>OY760937.1:0-5783426 GCA_963664225.1 Verrucomicrobiia bacterium
AGTTTGAATCCCCAACCCGTCCAGAGACCAATGCGATATCCAGATGACGAAGACCAAGCTAATGACCCTCGACGAGTAACCAGTCCTTAAACGTATGACCAACCCAAGCGCACCCAATGCCAAGCGGTTTTCCAAGCCCATTACCCGTCTATTGGACACGATCAGAGTAACTCGAACGTGTGTTGGGGATGGCCTCAATGACGACGAACTCACCCTGGTTGTTACGCGAAACGGCCCTGCCGGACCGAAGAGGGATTCACATTTCTGAGTTTTCCGCAGCGGGGATAACAACGTTGAATGTTCCCCATCAGGACCCTGGCCGAACTGGTATTCAACCCAGGGGCTGGATCACGGTGGAGAAGAAAAGGATTGCCGAGGCGATTGCAAAGAAATACGGGCTACTGGTCGGTGAACCACCTGATGAACTATCGATCACTCAATTTTCGGCTTCCGATTTGCCCGGCATACACCATCACCTGGAGTTAAGGGAAATCGTTGGGGACGCCATCATTGTCGCCCACCCCCAATTACATCAAAGTGCGCATGTTCGGGGCGAGCCCCCGAAAGCCGATACGTTTGGGATCCGAATAAACCCGTGCTGTTAGGCCCCAGATTTGCTAAATCACCTTTCGGACTTGTATCAGCCGTGACGCTCAACTCGAAACCGTACCCCACTCATTGACAACAAGCTGTTAAATTGTAATGCAACTTAATAACCAGACTCCTGAAAATTTTGTAAGATGGAAAACAATTCTGCCAGCCCTCTTGTGCGGGCTTTCCATGACCGCCTGCAATCGCCAGGTCCAAGCTCCGCCACCCCGAGTACCAGAGGTGACAACGGTGACGGTAGCCCAGCAACAGGCCCTTGCTGACCATCGAACTGCCTGGACGCACCTCTGCATATCGCATTGCTGATATCCGGCCTCAGGTCAACGGCCTCATACAGAAGCGCCTTTTCACTGAGGGCACAGACGTTCAAGCCGGCCAGGAACTTTATCAAATCGATCCTGCTCCCTTTCAGGCGGCACTTGACAACGCCAAGGCTGCACTTGGCAGGGCTGAAGCCAACCTGCCTGCCCTTCAGTCGAGGGCGGATCGTTACAAGGAAGCACTGACTGACAAAGCGATCAGCCAGCAAGATCTCGATGATGTCTCCGCCGCCCTGAAACAGGCCAAAGCCGATATTGCGTATTACCAGGCATTGGTGGAGACAGCCCGCATCAACCTTGGATACGCTCATGTCGTGTCGCCAATCTCCGGCCGTATCGGAACCTCCACAGTGACGGATGGCGCCATTGTGACGGCGTATCAGCCGACGGCGCTGGCTTCCATTCAGCAATTGGATCCTATTTATGTGGACGTGCCCCAATCCACCACCGACCTGCTCCGATTGAAGCGCCGCCTCAAGGAAGGTCAGATCAACCATAGCGGAACAAACATGAACGTGGTGCAACTTCTTTTGGAGGACGGCACAACGTATGCTCAGGAGGGGACCCTCCAATTCCGTGATATCTCGGTGGAGCCAACCACAGGATCAGTGATTCTGCGAATGGTCTTTCCCAATCCCAACGGAACTCTTCTGCCGGGAATGTTTGTGCGGGTGTTGGTCAAGGAAGGTGTTAACGAACAGGCCATCCTGATTCCCCAGCAGGCGGTATCGCGCAATAACAAGGGAAATCCCGTGGCTCTGCTTGTGGACGCCGACGGCAAAGTTCAGCAGCGGTCACTTACCGTTGATCGGAGCCTTGGGAACAAATGGCTCGTCAGCTCAGGTCTTGCTGCTGGCGACCGGGCCATCATTGAGGGGATACAGCGTGTGCGACCCGGAATGCCGGTCAAAGAAGTTCCTTCCATTACTGAAGGAAGAGAGAGAGAGCCACTAAACCAAGCGGCCCAAGCGGCCCCAAAATCGAACTAACACAGACACTTTATGATCTCGAGATTCTTTCTGCAACGGCCGGTATTCGCGTGGGTTGTCGCCGTCGTCATCATGGTGTTGGGCGGGTTGGCCATTTACAACCTGCCCATTGCCCAGTATCCAGCCATCGCTCCACCTTCCATCCGCATTGTGGCCTTTTACCCTGGAGCCTCTGCGGAGACGGTGGAGAACAGCGTTACCCAGATCATCGAACAGAAGATGACCGGCCTGGATAAGATGATCTACATGTCCTCCACCAGCGATTCTGCCGGCAGTTCCATGATCGAACTGACTTTTGCCCCTGGGACCGATCCGGACATTGCATGGGTCAAGGTGCAGAACAAGCTCCAGTCGGCCATGGCCAGCCTTCCGGAAGTGGTCCAGCAAACAGGCGTCGATGTCGGAAAAGCCACAAAAAACTACCTGCTGGCAGTGGGCCTGATCTCTGAAGACGGCAGCATGAGCGACATCGATTTGCGGGATTACGCTCAATCCAAACTCGAGCAGGTTCTTGCCCGCGTGCCCGGTGTGGGTGAAATCCAGGAGTTGGGTTTCCAGTATGCCATGCGCGTCTGGCTCGACCCGGACAAGCTCACCAATTACCGCCTGACCGTCGAAGATGTGGTTCTGGCACTGCGGGCCTACAACGTGGAAGTTTCCGCCGGCCAGTTCGGAGGGGCACCGGCGAGGAAAGGTCAGCGATTAAACGTCAACATCATCGTGCAGAGCCTCCTTAAGACTCCTGACGAGTTTGCCAACGTTCCTCTGCGCACCAATCCGGACGGATCCATTGTGCGGGTCAAAGACGTCGGGAGAACGGAACTGGGAACGGACTACTACGATGTTGATGTCAGATACAACGGGAAGCCTGCCGCCGGCATGCTCATCCGGATGGAACCTGGGGCGAACGCTCTGGTGACTGCGGATACCATCAAGACCAAATTGGCGGAGATGAGCCGCTACTTCCCGCCGAGAATGAAGGTCGTGTATCCCTACGACACCACCCCGTTCGTCAAGGTCGCCATCAATGAAACCGTTAAGACCCTGTTTGAGGCGATTGGGCTTGTGTTCGTGGTGATGTATCTATTTATGGGGAACATCCGCGCCACACTGGTCCCCACCATCGCTGTGCCGGTGGTCCTCTTGGGCACGTTCGGAATGCTGGGAGCGTTTGGCTTTTCCATCAACATGCTAACCATGTTCGCGATGGTGCTGGCCATCGGCCTGCTGGTGGATGACGCCATCGTGGTCGTTGAAAACGTGGAACGGATCATGAGCGAGGAGGGGCTTTCGCCCCGGGAAGCCACAGCCAAGTCCATGGACCAGATCACCCCCGCCCTTATCGGCATCGGTCTGGTGCTCGCGGCGGTCTTTGGTCCCATGGCGTTTTTTGGCGGATCCACTGGCGTCCTCTATCGCCAGTTTTCCGTAACCATTGTCGCCGCCATGCTGCTGTCCGTGGTCGTGGCCTTGATTCTGTCGCCAGTGTTGTGCGCGACACTCCTCAAGCCAGTGCCCAAAGGGCACGAGTCGGCAGAAGGGGCGATTTGGTTTGTGCGTCCGTTTTTCGTGTGGTTTGATCGCGCCTTTTGCAGGTTTCGGGACGCCTATGTGAAACTGGTTGGCCACGCGCTTGCCCGGAAACTGCGCTACCTCACGGCGTTCGTCCTGATTGTGGCAGGACTGGGATTTCTTTTTGCCAGGATGCCCAAGAGTTATCTCCCGGATGAAGACCAGGGGAATTTATTCGCCCAGATCGTCATGCCAACAGGCGCCACCATGGAACAGACCCAGGAGGTTGCTGATGAAATCCAACGCTATTTTCAAGAAAACGAAAAGGAGGCGGTGGAATCGTGCATGACGGCTGTCGGCATGGGTTTCTCAGGCCGGGCACAAAACAACGGCATGGTGTTTGCCAAGCTGAAGGATTGGAAGCTGCGTGAACGTCCGGATTTACGGGTCAAGGCCATCGCCGAACGCGCCATGGGAGCGATGTCCAAGATCCGCAGTGCCATGGTGTTTGTCTTCCCGCCTCCGTCGGTTATCGAGTTGGGTATGGCCAAGGGATTTGATTTTCAGCTGCTGGACCGTGGCGGCCTCGGTCATGCCTCCCTGTTGAACGCCCGCAACCAAATGATGAACATGGTGGCGCTGGATCCGAGATTGGTGAATGTCCGGCCTAACGGCATGGAGGATGTGCCCGAATACCGGATTGACGTGGACTGGGAAAAAGCCGGAGCGTTAGGAGCACCCATCACCTCGATCCACAATACAATCTCTGCGGCTTTCGGTGGTGCTTACGTCAACAACTTCATTCAAGGCGGCCGCGTTAAACGGGTTTTTGTCCAGGCGGACACCGACCACCGCATGCTGCCCGAGGATCTGAATAAAATCTACGTGCGAAATACCAGCGGGAAGATGGCACCCTTTGCCTCGCTTGCCTCCAGCCACTGGACCACTGGTTCGCCCCGACTGGAGCGCTACAATGGGTTCCCGTCCATGAACATCTGGGGCGAGGCGGCGCCAGGCCGGAGTTCGGGTGAGGCGATGCAGGCCATGGAAGAGATTGTCTCCAATCTGCCGCAGGGGGTCGGCTATGACTGGACCGGGCTTTCGTACCAGGAACGGATGTCCAACGCCCAGTCGGCGCCGCTTTACATCTTTTCCATTCTCGTGATCTTTCTGTGCCTCGCCGCCCTTTATGAAAGCTGGGCCATCCCCGTTGCGATCCTGCTAGTACTACCATTGGGGATCATCGGCGGCGTCATCGCCTCAACGCTGCGGGGATTGCCCAATGACGTCTATTTCCAGATCGGGTTGTTGACCACCTTGGGTCTGACCACAAAGAATGCCATCCTCATCATCCAGTTCGCCAAGGCCCGGGCTGAACAGGGAATGGGCCTTATTGAGGCAACGCTGGAAGCCACCAAACTGCGGTTCCGTCCCATCGTCATGACTTCGCTTGCCTTCGGGTTTGGCGTCCTGCCCCTGGCATTGAACACAGGCGCGGGTGCAGGGGCTATGAATGCCATCGGCACCTCAGTGCTTGGCGGGATGATCACCGGCACGCTCCTCGCGATTTTATTTGCCCCGTTGTTCTACGTGGTCATCGAGAAAACCTTCGGTAAACGCAAATTGCAATCAGAGGCCAACAGCATCGCGACAACTCCATCTGCTAATCAATAAATGAACAAGAAACTTCTTCCGGTGTTGGTTGGAATTGCCGTCGCCTTGGTCGGATGCACCATGGCCCCGAAATATGTGCGGCCGACTGCCCCAATTCCGGTCGAGTGGCCAACAGGTGCGGCCTACGAGTCAGCAGTGGCGACCAACGCCACCGTTGCTTCGCAGCTCAAGTGGAGGGAATTCTTCACCGACGCGAAGCTTCAAAAGGTCATCGGGACGGCACTAACGAACAACCGTGATCTGCGTCTTTCAATCTTGAATGTGGAACAGGCACGGGTGGGATACGGTATTCAACGGGCCAACCTCCTGCCGGTGGTCGATGCCACAGGCAGCGGCAGCAAACAACGGGTGCCTGCGGATCTCTCGAGTTCTGGAAAGAGGCAGACTATTGAGCGATATGATGCCAATCTGGGGGTTGCGTCGTGGGAAATCGACTTTTTCGGACGCATCCGCAGCCTGAAGGACAACGCCTTGGAGCAATATCTGGCCACGGAACAAGCCCGCCGCAGTGCCCAGATTCTGCTCGTGTCCACGGTGGCCAACACCTATCTGACACTGGCTGCAGTTCAGGAAAACCTCAAACTGGCGCAGACCACCCTGGAGACTCAACGAGGCTCTTATGATCTGATCAAACGGCGCTACACGCTCGGTCTTCTACCTGAGTTGGATTTGTTGCGCGCGCAAACCCAGGTGGATTCCGCCTGCGGCGATGTCGCTCGTTTCACACAATTGGTGGCGCAGTACCAAAATGCCCTGAACCTACTGGCTGGTTCCACAGTGCCGGTCGAACTGCTGCCTGCCGAGCTGGGGACGGTTGCTCCCCCCATGGAAGTCCAAGCCGGGCTGACCTCTGAGGTGCTTCTTGGCCGCCCGGATGTTCTCCAGGCTGAAAACATGCTCAAGGCCGCCAATGCGAACATTGGTGCCGCGCGCGCGGCGTTTTTCCCGCGCATTTCACTGACTGCCGCGGTGGGGACCGCCAGCAGCGATCTGGATGGACTCTTCAAGTCCGGTTCAGGCACCTGGAGCTACGCACCGCAGATTGTGATGCCTATTTTCGACGCACGGGTCTGGGCTGCTCACAGGGGCGCCAGGGTGCAGCAGCAAATTGCTGTGACCTCATACGAAAAGTCGATTCAAGATTCCTTCCGGGAAGTGGCGGACACTCTGACTGTTCGCGGCACGGTGGGCCAGCAACTGGATGCGCAACAATCCCTGGTCAAGGCTGTGGAAAAAACCTATCGCTTATCCACTTCCCGCTATGACAAGGGGATTGATAGCTATCTGAATGTGCTTGATGCACAAAGGTCGCTCTATGCCGCGCAACAGGGACTCGTTTCCCTCCGTCTGGCAAAACTCGCCAACCAGGTGAGCCTTTACGCCGTGCTGGGCGGCGGCTGGGAAACGGAAAGTCAATCCAACGGGCCAGATAGTTTGGCTTCTGCCTCAGTTAAGCCAAAAAACAACTGAGCGGTAAAAGACACTGAGTCGAGGCAACATTATGAACAAAAAGCAGAACAATAAAAAGACTGGCGCCAATAACCCGGAACGTGAGGATGGGTTGACAAAGATCGTCCATGCAAACGCGTCCATTCCCAGGGACCTCATTCGTCGGCGCGCCTACGAAATCCATATGACGAGAGGCGGTGGCATGGGGCAGGACTTGGATGATTGGCTGCAAGCGGAGCGCGAAATCAAAGCCGAAATGCAGCATGCCTCCGATTTCTCAAACCCAGGCACTTAACCATGCGTATGGTCCATTCAAAGAGGATGGAACAGCGGCTGCCGGGAATTCCAACGTCCAGCCTCGAATTGCTTGCGGCTCAAAAGGGCGACCAATCGGTTCGCATACTGATTGTGGATCACGAAGCCTTCTTGCTGACTTATGTTTGGCACCTCACAACCTTTTTTGAGCGTGTATGCCCCTCTGAACAACCCAAATGGAAATACTGGTCCTATGCCGGTATTGCACAGCCGTTGGGAATGGCTACTGCCAGTCAGGCCGTTGGCACAGCGAACTGGGTCGTGTTCTGCCAGTCAACACCGACGGCCTTGCCGTCGTATGTTCAACGCGGGTCGGAAAGCTGGCTTTCTCAAGAACGCGAACCACGGGCGTCAGTCGGATTTTTCGACCTCACCGGAGATGAACCGGGTGATGAGAGTAAGGCCCAAGTGTTTTTGCGCAAATTGGCCCGAAAGGAGAACCGGGTATTTGTGGCGGTTCGGGATTGCCTTTGGGGGGATCGAGGCACCGCGCTGCCTTGTCTCACACACCCACAGACTAGATTGAGATATGAATGACCGCAATGGGAACCGGACGCAGGAGTTATGAGGATCGTTTTCCACGGAAAATTCCAGCCGGGTGTGACGCGTGGCCTGTTTCGGCTCACCAAGGAATACAGTCATTGCCAAACGTCGGATCCCATACATCGAATATTACGCGTGGTCATGCGTCGCGCAAGCGGGAGCCCGCCAGCATCCGCTTCCCGCATGATAAGGGGGACACACACTAAACTTTCTCGAACGATGGATTTAGTTGTTCCAACGGCTGTCAGCCAAACCTCTCCAGAAGCCACCTATGTGAAGCATTCCTTGGTTCACGCAAACCAGTCGTAAACGAATCCAATGAAAGGTTCTTCTGCATGTCGTATTACATAAATCAATTTGAAGAAGCGATGTGCGCGTTTGTTACCCACGATGGGACGATGTCCCTGGCCGAAACAGCGGCGGCTCAGCAGGATGTCGCGGAATTATTGGCTGCAAAACGATGGAACCGGATTATCGTGAATGTCACTGCCATGCAATCCGTCCCCAAAGGGGCCGAAGTGTTCGGTCTTGGTAAATCGTTATCTCGAAGCCTGCCTCGGAGCGTCCGAATTGCGCTGGTTGTGCGACAGGACCAGGCAAAGCACGCCAGACTGATAGAGCAGTTGGCTCGCAAAGGCGGCACATTTCTAACGTATTTCATCGATGCCCAGAAGGCGGAGGTTTGGGTGCGAAGAACCCCACCGTTAATGCACAACGCACATTTCGAGGTGCCTCAGCACCCAGGAGTAGAACCAACCAAAGCAATGAGAGGAGATTGTGATGCGTGAAGAGGTCCAGCAACACTTGGCAATGACCGTGGCAATGTATCCGCCAGGCCACTTGGCTCTGGGTGCCGCCACGGGGCTTGTCCTGCGAAAAGGCTACACTTCAGCCCGAGTCCAAGAAGATGTTGACCCGTGGCAATACAACCCGAATAACGGCTATCCAGCGGTCGGTAGCAGGTACTGGCACCTGTAGAGCCATAGAGAACGGTACGCTTATGCTCATCCTGATTGTCGCTTTCATCGTCCTGGCTGTGGCCTGCGGTTTCCTTTGGCACGATCAGCCCGGCAATGAAAATAACTGTGCGGTGGACGACGATAACCACAGGAACGAACTGCGGCCAGAACTGGGCCTAAAGAGCCCAAGTATTCCAGCGTCCATACACATATTTCCCGTAGGACCTGGCGTATGTGGCGAAAGTGATGCGACGCAGGCCAATGGATCGACAGATCCAACGCCAGCCCGGATTAAAGGAAAGACTCAGGCAAACCCTATAAACCCATGAAATATCCAAACATTCTTGTTAGTGTTCGCACCCCAAAGCCGAGATCGCGGCCTGCTTTCAGCAGCCTCGACCAGAGACCCCATAAACGATTCCTGGCTTTAGCAATCTCACTTTTTGTATGCGCCGCCCACGCCCAAGATTCGTCTCCCTTTGCGCCCATGCCAAGCCTTGAGCACGCGCCTGCATTACCAACCCTTCCCGATCCGCATGCACTCTTGTCCACAAATTGGAACATGGGCTTCACTCTGGGCGCAGGCTTCGGTGTGAGTGACATGGGCAGCGCTGAATCACACCATCTCACGGCAGCTACGCTGCACGTTGGAAAACTGCTGGAGTCGGGAAGGCCGCTTCTCCGCCATGTGGAATTGGCCGGCGAATTGTGGAGTGGCGCACAGTTTCACCCCGATAGCGCCTACTTGGTTGGGCTCACGCCGGTCGCGCGCTATCATTTCCTGCCAGGCTCGCGGCTGGACCCATTTATTGACGGCGGCGCCGGTGTCACGGCAACTGACATTGGGCGCCCAGACTTGAGCACAACTTTCGAATTCAATCTCCAGGCGGGAGTCGGGTTTCACTGGGTCTTGCGGAAGAATCTCGCGCTCACATTCGATGGGCGCTACATCCACCTGTCCAATGCGGGTATTGACCAGCCTAATCACGGCGTTAACTCGTTTCTGTTCAGCAGCGGCCTGACTTGGTTCTTCTAAGAGTTTCTCCAGATGAAAACAATAAAGCAACAGGCTCAAGATAATGTCGGAGTTGTGCCATGAAAAAGAATTCCCGATCGTCCCCTCCAGAGCCTTCACGGCAATCGATGCATCCTGTGAGGAAGCCCGCCCAAGAGGACATCCACACGCCAAGGCAAGTGCGAGCACTCATAGCCGACGATTCTACTTCCGGGCTAAAAGCCCTCGCTCGAATACTAACGCTCGATGCCAACATTTTACTCGTCGGCACCGCGACCGACGGCTGCCAGGCAGTCCGACAGACTTCCATCCTGCAGCCGGAATTGGTTCTGATGGACTATCACATGCCCCACATGGACGGCATAGAGGCCACGCGATTCATAAAGCAGTTCAAGAATCCCCCGTTCGTCATCTTTGTTACCGCAAACAACACGCCGGAATGCCAGGCGCTGGCCAAGGCTGCGGGGGCGGACGGCTTTGTGGACAAGGGCGGAGACCTGCATGGCCAGTTGCGCATGGTCTTCCAGGAGCTCTTGGGCTCGTGTCGGAAACCATTCCTTGCCGCGAAGAATCAGATTCCCAAGGCCTCCGTGGTTGCGGCTGATGAATTATATGAAACTCCTCAAACAAATGTTTATGCAGACCGACAATGCAAAAGCACCCGATATGTGGCCGGTGTGTGGCCAGGCATTATCTGCAAATGAGCAACTGGTTTTTGAGGACTCGCGCATTGGGCCTATCGGCCTTGCTCTTCCTCCTGCAAGGCACATGAGCGAAGGTGGTATCGTCGAAAACGAGAGACATCCTGCATGATGCCCGCATCGGCGAGGCTTCGGAATCCCAGCCCCCATTGAACATTGAGACAAAGGCATGAAGAACAAACTAATACCAACCGTCATCTGTGTGCTGGTGCTCGTGATGATCAGCCCAACCCCAGCGTTCGCGTCCTCTGAGTGGGAGTCGGACGCGGTCTCGGTCGTGGTCGATGTGACGGTGGCACGTCCGATCACCTGCGCCCTGACCCTACTTGGATCGGCAGTGTTTGTGGTCAGTCTCCCTGTCACAATCCCATCGGGAAGCGTGAAAAAAGTGGCGCACGCGCTGGTGTTGGTGCCTGCTAAAGACACGTTCACCAGGCCGGTCGGCGATTTGGACAACTTCTTGGAGGATTGACCGAGATGCAGGCGAGTAAGTGCACTGTTTCGTGATGAGGGGCAAGTGCTCTGGATCAGGATCCATTTCCACCCACCTTTCTGAGCCTCGCCGCCCAAATTATGGGGTGTGTTATCTTTTGAATTCAGTAAAGATTATGGAAAGATTGGTAAAAATCGTTTGTTGTTTTGCTGTTGCCGCTAAAATGGTGATCTGATATGATCGCTAGCTTTAGGAGTTACCCTTTCCGGAAAATATTGCCGTCTTCCAGCAATTCTTCCAAATATCCATACTTCCTGCATGATATAACAACCACCAGTCGGACAAATTAAAAGAAGGAGAAAGACAGACGGTTCGAAAGAAGCGGTAGATATCGTTGACTAAAATGTCATTATCGTGTTGTAATGTTCTAACATCATCCACGACACCCAGCACGAAGTTTTCTGGCTTTATTGAGCCATTTGTAAAAATAGGGGGGAATGGGCAATCGGACTCAACCTCTAAACACCGTTCATCCTCGTACTGCGTTCACCTAGAATCGAGCTATAGACCCAATTCTTCCTCGAACAACTCTTGGCTTACATCCCCAAGTCTTTCCTTGATCTCATCGATTTGATCTATGAGGAAATTAAGCTTTTTCACCGGACTCAATTGCCGAGTGTAATAACCTACATCATTGTTTTTCATAGGCTTTGAATTATTCCACTCACAGTCCGACTATTTCAGTGAACAAAGTTCCGTGGTGAATATGAACTTTGCACGATAAGGATATGCCTGAAGTATGTTTGAGAGTAGACGGCAATGTATGCCGTTTGGGGTATGATAATTAATCGCTTTTCCAATGTCATTTCTTCAAAAAAGCGGTGGTATAATTATGCCAGGGAATCACCTAATGATTAAACAGTCATTCTATTTAAACAAAATGCAAAAATATTCAGTTCAAGAATTCAATGATGATATGCAAAAAGTGGTCAAATTGATTGAAGATCACAATGACGACGAAGCCCGCAGTTATTTCAATGCGGTCGTATATCAAAAATATTCTGATATCCAAGGATCAGACAGCGACAATCCTCTCTCAATAGTTATTCTATTTTTCTTCGATTTGGACGAATATTTGAATAATGAAGGGGCGCGAACACTGGGAGTAACTTCGCGCGAATACATCATCGGTTCTTTCTACAGCGATTACCGGGATGCTTTAACGGAAGCGCTTGTGTTTGAGCAAAAAATCAAATCTAAGCTGCGATAGTTCTGTATCGTTATATTAATATTTACTTTTTGTTGTAGCTGCGATCCGAAGACTTATCCCCGCCGCTGTATTCTTTGTAGTGACCGGTTGACCTGCTCAAATCGTATGAACGATGAGTGTGCTCACTACCCGACGTTGGAGTGATCTTGTCGCCTCGAACGTGATCTCGGTCACTGTTACTTTCCCTGACCTTGGTGCTTCCTTCAGAACCAGAGTCAGACCTGAAAAGTGTGCTCCAAAAGCCCATAAACTTACCTTTCTACCAATACAATCGATTTATTTGTCATTGCCCGTTCGGTCAATAAACCGTGCGGACAGCATAAATTAATCCTGCATTTTCCATATTTCAAATAAAACATTATTAACGCAAATAACGGCACGATCCAAGCGAAGTTTGACCCTCCCGGCAAATTTACCCGTCTTCCATCAATTCTTCCAAACATCCATACTTGGAGCATGATACAATAACCACCAGTCGGACAAATTGAAAGAAGGGGACAGACAGACGGTTCGAAAGAAGCGGTAGATATCGTTGACTATAATGTCATTATTGTGCTGTAATGTTCTAACATTATCCACGACACCAGCACTCTTAAACAGCACCATATAAGCTGTGCTGGGAAATAATCCCTTCGTTAAGCCACAGTTTTGTTGGCTGTTTACTTTTTTGGCAAAACATGACCGGAGGAAAACCGGTAAACACCGGTTGCAAAGTAAACAGTGAACGCAGATACGATTGTACGTTTGCCTGGCTCGTGATAGCGTTTCCGCCATGCCAGACAATCCAAGAATATCAGGAAGGGCCTTGAAACATTTGAAGAAGATTTCAGGGCGATCTGCGAATATCAGCGATGAGGCGATTTACGATTTGGGCAAGCGTCTCCTCACTCTTTGTGACGTTTTGACTGAGCCCAAGGCGGTTTCCAACGATACCCCTGAATTGTCGAATGATGAGCAGGCGGCGATGGAAATCATCTACCAAAGATCTAGGAATGGTGAAACCATGCCCTCGACACGGGAGCTTGCCCGATTTTTGAAATTCAAATCATCGCGATCAGGATTTTTGCTGCTCGTTCGTCTCCTGGACAAAGGTTTGCTCCGGAAGCGCGGCAGAAGATTGGAATTGATGAGTGAAATTGAAGGGCATCTTGAGATCCAAGGACAGGGTCCGATCCTTGAGGCGCAAATTGTCCATCATGGCCGTGACAATCAACCTCTGCTGCTCCGGGGTCGAATCAGTGAATGATTCTCGTATTGCGCCCAAGACATTGTTTTTCCAGGTTGCCCTGCCCGTCTTTACCTGCCCCTTCATCCATTGCTCGTAAGGCACTGGGAGGGAAATCTGGCCCATAACGTCAACGAGTTGTCCAAGGAGGCGTCGCAATTCAATGGAGGGTTCGTCACAACCGCCGTTTTTTCCATGCCCACTGCAATGGTAATACGTGTACAGGAGCTTTTTCGGATTCTTCATCGCTCTGATAGCGGTTTTGCACCATGGGCATTGCACTTTACCTCGATACGCAAACTTGAAATGACAAATCGAGCATATCAACTGGTGCTTTTCTTCTGCGGTGATGGCTCTGTCGCAGTTCCCACAGCGGATGAGACCGGTTAGAGCGAAGGTCTTGCGATTCATTGGCCATTTGTAACCACGGGCCATAAGTCGTTGGACTTCTGCATATTCCGTTTCTGTGACCATGGGTATATGTCTGCCGGTATGCCAGATGCCACTGGCTTTGGGGTATTCGTATCGTCCAACGTAAAAAGGAGAGGTGAATATATTGTAAATCGTGCTTCGCGACATAGGTTTCCCTCGGACAGATTTAAATCCAAGGACATTGTTAGCGATTTCCCAGACATTTGCTGGTGTGTATTTTTCGGTGAGCATGAGTTCCCAGCATTTGCGAACGATGGGGAAGCGTTTCGGGTCTCTGGCGATTGTTTTGTGACCATTGGGATGGGTACGATTCAAATATCCAAGGGGAGTGCGACCTGGGAACCAGCCCATTTCCGCTTTGGTCTTGAGTCCTCGTTTAACGTTGCGGCTGAGGTCATCTACGTATTTCTGGGCCATGCCGAACTCCAGATACATCCAAACGACATTGTCTTCGGCCTGGCTGAATGTCTGAACTGGGGTAACGATGGTGAGACCGTGTTGCTTCAAAGCCCAGATGATTGACCCACCATCAACCGGATTTCTTGCCAGACGGTCGAGCTTCCAGCAAAGAACGCCTTCAGCTTCGCCTTGATATAGCCGTGTCATCATGGAATTGAAGATCGGTCGAACACCTGGTGCTTTTGCTGATTTGGCCTCAGTCAGCACTTCGAGAATCTGAATGCCCTGTTGTTCTGCAAAACGCTTGAGTTCAATGACTTGAGAATCGATGGAAAGAATCTGACAGTCTTCGGCTTCTGAGGATTTGCGGCAATACAGAAAATATTTGCGCGTGGTGGGGATTGCTTTGGGCATGGGACGTATGCTACGCCGGACAAGCTTATCTGGCAAATTCGGTAACTGTGGATTTGCGAGAACCATGGAGAGGATCTCCAGTAGTCCGTGTGAGCTGCGAGAGACAAATTATCTTGGACCGGAGCTCATTGTATCTAGACAAGGTGCAATGAATCTTGTAGAATTCATAAATGTATATCTCACGACTGGTCATTCGCAACTTCAGGAATTTCAATCACCTTGATGTTCTAATTCGACCGGGAGTTACTTGTGTTGTCGGAGAGAACAACACCGGAAAAACGAATCTATTCCACGCTCTGAGGCTGGTCTTGGATGTCAACCTCTCATCGTCCTTTCGGCAACTAACCGAAAGTGACGTCCATCGTTGTATAAGCTTAAGCAAGGCGCAGCAGGTTCTGATCTCAGTCGAATTGAAGGATTACGCAACAAAGCCAGAAGAATGCGCCATGTGCGGGCTTTGGGAAGTTCAACCGAATGTGGCACGGCTAACGTTTCGCTTCCGTCCACAACAGTCTATCCGTGAGGCCATCGCCCGCGAGGAACGAGATCCGAATTCATTAAGTTCTGAGGATTATCGGTGGGAGTTGACTTCTGGTACAAGTGGAAGTGAGAACGACCCTTCCACTGTTGAGTGGGATGCGCCGTGTGGAGTGGCTGTTAGGTTTCAAGATCTTCAGGCCTTCAAGATCGATTTTCTACCAGCGCTACGCGACGTTGAAAGCGACTTGCGCAACGTGCGAACCTCGCCTTTGAGCCGGCTACTATCTGTCATGGATATTCCGCAGGAGGAAAGAGACGCACTTGTTGAAATTATTCGAACTGCCAATAGTAATGTCGAGGCAAGTCCTACGATCCACACGGCTGGCGAAGCTGTGACAACATCGTTCGCAGATACCGCGGGAACCGCCTTTGCACTACCTGTCAGATTGGGAATGATTGCCCCGACGTTTGCTTCCATCACCCGAAGCCTTACTCTTCTGTTGAGCAATGGTCCCGTAATTGACTTTGATCCGTCCCGAAATGGGCTGGGTCTTAACAACGTTCTTTACGTTAGTATGCTCTTGGAGTACTTCCGACGACGTATCCTACGACAAGGTACTGCTGGTCAGCTGCTTTTGATTGAAGAACCGGAAGCTCATCTGCATCCTCAACTTCAGCGTGTGCTTTACTCCAAAGTTAAGGAGAGCGCTTTTCAAACATTTATTACGACTCACAGTACGCACATAAGCTCGGCTTCACCGTTCGATTCGTTCGTAATGCTCACGGGTGGTGGGGATATGGCCACCAGCTCGACAGTTGCCTCCAGTATCGCGGCCCTCGGTGAATCAGAGAAGGCCGATCTCGAGCGTTACTTGGACGCTACTCGTTCTACACTCCTTTTCGCACGCAAAGTCATTCTCGTAGAGGGACCCGCGGAGTTGTTCCTGATCCCACCGCTAGTCAAAGCGGTCATGAATGTTGACTTGGAACGGTACGGAATCTCCGTAGTGCCGATTCACGGTGTTCATTTTACTTCCTACGCTAAGCTGTTCTCTTCCAAAGGGCTCCGGAAAAAGTGTGTGATTCTAACTGATGGCGATCTTGTGCCAAGCGACGGGACGAGCGAGGACTGTCAATCCGAAGATCAACCGAAACCCACACGGCTCAAGGACCTTAAAGAGTTGGAGAACAGCTATATGCGAGTATTCGCGTGCGAAACAACATTTGAGCGTACTCTCGCCATTCAAGGGTTATTGCCTGTTCTGGAGGCTGGTGCAAAGGAGTTGGAGGCTCCTCGTTTGCAGTCACTTATTGCAAAAGCAATAACCAGTCTCGGAACGAAGAAGAGTGACGCTCGTATCAAAATACTGGATGGTATTGGCTCTGCAGTTCTGAACACGGCCAAGCGCTTCGGCAAAGCTCGTTTTGCTCAGGTCGTTTCAAAACACTCTGCTTTAGGTAGCGATCTCCCTCCTTACATTCGGGATGCTGTTAACTGGCTTATTAACGATGATCCTCACGCCTGAACAACTAGCAGCCGTTAACTGCGATACGAACGCCCTGGTGGAAGCCTGTCCGGGAAGTGGAAAAACGCGTGCGATTGTTGCAAAACTTCTTCGCTGTGTTGAGGAAGTCCAAGACTCCACTCGGAAGGTGGCGGTTATCACGTACACAAATGCTGCGGTCTACGAAATTGAATCACGGCTAAGAATATACGGTTCCGTTCACGATCTTGACTCATGTGAAGTGTCGACAATTCATTCCTTTTGTCTAAACGTATCCGTCAGGCGAAGTGGCTATAGGCAATGGCCGGGCTGAAGTGGTTAAATGGGGGGCGTGAAGCACCGAACTGCATCCTCAAATCGATTTCCGCAAACCACATGTGAACAACGTGCCCAATGGATCCTTCGCTATCACCAGAGTGGATTGACGCGGCGCGCCTTTGCTTCTGAGTATGGCATCGGATTGTCCACATTGGGGAGGTGGCTCAGAGACCCGGTGCCCACCGCCGTGGAACCACCCGCACTGCCACGCCTGCAGGAAGTCCCTCTGGCTTCCCTGCTGGGAAATTCGCCTTGGGCTGCGGAAATCACCTTTGCCGACGGGACCGCGGTGCGCCTGACTGGGGACCTGGCCGACCGACTTTTGCAACCCTGGCTTGGGGCGCGTTCATGATCACGCCCACTGCCGCCACACGTATCTTCGTTGCCCTGGCTCCGATGGACTTGCGCCAGTCCTTTAACGGGCTGTGTGCCTGGGTCCAGGAGTCCTTGCGTCAGGATCCTCTCTCGGGCCATCTTTTTTTGTTCACCAACAAACACCGGAACCGTCTCAAGGCCCTTTACTGGGACGGCAGCGGACTTTGGGTCAGCACAAAACGTTTGGAGCGGGGTCGATTTACCTGGCCACAAGGGGAGGGATTGCAGGCAAACTTGCGCGCCGAGGAACTCAGCGCGTTAGTCAACGGATTGGAGATCCGCGCACGCAAAGACTGGCGGCGAAACTGAAAGATTCTTAAAATAAATTGCGTATAACTATTGACATAATAATTTATATTGTTATGAGTAATAACAATGAATCCAGCACCGTCACTGACTCCCGAACTTCTGGCTCAGATGCCCGAGTCCTTCCGCGGTGTCGTCCTCCAGGCCGTTGGTCAGCTCGAAAGTCAGGTGCAGTCTCTGTCCAGCGAGAACAAGCTCCTGCGCCAGAAAATCGATGCCCTGATCCGCCAGTATTTTGGTTCACCCAAAAACGAGACCCTCGATCCCAACCAACTGCTTCTGCTCTTGAGCGGACTGGCAGGAACCTCCGCCCCGGTTGCGGCCACCCCGGTCCAATCCGCCCCGGCTTCCAAAGCCACGACAAATCGCAAACCGGCCCGTTCGGGGATTCCGGAGAATCTGCCCATTGAAAAGGTGGTGCTGCTGCCCGACGAGGTGAAAGCCAACCCGGACCAGTTCCGCCAGATTGACCAGCTGATCACACGGGAATTGGACTATGAGCCGGGCCGGTTTTTCTGGAGGGAAATTACGCGGCCAAAGTTTGTGCGTCGGACTGCGGCGGCCCCGGCCCCCGAAATTTCGCTCACGACACCGGAAGGCAAGCTGCCGCCGCTGGCGTTGGCCCTGGCAATGACCTCGTTGCCCGAGGTCAGGGAGGTTCTGATCGCGGAGCTGCCCAACCGGCTGATCGAAAAAGGACTGCCGGGAGTGGGCTTGCTGGTCCACTTGATTTTGAGCCGCTTTGAAGATCATCTGCCCTTTTACCGGCTGGAAAAGATCTTCCGGGAACGACACAGGGTGCCCATCGCCCGGCAGACAATGGTCGATTGGACCGAACGCCTGGCCGATTGGTTCCTGCCGGTCTATCGCGAGATGGCCGCTGGACTGCGCGCCGCCAAATATCTTCAAGCCGACGAGACCCCCATTCAATATCTGGACCGGGAAGTGCCCGGGCGCAGTTGCACGGGATACTTCTGGGTGTATGGCCAGCCAGGCGGAGATGTGATTTTCGAGTGGAAGACCAGCCGGGGCCGGGAAGGACCCAAGGCGTTTCTGGAGACTTTCAAGGGCAAGCTCCAATGCGATGGCTATGGCGTCTATCAATCTTTGGCTAGGGAACGGGAGGATTGGACCCTGATCGGTTGCTGGGCCCATTGCCGGCGATATTTCCATAAGGCCAAGGATCATGACCGGCACGCGGCCTGGTTTTTGAAGCAAATCAGCCTGCTCTATGAGATTGAACGACGTCTGAGCCAGCAGAAGGCCGGGCCCAACCTGCGGGAAGCCGTGCGGGCTGCGGAGGCCAAGCCCGTGCTCGCGCGCATTGGAAGGGCGCTGGAGAAAATCGAGCCCAAGATTTTGCCCCAAAGCCTTCTGGGCAAGGCCATCCATTATGCCAGGGGTTTGTGGACAGAGTTGAATCAATATGCCCAGTTCGGGGAGGTGGCGATTGATAATAATCCGATCGAGAACATAATTCGGCCCACGGCCATTGGGAAAAAGAACTTCCTGTTCATTGGCCATCCCGAGGCGGGCTGGCGAAGCGCCGTGATCTACTCGATCCTGGGCAGTTGTCATCGCCATAAAATCAATCCGGCCCTCTATTTGCGTGATGTGCTCAGCCGCCTCCCCAACATGCAGCAAAGTGAGGTGCCAACCATTACCCCAAAAGCCTGGGCCAAGGCACATCCCGAAGCGCTCGCACAGTTGCCCAAGTAACCGATGCCTTGTTGCGGGTGACTTCTGAAAGTTGCCATATTCGCCTTTCACGCCGCCAATCTAATCAGGCCAGCCCCACATTGCCTATTGCCACTTCGCCTGACGGATACGTCTAAACAATATTCTCAGCCGCTTTTACTGGCGGATTGAAGGATATGAGACGGGATTTAAGCTCATGGCACCTGACAGCGACGAGTTCCGCGCAATTGTTCATGAACTGTGCCAGGACTTTAGCTTGCGAGTCTCTTCTGTTAAAGAAGAGTTCGAACGACTAACTCGCGCACCAGACGGCGAACCGGTTCTTAGCCGTAGTTCGGGTCTCTCTCGCGAAATTGCTCTAGAGTTTTGGAACAGGTTGCGTGCGGTACGAGCAGTGGACTTTTCAACCCTGCTCTACATTACGTACCGGCTTCTGAATGATTACCCCAGTCTCCCACACGCTCTTGCATGCCGCTTCGAGTGGATTCTGGTGGACGAATTCCAGGATACTACAGACCTACAGGTCGAAATCCTTAGAAAGCTTCACAATGATGGAAACGCTAAGTATTTCCTTGTCGGTGATCCGCATCAATCTATTTTCGGTTTTGCGGGAGCGCGCCCCCATTTGATGTCAGAGTTCGCTACTTACATCGGTGCGCGAAGGGACTTTCGTCTTTACCACAACTGGCGCTCAAATCCTCAAATAGTGGCACACGCGGAATTACTGCGTCCGCGTGATGTCCCTATGGTCGCGAGTGGGCAAAGTGTAATCAATCCTCATGGGCCGCAATACGTTCATGTCGAAAGCGTAACCAATGCTCTGCAGGACCACTTTTTACCGGGATTGCTTGACCTCGGCATTGAATATGGCAACGCCGCGATTTTGGCCCCCGACTGGTTTACCTTATTTCCGATTGGCCGCTTCTTACGCGATTACGGGATTCCCATCATTGGTCCAGGTGCTAGACCTTATCGAGGCAGCCAACTATTTGCGAGACTGGCAGAGTATGTTTGTGCTTATATTGAAGATCCACAGCCACGGCTAGTGCGTAACATACAAAGGGAATTGCATCGGCTTCTACTCGAGATAGCAGGTATAGACAGATATGATATTCTAGGCTACACCGGCGCAGTTACTGTGTTTCGCATTTTGCATGAAGGGCAACGCTTGAGGCTCGCTGTTCCTTCGGCGGAGCAGTGGCTAGTTCGAGCTGCGGCCGAGTTCAGCAACATTCTTGTCGCAGATGGAGTGTTACCAGTCTCTGCGAGCAACTTGCTCAGCGAATCCGCAGCTGTAATCTGTGAACAGATGCGCAACAGCCGTGACATCGATTTTTCCAACATGACGGTTAGTGATCTTGGATTGTTTGCCGCGACAGACCAAAGCCTTCAGTTACTTACCATACATGCGGCCAAAGGAAAGGAGTTTGACGCTGTGGCTTTGGTTGGGTTGCATGAAGGACAACTTCCGAATCGGCGTGCGGAGTCTGTGGATGAGATTGACGAGGCTAAGCGCCTATTATATGTCGGCATTACCAGAGCTAAACGCTTTCTGCTCTACGTCACTGATCAAGGAAGATCAACAAATCGTCCCTCGCGCTTTTTAGGAGGTGATGGACTGAATGTGATTGATAACTGTTAACGGACAGTGTGCCGCATGGAAGCCTCAACCGTGTTCTGCTTGTTGTTAGTAGGGCTTTGAATACTTTTAAACCAACATCGAAGTTGCTGCCGTCGGCATATCTGTCAGACTTCTTATATTTGCAAAGCGCTTTCTTGCCACCTCCAGCAAACTTTCACTCCTACCATCAGTTATTCGAGTGGTCCATACTTCCAGCATGATACAGTAACCACCAGTCAGACAAATTGAAAGAAGAGGACAGACAGACGGTTCGAAAGAAGCGGTAGATGTCGTTGACTAAAATGTCATAATCGTGTTGTAATGTTCTAGCTTCATCCACGACACCCAGCAAAAGTTTTCTGGCTCTGTTAAGCCAAATGTAAAAGTAGGGGGGGATGGACAATCGGACTCGATCTCTAAATACCGCTCATTCTCGTACTGCGTTCACTTAGAATTGAGCTATAGACCCAATTCTTCCTCGAACAACTCCTGATTTACATCCTCAAGCTTCTCTTTGATCTCATCAATTTGATCGATGAGGAAATCAAGCTTTTTCACTGGACTCAGTTGTCGAGTGTAATAACCTATATCACTTTTCATAGGTTTTGTTTTATCCCACTCACAGGCCGACTATTTCTGTGAACAAAGTTCCGTGGTGAATATGAACTTTGTATGACAAGAATATGTCCGAAAGGTATCTGATAATAGACGGCAACGTTTGCCGTTTGTGGCAAGATCGTTACTATTATTTACCAATCCATAATTGCGTCATATCTTAATGTAATATATTGTAATTAAAAGAAAGACGTCTCTGTCAAATTGTGCATAATTTTGCGTCAGCTATCAGCATGATTGTTAGTGAGACGATAGCGAGTGGTGATTAAGCCCAAACTTGCAAAGAGCAATAGATCACCCAGCCACCTAGGATAGCAAGATAAAGTAGAACAATAATTGGATATAAAAGTCTGCCAATTACTTTCAAGTCAAGGCAACGGCGGAGCCCTGGAATTTGACACGAGTTATTATGAATTAAAGAACATTCAATTGATATAGATTCAAAGCAAGAAGAGCAATCGTTGCAATTGTCAGATGCCACCAGAAACGATTGGCCTCCTCTCTCCATTTTTCCCAATGGAATTTTAGCCATTCAAGTTCAACTTTGTTTTTTTCCGACACGATTAGCAAAACATCGTTTATCCGACACAAATGTTCAACTGAAAAGATTTCAGTCACTCATCTGGTCCCTGTGAGGGTTACAGATAGCCTTTGAATTTCCATCCAATTCTTGCGTAAAGCTCCCAAATGAAAAAGAAGAATCTATTACGCGTCCACCATTGCGTTGATAAGATTTCATAGGGTACTGACGATACATTCGGGAGATTGATGGTAAACCCGATTTTCTCAGCCACCCAAGAGCATCTGAGAATATGCGCAGGATGAGCTACAATAATTGCCTGTCGCAAGTGAGTATTATTGCAGAATTGCCAGGCCTGGCAAAGCACTTCGTACGAAGTTATGTGAGATTGGTTATCATTCTCCGAAATCACAAGTACAGGTTGAATCGGGATTTTGAGTTTTGTAATTGCTTCAGCCACCTCTCTTTGTGCGATTACTGGAATATTATTCGAAGCCGACATTCGATAAATTATACGAGCGATTTCTTCATTGCTTACACCCGGACTTTCGCCTTTATTCTTGTGGTTTGCTCCAAACGACATTCCTATGATTACCTGTGCATTATAGAGTGGGTCAAGATCGGGAACATAATTCCATTCACATATTATCCTCATGATTACATTATATTATCATATTCATGAAGTTGAAGTTCGCTATCCATCCGTTCTTGGCCAGAACAACTTCTTGTATGTCATCGTATTGCCTTTTGCGGCAAATTGTGACCCCTACCCTCAATTCTTCCGAACATCAATACTTACAACATGATACAATAAACACCAGTCGGATATCTTAAAAGAAGGAGACAGACAGACGGTTCGAAAGAAGCGGTAGATATTGTTGACTAGAATGTCATTATCATGTTGTAATGTTCTAGCTTCATCCATGACACCCAGCCAATGAGCATCATCGACTGTTAATATTGGATTTCGCCCATACAGCGAAACGATTTTATCCGGTTCGATTGAATCCTTTTTAGAGTCATGGGTAGTTAGTGCATTTTCCAATATCTCAAACGGTTTTATGGCTTCAATCATGAGTTGTTTGTCCTGGAGGAAAAAGTTCGATCCAATCGTCGCCAGAATCCTTTTTTTGGTTTTGGAATCGCCTTTCGTAAAATCTTCGCGGGCCGTGCTGGCGAATTCGAAGAATTGCTCTGAGAGCTCCAGCCATTTGGTCACGCGATGTCCGGTGTCATTAAGCTGTTCTTCCAGACGACTCTTTTCATTCAGTAGGTCTGCCCTTTGCCGTCCGTATTCCTCATTCGATAACAGGCTGCCATCGCCGTTTTCAGGCGCGGTTTGGAGTTTGATCAGGTTGTCGATTCGTTGAAGACAAGCTTTGTAAGACCGATTCCTCACATCAATATCCTCGTCTCGGTTCGTTGATTCCTGTTCATGGAGCAAACGCAGGTATTTGAGCGCGTAATCCTTGAAATGCGCGGAAATATGAATTTGCGACAGGAGCGCATCAATTTGGTCTTCGATTTTCTTGCTGCTAATGCTTTTTTGAGAGCAATGTGGGTTTTTGCTTTTGGTGCAGTGGTAATAAGTGTAGGAGCGAATTGTGGGGTTTGCCATGTTCTCAATGGGAGTTCGGCAACGGGGGCATTCTTTTAAATGTCGATATGCGAATTTGAAATGGCAATTGGTGCACACGAGCTGGTGCTTTTCCTCAGCGGTCACCATCGATTGGCATTCACCGCAACGGATGAAGCCTGTAAACGGAAAATCAGTGTGAATGCTTGGCCTGGGGTTGCCGTTGCGGCCAAGCAAGACTTGAACCCGATCATATTCCTGTCTGGTCACCATCGGCTCGTGCTTTCCTTTGTGCCACTGACCGCTTCCTTTCGGTGATTCGAACCAGCCTGAATAGAAGGGGTTATTGAAAATATGGTATATCGCGCTCCGGCAAAGGGGCTTGCCACCCGTTTTCCGGGTTTGACGCGTGCGAAAGCCCCAATCGTTATTGACGAGGTCAAGGATTTTGGGCGGTGTATGGAGGCCGGTTAACATTAAAACCCACATGCGGCGAAGGATTTGGAAGCGTTCAGGATCTTTGATGAGGATCTTTTCTCCTGTCGACATGACGGTGTTGTTCAAATATCCAAGTGGGGCGACACCAGGATACCAGCCATTTTCGATTTTGGTTTTCAGGCCGCGCTTCACGTTGCGGCTCAGATCATCCACGTATTTTTGGGCCATGCCGAACTCGATATACATGAGGATTACGTTGTCATCCCCGTGGCTGAAATTCTGGGCAGGCGTCGCGACATGGATGCCGTGTGTCTTGATCGCCCAAATGATTGAACCACCATCCACCGGATTGCGCGCCAAGCGGTCGAGTTTCCAGCAGATGATACCGGAGACTTCCCCGCGATATATGCGTTGCATCATTGCGTTGAACATCGGTCGCCCGGGTTCCTTGGCTGATTTTGATTCTGTCACAACATCGGCAACCGTAAATCCATATTTATTGGCAAGTTCTTGAAGTTCACGGGTTTGGGATTCAATGGAAAGGACCTGCCGGTCTTCGGCTTCTGATGATTTGCGGCAATAGATGAAGTATTTTGGCATCGAAATGGATGGGGAACATTCTCATGCTAACGTACGGGAAACGGGCGCGTCAACGTACTAGGAATTTGATGAAATAACTCGGCGGTGTCAACGGGGTGGATGAGAATATCGAAAAACCTCAACAACCGAATTGCGATTTCCGCAGCTTCGTCATCTGAGAGGACAATGCCGTATTCTTCTTGATAGATCGTCTTGAATTCGGCGATGGCCTGTTGGCTGAGTTTGATGTCGGTTTCCATCACCTGAGTTTATGGAAAACCGGCTGAGTTCATAGGGGGGAAGGCTTGTCGTTGGGGACATGTTTTCCAGATGTGTGGATGGCGCAATGTTATGAATTGAAATATTGCCAAAGGCTTGGCTCCGCCCATTCCATCTCAAAACATCTGAATCCGAACCAAAGTCGCAAGACAGGTTTCAAGCGATTTTACATCGTAAATTGCATTGGATCTTTTCTTGAGGGGTTACCCCGTAATTGTCCAACCCTCTGAGATATGGTGCGTGCGTAAACGGTGTTTTTATCGACCATGTATCGGATTGGCTGCCCAGGCCGCGTTCAGAAAAGTAAGGACTCGCTGGACCGGAGCGTAACTTTAAATATTTCGGTAGCGATGATGCGATTTCTATGTTGCATGAGCAAGCCAATGTATATAATGGTCCGTTGGAACAAATTGGGAAGCAAGGTAATCGTGGAGCATTACGCACATACTGTCTTTAAAACTGACGGCTCGCCAGACCCGGACGTATCCCACTGGCAGCCATTAAAAGAGCACTTGCGCAACGTGGCCCAACTTGCGGGAAAGCTTGCCACGCCAATGGGAATGAAGGAAGAGGCAGAATTGGCAGGATTACTGCATGATCTGGGGAAATATGCAAAACGATTTCAAGATCGCCTGCATGATAATTCGATTCACGGCATTAATCATTGGGTGGCGGGTGCCAGAAAATCGGCAGAATTGAATGCCATGCTCGCTGGTTATGCGATTGATGGGCATCATACCGGCCTGCCAGCCGCACGGACCTTGCGGCAATCGATCCAAAAGATGGCCGATTCCACGCTGGCTAGAGAACTTACGGGCTGTAGCGAATCAGTGGCCGAACTTATGGGACATCTTGCTGCTTACGGTTTGCAATTACCTGTCGTCTCTCCGCGTCGTAAGGAAACCCTCTTCGCGGCCGCTATGCGCACCCGAATGCTATTTTCCTGTCTAGTGGATGCTGATTTTCTCGACACTGAAGCCCATTTCAACCCTCAAAACAAACAGCAGCGAGCTGCACTGGCTCTTGATTCAGAGAAGGCCTTAGCTATTCTAAAGAGTCGCCTGACCGCAATGCCTGCTGACGGAAGTGTAAACAAGCGGCGGCGGAAGCTGCTATCTGATTGTCTCGTTGCGGCCGCCAAAGCCCCCGGTTTATTCACGCTAACGGCCCCCACTGGTAGTGGCAAGACCCTTTGCTCGCTCGCATTTGCGTTGCAACACATTACAAAGCACAACGCCGCTCTTTCTATTAATGACCCAAACCGCTTTTGCCGGATAATTGTGGTTATTCCATTCACCAGCATCATTGAACAAACGGCCCAAGTTTACCGAAACCTTTTCGAGACAGAATTCGGATCGGACTATGTTTTAGAGCATCATAGTGCCGTTGCTCCGCGTGAGATCGACGAAGACAAAGGCCGGGATGCGGAGGACGAGCGATTACGCCGAGCGCGGTTAGCCGCTGAGAATTGGGCGTCGCCCCTGGTGGTGACCACTAGCGTACAATTCTTCGGGAGCCTGTTCAGTCATCGTCCATCAGACTGCCGCAAGCTGCACAATATCGCCCGATCGGTTGTGTTATTTGACGAGGTGCAAACTTTGCCAGCAAAACTTGTTCCATCGCTCTTGTCGGGAGTAGGTTTGCTTACTCGTGATTACGGGGCGACCGCGGTATTTATGACGGCCACTCAGCCGGCGTTTGCTGCAGCAAGCAAGGCGCTGCCTTATGGCTGGAATCCTGTGGAGATATCCTCAGAGCCGGAGGCCATGGCTGAGGCACTGCGCCGCACACATATTGAACTGCCTGGCAAAGACCAGACATGCACATGGGAAGACATTGCAAACCGGATGCACATCAACCCGCAAGTCCTTTGCGTGGTTAATACAACAAAGGATGCCCGCCACTTGTTTAAAATGGTCTGCGCCCAATCTGAAGAAGGTTGTTACCATTTATCCTCACGACTTTGCCCCACACACCGGAGGGAAAAGCTGACAATCATACGCGACCGGCTTCGTAACGGCCAACCTTGTCGCTTGGTTTCCACTCAACTCATCGAGGCTGGTGTTGATGTAGATTTCCCAGTTGCCTACCGAGCCCTCGGCCCGCTTGACTCCATTATTCAAACGGCGGGACGCTGCAACCGTGAAGGTCTTCACGTCGAGCCTTGCCCGGTTACTGTATTCCGGCCAGCGAATGGCGGCCTGCCTCGTGGTGCTTATGGCACTGCTCTTGCCAAGACGGAAGAGTTCCTGGCTCGTTTCCCTGATGCCAGCGCCAGATTGCATCTTCCGGCTTTCTACGCTGCTTATTTTGCGGAGCTTTATAGTCTTCTCGGTCCACAATCCTGCGAAGACGATCCAGTTTTCAATGCAAGTGCCGCGTTCGATTTTCCCACTGCGACCACGGAATGTCGCTTGGTCGGCGATGACACGCGCGCAGTGCTAGTAAAATGGCAACGGGGTGCCCAACTGGCCGAAATCCTCTGTTCTTCGCAACACCTTACTTCTGCTGAATGCCGCGAGGCCCAACGCTTTTCTGTAAACCTCTATCAAACCGAATTTTCTGAAGCCCAATCCAAAGGGTACATTTACCAGCCTGCCAAAAATTGGGATTTCTGGGTCTGGAACTCCGATTACGATGAGAATCTGGGCCTCGGACATCTCGACAGCCAATCCCTTTGCCTGTGAACCCAACTCATTCAAATAATCGAACAACACACGATACCATGACTATCCACCTACGAACGTGGGGTGATCTCGCCTGTTTCACCCGGCCAGAAATGAAAGTGGAACGCGTGAGTTATCCCGTAATCACGCCCAGCGCGGCGCGCGGCCTCCTGGAATCCATTCTATACAAACCACAGTTCCGTTGGAACATCCAACGTATCGCGGTTAAAAAGCCAATTCGTTTTCTTGCCTTCCGGCGAAATGAAGTCAAAGCATGCCTCTCTATACGCAACACTGAAGCACTGCTGGCCGATGAAAACCGCACGCAGCGAAACACTCTTGCATTGCGCGACGTGGAATATGTCATTGAGGCATCGTTGAAACTCACGCCCTTAGCCAATCTGCCACGTCGAAAACCACGTGGTGAGGACGAATCTGAAGGCGATGACAGTCCCGTAAAATACCTGGCCATGTTCCAGCGTCGCGCAAACCATGGTCAGTGCTTCGCTCAACCTTGCTTCGGTTGCCGCGAGTTTCCCGCCCATTTTGAACTAGCGGACGAAACAGCCATGAATGTGACTCCCTGTGTGAATCCTGATGCCGACCTCGGCCTCATGCTTTACGATGTATTCGATCTTGACGTCGGTAAAAACCATATATTCGGTAAGGTTGAAAAACCGCAGCCCCGAGTCACATTTTTCAAAGCCAATCTCCGGGATGGGGTAATTTCGGTGCCTGATTGGTCCGTTATTAAGAAAGAACTTGGAGGTGCATTATGATGTTGCAGGCCCTGATTTCATATGCCGAACGGGAAGGCCTTGGCGATTCCGATTTTGAAACCGTGGGAGTTCGCTGGTTGATTTCTTTAGATCGAAACGGTCAACTCGCGGGCAATCCCATTCCGCTCTCAGATGATCCTGATGAGAAAAAGCCGCGTCCAAAGCGAATTGTCCGCCCAAAATCAGATCCAGATTTTGTTTCGCATGGTCGCTCTTATTTCCTGTGCGATAGTTTGGAGCGGTCCACCATTTTTGTGGACGACGAGGAAAAACGCGAAAAGCGCCGGATAAATCAAAAATATTTCGTGAGCCTCCTTGAGCAAGCTGCATTGGATTGCTCAACAGAATCGAATGCACTTCAAGCGCTGGCCGGTTTTCTGTGCAATGAAAACATGCTTGCTGAGCTTTATTCCCGTCTCAAGGCTGTAAAGGCAAAACCTAGCGAGAATGTGGCATTTACAGTAGATGGCCAAAATCTTCTGGAATCCAATGCTTTGAAGGCATGGTGGCGACAGGCCAGACAATCACAACGCAACGAACAAGAGAAAAATGAGTCCGTCTGCTTGGCCACTGGGAAATACGGTCCTGTGTGCAGGACAACCGGGTTTATCAAGCTGCTTGGGGAAGACACTAAATTGATATCCTTCAACAAAGAGTGTCCTGCGTTTGAATCTTTTGGTCTTTCACAAGCGGCAAACGCGCCGGTTGGAATAGACGCGGAGGAAAAAATGCGCTCCGCATTCAATCGCCTTATCGATGTGAGCCGAAACCAGGGGTTGGTGTTCAGCAATGCCATCCACCTCCATTGGACACGCCAGCCCATTATTGCAGACCCGATAGACCTCCTCTCCACCGCTGATGAAAAGGCAGTCGAATCTCTGCTAAAATCAATTCAGTCAGGGCAGCCTCCTGTGGCCTTTGATGATAATGCCTATTACGCCCTCAGCCTTTCCAGCAATGGCTCCCGTGTTGTTGTGCGTGATTGGTTGGAAACCACCGTGCCGGAAATGAAAAAACACGTTGCCGAGTGGTTTGAGGACCTCGGTATAATCCATCCTGATGGACATGCCATTAAACGAGATTTTAAATTTGGTGCGTTGCTCTACGGTATGGTGCGAAAGGATCTTGAAGAGTTACCGCCACAAATTTCAACACAGCTATTGCACGGAGCATTACGCGGACGATTCGTGCCATTGCCTCAATCTGCACTGTCTGCTGCACTACGTCGATTGCAAGTCGAATTCAAAAAACCCGACGACAAGTCTGATCCCAAATCCAATCCCGCTCGCATCGCCTTGATTAAGGCGTGCCTGTTGCGCTCTCCCAATCGCTCTACCACAAACAATCAAACATCAACGACAGTTATGACCGAATGCCTGAATTCTGAATCCCATGATCCCGCCTACCTCTGCGGCCGATTATTCGCAGTCTTCGACCGGCTCCAATACCTCGCTCTTGGCAGTGTTAATGCCGGTGTGGTGGAACGTTACTACGCCAGCGCCAGCACATCGCCAGCACTGGTAATGGGCCGATTGTTCCGCAACGCCCAGTTTCACCTGGCTAAAGCGGAAGGAGGTCTTGCTACCAACGTTAGCAAGGATTTTGAATCGATTACGACCACACTTGGTGATAAGTTTCCCGCCTCTCTCAGTCTCGAAGAACAGGGGCGTTTTGCCATCGGATATTACCACCAGAAGGCTGAATACCGCCGACGTTCGGCAGAACGCAAAGATGCGGAAGCCAAAAGTTGATATAGTTAAATGATCTCGAACCACAAACCATTAACCCAAATCTATCATTAAAATGAACAACCGCTACGACTTCGTATATCTCTTCGACTGCAAAGACGGTAATCCCAATGGTGATCCCGATGCCGCCAACGCCCCGCGTATTGATCCGCAGGACATGCACGGCCTCGTGTCCGATGTATGCCTCAAACGAAAAATCAGAAATTTCACGTTGCTCGCCAAAGAGGGTGCGCCAGGTTACGGAATATTTGTCCAACAAGGATCGGTGTTGAATGACCGCATCGCTGAAGCGCACAAGTCTATTGGACATGAGATTGACCCAAAATCTGATAAGAAAAAGGCCAGTCGTGAACAGGTGGGTGCTGCTCGTGCCGAGATGTGCAAACGTTTTTTTGATGTTCGAACATTCGGTGCGGTCATGTCCACCGGCGCAAACGCTGGTCAGGTCAGAGGCCCAGTGCAACTCACCTTCAGCCGTTCTATTGATCAGATTCTACCACTCGACTTGAGCATCACTCGCATGGCAGCTACTGAGGCTAAAGAAGCCGATTCGCCAAATCAAACAATGGGACGTAAAAACCTTATTCCCTACGGACTCTATCGCTGTCATGGTTTCATTAGCGCATATCTCGCCCGCGAAACCGGTTTCAATGACGCTGACCTTGAGTTGCTTTGGCAAGCGCTTCAACAAATGTTCGACCACGACCGCTCCGCCTCTCGTGGCACCATGGCACCTCGTAAGATTTGGATTTTCAAACACGACTCTGCACTCGGCAATGCCCCGGCTCACAAATTGTTTGAGAGAATGTCTGTTAAGCGGAAAGCAAATATCGATGTGGCACGCGATTTCTCCGATTACGACGTAACACCAAAGGCCGAAGCCGAGAAAAGCCTAAAAGGTGTCACATTGATAGAGCTTCTGTGACCCCCATCGCAAACTCCAAATTGTCGGTCGTAAAATTCCAGGAGCGGGAGCCATTGCCACTCTCGCTCCTTAACGACTTCCTTTTTTGTCCGCGAAGGGCGGCATTGAAGATTGTTGAAGGATGGCGTTCTGCAAATCAACACACGGAACGTGGGGACATCGTGCATGAACACGCCGACCTACCTGGCTATGAAGTTGCCAAAGGAGTGACAATATTGCGAGCGTTGCCGGTGTGGTCGGATCGCCTCGGTTTGAACGGCAAGTGTGATTTCGTTGAGAAGCGTTCGGATGGCTTGCTCTTTCCTGTGGAATTCAAAGTGGGTAAACGTCGCGAATGGGAAAATGATGATGCGCAACTCTGCGCCCAGGCAATATGCCTGGAGGAAATGTTTCAAATCTCCATTCCATGTGGCGCGATCTTTCATGCTGAAAGCAGGCGGCGGCGCGAAGTTGACTTCGACGAAAAACTACGAAAGCGAACAGAGGAAGCCATCCGGGTCGTTCACAACATGACTGAGTCCGAAAACATACCTCCCGCCCTGTATGTGGAAGACAGATGCGAGGAATGTTCGCTTTTTGACATCTGCCTGCCACGGCTCACCCGGACAGAGGCAGCGTCAACCACGAAGGCTGCCACACGCCGCTTGTATCAAACCTGAAACAACCTTAGACCCACTGTGCATGAAATAATCCAAAATACGCTCTATCTGACGACCAACGGCACGTTTGTGAGCCGCGATCATCTGACATTGCAGGTGGAAGTGCCGGTCTATCCACCGGACCTGCCGCCCGAGGAACGTTCGCGCGACAAGGCCATAGACTGGCGAAAATTGCCCATTCCAATTCATCACCTTGAATCCCTCTGCGCTTTCGGACAGGTGACAATCACGCCACCAGCACTTGCTCTATGTTGGGAACATGGTGTAGCTGTCCATTTTTTGAGTGAGTGGGGTTACCTCCAGGCGCGGTTGACCGGTGTTGCGGACACAAGTGTTACCTTGCGGAGAGCCCAATTCCGTGCGGCCGATGTTCCCGAGAAATGTGCTGCCATTTCACGAGCCATCATTGCGGGCAAGATTCAGAACAGCCGCAATTCTCTGCTTCGGGCCGCGCGAGAAACGGAGGAACCAACCGAGAAAGCCAAACTGGACAGCGCCGCAGACGCATTGGCCCGTCAGATACAGGAGCTCGGACGCTGGAAACCAGAAAGTCCCGCCACAACTAACGCTCTTGATATATTGCGCGGCACGGAGGGAATGGCCGCGCAGACTTATTTCTCTGTATTCAGTCTGCTGCTCAAACAACAACGGGATGATTTCACTTTTGGCAACCGCAGTCGGCGTCCACCACGCGACCGTATCAATTGTCTGCTGAGTTTTCTCTATGCTTTGGTTCGTCATGATTGTGTGACAGCGCTCACCACAGTCGGTTTGGATCCATTCGTAGGTTTTCTTCATGTTGAACGTCCGAATCGCCCGTCGCTCGCCTTGGATTTGATGGAGGAGTTTCGTCCCTGGCTGGCCGACCGCCTAGCGGTCACACTTATCAACCGTAAACAGGTTGGTCCTGAGCATTTCCGAGTACGTGAAGGCGGAGCAGTGGAATTCACGGATGCAGGCCGCAAATTAGTGATTCAGTCTTATCAGACTCGCAAACAGGAAACTTTGCAGCATCCATTGCTCGATCAACAGTTGCGCGTGGGCCAATTACCGTTCATACAGGCGCGCATCCTCGCCCGGTTCTTGCGCGGAGATATTGCGGATTACATCCCGCTTGTGCCAAAGTGAGGATCATCAACCCTAAACCATAAACCGATGCTAATCCTCGTTACCTACGATGTTGCTACAGTGGAGAAAGCTGGACAACGGCGTTTGCGACGCGTAGCTCAGGCATGTGAGGATTACGGAGTGCGCGTCCAGAAGAGCGTATTCGAGTGTCAGGTCGGCCAGACTGAATGGGTGCAACTCAAAGACCGGTTGGTCCGGGAGATCAAGGTGGATGAGGATTCGTTGCGATTTTATTTTCTGAATGAAACGGCCCGGTATAAGATCGAGCATCACGGTGTGGATAAGCCGTTAGACCTCAGCGAGCCGTTAATCCTGTGAGATGTTTCCGCGAATCCCAAGTGTCGGGCCAAACCCGACTGTTTCGCGGAGTGTGGAAATTCCAATGCTTCCAGTGCTTTTCATGTTGCTCTTTGACAAAAACATCGCTCATCGCGATGTCATATTGGCAAGTTCGCGCAAATGGTGTAGAAAGTTTTTGCAGCTCAATCGAAAGAGAGGTCTGCAGTCACCCCGGTTGAAAAGCCGGGGTGCGGATTGAAACAACGCGGTGGACCCGCGCATCATGCAGGCGGTGGGTCACCCCGGTTGAAAAGCCGGGGTGCGGATTGAAACTACGATGGTGGTAGCGATAACAGCTAGTCCACCCAAGTCACCCCGGTTGAAAAGCCGGGGTGCGGATTGAAACCCGTCTTGACCCACCACCCCCTTGAGAGTTTTGGGTCACCCCGGTTGAAAAGCCGGGGTGCGGATTGAAACACCGCCAAGACGATGGCGACGATAATGGCAGCGGTCGTCACCCCGGTTGAAAAGCCGGGGTGCGGATTGAAACGCTTCCCTGGCAGTCACCACGGCCTTGGCGCTGGCGGTCACCCCGGTTGAAAAGCCGGGGTGCGGATTGAAACCCCGTTTTCCAATCCGGTGTAGAGGCAACGGGATGTCACCCCGGTTGAAAAGCCGGGGTGCGGATTGAAACACCTACAAGACCCCGGCTATCATGGCACGGAACCGGTCACCCCGGTTGAAAAGCCGGGGTGCGGATTGAAACATTGACATAGAAAAAAATAGACCTCATGTCCCCTGTCACCCCGGTTGAAAAGCCGGGGTGCGGATTGAAACACCTCCTCCCCCCTCTAATTTGAGATTCACCGTCGTCACCCCGGTTGAAAAGCCGGGGTGCGGATTGAAACGTTCCCTTAGATTCCAATGGGGAACACCCTATGCTGTCACCCCGGTTGAAAAGCCGGGGTGCGGATTGAAACATCTGTAAATAAATCCACCCCTTCTCATCCGTAATAGGTCACCCCGGTTGAAAAGCCGGGGTGCGGATTGAAACACGTCAACCGAAAGCGAAATATCGGTATTGAAACGAGTCACCCCGGTTGAAAAGCCGGGGTGCGGATTGAAACTGATTGTTGGTTCCGGTCACACCGGACGCCACCCAGTCACCCCGGTTGAAAAGCCGGGGTGCGGATTGAAACGACATGCAACTGTGCGTTGGAATGGTTGTCATGTGTCACCCCGGTTGAAAAGCCGGGGTGCGGATTGAAACAAATATCAATTCCTTGGACAATATGCGCCAGAGATGTCACCCCGGTTGAAAAGCCGGGGTGCGGATTGAAACTGATAATCCTCCCATCGATAAAGAATTGGTGCGCGTCACCCCGGTTGAAAAGCCGGGGTGCGGATTGAAACGCATGACAAGCGCGTTCTCTTCGATTGTCATCACGTCACCCCGGTTGAAAAGCCGGGGTGCGGATTGAAACTGGAGGTAGTAATAGAGTATCACTTATTTTGTACGAGTCACCCCGGTTGAAAAGCCGGGGTGCGGATTGAAACGTAACACTCAACTGCAACGCCGCACAACTCACAAGTCACCCCGGTTGAAAAGCCGGGGTGCGGATTGAAACAATGATTCCCTCAAACTCCGCGTCCGTTCCGAAAAGTCACCCCGGTTGAAAAGCCGGGGTGCGGATTGAAACCAACTCCGCTTCGACCACTTTAAGCTCCGACTCCGCGTCACCCCGGTTGAAAAGCCGGGGTGCGGATTGAAACAAGCATTTTCGCGGGCATCGACTTTTCCGCATAGCGTCACCCCGGTTGAAAAGCCGGGGTGCGGATTGAAACACCATCACAAGGCCGGTGCATGTACACCACAAACGGTCACCCCGGTTGAAAAGCCGGGGTGCGGATTGAAACAGATAATAATCTAGCTTTGTATTGCGTTCCTCCTCGTCACCCCGGTTGAAAAGCCGGGGTGCGGATTGAAACACCTCCAGTATTGTTTCCAGCATCCAATCCGTGCAAGTCACCCCGGTTGAAAAGCCGGGGTGCGGATTGAAACACGTCGAACACCGGATTGGTGTTGATCGCATCACGTCACCCCGGTTGAAAAGCCGGGGTGCGGATTGAAACAGCGGGACGGCCAGTGTGCAGTGCTACGCTTGGGGGTCACCCCGGTTGAAAAGCCGGGGTGCGGATTGAAACTGCCAGTCCGCCGTGCGCATTGAGGATGGGATGGGTCACCCCGGTTGAAAAGCCGGGGTGCGGATTGAAACTCCATTTACCGGCTGGCAGTCCCTGAGCGGCACGTTGTCACCCCGGTTGAAAAGCCGGGGTGCGGATTGAAACCCAAAACCCGCGTTGGTGGTGGTGGCCTCCAGTAGGTCACCCCGGTTGAAAAGCCGGGGTGCGGATTGAAACTCCTTCCACGCCTCCAAATCCGTCAGCACCTCCACGGGTCACCCCGGTTGAAAAGCCGGGGTGCGGATTGAAACTCCGTAAAATTCAATCCATGTTCCCCCAGCTCCGGTCACCCCGGTTGAAAAGCCGGGGTGCGGATTGAAACCGCAATGTGGTGGAGGCTTACAAGTCAGAGTTGGGGTCACCCCGGTTGAAAAGCCGGGGTGCGGATTGAAACACGTTCACGGTTGCAATGGGTGATCCAAACCACACGTCACCCCGGTTGAAAAGCCGGGGTGCGGATTGAAACAACGAGAGTCAGGCGCTTGAAAAAGTGGTCAAGGGTCACCCCGGTTGAAAAGCCGGGGTGCGGATTGAAACTTTGAAACTTTCTTTCAAACGGGTTTGGATCAGGGGTCACCCCGGTTGAAAAGCCGGGGTGCGGATTGAAACCAGCAAACCAACGAATGGACGCCGCAACTGGAGGAGTCACCCCGGTTGAAAAGCCGGGGTGCGGATTGAAACGTGGTGAATGTGACGTTCCCTGTAAGACTCAAGGTGTCACCCCGGTTGAAAAGCCGGGGTGCGGATTGAAACGCTTGCTGCAACGTACTGGGGGATTGTCGCGCAAGGTCACCCCGGTTGAAAAGCCGGGGTGCGGATTGAAACTTGTTAACAGTTTGCACCTTCCGCAGTACGTATTGGTCACCCCGGTTGAAAAGCCGGGGTGCGGATTGAAACGTCACCGTCGTCACGTTGGATCCGGCGAGAACAAGTCACCCCGGTTGAAAAGCCGGGGTGCGGATTGAAACACGCGGTGTTCCTCATGGTAGTGGTGTCAATGGCGTCACCCCGGTTGAAAAGCCGGGGTGCGGATTGAAACAGCCACCATTGGTACCACCAGGCATCCACCTGGCGGTCACCCCGGTTGAAAAGCCGGGGTGCGGATTGAAACTTTCCCAAAGTGATGTACGTCTCGGGAATTTCAGGCGTCACCCCGGTTGAAAAGCCGGGGTGCGGATTGAAACGAGAGCAGCGACGCCTCCAGGATCCCCGCGTCCAACGTCACCCCGGTTGAAAAGCCGGGGTGCGGATTGAAACCATCTTCACCAATGGCGTCATCAATGCCGACGACAAGTCACCCCGGTTGAAAAGCCGGGGTGCGGATTGAAACATTTTTTGAGCCATCCCGGATCCCACTTGCGTTCCTGTCACCCCGGTTGAAAAGCCGGGGTGCGGATTGAAACAAAAGCCCATTAATACCAATCCTAACATGCAAAAGTCACCCCGGTTGAAAAGCCGGGGTGCGGATTGAAACACATCGCCGATTCCATGCTGATTTAACGGGTTCATGTGTCACCCCGGTTGAAAAGCCGGGGTGCGGATTGAAACTCAATATTCAGACCCCAATACGCCAGTCGTGCACGCGTCACCCCGGTTGAAAAGCCGGGGTGCGGATTGTTGCCATGCAATTACGGAGAAGAGGCAAAACCTGATCGTGGCTGAGAGAATTATGGCACACAACTCTTAGGTCATGAAGCGATTTTTTGATGGCTCTATTCAGAGTCGCTTACGATGAGACATTCAAGGCAGACCGTGATTCGTCCACAAAGTCTTGTCCAACCCTTAAAAACTGTGGTCTGATATAATGAAGGTCAAAAAGCGCCGATTTCCAAGGCGTTCCAATAAATATTGCCCCAAACGGCAAATATTCCCCCCTTTGTTCGTTTTATCATTTAGGTAATGTGGAGTTCTGAACTCTCACATTGAGTTCTTTCAAAAACAATGGCCTCGCAACAACTTTCAAATTATTTGCGGACATATCGGAAGCGTTCCGCACTTTCTCAGGATGAAGTGGCGTTTCTTTTGGGTCAAAAAAGCGGAGCCAAAGTCTGCCGATACGAACGGTTTAAGCGAGAACCCGGGCTGCAAACTGTACTTGCCTATGTGGCAATCTTCCAAAAACCTGTTTCTGATCTTTTCCCAGGTCTCTATCAAGAAATTGCCGGGAATGTGAGAGCCCGAGCCGCAAAGTTGGCCGTGCAACTGAGTAAAAACAAATCGACCAAGGCGGCCATGCTCAAGCGCCAAACGTTAGCCACCATTGTCGACATGGTTTCAAATAATGGAAAACAAACATGAGTCGCAACAGGACAGAGCATCTCCGCGTTTTAGGAATCGCTCCATCAACGCGGGGTTTTGGCTTTGTGTTGATGGAAGGGGAGAACACGCTTGTCGATTGGGGTGTCAAAGCGGTGAAAAGAGACAAAAATGCCAGGTCACTCTCAAATGTGGCGAACCTTATTGACCTTTACAGGCCGGATGTGGTGGCCCTTGAGAATACGCGCTTAAAGGAGTCACGGCGATCTGTGAGAATAAAGGAGCTAGTCGAGGGGATTATCGTTTTGGCTAAAAGCCAAAATATTCGAGTTAAGTTGTTCTCGCCTAAGAAGTTAAAAATACAATTTCTGAATGATGAATATGGGACAAAACAGGCCATGGCTGAATCTTTGGCGGCTCGTTTTCCTGAAGAATTAGGTTTTCAACTTCCAAAAAGACGGAGGATTTGGATGGGGCCAGATTATCGAATGGATATTTTCATTGCGGTGGCTCTAACTCGGTACTTTCTATGTGCTCGGCAAAAACCGGGTAATTCCGTTATGGTGCGAACCACAAAAGTATGTGAAGTGTGCAAAGATTGAACGAATTACGGTTCATTTTCACATCAATCCGTCTTTGCTTCATTGACATAACGCCACGGTGGGTTTGGAAAGCATTCTGATACACAAGAAAAGAAAATATCACATTTCGCTTCAATTCGGTGAAATATCTGTTACATCTCATTTGGAAACATTAAATAGATCACGAAAAAAGAATGGTTTAATGTCTTACTCAGGCTTAATCTCGCTAGAGAGGGCTCTCTTGGAGTCGTTAAGAATTGTTGTCGGCCAGCATTCCAATACCTCCCAGATTTGGCGTGGCAATTTCGTCGCCACGAATACCGATCCTACAAAGCCAGCAAAACATTATATAAACGTCTTTCGGTTTCCAAAGCTAAACAACTATCTCGACGATTCATTCCAACGAAACCGCAATACGGACATCAGGATAAACAGCGTTGTTGTTTATGAGTTAGTTAAAATACATATCAAACAACTTTCGCGTGCTGGGTGGCTGAGACATGAAAATGAAGCTGGGCAGCGTTATTCACAACACTCGCATGTCGATCATACTTTCCAAAACACGAAGAGGCTGCCCTCCTTGAAGCGAAGTTGTGGAGACTATAAAACATCACACATCGATCAAAACCATATTCGCACTTCGCGATGTGCAAATACGCTCAATCGGTTTCACTCGCTAGTTTCCAACCTGCTTGGAAGTTATCTAGTCAGCCAAAATGCAAAGTCCACATAATATTATGAACAAACACACAGCCACTCCAAAAGCTGGAAAATGCAAGGCGGTGTCAGCCACTGAACTCGTCAGTATTACAAACATGTTACACAAGCAGTTGGAGTGTCTGAAGTATATTGGCGGAAAAACGACTGCGGAAAAACCTACAGGCGAAGGTGTTGACATCAATATTCTCCTACTTCCATGCCTTGCACTCGATTTTCGCCAGTACAACATTGGAAAAGGAAAGCGCGTTTGCACGGTAGGAGGGCGCGCTGCACGCATGGCCTGCGCTCTCTTACATTTACAGGATCAAGAAGATGGCACTTATCGCATACAACTATTGGCTCGCACTGGAGAGCTCGGAAGGATATTGCTTGCCAATGAATTCACCGCAGAAAACGCCGTTCGTCACCAGCGCAACCTAAACCTTGACTTAGTCTTTACACGACCAGGAGAACCACGGTGTGTTATCTTTAAAAACAAGGGAGCGCATCCAGATTCGCCCGGCCCATTAAAAGAGAACGAACTGCGACTCGAGGATCTTAAAGATCCAAGAGTTGGGCGTGCCATTAGTCGTGCGAAGGCAATTTGCTTCACCTCCATTAAATTAGATCAACATCTCGATCTTATAGAGGAACTTGCAAACTACCTCAAACCTCAGGAGACTCCCATTTTTCTTGATCTGTTGAGATCAGGGCCAAATAGCCTTGTGGTTAAGTTGTTCACGAAGATAAAAGCTATTAAGGGTGTGCCCCCATTGCACCTATTCGTTCCAAGCGATATAACAAACAAGTTGTGTCGCCTTGCCAAAACAAAAACCATCCATGAGATGTGCCATGCTTATAACATTCGTGTTATCACATATTCCAACAATTCCTCTACATTAACTGTCACTGGTCCGAAAGGCATAGAACACTACGCTTCAGGAATAAAACCCATAAAAGGTGAAGACATGGGAATTCGATTCAAAGCGGGTGTTGTCTTAGCTGAAAGCCTATATCAGGCGATCATAACACTGGACATCAAAAATGAATTAGGTAGTAAGATGTTGGCATTCTGGAAGGATGCTCATTGGGAAAAAGTCATAGGTTATGGCGCGGCTATGGCATCAGCGATCACTTTTGAAGCCGACAAACACGAAGGTTATTGTTCACTGGAACAGTTGGTTTGTAGGGCAGGGAATAAATCGGAACACTATCCGGACAACACGACAGTCTCCCTTGTCCGAAACGGAATGTTTCCCGAGTTTCCAGCTCCGAAACATTCGACTGAGTTTGTTCTGCATCCTGAACATATGGGAGATGCTGCCCAACTTGCCGGTTTTCGTCGTGGTTCAGCAGATGCATCGCGAACGGCCCCTTCATTATTATATAACCCAAAACTTTCGCTGTGTGCAAAGCCCAATCCAAAATGTGACTTCTGCCCGAAAAGGAACGTTGAACCATCTACTCCTTCAGCCGCTGTTATGATCGACCTCGACAGCACTCTAATGAATTCCACCGCCGAGCGCAGAAAGGCGGTCTCGGTTGCGCTACGAAGGCTCGTCAGTTCGCTAGAGAAGATAGGCTATAATGTTGCTATTAATTATAATTCCGAAGGAAAAGAAGAGCCTCTAGGTGAATTTTTTGATAAAAATATATATTCTCTGTGGTCAGTCTTTAAGTTAATGGGCAGAGGCGATTTCCGGCAGCAATGGAATCATCATGGCTGGTACGCTTCTTTCATAATTCTTGCCCATGAGCCAGGCTTGCTAGAGGATTTAGTTAATGGCAGCAAACACTTTGTTGCTTTGTGTGAAGAAAATCCTTGGGAACAGGCGCGCGACAATTATGGCCAACAGAATATAGAGTCTTTGCAAAAAACAATTTGGTGGCAAATGTTCGCCAATAAATATGACGAAGTGCTAAAGCTATATGGTGACTTGATTAAGACTGCACAAGCAAACTTTGAGGGTGTTGAATTGACTCCGTATAAAGAGGCACGTGACTTTTTGAAATCGCTGAAGGATAGCGGGGCATTTTATTTGTATGTGGTTTCAGAAGGCGATCCAGCAACTCAATGGTTAAAGTTAAAAAGCACTGGTCTTGCTGATTTTATTGGAAGAGATCATCTTTTGACTACTGGAGAGGCCGCAGAACCGGTGAAGGAGCGGCAGCAACTTAGCGATGAACAGAATGCCATATCCAAACAATATACAGAAGCTGTCCGTCGGCAGCAATCGGCCGACCAAAGAGTTTTTGACTCAGGCGGTCTCCATAGAGTGCTCGTGGCTAGACTTCGCAATAATGAGGCTAGCGCAAGAATTGCGAGTGAATTATCGCGTCGCAGCCAAGCTGATGAGATGGAATTACCAAGTCTTGAGGCAGCCACAAGGCGTCTTGAACTCTATCAACAAGCAATATTATTCGCCAACGCCGTTATCACTCGCATGGCGAAAAAGCGAGGCAAACCATTTTACGCAGCAGTAGTGCGGGCGATCTTACGTAAGCCACATTCCCCTCTCAATGAGTTACGGAATTTCTCACGTCTGATGGATAAACCACGAAATCAAGAGATGATCAAATTTGCCATGATTGGAGACAGGCAAGATAATGACATTGATCCCCCATCTGAACTCTTGGGAAGAGAACATTTACTCTCCATTCGTATACGCTCGGAGCGCGATAGCAAACAAACCAAGAATAAGGAGTTCCCGCCCAATTACATAGTCGAATCACTCGCACAAGCTAAAGCGATAATATTGAGCAAAAATACGTGGGATCATATTTGGTGTAAAGACGCTCCACCGATATTTAACTGGCGTAATATGCCGGAGCCTGGAGGAAATAGTCGAAGTTATTTCGACAGTAGCGATAACACAGTGTGCCTTGCTGTATTGATTGCTGGAATAATATACGCAAGTCGACCAAGCTCGTTAACGAGGAAAATATGTGCTGGTGTTCTACTTGAACAATTCGCATCTCAGTCAGATAAATGGCAAAATGATGGTGACGCCGATAAAGCCTTGAGTACATGCTTACAACCGCCTTTTGATGATCATGACGATTTTGAGCGCGTAGTCTTAGTAGAGCGTGTGTTGTGTGCTTTGGTATTGAGCGCACAGGTGTGCTCTGACCCATTACTGAGGCGGTTAGCAGATAGAATTGCGGTTAAAATCTCCGAACTTTATGGAGAATTGAAACGAATGCCATTGTCGACCGAGCCTATAGCGTTTGAACGAACAACTGCCTTCTTAGAAATGGGGGCCGCGTTACGTACATTTGCGGATAATGGTAGTGATTTTGCGAAGAATATCGCACGAAACGCTTTGGAAGACTAATGGTCTATTGTAACTTGATTTAGTAGATGGGACATTTAAGGGCGACATAATGTAATCAAAAATGAATTCAGACGCTGATTATAAGATAAAAGAAGTGCGGCATTTACTTGATAGTAAGCAATTTAAGGAAGCCGATGTATTTGTGCAGATGTTGGAGGATGGTTGGCTGTGTTATGTTCTAAAGGCAGACATCTGTATTGCCAAAATGAACGAGGCTAGCATTCCGCGCAAAAACATCCCGTCTTATAGCGAGAAGGCACGCACATTATGTATGCGTGCGTGGTTATCGTTGTATAATGATTCGGGTCAGGAAAGTGTGGATAAGTATCTTAGTAAAATAAAATCACAATTAAGAGACATCCTCAAAACGGAGCGCATTTGCTGCGCGCTTGGCGTGGAACGATTGAAAGAGGATGAAGTAATTCAAAAGTTTTATATAGATAGACCTGACATCCAGCGGTGTAGTCTAGGTGAGCAGTCGCTTAAAGCTCGCGATCGGCTTAAAGGTGGACTTTGGCCATTGCGGACAATTGATTCCAGTGAATATTTCCTCAAGTTTCTAAAAATATATTCATCCTATACTCCGCTAGTCTCAAGTGACAATGTGGCGCAGCATGGTGGAGGCTATTTTGCTTGCTTTGGAGGCTATGGCTGCGTTATTGACCCGGGACATCACTTCCTCGATAACTTCTTCCGCTACGGACATTCTATCCACGATATTGATTGCGTAGTAATTACTCACTTTCACGACGACCATTACGCGGATTTTCTCGCTTTACTGTCATTACTTCATCAGAGATCGAAGCTGGTAAAAACGAAAGACGGCAACAGAAAACAATCCTCCGATGAAGTTCACAAACCAGGAAGACGGCTTCGAAAGAAAGTTGATTTCTTTTTAGATGCAACGAGCTACGAAATGTTTGCATCATTGCTTTGTCCCAATAAAGGTGGAGTAAGAAAAGTTCGGTTTTGTCGACGCTTTGAAAAACTCAGTCCGGATGGTCCAATTATATCATTAGCTAAAGGGATAACAATGAGACCAATATGTACTCAACATAATGTCTTAGGACGCAATTCTGGTGTGGGTCTTCTCTTTATGATACCGCGTCGTAAAACGAGTGTTCTGATCACCGGTGACACTGCATGGAAAGGTTGCATGCCTGAGGCTTATCGCGAATTGGCCTCTTCGATAGGCAATAAGAACTGTGTGGTAGTAGCTCATGTGAGCACTGCGTATGAGAAAGAGGTAATTGGCGGATTTTACAATAATCACTTGGCGATTCGGGGTCTTTGCCGGGTTATCGCGGCGATGAGACCAAAGCAGGTAATCCTGTCTGAAATTGGTGAGGAGTTGAGGGACAGCATCAGTGGCTTAAAAGACATTATTAAAACAGTTTATGGGTGCAAGTGTTATGTTGGATGGATTGAACAGGATTACAGTGAAACAAAGCGTGACAAACCGTTTACATACAATTTTTAATCGGGCCGCCTTTAATCTGGTTGATTCGGAGATAATTCTGGTTATTCGTAACCACATAAAACCACTAGTGCTTTCCCAATGACAATGAAAAAAACCGCAGCCAGCACTTAGGAATTGACTGGCTATGAGTGCAAAATGACGTTTTCATTGGCATTTGTTGTGTTCATGAAAAATCGTATTTGCCCATCGAATTGGTGGTGCGATTTTATTCGCAAAGGAAAGACTTGAAGGTGATAATCTGTGCCTTTCTGACTCACATTTGCAATGGGAACATTTAAGCTGTAACAATTAGATCGGTGCTTTTGCTTCCAAACAGCTCCATAAGCATTTTGAGTTATTTCTCGTTCGGTTGGGCAGTGCCTTTAACCCGTGATTTGACCAAACGCGCTGGTATGCCGATTTCATTGGCCAAGAAACAGAGCTGAAGGTCTGTTCGTTGGATTTGGAATTGAATTCATTTGCTGAGTGAGCTTCCTTGCCGACGTAAACGTTTAAACCATTGCTTCCTTGAGTTTCTGAAGTGTATTTTCTCGAAATCGTGCGGGTTGCAATGCTCAACAGTGATACTCTCCCCGATTATGGAGTCTGTGGTCAACGACTCCTAGTCGCTTGAGTTTAGCCAGGGAATTAGCAGTTGGCACACGCCGATTTGTCTCCCAGTTTTTGATTGTCTTTGCGACCACCCCGAATTCTTTGGCAAATTCCTTGCGCGTTTTTCTCAATTCGAGTCGCCTTTTTAGTAATGATTCCCCGAAAGTTATGGGGTCTTTCTTTGTTAAAAAGGCAACATCGATGGTTTCGTTGCCTAAGGGCCTTCCGAGCGCTGGATTGGTGAAAGGATCATAACCCAGATAGGCTGTAATCTTAGGCTGTTCTGACCAACATGGATAGACCCGGTCGCATTCCCAAAGGCTCAGCGTTCGTGAGCTAATCCCCAATTTGCGAGCAGCTTGCGCTTGGCGAATTCCCGTTTGAAAACGTTTCTTTTTGAGATGTTCGCCGAGAGTTGAAGGCTCCTTTGGAATTGGAAGACTATGCGTCCAGACTGGCGCAACATTTTTGCGAGCAACGTTTACAACGAGGTCACAAGATGGCAACGTCGCGCAGTCCGGATGGAAAAATGCCGTCCGAGTCGCGCAGCACGCCGCACGAAATCCAGCGTTACCTGGGACGCATTTCCGGGCCGCTGCTCGATCGCATTGACATTCATGTGGAAGTTCCCGCCGTGCCGTTTCGAGAGATGGCCAACGCGCGTCCGGGAGAAAGCTCGGCGCGCATCCGCGAGCGCGTGGTGGCGGCGCGGGAACGTCAGCAGAAACGTTTCGCCCACCGGAAGGGTGTGAGTTGCAATGCCCGCATGGGCACGCGCGATCTCAAGACGCATTGCGTTCTCGAGTCCCACACCCTCGAATTGCTCAAGTCGGCCATGACCGATCAGAACCTGAGCGCCCGCGCCTACGACCGTATTCTCAAAGTCTCGCGGACCATTGCCGATCTGGACGGGCGGGACGCCATTGGCGTGGAGCACGTCATGGAAGCGGTGCAGTTCCGTTCGCTGGACCGCCAGATTTGGACGTAAGGCGTCCTTAGGTTCCGGATTTATTTCCGCCTTTGCTCGGAATGTGCCGGTGGAAGTGTCTTAAACCCGAAATCCGAAATAGGAACGGCCCATCTGACGCAATCATTTGGCCATCCATGGTTTGAAACCGGCTGTGGAGTATTGATTTAATACACCTTCGCCGATTGCAAATCATGGCTGTCTCAAAGCATTGCATCGTCTTGACCATTCTTATTTCGGATTTCGGGTGTGCGCCAGTGAAATTGGTAGCCTCGTGGGTGAAAGTCCCGCCGGTCGAATTAGACGGTTCACGACCGAAATGCAGCGTCCGGGACGAGGCCGTGAGGCCGAACCACAAGCGGGACGCTGAAAGAACTGTCGGGTCGTAACGAAAGTAAACCTCATCAAATGAGCTCCGAAACCGAAATAACCGGTAAGCCGAGCCGCTACCCGAACGGCGAAGGCAGAAACGCGGCGTCATCAAATCGTCAAATGGGCGCTGTTGATTCCGGCGGAGTCAGCGAGGGCGACACGACAGGAAGGGAAACCAAGGTAAGCTGGGAGATCTCTGGAGGCGGGGCGATAAAGCCTCAACCGCCGGTGCAAGGAGGAACACCCTCCGAGGCCGCACGGGCAGCCAGAGAAGTCGGAGTCTTCCATAGTAGCGAAGAAGCTGGGGCGACCAAAACCCCGGCGGAGCCAAGGGAAGGCACTTGGATCGAAGCGAATCAAAACAGCGAGGGACAGGGAGATGGCCTTGAGGGAGTGGAAACACTTTTTCAACGGATAACAACCCCGATAAAAGTTCAAAAGCTGCAGCGAGCGCTATATTGCAAAGCCAAGGCTGAGCCGAAGTATCGGTTTTACAGCCTCTACGGAGAACTGCTGCGGAAGGACGTGCTGGAAACGGCAATGGCCTCCGTGGCGCACAACAATGGCGCGGCTGGGATCGACGGGCAGACATGCGACGTCTATCTTGCCAGCGACGAAGCCTGGGACCAATGGCGGAACCAACTGCTGGAGGAGTTACGCACGAAGAAGTATCGGCCAAGCCCGGTGAAGCGTGTGTATATACCAAAAGGAGACGGGAAGCTGCGACCCCTGGGCATCCCGACAGTGAAAGACCGGGTGGTGCAGACAGCGGTGGTGATTGTATTGCTGCCGATTCTGGAAGCCGATAGTCATCCGAACAGTTACGCCTATCATCCCAAACGCAATGCCCACCAAGCAATGGAGGCGATCAAGAAGGCTACGCTGACAGGACGCGTCGAAGTTATAGACGCGGACTTAAGCGGGTATTTTGACAGCATTCCCCACAGGCGTTTGTTGCGCATAGTGGCCAAGCGGGTCAGCGATGGAACAATTCTCAAGCTGATCGCAGGATGGCTGCGCGCGCCCGTGAATGAACCGCAAAGCGACACAGGGAAAGGCGGGACAAAGGGGGGGCAAGGTCAGAATCGACGGGGGACTCCGCAAGGCGGGGTTGTATCGCCGATTTTAGCCAATGCATACCTCAACCAGTTGGATTGGGAAGTCAACGAACGCTGCGAACTCAAACCCGTGATGGTGAGATACGCGGATGATTTCGTGATACTCGGACAGCCGGGGCAGGGACGGGAACTGATGGAACGACTGGAACGATGGCTGAAGCAACGCGAGTTAGTGCTCAACGAGAAGAAGACCCGCTTGGTGGACCTCCGCCAGGATGGCATCAAATTCTTGGGATTCGCGCTAACAATGCGACAGGGGAAGGGGAAATGGAAATATCCGCATGTGGAACCCCATCCCAAGAGCCAGAAGAAGTTTCGAGACGGGATTCGGGAGAAACTCAACCGAAGCACGCTATGGCGTGATATCGGAGAGGTGATTCCCGAGCTCAACAAGAAACTCAAAGGTTGGAAGGGTTACTTTCACTACGGGAACAGCACCAAGGTGATGGGCCAGATGAACGAATACGTCAGCAGCAAGTTACAACGATGGTTGTGGCGCAAACACGGATGTAGTCGGGCGCAATGGTCCACATACCCCAAGGAGGATCTCTATGAGCGTTATGGTTTATACCAAATGCCGGAATATGCGGCATGGAAACGATGACGTCGAAGCGATGCAACGTATGATCCCCGGAGAGCCGGATGCGGGAAAACCGCCTGTCCGGTTCGATGAGGGGCGAAATGCGACGGTCATTGGCCACGGCCATTCAATCCGTCCATTTCGCCTACTCTACTAAAAAAAAGAGTGGAAGTAACGGCTTCATAATACCTTCAGCACGACTCGTTCTGTCACCGCAAAGATCCGTGCATCTGTCATTTGACGAGTCGGCATGCGCCGCGTATATAATTAGAGAAAGGTAAAGTAGGTATAACCACAGCTAAACAAGGAAAACTATGAAGACGCAAGTTTTATTCACGGCGTTGATGGCCTGTGGCGTGGCCGCGCAGGCCATTCCCATCACATACAAGGCCGTTCTGAATGGCGCAACCGAATCCCCTCCAACAGCCTCCCTGGGCACAGGTTTTGCAACGGTGATCTTCGATGACGTTGCCAATACCATGAGGGTGGAGGTCAGCTTTTCAGGGTTGACGGGAACCACCACTGCCTCGCACATCCACGCCGCGACTGCAATTCCGGGGACCGGTAACGCCGGGGTGGCCACAACGGTACCGACCTTCACCGGCTTTCCACTTGGGGTCACGAGCGGCACTTATGACAACACGTTCGATTTGACCCTGTCGTCCAGCTATAATCCGGCTTACGTCACGGCCAACGGGGGGACGATTGCGAGTGCGGAAGCGGCGCTTGGGGCGGCGCTTGCGGCAGGGAAATCGTATTTGAACATTCACACGACCACAAACCCATCGGGAGAAATCCGCGGATTCCTCGCGGTGCCAGAAACCGGATCGACGCTCGGGCTCCTCGCCTTGAGCTTCTCCGGGTTGTGTTTCTTATCACGGTCCCGGGTTGCACACACAACCTGAACACTCCAGGTGCGCGCGCGCCAGCGGAGACAGGCTCTAAGCCGCTGGCGTGTTTTTGGCCTCCAGTTCCTGGAGCCACTTTACAAACCGGGGAATGCCCGCTTCGATTTTCACCGAGGGATTGTAACCCAGCAGAATGCGGGCTTTGTCCACATTCGCGAAAGTCACGGGCACGTCTCCCGGCTGAAGAGGCAGGTGATTGAGAACCGCTTTCCGGCCCAGGGCCTGTTCCAAAAGATTGACCAGGCGGCTCAGGGAAACCGTCTGGGATTCGCCGAGGTTGAACACCTGGTAGCCGAGTTCCTTTTGGGTGCAGGCCAGGATGCCATCGACGATGTCGTCGATAAAGGTGTAATCGCGCCGGGTGGAGCCATCGCCGTAAAAGGGAATGGGCTGGCCCGCCATGATCAGACGCGCGAATTTGTGAATGGCCAGATCCGGGCGCTGGCGGGGTCCATAGACGGTGAAAAAGCGGAGCATCGCCACGTCCATTCCGTAAATGTGATGATAGACATGGCCGAGGGCTTCGCAGGCCAGTTTACTGGCGGCATAGGGCGAGATGGCCTGAAAAATGGGATCGCTCTCCGTGAACGGGACTTTGGAATTCACACCATAAACCGACGAGGAAGAGGCGATGGTGATTTTTTTAACGCCCGAGAGGCGGGCCGCTTCGAGGATGTTCACCGTGCCTTCCACGTTGACCCGCTGGTAAAGGGCGGGTTCCTCCAGGCTGGGCCGCACGCCCGCGCGGGCCGCCAGGTGAATGACCTGGTCGAATTGGACGGATGCGAAACAGGCGTCCACCACGGCGCGATCCGTCAAATCGCCGCGCATAAACTCGAATGCGCCCCTCGCGGAACGCACCTCGGCGAGGTTGCGTTCCTTGATGAGCGGATCGTAGAAAGCGTTCAGATCGTCCAGGGCGCAAACGCGATGGCCGCATTGCAGCAATCGTTCGCACACATGGGAGCCGATGAAACCCGCGCCGCCTGTTACAAGGAAGTTCATGTCCCGGCATTGTTTTTTACCTGCGATCCGATGTCAACGAAAAGGGGACTTCGTGAATTTCCCGCGCGAACACCTCCTGATAAAATCCGCCCTTCCGGAGCAACGCCTCATGGGTTCCCTGTTCGGCGATGCGGCCTTCCTTGAGCACAATGATCGAGTCCGCGTGTTGCACCGTGCTGAGGCGATGGGCAATGACAAAAGTGGTCCGCTGGGCGCACAAGATGCGCAGGGCCTCTTCGATTTGACGCTCTGTCTGGGAGTCCACACTGGCCATTGCGTCGTCCAGAATCAGGATGCGCGGATTCATCAGGAACGCCCGCGCGATGGCGATGCGTTGTCTCTGGCCGCCGCTCAGGGAAATGCCGCGTTCGCCGATCATGGTGTCGTAGCCCTTACCCAGCCCGGTGATGAACTCCTCGGCCTGGGCCAGTTGGGCGCACTTTTCTATTTCGCCACGGCTGGCGCCGGGATTGCCATAGGCGATGTTTTCCGCGACCGATGCGCTGAATAGAAACGTTTCCTGGAAAATCACACCCACCGCGCGCCGCAGTTCCTCCAGCCGCAATTCCCGGATGTCCACGCCCTCCACGAGAATGCGTCCGGCAGAGACTTCGTAAAAGCGCGGGATCAAATGGACCAGCGTGGATTTGCCCGAGCCGGTCGGACCCACCACGGCAATGACCTGGCCCGGTTCCGCCCGGAAGCTTACCTCCGTGAGGGAGGGTTTATCGGGCCGGTATTCGAAAGAGACCTTGTCAAACACCACAGCGCCCCGGCCCGCGGGCAGGGAGCGTTTGCCGGATTGGATGGAGGCCGGCTCGCGCAGAATCTCAAGAATCCGTTCCGCGCTGGCGCTGGCGTTTTGAAGAATATTGGTGAACTGGCCGACCATGCCCAGGCGGTGTCCGATGGCCATCAGGTAGAAAATCACCTTGGCCAGGTCGCCGATTGGCATGCGACCGTCGATCACAAGGCGTCCACCCACCCACAGCACCAACGGCGTGCTCAGACCGAACACGAATTGGGCCAGAGGAACGCGCGCGGCCCAGTAATTCACCGTTTTGAGCAGGTGATCGAGAAAGATTTTCTTCTTTTCGCGAAATTTGCCGATTTCGGAGTTTTCACGCGCGAACGCCTTCACCACGCGGACCCCGGCGATGTTCTCCTGAATGACGGTTGTCATCGCGCCATGCAGGTCATGGACATGCCGCCACTGGGGCTGGAGTTTGCCCGCAAATATGCCGATCAAAACCAGCGTGGGCAGGATGCACGCCAGAGTCAGGCCGCCCAACAGCGGATGGATGGAAAAAATGAGGACGATCGTGAGTAATAGAGTCACGCTGATGTCCACAGTCAGCAGGAGGCAGGCAAAAAGAAAATCCTGAAGCCGGTAAACGTCGGAAGTGGCCCGTGTGATCAATTCCCCGCTGCGTGTCTGGTCGTGGTAGAGAAAAGAGAGCCGCTGCAGCGCGTCGTAAATGGCCGCGCGAATGTCGCCAAGGGTTCTTTGAACGAGCCGATTTCGCATCGGCCCCAGAACGAATCCCACGGCCGCGCGCAAGGTTACCAGGCCCAGAAAAAGCCATAACGCGTGGGAAAGGTTGAAACCGGGAACGCCCGGGATCGATTTCCTCAAACCAGTGATGGCGTTGCCCAGAATCTGGGGCAGCGTCATTTCGATGGCGATATTGACCAGCAGCAAGCCCAGGCAGCCGGCCACCTGGAATGGATAGCGCCTCAAAAATACAAGGATGCCGAGCAAATTGCCCGGCTTGACCCGTGATTTTGGCTTGGATTGTTCGGCCATGATGCGGTTTGCGGGATGGATTGAAGCCCGTGCAACCGTATGTTGCCGGTCTTTCAAGCCCCCATTGTGTAACACTCAGGCAAGCTTACGCAAATCCCGGCCACCATGCAAAGTGGAAGAGGCCTATGAAAAACACCGCTGGTTTACGCGCTTTTCGCTGCGGCGATGAAGGCGCGGACTTTGGTGGGATCTTTTTTGCCAGGAGCGGCTTCCACGCCGCTGGAGACATCGACGGCATGTGGACGGACGCGCTGGACGGCTTGGGCGACATTTTCGGGCGTCAGACCGCCGGCCAGGACAATCGGGCGCTGGAATTCCCTGGCTGCAATCGCCAGGTCCCAATTGAATGCCGCGCCGGTGCCGCCGCGATTTCCCGCCACATAGGCATCCAACAGCCATGCGTCGGTGCCGTAGGGCGCCAGATTCGCCACACTGTCTTTGTCCCGAATGCGCATGGCCTTAATGCCATGCACGCGGAGTCGTCCGGCAGCGTCGTGGGGAGGCACCAATGGAGTGTGTTCGGCAGACGTAATTGAATGCAGGGACAGGGCTTGAATCCACTCCGGCGACTCTTCGCCGTGGAACTGGATCGTGTTAAAACCAGCCATGCGAATGGCTTCCATGACAAATTCCGGCGTGGGATTCACCAGAACCGCCACTTTCGCCAGAAGAGGCGGAAGCAAGGCGATGATTTCCCGCGCCTTCGCAAGGGTGACGTGGCGCGGACTGGCCGGGCAAAAGACAAAACCGAGCGCGTCAGCCCCTGCGGCGACCGCGTCCAAGGCGTCTTCAATGTTTGTGATTCCGCAGATTTTGACGTTGCAGGGCATGATGGGAAAAATTGAAGATTGGTCGGGGCGGTGAGATTTGAACTCACGACCTCGTGGACCCGAACCACGCGCGCTAGCCAGGCTACGCTACGCCCCGAACCAAATTCGGTCCACAATCTGCCCGTCCGCGTCGCTGATTGCAATCATGAATTTTTGAGGCGGCGAAATTCATCATTTCAACGCGGCGATGGCGGCGTCGAGTTGAGTGCGACTGCCGAGGAGCAGAATCTTGTCGCCGGATTGCAATTCCTCATCGGGACCGGGATTGACGATGCTTTGGCCCTTTCTCTCGATGGCGACAATGCTCGCGCCCGTCTGGGTGCGGAGCTGGAGTTCGTGAATGAGTCTGCCTGCGGCGCGGGATTGGCCGCCAATTTCCACGGTCTCCAGATCGGCGTTTCGCAACAGCGGCGGAAGCGCGGGAGCCAGGAGGTTGGGATTGACCGGCGGGGGCTGGGTGAGCGTTTCCTGCAGAGCGGCCTGGGCCTTGGAATAAACCCGGATGAACGAGCGTCGCAGGAGCCAGGCAATGAGCCCGACGAGCACCATCAGAGTGAGCAAGACTCTAAAGGTGGGCAACAGGGTGGAAGTTAGCGCGAGCACATAAAAACCCAGGACCGCTGTTCCGACGATGCCGATCACCTGCGCGACAATGGACCGGATGGCGGCGGTGCGTTCACCGGCTGCGGCCTCGGTGACACGTATTTCCGCAATCAACATTCCCAGGGCCTGGAGCTTGCGCGAGGTGGCAATGAACAGCGGGAGCGAGAAAATGACCGCTATAAACCAGAGCACGCTTTTCAGACCCACGGTGCTGAACCCCAACTTGGTGAGCCACAAAGGAGGGTTTTGGCCAACATACACTGCGGCGATGAAAATGCCGGTCATGAGCGCGATATTGAGCGCCATTTGAAGAGCCCAGAGGCGCATCAGTTTGGTGGCCAGATTCGAGCTTTTTCCTGTGCCAAGCTGCCCAATCCATTGCGTGTAAAGGGACATGGAGTGGGTGAGCCAGCGCGGCGCCATACGGTCGAACTGAAGCACCGCGCCATCCGCGCTTCGGATCAGGTAAGGGGTAAGCAGGGTGGTGATGGCGGATACCGCGACCGCGATGGGATAAAGAAAGGTGCTGGTGACATTGAGCGTGACTCCGAGCGAGGCGATGATGAACGAAAACTCGCCGATTTGCGCCACGCTCATGCCCACGCGCAGAGAAGATTCCCGATCGTAGCCGCCCAGGAAGGTTCCGGTGGCGCAGGTGATCACCTTGAAGAAAATGACCGCCAGGGTGATGACCACCACGGGCAGCCAATGGACCACGAGCATTTTCGGGTCGATCAACAAACCGATGGCCACAAAGAAAATGGCGCTGAACATGTCGCGCACGGGTTCAATCAGCGTTTCGATGCGATGTATCTCACGCGCCTCGGCAATGACCGCGCCAATGATAAACGCGCCCAAGGCAACGCTGTAACCGAGTTTCGCCGCCAGCAACGAAACGCCAAAGCAAAGCCCTAGGACGCTAATCAGCAGCATTTCGTTGCTCTTGAATCTGGAGACGTAACCGAGCAATCGCGGCACTGCAATGAGCCCGGCCACCAGCACCACGATCAGGAAAATGGCCAGCTTGCCAAGGGTCACACCCACGGTTCCCAGGCTCAAGGTTCCAGTCATGGCGATGCCCGAGAGCAGGGCGATCATGGCGATGCCCAGAACGTCCTCGATGATCAAGATGCCAAAAATCAGTTGGGCAAATTTGTCCTTGGTGCGGCCCATTTCCGTGAGGACCTTGATGATGACCGTGGTGGAGGACATGGAAAGCATGGCGCCGAGAAAGAGGCTGTCCGTGGTGCTCCAGCCAAAAAAGCGGCCCAATTCGTAGCCGACCCAGCCCATGCCCAGTATTTCCATTGACGCGGCAATCACGGCCGTGCCGCCCACTTTTTTGAGCTTGCGCAGGCTGAATTCCAACCCGAGCGAAAACATCAGGAGAATGACGCCGATTTCAGCGAGGGTATTGATGCTTTCCTCGCTGGTGATCATCGAAAAGGGCGGCGTGTGCGGGCCCACGATGAAGCCCGCCAGAATATAACCGAGTACCACCGGCTGCTTGAACCGATGGAAGAGGATCGTCACCAGACCGGCGACAATCATCACCACTGCCAAATCCTGTAAAAAGGCGATTGGATGCATTTATGTTATGGATCGACTTCCAGCGGCACGACCCGCGCGAACGTTTTGTCCCGAGCTATTTTAGCCGAAAGCGCGCAGAATCCAAAACTTGTTTCCGCGATACGGAGGATTTTCAATGAAATCGTGGAGACCGAAAAGGGAGTTTGAACATGGATGGGAAGGGTGGACGGGATTCTTAACGATGGATTCACTGATAATGGGGGCGCTGGAGTGGGAGAATCGCCTGGTGGGTGGCTTGGAGATTGGTTGCTTTGATTTTGGTCCTGTGTTTGAGTCGATTCGTGACCGGAACGATTATTAACGTGGCGCTTATTTTTTTGGGAGGCGGGATTGGCCTGACCACGCGTCCGATTTCCCCGTCCAGTCAGAAGGCGTTGCGGAACCTTCTGGGCGTGTTCACGATTTATGTGGGGTTGAGCATGGCTTGGGGCGGGGTCAATGGCCACTTCCTGGCGGTGCTCAAGCAGATGTCCATCGCCATGCTCGCTTTGATGTTCGGGAATTTGACGGGGCATCTGATCGGGCTGCAAAAGGGGTTGAACCGGCTGGGGCAGTATGCGCGGCGCCAAATGGAGCAATTGGAGCGATTGGACCCATCGCAAAAGGGCAGCAGCAAGGTGGCCGAGGGATTCATCACCTGCACCATCCTTTTTTGCGTGGGGCCGATGGCGATCCTGGGCGCGTTGCAGGATGGTTTGCTGCATAATCCGAAAACCCTGGTTCTAAAGGGTTGCCTGGACGGCCTGGCCACCATGGCGTTCGTAAAAACTTTTGGACCTGGTGTTATGCTGGCGGCCATACCCGTGCTGGCCTATCAAGGGTCGATCACTTTACTTTCCCAGTTTTTGGAACCGATTTTCCGCGACCAGGCGCTGCTGGATTCGGTGGGTGCGGTTGGCGGCTTGATGGTCTGTTTTGTGGCGCTGGTGATCTTCGAGTTTCGCAAGATCCGGCTCGCCGATTATCTGCCCAGCCTGATTTACGCCCCCTTGCTGACCTGGTGGTGGCGTTAGGATGGAGTTTTTTACTAAGTCTGGACTCGGATTTGACGGGAGCCTATACAACAGGATCAAGGTTTAACAAACGGGATTATGCGATGAGCGAACGAATTGGTATTTTAACCGGCGGCGGGGATTGTCCAGGACTTAACGCGGTCATCCGCTCGGTGGGCAAGTGCGCGAGCCAGTTGGGATGGGAAACGCTCGGTTTTCTGGGTGGCTTCGAAGGCTTGCTCGATCCGGTTCATTTCCATGTGCTCGATTATCACAACATGGACGGCTTGCTCCTGCGGGGCGGAACGATCCTTGGCACTTCGAATAAAGGTCATTTCGCGGCCAAGACCGGCCAGGGCCAGGTGAACCAGATTCCTAAGGAAATCATCGATGCCACGCTTTCGAATTTCAAGCTGTTGGGACTCAAGGCTTTGGTTGTTGTTGGCGGCGATGGTTCGCTGACCATTGCGCAACAGTTGTTCGAGGCGGGCATGCCGGTTGTGGGTGTGCCCAAAACCATCGATAACGATCTGGAAGCCACGGTGTTCACATTTGGGTTCGATTCCGCCGTGGCTTGCGCCACAGACGCATTGGATCGGCTCCACACCACGGCCGAGAGTCATAACCGGGTGATCGTGCTGGAGGTCATGGGTCGTTACGCGGGCTGGATCGCCCTGCACTCGGGCATTGCGGGCGGCGGTGATGTCATTCTGATCCCGGAAATACCGTTCAACTACGGGGGCATCTGCACCAAGATCGCCGAGCGGGAGGCGCAAGGAAAACATTTCACCCTGGTGGTTGTGGCGGAGGGCGCCCGCGAGGAGGGCGGCCAATACATCACGTCCGGGGCGCAGGAATCCAACCGCGAGGCGCGTCTGGGCGGCATCGGCGCGCGGGTGGCGGCGGAAATCGAGCGGCGCACGTCCAAGGAAACCCGGGTTTGCGTGCTGGGACATCTGCAGCGGGGCGGGGGGCCAACCACGTTCGACCGCATCATTTGCACCTGTTTCGGAGCCAAAGCGGTTCAGTTGATTGCCGAAGAAAAGTTCGGTTACATGGTGGCCTTGCGTCCGCCCGATACCGTCGCCGTCAAGATCACCGAAGCGGTGGGTCGGTTGCGCACGGTGCCTGTGGATGGGGATATGGTGCGCGCGGCACGGTCACTGGGGATTTGCTTTGGCGACGAGCGACTTCCAAATCGGGCGCGGCCCTGACGGCCAACGGCTTCAATCGTCACGTTCACGCACAATGCTGCAAAATCACGCGATGCACCATTACAGCAGCATGCAGACGCTTTTCCAGGGCATCGTGTCAGGGAGCTTTCTGTGTTTATTTCCCTCATGAAACGCCCGTTTTTTTTACCCTTGAATAGGGATTTTCCGGTGGATTCCGCGCGTCACTGCAAGAGATGAACGACGACGCTGGTGGTAACGGGTTGGGGCTGTTTCTTAAAAAGAGACCGATTGGTCTGATTATTGCTTAACACAATGAACCAATGCCCCTCCATCAAATAAGCGCATTTAGCCTTTGCGTGGAGCGTGGATTGTTGCTACTGCTAGAGATCTGATTTCGTGGTGGCAGCAAAGGGCAGGGGATGCGATGGCGAATTGCCACAAATTCTGTCGAAGATTGTCAGTGCGATAGTGATATGGGTCGTAAAGAAAAGAAACCAGCGATTGACCGCCAGTCAACCTCCGTTGTCACGGGGGGCGCCGGTTTTCTAGGGTCGCATCTGGTGGATTATCTGCTGGCCAAGGGGCACAAAGTCATTGCGATTGACAACTTTGTGACCGGCAGCGTCGATAATATTGCCCATCATGGGGGAAATCCGAATTTCAAATTCATCCAGCAGGACGTGACCGAGTTTGTGTTCCTGGATGTGCCGGTCGATTACGTCTGGCACTTTGCCTCCCCAGCCAGTCCGGTGGATTACCTGGAATTACCGATTCAAACGCTCAAAGTCGGTTCGCTGGGCACGCACAAAGCCTTGGGATTGGCCAAAAACAAGGGGGCGCGGTTTTTGCTGGCCTCGACTTCGGAGATTTACGGGGATCCATTGGTGCATCCCCAGACCGAGAGTTACTGGGGCAATGTCAATACCATCGGGCCGCGGGGTTGTTACGATGAGGCCAAGCGGTTTGCCGAGGCCTTGACCATGGCTTACCACCGCGAGCATGGGATCGCCACACGGATCGTGCGAATTTTTAATACTTACGGGCCCCGGATGCGCGTCAATGACGGACGGGTGGTGCCCGCTTTTGTGAGCCAGGCTTTGCGCAATTCCCCGATCACGGTTTTTGGTCCCGGGACGCAAACGCGGTGCTTCTGTTTTTACTCGGATTTGATCGAGGGGATCTACCGATTGATGATGAGCGAGGTGTCCGAACCGGTGAATTTGGGAAATCCGGAAGAATACACGATGTTAAATTTTGCGCGCGAGATCATCCGGGCCACGGGATCGCGAAGCCGGATCGTGCACAAGGCGTTGCCTCAGGATGATCCAAGACAGCGGCGTCCAGATATCTCCCGTGCGCGCAAGGAGTTGCGATGGGCACCAGAAGTTCCGTTGGCGGAAGGACTGGAGCGGACCATCCCTTATTTTAAGGGGAAGGTTCTGGGTAAATTGACGAAGCGGGGAGGAATTAATTCATGAAAAGGGAACTTTTCTGTTTGACCCTGTCACCGATTTTCGATAACCACATTCGCCGCTTCACAAGAGAAAATGCCGATAGATCGGTTGGTGCTTGGTCGTGGCGAAAATTTTGTGCCGGATGGGACAAGTAAATGTTAAAGTCGAAATCATTTTTAGGCCTAGATTTTGGGGCGGGCAGCCTCAAAGCCGGTGAGTTTGAACTGACCGAGGCCGGCGGCTTGTGCCTGAAGAATTTCGGGGTGATCCCGCTGGGCCTTGAAGGGTCGCAGGATAACCTGCGTGAAGGGGTGTTGATCAAGGCCTTGCAGGAGCTGGCTGCGAAGAAGGGTTTCAGCTCCAAAAACATCAATGCCTGCGCGCCCGGGTTTCAGGTGTTTTCGAAGTACGTAAAGCTGCCGCCGGTGGATACGTCCAAGGTCACCCAGATCATCCAGTACGAGGCTCAGCAGAACGTTCCATTCCCCTTGGAAGAGGTTGTTTGGGATTATCAGATTGCGGGAACGCTGCCCAGCGGCGAGCTGGAAGTCTTCCTGGTGGCGATCAAGTCCGATCTTGTAGAGGGGTTGTTTAAAGTGGCTGAGAGCGGCGGTTTCAGGCTCCAGTTGGTGGACGCCTCGCCGGCGGCGTTGGTGAACGCATTTCGTTATAATTACGCGGATTTGGACGGTTGCAGCATGTTGCTGGACATCGGCGCCAAGACCAGCAACGCCTTGTTCTTCGAGAAAAACAAATCGAGTTCGCGCGGAATCAATATTGGAGCCAACTCCATCACGCAGGATTTTGCGGCGGAGGCCAAGATGCCCTTTACCAAGGCCGAGGCGTTTAAGATTGCCGAGGGATTTGTAAGTCTTGGCGGCGCTTATGAAGAGCCTGAGAATCCGCAGCAGGCCCAGATCTCGAAGATCGCGCGGCAGGTGATGACCCGCCTGCACATTCAGGTCAATCAGACCATTCAATTTTATCGGGGTCAGCAGGGTGGTTCGGCCCCGCAGCGGCTTTTTTTGGCGGGCGGTGCATCGCTGATGCCTTATACGGCCCAGTTTTTCTCGGAAAAGCTCAATATTCCGGTGGAATATTTCAATCCATTGCGCAACGTCCAGATCGATCCGGCGGTGAATCTGGAGGAGTTGGCGCGTGTGGCTCATTGCATGGGTGAAGTGGTGGGATTGGGACTGCGCAATCTGGCGCAATGCCCGATTGAGTTGAACCTGCTGCCCAAGACCATTCGCAAACGCCAGCAGTTCAACCAGAAGAAACCGTATTTCGTGGCCACGGTTTTGAGCACCGCGCTTGGGCTGGCGGCCATGGGCTGGTTTTACGATTCGCGGGTCGTCACGCCCAAGAACGAGGCGGCGGCCCAGATTCAGGCGCAAATCGCGCCGTTGCAGCAGTTGTGGGATAACTCCATCAGCCCTGCAATGACGAAGATCGACACGCTCAAGAAAGAGGCCGATCAGGTTTCCGATTGGACAAACGATCGCGTTTATTGGATCAAAATCATCACCGAGTTGCGCAACTCCCTCATTGAGGCCGAGACCAAAACAGAGATGGTTTTCAAGGATTCAGGCCTTAAGTCCGGTGTCTGGGTTGAAAGAATGCTTCCAGATGTACCCGGGGCGGATGAGGAGGGAATGCCGCAAGCCACAACGGCGACACGGGGTCGATTTGGCGGGATGGACGCGGCGATGCTGAAACGCTATGGCCTGGCGGCACCGGCGGCCGCCGGACCTGAAGATGCGCCCAAGGCGGCCAAATCGACCAATGAGATCGACACGGTCAATTTGACTTGCGCGGCGGTTAACTTGAAGAAGTTTTCCCCCACGGCCAATCGTGTCCTGATCGACGCCCTGCAGGACAGCCTGCAGTCACGCACCAATCTATTCGTTCCTGCGGAAACAAAGACCGGCGCGACCTTTACCGAGCCGGATGCCGAAGCTTCAACCTTTTATTTTGAATTTAAGCTCAAGTTAAGGCGGCCCATAAAAATCTGATATGCAATGGATTAAAAGCAATCTGATCCTGGTGATCAGCATCGTGGTTTCCCTGGCTTTGATCGGGGGATCTGGATTCTATTTTTATTCCAAGATCAGTTCCGAGCAGGAGGCCGCAGCTCAACTGGCACAGGTGCAGACAACCTTGCAGGATTACCAAAACAAGATTCCTTCCGCCACGAAAGCCAATGTCGAGGCTGCTCTCGGGGTGCAGAAGCAATTGCTTGAGTTCAAGTCCAAGGCGGAAAAGTTTTTTCCGGTGTTAAGCACCAACAAATCCGAGCACGTCGATGATTTTGGGCCTTATCTTCTGACATCCTTGTACAACTTGCGCCGCGAAGCGCAAAGTTCGAGCACCATGCTGCCAACAAATTTTTCCTTCGGTTTTAGCGTGCAACGGGAATTGCTGCAGTTCGACACTCCGAAAATTCCATTGCTGATTCTGCAGCTCGATGATGTAAAAGCTCTTTGCTCGGTGCTTTATAAAGCCAAAGTGTATGAAATCATGCAGGTTCGCCGGGCCATGACGGCGACCCAGGATACCACATCCCAACCCACCCAGCCCCAGGATTATCTGACAAAGCGCACCGTGGTGACCAACGATGTCGTCAATGCGATGATTTCCCCCTACGAGATCATCTTTAAATGCGCCAGCACCGAATTGGCTGCGGTGATGGAGGGACTGGCCCATTCTTCGAACGGTTTCATCGTAAAATCGGTGCGGGTTGAGCCGGCCGAAGTCCCTGGACAGGAGTCGGATGTGTCGAGTCCTACAGGCGAATCAGCGAGCGCGCGCGCAGCGCTGGCTGCACGCTATGGATTGGGACGGGGACGCCGCATGGCCCAGCCCGGCGGTGTGCCTGCGACTGGAGTTCCCGCGCCCGTCAAAAAGGGTCCCGGGATTGTGCTGATGGAAAAACCGCTTGAAGTCGATATGATGGTGGATGCGGTCAAGCTCAGCCCCACAAAGTAATTTTATTTTGCCCAAGCTAATGGAGTTCATAAAAAATCACTACGAGAAGGTGCTGTTGAGCCTGGTTTTGCTGGGATTGGCGGTCACTGTGGCGTTGCTGCCAACCAAGGTTCAGAGTGTGGATACATCCGCCCAGGGCGGACCTCAAAAACCACTGACTCCAATGGATTTGCGCACGAATGAAGCGGCCCTGACCAATCTCAGCTCCCTGCCTCAAGTCGTTTTTTCGGGTTCCAACAACGTCTTTAATCCAGTTCAATGGCGGCGCAAAGCGGACGGCAGTTTGTGGAAGATCATTTCTCCAAACGAGGTTGGTCCGGGCGCGGTGCGCATCACCAAGACCAACAGCCCGCTTTATTTCAGTTTGTCGTTCGATGGGGTCAATTTGCCCAATTATCAGATTGGGGTGACGCAGGAGACGAACAAAAACGCGAATTTGCGAGGCAAAGTGGCTCGTTACGGCGCGTTAAACGAAAAGACGGAATACTTTAAGATTACGAAGATTGTTGGCGCGGTCGAGGCCCCCGACGCGCTGGTGCTTGAGGTGGGAGACCTCAAGGAGCAAGCCACAGTGAGCAAGGAAAAGCCATATAAGGTGATCGCCGGTTACACGTCCGATCTGGCTTATCCGCCGCAAAACCTGGCGTGGCGTGAAAAAAGGGTGGGGGACAGTCTGGTTTTTGACGGAGACACAAACAATATCGTTGAAATCACGGCCAACGAGGTTGTATTGTCCGCCAGTTCAGGTAAACGTACCACTATCAAGTATAACGCCGCGCCGTAATACTATTTTATGTCTGTAGTAAACCTATTGTCACGTTGCTTTGTGAATGGCACCACGGCCACCGTGGGCGTGTGTTTATATCTTGCGATCGCCACAACGGCTTCCGCGCAAACCGCTTCGCCAGCCCAGGCGGCGGAGGAGGAGTCTGTGCGGCGCCAGGAGAACACGATTCTCTTGCGCCAACGGCTGGCGCAAGCGGAGGCCGCCCAAAAGGCGGGCGACAATGCCAGCTCGGCGCGCCTGTTTCAGGAGGCTTATTCATTATCCCAACGCATCGGTGACGTCGGCGTGGAGAAGGAGACCCAAAGGACGGTTGCCGGATTGTCCGATGTGCAATTGAAGCTCGCGCAGCAGGCACAGAACCAGGGGGATCTGGCCAGCGCGGAGACCTGGGTGAACCGGGTGCTCGCCGTGGATCCCAAAAACCAGGCGGCCCAGAATTACAAGAAGACCGTCCTCAAGCTGCGCGAGGCGCAGAAGGGGCGCATTCCGAGCGATGAGATGAAGGCGCGCGTGCCCGAGATGGTCACCGAAAAAGTGGCAACCGCCACGCTGGTTCAAGACGGCCGGATGCTGATGGAATGGGGCAAGCTCGATGAGGCCGAGAAGAAATTGCAGCAGGCCTTTGAGCAGGATGCGGGCAACGCCGCCGCAGTTCACTATTTACGGCTGGTCAAGGAGAAGAAATACGAGCAGGAGGCCCGGCGCCGGAGCATCAGTTCCTCGGACAAGCTGGTTAAAGTCGAGGAGGCTTGGAATCCCCCCACACAAGGGGCTCTGCTTCCTGCGGCCAATCCTTTTGCGACGACCAATTCGGCCTTCACGGGTCCCGGTCGCCAGATCATTCAGCGCAAGCTTGAGCGGATCAAAATCAACGAGGTCCGCAAATTGGAGAACCTGCCGCTGGGTTCGGTGGTGGCTTATTTGAGCGAGGAATCGCGGCTGCGCGATCCTGACAAGGAAGGCGTCAATTTCATTATCAGCACGCGCATCGACAAGCCGTCTCCCCAGAACCAGCTTCAACAGCAGACGGATCCGGCGACGGGCCTTCCGGTCCAATCGGCCGCGCCGTCTCTCCAGCCCGTGACCGATCTGGCCAACGATGTGAATGTGGCTTTTTCGTCTCCGTTGCGCAACATGAGCTTGAGCGACATGCTGCACGCCATCACCCAGGTGGCGCAAGCCTCGCCGAATATGGAGTTCTACGGTTTGAAGTATTCCATTGAGGAATACGGGGTGGTGATCTCGCAGAAAACCCGCGAACTGGAGCAGTTGTTCAGCAAGCAATTCCGGGTGGATCCGAACACCTTCCTGCAGGGTCTGGAAAGCGTCCAATCCATCAATCCCGCCAGTGCCGCCACGGGTGGTAATAATCAGCAAAACGGTGGCGGCGGCGGCGGTGGTGGATTTGGTGGCGGCCAGGGCGGCCAGGGTGGTTACGGTGGAAGCACCGGCGGTGAGATTCCGCGTGTCACAGTGGCCGCTTACGGTGGCAGCCAGAATCAACAAGGCGGCGGCGGATTTGGCGGTGGCGGTGGTGGCGGCTTCGGTGGTGGTGGCGGCGGCTTTGGTGGCGGTGGCGGCATCGGCGGCGGTGGCGGCCAGGGCGGTTACGGCCAGGGCGGTCTGACGGCGGTGACGCGTCAAACCCAGATGAGCGATGTGCAGACGTTGGTTCGCAATTTCTTCGCTCAAGCCACGGGAATCTATTTTGCGGGCGCTGGCGCCAATGGCCAGGGTGGTGGCGGCCAGGGCGGTCTGCTTGGTGGCGCCGGTGGTTTCGGCGGCGGTTTCGGCGGCGGCCAATTTGGTGGCCAGCAGGGACTCCCAGGCCAGGCGGGCACCGGTCAGCAGCAGGGAATCCGAACGATGTTTTTCAATGATCGCACGGGTGTCTTGTTTGTCCGGGCGACGATGGAAGAGTTGGATTTGATCGAGCAAGCGGTGCAGGTTTTGAATCTGCCGCCGCCGATGGTCAATCTCGAGGCGAAATTTGTTGAAATCAGCCAGGAGGATAACAAATCCCTGGGCTTCGATTGGATTCTTGGAAACTTCCTGATGGGTGGGGGTAATGTTGGCGCCCAGGGCGGCTCGGCCCCATCGTTCAGCGGTTCCCCTTCGGCGGCCAATCCGAGCGGCATTTTCCCGGGTGCGGGTGGTGCGGCGACCACGGCCTCATCGGCTTCAGACGGTCTGTTGACAGGCGGTTTGCGCAACAACTCCACAACGGTGGGGACGATTACGGGTATCATGACCGATCCCCAATTCCGATTGGTCATCAAGGCCTTGGAACAGCGGACGGGTGTGGATGTGATGTCCGCGCCTAATGTGACGACACTCAGCGGTCGCCAGGCGCAGATTCAATCCACGGTGCAGCGTCAGATTTTTGCCAGTGTTTCCGCTGGAACCGGCGGCAACAATTTCAACAACCAGTCAGGTGGTGGCGTGGGTGGAACGGTGTTGAACCAGGCGGTCTCGCTGTTGCAGCCGTCCACGGTGCCGTTGCCGACGGGTCCCACACTGGACGTCATTCCTTATGTTTCCGCGGATGGATACACAATTCAGATGACCTTGATTCCGTCGATTCTGGACTTCCTGGGCTACGGCAATCCTGACATTGCGGATGCCGCCGCGTATGAGGCGACGATTCAGGCGCAAGCGGGTCAATCCCGTTCGCCGGTGCCGCTGCCGCGCATCCTGGTTCGTCAGATCACGACCTCCGCCACCGTATGGGATGGTCAGACGGTTGTTTTGGGCGGATTGATTTCTGACGATGTGCGCCGGACTCGGGACAAAGTCCCCGTTCTGGGCGACATCCCATTGCTGGGACGTTTGTTCCGCAGCGAAAGCAGCGGGACGGCCAAGAAGAACCTGGTGGTTTTTGTAACCGCGAAGATCATCGATCCGGCTGGAAATCGGGTTCACTCGGAGGACAATCTTCCTTATGATCCGAGCACTCTGCCTGTGCAGAGGCCGATGCCGCTGGCGTCGGATGCCGCCAAAGCGGCCAGCCCGGAAGTGAAGAAGTAGCAACGGGCCGGGAGACCGGCTTTGGACCACGCGGCCTCTGAATAAGTGGTTGCGTGGTTTTGTGAGTGGTTGGGCTGCATATTGCAAGAAAGTCATGGTGGAATGGATGAGTGCGGACCAATCCATGACGGGCCGGACCCGGATGGCTGGACGGCTGGTTTTGGTGGACGGACACGCCTATGCCTACCGGGCATTCCACGCAATACGCAGTCTGAGTTCGCCGCAAGGCGAGCCAACAAACGCGATCTTTGGCTTTATCAAGATGGTCGAGCGGCTTCAAGAACTCTGGAAGCCGACCCATCTGGCCGTGGTCTGGGACGGCGGTCTGGCGGCGGAGCGGGTGGCGGAACTGCCCGGTTACAAGGCTCAAAGGCCTCCGATGCCAGAGAGTCTGGGGCGGCAAATCGAGGCGATCATGGAATGGTTGAAGGCCTCGGGACTGCGGTCGCTCTGCAGCACGGGTGTGGAAGCCGACGACTGGATTGCAACCCTGGCGCGACAGTTGGCGCCGGAAATCGGCCAGGTGCTGGTCGCCAGCTCGGATAAGGATTTCATGCAGTTGGTCGGCGAACGGATCGGGTTGGTGAATCCGTCGGAATCGGCGGCCAGGATTTGGACTGCGGACGAAGTGACAGCCAAGACCGGCGTGAAGCCGGGGCAGGTGGTTGATTGGCTGAGTCTGGTTGGGGATGCAGTGGATAATATCGCGGGTGTTCCGGGCATCGGACCCAAACGGGCGGCGGAGTTGCTGGGGAAGTTTGGCAGTGTCGATGGGATTTTTGAGGGTTTGGAACGCGTGGAAACCGCGCGAGTGCGTGAAATTCTTCGGAGTTCGCAGGCTGTGGTTCGGCGAAATCAGCGCCTGATCGGGTTGAGGGACGCCGGAGAACAGGTCGCAGGACCGGATCTGCAAGTGGGCGCCAGGGATTGCGGAGCCCTTGGCCGGTTATATGAGCGCTGGGGTTTTCGCAGTTTGTTGGAAGGCTTAAAGAGGCCCGAGTGGCTCCAGGGTGATTTATTTGGGAAGACCGCATGAATAATCGGCGGAAAAGACGGGAGCGTTGAGCGGTGGAAATCCGTCCAACCAAAGTGGCTCGCTGTCAGTGGTGTTTGAGAATTGGACAAGAAAATGCTGCTATCATGGCAGCCCAATAACTATATGTCGTTGATTTTGCGTTTTTGGAATAAGTTCGCGATCGGTTTTGCGATGCTGGCCGCGCCATGGGCCATGCAGGCCCAGACGGCGGTCACTCCGGAGAGCTTTGAGTTTCCAGTCACCGCGCCGATGCGTGGGGATCAAGTACATCCGCAGGTTGCCTTGCGTTCGGGTGGCGGCTTGATGGTCTGGCAGGATAACGCCACGGATGGCGACGGCATGGGTATCAGCGCCCAGGTATTGGATGCGAATTTCTATCCTTCGATGAGCGCATTCCGGATTAATGTGGAAGGTGCTGGAGATCAGGAGAATCCGCAGATTGCATTACTCAAGAATGGCGGGGCCGTGGTGGTCTGGCAAGGGGGCGAGGTTGGGTCGCAGCATATTTTTGCCCGTTTTCTAACCGCCGCGAATACGTTCGCCACCGGCGATATAGCCGTAAGTTCCTATGCGGATGGCCCCCAGGTGGATCCGCAGGTGGTGGTCCTGGCCGACGGGAGCGTTCTGGTCAGCTACAGCAGCTATGGACAGGACGGGAACATGAGCGGCGTTTTTGCCCAACGGCTCTCCGCTGCGGGTGTGAAACTGGGTTCTGAGTTCCAGGTCAATCAGTTTACCAATTTCAACCAACGGACCCCGGCCGCCACGGTTCTTGCCAACGGAAGCTACGTTTTTGCATGGATCTCAGAACAACAACGTTCGACTTATGGCGTCGGAAACGACGGATCGAATTTGAAGTGGTTGATGGAGGGGCAGCAGGTGGGCGGCAGTGTCGATCTTTACGCGCGGTTGTTCGATTCCAACAATGTGGCTTTGGGGAACGAAATTATGGTGAACACGACCAACAAGGTTTGCGCGAATCCCGCTCTGACGGCAACCGGAAACGGTGGGTTCGTGGTGGCCTGGAGTCAGGACAACGGACGGTCGATGCTCAATGGAGTCGTTCAGACGAACGGCTGGGATGTGGTGGCCCGCGTTTATGACGGGCAGGGCAAGGCCGTTACGCAGGATCTGAGTGTTAACACGGTTAAATATGGCGAACAATACGCGCCCAGGATTCAGGCGCGTGGCAATGATTGCCTGGTGGTCTGGACGAGTTTGGGCCAGGACGGTTCCTGGGAGGGGGTTTACGGACGCGGTTTGAGCGCGAGCGGGACGTTTACGACCGGCGAGTTTCTGGTGAATACCACCACCATAAGCCAGCAGATTCATCCAGCGGTGGCGACGGACGGCGGAAGCCGGTTCCTGGTGGTGTGGAGCAGCTTTATTGGTGGGTCATCGAGCTTCGATCTGTTCGGCCAGCGTTATTACGCCGGGGATGGGGTGCAACCCTTGGCCAAGCCCAGCGCGCCGATGGTTTCGGCGTTAAGCCAGGGTCGGCTGAGTGTGGCCTGGCCCGCAGTGGGAGGGGCCGTGGTGAGCCGCTATGTGGTGTTCATGGACGACAGTTCCACGGGAGCCACGGTTACGAATAATTTCTACCAGGCCACAGGTCTGGCCGCGAGCACGTCGCATAGTTTTCGTGTGCAGTATGTCCTGGCGGATGAGCAGGTCTCGCCGTTGTCTGACGCGGGGACGGGGGTGACCTGGGGCGAGGATTTGAACGGCTTCGGCGGCATTCCGGATGGCTTGCCGGACGACTGGGAGGCGAAATTGTGGGGGCCGAAGTCAAGCAGTTGGCCGGGCGCCAATGTGGATAGCGATCAGGACGGCATGACCAATTATGAGGAATTTCTGGCGGGAACCGATCCAAAGGATGCGTCGAGCGTGCTCAAGTCGAAACTGACGTCTGATCCTCTGGGCTGGCGGTTGAGTTGGAACACCCAACAGGGCTTTATTTACCAAATCCAGAGTTCAGTGGATCTGCTGGAGTGGAGCAATGCGGGATCGCCCCGGTATGCGGCGGGGACCAACGATTCCACGCTTGTGAATATGAACAATGGGACGGCTTATTTCCGAATCGTCCGAGTGCGTTAATTGTATATGTTGCGAATACTGCGATTGAGTTTGTTGCTGGCGCTGGTCTCACTGGCCGCGCCCAGGGCGTTCGCGTTTGCGTTTATTGGGCCTTTTGCCACCAATCAGAATGAACGGATTGGTTATAACGTGCATGGATTTGACATCGGCGGTGTCATGCTGCGGGATGAAGGTTACCGGTGGAATGTGCCCATCATCACCTATGCTTTTGACGCATCGTTTATTCAATATTTTGGATCCAACGGAGTGCGCGCGGTGACGCTGGCGATGGAATCCTTCAACAAATACACGACAAATCTTGATAAGATGACCGATGCGGATTTGAAGAAGGTGTCCTTGGATACGACCCGCATCAATTATCAGGCGCAGGCATTGGGAGTTGACGATCTCAAGACGCACGTCATGGGTTATCTGACGGAGGAATTGGGGCTGGCCTCGCCGGATCGATATGTGTGGTGCTTGAGAAACCGTCAGACATTTTCAAATCCCGACTATACGAACTATGTTGTGATTCAGCGGAATTTTGATCCCATCACATTGAATCCATCGAGCTACGTCAATGGGACACTCTATACTTACACCATTTATGACCGGCTGTTGATTAATCCAGATGTGGCAGACGCCTTGGAAGTTCCAGTGGATCCGTTGCGGCGGGAAACCGCTGTTGCCTCCGCCATTGACAATATTGTAACGGTTGGCTCCCAACAGCCAGGACGTTTCTTCACCGGATTGACCCGTGACGACGTGGGTGGCCTGCGTTTCCTAATTGGGCCAAGCACCTTGCGTCAAGAGACGTTGCCCAATTCGGGCACGATAACCGCCGACCTGGCGGTGACCAATTTGCAGGCCTTGCAGTTGATTACGACGTCCAACATTGTGGATCTGGTGAGCAACACCTGGCATACGACCAATACGCCGGCGCAGGTGCTTGCGATTTATCCCAACTTGAATTTGACCAGCACCAATACCTATCTGACCAACATGCCAGTGACGAATGTGGTCTTTTACTACACTAACTTCCCTTGGACGCCGATTGATCAGCCCCCGGTGCTGACTTCGAATGTGTGGTTGACGTACATCCCGACGATTGCGTTCGATTATGGTTTCGATAATGTGGTCACCAATCACTATTCCCCATTCTCATTGGTCGCCCTTCGATCAACAGTAGTGGGTTTTGCCCCCTGGACGCCTGTCGGGACCATTTCCACCAATGTAAGTTCGCGATACTATATGACCAACGTGGGATCGGGCGATTTCTATATCATTCCACCAACCAATCAGGGTTTCGTTTTGGTCACCAACATGCTGACGATGGTGAGCACCAATACCAACACATTGAGCCTGATCACGAATTTCGTGACCAATGCGTTCAACACCAACGTGGTATCGACAAACACGGCGGGAGCGAGCAACACATTTTTGGTCAGCACCCAGTTGGATTTGGTCACCTTCTTCACAAACTCGACTTTTGCAATGTATCCCATTGAATGGCGCAACGACACGAACACGGCGGGGTTGCGGCCTGGTGTGGGTCACATTGAGTTCAAGCGGGTCGATTTCGATTCGGTCATCGGCCAGGTCTTTACGCCGATCACGAACTTCTTTACGGACACGGTCATTACCAACGGAATTAAAATCAAGCGGACTGTGCGGCTGCGGGCCACCGCGCCGGATATTTTGTTTGTGGCGGAGGATCTGGGTTTGACGACGGGCGGATATCCCGTGATTTCCGCGCGCACCGACACCGGAGCCTGGCAGAATAACACCGCATTGAACCGCGCCGGGTCCGGAGCCGGGCCCGGGAACATATTTGGTCCGGTCACACTACGGTTTTCCAATATTGGAGCATGGCAACTTAATGAGACGCCGTCGTTCCTGACTGAGGCGTCGAGTTTTCGAGGATTTGCCTGGGGATCATTTGACGGATCGACGAACGCTCCAGTGGTCTATCCGGACGACGGCAAGCAGACATTGGATTATCTGGAACGGATCATTCTCCAGTCGGGTGGGAAATAGGGCCAGTAAAGCAGCGTGGCGAAAAAGATTTATTTGGATATGAAGCGATTTTTATTGGCGGTGATGTTGGGCGCGCTGTGTGGTGCGACAGCGGTGCGGGCGACGGACCCAATTTACGCGAACTACGGGTTGGTGACCACGCCGCCGCAAATCGATGCGACGATCTTTTTGAACGCCGGTCAGCTCGATTTCAGCACGGCCAGCAGTGGCATTGGGTTGGGCGCGAGTGTGCCCTTTGACACGCAGTACACCCTGTATTACACCAACCGAGGTTTGATGAATTCGCCCTTCGGATGGCGCTTCGATTATGTCACGGAGGAAGAAAGAATGCCTGCGGAGACGTTTGTCAATGAACAGACGATCATCGCGCAGGATGCGACCACTATAAGCATTGGCAGCCGGTCGTCGGGCACGTATGGATTGTCGGGATCGTCCTACATGTCCATTTCCGCCACGAACATCTTCAGCTCGGGTCTGATGGCTGCCGGATCAGGAGGACTGGTAAAGATCGAAGGCCAGAATGTCGATATGAGCAACTCGGGCACGAGCGCGAGTGACGCTTCATTAAGCGGCATGGGCTATCTCTACTCCACCGTGTTCAGCCGCGGATTGGAAGGGGATACCAATTACTTGAATCCTTCCCAGGTGATGGATTTGTTTTGGGGCATCGGGGTGAATCAGGTGGTTGGGGGAGATGGCCAGGTTCTGCAGGTCGCAGGGGGAGTATTCGGGCCCACATCGGCTTCGTCACCGGTTTTTCAAGCGTTTGATACCAGCGGCTACACCAACTCATTGTCATTGCCGGCGACCTCATTCTTTTTATCCACAAACAACACCGGGACGAACGCCTTGGGGACCAACTACCAAAGCACTAATTATTTGGGGATGAACCTCTACTATCTCCAATCCCCTCAGATGGCTTTCTTCTACACCAATCAAACGGCGGGTGGCGGCGGCTGGGTTGAGGGTGTTTACGTGACTAGCAACGTTTTTGACACCAACATCAATATTCAGGTCAGGTTCCTTCCGCTATCCACCGGCACCAATGGTGGGAGCCAGGCTCTGATCGAGTTCACATCCCTTGAGGACGATGTGATTTCCGGGACCCGATATACGAACTATTTGTATCTGCTGGATCGATCGATGCTGCAAACAAACAGCACGTTAAAGGAGAATTATGTGAGCACGGCGTTCAGGCCGTCCGCTTTCCAGATCACGCGTGCAACTCCTTTCAATTGGTATGTGGCGGTGCCCTCCAATACGGCCTATTCGCCGCTGTTATTCGACAATCCAAGCTACGTAACTTCGGTGGTGACCAACTCCTACTCGGCGTACTCCATTCAACTCGGTGAGAACGCAGTGGTTCAGAATAATGCGAATCAGGGGTCGTTGAATTTTAGTTACTATGGCTACTATAGCAATCCATCGCTGACGGATCCCACGAATTACTCCGGGCGTGTGGAATTGTTGGGACTGGATGCCGAGGCCGATCCATTGAGCGATCAATTGAATCTGCGCAACGCCCGCATTCGCAGCGATGGTTTGCTGACCATCAAGACCAAGAATCTGGTATCCACAGAGGGAACTTTGATCGACGCACCGTTGATCACCGTCGATTTGGGCAGCCCCAATCAAACGCTCGTTGTGAGTAATTTGTTCGCGACGAGTGTGAATCGCATGAAGGGGACCCTGTCGGTGTATAGCGCTCAGTGGACAAATCAGATTTCCTCCATTTCCGTGAGCAATGCGCCGGGAGGAACGGGAACGACCGTGACCACAAATATGGTCGATGTGAAGTTTCACGTCATGATCGTCGATCACACCTTGACGTCCAAGCAGGCGGTCGTGGCCAATGACGTGTCATTGCGCGCCAACAACATGATTGTGGCGGATGACCTTAATATACAGCGGAACCTGTATGTGGACGGCAACAGCCTGACACTGGATGGAACATTTGCGGTTCAGAACGGGATCGGCGCCACAAACATGCCGACTTTGATGAATTTCACCAACAACGGGACCATGATGGTGCCGCTGCATTTTGTTGTCGGCGCGGATCGCGGCACTCCTTTCAATAGCGTTGTCAATCACGGAACCCTGACTGCGGGCGGTTATCAGGCGCGTGCCGGAACATGGATCGCGGAATCCACAAACACGATCTCCTACGGAGGATTGTACACCTCAACCAATGTCACGGCGACCAACCTGAGCTATGTCTCCGCCTACAGCGGGGCGGTGAAAGTGGAGGCCGGTTCCGCAATCATTAATAATGCGGCGGTGGTCGCGCAAACAGATGTGTCCATAGGCGCGAACGATTTCTATGCCGCGAATTCCGTGATCTCGGCGGGCAGCAAGGTCACAGCGGGGGCGGGCGCGGAAGTGGTGTTGGCGGGTGTGCTATCGATCAACGCGACCAACAGTGTTTATGACGGCGGTCTGGCCGCCTCGAACTACTGGCGTGTGATCGGGAGCGCGCAGATGCTGACCAGGCCCGCGTATGGGGATTTGCTGGGCACGACCATTGAGACCATCGCGCCGAAACTTTCCGTGGTCAAACATGTGTGGGCGGGCGAGAACCGGGGAGCTTCAACGGCGGGCTTCACGAATAACGGCGCCTTGGGCACGATGATACTGGATGCCAGCATTGGAAGTCATATCCGGTTCCTGGGAAATGGAACGAACAAGGCGCTCTATGTGGACTATCTCGAGTTCCGCAATTACGCGACGAATTTCGCCAGCGTGCTGGATGTCGATCCGAGCATCACGGTCTATTTTGCCAATGCGAACCTGCCGGTGAAAAAGCTCGACGGCAAATTCAACGGGCATCTCCGATGGGTCAATCAGTTTGCGGGCCCGTTTAGCGGCACGGATTGGGTTTCGCCCATCACCGGGACCACCTACCGCGTGAACACCGCGTTGCTCAACAGCACGGAGATCGATAGCGACGCGGACGGCGTGGTGAACGCCCTGGACTCGACGCCGTTTTATCTGGGTGAAAACATGGCTCTGAGCCTGGCCGCCGGAAGCAGCGGTTCCAAGGGTTTGACGATCACCTGGAATGCCCTTGCCAATGCGACCAATTACATCGATTTTGCCACCAATTACACGGCTGCGAACCTCAATGCTCTGGATTGGCAGGTTTTCACGAATTTCGTTCAGGGACCGTTGACGGAAACCGTCACGGTGAAACTGCCCGTGGAATCCGGGGATCTGCGGCTCTATCGGGTGCGGGTCGTGGCTCCTTGATGGCTTGGTTGGAAGTAATGGGGTGGTTTGTTTGAATACAGACGTTGGAGATTTTATGCGCAAAGTTTTGTCAAATCTGGTGCGGAAATGGTGGAATAAGAACGCGATGGCAGGCATCGCTCTGGGCATGGCATTGGTGTGCGGTCAAAACGCCCTTGCACAAACCAATACCAACACCACCAACAACGCCAGCATGGCGGGCACTTTGCAATTTGCCGCAGCGGAATATTTTACAAGCGAGAGCTCAACGGCCACGGCCGGGGGACTCAATTATCCGGGCGCCTGGATTACGGTGGCCCGGACCGGTGCTTTTACAGGCCGCATTTTGGTGGACTGGATGACGACCACCAACGGGGCTACTGCAAAGGCCGGCACGGATTACACGGCTTCCACTGGAACCCTCGTGTTCGACAACGGACAAAGCTCCGCATTTTTTGTTGTTCCGATCACAGATAATACGGGCACCTCCAACAAGGTGTCGTTATCCTCACTTGTGCCGGATCTGAGTTTCAGTGTCATGCTGACCAATGCGCGGCCTGCAGCGGTGGAAGATAGTTCACTTGTGCCTGCGATCGGGAGCCAGTCCACCGCCAAGGTGAGCATCCAGGATGACGATTACAGTTTCAATATTCAGCGCAGCGATTATCACGTGAGCGAGTCGGACGGAACGGTGACTGTCACAGTGACGTTGCCGCCGGGAATGGAGGCGGGCACTGTCGATTACCAAACGGCGAGCTCGGGATTCAATCCGCAGCCCGGATCGGCGGTTGCGATTGCGGGTGTGGATTATGAAAGCACCAGCGGGACATTGGATTTTGCGGCCGGGGATACCCAGAAGACGATCACGTTAACCATATTGCAGAATGACCAGGCACAATTTAATCGTGATTTTGTAATCAGGCTTACCAATCCGTCGATTCAAATCTCGTCTCCCGTTACGAATATCACCGTGGTGACCAATGAAGATGGCACTAAATCGACGAATTCTGAAGTTGCAGATGTGCAAACAAACCTCCCGATGGGTCGGATTTCCCAGGCCATCGTCACGATTTACAATGATGATCCCCCCGCTGGCGCGGTGGATCCCAGCTTTCTGGCCAGCTCCTCAAAAAACACGGAACCCCCCTACAATCCCTTGCCGGGCGCGAACAGCACCGTCAATGCAATGGCGATTCAGAATGGCAAGGTCATCGTGGGTGGTGATTTCACCACATTCAACGCCCTATCCAAGGGCAGAATTGCCCGACTGGATGGCGTGACTGGTGAACTGGATCCCACATTCGATGCGGGCACCGGGATGGATGGATCTGTGGGCGCGCTGGCCGTAAGACCGGATGGAAGAATCGCGGTGGGCGGGGCGTTCACATCCATCAGCGGTATTTCCCGTTATTCACTGGCCCGATTGCTTCCTGATGGGGGAATCGATGCGGCCTTTAATCCGGGCACATCGATTAACGGCGCGGTCAGGGATCTGGCTTTCACGCCCAATGGCACCAGACTTTTGATCGCCGGGGATTTTACGCTGGTTCAAGGACGCAATCGCAATGGCGTGGCCAGGCTTCTTGACGATGGTTCCGTCGATAACACATTCGATCCGGGATTGGGGGCCAATGGCCCGGTATATGCGGTGTTGCAGCAGCCTGACGGGAAAATCCTCATCGGCGGCGATTTCACATCGGTGGGAGGGCAGAACTTCGATTCCATTGCCCGTTTGAATGCCGATGGCTCGCTGGATACAAGTTTTGTAGGGACCACTGTGGACGGCGCCGTTTACTCGCTGGATCAGCGCAGGCAGGCGACCGCGGCCTTCTCGGGAACCTTCAACGAGAACATTACAGGAGATGTCACCAACACCGTTTCCCTTGGAGTGGGGCAGGGGACCATCAGCCTGAACTACGCGTTTGGCGCGATGACCAATGACACGGTGCTGAGCAATACGTTGTCCATCTATTACCAGGGCAATTTGGTGACGCAACGCATTCTGAACGCAACGACGACGAACGATGTCATCGGGTCCCTGAATGTTTCCTTCGGCCCGGGCGCTTCCGGCAGTTTCGATGTCGTTGTCAGCGCGCAGAGCGTTCCGTGGTTTTACACAGGAACTGCGGTGAGCACCAGCGGGGACGTTGGGCGCATCGTGATCGGCGGGTCTTTCACATCCGTCAACCTGGCCAGTCGCAGCGGTCTCGCCCAATTAAATTCCGATGGAACATTGGACACGACTTTCGATCCAGGAACGGCGGCGGAGGATGGACCGGTCTATTCGGTTCAGATTGGCTCGGATGGCAAGGTGTATGCGGCTGGCGCGTTCACGACATTCAACGGCACACAACGCTCCGGCATAGCCCGCACGCTTTCAAACGGTTTCCTGGATACGTCGTTCATGGATACCGCCTTCAACCAGTATGCGGGATTGGCCAGCGTCACATCCGTGGATCCGCGTCCGTTCATTAATGCGATCCAATTAAACAATAATGGGGATGTGTTGATCGGCGGCTTCTTCTCCTGGGTGGGCGGCAATTATTCGCAGGATTACTACAACGACACCTCCCTGTATGGAGTGACGGCGCCCGGTTATGATTTTCATCCTGATCGCAGCACGAAGGTGGCTCGCAATAATTTCGCAAGGCTCAAAGGCGGTTCCACTCCGGGGCCTGGAAATCTGCAGTTCGATCGCGAAAATTATTTTGTGGATGAAAACGGCGGTTCCGTGAGCATCACCGCGCAGCGGTTAAACGGGACGATGGGGAGTGTCTCGCTGTTTTTAACCACCAGGGATGGAACCGCTCTTGCGGGTGAGGATTACAAAGCGGTTACCAACCAGACCATGAATTGGGCCGATCAGAGCGTGAGGAATGGGTTGCTGCAAATTTCCATTTTCAACGATCACAAGGCGGAAGGGGATCAATCCTTCAAATTGGTCGCCAGCGTGCCGCGCTTGAGCTACATGAACTTGGGAGGGGTGCCTGTGCCCATCGGAGTGGCCCTGGGTCGCAAGGTGGCCACGGTTAACATAGCCGATGCGGATGTTCCCGATGTGTTTTTCAACTTCAGCACCGCGAGTTATTTTGCCGATGAAAATGGCGGTGTTGCGCAAATTGCTGTGAATCGCTCGGGATCCTCGGCCGGGCGCGTCTGGGTGAAATACGCCACATCGACGAATGCAGCCGGCGGGATTCTCGCTCAGACCGGGCTTAACTACACACCGGTCAGCGGAACGCTGACCTTCGAGTCGGGCCAGACAAACAAGAGCTTTTTGGTGCCCATTTTGGACAATACCCTGGTTGAGCCGGACAAGGTTTTTGGCCTGGCCATTTCCAACCCGGGCGGGCCGGGAGCGAAATTGGGGACGGTGACCAATTCGGTGGTGACGATCGTGGATAACGATTACGCCCCGGGTCGTTTGAGTTTCACCGCAACGAATTATTCGAGTCTGGAGAATAGCGGTGCCGCCACGATATCAGTGCGTCGGCGCGGCGGAAATTTGGGCGTGGTGTCCGCGGACTACTACCTCGCGGATAATACCGCTTTTGCCAATGTGAACTATATGCCGGTGAGCGGCCACCTTGAATGGCAAAGCGGCGAATCCGGCGAGAAAAGCTTCGACGTGCCATTGGTCAACAATTCCATTGTCGAAAGTAACAAGACAGTTCGTCTGGTGCTTACGAATTTCGTGACCGCGCTTCCGGGCACATTTACAAATTCATTGCTCACCATTGTCGATGACGATGCGTTCGGCAAACTGCAGTTGTCGCAGACCACCGCGCAGGTGTTGGAAAATGAAGGCTCCCTGGTCCTGTACGTGAATCGCATCGGCGGCATTGCCGGCGAGGTGAGCGTGCAGGTGACCACCTCCCCAATCACCGCCAGGCCGAATGTGGATTTCGTTCCTTCAACCAATATCGTGACATTGTCATCCGGACAGTTGAGCACGAATGTCACCATCCAGATTTTGGACGATGGCGCGGCTGGAAACAACCGCACCTTTGCAGTGAAATTGTCGAATCCGGTGAATGCGAGTTTGGGCTCTGTGACCAATACGACCGTCATGATCATCGATCGGGAATCCTACAATCTGCCTCCCGGCCAGACAGATCCGACCTATGTCAGCGCATCGGGAGCCAATGCCACCATTTACACATTGGGGATGCTGACGAATGGCAACTTGCTTGTCGCAGGAGATTTTACGAAATTTAACGGCGCCACGCGCAGCCGCATGGCCCGGTTGCTGCCCAGCGGCGCTCTGGATTCCAATTTCGATGTTGGAGCCGGCCCCTCGCAATCGGTTCGCACCCTCCTGGTTCAGGATTCGGGGAAGATTTTGATCGGCGGACTTTTCACCAACGTGAGCGGATTCAACCGGAATTACATTGCCCGATTGAATGCGGATGGTTCGCTGGATATGCAGTTTAATCCGGGCGGCGGCGCGGATAATCCGGTCTATGCGATCCTGACGCAAAACGACGGCAAAATTATTTTGGGCGGCGACTTTGCAACTTACAACGGAGTCAATCGCAACCACATTGTCCGTGTGGGCACGGATGGTGTGATTGACACCTCGTTCGATCCAGGAGCGGGCATTAACGGCACGGTTAACGCGCTGGCCCTGCAGAATGACGGGAAGATCGTGGTCGCAGGCCGGTTTACCAGCGTCGATAATCTCCAGCAGGTCTCCGTGGCCCGGTTGAATCCGGATGGTTCCGTGGATGGGAGTTTTTCGGTCGGGCTCGGGCCGGATGCGACAGTGCGCGCGCTGGCCATTCAGAACGACGGACGCATTCTTGTCGGCGGGTTGTTCACTTCGTTCGATGGATTGGCCTCAGGGCGGTTGCAGCGGCTCAATTCGGATGGCTCCGTGGATCAAACCTTTGTTGCCGGCCTTGGAGCGGACAACGCCATTTACACGATTCTGATCCAGCCTGACGGCAAGATTGTGGTCGGAGGGGACTTTACGATGTTTAACGGAGTGGCCCGGAACCGGATCGCCCGGTTGCGCACGGATGGATCGGTGGATCCGACCATCAATTTCGGCAGCGGAGCCAACGGATTTGTCTCCGCGCTGGCCCTGCAGAGCGATCGGAAGATTCTCCTGGCGGGCGGGTTCACACAGTATAATGACGAGCCTCACGCCTATCTGGCGAGGATCAACGGTGGCGGTTCGGTGGATGCCGGACAAATGCAATTCAATCTGTCGCACTATTCCGTCCTTGAAACGGGAACGAACGCGGTGATTCGCGTGCTCCGGTCCGGCGGTTCGACAGGAGAAGTCACGGTCGATTTCGCGACCATCGACGATACGGCCCAAAGCGGCGTGAATTATCTGGGCTTTACCAACACCCTGACCTTTGCCGAAGGGGAGACTTACAAAACGGTCACGGTGCCGGTGCTGCATGACAATGTCGCCACGGACGAAAAAAGCCTGAAACTGGCCCTCACCAATCTGACCGGCGGCGCGGTGCTCGGGCCTCAACCCTCGGCAACATTGTCGATCATCAATGTCGATATGGGGGTAGGCTTTACATCCCAGTCTTACAGTGTGAATGAAGGCGTTGGAAGCGGCCAGGCGACCATTACGGTGGCGCGGGCGGGGGGAACCAACGGGACGACCTCCGTGGATTTCTACACCCAGGACGGCTCGGCCATCAGCGGGATTCATTACAGGGCCACTTCTGGAACGATTTATTTCCTGCCCGGGGAATCAGTGAAAACCTTCCCTGTTGGAATTATCGATGAGAAGATCGTGGAGGGCAGCCACACGGTTCTGCTCTATTTAAGCAATGCCTCGGGCACGACGGCATTAACCACATCCAGCGCGGTGCTGACGATTGTGGATAACGATTTTTCACCGGGAACGCTGCGGTTTTCAGCCAGCAGCTATACGGTCGGCGAGAAGGGCACCAATGCGGTGATCAGTGTGAGCCGGGTTAACGGCTTCACCGGGATTGTCGCGGTGGATTTCGCGACCAGCAACGGCACGGCAACGGCGGGTGTCAAATATGTGAGGACCGCCACGCGGCTGGCCTTTGCGGATGGCGAAACGTCCAAGACGGTTTTGATTCCAATCATCGATGAGAGCGCCGTGGAGGGTGACCAATCGGTCATTCTGACCCTCTCGAATGTCTCCGGCGGAGCGACACTGGGCTCGCCCAGCGTTGTGACGCTTTCCATTGTCGATGACGATTTCGGACCGGGAAGTCTCGATAATAGTTTTGCAATCGGCGCGGGCGCCAATGCGGCGGTCACGTCTGTGGCGCTGCAACCCGATGGGCGCATCGTTCTCGGCGGTTTGTTTACGGCATTTAACAACGCAAGCCGGACGTATCTGGCGCGTTTGAATCTGAACGGTTCGCTCGATGCGGGGCTGAATCCAACCATCGACGGCGCGGTGAGTTCAGTGGCATCGCTGGATGATGGACGCATTGTGTTTGGCGGAGAGTTTCGCAATGTCAACGGCGCAAGCCGCAGTTGGGTGGGCCGTCTGGCCACCAACGGGCTGTCGGATCCGGGCTTCTTTGCCTCGGCGGGCATGGATGCCTCGGTCAATATGGTGCTGCCAATGGCTGGAATGCGCACGGTGGTTGGTGGTAACTTCACCACGCCGGCGGGTCGCGCAATTCGCATCAACGACAATGGCACATTGGATGTGACCTTCAATCCGGATGGCGGAAGCGATGGTTCCGTGTATGCCGCGGCGCTCCTGCCCGATGGCAGCGTGGTGCTGGGTGGAAGCTTTTCCAGCATGGGCGGTTTGGCGCGCAACGGATTTGCCCGTGTGAATGCGTCTGGGTTGATCGAGCCGGGCTATGGCAAAGGCAGCGGCGCGGATGGCCCCGTGTATGCCGTGGCGGCCCAGGCGGATGGCCGGGTGATTTTAGGCGGAAGTTTCTCATCGATCAACGGTGTGCCTTGTCAGGGCATTGCCCGGTTGCAGAAGAACGGGTCTGTGGATCTGGATTTTGCGGCGAGGGCATCGGTGAATGGGGCGGTCTATGCCCTGGCGGTCCAGACGGATGGCAAAATCTTTGTGGGCGGTGAATTCACCACAGCCAGTGGCGGGAATCGGACACGCTTTGCCCGGCTCAACCGGGATGGTTCCCTGGACACCGCGTTTTTGCCGGGAACCGGCGCGAACGGCCCGGTCTATTCGATCGCCATCCAATTGGATGGCAAGGTGGTCATTGCGGGTGATTTTACATCGGTAAGCGGGGCGTCCCGAAATCGCATTGCGCGGTTGCTGGGAGATACGGAGTTTAAGGGTCTGATGGGGCAGGCGAGCCTGGTCAATGGACAAAGCTTGCAGCTTTATCTGGCCACGCAACCCGGCGGAGTCTATGCGCTTCAAGCGTCCCAGGATCTGACGAACTGGACGAGCCTGAGCACGAATGTCGCCACGGGATCGCCGACGGTCTTTACGGATGCCAGTGTTGCCGGCATAAGCCCGCGGTTCTACCGGGCGCAATGGCTGGTGCCGTATTTGCTGTCTGTGGATCTGCAAACGAACGGGAGTCTGGTCACCTTCAGCGTTCAGGCAGGTGTGGCCTATGTGATTCAGGCCTCCAATAATCAGATCGATTGGGGCACGTTGACCACGAACACTTCCCCAACGACGAAATTGCAGTATTTCGATCGTGGAGCGATTGGCCAGTCGCAACGATATTATCGCGCGCAGCGGGCCCAGAAGCCGTGAGCCGGGCAATGATTTGGATGGACACCCTAAAGAGATTGATTTGTATGCGAACTTCGGAAATGAAAGCATTGGTTAAATACGGTCGTCCGCAGCTATGGAGCGCGGCCTGTGCGGCGGTTCTTTTGTTGCTCACCGTCGCCGGTTTGCACGCGCAGACCACGAACGTGCCACCCGCCGTCGTGCAGTTTGCTTCTGCGACATACACTGTGGAGGAGAACACTCCGGGCTATGCCGTGGTCACGGTAAGGCGCACCGGCGATCTCTTCGGCGACATTAACTCGGTCGATTATACCGCCACGGACGGGACTGCGGTCGGCGGGATCGACTTTCTGCCTGTCAGCGGGACGCTCGAATTTTTCCCCGGGCAAAATTATCAGAGCTTCTTTATCTGGATCTTTGACGATTTCATCCAGAACGGCAATCGCACGATCAATTTAACCCTCAGCAACCCGGTTGGCACCAACCTGGTCATGGGCGCCCAATCCGCGGCCGTGCTGACGATCATCGACGACGAATCCGCAAACAATTATTCCAGCTCGGGCGTGGTCGAAGTGGCCCCTGGCAACTCACTGAATATTGGGAGTAACAGAGGAGATTATGAAATCACCCAGGAGGAATGGCGTTGGAGGGATAGTGATGACGGCCCGAGAGGCGCCCAGGTTACGATTGTCCGTCGCGGTGGAACCAAGGGCAAGGTGCTGGTGGACTTTTATACGACGACCAATATTGTGCCGAGCTATGTTTCCTCGATTTATTCATACTATTACGACTTTTTCTACGGGTATGCCGGCGGTTATGCGCTTCCGGGTGTCCATTTCATCCCAACCAATGGCACCGTCGCGCTGGAGGACTTCCAGACCAGCACGAACATTTTGATCAAAATTCCGCCAATCAGCTATGGACATAATTTTACAACCAACACATTTGGTGTAACCAACGTTGATTTTACCTTCACGATTCCCCCCTCCAGTTTTGGTGTGGGGTTGACGAATCTGAGGGCAGCGCCGGAAGAGGATCCCAGCCTTATCCAACCCGTCCTTGGTGTCAGTGTGCGTAACGTGAATGTCATTGACAATACGGATGGATTCTCGTTCATCCGAATGCACCACGTTGTTGATGAAGGCGTGGGCATTGCCAATGTCTATGTTTACCGGTCTGCTGATCTCCGTGAAAGCGTGACGGTGCGCGCCTGGGTCAACGATAGGTCAAGTGGCAGTTCTGAAGGGGACCACCAATGGAATTCCTTCCCGTTGGAGGCGGAGTCGGATTATGCCTCTGCTTTTCTGGATTACCTTCCGCCGGGCAGCGGCGCTTGGTGGCGTGCCATTACACCCGCCGATCAGTCTCCTGGTTCAGGAGATTGTGTGTTCACCTGGCCTGCGCTTGATATCGGAGATAACCAAGGATGCAAAGTAATACGCATCCCCATCATTCAAGACAACTTGGTCGAGTTTGCTGAAGACATGAAGATTGAGCTCTATCAGAGGGAAGGGGATGTGGGCTTTATCAATCAATGGTGCGCGTACTCCACATTAACAATCAAGTTCGACGATCAGGTTGCCGGGGCCGCGGACCGGGATTTCAACCGTGAAAACGATGCGTTGACCAGCCCGCCGTATAATTTGGTTCCGGGCGCGAATAAACCGGTGCAGGCCATTGTGGTCCAGCCGGACGGTAAGATTGTCATTGGCGGTGATTTTACCGCGTTCAATACGACGCCTCGCAATTCGATTGCCCGTGTGAACCAGGATGGTCAGCTCGACACCTCGTTCAACCCCGGTCTTGGAGCGGACAACTATGTCAGCGCCGTGGCCTTGCAGCCGGATGGGCGGATACTGATTGGCGGCGGATTTACTTCCGTGAACGCCTCCTTGCGGTATGGCATTGCCCGTTTGCTGCCCAATGGTGCGGTGGATCCCACCTTCAATCCCGGGATTGGAGCGGATGGTCCCGTGCGCGCCGTTTCCTTGCAGTCCGACGGCAAGATTCTGATCGGTGGCGAGTTTATTTACTATAACGGAACCAATCGCAATTATCTCGCGCGCCTGAACTCGGATGGTTCGCTCGATACGACCTTCGATCCGGGTGACGGTCCCAATGGTCCCGTGTATTCGATGGCATTGACGGCAGGAGCCATGAATATCAACCGACAGGCGTCCGGTGGACAGGCCGAAGACCGGTTTCCTGTCGATAGCGGCAGCATGCAGGGATCGATCACCGTAACTTATGATTTTCTGACCATACCGGATACCCTCCGTATTTATAATGGAAACGATCTGCTTCTGGACACGGGTTTGATTAACGGGGTCGGCACGGTCACGGTTCCCTACTCCGGTTCGAGCAGCTACCTGACGGTTGTGATCAACGAAGGAAATAATTCCTCCGAGGGTACGCAATGGCGTTACTCCCTGGCCATTAATCCCGTGGTGGATGAGCGTCCTGTCATCGGAGGTAATTTTACATCCTTCAATGGAATCGAGATGAACTATGTGACCCGGCTGAATCCCGATGGGTCCGTGGATCAGAGCTTCACTCCTGGAACTGGACCGGACGACGTGGTGTATGCCGTGGCCAAGCAGGGTAACAAGGTGGTCATCGGCGGCGCCTTTACATCCGTTGACATTCGCAATCGGCGCGGTGTGGCGCGTTTGAATGAGGATGGCACGCTGGATACCACCTACGACACGGGTTCCGGCACCGATAACACGGTTTATTCGATCACGGTGCAGGCCAACGGCCAGGCCGTGCTGGGCGGTGTCTTCAATGCGTTCAACGGCACTCGGCGCATCGGTTTGCTGCGGTTGAATCTGGACGGCACCCTGGACACCTCCTTCATGGACACGGCGTATAATCAGTTCGCCGGTGTGATTGCTCCGTTAAGCAGGGAGAATCCTTTAACGCAGCCGAACTTCATTTCGGCCGTGGCCCCGTACCGCCAGACCAGCGCGTCGGTCTTTGTGGTGACCAACATCACGACGGCAGGCGAGACCAACTTCAGCTATGTCACAAACTACACTTACGCGGACTATGTTTATGTGGGTGGTCTCTTCAAGCGCATGGGCGGTGGTTACGATCGTAACAACGAACTCTCGCGGTATAACTTCGCCCGTGTGATCGGCGGCGCAACACCCGGACCGGGCAATATCCAATTCGCCGCGCCCAATTATACCATCGATGAAAACGGCGGACGGATTTATATCACCATGGTTCGCACCAACGGAAGTTTGGGGGCTATTGCCGCCAATGTCGCCACTCTCGATCCGCCTGCGGGACCCGGTGTGGCCGTGGGTGGCCGGGATTACTACAGCACGAACAGGAATGTGGCCTGGACCTCGACCTACGGACAAGGTTGCGGAGACGACCGCCAGGTCAGTTCAGCGCGCATGGGACCCAGCAACCGTACTGTGGATACGAACCAGGCCTTGTGCGATTTCGATCCCCATGCCGATGGTTTTGCGCCAGCCCGGTTTTCCAATCCTGACAGCGATGATTTCTTTGTGACGATGATTGACAATTCAACCATCGATGGAGACCGGGTGCTCAATCTCAAGATCACCCAGCCAACATCCACGCTGACCCTGGGCGGCATCCCGATTCCCTTGGGATTTGCCCTCGGAAAAGTGGACGCCACTTTGAACATTGTGGATAACGATATGATCCCGGGAACGCTCGGGTTCAGCACCAAATTTTATTCCATCATAGAAAATGGGAAAAGGGCGGCGATCGGTGTTACACGCGTGGGAGGATCGGGTGGAGACGTTTCCATTGCTTATACCACGAGCGATGGAACGGCGAAGGCGCGCAAGGATTACACCGCGACGCAAGGACGGCTCTATTTCGCCTCCGGCCAAACCACAAACACGATCTATGTGCCGATCATCGACAATGCGATCGCTGAACTGGACAAAACGATCAACCTGACACTGTCCGATCCATCGGGCTTCCCGGCGAACTGGCCCGTCAGCGCGCGCCTCGATCCGAACAGGGCCACTTCCGTCCTCAGCATCATCGATGATGATTTCGCGCCCGGACGCATGAGTTTTCTGCAACCCGACTTCACGGTCGGAGTGAACGACGGGACGGCCACAATCACCGTCAAGCGCAGTGGAGGCGCTCTGGGAGATCTGCGGGTGTCTTTTGCCACAAGCGATGGCACGGCCGTCAACGGCGTGAACTACCTCGGAACCAATGGAACACTGTTCTGGGTGGACGGGGATATTAGTCCGAAGACCTTCACAGTGCCCATCCTGAACAATTTCGAGGTTGGCACGAATCGGACGATCAACATCGCCCTTTCAAATTCGTATGTGAACAATCAGTTCAACACGAACGCGCTGGGGTTGACGAGCGCCACGCTGACCATTCAGAACAATAACTCGTATGGCGTGCTGGGCTTCAGCCGGCCCGCCTACGTGGTGGATGAAAAGAGCGCGCAAGCGATTGTCACGGTTCTACGCTCCGCCGGTTTGTCCGGCATCATCAGTGTCGATTATACGACGGCGAATGTGAATGCGACGGCGGGTGTGAATTACCGGACGGCACGCGGGACATTGACCTTTGGCGTCGGCGAAGCCAGCAAGACGTTTGTTGTGCCGATATTGGACGATGGCGTGCTGACGGGCGACAAGGTGCTGCGTTTGAGTTTGTCGAACGCCGTGGTCGTTGCCCTTGGAACCAATTCTCCCTCGCTGATGGGATATCAATCCACGGCGCAGGTGACCATTGTGGATCGGGAGCTGTCCAACACGCCTGCGGGATCGCTGGACCGGTCGTTTGTTTCGGCTGAAGGCGCCGACGGCTTCATCTATGGTCTGGCACTTCAGGCGGACGGTAATTTACTCCTGGGTGGCGATTTCACCAAGATCAACAGCGTTAACAAGAATCGGGTGGCGCGGCTGACCACGGCTGGAGCCCTGGATTTCAGTTTCGACGTTGGCTCCGGGCCCAATGGCTCCGTGCGCAGTATTCAGGTTCAAAACGACAACCGGATTCTGGTGGGCGGATTGTTCACCACCTTCAATAACATCAACCGAAATTACATTACGCGGTTGAACGTGGACGGTGCCAACGATCCGACATTCAATCCCGGAGCGGGCGCTGATAATCCGATCTATGCAACCGCTTTGCAGGACGATTCCCGCATTCTTGTGGGTGGCGATTTCGCCACATTCAACGGTGTAAGCCGCCGTCATATCGCGCGCTTGAACACGAACGGTGTGGTCGATGTGACCTTCGATCCGGGCATCGGCACAGATGGCAGCATCTATGCCCTGGCTGTTCAGCCGGACGGGAAAATACTCATTGCAGGTGACTTTAACACCTATAACAACCAGGCCATCAAACGGATTGCGCGGTTGAACTCCAACGGCGCGCTGGATGCGAGCTTTAATCCCGGCGTTGGAGCCAACGCGGCCATTCGCGCCCTCTGCCTTCAGAGCGATGGAAAGATGCTCATCGGCGGGTTGTTCACCAACGTGAGCGGGATCGCCCTGTCCGCTGTGGCGCGCTTGAATAGCGACGGCACGGTGGATTCAGCCTTCCACCCCGGAGCGGGCGCCGACAATGCCGTCTATACCATCGCGCTTCAGGACGATGGCAAGATTGTGTTGGGCGGAGATTTCCTGCACTTCGGCGGCATCAATCGCAGTCGCCTGACGCGTTTGAATCCCGATGGCACACCCGATCCGACCATCAATATTGGAACCGGCGCAAATGCGTTTGTGTCCTCCCTTCTGGTGCAGCCAGACCGGAAGATTGTGTTTGTCGGCGGGTTCACCAGTTTCGACGGCAATCCCAAGAAATACATCGCGCGCATCGAAGGCGGGGCGATGGCCGATAGCGGGAGTCTTGAGTTCAGCAGTTCGATTTACCGGGTCATGGAAAACGAGACCAACGCCGTGGTCACCGTGCGCCGCACCGGTGGAACACTGGGCCAGGTTTGGGTCAATTATGAGACGTTATTGGCTGGCTCGGCCAAAGCCAACGCGGACTATGTGCCTGCCAAAGGCACGCTCACCTTCCAGGAAGGCGAGACATTCCAGACGTTCCTTGTGCCTTTGATCGACAACAATCAGGTGACCGGGGATCTGACCGTTAACCTGGTGCTTTCGAACTTCGTGGGCGCTCAAGTGGGTAATCAGCCCACGGCGACCATCGTCATTCAGAACAACGACAGCGAAATTGGATTCAGCCTGCCCGGTTACAGCGTGAATAAGAACGTGTCGGGACGCAACGCGGTGATCACCGTGCTGCGGAATGGAGCGACCAATACCCTCGCGCAGGTCAGTTTCCTGACTGCGGGCATCACGGCGGTGACCAATGTCAACTACCTGCCTGTGGCCGGAGTGCTGACGTTCAACCCCGGAGAGACCTTGAAGACCTTTGCCGTGCCGATCCTCACGAACAACCTGGTCGAGGGCGACAAATTGGTGCGCCTCATCCTGTCCAATCCAACGGGCAACGCCGTGCTGGGGCAGGCCTCATCGGTGCTGACCATTGTCGATGACAATTATGCGCCCGGTGTCTTGAACTTCTCCGCCGGTAATTACTATGTGGACGAAAACGGTGTGGCTGCTTTGATCACGGTCACGCGCACCAACGGCAGTTCGGGCATCGTCCAGGTCAGCTTCGCCACACGGGATGGCTCCGCCGTCAGCGGAATCGATTACGTGGGAACGAACGGCATCGTGGCTTTTGCCGATGGCGAGTCAACGAAGTCATTCCTGGTTCCGGTCCTCAACGATTTGATCATGGAGGACGACAAGACCCTGGATGTCATATTGTCTAATCCGATTGGGGGCGCCAAACTGGGCAACCTCACCAACTCGATTCTCACTGTGGTGAATAACAACTACATCTACGGGAACATTGTTCTCAGCTCGGCGAGTTTCATCGTGGTTGAGGCAAAAACGAATGTGGTCGTCACGGTTTCGCGGAAAAACGGAACGGCGGGCATCGTGAAGGTCGATTATTTGACGACCGACGGGACGGCGATTAACGGCATCAACTATACGACCACCAGGGGTTCTCTGATTTTTGCCGATGGCGAAACGACCAAGACCGTGGTGATCCCGATTCTCAAGGATAATCAGGTGAGTCTGGCGAACAAGACCTTCACGTTTGCCGTGCAGAATCCGGTTGGCGGCGCGACCCTGGGGTATCCCCGGTCGAGCCAGATCAGCATCGTGGATTCAGACCTCATGATTGGGTTCGAGACGGACAAGTTGACGGTGCGCGAGGATGCGGGCAAGGCCACGCTGAATGTGAGCCGATCCTTTGGCGGACCCGCGACCCTGACTGTGGATTACGCGACGGCGGACGGCACGGGACATGACGGCACGAACTACGCCGCAGTGTCCGGTCGCTTAATCTTCAGCATTGGCGAATACTCCAAGACGGTGACCGTGCCGATCATCAACAACGACCTGATTGAGGGCAACAAGACGGTAAAAGTGGTGCTGTCCAATCCATCGGACCGCGCGGTCCTGGGCACCAACACAGCCACCATCACCGTCCTGGACGATGACGGCAGCCTGATTGTTCCTTCTGGATTTGCGCTGGTGGGCGAAGAGGCGCCTGCGAACGGAGTGATCGATCCCAACGAGAGGGTGACCATCGAGTTCGGATTGCGCAATGTGGGCCGCCGCGATACGACCAACTTGTGGGTGACATTGCTGGCCACCAACGGTGTGACCCTGCCGAGCACCAATCAGAATTACGGCGTGCTTGTCGCCGGCGGACCTTTGCTGGCGGTGCCGTTCACCTTCACGGCCGTAGGACAAACGGGCGCGACCATTGTCGCCACGTTCGATCTGCGAGATGGCGACATGCCTCTGGGACAAACCACGTTCGCATTTTCACTGGGCAGTTCCGCGGCTTCGTTTGCGAATACCGGATCGGTGGTCATTCTCGATCATGCCGCAGCGGTTCCGTATCCGGCCAAAATCACCGTATCTGGAATGCCTGGACGCGTGAGCAAGGTGGTGGCCACACTCGATGGCTTTGGACACGGCTATCCCGGGGATGTGAACGTGCTCCTGGTGAGTCCGACGGGCGAATCCGCCATACTCATGGCCGGGGCGGGGGATGGAATCACGGTCACGAATCTGGTTCTGACCTTCGACGATGCCGCCGCCACCCTGATGCCCAGCACCAATCGGCTGACGAGCGGGACCTACAGACCCTCGAATTTCAAACAGGGCGTTCGTTTCTCCAGCCCGGCGCCGACAGCGCCCTACGGCAGCGAATTGTCCGCCTTCAAGGGAATCAATCCCAACGGCACATGGTCCTTGTATGTGCTCGACGACACCCCGTTGGATTCGGGCGCCATTACACGTGGCTGGCGGTTGAACCTGACCACTGTCAAAGACTTGAACAATACGGCTGATCTGGCGATTGGTATGGAAGGTGTTCCCTCCCAGACCCAGGTCGGCGCCAATATTCACTATACACTGTTTGCGACGAACTTGGGGCCGTTAACGGCAACAGGTGCCACCATCACCAACGATCTGCCCGCTGGATTAAGCTTCGTCTCGGCGAATCCAAGCAAGGGAAGCGTCGCCTTGGTTAACCGGCAATTGGTGCTCAGCTTCCTGGTGCTGACGAATGGTGAGTTTGCGAAGGCGGATATAACGGTCGCTGTCACCAACGCGGGAACCATGAACTTCAAGGCGCGGATTGGTGGATCTGAGACGGATCTGCGTCCCAGCAACGATCAGACGAGTGTGACGATCGTTGCCATAAATCCCGAACCTCCCAAAGTGGGATCGGCATCGATGTTGCCCGATGGACAATTCCAGCTCACGCTTACCGGCGTGGCGGGTCAGGGCTTCCTCATCGAAAAATCGATCGACCTGAAGTCGTGGAATCCAGTGTTAACCAACACATTCCAAGGCAGCCTGTATCAATTCATTGATCCCAGCGCGACGAATACGCCCTATCAGTTCTACCGGGCACGTTCCAATCCGTAGGCATCAAGTGGGATGTCAAAAAGGCGCTCTCGACGTGGGAGCGCCTTTTTTTTGGCGTCCAGGGATGAGGCTCCATTGAAAAAACGGTGGAATGGAACTTGCTTCCAGTTCAAGGCATTGGGTAATGAATCGTAATATTATCATGAAGACAGGTTTGGTCCATTGTTGCTCAGTAGGGTGGCATTCATTTCCTTGCGTTTCTTCCAATTACGCCAGCCGCCTCGGCCGGAACATGCTGGCTTTGATGTTGGCGCTTTCATTTCTGGCCATTGATTCTGCGAGGGCGGCGGAAACGGTGTATGAATTTCGGATGCCAGGGATGAATCGTTTTGCGGCGGCGCCCGGTTCTTCGTTGACGCCCCTTTCTTCCGAGCCGCAACGCTGGGTCAGGGCTTTCGGGCGGAACGGGCGCGATGAAACCGTGGAATTTGGGGATCGCGTGGTCCTGCAACTGGCTCCGAACGTCAATTTCGCCCGTGTACTGAATGGGAGTCCACTGCGGTTGACACGGTCGTTCACGCCCGGTCTGAATGTTTTGCAGGCAGCCGATGCGCCTGCCGCCATGCGGGAAGCTCACCGGTTGAGCGCCCTGGCGGGTGTCGAAGTGTGTTATCCGATTGTAAGGAAGACTTTGGCCAAGAGTTATAAATATGTTAAAAAGCCAAACGATCCCTATTTCCAGCATCAATGGAATTTCGAGAACCGCGATGGCACGGGGGCTTCGGCGGGAGCGGACACAAACATGCGCGGCGCCTGGGCGGTGGGGCGCGGCGCGGGCGTGTTGCTGGCCGTGGTCGATGACGGCATTGAACTGACGCATCCTGATCTGGCGGACCGTGTGGCGGGAGCGCCCCATTATAATTTTTACGAAACCTCCACCAATGGATTGCCCGAGTCCGACCTTAACGGGCACGGGACCGCCGTGGCGGGACTGGCCGGCGCCACAGGGAACAACGGACGGGGGATCAGCGGCGCGGCCCCGGAGGTTCAATTGGCCAGTTGGGTTATATTCGGGCCTAATGACGAATCTCCCGCCGACGACGTAATGGCGGCGATGTTCGAATACAAGATGGATATGGTCTCGGTGCAAAACCATAGCTGGGCGCATGCGGGCACGGCCTTGACCGACTCGACACCTTTGGAAAAGGCCGCTATTTCCAATGCGGTCCATAACGGCCGGGGAGGGCGCGGGGTGTTTCTTGCACGCGCCGCCGGCAATGGCCGGACGGATTCGAGCGGACAGGATATTTTGCAGGATGCCAACGACGATGGATACAACACCACGCCGCTGGTCTCCGTGGTTGCCGCAGTAAGATCGGATGGCCAGATTGCCAGCTATAGCAACCAGGGCGCGAACATCCTGGTGGCGGCTCCGAGTGACGACGGCGACCCTTCGTTTCCAACGATTTTTTCGACCGACCGGCTCGGGGACAAGGGTTATAACAGGATTAGCTTTACCAACGACCTGGCGGACTATTGTTTCGACAGCAACGGTTTCGGCGGAACCTCTGCGGCCACGCCGCAAATTGCGGGGCTCGCGGCCCTTCTTTTCTCCATTAATCCGGAACTAACCTACCGGGACGTGCAGCAGATCCTGGCGTTGTCCGCGCGGCATTTCGACGCCGGCGATCCGGAAGTGCAAACCAATGGGGCGGGCTTTGCCATCAGTCACAACGACGGTTTTGGAGTTCCTGATGGCGGCGCGGCGGCGCGGTTGGCGCGAATTTGGAAATTGCGGCCGGCGCAAACCAACGTGACACTGACCTCAAGCAATGCTTACGCCATTGCAACCGGTGGCCTGCGGTTGCTCATCACCGGGGAGGACATTCCTGACAATATTACCAACGTGGCGTCGGAGGGGGCGAATGCGAGCTACCCGGACGCTCCCACGGGCGTGTTTCCGCTGGTGGACGTGGGGCGGGCCACAATCCAGCTTACAAACGATTTGCGCGGCAAGGCGGCATTGATACAGCGGGGCGATGTGAACTTTTCCGTAAAAATCGACTTTGCCGCACAAGCCGGCGCGGCTTTGGCCGTCGTTTACGACAACCGGGACGGCACCAATTTGCATCACATGGGCGGAACGGACCGGGCTGCGATTCCCTCGGTATTCATTGACCAGAATGATGGTGAGGCGATTTTAGCCCAGGTCAACCAGGGCAAAACGGTCAATGCCCAGTTCCAACTGGTCAAAACAGAGTATCAATTCGAAGTGACCAACGCGTTGACTTTGGAGCATGTGGCGGTGCGGTGCGGTTTCGATTATCCCTTCCGTCCGGACCTGCGGGTCACCCTTGTTTCGCCCCACGGCACAAAGAGCATTTTGCAGCATTACGACTCGGATGCCTCCGCCGCACCCACGGACTGGACCTACATTTCGACACAACATTTTTTTGAAGGCAGCATTGGAACATGGACCTTGAGTGTGAGCGGGGCCTCCGACCAGACCACTGGCAGTGTTAACTTTGCAAGCCTGACCCTTTACGGCGTCGGCATTGAAGATTCGGATGCAGACGGCCTGGATGACGTTTGGGAGATGGCCCACTTCCGCACCCTGGCGTATGGACCTGCGGATGACCCGGATAAGGACGGATATTCGAATGCGCGGGAATATTTGATGGGAACCAGTCCCAGGGTCAAGGATGAGCCGTTGGCCATCGAAATGTCATTTTGGAACGATTCCACTTTGCGTTTAAGCTGGCCCGGTGTGGCCAGTCAACCTTACGAGATATGGTCCGGAGACTCGTCAATGGAGATGTCGTTCCAAACCAATGTGACTGGCCGTTTTCCAGAAACGGAATGGTTTAATGCATTCACCAACACTGGAAGCCGGTTCTTTGAGATTCGCACCTTAAAGACGCCTTGATGGAAGTGTTGGAGACCCGCAGCCGGCATTCGGTTCTGCGGAAGCCGAAATGCTTGAGGGGAATTTACGCGGCCACTGACCGTCTGAAAGCAAAAAGCCACCATTTTAATGGTGGCTTTGCCAATTATGTAATTAATACCTGGTGCGCCAACTGAACGACATCACCTGATCAAAATCGCATCCTGCAAACGCTTCAAATCACGGTCATTCGCGCGTTTTGGCGGATAAAAGTCCAGTTGCTTGATCGTTGGCGTGGTGGGTTCCAACCATTTCCAAATTTCCGCGTGGCCATCCGCAAAGGACAGACTGCCACTTTTGTTATGTCTCGCGGAGGGCGCATTCTGAAAATCGCTGGGATTGGTTCCCACCGGAATGGCGAAATAACCGTCATCGATGGTGTAATCGTTCTCATCAATGAAGACCATGCACCGGACCGGATCCGGTTTCTTGATGTCGGTCAACTTGCGAAAATCGGGATAAGTCGGGCCTTGGACCCAATCCACATCGCTGTTCATTCGTCCATTCATGGAGAAGCTGCGAACTTTGGAAATAGTTGTGGGAGCGTTGTTGATGACGGCTGCTTTATCTGCGGGACAACGATAGGTATCGAGCGCGGCATTGTATTTATAAAGCAGGCCAGATCGGATATCGCTCTGGTTGGTAACGCCAGGGAATGCGGCCACATTGTTTCTGATCCACGCGTAGGTGTCGCTGATATGGTTGGGCACCAGCACCTCGTTGTAGTCTCCCGAATAAAGAACCCATCCCATGGTCAGTTGCTTCAAGTTGCTGATGCATCGGATGCCGAGGGTTTTGGACTTTGCCTTGCTAAGGGCGGGCAACAACATGCCCGCCAGAATGGCAATAATGGCGATAACCACGAGCAGTTCGATGAGCGTAAACCCGGAGCGCCGGGAGGGCTGTAAATTCTGAAATGATTTTGACAGGGTCATAATTACACACATTTGGTTTACAGGATTCGCCCTATATCTAACTTAAATCCCGTTGGCCGTCCTTCACAATGACGCCTCATATTAGGATTTTATGGCCAGTGCTCACCGCAAGTTTCTTTGACCGCTCTCAAGCTAAACCACGATGTATTTTCACGCAATGGGGCTTTTCAATGTCGATTCATTCGGGGAGGAACGATAATCTTCCAAAGGAGTGAAAAGCTGCAACAGGTTGGGGTGGAGATTCTACAATGGAAGCGTGGCGGCGGATTGCCGTTGTGCGTGCCTTGTGTTGCGATCTCATAAGCCACCGCTTCGAGACGGGGGACATGTCGGGCTGAATCGTTAAACCGCGTGCAATGGCTCTTTGCCTCCTGTCGCAGGGTCGGGGAAATTTGTGTGCGTGACAAATTTCCGGGATTCAAAAACACCGCGCTCCACTGGTGGCAAAATGGGAAACACAGCGTTTGATCCGGGCATTGGCTCTGATACATTGAGAACAATGCATCCGACCCTCTGGCTTCGCGCGAAGACCGAGCGGCTTTTTCGAATCAAGGACACGCCGCACGCCCTGGCGCTCGGTGTGGCCGTGGGGATCTTCTTTGGATTCGTTCCGCTGGTGGGACTTAAGACTTTGCTCGCGCTCGGTGTCACGCGGTTGTTGCGCGGCAACTTGCTGGCGGCGGCGATAGCGGTAACGCTGCATGACGTGATGCTTCCGCTCGCACCGCTTTTGCTGCGCTGGGAATACGATCTCGGCTTTTGGATCTTGAGCCATCCGCACGCGTTCCCGCCACGCCTTCATTTGATCCATCAAAGTCCGTCCGCCTGGCTCCACTGGTCCACCTTTTTAACCGTGGGCCGACCGTTGCTGGTCGGCTCCATGGTGTTCGCCGTGCCTTTTGCGCTCGCAACGTATTATCTGACGCTCTGGTGGGTCAACCGCAGGCGTCGGAGGGATGTTGCGGTTTAACCCGAAATCCGAAATACGAATGGTCAAGATGATGCAATGCTTTGAGGCAGCCATGATTTGCAATCGGCGAGGGTGTATTAAATCAATACTCCACAGCCGGTTTCAAACCATGGATGGCCAAATGATTGCGTCAGATGGGCCGTTCCTATTTCGGATTTCGGGTGTGCGCCAGTGAAATTGGTAGCCTCGTGGGTGAAAGTCCCGCCGGTCGAATTAGACGGTTCACGACCGAAATGCAGCGTCCGGGACGAGGCCGTGAGGCCGAACCACAAGCGGGACGCTGAAAGAACTGTCGGGTCGTAACGAAAGTAAACCTCATCAAATGAGCTCCGAAACCGAAATAACCGGTAAGCCGAGCCGCTACCCGAACGGCGAAGGCAGAAACGCGGCGTCATCAAATCGTCAAATGGGCGCTGTTGATTCCGGCGGAGTCAGCGAGGGCGACACGACAGGAAGGGAAACCAAGGTAAGCTGGGAGATCTCTGGAGGCGGGGCGATAAAGCCTCAACCGCCGGTGCAAGGAGGAACACCCTCCGAGGCCGCACGGGCAGCCAGAGAAGTCGGAGTCTTCCATAGTAGCGAAGAAGCTGGGGCGACCAAAACCCCGGCGGAGCCAAGGGAAGGCACTTGGATCGAAGCGAATCAAAACAGCGAGGGACAGGGAGATGGCCTTGAGGGAGTGGAAACACTTTTTCAACGGATAACAACCCCGATAAAAGTTCAAAAGCTGCAGCGAGCGCTATATTGCAAAGCCAAGGCTGAGCCGAAGTATCGGTTTTACAGCCTCTACGGAGAACTGCTGCGGAAGGACGTGCTGGAAACGGCAATGGCCTCCGTGGCGCACAACAATGGCGCGGCTGGGATCGACGGGCAGACATGCGACGTCTATCTTGCCAGCGACGAAGCCTGGGACCAATGGCGGAACCAACTGCTGGAGGAGTTACGCACGAAGAAGTATCGGCCAAGCCCGGTGAAGCGTGTGTATATACCAAAAGGAGACGGGAAGCTGCGACCCCTGGGCATCCCGACAGTGAAAGACCGGGTGGTGCAGACAGCGGTGGTGATTGTATTGCTGCCGATTCTGGAAGCCGATAGTCATCCGAACAGTTACGCCTATCATCCCAAACGCAATGCCCACCAAGCAATGGAGGCGATCAAGAAGGCTACGCTGACAGGACGCGTCGAAGTTATAGACGCGGACTTAAGCGGGTATTTTGACAGCATTCCCCACAGGCGTTTGTTGCGCATAGTGGCCAAGCGGGTCAGCGATGGAACAATTCTCAAGCTGATCGCAGGATGGCTGCGCGCGCCCGTGAATGAACCGCAAAGCGACACAGGGAAAGGCGGGACAAAGGGGGGGCAAGGTCAGAATCGACGGGGGACTCCGCAAGGCGGGGTTGTATCGCCGATTTTAGCCAATGCATACCTCAACCAGTTGGATTGGGAAGTCAACGAACGCTGCGAACTCAAACCCGTGATGGTGAGATACGCGGATGATTTCGTGATACTCGGACAGCCGGGGCAGGGACGGGAACTGATGGAACGACTGGAACGATGGCTGAAGCAACGCGAGTTAGTGCTCAACGAGAAGAAGACCCGCTTGGTGGACCTCCGCCAGGATGGCATCAAATTCTTGGGATTCGCGCTAACAATGCGACAGGGGAAGGGGAAATGGAAATATCCGCATGTGGAACCCCATCCCAAGAGCCAGAAGAAGTTTCGAGACGGGATTCGGGAGAAACTCAACCGAAGCACGCTATGGCGTGATATCGGAGAGGTGATTCCCGAGCTCAACAAGAAACTCAAAGGTTGGAAGGGTTACTTTCACTACGGGAACAGCACCAAGGTGATGGGCCAGATGAACGAATACGTCAGCAGCAAGTTACAACGATGGTTGTGGCGCAAACACGGATGTAGTCGGGCGCAATGGTCCACATACCCCAAGGAGGATCTCTATGAGCGTTATGGTTTATACCAAATGCCGGAATATGCGGCATGGAAACGATGACGTCGAAGCGATGCAACGTATGATCCCCGGAGAGCCGGATGCGGGAAAACCGCCTGTCCGGTTCGATGAGGGGCGAAATGCGACGGTCATTGGCCACGGCCATTCAATCCGTCCATTTCGCCTACTCTACTTAAACAGATCAATCCGGCTGAAGCGTTTTTATTTCGCCCATGCCCAGATCCTTCAAGCTGGGTTCAATTTTTGAGCGGTCACCGACAATGATCCAGACCATCTGATCAGGATGCACCACTTGGCCGACGGCGCGGCTCAGATCGTCGGTCTTCAGGTCGAGAACCGTTTGCGGATATTTTATGAAGTAGTCTTCCGGCAGTCCAAAATGGACGATTTCGCCAATCGAACTTGCGACCGAGGAGCTGGTTTCCCATCGACCCGCGAGCGTGAGCGTTTCGTCCTTCTGCGCCTTGGCGAGTTCTTCCGCAGACGGCAGTCGCGAGCCCACGATCTCTTTTAACTCCCGGCTTATTTCCAGGACGGCTTCCTTTGTCTTGTCCGATTGAACGGGAGCGACCACAAGGAAGGGCCGTTGACCGATCGCATCCACAATCGAGGAACGCACGCCATAGGACCAATGCTTGTCCTCGCGCAGGTTCATGTTCAGGCGCGAGGTGAAGCTCCCGCCGAGGATGTGATTCAAGGATTCGATGGCGGTTTCGTCCGGATTGGCGCGCGAAGGAGCGAGGTCGGCTGCGATAATGACGGATTGAGCGGCGCCGGGTCGGTCCATGATGTAAACAGCGGATTGGGCCGGGGGCGTCACAGCGGCAAGGTTCTTAATCGGGACATCGCCGGGTTTCCACGAGGCGAAGATCTTTTCCAGTTTGGGTGTGATTTCCGCCAGGGTGGTGTCACCCACGACAATCAGAGTGGCGTGGTTGGGTTTGAACCATGTGTCGTAGAACTTCCGGGTGTCGGCCGCGGTGAGTTTGGAAACGGACGCGGCATCGCCCGAGCCTGTGAACGGCGTGCTGTAGGCATGACCCGCGCCGTAAAGGAGCCGCGGCACCACGCGCATGGCCATGCTCCTGGGGTCGTTTTGCTCGCGCTGAATGCCATCGAGCTGTTGCTGTCTGACGCGCGCGAAATCGGCTTCGTGAAAGGCGGGATGCAACACGAGGTCGGCAAACAACTCCAGCGACGGATCCAGATTCGCCTTGAGCGCGTAGAGGGAAACGGACGAGGTATCGAGATCGGAGGACATGCCGAGCCTTGCGCCGAGCCGTTCCGCTTCGTCGCTGATTTGAAGGGCGGTCCGCTGTTCGGTGCCCTCGTCGAGGAGGTTCATGGCGAGTTTCGCCGTGCCGGGAACGGCGAACTGATCGGCGGCGTAACCGGCATCCACCTGGAGCGTGGCGTTCACCAGCGGCACCGCGTGGCGTTCCGCCAGCACCACTTTCAAACCGTTGGAGAGTGTTGCAGTCTGCAATTTTGGAAACTCAACGGTCGGCTTGATGGTGGGCACGGGCAACTTTGACCGGTCCACAGTGGAAGTCGTGGCGCTGAACTGTGGGAACGGATGGACTTCGAGCACATAAGCGCCATCGGAAAGCCACGCCTTTGCGGTATTCTGCAAATCCTGCGCGGTCGCCTCGTTCACCCGACGGAGCGTGGTGCGATATGCGGCTGGGTCGCCCAAATAAACCTGGTTTTCCGCGAGCACGTCCGATTTCCCGCCAAAGCCGCCAATGCGTTCGACTCCCCGCACGAACCCGGCGAGCGATTGGGTCTTCACGCGCTGCAATTCATCGGCGCTCGGTCCCTCCGCAAGGAACTTTGCCAATTCCTCGTCCACTGCTTTTTCCACCTTCTCCAGTGGCACTCCCGGCCGCGCGGTGGCAACGATATAAAAGCGGCCGCCGATTTCACTTAAATCCGCGAAGGCATTCACGCTGCTGGCAATTTGCTCGTCAAACACAAGCCTCCGGTAAAGACGGGACGATTTGCCGCCCGCGAGCACGTCCGCGCCAAGCGAGAGAAAATCACCTTCCGCGGTTCCGAATTGGGGGATGTTCCAAACTTTGTAGAGACGCGCCTGGGGCACGCGGTCCTGCGCGATTTGCCGGTGCGTGCCCGTGCGCTTCGCAATCCAGGCCTGCTGGCGCGTGACCGGCGGCCCGGACGGGATGTCGCCAAAATATTTCTCCACCTTCGCCAGCGCGTCCTGCGGATTCACATCACCCGCGACAACCAGCGTGGCGTTGGCCGCGCCATAATAGGATTTGAACCAGGTGCGCACGTCGTCCAGACTCGCGGCGCTCAAATCCTCCATCGAGCCAATGACCGTCCACGAATACGGGTGGCCGGGAGGATACGTGCCCTTGGTGATGAGTTCATGGGTCAGGCCGTAGGGCTGGTTTTCGCCCTGGCGCTTTTCGTTCTGCACCACACCGCGCTGCTCGTCGAGCCGTCCCTGGTCGATCACGCCCAGCAGGTGACCCATCCGGTCGGACTCCAGCCAGAGCAGATAATCGAGGGCATCCTTTGGGGCGTCCTCGAAATAGTTCGTCCGGTCTTCACTGGTGGTGCCGTTCATATCCGTGGCGCCGACTTTCTCCGTGGCCTTGAAGAAGTCGTCATTGAAGTGCTCGCTGCCGTTGAACATGAGATGCTCGAACAAATGCGCGAAGCCGGTCTTGCCGGTCCGCTCGTTCTTGGACCCAACATGATACCAGACATTGACGGCGACAATGGGCGCCTTGTGATCCTCATGCACAATGAGCGTCAGTCCATTGGTGAGGACGAACTTTTGGAATGGAATGTCAATGGCCGGAATGGCGGAACCGGCAGCCGGGGCGGCCAGGGCGGCGGCACACAGGCCGAACGTCAACACGGTGGACAAAAGGATCGATTTCATAATGCATCACGAGTTGGATGTTTCGGCAACCTTAGACGGAACCGGCCGTGATGACAACATGTCGCTGGTGTCTTCGGAGCGCCGGTCTCCAGACCGGCTTAAGGTATTGTTGAATCGAACGGTATCAAGTGCGCCACGAACCCCGCACGCGGGTTCTGCCTCTGCCGCAAAGCCGATTTAAAATCAGCGCACCGCCACAACTGTTTTCCACACTTCTTAATTTTGTCATGCACCCCGCTGGAGCACGCCATGTCCAAATGCCCATTCTCTTTCACCCGAATTCCAAAAACTGAAAAGTCATTCCGCCCAGTGCGGAACGCTTGATGCTGCCGTTTTGCCATGAGAATGGAATGTCCTTCCTTACAAACTTGTAATGCTCAGGAAAGTGGCGGGCAAACCTTATCGCGCATATTGTAGCCAATAAGAGACCGGTGGGGTCGGGGACGACACGACGGCCAGCAACGAAAATATGATAACGCAAAACCAAACGCCCATCGGCTTCTCACATGAAAATTAACAGCAGAATCGCTTCGCTCTTTGGCCTGTCCGCGCTGGCGCTGGTCCTCTCCGCCGCAGGCCTTGCCACACACCAGCCGGAGCCCAGTTCGGAAGAGGCGAGCATCACCCGACTCACTTCGCGCATGCTGGAAAGCTCCCAGTTTTCCCATCACCGCCTGGACGACGACCTGGCCGCCAGGTTTCTCGATCGCTATGTGGACACGCTCGATGGCGGCCGCCTCATGTTCCTGCAAACTGACATCGACGAATTCGCGGCGTTCCGCCCGGATCTTGCGGCACTGACCCGCAACGTTGGCGACACCCAGCCCGCGCACGCCATTTTCGCCCGCTATCTTGAGCGCCTCGGCCAGCGCGTGAGCTACATGACGAATCTGCTCCAGACCGGGACTTTCGATTTCACCGGTCACGACCAATACACGCTCGACCGCGAGCACGCTCCCCGCCCGCATGATCTGGCCGAAGCGCAACAACTTTGGAAACAAAACCTGCGCTTCGAATTTCTGCAGGAAAAGCTGGCCGACAAAAAACCGGAGGAAATCGTCCGCACTCTCTCCCGCCGCTACACGCGCCTGCAGGAAACGATGGGGAAATTCAATCAGGACGCCGTTCTGGAATTATATCTCACCGCGCTGGCGCATGTCTATGATCCGCACTCGGATTATCTCGGTCACGAACAGATGGAGAGCCTCTCCATCTCAATGAACCTGTCCCTGATCGGCATCGGGGCGACTCTTCAGACGGAGGACGGTTATTGCAAAATCCGCGACATGGTGCCTGGAGGCCCGGCGGCGCGCAGCGGCCTTCTCAAGCCGGGGGATCGTATTGTGGCCGTGGCGCAGGATGGCAAGGAACCGGTGGATGTGGTGGACCTTCCGCTGCCGCAGGCGGTCGAGATGATTCGCGGCGCAAAGGGCACGAAGGTGAATCTGACGATTATTCCGTCGGGCGCGGAGGATTCGAACCGGAAAACGGTTTTGCTGGTGCGCGATGAAATCAAACTCGAAGACCAGAAAGCCAAGGCGCGCATTGTGGATCTGCCGCAAGCCCATGGCGCGACTCGCCGTCTGGGCGTCATCGATCTGCCGTCGTTTTACGCGAGCATGGACGGCCCAAAAGACGGCCGGCACGAATCCGCCACCGGGGATGTGGCGCTGCTGTTGCGCAAGCTCAAAGCCGAACATGTCGAGGGCGTCATTCTCGACTTGCGGCACAATGGCGGCGGTTCGCTCAATGAGGCCATCAGCCTCACCGGACTATTTATTCGTGAAGGTCCGGTGGTGCAAACCCGCGACCAATCGGGACATGTGGATGTGGACTCGGACGAAGATTCCTCGGTGGCTTACGACGGTCCGCTCGTGGTGCTCACCAGCCGATTCAGCGCCTCGGCTTCGGAGATTCTGGCGGGAGCGCTGCAGGATTACGGTCGGGCGCTGACCGTCGGCGATTCATCGACCTTTGGAAAGGGCACCGTGCAAAACGTCATGTACCTTGCCCCGATTTTCGAACGCTACAGTCTTCCCCATCCCACGGACCCGGGCGCGCTCAAAGTCACCATTCGCAAATTCTACCGTCCCGACGGCGCGTCCACGCAACTGCGCGGTGTCGCGGCCGACCTCGTGCTTCCCTCGCTGACCGACGAACACGAAATTTCCGAGTCGGCCATGAAAGACCCGCTGCCGTGGGATTCCGTGCCAGCCGCGCCGCATGAGTTCCTTAATCGCGTCAAGCCGTATGTGGAAAGCCTGCGCACAAACTCTGCGGAACGCCTGCGCACCGGGGAGGATTTCGTGTGGTTGCGCGAGGACGTGGCGCAAATGCAGAAGAATCTCAATGCGAAAACAGTATCGCTCAACGAGGCCGACCGCCGGAGCGATAAAGAGAAGGACCGGCTGCGCGAAGAGACTCACAAGCGCGAACGACTGGCCCGCCACGAAACGCAGCCTCCCACTTACGAGATCACCGTGCAAAACGCCACCGCTCCCGGTTTGACCAGGATCCAAACCGCCACCAATGCCGCGCCTGCGAATGCCGTTGCATCAGGCACCAACTCCACGGCTGGCACCGATGGATCTTCTCCCGCCAATGACATCGAGTTGCGGGAAACCGAGAACATTCTGGTCGATTACATCGGCTTGCTGGCACACCCGGCCACGATAGTCACCCAGCGCTGAACCGGGAGCTTTTACGAAAACGCGACATCACGAAAACGAAGATGGTTGGGTGGATCCACCTCCGGGCGTCTGTTGTCACAAATGCGTCCGTCGTAACGCGTTTTAGCGCCACCCCCCGGCACCATCGCATCTGCGCGCGCGTCCAGCGTAGGCAGGGTTCAGGCTGGCCGCCATGTCCGGGCGGATCATTTCACGGTTCGAACTAGCACGCGGAGCCGTTTTGCCTGATAGACTCCGGCGTTTTCGGCAAACGTCCAATCCGGATTCCCTTTCGGCTGATTGCCAATGCCGATATCGGCTTTGGCGCCCATGCGCCAGTGATTCACGGCGAACAAGGTCTGGTTGGCGGCATGGTTATGCACCTGCATCGAGCCATAGCCATCCGCGGAGTCGTTGGCTTCGTCGCCCGTATCGTAGCTGGTGTCCGAAGCGCCCGGGACCTTGCTGGTGTTGGCCATTCCATAGTTGCCGGGCCAGAATTCGATGTTGCCACCATCCAGCCCGGTGCCGGTGACGAGGCTCTTGACGTTGGAATAGACGTTTAATTTGGCCACATCCTGCTGGAAGCGGGCGCCCGATTTGAAGGTCGGGATTCCAATTTTTGAAAGGTCTTTGGTGAACGCGTCCATGGATACATAGACATAATCGGTCGCGTAATCGGAACCCTGCAATTCGAGGAAGTACGCGATCCGGTCAAAGTCGGCCTTGATTTTTCCACTATTATCGACGGCATACGAAAAATCCTCGCCCACCTTGGCCAGGTCGATGTCATAGACCACCTGGTAATCCTTTGCTTCAGGCACTTTCATGCCGAGGAGATCGCGGTCTGGAACGGTGCCGGCCCGGAATGCCCCTGCGGGCAGGCCTTCCGAGTTCATGAGGTTGGGTTCGGCCAGCATGCTCCAGGCAAACCGCATCGCCACCGGATGTTCCACGCCCGGCGCTGTCAGCACCAAAGCATCGTTCTCGATTTTCACATCCGCATGAACGAACCCGCCATCGTCGCGGTCGATCACCTCAAACCAGCTCAAGGGTTTTGAGTCGCGGGAAGCAAGTCCTCCCGCCGCATCCGAGAAAGTGATGCGCAGTTTGTTGCCCTCGATCTCCAGCGCCTTGAATTTCGGCCCGGAATAAACAACATTCTTCTGTCCATAGGTCTTCGCCAGTGCCCACAGGGCGAGGCGCCGGCCCACTTCCTGTTTATTGGCGGGATGAATGTCGCGCAAGTTGCCGATATCATTGATCACCACCATGCCAACATTGGGGATGACGGTTTCGGCCGCGGCCTGGGCCTCCCAAAATCGCCCAATCCGTTCGGCGTCGCCTCCATAGTTGTAAGGGGCAATCTGCACAAATATGAACGGGAAATCGCCCAGGTTCCAGAGGCTGCGCCAGCCATTGACGAGGGCCTTCATGCGCTCGGTGTAAAGCATCCCTTCGTCACTGTTGGATTCGCCCTGGTACCAGATGGCGCCCCTGAAGGCAAACGGGCGCAGCGGATGGATCATCCCATTGTAAAGGGCCGTGGCTTGCTGCACGTCTCGCGGCGGCAGAAGTTCGGCGGGATACTGGGGCATGACAGGCACCGATTTGCGTTCAGTCATGGCTGATCGAGCCGCAGCCACCCAATTTTCGGTTTCCTGGATCACCTGGCCCAGGCGTTCCTGATGCTCTGTGGTGCGCGGATCTCCCAGTTTAACCAGCATGAAGTCTCGCTGCAGGGCCGGCACGGAAGCAAAGCCTTCGGGCGGAGTCCAAGGTTCGATCCGGGTGCCGCCCCAGGAAGCGTCGATCAACCCAACCGCCACGCCCAATTTCTTGTGCAACTCGCGCCCGAAATAATACGCAGCCGCGGAAAAACCACCCCAGCCGCCTTCGGCCACCGTTTTCGGGGAACAGACCTTCCAGGTGCCCTCGATGTCGCTCTGTGGTTCCGGGGTCCAGCGCTTGGCCACCAGCATAATTCGGATGTTGGGGTAATCTGCTGCCGCCACCTCTTCCTTCGCGTCCTTGCAGGAGGCGATGCCCATTTCCATATTGGATTGTCCAGAGCAAAGCCACACTTCACCCACCATCACATTCTCAAACTCCACCGTGCTGGAGCCGGTGACCTTCACGACATACGGGCCGCCTGCCGTTATCGCGGGCAGTGTCGCCTTCCATTCCCCACGCGCGTTCGCCTGCGCCTCGGCTTTGTTGGTTCCCAGTTGCAAGTGGACCGTTTCGTTGGGCTCGGCCCAACCCCAGAAGATCAGAGGGGCCCCTTGTTGGAGAACCATGTGGCTGCCGAAAATTTTGGGTAAGCGCACCTCGGCCAACGCACTGTTTGCCAGGAACAGGAGGACGGCCGCGCAGCCAAGGCCAGTGGAAATGGGTCGCAGAATGGATCCAAATGATAATTTCATAAATGCTAGGCCTCGAGAGTTGTGCCCCACGTCCCGGAAGTCAAGAGTTTGCATGCTCGATCCCACTTTGATGGATCTGAACCCTGAGTCCTGCGCCATGGGCTGGGAATGATGGTTCCATGGGGATGACCATAAAAACACAGGCGTTTCTCCCCTTCAATCTTAACAAGTTGGGGAATAAAGTCGGAAATAGCCTGAAACTTCAAGCTTTCGGAGCCCTTGCAAGTCGTTGTAGGAGATGGTGCATCCGTCTGGAGTTGAACCAGAAACCTTCTGATCCGTAGTCAGATGCTCTATCCAATTGAGCTACGGATGCAACCGTCGAGGCGCAAATATGTCGCACTTTTCCACCGTCGAGGCAAGCGAATTCAGAATTAAAAATGCATCTTTATCACCCGCGCGGCGGTTTGGAAGAGGTTGTCGATATGGACCGCACAGGTGCATTTTATCGCATTTTTTTAACTCCCGGTTGACGTCTTCGCCGATCTGTCAGAGGCTGGGCGCGTATGAGAACATTGCGTTTGCTTTGGTTGGTCTTCGTCTGCTCCCTCTCGTTGTATGGCCAGGGCAGTCCTGATTTCACGCGAACAGAGGATGTCATCTACGGCCGGAAATATGGAACGGCGCTTACGCTGGACGTTTTCCAACCGGCAAAGCCCAATGGGTTTGCAATCATTTTCATGGTCAGCGGCGGATGGTATTCCGACCATGATGCCATCGTTGGCGCTTATCGTCCGATGTACCTCACGTATCTCGATCGGGGATACACTGTTTTTGCGGTGGTGCATGGTTCCCAGCCAAAGTTCACGATTAGTGAGATTGTCCCCGACATTCATCGGGCGATCCGTTTTGTCCGGCACAACGCCGCGAAGTACGGCATAAACCCCAATAAGTTCGGCATCAGCGGGGCCAGCGCGGGTGGGCATCTATCGCTGACGATGGGAACGCAGGGCGGTCCGGGCGATCCCAATGCCAAAGACCCGGTCGATCGCGAAAGCAGTGCGGTTCAGGCGGTCGCCTGCTTCTTCCCGCCAACGGATTTTCTTAATTACGGCAAACCGGGTGAAGATGCGGTGGGAGTGGGGATACTGAAGGATTTCAAGGGCGCCTATGGCCCGCGCTCGGACAGCGCTGAAGGTCGGCAAAAGCTCGGGAAAGAGGTTTCCCCCATTTATTTTGTGAGTTCAAATCTTCCGCCCACTCTCATCATCCATGGGGATGCGGACAAATTGGTGCCCATCCAGCAGTCGGAATTATTCGTCAAACGCGCCGAGGAGTTCGGAGCCAGAGCAAGGCTCATCGTCAAACCTGGCAAGGAACACGGCTGGCCCAATATTGAAGCGGATGTTCCGCTTCTGGCCGACTGGTTCGATGAATATTTACGGGGGATCAAGTAGTCGGCCGGTCGAGCACGGCGAAGGTCTTGTGGTGCATCATCCTCGAAAGAGTGAAAACGCCAATATCCACCGATACCTCAAAGGCCGCATTGGTGGCATGGGATTCAACCGTGCCATTGGCCCGGAATTCCTCGGTTCAACAGTCTGGCAGAATTCGAATGGGCGCTTCTTCAAGTCTTTGAAGCAAGCAGCCTCTGAACGAACGACAAGGCCTTACTGCAAAGGCGTCCAAACCGAACCGTTTTCGCTGTAGAGCACGCCATCGTTGTCCTTCAACTGGCCATTCTTGCGGGTGTAGAAGCCGCCTCGATTATCGGTCCAGTGCAGTCCTTCCTTGTAAATCCGTATCGTGGGAGCGATCTCGGCGGAAGCCATCTTTGCGCCGCTCTTTGTCCTGGGTTTTTGCAGGAGCATGATTTTGGCGTTATCGATACGATCGTAATTGGTCGTGGCCACTGGAGCATCGTAGGCGTAGGTGCCAGACGTATGGTAGGTGCGCGTTGCCGTGGAAAAGCGGTCGCCGCCCTTCAATTCGTCAAACCATTGTAAATTTGCGCAACCTGATAAAAGGACCAAACCTAAAAATATCGAACAATTCTTCATAAAACCCGATTCTCACGCGACAACAAATCCCATAATTGGATTTTGATGGCGACAAAGCATTGGAACCAACCGCAGAGGCGCGCACAAGAAAATTGTCAGATTTTTTTTATGTAAGTTGCCTCAATTCATATGAAGTCAATGGGGCGTTCTGTAAATTATTCTGCCTCAATAACTCGCAATCCGAGCTTTTCCGCGAATTCAAGACGCATGGATAATTTTGCCGGAATCCCGGCAAACAATGTTACTTTTGCGTGCTGGCGTAAACTTATTCAATGAGATGATGACCGATGACATGACGTTGGTGCGGAAATACGCCGAAAGCGGCTCAGAGGAGGCCTTTGCCACCCTGGTCTCACGGCACATCAATCTTGTTTTTTCCACCGCCCTGCGCCAGGTCCATGATGTCCATCTGGCAGAGGAGGTCGCCCAGGCGGTATTTATCATTCTGGCGAGAAAGGCCGGATCGCTCGACTCGAAAACGATTCTGCCCGGATGGCTTTGTCGCACGGCACGAAACGCTGCGGCCAACGCCCTGACCATTCAACATCGCCGGCAACGCCGCGAACAGGAAGCTTATATGCAATCCCAACTGAACGACATGGAGTCCAACGCCTGGATGCAAATCGAACCCCTGTTGGACCAGGCCATGGCGCAGCTTGGAGAAAAGGATCACGACGCGGTTGTGCTGCGCTTTTTCAAAGGCCGTAGCTTCAAGGATGTCAGCGCGGCCATGGGCACGAGCGAAGCCGGAGCCAAGATGCGAGTGAATCGAGCCCTGGAGAAACTCCGCAAATTCTTCGCCCGGCATGGCCTTACATTTTCATCAGCCATGATCGCCGCAGCCGTATCGGCCAATTCCGTTCAAGCGGCGCCGATCGGGCTGGCAGCCTCCGTCACGGTCGCCGCCATCAAGGGAACAGCCGTGACAACCTCAACACTCACCCTCATCGAAACAACACTTAAAATTATGGCATGGACAAAACTTAAAACCGCATTGGTCTTCGGGGCCATTGCAATCATGGCCGCAGGCACCGCCACAGTGGCCATACGCACGGTCAGTCAACCATCGAACGACATTAATGCGTCGGCCAGATCTTCGACGTTTAAATTCGCCGGTTACGCCACGCCCGAGGCATCCGTTCAATCGATGCTTTGGGCGGCGAGCCAGGGAGATTTTAAAAAGTTTATGTTTGCCTGCACTGCGGAACAACAGGAACGGTTTAAAACCAAGATGGCTGGAAAATCCCAGGACCAAATCAGCGGTGAAGCCATGGCATGGGCCAACGCCCTTGTTGGCTACAAAATCACCCAAAGCGAAGTCATCTCCACTGACGAGGTCCACCTGCATATCAGTGCCGCGCCATCGTCAGACGGCCTCCATGGCGGAAAAGTGGTCGTCGTCATGAAGAAAATTGGAAACGAATGGAAACAAGCCGGCGATTTGTAAAGGCCCGGATACTCGAGTCTGGAGTCTAAAGATTATGAATCCGAAGCGCGCATTCACTTTGATCGAATTGCTGGTGGTCATTGCCATCATTGGCATTCTCGCTGCGCTTCTGCTGCCAGCTTTGAGCCAGGCCAGGGAGAAAGGGAGAAGAACCTCCTGCATTGGCAATCTCAGACAGGTCAATCTGGCCATACATCTCTACGCCGATGATAACGCGGGATCATTGCCGGTTTTGCCAAACCCCAATCCATTTCCAAATGGCATCGGCGCATACTACAAACAGCTTGTTAAAAGCTACCTGGGTCTAAAAGGTCCGGCATCGCCGAACGAGACCGTTTTCACCTGCCCATCGGATCGAATCATGAAAACGCAAGTGGGACATGCGTTTACGAGCTTCACATTTAACGGCTACGAAGTGGGACCAGGCGCCATGCCACGCATCACGGGCAAAAAGTTGGATGCCATCAAGAATCCTGCGCGGGCGGTGCTGGTCGGCGAGTGGCCTGCGTTCTTTGGAGGTTCGTGGCATCCGGTTGTCAAACAAGTGTATCCGGACGCAAAAAATGTCCTGAGCTTTGTCGATGGACATGCGAGTTTTACCAAAATCTATTGGGACGGCGTTGCGGATTCAAATCCGGGCGGTTACGAACCCCCTGCGGGCTACGATTACAGTTGGGATGGAGAATGAGATGGCCTGTCGCATCGCTATTGATGGCTTCAGAATTCCGAAAATGCGGTATTGTCAACGGACGGGGTTGAAGTCAGGATTGGAGCACAATGACCCCTGTCTGTGCTGCAAAGTTTGCAGGATTCCTTGTCGAAACCGACAAGGATGTCCGCAGAACAGTCGTCTTCTGAAACGGAATCAATCCTTTCCAAACCCAAAATGAATGACTCAAAGTTTTCCGCGATCAACCGCCGCCGGTTTTTGCAAAACGCCGGTGCCGGTGTGGCCCTGTTGAACATCCTGCCCGGCAGCCTTGTAAAAGGGGCTGACAAATTGACTCCAAATGAAAAGGTCAATGTGGCGGCCATTGGCATCGGGAGCCAGGGCGGCTCGGACTTGGACGCCGTGGCGAACGAGGGACATAACATTGTGGCCCTGTGCGATGTGGATGATAACTATGCCGCCAAGAAGTTTGCGCAGTATCCCAAGGCGACGAAATTCAAGGATTTCCGCGTCATGCTCGACAAGATGGGCAAGGAGATCGACGCCGTGGTGATCGGCACACCGGATCATACACATGCCGTCATATCCATGGAGGCCATGAAGCGCGGGAAACACGTTTATTGCGAAAAACCGCTCACCCATACGGTTCACGAGGCCCGCGAGATCATGGCGGCTGCGAAAAAATACAAAGTCGTGACCCAGTTGGGCAATCAGGGGCATTCGAGCGGGGACATTCGCAAGCTCTGCGAATGGGTCTGGGCCGGGGCCATTGGCAACGTGCATACCGTTCATGCGGGATGCGACGCCTTCAAAGATGTCTATTCCCAGATCCGCAACCTTGAAAAGGCAAAACAAAGTTACGAGGTGCCCAAAGGTCTGGATTATGACCTGTGGATCGGGCCGGTACCGTTCCGTCCCTACACTCCACTTTGGGTGCCGTGGAACTGGCGCGGTTGGATGCCGTTTGGCACAGGAAGCATTGGCGATTGGTTCTGTCACGTGATCGATCCCTCGTTCTGGGCGCTCGATCTGGATGCCCCCACCTCCGTGCATGCGGAAGTGACCGGTTACGATGCCGTCAAACAAGGTCTGACGTATCCTCCCGGCTCAAAAGTCACCATGGAATTTCCCGCCAGCAACGGGCGCGGTCCCATCAAGCTGGTCTGGCATGACGGCGACACCAAGATTCCCAAACCGTCCGATTTCCCCGCCGAGGAAAATGCGCCGGGCATCGGTGGTATCCTGTTCGGGGATAAGGGAATGATTGTTCATGGATCGCACGGCGCGGGCGGCTGCCGATTGCTCCCCGACAAAGTGATGGACCAATACACCGGGAAAAACGCACCCGCGCAGAAGATTCCGCGCGTGAAAAACCATCAGTGGGACTGGCTGGATGCCATTCGCAACGGACGCCAGGCAGGATCCAATTTCGGCTATGGCGGCCGTTTGACTCAGGTGGCGTTGCTGGGCGCCATCGCCATTCATTTCCCGGGCGAAACGCTCAAGTGGGATAATCAGGCCGAACGTTTCACCAACAACGAGGCGGCGAACGCCTTGATCAATCCGGCCTATCGCCCGGGTTGGAGCCTGTAACATGCTCTGGCCAGGCATTGGGCGCTGGCGAATTTAATGGAAGCAACAGGTGCGGCGGAAACTGCCGCACCTGACGGTTTAATTGTGTGATGGCGTGGTGGATTTCACTGCGCCGGGCGCACGGCCCCGAAGACTTTTTGGAGCAGATCGCTGGTGCGGGCCACGGGGTTTTCGCGGATGCGCTTTTCTTCGTCCCCGATTTTTACAAACAGCCCGTCCATGGTTTTGCGCGTGACGTAACCATCGATGTCAGGGGTGTTCTGGCCCAAGACGGACATTGCCGAGAAACCACCAAAACTGGCTTTCTGGGCCATGGCTTTATAGGCCCCGGTGACGCCGGTCTGGGCGGTTGCCTTCTGGACGATGGGCAGGAATCGCTGGTAAAGATTCGTCTCACTGGTGCGTTTGAAATAGGCCGTGGCGGCGTTGTTGGTGCCGGTGAGGATGGTTTTGGCGTCGGCGAGTGTCATTTGTTTGACGGAGTCACCGAGGACCGTCGCGGCCTCGGGCACGGCCTGCTCGGCCGCCCGGTTCATCGTGGTCACGAAATCATCGACCAGTTTGTCCTGCCCCAAAGCGCGTAGAGTCTTCTCCACTTTTTGCAGCGGCTCCGGCGTGGGTATCATCACGGCGGCGTCCTTGAGGAAGCCGTCCTGTTTGCCAAGCGTTGCCACAGCGCGTTCGACGCCTTTGCCCAGGGCCTCCTTGAGGCCGCCTGCGATTTCATCGCTGGAGAGCGCGGTGGTCAGCGCGGAGGTGTCCGTGGTCGCGGTTTTTCCCAGCCCGAGCCAGTCGAACATGCCCGCCGACGGAGCGATGGAACTCAGAACGAGCGCAAGTGACAACAGGAGAAGGGGAATGCTCTTCATATCATGAATAATAACCTTGGAAACAACCTCGCGCCGGACGCGCAAAAATGCAAGATGGAGTTGGACTTGAGACCCTCTTGTTCAGGGTGCATGACAAAATTCAGGAAGCTGGTAAAAGCCTAAACCGTACGAACCCAGCCAGAACTCCAGCCGGCGGTGTGGGGCATATAATCCGGCGCGGCGGCATCCTCCAAACCGTGCAATAAACCCGCGACTCGCAATACTCCTCCCTCGCCTGGGGGGGTGGGGATGAGAATTCCCCGAACCGAAAAGATCGCGCATTGAACCCCTGTACCAGGTATTTATGCAAGTAACTTGTAATGAAATACATCCCACTTTGGGTTCATGGGCAGGGCGTGCATCAATGCCTTTTTCCATTTCGCATGGTTCGCATATTTCGTGGTCAAAATCCTTTTCAATTCCATTGTCCATCATCTATTTTCGCTGAACCAATCCCGCGCGGCGGCAATCACCCAAACCGTGCAATAAACCCAGGACCCGCAACACTTCTCCTTCTCCTGGGGGAGAAGGTCGGGATGAGGGCGTGCGTCAATGCCTTTATTATTCCATTATCCATTGTCCACTATCAATTGTCCCTTATCCATTCTTCCCTCACCCATCCCCATCCATTTCCAAAACCTCCCTGTCCTCAACCCGGAACGGGTTGCATCACTCAGCCCCGGGTCGCGAGGCACGAGCCACCCGGGGTCCCCGTCCCCCAACATTCGCCTACGCTGTAAGCGTTGAATCAAATTCAAACAATGCCCTCCAATCCCCAGGCCCTTGACGTGCTCCTGCGCCGGGCCCGCAACCTCTGCCTCTCCGCCCTCATCGAAGCCGTGCGCGACCAGACCCGCATCGTCGATCCCAAACAAGTCAACCGAGTGCTCATTCAACCCCATTGGAGGAAAGACTGTGACAGCCCCATCGCCTAAATCCAACTTCTTGCCACATCCTCGAACGACCAATCGGTGGACCCGCGAACAAATCCGCGCCGCCCGGATGGCCCCGCTGCCACCGCTCCTGACAAAGTACGGTCTGCAAACAACCCCGCTGCCCGCTGGCAATTTGGCACTGTCCGCCTTCAAGGGCCTGATCGTCAAAGACTCCTACTGGCGCTGGCCTGAACAAAACAAAGCAGGCAATGCCATCGACTTCCTTGTCCAAGTCCTTGGCCTCTCCTTCAACGAGGCCATGCACCAGATCATTGGAACACCGCAATCTTGAGATACAGCCATAAAACGCCGCTGGTGTCGCAGTGATGCGACGCCAGTGCGGCAAATTACGATCCCACCTCGGCATGATTACGACAGGAATTTGGCCCGGCCATAAGCGTCACATGCGTACGACCCGAGCGGGGCAATCCGGCTGAAAAAGACGATGGCAGTTCGGCAATATCACTTAAAACGCTGCGAGCTTAATTTGGCCAAAAGTACGACGCCAATTAATTTCGTAACAGCTGGGATAAACTGACCATTTTTGACGACTCATCCGCCCCCAGGCAATGGCCTGTTGACGATAAAAATAGGTGGTTCGTTGTCTCCCGGGATCGTCTGTGGCCGCTGGAATGACACTGCAAAAAAGCTCAAATTGACGGGTGATTTTCTCGCGTGTCATTGGCTCCACCGATGGTGCATCTGCGGTAACGGCTAAAAGGTTTTTGCTGAATGCGGCCACTCGTTCAAGGGCTTCCTCGCGGGTGTTGGCGTGAACAAAACCAATCAATGGATTCATTTCCTCTGGCAGGAAAAGGAACCATTTTTTGTTTCCGTTACAGATCGATTGTGCGTTCCGGCTCTGGAGCTCTGATTCGTTGTTTTCTTGGGAAGTTTTCATGGTCTTTTTTTAAGATCTGATGTGCGCTCTCGGTCTATCGCCCTTCACACCCAAGGCCCGCGAATCAGGGCGGATCGTGGGAGTAGTCTTCAGAGGGCACCGCCATGTCTTACCCCCTGTCGAAGTCGGTCTAAGAGGGCGATGATTGAAAGCGTCAGAAGTGAAATAAAATCTGAAAACGAGGGAACTCCATTTCCTCTATGAATGGAGCAAAGCGACCTGACCGGGAGGGGATGGGGCTGGCTCGCTCGTGAATTTCTGGAAGCCTTTAGCGGAGTGAAGCGGTTGGACGGGCTGTCAGTTCAAGGGAGCCCTATGAAAATTAACAGTCAGGCCAACCAGCGAAACGGAGCGGTGGCGAAAGAAAGCTCATCGAGGGAGCACCATGGGGGAGCGCAAGTCTTCCGATGTTTCAAGGCGTAGCTCTTTCAAGGGGAATCGAAAGCTCGGATGTCTTGCGGGGGGGGAGGACTCGTTCTGCTGAAATTTTCTATGGGATGGCTGTGGATAGCATTCATTTCAATGGTTGGTCCGATTCGAATCGTTGATTTGCTCAGTCCGTTTTGCAAGAGTCGCGTTTCGCAACTGTTCCTGTTGTTGCAGGAATTTCGTCCAGTCGGCAGCGGGAACATTTGTAATATTGCCGCCAATAAGTAGCACGGCACGACCGCCAAAGAAATTGCGTTTTCCATTATAGTACAAACCCGCATGAGTTTCCATCGCATTCATTTATAGTACTCAACCTCCTTGTATAATAACCTTAAAGTATGATTTTCACATTTTAGAAACACGCGCTCAGAACAATTAGTTCGTATCGTACACATAATACACTCCATTTGTCAATTGACGCCGAAATCCGTAGTTGTTTATTTTAGCATCTGTGGAGCCAATCATTATACCTTCTCGCTCAATCCCAAGTTTAAAACCGACAAAGATAAACTTAAAACCTGTTTGGGTATCTATCTGGATTTGGACAACTATCGGGTGGAGTCTGGAAAGTTGTTGAGGATAGACTGCAGGGGAGAATATAAACCCATTCTCATTCGTTGAATTCAATTGATCTTTTGCCCATGTGACAATTGATACAAGTTCACTTTTATTTAAGACATTAACATTAAATGTTTCCCATCTGACCTCCGGGTTTGTATTGTTTGAACTACAGCCAGCTACCAGCAGACCTGCTAAGAAAAAACACATATTTGATTTATACCAATTACTAAGAGACATAAAACATTACTCAAATGGGAGTTTTTTGTTAGGATACCATCGCCAAACGAACGTTTTCAAACCACACGGACTACTCCGATTGGAATCGCATTGCGTTTGTTCAACAGGTGGTCCCACAGCCGACATTGATCCATAGCTTCCACCAAATCCGACAGTGGTAAACAACTTAGCGCCTTGATTATACTGTTCCGGATCACCATGGCTAGTTTTCCAGTAATCTACCGCAGCGATAGCCATCTGCTCGCTCCATATTTGACCAGTCACAGCTTGCCCCCAAGTTGGCGACATTGAATTGCCAACTGCATCAAGAACTCCTTGAAATCGCTGATGACATAAATTATTGACCTTTCCCCACATTAAATAATGAACATCTCCAGCAAAGAAACATCGCCCGCCATACTTTACAGTACGATCACACTTTGGCGCATCTCCGCGAATAGCGGCAGCCGGGAATGACCAGCCACCATATCCGAGATTGGCAAGTTGCATCATCATCCACGATCCACTAGCTGTTGATAAAGGCATGTAAAGACTCCTACATGCGTTTGCAGCCTTTCCAACATCCCAACTCTTGAAAGTCGCTTCAATTTCATTGAGAGTTGATTGAACTGCTGTTGTCACGTCAGGCCCACACCTGCAAGTAGTTAAACCCAATGAATCAAATCTATCCACTGAGCGATTCCAAACGAACCCATACAAATTGAGCCCTCCTTTCTCCGCAATCGGGTCTCTGGATAGCCACCTTCCAGTGCTGGCATTATAATACCGATACCCGTAATACACCAAATCTGTCTCATCGTCCTGGTATTTTGTCGAGAACCGGAAGGGGTTGAGCTTGGCCATGGGTCCTGTGGAGCGGAGGAGTTCACCGAAGGGGCCGTATTCATACCGGGCGCAGACCAAGCCATCAGCGGCATTGACCAGCGCGGTGAGGTTGCCGTTGCCATCGTAGGTCGCAAAACAATTCGTTGTTGCTGTGCCATAATAGGTGACCGCAAGCAACCCACCCACACCACCAGCTCCTTGTGCGGTGCCACTCAAGTCCAGTCCCCACAGATAGGAACGGACCAGTTGATTGGCGCTGTTAAACTCGGCAACCAGGTTCCATCCATCGTAAAGGTATTTGGTATCTGTGATGATGGAGTTATCAGATTTCTTCACGGTCTTGCGAATGCGTCTTCCCCGCCAGTCATACTCGAAAACCAAATGCTGCGCATCAGGTCCGGCAACCAGGCAATCCATCCCGATCAGCCGATTCTCCGCATCCCAAGTGTAACTCCACACCATGTCATTGATCATGTTTCCATCAGAATCAGGTGTGAAAGTCTGTGTCGCCGCCGGAACCAGCACATGGCCCGGAGCGCTCGTAGGCTGCTGGACAGTGCGACCGCCTTTTGTTGCCGTGACGAGCACTGGGGTCCAGACAGAGGCACTGCTATTTCCCGCAGTTCCAACCGCCTGGAAGTACTCATTTTTTCGATAAACGGTCTGGGCGCCGCCATTGATTGTGACACCAACCGTTGCTGCCTTATTAGCATTACCCATCACATCAATCGAGGTCGAAACCTGTCTGCTGGTGTATTGGTTAACGGTATTGGCGGTATAGCTGGCCGTTCTCATGGCAATCACATCGTTGACAACAAACGCAGCCTGCTCTCCAAAAACCGCCTTGGCAACAGGAACTTTGCCGCCCTCTGGTTTGCCTTCCGCGTACTCGCGTCCATTCCTTCGTCCGTCAACCCCACGCGGCGGCACATTCCAAGTCATCCAATCGTCCAGAAAACGCGAAACAGTCCTCCCTCTCCGCTCTGGGGACCACGATGCGCGAAGCGCACGTCCCTTATTGGGCCACCAACTCGTGGCGGGCTTGGGAAGCCATTGGGCGGGGTGAGGTGGCTGGTCCCATCATTCCCGTCCAAATACACCAGCAACCCCCACTCCTCATTCTCCTGGGGGCCGGGATGAGAATTTCCCTAAACCAGGTATTTGTGCAAGTTACTTGTAATGAATTACATCCCACTTTTTGGTTCATGGGAAGGGCGTGCGTAAATGCCTTTTTCCATTTCGTATGGTTCGCATATTTCGTGGTCAAACTCGGTCCCTTTTCCCTATCCGTGCAATCCGTCATATCCGTGGTTAAAAATCTGCCCCCGCCAACCCCACGCGGCGGCACCTTCCAAACCGTGCAAAAAAACCAGGACTCGCAATACTCCTCCCTCTCCGCTTTGGGGACCACGATGCGCGAAGCGCACGTCCCTTATTGGGCCACCAACTCGTGGCGGGCTTGGGAAGCCATTGGGACGGGGTGAGGTGGCTTTTCGTATCCCATCATTCGCATCCAGGGTGTTCGTTTTTTCGATGCCTCAATTGTCCATTTTCTCCCTCATCCGTGCCATCCGTGCCATCAGTGCCATCAGTGGTTAAAAATCCTGCTCATCCTGCTTATCCATGTTGATATTTCTTCACCCACTTCTTTCCATGTAACTTGTAATGAAAGACATCCCACTTTGGGTTCATGGGGAGGGATGAGAATTCCCCGAACCGAAAAGATCGCGCATTGAACCCCTGAACCAGGTATTTATGCATGTTGCTTGTAATGGAAGACATCGCACTTTTGGGTTCATGGGTAGGGCGTGCGTCAATACGTTTTCCATTTCGCATATTTCGTGGTTAATTTCCTTTTTTCTTTTCTTGTCAATCATCCATTCTCCACTCGCCAACCCCACGCGGCGGCACCTCCAAACCACCCACTTGGTCATATGTCAATTGTCCCCTCGCCAACACGGTGCGGCCGTATCCTCCAAACCGTGCAAAAAAACCAGGACTCGCAATACTCCTCCCTCTCCGCTTTGGGGAGAGGGACGGGGTGAGGTGGCTTTTCGTATCCCATCATTCGCATCCAGGGTGTTCGTTTTTTCGATGCCTCAATTGTCCATTTCCTCCCTCATCCGTGCCATCCGTGCCATCAGTGGTTAAAAATCCTGCTCATCCTGCTTATCCATGTTGATATTTCTTCACCCACTTCTTTCCATGTAACTTGTAATGAAAGACATCCCACTTTGGGTTCATGGGGAGGGCGGTCGTCCTTTCGTATCTGACTTTTGCCGGACCCTCAATCGGCGCCCGGCCATTCCCGAAACTCTTGCATTATTTGTTTCTTATATACTCACAAGCCCTTTTTAAGGACTTTTTTGCTCGCCGAAGAATTATGTCCTGCACCCTCTTCTTCAGGGTGCAGGACATAATTCAGGAAGCTGGTAAAAGCCTAAACCATACGAACCCATCCAGGACTCCAGTCTGCGGTGTGGGGCATGGTATCCGACGCGGCGGCATCCTCCAAACCGTGCAATAAACCCAGGGCTCGCAATACTCCTCCTTCTCCTGGGGGAGAAGGCCGGGTTGAGGGCGGTCGTCCTTTCGTATCTGACTTTTGCCAGACCCTCAATCGGCGCCCGGCCATTCCCGAAACTCTTGCTATATTTGTTTCTTATGTACTCACAAGCCCTTTTTAAGGACTTTTTTGCTCGCCGAAGAATTATGTCCTGCACCCTCTTCTTCATTCGCCCGATTTGCGGACTTGATTTGCCTTGGGTCATGGTTTACAGAATTGGGTCGTAAAGCTGTAATTGGGTCTTGAGTGTGGGGATCATATTGTGCAACTTTTGCCAACCTTGGCGCCAATGGAGTTGGCTCCGGGAGGGCAAGTCCGGTGTGGGTTTGCGTATTAATAAATGAGAGCTTTGATTATCGCCGCGTTGTTTTGGGTCCAGTTCCCGGTCGCCCAAGCCGCTGAGGCGTCCGCCGAGGCGGAAGGCCATGGCATTCCTTTGCACGCGGTTGAAATCTTCAAAATTGGGCCGTTTCCCATCACCAATTCCATTCTGGTCACCTGGTTTGTGGCTCTGGGCATCATCCTGTTCGCCCGCCTGGCCACCCGTCAAATGCGCGACGTTCCCTCGGGCGCGCAGAACTTGTTGGAATGGCTGGTGGAGGGGCTCTATGATTTTCTTACGGGCATCATTGGATCGACCCTGGCCAAAAAGACCTTCTGGTTTTTCGCCACGGTTTTCATTTTCATCCTGAGCGCGAACTGGTTCGGATTGATCCCCGGAGCCGGCACGATTGGCTGGGGGCATGCGGGCGAGAAAGGGTTCGTCGTCACCGAACCGTTCTTTCGCGGGGTCAACGCCGATCTGAACATGACATTTGCGATGGCGATGATTTTCTTTGTTCTTTGGACGGTTTGGGCGCTGCAAATCAACGGCATCAAGGGATTCTTTATGCATATTTTCGGGGCTCCCAAAGGAGACATGCAGGGCATCATGAAGTTTGTGATGGCGGCAGTGTTTTTGATGGTCGGTTTGCTGGAGGTCGTTTCGATTATGTTTCGACCCGTTTCTTTGAGCTTTCGTCTATTTGGAAACGTCTATGCGGGTGAGAACATGCTCGAGGCGATGTCCAACATCGTCCCCCAACTCAACTGGCTCATCCCGGTGCCGTTTTATTTTCTGGAAGTATTGGTGGGCCTGATTCAGGCCATGGTGTTCATGTTATTAACGGCGGTGTTTACGCAGCTCATTTGCCAGCACGAGGAGGACCCCGGGGCCGCGCACCATTAAAGAAACAATTTCGGCGGCTGGATCGTGGCAAACGCGAGGGCCGCTGACCAAAGCACAAAGGAAACGTATGATGATCCCCCTGTTAGCGGAAATGAATGGCAATATCCACATCGCTGGCGCCTGTTTGGGCGCGGCACTGGGTGTGGGCTTGATTGGCGCAAAAGCCTCGGAAGCGGTCGGACGCAATCCAGGCGCATCCACGAAGGTCCTTGTTCAGGCCATTCTGAGCACGGCCTTCGCCGAAGGTATCGTGTTTTTCGCGATTTTCCTGGCGGGTAAGTAATTCGCGGATGCGGTGATTTGAAGTCACCGCGTCCGTTTACTTTGTTTCGGTGTTATGAATTCGTATATTTTATTGGGCAATATTGCCGGGGACTTGAGCCAGTCGGGGCGTGAAGTCGTCACCACGTTCGGTTTGAGCTGGCCGGCGTTCATCGCGCAGGTGATCAGTTTCACCATTGTGGCCCTGGCTCTGCGCCAATGGGCTTACAAGCCCATCCTGCAGGTGCTTGAATTCCGCCGCCAGACCATTGCCGACGGTATTTCCAACGCGGAAAAGATCAAAGCCGAACTGGCAAAGGCCGAGACGGCCCGCAAGGAAATCATCGTCCAGGCCAACGCCCAGGCCAATGAATTGATCGCCGAAGCGCGTGCCGCTGCAAGCCGCGTCAACGAGGTCGAGATTCAAAAAGCGGTGGCCGCCGCCGAACAGATCATTGCCAAGGCGCGCGAGGCGGCTCTGGCCGACCATGCCAGGATGCTTGCCGATCTCAAACGCGAAGTGGGCCGGCTGGTGGTCGAAACGACTGTCCGGGTCTCCGGCAAGGTGCTGACGATGGAGGATCAACAGCGGTTGATCCGGGAAACCAATGACCAACTGGCCGCCTGAAGCGCTGCCGTGACGAAACAACGGATTCTCCCATGAAAGCCTCCAAACTGGCCCGCCGCGAAGCAAAAACGCTCCTGAAACTGTGCAGGGTCGATGGCCTGATCGATGCCTCCCGCGTTCAACTCGTGGTCAACCGGTTGATCGCTACAAAACCCAGGCAATATGTGGCGATTCTGACCGATTTCTATCGCCTTTTTCGGCTGGAAACCGAGATGAAAGCCGTTCAGGTTCAAACCGTTATCCCCTTGTCGGACACTTTGAAGTCCGACTTGCAGGCGAATCTGGATCGGCGTTATGGCAAAGGCCTCGAATATCAGTTTTCACAAAATCCCGCTTTGCTGGGCGGCATGCGTGTCCAGGTGGGCAGCGATGTTTTCGACGGCAGCATCCGCGCGCGATTGAATGCGCTGGAAGAAAAATTTAACTGAACATGAGCACGTTATTACAAGATATTGAAGCCCAGATTGCCGGTGTAAAAACCAATGTAAACCGGCAAAACGTGGGTGTGGTCCGGGAAATCGGCGATGGTGTGGCCAAGATTGAGGGCCTCAACGATGTCATGGCCAACGAAATGATCGACTTCGGTCATGGCGTGATGGGTCTGGCATTGAACCTGGAGGAAACCGAGGTGGGCGCCATTATTCTGGGCGATTACACCCACATCAAGGAGGGCCAGGAAGTCCGCACCACCGGCAAACTGCTGCAGATTCCCGTGGGCAAAGGCTTGCTCGGTCGCGTGGTGGACGTCCTCGGCAATCCGTTGGACGGCAAGGGTCCCATCGTCAGCGACACGGCGTATCCGGTGGAAAAAATCGCTCCCGGCATCATCAAGCGCCGCTCGGTCACTCAGCCGGTGCAAACGGGCATCCTGCCCATCGACGCCATGATTCCGATCGGTCGCGGCCAGCGAGAACTGATCATTGGCGATCGTTCCACCGGCAAAACGACGATTTGCATCGATACGATCATCAATCAGGCGCGGATGAACAAGGCGGCGGAGGCGTCCAAGGAAAAGGATTTTCGCCCTCTATATTCCATCTACGTCGCTGTGGGGCAGAAACAGTCGAACATTGCCCGTGTGATCAGCGTGCTCGAAGAAAACGGAGCCATGCCCTACACGATCATCGTTGTGGCCAGCGCCTCGGATTCCGCCACCAACCAGTATCTGGCGCCGTTCTCGGGATGCGCCATCGGCGAGTGGTTCATGGATAACGGCATGGACGCGCTGATTATTTTTGATGATTTGTCCAAGCACGCCGCGGCTTACCGTCAGGTCTCCCTCATTTTGAAGCGTCCCTCCGGTCGTGAAGCCTATCCGGGCGATGTATTTTATCTCCATAGCCGGTTGCTGGAGCGTTCCGCGCGGTTGAACGAAAAGAGCGGCAACGGCTCGCTGACGGCGTTGCCGATCATCGAAACCCAGCTAGGCGACGTTTCGGCTTACATTCCCACGAACGTGATTTCCATCACGGACGGCCAGATTTTCCTTGAAACCGATTTGTTCTATCAGGGCATTCGTCCTGCAATTTCCGTCGGCATTTCAGTCTCCCGCGTCGGTTCCGCCGCGCAGATCAAGGCTATGAAGCAGGTGGCTGGACGCGTCAAGCTCGAGCTGGCCCAGTTCCGTGAATTGGCCGCTTTCGCTCAATTCGGATCGGACCTGGATGCGGGTACGGCGGCGAAGATCGAGCGTGGCAAACGCATTGTGGAAATCTTCAAACAGGCCCAGTACAACCCCATTCCGGTCGAGATCCAGGTGGCGGTGATCTGGTGCTCGCAAAACGGTTATTTCGACGATGTGCCGGTGGAAAAGGTCAAGGATTTCCAGGCGAAATTGACGGATTACCTGACGGGCCGCAAACCGGAGCTTCTGGCGAAGATTGCAAAGGAAAAAGCGCTCAACGACGCGCTTTCCGCCGACCTAAAGGCGGCCATTGTGGAATTCAAACAGGGATACAATCCCAAGGCTTAAAGGTCTGTTTACCCTTTGGCCTGTCAACCATCTGGCCTGTTGGCCAATGCGGTGTTTTTCAGAAGGCAGGAGGTTCTCGCGGGCTTCCTGCCTCTTCATGTACGCAGGCTGCTCAAGCGTGTTGAGCACGGGCTGTGAGCGTGCCTGCAATGGCGCCGCACAGATGGCCCTCCCAGGAGATGGGGCCGTTCTGGGGCAGCACGCCATAGAACATGCCACCGAATAATATCAGCACGGCTCCCGCCACAAAGGCAGCCCGCCAGCTTTTCATCCACAGGGCCGCGACGATCAGGTAGGCGGCCAGACCGAAGATTACGGAACTGGCTCCAATGTGAATCGTGTGTCCGCGTCCCACCAGCCATGTGCCAAAGCCGCTGGCCACCCAAATGATGGCCAATGTGCGCCAGGGTTTATAATGCCGGTCCGCAAGCAGGAGGATGAGAAAAATGAACAGCGGCAGGGCATTGGCCAGGAGATGATTCCAGTTGGCATGGAGGAGGGGACTGAACACGATTCCCACCAGACCCGGACGGGTTCGCGGCACAATGCCAAAGGGTCCGGCGGAGATGGCCAGGGCCATGCGCAGCAAATGCGCCGCGAAAAGGACGCACACAGAGATGGCACTGATTTCCACAGCGTCCATGACACCCCGCTGGCTTGGTTTACCCATTGGCGCGATGATGCCGGTCGCGCGCGTTGGGGTAAAAGAAAAAATGGACTGTGCGATGACCTGTTGGACCGGGGATGTGGTGTTGAAAAGGTGGGCCGACAAGGTATAATCCACATTGCCTTGCGCGGATGAGACATGGTGTGATGCCGGGGAAGGAATTGTTATTTGGTTCTAACGGAAAATCAGGGTCCTTATGAAATTATCGCAATTATATCGCCAGCCCGGGTTCGTGCTGTCCTTCGAGGTGTTTCCACCCAAGCCGGAGACTCCTCTCGAGACGGTCTTCGAGACCATCAGGCAACTTAGGGAGTTGAAGCCGAGCTTCATCAGCGTGACCTATGGGGCGGGCGGCTCCCAAAAGGGCCGGACGGTGGAGATTGCCTCACGGATCAGGAACGAGTTTGGATTGGAAGCAATGGCGCACCTGACCTGCGTGGGCCACACGAGGGCGGATATCGACCGGATTCTGGCCGATCTCGCTGAATACGGTGTGGATAATGTGCTGGCCCTGCGCGGCGATCCGCCGCATAACCAGCCGGATTTCGATTTCAGCAAGGGGGAGTTCAAGTACGCCACGGAGTTGGTGCGGCACATCCGCCAGAGGCCGGATTTTTGTGTGGTGGCAGCCGCCTACCCAGAGGGGCACCGCGCCTCGTCGCGGATTTCCGAGGATTGGCGACATTTGAAGGAAAAGGTCGATGCCGGCGCCGAGGTGTTGATCACGCAATTATTTTACGACAACCGGGTGTTTTTCCATTTCCTGGAAACGGTGCGTTCGATGGGGATTAATTGTCCGATCGTGCCGGGCATCATGCCCATTTTTAATGCCAAACAGATCAAGCGCATTCTGACGATGTGCGGCGCGGCCATGCCGCCCGAGGTGCTGCTCATGCTCGACAAATATGAGAATTCGCCCGAGGACATGCTCAAGGCGGGGGTGGAGTTCGCGGTGCGCCAGATTCAGGAATTAATGGCCAATGGGGCCGATGGAATCCATTTGGAGCCAATGAACAAGCCCGATGTGGCACGGGAAATTTTGCGGGGAATTGGGAAAATATAATTTGCAAAACCGTGATTTTATGCTTGCTCATCTTCCATAAACGATTAAACTGGACGCCGTTGGATTCATGTCACTACATGGCTTGGAAGTCTGCCAGTTGAACATGGTTTGATGGCGGCCTGTAACCCGGAGGTCGGGAACAAGGCGTGCAGGGACGCTCCATTGAAAAGTAGATATTATCATGAGCACACGGTTATTCGTAGGAAATCTCTCCTTCAAAACTACCCAGGATCAACTCCAGGCAATCTTCGCCGCCCATGGCGTCGTCAATAATGTGGACATGATCATGGATAAATTCAGCGGACGCCCCCGTGGGTTCGCTTTTGTCACCATGGAGGAAGCAGTAGCTGCTGAACAGGCCATCGAAGCCTTGCATGGGAAAAGTGTGGATGGCCGCGATCTGACCGTCAATATTGCCCGTCCTCGCGAAGATCGCCCAGATCGTGATAATCGCGATAATCGAAGCGACCGAGCTCCCCGGTCCTATGATAACCGGGCTTGAGTCAAAATAAAACTTGCATTACGCAGGGACGCCTCACAAAGGCGTCCCTTTTTGCGTACGCGTTCCAATTCGGGCGCAGTTAAACGGTCATCAGCTCTTTTTCCTTGGCTGCGAGCTGCTGATCGATTTTTCCGATGTAATCATCGGTCAATTTCTGGATTTCCTTTTCCGTGGTCTTCTGCTCGTCCTCGGTGATCGAGGAGGCCTTGGCCTCTTTTTTCAGATTCTCAATGGCATCGCGACGAATATGACGAATGGAGACCCTGCCGTCTTCGGAGAGTTTATGGACAAGCTTGGTCAATTCCTGGCGGCGTTCCTGGCTGAGATCGGGGAGAACCAGCCGTATGATCTTCTTGTCGATGGCCGGATTGATGCCCAGGTTGCTCTTTTGAATGGCCTTTTCGATGGGATGAAGCATGGAGGCATCCCAGGGCGTGACAACGATGACGCGGGACTCGGGGGTGGTGATGCCGGCCAGCTCGCGCAAACGCATCTGGCCTCCATAGGCTTCAACGGGAAGGTTTTCCACAAGCGCGGGTGAGGCCTTGCCCGTGCGGACTCCGCTGAACTCGTGGATTACGACATCCAGCGACTTGATCATGCGCTCCTCGGTCCCCAGTAAAATATCGTCAATTGTCATAGCTGGTTTAGTTTAGCAAAAAACAGGTGCAATGTAAAGAAGCATTCGAGTGTTTCTGGCCGGCCCGCATCAGGCCCGAACGATGGTACCGACTTTTTCGCCCAGAACGACCCTCTTGAGGTTGTCGCCTTCAAATACGTTAAAGACAATGATCGGCATTTTGTTGTCCATGCACAGGGAGAAGGCGGTGGCGTCCATGACCTTGAGTTGGCGCTGGAGGGCTTCGATGTAAGTAATTTCGGTGTAGCGACGGGCGTTGGGATTGGTTTTTGGATCCGAATCGTAAATCCCGTCCACCTTGGTGGCCTTGAGAATGACTTCGGCGCCGATTTCATTGGCGCGCAGGGCTGCAGCGGTGTCTGTGGAGAAATAGGGATTGCCGGTGCCGCCGCCGAAGATCACGACACGGCCTTTTTCCAAGTGGCGAACGGCACGGCGTCGGATGAAGGATTCGGCGACCTGGGCCATGGCGATGGCGCTCTGGACGCGGGTGGCGACGCCGGCTTTTTCGAGGGCGTCCTGCAGGGCGAGGGCGTTGATGACCGTCGCAAGCATGCCCATGTAATCGCCGGTGGCCCGTTCGATGCCCTGGGCGCTGCCCTGGGCGCCGCGGAAAATATTGCCGCCTCCAATGACGATCACAATTTCGACACCGAGCTTGCGCACTTCCCCGATCTGGCGGGCCATGTCGCGGATGACTTCCGGGTTGATGCCCATCCCGGCGGGACCGCCCAAGGCCTCTCCGCTGAGTTTTAAGAGAATCCGGCGGTATTGCGTTTTAGGATTTGTATTCATGAGCGGTAATTGGTTACGCGATGGCGCGGGGTGATTGGCCGTTAATGGGGCGGCCAGTCCTGGAAAAACAATTTTCCCCTGGTAATGGTCCCGCGAAGCGCAACATCGGGCGGAGTTCTATCAGCGAAACACCGGTTCGTCAATGGGACCGAAGACAAAAAAAGCGGCAGTCACAGGACTGCCGCTTGAAAGGCTGCCGGAACGCAAAAGATTGCGTCCGCAAGAAACGGGATCAACCGTTGAATTCTTCGCCCACCTGGAAGCGCACGAAACGGCGCACCGCAAGCTCGTCGCCCAATGTTTTGCTGACGGCCGCAAGGTGCTCCTTGACCGTGATCTCTCCGTTTTGTTTGACGAATCCCTGTTCGAGCAGACAGACGGTTTGATAGAACTTATCCAATTTGCCGGAGACAATTTTCTCAACGACACCCGCCGGTTTGTTTTTGACCTGCTCGGCGGCGATTTCTTTTTCCTTGGCAATCGTGGCGGGATCGACATTTTCGCGGCTCACGGAAATCGGGCTGGCCGCCGCGATCTGCAGGGTGACGTCCTTGACGACTTGCTTGAAGGCTTCAGTCTGGATGGAGGCCTCTTTTCCAGCGGCCACTTCGACCAGAACTCCGACTTTGGCGCCGGTATGAATGTAAGCGGCAACGGCTCCGTTCCCGGTTACTTCAAAACGCTGCATGCGGGCGATTTTGATGTTCTCGCCGATTTTGGCGACCTGCGCCATGCGGACGGCCTCGAGATCCGCCTTTGGATTTGCGGCGAGCGCCTTGGCGGCCTCATCGCAGAAGGCGCGGAAGGTGTCGTTTTTGGCGACAAAATCCGTTTCGCAATTCACTTCGACCAGAATGCCCACTTTGGCTCCCGGTTGGATGTGCTGGGCAATCACCCCGTCCTTGGCGGATCGGGAGGCCTTTTTGGCTGCGGTGGCCATGCCTTTTTTGCGGAGGAAATCGACAGCGGTGTCGAGATCACCCTTGCATTCGGTCAAGGCCTTTTTGCAATCCATCATTCCGACATTGGTGATTTCGCGTAATTTCGCGACCATTGCGGCTGTAATTTCTGCCATAATTCGTTCCTTAATGAATGTTGATCGTTGGTGTAAATGGATTACACAGCGGCCGAGGCCGAGGGGGCCTGGGGCGGAGGCGTTGCGAGGGCGGCCAGGGCTTCAATGCCGGGGGCGGCCGCAACGGGAACCTCGGGCGCGACGGGAGCAGGCTCCACGTTTTTGCGGCGGGTGTTCTTGGCGTCGAATTCGGCTTTGGCCAGGGTGATCGTTTGAACGACCGTGGCCAGAATAAGACGGACGGAACGGATCGCGTCGTCATTTCCGGCGATGGGATAATCGGCCAGATCGGGATCGCAGTTGGTATCGACGATGGCGGCGATGGGGATGCTCAGGCGGCGGCCTTCAGCCACGGCGTTGTGCTCGCGCTTGAGGTCAATGATGAACATCATGGCGGGCATCTGATCCATGTCGCGGATACCGTCCAGGTTCTTGTGCAGGCGGGCGGCTTCTCGGCGGATGGCGGATTGCTCCTGTTTGACGTAGGCGTTGATGTTGCCGGTCGATTCCAGGCGCTCAATTTCCTTGAGGCGGTTGATGGATTTCCGAATGGTCTTTAAATTGGTCATGGTGCCGCCCAGCCACCGTTCGGTCACATAGTATTGACCACACGCAATGGCGGCTTCTTTGACGGCTTCCTGGGCCTGCTTCTTGGTGCCGACGAACAGGACTTTGCCACCTTTGGCGACCGCTTTGGAAAGCTGGTTGCAGGCGGTTTCCAGTTGGGTCAATGATTTGCCCAAGTCGATGATGTGGATGCCGTTGCGAGCTTCGAAGATGAATTGCTTCATCTTGGGATTCCAACGTTTGGTTTGATGACCAAAATGCACTCCCGCGTCGAGCAATTCCTTAATACCTACACTAATCATTATCTTTTATTCCATTGGTTAAGAACCCGCAATATTACGAGTCATCCCGCGGAATTCGGGATTAATTCAGATGTTGTTATGGCCGCCAACCTTCACACGAAGACTGAACTTTTTAGGCCGTTTTCCCTTTCCGAATGGAACCACCGATATAGCTCCACTAGAAAGGAGGAGCCACATTAGGACTTAACGGGGCCTGATGCAAACTTATTTTTCCGGCAGGTTTAACCCGTTTTTTTGGGAGTTGCCGGGCCAATCCAAGTCCCTGATTCGAGCGTTGTCGTTCGGTGGGACAAATTGTCGCGGGTGGCATGCGATGAATCGATGGTTTCCTGTTAATTGCCGGCCAACTTGCGAATGACTTCCTGCTGCATCTCCGGGGAGAAATGGTTGTAGTCCGGCATTTCGACGTAGGAGAGTTTATCGTCGGCATCCAGGAATCCGTATCCCTTGTGGGCTTCGTCGAGGCATTGCAGGATGTCCGCCCGGGTTGCCTGGTAATCGACCTGGGGCAGGACGATGAGGACGGGCCGGGGAGCGATGAGGCCCAGGACTTCGTGGTAATCGTAGGGGATGTGGTCTTCGTGGCCGACAAAAGCGCCGAGGCGGGGAATCCAGGGAAGCCATTGGGCCCAACGGCCGACGCCGCCGGTGCCTTTGTCCGGGGTGTCCAGACGCATGGGTGTAAAACCGGCCACGGAAACGACGCCTGCAATCCGGTCGTCGAGGGCGGCTGCATGAAGGGCGGCCATGCCTCCGGTGGCGTAGCCCAGTGCCCAGATTCGGCGGCCATCCACGAAGGGCACATGTTTGAGCAAGGTTACCGCCGCCTGAGTGTCGGCAACGGTCCGGCCCAGAATGGACCAGTGGGGGTGGCGCACGTAAAACCGCTGCATTTCCTCGATCCGGCCGCCGCAGCCTATTTGGTCGAAGGCGAATACCACGAACCCGGCTTTCGCGAAGGTGATGGGAACGGATTCTCCCCGGCGATAGGTGGGGGAGTAACCGCCTGCATTGTGGAAGGGATGCAGCCAGATGATTGCGGGCAGGGGAGCGGTGTTGGTAATGCCTGCGGGGTAATAAAGGTCGCCATTGAGGTTGTTGCCAAAATTGATCGATTCTTTGACCACGTCGTTTCCCGGGGTTGGCCGGTTCAGGAGCATGGCTGCGGCGCGGGTTTCGGCACCGTAAGCGCCACCGGGGTTTTCGGCCATGGCCGGAGCATCGCCCAGGGTCCACAGGATGCGCTGGCGAATGTCGGCGCATTTGGCCTTCCATTGATCCTTGCTGATGATGGGTTTGCCGCTGGCCGTGGTGCGAAGGTCGTTCAATCCCGCGCTGGGAAAACGCATGGGATCGACGCGTTCGGTGCCGACCTTGAGCCAATCGTTGTAGGTGGGCCATAGGGGCGCCTGTCCCACGGCGAAACCGCGACGGCCGAACCGGGCATCGAGCCAGTCCATGAAGGCCTCGCTGTCCTCCGTGCCCAGGGTGTGTTCCCCATGGCGGTAACGCAGGTTCAGTGAACCCGCAGCGCCCAGGAAGGCATAGACGCGCTGGGCGCCATAGAAGGTTTGCTCGACGGCCCAGACACTTTCCACCGGGTCGTTCATGGCGGTGGAAATCAGGCAGGGACGCGGAGCGATGCAGGCTATGAGTTCATGCTGGTCTATGGGGAGCTTGTTTTCGCGACCGGCAAAAAACCTCAGTCGGGGATGAAACCAATCGGGAAAGACGCGGGTGAGCATTTCGATGCCTTCGCCGAACTGGGTTTCCGAAAATATGCGGAACGTGCACGCGCCTCCCGCGCCGGAGCTGCTGGAAATGACGGCGGTGATGCGATCGTCCAACGCGGCGGCGATGAGGGAGGTTTTGCCGTTGCGGGAATGTCCCGCCAGGGCGATGCGCGCGCGGTCCACGAAGGGGAGGGTCTGGAGGTAATCGACGCACCGGCTGGCGGCCCATGCCCTGCGGGTGAGTTTGGACCAGTCGGACTTGGGCCAGACATCGGCGAATGCACCCGTATCGTCCAGGGAATCCGCGCCCGCATAGATGCAACCGATGTAGCCGCGGCTGACGGCCACCAAGGCCCAGGGCCGATGGTTATCTTGTGTGATGAACACGGGGAAGGGACCTGGTCCGGGCGGCACGATGAGCTGGATGTTCAGTTTGGCGCGGTGTTCGGGGCCGAACTCAAGGGTGATGCCCTGAATGCGGATGTCGCCTTCCACGCGGGAATTGAGGTTGGCGGCGCGCACGTTGTCGGGCGCGGGAGGAACATGGCCCAGGGTGTAGAATTGAAAGAGATCAAGCAATTGAGCGCGGCGCCGGGTCCAGTCGCTGCGGCTTTTAGCCAGGGTTCCGTCGGAAAAGAGGAAGGGATCGGGGAGTTCAGGCACTCCCGGAAAATTGCCGAAGTCGGGAGGCTGCGCGCCGGTGTCCTTGAGCCATTTTTCCCAGGGTCCGCTGGGGGGAAGCATGTGCAGGAGGTCGTCCAGGGCCGGGCTGGCGTTGGTGATGCCGGCGGCGGCCGAGAGGGAAAGCGGCGGCTGCGCGGGCTGGGCCGGCGAGGTTGGCGCGGTAGCCATGATCGTCAGGATTGCTGACAAAAGGATGTGGAAAATGTTCATGCGCAATTGCGGGCCTTTATTAAACCGCATCATCCCACGCCGCAACCTCAATTCTTTCAGGCTGACTCACGAAAAAACAATTGAGTGACCGCCTAAAAAAGCGCTAGAATCAGGTGTGTGATCGATCGGATCGGCACGCAATGGCGCGCTGGGAGTGGATCGGAATCATAAAGGCCGAAGACACAGGATTGAGCCAGGACCTGCAAATGCGTTATCGAGCCACCACAGTGAATGTGTTAAGAATGGCTGTAATCCAGACGCGCAGAAGGAGGCGGACAAGGACTTTAAGCGCTTAAATCATTAATTTATGTCAATGCAGGATTAGAAAGACATTTGGGTCAAAGCCGGACGACCAACTGTGTGGGAGTATTTAATGGTCTCGGCATCAGCCTTCGTGGTTATCATTTCAGTTATTGAGCTGCTAGATTCCTATCAGAATGTCACTAATTTTGTAAATATTCCAGCAGATGTTGTTGGACAGAAGATACACAGTTGTGCCAAGGACTTACGAATAGATTGGATATTCTCCGTGGTTGCTGCATCCGTTCTCGTTCCCAGTATCTCGAAAATATGGGCTGTGTTCAAACAACCGACGCAAACTGATAAAGGCTGCGGAGGCGGCGGCTAAGGCGCAAGACTCGACCGTATCATCCAGTTGCACTCCCAGCAAATGACCTCATCAACGGGGGCGACCATGGATCGGTTTGTTTATGATGATTATAGACGGCAAGAACCCCGAAAACGAAAAGCCAAATCGAGGCCAAAGTAGCGACACGAAACCATTAGGGCGTGATATGCAATATTCGGAGATCGAAAATAAAAACTTAATTTTTGATTATTTTGGTGACTGGCCGTCTTTTCATGATTTTGAAATCCAACGACTGGTATTAGACAGAGGGGAAGTTGTCAACGGGGACGATCCGTCCCTATATATTCAGGTTGTCGGCTCTCGAGGCAAAAAATCCACAGCTTATCCCAATCCTGATGGCTGCATCATAGAATTGCGATTTGAAAGCATCGAGAATGTTCGACTTGCTGGATTTAATCACCAGAACGCCATTAATGATATAAATATCCAGCGTGTTCAGGATGTCCTGAAAGTAAAAATTCTAGGCGCGTATGGAGTTGATGGAGAATTTGAATGCAAGTCCGTAAGGGTTGAATCTCTCAAATCACGATGAAAAGGCGCAAGAGCGCATACAAAGGGCCAGGCATGCCAGTGAGATGACATGAAGTTTCTTCATGGGCGATTGCGCTCCTTTTTTAAACCGCGGCATCCCTGGTCGCAATCTCAATCCAAGATCCGAATGGGATAGGCGTGTTTTTGTATGGAGTCCCGGTTTTAGCCGGTGGGACTGCCGCAGCGGGCGGGGGCTCGAAGAGTTTTACGCGTCTTTCGTTTCCCGCATCATTCCGCCTGAAGGCGGGACTCCAAACCCAGAGCGCGCATTGGAGGCTACGGTAATTCGCCCTTTCGGGCTGTGTTTTAATCTTTGGACAAAACGAGTGCGTGGGTGTTTGATATGCGGCTGCATTGTACTATGGAAGACAGCAATTCGTTATTTGAACAAAGAAAAGCCAAGCTGGCCGCCATGCGCGCCCGCGGGGTCAATCCGTTTGCCAATAAATTCACGCCGACTGAGTCGTGCGCCCAGGCCCGCGCCAATTACGCGGAGGGCCGCGAGGTGTCGGTGGCCGGACGCATTACGGCGCATCGGGACATGGGCAAAACCCATTTCATCGATGTCCGCGACCAGAGCGGTCGGCTCCAGGTGTATGCGCAGAAGCAACTCCTGGGCGATGAGCCGTTCGAGGTGTTCAAGCTGCTGGACCTGGGAGATTTCATCGGGGCGCGCGGGACGCTTTTCACGACTAAAACGGGGGAAATCTCGGTTAAGTTGCATTCGTTTGTCGTGCTGTCCAAGTCGCTGCTGCCGCCGCCTGAGAAATGGCATGGGCTGGCCGATACGGAAACGCGCTACCGCCAGCGCTATCTGGACCTGATGTCGAACGAGGATGTTCGCGCGGTATTCGTCAAGCGGAGCCGGATTCTGCACGAGATACGCGATTTCTTCCATCAGCGGGATTACATGGAGGTGGAGACGCCGATGATGCAGCCGATACCGGGGGGAGCCGCGGCGCAGCCGTTCGTCACGCATCACAACAGCCTGGGCTGCAATTTTTATCTGCGCATCGCGCTGGAGCTTTATTTGAAGCGACTGCTGGTGGGCGGATTTGACCGGGTGTTCGAGATCGGACGCAATTTTCGCAATGAGGGCCTTTCCCGGCGTCACAATCCTGAGTTCACCATGCTGGAGGCGTATCAGGCGTATGGGGATTATGAGTCGATGATGGAATTGACGCAGTCCCTGATCTGCCATGTGGCGGAAAAGGTTCTGGGAACGCTGAAGATCGAGCACAAGGACGCCGAGGGCAAATTGATTCACACGATTGACCTGACAGCACCCTGGAAGCGGGTGCGTTACAAGGATCTCGTTTGCGGCAAGGCGGGCGCGGATTGGTTTGAATTAACGCCCGAACAGCGCAAGACCAAGGCGACGGCCCTGGGCGCTGAAATCGGTCCCGGTTACGAGGACTTTGAGGTGACCAACGCGGTGTATGAGAAATTGATCGAGCCAACGCTCATTCAACCGACGTTTGTCACGCACCTGCCCAAGCAACTCGTGCCGCTGGCGAAGCTCGCTCCTGAGGATCCGTCGCTGGTCGAGGTGTTCGAATGCTGCATCAACGGGCAGGAGATCGCTCCCGGTTATTCGGAGCAGAACGACGCCGTGGAGCAGCGTGAACGGCTGGAACATCAGGCGGGTGGCGAACAGCAGAAGCTGGATGAGGATTTCCTGGTGGCCCTGGAACACGGGATGCCGCCTGCGGGAGGCATTGGAATCGGAATCGACCGTCTGTGCATGATGCTCCTGGGGCAGGAAACCATCCGGGACGTCATCCTTTTCCCGCAATTAAAGCCAAAGCAGGATTAGGGATTCGGAGGAGATTTTAACGGGTCGATTTGGAGCCTGATTAAAAGCAGAACTCCAAATCGACCTTATTCTCGAACAGGCCCCGGGACACTTACTGGGGCCTGTATTGTAATTTGGCTTCGGGCAGCCAGGTCTGGAGTTGGGCGATGCGCGCATCGTCCAGGGGGTGGGTTCGCAGGAACCAAGGGGTTGTGCTGCCGCTCTGTTTGTTGAACGCGGCAAAGCGTTGCCAAAATGCGACCGCCGCTTCAGGCGGATAGCCTGCCTGGGCCATATAGACGAGCCCAATATGATCGGCCTCGGATTCCTGGCTGCGGCTGTGGGGCAGGGCGATCCCCACCTGTGTGCCTGTTCCATAGACCTGGGTGGCCATGGCGAGAACCTTGGGATCCGCCTTGAAGATGCCGGAGCCGATGAGCTCGCTTCCGCCGTTGATGATGAGCTGCTCGCTCATGCGCTCCGCACCGTGGCGCGCGATGGCGTGGGCAACCTCGTGGCCAATGACCGTGGCCAGACCCGCCTCGTCCTTCGTGATGGGCAGGATGCCGGTATAAACGCCGACTTTTCCACCCGGCAGACAAAAGGCGTTGGCTTCCGGGCTTTCAAAAACGACAAATTCCCACTGGGCGCCCGGGAGGTTGGCAACGGCTGCAATCCGACCCCCGACTTTTTGGACCAGTGCATTGATGGCCGGGTCGTGGTTGATGGGGGTGTTCGTTTTCATCTCGTTGAAACTGGTCATGCCCAGTTCCATTTCCTGCCCGGCGGGGATGAAGTTCATCTGCCGCCGACCGGTCACAGGCACGGTATTGCAGGCGGTGAGAATCACTCCAAAAACGACCATGATCGCCAGGGCGCGACGCGCCTCCAAAATGAATTTCGTCATACGCTATGAATACATAAACCGGGGAAAAAATCAAGGTTCGTAAGTGAGTTTTGGGGTTTTCCTGGCCGAATAAAATCAGGGCACTGGCGATCGTGTTATTTTTTGGCGTCGCGGCAAATTGGTGGTTGCCGGTGAATTGGAGATCGGAACCCAGGCGGTCGATTGTCCTGTCGGCTTGTTAGTTCCAGCAGTTCACGGGATTCGAATCTTGGCGGCTTTCCCCGGCAACCCGCTGCGGGTTTGTGGCGAAGACCATGCAATCCATTCGTCAAACGATGGAATGGACTTTCAGTTTTTGAAATGGTTGCGGCGATTGGCCGGTGTCGGAAGTCCAGGCTGGCAGGACGCCACGTTGTTGGCGCTGCAAACGGGAATAAACACATCCGACCTTTCCAAATCATGGAATTACGGCTTGCATTCAATAATTAACCCGACATAAATACCACATCATGAACAGAATATCGATGATTATTCTGCGGTGCTTTCCAATAGTGAGCTTCTTTCGCATAACTCGACATCCTTCTGTTGCGCGATGGGTCGCCATCTCAATGGTCCTCGTTTTGTCAGCTCTGTTGAATTCAGTGACCGCAGCAACCTTCGGTGATTACACTTACACGACAAAAGACATATATGCGACCATCACCAAGTACAACGGTCCTGGTGGTGACGTGACCATACCAGCCACTATCGAAGGCAAACCAGTCATCAACATCTGGTCTAGTGCGTTTGCTTCAAAACCCAATTTGACAAGCGTAACCATACCCTTCGGTGTTATGGCAATCTGGACTGGCGCGTTCTCTGATTGCAGCGGGCTGACGAATGTGCTGATGCCTGACAGCATAACGAATATAAATACGAAGGCGTTTTTCAATTGCAGGAAACTGACAAGCGTCAGAATACCCAACGGCGTTACCAGCATCGGGACTGAAGTGTTCTCTGGCTGCAGCAGCCTGACAAACGTCATTATACCCGCAAGCCTTGGCAGCCTCAACGATAAGACGTTCTATGGCTGCAGATCTCTCCCGGAGATCATAATTCCAAACTCCGTCACCAACCTTGGGTCTTCTGCGTTCAATGGTTGCACAAACCTGACGAGTGTCACCGTCTCCAAAGGACTCAGGAGTATGGGGATTTACACATTTTCCGGTTGCACAAGCCTTACAAACATTATCATTCCAAATAATGTCGTGGACATGGGGAGTTATACTTTCTATAACTGCGTGAGTCTCGCTGACGTTGCGATTCCCATGAATATCACCAGCTTCGGATGGTCTGTGTTCGGCAACTGCAGTGCTTTGACCAATTTAACGATCCCCAATGGTGTTACCAACATCGGGCCAAATGCATTCTCTGGCTGTACCGGACTTGCGAACATCACGATCCCCAGTGGCATCGCCAACATTGGAAACAATATTTTCTCCGGATGCGCCGGTCTGACGAATGTCACGATTTCCTATGGCGTCACCAACCTCGGAGATTCTTCGTTCTCTGATTGTTCTGGTCTGACGAGCGTCACCATCCCCAGAAGCGTGACCAGTCTCGGGCCGAATGCGTTCTCTGGATGCACCAATCTTGAGAGTGTGTATTTTGCAGGGAATGCGCCTTCATTGGCTTCTGAGAATACATTCGAAAATGCAAACCAGGCAACAGTTTATTACCGTGCGGAAACCACGGGCTGGGGGTCCTCGTATGCTGGTCGACCAACCATGCGATGGATAATCCATTATGAAAGCCAGTTTGCATGGCAAACAAACGAATCGACAATCACCATTACGGGTTACATTGGTGCGGACGGAGACGTAATCATCCCAAATGAGATCAATGGACTTGCCGTATCCAACATCGGAAACCAGGCGTTTGTGGGGCGGACCAATCTAACGAGCATCCTCATTCCCACCGGCATCACCAATTTGGGAGCGTATGCGTTCCAAAGCTGCACCGCGCTCGCGAATGTCACAATTCCCGAGAGTGTCACAACGATTGGACAAAGTCCTTTTAGTGGTTGCACAGGGCTGAAGACCATCCTGGTGGAGGCGGGAAATAGCAATTATTCCAGCTTGGATGGCGTCTTGTTCAACAAGGACCAGAGGACTCTCATTCAATGCCCGGGAGGCAAAACTGCAAGCTATACAATCCCCACCAATGTCATCAGCATCGAAGCAAACGCGTTTTCGTATTGCGCAAACCTGGTCAACATTACGATCCCCAACACGGTAACGAACATTGGAAATTCTGCATTCAATAGCTGCACCAATCTGGCGAGTATATATTTTGAGGGCAACGCCCCAACATTCGCACCTGATGATCTGTTTTCCAATGCCAGCCACGCTACGGTTTATTACCACCCCGGAATGACAGGCTGGCTGTCAACTTTCGCAGGCCGACCTGCCATGCAATTGATTGGCCCTAATGATGGCGATTTTCCATGGCAGCAAATTGGCACAACAATTCACATTGTCGGTTACAATGGTCCTCGAGGGACTGTTACCATCCCTAATGAAATCAATGGGTTACCAGTTACCAGCATTGAAGCTTCCGCTTTCTATGGAAATACGAATTTGATGGTGGTCACAATCCCCAACGGCGTCACCAACATCGGACCAAGGGCTTTCTTTGGCTGTTACAACCTTATGAGTGTTGCAATCCCGCGCAGCGTCGTCACTATCGGATATTCTCAATTTGGTCGGTGCATAGGATTGACGAATATCATGGTGGACTTGCTCAATCCGACATACAGCAGCATTGACGGCGTTTTGTTCAACAAGAACGCAACGACCCTCCTTCAAGTGCCAGAAGGCAAGATGGGAAGTTATACGATCCCCGATGGCGTCCGAATCATCAGCGATAGCGCGTTCTTTGATTGCACCGGTCTGACGAACATAACCATACCCACCAGCACGACCACTTTCAGATATTATGCGTTTTATGGATGCACAGGCCTGACAGAAATCATGCTCCCCAAAAGCGTCATAAGCATTCTGTCTGATGCATTCACTGATTGCAAACACTTAACAGCCATCACTGTGGACAACGACAATCCAGCATTCAGTAGCCTGGATGGCGTCCTGTTCAACAAGAACCAGACATCGGTTGTTCAATATCCACCCGGCAAGATTGGAAGCTACATAATTCCCAACGGTGTCACCAGCCTCGCAGATAGTTCGTTTGCTTTTCGATACAACCTCACGAGTGTTATAATGCCCAACAGTCTCACCAACATCGGGTGGGGCGCGTTCGAAGGATGCAGCAGCTTTACGAATATCACCATTCCCAATAGCGTCACAATGATTCAGCATCGCGCGTTTCAAAGCTGCGCCAAACTGACGGAAATCCGCATTCCCGGCAGCGTTAAAGTCATTCAATCTGACGCGTTCTCCTATTGTAGAACCATGACGAATATCACAGTGGACCCACTCAATGAAGTTTATAGCAGCAAAGATGGTGTTTTGCTCAGTAAAGACCAGACGATCCAGATTGAAATTCCGGAAGGCACAACTGGAAGTTTCACAATCCCCAATGGAATCACATTCATCGCGGGTTCAGCGTTCGACAGATGCATGGGCATCACTGGCGTGACAATTCCTGACAGCGTCATAGAAATCGGAACTTCAGCGTTTTCTTATTGCGCAGGGCTGACGAACATAACGATTCCCAAGAGCGTCAGGTTCATTGGTGCTTCTGTGTTTAATTGCTGCAGCAACCTGCAGAGCGTGTTTTTTGAAGGGGTTGGGCCAAAACCCGAGCCGGATAATCTGTTTACAGCGGCTCCCAATGTGACCGTGTATTATCGGCCTGAAACGACTGGCTGGGGCACCACCTATGCAGGGCGTCCGACCGCGCTTTGGGTCGAACAAACCCCTTTTCAGCAATGGGCACAAACGTGCGGGTTGCTGGATAAGTTTCCTAATGCCAGTGGAGAAACGGATGACGCCGACCACGATGGCATGAGCAACCTGGCCGAGATGCAGGCAGGCACGGACCCCACCACAGCAGCCTCGGCTTTGAAATTTGAACGCGCATCCCGACTTGCTGATCTGACAGACGATGACAAAACCGCCATTGGGTCGGATCAACACGCCCTCTATTTCCAGGCTGTGCCGGGTAAGAAATACGGAATCCAGAGATTAACCGCAATTGGTGGTATTGTTGGTGTTTGGCAGACCGAAACAAACGTTACCGCGACCACCACTCAAAAGCGCGTTTTGGTCAATAGGCCAACCGATCAAGGATTCTACCGTGCGGTTCTGGTGCCATAAGGCATTTCGTTTTAAAGTAATTCTTCGATTCGAGAAGATACTTAACCTGCAACCGGTGGATTTCAATGGGTGACAAAGTGACGATATTTTGACAGGGTCTTCTTATGTCAACCAAAGAAATTCTCCCGAACGATGGGGCCACTGAGGGGCGCGCCCAGGACGGCAAATCTTCGGCATCGGATCGTGCCTTATGGGGTCGCAGGGAGTTTTTGCGGACAGTGGGTTTGGGGGCGGCGGCAGCTCCATTTCTAATGGCCGGGGCGCGGGCTGTGGCCGGCCCATTCGAGGCGGGGGATTTCGAGAAACTGGTGCCTTCCGACAAGAAGCTGAGCGCGGCCTGGCTGCGTTCGCTGGTGGAGCGGGGCGAGCCTACGACGTATCGCGGTGCGGCAACTGCGAAAATCGGCATGCCCGTTGGCGGACTATGCGCGGGGCAGCTTTACTTGGGCGGAGACGGTCAATTATGGCACTGGGATGTGTTTAATCTGCCGCAGACGCCGGATTTTGGCGCGGGAGACGGGCCGCATTATGCCAGGCCGTTGAAACCAACGTCGCCGTTGGAGCAGGGATTTGCTATCCAGGTGCGGCACGGTCAAGAGGAGATCACGCGCGCGTTGAATCGGGAAGGTTTTCCCGGCGTGTCGTTTCAGGGGCAGTATCCGATCGGGCGCGTGGGGTATGCGGATGAGGCCGTGCCGGTGCGGGTGGCTCTCGAAGCCTTTTCGCCGTTCATCCCGTTGAACACGGAGGATTCGAGTCTGCCGGCCACGATCATGGAATTCACGCTGACGAACACCGGCAAGGAAACGGTGGATGTGGCGTTGGCAGGGTGGCTGGAGAATGCCGTGTGCCTGGGGAGCGGAAAGCCGGGACGCGGTCGGCGCCGGAACCGGATCACGCATGACACGGATTTGACCCTGCTGCAATGTTCCGCCGAAGCCGCGACGGAGAAGTCGGGCGCCAATGCGCGGCCGGACATTCTTTTCGAGGATTTTGAGAAGGAGACCTACGCGGGCTGGAAGGTTGAGGGCACGGCGTTTGGCGAGGGACCGATCGAGGTGGCGAAGATGCCGGGGTACCAGGGGGAGGTAGGCGCGCAGGGGAAGCGGTTGGTGAATTCGCATAACGTCCGCCACGGGGAGGATGTGGGGCAGGGGGACGCGCATACGGGAACGCTGACGAGCCGTGAATTTGTGATCGAACGCGATTACATCAATTTTCTGATTGGCGGCGGGGCGCACAAGGACCGGACCTGCATGAACCTGTGGGTGGACGGCAGGGTCGTGTCATCGGCCACGGGGGCGGATTCCAACCGCATGCACCCGGCTTCGATGGACGTGCGGGGTTTTGCGGGTAAAACCGCGCATCTGGAGATTGTGGATCGGGAGAAGGGAGCGTGGGGCAATATTGGGATCGACGATATCGTTTTCAGCGATTCTCCAAGAAAGCCAGCCACCCCGCTGGCGCAGGAGCCTGATTATGGAACGATGGCCCTGGGGTTGCTGGACGGCGGGTCGAAGACCTATTCGACACCGGATGTTCAAAGCGGACCCGAAGCGGTTTTTGCCGGATTGCACGGTAGGAATGCAGCGGATGCGAACCGGGAATTCGGCGCGAAATTAATGGGCGCGTTAGGGCGCGAATGGCGGTTAAAACCCGGTCGCACGGTCAAGGCGACCTTTGTAGTGACGTGGTACTTCCCGACCTTGCGGCGCGGAGGGTTGGAGCACATCACGGATATTGCGAAATTGCAGCGTTCCTACGGCAAACGCTTTGAATCCGCAGGGGCGGTGGCGCGTTCGGTGGCGCAGCGTTATAACACGCTCGCGGGTCAGACACGGCTATGGCATCGCACCTGGCACGATTCGTCGCTGCCATGGTGGTTTCTGGAACGGACACTTCTGAATATTTCCATCCTGGCCACGGCCACCTGTTACGAGTTCGACAATGGTCGGTTTTACGGCTGGGAGGGGACCTATTGCTGCGCGGGCACCTGCACGCATGTCTGGCAATACGCCCAGGCCGTGGGACGTTTGTTCCCGGCCTATGAAAGGTCCGTGCGCGAAATGGTGGATTACGGACTCGCATTTCATCCGGATACGGGCGCGATGGATTACCGGGCCGAGGCCAGCCGGATGGTGGCGGTGGACGGTCAGGCGGGAACGATTTTGCGGGCGTATCGCGAGCACCAAATGAGCGCCGACGATACGTTCCTGCGTCGGAATTGGGCGAAGATCAAGAAATCCATCGAATACCTGATCCGGCAGGATGCCAACGAGGACGGGATTTTGGATGGCGACCAATACAATACACTCGATGCGTCGTGGTATGGGCGCATTCCCTGGATCAGCTCGTTGTATCTGGCGGCGGTGCGGGCCGGGGTGGCCATGGCGGAGGAAATGGGGGATGCGGGTTTTGCCGAACGCTGCGAACGGATTGCGGACAAGGGGCGCGAGCAATTGGTGACCGAACTTTTCAATGGGCAATATTTCATTCACAAGCTGGATCCCAAACATCCCGAATCCACGAACACGAATGAGGGATGCCATATCGACCAGGTGTATGGCCAGAGCTGGGCCTTCCAGGCGGGGCTGCCGAGGGTGCTGCCGGAGACCTCCACACGCGCGGCGCTGGAGTCGCTTTGGAAATATAACTTCACACCGGACACAGGGGTTTACCGGGAGAATTTCAAGGATATCTCCGGCGGGCGCTGGTATGCCATGCCGGGTGAAGGCGGGCTGTTAATGTGCACATGGCCCAAGGGCGGGGGTGCGAATGCCGCGGGGAAAGGTAATCCCGGATTCGTGGCCTATTTCAACGAATGCATGACGGGCTTCGAATACCAGGTGGCGGCGCACATGATCTGGGAGGGGATGACGGAAAAGGGATTGGCCATTACGCGCATGATCCATGACCGCTACCATGCGGCCCGGCGCAATCCATGGAACGAGGTGGAGTGCAGCGATCATTATTCACGGGCCATGGCCAGCTACGGCGTGTTCCTGGCGGCTTGCGGCTATGAATACCACGGGCCCAAGGGATTTCTGGCGTTCGATCCGCGATTGACACCGGAAAACTTCAAGGCCCCGTTCACGGCGGCAGAGGGGTGGGGGAGCTTTACGCAAAAACGGGAATTGGCAGCGCAAACCAACGAGATTCAGATTCATCGTGGCACGCTGCGACTGAAGCGGTTAAAACTCACATTGGCCGACGGTTTCGCAAACGACCGGGTGGAAATAAAGCTTAACGGCACAAAAGTGGGCGTTCATCCGATGCGCACTGGGAATCAAGTGATTTTGCAGTTCGAGAAGGAATTGACCCTCAAAACAGGCCAGAAACTGGTGATTCGCTTTGGATGAAAGAGAGCCGTATTTGGTCGAAATTGAGCAAATCGGCCCATTATAACGATATTGAGGGTCGGGTTGCGCCGCAAAAGACGGAATTTCGATCTGGAAAAAATAGAGGCTTGAATTCCGATTGGGGTTGCGTACCATCCGGCGTTCGATTTAAATTGCAAGATTAGAGAATCAGCGAGCAGAAAGTACTATGGCAACAGCAAACGATATTCGTAAAGGCATGGCGGTCGTCTATAATGGTGACATCGGCGTTGTCCTTGACTCACAGCACCGCACCCCAGGCAATCTGCGGGCATTTGTGCAGGCGACCATTCGCAGCATCAAGACGGGCAAAACCACCGACGTGCGCTTCAGTTCGACGGAGAAAATTGACGTGGTGCCCATGGCATCGCGCAAAATGGAGTACAGCTACAAAGATGGAACGGATTTTGTCTTTTCTGACCCGGAAACGTATGAAACGGTGACCTTGAGCGCTGAATTGATCGGTGACATCAAGAATTATCTCACTGAGAACGCGCTGGTGACAGTGACTTTCGTGGACGATAAGGCGGTGACGGTTGAGTTGCCGTCGTCGGTGACCTTGAAAGTGACCGATGCTCCCGAGGGGATTCGCGGAGATTCCGCCAACAACGTCCAGAAACCGGTGGTCATGGAAACGGGCATCACCGTTCAAGTGCCATTGTTCATCAAGACGGGCGAGAAGCTCAAGATCGACACACGCACCGGCAAATACATGGAACGGGCCTGATCAAGGCGCATCCAGGGGCGGGAATTGCAGTTCCAGCGCCCGCAAGAAATTTCAAAGACGATCCGTAATGGGGTCGTCTTTTTTTATGGATGGAAATGGCCCGTGGAGAACTGCTTGTCGGAGTGCGACGCTGCAAATAAATCAAACGCGTAAATCCTGTAAAAGGCGCTTTACAAGTTATCCGGTGGCGGTAATCTTCAGACAAGAAATACGTCTTTTTATGCGAACTGCGACTTGGCTTTTAACAACTGTGTCCGGTCTGGCCTTATTGGTGGCCGGATGTTCCGGGCCTGAACAAAAACTCGGGCGCGGCATTGGCAATGCCACCGAATTGGCGCGCATGGGTGATGTGCGTCGCTCGATGGAGCAATCCGCCCTGTACGAGGGACCGGACGCGGCCTTAACCACCGGTGTGGTCAAGGGATTCAGCAAGACCATGGCCCGCACGGCGGTGGGTGCTTATGAGATCGTGACGTTCCCCATCCCTTCGTATGATCCGGTCTGCACTAATTATTTGTCTGTGAATCCCAGCTATCCGGACAGCTATAAACCGAATTTTCTGGCGGATCCGATGTTCACACCCGATGCGAATCTCGGTTTCGGCGGCGGCGATGTGATCCCGTTCTTCCCCGGCAGCCGTTTCCGTATTTTCGACTACTAAGGCACTGCAATTTATTGGCGCCAACACAGGCTGTTGGCGCTTTTTTTATTTCCCATGGAGCGATTTTCTCCCTGCAAAGTCAATCTGCTGCTGAACATTCTGGGTCGGCGGGCGGACGGTTTTCATGAATTGGAGACCGTGTTCCAGCCCGTCGCTTTGTGTGATCGACTGATGTTCGCGAAACAGGCGTGCGGCCTTGAATTGAGCTGCAACATTCCTGAGCTGCCGGTAAACAACGGAAATCTGGTCTATCGCGCGGCGGAGGCTTTTTACAAGGCGGCGGGTATTGCGCCCGGAATTTCCATTCACCTCGAGAAAAACATTCCCCTGGCAGCGGGCCTGGGAGGCGGCAGCGCCAATGCGGCCACGACCTTGATGGCGTTGAACGACCTGCACGACGGGGTGCTGGCGGCGACCACATTGGAACAGATTGCCGCGGCGCTTGGATCGGATGTTCCCTTCTTTTTGCAGAGCAAACCCGCATTGGGTCTGGGACGGGGGGAGCAGATCACGGTTCTGGAGGATTTCCCAGCGTTGCGCGGCGTCCATGCGCTTCTGGTGCATCCCGGGTTTGGCGTCTCCACGGCGTGGGCTTACCAGCACTTGTCGATTTATCCCGAGGCTTTGAATGGCCGCAAGGGCAGGGCGCAGGAATTAGTGGCGCTGTTGCAAGGGACATTGGCGGAAGCGGGCCCCGCTTTTTATAATTCGCTGGAAGCGCCGGTGCTGGTCAAATACCCGTTGCTCGCGGAGTTTCAGGAGTTCTTGAAAAACCATGGGGCCAGCGCCGCCGTGATGTCCGGGAGCGGATCCACCACGTTTGCCCTGGTGAATGGGCGCGCGCATGCCGAAACGTTGCGGGAGAAATTCCGGTCCCATTTTGGTCCGTCTTATTGGACCGCTGTGGTTCCCTTGCAAGGAAAGTAACGGCTCGTCCGCAGGCGCAATTTTACGCCCCAGTCGCGTCCTGCCTGTCTACCTGCTTTTCCGGACACTTTCTTGAACGCTCCTCGAGACGCTTATGCCGTTTTTTCTGGCGCGGCTGCAAGAAAATCCAGGTCCACGGGCACCTTGACACGTTTGCCGCTTGTGGAGAGCAAAGTGACCCCGTGCTGGTCCGGCGCGGCAACGATGTCCGCCACACTATCGAATCCGGGAGGCACGGGCGTCATGATCATGATGTAGGGCACGCGCAACGGTTTGTTCGGATCGAGCGTCAAATACGTGGGGTGGCCGTTCTTGGAGATGGGATTCTTCGCAACGGACTCCGCCAGGCCATAATGAAAATAGGAGGTGACTTCTTCAAGCCCCATGACATTGACATGTCGGCCATTCCAGGGTTCGTAATGCCGTCCGCCATTTGAAAGCCAGAAAACAGTCTCGCGAAGAATTCGCGGGTTCTTGAGCGAAAACCAGACGGCGCGCACTTTTGGAAAGGTCACAGCGGTCCATGCAAAAGGCAGGGCGGGATCGCTGACCATCATGACCAGATCTTCGAAACCACGCCGCGCGGGGTAGTGGGAAAGGTCGGCATTCTCCCCGGTCAGTGCGGGCACGGCGGACAGGTTGGTGAACAGAGCTCCCGGTTTCAGATAGGAATAGCCGCGCTGGGCGGGAATCTCGAAGGGGGTGGGCAGTACCTCGCCATGCAGGAACGGGCTTGTGGAAATCACGCCGCTGGCCGGTGCGTTGGGGAATCTGAGGATGGCGTGATGCCCGGGGCTCATCGGCCCTTTCATCCCTGAAATGATGTGTTCGCTGTAGATGGCATTCTGGCCATCCTTGAGGCGGATGCGCTTATCGACGCGACCGGGGCGCACAGTGGTTTCAAGGCTCAGGTGGAGTGTGGACTCTCCTTCCACAGTCTCCAGGGATTCAAAATGCCAGAGCGCGTTGGCTGTTTCGCCGTGGGGGGGGAACTGCTCCCCTTGCAGCGGTGTTTCGTTGCCGCCGAAAGGCATGCAAAAAAAATCCCCGCGCAACGCCTTGAGAATAGGCGGCATGGTCGCCGGAGTTTTTTCCTCCGCCCAAGGGGCCACTGCGTAAGGACTCAAACGCCGACCGCCCCGGTCGAAAATAACCGGGGCCAGATGCCCGCCCAACCGGGTGACGTGTGCCTCCACCTGGGAGGCGGCCACACGCCAGGAAGGTTGTCCGAGGACTTTGACGAGTTTGGCGGGTCGAGCGTTCATACCCATTTTTATATGCTGTCTGAACGCTTCGATCGAGACAAAAATTACTTTTTAATCTTGCTCAACTCTTCGATGAAAGGCTTGGGTCCGCCGGCCTGGTAGCCAAGTCGCTTCACTTCCTTGCCTTCGCCATCGAGCACCACCACAGTGGGGTAGCCTTCGATATTGTATTTATTGGCCAGGGCCTGGTTGGCTTTTTTGACTTCAATGGACTGCTCGGTCTTCCTGGGAAAATCGATCTCGACGAGAACGAGGTTCTTCTTCGCGTAATCGGTAAAATCCGTTTTCTCGAATACCTCTTTATGCAGCTTGATGCACCAAGGGCACCAATCTGAACCCGTGAAATCCACCAAAACGAGTTTTTTCTCGGTTTTTGCCGTTTTTAGGGCGGCGGAGAGGTCCGTTTCCCACAGTTTTTCCGCATGCACACTGATCGCAAGCGCGGCTAATGCAAACAACGACAGCAACTTTTTTAACATAATCATCCAAACAGTTTTATGAACCGTCGGCCCCTTCACACCAGTTCATAACCGGTGTCTCCAATCCTGATGGCATCACCTTAATGCCTCCAGGTTCGCAGGATTTTAAGCGTTTTCGCGCCAGACGATTACACCAGAGACTATCGTTGCGACGGGCTTTCCGCGCAAGGGCCAATCGTAGAAGGGGTTGTTCAGGGATTTGCTGGCGGTGTTCTCCTTCTTAAAGGTCCAGGAACGATCCGGATCCAGCACCGAGATATCCGCGCACGCGCCCACGCTGAGCGTCCCTTTGTCCAGACCCAAAAGCCGGGCGGGCCCAACCGTGAATTTCGCCAGGAGGTCCGACAGGGAAAGCCGCTTCGAATGATAAAGCTGCATCAGGGCCAGGCTTAGCTCCGTTTCCAGCCCAGTGATGCCAAAGGGGGCGTAATCGAACTCGACCTCCTTTTCAAAATTGCAATGCGGCGCATGGTCGCTGGCGATCAATTCAAGCGTGCCGTCCACCAGGCCTTCGAGCACCGCCTCGCGATCGGCAGCCGTGCGCAAGGGCGGGTTCATTTTGAAATTGGTGTCGTAGCTCGACCATGCGGGCCAAGGGCGGGCAGCCCCGGGCAGAAGGTTCGCGCCGTCGGCTTTCCAAAAGGCCTCGCTTCCCGCCAGAGCGGCATCCGTGAGCGTGAAATGGTGGGGACAGGCCTCCGCCGTGATGCGCACGCCCCGCTTTTTGGCTTCGCGCACCAACCGCACACTGGTCGCGCTGCTGATGTGCTGGCAGTGAACGCGCGCGCCCGTCAACTCCGCCAGCATGATGTTCCGGGCCACGATGGAATCCTCCCCCGACGCGGGCCAGCCCCGCAGCCCCAGCACCGTGCTGTAATAGCCTTCATGGGCCACCCCCTCGGTCACCAGCGAATAATCCTGGCAATGGTCCATCACCGGAATTTCGAGCATCGTGGCGTATTCCAGGGCGCGCCGCATCATTTCATTATTCTGAACACAGTGGCCGTCATCGGTGAAGGCGACGACCCCGGCCTTTTTCAGCGACCCCATCGGCGCCAATTCCTCGCCGGCCAGATTTTTTGTAATCGCCCCGGCCACCAGCACGTTCACCACTCCTTCGCGCCTGGCCCGTTCACGGATTAAAACCACCGTTCCGGCGCTATCGATGGCCGGTGAGGTGTTGGGCATGCACACCACGGACGTAAACCCACCCCGGGCCGCTGCGGCGGTGCCCGTGGCGATCGTTTCCTTGCCCGTCTGGCCCGGCTCGCGCAAATGCACATGCACGTCGATTAATCCCGGGCAGACCACCTGACCGGAAACATCCACGCGCGTCGCATCCGGCGCGGCCATTTTGGCGGCCTCGGGACCCACGGCGGCGATCTTGCCATCACTCACCAGGACATCCGCCGGAGCATCGAAACGATTGGCGGGATCGATCACGCGTCCGCCGGTTAGAAGCAACGAATTCATCGGCCCAAACAGTGCCAAACCCGCATTGACAAGGCAAGCGCTTCAGTTAATATCAGGACGCATTTTTGATAGTGCGGGTGTAGCTTAGTGGTAAAGTTCCAGCCTTCCAAGCTGGCCATGTGGGTTCGATTCCCATCACCCGCTCCAATCTTTTCCCCAACAGGCCTCGTCAAGAGGTTCGGTGTAAACCCTTTGGCCTGCAATGGATCTTGTAAACAATTTTGAGACGTCACTTGGCCGTTTTTGTTTACGTTTTGGTTCCGACCAGCCTGTTAGGTGGTGTTGGTTTTCCCAACAGACAGGCCAGGTAACGGGCAAAAGAGGGTGCCTTCCCTGCCGTCAATTCCACGTCAAAAACCGGTTGCTGCGATCCCGTTGGACTGGGGGGCGCGATATTGCACTGCGGTTGAGCCCGATGGTTTTCTGGTGCATTTGCTGTGGATACATGCAGCCGGCGCTGATTCAGTCCACGAGCCACTTTCGCGATGGAAATCCTTCTCCCCTTATATCGCGGGCGTCATTTGACTTGGGACACTCCATCCACTACGGTCCAGCTGTGTCTAAACAGCTTGACCACAACCTTGCGGTGTTTGCCTTGCTGATGGCGATCCGGACGCATTTGGATGCGGCCAGACACAGGAGTTTATTTGGAAAAACCTTTCGGCGGCGCTTCGCTCATTCCACTGTTTGTCAGGGTATCAACGTGAATGAAGATTTTCTGATGTATTCCTCACGAGCTTGGGGTTTATGAAGAACTTTGTGTATGCGGTGTTCGTTTGCGCGTTTGCCCAACCGGCGATGGCTTGTGATTTGTGTTCCGTTTACGCGGCAACGGAAGCGCAGGGGGGAGGCGGCAGGGGTTTGTTTGGCGGAGTTGCCGAGCAATATACGTATTTCAATACTTTTCAGATTGATGGGCACGATGTGCGGGACGTCGATAATCAATATCTTAAGAGTTCTGTTTCACAGGCATTCGTTGGTTACAATTTCAACAATCGAATAGGCGTCCAGTTCAACCTTCCAGTCATTTACCGCGAATATGGCACCGCGGTCAAACGAGGCAGTGATTTGGGCATTGGCGATGCCTCGCTGATTGGCAATGTCCGGCTTTATGAAAAACTCACCGAACACTTCACATTCAACTGGACGGCGCTCGGCGGCCTGAAGTTCCCCACTGGTGATTCCAGTCACCTCAACCCGGACGAAGAAGATTTTGCGCCAGGGATCGGTGGCCATGATTTGGCACTGGGGTCAGGGTCCTGCGATGGCCTGGTTGGAACGAGCTTTTTTGCAAGATGGAAGCGCGCATTCCTCACCGGGGCCATGCAATACGCAATTCGCACCGAGGGGGATTTCAGCTATCAAGCTGCCAACGACTGGACTTGGTCCGGCGGGCCTGGTGTTTACCTTCTGCTGGGGGATACGCACACAGTCTCACTGCAAGCCGTGGTATCCGGGGAAAGCAAAGGGCAGGACACCATTGCTGGCGTGGCCACTGATGACACGGCGATTACGGCGGTGTATCTCGGTCCTCAAGTCAATTTCACATGGTCGAGCAAGCTCAGTGCGCAGATTGGGGCCGACTTACCGGTGAGCATTGTAACGACCGGCCAGCAGATCGTGCCTGATTTCAGGGTGAGAGCAGGATTGACGTGGCGCTTCTAAACTCCGTTCCGCGGCGCAAGTTGTGAGGTGAGTTCCTTAAAGGGCGCAACCAGAGAGGGTTATCCGACAGCAGGTAGCGTTCAACCGGTTGACCACGGGTTGAACGCTGGTCAACCGAAGTGGTGCAAACCAGTTTTTGAGGCAGGTGACCTGGCTTTAAGAACCAGGCCACCTTCGTTGTGGAAACAACTGTTGTATTCCGCCGGGAGCTCTATTTGCGCAGTCGGAAGAACGCGCTATTGGCTCCAGCGGGGATGGTGACGGTGTTCAGATCACCGTTTACGACCACCGCAGGCTGGGGATCGAGATCGACGAAGCCTGTCGAAAGATTGGAGCTGGACTGAACCATCATGTTGGTGAACGACACAGGCCACGAGAGGAGAACATTCGATCCGGATCGTGAGATCGAGGCCGTAATCAAAGCACGTTCCTCCAGTTCGTAAACCTTGCCATCCAAACCACCCAGCAGCATTTTCCTCCCATCGGTCGTCACGTCCAGGCCGAAATATTGCGTGGAGCCACCCGTGAGCGCGTCCAACTGCGCTTTGGTATAAGTGGCATACAACGCTCCCAGCGTGGTCGCGTCAGTCATTTTATAAACCTGAACGCCGTTGTCGGTCGTCTGCACGTAGAGATACCCATCCCGTTCCAGCACACTCCAAATGCCAAAGCTGCCGGTGCCGCTCAAAGTGCCCGCATTGCCCAGTAATGTCTCCGCGCCCGTGGCCAGATTGACGGCGTAGAAGTTGGGGTTGGCGTTCAGTCCGGCGTCTCCGTAGTAGGCGTAGCCGCTGAAAACATCGCCCGTGCGCACATTGCGAATCCGGGTGCTGACGCTGGTCGGGACAAAGCCATCCGCGTTCCATGCGATGTTCTTGGTCACGGCAAAGGGTTGGGCGGTCACATCGGCCAGGCACAGGCGCTTTCGGTTCCCGGACGTATAGACGGTGTAGATGATGGTGTCATCGTCCACCCAATCGAAAGCATCCACGGTCATGGCATCGGGCGCATCAGCGTTGGCGACCAGATTCCCGGCGAAGTCGTACTGCGTGAACGTCGTCGTGGGCGTCGCAGCACTGCTCGAGCCGATCAGGTAGGTTGATTTGAATGCCCCGCGGAAGGGTGCCACCATGCGGTGTTCCATGGCCGTATTGGCGCTGTTATCCACGAGCATCTCCGCCGTTGCGGAGTCTGTGGAATAGCGGCCGAAACAAGGCACATTGACTTGATTGGCGTAGATTTTCCCGTCAAAGAAACGGGGGTTGAACATGCTGCTGTGGGCGATGCCAAGGTCCGCGCTGGGCTGCACAGTCACATGAACCTGCAATTGTTCCGCCCGGAGCGGCACGCCGCGAACGCCCAGTTGATAGACCTTGCCGGCAAGGCCGCTCAGCAGCAGTTTTTTGCCATCGGACGTCACGTCCAGGCCGAAATACTGCGCGGAACCACCCGTCAGCGCGTCCATCTGTTCCTTGGTGTAGGTGGCATACAACGCACCCAGCGTGGTCGCGTCGGTCATGTTATAGACTTGAATGCCGTTGTCGGTCGTCTGCACGTAGAGATAGCCACCCCGTTCCAACACGGTCCATACACCAAAGCTTCCCGTGCCGGTCAGCGTGCCCGCATTGCCCAATAATGTCTCCGCGCCCGTGGCCAGATTGAGGGCGTAGAAGTTGGGATTGGCGTTCAGCCCGGCGTCGCCATAATAGACGTAGCCGCTGAATACATCCCCCTTGCGCACATTGCGAATCCGGGTGCTGACACTGGTGGTGGCGTAACCATTGGCGTTCCAGGCGGTGTTCTTGGTCACGGAAAAAGGTTCGGCAACCACATCGGCCAGATACAGGCGTTTTCGATTTCCAGAAGTATAGACCGCATAGACGACGGTGTCATTGTCCACCCAGTCGAAAGCGTCCACGGAAAGGCTGTCAGGCGCTTCAGCCGTCACAGGATTATTCCCGTCAAAATCGTATCGCGTAAAGGTCGTGGTGGGTGTGGCGGCGCTGCTCGAACCGAGTATGTAATTCGTGCTGAGAGTGCCGCGGAATGGGGCCACCATGCGGTGTTCGAAAGCATTGTCGCCGCTATTATTCACGACCATCTCCGGCGTGCTCGAGTCCGAGGAATAACGTCCGAAACAGGAAACATTGATCTGGTTGGCGAAGATTTTCCCGTCAAAATAACGGGCGTTAAACATGCTGTTGCCGGCGATATTCAAGTCGGCGCTGGGTTGCACGGTCAATCGAAGCCGCACTTGATCCGGCAGGCTCGGAGCCCCCTTGGCCAATGAAGCGGCCAGAAAAGCGGCCGCCAGGATTATTTGTGTTTTCATTATTTATTTTTGGTTTGTTTGTTCTGCGAAGATTATTTGACGATCGATTGGCGATACACGGGGGCGGGGCAGATTGCCTGGGCATCTGCAAAAGCACGACGAAGTCGCGGCGGATCATTTTTGGACGCGTGCAACATGGATTCAATTAACTTCAGGAGCAGAGTCCTTCTCATTTGAGGACGCCCATATATTGAAATAATGGAAATTCCATTTTTTACCCAAACGCGTGCCCGGGTGATTAGGTTTTTGACTTCGGCTATGCTGCGAACTCTATATCGTTCATGGCAGTCGTCAAGAACTTTGACAATGGTTAAAGGGCGTAAGACAAAATTCTTTGGCAAGCGAAAAAGTCAGATCTGAAAGGACGACCGCCCTCCCCATGAACCCAAAGTGGGATGTCTTTCATTACAAGTTACATTAAGTGGGTGAAGAAATATCAACATGGATAAGCAGGATAGGCAGGATTTTTAACCACGGATGGCACGGATGAGGGAGGAAATGGATAATTGAGTCATCGAAAAAAACGAACACCCTGGATGCGAATGATGGGATACGAAAAGCCACCTCACCCCGTCCCTCTCCCCAAAGCGGAGAGGGAGGAGTATTGCGAGTCCTGGTTTTTTTGCACGGTTTGGAGGATACGGCCGCACCGTGTTGGCGAGGGGACAATTGACATATGACCAAGTGGGTGGTTTGGAGGTGCCGCCGCGTGGGGTATGGAGGGGAGAATGGATAAGTGACAATTGATAATGAATAATAATAGAAAAAAAGAAATTGACGCACGCCCTCATCCCGGCCTTCTCCCCCAGGAGAAGGAGGAGTATTGGGGGATATCGGTGTAATTGGATGGTTTGGGAGCGGCCGCCGCGTGGGGTATGGAGGGGAGAATGGATAAGTGACAATTGATAATGGACAATGATAGAAACAAAGAAATTGACGCACGCCCTCATCCTGCAGACCAAGTTGGCCCCCAAACTTGCCGCTTGATATCCTCGTCCCGTCTGCCAACCTGCCGGTTTTAAAGCGCACGTTAAAATGGCAAAACCACCGACATCGTTCCAAAGACGCCTGCTCAAGGGCCTGTTGATCCTGATGGCCGTTTTTGCCCTTGGCATGGGGACGCTCATCGCGGTGTTCTCTTATCAGGTTCACCGCGCAAACGGCGAGGTCCTCACGAGTGGAACGAAACGCGCCTACCTGCTGTATGTACCCAAAAGCTACCAGAGCAACCAGCCGACGCCGCTCGTGATCTGCATCCACGGTTTTGGCGAATGGCCGGCGCACGTCATGGACATCAGCCGCTGGAACCGCCTCGCCGATGAATTTGGTTTCCTGGTGGTCTATCCCAGGGGCAGCAGATTCCCGCTCCATTGGGCCAGCAATGACCGCCCGAACGAAGGGGTCCGGTCCCGGCGGGATGTGCAGTTCATTTCCGACCTGATCGACCAGTTGGGCCGTGAATACAACATCGATGCGAAGCGGGTTTACGCCAACGGCCTCTCCAATGGTGGCGGCATGTCGTTTCTGCTCGCCTGCAGGCTGTCGGAACGCATCGCGGCGATTGGCGGCGTTTCCGGGGCTTACCTCATGCCCTGGAGCGCCTACACCCCGCAGCGTCCAGTGCCGACCATCCTCTTTCACGGCACGGCGGACAAAATCGTGCCCTACCACGGCGGCCCCTCGCGCATGTTCAAAGTCCCCTTTCCCGATGTTCCGGAGTGGGTGCAATCGTTGGCGGCCCGTAATGGCTGCGACCCCACTCCCGTCCCATTGATTCCCGTTGGCGAAGTCACCGGAGTGCGCTATTCGGGCGGCGCGTCAAACGCCGAAGTCGTGTTCTACACCGTGGCCGGTGGCGGTCATACATGGCCCGGGGGCAAGGATATGCCGGCCTTTATTACCGGGCTCACCACCCACGATGTGGACGCCACCCGACTCATGTGGGAGTTCTTCCAGCAACATCCGATGAACAGGGTGCATGACAAAATTCTTCGGCGAGCGAAAAAAGACCTTTAAAAGGCCTTGTGAGTATATACGAAACAAATATAGCAAGAGTTTCGGGAATGGCCGGGCGCCGATTGAGGGTCCGGCAAAAGTCAGATCTGAAAGGACGACCGCCCTCCCCATGAACCCAAAGTGGGATGTCTTTCATTACAAGTTACATGGAAAGAAGTGGGTGAAGAAATATCAACATGGATAAGCAGGATGAGCAGGATTTTTAACCACTGATATCACGGATGAGGAAATGGATAATTGAGAAATCGACCGGCAGCGAATTACAGAAAAGGGTTGACGCACGCCCTCATCCCGGCCTTCTCCCCCAGGAGAAGGAGGAGTATTGCGAGCCCTGGATTTGATGCACGGTTTGGAAGGTGCCGCCGCGTGGGGTTGGTTCATGAAGGAAACTTCAGTTGGAGGGGGAATTAAGGCACGCCCTCCCCATGAACCCAAAGTGGGATGTCTTTCATTACAAGTTACATGGAAAGAAGTGGGTGAAGAAATATCAACATGGATAAGCAGGATGAGCAGGATTTTTAACCACGGATGGCACGGATGAGGAAATGGATAATTGAGAAATCGACCGGCAGCGAATTACAGAAAAGGGTTGACGCACGCCCTCATCCCTTCCTTCTCCCCCAGGAGAAGGAGGAGTATTGGGAGCCCTGTGTTTATTGCACGGTTTGGAGGATGCCACCGTGCCGGACTACATGCTCCACACCGCCGACTGACGTTCGGGCTGGGTTCGTACGGTTTAGGCTTTTACCAGCTTCGTGAATTTTGTCATGCACCCCCATGGACATTCACTGAATTGTTTTCCTCCATCAAACGTCATAAAATCCATGTTCATGAAAACGAGCCTGTTAAATACTCCGCGCTTTGAAACGCCTGTGCGGTCGGCCATGGGATTGCTCTCGCTCTCCATCCTGCTGCTCTGCGCGTTGGCCCCGCGCGCCGCCGCCGTGTCGGTGATGATTCAGGACTTTGAGAAAGCCTCGATCCAACCCTCCGTCTGGGTCGTGAACATCCCCAACGAAAACGCCTCCGTCCAATCTTCCACCGATTCGGCGCATGATGGGAAACAAGGCTTGAAGCTGCATTACCATTTTGTCGGCGCGGGCCAGTTCCAGTACCTCGGCATTCCCAACAAGGTCCGCATCCTGGCCCCGGTTCACAAACTCCATCTCTGGATCAAAGGTGACCATTCGCTCTGTTCCCATGGCGTGCAGGTGAACGATGCCAGCGGCGAGACACACCAATACAAGGGTTCGAGCCTGGGCAAAAACATCGACTTCACCGGATGGAAAGAGGCCGTCATCGATCTGGACGCGAACCACGAAACCTGGGGCGGCGATAAGAACGGCAAAATCGATTACCCCATCACCACCATCACCTTCACCGTGGGCCAGCCTCAGGAAAACGAAAAACCGCTCGCCGCCGAAGGCGACCTCTCCTTCGATTCCCTCAGCGTGGACTCCGAGAAAAGCGCCGACGAAACCCTGGGATGCCAGGTCTCCGTGATCTCGCCCGCCTATTGCGCGGAGGTGAAGGGCGACACCGCCGTCACTCTTGCCGCCCCCGGTTTCAAGAGCCTGACCGTGAAATGCTGGAAACAGGGCGACGGCTTTGGAGCCGATTCCACCCTCGCCACCGTCGATCTCGATGCCAAAGGCGGCGGCTCCTTCGTTTTCCCCGCCGACCAGTATCCGCACGGACCGGTCACCGTGAGAATCGTCGGTCAGAACGGCGCGGTCAAAGACAACTGCTATCTCCAGCTCTACAACAAGGGCGGCGTTTCCTGGAACGAAGGCATCCCTTCCGACCCACCCCCGGCGGCGAAAGGAATGTCCCTCGTCTTTGCGGACGACTTCAAGGGGTCTCTCTCCATCTCCAGCACGGACACCAACGCCACCTATTACGATCACAAGCCGCCGGGCGGCTGGCAGGATTTCAGCGTCCATAATTTCTCCAGCCACGATTCCCCGAAAAACCCCTTTGCCCAGGTCGATTCCTACCTCCGCATCCGGGCCAGCGACCAGACCCACAGCGCGGGCCTGATCTCCTCGATGAAAAACAACGCCACCGGCATCACCGCCAGGGCACCCTGTTATTTCGAATGCCGGTTCATTGGCCCCAACGCCATCGGCACATGGCCCGCCTTCTGGCTCATGACCGATTACATGACCGCCCAGGTCAAAGGCAAAAAAGTGCCGTGCGATGAACTGGACATTGTGGAAGCCTACGGCGGCGAAGGCCCCCGCGAACCCAACGCGTTCGACACCTACATGATCACCCCCCACTGCTGGGATCAGGGCGAGACGGGCAAGGCCATCGAGAAAAAAGCCTTCGAGGGCCTGCACAACCCGGTTCGCATGGGCCAATCCGGCATTCCCTCCACCTGGTTCGACACCTTCCACACCTACGGCTGCAAAGTCACCGAGGCGGACACCATTTACTATTGCGACAACATCGAAGTGGGACGCCACGCCACACTCCCGCTCTCCAGGAACCAGCCGCTGTTTTTCCTCATCAACCTCGCCACCGGCGGCGGATGGCCCGTCGATCTGTCCCGCTACAATGGCCTGGCGGACATGTATGTGGACTACGTCCGGGTTTACAGCACCGCCCCGGCAAAATAGAATCACCCAAACATGTAAAGACCGAACGCCAGCGCAGCGTCTTCGCGCCGGCGTTCCCCTATATATTTAGTGTCCATTAGTTCTAAACAGCGGAATATTCCATATGTTTCATTGCTCTTTGCGGTTAACTCCTTTTATATTCATCCCCTCTATTATTAGTGTTTATTAGTGTTAATTAGCGGTTTAATCCATTTGTTTATTTGCGGTCTATGCGCTCTTTGTGGTTAAATATCCCTAGCCCATTTTTCCCGTAATTCGCGGCTTTATCCCCCTGAGCTCATTCGTTCAGGCCTCATTTGAACCGACAAAAAAAACCGCCTCAATTGGAATATTGGGCGGTTTGCGGAACTGTATCCTTGAGCTTGAGTGTTTTCCCTTATGTTGCCTTAGCGCAAGGTTGTCTTCTTAAGTTCGTCGAGCGCTTTGTTGGCAGCTTCATCCCCATTGCGTGCTGCTTCGTACATCTTATCCGAAAGCGCCTGTGATGTATCCGATACCGCTTTTCTTTGTTCCGTTGTGAGCGCTGGATTATCGAATACGTTCTTCAGGGCCATGCTGGCGGCAAAGTAATCGTTGCTTTTGAGCAGGCTTTTTGCCTGGTCCCACTGGCCCTTGACCTCCGCACTTGCAGATTGGAACACCTTGTCGCGGGCCGGATCTACAGTCGTGGTTTTTTTCTCCCCGCCACAGCCCGCCACAAACAGCGAGACCGCAGCCGCACCTGCCAATATAACGCTATTAAATCTCATATAATATACCGTTACAGGAACTTATCGCCCATTATCCGTTGCTGGATTGCACCAAAGCAAACCCTTCGTGGTCTTTAAGGATTCCTTGTCGAAGGTATCAAATTTGATAAACTCGACATGCCCGCCAAATCCGGCAATGACCGCTCCCTTGACATGTTTTTTGCCCACGCCTTCGCCTCTGTCTGGATAGCTGCTGGCGTCATTATACGCGAACTCTCCAATGGGCTGGTTGCCATTGTTCGGATTGAGTTTGTCTTCGTCAGGCTCCCACATCATATAAGCCGTCGGTTTGAACATGGTTTGCTTAAAGGTGTTGGGTTTTACCTTGGTTACTGCAGTGCTTTTGGTCCCATATCCGCAAACCGCCCCGTTCATGATGTATGTGGACATTTTATTTAGTCGTCTGAAAAAATATTTCCCATTGGTCTTGTCGAGTGGGCAGGTATAGACTTGGGTCTTCTTGATGAGATTCCACAAAGCACCACCGCTGTATGCCACTTGAGGATTCAAGCGGTTGGCTGCCGACCACATGTCCGGCGGGTTGCCGTTCCCTGTATAGAGCCAGCCGGCACCTTCAATCGGATCACTGCCCCAGTTGGGATAAGGCAACTGGTCGTTGTTGTCGTTGCAATACATCTGCATGGCCAGTGTGAACTGTTTGTTGTTGTTCACGCAGTAGGTGCGGATGCTTTTTTCCTTGGCCTTGGACAGGGCGGGAAGGAGCATGCCGGCAAGAATCGCGATGATGGCGATGACGACGAGCAGCTCGATGAGTGTGAACCCCTTGCGGAATCCTCCCTCTTGGATTGGGTATCCAGGTGCTTTCATAATTTTGAACATTGGTTGAACAGGTTTGCCGATTCTTGATCTTTTTCCACGGCGTGTCAACGACACGTTTTTAGAAAGCTCACGCACCGGCTGTAACCAACCATTACTGACACTCAAGCCCCATGCCAACTGTGCGTTTTAAGGCACATCTCGGGGACTTTTTGCCCGCTTCACCCCATGAAATCACAAAACAGCCCCCCAGAAGCCTTCTTCCCCGCTCCTTTTCTGCGTTCCACCCGTTTTTTACGGTTAAAAATCCTGTCCATCCTGAATATCCATGTTGAATTCTCTTCGCCAGCCGTCCGCCTAATTCGCTGTTCGCTGTTTTTTTTCATTTCATTGTCCATTTTCCATTGTCAATTATCCATTTCCCCCCGCCCTCCGCCTTCCGCCCCCCGTCATTTGACAATCCGGGCCCTCCGGCGATGTTAAGCCCATGAATAGAGTATTTGTGTTCTTAACTTTGCTAATCATGAGTATCGCCCCTGTCCATGCGGTCACCAACGACCTTTACCAGATTCCGCTCAAGGATCTCGACGGCAAACCCGCCACCCTGGCTCCTTATCGCGGAAAGGTTCTGCTGCTGGTCAATGTCGCCTCCAAATGCGGGCTCACCCCCCAATATTCCGCCCTCGAATCCGTTTACGAGAAATACAAGGACAAGGGATTCGTGGTGCTCGGATTTCCGTGCAACGATTTTGCCGGCCAGGAACCCGGATCCAACGAAGAGATCCGCCAGTTTTGCAGCGCCAATTACAAGGTCACTTTCCCCCTTTTCGACAAGCTCCATGTCAAAGGCCCGGAACAGCATCCCTTGTATGAGGTTTTGACGGGCAAGGAGGCGGCTTTCCCGGGCGATGTGGCCTGGAATTTCGGCAAATTTCTCGTGTCGGCCGATGGGAAGATCATTCAACGTTTCGAACCGAAGACCACCCCTGACGATCCGAAGGTCACCAAAGCCATCGAAACCGCGCTGGCCGCAAAATAATCCCTCAGAGGCGCCCCGGGTTTATTGCACGGTTTGGAGGATGCGACGGCGCCGGGTTGGTTGAGGGAGGAAACTTTAGTTGGAGGGGGAATCAGGGCACGCCCTCATCCCGCCCTTCTCCCCCAGGAGAAGGAGAAGTATTGCGAGTCGCGGGTTGTTTGGACGGTTTGGGAGGTGGCTGCCGCGTGGGGTATGGAGGGGAGGATGGACAATTGACAATGGACAATAATAGAAAAAAAGAAATTGACGCACGCCCTCATCCCGGCCTTCTCCCCCAGGAGAAGGAGGAGTATTGCAAGTCGCGGGTGTTTGGACGGCTTGGGAGGTGGCTGCCGCGTGGGGTTGGTTTGCAAAGGAAACAGCGGTTGGAGGGGGGAAATAGGGCACGCCCTCATCCCGGCCTTCTCCCCCAGGAGAAGGAGAAGTATTGCGAGTCTTGCGTATATTGCACGGTTTGGAGGATGCGACGGCGCCGGGTTGGTTTAGGGAGGAAACTTTAGTTGGAGGGGGAATCAGGGCACGCCCTCATCCCGCCCTTCTCCCCCAGGAGAAGGAGAAGTATTGCGAGTCGCGGGTTGTTTGGACGGCTTGGGAGGGGCTGCCGCGAGGGGTTGGTTTGCAAAGGAAACAGCGGTTGGAGGGGGAAATAGGGCACGCCCTCATCCCGCCCTTCTCCCCCAGGAGAAGGAGAAGTATTGCGAGTCGCGGGTTGTTTGGACGGCTTGGGAGGGGCTGCCGCGAGGGGTTGGTTTGCAAAGGAAACAGCGGTTGGAGGGGGAAATAGGGCACGCCCTCATCCCGCCCTTCTCCCCCAGGAGAAGGAGGAGTATTGCGAGTCGCGGGTTGTTTGGACGGCTTGGGAGGTGGCTGCCGCGTGGGGTTGGTTTGCAAAGGAAACACCGGTTGGAGGGGGAAATAGGGCACGCCCTCCCCATGAACCCAGAGTGGGATGTCTTTCATTACAAGTTACATGGAAAGAAGTGGGTGAAGAAATATCAACATGGATAAGCAGGATGAGCAGGATTTTTAACCACGGATGGCACGGATAGGGTCCAGTTTGGCGTTTACCAGCTTAGTGAATTCTGACCTGAGCTCTGCCCATTCGCACGCGTATTTTTTTACGCGACGTTTTTTTATGCGCTGATTTGGGGCCTGAGCATCTTTCTCAAATCCAATCGGGAGAGCACCACCGCGCTGATGATGAGCCCCATGGCCATGAAGTAGGTTCGGGTGACCTGTTCGCCCAGGCACCAATGCGCCCAGGACATGGTGCTCAATGGGATGAGATTGTTGAAAAGGAAGACCTGGCTCGTGGGCCAGCGACGCAAGGCGTTGTTCCACAGGGCAAAAGCCGCCACACCGCCAAAGAGGATGCAATAGCTTTGCACCAGCACAAGTTTCGTGTTCCAGACCGGGGGTTGGAAGGCGGTTTCGAGCAGGGCCAATGGCATGAGCAATACCCCCGCCCGCCACATGGTGTGGGCGGTCAGGGAAACGCCTGAAAGAGTGGATCCCAGCGTGCGGCATTGGTTTCCGTGGTAGGCCCAAAGGAGGCTGGCGGATAGGCCGAGCAATTCTCCGGTCCAAAGCGTATTGTGGGCATTGGCATTGGATTGGGCCTGACCGGAGGGATGTTGCAGGGCCGGCCAGAAAAGGAGCAATACACCGGAGAAGGCCAGGGCCGCGCAAAAATATCGTTGAAGCGAGCGCCAGTTTCTTTCGGGACGTCCCTCGGCCAGGAGGGCCCAGACCGGTGATGCCCCCAGGTAAAGGGCCACATGCGAGGCGGAGGTGAACCTCAAGGCCCAGTTGAACACCACAATATAGACCGCCAGACTCAGGCCGGTGCGCCACCACAGTCCGGCCCGCTCGGCAGGCGTCGGCGCCGCAGCCCGTCCCAGCCAATGGGTCCAGCGCAGGACGCCGAGCATGAGCAGCCCCGCGCACAAAAAACGTGTGCAACCGACCCAGATGGGCGGCCATGTGCCAACGAGCAGTTTTATGCCTGCATTATTGCCTCCCCACAGGAACACCGCGAGCAACAGGCTGGCAATAATCGTGTTTTTCGAACCCAACGCAAACATCGGGCCATGAGTTAGGGGAGGGATGGCCTTTAACGCAATGAGAATATGCGATGGAAGAGTGTCGGCAGGTTTTGAGGGCGATTCAGTTCTTCTTGAATTGCCAAAAATAATTTTATTGATGCTGACAGCACCTGTGGTTTTTGTCTAAATTTATACTGACCTCGGTGCGTGCAAACAATTTGACAGCGCAAGAATTGTAATCCGTTGTCGCGGGTGAATGGATTGTCCGAGTTTGATTTCATGAATACATTGGAAAACCGGAGCGCCGACATTGCGGGCGGTTGGAAGGGAATGTCGGTCCGGCGTCGTCTTACGCTGGCCATGGCCCTGTTGATGGGCGTCTCCATAACCGTCTTTGCCGTTTTTCTCTATTCCAAACAACAACAGGCCCTGATGGATGGCGTGGATGCCAAATTGGAGACTGCGGCACGGATGGCCCAGGCCAATTTGCCTGCCAACTACCACGACCGCATCGCCGGGCCGGGCTCGATTTCGGATCAGGAATACCAGGGCATCGTGGATCGCTTCAACCGTTTGTGCAAGAGCTTGGGATTGGAATACCTGTGGAGTGTGATGCCATTGGATGGCAGGATTGTATTCACCAGCGCCACATCCCCCGACAAGGAGGTCGGAAACAGAAAGCACGCGGCCTTTCTGGAGGTGCATTCCAATCCAGGGCTTTACACGGACGCGCTCAGAAGCAAAACCAAGACGGTTCAGATCAATGAGGACCGATGGGGGAGTTTGAGGGTCGTGCTGATTCCCTATCAGGATCAAAGAGGCCGGCCCTATTTGATGGGGGCGGGAATGCGGCTGTCCGAGGTGGACCGCGCGTTGAACGATCTGGTCCTCGAGTGCGCGGTTGGAGGGGTGTTTCTGTTTCTCGTTAGCGTGGCCGGCATCTACCTGCTGGCAGGCCTCCTGTCGCGGCCGGTGGAGAGGCTGACCGAAACGATCAAGGCCATTGCAGCGGGAGATTTCACCCGGCAGGCGCCCGAGGATGGCGCGCGCGAGCATGTCCAGTTGGCGCGATGTTTTAACCAGCTAAACCAGGCGGATCGGTGCCATATCCAGGAATTGACGCTGGAACGGGAGAACCTGCGCATTACGCTCCAGTCGATTGGGGACGGGGTGATCGTGACCGATGCCGCCGGGCGCGTGGCGCGGATGAACCCGGTGGCGGAGCGGCTGACAGGCTGGCCTTTTGCGGATGCCGCGGGCAGGCCGTTGCTCGAAGTGTTTCGCATCGTCAATGCCCAAAGCCGCCAACTCGCGGACGATCCGGTCGCGCGCGTGTTGAAAACCGGCCTGGTGGTGGGTTTGGCCAACCACACCGCTCTGATCGCCCGGGACGGCACGGAGCGTCAGATTGCCGACAGCGCGGCGCCCATCCGCGACGCGAATGCCCGGATATTGGGCGCGGTCATGGTCTTTTCAGATGTCACGGAGGCATACGCGATGCAGAAGGCCGTCCGCGAGGCTGAAGAACGATTCCACCTGCTTTTCGAGCGCATGATCGGCGGGGCCGCGCTGCATGAAATCATTTGCGACACCTCGGGAAAACCCGTGGACTACCGGTTTCTGGAAGTCAATCCCGCATTCGAGCAACTCACCGGTTTTAAAGCGGCGGACGTCCTTGGGCGCACGGTGCGGGAGGTCATGCCGAAGGTGGAGCCGGACTGGATCGAGCGCTACGGACGCGTGGCCCTGACCGGCGCCTCGGACCGTTTCGATCACTATGCCGCGGAGCTGGACAGGCATTTCTCAGTGGCGGCGTATTCGCCCAAACCGGGGCAGTTCGCCGTGGTGTTTCAAGACATCACCAGCGCCAAACGGGCGGAAGCCGCGCTGATGGAGAGCGAGGCCCGCTACAAGAGCTATTTTGAAGAGAGCCAGGCCATCATGTTGTTGATCGATCCGGATACCGGCGCCATCGAAGAGGCCAACGCCGCCGCCGTTGATTTCTACGGATGGACCAAAGCGGAGTTGTGCGCGAAAAACATCGCCGATATCAACACCCTCCCCTGGGGGGACATTAAGGCGCAACTGGCCTTGGGGAATTCGGAAAAACGCAAACATCACTTCTTCAAGCACCGGCGCGCCTGCGGGGACATTCGCGATGTGGAGGTTTACAACGGACCCATCAAGGTGGAAGGCAAAACACTTTTTAAATCGATTGTCCAGGACATCACCGAGCGGAAGCAGGCGGAATTGAAATTGGAGCGCAGTCGCGCTGAGCTGAAGGCGGTGTACGACCAGGCGCCGCTGTTGATGTGCGTGGTTGGCCGGAGCTGCGAGGTTCTGTATGGCAACCGCGCATTCACCGAGTTTGCAGGGCAATCCGGGGAGACAATGCGCCCGGAAACCCCCGGCGCCGTGTTGCGGTGCATTCATGCGATCGAGGATCCCCGCGGATGCGGCTATGGCCACAATTGCGAATCCTGCGCCCTGCGGCTGGCCATGAAGGAAACCTTCGAGACGGGTTGCAGCCAGGAGGCCATCGAATACCGGACCACGTACCAGCGGGCGGGCATTATGCAGGAGATGGTCATGCTCGCATCGACATCCCTCATCGAAACCGGGGAGCAACCGGTGCTCCTGCTCTGTCTGGAAGATGTGACCGATCGCAGCCGGGCGGACCAGGCGCTCCGGGAGAGCGAGGCCCGCTTCCGCAGCTTTTATGAGCTGGGTTTGATCGGCATGTGGATTTCCACACTGGACAAGGGTTTTTCCCAATTCAACGACAGGCTTTGTGAAATCCTGGGATGGTCCCGCCAGGAACTGCCGGTCAAGAGCTGGTCGGAAATGACCCATCCGGAGGATCTGCCCGCCGACGTGGCGCTGTTCGAGCAGGTTCTTTCGGGGGTCAGGGAGGGATATTCGATGGACAAGCGGTTCATTCGCAAAAATGGGGAGGTTGTTTATACCTCCATGTCCGTGCGGTGCGTGCGCAATCCGGACGGCTCGCCAAATCATTTTGTGGGCATGATGCAGGATATTTCGGATCGGAAGCGGAGCGAAGAGGTGATGAGCGGTTCCCTGCGGGAGAAAGAGGCACTGCTCAAGGAGGTGCATCACCGCGTCAAGAACAACCTTCAGATCGTCAGCAGCCTGTTGCGTTTGCAGGCGGCTCAAATCGATCATCCCATGGTCGCCGCCGCGCTGCGGGACATGCGCAACCGGATTCGTACCATGGCCCTGCTGCATGAGAACCTGTACCGCTCGGAAAACCTGGCTCAAGTAAACCTGGCCGAGTATTTGCAGGGTGTCTGCGCGCAGTTGCTTCGGTCGATGGTGTCGCAGCCGGGGCTGGTGAGATTGGAGATGAATATAGCCGCCGTGAGCCTGGATGTGGGGCAGGCGGTTCCTTGCGGTCTGCTGATCAATGAATTAGTTTCTAATTCTCTTAAACACGCTTTTCCCCAGGGCCGCTCTGGAGTGGTTCGCGTGGAGTTGCAGCCGGTGCCTGAAGAACGCTCGCTGCGATTACGCGTGTCCGATGACGGCGCGGGGCTGCCACCGGGATTCGATCTTCATGCCGTGCACAGCCTGGGGCTGCAACTGGTGGCCGATCTGGCCCGTCAGCTTCATGGCATCCTGGTGGCCTGGTCAGATAACGGGGCCGTTTTCGAGGTGGTTTTTGAGCCGATAAGCAATTATACCATGGCAACTGCGAATGAATAAGACGCGCATCCTAATTGTGGAAGACGAGGCCATTGTGGCTTTGGACATCCGTCGTCAACTAGCCGATCTGGGTTACGAACCGGTGGCGCACACGATGCAAGGTGAGGATGCCGTGACGCTTGCGGGGAACTTGCGCCCCGATCTGGTCCTCATGGATATCCAACTGGCGGGAGAAACGGACGGCATCGCCACCGCACAGGAGATTCGTCAGCGGTTTTCCATTCCTGTCGTCTTTCTGACCGCTTTCGCGGGGGAAGAGACCCTGAAGCGGGCCAAACTGGCCGAACCTTACGGCTATATCATCAAGCCGTTCGAGGATCGCGATCTGCGCACGGTGATTGAGATGGCCATTTACAAGCACCAGGCGGAAAGAGATTTGAAGGAGGGCCACGCGGCGCTGACGGCCATTGTTCAGGGGGCCATGGATGGGTTTTATTTCATCGATGGCCAGGGCCGTTTTCTGGATGTCAACGAGGCGTATTGCCAGATGACCGGCTATTCCCGGGAGGAGCTGCTGCGAATGTCGATCAGCGATCTGGCTGTGGACGAGACGCAGGAGCAAATCCTTGCCGATATCGCCAATCGGTTGCAGAACGGATTCAAGCGCTTTGAGAGGCGGCAACGCTGCAAGGATGGGCGCCTGGCGGACATCGAGGTCAGCCCCGGTTTTATTCCAGGAGACAAGCCCCGGTTGTTTGGTTTCGCCCGTGACATCACCGATCGCAAGCGTGCCGAGGAGGAGCGAGAGGCCACGCTGAAGCTGCTCAATCTGGTGAATAGTGAGAACGACCTCCACGGTTTAATGGAGGCGGCGACCATTTTATTGCGGGATTGGTCCGGCTGCACCGCGGTGGGCATACGATTAAAGGAGGACAAGGATTATCCCTATTTTGAAACGCGTGGATTTCCTCCCGAATTTGTCGCTGCTGAAAACAAGTTATGCCGGTATGATGCGAGCGGCAATCCGGTTTGCGACGATCTGGGAAATCCCGCGTTGGACTGCATGTGCGGCAATGTCCTCTGCGGAAGGTTTGACTCCGCGCTGCCATTTTTCACGGAACACGGCAGTTTCTGGACCAATTCGACGACGGCGCTGCTTGCCACCACCCCGCAGGAAGACCTGCAGTCGAGCACCCGGAACCGTTGCAATGGGGAAGGTTATGAATCGGTGGCCTTGATTCCATTGCGAGTGGGGGCTGTCACCCTCGGACTGCTCCAGATGAACGACAGTCGAAAGGACCGTTTCACACCGTACACCATTGGATTACTGGAGCGAATGTCGAACAGCCTGGCCGTTGCCGTGGCGCATCGCCAGGCTCAGGAAAAAGTCCTCGAAAGCGCGACCAAATTCCGCTCCTACATCCAGAACGCTCCCATCGGCATCGCCGTGGCTGACCGTGAGGGCCGCTATGTGGAGGTGAATCCGGCCGTGGCGGACATGCTGGGGTATTCCGAGGAGGAATTTCTCAAGTTGCGTGTTCACGATGTTCTGGCCCCCTCCAAAGTGGCGGAGGGATTGAGCCTCTTCCGAAAACTTGTCGAGGAGAATGCCGCTTCCGGCGAGAAGCTGCTCCTCAGAAAGGACGGGACCGAATTTTGGGCGATGGTTTCTTCAGTAAGGTTGAATGACAATCGCTTCATGGCCTTCCATCAGGACATTTCCGCGCGCAAGAACGCCGAACAGGAAGCCCTGAGCGCCGCATCCTTGCTGGAGGCCGCTTTCGAATCCACGGCCGATGCCCTGCTCATGTCCAACCGTGACGGGCTCATGACGCATTATAATCATAATTTTGTCGAGTTATGGAATCTTCCCAAAGAAGTGCTTGCCAGCGGAGATGAAAAGTTGGCCATCGAAGCAGTGCTCGAAAAAGTCAGGGAGCCGATTGGCTTTAAGAAACGCATTCTGTATCTCTACGAACATCCCGAGGAGGATGCATTCGATATGGTGGAGTTAAAGAACGGGCGCATTCTGGAGAGGTATTCCAAATCGTATCGTGTCGGAGGCAGGGTGGTGGGCCGTGTGTGGAGCTTTCGTGACGTCACCAATCGCAAGCGCCTTGAGGACCAATTGCGCCAGGCCCAGAAAATGGAGGCCGTGGGGCAGTTGGCCGGTGGGGTGGCCCACGATTTCAATAACATCCTCGCAGTGATTCTCATGCACCTGGGCTTGCTCCAGGAAGAGTCCGCGTTGAGCGAGGCTGTTCGCGGTTCCCTCAGGGATCTCACGACGGAGGCCCAGCGCGCCGCCGCGCTCACCCGTCAACTGCTCGCGTTCAGCCGCCGACAGATCATCCAGATCAAGCCGGTGGACCTGGATGTGCTGGTGGAGAATTTGCTCAAAATGCTCCGGCGGTTGCTCGGCGAGCACATTACATTGGATTGGCAATGCGAATCCGGCCTGCCCCTGCTCAATGCCGATCCGGGCATGGTCGAGCAGATCGTTATGAACCTGTCCGTCAACGCACGGGATGCCATGCCCGGCGGCGGAAGCATCACCATTAGGGCAAAGCCCGTACGCATCGAGGAAAACGGGGCCGGTAATCATCCGGAGAGCCGTGCTGGTAATTTTGTGCGGTTGGATGTCATGGACACCGGCTGCGGTATGGATGAAGGGGTCCTCAAACACATTTTCGAGCCATTCTTCACCACCAAGGAAGTGGGCCGCGGGACTGGTTTGGGGCTTTCGACCGTGTATGGCATTGTCAAACAACATGGTGGATGGATGGAAGTCGAAAGTGTGGTTGGCAAGGGGAGCTCCTTCCATGTCTTTCTGCCCGTGTGCGCCTCCGTCAGGCCCGGTGAAAACAACAACAAATCCACGCCTGTGGTCGGAGGCAGGGGCGAAACCATTCTCGTGGTCGAAGACGAAACCGCGGTGCAGCAGCTTGTCCGCCGCACCCTGGAGCGCAACGGATACCGCGTTCTCCAGGCCTCCAGCGGACCTGAGGCCCTGGGTCTGTGGAGGCAATACCGCGCGGACATCGACCTGCTCTTTAGCGATGTCGTCATGCCCCACGGGATGACGGGCTACCAGCTCGCCGATTCCTTGCGCAAGGACAAGCCCGGTCTCAAGGTCATTCTTTCGACCGGCTATAGCGATAAACTCATTGAGTTTGGCAGGCAGGGCATACAAACCTTTTTCGTTCTCGCAAAGCCCTACACTTCCTCCGCGTTGCTGGCCGCCATACGCAATACCCTTGATAAGGGCAGCGCCATTGACAAGACCTGACCGGCGGCCTTTTCGATTTCGACCGCGATTCCGGTGCGCCCTTTGGCACACGTCACACGCGCGTCCCCGCTTTCTATTGGCCGCCCGGATGAAGATCGTCGCCGGGGTAGAAGGCACCGCGCAAAAGCAGGTTTAGTTCGTGAACCGCCAGACTCAGATCCGCAAAAGTGTCCGCAGTGGCTTCATCAGTTGTTTCGATGTTCAGCCGTTTCTTGACGTGTTGAAAACGAAGGCTCAACGCCAGGGATTCTTCCTCGTTGCCAAGTTGCTGAAGCAACTGCCGCACCCGCTCCGCGAGCCGCAGAGTTTTGCGAATGGCCCGTATGGCGAAGACAGGCGTCACCCGGCCATCGTGAACCGCCTTGTATAGGCCGCACTCGAAATCGCGGCAATGGGCTGGGCGGTCGGCATAGACACGGCAGTGACATCCATTCAAGGCGGCGCAGGGTTGGGGGAGGCGGAGTTTGCCACGGCCGGATAGAAGTTTGAGCCCATGACCGCGAAGCGTGTCGGCACCCGGGCCGGGTGGGAGTTCAACATCACGAAAAAGCACTCCGTTACAGCAAATGCCGCATTGGAGACACAGCTTTTCCATGCTGTATGGAGGGGGTTCCATGTTCAAACGGGACCGGTCGAATCCCCGAATTGAGGGAATTCGACCGGTTGGCTCCGAATATAACGACGATATTAGAATTTCTTGTTCGCCCGGGCTTTGGCCGCGTGCTTGGCCCTCATGGCGGCGGCGATTTTCGCCTTTGTCTCAGGGCTCATGACTTTCTTGCCTGGCGCGGTCTTTTTGGCCAGAGGCTGAAACATCGGTTTGACGGTGCTGACGGTGCTGAGTTTTGCCGCCTTTTCGGCGCGAACTTTCGCCCAGCGGCGCGCCTGGGCGGCGGCGATTTTCGCCTTCCACTCCGGGGTCATGATGCGCTTGCCCTTGGTGGTCCTGGTGGCCCTTGCCGCCGGGGCTGTGGCGAACGATTTCACGGACGTCAATGTTGTGACCGGCGTTACGGGTGTGTCGCTCAGAATCGAAGACAACTCCTGTTCGAGTTTCTCGATCTGCTCGCGGACATCCAATGCCCGTTTCAATTGTTCCACCGACAAACTGGCTGATATGTTAGATTTCATCTTTGTATCCTTAATCTACACGAATAGTATTGGTTATAAACAAAAAAACAACTTCATTTGCTGTTGCGGGCATTTTTTGGGCGTTTATGCGGGGAATATCCCCCGCAAATAGTTCAAGTCGGCGCGGTAATCTTCCACAATGGAATGGGGCGCGGCGGCCTCGATTTGTATCCAGCCCCGGTAGTCAATGTCGTCCATGGCCGCGCGAACCTGTTTAAAATCGATGCGTCCCTTGCCGAGCATGTTGCCGGCGTCCTTGGCGTGGAATTCGCAGATGCGTTTGCCGAGGAGGCGGATTTCCTTGAGGATATCGTAGCCTTTGTCGGTGGAGTTGCCGACGTCATAATAGACCTGCACCGCGGGGGAACCGACGCGGTCCATGATGCCGATGTTGGCTTCCGCGCTCATATAGTTTTCGAGCCCAAGCAGGACGCCGGCTTTTTCCGCCCGGGGCGCGATTTCCTTGAGCAAATCGACCACCCGGTCGATGGATGGCTTGTCGTCGGCGCGCAATTCGCCTTTGGCAAAGCACGCTATGAGAACTACTTTGACATTCAGGGCCTTGCAGACTTCGATACTATCCAGAAGCCAGATGGCGGCCCGGGGTTCGGAGAATAAAGGCACGTTGTTGGTCTCTGAAAGGGCCAGGGAAGCCACTTCCACTTTGTTCTCGCGGGCGGCCTTGAGATACTGTTGTTGAACTTCCCGTTGGCGCATTCTCATCCGATCGCCCACGGAGCCCATGGACACTTGCACGCCGTCCAGGCCGATTTCACGGGCGATTTGCATGCAGGACGGATCGTTGCGTCCGAGGGACCAATCGCACGCGCCGATTTTAAATCCGCGACTTCCCGGCGCCGCAAACAACGGGCCGAAGGATTGGGCGAGGGTGATGGCGGCGGCGGCCTGGGCCGTGCGCGAAACCATCTGGCGGCGGGTCAACACGTTATTCATGGGTAAAAATCTTCAACAATAATCCGGTTCGCATGCATTCGACATGGAATGCCAATGCCATATGTCCCATCGGTGAGCTGCAAGCGTATCGGTTGATGGGAATATATTATAGGAATCCAATGGTTACGCAAGGTGAAATTGCGTCAGGCGATTGCGCATTGAGACGTGACACGGCCAGCGGCCAGGGCTATATATCCCGGCACAATCACTATGAATCCAGCACAACATTACCGTGGATTGGGCGTGCTCCAGGCACTGCTCCTTTCCACACTGGCGGGCAGCGCCCAGTTGAAGGATTGGGAGAATCCGCAACTCACCGGACTTAACAATGAACTTCCGCACGCCACCCAGGTTATTGCGCCTGATGCAAAGACCGCGCGGTCCATTGAGTGGGTCAATAACGCGCAGCGGTCCAAGTCTCCTTTCTACCGCTCGCTCAATGGGGCGTGGAAGTACCATTACTCCAGCAATCAAACTGTGCGTGTGGCCGAATTTTGGAAGACTGATTTCAATGACGCGGACTGGAAAACCATTCCAGTGCCCGCGAATCCCGAGATTCATGGATACGGCATACCGATCTACGTCAATATTCAATATCCCTGGCGTCGGCCATGGACGCCTCCCTATACTCCGGGCGACGATCCCAACAACACGGTTAATTCCTACCGCAAGACGTTTGAGCTGCCCAAGGACTGGAGCGGCCGGCATGTGTATCTGACTTTTGACGGGGTTAATTCCTTCTTTAATCTCTACGTCAACGGCGCGCATGTGGGGATGGGCAAGGACGCCCGCACGCCCGTCGAGTTCGATATTACGAGCCAGCTCAAGCCCGGTAAGAATCTGATTGCGGTGGAGAATTTCCGCTGGTGCGATGGTTCGTATCTCGAGGATCAGGATTTCTGGCGCATGAGCGGCATCTACAGGGACGTCTATTTGTGGAGCGCGCCTGCGCTGCATATGCGCGATTTCCAGGTGCAAACCCTTCTCGATAACGATTATCGCGACGCGGAGCTAAAGTTCACGGCTCAGCTGAAGAATACCACGACCCAGGCAGGGCAGGGGTCGGTTCAGGCGGTGCTGATGGATGCTGAAGGCCGAACCGTTCTCACCATTCCCGCGGTCACCGCTCAAGTGGATGCCAGCGGGGAGAAGGAAGTCATACTATCCGGGAAAATGGCCAATCCCTTCAAGTGGAGCGCCGAAACGCCGTATCTTTACAAGTTACTGGTCACCGTTACGGATGCCTCCGGGAAAGTTCAGGAGGTCCTTCCCTGTAATGTCGGTTTCCGTAAAGTGGAAATTCGCGAGGGCAACCTGTTGGTCAATGGGCGGCGCATCCTGATCAAGGGAGTGAATCGCCACGAGTTCGATCCTGATCTGGGTCAGGCCATTACCGTGGAGGGCATGAGGAAGGATATTCTGGTGATGAAGCAGAATAACATTAACGCCATGCGCTGCAGCCACTACCCCAATCAGCCTGCGTGGTATGATTTGTGCGATCGCTACGGCCTTTACCTCATTGACGAGGCCAATATCGAGAGTCACGGAATGGGTTATGGCAAGGAATCGCTCGCCAAGCAGCCTGAATGGGCGGAGGCGCACATGAACCGCACGGTGCGCATGGTGGAACGCGACAAGAATCATCCTTCAGTGATCATCTGGTCGCTCGGCAATGAGGCGGGTGATGGTCCGAACTTCGAGGCCACGTCCAAGTGGATTCACCAGCGCGATGGCAACCGTCCGGTGCATTCGGAGCAGGCGGGAACCAAGTCCTACACCGACATCGTTTGCCCCATGTATCCAGAGGGGGGCACACTGGCGGACTATGCGTCCCATGAGCAAACCAGGCCGTTCATCATGTGTGAATACTCACACGCCATGGGCAATAGCAGCGGCGGCATGTGGACCTATTGGAACCAGATTTACTCCAAGCCATACCTTCAGGGCGGCTTTATCTGGGACTGGGTGGATCAGGGATTGCGCCATCCGCTGCCTGCGGGTGTGACCCAGAGTAATCCGGGTGCCCACAACTTTTTCTGGGCGTTTGGCGGTGATTACGGTCCCAAGGGAACCCCGAGCGACCAGAATTTCTGCTGCAACGGACTGGTCACGCCGGATCGTGAGCCGCATCCTGGATTGTTGCAGGTCAAGCACATCTACCAATATGTGCATTGCAAACTTGCCTCCACGGATGGCCGGACGGTGGAAATCAAGAACTGGTATGACTTCGTCAACTTGAAAGACATGGCCCAGTGTGTCTGGCGTGTGACGGAGGATGGCCGTGTCATTCAAAAAGGCGCGCTGGCAGATCTCTACGTCGCCGCTGGAAAGACATCCACGATCCTGATCCCCATCAAGGCCTTTACGCCGAAACCGGGCTGCGAATACTTCCTGGAACTCGACTTCACCCTCGCACACGACACGTCCTGGGCCAAGGCGGGACATCTGATCGCCTGGGATCAATTCAAGCTGCCGGATGCGGCACCCGCGGTGGCCGTTCAGCCGAGCACATTGGGGGCGTTGGAGATCGTTCAAGACGCAGCCCAGGCCGTGGTGTGGACCAAAAACTTCAAGGCGACCTTCGACAAGCAGTCGGGCACGCTCAAGTCCTGGACCTATCGTAATGTCGAATTGATCCAGTCGCCGCTGCGTCCGGACTTCTGGCGCGCTCCGACCGACAATGACCGTGGACGCGACATTGCCAAGTCCCAGGGTGTCTGGCGCAAGGCCCACGAAGAGGCCGTATTGAAATCCTTCACCGTGGAGCCTATGGCCGAGCAGGGAATCGTCTCCATCAAGGCGGCCTTTACGCTCCCGAAGGTCGATGCAAGCTGGGAAAATATTTACACTGTGCATGTCAATGGGGACATCGGCGTTCAGGCCAACTTCAAACCTGCGAAGACGAACCTGCCCAAGATCCCCCGTCTGGGGCTGCAAATGGCATTGCCCGCCGGTTTTGAACGCATTACGTGGTTTGGTCCCGGTCCGCAGGAAACCTATTGCGACCGCAAGGACGCCAAAGTGGGCTTGTATGAAGGGACTGTGGACGGCCAGTTCTTCGCCAACTACGTTGAGCCCGGTGAATCCGGCAATAAGGTCGAGACGCGCTGGGTGGCTCTGGCCGGCAAGCAGGGCGCGGGGTTCATGGCCATCGGCATGCCGCTTCTTAGTGTGAACGCATTGCATTTCACAGCGGATGATTTGCAGAGCGGGGAACATCCGTATCAATTGCCGCGCCGCGATTACGTGGTGCTGAACCTGGACCTGAAGCAACAGGGCGCGGGCGGGGATAATAGCTGGGGCGCCTGGCCTCACGAGGAAGACCTCATCCCCTGCAAGGATTATAGTTATCAGTTCGTGCTGCGTCCTTTCGCCAAGGGAGCCGATCTGCGTGCCCTTGGACGCAAGCCATAGAACGGACAAGGTTGAAGCCGGTATAGACAGGAGTTGGTCCCATGCAAGGAGGGCGTGCAGTCCTCTGCGCGCCGCAGTTCCGCCAGCTCCTGTCTATTCGTTCGGCGTGCAGAGGACTGCCCGCCCTACCATTGCGCGAGAGGGTCGAGGCGCTTGAAATGTTTTGTTAGCCTGGAAGCGGGAGCGGCCGGTCTTTGGGACGAAAAACCCAAACCCATTCTTCGGCGCGTTCGCATAAGCCGCTCCTCACAGGATTCATCAGAATGTAATTTGTCTTTTCTTGCATTTCCCAATGGTTCCGCAGCCGATGGTCGAAGAAGTCACGTTGCCATTTCACGCCGCATTTAAGAGCTGCGAACTTCTTCCAGTTCTTGAGAGCTGTTTCCATGCCTGGTTCCTGGGGAAACATCAGAATCGCATGCAAATGGTCGGGCATGAGCAGACAAAGGCGGCAGTGCCAGACGAATTGGTAGTGATTGTGCGTTATCGAGGCCAGGACGGTGTCACCGATACCAGCGCGGCAAAGTTGATTTTTCCCTGGCGGCGCACAGTTGATGGTGACGAAAAAGTGACTGCCTTCAGCGACCCATTGTGGGATCTTATGCGGAAGCCGTTTACGAACTGGCAGATCCATGGGGTGATAATAAACAGACCGGTTTGTGAAGCAAGGTTTGCGTTGAAACCATAGCCGTCGGAACGAGACGAAATTCCAAGGTAGGGCGTGCAGTCCTCTGCGCGCCGCTGTTTCTGCAACACCTGTCTATTCGTTCGATTGCAGAAGACTGCGTCCGCTTGGTCGCACGTCACAGAGCAAAACAAAGTGGAAGCTGAAATCGAAAGGACTTGGTCGAATCGAAGGTAGGGCGTGCAGTCCTCTGCGCGCCGCTGGACAAGGCGAGAGGCCAGTCAAAGCAAGGCCCGCACCGGGCGACAAGCGAATCATACTTTGCACATCCCTTTCATCGCAATGAAACGCCGCTCCGTTCCGTCAGCCGCAAAAATGTTGGTGAAGCGTCTTGAATTCGATTAATGTGATATAAATCGATTATGGGTCTTATCTGGAATCTGGCGTCGTTGGCAAAGAATGCGAAGCAGGCGGTTGGCTCTTTGGAACAGGTGAAAGGGCAAACCGCGCGATGCTATGGCGCATTGAAACAAGTTCAGGATAACCTGATACAGAAGACTTACGACAAGGCGCAGGCTGGCAACAACGAGGCCCAGTTCGACATGGGGGAACGCTTTTTTCAGGGACTCGGCGTGCCCAAGGATTATGCGGAGTCTGCCGCATGGTTCCTGCGGGCGGCACGGCAGGGGCATGCCAGGGCTCAAAACTACCTGGCGATGATGTGTTTCCTGGGGCGCGGAGTGAATGTCGATCCGGCCGAGGCTTACAAATGGAGCTGTCTGGCTGCGGCCAGCGGTGAGGAAGAAGTGTTGAACACCAAACGGAAGATCGCCTCCAAAATATCCCCTGAAGCATTGGCCGAAGGAGAGAAGCGGGTGGCTGAGTTTAAAATCGTGATGGAGACACCTCCCCCGCAAGGTTGAATCCGACCCAATTCTGCATGACCCAGGATTGCTTTTTCAGGGCACATCCTCCTGCCACGACCAGTAAAGGCCACGCAACACGGGATGAAATCCGTGCGTTTTCATTTCTTCATAGGCGGCAGTCTTCGACCAATGCTCGACCTTGACGCGGTATGCTCCGACGACGAGTCCTGTGCGGTCCTCGCCATGTTGGCAGTGGACAAAAGTGCCTTCGCGTTCGAGGGCGGATACCGCAGCATTGAGCGTTCTGACGCGTGGTTTTCCGATGGTTTGCCGTGCTTTCGTTATGGGGAGGTAGAGGACCTGCATGCCATTGGCCTTTGCCAAATCGTCCGATGCCTCATGTTTCGTGTTGAGCTTCACGACCCATTTTACGCCCAGAGATTTGAGATGCTTCCAACCGGCAGCCGTTGGCTGGCCGCCGCGCCAGACACCAGTTTTGACTTGAGAGAAGTTTGGAATGCCCTGCGGAGCAGCCATTGAAACGTTTCCGCAAAGGAACAACAATGCAGTGAGAACAACCGCAGCTAGCGCCGTATTTAACGGTCTGGTCTTTTGCATGTGATTTATCCCGAAATCCGAAATAGGAACGGCCCATCTGACGCAATCATTTGGCCATCCATGGTTTGAAACCGGCTGTGGAGTATTGATTTAATACACCCTCGCCGATTGCAAATCATGGCTGCCTCAAAGCATTGCATCATCTTGACCATTCGTATTTCGGATTTCGGGTTTATTGGAGTAATACTCGTGCGCTAATCCAATCGACTACGCCCCATCTTCGTAATGTTTTTGGCCAGGAGCAAAAGCACAGCGCCCGCTCCTGGCGGCGGGCGCATCAACGACCTTTTGCTCGATGGGATTCAAAGTTTACCTTGGCTGCTGAAGGCGTGCGCGCACCAGTTCCGGCAGATACTTGACCGGCACCGGACCGGGAGCCAGGACGGCTTCGTGATAGCGGCCCAAATCGAAGTTCGCGCCCATCTCGCTTTGGATGGCCTGGTGCAGGCGGTAGTGTGCCATTCGCCCCACAAAATAAGTGGAAAGCTGGACGGAGCTTTGTTTGGCACGAATGATCTTAAGGCGCGCCTCGCCCTCGGATTGATAGGCCTGTTCGGTCAGGAATTTGAGGGCATCGTCATCGGTCAAGCCGCCACAGTGCATCTGGTGATCGAGAATGGCGTTCGCCACCGCGCGAAGGTAAAACTTCAACTGCGTTAATCTCAAGGGCAGATCGCCTTTTCCATATCCCTCATCGAGCATGGTTTGTTCGGTGTAAACGGCCCAGCCCTCGATATAGACACCCGATTGGAGCACGCGCCGAATGGTGGAGGGATTGCGGTTGGCGAATTCAAACTGAACATAGTGTCCCGGATAAGCCTCGTGGATGGTCAGAATCTGCAGCATGTAGCTATTGTACTCCGCGAGGTAGCTCTCCACCCGTTTGGCGTCCCAATCTTTGGGCGGAGGGCTCACGGCAAAAAAGCCCAGGGCCTTCGGATCGAGCGGCGGCGCTGAATTCATGTAGGCGGTGGAATTGCCGCGCTGGAACTCCGGCATCTCCACGATCCGGCATGTATCTGGAACGGGCAGGCGCAGGAAATCGCGTTTGGTAATGAAACTTTTGACTGCAGCCACGTCCTTGCGGACATCGCGTGTCAGGTTTTCAGGTTTGCCGTGCTCTCTGCCGATGCGGTCGAGCACCTTCTGAATGGTCTCGCGTCTTCCATTGGCATCGTCTGTCGGAAGCACCTTCCCCGGATAAAAGCCGCTCCAGAGCTGGCGTGCGATGACATACATGTCCCGTTGAACCCGCTCGAATTCGGCGTGCGCATCCGCCAGCACCTGGTCGGCGGTGAGGCTGGCGTTGAGTTCCAGTTCGAGCTTCCGATAAAACTTCTCGCGTCCCAGCCGCCATTCGCCCGAGGCGCGCGGGAGCAGATCTTTTTCCAGAAAGGTCTGGTAGTCCTTCAGGCAGGCCACGACTCGCTGTGCCGATGCCTTGAGCGCCGGGAGTTGGGGCGTTTTACCCGCGAACTCGAAGAGGTCCTTTTCATAGAAACCGATGGAGCCCTGATTCTGGCGAATCGCTGTTTCGAGCAGCGGACGGGCAGGGTGCTGGAGATTCTCCTTGGCGGCGGCGATCACCCGGGGAATTTGATCCATCCGCGACCGGCAATTGGCGATGTTGGTTTCCTTGGGCAATGTCGATTGGGCGAGCAACAGATAGACGCTGTCGCTGATGTAAGCGTTATAGACGCGGGGATCCTCCTCGAAAGGATGCAGATTTTCAGACATCCAAATCGAGCTGAACAGATCCTGGCGAAGGATTTCGTAATCGATCTGGCGGTCGCGCGAAAGCTGCGCGTAATCGATTTTTTTGGGCAGGGCCTCCAGGGCGGCCTGGGCCCGCGCCCGCCCGGCCTCGATGGCCGGGCGCGAGAGATCATCCATCCGGGAGTCGAACCGGTGATCGCCCAGTTGGGTGGCGTCCAGTGGATGGTGGCGGAAGTGGGTTTCGAGGTATTCCTGATAAAAGGCGTCGAGCTTCTTATCCATCTCCTGCCCGAAGGCGGAAATGGCGCCCGCGCCAAATGCACCAATGGCTAGGACGGCTGTTAACAGGAACACCGGACGGAAAGTTCTCAAGCATGGGGCACGCAACATGTGCGCAGTGTGCCCTATTCGGCGACGGAATCAATCTTCAAACCGTCCCAACCACAGGCACAGAGACAAGGGAACAAGTGGAAATACGACTTTAAGTTTGATTTCCTGCCCTGTGCCTGCGGGCTGTTTCCGGTGGTTGAAACAATCTCAAATGTGCGTGGCGATGTTACCCTGCAGGCAATCTTTGACGGCTTGGGCAAGCGCGGCCGGCTGGAACGGCTTCTGGATAAAGGCGACCCCGTTGCGCTCGGGAATTTCCTTTATTTGACCTGGGAATATATAACCGGTGGCGAAAAGGACTTTGAGGTTCGGCTGTTTTTTCCAGAGGCGGTCGGCCAGTTGACGGCCGGAAATGCCCTCTGGCATCACCATGTCCGTCAGTAGCATCTCGATATGATCCGAATGGGTATTCCACAATTCCAACGCGGCGTGGCCATTCTTTGCCGCAAGCACCTTGTAGCCCTGGCGGGTGAGAATTTCCAGCTCCAGGTCGCGCAGCGCGTCGTCATCCTCGACGATGAGGAGGGTTTCATTGCCGCGCAGTGCGGTGATGGTGGAGGATGGGGCTGGCTGGCTGGCTGGGCTTTCCACATTTTCCGGCCAATAAACCCGGAACGTGGTGCCGACGCCAAGGCGGCTTTCCACCTCGATCCAGCCGCCGTGCTGTTTGACAATGCCATAGACTGTGGCCAGTCCCAGACCAGTGCCTTTGCCAACATCCTTCGTGGTGAAAAACGGATCGAAAATGCGGTTAACGATTGAGGGGGCAATGCCGCAACCCGTGTCGGAAATGGTCAGGCAGACGTGGCGCCCCAGGCGCGCCTCGGGTTGCTGGCGCACAAAGGCCTCGTCCGCGATGAACAGCGACGTGACCAGGCGTAACACTCCTCCCTCCGGCATGGCGTCCCGTGCGTTGACCGCCAGGTTGATGACGACTTGTTCCACCATCCCAGCGTCCGCGCGAATCCCAGGCAGCGAGGGGCTGCAGGACACTTGCAGCGAAATGTGCTCGCCAATAACCCGCCGGAGCATATCCAGGATTTGATCGAGGACCTCGTTGACGGCGATGACGCGCAATTGCATGAGCTGCTTGCGGCTGAAGGCCAGGAGCTGATGGGTCAGATTGGCGGCCCGTTGAGCGGCGCCTGTGATGTGGTTGACGGAGTCGAGCGATTCGGCGCTCAGCTCAGGGTCGCTGCTCAGCAGGTCGGCGTGGCCCTGGATGACGGTGAGCAGATTGTTAAAATCGTGGGCCACACCGGCCGCGAGCTGGCCGATGGACTCCATTTTTTGCGACTGGCGCAACTGTTCCTCGAGATTGAGTTTTTCAGTAATCTCGCCGGCGTAGCAATGGGCCACATGAATTTGCGGAATCGGAAAAAACGACCAGGATATCGTGCGGTCATTGCGCTGGGTTTCCAGACGCAGCTTGTTCGTGCCGGTGCGCAGGCATTCAGTCACGATCCTGGACGAATCAGGCGGGAGCATTTCCTCCGGCGAGGCGTAACCCAGCGAACGGGCCAATTCGTGGGTGGCCTCGTTGCAATAGACCATCCGGCCGTCCTCGGCGAATTCGAGCACCGGGTTGGGATTCCACCGGGGGAAAGCTGCCAGCTTGCGCACCTCCTCCTCCGTCCGCTTGCGCTGTGTGATGTCCCGGATTGCGGCGATGCGTCCCGTGCGCCCGTGGTAACGCGTTTCCCGACCGCGAATCTCCATGACAAAGCGCGAACCGTCCTTGCGCAAGCCGATCGATTCGAAAGGGGTGTCCCGACCGTCCTTGATATGCTGGAGGGATATTTCATGGGTTTCCGGTGCGGTCCAATCCAGCACCGGGCGCCCGATCATTTCCTCCAATTCGTAACCGAACATCCGCGCGTAATTCGGGCTGGCATCCAGCAAAATGCCGTCGGCATGAATGCAGACTCCCTCGAAGGAGGCCTCCGTGAATCGCCGGAAACGCTCCTCGCTTTCCCGCAAGGCCTCCAGCGCCTGTGCCTTGTCCAACCGATCCTTCCATTTCACACGGGCCGACAGAATGGCGGGCGCCAGCCGGGTCAGATGCTCCTTGATGACATAGTCCCAGGCTCCAGCCTTGATGCAATCCACCGCTGTGGACTCATTAATCGAACTGGTCACCATGATGAACGGGGTCAAAGGCGCCACTTCCAGGGCGATGGCCAGCGCATCGGCTCCCGTAAAATGCGGCAGGGCGTAATCGGAAAGAATGATATCCGGCTTGAATTCCGCCAGCCCCTTGCGAAAACCGGCCTGATCGTCCACATGCAACAGCTCGAACTGCAATCCGGCATGCTTCAGCTCCCGGTGCGTTAACTCGGCATCGGCGGGCACATCCTCCAAATGGAGAATGCGCAATCGTGAATCGGCTATGTAATCTTGCTGCATGTCTTACCGTCATTATGATCATGCCCCTTGAGAATGGGCAAGTCGCAATGTGCTCCAAAATGATACACTTAAGAGTGTTTCTTGGACTCTTGGCCCCGCAAAAGCCGATTTTACTTTCGACCATTGCCTGCAAAGGTTCCTTGAACTGAATGATTTGTGCGGTCAAAGGCGGATGGGGGAATGTGAAAAAAAATGGCTGTCCGACCTGGATTCGAACCAGGACAATAGCCTCCAAAGGGCTGTGTGCTACCGTTACACCATCGGACAGTCCGATGAGAAGACTAGACCAAAAGAGCCTCCCATTGCCAAGAGAAAACGCCGACGATGGCTATTTTGTTGTCATGCAATGCGCCCGGCATTAGATTTTACCCCATGATAAGGGTTTTCCAGCTTTTCTTTTTGCCAGGCACCGCATGGGAAAAAATCGCGCTCGGTCGGCAGAAAATGCTGATGACGGCATTGTTGTATTTTGTGCCCTTGTTGGTCTTGGCCGTTTTGATCGATGGTTATGCGCTGCAGCTTTGGGGAATGCGTGGGATGTCCGGCGGAGCGGCCACACACTATGATCCGGCCACAATCATGCGATTCGAGGCAATCCACGCGGGCCTCCTCGCCGGAATGGTCCTGGCCGGGACCCTGGTTGTCCAATGGCTTGCGGACGGCTTCCAGGTGCGAACCGATTTTGCCACCTGTTTCAATCTGGCCGTCTTCGGTTTCACCCCGGTGTTCATCGCTCACATGCTGGGTATCATTCCGTTCTTGAATGCCTGGATTACCGCAGGCCTGGGCATGATCGGTTGCGCCTATGTCCTCTACCAGGGAGTGGGAGCCGTGCTGCAACCCGATCAAACCAAGGGTTTTGGCATCTATATTCTATGCGTGGTCACTTTTTCCCTCCTGATCGCCATGGAACTGATGCTCGGATTGATGGCGTTGCGCGCATAATTGGGCGTGACCATACTCGAGACCATTCAGCGCGGCGCGCAATTCCTTCAAAATAAAGGAATTGATTCCCCCCGCCTGCAGGCCGAATTGCTCATGGCCCATGCCTTGGGCCTGCCCCGGCTCCGCCTGTATCTCGATTTTGAACGCCAACTCACCGGGGAGGAACTCGGCCGGGTGCGCGACCTGGTCACCCGCCGGGCCCGCCGCGAACCGCTCCAACACATCGTGGGCACGGTTTCCTTCTGCGGTCTGGAACTGGCCGTCTCCCCGGCCGTTCTTATCCCCAGACCCGAGACCGAGCTTCTCGCCGAGCATGCCTGGCAATACCTCAATCAGCGTTCCAGGGAAGGCACAGCGCCACTGACCGCCCTCGATTTTGGAACCGGCAGCGGTTGTCTGGCCATAGCCATCGCGTCACATTGTCCCACAGTGGAAGTTCTTGCACTGGACCTGTCGGCGCCCGCTCTCGAGGTGGCGCGAGCCAATGCCGCCCGGCACGGAAAGCACGCCGTTCGTTTTATTCTGGGGAATGGCTTTGCAGCCCTGCCAAGGTCGGATCCGGCGGGAGTCGAGGAAAGCCGGTTCGACCTCATTGTCTCCAATCCCCCCTATATTCCAGCGGCGGAAATCGAGCGCCTGGAACCCGAGGTGCGGGACTTCGATCCCCGTGGCGCTCTGGATGGCGGCGTGGATGGTCTGGATTTCATGCGGCGGCTGGCCGGTGAAGCCGGGACGCACCTGAGAAATCCGGGGCGCTTGATGGTCGAATTCGGGGACGGCCAGGAAACGGCCGTGCGCGGGATATTTGAGCAATCAGGCTGGCGAATCGAAGCCGTGGTCAAAGACCTGAACGGCACCCCCCGGTTCGTGGTCTGTGACCGCGCAAAGTAAGCCGACGCATCCCTTTGCCCTTTGCCCTCATTGTCCATTTTCCATTGTCAATTAACCATTACCTTTTCCCCTCCGTGTCATCCGTCATATCCGTGGTTAAAAATCCTGTCCATCCTGACTATCCATGTTAATTCTTTCCCCCTTCCCATCCCTGTCTTTTCCGCCGCCCTCCCGCCCTCTGCTCTCGGCTCTCGGCTCTCGGCTCTCGGCTCTCCGCCCTTTTACAGGTTGCATTACACGCCCAAACCGGCCTATTTTCCCGCATGCGACAAATGCGCCAATTCCTTGGCATTGTCTTGATTTGCATCGCGTTCCTCGCCGGTCGCGCCTGTTACCGGCATTTCACGCATTTCATGGGCGAACAGCTTCCGCCCGCTCAAAGCCAGACGACCAACAACGCCACGCCCAATCTGCCAGGCATGCCTGAGTCCCTGGAGTCCTCCCTGGCGGCCGCGCAAGCCCGGGGACCCAAAACATTCCGGCGCTGGATCGATTATTACGGCCCGAACATCGCCGATCCCCGTCTGGCCTCCATCGAACTCGATTACGTGGTCATGGTCAGCCGCGAGGACATGGCCGAGGCGCGCCGCGTCTTTGCCGCCGTCAAAGCCAGAACCCCCGCCAATTCCCCCGTCCATCCCCGGATCGCACGCCTTCAGGAGGCGTATGAATAGCAATTCCCTGATCCTGTTCATCCTATCTATCCATGTTAAGAATCCCATTGCCGCATCCTGTTGGAATAACCGTGTCTTCCGGCTCTTCCGCGTGTCCTAATACGAGACATTCAAACCGCGCTTCATGACATTCCCTTTACAGAAAGGCCTGAATACGCGGTATTTTCATCGTGATTATGGGGAGTTTACTGGGAGTTGACATTGGCACGGGGCTTGCTAACGTTACCCCAAGCGGTTGGTATGAGGCGATCTGTGGACCGAACATGTTATCATATAAAATACCTCATACCGGGTTCACGCCGCGTTAAGTAAAACAACAAAAAAAGTAAAACGTATGCGTACGCAAACCTCGCGGAAATCCGCCTTCACCCTGGTTGAAATCATGATCGTCGTGGCCATCATCGGCTTGCTGGCCGCGATCGCCATTCCTAACTTCGTCAAGGCCCGCCAGACCGCTCAGAAAAATGCTTGCATCGCGAATTTGAAGCAGATTGACGGTGCCATTGAACAATATGCGTTGGAAAATAAGATAGCCACAGGAACGGCGGTTGCCATGACCGCCATTACCGGTGCGACAAACTACATCAAAGTTGCACCCAGTTGCCCTGCCACAGGAACGGCTTATACCGGGGCTAACGTTGGTACACAACCTGTTTGCCCTTCCGCTGCGACGTATCCTGATCACAAGCTTCCGTAATGCGGAAAGTGGCAACATAAGATTTGTTGCTCAGGCATTTTATTAAGCGAAAGGCTTGGAGGACGAAAATCCTCCAAGCCTTTTTTATTTTTGAAGCCAGGTGTTGAATTGCAGTCCATTGTGGGTTAAATGAGCGGAATAGTTGGCAACGCGCTTCATGCGTTTATTGTCTCGATCCAAGGCATGTAAATTTAATAATGGACGTGTTCATTCCGCTGCAGTGTTTCCTGCTTTCATTTCAGGTTTAAACTCATACTTTTGTATTCAGTTCGCCTCCTGTTTGATATTGGCACGAGACTTGCTTTCGTTATTCTCGTGCGGTCGGTGTGAGGTTATCAGTGGACCGAACATGTTATCATATAAAACACCTCATACCGGGTTCACGCCGCGTTAAAAAGCACAACAAAAAAGTTAAACGTATGCGTACTCAAACCTCGCGGAAATCCGCCTTCACCCTGGTTGAAATCATGATCGTCGTGGCCATCATCGGCTTGCTCGCCGCGATCGCCATCCCCAACTTCGTCAAGGCCCGCCAAACCGCTCAGAAAAATGCTTGCATCGCGAATTTGAAGCAAATTGACGGAGCCATTGAACAATATGCGTTGGAAAATAAGATAGCCAGCGGCACGGCGGTTGCCATGACGGCCATTACCGGTGCGACAAACTATATCAAAGTTGCACCCAGCTGCCCTGCCACTGGTGTGGATTATACCGGTGCTAGCGTCGGTACACAGCCTGTGTGCCCTTCTGCTGCGACTTATCCTGATCACAAGCTGCCTTAAGGTCGGCAGTGACAACATAAGTTTGATTGCTTTGATTTGTCTTTTAATGAATCGCTTGGAGGGGGGAACTCCTCCAGGCTTTTTTATGTTGGACTATCAGTTCTCAAATTTGAGTGGGTATTTTCTAACAATGAACATCTCTAAACATGCATATCCGGCATCGGCAAAGGCGCCAGGCATTTACATTAGTGGAGATAATGGTGGTGATTGCGATCATTGGGCTGATAATGGCCATCGTAATTCCCAATTTCATCAAGACCCGGCAAATGGCTCAAGCACGAGTGTGCCTTGAAAATATCACACAAATAGAATCCGCAAAAACGCAATGGGGTTTGGACGCACTAAAAGGAAACGCCGATACTCCCACTGTTGCGAATCTGTTTGGATCGACAGGATATATTCGGGTTGAACCCAAATGCCCAGCCAACAATGGAAGTTACGATCTGAAAACTTTGGGTGAAAGAGCAGTCTGTGCCATTCATGGGGATGGATTGCACTAAGTCGCTATCGAGAAACCCGAGCACAAAAGTAACCCATTAAAATCTCCTTCACAGCGCCAAATCCGAGTCAATCGGTTTTGGCGCTTTTTTTGCCGGGTTGCGGGAAACGGGGCGCATGCTAGAATTGTGGCGATGATTTCCGAAACGGAAAATGTGGTTGGTTCGAAGGCGCCAGGGCAGGGGATGAATCCTCGTCCGCGGCTGCCCGCATGGTTGCGCATGCCGCTGCCCACGACCGACACCTACAGTCACACCCGCGCCATGCTCGGCGAACTGCACCTGCACACCGTCTGCGAAAGCGCGAAGTGCCCGAACCACTGGGAATGCTGGAGCCGTGGCACCGCCACATTCATGATCGGCGGGGACCGCTGCACGCGCGCCTGCGGTTTTTGCGCCATAGCAACGGCCAGGCCCCTGCCGCTCGATCCCGACGAACCCGCCCGCGTGGCCGAGGCCGCCCGTCGCATGGGCTTGCGCCATGTGGTGATTACCGCGGTGGCGCGGGACGACATGCCGGATGGCGGCGCCGATCATTTCCGGCGGACCATTCTCGCGGTCAAAGCCGCCGTTCCGAACCTGGTGGTGGAGGTATTGACGCCCGATTTCAACGACCGTGACGCGGCCATCGAATGCGTGCTCGAAGCGCGGCCCGAGGTGTTCAATCACAACCTGGAAACCGTGCGGCGCTTGACGCCCTCGGTCCGTTCCCGGGCCACCTATGATCGTTCGTTGAGTGTCCTGCGAAAGGTCCGGGCCAAAGTGGGGCACAACCTTTACACCAAATCCGGCCTGATGCTCGGATTGGGCGAGACCCGGGAGGAAGTGCTGACCGCCATGGCCGACCTGCGAGAGGTCGATTGCGACATTTTGACGCTCGGCCAGTATTTGCAGCCCACGCGAGAGCATCTGCCCGTTCAGGACTTTATCGCTCCCGAACAATTTCTCGATTATGCGCGCCTGGCCCGTCAAATGGGGTTCGTGCATGCGGCCTGCGGACCTCTGGTGCGCAGCTCCTATCACGCGGAGGATTTTTCCCAAAACCAAACGCAACAGGCGGCGGAATCAGCGGGGCGGGATGCCGGCATTGCGGCGCATTAACATCACAGTGCCCCACACAATCAGCCCCAGCAACACCAGCACGACCATCGTGGCCAGGATTTTCAACTGCCTGGCGCGCCGATGCATTCCCTGGATCTCCGCCTCCTGGTTCTGACGAAACATTTCCAGATGCTCCTCCATCGTGAGTCCCTGGGAGCTGAGGATCGTTTCGTCGGCAAACTTAAGCGTGATCCAGCGCCCGCGGACATCTCCAAAACCGGCGGGCATCCGTTCCAATTCCTCCGGCGTCGGCTCTTTGAACCCGATGAAGTGCTTCCAAAATGGGGCTTCTTCCAGCGTCCAAAACCGGACCAGTCCATGATTTCGGGCCAGCATCGTCACACGCTCCCAAAGCATGGGGCGCAAAGTTTCCTCCATCTCCGGGTGTAAAAAAGCCTCGCTATGCAAATGACCGTGGCGGACCATCATCGTCAAACCCACGGCGCCGAGCAACTCGCCTTTATCATCGAACACCACCTGAAACTCGATGAAGCGTTTCTCCAGTTCATCCGCAGGCAATTGCGCTTCCTTCCATAAGGCGCGCAGCCACGGCACATCCTCAAACGTCGCCCGTCGGATAGAATAACTGGGTTGCTGCATGTCTCCGACTCTATCGAATGCTCTGCGTCCCGTAAAGACTGGAGAAAAGGCGCGGATTTGGAGATTTGGGAGGATGCGCGGGGCGGGCTCTAAGATTCCTTATCCGTGGAGGACCGGATCTTAGCCTGGTGGAGTTTGTTGAGGATGTTCTGCAATTCCGAGTTATCGGGTGTCTCCACCTTTTTCGGCGGAGCCGGGGCAGGGGCCGGGGTCGGGGTCTCGGCCGTCTCAGGGGCGGATTGCTCCTCCACCGCACTGGGGTTTTCGGCTTCGGTTTCCAGCCGTTTGCGTGCTTTTTCGGCTGCGGCCGTGTCTGGATATTCCTCGACAATTCGCGTCAGCAATTCGCTCGCCTTTTTGGGCTTATTGAGTTTGCTGATGTAAAGATTGCACAAATGAATGGCCGTCCACCCCCATTGTTCCGCCGACAATTTTTGCTTGAGCACTTCCTCATACTCGAGCGCCGAGGCCAATGGATTGTGCAGATCTTTCTCGTAAATCTCGGCTATGCGGATGGCCACATGTTGTTCGTTGGGATTCTTCAGCAGGTAGCCCCGCATCAATTCAATCGCCTCCAGATGATTTCCATCCACCCACTTTTGCTCGGCGATCTCGTAATCCGTATCCTTGAAGCCTTCCCCTTCCTCGTTGAACAGGAATTTTCCAAAGCGATGCCCCACGTAATTGGACACTTCGTGACCCGCCATCAGGCCCAGTATGAGCACGGTGCCAAAGAATGCGCCGCCATATATGATGATATTTGAGAACTTGGCGCTGGAGGGCAGTTGATGCGCGACCACGTTATCCTTGTTGGCAGCCTCCTCGAGGTCCGCCGTCGTGCTCATCAATCGGTTGTAATTCTTGTGGAAACCGTGGAAAAAAAGACACGAAAGGACCAACAGCACCGTATAGACGGCGATCTTGATTATGTTGTTCACGGCCATTCCGGGGGATTAAAAGCAATAACCGGACCAATTTAAAGGGAATAATTGTGGCTATTTAACAGGAACCCATCATCAAAAAATTGCCGGAACCCCCTCTTCCAGCATGCGCACATGCCGGATGATTCCGTTCTTATGGGCCAGTTCATTGAGCCAGCGGGGCGGTTCATCCATGTTCTCGAACGAGAGTCGGAAGCTTCCATAGTGCATCGGGACCAACCATTTGGAACCCAGGTCCTTAAAGACCTTGATGGCTTCGTCCGGTCCCATGTGTACCCGGCGTAATTCATCCGGCAGATACGCGCCAATGGGCAAGAGCGCAACCTCGGGTTTGCATCGTTTGCCAATCTCCTTGAATCCGTCCGAGTAGGCGGTGTCCCCCGCGTGATAAACACTCCGGCCTTGATGCTCGACCACAAACCCGCCAAATCCGCGATGGGCATCGCGCAGCGTGCGGGCACCCCAGTGTTTGGATGGCGTTAACGTTACCTTCAGGTCGCCCTGCGTAAAGGTTTCCCACCACTTAAGCTCTATGATGCGCTCGAAACCCAGGCCTCGGGCCAAATCTCCCATTCCCCAGGGCATGATGGCCAGTTTGGGGGCGGGCAGTTTCCGCAGGGTGGGCTTATGAAAATGGTCGAAATGCGCATGCGTCAGAAGTACCAGGTCGATGGGTGGAAGGTCTTCGATCTTCATTCCGGCGCGTTTCACTCGCTTGAGCAAAAACAGCCAGTTCGCGAAATTGGGATCGAACAGGGCGTTTAAATCGTTGAATTGTAATAAGAAAGAAGCGTGACCGATCCACGTCAAGGCAAGCTGGCTCTCCTTCAAATTCGGAAACACCGGTCTCTTATGCTGACCGGTGCGCCGCATTAAGAGCGTTTTCCAGATCATCTCCCGGAAAAACGTGCGCGGGTTGAAGGCGCGGGACGGCGTTAAATCCTTGAAGGATCGCGGTATCTGCCGCCTCGTTCGCCCTTTTACTGCCACTGCATCGGGATCCCAATTCATATCCGTGATAATGGGCAGATTACGCCCCTTTGAATAAATTACAAGGGGTGGCGTCGAACGCAATGAAGGTATAAAATAAAGGTTTATATGAAACCGATGATGAAAGTTACGATTTTAGCGCTCACACTCGCGGCCGTCGCGAGCTCTGGTTTTCAGAACGCTTATGCGGGAGACCGGGAGTGGGCCACCGCAGGCAAGGTTTTGACGGGCGTGGCTGTCGGGAGTCTGCTGGTGCGGGCCTTGGAACCCTGTCCGCCGCCGGTCTGTGCCCCCTTGGTTTGTGAGTCGCCACGCACGGTCTATATGGTTCCTCAGCAGACTACCGTGGTATATCAGCAACCGGTCGTTCAACAGGCCATGGTTCAAACCACGACCACCACGACGGCGCCCAATGGTCAGCAAACGACGACCGTTGTCACTCAACCGACACAAACGATTGTCCAGTCCGCGCCCGTTTATGTGCAGCCCGCCCCGGTGGTATATGCCCCGGCGCCCGTTGTTTACGTGGCCCCCAGACCGGTGGTTACGGTGGGTTTTTGGGGTGGACCCTATTACGGCCCGCGCCCTTATTACGGTTACGGTCATGGTTATGGTCATGGATACAGCCGTGGGCACGGCCGCTGGTAATATAAATAGCGCCACACGAAACATTTAAAACGAACCGGCCGCTTGGGGCATGGAACAGGTCAAAAGAGCCTGTCCGATCCCAGGCGGCCTTTCTCTTTCCCGGGCAGTTGTTCTTTTGTCTCATTGGGTCAGGCGCGCCTGTCAATTTTAGCCGGTCACAAACCTTTTGCGGGGACTCATCTGATGTGTAAATAATTACTACACAATCACATGCAACCAAGAACAACCAGGTTGCTCAAAAGGTTGGAATTTTATTGTCATGTCGCCCGGTGATGTTACATTGTTGTGAAGCATTAGGTTTTAGTTTGCAGTTATGTCGTGTGACACAAACAACGCCGTTGACGGTAATAGTCTGTTAAGAAGCTCGTCCCTTTATCGGGAGTTTCAAGCTGAGCGGGAGGAAATCCTGCGTCATAAATGGCTTGAGTCCGAAAAAGCAGGCTACGATATCGGGTTCGAATGGGCCTTGACCGATTGGATCATCAAGCACCGATCCAAATGGAAAAAGAACCGCCAACTGGAAACCCACACCGCAGTCGCTGGCTGAAATAACCCTTCCACGTAATTTTGGGAGGGCGGCGCTGAGAAGGTGGATGTGGGATTTTTGTTTTAATTTTTAACCGATGCCATATTCGATATTGCACTGTGTCCACCTTGACTTCAAAAAATAACCCCGTTTTAAACGCTCAGGAAATCCAGGAGGCCCTTCAGCGCCTGGCCGGGGAAATCATCCACAACAAGAATAATTCCGACGACATGGTGTTGGTCGGAATACAACGCGGCGGGGTTCATCTTGCGGAACGTCTGAGCCTGATTTTCAAGGATAAATTCTCACGCCAGATTCCCGTGGGCACTCTGGATGTGAACATGTACCGCGACGATTTGAACCAGCGCGCCGCGCCTCCCGTGCATCCGACCCTGATTCCCTTCGATATCACCGGCAAGGCTGTGGTTTTGGTGGATGACGTGTTATTCAAGGGGCGGACAGTGCGGGCGGCGATGGATGCGTTGAATGATTTTGGGCGGCCCCGTTGCATCGAGCTGGCGGTTTTGATCGATCGCGGGCATCGGGAATTGCCCATTCGAGCGGATTTTGTGGGCCGGGCGGTTTCTACCGGGCCATTGGACAAAGTGGATGTCAGGTTGCGCGAGGACGGCGATGCCGAGGGGGTCTTTCTTGTTTGTGCATGATCTGGAATCGTAAACACTTGCTGGATATCGAATCGCTCTCGCCCGAGGAAATCAACCTCGTGCTGGACACCGCCCGGGCGTTCAAAGCCGTGGGAGAGCGGGCGATTAAAAAAGTGCCGGCTCTGCGGGGCAAAACCGTCATCAACCTGTTCGTCGAACCCTCCACGCGCACGCGCATCAGTTTTGAGCTGGCTGCCACGCGTTTAACTGCGGATATCGTTAATTTCTCGGCTGAAATTTCCTCCCTGCGCAAAGGGGAAACCCTCAAGGACACGGCGCGCAATCTCGAGGCGTTGAATGCGGATATCATCATCATCCGGCACAGCGCCGCCGGGGCGCCTCAATTCTTGTCCCGGGTGCTCAATTCATGCGTGGTCAACGCCGGGGATGGCGCCCACGAACATCCCACACAGGCCTTGCTCGACGCCTTCACCATTCGCGAAAAGCGGGGCAAGCTGGCCGGATTGAACGTCACCATCCTGGGCGATATTCTCTACAGCCGGGTGGCCCGTTCCAATATCTGGGCGCTCACGAAATTGGGGGCCAAAGTGACATTGTGCGGCCCTCCGACGCTGGTGCCCAAGGTGTTCGAGCAAATGGGTTGCCGGGTGGTTTATGATGTGAACGAGGCCATTGAAGGGGCGGACATCATTAATTTGCTGCGCATTCAGCACGAACGCCAGCGCAAGAGCATGTTCCCGAGTCTGGGTGAATACACCTCGCTTTTCGGTCTGAACAAGGAGCGCATGGCACGAACCAAACCCGACGTGATCATTATGCATCCCGGCCCGATCAACCGCGGCGTGGAGATCGACAGCGATGTGGCCGATTGCAGCCGCTCGGTGATTCTTGAGCAGGTGACCAACGGGCTGGCGGTGCGCATGGCCGTATTGTTTCTGGTCAATGGCGGCAAGGGCCCGCAAGAAGTCAGTGGGAATTGACCGGGTCCAGTCACGAACCATCCTTCCCATCCATGTACGCGGTTGGCTGTTCGTTTTTTCTTCTCCATTATCCATTTTCCACCGCCCTCCGCCCTCCGCCCTCCGCTCTCTTTTAAAACACCTCAGCTTCGATCCCGGCGTCCGTCTTGATCTTCCGGGAGATTTGGGCCAGGGCTTGGAGTGGCAGATGATTGCAGCCCTCCACGGCGGTCGGTTGGTGGGCGGAGCAAACCAAAACACGTTGGATGATCGCCCCCGCGTCTCGCAATTCCGCCAGACGCCGCACATATTGGTCGATCTGCGCGGGTGGCGGTTCCTGGCCGTGCAGACAGGGGAACAGACTTTGAATCACCACCGGGCGCTGCCGCCCCAGAAGCAGCAAATTCTCCAATATCCGGCTTAAAGGGACCGAGGCGCGGTTGATGGCATCCATGTATTCCTGGGTGCCCGCGTCCAATTTCACCCAAACCTCATCGGTCATGCTCAGCCTTTTAAATCCATCCTGTATGTGCGCCAGGTGCAGACCCGAGCCGTTGGTCATGACCACAATCCTAAAATACGGGTTCACGGAGCGCTGGTGAGCCAGGGTTTCCAGGGCTGCCGCAAAGTTGGGGCACAAGGTCGGTTCCCCGTCCCCGCTCACCGCCACGCCTTGAAAACGCAGCAGATCCCGGGGGACTTTTTGAAAAGCGGGCACACAAGTCAGATCGCCCTGCATCGCCTGTTCCAGCGCGCTGCGCAAGGCCGTCTCCAGCATCTTGAGATTCACCCCTTCGCCCGGGCTTATCCGGTTGCGGCGGACCTCGCAGTAAACGCAATTAAAATTGCATTCCCGGCCCGGATTGAGATTCACCCCCACCGTCAAACCGTGTGCGCGCTGGGAAATGGCCAGATAGACAAGCCGCTGCCCCAGAAAACAGCGCGGTTCTCCAAAGGTGGATTCGACACACCTACGGGTTGGTCGTGGTGGATGCCCGCTGTTTCCTCCGCTATCGTTGATTCTGGTGCCCATTCCCGAAACGAAGCCGCGCGGCAATACTGCCTCAGCCTCGATTGAAAATTACACCTTCTCCGCAAACCTGGCTTGTCAACGGTTGGCATTCCCTTGGCAATTATTGCTTTTCACGCACGCCTTGCACCGCACCAAAATTACTTTCCCCATCCGTGTCATCCGTCCTATCCGTGGTTGCCACGAGCGTGACCGTGCCGCATGTCTTCTCTCCCGCCCAGCGAGGCACGAGCGGGGAGGGAGCTGGAGGGAGGGGTCGCCAGAAGGTTCCTCCCATTCATCGATGCATTAAACCTCTTCTCCACTCTCTTTCTATAAAATCTATGTGCCTTTCGCAGTCCAAGTCTTTATGCCCGCGCGGAAATCTCCAGCATCCGCTCAATCGGCAGGCGGGCCTTTTGGATGATTTCATCGCTCAGTTCCACCTGTGGGCGCAGATCCACCATGCAATCGTAAAGCTTCTCGAGCGTATTCATCTTCATGAACTTGCATTCGTTGCAATGGCAGCTCTCGGTGGGCGCGGCAATGAACTTTTTGCCAGGGCACGTTTTTTCCAGCCGGTGAATCATCCCCGCTTCCGTGGCGATCAGAAACGTCGGGGCAGGGGATTGCTGGCAATAGGTGACCATGCGCTCCGTGGAGCAGACCTCATCGGCCAGTATCCGCACGGCCTTGGTGCATTCGGGGTGCGCCACCAGCGGTGCGCCGGGGTGCTCCCGACGCAGTCGGGAAATCGCCGCATGCGTGAACTCCACATGCACGTAGCAATTGCCTTTCCACAAGGTCATCGGACGCCCCGTCTGTTCCATCACCCAGGAACCCAGGTTCTCATCCGGCACGAACAGCAAATCCCGATCCTTGGGCGCGGCCTTGACGATCTTCACCGCATTGCCGCTGGTACAGATGACATCGCTCAGGGCTTTGACCGCCGCGCTGCAATTGATGTAGGCAATCGTGTAAAAATTGGGATTGGTCGCCTGAAACGCCTTCAATTTATCCGCCGGACAGCTTTCCTCCAGCGAACAACCCGCATCGCGATCCGGGAGAACCACGATTTTGCCCGGATTAAGAATCTTGGCCGTTTCAGCCATGAAATGGACGCCGCAAAAGACAATGACCTGCGCGGGAGTCTTCGCCGCTTGTTGGGCCAGGCCCAGCGAGTCGCCCACATAATCCGCCACGTCCTGAATCTCGGGCACCTGATAGTTGTGCGCGAGAATGACCGCGTTAAGCTTGCGCTTCAACTCGAGTATCTCACGCGCCAACGTATCCAGTTTCTCTGGCGGAAGAGTTTTCCGCTCAATGGCTTTCACTGCCTCTGTTATCTGCACTTCCATACTCATTGCCAAAACCTAATTCCCAGTGCCCCAGTCGTCAATTAGAAGCAACGACACCCGCACCGCCCGTCCTTAGTCCCGCAGGGACGCCCGAAAATAGCCCACCGTTTCAACGGTGGGTCTGGAGTTTGGCCCCGGACTAGACAAACCGCTGGTGGGATTATTATTTTGTTGCGCGTGGTCTAGTTATGTGACTAGATATGGCCACTATGGGTTATCCAACTAAAGTCCAGCTCATCCAACGCAAGCAAAGCCAGCAATGGTACATCAACTTCCCCTCCGCCATCGCCCAGGCCATGGATTTCGACAAGGGAGAGGATGTCCGGTGGACCATTGCCGACAAAGGTCACCTCATTCTCTCGCGCGACCAGGTCCCCCCCAACCCGGTCGCTTTAAAAAAAACGCCTCCCTCCTCGACCAAATCGAGGAGCTGATCGATCTATGTGCTCCCGGCTTCTCTTCCCCGCAGGCCTGGGCTCGGGGCCGCCGCCATCTGCTTTCCCAGTTGGTGTGCTTCGGCCGCCACACCATTACAGGGCTCTTGCGCAATCAAAACCGCACCCAACAGGATTGGACGGCCGATTACCGCTTCTATTCCGAGGATCATTTCGACGAGGACTGGGTTTTCGACCGGATCCGCGCCCAAATCGAGCAGGACTTCCCGTCCAAGGATCCTCTGGTCGTGGCCATGGACGACTCGCTCTTGCGCAAAACCGGTCCGCGCATCTTTGGCTCCCGTTTTCAGCGTGATCCCTTGAGCCCCCCATTCCAGGTCAACTTTGTCCGGGGTCTGCGGGTCCTGCAGATTTCTGCGGCCGTGCCGCTGGGCTCACAAGGGGCGGCACGGATGATTCCGGTGGACTTCCAGCATGCGGCCCTGCCCGCCAAGCCGCGCAAGGATGCCGCGCCAGAGCGCTGGGCCGCCTACCGGGAGCAACGGGCCAAAATGAATATCAATGTGGCGGGCCGCAATCGCCTGACCCACATGCGCCGGCAAATGGATCAAAGCGGTTCGAGCCAGCGGCCGCTGATTGCCACCCTCGATGGCCGCTTCACCAATGGCACCGTTCTGGGGCAGATTCCGGAGCGGACCACCCTCATTGGCCGCGTGCGCAAGGACTCGGCCTTTTACTTTCCCCCGACAGGGCAGGCCGCGCACGGCCGCAAACGCAAGTATGGGGCCCACTGCCCCACGCCGGAACAACTGCTCAAGGACCCGGCCCAACCCTGGCAAACCGTGGAGGCCTTTGCGGCAGGCAAACGCTACCAGTTCCGGGTCAAAACCCTGGCGCCCGTCTACTCGCAGATGGACAAGGCCGGCCACTCCCTGCGTCTGGTCGTCATCGAGCCGGTGGCTTACCGCCGTACCAGGTCCAGCAAGCTGGAACGGCGCGAACCGGCTTTTCTCATCTGCACTGATCTGAATCTGCCCCTGGAAAAGGTGGTGCAGTTTTATCTCTGGCGATGGGATATCGAAGTCAACTTCCGGGATGAGAAAACTCTTCTGGGGGTCGGACAGGCCCAGGTTCGGTCCGAGGCTTCCAATCAGAATGCCCCGGCGCTGGCCGTGGCAGCCTACGCGCTACTGCTCCTGGGCGCCGTCAAAACCTACGGTGCCGACGGCCAGCCGGAGACCTTCAAACGCCCGTGCTGGTACAAACGTAAGCCCGGCCAGAGAGCCACAACCAACGAATTAATCACGCAATTGCGTTATGAACTTTGGGCTACAGCCCTAACCACCCATTTTCTGCCGCTCTCATCAAATACCATTCCCACCCAGAACGGCAGAAAATGCGATCCACCACTAGAAGCCGCCATCTTTCTAAGTCTTAACTGATCGTAAGGGGGCCAAACTCCAGGCCCACCGTTTCAACGGTGGGTTCATCGGCAAACGCGTCCACCCAAGTCCCGCCAGGGACGAAAGAAAATCTCTTCCCCAATTCATCGCCCATTCATTCCAAATCCTGCGCCACATACACCATCCCGTGCTTTTTCAAGAACGCTTCGACTTCCTCCTTAAACGTCATCCTGTGATGATGCCCGGCCTGGCCTTGAATGTATTGGGTCGTATCCTCGACGCCGGAGATGCCGATGCTGAAAGCTCCATAACCCTCCTGCCATTCGAAATCCCGATGTTCCTTGAACGTGTCATGAACCCATTTCGATGAATTTCCTTTGAGAAGCTGGACGGTCTTCGCCACCGAAAGCGTCGAAGGAATCGACATGAGCACATGCACATGATCCTCCACACCGCCGATCACGAGCGTCTTTATTTTGTTTTCGCGGGCAATGCCGCCGAGGTAGGGCCAGAGGCGTTGTTGCATCTCGGATTTAATGACCGGGCGGCGTTCCTTGGTCGCCCACACACAATGCATCAGACAACTGGCGAATGAATGCATGATGAATCTTTCGTTATCTTTCGTCCCTGACGGGACTCATTTTGTTTCTTACTTTAACCCAGCGATAAATCGCTGGGCTATTATCGAGCGTCCCTACGGGACTTGAATTCAGACACCGTGCGCATTCGTGCCATTCCAGCAATAAATCGCCGGGATACCGTTAACCGCCTCCACCTAAGTCCCGTCAGGGACGAAAGATATTATTCCAAACCTCGTTCGACTTATTTATCCCCATTTCCATCATGCCAAACCGCACGGCTCAACCCTCCGCTTCGCCAACCGCTTCCACCAATTTGCGGACGGCCAGCTTGAATTCCTTGACGCCTTGATCGAACGCCGCCGACATTTCCAGCAATGGCGTTTTCGTGATCTTGCGCTTGAATTTCTTCAGTTTTTCAACAGCGACAGGCTCATCCATTTTATTGGCAATCACCAGGCGCGGACGTTCCAGCAGGGTAGGGTCGAACAATTCGAGCTCCTTGAGCAGATTGCGATAATCGTCCCACGGCTCACGCGCATCGGTTCCCGCCATATCGACCAAAACTACCAGCACCTTGCAGCGTTGGATATGCCGCAAAAAGGAATGTCCAAGGCCCAGATTCAGGTGCGCCCCTTCGATCAAACCCGGCACGTCACAGACTGTCAGACGCTTGAAATCCTCATATTCCATGATTCCCACCTGCGGATGGAGCGTGGTGAACGGGTAGGAGGCAATTTTCGGCCGCGCCGCAGATACCGCCGTCAAAAGGGTCGATTTGCCCGCGTTGGGATAACCCACCAGGCCGATCTCCGCCATGAGACGCAGTTCGAACAGGTAATTTCCTTCCTCGCCCGGTTCGCCCGGTTGCGCAAAACGCGGCGTTTGATAGCGCGCCGTCGCAAAATTCCGGTTTCCCAAACCGCCCCGGCCTCCCTTGCACAGCACAAACCGCTGACCATTTGTGGTCATGTCCACGACCAATTCCGCGCCTTCCTTGGAAATCGGTTGCTTGATCTTTTCCAAATCCGGTTCGTCTTCCAGGTTGATTTCGAGAGCCTGGCCCTGGTCCGCAACGGAACGATAAACGGCTTTCTTGGCACCGCTGCCCATGAAAGGCTTGGGCGGGTTCTCGCTGTCTTCGGATTCCTCCGATGCTGCGGATGCTTCGGCGGCTTCAGCCGGGTTGTCCGGCAGACGCCAGACAAGGGTCCCACACGGGACTTTCACGATAACGTCCTTCGCGGCCTTCCCATCCATGCCCTTTCCATGGCCGTTATCGCCGTTTTTCGCAATCAATCGCGGCACATAGAATTGCGCGATGAGGTTGTTTAAATCGTGGCTGGCCTCCAAAATAACGTCGCCCCCCCGCGCGCCGTTTCCACCGCTGGGCCCCCCCTTGGGCCGGTAAGCTTCACGCAAAAAGGCAATGGCGCCGGCTCCGCCGTGGCCGGCGTGAGCAAAAATCTTGATTTCGTCAATAAACACAGAGCAATCTCCAGAAACAAAAAAGGCGAGGCCTGCGCCTCGCCTTGAATGAAACCCACTTAAATTAGTTTTGGGCGACGGCGACAGGAGGCGCCACCACAATATTGATCCGCTTGCTGTTCTTGTCGAAGAACACTTTGCCGTCCGCCAATGCGAACAGGGACCAGTCGCGGGCTGTGCCCACGTTTTTGCCGGCCACGAATTTGGTGCCGTGCTGGCGCACAATGATGCTACCCGCAGTGACAAATTCCCCGCCGAATGCTTTCACGCCCAAGCGCTGGCTATTACTGTCGCGCCCGTTGCGGCTACTACCTTGACCTTTCTTATGTGCCATACTCTTAAGCCTTTATCTCTCTGATTTTGACCACTGTCAATTCCTGACGATGACCCACGGTGTGATGATAGCCTTTGCGCTTCTTCATCTTGAAGGCTTTCGTCTTGATGCCGCGCTTGTGTTCGATTACGTCGGCCACGACCACTGCGTTAAGCAATGTCGGTTTGCCAAAGGCAACCTTGCCTTCGTCGTTCACCATGAGAACGCGGTCGAAATTCACCGGTTTCCCGGCTTCGATTTCAAGACGTTCCACTTCCAACGTGTCGCCTGCGACGACCCGATACTGTTTTGACCCGGTTTCTAAAACGGCGTACATACAAATCCTAGTAAAAAGGAGAGATATAAGACCACGCCAATGGCCTTGTGTCAACGGCGCAATTATTTATTTTTTCATCAGACTCTCCACGATGCCCTAAAGCACCTTGCGCGTGACACTTGCAAAAATCTGGCGGAGAGGGGGGGATTCGAACCCCCGATAGGGATTTAGGCCCTATAACGGTTTAGCAAACCGTCGCCTTCAGCCACTCGGCCACCTCTCCAACCGCGACTTAAAATCATTCAGCCGGTCTTTTAAAACCCATTGCACAGCTTTTCTGCCACGTCGTTTGTTGGACAAGGATTGTAAGAATCCAAGGCCTTAACGGGCACAAGAGTCCGCAATGTTGCCGAACCTATTTATTCTGACCGCGCCATAATATGTGACGGCCCACGGGAAAGGCAAGCGCGTTCGTAAAACTTTACATGGAGAAATCAACTAATGAGAAAATCCGTGCCATCCACTCCAATCATCCGGCCCCAATTTCGACAAAAAAAAGAGAGCCCGGCTTCGCAACCAGGCTCTCTTTGCTTCCATATTATTGCAGGCAACGCCCGCCGTCCGTTATTTCACCATCACCGGACGGTCGGCCGGAGCGGATCCCCAATTCTTGTTGGGGGTCGGTCCCATGTTGAGGACGAGTTTGCCACCCGCCGTGATTTCATCCTGGGAAATCCAGCTATGGGTGAATGTCTTGCCATTCAACGTGGCGCTCTGAATATAAACGTTCGTCGGCGAGTTGTTTTTCGCCACGACGGTGAAGGAGCGGCCTTTGAAGAATTTGGGATCCAGCTTCAGCGTCACTTTGTCCACGAGCGGGCTGCTGATGATATAGACGTTGCTGGCGGGATCGACCGGGTAAAAGCCCAGCGTGGTGAAGGCATACCAGGCCGATGTCTGGCCGCAATCGTCATTGCCGCAAAGTCCCGCAGGGGTGTTGTCGTAGAGCGTTGAGGCCACCTGACGGGCGCGGGCCTGTGTCTTCCAGGGCTGTCCGGCATAATTATAGAGGTAGGAGACATGATGGCATGGCTCGTTGCCGTGGGCATACATGCCGATCAACCCGGTGACGTCCGGCAGGAAGTTCGGAATCTTTTCCTTGGTTTCGAACAATTCATCGAGCTTGGCCACGAATTTCTCGTCGCCGCCCATTTTCTCGGCAAGACCCCAGACATCGTGCGGCACGAAGAAGGTGTATTGCCAGGCATTGGCTTCGGTGTATTCAGAGACAGAGATGCGGTTGGGATCAAACGGAGTCACCCATTTGCGATCCGCATCGCGTCCGCGCATGAAGCCCGTCGAGGTGTCGAAAACGTTCTTCCAGTTGCTGGAACGCTTCGCATATTTTTCGGCCACATCGTTTTTGCCGAGCGCCCTGGCGAACCGCGCGATGCAGGCATCGTCATAGGCGTATTCGAGCACTTTGGCCACGGCCTGCACATCCTTTGCGGACGGGATATAGCCCAGCGTCCGGTAGGCATCCAGTTGTTCACGATCCTTTTCCACACTGGAGATCATGTCCGCGAGCGCTTCGTTCGCATCCCAGTCGCGGAAACCTTTGTTATAGGCGTCCACAATCACGGGAATGGCGTGGTTGCCGATCATGCACCAGGTTTCCTTGCCGCCTTCGGGCCAGACGGGCAGCGTCCCCTGGCCGAAATCCTTGAAGTGCGCGAGCATGGTTTTCACCAGGTCGTTCACCCGCTGCGGCTGCGTGAAGGTCATCAGAGGCTGCTCGGCGCGGAAGGTGTCCCACAGCGAGATTTCCGTGTAGTAATTGAAACCGTTGGCCACATGAACCTTCTCATCCGCCCCACGGTATTGGCCGTCCACATCGTTCAACGTCGTCGGCGCCACATGGGAATGATACACCGCCGTGTAGAACGCCTCTTTCACCGCTTTGTCTTTGGTCTCTACCTGGGCGACCTCCAGCAGCTTGCTCCACTGGGTGCGCGCCGCTTTGGCCACGGCGTCGAAATTCCAATTCGGGACCTCTGCGGCCAGATTCTTGCGCGCGCCATCCACACTCACGGTGGACAGGGCCACGCGGCCCAGGACTCTCTCGCCCGCTTTCGTGGTGAAATCGAAGTGAACCTTCAGGTCACGCCCGCTGGCCTCTTTTTCCGCAATGTCCTTCTTGTCCTTTTGGATCACCGCCGCATCGAAGGAGCGGGAAAATTCCGCAACAAAATAGAACACCTTGTTGCCGCCCCAGGCCGCGCTGCGACGAAATCCGCTGACGGTGTGGTCGTTTTCAACCGTCACCATCGCTTCGGTGGGCTGATTATCGATGCCGTGCCAGAGATCCAGAATGATGTGGGAGGCCGCGCTTTCCGGGAAAGTGTATCGGTGCATGCCCACGCGGGTCGTGGCGGTCAATTCCACGTTCACCTTGTAATCGGGCAGAAACACCTGGTAATACCCCGGCCGCGCCGATTCCTGCTCATGGGAGAACGAGGTGCGATAACCTTCGCCGGGTTTGTCGCCGGGGGACATTTTTAATTCACCCACCGTCGGCAGAAGAAGAATGTTTCCCAGGTCCGGGCAGCCGGTGCCGGTCAGGTGATTGTGGGAGAACCCATGCAAACTGGTGTCGGAATAGTGATAACCCGAACAGCCATCCCAGGTCGTGACACGGGTATCGGGTGAAAGCTGGACCATTCCGAACGGGACCGTGGCCCCCGGAAAAACGTGGCCATGTCCATCCGTTCCCAGCAACGGTTTTACATAGTCAACAGGTGCAGCGTTTAATGGGCTCATGCCGGCGCAACAAAGCCAGGCACTGAGCGCGCTCAGCAACATAACAGAATGTTTCTTGTGGTGCATGGTGCTGAGGATAGGGGCAAATGGGGGTTTTTCGCAAGTGCGGCATTTACCCGAAATCGGGGAGGCAGCCTGGTTTAAATTATGTAGCGTCGCGGCGGTTATTTTGGCCTCAAACGTTCATCCAATGCCGCGCCATTGGCGCTTAAAAAATCAAAAGTCCCGGGATGGACCGGGAAATCTCGGTTCGGGATTCAATTTTCGTGGGATGGCTTGGTCTTGGCGCAGTCAGGCGCGTCCAAGTCTCTTTTGTGAAAAATGGTAATTTGATAATCGACCATTTCCTCACAAAAATCCTCGTCAAAGCTTACAACAATCTTTCTGCCAGGAAAGTCTCGTGCGAGCTTGCTTGACCACATGTCCCGCAAAAGTCGTCCGAGATGCAGCACAACCTCTCTGGTTGGCTTGAACTCATTGCTCTGGAACAAGTCGAGAATGTGTCGATGATTCAGGACACCCTCCACCGCCGTGAGGTCGCCGCCGGTCTCCTTCATCCATTGGTCGATAGACTCGGTTCGGCAGTCAGCAAATAACACGCACTCTTGATGAATCTTGAATTCAGGCCAGAAAATATGACCATAGGCAATCGCATGGTCGAACCGTCCCACTACTTCAATCCATGAATCAATGTCTGTATGCCACTGGCCCAACTCGGGAATCAAATGTTCGAAATTATTCATAAGCTTCAGTGTGGTTTAATGACCAAGTCAGGGTTTGGGGTCGATGGCGTTTGATTCGTCTCCTTGCCAACCGGCCAACTCCTGTTCGTCGAACCGCTGGATTTGGACCCATAGCGATCTTTAAGATCATCGATGACCTCTTGTCCAACCACTTGGACGGTAAGATACACCGGGCGCGGCGGCAGCGTGCTCTCCATAAACGCCTTGAGTCTTTGTCGGTGTTCCTCTGACGGAACCATCCCAAAAGCTCCGAACAGGCCGTCACGTCCGGTCCAGGCGCCCAGGGTGACCATCTCGAAACCGGAATTCTGCCTCCTGAATGTATCCCACTGTGGAGTTATTTGTGCAATGTGAGATTGCACCTGCCGCATGTGGCGCAACTGGGAGCTAATAAAGGGTCTGAACGGAATCAAGGCTGCCAGGACCAATGCGATCAGCAGCAATATCTTTTCTCGTTGCGAGTATTTGCGCATGTCAGCGAATTATAAGGAAATTACACCAATGCCCATCTGCCGATATGATATAAAACATCGTAAAGCATTTCAAGGAGTAATCCCAATATCCTGCATCCATAAAACCAGTTTCGGAACCACGAGCCTCACGGTGCCAAATCGCCACCGCATACCAAAAACGGGCGGATGGTATGGCCCCTTTTTCCCGCTCTGGACGTTTCCAAAGAAACGCGGCAGACTGGGCTTCATGAAAACCATTCTCCATCACGCGCTGGGTGCGTTGTTTCTTGCAGGCGCATTGACAACCGTTGCTGCGGTGGCGGCGGACCAGCCGCAGTTCGGCCAGCGCTACACGCGCAACATGGTGTCGGAGGAGACCGGCCTGCCTGATACTTTCGATCCCGCGTCCGGCAAAAATCTCAAATGGCAGGTTCCGCTGGGCACGGAATCCTATTCCACGCCGGTGATAGCCGGGGGACGCGTCTTCATTGGCACGAATAACGAATTGCCGCGCAATCCCAATCACAAAGGGGATCTGGGCGTTCTGCTGTGCCTGGACGAAAAGGATGGCCAGATGAAGTGGCAATCCCTGATTCCCAAGCGGGAAGGGGACATGTTCCTCGATTGGCCCCGTAGTGGCATGCCGTCCCCCGCCACGGTCGAGGGCAACCGCGTTTACATCAATAATAATCGCGGTGTGGTGATGTGCCTGGATATCGATGGCATGGCCAATGGCAACGACGGGCCTTTCAAGGACGAGGCTAAAATCATGGTGCATCCCGGCGAGGCCCCAACCACCGTGGACCCCACGGATGCCGATGTGCTCTGGACCTTCGATCTGACCGCGGAGGCGGGGATTCATTCCCATGACGGCGCGCATTCCTCGATCCTCGTTCACGGCGATTTTCTGTATCTGAACACCGGCAACGGCGTGGATAACACGCACCGGAAGATTCGCTCTCCTGAAGCGCCCAGCCTGGTGGTGCTGGACAAAAAGACGGGTCGCTGGCTGGCGCGCGACAACGAGCACATCGGCCCCACTATTTTCCATTCCACCTGGTCCTCCCCGGCCTTGGGCGAGGTCAATGGCAGGACGCTGATCTTTTTCTGCGGTGGAAATGGCGTCGTGTATGCGTTTGAACCGCTGAAGGAGGCCCCGCTCGAGGGCAAGGTCCTCAATCTGACCAAAGTCTGGCAGTTCGATTTCGATCCCACAGCGCCCAAGGAGGACGTTCACCGCTTTACAGGGAATCGCAAGGAAAGCCCCAGCAACATCAAGAGCATGCCCGTTTTCGATAAAAACCGCCTGTATGTCACCGGGGGCGGCGACGTGTGGTGGGGCAAGAACGAGGCCTGGCTGAAGTGCATCGATGCCACGGGTTCCGGCAACATCACGACCAACGGTCTGAAATGGTCGTATCCGCTGGAGCGCCACTGCATGGCCACGCCGACTGTTTACAATGGCATGGTGTTCGTCGGCGATTGCGCCGGCAAGATTCATTGCGTGGATGCGAACTCGGGCCGTCCCATTTGGGTGCATGACGGAGAGGGGGAGATCTGGAGTTCCGCGCTGGTGGCCGATGGCAAGGTCTATGTCGGCACGCGTGAGGGCACGCTGTGGACCTTGACCGCGTCCAGGGACAAGCAGGTTCTGGCCAAAGTGCAATTGGACGGCCCGATTAACGCAACACCCGTCGCCGCCAACGGCGTTCTTTACATCGCCACCATGAAACACCTTTACGCCGCCCGCAAAGACTCGGGAACTGTCCAACCGTAATCGACTTGCAGTCGCGAGCATTTTCCTTCCAAAAAAGCGTCGTTTCGCGCAAGGTCCAGCCCGCTGGAAACGATTATGGAAATGAACGCAAATTCACGGGTGTTTGTGGCGGGGCATCGCGGCCTGGTGGGCGGCGCCATCTGGCGGGCGTTGCAAGGTCGGGGTTTCAAGAACTTGATGGGCCGGACGCGCGCGGAATTGGACCTCATGGACACCGTGGCGGTGCGCCATTTCTATGCGACCGAGAAACCCGAATACGTCTTTGTGGCCGCCGCGAAGGTGGGGGGCATTCACGCCAATTCCACGCAACCGGCTTCGTTTCTCTTCGAGAATCTCCAGATCCAGAACAACCTGATTCACGAGGCCTGGAAGGCGGGCGTGAAAAAACTCCTTTTCCTGGGCAGTTCCTGCATTTACCCCAAGCTGGCCCCGCAGCCCCTTCATGAAGACGCGTTGCTGAGCGGACCCCTCGAGCCGACCAATGAATGGTATGCCATCGCCAAGATTGCGGGCATTAAAATGTGCCAGGCCTATCGCCGTCAGTATCAGGCCGATTTCATCAGCGCCATGCCCACAAACATGTATGGGCCCGGTGATAATTACGACCTGAACACCTCGCATGTGCTCCCGGCCCTGATTCACAAATTTCATGCTGCGAAAGCCTCCAAGGCGCCCCATGTGGTTTGCTGGGGTTCCGGGACTCCCCTGCGGGAATTTCTCCACTCTGACGATCTGGCCCGGGCCTGCGTGTTTCTAATGGAACACTACAGCGAGGAAAACTTCATCAACGTCGGTTCCGGCGTGGAAATCACCATTCGCGGCCTGGCCGAATTGGTCCGCGATGTGGTGGGGTATCAGGGCGACATTGTCTGGGACGCCTCCAAACCGGACGGCACGCCCCGCAAATTGATGGACAGTTCCCGTCTGTTCGCCCTCGGATGGAAGCCGCAGATCGACCTGCCAACGGGCATTCGCATGGCCTACGCCGACTTCCTGAAAAACGACGGCCGCCGATAAAAATCGCTGCCTCACGGTTTGGCATCCCATCGTGACTCCAGCAAGGTAGGGCGATCAGTCCCCTGAGCGCCTCCCGCTCTTTTCCATGTGATCCTTGATTTCCATGCGGTTTAATATTCTTTTCCGCTCTCCCGCCCTAAACTTGAATTGCCACAATCTAGGCGAATAATCCGAGCGCGCATGTCTTCCCTCCCGCCCTGCGAGTGGCTTAAGAAAGGTAGGGCGATCAGTCCCCTGAGCGCCGCCCGTTCCTTTCCATGTGATCTTTGATTTCCATGCGGTTAAATATTCTTTTCCGCTCTCCCGCCCTAAACTTGAATTGCCACGAACCAGGCGAATAACCTGAGCGCATATGTCTTCTCTCCCGCCCTGCGAGTGGCTTAAGAAAGGTAGGGCGATCAGTCCCCTGAGCGCCGCCCGTTCCTTTCCATGTGATCTTTGATTTCCATGCGGTTAAAAATTCTTTTCCCGCGCTCCCGCCTTAAACCTGAATTGCCACGAACCAGGCGAATAACCTGAGCGCGCATGTCTTCCCTCCCGCCCCGCGAGGCACGAGCGGGGAGTTGGAGGGAGGGGTTTCCAGAAGATTTCTACCATTCATCGATGCATCGGACGCCTTTCCCGTGCGCGGTTTGAGCATTGCAGCGCCGCGACCGGACCGTTTGGACAAGTTCATCAAGTTCGTCGATGAAGAACTCGCGCCTCGAGGTGTGAACACCCTGATTCTCCGGGTGGATCGAAATCGAGCTGAGTAGTTGCCTCCCAGTTGGGATTCTGCCGGCGGCTGGCTGGTCCCGGTTATTTTCAGGTAGCGTGCGGCGGTCAGGGTGAAGGAGAAGCTTTTCGCCCCGGCGCCGGTCAGTTACCACCGATGGTATACGTGCCGCTGGCAATGACGCTATTTGACATGCCTGCTTTGGTCGCCAGGGCCTTTACCGTGGTCGTGGTGGATATGGTCAAGGGGCCGCCGTACGCCGGTGAGGACGCCGTGGGAGCGTTGCCATTGGTGGTATAGTGGATCATCGCCCCGGACGTGGCGCAATTGAGCGTCACCGATACGGCGGAGGAATAATTCCCCCTCGACGGATTGAGGGTGGGCGCGGCCACAGTGCCGGGCAGCGGAGTGCTGTAGGTTATCGACAACTGCGCATAACAGAGGTCGCTTCGGTTGGTCATAAGGTGATGTCCGTCCACGAGGGGGCCGTCGTTGCTCCAGAACAGGTATGGGCTGCCGCTGCCCGTCGACCCAAAATTGTATCCGGTACAGGTCGGATCCATGATTGTTGCATAAGGCCAGAACGCAATCGGATCCACTTGTGGCACACCCGCGATGGCGGCGTAGTCGCTCCAAACGGGACTGGCAAGGGTCTTACTCGTCATATAGCAAAGACGGTTCAAACTCTTATTGAAGAAAACGCAAATCCAACATTGGGCATTTGTGTCGTATATTAAAGACTGGTTCCAACTGGCGTAGCTTACACCGCCTTGTTTTGGGTAAAAAGTGCCCCAATTAAGAACGGGCGTGGTGGAGATGGGTGAATAGTTGCCGCCCCCGATCCAGACCGTCCACCCATCCGGCTTGGTGAAGTCGGTCGTGCGAATAATTACCACGCCTTCCTTGTCCATGGCCGGCTCGCCGGTGCCGGGGTCGATCCGTGTGAAGTCACGATGATACAGATTGCCCAAGGCATAATAGTAGGCTCCTTCTTTGAATATACCGGTAATCTGCTGCAAACCGCTGAAAGTATTCCAAGTACGCTTCCAAACCCCGTCCGCAAATGCCTGTGACCCCGTCCAATAGAATCCGGGACTGGTCACCAAATGATTGCCATTGTGCGTGTTGAGCGCAAATGAAGCTCCTCCATTGTGAGAAACGTAAGCATTTACCGAGGTCACCCACCCTCGGGATCCGGGTCCGCCGGCCAGCCGTTCCGCATACCATTCGGTGTGCGCCAATCCATAAAAGTTCACGCCATCCTCACTATAGGCCCCCAAAATAAATGGATAGTAGTTGTACAGGTTCTCTTGGATCTGCGTCCCGGACACCTTCGCGCTGTAAATCTTCTGGGGATCAAATGTCAGATGCAGCAAGTCCGGCCCCCGCAAACGGTACATTTCAGGACTGGGCATAAGCAAGTTCACTGTGCCGTCCGCTTCCCGCCAGGCGCTCATCGTCCCGTCAGCGAAACACCAGTCTTCTGTTTTTTGCGTATGGTCGAAGAACTTCACCGCCGGGCCCACGACCTTGATGCCCGTGATTGTGTTTTCCGCCAGCACAGTGTTTATACCGAACCATGACATCTGCAAAAACACCAAACCCGCGGTCAATGTTAAAACGCAACCGGCGCTTCGCCGTGATTTTCCTGTCATAGCGCACCTCCTCTGTAGTGCATAACTAATTCTGAGAGAGAAAAGGCTCGGAATCGGTTGACACTTTGGGTTCTTGTTTTTCCTTCACGGTGATCCATCCCTGGCGGCGTAGCCAGGTTTCCACGACCAGGCAGCAAGCGGCGGCGGCGGTGGTGTGGCGGGACCGTTCCAGCATAATTTCCGTAAATTGCAAGAAGAGCTGGAATACTTCAAGGAGAATTCTCCGGCGGGAATCTCCGTGGGCGCAGGACAAAATTCTTCAGGAAATCCAAAAAGCCCTTAAAACGCCATAAAAGTATATAGGGAGAATTGCCTCGCTCAACCGTATGAAACGGACGCGCGATCTTCCCTCCCGCCCTGCGAGGCACGAGCGGGGAGGGAGTTGGAGGGAGGGGTCGCCAGAAGATTCCTCCCAGGCATCCGATTTTTTCTTTTCGATTGTCCATTTTCCATAGTCAATTGTCCATTTCCTCCGCTCTTGCCTATTCTCCAATTTCATGCCATTGAAAAGCCAATCCGTTGAATCCCTGCATGAAAATGAATCGCATGAAACTGCCCTGGGTGTTTTGTTTGCTGGCCTCGTTGTGTTGTCTTCGCGCGCAGGACAAGCCTGCGGACGCCTTTCCCGTCCGCGGTTTGAGCATTGCAGCGCCGCGACCCGACCGTCTGGACAAATTCATCAAGTTCGTCGATGAAGAACTCGCCCCTCGCGGTGTGAACACCCTGATACTCCGGGTGGATTATGGTTTTCAGTTTGCTTCGCATCCCGAGCTGAGCGATGGCAATGGATTGTCGCGGGCGGATGCGGGTCGTCTGGTGGAGGTCTGCAAAAAGAATCACATCAAAATCATTCCGCTCATCGACCTGCTGGGGCATCAATCCTGGGACACGCATCCGGGCAATCTGCTCAAGACGCACCCTGAGTTCGATGAAACGCCCTGGGTGAAGTTCCCGGAGAAGTATAAATGGCCCAATGAAGACAGGCTCTATTGCAAGAGCTATTGTCCGCTGCATCCCGGGGTTCACGATGTGGTTTTTCCGCTGGTGGACGAGGTGTGCGACGCCTTTGAAGCGGAGGCTTTTCATGCGGGAATGGACGAGGTGTTTTACATCGGCGAGGACAAGTGCCCGCGCTGTGGCGGCAAGGACAAGTCCGAATTATTCGCCGGGGAGCTGAAAAAAATCAGGGATCATCTGGCCTTGAAAAATCGCAAACTGTGGATTTGGGGGGATCGCCTGTTGGATGGAAAAACGACCGGTCTGGGTGAATGGGAAGCCAGCGAGAATGACACCTTCCGCGCGATCGACATGATCCCCAGGGACATCACGATCTGCGACTGGCACTATGTCAAACCCGAGCCCACGGCGGCCTATTTCGCGATGAAGGGTTTTTCCGTGGTCACCTGTCCATGGAACAATCCCAAAAGCGGCGTGCTTCAGGTGCGCGACATGGCAAAAACCAGGGACAACGCAAACGCCAAAATTCGTGGCAATTTACAGGGCATTGTCGAAACCGTCTGGTCCGGTGCGGATTCGTTCATCGATGAATATTACGGTCTGATGAAAGGCGCGGCGCCGAAGAAGGAAAGTCAGGCGCAATGTTTCATTCAGGTGTTTGAGGAGATGTCCGGCCACCTCCAAAAGCAGGCGACTCCGGACCGCAAGCGCAACCTGCTCATCATCGGCCAGAGCATCGGCTACCAGCATGATTCCGTGTCCAGCGCCATGGCCACGCTTTACCGCCTGGGCCGCGAAACCGGTCTCTGGGACACCTGCTTTAAAACGGACTGCACCGCCATCACCAAAAAACCGCTCAAGTGGGGTGCGAAGAACCTCGATGCCTTTGATGCCGTCATGTTCTTTACCGATGGCGATTTGAGCATGGATGATTCCCAGAAGGCCGACCTCCTGAATTTTGTGCGCGAAGAGGGCAAGGGCTTCATTGGCGTGCATAGTGCCACGATCACGTTTACCACATGGCCGGAATACGGCGAAATGATTGGCGGCTATTTTGACGGCCATCCATGGGGCGAATTCAACGCACCGCTCATTGTCGAGGACCCGGCATTTCCGGGGTTGGCGCATTTCCCGCGCACGTTCACGCTCAAGGACGAAATCTACCAGATTCGGAATTACTCGCGTGATAACGTTCGCGTGCTTCTCCGTCTCGATCCCAATGGTGTGGATCTCACGAAAAAGGATGTTCACCGCACGGATGGCGATTTCGCGGTCGCCTGGGCGCGCAACTATGGCAAGGGCCGTGTTCTCTATAACGGTCTGGGCCATGGGCAGGATGTCTGGGACCGTCCGGACATTCAGAAGATGTGGGTCGAAATGATCCAATGGGCCATGGGTCTCAAGCCAGGGGATGCCACGCCCCGGCCCCTGCCCAAATAGCGTACAGGACAAAATTCAGGAAGCTGGTAAAAGCCTAAACCGCACGAACCCGGCCAGGACGCCAATCGGCGGTGTGGGGCATTAAGTCCGGCGCGGTGGCAGCTCCTAAACCGTGCAATAAACCCAAGACTCGCAATACTCCTCCTCCTCCTGGGGGGAAGGCCGGGTTGAGGGCGGTCGTCCTTTTAGATCTGACTTTTCCGGACCCTCAATCGGCGCCCGGCCATTCCCGAAACCCATGCTATATTTGTTTCTTATATACTCACATGCCCTTTTCATGGCTTTTTTCGCTTGCCGAAGAATTTTGTCATGCCCCTGCCCAAATAATGGCTGTGCTGCAATGCTTGCGCGCAGTGCGGCGGGAATCTATTGTGGCGTCATGAACTTCTGGTTTTTGCTGGCGTTCGTGTTTTGCGCCGTCGAAGGATGGGCCGACAGCGGAGCCTTGGTGCGCTCGGGGGATTGGTGGAAGTATCTGCCCGGCACGAATTATCCCTCCGAAATCATTGGCGCATGGAAGGAGCCGGTCTTTAACGATTCGAACTGGCTCTCGGGACCGTGCCGCATCGGCTTTCTGGGCGGGGCTTTCGAGAATGCCAGTTTAATACCGCAAAATGCTCCCTCGGTTTATCTGCGAAAACAATTCATCGTTCAGGACACAAATACCATCACCTGGCTCGTGTTGCGCCTGGATTACCAGGATGGCTATGTGGCGTATCTCAACGGGCAGGAAATCTCGCGCAAGGGCTTGGGTGGCTTAAGCGGAGATCCGGTGCCTTTCGATGCCAAAGCGGATCTGCATCCGGGGGGCGTGGCCGAGGAATTGGACATCACGGCATTCAAGAGTCTGTTGCATGACGGCGAAAACACGATTGCCATCGAGTGTCATCAGGCCGCCGCCGATCGCGTCACTATGTTTGCGGAACTGGTGGCCAATTTCACACGCGGCCCCTATGTGCAGGGAACCTCCTCGAATAGCACGCGCATTGTCTGGAAGACTCCCCTCGCATCAGATTCCACCGTCGAATATTCGGAAGTGGGCGCGGGGGAAACTCCCACGCTGACTGCGCACAGCGATACGTTGACGAATCTGCACCTGGTCACCCTCGAGAACCTGCGCCCCGACACGCGTTACAGTTATCGCGTCATCAGTGTCGCGGACACCAACGGCGCCAATCGTGCCGCCAGCAGTCCCTTTGAATTTCACACCTTCAAGGCCGGCGGCGGGGTGCGGTTTGCGGTCATTGCCGACTGTGGATCGGGCGGCGTGGACCAGTATCGAATGGCCGGAGTCCTGCGTTCATTAAATGTGGATCTGGTCGTCGTGGCCGGAGATGTCATTTATCCGCAATACACCTCGGGCCGCGCCGATGCGCGCTGCTTCAGCGTTTACCAACCTCAAATGTCCGGCGTTCCCTTTTTCGTGCTCCCGGGCAATCATGATCGCTATGCCAGCCCCGTGGATCTCTTTCAGGACTTCTACCCTGAAACCCCGGCCGGCTTTCCAGACGGTCTGTTCTATTCCTTTGACGCGGGCGACGCCCACTTTGTGATTCTGGATACGGATTTGGGCGTGGGGATCGGAATCTGGCCGGGCAGCCCTCAAAACCAATGGTTGGAAAACGATCTGCGAACCACCACGAAACCCTGGAAATTCATCTTTGCCCATAATCCCTGGTGGTCTTCGGGACCCCATGAATGGGACGATTACAACGTGAACCACTATCTGGACGAGATTGAATTGCGGGATAGCCTGGGTGTCGTGGCATTGCGTTACGGAGCGCAGGTCGGGTTTTATGGACATGAACACACCTATGAGCGCCTCGGTCCCGTTCAAGGGTTCCACACCATTATCACCGGTGGTGGCGGCGCGTATCTCTACTTCGAGTCCACCCCCAGTCCCTTTAGCGTTCAATATAACATGCAGCACGAAGTGGTGCTGGCCTCGCTCGAAGGCGACACACTCCAGACCTATGCCATCAACATTGACGGCCAACTCATTGATGCCATGAGCATCGGTCGTTCCGCCCCCGCCCGCCAGCCGATCCAGGCCGCGTGGCAATCCCCTGCCTTGGACCTGCCGCTCACCGATGACGGCGATGGCAACCGCAGCAATCAGGTCTTTCGCGCCATCGGCTCCGGCATTACCTCGGTGGCCGGCCAATCCGCAAACCTCGGTCGTCTCTTTGTGAATAACGACGAGGCCATGCTTTATCTTGGCATTGACCGCGCGATGATCCGCGACAATCAAAACATCTACCTCTTCATTGAGTCGCCGGGATTGGAAGGCGTTACCAACATGGCCGGTCTCGGCAATGGCCTGCTCGATCCGCTGGGGCAGGGGGCGGATGGGCTGGACGCTTTGAAGAATCTTTCGTTCACCAATTTCCATCCTGCGGTGGCATGCATTTTGGGCGACGAATTTGCCGATGCCCAGGCCCGCGATTTTAAGCGGCCCGGCGCCAAGTTCAGTACGGGCCAGGGCGTCTTTTATCTGAACCAGTCTCTCGATGACGCGCCGGTATTTCAATTGCAGCAATTCAACCGCAGCCCCCAGCTCGTGCCGGTGCCCGTTGAGCAAAACGCGGATTACATGGAAATCGTTCTGCCATTGGAATCTCTGGGCACACTCAAACCGGGGGATCTCATCAAGATCGGCGCCGTCGTGGCTCAAGCCTCGCTGATCACGAATAGTGAAAGCCTGATGCAAAACATCGATGCAGGTTACATTGGATATTCATTGACAAACATCGATAAAAACAACTTTGTACTCGAAGGTTTGCAGGTGCAACTTGCCGTTGCCACCGATGCGGACATGGATGGCCTCCTTGACGAATGGGAGGCGCGTTACGGTTTGGATCCGCAAAGCGCCATCGGTGAGGATGGTCCTGACGGCGATCCCGACGGGGACGGCATGACAAACCTCCAGGAGCAATTGGCGGGAACCGATCCAATGGATGGGGCAAGTGCGCTGCGGTTGGTTTGCACTCGTCTGGACAATGGCGCCGTGCGGTTGACATGGCCAACGGTGACCGGGCGTCAATATCTGCTGGAATACTCGGACTCGCTCAAGGCGGATTTTGCGCCAGTTGAATCAGTCGCGCCCGCGGAATTCCCGCAGCGCGCCCAGACCTCCGGGGAAATGAGCTACTTGGACGCGCCTCCCGGTGACGGCACACGACTCCCCGCGCGTTACTATCGCGTGCAAGTCATGAGATAGGCCCGCCTGGCTCGATTACGCGGTGGCTTTCTCGAACTTGTCGGCAATAGCGTCCCAATTGATGATCTTGAAAAATGCCGCGATGTATTCGGGCCGTCGATTCTGATACTTCAGATAATAGGCGTGCTCCCAGACATCCAGCGCCAGCAGCGGCGTGCGTCCCGCGCTCAACGGGGTGTCCTGGTTGGCGGTGATCTCCACCAGCAGACTCTTGTTTGGACCCACCGTCAGCCAGGCCCACCCGCTGCCAAACACCCCACCGGCCGCCTTGCTGAAATGGTCTCTGAACTCGCCATAGCTCTTGAACCTTTTTTCAATGGCTTCCAATAGCGCTCCCTTGGGTGCCTCGGGTTTGTCTTTCGCCAGAAGTTCCCAGAACATCGAGTGATTGGCATGTCCGCCTCCCTGGTTTCGCACCGCAGTGCGAATACTTTCGGGGATGGCGTCCAAGTCCTTGAGCAGTTCCTCGACCGATTTCTTCCCCAGATCTTCGTGCCCTGCCAGCGCCTTGTTCAAATTCGCCACATAAGCGGCATGGTGCTTGTCGTGATGGACTTTCATGGTTTCCGCGTCGATGAAAGGCTCCAGCGCGTCATAGGCATACGGCAGTGGCGGCAGCGTGAAAGGTCCCGCTGGCGGCGTCGCCTGGGCCAGCAGGGACGGCGTGGATGTGGTGGCGGCAATTGCCGCTGTGGTCACGGCGGCCAACTTGATTGCGTGACGTCGGGTTATCATGTTCATATCCTTTTTCTATTAACTTCGAGGGCGGCGCGTTCTCGTTATCGGCGCACGCGCCTTGACCAATTATAATGGCACACCAGGGTGGTTTCCGCCAGTGGATGTTGCAAGACGCTTATGCAATCCATTAGAAACAGAAATGCAATAACTTCCGTGTTGCGATGAACTCGAACAGCCACCCCGCGCTTGCCAAAATGCATTGGCCTTTCTATTGTTAACCCCATGGAAAAAGTCATCATTATCGGCTCGGGCTGCGCGGGTTTGACAGCGGCCATTTACACGGCCCGTGCCAATCTGGAGCCCCTGGTGCTCACCGGGGTCGTGCCGGGCGGACTCCTCACCACAACCAGCATTGTCGAGAATTATCCCGGATTCCCCGATGGAATCGATGGTTATGAATTGATGACGCGCATGCAAAAGCAGGCCGAGAAATTCGGGGCGCGCGTCAAATTCGCCACCGTGGACTCCGTCGATTTCACCAAAAGCCCATTCTGGGTCACGGTGGACGGCGAACTGGTCGTGGCGCAATCGGTGATCATCGCCGCCGGCGCCGGTCATCGCCATCTGGACTTGGACAGCGAGGGCAAGCTTGAGCGCAAGGGCGTGACCTATTGCGCCACGTGCGATGGCGCTTTGCCCGTCTTTCGCAATAAGCCGGTCGTCGTGGTTGGCGGGGGCGACTCCGCCTGCGAGGAAGCTCTTTATCTGACACGCTTTGCCTCTTCGGTTCAGCTCATTCATCGCCGCGACACTTTGCGCGCCTCGCGGATCATGGCCGAACGGGTCCTGTCCAATCCCAAGATCAAACCGGTGTGGGACTCTGTCGTCACGGAAGTCATGGACGTCCAGGCGGACAAGGTGACCGGAGTGCGGATCAAGAATGTGAAGACCAACGCGGAATCGGTCATCGATTGCGCCGGAGTCTTCGTGGCGATTGGTCATGTGCCATCCACTGCGATTTACAAGGGCCAGATCGAGCTGGACGAAAACGGCTACGTGATCCAAAAGCAAGGCACACAGACCAGCGTTCCCGGAGTCTTTGTTGCGGGGGATTGCGCGGACCATGTTTATCGCCAGGCCGTCACCGCCGCGGGTCTGGGTTGTGCCGCAGCCATTGACGCCGAACGTTATCTCGCGGGCCTGAGCCAATAGCCCAAACCGCCGCCCCAATAACTCAAGACATGCAAAAAACTTCGCCTTCCATCCAGCATCTGTTGTCCTTGCCCGCGCGGATGGCGGAGAATTTCGAGCGGTTGGAGAAACACTCCCGGCCGGACTGGATCGCGGCGAGCGATCCCCCCGGCGTGAAATTGGGTTCCGGCGGTGGCACGGCCCATCTGCTGTTGCATTCCTGGAAGAATGCGGGCGATGGCCAATCCTTTCACACCTGGCTGCGCTCCAGTCGCAAACTAATCATTCATGGTGGCGGTCAGGGACGGAAGCTACCTGCCTACGCGCCCGTCGGCCGCATGCTGATGCCCATTCCCGTCGTGCGCTGGTCTCGCGGACAACGGTTGACCCAGACCCTTCTGGACGTCCAGTTGCCCGATTACGAGCGGGTTCTGGCCCATGCGCCCGAGGGCACGGCGGCCATGGTCGCCAGCGGCGATGTGATTTTGCGGTTTGCGCGCGAGTTGCCCCGGTTTCCGCAGGTCGATGTATTGGGCTTGGGAATGTGGGTGACCCCTGAGGTCGCGCGCGATTTTGGAGTCTTCTTTTGCCCACGTCAGAAACCGGCGGAGCTGGCCTTCTTTCTGCAAAAGCCGCAGCCCGGCAAAATTCGGGAACTCGCCCTCGAACATCTCTACCTGGTCGATACCGGGATGTGGCTCTTGAGCGAACGCGCGGTGGACGTTCTCTTGCGAAAATGCGGATGCGATCCGTCCCATCCGAACGGCGCGCCGCTGAATCCCTACGAGCTTTACCATCAATTCGGGCTGGCTCTGGGCCAATCCCCCACGGTGAACGATCCCGAAATCCGCGCCCTGACCACGGCCGTCGTGCCTTTGCCCGGGGCGGAGTTTTATCATTTCGGCGCGACCCGCCAGATGATCGAATCCATTTCCGCCCTGCAAAACCTGGAATTGGACGAAACGAAACTGGGAATGATGGGCGCCAAACGCCACCCGGATCAATATTTGCAGAACAGCCGCTTCGAGTATCCGTTGCGTCTCGATGAAAACCACACCCTCTGGATTGAGAACAGCGCCGTGCCCGCCTCATGGACGTTGAGTTCGGACCATGTGCTCACCGGGATCCCCGACAATCACTGGGATTTGAAACTCGAATCGGGCGCATGCCTCGATTTCGCGCCAGTCGGCCACTCGGCATTTGCCATCCGTTTTTACCATATTGACGATTTTTTCAGTGGCGCCCTCGGAGATACAGCAACCCGCTGGATGGGCACTTCGCCTCTGCAATGGCTGCAGGCGCGGGGCATCAGCCCGGAGCAAGTGGGCATTGGACTGGACGCCGATATTTTTGAAGCGCCCCTGTTTCCCGTTGTCGCCGCCGCCGATTTGGATCCCCGGTTCATCGAATGGCTGGTTTGCGGCGCGCCTGTCCCATCGGAGGCCCACCGGCGGCGCTGGTTAAATCAGGAAAGGCTCAGCGCCAGTCAGATCGTCGAGCGCATCGACCTCGACCGCCTGTATCATCAGCGCGGCCAGCGGCGGGAGCTTTGTCTGCAGCCGATGTTGCGCAATCACCGGTGGAGCGTTTTCTACAAGCTCGACCTGGAATCCACCGCCCGCCTCTATGCCCAGACGGAAATGCCCTTGCCCCCATCTGCCGGGGCATCCGAAGCGGGCATGGAACCCATGCAGCGGGTCCGTGAAAAAATGTTTCGCGCCTCGGTCATGCGCCACCGCCAGGAGGAAGGCTGGCCTCAGTATGAAGAGGAGGCCTTCGCGCATCTGCGAAGCATGATCGTTCGGGACGCCCAATTGGCGCCCGTCACTCCGCGTTGTTGCGTGCTTGAGGATCAGATCGTCTGGGGCCGCAGCCCGATCCGGCTGGACCTCGCGGGCGGCTGGTCCGATACACCTCCCTATTGCCTTGAGAATGGTGGGCGTGTCGTGAACCTGGCGGTGGACCTAAACGGCCAGCCACCGATTCAAGTCTTCGCCAAACTCTGCGACCGCCCGCATCTGGTCATGCGCTCCATTGACCTTGGCGTCGAGCGCACCGTCACCACTTACGAGGAGCTGGATACCTTTGCCGAACCCGGCAATGCCTTTGCCCTGGCGAAAGCGGCGTTTGCGCTCGCCGGTTTTCTGCCCAAATTCAACGCTTCCAATGGCCAGACCACTCTCGAGGCGCAGCTCAAGGCCTTTGGCGGCGGCATCGAGGTCTCCTTGCTTTCAGCCGTGCCCAAAGGTTCCGGTCTGGGCACCAGCAGCATCCTGGCGGCAACGCTATTGGCCACCTTGAGCGATGTCTGCGGCTTGAATTGGGATCGCAACGTGCTCTTCACACGGACACTGGCCCTGGAACAGATGCTGACCACCGGTGGCGGCTGGCAGGATCAGGTCGGCGGCATATTCCGCGGCTTCAAGATGATCGAAACCGCGCCCGGCCTGGCGCAGAAGATGACCCTGCGGTGGCTGCCGGAACATTTATTTGCCAGCGATTACGCCAACCGCTCCATCTTGCTCTACTACACCGGATTGACCCGGCTGGCCAAAAACATCCTGCGGGAAATCGTGCGCGGAATTTTCCTTAACTCGCCCGGCCATATCCGCCTGGTCGAGGAGATTGGCGCCAACGCCCTGGTCGCCTTCAACGCGGCGCAACGGGACGATTATGCGGGCCTGGCCGGCGCGGTGCGCCAAAGCTGGCATTTGAACCAGCGGTTGGATTCCGGCACCAATCCTGAACCCGTACGGGATATTTTGGCGCCCATCTCGGACTACCTCGATGCCACGAAATTGCTGGGAGCGGGAGGGGGCGGCTACTTGTTGATGATGGCCAAGGACCAGCAGGCTGCGGAGAAAATCCGTCAAATTCTCACCGCCAATCCACCCAATCCGCGCGCGCGCTTTGTCAACTTCAGCGTCTCCGAAACCGGCCTTCAATTAACCCGAAGCTGAGTCCCACCCTCGCCCGCGCGTCCATACCACAACTCGTAGCGCAGGTTTCCAACCGTGTCGCGGATTTCCAATCCGCAGGCGCTGGACTCGCCATATCTTTACATTTTTGCAGGCGGGGGTAACTCTCAAGTATCAGAAGCTCCATAGGACCGCCATGTTTATAGAAAACCAATAACAACGAAACTCAAGCTCCAGTGGGGGCGGCATATGCATCCACATTGCAAACCACAAAATTCACACCGCGACCCCGGCCCTTTTCATTTTTATATATTCTCAGATCTTCCACGGACCCATAAGGCCAGCCATATACCCGAGCATCATTATCAGGAAAACAGTCCAAAACCGTAAAGGTTCTTTTGATTTACAAATACACCCTTCCTGTTTCGTAATGATTCGCCCAGAGAAAATCGCATACCATAACATTATTGCAAAGACGGCGTTTATTAGCCCCCCCAGAAGAATGGGAAGGATTGATCGATTGCAACTATATGCAATTCCCATATTGCCAAGATCCGCCATTGAGACAGCGATGATGAATAATATTTTCATCAGTTCAAAAGTGGCGTTTTCCAGTTAAATCTTCTTTTCCCGCTCCCCCCAGCGGTGACACCCTCAGCCCTCAGCTCTCCGCCCTTTGCTCCCCGCTCCCCGCCCTTTTAAAATTCACCCCAGCAGCCGTTTGATCACATCCGCAGCCGTGTAAGTCTCCTGACCGTCCGGGACGTACTCGGCGATCCGCGTGGCATTGTTCCCCGCAGTCAGAATGGCCAGCTCATGGTCCGACTCCGAGCGGGTTTGCCCCAGGTTCACCGCAGCCGAAAGACTGTTGCAAATGCACTTGCGTCCATGGGTGTCTTCGATCTTGCCCCCTTTGGCGATATAATCGTCAATCGGCTCGGCAGCGCATCGATAGCCCAGACCGCCATCGGGTTTGACATAAGGCTTGCGCAGATACCCCAAATCGCAAATACGGGTGCGTGCGGCATAGAGCTCGTCCTGCGACAGCGTGCCCGGCATCATCACCACCTTGAACGGAAAACCAGTGGGCGAAGCCAGCGGATCCGTGTAAACACGTGACATTCCCTCGCGGCTCAGTTGAATCGCCTTCTGTTTAAAATCCGGACGAATCCCCGACTCCTCGCAAAACGCAAACGCCGTCCCGACCTGCACGCCCGCAGCGCCGCATTCGAGCGCCTCGGCCAGTTTGCCGGGTTGCCCATAGGAACCCGCCAGCCAGAAGGGCAGGCCCAGCTCCCGAATCTTCTCCAGATCCACCACATCGCGGGGACCGTAGAGCGGTTCCCCCAGCTCATTGAGTTGCAGCGGGCCGCGCGGTGGGGCGTTGTGGCCGCCTGCCGTTTCACCCTCCACAATAAATCCATCCACCTTGCCGTTGGACTTCTTCGCCAGCGTCATCGCCAGTGTCGCGGACGCAACAATACCCAGAAAATACGGACGCTTGAGCGTTGGAAAAGCATCCGGGAAATAGGTCTTGGGATCGAAAGTCGAATTGACCTCCTGACCCGGTGCGGCTCCATCCACATCCAGCCTCAAAGTCGCGGTTTTACCGGCCACCAGCGCATCGATGGCCCCCGGTATATGCCGGGGAATGCCTGCGCCCATCAGCACATAATCCACACCCGCCAGAATCGCCCCAAAAAGCGAGGGCAGGGTGGGTAATTGAATCTTCTCCAGAAAATTAATCCCAACCAAACCATCGTGACCTTCCTTGGCCAGATACACCTCCGCGAAATTGGAAACAACGGTTAGATCGTTAAACGCCGATGACGCTTCAATCGTGGGCATCGTCGTGAGCTTGAAGGGCTTATCCGCACCCTTTCCGCCCGCAACGTAGTACTTCGAGGCCACACGTTCCGCCACGGCGGGAACCGGAAAATGCTCCAGCGCACGACGCATCTCGCCACCGGGATCGCCCTGTTGAAGCCTTCGGGCGAGGATGACACTCAGAGCCGTGCCGGATACAACACCCAGTTGGCCGAGTTTGGAAACGGTACGTGCCAGCAGCCAGCCGGATACGGCCACTCCCATTCCGCCCTGTATTATCTTAGGATGCGTCATTATAATCGTCTAAACGCCTCTCTCTCAAGGAGGGAAGCCTGCGGCAGTTCCACCGAAGCCTGCCAAAAAGGTGCCATCGCACCCGACGGAAGCTCGTAAAAAACCAACGCTCTGCCCTCCAATATAAGCGGTGATGAGTGTAAAGGGAAGCGCGATTACCCTTAAAAGCTCATTCAAGTCGAAAAAAAATGCTCCGAATGAAGAACATTCGAATAAATAACCCTGTTTGCCCGGTTAGAACCCATTTTCCCGCCCATTTTGAGTCCCAAATCGTAAGCCGCCTGGAATACTGCATCAGCGCTCGGGTGCATGACAGAATTCCTCTCCATCGCCAGATCGTGAGTGTGTCCGGGGCTTTTTCATTGTAGGCCGGGTGCCCCCCACCCGGATTCGGGGGAACATCATCATTGTAGGCCGGGTCCCTTAACCCGGCGTCCGGCTGCCTAAGAAAATGCCCGGTAGGGCGAGGCTCCTGCCAAGCCATCCTGCCTGCTTGCGCCCCGTCACCACAACTCGTAGCGCAGACATCTTGTCTGCCGTATTGCGGATTTCCAATCCGCCAGCCTTCTCAAAAATCCAGGGCACCAAACAAACTTCTCCGATTCGCGACCGCCATTCCCTTTCCGTGGGCGTGCAGTCCTCTGCGCGCCGCCGACAATCCCGCGCGCCGTCACCGCGGATTTCCAATCCGCCAGCCTTCTCAAAAATCCAGGGCACCAAACAAACTTCTCCGGTTCGCGACCGCCATTCCCTTTCCGTGGTAGGGCGTGCAGTCCTCTGCGCGCCGCCGACAATCCCGCGCGCCGTCACCGCGGATTTCCAATCCGCCAGCCTTCTCAAATATCCACGGCACCAAACAAACTTCTCCGGTTCGCGACCGCCATTCCCTTTCCGTGGTAGGGCGTGCAGTCCTCTGCGCGCCGCCGACAATCCCGCGCGCCGTCACCGCAGCTTGCCAATCTGCGAAACGTTTCAAACTCACAGTCCCGGCAGGAATCGCAAAACCTTTTCCATGTAGCGCAGACATCTTGTCTGCCGTATCGCGGATTTCCAATCCGCCAGCCTTCTCAAAAATCCAGGGCACCAAGCAAACTTCTCCGATTCGCGACCGGCATTCCCTTTCCGCGGCAGGGCGTGCAGTCCTCTGCGCGCCGTCCGTCCATTCCACGCGGCGGCACCTCTCAAACCACCCTTCACCCCGCGACTTTCGAAACTTCAAATTCTTCCATTGTCCATTCTGTCCTCAACCAGCCCCACGCGGTGGCATCCTAAAAACCGTTCAATAAATCAAGGCGCGCAATACTCCTCCCTCTCCGCTCTGGGGAGAGGGTACGGGGTGAGGTGTTCATTTCCTGACCTCTGATTTCTGAACTCTGATCTCTGTTTTTACCAGGGATCGTCCGACGAACATCCTATCACGGCTTTTTTGACGTTCTGATGATCTGGCTGAATCGCGATTGCTCCGCGCTGCACTCCTGCGCTTAATCCTGCACCGTTCCGCCATTTTCCTCCTCCAATCCCGCTTGACACAATTCTTTACCATTCACCATGCCGTTTGGGAGTCTTTCTTAATGCCCTGAAGGGGCAAAATATATCAGCGCTAACCGCACGTTTGTTGTGTAGCCACTGACTCGTGTCGAACCTTGGAGAGCCCTGGGCTGGGGGTGATGTTTTACTGCAAGGGCCAGAGTCTTTCTCTGATTAGTCGGCGTTCGATCACGCTGCTGGACACCTCAAATATCCGCGAAATGGGGTTTGCGAGATATTGCAGGAGAGCGTCGTCCTGGAGTTGGTCTTTCGATGTTCCGTTCTGGCCGGCCAGACTCAGGGCTTTCTCAAATTCAAGCCGAAGCTCCTCTCCTGGAACCAGGAATCGCCCGGCAAATTCAGACGCATGGTACTCGAAAAAACTGTACTCCTTATCAGACCTATCAAGCATGAATTCAATCCACTCCTGCACTGAGTTCCGGGGGATCATCTGACAGACCGACCGATGCAGGACATAGTGACCAATCTCGTGCGCCATACTGAACCGCAATCTATTGGCGTAACGCTCATCCATGTATTGAGCCTGATCCACCGCAATGGTTTTCCAATCCGCCAAAAGCAGCGCATCAATGTCGCTGTCTTCTCTCAGCCTGGAAATCGGCCTGATATCGAGTTCCAGTTCGAATTCGATTATTTGCAGAACGTCTATTGGAATTTACCTGGAGGGCCAGACACGATTGCGAAGCTCATCTGCCTGGCGCCAGGTCTCTAGCTGCTCGATAAATGGCGCCTTGAATTTTGCCGGTTCCATTTTCGTTTTTCAGCCTTCCTTGATTTTGCGGACGATTTTCTGAAATTCCTCCTCTGTCGGCTTCTGACCGCGAAGGGTTCGGAAAAATGCCGGCAATTGCCTCACCAAAGCCTCATCCTCCATCAGGTCTTGTGGAATCATCCCATGGTCCGCAGCTGCAAGATCGAAAAAGTAATACCATTTGTCACTGGCCTCTTTCAATCCGAGTGCGCGGGCGTATCTCGACAGAATGTCCCTGTCTTTAGGAGGGATCATCCCGCCCCGCTCCATCCGGCTGATGTTTCCAGGGTCCGCTCCGGCTTTCTCGCAAAAATCCCGAAGAGTGATTCTTTTCTCTTTTCTAAGCGCCTTGAAATAAGCAGCAAAGGTTGATTTTGTCGTATCCATACACTGCGCTTGTTGTAAATGTTGTAAAAACACTACAACAATATGCCACCGTCTTTCAATTGGGATTGCTTTGTCCGAGCCTAAAACACTTTCGCCTGCGTCCGATGGCAAGGAAGGGGGCCATCCACATCCACCTTCAACACGTCTTCGGGCCGATTCGGATCGTGCTGCACTGCCGGATGTGAATTTGATTCAACGCCTACAGCGTTGGGAAAATTATGGCGGTGGACGATGACCCCGGGCGGCTCTTGCCTCGTGACCCGGGGCTGAGTGATTGCAATCCCTACAGGATTGCGCGGATGGGACGATTGCGGAATCGTGGCGCGACCCGTTCCAGTCTGGCAGATGTGGTGGCGTTTAAACTCCAATCAACCACTGCGGCACGGGATTTGCATCTCATTATCCCGAAGGGATTAAATCATTCAGGCCCGGGTTGCCCGCCGAGGGCTACCCGGGATCGCCGTCCCCATCGGAAACCCCAACGCTGTAGGCGTTGAATCAAACTCACTCCCGCACCTCTCCAAATCGGTTCGCGACCACCGCGACCTTCGTGGTAGGGCGTGCAGTCCTCTGCGCGCCGTCACGCAGATCGTAGCGCAGCTTGCCTAAGCTGCCGTATCGCGGATTTCCAAACTGCAGCCGCTGGATTGCACGTGCGCAGGCCAATCTTCACAGAAATGGCACAACCACGAAAATCAATCCCCATCTTGAAACCCGCTCCGGCTCATCTCTTCGCGACCACCGCGACCTTCGTGGTAGGGCGTGCAGTCCTCTGCGCGCCGCCGACAACCCCACGCGGCGGCACCTCTCAAACCATCCTTCACCCGGCGACTTTCGAAACTTCAATTTCTTCCATTGTCCATTATCCATTCTGTCCTCAACCAGTCCCACGCGGCGGCATCCTTCAAACCGTTCAATAAATCAAGGCGCGCAATATTCCTCCCTCTCCGCTCTGGGGAGAGGGTACGGGGTGAGGTGTTCATTCCTGACCTCTGATTTCTGAACTCTGATCTCTGTTTTTACCAGGGATCGTCCAACGAACATCCTATCACGGCTTTTTTGACGTTCTGATGATCTGGCTGAATCGCGTTTGCACGGCACTGCGCGCCTGCGCTTAATCCTGCACCGTTCCGCCTTTTTCCACCTCCAATCCCGCTTGACACAATCCTATCCCATTCGCCTTGCCGTTTGAGAGTCTGATGTTGACCAACAATGGAAAAGGGTTTAAATCCCGTACATGCGACGAATTAAGAATGAATTCTGCCCGGTCCAATATACGAATCGCTCGTCGCATAATCAAAGTTGGCAGGAACAAGCCTATTGAGCATATGCCTGGTTGTTCGTCCTGCATTTTATACGCGAGAGGTCGGGAGTTCGACGTCGACCGGTTCCTGGAGCGGAGTTCTCTGCAACCTGATCAGGTGTCACGACGGGATGACCCGGGGCTTCTTGGAAAGCGCCGACTGTTCTCCGGCCTTTCCTTTTTTCTTGGAAACGCCGACCGGAGAGTGTCGTGGCACGTGGCGCGGGCTCTGAAATTCATGCGCGAAAAGAGTCCTGAGCTTCGGAGGCTGCGGAGGGCTTCAGGGGTGGCTCAACTGAGGCTTGAGTTCTGCAGCTATAGGCGCACAGAGGGCATTCAGAGCGATCTTCTGCCTTCTGAACTGCTGACCACCGCCGGATCGTTGGGTATTGATATCGAGTGGTCAGTCTATCCAACTAAAACAGAATATGAGAAAATCCTTGGAGAGAAGATTCCACGCCGCGCTCCGGCTTGGGCAAGAAGGTTCCTGAAACAGAGCGGGAAAGGCACTAAAACATCGGCCAACCATGCGGCCCAGCGAACGGGAGCCAGCGGATTCGCTCAGAGACAAATACGATGTCACCCGCGGCGCCGGGTCGCTGATTTGTGTCGTTAGGCCGTTTCACACGCCATGCACACATTCGGCAAGTCTCAGTTCACCGGCTTTCTGCAGGAGGCATGCCGAAATGCGCGTGCCGTCCCCGGCGCAGAGATTTGCGGAATGATTGTCGATACTGGATTCCACCTTTCGCTGGTGCAGGTTCGCAATGTCTCTCGGCGAGTTGGGAGCTTCATTCTTTCTCGACCTGACGTTCGCCGCATTGTCGCCGCCACGCGGATTCTGGAGCAGGAGGTTGTCGGCACATTTCATTCACACCCTGCCGCCCCCGCCGTGCCCGGTAAGTCGGACATCACGAATGCCGTCGATGACTCGCTCATGCTCATATTCGAATGCACGGCGCGTTGTGGACGCCTTTGGAGGATCAGGGGCGGTAGAGCGCGTGAGTTGGATTTCACAACGCGGCCTAACATGCGCTTCAGCGAACCCGGCGGGAGCGTCGTGGTTGCCGCCGTTGCGTCCCGTGCGCCGGGTCCCTGAACTTTGCGTTAGGCGGCTTGTGCCATGATACTTGTTTCAATATTATTTTGCGCATATGGGATATCCTGATGCCCCAGATTGGTTCGTTGTGATTTTTGGGATTGTCCCATTTCACATTGGCTGCGCATTGGGGGGACTAGATAAATTGGTTGGCTATAGCACCGCTGCTGTCATCTGCCAGAGTGTGATGCTCGTGTTGTTATTGGCGGGAGCTTTTTTTGTTTTCCGATCACCCAAGTATTCGGTTTTGTTTAAAATATTTTACCTGCCAGTTGGTTATCCGCTCGTCACGGCAACCACTAACATTATACCTTGTTTATTGTGAGTGGTACAGCTTTCTACGTTGATCACACACCTGGCAACCGCTCCTCCTGCTTCCTTCGCTCCGTTTAGGTCTCGACAGTTCGGCGTAGCGCAGCTTGCCTAAGCTGCTGTATCGCCGGTTGCCAACCGGTCCGGCGGCAGTTAATCCAACCCGCGCCTCCGAGCTTTCCCCTCTGCCCTCCGCCCTCATTGCCTTTTTCCCGACCAATGACTACGGACCAAGGACCAAGGACGTTTTTCCCAGCGGCCCTTCGCCCTCCGCCCTCCGCCCTCTGACCTCCGCCCGTTGCCGCCATTGTGCCGCTTTGACTTTCGGGGTGGGTTCCGGTAGCGTTCGCGCCATGAACGTGATACGCGTGGGTCAGAGGGATTACGAAGCCAGCCTGGAAAAGTTGCTGGCGCCGTCGAGTTTGTTCGATCCTCAAATCGAACAACGCGCGCGGGAGATTGTCCATGCCGTGGAAAAGGGCGGCGATGCGGCGCTTGCGGAATTAACAGCCAAATACAACGGCGTTCGCCTGGCCCCCAAGCGGTTTGCAGTGACGGCGGAGGAACTCAAAAAAGCCGCGCGCACCGTAAGCCCGGAGTTGAAGAAGGCGATCGGGTTGTCAGCCCGGAACCTGGCCTCGTTCAGTCGGAAATCGTTGCGCAAAGGTTGGACCTCCCGCAACGCGCAGGGCGGGGTGGTGGGTGAAAAGTATGATGCTTTCCAGCGCGTGGGCCTCTATATCCCGGGCGGCACGGCTCCCCTCGTTTCCACGGCGTTGATGACGATCACCCTGGCCAAGGTGGCCGGTTGTCCTGAGATCGTGGTTTGCACGCCATGCGACAAAAAGGGGGAGGTCAATCCCGGCTTGTTGTATGCGGCCCAGGTGGCGGGCGCCACGGAGATTTACCGCGTGGGCGGCGCGCAGGCGATCGCCGCGATGGCGCTGGGGACCAAGTCGATCGCGCGAACTCAGAAGGTTTTCGGGCCGGGCAATGCCTATGTGGTGGCGGCCAAGCGTTTGTTGTTTGGGTATGTGGCGATTGATCTCCTTCCAGGACCGAGCGAGGTGTTGATCCTGGCGGACGACTCGGCGCACCCGGCATTTATTGCCGCCGATTTACTGGCCCAGGCGGAGCATGGATCGGGTCACGAACGCATCTGGTTGGTGACGACCTCCACAAAACTGATGGCCGAGGTTGAAGCTCAAGTGAACCGCCAATTGCCGCAATTATCCCGTCGCGATTTCATTGAAAAATCGCTCCACGAAAACGGCTGGCTGATTCAAGTCAAGAACCTTGAGGCCGGCATCGCCCTCGCAAACAAACTGGCACCGGAACATTGCGAGATCATGACGCGCAATCCGGCCGCTGCGGCGAAGAAGTTGAAGACGTCCGGCGCGTTGTGTCTGGGGCACTTTACGCCCAACGTTCTGGGAGATTACCTGGCCGGGCCAAGCCATGTCCTGCCCACCGGAGGCGCGGGCGCGTCTTTTGCCGGACTGACGGTCGATCAATTCCAGCGGCGAACCAGCCTGATCGAATACAGCGCGGCGGCAGTTCGTAAATCGCTCCCCGCGTTGCGGGAATTTGCGAAAGTGGAGGGATTGGACGCGCACGGCATGTCGGCCGCCATTCGAGTGGAGGACAAATGAAACTGATACGTCCTTTAGTCGCGCGGTTGCATCCTTATGTGCCTGGCGAGCAACCCAAAGTCAACCGGTTGACCAAACTCAACACCAACGAGAATCCCTATCCGCCGTCTCCAAAAGTGCTTGCGGCTGTTAGGAATGCGGTGGATGAGCGTTTGCGCCTTTATCCGCAGCCCACGTCCGATGCCCTTCGGGAAAAACTGGCTCGCATGCATAAGTGCCTGGTGGAGAACATTATAGTTGGCAATGGCTCCGACGAATTGCTGGCCATGGCCGTCCGTTGCTTCTCCGAACCTGGCCAAAAGTCAAGCGATTCTTGCGTTCAATATCTATCGCCCTGCTACTCTCTCTATCCGGTGCTGGTGGCCACGCACGGTTCGCATGTGAACGATGTCCCTCTGAATGAGGGATTTGCGCTTCCATCCACAGCGCAATTGCGCAAGGGTGGCAAGTGGGATTTTAATGCCGCCTTGACCTTTGTCACCACGCCCAATGCGCCGACCGGCACGGGCTATGCGCGTGAGGATCTGAAAAAGCTTTGCCGCGCCCAGAAGGGCGTAGTCGTTCTGGATGAGGCATATGTGGAATTTGGACGCGAAAATGCGCTAGAATTGGCGCTGGAGCTTCCGAATGTCTTGGTGGCGAGGACTTTCTCAAAGGCGTATTCACTCTGTTTCCAGCGGGTGGGCTATGCCGTGGGACCTGCGAAGCTCATCGAGGCGCTGCACAAGATCAAGGACAGCTACAATGTGAATGGTCTGGGCCAGGTGGCCGCGTGCGCCACATTGGATGATCTGCCCTATTACCGAGCGTGTTTCAAGAAGGTGATCGCGACGCGCGAATGGCTTTCTAAGGCGTTGATGGAGTTGGGATTCGAAGTGTTCCCGAGCCAGACCAATTTTATTCTGGCACGTCCACCTGGACCGCCTGCGAAAGAGTGGCTGCAAAAGCTGCGGGACCGGAAGATATTGGTGCGGTGGTTTGCGCTGCCCCAAGTGAGCGATTATCTGCGAATATCGATCGGGACGGACGCGGAAGCGCGGGCCTTGGTCAAGGCGGCGAAGTCCATCATGGGCTGACTTTTCTTAGGGTTCAGCCGAAAAGAATTCATCCTGCCGGGCCACCATTTATCTTTTCTAAAGCAATGGCTTAGGCTATATGGAGTTTTCGTGTACCTGGAATATTATGGTCTGAAAGAACCGCCATTTGACATCACGCCAAATCCGCGCTTCTTGTATTTCAGCGGGAAACATAGGGAGGCGTTCAACCATCTTTTGTATGGGATTCGCGAGCGCAAGGGTTTCGTGCAGTTGACCGGCGAGGTGGGTTGTGGGAAGACAACCATCTGCCGGGCGTTGCTCGAACAACTTGGACCCACTTTTTCCACCGCCCTGATCCTCAACCCGGTCCTGAGCCCCGATCAACTGATGAAGGCCATTGCCATGGAGTTTGGGCTGGCCGTCAAAGGGATGGACGGGCTTGAGTCACTGGCTCTGATGAATCAGTTTCTGTTGGAGCAAAGCGAGAAGGGCAAGGACGTCGTACTGATCATCGACGAAGCCCAGGATTTGACGGATGAACTTCTGGAGCAGGTCCGATTATTATCCAACCTGGAAACGGACGATTGCAAATTGCTTCAGATCGTATTGATGGGCCAGCCTGAGTTGCGGCATCGTCTTAATAATCACCGCCTGAGGCAATTGCGTCAGCGGATCACGGTGCGTTACCATTTGACGCCGCTTTCGCGTCCGGAGATGACCCAGTATATTCAGCACCGGCTTCAGGTGTCCGGTTCCCGAGGGGCCCCCTATTTTTCGCAGTGGGCGCTCTGGAGGATTCATCGGTATAGCCAGGGCATACCGCGTCTGATCAACGCGTTATGCGACAAGAGTCTTTTGGCGGGATATGTGCGCCAGGCCGACCGGATCGATTTTCGGACGGTTGGGCTGGCCATTCGTGAACTGGAAGGTAAATTCAACTCGTGAGCCTTATAAACGACGCCTTGAAACGGGCCAACCAGACGCGCAAAGAGCAAGCGCCCGGTGCGCCGAGCGGTCCTGTGATGCAGCCGCAGGCTACGCCGAGCCGAGCCTGGTCCTTGTCGCTGGCGCCGATTCTTTTTATTGGAATCTTGGTGATGTTTCTGGCGGGACTGGGAACGCTGCTCCTGATTCGCGGGATAAAAACCATTCAACCGGCTGCGGATACCAATCAAGTGGCACAGCCTGTGGCGTTGCCCATGACTGCGCAGCCTGCGCCTGTGCCGCCAGTACCCTTGGCGGCTCCCACGCCCCAGCCCGTTCCACAACCCGTAGTGGCCGTAACGCGTCCTTCAAGGCCCATCGTTAATACCAATGTCGTGGTCACCATCCCGATGCGCGGAACAATCGGCCAGGCAACGGTGGGGGGGAAAAGTCCTGTGGATCCGGTCGCAGCCAAGCCCGAGGCACTCGCGACGGCCAAGGTTGAAAAAGCGACCGACGCGGCCCAAGAGAATACGGACATGGCACCGCTGAATTTGAAGCTTCAAGGCATTTATTATCGCCGGACCAATCCTTCGACCATGATCAATGGGCGCAGCGTGTTTGTGGGTGATGAGGTGGGCGGCGCCCGGGTGGTTGCGATTGAACGCACCAGCGTGGTGGTTGAAGTCAATGGTCAAAAACAGGTGCTGCACCTCCCGTGAGCCAGGATCTGCTGAATAAGGCCGTACGGAATCCGACTCTGGTACGCGTACTTCCATTCGTGGTGTTTCTGGCGCTCACCTATTTTCAAGGCCAGTTTGGAGTCTCCTCCCAGTATTGGTTCTACGGCGCCAAGACCGTGGTTTGCGGTCTTATGGTATGGGCATTGCGACCATGGATTGCGGAGATGAAATGGAAGTTCACTCCGGAGGCGGTCCTTGTAGGTGTCGGGGTTTTGATCATGTGGGTGGGAATTGATACCTGGTATCCCCATTTGGACGCGGTGATGGATCAATACGTCAATCCGCTTTTTTCCCGATTAGGATTCAAGACGGGAGCGGTGAAGCCTCCAACGGTCTGGAATCCGCACCTGGTTTTTGGTGAGGGCACGGCGCTGGCATGGTCGTTTGTCGTCATTCGAATTTTAGGGTCCACCCTGGTCGTTCCGCCTTTGGAAGAAGTATTTTATCGGTCGTTCTTGTACCGGTATGTTGCCCGGCCTGACTTTCAAGAGGCGTCTTACGGGGTGTTTCTGTGGGGGCCTTTTTTAATCACCGCGCTGCTTTTCGGTTTCACACACAATCAATGGCTGGCGGGGATTTTGTGCGGATTTGCCTTTCAAGGGCTGGTCATTTGGAAGGGACGTCTGGACGATGCCATCGCGGCGCACGCCATCACAAATTTTCTGCTGGGACTCTGGGTGATCTGGAAAGGGGCCTGGCAATTCTGGTAACATTGGACGATCGGGAACTTCAAGACGCCTATTCATTCCGTTCATGGCCACTGAACCGCTCACAATGACTCCCTGCGTGCTCTTCGAGGACGAAGACCTGCTCGTGGTCTGCAAGCCGGCCGGCATGAACACCCACGCGCCCAGTCCCCATGCGGGAGAGGGGATTTACGAATGGTTGCGGCATCGGGAGCCGCGGTGGGCGCATTTGGCTATCATTCATCGTCTGGACAAGGACACCTCCGGTGTGATGGTCTTTGCCAAATCAGCCAAGGCCAATCGATCACTGACAGAGCAGTTCACGAAACGTATGGTGCGAAAAAAATACGTTTTGATGACTGACCGAAAAACGTCCGTGGGTGAAATGACCGTGGAATCGGATTTGGTTCGAGCGGGGGATAAATATAGAAGTCAACCGGGTGCTGTCAGCGGCAACCATGCGGTGACGCAGTTCAAGCGAACCGGTGTGGAGGCGGGCGGAACTTCATTTGAGGCCACGCCGTTGACGGGGCGGACGCATCAGATTCGCGTTCATGCCGCGGAAAACGGTTTTCCCATCCTTGGCGACATGTTGTATGGGGGAACACCATCCAATCGCCTGTATTTGCACGCGGAGGAGCTTTCGTTTCAACATCCGACGAGCGGCGAAAATGTGCATTTTCAAGCCCCACCCCAATTTGAGATCGAGGCATGGGTGGGGCTGCGGGCGGCGTTCGTGGACTCCACCACTACCGATGCTTATCGTTTGATTCATGGCGCCGCGGATGGCTTTCCGGGGCTTTATGTGGACGTGCTTGGCCAATATGCGCTGGCACAATCGGATCGGTCCTTGAGTGAACCTCAGCTAAAAGTCCTCGAAAGCATTGTTCAACAGCGAGGGCTTTTGGGCGCCTATTTCAAGCTGCTCAACCGGCACGTCCGACAGTCGGGAACGGCCCAGGCCTCGCCGGAAAAGGTCATGGGCGAACCCGCGCCGGAGGAATTTGAGATCCGTGAAAACGGATTGCGCTTCGCATTGCGTTTTGGAGAGGGTTACTCGGTGGGGTTGTTCCTGGACCAGCGGGAAAACCGGCGGCGGTTTTTGACGGGGCATGTGGCTGCGCAGTTTCCACTTCTGAGGCCGGGCACCGAGCGGGCCGAGGTTCTCAACACGTTTGCCTATACCTGTGGATTTTCGGTGGCTGCGGCCGAAGCGGGGGCGCATGTGACGAGTGTGGATCTTTCCGCCAAATACCTGGATTGGGGTCGGCGGAATTTCCAGATCAACGGGATCGATCCCGCCGCGCATGAATTTCTAAGCGGAGATGTGTTCGATTGGTTGAAGCGCCTGCGCAAAAAACAACGGTCCTACGATATCGTGGTGCTGGATCCGCCGACCTTTTCGACTTCGAAAGTGAGCGGAACGTTTCGTGTGGAACAGGACTTTGGACGGTTGACGCAAACGGCCCTGGAGGTATTGAAGCCCGGCGGCGTTCTGCTGGCCTGCACCAACACCGCGCGGCTGGATGCGGAGACATTCCTGACGGCGGTGGAAGGCGCGGCTTCGGCTTGCGGGCGACGGGTTCGCCAGAGACACTATGTGCCGCAGCCTCCCGATTTTCCGGTGGCGAAAACGGAGCCGGCTTATCTAAAAACGGTATGGATGCGAATCGATTGAACACGGATCCCAAGGCGGGCGGAACTGAGCCGGCGCAGCACCTGCGCATCGACAAATGGTTATGGGCGGTCCGGGTCTATAAGACGCGGACATTAGCTGCGGAGGCCTGTCGAGGGGGGCATGTCAAAATTGGAGGAGACGCCGTCAAGGCTTCACGGGAAATCCATATTGGCGAAACCATCGAAGCCCGCGCCGGAGTGGTGAATCGCACGGTCAAAGTGCTGGGATTGCTTGAGAAACGGATGGGCGCGGCAGCGGTCAAGGCGTTCATGGAGGATTTGACGCCACCGGAAGAATACCAAAAGGCGCGGGAGGCGGCGATGCAGCCGGTGTTTATCCGCCCGCGGGGAGCAGGCCGACCGACCAAGAAGGATCGAAGGGATATCGAGAAATTACTTTAACAGCCAAACACATGGTTAATACCGAGCTTCCCAACGCGCCCAAGGGGCAAACCGTTCCAGATATCGCCCACGGCCCTGGTCTAAATTCAGACGATGACCGGTTGCTTATCGAGCCGTTCAAGGGCACGCCTGAGGAAATTGAGCGCCAATGGTTTGAGCAAGTGTATCTGGCGCGCGGACGCGGAATGCGTCAGTTGACGTTTCGGGCTGTGATGATGGGGTCGCTGCTGGGCGGGATTCTCTCGTTGACGAATTTGTATATTGGATTGAAGACGGGGTGGAACTTCGGCGTGGCCATCACGGCGTGCATCATGTCTTACGCCATCTGGACGGTGCTTTTAAAAATCCGTCTTGCGAGAACCCCCATGACGATTCTGGAGAATAACTGCATGCAGTCCACTGCCAGTTGTGCCGGTTATTCGACTGGTGGCACCCTGACCTGCGCCTTTGCCGCATACATCATGCTCACGGGGAATTCCCTGCCGGTGCCGATTTTGCTGGGTTGGGTGTTTTTTCTGGCCGTGCTGGGCGTCACCATGGCGATTCCGATGAAGCGGCAAATGATCAATGTGGAGCAATTGCGTTTTCCCAGCGGGCTGGCCGCCGCGGAGACCTTGCGAGCTTTGCATGCGCATGGGGAGGGTGGAATGCGCGCGGCCAGAGCCTTGGGATGGTCCGGGCTAATCGCCGCGGCGAACAACTTCTGGATGGATGGATTCAAATTGATCAGCACAAAACTGGAACCTTATTCCCTGAGTGCGTTGATCACGAAGGGCAATGAGGCGCTGATTGGCAAAACATGGATGGGAAGGACAGTTCTCTTTTCATGGGACCCGGTTTTCATTGCCGCTGGCGCCATCTCGGGGATTCGGGTTGGCGTGAGCATGCTTGTGGGAGGCACGTTGTGCTGGATGGTTTTTGTGCCCTTGCTCGAAAGAAACGGGATCACCACGGCCACGGGATTTCGAGATCTCGTTCAGTGGACGCTATGGGGCGGCACGGCCTGCATGGTCACATCGGGCTTGATGTCATTCGTGCTGCAATGGCGGAGCGCGGTGCGGGCGTTTGCGAATCTGGGTGGAATGTTAAAGCGGCGGAAACCCAGCAAGTTGAATTCGATGGAAGAGATCGAGGTGCCGGGGTCCTGGTTTATATTCGGCCAACTTTTTGCGTTGATTGGGATCGCCATTCTGGCCCATCACACCTTTCAAATGCCCTACTGGCAGACCGCGCTGGCGGTGGTGCTGTCGTTTGGCCTAGCCCTTGTGGCCTGCCGGGTGACCGGCGAGACCGACTTCACGCCCATGGGAGCGATGGGGAAAGTTGCACAGTTGATTTTTGGAGGAGTGAATCCGGGCAATGCCGCGATCAATTTAATGGCGGGCAACATCGCAGCGGGAGCAGCTACTTCATCTGCGGACCTGTTGACCGATTTAAAGAGCGGATATCTGCTCGGAGCGCATCCGCGGAAGCAATTCCTGGCCCAATTCGCCGGAATATTCATCGGAACGATCGTCACTGTGCTTTGTTTCAGAATTCTGGTTCCAGACGCAACGAGGCTGGGTACAGACCAGTTTCCAGCGCCCTCGGCCCAGACATGGAAGGCCGTGGCCGAAGTATTGAGCAACGGCATCGCCACATTAGGGCCGATCAAGGCCTGGTCTTTGGCCATTGGAGCGCTTTTGGGTGTGCTGTTTCCACTGTTGGCGGTGTGTTTTCCCCGTCATGAAAGATACGTTCCATCTGCTGCTGCCTTTGGGTTGGCCTGGACATTTCCCTGGTATTACAGCCTGCTGTTTTTCCTCGGAGGCTTGATGGTGTGGGCATTTGAAAAAGGACGGCCCAAGCTCGCCCGGGATTTTACCTTCCCTGTGGCTTCGGGCGTGATCGCCGGTGGCTCGCTGATGGGCGTATTTCTGATTTTCTGGGAAAACGGCTGGGAGATGATCAAAAAAATGCTCGGCATGTGACGTCCGGGCGGATTGGCACGTCAGGACGCGGTGCGCAAATCGTGGATGAGGAAACTCATATCCGGGTAACGTTTCTCCGGATCTCGTTCCAGACAACGCACGATGACTTTTTCGACTCCAACAGATAGGTCGGGGTTGCGTTCGCGTGGAGGCATGTATTCATGGCTCCAATCGGTTTGTTTGCGAACGATATCTTCGGTGGTATCGCCAATGAATGGGCGTGAGCGGGTGACTAATTCGTAGGCCACGACCCCCCAGGCAAAGATGTCGGCCCGGTGATCCACAGCCTGATGGAGCAGGCGTTCCGGTGACATGTAGGCCGGAGTTCCGGCATATTTCCAAAGTTTTTCGGGCTGTTTGGGGCGGGGCAGGGCCAGATCGAAATCGACGAGCCGCAACTGGCCATTGCGCGTCAAAATGACATTCTCCGGCTTGAAATCCAGATGCATGAAACCGCTGTCGTGAACGTGGACCAAGGCCTGGGCCATGTCGTCCAGAATGGTCCAGACGTTGTCCACCAGGATGGGGTCGTTGCGGTTGAACATTTCGCGCATGTTCGCCCCTTCGACGTACTCCATCTGGAGGTAGAGGTAACCATTGATCTTGCCGTGGTTATAATAGCCGATGACCTGATTATGGTTGTGGATTTTGGAGAGGATTTCGCAACCGCGCACGAACCGGCGCTTGGCAGTAAAATCGTAACGCAAATGCCTGTGCATCAATCGGAGCGCGCATGGCTCTTCCTTTTGGTTGCTGGCCAGCCACAGATCGGCCATTCCGCCGCTGTTAATCAACTCGTGCAACCTGAAAGGCCCAAACGGTCCGGCTTCAGGCCGGCTATGATCGTCTGACTTTATTCCGTCGAATAATCCCATAATCCGCAGATTCGGTGGCTTGATTTAGCATGAAGGCCCGCCAAGTGCCACAGTAAATTGATTTTACCATCAGGGATGAAAACACCCGAGTTGTCTTTTTGCCTTGCAACGAAAGTATCCTGACTAAAAGCTGGTAGAAAATCGTCCAAATAAGAATGTTCGATGCATCTGGGTCCCAATCTCGCGCCAGTGTCAGTGGCAAAGGATTTCGCGCGAATGGGAAAAAGCTATTTTTAAAGGGTCTCACGTATGGTCCGTTTGCTCCAAACGGCGGGTGGGATTGCTTTGCCTCACCTGAACAGACGAAACTCGATTTTACCCAGATTCAGGAGGCGGGGGTCAATCTGCTCCGGATTTATCATGTGCCTCCCGCCTGGTTTCTTTCGCTGGCAGCGGAACACAAGCTGTGGCTCTTAATTGATATTCCATGGAACCAGCAAACCTGCTTTTTGGACGATTTTCAGGCGAAACAGGAGGCATGCAATGCCGTACGGGAGGCTGTGCAAGCCTGTGTCGGGCAGTCGGCTGTTTTCGGTTTTAGCGTGGTAAATGAGATTCCGGCGGACATTGTGCGCTGGAGCGGCGCAGCCGCTGTGAGCGATTTTATCGATGAATTGGTGAAGGTGGCCAAGGCTGAGGATCCTGGGTGCCTGTGTACCTTCGCGAATTTTCCCACCACGGAGTATTTGAGGCCCAGGACGATTGATTTCTGGTGTTTCAATGTATATTTGCGGCAGCCCAAGCCCTTTGAGAACTATCTGGACCGGCTGCAAATGATCGCGGATGGCAAGCCCCTGGTCCTGGGTGAATTTGGAGTCGACTCGGTAAGGGAAGGGGAGGACAGCCAGGCGCAAATTGTGGGATTGCAGATCGAAAAGGCGTTTCGCGCGGGTTTGGCAGGGGCCATCCTATATAGCTATACGGACGAATGGTATAAAGACGGCCGGGAGATCCTGGACTGGGGATTCGGCTTAACCGACCGCCTGCGTCAGCCCAAACCGGCTTGGAATGTGATGCGGGAACAATACTGGCAGGCTCCTTATTTCCCCCTGGCTCGCGTGCCATCAGTGAGCGTGGTGGTTTCCTGCTACAACGGTGCAAGCACGCTGCCCAACTGCCTGGAATCCTTGCAGCGGCTTCGGTATTCTGATTTCGAGATTATTCTGGTGGATGACGGTTCCATGGATGGTTCGGCGGCCATTGCCGCCCAATTCAAATCGGTGCGTTTGGTGCAACACCAGACCAATCTGGGCTTGTCTGTTGCCAGAAACACGGGAATCGAGGCGGCGCGTGGGGAGATTGTGGCTTTTACCGATGCGGACTGCCGCGTGGATGAAGATTGGCTCTATTACGTGGTGGGCGCTTTATTGGGCGGCCAGTTTGTGGGAATGGGCGGCCATAATTTGCTGCCACCCGATGATTCCTGGGTGGCCGCAGCGGTCATGGTATCGCCAGGCGGTCCGGCGCATGTGATGGAAACCGACGTTGTGGCCGAGCACATTCCGGGCTGCAACATGGTATTTTACAAGTGGGCTCTGGAGGAAATTGGAGGATTCGATCCGGTGTTTCGCCAGGCGGGGGATGACGTGGACCTTTGCTGGAGGCTGCAGGAGCGGGGTTATAAAATCGGATTCAGCGCATCCGGGTTTGTCTGGCACTATCGCAGATCGACGGTGAAAGCCTATTTGCGCCAGCAATATGGCTATGGTGAGGCGGAGGCGTTGCTGGTGCGCAAGCATCCGGAGCGGTTTAGTTGGTTTGGCGGCAGCGTCTGGCATGGGCGGATTTATTCGCAGGCCAATTTCGGCCTCTTATTTCACGCGCCGCGCATTTATCACGGCCCGTTTGGCAGCGGTTTTTTCCAATCGCTCTATGCGGCGCAACCGGAATTGACGGCCATGTTTTTTACCAGCCTCGAATACATCACGCTGGTGGTGTTGCCGCTTTGTGTTCTGGCTACGGCCTTTCATTTTCTCCTGGCGCCGGCCTTGATCGCATTAGTAATTCCGGCGTGTGTTTACACTGCGGCGGCCACGCAAGCGGGGTTGTCCCGTGAAAAACGCCGTTTTTGGTCCCGCCCTCTGGTGGCGATGCTTTTTGGATTGCAACCTTTGGTTCGTGGCTGGGCCCGTTACCACGGTCGCCTGAGTTTTCATGGGAAACCGTTGTCCGCTCACGAAACGCTCGATTCGATGAACTTGCGGGGACAGGGCTATGAGTTTGGCGAGGTGGCCTTTTGGACGGACATCCATGCACCGCGTGAAAAATTCCTTCATGCCTTGCTGGAGCAATTGGAGCGGTCGGCATGGGAATATCGGCCCGACGCGGGATGGAATCGTTACGATGTTAAAATAAGAGGCAGCCGATGGAGCCGACTTCACCTGATGACCGTGTCCGAGGCGCATGGCGACGGCAAATATCTCATTCGATGCCGGTTGAACGCGGCATGGACTTTTTTATCACGCATCCTGCTCTACCTCCTATTCGGAGGCCTGGTGTTGCTTATGGGGTTGTGGGGTCCAAAACCACTTTGGCATTGGCTGGTGTTCCTAAGCGTGGCGGGTCCGGTTGGATGGCTCTGGCAACAAAACCGGAATCTGCAGAGGGTTTTTTCGGTGTTTTTAGATGAAGTGGCCAAATCGCTAAACATGGTTCGCGCGAAACCGACGGAGTTGGAGTCGAAAAAGTAGGCGGTTGCTCACGGTGCGCAGGCCCACCGTTTGCGGAATGCTTGACGCCTGACCAATGGCCGGTTCTATTCAGCCGGGGTCAATTCCATCTCCGGCGAGCAATAGAGAATGCGGCCGCAGTTGGGGCAAAGGACTGGCTCATCCTCGGATTGGCAACTGATGATGACCTGAGGGGGCAATTGCATGTGGCATCCGCCGCAAACGCTGTGGGCCACGCCGACAATGGCCCTGTCTCCCTTTTGTTTGAGAAGACGCTCGTAGCGCAGACGCGCGTTATCATCGACGGCTTTTGCCAATTCCGCCCTATCGCTCTGCAGTTGGGCCAATTCCTTGTTAAAATTCTCTTCGCGCTGTGCGAGATTCTTGATCTTGGATTCCACATCAGCTTGCGCGCCTTTGGCAACGATGGCTGCAGCCGCCAATTCTTTTTGAACGGCGTCCGCTTTTTCCATCCACTCCAACTGTGAATCCTCTTGGGCGGCAATATTCTTGCGGCAGGTTTCGATTTGCTGGCCGAAGGCGCGGTATTCGTCGTTCTTCTTGGTCTGATATTGCTGAAGCGAATACTTTTCGATCAATTGATTTTGGGATTTGACCTCAAGTTCGGCTTTGTTCCGTTCCGCCTCAATGTGCTTGAGCTTGGTTTTGGCGGTCTCAAGACCTGATTGCGCCGAGGAGAGCATGCTGTTGAGCATGGCACGTTGCGGCTCCAGGTTGGCCAATTCACTTTGGATTTGTAGAATTTGGCGGTCCCTTTCCTGAAGGACCAACAGTTTTGTCAAAACGTTTAACATGAAATACAATCTCAAGATAGAGAGCCACGATGGACAAGTCAATATTGGTTGAGAAGCCGATTTTAGCCTGATTTAAGGCGGGCCTGACCTCTGTTTTTCGCATTGATCCTGGCGGCGGAACGGCGGGTTCAAGACGCGCAAGCCTTGAGCTGGCAAAGTGTTGGGTGGGGCAATGTTGGAGGTGCCCTTTGGGTCCGCAATTACTTTTATCCTTAACCCCTTCCTTTATTGAACGAATCCGCAGGAAGGAGGTTCTAATACAATGTACCGAGGATTTATCGGCAAACAGCCTCCCTGCTGATTCCCGGTTAGGCGCCAGCCAACGGGGCTGGCGCTTTTTTACGTCGAACTCCTTCTTGTAGTTTGCCTCACGCTCGGTTACTAAAACGGGTATGCGCTTTATCGGCGGAGTCTATGAGAAATTGCAGCGGCATCCCAAAAGGATAGTTTTTCCTGAGGGCGCGGAACCACGCATCATCCAGGCGGCGCGGCAATTCTATTCTTTGCGCCTTGGAGTGCCGATATTATTGGGGGATCGCGCCCGGGTGAAGATGGCTGCGGAGAGCTTGAATGTGTCGTTGGAGGGCGTTCGGATCATCAATCCCGCAGAGAGTGAGGATTTGGAGACTTTCGGAAAGCGGTATGAGCTGTTGCGCCGGTATCGTGGTCTAGATGAGAAAGAGGCGCGGGAAACCATGATGAAGCCCAATTATTACGGGGCCATGATGGTGGCCATGCATCAGGCCGATGGTTTGGTCTCAGGCACCAACGAGGTGATTGGAAGTGTTTTGCGGCCCTTGTTCCAAATCATCAAAGTCGCGCCGCAAACCAAAACCGCTGCCAGTTGCATGGTGATGGAATTTGCGGACACCCGGTTTGGGGAAAATGGGGTGATGTTCATGGCAGATTGCGGTGTGATTCCTGAACCGACTGTTGAAGAACTGGCGGATATCGCGGTGGATACCGCGCGGCTGGCGCGCCAGATATTAGGGGTAAGGCCCAGGGTGGCCCTTCTTTCCTACAGCACCAAGGGTAGCGCCACGCATCCGACCATCGGCAAGGTGCAGGCGGCCACGGCGTTGGCGGAGCAACGGGCCCACGAAAAGATGCTGGAGGCTGATTTCGAGGGCGAATTGCAGGTGGACGCCGCCCTTGTGCCGGAGATTGCGGAACGCAAGGTGCCGGACAACAAGGTGGCAGGTCGGGCCAATGTGCTCATTTTCCCTGATTTGAATTCGGGCAATATCGCAAGCCGCCTTGTTCAATACGTGTCTCGGGCCAATGCGTATGGTCAAATTCTGCTCGGATTGGACCGTCCGGCAGCCGACGTTTCCCGTGGGGCCTCGGCTCATGATATTCTGGGTGTGGCAGCGATCGTTGGAATCCAATCCATTGATTATCATAAGCTCTATCCAGGAGCCGGCGAACGATTGCCTGGAGAATAATTTATTTTTGAGGAAATAATTCAAAAGGAAACATCATGTCATTGGCAATTGCGCTTAATCCCGCCCTGGAGAAACTGCCGGTTTACTTGCCGGGCCGCCCGATTACGGAGGTGGCGCGGGAGTTGGGGCTCGATCCCGCTAACGTTATCAAGCTGGCTTCCAACGAGAATTCCATGGGGCCATCCCCTCTGGCGATCAAGGCTATGCAGGAGGTGCTTACGTCCCTGCACCAGTATCCGGATGGTAACGCTTTTTATCTCAAGGAACGTCTTTCCAAGAAAATGGGGGTTCCATCCAACCAGCTTACTGTGGGCAATGGGTCTAATGAATTGCTCGAGCTGGTCGGACACGCCATATTGGGACCAGAGGACGAAGTGGTGGTGTCTCAATACAGTTTTGCGGTTTATCCGATTGTGACCCAGTTGTTTGGAGCGCACCTTGTCACAGTGCCGGCGCGCGATTACGGTCATGATCTTCCGGCCATGATCAAGGCGGTCACTTCCCGGACCAAAATCATGTTCGTGGCCAATCCGAATAACCCCACAGGTACCCTGGCATCCCGGGCCGAGGTGCTTCAGTTGATTCATGAAGTTCCGTCTCATGTGCTCGTGGTCATGGATGAGGCCTATATCGATTATCTGGACGATGCGCCTGATTTTCTTCCCTACGTGCGCAGCGGGCGGCATCCGAATCTGTTGTTGTGCCGCACCTTTTCGAAGATTTATGGCCTGGCAGGTTTGCGCCTGGGTTATGCCATGGGACATCCCGAGATGATTGCGGCGCTTGAAAAAGTCCGGCAGCCTTTTAACACCAACATGGTCGCCCAGATAGGGGCCCTGGCGGCATTGGATGATGTGGCTCACCTTGAAAAAACGCGCAAAAACAACAAAGCGGGCCTGGCTCTTTACGAAAAGGCCTTTAAACGACACAAGCTGGCGTATGTTCCATCCTTCGCAAACTTCATCCTGGTCAAAGTGGGGGATGGCCAGAAGGTGAGTGGTGAACTTCAGAAGTTGGGGGTTATCACCCGCCCGGTGAATAATTATCAATTGCCGGAGTGGCTGCGGATCACGGTGGGCACCGCTGCTGAAAACGAGAGATGTCTGGCGGCGTTGGAAAAAGTCTTGAGCCGCTCGTAGGAATTGGCAAGTTTGCATTGAAATGAAACCGACGGATTTGCGGGGCATCCTTCAATATATTCCCCGATTCAGGGATAAAATATTTGTCATCAGCGTCGATGGCGCGATTGTGACTGGGGAGAACTTTGCCAACATCCTTCTGGATGTCGCGGTACTGCGTTCGCTGAATATTCCGGTTGTGCTGGCGCACGGGGCCTCAGCGCAAATTCGGACCCTCGGGGATCAGGCGGGAGTCACGCCCTCGGATTTGGACGGCACCGGAATCACGGATGAAGTAACTCTGAAGCTGGCGCTGACGGCGGCCAACCGTCTGACGCACGAAATTTTGGAGGGAATATCGGCCACAGATTTGCGGGCGGCTTATCCCAATGCCATCATCGCGCATCCCATGGGCATCATTCACGGGGTGGATCATCAATTTACAGGGAAAATTGAGCGCGTAGATGTCGAACTGCTTCAAACGCTGCTCAACCAGGGGATTGTGCCGGTCATGCCTCCTTTGGGGTTTGATGGCGAGGGCAAGACTTACCGGGTGAATTCCGATAGCGTGGCGGTGGCGGTGGCGGTGGCCCTTAAGGCGACGAAGCTGATTTTTATCACCACTTTCGACGGTATTTATCACCAGGGCCAGCTCATTCGACAGATGATCGTGCAGGATTTGGACGAATTGCTGAGTGCCAGAAAGAATGAGATTCCGGCCGAAATAGCGTCCAAGGCAATGCATGCGGCCGATGCGTGCCGGAACGGCATACCGCGGGTGCATATCATCAATGGACAGGTCGATGATGGATTGTTATCCGAAGTGTTTTCCAATGAGGGTATTGGTACGCTGATTTACGCCAACGAATATCAACAAGTCCGGCGGGCATTGAAGAAGGATGTGCGCAATCTGCTGATCATGACGCGGCGCTCCGTTGTGGCGGAGGAACTGGTCAAGCGCACCTATGCGATGATCGAGAAGCAGATCGGCGACTTTTATATTTTTGAAATCGATCGCAATCCCGTGGCTTGTGTCGCGCTCCATCAGTATCCCGAATATGGCAAGGGCGAGCTGGCCTGTTTGTGTGTCGAGTCCTCTCACGAAAACCAGGGCATCGGACGCAAGCTGATTCAGTTTGTTGAGAACAAAGCCCGGGAACTGGGATTGCAGGAGTTGCTTGTGCTTTCCACACAGGCCTTCACCTATTTCCAATCCAAGGGAGGCTTTTTTGAGGGCACGCCTGACGATCTGCCGCCGTCTCGACGTGAGAAATACGACCAGAGCGGGCGGATGTCCAAGGTTCTCATCAAGAAACTCAAGTGAATCCCGTTTATTTGTCGCTGGCAGATTTTACGAGAAACTGTCGCCGAGTGGGGGTTCTGCCCACGCAATGGCTGCTTGTGGCGGTCGTTCAGGATCAAGCCCTATATTTGTTGAAGCGCTTTCAATCGTCAGCTATCACCGCAACCCGGTGGAATTGGCGGTTGCTTAAGCGATATAGGATGTCCAGTTCAAGAGTTGGAATCGGCCAGGCGGAGGGATCGAATCGAACTCCGATGGGATTACATCGCATCGCGGAAAAAATTGGCGACGGATATCCGCCGGGAACGGTATTCGAGGGGCGCGTTCCAGTGGGCTGGACCTGGCAGGGAAAACCGGATGCGGCGATCGCAAATCGAATCCTATGGCTGCAGGGTTTGGAACCTGGTGTGAACCAGGGCGGGGGCGTCGATACGCACGCGCGGTATATCTACATTCACGGGGTGGGGGATGAGACCACGCTGGGCCGACCTGCCTCGAGAGGCTGTCTGCACATGGCTGCGTCGGATTTGATCCCGTTATACGATCGGATTCCTTCCGGCACATTGGTATGGATTGTGGAACGGTGAATGGATTTGCGGAATCTTAATATTCTTCCGGGCGGCATTGCATAATAATTGCCGCTTTTGCCCTTTCAGAGCTGTTGATTCTGGAATAAGTTCTCCCCGCGTTGGTTGTTTCAATGAAATGTTGTGACGATCGATGGAAGTTCAATGTTCGATTGGCAGGCTGGGAAGGGAAATCGGCCTGGTGGCATGTGTGGCGTTGGAATGGTAAAATTCAGATAATTAAATTATGAGTGATGGTCCATTGACGACGGCGGAATTGAAGGAATTAACAACCGGATTAAACCTGATGGCGCGCAACCTCTGGTGGACCTGGAGTTTGGAGGCTCAGGAAGTTTTTCAAGAGCTTTCGCCGCGCACCTGGCAAAACCTCTACCACAACGCAGTGGCCATCTTGCATGAAGTCTCGGATTACGAGCTGCGGGTGCGGTTGCAGGATTGCGCATTTGCCAGGAAGGTCCGCGATGTCCTGAAGCGTTTCAACGAATACATGACGGAAAAGAATACGTGGGCCAAAGCTCACGCCTCTTCGTTGATTCCCAATCCAGTGGCTTATTTTTCCGCCGAATTTGGCTTTCATGAAACCCTTCCGATTACCGCGGGCGGTTTGGGAATTCTTGCGGGGGACCATGCCAAAGCCGCGAGCGATCTGGGCCTGGGCTTTGTGGGCATCAGTCTTTTTTATCGTTTCGGATATTTTCAACAGGCCATCAATCAGGAAAACTGGCAGACCGAGTACTACACCCTGCTCAATCCGCGCAATCTGCCCATTGAGCCGGTGTTCGATGCTCGTGGGGATCAATTGAAGCTCTCGGTGGAAATCGACATGAGCCGCGTTAATTTCCAGGTCTGGAAAGTGAATGTGGGTCGTGGCGTGGTGTACTTGATCGACGCGAATCTTCCAGAGAATGACCAGCATTACAGGGATTTGACGGCGCGGGTTTACGGTGGGGACACAACCGTTCGCATCATGCAGGAAATGCTTTTGGGCATTGGAGGAGTGCGTGTGTTGCGGGCGCTGGGAATTCAGCCATCGGTATTCCATATGAACGAAGGGCACTCGGCCTTTTTGGCGTTGGAATTGATGCGTGAGAAAATGGCGGAAGGGAAGAATTCCAAGGATGCCCTGGAGTGGGTTAAAAAGCAGTGCGTATTCACCACCCACACGCCAGTTGAGGCCGGGCACGACCGTTTTCAAAAGGATTTGGTGGCGTATGCCATGGGCAAATTCCAAAAGCATCTCAAGCTGTCGATCAATGAGTTGATGGCGCTGGGGCGGGTGCATCCGCAAAACGAGGCGGAGCCGTTTTGCATGACGGTGCTGGCGCTTAAAGCGTCACGTTCTGCCAATGGCGTCAGCGAATTGCATGGGCAGGTGAGCCGGCGGATGTGGCGTTCCCTCTATCCGGGTCTGACCGAGGAGCAAGTGCCCATTGGACACATCACCAACGGCATTCATGTGCTGGGATGGATGAAGGGGAGAAACCGGCATTTCTGGCGTGAGAAGCTCGGAGCGCAATGGGAAACCAAAATCAACGATCAGGAGACGTGGAATAAGATCGCGGACCCCAATTTCATCAGCGATGAGGAGCTTTGGGCGTTTCGCTACGCCATGCGCCGCGAATTGATTGAGTTTGCGCGTCGGCGGTTGTTGATGCAGGACCGGCGGTTGACCGAGAGTGATTTTATAACATTCGATCACCTGCTAAATCCCGACGCGTTGACCATTGGTTTTGCGCGTCGATTTGCCACTTACAAACGCGCGCCGCTGATTTTCCAGAGGTATGATGACATTGTCAAACTGGTGAAGGATGAACAACGACCTGTGCAGTTCATCTTTGCAGGCAAGGCGCATCCGCACGATGAGGACGGCAAGCGATTCATTCAGCAAATCATCCATTTGAGCAAGCATTCGGAGTTGAAGGGACACCTGGTTTTTCTGGAGAACTACGATGTGCATGTAGCCCGCCAGTTGGTTGCCGGCTGCGATGTGTGGCTTAATAATCCGCGCCGTCCGCTGGAAGCTTCGGGCACAAGCGGTCAGAAGGCCGGATGCCATGGATGCTTGAATTTCAGCATTATGGATGGATGGTGGCGTGAGGGATACGATGGCACCAATGGCTTTTCCATCGGTGACGATACTCATCCGGATTCCGTGGCCGAGCAGGACCGACGGGATAGCGAGAACCTCTTCCGCACGTTAACCGAGGAGGTCATACCCAGTTTCTATGAACGGGATGCCATGGGCGTTCCACGGCAATGGATCGCCCGGATACGCCGGGCAATGGTCACATTGGTTCCCCGCTACAGCACCTGGCGCATGGTGCAGGAATATACCGAAAGATATTATCTGACGCACGAGTCCTGACGGACATTTGTTGGGTGGAGATTGCAGTCGCACGGCCTTTGGCGCCCGACGCGTCAAGGCCCGGCGATTTACCATTATCTGTGAAACCTGACATTAAATCATTTTCCCGCGAAGAGTTGGTCAAACAATTCGAGGCTTGGAACGAGCCGGATTATCGTCTGACGCAACTGTTGGACTGGCTTTATCTTAAGCGAGTGGCGACATGGGAGGCCATGTCGAACATGCCCAAAGCCCTGCGAGAGCGTCTCAAGGAGGGCTATCAGTTGGCCTTTTTGGAGATGGTCCGCAAGCAGGGTACCCGCGACGAAACGCAAAAGTTTTTGTGGCGTCTGCCGGATAACGCATTTATCGAGAGCGTTCTTATTCCAGCCAACCCCGCGCTCTACAGTGAGGCGAGTGATCGCCACACTTTGTGCGTATCCACGCAGGTGGGATGCGCCTATGGATGCAAGTTCTGCGCCAGCGGCCTCAATGGATGGAAACGCAACCTCGCGCCATTCGAAATAGTGGAGCAGGTGATGGCGGTGGAGCGCTGGCTTCACGAGGACAAACCCGAGGGCGCGCCAGCCCAACCCGAAGCAGGGCGGCAAGTCCACAACCTGGTCATCATGGGAATGGGCGAGCCACTGGCCAATTATGACGCGTTGTTGAAGGCGCTGAGAATTCTTAACGCGCCGTGGGGCGGGGGAATTGGAGCGCGCAAAATCACGATTTCCACAAGCGGTCTTGCTCCGCAGATTCGCAGGTTGGCGGGAGAACCGGAACAATTCCGGCTGGCCATATCTTTGCATGGAGCCACGGATCTGGTGCGAGACCGCATCATGCCGGTGAATCGCAGGTATCCACTGTCCCAATTAATTTCCGCGTGTCAGGAGTATCTCGATAAAAAGGGGAAAATGATTTCCTTCGAATATATCCTGATCGCGGGTGTGAACGATGGGCTGGATCAGGTGGAGCCGTTGTCCGCGCTGGCGCGCCGCTTGCATGCCAAGGTGAATCTCATTCCCTATAATAAGGTTGAAGGATTGGATTGGACGAGGCCGGAACCTGCGGCACAGGAGGCGTTTCTTGAAAAGCTCAAGCAGTATCGCATCCCAGCCACGTTGCGCCGGGAAAAGGGTGGGGATATCGATGCCGCCTGCGGGCAGTTGAGGTTGCGGACGGAGAAGGAGCTTGCTGCTGTAGAGCCAAAAGGGATCTGAACCTTGCGGGCTATTTCAGGACGATTTTGCACGCGGCAAACGCCGCAAAGCCGAGCAATATGACAGTGGCTGCCCTGCCGGCCTTGGCAAGGTGCTCGCTTGCGGGCAGGGGGAGGGTCGGATCGTTTCGGGGAACGAGCAGGCAGCCCAGGAGCAACCCACCCACCAACCCGCCCAAATGCGCCGCGTTATCGACGATTTTATAGGCAAAAATTCCCATTACAGCCACCAGCGCGATGTTGATTCCCATGTTGATGGCGAAGCCGGGGGGCAGGTGATGTTTGCGACGGTAGCCCAGCACGAATAAGAAGCCGATCAATCCGAGCAATCCGCCGGAGGCTCCCACCGACATTTTTCCAGGCATCCACAACATGCTAAACAAGCTGCCCGTGATTAGGGAGACCACGAACGTCACAGCCAGATGGTAGCGGGTGGTCAGCACCTCGATCAGCCGGCTCAATCCCACCAGTGCGGTGGCGTTGAACACAAAGTGCAGAACGCTGCCATGGAGCAGGGGGCCGGTGAACAAACGCCACCATTCGCCGTGTCTGACCGCCGCTTTGTCCAGGCCGACAGCCTTGATCGGTCCTTTAACCCCTTCAAACAATTCGAGCAATGCAAGCGCTCCGAGCACTCCCAGCAGGAGCCATGTGAATTGAAGCGGGCGGGAAGCCACCCAGACCCGGTAGCGTTCCGTGTCTTGATCCACATGCCATTCGTCCCATTGGATGGTTTTGAAAAAGCGCAAGCCGCGAAACGCCTGCACCATTTGGAGCAAGCCCAAAACGAAGGCCAGCATCGTCCACATGGCGAAGGCGCCGTGACTGCTGCTACGCCGGCTTGCGTAGGCAAGCCATCCGAAAAAGAGGAGGCAAAATAAGCCAATCAAGAGCCGCGAGCGCAAATGCCGCCGGGTTCGCATTTTCAAGGCATCCAGCAAAAAGGGGATATGGGAGACGGGTTGGATGCGCGGTGCGTCGGGGTGCCAGGCGAGATCAATCGTCGGAACATCGCCGGAGGCCACGCGATGCATCAGTTCATCCCGGGTGCAACCGACCGCTTTGCCGCGTAATACGTAGCCATAATCGTGACCGGGAAGCTTTTCGGGAAAAGCGTCCGCCTTGGCCCATGGCAAATGGTTTTGGGATGAATCGGATTCGTTCACATTGGCCCGCGGAAGAAGCACCCATTCAACGGCTTGATCCACCGGACAACCTAAATTATGCAAGCGCCGGAGAATGACAAGCAGTGGATGCGCACTTTGGACATTCATTCAGGCATTACGAGCCTTGTTAACTGAATGGAATTGCATTAAAAGAAGGCATGATTTCATCTCCGCTCTTCAGAAGGTCCGTTGTTTGTGCCGGTCTGGTCATCCATCTTGGCATGACAGCAGTAGTCGGCCTGGCTCAGGGGTCGGATGGATCCGTGCAGCAGGGGGCGGGGCATCGGTTTCTTTGCGCCGATTATACCCAGGGCAAGGTATTTGTGGTCTCGCGCGAAGGCCGGGTGGAGTGGGAATATCCGGCCCCCAATTGCAACGATGCGTGGGCATTGGCCAATGGAAATTATTTATTCACGACCGGGCATGGCGTGAAGGAAGTCAAACCGGATAAGACCGTGGTTTTCACCTATGAATCCAATAGCGAGGTATATGCCTGCCAGCGCCTTGCCGATGGGAATACTTTTGTCGGCGAGTGCAATTCCGGGAGGATGTTGGAAATCACCTCGGAGGGGAAAATTGCGCATGAGGCCCGGCTGCTGACTGTCGGCCAGGATGGTGGACATCTGTTCATTCGTAATGCACGCAGGCTCGACAACGGCCATTACCTGGTGGCCCATTACAGCCAGCAAGTGGTGGTTGAATATGACCATGAAGGAAGAGAAGTGCGACGGATTCCCGCCCCCGGAGGTCCCCATAGTGTGGTGCGCCTGCCCAATGGCAATACGCTGATCGCCTGCGCCGATATGGATAACGCAGGCCGGCGGGTCATGGAGGTGAATCCAGAGGGGAGGACGGTTTGGTCGGTGGCGGACGGGGAGTTGCCCGGCGCCAGCCTCAAATTCATGGCAGGACTACAGCGTCTGCCCAATGGCAACACAGTGATGGCAAACTGGCTTGGGCATGGGCAGTTCGGCAAAGCCCCGCATGTCATCGAGGTGACGCCTGATAAGAAGGTGGTATGGACTTTTTTCGATCACCAGATGATGAAAACCATTTCCACAATTCAATTAATGGATGTTCCCGGTGATTCGACTCATGGTGAAATCTGGCATTAACTCGGGGAAAAGGGTGTTGGCCATTTACAAATGGTGACTTGCTTTATAATACCATCGGATTTACAAATGGTCTATATTTAGTCCCTGAACAATGGCCTTGCGGCCTGAACTATCCCTGATTTATGGATCAAGAAAATCCGATTTTGCAGGATTCTGAGGTTTCAGCTCTGCCTCCGATGTCCTTGGGTTCACGCCTGGCCAATGTCTTTGTCAGCCCTGGCGAAGTGTTCGATCAGGTGAAATGGGGCAAGCCCTCCACAGGCAATTGGCTTGTTCCACTGCTGCTGAGTTGCATCATGATCGTGATATTCACCATGGTGGCTTTTTCGCAGCCAACCGTGCTGCAACAATTCAAGGACCAGCAGGGAAAGCAGTTCCAAAAGATGGTGGACCAGAAGAAACTGACTCAGGAACAGGCGGATAAGGTTTCCGAGAGCAGCGCCAAGTTTCTGGAATCGACGACGTTCAAAATCATCGGAAGCGTGGGGGCGTTAGTGGGGGGTGCGGCCTGGTTTTTTGCCCTGGCCCTGGGATTATGGATATTGGGCGCGAAAATTCTACATGGGAACTATTCTTTCATGCAATCGCTTGAAATGGTCGGGCTCACGTCGATGATCGGGATCTTAAGCGCCATTATCGGAATTCTTATTGTCGTGGCCAAGGGGTCCTTGATGGTCAATTTCGGTCCTTCCTTCTTTATCGAGAAAATCGATCTGACCAACAAACTCCATCAGGTATTGCTTGCCTGTAACCTGCTCACATTCTGGTATATGGGAGTTTTGTCGATCGGGGTTTCGCGATTGAGCGGGGCCTGTATGGCCAAGTGCGCCGGATCGATATTCGGAGTCTGGGCGCTCATCAAGGTGGGGACCATAGTGTCCGGTTATGGCTCTGGAGGCTTTTGATAAAGCGCGCTATCGGGCAACCAATGGGGGACGATGATTTACAAACCGCTGAATTGGATCACGATGAGCGGAAACAATCATGACTTCTTCTGAAAATAATCTGCAACAAATGGTTTTTCCCAGTGTCTTAATAGGACGTAACCGATGAGTACTAAAAAAAATAAAACTCTAAAAAAGGTCATCATTTTTTCGGCGATCGGCCTGTTGATCGCCGGGTTGGGGCTTTATGCGTGGCTGCGCAAACCAGCGGTAGTTGTCACGGTCAACACGGAGAAAGTGGCACGTCGGAATTTGACAGAACTGGTGGTGGCCACCGGCAAAATCCAGCCCGTGGTGTATGTGAAAATCAGCCCCGAAGTCAGCGGCGAAATCATCGCACTGCCCGTCAAGGAGGGCCAGACCGTCAAAAAGGGGGATTTGCTGATGCGGATCAGGCCGGATACCTATATCGCCAACCGGAACATCGCCGAGGCCAATCTGAAGGCCGCCCAAGCCCAAAACACGATGTCCAAAGCGAATCTCGACAAGGCCACTTCCGAGATGAAGCGTTACGAGGATCTTTATCGCACCAAGCTGGTTTCCGATTCCCAGTATATCGAGGTGAAAACGGCATTTGATGTCGCTGTGGCATCGTATGAGTCGGCCAAATATCAGGCGGATAACGCAAAAGCCAATCTGGCGCGAGCAGAAGAGGATCTTTCCAAGACGACCATCACATCCCCGCTCGACGGCACGATCAGCAAGCTCAATTCCCAATTGGGCGAACGGGTTGTCGGCACCGCGACTTATCAGGGTACTGAAGTCATGACCATTTCGGATTTAAACGACATGGAGGCGCGTGTGGATATCGGTGAAATTGATGTGGTGTTGATTGCAGTGGGCCAGAAGGCGCGGCTCGAGGTCGATTCGTTCCGCGATCGGAAGTTCACCGGAATCGTTTCCGATATCGCCAACACCGCAAAATCGGCCGGTTCGGGGCAGACAGACGCAACGAAGTTTGAGGTTCGCATTCGCGTTCAGGAAAAGGAGGTTTTCCGTCCCGGAATGTCCGTGACCGCTGAGATTGAGACGCGCTATCGCACGAATGTTCTCACAGTTCCCATACAAAGTGTGACGACCCGGACGCCCAAGGAGACCCCTCCAGGCAAGGGCGGAACCAATGCTCCGACTGCCACGGCGAATGCCTCCAAGGATCAAACCAACGCGATGGCCAAAGTGGAGAAAAACACCAACTCGAATGCGCCGGCCACGGATGCGGGAACTGTCTCTGGCACGAATGTCACCGGAGCGACCAATATTTCCGGTTCCAAGAAAGCCAACGAAGTTATCAAGCCGGTGGAGGTGGTGTTCATGGTGGCGGATGGCAAAGCGAAAATGGCCAAGGTCAAACGGGGCATTAGCGACGATTCCTACGTGGAAATCCTCGATGGCCTGACCGAGGGAACCGAGATTGTATCGGGTGGCTATAAGGCCATCAATCGTGAGCTGGAAGATGACAAGAAGGTGAAGGTGGATAACAACCGCAAGGACGCCGACAAGGATGATAAGAAAGAGGGCGGACAGTAGAATGATGCCAGGCCAAAGCCCATAGACGGCTGCGGGTTTGGAAGGCGTGCTGCGGCCAACGAGTGGTTGACATGATTACGATTAAGAAATTATCCAAGATTTATCAGGTGGGAACGGAAACGATTCACGCGCTCCGTGAAATGGATCTGTTCATTGACCGGGGTGAGTATGTGGCCATCATGGGGCCATCGGGTTCCGGGAAATCCACATTGATGAACATGATCGGGTGTCTCGACACGCCCACTTCAGGGGTGTTTGAGCTCAATGGGATTAATGTCAGCGACATGGACGACAATGAACTGGCTGAGATTCGGAACAAAGAAATTGGTTTTGTGTTCCAGACGTTCAATTTGCTGGCTCGATCCAATGCGTTGCACAATGTCGAATTGCCGCTGATATACGCGGGCGTGCCTTCTGATGAGCGGCGGCAAATGGCCTTGGAGGCCCTGGATCATGTGGGTCTGGCGGATCGTGTGCATCACAAGCCCAACGAAATGTCCGGCGGTCAGCGCCAACGGGTGGCTGTGGCACGGGCATTGGTCAACAAGCCTTCCATCATTCTGGCCGATGAGCCGACCGGCAATCTGGATTCCAAAACAGGCGATGAAATCATGGCCTTGTTTGCCGCTCTGGCTCGCGCAGGCAATACCATCATTCTCGTCACGCACGAGGAGGACGTGGCCCGGCACGCCCGCCGCATCATTCGAATCCGCGACGGACGCATTGCCAGCGATGAATTGCGGCAAGCTTCAAGCCCGGGCGGCATTCCCAGCACGGCGGCCGCAAACTGATGGTATGAGTTGCGTCCTCCATGCCAACCTGATGGAAACATTGTTCGAATACAGGCTTCAATCCCTGGCCAGGAGCTGGCGTTTATGACCCTGCTCGATGAAATACGTGAATCCACCTGGGTTTCACTGGGAGCGCTCCGGGCCAACAAAATGCGCTCCGCCCTTACCACACTGGGTATTGTCATTGGCATTGTCACGGTGACTCTGATGGGTACCGCCATTGAAGGTCTGGACAAGGCTTTCATGAAAAGCATTTCGTCGATTGGATCCGATGTGCTTTATATCGAACGTTTTTCGTGGTTTGGAAATGAAGAGTGGTGGAAGATGCGCAACCGTAGGGAAATCCTCCTTCCGGACGCGCATGAAGTGGCCCGACAATCAGTTCTGGCGGTGGCGGTGACACCGATGGCGGATACTTTTAGAACCGTAAAGTATAACAATCGTAGTGCAAGCGCGGTGCAAATCGTGGGGTGCTCCTCTGAAGCGGCCGTCGTGAGCAGTTTATCGCTCACAGCGGGACGGTTTATGTCTGGCGCAGAGGTGGACGGAGTGCGTCCAGTCTGCGTGTTGGGCGCGGATTTGGCGGCGAATTTTTTCCCGCACGAATCTCCTTTGGGCAAAAAGATACGGATTGGCGATTCGCCATATGAAGTGGTGGGCGTGCTCGACAAGTTAGGTTCCTTCATGGGTTTGTTTAACCTGGATAACCGGGTCATGGTTCCCATCACCCGGTTTTTAACCGATCTGACCCGCTGGCCGGATGTGACCATTGCGGTCAAGGTCCGAGACATGAAGGGCATCGATGAGGCGTCGGAGGAATTGCGGGGAATCATGCGCAAAATCCGAAGGCTGCCGCCTGGAATGCCTGATGATTTTGCCATCAACCAGCAGGATGCCTTCATCAAAACCTTTAAAAAGCTGGGAGGCACCATTGCCACGGTGGGTTTGTTCATCACGGGCCTGTCCCTCTTCGTCGGCGGGATTGGCATCATGAATATCATGTTTGTGTCGGTGGCGGAGCGGACACGCGAGATTGGATTGCGCAAGGCATTGGGGGCGAAGCGCAGGAACATTCTCATGCAATTTCTGACAGAGGCGGCGGCGATCTGCCTGTTTGGAGGAGTTCTGGCCTTGGTTATTGCCTATCCTCTGAGTTTATTGATTGCGCAGCAACTGCCCACAAGCATGTCCTGGCGCATCGTGGCGCTGGCCTTGGGGGTGTCGCTGGTAACCGGGGTGGTCTCCGGTTTTCTGCCCGCCTGGCGCGCGGCCCGGATGAATCCTGTGGATGCCTTGAGAAATGAATAAGGACGCCTCGTGAAACTGGCCGCTGAAATCGTCGAGAGCTTTAATATGGCCATGGGCGCATTAACCGCCCATAAGCTCCGTTCCGCGCTTACGCTGCTGGGCGTGCTCATCGGCGTCTTTTCGATCATCGTCGTGATGACCGCGATGCGCGCGCTGCAGAACGTGATGGAAAAGGAGCTAAGCCAATTGGGGTCCCAAACATTCATTGTGCAGAAATGGCCAGGCATCTATGTGGGCGGGCCCGAGGGGTGGGAGAAATTCTGGCGGCGGCAAAACCTTCGCTTTCCGCTGGCTTTACAGCTCAAGGAAAGAGCCACACTGGCGGTGGGGGTCGGCGCGCAAACCGGTTTATGGGATGGAGAAGTGATGTCACGCTATGACAAAACCAACCCCAATGTTCAAATGCTTGGAGTCACCCCGGAAATTTTTTCGGCGCGCAACTGGGAGTTGGACGAAGGCCGCGCCCTCCTGGCGAGCGATCTCGATAGTTGCCGCAATGTATGCGTGTTGGGCAGCAGCCTGGCGAAAAAACTGTTTCCTCACTCCTCCGCCTTGCGGGAGAACGTAAAATTCAATGGAGTTAATTATGCCGTTGTGGGTGTGCTTGCCGCCAAAGGGGGCATGGGCGGCGACCAGGATAATTTCCTGGCCATTCCATTGACCACCGGCCTGAACCGTTACGGACGCGATCGCAGTCTCGAAATTGTGGTTCAAGCCCGCAACCAAGCTCTCTACGATGATACAGTGGAACAGGTTCGTGGCGTTCTGCGGACTCTTCGCAAGGTACCCCCGATCAAGGAGGACGATTTTGAAATCGTTTCCAACGATTCCCTCATCAAACAATTCAAAAGCATCACTCTTGCGGTGCGCATCGGGGTAACGGTCGTCAGTTCCATTGCATTGCTGGCCGCTGGAATCGGTATCATGAACATCATGCTGGTGTCGGTAACCGAACGCACCCGCGAGATCGGCGTGCGACGTGCTGTGGGAGCGAAAAAGCGCAACATCATGACCCAATTCATCATGGAGGCCATCGCCATTTGCGAAGTGGGGGGCGTGGCGGGCGTCCTGCTTGGAGTGGGCGGCGGCAATCTGGTGGCGAGCTATTTGAAAGTGCCGCCCGTGATACCGGTGGATTGGGTGGTGATTGGCCTGGTGATTTGCTCGATTGTGGGAATTGTATTTGGCACCTACCCGGCTTTTAAAGCGGCCAATCTCGATCCCATCGATTCATTGCGGTACGAATAGCCGCAGTCGATTTTCTTGTTCGTGTGGAACAATGTGACTTGGAATTTTGACGCCTATGAAGAGCAACTTGCCGTTGGTGTTTACCTTGGGATTGGCGTTGAGCGGAAGCCTGATGGCCGCGCCACGGGAATACAAACCGTATTTTGATGCGTTCGTCTGGAAGTCTGAGCCGCCGGCAGACTGCCCGTTCCCGCCTTCGAACGAAATTACCGGCATTCGGTTTACCGGGGTGCATAGCGATTATCACTTTGCCGACACGTGGTATCCGACCTGGGCGGCGGACGGCAACCTCTACTCTCCATTCACGGATGGCAGTGTCTGGGAGGATGGCTCCAATTCAGATGGCTTTTCCTTTACAGAGAGCGACGGGATGGGGGTCTATCACACGGCGTTGCGAAAGGCGACCACTGGTCAGGCGGTGTTGATGGGGGATGATCCGTTGAATCTGACGGTCAAAAGTCTCGGCACGGTCGCGGCGGACCCGTATCCATATGGTGGACGTTATCCCTGCGGCAGCCTGTTGAAAGGCGGCATCTGGTATTACGGGACTTATTGCTTGTCGCCTCACGATGACCCGGTTTGGCGAAACGGTCTATAATTGGCCATGGCTTGGGCCTCTGGTGGGCTTTCGCATCTCTCGTGATTTCGGCAAAACCTGGACGGAAACGACGCACACCCCTGCGAAACCGCTTTTTGGCGAATCGGGCATGTGGGGGTATCCTGTGAAGATTGGATCCCCGCATTTTGTGGATTTTGGCAAGGATATGGAGCATTCCCCGGATGGGAAGGCCTACCTTGTGGCGCACGGCGCGGTGTATCCGGACGCGAGGCCACGGTTTGAGAATTTGAGTTGGATTACGGGGGACCAGGTCTATTTGCTTCGCGTCATTCCGACCCCGGAGAACATCAATGACGCCTCGCAATATGAGTTTTTTGGAGGCAATTCCAATAATGGCGAGGCGATCTGGACTCGGGATTTCAAGCAGATCAAGCCGCTGGTGGAATGGAATAACAACATGGGTTGCGTGACCATGACCTACAATGCTCCACTTAAGAAATACATGATGTGCGTGACTGATGGGGGCAACACCTGCGCCAAAATGAATTCCTACATTCTCGAGTCGAGCCGCATCAATGGTCCCTGGAAGATGGTGTCGTACATGAAAACCTTCGGGGAGCAGGGTTACTTTGTGAACATTCCCTCGAAGTTTATTTCGAAGGACGGGCGTGCTTCATGGCTCTGTTACTCGGCAAATTTCGCGCCGAATTGGAATGGGGAGAAGATCGAATCTAAACCACCGGGCAGCCATTACGGTTTGGTGTTACAGGAATTTCAGTGGCTCGACAAGCGGTTGAATAAGGATTAAGAAAACGGCAATGAGCCTATTCCACGGCAAATTCGTGATACGACGTTATGCGGATGGGGTTTGATCCCCAACCAAACGCAGCAAATGCAAGGGCAGGAGGGGGTGTGGAGAGCAAGGTGGTGGGGCAATTATGCGCTTTTCATTCCCATATATCCGATTAGAATTTCAACATGAAACATGCTGGCAAAGCAGGGCAGGCGGGACGGCGGATGATCTTGTGGACGCTGATCCTGATCGTGGCCATTCTGGGAGGTGGTCTCTGCGCCATTGTGCTGGGATCGTTGATCGCGATGGCAACCTCATTCCTCATCGGAATGTGGTTCTTGTTTGCGTTGTTTACGTTGTATTTTTTTCGCGATCCCACGCCGGCGGTGCCCAAAGGGCAGGGGCTGTATTTGAGCCCTTGTCACGGCACCGTGACGATCATCGATGAGGTCGAGGAACCCGAATTCATGCGCGGACGTTGCCAGCGCATCTCGGTTTTTCTGTCGATTTTCGATGTGCATGTTCAAAAAGCCCCGGTTTCGGGCAGTGTCTCTTACATGCAATATCATGAGGGCGAGTTTCTCAACGCCCTGAAGCCCGAGTCCGCCGCGAGAAATGAGAATATTCTCATTGGATTTGATTCGTCCGAGGATCCTGGAGAGCGCATCGGGATGCGGCTAATCGCCGGGGTGATCGCGCGGCGGATAGTGCCGTGGATTGAGGAAGGGGATGCCGTGGAACGCGGTGAGCGGATTAGTTTGATCCAATTTGGTTCGCGCTGCGATCTTTATGTGCCGCTAACGGCCAGGATCGATGCGAAACTCGGAGACAAGGTAATTGGAGGCCAGACTATTTTGGCCAGGCGCGGGTAATAATATTATGGCGGACGATTCGCACCAATCGGTTGAAGCGCAGGACGACGATGGAAAGCTGAGGATTTACCTCCTGCCAAATCTGTTTACGGCGGGCAATCTTTTCTGCGGTTTTCTGGCATTGACGAAGATTGTCGAAGCCAATATCGCTTCCGACAATTTCAATGACGTGATACGTCACGCCCTGTTATTCATTTTTCTGGCCTGCATTTGCGACATGCTCGATGGGCGGGTGGCGCGCTTGGGCGGTTACGAAAGCCCGTTTGGACGGGAATTTGATTCGCTGGCGGACATTATTTCGTTTGGCGTGGCTCCGGCATTTCTGGTTCACCGCGTGGTGCTGCACGATGTGTTTCAAAAGCATCCTGAAGTCGGGTGGTTCATTGCGTCGGTGTATCTGATTTGCGGGGCGTTGCGGTTGGCGCGTTTTAATTGTTACGCTGCAATGCCGCATTCGAAAGGCGGCAGCGACTTTATGGGTTTTCCCATTCCGGCTGCGGCGGGTGTCGTGGCGTCCATCACGCTCTTTTTGCTGTGGTGGGATGAACGGGATTTTGCAAAAGGGACATGGCGGTATCTCCTTCCTTTCATCATGGTCTTTGTATCTGTAATGATGGTTAGCGAGGTTAAATATCCTTCGTTCAAGCATCTGGATTGGAGAACCAAACGCACGTTTGCGCGCATGGCCGTGGTGATACTGGTCATCGGTTTCTTCCTGATTTTGTGGAAAAAGGTCCTTCCATGGGCTCTGCCTCTGCTTTTCACAGGATATCTGGTGTACGGTTTTGTCCGGCCGTACATCTCGCGTAAAATGCGCGCTGAAATCGAGGACGATACAGAGTCCGAGGATGACGAGTCTCCCCATGACTGACGTTGGCCAATTGGTGGTGGCGTGGGTGGTTGGTTTTATCAGCGGGTTGCTTGTTTCGATTCCCGTTGGCCCCATTAATATCACCATTTTGAACGAAGGTTCGCGCCGGGGATTTCATTGGGCGTTGCTGATTGGCATGGGATCGGTCTCCATGGAGGTGATTTATTGCACGATTGGGTTTGCAGGTTTTGCGGGATTGTTCGATTCCCGATGGCTGCGGGCCACAATGGAATTATCCACCTTCATGCTGATGTCCTATTTGGGGCTTAAGTACATGCTGATGCGCGCGCTACCTCAGAGTTCCAGGACCGAGGCGGCGGTGGAGCAGAGGCTGCATCCGCATACAGCGTTCATGACGGGATTTGTCCGGGTGCTGGGCAATCCTAACGTCCTGCTGGGGTGGATCACATTGTCGGCCACATTCATTGCTCATGAATGGGTTCAAACAACGTGGACAAGCCGGTTGATATGTATCAGCGGGGTGGCGGTCGGGGCCATGGTCTGGTTCTTCATGCTCAGTTATTTGGTGGCCAAAACCCATGGCCGTTTTTCCGCGCGAACCTTGCTGCGCATGTCCCAATTATCTGGCGCATCTCTGCTGTTAATGGCTCTGGTGATCGGTGGTCGGTTGGTCTATATGCTGGCCAGGCATTAAGTGCCGGGGTTGATAACTGTGAATTTCTGGCTTCCATCTGGGACCGTATTGCCCGACTTTCGATACTGGGTATTATTTGCGAACCAACCATTATCCTTCGTTCGATGAAGATTGCCGCCCCAAAGGTCATCGCTCCAGCGCCAATGGAATATCGGGATCGGTAATGGATAGTACGGTTCCATCAGCGCAAAAAAAGCCCGGTTTAAAACCGGGCTTCGAAGTTAATTTGAATGGCGGATTGGATTAAACGCCCAGTTTTCGGCGCAGGGCACCGAGGCCGAGAAAAGCCAGACCAAGAAGGCCCGCCGTGCTGGCGCCATCCGGCACCGAGGAGGAGACCTGTGTCACAGTGGCACTAATCGTGGCACCAGATCGCTGATCGCCCGAAAGTCCAAAGAGACCCTTGTTAAATTTCGCGTCGTTCAGCGAAACCATAAAGGAACGATCTCCGGGAATATCAACCGTCACCGGGCCATTCCATGTGACAGAGCCATACTGGGACAGGCCGAATAAGGCAAAACCACCAAATGTCACGCCTTTAACGGTGGCACCTGTGGAAGGATCTGTGAAGTCCAGTGTTGCCGAAATGCTCATGGGCACGGTGTCTTCACCGGCATTGACGGTGCTTTCAGTCGTCCAGATACTGAAGAAACTGAAAGTTGTGAATTGCCCATCATCCAAAGCGAATGTCCTGCCACTAACCCCGGCATCGATGGATGTCTGGATTGTTAATCCAGGATCTGTGGAGTTCGCTGAAACGAACGAACCGGTCCCGATTTCATAGTTCTTTGTGATAGCGAAAGCCGACGGAGCGCTAAGGCCGACCGTCACAACCGCCACTCCCAACACATGCATTAATTTCATACGTAACCTTTCGTTTTTTTTGATTGCTGCTGGCGCATCTCATTCGATTTGCGACTCAGGTGTGGTTTGGAATTCTGTAATACCTCCGCGTTTTCGTCCGTGCCATAACCTTTTCAACAGTCCCCACCCCCATGACCTCTTGATTCTTGTCCGCCCCACTTGTCAAAGGTGACATAGCAAACTCTGGTCCAATGGTTCTTTTGAAATGTTTCTTGAATCGTAAGTGACTAAATATGAACAATATAAAATAGATTAATAATTTCAGATGTAATATCCCCTCCCGGCATTGGGCTGGTTCGATTGTAAGCCAGGACTTCAGAATGGCGGGCTGTGACCGGAGCTGTGTTTCTATCTCATTCGCTACAAGTGATATATGAAATAAAATGAGGTGTAAAATATACTTACACCGCATGGTGGGACGCCTTCAAAGGTGTTTATAACGTTATGGATTTTAATGATTTACAACTAACCTAATGTTGTAAAACCAGTTTACAATATTAGGGTGTGGTTTGGATTTGTGATATGGTCTCGGATATCAAACCTTACTAATCCATTCCGATTTTATGACGTTCAACCGGTTGAATTTTAGGTTGATCAGGCTAGACTGACGCTTATGGATAGAGGACTTCGAATTACTGGGGATCCGGAATTACATCAAAGAATTCGTGATTTGATTGCTTATAAAGGTGGAGGGGCCAATCCTGAATTAGTCGAGGACATCATTGAAAACGCCCTAAAACTGCTCAACGACGTACAAGACCGGGGAGATGTGCGGGTGATTCAGACGGCAGTTCGCGAGTTGCGCTATGCATTTCGGCTGTTCGCGCCTTATTCAGATCGGCGCAAGGTGACGATTTTTGGTTCGGCCCGGATTCAGCCTGAACAGGTGGAATACCAGCAAGCTGCAGAATTTGGCCGTAAAATTGTGGAAGCCGGATTCATGGTGATCACGGGTGCGGGTCCGGGGATCATGCAGGCCGGCCATGAAGGTGCCGGACCGGAAATGAGTTTTGGGGCAAATATCCGGCTGCCGTGGGAGCAAAATCCCAATCCGGTCATCGAAAAGGACCGCAAATTGGTAACGTTCAAGTATTTCTTCACGCGCAAATTCACTTTTTTACGCCAGGCGGACGCGCTGGTGCTTTTTCCGGGCGGGTTTGGGACGATGGATGAGGGGTATGAGGCGTTGACGTTGATGCAAACGGGCAAGAGCCGCTTGATGCCGCTGGTGTTGGTGGATCGTCCCGGAGGCACGTATTGGAAGACCTGGGACAAGCATGTGCGGGAGCATCTGTTGCGCAATGAACTGATTTCGGAGGAGGATCTTGATTTATACCAGATCACGGACAATACGGACCATGCGGTGCGGGTGATCACGCGATTCTATCGCAATTACCACTCGAGCCGTTTTGTGAGGGATTTGTATGTGATCCGGCTGATGCATCCGCCGACTGAAACGGCCATTGCGGCATTAAATGAGGATTTTGCAGATATTGTCGAGGATGCGAAATTCCACAAGAGTGGGGCGTTGCCCGAGGAGGTGGCGGATCAGGATCATGTGGATCTGCCGCGGCTGGCGTTTGGTTTTGACCGGCGGAGTTACGGTCGGTTGCGTCAATTGATCGATGTGCTGAATACCTGGTAAATTACCTTCGGCAGTCAGGGGGTATTCTCGTTGACCGGTGGCGTTAAAAACAGCTACATGTGGGTGTAATCAACGGTCACTGAGCGGCGCGCAAAAGAACCATGAACTCGAAACAACGTTTTCAAACCACGCTGAACCATCGACAGCCCGACCGCGTGTGCGTTGACTTTGGCGCCACCGCAGTTACCGGGATTCATGTTTCAGTGGTGCATGGGTTGCGCCAGCGCCTGCTTGGGGAGCCTGAAAACCGGGTGAAGGTGATCGAGCCTTACCAAATGCTGGGCGAATTGGACGATCGTCTTCAGGAGGCCTTGGGCATCGATATCATGGGGGTTTTGCCGCGCAAATCGATGTTCGCCACGGAAGCCCGGGATTGGAAGCCTTTTACCTTGTTTGATGGCACGCCCTGCCTGGTTCCCGGGGATTTCAATTTGACTCCCGCGCCGGGCGGTGGCTGGTTCATGCATCCAGAGGGAGATATCACCGCGCCGCCCAGTGGACATATGCCGGAAGGTGGATATTTTTTCGATGCGGTCATCCGCCAGGATCCGCTCGATGAGGACAAGCTGAATCCCGCGGACAACCTGGAGGAGTTCGGTTTGTTCAAGCCGGAGGACGTGGGTTATTATCGGAAGCTGGCGGCACAGGCCGAAGAGCGTTCAGAGATGGGTTGCATGCTGATTGTGCCCGGGGCGGCATTTGGCGATATTGCGCTGGTCCCCGCGCCGTTTTTGAAGCATCCCAAAGGCATTCGCGATGTTCAGGAATGGTATATTTCGACCAAGACACGCCGCGATTATGTGTATCAAATATTTGAGCAGCAGTGCGCCATCGCGCTACAAAATATCGCCACGTTGATCGAAATATTTGGCGACCGCGTTCAGGCCGCCATGATCACGGGCACGGATTTTGGGACGCAACGAGGGCCGTTCATTTCGGTGGCCGCATATCGCGATCTATTCATGCCGTTTCACAAGCGGGTCAACGATCTGATTCACGGCAAAAGCGGTTGGAAGACGTTCATCCATTCCTGCGGATCGATTTACAAGCTGATCCCGGATTTTATTGCGGCCGGCTTCGATATTTTGAATCCGGTCCAGTGTTCCGCCACGGACATGGACGCCGGGCGGCTGAAGAAGGAATTTGGGAAGGACCTCGTTTTCTGGGGCGGCGGCGTCGATACGCAGAAGACCATGGCTTTTGGAACGCCCGATGAGGTTTATCGCGAGGTGCGGGAGCGGATCGAGATATTCAACCAGGACGGCGGATTTGTGTTTAACAGCATCCATAATGTCCAGGGCAACACGTCGATCGACAATGTTCTGGCGATGTTCAAAGCCATAAAGGACTCGGGGAAATAACGGGCGTGAACCCCTGTTTGAGTGCGTTTGAGAAACAAGGAACAAGATTTGCGAAAAACCGGGCAAAAGTTGCGTAGCGCTCAATGATTCCGAGGGTGAATAATGACGGGCAGGAGTGAGGGATGGTTGTGCAGAAGAAATTTAAAACGAAAACAAACTTATGCGAAAGAACTGTTTAAAGGCGCTGGCGATTCTCCAGACATTAACTTTGGCGGGAACGGTTTATGGGGCGACGGAGGCGAATGTCGTTCCGGAGGTGTTACGGACGCGGGCGCAAAAGTTGATGGGGCCGCTTCCTGACAAAATGTCAGGCGCGGAAAAAGACACTCCGGCGCGTGTCGAGTTGGGGAAAAAACTGTTCTTTGAAACGCAATTGTCCCAGGACCAAAAGATGTCCTGCAACACTTGCCATCAGGTGGAAGGGCGCAAGGGCGGGGTGGATAACGAGGCGACCTCCCTGGGAGTGGTGGGCAAGCGCGGCAGTCGTAATTCACCCACCGTCCTCAATGCGGGTTTTCAACTCTCGCAATTCTGGGACGGACGCGCTGCCACGTTGGAAGATCAGGCCAAGGGGCCGATCCTCAACCCGGTGGAGATGGCCATGCCAGACGAGAAGGTTGTGATGAAGCGTCTGTCCGCCGACGCCCAGTACCCTGCCTTGTTCAAGAAGGCATTTTCAGAGGACACCGATCCAATGACTTATGACAATCTGGCCCGGGCCATTGCGGCCTATGAGCGGACACTGATCACGCACGATCGCTTCGACGATTTTCTCAAGGGAGATGACAAGGCGCTGACCGCGCAGGAATTACAGGGGCTCTCGCTGTTCTTGAAGACCGGTTGCGCAACCTGCCACAACGGTCCCACCCTTGGGGGAAACCGATATCACAAGCTGGGCCAGGCGCATAGCTACGCCAACCAATCGGATATGGGCCGTTTCGACGTCACCAAGGTCGAAGCCGACAAACTCAAATTTAAGACTCCCGTGCTGCGGAATGTGGCGCTGACGGCGCCTTATTACCATGATGGTAAAATCCTGGCCCTGGCCGACGCGGTCACAGAAATGGCCTGGCTGCAGTTGGACAAAAAGCTCGAGGCGGATGAAACCGCCGCCATTGAGGCGTTTTTAAAATCACTGACAGATAAAGATCGCGAAACAAAGTAAACATTTAGTTAATCGGAATAAATTATGCACAAAGGAGTAAATCGTCGGGATTTCATCAAGAACGCGGCTTTGACCCCCGCTGCGGTGTCCGTGGCGCTGGGCGCGGGGGCATTGCCCGCGATGGCGGAGGGTGCCGGGGCTGAAAAAGATTTCACAGGTCCCATGCCAGCCGCCAAAGGCACGCTGCCGATGGGAAAGATCGGCAAGTTGGAGTTGAGCCGCCTCATGCTCGGGGGCAACCTGATTTCCGGTTGGGCCCACAGCCGGGATTTGTCCTATGTGACCAAGCTGATGAAGAATTACAACACGGAGCACAAAATCCTCGAGACACTCGAAATTGCCGAGACCAACGGCATCAACGTCATCAACCTGTCCATTGGGGATGACACGTCGTTCCTCAAAAAGCATTGGAAGCGCGGCGGCAAGATGATGCTGGTCGCGCAGGCCAATCCGGGTGACAAGAATGAGCTTACTCAGTTCAAGCGGGCCGTGGATGCGGGAGCCTCCGCGGTGCATATCCAGGGCCATGGCGCGGAAAAACTGGTCGAGGACGGCCAGGTCGATGTAATCGCCAAAATCATGGAATACATCAAATCCCAGGGCGTGCCCGCAGGCGTGGGCGCGCATGCGCTTGAGGTCATCGTGGCATGTGAAAAGGCGAAGGTCGGGGCGGACTTCTACCAAAAAACGCTGCATACCAAAGATTATCGCTCGGCGCCCAAATCGGATGAGAAAGGCTTTTTAGGCTCATGGGACAACGGTTGGTGCAAGGACGCCGACGAAGTGATCGAGTTCATGTATAACGTGAAAAAACCCTTTGTCGCGTTCAAGGTCATGGCGGCGGGCGCGATTCCTCCGCAGAAGGCCTTCCAGTATGCCTTCAATGGCGGGGCGGATTTTGTGCTGGCCGGCATGTTCGACTGGCAGATTGAGGAGGATGTGCGCATTGCGAAGGAGGCCCTGACTTCGGTGAAACGCGAGCGTCCGTGGATGGCGTGAGCAGATGCCCAGACAGAATCGACAAGTTGATAAAACCATTTATGAAGATTTCATTTCGCGGATTGGCCTGTGCCGCCTTGCTGTGCGGTCTGACGATTTCTTCTCCGGCCTCCGAGGTCAGCGAAGGGGTCACGGGTTCGAATATCGTCACGGAGACTCTCGCCAGCAAATCACTCGATAAGGACGTTGCTTTTAATATATTGCTGCCGTCCGATTACGACGCCTCGACGCGGCGTTATCCGACTTTGTATTTGCTGCACGGCTATGGGGACACCCATACAGCATGGTCCTTGATGACGGATCTTTCGGGTTACGCCGCCAAATACAAGATCATCATCGTCATGCCCAACGCAGAAAAGAGTTTTTACGTGAACAGCGTCAAGGACTCCAAATCGAAGTTCGAGGACATGATCATGAAGGATCTGATGGCCTATGTGGACAGCCACTACCGGACGATTCCGCTGCCGCGTTCACGCGCGGTGGCCGGATTGTCCATGGGCGGTTTTGGCGCTGTCTTCCTGGGGCTCAAGCATCATGACAAATTTGCCGCCATCGGCACCTTCAGCGGAGCGGTATCACGGGTGCATATCACACCGCCGGATCCTTCAAAGCAAAGTGAGAACGACCGCAAATTCCAGCAAACACTCGATGATATGTTCGGCGCGCCCGGCACCAAGGAACGTGACGAGCGCGATCCATTCAAGATCGTGGAGAACATGCCTCTCAATGAGGTGCCCTATCTCTACATTGCCTGCGGTGGACAGGATTTTCTGCTTGAGGAGAACCGGATGTTCGTCGATTACCTGTCCAAAAAGAAGATCACCTACGAGTATCACGAAATCTCCCCGCGCGTTCATTCCTGGGATTTCTGGAACGATCAATTGCTCCAGTTTCTGGATTGCCTGCGGGGATTGAGCGGGTTTTCAGATATTTGAAAATGGCCCGACCGGGCCGCCGGTGACTCCATGGCGGCCAGGTTTAAATGGGAGTAAACTCGTCTTATGAATAACAAACGATGGTTTGACGGCAAGTTGGCCGTATGGCTGGCGATATTGGCGGCCGGCCTGGGCCTGACGCTTCCAGCCCTTGCCGAAGTGCAGAGCGTCTTTTGCAAGGGGGGCAAATTCTGGGTGGTTGTCGATGGTGCGACGTCCGAAATTTCAAGTGAGGTCAAACTGCCCCACGAGGTCATCGTGAATACCAACGGGATGTTCATAGTGGATAAAGGGAAGGAGAGAAAACTGGAGGAAGGGCAGCGGATCGGCATGGACGGGATGCTGCTGAGCACGAATGGATCAATCGGGCCCGTCTATGATCACATTGCGGTTAAGGGAGGCAGGGTTCTCGTGGTGCGTGATGGGGTGGCCACAGCGTTGACCGCCCCCATGTCCCTGCCCAATGGTGCGGTGTTCAAGCCGGATTCCTCGATGATCAAACCCGGTGGAATGCAAGTCCGGATGGTTGACGGGCAGTTGTTTAATATCGATGGAACGCCCATTGCCACCAGGGACACGATATCGATGCAATCGGGCAAGGTGGTTTTGCAGAGGGACGGTTCATTGATGACGTTGTTGCCGATACAAGTTACCGAAATGTCCGATGGCACGCGCGTGACAGGCACTGGCCTGGTCACATACAGGGACGGACGCAAGGTGCAATTGACCGAAGGTCAGATCATCACCGTAGCCGGCGTTGCCAGGTAAACCCTGGCCCATCACACCCGAAATCCGAAATAGGAACGACCCATCTGACGCAATCATTTGGCCATCCATGGTTTGAAACCGGCTGTGGAGTATTGGTTTAATACGCACTTTACCCCCTTAAATTAGCCGCCAATCGGGCTTATCGCCTTTAAACGCAAGGGATTGAGGGGGAATGTAATAGTTCATATGTAGCCATACATATATCGATATTATATTTGACTATAAAACGCACGTAACGTATTATGTGGCCATTATGAAGTCCGGCAAGCGTTTCCACCTCGAAATCCAAAGCCACAGGGCCAATCCCATCGGCCTGATCCGCTCTTCCTACCGCGACTCCGACACCCAAGCTGTCAAACACACCCAGCACGGGCGCATCACCGGCGTGTCCCTGGACCAGCTCAAGCTGATCCAGGCCGCCTTTCAGGGCAAGGTCGTCCCCAAGGAGGATCCCAACGCCTTCCAATGCACCGATTCCAGGGAATACGGGGCCAGCCATGCCGTTGTGGAAACGGCCCGCCAATTGGGTTTGGACACCATTCTTTACTCCCGCAACGAGCCGTGGGTCCGGGATTGCCTGGCCATGATTGCTGGCCGGGTGGTTTATGCGGGCAGCAAACTGGCCCTGTCCCACCAGACCAAAAACAGCGCTCTGTGGGAGATCTGCGGGGTCACTGGCGAGGTGGATGTTGAAGACCACTGCTACCGGCCGATGGACCGGTTGCTGGAGCGCCAGGAGGCCATTCAAAAAGCCCTGGCCAAAAAACATCTGCGCAATGGCCATGTCGTGCTCTACGACATCACCAGCAGCTATTTTGAGGGGGCCTACGAGCAAAGCGACGTCGTGCTTTTCGGCTACAACCGGGACTGCAAGAGCGGACACGAGCAGGTGGTCCTGGGTTTGCTCTGCGACGAGCGGGGCTGTCCGGTGGGCATCGAACTCTTTGCGGGCAACACGCAGGATGCCCAGACGGTGATCGATAAAATCCAGGAGCTGCGCCGTGAATACGGTTTGAGCGAGGTGACCTTCGTGGGCGACCGGGGCATGATCACCCAGGCCAACGCGCAGAAGCTTGAAAAGGTCCAGGGCCTGCACACGCTCAGCGCGCTGACCCATCGGCAGATGTTCGAACTGCTGGAGCGCAAAGTCATCCAACTCGAATTGTTCGACGAAAAGAAGATCGCCGAGGTGACCGACCCGGACAAGCCCGGCCAGCGCTATTGTCTCTGCCGCAATCCAGACACTCAGGCCCGGGAAACGGCCACCCGCCAACGGTTGCTCGAGCTCACCCGCCAGGGTATGGACAAGCTCGTCGAGCCCAAGAAAAAAAGGACCCCTGAGAAACTCGGTTCCCAGGTGGGGCGGCTGCTGGAAAAATACAAAATGGGTAAATTCATCCACTGGGAGGTTAAAGAGGGGCGGCTGGAATACCATTTGAAGCAGGAAGCCATCGGGCAGGAACAACTGCTGGACGGCTGTTACATTATTACCACCACCGTGACGGAAAGCCAGATGAAGACGGCCCAAGTGGTGGCCACCTACAAAAGCCTCACCTTTGTCGAGCAGGCCTTCCGCACCCTCAAGACCGTGGCCCTGGAGATTCGGCCGGTGTATCACAAAAAGGATGATCGCATCCGCAGCCATGTGTTTTTATGCATGCTCGCCTATTACGTTTACTGGCACATGAAGCAACGATTGCAGCCGCTCTTTGAAAAGGATGGCAAAGGAAAGAAACGTCAATGGACCATGGAAAATGTGATTGAGCATTTGCGCGGCATCCGCAAACAACAAGTCAGCGTGGGCGGCGTGCACTTTGAGCAAATCTCTCAGCCCAACGAACAGCAGCAGGAAATCCTGAATCTGCTCGGAATCAAGCTGTAGCCATTTTGTTGAAATTCAAAATGAGCTCCACACCCTTGATTCTATTGGAGATTTCTTGTTTTTAAGCGGGGTAAAGTGCGTTAATACACCTTCGCCGAATGCAAATCATGGCCATCTCAAAGCATCGCATCCTCTTGACCATTCTTATTTCGGATTTCGGGTTAAACGGGCAATATGGTTGCGACCATGGCGATGTCTCTGTTGCTTCGACTCGATTAGGATGAGCTGGCTGACATGAGTTTTGCGGCTGTCATTGAAAATATCCGTGATGGTTCCTTACAATAAGGCGTCCTGCCGGTCACGCAACGGAGGCTGGAATTGGCGTTGGCACCAAGCATGGCAGCCGCTGGAAGACACTGATAAAAGCTAATGAACGGAAAATGGGAATTGTAAAAGCTCAGGCCTTCCGATGGTCCAAGGGGCAGTTGGCCAGGAATCGATAAGTCGGATATGGTTACCGGTTAGTCGGTCAATGGACGGGCGGAATTTTCGGCGGTGGATTTCCCTTGGCCGCAAGCCAGTCGGTTAATTGGAGACGACCTTCAGGCAGGAGCACGAGGTCCGCCTTGCCTTCGATGAGGTTCTGGGTTTCCAGGATTTTGAACATGGCTTCCTTGACTTCGGGATCGCGCGAAATCTGGTCCAGGGCATTTCCCACATATTCCGGTCGGATGGCTCCGGCCTTGGCAAATTCGAATGCGGCCTCGCGTTCGGCGGTGCTGGCGATGATGTTCACGCGGTTGGCGCCGTCCTGTTTGATGGCGGAGGTGACCTGGCGGAGGCGGTTGACCACTTTGCTCTCGATCTGCCGGATCATCCCGGCGTCGCGGAAATGCACTTTGCGGATGTAGATGGAGCCGAGTTTGTAACCCCATTCGTGGGATTTGGGGGAGACCTCGTCGCGCACGGTCTGGCTCATGGTGTGGCGGCTGGAGAGCATGTCGCCCAGGGGCATGTTGCTCAGGCAGCGGACGGTGGAGTTGCTGACGTTGGCGGCGAGGGAGCCGCGCGGGTCGGCGTTCTTGAAGAGGTAGGCCACGGGATCGCTGATGAACATTTCATACCAGATGCCGATGCCCATGGGGGCGCCTTCCTCTGAATTGACCGGCTGGCTGCGGAGGTATTCCTGATCCATGCGCATGTCCAGCACGTAACATTTTCCGAACCAGTTGATCAGAAAGGCGCGCCATCCCAAGGCGAGTGGGAGGATGTAAAAACCGGGTTCGTCGATGTTGCCGATGACTTTTCCAAACAGCATGTACACATGGCAGCGGCGTTCATGGACGATGGCGTAGAGGCCGAGGAACCGCGCGATTCCAAGAATCAGCGGCACGGCGACGAAACACGCGGCGAATGTGATGACTGCGGCGGGTAGAAACAGGTTCATGCTTTGTCCTCCACGATGGCCTGGCGGGCATGGGCGAAAAGGGTCAGGCGCACATTGCGCACGTAAGCGTCCACTGCGGCCGGATTTTTTTGTTTTAGTTCAGATAACTGGGTGGCCAGGCGTGTAATGGGCTGGACCTCCGCCTGGGCTTTGAGCGTTTCAATTTCCACGGCGCGCCGGGATTGGACGATTTTTTGATCCGCCGAGGCCTGGGCCAGGCTGATGTCCGAGGAGACCTGGTTGTGGGCGGTGTTGATGGCCGCCAGTGCGGATTCCACCTCCGGGGGCGGATCGATGCCTGTGATGAGCGAGGCGTCCAGCACGATTCCATAGCGCGCCTGGGAGGAACGGCATTCGCGTTCCATGTGATCGTTCAGGTCGCGGACGTTTTTTCGCAGGTCGTTGATCGAGATGCCCGCGATGTCCTGCAGGGGCGGCTCCGTCGGGCTGGAGTCCGGAGTTTTCCCAATAATTGTCTTTGGCGCCTCGTAGTTGGCAATGCGCTCGCGCAGCACGGATACGAAGTAGCCCATGACGTGGGCAAATGGATTTTTTACGCCGAACAGAAAGGCATACATGTTTTTCTCGGAAACGCGGTAGCGAATCTGGCCCGTCATGCCGGTGTTGAGCTGGTCTTTGGTGACGGCTTCGAGCAGGGTGCCGTTTGCATTGGCGGTCGGGCTTTCAGGATCGTAGGCCATGTTCACGGTTCCCGTGGCCACAGAGACTTTATAGACGGTTTCCCACGGAAATTTGAAATAAGGTCCGCCGGGCATGATGACACGCACCTGCGGGTACGAGTAGCGCGTTTTCTCGTCGGCGGTGAGCGATTCCGAGATGGGGTCTTCATTGGTGGTGAGACCGCCGAGGCGTTCGGCCCGGCCGAAGCTCGTTTTCACGGCCCGCTCATTCTGGTCCACCGTATAAATGCCGCTGATCAAATAACGCGTGAGGAACCACGCGGCAAAACCGAATGCACAACCGAGAATCAGACTCATAAGCAAGATGATTGAATTACGGTTGCATCATATCGCGGTTCGTATTTAGACGCAACCCATTACATGTTACAAAATGGGGGCGCGTTTGTAGCGGCCGTGAAAAATCGACCAGGGTTAATTTGGAGGAGGGCGGGCAACCTCAGGGAAGCCACAGACTGCCACAGATAAACACAGATTGGAGAAGGACAGGATGGACAGGATTTTAGATGGAAGGACCGAAATAGCGGACTTCCATTGCGAATCTCACTGTTTAAGGACGGGATTACAGACAGGGATAGAGGGGAAAGACAGGATGACAGGATGGACAGGATTTGGAAGAGGGCGGGAGGAAATGAAAAATGGACAATTGGATGCAGGGCGGAAAGGGATTTCGGCCATCGCGGAATTCGACGAGGGGGCCTGTTATTGAACGCGGGATCCAGTTTGAGAAAAAACGGGGAAATCAAAGGGCCTCTAATTTGACTTTCACCGGAGTGGTTTATCAGCCATCTTAAGGAGATGCGAATGCGACGTGAGGCGCGGGAACGTGCCGTGCAATTTTTATTTCAGTATGATTTGAATCCGCCCGAGGATTTGGATGGGGCGTTGACCCGGTTCTGGGAGAGCCAGCAGGCGTCCTTCATCGCGGAGGATAAAGGCAAGGCGCGGTGGAACGAACCGATGGATTTGCCGCCGGCGACGGCGGAGGAGGCCACAACGCGCACTTTTGCGGAGGGCCTGATTCGCGGGGTGCTGGAGCATCGGGTGGAGTTGGACGAGAAGATCGTGAAATATGCGAAGAACTGGGATTTGCACCGGATGGCGGTGGTGGATCGGAATGTGATGCGGTTGGGGATCTTCGAGATGCTTTTCCGGGAGGATATTCCCCCGGTGGTGAGCATCAATGAGGCGGTGGACATCGCGAAGAAGTTTTCCACGGAGGACAGCGGGAAATTTGTGAACGGCATCCTGGACAAGGTTAAAGCGGACTTGCTGCGACCGGCGCGTATCGTAAAGTAACGCATGGTAGCGGACTTACATTTGCATTCGCAGTATTCGGACGGGACCTACACGGCGGCCGAACTGGCCGAAGAAGCGCGGAAACACGGACTGAAGCTGATTGCGTTGACGGATCATGACACGGTGGAGGGGTGTGAGTCGGTTGGGGCGGAATGCCGTTCCAGAGGCCTTGAGTTCATACCCGGTGTGGAGTTGACGGCTGAGTTTGCGGGGGATGAGCTGCATTTGCTCGGGTATTTTGTGGATACGCAGAGCCCGGAATTGCTGGCTGAACTGGCCAAATACCAATTGGTGCGTCAGAACCGGGTTCGCGAGATGGTGGCGCGGTTGAATAAGATGAGCATACCGCTGTCTGCGGATGAAGTGTTTGCGCTGGCCAACTGCCGGTCTCCGGGGCGTCCGCATGTGGGGCGCGCGCTGGTGAAGGCGGGGGTTTGCACGAATCTTGACCAGGCATTCGAGCGGTTTTTGAAGAAGCACCGACCAGCCTGGGTGCCGAAGTTCAAGATGTCCGCGGAAGCGGGCATTGGGCTGATCCATCGGGCGGGCGGTCTGGCGGTGATGGCGCATCCGGGGCTTAATCACTGCGACGAGGCGATTCCGGGGATGGTGGCCGCAGGTTTGGACGGCATTGAATGTTTTCACTCGAAGCACTCTGAAGCGACGTCGGCGTTTTATCTGGAGGTGGCCCAATGTCATGGTTTGCTGGTGACGGGGGGATCGGATTGCCACGGGATGAGCAAGGGCAAGCCGACGATGGGACAGGTGCGGCTGCCTTTTGCCTATATTGAAAAGATGAATGCGCGGGTGGCGGAAATTTCCAAAAATGCGGCGAAACGACCGCAGGCGGAGCAGTCCGCCTAAAGATCGGAATTGCATGGGATTATTTCAGAAATTCAAAGACGGACTGCTCAAGACGCAGTCCAAACTGGTTCACGAGATCAAACGGATATTCACCGGTTCGCCCAAATTAACGCGGACGAATCTGGATGAATTGGAAGCGGCGCTGATTGGCGCGGACCTGGGGATGGCAATGACCAGCCAGATCATCGTGGCGGTGAAGAAATCCTATGAGAGCCAGGGTGGCAGCGGGCTGGATGTGTTCGATATTGCGCGGCGCGAGGTGGAACTGAGCCTTTCGGCAAACGACGCCGCAATGGCGAAAATGCCTTCGGGACCCACGGTGGTTTCACTGGTGGGGGTCAATGGCACGGGGAAAACCACGACGGCTGCGAAACTTGCTTATCACATCCAATTGGGGGGAGGCACGGCATGCATTGCGGCGTGCGATACTTTTCGCGCGGCGGCCATCGAGCAGATCAAGCTCTGGGGGGAGCGATTGAAGGTGCCTGTGGTTGCGGGCAAGTATGGCGCGGATCCGGCAGCAGTGGCGCATGATGCGGTGACCGCAGCAATGGCGCGCCAGATCGATTATTTGTTTATCGACACGGCGGGGCGTCTGCACACGAAACATAATTTGATGCAGGAATTGCAGAAGCTTCACAGGGTCATGGGCAAGCAACTGGCCGGGGCGCCTCATGAAACCTTGCTGGTGCTCGATGCGACGACGGGGATGAACGCGATGAACCAGGCCCGGGAGTTTAACAAGTCGGTGAAATTGACGGGATTGATCGTGACGAAACTCGATGGCACGAGCAAAGGCGGCATGGTGGTGGCGATTCAGAAGGAACTGGGTCTGCCGATCAAATGGATCGGATTGGGGGAAAAGCCCGACGATCTCCAGCCCTTCGACGCGGCGCAATTCGCGGTCGCGTTGTTTCCAGGCGAAGAGGTTCCCGCGTAGACAGCAATGGCGCGCTTCGAATGAAGGCCCAGGCCCAGGCAACGGATTTATCCAAAAGCAGCGAAGAAGCTGCATTCATGCGCCTGGCGCTGCGCCTGGCCAATAAGGCGTACGGGCGCACTTCCCCCAATCCCATGGTAGGCGCGGTGCTGGTGCGAAATGGCAGGATTCTTGGCCAGGGATGGCATCACGGCGCGGGATTACCCCATGCGGAAATCGAGGCTCTGAAGGACGCGCAGGCACGGGGCAAAGATGCGCGTGGCTCCACGATTTATGTCACGCTGGAACCGTGCTGCACACACGGTCGCACACCGCCGTGCACGGAGGCGCTGATTGCCGCTGGTGTCGGCACTGTGATCGTGGCGGCCACGGATCCCAATCCGGCGCATTCAGGCCGTGGTTTCGCGGTGCTCAAAAAGGCGGGCATTCAAGTCGCTCACGGTCTTTTGGCAAATGAGGCGACGCATCTGAATGAGGCCTTTAATCATTGGATTGTGAGCAAAACGCCGCTGGTCACAGTGAAGGCGGCGATGACGTTGGATGGAAAGATTGCGACGGCGACCGGGGATTCCAAATGGATCACAGGGGAACGAGCCCGCGCGCATGCCATGCGGTTGCGCCTGGGGTCCGATGCCATTCTGGCGGGCATAGGAACGATTCTGGCGGATGATCCGGGGTTGACATTGCGATTGGGCCAACGGCCTGGAAGTGCGGTCAAGAGGCTGCGGCGGATTGTGGTCGATTCGCGCGCGCGCATGCCGTTGCAGGCCCGTGTGGTCAGCGATGCGCAGCGGGAATTGACGACGGTGGTGGTCACGGAGCTTGCGCCGCGCCGCCGGATCAGCGCGTTGCAGAAGCAGGTTGACGTATGGGTGGCTCCGGTTCGCGAGGGCCATGTGGATTTAACCTGGGTCTTGAAAAAGCTGGGTTCCGAGAACGTCACGAGCCTGTTGGTCGAGGGCGGGGGAGAAGTTAACGCCGGCTTTTTGGAGCAAGGATTGGCCCGGCGCATCGCTTTTTTCTATGCGCCCAAGATCATTGGGGGACGCGATGCCAAAGCGGGGGTCGGTGGACTGGGGTGCAGCCGGTTGACGGATGCGATTGTACTGAAGGAACCGCGATGGCGGCATTTGGGACCGGATTTGTTGCTTGAAGCGAGGGTGGGGGAAGAGAGGAACGGTTGACGAAAGCACGGGGCTCCACTTATTGAGGCGCCGGTGGCGGCGAGCTCAATTCGGTTGGGGGCAGGGGAGGGCCGTCTTTCGATATGAGAGCCCTTTGGACTTCCATATTCACCACGCTGGATTCGTAGGTGGCTTGCGGTTGAGCGGCCGCCGCGCCAAAATTGGAGCGAACCGGGCGGGACGGAATCATGGGCATACCCGTCGCGGGCAGCGCGGGTGTGTTGGGCGGAATGACGGGCATGGGTGTGGGCGCGCCACCTGGCAGGGCGTGAACGCCGGGTGCTGGCGGGGCCACCGCCATGGGGACTGCCACTTTGTTTCCATGGGTGTCGAAAGTGAGCGTCATGGGGGTGCCGGCGTTCTTAATGATCACGCTGCCGGCCTTTTCGTTGATGGTCACGACTTCCAAGGCGCCATCCCGCTCTCCTTCACGAATCGTGGGATAGGTAAATTGTCCCGGTTTGGTGCCATCCGGAAGGCGGAAATACGCTTTCTTAACACCCTGATAAGAGGTGATGCCGGTGAAAGTGATATTAACCTGTTGGGTGGCGGCCAGTGTGTCTGGATCGACTGGCGGAGGCAAAGGCTTCAGGCTGAATGCGTTGCGCTCGTTAATCTGCTGATATGACGCCATTTGGACATCACCGGCCACCCCCCATACGGCGGATGCCAGCATGCAGCAGATCAAAACTGCCATGGCTCTACATTTCGCACTCACAAAAATATATTAATTACCTTATCCAAAAAACACCAGTCTTTGAATTAAGTTTCGAAGGGGAGCGAATTGCGCTAAAACAGCTGTGTAGGTAATTACCTTACGACTCAAGTTTGCGATAAAACTCGCGCGGCGCGACGATTTCAACGCCGAACGGTTTGTTCAATGCCAGCAAGTCCTTATCCTTGGTAACAATAAACTGTGCGTGACTGCTTAGTGCGCAGGCGAGAAACGGGTCATCATTGACGTCCCGACTGCGCCGCTTTCCCAAGGGCGCGGGTTCGACAAGGGAAGCGATGCGCTCAATCCAGTCCAGGAATGGCGCCGGATCTCGATCTGGACATTCAGCCTGACCAATCCGTAACAGAAGGGACCGATACTCGCGCAGAATGTCATCGGTCACGGCCAAACGGAATTTCCGTTGCGCCAGAAGGACAAAAAAACGACGATCTTCGCTCCTGGGCCAAAACGTTGCCGACACCACGACGTTCGTGTCCACGACGACGGTCACGATCTTTTACTCCGCTGCTCTGACCGGTATTTTTTGATTTCCGTCTGGATCCGAATTTCGTCTGTGGCGGTGATGGATCTGGCGCGACGTCCTTCGTCGATGGTCTTTAAAACCGCCGTCAGCTCGGCCTCGGTAGGTTCTGGCACCGGTGTGACGTAGAAGCCATCGCCAACCTCGGTGATGCGCAGCGAGGTTCCCGGACGGATGCTCTTGCGCTCGCACATGGCTTTGGGCAGGACCACCTGGCGCTTGGTGGTCACAGTAATCGTCGTCGTCACACTTGTAAGATTATCCTACGCGATGATTTGGTCAAGATCAGGAGCGTTGGCCGCCAACCTGGCGGTTCACGCGCGATCGCACCCATCCTTCCCCAACAGGGAGGCTGTCATGGTGAAGCGGGTTTCGAGGGAGTGAACACCAGGGAGGCGGAATTGAGGCAATACCGCAGGCCGGTGGGTTTGGGGCCGTCATCGAAAACGTGGCCCAGATGGGCATCGCACCGGGCGCAGAGGACCTCGGTGCGGACCATGCCGAAGCTGAGGTCGGGTTTTGAAAGGACGTTTTCTTTGGCGATGGGAGTGAAAAAGCTGGGCCAGCCGGTGCCGGAATCAAATTTGGCATCCGCGGAAAAGAGGGGTAACGCGCAGCAGACGCAGGAATAAACGCCGGGTTTCTTGTGGTCATAAAACACGCCGCAAAAAGGACGTTCGGTGCCTTTGCCCCGGGCCACCTCATACTGTTCCTTGGTGAGCAATTTTCGCCATTCCGCGTCGGTTTTGATCACTTTATCCATGGTCATAAGTTCTGTGGGCTGTCCTTTGTCGTCCAACAGGCGGACGGCGACTTTTCCGGGTTGCGATGGGGCGGAGCTGGTCTCTGAACTGGCGGAAGTGTGGGTTCCGCAAGCGGCCAGCAGCGCGCAAAGGGCCAAACCGAACATCGTTAACACAGCTTTGTTCATCGCGCGTCAATATAGTCCAAAACGGGCGTTGTGCCATCCGGTTGTGAGGGTGAGAAGGCGGGTGTTTGGGTTTGCAAAGGTGCGATGGCGGTTTTAAGGTGCGCTGAGATTCACGCAAGGACAAAACGGACCGCCGATTTTTTATAAGCCTATGGAAGGAATCGTAATTATCATCCTAATTGTCATCGGTTTGATCATTGGCCTGCCTATCATTGCCATTGTCAAGGCAGGCCGGGCCGCGCGTCGATTGGAGGAATTGCTGCAACGGCTGGATACGGTGGAGTCGGAATTACGCGTTTTGAAGAGGATGGGTCGTTCTGCAGAACCGGCTGCGAATGAGGCAAAGGAAAGTGAAAAGGCGTGGGGATCCGTGTTTCCAGAGGCGACCTCACCAGTGCAGAGTCAACCCACTCCTCCAACTGCTCCAGTGCAGATGGAAACGGTGGAACCTCCCCTTGTTACCATGGAACCGGATCTGCCACCGTTCATCGAGAGCGCCGCAACGGTGTTCGTCAGGCGAGCCGAGGTCAAGCACAGAGCGCCAGGGCCTTTGATATCACCCATACCCGAAAGAGAGGCCAAGGGGATCACTGCCGGAATCAACTGGGAGCAGTTCATGGGGGTCAAACTTTTTGCCTGGGTGGGTGGATTGGCCCTGTTTTTGGGGGTTGCGTTTGCGGTGAAGTATTCGTTCGACCAGGGGTTGATCAGCCCGCCGGTGCGGGTGGCGCTGGGTTTCTTAACGGGGCTGGGGCTGGTGGTGGGTGGGCTGTGCCTGGCGCGGGAACGGTATGCGGTGACGGTTCAGGCGCTGTGCTCGGCGGGCTTGCTGATTTTGTATTCGAACATTTTTGCGGCTACCTCCTTTTATAAATTGATATCGGGAGGGCTGGCGTTTCCGCTGATGATCCTGGTCACGGTGACGGCTTTTCTGCTGGCGGTGCGATTGAATGCGGTGGCGGTGGCCGTCATGGGTCTGGCGGGGGGATTCTTGACGCCACCCCTGCTTTCCGAGGGTAAGAACCGTCCTCTAGAACTGTTCACATATGTCGCCATACTCGACCTGGGCCTGATGGCGGTCGCATTCAAAAAACGTTGGAGCTACCTGGCGTTAATGGCGGCTGCCGGGACGATTGTCATGCAATGCGGGTGGGCGGAAAAGTTTTACAGCGTGCCGGAAATGGGAACCGCCCTGGCGGTTTTTCTGTTCTTTGCGTGGTTGTTCCCCGCGTTTTTCCTATGGGCCAGACAACGGGAACAGGATGACAAATACCTAATGGCCTCTGCGGTGCTGATGCCCATGGCCATGCTGGTGTTTGCGAATGTGCTTCTCATGGATTCGCACCTGGGAGGCGGGCAGGAACCGGTTCTGCTGTTTGGCTGCGTGTTTGCGGCGGACGTTGCGCTGCTCCTGATTGCGTGGTTCAAGGTGGAACTGCGAAGCATCCATGCGGTGGCGGGCGGGGCGGTTTACTGGCTGCTGGCGGTTTGGACGATGGACTATCTGAAGCCCGAGACATTGAATCATGCGCTGGCGTTGTATCTGTGTTTTGCGATTCTGCATTCGGTGTTTCCGGTGATGGCTGGGAAATATCGTCCCGCGCCGACGCCAGTCTGGTGGGCGCATGTGTTCGCTCCGCTGGCTCTGCTCTTGTTTCTGGCGCCAATCTTCAAGCTGGCCGCAGTATCGATGCTGCTGTGGCCGGCGGTGTTGCTGGTGGATCTGGTGGCGATCGCGCTGGCGTTTGTCACGGCCTCCGTGCTGGGATTGCTCGCGGTGCTTGTGTTGACGGTTCTGGCCATGGGCTGCTGGGTATTGGAAGCCCCTGGGGAAATCGGTAACCTATCGGGATACCTTATTGTGGTGGGTGGATTTGGGATTTTCTTTTTTCTGGCGGGAATGTTCGCGGTCAAGAAATCGATATTTCCATCAAGCCAGACGGAGGAGGAAAGCGATGCGGGCTCGACGACGATATTTTCCAACAACCGCCTTGCCGAACATATTCCGGCACTTTCGGCCATACTGCCCTTTCTGCTGCTCATGATGGTGGTGGAGCGATTGCCGATTGGCGATCCATCACCGGTGTTTGGTCTGGCGGGTTTGATGATGATTTTGCTCCTGGGGCTGGCATGGACGGGGAAGGCGGACCTGCTTTGCCTGGTGAGCCTGGTGTGCGTGTGGGGGGTGGAATGCGCATGGCAATTCCGGCGTTTTGACACGGAGCATGCCCCGATTGCGCTCGGGTGGTATCTGGGTTTTCAAGCGGTTCTGACGCTGTTTCCGTTTATGTTCCAATCCCGGATGAAGGGGCGGGTAATCCCATGGATGGCGGCGGCGCTGGCGGGACCGGCACAATTTTTCCTGGTGCATCGTCTGGTGAAGGCGGCGTATCCGAATTCCTACATGGGGCTGCTTCCGGCGGTCTTTGCCATTCCCGCGCTGGTGTCGCTGGCGCGGGCGGCTGGCGTGGGGGCGGGAGGGGATCAACATCAAAAATCGGTACTGGCGCTGTTCGGGGGCGTGGCGCTGTTTTTCATCACGCTGATTTTTCCGATTCAATTCGATCGCGAATGGATCACGCTGGGATGGGCGGTGGAAGGGATGGCGCTGTTGTGGTTGCTGCACCGGATATCCCATGAAGGCCTGAAGTGGGCGGGCGTGGGATTGCTGGCGGTGGCGTTCATCAGGCTGGCGGTCAATCCAAGGGTGCTGGAGTATCATTTGCGCTCGGGCACGCCGATTTTCAATTGGTATCTCTACGCGTATGGCGTGACGAGCCTTTGTCTATTCGTGGGGGCAGTTTTGCTTGCGCCGCCGCGAGATCAATTGAATGGAATAAAGATGCCGCCGCTTCTGCGGGGGATGGGCACCCTGCTGGCGTTTTGGCTGTTGAACATTGAGATCGCGGATTATTTCAGCGTTGGAACTTCGACCCGGTTTGATTTCTCCGGCAATTTTGCGCGGGACATGGCTTATTCGCTGGGATGGGCGGTGTTTTCCCTGATACTGCTGGTGGTGGGCATCAGCCGACAGACCCGCCCGGCACGCTATGCGGGGATTGGTTTGCTGACTTTCACCATGCTAAAATTGTTTCTGCATGACCTGTGGAGCCTGGGCGGACTATACCGGATCGGATCCTTCATCGGGCTTGCGCTGGTACTGATCGTCGTATCCTTTTTATACCAACGTTATCTTTCGCCGACGGCCGGTGAGAAGCAGCCGGAGAAGTTACCATGAAAAACAAATGGATTGTCGCGACATTGTTCGTTGCCGTGGGCATCGTCGTTTCTGGCGCGCCATTGCCGGAGGCTTGGAAATACGATCAAACCGTTGCCATTGGGACGAACGGCTTGATCAAGATCGATGTGCCGCTGGAGACACTCGACCATGCGCGGCCGGCCCTCGAAGATTTGCGCCTGTACGATGCCCAGGGGGTGGAGACCCCGTTCCTGATCGAGCGTCCCGTGCAGGTTCCGGCGGTGGTGCAAGCCGCGCGCAATATGCGTGTCACGCTGCGGCCCGAGGCCACCGTGGTGGTGGTGGAAACCGGTCTCACGCAGGCATTGGACGGACTGATTTTGGAATCGCCCGCGCGGGCATTTATAAAATCGGCCACGCTCGAGGGATCGCAGGACGGGAAGAACTGGCAGACACTTGCGGATGGGGAACCCATTTTCCGACAGTTCCCTGGCGCAAATAAACTGCACTTGCCAGTGACCGCCGCAAAGTGGGCCTGGCTGCGTGTGACACTTGACGACAAGCGGTCCCCGCCCATACCCATCACCGGCGCGCGGATTCAGGCGGCGGGTCCTGAACCGGCGCCCACGCAGCCGATGGCATTACGGGTGACCGAGCGCGAGGACGGCCCGGCACGCACACGGCTTACGGTGCGTGTGGCGGGCGCTCCGGTCGTGCTGGCGGGCATCACCATTGAAACGCCCGAACCGCTCTTTACGCGGCGCGTGTCACTCTTTCGCCCGAGTGTCGAGGAAAACGAAATTCGTGAAACCGTGCTTGCGGAAGGCACTGTTTACCGGATGGCCCTGGAAGGGAGGCCCATGGTGTCGGACCTGACCTTCGCGCAGGATGCGGTGGTGCCTGTGAAGGAATTGGTCATGACGATTGAGAACGGAGATTCTCCACCGCTGGCGATTACAGCGGTGCGGGCGGCCCGGCGTCCGGTGCTCTTGACGTTCCTGGCGTCGGGACCGGGAGTCTATCATTTGTTGAGCGGCAATCCAGATTGCGCGGCGCCGCAATACGATCTGGCGAGCATGCCGCACGATGTTTCCGGACGCTGGGTGCCTTCGCGCGCTGGCGAGCCTGGCACCAACGCCACCTTCAAGCAGAAGGCTCCGTTGCCGGAGGTTGCGGAATCGGGAGCGGTCCTGGACACCAGCGAGTGGAGTTTCCGCAAACGCGTTGTGATCGGGCAGGGTGGGGTGCAGCAGCTTGAACTGGATTTGGAGACATTATCTGAGGCGGCCAGGGACTTTGGCGATTTGCGGTTGATCCTTGATGGCCGCCAGGTTTCCTACCTGATTGAGCGCCCGGTTTTGTCGCGCCGGTTTTCGCCCATTACCGAAAAAGTGATTGATCCCAAAAGGCCATCCGTCAGCCGCTGGCGGTTGAAATTGCCGCAACAATCTCTGGCCGTTACGCGGCTTCAAGGTCAGACCGAGGCTCCGTTTTTCAAACGCGATGCAGTCCTCTTGCAAGAGGTGCCGGACGAGCGCGGGAATCTCTACACGGTCCAACGCGGTGCCGCGTCCTGGGTTCGTGTGTTGAATCAAACCAAGACGCCTTTGTCGATGGATATTCAGGGACCTCTCTCCTCGGACACGGTTTTTCTGGAAATGGAGAATGGGGACAATCCGCCGCTGGAAATGCGCGGTTTTGAAATGGAATATCCCGTGGTGCGGTTGATATTCAAGGCGACGGGCGAGGGAAATGTTTATTTGTATTACGGCAATCCAAAGGCGCGGCGTCCGCAATATGACATCGATCTGGCCGCGCGCCAGATGCTGGCGGAGGTGAAGATCAAGGCGACTCCGGGACCCGCCGAACCATTGCGGGGACACCGCGGCATCGAGCGACTGGGTGGCGCGTCGGGTTGGGTGTTTTGGGGCGTGCTTGGCCTGGTGGTGATCGGTCTGCTTGTGGTCATCACGCGACTGCTCCCAAAACACATGGGCGATAAATGACGGAAACGGTTGCTCCGGGCACGGTCAGTCCGCGGCCCGCCTGTATTGAATGGGCATCTGGATGGCAGCCTTGTTATGCACAGTGGCGGCGGCTTCGATGGGCCAGTAGGGATTGCGCAACATTTCGCGCGCGAGCAACACGATGTCGGCCTGGCCGTTGCGAATGATCCCGTCCGCCTGCATGGCGTCGGTGATGAAGCCCACGGCGGCGGTGCGAATATTGGCCTGTTTTCGAATGGCTTCCGCGAAAGGCACCTGGAAGCAGGCGCCGAAGGGAATCGCCTTGTATTCGGGAGTGACAAAGGCGGAACTGCAATCGATCAGATCGACACCCTCGTTTTTAAGGAGCTTCGAAAATTCAATCGATTCCTCGATGGTCCAGCCGCCCTCGACCCAATCTGTGCAGGAGAGGCGGATGGTAAAGGGGAATTTGTCGGGCCAGACCTGGCGCATGAGGCGGGTTGTTTCCAGGGTCATGCGGATTCTGTTTTCGAAGCTCCCACCATAATTATCCTGGCGCTTGTTGCTCAGCGGGGAATAGAAGCTGTGCAGGAGGTAGCCATGGGCGGCGTGGAGTTCGAGCCATTCGCAACCGGCATGAACGGCGCGCAGGGTGGCGCCTCGAAACGCCTCCTGAACGGTGTGAATATCGGTAAGGGTCATCTCGCGGGGCGCGCGCGTCAGGTTGTCGCCGAATGGCAGGGCGCTGGGCGCGATGGTCTCCCATCCGCCTTCGGCATCCGTGAGGGATCGTCCATTATCCTCCCAGGGACGCGCGGAGCTGGCTTTGCGTCCGGCGTGGGCCAGTTGAATTCCGGGCACGGCCCCATGTTGTTTCATGAAGCGATTGATGCGGGCCAGCGGCTCAATGTGGGCATCCGACCAAAGGCCCGAATCGCCGGGGGAGATGCGTCCACGGGGCTCCACGCCGGTGGCTTCCACGATGACCAGACCCGCGCCGCCCACGGCGCGCGCGCCCAAATGGACGAGATGCCAGTCATTGAGGAGGCCGTTTTCGCAGGTGTATTGGCACATCGGGGAAACGCCAATGCGGTTGCGCAGGGTAACTCCCCGGATGGTGAGCGGCGAAAAAAGGTGCGGACGATCGTTAGTTTGCATGTTTAAGCCTTATCAAAATTAACCTCAGTCAGAATATTTAATAAATATCGTCCAAGTGGGCTGCGGCGTCCAATGCTACGCGTTATTTGTGGGCAGTTTTGTCCGTGATGGCAGTCCAGAAAATTGTGTTTTTCATCTTTACGTTATTGGATGAAGATCGAACAATGGCGGCATGAAAATCAATCCCGGGATCCATCCTCGTGCCGTTGCATGGCTTGTTTGCATTCTTGTTTTCTGGAGTTCGTTGAGTGGCCGGGCCGCGGCGAACAATCCCAATACAGACTGGTTCAAGGAGGCCAAATACGGGGTGTTCATGCACTTTCTGCCGGGGAGTGCGGCTGATTTGGAAAAGACGGGGAAATTCGATGTTCAGGCGCTGGCCGGGCAATTGGAGACGATGGGGGCGAAGTATTTCGTCCTGACCCTGGGGCAGAACTCGGGCTATTTCAACGCGCCCAACGCCGCCTATGACCGGCGCACAGGATACGCGGCGGGCGAAAGGTGCTCGAAACGCGATCTGCCGCTCGAACTTTATGACGCGCTCCATGCGAAGGGGATTCGCCTGATGCTCTATTTGCCGTGCCAGACGCCCAATGGCGATGTGCGCGCGCAGAAGGCATTTGGGCTGGCGCAGGGGGCCCAGGATCAGCCGATCGATGCGGCCTTTGCGGAAAAGTGGAGCGAGGTCATCCAGGAATGGGCGGATCGTTACGGGGACAAAGTGTCGGGCTGGTGGTTCGATGGGGGCTATGAGTGGGTGAAATTCAACGAGACCATTGCGACGCGCTACGCGGCCGCGGTCAAGCACGGGAATCCCAACGCCATCGTGACGTTCAATCCGGGCGTCAAGGTTATCCATTACACGGAGGCGGAGGATTACACGGCGGGGGAACTGAACGAGCCTTTGGAAGTGATTCCCACGGGACGCTGGCTGGGCGGTTCCCAGTGGCATGCGCTGACCTATGTTGGTGCGAACTGGGGTCAAAGGAACACGCGATTCACGGGGGAACAATGGGCGAAGTGGGTGCGGGCGGTGACCGACAAGGGAGGGGTGGTTACCCTGGACATGGGACCGAATTACAATCCGGAGACAGGGGCGATTGGCGCGCTGGCGAAGGAACAGGTGGCGCAAGTGGCGGCCATCCGGGAAGCGGTACGGGGTGCGGGATCCAAACCGATACCGTCCCCGGCCCGACTGAAGCGCGCGGCGAGTTTTCTGGGGATTCATTTCGATTTTCACGCCGGGATTGATTGCACGGAGATTGGGAAAAATACCACGCGCGAGATGGTGGAGAGCATCATTGACCAAGTGCATCCGGATTATCTCCAGATCGATTGCAAGGGACACCCGGGTTTGACCAGTTATCCGACGCGGGCGGGAAATCAGGCCCCGGGATATGTGGGCGATCCGCTGCGAATCTGGCGGGAAGTGACGACCGAACGGGGCGTGGCGCTTTACATGCATTACTCAGGCGTGTGGGATTCCGAGGCGATTCGGAAGCATCCGGAATGGGCGGTGATCAACGCGGACGGTTCGACCAACGGCAATGCGACCTCGTTCTTTGGGGCGTATGACGATCAACTGCTCATCCCCCAATTGCGGGAACTGGCCGGGGACTACGGCGTGGATGGGGCATGGGTGGACGGGGAATGCTGGGCTTCGGCACCGGATTACAGCCCGGCAGCGCTCAAGGCGTTTCGTGAGAAGACGGGAATCGGTGAGGTTCCCCGCAAGCCCGGCGACGCGCATTGGTTCGAGTTCTTGGAATTCAACCGCGAGGCCTTCCGCAAACATCTGCGGCACTATGTGACCGAAGTCAAAAAGACCCATCCGGCCATGCAATTGTGCAGCAATTGGGCGTTCACGGACCACATGCCGGAGGGGGTTTCCGCGCCTGTGGATTGGATTTCCGGGGATTACTCGCCCCAGGACAGTGTCAATTCGGCGCGGTTTTCCGCGCGGTATCTGGCGCGCCAGGGCAAGCCGTGGGATTTGATGGCGTGGAGCTTCACAATCGCGGGCGAGAAATTCAACGGATCGAATCAGAAGACGGCGGTGCAATTGAAACGCGAAGCCGCGGCCGTGTTGTCCCTTGGCGGAGGATTTCAGGCTTATTTCACCCAGCGGCGGGATGGTTCCGTGCGCCTGGAACAAATACCCGTGATGGCGGAGGTGGCGAAGTTCTGCCGGGCGCGGCAGGCGTTCTGCCAGGGGGCGGTTCCCGTGCCGCAAGTGGCGCTGCTCTACTCGACGGCGTCGCATTACCGGGAAATGAACGGGCTGTTTTCACGGGATTTGACGAGGCTCCGGGGAACGCTTCAGGCGTTGCTGGAAGGGCAGCAATCGGTGGAGATCGTCAGCGAACATAACCTCACGGGTCGCATGGCGGAATATCCACTGATCGTCGTTGCGGAATGCGATTTCCTGGCTCCAGCCTTCAAGGACGAGTTGGTGCGGTATGTGCGCCAGGGCGGCAAACTGCTGGTGGTGGGTGGTGGAACAGCCAGGATGTTTTCGCAGGAACTGGGAGTGACCCTGGAAGGTTCCGCAGCGCCGGGGTATCTGGAGCATTCCGGGGCGCTCGTTGAAACGAAAGGTCAGGTGCAAACTGTGAAACTGGCAGAGAAGGCGCAGGCGTTCGGGCGCATGCATGCGACGAACGATCTGAATTCGCCGTTTCAAGCGGCGGCCTCCATCACGAAACTTGGCCAGGGACAAATCGCGGCCACCTATTTTAACTTCAGCCAGGGCTATATCGAAAATCGCTCCGAGACGTCGCGGGGGTTTTTGAATGCGCTGATGCGGGAGTTGTTTCCGAATCCGTTGGTGCAAGTGCAGGGTTCAGCGGATGTGGACGTGTCGGTTAATCGCGTCAAGGGTCGGCTGGCCGTGAATCTGGTGAACACCGCCGGGCCGCACGCGGACCTCAAAGCGCCAATCCATGAATCGATTCCAGTCGTGGGGCCACTGCAAATAGTGATCCGCCATCCGAATAAACCGGCGCATGTGACAATGCAACCGGGCAACCAGGAGTTGCCGTTCGAGTATGGTTCCGGGGAAATTCGTCTGACGGTGCCCAAACTGGAAATCCATGACATCATCCTGGTGGATTGATAATGGCCGCGAAATCCACTATGATCTGAAAGTTAACCAAGAAAAAATTATGCCCATGAGAAAACTCATCCATCGTATCGGCGCGTTTGCAGTCCTGGCGGCTGGAACCGTTTTTCTGGCACCGGCTGTTAGCGCGCAAACCAAATATGAACCGACCTGGGAATCGCTCGACAAGCGGCCCACGCCCGAATGGTATCTGGATGCCAAGTTCGGCATCTTTATTCATTGGGGCGTTTATTCCGTGCCGGCTTACGGAGAATCCAAGGAGTATTCCGAGTGGTATTGGAACCGCATGGCGGACAAAAAGGCGGGCAACCCGTGGTGGGAGTTTCATAAACGGGTTTACGGAGAGAACTTCGAATACAAGGATTTCGCTCCGATGTTCAAGGCGGAGTTGTATAACCCGCGTCAATGGGCCGATCTGTTCGAGCGTTCCGGCGCTAAATACATTGTGCCCACCTCGAAGCACCATGATGGATTTTGCATGTGGCCCAGCACCAACGCGAATCTGGCGTGGGATCGCAAGTGGAACAGCGTCGATGCCGGACCCAAGCGGGATCTGCTGGGGGAATTGACCGCTGAAGTGCGCAAGAAACCGGGCATGCACATGGGCTTCTATTACTCGCTTTATGAGTGGTTCAATCCGATGTGGCTGACGAACAAGGCGGCTTATGTGACCCAGCACATGCATCCGCAGTTCAAGGACGTGGTGACGCGCTATTCGCCGGACATCATTTTCAGCGACGGCGAATGGGACATTACCTCGGCGGAGTGGAAAAGCCCGGAATTGCTGGCCTGGCTTTTCAACGAGTCGCCCTGCAAGGACAAGGTGGTGATCGATGATCGCTGGGGCAAGGAAACCCGTCACCATCACGGCACCTACTACACCACGGAATATGGCGCGGGCATGAAAGACGCCTCGCATCCGTGGGAGGAAAGCCGCGGCATGGCCTATTCCTATGGCTACAATCGCGCTGAACGCATCGATGAATACAAATCCCCCCGCGAGTTTGTTTTGACACTGGTGGACCTGGTCAGCCGCGGTGGAAACTTGCTGCTCGATATCGGGCCGTGCGCGGATGGCACGATTCCGCCGGTCATGGAGGAACGGCTGCTGCAGATCGGGGACTGGCTCAAGGTGAATGGCGAGGCCATCTACGGCACGCGCCATGCCGGCAGGGATTGCCAATGGTCGGAAGGCAAGCGTCCGGGTCAGGAATTCGGCGAATACCGCGTGGAATACAATTTGATGAAACAGATCGGTCCGAAGGCCAAGGATGGTCAGGCGGTCAAACAGATGTTTTTCACGCGCAAGGGTAAGACCCTCTACGCCACCGTGCCTTACTGGCCTGAAGGCAAACTGGTGATCCGCAACATCAAGACATCGGATCAGACCGAGGTGTCCATGCTCGGTGTTCCGGGGAAACTGGAGGTCGCCGCCAACGACAAAAGCATCACGATCACGGTACCGGAGCTGACGGTGGACACCGTGCCGTGCCAGCATGCGTGGTCGTTCAAGATCACGGATGCGGAGTTACTGCCTGAATAAGATAGGTTATGTGGAGGCCTGTTGAGACGGAAGATGTCTCAACAGGCTCCTGGATGGGGTTGGGAAGGGGTTGGGAAGGAGAATGGTTGAATCCGCAGATGGGGCAGATAAACGCAGAATAAATCAAAACACTCAATTAGACATATGAGACGGCGCATTTTTTGTGGATTGGGAGTTTTCATGTTTCTGGGTTGTCTGGCTGGGATTGCGGTGGAAGATATTCAATTGGGCGGCAGGCTGTCGCAAGGGGGGGGCAATGTGGTGCTTTGGTGGACCCTTTCCAGTGCTGCGAAGGTGCGACCGGACACCAAACCGGCGGAGCAAGAGACTGCAGCTGTGCAGATGCGTTGCGCACGCAATGAATACGAATCGGTGCAGGTGGTGGTTCGGCCGGAGCAGGCGCTGCATCATCTGACCATTCAGGCTGGGTCTTTTGCGGGACCAGGTCAGCAGATGATTTCCTCCAATGAAGTGGAGGTTCTCCAGGCGACTTATCTCAACGTTACAACTCCCACAGATGGCAGCACCAAGACTGGATTGTGGCCGGACCCGCTGGTTGCCATGCGCGATGCCGTTGATTTGCCGGCGGGGACCAATCAGGCCTTTTGGGTGCGCGTGCATGTCGTGGTGGGAATTGCGCCGGGAATTCACAAAGGCACATTGCGGATGCGGGCGGACGGTTGGGAGGCGGACGTGCCACTGGAACTGACCGTTTATAAATTCGCGCTGCCGGATCAGATGATCTGCCAGACCGCATTCGGTTTTTCGCCCGGTGAAGTCTTTCGTTATCAGCATCTGGAGACCGAAGAAGCCAAACGCCAGGTGTTGGAGAAGTATTGGGCCAACCTGTCCGCGCACCACATTTCGCCCTACGATCCCGCGCCTCTGGATGCCTTTTCCGTGACCTGGCCCAAGGTTCAACCGCCCAAGAGCCAATGGGATCAGTGGAGCAATTTGCGGCTGGTCCCAAACGAATACCATTCCGGCAAGAGTGCCTTGCTGGTTTACGACGATAAGGCTGACAAAGTCGTGGAGGTGAGCTATTTCCCCTTGATTCCCATTCCGGCGAAGGGATTGCACCTGAGGGGATGGTATCGCACGGCGATTCCCGGACACCGGTTCACGGTTTCCCTGAACCATTACGATGTCGATCGAAAGTGGATATCCGGACACAACAGAGACCTTGTGATGGCGGGCAACGGGCAATGGCAAAGCGCGGACTTCAAGCTGACCGAGTTTCCCGAAGGGGCCAAATACGTGGGCTTGCATCTGATGGGCACGGTTTGGACGGAGGAGGGGGAGAACCTGGGGTTGGTGTGGTTTGACAATATTTCCATTCAGAATCTGGAAACCGGAGAGGAACTGATTCAGGGCGGAGATTTTGAGCCAACGCAGAGAACGGAATTGGTCGCGGCGGCGGAACAGTTGCATCCGACCCTTGATTTTGGGGCCTGGGACAAGGCGATGACACGGGCCTTTGACCAATACCACTTCAACTCGTTTTCCGTGCCGATGGTCGGAATGGGCGGGGGGACGTTTCACGAATTGTTGCAACCAAGCCTGTTGGGATTTGGTGAGGACGCGCCCGAATATCCCTTACTGCTGGGTTCCTACTGCCGCCAGGTGCAGGACCATCTGCGCGCCAAGGGATGGCTGGATAAGGCGTTTATTTACTGGTTCGATGAACCGAGCGAGGATCAATATCCCTACCTGCAAAACGGATTCAACAAGCTCAAACAATATTGCCCGGACATCACGCGGATGATCACCAAACTGGTGGAGCCGGGATTGATCGGCGGCCCGAATCTCTGGTGTCCGATCTCAGACCAATATAACCACAAGAGCGCAGAGGAGCGTCGCAAGCTCGGGGAGCGGTTTTGGTGGTATGTGTGCACGGGACCGAAGGCGCCGTATGCCGGGCTCTTCCTGGATCATCCCGCGCCTGAAATGCGCATCTGGCTCTGGCAGACCTTTCAGCGCAATATCAATGGAATTCTGGTCTGGCAATGCAATTATTGGAGTAGCGATACGGCCTATCCCGAGGCCGGGAAAATGCAAAATCCCCTGGTGGACCCGATGAGCTGGATGACGGGATACGGAACACCTGCCGGGAAGAAGTCTCCGTGGGGCAATGGGGATGGACGCTTTATTTATCCTCCTTTGGCGGCGGCTTCCGGCAACCCTGCCAGCCCCGTGATGGAGGAGCCGGTCGATTCGATTCGTTGGGAACAACTGCGCGATGGCATTGAAGACTATGAGTATCTGACGATCCTTCGGAACAAATTGAATCAGCGCCGCGCGACCTTGAGCGCTGAAAAGGCGCAGGAATATGAAAAGCTGCTCGAGGTTCCGGAAAACATCACGAAGAGCATGACCGAGTTCACCCCTGATGGTGGGCCGATTGAAATGCGCCGCGACCAGATTGCCCGGGCGATTGAGACGATGTAGGAATTCCAGTTCGATCGAATTATGAAGAAATCAGTATTTATCAACCCAAAGCGCATTATTGCTTTACTTGGTGTTGCGGTCCTGTCAGCCACGGTGCTGGCCCAGGAAACCATTTTACAACCACAGGCCAAGCCGGGACAAGCCGCGGTTGGGAGCAATGCCTTCGACTGGCCAAACTGGCGGGGACCGACCCATGACGGCGTTTCACACGAAACCAAGCTGAATTGGAAGTGGTCGTCAGAGGGACCAAAGAAATTGTGGCAAACGACGGTGGGGAAGGGGATGTCCTCCTTCGCCGTGGCGCAGGGCAGGGCTTATGCCATGGGCAATCGGGAGGACGTGGATACGGTCTATTGTTTCGACGCTGAGACGGGGAAAGAGATTTGGAAACATCCCTATCCATGCCCGCTGAACCCGCTGGCATACGAGGGTGGTCCCAGTTCGACTCCCGCTGTGGAGGACGGCCGGGTTTATACATTGAGCAAGGCTGGAGATTGTTTTTGTCTGGATGCCGCGACTGGAAAAGTGATCTGGTCCAAAAAGTTCGATGCGCCCCCAACCACCAAGGAGGATTACAAAGTATGGTGGGGGTTTGCGGGTTCACCGTTGATCGAAGGCACTCAACTGATCCTGTCCGTCGGAACCGCGGGTGTGGCCCTCAACAAGATGACCGGCGATGTCCTTTGGGATAATGGACCTGGTCGTGCGGGTTATTCGTCGCCGGTGCCTTTTGTTATGGGCGCGGAACGGTTATTTGCAAAACTGAGCGGGCATGAAATCGTGGTCGCGAAAATGAGCGACGGCAAAGTATTATCGCGGACCTTGTGGCGGACCACGTGGGATCAAAATGCGCCGGATGTTCTTGTCTCAGGAGGGAAGATGCTGGTTGCCACAGGACATGGAGTGGGCGCTGCGCTGTTCAATGTCACCACAAACGCTCTGGTTCCGCTTTGGAATGTTAAGAGCCTGCGCACCGAACTTTCGACGCCGGTGCTCTGGAAAAATCATGTTTATGGATTCGATAAGAATCAATTGGTCTGCCTGGACTGGGAAAGTGGCGCCGTAAAGTGGGCGGCGGAAGAGACCCGGCAGGGTTCATTGATAGTGGCGGATCAAAAACTCATCGTGATGCAGGAGGACGGAACATTGCTTATTGCCGAGGCCACCCCGGAGGCGTTCAAGCCCGTGGCCAAGGCACAGGTTCTGGACGGTAGGTGCTGGTCTGTCCCTGTTCTTTCCAATGGAAAAATGTTCTTGCGCAACGCTGCGGGAATCGTGGTCTGTCTGGACTTGCGGTAAGACGGCAATGAACACAGTGGGGTGTTTGCCTGGCATGCAGATGGATGCGGAGTAGATGTGAAAATGTATTGTTTGGTCGGGGCGTTTTTTCAAGTGCTCACTGGATGTTTCTTATCGTCACGCCAGCTTTTTAAGCCATGAATTACACTATGAAAACCTGGGGATGCCTCTTTGCCGGGTTGCTGGCAGGCCTTGTCTTTTTGGGCAAGCCCGTTTCCGCGGCGAATGTCCTATCGGCAAACGATATCACAACAAACCGGCAACCCGCTAAATTTGCCGCGTTCCAATTCGGCACACCAACCTCGGCTCATCGTCCTGGATTTACCAAGGTCACGATCAAAGACGCGTTCACGACTGAAAAGGGCTATGGTTTCCAGTCAACGGAGGGATTGCTGGAGTATGATCGCGGCGGCTCCGAAATTGTCCGTCCCAACGATGAATACACCGCCAGCGTGTATGGCGCATACCGATTCACCTCGGATATCACATGCGCCCTGGTCGAAGGAACCAAAGGCAATGCCTTCATGGTGGCCATGCCCGATGGAGATTATACGGTGTGGTTAATTGCAGGCGACGCCGAATGGGAACCGCCGTTGTTCGAGGTTTGGGCAAACGGCCAGAAGAAAGTCGGAGTGAACATCCCGCGCGCGCGTTTTATTTTCATGGAGCCGTTTCAAGCGCGCGCGACCAACGGACTATTGCAGATCGATTTGAAAGGGGAGCATGGTTGGGTTCTCAATGGTTTGGTGGTGGGCAGGGAAGGCCCTGAACTTGCCGAAACCGTCGCAAAACTGCAGCGCGACATTTTCTTCCTAACCGGGCAGGAGCTGCCGAGTTGGAAGGAGCGCAAATCCGCCTCACCCAATCCGCCTCTGGAATGGACTTCCGCCGAACAACAACAGGGCTACGTCGTCTTCCCAGTCGATTACACCGAATTGATTCTCCCAAGCTTCACGCCAACCCGCGCCATGATCGGCCAGCCGTTAACCGCGTTTGCCACACCCGGGGAAATCGAGCCTGCGACATTCTGTGTTTCTGCCGGCAAGAATTTGGGAGAAGTCCGCGTGGAATACTCCGGCTTCGTGGGGGAACAAGGCAATCAAACCATCGCACGCACCAACGTGAGCATCCGCACTGTCCGTTGCTGGCCTCAACGCTTGAGCGGCTGGGGAGGCAATGGCGATTACAGCGTGGTGCCGGAGGTCCTCGATCCCGTGGGCGGTCGGGCTTCTCGTGTGCAAGAGGGCCAGGTCAAGCAATGGTGGCTCACGGTAAATGTGCCGCAGGATACCCCTGCGGGACGTTATCGCATGACACTGACGGTTCAGCCCGAGAATGCACCACCGACGGTTCTGGAGTGGAAGCTGCTTATTCTGCCCTTCTCGCTCAGCCGTCCCGCTGACAGGCATTGGGGCACATGGCTCGATACCTTCCCGCCGGTCGGAGGTTTGTCTGGCCCGGAACGGCGTGGACGCAATCTGCCTTCGGAAAGGGACCGCCTGGCCCGCGCCGACATGGCAGACTATCGGGAGCACGGTTTCGATCTGGTTCTGTTGAATTATTACTTTGGCGCGCAGGAGAATCCGGATGGCAGCTTCACCTATGACACCTCGCAGCTTGCGCGCGATCTGGAGTACTGCAAACTCCTTGGCACCCGCGCGCCAGTGGTGCTGACCATTGAATACGCCTGCCGGGATTTCGAATATCGCTTCGCGGAGCCGGGGCAAAAACATGTTCCTGGCACCTTCAGTCCCAAGGCGCACAAGGCCATTGTTGGCCTGGTAAAGCACATCCGGGACGACGCGCAACGCCACGACTGGCCCAAGCTATACTTTTTCCCAATAGATGAACCGGGCAACAATAAAACGGATAACCGGATGCTGTTCGCCCAAAACGTGTTGGATTTCGTCCATGAAGTCCCCGGCTGTCAGACGGCCACCACGCTGACCGCAGGTGAAGTACAGCGCCTGGGCGACCGTGTGGATGTCCGGATTTACGCCTACGGAAATTACAATCGCACCAAGGTTCTGGAAGAAACCCGGCACGGTCATCCATTCTGGTATTACGAAAATGGCATGTTTTACGCACACAGCCCCACCGCCTCGCGCAACATGACGGGATTTGAGTTTCTGAGATCAGGCGCGGAAGTGGCCACAGCGTGGGGTTTCTCCGCCACCCAGGCCAATCCTGAAAATGACTTCGATGGCGGGCATAAGGACTGGAACGTGATCTTCCCTGGCGTGGACAGGCCAACGCCGACCATTTACTGGGAGCTATGTCGCGAAGGGGTGGATGATTACCGCTATGTGACAACGCTCCAGGAGAAAATTCGCCAGGCCAGAGAAAGCGGGCAGATTGAATCCGCACGACGCGCAGAAGCCGTCCTGGCGCCGATCATCGATCCCAAAGCAACTGCGGTCAGTCAACCACAGGCCTTTGCCCGATACCGTTGGCGCATTGCGCGTGAGATTCTGAATCTGATGGGTCACCAAAAGCTGGCCCTCTCATTCCCCGCCGTGGTCAAAAACTCGGCGGCTCCTGAAAAAACAGGGCCAAACCTCATTGAAGACCCTTCTTTTGAGAAGGGTCCGCAAGACGACAGGTTTCCGAGTCCGAACTATCAGATCGCCGACCGTTATTCGAAACTGGAATCCAAACCAGTGGACGCATTGAGCGTGACAGACGAATCAGCGCATACAGGACGGTATTCCTTGAAATGGGATTTCAGCAAGGCCGCAGGCAAAGGCTCCCTCTATGACCGGAATCGTTACCTCATTGTCAATGTCCAGGTGCCGGCTGAGGCGGCGATCAAGCTGAGAGGCAAGCGCGTAAAAGTGGGCTGCTGGTTCAGGATCGGCAGCGGTTCACTCGTGCCTGGCATGAACCTCCGTCAGTCCGGAAAGGGCGCCTACCTGGCCGGAATTGAATACAGGGGAGGTGTGGCGGATCCAGCCGTGTGGAACCTCTTCCTGTCCGAAGGCCGCCTGCGCACTGATTTCGAGAACCTCGATATTCACATCTCCTGCCGCATTCCCGAAGACGATGTTGAGTTAGCCCAGAAATCCCACTTCTACATCGACGACGTCTTTCTCCAGGCCATCGAGGAACCGGTGCTTGCTGTAGCGACACCACTCGATGAGTATTATTCGGGCGAAACCGTTCCGTGGAATGTCAAAGCGGCTTCCGCGGCCCCGGTGAAGGTGCAGCTTGTGTCCCCGGAACGAATCGCCGCCGAGTGGACGGGTGAAATCGCAAACGGATCGCTGAACGGCTCTTTCGAAACCCGCAAAATAAAAGCCGGAATTTATACTCTGCGAGGGGTCATCGATTCACCACAAGGATCGCAAACCGCGGAGCAGCAGATCATTCTCTCTCCGGATCCATTTGGGCAGTTGGAGCCTTGAATGCAATGTTTTTTCAAGCTGGTCAAAAGGACCAGCTCAACCTATTGGGATTCCACAGTTACCAACATTATTATCTGGTTACAAAGTTTATTATCCGAGTACAAATATCCGTCCGTAATTAAGGATGTCACAAATCGTGCCTGGAGCATGGGCTCAATTCGTAATTAAGGACTGTCACAATATTTTGCTTTTCAATTTCTGGTCCGAATCGACCTCACGGCCGTAATAATTTGATTGAATCTTAGGCGTGTCCACGATCCCGTGAAAAGTGTGTTTAGGTTTCGGGTCGTCTTTTTCGGTTGTTTCCGTGATCATGGTATTTCAAACAACCGATAAAACTTGGAAATGTCCGACAAACCATTCGTGTCGGTGATAAACGTTGGTCCACCTGTGCCAGGGATTTTATCGCTCACCGGAACCCAATCTTGAGCTGGCAGATTCGTTGACATTTCCAGGCGATAAAAAGCTCCCGCAGCACCAGGGAACTGCAAAACGACATTCCGGTCTTTCACTTCCATTCCACTGATTAAAAGTTGAGGACGAGGACTCATGTTTAGGATCGACGCTGAAGCCTTGGTCGTGTTCAAAACGGCGTTCACTGGATTGGCCAAGTTTAGATAGAAGTTTTTGACCGCAGCCGAATCGGGAATTCCATATATTGGGATCGAAACGCATGCGTTTGTAACCCCGGGTGGCAAAACGAGGGTTCCTGACTTGCCCAGATAATCGCGGCCCGCAGCCGCGTTGCCATTTTGGGTGAAATAATCCACACTGGTTTGTGCGGCGTTGGTTCCAGACATTTGAATATTAAACAGTGCGTTGGTGATGCTGTCGGAAGCCATGGCCAGCGAGACATTGGTGACTGTAATGCCGCGCAAATTGCATTCGAGGAGCGTGCAAGTGGCTGACGCAATTGGAGTTGATGTTGGCGAGCCAAGACTGACATTCAGATAAAATTCCAGGTTGGACCTTATGAGACCTTTATCAATAATTACAACCGAATAGGTTTTTCCGGTTGCCCCAGGCTCGAATGTCAGCATTCCTATCAAAGGTGACATATAATCTTGAGAAGAAAGAGCTGTCCCGTTGATAGTGCGACAATACAGAGTGATTGGCTTAGTGCCAGGCACGTCAAGCATAACGTTAAAGTTGGCCTTAATACCGTTTTGGCGAGGGACAATCAGATTGCTTACGGATACGGAGGGCATTGGATAAATTGTTTCGGTGGAAACGATTTGGTTATTGGATGGATCGATATCCGGTTCGTTTTGCGAAATCGACGCCATGAATGGGATCGTCCCGGCTGTTGGAACCGTCGATACAACTGTGATCCCAACACTCGAACCGGACGCCATTGTCCCAACGTTGCAAATGACAACTCCGTTGGTTTGTGTGAAGGATCCCTGGGTCGAGCGGTTCGTGACAAGCGTTGAGCCATTGGCCAAAATATTGCTGAATGTAACCCCGGTGGCGGTTAAAGGCCCATCATTCGAAATCTTAAATGTGTTGGTTAGAGTGCCTCCGGCGATTGCCCAATTGTTGGTGGTTTCCAAAATGAGATCGCCCACAGCGGGGATTTTTGAAGTGCGTAGTAAGAAAAATTGGCAACGGAGTGAGGGAAAAGGGATATTGTAAGGATTTTCTGAAGTGGCAAAAGCCAGGGTTCCGGCCCCGCAACGGGTTAAGCTGTGAGCGATGCCTGATGCCCCGGGAATGGTGATTTGCCAAAGAACATTGCTCATATTTGTAGAGCAGGCGGCCAGCGTATAATTTGGATAGGGCGCATAACCGCCCTGGCCGAGGAAATAAGCTCGTCCATTTTCCACATCGGAGGCAACCAAACCAGATGCGGGATATACGCCCAGGTTAGTATTATTTAAAAGATCCAGCGCATGTCCATTCGCTGCAATCAACAGATTGTCCTCTGTTTGGAAGTCACCCGCAAAACCGGCAAGATTAGTCAACACACCACCGATGCCAGAGGCATCAATGCCATATGCGGTAAAGGTCCCATTGACGGCATACAAGGTGGAACCATCTGGAGAGGCCTGAATTTGAAATGGACTTCCAAGGACAGGCCCGATCACTTGCGGACGCTTGATCCCATCGTCAAATATGGCCACCTGCTGGCTGTAACTTCCATACCAAGGAGCCATGGACACAGTGATCGAGCGAGGTCGGTCAGGCAGGGGAGCAAAATCGGCCACGATGTAATTGACATCCATTCCAATATCGAATTGAAAATCGTTCGTCCAGGTCTGAATGTTAATTCGCGCAACGAATCTCAGTTGGGTGGTTCCAACATACAAGAATTGGCTGTCGCTGGTTATTGCGATTTTGCCGGGTTCGAAGCCTGTGGGGAGGGATTTCTCCACAGTCCCAGTTTGCGGATCGATTTGAACAATGCTATTGCTGTAGGCTCCGGTGTTTAGCACTGTGGCGAACAGCTTATCTCTGATCGGATCGTAAACCATATCCCCGATGCTCAGGTCGATTTTCTGATAAAACTGGACAAGGCTCGATTGCGCTGCCGAATTGTCAGCCATATCAAGATCCGGCTCATTGGCGGCCACGCGGACATAATTCGAGAATGAACCAACGACATCCGGTCGCAGCAGAATGGAGATTTGTGCTGAGGCGCCAGGGGCCAATGTGCCCAATTGTGCCATCACGGTGCCATTATTGTTGGAAATGGAGCCTTGGGTTGATGATGTCGATACGAATCTGGCTCCGGCAGGCAGGATGTCCCGCGCAACAATGCCAGTGGCCACGCCAGGGCCTTTATTGCTGATGGTAAGGGTGATCGTATAATTCGTCATCAGGGTCGTTAAAGTCGGCGCCGATTGTGTGACCATCAGATCCGCAGGTTGATTGGTTGGCACCAATGGTGTTTGGATGGAAAATAGCTGCCCTCCTGTGGTGGCAAATGCCAGACCACGATCCCCCCATCGAACCAATTGTTCGGGCGCTCCAATTATGCCTGTCACCAACATGGATCCCATCAACTCATAGTTGTTCAAGGAATAGGCGGTAATCGTCGTCATGGAGTCATTTGGGATCACTTTCATGTAAAATACGCGGCCCGAAGCCATATCAGGACAGAGATGATTTGCATTCCTAGCCAGCCCCGGGAAAGTGGCCACATGTATCATTGATTCCGGATCCACTACCTCGCCCCATGCAAAAAACAGCAGACCACCGCCAGACCGCATCTCGGGCCCTCCGTCATACGTCAGCACATTAGCGGTTGAGGACACCGCATTGGTGCCATCCAATTGCACGCGAGTGATGCCTCCATTGTAGCCATAGAAAACATTGGGAGAAAGGGATGGCTGAATTAGAGAAATCTCAGGCGAAATGTTTAGTGCGGTGGCGATGCCGTTAGAAATGATTTTAACCCCGCGCCCGCTGGGAGTTCCGTAATTATAATGTTGTGAGAGCAGAACTGACTGGGCCTGATCCTGAAGAACAATCATTTCGCTCAGGTCATAGCTGTAAATCGAGTCTTGAAATGTGACGGCACTCGTCTTCAGGTCCACTTGCACGATGGTTGCTGTGCTTTGGAGATACGCATAAAGGTAGCGGCCGTCTGGGGAGATCGCCAGGGCGCCAGGTTCTGATCCCACCGCAATGGGATTGCCGGGATGCAGGCTCTCGGGATCGATCTTGACGATGCAGTTTCCATAGGTTGTATCAGAGCCAGAAACGCTGGCATAAAGCATGCGATCGACGGGATTATAAATAAGATCATTGGCCTTAAGCAGCAGGTGGGCAACGGAGTTGGAGGCTGTGGAATCAAGGACCGTGGTCAACCAGCCAGACTCTTTATGCGCCAAATTTGAAGAATCCGACGTTGAGGCAATGCTCACGACATTGGTCAACACCCCAAGGTCCTTGGTTCGGACGGTCACTTTCAGTGATGTTTCGCCATGAGGTGGAATTGCGCCGAACAAGGCGACGAGGATGCCGTTATTGTTTTGTGCTGTGCCCTGGCTGGGTGTGGCGTTCACCAGTGCTGCTCCGGCAGGCAATAGATCAGTCAAGATCACATCCTGAGCGCTCATGCTCCCGGAATTGGTTACGAGGATGCTATACGATATATCGCTTCCGGGTGTGGCGAGCGCCGGGCCGCTCTGGGTTACGGCCAATTGTGCTGAAGTTGAATCCGCGGCAAACGGGGAGCGAATCAAAAAGATTTGACCGCCCGTGGTGGCAAAAGCCAGTCCATTTGTTCCCCATCGCACAAGGTTTTTTGCACTGCCAACGATTCCAGGGATTGTTTGGGATCCTTGCAGAGTGAATGTCTCGATATCGCACGCATAAATGGCCGTTTGGTTTCCTTGTTGTGTTAAAAAGTAAATGATTCCTGCATCCGGATCGGGTGCGGGTGCTCCGCTGGCCAGTTTTCCCGGAACAGGGTATTGCCCGATGGGTTTCTGTTTCGCAGGGTTAAATGCAGTTCCATTGGAAACGTACATTGACCCTCCGCTGAGAATGCCGCCAGTTTCAAATCCTGGAACCAAAGCCAGGTCAGCGAGATTTGTCCGTGCAACCTCTCCATCATAAATGAAATCTAGAGGCCCGAATTGGCATTGTCCGGCAATGGCCAGGCTGGCGGGGCTGTTTGGCAAACCAATCAAGCTGATTGCATAAAAATTATAAGGGTTTTGAGGTAAAGAAAATTCCAGGTCGGGCATTTGTGATGCCAGATTCAAGCGCTGGACGGAATAGCCGTTTTTTACGGCGATGTAGATAAATTGATTACTGGCCGAAAGGGCCATTAAGCCTGGGGCCGTGTCCACGGGGATGAAAGCCTCCACGGTGGCGGAGTAGGGATTGAGCCGCATCACTGTGTTTGATTCGACTGCAGCAGTTGCCGGGACGGTCGCGTAAATCCGGTCTGTTCCCGGATCATACACGAGGTTGCTGACAGTGGCATTGAGGGACACAATGGATACAAATCCTACATTAAACGGGTTGCTTTGCCCCAATGTCTGGCCGCTTTGGGCGCGCACAGCAACATTTGTTGCGGCAGTGTTTATCATGATTGTTCCACTCCACCGCCCATTGGTAAAATGATCTGTTTGCGTTGGAACCAAGCTGTCCAGTGGCAACCCGATTGGAGATAGCGATGCAATGCCGGAAAAACCATCCAATGTGTCACCGCTTTTGTTCTGCGCCAGAATCGTAGCCGCAAATGGTTGATTGGCGGTTTGATTCAATGGAATTCGGGCAAAGGCGAAATGATCCAAATGTGTGTCGTGGATCAAAATCGTGCCGCTGGCATTGACGAAGCCTGATGCGGACGCGGAGACTGTGACCAATTGGTTTTGCCTGGGGCTGGAGCCAGGCGGGACGGTCAATTGGATCACGACCGAAGTCTGACCGGCTGGCAAGACCACAGTGACTGGAACCTGCAAGAAGCTGGAATCGCTGCCGGCCAGATTGATCACTAAATTGGTTTCGAGAGATCCTGCAATCATGATCGTCGCATTGGTTGCATCTCCTGAACCTTCGAATAAACGATCAGGCACCTGCAGAACCAGATCATTTGCCTTGGCGCCAGAGATTGTGATCGATCCACTTGCAGTTCCTTCGGAACCCGCGGATGCCGTCACCGTTAACTTTCTGCTGCCTAATATGACAGGGGCATTGGGCGCGTTGAGACTAAAACGGACATTGGTTTGGCCTGCCGGAATTCGAACATAAAGCGGCACATCCAACAAACTGGGATCGCTTGAACGCAATTCCGCCTGGAAATTCGAACCTGCGGGGACGCCTATCGAGAGTTGGGCCTGGTTAGTGATTGTGCCTCCTTGCGGGATTATTTCCGACGGCAAGGTCAATTGCGGCAGCATGGGTGCGCTAAGATTTGTAATGAGGCCTTGTGTCATCAACGAAAGGGAATTCGAGGCTGTAATGGTGACAAACTGAATGCCGTCGATAACTGAATCGTTAAAATTTGTGAGGTTAAAACGGGCCGAAACATTGCCAGCCGGAATGGTAACCGTGGACGGTCCACCAATCTTCGATGGATTGTCAGAATTGAGATTGAAAACCAAATCAAAATCAATAGCGCGTGAAATGGCAATTGTTGCCGGGTGAATTTCCGACACAGTGCTCAAGGTCGTCGGCGGCAATGTCAGCATGACAGATGTGTTCAGGGTCTCGAATGGATTGCTGTTTCCAGGATGGCCATTCTCATCATCCACATGCAGGAACACATTGCTGGCGGAAGCGTTGACAGCCAAAAAGCCGCTCCAAACACCGTTCGTCAAGTTGACCGCAGCCGGGTAAATCTGAACCGGTGTATAATTGGCAGCAAATGGAAGGCTGAGTTGTGAATTCAAAACACCGAACGACGGGAAAGCTTGAATCCAATCCATAGCCTGCCGATGGTTAAAGTTGCCTTGCCGTTGATACGACTTATACGCGATTCGAGCCGAAGTTGGCATGCCAATCCAATCGGACGATCGTATAGGAACAGGATTGGTTATAAAAAACGGATAGCCCGTTGATGCGCAGAAGAAATCGATCAGCCCATTCGTATGGTTTAGCAAAGACATCGCAATCGGGCTGAGATTATTTGGGTTTTCCATTATCGGCCCATCCGACGAGAAATTTGGATAGACTCCAGGGGGGACACCTCCTGGTATTATCGTGAAAACCGATTGGGGTGCGCATATTGTGCCGGCGGGAAAAATAAAAGTCCTGACTGGCTGGGGCCAGTGTTCCAAATCATAATAGACTGCCTTCCAGCCAGAGATATCGACTGGGTTTGTGGATGGATTTGTGAATTCAACTCTCGAGTAATTGCCATTGTCCACTTCTGAAATAACCAGTGGCGGGATCGACAAGATTTGCGCGGAGACAGACACGCTGCCGTTGAAATCTGCAACTACTTGCTCTGCGCTGTCCCGGGCAGTTATTGTTGCTTTAATTGGAGCGCCCGCTACTTGAGGTGATTCAATGGGATTCCACGAAAAATGATCGAGCGAGGTAGCCTCCGTGTGCGAACAGATGGCCGACACCAAGACGCTCAACAGGACCGGAAAAATGAATGACTTTCGGCTTGTTTTGATAATCTGGGAGAAATCAACGTTCTGGTTGCCAGACTCCGTTTTAAGGCCAGCCTGGCCGCCAATATTAAGCAATTTTTCCTCGCGAAATGAATGCTCCATAATGAGTCCTTCAGAAATGTATGTCACGGCCTGCTTGTGGAGGATTGTATGCTTTTCGTTATTCAAGTCAATTATAATACTCCGGCAAAAATTCAAGAAAAGTGCGGTCTGACAGAGGTCATGAGAAAACATGGAGGCAAAGAGCGTCAAAAAGTGAACTCCTCTCATCGTGATTTGTGACTTTTATGCCCGCTGATGTGTTTCTGGGGCGTCATTGCAGATTCTTGCTTTAAAGTTTCTTAAAGATGTACGCAAGTTGAGCGGTAATTTTCCTGCCTCTTCCTTCACTTCCTGGGGACTATTTACTGGGCCATACGGAAATTGCTACTCTGTGGAAGTCGCAAATGCGTGGGAAAATCTGGTTTTTCGCCAATACAAGTGGATTCGTAAGCGAGTTAAGTGAGCGGGGAGATGTGTTCCGATACTTCAGATCGTGCCTCCCTGCAGTAAGATGGTCTTGCCGTTTACCTGAGCTCATTTCCAGCCTGTGAATAATCATCAGAAGATTCCGGAGGAACCTCAAAATAAACCAGGTGTATTTGTGAATTGCGCCATGCCTGGCCCAATCCAGATTTGTGACATACCTCAATTAAATGTGACATCCATAATTACGGACGGACAAAGGCACTGTTAACTTCATTTCATTTATTCGACGGTGACGCTTTTGGCCAGGTTGCGGGGCTTATCCACGTCACAGCCGCGCGCGACGGCGATGTGATAGGCCAGGAGTTGGAGCGGCACGATGGCGAGCAACGGGAACACGGGATCCATGGTGGCGGGAATGGAGATGACGTGATCGGCCAGGCGCGCCACGTGTTCGTTGCCTTCTGTGGCCAGGGCGATGATGGGGCCTTTGCGGGCTTTGATTTCCTGGAGATTGCTCAGTGTCTTATCATACCAAGTGCCTGAAGGAGTGAGAATGACCGAGGGTGTGTGCTCGTCGATCAGGGCGATGGGGCCGTGTTTCATTTCCGCAGCGGGATAGCCTTCGGCGTGGATGTAAGAGATTTCCTTGAGCTTGAGGGCTCCTTCGAGGGAAGCGGGAAAGCAGTATTGTCGGCCGAGAAAGAAGAAGTTTTGGGCGTCCTTGAATTTCAAGGCCACGGTTTTAATTTCTTCGGACAGGGTGAGGACTTTTTGAAGTTGCTCGGGGACAGCTTCCAAGGCGTGAATCAGTTCGGCGCCGCGGCCTGATGCAAGCATCCGCATGCGTCCCATGAACAGGGCCAGCAGGGCCAGGACGGTGACCTGGGAGGTGAAGGCCTTCGTGGAGGCGACACCGATTTCCGGGCCCGCATGGAGGTAAATGCCGCCATCGGCTTCGCGTGCGATGGTGCTGCCGACGACGTTGCAAATGGAGAGGACCTTGTGCCCCCGCCTTTTGGATTCGCGCAGGCCGGCGAGTGTGTCGAGTGTTTCCCCGGATTGTGTAATGGCCAGGACGAGGGTGCTTTTGTCGATGGGCGCGTTGCGGTAGCGAAATTCGCTGGCGTATTCGACTTCGACCGGGATGTGGGCAAATTCTTCAATGAGGTATTCGCCAAGAAGTGCGGCGTGCCAGCTTGTGCCGCAGGCGATGAGGACGATGCGGTCCACGGCGCGCAACTCGGCGGCGGTGAGATTTAAACCGCCGAATTTGGCTGTGGCTTCGTCGTGATCGATGCGTCCGCGCAGGGCGTTGGCGACGGTCTGGGGTTGCTCAAAGATTTCCTTGAGCATGAAATGCGGGAATGCGCCCCGTTCGATGGCCTCGGCGCCGTATTCGATCTGGCTGATCTGGACCTTGGCGGTGTCGGAGCCCAGGCTGGTGACGTTGAAACGCTCGCGGGTGAGGGTGACGACGTCGTAGTCGTTGAGATAGACCACCTGGCGGGTGTGGGCGACCATGGCACTCGCGTCGCTGGCCAGAAAGTATTCACCCTGACCCACGCCGACGATGAGCGGGGAACCGCGGCGGGCGCCGACCATGATTCCGGGATGATCGGCGCTGATGACGGCCAGGCCATAGGTGCCAATCACGTCACGAAGGGCGTCCATGACGGCTTGTGTGAGAATGGCATCCTCCGAAGCGCCTGCGGCTTTGAGTTTTTGATAGCACTCGCCAATCAAATGGGCCAGGACTTCGCTGTCCGTTTGAGAATGGAAAATGTGTCCAGCCTTGAGCAGACGTTCCTTGAGACGCTCGAAATTCTCAACCACTCCGTTATGGACCACGGCAATGCGGCCCGATTGGTCGAGATGCGGATGGGCGTTTTCGTCAGACGGTGGTCCGTGCGTGGCCCAGCGGGTATGCCCCAGACCCAGGGAACCGGTCGGGGAACCAAGCGCCAGACTGCGTGCCAGACCCTCGTCGATTTTTCCGCGTTTTTTGACGGTTTCCAGCCGACTATCTTCGAGCACGGTGATGCCCGCGCTATCGTAGCCCCGGTATTCGAGCCGTCGGAGGCCTTCCAGCAGGATTGGAGAGGCCGATTTGCTGCCAATATAGCCAACGATTCCGCACATAATTATTCAACGCGAGAGTTATTTTGTCAGATTCCGTTTATCCGGCTCCATCATGCCAGACGACGCTGTTATAGGATATGGGGGCAGGTCCTGTTTTATTGATGATTCTTGCCCTCAACACCCATCTCATGATAGAGTGTGACCAACGATTTGCAAGCGACCAAAATTTTATGCCAAATTCCATTTCTCAATCTGGAGGGGGCCGGGTACTCAGCATCATCATGGGAGGCGGGCAGGGCAGCAGGCTCTTCCCGTTGACAAAGGAACGCGCAAAGCCCGCAGTGCCGCTGGCGGGAAAATATCGTCTTGTGGACATCCCCATCTCCAATTGCATTAATTCAGGTTTAAAGCAGATTTATCTGCTGACCCAGTTTAATTCCGCCTCCCTGCATCGGCACATTTCCCAGTCCTATAAGTTCGACCAGTTCACCAATGGTTTTGTGGAGATTCTCGCGGCCGAACAGACCTTCTCCGATTCCTCATGGTATCAGGGAACGGCCGATGCCGTGCGCAAGAACCGGATGCACTTCATGAATCAGGATTTTGAATATGCCCTGATTCTCAGCGGCGACCAGCTTTACCGCATGGATTACCGGAAAATCCTGGCCCGGCATATCGAGAATAAGGCGGATTTGACCGTGTCCACGATTCCAGTGACCCGTCAAAACGCGCAGGGTCTGGGTATCATGCAAGTCGGACCTGATTATCGCATCACGCGTTTTGTCGAGAAACCGACCGATCCGCAGGTCCTGGATACTTTACGGATCCCGCCGGACCTGTATAAAGGTTTGGGGATAGAGGGCACCGAGGAGTTGTTTCTGGCGTCAATGGGTATTTACGTGTTCAACCGGGAAGTGATGTTTCAACTGCTTGATAACACGTTAACGGATTTTGGAAAACATATTATACCAAACGTCATCAACACGCACCGTGTCTTTTCCGATGTGTTTCAAGGCTATTGGGAGGATATTGGAACGATCCGCTCGTTTTTTGAGGCAAATATCGAGCTGACCGAGGAATTGCCCCGATTCAACTTTTTCGACATGGATTCGCCCATCTTCACCCGGCCCCGTTTTTTGCCGGCGTCGAAAATAAACGGAGCGCACGTCGATCATGCGATCATTTCCGACGGGTGCATCATTAATTACGCGCACATCAGCCGGAGCATTGTTGGTTTGCGCAGTCTGGTGGATCGGGGCAGTTCGCTGCATCGCGTGGTGATGCTCGGAGGCGATTATTTCGAGAGCCAGGCTTCGATTGCCAAAAGCATGGCTGAGAACATCCCGCGCATCGGCATTGGACGCAACACACGGATTGAAAACGCCATCATTGATAAGAACGCCCGTATTGGAAACAATTGTGTGATCTCACCTGCAGGCAAGCCCGATCAGGTCACCGAGGACAAGTTTTACATTCGCGATGGGATTGTCATTATTCCAAAAAACGGAGTGATCCCCGACGGAACGGTCATTTGATCCGCCGGGAAGATACCGCATTCTGGCGCTGGGTCTGAAAAGACCTGGTGACTTGCGAATTCAGGATTTTAACTTATACTGCCGGGTATTATGAGAGCCGTCAGGGCAGCAGACAAAACAGGGTCGCAAATCATCCAATGAATTGCGACAGGGAAGCCCGAACGGCGGATGACAATGAAAATCGAGGATACCAAAATGGCATATCAGCACGCGAATAAGCAGGAAGCATTGCTTGCAAAAGTCAAAGGCAAAACCGGCAAGATCTCTGACAAAACCCACGAGGAGCATCTGAAGCTCTACACGGGCTACGTCAACAAAACCAACGCAATCCTCAAGGAGTTGGAGGAACTATCCAAAACACTGGATCCGGCCAATGTGGCCCACGCCAACCAGATTTACAGCGTCATGCGCACCCTGAAGCTGGAGTATTCCTTCGCTCTGGGTGGCATCGTCAATCATGAGATTTACTTTGGCATCATGGGCGGCAAAGGTGGTCCGGCCACCGGCAAGGTGGCTCGCCTGATCGAGAAGAGCTTCGGTTCCTTCGATGCTTATAAAAAGGATTTGAAGGCCACCGCCATCTCGGCGCGCGGATGGGCCTGGACGATTTACGATCCCAAGTCTGACCTGCTTTTCAACCACCTGGGTGATTCACAGAGCACTTACTCCGTCTGGGGAGTCACTCCGATTCTCGCCCTGGACACTTACGAGCACGCCTATTACGCGGATTTCTTTACCGCGCGCGGCGCCTACATCGATGAATTTCTGAACATCGTCGATTGGGATCAGGTCAACGCCAATTTGAAATAACCGCGCTTGGGGTCATTCATTTCGCTTTGTCAACGACTCCTTCGGGAGTCGTTTTTTTTGCAGTTTGAGTTTCTTTTTTGCGCCACGCTCTTTCGGTCTTGTTTAGCTCGCGGCGCAGGGCGTCCTCCGCGGACCACCCTTTGCTCTGTGCATATTGGACGAGTGCCAGCAATGAAGGCCCCAACTGCGCCTTGGTGGGTGAGAAGGGTGGTGGCACGATTTTTTCGGCCGCGTTCAACCCGGCTTTGCGGGCTTTCTTGAGGAGTTTTTCCGCGCGCATCAAGGAGGGCAGGTGACGGGGGACGCCATCCAGCGCGGAGGGACGTTCATGAACGGTCCCTTTTTTCTCGGTTTTCTTGATTTGATCCCATTGAGTCCAGATGGCATCGATGGTTTTGACCTTGGAATCGCCAAAGACATGGGGATGGCGGCGGATTAATTTATCGACCAGTTGCCGGGCCACGGTTTCGAAGTCAAAGGCCTTCCGCTCCCGGGCCATCTGACAATGAAAGACCACCTGGAGGAGCAAGTCGCCCAGTTCCTCCGCCATTTCCACGTCATCACCGGCTTCAATGGCATCGATCAATTCGTAAACCTCCTCGATGGTATGAAGGCTGATGGAGCGGTGGTCCTGTTCGCGATCCCAGGGGCAGCCATCGGGCGCGCGCAAACGGGCCATTACTTCCAACAATTGATCGATGGCTTTTTTCTTTTTCATCAGAGAATGACCAGGTTGTCGCGGTGAACGATTTCGGTGCGACCGGTCTTGCGGGCGGTCAATGCGGCGGCGCTGAAATCCGTGATGCCGCGCGCGAATTCGGTGCCGTCCAGGTCGCAAATGCGGACGATATCTCCGGCTTCGAACGCGCCGTCAAATCGAGAGATTCCCACAGGCAGCAGGCTTTTTCCGCCTTCGCGCAGGGCCTTTCTGGCCCCGTCATCCACATAGAGCAATCCCTTGGGGTTGTGGAAAAATGCGATCCAACGTTTGCGTCCGTGCATCTTATTGGGTCGGGGCACGAAGAGCGTGCCGGTTTCCGCGCCTTTGAGGATATTCTCCAGAACCGTTTTTTTGCGACCGGGAGCGATCACCATCGGGATACCGGAGCGAATCACAATTTTGGCGGCTTGAACCTTGGAGTGCATGCCTCCGATGGCCGTGACGCTCGTGGTGCCTCCCGCCATTCTTTCGATGGCGGCGTCAATTTTTTCAACCAGCGGGATCACGCGGGATTGTGGGGTGCCATAGTTTTCGACCAGCCCATCCACCGTGGTCAGAATGACCAATAAATCCGCAGGCAGCAATGAAGCGACCAGGGCAGAGAGGCGGTCGTTGTCCCCGAATTTCAATTCGGTTACCGAAACAGCGTCGTTTTCATTGATGATGGGAATGACGCCGCGCTGGAGGAGGGCCAGCAGGGTGTGGCGCGCGTTGAGATGGCGGTCGTGATGCTCGAGATCGTCATGAGTGAGCAAGACCTGGGCGACATGGAGGCCGTATCTGGCGAAGAGCTGCTCGTAGATGGCCATGAGCCGGCATTGGCCGACGGCGGCGCAGGCCTGCATTTCAGCTAGATCGGTCGGGCGTTTCTCAAAGCCGAGCGTGCCCATGCCGGCGCCGACCGCGCCTGAGGTGACGAGGAGAATTTCCTTGCCGGCCTTGCGTTGGGCGGACATCTGGGCGACCAACTGTTCCATTTGGGCCAAATCGGGCTGCTTGCGACTGTCGGTGAGGACGCCGGTGCCCAATTTGACCACGATACGCGTGACATCTTTTAATAATTTCTGCCGCATTACCATCGGTAGGTAGCATGGGAGGGCGGATCGAGTCAATGACGCGGAGGGCGTAACGACTTGAGAGGGTTCCAATTTGCGCGTCTAACCTCCGGCCACAATGCGCACAATTTCGAGGCGATCGCCGTCATTCAGTGGACGGCCGCCAAACTCGGATGGCGAAACAGCCTCGCCATTCTGCTCCACAACCACCGCGCGCGGGAAAAGTTTTTGAGCGACCAGAAATTGCTCCAGCGTGCAGGGCAGGGCAATGGGAATGGACAGGCCATTGGCCGTGACGTGCCCCGCCGTTTGGGAATGAGTATTTCGAATCATAAACAATGGGATGCAGCTTGTCAGTGGTCGCCGACGGTCAAGGTGATGGGCGCATTGGTTCCCGCAGCCAGAATGCGGACCGAATCCGGCTTGATTTCCAGACACTTGACGAGGATTGTGCGCGAACCAAGCGTCAGCTCTTTTTCCTCGTTTTCGAAAAACTGGCGGTTGTTGATCAGGGCGCAACGGTTGGTTTTTGATCCAATGATTCCCAGGAGTCTCAACGTTTGGACCGGCTCCTGAACGCGCACGGCCCAGTTGGCATTAGGGACTGGGACCGGGCTGATCCTTGGCGAACCGAGTTGGGACAGAGTCTGCGCGTCGATAACAGCATTCGTTGCACGCTTGACCCAATCCAATATGGCCGGGAAGCCGTAATCCGTTTCCAAACCGATCAACACCTTGATTTTGCCATGTGTATAGACGTTCTCGAGGATGTTTTGCTGCTGAGTGCGGTCTTCAGTGGAGACCATCCATTTATAGGCGGTGAGTTCACAAAGCGCCTCCAGGGTGTCCCCTTCGATGCTCCGGTTGCGCGCCTTGTTTTCGTTAATCCACAAATGCATGAATTCGTGGGCGCAGACCGATGTGGTGTCGCTCTTAAGCTGGCCACTGAGCAATACAACGCTGTGGGCCAGCGTTTCGCCTGTGCGGCGGCTCTGTGAAAAACCGAGGCGTCGCATGGTTTCCGGCACGGGATTGCCATCCCGATAGTTCCAGTAATCGATATCAAATAGGGATACGGCCACTGCCGTATTCTTCAATTTCAGTTCGCCGCCGGTCAGTCGATAAAGGCCGTTATGAACATCTTCGAACAGGCGCTGGGCCTCGGCTTCGGACTTGACGGTGTTGGGCAGATCGAATTTGCAAATGAAACGTCCGTCGGACGTCTTTCCGAATTTATCCTTGATGGGCAGCCCGCAGAGCGAACATCGGTTGGGAAGTTCGACGCAGATTTCGCAGACCGGACCCGCGGGATGGCGGTAAGCTTTGCCGGAGAGCAACCGCTTCCCACAAACGACGCAGGTGAACGCTTCATCATCAGATTGACAGGATGGTGTGCCGAACCAAAGCAGACTGAGAAATAGCGCCAAGGGCAACGCATGGAACCAGAACATGCGGCGGCCTTTCAGCCTGGGCGCTGGACGTTCGAACATGCCGCCTGACAAATTCATATCGATACACTTCCATTAAACAGGATTTTTGCGACGTTGCCAATCCGTTAGATGGGAAATGCAGGACACCGATTTGGCCTCTGCGCCTCCCTGATCATTCTTTGCGCAAGGTGATCGGCCCAAGCCGGTAGCATCGTTGTCCGTCATCGCCAGCCATGGGCAGCGCGATCCGTGGGGTGCCATCCCGTTGGCCAACAGAAACGAAAACTGTGTAATCGCCCGGCCTGGTGACTGGCGCGATCTGGCCGATCACGAATTTGCATTCATTGGTTTGCGTGGGGATTTCGTCGGGCGCGCCAACCGGCAAATTACGGACATTAAACTGCTCGTCGGCCAAGACGGAAACGATACCTCCAGCGTCGTCCTTGATTGTCAGGGTTACAAAACCACCGGCGTAGCAAGGGGCCACGCCTGCATTGGCCCAAACACTGCGCACCGCAAAAGGCTGGCCGATGACGACCGCCTTGGGCCATGCGATTTCGCGCAGTTGCAGCCGATAACCCATGCGGCGGTTGATGCGTTCGATGAGCGCCTTGTTTTCGTTCAGTTCGATGCGTGGCCACCAATGGATCGACATGTAGCTGGCGTGGTAATCCTCGACCGCTTTGAGCAGCAGGGAGCCGTCCCCCCAGGCGCCGCGTTCCCTGGAACTACCATAATGCTCATGCTCAAGGATCACCGGCCAGTGAGGCCAGAATGCCTGAGCCATTCCTGCGTGGTACCACGCGTTCGGCGCGGGCTGAACGAGGATGCTGTCGTCGCGCAAGGTAACCCCGTTGGCAATGGCATAATCGGTTTCGGGGAAATGCAGGCCGGGTTTGTTATGCCCGGCCACGTCATCGCTGATGCAAAGCAGGGTATGCTTGAAGAGTTTTACATGAAGATCGATGTGCTTTTTGACGATGGGCAGCGCCTCCGCGTCGGGCACCTGGCTGCTCATCATGGTATGACCTTCGCCCCACATTCCATATGTGCCGATATCGACAAATGAGACATTGGGATTGCCGTCGTAGCGGGCGGCCATGGCCGTGAGGAATTTCTCGAGTTTTGCCAGGAAAATGGGATCGCCGAAATCCGGATCCCAACTGCCGCCGGTCTCGGAGCGGCCCTTTCCAAATTGATAGAACCATCCCCTGGCGCCCGCGTTTTTCACCCATTCGGGCGTGGCGAAGCGCGTCCAATTTTCCGAGCAGGTGATCCGGAAGGCCACGCGCTTGCCCTTGGAAATCCACCGTTGGGCCGGTGTGTCCAGCAAAGCCCAATTATATCGCCCCTCCTCCGGTTCGAGAAAGGCCCAAGGCACGCGCAGGTACACTGTGGATAGACCGGGGAAATCATCGAGCGTGTCTGAAGGCTCAAACTTCGAGCCGTAGTTCTGCGGAATGTTCGAGTAAAAATGCATCGTCCATCCCATTTCTGGATTGACCAGAGCCGCGCCGGTGTCCGCTGGCCGCACGGTTACCAGATCGTCATCCGCTTTCAGGGCCGGGATTGCGATGGCAAGCCCGGCCAGAAGAACCAGAGTGATGAGGTGTTTCGGGGGGTTCATTCGTATTGCGCTTTGAATTTCCAGTGGCCGGGGACCACTTCAAACCGGCCGGAATGTTCGCTTTCAGGCAAATACTTCACACCCTTGAGGTGGGTGGTGTCGTTCTCTTTTAGTTTGCGTCCGTTGATGGACAGACTTGCGAGTCGCTTTCCGGGTATTTGAGGCATGCAAACTTGAGCGATGGTTCCTTGAGGGGAATTCAGATCCAGCTCGAAAGCGTTGTCCTTATGCTTGAGAGTGAGTTGGATATTGCCTTTGGCCGTTGCGACCAGGGTGGAGATGTTCTGCAAGGATCCCATTTGAGGGCGGACCTGGTAGAGCGCATAGGCGGGTTCGATGGGGGAAATACCGGCAGCATATTGCGAGAGCACGGTGAGCGGACCACCGCTCCAGGCGTGGTTGTAAGTGCCGCCACCAAAGCCATCGCTGCCCAGGCCCCATCCTTCCCAAAGCGTGGTGAGTTCGCTGGCGACCTGTTTCTGATAACGCGTCTTCATCCGTTCCAAGGCCTGATCCGGCGCATGCATGAGGAACAGCGCTTCGAGAACGTATTTTTCCATGTAGGGGCTGGCATTGCGGTGTTTGGCGAAAACCTCCTTCAAAGCGGCGAACTTATCCGGACCCGCCAGGCCGGAAATCACCGCCATGGCATTGGCGCGGTCATCTGTATCGCCTTTGTAGCTTGGAGTGCGGTATTCCGTTCCAGTCCAGAATTTGGTGTTAAAGCCACCCTTGATGGTTTTCATGCGCGATTCCCATTCGGGTATGTCCTTCTCGTTACCTGATAGGCGGGCCATGTTGATGGCGGCTTCAAGTGCCAGACTGTACCAGGCGCTGTCGAGCACGCGCTCGTCAATATTCTCGCCCCAATCCTCCCAGTCCCAATCGCCTTTGCGGTGGATAACGAGACCGTCGGCATCCAGCTTCCACACGTTCAAGTAGCCGCGCACATGGGGATAAACAGTGGCAATGGTCTCGCGGTCGCCGCTGTAAAGGTAATAGGTCCAAAAGCCGTATTTGCCAACGCTCGCGAGCATCTGGGGCGGCAACTCGCAATTCCAGGTGCCGTCTCCCGCATCCTGACGATTGAGGTCGTTGGCGGGCCTGCCGGAGGGCACCGGAGAATAGAGCGTATTGTCCGAACGCTGCCAGCGCGCAAGTTCCAGCATGGCCTTGCGTGTCAGGGAGGCTGCGGAAGGATCGAAGGCATAGAAGACCTCCCCAAGTTCATTGGCAGCATCGCCCCACCACTGGGAGCGTTCGCGGTCCGGGCAATCCATGTAACTATCCCGCATGGTCACATAGAGCGTGCGTCGTGATTTCTCCCAAAGTGTATTGTAAAACGGATCGTCGCATTGGAACCGGCCTGTGAACTCGGTGTTGAATCCCGTTTCGCGATATTTCAGCGTGATCGGTTTCACCCCAGCCGGAAGCGTGTAGAGGACCTCGTGGCCATTCATCCAACCCAGGGCCTCGAATTCCTGGGCGCCGTCGCGCGTGACATACTCGGCGTGAACGTTGGCTTCGCCGCCGCCCATGAAGTTGTCCGTGCGCAGATCGATGGTTTTGCCTGCGGGGGCTTCTATTTTAATCCATGGCGTGACGTGCGCGTTGTACGGTAGTTTCGCGGCGATCACCTGGCCGCCGTCAGGGGTGTTGGTCAGTACGCGTGTGCTGACATAATCCTTGAGTCCGTAATCCTTCCAGAACTTCGTCGGGCGTTTTTCCAAGGATCCCCAAGGCGCGGCTGGAGGAATTGGGCCCACTACCGGCGAACTCCAACTGGAGTCGTCAAACCGGCGGCTGGTCCAATCCGCCAGATCCTTCCGGGCATCGAAAAGGATGCTCGACTCCGGCAGTCGGCGATTGGGTTGCACACCGCCCGCCTTTCCAAACGCAGGATGCCGGATTGTTTTCCAAGTCGCGTCCGAAGCGAGGGTGTGATCACCCAGGTCCGCCTCAAACACCAGACCCGCTCGACCACTGCTGTTGTGCGAAAAACCGTTCTTGCCAAAATACCACGCCAGCACGGCGATGCTGTTCGATCCCCTGGTCAGATAAGGCGCCAGATCGAGTTCGTCGTAATAAGTCGCGGTGGGTGTGGGTCCGCGCTTGAGACCGCCTTCGCGCACCACAAGCTTGTCGTTGATCCAGAGCCAGTATTTGGAGTCCACCGCGATGCGCGCGATGGCGTGCGCAGGGACCTTGGTCACCTCAAAGGTTTTGCGGTAACAGGTCCACGAATTGGGGGACGTTTCCGTCGGACTAAGCCACTGGGCGGTCCAGACCGGGTTGGTGGACGCATCGGCGCGAACAATTGATGTGGAGACGGCCGCCAATAAAAGGCCGGCTAAAAGACCAACGCTGGATGATCGCAGGTTCATTTTATGATTGAATGAGACGGTTCATGTTCAAGTGAGTTCCAATCCATCGCATGGCTGAGATTCTGAATGCCTGGCAAAACGGACCGCCATCTTACGGACACCACTTGGAACAATGCCCGAACGGCGCAATGCGTTTACGCACCGTTACTGAGGCATGAGGTGGATCGTAAATCCACTTGCGAATCAGGTCAATGCGAGATGAATTGAAATCAACTGGTCAACGCGGCATCCCAGTCTTTCCACACGGGTTCGAGGCGATTCTTCATGAGCATCATGGATATTTCGGCTGGACTGCGATGATCGGCAATTTCGAACTGACCCGTGGCCGATGTTAATGGCGCGATGGTGAACGGCTCGAGGATTGGTGTGACAGCCGACACATGAGCCGGCGAACCTTTTGTGAGATGGATATGTTCCCGACCCGCGCCCGTGTAACCGCCCGGTTCGGTGTGGCTGCCAGCGCTCATGTGGGTGAATCCCACGCGCACCAGGCCATCGCGTAATGCAGGAGCCTCCCGGGTGGAAAGCACCAGGCCCGCATCGGGGAAACAAATGCGGAAGGCGGCGGTTAATTGGACCAGCGCCCGGTCGCTCAACGGGGCGGTGGGTTCGTAAGAACCGGCGTTCGGACGCAATCGCGGCATGGAGATGGTGAGGAAGGATTTCCAGCAGTGGCGCAGCAAATATTGGGCGTGCGCGGCCACACAGATGGATTCTGACTGCCAATCGAAGAGGCCGTAGAGCGCGCCAATCCCAATCCTGCGGAATCCGGCGGCGTAACCGCGCTCTGGAGCTTCAAGCCGCCATGCGAAATCACGCTTGGGTCCAGCCGTATGCACCTGCGCATAGACGTCGGGATTGTAGGTTTCCTGATATAGAGTCAAACCTTCCGCTCCGGCTTCGACCATCGAGCGGTAAGGCCCGGTTTCCATGGGCGCGACTTCAATGGATAGACTGGGCCATTCAGGGCGCAACGCGCGCAGGCAATCTTGAAGGTAGTTTGTGGAAACAAACTTGGGATGTTCGCCGGCGACGAGCAGCAAGTTGCGGAATCCTTGAGCGCGCAATGCGCGGGCTTCCGTGAGGGTTTCTTCGATCGAAAGTGTGACGCGAAAGATGGGGTTGTCCCGTGAAAAACCGCAATATTTGCAGTTGTTGACGCATTCATTGGAGAGATAGAGCGGGGCAAAGAGCCGGATGGTGTTTCCGAAGCGCTGGCGGGTGAGCAATTCCGCCTTGCGGCACATCGATTCCAAATACGGGACTGCCGCAGGGGAGATGAGATGGGCGAAATCCCAAAGCGAGGATGTTGTTTTTCGCAAGCTGGCTTCCACCATTGCCGAAGAGGCGGATGCCGCAACGGCTCGCAAATCGCTCAGTGGCAGGCGCTCGAATTCATTCAAAAATCCCATGCGATTTTACACTAACAGAAGATCGCATCGGGACAAGCGACGTGGGGCCTCCCAACCGGGAATAAAAGCGGCGTGATTACGAGAAGGACGTCAGCTTTTCTTCATGAACTGCCAGAAACTTTGAACCCGTTTGACGGTTTGCCACAGCAGCATCCCTTTAACGAAGAGGCCTTTTGAGGAAACCCAGCGGCGGACGAGGAAGAAGCCAAGGACAGGGGCCAGACCAATGCCCCATTTGCGAAGGGAACCTGCCAGGCCGGAGCCAATATGAGTGACGGAAGAACGGGCCGTGCCTTTAAGCTCGCTCCAATCCAGCTCAAGGGTGCGGCGGTTAAGCTCGCTCTCCATCAGCAGGACTTGCTTGCGAAGTTGAAGATGGTCTATTTCCGAGGAGATAAACACTCTCGATCCTTTTGAAGTTCGTGAATTGTGGATCCGAACGGGGAGGGCCATTCCCGGATGCGTTTCTTGAGTGAAAGCACCAAAATTCCGGTCCCCAGGAGGAATGCCACAGCCAATGCGGAGAGAACGTAAATTCGGTATTCCCAAAAAACGGCCACGATGGTCAAAGAGAGGAACACCACGGCCATGGCTGCAAGAAAACAAACAGCCAGCGCGAGGACCAGAGCTTGAATAAAACGCAGCTTGGACTCGTGCAGTTCGACGCCGACCAACTCAAGACGATTCTGGAGGATGGCGAGAATCGTTCCCGCCATCCGCCGAAATGCTTTTGCCGGGCCGTCCGGGCCTGGCTCTGTCTGGGGCATGGGTTATTTACGGTTGACCAGAACCCCGATGACAATGCCCAACCCAAAGGCCACGCCAATGGATTGATAAGGGTGCTCGCGAATGACTTTGTCGGTCACTTTTGCTCCGGCCACCGCCTTATCCTGCATGGTGCGGCAGGTTTCCTTGGCGCGATCCAAAGCGGAGCTGAGGCGCGCACGGGCTTCCTTGGTTTTTTCACCCATGTCGGATGCGGTCGCCCGAATGAGTTCCTCCGCGTCCTTGGCCACAGTTTTGAGGTCGCTCACCAGTTTTTCCTTGGTGACGTCTTCCATCTCGATGTTGTTGGTATCAGCAGTGTCCATAATATGCTTGCTCCATGTTCTTAATGTTACGACGGAATCCAGACCCGGCGCATTCATTGTGACACCGGAAATCAAAGATTTAATGCTGGCTCACGGTCGCCAACCACATGCTTGAATATAATGGCGCAGTTACAAAACACAATAATTATCTATTGGATTCCGCTTTCCTGGTTCCGCAGGAACACGACGCCGGGGTTTGAACCGCTTTTTCTGCGGCCCCGCGCATCTTTCGGATGGCGTTTCGCAAGTTCCGACTTGCAAAGAGGGTTGTCCCGCTGACAAAGGTATCGGCTCCAGCCTGGGCGCAAAACGCCGTCGTTTCGTAATCAATGCCTCCATCGACTTCGATTCGAAATTTGAGATCTTTGGCGCGGCGCCATTTCTGGATTTGCTGGATTTTGGGAATCATCTCATCTATGAAGCTCTGTCCTCCGTATCCAGGATTGACGGTCATGACGAGGATCATGTCCAAATGCCGCAGGAAGGGTGTCAAGGCATTGACGTTTGTGGCGGGATTGATTGCGAGGCCAACCTTTTTTTTCAAAGCCCTGATTTTCCAGATCAGGTCATTGACCCGGGCGCCCAACTCGACGTGAACGGTCATGCTATCCGCGCCGGCTTTTGCAAAAGGCTCCAAAAGGATTTCCGGTTGCGTGCACATCAGATGCACATCGAACGGTTTGGAAACGACTTTTCGAATGAATGAAACCACTCGGGGACCATAGGAGAGATTGGGCACAAAGTGCCCGTCCATGACGTCCCAATGAATCCAATCTGCCCCGGCGCGAACGGCCCGCCGGGCTTCGTCAGCCAGGCGTCCCGCGTTCGCAGCCAACATTGATGGCGCTATAATCATCGGAAACAAGGGTAATCTGCTAAAGCCCAGAGTCAACGTCGCATGAATTTATCGTAAATGAGCCAGTTGACTTAAATTACGCAAACCGGCGATTGGCGTGGATGAGGATGCGCAGCATGTTTTTAACCGTTGGTGCGGATTTCCTATGAATAGAACCACTCACGATTGCGGTATTTCGAGTTGCTGGCAGATGCGGCGGGCCAAATGATCTTTGATCTCTCGATGTCGGGGAACTGTGGTCCATGCACCGTTGGTTGGATTTAACCAGATTGCATGAGAAGCCCCATGGCGCTTCAAAACGCAACCATTTGTGCGAAGTGCCGTTCCAGATCGGCAAGCTTCATGCGGTTGGCAATTCGACTGTTTCTCGCAGCGATTGGGGTGATCTTTCGTGTCGGGCTCGATCACGGAGATATTCCACCGATAACTTAAGGGCATCCAGCAGATTGGTGCGGGCTTCATCCAGCGTGTCGCCCTGACTTTGCACTCCGGGCATTTCCTCAAGCCAGCAAACGTAACCGCCTTCTTGCGCCGGTTCGAATACCGCAGTCAGTTTCATATCCGCGCCAATATGCCATCTGGATGGGACATCGGCAATACGCCGTTTTTTGGAGTTTTTCAGCAGGCTCCCAAGATTTTTTTGGTGGGTTCCTGCTGGCTGATGCAGTGGAAGGATCCCAAGCCCCAGATCAGTTCGGTGGAATCGATGCCCACGACTTTTCGATCAGGAAACTCGGCCTGCAGGATACGGATGGCCTGGGCGTCATTCGGATGCCTAAAGATTGGAACCACAACGACTTGGTTGGCGATATAGAAGTTGGCGTAGCTGGCGGGCAGGCGCTGACCCTGGTATTCCACGGTGCCTGGGGTGGGTAGGTGAACGATCTTAAAGTGCTGGCCATCAATATCTTTGAGAGTGTGCAAGCGTTTCAGGTTTTCCTGGAGCACTGCGTAATTGGGATCCTGCGGGTCTTTTTCGACCACGGTGGCGATGGTGGTGGGATTGATGAATCGCGCCAGGTCGTCGATGTGGCCATCCGTATCGTCCCCGGCAATGCCATCGCCAAGCCATAGAATGTGATTGACGCCAAAGTAGTTACGCAAGGCCTGCTCGATCTGAGTTTTGGTGAGATTTGGGTTTCGATTGGGGTTCAGCAGGCAGGACTCCGTGGTCAGCAGGCAGCCGCGACCGTTCACATCGATAGAACCGCCCTCCATGATGACATGCGGAGAGAAAAATGGCAGATTTCGATAATGCGCAACATGTTGCGGAACAGCATCATCAAGATCGAATGGAGGGTATTTTCCGCCCCATGCGTTGTAGTCCCAATCGACCACGGCGCGTTCACGTCCGTGCGCTGTATCTTTTACGAGGAAGATGGGACCGTGATCGCGGCACCAGGGTTCGTAGGCGGGGAAATGGTGGAAAAATACCTTATCCAGAGGGACTTCCAGATCGGTGAGTAAGCCCCGAACCCAGGCTTCCTTGTCGGCATTCCAGACGTTGATGTGGACTTCTTCGTGGGGGACGAGATGTCGAATGAATTCCCCGTAAACGGGTGGCACGGTGTCGTACTTGTCGGGAAAACTTATTCCCTCGGGTCTTGGCCACGTAAGCCACGTGGCCGCATGGGGTTCCCACTCGGCTGGCATGCGAAAGCCGAGGGTGGCTGGGAGCCCTGTGGCATGGTTGTTGCTTAACATGGACCAAATAGAGATTTAGGGCAGTTTTTCACCCCGTGCGGCGAGCAAGAGGCGGTACCATTCATCCCGGCTCAGGTCGATATTGTCCGCTTGAACGGATTCCCGAATGCGCTCCGGTTTGGTGGAGCCGACGATGGGGACGATTTTTGCCGGGTGCTTCATGAGCCAGGCCAGGGCGATCACCGTCCGGGTGGTCGAGCGCTCTTTGGCGATGGTGTCCAGCGTTTGCTGGAGGTCGATGATTCTGGCCTGACGCGGGTCGTTGTTTTCTGGCGCTGCGGCGCCGGTGCCCAGGAGGCCGCCGGTCAGGGGACTCCAGGCCAGAGGCGTGATCTGCTGGGCGAGGCATTGGTCGAGGGTGCCATCGTTGAAGCAATCGAGTTTGCCAAGGCTGATTTCGACCTGGTTGACGAGCAGCGGCATGGGACAGGCGCTTTGAAGCGCGGTGACCTGGGAGGGACGAAAATTGCTGACGCCGAAGTAGCGGGCCTTGCCGGCACTCTTGAGCTGGCAGAATGCGGAAGCGACTTCCTCGGGGTCCATGAGGTAATCGGGCCGATGCAGTTGATAGAGGTCGATCGTCTCGATGCCCAGACGCTTCAGGGACTGGTCGCAGGAATTAAGAATGTGACTGGCGGAGAAATCGAAGCGATGCGGGCTGGAGGGCGCGGGGTCTCCGGGCCAGCGAATGCCGCATTTGGTTGCGATGAGGATTTCGCTCCGTTTGGATGGGACTTGCTTGAGGGCCTTGCCAAAAATGGTTTCCGCAGCGCCGTTGCAATAGATGTCGGCGTGATCGTAGAGGGTGTATCCGGCGTCGAAGGCGGCCAGAACGGCTTTGATGCCGGCCTCTTCGTGGCTGGCCGTAACGAGGGAAGGGTTTTTGACGCCTGCCAGCCGCCAGCAACCGTAGGCCAGCCGGGTGGTGAGCAATCCGCTTTTTCCAATGGGAATGGTTTTCATAAATGTGCCACGTTTAATCGTCTCAAGAGGGTATCATGGATGGCAAATGCAGGCTTTCGCAAGCGCAAATCGGAGGCGCGAAGGCGTGATCTGGAAGGGGCTGGTAACATGGATGGAAAGGATGGACAGGATTGGGGCGGGAAGAAAAACCGTTTCAGGCACGGAGGAGGAAAAACGGGTCAAAATAACATGGATGGACAGGGCGGAAAACCGCTTTTTTTTTAAGGAGACTTTGGGGGATGAAAACCTCACATTCAAGGGCGTGAAGGCGTGTGATATCGTGATTGTGGGTGGTGGGGCCGCAGGTTTTTTTGCGTCGATTGTGTGCGCGGAGGCCTGCAAGGGAGCTTCGGTGACGTTGCTCGAGGCGGGCGCGCAGTTTTTATCGAAGGTGCGCATTTCGGGTGGCGGTCGCTGCAATGTGACGCACGCTTGTTTCGATGCGAGGCAGCTTGCGGAGAGTTATCCCCGGGGCGGTCAGGCGCTCATTGGTCCGTTCCAGCGATTCCAACCAAGGGATGTCACGGCGTGGTTTTCGGGGCGGGGTGTGGCGTTGAAGACCGAGGGTGACGGGCGGATGTTTCCAGTCACGGATTCTTCGCAGACGATTATCGATTGTCTGGTGGGAGCGGCCCGGGACGCCGGTGTGAAAACGCGTCTCCAGGCGGGAATTAAAAGTGTGACTCGCACGGCGGATTCCCGTTTTCAGTTGTTGCTGGCCAATGGGGAAACGCTGACCTGTGATTTGTTGCTGCTGGCCACGGGCGGATGCCGTTCGGGTGAAGCGGTTCAACTGGTGGAGTCGCTGGGGCATCATGTGGAAGCGCCGGTTCCTTCGCTGTTCACTTTTAATTTGGATTGCGGATGGGTCAAGAAACTCTCCGGCGTATCCCTCGAGACAGTGGAGGTCACGGTGGCGGGAACGAGTTTGCGCGAACAAGGCCCGGTTTTGATGACGCATTGGGGTTTGAGCGGACCGGTGATTCTGCGGTTGTCGGCCTGGGGCGCACGGATTCTGCAGGGTTTGGATTACCGGTTTTCAGCGCAAATCAATTGGCTGCCAAAAATGAATGCCGAAACCATCACCACAGAGTTATCCAAGCGAGCGGAGCGGGATGGAGCCCGGCGTGTTGTGAACACACCGCTGACACCGTTGACGGCGCGTTTGTGGGAGCAACTGGTGCTGGCGGCCGGTGTGCCGTTGGATACGCGCTGGCAGGCGCTGGGAAGAGCTGCGCGCCATCGGTTGGTGCAGCAGTTGATTCGCACGGAGCTGCCGGTGACGGGCAAGAGCACGAACAAGGATGAGTTTGTGACGTGCGGAGGGGTCCGGCTCAATGAGGTGAATTTCAAGACAATGGAGAGCCGCCTGTGTCCGGGGCTCTATTTTGCGGGTGAACTGCTGGACATCGATGGAATTACGGGTGGTTTCAATTTTCAGGCGGCCTGGACCACGGGCTGGCTGGCCGGATGCGCCATGGCGGAAGCCGCAAAATCACGGATGACCTGAACCGTGTTGGCCTTGCCTGCCGCAAAATCTTGGGGGAAATGGGAATCGCTCCTGTGTCCGTCAAATCGGGGCAACCTCAAAAGTGCATGCGAGTCCATAGGACTTGATCGATTTAAAACGAGATGACTGAGGACCTTGGATTAAACAAAAAGGGAAAAAATCTCCCTCACCCTTTCCCTCTCCCTCTGCCGAGGGCGAGGGGATAAACATTTCCCGCACTGGGACCATGCGAAACCGCAGGATTCATGAACACCCACGACTTATTGGGCTTTTCAGTATTGCAGAAGAAATTTGTCGAGCATTCGAATCACTCCTCAAGCGTTTTTACCATTATACGCAGAGGTGGATTCGAGACGACCTCAGAAAGGCGTCATCGGTGTAAAGGCCGGGGCCGGCACCAGTTACGGGGTTGCCGGGCTTTTCAGGAATGCGGCGACCAGAGCGGCAATGATGATCAGCCCAAGGGTGATGCCGACGATCATGAAAATCTTGTTAACCTTGTTGCTCTTCTTTTTGAAGACGCCATCGACCGCGGCGCTTTTGGAGCGCGGACCGGTCTCCAATTCGTTGAGTTTGATGCCAGCCGGGGCAGGGGAGGCCTTGGTTTGAGCGGCGGTGGCGCCGTTCTCCAGACGCAGTTCGATCTGACCCAAACGCAGGGTCTGGCCTGATTTGAGCACCTTCTCTGTGACGGGATCGCCATCTATGAAGGTGCCGTTGGTGGAATCCAGGTCTTTAATGGTTACAACAGTGCCAAGGACGGAGACCTCGCAATGGTGGCTCGAGACCGATGGCTCCGGGATTTGGAAAGCATTGTCCTCCACGCGACCGATGGTGGTTTTTCCCACCTTCAGTTCGCAGGAGCGCTCTTTAAACCCTTCAGTGAGCACAACAAGTCTGGGCATATCTTGGTTAAATTGAATGCATTATCTTCACTAACCGGGCCAAGTCAAACGGTTTTGTAGAGATTTTTTTGTTTATTACTCCACACCCCTTAGGCCGATCAGGACGCGTGATCGACCCCCTGTGCGTTGAAACGCACGCGGGGGGTGTATTTTGTGGCTTTTTCGGGGTTGAACTCCGCTTTAGTGGCTTTCGATCAGTTGCCGAAACTCATCGAAGAGCGGGGTCGAATCGTGGGGGCCGGGTGAGGCTTCCGGGTGGTATTGGACGCAGAAAATGGGTTTTTTCTTGTGGCGCATGCCTTCCACGGTCTGATCGTTGAGGTTGATGCGGTCCACGAGCACACTCGAGGGAAGGCTGGCGGGATCCACGGCGAAACCGTGGTTCTGCGAGGTGATTTCCACACGGCCGCTGGTCAGGTCCTTGACGGGCTGATTGGCGCCCCGGTGACCGAACTTCAGTTTAAAGGTCTTGCCACCAAAGGCTTGGCCGAGAATTTGATGGCCCAGACAGATGCCAAAAATGGGAACGCCATTTTTGACCAGGTCGGCAATGGCCTGCACCGCATAACCCAACGCGGAGGGATCGCCCGGTCCGTTCGAGAGAAAAATGCCCGCAGGTTTGTATTTCAGGGCCTCTGCGGCGGTGGTGGTGGCGGGAACGACCTGGACCTTGAAGCCCTTCTGGCGCAACCGCCTAAGAATATTATACTTGATGCCGAAATCATACGCCACGATGGGGAGACTGGCTTTGGGCAGGGGCGAGCCCAAGTTTTCCGGGGTCGCGAGCTGGCTGCCCGTTGGCAGGCGAAAGCTTTTGCTATCCAAATCCTTCTGATCCCATGCGAAGGCGCTTTTGTGGGTCACCTCTTTCACGTAATCCACGCCAATGAGGCCATGCCACTTTTGCGCCATGTCGATGGCGGCTGCGTCGCTCATTTCCTCCGTGGTGATGACGCCCTTCATGGAACCGCGCACGCGGAGTTTCTTGGTGAGTGCCCGGGTGTCGATACCTTGAATGCCGGGAATGCCGTTCTTGAGGAGGTATTCATCCAGCGACATCGTTGCGCGCCAATTACTGACCACGGGGGAGAGTTCACGCACCACAAAGCCATGCACATGAGGCTTCCAGGACTCGACGTCCTGAAGATTGATTCCGTAATTGCCGATGAGCGGATAGGTCATCGTGACGATCTGTCCCTTGTAGGAGGGATCGGTCAGGATTTCCTGATAACCGGTCATTGAAGTATTAAAGCAGACCTCGCCGCAAAAGGTGGCTTTTGCGCCGAATGCCTGCCCGTGATACACGGTGCCGTCTTCCAATGCCAGGATGGCTTTCATGTCTTTCAATCTTGGCGAGGGATGCTAGGTTGGCAAGCCCAAGGGTCAAGAATTATCACACGGGAAGCGAAATATTGATCCTGGATTGAATTTGAGGCGGTACTGGCTATGATGGCCCCGATGAAGCTTTACGGGCGGAAGTTTTGTGTGTTGCAATGCGTTCTGACGGGGATTCTGGTTGCGTGCTGGTGCGCGGGGTGCGTCACGCAGAAGGTCAACTGGGACAATCGAGTGGGGGCGTTCACCTTCGATCAGGTGGTGCTGGAAATGGGGCCGCCGGATCGATCCGCCAAGCTGCAGGACGGGGTGACGGTGGCGGAGTGGTTGACGCAGCGGGGATTCGCGCGGGGATCCGTGCAGAATACTTCCGGGATGTGGGTGGAGCACTATTATGAGCCGCCGATGCCGGATTTTTATTTGCGCCTGACATTTGGACCCGATGGAAAATTGCAGGCGTGGAAACGCATTGCAAAATGAGGTGGCGCTCCTTATAGGTGGGTTGTGAGCAAAGTGAAGGCATGAGTGCGGATACCGGAATTTGGGAAAAGCTGACCAAGGTGTTTGTGATCCTGGTGCTGGCGGCCGCTTTTTTGGCGGTGGTGGTCAGCTATGGCCCGCTGATTCAGCAGAATCAACGCGTGCGCGAGGAGAACGGGCGGCTGGACCGGGAGATTGAGAAAGAGGAGGCCACGGGACGGCAGTTGAAGGCGAACATCAACGCGCTGCAAAAGGATCCCAGAACGGTGGAGCGCATGGTGCGTGAGAAGCTGGGTTATGCAAAGCCGGGTGAAACGGTGATCCGGTTCGAAGGCACGAACACGGCTCCAACGCCCATTCGCTGATTTAGATGATCACGGTGATCGCGTTGATCTAGGCGATCGATCCGATTTGTTTCTGACCAGGGCCTTCCCCGGGTTCTCATTTTCAATGGCGCCTAATGGGAATGGGGCGAAGCGTATTTTCTTCGGAACCAGCGTGTGCATTTAGCGAATTTAAGATTACGGGATTTTCGGAATTACCAGAAGTTGGACGCGGAATTTACGCCGGGTTTTCATCTGTTTTTGGGCCATAACGCGCAGGGAAAAACCAATTTGCTGGAGGCCGTGTATTTGCTGGCCACACTACGATCCTTCCGCGGGGTGGGCGGGGCGCAGTTGGTGCGTCATGATGCGGCGGGTTATTTTGTGGGCGCGCGGGTGGTCGGGCGGCAGACGAGCGAGATCAAAGTCTATTGGTCGTCCAAAAAACGTTCGGTGGCGGTCGATCAGCAACCGGTGCGACGACTGGTGGATTACCTGGGGCTTCTGCGGGCGGTGGTGTTTTGCACGGAGGACATGCAGTTGGTCAAGGGCACCAGCCGTGTGCGGCGAAGATTCCTGGATCTCCTGCTTTCGCAGACGCATGCGGCCTATTTGCCCGCGTTGCAGCGTTACATGCACGCGCTGCGTTCTCGCAACGCCCTTTTAAAGAATCCCCATGCCGATCCCAAAACACTGGAGAGTTTCACCGCCATGCTTGTCGAGGCCGGAACACCTCTGTGGCGGATGCGCACGGAATTCATTCCCCGTTTCGAGCCATTGGTGCGGGAGGCGTGCGGGAAAATCGCCATCGATGCGGACGAAGTCCGACTCAGCTATCGCCCGGGAGTGAAACAGGACTTCACGGTGGAACTGGCGCAGGCAAGGTCCCGCGAGGCGGTATATCGGTCCACGTTGATTGGTCCGCACCGGGACGATCTGGATTTGCTGCTCAATGGGCGCGATGCCGCGCAGTTCGCCAGCGAAGGCCAGAAACGCACCTTCGCCATTGCCCTGAAAATGGCCCAGGCCCAGTATTTCACGACCGTGCATGGACAGCCCCCGGTGCTGCTGATTGACGATGTGATGGGGGAGTTGGACGCGCGGCGACGCGGCGGTCTGCTGCCGTTGCTCGAGCGGGCGCACCAGGCTCAGGGCCAGGTTTTCATGACCTGCACGGAGGAAAATTGGCCGCGTGAGTTGGGTCGCGACCTGATCCGGTGGTCGGTCGATAATGGGCATTTACAGCGAGCCCCATAGTTCGCGCGCCACCAAAGGCGAACTCAGCGGGAGTCTCCCACGATGTTCAGATTGCGCCGGGCTTCAGCGTTGCCAGGGTCCAGAACCAAAATCCTGTTATAAATGCGGACGGCAGGCTGATGGCGATCCAATTGCTCCAAAGTGCGGGCGACATTCAGGAGGGACGGCACGGAATCCGGGGCCAGTTCGGCCGCCTTTTGATAATAGACCAGGGCCTGCTTGAATTGCCGGTGTTTGGTGAGCAAGGCTCCCAAACTGTTGAGAGCTTCGGGAAATTCCGGACATAGCTCCAACGCGGTGCGCAACTCGAACAGCGCCTCCTCATAGCTGTCATTGGCGGCGAGTAACATGCCCAGGTTGCAATGGGCCTGTGGATGTTCGGGCGCCAACCGCATCGTTTCGCACCACTGCGCCATGGCATTGGTTGCATTATCCGAGTATTGCAGCAGTCGGGCATAAGCGGCGCGGAGGTTCCAATCCTCAGGGGAATGTTCCACAGCCTGGCGGTAAGTTTCGGCGGATTTCTTCAGTGCATAGGTTTTTATCTGTGGCTTTAAATCATTCAGCTCAGCCTGCCAGTGCGCGATGGTGCGCTTCCAATCGGATTGTTCTGTGAATGGGGGGCGTTTCATGCGTTCGCACATGACTTCCGCATTTTGGTAACGGTCAAAGGAAGTGTAAGCCATGCGCCGGGAGCATTCCTCCTGGCTCAACCACGGCAGGGCGGGTTCGGCCAGCGCTTGAAGCCGGGGAGGCAGGCTGGTCTCAATGTTTGTGGCCATGGCCATGGCGAGAACGTAATTGCCGTCAAACGTGAAATGGACATGGTCATAGAGCAGTTCCCAACCGGACAAGCCATTTGGGCTGGCTTGGGCCACAGCGGCCTCGGTATCCACCCAGCGAAGATTTTTTGAGGCAAAAGATTCGGCCATTTCGCGGTAAATGGAGTGGATCTGGTGGTCTGGTCGGAACCGCAGGGCGTCCAGGTCCCGGGCGCGTTCCAGGTAAGCGCGCGCCTGATCCAAGCGACCTTGGTTTAAATGGATCGTCCCCTGACGATAGGCCAGGTCGGCATACTTCGGATCGATGGCTTCCGCTTTTTTATAAAATTCCAATGCCTGCGCTTCATTGGTCGTACCTGCCGCAACGGCCTGGTCAAACCATCGAGTCCACTGGGCCAGATCGTCCGCACTTAATCGGGGATCGTGTAGCGATGCGAAAGGGGCGCAATTTCGGATGTTATTGGCTGGTGGACATAGCAGGACAGTAGTCCCGGAAGTGATGCCTAATTGCACGATGTCCTGCAAATTGCCACGAAAATTGCTGTAAACCCGCGTCATGCGCGGATCGTCGGCGCTCACCAGATTATGGATGAACATTTCCATGCCATGCCAGGATTCTTGCGCGCTGGAGCCGTGAGGCAGCGCCGCGGTCAGTCGTTCAGCGCATTGACCCAGGCGGGTTTGTTTCAAGGCGAGTTGCGCGCGGATGAGCCAGAGGGGTGGAACGGTGGTCTTGTTGAAAACGGTGCCTGCGCCGTAGGGTCCCACCACTTCGTTATTGCCCATGTAAACGATCCAGAAATCGCCTTCTTTGGAGGCGCAATCTTTGGCGATGGCCCGCACCGTGTGGGAATTGATGGCCGTGACTCCCGTATTGACCACTTCGACCTTCAGCCGGGGATGGCGCTCCCTGAGCAACACTTCCAGAATTCGCGCAAATCCAAAGCAGGGATCGGGATCGCCCATGGCGGCGGATTCACCCATGACGAAGAGGCGAAGAGTATTTGTGGTTTTAACGGCATCGAATTGAAGCGGCGCGGGATGACGAACCATCGATGGGGAGAAAAAAAGATGACCGAAACGCTGGTTATCCACAAAGACCGCGCGACGATCGACCTTGCTTTTCAGGAAAAACGAAGGATTAAAACCGACACCCAACAACCGCAAAGACAGCTCCGCAAACGCTAGAAGGAAGCAGGGAACCAGAATGGCAGCCGCAAATTTAAACCACCATGGGCGGCGGGGTAAGGGAAGGGAAACCGTCTTCTCAGCAGGAACAGTGGCTGCCGACGTCTGGCCAGGCGGATTTTTGTGGTGCTTTTTCAATCAGATATTTTTGTGGATGGGGGTCGGCAGACTGATTGGAATATTGTGGTTTGTTCAATTCATGGGGGTGTGGGGGCCAATGGGCCATTGCCGCTGTTTTGCAGGGCGGCGGCTTGTTCACGGGCCGCTGCCAGTGACTTGGTGGCCTGTTGGAAATCCGGTTGAAGGCGCAACACTTGTTCGTATTCGCGTATGGCCGCCAGCGGATTGCGCTCACGCATCAGCGAGTTGCCCAGGTTATAATGCGCGGCGGCATAGTCGGGCGAAGCCTTCACCGCTTTTTCGAACGATTCCCTGGCTTGATCGAATTGCCCCTGGCGCGCCAGCACCGTGCCCAAATTGTTAAAGGCGGAGGCGTAATCCGGGTTGATTTTAAGGGCGGTTTGGAAGTGTTCGATGGCGTCCGTGAGCTTGCCCTGTTTGGCCAGTAAATTGCCCAGGTTATTATGAACCTCAGCGTAATTGGGCATCAACCTCAAGGCTTCCTCATACTCCTGAACGGCTTCATCCTCCCGGCCTTGCCGAGCGAGGGAAAGGGCCAGGCCGAAGTGGGCGTCCTCATTGGATGGATTGCTTTCCAATGCCTTCCGATATTGCGTGGCCGCCTCTTCGAATTGGCCTGAATCCAGGGCTTTTCTGGCGTTTATTTGAAGTTCGTGGAGATCGGAGGGGTTGACGGAGTTGACGCTGTTAGGATTGGATTGGGAATCTGTGAGGGTTTGGTCGGCAGCGCGGGCATTGCCGGGCGCGCGCACAGACTGGGAGTTTCTTTCCCAAGTGAGAATTGCGCCGCCCACAACCAATGCGAGCGCCGTCACAAGTGCCAGCAGCGCATATCTTTTCCACGCGGACCAGTGGGACCAAAAAGCATAAGGACTTTTGGCGATGGAGCGCCCGCCGGGATTCCGGCCATTCTCATTTCCACCCACGTAACGGGGTCGGCCCGATTTCAGGGGGCCACGGTATGATGGCTTAGATTTGGGCATAACGTTGCCAACGCACGACTTACAAGCCTTTAGTCTGCTGATAGGTTTGAGCCAAAAAGGTTTGAGACAAACTGCATGTGCCTGTGAATCTGGTCAACTATGATTTTTTCTTATTCCGCTGCTTGACCCCTGGCGAGGTATTCAGGCAATATTTATTGAATTTATAAAAATCGTTGAATCAAGAAAGGCAATCAATGCACCCCAATGTTGCATATAGAAAACGCAAGCCGGAGCCTGCGGCGCCACCCAGCAATGGGGCCGATAAACGTTACAAGATTCTGGAAACGGCCATGAAGCGGCATCAGCACAAGGCCGATGCATTGATCGAAATTCTTCATACGGCGCAGGAACTTTTCGGCTATCTCGATAACGCCCTGCTCGTGCATGTCGCCCAACGCTTGAAGCTGCCTTTGAGCCGCGTCTATGGAGTGTCCACTTTTTACCATTTCTTCAAACTCAAGCCCAACGGCAAACACACCTGCGTGGTGTGCATGGGGACGGCCTGTTACGTCAAGGGCGCCAACAATCTGCTGTCCGCCATCGAGGGCTTTGCAAAAATCAAATCGGGTGAGACCACGCCGGACAACGAGCTGTCATTATTGACGGCCCGATGCATCGGCGCCTGCGGTATTGCCCCCGCAGTGGTTTGCGACAATGTCGTCATGGCACGTCAAACGCCTGAGACAGTGCTCGGTCAGGTGAAAGGATGGATGCAACATGGTTCTTAATGATTTATTGGAAATAGCCGAGAAGGAACGCAAGGCTCGCAAGCCTGTGGTCATCAACTGCTGCGTTGCGGCCGGTTGCGCCTCTTCGGGATCCCAGGCCGTCAAAGAGGGTCTGGAAAAGGCGGTTAAAGACGGCAAATTGGAGGACAAGGTCGAGATTCGTGGAGTGGGTTGCATGCGGCTCTGTTGTCAGGGGCCCCTGGTTGAAATCTCGCCCAAAGGTGAACTGTTCCAGAAGGTCACCCCCCAGCAGGCCACTTCGGTCGTCGGCACGCTCAATGGTGGAAAAACCGATGCGATGAAGGGCAACCTCCAGCATCCGTTCTTTACCAAGCAGATGTCCATTGTGCTGGAGAACAGCGGCCGGATCGATCCTGAGCGGATTGAGGCCTATATCGCCGAGGAGGGTTATCAAGCCCTTCACCATGCCCTTTTTGAGATGAAGCCCAACGACGTGGTGGATACCATGATCAAGAGCGGGCTGCGGGGGCGGGGCGGCGCGGGTTATCCCACCGGTTTGAAGTGGGCGACGGTTGCGAAAACCCAAAACGAGCGCAAATACGTGGTTTGCAACGCGGACGAGGGAGATCCCGGAGCGTTCATGGACCGCAGTGTTCTCGAGAGCGATCCGCATCGTGTGCTCGAGGGCATGGCCATCGCCGCTTACGCGGTCGGGGCTTCCCAGGGCTATATCTATGTGCGCGCGGAGTATCCGCTGGCGATCACGCGGTTGCAAACGGCAATCCGGCAGGCCAAGCAGATGGGTTTGCTGGGCATGGGCATTTTCGAATCTCCATTCAATTTCAATATCGACATTCGCATTGGCGCGGGCGCGTTCGTTTGCGGCGAGGAAACCGCACTGATGGCTTCAGTCGAGGGCAAGCGCGGGACGCCGCGGCCCCGTCCTCCATTCCCGGCCGAGAGCGGTCTTTGGGGTTTCCCCACCTTGATCAACAACGTGGAGACCTTTGCCAACATCGGTCCCATCGTTCGCAAGGGGGCGGAATGGTTTGCCTCCATTGGCACCGAAAAGAGCAAGGGGACCAAGGTGTTCGCCCTGGCGGGCAAGATTGAAAACACCGGCCTGATCGAAGTGCCCATGGGCACGACGCTGCGGCAGATCGTCGAGGAAATGGGCGGCGGCGATGAAAATGTGAAGGCCGTGCAGACGGGCGGTCCCTCCGGCGGTTGCATTCCGGCGGCGGCGCTGGATACCCCGGTCGATTACGATTCCCTGATGAAAGTGGGATCGATCATGGGTTCGGGCGGCATGATCGTCATGGACCAGGAGACGAACATGGTGGACGTGGCCAAGTTCTTCATGGAATTTTGCAAGGACGAGTCCTGCGGCAAATGCATTCCCTGCCGCACGGGCACGGTGCAAATGCACCATCTGCTCGAGAAAATTCTGGGGCGCAAAGCCACACAGAAGGACATCGACAAGCTCGAAGAGTTGTGCGATGTGGTCAAAAACACCAGCCTCTGCGGCCTGGGCCAGACGGCCCCCAATCCTGTCTTGAGCACCTTGCGCTTTTTCCGGCATGAATATCTGGAGTTGCTGCGCGCTTCAGTGGATGAGGCTCCCGCAAAACCCAATCCACCCGCCAATCCCGTAACGGCCTAAACAGAGACACCAGCGACCCCTGCGACTAGAAGGCATATCACATGGCTGTAAAAACTTTAACGATTGACGGACAACAAGTCAGCGCCTCGGACGACCAAACGGTGCTTCAGGCGGCAACGGACGCGGGCATCAACATTCCCACGCTCTGCCATTTGGACGGATTGTCGGACATTGGCGCCTGCCGTTTGTGTCTGGTGGAGGTGGTGGGCCTGAACCGTCTGCTGCCGGCGTGCGTTTTGAAGGTGGCCGAGGGCATGGAGGTAAAAACCCAGACCGACCGCCTCAAGAAATACCGCAGACAGATTCTGGAACTGCTCTTTGCTGAGCGAAATCACGTCTGCTCGGTCTGCGTGTCCAACTGCCATTGCGAACTGCAGGACATGGCCATTAACCTGGGCATGGATCATGTGCGTTACGATTACCAGTTCAACGCCTTTGAAATGGACATCACGCACCGGTTGTTTGGTCTGGACCACAACCGCTGCATCCTGTGCGCCCGCTGTGTGCGTGTGTGCAGTGAGGTCGAGGGAGCCCATACCTGGGACATCTCGGGCCGCGGCGCCAATGCGCGGGTCATTACCGATTTACAGCAGCCCTGGGGCGAGGCTGAGAGTTGCACTTCCTGCGGCAAGTGCGTTCAAGGGTGCCCAACCGGCGCATTATTCATGCAGGGCGCCACTGTCGGAGAAATGGAGCGCGACCGCACGCGCCTGGAATTTATCGTAACCGCACGGGAGAAGAAACAATGGATCGTTTAAGAATCGCCACAGCGTGGCTCGGCGGCTGTTCGGGCTGCCACATGTCTTTTTTGGACCTCGACGAATGGCTCGTGGATCTGGCTGGCAAGGTCCAGTTGGTCTATAGCCCGATCATGGACATCAAGGTCTATCCGGAGAATGTCGATGTGGCGCTGGTCGAGGGAGCCATTGCCAACGAGGATCACATGGAGATGATCCATCGCATTCGCCGCAACACCAAGGTGCTCGTTTCCTTTGGCGATTGCGCCGTGACCGGCAATGTGACCGCCATGCGCAACGGTTTGGGCACGCCCGAATCCTGCCTGCAAAGGGCTTATCTGGAAGGGGCCGACATAGCGGCCCAGATACCCCAGGAAGCGGGGATTGTGCCGGTGCTTCTGGACCAGGTGCGTCCCATCCATGAAGTGGTGCCGGTGGATCTTTACCTGCCCGGTTGTCCGCCTCCCGCGGACCGGATTCGTAAAATATTCGAGCAGTTGCTTGCCGGGGGGGAGATTGGGTTGACCGGCAGGGATATCAAATTCGGTTAAGACGTTATTATTGATTTTCTGGCGGCCTGTTTTCCGTGGGGATTTGACGTCGCGGATTTTAGAAACAGGGCTGGAGCAAGTATCAGGTAAAATTTATGGCGCAGAGGATTGTTATTGATCCAGTGACCCGGATTGAAGGGCACGCGAAGATCACCATTCATTTAGACGATGAAGGCAACGTGAGCGATGCCCGTTTTCACGTCACGGAGTTTCGCGGTTTCGAGCGATTCTGTGAAGGGCGTCCCTTGTGGGAAATGGCGGCGATCACCGCGCGGGTGTGCGGGATTTGCCCGGTCAGCCATTTGCTGGCCTCGGCCAAGGCGGGAGATCAGATTCTCGCGGTCACCATTCCGCCCGCGGCGGAGAAGTTGCGCCAGCTCATGAACCTGGGCCAGATCGTCCAGTCCCATGCCCTGAGCTTCTTCCATCTCAGCGCGCCGGATTTGCTGCTGGGCATGGATTGCGAACCGGCCAAACGCAACGTGATTGGCCTGATCATGGCGGATCCCGCGCTGGCCCGCAGCGGCATTCGTCTGCGTCAATTCGGCCAGGAGATCATCCAGATTCTTGGCGGCTCCAAAATTCATCCTGCCTGGGCCGTGCCTGGCGGTGTGCGTTCAGGTCTTTCCAAAGAGGGTCGTGACCACATTCTCGAGCGGTTGCCCGAAGCCAAGACCACGGCGGCCAACGCGCTGGCGATTTTCAAGAAGCTCCTGAAGAAATACAAACGGGAAGCCCAGATTTTTGGCAATTTCCCGACGCTCTTCATGGGGTTGGTCGGGCCGGATGGCGAATGGGAACATCACATTGGCAAACTGCGCTTCTCAGACGCCGCAGGCAACGTGATCGACGATCAAATCGAGGCCTCCCGCTACCAGGAGGTGATTGGTGAAGCCTCTGAGTCGTTCTCTTATCTCAAGTCGCCCTATTATAAGCCCCTGGGTTATCCGGATGGCATTTACCGTGTGGGACCGCTGGCCCGCCTCAATGTGTGCAGCAAGTTCGGCACGCCGCAGGCGGATGCGGAACTGGCCATTTTCCGCGGGATGAGCGATGGCGCGGTGACCAGTTCGTTCATGTATCATTACGCCCGATTGATCGAAATCATCGGATCCCTGGAGCGCATCGAGCAATTTCTGGGAGATTCCGACCTGATGTCCGACCGTTTGCGCGCGGACGCGGGCATCAACAAGCTCGAGGGTGTGGGCGTGAGCGAAGCTCCGCGTGGCACGTTGTTCCACCACTATCAGGTGGACGAAACGGGCCTCATCAAGAAGGTGAACCTCGTCATTGCCACCGGCCAAAATAATCTGGCCATGAACCGCACCGTGGCGCAGATCGCCAGGCACTACATTCATGGCCCGGAAATCCCCGAGGGAATGCTCAATCGCGTCGAGGCGGGTATTCGCGCCTTCGATCCGTGCCTGAGCTGTTCCACCCATCAGGCGGGACGCATGCCCATGGAAATCGAGCTCTGCAACGTGCAGGGTGAGATCGTGGACCGCGTCGCCAGGTCGTAAAAAGACTGTTTTCCCGACGGCGCATGAGCGCTCGCGCAATTCTTATTGTTGGTTACGGCAATGAATTGCGCGGGGATGACGGCCTGGGTCCGCGCCTGGCCCGCGAAATTCGCGCCCTGAATCTACCCGATGTTCACTGCATCGAGGCGCATCAATTGCTGCCCGAGCTGGCTCTGGACCTGGCTGCGCACGATGCCGTTTTGTTTGTCGATGCGATTCAAATCAACGCGGACGCGCCGGTTCAATCGACCCCATTGACCCCTGCCGCCGCATTCACCGGTCCGCATGTCAGCGATCCCGCGGGGCTGCTGGCGTTGACACGGGACCTGTATCAAAAATGCCCAACCGCCTGGCTGGTTGCCATCCCAGGCACCCAATTCAACTTCAGCGACTCCCTTTCTCCCCAAGCCGAAACAGCCCTGTCCCGTGCCATTGAAACGGTGAAAGCGTTGATTGCGTCGTTACGCTGACGCCTGACCCGGAGGGAGTAGGACAGGATGGGAAGTGGTGTGTTCGCAGATGGCGCGGAGTAATGCAGTTGGGGTGACCCGCCTGCCTGCACCCTCGCTGGAATTCCCTTGCAGGTATTCTTGACGCGGGCGGGGTGGAGGGGTATCGGTAACAGCATCACATGACCGATTACTTTATGAAAAACCCAATCATTACCCCCGATGGCTCTGCGCTCAGAACACGCCGCCAATTCATCAAAACCTCCAGCGCCGCGGCAATGGCCGGTATTTTTGCCGCCAATTTGAGTTTTCCTGAAAAGACCTTCGCGGCCAATACGGACACGATCAAAATCGGTCTCGTTGGTTGCGGTGGACGCGGATCGGGCGCGGCGCTGAATGCGCTCATGGCGGATCCCAATGTCGTTTTGGTCGCGATGGGGGATGCGTTCGAGGATCGCTTGAAAAGCAGCCTGGCCAATTTGAAGGGCAACAAGGAGGCGGGCGCCCGGGTGCAGGTGGATCCGGACCATTGCTTTGTCGGTTTGGACGCCTACAAGAAGGTGTTGGACAGCGGAATCGACCTGATCATCCTCGCCACTCCTCCCGGTTTCCGGCCCATGCACCTCAAGGCCGCCGTGGAAGCGAATAAACACATTTTCACCGAAAAACCGATGGCCACCGATGCGGCGGGTGTGCGCTCGGTCATGGAGACGGTCAAGTTGGCCAAAGAGAAGAAACTGGCGATGGTGGCGGGTTTTTGCTGGCGCTATAACTACGGCGAACGCGCCGGTGTAAAACTGATTCACGAGGGGGCCATCGGCGATATTCGCGCCATTTATTCCACCTACAACACCGGCACCCTGTGGTGCTATCCGCGCAAAGAGGGTTGGACCGATTTGGAATCCCAGATGCGCAACTGGTATTATTTCACTTGGCTGGGCGGCGATCATCTCGTCGAACAGGCCGTGCACAGCGTCGATAAAATGATCTGGGCCATGAACGATGTGGCGCCCGTGCGCGCGGTGGCTCATGGTGGCCGCCAGGTCCGCACCGGTGCGGATTTCGGTCATATTTACGACCATTTCGAGGTGGTTTATGATTTCCCCAACGGCGCCAAGGGCTTCATGTTCTGCCGCCAGATGGATAATTGTTCCAATGACAATTCGGACACCATCATGGGCACCAAAGGCGTGGCGCGCATCAACGGCTTCCGCAAGGGACCGGACATTCGCGGCGAGAAGAATTGGGATTTCGAAGGGCCGCGCCCGGACATGTATCAGGTCGAGCACAACGAGCTGTTTGCCTCGATTCGCGCCGGCAAGCCGAACTTCGACGGTGATTGGATGATCCAGACCACGCTCATGGCGATCATGGGACGCATGGCCGCTTATACCGGCCAATCGATCACCTGGGAGGAGGCGCTCAATTCGAAGGAAAGCCTCATGCCTGAGTTGGATTGGAACGCGAAAATCCCGACGCCAGCCGTGGCCATGCCCGGCAAATATCCGTTGATCTAATGCGTGTCATCGCCTGATTAAAAAAGCGTATGAAACAAACCAATCAAACCATTTGTCGGCGTGATTTTATCCGGTCTGGAAGCGTGGCGCTCGCGGCAGCGACGCTGGCTCCATTCGCGATGGATTCCGCCAGTCCCGCATTGGCCCAAACCGCCAAAAAACGGACGCTTAAAAAAGCCATCCACCTGGGGATGATCTCCGGGGATCAATCAGTGCTGGATAAATTCAAACTGGCCAAGGACCTGGGCTTCGATGGCCTGGAGGTCAACGGCCCGAACGATCCGCAGAAGGCGGAGATCCTCAAGGCGTGCGAGGCGACGGGCCTGGAGATTGCCAGCGTGATGGATTCCGTGCACTGGGCTGACACACTGTCCGATCCCGATGCGGCGGTGCGCGCCCGCGGTCTTGAGGGATTGAAGAATTGCCTGAGGGATTGCAAGGCTTACGGCTGCTCCTCGGTGCTGCTGGTGCCTGGTGTTGTCAATAAAAATGTGAGTTACGACCAGGTCTATGAGCGCTCGCAAGCGGAGATTCGCAAGGCCGTGCCGCTGGCCGAGGAACTCGGAGTCCGGATCGCCATCGAAAACGTGTGGAATCAATTTCTGCTCAGCCCGATGGAAGCGGCCCGGTATGTCGATGACTTCAAGAGCGCCGCGGTGGGCTGGCATTTCGATGTGGGCAACATCATCAATTACGGATGGCCGGAGCAATGGATTCACATTCTGGGAAAACGCATTGAGAAAATCCACGTCAAGGAATTCAGCCGCGCCAAACGCGACAAGGAAGGCCTGTGGAAGGGCTTTGGCGTTGAATTGCTCGAAGGCGACAACGACTGGCCGGCCGTCATGAAGGCGTTGGATGACGTGGGTTATCACGGCTGGATGATTGCCGAAATCGGTGGCGGAGGCGCGGAGCGTCTCAAGGACATCGCAGCGCGCATGGATAAAATCAACGCGCTCTAAGCCCCGGTTGCGTTTAACCACAATTCAACCTCCGCATGGCGACTGACATTTCCGGCAGGAATGGAGCGGGCCTCATGCGGAGGTTTTTGCGTTTTGGTTTTTGGTGTTTTGTTTGCGTGGGGGTGGCGATCGTGGTTTTGGTGGCCGCGTTCTATCTTCTGATGCAGCGGGCGCCTTCGTCCTACTCATTGTCAAGCCGCCCAATCCCACCCCCCAGCGCGGAGCCGTCGAGGGCATTGGGTGGGGGACTGGACGGCTTCGGTTCGCCTTATATCGGGCACACCGGGAGCTGGGACGGCAAGGGTGGGGGATTCGGCGGGTCTTCGAAAAATTCATCCATGGATTGCGAACGGGACATGGGCCTGCGCTGGACCTTCATGCCGGTCTATTGGCGCGCCTTGGAGCCGGAGGGGCCTGTGGATCCCGCTCAAAATACGCCCGCCGCATGGCAGGAGTTGGACTCCTTTGTCATTGCCGCTCACGCCCGTGGTTTGAATGTCCTCATGCAGGCGCCCGTGGTGGGCGGTAACGCGGGGGGACCCCCTCGCTGGGCCGGGCGCCGCGAACCGGGCAAGTCCGCGCCAACGAACATGGTCGCGCTGGCCGATTTTGCGGGCAAACTCGCGCATCGGTATGCCCCCGGGGGAACGCTGGCCCAAGCCCAGGGCTGGGGCACGCGTTACGGGGTACGGGCCTGGGAAATGGATAACGAGCCGGAAGGTTACTTTACCAGTTGGACCGGGCAGTCTGGGGATTATGCGGAATTTGTCACGCTCGCTGCCGCGCGAATCAAAGCCGAGGATCCGCAGGCGGTGATCGTCGCGCCGGGCATGGCCTCTGGAAAAAACGGCCCGCCATGGCTCGAGGCCGCGCTCGATGCCCAATCCAGGAAGGGTTCGCCCGCGTATCGCGCCGCCGCACGCGAATACTCCATTGGCCCGGTACTGGACGTGATCAGCATTCACAATTACGAGGGCCTGGATTCGGCATTCGGCGACGGTTCGCGCACGATTGGCCGGATCTTCGATGAAGTGCGCGCGGTGGTCGGACACTGGGAAGAGAGTCATCCCGATGCCTCCCGCGCCCGCAAGGAGGAATACTGGCACACGGAGGGCAATTACGATTTCTTGGGCATCCTGTCCTCGAGTCGGCGCGCGGCCTGGCGGTTCCAATTTTTCACACGCGCCTTTGCCTGCGGCATTCGGAAGGTCTGCGTGATGGACGCTTCCCCGCTGGAACAAGTCGCGGTGAAGGCCTACGTATCCACTTTGCAAAATCCGTTTCCAATGATTTCGGCAGATCGTGAGGTCACTGTCCTTCAGGGTCAGCCTGTAGCCTTCAGGCATAGTGACGGTCCGAGGCCCAACGATGGGCGGGTATGGGTGATTTGGGCTGCCGCCAATACAGGGGATGCCGAGGTGGAGATTCCCGTTGTGCGTCCGCGCGTGACGGTGATTTCGGTGGACGGCTCCCAACAGACACTCGAAGCCAGCGGTGGACGCGTGCAACTGAACCTCAAAGGCGATGCGAAAATGGCGCCGGGTGTTCTGGTGGTGGACAGGATTGGGAAAAGGGCGGAATGGATGATGGATAATTGAAAATGGATTTGCGAAATACGCAAAAAGGGTGCGTCGCTCCCAGAGAAATTCCGACGCTGCAGACGGTGAATCAAATTCGCATCCGGCATTGCAGCACGATCCGAATAGGCCCGAGGACGTGCTGAAGGTCGATGTGGACGAAGACGGCAACGGCGGTGATGATACGGCCGATGCGCTACGATACCTGATTGCGAGCAAGGGGAGGGCGATGGCGGTCAGGAAACTGATAGGGGTGTGATCAATGCAAAGGTCGGCGAATGGAGGCTGCCGATGATGTTCGATTTGTTTCCTGCGCTGAACGGCTGGCTCCCGTTCGCTGGACCGTATGGTTCGGCCCTGTCTTGTGCTTCCAGAACTTGAAGCATCTCCAGTAGAATATCTCGTTGTCGATCTTCACGCCCCACCAGTATGGTTTCAATTCGCAGATTGTCACGGGCAGATTATCATTCCTCGGACTAGTCGCCAGAACCCATGTGCGGTTTGTACGGTAAAAACTGCCGATGAAGTCACGGTACGATTCATCCTCGATTACAAGATCCAAGCTACCATGGGAAAAGTCCCAGCAGACATGGCCAATAGCCCCTACGCGGCCATCGTCTTCGTAGCGACCCACCGGTGACGGTGGTCCAAGCAACAACGCCAGCAGCGTGGCCGCAGCCAGTGACAGGGCTACGGCAAATTTAACACGTTTGCGGTCTGAATACACAGGTTGTGCGAATGCGCCTAACGCCAGAACTCACACACGCCGGGCCAATGACGTGAACCGGGAAGCGGAACTGCGACGGCCATCCGGCGTTGTGTGCAGTGATTTAGTTATGTCTTGTCCCCATTTGAAAAATAAACGTCCCACCAAACTCCAATGCCGAGTTTTCCAAGACTAAGCATCTGCTGCGGGTTCAAACAGGGACCACCCTGTCCGCTGGATAGCCAGTATGAAGTGATGTCGATTTTGCAGCCGCGGCGGTGAATCTCCTCAACCCCTGCGGTCCTTCCTTCCAGCGAAGTTGCGATCATGTCAATGTGGCGGCGCGTATCCTTCGAGTCGCATAAATTCTTTGTGGTGTTAAACCACCCATTGGCTTTTCGGCGGAGTCGTCCCTGAAAATGGCTCTCTCCCTTCCGAAAACTGTCCGTTGGTTCGATCTGCAAAAGTTTGGTGATCTCCTCTGGGGCAAGATCGTCTGAAAATACTCGAAGTGTCGAATATGTCTCGATACACGTCGGATACGAATCGTCGTAGTCAGTGTGATGCGCTTCAGACATAACTTTGATAATGCGACCAGCAGTCCGTAGCTTGGACCGGTCTGAACCCATTCTTAATTCGTCGCATATACGGGGTTTAAACCCTTTACCACTGCTGGTCAACATCAGAGGTTCGCCCCCGCTGCCTGGCCGGTGCGACAGCGTGAGAAAAGGCTGAGAGCTGAGGGCAGAGGGCAGTAGTCAGGCCAACACGCCATTTCCAATGGCATGGGCACGAGATTAATGACTCCATGAGGGAGTGATGTTGTTCTATTTCCCGGTGTTTTCGATCCGGTAGAGGTGCGTCTTTGTTCTCAGGTAAATGGCTTTATCCTGGACGGCTGGTGAGGCAAGGGAGCCTGTATCGAGAATGTTGGTGGCCAGAAGTTCGTAGGTGCGGCCTGGTTTAACGACAAAGGTTTTTCCCTGCTGATTGCAGAAATAGATGCGGCCATCGGCGTATATTGGAGATGAAGCATAGGCGCCAGCGATGCGTTCGCGCCAGACCTGGACCCCGGTTTCGGGTTCCAGGCAGGTGATCATGCCATCATCGCTGATCATGTAGAGGAGGCCATTGACGAGGATGGGCGACGCGGTTTTTGAAACCATCTTGTCATATCTCCACGCGACGTGCGTTTGGGTCACGTCCCCCTGGCCATCTGTTTTAACAGCCAGCATTTCTGTTTTACCGCCAAATCCCGAGATGAATATGGCCAGACCTTTTGTGCACACAGCCATGGAGGATGCCGACCAGGCATCGTATTGAACACGCCAGAGTTCCCTGCCGGTGCGTGGGTCGTAGGAGTAAGCCGCCTTGGCCCCGGGAATCAGCATCTGTAATTTGTCATCGGTCCTGATGATGATCGGCGTGCTGTGGGCCTTGCGGCGGTCCCCGTCGCGAGTCATCTGGTCCGTGGCATTCTCGTCATTCCAAGCCACAGAACGGTCCGTTTTCCACACGGTTTTTCCGGTGGTTTTGTCCAGGGCCACCATGTACTGGAGATCCACGCCGTCCATGGTCAGGATGAGCAGATTTTCGAAAATAATGGGGGAGGATGCGGGTCCGCGGTAGTGGCGGCATTTCAGGTCGGTGCGTTCCCAGATGGTCTTGAAGCTGGTGGAATCGATGCAGGCAGTGCCGTAGCTCCCAAAATGAATATAAACGCGGCCAGCTTCGATGGCTGGGGAAGGGGTCGCATAGCTGTTGACGGAGTTACCCTGGGACTCCGGGTTGTCGCAATGAAACAGTTTGTTGGTGAAAAGGACCTTGCCAGAATCGGCATCCAGGCAGAAGACATAAAAATCATGGCCGTCCACCGGCGCGGTTGTCAGCCAGACCTGCTTGTTCATGATGGCCGGGGTGGACCAGCCGCGGTCGGGGATTTCCGTTTTCCAACTGATATTATTGGTTTCACTCCAGGTCAATGGAAGGCCGATGGCCGGAGCATTTTCCAATGCCAGAACATGGCCATCACCCGTGGGACCGCGGAATTGCGGCCAGTCGGCCTGCAATTGGGCGCCACCCGCCAGGGTCAGGAGCAGGAATGCCATACAACCGGCTGTGGAGTAACCGTTTGAAGGTTGAACTGTGTCGTTTTTCATATGTTAAAAAGTGATAGCGATGCCTGGCATGACGTGATCAGCCGCCAAAGCCAACGTCTCCAAGCTGCGCGCCGTAAAAATGAATGACCAGCAAAACGAGAACGACAGGATTCGCCAGTGCAACCGCGCGCTTCAATTGTGGCGTTGGATTCATGGTTTGCTCGAACTTTGCTTATGCGACCAGTGGTCCAGATCTTGGACCGGGCAGAATCCATTAATAAATCGTCGCATGTACGAGGTTTAGAGCCTTTTCCACTGGGGGTCAACACCAGAGGTTCTGTCCGCCCCGCTGCCTGGCCGGTTCGAGATCGTGATGGGAGAAGAGGCCAGAGGGCAGAATGGATAATGGCAAGAATGGAAAATGGATAATGGAATAAAAAAGGCATTGACGCACGTCATCATAATGACCTTATTCCAAAGGAGCAGGGGTGTTGCGAGCGCCGGATTTATTGAAAGGTTTGAGAGGTGGTGCCGCGTGGGGTTGGCGCAAGGAGGAATGGATGATGGATTTGACAATGGATTTGCGAAATATGCGAAAAAGGGCGGGGTCTCACGCGAAGGCGCGAAGAGAAAAGTGATTGTTAATATGGATAAACAACTTGGGACTTCCTGAGAGTGGGGCTTGGGCGTAGGCTGTCAGGCATGGCCATCATTGGCAAACGCAATATTTTGACGGTTGTCCGGGATTCGACTCCGGGCATCTATCTGGACGACGGTGAGAATGGGGAGATTCTCCTGCCCAATCGCTATGTGCCGCGCGGGCTGGGAAGGGGCGACCGGATCGAGGTGTTCGTTTACCGCGATTCGGAGGATCGATTGGTGGCGACGACTGAAACACCCCTCGCTGAGGTGGGGGAGGTGGCCACGTTGAAGGTGATCAGTGTCAACCGACAGGTGGGCGCTTTTCTGGACTGGGGGCTGGCCAAGGATTTGCTGCTGCCTTTCCGGGAGCAGACCGGTCCGGTGCGCGTGGGTCAGGAGGTGCTGGTGCGGGTTTACGTGGACGAAAACACCCATCGCATTGTGGCCACGATGAAGCTGGACAAGTATTCAAAGATCGAGCCGCCCTGTTACCGGACCGGTGAGCGGGTGGAGTTTGTGATCGGTGAGAAGACGCCGTTGGGCTACAAGGTCGTGGTGGAAGGTCTGCATTCCGGGATGCTCTACAACGATGGCATTCATGTTCCGGTGAAGATCGGGCAGAAACTCAAGGGTTTTGTGCGGGCGATCCGGCCCGACGGTAAAATTGATTTGAGTCTCGACCAGGCGGGTTATCAGCGCGTCGTGCCGCTGGCCCTGCGAATTGTTCAGGCGCTCGAACGGGGCGGAGGCAAGCTGGGCTTCGACGACGACAGCGCGCCTGATGATATTCGGAAGGAATTTGGCGCGAGCAAGAAGGCCTTCAAACAAGCCCTGGGCACGCTTTACAAAACCCGGCGCATCCGTTTTACAAATCCGGGCATCGAGTTGCTGGATAATACGACCTGGTCGCCGGGGAGTTAGCCAGGCGACCACATGTCGGCCGAAAATTACGGTTTGGCGCCGATGCAGTAAAGGTTGGCGAAGGTTCGCAGGAAGATCTGGCCGTCGCAGATCGCAGGAGAGGCGAAGGTTTTTTCGCCAAGTTCGTTGCGGGCAGCCAATTCGAATTTGGGCCCCGCCTTGACGACGGTCATCACGCCTTCGTCGTTCAGGAAATAGACCAAGCCATTGGCGACGACCGGCGAGGCGTGATAAGCGCCTGTTTTTTCCTTCCACAGGAGATTGCCCGTCGCGGCGTCGAGACAGCAGGTGTCCCGGCCTGAGAAACTGCAGGTGAAGAACCAATCGCCGACGCTGATGGGAGAGGGGACGTAGGGGGCGTTGGGTTCGTTTTTCCACGCAACTTTGGTGGCGGTGATGTCGCCTTCGCCGTCCGGTTTGATGGCGACGAGGACTTTCTTGGGCCAACTGCTGCTGGTCAGGACCAGGCCGGTTTTTTCGTTATAGGCGGCTGTGACGACGGAGTCTTCCGAATGACCTTTGAACACCCACAGCTTGCGGCCGGTTTTGGGATCGTAGCTGGTCACCGTTTGATTGCCCGCAACGACCATTTGCATGCGTCCGGCCATTTCGCGGATCAGCGGGGGGCTGTAGCTCTGGGTGGGATTTTCCGCCTGGACCTTCCAGGCCACTTTCCCATCCGCCTGGTTCAGCGCGACGATGAAGTTTTCGCCCTTGCTGTAGCAGACGATGATGACCTTGTCCTCGAACAGGGTGGGTGTGTGGCTGAAACCGTGCTGGCTGTAGAAGAGGCCGGGACGCGCCTGCCAGACCTGTTTACCGGAAAAATCGTTCGCGGTCACGACGACATTGGAGACGTCCAGGAATGTCGTATAAAGCAATTTGCCATCGGTGGCCACGCTGGAGGATGCGTAGCTGTTTTCCGAATTTTTGGCTTCCAGCGGGGCTTTCAACACGGTTTGCTGCCAGAGCAACTTGCCGCTCTTGCGGTCAAAGCTTAACAAAGCGCGCTCCTGGGTTTCTTTGAAGGCGGTGGTCAGGAAAATGCGGTCGTCCCAGATGATCGGGGAGGAATGGCCTTCGCCGGGAACGGCGGTTTTCCACACCACATTGCTGGTGGCGCTCCATAGAACTGGAGGATTTTTCTCGAGGCTGGTGCCGTCACCGCGCGGTCCGCGCCAGACAGGCCAGTTTTCCGCATGAGCGAATGCAGCCGAGGAGGCGAGCAATCCTGCAAAAAGTAATTGTCGTAAAATCATGATGCCAAAGGCTAGACCAAACAGGACGCAACTCAATCCTGAATAACATCAAAACGAATCGGAAATGGGGAAACGTATTTCCTTTTCATCGGCTTTCCAATAGGCCAGTTCTAGTGGAGTCATGTTCCGACTGGATCCATTTACCATAGGCGCGATTATAATTTGGATTTTTCTGGCGGTGCCGCCGGCATTGAAAAGAAAATCCATTGTGTGGTTTTTTGTGGCGCTGGCGATGTCATTCGCGGTGGTGGTGCTTCCGTTATTTGTTTTTTTCATGAGCGGTTTGCTGAAGCCGGATTGGAAAGGGGGATGTCAATACGGCTGGCTGGATTGCTTTTTCGTGGGCAAGTTCGCCCTCACGCCGATGGTGCTGTGGGCAACGGCGGCGTTGTATTCGGTGGTGGTCTTGCGCGTTGAGAAACGCACCCGGGCATGGATCGTTTTGGGAATATTCATTGGGGCGGTCACATCGACTGTCTGCTTCGTGCATGGAATGATTTATTTTATCTGGCCAAAGGACAGATTCGTGTTGTGGATGCTGGTGCCGCTTTATGTTTCGGTGTGGTATTGGGTCCGCGCGGTTCAATTGATCAGGGAATCGAAGCTGGGATTGAAAAACTATCTGTGGGCCATGGCGGGCTCGCTTCCGTTTTGGATTGGAAGCGTGTGGTGGTCCAAACAAACCTATGCTGCGTTGCCGGACGTGGCGCCGGGCTGCTTCATTGTTACTGCGGCCGGTCGCGGTCACAGGAAACTGGTGGGGCCGTTTTTTGAAATCGAACGCAAAGGCCATTGCCTTCGCGCCAATCGACAACTCATCACGCTCTGGCAGTTTGAAAAACTTTGGCAAAAAAAGTCGCCGCAGAGTCACCGGAGTTTTCGCCGCATCTACAACCGGTTCGGCCCGATCGTTGCGGCGCAAATCCAATCGCCCTGGCTTGCGGATATTGCCTACATGGCCATCAAACCGGTGGAACTTGCGGCGAGGATGGTCACCTCGAGTTCCAAGGAACACTGAGCGGCGTTCAGAATTATCAGCGCAAAAACGTCAACGCGATGCCTTTGCGTTTGACTTGAACGCCGGTCCGGCGTAAGTCGAGGGCATGATAAATCCAAACCTTTCGCGTCGTCGGTTTTTAAAGCAAACCGCCATCCTTGCCGGAGCTGTTGCCGGTTTTCCCTATCTGGCCCGATGCGCCAGTCCCAACAGCATGGTCCAGGTGGCCGTCATTGGCGTTAATGGCCAGGGATTGTCCGATCTGGCCGAGATTGGATCGCATCCCAAAGTCAAATTTGTCGGCTTTTGCGACATCGACAAGAACCGGTTTCAGGACGCGGATACGCGGTTTCCCAATGTGCCGCATTATGCGGATTACCGTGAAATGCTGGCCACCCTCGGGGACAAGTGCGACGCGGTGCAGGTTTCCACGCCCGATCACACGCACGCGCCTGCGGCGATGACCGCGATGCGGCTGGGCAAACATGTGTATTGCGAAAAGCCCCTGGCCCACACCGTGTGGGAGGTGCGTCAGATGCGCCTGCTGGCCGAGAAGAAAGGCCTGATCACCCAGATGGGTAATCAAATCCATTCGAGGATGGAATATCAATTGGGCGCCTTGCTGATGCGCGAGGGGGCCATTGGCAAGATCAAGGAAGTGCATTCCTACATCGGCGCGTTTGGCCGCGGTTACGCCAGCCAGACCGAGCGTCCGCCGGAAGCGCCGGTGCCCGCGAATGTGGATTGGAATTTGTGGATCGGATCAGCCCCCATGCGGCCTTATGCCGCGGATGCCTATCATCCGTTTAAATGGCGCACCTGGCAGGATTTCGGTGGCGGCGGCCTCGGCGATTTCGGCTGTCACGTGATGGACCCGGTCTTCATGGGCCTGGGAATCACGGCGCCGTCGTCCATCCGTGCCGAACACGCGGGCACCAATCACGAAGTCTGGCCGGGACCCGAAACGGTTTATTACACGTTCCCCGGGACGCAGTATACGGCGGACAAACAAATCGTGGTGACCTGGCGCGACGGTGGTTTGTTGCCGCCGTTGGACCATCCGTTTGTGGCCGGGGCGCTCAAGCTGCCCAAAGGCTCTGGCGGTTCGCTCATCATCGGCGAAACGGGGGCGATGCTGCTGCCGCATTGGGCCGCGCCGCGTCTCTATCCCGAGAACAAGTTCGCCCAGTTTAAATTCCCCGAAGTGGCGAGCCGCAGCCATTATCATGCGTGGATCGATGGCATCCTCGCGAACAAGAAGACCAGCGATGGTTTCCATTACGCGGGGCCGCTGGCCGAGACGGTCCAACTGGGCAATATCGCCGCGCGCATGCCGGGCAAGGAATTGCAGTGGGACGCCAAGGCTCTTAAAATCACGAACTCATCCGAGGCCAACGCGCTGGTGACGAAATCGTACCGCGCCGGGTGGGAAGTGAAGCCGGCGTAAGATTCAGACGGTTTTTTAGAGTTTGCGCGCGAGCGGCCCAATTCGTCATCGAGTTGGGCCGCTTTCGCATTTGAACCGGAGCGCCAGTCCGGTCAACAACCGCATTCAGTCGAACAAAGCTTCAATTCAAGGGAATCAGGGTCTTTTGTTATACTGCGGAAAGTGGGCCTTGGAGCAGTCCGGGCAGATGCCGTGGCTGAAATCCGAATTGGTGTGTTCCCGGATGTAGGATTCGAGCTTCTCCCAGTCGCCTTCGGTATTGCGGATTTTTTTGCAGTAGGAGCAAATTGGAATAAGACCGGACAAGGTCCTTACATTGGCGAGAGCCTCCTCCAATTCACTATTCCGCTTTTTCAAATCCTGCTGCAATCTCATCAAGGTGATATGGGTTTGAATGCGGGCCAGCAGTTCCTTGGCTCGAAAGGGCTTGGTGACGAAATCCGCGGCGCCCAAATCGAAACCCTTGACGATATCCTCCGTATCGTTCTTGACGGTCAGGAAGATGATGGGGATGTCCCGGAAGGACGGGTTTGTCTTGAGCGTTTTGCAAACTTGATAACCGTCCATTTCAGGCATCATGATGTCGAGCAGGATCAAGTCCGGTTGCACTTTTGGAAGCATGTCGAGCACAAGTCGGCCCTCGCGGGCAATTGCCACGCGATATTTTGCGTCCATCAGAATGGTTCCAAGTACCTGGACACTGTTCAAGTTGTCTTCAACGATCAGAATGGTGGGGGAATTTTTCGGCGAGTCTGTCATGGTGTGTGGCCTTTTTCACTGGATTGCCGCCGGCCTGGGCGGAAAAAAAATTTGGGGAATTGCGCCAGGGTCTGTTCCATGTTGGCCATGTCAAAGTGAATGGCCTCGTTGCGCAGTTTGTCACCCCAGGCCGCCAGTCTTGAAGCTTGGTGCATGCTGGCGACGGCGATTGTATTTTCGGCGAATTCGAGCACTTGATTGATAATGACGGTGCGTTGAGCCTCTTTCCACAACGGAGCCAGCTCTGTTTCCAGCCTCCGCTTCAATCCTTCTGCATCGTGCAAGTCGGTTGGGTCGAATTCGAACAAAGAATCCTCCTGGCCCGGTTTGTTCGGTTGGGATGAGTCTTTCCTGGAATGCTTCAGAAATCGGGCAAGGACTTTCATCAATTCAGCCCGGCTGATCGGTTTGCTCAGGAAACCCTCACAGGTCGCTGTGATTTGAGCCTCTTCGGATTTCATGGCGGACGCGGTCACCGCCACGATGGGAATGGAACGTGTTTTGGGATCGTTCTTGAGAATGCGACTGGCTTCCGCGCCATTCATGCCAGGCATCATGATATCCATCAGGATCAGGGCCGGCTGCTTATCGCGGGCCAGTGCGACAGCCTCACGTCCATCCATGGCTTCCAGAATCTCGAGCTTGGAACCTTCAAGATAACCTTTGATGAGTTCTCGGTTCAGGCTGACATCTTCCGCCACAAGGACGGAGGCAGGTTCAAATACGATTGTGGCACGGTTGTCTGGAGATTCCTGGCTGGTAACTTCTCCCTGGGCTGTCTCTTCGACATCCCGAAAGGTGACGCTAAAGACGGAACCTTTTCCCAGCTCACTTTCCACGGTGATTGTTCCGCACATCAGTTCGGCCAGATGTTTGCTGATGGCAAGGCCCAGTCCGGCGCTTCCCTGTTTGGCGAGGTTTTGGCCTTTTTTTCGGTCAAAGCCCTTAAAAATGGCATCCAACTGGTCGCCCGGGATGCCCACACCCGAATCATGCACTTCAAAGACAAGTGTGCGTCGTGCGTCCGGGGACAAGGGCAGGGCCCGCGCCACAACCCGCACAAAGCCGTGGTCAGTGAATTTAACCGCATTGCCCACCAGATTGAGCAGAATCTGACGCAGGCGCGTTTCATCCAGAAACACCGATGTTGGAAATCCATCCTCGATTTCCGTAAAATAAGTCAGCTTTTTCTCATCAATCTTTCGGACAAAGATCCTCTCCAATTCCTTGAGAACACTGCCGGGATTGATTGTGGAATATTCCAACTGCAGATTGCCAGCCTCCACCTTGCTCAAATCCAGACCGTCGTTGATCATGGCGAGGAGGGATTTGGCGCTGGAGTGAATCGCGTGAATATACTGCTGGTGCCGGGGTTCCTGAATCTGATTTTCCAGAATCTCCGAGAAGCCAAGAATGGCATTCATCGGGGTGGGAATGTCATGCGACATGATCGATAGAAATTCACTCCTCGCCTGATTGGCCGCCCGGGCTGCCTCCTCAGCCTTCTGACGCGCTCTGACTGCGGTATCAAGTTCATTTGTGCGCTCCTGAATGCGATGTTCCAGTTCATCGCTCTTCAGTTTCAGAGCGCGCGCGTTGCTTTTAATGGCATCAAGCATGGAATTAAAGGCCTGGATCAAGTCGCCAAATTCATCCTTCCGCAACGCCATGGCGCGAACGGAATAGTCCCCCGCAGCGATGGATCGCGCCGTGGCTGTGAGTTGGCTCAAAGGCGTGAGGATCGTATGATTGATCAGCAGGGTGAGGGTCACCATCAGGACGCCCAGGGCCAAAAGGATCAGCAGGCCCAGGGGTGCAAACCTGGCCATCTGGCTTGCCTTGGACAGGTCGATCAACGAAACCAGATACCAATCGATCTCCGGCAGATAGGCCACGGATACCTGGCGGCGCCTGCCTTCGATCACGAATGAAAGTGCGGCCACAGAGTCCGGGGATGACTTGAGCGAAACAAACGCTTTGCGCAAATCTTCACGGTCTCGTTCATTGGGCATCAAACGGTATATTGTGCTCCGGTCCTCGACCTTCTTTGAAAGGGTGTTCTGATCGATCAGATTGGTATTCGAGTGGGCGAGGATGGCTCCCGTGGAATCGACCAGGATCGGGGTGGCGGATTTGTTTTGCGAATTCACCAACCGGTCGATGAACGTTTTTAGACTCAGTCCGCTACCCGCCACGGCAACCGGCTCATTGCCGATGCGCATCACTGTGTTGATCCAGACCATCGATTTGCCGGGCACCACGTTTTGGTCCAGGCTTGCGAGAGGCCGGTCTTTTTTCTTGAGGGCGGAATAGAACCAGGCATCCCGGGCACCTTGAGGGCTCAAGGTGTATGCCGGTCGATCTCCATTGGTCCCGGTCGAGTCGTCGCGGAAATAATAGTTGCCCGAAGTTCGAATCGCGAAAAAGTAACTTTTGTCGCTGAACTCCTTGCGAAAGCTTTCCAACTCCCGCAAGGCAGCGGCTTTCAACGCCGGATTGTTCTCGTCCTGGACCCAATCGGTGAGGACGGGGTTCTTCGTTAAAGCCTCACAAAGAGCTGCTTCACGTTCCAGAGGCGCGAGAATACGCCCTTTTTCCCGCAGGGTAATTTGTTCCGCAAAATCGGAGCCGATATCACTGAGCATCCGGCTCAAAGTGAGATAAAACAACCCGGCGCCCAGAACGCAGATGGAAATGGCCAACACCGCAGTCCATCCGATAAACTTGGCTCGAATTCTCTCGCTATGGCCGTCGAACTTCATTTCAGAAACCTGCAGATAAGAAAATACCAGCCGCCAAAGCTTGGGTTGGTGCGTCTGAAATGGTTATCAATGGATGTGCGCGTTTAATTGCTGGGAATCGCCGCACATTCATCAACGCATGAAAGCATTGTCCCAATTTAACCATGATTCAATTTGTAACTCTCTATATCCAAGGTCATTAAATGTATTCTAGGTTTTCCCAATTGCCATTGCAGGCATTTTAAATTTTCTTCCGCATTTCAATTCGTGCCGCAGTGTTACCGGAGGAATCAAAAACAGCAAGTCTGAGATGGAAGGCGTCAGACAAAAGCGACCTGCATCGCATTTGACCGGTGCCGATGGGGTCGGGCATACTCGGTGGCATTTAATGAGAGACGGCATCCATAGAGACGGCAGGCGGACGCAATGAGCGCGGTGGAATTAACCGACGCGTTCCTGGCAAAAATAGCAGGCTGGGAGGCCATGAAACGGGCACGCGCGTTGCTGGAATCGGGCAAGGTGCTCAGTTCGAATTGGACGCCACCCATCCTGAGGGGCGTGGTGCAGGAGGGCAGCATTTCCTACCGCGCCGGGCTGGCCATCAAGGACGCAATCGATCTGGAAAACATGTGCGGCTGCCGGGAGTCGCGTCAGTGGGGAACGATCTGCGCGCATTCGGTGGCGGTGGGGCTGCATCACTTGCACCGCAACGATCCGGTTCCAGACAAGGGCCTGGCCACGGCGGTGACGTCCACCCTGTTGAAAGGCCCCACTGCGACAGTCGGGATGCCTGCGCGCACAGGGGAGCGAATTGGTCGGCGTTTGCGGCGCGTGAAGAGCGGTGGCGAGCCGTTGGAAATCTCAGTCATACTGCCGCCCAATCTTGCGCAGGCGATGGCCAAAGGGGTCATCATGGTCTGTTTCGAGGGGGCATGGAGGCGAGGGCGGGGACCGCTGAACGGCCTGGATCGCAATGCGAGTTTCGAGTTGGATGCCAAGGACGAGGCTCTGCTTGCTTACATCGAAGAAGCGGCCGGGGAGGTTCCAGGGCTCATGCAGTTGCGGGGGGAGGCCTTTGGAACGTTGCTCAAACATTTGGTGGGCCATTCACGGGTCACGCTGGGAAAAGCGCGGTCGTTGCAGGTTTCGAATGAGCCCTGGTTTCCACCACTGCAGGCGCAGTTGCAGACCAATGGGGAGATACGTCTCCAATGGCGCGGTGCATCATCCGGCGCCGCCGTGGTGATGGCGGGGGAGCGTCAGGGATGGGTGTTGCAGGGGGATGTCGTGGAGCCGATTGGTCTGCCAGAACGTTATTTGGGATTATTGCGTGCGCCGTTGACGCTGACCCGCGCGCAGGTGCCCTATTTTCTGGGTCAGGATTGGCCGATCTTCCTGCAGAGCGGGAAGGTGGAGGCGAATTTCAAACTCGAGGATTTCTCGTTCGCTCCAGAAGCGCCGCGGTTCATATTGTCGCTGGAAGGGGGATTGGCGCAACTGGGCGCGTTGCTTCAATGCAGGTATGGACAGCGCATCATGACGCTGGGGCTGACGAGTGCGGACGAGACATTGTGGCTGCAGGATCCATCCTCGCCCACGCGTTATTCGACGCGGGATCTGACGGCGGAACAGGCGGCACAGGCCCGGCTGGCGCGGTCTGGTTTTGCGCGACCGGATCCGCAGGATGTCAAGGGCCGCTGGCGTCTGACAGGCCAGGATGCGGTGCTGACTTTCTTTGCGCGGGAATATCCACGGCTGCAGGCGATCTGGGAGGTGACGCTGGAGGAGCGCCTGGGGCAAAGCGCGGCGCGGAATATCGAGCGGATCGAACCGGAGATGGAAATCATTTCATCCGGGGAAAACTGGTTTGAAATGCGGTTGGATTACAAGTCGTCCTCGGGTGGCACATTTTCGCCAGCGGAGATCCAGCGGCTGCTGCTGTCGGGTCAGAGTCATCGGCGGCTGGCCAACGGGAAGTTTGCGATCATCGACACCGGCGCGGTGGAGGAATTGCAGGAAGTCTTGGTGGACTGCGCGCCGGAGCAGAATTCCGGGGCCTACCGTTTTTCAAGCGCGCATGCGGGTTTTCTCACATCGACCCTGCGCGAGCAGACGGGCTGGGAATTGAAAGCGCCGGAAGCGTGGAAGAAGCGTTTTCAACCGGGCGGAGGAGCCGCGGGAGTCTGTCCGGCGCTGGGGGAATTGGAAACGACCCTCCGGCCGTATCAAAAGAACGGTGTGGCGTGGCTCGATTTTCTGCAACGCAACGGCTTTGGCGGGATTCTTGCGGACGAAATGGGTCTGGGAAAAACGGTGCAAATGCTCGCGTTCTTAAAAACCATGGCCGGGGAAGCGCGTGGCCCGTCGATCATCGTGTGTCCCACCAGCTTGGTCTTTAACTGGGTTGCGGAGGTGAAAAAATTCACACCCAGCCTGCGCGTGCTGGCCATCGAAGGACCGAACCGGCGACCGCTTTTCAAGGAGATCGCAAATCACGATCTGATCGTCACCAGCTACGCATTGATCCGGCGGGATGCGGAACATTACAAGGGGCTGGAATTCGAGGCGGCCGTGTTGGACGAGGCCCAGCACATCAAAAACCGGCAGACTCAAAACGCCCAGGCGGTCAAAGCGATCCGGGCCAGACGCCGTTTTGTGCTCACGGGAACGCCGATGGAAAACTCCGTTCTGGATTTGTGGTCGATCTTCGATTTTCTGATGCCCGGTTATCTGGGGCAGGCAAAGGACTTTCGGGAGCGTTACGAATGGCCCATTGCGCGCGACAAAAGCGCGGCGGCCCAGGCGCGTCTGGCCCGGCGCATCCGGCCATTCATCCTGCGGCGTTTGAAAAAGGACGTTCTGCAGGACTTGCCCGAAAAAATGGAGCAGGTCAGCTACTGCGATCTAACCGCGGCCCAGGGCGAACTCTATCAGAAGGTGCTTGAGGCGGGTCGGCGTGAAATCACCGAAGCCGTCGGCGCCAACGGCCTGGCGAAAAGCCGGATGCTGGTGTTTACGACGCTGTTGCGGCTGCGGCAGATTTGCTGCGATCCGCGCCTGCTCAAGCTTGAAGGGATGGATCCAAAAACCACCTCGGGCAAAACGGAGATGTTCGGCGAGTTGCTGGAGGAGGTTCTGGACGGCGGCCATCGCACGCTGGTCTTCAGCCAGTTTACCAGCATGTTAAGCCTCATTCGCGAGGCGCTGGACGCGGAGGGTGTTACCTATTGTTATCTGGATGGATCGACGACGAACCGCGCTGAAGTGGTGAGCCAATTTCAAAATGACGCCACGATTCCCGTGTTTCTGCTCAGCCTCAAGGCGGGCGGGGTGGGGCTGAATTTAACGGGTGCCGATACGGTGATTCATTTCGATCCGTGGTGGAATCCCGCCGTGGAAGACCAGGCCACCGACCGCGTTCACCGCATGGGCCAGACCCGCCTGGTGACGAGTTACAAACTGATCACACGGGGGACGGTGGAGGAGAAGATTTTGAATTTGCAGCAGCGCAAACGGGAGTTGATCAAAGGCGCCCTCGGTGACGAAGAGGCGTTGAGCCAGTTGCTGACCTTCGATGAGATATTGGAATTGATGTCGTAGTGCCCAGGAGTTCCTGGGCGCCACAAATTCAAATTGGATCAAGACGTTCCGCTACTTAACCGAGTCGAATCATCACCCGCTTACCGCCGTGGGCGCAGGAGAATGGCCTTATTGGTGGTGCCTTCGACTTCGATGCTGTGCGTTTCCACCGTGGGATCGTCCTTCAAGGCGTTGTGAACGATGAAGCGGTCAAAACCGTTCAAGGGTTCCAATTCCACGATATCGCCCCAGCGCCGGACTTTCTCCGCAGCTTCCTTGGCTTTGGCGATGAGGGCGTCGCGCGCCTGGGAACGATAATTGGCGACATCGACCAACACCTTGGGCGCGGTTTGGTCCTGCTGGAAGATCAGGCGGTTGGTCAGGTATTGGAGCGCGATGAGCGTCTGGCCCTTGCGGCCGATCAAGCGCCCGGCATCGTCGGTCTTGATCTCCAGGAGGGGACCTTCCTCAAGCATGTGCTCCTCCACGGTGGCTTCGAAACCGAGGAGGTAGAGAAACTCTTCCAGGATTAATTTGGGATTAGCTGGCATAAGCGATTTGGGGTTAAATCAAGAGCCATCCAGTTGATGCGATTGACACGATTGGCATTGAGCGTCTCATGGTTTGGATTTGCGCGATCCAAACGCTCCGGGTGTGGGCGCGCGGTGCTTCCTGGGCGGTTCGATGGTGACGTCCTGGTTCTTGGTCAATTTCATCTGCGCGATCGTCAGCAAGTTTTGCACGGTCCAATAAAGAGACAGGCCCGCAGAGTAATTGTAGAGGAAGAGAATGAACATGAGGGGCATGTACTTCATGATCTTCTGCTGCATGGGATCCATGCTGGGGGACGGCGGAGTCATCCGGGCCTGCCAGAGCATGGTCACACCCATGAACAGGGGCAGGGGATTGACCGGGAACGCGATGCCGGGAATCGTGAAAATGGTGTCGGCCACGGATAGATCCTTGACCCACAGGAAACTGGCGCCGCGCAATTCGATGGCGCTCTGGAGCATTTTATAAAATCCGAAGAATACGGGAATCTGGAGCAGCATGGGGAAACAACCGCTGGCGGGGTTGACCTTGTTTTCCTTCATGAACTCCATCGTCTTCTGGTTCATCTTCTTGGGATCGTCCTTATACTTCTCCTTGATCTCATTCATCTGCGGCTGCAAGGCGGCCATGCGTTTCATGGAGCGCGTGCTGGCGTTGGTCAGTGGCCAGAACAGGAGCTTGATCAAAACGGTGATGACAATAATCGCCCAGCCGTAGCCCAGGTTGAGGGCATGCAGGCCGTTCATCGAGATGAGCAGCAACTTGGCGAAGAAACCAAAGAAACCGCTGTAATCCATGATGAGGTCCAGGTCGTTCTTCATCGCCACGCCAATGCGCGCGAGCGAATTATACTCCTTGGGACCGGCGTAGATTGTGAACCGTTTCTCCAGCGCCTGGTTGGCCGGAAGAATCGTTTCTGGAAAGACCATGGACGCCTGATAGCCGTAGGGTTTGGCAACCAGCCGGCTGTTATCCGCCAATTCCGCCGAGGTGGGGGCCGGCAGGTCCACTTTGCGGGCCAGAACGCGCAATGCGGGCTCATTGGTGGAAATCAACGCAACGGTGAAAAACTGGTTATGCACCGCGGCCCACGCCATATTGGTTCCCGACACATACTCGGTGCGCGGGGTTCCGGGCAGACAGCCGAGGGTGCGGTTTGCAAACCAGCCGTCCCCGATATATTCGGCCTTGGCGCCATTGTAGGCGATGATTCCCAACATCATCGTGTTCTTGTCCATGTCGCCCAGAGGCGTCGCCGTGCCGACATTCCATTCGGTTGCGGGAATCGCCAGCGGCTTGCCGGTGTTGTTTTCGATGCGCGCCGTGGTTTCAATCAGGTAATTGGTGCTGAGGTGGTATTCCTTGATGAAGGTGACGCCATTGGTGAGGCGTTTTTCCGCGCGCACCCCGGTGGTGGTTTTTGCCAACGTGAACTGGCCATCGCCTTCGAGGCCGGCCGGGCTGAGCAAGGCGAAGACAGGCAACGACGCCTTGGTGTTCAGGGTGGCGAGATTGGTCGCCAGGACGGATTTTTTGCCCTGTCCCACCACTTCGGGATATTTCTTGAGATCGAATTCCTTGATGCCGCCGCTCAGGGAGGAGAAGGTGTAACGCACGTTCTCGGTTTCTAAGACCAGCAACTTTTCCGGCTGTTTCTCGAGAACACGCAGGCGATTGTCCGCGCGCAATTGCGTCACGGCGGAGGTCTCCGTCACATTGGACCGGGCCGAAAGATTGGTGCTGGAGGCGTAGGCTACGGCATTGGTTTTCAGCGGCAACGGCTGCGGCGGGAACATCTTTGGCAGCATGACGTTCCAAGCCAGGAAAATCAGGAAGCTGATGAACAGGATGAGATATGATTTGCGGTCCATTCTGAGTTGTTAGAAATGATTTTTCAAAGGGGGCACTGGATCGAAACCCGATCCGCCCAGGGGATGACAGCGACAGATGCGCCTGCCTGTCAACCAAAGCCCACGTATAAAACCGTGGGTATGAAGAGCTTCAATGCCGTATTCCGAGCAGGAGGGAGAAAAGCGGCACTTCCCCATGGGTCCAAATAGGAGCGTTTTCATCGGCGAGAGCGCATACCGATAAAAGGCAATGGCCACGATGGCCAGTTTCGCAGGCAGGTTCATAACTGGGGGCGCAAACCGGCCTGCCGCATAAACCGGAGATAATCCTGCTCCACGCTTTCGTATGGTTTGTTCACCATGGATGCTCTGGGTATCAAGATGATCCGGGCCGGCTTGTTTAATTCATGCTGATGCTGCCTGAATACCTCCCTTAACAGGCGACGGGCACGGGCGCGCACCACCGCATTTCCCAATTTACGACTGGTGATGACTCCCAACTGCGAGCAGCCGTCGGACGGCAACACTTCCCAATTGACAATGATCGAACCGGAGGACATGCGCCGCCCTTGCATTTTGAGCCGGGCAAAAACCCGCGTATCGTTCAACCGCATTTTGGCAGGGAACGTTAAACGGGCGCGGGAGGTGCCGGACATGGCTGCCTCCCAAGGACTTATACCGGGGTGAGACGTTTGCGGCCCACCCGGCGGCGGTTGGCCAAAGTGGCCTTGCCGCTCTTGGTCGAATTACGATTCAAAAAACCATGCTGCCGTTGGCGGCGAATTTTCGACGGTTGATATTGGCGTTTCATGTATCTTTCTTCTAATAGCGTTCCACTACCTCAAACTAACGCGGGTTCCCATAATACCCCGCTTCGGGCAAAGCGCAAGAAACTATCAATGAAGGGCCAAGTGTCAAGCCAAGCAGCAAAAAAACTCCACTTTCGCATCATTTAGACTGGTCGCTCCCTTTTTTTGAGGTTTTTTGGCGCCAGTGAATCCTGGGAAGCCCGCTTATGCGCTCTTCCGGCACTATGACGGAATGGGGAAGCTATGAATTCCCGATTTTCTTGAAAAACGCGTTCGCGGCGGTGTTGGTGGCCTGGGCCAGGTCGTCCATGGAGCAATCCTTGACTTGCGCCACGGCACGGGCGGTTTCCATGACGTAGGCGGGTTCGCAGCGTTTTCCGCGGTAGGGAACGGGGGCGAGGAATGGACAGTCGGTCTCGAGCATGAAGCCGCCCAGCGGAATGGTTTTCAGAGTGTCCCGGACGTTCTGGCCATTCTTGAAAGTGACGATGCCTGTGAAACTGACGAGATGGCCGGCATCGAGAACGCGCCGGGCCATTTCCGGGGAATCAACAAAGCAGTGAAAGACCGCGCGCAGTTTTACCGCAAACGGCGCGATCATGGACATCGTATCCTCGAACGCCTCGCGTTGGTGAACGACGCAGTTCAATCCAAATTCCGAGGCCACTTCCAACTGCTGCTGAAAGAGGGCGGCTTGCTTGAGCTTGATGGCGGCATCGTCGGCAGGGTTTCCGCCGGGTTGTTTGGAGGGCAGGCGCGAATAGTCCAATCCGGTCTCCCCAATGGCCACGCATTTGGGATGGGCGGCGAGTTGGCGTAAGGCCGGCCTCAGATCGTCCGGCGCTTCCGGGGCGTCGGAGGGGTGCCAGCCAATAACCGCGAAGACGTTGGAATACTGTTCGGTCAGGCGCAAGGCGCGTTCGCTGCTGGGCAGGCTGGTGCCGACACTGATGATGCGGGTGATGCCCGCAGTTCGCGCGCGCTCGATGATCTGCGGAAGATCGGGCGCGAAATCAGGATAATCCAAATGGGCGTGCGTATCGCAAAATTCAGCCATGCGCAGGAAAAATCGGGCGTTATCGGGGCCAATTCAAGGAAATATTAGTTTGCCACCGCGTCCTTCGCCCAGACGTAGGTGCCCACAGCCCCGGCGTTCAGAGTGGAGGAAACGATTTTTCCGTGATCGCGGATGTCGAAGTCCTGCGGCGTTCGGCTGGTGTTCAGGACAATGAGAACCCTTTGCGAATTGGGTGTTGTGAAGGCCACATTGGGGAGATTCTCCAGATTGTTGGAGGCGATACGAACGGAACCGGGTCGCACGAATTTGGAGGCGTGGGCCACGATGTAATAGGCCGGGTTGCGGGTGACTTTGTTGCCGTCGATGGTCACGGCGCCCAGGCAACGGTCGCAGCCGCCGCGGTCGGTGTGGGGATTCAGATCGGGATCGGACGACAGGTTCCATTCCAGGACGGTGCGGCTCCAGTTGCGTGTGGCGCCGATGATCAGGTTCCTCACATGCGTCCGGATGTCCCTGTTCTTATCGCCCGGCGCGCCCACCCATTGCTCGGTGAAGTAGATGTGTTTATCCGGATGGGCGTCGTGAACCTGGGAGAGCGCCTCGATTTTTCCGGCATAGAAATGGAATGCGGAACCATCCACGAACTTTTTCGCGGCAGGATCGTTCAGGACGGTGATGGGATAATCGGGACGATCGGCGTTGTGATCGTAAATAATGATTTTTGTGTCGATTTTGGCGGCCTGGAATGCAGGGCCGAGGTGGTTTTTGATGAATTCGGCCTGTTGCGGGGCGAGCATCAGCAGGCTCGGATTATTGCCCGGATGCAGCGGTTCGTTTTGAATGGTGATCGCGTCGATGCGGATGCCTTCGGCCTTCATGGCCTGGATATACTTCACGAAATATTTCGCATAGGCCGGCAGACACTCCGATTTCAAGCTGCCGCCACGGGTGTCATTGGTGGTTTTCATCCAGGTGGGCGGTGACCAGGGCGAGGCCAGAATTTTGATCGTCGGCTGGATGGAGATGATTTTCTTCAGGACAGGGATCACATCGGCGCGGTCCGGACCCAGATCGAATTTCGCCATTTCGGGATCGGTCTGACCATCGGGCAAATCGTCATAGGAAAAGACGCGTTCGTTGAGATCGGAAGCGCCCAGACTGACCCTGAGATAAGCGCTGCCGAGGCCTTCGCTGCCGAACAATTCTTTCAACAATGCAGTCCGGCTGGCGGCGTCCATGCGAATGATGTGCTGGGCGCTGCCGCCGGTCAGGCACCAGCCGAAGCCTTCCATGGATTGGTAGGTCTGGGCGTCGTCAATGTCGATCGTGGGATGGGCATTTGTGGCGGTGGCAGAAGTGTTAAAGGGCAGGGGCTCGGTCTGTTTTTCAAAGAGAATGGCTTTGTCCGGGCTGGTGAGCCATAAATTGACCTGGGCTTTGGCCGTGAAGTTGGTGGTGTTCCACAAAAATAGTCCCAGCACGCAAGCCATGACGGATGGGCCAATCCGGCGATTTGTTTTCATGTCCTTGATCAAAACCCAACGACGAAAATATGCGAGTGAAATCGGGGTTGAGAGAAACAATGGGGGGCAGATCCGGGGAAGAGCGAATGCCAGGGGCACAGGCTATTGTCTGAAGCCCCCTTGTTAGGCTGCCGGTGTCTCATGACAATAACCTATGCGTTTCATCAACTCCTCGCCGCGCGCAAGGTCAACAACATTGGGACCTTTCTTAAGCATGGAAGAAATCAACTCGGTCCAATAACTACTGTCGGAGATGCGCAACTGATCGCCACCGTGAACCCATCCCGTGCGGGCAAGCTCGGCAAACGTATCCGCCAAACCAAGCCGTGATAGCTGCGGCCGCAATGTCTGGGGCATGCCATCAGCAGTGCAATAGAGCCGCAAGCAAAACTGCTCTGCGTCGGGATAACTCATGCCTTCCGGCAACCGCTGCATAAAATATGACGCCACATTTTGCATAACGCTAGGCAGCAACTAATGTGCAAAAATGAGCCACCGCCGACTCGCGACATGAAGTGCGATAGCGGAACGGCCTGTGCCCACGTTCGCACGCAGGAACGCTCTGGTTAAACCATGACTTTCTCATGCTTTCGGAGCTTTTGTAAGCCATATCACAACCACACCCAGCATTGCTAAACCAATCGCAACTAACAAGGCGTGCAAACGAAAATCTTGGGAGGCGGATTCTGCTACACTCATCAATACATCTCGCGGCACTTGCGCTTCACGATACTCAGAGCCCAGCTTCAAGAATCCCCACATTGCGCGAGAACCAATCACAACCAGTGCGGCAGCGAAATAAGCGAGGCATAGCCATAGAGCCGCAAGTTGGTATCTGCTAATATGTCTCATGGTGTGAGAAGTGATTTAACAAAAAAACTGAGCCACCGCCGCAGCGAGGACGCCGATTGCGAAACCAAACTGCGACAGCCTTCCAAGGTCTGCTGCAGCGAAAACAGTTCGGAATTTCTAGGTTCACATTCTTGTCGTCGAAAAGTAAATCGCTGAAGCTGATGGCGAAAGTGCAACGAAACCGCCCGAACGGCCAGTGAGAGTCTTTGGCGAGTAGAATTCACAGCCTTCGAATGCCGTGGCCGTCGGCCACCAAGATGGAGGGACAACCGGACTGGTGAAGGTCGGAGACGGTGCTGGAACGATCGCAGGCGACAAGGCCATGCGCCACTTGGAGAGATCGGCGGAGGGAATAATGATAACTCCGGATAACCACACATCCGAGGGGCCAGGAACCCTGCCACCGCTATTATCTTGGACGTCCTCGACCATATGAGCATCGAGGAGCGGCCCGGGAAGCTGGCAATATTTCGCGAGAATGGAAGAGGCGCGGGTAACGCGTTCCTGCTGTGTGCCCGTAATCTCGCTTCGCGAAAGTGACGGGAAAGATGGACTGCACGCCACGAATGCGAAACACAGCAGACATGTTAACGTAATTTTCACGAGACGCTATGAACCGCCGAGCTGTTAATAACCGCTGAGCTGTTAATAACCGCTGAGCAGTTCTTCATCGCGAGCCACCCGGCAACTTTGAGCGTGATGTCGTTGAACGTCATTATTTGATGAGTAATTATTTCGGTCACGAACCGGCCCTTTTCTCCCCAACGAATTTCAGGGTGGGCTGCCATGGAATATGCGTCAAGCGGTTTGTGAAGATGACTCTTCACCCGCGCTCAGGGGAGGCGGCTGGTCAGCCAGAAACCGGCGCCGCCAAAGAGCATGTTCGGGAACCAGGCGGCGAGCACGGGCGGGAGGTAGCCGCCGGTGCCCAGGGCCAGGCCCAGCTTGAGCAGGACAAAGTAGGCGAAGCAGATGAAGATGCTGCTGGCCACGCCCACGAAGACGTTGCGGCGGCCGGGAGCGGCCCCGAAGGGTAGGGCGATGAGGACTACGACGAGGCAGGTCCAGGGTTCGGCGAGGCGTCCCTGCAACTGGGTGTTGAGCTTGGCCGATTCCGCCGGGGGCAGGTGGCGGTGCAGGCGCAGGTAGTTGCGGATTTCGCGGATGGAGAGCTGGGCTTTCTTGGCGGCGCGAATATTCGAGAGGCCGCTGATTTTGATCTCGCTGCGGATCAGTTCGGGCGTTTCGCCAAATTCGGCCATTACCAGACGATTGGTGTCAATGCGGGTGCCGGGTTGTCCGGGTGCGTAGATGACTTCCACCACGTTGTGAAACACCCAGCCTTCAGAGGTATATTCGGCGCGCGCGGCGAGAAAGTTTTTTCGAGTGCCATCCGGCAAACGCCATTCGACCTGGGGCTGAACCATTTCAGCGGTCTCGGTGTTGTAAGCGGCGATGTTCCAGATGCGGTTTTCAAAGTCGTTCTTAAAATTCAGGTTGCGCTGCCATTGGCGTTCGAGGGTTCCGGGGGCGACGGGTTCGCGGCGGTGCAGGATGCGTTCGGCGTTGTCGCTGCTGTCGGGAGCCTGGAATTCGTTGAGATAAAAGACGCCCAGGCAGAATAGAAAACCGACGGCCAGATAGGGCATGGCGGTGCGCCAGAGGCTGACCCCGGCGGCGCGAATGGCAATCAATTCATGATGGCGGGCGTGGTTCGTCAGGGCATAGAGGAGGGCGAGCAGGAAGGCGATGGGCACGATCAGCACCAGCAATTCAGGCATTTTGACCAGGTAATAGGAGGCGATGTCCCCGGCGGTCATCTGGTGGCGCTGGAAGGTTTCGAGTTCGGTGATGAGGTCGAAGGAAACCCAGAAAACGAGAAAGCCACTCAGGCAATAACCGAGCGGCAATAACAGTTCGCGCAACAGGTAACGATCCAGAAGTCGCATTCGACGCGAAGAGTATCCCCGGACGGGGTTCAAGGCAAGAAGGGTCGCGCCTGTTTTTGAGGTTGGCAAATCTGGAGAAGCTGGGTTACTGTCGCGCCATGAGCCCCAAATTCCAATTCAGCCGAAGGTCATTTTTAAAGCAGATTGGCGTGGCAACTCTGGCCGCTCCATTCTTCACCCATAATCTCATTTCAGCACCGCCCAGTTCGCTGCTGCAGCATGCCAGCTTTGGCGCGACGGGCATGGCGGAGCAGGATATCGGGGCGCTCACGAGCCATCCATCGCTGCGATTGATCGCGGTGGCGGAGGTCGATACCGAGCGGGCGGTGGCGGTGAAGAAAAAGTTTCCGGATGTCAAAGTCTATCAGGATTGGCGGCGGATGCTCGATGAAGAGAAGGGGATCGATTCGGTGAACGTGTCCACGCCGGACCACATGCATGCCGCGATGGGGATGTCCGCCATGCAACTGGGCCACCATCTTTACGGCCAGAAACCGCTCACGCATGATCTGTTCGAGACGCGCCGGCTGACGGAATTCGCCCGCGAAAAGAAGCTGGTCACCCAGATGGGCATTCAAATTCACGCGCTGGCCGAATACCGGCAGGCGGTGCGTTTGATCCAGGATCTGGCCATCGGCAAGGTCAAGGAAGTCCATACCTGGAGTAATAAGAAGTGGGGCGATCCTGATCCCATTCCTCAGCGTGTGGACCCGGTGCCGGCCAATTTCAATTGGGACCTCTGGCTGGGGGTTTGCGCGTCGCGTCCTTTCATTGGGGACGGCTATTATCATCCCTCCAACTGGCGCAAACGTCTGGATTTCGGCACGGGCACCTTTGGCGACATGGGCTGCCATATTTACGATCCCGTGTTTGAAGCGCTGGGAGTAACCGCTCCGATATCGGTGCGTTCGGAGGGCCCACCGCCCTCGCCAACGAATTGGGGCATCAACTCGGTGATCCTCTATGTTTTCCCCGGCACCAGCGTTTCCGCTGAGAAGACCATTCGTGTGACCTGGTATGACGGGGATTCCCTGCCGCCACGGGAAGTGCAGGCCTTGATCGGCGCGGAGAAGCTTCCTGAGCAGGGGTCGATTTTCGTTGGGACCAAAGGCGCGATGCTCCTGCCGCATATCGGAGCGCCCCGGTTGTTTCCAGAGGCCGATTTCGACAGCTATACAATGCCCAAGATTGGCAGCAATAATCATTGGGGACAATTTGTGGATGCGTGTCTGGGCAAGGGGAAAACGCTCGCTGGATTTGATTATTCCGGCCCGCTTACGGAGGCGGTGCTGCTCGGAAGTGTCGCGTGCCGGTTTCCGCAAACCACGTTGGAATGGAACGCCGCGGAGCTGAAGTTCTCGAATGTGCCCGAAGCGAACAAATTCGTCCGGCGCCAATACCGCAAGGGTTGGGAAGTCAAAGGCCTGGAATAAATCGCTCCAATAGTCGGCCGAAAGCGATTTCCTTCCTGCGACGTCCGGAGTAGGTTGCGCCGGTCATGTCGCGACCAATGAAATCGCAGTGGGAATTTGGTGAGCTGTTTCCGGCGGAATCCACGCGCAAGGTGTGGACCGTCGGAGAGATCACCACGTCCATCAAACGCGTGCTGGAAACCCAGATCGGCCTGGTCTGGGTGACCGGTGAGGTGAGTAATTTTCGCGCGCAAAGCTCCGGTCACGCCTATTTTTCGCTCAAGGACAATAACGGACAGTTGAGCTGCGTACTTTTTCGGGGGACGGCCTCCGCCGAAAAGGACCTGTTAAAGGATGGTCAAAAGGTCGTGGTACAAGGCGACCTGACCGTTTATGAGCCGCGCGGCCAGTATCAACTGGTGGTGCGGCGTGTGGAATTACAGGGTGTGGGCGCGCTGCAACTGGCCTTCGAACGCCTCAAGCAAAAGCTCGCCGCGGAGGGTTTGTTCGATCCGGCGCGCAAACGGCCCATCCCGAAGTTTCCGCGCTGTCTGGGTCTGGTGACTTCACCGACCGGGGCGGCGATCCGGGATGTCCTGCATGTCGTGGCCCGACGAAATCCATCGTTGTCGATTGTGCTGGCGCCCAGCCGCGTGCAGGGAATCGGCGCGGCGGAGGACATTGCCGCAGCGGTGGGCTTGCTGAATGAATGGGCGGTGACGGCTCCCGAGAGCCAGAGGCCGGAATTGATTCTGGTGACGCGGGGTGGGGGAAGCCTCGAGGATCTGTGGTCTTTCAACGAGGAAGTGGTGGCTCGAGCCATTGCGGGATCGCAGCTTCCGGTGGTTACTGCGGTGGGGCACGAGATCGATTTTACCATCAGCGATTTTGTGGCGGACTTGAGGGCGGCCACGCCCAGCGCGGCGGCGGAAATCATCACGGAAGGAATGTTCGCCAGTAGTGCTGTCGTGGTGCAGGCGCGTGAACGCATTGCCTGGCTGGCGCGCAGACGCTGGAAGGAAGAGGCGGAGGGTTTGGAACAGTGGTGCCGACGTCTGGGACGGGCGCATCCCCGGCGGCGGCTGAATGAAAACTGGCAGCGGATGGATGATTTGGAGGCGGGGCTGAGCAGGGCATGGACGCGTCGCGTGAAAGAGTTCAGCGGGCGGCTGGGGGAATTGCGGGCGCGGCTGCAACGGGCGCGCCCATCGGCGGCGCTGGCCCGGAGCCGGTCGGCATTGGCGCAGGCGGTTCAACGGCTGGAGGAACATTTGCGCGTGCAATGGGAGGCCCGGCGGGGCGCGCTGGCACAGGCGCACGCACGTTTGCGTTTGCTATCACCGGAGAATGTTCTTGAGCGCGGCTACTCGATCACCATGGATGATGCCACTGGGAGAGTGATCCGCGACTCTGGCGAAGTGATCGCGGGTCAACGGATCAAAACGCGGCTCAAGAAAGGCACCGTCCGCAGTGTGGTGGAGAATGCGGGTGAGTGAGGCGATGTTTTTGATTTAAACGCAGGCCGCTGCCCTTTACAGTTGCGGCATGAAATTAAATTACAACTCGCCGTCAGCCCTCTGCGCAGGGATTAGAGGCGTATTACTTGCGTTGCTTTTATTCGGAGTATTCCATTTTTCCAGTGGCGCGCGTGCGGCGGAACCGGGGTATCGAGATTTGTTCCCAGATACGTGGGTGGCCACCGATGCCCTTGGCCGAAACATGCCGACCTTCCCCATCGTGGGTCCGGTGAAAAAAGACCAGCAGCGCGTGGTGGGGATTTTCTATATCACCTGGCACAGCGGTCCACTGTCCACGCTCAAGAGCCCATATACTGCGGATGTGAGCAAGGTTCTTGCCCGTGATCCCAAGGCACGCCTGGACGCCAAACACCCGGGTTGGACAGAGGGTTCCTACCATTGGGGTGAACCGGAGATGGGCTATTTCCTGAGCCGGGACGAGTATGTCATTCGCAAGGACATGTCCATGCTCGCCGATGCGGGGGTGGATGTCCTGGTCATGGATGTCACCAACGCGGTGCGCTACTGGGACGAGTGGGAAACGCTCTTTACAGTGATGGAGAAGATGAAAGCCGAAGGCAACAAGGTACCGCAATTTTGTTTTTGGGCGTTCAACGGCCCCGTCGTCACGGTGGTGCAGGACCTGTATGACCGTTATTTCAAGGTGGGGAAATTCAAGGACCTGTGGTTCATCTGGGATGGCAAACCGCTTTTGCTCTATAATGGCAATCCCGCATTCGATGCCAACGGTCAGGGCGTCCAGAATCCCAATCCCCATTTCGATGCCGCCGCGAAGACCGACAAGAACCATCCGCATTATGGCGACCCCGACTTTACCGAGCCGTTTTACAAGGATTACAGCAAGGAAATCAAAAACTTCTTCACGTTGCGCACCATGTGGTGGGGTTATCATGATTGGGCCGGGAAGCGCTTCGTCGGCACCGAGGACAACTGGAGCTTCGGGTTGGACCTGGGCGATAACAAGGTCAAGGCGATGAATCCCGACGACCTGGTTTCACGACACAACGGCAAAAAAGAGGAGGCGGCCGTCACGCCCGCGCAGCACCCCTCCAGCCTCGTGGGCAAGTCCTGGTCCCGTGAATCCGGTGAGCCAACCCTGAATGAATTCGATCTGCCCAATCCGACGCTGGTGCCGTGGCTGGGCAAAACGGTGGAGCACCCGGAAGGTTACGGAATTTACTTTCAGCAGCGATGGGATGAAGCCCTCAAGAGCGATCCACCGTTCCTATACATCAACGATTGGAATGAATGGACCGCAGGCAAATATCCACCCACGGGCGCGCCCACCACAAAGTTCATGCGCCGGGACAGCACTTACTTTTTCGTGGACCAATATAATCCCGAGTTCAATCGCTGCATCCAGCCGATGAAGGGCGGTTATACGGATAATTATTACATGCAGATGGCCCAGAATATCCGACGCTACAAAGGCATCCGCCCCATTCCCGAATTGATCGGAACAAGCCAGATCAAAGTGGACGGAAACTTTGCAGACTGGGCGGGCGCCACCGTGGAATATCGTGACACCGTGGGGGACACCTTCCATCGCGACTATAAGGGCTATGGTGGACTGCATTACACGAATGACACGGGACGCAACGACATCATCACCAGCAAGGTGGCTGTCGATCGTTCCACCGTTAATTTCTACGTGGAAACTCAGGAGACGATGACACCGCATACCGGTTCAAACTGGATGCTTCTGTTCATCGACGCCGACAACAATCCCAATACCGGTTGGTATGGCTATGATTACGTGATCAATAAACGGGTGATCGATGACAAGGCCACAGCGATTTCGCGATACGATTCCAAGGCGAATGGTGGTTCCTGGATCGAAGTGGCGCAGCTCAATTACCGTTACTCGGGCAAACAATTGGAACTGGCCGTGCCGCGCAAACTTTTGGGAATGAAAGGGGACGCTTTTACGTTCGATTTTCATTGGTGCGACAATCCAACGGATTTGAAGGATCCGATTTCCCTGTGCACCAGCGGGGACAGCGCGCCAAACCGTCGGTTTAATTACCGCTGCATCTGGAAGCTGAAAGGGACTTGAATTGTTGTCTGGCGAAGGGGCAAAACCCTTTGAATACCGGAGGAACCAAAACCGCCTTCGGATTTGTTGCAGGTAGAGCAAACGCATGATGACTGGCGAGTGAATCGCTCCAAGGGTGCTTTTTTGGCGATAGTCACAGAGCTTCTTTTGACTACAACGATAAAGTAACCTAACAGGATGCGCGTGCTCCTTTGCGGTCATGTGTGACACAAATCCACCTGGTTTTTCAATGTGCTGTTTAACTTGTATCTTATTCGGGCTTAAATTTTTTTGAAAAATTCTTTTGCGTAAGTTGAAATAAAAGAGGAAGATGGTGTGCGACTGGTCGAGATTTCGATTTCAAGAACTGGAAGATCTTCAGGTGAACTTGTGTTCAGTGATGATTTGAAACCCGTGATTGGGGACAGTCCGTGAAGCATCGGTCAGTCTGAGTAAATACAAGTAATCAGCATGAACACGAAATTATTTGTGGGAAATCTCTCCTACAATGTCACTGAAAATGATCTTCAGGATCTCTTCGCCCAGCACGGCCCGGTCAGCGAAGTCAATCTGATGATGGATCGCATGAGCGGACGCCCCCGTGGGTTTGCGTTCGTCACGATGGGGACGGAAGAAGCGGCCCAGGCAGCGATCGAAGCGCTGAATGGCAAGCCGTTGGATGGTCGCAACCTGACCGTGAACGAAGCCCGTCCTCGTGAAGAGGGTGCCGGTCGTTCATTCGGTGGTGGCGGCGGTGGTGGTGGACGCGGCGGTGATCGCGGTGGTGACCGCGGCGGTCGTGGTGGTGACCGCGGCGGAAGCGGTGGTGGTAGCGGCGGGCCTCGTCGTTCCCAAAGTCGCTACTAAGTAAAACTTTTTAGCTTTGCAAGCAGGAGAGCCTCGATTTTCGGGGCTCTTTTTTTTGCCCGGACATCAAGCCTGGCCGGGCTTTACAGCCGGAATTCCTCGTTCATAATGACTGCATGCCAAGTCCAGTCATCGATATAGCCCGGATGCGCGCGTGGGAGATACTTTCGTGGGAGCAAGTCATGAAAGAGGAGGAAGTCATTGCCCGCGCCGGGGGATGCGTGGCTGCGTGCGCGGAACGCCTGACGCCGTCTGGCGGACGGATCGTGATCCTGGCCGGTCGCGGGCATAACGGGGATGATGCGCGGCAGGCGGGGCTTCAGATAACCAATCGGGATATCAGCGTCGTGGCGGCCAACTCACCGGAAGAGGTACTTGAGGAATTGGTCCGCCTCCTGGCGAAGCGTCCGGCGCTGTTGATCGACGGCTTGTTTGGCATCGGCCTCAATCGGGAGTTAAGCCCGGCCTGGGTGCGCCTTATAGAACATATCAATGCGAGTGGCGTTCCCATTCTGGCGGTGGACACGCCGTCGGGTTTGAACGCGGACACCGGCCTGCCAATGGGTGCATCAGTGCAGGCCACGGTGACGATTACTTTTGGCGCGCCCAAAATCGGTTTGCTTGCAACCTCTGCGGAACCTTTTGTCGGACGTTTGGAAGTGGCCCCTGAAATTGGCCTTGTGCCTTGTCCGTTCCAAACGGAGTTGAATTGGACGCTGCCCTCGGATTTTGACGGCTATCCACCGGCGCGTTCAGCCTCAGGACACAAGGGGACTTATGGGCACGCGGGCATCATCGCAGGGAGCCTGGGGTATCACGGGGCAGGGGTGCTGGCGGCGCGTGGCGCGTTGCGGGCGCGTCCGGGGCTGGTGTCTCTGGCGACCATGCCCGCAGTCTATGTGCCTGTGGCGGGTCAGCTTCAGGCAGCCATGGTTGCCCCGTGGAGAGCCGGGATGGTGTGGCCTGAGTCCGTGACCGCAATTCTGGCCGGTCCGGGACTGGCCGCGCCGGGATTGCCTGAAAACTTGAAAGCCCAAATCCGCGAGGCCTGGTGCAAGGAATCTCGGGCCATGATTGTCGATGCCACCGCTCTGGATTGGCTTCCCAAATGCAAGGCGGGCGCCATGGAAAACAATTCCCCGCGCGTGATTACACCGCATCCGGGTGAAGCGGCGCGGATGCTCGGGATCTCCACGGGCGAAGTGCAGAAGGACCGTCCGGGCGCGGTGCGCACTCTTTCGCGACTGTATGGCGATTGTTGGGTCGTGCTGAAAGGACACCAGACCCTCATCGGGCGCAGCGAAGGGCCGTTGTTCATCAATTCCACGGGCAATCCCGGAATGGCCCAGGGCGGCAGTGGGGATATCCTGGCAGGATTTTTGGCGGGATTACTAGCGCAACCGGGGTTGAATAAGAAACCAGAAATGGCCATTCGGCATGCGGTCTGGCGGCACGGACAGCGCGCGGATGCGCTTGAAGAAACCGGGCGGAATTGGACGATCGAAGAACTTGTGAGCGGTCTTTAATGGTCACTGGCAACCGTGACGGCCAATCAGGTCGGTTTTTTTGGCCGGACACAATTTCTTGAAGAACGGTCGGTTATGGACCAGACTGTCCGTTGCATGAGCAAGAGATTTTATCTGACCACGGCCATTGATTATGTGAATGGCCAACCGCATTTGGGGCACGCCTATGAGAAGATCATCACGGATGTGATGGCGCGGGCCCAGCGAAGTGCGGGCGCCGAGGTGTTCTTTCTGACGGGCGCGGACGAGCACGGCCAAAAGGTGCAGCAGGCGGCGCACGCGGAAGGCAGGGCGGCGCAGGAGTATTGCGACGGGTTGGCGGCAACGTGGCAGGCCTTTGTCGCCCGGCTCGATGTGACCAACGACGATTACGTGCGCACCACCCAGCCGCGACACAAGGAAGTGGTTCAGGCAATTCTTTCCAAGCTTTACGCGGAGGGCCAGTTCTACAAGGCACCTTACCGGGGCTTTTATTCCACCAAGGAAGAGACCTTCCTGACGGAAAAGGACCGCCGCCCGGACGGCAACTTCGATCCTTCCTACGGCGAGGTGGTGGAGCTGGTGGAGGAGAATTATTATTTCAAGCTCAAGGACCATCAGCAGTGGTTGATCGATTATATCGAGAGCCATCCGGACTTCATTTTTCCCGAGAACCGCAAAAACGAAGTGCTCGGTTTTCTGAAGAACAACACGCTGGAGGATTTGTGCATCAGCCGTCCGTCCTCGCGGTTGAGCTGGGGTATCCCGCTGCCGTTCGATCCGACCTACGTGACGTATGTCTGGTTCGACGCGTTAAGCAATTACGTCACGCTTCCGGCGGCATTGGGCGATCCGCTCCTTTGCAAGGCGCTCGGATGCGGGGCCGGAAAACCGGTGGGGCCGGAGCTCTGGCCTGCCGACAAACAGGTCATCGGCAAGGACATTGTGAAGTTTCACGCCGTTTATTGGCCGATCATGCTCAAGGCCATGGGCGTGCCCCTGCCCAAACAGCTCGTGGTTCACGGCTGGTGGCAGAAGGACGGCCAGAAGATGAGCAAGAGCACCGGCAACGTGGTCGATCCGCTCGCCGTGGTCAATGAGTGGGGCGTGGACGCTTTTCGTTATTACGTCGTGCGCGAACTGGCCATTGGACCGGACGGCAACTGGACCGATGCGGGATTCTCCGCGCGCTATCATGCCGAGTTGGCCAATGGGCTTGGCAACCTGTTGAATCGTTCGCTCTCCATGCTCAACCGCTACCGCAAGGGCGTGGTGCCGCAGCCTTCCTCAGAGCTGGCGAAGGACGCCGAAAAAGCGGCTGCGGAATCGTGGGCCGCGATCGAGAAAAACGAATTGCAGGACGCGCTGGTGAGCATTTGGGGGCTCGTCAACCGGGCCAACCAATATGTAGATCAGACCGCGCCATTCAAGATGGCCAAGGACCCGGCCCAGAGCGCGCGCCTGGACGAGGTGCTTTACAATCTGGCGGAATCCTGCCGCATTCTGGCTGTATTGCTGTGGCCGTTCATTCCCGGCACCTCGGCCAGGATTTACGCCCAGCTGAATCTCAAGACCACGCCGGATAAGCGCTCAGAGGCCCAATGGGGCGGACTGGTCGCTGGCCATGTCATCGGCGCGCCGGAGGCCTTGTTTCCGCGCAGAGACCAGCCCGCCGCAGGGAAATAAACAGGCCCCCGGGACCGGTTTGAATGGAAAAAGCGAATGGATTGCAAAATCGGCTTGCGAAATGCCGTGGGCATGGTTGAATGTGGTCCTTGGTTGCGCTTATGGTGGAATTGGCAGACACGCTACTTTGAGGTGGTAGTGGGGTAACCCGTGCAGGTTCAAGTCCTGCTAAGCGCACCACTCCACCACTCAACGATTTTTCGACGAGTGTTGACCACGGTTTGACGCAATAACCACGGGCTTTTTTGCAGTCGAGGACCAGGTTCGAGCCGAAGACTTTCAAGGCGAGATCCCTCTTCTCTTGAAGAGAACCCGAAACAGCGATTTGACCCGCGTTTTTAGCGGTTATTATCCAATTTTGGAACGGTTCGAGCCAATCGACGCGTCCTGCCGCCTGAGCGACCTTTTGCTCTTCCAAAGTCTTCTTTTGGCTCATCAATTTGGCCTTTTCTGCTGTGAATGTCTCCCGGTCGATGAGTTCATCCAAAAAAGTGTCGAGCAGCTTCTGGAGGCGAAGATTGAGCTTTTGGATTTCGGCTCTTTTTTGCTCCGCCAATTGCGCCGCCGATTGGGTGGACTCGCTTTTCTCCTTCTTGACCAGTTCAAGCATCGTATCCGCCCAGTCGGCAGGCATGGCAAATGGCGTCAGGAGCGCCGAAATCTCGGCGTTAAGGGCTTCTTCGCGAATGTAAGGCTGTTCGCACCATGAATTTAGGCGGCCTTTCTTGGTGCAGCGATAATAGGTGTGGCCTTTCTGAATTTCAGCGGTGATGGTGCCTCCACAGGTGGCGCAGTGCAGAAGGCCCATAAACGGCTTTGAGACGGTTTTCTTCTCCAGGGGTGAGAATCGCCACCTGCGTTTGAAAATCGCATCGACCTTGTCAAAGAGGGCTTTGGATATGATCGGCTGGTGTGTGCCTTCATAAACATCGCCCTTGTAGCGGAAATGACCGTAATAGAAGGAATTCGAGAGCAATGACGATACGTATGTGCGGATGAGGGTGTGTCCGGTACGAGAAAAAACGCCACGCTCCGCGAAAAACGTTCGAATCGTGTCGATTGTGGCGTTTCCTGTGGCGTAAAGCTCAAATGCCTCTTTGATAATCGGGGCTCGCTCCTTGTCGATGATGATTTTCTTGGTGCGATAATCGTTCAGATAGCCGATGGGGGCACGACCAGGAAACTCACCGCGCCTGAGTTTTTCGCGAAGTCCGCGCTTGGTGTTCTCCGCAAGCGAGTCCACGTAGTATTTGCTCTGGCCGAACATGATGTTGAGCATGAATTTGCCCTGCGGGTCAGATTCAAAACGGAAGGTTGGAAATCGGAGAGTTTTAATTTTGCCGGTGTCGAGGAGATATATTATTTGCCCGCCATCGATGCTGTTGCGGGCCAGACGGTCGGGATGCCAGGAGAGAATTCCATCGGCTTCACCTGCCTCGATACGGGAGATCATATCATTGAAAATCACCCTTCCTGGTGATTTTGCCGACTGCTTCTCGATCATCTCGGCAACAACTCTTATGTGCTCGCGTTGCGCGAATTCGCGCAATTCAGCGAGTTGGGCTTCGATGGAGAGAACCTGCTTGTCCTCGGCATCGGTGGATTTTCTCGCATAGAGGAAAAGGTTATTCATGGCATCTGAATATTAGCGCAATATGCTTGCTCGTGCAAGCATATCAATAATTGAAACGACTCGACGACTGTATCATCCCCGATCCCAGCGGGCGCGGGCCGCCAACTTGGCTATTCGTGAGCGCGCCTTCGCTGACAACTTTGCAGCGCGCGCTTGCCCTCCTTTGGAGGCACCAAGTTTCGAGAGCGCAACCGCTGCCGGGTTTTTCTTCTTTGATTGTGATTCTCCAGACATGATTATGAAGTAGTATAAATGTTGTTGCGAGTAAACGCTAGTGGCGCAACAAATCGTTTCGGATTCTATCGGTTCTTAAACCGTGGTCAAATCGCAACTCGTCTGTCCTCGACTGCAAAAAAGCCCGTGGTTATTGCGTCAAACCGTGGTCAACACTCGTCGAAAAATCGTTGAGTGGTGGAGTGGTGCCTCTGTATAACGCCGCTCGAACTTTCTTTCGAGGGCAAACATCGTCGTGAACGTGCAATCCAACTTTTTGCCTCGCGTTTGAGGCAGACTCTTTTGGACAATGTTCGAAGATCTTTTCACAAAAATCTGCACCGTTGATTGAGTGGAGACTACGAGATTCGAACCCCGTTGTCTCTTTGAAAAAGGGTATCCTCGAACCTATCCCCGCACCTGTCCCCACGGCGGGGATACCCTGCGAATCAACGGCATCCTGTGTTTACCGTCGTTTTGTCGTGGTTTGTCCGCTTGACGGCATCCCCGACTTCGGTCGGTTTTATGGCTCGCACGGCTGCTGTTTGTGTGGAAGCCGTGCTCGCCAAAAACCTCCCTCATCGCTCACGCGAAAACGAGTTCACCGGCGGACGGGTTAATTTTCTTGGAAAATCCTCTTTTTTAAAGTCGCCATGAGGCGATCCCCGCATTTGTTATTGGACTTCGAGCTTGGTAACGAGATTATTAACGCTTACGCCGCCTGCGGCACCGTTTTTAGCACTGAGCCCCAGGAGCATTTCCAACTGCAACCGACAGGAACCAGAGGCCGGAGATTTCTGATCATTTGATACGAATTTGATTGTGGCCGTGATGGAATCATTGGGTTTGATTTCTGTGGCTGGGGAAAATGTGTTTGGCTGATACCCGTAACTTGAAAAGAATGCGAGGCTGATTCCTGAAACACTTGTTCGGTTGCCACTAAATTCAGAACCAGTCGAATCGGTGATTCGTCCATTTATGGTGCCCATGAGTTCAGTGCCTACGGCCACCCAAATCGACTTCGCTTTGTTTTGATTTGTTAATGACATCGTAAGCAAGTATTGCGTATCATTTACGATACGAAGGGGCTGCAGGTCGATGCGGAGGTCTCCGAAGGTTTTGCTGGCAGAAGGCTTCTCATCACTGGCTGCTCCGGCTGCGGGTTCAGTAGCGGGGTGAGACATGAGTTGCTGCACATTCGTGTCTGTCATAAATTCAGCCCTGGCGGCTCCCACGATCTCGGCGGTTTCAGTGGTGATTACCTTTGCTGTAAGGCTGGTCTTTTGGCCTTTCGGTATGATCGTTCCGATCACCAGTGCGTCCACACCGGCAAATTTTCCAAGCTGTTTGGCGTTTTCCGGGTCCACAAGACCCAGTGATGTTAGCTTGTGCTCAGCCAGGATTCTTCTGAGATTTGCCCGGTCGAGCACTGAGAAATCCCGTTTGCCCATCACAAAGTTTACCGTCAATTGCTCAGCGATATATTTTCCGAGTTCACCGCTTGGCGAGCCTTGAAGATCTGTAAAATCGACCACTGCCACTTTTTTCATGGCCTTGTCTTTAATTGGGGCCGCGAGCTTTTCGGTCAGGTCGGAAAGCTCTTTGTCCATATCCTGGGTTTGGGCGAGCGCATGGCCGCACAAAACGATGCACAGAAAGGCTGTCAGGGAGCGTTGCAGATTCATAACTTGGATTCTTGGTTGAATGATCCTACTGGATCGACATTTTGGTGTCCTTTGAGATTTGTTTGATGAGGCGTTCTTCGGCCATTGAACGCGCCTCCACCTGTTTAAAACCGGAGCCATTTGCAGTGAATGTCCATGTTCCGCCTTGGACGCTTCTGGCGATTGGCAATACTTGCACCTCAAGCTGCATATTTGCGGTGACGAGATTTAGCAGAGAAGGGGTCGTTGAATACTGGACAGTCTGTTGAGAGAGTATGAGGGCGTCCAAGGAGTTGGCGACCTCCAGTTTGTTTAGAACATCGGTTGAACCGCCGAATACCGTGGCGAAAAGTTTGTCAGAAACGAATTCAGGTTTGAAAAATGAGGAGAGAAACTCGACGGAGTTGGTTTTGAAGTGCTGAGCCAGGGCGGTGCTTACGTTCTGGTTCAACTTTCCATCATCGGATACGACCACGATGGCCACTGATTTTGTTGAAGGCGTGCGATTAAAGCCGGTATTCAGATAGCGCGCCAAAAAACGTGCATGTTTCGCCGCTTCTTCTTCGCGAAGTTTTGCTGCCGCCTCCTCATGGAGCTTCGTCACCCTGGCCTCTTCAGCGGCTCTCTCCGCAGCAATCTCGCTGGCCCTGTTAGGTCGCTGCTCCTGTGGCTGGGGAATCGATACTGCTTGAGCAGGCGTTGGGTTGGCGACCTTTGGTTGATATTGTATTTGCGGGGTAGGCTGGTAAACCCGCTGCGGTTCTGAATATCCGGCTCTAAAGAAAAAGCAATTGATGGTCAGCGCGATGATGACAAGGCCACCAATAAAATACTTCAGCTTTTGTTTGTTCGACTCCGTGCTCATACCGATCTGATTGTGCATTGGATTACACGGGCTTGCACTGGAGGATAAATCTGGCGAAAAGGGTTGACTATGGCAAGCCAACAATGGGGATAACAGGACATCCTGAAAATGTGGTATGATTTTTTGTTGTTCGTATTGTTCAGCCACACCTCTATTACCATGACGGCTCGCAGCAAACGTATGTCGTCATTTCGCACGCATGAAGGCCGCGCGGCGAGTTTCACTCGCGGAATGGAGGTATGCTTGGATGGAACAAGACAACCTTGTATTTGTAGGGAAGCGACATGAGTGGGGTGATGACATCCCATTTGGAATTGATGTTGCCGCCCGACGCCAGCACGTCTATGTGATTGGACAGACCGGTTCGGGAAAATCCACCTTGCTTCGCAATTTGATCCTGCAAGACATCGAGGAAGGTCGCGGTGTGGGGGTAATTGATCCGCATGGTGATCTGGCGTCGGACATTTTGGAGCATATTCCACCGTGGCGGACTGGTGATGTTGTGTATTTCGATCCATCTGATGATCATCCACTTGCAATCAATCTATTTCGCGCCACAACCGATAATTGGCATCTCGTCACCTCGGGCATTGTGTCGGCATTCAAAAACATTTGGGGGAATTCCTGGGGGCCACGACTTGAATACGTGCTGTATGCGACGGTTGCGGCACTGGTGCAATGCGACAATACAAGCCTTTTGGGAGTATCCCGGATGCTCTATGACGACAAATACCGATCCTGGGTCGTAAAGCAGGTCACAGACCCCATGGTGCGGTCATTTTGGATAAATGAGTTTGCCAATTATGATCGCAGTTTTCGGAATGAAGTCGTGAGCCCCATTCAAAACAAGGTTGGGCAGATATTCCTTGCTCCCGCGCTTCGCAATGTCCTGGGGCAGGTCGGCATGAAAATCAATTTCCGCTTCATGATGGATCACAAGCGCATCTTTGTGGCCAATCTAAGCAAGGGCCTTATCGGCGAGGCACACAGCAGTCTCCTGGGATCACTTCTCGTTACGGGCTTCGAGTTGGCTGCGCTGTCGCGCGCCGACATTCCGGCCAATGAGCGCGAGGACTTCTTTTTGTATGCCGATGAGTTCCATCACTACGCGACCGATTCATTTGCGGGCATCCTTTCGGAAGCGCGCAAATACCGACTCTGTCTCACGCTCGCGCATCAATATCTCGGACAGTTGACTGAGGAGATAAGCGATGCAGTGTTTGGCAACGTCGGCACGTTTCTCGCGTTTCGGGTGAGCGAAGCCGACGCATTAGTGCTCCAACGACAATTTGGCGACAATCTCAGTCCAGCGCATTTTACGGGCCTCGAAAATTTTGAATTATGTGCGCGACTGTTGAACAAAGAACCCTTCCTCGCGACCTCGTTGCCGCCGTTGGAAACATCGAGGCGACGGCGGAAAATCATCATGCGAAATTCTCGCCAGAAATATTCCACGCGGAAAAAGGTGGTTGAAGAAAAGATTGAACGCTGGTTAAAAAGGAGGCATTGATTTTGAGTATGATTATTGAATCAACAGACCCCTCCACGAGCCGGTCGCGGTTCATAACAAGGACATACGTGAATATGGCGGTTATCACTGCCATGTTTATCCTCGGTGTAATCGTGCTTTCGTTTTTGTCATCGGTGCTTTTTCCAGGTTCCTCTATGACCATGTTGATCTTCGATGGCATCGCCCTGGCGTGCGCGTATTATTTCTATATTCTATGGGAAAAACGCCCAATTCGCTTGGTGTGTCGAAACTGCAATAAAATCATTTTGAGCAATACGCCGTGGTTTTGTGCCGCGTGCAATCGGCCAAACACGAATACGACCGAATTTCCCTTTGTTCATAAATGCGAGCATTGTGGCGCGGAGCCGAAGGCTTATCGGTGTCATAATCCGGAATGCAAAGAGATAATTTATTTGTCGGAGGACGAGGACAAGACAAATTACGCCCACCGCTTGAACTCGCCGGATGAAAATTCAGAGCAGGATAAACGCACCCAGCAATTAAAGACGAAGCTGCAAATGAAAGAGGACAGGGAACATGAGATTTTGATGGCGCAATCCGATGTCACTTTGATAGAGCTCAAGCAACGGCACAAGTTTATCAAAGGTCTGATCAAATCCTCAAAGAAAAAGCCACCGATTGAATCGAAAAGAGAAAATCTGAAGGAATTCTTCGGCACTTCCATAGCGGCTGAACAGGCAGCGCGCGAACAAAAGGCGGCTAACGCCATTGAATGCAAGGGCGATGCAGCGGAGCGCAGGCGGAGAGATCGCGTCGTGGATTCCTGGCTGGAGCGCGAAAAGGCAGGAGACAATGAATAACCCCGTTCCTGTGAACGGGGTTATCTCTAATGCGACGGTTCATAACGAGTCGCAATGAGACGTGGATCGCACGTCTTTGGCTGAACAGCCAGGCGGGCAACCTCTTCATACATGCGTAAGTGTTCTTGAAGATCGCGATGCATGATGTAACGGAATGATGCGCCGTAGGCTTTCGGCATATTGCGTATTTGTCCTTCGATGGTGTCGAGCAGAGCTTGAACATCGAGTTCTTCAGTCTGAGCATTCATCTGATCCTGAGTTTGGAATGGATAACCGTTATCCTGTTCCTGTCTGAGGTGTGGAAAAATGCGGTCATGAATCTCTCGGTTGATACGCAGTTTGAAAATCTTCCAGCGCATCCGTGAAAAGAACGATTCCTTGGTATTTCTGTGCATAAACCATTGGTGGTCAATGTTTGTTGACAGTTGAAGAAACCAACCACGTCGTATGGCGGGCTTCACACGACTGTCAAACGGAGGAGGGATGCCAGGGAAAAGTCTGCTACGTATTATATCACAAAAGTCGAGTTGGTACAAGGGGCGCGGGGCTCGCATTGACGATTAAAACAAGCCTTGCTTTAATGATAGGCGGAACATTCGTTCCTTAACTTCAACATAAAGGAGATCGATGAACACGCCATCTGCTCGTTCTGACGAGCCGCAGCCAAAATTCCTTGTCGGCCGAATCGTGGCAACGCCAAATGCGATCAATCAAATTCCCAGTGATGAGATTATGAATGCGCTGGCACGCCACATTCAGGGCGATTGGGGAGCGTTGGATACGGACGATTGGGACTCAAACGAATGCGCCCTTAAAAACGGCGGACGTTTGTTTTCTCAGTATCGCTCGACACAAGACATCAAGTTTTGGATAACAACGGAAGCCGACAGGTCGGTGACGACCGTTCTTTTACCGGAGGACTATTGAATGAACAAATCATGGATAGACTTCAAGGCGCTTCGTGCGGAATTGGATTTCGCGGAAGTGCTCCACCACTACGGTGTGGAGGTTAAAGGCAACGGCAAACAACATCATGGTTTTTGTCCGCTGCCGAATCACAATGGAAATCGCAATTCGCCTTCGTTTTCGGCGAATCTTGAACGAGGGATATTCCAGTGTTTCGGCTGCGGTGCAAAAGGCAATGTTCTTGAATTCGCCGCTTTCATGGAAAAATCCGATCCCCAGGATGGTGCGGCTTTGCGCGAAGTTGCTCTCAAACTCCAACAACGCTTTTGTCCGGAACTTGGAGACCAGCCAAAGGAAATTAAAAAGCCCATTCAACAGCGGTTGGAGCCCATCAAACCGGAGAGTGAACTGCCGGTTCTCGTCAACGTCCCGCTCGATTTTGAGCTCAAGGACTTGGATCAAACCCACCCATACGCCTTTGATCGAGGGTTTACAAAGGACACCATTGCCCATTTCGGGCTCGGCTTTTGTTCACGCGGAATGCTCAAAGGTCGTCTGGCGATTCCGCTTCATGACGATCAGGGGAGATTGATAGGGTATGCGGGCCGCCTCGTCGATGACACCAACGTGAGTGAAGAGAATCCTCGTTACCGGTTTCCGGGCAAGCGAGAAAGAGACGGCAAGGTCTTCGAATTTCGAAAGACTGCATTTCTTTACAACGGCTATCGGATCAAAGCTCCGGTGGATGATCTCATCGTTGTCGAAGGGTTCACCTCGGTGTGGTGGTTGCATCAAAACGGCCAGCCTCGAGTGGTTGCTACCATGGGTGCCGACTGCTCGGAAAAACAGGCGGAACTTATCGTTTCCTTCGTGAAGCCAAAGGGACGTGTCTGGATTGTTCCCGATGGGGATATCGCAGGGGAGCGACTGGTGCATTCGCTCCTATTTCAGGTTTCGCCACACCGTCTGGTACGGTGGATGAAACTTGCCAACGACATTCAGCCGACGGATTTGTCCGCTGAACAATTAAAAACATGCTTCATCTTGTGAAGCGCAGCGATCCGTGAGGGTCGCTTTTTTAAACGTCGCGAACCAGGTCGCGGACGTGAACTTTTAGAGCTGTTGCAATGCGTGTAAGCGCATCCACTGATATCGTCTTTTCCATGCGCTCCACTTCACCGATGTATTTCGGGTTTAAATCCGCCAGTTCTCCAAGCCGTTCCTGGGTCAGGTTCGCCTTCTTGCGGTAATGGCGAATGGCTTGACCAAGTGCTTTTCGGTTTTCTGGATGTGTAACCACAGGCCGTCAGCCTAGCCGACAGGCGCTCCCTCATTACACCAGCTATAGCTGGTATTATTTTCTTGCAATCTTCCCGCTTTTGCCTGATTATTCAGCCATATGAACAACCCTATCGAATTCCTTCGCAGAATCGGCCCAGACCCTCATGCAAACGGCAGGCAGACGGTTGCGCTCAATAATTGCCCGGACATTTTTGAACTCAAATCCGGGGATTTCGCCATCATCGGCATCGACATTACAGATACCGCCAAACCGAAATTGCCGCCGACGGCGGGCTGCGGCCCCGATGAACGGATTGTCTTTATCCCGCGAAATCTGCTCGTCGAAGCCAGGTCTGACATTCCCAAAACGGTTTAGGGGATTTGGTGTAATCCCGCCTGCTCCGGTATAATGGGCGGATGGGAGCATTTCAATGGCTTGGAGAGCATTGGTTCGACTGCGTTCAAATCGTTGGCGTGGTCGGTGGTTTGCTGCTGACCGCATATACGATTCACAAGGATGCGCGGGCGCGACAAATCAGCAACCTGATCGCGTTGAATGATCGGCACGATGAAATATGGAGCACGTTTTACGAGCGTCCTCAATTGGCGCGTGTTCTCAAGAGCACCGTCGATTTGAAAAAGCAGCCTGTGTCCGATGAGGAGCACCTGTTTGTGAAAATGCTTTTCATCCACCTGGATACCATTCGGCGGACAACCAAAGCGGGAATGTTCATCAAGATTGTGGAAATCCAGAATGACATTCACGGCTTCATAAAACTTCCCATACCCAAAGCGGTTTGGGAAAAACTCAAACCCTTTCAGGATGAGGATTTCATTTCATTTGTGGAAGATTGTCAGAATCTCCGGTAACTACCTTGCCTTCGAGGAGACATCTCTTTTTGATTTTCGATTCGATGAATGACTCGCGCTCCGGCTGGTGTCGGTATTCAAACCGGCGCCTGGGCCGTTCGTTGTAAAATGGGGTGCCAATCGTCAGGTTGCGGTAATCCATCGGCAGAATCCAGATCGCGCCAAGAGGGTCGGCGATTACATCTGCAAGGGTTGTGAGCCACGTTCGGCTCAATATGGGCGGGTCGTTCTGCGCCAGCCGTTCCGCTGTGTTATTCCGACGCTCGGCGGATTTGAGAACCATGAGAACACGAAAGGGGAATTCCTTGAAATCAGTTCGCGGAACACCATTGCGAACAGCAAACCCGCCGGATTTGTAATATTCCCGGTAACAGTCAGCCTTGGCGACGAGGACATCCTGAGTTTCGCTTGAACGATCCACTTCAAGAAAACAGTCGTAGGCATAACCTTTTGTACCGGGTTCCTTTTCGTGGATACGGAGGAAACCGTCCGGCTTTACCAAAATATTGGTGCCGTCGCCAGGACGGGATGCCTCGAATTGGTATAACAGCGGCCATGTGCTGAATTCAAGGATCGAAAAAGTTTCAGATTTAACGAGTGCGGCATGGAACGCCGCTTTTACATCCATGATCTCAAGTTCATGGCGCAGAGTGACTTCGCTCACATTTGCGCGTGCTTCGAAAGAGCTTTTTCCAAGTGACGGGTATTCTGCAAGATGACCTTGGTCGGTGAGCAGGGTAAAGGCCTTACGGGTTAAAAAGAGAACGGATGACTCATTTGCATTTCGTTTTCGTTCGCCAATATATCCGGCGGCTTTGAGTTTTTGGAGGCGCTTTTTGGTATATTCGCGTTTGCTCTCGAAATACAGGGTTGCAATGTGCGCGCCGGTCATTACGCGGGATTCAAAAAGGCCACGGAGGAGGGCGATGTCGCGGTCTTGAAGTTGTATGGGTTCAACGTGTGTTTTCAAGGTGGCCATGTGTGAATATTTTTAATTGATACGCCTTCTTTGATAACTTCATCGACGATGGTTTTAAATCCACAATTCAAGCGGAAAACAAATATATGTTAGTGAAATAGACGCGTATAGTCAATCGGTTTGGATTGCGAATCAAATGCGGTTATGGGGGGGTGTGGATTGTGCAATGTGTTTGTGAACGTCCATTCAAGTCCCTCGGCTTTTTATATGCAACATAGTGCGTCATCGCACCAAAGTGCGTGCGGTTAAAAATGAGCTCGGTTGCGGCGATTGCTTTGACGTTTAAAAACTCATTTTGTCCCATTCTTGGACAAAATGCGTGTTAGCACACTCTTTGATAATAAAAGAATAAAATAAATCATAATTGTTTTGACACAGGAAAGGGTGCTGATATTATGTCTCCTAATAAATGTTAGGGCAGGAAAGTCGGTCCTGCGGTGTTTCTTCCTGCCGGTTCGGGTTAATTGTCCGTCAATATTCTATCCTATGAATAAGCACGCAATTAGTGTCATCGCCCTCCTCATCTCCGCATTGACTCTTCATGGCCAGACCGCCGTCGTAGTGGAGCGTGGCCCACATCACCGGGTGTGGGAATCAGTGATGTCTGAGTTGGGGCCGTCGGGAGAGGTATTGTGGAGCACGAACAGTTACGTTGAATTGCAAACCGGTGCGTGTTATCAGGAGAATGGTAAATGGGTGGATGCAAACGATGAGATTGAAATACACCCCGATGGCGCTATCGCTCAGCACACGCAGCACAAGGTGATATTTGCACCCAATCTCAAAACACTGGGCGCGATTGACCTTTTGGCTCCTGACGGTAAGCGAATGCGGAGCTCACCGGTGGGATTGGCATATTATGACGCGGCTAGTGGGCAGTCTGTGTGGATAGGGGGAGTGAAGGAGAGCCAGGGCGCGGTACTGGGAGCCAATCAGGTTATCTATACCAACGCCTTTTCAAACATTGTGGCAACAGTTCGATACACCTTGACGAAAGCCGGTTTTGAACAGGATATCATCCTTCAGGAGCAACCACCGGCTCCTGAAGAGTTCGGATTGCCTTCAGATACAACCCGGTTGGAAGTGGTGACTGAATTTTACGAGAGCCCTGTTCCTGAAAAAACAGCGGTGGTTCTCAAACATTACACACAAAGATTAGGCCAGCGTGCATTGGTGAGTCCCGATTTTATGGATGAGGAGCTTGATTTTGGAGCGATGCGCACAGGACGAGGCCGGGCATTCAAACTGACGGACGAGGATGATCCCAATCAAGGGGTGGAGGTGGGCAAACATTTCGGAAACTCTAATGGCCGCACTTTCATGATTGAAGGAGTGGAGTATCAGTCAATTCGGCAGCAGTTTTCGCAATTGCCAGAAACAAAAAAAGCGATTCGCACGGCCATGAGTCCGTCGCCAACCCAATCCCGGACATATCCACCACTCAATCAGGCTGCAAAAACCAAATCACCCCTCTTGATGGCGCAATCAGGCCTTCGATTGGATGCAGGAGTGGTCATCGATTATATTCTATTGGGCAACACGAACAATTTCACATTCCGTGGGGACACAACCTACTTTGTAACGAACAATACAACGGTGACATTTAGTGGAACATCGATCCTGGAAGGGGGGTGCGTCATTAAATACTCAAGTGGAAGTGGATTGAGTTTTACCGGTCCAGTCAAAACAGACACATCTGCTTACAGACCAATAATATGCACGGCAAAGGATGATAACACAATTGGGGACACAATCTCTGGCTCAACAGGATCCCCGAGCGGTTATTATGGCAACGGAATGACCGTCAGCGCGGATGCGGATTTACAGTATCTGTATTTCAAACACCTCAGTACGGGGATTTCATATACCGCGAGTCACATCAACACGAACAGCCATTCAAAGTTCTATCGCACGGGGACCGCCTTTACGTTCGCTGGTGGGACAAACTATTTGCGAAATGTATTGTTTGATAACGTGGGTTCCTGCTTGATATTTGCCAGTGGCGTAAATGTCTGTTCCGTTGAACATGCCACTGCAAATACCGTCTCCACCACATTTGCGGGCGGGCAGCCAGCCACTTTGAACGTCACCAACAGTCTGTTCGTCCAGTGCACAACCAATGGGTTTGCATTCAATACCAATTATTGCGCGACCGCCAGCAGTACGAATGGAGTGTTTCAGGGAATCATGGATGGTGGAAGTTATCTGGCCGACAACACATATCGCAATCTGGGCACCATGAACATCAATTCCAATTTGCTCAAAGATTTGCGGACGCGAACGACCTATGCCCCCGTCATGCTGACCAACACAATTTCCACGGCCATATCCGTTGATACCGTGCTTAATCCCCAGGCCCAGCGTGACACGGACATCCCCGATTTGGGTTTTCATTTCGATCCGGTGGATTACATGGTGGGCAATTTGTATCTGACGAACGCCACGCTGACACTCACGAATGGTGTGGCGGTCGGTTATTTTGGCTCTTTGGGTTTCATTTTGCAGACTGGATCGGTCCTCGTCAGTCAAGGAACCCCGGATCGCATGAACCGGCTGGTGCATTACCAATGGGCGCAGGATCGATCAGACCAGTTTGACCCAACCACTGGACAGAGGGCCGTGTGGATGCAGTCGGGCACGGGAGTGAACATGTTCCTCAGGTTTACAGCAATGAATGCCAAAAGCCGTGGTGCCAGTTGCTTCTTCGCACTTACTTATCTGAATCGAATGGCTGTAACCGATTGTCAGCTCGTGCATGGAAGCTGGCTATTTAGCGCCACTTCGACAATGGGGGCCGTGTGTTGGACCAACAACCTCTGCAAGCGTGTGACTCTCAGTGTCTCGGAGGGTTATATGGGAAGCCCCGCGCCTTTGAACTTTTATTGCTATAACAATAACTTTATCGAGTCTTCGATGACAGCAAACAACTCTGTCACCACGTATCCCTGGGCTATATACGATAACTTGTTCGACAATTGCACGTTGACATGTGTAAATACCTCAGGAGGTAGTGGTTACAACGGTTATCTCAATACGCCCACGACCTTGGGTGGCCTTCAGAACATTACATTGGCCTCCTTTAATTATGCGACGGGGACATTCGGAACCTATTACCAAAGCTCAACCGACCTGATCAACAAGGGGAGCCGCAATGCTACCAACGCGACTCTATTCCATTACACGACCCAGACAAGCAACCTTAAAGAGACCAATACCGTGGTCGATATCGGTTTTCACTATGTTGCCGCGGATTCCAACGGAAATCCATACGACCAGGATGGGGATGGAGTCCCGGATTATTTGGAGGACAGGAATGGAAACGGAAATGGGGGTGATGACGCAACCTCCTGGCAAACCTATAATTCGATGAATGGGTTAAATGGAAGTCAGGAAGTCCGCGTGTTTACGCCTTTGAAGCCATAATATATTCAAGAATCAAACAAATAAGAGGAAGCCAATGAATATGGATGCAATTGTATCGATGGCGGGATATCACCGTTCTACTTTTCTTAAAGCGACCCGGTTAATTGTTTTATTATGTGGTCTGGTCTTTGGAGCTAATCAAGTTCAAGCCTCCAAGCCGTGGGATTCATGGGCTGAGGATCCTTTGTTTGCGTTGATGAAGGTGCAATCACAGGTGATGGCGGAGAGCAATAGCAGTTATCAAGTCAGTTTCTCGCAAACAAATCTCATTGGATACGGTGGTGGGTGTGACAATACGGTGACCAATACCAATTCGGCTTCCGTTGAAATGCCCTTTTACAAACCATTCCAGCTTACGGTTCAGGGATCAAATCTGTATTATATTCAATGTGATTTAACTGCGATGGCCGGAGTGAGTCTGATGGACGCTCGGAGAGTTCGCGATAATTTTCCCAACAACATCAAGTTTTTAATCAACGATGTGGAAGGAGGCATGTTATCAGATTTCAATTACACAAATTCATGTGGCTATTATAGCAATTCGTGGAAAGTAGAAATACGGTGGGATGCTCGTCCGCGCTGGCGACTTGATGATGACAGCAACGAACCGGATAGAGCGCCGGGTGATGGTTCCAGCCTGCAGCTTGGACCAGGAATGAGTCTTTCTACAAACCGTTCCCAGATTGAATGGAATGTTAGCTTGGGGCATCTTTTGGACAACAATTCGGCTGGCAAGCTTCGGCTGCTTAACAATGGTTTGTTTGCCTCGGTTTACACCCCATCAAATTTGTTTTATACGTGCAAATCCACGAATATCCGCAGTCAATTGGAATTGGTGATTACAAATCAGATGTCTGGAGAACTGCGCCAGGTCAAAGCGCCACAGGCATTTGTCGATATTGTACCGGGAACGAACCAATATTCGCTGAAGTTTTACCATCCTTCGCAGGTGGGCAGCCAGACAAACAGTCAGGGGATTTACACCAATATCTCGGGAAACTATTTTGTAAGCTGGCAGGTGGTGAATCCGGACAATAATCCGGCAATTAGCAACCGATTGCATATCATTGAAAATCGCAACGGTTGGTCTCGCACCAACATTCTTGAATTCAATTCAGCCTCAAGTCTTTGGACTTTGAAGGAAGGAGAAGGCAGTGAACAAAAAATTGAAACACGGTTGGTTTCATTCGCTTCGAACACGAGCGTTTCACCTGCACGCAGCAATCGACTTGAGACAGTTGAAATCAAATATTACGGAGGCCAGATTTCATCCCAAAGCATTGAAAAATATGAGTTGTTTCCTTGGGGCTGGAATCTTGTGGAAACCCGCCTTGATCCAAACGGGGCAAATCTTTCTACGCGAATGGAATATTACACGGAAGGAGAGCTGTACGAAATAGGTCGCGTAAAATATGTTTTCAATCCAAATGGAACCTGGGAAAAGCGCATATACAACGGTTGGGATTCAGGCGAGCCAGGAACCTTGGGTAAAGTCCTTAGGCCATGGAAAGACAGCCCTTTGACGCCTCAAGAGGCCGATGAATCGAATTCCCATAGAACAGAATACGCAGCTTATTCAGAAGAGGGTGTGCCAATGTACAACCGCCAGTATCTCTATAATAACGATACAGGTTATGATTTCTGGATTCGTGAGGAAACGTATAGTGAAAATCCGGATTATGGGGATACTCTGGAGAGATTTGAAGGCAAACAAATCTGCGAGGATATGACTTTGAGTGTAGGTGCCTACCGAAGATTCTTTGCCCCAACCGCACCTTGGGGACTTGCTGATCATCCTTTGGAATGTTCGAAAAGCGGTGAACCGGTCCAATATTATTACTACGATCATGGTTCTTATAATCCCTCGACGCGGGTTTTTTCCTATGATCCCAACAATCATCTCTACACGAGCGACGCCTCTTTGGTCATCAATCCAGATCGACGTCAAACCATCATTTACTGCGGTTTGGAGTCGATGGATATTTACGGCCTAGAAAATGATACTTACCGCAACATTGGCGTACAGCTTTATACGATGGAAGACCATGTATGCGATCGTTTATTGTATTATTATGTAGGTCAAAGTTGGAAAGAAACCACTGTTTATTCGCAAGGACTTCCCGTTTTAAGGGAAAAATATGCTTGCTCTGGCACCAATGCATGGGGCGAACCAGTGTTTGAGTTGCTTTACCAGGAGGTTCTCGCAAACGACACGTTAGGACATACCACGAATATCACACGCATGGACCCTGTCTCAGGTTTGCCACGCACCACCTATTCTGCGGATTACCGTGGGAACAATGTGATGGATGGCAGTCTTCTGCTTTCCGAAATGGATGAGACTGGCAAAGAAACAGTTTACACTTATGATACGCTTAAACGCATAAAAACCCGCACGATCAAGGGCATCTCAGCAATGGATGGTTATCCTTCACAATCGGACCAGATTACCACCTATGTATATGACGCCTCCGGTCGCACGCTTAGCGAAACCCAATCGGCAGGTTCGTTATCCATGGTGAATGCCTCGGCTTTTGACAAAACGGGAAGACTTACGTCTCAGACCAATTCGGACGGTCTCGTGACCACGTTTGCCTATCCGGGCAACACTTCGGGAACAAATATCACCCTGCCTGGAGGAGCCACGTTGCTTCTCACCAATTATCTGGATGGACGGCTAAAATCGAAAACTGGCACATCCACCATTGCCGAGTATTACGACTATGATCTGGACTGGCAATATTCTATGGGTCGTGTTCAAGATTATACAGTCAAGAGAATCGGAGCGTTGAATTCTGGTCGATATGTTAAAACCGGAATCGACTGGGTCGATAACCAGATATATGAGGAACGTCCGAGCTTTTCCTTGGAAGGAAATTACACAGTTTATAAAGCAATGCCGGAAGGTTACCGCGTAACCAAAATGACCACAAATGATTTGGGTCGCGCCGTAACCGAATATGATGGTCTGGAGCGGACATGGCGCCAAACGCTCCGTAAGTATAACGGTTTGGAGCCAAATTACTCGTTTGTCTATACAGACCCAGTTTCAGATGATCGAATAAGTCAGACTGATACTTACTTCAAGAAAATCGCCAATGTCTGGTATGAAGTGACGACAAATCTCACGTTTTTGACCTATAACGACTCAACTCCTTCCGTGACGAGTGTTGTCGAGAACCAAGTCAATAACCTGAGCTCGACCGAAATTTCGAAAACCAGCCAATGGGATGCTTTTAATAACCTGACTATTAGCACTGTTACGGTTGATCGCACCAAAAAACGCACCACCGAGACTCTTAACACGGCCCAGTCGGTCCAAGACGCCACCACAGTAAAGGTTAATGACCTTTTGCAAAAGGAAAACACCCCAACCGTTGCTGGTTATATATGGCATTATTACGATGAGTTGGGGCGCGAGGTTCAAACGATCAATCCACAGGGGGCTTCGAGCCGCACTTTCTATGATGCGGTTACCGGTCAAATCACCAATACCGTGGATTACACGGGGATGAGCACGGCCTCCGAATATTATCCGGCTACGCATCTCAATGCAGGACAGCTGAAATGCACCACGGCGGCGAACGGCAAAAAAACCTTTTATGAATATACCGCCCGGGGTGAATTGTCACGGACCTGGGGTGATGTGCCATATCCCGAGGAGCGAATCTATGATTCATATGGTGATATGATTGAGTTGCACACTTACCGTGGCGGGTCTCAATGGGCTAACTCGACCTGGCCTGGAACAGGTGTTGCGTGCGATACAAACAAGTGGCTGTATCAGGCTGAAACCGGTTACCTTACCAACAAAGTGGACCAAACTGGTCACGCTGTAAAATATGCCTATCAAAATAATGGTTTGTTGAGCACGCGCCAATGGTCTCGCGGTGTGACAACGACGTATCTATACAACGAGTACGGCGATCTGACAGCGGTCAATTATTCGGATGGAACAACGCCCGTCGTGTATGTCAATGAGGCATATACAAGTTATAATCGCGCTGGCCTCCCAGCTTTTGTAAGTGATTCTACAGGGGAGCATTTGCTATTTTACGATATTCTGGGCCGTCCGACAGGAGACGGGTGCACAGCGGGAACATTCGTAAATCTCTCCATAACAAACCATTATGACGCATTGTATGGGCGCGACTGGATAAAACTCCGGGTTAATAGCACAGATTTACTGACCTCGACTTATGGATATGACGCTTATGGGCGGTTGAGTAGCGCTTCGTCAGGGGTGGATTCCGCTGCATATGCATATCAGAACAATGCAGATTTGCTGGCAACCACCTCGTTCAAACACAGTGGATCGTCAAAACTCACAACGAGTCGGACGTGGGATTATGGAGTTCGCCTACATTCCATTGCCAATAACTCCACGGGGTCTGTAAGCAGTCACGTCTATACCTATGATTCCGTGAATCGCCGAACGCGGGCCACCCAGACCGACGGGTCGGCGTGGGCGTATGATTATAATGACCGCAACGAGGTCGTTTCAGGCAAACGCTATTGGTCGGATTTCAAACCGGTGACAGGACAGCAATATGAGTATTGTTACGATAATATAGGCAATCTGAAAACCAATTGGAGTGGCGGTGACGCCTCTGGTCAAAACCTCAGACCAACGGCCTTCACGGTCAATGGGCTTAACGAATATACCGGTATCACGATACCCAGTTATAAAGATGTGTGTGGCGTGGCCTACGCGAATGTCACGATCACAGTGAATGGGCAGTCCACAGATCGGAAGGGGGAATACTACCATTCCGAGTTGAGCGTCACCAATGTCGGTGGAGCCTTGTGGCAGACCGTGACGGTCGCTGGTGCAACGAATACAACAGGTAATCTTCTGATTGCTCCGTCATCCGCCACATTGGTGTATGATAATGATGGCAATCTTCAACAGGACGGGCTGTGGGGATACACTTGGGATGCGGAGAATCGGTTGTCAAAAGTTGAAAGCATCAGCTCGTTGCCCAACTTTGCCAAGCGGAAGCTGGAGTTTGGCTACGATTACAAAGGACGTCGAATCTGGAGCAAGATATCCACCAATAACGGCAGTTATGTTTTGAGCCGGAATACCCGGTTCCTTTATGATGGCTGGAATGTGATCGGCGAATTGAATGCAACCAACAACGCCTTGGTGCGCTCCTATACATGGGGCCTGGACATGAGCCATACGATGGACGGGGTCGGTGGCATTGGAGGACTGGTTCTGGTCGCCGATAACTCGAGCGGATCAACCTATTATCCCGCCTATGACGGTAATGGAAACGTCATGGCGTTAGTTAATGCATCTGATGCTTCCACGGCGGCCCAATACGAGTATTCGCCATTCGGCGAACTTATCCGTGCCACAGGGCCAATGGCCAGAACTAATCCAATCCGTTGGTCCACCAAATACTGGGATGAAGAAAGTAGTTTGGTTTATTACGGATACAGATATTATAGCCCGAGTATGGAAAGGTGGATCAGTCGAGATCCTAGTGAGGAACAGGGAGGAAATAATCTATATGCGTTCTGCAAGAATAATAGTCTTAACGCAATTGATCCACATGGGGATATGCTTGAGGGACTGCTATTAGCGGAAGGGGATGATTTGGGTGGTGCGGTGGCGTTCGCTGCACGTGGGTATTCATTGTTGTCAAGGATTAGGAATGCGGTTGAGACTTATGGGCAAATTCAAAACATGACGGTGCAAGCTCTTGATGCCGTGCAAAACGGTGATGGTGACCGTCTCGAAGAAATGCTATCAGCAGGTGGAACGGCTCTCGGTAGTATGCTTTTGGGTAAAACAGTTGGAGTGGCGGTTGGAGCCGCTACTAGTAGAGCACTTGGTGACATTCTGAGTGACACAACGATATTTAAACGATGGATAAAATGTAGTCATGATCCGAATCTACCATTAAGTGCGTCAGATGCAAAAAAAGTATGGGCAAAACTGAAACAAATGGGTAAAACGCCAAAGTATCACGATAAAGGCCATTCCGATACCAAGTGGCAAGGAGCGCATATAAACGTTGATGGCGCCCACATTCCTGTAGATCCATCTTTTAAGCCATGAAGACAAACGGTTATCTTATTGTATTAGATACGGTCACATATAACAAAGGAACACTAAATATATTGTATCGAGGGGTAGATCGTTTGCCACAATATCCTAGCAATATACTTAGTGAACGTGAGGCGAATGAATTTTATGTATTTTCCGGTGTGCGTCTCGATTCTGGACTTATAGAAACATTGAATCAAGCCACCGATCTCTTAAAAATGTTTGAGAAATCGCCACGTAAGTATGAAATACTCTTTTGCTCTTTTGACGATGATCAAAAACAATATGAACAAGAAGGACATTTGTTGTTTCTTGGGGTAGATGTAGCATCAATATCAGGAGACTGCTGGTCGATAGTGAAAGATTACCCTTGTCATCAAGAAATGAAAAAATATTTACCACTATTAAATGAAAATGGTTTATTTTCTAATTGCATAGTAGCACGGAAATATTTGATGGATTACCGATCCCAAAAACTTAATGATTATGATTTTCCATTCGAGGTAATCGCTGTCTATCGATTCAATGTAAAATAAGCGATAAAACCCTAAACAAATATGTAAATAATAAGATAATCGACTATTATATATATGAATGTTAAATACTGGATTCAAGTTGGAATGTCATTGATGTGTATGTCATTGTGTCTGCGAGCACAAAGCGTAACGAACAATAATGCGTTTACTGGTTATAAGCCCAATATCGAAGGAAAGATGAGTGATCCTGAACGAAAGGCGCTTTTAGAAAGCCGAAAACAAGAGTTGCTTAAATGGGATAAGAACGGTGATGGCAAAATTGATGCGGGCGAACGTGAAGCATGGAAACGTGCCCGCCAGGAATATTACCTGAAGATCAAGAAACAAAAGCAAATCGAAAATCCTAACAACGAGGCTGCGCGTTTGCTTAAAAAGCATGATGTGAATCATGACGGACATCTCGACCAAACAGAGAAATTAGCATTGGAAGCTGATTTGGCTGAAGTACAAGCTCGTAAACAGTCAAAAAATGCTGGAAAATAGAGAGTCTCGGTCTGGATTCATGCAGGCATTCTTCAGGACAAGTGGCTATTGTAGTCGATCGAGTTGACATCTAACAGCCTTTACATTGCTCGGTTTCGACATTGATAATGGGGGAGTTCATAAATTATCATGTCAAGTGCTGGATGGCTTCAAAAGACTCATGACGCGCAGCGGAGTATATCATTTGCAATTATTTTAACTGCCGCTTCACCGGCAGCAGATCGTCAGGCTCCTTCAAAATCACCTGCTGAACCTTTTTCGGTTCGTTGGAATTCTTTAATAATCCAACGGCCATTTTCTGTTCACGGTCTTTAATTTGCCTGTTTGCCTCGGTACTTGGCATGGCAAACGGCAGTTTTTTGTACAAACGGGTTAAAAAGGATTGCGCCATCTTGTCATTGGCAGGCGTTTTCTGAATGGTCGGTGTCACAATGGTGTGGGGAGTGGCCATTCCAACGAGCCGAGCCACGCCATGACGCTGTTTCTGATCATGCAGAGCCGCCATAGCCCGGAACATCTGTTCCTCCAGGGGGCGGAATTGGACGCTGGAAAGTTCTTTTCCAATGACTGGACGGAGAAAAGGCATTTCGGTTTCAGAACTGCCTCCGCCTCGCACGTTCATTTGGGACGTGCCGTCTGAATTAGCCTCCGAACTATTCCACGCGCTGGGGTCTTCTTGTGAGTCGTTAAGTATCATGCCGCTCGTGCTTTCGGTGCCGGTCAGACCGGTAAATTGCCCGGTGGCCTCGCTCCAGTTTTCGCTCCTGCTCCTAACGGTGCGGGTCTCCTCGACGTAATCCATCACCTTGGTGCTGTATAGCTCGTGTTTGATCTCGTCCGGGTTCATCACACCCATAAAGAGGTCGGTGGCAAGGGGACGCAAATTCTCCTCGCCGTGTGTTTCAAACACGATCTTGCTCCGCGCGTTCGCCATGATCGAGTCATACACCTGGGGGCCGTTTGCGCCGGTATGGAGAATCTGGCGTGGAAATTGGTTGGCAAGCGTGAGGTGAAGCCCGAATCCGCGTGCCTGGTCGAGATTCTTGGCAATCGTCGGGGTCACGAAGTTCTGAAATTCGTCAATATAGACATAGAATGGTTTTACCTGGCGAGCATCAGTGCCTTTACCGCGTTCCTTTGCCGCCGTCCAAAGATCGCTCAAAAGCAATGTCGCAAACAGGGAAGCATCTTCCTCGGATACGCGAGCGCCTTCGGTTGAAAGATTGACGATGATTATCGAACCCTCTTCGAGCGCTTTGCCAAGATCAAGTGATGTGCCGTTCTGGCCGAACATGAGACGCAGCTTTTCATTGTGCAGGAAACTGTGAAATCGATTCACGGTGCTCGAAATCTGTGCGTCAAAATCCCTTGGTGTTAAGGCATTAGCGTAGGCCCAATCCTGAGCAACAGAACGTTTGGATAGGCCAGCCGTCATCTGGAACCGGAGGCGCTTGTTGGTGCGGTCAATCAGATATTCCGATTCAAGGAGCGTCATCTTTTTCTCATATAACGTCCATAGGACATTGCTTCCGATACGAGCGAATAGGGGTGTTTTGTCGGTGCCGTCCACGCCCCAGACATACGACATGGCTTGGACAAAGTTATTCACGATAACCGCAGGATCGGCCTTCATGCGCGGACGCATCACGTTGTATGCGACTGTCCAATCGGTTTGCCGTAAATCAATTGGGACAATGGGAACCTTTTTAAGATACGGTTCCTGCCATGAAATCCAATTGATGAGGCTGTCGTATAACGATCCGTGGGGGTCGAGCACCAGGAGTCCGCACTTGCTTTGGGGCCATTTGGCGATGTCCTGGCGGATGAGATATTCCAGCATTTTCGATTTGCCGGTGCCGGTCGAGCCGCAGATGTATAAATGCGTCGAACGCATCTCAGGGGTAATCTGGAGGGGAACCCCCTTACCGTCCACCACACCGAGCTTAATTTTATTGCCGGGAATGCGACGCATAGTAATCACAACATAAATCAAAAACTGTATAGTGAAGGCGTGATAATATCAAAACAGGAACAAAGCATGTTTGGAATCTATTTTTTCTGAGCAACAAAAAAAACCAAATCGTTCGGGACATCGGATCTTTTTTCGAATGAAACAGCATGGACTTCAGAAAATCCTATATTCGTAAATGCTCGCCAATAATCATCGCAATTTCGGTCAAAATATGTAAAGGGCGCTGGATGCACGGATGATCCTCTAATTTTAAATGGTGCCAAGTATGCCGTCCGACCATTCACCAATATCCGCTTAGCTTGTTGACGCCGATGGTTAAACCAGAAAACAGGATGTGGTATGCAACCGATCAGCACACCCTTTGGTTTAAGCAAATCGTAAATTGATTCTGCAATTTCTTCAATGTTAGGTACATTGTGAAAAAACATGTTTGCAACGCAAGCATCATAACGATCATGTTCCTCCTTCGAATAGTCGAGAATATTGGTAGCATGGAATTTGAGAGACGGAAAATTCTCCCGCGCAATGGAAATACAATCGGAAGCAATATCAATGCCGACTACATCGAATCCGAGATTGTGAATATAATCCGAGAAAAAACCTAAACCGCAACCAACATCTAGAACAGTTCGCCCAGGAGAAACGTCACTTAATAGTTTGTATAAAAGTGGACACAAAATATTTTTATATGTTTGGTCTTGTCCAGAAAATAGTTCTTGGAATCGATATCGAGCATTACAATCCCATTGTTTGGCAATGAAACTGAATGAATTAAAATGTTTTTGGGATTTCCTCATGGAGTATAATGCTGTATGATAACACATCGTTTGCCAAAGCTATGAGATGGGGATCGTTCGTGCTGCAGGTCCCGATAAATTCAATTAGTTCCGGTCCGGCAATTGCGGCCCCTGTAACTTTGCTTCGGCATATTATTTGCTCAAAACCATCATTCTTTAGAATTGAAAACTTATGTTGTGACTGCACGCAACTGGGTATTTGAAATACTGAAGCTCCTGACGCCCTAAGTTGTTGTCCTTGGCTCCCAATTATCTTCAAAAATAACCGCAACTGACCTTTTGATGCCTTATTCACCAAGGCTGAATGTATTTCATCCGATCGCGCCCAATCTAAGTCATCGCAATAAACCGATAAGTCTCCTGGAATATTATACCAATCTCTAAAAAAGCCGATTAATTGTTTACTGCCAGGTTTGAATCGATAAACTGTTTTTTCGCGAACGAAAATAGCATAACCAATAAAAACGCACAAAATTGTTGCTGCAATACACTTCTGATATAGATTAGGTAGAAGTGGGGCAAAATCTGCTAAGCCCACTACGCCCATGATCACAAAAAATAAATGAATTAAAGCTGCCCGAGTTTGTTTTATCGTATACATATAAGCTCAGCGATCTATTAATGCATATTAAATCAAAAATAGTTTAACAAGTTCTATAAAGTGATTATCTACTTTAAGTAAGAACCCTCTTTATTGGTTTAGTAAAGTTCGTCTTTGAATTGTTCACGGCTTCGCAAAATATATGTTCCCAATCTGATATGGTTAAATCTTTAAAAAGATCGGACCGGTTTGGATGACAAAATACAAATACACGACGACTTTTGTCGAGTAAATTGTCGGCACCTTCATTATCATAAGACGGCACTACGAAATCTTTAGTTCGTTCATCTAATAACTTCATACTATTTATGGCAAACGTTTCATGTCCCGGTTTAACCGGTGTGTATTCCAGTAAAATGTCCCCTTGTTTGATAGTTGGAAGAACATGCCTAATTGCCTTTTCCAAATTATTTGCCTTTTGTAGGCATGTATCGATAGATGCGTGACTTTCATTCAAAATGCTTTGGAAAAATGTACTGGCGTTAGGTTTGGCATGTGAAACTGAAACACCAAAACGGTAAACCATTTTAAACAAAGCACGATTTCTAAACAGGAACGGCTCTAAAAGCGAATGTAATCGAGGGTTTTTGATTGTTCGAATAATTTGATAAATATTATGAGAAACCTGATCGTCTTGCGAAAGCATTAATCTTTTTAGCTGCATTGGAGTCAGAAACTTCATTTTGCATAACAAAAATATAAGCGTCTTCATCATTGCTCCACACGCTCGCACCGTTTTGTGCCAATATACTTCGTTATACATTAGATTTCTAACTGTGATCAAAGTTGGAATATGTGATTCACTTTTTGTACTAAGGCAAATACTGGCATTTGCTTTATCAATGTGAAGCCCAGCTAAGAACCGGTCTATGTCCAAAGCCAGACCGAAATTAACTCCACAATGGACACTATCTCGAATGAGGTAATCCATTTTATCGAGGTCAAGCACCCCGCTCAAAGCAGTTGCCATTACAGCAAAACCGCCAGGTAGCCCTTGACCTTTGATCGCCTTGCATACATCGCGAGGGTTGATGCCCCAACTCTTTTCAAGAATCTCGCGAATCTTCGTATGCATGATGAGGTGATCGGCTCGATCTTCATGTTTTTTGAGGTTTATTCCTGGTAATTGCCCAATTTCTTCAATTAAGTGAGAAAATGGATAGTGGCCTATGTCATGCAAGAGGGCACTTGCAATTAAAAGTTTGACCATGTCGGCGGGGCTTTGCGCAAACTCATAAAACTCATCTCGTTCAAGCAATACCTTGGCATATTTTAGGCTTAGTGCGTAAGTTCCCAGAGAATGTTCAAAACGCGTGTGAACGGCTCCAGGATATACAAAATACGTTGGACCAAGTTGACGAACTCCACGTAATCTTTGAAATTCTTGAGTTTCAATGATTTGAAGAACTTCGTTGGCAACAGGGACACTGCCTGATACAGGGATTCTTAAAGTGCCACTGAATGTCAGGATCCTCTCCAGCGACAGGTCTTTCTTAATCGCATGCTTCGATGTGCGTTTTGGTTTCATTCGTAGAGGTATTGGTGAATGACTTCGTACCAGAAAAATAAGGACGAGCAACTCTAAAATAGAAATTAATATTGTTTTATAAAACTGAGCTGTGGAAAAACCGATGGATTCGATAAGAATGAGCAATTAAAGAAAAGAATGTATTTACCTTTGATTTATATGGTTTGATTATCGTTTAATGTATTTTTAGAGCGGTGTGTGGTCATAAAAATGTGCGCATCAGGGATTGTGATCCCGTTTCCTTCCCACCAATCTCGCGTTCTTGGGACGAAATCGGTTGCTAAATTGAGTGTCCTGCCACGAATCGCCGTCCGATAACGCTTTGATCTTCGGTTGTAACCGCCAGCCGTCACTTTCTTGCCCTCTTTGGAATACCAGGATATCTGGGGAATTGTTTTGAAACTCGTGTCGAAACGGTAAGATGCGACCGTCAATCCTTCGATCCAATAATACACATGGCCGAAATATGCCGCATGAATCCATTTTTCCCACAGTCGGGGTGTGTAGCGATTGGCGTCAAGGGCCGGTGTCCACTGCAAAAGCCAAAGCACATAAATTCCTCGTTGGTGGTAATCAATCGTCCGGCGCATGATTGTTTCGATCGAAAGGGAACTGATCTGAACCTCGATGGCGACAGGGACGCCATTGATAATGGCGCTTACGTCAGGGCGGACAGTTTCAAGCGGTCGCTCAATGGCGACATTGTGAACGCCAGGCTCTCGCTTAAGCGCCTCGAAAATCTCCATTTTGCAGCGCCGATGTGTCTCGCTTTCACCCTCGGCAAACTTGCACGCGATCGGATTGGCGTGGGCAAAATGATTTACGCGATTTCTGCCGCATTTAAGGATCACATCCTCGTTGCATTGAGGACAGACGAACGGCGCATTCCGTTTTGATTCAAGATATGCGGTCACGACTTGACCGTCTGATTTTCGTTTGGCGCAGAGCATGTTCTGAAAAATCGATCAAATTATATCACGCCGCCTGTAGGTTAAAAAAGGACCCCTCCCGAAAAATGGAAGGGGCTTGAATCACTCTTTGACTTCGTTGATATCGCCTGCGGACGCGCCAATGATGTAATCAGCGGCTTTTTGCGCCTGGGCTGCTGCTTGAACCATGAGCGTCCGATCACTGCGCAACTTTACGAGCCAGTTGTTAATATACGCAGCCGAGTTATCAATCGTTCGATCCACGATCTCTGCATATCCACAGAGAAACGCGCTGCCGAGTTCGGCGATCAATTCCTCGCGGGCATACGGGTCTGATCCGAAGCCGGTGTTTTCGACAAGCGTAGCGCGATGCAACCGCGATTTGTGGCCTGTCGAATGCACCAGTTCATGAAAAATCGTCGCGTAATAGCTCGTCTCGTTGTCGAATCGGTCAGGAACCGGCATTCCGACCTCATCTGCCGATGGGGCATAGAAAGCGCGGGTCATGCCGTGTTTGATCACGGGCGGTTGCGGCATCCTCGCCACAATTTCCGCTGGTTTCGTAACCGCAATCGAAATGTCTTCCGCTGCGGGTGGTGTTTTTAACCCCTCGCATTGCGAAATGTTGAATACGTGATACACGCGGAGCAAAGGAATTTTGTGTTCCTTGCCGGTTTCGTTGTCTTCAACCTCTAACGGTTTCCAAAAAACGACCGGACATGCTTTTTCGCCTTTGCTGACTGAACCGCCAAGCTCCGTGGCCTGGTGGAATGTCAGCCAGAAAGGGGATTCGTAGCTCATGGCTATGAGCAAAAATATATTCACGCCACGATACGGTCTTTTGGTGATGAAATTCCGTGGCAAGCCGGTTTTTGCTTTCCACGGCTTATGCCAGGGAATGGTGCCTTGCTCAAGCAGGGCAATGATTCGTTCGTTGATGCGGTCATAGGCATTCATAGACCGTGATCCTCCATTGGGATGTAATACCGGAGATGGCGAACACGCCACAATTCGCAACGAGTGGTGCAATGAAGATCCATCGTATCTCCTTATGGTTATGTGGTTTGATGAAGAACTGACTCCAGTTTTGCATTATACCAGACGATGTTCGAGGACAGGTAGGGCGCGGCGGTGGTTACATTAAGTCGAGGAAAGCAGTCAAGGCGTGCAAACTTGCCGTTTGGGGCAAGAAAAGGAGCGACCCGAATGGATCGCCCTTGTGAATTCAATCGCTCGGCATCATGACCTTTGTCACGGAGCGATTCGGCACTGTGATGACAAAGAATGGCATGTCATTGTGGTCGTGATAGACCGATATGAGAATCAACCCCCTTTCGAGGTTAAGATCGTTCTCTAATCGGTCGTCACTGCTTAAATTGCCCCAATCGCTCATTTGATGACGAATGACTGCTGAAATGATTTCATTCAGAGTCAGGCATTTAAGGGCGTTGGGTGTTACCATGAGTTGACCAAGAGGGAACTTGGCGATTGAATTGACGGCTGCGTTCATAGGTGATGATCCTCGAAGGTTGCAGCCAATCCCTCCTGGTCCTTGCCCAAAAGCTGTTCAAGGACTGCTTTTGTTTTTACGACCTCTGGGTTGGGTTTTGCATCCTTGGGACAGCACGGGCAACGAGTGACGTTGATCACGCTTTGCCCGAACTCCCAGCCGACCGCCCGAAATTCCTTCCGGTAACGGTCGTTTAATTTTTGAGACTGGGGAAGAAAGTCCCACGCTTCGGCTTCCTCAGCACTCAATCCTGTCTCGAATATGGCTTCGTGCCAGAGATGAAATGTATCCCATGGCTCGCCACAGGTGGAACAATGAACATCCATGATAACTCCTTATGGTTATGTGGTTTCAGTGAAGAACTGACTCCAATGATCAATTATACATTACACAGGTGCGGAGATGGATGTTGATAGCGAATATGGTCGGTTACAAATGATAGGGTGAACTTACAATATATCTTCTAGGCCCAATTCTTTTGAGGATTGAATATGTTTGACTCAGATGGGTTATCAGGATTAAAATTGCATTAACATTCTAAAAAAGAAGAGATAAATATGTCATACACATACCTGTTTGAAACTGCCAGCGAACCATTTAAATTGTCAGTTTGGACTAAAGGAAGAATTATTCAAAACTTCGATCCAAAGGTATGGAGATACGATGAGTGCGGAAACGTCATGAGATATAGCGAACATGGCAATTCAGATTCAGAATACGGCTGGGAAATCGATCATATTATGCCCGTTGCCCTTGGCGGAACCGATGATCTGAGCAATCTCCAGCCACTTCAATGGGAAAACAATCGTAGTAAAAGCGACACGTATCCTTGGCATTGCGGACAATAGTTGAAAAACGGGCAACCGTTTAAAAGTTTTTAACGTCATCTGAGTTGGGCAACTGTCCATCCGATGGGTTCACGGTAAAGTTCAGCGATATCTCCCATAATAAGGGAATACATTTGGACGTTGTATTCCTGATTGTCTTCGTGCTCCCGTTTGAGGCGTGCAGCCCAATTAGCGTCTCGAACAACAATTTTTGCATTACTGCAATCAAAAGGCAGTTCGTCACATTTAATTCTCCACTCGCGTTCCCAGGTAAAGTCGGAAAAAGACAATCCGTCGCGCAATTCAAACGTAACATGACGCCATTGATAACTATGAGGTAGTTCATTATATTCCGGCGCAGGCTGATAGATCACCGGCCGACCACCTCGTTCAAAAAGCAATTTCTTGGAAACCATGATTCCGAATGGCGAATATTTGGAATAGAAATCCTGGTTCACTAAGCCGTCTTGGAGACTGGACAATGGTGCCTCGGAAAAACACACGCATCGATGGCCTCCCTTAATCTTGTTACTGCTGCCAATTAATTTCTTATCATGAATAATCTTTTGAAGACGTTTAAAGGCTTTTTCGTCGGTTGTGTCGCGCGTAAAGTGAATTAGGTATTTGGAAATGTCTGGTCGGATCATGGAAAACATATCACTACAGTTTTGATAGAGAAGAAACAGAAGAATTACATTCATTCCTCATTTTATCGGCATTTGAGATGTCTTCAGAATTTTAAATGCACTCAGAGTGCTGGATGATGCAGCTCGTTTGGCTGAGAGTGGGGTTCGAAAGCCCCCTGGGGGAGGAATCCGGCAGGGGGTTGGGGGTCGGGGAGGACGTCGCACCCCCCCCCATTTGCCAAAGCACGAAAAAACCCCGCTTTTTAGGCGGGGTTATTTCGTCGCTGCGGCTATTCCGCGCTCGTGCTTTTCTCGCGAGAATCCGTCATCTCGCGTATATCCGTGCGAATCTCGCCGATGAAATCGGCGATTGCCTCACGGTTTCCCTCAACCTTGTCCTCAACCTCGGCAATCCGACTGTAGAGGCGGGATTCTGTCGCGTCTATGCGCTCCTCCAGCCTTTCGAAAGAGCGTGCGATGGAGATGGCGATGTCGTCGCCGTTCTTGTAAATAACGCGCTCGATGAGTTCGAGGTCTTTCTGCGTTAAACCTGTATAATTGGTCATGGTGTTTGTTCGTTAGCTAATAATCTTCGGGCAGGAGAACCGTTGTCGCGGTTCGGTCTGCCTCCGTAATGATCCAGAATTTCACGGCATTTCTGCCGTGATACACCGAAAACAGACGGCCACCGCCCCAGAGTGCGGAATCGTTGGCCTCGCTGTCCTCGGGACAAACATCGCCCCAATCACACCCTGCATGGCGTAAAAGGCTGGCATGGATGTCTTCCGGTTCAATCGTGCGCATGGCATTTGTCGTCATGACGATCTGGCCAAGCGGGAATTTCGGATTCAGATGCCTCGACAGGAAACTGAAGTTGGTCATTTTTGCGAATGAGACTGATAATGAGGCTGGGGACTACTCAGCCTTTCCGAAAGAACCGCGTCGGCGGCTCTCTCCCTTGCGGATCACCTGCTTGCCTTTCTGGCCTGCGGCGATTCCGTTGCGGTAACTTTCGAGGACTTTCTCGGAAACCCATCGGACGATGGTTGCCGTATTCTCGGCTCCGTTAAGCTTCTTCAAAAGTTCCGCTTCGAACTGTTCGATGTATGACATTGAAGTTTTTGTTGGCTGATAAAGTTCGACCTTTGTGCGCGGCGTTCGTAAGACGCCTGCACTCTCGGAATGGCATCCGAAGTCAAGGTTGGGCGAGCGCGGTGGAACGCCCTCGACCGGGATGGGCTGGAACGACCTTGACCGGATGGTAAAATGGAGAGAGGGCGGCGGCGAAACGAACGAATGCGGTTTGCGATTGGGGGGGTGCGACGGACTTCGGGGCAGCAAACAGTATGAGGCGATGAGCCGAATTCCTTTTAACGGGTTAAAAAAGTGCAAAAAGTCGTCCCGGAAACAGTTAGAATCCGTAAAGAAGCGATAGCGATAACGGGTTAAAAATCGTAAGGGCGGATCAAGCGAGCGGAGACGGTTTCTGAATACTTGGAGGATACCCCGTCACGGCTCGCCCGCCCGCCAGGACAAAGTCTTGGGACGTTTCGAGACCGGAGGGTTTCCGCCGAAAGGGGAGCGGGGAATGAGGCGGATGCCCGGAGAGTCGAAGAATACTCGCAAGTCTTTGTCCGTTCCCGCTGTGTCATTGTGTCCCAGTGTCCGGCAGTCGTTTGAACCCGTTTCTAAACTCGTTTCACTCGTTAAGGACATGTCCTTAATAGGTCGAAACTCGTCAAACCCGTCCGCCGGTGAACTCGTTTTCGCGTGAGCGATGAGGGAGGTTTTTGGCGAGCACGGCTTCCACACAAACAGCAGCCGTGCGAGCCATAAAACCGACCGAAGTCGGGGATGCCGTCAAGCGGACAAACCACGACAAAACGACGGTAAACACAGGATGCCGTTGATTCGCAGGGTATCCCCGCCGTGGGGACAGGTGCGGGGATAGGTTCGAGGATACCCTTTTTCAAAGAGACAACGGGGTTCGAATCTCGTAGTCTCCACTCAATCAACGGTGCAGATTTTTGTGAAAAGATCTTCGAACATTGTCCAAAAGAGTCTGCCTCAAACGCGAGGCAAAAAGTTGGATTGCACGTTCACGACGATGTTTGCCCTCGAAAGAAAGTTCGAGCGGCGTTATACAGAGGCACCACTTCCATTATTTTATCCCAGGCAACCGCAATTTGCCCGATTTTATTGGTTGTTTTTCATTTTTATGTCCCACTCGAGACGTGGTCCACGGCATATCGACAGTGTTCCTTTTCGCCAGCTAAACACACTTTTCAGGTTGGAATAGTGGCTGGAACGGTTTTTCGACGTCAATCTTCAGGGATTTGTCTGAAAACGGTTCATTGGGAGGATTTTCCAGCGTTCCTCGCCCATCTGAACACGCCATCAGCTTCACAGGAGCGATCCTGAGACCAAAAAAACTCAATAAAATGGGTCCAGCTTTACGGCGTTCTCAAGCGGTAAATGCGTGCGGGATAATTCGTCCACTCGGGATCGCTGAAATGGGCCATACCGTCGGTGAGGGTGTTGGTTTGGAGTGGAGACCACGTGGGATTGGCCAGGTTGGTGCAGGCGTCCACGGCGACGGACACGTTTGTTGCCCAGGAAATGGTGAATCCGAAGCCGTTGGAATTGACGCCAAAGTCGTTACCAAAGTTAAGGATCTGCGGGTTTGGAAGCACCCATTGCGCTGTGGGACGGCCACCATAAGCCGTGTCCCAGCCAGAAGTGCCCGGCAAGTAATAGACGGTCGCATTGGTGCAATCAAAAAACACATCTTCCTCAAGGCTGGATGCATTGCCTTTAAAATAGATTCCATTCAGGTTTATACACGATCGGAATGCATTATTCCTAATACTGGTAACGCTCTTTGGGATTGTGACACTTGTAAGATTGTTACACAGAACGAACGCAGAATCCCCGATGTTGGTGACACCGTTTAGTATGGCGCAGTTTGTCAGGCCGAAGCAGGCAGCAAACGCCTTATTTCCAATGCTTGTGACGCTATTTGGTATCGTGACGGACTCCAGTCTGAGGCTATAATAGAATGCCCAATCTCCGATGTTAATGATCCCGTTGGTCATACTGATGCTGATCAGGCCAAAGCATTCACTGAACGCATAACTTCCTATGCTCTTGACGCTGTCGGGGATGGTGATGTTCCTAATAAACCTGCATGTTTTGAATGCGGAATCTCCAATGTTGGTGACACTATTGGGAATCGTAATATCTGTCAGAACCTCGCAGTTGCTGAATGCATTTGTTCCGATGCTGGTAACGCTATTGGGGATTGTGACACTGGTCAGGCTGAAGCAACAATAGAATGCATCGTTCCCAATGCTGGTCACGCTGTCGGGGATCGTGACACTTACAAGATCGGAAAGCCGTGCGAATGCCATATCGCCGATTCTGGTGACAGTTATGCCATTGAGTTCATCTGGGATGGTGACTGCACCTCCGGGACCTGTGTATCCCGTGATGGTAATGGCTCCATTATTGGTTGTGTAAGTATAATCGGATTGGGCCTGTGCGAACGCACAAATGTGGAATACCACAAATGCCGCCATAATTGCAGATAAAGTTTTGTTGAATCCCATCGTAATGGCCTCCCTCAGCCCAGTTGAATCCGTCGTTATTCCATGGCTTTAGACCGCATATCACGACCATTATCAGTGTGGAATGGAGAAAGCAAGCCAAACTCTTGATGTTTTGCCGAAATGCTTGATTCGACGATGATTTTCTGGCATAGGTGGTGACATGCCCAGCCGATCTGAAATAGGCGTTTTGCGCGCGTCCACCAGGACGGGTGGAGGCTGGATTGTTGCGGGCTTCTTTTTTCAATTTTCAAATCACAACAGAATAGCCGCCAATGGCGCAATGACGTTTCATTGGCCGTGCTGCTGAGTAAGATGAGGTTATGAATTACACTTCCCTACAAAACACGGCGGTTTTATTGGGCGTGCTGGTGGCCGGGGTATTCGGCGGTTCCAGCGCATTGTTCGCTCAATCCCGGGGCATCAACCAGGACGAGAGCAAAGTGCCGCCCTATGTGCTGCCGGATCTTTTGCGCCAGGCCGATGGCACCCGCGTCACCACCCGGCAATCCTGGGAGGCGAACCGTCGCCCGGAGATTTTGCGTTTTTACGAAACCCAGATGTATGGGCGCAGTCCCGCCCGGCCCGGCGACATGCGTTTTGTGGTGACGGTGACGGATACCAATGCCCTGGGCGGACTCGCCATTCGCAAGGAGGTGACCATTCAGCTTTCGAAATCGCCGGAAGCGCCGCAGATTCACTTGTTGATGTATGTGCCCAAAAAAGCCATGGCGACGAGGGAACGTCCGCCGGTGTTTTTGGGTCTGAATTTTTCCGGCAATCAAACCGTAAGCGCCGATCCGGGGATCACTTTGCACGAACAGTGGGCAAAGTCGGAGAATAATGGCCCCCTGGTCAGGCGAATGCCCGCCGAATCAACCCGTGGAAAGGAGGCCAGCAGTTGGCAGGTGGAAAAGATCCTGCAGCGGGGATATTCGCTGGCCACGTTCCATTATTGGGATGTGGAGCCGGACGATGCGGATGCCTATGAACACAGTGTGCGCGCGGTGTTTCCCAAGCCCAACACCGGCAAACCGGGACCGGACGAGTGGGGCGCCATCGCGGCGTGGGCCTGGGGAGCAAGCTGCGCCATGGATTACCTGGCGACCGATCGGGATATCCAGGCGTCCAAAGTGGCATTGATGGGGCATTCGCGTCTGGGCAAGACGGCCTTGTGGGCGGGCGCGCAGGACAATCGTTTTGCGGTGGTCATCTCCAACGACTCTGGGGAGGGTGGCGCGGCGTTGAGCCGACGCTGGTTTGGGGAAACCGTGGACCGCATCAATACGGTGTTTCCGCATTGGTTCTGCGGCAATTACAAGCAATACAGCAATAACGAAGACAAGCTGCCCATGGACCAGCACATGCTGATCGCCCTGATGGCGCCCCGGCCCGTTTATGTGGCCAGCGCCGAACAGGATCTCTGGGCCGATCCCAAAGGGGAATTTCTCGCGGCGCTGAATGCGGAACCGGCCTACCGGCTCTACGGGCTGGAAGGCTTGGGCGCGACGGAAATGCCGGGCATCGAGCAACCGATTGGCAAATTCATCGGCTACCATATCCGCCATGGCAAACATGATGTGACGGACTACGATTGGGACCGTTACCTTGACTTTGCAGACCGGCATTTTGGCCGGAAATGAGCGGACGGCTGTTCCATGACCCAACCAGGAAGTTGGCCGCTGGGGACAGTGCCGGTCGCTTTCCTCAGCGCAACTCGGTGGTGTGGCGTTTCAGCCAGTCGAGATCGTTCTGAATTTGCGCAACGGTGACACCGGGCATCTGCGCCGAATGGTTGTGCCAGAAGCCGTCGGTCTCGGGCAAATTCGGGTTGTTAAATTTGGGATTGGTCCATTTGTGGGATTCGGCGTGGCCATCGGCAAACGCGAAATTCGAGGATTTGCCATGGTAGTTGCCCGGAACATGATAGACGGTGTTATTATCCATATGCACACCGAATTGGGGTCTGCAGATGCTGAAGGGATGGATCTCGCCAAACAAAAAGTAATTGTTGGGGCGGGGGACCTCGGCGGTTTTTTTGAAGACCCGATATTTGTCGCTGGGTTCGTTGTGCATGAGAACCCCTTCCCAGCCAAAGAACGTGTTCATGCTGTAGCTTCTTGGCCGCATGAATGTCTGGCCGCCCTTGACGATCGGTTTTCGATCCCCCGGACAGCGGAATGAGGCCCGGGCTTTGAGATACGGGGCCAGCAATGAGAGTTTGGGCGACACCAGGCCCGCCGCAGAAGCGTCATCGGTCAGATTCGACCCCTCGCGGCCCTCCGCCCAAACACTCGCAACATAATTGGCGGGCGGATTAAGCAGATTGACGTTGGCATCTCCGCCTCCATTGGCCGGCCATCGGTCATTGTAATCGGTGGCATAGATCTGTGCGGCGAGACCCATTTGTCTTACATTATTAATGCAGGAAATACTGCTGGCCTTGCTCTTGGCGGTGGACAGGGCCGGCAAGAGCATGGATGCGAGAATGGCAATGATGGCGATGACGACCAAAAGCTCAATCAAGGTGAACGCTCTTTGCTCAGAAAACGCGGGTGTTCTGAAAGACCGCCTGATAAACGTGGGAATTTGCACGACCTGACACTGGAGCACCTCCCGCCGACGGTCAAGCGGGATGTCCTTCAGATTGCGTAATAAGACAGTCCCGGCGACGTGCGGCAAATTCAGGCTTTTTTATTGGCGAATTACTGGACAACCTAAATGGGCCTTGGAATGGTCTGCACCCAATATCATACGGTTTTCCACCGGGTGGGTGCCCGTAACAATCGGCAGGCAATGAGAGAACAAAACCACCGATTGGTATTTGGACCCCATCAGACTGCGGCAGTCATTATCGCTGAACCTTTGTAAGGATTTATCTTGGAACAATCCGCTTTATAATTTCGTGATTATTGCACCAGGATTGCGCGGTATAATCCCTGAGTGAAGCCTTTATAAACCAGAATTCGCTTTTGCGTGGTGGTGGCGGTGACGGTGACTTCTGTCTGCCAGACTCCCCCGAGTGCGGTCACGCTCTGGATTTTGTATTGTTTACCCGGCACCGTCTGCAAATACAAGGCATGGTCCGTGGGGCCCAAGGCGGTTTTATCCGCATCGATCAAATCTTCCGGGCGAGGTGCATTTTCAAATGACAGTTTTGAATTCGGATTGGTCGGATCAGTGCCTGCCTGCATCTCTGCCAGATTGGTCATGCCGTCCTGGTCCGCGTCATCCGTCTCCGCGCTGGAGTTTGGATATTTGTCCAACAAACCAACGCTCATTGCCCATTCCTGATAGGTTGGCTGCTGGATCCATATTGCCGTGGGTCTGCCAGAATAGGTCGGGCCCCAGCCAGTGGTTCCTTCACGGTAGTGAACGATCACATCAGTGGCGCCCTGGAACGGATCGGGAATGGCTACAGGCGCGTTACCCTCAAAATAGACTCCTGTAAGATTGGTGCATGAATAGAACGCCTGAGAGCCGAGCGTGGTGACACTGCCGGGGATGATGATGCTCTTGAGCCCGGTGCAGTTGTAGAATGCCAGATCCCCAATGGTGGTGACCGTGTCGGGGATGGTGACGTTCTTTAATTCAATGCAGCCATTGAACATCCCATAGCCGACGATCGGGACGCCATTGCCGATGATCGCATTTGTCAGGCTGGTGCAGGTGGCGAACACGTGCGCCCCAATGCTGGAGACACTCTTCCCAATCATTACACTCTTCAGGCCGCTGCAGCCAATGAAGGCCTCCGCCCCGATGCTGGTGACGCTGTTGGGAATCGTGACGCTGGTCAGGCCGATGCAACCACGGAAGGCATACATGCCGATGCTGGTGACACTGTCGGGTATGGTGATATTTGTCAGTCCGGTGCAGCCTTCGAACGTATAATCCACGATGTTGGTCACACCGTTTCCAATGGTCACATTCGTCAGGCCGGTGCAGTTATAGAATGCCTGGACTCCGATGTTGGTGACGCTGTCAGGAATCGTGATACTCCTGAGGCCGGAGCACCAAAAGAATGCCGCATATTCGATGCTTGTGACGTTGTTGGGAATCGTGATGCCCTGGAGCCCTCGGCACGAATTGAACGCATTGGCCCCGATGGTGGTGACGCCGTTGCCGATTACCACATTGGTCAGACTGGCGCACCAAAGGAATGCCTTATTCCCAATGGTGGTGACACTGTCAGGAATCGTGATGTTCGTGAGCCCCGAGCAGTTATAGAAGGCCTGATAACCAATGGTGGTGACTTTGGATGGGATGGTGATGCCCGTCAGGCCAGGGCAACCGTCGAAAGTATTATTGGCGATGTTTGTCAGGCTGTTGCCCAATATCGCATTCGTCAGGCCAGTGCAGCCATAGAACAATTGGATTCCAATGCCGCTGACACTGTTGGGGATGGTGATGCTTTTCAAGCTGGTGCAACCGTCGAACACATTATTCCCAATGGTGACGATGCCTTCAGGGACTATCACACTTGTCAGGCTGGTGTCTTTTTGGAACGCGTAGTCCCCGAGAGTAGTGACCGGGGTGCCGCGAATATTGTCTGGAACCGTCACATTGGCTTCAGATCCGTTATATTTTGTGATGGTTACTGAAGTGCCGTCTGTCGAGTAGGTGAAATTCCCATACAATTCAGCTCTGCCCAGGGTAAACATGCCTGATAATAGAAGAAGAATTGACACGAGGCTCCACTGCGAGACGTTTCCGACTATAATTCGTTTCGTTATCGTCATAAGGGCCTTTTACCACTTGCCTGTCCTTATGCAAGACAAATCATGAAGTATTTTCAAGGGCGAATTGAATCCGATTTCAAGGTATTGAGGAAACCAGATTGAGTGAAAGCCATGGCGCCATTAATTCACGCAAAAGAGAAACGGGAAACCGGAGGCAACAAACATGAATTAAGGGAACTGTTTCAATGGATTTGAATGGTTTCAACCATTGTCGGCTTGGGTTCCGTCCTGCTGAATTTCTGCATGGCTTGGCTTTACAACGCTGATGAACCTTGGAATGTTATTGGCTCAGGACTGACCATGATAAACCAACTATTCCGGATCAAGAGCCTGACCAGGATCAATGCCGACCTGCAGGCCGAAGGAGGCCATCGCCTGAAAAAGACCCTTGGGCCGCTCGATTTGGTCGCGTTGGGAATTGGCGCGGTGATCGGCGCGGGAATTTTCACGGTGATCGGCACGGCTGCGGCGGGAGGGGCCTCCCATATCGGAGCCGGGCCGGCGGTGTCTCTCTCATTTCTCATTACGGCCGTGGCGTGCGCCTTCTGCGCGCTGGCTTACGCCGAGTTTGCCTCGATGGTGCCCATTTCCGGCAGCGCCTACACGTATTCTTATGCCACGCTGGGGGAGGTTGTGGCGTGGATCATTGGGTGGGATCTGATATTGGAATACGGCATCGGGAATGTGGCGGTGGCCATCGGTTGGTCCGGCTATTTCCATCATTTGATGGAAGGCTTTGGACTTCACATACCGGGCTGGCTCTCGGTGGATTACCATTCCGCGCATCTCGCCTATTTGGAAACCGTCAAAAGCGGCGGCACAGTGGTTCCGGGAACGAACCTTGCGATGGAGGCCTGGCAAAATCACCCGGTGCTGTTCGGCATTCCCGTCATCTTTAATTCCCTGGCTTTTGGGATCGTCCTGCTGCTCACCTGGCTCCTATGCATCGGCATCAAGGAATCCGCGTGGACCAATAACGCGATGGTCATGATTAAACTGGTGATACTGACCTTTTTCATCGGGCTGGGCGCCTACCACGTCGATCCTCAGAACTGGACTCCTTTCATGCCCAATGGATTCAATGGTGTGTGGGTGGGCGCCAGCCTGGTGTTTTTTGCGTTCATCGGATTCGATGCCGTATCGACCGCCGCCGAGGAATGCAAGAATCCGGGACGCGACCTGCCGATTGGGATCATCGGATCGCTGGTGATCTGCACTGTTTTCTATGTGGCTTCAGCCATCGTGGTCACGGGGCTGGTTTCATGGAAAACACTCGGTGTTCCCGATCCCCTGGCGGCGGCGTTGTCGCAGGTGGGGCTGAACTGGGCCGCCGGAATCGTCGCCTTCGGGGCGGTGATTTCCATTTCCTCCGTGTTGCTGGTCTTTCAGTTGAGCCAGCCGCGCATTTTCTTCTCCATGGGACGCGACGGTCTGCTGCCGAAATGGTTTTCAACCGTTCATCCAAAATACAAAACCCCGGCCAATTCGACCATTCTGACCGGTGTCGTGGTAGCCGTGGTGGCCGGGTTCACCAATATCAATGAAATGGTGGAACTGACCAACATTGGCACGCTGTTCGCCTTCATCCTGGTCAGCGCGGGCATCATCGTTCTTCGCATCACAGATCCCAAGCATCCCCGCATTTTCAGAACCCCGTGGGTTCCCTGGGTGCCGCTGGCCGGTATGATCATGTGCGGTTACTTGATGCTGGGACTGCCGCGCATCACCTGGATCCGCTTCTTCATCTGGCTGGCCATCGGGCTGGTGATCTATTTCGTCTACAGTTATAAACACAGTGTCCTCCGAAAACGCGACAGGGCCGTTGGAAAGGCTTGATCCATGAAATTTCACCAGAAAGAGTTTCGCCACACCGCGCTGATCGTGATGGCGATGGTCCTCCTGCAAAGCAGGATCGGGTTAGCCGCAAACCCCGGTCCCACAGCGGTGGATTTTCAATACTCGCCACCGGAATGGCAGACGGCCATCTGCCTGCCGGACGATCCTGACAAATCGCTCGTGGATCGCAGCGGCGAACTGCTCTATCACTACAACCAGGGCGGGCGCGAGTTCGGCACCCGGGTGAGCGTCGAAGCGGTTGGGAATGCGGTCTGGCAGAAACAGGAGTTGCTCTCGCCGCGTGTGCCCATTGTAATCACGCACCGCCTCGCGGAAGGGCTCGAAATCACCGAGGAAGCTTTCGCCATCACCGATCTGCCGCAACCGAGCGCGAAGTTAAGTCGCAAGGGATCCTCGGCCAGTACTAACCTGCCGCAAACAACAGGCACGAGGCTGGTGTTGCTGCGTGTCGATAAGGGCGGACGCGAGAGGAACTGGGCCAAGCCGCCCAGTGGCGTAGATGCATCGTTTGGCGATATCGCGGTCCATCAGGAGGGCAGTCTGGAATACACCGTTGCCGTTTCGGCGGGCGCCGCGTATCGCATTGCACTGGTATTGTGTGAAGGTTGGTGGAGCGAGACTGGGAAGCGTGTTCAGGTTTTAAGAGTGGAAGGCGCAGCTCCACGGACAATCGATACCGTGGCCGATCTCGGGAAGAACAAGGCAGGTGTCTTTTGGTTCGACGCGAAAGACACCAATGCCGACGGGCGGATCGAAGTAACCGTTGAAGCCGCTGGGGCCGACAAAAACACCATCCTCAACGGGCTATATGTTCTGGCCCCGGATGCCAATCCGGACAGTGAGGCGTTGTTGGCGGGCCGGATGAAGTCATTGGCTTTCGAGCGCATGAGCACCGCTCATTCCAGCGGGCCTGCGCGCAACGATCTGATACTCGTCCACGTTAATAACACCACGTTGCAGGAATACACCCTGCGGCCCAGACTTATTGTGGATACGACCTTGCCGTTCACCTTCCAACCCGACACCCAGCGGGTGCAGGTTAACGAACACGAGACCATCACGTCCTCACTGAAAATGATCGGCATGGCGGACGAGAGTTCATCGCGGCGCGCGATCCAACTCGAATCGCTCACTGTGCAGCCGGGCCAGAGCGCCACATTTTTTGCCCTGTATAGCGGCGGCGGCGCAATTGAGATCGAGCCAGCGTCTGTGAAAAAAGCCCTGAAGTATCGCGAACAGGCGGTGACGTATTGGCAAAAGGCACCTCTGCCGTACGGACGCGTTCAGGTGCCGGATGCGGGGATTCAAGGATTGGTGGATTCATCCATCCGCAACATCTGGCAGGCGCGGGAAATCAAAAAGGGCCTGCCGGCATTCCAGGTAGGGCCGACCTGCTATCGGGGGCTCTGGATTGTGGATGGCGCGTTCCTCCTGGAGGCCGCCGAGCTCCTGGGCGCTGGAGCGGAAGCCCGCAACGGCGTGGCCTACGAACTGACTTATCAGCAACCGGACGGGCGCATCCAGGTGATGCAGAATTTCTCCAAGGAAAACGGAATCGTGCTCTGGACATGCGTTCGCCACGCGCAACTCACCCAGGACAAGGCCTGGCTTGCAGCTCTATGGCCCAAGCTGGAGCGCATTGCCGAACATATCAAAACGCTGCGGCAGCAGACTTTGACAAACGCCTCAAAGCTCGACGACGGATTGCTGCCCGCCGGTTTTCCGGACGGCGGAATCGGCGGCGTGATGGATGAATATACGAACCCCTATTGGAACCTCGTGGGCCTGCACGCCTTTATAGACGCGGCGCATTGGCTCGGCAAAACGGATTCTGCGGCGGTTTGGCGAAGAGAATATGATGACTTCATGGCCGCGTTCCGCAAGGCGTCGCAGCGCGACATGAAAATAGATGCGCATGGGCACCCTTATCTGCCCATTCGCATGGATGGTCAGGACCTGCCTCAACGTGGGCAATGGGCTTTTTGCCAGGCGGTTTATCCGGGTCAGATATTTGCCAGGGATGAGGCATTGGTCGCGGGCAACATGGCGATGCTGCAAGAGACCGAACGCGAAGGCATGGTCTATGGCACCGGCTGGGATCCGACCGGTATCTGGAATTACTTTGCGTCTTTTTACGGGCATGCCTGGCTCTGGCAGGGCAATGGCCAGAAGGCGGCGAAAGTGCTTACGGCCTATGCAAACCATGCCGCGCCAACATTGGTCTGGCGCGAGGAACAATCATTGCGGGGTGAAAAATTCAATAAAGTGGGCGACATGCCGCACAACTGGGCGAGCGCTGAATTCATCCGGCTGACCATTCACCTCCTGGCGCTGGATCGCGGCGATGAACTGCACTTGCTGGAGGGTCTGCCGCCGGAGTGGACCGGCCCTGTAATGACCACACGCCTCAGTGGAGTGGCCACCCCGTTCGGCCCGCTCGAGATGGTTTTAAAAACCGATCGCGCGGGAAAAATGGCGACACTGAAAGTCAAACCGTTAGCCGATAACTGCAGCGCCATTGTGGTGCATCTGCCTGATGGCGGCACCCAAAAGATTTCTCCCGCCAAAGGCGGCACGATTACTTTTCCGGTGGGCAATTCAGGTGGCCGGACTCACGAAAAGCAATGAAATGCGGGAGTGGTATTTGAAGTGTAGTTTTGGATTCTGATCGCATCTGCAACAAGAACGAACGCATGAAAACCATCTGCCGGGCATTGATCGCAGGAATGCTGATTGCCATGATTGCCATTGGCGTGGCGTGCGCCATGGCGGAGTCGGACTCCGCTCAAACGAAGGTCGCCGTATTGCGGGGCGTGGTCGTCGATGCGGAAACGGGTTTGCCGGAGCCATGCACGGTCGCGATTATCGATTCGAAGGGTCGAACGGTTTTGGAGTCGGAGGGATTCAAGGACGGTTTTCGCTGCGATGGACGGTTTGAGAAGCAGTTGCCTCCGGGCCGGACGCGCGTGCGGGTGACGCGGGGATTTGAGGTGGTGGCAGAGGAGCGAACTGTGGAGCTGGCCCGGGGAAGGGAGGTCCGCATGGAGTTTCGTCTGAAACGAAGAGTCGATGTGCGCCGACGCGGCTGGTTTGCGGGGGACAGTCACGCGCACATGATTCATGGCGAAAACAAGTTGCCGGTTGATTTTAACGACGTGGCACTGGCGGCAAAGGCCGAAGACTTGCAGTTCCTTTCGCTGGCGCAGGCGTGGTCAATGGAGAATCCCACGCCGGAAAAGCTCGAAGCCGAATTGAGCCGCAGGTCCAGTCCCGACTGCGCCCTGACCTGGAACATGGAAGCGCCCAAGAACTATTACCGGGGCGATGCGGGCCGCTGCCTGGGCCATTGCTGGACGCTGGGACTGCGCGGACGCACCGGCAGCGGACGGGACGCCATCTCGCTGCTCATGGAGGCCAGCGCGCACGATTACGAATCCGCCAAGCCGGGTTTCGCCAACTTTGAATCGCATCAATTCATCCATGAACAGGGAGGCGCGGTCTTTTACAGCCATCCCGCGCGGTGGTGGACGGGACCGTGGGGAGGCCAGGGCGGTTATGCGAAACAGGAGAACATGCGCATTTCCAACATGGCGGTGGAGCTCCCCTTGGACACTTTGATCGGGCCCACTTACGATGGCCTGGATGTGATGACCAGCAGCGGCGAACTTCAGGCCAACGGGCTGGCCTTCGACCTTTGGTGCCTGTTGCTCAACCACGGTTGGCGCGTGGCCGCCACCGCGTCATCGGATTCCTGTTTTGATCGTCCGGGCGGGGCGACTCCCGGGGATGTGCGGACTTATGCTTATCTGGAAGGCGGATTTTCCTTTCCGGCTGTGGCCAAGGCAACGGCCCTGGGTCGGACGTTTGTAACCAGCGGCCCGCTGCTGCTGGCCGCATTGGAGAAGCAACCGCCCGGCTCGTCTTTCGCCGCCGACGGGCACAAACGAACACTTACCCTGGAGGCCTGGGCCTCCGGCGCGGATGATCAGGGATTGGGCAAAATGGAAGTGCTGCGCAACGGGGTGTTGTTCTGGAGCAACCAATGGTCGCAGCCCTGTCTCAGCGCGAAAACCAATATCGTGATCACCGAGGACCAGAACGCCTGGTATTGCGCGCGGGTCTTCGGAACCGGCGCCCGTCAGCCGCGCGCCATTAGTGGGGCGTTTTATTTCGAATCAAAACCGTATGAACCGCCCGCTCCCATTCCGGCCAGCGTGCGTGTTTCACTGGTGGACAGGCAATCCGGCGCAAAACTTTCCGGGAAGGTGACCGAGGTGTTTTTCAAGGCATCGCTGCAGAGCGACGGAAAATCACATGCCATTACGGGCGGCGAAGGCGAACTAACCACACCGGCAATTGCGAGGCTTCGCGCGGAAGTTCCCGGCTACGAACCGCTGTGCCTGAGTCCCTTTCTTGATAATCCGGAATTGCTGAATACCATTACGGGTCTCAAAGCGGAGGATCTGGTCAAGTGGGTGACATTCGAACGCGTGCGGGCATTACTCGGCAGGGTCCAGTTGGAATTTCAGCTTCAGCGCAAACCGTAGCGGGCGCCAGACAGGCCGGGTCTCATTACCGCGCGGCCCTGATGCGCTTTATCTCATCAGGGCGCGCCGAATTCCTTTTACAGAGTGGCGTCCATCACGCCGCGGTAATAGCCGATCGATTCGGCCACTCCGAGCATCGGATCGTCCATGTCCTTCTCGTATTCCAGGCTGCACATGCCGCTGTATTTGATCTTGCGAAGTGCGAGGACGAATGCCGTCATATTGATGGCCCCGCGCGGCAGCTCGATGCCCCGGCCCTTTTTGTCCGACGAGGTCACGTTCTTGATGTGGATGTCGTGGATGCGATCGGCGAATTGGGTCACGGTCTTGACCGGGTCCTTGCCGTCGCGGAATTGATGCCCGATGTCCAGGCAAAGGCCCACGCGCTTGTCCATGTCCTTGATGAGTTCCATGGCGCTGTCGGCGCTGGGGAAAAGCTCCGGCATGTCCGGGCCGTGGTTATGGATGGCGTATTTGATGTCGTATTCCTGGACCTTCTCGTTCACCAGCTTGAGCAGTTCGGGCGATGACACGCGCTTCTTGTCCACGAGCTTGAACGGCACGCCCACGAGGGTCTTCACGCCCACGCGTTTGGCATAGGCGAAGGCGCTGTTCACTTCCTCCTCGGTGCCCATGTAGATCGGGCCCACGCCGTATCCGGTGATGCCGAAACTCTTGCACTTGGCATGAAACGCGGCGATTTCTTCATCCGTGCTTTTCAGGGGCAGGTGAAAATCCTTGATGCACAGGTAGTGGACATCCACTTTTTTGACCATCTCGAGGGTCGGATCGAGTTTGAATTTGACGAACGTGTAGCCCGCAATGCCGAGCCGCAGCGGTTCCTGCGTGCTGCCGTCCGTGGTGGACCGCTGTGCATGGGCCGTGCTGGTGAATAGCGCCGGACCGCCCACAGCGACTGCCGTGGCGACACTGGCCCGTTTGAAAAAGGAACGTCGTGAGATCATGCGCCAGTTGTAGCGCCGGATGGGCTGGTTGTAAACAGGGAGTGTGGGAATATTCAAGGAGGGCTATTGCCCTATAATCCAATTGCTTTCGCAAAGCTCCGGCTACAACTGCTTCATGTCGATGGGAGCGTTCTCCAATATCACCATTTTTTCGCGCAGGTCGGAAGCGAGAACTTCAACAGTGGGTTGCGGCAATTCTCCTTCCACAGTCATTTGAATCGAATGATTGTCTTCAACGTAACGGACGACAATTCCATCCACCTTGTTTCTAAAAACGTTGTATTCCTCCTCCACTTTGGGCATTTGCTCATGTGGAATTGCAGGACAATACAAGATTTTCAGCAAGTCAAGATCAGGTGAAGCACCTAATTCCACTCTCAATTTCTCCATCTCATCATGGAATTCTTTTTCCCAATTAAATTCACGAGACCACAGCGCCTGTCGAATATGCCATATATGGTTGGGTTTCCCGTCTTGTCTGACGATCTCCCAGCGTTGCCAATTCCGTTCTGTGATGCGCTCCCAACGCCAATCGGTGAGGTGTAGTCGCCAGTCGTTGATGTTCTCAACTAGAGAACTTTCCTTCCCGCTGTGGACCAACAGCCCACGCTGAATTAGGATTGAGGCTCCGCCTTCTTCCAGTGTCGCCGTATGTTTGTGAATCCAACCCGGAGGCGTGCCAATAGTTTGTGCTTTTGATATTCCAAGAGTGTCGATGTCAAAAATGAAGATGGGTGTTGTCCCCGGCTTACGTTGCTCCGGGTGACCAAGGCAACCGATGATGATGATGCGATTACCAACAAGAGTGGCTGTGTGAGAATCTGTGGGGGGGAAAATGTCGGCTGGATAACCAAGGATATCCATCTTGCTGTCTGGATGTACGACAACTACGTCATTGTAGATGTAGAAATCAGAATCGTAAAAGTCCTCGTGCTCTCCAGCGATCATCACGGTGCGGCCATCTCGAAGCTTCGTCGAACTTTGACCAAAGCGATCGAAGCACCAGCCCGGCCCCTCATAACACGCCGAGTCATCGAATATTTCATCCGCTGAAAAGGCGCTGATTTTAGACCGGATAAGCCACTCCCAAACAGGATTATTCATCCGCTCAGGATTGGTGCGCCCAAAACGCGGAGCACGCCATTCTCGGAATAATTCCAATGTCACCGCTGGATCCATTGGGACTTCTTCAGCGTCCTGCCCTTGACCTGGAATTTCAATACTCATGACAAAATTAAATAGTGTTACTTTCGCGCAAATGCCGCCGCTTTCGCAATCAGGTCTGCGGAGGGACGGACTCCGGTGTAGAGGACGAACTGTTCGACCGCCTGGATGACAATGACGTCCGCTCCGCTGATGATCGGTTTGCCGAGAGACTGCGCCAGTCGAATGAGCGGGGTTTCGGCGGGAATGGCGACGACGTCCATCACAGTTTGCGCGGCGCGCACCTGCTCCGGTGTGAAGGCCAGTTGCTCGGATTCGGCCCCGCCCGACATGCCGATGGGCGTGACATTGATCAAGAATTGAGGGCGTTCATCGGCCAGTTCCGGCTTCCACTGAAAACCGTATTGGTGCGCAAGCGCCGTTCCCGTCTTTTGATTTCGCGCCACCACGATGCCCCGGGTGAAGCCGGCGTCCCTGAGCGCGCAGACCACGGCCTTCGCCATGCCACCACTGCCGCGCACGGCAAAATCGACACCTGCCGGGTTCACACGCGCATGGATGAGATCGAAGACGGCGGTGTAGTCGGTGTTATAGGCTTTGAGATGGCCATCGGTGTTGACGATGGTGTTCACGGACATGATGCCGGAGGCCGAGGGCGTCAATTCGTCCAGGTAGGGGATGCAGGCTTCCTTGAACGGCATGGAAACCGCGCAGCCACGAATGCCCAGCGCGCGAATTCCAGTGATCGCGCCCGCGAGATCGCGCGTGGTAAAGGCCTTGTAGAGGAAGTTCAGGCCGAGTTCCCGGTAGAGGAAGTTCTGAAAGCGGGTCCCGAAATTACCGGGTCGCGCGGAGAGCGACATGCAGAGTCGTGTGTCCTTATTGATTTGAAGTTCCATGGGATTTTAAAATGTTTCTTTCGTCGCGCCGTTTACCTCTTGCTGCCGCCACCCAAAAATTCGCCGGTCAAGTTTTGCGAACCATCGGTCAACGTCCCTCTCTCTATCAGCGCGATGTCAGCGTAACCAGTATTATTTCAGACCTGCGCGACGCATTCACACCCACCATCGCTTGACAGTTCGGGGTCGCGCGGTAGCATGCGGGTTATTGCACGTCCACCATAACCATACGAACTTTATGCAACACTGGTTTAATCCTGTCCTGCGTTTGTTGTCGAAGGGAAAGTCGTTTCTCGGCCTGGGCCTGGTTGCCGCCTCGCTGGCCGTTTCCGCGTCCGCCGCAGATAACGACGTTCCAGGCGTGAGCAAGGTTTTCCTGACGCCGCGCCTGCATATGGGAAACACAGGCATCATGCTGGTGCAACCCATCGACGAGGCCGCGTGGATCTGGCATCCGGAGTTCGGGAATCCCAAGGCGCCTTCACACGCGGATGCGTTCGCCAACGGCTGGAAGGAACCGGTGGTGCTGCGCTTCCGCAAGGAATTTGAGGCGAAGACTTCGCCGATACGCATTCATGTCAGCGCCGATGAGCGTTATGAATTGTTTTTGGATGGGAAGCGCATTGCGCGGGGCCCGGACCGCTCCGATGTGGAGCATTGGTCCTATGCGACCTATGAACTGCGTCTTGCGGCGGGCAATCACCGCCTCGAAGCGCTGGCCTGGAGCATTGGTCCTTATGCGCCGGTGGCGCAGTTGACGTGGCGTGGCGGATTCATTCTCAAGGCCGAAGGCGATTACGATTCCCAGCTCACCACTGGAAAGGCCGCCTGGGAAGTCGCCAAACTCGGTGGTTACGAGTTCGCTCCGGGAGTGTTTTTTGTGGGCGCACAATTGACGGTTCGCGACAGTGGTTTGCAATGGCAGGAAGGCGAATACGTCAAGGCCCAGGTCATTCGAGGAGCGCTCCACGATAATCCCTATGGCGAAAATGCCGCCGGTTGGAAACTGTTTCCCGCGACGCTGCCCGACCAGTTCGACCGCGAGGTGACCACCGGTCGCGCCATGGCGCTGGGCAGTGGAACGCTTGCGGGCGACACGCTCGTCAGCGCCGAACAGGCCCAAAATAAGGACCTGCCCAAGTGGCAGGCGCTCATCGAGGGCAAAGATCAGATCGTCGTGCCCGCGAATACGGAGCAATTTCTGCTCTGGGATCTCGACAACTATTACTGCGCCTATCCGTTGTGCGAAGTCAGTGGCGGCGCGGGAGCGAAGATTGGCTGGAGTTGGGCCGAGTCGCTTTACTTGCCCAAGTCCGAAGCCAAAGGCCAGCGCGACGAGTTCATTGGAAAAACATTCCGCGGCATGACCGACACTTTCCTGCCGGGCGGCGGTGAGCATCGCAAATTCACCACCCTGTGGTGGCGCTCAGGTCGCTGGTGCCTGCTCTCAATCAAAACCGCAGCCGAGCCGCTGACCATTCACCGGCTCGCGCTGGATGAAAGCCGTTACCCGCATGAGAACGAGGGCAAGTTTGACGCCGGAGATTCCGAATTGGCGGGCGTCATCAAGCTGGCCGTCCGGGGCATCCAGATGTGCACGCACGAAACCTACATGGACTGCCCCTACTACGAGCAGCTCATGTACGATGGCGACACACGCCTGGAACTGCTCACCACCGACGTCATGACGCGTGACGACCGGCTGGTCAAACGCGCCATCGAGCTGTTTGATTTCTCGCGCCGGAATTGGGGCTTCGTCAATGAGCGCTTTCCAGCCTATCTGCCCCAGCACTCGCCGACCTTCTCGATGATCTGGGCCGTGATGCTCAATGACTTCACCTATTGGCACAACGATCCGGCGTTTGTAAAGGCGCGCGCCATTGGCCTGCGCTCCATGCTGGAGCATTTCGAGCCCTACATGAACCAGGACGGCCTGTTGGAGAATTTGCCGGGCTGGCCCTTTATGGACTGGGTGCCGCAGTGGAATACCGGCAACGCCCCCGATGGCGCGAAGGGGATTTCGTCCATCAACAACCTGCTTTATGTCTTCGCCCTGCAGAAGTCGGCCGAGGTTGAAGACTCGCTCGGCGAACCGCTCCTGGCCCAGCGGCTTCGCGCGAAAGCCGTCCGCACCGCCGCAGCCGTGCGCGCCAAATTCTGGGACGAGTCGCGCGGCCTCTTCGCCGACAACGTGAAGCACAGCGAGTTTAGCGAGCATGCCCAGTGCCTTGCGTTGCTTTCCGACACGGTGACCGGCGACCAGGCCAAACGCTGCTTCGAGCAATTGTTGACCGCCAAGGATCTGAAGCGCACGACCATTTACTTCAGCTTCTATCTGCTGGAGACCTGGCAAAAATTCGGACGCGGCGATCTGATCGTGGAACGCATGGGCTTCTGGAAGGACCTGGTCAAACAGGGGCTCAAAACACCGGTCGAAATGCCGGGTGATACGCGATCGGACTGTCATGCCTGGGGGAGCCATCCGCTCTTCCATCTCCATGCCAGCGTGGCTGGGGTGCGTCCCGCCTCGCCGGGCTTCCGCACCGTGCGCATCGCGCCTCAGCCGGGCACACTGCCCAGGATTGTCAGCAGCACACCTCATCCGGATGGCTTCATCGGGCTCGACCTCGCCTTTGATGGCAACCGTTGCCACGGCAGTGTGGAATTGCCCGCAGGCATCACCGGAGTATTCGTCTGGCAATCCAAAGAACTGAAATTGAATAGCGGCGCCAACGCGATTGATTTGAAACCATAAAATATTGGTTCAGCAACCGAACGCAACCGACCAAAAAAATAACTTTTGGTCGGTCCTCATGGTTGACTCGAGACATGAGGTCGAGAGTTCACTCAATTTAAATGAGCAAAAAGACTAAAAGCGTCGTTCTTGGCATTGCAGCATTGATCGTTTTTGAGGCGGTAATGTTCTACGGATATTCTTGGCTCTTTTTGCTTGAGGGCGAGCCACAGAGGCATAATGATCCACAGTTGCAAACTTGGGCTGGAATTCTTCTGGGTGCGATGTTTGCTGGGTTCCTTGCCTTCATCTACTGGATTGTCCGAATCTGTAAGTCTTAAACAAAATTCACAGTGGCCGCCCAGATTGCGACAAGGAATTCAATCAATCCCAGGATTGGCTCGACTGACTTTGCGCTTTCTCGAAAATCCATGACGGGCGCAAAGAAAGGCGGTAATCATAGGTCCATGTCACCCACGAGCCTGAAAACAAGCCCTGTCTTGACGCACTTTACCCCGCTTAAAAACAAGAAATCTCCAATAGAATCAAGGGTGTGGAGCTCATTTTGAATTTCAACAAAATGGCTACAGCTTGATTCCGAGCAGATTCAGGATTTCCTGCTGCTGTTCGTTGGGCTGAGAGATTTGCTCAAAGTGCACGCCGCCCACGCTGACTTGTTGTTTGCGGATGCCGCGCAAATGCTCAATCACATTTTCCATGGTCCATTGACGTTTCTTTCCTTTGCCATCCTTTTCAAAGAGCGGCTGCAATCGTTGCTTCATGTGCCAGTAAACGTAATAGGCGAGCATGCATAAAAACACATGGCTGCGGATGCGATCATCCTTTTTGTGATACACCGGCCGAATCTCCAGGGCCACGGTCTTGAGGGTGCGGAAGGCCTGCTCGACAAAGGTGAGGCTTTTGTAGGTGGCCACCACTTGGGCCGTCTTCATCTGGCTTTCCGTCACGGTGGTGGTAATAATGTAACAGCCGTCCAGCAGTTGTTCCTGCCCGATGGCTTCCTGCTTCAAATGGTATTCCAGCCGCCCCTCTTTAACCTCCCAGTGGATGAATTTACCCATTTTGTATTTTTCCAGCAGCCGCCCCACCTGGGAACCGAGTTTCTCAGGGGTCCTTTTTTTCTTGGGCTCGACGAGCTTGTCCATACCCTGGCGGGTGAGCTCGAGCAACCGTTGGCGGGTGGCCGTTTCCCGGGCCTGAGTGTCTGGATTGCGGCAGAGACAATAGCGCTGGCCGGGCTTGTCCGGGTCGGTCACCTCGGCGATCTTCTTTTCGTCGAACAATTCGAGTTGGATGACTTTGCGCTCCAGCAGTTCGAACATCTGCCGATGGGTCAGCGCGCTGAGCGTGTGCAGGCCCTGGACCTTTTCAAGCTTCTGCGCGTTGGCCTGGGTGATCATGCCCCGGTCGCCCACGAAGGTCACCTCGCTCAAACCGTATTCACGGCGCAGCTCCTGGATTTTATCGATCACCGTCTGGGCATCCTGCGTGTTGCCCGCAAAGAGTTCGATGCCCACCGGACAGCCCCGCTCGTCGCAGAGCAAACCCAGGACCACCTGCTCGTGTCCGCTCTTGCAGTCCCGGTTGTAGCCGAAAAGCACGACGTCGCTTTGCTCGTAGGCCCCCTCAAAATAGCTGCTGGTGATGTCGTAGAGCACGACATGGCCATTGCGCAGATGTTTTTTGGCCAGGGCTTTTTGAATGGCCTCCTGGCGCTCCAGCAACCGGTCCATCGGCCGGTAGCAGTGGTCTTCAACATCCACCTCGCCAGTGACCCCGCAGATCTCCCACAGAGCGCTGTTTTTGGTCTGGTGGGACAGGGCCAGTTTGCTGCCCGCATAAACCACCCGGCCAGCAATCATGGCCAGGCAATCCCGGACCCACGGCTCGTTGCGGGAGTAAAGAATGGTGTCCAAACCCAATTGGCGGGCCGTTTCCACAACGGCATGGCTGGCCCCGTATTCCCTGGAATCGGTGCATTGGAAGGCGTTGGGATCCTCCTTGGGGACGACCTTGCCCTGAAAGGCGGCCTGGATCAGCTTGAGCTGGTCCAGGGACACGCCGGTGATGCGCCCGTGCTGGGTGTGTTTGACAGCTTGGGTGTCGGAGTCGCGGTAGGAAGAGCGGATCAGGCCGATGGGATTGGCCCTGTGGCTTTGGATTTCGAGGTGGAAACGCTTGCCGGACTTCATAATGGCCACATAATACGTTACGTGCGTTTTATAGTCAAATATAATATCGATATATGTATGGCTACATATGAACTATTACATTCCCCCTCAATCCCTTGCGTTTAAAGGCGATAAGCCCGATTGGCGGCTAATTTAAGGGGGTAAAGTGCGTCTTGATTGCGAAGAACGCAAGTGCATCGACTGTTTCCGAGATGCAGATATTGGAGAGCCAGCTCGAGCCAATGATCCGCAGTGCCACATGGGTTCGTCTGAGCCTCGTGGGTGCCGCGTCAGCATGGCTGGCGTTGGCATCCGCCCCAACTCGCGCGGGGGACCTCGATTTCAGCGATCCGGCAAAGGTATCGCCACCGCCAGCACACGCCATCGGTTTTCCGAATCGCGAGGCCAATTTCGATGCCTTGCCCGGTTTCAAGAGTCCTCCGCCGGGCTATGGAGAGGTGGCGTTCTACTGGTGGCTGGGCGATCCCCTCACGAAAGAGCGACTCGGATGGCAACTCGATCAACTCGCCCAGGTGGACGGTGTGATGGGCCTGCAGATCAATTACGCGCACACGGATCGAGGAGGCACGAACTACGGCCTCACGTTCCCCAGTGAACCGCCGCTTTTCTCAACCCAGTGGTGGGATTTGGTGGGTTGGTTCATGGGTGAAGCGAAAAAACATGGCATGGCCATCAGCCTGAGCGACTACACTCTGGGCGTGGGGCAGGGCTGGCGCATGGATGAGGTCATTCGCGAGAATCCCGATATCCAGGGCTCCGTGCTGAAGGTGGAGCAAAAGGATACCGACGGCGGGCAGGAATTTCGCTGGGAATTGCCTGCGGGGACTCTTGGTGTGACCGGGTATCGGCTCACCGGCGACCAGATCGGCGATGTCGGCACGGACCTGCGCAGCTTCATTCAGAGCGGCACGCTGGCATGGCAAGCCCCGGAAGGCCGCTGGCGCATCATGGCGGTGCGACCAGAGCGGGTGGTGCCTTCGCTTGACCCGATGAATCCCGGTTCCGGCGATGCCTATGCCCGCAAATTCTTCGGGCAATTCACGGACCGTCATCCGAACGAGGGAGGGCAGGGGTTGAACTGGTTTTTCTCGGATGAACTGGAATTCCGCGTCCAGGGCAATCTCTGGACCGCGCGTTTCGCCGATGAATTCCGCCGACGCAAGGGCTATGACATTATTCCTAAACTCCCCGCGCTATTCCAGGATATCGGACCGCGCACGCCGAAGGTGCGGCTGGATTACAGCGATGTGAAAGTGGCATTGACCGAGGAAGGCTTTTTCAAACCGGTCTTCGATTGGCACCAGCAGCGTGGGATGATTTACGGGTGCGATCATGGTGGGCGCGGACGTAACGTGGTCGAGTTTGGGGATTATTTTCGCACGCAGCGTTGGAACCAGGGACCCGGTTGCGACCAGCCGGCTTTGAGTCGCGACGTCATCAAGAACAAGGTGGCCAGTTCCATTGCGCATCTCTATCAGCGTCCACGCGTCTGGCTGGAGGGTTACCACAGCAGCGGCTGGAGCACAGGGACGGAGCAATTGACCGATGCCACCTTTGCCAACTTCATAGAGGGGCAGAACCTGCTCACGTTGCATGGTCTTTATTACTCCACGCATGGCGGCTGGTGGGAATGGGCGCCGCCCTGCAATCACTTTCGCATGCCCTACTGGGCGCACATGAAGGAGTTTTTCGCCTGCACCAAACGGCTCAGTTACCTGCTCAGCCAGGGCGATCACCGTTGCGACGTGGCGATCCTCTATCCCGTGGCGCCGATGGAAGCCGGCATGGAGGGTGACAAGGCGGTGCAAACTGCGTTCGCTCTCGGTGAGCATCTTTACCGGACGGGAATCGATTTTGATTTCATGGACTTCGAGTCGCTCGCCCGCGCGCAAGTCAAGGACACGGAACTACGCGTTTCCGGCGAACGCTCCCGTGTGCTGGTATTGCCCGCGATGAAAGCCGTCCGCTGGTCCACAATGCAGAAGGCGGCGGAATTTGTCCGCAATGGCGGACTCGTTATCGCGTTGGGCGCATTGCCCGAAGCCAGCGACCGCGCAGGGCGGAATGATGCCGAGCTTGAGGCTCTCAATGCAGTGGTCACGAATCGAACCGAGCGGCCGGAGCAGGTTCAGGCGATGATCGAAAAGGCCTTTCCCCGCGACTTCGATTGCTCCGTGCAGACTCCTCAAGGTGCGAGGCCGGCCGTGATGCATCGGAAGATTGGTCCGCGCGATGTTTACGCCGTGTATGGCGCTTCGGAATCTGCGGAGTGCGCGTTCCGCGCCACCGGCAGTGTTGAGCTGTGGGATCCATGGACCGGCAAGAGCCGACCTGTCCAGGTGCTGGCGCAGAGTGCCGATACCACACGCCTGCGAATGCCGCTCAGCGCGAAAGAAATGCAATTGATCGTTTTCAGTCCAGGCAAGGCGCAGATCGAACCGGCTGACGCCATTCAGTCCGCCGCATCCACAGTGGCGCTCGATGGACCATGGGAATTTGAGCTTAAGCCCACGATGGATAATCGTTTTGGTGATTTCCGCTGGCCGCCCACCGCCGCGCTGATTGGAGCCGAGGCGCGGCAATTCCGATATGCCGATGAAACGACACCCAACACCAACTGGCAAAATCCATCTTTCGACGATTCCAAGTGGACCAAGGTCACTGCCTCATTCGGGCCAAAATTGTGGAAGTTGGGTCCGCTGCCGGATGCCACCGATACCTCCGCGCTCGAAGCCCAGCTTGCTTATCTCAAGCAGGTCGATCCCAGCGTTCCGGTCGAGTTCGGTGGTAAAAAATATTGCTGGCTGCCGTATTCCTACTCCTGGCGCTGGGGCATGGAGAACGACCCGGGGCATCAAGGGTATCATGGCCTGAAAGAAGAGGTGCATGAGGAGTTCATTGGCCTGGGCAAACTTCAGACGCAGGCCACCGGCACAAGCTATGACAAAGAGGAGGTTGGCTCGCGCTATTATCTCTGGACCTCTATCAGCACCCATTCCAATCTTGAAGCCCGTGCCAGCATTGGCGGGCTGAAGCCGGCTGCGGCCTGGTTGAACCAGGTAGTCCTGGCTGACCCGACCGGTCTGCTTGGTCTCAACGAGGGTGCCAATCCGTTGCTCCTCCGTTACGACAATCCGGGTCGCGGTTATTTTGTGGTTCGCTCTGGTGAAACGGCGGAACAAGGTCCATCCCCGACCGGCGCCATGGCCATGCGCTGGTTCAATCAACCGGGCCTGCTGCCATACGACACGCGTCCTCAGGAGGCAAATCCAGCCGGATGGTATCGCTTTACGTCGCCTCCCGGTCTGCGTGCGATGACGATCCTTGCGCGTGGCAAAGTCCAGGCGTGGTCGGACGGGCATGAGATTCCAATCACAGATATCAAACTACGTGCTGATGGAGCTCATGAGTTCAGGGCTGTTGTTCCCAATCCCGCTGCCAAAGCGGTGGTTGTGGCTCTGCGCATTGAGCAGGAACGCGGGGCCTACGCGGGTGCGGCCTTGCCGGAACCGGTCGCTCTCGATTGTGCTCCGGGTCAGATCGAGTTGGGTGACTGGACCCAACAGGGCGTGCTGGAATGCTACTCCGGTGGCGCGTGGTATCGCAAAAGCCTGACACTGACTTCGGCACAGGCGCGCGGACATGTTACGCTCGATCTTGGCAATCTCTCCTCGAGCGCCGAGGTGCGCGTCAATGGCCAGTCTGCTGGGATTCGCATTCTGCCGCCGTGGAAGTTTGACATCAGCGCACTGATGAAACCGGGCGAAAACCGTGTTGAGGTGCTCGTTCTGAGCGCGCTGGGCGGCCATTACACCACCATCCCAACGCGGTATCGTGGATCCAGTGTGTCCGGCTTGCTTGGTCCGGTGAAGGCGGAGATTAGGTGATTCTTATGAACCAATCTGTGGATATTGGAGAACGCTGGCGGCTTTTCATTGCGATAGCGGCGCCGGAGGCGGTCAGGGCGGAGATTGAAAAGACTCAGGCGGAGATGCGCCGCGCACTGCGCGAGGCCCGGATCAACTGGACCCGGCGGGAGCAATTTCACCTGACACTCAAGTTCCTGGGCGATGTCGAGGCGTCGCGTGTCGGGGAATTGGCCGAAACGTTGCGTGGAGCTTGTCGCGGTTTTGGCGCGATGAACCTGCGTGCTGAGGGCGTGGGGTGTTTTCCGAACCTGCGTCATCCGCGCGTGATCTGGGTGGGAGTGCGGGATGAGCAGGAGCAGCTTTCCAGTCTCGCAGACACGATTGAGACCACAGTGAGCGGTTTTACATTGGAAGAACGCGAGGAGCGATTTTCCGGGCACATCACCCTTGGGCGTATCAAGGAACTCTATCATTCCGAGAACGAGAAATTGGTCCAGATGGCGCAGGACATGGCCCAGAGGCCTTTCGGCCAATGGCGCGCCGAGACAATAGCCATCATGCGAAGCGAGTTGTTGCCACAAGGCCCCCGCTACACGGAACTTTTCAAAATGCCTCTAACCTAACGATCAGCGAAACGGTTGCAAATGAACGAAAACCGTGTGAATGATCATGCATGGTACGCACGACATTTGGAAACGGTGTGGCGAGCGCGGTTGGAATGGTTGGATTCGTTTAATTTGGAGAAACCCAAAATCTAAATTTGCCTCGTAAAAGGTTTGTCATGCGAATTATAAAGAAGAAAGTGCGCGATACAAAATCGGAACCAGCAGTAAAACGGAAGCGTGCCATTCTGCGGAAAAAGCCGCGGGCATTGCTCTCGGCAAAACGTCTGCGTGATCTTGAGCGCCGGTTTGCAAAGACTTCCGGGTTGGCATTTGCCAAGGCCCGAAAACAAACTTTGGTCTCTGGCCAAAGTGTTCTGCAATCCGAGGATGGAATCATCTTTGAAGTCTTTCCAGATGGGACACGGCATAAGATCAAAGAGATTGAGAAGCCCACTCAGGTAAAGCGCGGTCTTAGGCTGGCCATCCGGTGAGTGCGGACACACCTCGATTGCGAATGTTTGCCGGACCCAACGGGTCGGGCAAAAGCACACTAAAATCGATTCTGCCAAGCGCATTGCTTGGCGTTTATCTGAACCCCGATGACATCGAGCGGGAGATTTGCCGTCAGGGCTTTCTGGAGTTAAGTGCTTTCCGCGTGGCCTCAACAGAGGAAGAGATATTGGGATTCTTCCGCAAATCAGAACTCCTGATTTCTGCCAAAATGGATGAGGTGGTAAAGCGTCTTTCCTTTGCCGATGGTCGATTGCAGTTTGTTGGGGTGAGGGTTGATTCCTATCTTGCATCCGTCACTGTTGATTTTTTACGCCAAAAACTGCTTGAGCAAAGGACGACCTTTACATTTGAAACGGTCATGTCGCATCCCGGCAAGATTGAGTTGCTCACGCAGGCGCAACAATTGGGATATCGAACTTACCTGTATTTCATTGCCACAGACGATCCTGATATCAACATCTCCCGTGTTAAAAGCCGTGTGAAAATGGGCGGTCATCCTGTCCCAATAAACAAGATCGAAGAACGTTACCATCGATCGCTGGATTTGTTGATGGCTGCCATTCGCCACACAAACCGGGCTTATATTTTCGATAATTCCGGCAACAACCAGAAAAGGACGTGGCTCGCAGAAGTCACCGAAGGAAAGATGCTGGAAATAAAAACGGACCGGATACCGGCGTGGTTCAAAAGGTCGGTATTGGAAAAGGCGGGTGCGGATTATAAGCCAATGTAAGAAGTATTCCGGTTGCAATCAGTTGGTTGCAGTTCCGCCGTGATTATTGATAACGGCTTGGTGCCACCCACTCATTTTGATTACAATGGGCTGGACAGTGGGGATGGCTGGATTATTTTCGCGGAATGCCTTTGGAAACAATAAATTCAGTGACGCCGGTTGCGCCCTCCAAATCGAGGGTCTTTTTGCGTCGTCTGGGGACATTCACCGTTTTATGGACGGTGATACTTTCGGCCTTGTTTTCGGGGAATAAGTTTCTGTCGGATTACGTGTTCCTGGCGATCATGATGGTTCTGGCGGGGTTGGGACTGCGTGAGTTTTATTCCTTGGTGGAGAAGAGGGGGCTGGTTTGTTTCAAGGTTTTTGGGATTTTGGGCGGACTGCTGTTGATGGTGAGCGCCTTTTTCTATCTCTCCGGCGATCTGCGAAGGGCACCCGCCAAGGCCAACGATTTCGAGACCTCGTTTGTGATCATCTTTGTGTTGGGCCTGTGCGTGCGCCAGTTTGTCTCGAAGAAAAACACGGCGGGCATCATTGCGATTTCGACAACCCTGTTCGGCTTGATGTATGTGCCCTGGCTGTTGAATTTCATTCAAAAGATCAATTTTTTCCCGGGGGTCGATGGCCGGTATTATGTGCTGTATTTCATTCTGGTGACCAAGTTCAGCGATTCGGGCGCGTACGTGGTGGGGAGCCTGATCGGCCGGCACAAAATGATTCCGCGGATCAGTCCCGGCAAGACATGGGAGGGATTCGCCGGGGCCATTGTGGTGGCGGCGGGAGCCAGTTTTCTGTTTTCATATTGGGCGGGACCGCGTTTGGTGGGGATGACGCCCATCCATTCGATCATTCTGGGGGTTTTGCTGGCGGCAACCGCGGTGATCGGCGACCTCATCGAGTCCTTGTTTAAGCGGGAGGCCGGGGTGAAGGATTCGGGCACGCTGTTTCCCGGCATGGGGGGAATACTCGACTTGCTGGACAGCCTGTTGTTTAATGCCCCGCTAATGTACTTGTACCTTCGGCACATGTTGACCTGAGTCGGTGGCCGAATTTTGAATTTTTGCACACGATGAAAAAAGTGGTTTTGCTGGGAAGCACGGGATCGATCGGCACCAGTACGGTGAAGGTGGCGGACGATCTGCCGGATCGGATCCAGCTCATTGGTCTGGCGGCGGGTCAGAATGTGGATTTGCTGGTCAAGCAGGCCGCCCGGTTGCGTCCGGCGGTGGTCTCGATTGCGGATCCCGCCAAGGCCGCGATACTGCGCGAGAAGCTTGGGCCGGGTTGCGAGGTTTGCAGCGGCCATGAGGGGTTGATGCGCCTGGCGACACTCCCGGAGGCGGATATTGTCCTGATTGCGATTGTGGGCACGGCGGGATTGCAACCGGCGCTGGCGGCGATTCGGGCGGGCAAGGACATTGCCATCGCGTCCAAGGAAATTCTCGTCATGGCCGGGGAAACGGTGATGGAAGAGGCGCGCAAAAACGGGGTGAAGGTTCTGGCAGTGGATAGCGAGCACTCAGCCATTTTCCAATGTCTGGACGGTAAACCAGTGGAATCGGTGCGTAACCTCTGGCTAACGGCTTCCGGCGGACCCTTCCGTTCCACCCCGAAAGAGGAGTTTCCCGGGATCACGGTGGAACGGGCGTTGAAACATCCTTCCTGGGTGATGGGCCGCAAGATCACGATTGATTCGGCCACCCTGTTTAACAAGGGCTTGGAAATGATCGAGGCGCGCTGGTTGTTCGGCGTGGAAATGAGCCGTGTGCGCGTCGTGGTGCATCCGCAGAGCGTGGTCCATTCGCTGGTGGAATTCGTGGATGGAGCCATGATTGCCCAAATGTCTTCGCCGGACATGTGTCTGCCCATCCAATACGCGCTAACCTATCCCGAGCGGGTTTCGAGCACCCGGGTGCAGACGCTTCTGGCAAAATGGGGAACGTTAACGTTCGAGGAACCAGACGAAGTTCGTTTTCCATCAATGGGCCTGGCGCGACGGGCCGGAGAAATTGGCGGAACGCTGCCAGCCGTTTTGAACGCCGCCAACGAAGTCGCCGTGGAAGCTTTCTGTCAGCGCAAGATTCGTTTTGACCAGATCAGCCAGATGGTGCGCAAAGTCATGGATCGACATCAAGTGACGACCCGGCCCAGTTTGGATCAAATCCTGGAAGCGGATACTTGGGCGCGTTCCGCAGCCGCAGAAGGATAATCACTGCAGTCTTTGAACAGCAGGGCGGAATGTTGGTCAAAACATAGAGTGAACCGCTTTGAACAGCACGGGCTGTTGGGTGGCTGAAAATCTATTTTGACTTGATGGCATGAACTCTATAGAGTCTCCTTTTTCAAGGGATACCGGAGAAAAATAATTTTCGTAAGTGTTTTGTAGTAAGATATTTTGATTTCAGGATGAAGCAGTGCCCCTCAATTAATCTGGATCGTGGCGGGTTGCGTTCAATGCTCAATTGGGCGAAGTGCGGTTTATTTCTAGCGTCAATACTCGCGGTCCACGCTGGCGATCCCATTAAGTTTTCGCCCAGCGGCGACAAAGTGGCTTTACCTGATAAAAACACCAAAGAAAACAAATTGGACGGCCCAATCAAGGGCGGTTCGGGCGAATCTGTTGGAGACTATGAACTTCCAACTTCGATGCCAGCCACGCCGTCGTCAACAGTACTTTTCAACAACAAGAAACTGCAGGAACTGATCGATCAACGGAAGAATTGGATATTCATGACCCCGGAGATGACGATGGGGGAGGGGAATGGAATCTTTGAGAAGGCTAAGACCAGCAATGAAGCGGCCCCTGACCTTTTTGAAACGGGCGGCAAATCCAAAAAGGTGGTCGAGCGCTACATTGAGAATAAGGATCATCTGAACAAGCCGTCCATCCGGGTGAATACGGAAAAGTTGGAGGAGGAATTGAGTTCGGGAAAAGCCAGCAAGGGAATGATTACTGGCAAGATGACCAAAGATAATGGCTCCAATAATTCCGATGAGGGTGGCGCCCAAATAGGTACGACCGAAATGGGTGCTGAGGATGCTCTTTATCGGGCTACGGAGCTAAGAGGGCGTGGATTTGGCTTAAAATCCTCTGGTTTTCTGGATTCTGCGACTCAAAGGAAAATGGAGGCAGACCGCCGATTCCAACAATTATTGCATCCTGCTGCGCCCGCTGCGCCGAGTGATCCAATGCAAATGATGGCTGATGAGACGGCCAAGGATATGCAGCCGGTCACCGTAAAGTCGCTTGAGTCGCTTGCGGGGGACAAAATAAGCACCTCGGGCAATCCTTTTGGCGATCCCAATCAGGCCGCCTTTCCTCGCCGATTTGGAAGTATCAATGCGACGATCAGCGGTTCGTCCAGCCTTTCGCCAGCCATGATCGCACCTTCTCCAACGGTTCAGTTAATGTCCCAACCGGTCGTTTTGCCGCTGCCGAAACGGAAGTTTTAAGTTTTCCCGTCTTTCGAAACCTCAATTTGGAAAAGCCGCTGAGATTTGCGATCCCGTAAAAAAATCGCTTGGGTTTATGCTTGATGCGAGGCTGTTTCTCCGGCTTAATCGCGCACAGATTTTGCCAGGGCCCACGGAATGTGGACTTACGAACCCCGCCAGGGCAGGAATGCAGCAACGGTAGTTTGCTCTGCATCTGCCGTGGTCACCCTGGCATTTTTTTTTCATGTCGTACCAAGTCATAGCGCGAAAATACCGGCCGCAGCGATTCGCCGATGTCGTTGGACAAGATCATGTCACACAGACACTTGGCAACGCCATCCGGCAAAACCGCATCGCGCATGCGTACTTGTTCGTGGGACCTCGAGGCACGGGCAAGACGACCATCGCCCGTATTTTCGCAAAATGCCTGAATTGCACCGATGGCCCCAAAGTCGATTTCTCCGAGGACGATCCCCGTTGCAAGGAGATCAGCGAAGGCCGGTCCTTGGACGTATTGGAAATTGACGGCGCCAGCAACCGCGGAATCGAGGAAATCCGGGCCTTGCGCGAGACGGTGAAATTTGCGCCTGCGACAGGGAAATTCAAGATCTACATCATCGACGAAGTTCACATGCTGACGAAGGAGGCGTTTAACGCCCTTCTCAAGACTCTGGAAGAACCCCCCGAGCATGTGAAGTTCATGTTTGCCACGACCGAGCCGGAGAAGATTCTGCCCACCATTTTGTCCCGTTGTCAGCGTTATGATTTGCGACGGATTCCCGTGGCCTTGATTGTGAAGCATCTTGGCCAGATTGCGCAATTGGAGAGTGTCAAGGTGGAGGAATCGGCGTTGTTTGTCATTGCGCGGGCGGCGGAGGGCTGCATGCGGGACGCCGAATCCACGCTGGATCAGCTTATCAGTTTCTGCGGCAATGAGATAGCGGAGACCGATGTGGTCTCCATGTTCGGCCTGGCGTCGCGAAGTCAGATTCAGGCGATGGCTGAGGCCGTGTTTGCCGGGAATCTGGAGGCTGTCCTGCGCGGTGTCGATGAGCTTTCCAAGAATGGAAAGGATCTGGGACTGTTGCTTTCAGACCTGCTCAATCACGCGCGCAATCTGTTGCTTTATCAGTTGACCAGGGGGGATTTGACCTTGTTGGAAGTGACAGAGACCGAGGCTGTAAAGCTTTCTGAACACGCCGGTTTGGTCGATTCAGAGGCTTTGACGCGAATCATGGAGGTTTTGGTCGATGGCGAGTCGCGCCTTCGGGACGCCGTTTCCAAGAAAACGCTGGTGGAAATCACCATGGTCAAGTCGGTGCAGGCGCGGCAAGCCGTGAGCATCGATTCTGTGCTGAAGCAGTTGCGGGAATTGCGCTCCGGTAATCCTGTAACGATGCCTGCGGCGGTCCCGGCCCCACAAGTTGCAGCCCGGGCTATCACCAGCGTGGCCGCAACGGTGCCCGTCGAACCTCCGCAAGCGAAGCCGGCGGTCGCGGCGGCTCCAGCGGCTCCAGCAGCGCCAACCCCATCCACACCGGCAGTCGTCCCAGCCGTGGCAACGCCTCCGACTCCAGCTCCTTCGGCTCCAGTCTCCACGCCAGCGTCCTCCGTTGCTACTGCGGCCTCTGCGGTCCCTGTGCCTACGGTGTCCTCCGTGGATTTGGCTCCGCTATGGACCGGCGTTTTGGAGTGTGTGAGCCGGATCAGCCTCTTCACACACAGCTATCTGGTCAACGCCCATCCGGTTTCTTTCGAGCGGCAGGTTTTGACGATTGGTTTTCCGCCGGAGTTCGCGGATCAGGTCGATCTGGTGGATAATGCCAAGAACCGAAAGATCATTCAGGGCGTGCTACAAGACTTGGGCCAGGGCGAGGTGAGTCTGAAGATCGTCAAGACGAAGGAGTCAGTCGCTAAACCGGCTCCATCGCAGCCACAAGCTACGGTTCAGCAGGCTCCGCCGTTGCGCCAAAGGAAGCCAGAACCGGCGTCAACCCCGGGTTCTCAGGCTCAATCCACCGCCAAACCACAGGTCGCCAAGACAGAGACCGCCAAGCCCCCGGTCATCACCATGACCAGGGAAGATTTTAAGAACGATCCGCTGATCAAACAAGCTTTGGAAATTTTCAAAGGCCAGCTCGTCGAAGTCAAAGGCTGAGAAGCGGAAGACACACAACTCAAACAACACCCATTCGTTATGTCCAGCATCGGCAAACTCATGAAACAGGCGACGCGCATCCAGCAGCAAATGGAGGCGGTCCAGGCGCAACTCGCCGCAAAAACGGTCGAAGCCACCAGCGGAGGCGGCGCGGTCAAAGTGGTCGCGCGTTGCGATGGCACTCTGGCGTCGATCAAGATCGATCCCCAGGCGGCCAATCCGGCGGACGTTCAATTGCTCGAAGACATGCTGCTTGCCGCCGTGAACAACGCCCTGGGTCAGGCCAAGGAAATCTCCAACACGGAGATGGGGAAGGTCACCTCGGGCTTGAGCCTGCCCGGCTTGATGTAAGGGACGTTTCCCGGTTATCGTGTCGATGGGACTTCCAGAGAGCCTGGTGGCGCTGATTGGGCATTTGAAGCAATTGCCCGGCGTTGGTCCGCGCTCTGCCGAACGGCTGGCGCTGCATCTGGCCCAGACCGATGCGCACGCCGTGGAAGCCCTGGCTGAAACCATGGTCAGGGTTCGCACCGGGATTCAGTGGTGCGAGGACTGCGGGGCCATGACCGAAGCCCAGCCTTGCGCCATTTGTCAGGATCCCCGGCGCGACGCCGAAACTCTGTGCCTGGTGGAACGCGCCGTCGATATCTTCAGCATTGAGAAGGCGGGCACTTTTCGCGGCCGTTACCATGTGCTTGGCGGGCGGATTTCCCCGGTCAACGGCGTGGGGCCGGAGGATTTGAAGCTGGCGGAATTGGAACGTCGCCTGACTGAAAACCCCTCGATCAAGGAGATCATCATTGCCCTGGGCGCGGATGTGGAGGGAGACGCCACGAGCCTGTATGTGGCGAAACGCTTCGGACGTCAGGGCCTGAAATTGTCGAGGCTCGCGCTCGGATTGCCCGTGGGCGGCAGCTTGGAATTTGCCGACGAATTGACCTTGGGCCGCGCCATTGAAGGTCGCCGGACCATGTCGTAGGAATCCTTCATTCGCTTTTACTCAACATGGAAACTTCCCCGGCCATCGTCTTTGATTTGGGCAAAGTATTATTGAATTTTGATTACGCGGTGGCGGTGCGCCGCCTGCTCGCCCAATCGAAATGCACCTTGACGGAGTTGCTCAACCTGATCAATCAATCCCCGCTGTTGCTGGAATATGAGCGCGGCACACTGACGACCTCGGCCTTCTACGAAAAGGTGCGCGAAGTGTCCGGTTACGAAGGTTCCTTCGAGGCCTTCCAGGAAATGTTCGGGGATATTTTCACCCCCATCCCGGAGATGGTTCAGTTGCATGAGGACCTGGTGGCACGGGGCTATCCTGTTTTCATTTTCTCGAATACCAACGACATGGCGGTCCGGTATATTCGGAGGCATTTTCCGTTTTTCAGCCGGTTCGATGGCTATGTTTTTTCCTACGAACATGCGTCGATGAAACCCGAGGCGGATCTATACGAAGTGGTCGAAAAACTGACCGGCCGCCGGGGTGATAAAATAATCTACCTGGATGATCGCGCGGAGAATATTGAGGCGGGTAGGGCGCGGGGTTGGCGCGCGCTTGTGCATGAATCACCCGCCGCAACGCGGTCATGGGTGGAGTCCGCGCTGGCAACGTGACCTCATCGGGCTTTGGAGAGACAATCCGGGGTTGAGGCCAGGCCCCAAATAAAAACTCCGGCGCGCGATCAGCGCAAACCGGAGCGAATTTTCAACTCCACCGCCCAGGCCGGATTTCTTCGCGGCCCTGAGCAGCGGATGAAAGAGGGGCTTCTTATAATTTTACAACGCGGACGTTCGTGATGTCAGCGTCCTTCTGTATCTCAGCCATCAATTCGGCGGGGGGCACGCTATCGAGATTGAGCACGGTGAGCGCCTGACCTCCGGCTTCATTGCGGCTCAAGCTCATGCTGGCGATGTTGATGCCGTGTTTTCCCATGAGGGTGCCGACCTGGCCGACGATGCCGGGGCGATCCTTGTTGTTCATCAGGAAGAGAACACCATTGGGAACAATCTCCACCGGGCTGCTATTGATGCGCACAATGCGCGGATGATGGCGCGCGCTGAAGAAGGTGCCACCCGCGGAGACTTTGCTTTTCTCGTGGAAGGCGGTTACGTGCAGCCATTCGCTGAAGTCGGTTTCCTCGTTGGATTTAACCTCTTCGACGAGCAGCCCCAGCGTGTGGGCCTGCATCAGGACATTGACGTGGTTGACGTCGGGACCGCAAACCGGCTCCAGGAATCCCTTGAGAATGGAACGTGTGATGGGATCCGTGGGCAGTTCATTGGCCTTGCCGCCGTAAGTGATGACGAGGCGTTCGTTGCGGGCGGGGGCCAGTTGTGCCAGGAGCTTGCCCAGTTTTTCACCGAGGCTGATGTAGGGTTTGACCAGCTCGAAGGTCTTTGCATCGAGGTTGGGCATGTTCACCGCGTTGCGGATTTCACCGGTGAGCAGGAAGCTGGTGATGGCCTCGGCCACTTCGATGCCGACGTTATCCTGCGCTTCGGAGGTGCTCGCGCCCAAATGCGGGGTCATGATGACCTGGGGCAGGTCACGCAACGGATACGCCGCCGGTGGCGGTTCCTGCATATAGACGTCCATGGCCGCGCCGGCGACCTGGCCGCTTTGGATGGCGGCGGCGAGATCGGTTTCATCGATGATTCCGCCGCGCGCGCAATTGATCAGACGCACGCCCTTTTTCATTTTCGCCATGGTGGCGGCGTTGATCATTCCCTTGGCCTGATCGGTCATGGGAATGTGGACGGTGATGAAATCACTGCGACCGTAAAGGGTATCGAGATCGACGACTTCGATCTGCATCGCCTTGGCGCGGGAGACGGCCAGATAAGGATCATAGCCGATGACTTTCATGCCGAAAGCCTGGGCGCGACGGGCGACTTCGGAACCGATGCGGCCCAAACCGATGATGCCGATGGTTTTGTTATAAAGCTCTACGCCTGAAAAGGATTTGCGGTTCCATTCCCCGGCTTTCATGGACGCATTGGCCTGCGGAATCTTGCGGGCCAGCGACATGAGCATGGAGAAGGTGAGTTCGGCAGTGGAGATGGTGTTGCCGCCGGGGGTGTTCATGACGACCACGCCGTGCTGTGTGGCGGCCTCAACGTCCACATTGTCAACGCCCACGCCTGCGCGACCGACGACTTTCAATTTTGGGGCGGCCTCGATGACCTTGCGGGTAATCTTGGTTTCTGAACGCACGACGAGTGCAGACATCTCGCCAACCAGGGGAAGAAGCTCTTCCTCGGTGTGTTTGCGGTTGAGGACACTGACTTTGAACTCAGACCGTTGTTGCAGTAAAGCAATGCCTTTTGGTGATACGGGATCGCAAACTAATATGTTCATAAGCTGGGCCGAGCTTATGCAACGCGGCCCAGTTGGTCAAATCATTCGACAACGATTCCGCAAAAAAATCGTTATCGAAGGGGGGAGTTACCGTTTCGCCGAATCCTGCAAGGCGAGCTTGTCCAAAATCGGATTCAACGCAGCCACCCATTTGGCGTATCCAATGGCGTTGGGATGCAGCAAATCAGGGAATTCCTCTTTCTTGGCCGCACCCTCGTCATTGGCGAAGATTCTCCAGGTATCGCACAGGGTGATGCGGGGATCGCCATGAGCCAATTCATAGAGGCGTTGGTTGACCTCGAGGATTTTGATGGGGAAACGGCCGGGTTCGATCGCCCTGGGCATCACACGGCACAAAACGATGGGCAGGTGCGGATCGGAGGCTTCAATCGCCTTGATAATGGCCTGCATATTGACTTCCACATCGGCGGGATTGCCACCCAGGCCCAGGTCGTTTGTGCCAATGAGGATTACAATGGCCGAGGGGTGAAGGTCCAGAACGTCCTCCTGGAGCCGGTAAAGCACGCCGCGGGTGGTGTCGCCACTGATGCCGCGATTGGCCACCTTCAAATTGGGAAAATCCTTGGCCAGACTGTTCCAACCGTGCGTGATGGAGTCTCCCAGGAAAACAACAGCGCCTTTGTCATTGTCGCGATTGCGATACCACTCCAGACGGCGCTGCTTCCAGAGGTTTTTAAACCAATCGGCATTCTGCAAAGGCCCTTTGCCGGGGAACATATCATCGCCAGGCCATTGGGCGGCCTTGGGCAGGACAGGCACCGGCGTTTTCAGCGTGTAGGAGTCGGGTGTGCCCAGACGCTGGGCGAACATCCAGGGCAGGAATTCAGGTTCGGCAAAGGCGGTGCCCCAGGCGTTGTGGCCCAGGCCGAAATACTCGAAATACTTAGGCTGGCCACCGGCGGCGCGCATGGCTTTGACCATGTTTTGTGTGCGGCGAACCTTGACGACCGGATCGTCCTCCGAATGGAAGGCCCAAACCGGGGCCTTGGCCACGGCGGGAGTGACGGTTTTCTCATCGCCGCCGCCGCAAATCGGAGCGCCTGCGGCAAACCGATCTGGAAAACGGGTCATGCAGTCCCATGTGGCATAGCCGCCCATGGAAAGGCCGGTCACATACACGCGCGCGGGATCGACGCTGAATTCCTTTTCCGCCGCATCGAGGATTTGCAGCGCCAGTTGCATGGCGGCGCTGGGCTGTTCGGGACGTGTTCCCGAATCGGTGCCCCAGGCCATATCCACCCATTGCTGATTATCCGGGCATTGGGGGGCGATCACGAAGGTGGGGAACTGTTCCCGGACCTCGGGTTTTAAGAAGAGGGAAGTTCCATGAACGAGCTGTTTTTCGTTATCCGTTCCACGCTCGCCAGCGCCGTGGAAGAACAGGACGAGGGGATACTTTTTGTCCGGCTGATAATTGGCCGGGGACAGGATCCGGTAGGGCATCGTCTGGCCCTGGCTGTTGGTAAATACCCGTGCCTGGTAGCCGGTCTGGGCTCCGGCGCCAGGTGTCAGAATTGTCAGGACTGCGCAGAGGCAGGCCCAGACAAAGCCGCGAAAATGCGATGTTAAGAATTTGGTTTTCATACTGAGTATGCCCGTGAGGATATGCCTTGCGGATTTTGAAAAGCGAGAAGATTTGACCGCAAGCTCCGCACGCTGGTTTTGTTGTTACCACAAAGCCGATTTAAAAACAGCGCACCGCCATGGCTGTTTTTCACACTCCCGTTATTTGTCGTACTCATTTAGGTTGGGGATGGCCATAACACGGCTTGACCGCACCTCCTGTACAGATAACTTTCTTGCATATGAAAACACCAATCGCAGTGGCGTTGATCGTGATGGGCGGTTTTCTTGTCATGACCCCTGCAGTGTCCGATCTCTTTTACCAGCGGAACGTCGTCGCCTTGATGTCGCAGCCCGGCATCAACAGGGTTACCTTGGACGGCAGGATGGGAGACGCCTATCGGTTTGCCTGCTGGCTGACCGGCAGTGCCATGATTGCGGCGGCGGTGAAATTCTCTTTCGTCGGAGGGAAGGCTTCCGTCCAGGAAGAAATGGTTGGAAGAGCAGCTTAAGAACCCGGGCTCGTGGCTTGTGCCGGGTGGTAGTGCGATTGCACCGCCGACAGACAGATTGAATCAAGGGGCGTATATGAACCTGAAACGATATTCATTGTTTGCATTGGCTTTCCTGGTGCTGGATTGGGGATGGGGGATGGCCCAGGTTCGCGGCCTTGTGCCGTTGTGGTCAACGGCCGTGTTGAACTTCCCATTCGGCCTGCCATTCACATGGCTTGAATATCATTGGGCGGGCACACGCTACTCTGTCGCAGGCCACACGGTTGACGAGTTGTGGTCCATGGGTTTGTTCTTCTTTATGATTCTGGCGCAGGCCGCGCTCTATTGTTCCTTGTTCGGATACTGGCAGGCCAGACGCCGGAAAACTGCCAGAGCTTGAATTGCTCAGGCATTATCCATTTCAATGGCAGCTCAGGCCCTTATTTCGCGGCCACATCCAGGCAGATCATTTTATTGAGATCGCGCAGGATGAGGCGTCCTGCAGTCAGGGCCATGGGACCCCAGGAATCGGGGCCTTCGAGCACTTTGGCCTGGGCCAGTTGTTTGTAGCCCGTGGTGCTGGTTTCGGCCATGGTCAGCAGCCCGTTGTCGTTCATCATGTAAATCACTTCTTTGGTGAAGAGGAACGGCCCGTTTCCAAAGCGGTGCGCGGGTCCGCTCTCCCAGACGGGTTTGCCGGTCAAATCAATGCACGCGAACTGGCCATCGGGCCGGATGCCGAACAGGTGGTTGTCAAAGAGCACCGGTGTGTGCTGCGTGGCGCCGAACACGGCGGGCTTGAGACGATAGGCAATCTCCGGCTTGATTTTGGCGCCATCGGCTTTGAGCTGAAACATGGCCGCGCCGGCGTTGTAGCCGCCGCTCAGGAAGACGCGGCCTTCACCGACGGGCACGGGGGAGGGGACGGTCGCAATGCTGATTTTCCAATCTGGCGAGTCCCAGAGCAGAGCGCCATCCTTGGCGGACACGGCGGAAACACCGCCGCTGCCGCAATAGACGTACATCCGCTGGCCGTTGAATTCCATCGGCATCAGTGAGGAATGCGTCATCAGCCAGTTATTCGGATTGGGCGATTTCCAAACGGTTTTTCCAGTGGCGCAATCCACCGCCACAACCAGCGCGTCTCCGCCGGGGGCCAGGATCAGTTTGTCGCCATCGATCAGCGGACACTGGCCCGCATACCAGGGGGGAACCTCGGCGTTGAACTCCTTGACCATGTCGAGCATCCAATGGAGTTCACCCGTGATGGGATCCAGGCAGGTGACATGGCATTTGGGGCCGATGCTGATGACATATTTGTCTGTGACCACGGGAATGGTTCGCGTCATGCCGTGGTTGCGTTTCACCTTCACGGGGTAGGTGAAGCGCCAGATCTCGCGACCGTCATCCAGGGAGAGACAACGGAGGGCGTCCGCCGATTTTTCGCGATCGTAATCCATCACATAGACGCGCCCATTCCAGATGGCGGCTCCGGCAAAACCCTCGCCCACATCCGCCGACCACAGGACCTTGGGACCGGCGGCGGGCCAGGTTTTGGCCAGAGGGGTGGGGTCCGTGACGATATTATCGAGGTTAGTGCCGCGAAAGCGGGGCCAGGCTCCGGCAATGGTGGAGGGAACGCCGTTGGACTTGATAAGGTGGCCTTCAAGCTTCGCTTCAGGAGCGCCGGGGGCGCCGGTGGAATCCGCGCGATCGGCTCCCGGTATGCGCTCTGTCAACACCCGCGGCTGACCACCGCCGGTCAGCCACCAGGCCAGGAGCAGGGCGGCTCCAACCAACGCGACCCCGGCGGGCAACCACTTGATAAACCGTGAGTTATTCATATTTAACACGCATACGGGCCAATCCATCGAATCCGATCCGTTAACAGGAGGCGCGTGCAGGTTTTCGCTGCGGCCTTCGATCAAAATTCAGCATGGTTTCAATCGGATTAACGCATGGAACAATGCCATCATAGTGGAAAGCCTGGCCGCGAGTGTCAAAGCATAATGAAACAGCCCGCGTGTGCCATTAAGTCCCGGTGAACGGCATCAAGAATTCAGAATTCCGGGGCTGGGCGGACCAGCCACGAAGAGGGCAGGGCGGGAGATGAATATTTCGAGCTTTTTTTGAGACTCAGTCTTGATTATTTTGAAGGCTTTCCACACACTATTCTCGAAAGGGTATATAATTTAATAAAAGTATGAGCTTGAGTCCCATTCGTGTCGCGGTGACCGGTGCTGCCGGTCAAATTGGTTATGCATTGTTGTTCCGGATCGCCTCCGGCGCCATGTTCGGCCCAAACCAGCCGGTTATTCTCCACCTGATCGAAATCGAGCCCGCCTTGCCGACTCTCAAGGGAGTGGTGATGGAACTGGACGATTGCGCTTTTCCGCTTCTCCAGGGCATTGTGCCCACAGCCAGCCTGGATGAAGGTTTCAAGAATGTGAATTGGGCGCTCCTGGTGGGCAGCGTGCCCCGCAAACAGGGAATGGAACGCAAGGACCTGTTGGGCATCAACGGCAAGATCTTCATCGGCCAGGGCAACGCCATTGCGAAGAACGCCGCCAGCGATGTGCGCGTGCTCGTGGTGGGAAATCCCTGCAACACCAACTGCATGATCGCCATGAACAACGCGCCGTCGATTCCGTCCGACCGCTGGTTCGCCATGACGCGTCTGGACGAAAACCGCGCCAAGGCGCAACTGGCCCAAAAGGCCGGTGTGGCCACGACCGCCGTCAGCAAGGTGGCCATCTGGGGCAACCACTCCGCCACCCAGTATCCTGACTTTTACAGCGCCCAAATCAATGGCAAGTCCGCCGCCACGGTCATCACAGACGAGGCGTGGCTCAAGGGCGAATTCCTGGCGACCGTGCAGCAACGCGGCGCAGCCATCATCAAGGCGCGCGGATCCTCCAGCGCGGCCAGCGCGGCCAATGCGGCAGTCGATACCGTGGCGTCCATCGTAAACCCCACGCCCGCAAATGATTGGCACAGCGTCTGCGTCTGTTCGGACGGCAGCTATGGCGTCGAGAAGGGCTTGATCAGCTCCTTCCCCATCCGCAGCAACGGATCGAAGTGGGAAATCGTTCAGGGCGTTGAGGTTAATGAATTCAGCCGCGCGAAGATCGATGCGTCGGTCAATGAACTGAAAGAGGAGAAGGCCATGGTGGCCGATCTTCTGCCCAAGAAGTAATTCGTTTTCGAAGCATTCATTGCTTTTAGAAAAGGCCGGGGAAAGTTCCCCGGCCTTTTTCGTTCAACCGGTTGACCACGGGTTGACTGCTGGTCAACGAAGGCAGAGAGCGGAGGGCGGAGGGCGGAGGGCAAACCAGAGGTCAACGAAAAAGCATCGGTAGTCCATGGTCCATGGTCAAAAAACGCCAGGAGCCAAGAGCAAAGGTCAGCGGGCCGAGGAAATGGATAATGGACAACGTTAATGCATGTGAGTTGACAGAGCGAGACAACGTGGTCATTAAAACACATTGCCGTCCGGGCAGGGTAGGGGCGTTCCATGAGCGCCAATGCCACGCTGCCCTGTAGGAAGAAAGCGACCGCTGCGGTGGGCTAAATCGTCAAGATATATGTTGACATATATCTGGAATTCTATCTATCAAAGTGATCGTCGGTTAAAATTTTGCAGCCTCCTGAAAGAGGCGTTCCTGGATTTCCTCAACTGCTTTCGCAGGGCGGTCGCAGTTAAAGAACATAATCACTCCGACGCCGTCTTCTGGACGGAAAAGCATTTCGGTCGCAATACCGGGATCATCTCCACCATGGCCCCAGGTCACATCTCCGTTTTTCAGCCTCCCTTTCCTCCAGCATAACCCTCGCCCGAAGTGCTCGACGGAGAGCATGGTCTGGATGGTTTCTTTTTTTAGGAGTTGTTTATTTCCATAGGCACCGTCCTTGATGCAGGCCCTCAGAAACAGGGACAGGTCCCGGACGCTCGTGCGGATCAATCCATCCGGGTAGTTGGGGAAACTGTAAAGGCAATGAGCAAGATGCACTCCCGTTCTTAAGGGCTGTCTGTCCATGGGGTATCTGGGAAGCAGAGTTTCTAAGGTTTTTCCTTCCGGCAATTTAAAATCCTTCGGAATATAAGTATAGGGGATCGCATGATCCGCAATGTTCAAATCTGCCAGATACCATTGCGTGCTTTTCATCCCCAAAGGGGTGAAAATATATCCCTTGCAGTAATGGGCAAAATCCTCTCCCGATATAACCTCGACAAGGTAACCCAGAAGCCCAAATGCCACGTTGCTATAAGCCCCCTTCGCCCCGGGTTTCCAAGTGTGGAAATTTTCCTTTTCGCCATAATATTTGCCCCCTGGCGCCAGATAGCCTTTTATCCAGTCTTTGAGGGGGATCGTGGGATCTCCGCAGGCATAGCTGGCGTCGTACGATGGACCGTCCTCGATGGATGACCTGTGCGTCAGAAGCTGCTCGAAAGTGATGGGATTGTCAGGAAAGTGAGGATTCCGCACTCGAAATGGCAGGTATTTGTTCACGTCGTCGTCCAGCTTGAACCTGCCCCGCTCCCAGAGCTGCATGACCGCAGTGGCCGTGATTGTTTTTGAGGCCGAACCTATGTTCAGAATCGTCCGGTCGGTCATCGGGGTCTTGTTCTCAATATCAGCCCAGCCGAAGCCCCGGCTCCAAACCAGCCTGTCATTTTTGACAATGCAGGCACTCAGGCCAGGAACGTTATCGGCTCTGAGTTTTTCCTGGATGAACTCATTCAAGCTCTGAGACTTGCCAGGAATCAAGCGTGCGACCCCATTGGTGCCCTCGCTGATCCTGAGCTGATCAAGGCCGAAGGTTGCGCACGGCGCGAGGCTGATTCCAGCCAGACAGCACACCATGACAATCAGCCTGGGGTGATAACTTTTGCAGGACATGAGATTCAACCTTTGCGTTCGGGGAGGTTCTGTCAATGCCATTTGGCTCGCTGGAGAAATTCAGGATTCAGGGTGTTCATTTAAGGCCACATTCAGCGATTCTTTTCATCGTCCATGTGAGACCATATCCAGACCATACTATGGGTGAACCCCTTTTAACCCATTTCTGGACCCATGTGAGGCCAGAACCGCATAAAATTATGCGGCGAACCCCTTTTTAACTTTATGATATTATCAATTCGTTTTTTTGTATGAGCGTCGATACCACAATGTCAAACCGCCCACGCCAGCTAACGCCAGCAAGCTTATGATCGCAATTCGATCGTGTTTTGTGTCTCGTTTTGGTTGCATCATAAAAGCAGGCTTAAAATTGTTGCCAATTAACGAATAGGACAGATCGTTCGTCCAAAAGGTGTAATTTCGTTCCATCTTACTGTTGGCGAACATCCCAGGTATATAGCCATCCTTCTCCAACTGGTCATTTGTGCCCATTGTCAGCGACACAAACTCGTAACGCATTACCTTATCACCGTATTTCTTAACGAATATGACCGGTATGCCGGTTGTTTCCGGTTTGTATTCGTACGTAACAGAGGCTCCTTTGAAGTCGCCATCTTGGGAGTATTTCATGGAAGCAGGAAGTCCATTGGAACCGAGCGATAATTTACCTTTCGCGGACCCGGTTTTAAAGGCATTTCCTCTAGAATCGACCTTTGTCGCAACCGTCGCTGTAAATTGCAAACCGTCCCATTTTATAGGCGACTCCCGAATGGACAAAACATCAAGTTGACGAGGAAGCCCGAGAGAAAGCGCGCTGAACATCAAATTGCGGTAATAATCGCCATATTTGTCAGGAACGCTGCCTCGAGCGGTGGCTTTGTCCGCGATATGGAAATCCTTGTCGCCAACAGTCCAGAGTTGCGTATAGGTGGCTCCGCACACTGATGTATTTGATTCGGACGGAATAAATTTGGAGGGATCCTGCTTGTCTGGTTTAAGAAGTTGCGCATACCAAGTGTCGCCCTGATACCCAAAGCGCCACCATTCCTCATTTAACAAAGTGCCGTCCGTCTTCGAATACTTTCGATATACGACGGCCTCTTTTATAAGCACACTGCCGTTAACGAACCGTTGGAAATTCTGGAGGTTTGCATCCGCAACCTGTGCAAGGACCAACGGGGTATGGAGCAGAAGGACAATCGCAATCATAAACACAACTGACATGTTTTGATTGGCCCTTTGTCTGTTGAATGTAATCCGTTTCTTCATGTCGAATCCTCCTTTGGCGTTGAGTAAAAGGTTCAAAAACTGAAACCCTGGGCCGGGGTCAAACTTAATATTTTGATCCTCCCATCCATCATGCATCCGCCTAAGGCTCGGTATCCGGAGGGAAAGTCAAATTGCGGGCCTTGGTGATATCTTTCGCAGGACATGAGGCTCAACATTTGCCTTTGGGGAGGTTCTGTCAATGCCATTCTGGAAAAGTACAGGGGAAGGATAACCGCAAAGAACGCATAGAAAACAGAAAAATAGGCGGAGAAGAAGGGGCCACAGATTCACATGGAGCAACACAGATTTGGAACATCGGAGGAAATTCATCCGAAGGGTGCGGAACAAAATTCTTCCGAGAGGACCTTTGTTGAACAACTCTCCTCGGTCCTCTCCCCGTTCGTGCCTGAGGTTGATTTGGGGCGAGGAGGTGGAATGCGCGATTCGCAAGGTTTTGGCTTTTGGACGCATGGGAGCAGAGAAGATCGCTGATGGCGCGCAAAATGCGTCGGCGCCAGGTGGACGGGCGGCGCGCACGGAGTGAGGTGACCGAGCAGAACATTCACGGAGCAAAGGACTGATTTGAAGCGAGGCGAAAGATGGATTTGATTCAACGCCTACAGCGTTGAGGATTCTGAGGGACGAAGACCCCGTGAGGTTGCCCCGATTTGACGGACACAGGAGCGGAGCGAAACTTAATGAAAAACCGTATGAAGCAATCTGTGATTCCCGATTCCAAGACTCATCCGAAGTATGATTCTGCATTTAAGCAGGAAGCCGTGAACCTCTGGAAATCCAGCGGGAAATCGGCAGCCACGGTGGCGGCTGAGTTGGGGATAAAAATGGAGCGGCTCTATGCCTGGCGCGCAAAATATGTGCCGCTGCCAACAGGGGAAGGAGCCGAAACAAAGACCCGTGAGCAGTTGCTGGCCGACAATGCCGCTTTGTTGCGCGAACTGGACTATGTGCGCCAGCAGCGGGAGATTCTAAAAAAAACGTTGGGAATTCTTTCGGACCCCCAGAGCAACGCTATCAACGGGTTGAAGCGATGAAAGTCGATCATCCCATCCGCCTGCTCTGTGAGGCCTTTGATGTGTCTTTTAGCGGCTACTATGATTGGTGCCGACGGCAAATCCAGCCTTCGTTGCGTGCCCGTCAGGACGCCGTATTGAAAGGGACCATCACAACGATTTTCAATGGCAGCCGCAAAACCTATGGCAGCCCGCGCATCCAGATCGCCTTGAAGCACCAGGGGCACTGCCATGGTCGCAACCACATCGCCCGTTTAATGCGCCAGGAAGGCCTGCAGGCGCGTTCTAAAAAGCGTTTCAAGGTCCGAACCACCGACAGCAATCATGATCAGCCCATTGCCCCCAACCGGCTGGCTCAAGCCGCGCCACCGGACCAACGCAATCAGACTTGGGTCGGGGACATCACCTACATTGCCACCGATGAAGGCTGGCTCTATCTCGCTGGCATTGAAGACCTTTACAGCCGCCGCATCGTGGGTTGGGGCATGAGCGAGCACATTGACACCGAACTGGTCCTGTCGGCCTGGAACATGGCCTGCATTCAGCGGCAACCCGAACCCGGATTGCTCTTTCATTCAGACCGGGGAGTCCAGTATGCCAGTCAGGATTATCGCCGGGCGATGGAAACCTCCGGTGCCCTGGCGAGCATGAGCCGCAGTGGCAACTGCTATGACAACGCGGCCATGGAATCCTTTTGGAGCACCCTTAAACAAGAACTGGTTTATCGCCGGGTCTTTGCGACCCGAGCCCAGGCCCGACAGGCCATCTTTGATTACATCGAGACCTTCTATAATCGACAGCGTTTACACAGCACACTCAATTACATGTCTCCTGTTGACTTTGAAAATATATCCAAATAACCTATATGTGTCTTCTGTGTCCGATTTATCGAAGCAAGCCCACCGGGTAGTCCCCGGCGGACAACCCGGGGCTGAGTGATTTAATCCCTTCGGGATAAAGAGATGTGTCGAGGAAGTTGGCGCGTTACGGGGGATGCCACCGCGCCGTCGACTGCGTCCTGACTGGGTCCGTACGGTTTAGGCTTTTACCAGCTTCCTGAATTTTGTCCTGTGCCCGAAGCACGGGGGCGCACGACAAAAACCTTCGGAATGAATGTCGAACCCTCAGGAAGTCGGTCGGGGTTGAGGTAACGCGGGCATTTCCGCTCGGTGGATCGCAACCCGAAGCACCAGAGAAGAAGCGGCGTGACGGATGAACGACGCGCGTGTTGAGAATGTGCCGCCCCGCTGGGGCTTTGATTTCGATGGGGGCTTGAGTGCTATAAACATGTCGCGCCTCCGGCGCTTCGGATGCCGGACTTGGCGATGAACGCACGCCGGAATTGGAGATTAAAGTGCGCAAAAACGCTCCGTAGGAGCGACATCTTATTAAGTCAATCATTTCCCCCTACACGCCGCATTTCCAGATCCCATCCTCCGCGCCTCCGTGCGACCGAAATCGCGCCGTCTTAAAGCCAGCGCTTAGCAAATAGCCAAAGCGACCTGACTGGGAGGAGGTGAGCCAATTCCAAAGCCGGTTTGGCTTGCTGGAGAGATTCAGAATACAGGGGGTCCATTCAAGGCCCCATTCAGCCACTCTCTTCATGGTCCATGTGCATCCCAGAACCAAACCGTAATCTAAGCGGACCCCTTTTCAAGCCAATCAATGAAGGAAATAAAGAGATTGCAAACAGTTATTAATGTGCTAAAAATCAGTCATGACAACAACGATGACGAAAGGAAACATTATTGATATTCTGGCCGTATCGCGTTTGAGCCTCATTTCAATGGTGCTTCTCTTATCCAGCCTGCCAACGCCGGTCAGAGCCGACACGTTTGGCGATTTCACCTACACGACCAACAACTCTTCGATCACCATCACCGAATACAATGGTCCCGGAGGCAACGTGACCATTCCAGAGACCATCGGGGGTTTGCCCGTCATCCGTATCGGGGATCGCGCGTTCGATTCCTGCACCAGTCTGACGAATGTGACGATCCCTGACAGTGTCAGCAGCATCGGACCCAATGCGTTCGCTTGGTGCAAGAACCTGCCCAGCATCACGATTCCCAATAGCGTGACCAACATTGGGAACAGCGCGTTCGATTCCTGCATCAGCCTGACGAATGTCGCAATCCCTGACAGCGTCAGCAGCATCGGATACGGTGTTTTCGCTAACTGCAAGAACCTGCCCGGCGTCACGATTCCCAATAGCGTGACCAATATCGGAACCCAGGCATTCCTGTTCTGCACCGGCCTGACCAACGTAATCATTGGCAGTGGCGTCATCACTATTGGCAGCGAGTCCTTCTATGGCTGCATCCGCCTGACCGACACCACGATCCCCAATAGCGTCACCACCATCGGAGACTATGCGTTCTCTGGCTGCAGCAGCCTGTCCAGCATCACGATCCCCAACAGCGTCACCCGCATCGGGAACTATGCATTCAATAATTGTGGATTGACCGGCATTACGCTCGGTAACAGCGTCACCAACATCGGAAGTTATGCCTTTGGCTGGTGCTACAGTCTGCCCAGCATCTCGCTCCCTGCCAGCGTCACCAGCGTCGGAAACCTGGCGTTCAACCAATGCCGCAGCCTGTCAGCCATCTCTGTCGATGTTTCCAATGCCGTCTTTTGCAGTGTGGACGGAGTCCTGTTCGATTACAGCGGGACGACACTCCTCGTATATCCACCCGCCAAAGCCGATCGTTACACCATCTCCAACAACGTCACCCGCATCGGTGATGGGGCGTTTAATTACTGCACCAGCCTGACCAGTATCACGATTCCCGAAGGTGTCACCACCATCGGAAATGTGGCATTCAATGAATGCACTCGCCTGACCAGTGTCACCATTCCCAACAGCGTCACAAATATCGGGCACAGTGCGTTCGCCTACTCTGCCTTGACCAATGTCACGATCGGGAGCAGCGTCACCAGGCTCGGAAACAATGCGTTCGATTTCTGCGAAAACCTGGTGGATGTCTATTTTCGAGGGAATGCCCCCAGCCTTGGTTCGGGGGGGTTCTTCAGTGACGATAAAGCGACGATTTATTACCTGCCGGGGACCACAGGCTGGGCAACGACTTTTAACGGACGTCCGACCTCAAAATGGGTGCTTCCGAATCCGGTGATTTTAAATTTCGGTCCCAGCTTTGGAGTGCAAACCAACGGATTCGGTTTCACCATCTCGTGGGCTACAAACGCGCCCGTCATCGTGGAAGCCTCCACCAATCCGGCCACTCCCAGTTGGTCTCCTGTGACTACCAACACACTCAGTGAGGGGACCGCGTATTTCCGTGATGCCGAGTGGGCCAATTATCCCAGTCGCATTTATCGCCTAAGAACGCCTTAGGAGTCGGGTGATAGACTGCTTAGATCACACAGAAAACAGGGCAAAGACGAAGCCGCCACAGATTCACATGGGGCAACACAGATTTGGAGCATCGGAGGAAATCATCCGGGGGGGATGGCCTCCAAAACACTGGTCAGGGAGTCGGGTTTCGCGCTAGGGTGGGGCCAGAATGAAGACGTTACACGGTTATTTGACGCGACAGGTATTGGCCACATTGGTCATGACCGTGGCTGTGTTCGCCTTCGTGCTGCTTTTGGGCAACGTGCTCAAGGAAATCCTGATGCTGCTGGTGAACCGTCAGGCCACACTCTGGCTGGTGATTCAGGCCATCGCGTTATTGGTTCCCTTTGTGCTCGTGTTTGCGCTGCCGATGGGAATGTTGACGGCCACGCTGCTGACCTTTGGGCGGTTCAGCGCGGATCAGGAATTGACGGCGGCGCGTTCCAACGGAATCAGCCTGTTGGCGCTGGCGATGCCGATCCTGGTTTTGAGCGTGGTCCTGAGCGGGTTGAGCGCGGTCTTCAATATGAAGCTGGGGCCGCAGTGCCGGGTGGCCTACAAGGACCTGCTCATGCAGTATGGAACGCGGCAGCCCACGTCGATCATCACCGAGGGCCGCTTCATCACCGATATTCCCGGTTACATCATTTATGTGAACAAGGTGAAGGACAATCACCTGGACGATGTGCTTTTTTGCAGGACCGAAAACGGACAGATTGTGCAGCGCATCCGGGCCGACAGCGGACAGTTGGTTCAGGGCACTAATTCGCGGCAATTCCTTCTTCAATTGACCAACATCTCGATGACCATGTATCTGCCTGACAAGCAGGAATGGATTCCTACTTCGGCGGATGAAAACACGGTGACCGTGGATTTTAATTCCGCGTCAAAATCGCGGGACAACCTCAATTACAGCGACATGACCTTTGCGCAATTGGTGGCGGAGAAGCGGCAGTTGGAGAAACTGCTGATGGAGCCGCCGGTGAAGGGGCAGACCAATGGCGCGGAAATGCGCAAGGAAATCCAGCGCATGAGCTCGATGAAAGAGGATCTGCTCATGCCGATCACGGTGCAGATGAACCAGCAGGTGGCCTTTTCCTTTGCGTGCATCGGGTTCACCCTGGTGGGCATTCCGCTGGGCATCCGGGCGCATCGTCGTGAAACCAGCGCCGGCATCGGAATCGCCCTGGTGTTGGTGTTGGTTTATTACAGTTTTATCATTCTGGCCCAATCCCAGCAAACCCACGCTGAATTCGCGCCGCAATTGATTGTCTGGCTGCCGAATATTGTTTTCCAGGCCGTTGGCGCCGTCCTGCTTTGGCGCGCGAACCGGGGCATTTGATTTCAATAACAAGGTTGACAGGCGGGCCGGGACCGGATGATGCTCCCGCCCATGAATCACGCAAAATATCTCACGGCATTGTTGGCCGTATCCGCCCTGTCCATGGGGTTGGCACACCAGGCGCAGGCGGACGTCCGGCTGCCCGGGGTTTTCTCGGATCACATGGTTCTTCAACAAGGCGCGCGCACGGCCGTTTGGGGCTGGGCCGATGAAGGGGAAGCGGTCACCGTCCAATTCCGGACCCAAAAGGTTCAGGTCGTTGCCAAAAATGGCCAGTGGAGCGTCAGCCTGAAGAATTTGAAGGCGGGCGGCCCCGACACCCTGACCGTGACGGGTAAAAACACCCTCTCCCTTCACGATGTGCTGGTGGGTGAGGTCTGGGTCTGCAGCGGTCAGTCCAACATGGAATTTGCCATGAAAGGCTCGTTCCAAAGCCAGGCCGATATCGAGAATTCGACCAACCCGAACATCCGCTTTTTCACGGTGCCCAAGTTGAAAGCGAACACCCCAACGAACGATGTTCCCTCCTCGTGGCTGGAATGCAATCCGCAGTCCACCGTGTGGTTTTCGGCGGTGGGATATTATTTTGGACGCGATCTTCAGAAAGCCCGGGGCGTTCCCGTGGGGTTGATTCACACCTCCTGGGGTGGTTCGCCTGCGGAAGTCTGGATGAGCGAAAAAGCGCTGGAGTCAAACCCGGCCTACAAAAAAGATATTCTCGACGTTTATCCGGCTCAGTTGGCCCAATACGAGCAGGATCTGGCGAAATGGAAGCAGGAGACCGCCGCCCTGGAGAAGGAGGGAAAGAAGCAAACCCGCTGGCAGCCCTGGCCTTCCTGGAAGCCCACGGAATTGTATAACGGCATGATCGCGCCGCTGATTCCCTACACGATCAAGGGCGCCATCTGGTATCAGGGCGAGTCCAATGCCGGGCGCGCCTGGCAGTATCGCACCTTGTATGCGGACATGATCCGCAATTGGCGGCTGGACTGGCATTCGGGCGATTTCACGTTCCTTTGCGTCCAATTGGCGCCGTTTACCAATATCCAGCCCGCTCCCGGCGAAAGTGACTGGGCGGAATTGCGCGAGGCTCAACTGATCTCCACCAAGGTTCTGCCCAAGGTCGGCATGGCGGTCATCACCGATGTGGGTGACGAGAAGGATATTCATCCCACGAAAAAAGAGCCGGTGGGCGCGCGCCTGGCCCTGGCGGCCCGCGGCATCGCCTATGGCGAGCGGATCGTCTATTCCGGCCCCGAGTATAAAAGCATGAAGGTCAAAGGCAGCGAGATTATTCTGAGCTTCAAATCCGTGGGTAGCGGACTCGAAGCCCGTGGCGGCGATCTGAAGGGCTTTGCCATTTGTGGCGCGGACAAGAAATTTGTCTGGGCCAAGGCCGAAATCAAGGGGAACAAAGTGGTCGTCAGCAGCCCTGACGTGGCCGCTCCTGTGGCGGTGCGTTATGGCTGGGCCAATTATCCCGTGGTCAACTTGTGGAACAAGGACGGCCTGCCGGCCACGCCGTTCCGCACGGACGACTTTACGATGATTACGGCGCCCAAGCTGTAATTTGAAGGCGTTTCAGGCGGATGGGCTGATCCAATGGTCCATCCGCTTTTTTTATGAACTCGTCGTGGTCGTTTTTATCAAATTCCAAAGTCCGCATGGTTTCTTAACGGAATATTGACGTTGAGCCCACTTTGACCGCTAATCTAGCGCACACATGAAAACACTTATTACCAGGATGGCGCGAAATATCGCCTTGGGTTGTCTCCTGCTGGCCTGCGTGGCCCCAACCGCGCGCAGCGCCGAAGCCGAGTGGACCACCCTATTTAACGGAAAAGACCTCACCGGATGGACGGGGGTAAACGATGTAAGTTTTGAGGTCAAGGACGGCAATCTGCGCCTGGTTAAAGGCATGGGTTGGCTGCGCGCCGAAAAGGAATATGGCGATTTTGTATTGGAACTCGAGTTTCGCGCGTTGGAGGAAAAATATGACAGCGGCATTTATTTCCGCAGCGGACTCGTGGGCAAACCCTGGCCCGATGGCGGCTGGCAATTAAACCTGCGGTACGATGCCCTCGCCGGACTGGTCAAGGGCTACTCTCCCATCGTTCCCTCGGAGACGCCCAAGATCGCGTTGAACAAATGGATGAAACTGCACCTGGTGGTCAAGGGTAAAAAGGTGACGCTGGATGTGGATGGCGAACGCGCCTGGGAATACGATGGCATTGATAAGGAGCGCGGCTACATCGGCATTCAGGCTGAGAACAAATCGTTCGATTTCCGCAATATACGGATTCAGTCGCTCGCGAGTGACGCCCCGGCCAAGTAATCCGTTTCCGCAGATTTTCGAAAAGGGTCCGTTTGGCAAATCAAAATGCTGAACGGACCTTTTTATTATTTGCGCGCGAGCGCTTCAGAGGCCGGTTTATCTGCGGCATCGGCCACTTGAGTGGGAGGCGCCAGAGAGGATAAATAATCACCCAGCGCCTGGACTTCATCGGGGGTGCCGACCATGGGAGGCATAAAGGCGCGATAAGGAGAGTCTGGTTTGTAATCGTGCAGAATCTTGAGGAGACTGCTGATGGCTTCGCGATTCCTGCCCGCCAGCAGACGTTTCATGGGACGATAGACATCCCGCGTATGGCAGGCCAGGCACTGACCACGAAAAATGGCTTCACCCCGCGCAAAAGTGTTCGTGGTAGCCGCTCCCTGGGCGACCCATAAAGTGTGCTTGAGATAGCCTTCCGCATTGATCTTCGCTACGTCGCTTTTTCGTACTCCGTTGGAGAACATGTGCTGGCCGATCACGTAGGGTTTGCGGAGCATCTCGCGGGCGTATTCGGTGGAGGCCGTCGCCATCAGCGCCAGAAACATCACGGCCAATGCGTGCGCGCGACTGAAATCGTTCGGCGTGCGCCAGGCGAAGAAATACACGACACCGGATATCGTGGCCGAGGTCATGACGATGATCAGCACGGTGCGGGTGACCTGCGTGAACGCCCCGGTGCCAATGGTCGATATGCCGAATTGGAGCAACGCGCGCTGGCCCTCAGGCACCATCCACAAAAACCACGCCAGGCAAAACGGCATCAGCAGAAAAGCGGGGACGAGCCATTTGGCGCTCCAGCGCACGAGTTCCGTTTTAAGTTTGGCATTATTGGAAATCTCGATGCGGCTGCAGTTGAACAGCGCCCAAACACCGGCGAGCGATACGCAGGCCAGCGCCCTCAAGAACAGGCTTGGCCAGTAGGTGGGGTTAAAGAACGCCTGCCAGAATCGGCTGGCTTCATGGCCTGTGCCCGCGACTTCCAACCAGGATCCTCCGGGCGTGAGCATGAAGGTCAGAATGCCGTTGATGATGACCAGCGTGAAGATCGAGGCGACGGCATAGACGTAGCCAATCTTTAAATGCAATTCCTTCGAGACCCGCCCCCAAGTGTAGTAATAAACCGCCGCCGTGGTCAGCTCGACCATGAAGAAGACCCACTCGATGGCCCAGCCGAAGACGAAGTTGTGAATCAACGTGCTGGTGGCTTCGGGATTCGTGAGTCCAATGGAAAACCAGATGCCTACACCCGACACGGCTCCAAACACGCCGGTCAGCACCAGAAAGAACTTGGAGTGTTTGTGCAGGATTTCGAGCCAGTCCTTGCGGCCCTCGCGCAAGGCCTTGCTTTCCGCCATCGGCAGATAAAGGCCGCCTCCCACCGCAAAGTGGGAAATCATGACGTGAAAAATGGCTATGATGCCAATCACCCAACCGCTGCCCAGGTGGGGAACATCCCAAAACGGATAATTCATATTACAACCAACATGTTAAAATACTTCATTAGATCGCCAGATATCCCCAGACGGTTGTCACAATCGTCCCGATGAGCACCGCCAGACCGAAATAAGTGGCCACACGCGCGCGTCTTCCCGCAGGGGACTTGATGTTGTAAAGCGGCACCAGCATCCACAAAACGATGCCCAACGTGAATACGCCCATTCCCAGGAATTCACCCGCCACGCCGGGCACCCAATCGCCCAGCACCTTCAAGACTTGGAATTGGCTCATGAAATACCATTCCGGATGGATGCCTTTTGGCGCGGGCTTGAGGGAATCAGCCTGCACGCCCAAATCCCACGGAAACAGCGAGGCCAGCAGCGCGAGAATGTTCAGTGCGATGAGCCACATGGCCAGATCTTTGGCCATGAAATTTGGGAAAAACGGAATGCTCTTGCGCTCCGCCGGCGGTTTCAATTCCTCCGAAGGGGGCACGGCATTTCCGTGTTTTTGCACGAGCCAGAGATGAAATCCGAGCAACGGCAGAAACAGCGCGGGCAGCACAACCACATGCAGGGCGAAGAACCGCTGAACGGTGAATTCGTTCACCTCAGTGCCACCGCGCGCCAGCGTGGCGATCGTATGTCCCAAAACAGGCATCGATTCGGGAATGGCCAGGCCGACTTTGGTGGCGAAATAGGCCAGTTCGTTCATCGGCAGCAAGTAGCCGCTGAATCCGAATACCATCGAGAGCATTAGTAATCCCATGCCGCTCCACCAGCCGAATTCGCGCGGCTTCTGGTAGGCTTTCATGAAATAGACCGAGAACATATGGATGAAGATCGACGCAACCATCAGGTTCGCCGCCCAGGAATGGGCCGAGCGTATCAGCCAGCCAAAATTGATCTCGAAGGTCAATTGACGCACCGATTCAAACGCGTCCGGCCCGGGGCGGTAATAGACCAGCAGCAGCACGCCAGTGAAGGCTTGCACGAGGAAGAAAAACAGCGAGAGCCCGCCCCAGTAATACCAGGCGGAATGGCGATGGAGCGGGACGGTTTTCTTGCTGGCAAAATGAACCAAATCGGCCAGTCCCAGCCGGTCGTCCATCCAATGGTATATCGATCCCATCAACGCTTTCATCGGTTGCCCTGGAAAAAGTTAAATGTCATATCGCTCTTGTTTAGCGCTCTTGTTTAGGCGCGGGAAACGACCACCCCATCGGGAGTCACTTTGGCGTTGTAGCGTTTGAGGGGACGCGGCGGCGGGCCGCTGACATTTCCCCCGGTTTTGGGATCATAAACGCCGCCGTGGCAGGCGCAATGTATCCGGTTTTGCGCCGCCTCATATTCGACCGTGCATCCCAGATGAGTGCAGACCGCGTCCAGCGCGACCCACGAATCATCCGCATGATGAATCAGTAAGGCCGGTTTCGAGCCAAACTTGAACATGAGCGAGGTGCCCTTGCCGAGTTTTTCGGCGTCTTTAAGGGTTACTTCCGTCACGGCTGTGGCATTTTCGGAGCGTTCCACAGGCGAGGCGAGATACCGGTAAACCGGGTATCCAATGGCCGCCGCGTAACACGCCCCCACGCCGCCCAAGGCGACACGAACAAAGGTGATCCGGCTCATTAAATCCGGCGCCGGTGTGTTGATTGCTGCTGGTTTATTCTTCATCAGGCGACTTTCTCAGAGACGGGTTTTGCATTTCTGGTGACCCACACCAGCCAGGCGACCGTCGCCAGTCCGGCCACAAATAAAAACAGGAACAGCCCCACAACCGACCAGTTGGTTTCCACCTGGCGGTTCCAGACATCCAATCCCTTGCCTGCGAGGGTCAAATCGCGGATTCCATCGCGGAACATCGTCCAGGCAAGCATTCCCACCAAACCGCAGATACCTGCGATCCATCCCAGGGCCTTGCCGGTTGGTTTTGCGAATGCAGACCAAATTCCAACCAGAAAAACCAGTGCGGCGATTCCAAACCCGACGTAAGCCGCTATTTGATAGACCGGGTTGGACGTGAGGCCCTGACGCACGGTTTCCGGTTGCGCCTGGAAAACCTTCCAGGCCACGAAGGATTGAACGATGACCATGACCACGGCGATGCGGCCGCCATTTCCTGACAGAAAACTGCGGACATCTCCGGAGAGATTTTTGCGGCCTGCCAGATAAAGCATCCACAGACCCGCCATCGTTAAACCGCCTGTGATCATGAATCCCCAGCGCGCCATCGAGGTGGCATCATGCGGCGGCAAATGGGCGCCAATGCCCGAGGCCGAATACATCTGATTCCACACTTCGGGCCGCAGCATCAAGGTCATGTTTGTGGTGTAAATCTTGGCGATGCTGGCAGCCAGCAGCCACGAAACCAGACCCAAGGGCCACGCGGTCCGGCCCGACTCGATGCGCGCGGCAAATTGATAAAGCAGCCAGTAACAGGCCATGAGGAGGAAAACCACGCCAATCCAATAGACGCCAATCAGGATGCTGCTGGTGTAGAGGGCGCGTCCGTAGAGCACCTGCGCGAACAACAGCGGCGGAACCCCCAGGTTGATCACATAGGTCATGACGATGGGCAGACGCCGCGCCATCGTCGATGCGGCGTTCAAATGCACCGCCGAACCGCTCAATTTGCCACGAAAACTCAGCCACACCGCCACCAGTATTCCACCGAGCATCATTTCCACGGAAATGAAATGGAGCGCCAAAGTGAGAATATGCAGCGCCTTGAACATCCAGACCGGCGCGGGCAGGGGAATGGGATCGACAGCGGGGAATAGGTTCATGGGTTCACGAGGTGGGCAGGCCGGAGCGACGCAAACCCGCACATTTCAAAGTGCGGGAGGCGCGCCTTGGGCTCAGCGGTACTCCGGTTATTGAGAACGATTTTCATATCGATTGGAGCGAACTTTATCATAAAACCAATATTGTGCAAATTAACTATAATAATGCAAACAATAATAAACCATAATAAAAAAACACCCCCGGTTTTGGAGGTGTTTTTGCGCCGCCCGGTTTCCTGCTTTTCGACAGGCAGATGGAGCGGTTTTTGGAATTAGTTGCTGATCATGGGACAACCATCCATATACCCTTTCCCCCTGCCCCATCCCATGCCCATTCCACGTCCACAATTGCGTCCATGGCGACCACGTTGCATTCCGAATGGATCCATCCGTTGTAAAAAAGTCTGGTCTGCGGCGCCAAGGGTGCCAGCCGCTTTTTTTGCGTTTAACGCTGCAACGGCCGGGCACACGGGGGCTGTTGTGCCAAACGCCTGCGGGGTAAACGCACGACCAGCTCCGCGCGCCGGGGTGCCGGTGATGCAAATACCGCCGCGTTGTTCAGCCTTGTCGAGCCAGGCTTGTTCGGCCGCATTGAGGGTTCCAGCAGCTTTTTTGGCGCGCAAAACTGCAACGGTGGTTTGCATTAGTTCGCGGCGCTGAGAACGTTGTTCAGAGCTCAGGCCCAGTCCCCGGCCCCTTTCCAGGGACGGCAGGGGATTGGTCTGTGCGTTGACATCTGCCATCAGGGCGACCAACCCTGCGAGCACCGTGGCGAGGTATCGAATTCTTATTTTCATGATATTCTCTTTCTCTTTTTGTTCATACCAGGAAACGCCCTGGAATCTCTGTCTTCACTATAAATAGACTCCCCCTTTGTTAAGCTTTCGTGTGCAAGCGGCAGGAATATTGTAAAGGGATTGTAAAAGTTGGAGCATTCCTGAAATGGATGCCATAATGTGAATTGGAGATCACCGGGAATGTGCGATGTCGGACGCTGCATCATGAATGAACCAAAGCATGCTCAAAATGTTCGGGAAACGGATGCGGAGGGCCGTCACCGTCTTTTGATGATCGATGATGACCGGAAATTGTGCCGCCTCATCAGGGATTACCTGGAACCGCTCGGTTATGAGGTTCATGCCGTTTACACGGGGCCGGATGGTTTGCAGAAGGCGCTTGGAGAGACATGGCAGGCGGTGCTCCTGGATGTCATGCTGCCAGGGATGGATGGCTTGGAGGTTCTCAAACAGATTCGTGCGAAATCCGATGTTCCGGTGTTGATGCTGACCGCGCGCGGAGAGCCGCCGGACCGTATTGTCGGTTTGGAGTTGGGCGCGGACGATTACCTGCCAAAGACCTTTACCACGCGCGAATTGCTGGCCCGCCTGCGCGCGGTGATCCGTCGAAGTGCGATCCAGAAACCAAACGCAGTGGGGCAGGGGGCGGAAGAGTTGGTTGTGGGCGGTTTGCGGATTCTTACCGGACCACATCTGGCTACCTTCGGGGATCAACCGCTCTCGCTGACTCCCGTGGAATATGATTTGTTACTGGCACTGGCGCGGGCCAAGGGCCGGGTGAAAACGAGGGAAATGCTTTTGGAGGATATTCGGGACCGCCAGTATGAGGCGTTTGACCGGTCCATCGACGTGCACATTTCATCTTTGCGCAGGAAGTTGGGGGACGACCCGAGGACGCCCCGATATATCCGCACGGTGCGCGCCGCTGGTTATATGCTGGTCGATCCCCGGGAACCTGACTTTGAGCCATGAAAACGGGACTGCCACTTTACGCAAAAATCCTGATCTGGTTTTTTCTGAACCTGCTGCTCCTGGTTCTGGCCTTTTGGATTGGCATTCGCGCGCAATTATACTCGGGATTCGATACGCTGCTTTCCGCGCGCGCGGGTGAGCGGATGCAGGTTCTGGGTGATTTGGTGGGAGGCGAGTTGAGGGACAGCCCGGTTGCCGAATGGAATCGCGTTTTGGCACGGTTCAGCGCGGCCTACAAGGTTCAACTGATTCTCTTGGACGGGAACGGCAAGGTGCTGGCGGGAGGGTCTGTTATACTGCCGGAGGCGGTGTTGAAAAGCATGGGCACTCCGGCTTCGATGAGTGTTACACGTCAGCGCGGCCGGGGCGGGCCTCCCTGGGCCGTTTCCGGCACAACCACGACCGATGGGGGTGGCATTGGGATGGGGATGGGAGGCGGGGCGGGGTTGGGGTGGGAATTCAAGTTTTTCATTCGCACAGACAGCCCAACGCGTTACTGGGCGGGGATGCGATTGCCAGCCGTGGCGGCGGGTCATCCCGATTGGCGTCCCATCACGCTTGTGGCAGTGTCGGATTCGTTGAGCGGCGGGGGGCTGTTTTTCGATGTTGGCTCATGGCTGGCCGTGGCTGGGGCCGTGGTCGTGCTCTCCGTTTTGTTCTGGCTGCCATTGGTGCGTGGCATTACGCGCGCCACAAGCCTCATGACAAAGGCCACGGGGCAGATGGCCGAGGGTCATTTGGAAGCCCGGGTGGAACTGCACCGGAGTGACGAACTGGGACGGCTTGCGCAATCCATCAACCTCATGGCCGGTCGTCTTGAGACTTACGTTTCCGGTCAACGCCAGTTTCTGGGAGCCACAGCGCACGAATTATGCTCGCCGCTGGCGCGCATTCAGGTCGCCCTTGGAATTCTCGAGCAGCGCGCCTCATCGCAGGAGCAGGAACGCTTCAAGGATTTGCGCGAGGATGTCGATTCCATGTCCCGAATAGTGCATGAATTGCTGTCCTTTTCGAAAGCCTCCTTTGGCACCGCCGCGGTTCAACTCCAGTCGGTCCCGCTGTTTTCCGCGGTTGAGCGTGCTGTACAACGGGAGGTTCCACCCCCAACGACAGTCCAGATTCACATTCCCGGGAGCCTGGCGGTGATGGCCGAACCGGACCTGCTGCAACGCGCCCTGGGCAATATCCTGCGCAACGCGGTTCGATACGCGGGCGACGCCGGGCCTGTCATCATTACGGCGGAGAAGAACGCGGATGGTGCGATCCTGTCCATTGCGGACAGTGGGTCTGGGGTGCCCGAGGAGGCGCTCCCCATGTTGTTCGATCCGTTTTATCGCGTGGAAAGCTCCCGTTCGCGCGATACCGGCGGGGCGGGGCTTGGTCTGACGATCGTGAAAACGTGCGTTGAAGCGTGCGGAGGTACGGTGAGTTGCCATAACCGGAAACCTGCGGGATTCGAGGTTGTGGTGAATCTGACCTGCGGTTGAGAGGCAAAACGACCTTGATTAAGGCGCGAGCGTTGTTGATTCAGGAAAGGGTGGGATTGGGAGCTTAAACCGCGAACATAGGGGTTGACGATGGCGGCGTTGCCACGCCTCCTGTATCAAAGTAAAAAATAAGAACCATGAGCGATCAGGAATCGAAACCGTTGTATAAGGCTGGGGCTGGGATGGCTGGCAGGGAGTCACACGATGCCCAACTGGATCAATTGCGCGGGCAAATCGACAGCATTGACAAACAATTAGTCGAACTCCTGGCCCAGCGAAAGCGCACGGTCGAGCAGGTGGTCCAGGTAAAGCAACAGCATGATTTACCGACATTCCATCCAGCTCGCGAAGAGAACCTGATCTCGGCTCGCCGAAAACAGGCCGGGCAGGCTGGATTGGATCCTGATTATATCGAGGACCTGTTTCGCACGGTTCTGCGACATTCGCGCGTAGGGCAATTGGACACCCTCGGACGTCGGGGCGTTCGACCGGGCGCGAAGGTGCTTATCGTTGGCGGACGAGGAAATATGGGCCGGTTTCTGGCTCGATGGTTCACACAATCGGACTACGAAGTGCGCATCCTGGATCAGGAGGATTGGCCCCGGGCACAGTCACTGGCAGCCGACATTGATCTATGCCTGCTGGCGGTACCCATTGGCGTTACCCCCACCGTAGCCGTCCAGATCGCGGGCCATCTTCCACAAGGTTGCGTTCTGGCCGACATTACAAGCCTCAAAAGCGAACCGTTGGCAGCCATGCTGCGGGCGTACAGCGGACCCGTTGTGGGCCTCCATCCGCTCTTTGGCCCGGCGACAACCACCATGGACAAGCAGATTGTCGCCATCTGTCCGGGACGCCAACCTGAGGCCTGCAAATGGCTGCTCGACCAATTGACCCTTTGGGGAAACGTCCTGGTCGAGACCCCGGCCGAGGAGCATGATGAGATCATGGGCATTGTGCAGTCCGTGAGACATTTCGCCACGTTTGCATTTGGTCAGTTCCTGTGTTCGCAGCAGGTTCCCATTCTCCGCACGCTCGAATTGTCGAGTCCGATCTACAGGCTGGAGTTGGCGATGGTGGGTCGGCTTTTTGCCCAGGACCCATCCCTGTATGCCGAAATTGTGTTTGCCACGCCTTCGCGCATTTCGCTGCTCAAGACCTTTATCGATTCACTAAACGGGAATCTGAACCTGATCGAGCGAGGGGATAAAGAGGAGTTCGCCGCCCGGTTTCGAAAAGTGGCCGAGTGGTTTGGGCCCTTCAGCGAACAGGCGATGCGGGAGAGCACATTCCTGGTGGAAAAGCTCGTGCATCGCTTTTGATCGCTCACGCCAGACTTGGCCCAGACGGAAGCGTCACCTTTGATGGGTTGATCCCGCGATCTTTTTGAGACGGTTTGCAATGAATTCGGGCGACTTTAATTCCGGGTAAAGCGCCACGGTATATTGCAGGTGAAATGTATCACCGGCATGGTAGGTAAGGGGATTGTTATCCAAACCCTGAGTCGCTGAAACGTAGGCAAACGGCTTTCGCATCGTGAAAAACCGCGCAGGACCTCCCGCGTTGTCTGGATGACCGTAAATCACCAGGGTGGCCGGTTTGCCAGGCGCGTCGAAGGAGACGGATGCCCAGTCGCCGGGCGCCACGTCCTGTTTTTCATCACTAAGGTCAGGTGTGTTGCCGGAGTTCAAGTGCCGGGCCAGAGGATCCAATTCCTTAAGAAAACGCATTCCGAGTCCGAAGTAGTTGGCCCCGGTGAGTGTGACCCGGTTGGTCTTTGCGCCCACCTCGAAATTTGAAGCCCATTGCAGGGCCGTTTCCGATGTTTCCTCATCGAGGATCAGCGTGAGAGTGCGTTGTTCGACCAGCAGTGCCACTTTTGAGGTATCCGGCAGGAAGGCATCCTCTGGCGTCAGCCAATGAATGGTCTGCGTGAATGTGGCTTGTGGCTTGCCTTGGGCATTGGTGATCACTTCCGGTTTGCTCGTTTTGACCGATTTCTGCACGCCGCAACCGGGTGTCTCAGACCAAAAATCGATGCCGTTGACCGCGATGCCATACATGAGCCCGTGATGGTGCAAATGATCCGAAGGCGCATCGCGCAGAACATTCTCGCCGCGCAGGGTGTGGAGTTCCTTGACGTAAGGTTTGTATGTCCCTGGCGCAAAGGAATAGACGAACACATCCTGGTCATGGAACCGCAGGGTCCAGGCGGTGGGTTGCTGGGTGGCTTCGACCCCAAGAGGGGCCTTCTCCGCCGCTGTCAGGCAGACGGTGAGACTGGCACAGAATAAAAAGAGCGTGAGTTTCATGTGTTTCTGATCTTGGAATGGCTTCTCGTTGAGGGATTCACCTTATAGAAGGATGTCCTCTTTGGTAAAGTCGAACTGCGCCACCTTTTTGTGCAACAGGCTGAGCATGGCCATGTTCAGCGCGACCTGCACCTGATAGCCAAACTCGACGTCGCTGGCTGGTTTTTCACGCGTGCGCACACAGTGGATGAAGTTTTTCCAGTGCGGATAGGTGGCGTCCATTTTCCCGGCGGGGATCACCTGTTTTTCCCCCTTGAAAGGAATTACCGTCACGCTGTCGAATCCGACATTCCACTCGCCAGGATTCTGAAGGGTGATGGTGCCTTCGTCACCGCGGATGGCCGGTTCGGTCGAATAGTCGTTGGCCAGGGTGTTGACGATCACGATGGAAAGTTTCTCCGGGTAATCCAGGCACATGTTGAAAGTGTCGGGCACCTCGCGGTCATAGGTGGTGTATTTGAAAATGCCGCCAGACGCCACCGCGAGCGCCGGAAATTTGAGGCCCAGCGCGCTGACGAACGGGGTGAACACATGAGGGAACAAGTCCGTGCAAGGTCCGCCGGCGTAGTCCAGGTATTTTCTCCAACTGAAATACCGGTCCACAGTGAATGGAACCTTAGGGGCATCGCCCAGAAAGGCCTCCCAATCCAATTCAGGCCCGGGTTTGACGTTTTTATCGGGAATGGGCATGCGTTCACCCCAATCGCCGAGGCGATAGAACCCGGCCTGGACCAGCTGCACTCTGCCGATGGCCCCTTTTTTAACCAGCTCGCCCACCTTCCTCCAGGCGGGGCTCGAGTTGCCCTGGTTGCCGATTTGCACAATCCGCTCCAATTTTTTGGTCTCCAGGTAGAACTGTTTGCTCAGGGCCGTTTGCGACCAGTGGCCCATCGGTTTCTCGCAATAGACGTCCTTGCCCGCGTGAATGGCATCCAGGGCCTGTGGCACATGGAGCCGGTCGGGTGTCGCGATACAAACGATGTCCACGTCCTTGGACGCAAGCAACTCCTGGTGTTTTGCATGCGGCCTGGCTCCCGTCTGGCGGGCGGCTTCCTGGAGACGAAAATCATAGGCGTCGTTGACGGCGACGATCTGCAAATTCTCTCCGTCCTGTATCAGGCGCTTGACGGTGGCGACATGGCTTGAGCCGCGTCCGCCGACGCCGATAAAGCCGACCCCGAGGCGTTCATTGGCCCCCAGCACACGGTTTGAAACAAAAGGAAACGCGCTGATGGTGCCGACCGCCGCCGTTGCCCGCGTGGCTGTTTTCATGAATTGGCGGCGATTGATCGGATTCTCGTTTTTAATGGATGTTGAATCTTTCATAACTTGGCAGTCTGTCTAAAGTTCAATTCCAGATCTGTGAATGGCACGCCCGGGCCCATCGCCCCATGAACTTTCATCCTACGGTTTAATGTGGCATTGGCGCTTTTGGAACAGTCCAACCCTACTCTGGCGGCAATGTGTTTCAATGACAATGTCGCTGTAATGAAGAAAGGGGGAGGTCTCCGACAAAGCCGGTCTCGGCCTGACGGTCCTGAAAATCTGCATTCAAGCCCGCGCGGGCACGGTCAGTTGCCGCGATCGACAACCCTCAGGCTTCTAGTTTTCCCGCGAACTTATCCGCAGTTTGGAAAGCCGTCGCAAAAGACAAATCAGTCGCTTGAGTTTCAAGAAGAACGTGGCAATCTCCACGGTAAATATGTCGAGTATGACGCCAGTTGTTTTGTTTGCTAATGATCGTTCCGATCATCCAAGGGCAAATGAACTGGCAGTGAAAACAGCGTTTTATGTTTTTTTTGGGGGGACGGTGCCAAACAGCACGCCCAGTTTACCATAATTCGCAAACTACTTGAAGAATGAGCATAATGTCCAATGCATCCGAGAAGATATCGCCGGGGACTCTGATTATGAGTGTCCTCCGGGGGACCGCGTCTGGCATTGTGGAAATCGTACGCCGTCATTCGCGGACTTACGTTGCGCAGCGGCGTCATCCCGGCGTGATGTTCGCTCCCGGCTCAACTGCCGACTGCCACTGTAGCTTTGAGTCGCCGATCCGGATCTGGCACGGCACGATGCTAAGCTATGTAAACATGGGACGGCACGGCATCTGTGCGTTCAATTGCAAAATCAATCATTGCACCATTGGACGATTCTGTTCCATCGGTTCAGAGGTGTTGATTGGCCTGAGTATGCATCCCACAGATTGCGTCTCCACCTATCCAGGCTTTTATTCCGCCACAGCTCCCAATGGAAACTTCTGCGTTAACCCCCAAATAGCCGAATATCGGCCTGTTGTCATTGGTCACGATGTCTGGATTGGCCAGAACGCCATAGTGATGGGCGGTGTCACCATCGGCGACGGTGCGATAGTTGCAGCGGGTGCTGTCGTGACCAAAGATGTGCCGCCTTATGCCATCGTGGGAGGGGTTCCCGCCCGTCTCATACGCATGCGTTTCGCTGACGACATCATTTCGCAATTGTGCGCCTTGCAGTGGTGGAACTGGGAAGACGAACTGATTCACGAGATGGCGGAATATTTCGTCAACCCGCCCTTGCTCCTGCAAAAAGTTCAGGAGCGGAAGAGCTCAATGCATGCACAGGGCAAAAAATAGGTTAGCATGGCATCCACATCACCAGGCGCAGGGAGTTCTGATTCTTCGGACACGTCGCGTTCTGATAAAGGCTCGCAGTTGGACAATAGAGATCATCACGAGGCCGCCAGGGATTCACGCATGCTGATTACCGTGGCCATTTGCACCTATCGCCGACCTGACCGCGTGGATTGCGCTCTGGCCAGCCTGTGTCGCCAGACCCCGCGCCTTCCGGATTGGGAAATCCTGGTGGTGGAGAACGATACAGAGCCTGGTACCGCGATGGCGGCGGTGTGCCAAAAATACATGTCGCAACTCCCCCTGCGGCACGTTGTCGAGACCACCATTGGCGTCGCTCATGCGCGCAACACCTCCGTGCGCGAGGCTCGTGGCGAGTATGTGGCGTGTCTGGATGATGACGCGGAGGCCGACCCGGGCTGGCTGGCGCTGCTGGCAGATTGCTGCAGGGAGTATGAACCTGATTTTTGTGGAGGTCCGAGCTATCCGCTGTATCGCGTCCCAAAACCCTCCTGGTTTCTGGACGCCTACGGCACGGCCAATTTCTATGGCGATCAGCCCCGATGGCTGGTGCAGGGTGAATGGATGGCCAGCATGAATCTGGTTCTGAAGCGCTCTCTCTGCGGGCAGATTGGAGAATTCAATACAGAATTGGGCATGATCGGGAGCAAGACCGCGTATGGCGAGGAAACGGAGTTGATGATGCGCGCCTGGGCCGCAAATCCACAGCTCAAGGTCCGGTATCTGCCTCAAGCCAGCGTGCTGCACGAGGTGCGCCCGGAAAAAATGACCATCCGCTGGAAGTTGAACTCAGCATGGGCTGGTGGCAAATCCGCAGTCACTGTTTATCCAATCACCCGCACAAGGGCCACACTCGGACTCCTGGCCAGCGCCTTGAGATTGGTCATCGCAATCGCCAGGGCGGCGCCCTGTTTTCGGCGGGACGAATCCCAACGCTTGCGCTGGCAGCAATGGTTGTTTGAGAGCTTCCGCGTCTGGCTTTGGAACTTTTCACGCAGTCTGCATGCGATTTTCGGAAGGCGATGACTGTGCCAGACATCACCGATGGATCAGAACTCGCGCGATATTCTACGATAGCAAGCGGATGAAGACGGCGAAGTGCTTTTTTATAGCCGCGCGGTGTCTGGTGTGACAGGAGCTGGATTGTCGAGCCTCGTCTGCAATGGCTTTGTCGTTGGCGGCAGGTTCTCGGAAATGAAGCCCGCCACGTCAAAAAAATGCCGTTCCACCTCTGGGAGTCGCTCTGCCGGCCAGTTCCACCACGCAATCTCCATGAGTTTGCGGATGATTTCTTCAGAAAAACGGTAACGCTCGATCCGCATTGGGCATCCGGCGACGATCGCGTAGGGCGGGACATTTTCTGACACCACACAACCGGCGCCTATGACCGCTCCGTCGCCCACAGTGACGCCGTCCAGGATGGTGACATTCATGCCAATGAAGACGTCGTTGCCAATGGTTACCGGTTTCCGCTCCTGCACTTTGTTCAGGCGGCTGAGGGAAAAACCATTTTGCCTGAGCGTGGAATAGAACATGGGGGAGGTGGAAACACCATCGACAGGTGCCAATCCCGAACCGCAGCAAAAATCCGGGCCTATGGAGCAGAACTTCCCAATCCGCGCCTGAGAGACCCATGAATTTCTGGCCAGACAGGAGTAATCCCCGATCATTGATTCACTGATGTGATGGGGCGGATACACTTTGGCTGTGGCTGCCACAGTTGTGCCACGAAGGCTGTTTGGGATGACGCCGAATTCCGGGCGCGTTTGATCAAGGATGTTCAGCTCGGGATGGAAGTAACTCAATACCCGACGTGCGGACGAACGAAACGGACGGAATAAAAATTCCAACTTCCGCCGTACAACTCCCATGAACCAGGCTGCATTCATAACTCTGAGTCCTCGGCAGCCTTTCCTCCAAATAAGGTCGATCTCCTTGCGCAGTCTCAGGTCTTCCTGCACCGGCTGCTTCCTGACCTCCAGATATTCAACCGTTTCCCCATTGTAGAAAGGAGCAGGCGAATGCACGCCCGTGCCGTCGTGTCCGATGTTGGTCAGCAGCGACTTGCTGGGAAAGAGAGAGTAGCCGCCGGCAGTGAGCCAGGAGGCATACCAACGAACGGCCCAAGTGTAGATCCTGCCCTCTTTGTTATTGATCAGTTGCTGGTAAAAGGTGGCGCCACCGTCGATGTCGAATTGACGCGGCGCTATGCCCTGATCCCCGAGCCGCTGAATCAGCACATCAACATTGTGATCATAATGGTCCCAGGCTCTCTTCCAAGTCCCCCAACCATTGCAGGAAAGCACGCGCAGAAACGCGGTTGAACTTTGTGTTGTATTGGGTGTTCCGAAAATCATGGCGCTGACATGCATCACCTTGGGATCGTCGGCATAGATTTCAAGGGCCTCGTTCATGAACCGGAGGAAACCCTTTCGCGTGACAATATCGTCTTCAAGCACGATCACCCGTCCGTGCCGATTCACGACATCGGTAACCCCCGAAACTATGGAGTCGGCCAGCCCTTTGTTAAATTCCGACTCGATAACGATGACCTCTTTGCACCATCGCCGGCTGCGGATGACCTCGCGCAACTGGGCGATCTTTCGAAGATTCTCCGCCGAGGCGTTGCACTTTGGCCCGTCGGCATAAATGTAGAGTGTGGACTGGTCAGCCAGGTCGTTGGAAGCCAGGGCCTCCAAAGTCCGCCGGGCGTGGTCCGGGCGGTTATACACAAATACTATTATTGGAGCGAAGTTCATTGAGAACCTGTTTTAAACTCAACTCTGCACTTTGCGACAATGATGATTTGTGCCTCGTGCGCGGCACCAGGGTCGCCGAAGCCCTGACAGGCCTGGCCATGCCCTGTCCGATACTCTGTCGCCGGGTCAAACATTAGTTTTTAAAACGGGCACTAATCATAACACTGGATGAGTATTATTCATTCCATTCATCGGGGGCAAGGCGCGAATCCATGTCAGGACGAAGTTCCGATACGCGAAAAGGACCTGCTTTTGTCCACCTTTCCACAACGCATTAAAACACGCTCCCGGAAAAAGGCGTTTTTTTGCCTCCCCGGGCCATCGGCGGAGAAAGGGATTGGATAAATTCTTCAAAGCGGGTATTTCCTTCGTCTGTCTGAACGAATGAATACATCCGAAGTCACTGACAATCTGGAATCCGCGCTGGTGCGCATTGGCCCGTCGGGCATTGAAGGCACCGGCGGATTTGCCCATGCGCCGATTTCCAAGGGAACGCGCGTCATCGAGTATAAAGGGGAAAGAATTTCCAAGGCCGAGTCGTTGGTGCGCTGCGAGGCCAGTAATCCTTACATCTTCAATCTGGACGGCGAGACCGATCTGGATGGAAACGTGGAATGGAATCCGGCGCGTTTTCTTAACCATAGTTGCGATCCCAATTGCGATGCGGAGTTGATCGAGGATCACATCTGGATCGTGGCCAAACGGGACATTGCGGAAGGCGAGGAAATCACATTCGACTACGGCTATGACTGGGAGGATTACAAGGATCATCCCTGCGATTGCGGCGCAGCCAATTGCTTCGGATTCATCGTGTCCGCTGACTTGAGAATACCGAAGAAACTGTAATGGACCATCCCCTGTATCGTTTATTGCCCAAGGGCGACCGCGTCACCAACGACGATTTGCTGGACCGTTTTCTGGAATTTGTGCGCGAGCGCGGCCTGGAGCTTTACCCCGCGCAGGAGGAGGCCATACTGGCCTTGTTCGACGAGCAGAACGTCATTCTAGGCACGCCCACCGGTTCCGGCAAATCGCTCGTGGCCACAGCCCTGCATTTCAAGGCGCTGGCCCAGGGGCGGCGCTCGGTTTACACCTGTCCAATCAAGGCGCTGGTGAACGAGAAGTTTCTGGCATTGTGCCGCGATTTCGGTCCGGACCAGGTGGGGATGAGCACCGGGGATGCGACGGTGAATCGCGACGCGCCGATCCTGTGCTGCACGGCGGAAATTCTCGCAAACATCGCAATGCGCGAGGGACCGCGCGCGGATGTGCGCGAAGTGATCATGGATGAATTTCATTATTACGCGGATCGCGAACGCGGTGTGGCCTGGCAGGTGCCGTTGCTCACCCTGCCGCAGGCCCGGTTTTTATTGATGTCCGCGACCCTTGGCGACACCACATTTTTCGAGAAGGAACTCACGCGCTTGAATCGTCGGCCCACGGTGTCCGTGCAGTCGGAAACGCGCCCGGTGCCGCTCGCGTATCAGTATTCGGAAACGCCCCTGGACAAGACCCTGGAGGAGCTGGTTCAGGAGAACAAGGCGCCGGTTTATATCGTTCATTTCACCCAGATCGATAGTGCCGAGTCGGCGCAGAATCTCCTGAGTCTGAACTTTTGCACGCGGGAGGAGAAGGCGGCCATCGCTTCCGAATTGGAGGGAATCAAGTTCAGCAGTCCATACGGGCCGGAAATACGCAAATTTCTCAAGCACGGCGTGGGACTGCATCACGCGGGCCTTCTGCCCAAGTACCGCGTGCTGGTGGAACAACTGGCGCGCAAGGGTCTGTTGAAGGTGATTTGTGGCACGGACACGCTGGGCGTGGGCATTAACGTCCCATTGCGCACCGTTCTTTTTACGCGTCTCTGCAAATTCGATGGTCAGAAAACGGGCATTCTCACCGCGCGCGATTTTCACCAGATCAGCGGTCGCGCCGGGCGCAAGGGTTTCGATGACAAGGGCTGGGTGGTCGTTCAGGCCCCCGAGCATGTGATTGAGAATCTTCAGATGGAGCAGAAATGCGCGGGCGACGCGAAAAAACTGCGAAAGTTCGTCAAGCGCAAGCCGCCGGAAAAGGGGTTCATCGTTTGGAACAAGGACACGTTCAAGAAATTGGTGACCTCCAAACCCGAGCAACTGGTTTCCCGATTTCAAGTAACCCACGGCATGTTGTTGAACGTGCTCAGCAGGGAAGGGGATGGCTGCCGCGCGTTGCGTGAGCTGATCCAGGATTGCCATGATTCCCCAAACGCGAAAAGGGCCCATGGCAAGCGGGCCTGGCAACTGTTCCGCTCGTTGCTGGATCGGAAGATCATCGAGTTCGCGCCGCCGTCGGACACCGGATCGTACTTGCGCGTGAATGTGGCCTTGCAGGACGATTTTTCGCTGGATCAAACGCTTTCGTTGTATGCGCTGGACACCCTGCAATTGATCGATCCGGCAACGCCGGACTATGCGCTGGACCTGTTGACCGTGGTGGAATCGATCCAGGAAAATCCGGACATCATTTTGCGCAGGCAGCTTGACCGGGTGAAGGACGAGAAGATGGCCGAAATGAAGGCGCAGGGCCTGGAATACGACAAGCGCATGGCGGAACTGGAGCTGCTCGAGTATCCCAAGCCGCTGCGCGAATTCATCTACAGCACCTTCAACGCGTTTTCAGACAAGCATCCCTGGGTGGGGCAGGAGAACATCCGTCCCAAATCCATTGCGCGGGAGATGTTCGAGAACTTCATGTCGTTCGCCGATTACATCCGGTCGTATGAATTGCAGCGGGCCGAGGGCGTGCTGTTGCGCTATCTGACATCGGTTTACAAAACGCTCTCCCAAAATGTTCCCGACTCCGTGAAGAACGACACGGTGCTCGAAATGGAGACTTACTTTGGCACCATGATCCGGGCCGTGGATTCCAGCCTGCTGGACGAGTGGGAGAAAATGCGCAATCCCAATTATGTGGCGCGTGAAGGCTCGACGGAATTGAAGCCCGGCGGCGATGACGCGGAGGACATCACGCGCAATCGCAAGGCATTTGGGGCGCTGGTGCGCACGGAGATCTTTCGAGTGTTGCGGGCGCTGGCCAATGACGATTACGAGGTGGCCATCGAACTCCTGAATGTGCCCAATGACGCAACCGGTACGCCCTGGTCACCGGAGTCGTTTGAAGGGCGGATGAAGGCCTACCACGAACAGCATCAGCACATTTTGCTCAATCCAGAGGCGCGCAACATCCGGCACACTTACATCAAACCGTCGGACGACCATTCGAGCTGGCAGGTGCAGCAAATCCTCGTGGATCCGGAGGCCCACAACGACTGGATCCTGGATTTTAACGTGGACCTGGCACGATCCCGGGAATTGAAAAAGCCCCTGCTTCAGCTCAATCGCATTGGGCCGGTTGGCGGCTGATCCGCGCTGGCGCGCCCACTGGACTACACCGCGTTTTCGCCGCGTTCGTCCGTTCGAATGCGCATGGCGTCCTCGATCGGATAAATGAAGATCTTGCCGTCGCCGATCTTTCCGGTGCGCGCGGCTTTAATGATCGCCTCCACAGCGGCATCGACCTGGTTGTCGGGAAGGACGGTTTCGATCTTCACCTTGGGGAGGAAATCGACGGTGTATTCGCTGCCGCGGTAGATTTCCGTGTGGCCCTTCTGGCGTCCGCAACCTTTGACTTCGGTGACGGTCATTCCCTGAATGCCGATGTCGTGGAGCGCCTGTTTGACGTCGCTCATTTTGAACGGCTTGATGATGGCTTCAATTTTTTTCATGGGCGGTGCGTGCGAATCATTGTGACAGATACGTTAATCATTGTAAGCCTTTTCGCCATGTTGCGAGAGGTCGAGGCCGAGGCTTTCCTCATCCTCATTCACGCGCAAGCCGACCAATGCATCCACAATTTTCAAAATGATCAGCGTGGCGACGGCTGACAGCGCTATGGTAAACAATACGCCCTTGAGCTGATTTGCAAACTGGCTCATCCCGCCCGCCAGCGCCACAACCTGGTTGTTCACCTTGAAGGACGTGTCCAGGGCGGCATTGACATGGCCGCTGGCCAGGAAGCCCAGGAGGAGCATTCCCGTGATGCTTCCCACGCCATGCACACCGAACACATCGAGCGAGTCGTCATAGCCGAAGGTCGATTTCAATTTGGTGACCGCCGTGTAGCAGACCGCACCGGCCACCAGTCCGATGCAAAAAGCTTCCGGGATTCCCACAAACCCCGAGGCCGGGGTGATCGTGGCCAGTCCCGCCACCATGCCGGAAGCGGCGCCCAGCACGCTGGGGCGTCCCTTGGTGATCCATTCCACTCCCGCCCAGCTCAACGCGGCCGCCGCAGCCGAAAAATGCGTGGCGGCAAAGGCGCTGCTCGCCAAGGCTCCGGCGCTCACGGCGCTTCCCGCATTGAATCCAAACCAGCCCACCCACAACAACCCCACGCCAATCAGGCTCAAGACCACGTTGTGCGGCGGCATCGGTTCGCCGGGGTAGCCCATGCGTTTTCCCAGGACCATGGCGCAAACCAGGGCGGCCACACCCGAGCTGATATGCACCACCGTGCCTCCCGCAAAATCCAGCACCGGGATCGACCCGCCCAACGCCCAGTTGAACATCCCGCCCTTGCCCCAGACCATGTGCGCCAGCGGAAAATAAACCACCGTGGTCCACAACACCATGAACAGGACGTAGGCGCTGAATTTCATGCGCTCGGCAATCGCGCCGCTGATGAGTGCAGGGGTGATGATGGCGAACATCATTTGAAAAAGCATGAACGTCTGGTGGGGGACCGTGGCCGCGTAATCCGCATTCGGAGCGGCGCCCACGCCCTTGAGCATGAAGTATTGGAGGGGATTTCCGAAGAACGCGTTTCCTTCTCCAAAAGCCATGCTGTAGCCATAAACCATCCAGATTGCCGACATGATCGCCATCAGGACCAGGCTGTGCATCATGGTCGCCAGAACGTTTTTACTCCGCACCAACCCGCCGTAGAACAGGATCAAACCCGGCGCGGTCATCATCAGCACCAGGGCGGCGCTGGCCAGCATCCAGGCATTATCCCCGGAACTGATCGCCGATGCCGCGGGCATTGCCTTGAGGCTTTGCTCGATTTGCGCCACGCGCTGTTCGAGTGTGGGTGCCGCGTCTGCCGCGTTCAAACGGGCGGCGCAAAAGGCAAATGTCAGTCCTGCCAGAATCCACGTCGCAAACCATGAATTCAACTTGGTCGGTATGTTCATTGGCGGGTGAAATTAGGGATTCTGTCAAAATTCGCAAGTCTCCATTACGCGTTTGAATTGAAGTCTCCGAGTCCAGCGCCATCCCAAAATCTTCAGGCTCCCGAAGAAGCGCATGACGCGCTGGAAATAAAAAAGCGGAATCCTTCACGGATTCCGCTCGCAAAATGCCTTTTAACACAGCTTACCAGGTGACCGTGCTCAAATAGCGCAGACTCTCGGGTATTTGCACCCTGGAGGACGGGGATTCGTCTTCGATGAAATAGTATTTGATCTTGGCTTTTTTGGCGGCGCTCAGAATGGCTGGAATATTCATCTGTCCCGCGCCAATGGCCACGTCGTTGCTCACATCGGTGCTGCCAGAGAGGCTGCCCGTTTGCACGCCCTTGCGCATATCCTTGAGATGCATCAATTCCCAGCGGCGGCCATATTTTTCGAGCAGCTTCACAGGGTCCTGCCCCGGGAAAACCACCCAGAAAATATCCATCTCGAAGCAGACATAGTGCGGATTGGTCTGCTCCATCATCAGGTCCAGCAGCGTTCCCTGACCCCAGGGGGCAAACTCATAGCCATGCTGGTGATAAAAGAATTTGATCCCGTGACTGGTGAGAACCTCGCCCGCGCGGTTGAAGACCGCAATGGCCTCCTGGCATTTTTTGATATCGAATCCGCCATCATGGGGAATCCAGGCGCAACCGACATATTTGAGATGCAGGGCCTTGGCCTCTCGCACCACGCCGTCGATGTCATCCTTGAGCCGGTCATAGGGGAAATGGCCGGAGATGGCCGTCATGTTATGATCGCCGAGCATCCGGCGAAAACGATCCGGTTTCTCATTGTACGTCCCCGCCAACTCGACCAGATTGAAGCCAAGTTTGTTGGCCAGGGTCATTGTTCCAGGCACATCTTTCGAAAACTCGTTCCGCAAACTGTAGAGCTGGAGACCCACCGGCCCCTCGAAATGCATGACTCTGGGGGCCTTTCCGGCCTTTGTGGCCATGATGGCCTTTTCAGCACCCAATCCGTCGACGGCGCCGACAGCCAGCGCGCCGCAAAGAACCAATGCGTAAAGGATATGTTTCATAAACTGACTTTAACAAAAGACATGTGAATGAAAAGCCAATGTTTTTCAGGCGTGCATCGATAAGCCGGCTCCGAGGCGGCAATGAACACCCACAAATACGGACGTCCTTACACCAGCACGCCTATTTCTTGGCTTTTTTGAGCTTCTTTTCGGTTTTGTCCAGCCGCTTCTGCTCTTCGATTTTATTATCCTGTTCCGCGGCAATCACTCCCGGCAGTTTTCTCTTCTCCATTTCCGCGACCAGGGAGGCGTCCTTCGGTGTTTGCAGCACGGTCGGTCTCATGAGCACGATCAGCTCGACACGTTTTTCGGTCTTGCTGTTGCTGCGAAAAAGATTACCCAGCAATGGAATGTCTTTGAGGACGGGGACTCCGGACTTGGAGTTGCTTTTTGCGGATGTGATATAGCCGCCGAGCATGATGGTTTTACCATCTTCGACAGACACCGTGGCCTGCTGCCGGCGACTCGTTGTGGTCGGCACATCGTTGTTATCGATCTTCACGTTGGTGCCCAATTGGCTGATGTCCTGGGAAATTTCCATCACCACCAGGCCGTCAGGCGTGACGTAGGGCGTGACGGAAAGGGTGATACCCACTTCCAACTGCTGGTATTGGGAACGGCTGCCCGTGCTGTAATCCGAATAATAGGAGCCGGTGATGTAAGGCACGGTATCACCCACGAAAAATTCCGCAGGCACCGCGTGCGTCGTCTGAATGCGGGGCCGCGACATCACGTTGACCGTGGAGTCTGCGGCAATGGCCTGCACGGTGATATCCAGATCGTTGCCCCATTTGCCGAAATACGAGAGGCCGCCGCCGCCGCCGGTGGCGGAATTGGTGGCCAGATTTCCCAGATTATTCATGAAACCGCCGCCGTTATCCATCACCCCGGCACTGGAGAACCTCCCAGAAGTCTGGGGCCTTTGCAGCGCGCTCACACCGTATTTCAGCGAATTATCCAATGTGACTTCCATGACGATGGCTTCGATCAGAACCTGCGCGAGGGCCACATCGAGTTTGCCCACAATGTTGGTGATCGTCATCATGTCCTTCTTGGTCGCATAAACCACCAGGGAGTTGGAGCGGTCATCGGGAATGATCTTCGCATCACCCAGCATCTCGCTCTCCCCGCCCGCGGCGCGGCTGACGATTTGCTGCAACCGCTGTTGGAAGGCGCTTTGCGCCGCCCCGGCCGCAGGCTGCGCGGTTTGCCCGGGCTGCATGCCGCCCATATTACGACGGTTCAGACTGCTGTTGGCGGATCCGGCGCGGTTGCCTCGCGCGCCCGCGCCTCCCGTGGTGGTTCTGGGGCGTGTTGACGCCACGCCGCCGCCTCCTCCGCCCCCGACCAATCCAGACATCACGTTGTAGATGTCCTCAACCTTGCCGTACTTGATGGGAAACACCTCGAGCTTGTAGTCCGAATCGCTGGCCACATCGATCTTCTTGATCACTTCCAGCATGCGTTTGACGTTGATGGCGTAGTCGCGAATGACGAGAATTTGGCTGCTATCGATCGGAACAATGCCGCCGCCACCCTGTACCTTGGCAAAGGGTGTGATGGCGGGCACCACTTCGCTGGGCATCGCATTGGTCAATTGGACAATCTGCGTGATGAATTGCGCCGCTTCGGGCAGGTTCTTGCCCGCTTCCGTGCTGAAAGCCGATCCTTCCTGCAGGGCATTGGCGATGGGCACCGCAGTGATGAATTTCTCGCCCGTGGGAATCATCGCGATGCCGTTCAGGGAAAGCACCGTGTCGAGAGCCTGTCGCGCTTCAGTGCGGGTCAGCGGGGTTTGTAACTCCAAAGTGATTGTCGTGTTTTGTGGAATCAGTGGGTGTTTGAGGATGGTGCGTCCAACCAGCTCCGCATAGAACTTCAGCACTTGATCGACCGGGGCGAGCGGAAACCGCATGGCGACCGGCGGGACCATCGTGTCATCAGGGTCGGCTGTGCCGGGGGCGTTTTTGGTCGCAGCCTGGGCTGCGGCATCGGCAGTAGTAGTAGCAGTTGGACTCGCGGCGGGAGTTCCGAATCCGGGCGGGCCGCTTGCAACAGGAGCCGTCGGGGTTGCCGTGGCCGGAGCGCCGAATGCCGGCGGATTCGCGGGGGCCAGTGCCGGTGAACCTGGGATGGTGCCTTGCGCGGCAGTCTCCGCGGTATCCAGGGCCACTGCGGCGGGATTATTTGTAAGGGCCGTGATAATGGGCGTCGCATTGGTGGGCGCCTCCACCTGGGGCGCGGTGGAGATCACCGGCGGGTAGGTCGCAGGCGCGCCATACGAGGTGCGCGGCGGCGCCGAAGGGATCCTGCGCACCGCGGGTTTGGGCGCTGGGCCGGCTGTGTTTGTCTGTCCGTAAGCCCCTATCCCCGCATCAAGCAGGCTCAAGGCCACTAAGAGAATGGACCAATACGTTTTCACTTTGTCTTTGGAGATTCAGGAGGTTTGGGAGTCACTGTCGGCTTGGGTGTGACCGTTGGCATGGGCGCCTCGCGCGTTGTAGGCCTGGATGGGTTCAGAGTGCGTCCGCCCGGCGGCGCCAGCGCCGGTGTGGCCGCGCCCGGTTTGGCGGTGGTGTCCGGCTTTTTGACCAGCGCCGTGGCATCGGCTTTGCTGGGCCGGCTTCTTTGATAACTGGCCACCAGCGTGATGGTCCCTTGCAGGCGCATTTGAGAGGGATCCGGTCGCAGGTTCATGCTGCGCACGCGGATCATCGAGTTGGTCGAAGCCAGCGAAACAAGAAATTCAACCAGCTCTTTTTCCCCGGTCACAACATTGATCAGACGGGCCTTTTCCTCGAAGAACGCGTTCGTTCGTGTGCTGGTCGTGGTCTGCACCTCGGAGTTGGCGGTGATGGTGACCCCGCTCTGAACGGCCTGGTTTTGAATGGAGCGAATCAGGTCCAGCGATTGTTCGGATGGCGCCACCGCGCTTCCCTGGCCTTCCAGCTCTTTAAGGCGCTTTTGATATTCCGCAATCTTGGCGGGCTGAGTCTCGCGTTCGAACAGGGCGAGCGTCGTTTTTGCCTTGTCCAGATCCGCGTCCGCCTTGCTCCAGTCGTGCCGGTGCGGCAGGACGAACCAGACGTTGATCACCACAAAGAACACCACCGCCACCGCCACAACCAGGCGGCGCTCCTGCGGACGCAAATTAAGTCGTTCCAAGGGCCCGGTCATTCAATATCCTTGCGGTTGAGTTCGCAGGTAAAATTCCAGGCTTGGATCCCGCCCACCCCGGCGCGGCTGGTCGTGTTGTAGGGCTGGACCTTGCTGAACAGCAACTGGCCGTTGGTTCCATCCGTCTGGTAATGGCTCATCGCTTGATTGTACTCGATGATCTGGTTGACCTGATCCGCCGGCGCCATGCCATTGATGGTCAGCGTTTTGCCTTGAAACAACGAAAGATCCGTCAGGGTCAAATCCTGCGGCAGCAATGTCGCCGCCGCCTTCCAGCAATCCAGGGCCGCGAATTTCAAATTAACCTGGTCCTGCAACACCTGGAGACGCGCCTTAAGCTGCATGGAATTGGTGTATTGGTCGCTCAGGGCGGTCACCTTGGTCTCCACCCGGTAGGTTTTGAAATGAATCCATTGGACCGCCACGAAACAAACGGCAAGGAACAGCATGTACAATCCCACAATCGCCCCCAATCCCCGCATCCACAAACGATCGACGAATTGCTGCCGGTAACGCACCGCAAATTCAGGCGGCACCAGGCTGGCCGACATCTCCGATATGGCCAGACGTTGCGCGTTTGCGGCCGCCAGTTCGGAAGCCGCCAAAGGCGCCTGCAAATCAACCCTCACCCCCAGCGCTTCCGCCAGCGCCGGTTCCCACACCGACACCGTCTCGGGACCGCCCACCAGCACGATGCGATGAACCCCCTGGCACCATCCCTCCATTTCCCCGGCCCATGCGATTTGGGTCAGCTCTTCAAGAAAGACCTTCTTCCATTCCGGTCCCGCGGAAATTCTCAGCAAATTCACATTGCGCAGGAATCCCTTTTGCCACCACGCGGACAGGCAATATTCCTTGACGCCTTCAGTCAATGGACACAGCCAGAGACCGTCCCCCTCGAACGGCTGGGCCTGCAACTGCCGCAGCGCCGGCAATTCGAGCCGGTCCGCCATATAGCCCTGTCCCTCCAGTCCGCCCAGGAATTCCTCCACCGCGTTCCGCGCCGCAATCAGCACGATCACGGTCTGTTCGCCCGGTTCCGGAGAAGGAACGGCCTCGGCGCTCCAGACAATCTGGGCCACCGGCAGGGGGGAGAGCTTTTCCAATTGCAGCTCGACCATCGCCAGCGCCTCGGAAAATTCCTTCGCGGGAAGCTGGACGACGCGCAAAAAGACCTGGTCGATGGGCAGCCAGGCCACATTCACCTTGGGCTGCCACAGGCATTGCCAGTTTTTGCCCGCCACTTCCGGGGGCAGGCGCTGGCCGGCGGGAACATCCTGTGCCGGGCCTGGACGCACCTCCGAACCGCTGAAGCCAAACTGCCATAGCCGCAGTTTCTCCGCGCCCGTCTGCAGCACGTTGCATGTATGGATGCGGGTTGTCTTTACTTTTTGACCCATATTCCCGCCTTCGTATCAGCCACCAATCCCATATGCTCTTCGATTTGGGTTACCCGGAGCACTTCCTCAATCGTTGTTTTTGCTTCCCGCACCTTCACCCATCCGTCCGAGCGCAAAGGCCGCATGCCTTGCTCGACCGCCTTATTGGCAATGGTCGATGCGGGAGCGCGGCTCAAAATCAACGGCCGGATGGTTTCATTAATGAGCAGCAATTCGTAAATACCCATGCGGCCCTGATAGCCCAATTGACGGCAGTTTTCGCAGCCCTTGCCGTTGTAAAACTTCGCGGTTTCAATCTCCTCTTCCGGATAACCGATGCGCATCAGGTAATCGCGGTCCACCTTTTGCTCGGTCTTGCAGAACGGACAAATCGTGCGCACCAGTCGTTGGGCCATGACCGCTTCCACCGAGGAGGCCACCAAAAACGGTTCGATTCCCATGTCGATCAACCGGGTGAACGCGCTCGGCGCGTCGTTGGTATGCAACGTGCTGAAGACCAGGTGACCCGTCAGGGCGGCGCGAATGGCGATTTCCGCCGTCTCCAAATCGCGAATTTCACCGACCATGATCACATTTGGGTCCTGCCGCAATATATGGCGCAGCCCCATGGCGAAGGTCAGTCCGATATCGGCCCGCACCGCAATCTGGTTGATGCCCTTAAGCTCATACTCCACCGGTTCCTCAATCGTGATGATCCGCTTGTGCACGGAATTGATCGTGCTCAAGAACGCATAGAGGGAGGTGGACTTGCCCGAGCCGGTCGGCCCCGTCACAAGGAAAATACCGTGGGGTTTGACAATGATCTCGCGGATGGCGTTTTCGTCCCTGGGCGCGAAACCCAATTTGTCGAGGCTCAGGAAAATCTTGCCGCGCGTCAGCAACCGCAGGGAAACGCTCTCACCATACACCGTCGGAACCGTCGAAACGCGGATGTCGATTTCCTCCCCCTTGATTCGCACATTGATGCGCCCGTCCTGCGGCAGACGCTTCTCGGAGATGTCCATGCCAGACATGACCTTGATTCGGGATATAAGAGCCGCCTGGAAGCGCTTCAACTGGGGCGGCATCGGGGTCTGGTGCAGGATGCCGTCAATGCGGTAACGAATGCGCAATTCATCTTCCGCCGGTTCGAAATGAATATCCGTCGCCCGGTCCTTGAAGGCCTCCCAGATGATCTGATTGACAAACTTGATGACGCTGGCTTCCTGGTCGCCCTCGGTGATTTCCTTGTCCTCGCCCACCATCAACTCGAGCGGTTCGTCCTCGGCCATCTCATCGAGCGTTTCGGCGCCCACGCCGTAATACTTTTTTAACGCCTTCTCAATTTCCGCCTGCGGCGCGAGCGCAAATTGAACCGGGCTTTGGGCGTCGAACTGCACCGCCGTCAGCAATGCCGTATTAAATGGATTGCACACCGCGATTTGCAGCGTGTCATTCTCAAATTGTGTCGGCAGGGCGTTGTATTGAAAAGCGACTTTGGTTGAGATTTTTTGGCGCACTTCAGGGGCAACCGTCAGTTTGGGAAGGTCCAGATAGGGCCAGTGCAGCGCCTCGGCCAGCTTCTGAAGCATTTGCTCCTCCCCGATGCCCCGTTCACGACAGAGAAAAGCCAGTTGAGACTCGACCGAACCGCTCTCCACCGCCACCCTCCAAGCTTTCATCCACTCGTCGAATTGGACACTGGTGACCAATCCCGCGCTCTCAAAAACCGACTTGATAGATGCAAAAGCCATTTTTCGTTATTCGTTTAGAACAGCAGAGGCTAAAAAAAGTTGCGTTCAGGGTCAAAGAAATAGGGAAACTATTCCAAGGATCGATTTTATCCACGCCGCCTGACTGTGCCATAAAGTCTCATTTGCGGTGTCTGAACAGCGATGAACAGTGCGCCAATCCATTTCGAGATTCGTCCAGAAACTGTTTTTATGATGGTTTCGGATGAGTTTGGGTGGTGAGGCACGATTCCAATGCCCTGATGAATTCGGGAGTCAGGGCTTTCTTTTCGAATTGCCCGGCCAGCGCGGAATTCCTCAAATCCGGGAGCGTTTCCGGTTTGGCCTGCAGACCCTCGATAAGGCTCTGAACTTTTGCGATATCCCCGTGGAGCGCGCAGCGAATATTACCCCGATTTGGATATTCCTGCTTCAGATCGCTCACATGGCTGGGTTGCGGCCCGATATAGAGCACCGGGGTGCCAACGGCCAGAATATTGTAAATCTTGCACGGGTGAACAATCCCGATAAACGGATTCCCCATGACAACCACCTGCAAATCGGCGGCGGAGAGAGACGCCGACAGGGCGTTCAAAGGTTGGTAGGGCAGACACAAAATGTTCTCCAGTTGATGCGTTTGAGCGAATTTTTCGACTTTTGGATATTCGCTACCCCCACCAACAAAGCAGAACATGATTCCTGGATTCTCCCGGAGCCGCAATGCCGCTTGCAGCAGCGTGTCGAGCGGATGGCATGGGCTGTGATTTCCCGAATACATCACCACAAATTTTCCATCCAGTCCGTGTTCGCGTCGGAACCGGCCGCGTCCCTCCGGGTCAAATCGCACCCAATCCTCGTAGGCCCAAGGGGGGATCACCGTGATTTTTTTCGAGGGAATGCCCTTGGTTTGAATCAAATGACTCATGAACCGGTCCAACGCAATGATCCGTTCCGCAGAGCGAAAACTGTATCGGGACATCCATTCCAGTGTCCGGCCCGCCATGGACCCGGGCCGCAGCCATTGAGCCGCGATCGCCTCGTCCGGGTTCAAATCCATCACCCAGTAGCAAAACCGGCATCCGCGCACACGGGCGAAAATCGCCGCCAGAAATGAAATCAGGGGAGGGGAGCTTAACGCCAGCACGACATCCGGCTTTTTCTCGCAGAGCAATTGAAAGCAGCAACTCATCGCAAACGATGCAAAATCCACCGCGCGACGCCATTTCGATTTCTTCCCAAAGCGCGTGGATGGCACGCGCCGGATGCCGATCCCGTTCCATTCTTCGCGCAATGGGAAGACCCTGTCCGGCGTGTCATACCCGCGCCGTCCGCAAATCACCCGCACGGAATGCCCGCGCTGCTTCAATTCCAGCGCCAGCGATGTCAGGTGCTGCGCCGTCGAGACCACATCCGGATGAAAAGTTTGATTGAGCAGCAATATATTCATGGCCATTTGCACCGCCTGTTTCGTGCGGTCCAAACTTCATCCATTTTGGAGGCGCCTCCGCGCAAGGCAAGCCTGGTTGTCTTCAATTCTTGCACCCCTTTCAATCGGACGGTTCGTTGACAAACAATCACTCATGAACAAGTTTAAACGCAGCACAGGTCGTTTGCGTTCCGGTTACAGCCCCGGATGGGCGGCCTGGCACTTGACCAAGGAGCGATGGCTTTATGAAATTAATGGTTCTCTCTATTGTTGCGGGGACGGTGTTCACGGCAAATGGCGTTCCTGCGCAAAGCATCCTGTTCGATTTTGAAAATGCCACTCAATACACCCCTTTCCCCATCAGCCTGACTGTGGGCGGCCTGACAGCGCAGTTTTCCGGCACAGGCGGTGGGTATTCCATCCAGGCGGCCAACACCATGGGCTTCACCCCAGCGGGTTTCTCCGGCCTCTGCATTTATCCCGCCGGTATTAATCTCGCCGATCTCAAGATTTCCTTCTCCAAAACGCTAAGCGCATTCTCCATCCTGTACGCCCCCCAGGAACTGGCGTGTGATTCCTCTGCGCGCATGAGGGTGACCGCCTATGGGAATGACACCCTGGTGGGAACCAACACCATGGTGGCCGATCCCCCGGGCACATGGCCCACAGCCACACTTGCCATACAATCCCCGCAAGGCTTTAACAACGTGGTGGTCCATTACGATGCGCCGCCACCCACCGGCGGCGACTACGGCACCATCTTCATGGCGGACAACATGAACGTGACAGTCCTCCGCGCTCCCTTCATTGCCGGCGTCCTGCCTGCCGTATCCAACATGATCTTGAGCGGCACCAACGGCCTGCCGGGCGCCGGTTTTCATGTTCTCAGTTCCACCAATGTGGCGCTGCCGCGTTCCCAATGGACACCCCTGGCGACCAATCAATATGATCTGAATGGAAATTTTTCCTGCCCTGTTCCAATGAATGCAGACACCGCGCCGCATTTCTATTTCTTGCAGGAACCCTGAATCAGGGAGCCGGTTGACAGACTGCGCCGGGTTCCAGAATGAATCAAAAGTTCACGCGCAACGCGACGGACCCAAAGGAATCGGTTTGCGGCTGGCCCACGTATTCCTTGGTTCTCAAAGTATGCGTATAGACCAATTCCGCGCATTTGAAGGGGATGGCCGCGCCGAATTTGAGATCGCCCACCAATGGGTATTTGGTCACATGATGGCTGTCCTGAAAAATATTGCCGTCCAGAAAAGTGTTGAAGCCCACAGCCCGGCCCTCGACCCCGCCAAAAAAGTAAAATCCAAAACAATGCCCTGAACCATCCTGTGGCATTCCTCCGCTCAACGGCACAATCGTATCGATGGTATTCACTCCAAAGCCCCCTGGAATATGCCAGCCGGCGCGCACCTGGCCTCCCGCCGCTCCGTAGGTGCCCACATTCCCCAGACTCGCGCCCGCATAAGGCAGAACCTGGGCCTCCCATCCACGCGCCTGGCCCGTGGAAAGCTGCCAGCACCGCTCATACTGCAAGGCGATGCCCGGCTCGGTCTTTAACTGATTCCTCCAGCCTTGCGCCTCAGGGAGATTCCGCATGCGATGCACCGTGTTCTGGGCCTCTTCCGCCAGGGATGCCGCCCCGATGACACCGACCACCGCCTGCCAATGATCCATCTGCGCCAGATGCCCGGTTAAAAAGGTCCGCCTCTGTATGAAAAAAGAGGTGTACAGAAATCCCGCGTAGGGGCGGTCATTCTCCAGTAATGCAGAGGTCGAAGTGTCGGACGGCGTGTAAATATTCTGGCCCAGCGAAACCCCCCAGCGCACCGCCTCGGGCTCAAATCCAGTTTCCGGAAGCCAACGGCCCGTCTCTGCGACACAGCCCGCATCGTCTTGCGGTTGCTCGGAGGCCATGTAAGTGATTCTGAGACCCTGCGTATAATGCCGGTCCGTGTGAACAACCGTGTCGTTTTCTTCCACCAGCATGACCGAAGGCCTGGCCAGACCATCCTCAGCCAGTGATTTCAAGCCGAACGAAGCAAGGCACGCCAACGCAAAGCAAATATTGCGCGTTGGTTTATAAGCTGGAAAAATTCCGCCGCCCAGTCCCAACCGATCCCCGCGATATTCCAAGCCACTCCACATATGGAGTGGCCATAAACCACATTCTCCGCATTTAGGCAAGTCGCCATTGGCGATTTCTCAAGCCTTGCGAACCCTTGATTAAGTCAAAAAAGGCTCTAAAAACTGAAAATCGTGGTATTCGTCCGCCAGGACATTTCCGTGGCCCAGAGGTTGATGGGCGTGAAGGATTTGCCGAATTTCAACATCCGCGTGCTGCCATCGACAAAGGCGTAATTCGAGCCGCCGCTCCGCGTGTGGACTCCGCCCGCATGCCGGCTTTGCTCGACTTCGGTCACATCGTTGCCAATCGCTCCTTCGAGGAAATCCATGAAATACTGGCCGGAATTATGTTCCTTCTCGCCAAACAGGACGGTTTCCACAGGCTGCCGAATGCCCGTTTCACGAATTCCTTCCGGGTAAACCCCCGCCATGTATTTGTTTTTAAATGAGTCGGCATCCAAAGCGGAGTTAAAATAATCGTTCCATCCGTTATAAATATAACTGCGCGGCGCGGAATCCGCCGGATTATTAACCGGATCGGTTCCCGAGGTCTTCGGATCTCCCGGACCATCGCTCGCGCAACGCAAGGTCCTCAGGTCATTGATTTTCACGAGAATCGCCGTCGGCCAGCGCTTTGTGGATGAGCGCGGCATGAACATCCCATTGTTGTCGTCACAATAAATGCGCGCGGCCAGGCCCAGTTGGCGCATGTTGTTCACACACGATATCCGCCGCCCCGCCTCTTTGGCGCGAGCCAGCGATGGCAATAACATCCCCGCAAGAATCGCGATGATGGCAATGACCACCAGCAATTCGATCAAAGTAAAAGCGTTCCGATGGGGGACTAAGCGGGTGCGGGGCGTTCTCATGTCATCTAAAAGAATCATAATTCGTTCGTGCGCAATTACATGCGTTTCAATACGCAGCGAGCGATCTGACGAATTATCCTTCATAACCCTGAATATTTCCGCGCTGAATGCGTCAGAGATTTCAAGATGACCAAAAAATCCAGCCTGTTAATCTCTGTGGCGGTTGCGCTTGCCGCGTGTTATCTTTACTACTTTACAGACTGGATTAACCCTCCGGTTATTCAGATTCTTCCGCAGTTGCGTCCACCGCGCAATCCGGCGCGCACTCCCTCCTCGGTTTATCAAGTCAGTTTCAACCTCGATGGAAAATACAAGCTTACTTCGGTGAAAGTGATCCCGATTCAGGCCCTTGAAACCAACAAAAACGCCGCGCCGATCTGGAACCTGACCACCAGCTCCAACTCCCTTCCCCAAAAAGGATTCTTTTACGGCGTGCCCATTCCCGGCATGCGGCCGGCCATCACCAACGCGCGCCCCCAGCGTCTTGAACCCGAAATCGCATATCGTCTTTTTGTGAAGGCCGGACGCGCAAAAGGGCAGGTGGACTTTAAAACCCACGCCTTACCCCTCGACCAGTGAGGGTGGATGGCCGTGGGCAGGCTGGCATTAAGAATCGGCCTCTGGCTGGTGCCGCTTAACCTCGCTGTGCACCGGCAATAAACTCATCGCCTTAACACGCCGCCCGGGATGCGTCGCCGGGTCCGACTGCCCTTATTCCTGGAGGAGGAAAGGACGATCAGTTTTTAATCCGTGGAATCAGTGCAATCCGTGGTCGAATCCCATACAGATTGGATTTGGATTGAATTTTGTCAGTCTTGATGGTCCGCTTCAATCCGGCTCCACAACGGTGATTGGCGCATCCGTGACCCCGGCATAAAACACGAGAATTTCGGCGGGAACCTTTCCGTGGTTAATCCCATAGTGCGAAGTGTTCACCAGCTCGATGATGGGATCGCCTGCTTTGAGTTGAAGCGTTTTGCCATCCCTGGCCACGACCGTGAGTTCTCCGCTTAAGAGCATGCCTGCGTTGATCACCAGATGATGGTGCGTGTGGAGCTGGGCGCCCGCCGGGATGGTGATGCGCAGAATCGTAACCCTGGGCTGACCTTGTGGATACGCAGGCAACAACGCCCCATCCCAGCTTTGCGAACTCCGGGCAAGTTCCTTCACGACGATGGGCGCTTTGGCGGTCTCCTGTTTGACTCGAACTGTTCCGCAACCGGTTTGAAGCAATAGAAAGATCGAAATTGCCGCCAGACCTCGAATGGTTTGTTTCATCATGGAATTGCCTTCGCTCAAGTCAGGTTATGCACCGGGCCGACACAGGACGCAATGCCGAACGTGCAGCTCGCTGAGTCACTAAGACACGGCCGAACTACCCAGTAAACCGCAACAACGGAAGTTATCCTGACCAGGCCGGTTGGCTTCAATGCTCGATCGTCAAGCATCGGTCATATCAAACCTTTGTTCCATCAACGTATGGCCTCATTGGCTGCCAGACACGAAAGAGGAACACCCAAGTGAACACCAGGAGCGGTATCCAAATTCGCCGCACATAACGCCAATGCACTTCTGTCATCCGTGGTCGGTTGTCACGCGGAATCCGATTGATGGCCTCCTGGTAAATCGGAGAACTCTCCAACTGGCTCTTGGGCACTCTTTCCTCCCGGTTGTCAACGCGAACCGCCACCATGTCGCGCTCCCAGAACAAGCTCACCCGGATGTCAGGATATGAAACGCCCGAATAAGGTTGATAGACTGGCCGCTGAAAGTACGAGGATAAAGCAAGCAAAGACAAAATTGCGACAGCCGCGAAAATCCCTGACCTGATCACGATGTCGTTTCGTTTCATGGCACATTGAGCATGGCCAACCCAGTTTCTGGTGCTCTCATTCTGTGTGAAAGAAAAGTAAAAACTCCAGAACAAAGTAAATCGGGAGAAAAAGTACCTTTGCCAAAAACCAGCCTGCCCCGTTCCGTCCCTGCCAGATTGCCTGCAGTACGAACGCAATGATGCCGCCCCAAAAGAACCAGGGCAGTAAATGGCCCAGCGATGTCGTAAACGGCGTCAGGTGATACTCATATGCCCGTTCCCCAGCACCGTGAGGAATGCGAACACGCTCGGCGAAGCTTCGACCGTCGTAAATAATTCCCAGGACAATAGACGGCAGAAGCCAAAGAAGCCCACTCCAGTGCCGCAGAAGTGATTCGCGTGAAAATATTTTTATCATGGATTCGCCTATTAGCGCTCAATCTTAGCCCTGCCACCGCCCCAATAGCCGCGTCGAAATTGCCCCACAACATTCGCTTCCAAGATTATTGCGTTTGGTTGGATCGGTCTAATATCCCACCTTTATAAGTATCCAGGCACCATGTGCGCAAGGATACTAATCCAGAATGCGCACCACGAAATGATCCCCAGTCTTCTGTGCCGTTTCATCAATAATAAACACAAAAGCAGCAAGACTCCCAATGAGGCTAACTGCAGATATATCCACCACCTCGGCGCAAGCACAGCGCTGCCGACAATGAACATCTCGTAGAGAGGCTGCAACCATCCCGTGGTCAACGCACAGCCGATTGTGACGAATACCAAGACACGAAGCATCAATGGCGCTACCTCATTCTGAGCCATAACTTGGAAAGTTGAACAATAACCGACTTGCGACGCAAACCACGATAGTGGAATAAGTCGCCGTCGCTCCGGTATAATCGGCCCACCCAGGCCCGAAGGGACGAAATTGGCAAGCCTGTGCTGGAACGAGTCTTCGAGCGGAGGCCCAGAGAACCTCCGCCCCAATGACAAAAACACTGAAAGTGCGGCCTAAAACACAAACGCACCTGACCTCTCTGATCAGGCGCACCGTCCCTTAAATGGCCGGCTTATCGGCATCGAGAACCGGGGCCTTGGTCGTCGCGGGGGACTTCTTCACGGCCTTTTTGCCATGCTTCGCACTTTTCTTGGCCGTCTTGCCCTTGACGCCTTTTTTGACCGATTTTTTGTGAATGCTGTTTTTCACCGCAGGTGTGGTGGCTGTAGCGGGAGCGCTCACTGCGGCGGGTCCGGTTGCGGGCAATGCCGGAGCTTCCGCCTGGGCCTGGATGACCATGGGCATGCACAGAATGGCCGCAACCATCAAAAGACTGAACGTTTTTTTCATGGGAAATTTAAAAAAGGATTGTTTTAATTTTGATTACTTGTCACCAAAAAGCTTTTCAAGCTCCGGATTCTTGGGATGCCCCAGCATGATCGCCTTCTGATAATGGTATTTGGCCAGGGCGGTGAATGGCGGCGTCTGTGTCGCATAGACAATGGCCAGGTTGTGATGCGCGCTGGCGTAATCGGGCGAGATTTGGATCGATTTGCGCAAAGCCGCCTCTGCGGCTTCCCGCTGTCCCTTTTGGCTGAAGGTGATGCCCAGATAATTCTGGGTTTCCGCGTTGTTCGGATCCAATTTTGCGGACCGGCTCAAGGCATTCAGCGCCTCGTCGAATTTATCCTGACGGAACTTCAGGATGCCCAGCAGGGAAAGGTTGTAGGCATCGTCCGGGGCCGTGGCCAGCGCGACTTTCAGGTTCTTCTCGGCATCGTCGAAACGACCGCGCTCCAATTGAATGGCGGCGAGATTGCCCAGCGTGAATGCGTTCTTCTCATCCAGCTTGAGCACCTGGGTGTATTTGCGCTCGGCGTCGTCAAAGCGTCCCGCGGAGAAATCCCGGCGCGCCTCGGCCACCAGCGTGCCCGCGCCCGCAGGCAAATCGTTCATGCTGCGCTTGGCGGGAGCGGCAGCCGTCGTCGCAGCCATCTCCACAGGCCGACTGACTGCGGCGACCGGCGTCGGGGCTTTGAACAGAGCCAGTTCCTCGGCGGTGTAGGGTGTCTTTTTGGCCTCATACACCTCAATCCGCGCCTGGAGTGCGTCCAGATCCTTTTGCAATTGTTGCGCCTTCTTCGAGCTTTGCTTCCCATTGGTGGCCGCGTCCAGTTTGAGCTTCAAATCGTCGCGCTCCTGCTGAAGTTTGATCATCTGTTGCGCGTTCTCGTGCGACGGCTCCGCAACAACGACATCGGGTGCTCCCTTGAGGGTGGGGGGAGTCATCGCCTTGGTCTTCAAAATGGCGATATCCTTCCTCAACGACGCATTTTCAAACTGTAACTTCTTGAATTCCTCGCTGACGGCGGGCGTGGCCGCAATGGTTGTTGGTGCGCGGCTGGACAACTCGGTCTTCAACTGGGCCACCTGCTGTTTCAGGCTCGCATTCTCGTTCCTCAGCGCCGCGACTTCACCATCCGTTGCGGGAGTTGCTTTCTTGAACTCGGCGAGCTGCTTTTTGAGCGCCTCGTTTTCCGCCTTCAATTTCTTTGATGAAGACCGGGTCAGTTTTGGCTCGGCTTTGAGCTTGGAATCGAGAATCTGCTTCTCCTCGCGCAGGACGCCGATGGTTTTATTTTGTTCCTCGATTTTGCGATTCGCCTCGGCGAGCAGTTTCTTCGTTTCCGCCACCGAAGCCGGGTTGGTTGATTTGGCCATGCGGGCCTGGTCGTCCTTGATGGTCGTTTGCAAAAGCTCCCTCTCCTGCTCCAGCGCGCGAATCCGGGCTTCAGCCCGGGCCAGTTCCTGCGGCGCCACCGCTGCCGGTTGCGCGGACAATGCCTCCCTGAGTTTGGCTTCCAGAAGCTCCTTTTCTGAGGCCAGGCGGCGGTTCTCATCCGTCAGCGCCTGCACCTTGTTCTCAAGCCCGCCGGAGACCACGGGATTCTCAACCAGCGGCGTCATTGCCGGGCTGGCCACGGCGGCAGGCGCGATATTGGTCACGGCGGGTGTCGCAACGGCTGGAGCGGGCATCGATGGACGCAACCGATCGATCTTATCGTTCACGTAGTTGAGGCGGAACTGCACCAGGCGTTCGCTCCAGTCCGGATAGGCCTTGTGCAAATTATTCAAACCGCTCTGCGCCTCGATCAATTTATCGTAGGCGGCGCGGTTCTGGCCATTTTGGAGGAGGTTATCCGCTTCCCGGATGGCGTTATAAATCCGGATGTATTGCGTGTCGGGTCCATCCGCGCGCGCATTGGCGCCACAAGCCACAAGCAGGGCGGCAATTAAGGCCATCAAAACTTTCATGGGAGGCGATCATAGCGGACTGGACGAAAGCCAGGCAAGATGAGAGTGGCGAAAAACTTCACAGTCGAAATCCAGTCCCTATGATCAAATAAAGCCAATCCGGGCAAATTCGGCCACTCGTTGGACCACAGCTCCATCCATTAAGAAATCGGCTTCCTGCGTCTGAATCTGCGGATTGTAACGATGGGACCTGAAATAAATGAAAAGACTCACTCTTTTTGTGACTATTTGTTGAACACGCTGTAAATTGCACGGTCCAATACATGAATGCGTCAACGACCGCTGAAAACTGAAATCAGATTGAGAGCCTCTCAAGGGCCTTGGTATGGTTTAAGCTACACAATCTTTGACGAGCAACGGAAAACCTATGACAAAGATACTGGATCAAATAGACGAAGTCATTCGAAATCCTAAACATCCCTTCCGGCAGGTTGCTGACCGACCGGAAAAACCTCAGAAACATCGGTATGAACGCCGCAAAGTAAGAGAATTCATGAAAAGCGGCGACTGGTCCTCTGAAAAATAACTAAATTTACATTTCACAATTAATGAAAGGCCACGCGGGAGCGTGGCCTTTTGTTTGCCCGACTCCTGGGCCTTTTCCGGCAGACTTTTCCCCGGTTTAAGGTCTAATCCAGCGGTTCCCGTCCCGCATATCCGGCCCCCAAATCGTGCCAGTATCCGATATCCTCCTCACTCGATTCCCAGCACAGAAACACTTCGCGCCCATCGAGAATCGACGGAAAATCGACCAGCCCGCGGTCCAGATCCTTCAATACGATTTGTCGGCGGCTGAATTCCAATAGCAGAGACTGCAATTCAGTCAGATTGGAAACCCAGCGATGAATCGGTTCGCCGCCCAGATCGCAACCATCGGCCAGTTTATGCGCGAATCGCTTGTCGAAATCCCGCAAATCCTCCCGGTATTGAACAATTTTAGCCAGCCATGCCCTGATTTCAGGCAATAGTTCGCGGGCTTCCTCGCGCGTATAATGTTTTTTGAACTGCAAATCCATGGGTCACGGAAGGTTGGCAGCTCAAACCAGGCCCATTTCAAGGCTTGGCCGAGACGGCATTCATTTTTTTTCGGACCTCGTCGTTCGCTTCGATCTCCAAGGATTTCCTCCAGGCCTCCACCGCCTTGGAAGTCTGGTTCAATCCCATATGAATATCCCCCAGGTGATCGTAGAGCGTCGCATCGGGTTTGGGGGATAAGGAGATCGCTTTCAATATCTGCGCCAGGGCCTCTTTGTGCTTCTTGAGTTTGAAAAGCACCCACGCCTCACTGTCCAGATAAGCCGGATTTTCAGGATCGAGCTTGAGGGCCTTCTCGATCAGTTGACGCGATTCCTCGAGTTTCATCCCGCGATCGGCCCACATATACCCCAGATAATTCATCGTCTCGGGATCGTTGGGCGACATATCCAGCACCTTTCGAAAATACTTCTCCGCCTCGGCGTATTCCCCCATGCGTTCATGCGTGGATCCCACTTCAAAAAAGAAAACCGGCGTCAAACGGTTGGTTTCATTGCCGCTGGCGATGACTTCAGCCCGCGTAAGATGGCCCAGGGCCTGCGGATATTGCTTCATCCGGCTGCACGCCAGGGCGGAATAAAATTCAAGCTGGAATGTCTGCGGGAATCGCTCTTTCACGCGAGCCAGCGTTGCCAGCGCCGCCTCGGGTTGGTCATCGGCGATCTGCATCCCGGCCAGGTCGTAATAAACCGGTTCGAATCCGGCGTTCAATTGAATCGTCCGTTGGAAATAATCGATCGCCTTCTTGAAGTCCTTCGTATCGGAGGCCAGCACGCCCAGTAAATAAGTGGCTTGAGGATTGTTGGGATTCTGCCGGACAATGCCTTCAAGCAACTCGATCGCCCGCTTCTTGTCGTTATTGCGCAGATACACATCCGCCAGTTTTTCCCGCAAAGCCGGCAGGGAGGGATTTTCCTTGAGAAGTTGCGCGTAAATTTCCGAGGCTTTCTCCAACAGACCCAGGTCCGCATAGCGCTCCGCAATGCGCTGCCGCAGGGCGACCTCCGAGGGCTTGAGCTTTTCAGCGCTATTCAGGGCATCGATGCCCCATTGCTTGAGCCGGTTGCCATCCGCCCCGGCCAGATTCCTGAAATGCACCATCGTATCGGCCAGATCCACATAATATCCCGGATCATCGCTCTTCTGGTGCGCCGCCGATTCAAGGATCTTGACGGCCTGCCGCGGTTGACCCGCTGTAAAATACATTTGCGCCAGGCTTTGAGAAGCGAGGATTTGCAGCGGATCCTTTTTCAGGGCGCTGCGGAAGGAAACGATGGCCTGGGGGTTATGATTCAGGGCGTTATGGGCCACGCCCAGCCACGCGTCGATGGCGCCCGACGCCCCGGGTTGGCTGGCGGCCTTGGTGAGTAAAAAAATCGCCTTGTCTGGATTCTTGCTTTGAAGAAGCTGTCGTGTGACATCCAGCACAAGCTCTTCATTGCCGGGGTCGGCCAATGCCGCCTCGTAAAAGTGCTTTAATGCCTCCGCTGGCGCCTGGTTCCATTCATACACCAACCCCGTCGTGAAATGCGCATACGCTTTGGCGCGTTTCTCAGCATCGGACGAGCCATTCAGGGCGGGGGACACCACCTCCACACTCCTGTCCGCAGGCCCGTTGGAACCCTTGTTTTCCGCGGCAGTGCCGCCGTTTTTGGTCCGATTGGAAGCGCATCCGCTCGCGCAAATCAGTAAAGCGCTCAATACGACCAACCAGCCGTTGCGCCAACTTTTTTGAGTTTGTGGCATCGGAACAATGGAAAAGCGCACCCCGAACTAACGGGGTGCGTCTCGTAAAACCGCTGTGATGTACACCGGCCGCCTACTGCTGCCAGGTGCGCTTCTTGTGACGGTTGGCGCGCATCTTCTTACGGCGCTTGTGTTTATTAATTTTTGCTTTCCTGCGTTTCTTTAATGATCCCATAATCTAAACCTTAACCGCGTTTCAATATACCACCTTGTTCAGTGGATATTCAATAATTCCTTCCGCGCCAGCGGCCTTCAGGCGGGGAATCAACTCTCGCACGACATGCTCGTCGATTATCGTTTCGACCGCGACCCATTCTGACTGGCTCAAACTTGAAACGGTTGGATTACGCAATGCGGGCAAACATTTCAACAACATTTCCAAATTTTTCTTCGGAACGTTCATTTTTACACCCACTTTGGCCTCCGCTTCGAGCGCTCCTTTGAGCAGCATGGCGATCGTTTCGATCTTCTCACGCTTCCAGCCATTCTTCCAGGCCGTGTGGTTGGCAATGAGCCGCGGTGTGGACGACAAAAGCGTATCGACGATGCGCAAGTTGTTCGCCTTCAAGCTTGAACCGGTCTCCGTCAATTCCACGATCGCATCCACCAACTCGGCCGCCTTGAACTCCGTGGCGCCCCATGAAAACTCAACTTCGGCCTTGACGCCATGCTTCTTTAGATATTGGCGTGTGATGTTCACCACCTCGGTGGCGATCCGTTTGCCTTCCAGATCCTTCACGGTCTGAACCGGCGACTTTTCCTGCACCGCCAAAACCCAGCGCGCGGGCTGACGCGTCGTTTTGCTGAAAAGAAATTCGCCCACTTCATGCACGTTGGAGCTGTTTTCCTGAATCCAATCGAACCCCGTGATGCCGCAATCCAGGTAGCCGTGATCCACATAACGACTGATTTCCTGCGCCCGAATAAGCCGGATTTCCAACTCCGGATCATCCACATAGGGAACGTAGGAACGGCTGCTGACCCGGATATTAAAGCCGGCCTTGGCCATTTTTTCAATGGTGGCCTCTTGCAGGCTGCCTTTGGGCAACCCCAGTTTTAATACATTAGTTTCCTTCACAGACGCTCACTATACCGGAGTCCCGGCATCTTGCCAGTACGTTTGACGTCCGCGCACTGAAATCTGGCCCCGCGCGAAGGCCGCCGCCACTTCCGGATACACCGTCCGCTCCTGCTCTTGTATCCGTTCGTGCAGGGAGGCCGGGGTGTCGTTTTCAAGAACAGGCACCACCCTCTGGGCAATGATCGCTCCGGTATCCACCCCCTCGTCCACAAAATGAACCGTGCATCCCGTAAACTTCACGCCGTAGTCCAGGGCTTGCTTCCAGGACTGAATCCCGGGAAACGCCGGCAACAGGGACGGATGGATGTTCACGACCTTTTGAGGAAAGGCCCGCAGCAATCCGCCCTTTAAGATCCGCATGAATCCAGCCAGCAACACCAATTCCACGCCAGCCTCCTGCAACGCCGCCACATAGGCCGGTTCGCTCGTCTCGTCGAGTTTCGTGCGAAAACGGCCCGGGGGTATGTGGCGCGCGGGTAATCCAAACGAAGCCGCATGGCTCAGGATGCCCGCATCGGGGACATCGCTGATGACCATCGTGATTTGCGCCGGGATGGCACCCCGGGCGCAGGCCTCGGCAATGGCCACCATGTTCGACCCCTTGCCGGAGCCAAGTATTCCGATTCGAAATTGTGACGGACTCATTTTGGCGATTCTGTCTCCAGAAAACCCTGGAGGTGGCAAATCCTAGTCGGATGCCGCATTTTCCTCAAGGCCTTTGCCTCGATTTGACGAATCCGTTCCCGCGTCACTTTGAATTGTTTGCCAACCTCTTCCAGAGTCCGGGCATATCCATCGCCCAGCCCGAACCGCATTTCCAAAACCTTCCGTTCCCTCTCGGTCAGACTGGTGAGAACATCGCCCAGCCGGTCCTTTAAAATGCTGAAACTCGTCGAATCCGATGGGTTTTCCGCGGATTTGTCCTCAATGAAATCCCCATAATTGGTATCCTCCCCGTCTGAAATGGGCGATTGCAGTGAGATCGGCTGCTGGGACATCTTCAGGATCGCGCGCACCCGCTCCACAGGCATCAGCATCTCATCGGCCACTTCATCCGCGGTCGGTTCCCGCCCATAATCCTGAACCAGCCGTTTTTGCACCCGGATCACACGATTGATCGTTTCGATCATGTGAACGGGAATGCGAATCGTCCTTGCCTGGTCGGCTATCGACCGCGTGATCGCCTGCCGAATCCACCAGGTGGCGTATGTGGAAAATTTGTATCCGCGCCGATACTCGAACTTCTCCACCGCCTTCATCAGCCCCATGTTTCCCTCCTGAATCAGATCCAGAAAATTGAGGCCGCGGTTCGTGTACTTTTTGGCAATCGATATCACCAGCCGCAAATTGGCCTCCACCATCTCGATCTTCGCCTGGTTGGCCCTGGCGTCCGCCTGGTGGATTTGTCGGCAGACTTCCATATAATCGGACCACGGCATCCGCGCAAATTGCTCGAGTGACCGGATTTTTTCCTGCTCGGCCTGAATTTGTTCGGCGTGATTTCCGGACGCCTCGTTCCGGTCCCGCAGAAGCGAATTCATGCTGATCTGCATTTTTTCCAGGACATTTTCCGAAACCAGCGCGATTTCCTTGATGATATTTTGTTTGTAGCAGAATTTGGGGAACATCTGCCGCATTTTCTCATTCCATTTCTTAAACGCCTTCCAACGCGCCGCTTTGGCCGCTCCGGCAGGGGCATCCCGCCATGTGATGTAGGCGTCCCCCACGATCTGATCCATGGCCTTGACTTCCTTGGCCAGTTTTCGCAGAAACCGCAGGTGCCCGGCCCGGTTCTCGAACTTCTTATCGAGAATCACACGGTCAAATCGTTCCTTCGGTGGTTCGCAAATCAGTTTTTCTGCAACCGCGATATGCTCCTTCGCGGCAAAGCCCAAACAGTAAACCGCGCTTTTGACTTCCTCCTCGGCCTTCTCAATGCGTTTGGAGATGGCCACCTCCTGATCCCGCGTCAGCAGCGCAACCTGGCCCATCTGCTGCAAATACATCCGCACAGGATCATCCAGGATGTCCAGACGGCTTTTGTTGTCATCTCCGTCCTCCTGCTTCACATGGTCCACCTCGGCCTGATCGACAATCTCGATTTCAAGATTTCTCAGTTTGATGTGGACCGCTTCCACGTCCTCTGCGGTCACGGCGGATTCAGGCAGCACCTCCGATATGTCGCCATAGGTCAAACAACCCTGCTCCTGCGCCAGTTTGATCAATTCCTTGACCTTCTCCGCGATAACCGCCTCCGGAAGCGGGAGGATGGATGCCAACGGCGCTTTGACTTTTTTTGTTTTGCCGTTGGTCTTTTCTACAGAGCGGTTTTTACCGTTTGGTGGGGGTGGATTCTTAATGAACTGGCATTTGCCATCGTTCTTATTGCTTTGGGGCTGGCCTTTTCTTCCCGCCCGGCCGAAGTGAAATGGACGGGACTTGGTCATTGGTGCGCTATCAGCCTGTAATTTAGACATAGTTTTGCACACGCACTTGATTACTCCGATCTAAAACCATCCCTATCTTCCTGCCGCCGTTTCGATTGTCAAGCGTTTGACAGTCTTTTTCTCAGCTTTTTTCCATTTTCACACAAACTACGTCTCCCGAAAACCCTGCAGCCGTCTTTTCGCAATAATTCAAGCGTGCTCACGCCTTGCGCAGACCCTTGGATTTGCGGGAACTCCCTCGCCCTTTCGGGTAGGTAACCGCCTGAGTTTTCAAATCTTGAACAGCAGAGCCTGTGCCGCGTTTCAATTCGCGAATTTGATCCCGCAAATGCGCCGCTTTTTCAAACTCCAGATTCGAGGCCGCCTCGAGCATTTCCTCCTCCAACTCCCTGAGCGTCTCCGTGACATCGAAATTGCCACCGGCGTCGTTAATCACCGAAACGGCCGCCGCATCGCTCCGCAACGGCGAAAGCCTCTCCTCGACAGGGCGGCTTACTCCATAAGGCGTGATGTTGTGCGCAAGATTGTATTCAATCTGCTTCTTGCGGCGATACTCCGTAACCGCCAGGAATTTCTCAATACTGCGGGTGCGGACGTCCGCATACAAAATAACCTCGCCATGCAAATGGCGCGCGGCCCGTCCCGCCGTCTGTATCAAGCTCGTCGCCGAACGCAGGTATCCTTCCTTGTCCGCGTCCAGTATCGCCACCAACGAGACTTCTGGAATGTCCAGCCCCTCCCGCAATAGATTAATGCCCACCAGCACGTCAAACTCGCCCTTTCGAAGCGCCCGAAGTATCTCCACCCGCTCGATCACATCAATCTCGCTGTGGAGATAACGCACGTTAATTCCAATATCCCGGAGGTAATCGGTCAACTCCTCGGCGGTGCGCTTGGTCAGGGTGGTCACCAGCACGCGTTCCTTGGATTCGACACGTTTCCGGGCTTCGTTGATCAGATCGTCGATCTGGCCCTTGAGCGGCTTGATCGTCACGGCTGGATCGATCAGGCCTGTGGGTCGCACGATTTGTTCAATCACACGGTCCTTGGACCAGCCCAGTTCGCGCTCGCTGGGCGTGGCGCTCACGTAAATGGTCTGCCCCTGCATCTGCTGAAATTCGTCGAAATTCAACGGCCGGTTGTCCAGCGCGCTGGGCAGGCGAAAACCGAAATCGACGAGCACCTGTTTGCGGGAACGATCCCCCGCATACATCCCGCCGATTTGAGGCACCGTTGCGTGGGATTCGTCGATGACCAGCAGGTAGTCCTCGGGGAAGAAATCGATGAGATTGCAGGGTCTGGAACCCGGCGCGCGGCCGCTGATATGACGGGAATAGTTCTCGATGCCCGAGCAAAACCCCATTTCCAGCATCATCTCGAGATCGTATTCCGTGCGCATTTTGATGCGCTGCGCCTCGATGAGCTTGTTGTCTTTTTCCAACTGCGCGATCCGGTCGGTCATTTCCTCACGAATCGTGAGAGCGGCGCGCTTGAGTTTTTCCTGCGACGTCACGAATTGCTTGCCCGGGTAAATCGTCACCGCCTCAAGATTCTCAATAGTGTCCCCGGTCAAAGGCTCAAACCGGGTCAGCCGTTCGATCTGGTCCCCGAAAAACTCGAGCCGCACCGCATCCTCGCTATAGGCCAGACAGACTTCGACCGTGTCCCCGCGCACACGGAAATGGCCCCTCGAGAAATCGATATCGTTGCGATTGTATTGGAGGTCCACCAGGCGCAGCAGGAATTGGTCGCGTCCCATCTCCTGGTCCACATGCACGGGAATGACCATGGCCTCGTAGTCTTCCTTGCTGCCGGTGCCGTAAATGCAGGAAACGCTCGCCACCACGATCACGTCCCGCCGTGCAAAAAGCGAACTCATGGTCGAGAGCCGCAACCGCTCGATCTCCTCGTTTATGGCCGAATCCTTCTCGATAAAGGTATCCGTGCTCGGGATGTAGGCCTCAGGCTGATAATAATCGAAATAACTGACGAAATATTCGACCGCGTTCTTCGGGAAGAACCCCTTGAATTCGGAATAAAGCTGGGCCGCCAGGGTTTTGTTGTGAGAAATCACCAACGTCGGCCGCCCAATGTTCTGGATGACATTGGCAATCGTAAACGTCTTGCCGGAACCCGTCACGCCCAGCAGCGTTTGATGCTGGAACCCCTCCCGGATGCCCGCCGTCAACTGGGCGATCGCCTGAGGCTGGTCCCCCTGTGGAGGAAACGGCGCACACAACTCAAACATGGCCCAAATTTAGTGCGCTCCCCGCCAAATAACCACCCATTTTTCAAATCGTGTCCTGTGTCGGCGGTCCATGGACCTGTTCCCTGGTCGAATGGTCATTTGCGGCTGCGCTCGGCAAGGTAGTCCTCCAGAGGGCGGTATTGAAGCCGCTTGCGGCGGGCTTTCCTGAACCAGCCTGTGTCCTCCGCGTCCTCAACGCGCTCCAACAATTCTTCGTAATCCTTGATGGGAAGGATGACGGAGACAGGCTTTCCTTTGCGCGTGACTATTTCCACTTCGGGCAGTGGCCTTTTCATGGCGGAAATCTCTCAGCCAATTGGTTTTGAGTAAATCTCACTTTGGTTTTGGTCTCCGCTTTGAAATGGGCGTTGTCCGCATTGGTGCTGGCTTTCGGCAACGAAATAGGTTCAAATCCAAGTTCTTTCGGACAACGTGGAGCCATTATGCGCGGGAAATATTTCGTGGTGTAATGGCCGTTTGCCTGGTGGCATTATGTCCATGCTTTGCTCTGGCAACAACACACTGAATGAAGGCCATTAAATGAGCGATGAGCCATTGCCAAAATCTGAAATAATTCTCTACCAGACGGAGGATGGCCGCACGCGCATCCAGTGCCGGTTCGAGAATGAGACGCTCTGGCTGACGCAGGCACAGATTGCGGAGCTTTTCCAGACCACCCCGCAGAACGTGACCCTGCATTTGAAAGCCATATATGCCGATGGGGAATTAACCGAGGAGGCAACTTGTAAGGAATACTTACAAGTTCGTTCCGTTGACCAAATGTTTTCGTTTCAGCGTTGGTGTGGGAATTTGGAGAGAGAAAAATTCAACGCGCTATGAAGAAACTCATGAAAAGGGATCGGATTCCGCCTCCTTACTCCTCCGCGCTGGCGTTTGGGATCGTGGCGTTGGGCGGTTTAATCCTTGAAATCTGCTTCCGCAGCGTCGGCTTTCTCGGATTGGGGATAATCCTTGGTGGAGGGCTTGCTTTGATGCTTAAATCTGCGGCTGAGGCATCGGACAGGGAGATTTGGCAGCATTTGCGCTGGCTCATCGGTCGGTCAGGCCCAAAGCGATGAAGCCATACTGGCTAGGTGCCAGGACGTTCCTTGCCTACATTGCGATGGCAATGCCAGGGTATTGCTTCCTCGGCAGGCTGGAATGAGTTTGCATAAACAGCACTGGATCAGGAGCCATTTTACGGCAACCATTTAAATTCGGAACCGTAACTACTATGGGTTGAACTCTCTACAATTTAGCCCGATTTGGATTTTCCAGGGTTATTCCGTTGACCGCTTTGCTTCGAAATCGGTCGTTTTTTCTTTTTACTCACGCCGTCAACATCGTCCATCTCCTCAAGAAAAGCACAAAACCCATCAAGTTGCCGCACGCTGACGTAAAACAGAGCGTTGGTTGCTAGTTTCAGCAATCCTCGTTCATACGTTCGGGCCGGAAAACCACTTCTGATCTTATTAATTAATGTTGTTCCATTGCCCAATTCTTTAAAAAGCTCAACCCTCGCGTTAGCGTCGGCCAGTGCTTCCTGTGCTTTTTTCAAGTTTGTTTTCGATTTCATATCTAAAACGCAACAATTGGAAAACTGTTGATCGGTTCACCCCCTCGTTTTGAATGCTTTTCATCTTCTGTTTGGTTCTTAGCCCGATCACCAGAACCGTGCCCGCCACGATCGCGCCCATTTCCCCGTCGCCCGTTGTTTCTTACCACAAAATATTGTCAATTGTCAATTATCCATTATCCATTTCCTCAGGCCTCCGTCTTCCTCCTTTTCCCTCCTTTACGGTTGAAGTGCTGGCGATTTGCGTGAATATTGGCCATCTAAAGTTATGAAACGCTGCCTGAAATCTCTTGCCGGTCGGGCCCTGACCGCCCTGGCTTTTGGCCTTTGTCTCACCAACATGAACGCGAATGAAGGAATGTGGCTCTACACCAACCCGCCCAAGGCGGCGCTGAAGGATAAATACGGGTTCGATCCCGATCCGTCCTGGTACGATCACCTCCAAAAATCCTCCGTTCGATTCAACAGCGGCGGCTCCGGTGAATTCGTCTCCGCGGACGGTCTGATTCTCTCCAATCATCATGTGGGTGCGGACGCACTTCAAAAATTCGGCGATGAGCAGCACAATTATCTGCGGGATGGGTTTTATGCCCGCACGCACGAGGAGGAGAAGCGCTGCCTGGATCTGGAATTGAACGTCCTGATGAGCATTGAGGACGTCACGGCTCGTGTGAACGCCGCCGTCAAGGCCGAAATGGCGCCCGCCGAGGCCTTTGCCGCCCGGCGCTCGATCATGGGGGAAATCGAAAAGGAATCCCTCGATAAAACCGGCTTCCGCAGCGATGTCGTGACGCTCTACCAGGGCGGTCAATACCACCTGTATCGTTTCAAGCGTTACACCGATGTCCGGCTCGTCTTCGCCCCGGAACAGCAAATCGCCTTCTTCGGTGGGGACCCTGATAATTTCGAATATCCCCGGTTCGATCTCGATATCTGCCTTTTCCGCGCCTACGAAAATGGCAAGCCCGCACAGGTCGCCAATTACTTGAAATGGAGCACCAAAGGCGTTTCCGATGGCGACCTGGTGTTCGTGTCCGGCCATCCCGGCCACACCAGCCGGTTGCTCACCATGGCCGAATTGGAATACCAGCGGGATGTTCGCATGCCTTACGCCTTGAACTGGCTCCATCGTCTCGAAGTCCTTCTCACCGCCTATAGCGCGCGCAGCGAGGAAAATGACCGGCGTTCCAGGGACCTTCTGTTCGGCATTCAAAACAGCCGCAAAGCCCGCACCGGCATGGAGGCTGGCCTGATGGATCCTGTGTTGATGGCCCAGAAGAAAGCCAACGAAGCCAAACTGCGCGAAACGGTTTCCAAAAAACCGGAGCTAAAGGGCGCCATGGATGCCTGGGATCGCATTGCGGAGGCGCAGAAGGTCATTCACGAAAGCGCCACCACGTATAACCTGCTCGAAGGGGGACAGGCCTTTAACAGCACCCTCTTTGGAATCGGACGCACCCTGTTGCGCGCCGGTGAGGAACGTCCCAAGCCCAGTGGCGATCGCCTGCGTGAGTTCCGCGATTCCGCCCGCGAATCGCTGGAGCTGGAGCTGTTCTCCGAGGAACCGCTCTATGACGACTTTGAGCAGCTCAAGCTCGCCGATTCTCTGACCTTCCTGGCCGAGCAACTCGGTTTCGAGAATCCCATCGTTCAAACCGTTCTGGCGGGCAAATCCCCGCGTCAGCGCGCCTCCGAATTGGTTTTGGGCACCAAGCTCAAGGATGCCGCCCTGCGCCGCAAACTTTATGAGGGTGGCTCTGCGGCGGTGGCTGCGGCCAAAGACCCCATGATCGAACTCGCCATGTTGGTCGATTCCCAGGCCCGCGCGCTGCGGAAAATCATGGAAAACCAGGACGAAATCAAACGCCAGGCCTACGCGAAAATTGCGGATGCCAAGTTTGCGATCGAGGGCGCCAGTTCCTATCCCGACGCCACGTTCACGCTGCGTCTGGCCTTTGGCGAGGTGAAGGGCTTCACGGAAAATGGTGTGGCCATTCCTTTTCAGACAACTCTGGCGGGCCTTTATCAACGTTCCGCCGAGCACAAGAACGCCGCCCCGTTCGATCTGCCCCAGCGTTGGATCGACCGCAAGTCCAGCCTCGATCTGACCACGCCGTTTAACTTCATTTCCACGGCGGACATCATCGGCGGCAATTCCGGCAGTCCCGTCGTCAATCGGGCAGGGGAGTTCGTCGGTATTATTTTCGACGGCAACATTCAATCCCTGGTTCTGGATTACGTTTACACCGAGGAACAGGCCCGGGCCGTCTCCGTCAACTCGCAATCGATCATCGAAGCCTTGAGAAAAGTCTATGACGCACCGGCTCTGGCCGATGAGTTGCTGGGTAATAGCGGGAAATAACAGGATGAAAATCATCAAGGCGCTCTCCCAATGGGCAGGGACGGTTTTCATTTGTCTGATCGCCCAGGCGGTTGTTCACGCCGCGGCGGATCCGCGAAAAAGCATCCAGAACGAGTTCGTAAAGGTCACTTACGATCCTCAAACCCAGCGTTTCGTTCTGTCCGATAAAGTCACCGGTATCATTTTTGCCTCGGATGGCTATATCGTCGGCGCGCAGGGGATCCCGAAGATCGTGCCAGTCAAAGATCCCATTTTTGGCCAGGGCCAGGCCATTGAGATCACCGGCTCCCGGGAGATTCAGGGTCGGCTCATGGTTTTTCCAAAACTGCCTTTTGCGTTGATTAAGGGGGTTCTCTGCAATCCCACGATCGATCCCATCACTCTGAACAAGGTATCGCTCGCCGCAATGCGCATTAATCTGGGTCGTCCGGCTGGCGACTTGAAAACCTTCGGCACAGGCGGGCTCAAGTCGCCGGATACCAATTCCGGCAGTTACACCTGGCAGGTCGTTGTGGACCCCGAAACGCGCCGTGGCGTTGTCAGTGGGTGGCTCACCCAGGATCGCGCCAGCGGCGTGTTCTTTACACCGGTGGAAAACAACCAGGTCGGTTTGCAGGCCCAGGCCCAGTATGGCCGGCTGCGTCTTGAAGGCGGCGCCAGCGCTCCATCGGAGACTCTGGCCATCGGTTTCTTTCAAGATGCGCGTTTGGGCCTTGAAACCTGGGCCGATACCATAGCCCGCGTTTACACCATCCACCTGCCCAAGCAGCCCACCGGATATTGCACCTGGTATGCCGAAAAGCATGGCGGATCGTCCGACGAAAAATCCCTCCGCGAATTGGCCGACTTTGCCGCCACCAATCTCAAACCCTATGGGTTCAACTTGGTCCAGATCGATGACGGCTGGCAGGCGGGCGACAGCCAGAAAAACGGTCCCAACAAAAATTTCACCCAGCACAATCCCAAAGGGCCGTATCCCGGCGGAATGAAGGCCACCGCGGATCATATTCGCGATTTGGGAATGACCGCGGGCATCTGGTTCATGCCATTCGCGGGCACCTATAACGATCCCTGGTTCAAGGACCATCAGGATTGGTTTGTCAAACATGCCGACGGCACTCCCTACAACACGGAGTGGGGTGGCACCTGCATGGACATGACCCATCCCGGCGCGCGCCAATATCTCAGCAATTACGTCCAGCGCATCACGCGGGATTGGGGCTATCGCTACATCAAAATCGACGGTCTTTACACCGGCACCGGCACCCAGCAGGTCTATGTCAACGATGCCTATCGCGAGGACGGCATGGGCGACGCGGTCTTCTCCGATCCCCACAAAAGCAACATCGAGGCTTTCCGGAGCGGTTTGAAACTGGTGCGCCAGGCGGCCGATCCCGCCACCTTCATCCTCGGCTGCTGTGTCCCTCAAAACATGCGCTCCTACGGTGGCGCGTTCGGCCTCGTGGACGCCATGCGCATCGGGCCGGACAATTCCGGCAGTTGGAAAGGCTGGTATGGTCCAAGCCCGATTTTTGGCACCCGCAATTATTTCCTCAACGGCCGTGTCTGGTACAATGATCCCGATCCCGGCTACGCCCGCGCGGGCATCGGCCTCGAACAGGTGAAGTTGATTTTCTCCTGGATGGCGATCTCCGGGGGATTGAACACCAGCAGCGATTGGCTCCCCGGATTGACCCCGGACCGCCTCGAAGTTCTAAAGCGCACCATGCCCTCGCATGGCCTGTTTGCACGCCCCGTCGATTTATTTGAGAACGAACCCGCCCGCATGTGGCTGCTCACAGACAAGCGTCAGGCCGCGCGCCGCGATATCGTTGCCATGTATAACTGGCGGGACACCCAGGCCGTCGTCAACGTCTCCCTGCCGCGCATCGGTCTCACGGAAAGTGACGATTATGTCGCCTTTGATTTTTGGGCCAACATCCTGCTTCCGAACATCCGGGGCCGCCTGCAATGCAACGTCCCTGCCGATTCCTGCCGGATTCTTGCAATGCGCCCCGTCTCGGATCATCCCCAACTCATCAGCACCTCGCGTCATGTCACCCAGGGAATGGTCGATGTCACCGAAGAAAAATGGTCTCCACTGGGCAAATCCCTGAGCGCGCGCAGCCAGGTCGTTGGGAACGATCCCTATGAACTGCGCATTGTCACCGAGGGCAGGGGAGTCGCATGGACCATCAAATCCGTTCAAATCTCCGCAGCGGACAAGGCGGCGGGTGTGACGGCCGATTTCCAACAAACCGACGATCTGGCCCGAATCACCATTCACTCCCAGGACTCCCGCACCGTGTCCTGGAAACTCCAGTTCACCGCCGCCAAATAGCCACTGCTCCCATTGCGCCGGTCTTCGGACCGGCTTTCTAAAACACCGGGCGCATCCCTTCCAGTATCGCAGTCGGTGCGCCGGTCTCCAGACCGGCTTACGGTATGCGTGAATCTAACGTTTTCAAATGCGCCGCGAACCCCGCATGCCGCTGTTTTCGGTGCTCCGGTCTCCAGACCGGCTTACGGTATTCGTGAATCCAACGTTTTCAAATCCGCCCCGATCCCCGCATGACGCTGTCCCCGTTGCGCCGGTCTCCGGACCGGCTTACGGCATTCGTGAATCCAACGTTTTCAAATCCGCCCCGAACCCCGCATGCCGCTGTTTTCGGTGCGCCGGTCTCCGGACCGGCTTACGGTATTTGTGAATCCAACGTTATCAAATGCGCCGCGAACCCCGCACGCTGCTGTCCCCGGAGCGCCGGTCTCCAGACCGGCTTACGGTATTCGTGAATCCAACGTTTTCAAATGCGCCGCGAACCCCGCACGCCGCTGTCCCCCGGAGCGCCGGTCTCCAGACCGGCTTACGGTATTCGTGAATCCAACGTTTCCAAATGCGCCGCGAACCCCGCACGCCGCTGTATCCGGTGCGCCGGTATCCAGACCGGCTTACGGCATTCGTGAATCCAACGTTTTCAAATCCGCCGCGAACCCCGCATGACGCTGTCCCCGGAGTGCCGGTCTCCAGACCGCCTTTCTAAAACATCCTGACCGGCTACCCGGAACGGGTTGCAATCACTCAGCCCCGGGTTGGCCGCCGGGGCCTACCCGGGGTAATCGCCCCCTGAAATTCCCAACACTGTAAGTGTTGACTGGAGTTTGGCCCCCTTACGATCAGTTAAGACTTAGAAAGATGGCGGCTTCTAGTGGTGGATCGCATTTTCTGCCGTTCTGGGTGGGAATGGTATTTGATGAGAGCGGCAGAAAATGGGTGGTTAGGGCTGTAGCCCAAAGTTCATAACGCAATTGCGTGATTAATTCGTTGGTTGTGGCTCTCTGGCCGGGCTTACGTTTGTACCAGCACGGGCGTTTGAAGGTCTCCGGCTGGCCGTCGGCACCGTAGGTTTTGACGGCGCCCAGGAGCAGTAGCGCGTAGGCTGCCACGGCCAGCGCCGGGGCATTCTGATTGGAAGCCTCGGACCGAACCTGGGCCTGTCCGACCCCCAGAAGAGTTTTCTCATCCCGGAAGTTGACTTCGATATCCCATCGCCAGAGATAAAACTGCACCACCTTTTCCAGGGGCAGATTCAGATCAGTGCAGATGAGAAAAGCCGGTTCGCGCCGTTCCAGCTTGCTGGACCTGGTACGGCGGTAAGCCACCGGCTCGATGACGACCAGACGCAGGGAGTGGCCGGCCTTGTCCATCTGCGAGTAGACGGGCGCCAGGGTTTTGACCCGGAACTGGTAGCGTTTGCCTGCCGCAAAGGCCTCCACGGTTTGCCAGGGTTGGGCCGGGTCCTTGAGCAGTTGTTCCGGCGTGGGGCAGTGGGCCCCATACTTGCGTTTGCGGCCGTGCGCGGCCTGCCCTGTCGGGGGAAAGTAAAAGGCCGAGTCCTTGCGCACGCGGCCAATGAGGGTGGTCCGCTCCGGAATCTGCCCCAGAACGGTGCCATTGGTGAAGCGGCCATCGAGGGTGGCAATCAGCGGCCGCTGGCTCGAACCGCTTTGATCCATTTGCCGGCGCATGTGGGTCAGGCGATTGCGGCCCGCCACATTGATATTCATTTTGGCCCGTTGCTCCCGGTAGGCGGCCCAGCGCTCTGGCGCGGCATCCTTGCGCGGCTTGGCGGGCAGGGCCGCATGCTGGAAGTCCACCGGAATCATCCGTGCCGCCCCTTGTGAGCCCAGCGGCACGGCCGCAGAAATCTGCAGGACCCGCAGACCCCGGACAAAGTTGACCTGGAATGGGGGGCTCAAGGGATCACGCTGAAAACGGGAGCCAAAGATGCGCGGACCGGTTTTGCGCAAGAGCGAGTCGTCCATGGCCACGACCAGAGGATCCTTGGACGGGAAGTCCTGCTCGATTTGGGCGCGGATCCGGTCGAAAACCCAGTCCTCGTCGAAATGATCCTCGGAATAGAAGCGGTAATCGGCCGTCCAATCCTGTTGGGTGCGGTTTTGATTGCGCAAGAGCCCTGTAATGGTGTGGCGGCCGAAGCACACCAACTGGGAAAGCAGATGGCGGCGGCCCCGAGCCCAGGCCTGCGGGGAAGAGAAGCCGGGAGCACATAGATCGATCAGCTCCTCGATTTGGTCGAGGAGGGAGGCGTTTTTTTTAAAGCGACCGGGTTGGGGGGGACCTGGTCGCGCGAGAGAATGAGGTGACCTTTGTCGGCAATGGTCCACCGGACATCCTCTCCCTTGTCGAAATCCATGGCCTGGGCGATGGCGGAGGGGAAGTTGATGTACCATTGCTGGCTTTGCTTGCGTTGGATGAGCTGGACTTTAGTTGGATAACCCATAGTGGCCATATCTAGTCACATAACTAGACCACGCGCAACAAAATAATAATCCCACCAGCGGTTTGTCTAGTCCGGGGCCAAACTCCAGCCAACACTGTAAGTGTTGAATCAAAACCACACGCCGTGCAATCCGTCTCCAAAGGTCAGGCCATTCGGCGGTCCTGGCGGGAAGCTTGGTGAACTAAAATCCATCGAGCGAGGTGCCCGCGCCAGGCCACCATGGCGAAGCGCAAGTCATCCGATGCTTCAATGCGTAGCCCTTTCAATGGGAATCGAGATCTTGGATGTCTTGCGCGGCTCCGGACTGGCTTGTCCTGCTCGGGGATGCATAGGATTCCGGGACAGACAATTTTGGGTCACAATGCTAAAAAACGAACCAAATAATGGGTGAACTTTTTTACGAACAACTTCAAGTGATTTAGCCCTGCAGTGACGACTCCCCTTCGGTTTCGGGATGACGTGGCGACAACGTGGGGACATCGTTCGCCGCAGCGTCAGGTTCAACATAATTTTCCGCATAAGCCTTTGCGATTGCAGTAACGAGCATTATGGCAAAAACGTTCAGAAACACATCCATGGCGTCAGAAGCAAGATTTGCCATGGCTGAATGCACGTATCCTTGTGCGTTGTTTTCCCGCAGGGCAAGCCTCATTGCGAGCCTCCCAAGGGAGTTGGACACGAGCCAGAGAAACCACCACCAGCCAAGTATCGAGCTGCCGTTTTCCCCGCCACGATGCGCCACCAACCAAATCTCTTTCATTGCCTGGTAGGGTTTGAAGAGGTTCGCAATTGGAATGAAGTACCAACCGATGGACCAGCCGGGGCTAAAGTCCATTGGAACCGAGGAGAGGATGCGAAGATTTTTGTTTGCTCGATATATCCAACGGAGAAACGTGATTCCAATAAAGATCGCCAGAGGGAACTGGAGGAGCCCCATAACCGCGTTCGCAATGTCAGAGGTGAGCAACGTTTCTTCGACTTCCATGTTGGGGGCGAGATTGGAGTATTCAAACCAACCGTAAAAATCGGCCGGAATAGCCAAAGCCAATAGTCCGATTTGGACTTTAAGTAGAAAGACTAGTAGCCGCGTGAGTTTTGCAAGGGGTTTGAATCTCATTTCACGTCATGGATTAAGCTTTTAAAGGTGTATCGATCACTTTCCATGTTCTGATTTATTCCCAAACCAGCCTCCAGACCTGTGCCCACCCGGACCAATCAAGGCCATCCAATATAATTTGGCCTATGGCTTGGCCGTTCTCATGGCAATCGCATCGTTGACAATCAATGCAGCCTGTTCCCAAAACACCGCCTTGGCAACAGGAACTTTTCCGCCCTCTGGCTTGCGGGTGCAGGACAAAATTCTTCAGGAAATCCCAAAAGCCCTTAAAACGCCATAAAAGTATATAGGGAGAATTGCCTCGCTCAACCGTATGAAACGGACGCGCGATCTTCTCTCTCGCCCAGCGAGACACGAGCAAGAGAGCCGGAGAGAGTTTCATTAAGAGTCCTTCCTTTTTCACCGAAGAATTTTGTCATGCACCTCTGGCTTGCTTTCCCATTCCTTCGTCCGTCAACCCTACGCGGCGGCACTTTCCAAATCATCCAATCGTCCAGAAAATGCGAAAAAGTCCTCCCTCTCCGCTCTGGGGACCACGATGCGCGAAGCGCACATCCCTTATTGGGCTACCAACTCGTGGCGGGCTTGGGAAGCCATTGGGTCGGGGTGAGGTGGCTTTTCGGGTCCATTCCACCCTAATTCTCCGCGTTCTCCTCGGCTCCGCGTGATACATTTTCCCGCCCATTAGCGCTCATCGTTTAATTTTCATGTCCCGATTTCTTCCCAAACCAGCCTCCAGACCTGTGCCCACCCGGACCAATCAAGGCCATCCAACATGATTTGGCCTTTGGTTTGGCCGTCCTCATGGCAATCACGTCGTTGACAACAAACGCACTCTGCTACCCAAACACCGCCTTGGCAACAGGTAAATTGCCGCCCGCACCCCGCTTTTTTTCTATGAGATCTTCGATCTTTGCGGTTAAGTCCCCCTTTTCCCTCCCGTCCTGACCGCATTCGCGAATCTCTTCGTTTATTTGTTTGTCTCGGCGCGCGGTTTTTATTAGAATATCTTAAATTCGGAATGGGGGCTGCGTATGAAATATCCTTTATTATTTCGGAGGACCTCATGTTAAGCGCATTGCGCATCTTGTGTTTTTCAATGTGGATGGCGGGCCTCGCCTGGCCTTGCCGGGCGGCGGAATGGCCGCAATTTCGCGGTGCGGCCTCGGACGGAATATCCCCGGAAAAAATTCTCAAGGAATGGCCTGTTGACGGCCCCGCCAGGAACTGGCTGGTGCCGATGAGCGACGGGTTTTGCACCCTTTCCGCCAGCAAGGGCAGGGTGTTGACACAGGTCATCCTGAATATCGACGGGCAACTCAAGGACGTCTGTCTTTGCTTGAACGCCGCAACAGGAGAGACGAACTGGACCGCTTCATTGGAGGACAGTTATTACCCGGATGGCCAGGCAGGCGCAGGGGATGGTCCGCGTTCGACACCCACCGTTTCAGGTAATCGCGTTTTTGTGCTCACTTCATGGCTCAAGCTGATCTGCCTGGATATTGAGAACGGGCAGGAGGTTTGGCGCGTGGATTTCCGGGCGGATTACGCGGCCACGGTCATTCCATGGCAGAATGCCGCGTCGCCATTGGTCGCGGGTGATTACGTTTATCTCAATGCCAACGGACTCACGGACAAGCTCTTTTGTCTGCGCAAATCCGATGGCAGCGTGGTCTGGAAAGGGCAGAAGGACAAAATGACGCAGGCCAGTCCTGTTGCCGCGACCATTTTGGGCGTGCCGCAGATTCTTTTCTTTGCCCAAACCGGACTTGTTTCCGTGCAGCCGGAAACGGGCGCGGTTCTATGGCGATCCCCGTTTCCCTACAGCACCTCCACAGGGGCCTCGCCTGTGGTGGGGGGCGATATCGTGTTTTGTTCCGCCGGATATGGTGGCGGTTCAACGGCCGTGCGCCTTTCTTTGACGAATGACACCTTTGTCGTGAAACCGCTTTGGCGGCTCAGCAGCCTGATGTCCCAGTGGATGACGCCGGTTTACATGGACGGCTATCTCTACGGCCTTTTCGGTTACGGCCAGAACAACACCGCCCCTCTCAAGTGCGTCGAAATGGCCACCGGCAAGACCATCTGGTCCCAACCGCAATTTGGTCAGGGCGGCACCATCGGTGTGGACGGCCACATCCTGGTCCTCAGCGAATCCGGCGAACTGGTCCTGGTAAAAGCCGATCCGGCTCAATACACCGAGGTGGCCCGCTTCAAGGCCTTGAATGGCAAATGCTGGAATGCCCCCATTGTGAGCGATGGGCACATCTACGCGCGCAGTATCTCTGAGGCCATTGCCCTGGATGTGAGCCTTCCCGCACCCAGTCCCTTGCGGATGAGTTCAGCACTGCGCGGTCCGGACGGCGTGTTTCGATTGAGCGCGGTCTCTGCCGATGGGGCTGACGTCGATCCGGCACGCGCCACACATATTTTTGTGCAGGCAACCTCGGATCTGCTGGCGCCATCAAATCAGTGGCTTGGCGTGAATGGCCCGCTGACGATCTCAAACGGGATGATCCATATCGAAGACTCCGAAAGCACAAATTTCCAACAACGGTTCTATAGAATATTTGAGAACCCGTAACACGCGGGTGAACACACAGTGTGCATGAAGATTTCATGAATTTGGTCTGATCACAACCAACCGTATGCCGACCCAGGGAGAAACTCGTATTGAACGGTCGAATGCCCGCCTCGCCACGCCGCAGAAGAATGGGCGCGAGGGCAGGGGACTGCCGCTGCGTTCCGCAAAGGCGTTCGCGGCGTTTACATTGATCGAGCTCCTTGTGGTCATCGCCATCATCGCCATATTGGCCGGGCTTTTGCTTCCCGCATTGGTCAGCGCCAAGGAAAAGGCCCGTCGTGTCACCTGCAAAAACCACATACGCCAGTTCATCCTGGCATCGCATCTCTACGCCCATGATTTTCGTGACTTCCTCCCTCCCGGCCAATCCGACAACGCCAATGAATTGGACGAGCATGTTCCCGTGCTTTCCACACTGACCCGCAGCAACCTCATCTCTTATTCCGGCAATTATCGAATCATTGACTGTCCCAGCCTGGGCAAGCCCTTCAACCAAAGGGATGGTTGGCCGGAGCCTGGATACGGATTCATCATCGGTTACAACTATTTGGGCGGGCACACCAACACCCCCTGGCCCGCACTGCCGGATTTCACCGAAGTCTGGACGTCCCCGAGAACCGCTACCGACAAACCCACACTGGCCCTGGTGACCGACCTCAACGATTATTCTCCGGGTTATCGTAAGACCTTTGCGCCCCACGGCGCCCACGGGCCTATCCTGCGTGACTCGGATTTTTCAAATGCTTCCGCCGAAGGGGCCTCCCCGGCGAGCATTGGAGCGGACGGGGGAAATGTGGGATTGCTGGATGGCTCGGTATCCTGGAAACGCATTAAAGCCATGCGGACCTATCGTGGTTCCCAAATGTGGGAAGATCAAGGCTGCTACGCCATGTGGTAGCGCTGAAAAGTCTCCCCAAGTCCCATGATACCACACTCGCTATTTGTGTCAGCCATATTAACCAATTAACCAGGAAAACAAAGGCCGCCGGGTAGCACCTCTTTTTGGCATAACGATGCCCCCTCTCGGGTAACAGTGAATTTTGGCGCGCGGTGCCAGGGGCAGCGTCTTCGACTATGGATACTAGGAGGGACATAAGGACTAAACAGTGATTCCCATTTCGGACAGGAAGCGAGAAGGTGACTTCCCATAACCGAAATACCGTGCCGAATATGTGATGGTCAGCGCTTCCTCGGCTCTCGTGATTGCGACGAAACAATTCCTGCGCTCTTCCCTCATCTCAAAGCTATCGTCACCCTTCTTCGTGGCCGCCCAACTCGGAAGCTGATCCTCAACGAGACCAATGAGATAAACGCGTTTGAACTCCAAGCCCTTCGAGCTGTGGATTGTTAGACAGCGAACGGCGTCTTTAGGTGGTGGTGTTTCCTTTGAGCGAAGGTCGAACTCTTGAAGCAGAGAGTGGAGGCTCACTTCGGCCTTTCCATACTGTTGAATGACCTCCTGCTGTAACAAATTCCAGACTTCCTTCTCTTCCTGATACTCGTCGAAAGCAGTGTCAACGGCAGTGGAATGGTTCTGGAGTGCTTCGAACCACGAGAAAGCAGCTTCGATGAATGCCCAGTGGTCAACGCGCTCCAGCAGAGTGCTCTTCGTCTGCTCAAGAAATGCCCGCGTAGGAGCCGAAACGGTTTCCTGTCCGAGCGAGGCTTCAAGCCAGCTCCGCAAGTAGTCCCCATTTTGGAATGAGGACGCCGCAACCACGTCCTCCACCCTGATGTTGTTTCCCGCGAGAGAATAGAAAGCCTTACACACTTTTCGAAGCTGCTCCCGGTCCTGTCGTGCGTTCGCGAGCCGTAGTGCCGCGTGCAACCAAGAAACTGGCGCACTGATAAACTGACTTTTCCTCACAGCGAGGCAAGCAGGCACGCTTTTTTGTATGCACTCCGCAATCACCGCGTCCAAAAGTTTCTTACTCCGACCGAGAACCACACAGTGATTCCGGCCTTCCGGCGATGTCTGTTTTAGCTCGGAAACAACCCATGCGACTTCTTGGCTGAAATCACCAAAATGAAACACTCTCAAATGGGAATCAGTCGTTGATACCTTATGCGCTTTGAGGCGCTCCTTACCCACAGACCGATCAAGGTTGTGGATGATCAGATTGTTCGCCAACTCGATAACTGCTGGCGGGCAGCGGTAATTCTCTGGCAACTGCACCATTCCCATCGAGAAGCGCTTTAGTAGTTCTTGAAGGCGTTTTGGGTTTGCTCCGTTCCATTGGTAAATCAGCTGGTCGTCATCAGCCACGACGAACAAGTTTGGCCTCTCCGCCGGAACGAGTGAGCAAAGGAGTCGGAATTGTGTTTCGTTGGTGTCCTGGAACTCGTCGACACACACGAAGCGATAGACGCGCTGAAACTGCTTCGCGATTGCCGGGCGCTCTTCCAGCAATTGAACCGCCATGCCGATGAGCGACGCAAAATCTAAGTGGTTTCCCTTGACGAGCTCGGCACGGTAAGCATTGAACAGTTGGGACAAAAATTCTTTGTGCTTATGCCCGCTCAGCCGGTCGGCCAGTTCATTGGGGTTAGAGCACTCAGCGAGCATCTTATCAATCACCGGCAATGCATTGGCGGCTCCCGATATCGTGTCGGCGACATCGTCGCTAAGACTTTTCATCGCCTCGGTGGCGACCGACTCACGGTCTGCCTGCTCGACGAGGATTGTAAAGTCTGGCCGCAGTCCAATGTGATGTCCATGTTGTCGCAAAATCTCGGCTGCTAATGAATGGAACGTCGTCAGCAACGCTCGCTCTTTTCCCGACTTCAACAGACATTCAAGGCGGGTTCGCATCTCCGCCGCCGCCTTGTTGGTGAAGGTCACGCCAAGTATTCGGAAACGTTCGCCGGAGGAATCGTTGAGAAGTCGTGCGATCCGATAAGTCAGCACACGGGTCTTTCCTGAACCGGGACCGGCCAGCACTAGCAGCGGCCCATCGTTCCATTGCACGGCTTCGACTTGTTTATCGTTCAGCGTTGAGAAGTCGATGCTCATAGTCGTGCGTTTTTCACAGTGGCTGCGATGACGTCTTGAATCACTTGAGGTAAACCCGGCGAGCCGGCTTGCCGCGCAGCTTCTAGCGCGGCAATAGCGAGGTGTGGTTTTGAAGTCGATCGAACCGCACGCTTGATGGTCTGCGCAATCGGGTCTGCGGGCGGCGGTAGAGCAACCCATTGGCAAGGCTGCCCATTCGCGCATTGTTTCGCCTGTGGCGGTGGCTGCGGAGCAGCGTTTCCTGCCGCAGTCACATAAATTTGGGAATAGCCGTGATGCCAGAGGCAATGTTCAATATCTCTGCGAGGAAGAACAGTGATGCGCCGAGGCTCTGGAACACCCGCCAAATAGTTGCGCGCAGTTGCTGCGTAACTTTGTCCTGCCTGGTCCCCGTCTCCAAGGACATGCCATTCGATTCCCAGATCAGCTGCTAGCTTGATTAGCGGGGCAAGGCCACACTGTGCGAACTCCACGCAGCATACGCCTTCCAACTCAAAATCATAACCGAGAAGTTGGGCAGCCTCCGGGAGGAACCAAAATTCACTTTCACCTTCAACGAGGAGCCAAGATTTCGCGAACAGAAGATTCCCTCGCTTCGCTCTCACATGGTAAGCGATTTTGCGCTCATCCTCGGGATTAAGTGTCCCGGATTTTACCTGAAATACTTCGACCTTTCCAGCTTTGCGAGCAAGGCGACGAATCGATTTCAAAGGAACGGCTGCGAGCAGTTCACCAGAATGTGTCGCGACAATTTTCTGTCCTTTGAGGGATTGTAGCACCTTCCACAATGAGCGTACCGCTGATGGATGGAGATGCGATTCCGGCTCCTCGAGTGCCAACAGAGGTTCTGAGTCCTTATCGTATGCCTCGGCCAGCCGTGCGTTGAGGAATGCCTCAAACAGAAAGAGAACGGAGAGGCTTTGAGTTCCTGCTCCGTGCTGCGTAATAGGCAGTTTCGCTCCACTCTTGGCTGCTAATTTCACCTGCGTCTTACTGAGCATGTCAAAAATACGCGCCGGAATCGCTTCCACGCTTACGAGGTTAGCTGCGGCCAACGGCACAAGGGTGCCAGTCTTGGCGACCTGTGTTTTCACCTCATTGAACGGCGTATGCGAATCGAGAACCGACTGGTTGATCGCTTCAATCTGCTGCTCGAGATCAACTCTGGTCTGCTCGTCAATCTGCGGATTTTTCGTGAACGGCCCCCAGAACGGGGATCGACTTTGGAAATGCTGCCCAGCATCTCTGACCGCCGCCAAGAAGAACGCGGGGTTCAACTGCTGAAGCTCAGCAACGATGCGGGGGTTCTTCGCGGTTGGGAGTTCGACGTTGTTGAGATCTAGGAACGACCATTCCAAGGTGAAGTCCTTGATAGTAGTGTCGTAGGCTGCAACGATGCGAAACCGAACCTCCTGTTTGTTGTCGGCGCGGACCTGCACTGCCTTTTCGAGTCCTTGGACGATTGCATCAGGCCATTCGTCTTCGGCCGATTCAACGAACGTAAAGTCCATCTCAATTGGCGGCGCGGCACTTGGGTCTGGCTTGGCAGCAGTGAGGTGAAAATCGTATTCGCCGAACGGCACAACCTTCCGCGACAGGTTCCGACTCAAGCAGGTGTGAACAGCCTCCAAGATGCTGGTCTTCCCTGTATTGTTTTCACCAATTAGGACCGTGCATGGCTCCAAGGGGACAGTCAGTTTTTCGATCCCCCTGAAGTTCTTGATAGTGATTTGGGTCAGTAGCATGGCGGTTATTTCCTTCGTGTTATTACGCACTTTGGGCTCAGCAGGTTCGGCAACAGCGTAAATGTAAAGGGGTCACCCATAGTATTGTCCGTTTTTCAGGTTTGTTCCCCATCACGTGTCCTGAGATGTGCTTGCCCGGACCAATCTAGGCCATACAATAAGATTTGGCCTATGGCTTGGCCGTTCTCATGGCAATCACATCGTTGACAACAAACGCACTCTGCTACCCAAAAACTGCCTTGGCAACAGGTATTATGCCGCCAGCCCCCCGCTTTTTTGACGAAGGACCAAGGACTACGGACGTTTTTTACTGAGCTCTTGTAGTTGCTGCCCTCTGCCCTTCGCCCTCTGCCCTCTGACCTCTGACCTCTCACCTCTGACCTCTGGTTTGCCCTCCGCCAAAGTTCCAAAAGTCAACCCGGTTGACCAGCGATCAACCCAAAATCAACGCGTTGACCGAGCAACACGCGCACGTCCACCGCTTCCATGCCTGCGGCGCGAATGGCCTGCATGCCTAGGTCCGTGTCCTCGTAGGCGCGGCAGTGTTCCGGCGGAACTCCCACGCGCCGAGCTGCTTCCAAAAACACATCCGGTGCCGGTTTGCCATGAACCACATCTTCGCTGGTCACAATGGCCTCAAACCAATCCAGTATCCCCAAGTGCCCCAACACTTTCTGCATGATAAAGCGATTTCCTCCCGTCGCCACCGCCATGGGAATCCTTCCGCGGTTGGCCCTCGCAATCGCCACAACGGGCTCGATGGGAGTGATTTGCGACAATTGACTCAAATACATTTCCTCTTTCTCAATGGAAATCGCCTCCGCATCCAGACTCAATCCCTGTTCACGGGCCAGCATTTCCACGATGTGGCGTGAGGGAACTCCGCCCAGTGAATAGAATTTGCCCTTGGGAAATTGAAATCCGTACTTTTGCGCAATCTTTTGCCACGCAATGAAATGCAGCGGCATGCTGTCCGCCAATGTGCCGTCGCAATCGAAGATCAAACCTTTAATTTTGGAGTCCATAATAGGGAAAAAAGGGCCGGATTAAGAGCCGCCAGAAATCGAGAATATGCTCCACCTGAAGTCTTTATACAGAAAGAGTGGCCAGCTTTTCCTGCAGGGCGTTATCCATCAATGGCTGAATAATGCAATCCAGATCGCCATCGATGAACGTGGGCAAGTTGTACAGAGTCAACTCGATGCGATGATCTGTCACGCGGTTCTGAGGAAAATTATAGGTGCGAATGCGCTCATTGCGCTCGCCGGTGCCCACCTGGGCCTTGCGCTGGGCCGCGTATTTGGCATCTTCATCCGCAATCTTGCGTTCCAAAAGACGTGAACGCAACACTTTGAGCGCCTGAGCTTTATTCTTCTGTTGCGACCGTTGATCGGCACAACGCACGATCAATCCGCTGGGTTTATGAATGATTTGAACCGCCGAGTCGGTGGTGTTCACGCCCTGACCGCCAGGCCCCGATGCCCGGCAAACCGTGATGTCCAGATCCTCTGTTTTGATCTCGATATCCACTTCCTCAGCTTCGGGAAGAACCGCAACGGTGGCGGTGCTGGTATGGATGCGGCCCTGGGCCTCTGTCGCTGGAACCCGTTGCACCCGATGGACTCCGCTCTCATACTTGAGCCGTTTATATACGTCCGTTCCAGTGATGCTGAAAATGATTTCCCTGAAACCGCCCAATTCCGACGGGCTTGAATCCATCGTTTCCACCCGCCATTTCTGAGTTTCGGAATAGCGCGTGTACATGCGATAGAGGTCGGCGGCAAAAAGGGCGGACTCCATCCCTCCTGCGCCGGCACGGATTTCGACAATCGTGTTGCGGGAATCAGTGGGATCCGGCGGCAAAATTCCCCGTTGGACTTCCTTCTCAAGTCGTTGAGCTTGAGCCTCCAACCTTGTTATATCCTCGCGGGCCATCAAGCCCATTTCGGAGTCAGGTCCTTCGGTTTTAAGCAGCGCACGGCTCTCCTCCAGATCGGCACACGTCTTGAGATAGCCCTGACAGAAACCAACCAGTTCCTTCAGTCGGGCGTATTCACGGCTCAAGTCCTGCGCGCGCTGCGGATTATCAAAGACCTTGGGGTCGCTTAACGCGGCCTCGACTTCCGCAAAACGCCGAAGTAGTTTATCGATATGGGGTTGCAGGTCCATTACAGGAGCGATGCCGACGGTAAAAAAGGCACGCCCGCATGGAGGAAGAACCTCGATGCGGGCGGGCGTCTGAAAAACCGGCTATTTCTTCTTTTTCTTGGGTGCAGCCATGGCCGCCTGGGCCGCCTGGGTCTTGGCCAAACGTTGCTGGAATTTATCGACGCGACCTGCTGTATCGATAAACTTCTGTGTGCCGGTGTAAAAAGGATGGCACATATTGCAAATACCAATCACAACTGACGGCCTGGTCGAGCGGGTTTTAATGATGTTCCCGCAGGCGCATCGTATTTCCGCATCAATATATTTCGGATGTATCGTCTCTCTCATAAAAAGGGAGATCACAATAGCCAACCCGGAGACGTTGACAAGCGCGATTTTCTCGCCACGGTAAAAAAATAGCGAAATACTTTTCACCTTTGGGGCTTTACACCGTAAAAAGTGTGGAATAGCTTGATACCAACATCGGTACTTATTGATTTTATGAATGTAATGTTTGCAGGAATGATTGGCGGTTGGGAAATGGTCCTGATCCTCGCGGTGGTGTTGGTTTTGTTCGGGGCAAAGAAACTGCCGGAGCTGGCCAAGGGACTTGGCACCGGCATCAAGGAATTTAAGAAAGCGACGCGCGATGTGCAGGACGAATTGACCAATGCCATGGATGACAACCAGAGCCAGCGGCGTTATGTCAGTCAGAACAGCACGCCACCTGCGACCGAGCAGCAATCTCCGTCAACATCTGCTGCGTCGGCCAGTCCCACTGCGGCCGCTAATCCATCCTCTCCCACACCGCAGGTCAAAGCCCTGTGATTAATTAGCATTAGAAGAAGCGAATCCAATCATGGTGGAGGAGGGGGAAGAAATACGTACTGAGGTCGAGGAGGAGGAAGACGGCGGTGGCGCCGTTAAGTCCTTTCTCGATCATCTTGAAGATCTTCGATGGGTTCTCATCAAGTGTGGTGTTGCAGTACTTATTGGGATGATCGTTTGTCTGGCTGCGGGCAACACTTTGATGTCCATCTTGAAATGGCCATTGGAGCGAGCCGGTCACGTTACTGCCGGAACCAATCAATTCCTCAGGCTTCAGGTTGGCACTAATTTAATTGGCACATTCCGCATGGCGACCAATCGGTATGGTGATTTCGAATTCGGCACCAATCAATTGGTTACATTCAAGATGGTGCCCATTGAAATAGGCACAAACCGGGTTCTGGCACTCGAGGCAATTCAAAACGCGCCTGGCGATATTCTTCCAAAAAATCCTGTTAACCTGCTGAATCTGAGCCCCGCAGGCGGATTCATGACGGCGTTTCAATTGGCGATTTACGGAGGTTTGGTGCTTGCCTCGCCTCTGGTCATCTTTTACCTGGCTCAGTTTCTCGTGCCAGCGCTCAAGAGGAAGGAAAAGAAGTATGTCCTTAGAGGATTTGGAATTGGAACCGCCTTGTTTTTGTCGGGCGTGAGTTTCGCTTATTTCGTTCTGATGCCACTGGCGTTAAGTGCCTCCCGGAAATACTCAGAGTGGCTCGGTATTGGCGCTGATCAATGGACGGCGGAGCAATTCATCAGTTTCACGTGTAAATTCATGCTGGGCATGGGATTGGGTTTTGAGATGCCCGTGATTTTGCTCGTATTTGTCAAACTGGGCATCCTTGATTACCAAAAATTGGCTGGATTCCGCCGCTACATGATCGTGGTCAACCTGGTCCTTGGCGCTGTTCTGACAACGCCCGAAATTCTGACCCAGGTCATGATGGCCCTGCCGCTGCAAATACTATACGAGATCAGCGTATGGATTGCGTGGTATTGGGAACGGCGCGATAAGAAGCGTGCAGCCGCCCTTGAAGCCTCCGGTGGCGGACCCGATTCCGATTAATCAATTTCGCTAACGCCCATGGTCCAAAGTGGATTATGGGCGTTATTCGTTGATTACAAGTGGTTTCTGTGGACTTTAACTTGGGTATTATCTTTAATTCCATCTTGCTTGTGATTTAGACAGGTTCGCATTCATCATCGCCTGGATTGGCCAATTTGGCTGTTTTCCCTCGACAGAGCGGGAGGCGGATTGTTAGCTTTTAATAAACCATAATAGGTGCTCCGAGGGTTGAGCTACGATTGGTTTTAACATGTTACCGACCGAAACGATGAATACCCGTTTAGCTGGGCACTCCAAATTGGGTGTTGTGGTGCCTCTGGCCAACGAGGAAAAGACCATCGAAGAATTCCTGAACCGGGTATTGGTTCACTTGTCGGAGTCAGATCGTGTTTATTGTGTTCTGGATAACATGTCCAGGGACCGGACCCGCAGCCTGATTGGCGAATATGCCGCGCGTGACCCTCGGGTGGTGCTGGTTTGGGCGCCGCAAAATCGCTGTGTGGTGGACGCCTACTTTGCCGGCTATCGGGCCGCCTTTGGCGAGGGCTGCGAGTGGATTTTGGAAATGGACGGCGGGTTCAGCCATCTCCCCGAGGAGATTCCGCTCTTTCTCGCAGGCATGGCGCAAGGTTGCGACTACGTGGGCGGCAGCCGATACATGACGGGCGGCTCCCACAAAAGCCCATGGACACGTGTCTTCATCAGCAAGGGAGGCACGATTCTTACCAACTTGTTGCTTGGAACCCGGATGATCGACATGACCAGCGGCTTCGAATGTTTCAGTCGAAAGGCGATGGCTCATGTTCTGGATCATGGGGTTACGAGCAAAGCGAATTTTTTTCAAACTGAGATTCGTTACATGATGCACCAGTTCAAATGGATGGAAGTGCCCATCACCTATCGTAACGATAATTATCAAGTTGGACGGAGCAGCCTGAGGGAAGCTTTTCGGATTTTGTGGTCGTTGCATCGCGCTCGAGAGAAACAAAAATGATGAATTCTCCAAAACTTTTTTCGGTTGTAACGACCATCCAGCCGCCAACGCCCTCCATGCGCAGTTTGGGCCGGACTTTGAGCCGGGTATCCGGCCAATTGCTGGTGGTGGGGGATCGAAAAGGGCCTCAGGAGTATCCACTTAAAGACGTTGAACTGTTTGCCCTCGACCGCCAGTTGGGCTTGCCGCTACGGCTGCCCCAATTGCTTCCGGTCAACCATTATACCCGCAAAAATATTGGCTATCTGGTGGCGTTCAGCCGGGGAGCGGAGTGCATTTATGAGACCGACGATGATAATTGTCCCTCGGTCGGCTGGAAACTCCGCACACGCACAGTCCAAGCCCGGACGGTCAAGCGTCCCCGCTGGTGTAATGTGTATCGCTACTTCAGCGACGAAATGATCTGGCCTCGCGGACTGCCCTTGGACCAAATCACTGCCGTCGCCGGAAAAAAGGTGACGAATAGCGGGCGTTTGAGTTCGGTGAACAGCCCGATTCAGCAGGGTTTGGCGGATGGCAGCCCGGATGTCGATGCCATCTGGAGGTTGGTGTTGGACAAGCCTTTCCGATTCAATACCGGGTCCAGTGTTGCGCTAATAAGCGGTGTATGGTGTCCGTTCAACAGTCAGAGCACTTGGTGGTGGCCGGAGGTTTTTCCACTGATGTATCTGCCCAGTTATTGCACGTTTCGCATGACCGATATCTGGCGCAGTTTTGTGGCGCAACGGTGTTTATGGGCTTTGGGTGGAGTGGTGACCTTCCACGCTGCGGAGGCAACGCAGAAACGTAACGCACACAATCTGATGAAGGATTTTCAGGATGAGGTTCCCGGATACCTGGCCAATGATCGGATGGCTCGTTTGCTGGAGGAACAGACCTTGGAATCGGGACCGGAGGCCGTAGGATCGAATCTGCTGCGGTGCTATGAAACGCTCGTTAAAAACGACGTCATGCCCCGCAAGGAATTGCCCCTGGTCAAGGCGTGGCTCGGCGATTTGGAGAAGATTGGGCGAGGGTTGACGCTATGAGCCGACCTGAAGGCGCAACATGGCGGATGGCCTGTCTGGTCGGACTGGTGGTCGTGGCAGTCATATTCCTGACGGTGGGTCGGGAGCCGTTGAATCATTTTCTGAACCAGCTCCGGCAATGGGGGGCGGTGCCTTTCTATGTCGTCTTTGCGTTGAGCATTTCGTTTGGAGTGCCGCCCACTCCGTTTCTTCTGGCAGCGGGAGGGGCTTTCGATTTCACCACCAATCTGATTGGCATTCCGATCTCTTATGCCTGCAGCCTGACCATTGCCTACGTCTATGCCCAACGCCTGTTCAAGAGGCAGTTGGAGCAATTTATAACCACGAAAGCACCGCATCTGGCTGGGTTGTTGCGGGAAAATCCCGTGGTAACCACGTTCCTGGTGCGGCTGACACCTGGTTTTCCCTATGTTTTGCAGAACTGCCTGCTGGTGACGACTTGCCGCTCCTTTTTGGTTTTCTTACTGCCGTCCCTGCCTCCATTGGTCTTTCTGGCGATGCTGTATGCTTCATTGAGCAAGAGTATGATGGCCGGAAAATATGGTCTGCTTGTGCTGCTGGTATGCGTTCTGGGCGCCGTAATATTGGCGTTCCGTCATTTCACGCGCCAACGAGCTTCAAGCGCAGCATTAGTTCCGCATCCGTAATGTGAGTTCACTTGCTCTTTGTCCCCGATTGATGGTTGACGCTTGGCAAGGCCGCGCCTGGCTATTCGCTATTTCTTAAGCAGGCTAACAGGCAGAAGGCGGGAAAGTATTCCCAAAGGGATATGATCTGTCAGGTAAAATGGCCGACGTTCAAGTGTCCGTCGCGAAATACGCGGTAACGCCTCGATTTTTTCGATAAAGGAGCGGTATGCGTTTTGATAAGAATCGGGAGTGTGCGTTGTGACGGCTTCGCGGCATCTCGTGCGCCATGAATCCAATTGCGCTGCAGGCATTTGAGTAATATTTATGATGGTCTGCGCGGCGGCTGCCAGATCGGCTGGACTGTAAACCAAGCTCGGATCCACACGCCTGGTATAAGACACGCCATCGCTATTGATTCCAGGAAACAGGGGTATGACACCACAACTCAAGCCTTCCAGCAGGCTGATTGATATCGCTTCCGAATCGCTGGTGTTGATCTGAACATCCCATTTACCAAGGATTTGCCAATAAGCGTCCCCACTCCTGGCTCCATGAAAAATCACTCTATTATCGTTGCGAAATTGATTTTTTAGCCAGGGGCCATCGTGCCCGTCTCCCAAAAGCTCCAGCCGGAATTCGGCGCCTGATTCGGTCAGGCATTGGACCAATTCTGGCAAACGATCGATGCGTTTGATGTCTTTGACGAGCCGACCACTGTAACCAATGATTATTGGGCGATTCTTCAGTGGACTATGTGAAAAATCCATGATCGGCGGGTTGATCGGCAGGGGCACGATGCAAATGCGTTCGGATGCGAGTTCCGGCAGGCACTTGGCGGCCAGATCGGCCAGGGGTTGGCTGTTTGCGATAATGCCATCCAGTAACCCAATCTGCGCCTTAAGTGTGGCTTCCATGTCCGGCGGAATGCCATGCAGATAACCCAGACGCCGGTGTGAGCCGTCCAGGTTCTCAAACAAAGGCAGCCCCCAGCAATTATGGTAAATCGCGATTCCACTGGGGCCGCGCCGAAATACCTTGCCGACAGCCTGGCGCATTTGTCTGATGGTCGTCCACTTGCTCCATCCCATCGCATCGACACAGCCGGGAGCGGGGTCGTGGTCCTCAAAAAAACTGATATAACGGTCCTCTAATTCAGAATCCCCATCATGGGTCAGATGGTGCTTTAACACCGATTGCATTCCCCCCAGACTGCGAAGATAGGTCGTTAAATGGGTAACCCGGAGTTTGGAACTGGAGGGAAACATGAAGAGATTAATGATTTTCCATGTCGATCATGACAAAAATTCCAAGTTCTAAAGCCCAATGTGGTTTTTTCGGTGAGATTAGAGGTGCCTTTCAATTCACACGCTGGTAAACAATTGTTAACTCTTTTCGAAGGCTCCCGGGAAGAAGAGGTGTGATTGCATGGAGAAAACGGCTTGAAAGCGATTGGGAAGAGCAATAATGGCCAGAAATGATTTGCACGGCTTGTAGCCCGGCATTTTCGCCGGCTTTGACTAACTCAGGGGCTGTATATTCCCGGAAGTGGCCTGGATTAGACCGGGTCTCCCTGATCATTTCGAAGGGATTTCGTCCGAGAAGCAACCGCAACCGTTGCTGAAGAGCCACAGCGTTCGGTGTGGTGACAATTAAAAATCCATTTGGAGCAAGCAATGAGCGAAGACAACGAAGAACCTGAACGGGCGCGGTATAAAGATGTTCGATCACTTCGGCCATGACGATAACATTATAGCCCTGAGCGACTTTGGGCCATTTTTCAGGGTAATAGGAATCGTTGAGTTCAAACTCAATATGTTTTCGATTATTCCCCAAAGAAAAACGTTCATCCTGCCAACCCAGGGTGTTGACCTCGTATTCAGGCCAAAGACGGTCGAAGAGGAGGGTTTGAAAAGAAAGACCGATATCGAGAAGGCGCAACGGGTCTTTTGTTTGCGCCAAACCGCAAAACTTTTCCACAACGGCAGTCAGCTTTTCATAGCGTGTTCGGTGGTAATTGAAATAGGTTAGCATCTCCGGTCCAAGCCGGGTTGAATACTTTTCCAAATCCAACCACACATCATTCGATTTTTTCGGATCAATGAAATTCGCATTCATATAAATAAGTCAACGTGGCCTTTTGACTGTCTAACAAACCAACAACAAGATGTATCGTAATGTCCAAAGCTTTGGTGTCAAACGATTCCCAAAATCTGGAGGTTGGAGCGAGAGGACTAGAATCATTTGAAAAGGAGATTGCCGTTCCTTTTCGGGTTCGTTAGTTTCCTTCACGGTTGCGGCCTAACCCGCCGTTGGAATCAGGAGGATTGAATCCATCCTGAATTGATGTTTGGAGTGGTTCGCAATCAAAGAAAATGACATCTGATGCCGCAAAATTAACCCAATTGATTTGGCTGGGAGCCGCGTTTATCGCCGTTGGCCTGCTGGGCTTCTTCCTGGCCACGGATGCCTATTTCGCGTTTTTCGTCACATTGGCGCTATTGTTGTTAGGCTCTTTGCCCTATCACTCGACACTGGCCGTCTATTTGTCCGTGGCCACCTTCAGTTCGGCCATCATCATTCCATTCGCGCCCGGCCGACCTTTTTTGTGGGAATTTGCCGCGTTGCTCGGATGGTCCGGTCTGTTGGTGACCGTGGCCATGCGCCGTTACCAGAAGGATTTCGGCAACTCCATTCGAGAGAATAGGTGGCTCTTCATCGGGATGTTGGGCTATATAGCTGTGCTTATATTCACCATGCAAATGAAAGGCTTTGGTCTCCGTATTTTTGGAGGGGGCCAAATGGGCGGACGCGTTTATTTTCAACAATTCATTTGCGCCATTTTTCCGATAATATTTGCGATGATCCGGCCGGGTGAGAAAGCGATGGTTCGACTCGTCGTGCTGCAATATATCCTGTCCTTTACTTATTTGTTGGCTGAATTTGCATATATGTATTCGCCTCGTGAACTCCAATTCATCTTTCAGTTTTTGGATGTTACCGGAGATTCGATATTCTTTGAAAGACAGGTAGCCGGCTTTGGTTTTCAGCGCATGGCCTCCATGTTGTATGTCGGCTATGGTATGACACTGCTTTTGATGGTCTATAACAAGCTAGACGACTTTTTGACCATTCGTGGAATTTACCTGATTCCTTTGGCCGTCGGGCTCATGGCTGCTGGCATGTTTGGAGGTCATCGCATTCTGCCGATTCTTGTTGTTATGGTTGTTGTTGTTACCGGCTATGCTCAGCGCTTTTTCACATCTCGAAATCTGCTGGTCACCGGTTTGGCGTTTTTCATGGGATTGGTTTTTGTTTATCTTTTTATCGATCAAATGCCGCTAGCCATGCAGCGCGCTGTGTCCATCCTGCCTGGCATCGACGTCCAGCAGGCTGCCTATGACGACGCTTCCGGAACCATGACCACCCGAATCATTTTGCGTAAGATCGGTTGGGAAATGATCCCGGAATATTTCTGGATCGGGCGTGGTTTCTCGTTTTCCTCAGCCGATAATCTGATCATGCTTTCCGATCCAACCGGGATCGAAATGCATTTGGCTCAAGGGCGCTTTTATAACGGCTTTATCGGGTTGATGGTGAATACCGGTGTTTTCGGAACACTTTTCATGCTGATTTTGATGACGGGCGGCACGATACTGGCATGGCGCATCATTAAACGCATTCGGATTCTGGGTAATGAAGATATTTTCCTGCGTCTCAGCGGTGTGCTAGCCGCTGTGTGGATGGCCAACATGGTCACCTTTTTTTTAATTCATGGTGATAGCGAATTCGCCATGAAATCCTTTTGCTTCCAGAGCGGTATGCTGATCGTGTGCGATTACCATTTAAAAATGCGGATGCTCAAGGCGTAGCGGCGCATGAAGATTCTGCACCTGACGGGCGAGGTCGAGGATACGGGTGGGGTTTTAACCATAATTCGCAACATCCAGCAGGCCAGTCAAAGTTGGGATTGGCAGCACACTCTGTGGGTTTGTAGAAAATTTCATCAGCTTCGTAAGCCCTTTTTGGAATTGCGTCAAAGCCGGTTTGCCAGGGCGGATTCTCCCAACCATCTAAAGTTGCTGGCTAATGCCATTCCCGCAGTGTTTGAACTCAACGCGTTGTTGCGCCGGGAGTCTTTCGACATCCTCCATGCTCATACCCGTGGCGCCTTATTGGCTGGCCTTGCACTGGCTGCGATCTGGAAAAAGCAGGTCGTATTCACAAATCACAATTACCCTCGCCGCCTTGGGCTTTATCAATGGGCCGCCGCGCATCGGAACTTCCACACCACTTTTCTGACCCGCCATTTGGCCGATACCATGGGGATAGGTCTTTGCCCCCCAAAGACCTCTGTCGTGCATTCCTGCTGCGCCGACACCGTGTTTGAAGAACCTCTTGCAAGGTTTTCGCCCTCGAATGGCATTGGAACACTACGCCTGACCGGACTTGGTTCTCTTGTTCGCTGGAAAGGCTGGCACCTGGTCGTTCAAGCCATGGCCTTGCTGCCCAGTGATGACCGTTCCCGGATTCGTTTCAGTCTGTATGGGCCGACTTTTGACACTGCGGAATCCAAGGCTTATGAGGCTGAGTTGAAAAGCATGGTGCGGGACGCCGGGCTGGATGCGCAGTTTGTTTTTTGCGGGCCGACATTGGATGTTTCACAAGTGCTGCGTGAAACCGATTTTCTGCTTCATCCAACCCCAAAAGAGCCATTTGGCGTCGTTCTTGTCGAAGCAATGGCCTTGGGAATTCCGGTTCTCGCTTCAAACGAAGGTGGTCCTGCCGAGATCGTCCAGCACGGTGAAAACGGACTATTGTTCAAATCGGGAGATGTTTTGGGAATCGCGGAAATACTTTCCCAAGTCCTGCACGGTCGATTTAGCCTACGCCCCCCGGAATGGATTCGCGATTCGGTTCGTCGTTTTTCCGCCACCGAGGTTGCTCGCGCATACGGCTTGGTTTACGAGGACGTTTTAAAAGGCCGCGTAAACGCCCTGCCGCGGATGCCGTCCCAGAGCAGGTAGAACAGGTAGAGCGAATTGAATTTGATGTAGCGTTGCGCCAGACGCCGGGGTTCGGAGCATAACCTGTAAATCCAGGTCAGCCCCTTTTTTTGCATCCAGTCCGGCGCGTCTTTTTTCGTTCCCGCGTTCACATCGAGAGCAAACCCCACGGAAAGAATCACACCCCGGCGGATTCGCCTGGCGTAATGGTGGAGCCATAATTCCTGTTTGGGCGCGCCGAAGCACGACCAGATGATGTCTGGCGCCAGGCGGTTTATTTCCTCCAGAAAACGTCCCTCCTCGTCAGGGGGTAACTGACCGTCCGCCTGGCAGCGGCCATGAAACGAACCCACAACTCTTTGTGTGGGATTCCATGAGTGAATGACTTCACGCAGTTTTGTCCCGCTTTCCGATGTGCCGCCTGCCAGGTAATGGGTGAACGGTTCCGGGGCGTTCTGGATGAAATAGCGCATGAAAGTCGGGCCATAAACCCGATCACGCATTCCCGCACCTTGGAAATTAAGCATCCAGATCAATGGCATTCCATCTGGAATAAAATAACTGAAATCGTCGGTCATTCTGCGAAATTCGGGATCATGGCGGCGCAGGGCGACGATGTGAGTATTCGCAAATTCCACCGATGTGGACCGCGGCTCATGGGTCATCGCGGCGCAGCGGTTTGTCCAATCGGCATAAGTCGTGATCTGCAATGGAGTGCCCAGAAGATACCGGTCGGAGGCGCGGGGCTGAGTGGCGGCTGCATTCATTCAGATTTGCTCTCAAAAGTATTTTCCGGGAAAATCGATCGGGTTTTATTTCGGCGATCTCGAATCACAGACAGAAATCATGGTTTTTCTGGTGGGGGATGATCAAGAACGATTATTTGAGTACCGGTTTTGAAGCGTCGAGCAGCGCTTGAACCACCCGATTTCCAACCTTTTCCCATTGGTGGGTCTGGCTCAAGGTTTGGGCCATTGTGTCAAGACGATCACCTGAGAACTCCAGCGCCAGGCTCATCGCCCGTGTGAAAGATTCAAAGTCGCTGTTGGAAAATGGGGATCCCATGCCCAGCATCGCTTCCCGTGTGGCCGGTATGTCAGAGTAAACAGGACAGGTGCCATTCAAGGCGGCTTCGACCGGGGGCATTCCAAAACCTTCATACTCAGTATAATAAACAAGCACCCGGGCCTCAGCGACCAATTGGCGAAACTGTTCCTCGGGCAGTCGGGGATGATGATGCCAGTCTGCGCGTTGATCGAGGCAAACACCTTCGGGCAGGCTACCAATCCAGTCAATCTCACCTTGATAACCCGTCACTTCGGACCAGCGGCGGATAAAATCGATCACCGCAGCGGAGTTTTTATGCGGCCAGCGTGAAATAAGAACGACCATCCGCTCGCGCTTTTGTGCGGCGTCGCCATCGGCCTGGTTGAATCCAATGCCCACGGCACGGACATTGGGTTGAGGCAGATTCAATTCCCTGGCCTTTCGCAGCACTTCCTTGCGCGTGAATTCGCTGTTGGTGACAATCAAACTTGCCTTACGAAGAACGGCACGAAAGGATCGCTCGAAGTATTGGGACTCGAGATGGGAAGCCATCTTCCACCCGCGTTGCCGGTAATAGTCGAAGATTGTATCATGGACATAGACAGCCAATTGGCAGGGCGGGGGAGAGAGAAACGATGCAAAGCCTTTTGGCAAAAAAAGCCAATCTGCGTTGGACGCTTTTGCGGCACGATAGACACCGATTTGATCCCATAGGAGGCGTTGAAACTTGCCGCGATTGGCCTTGTTATGGAGAGAGATGCGGGCTTTTCCCAAAGGGACGGGCAGCTCGGCATTGGACAAAAGCGTTACAGGGCTGATGTCTTGGGACTGGGCCAGGTGCTGGGCCAGGTGGAGGGAAACGTTTAAAATGCCCAGCGACTTTGTTTTTGCAAAGCTTTGGTCTGCAATAGAATAAACAAGTGAAAGTGGTGGCATTATGGCGCGAGTACCGGTCTTTCGCGATGAACGTGCCGCGCGCCAGACATTGTCGAAATGAGTTGGCAGGGAGGTTTCATTTGTGGCGCGATGGTGCCTGTCAGACAAAAAATGGGCAATATGGAAAAAAGCGAAAAAGGAGGCTTGCCAATGGAAGGGGCAAACCCTAATCTAGCCAGCCTTTTGAAACCGGTTTTACAATGCGGTGGACTTCGAAATAACTTCGGAGCACCGCGCTTGAGATAAAGAAAATATGGTAAGAATTCGCTTGAAGCGGATCGGGACGACAAATCAGCCCGCATTCCGAGTGGTGGTGGCCGACAACCGCAGTCCGCGGGATGGCAAGTTTATTGAGGAAATTGGCACCTATCTGCCCCTCAAGAAGGGTGATAATGTCACCTTGAAGATGGAGCGCGTGGATTATTGGCTCAAGAATGGAGCCCAGGCCAGCGATACCGTCGCCAGCTTCATTAACAATGCCAAGCGTGCGGTAAAGGCCTGATTAACTTTCGGGGCCTATGGAAGAATTTCTGGAGTACGTGGTCAAAGGCCTGGTTGAAAGACCGGAGGCGGTGACCGTGACCCCGGTGGATCGCAATGGTTTGACTGTGTATCAGTTGCGTGTTGATGCGCAAGATGTGGCCCGGGTGATAGGACGGCAGGGCACGACGATCAACGCGATTCGTTCCCTGTTATTGGTTGGGAGCGCCAGGAAGGGTTTGCGATGCGTTGTGGAAATTGTTGAAGACGACCCGCAACCACGGTTTTGATGCAATCATTCGCGCTGTGCCACTGATGAGGATGGCGCTTTTGATGTTTATCTGTTAATGGATGGCGGTACGCGGATGAAAATCGACATCCTGACTTTGTTCCCCGGAATGTTTGCCGGGCCGTTGGATGAAAGTATCATCAAGCGCGCCAGGGATACGGGGTTGTTGGAATTGGGTATTCATAATCTGAGGGATTATACCCATGACCGCCATAAAACGGTCGATGACCGTCCGTTTGGCGGAGGGCCTGGGATGTTGCTCAAGCCCGAACCGATCTTTGAAGCGGTTGAACATCTCGCAAAGCCGGGGACACGCGTCATATTGATGACGCCGTCCGGCCGGGTGTTTAACCAGGCTGCGGCCAGGGAATTGGCGCAGCGAGAGCATTTACTGCTGATATGCGGCAGTTATGAAGGTGTGGACGAACGTGTGCGCGAGGCTCTGGTGCATGAAGAATATTCAATCGGAGACTATGTGCTCACGAATGGCGCGCTTCCGGCCATGGTGATTGTGGATGTGGTGGTTCGTTTGTTGCCAGGCGTTTTGGGAGATGATGAGAGCTCGCATGAGGAATCATTCAGCTCGAATTTGCTCGAATATGCCCAATACACGCGGCCAGCGGAATTTCGAGGGTTAAAGGTCCCCGAAAAGTTGCTGTCCGGGCATCATGCGGAGATTGCCAAGTGGCGAAGCGAACAGGCGCGGTTGCGCACGTTGGCCCGCCGACCAGAATTGTTGAAGAACGACGCCGGGGACCCGGCAAAAAAAGAAGAATAATTTATGAGCCAAGCATTGTTTGACAAAATTGAATCAGAACATTTTCGCAAAGAGCCGCTGAAATTTGCGGTGGGCGACGCCGTGCGCGTTCATACGAAGGTCGTTGAAGGCGACAAGGAACGTATCCAGGTTTTTTCCGGCCTGGTCATCGGCCGTCGCGGTCGGGGTCTCAATGAAACTTTCACCGTGCGTCGCATCAGTTACGGCGAAGGGGTTGAGCGCATTTTTCCGGTCAATTCACCCCGGGTTGATAAGGTGGAAGTGGAACGCGCGGGTTCTGTGCGTCGCGCCAAGCTTTATTACCTGCGTGATCGCGTTGGTAAGAGCGCCACGACCGTGAAGGAGCGGAATACCCGCCTCACGCCGGCAACACCCGCTGAATTGGAAGCCAAAACCGCAGCCAAAGCAGTGAAGACCGCAGCTAAAGCAGTGAAAACTGCCGCCAAGGCCGCGAGAACCACTGCCAAGGCGGAGAAGATCGCCGCCAAGTCAGAGAAGAAAGCTGCCAAGTAAGCACGCCGCCGCGTGCGCACTGCGCGATACCGGTGAAAGTCGCGGCTTCTGTGCCGTGCCTGCTTGTCTTGTCTTGTGAGCCGGGACTCCGCCATCGACCGTTTTGAATTTGAGCGCGCCTTGATCGAACGCGGGATTGGGCGCGTGGCCGGAGTGGACGAAGCGGGTCGTGGCCCATTGGCCGGACCCGTAACAGCCGCCGCCGTTATTCTTCCCCAGGAATGGGTTATTTCAGGATTGCCGTCGCCGTTGACCGGTCTGAACGATTCCAAACAGCTTTCGCGCGCACAACGAGAGCGTTTCTTCGAGTTTCTTACCACTGAGAGCGAAGTCCTCTGGAATGTGCAAACCATTCCCGCCGAAATCATCGACGCAATCAACATTCTCCAGGCCACGCATCGGGCGATGAATCAGGCTCTGGCCGCATTGAATCCAGCTCCTGAACATGCCTTGGTGGATGGACTGCCAGTCCGCTCGATGACCGTGCTGCAGACCGCACTGGTCAAGGGGGATTCCCGCAGTTACTCGATTGCCGCAGCCAGTGTGCTGGCCAAAGTCATCCGGGATCGTCTGATGGCCGGTTTCGACCTCCAGTATCCCGGCTACGGCTTTGCCACACACAAGGGCTACGGCACGGCGAGCCACCTGGCGGCGATCACCCGGCTCGGGCCTTGCCCCATACACCGGCGGAGTTTTGCCCCGCTCAAGACGTCTCAATTGGATTTATTCCCGCAGCCATGAGAGAGCTTTGGCAACGCCTGGCCGTTTGGTGGAGTGGCCACGAGGCCTTGCCCCAAAATCTCGCTCATGGGCGCTCAGGGGAACAGGCCGCCAAACGTCATCTTCAAAAACTCGGGCTGAAATATTTGACGGCTAATTTCCGTGGGAAACGCGGCGAGATCGATCTGGTTTTTCGCGATGGAGATTGCCTGGTTTTCGTGGAGGTGAAAGCCCGCTCCAAAGACAGTTGGACGCGACCTGCCGCCGCGGTGAACAAGAGAAAGCGAATGCGGTTGACGCACACAGCATTCGACTATTTGCGCCTGTTGGATTCTCCCCCCGTGAAGGTGCGGTTTGATGTGGTGGAGGTGGTGCTCCAAGGGGACGCCGTGGATGAGGTGCGCCACCTGCCGAACGCGTTTCCGATGAGCGCGCCTTTTCGGTATGGCTGATCCGGTGATTCTGACGATTTCTTAAGTGTGGCAGGTAACAGAATTATCGATCAAGAATCGATGCAATGAACAGGACCAGCGAGGCGATTGAAAACGGGTGCAGCGATGATGCAAAAACATCCGATGTATTCGTCCTTCGGAGTTTTGTCCCGCATGCATAAATCCTTCAATTGAAGCCATTGTCACGGGCTGGGTTTTGTGTCATAGTCCGTTCATTGCCTTGGTGGATTTACCACCTCAAGTTGCAGTGTTGTTTGCGATAGCTTGTGACGAAATGAATCCACATTCAACTATAGTGCGCCAGAAGATTGCGGGCCATGAAACGATCGATTCCATAAGCAGGGATGGCAGCGCACGCTTTATTGGCATCGATGTGGGGGCCGAAACCATCAAGGTGGTGGAGTTGGTCCGTCAAGGATCTGAACTGCATTGCGTTCGCAGGCAACGGATTGAGCATGGCAAGGAACCGGGTCCGGTACTTCTGGAACTATTGAAACAGTGGAACTGGTCCACCGTCGCCGGAGCGGCCATCACCGGCCGGTTGAGCCAGCAAGCGCGACTGCCCCAGGTTCCCATCAAGCAAGCCCAAACGCGGGGTTTTCGATTTCAATATGACGATGAGCCGGCGACGGTGGTTTCCATAGGAAGTCATGGTTATTCCGTGCTCGAATTACGTTCCAGTGGGATGGAGGTGTTCCGGGAGAATAATCGTTGCAGCCAGGGCACGGGCAATTTTTTGCGGCAGTTGGTCGGGCGTTTTTCATTGTCGGTGGGTGAAGCGAGTGAATTATGCGCCGATGTTGAAAAATCGGCCTCCCTGTCAGGACGATGTCCGGTGATTCTCAAAACGGACATGACGCATCTGGCCAATAAGGGCGAGGACCGGGCGGCGATATTGGCGGGACTGTTCGATGCGATCAGCAAGAATGTGATGGTGCTGATCAAACCGGACATGAGCCCGAAACGCGTGGTGTTGATCGGCGGTGTGAGCCAGTCGCGTCGCATTCAAAAAGTGTTTCGGGAGTCGTTTGAGGCTCTCGGGATGTCCCTGGATCCAAATCACTCGGAAGATGCCTTGTTTTTGGAAGCGCTGGGTAGCGCAATGGTGGCTTCGGAAACGAGCGGGGCACCCCCCGCTTTGGAAGCGCTGCTGGCTCCGCCCCGGAAGAATACCCTGGAAGTGCTCCCCGCCCTGGGAGAATTTCTACCTCTGGTGCACCGGCTCAAGGCCGTTCCCATGGTTGATGTGAAGGGGGAATCCCGCCGACTGCTGCTGGGGCTGGACATTGGATCCACGGGGTCCAAGGCGGTGGCCATCGATGCCGCCACCAAGGCTCCGGTGTGGGAAGGATACCGGCAAACGAGCGGGGCTCCCGTCGAGGCGGCCCAGGCTTTGATCCAGCAATTCAGCGAGTGTACAGCGGGGCATTGCCCGGTGGTGGGATTTGGAGTCACGGGCAGCGGACGGGAAATTGTGGGATCGCTCCTGACGACGTGCTACGGGAAGGAAACGGTTTTCGTCCTGAACGAAATCGCCGCGCATGCCGAGGGGGCTCTGCATTTCGATCCGGCGGTGGATACGATTTTCGAGATTGGGGGTCAGGACGCCAAATACATCCGGCTGGCTGAAGGCCGCGTGGTGGATTGCGCGATGAACGAGGCATGCAGCGCAGGCACCGGTTCATTCATCGAGGAACAAGGCGGGAAATTCTTAGGAATTCGCAACGTGATTCACCTGGGGGAGGAGGCGCTGGCGGCACGTACGGGGGTGTCTTTGGGACAGCATTGTTCGGTGTTCATGGCGGAAGTCATCGCCGAAGCCGTTGCGGCGGGAGTGAAACAACCATCGATCATCGCCGGTTTATACGATTCCATTGTTCAGAACTACCTCAATCGTGTCAAAGGCAGCCGGTCCGTGGGCCAGGTTATTTTTTGCCAGGGAATGCCTTTTTCCTCCGATGCGCTGGCGGCCGCGGTGGCGCGTCAGACCGGCAGCCGGGTGGTGATTCCGCCCAATCCCGGAACAGTGGGCGCGCTGGGAATTGCCCTGCTTGCCAGCAAGGAACTTGCAACTGGAGAATTAAAGCCGCTCGATGCCAGCCGGTTTCTAAATGCGCGCATCAAGGGAAAGGACACCTTTGTATGCGCCTCAAAAACGGGGTGCGGCGGGGCGGGCAATCATTGCCGGATAGACCGTTTGCAGACCCTGGTCGATGGACAATCGCAGCGGTTTACCTGGGGTGGCGGATGTGCGCTATACGATAAAGGGACGCGCAAACGCAAACTTCCCAACCTGGCGCCCGATCCATTTCGCGAGCGCGACGAATTGGTGCAATCCCTGGCGGACTCATTGACACGGATCGATGGGCGGTCTGCGATTGCAATGGCGGACGAGTTCATGCTGAAGGGACTGTTCCCGTTCTTTGCCCGGTTTTTCAACGCTTTGGGGTTTAATGTGGAGTGTCATCTCAAGGCCGATCAGGCTGCTTTAAAGCGCGGTGTGCAGAAGGCCAATGTGCCTTATTGCGCCCCCATGCAGTTGTTTCACGGACTGGCCGGCCAGATGGCGGATTCAAAGGCGGAATGGCTGTTTATTCCCATGCTTCGTGAGATGGCGCGTAGTGCGGGCGAGGATATGTCCAAAACGTGTCCCCTGGCCCAGGCTGCTCCTGACATTCTACGGCTGGATTACGGCGATGCCGTTGCGCGTCGAATCCTGTCTCCAGTGGTGGATTGTGGTGAAGGAAATCTTGACGCGGAGGTGTTCAAGAAATGCTGCCGCGAGCTTGCGATTCAGCTTTGCGGAAGCGGCGCGGATTGGGCTGCGGCATTCGACGTGGCGCACAAGACGCAATCTGATTTCGATGCCCGATGTTTGGATCTGGGACGCAGGGCATTGGATTTTTGTCGTGAGCATAACATTCCACCGGTTGTGGTTATCGGGCGGCCTTACACGATTTACAACACGGTGCTCAATTCAAACGTCCCTTCCATTTTGCGGGAACAAGGGGCCATAGGAATACCAATCGACTGTTTTGAAGTGCGGGACGATTCCCCTGTGTTTGGCATGATGTTTTGGGGCCATGGGCAGCGCATCATGCGCACGGCGCACGATGTGCGACGAATGTCCGGTGTTTACAGCGTTTATTGCAGCAATTACTCCTGCGGGCCGGATAGTTTCATACTGCATTTTTACTCGCACATCATGGAAGGCAAGCCGTTCGCCATCATTGAAACGGACGGCCATTCCGGGGATGCGGGAACCAAGACGCGCGTGGAAGCGTTCCTGCACTGTGTGCAGCAGGACCGGTGCGTGGCGCGGAATGGGGTTGGCGCGAACGATTTTCTGAAGCTTGAACTTAAGCCGATGACTCTCAAGGACGCGGCTTCAGGCGGTCGCACGCTTTTGATCCCAATGATGGGGCCGGGCGCCCGTGCGATTGAGGCCTGTTTCAAAGGGATCGGGATGAGTGCTGAAACACTGCCTGTCCCGGATCGGGATTGTTTGAGACTGGGACGGCGTCTTACCTCGGGCAAGGAGTGTCTGCCGATGTGCACCACACTGGGGAGTCTCCTCAAACGAATGCAATCCGAACCAGACAAGACCCGGCGCTTCACGTATCTCATGCCACGGGCGCAGGGGCCGTGCCGGTTTGGAATTTATAATCTGCTCAATCAAATCGCCTTGGATCGAATTAAACTCAGGGATCGGGTGCAGATTTGGTCGCCGGTGGAATCCGGTTATTTCGACGGATTGGAACCCAAGGTCGGTGTGGTGGTTTATTCAGGCTGGGTGGCATTGGATTTCTTGCTGGGCGGTCTTCTGCATTCACGGCCCGTGGAAAGCCAGCCGGGTGCGGCACAGGCCATCTATGACAAGTATTCCACCCAATTGCTTCAGCGGCTTGAAAGGGTAGTCGGGGAAAAAACATCCAAGACCAGGACCTTATGGGAAGTGGCGCGAGGGACATTGTTCGGAATTTCGCAATTGGCTGCCGAGGCGGCGCGGGATTTTGCAAAAATATGCACAACGGCTGACAAGCCGCTTGTGCTAATGGTGGGCGAGATTTACGTCCGATGCGACGATTTTTCTAATGACAACATCGTGCGCAAACTCGAGGAGCGCGGTTTGCGGGTGCGACTGGCGCCATTTAATGAATTCATGGAATATATCGATTTTTACAATCGAATTCAGTGTGGAAAGAATGGCTGGAGCGCCCAAATAAGCTCCTGGGTCCAGCGGCGGATTCAGGACGTGGTGTATGAAACCATGGCCGGACCTCTGGGATGGCCGCGTCGCACCCGGATTGCGGATACGCTTGAGGCCGTGCGTCCTTATCTGCGCAGCCAACTGGCCGGGGAGGCGGTGTTGACGTTGGGCAATCCGTTGTACGAGTGGAAGCATGGATTGATCGATGCGGTCATTAGCGTCGGTCCGCTGGAATGCATGCCCAATAAAATCGCGGAAGCCCAATTCTTCCACATGGCTGAGCGCGACGGACTGCTGAATCTGACTTTGTCGATGAATGGGGATCCTCTGGATACGCAGAGTCTGGATAATTTCGCGTTTGAGGTGCGCATGCGCCATGAGCGCAAGGGACGGCCACTGCCAGCTCAGACCTGATCGAAGTGCAAACCGGATGGAGGCATGTAAAGGGCGGTCTTTGTTTGGCTTTTCGCCTGCAAATTGAGCGATGAAAAAGGGGAGGTTTGAACCTCCCCGTGTCTTAAACTCAGTGCAATGCATCCAGGCAATTTTCTGGACCACGCAAAGTTTATCTCCCGGCGGCCGCGCGGAAAAATTTGTTGCCCGTCATCGTATTGGTCATGGGGCTTGTGGCGCTGGGCACGTCGGCATAGGGACCTTTGACCACATCAGCCGATTGGAGCCTGCCGGTAAAAGTCAGGACAATGGCGGTCTTCTGACGGGTGAATGAGAGCGTGGGTTGCTGCGGCACCAGCGATCGAGCCGTGAAGGCTTTGAGACCTGTTGGATTGGCCGGATCGTTGAGGAGATACTTTTCCCCGTTTTTCGATGCGACAAACCATTCGCAGCTCGCAGCACCAGTTCCCTGTTCGTAGGTGCAGCGGAATGGATAGACGCCGGCTTGAGGCACGAGAAAACTAAAGATCGTATCCGAGGCGTTGCGATGTCCGTTGAATTCCGCCAGACGTGGCGTGGGATCGTCCCCCAGGACAGCCGTGACACCTTCCGCAAGATGCGTCTTCAGCAAGGCGGCGTCGGCCTTCATCATCATTAAGGCCGGAATCCTTGGGAGATCCATGGGAATACCGGTCATCACGAAGGGCAGGGCGCCTTCATTGGTGGTTGCATCTCGATCATTGACCATGATCACGGCAACGGCTCCCGCGCGTAATGCGCGATTGAGTTGGAGGGTGAAGCTGTTGGTGCCGCGATCGATCATTACGATATTGCCTTTGATTTCGTTCGTATTCGTCAATTCCGTTTCCGCCTGATGCGGGAGGGCATAAACGATTTTTGCGGAGATGGCGTTGGTGGGCAATGTGAGAGCGATGCCGCCGTTTTCGGCACCGCCCGAGATCGCGCCATACTGGCGTGCGATTGCCGCGGGCGCCACAATCCGGACGGCTCCGATGTTCGTGCCCGCCTGTTCGGCCGCCTGCACGCGGAAACCGTCATCGCTGTTAACTCCCATGCGGTAATAACCGGCGGCGGGGAATTCGATATAGGTGACGATTTCCGCCGCGATATCGCCAAAGCCCAGTTCCGTCATGTTACCGCCGCCGATACCGGGCATGCCGGGAATTAATTGATCGGGGTGCGCGGGAGCGACGAAATTACCCTGTTCGGCGCCGAGGCCTTCGGCGTCACGGTTCCAATTGATTACCGTGTTGTTGAAAGCTCCATTGGTGTCTGCCAGGGAGAGGTCGGCGCTATTGGTGCCGAACAGACCGAGCAATTGCTGTTCAGTCCAGGTGCTGGCGTTGACCAGGCCGAGGGTTTGGTTTGGATCCGCGCTGGCGGGCCAGATTTGAAAGATCTTCGCTCGAAACCCGGGTTGGTTGGTGTCGCCAGTGCCGGTGGGAGTTGCCAGATCGAGGGGCAGCACGGGCACGCCGGTTTGGGCGATAAAGCTCCAGGTATTGGATACGGCGCTTGCGGGTGTGGCCGTGTCCGAATAGAGAATCGTTGCGGTGTTCGTGGAACCTTGTGCAAATAGGTTGGTCGGAGAATAGAGGACGAAGGTGTTCCCGTTGGTGCGCGTAACCTGGGCCACGACTTTTTTACCGTTGAGGAACAATTGAATCGAGTTGGTGTCCACTGGTGTCGTGCCATCGGCCAATTCCAGCCAGAGATCGCTATCCAGTCCCACTGAAGCGGCGCCGGGCGTTGGTTTGGCGGCCACCGCATAAGGAGGTTCCGGGACGATTAGACGAGCGTAAGCGTTGATGGAACCCCGGAGGTTGGGAACATTGATGGGGACTTTGTAACCATCCGGATTTTGCATGTACCACTCCAGGTTGGCGTCGCCGCCGCTTTGCCACCAGAGGGCGCGGAAGGGATAAAAACCGGGTTTGGTGACGAGGAATGAAAAGACCGTGTCCGAAGCGCCCAGACCATCGGTGAACAGGCCCAGGTTCAGGCCGAATGCGTCCCTGGGGGAACTGGCGGTATAAACGGCAAATCCGTCGTCGCAATTGACTCCCATGGTGTAAAGACCTGCTTTGGGGAACTCCAGGTAACTGACAATTTCCATGGCCATGTTGGCAACGCCATTGGCGGCTGTGTCGATGGAGGGGATGGCCGCGTCCTGAAATTCCGGGGCCTGGAAATTGCCCACCTGCAATTGCGAGCCTTGATTCACATTGATGCTGTAATTGATGATGGACGATTCCACGTTGGTGGGATTGGTGGCCAGATTGGGATAGGGCGCGCCGGTTTCGGAATCCAGGATTTGATTGCTGAGTTGTTGAACGCAGCGATCCAGCGTGGCGGGAAGTTCGGGACCGCCAACCTGGCTGATGAATTCTGTGAACCCAGGCGCAGTGGTATCGATATTAGTCGAGGTCACAGCGAAGGATTCCGGCACGACCACATAAGGGGCGACGGTCAGCCTGCGCGTGAGTGTCGTGGTCTGATTGGCGGTGTCAGCAAAGGAGATCTGCACAAGCCTCGAGGCGCCTGCGGCAAGCCAATTGGGCGTCAGATCGTTTTGCACCAAAGTGACGGAATCCGTGGTGGACACGAGGCTGGGCGCAATGGTTGAACCATTCAGCTTCAAGGCAATCGTGTTGGTTTTGACGGAGGCTCCGGGCACATCCAACAGTTCCGCGTAAATGCCCGAAGGCAGGAGTTTCAATACGGAAACGACTGGTGAATTTGCGAGTTGAGTGGCGATTTGGACGTTGTCGATCTGGATTATTTCATGCGCGCCGCTGGTGCGACCCGCCAGAATCCACCGGCACACTCCCGGGTTAAATCCGGTCTGGAAATTGGTGACAACGGTCGCGCCTTTCCAAACGACATTCAGCACGCCATTTTCATCCAGGTTTACTGCGCATTTGGCCCAGCCCAACAGTTCGCCCGAGCCGGGATTATTCAGGCTTCTGGGACCGGTTTGCAGCGAAGTGGAATCATTGACGGCGCCGTTTAGTGTCGGCACTGGGAATTGTGCCAGCAGCACATTGTCCACCCGAACGCTGATGCCGATGACGTCGCCCGCTCCGCTGTAGGCGCAATCAAATCCAATGCCCAGGCCGGTGGTGGCCCCTTCCTCGGGCATGTTGCGATCGTTTGGGTCGCCCAGATAGGGCCAGACTCCAGCGCCGCCACTGGAGATATTGGCCAGCGTTGGATCGAAGGGGCGCACGCAGTTGATGCTGAATCCCTGGCCGGGTTCCGATGAGCCGTCGCCGACTCGCGCGTCCATTGAGAAGGAAAAGGACTTGATCGCCTGTCCATTATCCAGATCGGGAAAGAGAATGGCGCCGCGTTGATCGGTGGTGGCCTCCGTGAGCGATACAAATCCACCGGTGACGGGGTTACCTTTGGAAGACTCCCAACGCGCGTTACCGGAGAGAATAACCGAACCGTACGGGTCAACGTCGAAGTCGTAGGTAATGGATGCGGCGCCCGCAGTATGGAGCGCGGCGAAGCCTGAAAATACGGCTATCGCAAGTAAACGGAGTTGCTTGTTCATTTCATCACTTTCTAATTACACGGCCCGGCCCGGCCGAAGCATTCGATGGGACGGTCTGACTTAAAAGTAATTATTTGCGCGGAAGCTCCGATTTACAAGCGGAGAATGAGGAGCGGAGAAAGGAAAAAAAGGCTCAGTGCCGCTCGAGCTTGTGCAGATCTTCGAGCAGGAATTGGGCCACATCCTTGAACTTTGGGATGTTGGCGGGGTTAACCTGCATGAGCGTTTCGTGAGCTTCGAGACTGGTTTTCGAAATGTCGATCCGGGAGGTCGGTGCGGAGGCTGCAGGCGTGTAAGCGGCGGTCGGAGCGGCGCCTGTAACGATTTGGAATAGGTGCGCAATGCCCAGATTATCCAATAAATCCGCAACCCGTGGGTTTGGGTTGAGCAGTTGTATGGAGGCCGGTTTTCCTCCATTGGCCACTTGCACGAGCTTCAGGCTCAATCCGGCGAGCACTCCCACGAAGGTGCTGTCCATGATCAAACAATCGGTCAGGTCCATCACGTATTGACAGAAGCCCTTCCCATGAAGGCCGTTGACAGCGGCCTTGAAGCCCACGCTCAGGGTAAAGTTCGCCCTTCCGGAGATTTTTAAATAAACCACCGGTTCAGCCACTGCGATCATCAGACTGCCTGGCAATACGTTCATCTGCGTTTAAACGACAGCCAATATGAAGCCTTGGCCGGACATCGTCAAGGCCATGACTGATGCCAGGGATGCGGGCATATTTGCGAGGGATGCGCGCCAAGTTTTTCGATTTGCAAAAGTCAATGCGCCGGACATGCTTCCGGGGATGAAATGTTTTGTTGTGTGTTTTACCTGCTGGATTTGGTGCGTGAGCGGAGTGTCGGCGGATACGCTGGCTTTTTTCAACACCCCTTTGGGGCAGATGCAGGTGCGCCTGTACGAGAAGGACAAGCCTATCACGGTGAAGAATTTTATCCGCTACGTTCAAAGCGGTTCTTATAGAAATATGTTCCTGCACCGTTGCATCCCGGGTTTCGTGGTGCAGGGCGGGGGATTTACTGTTGCAGATCCAACCTCCTATTCCGCCTTCGCTTCCTACGTGGGTGTGAAAGATTTTGGGAAAATCACCAATGAATTTGGCGTGGGACCGAAATACAGCAACACATACGGAACTCTGGCGATGGCCAAAGTGGGGACCGATCCCAACTCCGCCACCACTCAGTGGTTCTTCAATCTAACCAATAACGCGGCGTATCTCGATATCCAAAACGGAGGGTTCACCGTATTCGGACGGGTGATCTCGGGCACGAATGTATTGGAGGCGTTCAATGCCCTGAGCTATGGGGGAGGGTGGGTGGATTTAAGGCGTATCTATGGTACAAATGCCTCCACGTCGTTGTTCAGCGCTCTTCCGGTGACTTATTGGGGGCTGACTCCGCCCAATTTCCGGGATTTGATGTTTGCGGATATAACTTTGATGACTACACAGGTGGGCATCGTGGATGGGCAAAGTCAGATCACCTGGAATAGCGCGAGCAACAAGGTGAACACGGTCGAATTTGCGACGAACACACCGCCAAGTTGGCAGGTGCTGACGTCCGTGACTGGCACAGGTGCCGCGATGAGCGTAACGGACAGTGCGCCGATTTCAGGTTATCGAGTTTACCGTGTGCGGGTGAATTTTTAATCCCGAAAGATCATCATAATGGAAAAATTCCGCTGGACGCATTCGCCTAAAACAGGGTTTCAACGATCGAGAGGCCTCTGCCATTGGGCGGCTGTGGCGAGTGTCATCGCTCTGGGTTTGACCGTTTCCACTAAGGCGGCGGCATCCGAATATGCGGGAGAACCCTACAAAGGGGCCGATGTCTTTTCGGATACCTGGGTGGCCACGGATGCTTTGGGACGGGTGACGCCGGGACTCGGCGAAGTGGGCGCGATCAAGGCAAATAAGCATGTGGGGATTTTCTATTGGACCTGGCACCATCCTCAGAATGAGGGGCCCAACGATAATACGAAAATTCTGGCGACAGCGAAGGACGGGCGCGTGGATTGGCCCAAGAATGGCGCGCCATACCATTGGGGTGAGCCGGAATTGGGTTATTACGTGATGACCGATCCGTTCGTCATTCGCAAGCACGCGAGCATGCTCGTGGATGCCGGTGTGGACGTGGTGATCTTCGATACCACGAATCCGCCCTTTACCTTCAAGGAGGAGTATGAGGCGCTTTGCCGTGAATATGCCGCCATGCGCCTGGAGGGAGCGCGCACCCCGTCCATTGCGTTTATTGGGCCGTTCGGTGATCCGCGTCCGGTAACCGATCAGCTCTGGCGGGATTTGTATCAACCGGGCAAGTGGAGCGATCTGTGGTTTCGCTGGGAGAACAAGCCCCTGCTTTTGGCGGACAGGCAATACATCAAGACACAGGGGATGCTGGATTTTTTCACCTTCCGCCGTCCCATGCCCGATTATTGGATTGGACCCAGCGGTCCGGACCAGTGGAGCTGGCTGGAGGTGTATCCACAGCACGTTTTCAAAAACAGCCGCGGCGAAGCGGAGCAAATGAGCGTGGGGGTTGGGCAAAACGCGCTTCCCGCAACACCCGGTCCCGCGCCAATGAGCGCCAAGAAAGGTGCCATGGGGCGGAGCTGGCACGATGGCAGGAGGGACACGCGTCCCGGCGCGGTGAATCTGGGACTGAATTTTGACGAGCAATGGCGGCGAGCGCTGGAGGTGAATCCGCAGTTTCTATTTGTGACCGGATGGAACGAATGGATTGCGGGGCGTTATTCCGAATGGAGCAAATACACGGACGCGGACTGCGAGTTTCCGGGCGGGGTTTTCGTCGATGAATACACACAGGAATACAGCCGGGATTGCGAACCAATGCGCGGAGGCCATGGCGATAACTATTATTATCAGCTTGCGAATTGGATTCGACGCTACAAAGGGGTGAGGGAAAGACCCAAGGCGGATGGACCCATCCAGATTGTCGTGGACGGCGCATTCGACGACTGGACAACGGTGAAGCCCGAGTTCCGGGACACGATTGGGGATACCAGCCATCGGCATCATCAGGGCTATGGTGGCCAGTGGTATGACAACAAGACCGGGCGTAACGATTTCGTGATCTGCAAGGCGGCTTACGACGAGACGAATATTTGTTTCTTCGCCCAGACGCTCAATAAAATCACCCCCAGGACCGATCCGCACTGGATGCTCTTGTATATCGATGCGGACCAGAATTCAAAAACCGGTTGGGAAGGGTATGATTATTTGATCAACCTCGAGGTCCTGAGCGATACCGAAACCACGGTCAAGGCGTGGCGCGGCAATGCATGGCAGACCGTCGGTAAGGCAGACTACCGCGTGAATGGTAACGGAATGGAAATCAGCATTCCCCGATCTTTGCTGGGCCTAAAATCGAAAAAAACGGCCTTCGACTTTCATTGGGCCGATAACATTCAGGATTTGAAGGATATCTCCGAATTTGGTGTCAACGGGGATAGCGCGCCGAACCGCCGTTGGAATTATCGGTTCGAGGTGGCGGGGGAATAGACAACTTGAGATCGGCAATTACGATCTACCACAGAACGCAGATGAGGATCGTCTCCACGATGGACATGGCCACCGTGAAGGCGACTGCACGCTGGAGGATTTGATTGAGCAGGCTTAACTGCACCTCGATCTGAAGGGTCGCTTTCTCCACAATCTTGGCCAGGCATTGGTCGAGTTTTCCGCTGATGGCTCCCGTGTTGATCAGCGCCTTGATGTCGTCCTCCAGCAGCGCCGACGTTTCGAAAGCGTCTCCGAACGTGCCGTTTTGTTCCATGATTCGGCGGGCTTTCAGCAAATCATGGCGAATCGCGTCATTGCGAACGGTCCGCAATGCCAGGTCGAACATGACAGTGACATCCAAGCCCCCAGCCTCGTATGCCAGCCGGAACGTGGAAAAAAACAAAACGACCGCCATGCGAATCTCGGTCTCGCGGATGAGGGGGATCTGTAAAAGGACGCGATCTACCACGCGTTTCACGGGTCGAAACTTGAACAGAATCCACGCCAGCAGGCCGAGTTCCAGGACAACGCAAACCACGGTAGTGAAGAAATGCCATGCCACCTCGTATCTTCCGAAATAGACGAAAACGCCGCACCGGATGGTCCAGCCAAAAACGGTAATGATCAGCGGATAAAGCCAGGTGTTGCGCACCAGTTTCGCAGAGGGTTCCGTGCGGTGGCAGTGACGGTCCAGTAATTGAAAGGCTTCCACCAACCGTCCGCCCGTTTCTCCTGCGCGAATCACCGGGAGAAAGTAATATGGGAAAATCCTCGCTCCGGGCTCGAGAGCGTCGGATATCGCCATTCCCTGATCGCACCGGTCCATGGCTGCTCGAATCACCTCTCGAAGGGCTTTGGATTGCGTTCCCGCCCCGCTCAATTCCAGCGACTTCTTCGGCGTCATCCCCGATGCCAGGCAGGTCGCCATCGAGTTTGCAAAGATCCGCAAGGTTTGGAGATTGATTTTCAAATTGGGTGATTTACAGGGTCAATGGTGAACTTTCATACAATTCTTCGGACAGTCCTGCAATTAAATCATCGCGCCCAGTTGCGGCGCGAGCATCCGACGAGGCGATAAGGAGAAGAGGGATTCGGCAATCAACCTCAGGCACAAAGTCACAGTTGGGGAAGGGCGGTGAGAAACATCCATTTTTGACATGGTATTTGAGCTTGCGATATGAGTTCGCAGACGCCAATTTGTACGCGGATTGGCATTTGAAGGACGGCATGACTATGATTTTGGATGAGAAACAACGTTTGCAGGTGGCCCAATGGATTCAGGAAGGTTTGAAACTTTCTGAAATTCAAAAACGCCTCGACAAAGAGATGGGTGTTCGGATGACCTATGTGGAGGTCCGATGCCTCATGGATGATTTGAAATTAAAGCCCGTGGACCCGGTAGTGCCCGCCAAACCTCCTGAAGCCGCCGCGCCCGCAACCCCCGAGGCCGCTCTGCCGACACCCGCGAAGGATGAAGCCGCACCTGCGACAGGAAAGTTCTCGCTGGAGCTGGATACGATCCCGCATCCCGGCACAGTGGTCAGTGGCAAGGCGACTTTCAGCGACGGAATGACGGCGACATGGTATTTGGACCAGTCGGGTCGGCTTGGCATGTCCCCATCGGTCAAGGGGTATCGTCCTTCTGCAGGAGATGTGCAGCAATTTCAGGCCGCCCTTGAGGAGGCCCTGACCAAGAGCGGAATTTAAGCTGGAGACGGTGACGGTTGATGAAAGCCTCGCAAACATCCGGGTTTCCGGCATCCGGTTCTTTATTGGGGGGTGACGCTTCCTTATTGCTGCGGCAGATTGCGGCCGATGAGACATTGCCAGAATTGGGAATGGCCGCCTCTGCCTTTCGAGGACGCGAGATCAAAACAATCGAAGATTTGCGAAGGCACTCTCTTGAGTATCAAACCCAGGTTTTGCACGAAATCGATTTTCCGGTGGTGATCCGCGCCTGGCAGTATGCTTCGCACTGTGGCTCGCGGGAACTGGTAATGCTCGATCAGGAACTGTCCAGCCATCCATCCCTTCAGGAATTCGCCTCTGCCAGCCAGCGCATCGGGCGGATACATCTCAAGCGCTTGCGGCCTTTGCGTGATCACCGCGTGGTGCAACGTTACCTGGCCGCGATTGAGCGGGGTGAGTCCAAGGGCTGGCACATGATTGTGTATGGCCTGATTCTGTCTGTGTATTCCATTCCGCTGCGGCAGGGGTTGATGCATTACGGGTGCGCAAGCATCCGCGGTTTGTTGGGTGCGGGAGCCAGTAACTGCCAGTGCACGGAGACCGCACTGCTCGGATTGGACCAAGAGGGAAGTTTGCGCCTGCCAGGGGTGATCCGACACGCGATCGCATCCAGCGGGGCCGAAGGGATGTTTTCTTCTTTGCAAATGGCCAAAACAGTCGGTTCGTGAACGGGTCAATTCGCTGATTTTGCTTGCGAAAATCGTGGTGCGTCATTCAGGATGCGCTTCAAGCATTTGGAACCTATCTGGAAATGAGCATGGGTTTGATTATTTGGCCGGGTTCCAGCTCGAAAACAAAATTGGGTCATGAAACAGTATGCCACGATTACGGTGATCGGACGCGATAAAACCGGTGTTGTCGCCCGCGTCACCAGCCATTTATTCGCCGAGAAGGCGAACATCGAAGCCCTGGAGGAACAGGTCACACGCGGTCAATTCAGCATGACGCTGCAAGCTTCCTGGAAGAAAAGCCAGTTCAATGAAGCGGAGGTGAAGGCCGACCTTGCAGTGTTGGCCCGGGAATTGGGCATGGAGGTCAAGCTGCGCTGCTACGATCCGAACCGCAAACAGCGGGCGGCCATTTTTGTCACAAAGGAGACGCATTGTTTCGAGGGACTCATGGCGGCCTTTAAGAGCAGGCAATTCAAGGCGGAACCGGCATTGGTGTTGTCCAACCGCAACGATCTGGAACCGTTGGCGCGCCGTTACGGGATTCCATTTAAATGCATTCCTGCGGCAGACCGGCTCGAGGCGGAGCGGTTGGCATTGGAGGAATTGGAGCGGCAGGAGATCGATTTTGTAGTGCTCGCTCGGTTCATGAAGATTCTGTCCCCCAATTTCGTCTGGCGTTACAAAAATAAAATCATCAACATTCATCCCTCGCTTTTGCCAAGTTTTCCGGGCGCCCAGGCCTATCGTCAGGCCTATGAACGGGGGGTTAAAATCATCGGCGTCACAGCTCATTTTGTGACCATGCACTTGGACGAAGGGCCGATCATTGCCCAAGACAGTTTTCATGTGCTGCCCAATATGACGCTCAAGGACATCGTGGCCAGGGGACAGGCCATTGAGACGCGGGTGTTGGTCAAGGCGGTCCAGTTGTTTTTGTCCAAGAAATTGGATGTCTACTGGGGTGTTGTAAAACAGGTATAGAATAACAAGGCTGGATTTGCCGGTTTGCACGCGGACCAGTATTCGAAATCCGGCATTCAGAAACCAAAGACGCAAGTAATCATTTGGTGGCAAAACTTATGGGCCGGATATTTTCGCAAATCACCCAGGCTGTCGGACGCACTCCGCTGGTGCTTTTGAACCGCATTTCAAAAGATCTTCCCGCCACCATTGCCATCAAATGCGAATTCTACAACCCGGCCTCTTCAGTCAAGGACCGCATCGGCATTGCCATGATCGAGGCGGGGGAGCGGGCCGGTAAAATTGGACCAGCGACGACCATCATCGAACCCACCTCGGGGAATACAGGGATCGCCCTGGCATTTGTCTGCGCGGCCAAAGGATATCCATTGATATTGACGATGCCTGAAACGATGAGCGTGGAGCGGCGGACCTTGCTGGCCTTGCTGGGGGCGCATGTGGTGTTGACACCGGGCAGTGAGGGAATGAGGGGGGCCATCCGGCGGGCTGAAGAGATGGCGTTGGAGTTAAAGGACACGTTTTTGCCGCAGCAGTTTAGTAATCCGGCCAATCCCCGCGCGCATTTCGAGACCACCGGACCTGAAATCTGGGATGATACGGAGGGCAAGGTGGATGTTTTTGTCACGGGTGTCGGCACAGGGGGAACAATTTCGGGCGTATCCGGTTTCCTGAAAACCCAGAAGCCGGAAGTTCGCGTGATTGCCGTGGAACCGTTGAATTCGCCGGTCATATCACAGAAATTGGCTGGCCAACCGCTCAACCCCGGTCACCACCATATACAGGGCATTGGTGCGGGATTCATACCCAATAACCTGAGCCTCGACGCCATTGACGATGTGGTGCGGGTGTCCGACGCGGATTCTTTTGCGATGGCGCGCCGTCTGGCGAAAGAGGAGGGGATACTGGCCGGTATCAGTTCGGGGGCGAATGTTTGGGCGGCGCTGCAAGTGGCGCAACGGTCGGAGAACCGTGGAAAACTGATTGTAACGATAGCGGCTTCGACCGGGGAACGCTACCTTTCCACTCCTTTGGCAGCGGAAGCCCGCGCCCAGGCGGGAGCCTGATTGGCTCCACTTTTTTTAAAATTCTTGTTGCCACTAGCGGAATCACGCATTATTTTGGTTTGAGTTAATCGGAATGGGGTAAGTTTGCCGTGCAGAAATGCAGCGATTTTTAGGCAAATGTGACGCAGCCCCCTTGGTTGAGGACAAGGTTCAACTGGCGGCCGCCAATTTTTATTGGCTTCCAAGTTTCAGTCCGCGGTTTCCCTGATTCAAAATTCTCGGTCATTTGGGATTTTTCTTTAAAACCCGAATGCGTCAACACAGACAGAATTCTATGAGTAAAACGACAATGGTTGTACCCGAGTATGGTTCGGGCTTCCTGGAAATTTCAGATAAAGGCTTTGGGTTTCTTCGCTCTGCGGAAAGCCATTTTCAACCCAAGCCCACGGATATTTTTGTAACGCCTGATACCATCAAGCGAAGCTTCCTTCGCGAAGGCTGCCTGATTGCCGGGGCTCTGCAGCCCCCTCATCGTGGAACCAGCCCTCAGCTCAAGGAAGTGGATAAGGTCAATAATCTGCCTTTCTCCTCCTACACGAAAGCTTTGCGGTTTGAAAATTTGACCACAATCGATCCCATTGAGAAGTATAATCTGGAGACGACGTCCGATCAGATTGAAACCCGCATCATTGACCTCGTCACCCCGATTGGCAAAGGCACACGCGGATTGATTGTCGCGCCACCGAGAACCGGCAAGACGACGATTCTCAAGCAGATTGCCAACGCCATTACGACCAATCATCCCGAGGTGTTCGTCATGGTGCTGCTCATCGACGAGCGACCGGAGGAAGTGACTGATTTTCAGCGTTCAGTGAAGGCGGAAGTGGTCGCTTCGTCCAACGATCAAGATCTCGAAACGCATGTCCGGTTGTCCCGGTTCATGATCGAGCGCTGCCGGCGCATGGTCGAGTCAGGTCAGGATGTGTTCGTACTGCTGGACTCGCTGACCCGTGTGGCCCGTGCCTATAACAGCGTGCATGGCGGCAGCGGACGCACCATGACTGGCGGCGTGGATGCCCGCGCATTGGAAATTCCCCGCAAGATGTTTGCTTCCGCCCGCAAGATCGAAGGCGGTGGTTCCCTCACAATTCTGGCGACCGCGCTGGTTGAAACGGGATCCCGCATGGACGAGCTGATCTTTCAGGAATTCAAGGGCACTGGTAACATGGAATTGATTCTGGATCGCAAGCTCTCGGATCGCCGTTTATTCCCGGCCATTGACATTCCCCGCAGCGGCACCCGCAAGGAGGAAAAACTTTTCCCCGCCCGGCACATCGAGGCGGTGCGCAAGTTGCGCCGCATGATGGTCGATCTCAATCCGATCGAGGCAATGGAAACATTGATTGGCGCCTTGAAAAAGCACAAAACCAACGAGGAATTGCTCGCCAAGTTGCTATAAGCTTTTGGGCGGTAATTTGGTCGCCCGCATCATGTTGTCTGCGGTTGTCATTTTCAACGCGCCGTTTTTTCAAAAGTGAAATCACGGCGCGTTGCTTCATCCAAGGAGAAGTTTTCCCGTCCGCCACTGGAGCGGATGCTTAAGATTCATCGGGCGATTCAGTCCGGGACCTATCCCAACGCGACAAAGTTGGCGCGCGAAATGGAGGTCAGTACCAAATCCATTCATCGGGATCTGGAATTCATGCGCGACCGTCTGGAATTGCCTCTGGAGTATGACGGCGCCAGGTTCGGATATTATTACACCCAGGAAGTCACCTCCTTTCCCTCTCTCCAAATCACGGAAGGGGAGCTCTTCGCCTTGATGGTTGCCGAAAAGGCATTGCAGCAATACCGGGGAACGCATTTTGAAAAACCTTTGTTTAGCGCGTTTCAAAAAATGGCCAAAGCGCTCCCGGACGCCATCTCCGTGAACCTTGCAGAATGGGACCATTCCATCTCATTTCGCACAAGCGCCGAGCCGATCCTCAACCTTGAAATATTCAACACCCTTTCCCGCGCCACGACCCGTCGCCAGCAATTAAAACTGGAGTATCGAAAACCCGGTTCCAAACTGTCCGAGACCCGCCTGGTCGATCCCTGCCATCTGGCCAATATCAATGGAGATTGGTTCTTATTTGCCTACTGTCATCTGCGTCAGGATATCCGCACATTTGTTCCCGCGCGTATTCTTCATGCTGAAATGACAAATAAGACGTTTGACCGGCCCCGCCATTTTTCACTGGCGAAACGGTTGCGGGACAGCTTCGGTGTTCATTCCGGTCATGGCGAGTATCAGGTTGTCATTGCCTTCAACGAATTGGTGGCGGATTACATTCGCGAAAAGAAATGGCATCCCTCGCAGAAATTGCGCGAGCTGCCTGATGGCGGCCTGGAATTGACACTGACTCTCTCGAGCCTGGTGGAGATTCAGCGATGGGTGCTGGGCTGGGGTGGCAACGCCGTGGTCAAGGCCCCCGCTGAATTGGCCGCCTCCATTAAAGAGGCGGCCCGCAAGATTTTGGAGTATACAACGGGTTAACGATCGCTATTTCGGAGCGATTTTCGGACGCCAACCTCGCTCATATCAATCTGCTTAAAACCCATTTTCAGTACGGGCGAATTGGGACGCAGACGAAAGTCGTTCATGGCGGGGTTCACAAATAATGGATCCGCAATGATCGAATCTTTATCAAAGCCGCGCTTGCGCCAGTCCTCGAAACTGGCACCCGCGAATTTGATTTCCTGGGCGCCCGGGCGCGCGTCGAAATAGAGGTTGTGATCGATCTTGAAGTTTTCTCCAGTCCAATTGCTCCCCAGCAGATCGCCGGAATCGAAATAGACGATGTTATTGGTGAGCACAAAGGAGTTGTGGCTTTCCGCGCGGGTGCGCATCAACTGATGCTCCTTGCCCAAGGCAAAGATATTGTTTCGGACGATGTTGTCCTTGCCATAATGTTGATGAAATCCCGCGCTTTTGGTGCGATAGACAATATTGTTTTCGATCAGGATCCCGGTGCTGCCTTCGTCAGGGTAAATGCCCCAGCCTCCGTAGGTGAACGCGCTGACATCATGGATCAAATTATTCCTCAGAATCGTTCCCTTTTGCGGACCAAGGGTGTAAATGGATCCCATGTCGCTGAGCAGGTTTTTGCCAATATCGTGCAGGTGATTGAACTCGATAATGTTATCATGGCAAACCGTTTCCGTGTAACCCCAGGTCCAACCCACGGATATCGCCGTATAGTAAAGATCGTGGATGTGGTTGTGGGCAATCAAATTGTAGCCGCTTTGAAAAACCACGACACCGATCGCTGGTTTGAATACTTCGCCAAGGTGATGAATGTGATTGTCTGTGATCACATTGTGATTGTTTGCATCTCCGGTTTTTCCGCTATCGCCCGGTTCGCCGATCCGAACGCCACCCGCTCCGATGTCAGAGATTTCATTGAAATCCACCTTGATTCGCTGGCAGCCATGGCCCAGCTCGATAGCGTAACCGGCCAGGTGTTTGAACTGGCACCGGGTGATACGGCAATCGACGGCATATTGCGCGACAAAATCTCCGTGAACGGCAAATGCCGCCTGCGTGTCCGCATATCCATTCTCCGGGAGCGTCCAATCCGTGTGCGCGAAGCACAGGCCGTCGAATATCACATCATGAACGGGACGATCACCCTTGGTGTCACCTTCCAGGCGAATCAATTTGGTTGCAGTGGGTGCAATGACTTCAGCTCGGGTCATGTTCTGGCCGGGTTTGGCCCAATACGTCAGCACGCCTGTTTTTCGGTCCAAATACCATTCGCCGGGCATATCGAGCGCATCCGGGGCGTTTTCAATATAATACTGGGCGTTGCTTTCCTTGTTCGATTCACGGGGATCCCCTGAGAGCGTGGCTACATGGTTGGTCTCATCCACATTTCGGATCTGCATGCGCACATCCCCCCAGGCCAGATAAGCCACCACTTCCACGTCACCGTCGTCCGCCCATTCTTTTTTAATGTCGCCGGGCTTATAATGAATTTTTATGGGATGGTCCTGAGGGCTGTCTCCCTGGATGCGCAAGTAACCTGCATTTGGCGTGCGGGCACGGATTGCGCGTTGACCGTTTACAAACAGTTGATGGAAATACCAGGAACCATTCCGAACGGCCGGAATTTCCACCGCCCACAGGCCGGGTTGGCCGGGAACCGGTTTCCAACCGGAGATGATTTGTCCGGCGCTTAACACGGGGACTTCATCCTTGTAAGCGGCAATGCGCAAAGGTTGTTTTGCGCTCACACCCGAATCCTCCGGCGTTAATACCACGGGTTCCTCCAGGGGATAGAATCCTCCGCGCATCAGGATTTGGATCGGCCCTGTGACTTGTGATCCATCTGGACCGGCGCGCAACTGGCGGACCGTTTTTAATGCGCCCTGAAGCGTTGCCTTTGGGCCATCGTTTTCATCTCCCGAAGCCGTGGCGATATTGCCCGACCAGGTGTCATCTCCATCCGGGGCAACATACAAGGTGATGTCTTTGGCGCTGGCGTTCAACGCGCTCATGACCATGAGGATGGCTGCAGCCTTGAAAAACGGGCGGAATGCGGCGCGCCGCAATGTCGGAATCAGGGTGGAAACATGCATATTAAGGTTCGACGTGGATTTGCGCTTCATGATTCAAATTAGGTCTTCATAAGATCAGCATTATGGCTTGCCTGCAAATGTTTTTTGTGGTATGTATTCCGTACAATGAAGGCCTTTCAACTACTCGCACATGGTGTCCCCGGAAAATACGCGTTAGTCGATGTGCCAGACGTCCATCCGGGACCGGCTGAAGCGCTGATTCGGGTTCGGGCCTGCGGATTGAATCGTTTGGATTTGTGGCTTGAGGCGGGCGAGTTACCGATTCCCGTGACACTGCCTCGCACCCCTGGCTGTGAGATTGCCGGCGAGATCATCGAGCTGGGGGATGACGTGGATGAATGGGCTCTGGGGGCGGCTGTGGCGGTGCAGTCCAATCTCTTCTGCGGAGATTGCGAGTTTTGCCGGCGCGGTGAGGAATCGCTCTGCCTGAACGGGCGGATTCTGGGTATCGAATGCGACGGCGGGTTTGCCGAAAAAGTTGTGGTGCCGTGGCAGGCATTGGTGTCCATCCCCAAGGGGGTGGGATTTGAGGCTGCGGCCGCCGTGACCCTTGCGGGCAGCACCGCCATGCACATGCTCACGGATCGGGGAGACGTCCGTCAGGGGGATTGGGTGTTGGTCATGGCCGGCGCCAGCGGCGTGGGCAGCGCGGCCATTCAAATTGCCAGAACACTCGGCGCACGGGTTATCACCACCGGTTCGACGCAGGAAAAACGGGATTTTGCCATGAAAATGGGCGCTGAATTCGTCGTGGACACCGCGCAAGCCAACTGGACTGCCGCCGTGAGAAAGCACACCGAAAAACACGGTGTGGATTGGGTGGTGGAGCATATCGGCGGGGCTGTTTTGGAGCAGGTTTTTGGTTGTGTGGCGCGCGATGGTTCCGTGATCACTTGCGGGGCCACGGCGGGCAAGGACGTATCCCTCCATTTGTGGCCTTTCTTTGTCAAACAGCAACGCCTGATTGGCAGTTACGGCCGCAACCGCACCGATCTGGTGGCGACACTCGATTGGGTGGCCCAAGGAAAGCTCAAGCCGGTGATCGATCGGATTCTGCCTTTGGCTGAGGCTCCGGCGGCATTGGCCGCTTTGCGCAATCGCGAGGTGAAGGGAAAGGTGCTTTTAGCCATGGCTTGATAAATCGACCGGCGGAATGGCGAATTAACTTGCAAACCGCAGTCATATCTTTCGGAATGAGAGCGATCCTTGTGGCCGCTTCAAGTGCTGGCCGGCCTGGCTGCCGGGAGTCTAAAGATGAATCGGCAAGGATTTGATGATGGAATGGATTCCGGGTTCCAAAGCAGCCCGGCGGACGTTTGGAAAATTTATAAAGCGATGAAGCGTAAGGTTTTAGTTATATTATCAAATCGACTGAATCGGAATCAAAAAGTTCGGTTTATGGAAATCGATTGCGACGATGAGGGCAATATCGAGACGGAGACCGCATTGAAAAGCGAGCCTCGCACGGCTTGTTACGATGAAGTATGGGAAAACGACGACGGCAAGACCTCGGTTTCATCATGCAACCGGTTCAAGCGCAAATACCGTCATGCTTTGGAGAAACCCAAGGCCAAGGTCTGACAAACTCGTGCGCCCGTCGGCATGGGTTGACTTGGGTTGACTTGGGTTGACTTGGGTTGATCGCTTGTAAGTTTATTAATTTGGGTCAAGCCCAACGGCTTGGACCCCGTGGAACGACAATTTATGCGCAAGCCGCATGCATTCTGAACTGGATGCGCGGCCTTTGTGAGACTTATGAGTGCTGACACTTCCATTAACGTTGGGCCGCGAATTTTAACCACTACTGTAGGGTCATACCCACTGCCGGAATGGCTGATGTTTTCCCGCAGCGAGGAAGCAAGGCTGGATGCCACGAGAGTCGTATTCGATACGCAAAGACAGGCGGGAATCGATTTGCCCACGGATGGCGAGCTTTACCGATTTGAGCTAAACCATCCCGAAAGCAACGGAATGATCGATTATTTCGTTGGGAAGATGGCCGGGATGAGCCAGTCGATCGGGCGCAGGGATTGGGAGCAATTTTCGGGGCAGTCCTTAATGCAATGGCGTCGCAAGCCCGCCGCCGTGGTGGATGGCCCGCTTGGCGAAGGGGGGCTTAATTTGATGTCGGACTGCGCGCGCGCCGCTTCTGTTTCCGGCGGACCATTTAAGTTCACAGTCACCAGCCCCTACATGCTGGCTCGAACCCTGGTCGATCACCATTACAGGAATTACGAGGATTTGACGATGGCCGTGGCCGACGTTCTGGCCGATCAAGTCGTCGGGCTGCCTTGTGCTTGCGTCCAGATCGACGAAGCCAACATCACCGGCACACCCTGTTCAGGGCCTCTTGGTGCCAAGGCAATCAACCGGGTTTTGGACCGGATATCCTGCGAACGCGCGGTTCACCTGTGTTTTGGCAATTACGCGGGCCAAACCATTCAGAAAGGCCATTGGAGGCTCCTCATCGATTTTATCAACGCACTGAATACGCATCATGTGATTTTGGAGCTTGCGAATCGACCCGCCGAAGATCTCGATGCATTGACGGCCATTGATCCCAGAATTCGGATTGGTGTCGGCGTCGTGGATGTGAAAGTCAACCGCATTGAAACCGCAGATGATGTGGCCCGACAGATTGAAAAAGCGGATAAAAAACTTGGAGAGGGCCGTCTGCGCTGGGTTCATCCGGACTGCGGATTTTGGATGCTCAGACGTCCGGTTGTGGATAGGAAAATCGAGGCGCTGGTTCTGGGCCGCAACAAGTATCTTGGGATTCTATAACCCTTCTGGAGCTGGCCATAAGAATATTGCGATTTTGTACAGAACATTGCGCATCGGAATGCCAGGCCCTTGCTGCGTCTCTCGTGTGCTTCGAGGCGGGCCCCCTGCATTAGGAGCAAACCGCTCCTCGTTTAAACGGATCCAAGAAAAACGGCTGGCTTTCGGCTGACGGATTTCATTTCGTATTCCGCACAAACTTCATGCATGTGATTCTTGTTACAATTGGCACGGATGGCGATGTCTTCCCATTCATCGGGTTGGGGGCCGTGCTGAAAGCACGGGGACACCAGGCCACTTTGGTGGCCAGTGCGCATTATGAACCCCTGGCACGCATGCACGGACTGGCATTTCGCGCCCTGGTCTCAGAGCGGGAAAACTTCGAATTATTCGACCATCCGGATTTCTGGAATCCCATCAAGACAGCACCGCTGGCGGCTCGCTGGGGTGTGCGCTTCCTTCGACGCCAGTATGACTTGCTCTCGCAATTAGTGACCGATGACAGTGTGCTGGTCTCCAGCCCGGGGGTGTTCGCATCGGCCATGGTACACGAAAAATCGGGTGCGCCTCTGGCCAGTCTCATTCTGCAACCAGGGTTGATTCCCAGTTCCATCGCGCCGCCAATCATGCCTTGTTTTGCATGGTTACGTCACGCGCCGCGCCCTGCATGGAAGGTGTTTTGGCGGGCATTGGATGTGCTTGGCGACGTTCTTGTGGGGCGGGAACTCAATCCTCTACGCGTTGAGCTTGGGCTAAAACCTGTTCGGCGCCTCTTTCAAAACTGGCTTTCGCCCCAACTGGTTCTTGGACTCTTTCCAGAATGGTATGGTCCCCCGCAAATCGACTGGCCGCGGCAATTGCAACTCACCGGTTTTCCCCTGTTCGATATCGGGCAGGGAAGCGATTTAACCCCTGAACTGCGGGCATTTTGCCGGAATGGTAATCCGCCGGTGGCCTTCACATTTGGAACCGGAATGGCGCATCCTGAAGCATTGTTTCGCGCGGCACTCGAGGCATGCGAGATATGTGGATTGAGGGGAATTTTTCTCACAAAGTATGAGAAAGCGCTGCCTGATCCGCTGCCATCCTTTATTCATCATACTAATTTTGCCCCGTTTCGCAAACTTTTCCCGCTGTGCGCCGCCGTGCTCCACCATGGGGGCATTGGAACAGTGGCGGAAGCGCTCGCAAGCGGCACGCCGCAATTGATTCATCCCCTCTGCTTTGACCAGGGCGATAACGCCCTGCGTATTGAGCGGTTGGGTGTTGGAGCGTCGGTCAAGTCCAGACGTTTGGACGCACGGCAGATTGCCGATGCACTAAGGAGGCTGATGACACCGGAGACGCGGCTGCGCTGTCGAAACATTGCGGAGCGGTTCACGGATAACCACGGGCTTCTTGCTGCGGCGGAGCGTGTGGAAAAATTACAGTCCGGCAATTTGAATCAACCTTATCGGCGTCGATAAACGCGTGTCACCAGTACTGGTGACTGGCGGGGGACAGGGATTCGGTTATTCTGACACCGTAAGTGATCGGTGCAATTTTGCAGAATTTGTTCACCGTGTGTTTTTAGGGCGCATGTCTGCAGTGCCCGCATCGATCGACGATTTCCGGCAGCAGGGCTGCTGCCAAAATGTTGAAGTTGTTCTCAGCATTTTTCCTGTGTGTGAGAAGCGGTTGGATGAAAGTCCAACCGCTTTTTGCGTACCCGATTGGCTGCGGGCTTGCCCCGGGCCCGGTCCGGGTTCATATTTCGAGGCGCCTTGAAAATTCTAATCGCCATTACCGGAGCCAGTGGCTCGATGTATGCCCAAAGGCTTCTGGACCAATTGGACACCCGTCAGAATGAGGTGCATGTGGTGACCAGCGGGTATGCCCAGGCGGTGGTGGCGGAGGAATTGCCAGGGGGACTCCGGATTCCCGAGGGTGCGGTCAGTCACAGCCTCAAGAGCATGAATGTGCCGTTTGTCAGCGGCTCGAATCCTGTGGATGTCATGGTGGTTATTCCCTGCACGATGGGGACGATGGGGCGCATTGCGCATGGTTTGAGCGCGGATGTGCTGTTGCGCGCGGCGGATGTGGTTCTCAAGGAACGCCGCAAATTGATCCTGGTACCGCGTGAGACCCCGTTGAGCCTGGTTCATCTGAAAAACATGGAACTGCTCCTGATGGCAGGCGCGGTGATTCTCCCGGCGAACCCCTCCTTTTATATGCGTCCTCAAACGGTCGAGGCGGTAGTGGATACAGTGGTTGCCCGGGTGCTGGATCACATGGGATTGAAGCACGGCCTCGGCACGCGCTGGTGCGAGGAGCAGGAGTAAAATTATTGCGGAATTTTCTGAAGCCTACTTTTCCGCTCCTGCAAGCAGAGTTTGGAAATGAGGGGGCTGTTCCTCCCTGGCGGCCATGGTAATCTCGATTTTCTTGAATCCGGCGGCTTCCATCCAGCGATGCAAATCCCGCTCAGAGAAGCCCAGCCACAGGTCTCCATGGATGTCCCGGGCCTGGTCAACATGGTGCTTGAAGAGGTCCAGAATCATGATTTGCCCGCCGAGCCTGAGGATTTTGTAAGCGGAGTGAAGAGCGGTTTCCGGGTTTTTGGCGTGATGGAGTGCCTGGCTGAGCACCACCAGATCGACGCTATCCGGTTCAACGGGGGGTGTTTCGAGGTCGCCGAGACGAAATTCCAGGTTTTTAATGCCGTTTTCGCGCGCCTTGGCAGCGCCGAACGCGACTATTTTTTCCGAATTATCCACCGCGATGACTTTTTTGGCGCGCCGGGCCAGCAATTCGCTGATGAGTCCCTCGCCCGAACCCAGGTCGGCGATGACCAATGGGGGTAAAATCCGCAGGAGCAGATGGCCAAAGGCCTGCCAGGAACGCCCCGGTCCATAGCTGCGATCAAATCGTCCAGCCACCTGGTTGAAATAGAGCTTGGCCTGGTCCTGACGAAGCGCAACGACCTGCTTTAAATTAAACTGATCTGCGTTGTGCTCGGATAATTCCTGGGCGCCTCGCACCGCGAGTTGAATGAATTCACGAGAGGCGTTGTCCGCCGTTGAGTTTAACTTGTAAAACGTGCGTTTCCCTTCGCGCCGGGATTGAACTAGGTTGGAATCCTGGAGCAGGCCCAGGTGGGTGGAAATGCGGGATTGGCCCAGGCGTGTGATTTCCTGGAGCTCATTGACCGAAAGTTCCTCTTTTTCGAGAAGCGCGATGATGCGCAGACGGGTGGGATCCGCCAGAGCACGCAGAGATTTTAGGATGCCAGACATGAGCTTTGTAAATGACAGTTGACGACTGGTGCCAATGATATATCTTCTTATCCTGATACGTCAATACGTAACGAAGTAACCTGTAGAAACAAAGATCATGAGCATGAATTTTATTTTCTCGTCCGAGTCCGTGGGCGAGGGCCATCCCGACAAGGTGTGCGACACAATTTCCGACGCGGTGTTGGATGCGTGTCTGACTCAGGATGCGCGCAGCCGTGTGGCGTGCGAATGCTATGCCAAGAGCAACGTGGTGGTTGTGGGCGGTGAGATCACCACCAAGGCTGAATTGGATTACAACCAGTTGGTGCGCGACGCCATCCGGGAAATTGGGTATGTGCATGACGACGATGTTTTCCATGCCGACAAGGTCTTTGTGATGAATCTGATAACCCGGCAAAGCCCTGACATCGCTCAGGGTGTGGACGCCCGTGGTGCGGAAGGCAAGGAAACGGACGAGCAGGGGGCCGGAGACCAGGGTTTGATGTTTGGTTATGCCTGCGATGAGACCCCGGAATTGATGCCCGCGCCGATCATGTTCGCGCATCGCTTGGGCCGTGAATTAACCCGCATCCGCAAGGCCGGACTGGCCAAATGGCTGCGTCCTGACGCCAAGAGCCAGGTGTCCGTCCAATACGCCGATGGCAAGCCGGTGCGCATCACCAACGTGGTTGTTTCCACGCAGCACGCGGCGGATGCGAAGCACAAGATGATCTCGGATTTCATCATCAAAAACGTGGTCAAAAAGGTGCTTCCGGCGGAATTGCTGGATAAGAAGACCAAGTTCCTCATCAATCCCACAGGCCGGTTCGTGGTGGGCGGTCCCCAGGGGGACACCGGATTGACAGGCCGTAAGATCATTGTGGACAGCTACGGTGGCATGGGCCGCCACGGCGGCGGCGCTTTCAGTGGCAAGGATCCATCCAAAGTGGATCGCAGCGCGGCTTACATGGGCCGTTATGTGGCCAAGAACATCGTGGCGGCCGGTCTCGCCACACGGGCTGAAATTCAGTTTGCCTACGCCATTGGATATCCGGAACCGGTTTCCGTGGCGGTGGATACTTTTGGGACCGGAACGGTGAGTGACGAGGCCATCACCAAGGCGGTGTGCGAGGTGTTCAGCTTCAAACCGGCGGCCATCATCAAACAGTTGAACCTGTTGCGGCCGATCTTCTCCAAAACGACCAATTATGGGCATTTCGGCAAGATCGACGATTTGAACAGCATCACCTGGGAAAAGACGGACAAGGCAGCCGCGTTGAAAAAGGCGGCGAAGTAACCCGCAAGTCTGCAACGGCAAACACCGGATTGGACGCGTTGGCGCGCGGTCCGGCGTTTACACAAAGGCCCGTAATGGGTCAAAAAGCATTCAGCAAAAAGAAATTTTAAAATATGGCTTCAGTAAAACTATCTCCCGCCCGCGCAAAGGGCACGAATGGGTCCGCCGCCAAGAACGGCAAAGCCCGTAAAACCTCGAATAATGATTTTCAGGTCAAGGACCTGGCGCTGGCCGATTGGGGCCGCAAATCGATCAACATTTCGGAACACGAAATGCCCGGATTAATGTCCTTGCGCGCCAAATACGGTGCGAGCAAGCCTCTCAAAGGGGTGCGCATCACCGGATCGCTGCACATGACCATTGAGACCGCGGTCTTGATTGAGACATTGGTCGCCTTGGGTGCGTCGGTGCGCTGGGCCAGTTGCAACATTTTTTCAACGCAGGATCAGGCCGCCGCAGCCATTGCCGCGGCCGGTGTACCCGTGTTTGCCTGGAAGGGCGAAACTCTGGAAGAGTATTGGGATTGCACCTACAAGGCGCTGATTCATCCCGGCGGAAAAGGCCCCCAATTGATTGTCGATGACGGTGGGGATGCGACGCTGCTGATTCACAAGGGATACGAACTGGAAAACGGGGACAAGTGGGTCAATTCCCCCAGTGATAAGCATGAAGAACAGGTCATCAAGAACTTGCTCAAGAAGGTTTATAAGGAGAATCCCAATCGCTGGCACGAAGTCGTGAAGGATTGGAAGGGTGTTTCTGAAGAAACCACCACGGGCGTGCATCGTCTATACCAGATGATGGAGGCGGGCAAATTGCTCGTTCCGGCAATCAACGTGAATGACTCGGTGACGAAGTCGAAGTTCGACAACCTCTATGGCTGTCGCGAATCGCTGGCCGACGGAATCAAGCGCGCCACGGATGTCATGGTGGCGGGCAAGGTCGCCGTCGTCTGCGGCTACGGGGATGTGGGCAAAGGCTCGGCGCATTCGTTGCGCGGATTTGGCGCCCGGGTGATCGTGACTGAGATCGATCCCATCAATGCCCTCCAGGCGGCGATGGAAGGCTTTGAAGTGACCACCATTGAGGACACTTTGGGCGAGGCGGATCTTTACGTCACCTGCACGGGTAATTGCGACATCATCACGCTTGAGCACATGGAGAAGATGAAGGATCAGGCGATTGTGTGTAACATCGGGCATTTCGATAATGAAATCCAGGTGGACCGCCTGAACACTCGCAAAGGCGTCAAACAACTGAATATCAAGCCTCAGGTGGACCGCTACACCTTCCCGGATGGGCACTGCATCTACATGCTGGCCGAAGGGCGTTTGGTGAACCTGGGCTGCGCCACCGGCCACCCCAGCTTCGTGATGTCCAATTCCTTCACAAATCAGGTGCTGGCACAATTGGACCTCTGGAAGGCCCGCGAGAGTTACAAGGTCGGTGTGTACCGGCTTCCCAAAAAACTGGATGAGGAAGTGGCCCGCCTGCACCTCGAAAAAATCGGCGTCAAGCTGACCAAGCTGACCAAATATCAGGCGGATTATATCGGCGTGCCTGTTGAAGGACCTTATAAAGCCGACCATTACCGGTATTAATAGATCAGTTGGATTTTAAACGCGAGAGACGGACATTCATTGTGTCCGTCTTTTTTTATGCCTCAAAATTGCCATGCCAGTCTGGGGATTTAAAACCACCAGGCGTCCATTTCCAACTTCAGGAAGATCATCACCCATTGAAATTTCGCACATTGTGTTGCGCAAAATAAACCATTAGCCCTTCGGGAATGTGTTTATCGGAGTCTGTTCCTTGGAACATTTCCAGTGCAGCCGGAATCATGCAAGGATGTCGAAGTGGAGTTCGCGCGGGGCATTTACCTCGACGTCAATTCTCGGGATCCAGGCCACCATGAAATAGCACCCTCCGTTACAAGCAGCGAAAATTGTCGAAAATGCTGCGTGACCTGTGCTTGCAGGGTCGGATTTTTCTCGATATTGGGGGCAATTATGGTTATTTCACCTGCCGCTGGGCGGGAGCGGAACCAGCCAATCGGGTTCTTGCAATTGAGCCGGATCCAAGAAATTTCCAGTTTCTTAAATTCTTAAAAACAATCGAAAAAAATTTCCTGGCGGGTCAGGTGGAATTGACGGGTAATGCCGTGAGTCGCGCATACGGAACCATGCCATTTTTTGACGGATCCGATGAGCGCACCGGTTTGGGGCGACTGATGTTGAAAAAGAATGATAGGACGATCAGCGCAGATGAGGTGGCACTCGATGAATAGATGCAGGAGCGTTTATTGGACGCCCAAGTGATTCAAGCAATGAAACTTGCGGCGGAGGCGCTCAAGCCCTGGGCATCCACCCGTTGGAAGCGCACGACCAACTCTACGCCCACGGCTATACGTTGGAGCGGATGGGGCGGAAATTGTGGCACGCCCATACATGACGCGGTTATTTTCGTAGCGCATGCAGCGCTCACGGTAAGCGCGTGAAGAGGTGTATGGGAGAAGCGGCTGCCATTCGGGAAGGCTTGTCTTTAAGACCCCACTTGCGATAATCATGGGCGGAAATAACAGAATGACCATTGATAAGAAATTGGACCTCGGCATTGCGATTCCGACGCTTAATTGCATCGAGACCATTCGTGACACCGTGGAGAGCCTGCGCCGATTAAGGGATTGTGGCGCGCGTGTTGTGGTGGCCGATAGTTTTTCCACGGATGGCACCTATGAATATGCCCGGGGGGCGGTCGATGCGGTGCTCCAGGTACCCAAAGGCAATTTGTACGCCGCGGTAAACGCCGTATTGGAAGGGATGGATACGGAATGGATGACCTTCATTAACGGCGATGACGTGCTTTATTCCGGTGCCGTCGTGCAGGCCTTGGAACAGTGGTCATCCCAAGCCGATTTGATTTATGGGAATACGGATTTTATCGATATTGACGGCCGTTTTCTGCATTCCTGGAGCACACCTCCTCCCAGCGATTTTATTCCCATGGCGGCAAATCTCGTGATGCCCATCACGCAGCCCGGCACATTGTTCCGAAAAGCGGTGTTTAAAAAGCTGAATGGGTTTGACACCACCTTTCGGCATTCCGCGGACTTCGATTTTTTTCTGCGCGCCAAAACCGCGGGATTTCGTTTCAAAAAGCATCCAGGTTCAAGCACAAGCGCCTTCAGGTTGCACGGCAAACAATTTTCCCAAACCGCCGCAAAGGACCAGCTTGCCGAGGCCTTGGTATTGGTTGAAAGACAGAATTTAAGGGTGTCTTTCATGCGTCGTAAAATGGCCATGCTTCGGTACAAGCTCCGCAACAGTGAAAATTATCTGATTCGCATGCTCCGCTATCGTTCCCTGATGGGCAGATATTTTCTTCCAAGAAGTGTTTTATGGTTTAAAAATAATGCCCAATCCGATCTGCGGACCCGCACGTACGGGCAGGAGGACACCTCAAAAACAGGCTCAAACAAATGATGAAACGTCATCCCGATGAGGTTCCGGTTTTCTGCGCGGTTCCAACTTTGGACTCCGGGCCGCCGCAAAATTAAAGGCATGATTTCGATCATTCAAGACGGCACGCTAAGTTACCCTGAGGGCGGTGAGTTTTTTTCGCCTTCAGTCCGGTATCCTGAGTATCGTTTTCGCCACATCTCAGCGACTCAAAATCGTGTTTACGATGCGGTGCGCCAGATTTTCATCCAGGCCGGTCTCGACAAGGCGCATTTCGGATCCTCGGATTGGAATCCGTTGGGATCGTATATCAAGCCCGGCCAGAAGGTGTTTTTGTTGTGCAATTTTGTTCAGCACCGGCGGCCTTTGGAAACACAGGAAAACTTCAAATCCAAATGCACGCACGGCTCGGTGTTGCGCGCGGTGCTTGATTATGTGCTGCTGGCCGTTGGAAAGAATGGCGCCGTTGCGTTCGGAAATGCCCCGCTCCAAGGAGCCAATTGGGAATCCGTGATCAATGAGACCGGCGCGCTGGAAGTGTCGAAATATTACGAGACAGAAGACGTCAATATATCCGCCAGGGATTTGCGTTTGGTGGTGAAGGAACGCGGTATTCTCGGCAGTCCGACGCGCCATTTTGAGCGGGATACCGACAGGGATTCTGTCGAGATCGACCTGGGTGAGAACAGCCTGCTTGGTTCGCTGGGAAGAAACGGCCCCGCCCATTTCCGGGTATCCGATTATAATCCCGAGCGCACGGAAAAATTCCACAGTGGAAAAAGTCATCGCTACGTTATTCATCGCGCGATCCTGGATGCGGACGTTGTCATCAGCCTTCCAAAATTAAAGACGCACGAGAAGGTTGGAATCACCTGTGCCATAAAAGGTTTTGTTGGGACCGTCGGCCACAAGGATTGCCTGGCACATCACCGGTTTGGAGGCCCGGAACAAGGCGGTGACGAATATCCTCAGGCATCCGGCGCGCGCGTGGCATTTTCAAAACTTCATGATTACGTGCATTCGCGCGGGCAGGGGACCCTTGTTCAGCGAGGACTTGTGGCATTGGATGCCAATTTGCGGCGCGTGCTGGGGCGTGCCCGATGCATCCAGGCGGGCGCATGGCACGGAAACGATACCTGTTGGAGGATGGCCGTGGATCTGGCGCGCATTGCGCATTACGCGAACAAAAACGGCGTGATGTCGGAAATACCTCAACGGACCCAATTATGCATCATCGACGGGGTAATTGCAGGCGAAGGGAACGGTCCGTTGTCGCCTGTAGCGGCTTCCGCAGGGGCGCTGATATTTGGAGACAATGCTGTTGCGGTGGATGAGGCCGCGTGCCGGGTGATGGGATTTGATCCGCAATGCATTCCGATGGTGCGTGAGGCCATTGCATCGCGATTCATGTTTCCACTTCATGCGGAAAGCGATGATTCCGGCAAGGTGATGTTCAACAATGAAGAAATCGAACTCAATGAAATGCCAATGGCGCTGGGGCGGCCTTTCAAACCCAGCCGTGGATGGCGCGGATATACGGGGGGGAAAGAAAGATGACGCAAAAAGTCCTTCTCACCGGCGGTTCAGGTTTTATTGGCTCCAGGGTTTATGCCGATCTCGTTGACAGCGGATATGATGTTCTCAGTCTCGATAAAAATTCACCGAGTAACCCGGTCCAGAAACACCAGGTGTGTGACATATTGGACCGGGCTGGATTGACTAACCTTGTTTCAAGTTTCAAGCCGACAACCGTCCTCCATCTGGCCGCGCGGACTGACCTGGCCGAAACGCAGAATATCAATGGCTACAGGGCCAACATTCAGGGTGTCGAAAATGTCATTGCGGCCATTCGCGCCACACCCTCGGTGCGACGTTGCATCTACACATCCTCTCAGTTGGTGTGTCATGTGCAATACAAGCCAAAGAACGATACAGACTATGCACCAATTAATCTTTATGGCGAAAGCAAAGTCCAAACCGAGAAGGCAGTTCGTTCCTCCGACGGCGGCGGAGTAATTTGGTGTCTTGTGCGTCCCACCACAATTTGGGGACCCGGAATGAACAGCCATTATCAACGGTTTCTGTTGATGATCAAAAATGGACGGTATTTTCATGTCGGGCGCAGACCCATTTTTAAAACGTACGGTTACGTCGGCAACGCGGCTTATCAGTTTCGCCGTCTGATCGAGGTTCCGGCAGAAGCCATTCACCAAAAGACCTTCTATCTGGCCGATTACAAACCCCTTTCCTTGCGCGATTGGACAAGTGGGTTTCAACTCGCATTTGGCGCGCCACCCATTCGAACCATTCCAGAGAGCCTGGCGCGTGTTTGTGCCAGGATGGGTGACTTGATTAACGCTTGCGGCTACAGGACATTCCCGTTCAATTCTTTCAGGCTCAATAATGTGTTGGCGGAATCGGGGTTCAGCACGGGACCCATCGAATCTGTCTGCGGTCCACTTCCTTATACGATGAAACAAGGCATCGAAGAAACGGCGGCCTGGTTTAATAAAATACACTAATTTATCTGTTTTCCCAAAAAGCAATGAGGAATACCATCACGTGCGAGCAATCCGTAGAATTCTTTTAAAGCAATATTTGCATCGATGAATAAGAGTGTTTCAAGTTTGAATCCGCTTGTAACCAACAAGGAAAAGTTGATCTATGCGGCCCTCGGTTTGGTGACCCGCCAGAACTTGCTGGCGCAGGCCAGGGCCGTGCGACAACGGTTGGAATGGTCGCCGGCGGAATTGCACGCGTTTCAATTGGCCCGATTCCAGGAATTGCTCGCGCATGCAAATCGCAACGTCCCTTACTACAGGAAAATATTTAAAACGGTCGGGGTTGAACCAGGTGCATTTGATTCTTTTTCAGAAATGGCCAGGATTCCCTTGCTGACAAGAAGAAGCCTCACGGATTCATTCCAGGAGTTGCAGGACCCTTCCGTTCCGACTACAGCCGTGACGCGGATTAGTTCGGGGGGCACGACGGGAAAGCCTGTGACCGTCATTCATGAGAAGCGCAGGCATCTGGAGCGAATGCTTGTAACGCATCGGGCCTATGCCGTTGCCGGAAGGCGCTTGGGAAGTGCAACCTGTGAAATCGCGGGTCGGCCCATTGATTATTCCGCATGGACCTCCAATTCGGAGAGGTTGAAGAACCTGCTGTTCAATGTCTCCATTCGACCGGCCTTCAACCTGACTGCCGGGAAAATAGATGGAATCATCGGCGAATTGGAGCAGGGAAAATGGAGCACGGTTTTCGCTTATGCCAGTGTGTTCGACATTCTCTGTGATTATGTCAGTGAACATAAAATGGAAATGCGTATCCCGCGCGTCATTCCATGCGGGGAACTGGTTACCGACACCCAGAAGGAGCGTTGGCGCCATGTTCTGGGCACGGAAGTGTTTGAGGTCTATGGATCGCGGGAAATGACTTCCATTGCCATGGAAACGGCCGATCACAGGCAATTGATGGTCAACGGAGATCAATATTTTGTCGAAATCACCGATGAATCCGGGAAACCCGTTCCTGACGGGGAACCCGGCCTGATTACCATTACCAACCTGGTGGAACACGCGATGCCATTGATTCGCTATCAACTGGGTGACGTGGGCATACTTGGCAAGCCCGATCCGTCGGAAACTTTTCCATTCCGTCGTTTGAAAGTCACACATGGGCGGAGTGTGGATATCATAAAAACTCCGGAAGGCAAATTGCTGCCCGGCGAGTATTTTCCACATCTGTTCAAGGAAGTGGCGAGCCAGGTTGAACGCTTCCAGGTTGTACAGACCGCAATTGATAAACTGGTCGTAAAGGTCGTAAAGAAGCCGGGTTACTCCGACAAAATCGAAACCTACTTGGCCGATAAAATTCACGAGCAAGTAAGTGCGGGGTTAAACATTTCTTTCGAATATGTGAACGCAATCGAAACTTCTGTTTCAGGAAAATACCGGCCAACCATCAGCCTGATCCGGAACACGATAAAGTAGTCATGGCAGAACATTTTATGTGGCGGTTTTCCAGCGTGAAAATAGGGTGGCTGCTCGCTATTCAATGAAAATTGCGCTGGTGAATTATTCAGGAGGTGGGCTAAGCGGTGGTTGCCGCAAGTATTTGCGTCAAATTGTGCCCATCCTAAGGGCTCATCCGCGTGTCGATGAGCTGTCAATATTCGTTCCACCGAAAATCGATCTGGACGACTGTGGACCTTGCCTGGCCTGGCCGAATGCATCGCCGCTCCGCTGCATTTCCTTCATCAAACGCAAGCTGTGGGACATTAAACCAGATGTTATTTTCATTCCCAATTTCTTCCGCCTGGGCTCTGGAGATGTGCCGACCGTTGTCATGATCAGGAACATGGAAATGGCTGCCATGCCGTTCGGACGCAATGCTACGATTGATCTTGTTCGCAATGCTTTGCGCCGAGCCCTGGCGCACCGGGGATGTCGAAAGGCCACGCGTGTCATTGCCGTCTCCGATTACGTGGCCAGCTTTCTCAACAGGCAGTGGAGGATTCCGACTGAAAAAATTGACCGCGTTTATCACGGTATAGCACCGGCCGGAGACCCCTCCCGATTCATTCAGCCGGCGGCGTTAATGAATTCCGAGACCCGGCCGTTCATTTTTACCGCTGGCAGTATTCGGACCCATCGCGGTCTGACCGATTTGCTGGATGCGGCGTCGGACGCGCGGGTCAGGGGCCAGGATGTGCGCCTGGTCATCGCCGGGGGAGTGGATTCAGGTTCGGAATTTTACAAACGCGAATTGGATCAACTCGCACAGGCCAGCAGAATCCAACAGAATATTATTTACACAGGTCCGCTTAAGGAAAACGAAATGAACTGGTGCTACCGGCACTGCCGGATGTTCGTCATGACCAGTCGCGTCGAGGCCTGCCCCAATACAGCACTTGAAGCGATGGCTCACGGGTGTCGGATAGTCTCGACGAAAAATCCTCCAATGCCGGAATTCTTTCGAGAAGCTGCCGATTATTACACCTCTGGAGTGGCGGATGAACTGGCTCTACGCATCGAGGAGGTATTCAGAGAGTCGGTGGCATCCAAGGAATTTAAAACGAAACGAGCGATGGAAATTGCCTCCGAGTTCACCTGGAAGAGAACAGTGGACGAAACCCTTTTGTCCTTGGAACGTGCCATATCCCAGAACAAGGGGCGGTGATGGCCTTCTGATAGGTCCAGGCACGGAATCGCGCGTCTTAGAAATGAGAGGCGCGGAATTCACTCAACCTTTGGTTTGGAATACGTTACGGTTCGATCCAGATGGGCAATGGTTATTACCAAAAGGGCGAACAGCGTGCGGCGAAGGTCAACGATCTCTTCAGCCGGATCGCGACCCGTTATGATTTAATCAACGATGTTCAAAGCGCGGGTCTCCATCGGCTGTGGAAACGGCGTCTGGTGCGAATGGCGGCATTGAAACCAGGTCAGAGGGCCTTGGATGTTTGCTGTGGGACGGGCGATGTCACAATGGCTCTGGCGGGGTCCGGTGCGAACGTGGTGGGACTGGATTTTAACGCCCGCATGCTCGATGTGGCCCGCGCACGGATTGCGGGTGCAGGTTCAAAGTCCATCGATTATTTGCAGGGTGACGCCCTTCAAATTCCATTTGGCGAAGCCACCTTTGATGCCGTAACCGTCAGCTATGGATTGCGGAATCTATCGGATTTTGAGCGGGGAATCTCCGAATTGCATAGGGTGACCAAACCTGGCGGACGGATTCTGATTTTGGATTTTGGCAAACCCGCCAATAAAACCTGGCGGTGGCTTTATTACGCCTATCTGCGGTGCATGGTTCCGGTTTTTGGCAGGATTTTCTGCGGAGACGCCGCCGCTTACGCCTATATTCTGGAATCGCTCCAAGTCTATCCCGCGCAAGAGGGGGTGGCCGCATCCATGAGAACGTTGAACTGCAGGAATGTGCGGATTTATCCGCTCCTTGGCGGAGCGATGAGCATCAATTACGCCGAAAAATAAAAAAATGAGCGGAATCGGTAATGTTCCGTGCCGCTCGAAAAAACTTCAAATAAGTCCTAAGCCCTATTTCGTCGGAATCATGCCGGTCTTCCGGGCGTAATTAAACAAACCACCCGCATCCACAACGGGTTTGACTTCTCCAAGAGTTTTGAGGTTGAACACCTTGCCCGTGGATTGAACCGTCAGCGTGCATTTGTCCAAGTCCAGCGTTACCTGATCGCCAGTTCTTAACACCTCACACATCCGTTCCTCGCATTCGCATGGGTAAAGTTCGCCTGTGGCAAGGGAGTTGCGGAAGAAAATACGCGCAAAACTTTCTGCGACGACCGCGTGGCAACCGGCGGAACCCAAGGCGATGGGCGCATGTTCCCGGGAACTGCCGCAGCCAAAATTACGTCCTCCGATGACAATCGGATAATCACTGTCCAGCTTGCCTTCCTTGACGAAACGGACCGGATATTGGCCATCAGGCAGGCCATAGAGCGCGTAGCTGCCCAGCTTCTCGTATTCCTCCGGTATGGTCGGTACGAGATTCAGGAATTGCGCGGGAATAATCTGATCTGTGTCGATATTGTCGCGCACAACGTAAACGGGACCTGTAAAAACAGATTGCATAACTGGTTAGACATTGGCCTGTCCGGTCCTGGATTTCAATCCCGAATCATACATTTCGCCCTTCTGGTCAATGGATTGACGCAACCGGAATCCATTATTCGCCGGAATTACCATGAATCAGGCAATGCTGAAAATAAGCGCACAAGTCCATCATCATCAGGTGTTTAATGTTTATTTCGGTATGCGGGGTCGAAGTGCGCTGGGTTTCCTCCGGACATCCCAGGGCGGTCCAGCAACCGACACGAATATCATTGAGGCATTGGAGGAGTAATTCGCGTTGAGCCAGTGTCAGGGTCAAAACACACCCATCCGGTCCTGTTTTCAGGCATTGGCCATCCGTGAACAATACCGCGATCCTGCTTTTTAATGCCAGACGTTGTTCTGCGAGAGCATCATCCAGTAGTTCTTGGGCCTCAGCCATATCGGCCGACTGCGAGCGGCTGATCCGGTGGTGGGAAGGCGACACCATGGGATATCGATGCAGGGCTTGCATGAGCAGGAACCGCTCGCGCATGCTGATTTGGAAAGTGAGGGTCTCCCCTTGGGATTCAAGACGCTTCATTCTTCCCGTTCCAAGGTGGCTTGCAGGCTGTATTTTTGCAATTGATGGACATAATACTCGGCGCGTTCCAGGCTGTCGCGGCGCAGAACGCTTTTGCCCTGATTATGGACCTGGAGCATGTGATACTCCGCCTTCTGACGTGTCCATCCGAACACGGTCTCGAATACGTGCGTTACGTAATCCATCAGATTCACCGGATCATTCCAGCAAATCACGAGAAAGCCCGGTTCCAGTTCCTGCCGTGGCTTTGTCTCTGTTTTTTCGACAATGCCGGGCTGCGCATTCGTTATCACCGTTTCAGCCATGTCATCAGCTTAGCGCAACGTCGGCGAGAAAACTACAAATAAGCGAGGTTCCGGCTTTGCCTCCATGGGTTGTTCGGCGCTGATTTGGCTCCATATTTTACCGCGCTAATTTTACGGCCGATGAACGCCACTTTACAAAGTCAGAACACTTTGTCATAAATGGCCTCGATATGCGATTTATCAAAAGATTTTTAGCTTTGGGACTGTTACCGCTGTTAATGGCAGGCTGCCAGACCACGGTGACCAATCTTTCGCCTTCCCAGTTGCCGCGCAATGCTTCGGGACAATATCCCTTGAGCGTCAAATGGGAGAGTTCTCAGCAAAGCTTGCGACAGGAGAGCCTGCAGGGTTTTGTCATGATTGGCGCCGATTTGTATCCCATGCAGCGCACGCCCAAGGTGAACAACCGGTGGGATACGCTGGTGCCGGTTCCTGCGGACAAGGACATCCTCAATTATCGCTATAAATTCATTTACGATTATAACGCCATTGGAAAACCCAAGGCCAACAGCGTGTTATCCAAGCCCTACCAGTTGAAGGTGCAGGATCATCCGATGGTTCGGTAACGGATCGTGGCTGCCAGTGCGGAGTGTGCTCCGCATGAAGTTTTGAAAACCCCTGGTTGAAGAGGCCAGGGGTTTTTTCATGCGTGCGTTCGCCGAGGTTTTTTGTTGGCGCGTATTGCAAGTCGATTGGCGCGTGCTGCTAGTGACACCTTTGGGAAGTAAGTTATCTTCAAAACATGACTGCAACCAAAGTTAAAGCATACGCAGCGCAAAGCGCTACTTCAGCACTGGCTTCGCTGGGCATCACCCGTCGCGAGCCCGGTCCCCTGGACGTCGAAATGGAGATTCTGTTCTGCGGGGTCTGCCACTCGGACCTGCACCAGGCCCGGAACGAATGGAACAACACCGTTTACCCGTGCGTGCCGGGCCACGAGATTGTCGGCCGCGTTACACGCGTGGGCCACAGCGTTACAAAGTTCAAACCGGGCGATCTGAGCGCAGTGGGGTGCATGGTCGATTCGTGCCACACTTGTGAGAACTGCCAGGCGGGACTTGAACAATATTGTCTGTCTGGTGCCATCTGGACGTATAACTGCGAAGACAAGCATTTGGGCGGACACACCCTTGGCGGATATTCCACCCATATCGTGGTGGATGAGGCCTTTGTCCTGCGCGTGCCGACAGGACTGGATTTGGCGGCCACCGCCCCGCTCCTGTGTGCCGGTATCACGACATACTCGCCGCTGCGCCATTGGAAGGTGGGCCCCGGCCAGAAGGTGGGCATCGTCGGACTGGGCGGTTTGGGACACATGGGGGTGAAATTCGCACGAGCTTTTGGCGCCCACGTGGTCCTGTTCACGACCTCTCCCGGCAAAATCGCCGATGGCCTTCGGTTGGGCGCTCATGAGGTCGTGATCTCCAAGGATGCCAACGCGATGAAGAAGCAGCAGGGGAGTTTCAATTTCATTCTCGATGCGGTTGGCGCCCAGCATGACATCAACACCTATCTGAGCTTGTTGAAACTGGACGGCACGCTCACGCTGGTGGGCGCTCCTGGACAGCCTTTGTCCGTGAGTGCGTTCAATTTGATATTGGCGCGACGCAGTTTCGCCGGCTCCGGCATCGGCGGCATTGCCGAGACGCAGGAGATGCTGGACTTTTGCGGCAAGCATAAAATTACCTCCGATGTGGAAATCATCCCCATTCAAAAGATCAACGAGGCCTACGAGCGGCTGCTCAAGCAGGATGTGCGGTATCGGTTTGTCATCGATATGGCTTCCCTCAAATCCGAATAACCGCCGTGGCGGTTTAATGGTTAACCGATGAATATGTGAAAACGAGGAAACAGCAGCAGCTTGGAAGTGCAGCTCACATTTTGCCTTTCGGCCATCAATAGATGGACTACTGTAACCATGAATTCACACAAACAATAAGTAGGTTCTGCAATGAAACGCAATTCTATGAAATACCACGCCATGTGTCTCGCGTTGGTCGTATCCAGCGCGACAGCCTTCGCAGCATCACCAGAATCATTTGATTGGCCTCAGTGGCAGGGCCCTGACCGGAACGCCATTTCCAGGGAGACTGGCCTGCTCAAGGAATGGACGAAAGATGGCCCGCCGCTCACCTGGAAGATCAAGGGACTCGGCGGTGGCGATGGCGCCCCCTCCGTTGCCGCCGGACGGATTTTCGGAATGAGTAATCGCGGCGGGGACGAAGTCATCTGGGCCTTGTCCGAAGCGGACGGCAAGTCACTCTGGGTGACGCGCCTGGGACCGGCCTACAAGCAGCAAATGCCGCAGGGAAAAGAGGGACCGGGATGCACCCCGACGGTCGATGGTGAACTCCTCTACGTCGAGGGCCTGGCAGGGGACGTGGCCTGCCTGCAAGTCGGGGATGGCAAGATCGTCTGGCAACGCAGCCTGCAAACTGATTTTGGAGGACCTGTGCCGCGGTGGAGCTTCCGCGAATCGCCGCTGGTGGACGGGGATAAGGTCATCTGCACCCCCGGTGGCGAAGACGCGACACTGGTGGCCCTCGACAAGTTGACCGGGAAGACGATCTGGAAGAGTCAGGTGCCCGGAAGTCCAAAAGCGGCCTACGCCTCTGCCATTGCCATCGATTTCGCCGGACAGCGCCAATATGTGCAAATGACTGCGAAGGCCCTTGTGGGAGTGGCGGCGTCCGACGGCAAGTTCCTCTGGCGCTATGACAAGGCCGCCAACGGCAACGGCATCAACTGCACCACGCCCATCTACCACGATGGTTTCGTGTTCGCGGCATCGGCCTATGGGGCGGGTGGTGGATTGGTGAAACTGAGCAAGGATGCCAACGGCGCTGTAAAGGCTGAAGAAGTCTATTTCTCAAAAAAAATGCAAAACCACCATGGCGGCGTGATCCTGCTCGACGGCTGCCTCTATGGCGCCAACGGCGGAAACGAAGGCGGCTCTCTGGTCTGCCTCGAGTTTCAGACCGGCAAGGTCTTGTGGGATGCGCGCGACAGCGCTGACGGTCGGGCCCCTAAAGGCTCGGTGGCTCTGGCGGATGGCCGGCTCTACTATCGATCCGAGAAAGGCCCCATGCTTCTGATTGAACCCAGTGCAAAGGAGTACATCGAGCGTGGCCGTTTCGACCAGCCCGACCGAACCGATCTGCCGGCCTGGGCGCACCCCGTCATTGCCAACGGCAAGCTATACTTGCGCGATCAGGATGCGCTCTTCTGCTACAACGTGAAGGCGCAGGAAAAATAACACCAGCGCAACTCGTGTAATCATTGCCCTCCAGGAAATTAACGAATTCTGCGAGGGGCGGCTTACGTCCGATATGATGTTCCGCCTCTCCGTTGTCCTGGCCTCACTTAAATTATGACCGATCAATTCAAGGTTTCCAGTCTCCTGGCACAGCAGTTGGCAGAGCATCAGGTGAAGCTGACGGCGTTACTGCGACGGGCGGGATTGCCGGCCGGTTTTTTCCAGCAGGAAAAGATCTACGTCACAACTTCCGAACTGTTCGCGCTGTGGCGGGCCATTGGGGAGACGAGCGGCGATCCCGCGATCGGCCTGAAGCTGGGCGCCGAACCGCGCTTCGAGCGCTTCCAGCCGAGTGCGATTGCCGCCGTTTGCAGCCGGTCTTACCGCGATGCCCTGCAACGCATTGCCCGTTATAAGCAACTGACCTGCCCGGAAGAAATCCGGGTGCATACCACCGGCGATGAAGCGTCTGTGGAATTCTTCTACCTCCAGGCCGAAGAAGTTCAACCCGACGTGTTGGTGGACTTGTGCCTGTCATGGATCTTGTCCATCGGGCGGCGGGGCACCGATGGCCAGGTCACGCCTCTACGTCTGGAACTCACCCGTCCCGTTCAGCATCGCGAATTGTTGGAATCTCACTTCGGTTGCCGGGTGCGGTTCAAGGACACGCACAACGCGCTTGTTTTTCGCAGCAGGGATCTCGACCGGCCATTTGTGACCCACAATGAAGAGTTGCTCAAGGCGATTGGCGCTCAGTTGGAAACTGAACTTCAAGCGCGTCATGCCAGTGCGGATGTGGGGGAACAGGTCAGGCACACGCTTAAGCGCTCCCTGGCGGGGAAACGCCCAACTCTCCAGCATGTCGCACAAGAATTGCACCTCAGCGTGCGCACACTGCAGCGTCGGCTCACCGATGCCAACATCACGTTCCAACAACTGGTGGAGGACACGCGGCGCGAACTGGCGCGCCACTACCTTAAACACAGCACCGTTGAATTGAACGAGGCCGCCTTCTTGCTCGGCTACGAGGATGCCAACTCCTTCTTTCGCGCCTTTCACGTTTGGGAAGGCACGTCACCGGGGGAGTGGCGCACGCGCAATCGCATGGGCGAGATCGCAATGTTGAGGAACTAAATTCTCAAGTAAGCCTGCCATAATAAAAGTAGTAAATGAGTTTAGAAAATGGACATCAAAAGAAGTGGTTCACAACCTTCCGGCAGAGGACCAACCGAGTATTTTACCGGCACCGTGCGTGTCGATCCCCTGATTGAGGCAGACGCCCCGGCACGCATATTCGCCGCCAGCGTCACTTTTGAGCCCGGTGCGCGAACGGCATGGCACACGCATCCACTGGGCCAGACCCTCATCGTGACAGCTGGCTGTGGCCGTGTGCAGCGCTGGGGCGGTCCGATCGAGGAAATTCGGCCGGGTGACGTCGTCTGGTTCCCGCCGGGTGAGAAACATTGGCACGGCGCCGCGCCGACCACGGCGATGACCCACATTTCCATTGTGGAGCATCTCGACGGCAAGTCCGCCGATTGGATGGAAAAGGTCACTGACGAACAGTATGGCAAGTGATTCGAAGCCTTATTGAACAACAAAAGCAACTAATATCTGAATTACTGCCGTGACACGTTAAAGGAGAAAATATGCAAAAACGTAAATTAGGAAAAAGTAATCTGGAAGTCTCGGCCCTCGGTCTTGGCTGCATGGGCATGAGCTTTTCTTACGGCCCACCCAAAGACAAGAAGGAGATGACCGCGCTTCTGCGGGCCGCCGTGGAACGTGGAACCACGTTCTTCGATACGGCCGAGGTTTACGGTCCGTTCACCAACGAAGAACTCGTCGGTGAAGCCCTCGCTCCGTTCCGCAAGCAAGTGGTGATCGCCACCAAATTTGGATTTGAACTCAGCGGCGGCGATACGCGGCCCGGCGCGCCAGGCCTGAACAGTCAACCGGAGCACATCAAGCGGGCCGTCGAGGGCTCGCTCAAGCGGCTCAAGATCGAAACGATCGACTTGCTCTATCAGCATCGCGTTGACCCGAACGTTCCTATTGAAGAGGTGGCGGGGGCCGTCAAGGAACTGATTCAGCAAGGCAAGGTCAGGCACTTCGGTCTATCCGAGGCGGGCGTGCAAACCATCCGTCGCGCGCATGCCGTTCAGCCGCTCACCGCGCTCCAGAGCGAATACTCCCTATGGACGAGAACCCCCGAGAAGGAAGTGATACCGACCCTCGAGGAGCTTGGGATTGGCTTCGTTCCTTATAGCCCCTTGGGAAAGGGTTTTCTCACGGGTAAGATGGACGAGAAAACGACCTTCGCCAGCACCGACTTTCGTAGCACCCTCCCGCGCTTCACGCCGGAGGCGCTCAAGGCGAATCAAGCCCTGATTGATCTGCTCGACACCATCGCAAAACGGAAAAAGGCGACACCCGCTCAGATCGCCCTGGCGTGGTTGCTGGCCCAGAAACCGTGGATTGTTCCCATTCCAGGCACCACGAAGCTGCACCGTCTGGAGGAGAACATCGGGGCTGCTTCAGTCGAACTCACCCCCGATGATCTGCGCGACATTAATATCGCTGCCTCAAAGATCACGGTGCAAGGGGCTCGCTATCCTGAACGACTAGAGAAAATGACCGGGCGTTGAGCGTCGACCCGTTCAGGGCTTGCAGCAACTTAACCCAAAACAGGATGTTACGGTGAGACGGTCCTGTAAAACCGGGAACTGCCGCCGGACGCCAGGGGAGCTGTAAAAGTCACGGTGTTTCCAGTTGCATTGGTTGTGCTGCCTGGAACCACTGACCAGGAAGGGTCCGTCAGAATTCCCGTGGACTCGACATGATAAGTGGACCCCGGCGTTGCAGCGTACGTAACAGTCATGATGGTTCCGCCGGGAATGAGGATATTCAGGATGCCTTGCGCCCGTGGCGCCACAACATTAAAGACGAATCTGGCGGAGTCGTCCTTATACTCTGCCACCGTGCAATCGCTTGCGGTGAGGCTGCCGCCAGCATCGTAGCGAGCCCACATTCCATGCGCTCTGCTGGTTCCAAGGCCGTAATTTGTGATGGTCACATTGGACATGATCGCGTTGGAGAGCGCGCCCGCGCCATAGATGACGCTTAGTCCGTGCACAATGCTATTGGTTATACTCAGATCGTTTAGATTGAGACCTGAAAGGCCTCTGTTTTGGAGGCAGATTTGGAGGGCTCCATAAGAATCAGCCGACGTCCCGCCGGTGCGATTGAGATCACAACGCCGGACAATGGTGGTGCCCGAAAAATTCGTCGAGACAGGAAACGTCGTGCTTAGAAGAACGCCGCACTGGTAGGGAATGTCCTGAAACAGGCAATCTTCGATGCGGTTTCCATCACCGCCGTATATGGCGCCACCGTTGGCCAGAAATGGCATCTGCCCGGTGCAATGGGTGATGACGTTCAGGCCTGGGGCATGGATTGGGTTGGCGTAGGCCGCAGGCCAGATTGCAAAGCAATCGTCGCCCGTGCCCCGCGCCGCGCAGTTGGTCACGATGGTGCTCCGCATTCCGACACACAGGTTGATCCCGTCGGCAAGCGTGTTTCGAAACCGGCACCCATCCACCACCAGACCCAGTGAATTCTGTATCCACGCCGCCGCCTTGGTATGTTCCACCCAGACGCGTGAGATGCTTGAACCTGTGCCATATGAACCGCCCAGACCATCGTTGCCTTCGGTGTCGTTTCGGTAGTTCAAGAAACCCAAAATGGCGAAATCGGAGAGGTGGATGCTGCTTCCATTTCCGTTCAGGTTGATCCGCCGGGAAGGCGTGGTGTTATACAGGACATCGCTGCCAACGAGTTTGGTGTGCCACATGCCGGCACCCTGGAGCGTTGTGTGGGAAGGAAGATTGATGCTGCCGGTTATGAGATAGGTTCCTGCCGGCATCCAGACGGACTTCCCCTGAGCTTGGGCTGCGGCGACGCAATTCCGAAGCGCGGCGGTACAATCGGTGACTCCGTCGGCCACGGCCCCATAGTCAAGGATCGATAGTGAATTTGACGGAGCGACGGGAGGGGCGGGTACATTTTCCAAATCCACCAAATCGATTTCGTAATAGGATGCCATGTCTGAAGAATCCTTCTGCAGCTTGATTATGTCTCCGGCGCTGATGGAAAGTCCATTGGTGCGGACTTCATCGAAAAAGTTCCTCGGTGACCCGGCGCTGGGATTGTTCGTGAATGGGTAGGCACCGTAGAGCCAGGAAAACCGGGAGGTCACGGGTAAACGACCGGCCAGGATTCCGTTTATATAGAGGCCAAGCGTATAATCAGCTCCCAACCCGTTCGCAGTATCCGGCACGCTGTATCGCACGACGATGGCGGTGGCATCGGACAGGGCGGTGAACTGCAAATATTGCCCGGTGCCGCCAAGCCGGACGCATTTTCGCCCTGAAGATTCCGTGGTGACGAGAAAAGGGGCATAACTCGGCCCAAAGACCGTGCCACCATGAATGGTCATGCTCTCCGCTTCGTAGCTGGTCCAAGGCACAGAGGCGCCACGAATTGTCGCCAGGGGTGCCAGAGCGGTCTGGCCCAAACTGGCAGAGGTGAATGGGAGGAGGGCTGCCAGAACGGCCAAGCCGATGGTCGTTAACTGACCTGGCAGATGTTTGATCATCGGCTTGCTGATAGGCGTCGCATTAGCAGTCGTTTGGCGATATCGGGGCATTAAAGTCAATCAGGGCAGGGTGAATAACACATCCGCCGAACCCGGAATACTTCGCAGGCTCGGCGGATGCACTCTTCGCGGACAATCGTCAATGTGGACGCCCCGTCATTACTGAATCGACAACCTGTAGAAGCGTTGTTTTGACTCTGTTGGATCCGGCACGGTGATAGTGTTGCCAGTTCCACTGTTGGTGCTGAAGTTTAGCCAGGTGCTGTCCATCAAATTGGTTTTGTATTGGACAGTGTAATCATGATTGATGACGGTCGGGAACCCCAGGTTTATGTTGCTGGAGGTGGACGTCGCAGAAATGGGCGAATAGACTGTGACTTCACAGACGCCCTGCGTGATTGGATTCGTGGCGGAGTTGGCGGGACCCCACACAGCGAACCCGTATTGGACGTAGCTTTTACCGGTGGTGGCAGTCGAGGGGACCGTCAGGATGAACGGTTTTCCCGCCTCCAGATTGGTGTCATAGCGATATTCGACACTCCAATCCTGGCTCACCTTAATCCAGGCTGTTGCCGTATATTTCGGGTCGAGGCTGTTGCTGGGGCAATAGCCTGCAAATACGAGCGTATCCCCCGCCAGGGAATTATTCACCACGTAGAAGTCCTGCTCCATAAAGGCAGCCGAAGTCCCGTCGGGATTGATGTAATTGGCATCCATGGAATTTGTAGCGCCGTCGAACACGTAGGTGTTGGGCTTCAAAGTGATCACGTCATTGTTCGTGTTCATGCTGGCACGCAACAATGAGGTTGGAGAGACACCGAAGCCAAAGCTGGCTTTGTCCTTGGTGCCTTCATCCCCACTTGAGGGGCGGGCGGTGAGGATATTCGTGCCGTTCCAAACGTTGATGTAGCCATTGAACGGATTGAAGGCCCGATCGAAATAGAGCCAGGCCGGGTTGTAAACAAAGACGGGAACGCTATTCGACGCACTGAGGCCATCAGAACCCTGAACGGTCAGCCAATAGATTCCTTGCGCTGAACCCTGCACGTTATTCAAAGTAAGCGCATTGGTGGTGGCCCCCGAGATTCCAGGACCATTCGTCAGGATAACTCCGTTTTTGCTCCATTGATACGTCAAACCTTCACCGGTTGTCTTGGCCGCTAATGTGATATTGGCGCCAAGTTTCACTTGCGCAGGGCTGGGATTGATCGACACCACTGCAGTAACGGTGCTAATCAATTGGTTGCCAACCAGGACAGACCCCAAATTGCCCACATAGCTCGCCGCGGCGGGGTTGGTGCGTCCGGGAGCGCCCACCCATTCAAATCCATATTGGACGTGACTGCCATCGCCCCCGATATCCTTGGTGACAGAGAACACCTCGCCATTGGTCAGGGTGTTCAGATTCACGGTGGCCATGCCGTGATAACCCCAATTGCTGTCGAAGTCTTTAATGAAGGCGACGATCGTGCTGGCGTAAGGCTCGACCAGGGAATTTGTCAGCATCTGCCCGGAGAAGATCACTGTATCGCCATTGACGGCGATTGCCGCAGTGTCAACGTAATAAGTGCTGTCGGCTGTGAACCCGGGAACAGCATCGCTCAGGCCGGTGTCATCCTGCCATATTGAGGTATCCGTGTGGGCGAGTTTGTCCGCCCGGAGATCTGGCGCGCAGCGCACCACATCCTCTGGAGAGGTGGTTCCTTGAATATCGCCCGCCGCAACGTCGAGATAGCCCGTGGCGTATGGAACCGTCATGGAAGCGGTCTGGTAACCCACCCAGTGCTGATTATGGTCAATCGAAACATTGACGGATTTCGATGCCGGAGTCGTGACAGTCCCGTTGGTGGCAATCATGGCAAATCCCAAATTCGTAACGGTGGTGGCACGCTCCGGCGGCCCCGCCCATTCAAGGCCCCATTGGATGTGGTTGCCATCAGTGGCGACTGCACCCGAGCGAACGAGGAACGTCTGGCCGTTGGTCAGGGTGTTGAGATTCACAGAGGACATGCCTATGAATCCCCAACCGGCGTCATATTCCTTGATGAAGGCCAAAGCCGTTTCCATGTAAGGTGCTGCCAGGGTGTTGGTAACGAGCGTTCCCGAAAAAATGACGGTATCTCCGGCGGCGAACGAGGTGCTTTCACTGTAGAAATCGCTGATGATTTTGCCAATACCGGCGCTTGTTCCAGATTCATCCGCCCAGATAAGGGGATCCGTGGGGAATAGCTGGTCCGCCCTGATGGACGGCGCAATGGTCACATTGCCCGAGCCGTCGATGCTCGACTGATTGAGAAAGGAAGTGTTCACTCCCAGCCAATCGGACTTATAGGCAGGCCATACAGTGTTAACCAGGCCGTTCGTATAGATGTTCTCGTAGCCGTTCCACTGCAGGGACGGATCTGCGGTCACATTTTGAGTGGTTGCCTTGGCGTCAAGTGAACCTAGCAGGGCAGCCGAAGCCGCCAGACAGAGCGCTGACAGGTGCGTTATGAGATTGTTTTTCATAAAGTTCAGGCGGTCATTCAACATGATAGGGGTGATTCGAGGATTACAGTCTCATATTCCGTGGTTTAACTCAACTTAAAAATGGCCTGGGTGACGTGGCGGCTATTTAAATGAACCCAACCGGGCAAGGTTTTGTCGTGCCCGGATGTTGCCGGGTTCAAGCCGGAGGACAGCTTCAAATTCCCGTCTCGCCTCATCCCGATGGTTTTGCCTCAAAAGCCAGGCGCCATAGTCAAATCGCATTGCGACACCGACCGGATTCAGCCGCGCCGCTTCGCCCAATTCTCTTCCTGCCGCGTCCACTTCGCCAGCCGCAGCCAGTTCAAGACCCAACTCATGATGCGAAAGACCGTCCTCTGGCTTCAACTGGATGGATGTGCGATAGCTGGCCACAGCTTCAACGTGTCGGTTCATATGCGCCAGGACCTTGCCACGGCGCAGGAAAGTCTGCGCGTTCTGCGGATCCAGTTTGAGGGCAGTTTCATAACAGTCCAGTGCCTCTGGATATTTCTGCTGCATGGCCAGGGCGTTGCCCAGTTCGATCCACGCGTCGGCGCGGCCCGGACGTATGGCCAGGGCAATTCGGAGCAAACCCTCGGCATCGGTGTAACGCTGGCTCGGGATGAGTAACCGGCCGGCCTGAAAGTAGCCGAGGGAATCCTGCGGCAGCAACTCCCGGAATCGCTGCCATTCCGTTGTCGCTGACGAAACGTCGCCAACAAGTTCAAGGACCACTGCAAAATTCTCGTGAAGAAAATAATCCTCCTGCCTCTGCTCCAGCAGCTTTAAAAATTTCTTTCGTTCAACTGCAGCATTATCCGCATTCATATTCAACCGGGCCATACGCGCCTCCAGAGCCTTCAGGCGGCCCTCGTTATTGGCCTGGCTGCTGAGCGGAGGCAAATGCATCCGTTCGATGATAAAATGAATGGCCTGCGCGCGATTCCAGTCCGACAACCCCAACCTTTGCTCGCAGATTGTCTGAGAAACCCACGCGTTGGTATTGCGCGGGAGCAGCGGCTCGATTTGTTCCGCCCAGGCGCGTCCCAACAGATAACGCCCGTCAAAATCAAAATGAACATGTTCAAAGAACACTTCCTGACCGCAAATACCGGATCCATTGGCGGCGGCAAGTGTGGCGGGCGCATCGCATAAAAACAAGCGCTCATCATTAACCTTCTCCCTTTCGGCCAGGATCGCCGCGTTGATCCGTGCGTCCGCACGGAAGGGTAAGGAGTCGTAGTCGCACGCGAGTTGGAAATGTTCCCGCGCTCCTGTCAGATTGGTCTTTGTCAATAAACATTCGCCCCAACGAAATTGCAGGTTGGCCTGCTTGGCATCCAATCGGGCCGCCCGTTCGACCAATCCAATTGCATCGGTGAATTGTCCCCGGTCAGCGGCTTGCATTGCGTTTGTGTAAAACTGGTCAAACTGCGTGCGATCCGCCTGCGAAATTCCGCTCCCAGCCATTGAAGCAAAGGGCGGACAATCCTTGAGATTCACTGCTACGGTGTTGAGCAGTACTTTTGCGCCGGAATGAATTCCGGCATGCACGATGTCATCCAGGTTCTTTTCAAAATTGCGGTAAACAGTTTCCTTGAGGGGGCTGTCCGGGGCGATCCGGTTGCGCAAGAACATTCCCATTCCACCCCAGACGCTGGGTTGTTCTCCCTGGCTTCCAGATTTGCGCGCCACCTCCTTGAGCCACTGAACGGTACGCAGTCGCTGCATCGCCGTGACCAGACGCACATAAGGCCATGATGGCGCCTGCCTTCCGAAAACCGACGCCGCTCCAAACGGACCCACCATTTCGTTGTTGCCCATGTAGATAATCCACAAATCGCCTTCATGCTCGGCACACTCACGTGCGATCGGGAGAATGACATTCGAGTTGATGGCCGTGAAAGCCACATTGATCACCTCGAACTTCCCATTCGGATACTTCGCCTGCAGCATCATTTCAAGATAGCGGGATGGCGCAAAACTCGGAGCGGGATCCCCCATCGCGGCGGATTCGCCAAGGATAAAGATGCGGAACGTGCCGGGGGCCTTGCGAGCGGGAAAGCGGAGAGGTCCCGGATTGCGCACGAGTGCCTTTGGGAAAAATCGGCGGCTAAAATCCTCGTTCTGGACAAAAAAATCCTCGTTGCCGATTTTGATGCGTTTGAAAAAGTGCGGGTCATACCCATAACCCCAAAGTTGCAATGAAAACTCCAAAATGCCGAGTAGGAGAAAGGGCAGCAGGAGGGATGCGATACGGAAAATCCAAAGTCGGCGGGCAAGCGGCTTTGCTGAAGAGCGGCGGCCTGCCTGGGGCAAATTATTCTTTTTGTTCCCGGCACTCAACGGCCGCAATTAAGGCATTGCCGCGAGGGGATTGCAAGAGGGGCCTGCAGGCCTGTTTGTTTTTCTTCCTGCAAACAGGCATCCAGATTTGTCAGTCGGCGCCGTGCATCAGTTGTGCCTGCGTCGTTATTCAGCAAGCAGGGTTGTTCGGATAAGGTTCACGCCAGATCGAACCATTCCTTTTGGAAAGTGATGGGGACCCCGCTGATAATGGCCTCGTTGGTTTTAATGGCCACGACGGTAGCTTCATAACCTTCTACCACGCCTGCAGAGGGCGCCTTGGCGGTGTTGATGTTCGCAATGAATTCCTTCAATGCATAGAAAAGGGGAGTGTCGCTTTGGGCTGCGGCCTCGGAAGGGTCCTTTCCTTGAGCGAGTAATTTGGTGGAATTGGCCACCAGCGCGATGGCTGAATCCTTCCCGGGATTGAATTGCTCCTTGCGGGCGTGCACTTCCCATCCCATGAGCGGGGCATCGGATTCCTTGATGATCCAGGCCCTGCTCTCGCGGATCACGATTGCGCAGTCCGTGCCTGAATGCACCTCGTAACTGGCCTCGAAGGAATTGGCCAGCGTTGCGTCATAGATCAGGCGCGCGCCGCCTGGAAATTCCAGAACCGCTTGAACCGTGTCCGGAACATCCCGGCCATCGTTCCAGGCAATGAGCGATCCAAAACCGGTCACGGAGACCGGACGTTGCTTGGCGAACCACATCGCAGAATCCAAGTGGTGAATGCCAATTTCCCCAGCCAATCCAATGGAGGTCGCTTTTTGCAAATGCCAGTTGGCCAGTTTTTCCTGATCGGCATCGGGTGCGGTGCGGCGCCAGCTTTGGCGTTTATGAAACTGGGCTCGTGCACAGGCGTTTTTGCCCAGGATACCGGTTCGGACAAATTGCAGCACATGGCTGTGGATTGGATTGGTGCGCAGCAAAAGGCCGGACTGGAAGATTTGTTTGCCGGCTGCTTTGGCCGCTTTGGCGATGGTGGCGGCATCCTCGATGGTGGTGGCCAGCGGGGCCTCGCAATAGACATGCTTGCCCGCTTGCAGGGCGGCGACGGCGATCTCCCGGTGCAGATGGGTTGGAGTGGCAATGAACACGGCCTGGACCGCTTTATTTTCGAGGATCTTCTTGAATTCAGCGCTTTTCTCTGCCTTGTCGGCGGTGTTGCCAGCGCGGTTCAAATTCCGTTCATAGGTGTCGCACAAGGCGAGGATGGGGGCGTTCGGCAGGCGGCTCAGGGTGCGCACAATATCCCGACCCCACGTGCCGCATCCGATCACCGCACAGTTCACGGGTGGCCCCGCTTTTTCATCGTCATCTTCCGCCGTGGTTTTGGCGGCTGTTTCCGCACGCAGTTCGACCGCGCCCATCATCATCATGAACGTGGCCATGGAACCGCCACGCAAAAATTCGCGACGATTCAATTCATTAAGGTTTTCTTTATCACTCATGGGTCAGAAATTGGATAAGGCTGGAGAATAACAAAAAAATGGCGGGCGGCAATGGCGCTTCGCAAAAAAACGGCGGAGAAGCCCATGGTCAATGGCTCCTCCGCCACATGTTCAAATCAAATGCCGTTTGAGTCTGATCAATCCAAAGTCTTGATCCGCATCTTTCGGAATCCCACCATGCCGTGGTTTCCTTGAACGAAAATGGAACCCGGTTCATTGACCTTGTTGTCCAGTTCGCTGCCTGTGGCGCGGTCTACAACCACATTGTCGTGAATGGTCACACCGTTCAGAACCACGGTTACGCGGTTGCCTTTCATGGTGGCTTCGACGCAGTTCCATTCCCCCGGTTTCTTCGAGGCGAACTTGTCAGCAGCCTTGAAATTGTAGATGGCGCCATCGCTGCTCACGGATGGTGTGCAATTCGGATAGTCGTCGAAAATCTGGATTTCATGACGGCCACGGAGGTAGAATCCGCTGTTGGCGCCCTTGGGAATCATGTATTCATAGCGCACAATGAAGTCCTTGTATTTGGCGTCGGTCACCAGATCGGTGCCGTGCTGTTTCTCAGGAATCACGTTGACCAGCATTCCGTTCTGCGCGCTCCAGGAAGCGAGACCGTTGGCTTCGCGCAGCTTCCAGCCCGTCAAATCCACACCATTGAATAGGGGCTTGAAGCCGAGTTGCGCTTCATCCTCTGTCACCTTGTAGGCGGTGCTTTGTGGCGTGGCGTCACCCGGCAGGAGGCCCAGGCTCCACAGTATCCCGTTTAAGACATGTTCTTGATAGTAGGGCTTCTCCACCACATCAACCCGGTGTCCCAGGGAGGTATAGAAAACGCGGCCCTCGCCATACATTTTGCACCAGGCGATCGGATAATCTCCCGGAACCCCTGTGTTGGGCTGTTTGTCCTGCGTCAGGAGGCCATGCACCGTGTCGCGATGGAAATCCTTCACGTTATAGATTTCATCGAACACATAGAAGCAGGGACCCAAATTTCGCGTGGCGGGATGGAAGGGATCCTGGTTGTAAACTTTCACCTCGACCTGGGCGCCGTGACCCAGGAAGTGGGCCCCGATCATCTCCGTGTAAGCCGGGAATCCGGGAAAAGTATCCGTGGCCGCATGCAGGCCGACGAACGCCTTGCCGGATTTGATCCAGGCCAGAAATGCGTCGCGATCGGGCAGGGGAAGGTCGCCCGTGGTGTTGTTAAAAATCACGCCATCATAATTCTTCAAGGCATCGACGGTCATCTTCTCCGCCATATCCTTGTCATCGCGGACATAATCCACGGTGAATTTGCCGCTCTTGGTCGCCAGTTCACCGAGCATCTTGTCGGCAGTGGGAATGACATCGTGGCGGAATCCTTTGGTCACGGACACGATCAGGATTTTTTTCTGCGCCTGGGCAAAGACTGGAATGGTCAGCATGCTCGCGCAGGCCAGAATCAAAGCTGGCTTGAGCCAGGCCCTTCTCGATAATTTGTTCATAAACAGGTCTTTAAGGTTTTTGCATCTCTCTCGTCTAAATGCCAAATGTTCAGACTGATTGCGTTGGTGTTTCATTCAATTAACCTTTTCGATGGTTCCAAACAACTGGAAAAACGGTCCACTGAATCATCGGAAAATAATGCACCTGGAACAGGTCTCCGCTTCTCATCCAATTGCCAAATGACATTTTGAACGATTCGGATATGATTTTTTAAAAGAATGCAATGGACCGTTTCGCCATGGTCAGGGTACACACAAATTTATGACGGGTTTATTTCGAGTCTGGATGCTGCTTTTACTGGGATGGATGACCACCTATTGTCAGGCGGGGACTTCCATCGTGCGGACCAATTATCATGGTTGGACCGATGCCATTTTCTTAAGCAACGGCGTCGTTGAGGCTGTAGTCGTTCCGGCGATCAATCGTGTCATGCAATTCCGTTTCGTCGGAGAGGCTGAAGGGCCTTTCTGGGAAAATCGCCAGTTGGATGGCGTCCTGCCAGACCCGGAGGACAAATCCTGGCGGAATTTCGGGGGAGACAAAAGCTGGCCTGCGCCTCAGTCTGAATGGCCGCAAATCATGGACCGGGCCTGGCCGCCGCCCCGGGCGTTTGATCCCTCCTCCGCCACAGCCACCATTGATGGCAGCACCGTCGTTCTGGTTTCCTCAGTGGATCCATTCTTCAAGATTCGTGTCACCCGCCGCATCCGTCTGGAATCCCATAAACCGGTGATGCATATTGAGACGGAATTTGAACAAATGGAGCCATCCTCGCGAAAGACCGGTGTCTGGGTTGTAACCCAGTTGAAGCATCCGGTGCGCCTTTACCTGCCGATTCCAAAGAAATCCATTTTCCCCAAAGGGTATTGCCCCATGGTTGAACTGCCAGACGATTTGCGGATAAAAAACGGTCTGATTTCGATGGTCCGTGGTTCCGCGAAGGCGAGCAAGATCGGCAATGACGCGGGCACGTTGCTTTGGATGGGGGACAGGATGGCCCTGAGGATTGATTCGCCTCGCATTCGAAATGTGGAATATCCAGACAAGGGCTGCAGCGCGGAGATCTTCACCAGTCCGGATCCTGCATACATTGAGATGGAAATGCTGGGGCCATTAAGCACGATCGAAAAGGGCCGGAAAATCTCGCGCACATCGGTTTATACGCTCTATCGGCGGTCGCCAATGGAATCGGCATCCGACCCGGACAAGGAAGCTCGGATCATGTTACGGCCATGAAGTTCAAAAGGTTATTGTTTTGGTCATCGTTTTGCTTCGGCCAATTTGTGGATTTTCACGTATCCGGTTATGCGATCAACTGCTGCGAATAAGGCATTGGAGGACCTGCGCGCCCGGTATGAGCGCCTGAGCGTTTTATACCAGGTCAGCAACGTGATCCATTCGACATTGGATCCTGTGGAGGCGTTTAGTCTGCTGATCAAGGAGGCGGTGCGGATTACGCGCGGGAACAGCGGTTCACTCGTGCTCATTAATCCGACCACCGGTTTCCTGGAGATTCAAGCCTCGCATGGCCTGCCGCCCAAGGCGGAACTACTTAAGTTGCGCGTTGGCGAGGGTCTAACAGGATGGGTCGCGCGCGTGGGCAAATCCCTTATGGTGGATGATGTGCGCACTGACCGCCGCTACATCATGCTGATGGACAGTGCCCGTTCTGAACTGGTTGTTCCCTTGGAGGTGGATGGTGAGGTGCGGGGCGTGCTCAATGTGGATTCAAAGAAGGTCGGAGCCTTCACGATCGAAGATCAGCAGATGCTTGAGGACATCGCCGTGCAGGCTGCCCGCGTGATACGCAACACATGGCTCTATGAGCAATTGCGGCTCAAGGCCCAGCTTTTTGAGTCCCTGTCGAGTGTCAGTCGAATCATTAATTCAACGATCAACCTCGACGAGGCGCTCACAGCCGTAACGCGCGAGGCCTGCGAATTGATGCGCGGCAAAATGTGTTCGCTGCTGCTCCTTGACGAGAGCCGCCAATGGCTGGATCTGCGCGCCAGTTTCGGGGCGGGTCCCGCTTATCTCTCCAAGCCCCGGCTCAATGTCGAGGATAGCCTCCTGGGCGTGGTTGTTCGTCGAAAAAAACCGGTGCATGTGGAAAACGTGCAACTTTCCACCCGCTACCAGAATGTGAGCGTGGCGCGTCAGGACGGCCTCGTTTCCTTGCTCAGTGTGCCCCTGGTTTATAACAACAGCGCCACCGGCGTTCTCAGCATTTACCATGGGGACGTGCATAGTTTTTCGAATGAGGAAATCCGCATTTTGACCGCCCTGGCCGAGTTATCCGCCATTGCCATTGAAAAGGCCCGGCTTTACGAGCGGGTGGTGGATACTGAGGAACAATTGCGACAAAGCGAAAAGCTCTCCGCCCTGGGATTGCTCGCGGCCGAGGTGGCCCATGAAATTCGCAATCCGCTGACCGTTCTGAAAATGCTCTTTCATTCCTTGAATCTGGATTTTCCGGAGGGCGACCCGCGGGTGCGCGATGTCAAGGTGATCGGGGAAAAAATGGACCACCTGAATAAAATTGTGGAGCAGATCCTGGATTTCGCCCGATGCAACGAACCGATCCTGAGACCTGTGAACCTCAACCAATTGCTTGAGGATTTGTGCCTTCTGGTTCGGCATAAAATCGCCCAGCAAAAAACCGAGTTGGTGTGTCGCCTGGATCCCGAACTGCCTCGTGTGGCGGGCGATTCCACCCAATTGGAGCAGGCTTTCCTCAATTTGATCCTCAACGCCCTTGAGGCCATGCCCAGTGGCGGACGCCTGACTCTGACCACGCGCCTACCCTCTGTGCAGGCTGACAAGTCTGAACAGCCCCACATCGAGATCGAGGTTCAGGATACGGGTTGCGGCATGACCGAGGAAATGTGCGGTCGGGTCTTTGAATCCCTGCTGAACACCTCCAAGGCCAAAGGCACAGGCCTGGGGCTTGTCATAGTGGCCAGGATCGTCGAATCCCATCATGGTCGGATCGAGGTTTCCTCCAGCCCGGGGAATGGAACACGCTTTATTCTGCAACTCCCAGTGGCGGAACTGTTTGAAACGATATAATCCCTACAGCCGACTCAGGTTGCAGCGCCAGGATTGCACTTTATAATGGGCGCGGATGACTGGCAGCCAATGTTAAAATTGCGAAACGAATAAGCCAATGGCCTTGTCATGATACCGATGATGCTGAATATTGGCGGCCATGATTAGCAGACGCGCTTTTTTCACCCGATCAGCCGTGTTAACTGGCGGAGCGGTGGGTTTTCCATTTATTGGCCATGGGTCGGAGCCTTCTCCCTCATTCGGGCAAAAGCCGGCGCGCATTATTCACATGGTGGCCGACGGTATGAGCATGGGCACGCTGACCGGCGCGGATTATCTTTCGCATCAGTTGCGCAACAAGGGACTCACCTGGGTGCGTCTTTGCCAGGAATCCACTTCGCGCCTCGGTTTGGTGAACACGCGTTCGCTCAATTCCATGGTGACGGATTCTGCCGCAGCCTCGTCGAGTTGGGGGTGCGGTTCACGCGTCAAAAATGGAGTGCTCAACTGTTTGCCGGATGGCAGGAAACTCAAGCCGCTCTGCGATTTGTTTGCCGAGATGGGCTGGAAACGCGGTTTGGTGACCACCACGGAAATCACCCATGCCACGCCAGCAGGTTTTGCTGTGTCCGTTAAGAACAGGGATACGACCGATGAAATTTCCGCTCAATATCTCGAAGGCAAAGTGGACGTTTTGCTGGGTGGGGGCCGGAAGTTTTTCAGTGCTGCAAATCGCACGGATAAGCGCGATCTGCGCGCGGAATTTTCACAGGCAGGCTACGAGGTGATGGATGCCGCGCCCGAGTTAATCAGAGCCTCTGTTGATCGGCGCTGGCTTGGGATCTTTGCAGATAGTCACCTCCCATTTACCATCGATCAGAAATCGGACTCCAAGCTTCAGGCCCGCGTTCCCGCTCTGGCGGTCATGACCCGCCGCGCCTTGGATTGGCTCGAGCGCCACGACCATTTCCTGCTCCAGATTGAGGGCGGTCGCGTGGATCATGCCGCCCATAACTGCGATGCCCCGGCTGCGTTGCATGAGATGATCGCATTTGACGAGGCCATCGATGTGGTGGTCGCCTTTCAAAAGCAACATCCCGACACTTTGGTCGTGATTACGACGGACCATGGAAATGGAAACTTGGGCGTTAATGGGAGTGGCAACGAGTATGAACAAAGTTCGCCCATGTTTAAGCGAATTGCCGGGGTCAAATGTTCATTCCCGGAAATCTTGCGCCGGTTGCGACGAAAGCCCCTTCTATCCACAGTCGTTGCCGAGGATATCGTGAACAGTCAAGCATCGTCGATAACCAATGCGTTCAGCGCTGTCACCGCCACCAACAAGATCGCGGTCGCGTCCGCTCAAAAGGCCAAAGACTACGTCCCGGACATCAAGGAGATTCAGGAAGTTCTTGCGGACACCACCGGTTACAAGGTTTCTGACCGCCGGGCGGGATGGTTTCAAAGCTACCTGGCAAAAAAAGGTGCAAGCGTTTATGAAGTAATGAATTCAGACGTCGTCCAGTTGGGTCAGTTGCTCGGAAATCATATCGCAGTGGGCTGGACCGGGAATGTGCATACCGCTGATTACGTCACGCTCACCGCCTTGGGGCCGGGTTCCGAGCGTTTCGCCGGGTTCATCCAAAACGTCGATATTTTCCGCCATTACACCCAACTCGCCGGCATCGATTTTAAGAATCCTGAGAGTCCGCTGATCGCGGAAAGTGTCGGAAGTTCCAGGAGAATTGAAAACCTGGACGAATACGCGTTGGTTTGATCCTGCCTGTGGATTTACAGGTGCAGCGTGGTGTTCGCCGCATGCTGCTGGGATAACTCGAGTTTGACGTGCAGCGCCCCTATTTGCTCCAGGCGTGTGGCGATCACCCGGCGGGCGATTTCAGGACGGTTGCAGTCTTCACTGAGATGGGCCAAAAACACATGCTTGAGCTCGGCGGACATGACCTGGGCCAGGGCGTCAGCGGCCGCTTCGTTTGAAAGATGCCCATGCCGGCTCATGATGCGTTGTTTAAGGCTCCAGGGACGCCGGATATCGTTTTGGAGTAATTCCGGATCATGGTTGGATTCCAAGAAAAGGACATTCGCGGAACGGATCCGATCCAAAGCCATTTTCGTGACATGCCCCAAATCCGTTAAAAATCCGATATGCCCCGCCGTGGTACGCAGCAGGAAACCGGTGGGATCCTGGGCGTCATGGGGCACGCTGAAGCTATCCACAACCACATCGCCGATCTCGAAGCTTGCACCGGTCTCAAACAGTTTGAAGCTCAGAGCCGTTTTGGACTGGCTTTGAATGGCCTCTTGCGTGAACCGATTGCAGTAAATGGGTATCTTCAGTTTCGAACAAAGCACGGCCAGCGAGGAAATGTGGTCCGAATGCTCATGCGTAATCAAAATACCCGAAAGCGATTCCGGTGATTTGCCGATGGCGGCCAGTCTTTGGTGGATTTGCCGGGAACTGAAGCCGGCATCAATTAATATGCGCGCCCCTCCTGTTTCCACATAGGTGCTATTGCCTTTGGAACCACTGCCCAATATCGTAATCTGCACTGACACGGCGGGCAACTTAAGGGGGGAGGCAGGCGCGGGCAACATTATTAAAAACAGGGAGGGGAGCCTGCATGCCGGAAAGTATTTTCCAGGGGATCGATTGCTCGAAGTTGAACGTTAAAAACTTGGCATGCCAAATGCGGAGCAATCTTAATGCCGGGTTTTTCTTGTTATTTTGGATCGGCGGTATAGGCTGTTGGCAATGGCACAGGGTTTATACTTGTCACAGAAGATGATGCTGACGCAGGTGCTGGCGCCGCAGCTCCAGCAGTCACTCGTCCTGTTGCAGGCACCGACCTTGGAATTGAAAGCTCTGGTCGAACAGGAGCTCCAACAAAATCCTGTGCTGGAAGAGCTTGCCCCCTCCGAATCCGAACAGGAATCGTCGGACTCTACTTCCGATGACGATTCGCAGCCGACAATTGATGCCGCCGAACCCCCTGCGGATGTTAATTTCGATCCTGCGACTGAAAAACCCTCGACCGATCCAGTGGACGATTTTCAGGCCGAATTCGATCGTTTGAATCAATTGGATCAGGAATGGCGGGACCATTTTAACCAGACGAACCTTCCTTCGAAGCAAAGGGAGGACGAAGAGGAAAAACGGCAGTTCATGTTCGATTCCCTGACCGTCAAGACATCCTTGCAGGAAGATCTCCTTGAGCAGGTCAGAACTTCGGAGCTATCCAAGGACAATCTTGCCATCGCGGAAATGATCATTGGGAATATCGACGACAATGGCTATTTGAAGGCCTCCGTCGATGAACTGGCGTTTTCGACGAATATCCCCTCGGATCAAGTCACCGACACGCTCAAGGTGATCCAAGCCTTCGATCCTGCGGGCGTGGGTGCACGGGACTTGAAGGAGTGTCTGCTTTTGCAATTGGAACGGACCCACAGGGAGCACACGCTGGAATACATCGTCGTTCGGGATCATTTGGAAGCTTTGGGACGTCGGCGCTTGCCGGAAATTGCCCGCGCACTGGATGCCGATGTCGTGGATGTCCAGGAGGCTGCCGAGCGGATTGCCCAATTGGAGCCGCATCCCGGGCGCTCCTTTCTTCCTGATAATGACCAATACGTGGTGCCTGAGATTTTTGTGCGCAAAAACGGGGACGAATACGTGGTCACCACCAACAGCGATTACGTTCCACACCTGCGCATCAGCCACGCATACAAGGATTTGATGGCCCAGGCCAATAGCTCATCGGAGGTCAGGGAATACATTCGAGACAAGATTCGCGCCGGCAAGTTCCTCATCAAAAGCCTCCACCAGAGGCAGCAAACGATCTTGAACATCGCGCAGCAGATTGTGTTGCGCCAGCGTGACTTTCTCGATAACGGGGTCGCGCATCTCAAACCCATGACCATGCTCCAGGTGGCCGAAGTCGTTGGAGTTCATGAAACCACGGTCAGCCGCGCCGTGGCAGGCAAGTATATTGAGACGCCTCAGGGCGTTTTTGAGATGAAATATTTCTTCACTTCTGGAATGCAAACAACCAGCGGTTCGGACATTTCAAACACCAGCATCAAAGACATGGTGGCTGAAATGGTGAAAAAGGAAGACACCTCTATTCCCCTGTCAGACGAGCAGATTGTAAAACTTTTGATGGAAAAAGGCATTAAAATCGCCCGTCGCACGGTCGCCAAATATCGGTCTGAGCTCAATATTCTCCCCTCCACATTAAGAAAAGTCTACTGAGGCGGTGAGGCTTCGATTATTCGGCGTGGGCTCCTAATCGCCTCCAGCCTCCTTGCTGAGGCCGGATTATTTTTTTCGCTCAAGTTGGGCCAGTTGGTCCACCAACCGTTCCAGAAAGGGGTGTTGAGCCATCTTCAGTCGGCGCCGCGCACGATCCAGGGTGAAAAAACCGGCGCGATCGACCTCGGGAAACTGTGCTATTTTTCCTGACCCCGTGGGCCATTCCAGGTCAAATGGAAAACTTTGAATGGGCTGGCTTTCATCCCAGTCCCCCTCGAATCCCCAGGCATAAACCACCTTTCCGCTGCGCTGGCGCACGCTGCCCAACTCCAGATAGGGAGGCTTCGGTTCCAGGCCGACTTCCTCTTTGAATTCGCGCATTGCCGTTTCCAGCAAACTTTCACCCGGTTCCACTTCCCCCTTGGGAATGCTCCAGCAATCAACATCCGAATGGGCGAAATAGGGGCCGCCTGGATGTGCAATGAAAACCTCCAGTTCCCGCTTGCCATGGCGGTACATCAATAGACCGGAGCTGGTTTTATGCCGCATGTTGGCAAGACTAGATCAGTGTTAATATAAAGACAATAGTGAACGTCAAAGATTATTATGAAAATCTGACAGCCTCCCTTAGCCAATAAGAAAAAAACCGCAAGGCGGGGTTTAACCCACCTTGCGGAGTATTCTCCACCGCAGGTGCGCGGAATTATATTACCACCGGCTAAATAAGCTTCCAGCCGTCCCGGTAAGTTCTGCGGACGAAGGCGTTGGCCTCGGGCAGGTTGGTGAACTTCATATTCTCGCCGTCCCAGCGCAGCTTGGTCAGCGTGAGTTCCTGGCGCAGGCTGGAGCGCAGGGCGATGTTGCCCAAAAGAACGACCTCAGCCAGATGGCCGGCAAAGTCGAAGTTCGCTCCACCCGGGGCGCCGCCTTTGCAGGCTTCGATCCATTCCTTGTAATGGCCGATGGACCGCGGAAGAGTCTTGGGCGCGCCTTCATAATCCTTGAACTTCGCCACAGGGAACAGATGGTTGCCGAGGATCTTCCCCTTGTCGCCGATGAGCAGGCGGCCATTGGCGCCCATCTCCAGGTTTTCATCCAGGTCATCTGGGCGCTCAGGCCGCAGGCCGCCGTCGTACCAGGTCAGTTTACAGGGGGGCATGTCGCCTCGGGCAGGGAAGTTGTAGAACACCATGCTGCCGACGGGGTAAGTTTCCTCGTTAACACGGGTGGAGACGGCATGGACTGTGTCGGGATGCCCGAGTTTGAGCGCGCGAAAGACAGGGTCCATGGCATGGCACCCGATGTCTCCGAGCGCTCCCGTGCCGAAATCCCACCAACCGCGCCACACGAATGGAAGATAGGCGGGATTGAACGGACGATAAGGGGCGGGGCCGAGCCATAGATCCCAGTTCAGTTCTTTGGGCACTGCGGGTTGTTCCTTGGGGCGGTCGACGCCCTGCGGCCAATAGACATTGAAGAGGCCGTTGGAGGGGCGGTCGGTCCAGATATGGACTTCGCGCACGGGGCCAATGGCCCCTGACCAGACCATTTCACAAAGACGCCGGGTTTCCTCGGACGCCTGGCCCTGGTTCCCCATCTGGGTGGCCACTTTGTGTTCGCGTGCGGCCAGAGTCAGTTGCCGGGCTTCCCAGACGTCATGAGTGAGCGGTTTTTCGCAATAGACATGCTTGCCCAACTGGATCGCAGCCATCGACACGAAGGCATGCATATTGTCTGGCGTGGCGACCACCACCGCGTCGATGTCTTTTTGCTCATCGAGCATTTTTCGATAGTCGATGTGTCTTTTGGCGTTGGGATATTTCTTGAAGACGTGATCGGCATGGTTCCAATCGACATCGCAAAGTGCGACGATGTTTTCGCTCTCCATGTTGCTCAGATCGGAGGCTCCCTGGCCACCGATTCCAATTCCAGCGATGTTGAGCTTGTTATTCGGTGAGGTCGCGCCGTTCAAGCCAAGTACATGGCCGGGAACGATCGTGAACGCGGTGGCTGCCACCGTCGCGCCGCGCAGGAAGTGCCGACGTGAGACAAGGTCAGGTTTGTTATCTTTTTTCATTTGATTTTGGGGTTGCTGCGGACCGTCCGGAAGCTTTGCAGTGGCGCGTGCCGATACTGACAGTTCGGGTTGAAAACCAAAGACACCGCGCTCTTACATGGGTTGTCCGCTGACTCATACATGGAATCTTAGTAAGGTATGGGGACCATGGATCGAAGCAATAAAAAAAGGCCGGAAAATCCGGCCTTTTGCGTGACTTGAAAAAGGAATGAAAACGCTTTAGCTCAGCCGTTCGAAGCTTTTCTTGAGAATCTGCCAATCCTTGAGCCCTTTGTATTTCTCCTGCACAGTGGCATTGATCTTCGCCTCAGAGGCGTTTTTTGTCGGGCGATTCACCTGGTAGAAAATTCCGAAATAACCCGGGAACGGCGCATCGGCCAGTTTGTATGCGGCCACTTCGTCGGTCACATCGTGATCGGCGGGAATGGTCTGGAACACACCGCCTTTGCGGGGGTTGGCGGAATCGAATGCGCCCGGGTAAAACTCCACGCACTCGCTCAGGCATTCAATAATGCTGAAACCGTCGTGCTGCATCGCGGCCTCCATGACCTGGAGCAAATGCGCCGGATTGGTGCTTGAGGTTCTGGCCACGAACGTGGCTCCGGCCGCAATAACCTGCTTGACCGGGTTGATCGGGCGATCCACCGAACCCCAGTTGTCGGTCTTGCTCTTGAAACCGAGCGGGGAGGTGGGGGAGGTTTGCTTCTTGGTCAAACCATAAACGTTATTGTCCATCACCACGAGTGTCATGCGGATGTTCTTCCGCGCGGCGTGCGTGATGTGGTTGCCGCCAATGGAGAAGATGTCGCCATCCCCGCCAAAGACGAACACATGCAGATCAGGACGGCTCAGGGAAATGCCCGTGGCCAGGGGCAGGGAACGGCCGTGAATGAAATGGACTCCGTGCGCCTGCACGAAATAGGGGAAACGGCTTGAGCAGCCGATCCCGGAAACGGATACGAAATTCTCGTGCTCCAGCTTTTGCTTTTCGATCAGCTTGTAGTAAAGGGCGAGCACCGAGAAATCGCCGCAGCCAGGGCACCACGTGGGGTGGTCGCCGGCGAGCTCTTTCTTGGTCAGTGGTGCGCGCAAATCGGAATCAGGCGCTGTTGCTTTGGGGGGATCAATAACCGGGGAACTCATAAATCATCAGTCCTTTCAATGGGGTGAAATTATTTGGCGGATAGTTCGGCCAATTTTGCGTGAACGCGGTTCAGGATTTCTTTGACCTTGAAGGTCAAACCTTCGGTTTTGTTGATGCCCACAATGCGCGAGTCGCAATAACGCGCGCGCAAAATTCCGGCCAACTGACCGTATCCGTGCAGCCCTTCGTCGTTGAGTTCAACCACGAAGATGTGCTTAAAGCCCGCAAAAATCTCCTCGATGCCCTCCGGCTGCGGGAACAGGTAACGCATGTGCAGCGAGGAGATGGCTTCGCCAGTGGACCGGGCCAGATCCACAGCCTCCTGAATGGGACCCTGGGTGGAACCCCAGCCCACGAGGAGAACGTTGCCCTCGGATGGCCCATGCACTTTCGGCTTGGGCAGCGTGCGGGCCAGAGCCTGTATTTTCTTCCGGCGCTTGGCCGACATGGCGGTGTGTTGTTTGGCCGAGGAGGAGGGATGGCCATATTCGTCGTGTTCCAACCCGCCCGCCACCGGATAACGGCCATCCAGGATGCGTGTGCCGGGAACGCACCGCTTGGAAATACCGTCGGGCGCGCTCAAGTCGTAAGCCTTGTTGGTGGCCACAGGAGTCAAATCCGGGGAGATGTCCTTGCAGACCTTTTCAAAATCAGGCGCCGGGAAGGCCTCGATGCGAGTGCCGATGGCCTGGTCGGAGAGAACAAAAACGGGCACGTTGTATTTGCGGGCCAGATGCACCGCTTCGGCCGCAGTATAAAAGGCGTCCTCGACGTTTGCCGGAGCCAGAACGATGCGCGGGGCGTCGCCATGGCTGCCGTAAACGGCAAGGTTCAAATCGGACTGTTCCACCTGGGTGGGCAAACCGGTTGAGGGGCCGCCCCGCTGAACGTTGATCACCACCAGCGGCACTTCAGCCATGACTCCCCAACCCAGCGCTTCCATTTTGAGCGAGATGCCCGGACCGCTGGAGCCTGTCACGGCAACGCGTCCGGCGTAGCTTGCGCCTAAGGCCATGCAGATGGCCGAAATTTCATCTTCGCACTGGACGAACGTCCCGCCGTATTTGGGCAGTTCGTGCCGCAGTAATTCCATGACTTCAGACCATGGCGTGATCGGATAGGCCGCGCCGAAACGCACCCCTGCGGCCACCAGACCATAGGCGATGGATTCGTTGCCGCTCATCACGACCTGGCCGCCGGTTTTTCGCTGACTTTCGAAAAACTCAAAGGTCTCAACCAGCTTTTCAATGGAATAATTGTGCCCGGATCGGAATGCGGTAAGGGCGTTTTCCAGCACTGTTGGGTCCTTGCCTCCAAATCGCTGGCCGATCAAACCAGTCAATTTTTCCACGTTCAGGTCATACATTTTGGCGATGAGACCCAGGACGAAAATATTTTTGCCTTTTTCGCGTCCGGCGCCCCCAATGGCTTCGATTGTCAGCGAGGAGATGGGCACGCTGACATGATGGTAATCCTTTTCAAGTTCCGGTTTGGGAGTGACATGGTCGGAATCGAAAAGAACTATCCCTCCCTTTTTCAGGGAATTCATGTGCTCGTCGTAGGAGTGCTGGTAAAAGGCCACCAGCAAGTCGGCTTCGTCACCCGCGCTTTCAACGGTGCCGGAACTCATGCGAACCTGGAAAATGGAGGGCCCTCCGGATATGGTCGAGGGGATGGTCATGAAGGTCATGACCTCTTGTTCACTGCGCCCGGCCAGTCGGGCCAGAAAACCGCCAATGGCTTGAATGCCATCTTGCGAATTCCCGGCAAGGCGAATAACGACCTCGGAGATCTTGGACGTTTGCCCGCCACCAGTGGGCGGTGTCATCGTTGTTGTTTCACTCATGTTATTAAGGGAATAAGGGCGTCTGCGCGACAGCGCTCAACTAGTTCTAATTATTGCTGTAATCAAATCTCATGCAAGCAAAGATTATTGCATACTACCATTGCCCCATGGGCTGTCAAACGGGAATCGGACCATTTATCTTTCTGAACAGGTCCACATCCTGTTGCAAGTTAATCATTTGGGCCTTTTGAATCGCGATTGTAAATGCAGCGGCGGAGGCTCACTTCCAATAGAAGAAGAGCGTTTGGACATCTTTCGGGCTGTTGCGCCGGATCATGGCCACATAGGTCTTTTGGTAATTGCCGATGCGCGCCGTGACTTGCACTTCGTAAGTGGCGCTCATGACGGTGAAGTAGCGGCCGATTTGTTGGACGAGACCGCGATCCATCCCGGGTACGTTGATCAACTCACCCACATTTCGGAAAGGCGTATCGTCTTCGTTGCCTTCAACGCCATCGGGGCCAGCGCGCGTTTGCACGATGGCTTGGGCCGTATTCGAATCAATCGAAGGAATGAGTTGGAGCACTGCGGCAGAGGCGGTATTGATGTTGATCAGGCGGCCCGAAACGGGCGTGAATAAATCCTTGAGACCGACCTGGTAGTCGAGTGTTTCATCGCTGTGGAGGCGTTTGGATTGGACCCTGGAGGGAGGAGCGATGCTGGCCGTGGTGGCGTAATTCGTTCCCGCCGGACCCCAATACATTTCCGGTGTGATGTCTTTGATGAGCATGAGCTCGGTGAGATCGTCGATCGGGCCGTTTTTCGCGTAATAAGGAGTGGGCAAACCGAGGTAATAAGTGCTTTCCGCGCCGCTGACGCGTTTGGCGTCGTCCACATCCAGCCAATCGAGAATGGAGTCGATGATCGCGGGGGATTCGGCCGCATCCACCCCAATAAGGGTCATGGCTTGGCGCAGAATGACCTGATCGGCCACGTTAATATTAAAGAAACGTTCCTGATCGATGATTTTAACGGAAAAGGTTCCCGAACCCAATGGGACATTCTCCAATTCGATATCTCCAAGAACTTCATTGGTGACTCCGATCCCCCCCGCCCATTTTTGGTTGAGGGAGTCATAGCGTTCATTGGGAACGCTCAATTGTTGGGCGACAACGTAGGAGGCCAATTCGACTCCCGAGCGGCCCAGCCACTCCAATTCATCTTCTGAATTGTGGTTTCTGGCCAGGCGCATTTCGACTTTCATCGAATAGGCGAAGCCTCCGGCCAGGATGCCAAGGACAAACACCGCCACCATAACCATGAGGAGGGCGATGCCGCGGCAATCAGATTGCAATCGAATCTTCATGGAATCCTCACCGGGCTCGAATTCGGTCCACCAACGCCTCTGTTAATATTGCCGGGACCACCCGGTCCGATATTGCCGGGACCACCACCCGGCCCGAACCGGTTTCTATTGGTGGCTCCCGCCCCCGCGCCTGCCGGCATCTGGTATTCCTTGGGAACAACAATGGCGGGCAGGGCGATGACCCGGGTTACAATGTCATCGGGACTTGAGCGGTTGTTATCAGTGTGCCCGGTGCCCAGGGATATCCGAACCAGTTTGGGTAATTGATTGGTGCTCAGCCACTCGGAATCCCAATCGTTCTTATTGGTACTCCAGTATTCCACGGCGAACGTGGTTACATCGCGGGCCAGGACCACCGCGAAAGGCTTTTGATTATCGTTAACTTCGGCCAACAACGGAGTCTGATACATGACCAATTGGTTCTGGCGATCCTGGCTGCCTTCGACCGTAAAGGTGACGCGCCGGACGACTTGGTCGCCAAAGAGGCCGGCATCCGGGAAGGAAGCGGGCAGGCGGGCAACAAAGCTCAGGTACGAAAACTCATTCTGACTCTCGGCATTGAAGGAGTAGTAATATTGGTTGGCGCCGTAGTCCTGAATGCACAACAGCGAATCGATCAACGCACGCATGGTGATGCGCGAGCGCTGCACCCGGACGGCGGCCTCCATGCCAACTTTGCTGCTGCGTATGATGGTGGACCAGCTCGAGTAGATGGCGGTCAGAACCGCCATGAATATGCTCAAGGCGATCATGATTTCCAGAATCGTGAAGGCGAGTCTTCCCTGACGAATTTGGGTTGACCGATGGACGCTTTGGCTCTTCATTCCTGGCCTCCACCCATCCTTTGAAGTCCGCGTCCTCCTCCGGATCCAGCTTTCATGATCGAGCCGGGTCGGAACATCAGCAGGCTCATTTTGGTCACCCCGTTTTCACCGCCGCCATCACGAAAAACAGCGACGTCCACTTCGAACAGCCCGTTGGTGGAGACCAGATAAATGTCCCGCGTCCAGGAATATCCAGGATATGATTTTCCGAAATTCCCCGATGACGAGTATTCCTCGAGGCGATTGGTGAGCATTAAATCCTGAATCACCAGGGTGGGGTCCACGCCATGCGGCTGCAGCAACCGGGCGGCGCGCAGGTTCTGGTTGACCAGATCCAGGATGGCGAAAATGGCCAGGGCGAAAATGCCCATGGCGATCAGCACTTCCAACAGGGTGAAGGCGGCGGCACGAGCGGTCTTTCTGGGGTGTGCTTGGGTGGGGTTCATTTGATGACTTCCACGTCAGGCAATGAGGTGATGATGTCCAGGGTGATCTTCCGGTATAACTGCTTTTCAGGCCACTGCAGAACAATGGTAAATTCGTCGCAGGTCCCGTTGGGGTAGAATCGAACCCGCGCTTCGTCCTCGTCCTTTTTTTCCAGAAAATTGACCGAAAGCATCTCGATGTTCAGCTCTTCAGGTATGCGTTTTGTAAGTGGGGATTTTGCGGATGCGGCGGGAGCCATGTCGGGTGGTGTGGTGGCAAATTCGGTGGCTGGATTCAATATTTGCGTCGGGACGGCGAGGCTGGAGATGCTGAAAGTCCGATCCTGAACATTAAAGCGCAATTCCGATGGAACCCCCTTGATGATCGCCTGTGCACGGGCTTCGCTGCAGACTTCCATCACGTCTGAGACGGCCTGGCGCATGGTGTCCTTGCTGAGCATGTTCAGGAAGGAGGGCAGACCGATGGTCATGATCATACCCATGATTCCAATGACAATCATGAGTTCAAGCAAGGTGAATGCGGATACCCCTTCGGCACGCAACCTGTCGGCGGCTGGAAGCCGTAACCGGGCTAAAACTTGGGGTGTGGTGCGCATGGGCGGAGGCTATGGATCACCGCACAATATTGGAGGTAATCGCAAACATGGCGGACAGCACGCTAAAGAGCAGGAAACCGACGCCAACGGCCATGACAATGATCAGGGCGGGTTCGATGAGGTTGGTCATCAGGCGCAAGGCGGTGGTCAGTTCGTTCTCATAGGTCTCGGCCACGCTTTTCAGGGCGCCGGGAACATCGCCGGTGTCTTCGCCGATTTTCACCAGGTCGATCATGAGCTGCGGGAAGATTTTGCTGCGGGCCAGGGGTTGCGCAATGGTCTTGCCGTCGGTGACATCCTCGCGGGTCTTTGCGATGGCATCACGAATGATGCGATTGCTCATGATTTGCTCGGTGATCTTCAGGGCGTTAAGGACGGGCACGCCATTGGACAAAAGGGTGGAAAGAGTCCGGGCAAACGTGGCGTAGAGGTAGAGTCGGATGACTTTCCCGAACACCGGCGCGTTCATCTTGAAACGGTCAATGGCGTATTGGCCTTCAGTGGTGGATTGATAGCGCTTGAATAGGATCGTACCGGCCATCAGGAGCAGGATCATCAGCCACCAATAGTTGCTGAACAAATGGCTGATGCTGATGAGCAATTGCGTGGCCGGGGGCAGGGGAACCTTGAATCCCTCAAAAATCGAGAGGAATTTTGGCAGCATAAACGACATGAAAAAGATCATGATCACCACACCAACGCATGCGACAATGGCGGGATAAATCAGTGACGAGCTGAATTTGCTCTGCACTTCAGCGAATCGTTCGTAATGGGAGGCCAGGCGGCGCAATACGTCCTCGAGGGCGCCGCTTTGCTCGCCCGCGCGCACCATGTTGATGTACATCTCCGAAAAAATATGCGGCTGCTTGGCCATCGCATCGGACAGCCCGCGGCCTTCCGTGACATCCTGTTTCAACTGGCGACTTACCGAGGGCGGCACCCCTTTGGATTCCAGATGGGTCATGCTGGTCAACGCGACCGCCAGAGGCATGCCGGAATGGAGCAGATTGGCCAATTGGAGGGTGAACGTGGCCAACTCCTGAAGCTTGGGTTTGCGTTTGCGCTGAAGGATATCCCGAATGGCGGGCGGCAGGACAGCCATAAACCGCCCGGCTTCGCCCGGTTTGGCAGCCCTCTTTAACGCACTCACAGCGCTGCCCTTTGCGGCATCCACAGCGATCGGGAATAGTCCCAACCGCTCGATTTGATTAAGCGCCGCCCCCCGGTCGGCAACGTCCAGCGTTCCGTTGACCATTTCCCCGTTGCGCCGACGCGCTTTGTAAGCAAATTGTGGCATACCGCTATTTGTATTCAAAACCCGCTGACATGGAAAGTTGCTAAACGGCCTGCTGCAAATTTATCATTGAGCTCGCAGACGATGCTTTAAGGCACCTCACAGGGGGCGGATGGCTTCCATGGAGGGTTTGGGAATTTGCAGGCCTTCATTAACGCTGCCCCGGCGGTAACCCAGAAGATCGAGGGTAACGTGTTGATAGCCGATTTTCTTCAGGGACGCCGCAATTTTTTGGGCGAGACCATCCGCCAGTAGTCGGCTCAATTCCGATGGGCCGATCTCAATGCGGGCCAATTGTCCCAGTTTGAGTTCGTGATGGCGGACGCGCACTTCATGAAAGCCGAGGTCGCGCAGCGTGTCTTCGGCCTGTTCGATCATGCTTAGTTTGGCGGGTGTGACCTCTTCTCCGTAAGGAATGCGGGAGCTTAGGCAGGCCATCTGGGGCTTGTCCGATGTTGGCAGGCCTAATTGCGCAGAGTAGGCGCGGATTTCGTCCTTGGTGATGCCGACCTCTTTCATGGGAGCGCGGACTTGAAATTCAGCGGCGGCCTGGGCGCCGGGACGGATGTCCCCAATGTCGCTGGCATTTTCTCCATAGAAAAGAACCGCCAGTTTTTTCTCTCGCGCGATCGGGGCCAGTTCCGCGAACAAATCATGTTTGCAAAAGTAACAACGATTCTGGGGATTGGCCAGATACTCGGGGTTCGTGAATTCCTTGGAATGAACGACTTGCACTTCAAACTGAAATTTGGCGGCCAATTCCAGCGCCTCGGCGAGTTCACGACGGGGCAGACTGGGGCTGTCCGAAATCACAGCCAGGGACTTGTCGCCCAGTGTCTGATGGGCGACATAAGCAAGGAACACGGAATCGACACCGCCGGAGTACGCCACCAGACACGAACCGTGCGAACGGATCAATTGGCGCAACTTTTCCAGTTTATTCTCTGACATGCAGGCAATGTGCCATCGGCGCGACTGGATGTCGAGATGGAGCAACTTAAGAAATGGGCCTCAGGGAGCGGATTGCTCCGCTTTGCGGGCCAGTAACCACAAAATATCGCTTAAACGATTCAAGTAGATGAGGATATCCCGGTTTTCAAGCTGGCCAGCCTCCGCCAGAACGCAAACAGCACGTTCCGCCCTGCGGCACACCGTTCGTGCCAAATCCAGGGTGGCGGCCGCGATGTTGGCGCCAGGACGCACCCAGCCTTGGAAGGTTCCGGCTTCCTTCTCAAGATCATGCACACAACGGTCGAGTTTTTCAATCTGTCCGCCGCCGATCCGTCCGAATCCTCCATGAATGTACGCGGCCAGGTCGGTTTCCAGCGTGGCCAACTCCCCCATCAGCGGGACAAGGTCTTTCTGGATCGACTCAATGACACCCTTCAAACCATCCCCGGTGCAAGACGCCCTCGCCAGGCCCAACACGCTGTTCAATTCATCCACCACCCCGCATGCTTCGACGCGTGGGTGGCATTTCGAGACGCGGCGGTTGAACATGAGACTGGTCATTCCCGCGTCACCTGTTTTGGTGGCTATGCTCATCGGGGCAAGGGTGGATGGAGACGTTGACTCGGGCAAGGCCATTTGTTAAGGTTCGAATCGCTTTTTACGATACTCTTTTTATGAATGCCAAGTTGATTCTCAAAACGGTCTTTTTAATAGTGATTTTGTTGCTGTTGGTGTTGATGGGCATGAGCAATCGCACCAGCGTTTCGTTTGCGCTGCCTCCGATTCTCACCAAAGCCATCAGCCAGCCGGCTGCCATCATGTACTTTGCGTTTTTTGCGGTGGGCGTTCTCACGGGAACGATATTAACCGCTGGAATGGGTAAAGGCGGCGGCGGCAGCCGCAGCCAGTCCTCAAAGGGTGATCGCTAGACGTCGTTCGGGGAGCATTAAAGGCAGCCACAGGCTCTCAGGTTTTTTTAGGGGAGGACAGGAAGACCGATTGAAGGTCGATCTTCCATGCCGGTTCGATTTCCGTGCCCAGAAACTTCGGCGCCAGGGCATTGAACCGATCCGTCTCGTCGGTTACAAAAGGCTGAATGCGTCCAGCCCGCTGCCGGTTCTGGCTTAACAAACCAAGGGATTCCAGCCGCGCCTCGAGGGATCGGGCGCAACTTTGCGCTGAATCCACCAGAGCGACATCCGGTCCCACAATTTCCCGCAGCGCGCGTTTTAGCAGGGGATAGTGCGTGCAGCCCAGCACCAGCGTATCGATGTGTTTTCGCAGCAATGGGGCCAGATATTCCTTGAGCACCGAATGGGTGACCGGATGCCGGACCCAGCCTTCTTCGACCAGCGGCACCAGCAGGGGACAGGCGCGCGCGAAGACCTGGGCCTCGCTGTTGCGAAAGAGAATGGCCCGTTCGTAGGCCTGGCTGCGGATCGTGGCTGCGGTGCCGATGATTCCGATGCGACCCGTGCGGGACTTTTCCACAGCGGTTTCCACGCCCGGTTGGATCACCCCCAGAATTGGCATGTCAAAGCTATGTTCCAACGAAGGCAGGGCCCAGGCGGACACAGTGTTGCAAGCCACGACAACGGCTTTGACCTGTTGCTGCTCCAGAAACTGGGTGATTTCAGTGGCAAATCGAACCACCGTAGTGGGCGATTTCGTCCCGTAAGGCACGCGGGCGGTGTCACCCAGATAAATCAATTCTTCGTGCGGCAGCAACCGGTGTATCTGTCGTACCACGGTCAAACCGCCAACGCCTGAGTCAAAAATACCGATGGGTAATTCAGCTTTGGAATTCATCTCTTAAAACCATTCATATCCCCGGCAGCCTGCAATGGGAATCAACGATCGCGCTCACCGCTGCCGGGCGCTTTGGTAGGCCTGGACGCCTTCGAGTATGGCCTGGGCCTGTTTTTGACGGAATGCATCACTGCAGATTCTTCTGAGCTCGCCTGGGTCGGACATGAAGCCGGCTTCGATCAGAATCGCCGGAACGGTCGCAGTGCGGAGAACGGCCCAACGGGCGCGCCGCACGCCGCGGTCCTCCGCGGCGAGTTTCTTGATAAAGGATTTTTGCATGTAATAAGCCAGCAGCACGTTGTCCGGATCATGCAGATTTCCGGGTAGGGCGGGGTGGCTGCCTTTATCGTCCTGTCCGTTGGTTGCAGGGGCCCCTGCGGGGGCCAGACAATAGGTTTCTATGCCCCGGGCTCCCGTGGAAGACGGCGCCGAATTAAAATGCAGGCTGATAAAAAGATCGGCTCTCGCGCGTTGTGCGATGGCTGGACGATCGTCCAATTCCACAAACCGATCCGAATCGCGAATGAGTTGGACATTGAAGCCCGCCCCGAGCAGTTTTTTGCGAACCTCTTTGGCCAGTTGCAGGGTCAGATATTTTTCCTTCTGGATGCCATCCAGATTGCCCGGGTCTTTGCCACCATGGCCGGGGTCCAGGGCGATGGTCTTGATCCGGCGGGGTTTTGCACCGCCGATTTTTTGGGTGAACAACAGCGGGGCCAGGGTGGTATTGATGTCCTGGCGCGCGACGAGCAGGCTGCCATTGCGCGCAATGGGCGAACGCGCCAGCCAAACCTCAATCCCGTTTATCTCCATGCGGCGTGAATCGACCTTCAATGCCAGAGTGCAAGATCGGGTGGTAATTACAAAATCATCTCCAGACTTCTGGGTCTTGGGATACACTGCGCGAATTCGCAACCATTCGGAGAGATTAACGTAGTCGGCGGCAAAGCCCGCAACGCTGGCCGCTGGGACGCGTGTGGCACGGGCATCAACGCTGTTCCCGAAGGCCAGGAACAACAACGAACAAACAAGCCAGTGCCAACTCATGCCGTTTATTTTGCCTCGGATATTCTGTCCACACAACCTGAAATCCCCGACATTTGCGTACTTTATGGGTTGCATGCACCACTTAGGCGGACCTGCTCATGAAGATTGTGATTGCGCATAGCCGATTGCCGCTCCCAAAGGCATGAAGTGGAGACTTGTAATCAGGAGCCGGTTTCTTATTCTGGTTTTGTGGACCTGGCTGTTCCTTATAACACTTTGAGCGCAAAAATCGCTTCGGCGTGTCAGCGCTGCGGTCGTGATCCTTCCACGGTCACCCTGCTGGCGGTGAGCAAGAACCATCCGCCCGAGGCGGTCCGGTCCGCCGCGGATTTGGGGGTGGCGTTTTTTGGGGAAAACCGCATTCAGGAGGCGAAGATCAAGATAGGGCAATGCCCCTCCCGGTTACACTGGCATTTCATTGGCCATCTGCAATCCAACAAATGCCGCGATGCGGTCCATTTTTTCGAGATGATCCAAAGCGTCGATACTTTGGGCCTCGCAGAGGAAATCGACAAATGGGCCGATAAATCGGGCAAAACGATGCCTATCCTGCTCGAAGTCAACATCGCTGGCGAGGCTTCCAAATACGGTTATCGGCCCGAGGCGCTGCTGGCTGATTTGTTAAAAATCAACGCCCTGCGCAAAATCGAAATTCACGGTTTGATGACGGTGGCCCCGTGGTCGCCGGAACAGGAAAAGGCGCGGTTGATTTTTCGAGCGCTGCGTGAGTTGAAAATCCGTTGCGAGGAACTCCTGGGCGCCCCTCTGCCTCATTTGAGCATGGGGATGAGCGGTGACTTTGAAGTGGCCATCGAAGAAGGGGCCACCATGGTGCGTGTGGGGACGGCGCTGTTCGGGGAACGTCCAAAGTTGCGCAAGGAATAGTCGGTTTCTAATCGATATTATGGAATTAACGGTGGACCAGTTCGAAAAGGAGATTACCGAGGCATTGCTCAATTATGAGCGTTTTATCGTTTGCCTGGATAAGACACCCGAGCAATGCAGGGAATCACTGGTGTCCCTGACGCAGAAGGCGATCAAGGCCTATGTGAACCGCAATCCAAATCTGCGCCATGGCATTGCCCTCGATAAGCAGAACACCGTGATCATCAGCCAGTCGGACACCGAACGCCCGCTGTGCGGCATTTATTTCAATCTCCATTCGCCCTATCGCTTGCCTGCCTCTAACGCAAAGAAAGATCAATGACCACCGTTCTTTTTTGGTCTCTTAATCCCGGCGGGTTTCGTCCCCAATTCTAATCTCCCCTGTGGTGATATCCGCCGCCACATAACCGGTTTGGGGCTGGCCGGAAATTTTCACCTCTCCCACGCGAACCCCCTTGCGAAACACTGACAACCGCTGGCCCATGGGCGGCATTTGGCTCAGGGAATAATCGAGGATCACGAAGCGGGCCTCAGGATTAACGAAGGCCACCTTTCCAGCCCACGGATCGGAAAGCGTGATGACCCGGTTATCATTGGTCACACTGAAACGGGTGTCACCGGAAGACGCATTAGACGTCAGATTGGTGGAAATCGAAAGATTCGTGTTGGAATGCGCCGCAGGCGTCGTCCCGCTCATGCGTTTGGAATTGGATTTATCGGTGATGGTCTTTGGATGGAATTCCATGTCGTTTCTGCTGGCGCAACCATTGGCCAGTAAAAGCATGGAGACTACGAGCCATAGGATCAGGAAAGGCCATGAATTTCCGGAAAATCCCGTCCGCTCGATTTTGTTATGCGTTGGCAAATACATTCGTGTTTTCTGGTGGCCCCCCAGAGATTGTGTAATGCAATCGAGGTTAATGGGTAGCACCAATCGGATCAATTCCAAAGACCGCATGCGATGCCGTCACTCAGTGGCTTTTTTTTCACCCTCAGCCAGCGTGACTTTCCAAGATTCAATCTTCGCCTTGGCCCGGTAGTGCTCGGCTTTGGCTTTGTCCCCGGCCTTCATGTAGAACACGGAAAGGTTGGTGAAGACCATGGGATCCTCAGGCCGGATCAATTCGGCCTTGTGCCCCTCAGCGATGGCGTTGGGCCAATCACCCAACCGACTGTAGGTCATGCTCAGGGCAAGCCGGGCGTCGAACCATTCCGGTTCCGAAGCCAATACCGTCTGCAACTTCTGGATGGCTGCGGAATAATCACCCACCGTGAAATCCGCCATGGCGTCGTTATAATCGTCCTGGGCTGTCATATTATTTTGACTTTTTACGTTAGCGCATGGATGTACTCCTGCGCAAGAGACATGATGGAACTGCCTTTTAAAATTATTTGCACGGATTTCGACGGTACCCTCCACGCACCGGGGAGCATGCCGGCGGTGCCCTATGAATTACAGGAAATGATTGGGGATTTGCAGACCCGGGGCATGCGCTGGATTGTGAATACCGGGCGGGATTTGCCGGGACTGCTGGCGATCATGGAGGAGGCGGGCCTCTCGATCCGGCCCGATTACCTCGTGGTCGTGGAGCGGGAGATTCACACTTTTACAGACCGCAAATATGTTCCCTGGACGCAATGGAACGAGCAGTGCCATCTGGAACAGCAGCAATTGTTTAGCCGCATCCATCAGCGTTTGCCTGAATTGGTGAGTTGGATTCACCAGCGCTACCATGCGTATGTGTATCAGGACGATTATTCGCCATTTTGCCTGGCGGCGGCCACAAATGCCGATACGGATGCCATTTTGGCGCATCTGATCGGGCTGTTTCAGGATGAACCGGAGTTAACGGTCGTGCGCAACGATGTTTACGCCCGATTCAGTCATATCGCTTACAACAAGGGAACCGCTCTGGCCGCGATTGCGCGTAAATTGGAGTTGGGCACGGACGACGTGTTTGCCGCTGGAGACCATTATAACGACCTGGCGATGCTATCACGCAAATATGCGAAGTGGCTCGTGGCACCCGCCAACGCGATTGCGGAGGTCAAATCCGCCGTTTCCAGCCAGGAGGGCTACGTCAGCGAACAATCCTGCGGCCATGGTGTGGCCGATGGATTGCGGCATTTCTTGAATGGCCAGTGGAAGAACCGGCAGGGGAACTAGCGATTTTCAGGGTTTTTCCAGCGAAAGCGCCACAATCCAGATCTCGTCGTTCTTCTTCTTGATATCCCCCGCGATGATGAGGTATTCGCCCAAGGGCAAGGGGTGACGGATGGTTTGGACGAGCTTGCCTTCACCGTAGAGTTTGACCTCAAAATGGCAATCGCCAAGGTGTTTGACCTCGATGACGCAGTTATGACTCAGACTGGTAATGTTGGAACCGAGCTTGGCCAGATTGAAGGACTGTTTGTCCATCTCGAAGAAGTTCTTCCACTTGAACAAGTTAAGCTTGTTGAGTTTTTCGAGAAGTTTGACATCGACGTCCTTGACCGATTTGTCATCGGCGGGCTTTTGCTGATCGGTGCACCAAATCAACTGGGCCTTCATCTTTTGATTGGCGGGTTCGGTCTCGCCCAACGCGGTCGCGACACCACCCAGGCACAGGACAAAGAGCAGTCCCCCCAGCCAGATTTGTGTTCCGATGTTCCTCATTGATAGCCGTTATATTTCAAGCCCGCTTCAGATTAGTCGTTTGTTCCAATCCAGACAACGGAAATTCCTTCATTGTCCGAACGAAATGTCATGACGTTGGCATCCGGGATCTCCGTCTGAATCTCCATGCCATTCAGCGACACCATGGTGCTGGTCATCGGATGCTGCAGGGCGATCATCAGCGCGAAAAGTGCCATCGCGCTTGCCGGTACGAGCAATTTCCACCATCGGGAGAACCACGGCTGCGGTGTCCGAGCGCGGGCCGGAGGGACGGCGATCTGCCGTTGGATCTGGGACCAATAGAAGTCCGGCGCGCAGGGAAAGGGCGTAACGGGCTCATTCCCGTGAAGCAGGGTTTTGGTATTGGCCAATTCCTCATACAAGGCTTTGGCTTCCGGGTCTTTGGACAACCAGTCCTTGACCTCGCGCGACTCCCGTTCCGGCAATTCGCCATCCAGGTAGGCCTGCATCTTTATTAAATTTGGCTCGATCATAATGGTTCCTCTTTTCTGAGCCCTGCCAAAAGGGATGCCATGCGCCGCCGCGCGTAGAAAAGGCGCGACATCACGGTGCCGATGGAGCATCCCATTGTTTTGGCTATTTCTTTGTATTCCATTTCTTCAAATTCATGCAGCACCAGCACCGTGCGGTGCTCTTCAGAGAGCTGATCCAGCGCCCGATTGATCCGCATCCTTAACTCCTGCCGTTCCAACTTCTCCGTCGGATTGGGCGTAATCACGGGCAACTGCCTCTCCACGCCGCCGGTCTCCTCGTCCATCTGCTCGATGGAATCGGTCTTTTGCCGCTTTTGCTTTCGTAAATGATCCAGGCACAGGTTGATCACAATACGCGTTATCCACGTTACGAAGCTCGAGTCGCCCTGGAATTGGTTGAGCCGCTGCCAGGCTTTCACCCAGGCTTCCTGCGAAAGATCCACCGCTTCATCCTCATTGCGAAGCATGCTGAAGGCCCGCGCGAAGATCTTCTCGCGGTGGCGCTTCACCAGCTCTTCAAAGGCGTTCATATCGCCCTGATGAGCCGCCCGCACCAGTGATTCATCACTTGCGGATGAGTTTGTATTTTCCTTCGCCATGATTTTGACGGTGATCCCTTGTGCGCTATTCACCTGGGATCATAGTTTTCCTTTGGTGCTGGGCACCTGGCCTGAAATCCGGGGATCCCTCTGTCGCGCCATATCCACGGCTTTGGCGAAGGACTTAAAGACGGCTTCCACAATATGGTGCGGCTCATCGCCATAGAGCAATTCCATATGCAGATTGCAACGGGCTTCGTTGGCAAAAGCCTGAAAGAATTCACGCGCCAATCCAAAGCGGAACGCCGAGGACATGTCCTGGGAACGTTCCTTCTCGGTGACGTTCTTGTAGGCCCAGTGGCTCATCCCGCGCCAGACCAGGTGGGAGCGGCCGCTAAAGTCGATCACGCACCGGACCAGGGATTCATCCATCGGTACGTAAGCCTCTGCGCAGAAAGGGTTTTTGGGGTCGAACCCGAATCCATAGCGGCGGATGCCCCGTTTATCGCCAAGCGCCTCCGCCATGGCCTGGCCGAGGGCGATACCGCAATCTTCAACTGTATGATGCGCATCGACTTCCAGATCGCCGTCGCACTGCAGGTTCAAATCCACGACCGCGTGCTTGGCAAAAAGGGTCAGCATGTGGTCAAAAAACGGGATTCCCGTCCGGATGCTGGCTTTTCCCTGGCCGTCCAGATTCAGTTTCACCGCTATGCGGGTCTCCTGGGTTTCGCGTTTGACTGCTGCCTGACGTGTTACCATGTCATTATGTGTAACTTAAGCGCGCCCAAAATGGAATGCCAAATTGCAGAGGGTAACTGGCGCTGGACAGGTTTCGCTGGAATGCATGGTTTGATGGGGAGGTCGACCCCGGTCAGGACCGTTTCAAATGATCCACCCCGAATGGAGTGGATATTTGCGTTCAACCGGTTGACCACGGGTTGACTGCTGGTCAACCGGATTGAACGGGGTTGATTTCTGAAACCGTCTTTTAGGCAACTTGCCGACCCTGGCGAAGAATCATCAAGATGGATGGATAAGATGGGCAGGATTTTTAACCACGGATATGACGGATGGCACGGATAGGGATAAGCAGGGGACATCCGCAGAGGGACGTAGATGGGATGGGGAGAACCGCTAATGGGGACATAATGAAAACATACATGGATGGACAGGATGACAGGATGGGGAGTGGATAAGGAGGGGAGAACCGCTAATTGGCACTGATCATCGCTAATACGGATGGGAATACAGGAACTTCAGCGCTTCGGTGTCAAGGAGCGAAAAAGATGTCATTGAGACGCAAAATGAAAACATACATTGATGGACAGGATGGGGGCTGGATAATTGATAAATTATAATGGACAATGCGAGGAAAATGTGTCATTGAAACACATTGCCGCGCTGATGGTCCGGTCTTGAAATAGGTTGTCTCAATTGAGACAATAAAACGGCGACCGAAGGGTTGGAATAAGGTGCAGTGAGTCGTTTAAAATGGTCGTGTTCAGGGAGTTGGAAGAGGGCGAAATGTCCTTTGAGGCGATGCGGGCAGCGTGGTTTTCGCGGTCGGATTCTGGTTGAGTGGAGGGAAAGGAGAGCCTCACCCCGGCCCTCTCCATCTGGCGACGGAGAGGGAGGAGTATTGGACGGTTCTTGAACGATCGGGTGGTTTGGGAAGTGGCCGCCGCGTGGGATTTGCGCACGGGGGAATGAACCGCGTTCGACGAAACGCGAATGCTGCGATGGGTGAAATTGTCAAGGAAAAGTGTAATATGATGGTTTGACCTGCCCGATTTTTCTTCGGAGGAATTTGGTCTTGCAGGTGAATGGAATAATTATATTGCAGATGTGGCAGAACGGTGTAAAAGCCATTAATGAGGAAAAAGGAACGGAACATCATTGGAAACGTGTCGCGGTGGCTTGCCATCCCCATATTCCTTATTCTTTCAGGCCTGTTCACCGTGGGGAGGGCTGAAATATATGGCAATTTCACTTACTCCACAGACGGGGCATCCGTTACGATAACCAAATACACCGGTTCTGAAGCCAGCGTTACCATTCCAGATTTCATCAGAGGCACAACAGTCAGCAACATCAGCAATTCTGCGTTCAAAGAATGCACCAGCTTGACGAATGTAATAATCGGCACCTACGTAGCCAGCATTGGAGATTGGGCGTTCGCTGGCTGTACTGGCCTAAAGAAAGTCGTGATTCCCGATGGTGTCACCAGTATCGGGGAGCAGGCGTTCCATAACTGCACTGGTCTGACGAGTGTGACATTCGGCAAAAGCGTCGGCAACTTTGGGATCGGGGCCTTCTCAAGTTGCAATGGTCTGACGAACATAACGATCCCTGATAACGTCACAAACCTTGGATTTCAAGTATTCGCTGGATGTTCAAGTCTGAGGATTGTGGTAATCGGTAACGGCGTCACCAAGATTGGGGATGGCGCGTTCGCTGGCTGTCCTAGCCTAAAGAATGTCACGATCCCCAACAGTGTCACTAATATTGGGAATGGGACTTTCGCAAATTGCACCAGCCTACAGAATATCACAATTCCCAACAGTGTTGCCATCATTGGTCCAAGTGCATTCGAATTCTGTAGAAACCTCACGAATGCCACACTTCCCAGTAGCATCACAAGCATTGGGAGCTACGCGTTTCGCAGTTGCACGAGTCTGACTTCTGTCACACTCCCAAACAGCGTTACGAATATGGGGGACTGGACATTCTCCGGTTGTTCTAGCTTGCAGAACGTGGTAGTCGGCAATGGCATCACCAAGATTTGGGACTGGACGTTCGCTTATTGTTCGGCCCTGACGAGTGTCACATTTGGAAATAGCGTCACAATCATTGAAGGATATGATGTTTTCTATGAGTGTTCAAAATTGAGAATGGTATATTTTGCAGGTGACATCCCAACGTTCTTTCCTGCCGGTCTGTTTTATTCCGCCAAAGATGTGACTGTGCGCTATCGCGCCGAAACCACAGGCTGGGGACCTACATTTGGCGGCCGTCCGACTGCCCTATGGATTCAACAGCCCCCTTATCAGGAATGGGCAACGTCGGTGGGTTTGCGCGATAAATTCCCTGCCGCAAGCGGAGATATGGATGATCCCGATCAGGACGGCCTGAATAACCTCCAGGAATGGCAGGCAGGCACGGACCCAACCAATCCGAATTCGGCGCTGAAATATGAATTTAAACCACGCCTTGCCGACTTGGAGGATGGGGATAAAACGCCATTAAACCCGGGAGAATTCGCCCTCTATTTGCAGACCATGCCGTATCGGCAATATGACATTCAGAGTGCCACCTCGATCGGCGGAACCTGGCAGACGGAAGTCACCGTTTCCACCACTACCACCCAAAAACGGATTTTGGTCTATAAGGGCCTCGACAAGGTCTTATACCGCGCGGTCCTGGTGCCTTAAAGCCGGCATTTGTTCGATCCCAAATATTAAGGGGTCCACCCATAGGTTGGTTCGGTTATGGACTCACACGAATGAAAAGGGTGGGCGAATGGGGCCTTGTATGGAGCCCTGAATCCTGATTGTTCCAACCAAGTCAGACTAGTTTTTGAAATGACTCAGTCCTCTCACGATATGGTCGCACCGAGACACGGAGAACGCTGCAAAGGGGCGCGCCGGGAGTGAATCGGAATTATTAATGACGAAAACTCAGGATGGAGTCAGAACCTGCAAAGGCGTTATCAAACCACAAAAAAACCATAAAAGAACAAGTTCTTTTTAATTAATATTGATGTAAACACAATATAACAATACACTTTATTAAAGTGTATGCATGTTCGAGCGCTCAGAATCTGCAGTCAAAAAGTATTCAACAACAGATATGAAACATTTCGAATTTGTTAATGAAATTGGAAGAGGTGGATTTGGCGTGGTTGAAAAAGTCCAAGATGATGCCGGTAGCTTGTATGCTCGAAAGTCATTTGAACCCGCTTCGTTTATCCCGATATCTGCACACGATGGACTACGCGATCGATTCAAGCGAGAAGTAAAAATACAGGCAGCGATTGGAGGTCGTGAAATTATGCCCGTGTTACATTCTCATTTGGAGCATGCAAAACCATGGTTCATTATGCCTCTCGCGGACAAAACCTATGATCAACAGATTGTGGAAGAGCGGGCATCCGGCAGCGTTGATATTGACGCGATTGCCGACATATTGAACGCATTAGAGTACCTCCACGATTTGGGTTACGTCCATCGTGATTTGAATCCTAAGAACATTCTCCTACATGATGCTCACTGGAAATTGTCTGATTTCGGAGCTGTGCTGCCACCATCTGGTCAAACCGTGACATTGACCGAAGGCACTGTAATATACACAGAGCAATATTGTGCTCCTGAGCAAAGAAACTCATTTCACAAAGCAAAAGCATCTGCGGACGTTTATTCCTTTGGCTGCATCCTACACGATATATTTGGGAAGGGACCGAGAATTCCATATTCTAAACAAAGTGCAATCGGGCGTGTTGGATTGCTTATAGAAAAATGTACTGAAATTAAACCCGACCGTCGACCGAGCATCAAGGTCCTTCGTGGAATGCTTCTCGAAACGCTCGTTGAAATAGGCGGCCATTGCAAAGTAGTCGACGAGAAGTCAGAGCATTGGCTGCAAAAATTGAGTTTAATTGACGAATGGAGAGACGAAGAATTTGATGACTTTGCGAGATTCTTTGGCCAACTCGATATCGAAGAGCGATTAGATGGACACGAAAATGAGTATATTTGTTCTTTATCGACACCATTTCTAACGCGATTACGGCCTGAGATGTTAGTAAAAATTATGCAACGCGATGATGGTGTTTCAAATGCAGTTATGGAGAAATACTGTGAATGGTCCCGCAAAGATGAATGCGCATTTCATTTTGCTGACACGGTATGCGGTTGCTTAACTGCAATTTTCGATGCAGGGGATGCAGAAACTAAAGCTCTTGCCCTTACTGCACTTATCTCACTGGGAAATTCACATAATCGTTGGTATGTGATGCGGAATATGCTTCGACGATGTTCCGCTGAAAATATCAGTGCTGAGCTCGCTAGACGTTTTTCGATTGAAATTAAAACGGAAGAATTACAGTCGGAATTTAGACGTTGTGTTATTGAAATAAATTGGGATGCTCAGCTGCTTCATCCTGAGTTAGCTAAACTCTGCACCTATGCCTGATGGAACGAAAAGACAACATGGGGTGGTCGGGTGCGGGAAGATCCACTACACCTGATCACTGGGCTTGCTTCGATAAATCGGACACAGACGACGCATATAGGTTGATTGGATCTATTTTGGGTGCATGACAGAATTCTTCGGCAAGCGAAAAAGACCTTTAAAAGGGCATGTGAGTATATACGAAACAAATATAGCAAGAGTTTCGGGAATGGCCGGGTGCCGATTGAGGGTCCGGCAAAAATCAGATCTGAAAGGACGACCGCCCTCATCCCTTCCTTCTCCCCCAGGAGAAGGAGAAGTATTGCGAGCCCTGGGTTTATTGCACGGTTTGGAGGATACCACCGCGCCGGATTATATGCCCCACACCGCCGACTGGCGTTCTGGCTGGGTTCGTACGGTTTAGGCTTTTACCAGCTTCCTGAATTTTGTCCTGCACCCATCTAATTTAAAGCAGGAGACATGTAATCGAGTTTGCTGTGTAAATGCTGTCGATTATAGAAGGTCTCGATGTAATCAAAGATTGCCTGTCGGGCCTGGGCTCGGGTCGCATAGGCCCGGCGATAAACCAGTTCGTGTTTGACCGTGCTCCAAAAGGATTCCACGGCGCGCCGTTGGCGCTGGGAATGTAAAACCGGAACGAATGTTTTGCGACCCCTGCCGGGGTCGGGGTCGATTGCATGGGGTTTCCGGGGGTGTCGGTCGCAGACGACCTCAACCGCCCGGCTAATCGCTAGCATCCCTCCGGGATGGTGTTGGTAAACATGGTGCTCTTGGAATGGGCGCGATTGAGAGCATGGATGGGCAGGTTTGGGAAAGGGGATTTGATTCAACGCCTACAGCGTTGGGGTTTCCAGGGGCGATTACCCTGGGTAGGCCTCGGCGGCCAATCCGGGGCTGAGTGATTGCAACCCGTTCCGGGTTGCCGGTGAGGAGGTTCTGGCAGGAGAGGCCGTGGATAGGGATAATGGATAATTGACAATTGAAGGAAGGGAAGTTGCGCAGGTCGCGGGATGGGATGGAGCGGGCTTCAGCCCTTGTTGTGGTTGTGGCAGATTACCTGGGCCGGTGGCCCAGGCTGGTATGAGGTCGCGCCGTTGGCGCTGGGGCTGGGTGTGATTGAGGTTGGGACGGTGTTGTTCACGGGGGGGGTGATTGTGCAGCAGTTGAGGAAAAACGCGGAGGGCGAAGGGCGGATGATGGCTCGGCAGGAGCCTCGCCCTACCGGGGGTGACTGGGATTTGTAAATCCGGAATGAATTTTCTGCGACCCCAGCCGGGGTCGGGTTCGATTGCGTGGGGGTTCCGGGGGTGTCGGTCGCGGACGACCTCAACCACCCGGCTAATCGCTTGCATCCCTCCGGGATGGCGATGAGAAACATGGCGCTCTTGGAATGGGCGCGATTGAGAGCATGGATGGGCAGGTTTGGGAAAGGGGATTTGATTCAACGCCTACAGCGTTGGGGTTTCCAGGGGCGATTACCCCGGGTAGGCCTCGGCGGCCAACCCGGGGCTGAGTGATTGCAACCCGTTCCGGGTTGCCGGTCGGGATGTTATGGTAGGAGAGGCCGTGGATAGGGATAATGGATAATTGACAATTGAGGGAAGGGAAGTTTCGCAGGTCGCGGGATGGGATGGAGCGGGCTTTCAGCCCTTGTCGCGATTGTGGCGGATTACCTGGGCCGGTGGCCCAGGCTGGTATGGGGTCGCGCCGTTGGCGCTGGGGCTGGGTGTGATTGAGGTTGGGACGGTGATGTTCACGGGGGGGGTGATTGTGCAGCAGTTGAGGAAAAACGCGGAGGGCGAAGGGCGGATGATGGCTCGGCAGGAGCCTCGCCCTACCGGGGGTGACTGGGATTTGTAAATCCGGAATGAATTTTCTGCGACCCCTGCCGGGGTCGGGGCCGATTGCGTGGGGTTTCCGGGGGTGTCGGTCGCGGACGACCTCAACCGCCCGGCTAATCGCTTGCATCCCTCCGGGATGGCGTTGGTAAACATGGTGCTCTTGGAATGGGCGCGATTGATCATGGATGGGCAGGATGGGGAAAGGGGATTTGATTCAACGCCTACAGCGTTGGGGTTTCCAGGGGCGATTACCCCGGGTAGGCCTCGGCGGCCAACCCGGGGCTGAGTGATTGCAACCCGTTCCGGGTTGCCGGTCGGGATGTTATGGTAGGAGAAGCCGTGGATAGGGATAATGGATAATTGACAATTGAGGGAAGGGAAGTTTCGCATGTCGCGGGATGGGATGGAGCGGGCTTTAAGCCCTTGTCGCGATTGTGGCGGATTACCTGGGCCGGGGCCCAGGCTGGTATGGGGTCGCGCCGTTGGCGCTGGGGCTGGGTGTGATTGAGGTTGGGACGGTGTTGTTCACGGGGGGGTGATTGTGCAGCAGTTGAGGAAAAACGCGGAGGGCGAAGGGCGGATGATGGCTCGGCAGGAGCCTCGCCCTACCGGGGGTGACTGGGATTTGTAAATCCGGAATGAATTTTCTGCGACCCCTGCCGGGGTCGGGGTCGATTGCGTGGGGTTTTCGGGGGTGTCGGTCGCGGACGACCTCAACCGCCCGGCTAATCGCTTGCATACCTTCGGGATGGCGTTGGTAAACATGGTGCTCTTGGAATGGGCGCGATTGAGAGCATGGATGGGCAGGTTTGGGAAAGGGGATTTGATTCAACGCCTACAGCGTTGGGGTTTCCAGGGGCGATTACCCCGGGTAGGCCTCGGCGGCCAACCCGGGGCTGAGTGATTGCAACCCGTTCCGGGTTGCCGGTCGGGATGTTATGGTAGGAGAGGCCGTGGATAGGGATAATGGATAATTGACAATTGAGGGAAGGGAAGTTTCGCATGTCGCGGGATGGGATGGAGCGGGCTTTCAGCCCTTGTCGCGATTGTGGCGGATTACCTGGGCCGGTGGCCCAGGCTGGTATGGGGTCGCGCCGTTGGCGCTGGGGCTGGGTGTGATTGAGGTTGGGACGGTGTTGTTCACGGGGGGGGGTGATTGTGCAGCAGTTGAGGAAAAACGCGGAGGGCGAAGGGCGGATGATGGCTCGGCAGGAGCCTCGCCCTACCGGGGGTGACTGGGATTTGTAAATCCGGAATGAATTTTCTACGACCCCTGCCGGGGTCGGGGTCGATTGCATGGAGTTTCCGGGGGTATCGGTCGCGGACGACCTCAACCGCCCGGCTAATCGCTTGCATCCCTCCGGGATGGCTTTGGTAAACATGGTGCTCTTGGAATGGGTGCGATTGATCATGGATGGGCAGGATGGGGAAAGGTGATTTGATTCAACGCCTACAGCGTTGGGGTTTCCAGGGGCGATTACCCCGGGTAGGCCTCGGCGGCCAACCCGGGGCTGAGTGATTGCAACCCGTTCCGGGTTGCCGGTCGGGATGTTATGGTAGGAGAAGCCGTGGATAGGGATAATGGATAATTGACAATTGAGGGAAGTGAAGTTTCGCAGGTCGCGGGATGGGATGGAGCGGGCTTCAGCCCTTGTTGTGGTTGTGGCAGATTACCTGGGCCGGTGGCCCAGGCTGGTATGGGGTCGCGCCGTTGGCGCTGGGGCTGGGTGTGATTGAGGTTGGGACGGTGTTGTTCACGGGGGGGGTGATTGTGCAGCAGTTGAGGAAAAACGCGGAGGGCGAAGGGCGGATGATGGCTCGGCAGGAGCCTCGCCCTACCGGGGGTGACTGGGATTTGTAAATCCGGAATGAATTTTCTGCGACCCCTGCCGGGGTCGGGGCCGATTGCGTGGGGTTTCCGGGGGTGTCGGTCGCGGACGACCTCAACCGCCCGGCTAATCGCTTGCATCCCTCCGGGATGGCGATGAGAAACATGGCGCTCTTGGAATGGGCGCGATTGAGAGCATGGATGGGCAGGTTTGGGAAAGGGGATTTGATTCAACGCCTACAGCGTTGGGGTTTCCAGGGGCGATTACCCCGGGTAGGCCTCGGCGGCCAACCCGGGGCTGAGTGATTGCAACCCGTTCCGGGTTGCCGGTCGGGATGTTATGGTAGGAGAGGCCGTGGATAGGGATAATGGATAATTGACAATTGAGGGAAGGGAAGTTTCGCAGGTCGCGGGATGGGATGGAGCGGGCTTCAGCCCTTGTCGCGATTGTGGCAGATTACCTGGGCCGGTGGCCCAGGCCGGTATGGGGTCGCGCCGTTGGCGCTGGGGCTGGGTGTGATTGAGGTTGGGACGGTGTTGTTCACGGGGGGGGTGATTGTGCAGCAGTTGAGGAAAAACGCGGAGGGCGAAGGGCGGATGATGGCTCGGCAGGAGCCTCGCCCTACCGGGGGCGACTGGGATTTGTAAATCCGGAATGAATTTTCTGCGACCCCTGCCGGGGTCGGGGTCGATTGCGTGGGGTTTCCGGGGGTGTCGGTCGCGGACGACCTCAACCGCCCGGCTAATCGCTTGCATCCCTCCGGGATGGCGTTGGTAAACATGCCTCCCCGATGGGGCATGGAGGAAATGGATAATGGGGATTCGAATTTGCTCGATTTTGAGGAGGTGGATTTTTGGTGGCAGGGTGAACAATATGAAAGGCTCTGGCTTGATTGCGGCGGGGATTTATGAGAGGGATTGGGAAGGGCTGGGTTTGCGGTAAAATTGTTGAGGGAATGATGAATCGATTTTTTTGGCAGCGTTGGTTGGTGACGACTTTGTCGGTGCTGGTGGCCAGTCATGTGGTGCCGGGGATTCGCTATGAATCGCTGGGGGGGCTCGTTCTGGCGGCACTGGCGCTGGGGGTGCTCAATGCGCTGGTGCGGCCTGTGATTGTTTTTTTTACGCTGCCGCTGGTGCTGTTCAGCCTGGGGTTTTTCCTGCTGGTGATTAATGCGGGGGTGCTTTACATGGTGGGCCAGATTGTTCCGGGGTTTCACGTGGTGGGATTCTGGCCGGCGTTCTGGGGAAGCCTGGTGATCAGTGTGGTGGGATTTTTTGCGAACCGGGTGATTGGACCGCCGCAATTACCCAGGCAGGGATCAAATCCGGGAAGCGGACGGGCGAACGGGCCCGGCGGCAGTGGCAGTGGGCCGGTTATCGATGTTTAACCCGAAATCCGAAATAGGAACGGCCCGTCTGACGCAATCATTTGGCCATCCATGGTTTGAAATCGGCTGTGGAGTATTGATTTAATACACCCTCGCCGATTGCAAATCATGGCTGCCTCAAAGCATTGCATCATCTTGACCCTTCGTATTTCGGATTTCGGGTTTAACGCCTTCGAGGGCCAGGAGGCGTTTTTTCCAATCCAATCCGCCGCTGTATCCGCCGAGGGCGCCGTTAGCGGCTAATACACGGTGGCAGGGTATGAGCAGGGGGATGGGATTGGCCCCGCAGGCAGCCCCAACGGCGCGGGCCGCTTTGGGCTTTTCGAGGGCGGCGGCCATTTTTCCGTAGGAGCTGGCTTCGCCCAATGGGATTTGCTGCATTGCAGTCCAGACACGCTTTTGAAAGGGGGTTCCCAGGCTCAGGTCCAGCGGGGGGAGTGTCGTTATTTTTTGGCCGGTCACGGCTTTTTGGACTGCGGCGGTTGTCTGCTTGATCCACGAGGCGGGCACTGTGCCGGGTTCCAGCGCCGGATTGGCCTGGTGGGAATTATCCCCGGGAAACAGGAGGCGCAGCAGACCGTGGGTGGAAAAAAGGGCGGTAAATTCGCCCAGCTCTGTGGCGATTGGAACCGCCAAAACGGCTGTTTTCGAAAGCGCGTTCGATTTCATGGCTAAAACTTTTTCAAAAGTAAGCCAAGAATGAACCAAAGCAAGAAGAGGAAGATGATGGCCAGGAGTATGACCCGTCGGCGGGCGATGCGTTTTTCGCGGCGGAGGGGTTGCAGGCCTTTGATGTTGCCCGCGGCCAGGAGGCTGAGCAGTTTGGGATTGGAGGGCGCGGGTGGTTTGATGATGGAGATGCAGCGGTCCCACAGGCCCACGAGATCGAATTTGCGCACGCCGGCTTCGTTGTAATGCAAGGGGCTGGATTCTTTTTCCTGGCCGTTGTGAATCCGGGTGTGATCCACTTCCTCGAAGATGGGTTCGCGATGGGCCTGGGAGGAGTCCAGGCGGCCCGCGCCGGGTTGGTGGGGAAGGGCGGTGGAACGGTAGTGGGGCTGGGGCGGTTCAGGGACCTTTTTGAGCTTTTGAATCTGGCTCTCCAGGGCGGCAATTTCCGCCTCGAGCTTTCGGGCCCGCTGCGATATGGGATCGCCTGGTTTTGAGAAAATCCCCATGGCCCCTGGTAGATTCAACGGAACAGCAACACCAGAATGACGATGATCACGGCCAAAGCCACCGGCCAGGTCAGGCCCAGGCCCAGAAGGCAGATGTCCCGGAAACCGCCGCCTTCGATGAGCTTGTGGAGGTTGAGGGCGGGCGCGGATTGTCTGACGGGGTCGCCGGCATGTTCGCCCTCCAGGAGGGGCCATTTGAGCCGTGCGGCGTTCCATTCCATGCGGGCGTTTTCGAGGGCGGTCAGCGCGCGGGTAAGCTCGGTGTTGTAATTCTCCGTGTTCCAGGTTTCCTGGTGAATGGCCAGCACCTTGTCGAGCGCCTCGCGAAAACCGGCCAGCGTTTTGGCCATTTGTTCGGCATCGCGCCGGGCGGAAATTTCGGCTTCGCCGAGCAGGCCCAGACCCCGGGTGAGGTTCTGGAGGGTTTCTTCGCGGCCGTTCTGGAATTCAGCCTGGCGGCGACGGGCTTCCTCGAGGGCGGCGCGCTCGCGTTCGAGGGATTCCTGGGCGTGCTTCAGCTCGATGAGGCGCTGCTGGGTCTCGCTGACCTTGGCTTCCAGTTCCTCGCGGGAGGGTGGGCGGCCGGGCGTTCCTGCGGCGGAGCGAACGGGTGCGTTGGCGCCGGTCGATTGCCGCCCCGTCACAAATTCACTGTCCACAAAGTCGCTATGGTCAAATTCTGAAGCCATGGGTGGGAATTTAGTCTGTAGAATCCAGAGTGTAAAGAAATCGATGGCACGCGGCAGGAGGAGGGGAGTGACAGGATTTTTAAGGACGGGGGGAAGGGAGCGACAGGATTAACGGGGTTAACAGGATGGATGGGAAGGGATGGTTAGTCAGGATCAAAAGGATGCATGGATGGACTTATTGGATTTTTCAGTATTGCGGAAGAATTTTGTCGTGAACCCGATGGGGCAGGGGTGTTTTTAACCGTCTCGACAGGGCGATAACCCCACCGGCTAAAGCCGGGACTCCAAACCAAGAAGGTGGTTTGGCTATTGAGAGGAATGGGTATTGTTCATATGTAATATTCTTATAATAAGTGAGTTATGCAGTGAATGTGTGGAATATGCACTTTTTCCGCAGGTCAGGGTTTAGCGAAAGATCATGGGCATGAATATGGGAGGTTGTTAAGGTTTTGATTAATATTCAATAAAATATACTTCCATCTTGACCCCATGGCCACGTTCCTCAATTCTGAGCACCGATTTGGAGAAACTGGCAAATGCCGAACGCGCCCGGCGATGGGCTTTGCGGTGGCTCTTAACACGTCAGAATTAAATTTCAAAAAGGAAACACGTTATGTCCGAAACAGGTGGCAAATCCTCCGTTTTACCTGAGAAACTCGTCGTCACACTGCGCGCAGGCGGGGTGTTTTTCGCGCTGGCGAATGTGGTGTGTGTGGCGATCATCGCGTGGTCCTATGTGACCGTGCGGTTGGAGCCGAAGACGCTGGCCGTGACGGGATCGGCCCGCAAAGCGATCGTTTCCGACCTCGTGACATGGTCGGGAACCCTGACGGCGCATGACCCGGAGCTCGTCAAGGCGTATGACGTTTTGAAGGTGAACGCGGAGAAGGTGAAGGCATTCCTGATTGGCAGTGGGATTCCCGAATCCGACATCACTTTTTCAGCCATCACCACGGGCCGCCGTTACAAACAGGAGATCCTGCCGTCGCCCGCCGCAGTGGCCGGCGCGCCGGTGCCGCCGCCCACGGTCATTACGACTGAAAAAGTGGAGATGTACACGCTGACGCAGTCCATCTCCGTCAGTTCGAGCGACATGACCAAGGTGCCGGCCGTTTCCCGCTCGATCACCAGCCTGATCAAGGAGGGGGTGGAAATCGATTCCGAGGCTCCGCGCTATCTTTATACGAAGCTTTCCGAACTCAAAATCAACATGCTGGCCGAGGCCACCAAGGACGCCACGCTGCGCGCCGAGCAAATTGTCAATAATGCCAACGGCCATCTGGGCAAGTTGGTTGAGGCCCGCATGGGCGTGATGCAAATCAACCCGAAAGGCGTTACCGCCACCTCGGGGGAAGGCATCAGCGATACAAGTTCCTACGAAAAGGAGATCACCTCGATTGTGAGCGTTAAGTTTGAAGTGCGGTGAAAAGTGGCAAAAAGGTGGTGCAACACGCGGCGCTGCGTGGGAAAGGTTATTAACGCGAATCGATTCTTAAGGAATTGTGCTCCCAAAAAAGCTGAAACAAATAACTATGAACACAATGCAATTTACCGGTCGTTGTCGGTTGATTTTGTTCTCCATCTTTTTGGCTGCTTTGGCAGGTCAATATGATCGCCGAGCATTTGCTGGAACCGAAACTAATCTGATGGGAACAAACTGCCTCCGCATCGAACTTCGAAGTTTGGAATCAACGAATAAGGCGTGGCTTAGATGGAACATTGTTTTGAGTAATTCTGAGCCACAGGCGGTGCTCGTGAGCACTGCTGCGGTCAGGTCGATGTTGTGTGCAACCACATTGGAGGACGGGAATGGGAATATTTGGCGGGTAAAGGCATCCAATGGGACAAATGTTCAGTCCACTATGGGAAAGGATAATTATATGCTGATTCGACAATACAAAACATTCGAAACCTCAATTGACACAGATGGAATCGATGTAAAACTTGCCGGGTCAGGCGGTGCCAACGTCACACAAAAGACCTTTGCCGTAAGATATAGCATTGATGCTTTCGTAAAAACCTTCGACTTCACTTCTCGCCAGCCCAGCAACCGACGGTGCATCGGTAAAGGCGCAGTCGATCTGCCTGCCGCCAGTCGAAACAGATAAGCCAAAACAATGCGAGCATGTCGTCTTTACGTTTCTGAATTCTAGTCCTGAACCCTTACGAAATTGCATGATCGCCACGCTATCTTTGTTTGGAATCGAGAAGGCTCCGCTGAATAGCGATGTCGTGCTGGTGGGTTTGCATTCCCTGATGGGGATCGGCAAAGCATATCTTTCGTTGGTTTCGTTGGTGAACTTGTGCGTTTTGAGATTGCTTTGCGCAATAGTGGCGAAGGAGCAAACTGAATTCCGAGAAGTCTTTTGCGTGTTTATTATCGCAATGCCAAGTGAGATGCTGATCAGCGAATTGACTTCCCGATTCATGGGTGTGTTTTCCATCGTTCCGATCTTTTTTGTTACGATGCTTCTCCTGATGCGATTTTGCGGGATTGTTTTGACGAAGGCAGCAGCCATAAGCGGCCTGTATTACGTTTACCAGGCGATTTCAATTATTCTTGTGAGAATGGTGTGGTTAAAAGTGTGACAAACGTTCAGCGGGATTGCGGTTAAATGGATGACGTTACCATCAAGAAGACGATTGCGCTTCTCCGGCAGGCACAGGGTGACGAGCCAGCCATGCGGGATGTGCTTCTCAATTTTGTTCGAGAGAGCTTGAATGCCGGGATGACTCTGGAACAAGCGATTTCGATGCTGGCACTGGGTCCAGACAGCGTCGCCTCACGCGCATTGTTCACCGAAGAAGAACACCAGCGAGTGATTCAAATCCTCCAGAACTGCAGTTTGGGCGAGTTGCTATAAGGGCGCGGTTTAGCCTTGAGGGGCGGGGGGTGTTTTCATAGGGTTTGGCTCTTATGGCCGAACGCACCGTAACCGATATCCTGACCAAGCCCGACGCCGTGTTGGAGATGACACTGCGGCCCTCGCTGATGAGCGAATTTGTGGGGCAGGCAAAGGTCAAGGAGCGCCTTGGAATTGCGGTGGAGGCGGCCAAGCAACGCGGCGAGTCGTTGGACCACATCCTGTTAAGCGGGCCTCCGGGTCTGGGGAAGACGACTTTGGCCAGCATCATTGCCAAGGCGATGGGGGCGAATTTGAAGAGCACCAGCGGTCCCACGATCGAAAAGGCGGGCGACCTGGCCGGTTTGTTGACGAATCTGGAAGAGGGGGATGTGCTCTTTATCGATGAAATTCATCGCCTGCAAAAAACCATCGAGGAATATCTTTATCCGGCGATGGAGGACTTCAAGCTGGACATCATCATCGACCAGGGGCCCAACGCCCGCAGCGTGCGGCTGAATCTGCCGCGGTTCACGCTCATCGGGGCCACCACGCGCAGCGGACTGTTGACCGCGCCGCTGCTGACGCGGTTTCCGATGCGCGAGCGCGTGGATTATTACGAGGCCGGGCAATTGCAGCAGATTGTGGTGCGGTCCGCGCGGTTGTTGAATATCGATATGGACCCGGCCGGGGCCTATGAAATTGCCCGACGCAGCCGGGGGACGCCGCGCATTGCGAATAATCTATTGCGCCGGGTGCGGGATTACGCGCAGGTGCGCGGGGATGGCCGGGTGACGGTGGAGATTGCGGACCAGGCGCTGGCCATGCTGGAGATCGACCAGAATGGACTCGACGAGATGGACAAGCGGATTCTGGAGACGGTGATCGTTAAATTTGGCGGCGGGCCGGTGGGGGTTTCCTCACTGGCGGTGGCCGTGGGCGAAGAACCCGACACGATCGAGGAGGTTTATGAACCCTACCTGATCATGGAAGGGTATTTGAACCGGACGCCGCAAGGCCGCGTGGCCACGGAATTGAGCTATGTGAAACTGGGGCGCAAACCGCCGATGGGCGCGCAGGGCCGGTTGATTTAGAACATCTGATTCATGAGCCTGAACCGCAGAAAATTCGTCGTGGGGATGGCGCTGCTGGGTGCAATGGGCGCCACTGGCGGGCGGGTGGCGCGCGCTTTGGCCGCGGATGCGCCGGAGATTGTTTCCACAGGGCCGGGGGCTTCCATTGGCGTGTTCGATCGCACAATGACCGACTACATGCGGGAACGCAAAACCCCGGGCGGGGCGTTGGCCGTGATCAAAGAAGGGCGTCTGGTGTATGCGCGGGGCTACGGTTGGGCGGATCGTGAAAAGGGCGAGGCCGCCACACCGGGAACGCTTTTTCGCCTGGCCAGTATTTCAAAACCGATCACGGCTCTGGGTATCTTCAAGCTGGTGGAGGAAGGGCGGTTGAGTTTGGACGATCTGGTTGTGGACCGGCTTTCGCTGGATCAGCGGCCCTTGAAGCACGGCACGAAGGACGCGCGATGGAAGAAGATCACCCTTCGGCATTTGCTGCAACATTCCGGGGGATGGAACCGGGATCGATCGTTTGATCCGATGTTTCGGCCCGGGACCATTGCATCGGCGCAAGGCGTGAAAGCGCCCGCCGGGCCGTGGGCGATCATCGATTACATGCGCGGGGAGCCGTTGGATTTCGATCCGGGCCGCGAATATGTGTATTCCAATTTTGGCTACTGCCTGCTGGGGCGAGTGATTGAACGGGTCAGCGGGATGGAATATGGCGATTACATGCAGCGGCGCATTCTCGAGCCTTGCGGTGTGCATAACATGCGGCTGGGACGCACGCGATTTGCGGAACGCGCGCCCCATGAAACGCGGTATTACACCGAGCCTGCGCGGTTGGTTTCCAGTGTGTTTGAAGGCGATGACCATAAAGAGCGGGAACGCGCGGCCGAACCTTACGGTGGGTTTTATCTGGAGGCGATGGACGCTCACGGGGGATGGCTGGCGTCGGCCGTGGACTTGGCGCGGTTATCGGTGAAGATCGAGGATGTGAGCCAATGCCCCATATTGAAGGCGGGGACGCTTTCCAAAATGTATGAGCGGCCCGCACCGCCCTTGGGAGTGAATGCGAAGGGAGAACCGGCGGATGCGTATTACTCCGGCGGTTGGATGGTCCGACCCAACGGGACCGCCGGGAAACCCAACTACTGGCATTCGGGGAGCCTGCCGGGAACGTTTACTTTATGGGTCCGGCGCGGGGATGGGGTGAGCTGGGTGACGCTGTTTAACCAGAGGTCGGAAGACGCGCATTTCCCGGACGGGACGATTGACGCGGCGATGCATCATGCGGCGGATGCCGTGCGCGAATGGCCTGACGTGGATTTTTTAGAGGAGGTGCATGACAAAATTCTTCGGTGAAAAAGGAAGGACTCTTAATGAATCCCCTCTCTCCGGCTCTCTCCCCGCTCGTGCCTCGCAGGGCGAGAGAGGAGAATGGCGCGACCGGTGCATTCAGTTTAGCGAGGAAATTCTCCCTATATACTTTTATGGCGTTTTAGGGCCTTTGGATTTCCTGAAGAATTTTGTCCTGCGCCCTGTGGATTTGTCTGGCAAAGAGTTATGATGCGGGGGAGAAGCGGCTTTAATTTAAGAATTTCACATGCGGCAATATCACGAACTATTACGGCTGGTGCTTGAACAGGGGAAGTTCAAGCCAGACCGCACCGGCACGGGCACTTATTCGGTGTTCGGCGCACAGGCGCGATTTCCATTGGCGGACGGATTTCCACTTCTCACGACCAAGAAACTGCATCTCAAGTCGATCATCCATGAGCTGCTGTGGTTCCTGTCCGGCAGCACCAACATCCAATACCTGCGCGATAATGGCGTGACGATCTGGGACGAATGGGCGGATGCCAATGGCGATCTGGGGCGGGTGTATGGGGCGCAGTGGCGGGATTGGCGCACGGCGGACGGGCGATCGATCGACCAGATCACGCAGGTCATCGGGCAGATCAAATCCAAGCCGGACAGCCGCAGACATATCGTGACGGCGTGGAATCCGGGCGAGGTGGAGGGGATGGCGCTGCCACCGTGCCACGCGCTGTTTCAGTTTTATGTGGCCGATGGCGAATTGAGCTGCCAGCTTTACCAGCGGAGCGCGGATTTGTTTTTGGGGGTGCCCTTTAACATAGCGTCCTACGCGCTGCTGACCCTGATGGTGGCGCAGGTGTGCGGATTGAAAGCGGGCACATTTGTTCACACCTTCGGCGATTTGCATCTGTATAAAAACCACCTCGAACAGGCGCGGTTGCAATTAAGCCGGGACTTGCGTCCACTACCGACCATGACGATCAACCCGCTGGTGAAGGATATTTTTGGGTTTCAGTATTCGGATTTCACGTTGAGCGGTTACGATCCGCATCCATCGATCAAGGCGCCGATTGCGGTATGAAATATTTTCAGGCGATAGCGGCCATGGCGGAGAACCGGGTGATCGGGTGCGGGAATAAAATACCGTGGCATTTGCCGGAGGACTTTAAGTGGTTCAAGAAAATGACCACCGGCCAGGTGATTGTGATGGGGCGCAAAACCTTCGAATCCATCGGCAAGCCACTGCCCAATCGGGAGACGATCGTGCTGAGCCGACACGGCGCCGAAATCCCGGGCGTGCGAGTGGTAAGGTCGCTTTCGGAAGTCGCCATTGAAAATGAGACGCGCAAGGTGTTCATTTGTGGCGGCGCGGAGGTGTATGAGCTGGCGCTGCCGTTGTGCTCGGATCTGTATCTGACACGCGTTAAACGCACCGTTGCGGGCGATGTGTTTTTTCCTGCGTTTGAGGATCGATTCGTTGAGGAAAGCCAGGTCGTGGACACGCCGGATTTTGAGATTATTCATTACGTGAACGAGGCGCTGTGAAATTGGGCATGCAGGTTGCTCTATGATGGGATCGCAAATCTGAGAAACAGAGCGAGAGTGCCTGGCAGGACGGTGGGGGTTGCGGCGGCGATTTGGATTTAAATGGACAAGCTGGTTTTAAATTGTTTCGGGGTGGGGGATGGATGGCCGTGTGCGGATCGCGGGCATTCCTCGTATCTCTATAATCTGGCTGGGGCGTCCGTATTGATCGACTGTGGCGAACCCCTGAGCCACACTCTCAAGCTGACCGGTCTGAGCCCGGACACGATCGATCAGGTTTTTCTTTCGCATCTTCATTTTGACCACATTGGGGGCTTCTTCATGCTGCTGCAGGGACTGTGGCTGCAAAAGCGCCGCAAGGAACTTCTGGTTCACATGCCCAAGGATGGACTGCGACCCATACGGCAGTTGCTCGATGTCGCCTGCCTGTTCGATGCATTGCTTCCGTTTCCATTCTCCATGAAGGGCCTGAAGCACGGCCAGACTGTGCCGGTTGGAAATCTAAGAGTGACCCCATTGGCCAACCGCCATCTGAATGGTTTGCGCAAATCGTATCAACAGGATCACCCGCAGCAATACGAGGCCTTCAGCTTCCTGCTCGAGGCCGGCGGCTGGCGGGTGGGGCATAGCGCCGATATTGGCGGGGTGGAAGACCTGGTCCCGCTGGTGGAGCGTCCGCTCGATCTGCTGGTGTGCGAACTGGCGCATGTGACTCCTGAGAATTTGTTCGGCTTCCTGAGCGACAAACCGATCAAACGCCTGATCTTAACGCATCTGAACGATCGTTTATGGAAGCAGCAGGGGAGGGTTGCGGAACTGGCGCGGCGGATGATGCCGGAGATCAATTTTTCCATCGCCCGTGACGGGGAGGAAATTGTGGTGGAGCACGCAATCCAGGGTGCATGACAAGAAAAAGTAATTAGCATGGATGGACAGGATGGACAGGATTGGAAATGGGATGCGTGAGCGCGGGCGGGGAAGCCACAGATTGGCACAGATAAACACAGATTTGGGAGGGGCACGATTGGGGGAAGGGACTGTGCAAGGCCAATATTTCACATTGTAAATTGGCGGCAAACGGTTATGACAACCCACCGGTTTGAATGCAGAGGCACAATTTGGATATGCGATCCGGCCGGCGACTGCGAAAGATGCGGCTGCGCTGGGATTGCTTTTTGCCGCACATCTTCAGGCGCTGGGAGCGACACCCGATGCTGAATTGGATGCGGATATGGCGAACTATATGGCCGTTTATCATGGAACGGCCAATGGATTTTTGGTGGCGGAAAGCGATGCGGAGGGCGTGGTGGGCATGGGTGGGGTGGCCGATGGAGTCATCCGCAGGTTGCATGTGTCAGAAAAGTGGCGTGGTCACGGAATCGCCCGCGCGCTCGTGATGCGATTGATCTCGCGGCATTGTTCGGTTTCCTCCCAACCTCTGACCGCCCTGGTGGGGGGGTGGAATGTCCCGGCCCGGCGGCTTTTCCTGTCATGCGGTTTTCAACCGACGGGTCCTTTTTCACAGCACCCGAAAATGTCCGGCTGCGAAATACTTTCCTTCGTGGGTTCCTGCCCACCGCTGCGGTGCGTTTGAGTCGGCGCGCCCGGTGTCTTTTCCCTAAAAATCATTTATTAAATCATTGTATAAATATTAATGTATGTTAGTTATTCCTGCACATATTGGCAATAGTTCCCTGGAAGGTCTGGGGGTGTTCACGCGCGATGCCATTCGCGCCGGACAGGTGGTGTCCCAGTTCCGGCCGCCGTTGGATGTGATGGTGACGCGCGAATTTGTTGCGGCGCTGAGCGAGCCCGAGCGGGCTTATCTGCATCATTTCGCCTATTTGAGCATGTTCCTGCATGTGTATATTCTGACGGGCGATCATGACCGGTATATGAACCACAGCGGAGAGCCCAATGTGGGCATCGCGGAGGATCGCACGACGGACAGTGTGGCGTTGCGGGACATCGCGGCGGGTGAGGAATTGACGTGCGATTATCGCACCTTCGACGCCGAGTGGCAGCGGAAGCTGCCTTTCCTATGCAGTTAAACACGGATCACGAACAATTTTACGACGCGGTCTTCGACCGCCGCGGGCCGGTGTTTCATCGGATGGCGTACACGCGGGGCGGTCTGTCCAAGAAGGCGCAGTTCGCCTTGTTCGAATCCCTGCATCTGCCAACGCCGCCGCATGGAACGGTTTCCGAACTGGCGGCGCAGCTTCAGACGGGCATGGAAACGGGGGCGGTGTCCGCGGCATTGCAGGCTCATTATCAATGCGTGGTGTATGGGGACGAGCTGGCGCATCGCGGTGAGGGGAAGGAATTGCTCACTTTGATCGAGGCATCGGGACGGGATCCGGGAGCTTTTGCCTCGATGTTCATCCCGCAGAACGGTCCGCCGGTGTCGTTCCGGCTGATACGGTTTGGGCGGTTGATTTTTTGGTTGCGGCAGCAGGGGGAGAAAGGCGGTTGGCGCTCAAACCAGCGGGATGAGGAGACGTTTTTGGGCCGGGAAATGGCGCAGGGGACCAATCCCATTCCGCGGGTTTTGTGGGCGATTGATTTTATTCCGGGTCCGTCGGGACTGCTGGCGGTGGATTTCAACACCGCGCCTGAATTGGTCACATTGGGGGAGTGCGGGGCGCTGACAAGTGATGAGGCCCTGGCAGAACTGGTTTTCGCGGCGGAACAGGCGCCGGAGCAGATGAAGCAGTTTTGAAACAGGGGGTTGCCGGGTTGCGCACAAAAACCCTTTCAGGAATGCGTCCTTTCTGTTTTATTCGTGCCCGCGAATGAAAGTATTGGTCATAGGTTCAGGCGGGCGCGAGCATGCGCTGGTGTGGAAACTGGCGCAATCGCCGAGGGTGACCCAGATGTGGTGCGCCCCGGGGAATGCGGGCATCGGCCAGGAGAGGCTGGCGGCCAAGGCCGCCAATGGACGCATGGTGGAGTGTGTTCAGATCAGCGCCGAGGCGCTGCAGGAGTTGTTGCAGTTCGCGACCGACAACCGGGTCGATATGACCGTGGTGGGGCCGGATAATCCGCTGGGCCTTGGGATTGTGGATTTGTTTCAAAAGCACGGGCTGAGGATTTGGGGGCCGAACCAGAAGGCGGCGCAATTCGAGGCGTCCAAGGTGTTTTCCCAGCAATTCATGCAGCGGCACGGGATTCCGACCGCGCGGGCGGGGATGTTCCGGGATGCGGCCGAGGCGTGGGCTTTTGTGGGCACACTGGGAGGCCGGTGCGCGGTCAAGGCCGACGGACTGGCGCTGGGCAAGGGGGTGCTGATGTGCACGAATCTGGCGGAGGCGCAGGCGGCTGTGGACGAGGTGCTGGTGAAGAAGACGTTTGGCGCCGCCGGGGATTCCGTGGTGATTCAGGAGTATCTGGAGGGGATGGAGGTTTCATTGCATGCGTTGTGCGATGGGAAGGTGGCGCGGCTTTTTCCCACATCCCAGGATCACAAAAGGGCGTTCGACGGCGATCTGGGTCCGAACACGGGCGGCATGGGGACTTATTCTCCGACGCCATTCGTCAGCGCGAAAGAGATGGCGCGGATTGAGAAGGAGATCGTGGAGCGCTGGCTGGCGGGATGCCGGGCGGATGGGATCGATTATCGCGGGATTATTTATCCCGGAGTCATGCTGACGGCCGAAGGACCGAAGGTGCTGGAATTTAATGCGCGGTTTGGGGACCCGGAGACTCAGGTGTATCTTCCGCTGTTGAAGAACGATCTGGTGGACGTTTTTGAAGCCTGCATCGATGGGACGCTGGGTTCGATATCGCTCGAGTGGTCGAATCAGAGTTGCGTGTGCGTGGTGATGGCTTCGGGGGGGTATCCCGGGTCTTATTCCAAGGGCAAGGTTTTCGAGGGATTGGAGGCGGTGGCGCCCATGCCGGGCGTGAAAGTATTTCACGCGGGCACGGCTTGCAAGGATGGGCGCGTGGTGACCAGCGGGGGCCGGGTGCTCGGTGTGACGGCGTGGGGGCAAAGCCTTGAGGACGCGCGGGGTCTGGCATATCAGGCGGTCGAAAAAATACATTTTGAAGGCGCGCAGTACCGGCGCGATATTGGAGCGAAGGCACTTAAATAGCGGATCACTATGGAAAAGCGATTGAGTCGGTTTTTTTGGATGGGATGCGTGTCCGCCCTCGTGGTTGCGACGGGTCCGCAAGCGCAGGGCGCGGAAACGAACCTCTGGCCGGAATTTCGCGAAGTGTATGATTTGCTGCGCACCCATCTGGTTGGGGTCAGCGAGGCGGAGTTGAACCAAAAGGCGGTGGAGGGATTGCTGCAGCAGTTCAAATCCAGGGTGCTCATGGAAGGGGAGGGAGCGGCCCCGGGGGCTCATGTGGCCGCGGGCGCGCTGGCGGCGACCAATGTTTTCGAGAATGCGTATGGGTATGTGCGTGTTGGCGCGGTGGAGATCGGGCTCAAGGAGGGAATGGCCCAAACATTGAATACTTTCAGGCAAACCAACGCCATCAAAGGATTGGTGATCGACCTGCGGTTTGCGGATGGAATGAACTATGCGGAGGCGGGGGCCGTGGCAGATCTGTTCGCGAATGGGGACAAGGTGTTGCTGAGTTTTGGAAAATCCACGGTGCGTTCCACGGAGAAAAAAGAAGCTTTCGGATTGCCGCTGATGATATTGGTCAACGGGCAGACAACGGGCGCGGCGGAGGCGCTGGCGGGCGCGTTGCGGCAAGCCACGTCTTCCATGTTGCTCGGTGCGCCCACGGCAGGCCGGGCATTTGTGTATCAGGAATACGCCCTGAGCCAGGGATCGAAATTGCTGCTGGCGGATGCGCCGGTGGTCTTTAGCGATGGAACGTCGATTTCCACATCGGGTTTGAAGCCGGACCTGGCCGTGGCGGTGCGGCCTGAGGATGAGCAGGCGTATTTGAGCGATCCCTTCAAGATGACCGCCAGAACGCCGGTGGCCTTGTTATCCGCGGTTGAAACGAGTGCGAGCGGGAAGACCGGGGCGACGAATCGCGCGGCGCGTCATCGCATCAATGAGGCGGATTTGGTGCGGATGCAGAAGGAGGGGGGAGGATCGGATACGGATGAATTTGTGGTCGCCACCGGGCCTCTGCCTCAGAGTCGGCTGCTGGTTCAGGACCCGGTATTGGCTCGGGCTCTGGATCTGCTGAAGGGGCTGGAAGTGTTGCGGAAAACGAAGTAGGGAACCGATTTCATGGAGGGGCGGCAAGTATTGAGCCGACCCCTCAGGCAATCGTTTTGGGCGAAATCAGAACGTGGGTCCGCGGTGGTTCTTATTCATCGTGATGCTGTCCTTGGGGCAAACCTCGATGCAATAGCCGCAGACGATGCATTGGTGCGGATGGAAGCTCCAGGTTTTGGTGGGCTTGCGGATGACGGTGATGGCATCGGTGGGGCATCGTTTTGCGCAAACGCCGCAGTAGGAGCAGTTCTCGGGGTTCATTTCGAGCATGCCGCGGTTTCCGGCGAAAGGTTCGCGCGCCTCGAACGGATAGAGGCGGGTCACCGGCTTGTTCAACGAATTCCTCAGCAAATTTCTCAGCAGTTCCATAAAACGATCTCTGTAAAATCAATACCAATTCACTTGCGCCGACATCCCATGCCTGTGGCGCCAGGGATTAACGTTCCGTGCAACTAATGCATGGATCGATGGAAATCACGATCACGGGCACATCGGCCAATTGATAGCCCGGGAGCATGTGCAGCAGGGGCGGAATATTGGCAAACGTTGGGGTCCGGGCGCGGAAACGATCCAGGTTCTTGGTTCCGTTGCCTTTGACAAAGAACATCAATTCGCCGCGGGGCTGTTCGATGCGGGCGGCGACCTCGCCGGTGGGGTTGCCTTTGACAGGGACGTTAAAAGGACCCTCGGGAAGCATTTTGATGGCTTTGTGGACCAGATCCGCGGATTGATCCAGCTCACGCAAGCGGATCATCATGCGGGCGTAGCAATCGCCGGCTGTTTCGATGATCGGTTCGAAGGCGAGATCCTTGTAAGCGGCATAGCCGGTCTGGCGCAGGTCCATGACCAGGCCGCTGGCTTTGGCCACCGGACCGACAGCGCCCAGTTCCATGGCTTTCTCCGTGGAGAGAACGCCCACGCCGATCAAACGTTTTTTGACGGTGTAATCGTCGGCAAAGGCGGGACGCAGGTCCTTCAACTGTTGGAAAACGCGGTCCAGGGCCTTATGGACTTCACTGAGCATTTCCGCCGGGATGTCCTTGCGCACGCCGCCGATGCAGCAGGTGGTGAGCAGGATGCGGTTTCCGGCGGTCATTTCCATGACATCGATGATGTCCTCGCGGCAGCGCATGCACTGCATGAAGAGGTTTTCGAAGCCAAAGGAGTCCGCCAGCAGGCCCAAAAAGAGCAGGTGACTGTGCATCCGGTGGAGTTCCGCCCAGATGACACGCAGGAAACGGGCGCGATCCGGGATGGTGATATCCATGAGGGTTTCGATGCCCTGGCAGTAATTCATGGCGTGCATGAAACTGCAGATGCCGCAAATGCGCTCGACGATATAAACGTCCTGAATGAAATCCCTTTGTTCGGCGAGTTTTTCCAGACCGCGATGGACGTAGCCAATGGCCGGGAGGGCTTCAATGACCTTCTCATCTTCGAGGACCAGACGGAGCTGGATCGGCTCGGGGAAAACCGGATGTTGCGGGCCGAAGGGGATGACGGTGCGGCGGCTCATGCGGCACCTCCTTTCACGGCCGGGGCGGCGGCTGGCGCGGCAGCGGGAACACGGGCGTCAATATCCATGCCGCAACGTTTGTTCATTGGGGCGCGGGGGGCGTCCTCGGTCAGGACGAGGCGTCCCTGAAAATCAATCGAGAGACCGGAAATGGCGATGCCGAAATGGTCTTTAATTTCGTTTTCCACAATCATGGCTGCGGGGTAGAGGCTGCAAATGCTGGGGAGCGTGGCGCCTTCGGCCAGGTGCAGGCGGAAGTGCGACATTTGATATTTTTTGTCGAAATGATAAAGAATGTCGTGGCCATCGCCGGTATGAACGCAGGTCATGGTGACGAGGCGGCATCCCTGCTGGCGCATTTGGGCGGCCTGGCCCATGAGATTCTCCAAAGTGACTTCGGTGGCGGTGAGTGTGCTCATGCGATTTTCTGGTTCAATGGGGCGGCAGGGACGGCATCCGCAGGGGCTGGGGCTGGTTTTGGGGCCTCCGGCGGTGCGGTAAAGGAGATGGTTTCCTGATGAGGAGTCGTTACGGCAATATTGCGGCGTTTTTCATCGAGCTTGCGGGCGGCTTGAAGGATGCCGTCAATCATGGCTTCAGGGCGGGCGGGGCAACCGGGCACAAAGACATCGACGGGGATGACCTTTTCGATGCCGCCGAGGACGTTGTAGCATTCCTTGAAGATGCCGCCTGTGGCCGCGCAAACTCCCAGGGCGACGACGGCCTTTGGCTCGGGCATCTGGTCATAGACGTTTTTGAGGACGCGAGCATTACGGTGGTTGACCGAGCCGGTGACCAGCAGCACATCGGCATGCTTGGGATTGCCCACATGGACGATGCCGAAGCGTTCCAAATCGTAGAGCGGGGAGAGACAGGCGAGCATTTCAATGTCGCAACCGTTGCAGCTATTACAATTGAAATGCACCACCCAGGGTGACTTCTCAAACCTAACCTGATTTTTCATGGGATCAAAAATAAGCGCCAAAAACAATTTTTAACGCCAATACAGCCAGACAATGTTCGTGAGAGCCAAGCCAAGAACCACCGTCCACATGAATCGGAACATCCAGAAGGTCGTCAATCGGGCGCACAAATTATCGGCAACTATAGTTAACACAAATACCACGGCCATCAAGACAAAGGCGATGGCCAGGTGCGGGGTCCAGAAAAGGCCCACCAAAGCCAGGAAGAACGCGGCTTCGTAGCAATGGGCGATTTCAATCAAGCCCAGATATGGACCCGCAAACTCGAGGGTGACGCCTTTAACGATTTCCTGATGGGCGTGATGGGAGGTCGCCAAGTCGAAGGGCGATTTTTGGAATTTGATCATCACCACGGTCAAATAGGCCAGAAACAGGAGGGGCATGGAGAGCAGCAGGGGCTTGCTGGAATCATAGATGGACTGGATCTGGAAATTGCCGTTGATGAGATAAAAACCGATGACCATGAGGATGAGGATCGGTTCATAGGCGACCATCATGACAATTTCGCGCTGGCTGCCGATGCGGCTGAAGGGCGAACGCACGCTCATGCCGCCCAGCACGAGGGACAGGGAGGCGAAGGCCAGAATGAAGAGGAGCATCAGGCTGTCCTGCCCCATGGCCAGCATGAAGGTCGAGAGGACCATCAGCATGAGGTGCAGGATGGCGTAAGTCACCTGGATGCGGTTGACGACCACCGGCTCCTTGCGCATCAGCTTGAGGATGTCGTAGAAAGGCTGGAGCAGGGGCGGACCCACGCGGCTCTGCATGCGAGCGGTAATAACGCGGTCAAGGCCGCGAATAAAGCCACCAATAACGGGCGCCAAAACAACGGCGCCCAAGGCCAGACTCACCTTGGAATTCATATCAGGCTAATGCGTGCGAAGAAACTAATGAGAATGAGGAATGCCACCGGATTGGCCCAGCGAGTGATTATTGTTTCACCGAACCACGGTGCGAAATAGTAACTGGTCACCTGCGCGGTATTTTTACCGTCCATCAAGCTGCGGAATTCGAAGCTTTTCGATTCGGAACCGACATTTTCACCGCAGAGGAAGGGCAGGCGGACCTGGGTTTTACGCCAGGTAACGATGGAGGCCAGGCCGACGATGGCGACAATGGCCAGGATGGGATACATGGCCCAGCTCATGTAGTCATCGACGGTTTTCATGAGGGCTTCGGAGCCTGGTTGGGCGGTGACATTGGCCAGGGCGTTTATCGCGATGGGTTGGAGCCAATTCTTATACACGGCCATGGAAGCCGCGCCGGAGATGACCACCGCCGTTGCCAGAAGAACCAGGGCGGCCCTCATGGTATTGGGCATGGATTCAATGGTGTAATGGTCGTGATACGAGGTGGTGGTGATGCGGCCCATCCATTTGGCCCAGAAAAAGACCGTCAACGCGCTGCCCAGGATGAAGAGCATGACAACCACCGGAGTGTGGGCAGCGGCCACGATGGCCATCCACTTGCCCACCAGCATGCCGAAGGGCGGGGCCATCATCGAGATCATGCCGACAATGGCGATGGTGGTGGTCATGGGCATTTTAAACATGATGCCGGCCATGTCATCGATGTTGCGGCTGCCGATCTGCTGTTCGATGGTGCCGACGCACAGGAAGAGCAGGGCTTTGGAAATCGCGTGATAAACCAGGATGATCAGGGCCGCGGTATAAGCCAGCGGCGAATTAATGCCCGCGCAGGCGACGATCAAGCCCAGGTTGGCGATGGTCGAGTAAGCGAGCACTTTCTTGGCGTTGTTCTGGCTGATGGCAATGGCCGAAGTAATGGCGAAGGTAAATCCGCCGGCCAGGGCGACCAGGAGCGCCAATGGGGTGTCCTGAAACGCGGGCGCCAGGCGCAGGACCAGGTAGGAACCGGCTTTGACCATCGTGCTCGAGTGGAGCAGGGCCGAAACGGGTGTCGGGGCCACCATCGCGCCCAGGAGCCAGCTTTGGAAGGGCAGTTGGGCGGATTTGGTAAAGGCGGCGATGAGCAGCAAAAGGATCGGGAGAAGAAGGGTTATGGGCGATGCGGTATGAATCATCCCGCTGATAGTGCCGTTGCCGCCCTCATGCGCGAACGCCACCGCCGCAGCGGTCATGGCGACGCCGCCGATCATGTTGATCACCAACGCGCGCCGGGCATTCTGGCGGGCTTCCGTGGTGCGATCATGACCGATCAGGAAGAAGGAGCAAAGCGTGGTGCATTCCCAGAAGATCGACAACCATTTCAGGCTGTCGGTGAGCACCAAACCGTTCATCAGGCCGAGGAAACCGGTAAGAAAGAAGAAAAAGCGGCCATTGGTGGCGGCTGTGGATGGCGCATGGTGCTCGTGGCGGTGCATGTAGCCAATACCGAAGACCACGATGGTCGAGCCGACCAGAGTGATGATCAGAATGAGCACGGTGGACAGGGAATCCAGCACGAAGCCCGCACCGGCATGTTCGGCCCCGCCGTGGAACAATTCATATACGGCCATGGCGAATTGGAGCACCGTCATGCCGACCACAGTCCAGATGCGAAAACGAATGCCGATTGTCGCGACTGTGGCGATGACGCCAAATTCCAGCACGGTGGCGAGATGGCCCGCCCAAGGCCCGGCTTCAAAGACAAACGGTCCTCCCCGGGCCAGCAATATGCCCAGCGATGCGGTCAGCACCGCGGCGGTCATGACGATTACATTGCGTATTCGCTCCGCGCGCACCGCCCAGGCCGCCATCCCCAAGAGGATGGGCCCGGCAATGATCGCCAGCAATACGCCCGATTGAAATTCAGAGCCTGTCAACATCAGTCACCTGCGCAAAAGCCATTAAAATTGGCCAACTCGGGTTCAGATTCAATAGAAATTTGCATATTTTTTGATTATGCTCATCAGCTTCCGGGGGTTGGAACGATTGTAATAAATTGGCATGCAGATACATGTAGCGTATTTTATCCGAACAATGAGGGTATAAAAATAATAATCAAAACTAATGTATCGCGCTAAAATACGGGCTCTTTTTAATTTTGTGATGGGAAACCAAGTTTAATGTGGATGATTAGAAAATAAGAACAATCCGGGGAAGGGGAAAAGGGAAGAATGGATACGTGACAATGGACCCGAAGATGCCGCCGCGTGGACTGGGCTGGATGGGGATGCGGGATTTGATTCAACGCCGGGACGCAGCCGCGTCGGACCGCAAGTCGAGAACCGCAAAGCGGAACTGGATTCGCGATCAGACGTTGGCGCAGTTTCCTATTGTCCGGCTGGGATCAGCGTCCGCGTCTGTTGTAGAAGAAGCCGCCGCCGCCCAACAATAGCACCAGCACTACAATGATTAAGATGGTTTCGTTTGACATATATTCCAAACGTATGACTTGTGGTGGCTTCGCGAAATGGGGTGTTCACCCCACAAGTTTGTTGACCAGGCGGTTTCGGTGCGGTGTCGGGGGCTGGCGCAAGGAAAGAAGAATGGATAATTGAAAATGGACAATGGACAATGGAATTGAAAAATGCATTGACGTACGCCATAATCCATGCTTTCTCCAAAAGGAGAATGAGAAGTATTGCGGGTTCTGGGTTTGTTGAACGGTTTGAGGGATGCCGCCGCGCCGGACTTAATGCCCCACGCCGCCCTTGCCCGGCTCGTCCGGTTCTGGCTTTTACCAGGTTCCTGAGTTTTGTTCTGTGCCGTCGAATTCAATCGATGGCGATTTCGAATTGCCATTGCGGAAATTTGCGCAATTATTCTGTCCATGAGTAAGACGAGCGCCGCAAAGGCGAAACTGGCGAAATTTCCCCGGCTGAATCCTTCGGGTTTGACGAAGAGTGTTTCGGTCGCGGATTTGATGGATAAGACTTTTCTGGCGTACAACGCGGGGCGACTGCGCGAGGCGGCGCAGTTGTTGACGCGGAAGATGCTGCCGAAGGACGGGTATATCGGCATGAGCCTGACCGGGGCGCTGACGCCGGCGGGGCTGGGAAAATCCTGCCTTATTCCGATGATGAAGGCTGGGTTTGTGGATTGGATTGTCTCGACCGGGGCCAATTTGTATCACGATCTTCATTACGGGCTGGACTTGAAGTTGTACGCGGGGTCGCCGTTTCTGGACGATGTGCAGTTGCGCCAGGACGGGGTGATCCGGATTTACGATATTCTGTTCGATTACGATGTGTTGCTGGATACGGACGCGTTTGTGCGGGAGGTGATTCAGGCGCCGGAGTTCCAGCGGACGATGGGGACGGACGAGTTTCATTATATTTTCGGCAAATACGTGCATGAACGGGAGAAACGGCTGGGGATCACGGATTGTTCGGTGCTGGGCGCGGCGTATCGGTATGGGATTCCGGTGTTCACGAGCAGTCCCGGGGATAGTTCGATCGGCATGAATCTGGCGGCGATGTCGCTGCGGGATTCGAAGTTGCTGCTGGATGTGAACCGGGATGTGAACCAGACGGCGGCGATTGTGTATGATGCCAAGTCGAGCAAGCACACGTCGTCGGTATTCATATTGGGCGGGGGTTCGCCGAAGAATTTCATGCTGCAAACGGAGCCGCAAATCCAGGAGGTGATGGGGATTCCCGAGCGCGGGCACGATTATTTCCTGCAGGTCACGGACGCGCGACCGGACACGGGCGGTTTGAGCGGGGCAACGCCTTCTGAAGCCGTGAGTTGGGGGAAGGTGGATCCGGAGAATCTGCCGGATTGCGTGGTGGCGTATGTGGATACGACGGTGGCGCTTCCGCTGTTGGCCAGCTATTGCCTGAGCCGTCACCCGGCGCGCAAGCAGAAGCGTCTTTACGATCGCCGCGATGCGATGTTTGGAGCGATCAAAGCCCAGTATTTAAAGCATGGTTCGGTGGATAAAATCGAGCCCAAACGAAAACCGGCATCGGGTCGAGCGCAAAAGAAAGGTTAAGCCGCGCTTGCAATTCGATCCGGTTCTTATCATTCTGGAAAAAATCAATGTCACAGCCGGGCGGTTGTCCGGTGAACATAAAAACAAATGAGCAACGTGCCAGATAGTAACTTTGACCTCGAGACGCTGTTCCTGCCCGCATGGGCGCAGAAGTCCGCATCGGTTAATCAGTTTGCTAATTTTAACGGCGATACGGAAGGTGGCGATCGACGCCGTTTCCGTGGCGGTGATCAGCGTTCAGACCGTGGACCACGACGGGGGCCTCCCGGCGGCGGCGGCGGTGGTGGCGGACGCGGACAGGGTCAGGGCGGGGGACGCAGCCAGGGCGGTCAGGGCGGTTTCAACCGCGGGCCTCGTCCAGGTGGCGCGCCGCAAGGCCGATTCGCCGAGGAACGCCGCGAGCGCGAGCCAGAGGTGCAGTTGCCGCAGATCGAGACTTCGATCCTGCCTGAGGAAAAGGGAGTGGAATCCCTGGCGCGACAGATCAAGCTCACGGGCCGCGCCTATCCGCTTTTTGACATTGGTCATCTGATTTTGAAGAAGCCTGAACGCTACAATGTGGAGTTCAAGGTCATCAAGAAGGCGGACGGACAAGTGGCGCAGACGATGGTGCTGTGCTCGCTGGACGAAACGCTGTGGCTGTCCGAGACGGACGCGATGAACCACATTCTGGACCGGCATTTCGGGACTTTCTACCAATCGGAGAAGATTCCGTCCGATCCGCCCAAGGGAGTGTTCACCTTCGTGGCGCAATGCGGCATCAGCGGGACGGTGCTGGGGCCGCCGAATTATCACGATTACCAGACCAAGCTGCGCAAGCTTCATACGGAGCGTTTTCACAACATGCCTTTCGAGATGTTCAAGGCGCGTGTGAAGATTGTGAAGGACGAGGCGGTGGTCAAGAAATGGGTGGAAGACCAGAGTTTCAAGACGGAGTACATCTGCCTGAACGTGCCGGAGGCCCTGCGCCTGACGAGCCGCGAAGAGGTGGAGAACCATTTCCGCGCGACGCATCTGGCGACCGTGGTTCAAAAGCTGGAGACCTACACTTTGAATGGTGTGGCCGCGCGGGCATTGCCTTACGGTCCTTTTGCGGCGCTTGCACGGCGCGCCTTCGAGGAGCAACGCCGGTTTCCGTTGAGGGTTGTGACGGCGCTGAGCCAGTCCTTTGCGCATCACGGGCTGCAATTCTTCAAGGTGGACAAGACTGTCACGCATGTGGCGGTATCGCGGCCGCACTTCCTGGATGTCAATGTGACCCCGGTGTCCACTGGCGTGAAGGCGGTTCTGAACTTCATCGACACCCACGCGAACACGACTCGCAAGAAACTGGTGGAAGCACTGGCTCCCACACCTGCGGCGGCAAAACCGGCGGCTCCTGTGGCCCCTGTTGCTCCCGCTGTTCCGGCACCTGTGGCCGTTGCTCCTGTTGCTCCTGTTGAAGGCGCGGAAGCCGCTGCTGCAAGTGAAACGCCTGCGGCTCCGGCGGCACCGGTCGCGCCTGTGCCGACCGCTCCTGAAGCGCCTGCACTGACAGCGGCGCAAAGCGCGGTGATCGGGGATTTGCATTGGCTCATTCACCAGGGGCACGTCATCGAGTTTGCCAATGGTGTGCTCGAGACGGCGAAGCAGCCCGCGCCACGGCCGCCGAAACCGGCGCCCAAGGTTCAGGCCCAACCCAAGGAGAAACCCGCTGTTGAAGGCGCAGCCGCCACACCTGCGGTTGCCCCCGAGGTGGCTGCTGTTGCAGCCGCTGAAGTGGCCGCTCCGGCAACTCCGGTTGTCGTGGAAGCCGCGGCTCCGGTCGCGGAGGCACCTGTTACACCTGTTGCACCGGTCACGCCTGCAAGCGAGACTCCGGCGCCGACCCCAACGACTGCTGGCGAACAGCCCGCCGCCCAATAAGGTTAAGAAGATTCAAAAAACAGCCTTTGCGAGTTCAACAGGAACCTGCAAAGGCTGTTTTGTTTTCAATGTGAGAGGGAGGAAGCCCGTTTTCAAGCGGGCTCAAAGAGGAGTGCGCTCAAATATGTTTTGAGTCGTCTGCGTTCTTCGCGGTGTAGCCTGTGTCCTGGCGTTGGAAATTGACGGCGTTCTTCTTGAGGTAAGCCTGGAAGACGTCATCGGCACTCATGCCGAGGACCTGGGCGGAGCTGATGAGGAAATGAAAGAGATCGACGACCTCGACGCGGGCGTTTTGAGCATCGAATTTCTGATATTTGGCCCACCACTTCCAGGGAACACTGTCGGTTAATTCAGCGATTTCCTGGGTCATGGCGCGGCAATAATTCAAAATCCACTCTGTTTTCTGGGCGTCGGTCATGTTCTCGGTGTGAACGCCGATACGCTCGTTGAGGGACTTCTGCATGCGGAACATTTCCCGCAATTGATCTGGTGTATCCATGCGTCCACGATTTCCACAGACGGGCGCGGAGGCAAGCGAATTTAGCATTAAAATGCTTAAGGAATGCGCGCGGGCCGTGGAACTTTTGGCGGCAATCGCCCGTTTTTCTTAAAAAGAGTCATTTTTCGTGATATTTGGCTTGTCAAAAGACCGGGAGCTTTGGCAACTATTCGTATGGTAACTTTAAAGGAACAAGAGAACCTTGATTCCGTTTTTTTCAAATTGGCCGATGAGTTTTTTCAAAGCCGTGACACCGGACTGACGTTCGACGATGTCACGCTGGCCACCTTGTATTCTGAGATCCTCCCGCGCGAAACGCAGTTTGACGTGGAACTGGCAGAGGGATTGCGCCTGAACATCCCCATCATTTCCTCCGATATGGATACGGTTACGGAGTCGAGAATGGCGATCGCCATGGCTCTGAACGGCGGTTTGGGGCTGATTCATTACAACATGCCGGAACGCCAGCAACTCTCAGAGGTTTCGCGTGTCAAAAACCATGTTCACGGATTGATTCAGGAGCCGATCAAAGTGGCGCCCGAACAACTGATCGGCGATGTGCTGGAATTGGTTGAGGAAAAGCATTTTGGTTTTCGGACCTTCCCGGTGGTGGATGGGACCGGGAAGTTGATCGGGCTGTTGTCAGGGCACGTCGTGAAGCCACGTTATGCCAAAAGCACGGTTTCCCAACTGCTGACTCCACGCGATCAAGTCGAGACGATTCAGAAAAAGGACCTTGGAAAAGATCCCGTTGGTCGCGCCGATAAGTTTTTTGCGGAGCATCCTGGGATTAACAAACTGCTGGTGGTGGATGAGAATGACCATTTGCGGGGTCTCTTCACGATGAGCGATGTGGAGCGCATCAGCCAGGAACGCAAAGCCCAGTTTCGGCCCGCCCGTGATTCGCAATACCGGTTGCTTTGCGGAGCGGCCATTTCGGCCACACGCAATGCGTTTGGGGATTTGGATCGCGAACGCATTCTAGGCCATGTTGGGGGCATGGTGGAACGCGGTCTGGATGTGGTGGCGGTTTCCACGGCCCATGGTCATTCCAAAGGGGTGGGAGACACCGTGAAGTTATTAAGGAGCGCTTTTCCAAGCTTACCCATTATTGCTGGCAACGTTACGAGCAGTTCGGGCGTGGAATATCTGGCGGAGTGTGGCGCCAATGGCATCAAAATCGGTCAAGGCCCCGGTTCCATCTGCACAACGCGACTGGTCGCCGGAGTGGGCATTCCACAGATGACGGCGCTGTATCTGGCTTCCCGCTCGGCCCGCAGGAAGAAAGTATCCATTATCGCTGACGGTGGCATCACGAAGTCCGGCGACATGGTGAAGGCATTAACCCTGGCCAATGCCGTTATTTGCGGCGGGCTCTTTGCCGGATGCACCGAGGCTCCCGGCGAACTTCTTGAAATCAATGGCAAGGTTTACAAACAATACCGTGGAATGGGGAGCATGGCGGCGATGAAGTCAGGTTCCGCCTCCCGATATGGGCACGAAAAACATCTCACACAAAAAGTCGCTCCGGAAGGGATTGAGGCTTTGAAAGAAGTGTCGGGTTCGGTCGATCAAGTGTTGGGGCAGCTCATTGGGGGTATTCAATCGGGAATGGGGTATCTGGGCGTGGCCAATCTGGAACAACTTCGGCAAAAAGCCCGATACATGGAAGTCAGCGCCGCCGGCCAACGAGAGGCCGCACCGCACGATGTTGTGGAATTAAAGACGGGTAAATAGAGGAAGAGGGGCGGTTCTGCAAAGGATCGCGACTTTGATAAATCCTTGCGCGATTGTGGCCGGCCCGGGGTAGTCAATGCCCTGGCCACTCCCATTTCAAATGGTGCCGGTCGTCTGTTTGATTGCATCAACTCCTTGCAGGCGGGTTGGCTGGAGATTATAAATGGGGGATGTTGCCGACTTTGTTAAGCCATGGCGGCCCTGTGATGTGGCTGCTAATCGTGGTCAGCGCGGTGGCGATGGTGGTATTTTTGGAACGCTTTTTGCATTATCACCGTGCGCAGATCAATTCGACCGAGTTTTTAAACGGGGTGCGAAATGTGATGCGCCGTGAAAACGTGGTGGAGGCGATCTCGATTTGCGAAGCGACGCCCGGGCCGGTGGCGCGGCTGGTGAAAACCGCGATTTTGAACCGGGAACGCGGCCGCGACGGCGTGAGGGAGGCCCTGGAGGAAGCAGGGCTGGTGGAAGTGCCGCGGCTGGAGGAAAAGCTCAATTTGCTGGCGACCATTGCGCATATCGCGCCATTGATCGGGCTGTTGGGAACGGTGCTGGGATTCATCCGGATGTTCATGGAGCTCCAAAAGGCCGGGCTTTACGCGAATGCGGGCGTGCTGGCGGGGGGGATTTGGGAGGCGTTGATCGGAACCGCCGCGGGTCTGGCGCTGGCGATTCCCTGCTATGCGGCGTATAACTACCTTGTGAGCCGCGTCAATGCGATCGTGCTGGACATGGAGAAGGCGGCCACGGAGGTGCTGAACATCGTCACCGAGACCACGAATAACAAGCAGCCGTGAAATTTCCCCGCAACGCCAAAATATTTCGTGGGCAAATGGACGCCGCGCCATTCATGGGCGTTTTCTTTTTGCTGACGATCTTTTTGCTGTTGAACACGAGCCTGGTGTTTACGCCGGGCGTGCAGATACGATTGCCCGAGGCGTCCGGTCGGCCATTGCCCGGGGTGGAGAATCCCACGGTGGTGGTATCCATGGATTTGAGCGGACAGCTCTATTTTGAGAATCAAGCCATTCAGGAGAAGGAGTTGTCGAGGCGCTTGAGGGAGAAAGCGGCGATGTATAACGACCTGGTGGTTGTGATCGACGCGGACAAGGCGGTGGAACTGGAGGCGTTATTCCGGCTCAGCAAGCTGGCCGGGGATGCCGGGGTCAAGGAAGTGCTGGTGGCCGGGCGACCGGCAGCCCGGAGAACACCTTTTGTGCCATGAACGGCGCGGTCATGGAGAATTCAGCCTGGCCGGGGAGTCGCTGGGTCTGGCTGTTGGTTTTGCTGGCGGGCCTGCAAGTGTTCTTGATCTGGGAATATTCAGAACAGGCCGAGCCACCCAGGGAGCGAATTGCGCGACCGGCGGTGTCGAGTCTTGTTTTCAATGCGCAATCCAACGCCGCATCGGTCGCGTGGCTTGCGTTGGGCGATCCCACCATTTTTTCACTGGCCAATCCCAATAATTTTTCGGGGCGCGCCTGGCTCAACGGTCAATCCATGGCGCATCCGTGGAAGGATTGGGTGGAGACGCATGGGGGACAAAAGTTGAATCCAGCGGATTTGGGGCAGACATTCGTTCGTGGTTTTGGAAACCGAACGGAAGTGTCCGGGGTGATGGTTGAAAAACCTGAAGCGGCGCTGGCGGTTTTGATGGTCAATGGCGGCCCCATAACAACACAATCCGTAATGCGGATCGAAGGAGATCTGGCAAGACTCAAGCTTGAAAAAGCGGCCGATTTACCCGGATGGACCAATGCGGAAACGCTGGCTCCAACCACGGTGGAAATGGGGGTGGGATCCGATGGTTTGCCGTTCTCGGTGCGATTGATGGAGCGCTGTGGATTGGCGGCGGCGGATCAGTATGCCGTGAACGCGGCGCGCGGTTTGCGGTTTGCGGCCCAGAGCTTGAATCTTGAGCCAAGTCCGGATCTGACATGGGGGCGCGCGGTGTTTCAATGGCAGACCTTGATGGTGGCCGCCACCAATAGCGCGGCTGCAAATCGTTGACTCGCATGAATCTGAGAGAATCATTCATCTGGACCAGTATGCGATGGGATGGCAAGGGGGTGGTTTGTTGACGCCGGACGCGCTCATTTTCGGCTTCGCGGTTTCGATGCTTGCGGCGCTTTCGATCGTTGCCCTATATTCAGAACTGCGTCGCAAGCGCTTCGAATCGCCGCCCAGCGCGGACCGGATTTTCCGATGCGAGAAGTGCGCGTTTGTCTATACGGATGACGCGGATGTGGAGCGTTCGCGGTGTCCACAGTGCGGGTGTTCGAACCGTTATATCGTGTTTTAGCGCCACGGTGGACGACGGTTCGCAGAGCCGTCCGTTTAAATTTACCGATCCAATCATCAGACACAAAGCGTGGTCAGGAGCCGACTTCCAGCCGCGCATTTTTTATCAGGAAACATCATGAAAGAATTTTTCATAGCCACACGCAACCAGCACAAGGCGCAGGAAATCATGGCGGTGCTTGGAGGTGAATTCGGATGCCGGACGTTGCGGGATTGCGCGTCCGCACCGGAGGTGGAGGAGGATGCGGACAGCTTTGCGGGGAACGCGCGGAAGAAGGCGGCGGCGCTGGCGTCCTGGCTGGAGAAGAATCCGCGGGCGGCAGATCGCAAGGGCGGCAAGGGTGGCAGGGGATTGGCGGAGGTTTATGTGCTGGCGGACGATTCGGGATTGGAAGTCGATGTGTTGAATGGCGCTCCGGGGGTGTATTCCGCGCGTTTTGCGGCCATGGACTCGGGTGCGAAAGGTAATTCGACGGATGCGGAGAATAACGCCAAGCTGCTGCGTTTGCTGGCCACAGTGCCTGCGGAAAAGCGCACGGCCCGGTTTCGATGTGTCATGGTGCTGATCCGCTTGGGCCAGCGAGAGACGGGTCCTGTGGTGTTCGATGGCGTGTGCGAGGGGATGATCGGTTTTGAACCACGCGGGAAGGGGGGCTTTGGTTACGATCCGCTATTCATGCCGGTGGGGCATGCGGTTTCCTTTGCGGAGCTGGGCGCGGAAGTGAAGAACACGATGAGCCATCGGGCCAAGGCGTTGGAGAAGCTCAAACAGTATCTGGCGGGCATTTGAAAAATGGGTGGTTGGCGCGCTCGTGGGACGGTGCGGGTTTCGAGGGCTTTGACAGGGTGCGGACACCCGTTAGATTGGCAGGGCAATGCGTAATGACCATCAGGCCGGGATCATCCGATTATGCGGGGTGCGGCAAAATAATTTGAAGAACTTCGATCTGGATCTGCCGAAGAACCAGTTGATCGTGGTGACGGGATTGAGCGGATCGGGGAAAAGTTCGCTCGCATTCGAAACGCTCTTTGCGGAAGGGCAGCGCCGGTATATCGAGACTTTTTCGCCGTATGCGCGCCAGTTTTTCGACCGCATGGACAAGCCCCAAGTGGACCGCATCGAGGGCATACCGCCGGCCATCGCCGTGGAGCAGCGCAACACCGTGCGCACCACGCGGTCCACGGTCGGCACCATGACAGAGGTCTGCGATTACATGAAGGCGGTGTGGCCGCATGTGGCGGTGCTGCATTGCCGGGGTTGCGGGAAGACGGTGCGCAAGGATACACCGGCTGGAATCTGGGAGGGATTGCAGACGACGGCGGGGGTCGGTGCGGAGGCGCTGATCACCTTTTCCGTGAAGCTGTCCGAAAAACTGAGCCTGTCCGAATCCCTCGTGCTGATTGCCAGGCAGGGTTATTCGCGGCTGTTTGCCAACGGAAGCGCGGTGCGGATCGAGGAGGCGGAGGCGTTTTTCAAAGATACCGAGATTCATGAATTGACGGTGCTTCAGGACCGGATCCGGCTCGAATCCAGGAACCGGGCGCGTTTTGCCGAGGCCTGCGAGCAGGCGTTTCATTTCGGCAAGGGGCAGGTGGGAATTTTCTGCACGACGGTGGAGAATGGGGCTGCCAATGGGCAGAAAGATTTGAAGCCAATGCGGTTTTCGAACCGGCTGCATTGCGCGGAATGCGACCTGGCTTATGCGGAGCCGACCCCAGCGCTTTTCACTTTTAATCACCCCGTGGGGGCCTGCCCGGCGTGCCACGGGTTTGGGCGAATCATCACCATCGATTACCGCAAAGCCCTGCCGGACCGATCGCTGACACTGGCGCAAGGAGCAGTGAAGCCGTGGCAAACGGGAGTTTCCGCGGAATGCCAGGAGGACTTGCTCAAATATTGCAGCAAGCGAAAAGTGAAGACGGATGTGCCGTTTGAAAAGCTGCCCAAGGCGCATCAGGATTGGGTGATTGAGGGGGATGCGGATTACGGGACGGACCCGCAGCACGAATGGCCGCACGCCTGGTATGGGGTGAAAGGATTCTTCCGTTATCTTGAGAAGAAGTCCTACAAAATGCATGTGCGCGTATTGTTGTCGCGTTACCGCACCTATACAACGTGTCCAGACTGCGGGGGAAAACGCTTTCAACCTGAGACATTGCTGTATCGCGTGCCCGGGCCCGAACCGATCTCCCTGGCGGATTTTTATCAAAAACCGGCTGCGGATGCCCTGGTTTACATGGAGAAACTGGCAATCCGAAAGAAATTCAAAAGCACGGACACGATCGGTCTGGCATTGACCGAGGTGGAATCGCGTTTGCGATATCTGGTGGAGGCGGGCCTGGGCTACATCACATTGGATCGGCCCATGCGATCGCTTTCCGGCGGAGAGACGGAGCGTGTGAACCTGACGACCTGCCTGGGAACGCGCTTGGTGCAGACACTGTTTGTGCTGGATGAGCCCAGCGTGGGACTCCATTGGCGGGACACGGAACGGCTGGTTCATATCCTGGAAACTTTAAGGGATACGGGGAACACCGTCGTGGTGGTGGAGCATGAGGCCACGGTCATGCGGGCGGCGGATCAGATCGTCGATCTGGGGCCGGGATCGGGCGAGCAGGGGGGACACATTGTTTTTCAGGGGAATTATGGTGAGTTATTAAAATCCACGGAATCGCTGACGGGGCATTATTTAAGCGGGCGGAGGAGTGTGGAAATTCCGGCGCGCCGCCCGGTGAAGAGAAAGCAGGGCGACTGGATCGTGCTACGTCACGCCTGTCTGCATAACCTGAAAGATCTGACATTTGAATTGCCGTTGGGCCGCCTCGTCTGCCTGAGCGGAGTGAGTGGCTCGGGCAAGACCACGATCATTCGCGAAGTGCTCATGCCGGTGCTGGAGCAGAAGTTCACTTCCAAGCCGGAGGAACCGGACGAGGAGGCGAATGGCGGAGACGATGCGGTTGAATCCCAGCAGACCCAGTCGATCGAGATTGAGGGATGGGAGGCATTGGGGCGGGTGTTGCTGGTCGAGCAATCGCCTTTGGGAAAGACGCCGAGGTCTAATCCGGCGGTTTACTCCGGCGCATTCGACGACCTGCGCGAGTTGTTTTCACAGAGTGAAATGGCGCGCCAACGGGGCATGAACGCCAGCGCATTCAGTTTCAACTCGGCCCAGGGACAATGCGAGCGATGCCGGGGCGCGGGGTATGAAAAAATCGAGATGCAGTTCCTGAGCGATGTGTTTGTCCGCTGCCCTGAATGCAATGGACGGCGCTACCGCCCGCATATTCTCGAGGTGACGATTTCCAATGGAGAGAAGTCCTGGAGCATTGCGGACCTGCTCGAGGCAACGGTGGACGACGTGGTGCGATTTCTGACCAGCCGACCCGACGACAAATTTGCCGTGCGCGCCCGGGAGCGGCTAAAGCTGTTGCAGGAAGTGGGCCTCGGTTACTTGCGTTTGGGCCAACCGATCAACACGTTATCGGGTGGAGAAAGCCAGCGGATGAAATTGGTCCGCCACCTGGCCGAATTTGGGGCAGGGGCCGCCCAAGGGGATAAACCGGCGTTGTTCCTTTTCGACGAACCGACCACGGGGCTGCACTTCGAAGATGTGCGCGTGTTGTTAAAAGTCTTTCAGCGGATTGTGGACGGCGGACATTCAGTCCTGGTCATAGAGCACAATTTGGATGTGATCAAGTCGGCGGATTGGGTGATCGATCTGGGGCCTGAAGGGGGCGAGCAGGGCGGTCGCATTGTTGTTGCTGGAACACCGGAGACCATCGCGGCTTGCGAGGCCAGCCACACGGGGCGGGCGTTGAAAACCACAGAGCAAATCCGGCCCTGAAACGGGCCTGTTTTGCGATTTTCAGGAATTCTCCAATGCCACGGGCACCGGACAAAATTAATCGGTGAAAGGGCAAGGACCCAATATTATTGAACCTCCTCTCCCCAGGCCCTCTCCTCCATGGGCATGGAGGAGAGGGTGAATACCGGACCCTCAATTCCATGGCCTGACTGTGTTCAGTCGGCCTGTATACCTCCATGTCGTTTTAAAGCCTTTTTCGGCATGCTGAAGAATTTTGTCATGCACGCCATGGCCACACATACCTGCACCCGCGCCTCGACGGCGGGCCGTTCGTCCACTACTTTAATTGTGATTGAAGGTTTGGGTTCAAAGCATGGAACGCATCTGGAACGCAATGGCCAATTTCATCAAGGGTCATTGGCGTCTGGCGCTGCCCTGGCGGGAGCGCCTGAAGATCAGCGAGGAGGCGATTCATCTCCTTCTGGCGGGGGTTGTCGGCGTGATTGGCGGGTTTGTAAATCTGGGATTTCATCTGGCCAATGAGGCCATCGAGGCGTTGCTCTTCCATCGTCCGGGCGAACTGGCGTCTGTAGCGGCATCCCTGCCGTGGTGGGGCCGCCTGCTGGTGCCGTGCGCGGGCGGACTTCTGGCCGGCCTGATTTTGTATTGGGGCCTGCGCATGCTCAACAACACGGGTCCGACCAACCTGCTGGAGGTGGTGGTGGCCGGGGATGGCCGCCTGCCTTTTCGCTCAGGCATGGTCAAAGGCATTTCCTCCCTTGTGAGCATTTGCTCAGGCGGATCGATCGGCCGCGAAGGTCTCATCGTTCAACTGTCGGCCACGCTGGCTTCCAAATGGGGCCAACTCGCCCACTGGCAGCCCTACCGTTTGCGACTTCTCGTGGGGTGTGGAGCAGCCTCCGGAATGGCCGCCGCCTACAATGCTCCCGTGGCGGGCGCGGTATTCGCAGCCCAGATCGTCATGGGCAGCTTCTCCATGCATCTCTTCGCGCCCCTGGTGTTTTCCGCAGTCGTCGCCTCCATGGTCTCCCGTTCCTTCTTCGGGATTGAACCCTGGTATCAGGCGCCCGAATTTATCTTTACCAGCCTGCGTGAACTGCCCTGGTTCATTCTACTGGGAATACTTTCGGGATTCGCCGGGGCGGGCTTCTTGAAATTGCTGCGCACCAGCAGCGCGTTGTTCCGCAAGCTGCCGGCTCCGCTCTATATCCGTCTGGCCCTGGGCGGCCTGATCACCGGCGCCATTGCCATTCTCTATCCCGAAGTCTGGGGGAATGGTTATGAGGCAACCAATCGCATCCTGCATTCGACACTGCCTTTGACCTTTATCATTGGCCTGCTTTTCGCAAAAACCCTGGCCACTCTATCGACCGTTGGCTCGGGCGCGGTGGGCGGCGTTTTTACCCCCACTCTTTTTGTGGGAGCCACGCTTGGATGCGTCTTTGGAACCTTGCTCCACCTGGCGGGCCTGGCCCTGAACCTCCCCACGGGCGTCTTTGCGCTGGTGGGCATGGGGTGTGTGCTGGCCGCGACGGTGCATTCTCCACTGCTGGCCATGATCATGGTTTTTGAATTATCCATGAATTACACCTTCATGCCCCCGCTCATGATCGCCTGCGTCCTATCCTCCCTCATCGCCCGGAACCTCCACCCGGCCTCCATTTACACGGAGCCTCTCCGGCTTAAGGGATTGCAGGTGGCGGCGGAACGGGCCGAGCCAGCCTCCGCTTTGGAGAAAACGGTGGGCGACCTGATGCGTGAGAGTGTGCGCCCCGTGCGCGTCAACGCCCCCTTCTCGGAAATAACGGATCGGTTTCTCACCAGTTCGAATAATTACCTGCCCGTGGTCAATCCCCAGGGTCGATTGGTTGGCATTGTGGCCCTGCACGATCTAAAAGCCCATCTCAACGAAGGCGGAGACCTGGCGCTGGTCATCGCCTACGACCTGATGCGTCCTCCGCCGGCCACACTGACCCCAACCCAGCGGCTCATCGATGTGCTGCCTGTGGTTCTGGCCAGCGATCTCCACAACATCCCCGTCGTCAGCAGCAACATCGAAGGCCGCCTTGTTGGGGCCATCGTTCGCGCCGAGGCCCTGGGCGTACTTTCAGAGGCGCTGGCCGCGCGCAATCCCGAGTCGAACTGAACTTTTTTCCCGGCGAATTCCGGTCTCCATTGAGCGCCCCCATTCGCGGAATTCCTTGCCTGAACGCGTGCCCTGGTCGTAAGTTACCAAAAGCATGAATTGATCTGGATCTGGCCATTATCTGGAGAAACACATGACAGGTTATGAGTAAACCGCGCATTTTGATCGTGGAAGACGATGATCTCCAGTACGAGATTTACGAGGAGGCATTGTCGGATTACGAACTGACTCGCGCCAAGACGGGAACCGAGGCCCTGGCGCAACTGGCCAAGGGACTCCCACACATCATCGTCCTGGACCATATTCTGTCCGACGGCGAACTGGGCCTGGATTTCCTGCCCGAACTAAAGGAAGCACTGCCGTTTGTACCGATAATCATCGTCTCCGGCGCACTTGAAGTGCATGAGCAAATGAGCGCGCTGCAGGGACCACGCCGCGCGCACTACTGCATCACCAAGCCCGTCGATGTCGAGGAATTGAAGCGCACGCTTGCCGTGGCCCTCAAGGAATGCGGTGAGACCGAGGTGGTCCGCCGTTTCGAGGCGCTCGAGCGCTCCAAACGGATCGACATCGAGGCGCTCCTGAGCCGTTCCACGGATCGGCTGGCCCGCCAGAACCAAATCTTCGAGCAGGTCAAAGACGCCCCCGGCCGACCTAATGTATCCGCTTTGGCGCGCCAGTTTCGCGTGGCGCGCCGGACCATTATTCGCGATCTGCAGGAATTAATACGCAGAGGTCAGCTTTCGCCCGAAAAATTCCCCAAATGGGAGGAGGAGGCCGAATGCGGGGAAGATATTTCATGAAATTATTATTCATTCACGCGCATTTCGACGATTACGAATTCACCGCTGCAGGCGCCTTTGAAATCTGGCGTCAAAGTCTGGGCGAAGCCTGCCAGACCAAGGTCGTTGTCTGCACCGATGGCGAAAGCGGACACCAATTCCGCACAAGAGAAGAAACCGGCCGTTTGCGTCTGAAAGAACAACTGGCCTCCGCAGGTGTCGGCGGTTACGGTTTTGAGCTTCTGCGCCTGCCCAACGGACGCGCCCCAAGGGAAGCCTGTCTGGAACGCACTCCCAGTCTTCTGCCCGCCCTGTGGAAGACCATCCGCGATTTCGAGCCGGATTACCTCTTTTGTCCGCCGCTGGCTCCCGATCCGCTGGCCGGCGTCCACATCGACCATCTCGCCGTTGCGGAAGCCATCCGCAAGGTCGCCTATCTGATCAACGTGCCCCACTGCTTTACCCCGGAATATCCAGCCGAGGAAACGCGATCCGAACCGTGCAAAGTGCCCGTCATCATCAACGTTCACGACAGCTACATGGCCCCCGGGGCATTCGACTTTGCCATGGATGTCGAATCCACGTTTGCCAAAATCGCTGAAATGTCCTACTGCCACAAATCTCAGATTATGGAATGGCTTCCATGGGTCGGCCGCCACTCCATGAATCCCCCAAAATCCATCGAAGACTGGCGGGAGATTCTGCGTAAACGTTACCTGCGCAAGAACGCCGCGCTGGGAATTCCGAGCGACCACGCATTGGAAGTCTTCACCGTCACCGCGTGGGGTGAGGTCCCCACCAGCCGTCAATTATTGGCCGACCTGCCACAGATCATGCCCGATCCCAAACGCCTGGCCACCCTGGAAAAGCGCCTGGAACTCTGGCGCAGCGCCTGAAATGCCACCGTATTCCGCGCGGCGTAGCGCGGATTTTTCTGCTTTTGCAGCGGCTCCATCCGGTGCATAGTTCTAATTAAGGCATGGTCCCGTTCGTATTGGCTGTTTTACTGATCGTCGTGTTTGCGCTGGCAAGTTTCTTCTTCGCCGTGGCGGAAACGTCTCTTTTTTCGCTGGGCAAATGGCAGGTGGGGCGTCTGGCGGAACACGCCGGAGCGCCGGGCGCCAAGGTTGCCAGCCTCCTGGCCAAACCCCAGGAACTGCTGGCCACGATCGTCCTGGGCAACACTTTTTCCAACGCGGGCATAGTCGTCATGGGTTTGTGGTTCTGCCTCTATGGAGACTGGCCGGTGGGCCTGACTGCGGCGGGGGTGATCGCCCTGGTGCTTCTGGGCTGCGAGGTGGCCCCAAAAACCCTGGCCGTGCGCATGGCCGACCGCTGGGCGTTGCGGGTGGCCCAACCCATGCAGTGGATCATGGCTCTGACCCGGCCCGTGCGCTGGCTTTCGCATTTCCTGAACACCAACCTGCTCAAGGTGACTGTTCCCAGCTCGCTGACTCCCCAGCCTGCTCTAAGTGACGGGGAATACCAGGAGCTGCTCGAACTGGCTTTCCAACAGGGCACGCTGGCGCGATCCGAGAAGGAAATCATTCTGCAAATCATCAGCCTGGACCACCGCATCGCCCGCGAAGTCATGAGGCCGCGTTCGCGAATGGCCTGCATTGCAGATGATCTTAGTGTCGAAGATATGATCGCCGCGGCGCGCCGGCTCAAGCACCGCCGTCTGCCCATGTATGACGAGGCCGAGGATACCATTGTCGGCGTCCTGAACACCCGCACCTTATTGCTCGATCCGTATGCGGATCTGGCTGAGGCCATCGAATTCCCCTCGTTCGTTCCCGAGACGATGAACCTGCTGCAACTGCTCAAAAGCCTCCAGCGCCAGCAGCGCGGTCTGGCCATCGTGCTCGACGAGTACGGCGGCGTGGCCGGGCTGGTGACCGTGGAGGACATTTTGGAAGAAGTCATCGGCGAAATTCACAGCGAAGGCGAGGAATCTGGATTTGTCATGGAGAAGCTGGGCGAGAACCGCTGGCGCGTGAGCGGCACGATGCGCCAGGAGGATTTCCAACGCGAGTATCCGCTGCTACAGCCGCTTCCTGACGTGGAAACACTCGGCGGCGTCATGCTCAAACTCATGGAGTGCGTTCCCGCGAGGGGCGATTCCGTGCTTTTCCAGGGGTTGACGCTGATTGCCGCGGCAACGGATGAACGGCGTGTGCGTGAAATCATCATTGAAATCTCGCGGCGCAAGAACGGCGGGGGAGGCCCAACGTGAACGACTGGCTCCTGCAAATCATCGCGGTCATCGCCTGCATGACCTTTTCCTTTTTCCTGTCCGGCATGGAAGTGGGTGTGTTTGCGCTGAACCGTTTGCGCATTCGCCAGCGGATGCGCACTGGCGACCGCCAGGCGCGCGTGCTTCATGGCTTTCTGGAGAATCCCGAGAATTTCCTTTGGACCATCCTTGTGGGCAACACACTGGCCAATTGCTTCAGCGTGTTCATGGTGGCCGCCGGCCTGCATTATTGGATCGGGGACCAAACGGCGCTGTTCGCAGTCGCTTTTGTGGTCTTCCTTTTTCTGCTGTATGGCTTGGGCGATCTCCTGCCCAAAATGCTTTTTCAAGCGCTGCCCAACCGGCTTTGTCTCGCGCTGGCGCAACCCTTCAAACTGATCCATTTCGCGCTTTCGCCGCTGGTCGGATTGGTGACCTGGTTTGCGCGCGGCCTGCTGCGATGGACCGGTGGGAAAACCTTTACCGGTCGGCTCTTTGGCAACCGCGAAGAGCTGCGGCTGATCATGCAGGAAACCGGCCAGTCATTTTCCTCCGAGGAAAAGGCCATGATCAACCGCGTGCTCGACCTCCAAAACCTGACGGTTCGCGAGGTCACCATTCCTCTGGACAAAGCTGTAACCGTTCCCATGGATACACCCATGAGCGAGGTTCTGCGTCTATGTCGCGAGCGCCAGCTTACACGGCTGCTTGTTGCCCAAAATATTGGCCAACGCCGCCGCATACTTGGGCTGGTCAGCCTTAAAACCGCGCTTTACCGGCCGGACCTGGACCTCAACAAAACCGCAGGCGACTATGTCAAACCCGCACTTTACCTGAACGAAAACCTGCGCCTCGAAGTGGCGCTTGGGCGCATGCAACGCACGGGCCAGCGCCTGGCCGTGGTTCTGGATCGCGACCGCAAAGAGGCGGGAATCGTCAGCCTGGAGGACATGCTCCGTTCGCTCTTTGGGGAGGTGAGTCTGTAGCCATGGAAATCGACTCCTTCATTTTGCTGATTGGAAAAGTCCTGCTCATCGTGGGTCTGGTGATGCTCAACGGTTTTTTCGTCGCCGCCGAGTTCGCCCTGGTAAAAATCCGGGACACCCAGCTCGACCCACTCGTGCTCAAAGGCCATCGCCGCGCCAAGCTCGCCCGGCGCATTCTCTCGAACCTCGATACTTACATCAGCACGACCCAGTTGGGCATCACCTTGGCCGGACTCGCGTTGGGCGCGCTGGTGGCCCCGGTCTATGAAGCCCTGCTCAGCCCGCTCTTTCTCTGGCTGGGGCTTGCCGATCCGCACGTTCGCAATGGCGTGGCGCTTGTATTTGGTTTTTTTGTAAACACCTTTCTGCTGATTGTGATGGGCGAACTGGCCCCCAAGGCGCTGGCCATTCGCAAGACCCTGCCCACGACTCTCTGGGTCGCCCAGCCCCTGATTCTGTTCAACCACATTTCCTACCCTTTCATCTGGGTGCTAAACCAATCCGCCCAATGGGTGCTCCGCCAGGTGGGCATCAAACCCGTGACGGAGGCCGAATCGACCCATTCACAGGAGGAATTGCGGCTCATGTACGCCTCTTCACAGCGCCATTCGCATACCTCCCGCATCGAGCGGGAAATCGTCCTGAATGCCATGGATCTGCCCCATCGCGTGGTCCGCGAAGTCATGCGCCCGCGCCAGGAAATCGTCAGCCTGAGCACCGAAAACAGCATCGCCGAGTGTCTCGAAATCGCCGAGAAAACGCGCTACTCGCGCTTTCCACTGTGCGAGGCCGGAGACATCGACCGCACCCTGGGCGTGGTGCATATCAAAGACATTTATGCCATGCGCATGAAAGCCATCTCCGGGGCGGACCTGACACCGGCGGCGCGCAAAATCATCTATGTCCCCGAATCCGCGCGCCTGGAAAAAGTCCTGCAACTAATGTTGGACCGCCGCCTGCACATGGCCATCGTGGTCGATGAATACGGCGGCACCGTCGGGTTGTTATCCCTGGAAAACATCATCGAGGAATTGGTGGGCCAGATTCAGGATGAATTCGACCAGGAAACCCCGCTCTCTCAAAAGACCGGAGATAACACCTGGCAACTGGATGGCGCATTGCCGCTGCACGGCTTGTCGGACATCCTCGGCCAACCGCTGGGGCACGAGGATGTCGCCACCGTCAGCGGCCTGGTCACCTTGCGGTGCGGTGGTTTCCCAAAAGTCGGAGACAGCGTTCGCGTTGGCCCCTGGGAATTAAAGGTTCAGTCCATGGATGGCCTGCGCGTTTCACGCCTAACCCTGACCAAACTTCCAGAGGATACCGCAGAGATTTAGCCCGTTTCCTCGGTCGTCGGACCTTTGACGCACCGTATTCTTCTGTAACCTTTTCGCGACTTTTTGCGAATACCTGTGTAAATCAGTCAGGAGTGGCAGGGGCCATTCTCAAGACCATTGATTGAATAAACCGAAATCTGGAATCTAAAATAAGGCAATATCATGCTTCGCATCGCTCGCACCGCAGTCCTGTTCGTAGCCCTGGCCACACCGGTCCTGGCAGGCCCCATTCAAAAGGAAAATATTCCTGCAGACGCCAAGTGGCTACTGCATTGGGACTTGGAGAAATATCGCAGCACGGAGGTGGGCCAGTTTGTTGAACGCGAGATTGTAACAAAACAAATCGCAAAGCCCCGCGCCGATCTCAAGCAGTACTTTAATTTCGATCTTGAGTGGGAAAAATTCACCTCGCTGACTGCGTATGGGACCGATTTCGAACCCAAAGACGGCCCCCACGGCGTGCTGATTATTAAAACCGATCTCACCACGGCAAATACCGCCGAAATGGCCTTCATTAAGCAAGCCGACTACGCCAAAACCAACGGGGGTCCTGTCGAAGAGGTCAAAGCCGGGCCTTTCGGGACCTACTCCATCCACAAAAACATTTTCGTATCCGTTCAAAAAGAGGGGCGCATCGTCCTGGGCAAATCGCTCGATCAGGTCAATAAAGCCACCGCCCTCTTTCAGCGCAAAAGCGCGAACGCTGCCGTCTCCCCCGCTTTGAGCGGAATTCCATCTGGCGACAACGATTTCTTTCTGGTCGGGTTGGCGGAGGGTTTCGGCGACCGCATCCCACTGCCCCCCAACGCCAAAATCCTGCAGACCACGGAAGGTCTTCGCGCCATGCTGTGCGAGAAAAACAATAGACTCAGTCTGAACCTGACCCTCAAGGCCAAGTCATCGGATACCTGCAAACAAATGCAGCAGATCATTCAAGGCATGATCGCGCTGATCAACCTCAGCCAGCAGGAAAACAAGGACCTGATGCTTCTGGCCCAGTCCGCATCCGTCACCGCCGATGACCGCCTGGTATCGCTCGGGTTGGATTACCCCGTGAAAGACGCCATCGCCAAACTGGCCGAATTCAACCGGATGAAAAACTCCGAAAAACAAGCGGAAAAATCCGAGAAAAAGTCCGCCCGCAATAACTGATCGTGAGTCCTGTCCTCCCAATGGACGTTTCCGTAGTGTCCGCCGCCAGGCCTGAGCGTTCCATCGCCCCGGGCCTGCGCGCCGTCATCACTGAAACGCCGGACACGCTGGCCCTCCGGGCGCAGGCCGGTTGCGAGGACTCGTTTGGCGAACTGGTCCAATTGCTCGGGCCCCGGCTCCACAACTTCCTTTTCCAACTCCTGGGTAACACCCATGACGCCGAGGATGTCACCCAGGAGACCTTTATTCGCGCCTACAAAGGGCTGCCCAATTTCCAGGCAACCCGCGCCAGTGTCACCACCTGGCTCTATGCCATCGCCCGGAATACCGCCATCACCCATTTGCGCCGCCGCAAATCCAGCCAGCCGATGGATGATTTTGAATTCTCCACCGACGTCAATCCATCGATCCTTCTGGAAACCAGGGACGAAAACCGTGCGCTCTGGACGCTGGCGCGCTCGTTGAAACCGCGCGAATTCGAGGTGCTCTGGTTCCGTTATGGCGAAGGCTTTGCGGTTGCCGAAATCGCCCGCGTCATGAGCCTGACTCAAATCCACATCAAAGTGCTTCTCCACCGCGCGCGCAAACATCTGGCCGAGAAAATCGCCCAGTCTCAAACCATCCACCCGAATTTCCTATGATCCACTGCTGGCTTTATCAAAAGGTGGGATTCTGGTTCCGTGAAGACTCCCGGTCGCTCCCCGCGCCGGTGCAAAACCACCTCAAGGCCTGCGCCTCCTGCCGCCAGCACTTCGCGATTCACGACGCCCTGATCCATCGCCTTTCGGCAGAAAGCGCCCACGCGTTCCGGCCCGGGCCACCTTTTCTCCAGGAGAAGATCATGGCCTCCATTCGCGCGTGCAAAAACTCGCGCAATGCCTCGGAGCAGGCCCGCTCCGGCTGGCTGCTTCCCGCTGCCGGTCTCGCCCTGCTGGCGTTGCTTGTGGGCCTGACTCTTGCCAAATCACCACAGTCGAGTCACAACACGACGATGACTACAACGGTCACCACTCCTGCAGCCAACCAGACCGCGCCATTCCCGGCGAACACTCTGGCGTCCATTGTTCTCCCCACAAATTCCGTCGCTCAATGGAGCGCGCTACTCGATGATCCTTTACAGGTGGAAATGGCCAGCGTGATCAAGGATGCCAAAAATGCCGCTCTGGTTCTGGCCGCAAATTTCCTGCCTCCCAATTATCTCGAATAGGCGGATGGCCCTGACGTTGCCGCGCAGGAAACAGGGAGTCGCTGCGGGACCATCGTATCTATTTCAGGCGCAAAATGTAGAACTGCTGGGTGGTTCCAAACACCATCGCATTGGTTGCGCTGAAGCATCCATTGGATTGAAATTGATTGGTCGCGACCGATATCCAGTCCGCACTTTGTAATGCCAGGTTTGTCCCAACCAGTACGCTGTAGCCACCTCCCGGAAAACCATTCGTTCCGGCGACGATCAGGTTCGTCGAATCCCGCACAACGCTCGTAATGACGGGAGGAGCCATCACCGCTCCGCATCCATAAACCGCAAAACCATGTATTGGGCACGAGGCAAGCATGGCATTGCTGCTGCCAGAGAAGCCCTCCGCAATGCTGTAGGTGATGTTTGAGAATCCGATGGAACTCCAACGATCTGGAACAATCTTTTTTGCGTCGCTGGGGCAGAATAACCGCATCGGAGTATCCAGACTTGTGGTGTAGGTCAAAATGTCGGCTGGCACCACTTTGTGGAATTCCTGCCACGCCGCGAATATTTGATGCAGATTATTGCTGCAGGAAAGCGCCTTCCAATCATAGCGGCCGGTGATGTTGGTCAATGGCTCGACACGCAAAAATGCCATTGCACTGGTCGCAGTGATACCGGACGAATGACTCACAACAACGCTGAAATAGCCCTCATTCGTGCTTTGGCAATTGGTCAAAACAAGGCTGGCATTGGTCGCGCCAAGAAAGGACAGCGCGTTAGTGAAAGGCCCTCCAGTTGCGTCGAATGGCGACTCCTTGCGCCACTGAAATGAAAGTGCCGCATCAGGATAATCAGAGGCAACCTGAAGCGTGATCCCGGCTCCCGGGTTGACGGTCTGACTTATGGGACTGCTTCGGATCAGCGCCGGAGTCTCCCAGACGGTTGAATCCACCACCGTGCTCAGGTCCGCATTGACGTGCGCACCATGGTGCAGGCAACGGATAAAGACCGCATTCGGATCGCTGTATTTGGTTATGGGCTCCATCAGGTAATCACCCCCTGCAAGGCCAGACGCGGGACAGATCAACCAGTCGGGCCTGTCGGCCAGTCCATAGGCGAGCAAGTCCTGAAAGGATTGTGCCGGCGCATCCGCATTATCCATGGCAAATCCAGACGCGCAAATTGCAAGCTGGCGCAAATTCGCCAGGCATTGGACCACCTGGCGGGCTTTGGATGGATAGTCTGCAACGCTGTACGACGTAAAAAGCTCGGCATCATGGGCTGCCGGAAACAGTGCGTAAGGGTGCTTCACGATGACCCGCCCATCACAGAGCAAACGGTTGTCGTCATACAGGCAGGTCGTATTGGTGCAATTGGGATGGCTGCCATCAAATTCAGGCGCGGTGTAACTGGCTTGCGCAAAATCGAACTGATCCCAGTTGGTGCCTGAAGGCTGGTAGGGGGACAATGGGCAAATGAGGAAAGAAGGACTGCCGATATAAAGCCGCATCGTTGCCCAGGCCTTCGGGAACTGGGCATTATAATCGATGGCATAAAGACTTTCGGCTTTGTAAAGCTGACTCAGATTGTTTGAGCAATGGTCTATCAATGTTCTTTTGGCAAGTGCAGAGGATTGGGTTCCCGCACCCCGGAACACCGCAATTGAATCCGTTGTTTGCCATTGTTGACCAAAAGTTGTATGGCAGAACACCAATAAGCCGAACAGCAATACTGGATGGCGAAATGAGATGGCCAATTTAATGAAACGGGAGGCAAACGGTGACTTTCTACATTTGTTTTGCATATGGATATTTGCAAACAGTTACACCTTGTTTTCTGAGCAGCAGGACACGGCGAACCTACTCTCTCCTATTTACACTGGCAATACGTTATTCCAGCAGCGTTATTCCAGCAGTGTCAGCGATTGACATCCGGCTCGTTTTGATCGAGAGTTTTTTGAGGCTAAGTTGCCACCGTACGATCCCGCTTCATTGGAGCCGCAGACCGGGCGATTCCATCTTGACCAGAAAGAATATTTTACGGCGAAGCTATGACAAAAAAGGTCCTTTTAACCAGTGTGTGCCGCCCCTTGGGGCCGAAATACGGCGAGTCTCCATCCGTTGGCTATGAATTGCTGCACGGGCAGGTGACGCGCGCCCAGGGATTGTTCAGCCCGCGCGCGGTGCATCTGCAATTCGGTCTCGAATATATCGCGGAGAACCTCGATGCGCCAACCGTGGTGCTGCAGTATCCGTCGAAGCGCGAGCTGATCGAAGAGTTGAAGAAGGGCTACGAATACGTGGGCGTCTGTTTCGTAATGGCGGTGATGCACAAGATGAAGGACACGGTGGCCTTGATCCGCCAATATGCGCCGCAGAGCAAGATCGTTCTCGGAGGTTACGGAACGGTGCTCAAGGATGAGGTGCTTGCGCCCTTCGCGGATTACATTTGCCGCGAGGAAGGGGTGGCCTTCATGCGGCGGTTGCTGGGCGAACCCGAGATTCCGATTCCCTACAAACATCCGCTCCTGGTGAGCAGCCTGAAGGTGTTTGGTCAAAAGGTTTCAAGCACGGGGATGATTTTTGCGGGCCTGGGTTGTCCCAACGGTTGCGATTTTTGCTGCACTTCGCACTTCTTTTCCCGGAAACACATCAAGCTGCTGCCGACCGGGCAGGACATCTTTGGCGTGATGGAGCGCTACCTCGATACGGACCCGAACATGGTTTTCACGGTTCTGGACGAGGATTTTCTGCTCAACAAAAAGCGGGCGATGGAGTTCCACGAATGCGTCGTGAAGAGCGGAAAAACGCTTTCGATCTTTGTCTTTTCCAGCATCAAAGCGATCAGCCAATACACGGTTGAGGAAATCCTGGAAATGGGCATCGACGGTTTCTGGATTGGCTACGAGGGGACACGCTCGGGCTACGCCAAACAGCAGGGGCGGCCCGTGGAAGAGATTCTCACGGAGTTTCGCGCGCATGGCATCACTGTGCTGGCTTCGATGATTCTCGGGTTTGATTATCAAAATCAAGAGGTTGTGGCGAAGGAGTTGGATGGATTGCTGAAGCTCAAACCGGCGCTGGCGCAATTCCTGATCTACGGTCCGGTGCCGGGCACGCCGTTTTATGAGCGGGTTATCAAGGAAAAACTCTTGCAGGATAAATTTACCAACGACAAGGACCTTTACTATCGCCGGGCGGACGGGTTTGCGACGATGATCAAACATCCGACGCTCTCAACCGATGCCATTGAAGAGATGCAGCGGTGGTGTTTCGAGGAGGATTTTCGACGCCTGGGGCCGAGCATTTTCCGGGTCCTGGAAACCCGGTTTCTTGGATACCTGAAACTCAGGGACTCGCCCAATGCCCTGCTGCGCGAAAAGGCGTCATTCTACGCCAGGGATCTGCGGGTGGCGTACCCAGTGTTTCTCGCGGGCAGGCTCCTGGGCCCCAATGCCGCGGTGCGGCGCTGGATTGCCGATTTGGAAGCGAGCATCCATGCCGAATTGGGACGCCCTGGATTCGTTGAAAGGGTTAAATCCGTGCTGGCCGTGGGGGCTGCCGCGTGGACCGGAGCAACGTTGAAACTGAATCTGTTCCAGCATCCCAAACTGACACGCACGCCTTACCGGATGCCCGGGAGCCGTTGGAGCGCGTATGAACTGTGGGAGCAATTCCGCCGCGAGACATCGATTCCCGATCTGTCCATTCAAGTCGAAGTGCAGCACTCGAAGCGGCAGGTCTGGTTGCGTCTGGAAGGCAGGATTTCCGCAGCGACTGCCGAGGGACTGGGCCAACGAATCCGTGATTCCCTCGCGCGGAGCAAGAGCCGGCTAGTGCTGGATTTGAAGAAGCTCCATTGGGAGAAGGGGGAAGACCTGAGCCCACTCAGAGAAAAGCTTGCGGCCTATCGCTCCAGAATTCGGCTGGTCTTACCAAAGCTCTCGGCGGCACATCCTGAGTTGTTGGTGATTGCCAGCATGTTTCAGCATTACAAGTGAGCGGTCGATTGCGCCTTCGTTAATCCACACACCGGGCGACGGTTCAAACCCGTTTCCCGGGAGCTGAAGACGTTTTTTTGGCGAGGAGTTTTGCGGGGCTTTTGTGGGGAAAAAATAGCGCGCTGCAATCGGTGTTCCCTCATTGGTTCAGACGTTACAGCCGCAACCCATTTCCCAAAGGCGTCCATCCGCACCAAAAATGGGGGTGTGACTGTGTTGTGCCGCAGGTGCATTAACGTAGCCGCCATAGCGTCCAATGGGTGACCAATCGGGACTTACAGGAGGCAGGGGAGGATTCAACGAAGCAAATTCCTCTGCCGCGTATGCGATCTTTCCATCGCAAAGAGTGAGCACTGATTCGATTCGACGGATTTGCTCGTCGGCGCAGGTGATGAAGTCATCGCTCAATACAGCCATATCGGCAAATTGCCCATTCGACAACGTGCCCTTTTTATCCGCTTCGCCGCTGAACCAGGCGCTGCCCTGTGTGTAGAGGCGCAAGGCCTGTTCGCGTGAAAGCAGATTCTCGGCTGAGGTCAATGGGGTGCCGCCGACCGACTTTCCGGTCACCAGCCAATAGAGACAGGTCCATGGATGATAACTGGCGACCCGTGTGCCGTCCGTTCCCGCGCCAACGGGAAGACCGGCTGCGAGCATTTTCTTGATTGGCGGACAAGCCATTGCGGCGCCGCGTCCGAAGCGCCGGATGAAATACTCTCCCTGGTAGGCCATGCGGTGTTGGATGGCGATGCCGCCGCCCAGGGCGCGCGTGCGGTCCAGGTTCTTCTGGGAAATGGTTTCCGCGTGATCGAAGAACCAGCGCAGACCCTTGAAGGGGATGTCGCGGTTGACCCGCTCAAAAACGCCAAGGAAACGTTCGATGGTTTCATCGTAGGTCGAATGAATGCGGAACGGCCACCGGGCGGTCACCACAGCGCGCACAACAGCTTCAAGCTCGGATTCCATCACGGGACGCAGTTCAGGTCTCGGCTGAAGGAAGTTTTCAAAGTCGGCGGCGCTCCAGACCAGGTTCTCACCCGCACCGGCCACCCGGAGCATGTCGTCGCCTTCACCGGGTTTGGTCATGCCGATCCAGCGTGTGAAATCCGCCAATTCGCTTCCGGCCTTCTGTGCGAAAAGACTGTAGGCAATTCTTACGGTGAGTTGGCCGTCCTGGGCCAGGCGACGGATGACGGCATAGTCGTCTGGGAAATTCTGCCAGCCACCGCCGGCATCGCAGACGCTAGTCACTCCGAAGCGGTTCATTTCCCGCAGGAAATGGCGCGACGAATTCAGTTGGTCATCGAACGAGAGTTTTGGGGCGCGGCCGATGGTCGAATAGAGAATGAACGCGTTGGGTTCGGCAATGAGCAAACCGGTTGGCTCGCCGCTGGCGTCGCGGGCGATAAGACCCTCGGGTGGGTTCGGTGTGCCGCTATTCATGCCCAGCGCACGAATCGCAGCGCGATTCAACAGAGCGCAGTCGTATAAGTGCAGCACTATGACTGGAGTATCCGGTGCGGCGGCGTTCAATTCATCCAGTGTGGGCATCCGTTGTTCTGCAAATTGCCACTCATTCCAACCGCCAATGACCCGCACCCAGTGTGGGGGCGGCGTGCGCTGGGCCTGTTCCTTGAGCATTCTTAAGGCATCGGCCAACGAGGGCACGCCATCCCAGCGTAGCTCGAGGTTGTAGTAAAGGCCCGCCCGGATGATGTGGAGATGGGAATCGTTCAGGCCGGGAATCACGCGTCTTCCGTGCAGATCGATGACTCTCGCATCCGGATTGCGCAGGTCGGGGTTTGGATTGTCCACGCCGACGATGTGTCCTCCCCGAAGCGTGAGGTTTCCGGCCTCGGGATGGTTGGGATCGAGCGTGGTGATGCGTCCGTTGTGCAGAATCACCTCAGGAATATTTGGAGTTGTCATGGCAGGAATTGGTTAAAAGCGGAAGGTCATCCAGGTCGAAACATAGTCAACGTCCGCAGCCGGCGGATTCGCCTGGAGGAATGTCCCGGCAAAAAAGTGCGAATAATTGGCGGACCACGAGAGGAGCCTCGAAAGGCGCCTGTCAACTTGCGCGGCGCACTGTGCTCCGATGTAGCGGGAGCCGCCGTTGACGCCTGATCGGGCAATGTTGAGGCCGGTATTATACACTCCGTCATGAATGCTTTCGCGCCAGAAGAAATCGGCGTCAGTGGTAAAAGTGATGGATCGCGTGGGATGTAAATCAATCGAAGGATGCAGATCGATGTGGTTCTGCGGACCTATCAATCCGGTCTCACCAAAATAGGCGCCTTTTGGGAATAGGGGATTGAAAGTCTGGAGGTCAGGATTCTTTGGGTCGCGGTCGCCGCTTGTTGCGTCCGCCTTGAAGCCCAGACGCGGAGTCCACATGGTGTTTTCGAACGTGAAGCCCGTGTCGCTTGCCGCCGTCCATGCCGAGATGTTGCCGTCACCAAACTCGCCGAACTGATAGACAAACTCAAAATTCCAGTCCCAACCGGCGTGGCGTCCCCAGAGGCGTGTGCCGACCGAATGGCGCAGTTCCCGCGCCGTGCCCTGGTCATAATGAGCCGCGTCCCTTTGCAGTCCAAGATAGTAGAAGTCCGCATGGCCCCCCGGCACCCACTTGAACGGAGCGACGCCATACAATCCCCAGAACCCGGTATGCGGATCGGGGTGGTCATCGAATATGCCGGGATTGGTTTCGACGGGCCGCGTGGCAAACGCGTCGAATTGCCAGTTCTCCAACTTCAAGGTTGCGCGCGCGCCATCGAAACTCTGCCGGACGTTTGGAGATTCACGAACGGAGACCAATCGTTGGGATCCAAACGACAATTCCTGACGCCCCAAACGCAGGGTGAGCGACTGTTGCGCATCCCACGGAATCCTTGCGTCGGCGAAGAGTTGATGGACATCTAAATCATCGCGATCCGTGGGGCGGGGTCCGCCGTCGCGGTCGTATTCCAACCCGGTCTTGAACTGCGTGAATAAACGGAAGTATTCGCCGGCGTGCGCATCGGCGTGAAGCATGAACCGTGTCAGGGAGTAACCGTTGTCGTCCTGCGGGCCGCGGCCCCAATTCGCATTTTGGAAGTATTCATAGCGTTCCCGCACCTCGCCACCGAGCGTGAGCCACGTCGTGCCATCGTGGCTTAAGGGAATGAACTTGAGCTGGTCAATGACGTTTGTGCGGAGCTCGGGGTCGCGCAAAGCTGAATAGTCCTCATCCTGGCGCGACAGCTTGAAATCCGGGCGAATGCCCTCATCACCCGCATACAGGTTGCCTGCAATTACTGAAGGCATTCCGATCATAAAGCAAAGGAGGCACTTCATTTGCACTGATGGAATGAGCGAAGGATTCGCCCGGGTTGCCGGTATCAGTGACTCTCTTTTTTTGCCACGATCTGAGGTTTTTGCGCGGACTGCGGCGCTTTATGAACCATCGTGTAGGCATATTCGATCCCGCTGCCGTAAGCGCCTGCCTGCTTGTTGAGGATGCCCATCAGCGCGTTGTAATGCTCGCGATTCTTCCAGTCGCGCTGCCACTCAAGGAGGGCGGCGATGGTCGTCAAACGCACGGCACCCGCCTGGACCATGCGGGACAAGGCGGCGTCATGAGCCGCCTGCGAAGTTGCACCGCAACAGTCTTCAACCACGTAAACATTGTAACCCGCACCGAGCATTTCAATGGTCGGCCACGTTATGCAAACCTCAGTCCAGAGGCCGGTCATGATGATGTTCTTGCGGCCTGTGGCTTCGATGGCCTTGCGAAAGCCAGGGTCGTCCCAGGAATTCATGGAACTGCGCTCGACGACCGGCTGACCCGGAAACACGTCCAGCAACTGGGGCCAGACGTAGCCGCTGAAACTCTCGGTCTCCACGGCTGTGAGCACGCCGGGAACGTTGAACTCCTTGGAAACTTTGGCGATCAACGTCACATTGTTGATCAACGTGGCGCGGTCGATGCTGGCCACGCCGAAAAGCATTTGTGGCTGGAAGTCAATGAAAACAATCGCACTGTCCTGTGCCGTGTAGAGTTTTTGATATTGATTCATGGAGTGTTTCTTTCTTTGGATTTGGTTGTGAGGTTGGGGAGTTTGATTGGCACCGTGGATTTGACAAGCTCCAGCGGTGCGATGGGCGGCCTGATCAGGTGATCCCACGCCGCAATTCGACTGCCGGGAGAATCGGTGGACTTCTCGTGGGTATTGCCTGCCAAAGCGAACATAAATAGATGATGCGATATGGATTGGCCAATCCGGGGTGGAATAATGTGTTCAGATTTGCGCCGCGCCTCCATCGACGAAAAGTTCGATTCCGTTGACGTAACTGCTGTCATCAGATGCAAGGAACACCACAGCCTTGGCGATTTCGTCAGGCGTGCCGACGCGCCCCAATGGCGTTGAGGCGGCAGCCTGCGCAGTCATCTGGCCAATCTGCGCATCGCTTAAGCGGAGTTCGCTCTTATAGCCAGGGGTGACGACGGTTCCCGGGCTGATGACGTTGACACGAATGTTGCGGCGTTTGAGGTCAACGGACCAAGTTCTCGCGAAGGATCGCAGGGCTGCCTTGGTCGCGGCGTAAACGCCAAATGCCGGGATGCCTTTGATGGATACCATCGAGCCATTGATGACGATTGTCCCGCCCGCCGTCATCAGCGACACGGCCTTCTGCACCGTGAACAGAGTTCCCTTCACGTTAATCCCAAAATATTTGTCAAAGTGCTCTTCGGTGACCTGTTCGAGCGGCACAAATGCGCCACCACCGGCATTGGCAAAAAGAATGTCCAGGCGGCCTTTTAGATCTTTGATTACGGCGAAGAGACGATCGAGATCCGCCATTTTTGAAATATCACTGCGGACGCCAATTGCGCCTGATCCGAGACCCTCCACTGCGGCGTCAAGTTCGGGCTGACGGCGCCCTGTGATGATGATCTCCGCCCCCTCGGCAACGAAGCGCCTGGCCGTGGCGAGACCAATGCCGCTAGTGCCACCGGTGACAAGGGCGATTTTTCCAGCGAGTTTCTGTGACATAATAAATCAATTGATGGAACGTCAGGCGTTGAATCCGCCGTCCACGTTAAGGGTCGCACCGGTGATATAGGACGCTTCGGGGCTGGCAAGGAAGGCGACGGCGGCCGCGACTTCCACGGGTTTTCCATAGCGGCCTAGAGCTGTTCCCGCTTTCTGATCCGCTGCGGCCTCGCCATCGGCGGGATTCATGTCCGTGTCGATCGGGCCGGGCTGGACGACGTTCACCGTGATGGCCTTGGGGCCGAGATCGCGCGCCCAACCGCGCGTGTAGGCGGCAATGGCGGCTTTGGTCGCACTATAATCGGCCATACCCGGCGAAGGAGAGCGGGCGGCCAGGACAGAGCCAATCGAAATGATCCGGCCTCCGTTGGCCATGAACGGCACCGCGGCGCGCACCGCTGAGGCCACCCCGCTGACATTAACCGCCAACTGCCGGTCAAATTGAGTCGCATCGGCGGCGGGATTGCTTATTGGTCCGCCCACGAACACCCCGGCGCTGTTGACGAGGATGTCAATGCGACCAAAGTGCTCCGCAACAGTCCTGACCAACTGTCTGGCTTGCGCGGGGACCGCCTGATCGGCTTTGAATGCTGCGGCGCGAACGCCAATGCTTTCAAGTTCGCGAACGACGGCGTTGGCCTTGTCCGCTGACGATGCGTAGCTGAGGGCGACGTCGGCGCCGTCCTCTGCGAGGCGCTTGGCGATGGCCGCCCCGATGCCGCGTGAACCGCCGGTGACCAATGCGACTTTACCTGTGAGTTTTCCGGGTTGTGCAGTCATGGTATTCGTGGATCGATGGTTATGAGCCTGCTGTGTTGTGTCGGTTGATGAAGTGAATCAGCCGCGCAGTTTTGAGGCGATGGTGGCGACGTGTTTACCCTGGAAACGGGCTTGGGCCAGTTCCTTGGCGCTGGGTTTGCGCGAGCCGTCCGCGCCCGCGATGGTCGCGGCGCCCCACGGGGAACCGCCCTTGACTTCGGTGATGTCTGAGAGTTCCGGACAGGAATAGGGCAGGCCAACGTAGATCAGGCCCTGGTGCATGAGCGTGGTGACAAAGCTGATGATTGTGCTTTCGTTGCCCCCGCCCGTGCCGGTGCTGGTGAAGACGCTGCCCACCTTGCCGACCAGCGCGCCTTTGACCCAGAGACCGCCGGTCTGGTCGAGGAAGTTGCGCATTTGAGCCGCCATGTTGCCGAATCGGGTGGGTGTACCAAAAATGATGGCGTCGTAATCGCCCAATTCCTTGGGGGATGCGATGGGCGCGGCCTGATCGAGTTTAACACCATGCTCCCTGGCCGATTCGGGCGACATGATTTCGGGGACACGTTTGAGGGTCACTTCGACGCCAGGAACAGCGCGCGCGCCTTCGGTGATGGCATTGGCCATGGTTTCAATGTGGCCATACATGGAATAATAGAGAACAAGCAGCTTAATCATAATTTTAACTTTTTGTTTAGTCCAAGACCTTCGCTTCCACGGTGGCAATGTCAGACGACCCTGGTCGGTTGGCTAATGCTTTTTTGCTTAAACTTCCATGCGCGGAAGTTATGGTCGGATGCGAATGGAGCCTCGAACTACCAGTGGGAAAGGCTCGGCGGGAGCCTCGCCCTACCGGTGCAAGTGGTGGTAAGGCGAAGAGGTGGCTCGGCAGGAGCCTCGCCCTATCGGTGCAAGTGGTGGTAAGGCAAAGAGGTGGCTCGGCAGGAGCCTCGCCCTACCGGTGCAAGTGGTGGTAAGGCGAAGAGGTGGCTCGGCAGGAGCCTCGCCCTACCGGTGCAAGTGGTGGTAAGGCAAAGAGGTGGCTCGGCGGGAGCCTCGCCCTACCGGTGCAAGCGGTGGTAAGGCAAGAGGCGTTTCGACGGCCTTAAGGGACTGTGTTTAAGGGGAGGAAAGTTTGAATGAAGATGAGGTTTCGGCCCAGGCCATACTGGCGGCGTTCGTGGAATAAAAGCGGTAATAGTAAGTCGTGTCGGGTTCGAGCGCGCGAAGGCGGGCATCAAAGGGATTCGATCCGAAACGCGAATTGGTTCCCAAGTCCACGGTATATTCCCATTGCGCGGCATTCGTATTGCCATCCCTGGTTCCCCATGCGACGAATACGCGCCCCCAAGAATCGCCGTAGATGCCTTGTCGCAGCGTGCCCGTGACGACGGCCGCATTGGCACTGGCCTTGGTCGCAGACAGGTTCTTGACGTTCAGACTCACGGGCGGGGCCATTGGCGCATTCAGTTGGGTGACGGCCCAGTTCTGATATTCTTTTGCAGATGGGACTCGGGCGTGAGTCTGCTTGAATTCGGCAACCCAAAGTTTGGCCGCATTCAGGAAGCGTTGATGCAAATAGTAATTGGGGGTTTTCTCATCTTTTGGGTTGATGAGGTAAAAATATCTGTCCGGCTCGTTGTTGTAAATTTCCCACCAGAGCACGAAGGGACAGCCCCAGCCCAAAAGAGTTTGGGCGTATTTCCTCGAGCGGGATTCCTGTATGTCCGGCGGTTCAGCGCCCCAACCGTATTCGCCGATGAACAGGCGCTTGCCGGAAATGCTGCCGGCTTTGTTGGTGGGGATTTGGGACTCCGCATAATTTAGCGTCGCGGTAATATCCGCCGGACTCAGGTCCTGCATGTCGTAGGAGGAATAGGAGACGAAATCGAGGTTGGTCACGCCGGGCACGACCGCATTAATGACGCGCTGTTTTCCGTCCATCGCATCGCGGACGCGGTTGACCTCGGCATAAGCAAAGACCTCGACACCGCGATGGGGCGTGTCGCGCTTGGCGTCGTCCACGGCTTGCTGGCGTGTGTTGAGCCAGTCCCGCATCCCCTGAATGGCGGTCGGGGATGGGATAATGGAGGCGTTATAACCTGGCAGCAGATACCAATCCCCCTCCCAATGGCCCAGATAAAAACGTTTTCCTGAGTTCGCATAATGCGTGAGAAAATACCGGGTGAGATCGTAAATCTCGCGATATTCCGCCTGCCTTTCCTCTGCGGAAAAACCGTCCGCCCACCAGCCAGGGGAGGTGAAGCAATAGGCCCATAAAACATATTGCTGGAACGGCATGTCCAGCACGGCCCGGCAGGATGGCTCGTTTTGTGCCAGGGCTACCAGGTTGGTAATGGTGGATGGCAGCTTGACGCTGTATTGCTGATCGAAGCCCTTGCCCAGAAAAAACTTGATCGTCGTGCTGCCCATTCCTTGTATGGCCTCCGCGGTTTCCACCAGCCTGGCCTTGTCGGTGAAGTGATATAGCGGGCTGAAAGTCTGGGTGCCTATTCCATAATTGAAGAGATCGGCTTCGGCGTCACGAACGAGTGCTGGTTTGGATTCCGGGCTGGACACGGCAGGAGGATTGCTGGCGGAGAGGCTCAAGGCTTGGAGAAGAATAGTCCACAGCAAAGCGCGCATGCGGCTCAGTTGATTAGAATTTAATAATTTCAAAATACGGATTCCAACCTGTTTATGTGAATTGTTTTCGGCCGTGAGTTTATCAAGGTCGAGCACAGGCCGCAATAAGGTAATGGAACAACTGGAATGCATGAGTGTAGGACAAAATTCCTCGGCAGGAAAGCAAGGGCTATAAAAGGATCCCCTCTCTCCGGCTCTCACCCCACTCGTGCCTCGCGGGGCGAGAGAGAAGATCGCGCGTTCAGTTCTTTGGGCCGACTATGTTCATTCGCCACCATATACTTCCATGTCGTTTTACATCCTTTTCGGCGTTCTGAAGATTCTTGTCCTGCACCCGGAGGGCATGTTTATGGACGGCCTGGCGTGGCATGTTAACGGCAAGAGGTGGCTCGGCGGGAGCCTCGCCCTACCGTTGTTTTCCAGAGCGCATGCGCGGCTTCAAACCGCTTGCTGGCAAAGATGCAACCCGGTATCGTGGCCCTCATGCACGCAACAACAACCTTGAATTGACATCATGGTCACCATGCGACTCAGCAATTTGGTGTTCACCATGAGCGTTGCCGGCCTGTTGCTGGCCTGCGGTTCCTCCAAAGCGAAGGAAGTTTTTGAAGCGCCGCGAAATCTGCCTGTCGTCCACGAGGTGGATGTGGTCGTGGTCGGAGGCAGTTCCGGCGGTGTCTCCGCCGCTGTGGAAGCGGCACGCAACGGAGCCCGGGTTTTTCTGGCGGCGCCGCGCACCTATCTGGGCGAGGACATTTGCAGCACCTATCAGCTCTGGCTCGAGCCCGGTGAATTGCCCGCGTCCGAACTGGCCCGGGAACTATTCAAACCGACGTCTTCAGTTATTCCACCGAGCGTGCCATTTACCTACACTGCCGACCTGTCATCGGCTGGCGTTCACAAAGATAACGTTCCGCCTTCGCTGCTCAGCGATGGGAAATGGAACAGTGCCGCCAGCGAGAGTGTTCAATACGACGGCAATGTTGTTTTGCAGGTCGATCTGGGGCGGGAGCAGAAGATCCAAAGAGTTCATGTGCTGGCGTATCAGCGGGACGATGAATTTGAAGTGGGCTCGATTCACGTTGCTGCAAGCAGCGATCAGAAGGAATGGCAACCGTTGGCGAAAATTGAAAACGACCGGATTGGACAAGGATCCCATGAGGGGCTGGCTCTGGATCTCTCGGCGCCCACAATGACGCAAACGCGTTATTTGAGGTTGGATGTAAAAAAAGGGCCGCAAGCCAAACGGATTCTTCTGGGTGAAATCGTTGTCGAAGCACAACAGCCCGCCGGCCAATCCGTGGTTGCGTCCTCTGAGCCGCAAGTGGTCACGCCCATGCAGGTAAAACGGGTTTTGGACCAGGCGCTCATCCGGGCCAAAGTGCCGTTTCTGTTTTCCAGTTACGTCACCGATGTTCTGCGGGACCGCCAGGGCCAGCCCGCAGGAATCGTCATTGCCAACCGCTCCGGCAGGCAGGCTGTAATCGCGAAAGTGATTATCGATGCGACCGAGCAGGGCACCGTGGCGCGTCTGGCCAAGGCTCGTTTCACAGATTATCCCAGCGGCATGCAAATGTTTCGTTGGAACGTGGTCGGAGGTTTGCGCGCCACCAATGATAATCTGAGTGTGATTGCGCGCGATAAACCCATCATCGTTACCGACCGCAAAGGGGTGGGGCATCCGGTGACGGAATACCGGGTTCGGGTCCCGATGCAGAATGGCCGTTTCGCCTCTTATGCGGAGGCGGAGCAACTGGCGCGGGATATAACGTGGACCCAGGAACAGGTGGATGCGTCCGAAGTGCCGTTTCTGATTTCTCCCGATCACATTCGCAGTCAGCAGCCCCAGACTGGCGCATGGCCCGGAGCCGATCACCTTGCCATGAAAACGCTCCAACCGGAAAAGAACGACCGCCTCTTTGTGTTGGGCGGTTGCGCGGATCTTACCCGCGCCGCAGCGGCTGATTTGGTGGGACCATTGAATTTGATCCAGGTTGGGGCGCGTGTTGGCAAGGTCGCCGCCGTTCTGGCCCAAAAGATGCCTCAACCTGATGGCGCGCATTTGCCCGGCGCAAAGGCACCTGCCGAACTTGCGGGTGAAGCGCGCGAAATCGGCCCGGAGATGAGTCCCCGCGAGATTAACGCGCGCCGGATTCCTGCGGAACGCCAGGCCGTGCCCGTGCTCGGTGAATATGACGTGGTCGTGGTGGGAGGAGGGACGGGGGGGTCCCCGGCAGCCATCAGTGCGGGACGCCAGGGTTCACGGACGTTGTTACTCGAATACCTGCACACCCTGGGCGGAGTGGGCACCGCCGGGTATATCAGCAGTTATTATTATGGAAATCGCGTGGGCTTTACGCAGGAGATGGAAGAGGGCATGGCTGCATTTAACGATCCGGAGACCCGCCGCAACGCGGGATGGAATCCAGATTGGAAATCAGAATGGTATCGCCGCGAGTTGCGCAAGGCCAGGGTCGATCTCTGGCTGGGCACGCTGGGCGTTGGGGCGTATGTCGAGAACGGACGGGTGCGCGGTGTGGTGGTCGTCACGCCCCAGGGCCGCGGCGTGGTGCTCGCCAAAATGGTGATTGATTCCACCGGTAACGCCGACATTGCCGCCGCAGCCGGAGCGCCCTGTCGTTACACGGATGATTCCGATATCGCAGTGCAGGGTGCGGGATTGCCTCCGCGCGAACTGGGAGGCCGCTACACCAATACGGACTACAACTTCGTGGATGACACGGATATCGTCGATATCTGGCGCACGTTTGTCACGGCGCGGCAAAAGTTCGCTTCCGCCTACGATCTTGGGCAACTGGTGGACACCCGCGAGAGACGGCAGGTGCTGGGCGAGTTTACGCTGAGCCCCATGGACATGATGCTGGGGCGCACGTTTCCTGACACCGTGGTCATCACCAAGAGTAATTTCGATTCGCACGGATATACGATTCATCCGATGTTTCTCATCCGTCCACCGGACCGAAAGGAAATGGCCGTGCGCGTTCCCTTCCGCTGTTTGATTCCCCGGGGACTGGACCGCATCCTGGTCACCGGCCTGGGGGTGAGTGCCCACCGTGATGCGCTGCCGGTCATCCGCATGCAGGCGGATATCCAAAACCAGGGCTATGCCTGCGGAGTTGCCGCCTCGATGATCATTCGCAAAAACTGCGGTGTGCGGGAATTGGACCTGAAGGCATTGCAACAAAATCTGGTGGAGAAGGGGATTTTGCCGGAGTCCGTGCTCACCGAGATCGATTCGTTTCCGATGTCCCAGGAGCGACTGGCGAAGGCAGTGACGCAAGTGGCGCACGATTACGACGAGTTGGAAGTGCTGCTCACCAATCCCGAAGCGGCCAAGCCTCTCTTGCGGGCGGCACTGGCCGGCACTAATTCCGCGCCAGCGCAGCTTGTTTACGCTCATATCCTGGGCATGCTCGGCGATCCTTCCGGCTCACTGATATTAACCAAGGCCATCACCAGCGATTCCTGGGACACGGGATGGAACTACACCGGCATGGGCCAGTATGGGATGAGCCTGAGTCCGCTCGACAGCCTGCTCATTGCCTTGGGACGCAGCGGCGACAAGCAAGGGTTGGGCCCCATTCTTGCCAAGGTGGGCGAACTGCGCGCCGACAGCGAGTTTTCGCACTTTCGCGCGGTGGCCATGGCCTTGGAATCGCTGGGCGATCCCGCCGCCGCCAAACCATTGGCCGCGCTGCTGCAAAAGCCTGGCATCTCAGGACATGCCGTGACCAATATTGAAGCGGCCCTGCGTGATAATCCTGCCAGCGGCACCGATACGACCACTCGAAATCGGGCGCTCACGGAGTTGATTCTGGCCCGCGCTCTGTATCGCTGCGGCGACGAACAGGGATTGGGTGAACAAATTCTCAAGCAATTTGCCTTGGACCTGCATGGTCATTATGCACGCCACGCCCAGGCCGTTCTCAATAGAGGTCCATATATCCTGTTGAAGCCGGAGTAAATGGGAAGTGAAGAGACAGGATGAACGGGATAAACAGGATGGATTGGAGCGATGGTCAGTGAATCGAGGCGGCCTGGGATTTAAAGTATTCGGTGTAATTCAATGCCTCTTTCGGGAGCAAGTGCAAACCATCCGTCGTCCGATATTCGCTGCAATCCGGGAGCGCGATATATTTATATTTTGTGGCGGGAAAATAGCGGTAAAACGTTTCGCGAATTATTTTTGGTTTTGGCAAATTGCACAGCCTCGCATGGATCGGCATTTCAAAGAACACGACCTGGACGCCTTTTGATTCCAGCTCATTCACACGCCTCCGGATGCTTTCAAAGCGCGAGACAAGCAATTCATCGGCGGGATTTTCCGAAAACTGTTCGATTTGGCGCGCCAAAATTGTTTCAAAGAACGCGGGATCGAGGACAGTGTCAGCGGCGCCGGACGGCCTCGAGGATTTTATTTGTTCGAGGAATTTGCGGAATATTCCAGCCGGCTGGTTTTCAGCCCGCAGAGAAGGGAAAACGCGGCGGCAGTCATAAAGGATGGGCGAAAACAAGGCAGAGGCAAAACCAGAGGACTCTGCCCGCAAAGGCATGTTCATCTCCACATAAACATTCTTTGGCAGAGTTCTGGCGTGAGTGAGGATGCTCAAACCGTCGTGAATGCTTAAGCCGCCAAAGGAAAGGTTATAGAATCCGGGGAGATTGGTGTTGACCAGGCGGAACGACAGGGAAGATCCCACGATCACATTCTGAATGGGATCGCCTTCATGATAAAGCAAGGTTTGCGCCTTGATGACATTGGCCTGCCATTGGTTTTGAGCGGCGTATTCAGGATGCGGGGAGCCTCGAAATAAAACGGCGTGCAACAAAAGGAACACCAGAGCGGCAATCAGGGCTTTCTTGATCATGGTGTAAGGCTCTTAGAATTGAAAATAAATAAAGGTCCCCGGCGACCCGCTGTTGGTGACGATCATAAAGATCATGAATCCGTATGCCACGTAATCCAGGTCCCGGAACTTCTGAAAGCCTCCTCGCTGTTTAATCAGGTAAAGGGCATGGTAAGCCACCACGGGAAACGAATAGATCAGCAAATACATGTTGAGGCCGGCGTCCAATCCGCCGCGATTGGCGACAATGGCTTTCATGTATCCGATGACGTGGTGGAACTCAGGCAGTTTGAACAAGAGCCATCCGAGGGTGACGAAGGAAAAAACCATGAGACCCTTGAGAATCATGAGACATCGGTTGTTGCCAATGGTGATTCGTTTGCCCAAAAACCTTTCCACAGCCAATGCCAATCCATGAAACCCTCCCCAGACCGCATAGCTCCAGGCCGCTCCGTGCCACAACCCTCCCAGAAACATCGTAATCATCAAATTAATATACGTTCTCGCGCGGCCTTTGCGGTTACCGCCCAGCGGAATATAAAGGTATTCCATGAGAAAAGTGGACAAGGAGATGTGCCAGCGTTTCCAAAAATCCTTAAAGGAAGTCGCGATGTAAGGGAAATTAAAGTTGTCCTTGAAGTGGTATCCAAACAACCCTGCCAATCCGATTGCAATCAGGGAGTAGCCGGCAAAATCCGCAAAAATCTGGCAGGAATAGCCAAAGAGCATGTTCACCAAGGTCAGAGTGGAGCTGGCTTCGAAATACGGAAACGCAATCCCAATGGTGTGTTCCTTGAGGTTATCGGCGACCACCATTTTAAGAAAATATCCAAGGACCAGGGACTTGAAACAGCTTTTCCACTTAATATCTTTAAGGGTTTTGACACCAATCTGGGGCAGGAACTCGTGCGCCTTGACAATGGGCCCCGAGATGAGCTGCGGGAAAAATCCTTTGAACAACATGATCTGTTTTGCATGCTCCACGAACGAGATGGGGACAACGTCTTTGCCCTTGAGATGCTTCTCTTTGAAGACGTCAATGACCAGACTGATGCCTTGAAAAGTGAAAAACGAGATGCCAATGGGCAATGGAATGGTGACCAGGAATTCCCCGATGGAGCTGGTTTCTTTAAAGAAGGTTCTGGCAAAGAGAGGGCCGTATTTGAAAAACGACAACACCGCCAGATTTAGGAGGACGCCCAAAGATGCAAAGATCCTCCTGTGCTCGACAGGACCATGGACGATGTAGTAGCTGGATATGATGTTTATTCCCACCGAGAATAGCAGCAACAGCACCAAAACCGGCTGGTTATAGGCATAAAAGACCAGGCTCGATACAATAAGAACGGGAATCTGAAGCTTTACCAGTTGTGGCAGGTAATATGCGACCCATGTGACGATCAATAATGCAATAAATGCGAAGCTGTTAAATAACATGCGGATCGTTGGTTGCCTTATTGGACGTCAAGAGGAGCCATGTCGTTGTCTTGATGACGCGTGATCCGCTGGCAAGGTTTTGTGGTTAATCCTTTGCGGCGATCTGAGCGTGTCGGAAAATTCAACATTTACGATTATTTTTATGCATGGACGGGAGTTGACAAGTTAAAATGATCAAAATGAGAATGGATGGAGCGCATTCTCCGGGGAGGATTCAAGGGATGAGTCGATTTTCGGCCGATTTCCGGGGTATTTGAGACCGTGATCAACGTGAAGGCAAAGAAACGTGGATTGTCGTGCGCTTGAAACTGTTGGCTTCAATATTTTTCGATATCGATAATAAAGAGGTGATTTAACATAGATCTGAAAACATCCGAATGTTCGCATTGCTCTGATATCCCAGGTGAGAACGGGATCTTCCGCGAAAGCCATTTAAGTAAACGCGCCGTTTGCCGATAACATCTGGGATGTCTGTAAAGAAAATGCTCGAGCGTGGAATCCTAGTCCTCCTGGCGATGTGCCTGTGGGGCATGCCGGGCGCATTTGCCGACGAATGTCAGGAAAACGCGACGGCGTACACCACGGGTTCGGATGCGATGGTCAGGTTGGGGATTACGCTGCAACAAAATCTGCCTCCCGAGTATCGATCTCAAGTGAATATCCAACCCGTGAATATCACCCCGGATGTCATCCCAATTGTCAGACTGGATGAGGTGGTCAATCCGAACACAGCCCAGAGGATGGCTTGTGTGCATGTGTCGAGCGGATTTGTGGATCTAGTCAACAATGTGGCGCACGCAAAGGCAATCGACAGAATTGAAAGGGGCTATTTCAAAGATTACATTTTGAGCCTGTCCAGGGAGAACGGGGACAGGCCTCTTCAGCCTCTTCCGAGGATATCCGATCCCCGATTCTGGACGGATCGGATGATGAACGAACAGCAGAGCAATTTCAATCAGATCGTGGGCGGTGTCATTGGCTCCAAGCTGGCGCTTTATTACCTGGGGCATTATCAAAAACACAGGGGTCAACTGCAATTGGGCGAGAGGAATGGTAAGCCTTTGCCGATCAATACGGTTTTGACGCTTGATGATTGGGATGACGCCCTGCAGCACGGTGTCAACAACGCGTTAAGCTGCGGCTATGGAGTGGAGGGGATAAAGGCTTTTTTCGAGTGCATTGGAAAGATGCCGTCACGCCCCGGATGGACGCTTTACTTTTTGCCGGCGGCTGTTAATGTCGCGAAAGCAAATAAGGAAATGGAGAAGCTGGAGAAGAAGTTTTTCGGTCACAGTTAGTTTTTCCGTTTCCGCGGTGCGGCCCGGCTTCCGCAGCCAGGAACCGCTTATATTCGGTCGGTTTAATTCTGTTTCTGCTAATTGGCAGAGGTATCATCACCTATGAAAATGATAACGCGCGTGATCGGGATTCTGGCCACGGTGGGATTTGCCGCGAGCCTGTGTGGCGCTCAAATTAGTCTGGCGCCTGCTGTTTTAACCAATGACTTCACCGGGTCCATAAAGATGGACATCACAGATTTGAATGTGGGAGAATCGGTGGTGGTGGAGCGGTTCATCGATTTCAACGGGAACGGGGTGGTCGATGCGGAGGACGTCCCGCTCCAAAGTTTTTCGCTGGCCGACGATGTCGCGCCTTCCATTGGGGGCGTGCGCAATCCCAACCTTCCGGGCGATGAGGACGGCGGGATTCCAAGACAGATTCGCTCCGTGATGAATATGCGGCTTTCGGAGCTGGATTTCATGAGCGGAACCTTTCTAATGCGGCTCTCCAGCCCCACCCATGCGTTTTTACCGGTGGCGCAACCATTGACCGTATTTTCCCGGCCGGCCGGCCAACTCATTGTCGGCAATGTGATGACGAGCGGAGGCGTGCTCTCATCCAACGCATGGATCATCGCGCAGGATCCAAACACGGGAGAATTGATTGCCGGCGCGCCCGCAGGTTCCACGGGCGGTTTTTTGCTCAAGGCGCCCGCCGGAGTCTGGCGACTGCTGGCGCTGAAGGCGGGTTACGTGGCGCAAACGCCGCCAATGGTGGCGCTACAGGCGGTATCGGTCGTGACGACCAATCTGGTGTTGACGCCAGGCTCGGTCAAAGTTTCGGGAGTGTTGCATGAAAAGGGAACGAATACCGGCCTGCCCGCGGTTTCCATGATGCTCCGTTCCGACACCGGCGCGCAGACTGTGGCCTATACCGATGCGGACGGACATTTCGAATGCTCCGTGACCCCGGGGCAGTGGACCATCACGCCGAATCTCAAATCGCTCACTGTGCTCGGGTATGTGGGTTCCAGCGAGGCATGGAAGTTCGATGGCACAACAGGGGATGTGACCAATCTGGATTATGCGCTGCCGAGAGTCACCGCATTGTTGTATGGACGGGTGAAGAATACGATCAACCGCAACATCGCCGACCTGGAACTGGTGGCTGATACGACCAATTCATTGGCTGCCGCCGTGGCCTACACGGATCCCTATGGGACATTCTTCCTCGGGTTGGCCGAAGGGGCGTGGTACATTGCACCATACGAAGTGGACATGAGCGAGAGGGGGTTATTTGGGGCGGGGCAGACGGTCACTTTGGCGAGCGGCGAGGCGCAGGTGCTCAATCTGACGTTCACGCAGGGTGGATCTCATATTCGCGGGCAGGTGATGGACGGGAATGGGGATCCGGTGAGCGGCCTGAAAGTGGAGGGTTGGAATTTTGGCGATGCAACGGCGCATGCGTACACGGACATCGAAGGGGCTTTTGATCTTCATGTCAAGGCCGGGCAGTGGTTTGTCAGCGTTGCCGACACCGGGGCATCCTTAGATGAACTGGCGGCGGATGGCGCTCTGGTCCAAGTGGCCGATGGGGATGATTTCGGAGGGATCCTTTTGACAGCCGTTCCCGTTATCGGGCATTTGACGGGTCGATTTGTCGATTCATTGGGCGGCGCGATCACCAATATGCCGTTTGTGGCGACCAATGGATTGGGAATGTTCCTCCTCCAGATTCCGGGGGCGGATGGAGAATTCGATTTTGCGGTGTCTTCAGGCCATTGGACCGTGCAGCTTGAAACGTCCGGCGCCCTGGCCGGCGGTTTGCTCTCGCCCCAGTTGATTTGGGCCATAACCAATGCGGATGGCGTTTCCAACGTGGTTTGTGTGGCGCAGAAAACGACGACCACGCTTTCGATCACTGTGGTGGCGGATGGTCAAACGCCGGTTGCGGCCCTGCCGGTGTTCGCGGATGCGGACGTCAGCGGCACCAATTACCATCAGGAGATTCTAACGGGAGCGGACGGGTCGGCCACGGTGTCCGTTTTCGATGGGGTGTGGGATGTGACTTTATTGGCGACTGCGCTTGAGCAGTTGAACTATAAACCGGCTCCGGCTCAGGAGGTCACCATCAACGGCGGGCCGGGCACAGTCAGTTTCGCGCTAAAAACGCAGGGCCCCACCATCTCACCAAGCCTCATATCCCTTGGTTTTCAAACCCTGGGCTACGAAATGGCCATCGCCGGCGAACCCCATAGAACATACCGGATCGATGGTTCGACCAATCTGACAGAGTGGTTCGAAGTGGGCCGTGTTCTTACGACAAACGATCAAGTCATCAGCCATTTCGTCGATTCGACGGCAGACTTCCAAGGCCAGAAGTTCTATCGCATCGTGGTTGAAAAATGACGCGTCGATTTCATTAATCCTTTTGGCGAACCGCAGTCAAGGCGCTGGTAAAACAGCGCCTTCGCTGTCTGGTTGAATTGGGGTGGGGAAGACCTCCAAGTCGTCTGTGTGGCCGAAATTGGCGCAAAATCAAGGCTGACGATAGATGTGTTTCCACTGGAGGCGACAGGCATCGACCACTTCCATGACGGCCAGCGTGTCGTCGAGAGGCATGAGAGGACATTCCAAAAGTCCTTCCTGCAGACATCGCATGACTTCGGCGATTTCAAATTGATAACCCAGGCCGGGGTAGGGATGTGATAGGACCCGTGGTTCCTTGCCGTGGTATATCAGGGAAAGGGTGTGGGGTTTCCAGCAAGGCTCGTGGATGCGGATGCGGCCTGTGGTGCCGATGATGTCCGCTTCCTTGAAGGTGTGGAGCATGACGGAGCAGTTGCATGTGGCCAGTTCGCCTCCGCCAAATTGCATGAGAATGGCCAGCGCCTCGTCCACGCCCGTTGTGCCGATGCCGGCGAAACTGCTCACGCGGTCGGCGCGTCCAAAGAGCATGTTGGCCAGGGCGATGGCATAAACGCCCACGTCCATGAGCGTGCCGCCACCCAGTGCGGGATTGAGCAGGCGGCCTTGCGGACTCGGATCGCCTGCATATCCGAAATTCACGTTGATCATGCGGGTCTGGCCAATCGCACCCTCCTGAATCAAACGCATCATTTCCCGGATGGCCGGGAAGAAGCGCGTCCACATGGCCTCCATGAGAAAGAGCTTGCGTTCCCGTGCCAAATCAATCATTTGACGCGCCTCCGTGGCGTTCAATGCAAAGGGTTTTTCGCAAAGCACCGGCTTGCCTGCGTTGAGGCAGAGGTAAACACAGGGGCAGTGCCGGGGATTGCGCGTGGCCACATAGATGATGTCCACGTCCGGACAGGCGGCCAGGTCTTCGTAGGAGCCAAAGGCCTTTGCGCCGGAATAGGGCTTAACCACCGCTTCAGCGCGTTGCAGGGAGAGTGATCCCACTGCGGTCAAACGCGCGCCGGGTAGGCGCGGCAGATCGGAGGCAAATTTTGCGGCCATCTGGCCCGCTCCCATGATTCCCCAGCGAATTTCCCGAGGTGTTTTCATCCTAAAAAAGTCTTTGAACTTAACCGCAAAGAGCGCAAAGAACTCAAAGAAAACGAGTCACAGTTCTTGCCGGTGGTGAAAGAGTGTCACCCGCCAGGCTGGCTTTGTGGTTAATAATCCGTGCGTTTCAGTTCCATAAAGCGAGAGCGGATCCAACCATTCTCCGCAACGAAACGATCAGACCGATTTAACGGCTTGGGACAGTTCTCCGACAAAGGCGGCCACTTTTTCCACCATGTCCGCATTGGCACCGCCCTGGGCAATCCGGTTGACCACGGCGCTGCCGACAACGACCGCGTCGGCGCTGGCGGCGACCACCCGGGCCTGTTCGGGTGAGGACACGCCAAACCCCACCGCAATGGGCAGGGGAGTATGGGCGCGAATCCGGGTGATCATGGAGCCAATGTCTGCGGAGACGCTGGCCTGCATTCCCGTGACACCCTCGCGGGAGACGTAATAGAGGAAGCCCGCGGCATGGCGGACAATGGCGTCGATGCGCGAGTCCGGCGTGGTGGGTGCGATGAGGAATATGGGGCACAATTGGGAAGCGCTCATCCATTCCACGTATTGGGTGGATTCCTCAGGCGGCAAATCGAGAATCAGCAGGCCATCGACTCCCGCTTTGGCGGCGCGTTCGATGAACTGTTGCGGACCGAAGTGATGGATCAGATTATAATAGACGTAAAGAACGATCGGGATTTGGGATTGCGCGCGGATCTGGGTCACACAATCGAGAATCCCGGCCGGAGTCGTGCCGGACGCCAGGCCGCGTTGGGCGGCCAATTGATTGACCAGCCCGTCGGCGAGGGGATCGCTGAAGGGGACGCCCAATTCGAGCACGTCCGCGCCCGCCTTGTCCATGGCAAGGGCGAGCCTGCGGGTGTGTTCGAGGTCGGGATCCCCGGCGCCGATATAAATGACCAATCCTTTGCGCTTGTTTTTGGCCAGTCGCGCGAAACGTTCCTGGATGCGGTTCATTGCTCGTAGATCATATCCGAAACGGTGCCGCCGGCCTTGATGAACGGAAGCACGTGTTCGCTATATGGCGTGGCCACATCGAGCAGGAACGGCCCCTTGCAATCGAGCATTCGCTGCATTGCGGCCTTGAGGTCCTTTCGGAAGATGACCCGTTCACAATCGACGTTAAAGCCTTTGGCAATGGCGACGAAGTCAGGGTAGATCTGGCTCTTCTTCAACGGATCTCCGAGGTAGGTATTGCCACGATTACCCGCGTAAAAACGATCTTCCCATTGCATCACCATGCCCAAGTGCTGGTTGTTGAGGATGATGGCCTTGGCGCTGATTTTTTCGATGTGGGCGGTCGCCAGTTCCTGGATGTTCATGAGGAAGGAGCCATCGCCATCGATATCGACGACCTGTTTGTCGGGACAGGCCACCTTGGCGCCGAGGGCGGCCGGATAGCCAAAGCCCATGGAACCGAGTCCGGCGCTGGTGAGGAAGCGGCGGGGCTTGTCGAATTTGTAATACTGTCCGGCCCACATCTGGTGCTGGCCCACGCCGGTGGTGATGATGGCATCGCCGCCGGTCAATTCGTAGAGCATTTCGATGACCATTTGCGGCATGATGATCTGGCTGGCGTCGCCGCCCATGAGTTCGCGGACGTGCTGGGACTTGAGCACTTCGTCGGTGACGTGGTAACGCAACGCGCCCTTGATTTTCCACTCTGCGATCTGCTTGTTCCATGCTGAAAAATCGCTTGTCACGGGATGGTCCTTCAACAAGGCGTTCAGACGATGAAGGGCGTGCAAAATATCCCCGACCACCGGGAGGTTGGCGGGTTTGTTTTTGTTGATTTCCGAGGGATCGACATCGACATGGACAATGGTGCCATGCTCGCAAAACTTTTTGACGTTGCCTGTGACCCGGTCATCGAAACGAACGCCAAAGGCCAGGAGCAGGTCGGCTTTTTCCACGGCCCAATTGGCATAGGGGGTGCCGTGCATGCCCAGCCATTTGAGGGAGAGGGAATTGGTTTCCGGGAAGGCGCCGCAGCCCATGAGGGTGCTCGTCACGGGGATATGGGTGGCTTCCGCGAATTTGCGCAATTCCTGGCTGGCGCCGCTGCTGATGATGCCGCCGCCGACATAGAGGACGGGGCGCTCGGCTTTGTTAATGGCCGCGAGGATGTCCAACAAGGCGGAGTCGCTGGCCTCGCGTTTTGGACTGTAGCCGCGCAGGGTGATTTCATCGGAAAAGACCGGGGCTACGCGGGTCTGCTGGACGTTTTTGGGAATATCGATGAGCACCGGGCCGGGGCGTCCGCTGCTGGCAACGAAAAAAGCCTCTTTGACGATGCGCGCCAGGTCGTTGGCGTCGGTCACCAGGTAGCTGTGTTTGACCACAGGCAGGGTCATTCCGAAAATATCGGTTTCCTGAAAGGCGTTTTTGCCGATCATGGCCTGGGCGACCTGCCCGGTGATGGCGACCAGAGGAATGGAGTCCATGTAGGCATCCGCGATGCCGGTGACCAGGTTGGTGGCTCCGGGGCCGCTGGTGGCCATGCAAACGCCGACCTTGCCGGAGGCGCGGGCGTAACCTTCCGCAGCGAAAACCCCACCTTGTTCGTGGCGGGGGAGAACCGTGCGGATTTTTTTGGATTTGGTCAGCGCCTGGTGGATTTCCATGCTGGCGCCGCCCGGATAAGCAAAAATGGTATCAACCCCTTCGCGCTCGAGGGCTGCAACGAGAATTTCGCTGCCCAGCATTGTGCTCACTGCATTCTTTGCGTCCACGTTTTTTTGCGGTTCCTGCGTTCCAGTCATCTTGCTCATATCAGCCTTGGGTCGGACGGCCTGGACGGAGCGTGAAAAGACCACGACCGCCGGCAGCCGTGGATTGCATCAAGACAGCGTTCTGTCTAATGAATCCGTGCGGTGTCAGCGCATGCGACAACGACTACCAGCATTACCGCTTGCATTAGACAACAAATCACGATTGGAACGTAACGAACGATGGCCCGGTGGTCAAGCATTCCCCCCACTGGTTTTTGGGTTACGAAGGGAAACGGCGGCCAGGCGGCCCTTGGGCGAGGGGATGGGGTCGGGATGCAACTGGCTTTGGCGGAGGGTTTTGATTGCAATCACAACAAGGGCGAGGTTCACAAACAACTGGTTAAAATGAATTTTCTTTGCAATTCAGCCATAGATGGTCTAGTTTGAAGTCAAGCAAAACAATGCAAGTTGCGTGACACTGGCAGGCCCAATGGGATGAATGGGGTGAGCGGGCGCCCTGAATCGCAAACGAACAGGTTAGAATACTGTGAAAACGATACTCAAGACAAAAAATGTTGTCGCAAAGACAACGCCAATTTCCATACCCGCGCATGTGCGGCAGTGGCCGCTGGGGCAGATGCCTCTGTCTGTCCGGCTCGCCGGAGTGCTCCAAAAAATGGGCTTTCGCGTCCTGGGGGATTTGCACGGCATCCTTTACGACCAGGTGCTCTCAATGCGCAACTGCGGGCAGCGCAGCATTCGCGAGTTGGAGACGCTGGTGGATCGCGTGGGAGCGGGTGAATTCGATTATGGCAAGGTCAAGGGGCTGGGACTGGAACTGCTGGTTCGCCAGGCCGATGACGCCATCGACAAGATCGACGACCGCGAGCGCGAGATGCTGCTGATGCGCCTGGGCGGCACGGGCCAGCGCCCGATGACGCTGGAGGAGATCGGAACGGAATTCGATCTGACCCGCGAGCGGGTTCGCCAGGTGGTCGATTTGCTTTATGATCGAATTTACAAGCATGGCGGTCCCGCGGTGGATTCGATGCTGCGGCGTCTGGCGGAGAAGTGTCTCGAATCGACCTGTCCGTTGACCCCGGAACTTTTCGACCGGTTGCTTGCGAGCAAATCGATGTCCGGCAAATATCCAGCCGCATTTTACGTTCGACTGGTTGGAGAGCTGCATCCTGAAATTCCGGCCTGGCCCGATGGTCAGAAGCCTTACCCCAATCTGGACCAGCGCGCACGGGACATCATCCGTCCTGTGGCGGATATCCTGCGTGGGAATATCTCCCCTCTGGAATTGTCCGACATTTACAAACGGCTCAAGGAAGCCGGCCAGCCGGCCAATTTAAATCCGAGCGAATTTCTGCGGGCGCTCAAGCAGTGCAGTTCGCTCACGGTCGAATTCCCCGAACCGGAGCATCCGGTGGTGCGGTTGACGAGCTTGCGCATCTGCGACTGGGTGCAGCGTGTTCTGGCCCAATCTCCCCAGCCGTTGCGGCCGGAGGAAATCATCGCCCAAGCCAAGAAGCTGTTTGGCCACGAAGTGCCGCCCATCTCAATCGGGGGATTGCGCAACTCGCTGCGCCCCGAGCAGGGCATTTACTTGCTGGATCGCCGGGCCTTTGGCATGCGCCAGCATATTCTTCTGCCTGAGAACCTTTGGGCCAAGATGCGCACGGATGTTTTCAAGCTGTTGAAGGATGAAAACCGCCCGGTCTCGACGCGCGAAATGCTCAAGCGCAATCGTTTCTCATGGGCCAGCCAGACGAATGTGCATGAAATCGCACACATCCTGCGTGAGGACGAGCGGTTTGTCGATCTGGGCCGTTTTCTGTTCGCCTTGAAGACGTGGGGTTTACACGAGCGTGAGCACATCAAGGACTTGATTCCCGAGGCGCTCAAGGCTGCGGGACACCCGATGACGGCCACGGAAATCCTGAAGGAACTGCGGCGCAAGCGCTCTGTGGGACGCGCGACCATCTCCGCGGTGATCCGCCATCACGAGGGGGTCAAACATTATGGTTTTGGTTATTACGGCTTGAAAAACTGGAAGGACATGGACAAGGCCTTCTATGTCACGCAACCATTGCTGGTGCGCCGGATCATTCTCAACACCGCTCCGCCGCTGACCTTCAGCGGGCTGTGTGAGAAATTGAAGATCCCCGCTAAAGGCAAGCTGGCCAGCCAGCTTTGGGAAACGATCACCACATTACGCCGGGTCAAGACCAAGCCCGAGACCATGGGGCCTGATACGTTGATCATTCACAAGACCTGGAAGAAAGAGTGATCTGACATTCCAATGTTTTTTGCATACGGGTCGGCCTAAAAACCGGCCCGTTTTTTTTGTGGCTTTTAACCAACAAAGAAGATTACCGCGCTTTTTCCAAAAGACGGGTGACCAGGTTCGTTTCGGCCAGTGGCCCGGCGCTCAAGGCGAGCAGGGTGGGTTTCCAGGGATCGACCTCCAACGTGAAGCGGTTCCCATGCGCTTGCAAGGTTTGGGCGCGCAGGTCATAAACATAGGCGGCATTCTTCAAGGCTACATTCACGCGAACCGGTTTTTCCAAATGCTCGTTGCCACCCGCCTGTTTGAGGGACTCGCTCATGTGATAGGCGATGTTTCGTTCGAGGGCAACGAGTTGGGTGGCGCCCAATTGGAACCGATGGATCAGAACGTGTGGGTTTGAAGCACTGTCATCGACCGCGCTTACGATGATTTCAGGGGCGAACGGCATTTGGGACTGAAGCCAGTGTGTCCAATCCGGGCTGGGTTTGGCGCTTAGTCGATCCGATGCGTAGTTTGCGATATCGCCGTCATGACGTTGCGCGGGGGTGGTGTTGGTGGCGCAGGCGGCCATGGCGCACTCCCACGAGAGCGATGATGGGAATTGGTCTTCCAAGGGACTGCGAGAACGGAGCTTTCCGTGAGCATCAAAAATTCCCGGTGTGCCGTCGGAGAACACGACGTGATGGTCATTGGTCAGAAACTTTTGGATGCGCGCTCCTTCGGTGTCGGACAACGCCAGGGCCTCTGGCAGAACCAAGGCGCGGATGCCCTGACTGTCCAGAAAACCGTTCTCCACTTGTTCGGATGCGACGAAGGTGGGGGAGTAGCCCGAGTCCTGGAGGAGTTTGAGCCAGCTCTCGCGCACGCGCACCTGGCGGTTGTGATCCGCCTCGTAACTGGAGAAGCGGCGGAGCCATGTGGAGCCGTCCACACAGGATTCGACGAGCCAGTCCGCCTGGATGGAGGGTTGGGAATAAAGGATGGCGATGGGATCGTGCAGCCTTTGCGCGGTCATGAAAAGTCGGGCCAAAGGTCCGGTCATTTCCTTAAGCACAGGAATCAGCGGCTTGGCGCGCGGGGTCAGGGCGTAGTCCGGGGATTTCCAGTCGATGCAATCCTCGCTCCACCAGACGATGCACCCTTTGTCGCCCTGGAACAGCAAATGCCACAGGCGGCGCGTGGCGGGATTGGTTTCCTTTTCAAATACGGTGGTCAGAAATGGCTTGCCGGGCATGAAAGAACCCAGTATTTCGCGCGCCGAACCGATGTCGTAGGGTTCGATCCAATCCAGCGCGTTGGCCATCCGCCACAAATCGTAGCCGCCAAAGGCCGAGGGCATTTGTGTGCCTTCGATTCCAACCGGAGTGCCGGGATCGATGGTGTGAATGGACGCGCGCAAATTGTCCAGGGTGCGGGCCAGGCTCAGATCCATGTAGGTCCTGAAATCGGCCCAGGGACTGAAATTCCATCGGGTGGGCTGTTTGCGGGCTTCGGACAGAACGAGCTGGATTTTCTGGACCGCCTGCCAATCGGGATTGCCTCGGGGCAGTGCATCTCCACTGGCCAGTCGATTTTTAATCTGGTCCGTGGTGAAAGGGCGCACATCATCCCAGGCGGCGAATTCGGTTTGCCATTGGTGATTCAAGGCGTCCAATGTCGCATACCGGGTTTTCAACCACAGACGGAATCCATTGAGCGCATGAGGCGAAAAATCGTAATCGAACGGATTGGCGGAGATCGTGATGGAAATTTCGTCGCGTAAATCATAGGCCAGGGGCTTGAACGGCTGGTTCTGGCGGGCGTTGTTCAGGACCTGCTTGCGGGACCAATCGATCCATGCCGGATCGTCCAGTGAATGATCGCGTTCGAGAGCCGCGGTATCACGCGTGCGCGACCATGCGGTGACCAATGACTCCCAATCCGCAGCGCGGGAGTTGAACTTGAGGCAAAGGCCGCGATTGACCACGTTTTCCACATAATACGGAAATTGATTTGTTGCCCAGAAGTCGGGCGCGGCGTCGCCGAAAACCATTCCTGTATTGATGCCCATTTCCTCCATGCGCTGTTTGAAAAGGGGCAGCCGGGATGCATCTTTCCAGGCGGAGTCGCCAATCCAGAGAATCGTGCGGTAATCGTTCCATGGGCGGATGGCATCAGGCCGGGGCGTTTGTGCCGGGGCAAAAAGCGGGAGCAGAAACAGGGCGGCAATAAAAGGCCACGACCGTTGGATTCGATGTGAGAATGGCATGCATGAAAAATAGTGATTTTGAGCACGCTTTACCAGAGCGAATGTGTGGTTCTGCAAGGCACGCCGTCACGTCCTGTTTGCGTTGATTCGGGCGGTTTGGGCAAATCCCGCTGGCCACTGGCGTGCTTCTGCATTAAGATCGTGATCAACATGGTATCATTGCCAAAACCTGAGGTCATCCTGACTCACGAGAGTGATTTGGATGGCTTGGTGTCGGGACTGCTTTTGCAGCGCCTGGCTCAAAAACTGTTTAATCAATCGATCCGGCTTGAAGCCTACCCTTACGACGCCTGGCGCCAGAGGACGATGCGCGAGAATTGCGCCTGGACCTCGGATTTTTATTTCGATCCGCGTCTGGACAAGCCGGGCTGGGTGGTGATCGACCATCATCCGACCCAGACACCGGCCAAGAATGCCTATTTGATTCATGACTTGGGCAAGTCGGCCAGCCTGTTGTGTTACGACCTTTGCAAGGAGCAGGGGCTGGGTTCTGAGACTCTGGATAAACTGGTGCGTTACAGCAATATCGCGGACCTGTTTTTAAGTGACGACCCTGAATTCCCAGTGGCTGTGGATTACGCCAATCTGGTGAAGACCTACCAGTTCTGGAATTTACACGCGGTGATCGAGGGACAATTGGAGCGGTTGGTGGATCATCCATTGCTTGAGGTGATGGCGGTGAAACGCAGGGTGGAAGACCCGATCGGCCTCAATTGGAGCGAGGCGAACATCGTGGAACTCGCGCCGAGGGTTGGCTATGCGGACACCGTGCTCGGGAATACGAACCTGATCGCATTCAATCTGCTCGAAAAAAAGAACACCGCCTTCGATGTGGTGATCACTCTCTTTCGCAAGGGCAATGGCACGGTCATCGCGAGCTTTCGCAGCCGCGGCGGTCAGGCATTGAACCTGGCGGAAAAGTTCCAGGGCGGGGGCCATCCCAACGCCGCCGGGGCCACGTTGCCGCGTTCGGTGTCGCGCATTCCAGACGCGGTGGATTATTTGCGCAAGGTGCTCACCCCCACGGCTACCCGTGAAGCGCCGCTCAACAGCCTCGAAAGTATTTTCGATTCGCTCAAACTTTAATTATGCCTCAGACCAAAAAAATTGTTTCCAAAACAGCCCATTCCAAGGTGGATGCCACAACAACCCCTTCCTCGGGTTTGCGAGCCGATGGCCGCGCCCCGGGCGATCTGCGCCCCATTAAATTTCAGAACGGCATCGCGCCAAACGCGGCCGGATCCACATTGATTTCCTTTGGGAATACCCAGGTGATTTGCGGTGTCACGATCGATGAGGGGGTGCCCCGCTGGATGAAAGAGCAGGGGGTGACCGGTGGATGGATTACGGCCGAATATTCCATGTTGCCTTATTCGACGTTGCAGCGCAAACAGCGAGACAGCACCAAGGGCAAGGTCGAGGGGCGCTCCCAGGAGATTCAGCGTCTGATCGGCCGGTCCATTCGCACGGCGGTGGATCTGGAAAAGCTGGGCGCCCGCACGATCTGGATCGATTGCGATGTGCTGCAGGCCGATGGCGGAACGCGGACTGCGGCGATCACCGGCAGTTACGTGGCTCTCTCGCTGGCGATCAAGAAGTTGATGGATGCGGGAACTCTCAAGGAAAGCCCTATAGTCAATGCGGTGGCCGCCGTGAGTGTGGGCATCGTCAAGGGGCGCGTTCTGGCCGACCTCTGTTATACGGAGGACGCGGACGCAGAGGTGGATATGAATCTGGTCATGACGGCCAAAGGCGAATTTGTGGAAATCCAGGGTTCCGGCGAGGAATCCACCTTCACCATCGAACAGCTCAACACCATGCTGTGTTCGGGGAGTCAAGCGGTGAAACAATTGCTCGAACTACAGAAACATGCCATCGCCTGACGCAACCCTGCATCACATTTCCGTCCTTGTGCCTTCCGAATTTGAGGAAGCGGTGGCGGAGGTTTTTGAGAATGTATTCGGTCAACCTGCGGTCACCTTTCGCAAGGAGGGGAGCGTGGTGGGAACCGTTTCCGTTTATTGTGATGCTCCGCGGGCGCGCGCCATGGTTTTGCGGGGCGCCGTCCAGAAGGCGGTCAATGAACTGAAGCCGCTGCGCGACGCCGGACATCGCGCCCGGGTGTCGCTGAAGAAGGTGCGGCGTGAAGATTGGGCCGAGTCCTGGAAAAAGCATTTCAAGCCGCTGAAGATTGGACGGTCGCTGCTGATCAAGCCCAGTTGGAGCCGGGTCAAGCTTCTCCCAGGTCAGCAATGTGTGGTGTTGGATCCGGGGCTGAGTTTTGGCACCGGCCAGCATCCGACCACCGAGTTTTGCCTGCGCCAATTGGAGAAACGGGCCAAGGAGGCAAAACGACATTTGGATCCGAAGCAGAAGCGGGGATTGTCGTTCCTCGATGTGGGGACCGGGACAGGCATTTTGGCCATCTCAGCCTCCAAATTGGGGTATGGTCCGGTGCATGCCTTCGATTTCGATCCTGTGGCCGTGAAGGTGGCGCGGGAAAATGCCCTTGGCAACGGAAACGCGGGTGAAATCAAATTCTGGCGCGGGGACCTCAAGAAGATGTCGTCCAAATCCCGTCAACAATTTGACGTGATCTGCGCCAACGTCGAGTTCGATGTCTTAAAAAGCGAGCACGCCAAAATCATCCATCGTCTTAAGCCGCAAGGAATACTGATTCTGGCGGGGATTTTGAAAAAGCAATTTCCAGCCATCCTGGAGACGTACACCAAGGCGGGCCTCAAACGGGTGGCTGAGAAGGTGCAAAAGGAGTGGCACTCCGGGGCGTTTGAATGGGCAGCGGATTGATTCTTCGGATTGTCTTCCGTTGTGGCGGCTCGTTATACTTACGATTTGCATAGTGGCGGAGATGATGTATCGTATGACGGAGTTAGTAATAGAGCGGGGGTTTATGTCTGCCAAAAAGCATAAGAAATTGCAGCGGAAGCCGGGAAAAAGCCCGGCCAAGCCGGTTGCAGACCATGCTGGTAAGACTATCGCAGGAATCCCCCATGCTCTAAAAACCAGTCCCCCGGTGCAATGGGCGAAAGCAGTGGCGGAATTCTTCCATTTGCCCAGTTACTTCATGCCTTCGAAGTCCAAGCATCCCTTTCAACGCATCAACGAATAGGGGCCGACTTTATCTCTTGGGCTATGGGCTCACCGTAAACAGGCGCTCCAAATCTCGCGCGCCATGTAGTACACGCACGATTTCGATACTAGCTGCTGTCTCCCGGTTAAAAACCAAATAGGTGGGGAATTCGTCAATGCGCCACGATCGCAAGCCCTTCAGCAAGTTCCTGCGAAATTGCCGGGGACGACCTTGTCCGGGGGATTTGGAGAGCTTTGTAAACGTGGACTCAGCGCAATTGGTGAAACGAATCGCCAACTCAGCGTTTCCTGCCACATCGAGAAAATAATCCAAAATTGCATGGAGATCGCACCTGGCGGCCGGGGCGATTGTATAGTGGCTCATCGATTGGCACGCTTGAAGTTCGCATTCCGCTTCCTGAGTTCGGCCATAACCTGGTCCCCCGGAATGCCATCGCCCTGTTCAAGTTGTTTGACTCCCTCAGCCAGCTTGTCTTCCAGTTCTTCCAAAGTGGAAACCGAAAAGGAAGGTTGCCGTTCTTTATCTTCCTTGAGTCGGCGAAGGCCGGCACGCACCACTTCGCTGGCAGTCTGGTAAAGGCCGCCTTTGACTTCGCCGTTTATAAAATTTTCAAGCTCTGGTGTTAGTGATACGTTCATAACTGTTTCCGCGTTCTCCTCACGCTTCTTGCCATATTTTACAAAATAACAGAAATTGCGCAAATTATGTTATTGAGTGTTCTGCAAAGCGTTTGATGTGACCCGGCTTCCCTGGATCACCAAGGAGCCACTCTTTTGCAGGACCAGTCGCAGGACCATGGTGTTGAGATCGGCGGCGGTTTTGATGTTTTTCTGGATTTGATTTTTCACGCCCAGATCGATTTCCCGCGCGGGTCCCGGGGTTTTCAAGCTCACAAAACGGATTTTGCCCAAGGTCAGGTTGAGCGTGTCAATTCCCATAAAGTCCAAGGATTGTACCTGGGCTTTTTTCTGTGAATTGGCCTGGGTTAATGCCTGAAGCATTTGAAGATTCGTCTGGCCTTTCTGGTTTTCCACCACGTCGATCTCGCTCAGATTGAAGCGCAGTAGGGTGAGTCTAAGCTCGCGGTGGCTCAAAGCCGCGCGGTCGTACTCGACATGGATCTCCTTGACGATGAGGAAGGGGGAGCCGCCGAATTGGGCGGGGTTGTAGAGGATAAAATCCTCGAGCGTCAGGGTGGGGGCCATAAGCGCTAGTTCGAACGAGCCGATGCGGGCTTCCAAACCGGTTTCCGAGCGTATGCGGCTCTCGATCCATGACTTGAGCAGGATGTCCTTGAGCAGAACCAGCGACACGCCCAGGACGATGAGCAGGATTACGAGCCGGAACAACCAGCGTGTTATGAATCGGATCATCGTGGAATGGGATTGATGCAAGGAAGCATAGATGGGGCGGAGAGGATTTCAACCCGAAAGGGTGGGGTTGTATTGGATATAAAAAAAGCCCCGCGCTTGCGGGGCTATAGTGAAATTTATACGGCGTCCCGATTACTTCTTGTCATCCTTTTTCGGAGCTTTGGCGTCCGGTGTCGGCTTGGGATTCAGATCCAGGGGCGAGACTTTGGAGGCTTCATCGGCGGTCTTGAGGAAATCCGCGGGGGCGTTGATGTTGAGTTGACGAAGGACATCTTCCGTAATCTCATTTTCGCCATTGTTATAGACGAGGACGGGCGTGTTGTTGACGCTCTCAGCCGCCGTATCGAGCACCACGGAATAGGCCGCTGTTTTGGCCTTGGTAGCGATGACTTCCTGAATTTCGCGCAGGATGGAGTCCCGCATGCGGCGTTGTTGCTCGTTAAGGGTGGCCCGGGCCGTGCGGTCGAACTGGTTCACCTGGGTTTCGATTTCCTGAATTTCCCGAAGCTTGGTTTCGGCGGATTTCTTGCGTTTATCGCGCTCCTCGGTGGAGACGGCTTGATCGCCGGCGCTATCGAGAAGCTTTTTGTATTCCTCGTTGGCTTTTTGATAGCCGTCGATCAGGTCTTTGCGTTGTTTGTCGAATTCCGCCGCGCGCTCTTTTAATTGGACATCGGCCTGCCTGGTTTTCCAAAAACCATCGAACACCTTTTTGAGGCTGATGATACCGACCTTGGTCTCGGCCTGGGCTGGAATTACCATTGCCAGGCAGATCGCCGCGAGAATGGACCTGAAAAATGTTGATTTCATAAAATTCGAACTGTTATTTAACTTATAACCGTCTCATTGTAATCGTCTGCGAGATATTTTCCATCATTTATTGCCCGACTGAGAAATTTCGTGATTGAACCCCGCTTTGAATGTCCAAAACGGAGTCAATGATCGAAGAGGCTTGTCTGGCAGGGCTTTGCGTATGACGCTTAAAACTCGCGGGTGTAGCCCACACTGAATTGGAACTTGCCCGTGTCGCCTGTGAATTTTCCGCTGTTGAGCGGAATGCCGTAGTCCAGGCGCAAGGGGCCGATGGGCAGGTTCAGGCGCAAGCCCACGCCGACATCGTGCAGGTATTCGCTCATCCGGTAATTATAGGCGCCAGTATAAACGTTACCAATGTCGTAGAAAGCAGCCACGCGCACGCGATCGATGACCGGAATGCTGTATTCGGCGCTTCCATACCAATAAGTGCCGCCACCAAAGGGCTCGCCGTCGCTGGCGATGAAGGTGTCGTCGGCTCCGACGTAATGGTATTTATAGCCGCGCAAGGTGTTGGCGCCGCCCAGGAACCACCGGTCGAACAGTGGAACTTTTTTGGTATCCCCGTAGGAATCCACGACGCCGGTGCGCCCGGTCAATTCAATGATGTGGCCTTCACTCAAACCCTTGAAATACCAGGAGGAACGCAGCTCCAGTTTGTAGAAATCGCGTTCGCCACCAAAGGGTCCGCCCGCCACTTCGGTGAGTAATTCAGTGCGCTGGCCGTGGTTTGGCTGAATGGCGCTGTTGCGGGTATCGTAGGCGATGGAGGTGCCGACTTTGGAGACGAGGTAACTGCCTTGTTCCTGTTTGATGAGTTCGGGGGCGGTGTCGGCGACATTGATGATGCCAATGTTTTCCACGGTGTAGCTGACGCCTCCAATGAGGAAGTCGCTTCCCAAGGCGCGGGTCAAACCGAGGCGCGCGCCGGTCTGGCGTTCGTCGTATAAATCGCTCAAGTAATTGAGTTCGCGGTGGTACAAATCCACGCTCAAGGCGAGTTTTCGACCCAAAAACCAGGGCTCGATGAAACTCATGATATAGTCCTGCCGCTGGGTGCCCAATTGCACGCGGATTCGGAATTTCTGGCCGCCGCCGGTGAAGTAGGGAGGCTTGAACAGGTCAAAATTTCCCTGATTGACTTCAGCAAAACCGACGACTTCGTCGATGGTGCTGAAACCGGCGCCCACGAGGAAGTTGCCGGTGTTTTTTTCCTCGACCCCAACGACCAGGTTTTTGCGGTTGGGAACGTCGGTTGGCTCGGGTTGCGCCTCGACTTTTTCGAAGTAGGTGAGTTGTTCGAGGCGGGTTTTGCTCAGGTTGACTTTGACCATGTCAAAGACTTCGCCGGGGGCGACCGCCAACTCGCGACGAATGACCTTGTCCTTGGTCTTGGTGTTGCCTCGAATTTCGACCTTTTCGATGAAGGACTTGTCTTTTTCCTCAATCTGATAGGTCAAATCCATCGTGCTGGTTTCGGGGTTGGGCATGCGAACGGCTTCGATGCGTGAGTCGATGTAGCCCCGGGCCCCATAAAAATTCTTGATCGCTTCGATGTCTTTATTCAAGCCCACCGGGGTGAATGTCTGGCCCACAGTGAGGCGCAAGCCGGTCGGATTCTCGGTCTTTTTGCGTTTGCCCGGGTCGATGCGGCTCTTGTTATCGGCGATCCATTTTTTGATTTCCGCGGCGGAAAAGAGCTGGTTGCCTTTGAAATCGACCGCGCCGACTTTGTATTGGCGACCTTCGTTGATGAAAAATTGGATGACCTCCCATTTGGGATTTACCTGGTTGAATTTGACATCTTTAAGCTCGAAATCGATATAACCTTCGTTGCGGTAGAATTCGGAGAGCTTTTCCTTGTCGTCTTCAAATTGCTCGTCCTTGAGGACGCCGCTTCCGGTCAGCCAGGAGAACATCCAGCGCTTGCGGGTTTTGATGGTTTTGCGGAGCTTTTTCTCGGGAAAGGCATTTGAACCCACAAATTCGACGCGCTCGATTTTGATTTTGGGCGCTTCCGTGATCTCGAAGACAACGGTGCCGCGTCCGGCGCGTTCATCAATGTTCTCGACGTATTTGACCTGGGTTTTTTGATAACCCTTTTTTTGGTAATACTTGAGGATTTCCTGTGAATCGGAGAAGAGTTTGCGCTCGTCCACCGGTTCGCCCGTTTTGGAGGTGACTTTTTTGAGGAGCTTCTTGCGGGATTGGATTTTGTTACCGTTGAAAACGACCTCGGTCAGGACGGGCTTGCCCTGCATGACGTAGGTCAGGCTTACGCCGTCCGTGCCACGCTCTTCTGTGACCTGGACATTTCGAAAAAGCCCTGTGGAATAGAGGGTGCGTATGTCGTTGTCGATGGTGCTGCGGGTATAAACCTCGCCGGGTTTGGTGCGGATGTTGGCGCGCACCAAATCATCGCTGGCGGCAGCCGGTCCGATGTTTTTGATGGCGACATTGACGATGGACGGCCCCTCAGCGGCCTGCATGTGGGGAGCGGGAGCGCCCAGCAATAATAACGCCACAATGATGGCGCAGCGGCGAATCAGTAATTTCATGACACTCTAGTTTTCCACTGGCATAGACTCGCTGACCTTCGACGCGCTTTCAAAGCGCGTATAACCTTTGAAAAAGGTCAGATTCACCTCGCCGGTCGGGCCATTGCGCTGCTTGGCAATGATCAAATTGACAGGCAACGATTCTTGTTCCTCGCGGGGGCCTTCATCATCGTCGCCACCACTGGGCTTGTACAATAAGGCCACAAGATCCGCATCCTGTTCAATGGCACCCGACTCGCGCAGATCCGACAGCCGGGGTTTGCGGTTTTTTTCCTTCTCGACCTCGCGGTTGAGCTGGCTCAAGACGATGACCGGAACGTTTAATTCCTTGGCCAGAGCCTTGATGCCGTTGGAAATATCCGCAATTTCCTGTTGGCGGTTGTCTGCTCGCTTGGCAGTAGAATGTAGCAACTGCAGGTAGTCAATCACAAAGAGCTTGATCCCATGTTGTTGAACCATGCGCCGGGCCCGCGCGCGGAGCTGCAAAATCGATAATCCGGGCGTGTCATCGATGTATAGCGGTGCGGTGGACATTTTACCCGCAGCGCCGGTCAGCCGTGGAAAGTCGCGTTCCGCCAGAAATCCCTCCCGAATGTCGCGCAAATTCACCCGCGCCCGGGAGCAGAGCATGCGCAAAATAAGAGACTCGGCGGTCATTTCCAGGCTGAACACACCGACTGGCAGTTGCTGCTCCGCCACCACCGTTTCGGCAATATTCATCGCCAGACTGGTTTTGCCCATGCTGGGGCGCGCGGCCAGAACCACCATTTCCCCGCCATGGAGCCCGCTGGTTAATTTGTCCAGATCAGGGAAACCCGTCGAAATGCCCGTGAGCATGCCCTGGCGCTGGTGGAATTCCTCGATCGTGGTGATCGCCTTGTGCACGAGTTCCTTGACCGAACGCAGCGTGGTTTCCTCCCGTTCCTCGCTGATCTTCAGGACCTGGCGCTCCACATCGTCCATCAACTGATCCACCTCCCCTTCGAAATCGTAGATTTGGGTGATCACCCCCGTGCAGGTCTGGATCATCTTTCGCAGCAGCGATTTCTCCTGCACAATATCGAGGTAATACTCGAGATTCGCGGCCGAAGGCACCGCTTCAGGAAGTCCGGCCAGGTAACTCAATCCGCCGACCCCATCGAGCTGGTTTTTGTCTTTGAGCCGCTGTTGGAGCGTAATCAGGTCGATGGGTTCCTTGGTATCCCACATTTCGACCATGTTCTCGAAGAGGTTCTGGTGCCGCAGGTCGTAGAAGGCCTTCGCGCCGGTTTTCAATTTTTCGAGGCAGAGTCCAAGGCTTTGATTGGGCGAAATCAGGATACAACCCAGCACCCCTTGCTCGGCTTCCAAAGAATGCGGCGGCAGACGGTCCACACGCGAGGCATCCGGCGCTGCGGGCTTCTTGCGGCGGGGCGCGGGGCGTGCTGGCGCGTCTTGTGTGTGCTCTTCGGAAACGGAATCGATCATTGCGATAGCAAACAGGAAAAGGGCGCGTCTGGCAAATCAGACTTGTACCCCGCCATTCACAGGTTATTCACAATTTGACTCGAATCCACCGGGGCTGGGGACACGAGGTTACGTCCTGAGATGGATTAACGCCCCATGAGCCGTACAAACGATGTCAGAAGGGTGCCCCTGACCGTCCATCATAAAGAGATGCGGGGTCACCCCGCGTTCCAGGTTCAATCAAACATTCCAACAAAGGAGATGCTTAAGAGTCATTGTTGTTGGCTCCGCAAATTCGATTCCTGCAGTGCTGCGCTGGAGCGCAGAGTGGCCTGGGTCTGACGCATGCCGTCGCTGGTCGCCGTCACACGAATGGCGCCGCCCTTGCCTTGGCTGGCGCGCACGATGAGCATGGCCTTGCCGTAGAAGAGTGTGACGTGGTCGGTGACGAATTCCGCAGGGTAATGATGATCGCCATTGCCCACACCGGCAATCTTCGCCGGGCCTTCGAGTGAGAATTTCACGTCGTTCATGGCCAGGGGACAGAGGTTGCCGTCCTTGTCCAAGGCCTCGACAAGCACATAGCTCAGGTCGTCACCGTCTGATTTGATCGATTTGCGGTCAGGACTGAGACGCAGCATTGCCGGTTCGCCCGCTGTCCGCATGACTGCAGCGCCGAGCTTGCGACCGTTCTGGTAGGCCACGGCTTTGAGTTCGCCGGGGGCGTAGGGGACATCCATCCAGCGCAGCGCGTAGCGATCACGCACGACTTCCGCGTTAGGGTTTTTGGTCCGCATGCCCAGGGATTTGCCATTGAGAAAGAGTTCAGCCGAGTCGCCACCCGTATAGACATAGACCGGCACGTTTTTGCCCACGCGGTCGGGCCAGTTCCAGTGCGGCAGGATATGGATGGACTTCTTTTCCGGCGCCCAGTGGCTCTGGTAGAGGTAGTAGCGGTCCTTGGGAATGCCTACGAGGTCCACAATGCCGAAGGAACTGATGCGGGATTCCTCGTCTTTGGCGAGGTTGCGCGCGGTAAATTTGCCCCAGCCTTCCGCGATGAAGGGAACGGGTTCGCCGATGTAGTCGAAACCGGTCCATACGAACTCACCGGCCACGAAACGATCCTTTTCCATCAGCGCGAACTCCACATCCGCCGGGTCTGAGTAAAAGGCCGCGTTGTGGTCATAGGAACTGATGCGGGCAGTCGTGGGGTAAGCGTCTTTTTTGGCGGGCATGGAGAAATCGTCGTAATAGCCGCGCGTGCTGTAGGCGGAGGCGGATTCACTATAGACAAGGGGGAGGTTGGGCCAGCGTTCGCGTGAAATGGAGTAGCGGCGGGCGTAATTCCAGCCGGCGACATCCAGCGCGGCGGGGAGCTGGGACTTGGCGGACTCGGGCACGCACTGGGCCAGGCCGACGGGGCGCGTGGTGTCGAGCGCTTTGACGAAACCGACCATGGTCTTGAGCAGGCCAGGGGCATCGGGATACTTCAGGCCTTCCAGCTCCCAGATTTCATTGCCGACACTCCAGACCACGACACAGGGATGATTGCGGTCGCGGCGGACGAAATTGGAGTATTGCTTTTTACCGTGCTCGGGAATGGAGACGCCCTTGGGCAGGGTGGCCGTGCCATCCCATTTGTCGAAGGCTTCATCCCAGACGACGATTCCCATGCGATCGCACAGGTCGAGCAGTTCGGGCGCGGGCGGATTATGGCTGGTGCGGACGGCGTTCACACCCATGTCCTGCATGATCTGCAATTCGCGTTCCATGGCGCGGGTGTTGAAGGCCATACCCAGAGGGCCAAGGTCCGAATGCAGGCAGACGCCCTGGAGTTGGACGCGTCGGCCATTGAGATGAAAACCGTCGTTGGCGGTGAACTCAAAAGTGCGGATGCCGAATGGCGTTTCCATCGAGTCCACGAGCTTCCCCGCCGCAAATATGCGCGTGACAGTGGTGTAAAGCTGCGGCGTTTTTGTGTTCCAAAGCCGGGGCTTGCCAATGGTGAATGCGACCTGATCCGATTGGGATCCATTGGCTGGCACTGCGAAACTCGTCTTCAAGCTGGCGACCTCCTTGCCCTTCGGATCGATCAGTGTGGTTTCCACTTCGGGTTGAACGGCGGATGCGGTGTGGTTTTCCACGGTGGTTTCCACCCGTATCGTGGCGGAGTCGGCGCTGACCTGGGGCGTCGTCACGAATGTTCCCCAATGCGCGATATGGACCGGCTCGTTGACGACCAACTGGACCTTGCGATAGATTCCCGCGCCGGGATACCAGCGGGAATTGTGCTGGCGCGTGTCCACATGAACGGCGACGAGGTTTGTCTGACCGGGCTTCACGAAATCCGTGGCATCCACACGAAACGACACGTAGCCGTAGTCCCAGCCGCCGACCTTCTTGCCATTGATGTAAACCGTTGGCATGGCCATTACGCCATCAAAATCCAGATACACACGTTTGCCGGAATCGGATGCGGGCAGGGTGAACGATTTGCGATACCAGCCCTCGCCGCGCCAAGGGAGCTTGCCGGTGTGTGCGTCGCCCTGCGGTTGGTAAGGGCCGACGATGGCCCAGTCATGGGGCAGGCGCACTGGTTGCCAGTCCGTGTCGTTAAAACTTACCGCCTCTGCGCCGACCTGGGCGCCTTTAATGAATTTCCAGTCACGATTGAAATTCTCAACCCGGCGCGGGGCCGCATCCGCTGCGCATGCAAAGGTGATGGTGATGGCAAACAGGAAGGCCACCAAACTTGAAACTCGGTTGTTCATAGTATTAGGGATGCCAAATATTAGCGTTCAGACCGTGAAAGTCGAACGAATTTGAAACGGGAAGGAAGCGCAGAAGGGAAAAAGCCACAGAGGAAAAGGAGACGCGGAGAATGAACCGCTGCGCGTGCGAAAAGGGAACTCGATCGATTAAACAGGAAAACGCAGATTAAAATTTGAAGAAATCGGGATGTGGATTTACAGAAGGGATATGATTATTGGCGTCCCCAAGGAAATAAAAGATCAGGAATATCGGGTGGGTTTGCTGCCCTCCGCCGCCTACCAACTTCTCAAGCGCGGACACTCTGTCGTCGTCGAGCGGAACGCGGGGGCCGGATCGGGATACCCGGATGGCGATTATGAGAGGGCTGGAGCGCGACTTGTCGATTTTCACACCGATGTGTTTGCGCAGGCGGATTTGATTGTGAAGGTCAAGGAACCGCAACCGTCCGAAATTCCATTATTGCGACGCGGCCAGCTTCTCTTTACCTACCTGCATCTTGCGGCGGACAAGACGCTCACCAAGGCGCTCCTGCAAACCGGTGTGACCGCCATTGCTTATGAAACCATCGAGGTCAATCACCGGCTGCCCCTATTGGAACCGATGAGCGAAATCGCCGGGCGCATGTCGGTGCTGGTTGGGGGCTATTTTCTTGCCAAACACCAGGGCGGCACAGGCGTGCTGCTCGGAGGCGTTCCCGGAGTTCTTCCCGGCAAAGTGGTGGTGCTGGGCGGTGGGTCATCCGGCATTAACGCGGCGCGCATGGCCACGGGCATTGGCGCGGATGTGACCATACTCGAGGTGGACGTCGAGCGGATGCGATTTCTGGACATCACGCTGCACGCGGCCCACACGCTTTATTCCAACGAAGTGCATCTCATGGAATTGCTGCCGTCGGTGGATTTACTCATTGGCGCGGTGCTTTTGCCGGGCGCACGGGCGCCGCGGCTGATCCGGCGCGAAATGCTGCGACGGATGCGTCCCGGCAGTGTGTTGGTGGACATAGCGATCGATCAGGGCGGCTGCGCGGAGACCTCGCGGCCCACCACGCATCACGATCCGGTGTATGTCGAGGAAGGGGTGACTCATTATTGCGTGGCCAACATGCCCGCCGCTTATGCACGCACGGCCACTCAGGCGTTGACGACCGCCACGTATCATTATGTTGAGACTCTGGCCGACTACGGCCTGGCTCAGGCCTGCCAGCGCCAGCCTGCATTCGTTGGCGGCGTCAACGCTTACGATGGCCGGCTGACCTGCAAAGCGGTTGCCGAAGCGCATGGGTTGGAGTGGTCGCCGCTTGAATTGGCGCAACCGCTGCCAGACGCCGGACCCCTCTGATGAGTCATCAGATAAGACGTTTTCGGGAAAGTGGAAGAACGACTAAAAGTCTGATGAGTCTGGCCGACTCTGTTTTGGCGGGTCACTCGTCCAACCGCCCGAGCAAGCGCAGCAGACCGTCAAGAATTGTCAGTGGGTGCGGCGGGCAGCCGGGAATGAATAAATCGACGGGAACGACGGCGCTGGCGCCATTATTGACTTGGGGGAGGCCGATGAACGGCCCGCCTGCGATGGCGCATGCGCCCACGGCGATGACAATCCTGGGTTCCGGAACGGCATCGTAGGTTTTTTTGAGTGCCAGTTCCATGTTTTTGGTCACCGGACCGGTGATCAGCAGTCCGTCGGCATGTCGTGGTGATGCAACAAATTGAATGCCGAACCGGCTCAAGTCCCAGCCTATGGTTCCAAGCACGTTGACGTCCGCCTCGCAAGCATTGCAACCGCCCGCGCTGACCTGACGCAGGCGCAGCGAACGGCCGAACATCTTCCTCAATTTTTCGTCCAGGGCGGTGGCGAGGCGCAGTTCTTCGGCGCCGGGCTGGCCGAGCAGGAGGTCTTCGCGATGGCGCACGGCCATGCGGTGGTCTTTTGTGTGCGTGATGGCCCTGGTCGGGCAGGTTTCCACGCATGCAGCGCAGAAGATGCATTTGCCCAGGTCGAGGGCCACCGGGCTGTTTTCCAGACGAGCGATGGCGCCTGTGGGACACACGGGCACGCATTTGGCGCAGTCTTTTGCGCATTTGGTGGCGTCCACGCGCAGCGCGCCGCCGTGACGGTCCGGCAATGCGGGAGCGGGGCCGTCGGGATACGACATGGTCTGGCAACCGCGATGCAGACGATGGAGGATGGCATCAATGGCGAACATGGTCAGAGGTCAAAGCCGCAGTAAGAGAGGCTGAAGCTCTTGTTGCAGATTGGAAAATCGGAGATGGCCTGCCCGCGTAATGCGAGCGCCAGCCCAATCCAGTTATGAAAAGAAGGGTCGGTGACTTTGTATCGGCGGAAACGCCCCGCAGCGTCGGTGAGCGCGACGTGACAGATTTCGCCGCGCCAACCTTCGACAAGCGCGACGGCCAGCGAGTCTGCGGCGGGTGAAGGCAGGTCGGTGTGAATCTCACCTTCCGGCGGCGAGGCCAACTGTTCTTCCAGCCAGGCCCCAGAACGCTGAATCTCCAGACAGCGGACTTTTGCGCGGGCAAAGACATCGCCGCCCGGCCAGACAGCCACTGGAGATTGCGCGAAGCGGTGCCAGCCGGAGGGATGGTCGAAGCGGACATCACGCACCAGACCGGACGCCCGCGCGGCCACTCCCACCAAACCCATATTGTTGGCTTGTTCGGTTGAAACCACGCCCGTTTCCTCGAAGCGCGAGCGCACCGAACTGGCGTCCCAAAACCATGCAAGAGCCTCGTCCACATCTTTCAACGCGGAGCGCAGCTTTTCCAGCAATGTAATTGAGCGTGCGGATTCAAGGTCATGCCGACATCCACCAGGACGAACCAGGCCGCGCCCAAACCGGTTGCCACACACCAGGGCTGTGAGATTCAAAAAGTCACCGCGAATCTTCCCGCATGCGGAGGATGTTGGCAGGAATGCCACATCGCCAGCCAATGCGCCGAGGTCGCCGGTGTGATTGGCCAGTCGCTCCAGTTCCAGGGCGAGCGCGCGCAGCCATTGAGCGCGCAAAGGGGCTTCGGTGCCAGCGAGGGCTTCAAGCACCATCGCGTATGAAGTGGCGTGGCCGATGGTTGTGTCGCCCGCGATGGTTTCCATCTGGCTCATTGTCGCCAGATACGGCCCGCCAGCGAGCGCCTCCTCGATGCCGCGATGCTGGTAGCCCAGCGCGATTTCCAGATGCAGCACCTCCTCGCCGTTGCATTGAAAACGAAAATGCCCCGGCTCGATGATGCCTGCGTGAACTGGGCCAACAGCAACTTCGTGAATTTCGCTGCCGTCCACTCGAAAGAATTCGGCGTTGGCGGGGGCAATGCCGTTGTTCTGACGCACCGGTTTGAGCCATGGATGGCCTTCAGGTTTCAAGCCGTGCTGCTCCCAGACTTCGCGCTCAAAAAGATGGGCCTGCGGATGCAATGCAGTGAGCGAGGGATAGCCGCCGCCAAATGGATTGGAGCGCGCCACTGCAAGGGTATTGTCCGCGTCAAACGCGATGACAGCCACCAGCCGCGTGCCGCCCTGATCGGGCACGCCAAACCACGCGCAGAGCCGCGCACCGTGGTTTAATTCCGCTGCCGTGGTCCGAACGAGGTCCGCGACGGGCCACTGAGGCACTTCCTCCCACGGAAGGCTGGTAGCGTTGGCAAGCAGTGCGAATGAAGAAGTGGCGCTCATTTTACGGGAAAGAACTGGGTGACAACCGCCGTCCAGGAATCTTGCAGCACGGTTGGCGTAAATAGTCCCAGCCACAGCGAGAAACCGAGCAGCGCCAGTGGCGGGATAATGAGGCCTGTCGTTTCCTTGAACTGTTGGCTGACCGTTCTTGACGCGGCGCGCGGACGGCCATCCACAATGGCGAAAAACAGACGTGTGAGGCCGAAGAATGCCAGCAACAGGCAACCAAGAAACATCGCCGCCGCCGCCGCATGTCCTGTCTCGAAGGCCGCGCGCACCACGCGCAATTCGCTAAAGAACGGACCGAAAGGCGGACAGGCGGTGACCGCAAACATGCCTGTTATAAAAATCGCCGCCGAGCGGGGTGTCAGTACGGCCATTCCTGCGACTTCGTCCATGGTGCGCCCGCCTGCCGCGCGCCGGATGTTGCCCACGCTCATGAAGAGGGCGCCTTTGGTGAGGCTGTTGGCCCACACATGAAAGAGCGCGGCCCACATGCCTGCGGCGCCCAGGGACGCGCCAATGCACAGGATTCCCATGTGTTCGACGCTTGAATAGGCCAGCATGCGTTTGAAGTCGCGCGTGGCCAGAAGCAAAAAGGCCGCGACCAGCATTGAGAAGAGGCCGATGGCCAGCAGGGTGCGGTCCGCAATGACCGATTCACCGGCGGCACTTATCACGGCGCGCACACGCAGGATGGCGGTGAAGGCCACAGTTGTGACGCCACCCGCGAGGACCGCGCCCACGATTCCCGGCGCTTCGCCGTAGGCATCTGGTTTCCAGGTGTGCATCGGCGCGAGGCCCATCTTCGTTCCGTAACCCACAAGCAATAGCACCCACGCCATCAGCAGCCAGGGCCGCGAGAGGCCTGTGCCCTGCGCGATCAACGCGGTGAAAGTCAGGTCGCCTCCGCCGCCACCCTGCAGTGACGCGTAGCCGAGGCAGAACGAACCCAGGAGTGAGAGCGCGATGCCCGTGCCACCGACGAGCAGGTATTTCCATGTGGCTTCGAACGCGCGCGGCGTGCCGTTGAAGTGCAGCAAGGGCACGGCAGCGAGGGTGACCGCCTCGGTCGCAATCCAGAGCAACCCCAAATGCCGGGCCTGATGTCCCGCGCTCAACAGTCCAAGGACCGACAGGAGCGCCACGACAAAGACGCGGTTTTGCCGTTCGCTACGCACTTTCAGGTAAGTCACACCATAGGCGGCGCAGACAAGGAACAGCAACGAAACCGCCGGTAATACCGCCCTCGCGAGGGGGTCAAACGCGAGCCACGCTCCAGGCGCGAACTCTGGCGGGGCCATGAGCAGCCAGAACGAGAGAAGGACATGGATGACGCCCACAACCGGCAGAAGCCATGGGCGCGTTCGATTGTTCGGCCAAAGGGCCGCGACGGCCGCTCCCAAAAGCGGCATGACGATCAGCAAGATGTTTTTCATTCTCGAAGCGCGGTCAGTTTGCGGGTGTCGAGCGAATCAAACGCGCGCTGGATGCGGTCCACGATAATGCCAATGATGAACACCCCCACTGTCACGTCGAGCAGGATGCCCGCCTCAACCAGGAGTGGTGTCGAGTGAATGAGCAGCAGGCCGAACAGGTAGGTGCCGTTCTCCAGAATCAGATATCCGCACACCTGTGAAATGGCTTTGGCCCGACCGATGAGCAACACGAAACCCGTGAGAACCGTGGCGATCGCTCCCGGCACCAGGAGCGACCCCCTGTGCTCCGGTATCAATGGTAACATTCCCGCCAGGGCCACGGCTGCAATTGTTCCACCCGCGCCCAGCAGCAGCGACGGCACGAATCCTATAAAAGGCTGCAACTCGCGGTCGATGTGCACCGAACGCATTGCGCGAGTCAATAAAGTGGGAATGACCAGTCCCTTGCCGGCCATGGTCGCCAACGCGACCATTACCACGCGCCAATCGGGGTGTTCCTCGATAAGCAGCGGCATGACACCCAGAGTTACTCCTTGCATCGCCATGGCGGCAATGAGTGTCGGCAACCGGCTGCTCCCCAGCGCCAACAGGTTCAAGGCCATCGCCAGGCCGATCAGCAGATTCAAATACTCGCTCACGCCGCACCGCCTTTCCACGCCATGAGCAGCGCGAACAGGCATAAAAGAAAACCCGTCGTCAGCAGCAACGGCACGCGGCGGAACGCCAGCCGTGCAAGCAACGATTCCACCAGCCCGACGGAAAGTATTACGACGAGAACGCCTCCCATCAGCACGCCGGCCGCCGCCAGCGGGTTCAATTTGCCGACCGGCAGCACGGCCTGGGTGAGAAGCAGCGAGAACAGCAGGAGTTTCATTGCCGCGCCATGCAAAATCACCGCAAGCAGGGGACCGCTGTGGTCGAGCACCATGGCTTCGTGAATCATCGTCAGTTCCAGATGCGTGTTTGGATCGTCGAACGGAACTCGGCAATTTTCCGCCAGCAACACGGTGAAGAGACCCGCCGCCAGAAGCACCGCGCCGGCGTCCGACGAGGGGGCAAGCATGGTGACGAGCGACGTGCTCCCGGTCTGAACGCATAGCGCCAGCATCGCCGCGATGATGGCCGCCTCCGCAAGCACGGCGTAGCTGACTTCGCGCGCCGCGCCCATGCCTTCAAAGGCTGAACCGGTTTCCAACGCCGCCCACGCCGTGCAGAAGCGTGCGAGAGCCAGCAGATATATCAACACCAGCATGTCCCCGCGAAAACTCAGCACGCCGCCCGCCGGGCCAAATGGTGCATTTGGTCCAATGGGGAGCAACATTGCAGCGCCCAACACAGCGACCCACGCAACGGCCGGGCCCAGCACGAATCCCGGCGAGGCCAGTGTGCTGAGGAGGACGTTCTTTTTCCAAAGCCGGGCCAGATCGTAATAGAGTTGCAGGACCGGCGGCCCGCGCCGACCTGCCACCCAGGCCTTTACCTTGTTGATGATGCCCGGTAGCAGCGGCGCCAGCAGCAGCCATAACGCGAGGCGGGCAATCAGGTCGAGAATCGCAGTCATGGTCTTTCTCCAGTTAAAAAAAGAAATTCCATGCCTGGCAGGAGTAACGCTCGGGGAGTCAAGGCTTCACCTCCATGTTGTTGCCAGTGGCATGCGCTGAATCCATGGCTGCGGCAGCAGTAAAAATCTCCGCGTCGCTGGCGCCTTTGATGACGCGCTCGCGCAAAGCGCCATGGGCCACCACGCGAGTGAGTCGTCCAAGCAAATCGAGATGCGCACGTGGGGAAGGGGCGATGAAGAAAAACATCCGCGTAACCGGCATGTTGTCCGGTGTTGGCGTGGCTTGCGGAAAATGGTTGCGCATCAGAAGCAGCGCCACTGTGCCGGAGTCGCGACCGAGGGTGACGCGGGCGCTGGGATGGGGCAGGGCGAATCCGCCTCCGATCGCCGCCCAGGTGACTCCCCCGGCTGAGCGCAACCGTTGCACCAGGAGTTGGCGGATTGGTGGAGTGGCCCCCGGTAACGCAACGACAATCCTGGCCAGTGTGTCCGGCACTTCCGCCGGTTCGAGGTTGCGCCAGATGCCGCCGGTCCGCAGCAGCGGTTCGAGATGGCAGCCCGTTGAGAAAGCGGAAGTTTCGGGCGAGAGAAATCCGGCACGGGTGGCCAGCCCATGGGTCGCCGCCCATTCCACCACTTGCGCCCGGTCGAACAATAATCGGCCACGGTCCGGCGTGTGGGGCATTCCATCGTGGCGAATCCAGCCTTCGACAACGCTTTCCGCAACGCCGAACGATTCGGCAATCTGGATGAGATTCAGATACGTGGACATGATTTATTGCTCAAGATTTGAGTGTGATTCAATGGCAGCCTCATGTCGGCGTTCAAGAAAGGTGTTCACTTGTCGCCTCCCAGCAGAACCAGCGCCGCCATCGCCGCTATTCCGACCAGCAGGTAAAGCAGGTAAGCCTGCACCCGGCCGTGTTGAAAACGGCGCGCCGCCAGCGCCAGGTTCATGATCGCCCCGGCCGCAGGCGCGAACACGTATTCGAGCACTGTCTCCGGTGTGTGCTGAGTGGAACGAGCGTGCGCGGGGAAAACTTCCGTCGGGCGATGTTCGTGGCGAACTGGGCGGAGAATCCAGGCGAACCATTCGGTGATGATGGCGGCAAATGAGCCCGCGGTGTATTGCATGCGCGCCGTCGGCGCGGCGTAACCACAGTCCCACGTCAAAACGCGTTGAAACCCACTGCCTCGGGCCTTGCGCCACAGCCACACTGCCGCCACCACTGCGATCGCCGCCAGGGTGATATGCGCCATGCTGAGCGCCGCGAGAGGGACGGGGGAGGGAGTTCCGGCCCAAACGGGCTGCCAGACTTCAACAGCCCGCGAGACAGCGGGCCAGAATACAACCGGCGCCAGACCAATTGCCACACAGCCTGCGGCGAGCAACAGCATCGATCCGCGCATTGCCGGGCCACACTCGTGCGCATGAACCGCCGCGTCAGATCGAGGCGCGCCCAGGAAAACCACACCGCACACCTTCACGAAACACGCCAGCGCCAGCGCGCCGGTTACGCCAAGCAGTATCGCCGCGGGTATCGCGGCCCACGCCGTAGGGCCATGCGCCAATGTGCTGTCGAACAGACCGAGATAAACGAGCCATTCGCTGACAAATCCATTGAGCGGTGGCAGTCCGGAAATAGCCGCGGCGCCGAGCGCGAAAAGCGATGCCGTCCATGGCATTGTCCGCCAGAGTCCGCCAAGGCGGCTCATTTCGCGGGTGCCGGTCGCGTGCAATACCGAGCCTGCGGCGAAAAACAGAAGGGATTTGAAAAGCCCGTGATTCCACACATGGAGAAGGCCTCCCGCCAGCGCAAGCCGTCCCCATGTTGGATTACCCTGGCTGGTGGCCACCATTGCGAATCCAAGACCAATGAGAATGATTCCGATGTTCTCAACGCTGTGATAAGCGAGCAGCCGCTTGAGGTCGTGCTGGCCGAGGGCGAAGGCGACGCCGAGCACGGCGCCAACGACGCCAAGGGTTGCCACCACCCACCCGGCGGAGGGCGGAACAGGCAGCCAACCGCTGAACCGCACCAGCCCGTAAATGCCGATCTTGAGCGTTACGCCGGACAGGATGGCCGACACGTGACTTGGCGCGTTGGCATGGGCTGAGGGCAGCCAGATGTGCAGTGGAAACATGCCGGCCTTCAGTCCGAATCCAACCAGCGCAAGCCAGAACAAGGGGGCGAACTCTGTATGGTTGCGCATCGGGCCGAGATCCCAGTTTCCGGTGTGGGCCGCAAGACTGGCGAAGAAGGCGAAAAGGCAAAGTGCGGCCACATGCGACGCGCCAAGGTACAGCCAACCCGCCGCCCGAACCTTGCTTGATCGTCGGTCGAGAGTGACCAAAAAATACGCCGCAACCGTGAATAGCTCCCATGCGATGAGAAAATGTAATCCGTTGGAGGAAAGTAGCACCAGGCCAAGACAGAGGAGCAGCACGCTCCACCACACCCGGCCGGGGCGCGAAGAACGCGGATGCGCCGCGTCACTCCAATATTCGCGGGCATAAACGGCGCCCGCACCGCCGATCAAGGCAAGCAGCGCAAGAAATAATGCGCTTAAAGCATCGAGTCGCAGATGGATGGTTTCGCCGCCAAGGTGCAGGACGCTGCGCCATTCCCAGGCTGCATCCGAGGCCAATGCCGTGACCGCCGCACCCAACGCGCCCGTAGTTCCAGCGAGCACGCACGCCAGCCACAGTCTGGGAGCGCGCGCTCCAGCGAGGATGCTCACAAGCATCCCTGCGCCAGAAATCGTCAGCAGAGTATGAATCATGGTCTATGACCGTTGGCAGCCTGCCAGAATTGACTGCACGAGACCATAGCAAAAGCCCTGTCAGAGGGAAATGTCAACACCGCGCCATTCCTACAAGTGGATTAACACCCATTCAAAGGGCCCATGGAAGGCGACCGTTGGGGAAAAAGAGTCATCCAATAAAACCACCGAGATCGCGAATTGAAGACTAAAAAAACGGCCTGTCTCCTGTTCAAATGGCGGACGCCAAACCACCTTTTGAATTAAACCAGCAAAAACATGAGCTGGATTCAGACGGTTTTCGACGGGGCAACAAGAAAACCCAAAGAAAGGTTTCCGTTGGCAGCCACAGAAATTCGAAGCCGCCTGGTCTCAGTGGCGCAGTTTTCGATACGAGGCGAAACCTAACAGAACCAGTCCAGTTGCCAAAGTGCAGGTCAGCGGTTCCGGCACGCCGGTGATTTCCACCGACCAACCATTTAAAGTCGTTGTGCCGCCCGATTCGAGACTGGCTATGAATAACGTCCAGTTTCCGTTGGCGTCTGTAGAGTTGAAAGAGGCCAGAGTGGCGTTTCGCGGGCTCGTGCCGAGAACCAGGTCGGGATCCACGTTTCGCCCGTCCGTTTGCCAATTGCCGGTCAGGGCCAGACCAGCCGAAGGGGGTTCGATTGTGTTGTAAAGATGGATGTCCCGATTAACAAGCGAGTCATCAAACGTAATATTCAGGCCATGATCATCGTAACCGGCGAGGTTTGAGGCGGTTCGCCCTGGACGATTCAGAAGGATGGAAATGTCATTGTCATGGCTTAAATAGGCATACAGACCGCCATTGCTATCCGAAGAAACATCGAAAGTGACCCGCACCGAATCGATCGACGTAATGGCTGAGCTTGCATCAAAAGTCAGAGCGACGCCGGAGGCGTTGCCGTCTGCAATCGATAAATTCAGTCCGGAAAAAGTGTATGTCTCGGTTACGGCTGCGGTCAAGGGCAGGGAACCCACTCCCAAAAGCAGCAATAGCAGCGATGTTTTTTTCATGATGTGCATCTTAGTTCAGCGGGTCGATTTGCTTTGATTGGATGGTCGCAAAATCAGGGATAAACGGTCCGGTAAAACCGCAATGGCGATCCTGAGTTATCGTCGTAAATAATCGTCCCGGAGGGGCCGGCGATGGAAGTGCCCAGGGTTTGCCAGTCGATGGGGTGAATCAGGCTCGTCGTGTATTGAATTGTGTATGAGCGTCCAGGGATGCCGCCGAATGTTATGCGATAAACGCCCGATCCCAGGTTTTGGATGCTGCCAATTTGATTTGAACCGGTGGAATCATCGGTTTTGATGTTGACGGTGACTGTTCCTTCGGCAGTCCCGCCGTGTCCATCGCTGATGGTGTAAGTGAAGGTATCACTACTGGTGAATCCGGCAGCGGGGACATAATGAACCCAGGTATCCGCCAGGTAAATTGACGCTCCATTCGCGCTCGTCGGGAAAACAGCGGTGATGGTCAAAGCGTCGCTGTCAGGATCGGTATCGTTGGCCAGCAAGGCGGTAGTGGCGACTTTGACACCCTGGGTGGCGAAGCGTTGAATCGCATCGGCGACCGCTGTCGGCGCATGATTTACGGAAGTGGTCACAACCGTTGTGGCACTGTTGACAACCGGAGTGAAAACCCCATCCGTCACATTGATGGTGAAGGTGGTGGTTTCCGTGGAGCCACGCGTGACACGATTTGAAGTTGGGGCAAAAACCAGGAGGCGGATGGCGGTGGTGGCATCGGCAGCGGTGCCATTAAATGTATAAGCACCCGGTCCAGCCAATGTGAAACCCGAGCCTGTCAACGAGGCAGGGGTGAACGCACCTTTCGCGGCGTTGTCCAGGGTTATGGTTGTGTCCAGAGTTTGCGCGGGCACATCGCTATTTGCAATCGTCACCCCGACGAATGGTGAGAGAGTGGCGTTATCATTCACCGCCTGTCCAGACAGAGTTCCGGCTATTGTTGGTGGCAAATTCACAGTTGCAGTGGCGCTCGGTCCGGCGGCCGGAGCCGTATTTCCCGCCAGATCAATGGCGGTTCCGGCAGCGATGGAGATACCCAGAGGACCATGGCCTGTAATATTGGAGATGCTGACGGTGCGCGTGAGTCCGCTCCCGGAGACGGTGATCGTCCCACCGGCGGTGCCCGGGCTGTTCAAAGTGATGTCTCCGACGGCCAGCGTGCTCACATCGAAGTTTGCATCAGCATAAGTCACCGTAAAATCCACTGAACCGCCGGTTGTAACCGTCGGCGAAGGCGCGCTGATGACGATGGTGGGGGCCACGCCGTCCACGAGGATACCGCTGGTGCCGGCCATGCCATTTAAAGTGAGATTTGCGTTGATCGCCGACGAATCCCGCAGTGTGGCGCCGTTGAGCACGAGCGCTCCGGCCAGTGCGATTCCGTCGTTATCGCCATTTCCGGCTGCGACCACATATCGAAAGGTTAAGGCGGTTGAACCGCTGCCGGAGAGGTATGCGGCCTGCACCGTTCCTCCTGTGGAGAGCGTGACTGGAAGGTAAGGGGTTGCGCCAGCGACCACGATTGCCTCGTTGAAAGTGACGGTAAAATCCAGCGCCTGACCGACCCCATAAAGTGCGTCAGGTGGAACGTCAACGGAATTGACGGTCGGCACAACTGAAATATTTGCAGTTTTGGATTGCGCATCGACAATGGCCACGGCACTAGCGCTTCCGGGTGCGGTGGCGGTAAACGTGGCGGTGGCGGTTCCAGAAGACTGAATCGTAGTTTGCGCAGAGGACAGGGTGCCATGCACGGCGCTTCCAAAAGTTATGGGAACACCGACCAAGGCAGCAAGGTTGGCCGGACTGATGGTGTTGGCGCCGGAATCAGTCAGAAAGCTGGCGGTCAGTGTGGTGGTTCCTCCCACGCCGTCGGCAATGGTGGCTGGACTGGCCGAGTGGGTCATTTGCAGCCAAAGGGTGGCCGTGGCGTTCACCATCTGGTTGGCTGCGGGACCGGTGTTGATCCCCCACCAATTATCATTGGCGGTCAAGGTGCTACTGGTTCCACCGCGTAAAGTCAGGCCGTTGGCCGCAGTGGCTGCGGTGTTTCCAAGGAAACGACAATAACTGACTGTGACATTGTGGCCGCTGCCGTCGGCAGATCCGATGGCTCCACCAGCGCCAGTCGGGCTTGTGGCCTGGTTGTTTTGGAATGTGGACAAGGCGATCGTCAATGTGCCGCTTTGGTTATAAATAGCTCCACCTCTGGTATTTAAGCCAGTAATCTGATTTCCAATAAAACTGCAGCCACTGATCGAGTAGGTGGTTCCCAAGCCTGTGGTTTCAATCGCGCCACCATTTCCGCTCGTGGAAATGTTATTGGTGAATTGCGAACTGGACAAGGTCAGGATGCCAGTCCCTCCGCTGGTGCTGGCGTCGAAAGCAATTGCGCCTCCGCCACCAGAAGACCCATTACCATTAAATGTGCAGTTGCTTACCGTGAGGTTGCCTCCTGCGTTCGCAATCGCACCCCCGATTGGGGAACCGAACCCGGAGGCGAAGTTGTCCGTGAAGAGACATCCTGTGACAATAGTCTGGTTCAAGCCGGATCCGCTGATCATGGCGCCACCGCCAATACCTGTGGTTTCACGTCCGCCTCTCATGGTGACATTCTTGACTGTGAAGAGGAAACTTGCATCGAGGTTGGGATTCACCTCCAGCACGCGATCATTTGGCCTGGTCTGCTGGATGATTGTGGCAGCCGCAGATATGCCTTCAATAGTGGTACCGCTGCGGGTGATGTCCAGATCGCCCACGGCCGGGTCGGCCGGATAGTTTTCGCCCGTTCCGTCGATTGATAATTGATAAGTGCCTGCAGGAATAAGAATCCGGTGGGGAGCGCCGGTGGGGTCGTTGTTTGCGGCGATGATCGCTTCGCGCAAGCTGATGCCGTCCGGGCCTGGGCTGCCGGTTAACGCGCTGATGCTCGTGGTGTTGCCGTTGATTGCATCCGCGGTCGTGGTCACGGTGATGTCTGTCGCATATCCGCTCTGAGCTAAACAGAGGACCAGCATCGACGAGGCAATAAACAGTTTTTTCATGGGAATCATGTTCAAAAAGGAACGGCGGAAGAAGCAGCAGCACGGAAAGGCGCAGCCTGGCCGATTGTCAGCCAGACCGGACAGATGATGATGGATTGTTGCAGGTGCAATGAGATCAATCTCAGTTTCTGCTTGGAAAAACTCCGAATAACCCGATGCAAAAATTGAGGACAAGATAGGGTGACAAATTATTGTGGGGCTGGTTGCCCCCAGCAAGCGATGGGCTGCCGGGACTGATGGTTGCGTTGCTGGTTGAAGAATAGAGATTCACCGTTTGACGCAGGGCCTTGGCTGCGGCCCACGAGTGGTTCGTTGGAGAACTTTGATTGCCTGCGCCGGTATTGGCCGAAAAATGTGTATGCATGGGCAATCCCGTGTTTGACAATGTGACATTTGTCGTACCCCCTTCTTCACCCAAGAAGCGTTGCGTTAATCCGGGACCCTGACCTTGATGGATGGGAGCGCGGCCCTGCAAATTGGGCAGGGCAAAGTTGGTGGTGCCGTTACCGCCATAGGTTGTTCCCAGAATTGAAAAAAGCGCGGTATTCTGTTGGATGGGCAGCAATTGACCGTTGCACATGGCCCAATTGCGCGGGGCGAAGTTAAACCCAAATATCCGAATTTCACCGATGAATGACTCTGACATGATTTATCCTTTCAGCTTCTAGTTTCGGGAAGGGAATATGCCTTGTATGGCAATGCAATAGTTAACCACCAAATATGGGGGGCGATTCTCGTGCGGCTGGCTTCCACCTGCTCCGGCCGGGTTCATGATCGCATTCGCAGTCCCCGCGTAGAGGCTTTGGCCCGAGTTGGCCCAATAATGATTTTGCGGATTGCTTTGATCGGCACTGGTGGCATTGGCGGCAATAGGATGGGTGTGGATGGGCATTTCATTTTGCGTCAGCGCGTGCACCTCCTCACCGCCAACCTGACCCTGCGTATAACCATTGCCCAAATGGTATGGAGCGCGTCCGCGAAGGTCAGGAAGCGCAAATGTTTGTATTCCATTTCCGCCATAGGTCGTTCCCAGAAGGGCAAAAAGGGCCTGGTTCTGAGCGATTGACATGAGTTGACCTGAGCATGTTGCCCAGCCGCGCGGGGCAAAATCAAATCCAAACATCCGGACTTCACCTAGGAATGGGGTTGACATAATGTTCTTTCAGTTTGATGGCTGCCTGATGGATTAATTGCGCGACGGGAAAACACCCTCCAAGGCGATGATGAAGTTTAATGTCAGGAATGGCGGCATGTTTTCATGCGGCTGGTTGCCGCCTGCCACTGGGAACATGGTGGTATTGGGTGATTGATCAGTGTAAGGCCGCAAATTCGCTGAGGCCGCCCAAAAATTGTTTGTAGGATCGGTGCTGGTCCCAAGATCGGAATTGCACGCCACGGCATGACTATGCACGGGTATTTGGTTTGGGATCAAAGTTACGGTTTCTGTGCCGCTACGTTGACCAATGACATAGTTTGAAAGGCCCGGGCCTTGTCCCTGGCCCACGGGCACCCGTCCCTGCAGGTTTGGAAGGCCAAATGTGGTCATACCATCTCCGCCATATATCGTTCCAATCAAGGCAAACAGCGCGTCGTTTTGTGAAATTGCCAGCAATTGCCCACTGCAGAAGGCATAACCACGTGGCGCAAAATTGCCGGCGAACATCATTATTTCTCCTAAAAATGGCGTGGCCATAAAATTCCTTTTCGGGTTATTGTGTCAGGTTTGAGCGACTATTGGTTGCTGCTGGTGCGTTGGCCCGGACGGGCAACGACTTTCGGACTAACGACCAGCGAGGGTTGCCTGCCGGGCCGGTTGAATACGGCTTCGTAATAGCAATACTCCTGATCGTTAACAACAATGGGCACGATGAAAATTGAAAAGCAGCCGATGGCGTTATGAGTGAACAAGTAGGTGTTCTGATCGAGAGGTTGATCCAGCGATCCGCGGAAGGTGAGGGAAAACTTTTCATTCCCAGAGTCTGCTCTGCGCAATGACGATGTTTTCGATGGCTGAGGAGTCTGCACCTTGGTCAGCATGAGATCAATCATCGCTCCCTCGCTTCCGATGACAGTGAACGTGGTGTTCACCTGTCGGATGAACATGCCCATATGGATGGAGTCAAGCGAAACCTCGGTGATAGGGGAGGCACCTCCAAAAACAGTGACTGGAGCGATTGCGACCCCCGCGGCAAGCGTGGTGCAGTTCAAAAGAAACTCTCGGCGAGTAGGCATAAAATTACACAACTTCAGGCTAAATACGACTACGGACCTTGCGACTTTGATGACGTTCATCAGCAACGGCACCAACAACGCCGGAATAAAGCCAGATAAAGTGTTGGCGGTCAACTAAAAACGGCCCTCAATCGCGGCTTTTTCATAATTTTTGAATGACGCTGTTGATTGAAGAATCAAATCGGCGCTGGCACGGGATTTGCGGAGGTTACGATCGCAGATATTGCCGGTTTTGTTCATCAGGGCGCTTGTCTTGCCCAAATCAAAAGCGTATCAGGGTGATATGTCATATTTCGGCCTATGAACGATCAGGCGCAAAACCAGAATAACGAGCCCAACATTTCCAAGGCTGGGGTAGGTGTTGTTTCGCTTCGGCATGAAATGCCCGGGGATGAGGTCTTTCTTTTTGCAGTCTATGCTTCCACCCGCGAGGCGGAGCTTGCGATGACGGGTTGGGACGAGGCCGCGTGCACGGCTTTCCTGAACATGCAGTTTCGCGCCATGCGGGTGGGTTATCGCAGCTCTTTTCCCAATGCCGAATTTTCCATCGTCCTTTTCGATGGATGCCCCGTGGGACGACTCGTCGTGGACCGAGGCGCAAAGGAGGTGTGTGTCGTGGATGTGGCTTTGCTGCCATCGAGTCGCAATAAGGGGCTTGGAACAAGACTCATGCGCAATCTCCTGGCCGAAGTTGAAGTGTCAGGAAAGCCCGTTCGTTTGCGTGTTCAAAAGGGCAGTCCGGCGAATCGGTTTTATCAACGGCTGGGTTTTAAACAGCTCGAAGAATTCGATTTCGATGTAGAGATGGAATGGCTGCCCAATAAACAGGTGGAATCCTAACGGGAGGGCACGAGCCGGTTAAAGACGGCCTCATAGTAGAGTTTGCCCTGGTCCCTGCGGATCGGGACGATAAAGAGTTGAAAGGCTCCCAGTCGATCGTGTGAGAACGGGTGCAGCATCTGGGGAAGCAGTTTGTCTGCGGGACCTGCAAACAGCAGGGAAAATCTCTCGTAATCCTGATTATTAGCCGACCCTGCCGGTGGATTGGTCCTGCGATACTGAACCGCCTCCACCAGTTCCAGATCCAGTGTTCCTGCGGGATCTGACCCCACCCGGAAATTTGTATTCAAGAGCCCTTGGAATTGCTCAAATGACAATTGATCGAGCGAGATCTCATTCATATGCTTTTTAATTCAGGTGGAGGTTGAAAGGGGCCTCCAAAGTAAACTCTATCGACGCGCTTGGTTGCTTTCAACCAGGCCTGCCTTTGGGCTTCGGGCATTTTGAAGCAGAAACTGTAATGAAGCGGAACGGGATAGTATCCATAGACCGCCAGAATTCTCAATCCGGGCACTTTTCGGGGTGAACCGCAATGCCACGTCCGCTGGTCGATCAACAAGGCATCTTCCTTATTGCAAAATGCCGGAACATCGGGAGAAACGTTGGGCAACAAAGTCAAATCACGATGGGAGCCCGGTATGATGCGTGTGGGGCCCTTCTCCCAGGTCAGATCATCAAAGTACATGCCTACGAAGACATCTTTTGGATAATGATATTCCTTGCCAGGCATTCCATCGGGCTCGCGGTCTTTGTGCCATTTGGGAACGGAATTGGGATCCTCGGGCGACTGAATCAACCAACGATTCATGTACAATGAGGGCAGGGGATTGGCGACGGAATGGCTCAGGGCAGGGGTCAATACCTGTCGCACGCGTGGCGCCAAGGCCGGCCAGATGATCAATGGGGATTCACCTGGCAGGTCCCATTCGAGGCCATCAAAGAACAGAGCCGCTTTAACCTGTTCGGCAAAGGCGTCCACAGTCTCACGCTTAAAGACCTGCGGCAGGATGACAAAGCCGAGATCACGGAATTCGGCCATCATTCGGTCCAGTTCCGGTTTTGGATAAAGCTCTGTTACAAATTCCAGCAATGGGGTATCCATAATTAGATCCATTTAATTTTCCAAAGCAGTGTTGGTTGAATCCCGGAAAAGTTCCCGGTGCTTTGCCACCAAATCCGCATAAGGACCGGCCATCCAACGTTCCGCCAGTTGGTGTATCTCTGCGCTGGCCTCCTTCTTTTTATCCTCACTGTCATTGCTGAATTGAAAGTGAGGATTTTTGGCATGGAACTGGGTTACGCGCTGCATTTGCTCAATTTCCCCGGCTGAATGTTGGAGTCGAAAATGGGTTGAGATGCCCGTCAAAACTGCGTCTGGTAATTGTCGGTAGTCCACCAGCAATCCCGTTTCATCGGGGAAATGTTCCAGGGCGGCCGCGCAGATTCTTCCAATCAGGGCAGCACAATACTCGTTCATTGAGAGTTGGCACAAGAGCTCCGGGTTCAATCCCATCAGGCCAGGCTCAAGGGCCATCGGCAAAAGCAATCCCCCGCGCTGACGAAACTGGGAGACGAGCACCTCGACCGGGTCACGATAAATGAATATCCACGGCACTGTTGGAAATGCCCGACGGATCAAGTCCAAACTCAGTGTGTTGATGCAGTCGAATTTGATAAAAAACTGTTTTTGTTCCGCAAGATTGGGTTGCGCCATGGCGTTCACCATGGCACGAATCCAGGTCAATTGCTCTTCGGGATCAAGGTTTGGGGTGCGATAGTTGGCCCGGATCATGACATCAATGGGGCCTGCCTCGGAAATGACGATGTTTTTCGCCAGCGCGGCATACATCTGCGATACCAGCGTCGATCCGCAACGCGACATATGGAAGATAAAGCCGTTGGGCGCCACTCCCGGATGCGAAGCGGCTCGTTCAAGCAAGGTTTCGACGGGCGTTTGGGGACGGAACAGCAGATTGTAGGGCAGACGCATGCACCGGCTAATGGTCTGATCGAAGAAGGAATCCGTGAAACGCCCGGCTCCCAGATAACACCAGTCGATCATGGGGCGCGATTGCCGCCAATAAACCCGGATGGGAACGTAACCTTGCAATTGAGCGGAATTAATCATGGGGTTGGGAAATTCCAGTTAACAAACAAACCGCTCGATCCAAGCCTGCATGTTGCCGCGTATGGCGATTTCCACCTCATCGCTCGAGAATGAGAAACCCTGTTCCGCTCCAAGTTGCACGACCGACGCAGAAAAAGCTGTCCTGTCCGATATGCCGCGCAGTTGTTCCTGCAAGGCCCGATTCTCCAGAACCCGCTCGCAGAATTGTTCAAGACTGGTTTGTGACATGCCTTCGGTAATTTGACTGCCCATGTTGCGAGCACACTAACGGGAGCCTCGGTTTTGTAAAGTCTTCAGCAAACCAAAGGGTGTATTTTCCCATATTGAATAGGGTTGCGGGTCCTCATGCGGGAAGCTTAGGATACGTCGCGCCGCGCCTGAAAACCGATTTTTTTGTGGCCGGTGGCTGCCAATTGGCCTGATTTTCAAGCAAGTGAAGCTCAAAATATAAATTGATCATGTCCGACCGTTTGCCCATTTACGATATTGAAAAGGAGATCATCACCCGGCTCCAGGAGTCGCGCCGTCTCATACTGCAGGCACCGACGGGTTCTGGAAAATCCACCCAGGTGCCGCAGATGTTGCTCGGGCATGGGTTGTTGAATGACGGACAAGTGGTGATTTTGCAGCCTCGGCGATTGGCGGCGCGCTTGCTGGCCGCGCGTGTGGCACGTGAGCAGGGGGTGGAGTTGGGACGAGAGGTGGGATACCAGATTCGTTTTGAAAACCGCACCAGCGCGGCGACGCGGATCCGATTTGTGACCGAGGGGATTTTGTTGCGGCAGATGCTCAGGGATCCGCTGCTGGCGGGAATCCAGGTCTTGATTTTCGATGAGTTTCACGAGCGGCATTTGTATGGGGACATCACTTTGGCGCAAGCGTTGGAGCTTCAGGAAACCAGGCGGCCCGATTTGTTGATTATCGTGATGTCGGCAACGCTGAACGCCGAGGGGTTGGAAAAGTATCTGAATCCTTGCGCCATGGTGTCCTCCGAAGGACGGATGTTTCCGGTGGAAATGGAATACGCAATGCCACGGCCGCACACCAATCCTCCTCCGGTATGGGAGATGGCGGCGGAGGCTTTTCAGAAGCATGTGGTCTGCAATGGGGAAGGGGATGTTTTGGTGTTTATGCCAGGGGGCTATGAAATCCAGCAAACCATTGAAGCGATCCGCCAATGTCCCGAATCCAAAGGCTACATTCTGCTGCCATTGCACGGGGAGCTTCCACCGGGCGATCAGGATGCGGCCGTGGAGCGTTACGATCGTCCAAAGGTGGTGGTCTCGACCAACGTGGCTGAAACTTCGCTGACCATTGATGGTGTCCGGTTGGTGATTGACAGCGGGCTGGCGCGGATTCCCCGTTATGATCCGCACCGCGGGATCAATACGTTGCTGGTGGAGAAGATCAGCCGGGCCTCGGCAGAGCAACGGGCCGGGCGCGCGGGACGAACGGCGCCGGGGCGATGCATTCGCCTGTGGTCCCATCAGGAACATTTGGAACGCGCGGAGCGGGAATTGCCGGAGATCAAACGGTTGGATTTGTGCGAAGTGGTTCTGACCCTCAAAGCGGCGGAGGTGCGGGATTTGCGGAAGTTTCGATGGCTGGAGCCGCCTGTGGAACAAAGCCTGGTGGATGCGGAAACCCTGCTGACGGATCTGGGCGCACTGGACCACAAGGGTGCGATTACGGAGATGGGGCGCAAAATTCTGGCGTTTCCGTTGCATCCGCGATACGCCCGGATGCTGCTGGCCGCCGAGGAATATCATTGTGTGTGGCAGGCGACGTTGATTGCCGCAATGACACAGGGCCGGGATTTGATGATCCGCAATCCGGGGCGCGATGTTGAGGCGTTTCGCGAGGATTTGTTTGGGAATGAGGCGGCCTCCGATTTCTGGATCTGGATGCGGGCCTGGAATTTTGCATTGAAGAACAACTTTCGCATGGATGCGTGCCGCAGGGCGGGCATTCATGCGGTAACGGCACGACAGGTCGGACCGCTCCATGAGCAATTCCTGGGGATTGCGCGCGAGGAGGGGTTGTCGGTGGAACGCGTGAAGGTGCCAGACGAGTCGATGCAGAAGTGTCTGCTGATTGGTTTTTCAGACCGTGTGGCGCGGCGGTTGGATGAAGGCACCCTGAGGTGCGAGGTGGTTCATGGGCGGCGCGGGGTGCTTGCCCGTGAGAGCGTGGCACGGCGGGGGGGATTGATTGTGGCCGCCGAGATACGAGAAGTGGAGGGGGCGGACCGGTCGTTGAACACCTTGTTATCATTGGCCACTGTGGTTGAACCTGATTGGCTGAAGGAGTTGTTTCCAGAAGATATTGAATCCGAGTCGCGGGTATTTTACGACACCGCAACCAAACGGGTTTGCGCGGAGGAACAAATCCGTTTTCGGGGATTGACCCTGGAAGCGCGCCGTGTGGAACCGCCGCCTTCGGACGCCGCCGCGCGAATAATGGCAGAGGAAGTTTTGCAGGAGCGACTGGTGTTGAAGCATTGGGATAACAATGTGGAGCAATGGATCCTGCGGTTGAATCTGCTTGGAAAGTGGTGCCCTGAGCTGCAATTGCCGCCCATTGGGTTGGAGGACCGGCGCAATTTAATCGAACAAATCTGCCTGGGCGCTGTTTCCTACAAGGAAATCAAGGACCGCGAGGTGCAACGTGCAGTCAAATCCTGGCTGCCGGATTACCAGCAGGAATTTGTGGAGAAACATGCGCCGGAGCGGCTGTCGCTGAGCAATGGAAAGACGCCCAAAGTGGTTTATGTGGCGGATGGGCAACCGTATATTTCCCTGCGGATTCAGGAGCTTTTTGGTGTGCAAACCACTCCGCGGATTGCGATGAACCGGGTTCCGGTGACCTTGCACATCCTTGCGCCGAGCATGCGTCCTGTGCAGATCACTCAGGATCTGGCGGGGTTCTGGAACGAGCATTACCCGAAAATCAAACAAGAGCTTCAGCGCAAATATCCGAAACACGAATGGCGGTGACGGGTATTGAAACTGGGAAATACAGTGAAGGGGAAATGGTGCGCGATACAGGTTTCGAACCTGTGACCCCTACCGTGTCAAGGTAATGCTCTACCACTGAGCTAACCGCGCACGAATCATCGTGACTGGAAAACCCTGCCAAAGGGGTGGCCGGTTTGCAAGTGCGTATTTCAGCAATGATGCAAGTAAATCGGGGCGGCGCATTTTTTTGTTTCCAGAGGGCGGCATTTTGCCCATTTTAAAGCCCTATTTAATATGCGTTGGACACAATCGTTAATTCCCACGTTGCGGGAAACCCCGGCTGAGGCCGAGATTTTGTCGCATCAATTGCTGCTGCGAGCGGGTTTGATCCGAAAACTCGCGGGCGGTTTATACATTTTTCTGCCGTTGGGCCTGCGTGCACTGCGCAAAGTGGAAGCCATTGTGCGGGAGGAAATGAACCGCGCGGGGGCGTTGGAAATATTGATGCCAGCCCTTCAGCCGCCGGAAATCTGGCAGGCCAGCGGTCGTTATGAGACCGCGAGCGATGTGCTGTTCAAGGTGCGCGACAGCTCGCGAAAAGAATGGGTGCTGGGGCCGACGCATGAGGAAGTGGTGACGACACTGGTGGCCGGCGAGATCAGTTCCTATCGGCAAATGCCGCGGAATTTCTACCAGATCCAGACCAAATTCCGTGATGAAATCCGCCCGCGCTTCGGACTGATGCGCGCCAAGGAATTCATCATGAAGGATGCCTATAGCTTCGACACGAACGACGAGGGGGCTCAGGCCAGCTACAAGAAGATGTATGAGGCCTATACCCGCATCTTTCGCCGCTGCGGTTTGAAGGCGTTTCCGGTGGAGGCCGATACCGGGGTCATGGGCGGCAAGTTTTCGCACGAATTCATGGTTCCCGCCGAAACCGGTGAAAACGATGTGGCGTATTGCGATCACGGAGATTACGCGGCGAATGTGGAGAAGGCCACCAGCCGGCCATTCATTGACGGTTCGATTGCGGGGTTCGTTCCTAATGCAGAGCAGCCGGAGGTCAAGGGCGCGGAAAACGAGCCTGCGCTGGAGAAATTTGCCACGCCGGGAGTGGTCACCATCGAGGCGCTGTCCAAGGATCCCTATAAAGTGCGTCCGGGCAAGCAGATCAAGACACTCGTTTATCTGGTGGATGGCAAATTGGTCATCCTGTTGGTGCGCGGGGATCATCAGCTCAACGAAAACAAGCTGGCGGGCCTTTTGGGCACTATGACGTTCCGGGCCGCGACGGCGGACGAGATATTCGAGGCGATGGGTGCGCATCCGGGCAGCCTCGGCGCTGTGGGAGTGACCAAACTGCCGGTGTATGCCGATTTTATTCTTCGTGGCGCCACAGGGATGACCACCGGGGCCAACGAGGACGGTTTTCATTATCGCAACGTCAGCGTTGTTCGCGATATTTCTTCGGCACAATTTGCCGATTTGCGGACCGCCAAGGTTGGAGAGGGGTGCCCAAATTGCGGTCATCCGTTGAAAATCCAACGGGCGATCGAAGTGGGCCATGTGTTCAAGCTGGGCACGAAGTACAGCAAGGCACTGAATGCGTTGTTTCTGGATGAATCGGGCAAGCAGCAGCCGGCCGTGATGGGCTGTTACGGGATCGGGGTTACCCGGACAATGCAGGCGGTGATTGAGCAGTGCCACGATAAGGACGGCATCGTCTGGCCCATATCGGTGGCGCCCTTCGCGGTGTGCCTGACGCCTTTGACGGTGACCCCGGGCAGCGCGCCAATGGAACTGGCCGAAAAGATCTATGCGGAACTCACCGCCAAGGGCGTGGACGTCATCATTGACGACCGCGATGAGCGCCCGGGAGTGAAGTTCAAAGACTCGGAACTGGTTGGTTTCCCAATCCGGCTGGCGATCGGGGAAAAATCCCTGGCCAAGGGAGAGGTGGAATTAAAACTCCGCAGCGGGGCGATGACACCCGTTAAAGTGGAGGAAGCAGTCGCCAGGATCATGGAACTGTTGTCTCCCAAGGAATAGTCGATCGAATTATAAAGATTGAACAGGGCCGGGCGGAGTGGAGTTTCCATCTCGCCCGGCTCGTTTTTTTAGCCGGTTATTTCCGACCGGCTTTGGCCACATAAACTTCTTCGTTGGGGAGGCTCCGAATGATCATTTCCACAGTGCGTTCGATGGCGCCCTGATTATCCGTGACCACTTTGAGGGCGTTTTGGCCCAGCTCCTGGCAGCGCTTTTCATTGGCCAGGAGCGAGGACAAGGCGGCTTCCAGTTCAGCAGGATTCTGCACCTGGACAGCGGCATTGTTTTTGACGAAGGCCTGGGCAATGGCCGCAAAATTCTGCATGTTCGGACCAAATACCATGGCTTTGCCCAAGGCGCCCGGCTCGATGGGATTTTGACCGCCCTGGGCCGTCAGACTTTTCCCGACAAAAATCACGGTGGAGCGCTCGTAAAAGTATTTCAACTCACCCGTGGAATTCACCAGCAGGCAATCGATGGAACCTGTTGCGGGTTTATAACTGGGCACCACCTCGCTGCGATAGGCAAAGGGGATGCCACATTTTTCCAAGACCCGTCCCACTTCGCGGCCGCGCTCAAAATGCCGTGGCACCATTACGAGAAAAAGTTCCGGAAATTTTTGTTTCAGGCGTTTGAAACATTGCGCCAGAATTTCCTCTTCGCCGTTGTGAGTGCTGCCGCAGACCAGCAAGCGGGCATTTTCCGATGCGCCGAGCTGGCGGAGCATTGCGGGCACGTCCAGGAGGCGTCGCTCATTGAGTTTGGCGGAGTCAAATTTCATGTTGCCCATGACGTGAACCGCCTCGGGCTGACATCCCAGGTTTCGCAAACGCTCGCCATCTTCGGCGCTCTGAACACCCACACCGGCAAAACTTGCAAACAGATCCCGAAATAAAAGCCCAAACCGTGTATAGCCGCGGTACGAACGATCCGAGAGCCGGGCGTTGACCAGAAATACCGGGATGTTGCGGCTTTTGGCCTGCCAGAGAAAATTGGGCCAGATTTCGGCTTCGACGAGTACGATGGCCTCCGGGCGGAGGGTGCTCAAGGCGCGTTGGACGCATTTTTTGCGATCCACCGGATAGTAGATTTTTGCGATGTGACTGGGCAATTTTCGCTTCAACTCACCCATGCCGGTGGTAGTGGTGGTTGAAACAATGATTTTTAAATTGGGTACTCGAGGCTCAAGGGCGCGGATGAGTTGTGTGCAGATGTTGACTTCGCCCACGCTTACTGCATGAAGCCAGATCACCTGCCGGTTGGTAATGGCTTGTTTTAGCTTGGCATCATAATGGCCAAAACGTTGTTTAAAACCATCCAACCAATTACCCCGTCTCCACATCCGCATAAAATAGTACGGCGATGACAGGACGAAAAACAGCAGGAACAGAACATTATAAATAATTCGCATGCGTCAACAGTCAATTGATTGACGCTCTATTCTTGTCACACCACAAGGGGAAATGACAAAGAAATAATTCCGTCCTTATTATCCGCAGGCTCTCCATAAAGGAACTCTGCTATAAGCGAAAAGTGCGATATGCCCGAGGATATGAGCCATTGATCGTTTTTTCATGGTTTGCTTTGAGATATCATCTCAGCCGGTAACGATACCGCCCATGTTTATCTTTCAAAGCGCTGGTTTACGGTAATTTCCCCATTACCTGCTCCGGCGTCACTCCAACCAAGGCTATTGTCTTATGACGCGAAGTGTGACCGCGTACGAGTTGGATGTGGTTGCGGGGACAATCCAGGACATCGGCAAGGAGGCGCAAAAGGGCTTCATTCGCTGCGGCATCGACTGGAGGCGCGGTGACTTTGACGCGTAATTCGGCCCCAAGAGGACCTTCGATTTCGTTCCTGGAAGCGCGGGGTTGGAGTTTCACCGCCAACAGCAAAGTGTTCTCCTGTTGTCGGAGAAATGCCGGCAGTGGACAGGCGATTGGCGAGTTTCCCGGTTTTGGCGGAGGAAAAACGGCTTTTTTCTTTTTCTGATTAAGGGACACAGATCGTTTTTGGCAGAGTCAAAGCACTTTGCTAAATCAATTGTTCAATGTCTTAAGAGCCTTGTTTTGATCTGAAGTGCGGATGATAAGGAGGCCGTTTTTTGATTTTGGCGGTGTGGCCGAATAGCAGTATTCGATGTTGATATGGGCTTTGGAGAGCTTTTCGGAAATTTCCACCAGAGCGCCGGGCTTGTTCGAGCACTCGATCATGAGCACCTCATTGGTAATGGTGAGGGTGTTATGGTCTTGGAAAATCTGAAGAGCGCGTGCGGTATCGTTAACGATCATGCGCACCACATTATAGTCCACCGTGTCGCCAGTGGAGAGCGCATGGATGTTGATTTTGGCATCGCGCAAGGCCTGGCAAACACGGGCCAGGGTGCCGGGACGATTTTGAAGAAACACGGCTATCTGCGTGGCGATGTTCATGATCATATAAAAATCCCGGTTGAATCTGATCCACCCAACTCCTGGAAGAGGTGATCGTCAAGCGGGAAGTACCGGTATTGTAAGGCAATCTGTGGATTGCAGTGGGCCAAAAGCGATGGAAAACTTTATTGAATCGAGTGAAATGAGGCGACGTCTAACCTTTCAATAGAAGCGCGGAACGGGTTCTTGCGCCAAGATAATGGATCAGTTAAACTGAACAGATCATTAAGAAATGACAGATTGCAGTGCAAGACCTGCAAGCTGAAAACGAAAAGAAATATGAAAAAAATCCAAATTGCATTGATGGTCACGGCGCTGACAATTGGCGCATTCGGCGTTCAGGCGCAGGATGTCAAAGCGGAAGCCAAGGCGAATTTCGAAAAATTCTGTGCCGGTTGTCATGGAAAAGAAGGCAAGGGTGACACAAAACTGGGGCAGAAGCTTGAGGCCAGGGATTATACCGATGCGAAGGTTCAGTCCACCTTGAAGGAAGAGGACATGTTCAAAGCCATCAAGGAGGGTTTGAAAAAAGGGGACAAAGTTTTGATGAAGCCATACAGCGACAAATTCACTGATGCGCAAATCAAGGCTCTGGTTGCGTATGTCAAGGACTTCGCCAAAAAGTAAGTAAATTACCAATCATTTTGCCAGCCATTCAGGCGTTTGGGCTTGATGGCGCCACTCAACGTTAAATCCCTGTTTTATGACAGGGATTTTTCATTTTCAAGCAGGCGCGCAAACTCCCGGGGCGATGGCGCAAACCAGGAAATAAGGGCATTTTAGTTGGAAGGACGTTGAGGAGCGTGGAGAGCGTTAAAATTATAGACAGAATTGCCACAAAACGCTTTGCCTTGTGGAAATAGCGTGATAGAAATTGTTTAGTAAAGCCACAGAAGATCATACCACGCATGCCCATGGGCCAGTGTGGTTCGATTGTATTAAAGAAATTGATTATGAATACAGTATCCAGCCTGAAAATTGTCACTAAAAACCTCAAAGGGCTTGTCGAAGCAGCATTAGCCGACTCTGGCGGTTTGTTGCGTCTGGCTCCTTGCTGGGTTCCCCGCTCTTTCCTGCATCCCGGCCGTCGATTAAAATTGGCTCCTCAAGATTTATATGCATTTGGAGTCAATCGCGGCGGCATTGATGAAAGATGGTTTGCTTCGACCACACCCGCAGCCAATGAAAATCGCACGGAGGATGAGGGCTTGAGCTACGTTGCGGCTGGGGGACAACGGTTTACGCTGAAGGATGCCGTTGACCAGGCTGGGGCCACCATTGTAGGCAAACGACTCTGGAACAAATACAAAAGGTGGCCGGTTTATTCGAAATTCTTCGACAACATGGGACCGATTCCTCATCACATGCACCAATCGGCAAAGCATGCCAAATTGATTGGCCTGGAAGGCAAGCCGGAGTCGTATTATTTTCCGCCGCAACACAATAACGTGGGAAACAATTTCCCATATACCTTCTTTGGTTTTGAGCCTGGAACGACGAAAGCGCAAGTGCGCAAGTGTCTTGAGAATTGGAATGTTGAGGATAATGGGATTCTGGATTTGTCCAAAGCCTACCGTTTGAAACCAGGTTCCGGCTGGCTTGTAGGGCCTGGCATTCTTCACGCGCCCGGCTCGCTTTGCACCTATGAACCGCAATGGGGTTCGGACGTGTTCGGGATGTATCAAAACCTGGTCGAAGGGCGGGAAGTGCCCTGGTCGCTGTTGGTTAAAGACATGCCCAAGGAAAAGCAAAAGGATCTGGATTTCATCGTGAGCGAGCTCGATTGGGAGGCGAATGTCGATCCGAATTTCAAGGAGAACCACTATCTGGAGCCGGTGCCTGTGGCCGACACGCGCAAGGAAGGTTACGTGGATCGTTGGATTGTTTATGACAAGATCAACGGTCAGCAGAGTTTCACAGCGAAGGAGTTGACCATCGATCCGGGAACGCGTTGCACCATCAAGGACGGCGGGGCTTATGGCCTGATCGTGGTTCAGGGCCAGGGTAAGATGAACAAGCTCAATCTGGATTGCCCGAAGATGATCCGCTTCCATGAGATGACCGAGGATGAAGTGTTTTGCACTGAGAACGCGGCCAAGGTTGGTGTGGTGTTTGAAAATACATCCACGGTCGAACCTCTGGTCATGCTCCGCTATTTTGGCCCTGATGCCAATCCGGACGCGCCGAAGCTTGGTGCGTATAAAACCAACAAGTTCTAAACATCACCTCTCAAATTAAATCTTGCGCATATGAAACGCATCTCCATTGGCACCTGGGCTTTTGTGTTCAATCAAAAGCAGCCCATCGAGTTTTCTGAAATCGTGACCGGGCTCAAGAAGCTCGGTTTCGACGGCTTGGAACTCGGGGGTTTTGGCATTCATCCCAACCCGACCGCAGCATGGACAACAGCCAGTTGGCATCGCGATCCTAAAGCGGCTTACGCGGATATTTGTGCCTCCATCCGGCAAACATGGGAGTCGCAGGGTATGGGTTGCAGCGGTTTGGCGGCTGATTTGTGGGCGGAACGACTCATTACCGCACCTGACAATAAATCCTATCTTGGCACGTTTCGGAAGAATCTGGATTTTTGCCAGCGTCTGGGCATCAACGTGATTCGCGTGGATTCCACAGAACCGCCCAACGTTTTGGGCAAGGTGCCCGGCGAAAAACCGTTGAAGGACCGCCCGGTGGTTCCATACGACGAGGCGTTAAAGCGCGTGGCGACGACTTGGAGAAAATGCGCTCAGGAAGCCAAAGACAAGGGCGTTCGCGTGGTTTGGGAATTCGAGCCGGGATTTGCCTTTAACAAGCCCTCCGACATCCTGCGTGTTCTCGAAGCTGTGAATCACGAGAATTTCATGATCATGGTGGATACCTGCCATGCGCACAATGTGGCGGTGGTTGGCGCGCGTCAGCCTGGCAAGAAAGAGACGCTCCCGGGCGGGATTCGTGAATTGGCCGAGAAATTGAAAGGGAAGATCGGGCGGCTGCATCTGATCGATTCTGATGGAACGCTCAATGAACACGGCACTTCCACGCATCCACCATTCGGTGATGGGTGCCTGAAATTCGACGAGTTCATGCCGGCATTTGTGGCTGCCGGCTGTCCTGATGACTGGTGGACCATTGACTTGTGTTTCTGGCCGGACGCATGGAAAGCCACGGCCAAATGCAAAAAGGCAGTGGATAAGCTGAATTCGAAATTCGGCGGTTAAACGAAATGGAATTCGTTTGTTAGTTTTTGGAGACGTTGGTTCGAACCAGCGTCTCTTTACGCCTGATTCCCGGTCAATTGCCACGGTCTGCCTTCGATTCAATTGCATAGAGTTATGACTAAGAAAACAAAGCCTTCGGAATGCAACACAGCTTCCTGTGGTTGCACGAGTTCCGTGACTCGCCGTGATTTTCTGCGACTCACCAGTATTGCGGCGGCGACGTCTTTTGTGGATTGGCAGGCCGTGGCGGGACCGTTTGAGGGGGCGGATTTCACGAACCTGATTCCCGCCGACAAGAAGCTCAAACCGGAGTGGGTCAAGTCGCTCTATGAACGGGGTGAGCCTACGGTTTATCACGGAGCGGCACTGGGAACGATTGGGATGCCGGTGAATGGGATTTGCTGCGGCCAGTTGTATCTGGGCGGCGACGGACGTTTGTGGAACTGGGATATTTTCAATGAGTCCCACGCGGATGGTTCAACGGATTATAGCGGACGCAACTACGCCAAACCACGCAAGCCCGAGTCACCGATCGAACAGGGGTTTGCGATCAAATTGACCAGCGCAGGAAAATCGCAGGTCCGCTGCCTCGACAACCGCGGGTTTTCGCCGAGTACTATGGGATTCAAAGGGCAGTATCCCTTGGGCGTGGTCGAATACAAAGATCCGGCGCTGCCGGTTCAAGTTTCACTGGAGGCTTTCGCGCCGTTCATACCGCTGAATGTGGAAGATTCGTCGTTGCCGGTGACGATCATGAATTACACGGTGAAGAATACCGGCACGGAAGCGGTGGAGGTGGAGATTGGTGGTTGGATCGAGAACGGCGTTTGCCTGGAAAGCGGCAAAATGAGTTGGGGAAAGCGCACCAACAATGTTCAGCAGGAGGCCGGTTTGACGATGGTCGTTGGCACGGCGGCATCCGTTCCGGATAACGAACGCCCCGCCATTCAGCCGGACATTGCGTTTGAGGATTTTGAGAATGGTTTTGGAAAGTGGACGGTGGAGGGGCAGGCGTTTGGCAAGGGGCCCGCAGGGGGGACACTGGCCAATCAGCAGGCGGTGAGCGGCTTTGAAGGGAAGGGGCTGGTTAACAGCTTTTTTGAAGGGGACGCCACCACAGGACGAATGCAATCGAAGGCGTTCACGATTGCTCGACGGTATATCGCGTTCTTGATCGGTGGCGGCAGCCTCAAAGGCGAGACCTGCATGAACCTGCTGATCGATGGGCAGGTCAAGAACACGGCCACCGGCCACGACAGGGAAAAGCTCGAATGGGCTTACTGGGACGTCAGCCAGTTCCAGGGAAAACAGGCGAGTCTGGAAATTGTGGATAAAGCCACCGGCGCGTGGGGACATGTGAATGTGGACCAGATCGTGTTCACCGACCAACCGCCTGCGGCACGCATCAAGGCGGAACAACAGCAGGATTTCGGCTCGCTCGCGCTGGCTTTGCTGGGCGATGGGAAAGATCATTTTGCGCAGTCGGGCGTGAAGGGGGAAATGCCAGCAGCGGTGTTTGCCGAATCGAAGGAATTGGAGAGCAGCCAACCTTTTGGAAAGAAGCTCATCGGAGCCGTGGGACGCAAGTTTATGCTGGCGCCCGGTGCGGAAGGCAGTGCGACGTTTCTGGTGGCCTGGTTTTTCCCGGGGTTGCAGCGGGGAACGATTGGCGGGTTAGAGGGAATTGACAAGCTGCAGCGCGAGTATGCGAATCGATTCGATTCCGCGGCGGCGGTGGCGCGTCATGTGGCAAAGAATTTCGAACAACTCGCGGGACAAACGCGGCTCTGGAACCAGACGTGGTATGATTCCACGCTGCCCTATTGGTTCCTGGACCGGGTTTTCGCGCCCATTTGCACGCTGGCCACGAGCACATGTTACCGGTTTACCAACCGACGGTTCTACGCTTTTGAAGGGGTTTACTGCTGCCAGGGGACGTGTCAGCACGTTTGGAATTACGCGCAATCGGTGGGGCGCATTTTCCCCGAGCTGGAGCGCGATCTTCGACGGCGCACGGATTTTGGGACGGCCTGGCATGAGAATGGCGCGATTGATTATCGCGGAGAATGTGACCGGCGCGTGGCGCACGACGGACAGTGCGGGGTGATTTTGCGGGCGTGGCGGGAACATCAAATGGCGCCCGACGATTCCTACTTGCGCGCTTGCTGGCCGAGGATTCGTAAGTCGGTGGAGTATTTGATCGGTTGCGATGGAGACGAAAACGGACTGATCGAGGGCGAGCAATACAACACGCTGGATGCCTCCTGGTTTGGGGCCATGGCGTGGATCAGCTCGTTTTACGTCGCCGCGTTGCGCGCGGCCGAGGCGATGGCGGCGGAGACCGGCGATGATGCCTTTTCGAAACGGTGCCGGACGATTGCCGAGCGTGGCTCGCAAGAACTGGTCAAACAGCTCTATAACGGCGAATATTTCATTCATAAGCCCGACGCCAAACATCCGGACAGCACGAATACGAACGACGGCTGCCATATCGACCAGCTCATGGGGCAGGCTTGGGCGCTCCAAGTTGGACTGCCGCGCGTAATGCCGCTCAAGGAGACGCACTCAGCGCTGGAAGCGATCTGGAAATACAACTTCACGCCGGATGTTGGGCCTTATCGGGAGAAATCGTTTATCAAGGGGGGGCGCTGGTATGCCATGCCCGGCGAAGGAGGCGTGGTGATGACGACCTTCCCGCGAGGTGGGATTGAAAAGGCGAGCGGGAAAGGCGGCTTTGCCTACTATCTCAACGAGGTCTGGACCGGCCAGGAACACCAATTGGCGGCGCACATGCTCTGGGAAGGAATGACCGACAAGGCGCTGGTCATCACCCGGTATGTGCATGACCGACATCACGCCGCGCTCCGCAATCCCTACAACGAAATTGAGTGTTCGGATCATTATACGCGGGCGATGTCCAGTCACGGGACGTTCATTGCGGCCTGTGGATACGAGCACCACGGTCCCAAAGGGCATCTCGGTTTTGCCCCGCGCATTTCGCCGGACCATTTCCGCGCGCCGTTCACTGCGGCGGAAGGTTGGGGGACGTTTTCGCAAACGCGGCAGGCTCAGGGCCAAAAGGAAACCATTGCGGTCAAATACGGCAAATTACGTTTGCGAACGCTGGCGTTTGAAATTGCCGAAGGATTCAGCCCATCCGGCGCGACATTTGCGATCAAAGGAAAGAAGCTGGAGGCGCCGATCAAAGTGGAGGGTCGGCGGGTCATGGTCACGTTGCCCGAGGAAATAGTGATCGTTGACGGCGAGAGTATCGATTTGGTGTTTGCTTAATCGATCGATGAGAAACTGTGATGAAACAGCGGATAATATTCCGTGAGGCACGTTTTTTTGGCGGTCGATTCTGATTGATTTTGGAAAGGAGTTTGGTGTGCATGGATCTGAAGTCCGCACACCTTTCTTCGGTACCAACACCACAGATTGACATCGACTGCACCTGCCTGAATGGAGGATCGTATTTCCACTTTTGATTGTCGCCGCGCAGTGTTTGAGCGACATGAGCGTTGCAATTTAAGGTCGCGAAATGGTGTTCATTTCCAAGCGGTTTGAATGGTCTTGAGGTTGAAGAAACAGCAGGAGGCTTGACTTGGACCTGAAAGATGATAAGGTTGGCTTAAATGTTACATAAGTAAAACGTATATGATCACGCTCAAACAAGTGAACCGCTGTCAGAGGCAAGCTGAGTGCATAACAAGATCCGATCTGGATCATGCCCTGAAGCTGAGGATTGTCTTTGGTTTTTTATAGTTACATTCCAATCCGCGCTGGCTAACGCAATTCACCACTCCGGAGAATCTTAAATAAGCCAACTCTTCAACATTCCATTCGCTTATGAAAACTTCCCGCCTGAATTTTCTTCTATTCTTTGCAGCATTGTTAACAGCAGACCCATTATTTGGGGCAACAGCCACTGTACTTGGCTGGAACAACCTGGGCATGCACTGCATGGATAGCGATTACTCGGTTTTCTCGATCCTGCCTCCCTATAACACAATCGAGGCCCAGTTAATCGTTAATGGTGGACTCATCACCAGCGCACAGGGTTACTCGGTAACCTACCAGGCCATCGCGGATCCGGATGGATCCATCAATACCACGGCCATTGGCAAAGGCAATTTCTTCACATACACGCCCTACATGTATGGTTCATTGCCTTTGGACATGGGGCTTGCCGGATGGGCCATGCCGGGAACCAACAACGTTCCCCAAAGCATGCGTTTTGAAACGACGAACAACCCGGCCGTAGGCGTGACAACGCCAGTCAACTGGTTCCGGGCAGAGGGTATCCCCATTTCCCCTTTTGACGATTCGATGCAGCGCAACGAATACCCGTTAATGAGGCTTACCGCGCGAGACCCCGCCGGTGTGGTTCTGGCGACCAGCGATATCGTTTTACCTGTGTCGGATGAAATGGATTGCCGGTCCTGCCATGCCTCGGGGACTCAGGCAGCGGCACAACCGGCGGCAGGCTGGGTTTTTAACGCAAATCCTGAGCGCGATTACCGGCTCAACATCCTGCGGTTACACGACGAAATTGAGTTCCAGGCACACCAGCAAACTTATGTGTCAGCGCTGGCCACGCGGGGATTGAATCCGTCCGGCCTCTACGCCAATGTGGCGACCGATGGCAGGCCCATTTACTGCGCCACCTGCCATACATCCGAGGCATTGCAGGGGAGCGGATTGGCTGGCATTCCGCCGTTAACCCAGTCCATTCACTCGCTCCATGCCGGTGTCACGGATCCGGTGCTTCATATCAAGCTGGACGATTCAGCAAACCGGGCCTCATGTTATCGCTGCCACCCGGGTTCCACGGCCAAGTGTCTTCGCGGAGCCATGGGAACCGCAGTGGCTGCCGACGGTTCCATGGAAATGCAGTGCCAGAGCTGTCATGGAAACTTGAGTCAGGTTGGCGCGAGCACGCGCGTGGGTTGGTTCATGGAGCCCTCCTGCCAGAATTGCCACTCTGGAACAGCAACACAGAACAGCGGACAGATTCGTTTCACCTCGGTGTTCACCACCAACGGAACGGTGCGTGTTGCGGCGAACCAGACCTTTGCAACCACTCCTAACACTCCTGCTGCAGGCCTTTCACTCTATCGTTTTTCTGTCGGACATGGCGGGCTCCAATGCTCCGCGTGCCACGGTTCAACGCACGCCGAATTTACGAGTGCCTTCCGAAACGACAATATTGAAAGCATGGAACTCCAGGGGCATGTGGGCATGATTGCCGAATGCACCGCGTGCCATGTCACAATGCCTGCGACGGTCAGCGGAGGGCCTCACGGGCTCCACCCGATGGGCGCAACATGGGTCAGCCAGCACCAGAACGCCGCCGAAGGTAACCGCGCCCAGTGCCAGACCTGTCATGGGACTGATTACCGCGGCACGGTTCTCTCGGTTATGAAGGCAGACCGCACGATCAATGGTCAAAGCGTGTTCAGAGGGGCCATCATCGGTTGTTATATGTGCCACAACGGTCCGGGAGGAGACGGAAATCCGGGACCGGCGCCAACGGTTAGCAACGTGACGGCCAACACGGTCCAAGGCAAACCGGTTTCCATCCTGCTGGCTTCCACGGGAACAAACGTGGCATTGCGAATCATATCGCAAGCATCATTGGGTTCAGTGGGTCTCAGCAACAATGTAGCCACTTATTTCCCCGATCCCACGTTCACAGGCGTCGATACTTTCACTTTCGCTGCTTACAATGGGTCAAAGAACTCAAACCTGGGTACAGGCACAGTGGTCATTGCAACCAGTCCAGGCAGTGTTCCTCCTACCATCACCACGCAGCCGTTGAGTCAAACGGTGGCGGTTGGGACATCAGTCACCTTTACGGTGGGCGCCACGGGCACCCTGCTATTAAATTATCAATGGCAGAGGAACGGGGTCAACATTTCCGGCGCCACGGGGGCCGCCCTGACGTTGCCCAATGTGACTTCCACCAGCGCTGGAAGTTATCGGGTTATTGTCAACAACACTGTAGGGTCTGTCACCAGCAGTGCAGCCACGCTAACGGTCAGTTCCGCAGTGGCGCCCACCATCACCACGCAGCCGGTGAGTCAGACCGTGGCGGTTGGTGCCACGGTGTCATTCACTGTGGTTGCCACGGGCACGACCCCATTGAGTTATCAATGGCAGAAAAATGGTGTGAACATCTCTGGCGCCACGAGTGCCACATTGACGTTGACGAGTGTCACGTCCACCAGCGCGGGAAGTTATCGAGTTATTGTCAGCAACACGGTGGGATCTGTCACCAGCAGTGCAGCGACGCTAACGGTCAGTTCCGCAGTGGCGCCCACCATCGCCACGCAGCCGGTGAGTCAGACCGTAGCGGTTGGCGCCACTGTTACATTCACTGTGGTTTCCACAGGCGCGACCCCGTTGAGTTATCAATGGCAGAAAAATGGCGTCAACATTTCTGGCGCCACGAGTGCCACATTGACGTTGACCAGTGTGACGTCCACCAGCGCAGGGAGTTACCGCGTGATTGTAAGAAATACAGCGGGCGCAGCAACGAGTACATCGGCGACCCTTACTGTTAATTCGCCGCCGCTCGCGATCGTGCTTACCAGTCCAACCAACGGAGGCATCTTCGATCAAGAAGACAGCATACGCATCACTGCGACGGTGACACCATCTGGCAGTGCCCGAAGTGTACGCTACTTTGACGGATCCAAGCTGATTGGTTCGGACAATGAAGCGCCGTTCACGATCAGAGTGCGTTTGAGCCCCGGAATTCATATCCTGACCGCTCAAGCCATCAGCCTTACAGGGGCAGTGCAAACATCCGCCCCGGTCCAAATTACAGTGACCCGGTAGGGTCGAATATCCCAACCTGCCAATCAGGCGAAAGTCGAGCGGTCCATCGTGGATCTGGAACCTTGATACAATCAAGTCACAGGTATTTAGAATCGGCTTTCGCCTGACCTTTGTGGGGCATAGAGCAAATTGATGCAATCAATGACCCGGCGCATGAAGTCCGATAATCACACAAATCTTTCACTGCCCAACGACCAGTTTGACACCGAGTTGGAAGACCATTGCGCGGCCATCCATGATCCCAGTTTGATGCCAGAAAGGCACTTCATCGGGCGTGGGATTCTTCGTAAAAACAAACCCGCAGGATTCGATCTCCGACATCAGCAAAGGAAACAACTTGGAGCTGTCTTCGGTAAATCCAGGTGCTTTCGCATTCGCGTGGTCTTTCGTGAAGGAGCTGGCGCGTACGCCGAATCGAGTCTTGACAAGTGTGGTGGTAATTGTATACGAGCACCACGGTCCAAAAGGGCATCTCGGTTTTGCCCCGCGCATTTCACCGGACCATTTCCGCGCGCCGTTCACTGCGGCGGAAGGTTGGGGGACGTTTTCGCAAACGCGGCAGGCTCAGGGCCAGAAGGAAACCATTGCGGTCAAATACGGCAAATTACGTTTACGAACGTTGGCGTTTGAAATTGCCGAAGGATTCAGCCCATCCGGTGCGACTTTTGCGATCAAAGGAAAGAAGCTGGAGGCGCCGATCAAAGTGGAGGGTCGGCGGGTCATGGTCACGTTGCCCGAAGAGACCGTGATTATTGCGGGCGAGAGCATGGATTTGGAACTTGCCTGATCGATTTTGCCCCTCTCAAAAAGAAACCGCCATGTCAGGCACAATGCTGACATGGCGGCGTTTAGCAAAACTGTTTACGGATTCAGGATTGGTGGGTGGCCTGTTCAATCTTGGCCCAGGCGTCACGCAAAGTGACCGTACGGTTAAAGACGGGTTTGCCGGGTTTGCTGTCCACCGGATCCACGTTGAAGTAACCGAGGCGCTCAAATTGAAAGCGGGTTCCAGGAGCGGCATTGGCCAGGCTGGGTTCCAGTTTGCAATTGGCGAGAGTGACCAGAGATTGAGGATTCAGGAAGGTCTTGAAATCCCTGCCTTCGGCATCCGCATCCGGTTGTTCGACGGTGAACATGCGGTCGTAGAGGCGCACTTCGGCGGATATGGCCTGCGGCGCGGAGACCCAATGGATCGTGCCTTTGATTTTGCGCCCGCTTGTGGGGCCACCGGCTTTTGACCCCGGATCGATGGTACAATGCAGTTCGACAACCTCCCCCTGATCATTCTTGACCACCTTTTCACACTTGATGATGTAGGCGTAACGGAGGCGGACTTCACCACCGGGAACTAGCCGGAAATATTTTTTGGGAGGCACTTCCTTGAAATCGTCCTGATCGATGTAGATCTCCCGTGAAAATGGAATCTTGCGAGTGCCGGCGGAAGGATCCTCCGGGTTGTTGATGGCGTCGAATTCCTCGGCCTGGTTTTCCGGGTAATTGGTCAGGACGACCTTGATGGGATGCAGCACGGCCATGGCGCGGTGTGCGGATTTGTTGAGTTCCTCGCGCACGCAGTATTCGAGGAGGGCCATGTCGATGATGTTTTCACGCTTGGCCACGCCCACCTTTTCGCAGAAGGCGCGGATGGCTTCCGGCGGGTAACCGCGACGGCGCATTCCGGCGATGGTTGGCATGCGCGGATCGTTCCAGTCGCTGACATTGCCCTCGGTGACCATTTGAAGGAGCTTGCGCTTGCTCATGACGGTGTAACCGAGATTGAGGCGCGCAAATTCGATTTGCTGCGGATGACAGGGGGTCTTCAGGGCGTCGAGAATCCAGTCGTACAAGGGCCTGTGGACTTCGAACTCGAGGGTGCAGATGGAATGGGTTATGCCCTCGATGGAATCAGACAGGCAATGGGCGAAATCGTACATGGGGTAGATGCACCACTGATTGCCCGTGCGATGATGCTCGGCTTTGCGAATGCGGTAGATGGCTGGATCCCGCATGTGAATGTTCGGGGAAGCCATGTCGATTTTGGCCCGGAGTGTCCGGGAGCCATCTGCGAACTCGCCTTTTCGCATCCGGCCAAATAGATCCAGATTCTCGTCCACGGAACGATTGCGATAGGGGCTGTCCTTGCCCGGCACCGTGGGGGTACCACGGTTGGCTTTAAACTCGTCGGCGGTCTGGTCGCAGACGTAGGCCTTGCCCACGCGGATCAATTCGACGGCGAATTGGTATAACTTTTCAAAATAATCGGAGGCGTAGAATTTTTTGTCCGCCCAATCGAAGCCCAGCCAGTGGACGTCTTCCTGGATGGAGTCCACGTATTCCACGTCCTCGCGGGTGGGATTGGTATCGTCAAAGCGAAGGTGGCACACGCCTTCGAACTGTCTGGCAATGCCGAAGTTCAGGCAGATGGATTTGGCATGCCCAATGTGCAGGTAGCCATTGGGTTCTGGTGGAAACCGGGTGACGACTTTGCCCCCGTGTTTACCGGTCTTGTTATCCTCGACGATGATCTGCCGAATAAAGTCGAGTGACGGAGTCGTTTCGGGCGTACTGCTCATAATTCCAGCTCTCTTATAAAAATAAAGGTCCGATCAAAAACTATCGGAATTCATTATGCCCGCATGGGATAATTTGGCCAGAAAATTTGAGCTGGAGAGGCGGTGTGCCGGGAAAGAGGAAGGAATTTAAGGGAACAGAGGGGCTATTTGGCGTACTCGACACATCGGGTTTCCCGGACCACGGTGATGCGAATCTGACCTGGATATTGAAGCTCTTCCTCGATTTTGTGGGCTATGCTGCGTGCCATGGCGTAGGCTTCCTCGTCGTTAACGCTGTCGGGCTGAACCATGACGCGGAGTTCGCGGCCGGCCTGGACGGCAAAACAACGTTCGACCCCAGGGAAGGATGCGCCGATCTTTTCAAGCTGCTCCAGACGTTTGATATACGTTGAAATATTTTCTGAACGCGCTCCGGGACGGGAAGCGCTGATGGCGTCGGCAGCACTGATGATAAAGGCGAACGCGCTGGTGGGAGGAATTTCGCCGTGGTGTGCGGCAACACAATTGACCACAATGGCGGATTCCCCGTGGCGTTTAATGATATCGGCTCCTATGATGGCGTGAGCGCCCTCGATCTCGTGATTGACGGCCTTTCCAATGTCATGGAGAAGACCCGCCCGCTTGGCCACGGCAATGTCGAGACCCAGTTCCGCAGCCATGAGACCCGCCAGATGGGCAACTTCCACCGAGTGGTCGAGAATGTTTTGAGAATAACTGCGCCGATATTTAAGACGTCCGAGCAATTTGACAATTTCCAGAGGCAGGGGAGGGATTCCAATTTTGAACACCGCTTCTTCGCCGGCGTGCAAGATGGATTCGTCCATTTCCTGGGAGACGCGAGCGACGATTTCCTCAATGCGCGTGGGGTGAATGCGTCCATCCAGGATGAGCCGATGCATCGATTCGTGGGCAATCTGACGGCGAACCGGGTCAAAGGAGGAAAGAACGACGGCGTTGGGAGTGTCATCGATGAGCACCGTGACGCCGGTGGCGGCTTCGAAGGCACGGATGTTTCGGCCTTCACGCCCAATGATGCGCCCTTTGATTTCCTCGTTGGGAAGAGTGATGGCCGCAGTGCTGTTTTCAAACGCGTGTTCGCCAGCGTATCGTTGAATGGCGGTGCTGATGATTTTGCGGGCTTCGTCTTCGGCTGTGGACCGCGCAGTTTCCAGAATATGCCGGGAAAGGTCTGCGGCATCCTTGAGGGTTTCCTGTTCTATTTCTTTGAGGATGGTTTCTTTGGCTTCGGTTTCGGTAAGGTGCGCAAGATGCAGAAGCTGATCACGGTGGAGTTGCTTTTGTTGCGCCAATTCAGCATGAGAGGCCTCCAATGCGCGGGCCTTGTCCTGAATGGCCTGTTGTTTGTCCTGAAGGTTTTTTTCCTGCTGCACCAAACCTTCCAATTGCCGGTTGATGAGCAGATCTCTTTCCGTGAGCCGACGCTCCATTTCGATGATTTCCTGCTTTCGAGCGGTGCATTCGGCGGCGGTTTGTTGAAGTTTTCTTTCGGCTTCCTCGGCAGCGGTCTGCCGGGCTTCAGTAATCAGGGATTCCGCTTCATGCCTGGCATTGAGGAGGATGTCTTTTTCGCTGGCTTCGATGCGGGCCTTTTCGCGCATGCTTCGCCAGCGCCAGAGCCAAAGACCAGCTATGGCGCCCACGCTCAAGCTGGCGGCCCCTTCCACTAAATTGGTTGCCTCAATAATCATCAGGATGCGGCGTGCGGGCTGGCCACGATCCAGCGCTGTGGCGTCGCTATATAATCTACATGAATATCATGCGGCTCAACAGGGATTTCTGATCGGATTTGTTGTTCATATCCAACTCCGCAACGCAGTCCCTGTGTCATCGGCAATAACCGATCGTAATATCCGCGTCCCCGACCCAACCGATAGCCACTAGAATCGAATGCTACTCCAGGCACCAGTATGAAGTCCAGCCGGTTTAACGGAATCAAAGGGCAAACGGGACCAGGTTCGCGGACGCCAAAATGTCCCTCGGTAAGGTCCGTGTCCAGGTTTGAGATCGTGGCGGCCTCATAGGCATCCTTTTGCGGATTGTACCTGGGCAGACAGGCGGTGGCGCCTTTTTGAATGGCGATCTGGATCAAAGGCCAGATATCGACTTCCTTGAGAATGGGGGCATAGAAGAGAATGGATCTGGAATTCTGCCAGACGGGCTGTGTCGTGATGGTCTGCTGTACTCGGAGGGATTCCCGGGCCAGCCAGGTTGAATCGGCCTTATTAAACAGGGATTTTATTTCCCGGCGCAGGGCTTCTTTTGAATTTAAGATGGTGGCTTGGTTGTTCAAATCGAACCGCCTACATGGGCCATTGCGGCCTGACGAGAGGATTATAACACTAACTTTCGGATTTTGCCAATTTGTCATTAACCATTGCGCGCCAGGTTGCCAGGCGCTCCTTAATCTTTTTCTCAGAGCCTTGATCCGATGGTTCGTAATAGTGTTTGCTGGAGGGGAAATATTCCTGCGCCACAAAGTGTCCGGGAAAATCATGCGCGTATTGGTAGCCTTGTCCATGTCCCAGCCTTTCCGCTCCAGAATAGTGCGCATCTTTCAGGTGTTCGGGTACTGCCAGCGTTCGGCCGTTACGGACGTCCTCGAGGGCGGCGTCAATTGCCATGATGGCGGAATTGCTTTTATTGGCGGTGGCGATGTAGATGGCCGCTTCGGCAAGCGGAATGCGGGCCTCAGGCCAGCCAATGAATTCGGCGGCCGCGCAGGCGTTCTGCGCGAGAATCAAGGCAAGGGGATCCGCCAGTCCGACATCTTCCGCCGCGCAAATCACCATGCGCCTGGCGATGAATCGGGGATCTTCGCCGGCATGAATCATTTTAGCCAGCCAGTATAACGTGGCGTCCGGATCGCTGCCGCGCATGGACTTGATGAACGCTGAAATGGTGTCGAAGTGGGCATCCCCATCCGCATCGTAAACCACCGCCTTTTTCTGAATGCTTTGCTCCGCCACGGGCAGGTCGATGTAAATGACTCCATCTGGACCGGGACTGGTGGTAAGCACCGCGATCTCCAGAGAATTCAAGGCTTTGCGAGCGTCACCATCAGCCATCCGTGCCAGGTGGCAAAGAGCGGGTTCCTCAGCTTTAATTTTGAGAAATCCCAGACCGCGCCCGGAATCCGTGAGTGCCCGATTCAACAAGGCCAGCAATTCTGATTCTGTCAAAGGGCGGAGTTCAAAGATTTGAGAGCGTGAAACCAATGGAGCGTTAACGAAGAAGAACGGATTGTGTGTGGTTGCCCCAATCAACCGGACCACGCCGCTTTCAACGTCAGGAAGCAATACGTCCTGCTGTGTTTTGTTGAAGCGATGGATTTCATCGATAAAGAGCAGGGTCCGCTGATTTGAGTTGGCGAGGCGATTGGCCGCAGTGGCCAGGACGCGCCGTATGTCCCCAACATTGGACTCCACACCGCTAAGGCGCTCAAATTTGGAGCGGGTTTGACCCGCAATTACACAGGCCAAGGAAGTTTTCCCTGTTCCAGGTGGACCATAGAAGATGAGGGACTGAATGCGATCCGCCTCAATCGCTCGACGCAGCAACTGGCCGGGAGCCAGAATGTGGGTTTGCCCGGCGATATCGTCCAGGGTTCGGGGCCTCATCCGTGCGGCCAAAGGGGCATGCTGCCCGGCACTGGGAAGCGCCGCATCAACTGCATCCGAATTTTTTGGGTTAGCGAATAAATCGCCGCTGGACATGGAGTCAGAATAACACGACGCAAAAAAATGCCAATGGACAAACGGGTCGGGCGAAGGGCGGAAGTTTAATTTAGGATGGGTTGCGTACAAAAAAGAACCCCACCGTAATGCCGTGTGTAAACAGTTCCTTTGAACTACTACGAAACAAGTGGAACCGCTCTAGTGGTTTTCGACGTCCAATTAAGGCCTGTCGGCTGCCAGATGAGTTGAGGTCCCGATTTTTATGTTTTACGGTTCAAGGACTTTGTTTCTTTACACGAACATGGCAGGGTCAAGTGTCTGTCAAAAAGAAAGTGCTTTGTTAGATCGAACTAATGACTTCGAACCCTGATTCCAAACCCGGTCAATGGACTGATAACACTCACTTTTTGACAGGCTCACAACTGCTGTCAAAGTCGTCTTCAAAGATCAGTGGGCCAGCGCCCCGTTCCTGTATTTAATATCGTCCCGACCTCGCTTCGACTCAAGTGGAAATGCAAAAAAAACGAAAATATTTATCAGGCGTTAGGGCGTTCATTGGGTGTCACGCGGGGCGGGTGCTTCCGGGGGCAGGTTCGTGGAGGTCGAGTTGGTGTTGGCTGGCAAAGGAATCAGTTGTTCAGTGGTGGCGATGTCCGTTGACTTTATGGGCAAACTGTTGGTGGTCGTGTAGGGGACGGCATCTGAGCCAACGAGTTCTTCAGAGAGGACGACGAGGGCGATGCGGCGATTTTTTGCGCGGCCTTCGGCTGTGGAATTGTCGGCAATGGGATGGAATTCTCCATAGCCAACGGCCCCAAGGCGGCGGGGATCCACGCCACCAGATTCACTCAGAAAACGAACGGCTGCATTGGCGCGGGCGGTGGATAATTCCCAGTTGCTGGGAAAACGGTTTCTTGCAAGGGCTTTGATTGGAACATTATCGGTATGGCCGATGACATGGATCTGGCGGTTGGGATATTGCTTGAGGACGTTGGCGATTTGTTGAAGAATTTTTTCTCCTTCGGCTTTGAGGACGGCTTCGCCGGAATCGAAAAGGATGCGATCGAGAATATTGACGGTGAGTTTTCCCTGGAGTTCGGAAATGGTTATGTCCTTGGATTGGAGCTCGTTGCGCATCTGGTCTTCGAGTTTCTTTTGGGCCTGGGTGAAGGCATCCTTTTCCTTTTGAAGGTTATCTATAAGTGATTGTTCCTGTGCGAGTTGTGTTTTGAGGAGCGCAAGCTGCGCCTGGGTTTGATCCGCGACGGTGCGGGCGGTGGATAATCCGGTCTGGGTCTGGGATAATTCGTTGCGCAACTGCCAGAATGACAGGAAGATAAACCCGCCAACCACCAGGGCGGAAGTGACGATGGCGAATATCCAGGATTTCTTATTCACGCGGGCGAGGTTAGCGTTTGCGGGGTAAAACAGACAATCAATAATTGCGATTTGGAGCGTTCAACCGGTTGACCACGGGTTGAACGAAGCGGTCAACCGCCGGGGGCGTCGATTCAAAACAGGAGGAAGGCTGTGCCACCCACCAGGGCGGCGATGAGCCAGATGACGAGGACGGCGGTGGTGGGGCTGAGGCCCATGCGGACGAGGCGATGCGAAAGATGGTTGGTGTCGCCGATATAAAAGGGTTGACCTTTGCTCCACCTGAGGCAAACCACCCAGCCCAGATCGAACAGGGGCAGGGCCAGGACTAAAAGGGGTGTGATGACGGCCCAGCGATTGGGTTGGGAGGCGGTGTGGAAGTGGGGCAGGATGGCCAGGGTGGCCAGCCAGAAGCCGGTCAGGTGGCTTCCGGCATCTCCGAGGAAGGCGCTGGCGTGAGGAAAATTCCATGGAAGAAATCCGAGGAGCGCTCCGCAGGAAAGAAAACCGAGCAGCGCCACCAGGTATTGTCCGTGGATGGCGGCGTTCCATGAGAAAAACCAGGCGGCGACGACTCCCAAGCCCGTGCATAATCCATTCATGTTGTCCATGAAATTAAAGGCATTGGTGACGGTCAGAATCCAGAGGATGGTGATGGCGTAGCTAAAAAAGAGGTTGGGAATGAAGAGGGTGATGCGGATTCCTGCAAACGCCACCAGGAATGCGATGGCAAACTGGCCCGCAAATTTGATCGAGGGCTTGAGTTCAAAACGATCGTCGAGCAGGCCCAGACCCAGCATTCCCACAGCCCCAAAGAACAGGACGGCCATCTGGGTTTCACGCCGACTGAAACCGTGACGCAGGTAGTCGAGACCGGGGAGGTGGAGTGGAGGCAGATTCATGGCCAGCCATGCCGCGCACAAAGGGGCCAGAATGCCGGTCATGACGGCAAGACCTCCGGCCAGGGCCATGGGGGCGCTGTGAATTTTGCGGTGCCCCGGATCGTCCACCAGGCCGATGCGCCAGCAGAAGAACCGCCATAGGGGAAGGGAGGCAAAAGCGGCTATGGCCGCCAGTAACATGGCGGTGAAATAGATGAACAATATGGCCACAATGTTCCCTGCGCCGCATCGTCAAGATGCGATTAACGCGCGGTTTTTCAATGGTGTCTATTTTGTCCCGCGCAGTTCATTCAACAAGGCGGAAACCTTCGATGCTTCCGATGTGTTGGGCGGGGCGAACTTTTTATATTGCTCGAAATTCCGAATGGCTGCGGCGGTATCTTTTCGTTTGATGGCGATTTCTCCCAGTCCATAGAAGGCCCGATAATAATCGGGGATCAATTTGAGGAGCGTCTCGTAATCTCTTTGTGCGTCGTCCAAACGGTCGTTTTGAAGATTGGCGATGGCGCGGTTTAACCGGGCGGGTTCGTTCTTAGGCTCGGATTCCAGGACGCGGGTCAAGGAAGCAACGGCCTGGGGGTAGGCTTTAAGCTGGATGCACAGGGCGCCGTGGTTAAACAGGGCCTTCATATTATTGGGATCCAATTTGAGCTGCTGATCGAGAGCGGAGAGGGCATTGGTGAAATCCCCGGCCTGGAGATAGAGTTGCGCGAGGGTTTCCGGCAGGGAAGGCTCACCCGGATCCCTGCGGCGGGCGTCCTGAAGTATTTTAATGGCCTGGGGCATGTTGGTCTTGAAGGTGTAGGCCCAAGCTTCCAGGCGCTCCAATTCATGTTGATTGGCCAGGCTTAATGCGGGCGCGTTGGTTTGCTGGCGCGTGGCCGCGACGATTTCGAGGGTGCGATCCGGCAGGTGCCATTTTAGATACATGTTGGCCAGCCAGACGGAGGCTTCGAGGTTGCCGGGTTGAAAGGTGAGCACGCGCAGGAATTGCTGGGCGGACAACCGGATGAATGGCGGATCGGAAAGGGCAAAATTCTCACCCCATTGCATGCAGAAACGGGGCTCGTCGAAGGGCCCGTTGAGCCGCAAGAGGTCTGTCCAGCGCCGGTATTTCTGACGCATTTTTTCCTCGAACGTGGGTTCCAACTCGACCGCGCGTGTCTGCCCGGACGTCAGATTTTGATTGTACTTCTGGTTTACAAAAGCGACTTCATTGTCGGGATTAAAATGAAGCGCGAGTGCAAAGGCCTGGGCTGCGGCGGGCAGAATATTGTTTTTCTGCAATTCGACGCCCCAAACGTTGGCGGAACGGGAGAGGAAGAAGGAGGCAAATTGGGCGTCCGGCTGGGCGGTGTCGGCATCCTGTGAGGATTTTCCAGCAGGGAAACCGGTTTTGATGCGGTTCCAAAAAGCCTGATTGGCGGTGACTGTTTCAGGGGACAGCGGGGGAGGAGTCACCTGACCCGACTGATAAGGCTGCATTCGATAGATCAGCCCTTTTGGCTCCGCGGAGAGGCTTTCCATGAAGTAATTGAGGGGAGGGTGGGCATAGAAAACCTCACCCGTGCGGGCCTGGGCGGCTGTAAAAAGGTGAACATTGACGGCTGAAATGGGTTCGGAAAAGCGTTCGCCGGTGAGGACGTCGGACCATCGCTCGCCGTAGCGTTTGTGCAGGAGATGGTGATAGGACTTGTAGTAGAGGCTGCGGGTATCGACGAAGATATGGTTGTTGGGCGCGCCACTCCGCTGGATGGCGGCTTGAATCAGGAAAAGGTAGATCGGGTCGTCGCTCAAAACATAGGCCCCCTGGGCTGGCAGGCTTTCGGTCATGGCCTGGGCCAATTGGTATAGGGTGGGACCATTTGTGCTGCGAATGCCGGCCAGATTTTTATAGATGAGACCGGCCGGGACGACGATCAAGGCCAATAAAACCAGGCCTGCCAGTAATTTACCGAGCAGGCGGACGCCCGGCTGGCTGGCATGGCGGCGTTTTTCGGGTTCGGAACCAAAGACGAGCAGGAAATAGCCGCTGAAATATCCGATGCCCAAGGCGCTCAAGAAGTAAAGGGGCAGGAAAGGCAGGCCGAATCCACGCACGCGCGGGCTGAAGGGGGGATCAAACATGACCCACAGACAGATGCCCAGGAAGAAGAAGTGCATGACACGGAACATGACGGTGGTGAGAATATTGCCGACGATGCTGGTGTCTCCGACGGTGGAAGGGAAACGAAAACCCATGGCGAAAACCGGCAGCAGGGAAGAAAGCGCGCACAACAATAGAACGTAACGGGGAAAATTAAGGAGGGCATTCTTCTGCATCGCAATTTCTGTTTTAATCAGCTGCCAGAAACCGACGCCGGATTTGGCGGAAATAACGTCCACGAGCGGGAGGGCCAGATAAAGCAACAAACCCAGGCAACCCAGGAAGAACATGCGTGTAAAAAAGCGTCCGCTGAAAAAGGCGACGCCCTTCATCCAAATCATGGCCACGATGTAGAGGGGCAGGAAGGCGATCATGGCCCAATTGTTGGTGATCGCCAAACCGTACACCAAGGCGGATCTAAAGAGAAAGCGATCCTCCTGTTCGAGGCGGAATTGGAGGAGCGAGCAAACCACGTAAGCAAATAAAAGAGCGTTGAGCGCTTCGCCGGTGGCAGCGGTGGCGTGTTCCCACCATGTGAGTTGCAGGCCGCAAGCCAGAACGGCGAGGATGGGAGGGATCCAAGCGGTGGGAATGCTCAGGAGGCTGTAATCGCTGCGTTCGCGAATGCGCTGGTCGCGAGTCCTGTCGTGTGGGAGAAGGGCGACGGATTTGGCGAGCAATGCCAATGCCCCGGCGGCGCAAAACGCGGAAAAGACATTCAGGATCAATAGCTGCCAACTGCTTGGAAGCCAACGGATTGGGTATGTGATAAAATAAAACAGCGGAGCTTGCAGGGTCAATGACCAGGAATCCCATTGGGCGATTTTGGCCACATTGCCTATACTTGCGGTGGTGACCCAATGGTTAAGGGTGACCAGGTAGATAATGAGAACAGCCAAGGCGGCGAGCCAGGGCAGTATTTTCTCGTTAAACTCGCAACGCTTATTTGCCATTGTATCCATAGGTTGTGGAAATGTGATTTAAACCCAATTATTTGTAATAGCAAGGCTTCCGTGACTTCTTTGTAATATATTCAGCGTCGATTCCAAAAGAACAGGGCCACCGGCGATGGTTGCATGACAAAATTCTTCGACAAGGAAGCAAGGGCGATAAAAGGAGCCCCTCTCTCCAGCTCTCTCCCCACTCGTGCCAATTCAGGTTTTGGGGCGAGAGAGAAGAATCGCGCGATCGGTTTTTTGGATCGACTGTATTCATTCGCCCTATAAACTTCCATGGCCTTTTAGAGACTTTTTCGGCATGCCGAAGGTTTTGTCCAGCGCCCACCAGCGATGTCAGCCCCAGCCACTCGCGGCCTTGTCCAAGAGGCGGTCGAGGAACAGGACCGGACGGCTCGGCAGGAGCCTCGCCCTACCAGCCTCGCCCTACCGTTTGGGCGGCTCGGCGGGAGCCTCGCCCTACCGCTTGGGCGGCTCGGCGGGAGCCTCGCCCTACCCGTTGTGCGGCTCGGCAGGAGCCTCGCCCTACCGTTTGGGCGGCTCGGCGGGAGCCTCGCCCTACCAAGTCTCGCCCTACCGTTTGGGCGGCTCGGCGGGAGCCTCGCCCTACCGCTTGGGCGGCTCGGCGGGAGCCTCGCCCTACCCGTTGTGCGGCTCGGCAGGAGCCTCGCCCTACCAAGTCTCGCCCTACCGTTTGGACGGCTCGGCGGGAGCCTCGCCCTACCCGTTGGGCGGCTCGGCAGGAGTCTCGCCCTACCCGTTGTGCTGCTCGGCGGGAGCCTCGCCCTACCAGCCTCGCCCTACCGCTTGGACGGCTCGGCAGGAGCCTCGCCCTACCGTTTGGGCGGCTCGGCGGGAGCCTCGCCCTACCAGCCTCGCCCTACCGCTTGGACGGCTCGGCAGGAGCCTCGCCCTACCGTTTGGGCGGCTCGGCGGGAGCCTCGCCCTACCGCTTGGACGGCTCGGCAGGAGCCTCGCCCTACCGCTTGGACGGCTCGGCGGGAGCCTCGCCCTACCGTTTGGACGGCTCGGCGGGAGCCTCGCCCTACCGCTTGGACGGCTCGGCAGGAGCCTCGCCCTACCGCTTGGACGGCTCGGCAGGAGCCTCGCCCTACCGCTTGGACGGCTCGGCAGGAGCCTCGCCCTACCGTTTGGGCGGCTCGGCGGGAGCCTCGCCCTACCGACCTCGCCCTACCGGTTTTTATTTCGGCGCAGATCGGCCACGCATTCGATATGTTGGGTCTGCGGAAACATATCCACGGGAGTGACCTGCGCCAGTTCATAGACCTGTTCCCGGCATAAAACGTTCAAGTCTCTTGCCAGAGTCGCGGGATGGCAGGAGACGTAGAGGATCTGACTGACGCCTGAATCGCGCAAATTCTCCATGCTTTGAGGGGGGCAACCCACGCGCGGCGGGTCGAGAATGACGGTCGTTTTATCTGGAGAGAATTGCCGGAGCAAGGCCGGGAGATGCTCTTCGGTTTTGCCGGAGACGTAGGCGCCGTTTTGAACGCCATGCAGCGCCAGATTGCGCTTTGCGGCCTCGACAGCCAGCCGGTCGTATTCCACTCCCACGAATTCCTTTATGTCACGGGCAAGCGCGATGCTGAAGAATCCGACGCCGCAATAGGCATCGATGAGATAATGGTTGCCGCTTTGCGTGAGGCGTTCCCGGACGGCCGCGATCAATGGCTCGAGCATGGCGGTGTTGTTTTGGAAGAAAGCGTCCTTGGGGACCTCCCAGCCGGGGGGAGTTTCACGCAAGGTCACTTTAAGGCCGCCTTTGGGTGGTGGATTGGCGTGGGCGCGGCGGAGTTGTTCGTTGACGCCGGGCATGGCGATGTCGCACTGCTCGACGTCCACCACCAGCCGGGAATCGGCGCGGATGAAACCGAGGTGCAAGGCCTGGATGGTTTTGTCCCACTGGCTGCGGACCATGATCCGGTTGCGGTAATTGTAATGCTGAGGGCAGGGAATGGCCGCGGGGACGGGGGGATTCTCGAAGCCGCCGATTCTTTCGAGGATGTCCCTGACCTGTTTTTGCTTGAGCCGAAGCTGGGCGGCGTAGTCGTAATGCTGGTATTGGCATCCTCCGCAATCGCCATAATATTGGCAGCGTGGTTCCACGCGTTCCGGGGAGGGCACGAGCACGCGCAACAGACGGGCCCGGGCAAAGCGTTTTTTAACTTCTGTGATCTCCGCCTCTATGGTTTCGCCGGGCAACGCAAAGGCAACGAAGATGACAAAATCCTCAAATCGGGCAACGCCTTCACCGCCGAAGGCCAGATCATGAACTTCCAACGTGACCGTGTTTCCGATCTTGAGGGTCGGGCCGGGAATTGGAATGGTCGTGTGCGTGGCAGGCGTATCAGTCATGAGATGGGTGAGGGGTCGATATCCCTGCAATCAAGCTTTCCACGGTATGGGGCGCCGCTTCAAAATCGGCTTTCAAGTTCAACGCGGTGAGGGCTTTGGTGGTTTCAGGCCCGATGGAGGCGAGTTTCATTGTGGGAAAGCGATTCAGTAATTTTGGCAGATCGAAACGGGCGTGGAAGTGTTCCACTGTGGAGCCGCTGGTAAAGGTGATCCAGTCCGCGCCTCCTTCCAATAAACGGACGGACGCGCCGTGAACGTCTTCCTTTTCGGCAACGGTCTGGTAGCAGGCCACATCATCCACGATGGCGCCCATGTCCTCGAGCAGTTTTGGCAGTTCGGGACTGGCCACTTCCGCGCGCAGAAGGAGGATGCGCAGGTTTTCGATGCTTTGGACTTCAGCGATGGCTTCGATGATGTTTTTAGCGATGAACTCCGCGGGCATGGCATCGACCTGGAGCCTGCAATCTTTAACTTTCCGGGCTGTGGCGGGTCCAACGGCCGCGATTCGCACGCCCCCGATATCGCGCAAATCCTGGTGGATTGCGAAAAACAAATTAAAGAACTCGGTCACTCCGTTGGGACTGGTGAAAACGAGCCAATCGTAGGAATTGAGGCTTTGAATGGCGTCCTTGATGGGGTCCTTCTTTTTTGGGGCGACAATTTTGATGGCTGGAATTTCCAGGACATCGGCGCCGAGTTCCCGCAGCGGCTGGGAAAGCTGGCTGGCCTGTTCCCTGGCGCGGGTGACCACGATGCGCTGGCCGAACAAGGGACGGCGTTCGAACCATTGGAGTTTCTCACGCAATAGCACGGAATTACCAACGACCAGAATGACGGGGGATTCCAAATCGGCCTTTGCCGCCTGCGCGACCAGGGTTTTCAGGGTGCCTGGAATGGTTTTCTGACTTGCCAGGGTGCCATGCTGAATCAGGGCTGCCGGAGTTTTGGCGGCTTTGCCGTGTGCGGTGAGTTCCTTGACGATTTGCTTCAGGTAATCCAAAGCCATGAGGAACACCAAAGTTCCATCCAGCGGCGCGAGATGCTCCCAGTCCATGGGACGTCCGCCGGGTTTAAAGGCTGCGTGAGCATCGATCACCACATAGAGCGGACCGGAATCCGAAGAAGTCAAAGGGATGCCGGCATAAATGGGAGCGGCCTCGACACTGGAGACGCCGGGAACCATTTCAAAGGGGATGTTTGCCTTGGTCAAAGCGAGGGCCTCCTCATCGGTTTCGCTGAAGATGGAGGGATCGCCGGATCTGAGACGGACGATGGATTTGCCTTGTTTTGCCCGGGCGGCGATTTGTTTGACGAGTTCCTTGACGGGGACCGCCTGTTTCTGGGGAAGATCGCGTTTGCCGCCGTAAATGATTTCGGCTGTGGGTGTGGCCAGATCGAGGATGGCGGGATTCACCAGGCCATCATAAATAACCACATCGGAGCGTCGGATTAATTCCGCGCCGCGGATCGTGAGCAGGCCGGGGTCGCCAGGACCAGCGCCAATAAAATAAACAGTGCCTTTGGCAGTCATGCGCGGGGATTTTATGAGGGATTGGGCTTCCGCGCAATGGGAGATGCGGAAAAACGGTTTATCCCGGATGTAAGACAAAAATCTTTCGCAAGCGAAAAAGGCCATTAAGAGGGCAGGTGAGTAGATGGCTTTTGACGAGTTTATTGCATGGACCAGAGGGACATGGTTTCAAAATAAAGAAAAGCCACCTCACCCCGTCCCTCCATCTGGCGACGGAGAGGGAGGAGTATTGGGCGGTTCTGGAGAGATTGGATGGTTTGGGAAGTGGCCGCCGCGTGGGGTTGGCTGGGGGCAGATTTTTACATGGATGGACAAGATGGGGAAATGGGGAGAATGGAAAATTGACGATGGTCGATTGACAATTGAGTAGGAACGAAACAGCCGTTGCGCGGCTCGGCGGGAGCCTCGCCCTACCAAGTCTCGCCCCTACCAAGCCTCGCCCCTACCAAGCCTCGCCCTGCCGTTGTCGGGGGGAGAGGCGTTTCGTATGTTTATTGCAGATCAATAAAGAGCGGGGCGGAGTCCAGGGCAAGGTGGAGTTTGCCCGAGTTCATGGAAAGGGGAAACGACTTGCCGGTGATGGTTTGGCAGGTGAGTGTCGCCGATAGTTCCAAGCCGGTGTCGATATTCACTTCGTGGATTTCGCGTGTTGTCCAGACGGTGAGTTTTTGATGGCCTTTTGAATCCTTCCAGATCAGCGCCCAATCCCGGTTGTCATCGAGAGGAATGCTCCGCTTGATGGTGAAGCCTGACAAAAAGCGGGTCATGCCTTGCACGGCGGTGTAGGAGGGCTTGGGTTTAAGGTCGCTCGTCGTGGTGCCAAAGTTGTGTTCCCTTTCCTTGGGATCGGGACCGTCATTGGTCCAATCGTACCAGATCGAAATGGGCACGCCATAAAAGAGGTTGGCCATTTGCTGGCGGACGATGAATGCGGCCTGGGTGTCCAGCGTGAGTCCTCCATCCTGTTGGGTGGCGTAGCCCCATTCGCCGCTGATGATTGGCATTTTGGCCTTCGCAGGGGTGGGGGCGTATTTTTGGATCAGGCCGCGCAGTTTTTGGTAATCCTCCGCGGCGGTTTCCGGGCCTCGTTTGTAATCGCGATAGGGATGGACGCTGACGGCATCGAGGTGTTCGAGAATGCCCGAGGCGAGGAATTTTTCGAGGAAGGGCCATGGAAATTCGGAGCTGGCCGGACCGATGATGGCGGCTTCAGGAACGGCCTGGCGCACGGCTTTACAGGTGGCCAAGGCGAGTTCTGTGTATTGGGTCACGTCGGGTTTGGGTTTCCAGAAGAAAATGTTCGGTTCGTTCCAGATTTCCCAGACGACGGGCTTACCCCGGAAATGCACGGCTGCGGCGGCCGACCACCGGGCAAAAGCGGCGACACTTTCGGGATGCTGCGGGGAAGCGGTTTCCTTGCTTTCACCTCCAAAGATGGGGTTTTTCGAGGCGACTTCCTCTTCGAAAAGAGGATTTGAGTAGTCGAAAATGTAGATGGCACTGAGACCGCGTTTTTCAAGATTGGCGGTCAACTCGTCATAAGCGGACCAATCGTATTCGCCTTTTTTTCTTTCAATGCCGCCCCAACCGAAATCCATGCGAATGAATTTGAAACCTGCGGCGGCGATCAAATCCAGATCCTTTTCGTGGCCGCGGGTGAAGTGAATATTCACGCCGACGCCTTTGGGCATGACAAGGTCAGGGATTACGCTTGTGCCAGGGCTGGCATTGGCCATCCAGGGCAACAGACAAAAGGCGAGCAGGGTTTTAATATTCATAGGATCAATGTATTGACGCAGGAAGGTGCGGTTTATTTAAATTATTCCTCGAATGGGGACGCGGGCGTTGATGGCGCTGGTTTACGCTTTTGCAGGACGATGTAAATATTATCGGCCAGGTTGCATGCGCCCAGGGCGGACTCGGCCAGGCGATAGAGCCATTTTATCGGTTTCAACCATGGATTCTGTTTGTATCCGGTGGTTTTTTTCAAGAGGCGCGCCCGGTCTTCATCGGGGACCCGATCCACGCGTTTGAAAAAGTCCTGCAGGATCACGATGGGATTAAAGTGGGTGGAACCCTGGCCCACGACGTCGAATTGAGATGACGCGCGGGCGAAACGATCGAGGGTGGCGGCTGAAAAGTAATTCACGTGATCGGCGTAAATGTAGCGGTAACGCCGGCCCAGAAGGCGGATGGCGAGCGAGCGCCAATTCGGCACCAAAATGTAGATGTGACCGCCGGGATTGATCAGGTCCGCAGCTTTGGCGAGGAATTGTTCTGGATGGGCCAGATGCTCCATGACCGCCCAGAACGTGATGGCATCAAAGTGCTGGCCATGGAAATCGTGTTCCAGAAATGAGGCGCGCAGAACAGGGACTCCTTTTTGTTCCGCGTAATCCAGCGCGGCCGAGGCGACATCGGCGCCCAGTATCCGATAATTCAGAGGCCAGCGGGTTTTGATCTGATACAGGAACGCGCCGGTCGAACAGCCGACGTCCAGAACATTTCCCGAGATGCGAAATTGGCGAAAAATGCGGAGCTCGCGTTCGAAACGCACGGGCGCGTAGTCGCTTTCCAATTTGTCCGGCGAGCAATAAAAGGGCTTTCCAATGCGGTCGTAGTAGGCGCCCGTGGCCAATTCGTCGGGGATGGGACTGGCATAAACCATGGAGCAATTGGCGCATTGGACCAAACGCAGATCGCCTTTTGCGAAAAGAGGCCGCGCCGTCCGCTCGCCGCAGACAGGACACCGACGCTGGCATTCGGGACCTTGCATGGTTCTTCAATAACATGATTTGCAGGTTTATGGCAATGATGCGTGAATGGTGAATTGGTGAATCCGAATTGCCAAAACGTTGCAACCATGAAGAATCGGGGCGGTCATGAAAAAAGCTCCCCGCATTAAAGGAATCGCCGCGCTGGTCGTGGTGCTGTTCAGTTTTGGGCTGTGGCAGTGGGGACCGTTTTCCGCGGTATTCGCGATTGCGAATTTAACCGATCCCGCAAAGCTTGAGAAGTTGGGGGACAGGGGCGCGAATCCGCGATTGAACAAGACGGTTTATTGGTTGGACACGGCTGAACGGCATTTTCTGGGGCCTCACATGGCCATCACCCTGGCTCAAACAATCAACGGCACAGGCGGAAAGAAGGCTGAATTAACGCGAGATTCCCTGCTGCGGAATTTGAAAATTGCGCACGAGCTGGGTTTGTTGACGGCGGAAAATCGGGAAAAATTGCGGGGCGGCCACGCGGGGATCATCACGCTGGGGCCTTATGCGGGGGAAACGGTGGAGATCGATCATATCGTGCCCTTCAGCCTGGCTCCCGAGTTGGGCAACAATCTGGCCAATCTGGAAATGCTGCCCAGGACGATCAATCGGCGCAAATTGGATCATGTGGGGGCGCGCCAGTTGGCGCAGGCGGAGGTGTTTTTTCAGGCCGGACTATTGAGTCCGAAGTCATACGAAAAAGTCAAAGCCAAGGCGCGGATCAATCGTGCGGCTTTCTGAAATCGAACAAGCAAGAAAAAAGGCGGGTGATGAACCCGCCTCGAAAAGAACAATCTGTGATTCTTCAATTGCCGATTACATGTGAGCGATGATGTTGTCGCCGAATTCGGAGCACTTGATTTCCGTGGCGCCGGTCATTTGACGGGCGAAATCGTAGGTGACGCGTTTTGAATTGATGGCGCCGTTGATCCCTTTCAGGATGAGATCGGCAGCCTCCAACCAGCCCATGTAACGGAACATCATTTCCCCGCTGAGAATCACGCTGCCGGGATTGACCTTGTCGAGATTGGCGTATTTGGGGGCTGTGCCGTGAGTGGCCTCAAAGATCGCGTGGCCGGTGACGTAGTTGATATTTCCACCGGGCGCGATGCCGATGCCGCCAACCTGGGCGGCGAGGGCGTCTGAAAGGTAATCGCCGTTGAGGTTAAGCGTGGCAATGACTTCAAAATCCTCGGGACGGGTGAGGACCTGCTGCAAGGTGATGTCCGCAATGGCGTCCTTGATGAGAATGGCTCCGGCCTTGAGGGCGGCCTTCTGCTCGAGATTGGCCGCTTCTTCGCCGCCGGCCTTTTTAGTGCGCTCCCATTGGGACCAGGTATAGACCCTGGAGCCGTAGAGTTGTTCCGCAGTGGCATAGGCCCAATCACGGAAGGCGCCTTCCGTGAATTTCATGATGTTGCCTTTGTGGACAATCGTGACGCTTTTGCGGCCCTGCGCGATGGCGTAATCGATGGCCGATTTCATCAGCCGGGTGGTGCCGATTTTGGAGACTGGTTTGATGCCAATTCCGACTTGAACGGGTTGTGGCGGAAGGGCCTTGTCCGCGCCAGTCGATTGAAGGAAATCCGTTCCGGCTTTTGCCGTGCCAAAACGGATTTTGGCAAAGTCCTTGGGGAAATTCTGCTGAATGAAGTCGAGAACCTTTTGCGCTTCAGGCGATCCAGCGGGAAATTCGATGCCCGCATAAATGTCCTCGGTATTTTCGCGGAAAATCACCATGTTGACCTTCTCAGGGTGTTTGACCGGGGAGGGGACTCCGGTAAAATACTGGACGGGGCGCAGGCAGACATAAAGATCGAGCATCTGGCGCAGAGCCACGTTGAGCGAGCGAATGCCGCCGCCGATGGGGGTGGTCAATGGACCCTTGATGCCGACCAGATAATCCTTGAACGCCTCGACGGTGTCGTCCGGTAGCCAGTTATCAAATTTCTGCTTGGCGGTTTCGCCCGCGAAGACTTCAAACCATGCGATTTTGCGCGCGCCCTTGTAGGCCTTTTCGACGGCGGCATCGAAGACTCTCTGGCTGGCCGCCCAGATGTCAGGACCTGTGCCGTCACCCCGGATGAAGGGCATGATCGGATGGTTCGGCACATGAAGACGGCCATTTTGAATGGCGATTTTTTCTCCCGCCGGTGGAATCACATTTTGATAGGCCATAGGTTTTATTTTAAATCGTGGGTCATGGCGTTCAAGCCACCGCGATCAAGGGGTTGGCTGCGACTTCAGAAAATTGTTTTTTGACGCGGGTCACAATGGCGGCCGCGGTGAGACCATATTTTTCGCGCAAGTAATCCACTGTGGAGGCGTGTTCGATGAATTGATCGGGCCAGCCGATGCGCAAGAGGGGCGTGGAAATGCGGGTGTCGCTGAACAGTTCGAGGACGTTGCTTCCATAGCCGCCCGGGAGCACATGGTCTTCGATGGTGACGACCACGTCGGCCGCCTGGCCAAAGAATTGTGTGGTGCCCTTATCGATCGGTTTGGTGAACCGGGGATTGATCAATGAGACATCGAAACCTTGGGCCCCGAGCTGGCTGGCGGCTTCGCGTCCCACCGCCATCATGTTGCCCAATGCGAATATGGCCACCTTATGCCCGCCGTTGTTGGAGAAATTCTGGATGACCTCGGCTTTGCCAATCTCCAAAATGGCTGGCTGTTCCTTGATGGCCACACCTTCACCGACGCCGCGCGGGTAACGGATGAACACGGGCAGCTTCTGATGGGTGGCGGTGAACATCATATCGACGAGTTCATCCTCGTCCTTGGGGGCCATGCCGATGATGTCCGGCACGCAACGCAGGAAAGAGATGTCGAACAAGCCGTGATGCGTGGGGCCGTCGTTTGCGGACAGGCCGGCGCGATCCATGCAAAAAATCACAGGCAATTTTTGCAATGCGACATCGTGGATGATGCAATCGTAGGCTCGTTGAAGGAAGGTCGAGTAAATGGCAACGACAGGATGGAAGCCGCGTGTGGCCATGCCTGCGGCGAATATGACCGCGTGCTCCTCGGCGATGCCGACATCGTAGCAACGGTCGGGCATGGCTTTCTCCAACAATTTCAATCCCGTGCCGCTGGGCATGGCGGCGGTGATGCCCACGATCATGTTGTCGCGTTTGCAGAGGCGCACCATGGTTTCACCGAAGACATCCTGGTAATTGGGAGGAGTGCCCGGCTTAGCCTTCAAAGAATCGCCGGTTTCAACGTCATAGGGGCCGACCCCATGAAATTTTTCCGGCTGGCGAAGGGCGGCCTCATAGCCTTTACCCTTTTGCGTCACGATGTGAATGATGATGGGATGGTCGCAATTCTTCGCAAATTCCAGCGAATTGATGAGCAAGGGCAGGTTGTGCCCGTCCAACGGCCCAAGATAACGCAGCGCCATTTCCTCGAAGAAGACGCTGCTGCCATAGCCACCGCGCCCATCCGAGTCCGTATCGGTGGGGGATTGTTTGAGGCTGGCCTGGGCGACGGCGCCTTTGAGGGCGACTTCGGCCTTATGACCGAGCTTCAACGCCACATCGCCTTTTGGCATTCTGCGCATCCAACGCTCGAAATCCTTTTGCAGGCGGTTGTAGGAAGGGTGCGTGATGAGTTTGTTCAGGTAGGAGGCAATGGCGCCCACGTTTTTCGCAATGCCCCATTCGTTATCGTTGAGGACACCGATGAAGCGTTTGGTGGAGTGGGCAATGTTGTTCAGGGCCTCATAGGAAATACCGTTGGTCAATGCCGCGTCGCCGAAGACGGCGACCACGTTTTCCTTGCCACCCATCCGGTCGCGGGCCACAGCCATGCCCAGGGCGGCGGATAGGGCGGTGCCGGCGTGACCGCTGCCGTAAATGTCATGCGGGCTTTCCGTGCGCAGGGCGAATCCATTCAAGCCGCCTGTGGTGCGAATGGTGGAAAACCTGTCTTTGCGACCCGTGAGCAGTTTGTGGACGTAACACTGATGGCTGACATCCCACACGAACTTGTCTTCCGGTGTGGCGAAAACGTAGTGCATGGCAATGGTCAATTCGACCACGCCCAGATTCGGACCCAGGTGACCGCCATGTTTGGCCAGCGTTCTAATCAATTCTTCCCGGATTTCCTCGGCCAACTGCTGCAATTGCGGCATCGTCAGCTTTTTGAGATGCGAAGGGTGATCTACCATTTCTAAAAAACGGCTCATAGGTTCAGGACTCGGCAGTTTCTTCGGAGGGTTTGAAAGGATTGAGGGTCAGTTGTCCCGAAGAGGACTTTTCCAACTGCAGCAGCTTCAACTCCGCGGCATTCAATTTCGTCTGGCAGAGTTGGGCCAGGCGATGGCCTTCCTCAGCTCTGGCCATGAGAGTTTCCAAGGGCAAATCGTCCGATTCCATCGATTCGACGATGGATTCAAGTTTTTGCAGCGCTTCCTCGAAAGGAAGATTCCCACCCTCGGGAGAGTCTGTCGCAGCGTTTTTTTGGGCCTTTGCCATGAGTGAAAGCGTAGATGAAAGAGGGGGATTCGTCCAGCATGGACTGGCGTGGTCACTTTGCGGGCATGCCTGACGCCGTGGGATTGATCGCCATCACCTGGTCCGAACGCACCCAACCGGTGCGCTGTTGATGATCACGGATTTGCATCCACTGGTCTTGTCGGTCGATGGCTGTGATTTCCGCACCGTCCTGCAGGGAGTAAAACACACGGGATTCCTCGAGTGGGCCGTATTTCACCGGCGCATCCTTTACGATGATTATGGCTGAATCGATGAACCGATCAAAATAGAGTCGAATCCCGAGGCCGGCCACCGCAATCAAGGTGGCCAACAGAAGGAGCCGTTGCGGCCTGGCCAAACGGGATTTCATTCCGGGTTTGAGCTGATGGGTTACCAAAACGCCCAGCCATGCCCACCACGCCACGGCAGCCAAAATGGCCCATTCGTTGAGCGAAAACCAGCTTGTCCATGATCGCAGGAATCCGGTTCCTGGAGGATTGCCTTGATAGGCGCGGCTGCGAGCCAGTTGCAGATTGGCGCGAATATCCGGATCCCGGGGGGAGAGTTCGAGGGCGCGTTGGTAGTAAACGACCGCCAGGCCCGAACGACCGCCTTTCAAGCAGGCGTTCCCGAGGTTAAAATAGAGGGCGGCGGAAACGGTTCCGTTTTGCGCAAGGTTCGAATAGGTGTTGATGGCGGGTTCGTATTGACCCTCCGCATAGAGTTTGTTTGCTTTTTCGAAGGCGTCCGAAAAGCTGTCCGCCCGGGCGCTGGTTAACAAAAGCGCCAGCGATAGGAGCAAAAAGGACCAAAATGCAGCGGCGCGGTGTGTGGAGGCGATTTTTGAAATGAAGTTCATTGGATCGACTCCAGATTCTTCAAGGCCTCCAGGGCGGTTTCGACTTTGGGGTATTGCGCAAAAAGCCCTTCGTTGATTTGCGGGGGCGCATAGCGGACCTGATTGCAGCGCTGAAATATATCGTGCAATAATTTGAGCATCTCTCCGTCCAGACCCAGGGGACCGAGACGATCCGTGATGATCGATTCCGTGATGGACGCCGATGGAAGATCAAGCCGCTCACCGATCCGGGCCTGCAACAAACGGAAGGCCTGAGCGTAGAAGGCCTCTGCGTCATTGGCTTCAGCATGGGCCTTGAGTTTGGGAAGGCCTCGGGCAATCAGGCGCTCGACCTCGATCTGGCGGCGCAAACGCGGGTTGGCGCTGAGTTTGTCCGCTTGTTTTCGTCGCATCCAGACAATGCCCAATAGAATGACCGGGATGACTTGAATGGCCAGAAACCACGATTTGGCGGCCAGGGGTGTTTGAACGAGGACCAAGGCGCCGGGTTTGGTCTTGATATTGACGATGTCCTGAGGTGATCCAGATTTGTCCGAGTCCGCCGCATTGGCATTGGCCACCATGGCAGGTAGGGCTGTGTTTGCAGACGAGCGCACCTGCAAGGGAAACGGACCTTGCCGCAGACTTCGAAAGCTTTTGGTCGCCGGGTCGAAGTAGCTGAAAACGATCTCGGGCAGGGCCTTGATTTCAGGGGATTGGGGGATGGCTGCAAACTCGAATGACTTGCTGCCTTCCACGCCCAAGGTATCGGTTGGCTCAATTTTTATTGAAGGGGGATAGGTTTTAAAGGATTTCCAATTCTCAAAAGAGGCCAGGTTGAGCGAGTCGAGGGAACCCTGGCCGGTGATTTTGATTTTTACGGTGATTGGGTCGCCCACAGCCAGATTCGTCGGGCCTGCGGTTGCGGTCATGGAGAAGGAACCGACAGCGCCGTTGAATTCCGGTGGCACATTCGCGGTTGGCAATGGCAGAACGCGGATCGTGTTGGTTTCGCTGGTCAGGTTGACTTGACGCAATTGGGCGCGCTGCCCGAAAAATCCAAACGGATCGTTGAAGGGATCACCACGGCGCTGTTGCCGGGCCTGCGGAATGACGAGGGTGAGGGGGCATTGCGCCGGACCGAGGGTCAAATCGCCGGTTTTGGTCGGCATGACGGTTGTTTTGAAAACGATCAGGTGATAGGGCTGGTTGCCGACTTGAGTGGAAGTTTGGATCACCTGTGGAGTTTTGCTTAAAACGAAACCGTCCGCCTGCAGTTGGGGCATTTGCTGGTCCTGGGCATTTAAATAATAGAGCTGAATATCCACAGGCAGCACTTCACCCATGTAGATTTCATTTTTGGGTGTCAGCAATTTTAAGAACGCCAACTGAGGTCCCGCATTCGTATTCGCCGGGTCCGGGGCTCCCGCCGGCAGCACTTTCAAACGCAGCGGCTTGCTGTCAAATGTCTGGCTCCCGGAAGTGAATCTGAGCACGGGAATGACATAATCCCCGGCCTGGATGGGAGTGAGAACATAACTGAAGATCACCGTGGATGTGGATTGGCCGTTGACGAAAGAATACTGGCTGGTTTGACCTCCGTATCTGGCGTTAAGGGCTGGAGGCAGATTTACGCTGGGGGCAGATTTTACATCAATTCCCTCAAACGAGAGAGACAGGGTGACGCTTTCGCCCGCAGTCATCGTATCACGATCCAGGGAGGCGGTCAGACCGGGGGCGGCATTCGCGCAGACCACCAGAAACAGCACGGCGCAAGCCACCACCAGGGCGCGAAGCTTCACAAGCCAGGATTTTTGGAAACCCGGCTGACGGTCTGCAATGCCCATGTTGTTTTGGCTTAACATCAACAAGGAGGATTTTTGGGTTCCCGGCCTGCATGGTGCAAGCCAGAAATTCTGCGTTGACGGGGGGCTATTAATTATCTGCATTCCGATCTGCTGTTTTGGCGGGGTCAGGAAAGCGGAAACCGGCTCTGCCACCTGCGTTTGGGCGGCGTCAATTCAGACAGCCGATTTTACGGCCCTTGTCTTGCTCTTCCAGCAAGGATGACTCTTGCGCCGCAACCTATAGGCTGAATGATTGGAGCCCGTTCCGGGCTGGCTGGACTATACCGAAAGGGGAATGAACCTCTTTTCCAGACATAAAAAAACGAACCAAACCGTGATTTGAACCCTTTCAAACCACGGTTTGGCCCGGATGTGATTTCTTAGTTATCGGCTTTTGGCGTCAGTCATTGTGATGCCCCGAGACGGTTCCGCCGGGCTGAGTGACGGCATTCTTCTGTAAGGTTACAGCGGTTTGCGCCAGCGCCCGACCGCTCAGCACTGCGCCGGTGTTCATCGCAACCAATGTTTTGCACAGAATGATTCCCTTGAAGCTAGCCGTCGTTCCAATGGTCGTTTGGCCGCCGACCTGCCAGAAGACGTTCCTGGCCTGTGCGCCGCCCTTGAGAATAATCTGGGCGCCGTTGCCCTCGGTGAGGTTGCCTGCAACCTGGAAGATCCAAACATCATTAGGGCCGCCGGAGAGAGTGACCACAATGGGAATCTGAAGCGAGCTGCTCCATTTGTAGAGACCCGGAAGGATTGTCATTCCGTTAATATTTCCCGCACCCAGTTCGGTCGCGGTGGGGTTGCTACGCCCGGCGGCGTCGGTGTAAGCGGTTTGCATGTTGAGGACTGCTGTGGCCAACAAGGCCGGGGCGATGACCGCGCAGGGAGCAGGACCCGCCGCATCGACCGCGTATATTATGCCAGACACTTCTGTGCATTTTACAAGGATCGCCGCACCGGTGATAGGGCTGGACCCAATGTTTCCAACAATGGCTGAAGCCGGGACGTCGGTGATTCCGGATTTCGATAAAATCACGAAATTACCCGCCGATCCGAGTTGGACTGGCGCCGGTCCGCGACCCAGAGTGGCCGCCGTGCCGTAGGAGGGGCTGCAAAGCAGCGCAGACAGCGCGGCCAACAGAACTAAACTTTTTGTACTTTTCATATCAACTAACTTTGACTTAGTGCCTTATTGGGGTCACGTCGTCACAATAAGAGCAGCGCTGGGGCTGTCCATGGGGGGATTCACCCCCTGGCGGCCCCGTCCCAGTGTGGCTGAAAATGGCGATGTGAACGGGTTGCCAGCAGGGGAAGGCCGATGGGTTTCAATGTGGGAACAGGCTATTTTGTGGGCATTCAGGGGCTGAAACGTGCTTTCAGCCCGTGTCGTGTTTTTGTCCGGTTAACCTTGGACCATTGACCCAAGCGCAGGGCAAAGTTCTCCTGGAGGAAGGCTGGCGTTTCAAAGCACGGATGGATGACAGGAATCTTCTGGCAACCCCTCCCTCCAGCTCCCTTGTATCTGATTTTCCATCTATTCTTGTTTTGTTTGAAAAGACGGAATAGATGGAACTGTCCTGCCGCCTGCAGGCGGCAGGACAGTGGCGCGAACGAGCTCGCCATTCCCTGGCATTGGTTTACAGCCAAATGCGTCGGGAGCCAGAGCCGTTCGTGTCTGTGTCCTAAACTCGAACCGTTGCTTGAGCGGCCTACCAAGTCCTGCTCGTATTTACAAGAAAGAGCCAGAACACTATGACCACTATCTACGCTGGCTTGGATATTGCCAAGCTGAGTCTTGATCTCCACCTGGCCGGTCGTTCCCACGATCTGCCCAATACCGCCGCCGGTCATCGCCAGCTCGTCGGACTCCTGGCGCAGCATCCGGGCGCTCACGTCATCTGTGAAGCCACGGGCGGCTATGAGCGTGAGGTGGCTGACGCCCTCCATCATGCCAGCATTCCTGTCAGCATCATCAATCCCGCCCGCGTCCGGCATTTCGCCCGCGCCCAGGGACAACGGGCCAAAACCGACCGTATTGATGCCGCTGTCCTCTCCGCCTATGGGCAGGCCTTTGCCCCCAAACCCACGCCGGCGCGTTCCGAGGTGGAGGTGCAGTTGACCGAACTGGTTCGTCGCCGCAACCAGGTCCTTGAACTGCTCTTTGCCCAACGCAATCAGGCCGAACGCCTCACGCTGCCCAAGTTGCGCCGCCAGGCCCAGAGCTTGGTGCATCGTTTGGAGCGGGATGTGCAGGGAATCGAAACCCAACTCAAAGCGCTGCGCCAGAAAACCACAGAATTGGATGAGCGCGCAAAGAAACTCGAGGCTATTACTGGGGTGGGCACAATTACCGCCTTGGCTGTTTTGGCTGAGCTGCCCGAGCTGGGCACGCTCAATCGGGGGCAGGCCGCCGCCTTGGCCGGACTGGCTCCACATCCCCGAGAAAGCGGGCAGTGGCAAGGCCGTCGCTCCATCGGTGGCGGAAGAGCCGCCGTTAGACGTGCCCTCTACATGGCTGCCATGGTCGCTGCGCGCTGCAATCGCCAACTCAAGGAGTTCTACAAACGACTCCGATCGGCGGGCAAGCCCGCCAAAGTCGCGTTCACCGCCGTCATGCGCAAACTCATTGTTCTGATGAACCAAATCCTCAAAAATCCACATTTTGAACTCTCAAATTAAATACCGTTGCTCCCCGCTCGTGCCTCGCAGGGCGGGAGAGAAGATATGCGCCCATTCGGTTCACTCGGTTGGTTGGGGCAATTCTCCAGACGTCGGGCGGGGGCACCCGACACGATCAATGACGAACCCCCGTATATACTTTCATGGCGTTTCAAGGGTTTTTCCAGTTTGCCAGAGATTTTTGTCCGGCGCCGCATTGACCCGGGCTGGTACGGAGCCGCGGTGTTGGCGATGGGACTTCGGCCATAAGATTCACGCGGCGGCACAATGGCGCCGAGGGTGATGATCGAAATGACTTAATCCTCCCAGCCGATTTTGCGGCCCTTGTTTTGCTCTTCCAGCCAGGACATGAGGGGTTTGAAATATTCGACCATGGCGCGAGTGGAGAGGTCCTCCCCGGTGGCGTCATGGAGGACTTTACGCCAATCCTGGGTGCCGCCTTTTTCCATGATGCTCTTCAAGAAAGCGCCGGTTTCCTTGCTGTTGGCGTAGTTGCAGGATTGGGGTGGCTGCTTGAGAATGTTGCGCGCGATGTAATCGTTGAATTGGAATTTCAGGACGGTTGCCACGGCATAATTGAAGTAATAAGCGGGGGCATCGTTGATGTGGGTCTTGGTGGCGGCGTCGCAATATTCCTCTCCGCGGTCCGCGGGCGATTCCACGCCCTGATAATCGCGGACGAATTTCCACCAGCGCGCGTTCCACTTTTCCGGAGGCAGGTTTTTGGCATACACCTCGGCTTCCCAATGTGTGATGGTGCCGGAACTCCAGAAAATGAAGGGAACGGTGTTGGCCAGGGCGTCGTTGAGGAGAAAGGCGGTTTGGTCCACCTGATAATCCTGGGGCAGCACGCCGACGGTCTTGAGATAGGGGGCCTGGCCGCAGGCCATGGAAATCAATTCGCCCATGCCTTCGTGAAAACCGGTGTTGGCTCCCAACCGGAGCAGGGGCGGCACTTCAGGGCGGGAATAGGACATGAAATAATAGGCGTGGCCCAATTCGTGGTGGGCTGTTTCAAACCACTGCCAGTTGGGTTCCACGCTCATCAGCGAGCGAATGTCACGATCCAGATCGACGTGCCAGCAGGAGCCGTGGGTGTTCTTTTTGCGTGTGGCGTTGGGAGGGAGGGGATAGAGGTCCGATAATTTCCAAAAACTTTCCGGCAGGGAAGGGAAGCCAATGCCGGTGTAAAACTTTTCAGCCGTCTTCATGATCCACTCGGGGGACTTGTCCTTGAGGCGGTCGTCGAAATTCGCGCCTTCGACCAGGCCAACCCAATTCTGGCTCCAGCGGTTATTCAGCCAATGGGCGGGGATTCGATTGGGCACGGGCTGACCGTATTTTTTGGCGAGTTCATATTTGACCCAGGTGTGGAGTTGCAGATACAGCGGCTTCAAATCCCGCATGAAATCATCCTGGAGACGCAGCATTTCATCGGTGGACATGCCATAGCTGGCGACCTGGAGGGTGAAATAGTCATTGAAACCAAGTTCGCGGGCCACGCCGTTGCGCAGCTTTTGCAGTTCAATGAGGCCGGGTTTGAGGGCGGGGCCGGATTGTTTGGAGGCTTCCCAGACCGCGCGGCGCCCGGCCAGATTGGTGCTGGAGTTGAGAAGATTGTCGATTTCGTTAGCGGTGATGGGCTTGCCGTCCAATTTAAAAACGAAGGAATTCAAGGTGGAGGCCTGACGTGTTTCGGCGGCAATGCGTTCGGTGGCAAGGGCCGGATTGGTCATTGGGGCCTCGGCGGCGTTCAAAAGAACCCGTTCCAGCTCAATCACGGTCATGGGTGTTAAATCCTTGCGATCCTTGAGCAATTCGCGGGCCTCCTCGATGATTTTTGGGTTTCCCGCAAAGGCGGCGCGTGATTTGCCGGCGGTTTCCGAGGCGGCGTCATGCACCGGGGAGACATCGGTGGCGGCCAGCCATTGCGCCTGGCTCTCCACGCGATAAACCGCCTGCCAGGTGGCATTGACCAGACCGAGAAATTCAGAGGCGCGTTCCTGAGGTGTCATGGCATGGGTGGGCGGAATCATGGCAAACAGCATGGATGAAACCGTTGATATCCAAGCGTATCGGAGGATGTGTTTCACACTCATGGACGCCAACCTAAACCGTTTCTGACGGGAATCCAAGGCTAAACCGGCAACGGACCCATTCGCGATTTCGAATAAAAAGCGGTTCTAAAAATGTTGCAATAAACGAGGGAGACCCGCAGAATAGGCCCATCTACCTTGTGGAGAGGTGGCAGAGCGGTTGATCGCGCGCGCTTGGAAAGCGCGTTTACAGCAATGTAACGGGGGTTCGAATCCCCCCCTCTCCGCCAGTTTGCTTTTTTCGCATTTTCGCGCTCAGCAAGGCCTCTGTCGGGTTATTTTTCAGACTGATTCAACCGAACCGGGCGATACAATAATTGGTCATCCTTCCAGTCAGATTCACGGCTTTCGGATTGGCGCAGCCAGACGGTTTGTTTCGCCAAACCCCGGTTTGCCAGGGCGTAGAAGGGGATTCCGACCCATGAGCGGTCTTCGCTGATTTTTGCGGTGATGACTTGAATGCCATTGAGCAAGTCAGGGCGGGATTCGACCTGGAACCGGGGTTTGGCGGGGAGCGTTATTTCGGCCTCGCCATTGTTATCCAGACTCTCGGTTCCATAAACGAGCGGCCCGCGTTGAATGGCAACGCGACCGCGATTGGCGAGCACTTTTGGATGCGCTTCGATCAATTCCACCGGCATGGGAAATTCGAATTCAATGCGATCCCCGGATTGCCATTTCCGGTCAATGACCCAATAGCCTTTTTCAAAATCCGGACTTTTCAACGGCTCGCCATTCAAGCTGAGGCTGGTTGAAGTGGTCCATCCGGGATTGCGAAGAAAGAGTTTGAACGATGTGGCCTGGTCCGGGTGAACCGTGAGTTTGACATGGCCATTCCAAGGGTAATCGGTTTCCTGAACCAAGCGGACCTGGCGGTCTTTGAGGCGGATTTGTGCGGTGCTGCCCGCGTATAAATTAAGGTAAATGCCCGCGTCCGATTGCGCATAGAGATATTCAGGCATGCGCAACAAGGTGCGCGAAAGACAAGGCGGGCAACAGACCCAGCAGTTGTCGCGCGCATGATTTTCATCGTGCAGAAGATTGCGGTAATAGGTGTTGGTGCCATCGAGAGAAATGCCATGCAGGGCGGTGTTGTATAACACCCGTTCCATCACATCGATGCTGGAGGCTTCGCCATCGATGCGGAACATGCTTTCAGCAAAGTTGATCATTCCACAGGCCGCGCACGATTCGGCATACCCCCCCTGGTTGGGCAGGTCGTAGTCGGGACCGAATCCCTCGTCTTTCTCCTGAGAGCCGACGCCGCCGGTGACATACATTTTTCGCAGGGTGGCGCTTTGCCAGAGGCGGCGGGCGGCGGCCTGCAATTCCAGATCGCCGGATTCAAGACCCGCCTCGGCAACGCCATTTGCGTAAAACAGGGCGCGCACGGCGTGGCCGGTGATTTCATTGACCTTGCGAATGGGCAAATGATCCATGAAATAGATGCGGGGGGTTTCGCTCGTATAGGCCCAAGGCTTGCCGCGGCGCTCAATCCAATCCCGGGACAGGTCCAGGTAGCGTTTTTCACCGGTCACCCGGTAAAGGCGCACCAGGGCCAGTTCGAGTTCGGCGTGTCCGCAAACGCCTTCGTGTTTTTCGGTGATAAAATAGCGGTAGATGTGGTCCGCGACGCCCTGGGCCACATGCAGGAAATTGGTTTTGCCGGTGGACTGATAATGGGCCACAGCCGCTTCAATCAGGTGGCCGGCCACATAGCCGTCATGCTGGCCGTCGAGATTGGCCCAGGGGATTTTGTTGCGGACGGTGATGAGGGCGTTGCAATAGCCATTGGTCTGTTGCGCGGCGGCCATTGCGGAGATGATGGTGTCGAGATGCCGATCCAGCTCGGGATTGGACTCCTGCGCGAGGGCATACGCGGCGGTTTCCAGGACCTTGTGCAAATTGGCCTGGTTCCACGGGGTGTCTTCGCCGCGTTTTATCTTTATCCAGCCTGCGGCAATTTCGTTGTCCTCAATTTCCTTCTGCACGTATTGCCAGGAATGGGGGATGGTTTTTTCGCGATAAATCTTGAGTTTTGGCGCCCAAAAGGAATCGGTCACGCGGACGTCAATCTGTGGCACCGGCTGGCGCCGGCCTGCAGTGATCTCAGCGCGTTGGTTGGGAATCCCGGCAGCAGAGACCGTCAAGGGGCCCATCAAACCCAGACCCAAGAAAAGTGGGGCGAAGCAAAAAATGCTCATAAAGCATCCGCAGAGGATTCCTGACATTCGTTTCATTTTCTCAATTGTGTTTGCAGGTGTGGAACGATGCCTCAAGCCTTATGTCAAGCGGTTGCGTTGTCGAATCAATTCGGCGTTACCGATGGTGAATTCGGGAGGGCGTTTTGGTGTGGCAGATGAGGGAAAACAAGGTCTGAAAGCGGTTGCTGGCCACAAGAAATATTCTCATTTGCGGTTCTGAATTCACTCTTCCGCATTTCAGGCTTGCCTTTTCAGGCTGCGGCAGGTTGATTTGAGACACTATATGAGTTCCGATGTCACCCAAACGGCAGGGTTTTATGACTTTTTAGCCTGGCTTGAAGTCAATAAGAAGCGGGTAGTCACCATCATTGCGGTGGTGGCTGTTTTGGCGTTGGCCATTTCTTATGTGATTTATAACAAAAATCAACGGGAAATCGCCGCAGACGCCGCTTTGTTAAAGCTCGGAATGCCCCTGACGCAATCCGGCGCCGCGCCCACCGCAACCGCCAAGGACTTTGAAAAGGTGGCGATCGATTTTGCGGGGACCGGAGCGGCCGAGCGCGCCACGCTCCAAAGCGCGGGACTTCTCTTCTCCGAGGGCCAGTATTCTGAGGCGCTCAATCAATTTAAGAAATTCCAATCCGTTTACGGATCCGGTCGAATGGCGGGCATCGCCGCAATCGGAGTTGCCGCCTGTTTGGAGGCTCAAACGAATAAGACGGATGAGGCCGTCACCGCCTACAAAGACGTGCTGGCACGGTATCCCTCGGAAAGCGTTGCCGGACAAGCCCGGATTGCCCTGGGTCGGATTTATGAGGCCAAAAAGCAGCCGGATGTGGCGCTCAAGTATTACGACGAAGTTTTGAAGAGCAGCGCGCGCTCCGGCTGGGCCAGCGAGGCGGGCCAGTTTCGCGAAATGCTCCTGGCGAAGAATCCCAATCTGGTTACCAACACCGTTCCCGCAGCGGTGAAGTTGGCGCCTGAGATGAAAGCAGCTCCCGCACTCACGAATGCCCTGAAGTCGGTCAATGCCGCCACAAACACCGCGAAGTAACCGTGAAGATTTCGATCATCGGAACCGGTTACGTGGGGTTGGTCACGGGAACGTGCTTTGCCGAACTGGGCCACCAGGTGATTTGCGTCGATTGCGACGAGAAGAAGGTTGCGATGCTCCGCGCCGGGGGCATGCCCATTTACGAGCCTGGCCTTGAGGAACTGGTTCAGAAGAATGTGGCGTCGGGGCGGTTAAGTTTCACGGCGAGCACGAAGGAGGGGGTGGAGCAATCCCAAGCCATTTTCATTGCGGTGCCGACACCGCCGTTGCCCGATGGCGGGGTGGATTTGAGTTTTGTGGAGGGAGTGGCGCGGGAAATTGCCACGGCCATGACCAGTTACAAGATCGTGGTGGACAAGAGCACCGTTCCGGTAAGAACCGGCGAGAAGGTGGCCGAGACGATCAAACGCTACTGCAAGAACAAGGTGGAGTTCGATGTGGTCAGCAATCCCGAATTTTTACGCGAGGGTTTCGCCGTCGGCGATTTTCTGCACCCGGATCGGGTTGTGATTGGCGTGACTTCCCAACGCCCGGTTCAGGCGATGAAGGATATTTACGGCCCCTGCGAGGCGCCGATCATCGTGACGGATATCAATTCCGCGGAGTTGATCAAGCACGCGGCCAACTCGTTTCTGGCACTCAAGATTTCGTACATTAACGCGCTCTCCGTGATTTGCGAGCAATCCAAGGCGAATATTCAAGAGGTGGCCAATGGGATTGGCATGGACGCGCGCATTGGGCGTCAATTTTTGGATGCCTCGCTTGGCTTTGGAGGCAGTTGCTTTCCGAAGGATTTAAGCGCTTTCATCAAGATCAGCGAGCAGTTGGGTTACAATTTCGCGCTTCTTAAAGAGGTCCAGAACATCAATACCCAGCAAATGGAGCGGTTTGTCAAAAAGATCACCGACACCTTGTGGGTGGTGAAAGACAAAACGATCGGTGTGCTCGGTCTGGCGTTCAAGCAAAACACGGACGACATCCGCATGTCGCCCGCCATCGATTTGTGTGAGCGACTGCAGAAGGAAGGCGCGCGCCTGCGTGCTTACGATCCCAAGGCGATGGAGAAGGCCAAGGCGGTGCTGACCGGGGTTGAGTATGTCAATGACATGAACGCGGTGGCGGATGGCTGCGATGCCCTGGTGATTGCGACCGAGTGGCCTGAGTTTAAGAAGCTGGATCTGGACAGAGCGCGCAGGAAGATGACGCATCCGATTCTTTTCGACGGCCGCAATCTGTTCGATGCTCCCGAGATGGAGCGGCTTGGCTTCATTTATAAATCGATCGGTCGTTAACCGGATGAAGCCGGTCGAAGTTTCCGCAGGGCTTGTCTTTCGTGGCGGCAAGCTGCTCATCACCCAACGGCGTCCGGGAGATCATCTGGGCGGATTGTGGGAATTTCCAGGAGGCAAGCGCGAACCGGGTGAGACTTTCGAGCAATGCCTGATTCGTGAATTGAGAGAGGAATTGGGGATCGACGTGGAGGTTTTGGGACATCTGGAATCGGTAACGCACGAATATCCTGAGAAGACGGTACGGCTTGAGTTTTTCCGATGTTCCTGGCTGCGCGATGAACCGCGCGCCCTTGGCTGTCATGACTTTGCTTGGGTCGAGGCAGGGGATTTAATGCGGTATGTCTTCCCGCCCGCGGATGCGCGCCTGCTCGATCGACTCATTCAGACGCCGGATTTGTGGCTCGAAAAGAAATGAAAAACCGTCGTGCATAAGTCATGTTGATTGCACGATGGGAAACATTGATCAGACTTTTGTAGATTTGCTCGCTGAAGTGCGTGCCTGCAACCGGTGCGCGGATTTTCTTCCCAATCCTCCGAAACCCATTTTGCGCGGTCTGCCGTCGGCGAGATTATTGATTGTGGGACAGGCCCCGGGTCGCCGGGTTCATGAGACGGGGATTCCCTGGAACGATCCATCCGGGGATCGACTCAGGCGCTGGCTGGGGATGAGTCGCGAGGAGTTTTACGATGAGTCGCGGATTGCGATCATCCCGGCGGGGTTGTGTTATCCCGGCACGAAGAACGGAGGCGACCTGCCGCCACGTCCCGAGTGCGCGCCTTTGTGGCATCCCCGATTGCGCGCTGTTCTTACGCAGATTCAATTGACGCTGTTGATTGGCCGATATGCCCAAGCCTGGTATTTGGGCTGCCTGGCGAAGCCGACGCTTGCGGAGACTGTGCGGAGTGGCCGGGAGTATGCGCCGGACTTTATTCCATTGCCGCATCCCAGTCCGCGCAATGTCCGCTGGTTTAAAACGCATCCGTGGTTCGATGCGGAAGTCGTGCCTGAGTTGCGAAAAAGGGTGCGCGCGCTCCTGGACGGACAGATGCCGCAGATGGATGCAGATGGGATTGGGAGAACCGCTAATTGGCACTGATAAACGGATACGGATGGGAATTCCGAAGTATTTTGTTATGCGAATGATTGGATGGTTTGGGAGGTGGCCGCCGCGCGGGGTGGCTGGGGGGCAGAATTTTACATGGATAGTCAGGATGGACAGGATTTTTGACCACGGATATGACGGATGGCACGGATGGGGAAATTAATTTCGAGACCGTAAGCAGGAGATTGTTTTACATCTTTATTCAACTTTCTGAAGAAATTTGTTGCGCGGCCGGCGGAATTTAGGTGGCGGTTTCGACCGCTTCATCCTGGATGTAGGTTTTTTCCTTGTAGAACAGGGCGGCAAAGACAAAGAGGATCGATGTCAAAAGCATGGTGGCTGCAAAGAAGAGGTAATAATTGACGCCCGACAGTTTGCTCGTGCCGTCCGGATTTTGAATGAGGTAGTTGATGGCGGCGGTAAAGGCGTTTCCCAGAGAAATGGAGAGCAGATAGAAAGACATCATGAAGGACTTCATTTTCTTCGGCGCCTGGGTGTAGGAGAATTCCAGGCAGGTGATGGAGACCATGATTTCCGCGGCTGTGATGATGGCGTAATCGAGGAATTGCCATCCGATGCTGGGCTGTGCGCCCGAGGCAATGCGGCTTTCGATCCAGGCGGGGATGACGAAAGTGGGCACGGTTAGGAACAGGCCAATGCCAATTTTTCTGAGCGGAGTCAGTGGAAAGAGGCGGTTCATGGCAGGATAGATCCAGTACGAAAAAACCGGGATGAAGAGGAGGATCATCAGCGGGTTCAAGGCCTGAATTTGAGAGGGGAGCCAGGTGATGCCCAGGAAATGGCAGTTCATTTTTTCGGCCTGCAACACCCAGGATGAGCCGGTTTGGTTCCAGAGCGCCCAAAACATGGCCACAAAGACGTAGATGCCGCTCAATTTTAGGATGCATTGCAGGCCAGTGCGGCTGAATGCCTCCCGGACGAATGCCATGCCGGTGGGCGGAATACGGACGAAGCGCCGACGGCCCAGCCACATCACGACGACCGCGGCGATCATGAAGATTCCCGGAACGCCGAAGGCCGCCCTGGGACCGTAATTAACCAGCAGCCAGGGGGTCAGAAGGGTGGAAAAGAAGGATCCAAAGTTGACCGCAAAGTAAAACCAGCCAAATACGCGTGATAACAAATGCTGGTTGGAGGGGCCGAATTGATCGCCCACAAGCGCGGAAACGCATGGTTTAATGCCGCCCGATCCAATGGCAATCAACGCCAGGCCAACAATCAGTCCGAGCCGGGTTTGATCTGCCGCCAATGTAAGCGACCCAAGACAATACACGATGGAAAGGGAGATGATGACAGGGTATTTGCCCCAGAGGGCGTCGGCAAAAATGGCGCCGAAAATAGGCAGGAAATAGACCGCGGAGACGAAGAGGTGGAACCACGACTTGGCCTGTTCGGGATGCATGACGGCCAATTGGCCATTGGGGCCGAGCAGGTATTGAGTCATGAACACCGTAAGAATGGTGTTCATTCCATAAAAACAAAACCGTTCGGCGGCTTCGTTGCCGATGATGAAGGGTATGCCGCCCGGCATGCCTGTGGATGTTGCCGGAGCAGTGCGGTAGTTGAGATTGGGAGCGGCCATAAGTTCGCGGCTTATATATCACCATGAATGCATTTCAATCAAGCGTATTACCAATCGGGGGCGGGACATGGATGTGGCGAAGAGGAATTAACATGGATAGTCAGGATGGACAGGATTGGGAAATGGCGGAGGGGACAACCACAGGCAGGGAGTGGAGAATAACGGGTTATAAACATGGATGGACAGGATAAACAGGATGGGGAGTGGATAAGCCAGGGAAATCCGCAGATGCCGTAGAGCGACGCAGATGGGATAGGGAGAACCGCTAATTGGCACTGATAACCGCTAATACGGATGGGGAGGAAATGGATCATTGACCAGCCAACATCGAACGTGCAATCGGACGGAGAATTTAACCACATAGAACGGGTGGATCACAGAGAAGGAATCGGAAGAATGGGCTTGCTTCGATAAATCGGACACAGAAGACACATATAGGTTATTTGGATATATTTTCAAAGTCAACAGGAGACATGTAATTGAGTGTGCTGTGTAAACGCTGTCGATTATAGAAGGTCTCGATGTAATCAAAGATGGCCTGTCGGGCCTGGGCTCGGGTCGCAAAGACCCGGCGATAAACCAGTTCTTGTTTAAGGGTGCTCCAAAAGGATTCCATGGCCGCGTTGTCATAGCAGTTGCCACTGCGGCTCATGCTCGCCAGGGCACCGGAGGTTTCCATCGCCCGGCGATAATCCTGACTGGCATACTGGACTCCCCGGTCTGAATGAAAGAGCAATCCGGGTTCGGGTTGCCGCTGAATGCAGGCCATGTTCCAGGCCGACAGGACCAGTTCGGTGTCAATGTGCTCGCTCATGCCCCAACCCACGATGCGGCGGCTGTAAAGGTCTTCAATGCCAGCGAGATAGAGCCAGCCTTCATCGGTGGCAATGTAGGTGATGTCCCCGACCCAAGTCTGATTGCGTTGGTCCGGTGGCGCGGCTTGAGCCAGCCGGTTGGGGGCAATGGGCTGATCATGATTGCTGTCGGTGGTTCGGACCTTGAAACGCTTTTTAGAACGCGCCTGCAGGCCTTCCTGGCGCATTAAACGGGCGATGTGGTTGCGACCATGGCAGTGCCCCTGGTGCTTCAAGGCGATCTGGATGCGCGGGCTGCCATAGGTTTTGCGGCTGCCATTGAAAATCGTTGTGATGGTCCCTTTCAATACGGCGTCCTGACGGGCACGCAACGAAGGCTGGATTTGCCGTCGGCACCAATCATAGTAGCCGCTAAAAGACACATCAAAGGCCTCACAGAGCAGGCGGATGGGATGATCGACTTTCATCGCTTCAACCCGTTGATAGCGTTGCTCTGGGGGTCCGAAAGAATTCCCAACGTTTTTTTTAGAATCTCCCGCTGCTGGCGCACATAGTCCAGTTCGCGCAACAAAGCGGCATTGTCGGCCAGCAACTGCTCACGGGTCTTTGTTTCGGCTCCTTCCCCTGTTGGCAGCGGAACATATTTTGCGCGCCAGGCATAGAGTCGCTCCATTTTTATCCCCAGTTCAGCCGCCACGGTGGAGGCCGATTTCCCGCTGGATTTCCAGAGGTTCACGGCTTCCTGCTTAAATGCAGAATCATACTTCGGATGAGTCTTGGAATCGGGAATCACAGATTGCTTCATACGGTTTTTCATTAAGTTTCGCTCCGCTCCTGTGTCCGTCAAATCGAAGCAACCTCAAGGATAAACAGGATGGGGAGTGGATAAGCCAGGGAAATCCGCAGATGCCGAAGAGCGACGCAGATGGGATAGGGAGAACCGCTAATTGGCACTGATAAACGCTAATACGGATGGGGAGGAAATGGATCATTGACCAGCCAACATCGAACGTCCAATCGGACGGAGAATTTAACCACATAGAACGGGTGGATCACAGAGAAGGAATCGGAAGAATAATCCACATGGATGGGAAGGATGGACAGGATGGGGAAATGGGAAGTATGGATAATTGAGGGGCGGTTTGAAGTGGAAAAAGAGAGCCGTATTGGGGCTGTAAAAATAATTGTGTAAGTGGCCTGAGAGAGATGAAAGGATTAACGACATGGCCATTACCGATGAAGTGCTAAACGAACTGCTTAAGGATTATCAGAAGCCCGAGGATTTATTGGGCAAGGATGGGATCTTCAAGCAACTGCAGAAGCGGTTGCTGGAGAAGGCGATGAGTGCGGAATTGACGGTGCATTTGGGTTACGACAAGCATGACCCGGCGGGCCGCAACTCGGGCAACTCGCGCAACGGCACCAGTCCCAAGACCCTCAAGGGAGAGTTTGGTCACCTGGAGCTGGCGACGCCCCGGGATCGCAATGGAACCTTTGAGCCGCTGATCGTGGCCAAGGGGCAACGCCGGTTCGAGGGATTTGACCAAGCGATCCTCAGTCTGTATTCGCGTGGCATGACGACGCGGGAGATTGAAGGGCACCTGTTGGACATATACGGGGTGGAGGTGTCGCCGACTCTGGTCTCGCAAGTGACCGAGGCGGTGTGCGCCGATGTGAAGGTCTGGCAGGACCGACCATTGGAGGAAGTTTACCCCATTGTCTATTTTGATGCGCTCTGGGGCAAGGTGCGGCAGGACGGTCAGGTGGCCAAGGTGGCGGTGTATCTGGCGCTGGGGATCACGATGACCGGGCAGAAGGAGGTTCTGGGCATGTGGGCGGCTCACAGTGAGGGGGCCAAGTTTTGGCTGCATGTGCTGACGGAGCTTAAAAACCGGGGAGTAAAGGACATCTTTATTGGCTGCGTGGATGGGATTAAAGGCTTCCCTGAAGCGATGGAAACGGTCTTTCCGGCGACCCAGGTGCAGCTCTGCCTGGTGCACATGGTGCGTAATTCGCTCAGCTACGTGGGATGGAAGGAGCGCAAAGCGGTGGCCGCCGATTTGAAGGCGATTTATCGGGCGGCGACGGTGGCCCAGGCCGAGCAGGCGCTGGAGGCTTTTGCCCAAAAGTGGGACAAAAAATACCCGTCGATCAGCAAGAGCTGGCGGGCGCACTGGCCGGAACTGATCACGTTTTTGAAGTATCCTGAAGAGATCCGCAAAGCCATTTATACGACCAATGCGATTGAGTCGGTGAACCGATCGCTATGTAAAATCACCAAGAATCGGGGCGTTTTTCCAAACGAGGAATCCCTGCTCAAACTCTATTATCTGGCGCTGGAACGGGCGGCCAAAAAGTGGACCATGCCCATCCACAATTGGGGCCAGGCGCTGAACCGATTTGCCATTGAATTTGGGGACCGGATGCCCCAGTTGGCTTGAGCCGCCATGAAAACTGGATACGCAAGCCCATTTAACCGCAGGGGGCGCGAGCTAAGGCTCAAGGCTCGCCCCCTGCTGGTTCTATCTCGCTGCGAAAACGCAGGGAGTCATAACAACAAAAAACAAAACTAAAAAATCACTTACACAGTTTTCTTTACAAAACCGCCGTATTGCGAGTTCTGGGTTTATTGCACGGTTTGTGCCCCACGAAACAAGGTGTGCTCCGTGAGGTGCATACGGTTTATCTGACCATAAACTCAGCAGGGAGATGCCGCCAGATGAACATGAAGCCCGAGGCGAAATCCGAGGGTTTTTCCTGAATCCAACGGGTGATCTGAGCTGGCATGAACCAATCACCGCGCTCGATCTCCTGCGGATGCAGATGAAACGGTCCTTCGTGGATGGCGTGGTAAACCCTGACGAATTCGCAGCCTGTTTCGCTGCAGGCGGAGATTTTAAAAAGGAACCTGGGTGTTGCAGGCAGCACGATGCCCAACTCCTCTAATACCTCGCGAAGAGCGCATGCGTCGTATGTTTCACCGGTATCCAGATGACCGGACGCGGAGGAATCCCAAACCCCGGGAAAAGTGTCCTTCGATTGTGACCTTTTTTGCAGGAAGACCTGTCCCCGCGCATTTGAGATCAAGACATGGACGGCCCGATGTTTAAGCCCCAGGCGATGGACCTCGGAGCGGGGTTTCTGCCCGATGACCTCGTCGTTCTCGTTGACGACATCAAATATTTCCGCAGAGCAGTCGTTCATTTTAGGGACAAAGTTTTTGCAAGTTGCACGAATTGTTCGAGACGAACCGTTTCGGCGCGGGCTTGCAGGGGAATCTCCGCCTGTGAAAAAGCGGCGCTTAATTCGGCTTCCGAGGCCATATTCTTGAGCAGTTTAAACATGACCTTGCGCCGCTGGGAAAAACTTTGACGGACTATTTTCCCATACATTGGCTCCAGTGCGGGAGGCAGCAACGGGTCCGCGCGGCGTTCCAGGATGACGCAAGCAGAGTCAACGTCCGGTTCCGGAAAGAAACACGATGCGGGAACCTTGAAGGCGCCCAGCGGTTGATAACGCAATTGCACCAGGAGCGATAAGAGGCCGTAATTGGGGTCATCGGCGTGGGCGCGCAGACGCAGGGCCACTTCCTTCTGCAAGGTGGTCACAATGCGCCGCGGCCCATTGGCATCCATGGCCAGGGAGACAATCAAGCGGGATGCGACGGAGTAGGGGAGATTGGACACGAGTTTGTAAGCGGACCAATCGCGCCCGGGTTGCATGAGGTATTCCAAGGCGTCCGCATGAACCAATTCAAAGTTTTTCGAATCCGCAAAGCGTTTCGCCAGGATTTCGCAGAGGCGACCATCTTTTTCGACGGCCAGCACACGACTGGATTTTTCGATGAGCAGTTCCGTCAATGGTCCCAGGCCGGGACCGACCTCCAGCACGGGGTCGGATGGCTCCAACGCGGCCGCATCGACAATGCGACGCAACTGGTTGCCATCATGCATGAAATTCTGACCAAGTGATTTGGTCAGTTGAATCCGGTTTTCGACCAGGATTTGTTTTATGTCGCTCAGTTTCAATGGGTGCGCATCAGCGGCTATTAAGTTCGCATTTTAACAGCCAACAGAAGTCCGAGACACTGCACGCAGTCGCGCAACTGTGCCAGAGAAATTGTCAGGGGGGGTGTGAAGCTGACGATGTTACCGTGTTCGCCTTCTGGAAGCAGCAGATAGCCGTGGCGGAGCAAATCCTTGATGATTTTCATGGTCAGCGAGGTGGCGGGCAGGCCATTGGGCATTCGAATTTCCAGCCCTGCCATCAAGCCCAGACCGCGCGCTTGGAGATGACCGGGAAAGCCCGGTTCCAGGTGTTTCAGGAGGTCCAACAACGTCAGACCAAGGCGCGCGCTGCGTTCGACCAAGTTGCGATTGGCGATTTCGGCGATCTGGGCCAGGGCCATGGCGCAGCCCACAGGGTGACCCAGGAAGGTGCTTGTGTGCAGGGCTTCGCCATTGGAAGGAGGCCAGGCGCGGTCCATGATGTCAGCCCGGCCAACGCAGGCGGAAAGAGGGAAACCGCCTGTGAGGGCTTTGCCCAGGCAAATAAGGTCAGGAATGGTCTGGGCATGCTCGCAAGCAAACCACCGGCCCGTCCGACCAAAGCCGGTATAAATCTCATCGGCCACGAGCAGCAGGCCGTATTCGTTGCAAATCTCGCGCAATTTTGGAAGAAACGCAGGAGGGGGAATGTTGATTCCGCCACGGCCTTGAACTGGCTCGACCAGGATGGCTCCAATGGGCTGTTTTCGGAGAATTCGCCGGATGGCCGATTCGGTTTGCACAAGGTCGAACTCGTTTTGCGGGAACGGCACAAAATGACCGAATTCACGAATCTGCGAGGCAAACGGGGTTCTGAAATACTCGCGATTTGTGACATTCAGCGCGCCATAACCCAGACCGTGATAGGCTTTCTCAAAAGCAATGACGCCGGGTTTGCCGGTGGCCAGGAGCGCGGTTTTTAAGGCGGCTTCGACGGCCTCGAATCCCGAGTTGCAGAAGATGGTTTTGCCGGTGAGCAGTTTGTTTGCGGCATCCTTGTTGAATGAGCTCCAACGTTCAAAGGTGATGCGGCTTAATTCGCGCGCCAGTTGGGCCTTAAGCGCGTGGGGATGGACATCGCCCATGGCATGCAAAAGAATTTGCATCTGGCGCTGGCCGCTTTTGACCACGCGGGGATTTGCATGACCGGCGGCAGCCACGCCAAAGGCCGCCGTCATATCGAGGTATTGCGTGCCGTCTTCGTCCCAAACGTGAACGCCCCGCGCCTTTTTCCAAACCACGGGCCACGAGCCATCCGGATCGATGTGGGTCACGTTGCGCGATTCGTATTGGCGGAGCAAGTCCAGGGTTTTGGACGAGACTTTTTTAAGAGAGGCCTTCTTCTTTATAGGGAGATGGGATGAGGCAGGGATTCGATGCATGGGTCAAACTCCTCGAGCTTCCGAAGGCCAAATAACCTTGTGCATCTGGACCTGGAAACGGACAGGCAGGGCGTCCGCGATGATTCGATCAGCCAGTTCACGCTGGGTGATCGGCGTTTGATTTGCTGGCGCGGGTTTGACGACGGACTTCACACTGGATGGCGGCACTGGATGCGCCCAGGACAGGAGAATGGGGCAAATGTCCAGCAGCCGATGTTCAGCAATGCAGTTTTTGGTCCATTCGTAATCCTGGCGGGAGGTGATCACAAATTTGACTTCGTCTGTCGAACGGAGCAGGGGAATGTTGTCCCACCGGTTGCGTTCGGATTCACCGCTGCCCGGGCATTTGATGTCCATGATCCGATGCACCCTGGGATCCACGGGACCGATGTCCAGCGCGCCGCTGGTTTCCAAGAGCACGGTGTAGTTGCGGTCGCAGAGGTCGCGCATTAGCACCAGTGAGTTGGCCTGGAGCAGTGGTTCGCCACCGGTCAATTCGATAAGAGGAAGATTGTGAGGCAATCCGGCAGGGCTGGCCTTCGGGCCCATGGACACAATTTTATCGAGGATTTCATCCAGTCCCATGGGACGGCCTTCGCCAAAGGCATAGGTGGTGTCACAATAGGAACAGCGCAAATTGCAGGCCGTGAGGCGAACGAAAATACACGGCAAACCCGCAAAGGTGCTTTCCCCTTGCAGGCTGGCATAGATTTCGTTGACGATCAGTTGATCCGCGCCTGATGCGTTTTTCGTGTCATCCACCGAGGGCATAAATTATTTCCACAGGTATTTCCATCCGCGTGACTCAATATCGATGTTTTGGCCATTGATCTCAACTGATGCGGAAGAATTATTGAAGTTTTCGATCACCCAACTGTGATCGGCAAACAGATAGAGCGAAACGCCATTGGGCGCTTTGAAGGTCGTCTTGAAGGGTTTGAGGAACGGTTCCCGCAGAGTGGCGAGGTCATCGGCGGATAAGGTGAGCAAGGACTTGGGATCTCCCGAGACTTTCAGGATGTGAACATTGGGCGCATCCAGTGGGATTTGCGATTCAATGCGTTTGGCAAGACCATCGGTCAGGAGCACGGGTTTCTTTGACGCAATATAGGTTTTAAGCTGGTCGATAAAGTGGGGGTCCTTCAGGGCGTGAATTGAAAAGAAGGCGGCGGGGGCCTTCGAGGGAAATTCGTGGCAAGGATCGAGAGGCAGACCGAGCATGCCGACAAAATCAAAGACGCGGGCTTCCTTTTCCGGATGACTATTGGCGGGTTTATAGGCGGCGATGCCGGTCAGTTTGCGTTTGCTGACTTCCCTGGCGACCGTGATCAGTTCTGGAACATTGGCGCGAAAGGCCACCACATCCTTGGGGCCGGTCTGACTTTGCAGGCCGCCGTAACAGAAGAGGAACGATTCGCGCGCGCCGCCCAGGATCGTTTGCCGGGCTTGTTCGACATAGGTCTGTTCCGTTGTGCCGAGCCAATCGAACCAGCCGCCGCCGCATTTGGAACCGCCAATGCCACCGAGCCAGCGCATGATGAAGAAGCCCTCGTATTGGGGGGTGCCGCCCCAGTTCTTATTCGTATAATCGCGGGTCTCGGTGCCAACCCAGATGCGGTCGAAATCCGCCGTTTCACGGACGACCTCGTAACCTCGATCCTGGAACTGGTCGTACCATTGCGGGTATTTAATGATGACCTTGCACTTTGGATTTATGGCTTTGGAGGCAGCGAGGACGTTGAGACGGGAGAGTTGAACCATCAGTTCGCAACGGTAGTCTTCCCAGGTATCCCCGGACACGGGAAAGGATGCGGAACCAATTTTAACGGTCTTCGACAATCGGGCGGCGGAGCAGTCAGGGCATTTGCAATCGGTAAACCAGAAGTCGTCGATCATGATTTCATCGAAGAGACCGGCGGTGTATTCAAAGATGGATTTGAGGCGGTTTTGTGTGGGGATATCCGTATAGCAGGAGATCGTATCTTTCGAGGCCGAGGAGGGTTTGCCAACCTGGGTGGTGGTGACACAGCCGGAAACAAGAAAACCTTTTGCCGTAAAACGATCACGGGCCGCGATCATGGTTTCGCGGGGCGCCTGGTAGCCATCGCGAAAGGTTTCCAGAAAAACATGGGTCACGCCTGTGGCATGGCACCAGTCGATGGCCTTATCGATGCCGACGTCGTTCGACAGGCTGTCGCGCATGTCCTGCGCTGTGAACAGCGTGGCAAAGCGATGGATATTGACCTGCTTCGACGCGAGAGTCCACAGGTCACCGGAGGCATTGGTCGATTCGGCGGGCGCGTTTTGAGGAAAGAGTCCGACGCAAATCAGCATCATGCCACAGAGGAAGCAATGCAGGTTGTTTAGCATGAATTGAGCATAGCCAATATGGGGTTTCTGCGGCAATATTATACTTATGAAACGCATGGTGGCGATTTTGGCAATGGGACTTATTTGCGGGTTTGCTTGCGCGCGATCGGCGGAGCGTGTCTCTGAGCCGACCGTTTACAAGGGGATGAGCGACGCTTCGGGCGCGGTGCCGTTGGGGAATCGTTATTTTGCGGTGGCGGACGACGAGAGCAATCCATTGCGGATTTATCGGCGCGATGTGGGAGGCCCGCCGGTCCAGGAAGTCGATTTGTCGGGGTTCCTGGGATACGATCCCAAGTTGCGCGAAGCCGATTGGGAAGCGGGCACCTTGATGGGGAACCGGGCGTTCTGGATCGGATCGCATGGCGCCAACCGGGAGGGTAAAAACAAACCGAGCCGACACAGGCTTTTTGCAACCGAACTTCAGATTGACGGGGACAATATCAAGCTGACCCCTGTGGGCCAGCCTTACCAGAGCCTGTTGTCCGACCTGATTCACGCTCCACAACTTTCCGCGTTCGATTTCGAAAGGGGCGCCGAAAAGCCCCCGAAATCCGAGGGGGCATTGAATATCGAAGGTCTATGCGCAACGCCGGACAAACAGTTATTGATCGGTTTTCGCAATCCCGTTCCTCAAGGCAAGGCGCTGATTGTGCCGCTGAAAAATTCGGACGAGGTCATATTCGGAAAGGCCGCACAACTTGGGGATCCCATCCTGTTGGATTTAGGTGGATTGGGAATACGGGATATCGCGTATTACGACGGCACGTATGTTATCATTGGCGGGTCCTACCATGAAGGAGGAGCGTTTAAGTTGTTTTTCTGGAAGGGGCCCGGGCACGAGCCCAAACACATCAAACATCTTTCCTTCAAGGGGCTGAATCCGGAGGCCATCATCATTTATCCCGACAAGGGATTGAGCGAGATTCAACTACTGAGCGATGACGGGACAAAGACCGTCAATGGCATTGCCGCCAGGGAGACGCCATTTGTGGATCGGCAGTTTCGCGCCATCTGGGTCAAGCCCTGAGGTCGCCCGGAGTTCAATGTTTTTTTTGCGATATGGAGATGGCCTGCTGGGTGAGGCGTTTCTGGATGCTTCCGCAAACATGCTCGCACAGTTCGAAAATGGTGGGGTCCGAAATAAAATAATAGACGTTTAAACCGCTTTTTCGGCGGGAGAGGATTCCGGCCTGGGTCAGTGTGCGCAGATGGCGGGAGACATTGGCCTGCTGGGCGCCGGTATCCGCGATAAGTTCGGAGACGTTGCGTTCCCCATCTTTAAGGGCGGCAATCAATTTGAGGCGCATGGGCTCACCCAGGACGCGGAAGCGATCGGCGATCAAGGCGAGGGCATCCTGAGACAAAGGGAAGGGTGACTTTCCATCGTGGATGGACTTGTTCGAAATCGTTTGCATAATACGTATATGACTATATAGTAATATTAACGCTCAGGGCAGTCTCGTCAAGCGCGGGTGCGCGGGAGGATGGTGAATCCGGGGTGTTCGCGAAAAATACATACTATGAAATTGGAGAGCGCAATCAGGATTCTGGCCGGGTCGCTGGTTTTGATAAGCCTGGCACTGGCGCATTGGGTCAGCCCGTATTGGTTGTGGCTGACGGCGTTTGTCGGGTTCAATCTGATTCAGTCGGCCTTTACCGGATTTTGTCCGGCCGAAATTATTTTCAAGAAGTTGGGAGTTGGGAAACGGGACAAAAACTGACGGTCTTGCCCGCAAGGAAAATCATGAATCACAAGGGATATCGGGTATTGGTCATCTGGTTGTCGATGGCTGTAGTTTGGGTGTCGGGTTGCTCCAAGTCGGATTCACTCTCCTCCGCAACCACCATTGCTCCGATGCGCGTCAAGACAGCGAAGGCGACTTTGGAACGACGTCAGGCGATTGAGGAAGTGGTGGGAACGGTGCGCCCCAAACTCAGCGCTGTGATATCCGCGAAGATTACAGGAGCCATTGAGCAGGTGGCCGTGGTTCCCGGACAGGCTGTGAAAACGGGCGAATTACTGATCCAACTCGATGCGCGTGAGGCCCGGTCGCGGGTGGACCAGGCTTCGGCGGTCCTTGAGCAGACCCGCAACGATATTGGGCGGTTCGATCGCCTGCTTGCCGACAAAGCGGTGACCCAGCAGGAATATGACGTGGTAAAGGCCCGGCAACTTGTGGCACAGGCCACCATGACCGAAGCGGAAACGATGCTCAGTTATACGCGCATCACCGCGCCATTCGATGGAGTGATCACGCGCAAGCATGCGGATGTGGGGGATTTATCCGCGCCGGGAAAGACCTTGCTTGAAATGGAAGCACCGGGGGAGTTGCGTTTGGAGGCGGATGTGTCCGAAGCCGCAATGGCGCGTGTCGTTCAGGGAGAGAAAATGATGGTGAACATACCCGCGGCAACGGCTCAATTGGAGGCTACGGTTTCTGAAATTGCACCTGCCGCAGATGCCGGAAGCCGCACGGTGCTGGTCAAACTGGACCTTCCAAAGGTCTCAGGCATCCGCAGTGGACAGTTTGGAAGGGTGTTTGTGCCTGTGGCGGATGTGGAGGCACTGCGGGTTCCAGCGGAGTCCGTGATTCATCGGGGACAACTGGAGATCCTGTTTGTCGTGGCCGATCAGAAGGCTCAAATGCGGCTGGTGAAAACGGGCAAGAAAATCGGGACGCAAGTGGAGGTGGTTTCGGGATTGATGCCGGGTGAAACCTATGTGGCGGATGGAGCGGCGGCATTAACGGACGGCCAGGCGGTGGAGGCACAGCCGTGACGCAAAAAGAGACACCACGGCTGGGGATTGCCGGGCGAATAGCACATGCCTTTGTCGATTCCAAACTAACGCCGCTGATTATCGCCGCCTCGGTATTGCTGGGATTGGGAGCCGTTTGGCTGCTGCCCCGCGAGGAGGAACCGCAAATCAAGGTGCCGATGATCGACGTCCTGGTTTCGATGCCTGGCGCGGAGGCCCGGGAGATTGAGGAGCGCGTGACCCGACCCATGGAAAAACTGCTCTGGGAAATTCCGGGGGTTGAATACATTTATTCCACATCCAGTCCCGGACAGAGCCTGGTCATTGTGCGATTCCTGGTGGGTGAAGATGTCGAGCGCAGCCTGGTGAAGTTGAACCAAAAGCTGCAGATGAATTTCGACCGTATCCCACACGGTGTTTCACAGCCTTTAATCAAGCCTCGCACCATCGATGACGTGCCGATATTGAGCCTGACTTTTCATGGAGAGCCATACGATCACCTGATGCTCAGACGCGTGGTGGCCCAGGTGGACGATGCGCTCAAGCAGGTGCCATTGGTATCCGAAACGACGATCATCGGCGGGGCGCGCAAACAGGTGCGCGTGCAATTGGATCCCGCCCGGCTGGCTTCACGGAACCTGAGTCCCTCGGGACTCATCCCGATGCTGCAGCAAGCCAATCGGCAGTATGCGTCCGGGCAGTTGACCACCTTGAACAAGGAGGTCGTGATTGAGACGGGCGGATTCCTGACTTCGGCGGAGGACGCGGGGCATGTGGTCGTGGGAGTGTATCGGGGGAAACCGGTTTATTTAAAGGAAGTGGCGGATGTGGTGGATGGCGCCGAAGAACCCTCACAGTATGTGTTTTACGGTTGGGGTGCGGCCTCTGGCGGTCTTGCCAGCGAAGAACCGGCTGTCACGCTGACGCTGGCCAAAAGGCCGGGTGCCAATGCAACCGATGTTGCGCATCAGGTGTTAAAGAAACTGGACACTTTGAAAGGGCGAATCATTCCCGCATCCATCCAAGTCACCGTAACAAGGAACTATGGTGAGACAGCCGCCGAGAAATCGAACGAGCTTTTGCTCCACATGCTGATTGCCGTGGTGGGGGTATCGCTGTTGATCTTGTTTGTCCTGGGCTGGCGGGAATCTCTGGTTGTGGGGATTGCCATTCCATCGACTCTGGCGCTGGCGTTGCTGGTTTTTTACCTCTACGGATATACGCTCAATCGCATCACCCTCTTTGCGCTGATCTTTTCGATCGGCATCCTTGTGGATGATGCCATCGTGGTGATTGAGAATATCGTTCGGCACGCCCGCCTGCCGCATAATCACGGACGCAGTATGGCGGAGATTGCGGTTGAGGCGGTCAACGAGGTGGGGAATCCAACCATACTGGCAACCTGGGCTGTCATCGCGGCCATCCTGCCCATGGCCACAGTGGGTGGTTTGATGGGACCGTATATGCGGCCGATCCCGATTGGCGCGAGCGCGGCGATGTTCTTTTCATTGGCCATCGCATTTATTGTCACGCCATGGGCCGCAGTGCGGCTGTTAAAGGGATCGCATGTGACGCCGCCGGTAGCGAACAAGGAAACTGCACAAGGGCCTTCGATGGCAGACAAGCCTTTTGCTCATGAAGAGGATTGGTTTACCCGGCATTATCGTGCGGTGATGGGGCCGTTGCTCTCGCATCGCGGTTGGCGCTGGGGTTTTCTTGGAGGCATCACCTTGTTATTCATAGGGGCCATGTCGCTGGTCCTCATTGGATGGGTGAAAGTCAAAATGCTGCCATTCGATAACAAGAGCGAATTTCAAATCATCTTGAATATGCCCGAGGGTAGCGCGCTGGAACGCACGGCGCAGGCCGCCCGTGAAATCGCGGCGGCCATCCGTAGCGAACCCGAAGTCACCGACTATCAGATTTACACCGGTGTGGCGTCGCCTTTTAATTTTAATGGGCTGGTGCGCCATTATTTCATGCGGCGAGGGGCTTATGTGGCGGATATACAAGTGAATCTGGTCGGCAAAGGCCAGCGCAAGGCGAAGAGTCATCAGATCGCGGTGCGGGTAAGACCGCGTGTCGCGGCCATAGCCGCCAAATACGGGGCGAGGGTGGCGGTGACTGAAGTGCCACCGGGACCTCCGGTTCTTCAGACACTGGTGGCCGAGGTTTATGGACCCGATGAGGCGTCAAGACTGGATCTCTCAAACAAGGTTCGGGAAATATTCCAACACACGCCGGGCGTGGTCGATGTGGATTGGTATATGGAGGCTGACCAGCCCAAAGCGCGGTTTGTCATTGATAAGGAAAAGGCGGCGTTGCATGGCATCAGCGCGGAGACCATCTCGCAAACCTTGAAAATCGCGGTCGAGGGTATTTCCGTGGATCTGGTGCATCAGCCCAGAGAAAAAGAGGATGTGGACCTGGTTCTGGAATTGCCGCGTTCCGCCCGAACCACACCGGATGAATTGCTGGCGCTGCGAGTTCGTTCCGGAGACGCCAACGCCCTTACGGAGCCCGGTTCGGGTGGCGTCGCGCCGCTGGTGCCATTGCGGGAATTGGTGCGTGTCGAAAACACCATCACCGACAAAAGCATTTATCATAAGAACCTGATGCCCGTGCGGTATGTGATCGGGGATGTCGCCGACGCCATCGAAAGCCCGGTGTATGCCATTTTCAAGATGAACACAGAGTTAAAGAAGCTCAGCTTCAACGAGGGTGGAAGCACCAATGGCAGGCTGCGTATTTACAACGCGAGCCAGCCGTTCAGCGATATTCAGCCGGGACTCAAATGGGACGGCGAATGGCACATCACGCTCGAAGTCTTTCGTGATTTGGGCACTGCATTTGCCGCAGTGCTGGTGCTCATTTACATCTTAATGGTGGGGTGGTTTCGCTCATTTCTGACGCCGCTGGTGGTGATGATGGCCATACCGTTTTCGCTCGTGGGCATCATGCCGGCGCATGGTCTGATGGGCGCCTTTTTTACAGCCACGTCCATGATCGGCTTTATGGCCGGGGCTGGAATTGTGGTGCGTAATTCCATCATCCTGGTTGATTTCATCGAACAGCGCATTGCCGAGGGAATGCCCCTGGCCGAGGCGGTGGTCGATGCGGGCGCGGTTCGATTTCGCCCCATGCTATTAACGGCCATGGCCGTTGTGGTGGGTGCGGCGGTGATTCTCGCGGATCCCATATTTCAAGGACTGGCCATATCGCTGATGGCGGGAGAAATCGCGTCACTGTTCATCAGTCGAATGGCGGTGCCGGTGCTTTATTTCATGGCCTACGATAAAAAGCAGCAGCGCAGCGGATCGGTTTAATGAGAGGCGCGATGGAATGCCATTTGGAATGCTATTCCATGCCGCGCGTTTGAATTCTCAGCTTTTTTTCGATCGTGGGACGGTCCACTGCGGCGAGGGCGTCCAATAAGCGGACTTGAAAAGTCCCGGGAAGCGGTGTGCCTTGGGCGGCCAGTTCGCCCGCGATGCCAAACACACCCAGTGCGGCCGTTGCAGCGACAAATGCCTCTTTTTCCCTGGCACAAAACGCGGCGGTGATGGCGGAAGCGGAGCAACCGGTGCCTGTGATTCGCCCCATGAGCGCATGGCCGTTTGCGATCAAAGCGACACGCTGACCGTCCGTGACAAAATCTTCAGGACCGGTCATCGCCACCGTCACTCCATATTTTTTGGCCAGCGATCTGGCGGCGGCGTGAGCCGTGTCCATTGCGTCCTGGGAATCCACCCCACGCGTGCGGGATGGCTGGTCAGAAAGGGTCAGAATTTCAGAGGCGTTTCCGCGGATTACGGCGGGCTTGAGTTCCGCGATAAGGCGTTTGGCGGTATCCGTTCGAAAATGGGTCGCACCCGCCCCAACAGGATCCAGAACGATGGGAATCTTGAGCCGATTGGCGGCCCGGCCCGCCAGCAACATGGCATCGATCCAGGGTGTCGAAAGGGTGCCGATGTTCAGGACCAGGGCCCCGGATAATGCAACCATTTCCTCCACCTCTTCCGGGGCATGCGCCATTACAGGCGAAGCTCCCAATGCAAGCAGCACATTTGCGGTGAAATTCATCACCACGAAGTTGGTGATATTATGAATCAACGGCGGATTGTTGCGAATGGCTTCCAACAGATCCGCCGTTTTTGCGGGCCAATTACTCAAGCGGTTTCCTTTGAAAAAAAACTGGACGTAAGTGAAAAAGCTTCTGGGAGGACCATTGTTGAACCCCTCTCCTCATTCCTCTCCCCGTTCGTGCCAATTCAGGTTTTGGGGCGAGGAGGTAGAACGCGCGTTCGGGTCATTCCGTTGAGTGAGGGCGTTTTCCGGACGCCGGGTGAGGGCACCCGGCCTACAGGGACAAAGCCTCGGACGCAATTTCATGTCGTTTTAAAGTTATATTCGGGTTCCTGAAGAATTTGTCGTGCGCCCAGAATTAACGTGTTTAATCAATGAGACTTGCGTTTTTGCTCCAGAAGCCAGGTGTAGAGCTTGGGATTATTGTAGGTCTCCGTCCATGAATCATGACCCGCCTCGGGGTAAACAGTGAACTGCACGTTGCCTCCAGCCTCTTTGATGGCCTTGACCATGCGCTCGGACTGTTCCAAGGGAACCGTATTGTCCTTGCCGCCGTGGAACACCCAGATGGGGATATCCTTCAATTTGGACGCATCAGCCGGATTGCCACCCCCGCAGATGGGCACCAGGGCTGCGAAGCGCTCCGGATGAGCGGCCCCCAAGGCCCAGGTTCCATATCCGCCCATGCTCAGTCCGGTGAGATAAATGCGATCCTTGTCCACTTTGTATTTGGCAACAATATCGTCAAGAAGCGCATTCAGCACTTCAGGGTTCCAGCCGCGGCCCGAACTTTGCGGGGATACGAGGATGAACGGGAAGTCCTTTTTGGTTTCAACGATCTTGGCGGGACCATGTGCCTTGACTTTCGACAGGTCGTCACCCGATTCGCCGGATCCATGCAGAAAGAGCATCAGCGGCCATTGCTTGTCGGTCTTGCCATAATCCGTGGGCAGGAAGAGGAGATACTTGATGCGCGCCTTGGACTGGATGTCCTTTTCAAAAAGGTTTTCGCTCTGGCTTTGACCGCGAGCGGGCAGGGTGGATAGCGCGGTTAAAACGACCGCAACCATCAGAGATCCCAGTATCCGGGAACAGTTTGTTTTCATAGGGCGTTATTTTTTAGAGGCCAGTTTGTTTAGTGACGAGCGCCAACACGAACACGTATGACGGAAAAAGGCGGCAATTCAAGCGAGAAATGATCGTCTGATACATCAATGCTCGAATCCACCGGCCTTATCCTGTCGGGTGCCTTGCTGGAATTGGCGGCCCACGGAGCCTCGGCGGCGAGGGTGGTCATGTCGGCCTTGTCAGCGGCCTTGAAATCCCTGAGGGCGATATCCAGATGCATGGGACGATCTGAACCCCGATGCACGATGGACAACAACAGGCTGCCATCGGGTGCCAGAGTGGCCAGGGCGTCCACCGCGCCGTATGTGGAACCCGTGGAAGCATTCTTTAACTCCGGCAGGACCATGGGTGCGGCGATCATCGGCGCTTTGATTTCCACGCTCACCGGGGTGGTTTCCGCGAAAGCCGCAAAGGTCGATTGCGCGAAATAACAGGGATTGGCATAAACCCGCTCCTGTTCCTTGCGCAGACCACCGCCGTGATTCACGGTGGCCGAGTGGGTGATCATGTTTACAAAAGGAGCCAGTCTCACCGCCGCATGGTATAAGAGAATATCATAAAGCGCCTCCCCATGAGTCGCCGGAGTCACCAGGTTTTCGCGCGTCAGGCGCACCGGAAGATTTTTGTCCGATGCAGACTCCAGGTGTGCGAACATTTGCAATTCCGTGACGGCGAGATGGGGTTGTTTGACGCCGCCGCGCAGCATGTCCTGCCGGAGCGCGGCCCATTTTGTTTCGAGCACTTCGGGGACGGCCATGAAGTCCCGATACACGTCCATGGGATCGGTTGCGGAGGAGACATTGCCGCCGATCAGCGGGTGATCTGTAATGGTTGCGATCTCGTTGGCAGCGCCCGCAATCAGGGTATCGTTCCAATTCTTACCCCAGAAAACGGGTGCTCCGCATGCATAGAGTTGGATGGAGGAATCGGCTGCGAGAAGGACGGGTGCAAATTGATGGTATCGGTCCACGTAGCCCGACGCGGTCGTCCAATGAATCTGCCAGCGGCCCCAGAGTTCATTGCCCACTTCCCAGTGTTTGACATGGTAGGGTTCGGGATGGCCATTGGCGGCGCGCAGGGCGCCCATTGGCGAGTTGGTTGGGCCATTGCAATACTCGACCCAACGGGCTGCTTCCTCTGGCGAGCCGTCACCGGCATTGACGCAGATCATGGGTTCGCATCCGATCTCGCGGCAAAACGCGATGAATTCGTCGGTTCCAAAAGTATTGGGTTCGACACCGCCCCAGGCGTAATTGGGTCGTGTGGGGCGCTTTTCGAGAGGGCCGACGGCATCCTGCCAATGATAGCCGCTGACGAAATTGCCACCGGGCCATCGCAAAAGAGGGAGTTTGGAATCGCGCAGAAACCGCACCCCATCCGGGTCCGCTCCATGCACATGGTCGGCGGGGCGGAGAAAAATCCGGCTGACCACCCACTGGCCTGGAGAATCTGCGGTGATGGATAAACGATGCAAGGCGTCGGCCGATTCATCCATTCCCAGTTCGAGTTTTCCGTGGAACCATTGCCATTGAGCGTTCAGGCCTTTAATGGAAGCGGAGGCTCCGGGACGGTCTGAGCCTTTCTGATTCAAGGTTAAGGTCAGTGAGGCCACATTGGGAGACCGCGCAAAGATATCAAACTCGTATTGACGCGTACGGTGTAACGGCATGTAAAACCATTGTGCGATCCCTTGTCCTGAAGCTTTGCATTCGATGCGCTGGGCGCGGCCCGCGTTGGGGCCGGCATCGGGACTCACTTGGACGGCGTCGCGGGGGCCCTCCCGCACCCACCAGCAGGCGAGGCCATCGTCGCGTCCCTCGCCCAGGCGATCGAGATCGGCATCAGGCCAACCCATGCGTTGGGCCTGCTGCCGCAATTCGCGCTTGATTTGGCCGCCATCAAACAGAAAAGTGCCGACCCCATCGGGGGACGGCTGTCCCGACCAGAAGGGAAAGTCGGCCAGGGTTGGATTACGGAGAATCTGGGCATCCATGCCGTTGTAGATGTTATTGCCCAGATGCTCGCAAAACTTGCCGGTGATGAATTTGGGAATGGTGTTGGTTGAGCGTTGCTGAGTGTTGACCACCAGCGAGGCATTGGTTTGGGAATCGGAGGGGCTGACCTTGCGCAGGCTGGTGTTTTGATCCGTTGGATTGTCGGCCTCAGAACCTTCGTATCCCCCGGCTACGTCGTAAACCCTGACGTAATCCACATAACAATAATCCGGCAATGCCGCCTTCTTGATATCGCCGCCCCAGGGGCCGATTTCCTCGGTGAGTTTGAGATATTCGGGCACCTGGGAAACGCCGCCGGCTGCGGACCGCCACACTTCTTTTCCATCGACGTAAAAAACATATTCCGTCGGGGTCCAATTCAGGGAATAGGTGTGAAAGCCTTCGAGCAATTCCGGCATTTTCGTTTTTGAACCCGCGCTCTTATGTTCCTTGCCGTAACCATCCCAATGGAGGTTGTAAGTGATCGTGCCGTCGCGCCAGGGCACCTCGACGATGTCGATTTCCGTGCCATCCCGACCTTCATTTCCGACGGTGTTAACCCCTCCGCACATGAGCCAGAATGCGGGCCAATGCCCGGGTTGTTTGGGCAATTTTATTCGAGCCACCCAGTATCCAAAGCGATGTTCGAATTTGCCGAGGGTTCTGATCGCCCCGCTGGAATAGCGATCGCCATTTTTGCTGGTGCGCAGGACACAGAGGCCATGGCCGTCAAGGTAACTGTCCGCCTTGAGCCACCAGGCATCCCGGCGTGGTGAGTCTCCGATGGCCTCCCATTTATTCGTGTCGAGGGTGGTTCCCTCGAATTCGTCGCTCCAGGCCAGTTTCCATTCCTTGCCCTGGGAGAGCGGGGGCAAATAATCGGTGGATGAATCGATTGCCTGGGCTGCCGGTGCGGTCAGCAAGGCTCCAAGGAGCAAGGTAAATAATATCGGGCGCATGGTCGATTTCGTCCAGGGGACATGCCTTGGGACCCAGCATCGTTGAGTTGGGACTTGGGGCGGCCTGGATTCAATGATTGAAGTATTACGCCGGTTAAAGAGGTGATGCAAAAATATTCGTCAGGGAGTGTAATCGAGTAGTGCATGACAAGACGTCTGGCGAAGAGAATTCTACATGGATATTCAGGATGGACAGGATTTTTAACCACGGAAATGACGGATGGCACGGATAGGGAAATTATTTCCGAGATGGTATTAAAGGCGGTCGTTCAGAGCGCCGATGGATGGGAAAAGTTTCTGGCTGCCCCTCCCACCAGCTCCCTCCCCGCTCGTGCCTCGCAGGGCGGGAGAGTGAAATGGCGCGCTCGGATTATTCGGTTGAGTGTGGCCGGTCTCCCCATGCACTTTCGTGGCGTGTAATCAGGTTTTCGAAGATTGGGGCGATGCGCAATTTCGATTGTAGGATGATTTTGTCTGGGGCTTACTAGGGCACTCATGGAAGCAATGATTAATTCGCTTTGGTTCAATGGCAATTTTCTGGGGATCGAATGGAGTGTGTGGAAGATGGTCGGGTGGGCCGGAAACCTGACGTTTTTCTCGCGCTTCATCGTGCAATGGTATGCCACGGAAAAGTCCAAACAGGTGGTTGTGCCGGTGGCCTTTTGGTGGCTGAGCCTGGGAGGCACGCTGCTGCTGTTTTCATACGCGCTTTTTTATGAGCGGGATTCCGTCTTTATATTTGCGTATGCGTTTAATTGGATTCCCTATGTGCGCAATCTGATGATTCATAATCGACACATTGCAGCGCAGCATCACTGCACCGTTTGCGGAACGAAATCGTCGGGCAAGGCAAAATACTGCGCCGAATGCGGCCATCTGTTATCGGAATAAATTCGGGGGGAAGCTGGGGGAAAACGGAATAAGAAACCCCGAATCCGGGTTCGGATTCGGGGAGAATGAGATCCAAGGACCGCCTTTAAGAATTGCGTGTTATTTGGCGACGGGAGCTTTGGGCGGCATGACAACGCCGGGATTGTTGGTCCAATATTTGGCCAGGATCACGTTGAAGTCCGGGTTTGCCTTGCCGAAAGCTTTGAGTTTTTCCAGGAAGTCGTTCATCTTGGGAGCGCCGCGGAGCTCGTATTCCTCGACCATGGAGTTCATTTCAACCGCCTGTTTGCGCAAGGTCGCGAGCTGCTTCCAGAGGTAAACGTTGACGCTGATATTCAATACCGTGACCATGGCCAATGTGACGAATAATTGATATCCAAGAGACCGGTAGCCTTGCTCCAGATTCTTGATGGCAGAGGCTAGATCGGTCTGGTTCGTTTGGTTCTGCTGGCTTTGCTGGCCCGGCTGGTTCGATTGGTTCTGCGCGGCGTTTTGAGCTGGGGCTGGAGATTCGAAATTCATATTAGCGCTTTCCTGTGGGTTGGGCGGGTGCGGCTGTGTGTGTGGGCTTGAGTCCAATGCTTTGAAGCACGGGTTCGACAGCGGGGTTTCGCTTTGAATACTCCAAGGTATCGTTGACCAGAGAATTAAAGACATTCAATTCGCGGTTCATGGCAGCCCGCTGGACCTGCAATGTTTGCAGGGTGCGTATGGACTGCACGTAATTATAAGTCATTAGCGCGGTGAATGCCGCGTTAACAAAGAGAACCGCCAATAGCAGGCTGGTTATCGGATTGCTTTTCATCAGGAAGCGAACCCTAACGGCTGGAGGAAATTTGTCGAGTTGGATGTTTCCGGGACCTAATTCCGGGTTTTTAAGGCTCTCGCGGCGTTGGGACTTTCCGAGAGGATGATGGCGGGTGGGTGGAAGAGGAATCGGGCATAGCCGTATGCAATGAATTCGCTCAGGACGTCACGGACGCCCGCGCTGCGGAGGTACCAATTGTCCCCATTATAATCCTCTGAATCTTTCGAGAGAATGCCCACTTTTATTTGCGGGCCGAGGGCCTTTTCAAACAGCAACCGGGTTCTGCGCGCGTGCGCTCCGCCGGATATTATGTTGATGGAGGCAGTTTGCGGCCGGTTTTTTTGAAGCCATTGTTTTAATGCGAGTCCGCTTTGGTAGGTGCGGTCCGTCATCACCTGATAACCTGGGGCGGCAAAAACGACGTTCTCAGGAAGGCCCATTTTCTTAAGACTCCGCGCGGCAATCTCGGCAAAGGTCTTGTATTCCAACAAGTAAGAGCCGTGGTCCACCGGCACGCCGACGGTAACGACGCATTGGTATCTGTTTTGATGGAATTCCTGGATGCTTTGTTTCAAGACATCGTCGGACGCCCAGCCTTCGACGACGAGAACGTCGCTTGGGACGGGGGCGCGCAGGGCCAGAAAACCGTGGAGGTGCGAAAAGCAAAACCAACCGAAAAGCAGGAGCGTCGAAAAGATGAGTGCGCAGCCAGGTCCGGTGGGGACCCAAAGGGTGCGCTGGTGAAATAGCTTAAGTTTCATGGCAAACTGCAACGCGGCGCATACGACTTGCCGCAATTAAGATTGCGCCGGTGACTGGGTTGAATGTCCGGAAAACCATTTGGTCATGCCAGCTTTATTTAAACCCGAAGTCGGAAATAGGAACGGCCCATCTGACGCAATCATTCGGCCATCCATGGTTTGAAACCGGCTGTGGAGTATTGATTTGATACACCCTCGCCGATTGCAAATCATGGCTGCCTCAAAGCATTGCATCATCCAAGCCCTTCTTATTTCGGATTTCGGGTGTGCGCCAGTGAAATTGGTAGCCTCGTGGGTGAAAGTCCCGCCGGTCGAATTAGACGGTTCACGACCGAAATGCAGCGTCCGGGACGAGGCCGTGAGGCCGAACCACAAGCGGGACGCTGAAAGAACTGTCGGGTCGTAACGAAAGTAAACCTCATCAAATGAGCTCCGAAACCGAAATAACCGGTAAGCCGAGCCGCTACCCGAACGGCGAAGGCAGAAACGCGGCGTCATCAAATCGTCAAATGGGCGCTGTTGATTCCGGCGGAGTCAGCGAGGGCGACACGACAGGAAGGGAAACCAAGGTAAGCTGGGAGATCTCTGGAGGCGGGGCGATAAAGCCTCAACCGCCGGTGCAAGGAGGAACACCCTCCGAGGCCGCACGGGCAGCCAGAGAAGTCGGAGTCTTCCATAGTAGCGAAGAAGCTGGGGCGACCAAAACCCCGGCGGAGCCAAGGGAAGGCACTTGGATCGAAGCGAATCAAAACAGCGAGGGACAGGGAGATGGCCTTGAGGGAGTGGAAACACTTTTTCAACGGATAACAACCCCGATAAAAGTTCAAAAGCTGCAGCGAGCGCTATATTGCAAAGCCAAGGCTGAGCCGAAGTATCGGTTTTACAGCCTCTACGGAGAACTGCTGCGGAAGGACGTGCTGGAAACGGCAATGGCCTCCGTGGCGCACAACAATGGCGCGGCTGGGATCGACGGGCAGACATGCGACGTCTATCTTGCCAGCGACGAAGCCTGGGACCAATGGCGGAACCAACTGCTGGAGGAGTTACGCACGAAGAAGTATCGGCCAAGCCCGGTGAAGCGTGTGTATATACCAAAAGGAGACGGGAAGCTGCGACCCCTGGGCATCCCGACAGTGAAAGACCGGGTGGTGCAGACAGCGGTGGTGATTGTATTGCTGCCGATTCTGGAAGCCGATAGTCATCCGAACAGTTACGCCTATCATCCCAAACGCAATGCCCACCAAGCAATGGAGGCGATCAAGAAGGCTACGCTGACAGGACGCGTCGAAGTTATAGACGCGGACTTAAGCGGGTATTTTGACAGCATTCCCCACAGGCGTTTGTTGCGCATAGTGGCCAAGCGGGTCAGCGATGGAACAATTCTCAAGCTGATCGCAGGATGGCTGCGCGCGCCCGTGAATGAACCGCAAAGCGACACAGGGAAAGGCGGGACAAAGGGGGGGCAAGGTCAGAATCGACGGGGGACTCCGCAAGGCGGGGTTGTATCGCCGATTTTAGCCAATGCATACCTCAACCAGTTGGATTGGGAAGTCAACGAACGCTGCGAACTCAAACCCGTGATGGTGAGATACGCGGATGATTTCGTGATACTCGGACAGCCGGGGCAGGGACGGGAACTGATGGAACGACTGGAACGATGGCTGAAGCAACGCGAGTTAGTGCTCAACGAGAAGAAGACCCGCTTGGTGGACCTCCGCCAGGATGGCATCAAATTCTTGGGATTCGCGCTAACAATGCGACAGGGGAAGGGGAAATGGAAATATCCGCATGTGGAACCCCATCCCAAGAGCCAGAAGAAGTTTCGAGACGGGATTCGGGAGAAACTCAACCGAAGCACGCTATGGCGTGATATCGGAGAGGTGATTCCCGAGCTCAACAAGAAACTCAAAGGTTGGAAGGGTTACTTTCACTACGGGAACAGCACCAAGGTGATGGGCCAGATGAACGAATACGTCAGCAGCAAGTTACAACGATGGTTGTGGCGCAAACACGGATGTAGTCGGGCGCAATGGTCCACATACCCCAAGGAGGATCTCTATGAGCGTTATGGTTTATACCAAATGCCGGAATATGCGGCATGGAAACGATGACGTCGAAGCGATGCAACGTATGATCCCCGGAGAGCCGGATGCGGGAAAACCGCCTGTCCGGTTCGATGAGGGGCGAAATGCGACGGTCATTGGCCACGGCCATTCAATCCGTCCATTTCGCCTACTCTACTAAAAACGTTTTGCGGTGCATGGCTGTTCATTCGTAGGATGCCCGGAATGTCGGGTCGCAATAACACAGAATTGACCTATTTGTATGAGCGGTGGCGGGCGGTAACGGCCGGAATCATTGAGACGGCCGGGGCTACTTTTCTATTGTTGATCGCGGTGAAGTGGTTCAAGGCGGAAGCGTTTTCGAAGGGATTGGTGGCTGGGGGCGGCAGCATCGGTTTGCTGTTGACGCCGTGGCTTGTGGTTTTTGTGGCGCGATCGGGTTTGCCGGCGGCCCGGGTTGCCGGTCACCTGTCGATGCTCGGGGGGCTGGTTTTGCTGGTCATGGCGGTTGCGCCTTCATTGCCGGTGTTTGTCATGGGGAGCGTTCTTTCAATGGCGACAGCGGCGATGGCTGTGCCGCTGATGACCCAGATTTATCAGGAGAATTACCCGTCGGCGATTCGCGGGCGGTTGTTTTCGCGCACCATCATGATCCGGATTGCGGCTGCGGCACTGTTTAGCGATCTGGCCGGACGGTTCCTATCGGGAGGGCGGCTGCACTTATTCCAGTGGCTGCTGGTTTTTTTCGCCTGCGCTTTTATCTTCGCGGCGTTTTGTCTGTATCGCTGCCCGTCGCGTCCGCTGACTGTGGCGGGGGGCACACATCTTTTGCGGGCGTGGAGTTGTCTGCGGGAGGATCGGGTGTTTTTCAGGACTTTGATTTGCTGGATGCTGATGGGTTTTGCCAATTTGATGATGTTTCCGATGCGTGTGGAATACCTGGCGAATCCCAAATATGGGTTGGCTTTGAGCATCGCGATGATCGCCCTTTACACGGGTGTCATTCCCAATCTGGCCCGTCTCGTCCTGAGCCCGGTGTGGGGCTGGCTGTTCGACCACATGAATTTTTTCATGCTGCGGGTGGTTCTGAATATGGGGTTCGCACTGGGGATTTTGACGTTCTTCATGAGCACGAGCGCCACGGGGCTGGTGTTGGGGGCACTGGTGTTTGGGATTTCGAACGCGGGAGGGGATGTGGCCTGGAATCTATGGGTGACGAAGTTTGCGCCGCCGGATCGGGTGGCCGATTATATGTCGGTACACACTTTTTTTACGGGTGTTCGAGGCATGCTGGCGCCGCTGGTCGCTTTCCATTTGTTAAATGGGATGACCATGGGGCAGTTGGGAATTCTGAGCACGGGGTTGATTGTAGCGGCTTCGATGATGCTGCTGCCGGAAATCCGGTTAAGCATTGCTCAAAAGCTTCATGCGAGGGGTTGATTGCGGGGAGCTTCTGCGTTGTCGTGCTGCCGGCTCTTGAAGCGATTATGGTTTGGCTCGTGGCGGTTGGCCGGATTTTCCTGGCGGAATGACACGGTTGCTCCGGGATAAGATGAAATTTACGGTGGAAACCGTCCCACGTTTGATCGACACCATGGTTGCGGATTCCATTCTGTTCCATGCGGTCACTTTGAGCTGGTAATCCCCAGGGGGCAGATTGACCGCGCCAAAGAATCCCGTGGCATCGCTTTCCAGCATTTTCGTAACCGGACCAGTCAGGGTGACCGCCGCGCGATCCAATCCGGATTTTAGGAATCCATCCACCACGAAGCCTTTAAGGTGGCCGTTCCGGGGCATTTCCTTCCACGGCATGGCGGGGATGGAGGCGTCCGTTTCAAATAAAGGCCCGCCTTTGATTTCGCCATCCGCCGGTAAGGTTTGGGATTGGGTCATGGATGTCAGATAATCATTGAGACCACCATTGGCGGACATGGCCGCGTAGGAATAGCAGCCAAACCCGTCGAGCCGGTTTCCAAGGCTATTGGTTCCATGGACACCTTGAAGTTGGACCAGATTATTGGATGGCGAGTTCAAGTAGAACCCCAAGCCAATCACGGCTTGATGGTCGTAACGGTGATCGACGATGAAATTCTGCCATCGGGCGATATCGTTACCGTTGGTTTGCTGGCGAAAATAGGCCATGGGAATGTTGATGTCCAGGATGCCTTCCTGCATCCATGCGCGCCAATCCTGCAAGACTGATGAGAAGGGGCGGGATTGAGGCCATTGATCGTCTTTTTCAATGGATGGCAGCCCGGTGAAAGTTGCGGCCGATATTTTGAGTTTTGGTTTGATGGCCATTGAGGAGAGGTAAATTTTGCGGACCAGATCGGTGACCTGATTTCTTCGAAATTGGAGCCATAGGAGATCGTTGGTGGCGGGCAGGCCGGCACGGCCATGCTGCACGTTAAACCGTTTGACGGACAACGGGTTGTAGCCCCAGTCATTTCCAGGATAGCGGATATGGTCGAGATGGAGGCCGTCGATGTCGTAACGGGACACCAAATCCATGGCTACATTGAAGAGGTGCCGCTGCACTCCGGGATGGCCAGGGTCAAATTGGCAGGCGTCCTCGCAGGCCTCGCTTCCCTGACGGTTGCGGGTCAGCCATTCGGGATGTCTTGAGAACGGGTGATTGGGTTGTGTTGGTTTGGTGTTTGTTAAATTCCAAACCGGGTACATGACGGTCCAGGCGTGAATTTCCAATCGCGGGATGCCGGAATGCGCCTGGGAGATGATTTCAGCCAATGGATCGAAATCTGGAGGCAGATCGTCGGCCTGGGGTTCAAGGCGGCTTTGATAATAGGCATCGCCGCGCTTGCGGACTTGGATGAAGAGGGTGTTGAAGTGAGCGGCGCGGGCGTCCTGAAGGAGTTGCGTTATCTGGGCGGAAGATTTGAAGCCCGGGTGGAAGGCATCGACCCAAAGAGCGCGGACTTCGGCGGTTTGTGCCGCCAAATCGAGTTGAAAAAGGACAAGCGCAGGAAACAGCAGAATAAGGATTTTATGTTTGGTCCACATGAGGCCGGTCAGGATTGCTGAAGTTTATTGTTTGCGGCACAGCAAGCAAGACTTCCATGTGTTTTTTCTTTTAGTTCGGCCCGGTTGTATTTAGACTTCATAAACATTCAGAACTGTCGATATATAGCTAATACGTTATGGATTTGGGCGTTAACAATTATCAAAATATGCGGAATGCACGAGGCGCAAGCCAGCCAGATCTGGAAGGTAAAAGGCTTGATGCCTTGCGCCAGTACCAGATTTTGGACACCGCTCCAGAGGTGGATTTTGATGATTTAACACGATTGGCCGCAGTATGTTGCAATACGCCAATCGCCTGTATCTCTTTTGTCGATGAGAAGCGGATTTGGTTTAAAGCCAGGGTGGGGATCGATTGTGTGGAGATGCCGCGGGAAGCCTCGCCATGCGGTCAATTGAACGAGGACTCGGATGTTTCCTGCATAGAAGATCTTGCGCTGGATCCTCGGTTTTCACAGCATCCCATGGTTTTAAGAGGGGCGCGGTTGCGCTTCCATGCGAGTATGCCGCTCATTTCATTTGATGGGTATGTGCTGGGTTCGCTGTGCGTGATGGACGACAAACCGAACCAGCTATCAGAGGCCCAACGAGTTGCATTGCGCATTTTGGCTCGGCAGGTATGCACGCAGTTGGAGTTGCGCAAGCACCAGAATCAATACCTGCAGGCGCGGAGCGACCAATATCAGGCCGAGAAGGCGCTAAAAGACGCAAACGCTTTCTATTACTCTCTTGTGGAAGGGCTTCCACAGAACATTTTTCGCAAGGACGTTCACGGTCGCTTCACTTTTGCCAATCAGCGGTTCTGCCAGAATCGGGGCCGGACCCTGGAGGAGATCAAAGGGAAGACGGATTTCGATTTTTTTCCGTCTGAACTGGCCCAAAAATATCAGCGGGACGATCAACGGATTCTGAGCACGGGTCAGATTCTGGATACGGTGGAGGCGCATCAGAACCCCGATGGGGGTAAAATATATGTTCATGTGGTCAAGACCCCCATCACCAATCTGGAGGGGCAGGTCATCGGCATTCAGGGGATTTTCTGGGATGTGACCGCCCGGAAAAAGATCGAAGAGGAGCTGGCCTACGAACGCGATTTGCTGCGGATGCTTCTGGAGAACATTCCCGATCATATTTATTTCAAGGACTCGCAGTCGCGGTTTATGAAGGTGAGCCGCGGACTGGCCACCTTGTTCCACTTAAAGACCACGGATGAGGTGATCGGGAAGAGCGATTTCGACTTTTTCACGGAGGATCATGCGCGTGCGGCCTACGAGGATGAGCAAAGGATCATGCGCACGGGCCAGCCGGTCATTGCCAAACCGGAGAAGGAGACCTGGCCTGACGGGCGTGAGACGTGGGCGCTGACGACCAAGATGCCGCTTCGCAATAAGGATGGAGCGATCATAGGAACGTTCGGGATTTCAAAAGACATTACGGCGCTGGAAAAGGCGCAATCCGAATTGCAGGTGGCGCGGGATGCGGCGTTGGAATCGACACGGCTGAAGTCTGAGTTCCTGGCGAACATGAGCCATGAAATCCGCACGCCAATGAATGCGATCATTGGGATGACGGGGTTGCTTTTGGAGGACGAGCTATCGGTCGAGCAGAGGGATTTCGTGGAAACCATACGGGCCAGCGCGGATGCGCTCCTGACCATCATCAACGATATTTTGGATTTTTCCAAGATCGAGGCTGGAAAAATGGCGTTGGAAACCGTGGGTTTTGACCTGGTGGAGCTGCTGGAAGGCACTGCGGAACTGGTCGTGGCCAAAGCCCACGGCAAGGGGATTGAATTGGTGTCGTGGATCCGACAGGACGTTCCCTCCCGTCTATTTGGCGATCCGGGTCGATTAAGGCAAATCCTGGCCAACCTGTTGAGCAATGCCGTGAAATTCACGGATCAAGGCGAAGTGGTGATGCAGGTCGAGAAGGAAAGCGAAACGGAGACGCAAGTTCAATTGCGATTCTCAGTCCGGGATACGGGGATTGGCATCCCGCCTCAAGTTCAGGAAATGATTTTTCAATCCTTCACGCAGGCGGATGGATCGACCACCCGCAAATACGGAGGCACGGGCCTGGGGCTGGCGATTTCCAGGCAATTGGTGGAAATCATGCATGGCCGCATTGGCGTGGATAGCGAGCCGGGCAAGGGGTCCTGTTTTTGGTTTGTGATTACTTTGGAGAAACAGCCTGTGGACGCCCAGGCGCTGGCGGCGCTGCGCAAGGAAAACCTTGTGGGGCTTCGGGTTCTCATCGTGGATGACAACGCCACGAACCGGCAATTATTGGAGTATCAGTTGGGCTTGTTTCGAATGGTTACGGCGCAGGTAGCCAGCGGGTTTGAAGCGCTGGAGGCGATGCGCAAGGCCGCGACGGCCGGGCATCCCTTTTCGCTGGTGATTCTGGATCATCAAATGCCCGAAATGGACGGTGTCATGCTGGCCCGCATCATCAAGGGCGATCCCGCGATTGCCCAGACGCGGCTGGTGATGCTGACTTCGTTGGGGCACAGGCTGGAACCGGCCCAGATCAAGGAGCTGGCGTTGTCGGCTTATCTGATCAAACCGGTCAAGCAGTCACGCCTGGGCGATTGTCTGGCGCAGGTCATGGGCATGGCCGTTGAGCCCGGGGTGGAGTTGATGGCAGCCGCTCCCAATGAAAAGAGGTCCGAACGGATCCAGAATTTTCGCATACTCGTGGCCGAGGATAATCCGGTGAATCAAAAGGTGATATTGCGCCAGCTAAAGAAGCTCGGCTGCACGGCAGAGGCCGTGGGCAATGGATTCGAGGTGGTCGAGGCCTTGAATCGGATCCCCTATGATTTGATTTTGATGGATTGTCAGATGCCTGAAATGGACGGTTACGAAGCCTCCCGCAGGATTCGCGAGAGGGAAGCGGGTCAAGGCGATGCCCAACCAGGCGCGCCCTGTCATATCATTGCCCTGACGGCCAACGCCCTGGCGGGGGATCGGGAGAAATGTCTGGATGCCGGGATGGATGATTACATCATCAAGCCGGTTCATCTCAGCGAACTGCAGGCGGCTCTGGAGCGCGCGGCGACGGCGGCATGCGCCGTTCGTCCACAGCAATCGTCCTCCCGGCGGCTCTCCATGGAGGCATGGCGCGATCTGGGTATTGCGGACTCCCTGGAAGCGGTGGCAGAATTATTGGAGCTTTTCCGCAAGGATGGAACCATGAGAGTGGAACAACTGCTGGCGGCTGCGGACGGGAACAACACCGCCCAATGGTTGTCAGCGGCTCACAGCCTCAAGGGAAGCAGCAGTAATCTGGGGGCGCGAAACCTTTCCGCGCTGTGCGCCGATGCGGAAAAGGCGGCACGCGAGGATAATGCGGCTCTCATGAAATCCCTGGGCCAGCAAATCAAAGAGGAATTTAAACAGGTGGTTGCGGCGGTCGAACAAAAGAAGAACGAAATGGAGATCGATGGCAACAGCGGGCGACCTCATTCGTTATGACCCTGAAAACCCCGCCCATGCTTAACCAAACCGCGCAAATACTGCTGGTGGACGATGCCACCGAGCTGCATTTTTTTCTTTCCGCCAGCCTCCGCGAGGATCCGGTGCAGATTACGTCCGTACAGGACGGGTTGGCTGGTCTGGAAAACGCCCGCGCCAAAAAATACGATTTGATTCTTTTGGATTTGAACCTTCCCGGATTGAATGGTTTTGAGGTTCTCGAAAAACTCAAGGCTGACAATCTCACGCGGCATGTTCCGGTGATCGTTTTGACCGGTTGGGACGACCTGATGGACAAGGTGCGATGTTTTGAAATGGGGGCCACGGATTATGTGACCAAGCCATTCGAGGTGGCTGAACTCCGCGCGCGAGTGCGCGCCGCCCTGCGGGCCAAGTTTCTTCAGGACCAGCTTTCCCTGGCCCATCAGGAATTGATCACGGCCCGCATGGCGTCAGAGGCTGCGGAGGCGAGCACACGCGCCAAGTCGGAATTTCTGGCCAATATGAGCCATGAGATTCGCACACCAATGAATGGCGTGATTGCCCTGACCGGACTCATGCTGCAAACGGAACTGACACCCGAGCAGCGGGATTTGGCGGACACGATCCGGTCAAGCGGGGACGCGCTTCTGAATATTTTGGACGGCATCCTGGATTTTTCGAAGGTCGAGTCGGGCAAACTGGAGCTGGAAAACAGTCCATTCGATTTGCGGGCCTGCATGGAAGGGGCTTTGGATGTCATGGCCAGCAAGGCGGGAGAGAAGAATCTGGACCTTGCCTGCCTGGTGGCCGAAGGCACACCCACGACGGTCAGCGGGGATGTGACGCGGTTAAGACAGATTCTCGTTAATCTGGTGAGTAATGCGATCAAGTTCACCCATGCGGGAGAAATCTCCATCCAGGTTCAGTTGGCTGAATTGGCTGAATTGGATCAACTGGCCGCCGGGGAGGCTGCAGGTTCGGGAGCTTCGAATTGGAATTCCACCAATGGCGGGGGCGGACCGCTTCGGCTGCATTTTTGTGTGCGCGACACGGGTATTGGCATTCCTCCGGAGAAACAGGATCGGTTGTTCAAGTCGTTCAGCCAGGTGGATGCCTCGACCACACGAAAATTCGGAGGCACCGGCTTGGGCCTGGCCATCAGCAAGCGGCTGGCCGAATTGATGGGGGGAGAGATCTGGGTCGAAAGCGCCCCAGGCCATGGTTCGGCTTTCCATTTTACGATCCAAGTCTCCGCGGTGTCGGCGCATAGTCCGATCGTTTCCGCCCATGTGAAGGATAAACTGGCGGGGGTGCGCCTGTTGGTTGTGGACGATAGTCCCAGCGTGCGGCGCGGCATGGCGCAATGCTGCCGTCCATGGGGGGTGTCGGTGCTTGAAGCGGAAAGCGCCGTTCAAGCGCTGGCCACGTTCGGTGAATCGCCCTGCGATCTGGTGGCCGTCGATGTCGGTCTGTCCGATATGAATTTTACGGACTTGATTTCCGAGATTAAAGGGGGCGCTTCCAACCCGGTTCATTTTTTGTTGCTGCAACCCGTGGGGCATTTGCCACAAACCCAGAAGGCCGGCAACCCGGCGCAGTGGATTTCGACCGCCAAGCCGGTCAAGGCTTCGTCGCTGCAGTCGGCGATTCTCAGAGCGCTGGATGGCGGCCCGGCCGAAGCCAAACCGATTATTCCCGCGATTTCGAGGAAGGCTGTCCTGGCGGAGCGCCTGCCGATGCGGTTGCTGGTGGTCGATGACAACCTGATCAACCAAAAGGTCATGTTGAGCCTCCTGCAGCGAATGGGCTACAAAAGCGCGGTTGCCAACAACGGCCTGGAGGCGGTGGAGGCGGTGGAGGCGCAAGATTACGAACTTCTGTTCATGGACGTGCAGATGTCAAAGCTCGATGGGATTGAAGCCACCCGACGCATTCGCGCGCTGGAACGGGAGCGGAAGGCCGCCAATAAGAAAATCCGGCCGGCGGTCATCATTGCCCTGACCGCGCGCGCCATGGCAGGGGACCGTGAGAATTGCCTGGCTGCAGGGATGGACGATTTCCTGACCAAACCCATCCGGGCCGAGGCGTTGGAAAAGGCATTGGAGCATTGGGGGAACACTCTTCATTCGTCCGGTGAAGGAGAACGATTGGCGCCAAAGCAGGCTGCCATTGTTCCCATGCCGCGACCTGGACCCGCCAACAAGCCGCCGATGTCACCTCCTGTGGATATGGAGCGATTGCTGGATTTTTCGAATGGAGATTCCAATAAATTGCGCGAGCTGGTCCAGCTGTACCTGACCCAAATGGAGGACCGTCTGGGAAAGATCAACCAGGCCCTCCAGGTTTCCGACGCGAATGCAACGCAGCATCTGGCTCATGGCAGCGCGGGCGCGAGCTCCACATGCGGCATGGGAACCATCGCCAGTATTTTTGCGGCGATGGAAAGGTTGTGCATGGCACAGAAGGTAGATGAAGCCAGGGAGCTTTATGAGCCGTTGAAGCTGGAATTGATCCGCATAAGGAATTTTCTGGATAATTATCTTCGAAATCATTAGAATTGCGATATTATTAATAATTTATGATGAAAATCCTCATCATCGAAGACGATCCGATCATTGCCAATATTTACCGAACCCGGCTGGAGAAGGAAGGATTCCAGGTAGAGATCGCCGCCGACGGGCAGACCGGCTTTTATCGTATTCACGAAAGTCATCCCGACGCGTTGCTGTTGGATTTGATGCTGCCGAAGATCGATGGCCTTCAAATACTGCGCAAGATACGCGCCCAAAAGGCCTTTGCAAATCTGCCGGTGATCGTGTTTACCAACGCCTATGTGCCCAATATGATCCATGAGGCGAACAAGGCGGGGGCTAATGTGGTATTCAACAAGGCCGCGCTGACTCCACGGCAAATTATCGACGCGCTTAATTCGACCCTGTTCCCCAATGCCCCAGTTAACCAGCCCACCGGGCCAGTGACTGCGCCTGCCGCGCCTGTGACTGAGTCTGCCGCGCCCGTGACTGGGCCTGTGGAGCCAACTGGGCAGATCGATACGGCTCATCCATATTCGAATTCCGGTCATGAAATGCAGGCTGAGGCGAAGAAGCCGTCCTCCTCGGAGCTTGACGCGGCCTTTCAGAAGGATTTGCTTGGCAGTTTTATCCAGTCGGCGCCGAATACTCTGTCGGCATTGCGAAAACTGCTGCACGAATTTTTGCGCTCGCCCACGGATCAGGCCCGGTTGGAGCAGCTCATGGAGATGTATCGGAAGGTCCACTCGATAACAGGCAACGCTGCGGTGGTTGGACTGGATAATATCGCCCAAATGTGTTCCGCCTTCGAGGCGCTCTTGAAGGAATTGAGCGAAAAGCCCAAGAATATCAGCCCATCGTGCATGCGGACCATCGCGCATGCGGTCGATTTCCTTGGGGTTCTTTTTGAACGGGGCACAGGTCCATCGGTTTTGGGCCATCCGCCGGTTGAAATTCTGGTGGTTGATGACGAGGTTATTTCGAGGCGCGCGATCATCTACGCGCTGGACAAGGCACAACTGAAGTCTGAAGGCCTTGAAGATCCGATGGCCGCCTACAAACTTTTAGGCGAAAAGCGCTTTGATCTGATCATTCTGGATGTTGACATGCCGGGCATGAATGGTTTTGAGCTATGCACCAAGCTGCGCTCTCTGCCCCTGAGCCAAAGCACGCCGGTTATTTTCGTCACCAGCATGACGGATTTTGAAAGCCGGGCCCGCTCGAGTCTGAGCGGTGGCAATGATTTGATCGCCAAGCCATTTTTCTTTATCGAGCTGACTGTCAAGGCTTTCATCTACGTCCTTAAAGGGCGTATTGCCCCGCCACAAAAGCAGGTCGGCAGCGCGATGGCATTCTGATTGCAACGATTTAAACCAGGTCCAGCCGCAAATGTCAGCTTATAATTCGTGAAAGAATCTCCTGCATTTAATCCAACAATACCGTCTGAACGCCATTGGGTGCCCGAGGCTCGCATGGCGACCCATGCCGAAATTACCGAAGCGCTAAATGCCATCGTTCGCGGCCACTGCCGCAAGGCATTGACGGCATTGTGCCTGTTTTTCGCAGTCCTCGCGGTGGTGGAATCCTTCCTGGCCGGCCTTATTCTGCCACACCCGCCGTTCTTGAACCAGGCACAGCCGGTGACTCCCACCATTTCATTGGCGGCGCTTACCGCCGGCGTCTTGTTGGTGATGCGCGTTCTTTTCAGCCTGCACCCGATCTCCGGCCGGCTGGCGCATCCGTTTGGGGGATTTATCGCGGGTTTGGTTCTCATCAACTGCTCGATGAGTTTTTATTTGACGGCGGATCCCAAACAGACCATCACGCTCATGCTTCTGATAATCGGGGCGGGGTGTTTCTTCCTGTCAGTGCCGTGGTTGTTGGCGGTGGAGGTCTGCACGCTTGGAACATGGAGTTATTTTGTTTATAATGCGGCCTCTCCCAATGAATGGCTGCAATTTGGCATAGGGCTGGTGATTGCGTCGTTGTTTTCATTTTTCATTCACGGCGTGCGGCTCAGCACCTATCGGGAGCAGCAGATCATGGCCATTGAAAAGCGTTCACGGCACGATGCCCTGTCCGAGGCGGTGCAAAAAGCGCAGCGCAGCGAAGAACGGTTCAAACGGTTGTCCTCCGCATCGTCGGAAGGGGTGGCGGTTCATCAGCGCGGGATGATCGTGGACACGAATGACACGCTGGCGGCCATGTTCGGCTATGCGGCCCCGGAATTGACCGGGCGCAGCCTGCTCGAGCTTTTCGACAGGGGATCCTGCGCGATGATTTCGGAAAGCCTGATCCTTGGAAATTACAAGACTTTCGAGGCGATGGGCGTTCGCAAGAACGGGACTCAATTTCCAATTGAATTGCTGAACAAGACGGTGACCGCGGAAGATGGCTCGTTGTTGATCAGTGCGAGCTTTCGGGATGTTTCGGAGCGCAAGGCCGCGGAGGAAATGCTGCGGATGGAGAAGAAGCTGCTTGAGGATCAGTATAAGCGACAGGCGGCCATCGCCGGCATCGAATTATCCGTGGGCCGGGCTGATGAACTGACACATTTGCTGCAAAGAATTGTGGAGGCGGCCGCCACATTGCTTCCGGCCACGGAGGGAGCCTGCATCGTGCTGCACGACACCAAGGCGGGCGGGCACAGCGTGGCGGCGAGCACGCTGCAGGGGTTGGAGACCAATGCCGCACTGCCTTCGAGCGTTTCCCAGGCGGGTTCGGTGATTCACTGGATTTTTGAGAATAAGGAATCGCTTTTCATTCCCAATGTTGCCAACGATCCGCTCAACATCCAAAGGATTTTTCCCAACCGCAATATTCATGCCTATTCCGCGATTCCAATCATCAGTGACGCGAAAGTTTTGGGCGTGTTTTTTATTCTGGACAGGCACAGCCGCAAGCATAAACCCGAGGACTATGATTTTATCAACACGCTGGTCAGCCGGGCCGGCTCGGGGATTCTGCAGCTGCAATTGTTTGAACGATTGATGGGGGCCAATCAGCTTCTGGAGCGGCAGAGCGCGACGTTAAAGAAGAATCTGGCCGAATTGGCCATAGCCAAGGAGTCGGCCGAGGCGGCGAAATTGGTGTTGGAGAAGCAACGGCTTGAATTGCAGAAGAAGAATGCCGAGCTGTTGCATGCAAAAGATGCGGCGGACAGCGCCAACAAGACAAAGTCCGAATTTCTGGCCAACGTAAGTCATGAGTTGCGCACGCCCATGAATGGGATCATGGGCATGGCGAATCTGCTGTTATTAAGCGATTTGAATCTGGAGCAGCGCGATTTTGTCGAGACCTTGAATACGAGCGCGGAAGGTCTTCTCTCGATCATCGACAATATTCTCGATTATTCGAAGATGGATTCGGGCAAAATGGCGCTGGAGGTTGTCGATTTCGATGTCCGGGATGCGATTGAGGAGGCGGTCAATGATTTCGCCGAGGCGGCGCACGCCAAGGGCCTCGATCTCATATGTTATATTCCGCATGATTTGCCATCCTCAGTTCGGGGTGACTCTGGAAGACTTCTTCAAGTGGTTGGCAACCTTGTTGGCAACGCGATCAAATTCACCGAAAAGGGGGAGGTCATGGTTGGCGTGTCTCACGAAAGCGACAGCGACAAGGAGGTGACGATTCGTGTTTCAGTTCGTGACACGGGGATGGGTGTTTCGCCCCAGGTTTTGCCGAAGTTGTTTGCACCGTTCAGCCAGGGGGATGGATCGAATTCGCGCACGCATGGCGGGACGGGACTCGGATTGGCGATCGCCAAGGAGTTGGTTGAAATGATGCATGGTCGGATTGGCGTGGAAAGCACACTGGGCCAGGGTGCGGATTTTTGGTTTACGGTTTTGCTAGAGAAAGGGAATGAAGGCAGACGCCTGGCGCCTCCAAGGCACCTTGTCGAAACGAAGCCCAGGATGCTGATCATCGAGGACAGCGCGACTCAGCGCCTGGTTCTGGAGCGGCAGATGGCTCCCTGCAATCTGGTTCTCGAGAGTGTGGCGAGCGGCGAGGCGGGGATCAATCATTGCCAGCATGCGGCGGTTTCCGGGGAGCCGTTCACTTTGGCGCTGGTGGAGCAGCAGATGGCGGGAATGTCGGGATTGGAATTTGCGCGGGCATTGAAAGCCGACAAGATGTTGAGGCGCACCCGGGTCATTTTGCTAACGCGCGTGGGCAAGTCCACCAGTCCCGCAGAACTAAAAGAGGCCGGAGTCACCGCGTCCATCGACAAGCCGGTCAGGCTGGGGCATCTCTGGGACTGTGTGGCGACCGTGGCGATGGCGCATTGAGCCGCGGGCTTTTAGCTCATGGCTTGTCTGGAATTTGGGTTTTACATTTTGTGCGGATGTTGCCTATAATGCCGACATGCCTGAAATTGCAGCCTATGTGAAGCGCGGTGGATCAGCGGTAACACCGCGTGTTGTTTCCACGATCATGCGTCAAATTCCGATGTGGAAAGCTGAATTTACACAGATAAAGTCCCCGGCGCATCCCCATCTGATCGATCAGCTCGAATTTCTGGCCAACGCGGTGGAGGACTTTGTCGAAGGGTCGGACAAGGATTTGACGTACACGTCGTTTGTGGAGGCGGTATTCGCGTTGACCTACGCGCACCGGAAGGTCGATATCATTCCTGATTTTGTGCTCAAGCTGGGTCACGCGGACGATTCAAGCATCGTGAGGGCGGCCTTGATTCAGAATGAGCGGGCATTTGCCCAGTATGCGGCAAGGCACAACATTAATTGGTCGAAGATCACAAGCGAGGCCTGAAGAGGCCCAAAGCGGATGTGGTTGATGTTTCGCTGAGGCCAGGAACTCGAATCACGATCTGGCTGGCATGGCGGAATTCAATCGCTGGCCGGGAGCAAGATGGTTTCCAGTCATGAATTGGGCGCAGGTCATCCGGCGTTTTCCTTCGCGCTGGATGACGGTGAGTTTCAGGGCATCCTGCCCGCAGGCGACGACGATCCCCGAGGCATCCGCCGATATGATCTCGCCCGGGCTTCGGGGGACTGCTTCCACGGGCACGGCCTCCCAGATTTTAAGCATGGCGGGCGTGGGACTCTCGATGTAGCTGTAGGCCCCAGGCCAGGGCGCGAAGGCGCGAATCCTGTTCCACAACTGACGCGCGGGGAGGTTCCAATCGATCAATCCATCCTGTTTGGTTATTTTTCTGGCATAACTCGCCTGATCCTGCGGTTGCGGGCGCGGTTGAATCCGGCCTGAGAGGTATTGGGGAATGGTCTCAAGCAGGAGGCGGGATCCCATTTGGGCGAGACGGTCATGAAGGGTTTGCGCGTTGTCGGAATCCAGGATGGCGGTTTTCTCCATGGTTAGAATATCCCCGGTATCCAGGCCTGCATCGACGCGCATGATGGTGACGCCGGTTTCTGAATCTTCGTTGAGGATGGCCCATTGAATGGGGGCCGCGCCGCGGTGTTTGGGCAGCAAAGAGGCGTGAACGTTGAGGCAGCCCCAGCGTGGCAGGTCCAGCAGGGATTGGGGGAGAATCTGCCCGTAAGCGGCAACCACGATCAAATCCGGTTTTTTGGAAGCGATGGTTTGCAGGGCTTCATCACGGCGCACTTTTTCGGGTTGGAAGACCTCCAGACCCAGTTCCAGGGCCGTTGATTTGACCGGCGGCGGGCACAGTTTTAGATCCCTACCCTGAGGGCGGTCTGGCTGGGTGACAACCTGAACGACCTGGTAATGGCCATCGGCAGCAAGGGCTTTAAGGCTGGGGCAGGCCAGTTCGGCCGTGCCCATAAAAGTCACTTGAATGCTCATGGACTTGGATAAGGGTTCAATGCAAGACGGGGGATTTTAGAGCTTATTCACAATCGATAAAATGTCCTGGAGCACTTTTGCGGGGGCCTGCATGGCATCGATACGATGGACAAGATTTTCCCCATAGAAGTCGAGCAGCGGCTTGGTGTCCTTTTCATAGATATCCAGACGCTGCAGGATGACTTCGTAGTTGGCATCGTCGAGCCGGTTTTCTTTCAAAGCGCGGCGTTGCAGGCGTGAAATTAATTTGGTCCGGTCGGGGCAAGTGAGATAGAACACAGCCTGAACGTCAAGAACCCCGACCAGCATTTGGGCCTGGGCGACGTTGCGCGGGATGCCGTCCAGCACGACAATGTCGCGCTCGGGGATGAACTGGCCTCCTTTGGTCCGGGATTCGATGAATTGCTGCCAAAGTCGAATGGTGTATTCATCTGGAACCAATTCGCCACGGCTGGAAAAATCCAAAAAAGTCCGCCCCAAATCGCTTTCAACCGTCAGATTGCGGAAGACATCCCCGCAGGCACAATGGAAGAAACTGGGAACGGTTCCCAAAACCTTGCCTTGAGTGCCTTTTCCCGCTCCGGGAGCGCCGAATAGTAAAATGGCTCGCAGTTTCATCGCCTTTAACCTTTGCCGGACGACACCGTATAAACGCGGTCCCCTGGAGCCTTGCCCATCGCGGTGGCCCTGGTTGATGCCCGTGCATGAAACCGCCGAATCTGTTTGGGCCGTCTGGCGGCCTCACTATATCACTTGGCGTCCTTGTGGCGCAACTGGACTTGTGTGATTTCAGAAAATGAAATGCCCACATCGGCATTACCGCCGCGGGCCAGTTGGATATGAACCTCGTTGCCGGTGATGCGTGTAAAGCGACGCGCCTGATACTCGTCCTTGACTGTTTTAATCACGATGACCATTTCTTTTTCCGCATCGCCAAGAACCATACGAAAATATCCCGGGAATTTGGTCTCGAAAAACCGGCGGTCGAAGTTGGCATCGTTGCGCGTGTAGGTTGCAGGCTGCAACGCGGTTGGGGCGGCCTTGCCGCCTTTATTCATGCTCAGAGCGCCACTGCCACCGGGAGGCGGGGGCGCGCCATGCTCCGCGGAAGTCTCGGCGCTGGGTCGGGCCGGCTCGCCTGAAGCGCCATAGTCATGCAGCGATGGCAGGGATAGAAAAATCAAGGGGCCAACGACGGGCAGCAACGCGGATACGCCGCAGACCAGGGGAACGGGACGGCCCCGGAAAAGGGCCACTTCATAAGCTGCGAACAGGTTGGCCAGGCAAAGCAGAGCCAGTATCGCCATGGTCACGGGGGCGGTGACGATATCCATGAAATTGCCCTTAGCCGGCGGCAGTTCGATTCTCTCGACCGGCTTGGGGGTGAACGCTTTTTTGACAGGCGCCTTTTTCGGCTTTAAATCCAAGGGGACATCCAGGAACGGCTCTGCAAATTTCTGGGCCTGGGGATATTTAATCAACTGCTGGAGGGTTTCCTGAGTGAACTTGGTCCAGGAAACGCGGTCTGAGAATCCGCCGATGTTCAACCGGACCACCAGGCCGTCTTCATTGGCGGAGGCAATTTCTCCTTTGAGAATGTCGCCCGTGGTCATGACAAATTCATTTGTAGAGGCATTTGTGGACGCACTTATGGGGGGATTCGCGGGTGTATTTGTGGTGTCCTGGGCGGTAGCATTCCACGCGTTGGGGCCGACCATTCCTCCCAACAAGCAAACCCAAACAATAATTATGTATGTGCGGAACATGATGGGACACTCTTTAGCAAAGCGTTTGGGCCAGAGAAAGCAAAATCCGAGGGCATTTCGCCGGGGCCGATCCCGGGATCAAATGGTTAATTGAACTGATTTTTCCTGAAGCTGGGATTCCCACCGGGCCAGAAAGCTCAGCGTCCTGTAAATTTGTTCCAAACGGTCCAATGACAGGGCTTGCGGGCGGGCAGGGGAAGGGGCTTCATCCCAAACGCGGCTAAGTTCTTTTAATTCGTTTTCCAAGCCGCTGGAAACCCCGTTTAATTTCTTCCGCAGCACCGATATTTGATCGGCCCAATCGAGGCCCTTTTCAAAGAGTTGCACTTTGAGCAAGGGGGAGGTGACTTGTTTGCGCTCAGTCAAAAAAAGGTCGAGTTGTTTGCATAGCTGCGCGACTTCCATGAAGTATTCCATCGTGCCGGGGGGAATGCGCTGGATGTCGCGGAGGGGCGCGCCGGATTCGAGCATGATCAGATGGAGAAGGCGCTCCTTTGTGTTGCTCAAGCACTGATAGGCTGCGTTGAGTTCGGCATACCTGGCATTGGCCGACTGTCTGGCCTCCGCCCCCTGTTGGTGAACCCGGTCGGGATGGCATTGGGTCGATAGGGAGAGAAATTTATTCTTCAGCCCTTCGGGAGCGATCCAAGGCCGACGTGTTTCACCCAAAAGCGCGAAGTAGTCTGTCATGGTCAGGCGCTAAAGCTTTCGCCGCAGGAGCAGGTATTTGTGGCGTTGGGATTGTTGACCTTAAAACCGCCGCCCATCAAGGCGTCCACAAAATCGAGTTCCGATCCGGTCACATAGAGGGCGCTTTTGGGGTCCACCACGACTTTGACTCCGCGCGCAACGACCAGAAAATCCCGGTCTGCGGGGCCATCCTGAAGGTCCATTTTGTATTGCAACCCTGAGCACCCGCCTCCCACCACTGCGATCCGCAATACGCCGTTGGGACGACCTTGTTTTTGAAGCAAGGCCAGGATTTTCTCCGCGGCAGCCGGAGAAATGCGTATTAAACGCTCATCACCAGTGCGATAGTTCGGGGCCGGGTTGCCCCCGTTTTGTGCTGTGTCCGGTGTCATCGGAATGTTTGAACCTATTATTGCTGAAGAACCTGGTTAACGCGCCTGAACCGGTTTGCTGCCGTTGGGTTTGGGCATGAACATGTCCTCCGAGGTCAGACCGCACTCGCGGATCATTTGAAAGCAATAATCCAGGCGTCCAATATCATTGTCCCCGTTATTGGTGCCAAACGAAAATTTGGCGCCGGCTTTTTTGGCCATTTTGATGAAGGCCGGGCTGGGCAGTTTGTAGCGGGCGTTGATTTCAATGGCCACTCCGTGGTTAACCGCAGCGTCGATGACTTTGCTCATGCGCTCCGGGGTCCACAAAGCGTCATATTCTGCGGCGATTTCATCGGGCAAGAACGTGGGATTGACGTAAATGTCGATGGGTTCGTTGCTCAGAATGCCGACCGCGCGTTTGACCAGCATTTCCATGAATTCCTGTTTGTCTCCGACTTCCACTTCGTCCTTGATCCACAGGCGCATCCTCCTTCCCTTGTCATTGGAGAAGGTCATGGAGTCGGTGAACACGTAGTCAAATTTGGCGATCGCTTCCTTCGAGAACATTTTGACCCATTCACGGCCTTCGGCCTGCATTCCGATAAAGACGGGTTGACCGCGCATTTTTGCGAGGAAGTCGTCGATGCCAGCGTCATTGGTAATGGAGAAGCCGACGCCGCAATTCATGGCGACTCCGTAGAAAATGCCGGACTTATGGGATTGCGCCAGTGCCTGATCCATTGTCAGGCCGCCTTTAAGATGGGCGTGAAAATTGACCAATGGGAAATTGTCGTGGCTTAATTGAATGACCTGTTTGTAATAATCATCCACGACAGGAGTTTCATCGGTGCCAGATTCTGCGGTGTCGGGCAGTGCGCGAACCCGCAGGTTCTTAAAGAGGGCCTTGCTGTTTTGATCATGGCATTGAAGGGCGAAGGTGCCGTGGGATAAGCGCTTTGCTGGGCTGGTCGCGTCAGCGGCCTCCACGTAATCGACTACCAGAATATCATTAAGACGGACCTGCACACGGTGTCCCGTCACCTTGATATTCATGTTGAACCATTCATCATCCCGCACGATGGATTTATAGGTATTGCGAATTCCGTAAAGGCTCCCGGTCTTTTTAAATTCGTAATAATTCCCTTGTTTGGGCTGGGTGTTGTTGATTTGAACTTCAAAGCCCGCCCTGGGCCATCCGGCGTTGTCGAATGCGGTGTGGAAATAAATGCCGGAGTTGGCCCCAGCATGGGTCATGACATCCGCGCTGAATTCAAAATTCTTAAAGTCCGCAGCGCCATCCTTGCCCATATAAAAGAGATGGGCGCGATCTCCATCCGCGGCAATGCAGCCATCGGACACTTTAAACGAAGACTGGCGCTCGCCAGCCTTCCATCCGTCGAGACTTTTTCCATCGAACAACGGCGTCCAAACTGGCTCGGCGCCAGCCGTTTCCGCCTGGGCAACGCAAAGGATTGTGCAACACAAACCTGCCGCAACCATCAATAGACGTTTCAACATAAATTATTTTGCGTTCAGAATTTCTGAATGAGCTTCAAATACGCTTTCATGGATGGACTACGGTGGCAAGCGCGGAATTCGAAGCGCCGCGAATGACGATGGATGAGAGTGTCAAACGAAATGGAGGTCCCCCTGAAATGAACAAAAAAAGTATAATCCGTCGTTTTTTCGCGTGACAATAAAAACAGGTCACTTATATTTGGCCTCCCTTTAGCGACCCTATGGTCTAGCGGTTAGGACACCACCCTTTCACGGTGGTAGCTCGGGTTCGATTCCCGATAGGGTCGCCATTTTTGCTCTGAGTCGATCAGTTAAAACTTCATAAGCGGCATGGAGCCATTCTTAGAAAACCAGTCGTAAAGGCAATTCCCGCAATTCATTATGAGGCTCTTCGGGGTTGACTGGGGTTTTAGCCGGGAAGATTTGGAACAAAGGAGGGGACCAAAAGAATGTGCGCGGAGTATTGCCTTTAAGCCCGGTTCTGGCACAATAGCTTTTGAACGGAAGACTGATCGACGGCCAATCAAGTCCTGGGTTTGGTCAAAATTACCGGCTTGAGGCTTCAGCACTGAGTTCGAGTGCGCGAGGTGGTTTGAGGGGCGCGGGAGGATTGGTCTGGCCGGATTGTTTGAGCGCTCGTAGCTCAGTTGGATAGAGCAACGGATTTCTAATCCGTTGGTCGTGGGTTCGAATCCCGCCGGGCGCACCAACTTTTGGAAACTTCAAAAACTTCTGCCAGAAAATACTCGAGTCAGGTGTTAACGAAGCTAGGGCAGCGCTTTGGCGGCGCTTAGGGAGGGCGGGGGTTCTGACGCGTGGTGACCAAAAAGTCGTTTTCTATTATGGAACAGGTAATAGCAAATGAACATGTTGATCACGAGGATGCAGCCCACGATGATTGTAAACGCATGACTGAGGTTGAAGACTTCGATGGGGATGAAGAATGCGGATTCTCCGATTGCGAGCCAGCCAGCCCAACTGATGCGCAAGAGCAAGCCTGTTCCCTCGATTAAAGAGAACAGGCTGTAAATAAAAGTTCCCACCGCCACCCAATAGACATTGGTGGGCGTGACCTGGGCGAGTTTTGCCGCCAGGTGGCTGAAGAAAACGCTTTCAGGGTCCAAGTGAACGGCGCGAAGCGTCTGGTCCAGAGCGGCATGCAAGTCTTCGCCGGCCAGGCAATAAATGCCAATGGCCAGCGATAACAGCAGCAGGCCTTTGGCCAGTTTGAATGCAATGATGCCGTAAAAACCGGCAAGCCGCTTTGACGGACTGGACATCAACGAATCTTTTCCAACAGCATCGGCACCAGTTCGCTGATTTTGACCCGGGTTTGCTGCATTGAATCACGATCACGCAGGGTGACGGTGTCCAATAACTCTGGTTTTTCGCCGAGGGTGTCGAAGTCGATGGTGACGCCGAAAGGTGTTCCCGCCTCATCCTGTCGGCGGTAGCGACGGCCAATGGCCCCGGCTTCGTCGTAGAAAACGGTCATGTGGGGCCGCAGTAAATCACGGACCTCCATGGCTTTTTTGACAATTTCAGGCCTGTTTTTGAGCAACGGAAACACGCCCACTTTGATGGGGGCCACGCGGGGATGAAATTTCATCACGACGCGGGTCTCGGATTTGCCTTTGTCGTCGGTGACGGTTTCTTCGTTATACGCATGGCAGATCAGAGCGAGGACCAGACGATCGACTCCCGCGCTGGGTTCGATGACGTGCGGCAGGTAGCGGCTCTTGTCTTCTTCATCGAAGTATTCCATCGATTTGCCGCTGAATTTCTGGTGCTGCGTGAGATCGAAGTTGCCGCGAGCGGCAATGCCTTCCAATTCCTGGGTGCCAAAGGGGAATTTGTAGAGAATATCGACCGTGGCTTTTGCGTAATGGGCGAGTTCCTCTTTTTTCTGCCAATAAAAGTCGAGGCAATCCTGGTCCAGACCGATGCTTGCATACCATTTGATGCGCTCATCGACCCAGTATTTGTGCCATTCCGACCAACCCCAATTGGGTTGCGGCTGGCCCGGTGTTACATCGGCTTCCGGGGCGGATTTAACGGCAATCTCGTCGGGCTTGATAAAGAATTCGAGCTCCATTTGCTCGAATTCACGCGAACGAAATGTGAAATTGCGGGGATTGATTTCGTTGCGGAACGCCTTGCCAATCTGGCAGATGCCGAATGGAACCTTTTGACGAGAAACGTCGAGAACGTTCTTGAACTGGGCAAAAATAGCCTGGGCCGTTTCTGGCCGCAAAAAGGCGGTGTTGTCCGCGCTTTCAACGGGACCCACGAAGGTCTTGAACATGAGGTTAAACGGACGGGCCTCGGTCAGGAGACTGCCGTTTTCCGGGTTGAACCGGGTTGAATTGACCTCTTCCTCGGTTCGCTCCCCGAGAAGTTCCGGCGCAGTCAGACCCCGACCCAAATAGAATTGTTTGGCGATCTTACGTGCGTGTTCCGGGTGTTTTCCTGTGGCCACCAATACGGAGTAGGCTTCGGAACTGGCCTTGCCATTGCCTTCGTCTTTTGCGCCTGTAAAATGGTAAATGGTGCCGGATTGCGGTTCGATCTGGTCGGCGCGAAAGCGTTTTTTGGTGAGCAGGCAATCGACCATGGGATCGCTGAAGGTGGCGGTGTGACCACTGGCCTCCCAGATTTTGGGGTGCATGATAATGCTGGCGTCCAGACCCACAACGTCATCGCGCTGCTGGGTCATGCTGCGCCACCAACGATCTTTAACGTTGCGTTTTAGTTCGGCGCCGAGTGGGCCGTAATCCCAAAACCCGTTGATACCGCCGTAAATCTCCGACGATTGAAAAACAAAGCCCCGCCGTTTGCAGAGGGAAACGATTTTCTCCATCTGCTCATTCACTTTTGGCTCCTGCGCTTCAGACATAAGGGGATAGTTTTAGGGAAGCGACCGTTCATGTCAATAAGACACGGAAAAAATGGGAAGTGAAGGTTATAAACATGGATGGAAAGGATGGGGAAATGGGGAGAATGGATAAGGGCAGAATGGATAATGGACAACCGGGGTCCCGTCCTAAAATAGGTTGTCACTAATGAGACAACAAAACAGTGTTCGAAGGGTGGGGATACGGTACAGTGAGTCGTTTAAAATGGCCGTGGTTCGGGAGCTGGAAGAGGGCGAAATGTCCTTTGAGCCCGAAATCCGAAATAGGAACGGCCCATCTGACGCAATCATTTGGCCATCCATGGTTTGAAACCGGCTGTGGAGTATTGATTTAACCCGAACTCCGAAGTTAGGTCGGTTTTTTTAGGGAACCGCTAACCCCTCCGGTCATATTCCGCCCCCTCCGAAAGCTTGCCGGGCTTCCGGTGGCACCAACTTCGGCGACGCGCTTTTCAACCAGTTCAACGTGGTTTCTATCAACGGCTTGTGTTTAGCCAGTCCACCCCAGGCCGCCGAGAGCCTCACCACCACATCACGCCCCATCGTTCCCAAGAGGGCTCCCGCCAGAAAAACCGTCGTCCGCAATGTTCCTGGCTGGCGGTATGGCTGGGTTGGAGTGGTCTGATGCTGGTAAAGACTCAGCAGGTTGAATGTGAAGAGCACCGCCAGAAACGCCGACTCGGTGGCGAAAAACGATTTCAGGCAAAAACCGTTGGCAGCCAGATCATTCTTCAGCTCCTCGATCCGCTGCTCGATGGTGGCCCTTCCGTTGTAGTCCCTCCACAGTTCCAGCGCGCCTTCACTTCGGTTGGTGACGCACACTCGAAAGGTGTAACCGGGCACATCAATGAGCTTGCGACCCAGAGCCTCCTTGTCTTCCCTGATCCGCTCCCGCAGCACCACGAATCGCCGGGCAGTGGACCAGCCAAAGAGTTGGGCTCTAAACTCCCCCACGGCATGATTTTCATCGATGGCTTTCCAGTTCTGGATTCCCACGCAATGGTATTTGATCGTGGAGGTCATGCGCGCCACCACAATGTAGGTTAATTTGCGCATTTCCAAAAACGTCACTAACGCCTCATCGAAGAACCCGCTGTCGGCACGCACGCACCGAATCCACGTTCCCTCGGGCAACAGGGCCAATGCCTCCTGCAAAAACGGCACCACCCCGCGCGCGGCTCCGGTGTTGCCGCTGCGCAACCATCCATGCAGGATAAACGGCGCTTCGGCCAGCACCGCCAGGAGCGGATGATGGCTCTTGCGCCCCTTGCGGCGTGGATTGTACCCCTTGGCAGCCCCCTCCTGCGAACCCTCCCGGCAGAACACGGTCGAATCCAGATCCAACGAGAAGCCTGCCTTGGGGCAGGCCAGCAGATTGAGCAGCCATCGCCAGAGCGGTCGCCAGAACGCTTCGATGTGGCCCTGGCCAAAGTGCAGGAAGAAGTTGCGGATGGTGTCATCGCCCGGGAAACGTTCCATCCCCAGCATGGCGTGCAGAACATGATCGGCACGCAGCCACTGACAGTGGGCAAAGCGGCGTGCTCCCGCCACCACAGATACGATAAAACTGGTCAGCGTATGGGCTAGAGGAATGGCATTAGGTGAAGTGGGCGCGGCAAACGGCAAGCACCGCTGCACCGCCTGCGCATAGCCGATCTGACCCAAAAAGGTTATGAATGAAGCCAGACCGCCGAAGGGGGTTATGGCCTTGGGAGTCTCATCCAGATAGAGCTTGGCTTGGCCGAAAAGAGCGCTAATTTCGACTGGGGTCGTTTTGTGCGAGTCTGAAGCGGGCTTGTTTAGCATCAAACCCTATTGCCTCAGAAGGTTGCGCATTGCGACCTCTTTTTCTATCTCGGAGTTCGGGTGTGCGCCAGTGAAATTGGTAGCCTCGTGGGTGAAAGTCCCGCCGGTCGAATTAGACGGTTCACGACCGAAATGCAGCGTCCGGGACGAGGCCGTGAGGCCGAACCACAAGCGGGACGCTGAAAGAACTGTCGGGTCGTAACGAAAGTAAACCTCATCAAATGAGCTCCGAAACCGAAATAACCGGTAAGCCGAGCCGCTACCCGAACGGCGAAGGCAGAAACGCGGCGTCATCAAATCGTCAAATGGGCGCTGTTGATTCCGGCGGAGTCAGCGAGGGCGACACGACAGGAAGGGAAACCAAGGTAAGCTGGGAGATCTCTGGAGGCGGGGCGATAAAGCCTCAACCGCCGGTGCAAGGAGGAACACCCTCCGAGGCCGCACGGGCAGCCAGAGAAGTCGGAGTCTTCCATAGTAGCGAAGAAGCTGGGGCGACCAAAACCCCGGCGGAGCCAAGGGAAGGCACTTGGATCGAAGCGAATCAAAACAGCGAGGGACAGGGAGATGGCCTTGAGGGAGTGGAAACACTTTTTCAACGGATAACAACCCCGATAAAAGTTCAAAAGCTGCAGCGAGCGCTATATTGCAAAGCCAAGGCTGAGCCGAAGTATCGGTTTTACAGCCTCTACGGAGAACTGCTGCGGAAGGACGTGCTGGAAACGGCAATGGCCTCCGTGGCGCACAACAATGGCGCGGCTGGGATCGACGGGCAGACATGCGACGTCTATCTTGCCAGCGACGAAGCCTGGGACCAATGGCGGAACCAACTGCTGGAGGAGTTACGCACGAAGAAGTATCGGCCAAGCCCGGTGAAGCGTGTGTATATACCAAAAGGAGACGGGAAGCTGCGACCCCTGGGCATCCCGACAGTGAAAGACCGGGTGGTGCAGACAGCGGTGGTGATTGTATTGCTGCCGATTCTGGAAGCCGATAGTCATCCGAACAGTTACGCCTATCATCCCAAACGCAATGCCCACCAAGCAATGGAGGCGATCAAGAAGGCTACGCTGACAGGACGCGTCGAAGTTATAGACGCGGACTTAAGCGGGTATTTTGACAGCATTCCCCACAGGCGTTTGTTGCGCATAGTGGCCAAGCGGGTCAGCGATGGAACAATTCTCAAGCTGATCGCAGGATGGCTGCGCGCGCCCGTGAATGAACCGCAAAGCGACACAGGGAAAGGCGGGACAAAGGGGGGGCAAGGTCAGAATCGACGGGGGACTCCGCAAGGCGGGGTTGTATCGCCGATTTTAGCCAATGCATACCTCAACCAGTTGGATTGGGAAGTCAACGAACGCTGCGAACTCAAACCCGTGATGGTGAGATACGCGGATGATTTCGTGATACTCGGACAGCCGGGGCAGGGACGGGAACTGATGGAACGACTGGAACGATGGCTGAAGCAACGCGAGTTAGTGCTCAACGAGAAGAAGACCCGCTTGGTGGACCTCCGCCAGGATGGCATCAAATTCTTGGGATTCGCGCTAACAATGCGACAGGGGAAGGGGAAATGGAAATATCCGCATGTGGAACCCCATCCCAAGAGCCAGAAGAAGTTTCGAGACGGGATTCGGGAGAAACTCAACCGAAGCACGCTATGGCGTGATATCGGAGAGGTGATTCCCGAGCTCAACAAGAAACTCAAAGGTTGGAAGGGTTACTTTCACTACGGGAACAGCACCAAGGTGATGGGCCAGATGAACGAATACGTCAGCAGCAAGTTACAACGATGGTTGTGGCGCAAACACGGATGTAGTCGGGCGCAATGGTCCACATACCCCAAGGAGGATCTCTATGAGCGTTATGGTTTATACCAAATGCCGGAATATGCGGCATGGAAACGATGACGTCGAAGCGATGCAACGTATGATCCCCGGAGAGCCGGATGCGGGAAAACCGCCTGTCCGGTTCGATGAGGGGCGAAATGCGACGGTCATTGGCCACGGCCATTCAATCCGTCCATTTCGCCTACTCTACTTAATACACCTTCGCCGATTGCAAATCATGGCTGTCTCAAAGCATTGCATCGTCTTGACCATTCTTATTTCGGATTTCGGGTTGAGGCGATGCGGCGAAAGTACGGCATAAAGGGCACGGGCACCGTCCAAAAGTGGGCTCGCAAGTACGGCAGGGGCGATTTAGGAAAGGTCATACGCGTGGAAACACCTAAAGAATTCAATGAACGGGATCAAATGAAGAAGCGAATCAAGGCTTTGGAGAAAGCGTTGGCCGATGCGCACATCGATCTGGCGATCGAGCGTGCCACCATCCAAGTGGCCTGCGAACGGGCGGGGATTAAGGATGTGGCGGAGTTCAAAAAAAAAGTGGCTGGGAAATAGCCCATTGTGCGGTCAGGGGAGGTTCGGCGGATCAGGAGGTGCCGGTCAAAGGGGTGTGTCGCCGACTGGGGATGGGGGCTGTAAAAATAATTGTGTAAGTGGCCTGAGAGAGATGAAAGGATTAACGACATGGCCATTACCGATGAAGTGCTAAACGAACTGCTTAAAGATTATCAGAAGCCCGAAGATTTATTGGGCAAGGATGGGATCTTCAAGCAACTGCAGAAGCGGCTGCTGGAGAAGGCAATGGGAGCGGAGTTGACGGTGCATTTGGGTTACGACAAGCATGACCCGGCGGGCCGCAACTCGGGCAACTCGCGCAACGGCACCAGTCCCAAGACCCTCAAGGGAGAGTTTGGTCACCTGGAGCTGGCGACGCCCCGGGATCGCAATGGAACCTTTGAGCCGCTGATCGTGGCCAAGGGGCAACGCCGGTTCGAGGGATTTGACCAAGCGATCCTCAGTCTGTATTCGCGTGGCATGACGACGCGGGAGATTGAAGGGCACCTGTTGGACATATACGGGGTGGAGGTGTCGCCGACTCTGGTCTCGCAAGTGACCGAGGCGGTGTGCGCCGATGTGAAGGTCTGGCAGGACCGACCACTGGAGGAAGTTTACCCCATTGTCTATTTTGATGCGCTCTGGGGCAAGGTGCGGCAGGACGGTCAGGTGGCCAAGGTGGCGGTGTATCTGGCGCTGGGGATCACGATGACCGGGCAGAAGGAGGTTCTGGGCATGTGGGCGGCTCACAGTGAGGGGGCCAAGTTTTGGCTGCATGTGCTGACGGAGCTTAAAAACCGGGGAGTAAAGGACATCTTTATTGGCTGCGTGGATGGGATTAAAGGCTTCCCTGAAGCGATGGAAACGGTCTTTCCGGCGACCCAGGTGCAGCTCTGCCTGGTGCACATGGTGCGTAATTCGCTCAGCTACGTGGGATGGAAGGAGCGCAAAGCGGTGGCCGCCGATTTGAAGGCGATTTATCGGGCGGCGACGGTGGCCCAGGCCGAGCAGGCGCTGGAGGCTTTTGCCCAAAAGTGGGACAAAAAATACCCATCGATCAGCAAGAGTTGGCGGGCGCACTGGCCGGAACTGATCACGTTTTTGAAGTATCCTGAAGAGATCCGCAAAGCCATTTATACGACCAATGCGATTGAGTCGGTGAACCGATCGCTGCGTAAAATCACCAAGAATCGGGGCGTTTTTCCAAACGAGGAATCCCTGCTCAAACTCTATTATCTGGCGCTGGAACGGGCGGCCAAAAAGTGGACCATGCCCATCCACAATTGGGGCCAGGCGCTGAACCGATTTGCCATTGAATTTGGGGACCGGATGCCCCAGTTGGCTTGAGCCGCCATGAAAACTGGATACGCAAGCCCATTTAACCGCAGGGGGCGCGAGCTAAGGCTCAAAGCTCGCCCCCTGCTGGTTCTATCTCGCTGCGAAAACGCAGGGAGTCATAACAACAAAAAACAAAACTAAAAAATCACTTACACAGTTTTCTTTACAAAACCTGGGGATGAGCCGCCAGAACTTCTATGCGGGGCGCACGCGGCGGATGCGCAAGAAAGTGGAGGGCGACCTTGTGGCCGATTTAGTGCGTCAGGAGCGCAGGAAGCATCCGCGGATCGGGGCGCGAAAGCTCCACAGGACGATCAAGCCAGCCCTGGAAAAGGCCGGAGTAAAAATGGGGCGGGACCGCCTGTTTGAAGAGTTGCGAGAGCGGGATTTGCTGGTGCCGCCGCTGCCCCGGCAATGACCCCAGACAACCCATTACAATCCCAGTTTGCCGGTGTTTCACAATGAGATCAAGGAACGGGAGGTGAAGCGGGCCAATGAGGTTTGGGTGGCGGATATGACCTATGTGCGGACCGACGAGGGTTTTTTATATGTGTCGCTGATCACGGATAAGTATTCGCGCAAGATCGTGGGTTTCCATGCCGATGAGACGCTGGAAACCAGGGGGACGCTTGAGGCGTTGGAGATGGCGCTGGCGGCACTGCCCAGGGGATTCAATCCGATCCATCATTCGGATCGTGGCTGTCAGTATGCCAGTCATGAGTATGTGGATCGGTTGAAGTTGGGCGGCCTGTCCATCAGCATGACGGAGGAGGATCATTGCGCGGAGAATGCGATGGCCGAACGGGTCAACGGCATCCTAAAGCAGGAGTATGGCATAGGGTATGGATTTAAGACCAAGGCGCTGGCGCGCAAAGTAATCAGTCAGGCTGTCAATCTCTACAATACGCGCCGATTGCATACGGCATTGAATTACCAGGTGCCCGAGGCCGTTCACATCCGGGGAACCGTCGAGTATAACTAAGAAGCCATACCGGCCTGAGAGGGGAGGGTCCGCGCCACAGTGCCCCTTCGGGTCCACTACGGCATTGGCACTTCGTGCCAAAGCCTCCGTTCCCCCGAAGGGGCACTGCTCTCCTCCTGAAGGTGTGGGACAGTAGGAAGATTCCCTCCGACCGGAAACCGAAAGAAATAAGACTCAGGAAAAAGTGACAAATTTAAACCAGGACTTGACCGGAGATTTCGGGAGTCGCGGGAGGAATTGGGTGGTTTGGAAGTTGGATAAACATGGCGCTCCGCTGGAGCTGGGAGGAAATTGACAATGGGAAATCGGTTGGGTTTGGGGGTGCCGTTTGCTATAAACATGTCGCCCCGCTGGGGCTAGAAAACGCAGGTGAGGACAAGAATCTACGACCCCTGCCGGGGTCGGGTTCGAATGCGTGGGGATTCCGGGGGTGTCGGTCGCGGACGACCTCAACCACCCGGCTAATCGCTTGTATCCCTCCGGGATGGCTTTGATAAACATTTCGCCCCGCTGGGGCTAAGAAACGCACGTGAGTACAGGACCGCCAAATGGACTGACTGGACTGACAATTGGCTGTGGATTTCAGGGCGTTTGGCTTTGATTCAACCCTTTCAGGGTAGGGGATTCCTGGGGGGGCGATTACCCCGGGTAGGCCTCGGCGGTCAACCCGGGGCTGAGTGATTGCATCCCGTTCCGGGTTGCCGGTCAGGACGTTTTAGTAGGAGTGGCCGGCATAATGGTTCGCCCATGGTGGTTCGGTGTTGGACTCAGATGGACCATGAAAAGGGTGGGGGAATGCGGACATGGGTCTGTGAATATTAAATGTTTCAATCAAGGCAGGGGAGTGTCTGAAATGGTTCTCGCCTCGTTTGTGTCCATTCAGGTTCTGCTGCGAAAGAGAAGACATGCGTCATTTGGCATCTATAAACATGACGCTCCGATGGAGCTTGGGAATTGGTCGTGGGGGTGGCGATTGCTATAAACATGTCGCCCCGCTGGGGCTAAGAAACGCAGGTGAGGACAAGAATCTGCGACCCCTGCCGGGGTCGGGTTCGAATGCGTGGGGATTCCGGGGGTGTCGGTCGCGGACGACCTCAACCACCCGGCTAATCGCTTGTATCCCTCCGGGATGGCTTTGATAAACATGTCGTCCCGCTGGGGCTACGAAACGCAGGTGAGGACAGGACCGCCAAATGGACTGACTGGACTGACCATTGGCTGTGGATTGCAGGGCGTATGGTTTTGATTCAACCCTTTCAGGGTAGGGAATTCCTGGGGGTCGATTACCCCGGGTAGGCCTTGGCGGCCAACCCGGGGCTGAGTGATTGCAACCCGTTCCGGGTTGCCGGTGAGGAGGTTTTGGCAGGAGTGGCCGGCAAAAGGGTTCGCCCATAGTGGTTCGGTGTTGGACTCACGTGGACCATGAAAAGGGTGGGTGAATGCGGACATGGGTCTGTGAATATTAAATGTTTCAATCAAGGCAGGGGAGTGTCTGAAATGGTTCTCGCCTCGTTTGTGTCCATTCAGGTTCTGCTGCGAAAGAGAAGACATGCGTCATTTGGCATCTATAAACATGACGCTCCGATGGAGCTTGGGAATTGGTCGTGGGGGTGGCGATTGCTATAAACATGTCGCCCGCGCTGGGGCTGGGAGGAAATGGAAAATGGGGCGAAGGGGTTGGTCTGGGGGTTGGAATTGGTAGTGGGGGTGGCGTTTGCTATAAACGTGGCGCTCCGCTGGGGTAAAGAAACGCAGGTGAGGACAAGAATCTGCGACCCCTGCCGGGGTCGGGTTCGATTGCGTGGGGATTCCGGGGGTGTCGGTCGCGGACGACCTCAACCACCCGGCTAATCGCTTGTATCCCTCCGGGATGGCGATGAGAAACATGGCGCTCCGCTGGGGCTGGGAGGAAATGGAAAATGGGGCGAAGGGGTTGGTCTGGGGGTGCCGCTTGCTATAAACATGTCGTCCCGCTGGGGCTAGAAAACGCAGGTGAGGACAAGAATCTACGACCCCTGCCGGGGTCGGATTCGAATGCGTGGGGATTCCGGGGGTGTCGGTCGCGGACGACCTCAACCACCCGGCTAATCGCTTGTATCCCTCCGGGATGGCGATGAGAAACATGGCGCCCCGCTGGAGTTGGGAGGAAATGGAAAATGGTCAATTGACCGGAAGATCGCGGGAAGAATTGGGCGGTTTGGAAATTGGATAAACATGGTGCTCCGCTGGAGCTGGGAATTGGTCAGGGGGTGGCGCTTGCTATAAACATGTCGCCCCGCTGGGGCTTGGGTTTTGTCGTTGTTCGATTTCTATAAAAATGTCGCCCCGCTGGGGTAAAGAAACGCAGGTGAGGACAAGAATCTACGACCCCTGCCGGGGTCGGGTTCGATTGCGTGGGGATTCCGGGGGTGTCGGTCGCGGACGACCTCAACCACCCGGCTAATCGCTTGTATCCCTCCGGGATGGCTTTGATAAACATGTCGCCTCGCTGGGACTGGGAGGAAATGGAAAATGGACATCTGGGGAAGAGCAATTTACATGGATGGGAAGGATGAACAGGATTTTTGACCGCGGATAGGACGGCGTTTTAAAGGGGTTTTCAGTTTGGGGAAGTTTCTGTCCTGAATCCACGAATCCGGGCGGTTGCAGGAAACGCTTGCGGAGTGGTGCGGGCTGGGGAATAGTCGCGGGCATGACCAAGTTGCGCCTTTTGATGTTGATTTTGGTGGTGGCCGCCGCGGGCATTTTGGGCGTGGTGGCGGGTTTGGTGGGCGCCCGGATGTTCTTCCCGTCCAGCACGGTTCGGGCCTACAACAGCAGTCTTTTGCTCAAGCAGATTCAGGCGGTCAACCAGTTGGTGACGGTGAAGTATGTGTTGGAGAAGGTGGTGGTTCTGGAGGACGTGAAGTGGTATGGGCAGAGCCGGGTGTTGATGCTCGCCCATGGAGTGGTGAAGGCTGGGGTGGATTTAAAGCAGGTGAAAGCGGGGGATGTGAGTGTCTCGGGGGGCAAGATAGCGATTCAATTGCCGCGGCCAGTGATCACGGATGTCTATCTGGATGAGCGAAAGACGCAGGTGATCGAGCGTTCAACGGGTTTGTTGATGCCCTTTGACAAGGATCTGGAGCAGAACGCGCGCAGGATTGCCGTGGATGAGATGAAGGCGGCGGCGCGATCCAGCGATATTTTAAACGACGCGCAGGAACGCGCGTTGCAGCAAGTCAAGGCGCTGTGCAGTCAGTTGGGCTTTTCGGACGCCGAGGTGACTGTGGGACGATGATGTTCCAAGCGCCCAAAGAAACGGCTCCAGCGGCTTTCGGAGAGTCGCAGACGCAGTTTGACCAGGTAGAGGCCTTCGCCTGTCTGCCCGGGAATTCTCGCGCTTATTGAGGCGAGCTTTGTGGTGCGGCTGCCCTGGTAGAGGAGGGAGATGCGCCCATATCCAACCCGATATTCCGAGGTGGGGGTTTCCGCCGCATCCGGGCTGGAATAAAGCATTTCCCGGCGTTTCCTGTGAAGGAACTGCCATTGCCGTATTTCCTTATTTTGGCTGAGCGATTGCATAATGACCGATTGACCCATCTTAAGAATTAAGCGGTGCCAGGCTTGCCACGCCGCAGTGCACCGATTCAATACGACAGGTGAAGCAAAAATAAGGCCACGTAACGTTTTTATGGGCAGTTTGTATGATTTTTTGCCCGTAAACCGACTGGATCGTTGAAGATTCCGCTTCTGACCGGCTTTAAACAACCTTTGAAATGGATGAAACGAGTGGTTTTGCGCGTTGGAGAGTGATTCTGCCGCAGGGAGGCTGATCCGGGATTGTCTTGTTTTGGCACAGGTTCTCCATTCGTGAATTCTGGCACCTGTTTTGCCAACCCCTGATTTTTTTCGATTCTTTGGCACGTTTTCCACAGGAAATCACGCTTGGCAGGGGGCTGGAATTTTGGTTAGCTATCGCTGCTTAAATGAAATACTTACGCCCCATGGGTCTGGCCGGCATGATGCTGGGCGCGGTCGTGAACGTTCACGGCGCCCCGGAACAGTCGGTTTGGGAGGTTGAGTCCCTGAATGCGGACAGTCCGTTTGAGTTCGATCTCCAGCGGCAAACGCTGGTGGCGACCAACGGCGCTGTGGTGACGTATCACGATGTGAAGCGCGGGGACATTGTGCTGACCGCGCAGCACATCCAGGTCAATCAGGTTTCCGGCGACGCGGTGGCGGAAGGGGCGGTGAATCTGCGATCGGACAATCAATTGTGGATTGGCCAGCGGCTGCAGTATAATTTCATCACCAAGCAAATTCAGGGGGACGATTTTCGCACGGGCCTGGCTCCGTTTTATGTGAAAGGCCAGAACCTTACGATGAGTCTGACGAATCAGACTTATTCGGCCACCAATGCGGTGATCACGACTGACGATGTGGCGGAGCCCGGGTTTCAGGTGCGCGCCCGGAAGATTACGATCATTCCCGGCAAATCCGTGAGCGCGCGGAATGCGGTTCTCTATGCGGGGAACACGCCGATCATGTATTATCCGTACTACGAGCGGAAATTGCATGCGCATCCGAATAACTGGGTGCTGGAGCCGGGCTATCGAAGCCTCTACGGGCCGTATTTGCTGGCGAAGTATAATTTTTATCTGCTGGATCATTTCACGACCGGCATCAATGTCGATTACCGCATGGACCGTGGTTTTGGCTACGGACCCGATTTTTCGTATGACCTGGGCAAGGTGGGGAAGGGGGATTTCCGGTTCTATTTCACACACGATAAAAAGCCGGATAACGATCCGAATGGGAAGCCGATCAAGGATGACCGGCAACGGGTCAGCTTTAATCATCTGGTGGAAGTGGGCACCAATTTCACGGCGAAGATCGTTCTGCGCGAGCAAAGCGACGCCTACATCATCCGCGATTTTTACGAGGACGAGTACCGCAAAAACATCCAGCCGTCATCGTATGTCGAGGCGACGCAGTTGTGGAGGAATTGGAGTCTGGATATTCTGGCGCAACCGCAGGTCAACAGTTATAATGAGACCGTCGAGCGGCTGCCTGATGTCAAATTGACAGGGATTCGGCAGCAATTGGGTGTTTCTCCGTTTTATTACGAGAGCGATAGTTCGGCGGGTTATTTTCGATACAAATTTGCGGACGATTATCTGCCTGAATATTCGGCGGCGCGGGCGGATACCTACCACCAAATCGTGTTGCCGAAAAATTTCTTTGGCTGGCTCAATGTCACCCCGCGCGTGGGCGGGCGGTTCACTTACTACAGCGAAGCGGATGGGCAGAACACGAAAACCGACGAGCAGTATCGGACGGTGTTCAATACGGGCGTGGAGTTTTCAACCAAGATGTCCAAGGTTTTTCACGAACCGCGCAACCGGTTTTTCGACATCACGGAGTTGCGGCACATCATGGAACCGTCGGTCAATTATGTGTATGTGCCCGATCCAAGTGCCGCGCCCAGGGAGCTGCCCCAATTTGACAGCGAACTGCCCAGCTACCGTTTAATGCCGATCGAGTATCCGGATTACAACAGCATCGATTCGATCGACAGCCAGAACGTGATTCGTTTCGGTTTGAGGAACAAGCTTCAAACCAAGCGCAAAGACAAGATCGATAATGTGGTGAACTGGGCGCTCTACACGGATTGGCGGGTGCGGCCGCGCAGCGATCAATCGACCTTTGCGGACATTTATTCGGACCTCGATCTCAAGCCCCGGCAGTGGATGACGCTGACCTCTGAGACCCGTTACGATGTGCAAAACGAGCACTGGCGGATGGCGAATCATTATCTGACCCTGCAGCCCGCCAACGATTGGAGTTGGTCGGTGGGGCATCGTTATTACCGCACGGATCCCACGTTCGCCGGTTACAATCTGATCATGAGCCGGTTCTATTACCGGCTGAACGAGAATTGGGGCGTGCGTGTATCGCATCATTTCGAGGCGCAGGACGGTGTCATGGAAGAGCAATACTACAGCGTGTATCGCGATCTCAGGAGCTGGACGGCGGCGCTGACTTTCCGGGTGCGGGACAACCGCGGTGGATCGGACGATTACATGGTTGGGCTGACCCTGTCGCTGAAGGCGTTCCCGCGCTTTGGAATGGGATCGGACAGCGACATTCCCTGGACCCTGTTGGACTAGTTGGACTAGCCGAGGCGGCTGAACGGGTGAAAGCCCCGGCTTCAAAGGCGAAAATGGGTTAGATTGCGCCAGTGGAAAACGAGCAAAAAATTGATAACCGACTGGCCGCCGTGCTAAATCATTCACGCGTCTTCAACGAGTCGCTCTACGTCTATCCCGTGATTTCACGCCGGTCCCGCGGCTTGTCCGTGGGGGTCAATCTCAATCCGGACAAGGTGTGCAATTTCAATTGCGTCTATTGCGAGGTGGACCGAGTGACGCCGCCCCGCATCCGGCATGTGGATCTTAAGATCCTGCGCGAGGAGTTGATCCGCCTGGTGCGATTCATCAAGGACGGGGAGCTGGCGCGGGCGCCGAGGTTTGCGGACGCGCCGGAACTGGCCATGGACATTCGCGATTTCGCGTTCAGCGGGGATGGCGAGCCGACCATGGTGATGAATTTCGACGAGTGTGTTCAGTTGGTGGTGGACATCAAACAGGCGGAGAATCTGCCTCAGGCCAAAATCGTGTTGATCACGGATGCGGCCGGCCTGGACAAGGCATCGGTGCAGCGTGGTCTGGTCCTCATGCAGGCGCACCAGGGCGAAATCTGGGCCAAGCTCGATGCGGGCACGGAGGAGTATTATCGCCTGGTGAATCGCTCGCACATTCAATTCTCGCGCATCCTGAACAACATTCAGACGACGGCCCGCACGCGGCCCATTGTGATCCAAACCCTGTTTTTGAAGATCCGTGATGCCATGATGCCCCGGGAGGAGCTTGATGCTTACTGCGGAAGATTGCGCAATATTGTCGAGCAGGGCGGGGTGATTCGCGAGGTGCAGGCTTATACGGTCGCGCGACCCACGCCTGAGGCCTTCGCGACCAAACTCGACTTGGCGGAGTTGGAGGAAATCGCCCGGATCGTTCGGGAACAAACCGGATTGACCGTTCTCACCTATCCGTGAAAAACGGACGGGAATAGGGTCGGCGCATCAGGAAAGCGAACATCATGAATAAGCCCAATGATTCGGATCATCCGATTTATTTGAAAGACCGCCGGCTGTTGATGCTTGCGGTCATCACGCTCGTCGCGTCCGTCACGTTTCCCATTGGCATCGTGTTTCATGGCTCGCCGTTGCTTGGCCTTTTTGGGGTTTTTGGGCTGTTTGCGGGTCCGACTTATCTGTTTCTGGCGCTGTGGGAGTATTTTCGATACAGGAAAACCTGGAAAATTCTTGCGGCTGCTTTTCTGCTGGCGCTGGCCACGGTGGTCGCCTGGGGGACCGCCATCCTGTATCTTTTTAGAAGGATTTAATACGGGCGAGAAAATGGAAGAAAAGAGTTAACCACAAAAGTATCAGAGCACAGAGGTCGGCGAATTGAACATGGACGGACAGGATGGGGGAGGAAAAGAATTACTTGGATGAGAGCCAGAGCGCATGACAAAATGCTTTCGCAATTCTCTCCGGATCCACGCTCGTGCCAATTCACGTTTGGGGCGAGAGAGAAGAATTGCGCGTTCAGATCTTCGGGTGGACTGTGTTCATTCGCCCCATATACTTCCATGTCGTTTTAGAGGCTAATTCGGCTCTTTGAAGAATTTTGTCCTGCAACCAACTTCCGCCATGGAGGATTGAAAGCTGGCTTGCATCGGCGAACGCCTTGGATCAAAATGTTTGCCAATATGAACCCACTCGTCCGCTGGATTGCCAGGTTATCGTGTGTGGGTCTGTGCTGTTTCGCCAGCCAGGCTCAAGCGCAAACAATCGATCTTGGTATGTTTGAAGGGCAAAAGGACATTGGAGACAACCGCAAACCGGGTTTTGCCGAGTATCATTCTGACAGCCAAAGTTACCTGGTGGGAGGTGGCGGCGAGAACATGTGGTTCACCAATGACGCGTTCCATTTCGTGTGGAAGAAGATGGATGGGGATTTTGCGTTTGAGTCCAAGGTCAGTTGGGTGGGAGAAGGCGGGAATGCGCATCGCAAGGGATGTCTGATGATCCGGCAGACGTTGGATTCGGATTCTCCCTATATCGATGCCGCGCTGCATGGCGATGGATTGACTTCACTGCAATACCGCGAGGTTCGAGGTGGGATGACGCGTGAAATCCAGTCGAATGTGACCAAGCCTGCCAAGCTTCGCATCGTGCGACAGGGGGACGCGTTTACCTTGTGGCTCGCGGGCGAGGATGGGGCCATGGTTTCATCCGGTTGCGCGCATCGTCTGACCTTCAGCGGGCCCGTGTATGTGGGATTGGCCGTGTGCGCGCATGACAACAGCACACTTGAAAAGGCGCGCTTTTCGGAAATCTCCATTCAACCCAGGCTTAAAGCCGCTGCGGAAAAGCAGGTGCTTCAATCCACTCTGGAAACGATGGCCATTGCTTCGAAGGACCGCAAAACAGTTTATCATTCACTCGATCCCTTTGAAGCGCCCAACTGGTCGCGGGACGGGCGTTATCTTCTTTATAACGGCCAGGGCAAAATGTGGCGGATGCCGCTGGGTGGTCGCCAACCGGAGCCGGTGGATACGGGGTTTGCGATTCACTGCAACAACGATCATGGAATTTCATTCGATGGCAAGACGCTGGCCATCAGCGACCAAACCAAGGGCGGCAAATCGTTGATTTATACGCTGCCGGTGGAGGGTGGAATCCCACGCCAAATCACGGCCACCGGTCCTTCGTATTGGCATGGATGGTCGCCGGATGGCAAATCTCTTGTTTATTGCGGGGAACGCGGTGGGGAGTTCGATGTTTACAAGATTTCGACGGAGGGCGGCTCCGAGACGCGCCTGACGACGGCGAGTGGTTTGGACGACGGTCCTGAATATACCGCGGACGGGAAATGGATTTATTTCAATTCGGACCGGACGGGGAGCATGCAAATCTGGCGCATGGCCCCGGACGGAAGTGGGCAGGAACAAGTGACCAGGGATTCCTTTAATAATTGGTTTGCGCATCCATCCCCGGATGGCCGTTGGATTGTATTTCTCTCTTATGAAGCGGATATAAAAGGGCATCCCGCCAATAAACCTGTCATGCTGCGGCTCATGCCGCTGGGTGGCGGACCGATCGATACTTTGGCGACCTTATTTGGCGGGCAAGGCACCATCAATGTGCCCTCCTGGTCTCCGGACAGCCGCAATATTGCCTTTGTCAGTTATGAATTCGTCACGGTAAATGGAAAATAGGAGGGCGGAGGGCGGAGGAAATGGATAATTGACAATCGAAAATGGACAATGAAGCCAACTTCGAATTAGGCAATCCGTGGGAGAAGAGAATTATACATGGATAATCAGGATGGGCAGGATTTTTAACCACGGATATGACGGATGGCACGCAAGAAGGCGAGCGCTGACTGAGCGGCACCTCTCCACGCCGCGCGGTGACTTCCTGCCGCTCCAAGGGGCGACTGGATGGCTGGAATAAGCGCATAAATCGCAAAATGGAGTTTCTGCAGCGCCGCAACACGCTAATTTCATGCGGTTTACACATTTTGGAGAGCCTCAAGAACCACGCAGATGAGGGTATTGACATTATTCCTGTGAGGAATATCTTATGGAGCCGATGTGGCACTTTGAGCCGACAACTCAGTGGCGGAAAGATGTCCGCTTCTATGAAAAGAAGCACCCGAACGAGCTGGCGGCTGTCCTGCGAAATTTGGAACGATACGAAAAACAATTGAATATTACCGCGAATTCCCGGTCAATTGCGGCCGGTTATCTGCATGCTGAACCACTGGGCATTCTTGCAATTGACCAGAAGGGAGGCGGTGGCAACCTTCAAGAGACACGGCTTTACACGTATGCGGATGATGTTAAAAAAGTCGTTTATCTTATTACAATAGGGAATAAAGACAGCCAGGCAGGTGACATTGCGGTCAGTAAAGAATTTGTCGAAACCTTACGCCAAAAAGCGGAATAGGAATTTACCATGAATACAGAGCTTGAAAAGAAAGGCGCTGCCCGGCCCACGGGCAAACGCTATGCCTCCGTTCAGGATCTTCTCCAGGGAGAGAAAATCACACCGGACGTGCACTCGAAGATCAACGAATTGAGGAAAGAGACCCGCCTGGCGGAAATCCTGGCCGAATTGCGTGTGAAGGCTGGATTTACCCAGGAGCAGGTGGCCCAACGATTTGGCGTCACCCAGAGCGCCATCTCGAAATTGGAAAGCGGGCGGGATGAAGACCTGACTCTGGGGGAAATCCGCAAATACGCGGAACTTACAGGCCAGCGGATCGGACTGTTGTTGGGAAAACCACTGACCCATGTGGAAGCAGTGAAGGTCCACGCATTGGAAATTAAGAGCCGCTTAACCGCCCTGGCCAAACTTGCGCACAAAGACGAGGAGATTGAGCAAGCCATCCAGGGTTTCTTCGGCGAGGCATTTTTCAATATTCTCGATATTTTGTCGAAATGCCATCAGCAGATGCCCCACAGTTCCGGTTTTCAACTGAAAGTGGAACTCATCGGGACACCGTCATCCAAGCCCGCCGCCACACTGGCTGAGCCTTCAGACAGAGGGGAGTGAAAATCAGGCGGCTGAAAAAAAAGAACTGCCTGGCCGGCATTGAAGCGCGATCCGAATCGGCCCGAGGACGTGCTGAAGGTGGAAGTGGATGAAGACGGCAACGGCGGCGACGATATGGCCGATGCGCTGCGATATCTGATCGCGAGCAAGGGAAGGACGGTGGCGGTCAGGTAATTGGTGGAGGTGTGAGCAACGATCACAGATTAGCGATCCCGCACCAGTGAAGCCCGATATTCAACTGAGACGCGCCCCGCCCGCCTCCGCTGAAGTGATCTCGTTAGGCTGTCTGGTCCACTTCATAGACGAACGCCTTCCCCCGTGAGGACGGTTCCCAGCCAGCAGCCAGTGCCGCGCGAATCGAATCGGTAAGCCGTCGCTCCGATACCGATGGACGCGGACGCTTTAGTGACGAAACGCTAGTGGTCAATTCCGGCCGGAACTCCAATAGGAGTTTGCGCGCCGGAAATTCAACGGGCTGAACAGCAAGTGCGAGCCCCTTCCAGCCCTCGCCGCTACACCAAGTCGGGCGGCGGTGACTACACCACTCGAACCTAACACCGTCAACAGTGACGTTTGATGCTTTCACTCGATCTTGGCCAACAATTGAACTCACACAAGCCGGACCAAACGATGCTGCCCGCGAAGCGGAACTGCGACGGCCATCCCGCGTTGTGCTTGCGGCGATTTATTAGTCCACCGCGACTGTAAATCAAGTGTCATACTCTCCGCTGTCCCAAGGTTCATGAAACGCCATATAATTCCCAGGCAGCAACTTAACCCACCAATCGTCATCATCCTCTTCTGGCGGGCGTGCCACCAAACCGAATGTCGTGCCATACCGCTCAACCTCAAACGGCTGAACCTCGATGCGATCATGCTCGACCGGACCAAGTTCCGCGAGCCGCTGCTCGAACATTTTGCGTGCTCGCTGCTCATCAAGCTCGGCTCGTGTGCCCATATCATCGATGCGAGCTTCGAGAAATACTCCGCGCTTGTCGAAAATATACACTGCAATAAACTCCCGTCCGGCACTTCCATCAATAGCTGGGACGAAGGGCGACGTCACGAAAAACTGGCGACCATCCGGGAGACGACCAATGTGACTTGCGTGATAGTCATCATGGTCAATTGCAATGAGTGTTGGCTTGCTCATGGCCTCGTGCATTGGTGGGCTAACTTTGATAATGCGACCAGCAGTCCGTATCTTGGACCGGTAAGAAAATATTCTTGATTCGTCGCATGTACGGGATTTAAACCCTTTTCCACTGCCGGTCAACATCAGAGGTTCGGCCTACGCCGCTGGCTGGGCGGTTTGGGCGCGTGAGAAAAGGCGGAGGGCGCAGGGCGCAGGGCGGAGAGCGGAGGGCAGAGGTCAGGCCACTGATCCAACTCCTACAGAGTTGGTGGCGCGTGGGTATGTGTAACCCGGGGTAGCTCGTTCCTCGCAACCCCGGTCTGAATGATTTAATCCCTTCGGGATAATGAGATGGAAATCCCGTGCGGCAGTGGTTGAATGGAGATTAAGCGGCCAGCACGTCTGCCAGACCGGAACAGGTCGCGCCATCCGCCATCCGCTGGAGTGATCCTCGTTAGGCTCACCGGTTTTCATGTTCAATAGAATTTAAAAACTTTTCATGCTCTGCGACGATCATTCGCCAGTTCGGACGCTCATTAGTGCGAATGAAATTAAGGGTTCCTCTTAATCGCTTACGGAACTCGTCCTGCGAGACTCGCTCGCTGCACTCACCTAGCTGTCCCGTGTGCGGGCGGAAGTCCGATCCGCTGCCAAAATCAACGGGAATGATAATCCAAGCCTTCTCTTTGAATCTGGTGGGTGGAGGGCCATGCCAATTCCAGCGTGTTGGACGGTTAAAATACAAGAGGATCAAATCTGGAGCGTCGTCTTCGCGGAGGCCGGGAACGTAGTTGTAATCATTGGTCCACGCCATATAACCGCTCAAATTGTCACCAATTATTGCGAGTGAATCTTGGCTCGAGCCTTTAACATTGGGAAAAGGCTCCCGGGCATTTGTGATGTCTCCGCCAGACGGATGCATCACGGCCGAAAAGCCCAGCATAATCGTCTTGTGACAGGTCGGCCTTCCATCCCAATCCAAAATGAGGCAGAAGTACCCGAATATCAGTCCGACAAGGGCGGCAGATATTCCCGCAACCCAGAAAACTACTATTTTCGTCCGCATGGCACGTAGGATTTGTTCAACTCAAAGGTCAGTGATGAGAGCCAGCCGCCTGAGACGTTCGATTTGTCTCTGAGGGAATCGGCTGGCTCCCGGTCGCTGGGCCGGCCTGTTGATCGGTCTTGTTAGACTTGGGATAAATCCGCCAAAGCCCGACCGACTGATCACCCGGATTCCAGCCATACACGCGCCCCCACATCTCACTACCATCGATCAGGCCGACGTATTTTGGGTCTGCCTCGTAGCCCGCGCCCTCCTGAGTCCAGGAGACAACAATTCCTGTAACCACAAGCGTTTGTGAGCCACCGCTGCGGTTGAAGGTGTGGGGAGCGGGAACAGTGATCTGCCCATTCTCGCAGTGAAGGATAATCTCACGGGGCGCAAGATGAGACCCTGGAAACCACACATCCATCAAATACGCGCCGGAGGTGATGACGTTACTCCGCGTTTGAAAACTTGGGAGCACGCTCCTATCCAAGTCAGCAAATTTATCGTAGCGCCTCATCTCATCCTCCATCAATTCTACCTCTGCGCTCGTGCTGCCCCACCAACGGCCGATGAAAAATGACACCACCACCGCTCCGACTCCGATAGAGGCTAGGATAAGCTTACGCATGTACGGGGTTTAGACCCTTTTCCAATGTTGGTCAATATCGGAGGTTCTGTCCACGCCGTTGGCTGGCCGGTTTCGGCGCGAGAGAAAAGGCGGAGGGCGGAGGGCAAACCAGAAGGCGGAGGGCCACAGATTAACACAGACCGACACAGATCAGGATGGAAAATATGCGGACGGAGGTCAGGCCACGGATCCAACTCCTACAGAGTTGGTGGTGTGGAGGGGGATGCGCAACCCGGGGTAGCTCGTTCCTCGCAACCCCGGTCTGAATGATTTAATCCCTTCGGGATAATGAGATGGAAATCCGGTGCCGCAGTGGTTGAATGGAGATTAAGCGGCCAGCACGTCTTGCCAGCACGTCTGCCAGACCGGAACAGGACGCGCCACTCGGGGTACACGGATTAAGCAAGTCAGCCGGTATGGTTGGGCGCTAATGTCCGAATCAATGCCCTGGTCGCCTGGCGGGTTTTCCAGGTGGCGATGTCCAGGCCGCGATTGCACGCGACGAGCACGGCAAAGTCAATTTCGGGCGCGATGGACACAACGCTGTGCGATAATCCGTTGCTTCCGCCGTGCCAGAGACGGCGGCCGGTGTCTCCGGGCCGGATTCCTTTTGCCCAACCGGCTGGGCTGATAAACCATCCGGCATTGTAAGTCACGGCGGGTGTGTCATCACCCGTTGCCAGGGAGATTGCCCCGCGCAAGACCCGTCCCCCCTTGAAATAAGTTGTGGCGGGTGAGGCTGCGTGCATTTCCGCAAATGCATCCGGCTTGAGCAGCGCGGCCTGGCCATGGGGATTGGCCGGATCACCGCACAAATGGAGCCCGATGAATTTGGCCCAATCTGTAATGGTCATGTGTGCCGTGCCGGCCGGGCCGTAGTACATTGGGAATTGCGCGGCGGGGCTGCCTGGGTCAATCGGTTTGCCAACGAACGAGGAGTGGCCCCAGGGTTGATCGGTTTTACCAGCGGCGCCCGGCTGCCCGAACCCGCCCGTGCTGATGCCCAGTGGCTGGAAGAGTCGTTCGCGCATCAGGTCTTCCCACGCACGCCCGGTGAGGTGTTCCAGCACGGCCCCCGCGAGAACGTAGCCCTCATTGGAATAGACGAATTTGGTGCCCGGAGGGTTTGTTGGCGCGCGCGAAAGGGCCTGCCTGGCGATTTCCAGGCGCTGCTGCGGCAAGGTTCCCAGCCGTGATCGCGGGGGCTGCATCAACCCGGGGCCGCTGCGCAAGTTGGCGAAAGGTGCGCGAAGAAGGTTAAACACCCGGCCCAGGCCGTCCGGGTCAATGCGCAAGCCGGCGCGGTGCGCGAGGACCTGCCGCAAGGTGACTTTCTCCCACGCCGGGTGCATGGGCTTCACCGTGTCGGCAAAAAGTTCACCCAACGTGGTGGTCCAATTCACCCTGCCATGCTCGACGAGCATCGCGACGAGCGTCGCGGTCATGGCTTTGCCGCAGGAATTAAGGAGAAATCGATCGTCGAGTGTGATGCGATCCGCGGCCCCTCTCTTGCGGACTCCTGCGACGCCTTGAGCGACGATGCAGTTGCCCTGCAGAACGACAGCGGCCATGCCGAAAGATTCGGCCCACCGACCAAGGATCGATTGCAGGATGGCATCAACATTGGCCGGCACGTTGTCCTCCATCTTCCCGTGGGACAAACTCGCGGGTCTCAATGGATCGGATTTTGGCGCTTCGCTCATGTTATTAACTTCCAGCAGGAGAATGGGTCAATGCACCAGTCTGCCAATGACCCGAACGTCCGGTTTCATGTTGCCGGTTATCAGGCCGTGGTGCAATAAGACAGTGACCTGGCCCACGAAACCGGGTGTGAGACAAAATTCTCCGGCAGGCGAAAAAAGCGACAAAAAGGGCATGTGAGTATATACGAAACAAATATTGCAAGGGTTTCGGGAATGGCCGCGCGCCGATTGAGGGTCCGGCAAAAGTCAGATCTGAATGGACGACCGCCCTCCCGGCCTTCCCCCAGGGGGGTATTGGGAGATATCGGTGTATTTGAACGGTTTGAGAGCTGCCATCGCGTGGGGTTTAAGTGCGAGGGGAATGAAACTGATCATAAATTCGGATGGGATTTAGCCGCATTTGGAAAGGAAAAGGAGAGCCTCACCCCGTCCCTCCATCTGGCGACGGAGAGGGAGGAGTATTGGGCGGTTCCGGACGATTGGGTGGTTTGGGAGGTTGCAGCCGCGTGGGTTTTGCGCAAAGGTAATAACCACACAGTAAAAGTGACAGAGGGCGGGAAAGGGCGGAGAATTTAACCGCAGTTCCTCGACGGGTGCCAATCAAAGTTCGGGGCGAGGCGGTGAAACGGGTACGTAAAAAATCCCCTCCGGTTTAGCGAAGGGGATTTTGAAAGTTGAATTAAATCAAGCAGGGCGATCTTATTTCGAGGATGTCCGCTGAGACAGCCAGTACCAGTCGCGCCGCTCCTGTTGTGAATTAAGAGTTAATTGCCCGTTATTACCCGTCCTCATTTTGGTGGAGCTTACGAGCCACTTATGGATTTCAGAGTGACCATCGGCGAAGGACAAGCCGACCGCCATATTATGGTAGGTGGCGGGCCAATCGATCCATTTCGCCTGATCGCAACTAACGCCAAAGCCGGCGTCATTGATGCTGCCCTCGTCTTCCTCAATAAAAACCCATGTCATCGAGGGTTTGAGAAAATCCGTGTTTTTTCCAAAAGTCCTCCAAGGACTATTGCGCTTGTGAGTGTGATTGCCATCCAACCAGGGTCCATTGACAGATAGGGTGGGGATGCCACTGTGGTTACCGCCTGCATCAAATCCAGGATCCACGGTGCCCACCGCCTGGCTCATGGCAAAGCTGCGAACGGTCGGGCGACCGCCAACCATTCTTTTATCGGCGGGGCATTTGTAAATACCGATGTTGTTACCCGTGTATTTCGCCAACACGTTGTATCTGGCCTCGCGGATATACATGGGGTTTGTGGCTTGCAGGTTGTCGGCCATGTTTCCCGAGCACCAATTGTAACCAGGCACTGTATTCGCGTCATCAGGATTAGGCGGCAACAGCTCCATATTGTCCGCAGCATACAACTGCAACGCGAGGATCATTTGCTTGCCGTTGTTCATGCAAGTAATGCCTTGGGCCTTGGTTTTGGCCTTGGCCAGAGAGGGCAGGAGCATGCCGGCCAGAATGGCGATGATTGCAATAACCACTAACAGCTCGATGAGTGTAAAACCGGAAATTCGGGCTTCGCGCCTTCCACTGCGGCTTATTGGAGTTGAGATACGCATAATAAATTGCATTAAGAATGTCTTCAGTTTCGGCCAGCATCCTAATGGGGCTGTCTGAACGTGTCAAAATTAAAGCAAAGGAGGGAAACAGACAACTGTGCGTTTTGCGGCACAGTGAAAAGAACGATCCGGGCCGGGATTCGAGAAGGGTGCATGGAATCAGACGTCCAGACTGCATGTTGCTGTATGTGTATTATCATAAGGAAGATGCGAAACAATTGGATGCGATTCTTTGTGTTGCCGACCATGCAGACCCGCGCTACAATCCATGAAGCAACTCTGCATTTATGACAATAAAACAATCGCGTCGGCTGATTTATGGGACGGTTTTGTTCATCGTGTTTTCCATTGGCGGGGCATTTGAGCTTTGCGCGAGCGATGTTGTTCAGAGCACAAATACTAACGATAACGCCTCCGCCAGCCCGGCATGGACTGAGATTCTAAACGCGATGCAGCGGCTTGAGACTCCGCGCGAATGGGCCACGAACCGGCCCGCGCCTGAAGCTCTGGCGAAATTTCGGCAGAAACAGGCGGACGCAGCCGTGGAAGTGGCCGCCAGGGCGCAGGAGTTTTACCGTCGGTTTCCCAACGATCCACGGGCATCGGAAGCCAGACTCAAAGAGCGGGAGATCCTTGGACAGGCTGAGCGTTTTGGCAACGATAAAGCCCGCGCGCGACTGGCGGAACTTGATGCGGCCAGACTCAAGGACGAGTCCACCAGCGAGGATGAGCGGTTTGAAATCGGGCTTTCGCGCCTGCAGCGGGAAACCCGGCAGCAGATGACGAATGCCGCCGGGATGGATGCCGCGCTGGAGGTGTATGCAAATGGAGCACGGCAATTGTTGAAGGATTTTCCAAAACGTGAGGAACCTTGGGAGATGCTGCTGGCTGTGGCGATGAAGGCTCCGGAAGCGAAGGCGCGGATTCTGGCCCGGGAAATTGTCGAGGGGACGGCATCAGAGGCGGTCAAGACGCAGGCGCGCGCGGTTTTGAATAAACTGGAACTGTTGGGCAAACCGTTTCAACTGAAGTTCACGGCCCTGGATGGCCGGGAGGTGGATTTGTCGAAAATGAGGGGAAGGGTGGTGTTGGTCGATTTTTGGGCCACATGGTCCGGACCGTATGTAGCCCAATGGCCGCAGTTCAAGACGGCATGTCAGATCTGGCAAAACATGGGTTGTGAGGTCGTGGGGATCAGTTTCGACACGGACAAGGAGACATTGAAGACGTTCCTGGCCGGGGAAAAAGTGGAATGGCCGCAGTATTTCGACGGGCAGGGCTGGAAGAATAAGATCGGTCTGGAGAACGACATTAAGAGCCTGCCCGCCTTGTGGCTGATCGATAAGAAGGGGATTTTGCGCGATCAGAATGCGAGGGACAATTTTGAGCAGAAGGTGAAGAAGTATCTGGCGGAGAAATGAGAAGAGGGCGGAGGAAAATTGATAATGGATAATTGACAATTGGGTCCCGTCCTAAAATAGGTTGTCCCTAATGAGACAACAAAACAGTGTTCGAAGGGTGGGGATACGGTACAGTGAGTCGTTTAAAATGGCTGTGGTTCGGGAGCTGGAAGAGGGCGAAATGTCCTTTGAGGCGATGCGGCGAAAGTACGGCATAAAGGGCACGGGCACCGTCCAAAAGTGGGCTCGCAAGTACGGCAGGGGCGATTTAGGAAAGGTCATACGCGTGGAAACACCTAAAGAATTCAATGAACGGGATCAAATGAAGAAGCGAATCAAGGCTTTGGAGAAAGCGTTGGCCGATGCGCACATCGATCTGGCGATCGAGCGTGCCACCATCCAAGTGGCCTGCGAACGGGCGGGGATTAAGGATGTGGCGGAGTTCAAAAAAAAAGTGGCTGGGAAATAGCCCATTGTGCGGTCAGGGGAGGTTCGGCGGATCAGGAGGTGCCGGTCAAAGGGGTGTGTCGCCGACTGGGGATGAGCCGCCAGAACTTCTATGCGGGGCGCACGCGGCGGATGCGCAAGAAAGTGGAGGGCGACCTTGTGGCGGATTTAGTGCGTCAGGAGCGCAGGAAGCATCCGCGGATCGGGGCGCGAAAGCTCCACAGGACGATCAAGCCAGCCCTGGAAAAGGCCGGAGTAAAAATGGGGCGGGACCGCCTGTTTGAAGAGTTGCGAGAGCGGGATTTGCTGGTGCCGCCGCTGCCCCGGCAATGGCCCCAGACAACCCATTACAATCCCAGTTTGCCGGTGTTTCACAATGAGATCAAGGAACGGGAGGTGAAGCGGGCCAATGAGGTTTGGGTGGCGGATATGACCTATGTGCGGACCGACGAGGGTTTTTTATATGTGTCGCTGATCACGGATAAGTATTCGCGCAAGATCGTGGGTTTCCATGCCGATGAGACGCTGGAAACCAGGGGGACGCTTGAGGCGTTGGAGATGGCGCTGGCGGCACTGCCCAGGGGATTCAATCCGATCCATCATTCGGATCGTGGCTGTCAGTATGCCAGTCATGAGTATGTGGATCGGTTGAAGTTGGGCGGCCTGTCCATCAGCATGACGGAGGAGGATCATTGCGCGGAGAATGCGATGGCCGAACGGGTCAACGGCATCCTAAAGCAGGAGTATGGCATAGGGTATGGATTTAAGACCAAGGCGCTGGCGCGCAAAGTAATCAGTCAGGCTGTCAATCTCTACAATACGCGCCGATTGCATACGGCATTGAATTACCAGGTGCCCGAGGCCGTTCACATCCGGGGAACCGTCGAGTATAACTAAGAAGCCATACCGGCCTGAGAGGGGAGGGTCCGCGCCACAGTGCCCCTTCGGGTCCACTACGGCATTGGCACTTCGTGCCAAAGCCTCCGTTCCCCCGAAGGGGCACTGCTCTCCTCCTGAAGGTGTGGGACAGTAGGAAGATTCCCTCCGACCGGAAACCGAAAGAAATAAGACTCAGGAAAAAGTGACAAATTTAAACCAGGACTTGACCGGGTGCAGGGCGGAGGGGAGAGGAAAAACGAACATCCAACAGCGAACATTCAACAATGAACCTCAAACTTGGCAAGGGCGGGGAAGCCACAGATTGGCACAGATAAACACAGATTTGGGAAGGGCAGGATGGGAGAACGGCCCAGCGAAAAAGAGACCAATTCAAGCCAGGACTTGAACGGACCCGTGGCGAAATGAGATCAACATGGATGGGCAGGATGGACAGGATTTTTAACCACGGATTTCACGGACGGCAGGGATGGGGAAAAAAGATTTAACCACATAGAGCTCATAGATCTCAAAGAAATAGGCGGGTGAAAACGGGGTTTTTAACCACGGATATCACGGATGGCACGGATATGGGAAAAAAGGATTTAACCGCATAGAACTCATAGAACACATAGAAAAGAAGGGGGAAGAAGACAGGATTTTTAACCACGGAAAGGGAGATTAATTTCGAGGCCGTAAGAAGGACGGGGTTTGGGCGGAGGGCAGAGGGCGGGGAAGCCACAGATTGGCACAGATAAACACAGATTTGGGAAGGGCAGGATGGCAAAGTGGAGTCGTTTTTACGAATGCTTCGGGGTTGACGGGATGCACGAGTTGGGCTTTGCTAAAGGGCAATCAAAATTCAGCACAAAACCAAAAACGAAACGATCCTATGGCCAATCAAGTTTCACGCAGAACCGCGATCAGGACTTTTGCAGGAAGCGCGGCATTTTTGGGCGCAATGAGCGCCACGCCGACTTCCCTCCTGGCGCAAGACGAGGCGCAGCTCAAGGGGAACATCAATCATTCGGTTTCCCGCTGGTGTTATGGGGGCATCAGCCTGGACGATCTTTGTGTCGCCGCAAAGAAAATGGGAATCAAGTCCATTGAACTGCTCGGCCCGGACGAATGGGCCACGGTTCAAAAGCACGGATTGAGTTGCGCGATGTGCAATGGGCCGGACAGCATTGGCTACGGCTTCAATCGTGTGGAACATCACGATAAGTTGGTGGCGGGCTTCGAGAAGATGATTCCTGAAGTGGCGAAATATGGATTTCCCAACATCATTTGCTTCTCGGGTAACCGCGGCGGGATGGATGACGCCGAGGGGCTCAAGAATTGCGTGACCGGGTTGAAACGGGTGATGAAGCTGGCTGAGGACAACAAAGTGACGGTTGTGCTGGAGCTTCTGAACAGCAAGGTGGACCACAAGGATTACATGGCGGATCATTCGGCCTGGGGTGTGGAGTTGTGCAAGGCGGTGGGTTCCGAGCGGCTCAAACTGCTCTTCGATATTTATCACATGCAAATCATGGAGGGGGATATCATACGCTCGATCCGGCAGAATCATCAGTATTTCGGGCATTATCACACGGGTGGAAATCCCGGCCGCAACGAGATCGACGAGACGCAGGAGCTGAATTACTCCGCGATCATGAAGGCCATCGTTGAGGTGGGATACAAGGGCTTTGTGGGGCAGGAATTCATTCCCAAGCAAAAAGACGCGCTCAAATCCCTGGCTCAAGCCATCCGGATTTGCGACGTGTGATCGGGTGCAAGGTTCGTTGCAGTAAAGTTGAAGGGCGTGGTCAAAGGCCGCGCCCTTTTTTCGTGCGGGTCCGGCAATGGTCAGATCTCAAATGACGACCGCCCTCCCCATGAACCCAAAGCGGGATGTCTTCCATTACAAGTTACATGGAAAGAAGTGGGTGAAGATATATCAACATGGATAAGCAGGATGAGCAGGATTTTTAACCACTGACATCACGGATGGCACGGATGAGGAAATGGATAATTGAGAAATCGACCGGCAGCGAATTACAGAAAAGGGTTGACGTACGCCCTCATCCCGGCCTTCTCCCCCAGGAGAAGGAGGAGTATTGCGAGCCCTGGGTTTATTGCACGGTTTGGAGGATGCCGCCGCGTGGGGTTTGTTCATGAAGAAAACTTCAATTGGAGGGGGAATTAAGGAACGCCCTCATCCCCGCCTTCCCCGAGAAGGGGGAGTATTGCGAGTCCTGGATTTATTGCACGGTTTGGACGATGCCGCCGTGCCGGACTTAATGCCCCACACCGACGACTGGCGTCCTGGCCGGGTTCGTACGGTTTAGGCTTTTACCAGCTTCCTGAATTGTGTCATGCACACTTTGTGAGGTTTGGTGCGTATGATGGATTGACGCATGGGGGATTAATTTGACAGGTTGGCGGTTGCAAATTCAAAGAAAGAATACGCGGTGGAAATTAAAAAGGCGATCATCACGGCGGCGGGCAGGAATCAGCACACACTACCTTTGCAAACATTGGTGGACCGAGACGGCACGCCGAAGGCGGCCTTGCGGATCATCATCGAGGAGGCGTTGCGGGCGGGGGTGGATTCGATTTGTCTGGTGGTGAATCCGGGAAGCCAGGCGGCTTACGCGGCGGCGGCGGGAGAACATGCCGACCGGCTGGTATTTGTGGAGCAGGCCCAGCCATTGGGTTACGGCCACGCGGTGTGGTGCGCGAGGGAGTTTGCCGGGAACGCGCCCTTTTTGCTGCTGGTGGGCGATCATCTTTATGTGAGCCGCGGGCCGAAGACCTGCGCGCAGCAGCTTGTTGAAGTGGCGCGGTCCGAATCGTGCAGCGTTTCGGCTGTTCAATCCACCCATGAGAGCAAGCTGCCATTTTATGGGACCATTGGAGGGCGCCTGCTGGCCGGAAGACAGCGGCTTTATCAGGTTGAGAATGTGGTGGAAAAACCGGCGCCGACACAGGCGGAGCAGGAGCTGATCGTGCCGGGATTGCGCGCGGGGCATTACCTGTGCTTTTTCGGCATGCATGTCCTGACGCCTGCAGTGATGGATATTCTCGGAAAGATGGTGAAAACAGCAGGACCCGCGGGCGGATTGCATTTGTCCGCAGCGCTGGCGACGCTGGCGCATCAGGAAAAATATCTGGCCTACGAGGCGCGGGGCTGGCGTTACGACATCGGTTTAAAATACGGATTGCTCACGGCCCAGTTGGCGCTCGCATTGGACGGCCAGGATCGCGAGGAAGTGCTCGCGGGTCTGGTGGAGTTGCTGGCCTTGCGCGCGGAATAAGCGGGTCATTCCAAAAAACAAAGACATCCACGCTCAATCATGTCCAGTCATTTAATCAGCATCATCACGGCCACGGATCCCGCCCTGAGAAACCAGCCGCTGGACGCCTTTTGCCATGCGGCGTCGATGCGGGATCTGCTCCAGGAGTGCGCCGCGCTGGATGAGTTTCGCCGAAACCGCGACAATCTTTACGAGCGGGTCCGGGCGCTGTTTTTTCTTTATTCCATTCACCGCTTTCATCTGCCGACGAAAGAGGGAGTGCAAGGCCGTGGGAAGGTGTCTTTCGCCGGTTATGCTCATTTGCTTCAACGCCGGTTTGAGGAGGCGATCGACGTTTTCCTGGCCTGCCAAAAAACCGAGGGACCGAGCGATGCCACGTCGAGCGCATTGGCGCAGGCCTATCACAGCCTCGGGTTCCAAACTTTGGCAAACCAGGTGCGACGCAGCGTGCGCTCCGTGCGGGGCAACCAGTGGATGTTTCGCATGGGGCATCCGGCCGATCAGCCTCTGCGCATCCGGCCTGAATTGCTGAAGCGCTCCAGTGTCAGAGGGCCGTTCCCCATTTTGTGCGAGCGAACGCCGGTGCGCATGGATTTGTCGCACAGCGCGTGGAGCGACATTTTCTTTTTGGGGATGGATTATCCCGAGGGCGCGCAGGTGCTCAATGTGTCCATCGATCTGGGAATACACGGACGGGACGCGGCGCCCAAACCGCCGGTGGAGGCTTATTTGCGGGTGATCGACGAGCCGGTGCTGCGGCTGACGAGTGTCGATTTGGGGGCGACGACCGATCTCTCGACGTTGAGCGAGGTGTTCGATTTTGCAAAGGATTACCTGGGATTGCTCAAGGCGGCGGTCATTGCGGCGGGCATCGTGCCTCCAGGAATCGAAGGCGCGGGGGAGGGATTGGCGGAGCTGCTGGCGCGGATGGTGGGGCCAGGGTGTGGATTGGAGCTGGTCAGCAACGTCAACAACATCCCGAAGGGGTCCCGCCTGGCGGTATCCACGAACCTGCTGGCGGCGTTGATCGGGGTGTGCATGCGCGCGACGGGGCAGGCCAAATCGCTGACGGGGCAACTCACGGAAAGCGAACGCCGGCTGGTGGCGGCGCGGGCCATTCTGGGGGAATGGCTGGGCGGGTCCGGAGGGGGATGGCAGGATTCGGGGGGCGTATGGCCGGGACTCAAGCTCATCAAGGGCGAGCAGGCGCGCGAGGGGGATCCCGAATGGGGGATCAGCCGCGGGCGATTGCTGCCCGGGCATCGCATTCTGGGTGTCGAAGATGTTCCCCTTGCGACGCGGGAATCGCTGCAAAAGAGCCTGGTGCTGGTTCACGGCGGCATGGCCCAAAACGTGGGGCCGATACTCGAGATGGTGACCGAGAAATACCTGCTGCGGTCGGAATCTGAATGGAAGGGACGCCAGGAAGCGGTTGGCCTGATGGGGGATGTTTTGGCAGCGTTAAAGAATAATGACATTCATGCCCTGGGTGGGATCACCACGCGGAATTTCTCAGGGCCGATTCAAACGATTATTCCATGGGCCAGCAATTTATACACGGAGACGCTGATCGCGAGAGTGCAGAGCGAGTTCGGAGACGCTTTCTGGGGCTTCTGGATGCTGGGCGGCATGTCGGGCGGAGGCATGGGTTTCATGTTCGCGCCTGAGAAAAAGCAGGAGGCGCAGGAACGGTTGCTGGAAATCATGACGCGCACGAAAAAGGAGCTGGAGTGCGCGCTGCCGTTTGCGATGAACCCGGTTGTTTATGATTTTGCCATCAATGAGCAAGGAACGGTGGCGGGCCTGATGGAGGGGGACGAAGCGTTGCTGCCGGGAGGGTATTACGCGCTGCATGTGCCGCGGCTGCTTCGACTGGAGTCCCAGCAATTGACCTGGCAGAGGCGCGCGGAGTTGGATCGTTTCGGAGCGGCGTGTCGCACGAAACCCGAGTTGAAGGGAATGGTGCAGACGCTGTTTGAACGACTCTTTCCCCATCTCAACATGGAGGGATCTGGGCGCACAAACCTGAGCGGATTGCTCGAGAGTTTTGGTTTTGATTCCGCGCAACACGAGCAGATTCGGGCCGACCTGAAGAATGGGCGCATTGGCCTGGCACAAAACCGCCTGCCTGCGAGCACAACTGTCCGCGATGTGCTTCCCGAGGATGTCTGCGATGCCACGGAGGGATTGCCGGAGGCGATGCGCAGCGTGGGACTGCGTGCTTTGAAAGAGGGCAGGGTGGCGGTGATGACACTGGCGGCGGGCGCTGGAAGCCGGTGGACACAAGGGGCCGGAGTGGCCAAGGCGCTGCATCCTTTCTGCAAATTGGGCGGGAAACATCGCACCTTTCTTGAGGTTCACCTGGCCAAGAGCCGACGCATCGGACGCATGGTGGACGCGTGGCTGCCGCATATCATCTCCACGAGTCATTTGACGCATACGGCGATCGAGACGTTTCTGGCGCGGCAGCAGAATTATGAATATGCCGGAAAAGTGATGCTTTCACCGGGGCGTTCCGTGGGCTTGAGGATGATTCCCATGGTGCGGGATTTGCGTTTTGCCTGGGAAGAGATGCCGCAGCAAATGCTCGATGAGCAGGCCCAAAAAGTCCGTGAAAGCCTCCATTCCGCGCTCATCGACTGGGCAACGCGCGCGGGGGAGGGCAACGATTACACGGACAACATTCCCACGCAATGCCTGCATCCGGTGGGGCATTGGTTCGAAGTGCCGAACCTTTTGAGGAATGGCGTGCTGCTCGAATTGCTGCGGACGCATCCCAAGCTGAATCATGTGATGCTGCACAACATCGACACGGTGGGCGCGGATGTCGATCCGGCCATTTTGGGACAGCACATGGAGAGTGGGGCTTGTCTGACATTCGAGATGATCACCCGGCGCATCGACGACCGTGGCGGCGGTCTGGCGCGGATTAATAACAGGCCACGTCTGGTCGAGGGACTGGCCATGCCGCGCGAAGCTGACGAATTTGAGCTGAGCTACTACAACTCGATGACCACCTGGATCAACGTGGATCGTTTCCTGGAAACGCTGCAGCTCACGCGCGGAGAGTTGGACAATGAGACTCGGGTTGCCGAGGCCATTCGCCGTCTCAGCATGCGCATGCCCACTTACATAACACTCAAGGACGTGAAGAAACGGTGGGGTCATGGGCAGGAGGATATTTTCCCCGTGGCGCAGTTCGAAAAACTGTGGAGCGACATGACCACACTGCCGGACGTCCATTGCCAGTTTATCGTGGTACCCCGCAAGCGCGGGCAGCAGCTAAAGGACCAGGCGCAACTGGACGGCTGGTTGCGTGACGGTTCGGCCGCATACGTGGACGGCCTCTGCGAGTGGGCGTAGAATGCGGGAGCGCGGGCGGCGGCAGGGAATGGGCGCATGACAAAATTCTTCGGTGAAAGAGCAAGGATTCTTAATGAAGCCCCTCTCTCCGGCTCTCTCCCCGTTCGTGCCTCACGGGGCGAGAGAGAAGAATCGCGTGATCGGTTCTTTGGATCGGCTGTGTTCATTCACCCCATATTGTTCCATGTTGTTTTAAAGCCTTTTTCGGCTTTCTGAAGAAATTTATCCTGCACCCGTTCGGAATGATCGAGCTGGATTGACCTGGGAACCGGGTGCCGCTATGGTTTGCGCATGAAATCCAATCGCAGGCAATTCCTGAAAGCCGCTGTCGCGGGACTTGGTGCTGTTCCATTCATCAACGGGACCAGTTTCGCCGCGGAACCACCATCAAATCCAAGCTTCGTTCTCAAAAAGCCGCAGATGCATTTGGGGATGGTGACCTATGAGATTGGAAAAGATTGGGATGTGCCCACCATCATAAAGAATTGCACGGCGGCGAAGTTCGAGGGGGTGGAATTGCGAACAACTCATAAACACGGTGTGGAAGTGAGTTTGAGCAAGGAACAGCGGGCCGGGGTGCGCAAGCAGTTCGCCGATTCGGGGGTGGAATTGATGGGATTGGGCAGCGCGTTCGATTATCACACACCGGACCAGGCTCAGTTGCGCAAGGATATCGAAGCCACCAAGGCCTACATTTTGCTGGCCCACGACGTCGGCGCGCCCGGAGTCAAGGTGCGTCCCAATGCCTTTCCGAAAGAAGTTTCCAAGGAAAAAACCATCGAGCAGATTGGTCATTCCCTGCGCGAGCTGGGGGAATTCGGGGCGCAATATGGGATACAAATCCGCCTGGAAGTTCACGGATCAGAAACGAATTATGTGCCCAACGCAAAGAAGATACTCGACGCAGCGGATCATAAGAACGTGGGCGCCTGCTGGAACTCCAATGACAGTGACCTGGCGGGCGAGGGATTCGATTTCAATTTCAACCTACTCAAAGACAGGATTTTCTCCGTCCACATGCGCGATTTGTACTTGGAGAATTACCCGTTTCGCAAATTGCTGACGCGACTCAACGAGATCGGGTTCAAAGGATATTGCCTTGCGGAAATATCTTCGAGCGAAGATCCCGTACGCGTGATGAAATATTATCGCGCCCTGTGGCTGTCCTACCAGGGCGCGCTGTAAGCAATTTAGATCGAATCGAAACCGGTCTCAGCGTTCGCTGAATAGAATCCAGGCGGATCCCGGTCTGTCCTGGATGTTGACCAGAACGCCATGGTCCATGAGTTCCCTGCCGGACAACTCGTCCGTGTGGTCTGAGTCCAGGTTGCGGACCTTGTAGGTCTTATTCGCGTCCAACCCGACGAGCTTGAACCGGGCGGATTCATAAACGCAATCCTGACGGCGATAGGCCTGGATGATTCCGCGGCCCAATTCCGGACGGCTGAATTGCCAGGCAATCCACGAATCGGTGGTGATGCTGTAGGGCGTCAGAGGATTGTAGTCGCCGTAAAACTCCGGCGAGGCCTCGCGCCACTGCGCAAACAAACGCCGGAGCAGGTTGTAATCGAGTGTTTTATCGCGCAAATCCCAGCAGCCAATGATGGCGGAACACATGCAACTGCGAATGGTGTAGGTGTCCAGGGCCCTGGTTCCCGTGCCAAAAAACGGGAGCCAAAAGGCGAATCCATAAGTGTGACCCTGCTGGCCGACAGGTTCGAAAATGTAGTCGCTTCGCAGTAATGGCACGGCGCGGCGCATGGTTTCCAGATCGTTGCGGTGACCGCCCGAAGCGCAGGAATCGATCAGCAGGCCCGGATTGCGTCGTATTAATTCATCCCAGTAATTGAGATAGCCGGTGACATACTTGATTTCCGTAATGCCCTGTCGATCTTCCGTGTCGGTATTTCGCCAGAAGGCGATGGGGCCGATGTTATAATCCTGGCGATAAAGATCGATGCCCTGGGATTTGATGAGCGAGTCCATGTGATCCACGAGCCATGTGTAGGCTTTGGGATTGCCCAAATCGAGCAGATGGTCCTGTTCCTGGGGTTGGTTGGGGGAGGACTTTAACAGCCACTCCGGGTGATTGGTGGAGATCCATGTGTTTGGCGCGACGCGTTCCGGCTCAAACCAGACGATGGTTTTGACCTGTTTTCCATGAGCATGGTCGCTGACGGCCCGCAAGCCGCGCGGAAACCGTTTGTCGTCCACTTCCCAAGTGCCGGTCTTTGGCCAACTCCCATCGCATTTGTACCAACCCGCATCCATCCACCAATAATCAGGCTTCAAGCCTTCTTCGATATAACGATCAATAAACAGTTTTTGACTGGCTTCGTCCGCCTGTGTCATTTCCGAATATTGATGCGAACTGCAAGGGGAGAAAAATGCCGTCGGCAGATTACCGCCAGGGCGGGGGACGTTATGCGTAATCATCCAGCGTCGCCAGATGTTCTGGGCGCGAATCCAATCCCCGGTGTAAAACTGAACCACCATCAAGGGGGTGCGAACCGCCTCCTGTGGGTGCAGCTTGAAATGCGTCAGGTCCTGCCCCGCGCTGATGTTCAATCCCAGCGCCTGATCGCGGGCGAAATCCGCAGACCATTGACCCGGCCAGCCGACCGCCATGATGACGCCTCCCCGGCCCGTGTTCAGGTTGAAATAAGGAAACGTGGTGCTGCAAGGCCTGCCGTCGGTTGACCCAAGGTGGAGATTTGAGGAAGGTTTAAGGACCGTTTCCAGAGGCTCAAGATCGCTGGCTGTAACCAACGTGCCCCTGAAATGATGGAGCAGGTATTCCCCGGAGCGGCTTCGTTGGTATTGAATATCCAAGGGGCGAAGATTTTCGATGATGGGGGTATCGGTTGAGCCGCTATTCGTCAAATGCAGAGTCCATTCCACGGTCGGAAAATTCAGATATTCCACACCGACGCACCGAATGATCAACCCGGTGGCAGAATCGGAATAGGAAACGGTGTGCTCCGTGCGGGCATTATCCAAGGACCTGGAAGCTCTCGTGATCTGCCATTTAGCGATAAAGTCCGTCGAGGGTTTGCCGTCATATTTAAAGGAAAACGGCGGGGCATCGGAAAATCCCTGCTCCGTCTCATCTGCAAAGGGTAAATCGCCGAGCCAGACTTCACTGCCATCCGCCAGGGTCACGCGCGCGTCAGCCCAGTCTGATTGATCGCAGGAAATGCCGTCGCCTCCATCGCCGATCTCAAGGACAAATTCGGAAGCGTCTGCCAGCGGGATTTCAACGGCTTGCGCAGGCATCCCCTCGCGAAGCACCTCGGATTTATAAACGGATTTTCCGCCAACGCTCACTGAAAAATTCACGCTTCCCCTGGCGCCAGAGGTGTTTGAATTGGAGTCCACGCCAACCAGGGCTTGAAACTTTTTAGCCGGGCCGGCGAGTCGAACGACGATTTTACTGACTGCGTGGCAGTAAAGACCACGGTTGAAGGACTGTCCCGCAATGACCATGGGCTTTCCATTGCGCGCATTGCGTTGCACTGGATCGTTGTTCTCCACAACCAAAAGCTCGGCGCGTCGATTTTCCTTTGCGACCGTGCCTTCAAATTTGGCCTGCGACCAATGCCGTGCCTGAGCCATTTCTTCCTGGGAGGCATGGATGGATTGCCCTGAAGCGATTCCAATCGCGCCGAGTGGCAGAAATAATAAACCCGCAAAAAACCCGAGAGGAAATTTCATGTGATAAAGTGTTATGCCCTGAATAAATAACACGAACGAACCCATGTGGCTATAGGAAACTGAATATTTAAGGCATGTCAATTTGTCTGGTTAACCTGTTTTATTGTGGCGACACGGCGGTGGATACCGCAGTTGCCTCTGGGGGATGCCGTTTAACGGCCGTCAAAGCGAATCAGAATTGTCAGGAGTGCGATGCGAACAGGGAAATACAATACACGCAAAAGGAAAAAACGAGGAAATCCGCCACTTAAAAAGTGGTGGAGCCGAGGGGATTCGAACCCCTGACCCCCACAATGCCATTGTGGTGCTCTACCAACTGAGCTACGACCCCGACCAAGCGGAACACAATCTAAAGAGATCGGCGGGGATGTCAAAACTTTTTGGACCCGATGTTTTGGATTTTTTTGTGTATCGCGGTCGCCCGCCGGAGTTAAGATCGGTCAATAATGGAAGACGGGCAGATGGATTTGGAGATTGTGACTCCGCAGGGCTCTTTATTGCAGGGCGCGGTGGATATGGTGGAGTTTCCCAGTCAGGCGGGGGATATGGGAATTTATCCCGGGCATGTGCCATTGCTGGTGGATTTGGCGGCAGGCACGCTGCGAGTCCACAAGGGCGGGCAGGAGGAGCTTTTTGCGGTGGCCGGCGGCTATGTGCAGATCTACGGCGGATTGGTGCGTGTGGTTGCGACGTTTGCCATCACCGATGAAGAGGCGGCGGCGGTGGACGAAGCGTGTCAGCGGGCAAAAAACGCATTGGAAACGACCCAGGCAGAACCACCCGCAAAAATTGCCGAGGAGTTGGAAATGCTGAAGACCGAATTGCTATTCCTGAGAGAGCATAAAGCGCGACGCAACAAGTGATCCGGCCTTTTTATGAAGCTGTGGAGTTCGAATTCCCGTTTATGCCGGGCAGTGTGAGCAACTCCGCAGATTGAATAGTGCGTGCGGTTTTCTCGATGACCTCAACTGGTTCGATATCTTTTTCCGAACCCGCGCCGAGTTCCTTAAACTTGCGGGCGGTGATCAACACCCGACTTTCCAGCGAGCCAGCGGCTCTATTGTAGGCCTCCACGGCGCCATCAAGTTTGCTGCCAACAGAGGCAAAATGCTCCGCGAGAACCCGCATTCTGTCATATAACTCGCGTCCAAGGTCGCTGATCGCCTGAGCGTTCTCGGCGATGTGTTCCTGCCGCCAGCCATAGGATACAGCCCGCAAGAGGGCGATCAGGGTGGTGGGCGTGGCCAGAATGACTTTTTGTTCAACCCCGGATTCGATGAGGCCGGGGTCTTGCTCGAGGGCGGCGCTGAAGAAAGTCTCGCCTGGAAGGAACAGGACGACAAATTCGGGCGCTGGTTTGAATTGGTCCCAATATCCTTTTGCGCTCAGCTTGGCGATGTGATCCGCGACTTGCCTGGCGTGCCGCTTAAGCTGAGCGAGGCGGCTTGGCTCGTCGGGAGCTGATAGAGCTTCCAGGTAAGCCTGCAAAGGGCATTTGGCATCCACCACGACATTTTTGCCGCCGGGAAGCTTCACGATGAGGTCTGGGCGCAAGCGGCCGTCCTCAGTGGTCACGGATTCCTGTTGAAGAAAATCGCAATGATCGATCATTCCGGCCATCTCGACGACCCGCTTGAGCTGGATTTCACCCCAGCGACCACGAACTTGTGGCGCCCGGAGCGCCTTGACAAGATTGGCCGTCTCGGTTTGAAGCTGCACCTGCGTTGTCGCCAGGGACTTGACCTGCTCGGTAAGGGATGAATATGCGGATGTGCGCTCCTTTTCAAGGGTTGCGATCTTGCCGTCCACTTTTTCGAGGGAATCCTTCAGCGGCCTGACCAATTCATCAATCGCTTTCTGGCGGGCTGTCAGGTCGGTCTGGGCCCCTTCCTGAAATTTTTCAAGGGCGGTTTTGGCCAGTTCCAGAAACGACTGATTGTTGCTCTTCAACGCGTCGGACGAGAGCGCTTTGAAGGCATCGCCGAGCTTTTGTTGGGCGTTGTTGAGCAGCGTGAGTTTTTCCTCGGCCGCTTTGCGCTCCTCTTGAATCGTCGCGGTGAGAGTGGCTTGCGCCTCCTTGAGTTGAGTGAGTTCGGCGTTTAGGTTTGCGAGCTGCGTCTCCTTGTCAATTAATTCAGCTTCAAGGGTCGGAATGCGGGTGTTTTTTTCTTCGGCGGCAGCCAGCCTGGATGATGCTGAAATGAGGTCAGACTGCAGCCGGGTATTTTCTCCATTGGACTTTTCCAGAGTGGCGTTGAGACCTTGAATTTGAGAATCCCTGGCCTGGAGCGTGGCGTTTAAGCCCGCCCGCTCGGCATCAGCCCCCGCCTTTGCGCTGTCAGCGGATGCTTGAATCCTCCCTTTGAGTATGAGCCAGCCCAGCGCTGCCCCAAGGACAAGGCCGATAATAAGGCCCAAGACGAGGAGGAGTGTGGGATTGTTCATAATGGATGGAAAGGGTGGCTCTTTGGAGCGGACCCGTCAATACCATCGTCGCAAATCGCTAGGGGAATTGAATCGGGATCGGTCGCAGGACAAAAAACTTCTGGAGCAAATACGGTGTTTCAAAGCCCAAATTGAGCCCCTCTCTCCAACTCTCTCCCCACTCGTGCCTCGCGGGGCGAGAGAGTGGAATGGCGCGTTCGGTGCATTTAGTTGGGTAGCGCAGGCCTCCACATAGGCTTTCATGGCATTCCAAAGAGTACTTCTGCGAATGGAAGGTTCTTGTCCTGTGCCCATCGGGATCGGTTAATTACCGTAAACGGCGACCACTTCAATTTCCACGCTGGCACCTTTTGGCAGGGCGGCGACCTGGACCGTGGACCGGGCGGGGGCGTCTTTTGTGAAAAAACGGCCATAGACCTCATTCAAGACGGCAAAATCGGCCAGGTTGGTGAGGAAAACAGTGGTTTTGACGACATTCGCCAGGGAAAGGTGTTCGTGTTCGAGGATGTTCTGAATGTTGCGCATGACCTGTTCCGTTTGGGCGGCGATGCTCATCTCGCTTATGACCTGGGCTGGATTGGAAGGATCCAGAGGGATTTGGCCCGAGCAGAACAAGAAATTTCCGGCGCGAACGGCATGGCTGTATGGGCCAACGGGTGCGGGCGCGTTTTGGGGCTGTATGATTTTTTTAGAGTTCATGGGATGTGATGCGGTTATTTCTTTTCGTCAAGCCAGGTCATTTGAATGCGTTCGAGGATGCGCTCGTTGGAAGAATCCGGATCATCCGCAAAATCGGGCAATTCGACGATCATCTGGCGGAGTTTTGGGAAGCTCAGGCGCAAGGGATCCTGGTCCGGGTATTGATCCAACAACGCCCAGGCGATTTCCTCAGGACTATTCCAATTCAAATTCATACAAAAATATCCGGCGGGAGGGTTTAAACTGCGCGCCGCGCGCGGTCAAGCAGGCGTTGCATGGCTGACGATATTTCAAAAATGCATGAAGAACGCGAAAAATCAAAAGGTGTTGCAGTGGGGGGTGCGATTTGCCACAGTTTTTGCATCGGCAGAATGATGTGCGGCAGAGGGATCCGCAGTGGGAATGCGGATTTGAAAGTGCAAGGCATAAAATAGATCATGAAAGTTGTCATCTTATGTGGTGGATTGGGCACGCGGTTGCGTGAGGAGACCGAGTATCGTCCCAAGCCGATGGTGCCCGTTGGAGGGCGCCCGATATTGTGGCATATCATGAAGACGTATGCGCATTACGGGCATAAGGAGTTCATTTTGTGCCTCGGCTACAAAGGGGAGATCATCAAAGATTATTTTCGGAATTATCAGTGGAACACGAGCGATGTGACGCTGCGTCTGGGGCGGGTGCCGCAAATCAAGTATCACACCCAGCATGACGAGGAGGACTGGACGGTGACGCTGCTGGATACCGGACAGGAAACCCAGACGGGCGGACGCCTGCAGCGGGCGCTGAAATTCATCGATGGAGACGATTTTTTGTTCACTTATGGCGATGGACTCATCAACAGCGACATCAATAAAAGCATCGAATTTCACAAGGCTCATGGGGCGCTGACGACTGTGACTGCGGTGAAGCCGAGCGGGCGTTTCGGGGAACTGGCGCTGGACGATCAGACCATTACGGGATTCTGTGAGAAGCCGGCGCAGGAGAACTATTTCATCAATGGCGGATATTTCGTGATGAACCGGCAGGTGGAAAAATATCTGGATGGGGATGCCTGTGTGCTGGAACAGAAGCCCATGGAGCAAATGGCGCGAGAACGGCAGTTGAAAGCCTATTTCCATACGGGATTCTGGCAATGCATGGACACGTTTCGCGAGCAGGAGCTGCTTAATAAAATCTGGAAAGGCGGCCAGGCGCCGTGGAAAGTGTGGTAGGGATGTTTGGCGGATTTTACACAGGCAAACGGGTATTGGTCACAGGGCACACCGGATTCAAGGGAGGGTGGCTGTCCTTGTGGCTGCACAGCCTGGGGGCGGAAGTCAGTGGCTATAGCCTGCCGGCGCCCACGAATCCAAATTTCCATGAAGTGATTCAGGAGGGGGTGTTTTCAAGGGAGTTTGTCGGGGACGTGCGCGATTTGAACAGTTTGCGCGGCGCCATCGAGCAGGTCCGGCCGGAAGTCATTTTCCATCTTGCCGCGCAGGCATTGGTGCGCCTTTCCTATCGGGAGCCGCTGGAGACGCTTTCGAGCAATGTCATGGGCACGGCCAATCTGCTGGAGGCCGTGCGTCAAACGGAGTGTGGAGCGGCGGTGGTCCTGGTGACCAGTGACAAATGCTATGAAAACCGCCAGTGGGTGCATGGTTATCGGGAAAACGATGCGATGGGCGGCCATGATGTGTATTCCATGAGCAAGGGTGCGGCGGAATTGGTGGCGCAGAGCTGGCGCCGCAGTTTTTTTGCTCCGAATGCGAAGCTAGGCAATGTGGCGACGGCGCGCGCCGGCAATGTGATTGGAGGCGGGGATTATGCTCCTGACCGCCTGGTGCCGGATTGCATCCGGGCCTTGCTGGAGCATCAGTCGATCGCCATTCGCAATCCATCCGCCACAAGGCCTTGGCAGCATGTGTTGGATTGTTTGAGCGGTTATTTGTGGCTGGGAGCGCAATTGGCGCGCGCGGAAAAGAACTCGCCGATGGCGGATGCGTTCAATTTCGGTCCGGGCGTGCAGGCGGGGATGCCCGTGATGGAATTGGTGGAGATTTTCCTAAAGCAATGGCCGGGGAAGTATCATCTGGCGGTGGATGCCAATGCGCCGCACGAGGCGCGTCAGTTGAATCTGGCCATCGATAAGGCCGCGCATGAATTGGGCTGGCATCCGACCTGGAGTGTGGATATGGCGTTGAAAAGCACGGCTGAGTGGTATCGACGCCGGCATCTGGATGGAGAGAAGGAGATGGCCCGCTTCACGCTTGCCCAGATCGGCCAATTTGCGGAGGATGCCCGTTCCAAAAATATATTGTGGACCAAATGAGCGATTATTTGCAATGCCGTGCGTGTGGTTCGAGCCATGGACGTCTTGTGTTGGATCTGGGAATCCAGCCTCTGGCGAATAATTTGCTGAAGCCGACCGATCTTTCGCAGCCGGAACCGAAATTTCCGTTGCGGCTTTTTGTGTGCGGGGAGTGCCGGTTGCTGCAAATCGCGGATGAGGTGGCGCCAGTGAAATTGTTTGGTGAGTATCTCTATTTTTCCTCGTTTTCAGATCTCATGCTGCGTCACGCCCGTGAGGCCGCCGAACGCTATATCAGTGACTTTGGGTTGGGGCCGAAGAACAGGGTGGTGGAAATTGCCAGCAATGACGGGTATTTGCTGAAGAATTTTGTGCAGGCGGGCATTCCATGCCTCGGGATCGAGCCGGCGGCGAACATTGCCCGCGAAGCGGTGAGCAGGGGGATTCCAACGCGGGTGGAATTTTTCGGGAGCGCGCTGGCGAAGACACTCGTGGCGGAGAATCAAGGCGCGGATCTGATCCTGGGAAACAACGTGTTTGCGCACGCTCCCGCGATCAATGATTTCGTGGAGGGGCTGAAAATACTGCTCAAACCAGGGGGGCGTGTGATTCTGGAGTTTCCGTATGCCCTGGATTTGATTGAGAAGATCGAATTCGACACGATCTATCATGAGCATGTTTTTTACTTCACCCTAAGCGCGTTGCAGCCCGTTTTTGAACGACACGGGCTGGTGATACATCATGTGGAAAAGCTGCCCATTCACGGCGGATCGCTGCGGTTGTTTGCGACGCACGCAGAAAATGGGGCGCCGGACGCGACGGTGGATGCCTTTCTGAGGGAGGAGAATCGCCGTGGAGTGAAGGCCGATGGGTATTATCAGGGATTCTCCGAGCGCGTGATGGGACTAAAGACGGATTTGAACCGTCTGCTGGGCCGCTTGAAAGCGGAGGGGAAGAGCGTGGCCGCGTACGGGGCGTCGGCCAAAGGCAGCACCTTGCTGAATTTTTTCGGACTGGGGACAGATTATCTGGATTTCGTGGTGGACCGCAGTTCTTACAAGCAGGGACGGCTGACGCCCGGGACGCATATTCCGATCCTGCCGCCCGAGCAATTGCTGGCGAGGCAACCTGATTACACCCTGCTTCTGACCTGGAATTTTGCCGATGAAATTCTGGAGCAGCAGCAGGAGTATCGCCAGCGCGGCGGCCAATTCATCATTCCGATTCCCGAGGTGAAAATCGTCGAATGAAATTTCTCCCCACAACGCTAGACGGGGTCTGGTTGATTGAGTTGGAACCGCGCCAGGATGAGCGCGGCTTCCTGGCTCGCACCTATTGTGAAAAGGAGTTTTCGAACCACGGATTAAACACGGCCTGGCCGCAGTGCAACTGGACGTTGACCCGGCACAAGGGGATGATTCGAGGGTTGCATTATCAGTTGCCGCCTCGCGCCGAGATTAAACTGATCCGCTGCATCTCCGGGAGCATTTTTGACGTGTTGGTGGATACCCGGAAGGATTCTCCGAGCCATGGTCGTTGGGAGGCGTTCGAATTGAGCGGGACGTCCTTTCGCCAGCTTTATGTGCCGGGCGGGCTGGCTCACGGTTTTCAGTGTCTGACCGAGGATTGCCAGGTGTTTTACCAGATGTCGGAATTCTTCGACGCCGATCTGGCGCGGGGGATTCGGTGGAATAGTCCGGCGCTCAAAATTGCCTGGCCCCTATCCAATGCGGTGCTTTCGGATCGCGACCAAAACCTGCCCGTTTTCGAATAATCCGTGAATTTACTTTTAACAGGCGCCACAGGATTTATTGGAGCCGCGTGCGCGCGTCTGGCGTTGGAGCGTGGCGATCATGTGGGAGCCATCGTTCTTCCGGGGGAGGAGCGGAAATTGCCGCGGCACGAAAACCTCGTCCCCATGACAGGCAGTCTGGCCGATCCTCCTTACGCGGCGATTGCCGGTTTTGCGCCCGAGGTTTGCCTGCACACCGCCTGGGTGACGGCTCCGGGCGTGTATCTCGAATCTCCGGATAATGATTTGTTTTTGGAATGGAGCCGGGAATTCATCAAAGGGATCACAGACCGGGGTGTGGGGCATGTCATGGTGTTGGGGACATGCATCGAGTATCAGGTCAATAACGCGCCGCTTTCGGAAGATAAGACTCCTGTGGTGCCGACCACGCGATACGCAAGGTGCAAGAATGCGTTGCGCGAGTATCTGGCGAACGGCGGCGGGACGGGACGCGGAAGCTGGTGCTGGGGGCGTGTGTTTTATCCCTACGGGGTGGGGGAGCATCCTTCTCGGTTATGCAGCGCGATCATCAACAAGCTGCGAGCCGGGGAGCCGATCTGTCTGAAGACGCCGTCGAGCGTGAAGGATTACATTCACATAGGCGATCTGGCGGCGGCGATTTTGCTGTGCCTTGGGCGGCGACAACAGGGGGCGATTAATCTGGGCACAGGTGTTGGGGTATCCGTGGGGGAGATGGCTGGAGCGATCGGACATTTGATGGATCGGTCTGGCTTAATAACACATGCGGAACCGCCGGCGATGGATCCGCAGGGGCATGTGGTGGCGGATGCGACACGATTGCGCGCGTTGGGATGGGCGCCGCGCGTGACCATGGAAACGGGATTGAGAGGACTTATCAAGCATTTGACCTGCGACGCGCCCGAGGGAACGATTGGGATTGGGGGGGCAGGCGTCCCAGGCGAAATCCGAGGAGAAAACTCCGCCAACGCTCAAGGGAAAAAGGGCTAGTCCAACGTCACCTTAACATGGCTTTTGTCACATCGGTCATACCGGTATTTAACGGCGCGAGGTTTTTGCCGGAGGCGCTTGAAATGTTTGCCGGGCAGTCCCGGCGGCCGGACCGGTTGGTGGTGTTGGATAATTGCTCCACAGACGCAACACCTGAAATTGCACGGGGATTCAAAGGGATGCCCTGCGAATGGCGACGCAACGAAACCAATATCGGGCTGCTGGGCAATTTGAATCGCGCGCTGGCTTTCTCGAGCGAAACGGAATATCTGCACATTCTGCCGGTCGATGATCGGATCAAACCCACCTTTTTCGAGCGTATGCTTCCGCTTCTCAAAGATGCAGAGGGATTGGCGCTGGCTTACAGCCTGGTTGAAATTATTGACGGGGAAGGGAATCTGACCGGGCCAGCATCGGGCCAGGGTGTGGGAGCGCGGGAGGTGCCCAAGAAGCAGTATTTGGGAGCTTTGGCGGAGTTGAAGACGATTTTGATGCCTGGCATCCTAATGAAGACGTGTTATCAGCCTTCGCCGGTTCAATTTCCGCTGGATATGCCGCAGGTCGGGGATTGTCTGTTTTACGCTTGTCTGGGGGCGCATTGCTCGAAGCTCATGGAGATGTCCGACCCGTTGTGCCAGCACCGCCGGCATGCGGCGAGCACGACGGATCGGAATATATTCAATCTCGACGCGTGGGTGCGTGACGAGTGGCGAAATATGACAATGGTGATGGGGTTGATCGAGGAAGGGGCGTTCGGCCACTGGCTGAGATGGCAGAAATTGAAGTGCTTGTTTGCGGCACGGAGTCGAATTAAGATCGACATGGTTGCGGAAAGCCGGGCGAACTATGCGGTGGAAATACGCAAGGCCACATTGGAAAAAATTTCGCCGGTTCATTGGTGGCTTGGCAATGCCGCAGTATGGATGCGGGATGCATTATATGGGAAGTCCCGGCCTCGCATTGCGGATGGGAAACAGGGGCAGGGTGTTCCGAGAACTTAAACTGAATGAAAAGCGCAACGGATAATCAATTGAGGAGGCATCCCTTGTTGGGACTGCCGGGCGCGTTGGCCATTTTGGTCGTTCCATTGATCTGGCTTTTCCACACGAGTTTCGCATCGGATCAGGTGCTGTTCTCCAACGACGGTCCGCTGGGTGTGCTGGTGGCGGCGGCGCAGGATGGGTTTTCATCGTTCAAGGGAGTCTGGCTGGGCTTGAACTGGCTGGGCATTCAACAGCCGAGCGCCTTGCCTGATTTCACGCAGGCCATTTACGGGCTCCTGGGGCCGGGGATTTTTGGTGACGCGGGTCCGATTAATTTTGCCAAATTTTACGCCCCTCTCTCTTTGTTGATTCTCGGAGGATGCGCCTGGTTTTATTTTCGAACACTTGGTTTTGCGTCCGCAGTCTGTGTGTTAGGAGGACTGGCGGCGGCATTGAATTCCAATTTCTTCTCGAACGCCTGCTGGGGCCTTCCCACACGCGCATTGACGCTCGCGAATGTCTTTCTGGCGCTGGCAGCCATCGACGGGATGAAATCGGGGCGTCCATATTTAAAAGCAGCGCTGGCGGGTGTGGCCATTGGACTTTCCCTGATGGAGGGCTATGACGTGGCCGCGATATTCAGTGTGTATGTGGCCGCATATTGCCTGTTGGTTGCCTTAAACGAGTCCGGAACGGCGGGCAGGCGGTGGGCGTCTGGAGTGGCGCGCATTGCGGTGATGGCCGTGTTTGCCGCGATTGTAGCGGCTCAGGCACTCAGCACGCTGGTGGGCACGCAGGTCAAAGGCATCGTTCAAACCAATCAATCCGCCAAATCGAGCGAGGCCAACTGGAGTTGGGCCACTCAGTGGAGTCTGCCGAAGTTGGAGGCGCTCCGGGTGGTGATTCCGGGATTGTATGGGTATCGCATGGAAACACCTGACGGGGGCAAGTATTGGGGAACCGTGGGGCGGCAACCGGGGTGGGAAGAGCATCATCAGGGATTTTCGCGGTATTCCGGGGCGGGTGAATATGCGGGCGTTTTTGTGGTTCTGATTGCGATGTGGGCGGTGGCGCAGGCGGCCCGGCGCCGAGGCGGTCCATTTGACCGGGCCGGAAGGCGAGTCATTCTGTTTTGGGCGGTTGCGGGCGTTGTTTCAATGCTGATCGCTTTCGGCCGGCATGCCCCGTTCTACAGTGTGCTCTATGCTCTGCCATTTTCCTCGTTGATTCGCGGGCCATTGAAATTCATGCATATTTTTCATCTGGGTTTGATGATTTTATTTGCCCACGGACTTAACGATTTATTCCGGCGGTACTTTGCCGGGGGATCGGCGACGAGCTTACTTGTCACCGACCATGTGAAGAAGTGGTGGTCGGGGGTGGACGGGTTCGACCGGAAGTGGGTTTATGGGTGTTTCGGGGCCATTTTGTTGAGTCTGGCTGGATTGTTGGTGTATGCCTCATCGGGGCCTGGAGTGGAGCGCTATTTGATATCAGGAGGATTCTCGCCTGAGGATGCAAAGCTCATTATTCGCCACAGCATCAGCGAGGTTGTATTATTTTGCGCTCTTCTCATCATGGCAGTTGTTGCGGTTGTGGTCATTCTAAGTGGCTATTTGAAGGGAACCCGCGCACGTTGGGGGTTGGTAATGCTGGGAGTGTTGCTGGTCGGTGATCTGGTTCACGCGAATACACCATGGGTGATCTATTATGATTACAAGGCCAAATATGCCACAAATCCGGTGATCGATGTTCTTCGCGCAAAGCCATGGGAACAACGAGTCAGCGCGCCGCCATTTCTTTCCAGTCCGCAGGCTCCCTATTTTCCCGCCATTTGCAATGATTGGTTGCAGCAGCATTTCCAATATTACCGCATCCAATCTCTCGATGTGAGCCAGATGGCGCGGGAGCCGGTGGATCACAAGGCGTATATGGCGTTGTTCGACGAGGCATCGAAGATGCCGAGACTCTGGGAATTAACGAATACGCGTTATCTGCTGGGCATGGCTGGATTCGCCGAGGTGTTAAATGCGCAATTGGATCCGGGGAAGAAGAGATTTCGCGTGCATACCGCATTTGAGTTTGCCCAGGGAGCCGATGGCGCGATCAGCACCGTGATCAAGCCTGATGGCAACTTCGCCATTCTTGAGTTTATGGGAGCGCTTCCGCGGGTAAAACTGTACCGGCATTGGCAGGTCACGACGAATGATGAGGCCACGCTTTCCGCGCTCGTGAAACCGGAGTTCGATCCTGCGGGCGTGGTGCTGGTGGCCGACGAAGTTGCCGAAAAGAGCCCCGCCGCGCAGGAGGGCGATGCAGGGACCATTGAAATCAAGGATTATAAATCCAAACGGGTGGAGGTGTCGGCAAATGCGGTTGCGTCCTCGGTGTTGCTGCTCAACGACCGTTATGATGCGAATTGGAAAGTGTCGGTGGACGGCCAGCCGGAGAAGGTTTTGAGATGCAATTATCTCATGCGGGGTGTTTTTCTGAAGCCCGGACAGCACACCGTTGTGTTTCAGTTCGACCCTTCTTTGAATGCCTTGTATGTGAGCATTGCGGGCCTGTGCGCAGGTTTGCTCATGTGCGGCATTCTTTTGATTTCCCCGCGACGATCAGCACCCGGCAATCAATAAACAGCAAGTCATGGGACATCAGGAGACATACCGGCAAAACGAGGATTACGCGAAGTTTCTCTCTGGGTGGGAGGAGGGATTTTACGCGAAGTACGCCGATTATTTACAGCCATCCAACCCGGGGGCCAGTGTGCTGGATGTGGGGTGCGGGGTGGGGCAGGTTGTGGCCCGATTGGAGAGGAAGGGATTCGAGGCCTACGGTGTGGATGTCTCCGAACCCAATGTTAAAAGGGCGAGGGAGGCATGCCCGCGCTGTCAGCTTTACGATGGGAAGAAGTTGCCTTTTCCTGATGGCCATTTCGCAAGCGCGGGGGCGTTTAATGTCCTGGAACATGTGGAGCAACCGGAGGCGTTCATTTCGGAATTGGTGCGCGTGGTGGTTCCGGGAGGGAAGGTGTTGATATCGAGCCCGAATTTTTTCCGGGTTGTTGGTTTTCGGGACTATCATCCACGTATGCGCGGATTGGCCAATAAATGGCGCAACGGTTTACGCTTGCGTGAAAAATGGAGGCAGATGACTGCTGCGGCTGACGAGGTGCGTTTTGACCATATGCCGCCCATTGTGCGAACGCCGTTTAATCCGGATGATGATGCGATCATTGCCACAAATGGCCTGGAAATCAGGTTTTTTTTGGAGCGCGCGGGATGTCGGGTGGAACATGTTTTTTGCACGGACCGGTATGTTTCGAAGCCACTGGATTTGTTGCTGAACGCGACCGCATTGCGTCATGTCATGTTCAACGCGTTTGTGGTTGCCCGGAAGAAATGAGATTTCCGCGGATTTCTGAGCCATGAAGCGCCGCTGGAATATTGTGCTGGCCGGAATGCTGGTTCTGGATATCGGGATTGGCTGTTGGTGGTGGCATCGATGGAAGGAGCATCGATATGACAAGGTGATTTATGCGGCCGCCGTTCAATATGGCATCGCACCTGAGCTGGTCAAGGCGGTGGTTTGGAAGGAGAGTCGGTTTAACGCCCAGGCGCGGGGGCGCGCGGGGGAATATGGACTGATGCAGATCCGTGACGCCGCAGCCAACGAATGGGCTGCTGCTGAACACCTGAGCGTTTTTCACCCAGTGCTATTGCTGGATCCCGGGACCAACACAAGAGCGGGCGCGTGGTATTTGCGCAAACTTCTGCGGCGATATACCAATTCCGATAATGCGGTGGTTTATGCGCTGGCGGATTATAATGCGGGTCGCGGCAATGTCCTGCGCTGGTATAAAGGCCAGGCCGTTACGAACAGCAGCGCGTTTTTGGAATTGATGGATTTTTCCACCACCGCTCAATACATTAACGAGATTCTCAGAAAACAAGTGGAGTATCAGGGCAGCTTTCCTGCCACGCGGTCCAGCAAACCATAGGTTTTAAGGCAGATCAAGGTGTGCAAGTTAACTGGCGCAGAGGGTGGCAAAAGCGCGGCAGTGACGCTGATTCAGCCGGATTACGAGTGTGTAATGGGCCGTCTCTAAAAAGGGAAGGCGCCGAAAAATCGAATCGTGAAATCTGTGGTTGCATTGCTCAGTGGAATCGAATAGATAAATTACGTTCGTTGCGGGTGTGGTCCAATGGTAGAATGCGGGCTTCCCAAGCCTGAGACGAGGGTTCGATTCCCTTCACCCGCTCCAATTTTTAAAGAGATTGGATCCCTCAGCCACAACAAGTTACAACGATTTTCCATTTATACACATACGTCCCATCGCTCCGTGTGACAAAAATGTGACAGAAGGAATCTCCCAAAGCTCAAAAAAGTCTTTTCTGGAGGTCGCATGAAAAAAAATGCGATCACTGAACCAGAGGAGTTTCCGGTGTATGTCACCGGCGATCCCACAAACATCACCATTTACAAAGAAACCCACGACGGGGAATGCCGTTACATGGTTTCTTATTATGACGCCGCGTGCAGCCGTCATCGGCGGCGGTGCTCCACTTATGCGACAGCAGATGCCTGTGCCGCAAAACTTAAAAAGGAGATCAAAGCAGGCGGCTGGGATTTGCTGACCCTCCGGGGCGCTGAAAAGCATTCGTATGAGCGTGCCTGGGAACTTTTGCGTCCGTGCTCCACACCGCTGGATTTGGCCATCCATGAATACATGGAGGCGAGCAAAGTCCTCAACGGTTTCGGCCTGATGGAAGCCGCGAGGGCTTTTATCCAGCGCCAGGCGGATAAAGTGACGCCCAAACTTGTGGTCGAGATCGTGCCGGAACTCATTGACGATCTAAAACGGAAGGGCCGTTCAAAATTTTATCTGCGCGATTTAAGGACGCGGCTGGGACGGTTTCGAGAGAAGTACTCCTGTCCGCTGTCCTCAATATCCACAGCGGAGATCGACAATTACATCCACAATCTTGGGGGCAAGGAACGATACAGGAACAATGTGCTGCAAGCGATTGGCGCCCTGTTCACTTTCGGAAGGAAGCGAGGATACGCTGCTCGTGACCACCGGGGTGTCAGCGAAGTCACGCGATACGAGATCAGAGGCAAAGAAATCGAAGTCTTAACTCCGGCGGAATTGGAAAAAATGCTCCTGAAGGCCAATCCGCAGGTGCAACTTGCGTTGGCGCTGACCTGTTTTGCAGGAGTCCGTGGTTCTGAATTGGGACGACTGGATTGGAAGGACGTCAATTTCGAGGCTGGTTTTATCCGCGTCAAGGCTGCCAGCTCCAAAACCGGAATGCGCCGCGTCCCTCCGATCCCAGACAACCTGCGCGCTTGGTTGATGCTCCACCGCAAGGAGTCAGGGCCGATTGTCCCTTATAAAAATATTTACAATCAATATCCCAAAGTCGCCAGCAAGGCTGGAATCCAATGGAAACGCAATGGTCACCGGCACGGATTTGCATCCTATAGATCGGCCTTAATCAAGAACCTTGAGCAGGTTGCGATCGAAGCCGGCCACAGCAAGCAAATGCTCCTGTCGAATTATTTCCAGGTGGTCTCCGAGCAGGATGCCAAGGCTTGGTTTTCGATATTTCCACCAGGACATCCAAAGCCCATGCCGCCACAACTGGCCACGCTGGAGCCGTCACCGACACATTAAGCGGCTATTCGCTTAAAAGCAGGCCTAAAATCCCAGTCATCCGTCAAGGTGACTGGGATTCATTTTTGGGCGCGAGGTTAAAAAAAACCGGTCCTTACGAGGCATGGATAATAATTGTGCCTTGGAACCAGCGGTGGTCGCACCTGTCACGGATGGAAGAGAGCGTGATTGCGCCATTACGAAGTCGGGTGAGATTCGCCTTAGAACACGACTCGAAGCGGCGGATTTCCTGAAAATCAGCCTGAATACGATCGATCGCCTTCGATACCAGCGTAAACTGGCGTTTTACCAGATCGGTGGTTCCATCAGGTTTGGCGACTGGGATTTGATGGAGTTCGTGACAGATAATCTGATAATGCCGGAACAGCTTTTCCATGACCAAAACCGCATCCTGAACAAGGCGGACCTTGCTCGGTTTTTAAACCTGTCCACGCGCAGCGTAGAGCACCTGGTGCTCGATAAACGCCTGTGGCACCGTAAAACAGGCCGGATAGTGCGATTTCATCTCGGCGATGTGCTGAGACAGTTGGCGAACAATTTCCGTGTAGCGGCGCAATCTTGAGGCTAAAACAGGCAAGAGACATCCCACATTTGTTTTTCATAAAAACGCCGGAGGCTAATGATCGATTAGCCTGCCATGTAGTGCATGCAATTTCACAGCCGATGGCGTGGGTTTAAGACTAAAACTCGAGCAGTATTCCCTCAGCGAGGACCAAGGTGAGAGAGTGAAAAAATGCCTGTTCAAGTAAACAGAAATTAAAGAGATTCGAAGGATGCCAATTCCAGAATTCAACGAGATCAAAGCACCGGCTCTTCAGTTTTTTGCCGACGACAGTCAGCACAAGGTATCAGAGGTGTACCAGATTCTCGCGAAGCAATTTAACCTTACGGAAGACGAACAGAACGAGATGCTCCCCAGTGGAACTCAGCGCCGTTGGCACAATCGCGCCAATTGGGCCTGCTATGACCTTTTCCGTGCTGGCCTGCTCGATCTCCCAAAGAGGGGATACTATGCAATCACAGAAATTGGACGAAAGCTTGCTGAGCAAAAGCCAAAGTACATTGACCGGGAATTCTTGATGCAATTTCCGCAGTTCGCCCAATTCTCACAGACAACTGGCACAAAGAGGCCGACTCCTGAGGGCAAAAGCAAGACCCCGGAGGAGTTGATCGATTCGGCGTATCAAATGCTCCAAGACACCTTGAAAAAGGATGTTTTGGATCTTGTGAAGAAGATGGACCCTTACCGTTTTGAGCAACTTGTTCTCGATTTGCTGGTAGCCATGGGTTACGGCGGATCAAGAGAGGAGGCCGCACATGTGACCAAAGCATCGAACGACGAAGGGATTGATGGAGTCATAAATGAGGATCGACTCGGTCTGGATGTCATTTACCTTCAGGCGAAACGCTGGGCACAACCTGTGGGGCGCAAAGAAATTCAGAGCTTTGTAGGGGCGCTGGCAGGTCAGCAGGCGCACAAGGGCGTGTTCATTACCACCAGCGATTTCGCAGATACTGCGACTGAGTATGCAAAAAAAGTGTCGCAAAAGGTCATCTTGATTGGTGGCGACAGGTTGGCGGACCTCATGATTCAACATGATATTGGTGTTTCCAGTGCTCATGTATACGCGATCAAACATGTTGATAGTGATTATTTCGAGCAAGAATGATTAGAAGTCGAATCATCCGCCGTTTCTCTATTTCAGCGCAAGGCCGTCGAGCCAGATTCGCAGGGGTGGAGCGCCCCAGGAGTCGAAGCCAAGGGTCAGGTAGTTGAGGGTTTGAAGTTCCGTGCCTTCGCGTTGCCACTGGTTGTCACCGGCCAGAGGGACGACAATGTAGGTCCATCCCTCGCGCGCTTCGTTGTAGGGCGGCTGGGACAGGAGATCGGTTTTTGCGGTGAGTCTTGCGAATCTGGTCTCTGATTCATGCAGGGTTACAACCGGGTTGGGGCCTTGCCACGAAGGCACGTTTTCATTGATTGTCTTCAGCCAGAAAACGAGGTGCTTTTTTCCTGCAAGCGATAAGCCGGCTCGTCTGGATTTTGGGAAAAGGAGGCTTACCCGCTCGCCGCCATACGGCTGCACCATGGCAAACAGCGCGGTGCGGCCGCTGATCTTTGTCTGGCGGTCGTCGCTGAACTTCACGGTCGATTGCGGATCGATCCAATCCCACTGGCTGGCTTCTGCTTCGGTGCCGAGTTCGTCGATGTTCTCAACGACATAGAAATCGCGCCAGGCCAGATCGGATAACAGTCCGTTGTTCACGGTCAGGCCCACGCGGTAGAATCCGGGTTGTTTGAAGGCATGGGTGATTCGCGGCTGAGTCAGGATGGTTCCGTCACCCAAATCCCATCTGAACCGAAGTTGGTGTGCGGAGGGGTCAGTGCTTTTGGAGGCATCCAGCTCCACATTTCGGCCCACTTTTGCCATGGAGGGGCCGACCAGTATCGCCTTTGGCGCGAGGGTAATGCCGGAAACATCGGGTGCAACGATCAGATTAGTCACGCCCCCGGCGTTCTGGACATTGCCGTCCTGGTTGGATTTGAAGACATTGGCCCCGAGGTTAATCCAGTCGGAATACTGGATGTAGAGGCCCCAGCGGTTGGATGCGAGTGTGTTTTGCTCGATGATCCAGTGTTGGGCCTTCCACTTCGCGCCCTGGGTTTCGATATCGCCAATCAGCGCGATGCCGGCACCGTTGTTGCCGACGCATTTGTTGCCGCGGGCGATGGTGTGACTCGATGGCCCGAACATGAACACGATTCCCGCGTGTCCCTTGCCGGGCAGGTGAGGCGAATTGTGCATGCCGTCCGGGAGTCCGTTGTAGGAGGCCTCGTTGTCGATGAGCACTGTTTTATCCGAGGCGCCCAGCCAGAAGCCGTAGCTGCCGTGGCTGGCCTTGTTGCGGATGTAAGTGTTGTTTGGGGACCAGGCTTCGATGCAGTTGTTGTTGGCGTAGGAGCAGTCGTTGTTTTCAAAGAGGTTGCCTGTGCTGACCCAGCCGTTGAGGACCCGCACGAAGATGCCGTCACCGCCGTGGCTGCAGTCGTTGCCGGTCATGCGGTTGTCGTTGGATCCACTCTCGATCAGCACGCTGGTGGAATCGCGGGCATGGACTTCGCCGGGTTTGATGCGGATACCGTAACTGAGGTTGTTATTTGTGATGCGGTTTCGGCAGGAGTTCCAGAGTTTCAGGCAGGTGTCGGAAGTGTGGGAAAAGTCGTTGTTTTCGATGGTGTTGTCATTGGAATCCACGATGACGCAGGCATCCCAGACGCGGTTGGCCTTGCAGTTGCGAATCACCGTGTGGCGGGCGTTGGTCAGAACGATGCCGCCGCGTCGGCCGTTCTCGCCCCAGCCGAATTCTGGATCGGTGAAATTGTCGGAGAAGTCGCAATGCTCGATCACCCACTCGGACACATTCTTGAGGGCCAGACCGGTCTCCCAGCCTTTGGCGTTCAGGTTTTTGAGCACGACGTTGGTCACGCCTTGAGCCTGGATTCCCACGCCGGTGAACGATGCGGGGTTGCCCTGTGTGACTCCAATCACCCATGCGCCCCGGCCGTCGATTTTGACATTCGAGGATTTGATGACGAGCGGGCCGTAGGTTCTGTTCGGATCGAGGATGGTGTCTTTCGTGATCTCCAGAATGTTGGTGTCCGCCGCGGCGGTCGGGTGCATTCCCAGGAGTAGGATGAACAGGGCCAGCAGTTCTGCTGTAGCGCGGGACATGATTCTTCCAACCGCCAACAAAGACGGCGTTTTAAGGGGCCTTTCAGCGAACAGAAGGATATTGGCCTGCAGCTGTTCCGCTGGGAGATGCGTTGGAGTCAGCCGGATCAAGCGGTCGAATGTTTTGCTCGTCGTCATGGGATTCGTAACGTTGTGCCAGATAGGGAGCACAAAGACCACAAAGAAACCACGAAGGTGGGGAAGGGAAAACCGCGAATGGACACGAAGAAATAGACAGGATGACAGGATAAAAAAGGATGGGGAGTGGATAAGCCGGGGAAATCCGCAGATGCCGTAGAGGGACGCAGATGGGATAGGGAGAACCGCTAATTGGCACTGATAACCGCCAATACGGATGGGAATTTTGTCCTGTGGCGAGCGAGAAAAGGGGCGTGGGAAAGGCTTGCGAAGGAGCGTGGAATGGGGTTGAATTATCAGGGTCGATTGGTCCCGTAGCTCAAATGGATAGAGCAACGGTTTCCTAAACCGTGGATTCCGGTTCAATTCCGGACGGGGCTACCATTTCCAGGTCGGCCAATTAAGCAAGACTTCCGCAAAATCTTGGGGGAAAAGAATCAACCACAAACGAACCATGAATAAATACGAAGATGGGGATGGGAGAACCGCTAATTGGCACTAATCGGCGCTAATGAACAGAAATTGTGAGGTTGCTTCGATTTGACGGACACAGGAGCGGAGCGAAACTTAATGAAAAACCGTATGAAGCAATCTGTGATTCCCGATTCCAAGACTCATCCGAAGTATGATTCTGCATTTAAGCAGGAAGCCGTGAACCTCTGGAAATCCAGCGGGAAATCGGCAGCCACGGTGGCGGCTGAGTTGGGGATAAAAATGGAGCGGCTCTATGCCTGGCGCGCAAAATATGTGCCGCTGCCAACAGGGGAAGGAGCCGAAACAAAGACCCGTGAGCAGTTGCTGGCCGACAATGCCGCTTTGTTGCGCGAACTGGACTATGTGCGCCAGCAGCGGGAGATTCTAAAAAAAACGTTGGGAATTCTTTCGGACCCCCAGAGCAACGCTATCAACGGGTTGAAGCGATGAAAGTCGATCATCCCATCCGCCTGCTCTGTGAGGCCTTTGATGTGTCTTTTAGCGGCTACTATGATTGGTGCCGACGGCAAATCCAGCCTTCGTTGCGTGCCCGTCAGGACGCCGTATTGAAAGGGACCATCACAACGATTTTCAATGGCAGCCGCAAAACCTATGGCAGCCCGCGCATCCAGATCGCCTTGAAGCACCAGGGGCACTGCCATGGTCGCAACCACATCGCCCGTTTAATGCGCCAGGAAGGCCTGCAGGCGCGTTCTAAAAAGCGTTTCAAGGTCCGAACCACCGACAGCAATCATGATCAGCCCATTGCCCCCAACCGGCTGGCTCAAGCCGCGCCACCGGACCAACGCAATCAGACTTGGGTCGGGGACATCACCTACATTGCCACCGATGAAGGCTGGCTCTATCTGGCGGGAATTGAAGACCTCTACAGCCGCCGCATCGTGGGTTGGAGCATGAGCGAACATATTGACGCCGAACTGGTTCTGGCGGCCTGGAACATGGCCTGCATTCAGCGACAACCCGAACCCGGATTGCTCTTTCATTCAGATCGGGGAGTCCAGTATGCCAGTCAGGATTATCGCCGGGCGATGGAAACCTCCGGTGCCCTGGCGAGCATGAGCCGCAGTGGCAACTGCTATGACAACGCGGCCATGGAATCCTTTTGGAGCACCCTTAAACAAGAACTGGTTTATCGCCGGGTCTTTGCGACCCGAGCCCAGGCCCGACAGGCCATCTTTGATTACATCGAGACCTTCTATAATCGACAGCGTTTACACAGCACACTCAATTACATGTCTCCTGTTGACTTTGAAAATATATCCAAATAACCTATATGTGTCTTCTGTGTCCGATTTATCGAAGCAAGCCCAGGCGTTGGGAAGCAGCCGTCAAAATAAATCAGCCAGAGGGCTACTTTGATTTGTTGATCGCGAGCAAGGGGAATTTTGTCAATAAATCAGCCGTGGTCTTTGTAGCTGCGGCCGCAAAGTTGGCCTGGTCTTTGATTTCAAAACGCATGACTTCGTGTGAATCCGATGCGTTGCTCTTGTTCACGGTGCCATTGTTGTTCAAGGATACCGTCGTCCTGGAAAAACCGCAGACCTCGTGTCCCTCGTGTCGAAGGTGACGGCCAGCCACCATGCCCAGGACGGCCGCACACCAGAGATTGCGTTCTCCATCCATCAGCCACTGACGATCGGCAGAGTTCATGGGCTGGCTCAGATATTCAATGGGATCGGCGGTTTCCTTGTGCAGCATGTATAGAAAATATCTCTGGAGTGGCAGCGGGGCCTTCTCCAGCACCTGACCCTGACGAATTTTCCAAAATGAGGCGTGCCCCTTGTTTTGCCAAAGCCCTCCATCAAAGCACGGCACCCAGAAGACGGGGAGGTCTGAGCGCATCAGGCCCAGATAGGCCTGGGTATCCAGCGCGACATTATACTCGATATAGGCGGGATCCGAGGCCTCGCCAATGAAGGAGTAAATGCCGCGCACTTTTTCGCGAAAAAGTTTTGGTTCCCGGTTGAACGCGACCACGGTATCGCGCACGCTGCCCAATGTGATAATCGCCATTTTCTCCCGGCTGTCCTGGAGCGTTTGGAGGATCAAATTGACTCCAAATTGATGTTCAGCCGGTTGATCCAGGGCACGATCCCCGGGTGATTTGAGCAGCCGATTCAATCCAATGGCTGCCGACACATGACGGCCCGTGAGGTAGTTCATCTGCCAAACGGGTTTGTAACCCGGACGTTGGGCCTGGAGCGCGCCATTGTCCAGGATGATGGCCCGCACATCGACTTCGGGAATGGAATAAATGCAAGCCAGGTCAAAATGATCGTCGGGATCAACGTGCGGATGCGTCAGATCCGTGCTGTAGATGATCGGCACGCGATGCGGCGACGGCGCGGCCTGTGAGGCGACCGGTGCTCCACCGAGAATCGCGCCCGGGAGGGCGATTCCAGCGGCCGCCAAAAAGTTCCTTCGCGTCAGTGGTCTCATTGATTTCCATTCCTAATCGTATTTAATTGAAAAGCAATGGAATATATCAGACAGACAGGATTTCTTAACCACGGATAGGACGGATGCCACGGATAGGGAAATTAATTTCGAGGTCGCAGGAGGGACTCAGGCTGCGACCATGACCATCCATGAGACGCCGAAGCGGTCGGCAGTCATGCCGAAACGGGGCGAATAAAAGGTTTTGGCCAGTGGCATCTGCACCTGTCCGCCATCGGCCAGGGCGTTGAAAAGGCGTTCCGCCTCAGCCTCGGTCGGCACGGAAAGTGTGAGGGAGAAGCCCTGGAAGGATGGCTTCCCGGAACAGCAGCCATCGGAGGCCATGATGGTGGTCTCGCCGATGCGTATGTTGGAGTGCATGATCTTGTTTTCGGAGTTGGGCGGACACCGACCGGGTTGCGGAGGCTCCGGGCTGTCCTTAAAGCGCATCATCATCGTGATCTCGGCGCCCAGCGTGCGGCGGTAGAACTCAAGCGCTTCCTCGCAACGACCGTCGAAGAAGAGGTAGGGTTCGATTTTTGAAGGGTGATTGCTATGTGTAGTGCTCATAAGATTGCCAATTTGTGTTTCGATTCGTGATGTTGTATTGGAAGAAATTAATCCGGTATTTTCATGGGTGGTTCATTGGTGTGCTTGAAGGCGCAGGGTTCAGCCTCCGGCCATGGCGCCGACGATGAGGAAAGGTTCCGCACCGCACACGACGGCCTCGGGCAATGGGGTTTCCGGCGGTTCACCAGAGAGGTCTTCCTTGCAGGCGAAGAATCTGACGAAGGGCCGGCGCTTCAATGTGCCGTGGTCGCGAATGGTGCCGCGCAGGGCCGGATGGGCTGCTTCGAGGGCGTCGAGAACCGATCGCAGGGTGGGTGGATTGCCAACTTCAAGCTGCACTTCGCCGTCCACACGCGCGAGCGTTCGTAAATGATAGGGGAGGACAACGCGTATCATGGCAGGGTCTGGACCTCAACGGACAGGACGGCCGGCAGGTCGCGAAGGATTGGATTCCAATCATTGCCACTGTTGGCGGAGGCGTAAACCTGGCCACCGGTGGTGCCGAAATAGACGCCGCATGGTTCAAGGGAGTCAACGGCCATGGAGTCGCGCAGGACGTTGACATAACAATTCTCCTGCGGCAGGCCGTGCGTGAGCGGTTCCCATTCGTTGCCGCCCGTGCGGCTGCGATAGACCCGCAGCTTGCCGTCCGGCGGGAAATGTTCGGAATCGTTCTTGATGGGGACGACGTAAATGGTTTCGGGTTCGTGCGCGTGAACTTCAATTGGGAAACCAAAGTCACTGGGCAGGTTTCCGCTCACCTCGGTCCACTGTTCGCCCGCGTTGTCGGTGCGCATGACATCCCAGTGCTTCTGCATGAACAATACGTTCGGTCGGGACGGATGCATGGCGATGCGGTGAACGCAGTGGCCGACTTCGGCGTCCGGATCGGGGAGTTCGTAGTTGGATTTGAGCCCGCGATTGATGGGACGCCAGGTCATGCCGCCGTCGTCGGTACGGAAAGCGCCCGCCGCCGAGATGGCGACGTAAATGCGGTTCGGGTTCTTCGGATCGAGGAGAATCGTATGCAGGCACATGCCGCCCGCGCCGGGTTGCCAGAGGTGTCCCTTGGCGGCGCGCAATCCGGGCAGTTCCTTCCATGTGACGCCGCCGTCCGAAGTCTTGAAAATCGCGGCGTCCTCGGCGCCGGCGTAAACGGTGTTGGGGTCGGTAAGCGAAGGTTCGAGATGCCAGATGCGTTTGAACTCCCAAGGATGCTGGGTGCCGTCGTACCATTTGTGGGTGCCTGCCTCGCCCTCATAGAGGAACTTGTTGCTTTCACCGGCGGGGAATGCGCCGGGCGTTGGTATGGGCGAGCCATCAGGTGTCGCCCAGGTTTTGCCGCCGTCCTCCGAGCGCTGGATGACCTGGCCGAACCAACTGCTTGTCTGCGAGGCGAAGATGCGGTTGGGCTCGGCGGGCGAGCCTTTAAGATGATACATCTCCCAACCCGCGAAGTGCGGGCCGCTAACTTCCCAGTTCCGGCGCCTGCCATCGGCTGTCAGGATGAACGCGCCTTTTTTTGTGCCGACCAATACTCGCACGCTACTCATTTTAGTCCCCCATTATTTATCGGGTTTTGCCTGATGTTTTCGTTCATTCAAGTCCAGGACGAGTGAACGATCGCCTTCGAAATGGTAACGGTCACTACTCTTAACCATTATCAGTGCGAATGCGCATGTGCGCTCAATCTATACTAAAATCCACCAAAACGCAGGCGAAAATTGCTGAAAAAAGAAGCCGAATGGAACTGGGATATTGGGCGAAGGCGCGAAGGAAGAGGAGAAAATATGACAGGATGGACAGGATGAGCAGGATGGTGGGGAATAACCGCGATGAGTGCAGAGGGCGCAAAGGAACCGTGAAAGGGGAAGGGAAATATGACAGGATGGGCAGGATGGGGAATGACAATGGGTTTCAGTCTGCCGTGGAATCAAACGGGATATCAGAGGACGTAGTCTTTGGAGGCGTCGGGATGGAGCCTCTGGAGTGCGGCGGCCACGACGGTGTTGGGGTTTATGTTTTGCAGGCAGGCGAGGGGCTGCGGGTTGGAGCACTGGGGTTTCATGCAGGGTACGCAGGGCAGGGGGTGCTGCAAGGCGTTCTCCAGTTGATGGTAGGGTCCGGTGCGATGGGGTTCGGTGGGGCCAAAGAGGGCGATCAAGGGCTTTTTCATGGCGGCGGCCACATGCATGGGACCCGTATCGTTGGTGATCATGAGATCGGCCAGACGGATCCATTCGATCATTTCTGGAAGGGAGGTTTGACCGGTGAGGTTCAGGCAACGCCCAGGCAGAGATTGAGCGATGATTTTGCCGAGGTCCATATCGCTGCCGCCACCGAGAATGGCAAAACGCATTTCAGGCTCGGATTGGCCCAGGCGGGCGACGGTTTCCGCGTAGTATTCGATGGGCCAGCGCTTATTTGTCCAGCGCGCGCCGGGATGCACGACGATCCAGCGCGAGTTTTCGACCGCCCATTTGTTACGAAGATCGGCGACAATATTGTGGCGGGGTGGAAACCATGTAAAATTTTGATCCACGGGCACTTTTAAAGCGCGCAGGACATCAAGATACCAGTCGGCCGCATGGGTCAGATAGGATTGGCGAGGAACGGCGATATCGTAAAAGGCCTCGGCGCCTTCACGGGGATCGTCCAGGCCGATGGTTAACGAGCCGCGCGCAAGCCAGGAAATGGCGGCACTACGGGCGAGGCTTTGGAGGTCGATCACCCAGTCGAAGGAAAGCTTGCGGATCTGGCGCAGGGTGCGGGCGAGCCGGAGCCAGTAGAAGGGGGAGCGCCAGCCTTTGCGGTAGAATGGGAACAAACCGGCCAGATCGGGATCGCCCTCCAGAAGCGGGGTCAACTCGGCGGCCAGCCACCAATAAACCTGGTTCGCCGGATCGTGTTTCTTGAGGAGCCGCAAAACGGGCAGGGCCTGAACGACATCCCCCAACGAACTGGGTTTGACGATGAGGATTTTCACCGGAGGCAAGTCCGGCGGCCCTGGAAAGGTTGATGGAAGAGCGGGAGGCGCAACGAAATATCCTGCGGCGCGGGAGTGTCCGACACCGCATTTTCCTGAATATTCGTTGCTGCAATCATGGGACCGCGCGCCTTGGGTTGCGGTTATTTACCGAATTCGAGGCGTTCGGCGAGACGTTCGGGTAGGCCGGCGGCGCGAATTTTGGCCTGAGTTGTGGGAATGTCGTAATCCAGGCGGCGCAATTCGATGGTGCCTTCATCAAGGTCATAGACGCCATAGGTGGCCTTGGCCACGCCGTCGCGGGATTGACCGACGCTGCCGATGTTGACGAAATATTTTTTACCGGGCTCGGTTTTGAACTTCGAGTAGGTGCCGCCCCGCACGACGCTGTCGCGGATGAAGGCGACAGGGACATGGGTATGCCCGAAGAAGCAGACGCTGGTGTTTTGGTAGGTGAAGCTGGCGGCTGCGGCGAGCTTATCGAAGACATAGCCCCAGCGTTGGGGGCCGTCCAGAGTCGCATGAACGAGGGAAAAACTGGCGATCAGGCGGATGTATTTAAGTTCACGGAGCCATTGGCGGTCTTCCAATGAAAGCTGTTCGCGCGTCCAGTTGATGGCTTCCTTGGCGTGGGGGTTGAAGCCTTCCAGTTCGCCGTCCATGGAGCAATACTCGTCATGATTGCCTTTGACGCAAGGCATGCCCATGTTGCGAACGATATCGAGGCACTCCTTTGGATTGGCGTTGTACCCGACGACGTCGCCGAGGCAGGCATAGTGGGTGCATTTGAGGTTTTTGGCATCTTCCAGCACCACTTGCAACGCTTCCAAATTGGAATGTATATCGGCTAAAATTGCGTACTTCATTTCGTTACGAGCCCAATTTATCTGATAATCTCAAATCCACGAAATCCGCCTTTGGCTGGAGACCAGCTTTCGCGCGTTTCACGGATCATCGGCCCGAGGCCTGACTCTAAAATCGCTGTTTTAAATTCTTCCAATTCCGCTTTTTCACCTTCCGCCAGTAATTCGACACTGCCATCGGGCAGGTTGCGGATGGTTCCTGCCACTTCAAAACCTGTCACGACGGACTTGACTGCATATCGAAACCCAACGCCCTGAACATGCCCCAAGTAAACGACGCTTAATCGAAACCGGTCCATAGGTGGTTAAAGCCCCCGGTCGATCGTTGCCATTTGATTGCGCGTTCGATTATCCGCGAATCGCTGCTGTTTAACAGCTAAATCCATGCCATGATAAAGCCACAACTTGTCCGGTGCTGGCAACGATATAATTGGCGGCGCAATATTGATTTTGATGCCCTGGCAGATAACGCATGTGCGGATGTTGCTGATGCCCAGCAGGTATGGTATTGGAGATCAACGCGGACTCTGGTGCGTTCGCAACGGAGGAAGCGCGGATGTCGATCCCTGGTTGGAGTCCTTGAATGCCGTTTTGGCTGCGGCAACGGTGATGTTGAGCAATTCGCCGGCTTCTGTGAGCAAGGGGCGTGCGGCTTCGGCCGGGACTTTGCCGCTTTCCAGGAGGACTTCCATGAGAAAGATGGAGGCGTCAATTTCGTCCTCGACGGCATCGAGTTTGGCCACGAATTCGGTGGGGGTTTTTGCGCGGCACGCGGCCCTGTAATGGGCGGCCACGGAGGTTCCCGCCTGAAGGAGGGAAGGGCCGAGGATGTCACCAGCGCCGCTTCCAGGGATATTCTCGACGAGCTTGATGATTCCGAGGGCGAACTGCTTGGTGCGATTTTTTAAATTTTCGGTGCTCATAAAAACTCTGCGGAGGAGGGTGTTTGCGCCGGGTTCAAGTTGGCTGTCTGACGACCATGATCCCACCAATATGGTTCGAAATGCGCGAAGAAGCGAGGGCAAAAAGCGGAACTTCGGGCGGTTGTTTCATTCCAATTCGGCCAGGCGAACCTTTTTTTGATCGCGGCAGGCTTCGACGCTGGTGCGGAGTTGTTCGCTTAACGATTTCATGTCGGGTATGGCGTTGAGGATGATGATATGATCGCTGACGTCGTTGGTGGTCAGTTCGATGCGGCCCAAGCCCAGGATACGCTGGTAAAAGGGCTGAACGAGGGTGATATCCTTGACGCGATAGAGCTCAAGTTCTGTGGTTCGCGTGGAAAACACGCCAACGGTTGTTTTTAGACGCTGAGTGGTGATCTCGTAAACACGGGTGCGGTTTACGAGGTATTTCCAGAGCGCGAAGGCGACCGGAACGATCAGCAAGAGAAGTATATATGCGGCCATGGAGGACGCGTCTGGCATCTTCGATAACAGCATGTACGCCACGATGACGAGCAGGGCTGAGATGGCGCAGAGACCAAATGGGCGCGCATTGATTAACTGGGAGGAGGAGCCTTTCCAGATTGTTTTTTCCTCATTCATGGAATGTGCAAATTGATTTTGACAAACGATACGCGTTATTCCATGAGGGGTCAATCTGATGTTTCTCGCAGGTTTTGAACGAGCAGGTGTGTGTGAGCGGCGGATTATTGGGCGATTGCCTCGTAAAAGGCGTCGATATTGGCCAACGGGGTTCCCGGGGGGACATCGCATCCCGAGGAGAGGATGAAATTGGGATGGGAGCTGGTGGATGCGAGCAGTCCGGCCACGGAGGCGCGGACATCGGCGGGTTGGGAGCGCAGGAAAATGGCGGCGGGATCGAGATTCCCGGCGACGAGGGTGTCCTTGGGCATTTGGGCCAGGGCGGCTGGAATATCCATGGGGGCGCCGAAGTGATAGGCGCTGGCACCGGCGGCGAGCAATGCGGGCAAATGAAGCGATTTTGCGGCGCAATTGTGGACCATGATCGTGAATTGCGGTTCGGACACGGCTGTTATGATTTCTTTTATGTACCGGGAGGAGAATTTCTCCATGCCTCGTGGGGAAAGGAGGCCCGCAGTGGGTTCCGCCATGATGATGCCATCTGCCCCGGCCTTTTTGAAGGCTTGCGCGTAGGCGGTCAGAAAGCGGGTGCTTTTTTCCAGGAGCAGATTTGTCAGATCGGGGTCTTCGAGGGTGAGTCCCAGGGCTTCGCTAACGCCGAAAATGCGTCCGGCGAGTGAGAAGGGACCGATCATGCCGGCCAGAACCCATGGATGCCCGGGAAAATTTGCCAGTTTGTTCACGGTATCGAGGTAAACGCTGGTGCGTGCGTCGCCTGGTTGGGGGATGCCCAGTTTTTGTGCGGTTTCGCGTGAGGTGACATGGCGGCCAATCACGGTGGGAATCTCGTGGTCGGACATTTTAATTTCGCAACCGAAGGCCTCGGATTCGACGCTTAGATCCATGGCGGACAGGACGACCGGCGTTTTATAGCGTTCGTGCAAGGCGGCTTGCACATCGGCCTGGATGGAGGCGCTGGTCACCATGTCGCGGACGGTGGCGTGGCGCAGGGGCGCGCCGGGGTAGGTCACAATGGGCAAACCCAACGGGCGGCTGGCATTGAGGACGAATTGGGGGAATGAACGAATCATTGGGGCTTTCCAATAAAGAAAGCCCCAGAGTATTGCAAGATTTTAGTGGCTGTTAAGAAACAGCCGCAGGTTACCGTTTGCGACGGCGGACCGGGCCGCAATAGTAGCCGCCGGAAAGACGGACGCCCCGGGCGCGCTGGTCTTCACCGGCAGGTTGACCGGGTTTGTCGCGTTCGAACAAGGCGGTGTAGCGATAGTCGAATTTTTCGAGTTTCACGCGTTCGATCTTCAGGCCGATGAAACGCTCGATGGCGCGCATGTGGGCGATGTCCTCGGCAACCATGAGTGTGAAGGCTTCACCCAGGGCCTGGGCCCGGCCTGTGCGGCCAATGCGATGAACGTAGTCCTCGGGGTGTTGCGGCACATCGAAGTTGATGACATGGCTGACATCGGTGATGTCCAAACCGCGGGCGGCGATGTCGGTGGCGACCAGGATTTCATAACGGCCGTCGCGGAAGCCTTTGAGGGCCTGTTCGCGCTCGCGTTGCGTGCGGTTGGAGTGCAGGACGGTGACCGCGTGACTGTTTTGATGGAGGAATTTGGCGATCCGGTCCGCGCGATGCTTGGTGCGGCAGAAGATGATGACGGAGGAAAAGTCGATGCGACTCAGGATGGCTTTCAGGAGATCGGATTTCTGGTCGTCGGCGACGGGATAGACCGAGTGGGAGACGGTTTCGGCCGGGGAACGGCGAATGCCGATTTCCACGGTCTGAGGGGTTTTCATGGCCCAACGGATCAGGGAACCGATCTCCGGGGGGACGGTTGCCGAGAAAAGCATGGTCTGACGCGTTTTGGGGCAGCGTTCGACGATGCGTTTGACATCGGGCAGGAATCCCATATCGAGCATGCGGTCGGCTTCGTCGAGGACGAGGTATTTGACGTAGTCGAGACGGACCGCACCCCGGCTGATATGATCGAGGAGGCGTCCGGGGGTTGCGGCAAGGATATCGACGCCGTTGCGCAATGCTTCGTTCTGTTTTCCATAGCCTACACCGCCATAAACGACGGCGGTGTGGAGTTTTGTGAAGCGGGCGAAATCGTGAATGGCGGTTTCCACCTGCGCGGCAAGTTCCCGGGTCGGCTCGAGGATCAACACGCGGGGTCCCTGAGCGGGATCGCCCAGTTTGGAGATAATGGGGAGCGCGAACGCGGCCGTTTTGCCGGTACCTGTTTGCGCACTGCCGATCAAATCCTGACCGGCCATTAATAATGGTATTGCGCGCAATTGAATGGGGGTTGGTTCCACGTATCCCATTGCTTTGATACCTTGAACCACCGCCGCTGAAAGCCCTAATTTAGTAAATGGCATGGTTCAAACTACCAGTTGCAAGCGCGTTTGAAAATAAATGTTTTTTTGGGATGGGTTTGTGAAGGCCAAAAAAGAGACCCGCCAGGCCGATGTTCAAACCCGCCTGGCGCGTCGAAAAACCGCTGTCCGGTCGCTCCGTTTTTCCGGATTATTCGAGAAGCCGCCACTCCAGAATGCCACCGGACTGGCCCGGTTGGAGCCGGACTTCCAGACGGAGGGCGCTGACGGTAACCGGTTCGAAGTGAACCGTGTTGAATTGGTCTCTGGCCAATCCGTAGTCCTCTTTGGCGACCACAGGTTTCCATTGGTCGCCATCTTTGGAAAGGATGCGCCAGGAGGCGGGAACGCGGCAGCCGCCTCCGGGTGTGTCGTCAAACCAATAGACCTGGACACCGCCGATTTTTTTGGCGGCCGTTAAATCGTATTGCACCCATTCGGTGGTGCCCTTGTGATCCCACCATGTGAAACGGGGGATGGCGCCGTCGTTGGAACCGGCCACGGGAAGGTCGTCCTCGAGGGCCTCCACGGTGTCCGTGTCGTTCACATGCGAAGCGCTGGCCTTGTAAAGGGCCGGTTTGGGCACGGGCGGGGCGATCCATTCGTGCGCGTCGGGTCCCTTGCCAATGACCGGGAAGGAGGTGATTCGCAGGCGGGCGGCCCCCATGGGAATGAGGGTGACGGTTTCGAGGGGTTCCGTCGAAAGCGCCGGGCTGGGTTGGAGCAAGCCGACCATGCCGAGTTTGTCCTGGGTCCAGGCGGGAATTTTACGGGCTATGGCGCGGATGGAGACGGGGATGTTCTCCGGGGTAAACGGCTGGGTGGCCAGCGGGCCCTTTTTCCTGATCACTTCAAACGATCCACGGCTGAGGTCCAATCCATAGTTCCATGGTGTGGTGGGATAGACTTCCAGTGTCGGCCAGGCGTCAGTGCCACCATAGCGTTCCCAGCGTTCGCCGATCTTGAGGGAAAAGGTCAGGGGACCGTAATCGACCGAGAGGGCGTTTTTATTTTTAGCCCAGGTGCGCGTGGTGACCTTCATGGGCAGTTTCAAGGTGAGGACATCCCCGTTGGACCAGGTGCGGTTCAGGATGATGTAAGACAAGGGAGTCGCCTGGACCCGGACGGATTTGCCGTTGATTTTGACGGTGGGGTTGGTGGCCCAGCGTGGAACGCGCAGGTAAAGCGGGAAGGTGGCCTTGTCGGCTGTGGTAAGGGTCCATTGAATGGTGTCACTAAAAGGATAATCGGTTTCCCCGGTCAGGGTGACCTCGACGCCGGAGGCGACTTTGGCTTTGACTTGCGAGGGCGCGTAGAGGGAAGCACATAATCCGCCGTCGGCGGTTCCCAGATACAACTCCTCGGCGTAATAAGGCCAGCCGTGCGAGACGTTGTGCTGACAGCAGCGATAAGTCTCGAAGGGACTGTAGGAGAGCATGGTGCCGCCGTTTTGGAGGTCGGGACTTTTGTTTTTGCTGTCCAGTTGAATCATGTTCGCGCCGGTCAGGTAATGGAGGCCCTTCATGTCCGGGGTCAGGGCCGCCGGGAAGGTGTTGAAGGCGATTTCCTCGGCGCGGTCGGACCAGATGGGGTTGCCGGAAATGCGGGAGAGCATTTCAAAGCTGTGCATGAACTCGACGATGCCGCAGGTTTCGAATCCCTGGCGCGGATCGGTGAAGCCGGGTCGGCAGTTTTCGTCGCCGCCGAAGCCGCCTCCGGGGAACTGGCCGTAAAGGTCCATGACTTTCTGGTAATTCCGCTCGGCGGCGTTCAGGAATTTGATGTCCTTTGCCTGGGGATAAAACATCGCGGGGGCGCGGAATCCCTGGGCAATGTTGACGTTGTGCCAGTTGATGACGTCGTCGATCCATGGCGCCATGTTGTCCTGAATTTTTTGGGTCAATTCGAGAAGCCAGGCATCGCCGGTGCGATTATAAAGCCAGTGAATGGATTCGATGTTGTCGCCCGCGCGTATTTTGGGCCAGTAACCGGCGCCGAAATATTCCGGGGGAAGCTGGTTTTGCCAGCGGAAATAGCGCGTCATGAAGGGCAATACGCGGGCGTCATTGGAATACTCATAATAGGACTGGAGGACGTTGAGCATGACCATGTGGGGCCAGAGGTCTGGCTTGCCTTCGAGGGATTTCAGGAGTTCGCGGGGGCCGAACCAACCATCCTCGCGCTGGCTGGAGAGGACCGCCTCGATCCAGACGCGGGCTTCGCGAATGATTTCGGGATCGTTGAGGACGTAACCGAGGTCGCCAAAGCCTTTGAGCCAGTAGGGGAGTTCCTCCCAGCCGCTGTGACCGGCGCCATCCTTGTTGGCCCAGGAATTGGAGTCGAACTTGAGCCATGGAGAGATTTCCTTGAGGCGCCCCGTCATTCCTTTGGCTTCGATTTCGAGCATGTGGCGCAACCAGCCCTCTGGACGAATGGAACCGATGGGCAGTTTGACGAAGGGCGCCTGCAACAGCGGACTGCGATTGGTCACGTAAAGCGATTGGTTTCCGGTGGCCGCCGCAATGGGGACGACCTGGATTTGCGGGGTTTTTGTCGGGGCAGAGCCGTTCATGGGTTCTTTGGCCTCCTGTGCGGCGGCGAGGCAGGGTTGGGAAAGGGCGCATACGCCAGCGAGCACCGCCACGCCTGTGCAAATTCTTTGATTCATGGATAGTCTGGGTCTTTGTGTGGGCATGATTGAATTAAACACTAGCTCTTTATGATCGTCCGCCAAGAAAAAACGATGGAACAAAGGTGGAGGGCAGGATGGATAATTGACAATGGATCAGCAGCTGATTAGCACAGATAAACAGATTTGGGAAGGACAGGATTAATAGGATTATTGGAGAAAAGATGAAATTAACCCTATGGGCAAGACTGGGCTTGCCCATAGGGTTATGTGCTGAAAGCCGTATTCAGGATCACGGTTTTTCGAGCCGGAAATACTCCTGCGGCAGGCCGTTGGTGGGTAGAAGGATGCGGCGCATGCCGTTGCTGGTGATGATTTCGGTTTGCACCGGCTGCCAGGATACCGGCGGGACGAGGTTTGTCGCGGATTTCAATTGGCAATCTCCCAACGCTTCCGGCCAGGCCAGCGTCCACTGTCCCTGAACCGCTTCCATGCCCAGGATCAAGGGATGAGGCATTACCTGAAAAGTGCGCTCGACCGGAGCGGCGGCGGCAGTGACAGAGTTGCCTTCCTGGGTCGCCCGGACTGTGATGGTCCCGAGATTGGTCCAGGTGAACAGGTTGCTAATGACTGTGGCTGGCCCGCTGACCAGGGTGAAGGTCACCGGCAAGCCGCTAGTGGAGGTGGCCTGTAACGCGATTGATCCATCGGTGCCATGCTGGTTGGTAACGGCGTCGAAGGTAATGGTTTGAGGGAACCAAATCTCGGAGGGAAAGATCATCAGGCCGTTGGTGCCGGAGGCGACATAGACATAATTGCCCGCCACAGTGACGTCCTGGGCCTGACCGCCGGTGTCATAACCACCCACGCGTTGCGGAGCGGTCGGGCTGCTGACGTCGATGATTTGCAAACCATTAGTGTCTTCCGCGATATAGGCATAATTGCCAGACACGGCAACACCCGAAACAATGCTGCTGGTGTTGTATGTGCCCACAAGCGTAAGACTGGCCGGATTGCGGATATCGACGATCTTGAGGCCGCCGTGGGCGTTCGCCAAATAGATATAGTTCCCATGCAGGGCAAAATTCGAAATCATAAGGCCCGCAGAATATCCACCGGGAACTGATACAGGCATGAATGGATTGGTAATGTCCATTGCATATAGAGTGTTGGGCGACAAGCTGCATTCAAAGGCGTAATGCCCGGACACAGCGACGCGCCTGCCATTATACGTTGTTGGATTAACTTTGCTTGCGAGCTTCGGTGCGGCTGGATTTCGAATGTCGATTACGAGCAGCGGACCTGTTGGAGGTAAATAAAAGCCATACGCCACATAGGCATAATTTCCGACCACCGTAACATCATTGAGGGAGTTATTTGTGGAAGTATAGGTACCCACGACCTGAAGCGTGCTTGGATCGTGTGCATCGATGATCTTTAGAACGTCGCGTCCATCCACCAAATACAAATAGTTTCCAGCTACTGCAAGGCGCTGAGACTGGCCGGTTGTGGCAATTCCACCCACACGCACCGGCGCGGCGGGTTTGTGAATGTCCAGGACAACGAGACCCGCCTTTCCCGCGCCCACATAGGCATAATCTCCAGACACCACCACCGATTGTGCGGAACCTAGTCCCACGTCCTTCCATGCACCCACCTGACCCAAACGGGCGGTGGTGTCGAACAACACTTGGTATAAAGTTTCGGGATCATAGACGCCGTTGCCCGGTTGTTCCGCCCGAACGGTGACTGGCCCTGAATTGGTCAGCAACAACGAACCATTCTCGATTGTCGCCGGGCCGTTGACCACTTCAATAAGCACGGGCAAACCGGCGCTGGAGTGGGCGGATATGGGCAGAGGTTGATTCAATATCGGTGCGCTGGGCAGGATATCGAATGCGAGCCTCTGCGTGAGCATGCGGACTTGAAAGCTGCGTTCGACCGGCGCGGCGGCGGCATAGATGTCGTTGCCAGCCTGAGTCGCCATGACTGTGATGGTTCCGGTGTTGGTCCAGGTGAGAATGTTGTTTGAAATGGTCGCTGGTCCGCTGACCAGGGTCAAGGTCACCGGCAAGCCGCTGGTGGCGGTCGCTTCCAAGACGACGGGGGCATTTGAGATGATCTGGTCGGCAATGGCGTTGAAGGTCAGGGTTTGGAAGGTTCGTATATCGGATTTAAGGATGTGCAAACCCTGGTTGGCCTCCGTCATATACAAATAGCCATTTGTTCCAACAAGCCCCACAGCCACTCCACTTCCAAAACCGCCAAGGCTTACGGGCGTCATTGGGTTGCTGATGTCGATCACCTGCACCCCATTTGTGCCGTTCGCGATATAGGCGCGATTGCCGGAGACGGAAACGCCAGTGATGGAATTGGTGGTGACATAGCCGCCGGTGAATGCTGGGGCCACGGGGTTGGCGATGTCGATGATTTGAAGGCCATTTGTGCCATCCGCCACATAAGCATAATGGTCTGCCACTGCGAGATCGTAAGCGGTGCCGGGAGTGCCCAATCCACCCACCACTTGAAGCGCGGTGCGATCGCTGACGTCGATGATTTGCAAACCGTTTGTGCCATCGGCCACATAAGCATAATGGCCTGCGACAGCGACATTGTAAGCGGTTCCGGGGGTATCCAATCCGCCCACACGGAGCGGGGTGGTGGGGTCGCTGATGTCGATGATCTGGAATCCAGAGTCACCGTCAGCCACATACGCATCTGTGCCCGCCACGCAAACGCGTCTGGCATCGCCGGGGGTATCCAATCCGCCGATACGAATCGGAGCGGATGGAATACTGATATCAATGATCTGCAATCCGGCGGAGCCATCGGCGACATAGGCATTACTACCGTTCACGGCAACATCCCGCGCGGTCCCACTGGTGTCATAACTGCCGACAAGCTTGGGCGCGTCCGGGTTGGTGATATCGACTGCCTGCAATCCGGCTGCACCTTCCGCCAAAAAGACCATGTTTGTTCCAATGGCCATGCCACCGGCTGATCTGACGGTCGCGTACCCACCCGCGTGTTGGGGTGATTTCGGATTGCTGATGTCCACCACTTCCAGACCGCCATTGTCCAATGCGATAAAAGAGTACCCCCCCGACACCGCAGTCCCTTGAGCGTATCCAAGTGTCTTATAGCCGCCGGAAAGCGTAGGGGCAGTCGGATCGGTGATGTCAATAATTTTAAGCCCCAAGTCACTACAAGCAGCTAAGACGTAATTCCCGGCAACAGAAAACCGAGCCATGCTAAAGGTGGACTTGAAGCCACCCAGGCGCACCGGTGTGGCTGGATTGCTCATGTCGAAGATTTCGAGAGCTCCAGCTGAAGTGCCAATGAAAAGCTTATTATCGGCACCTTTGAGACTGGCAATACCTCCGGTAACAGGCGCACTCCCCAATCGTTGAGGCTCGGCAGGATTGCTGACATCCAAGACGTCAAAACCACCACTGGCATTAGCAATGCAAATATTCTGCCCAACCACGGCGAGACCCCAATTCCCGATTGGTTTGTACCAGGATAAGAACTCGGGAGCTTCGGGAGTGCTAATGTCAATTACTGTTACGGCACCGTTATCGTTCATCAAATATGCATTATTTCCGATTATACCGACATCCTCGGCTGATCCGCTCCCTTTATATCCGCCGATTAATTTGGGGGCGGAAGGATTGCTGACATCGACAATCTCAAAACAGTTTCCCCGCCCAGACAATGATAAGTAAACACGCTGACCAATCACAGTTATACCAGTCACATTAATCAAATCGGCTTTTGGCTGGTAGCTTCCCACGGCTGATGGCGTGAGTGGGTTGCTGATATCCACGACAATAAAGCCGCCGGTATGTGAAGTGACCAAATAGTCCTGGTAAATTATATATGCATAGTTGCCTGAAATGACCAAATCGCTGGTTACGGCGCTTTTATGCCCGGGCCAGACGCCATTTGAGACAAAGACATTGGTCAGTTCGGCCTGGACGGTGAGGCTGGCGCAGAGGGCCAGACAAAGACAGAGCGCGAGAGACCGGAAACCGTACAGAATTCGAGTGGGAAACAACTCAGTAATGATCGCCATGGTATTCATAATTTGAATGCTTCGATTATTTTTAGCGACGATCGTTACAGCGACGAGTTCGTGTGGCTAATGGGATCGTTTATAAATCTCATCGCACAAGAATAGCAATAAAATAATAGGACCTTTGGTGGCCAGAGGATGAAAGAGTTCTGGCCTGGTGTTCCGATCCGCCAGCTCGGGGGGGGATTTCGCTTTCAGAAGCCTCACGCGAAGCCGCGAAGGAGGAAAGGAAAGTGTTTAGGGAATGGCCTCATCCTGGCGCTCTGATACGGCTTTTACAGGTTATCAAGCGTTGGCGAGGACCAGGCTCCTGGGGGGGACGATTCCGTTCAAACTGAGGAGTTTTGTGGTGTGCCCCGCGTTTTTTTCAATCGTCGCTACGCGACTGATGGGGCTGACGGGAACAGAGATCGCGTTTGAATTCCCAACCGCGGGTTAAAAACTCACGGCTACCATCGTGCCGTCGCTCCGCGACGAGGCCCTAAGACAGGATTAACAGGATGGACAGGATTGGAAAAAGGGCGGGAGGAAATGGATAATTGACCACAAGAAAGTGAAGAGCCAAGAGCCAAGAGCGAAGAGCCAAGAGCCAAGAGCCAAGAGCGAAGAGCCAAGAGCCAAGAGCCAAGAGCCAAGAGCCAAGAGCCAAGAGCCAAGAGCCAAGAGCCAAGAGCCAAGAGCCAAGAGCCAAGAGCCAAGAGCCAAGAGCCAAGAGCCAAGAGCCAAGGGCAGAGGGCTTGGGCAATGGGGAGATCGCATGGAACAAGGGTCGGGGGGAGTTGACAACAAGACTGATGGGATTAGACTGGAAACCATAAAAACCGATGGGGTTTCCATGGAGCTAAAAACGAAAATAAATGTTGACCGTTCCAAGGGCCGCAGTGCCGCGCGCAGGCCCCGGGTGATGGACGCCACGCCGAGTTTTGGTGTGACGAGTGTGAGCGCGCCGGGCTTTGCGCCAGCGGTGCGGATGGAGCCGGTCGATCCTGTGCGGGCGCGCATATTAAAAGCGGCGGAGGATCAGTTTTTGACCAACGGATTCAGCACAGTCACCATGGAAGACATGGCGGTTGGCCTGGGCATGAGCAAAAAGACCATGTACCGGCATTTCCGCAGCAAGGAGCAGTTGGTCAAGATGATGCTTTTGAGCCGGCTCAACAGGATTCATCGACATCTGGAGGGGATTCACAGCGATCCGACGCTGGATGTGGTCACCCGCATGAAACAAATCCTGGAGTTTCTCACATTGCGACTTGGAGAGGTCAAACAGCCGTTTTTCCGCGATCTTCAGCGACATGCGCCGGAAATTCTTAAGCTGGTGGATAATTACCGCATGCGGGCCATCCCGGCCATTTTCGGAAAGGTGTTCGAGGAAGGGCAGCGGATGGGGTTGATGCGTGAAGACATGCCAAAGGAACTGGTGATCGAGATGCTGCGGGTGTGCGTGCAAAACATCATCAATCCCGAGGTTCTGACCCGGCTGGACCTGCCCTTGCGAAAGGCTTTTGAGATGATATTGGACATGCTATTTAACGGAATCATGACCGCCGATGGAAAAATTGCGTATGAAAAAATCCGGTCTTAATTATTTGAATCAGTGGGGGGCAGTCTTGGTGCTGGCCGTGTTTGGGGTTTTGCTGAGCGGATGCTCGGACTCAAACAAAGCTCAATGGCAGGGATACATCGAGGGGGAATATGTGCTGGTGGCCTCGCCAATCGGGGGCGCGCTGGAGCACTTGAACGTGAAGCGGGGGGATCAGGTCAAGGCGGGGGAAGTCTTGTTTGGCCTGGAGCACGCAACGGAAGAGGCGGCACGCAACGAGGCGGCGGCCCGTTTGGGCCAAGCCAGGGCGCGTCTGGAAAACATCACCAAGGGCAAACGTCCGACTGAGATTGCGAGCATCGAGGCGCGACTGGCTCAGGCGCAGTCGAGTCTGGAACTATCCAAGGCGGAATTCAGCCGGTGGGAAAAGCTCAAGTCAGACGGGGTGGCTTCACAATCGGAGTTCGATCGCGTTCGCGCGTCTTATGAACGGGATCAGAGGCTTGTGGCGGAGTGGAATTCCGAGCTGGCCACGGCGAAGCTGGGAGGTCGAACGGATGAGGTGCAGGCGGCGGAGGCTGAAGTGGCGTCCATGACGGCAGCGCTGGCGCGCACGGAGTGGAACCTGAGCCAGAAGAAGCAAAGCGCGCCGACCAATGGTTTGGTGTTCGACACGCTCTATCGGTCCGGGGAATGGGTTCCTGCGGGAATGCCGGTGGTTTCGATATTGCCTCCGGGCAACGTAAAGACGCGTTTCTTTGTGCAACAAACAAGGCTGGGGGCAATGAAGGTCGGCCAAAAACTCCTGATCAAAGCGGATGGCGCGCCCGGGAGTTATCCCGCGAAGGTTACATATATTGCGCCGCAGGCCGAATACACGCCGCCTGTCATTTACAGCCGGGACAACCGGGCGAAATTGGTGTTCATGGTGGAGGCCGCGTTTGACGCGCCTGATCCGGCAATTCTGCATCCGGGGCAGCCGGTGGATGTGCAGTTGGCCACAGAATAACGCGATGAACGGGGAACTGGTCATTGACGTGGAAGGGATCACCAAGCGCTACGGCGGAAGGCCTGTGGTGAACCAGATTGGAATGAAGGTTCGGCGCGGAGAGATTTACGGTTTTCTTGGCCCCAACGGGAGCGGCAAGACCACATTTTTACGGATGCTTTGCGGGTTGCTCACGCCGGATGAAGGAAAGGGAACATGCCTTGGCTTCGATATTCTTTCCGAGTCCGGGGAGATCAAGAAGCATGTGGGCTACATGACGCAGCGATTCAGCTATTATGAGGATCTGAGCATTGAGGAGAACCTTGATTTTGTGGCGCGGATTTTCGGGGTGAAAGACCGGCGGCGGGCGGTGGATCACAGTCTGGAACAGCTTGGGCTGACAGAACGGCGGCGGCAACTGGCCGGGGTGTTATCTGGCGGGTGGAAACAGCGTCTGGCATTGGCGGCGAGCCTGATTCACGATCCGCAGCTCCTGCTTTTGGACGAGCCCACGGCAGGGGTGGATCCCAAGGCGCGACGGGATTTTTGGGAGGAAATTCACCGGCTGGCGGCGCAGGGTTTGACGGTGTTGATCACGACCCACTACATGGATGAGGCCGAGCGATGTCATCGGCTGGCGTATATCGCCTACGGCAACCTTCTGACGCGAGGCACGGTGCAGGAAGTGATCCAGGCGGCGGGTTTGACAACGTGGTCCGTCACTGGAGAAAGCCTTTATCAATTGGAGGAACAGTTGCGCAAGCTGCCTGGGGTGGAAGAAGTGGTGGCGTTCGGAAACACCTTGCACGTCAGCGGACGGGATGCCGGATTGCTGCAGACAAGCCTGGCGCCATTTCTGGCGGGGCCGCACAAATGGCAGCCGATTCAACCTGGTTTGGAGGATGTGTTCATCAGCCTGATGGAAAACGCGAAGGACAACTTTTCATGAAGGCGTACGAATTTTCCCTCCGCCGTTTCTGGGCCCTGGTGATCAAGGAATTCATCCAGATGCGACGGGACCGGTTGACGTTTGGGATGATGATCGGCATCCCGGTGATGCAGTTGATCCTGTTTGGATTTGCCATCAATGCGGATCCGAAACATCTGCCGACGGCCATATTATGCGCGGATAATAGCGTGTTTTCGCGAACGCTGGTGCAGGCCCTGAAGAACAGCGATTATTTCGATGTTTTGACCGTGGCCACCAACGAGGTGCAGGCGCAGCGTTTGCTGGATCTGGGAGATGTGCAGTTTGTTTTCAACATTCCCGAGGATTTTGGCAGGAAATTGATGCGGGGGGAGAGGCCCAAGGTGCTGCTGGAGGCGGACGCCACGGATCCGGTGGCGACCGGGAACGCCTTTTCGGCGATTAATAACTTGATGACCACCGCGCTGGACCGTGATTACAAGGGGCCGTTGGTGAAACTCAGAGCGACGCCGTCCGCGGTCGAACTGCGCATTCACCGCAAGTACAATCCCGATGCGATCACGCGCTATAACATTGTGCCCGCGCTGATGGGAGTGGTGCTGACGATGACGATGGTGGTGATCACGGCACTGGCGGTCACGCGGGAAAGAGAGCGCGGAACGATGGAGAATCTGCTATCGACGCCCGCGCATCCGGCGGAGGTGATGATTGGCAAGATCGTTCCCTACATCGTGGTGGGATATATTCAGGTGTTGCTCATCATGTTTGTGGCGGGATTTTTGTTCCAGGTGCCCATATTGGGAAATCCAATTCTGTTGCTGGCGGTGGCGCTGGTGTTTATTGCGGCCAATTTGTCGGTCGGAATCACGTTTTCCACACTGGCGAAAAACCAATTGCAGGCGATGCAGATGTCGTTCTTTTTCTTTCTGCCATCGATCCTGCTATCGGGCTTCATGTTTCCGTTTCGCGGGATGCCCCAATGGGCGCAGGCGGTGGGGTCCGTATTGCCGCTGACCCATTTTATTCGGATCGTGCGGGGCATACTTTTGAAAAACAACGGAATCACGGAAACCTTGCCACATTTGTGGCCCATCGTGCTGTTCATGGTGGTGGTGCTTTCGATTGGATTGAAGCGCTATCAGCGAACGCTGGATTGATGGGCCTGGCGCAGGGCAACATTCCCTTCCTTTTAGCGTCAAATTTCCCGCCCATTAGCGGTTACAATCCATCCCGCGCCAGCCCCATGCGTCAACCACGCTCCAAACCATCCAATCGTTCAAGAACCCGTCCAATATTCCTTTTGACAACACGCCCATCTCAAATCAACATTCTTTTCACGACCAAATTGCTATTGCGCATGAATGTCTCCAAGCCATACGACAAGTCCTGCCAACGGACTTCAATCCACTCAGTGCCGACGCGCATCCGCCAAAGTCCCCTATCCATTGGCCATGAGCATGACGCAACCAACCGGCCCAGGTGTGTGCCCCGCCACCCCGGTTCCGGCTCACTCTATGAATACGATGCCCGTCGGCCGGAGATTGGCAAATCGGCCCCCCGGTTGGATAAGAGTAATTGATTCTCACCATCTTACATCATTCCTAAAACTGCCGCGGCAATGGTGAACACCTCATGGCACCAATAAAACACCTGCAAATTGACCCGGAAAAAATGATATGCCCGGTATGCCACCAAATCTATGGTGCCAAGAAAAAAGTGAGCATCGAAGTCAGCAGCACGAATATCGTTGTTTCGATTCTATTGTCGTTGGCCATACTTGTATTTGAGTCATATTACCGGCTGTCCCCTAAGGAACCGCTGTATTCCTGGTTGGCACGAGAGTCGGAGGATCCGTCAACAGACTGGACCGCTTTTATTGTGGCGGTCGCAATTCTTTCAATCGCAATCAGCTTTGTCGGAACAATCCTCAAATCTTTTCGGAAATGTGCGTATTGCCATGCTGCGCTTAACTCATAGTGCTAAAAAGTCTATAATAAAAAGATTGAGTCAAAATCGGTCAAACCATGGTATGGTTCGCTTTTGAATGCTTGAATAAATCGAACCATCCGGCCCCTTGCGCAAGCCATCCGCACGGCATCCATTTTTAACCAAACCCGCTCTGGCAGGTAGCCAGAACCCGGCCTTAATTCTCCGCCGAATGTGGTCCTCTGCGCGCCGCCCATCCTCCGGGCAACCCGGAACGGGCTGCGTTCCCAAAAATTCCAACGCTGTAGGCGTTGAATCAAATTCCATTCCCAATCCCGCTCATCCATGTTTGTTCTGCACGTTTTTCGCTTGCCGAGGAATTTTATCATGCGCCCGACTGGCGGATGTTGGCAATAATCGGCTTGCGACGGGGGGCGGGGTTGGTCAAAGTGGAGGCATGGCAGATACAGGCATGGACGTTAAATACGTGGCTCACCTCGCGCGTTTGGAACTGACGCCCGGGGAGGAGCAGAAATTCGGCGCGCAGCTCGGGCAAATCCTGGGTTACATCGAGAAGCTTAATCAACTCGATGTGACGGGCATTGAGCCGACCGCTCACGCTGTTCCAATGGTCAATGTGACACGGGCGGATGAGGTGAAGACTTCGCTGCCCACGGAGCGTGCCTTGATGAACGCGCCGGCCCAGGCCAATGGGTTGTTTATTGTTCCAAAAATCGTCGAGTAATCGCCCCCTGAACAGAAGCCAGGATCATTTTCATGCTTAATCAACTGACCATCTCGGAAGTTCAAAACAAACTGGCGCGTCGGGAGGTTTCGGCGCGCGAAGTCACCCAGGCCTGCCTGGACCGCATTCAGAATGTCGATGGGCGCGTTCACGCTTTTTTGAGCGTGGATGCCGCCGATGCGCTGGTGCAGGCGGATCGCGCCGATGCCCAGCGGAAGGCGGGAGCGACGGACAAACCGTTGCTGGGAATCCCCATTGGAATCAAAGATGTGATCGCGGTGAAGGATCAGCCGTTGAACTGCGCGTCGAAGATTCTGGGGAAATATGTCTCGCCTTATGACGCCACGGTGATCGAAAAGCTCAAAGCTGCCGGGGCGATTGTTTTTGGCCGGCTCAACATGGATGAATTTGCGATGGGCAGCTCGACGGAGAATTCGGCCTTTGTCACGACGCGCAATCCGTGGGATGTGACGCGGATTCCGGGAGGGTCCTCGGGTGGTTCGGCCGCCGCCGTGGCCTCGGACGAGTGCCTCTGCGCGCTGGGATCGGACACGGGAGGTTCCATCCGCCAACCCGCGGCGCTGTGCGGCGTGGTGGGGTTGAAACCGACTTATGGCCGGGTGTCGCGTTTCGGTCTGGTCGCATTCGCCTCTTCACTGGATCAAATCGGGCCGATGACCCGCAGCGTGTCGGATGCGGCGCGTGTTTTGAGCGCGATCAGCGGCAAGGATGAGCGCGATTCGACGAGCGTGTCCGAGCCGGTGCCGGATTACGCGGCGGGGCTGACGGGGAATATTCGCGGGCTCAAGCTGGGAGTGGCCAGGGAATTCATGCTGGGAGGACTGGACCCGGAGATCAACCAGGCGATGCAGAACGCGATCAAGAAATATCAGGAGCTTGGGGCTGAAGTGGTGGAAGTGTCGTTGCCGCATTCGGAATATGCGGTGGCCACGTATTATATTATTGCCACAGCGGAGGCCAGCGCGAATCTCGCCCGGTTCGATGGCGTTCGTTACGGGGCGCGAGTCGATGGAAAAGACCCGATCGAGATGTATTCCAAGACGCGCGGGGCTGGATTTGGGCCGGAGGTCAAGCGGCGCATCATTCTGGGGACCTACGTGCTGAGCAGCGGCTATTACGATGCGTTTTATCTGCGAGCGCAGAAGGTGCGCACGCTGATCCGGCAGGATTTTCTCAAGGCCTTCGAGAAGGTGGATGCGATCATATCGCCGACCACACCCACACCGGCGTTCAAGATCGGTGAGAAATCCGAGGATCCGCTGCAGATGTATTTGTCGGATATTTTCACGATTTCCTGCAATCTGGCGGGGATTTGCGGATTGAGCATGCCGTGTGGATTTTCCAGCAATCCCAAGCTGCCGATCGGGCTGCAACTGCTTGGGAAACCTTTTGGTGAAGCCACCTTGTTGAACCTGGCACATGCTTATGAACAGGCGACCACCTGGCATATAGAGAAACCCGCTCTTTGATGATTGTGAGCGGCCCTGACCAAACAATGATCGCAGCCGGGGAAACAGCGCATACTTTTCGGCGGCGATCAGGCCAAGAGTATTCCGGACAATATCTGGTTCAGACTCCTCAGGATTTTGAATCTGGAGGAAATCGACGATGGCCGTTGATCCTGTTTTTGCACGGGCTGGGCGAGCGCGGAACGTGCATCGAGATGGTCAAAAAGCATGGTCCGCCGAAAATCGCCGCAAGCAGGCCGGAGTTCCCGTTTATCGTGGTTTCGCCGCAATGTCCGGAGGGACAATGGTGGCGGACGGAATGGCTGGGAGCACTGGTGGACGAGGTTTGCGAGAAACTGCCGGTCGATGCGTCCCGGATTTACCTGACGGGCTTGAGCATGGGAGGATTCGGAACGTGGAATCTGGCCATGGCTTATCCTGAACGATTCGCCGCCATTGCGCCGATTTGCGGGGGAGGGGATCCTTACCCGCCGTATGGTTATGATGAGAGGCGGGGGCAGGCATTAAAGGCTCTGCCGATCCGTACTTTTCACGGGGCGATGGACACGGTTGTGAAAATGGAGGAAACGGAGCGGATGGTCCGGATTTTACGCCACTTCGGATGCAGCATTGAGTTTACAGTTTATCCCGAGGCCGGGCACGATTGCTGGACGCAGACGTATGAGGATCCCAAGCTTTACGAATGGTTTTTGAGCCAGCGGAAGGCTGGGGCGGCGCTGCGCTGAAGAGGGTTATCGAGTTGTCGGCGGATCGGACTTTTCCATTGATGAGAGATGAGTCTGGAGGTAACTGCGGACCTGGTCGCATTCTGCGCTGACTGAATCCACGCTGGCCAGGGCATCGGCGGTTGCGTGTGTCTGTATCAAGTTTTGTAGTTTTTCGAATGCCATTCCGATGGATTTCATGCCGCAAAACTCGCTGACGCTGGCGCCCATTTTCACCCACCCGACGGCCTTCGATCTGGAACCTTCGGTCAGGGCCGCCTTGATTTCATCAATGCGCATGCGAGTTTGCTCCAGATAAAGCAAGGCCATCTCGTGCATATGCTGCGCGTCACCGTTTGCGCATGCCAGAAGCGCCTGCATGTCCACGGGGCCTGTCTTATCCAAAAAGAGGGCTCTTAATTCGTCGGGTATCCCAGGTGGGAGATGCGAAAGCGGGTCGGGAGGGACTTCCGATACCGGGCGACCAGTTTGAGTGGAAGAATCCGGGGTGTTGGAATCGGATGCCTGGCTCACACATGCGGCGCTTTGAACCGCTGTGGACGAGGGTCCCTGGACGGGCGGCATGCGTTCCAACCGCGGCGCGCGTTTTGCGGGTTTATCGGGTTGGGGGCCCATGGAGGAGAACCATTCCTGCAGGGCGACCGGGCAACCGAGCGAGGATATCCGATGGCGGAAGAGGAATGCGCCGGTGGATAGCATGCCCATGCAGAAAATAAAACGCAGCGCCTTGCTTGAACGGTTGTGGCTTTCCTGAATGGCCAATTTTTCCAATTCACTTTCCCTTTCGATCGCGTTTTTGCGGGCGACGGCTTCGATGCGCAGGCCTTCAACCAGACGGCTTTTGTATTGCATGCGCATCTGGAGGCGTTGGCGGCCCATTTCCTCCTGTTGGCGGATGGAATCGCGCGCGCGCTGGTCTTGAATGGCTTTTTTCTGGGCTGGAGAGGCCTGTTCCATGCCGGGAATCACTGTATCCATCGCAGCAAACAGACTCGCGAAGAAAACGGTGGCGAAAAGAAGCACGAGGCTGATTAGCGCCATCGATTTCCGGGTTCTGAGGGTTGTGTCCTGCATTGTAAACAAAGAAAGGGGCATTGTTTTTTGGTGTCAGGTGCCAAACCCTTCATGGGGCGTCAATTCCTCGATGTGGCGCACCAGGACACGATTGGCGATGGGCAGTCCGAGGTCGATATAGCGGTTGGGATCGTCGCTGTAGCGGCTGTGAACACGGGGATCATAAGTGAATCGGAGGGAAGAGTTAAAGACGATGGCCTCGTTGCGGCAGATCACGCTGCCGAAGAATTGGGAGTTGGCACCCGCCAGACGCATTGCGATGGCATGATTGCAATAATACACGCCATGAACGGTGTTCATGTTGTTGCTTGAGATGTCGTCAAAACTCAGGCGCGAGCCATCGCCATTGGTTGGATAATAGGCGATGGCCGCAGCGCGCGCATCTGAGAATTGAATGTCGCTGGCGTAGTTGTAGGCGCCATCGATGGCGCCATTGCCATCGGCGTCATACCAGGCGCTGTCGGGAGTCCCATTGTTATCGGTGTCCAGATAGGGGGTGTTGTCATCAGGCGTATGGGCAATGCCGTCTTTTCCAAGTTGCGATTCGTCGCCCACATTTTTTAAACCATAGGAGGCATTGTCATAGCAATAGCCCTTCCAATCCGCTGAATTGGGATTGCCACCGAAAATGGATTCGCGCACGGCAAATGCGACAAGGTCCTTCTGGTTGTTGACGGCAGATTTAACCCACGCATCGCGGTTGGTGGCGGACATGCCTGTGGGAGGAGTGCTGAAATCCGGGCCGTTTTTGTATATCACGTCCCCAGCGATATAGAGATTCCTGCCCACATACAGGGTGCCCACACCTGTGACGACGCCCTTGATAATGACATCACCCGGGATGAGCACCGGGCCGACGACATTGATGGGCGCGTTCGAGGTTCCCACGAGGTAAAGTCCGGATTTGGTGTTGTTGTGCCAGGCATCGACAACCAAATTCGTTCCGACATAAAGTTTGCCCTGTGCGTTTAGCGCCTTGGTTTTGTAATAACTCATGTCCAGGAGATTGGGCATGGGAAGACGAGGCGCACCGCTGTGCACAAAGAGGGTTGGATCGGTTCCGGCAATTCCGTGAAAAGGAGGGTTTCCAGCCAGGGGGTCAATTGGATTGCCGTTGGATTGGATTTCCCCGTTGGCCACGAGACTGCCATTGACGGTGGGATAATCGCGGAAATCGAAATCCCAATTGGCCCGGTTGTCGCCATTTCCAGTGATGGTATTGCCCCACCACCAGCCCCAATTGTTTAAGAAGTATTCGTAATCGAAGACCTGGCTGGGCGGATTCTTCTGAATGGTCATTTGAAGAGTGCGCACCTTGACCCCCACTTTGGAGGAAGCGGTGACCAGGTAGTAATTGGCAATGCCGTTGGGATGGTTGTTAATGGTCAGCCAAGCGCTTTGGAACATGGAGTCCGGGCTGCCGGTGAGGCTTGCTAAATAGGGGAGGTCGATGGATCCGCCCAAGGTGGAGTATTCTCCCAGGAATGGGGCGTTCGTGCCGCCCTGGTCGGCGTCCGCAATTTTTTGCGCGGCCCAGTTGAGGACGTTTTCCGAGTGATAATAGGCCTCGGTCCATTGGGAACGCTGGTAGGCTGAACGCAGGCGGAAGGTGCTGACCTGGAGCAAGGAAGCGGCTGAGATGGCCAGGATTGCACCCAAGACAATGGTAATGGCCAGCGCGGAACCGCAGGTCTGTCTGGGAGCGCCGGGGTATTTAATGAAAATGCCTTTCATGACATGTCAGGGATTTCGCATTTTGACCGTGAAAGTCCGGAGAATGGTGTTCGTTTTGAATCCATTACCGAGCCGGCGTCCCGAGGAGCCGCAATCGTCCATTTCCAACCAGATATTTAAAGTCGAGCTGTCGGGCACGCCTCCAGATTTCAGACTTGGATAAAAAAAGAGTTTGCGCACGGCGACCACGGCGTTTGTTTTGAAGTAGTAGGTGATGTCCCCGGGAACGGCGCGGTCAGGGTCGTAAAGGACGTTTTTTTGAGTGGAATTAAAGGCAATTTCTTCGCGGGGGTAATCAGGGGCCTGGCCTTTGGCGACAATGATTTTTCGATAAACATCGGCTCCGTTCTCGGCGGTCTTATCTCCGAAAATGACGCTCTCGTTTTCGCTCATGTCCCGGATGGCGCGTGTGAGTTGGTCCTGCAGATTTCCGGCGGCCTGTTGGAGGGTGGCGTCGGCAAGGGTTTTGCGTTGTTCCTTGACGACTTCGAGCATCAGCATCATAAGCCCGCCGATGGCGCCGACACCAATGGCGCTCGCAATGAGAACTTCCACCAGGGTCATTCCCGCGCGGAGGTTTTCTCTGAGATTGGAGCGTGGGAGGAGCATGGCATCAAGGATCAAAGGTCTTTTACGCGGACCATGTCCATGCGGAGGGTTTGTTTGTTGCCGAGATTCATGGGGGCATTCCACTGGAGCAAGAGCTGGATATGTTTGTCATGGGGGATGCCGACGACCGCCCTGGTTTCCAGTAAAACGGACATTTGGGGATTGCGCGGACTTAACCAGACCAGGTCGGGATGGAAGGATTGAAAGTCGATGCTGTCAATGGCGAACCAGTTGGTGCTTATGGGAATGGTAATCCTTGTGCCTCCCGAGGCGCCATCGTAGAGGGCGTTAATGGGGGCGCCGCCATTGATTTCGGCAAAGGGCAAGCCTTTTGCCAATTCGAGGTAGTGCGCGGCAAAGTCGAGCATGATGCCTCGTTCATGGTCTTTAACGGTTTGTATCCTGCTGAAGCTTAGAATTGAGAAATTTGCCAGGACGAAGAGGCTTAGTATGACGACCGCGATCATGACTTCCGGCAAGGAAAAACCGTCGTTTTCGGAAAATTCCAATAACTCCCCTGATGAATTCTGCGGCTCCAAAATCATAATGCAAACCGTTGCTCCTTAGAAACAAGCGTTAAAACGTTGTTTTAATAAACAATGCGATTCCGTCTGATCCGAACTGCGTTGTCAATGCAGTGTTTCCCTCCAGAATATTACAATCCTTAACACAGTATCGACAAAAAATGAATAAAGGTAAAGGAAAAAAGTAATAATCTGAGGGGTAAAAGACAAAATTCGGGAAGACGGCAAAGTCCAGAACTGGGTAAATACATGGAAGATGCCCGGTGGGGCGCCGGGCCTGCAGTTTGGTGGGCCCACACGCGAGGTTCGGTGACCGGCCAATAACCGTTGTTTAAACATTGCTCAAGGCAAGAAGGAGCAACAGCCTGTTTGTGCTTCCAAAGGCGGATGAGTTCGCGATGTGGGAGGCTATCGGGATATGGATGACAAAAACGGGTGCGTCAGGGTTTCACGCCTGTGGCGCTTCCCTGGTAGAGGATGATCAGGACGTCGATGATGAAGAGCAGGACAATGGTGATTTCGAGTATCAGCATCCAGCGATTGTTCTCGTCGTGGTGCAGGAGTTGGTAAAGGTCATCGAGGGTGTTGAGCTTTTCATCGATGGTGCGATGCCAGTCGGCCAGATGGAACCGGGATGCGAGATTCTGGTAAATGCGGGCCATGTGCCAGTCTCCAAAGAATTTGGTGATGTTGGAAAGTTCATCGCTCAAGCGGGTCATATCGATGCGGATTTCGCGCAAGTCACCCAGGACGTTTCTGCGTTGATGCCATGCCGCCTCGCGCAGGTCGCGGTAGGCGCGATCCAAGGCATCGTCCAGGAGGCGGTCGTAAGCCTCGAGTTCGGCGAGTTGGAGGTTGGCCAGTTCCATGAGGTAAAGCGTTTCCTCGAAATTCTTCTTATCGTCCACGATGAGCGCGGCATCCCAGTCCACGACGACGACGTCCTGTTCGTAATAGGAGAGGTGGCGCATGGTCGATTCGTCGGATTCCTGACGGGACAGACTTTCAGGATTGCTCTCCTGTGTCAGGAGTGCGGCGATTTTTCTGCGGTTATTGTGCAACCAGGATTCGGCCGGGATGGTTTCACCGACTCCGTTGGACATGGGGGATTCGAGACAAAAAACGGTGTAGGCCTCCTCTTCGACGAGTTGAGGGACGGGGCGGATAAAATAGGAGGCCAGTTCTGTGCGGATGGTTTCGGCGAGTTGCCTGACTTCCGTGTTGAGAGGGCCGCTGGAAAATTGCAGGTCGTGATAACCCACGAGGTCCTCGATTGCGGAGACGGTGAAAGGCACATGGACGCTGATGCTGATGGCGCCTACGGGGAGGAGCTTGATGATGAATTGGACACTGACGGGGCCCTGGGGGCCGACACGCTGCACGGGTTGCAGACGCACCATCTGCGGTTTGTAGAAGAAGAGTTGGCGGGGGCTGCGTTTGCTTGCGTCCACGGAGAATTGCGCGACGGGCTGTCCCAGGAGTTCCCGCAAAGGCGTGCGCGGCATTTCATAGGCGACGTCGAAGGCAAAGAGATAGACCACCTGGCCGGAATATCCGCGAACGGAGGGGCTGGAACTAATGGAGAGGGTCGTTTTGGTGGGATTATGATTTTCCAGCATAATATGAATGTAACATACACTTCCAAGGTTATTGGGTCCACGGGAGTTTGTGAAAACGAAGGAGTGGATGGGTGACGCGATATTTAAGTTTAAAAGTGTCAAAATTAGGATAGTTTGAAGACAGAATGAAAGAATGGATAACGGATTATGTGCGTGGACAACAGGCGGCGCTGGAAGCGATTCCGGCGCAAGCTGTGGGGCAATTGATCGAACGCTTCAAGCAGGCGTTCAAGGAAGACCGGCAGATTTTTGTTTTTGGAAACGGGGGCAGCGCGTCGAATTGCTCTCATTTTGCAACGGACCTGGGCAAAGGCGCTTCTGACAAATTGGGGCGGCCATTTCGGGTGATTTCACTCAACGATAACGTCAGTTGGATGACGGCCCTGGGCAACGATTATGCCTATGAGGATATTTTTGTGCGGCAGTTGGCCAATTACGCGCGTCCGGGTGACCTGGTCATGGCGCTGAGTGTGAGCGGGAACTCGCCCAACGTGGTGAAGGCTTTGGATTGGGCGAACAAAAAGGGATTGCACACGATCGCGCTGGTGGGGGCGAAACGCGGAAAGATGGCGGAGATCGCCAAGGATGTGGTGGTGGTGGATTCGCAGCACTACGGCAGGGTGGAAGATGCCCAGATGACGATCTGTCACTTGATCTGTTACGCATTCATGGAGAATCCCCAGTGGGCGAATTGATCGCGCGGGGCGGAGCGGTCCCTGTGACCCTGGGGTAAGGTTGAGGCATGCCTATCACGGATCCAATACGGAAGAAGCTTTCGGATTTGCCTCACAAGCCGGGCATCTATTTGATGAAGGACCGCTTTGGCACTGTGATCTATGTGGGCAAAGCGCGCGATTTGCGGCGGCGGGTCAGCCAGTATTTTCATCCGTCGAGGCGGCAGGGATGGGACATCAAATTCAACGCCCTGGTGGATTCGATCTACGACCTGGATATTCACCAGGTCCGCAGCGAGCCTGAAGCCCTGCTTTTGGAGAGCAAGCTCATCAAGGAGTTTCACCCGCGTTACAATGTCAGTTTAAGGGACGACAAGCGGTTTCTGCTCATCAAGATCAACCTGAACGATCCGATCCCGCGCTTCACTTTAACGCGGCTACAGCAGGAGGATGGGGCGCGGTATTTCGGGCCGTTTGTGCATTCGGCCGCAGCCCGGCGCACGCTGGAACTGGCGCGCAAACAATTCCTGGTTCGCGGCTGCCGGGTGCTGACGCCCGGACCGGCGGATTACAAGCATTGCATGTACGCCAACCTGAAGTTTTGCACGGCGCCGTGCATTGGCAATGTGACGCGCGAACAGTATCTGGCGCAGGTCACCGCCGCCTGTGATTTCATGGGAGGGCAATGTGAGACGCTGGTGGCCCAGCTTGAGGAGGATATGCGCAAGGCGTCCGCGAAGCTCGATTTCGAAGAGGCCGCCGAATTGAGGGACACGCTGGAGGATTTGAAGCGCACGACTGAAAAATCCGCGAAATTCTCGCGCCTGCCTTACACCCTCCCGCTGGCGGTCGATCCACAACGCGATTTATCCGAGTTGGCGGCGGTGCTGGGATTATCGGGACCGCCCAAACGGATTGAAGGTTTCGATATATCGAACATCAGCGGGACTTTTGTGGTGGCCTCGCTGGTGGCCTTCAAGGACGGAAGACCGGATCGTTCGAATTACCGGCGTTTCAAGATGAAGTCGGTCGATGGCCAGAACGATTTTGCGTCGATGGCCGAAACGATTCGCCGACGCTACACCCGGGTGTTGCGGGAGGCCCGAGAGGAGGAGGCCGCCGGGACATCAAACGCGCGCGGGTTGCCGGATTTGATTTTGATCGACGGTGGAAGGCCGCAGTTGGTGGCGGCGGCGGCGGAGTTGGAACGGTTGGGCTTGAGTCGGATTCCCATGATCGGGCTGGCGAAGGAGTTTGAGGAAATCCATCGTCTGGATCGGGCGGAACCGCTTCGGCTGAAGACCGATTCCGAAGCGTTGAAATTGCTTCAGCGCATTCGGGATGAGTCCCACCGGTTTGCGAATAATTTTAATGCTCAGTTGCGCTTGAAGAAAATATCCGAAAGCATTCTGGACGAATTTCCCGGCATCGGGGAGCAGCGCAAAGCGGCTCTGCTGCGAAAATTTGGCTCCGTGCAGCGGTTGCGCCTGGCCACCGAGGAGCAGATCGGCGCGGTGGCTGGTTTCGGCGGAAAAACAGCGGCAGAGCTCAAGGCATTCCTGGTGGCACGCACCGCTTGAGCAGTTGTGCCGTTTCAGTGCCGCCTGAGGATCAGGCGGTGATCGACGCGGCGGGTCTGGTGGAACTCCAGCGGGGGCAGATCGGTCAGGGTGGGGGATTCCGTCTCGTGGAGGGTTTCCCTGGCCAGCACTTGAAAGGCGCGCCACCGCGGCCATTCCATGTCGGGCGCATGCACGATCTGGCGCAGAAGACTCCGCCACTCAATAATGATGCGGTCAATGTCGCCCACACCCGCCATGGGAGTGGTCCAGGCATGTTTGGATGCGGGATTGCGGGAGACCGCCGCGACGACCTGTTCCGCGCCCGCACCGTATTTGGGCGGAATACCATTTTCCAGATAACCGGGCGCGGAATGTGACTTGTAAACCTGCTGGCAGGTGATGGCCAGGCGCCCGCTCCATCGGCTTTGGTCGTCGCCGCAGAATCGGAAACTGGCGTCCAGATTCGCAATGTCGTAAAGCAGTTCGCTCAAAGGATAGGATTCGTCTTCGAGCGCGGCGGCAATGGCCAGGCCGTCGCCCTGCGAAAAAAAGGCCAGGACGCGACCGCGACGCGTGGGCACGCCCGAGGCATCGATGAGGCCCAAGCGACGCCACAAAAGGGCGGTTCCAGTGGCGGTGGAGAGTTCCAGACAGGTGGGACGCAACGCGCAAGTGGCGCAGTCCCCGGGCATGACTTCGCGTTCGAATGGGTGCCATAGAGCAACGCCAAAGGCATCGACGGGCACGCGCAAAGGCATTTCTTCGAGACTGATGTCAGCGTAGATTTTATCGGGATCCAAAACAAACTGATCCACGAGGAGCTTTTGTTGAGAAAACGTGCTTTGGATTGCGGGCGCGATTTTTTGGGACCAAAGAGCCATCGGATGCTGGCGTCCATGCCAATGAATCAAGCGCTGAATCCATTTAACGAGAACCAAGTGGTCGCCGTTTATGCGGTCGGCAATGGTGATGCGGCGGCCCAGGATTTTCACGCCATCCTGTTCGCGAAGGATTTTGATAGGACCTGCGCCGACTTTTTCGATGGCGGCCTGAAGGGAAAGGGCGGGCCGCAAAACAACCCCCGAGGCTTCGGTGGGCATGGGTTCCGCCATCACGCGAATATCCTTGAGGGGGACTTCCATGATTTTGGGATACGGCTGCCATTGGGCCTGGCTGTTGAGTATCTGAAGGATTTTCCTGCGCGTGTGCCGGGCCCGTTCGGCGTCCGTGCGCAGGCCGCAGGGAACCTCCGGATTCTTCATGGACTCCTCAACACCCAAGGTGATGGGTTTGACCGTGAACAGGCGCTTTTGAACGCGAACGGCCTCCGTGAGGGGATCCAGGTTGTTTTGATGCGCAGCGTCCATCAGGTTGAGCAGTGTGTTCCAGTCCACCTGATTTGTGCGGGTGACATGAATGGGATGGCTGTCGCGGATGCGGATTTGGTTGGCCGTCACGAGGGCGTAGCCGATTTCATCGATGCCACGACGCCCTGCGCGGCCGAACATTTGCAGGATTTCGTCGGCGCGCAAAGGGTGCTCCAATTCATCGCGCCGGTAGGATTCACCCGCGAGGGCGACGCTGCGGAGGGAGAAGTTGATTCCAGCGGCGAGTCCCATGGTGGCCACGACCACGCGGAGCTGGCCGGCCTTGGCCAGAGGTTCCACCACGCCCGCCCGCGCGCCGTAACTCAGACCGCTGTGGTGATAGGCGATGCGGCATTTCAGAAGACGCGTGAGGTGGTCGCCCGCGAGAGCTTTTTGCTCCGGACTTAGCGAGAGCGGATTGGGTGTGGGCAGGTAACGGGCCAGTTCGGCAGCCAGAGCCTCGGTGGCCTGACGGCGGGGTGCGAAGATGAGGATGGGTCCCAGATCCTCGGCGAGGGCCTTGGCAATTGCGCGGGGCCAGTAGCCGCGAATGTCACTTGGAACATGGAAACTGAGTTGATCGACATCGACTTCCTCCAAGGGCACGGGGCGAATCTCGTGTTTGATGAGGGTGGCGTTTCGACCCAGTCGATGCAGCCATTGAACCAGATCCTGGGGATTGGCCACGCTACCGCTCATGAGGAGCAGTTGGGTCTGCGGCGGGGCCAGTGCCAGAGCGAGTTCGTAATTGAGACCGCGATCGGGGTCGCCGATCATCTGGTATTCATCAATGACGAGCAGCACGGGTCCCTCACCGCGTATCAGGCGGTTTTTCTGAGTCTCCAGCGTGGCGACCAACACGGGGGCATCGAGGTTTTCCGCCAGATCGCCCGTGGCAATGCCGGCATTCCAACCGCGCGCGCGCCACTCGGCCAGTTTGTCATTGGCCAGGGCGCGAGTGGGCACGGTGTAGATGGCCTGGCCGCGATTTTTGCCCTGATGCGACCATAGCTCGAATATCAATGTCTTTCCCGCGCCTGTGGGGGCCTGGACCACCACATCCTGACCTGAACGCAACGCGGCAACGGCCTGCTGCTGCCAGAGGTCAGGGATGACGACCTGGTTAAAGGTTGGCGCATTCGCGAGTTGTTCAGCCATTGAAAGCACGGCACAAAGATAGATGATTTTGTAAAAACGCCAATCGTGAATCGCTTAGAAAACACAGAAAAATGGTTTTAAGAGATTGTTACAGGACAATCTGTGAAAGCGACAATCCACCTTTTAAATCCGCGATGCGCCATGAGCGATTGGATTTGGAATTGGAATTGAATCCAATGGAGTCACAGGTCCCGCCGTCTCAAGGCGGGGGCACGTTACTTTGCTTTCATTTTTGCGATGGCCTCCTGCATTTCACTTAAGTGAACCGATGCCGAGTTGGTATCCGTGATGTGCGCGATTTTACCATCTTTGGCGATGAGGAAACTGACACGCCGCGCCATGGTTGCTTCGGGAGCTTTTCGCGCGCCGTAAAGATCCGCCAGTTTGCCATCGGTGTCCACCAGCAGCGGGAAATTCAATTCGTTCGAAGCCCGGAACTTTTTATGGCTTTCCGCGGAATCAAAACTGACTCCCAGCACCTGAACGTCATCGGCACTCAACTGGCTCATGCGATCCCGAAGCCCACAGGCCTCGGCGGTGCATCCGGGTGTGCCGTCCTTGGGATAGAAATAGAGCAGGACGGTCTTTTTGCCGGACAGGTCGGCAAGCTTCCAATGCGTGCCATCCTGATCGACGGCCTCGAAGGGTGGGGCGATTTGACCGACCTTTGGCTTTTCCGGGGTGCCAGCAGCGGCGGTGTCCGCATGAAGAGAGTTCAGCCAAAACACAGTTGCCAGCAGACCGACTGCTGCGGCCCTGGCGACGTTCCATGGAATATATCGAGCCATCATGGCCCAATTTCGCTCAAGTCGCACAGGATGCAACCGGCGGCGAGCCCCAGTTTGATTTTAATGAATTAGAGTTTTGTTGCGCTTAACGAAGCCCCGAAAGCATGGGTAATTATCGAATGAATTGCTTTTTAAAATGCTGCGTTGACAATTGTAACGATTAAGGAAACTCTGCGTAAATGAGGCATGATTCAGGTTGTATTTTCGGGCTGTTTGCCGCTATTTCAATACTTAGTTGTTGCACGGTTCTGGCGCAACCTTCGAGCACCCCTGAGTTGAATTTTCCAGTTGCTGACTCGACGGTTCTTACAGCGGTTGAAACCAACGGGATTCTTTACGTCGGCGGCTACTTTACTCAAATTGGGCCATCGACCGGAGCTTTTGCGGCCGTGTCTCCAACGTCCGGGGTTCCAGCGCGGCCATTTCCGTATTTTAGCGGCACCGTGTCGTGCAGCATACCTGACGGCAAAGGCGGGGTTTATGTGGGGGGCAGCTTTGTGACTATTGGAACCGTTGTGACGACAAACCTGGCGCACCTGGGTGCAGACCTGACCTTGGATCCGAGCTTTGCATTCGCCATCGATGCCGGAGTGACCGCCTTGGCCGTTTATAACGACCAACTCCTGGTTGGCGGCAGTTTCAATGCGATCAACGGCCAGAGTCGATCCAATCTGGCCCAGGTCAATCTTGTCTCAAAACAGGCAGAGGCGTTTGGCCTGCCGATCGATGGTCCGGTGCAAGCGCTGGTGGTCAGCGGGGACCGGTTGTACTTGGGGGGTGTCTTTACTCACATTAATGATGTGACTCGCAATTACCTGGCATGCGTGGATCTTGCCCGTGGTGAACTAACCGCCTGGGATCCCGCGCCGGACTCGAATTTCAATCTGGGTGTCAATACACTGGTGGCCACGGACGGGCGCATCTATGTGGCTGGCGACTTTAATCGACTGGCCAGTACCGCGCGCGCTCAGGTGGCCGCGTTCGATGCGACAACAGGACAGTTGTTGGACTGGGACGCGCACGTCTATGTGCCGTACACCGCACAGACGGTTCAAGCGCTGGCCGTGTCGAGCAATGCCGTTTATATAGGGGGCAATTTTGCCAGTCTGGGAGGACAATCCCGCAGTCACCTCGGAGCTGTGGATACAATCACTGGCAGCGTATTGCCCTGGCAACCGGGCATCCCTTACAACGCGGTGCGGGCGTTGGCCGTGTCCGGCAATACCGTATATGTCGGCGGTGATTTTCCGGGAATTGGAATCGATGGTCCCCAATATCTGGCCGCAGTGAACGGGAGTTCCGGCGCGGTTTTACCATGGACGCCCGCGCCGGGTGGGACAGTGCTGAGCATCCTTCCCTTGAATAATCAGGTATTTGTTGGGGGGGCCTTTGGATCCATTGGCGGGATCAACCGCCAAGTGGTGGCGGCCATCGATTTGTCCACGGAAACGCCAACCAGTTGGGATGCTCATATGATGGCTAACGGCGCCACCGGAAGTTTTGTGAGTTCACTGGTTTTGAGCGGTGAGTCGCTCATTCTTAGCGGCTGGTTTTATGGCATTGGCGGTGAACTGCGCGATTCGTATGGAGCTGTTCGTTTGGATGACGCGAGTGTTTTGCCAATTGACGGAAGCGTTCTTCCGCAGCCCGGCTATCCGCCAAGGTTATCGGGCCTTCTTTTCGCAGGGAACAATTTGATTATTGCAGCCACTTACGCCAATCCGGTGCCGGTTGTGTTCGATGCGGTTACCGGCCTGCAAGTGGACTGGGATTTCGGTGTGGATGGAGGCATCAGTTCATTTGCCGCCACAAGCAACACGCTCTATATCGGAGGAAGTTTTGCAATTGCTGGAGGACAACCACGCGCGAACCTGGCCGCGTTCGATATTGCCACCCGCCAATTGCTGCCATGGCATCCCATTGTGAATGGTTCAGTCGCAACGATATTGGCCCGGGATCAGACGATCATCGCCTATGGAAACTTCCTGACCGCCAACGGCCAGTCCCGAACGAATCTGGCCGTGTTTGACGCCGTCTCTGGCGATCTGGCCCTTGGGCCGACAGGCTTGGTTTTGGATGGCGAGATTCGCGATATAAACGCCACTCAAAATGCGTTGTATCTGGCTGGAAATTTTAACCATGTCAATCAAGAGACGAGGAGTTGCTTTGCGGCCGTTGACCTTCTCACCGGACAGGTTCGGCCCTGGAACCCCGGGGTTCCCACCGTGTCGGTTAATTATGAGGCCAGAGGATGGAAGACCCTGATTGCAGCCGACAAGCTCATTATCGCTGGAAGTTTTTCCGCGATTGGCGGTAATCCGAGGACAGGGCTGGCCGCCTTTGCTTTGACCAACCTGCCACCAAAAGTCCAGATACTCATTCCCACGAACAATACGGTTTTGCATGCCCCGGCACAAATTCCGCTCGAAATTCAAGCCAGCTCTCCTTCCAACGCGATTGCGCGCGTGGAGGTTTATTGCAGAACCAACCTCATCGCAAGCACCACGAATGGATCGTTTGCGACCAACTGGGTCGTGCCCAGGCATGTGGGCGACTACCTGGTGACCGCCGTAGGCTATGACCGATACGGCGAGTCCGCGTTTTCGCCTGCCGCACGGATTACCGTTAATTTACCAACCGATTATATTCCTCCGACGGTCAGCATCACATTTCCCCAGAGCAACGCTGTCTATGCTCCATTCAGCACGATCCCTGTGCAGACTGAAGTGAATGCGCCGAAAAGTTCCGTTGAGAAATTGCAGGTTTTATTGGGGACAAATGTGTTGGCCACATTCACCAATGCTCCCTACACATTTTCACTGACCAACATGTCACCCGGAACGTATTCCGTCACAGCGCTGGTGGAGGACGAATTTGGAATAACTGCAACGAACGGACCGGTGGCGTTCAGAATCAACAGCCCGCCTCACGTCTTCCTGGTAAATGCCCTCTATGGAATCGTTATGGGTTCGCACACTAACTTGCAGCTTACAGCTCCGGCCACCGATGCGGATGGTTTTATCAGCAATGTGACCATTTACAATGACGGTGACGTTATCGCTTCCTTCACAAATGCCCCGTTCACTTTTAATTGGACCAATCCTCCGGCCGGGTATTACGCCTTTACAGCGGTTGCGACGGACGATTTCGGGTCGAAGGCCACGAGTTCTGTAATGAAGGTCACGGTTTACCCGGGACCGAAATATCTTCAGGTGTTGGATAATAAGGACACCAATGTGACATTCGCAGGTTCCTGGAATACTGGCCCGGATGGTTACCTCGGGAGTTATCGATTTGCTTACGGTTCAACTGAAGCGGCCACAGCCACGGCCACATGTCGCCCGCACATCCCCGCAAGCGGGCCTTACGACGTTTACATTTATTACATGAGAAGAATCATTGCATCCACCAGTTCTCAATGGCAAATCTCTTACAATGGAGGGGTCACAAACATTATCGTTGACCAAGCTTACCGGGGAGGAGCCGGCAAATGGTCTCTGCTTGCATCAGGTATAAACTTTATGGAAGGGACCAACGGATTTATTGCCTTATCCAACCTGGGGGACACCAATCAGATTGTGATTATAGACGCCGTTCGCGTGGTCTCCTCAACGGTGCCATTTGTGGTCAGTCAACCACTCAGCCAGTCGGTTAAAATTGGGAAATCGGCCACTTTGTCTGTAAGCGCCACGGGAAGCCCGCCGCTTTCCTATCAATGGAAATTCAATGGGACCGATATTACGAATGCCACGAGCACCAACCTGGTGGTTGCCAATGTCCAGCCTGACAAAGCGGGGGCTTATTCTGTCGTGGTCAGCAATTTTCTGTCTTCGGCGATTAGTACCAGTGCCATATTAACCCTGGCCGCACCGTCGGCTCCGAGACTATCAGCGATCTGGACCCCCAGCGAGGGCGTGATTCAATTATTGCTGAACAGCGATCCTGGGGTAGCGTTCACCATTGAAACTTCCACCAATATGGTGGAGTGGACGACCTTTATGCAGATTCCAAGTGGGACTGGAACGAATGCGTTCAGCGACACCGTTACAAGCGATGTTCGGCGCTTCTATCGCGCCAGGTGGTAAAATCCTTGAATGGCTGGAGTAAGCTTTCGATGCCCATTCCTGAATAATTCTCCTGCCGTTGACGGATTGGGAGACTCTGTTAGCCTTTTTGACGTGAACACAGGCAAGAAAGAACCCGTAGTGCGTTTCAGCATCTCCCTCCCGGGAGCGCTGGCCAAACAACTGGATCAGATGGCCCATCAGAAGGGTTACGACAACCGTTCGCTCGCAGTGGCGGACATGATTCGGGCGACTTTGGTGGAGCACCGGCAAAATTCAGGTGATGAGGAAATCGCGGGGACCGTGACGCTTGTCTATGATCACCACAAACAGCATGTTCAGGCCGCGCTCACGGATATTCAGCATGACCACCACGAAGTCATCGTATCCACGCTGCATGTGCATCTGGACCATTTCAATTGCCTGGAGGTGCTGGTGGTTCGAGGCAAGGCGGGTGTGATCAAAAAAATCGCCGACGAACTGATCGCCGCAAAAGGGGTAAAGCACGGAAAATTAACTGTGACCACCACTGGCAGGGATTTAACTGCATAATACAGGATTCCTGCCTTGGCGCAGAGTCCGTTGCGCGTGTGTTATTGAAGCTTGATGTGCCCGACCTCGTATAATTCGTTTTTCTCGGGGACGTCGATGGCCAGCCGAAGCGGACTGTGGTTTCCCTTGGCATCCACGAGAGACACGGCCAGCGTGTATTCGCCTGGTTTCAGGTCCTTGGGCACAGGCAGGATTCCATTAACGTCGCGCTCGCCAGGCAACCATTCGTGCGCATCCGCAATGGACGCGGAGGTGAATGCGACATTGCCGTTGCCATCCAGAAGTGAACAGCGCAGTTCGAATGGTCGATAGAGTTTGCCCACGCCCACATTGGCCCATTTCATTTTTAATTTCAGGTTCGCGCCAAGTGGGGCCGTTTTCTCGCACTCGAGTTCGCGCAGGACGAACCGATAACCGGAAAGTCGGGCGAGCTTCTCCAGTGCCGGCATGGCTTCCGGCGGCACGCGGCCCACTTTGTCGTTGATGAGGGTGACGTGGTTGTTGAGCATGAAATTCACGGCGGCATCGAAGGACCAGTTTTTTAATTTGAGATAGTTGTAATCGCCAAACCATTCGAAGACGACCGGCGTGTGCTTCCAAGTCTCTCCCATGTTCGGAACCCCGGCATATTTTTTCGAGCCAATCCAATTTTCCTCGTGCCAGGGCGACCCCACGCCATCGCGGCGAAACCCCGTGCCATGTTCCAAAGCGTAAGCCAGAACCTCGGCATCGTCAGACATGAAGACCAGCGGTGTGCGGGGAAAGGCGTGCAGATACATGTCCACGATTTGCTTGCGCACTTCTAGCGAGGACGGGTGGGTGGTGTGCCATTCGCCCCAGACGCCGTAGGAACCGATATCGAGAAATTCGATGTCGGGACGACCATCGTAACGCCTGCCTAGGGCTTCAATGAACGCCTTGTGTTTGGCCAGATAAATGGGATCGGAATAGACCGGTTCGATGCGCGGGATGCGCCGACCGCCGCTGGTGGGGTCATCGCCGCCGACCAGAAACTCGATGCCTTTGCAGCCAGCGTCGAAGAGCCATTTGGGCGAGGCGTAGTATCCACCGCTGTGGGCGTTGCAGGTCATGATCCGGATCGATACCGCCGCGCCTAGGGATTTCCAGGCCTCCAGGACGTCATCGATCATTTTCCAATTGTATTGCCCTTCGACCGGTTCGGCATCGGCCCAATCAAAACGGATATAAACGACCGAGCATGGGAAACGAGGTTCGTTTCGCGGGCTGCGCTGCTGGCTCATCCAACCCTGACCGGGATTCGCAAAAAGGGTGTCCACCTCGCGGAATTGCAGGTGCTGCAAGTTGTCCTCCGCAGCGGTGGCGAGAAAGGAAAGATGCAGAAGAAATGCCAGACCGAGAGCTTTTGTCCAGGAGAGGTATTGCAAGAGCAGCGGATTCCGGTTCAAGGATGTTGAGTGCATTTGATTTAACGCATCCTAAGCAAACAGAGGTCTGCTGACAATGGCCAGTATGGCATCCCTGTTGCAAATTGGACGTTCCTGTTTTTCGTTTACCATCGGAAGAAACGATACGGATCATCCCACTCTTCCGGTTGATCGACATAGAAGCCACTGATCCAGCGCTTTTCAGATTTGGAGGTGTCCAACGGCTGGTGGAAACGTTCGAGCAGCGGTGTGGAGCCAGCCGCACCCATGTTGGCGAGCAAACGTGAAACCAGGAAGGAGGCCCGACGGTGCGTGCGGTTGAGATTCGACTGTTTCGGCGAATCGAATTGCCAGGGAACAAGCTGACAGTACACCACATTTGCATTGTCCGCGTTTGCCAGAACGCCATTCCCCACGATCCGAGCCCCTGAAGTGATCAGAGGCATTTCGCGAGGATCGCGATTATGCACATCCGCAGGGCCGATACCCTCAAACGGCGAATTCATCACAGGCGGATCGAAATAAGTCGAAATATGTTCCGCTTTCTTCATGGTAACCGGACCCGAAAAAAGCGCGCGGGTTTCGTTCTGTTCGAGTCCCAACGCGAGCAGGTTCCCGCCGGCTTTGAGCCAGTCAGAAATGAACTGCGTGCGGTCCGACAGGTTTTTTGCGCCACCAGGTCCCACAACAAGTACCTGATCGGGAGAGAGCGGCTTATCGTCCAAAGACGTGACGGCCACACCGGTTGATTCCAGATGGCTCTTACCATTGGAATCCCCCGCGTAAACGACGCTCCGGCGGGGAGCGGGCATCCAGGTCGAGACGTAACGAAGAAGATTGCGAACCAAAGTCTCAGCCGCCGGATCGCTTTCCGTGCGGCCCGTTACATCCATCTGGCAGAACAACACCATGCCCCGACCTTCGCGATATTCCAAGAGCGGGCTGTATTGGAGGCTGAAGCCGCCGTCGAGAATCGGCAGGAAATCGCCGCACGCGGGTTTTTCAATGAGCACGGAAGCCACATTGCCGAGATTGCCGCAGCGCCAAATGCGGGTCACTGGCATGCCGCACCAGTTCACCGTTGGCGCACCATTGAATTTGGGATTGGCCTCCACTTTTACGCGGGGCGCAAGAATGGTGGCTGCACCGCGCCAGTCGCACAGATTCCCGGCGGTAATACCTGCCAGAATGGGATGATCCGCAATCCTCGGGAAGACTTGCCTCAACCCATACTCTTCAACACGAAATCCAAATCGCTGTTCCAACACTTCAGAGGTCTGCTCGAAAACGACGACCTTCAAACCGTCGCGCACGCGGGTTATGTTTGGAGCGGGTCCGCCGACCGTCAGCGCGGCTTTGCCCACGATAAGGATGTCGTATGCCGACAGGTCAGCGCCCGCGTCCACGGTTTCGCACGGAATCCCAAGCTTCTTCAACAAAGCGCGCGTTTCACCGGTTTCACCCTTCGGATCGAATACGGCGATTTTTCCCATCGCCGGAACCGCCGGAAGCGCGGGCAGGACATCGTAAGCGAATGTGTCACGCTGGATATCGCCTTTGCCGAATTGGACCCACGCCGAAAGCTCATACCGACCCGGGGCCATCGTGGCCGGAATGGGCAGGATTATCGGAATGCGTTCCTGCTGACCGGCGGCAACAGTGACACGTTGGAGGCCCTGGACGGCGGTGTGCCCGACTTCGCAAGTCACGCTTTCGCGGGAATTGTTGATGATGATGATTTGTTTCTCGACTCCTTCACCGGGAATGAAGTTGTGGTCCTTGCTGGTGAACCGTGTCGGCTTTCCACCAATATAGGCCAGGAGAGGACGGTTGTTGCGAATCAACGCCTGAGCGGCTGGCGTGGCGATCCAGTCCGATCGTTCAAAGGCAAGGTCCATGCGTTCATAACGCTGATCGATGTAATCGGGACTGAAGCCAGGGCGTTGCAGGTTCTCCCAATCCACTTTCAACTCACGACGGCGCTTGTCCACACCCTCGCGCAGTTTCCAGAAGTGGCCGTGTTCCCATGGCGAATTTGCGGACACGCCCCAGGTCCGAAACGCCCGCCAGTTGTCGGTGAGATATTTTTCGAAGACCGGATAGCGCTTCTCCAGGCGCGTTGAGCCGACCTCGACCGGATAATCCCAGCGATGCCATGTCTTGCCGTCACGGAACTGTCTGGCTTCCCAGCGCAGGTTCGCTTTTTCCGGCTCACTGATCTGAAAGGCCTTGTCGCCAAAAAACTGCGCGTTCCATTCCGCCAGACAAAACTCCCACGGCACAGCGGCGCTGCCGAATTCGCGCTTCCCGTTGTACCACCCACGATACATCGTCCAGTCCCATGTGAATGGCGCGCCATATTCACAGGTGAAGACGGGCTTCACGCCTTCGGTCGCCCAATGCTCGAACCAGTCCGAGAGTTCCTGGACCGGCGCAAAGTTCGGATAGAAATTGATGACATGCATGGGACCGAGATTGCCCGACGCATGGTGATAGACGATTCGGCTGGGGTCCAGATGGCTCACGATGGCCTCCGCGCGTCGGGCCTGTTTGACATTTCTTGCGGCCCAATTGTCACGGACGTCATGGATTCCGTCGATGAGGTCTGGATTCATGTCGTCGCTGTAACCGGTGGCATTGTGGCTCATGCTGTACATCACAATCGAGGGATGGTTCTGCGCTGCGCGCACGTAGAATTCGGCATGGCGTGCGTAACCGTTGGTGCGATCGGCGTCGGCGTTCGGCCAATCGTAATGGCTGAAGTGCGGTTGCGAAAAGGAAACCAGCATTCCCACGTCGTCCGCAGCTTTGAGAATTTCCGTGAAGCCCAGGTGCGAACCTGGTTCACAGCCGTAATTGTGCGTATAGACAAAATTGATTCCAAAGCTCTGGAGCCGCTGGAGACTCTCCCGTGCGGCTTCGTAAGTCGCGAGGTCGGCGCTGATTTGCGCATTGTCCAATGGGACGGCCGAAAGAAACAGGCGCGTGCCGTTGAGATAAAAATCACGACCCTCGATCCAGAACTCGCGAAAGCCAAAACGCTCAGGAAGGCCCGTATCCAGCACCCCGCCATCGGCGGCAAGCAACGATAGTTCGAGACCGAAAGTGTTCTGAGGCGTGTGGGTGTCCCAGAGTCGGTCCGGCAGCCATTTTTCAGTGAAGGAAATCCGGCCCTCCTTGAGATCGCTTGTTCGAAATGTGGGGCTCGTAAACTCTTTTACCTTGGCGCCGTCCCGCGTAATCTGAGCGTGAAGTGTGTAGGAGATGTCCGGTTCAAGGCCGTTGAGGCCTGCGTCAAACGTGATTTCCTTTTTGCGCACCGAAGTCACCGTGCTTACATCACCGATGCGTGGCCCTTGTGGTGTGCTGACCAGATAGACGTCCCCGCAGAGTCCCCGACGCTCCACGGAGCCTTTCACTTCACGGGCGGAGGCACTGTCCCTATAGGCCATCATGACCCCCTTGAGCGGCAGGGACACGACGAGCATGCTGAGAGTCTGGGTGGCCCTTGGACGACAGGAAGCGGTGATTTCGAGATCGCCTCCCGGGAAATGAATTTCTCCCGCTTGTTTGCCGTCCACAAAGACGGCGGCATAGGAGTTAAGATATTCGGCTCGAACAGCGATGCGGCGTCCGGCCCAATTGTTTGGAATTGTTAATTGGCGTTGATACCACGCAGCGGAAAGTTTACTGAAATCCTGGCCCGCCCATTTCGGATGCGCAAAGATCGTCTGGCAATCCTTCTCCATGTAATCGGTAATGCCGGGCCAGCATCCGGGAACCTTGAACCAACCCCAATTTTCCGCAGGCACCTCGTCAGACTTTCCTTCTGCCGGCTGCCACTGCCAAAGGCCGTTCAGACAAATTCGCTCGCGGGTGGATGTGGTCTCACGAAACGCCTTACTGGTGTCCCAAACGGCTTTCACCCCATCCGGCAGGGCTGCGGCAATTTCGTCGGCTCCTTCGCCTGCTGGCGGGAGAACGAACAGGCAGGTGAACACAACAAGCGCGGAAGCGACGCTGGCTTTCAGTTGGACCGCATGGTCGCGCAACGCGGACAATTCAAGGCAACGCATTTTCATGGTTCGGGTGGAGTTGTTGGTCCAACAGTATATCAAACGCCTGACGGCGACAGTAAAATAATGGAGGCAGCAACGAGCGCAATGAACCCACACAACCTAATCTCACAATGGCTTTGTGAATCCCAATCACCGATGGGTCTTGCAGCCCTGTGAATTTAGTCCGGCATCCTATCCGGTTGAAGTTTGACTTGTCATGGAAGACTTGTGTAAAAAGCAGCCTGATTCACCGAATGTTCTCAGGCTTGTGGCGGCCCATGGTTGTAAGTTTATGAGTAATAACATCGTTTTTATTGGCAGACACTCAGTAGCGAAAACCGGCGGAATATTCAGGCTTCTGCCTGGCATCGCACTCCTCGCAACTATTGCGTCCTCTTTTGGCACCCTGCCGCAGGAATACCAAGGGAGGCCTTTTGAGGACGCCTATCACAAGACCGGCATTGCATCCATCCCAGGCATTGTGCAATGCGCGTTATTTGATCTCGGTGGCGAGGGTGTGGGGTATCACGATGCCGATGCCATCAATCATGGCAGTGGGGAATTGAACCAGGAGAAGGGGCATCAAAGAGCCCATGCCTGCGCCTATATTTGGAACTTCCGCCGCGACGAAGGAGTGGATCTTTCCTATGTGAAAGACTGGGCGGACCTGAATCACACCAACATGGTCAGTCCGCAGATCAACCAGTTTTACATAGGCTGGACCACGAACGCCGAGTGGTGCAATTACACCGTGAATGTCACGAGCCCTGGCACCTACCGAATCAAGGCCCTCTATTCGTATCAGGCCAACACGGTCACTTTCGATCTGAACGGCAAACCCGCCGCCACCTGCAAGCTGCCGGTGGCCACCACGAGCTGGCATTACTGGAATTTTGCCGATATCGGAGCGATTACGTTTCCTGAGACCGGCAGGCAGTTGCTGACCTTCCATTACGGCTGGGGTAACAACTTCGCGTATTTTGAATTCGAGAAAGTCGAGTCAGCCGCCAGAGAATCCGTCCCACAATAGGCAGGCACCGGCGCGCTTGACGACATGAACCGCGTGGATCAGCGTGCGGCATCAGACCACGCCGCGCGGCGTGTATGAAAAACACCTGCCGCTGCTCAAGGAATTGATGGCCCAACCTGGCGCGATGCGGCGGGATACCCTGGACGGAAAGCTCGTCGGTGATTTTATAAAACCATAAGTTCGTGCTCGTCGGTAGCCGTGGTTCATATTATGCTATGCGGTAACTAAACCCTGATACCTATGCATTCAATTCGTAATATGGTTTGCAAAACAGCGGTCACCTTGAGCCTGTTGCTTGGGATTGCTGGGATGAGCTGCGCGGCTTCGTCTGACACCACGGTGTGGTTCGATTCGCCCGGGACCAAATTTTCCGAATCCTGCCCGCTTGGAAATGGGCGGCTGGGGGCGATGATGTTTGGCGGTGTGAGCGAAGAGCGCATAGTGCTCAACGAAAGCTCGGTGTGGTCAGGTTCCCGTCAGGATGCGGATCGCGAAGGCGCGGCCAAGGTATTGCCCGAGATTCGCCGCCTGCTTTTGGAGGGGAAGAATGTTGAGGCGGAGGAGTTGGTAAGCCGGAATTTCACCTGCAAAGGGCCAGGTTCGGGTAATGGCGGAGGAGCCAAGGTGGCTTTTGGGTGCTATCAGGTGCTCGGAAATCTGCATCTGCTTTTTCAACAGGTTACCAATGCGCCCGTCAGTGATTACCAGCGTGAACTCGAGCTGGCCGACGCGGTGGCAAAGATGCGGTTTGTGCAGGGCGGCGTGACGTTTACCCGCGAGGCGTTTGTCAGCGCGCCCGATGAAGCCATGGTGTTTCGTTTCGCTTCGGACAAGGCGGGCAAGATCAGCCTCGATGCGCGGCTCGACCGGCCTGAGTGTTTCAAGACGAGCGCAGATGGCACCGCCGGTTTGCTCATGACAGGGCAGCTTGAAAATGGGGTGGACGGCAAAGGGGTGAAATATGTCGCGCGATTGAAAGTCTTGAATGTGGGCGGGGAGGTGTCCCTCCAGGGTGAAACGCTGCGCGTGCGCAATGCCGATTCGGTGTTGCTGTTCGTCACCGCCGCCACGGATTACCGCGGGTTCGGTGGTCGCAATTTGACCGATCCTCTGGCTGCATCCGCCAGCGACATGGAGGCAGCCACCGCAAAGTCGTTCCAATCTCTTCGGGACGCGCATGTGGCCGATTATCAGCGGTATTATAATCGTGTCGCCCTCCAGCTTGGACCTGTGGATTCCGCCGTTTCAAACAAGCCGACGCCAGCACGCCTGAAGGCTCTGAAGAATGGCGCGGCCGATCCATCGCTCGCGGTGCTCTATTTCAATTTTGGCCGTTACCTCTTGATTTCGTCCTCCCGCCCCGGAGGACTGCCTGCGAATTTGCAGGGTATCTGGGCGGAGGAAATCAACACGCCCTGGAATGCGGACTGGCATTTGGATGTAAATGTGCAGATGAACTATTGGCCGGCGGAGGTTTGCAACCTCTCGGACCTGACCGGACCGATGTTTGCCTTGATCGAATCGCTGCAAGCTCCCGGCGAACGCACCGCCAAGGCTTATTACGGCGCGCGCGGGTGGGTGGCGCATGTCATCACCAATCCCTGGGGTTTCACATCGCCGGGGGAGGGGGCGTCGTGGGGCGCGACCACCAGCGGGTCCGCGTGGCTTTGCCAGCATCTTTGGGATCACTGGCTTTTCACGCACGATAAGGCTTTTCTTAAAACGGCTTATCCGGTGATGCGCGGATCGGCACGATTTTACGCCGACCTGCTCATTGAGGAGCCGAAACATCAATGGCTGGTGACGGTCCCGGCCAATTCGCCTGAGAATAATTTCCGGCTTCCTGACGGAAAAACCGCAAGCATCTGCATGGGGCCCGCGGTGGACATGCAATTGCTTCGCTACCTCTTTGGCGCGTGCATCGAGGCCTCGAGCGTTCTGGGCATCGATGAGGATTTCCGCAAGGAACTCATTGAAAAACGCGCGCGACTGGCGCCCACACAGATCGGCTCCGACGGTCGCATCATGGAATGGCTCCAGGAATATCCGGAGCCGGAACCAACGCACCGGCATATCTCGCACCTCTGGGCGGTTTACCCGGGGGATGAGATTACGCCCAGCGGCACGCCCGCGTTCTCTCAAGCCGCCCGGAAATCGCTGGAAGCGCGCGGGGATCGCAGCACAGGCTGGGCGACGGCTTACCGCATGGCGGTTTGGGCGCGACTTGGCGATGGCGATCGCACGGAGAAACTTCTATCGACACTACTGGCAAACTGCACGCTGCCCAATCTTTTCGATACCCATCCGCCGTTCCAGATCGATGGCAATTTTGGCGCAACGGCTGCGATGGCCGAAATGCTGGTGCAATCGCACAGCGGGGTTATTGAGTTGCTGCCCGCGCTGCCGGCAACCTGGCCGGACGGCAAAGTGACCGGACTTCGCGCACGGGGCGGGTTCGAGGTGGACGTGGCGTGGAAAGGCGGGAAACTCGAATCAGCGGTTATCCGCAGCCTGGAGGGGCTTCCCTGCAAAATGCGCGCGGGCGGTAAGGCGGCTGAATTTGACACCAGCAAAGGAAAGACCTATCGCCTGAACGATGGGCTTATATTGCAATAGCCGAGGCGCACGAACCGTCGGCATGGGATTCGTATCGTTCAGGCTTCCGGGGAGTGGCCTGCGCCGTTGAGTTTGTGCGTGATTTTACGGACAACCGAACGGGGCGCCAGGCGGACTGAGAACACGGCCATTTTGTTGCGAAGTCCAGCCACCGCCACGCAACGGCCCCGGCGAAAAGCGTCATGGCCGATGCGAGCGACCTCTTCCGCCGACATGGCGCCCAACTTGAAAAGGTTCGAGTTTTGCATGTTGGCCGCCGCCGTGAAATTCGTATGCGTGGGGCCGGGACATAAGGCTGTGACCGTCAGGCCCGTTTCCCGCAATTCCTCGGCTATGGCTTCGCTGAAAGACAACACATAGGCTTTTGTCGCGTAATAAATCGCCATCAGTGGGCCGGGTTGAAAGGCGGCCGTGGAGGAAACGTTGAGCACACCGCCGCACCGGCGCTCGATCATGCCGGGAAGGAAGAGGTGGGTCAGATGCGTTAAAGCGGTAATATTCACCTGCAACATGGAAAGCTGACGCTCGAGCGGCAACTGCGCGAAAGGGCCCTGGGCCCCAAAACCCGCATTATTGACCAGAACGTCCACTTTGAGGCCCGCCTCCTGCATTTGGGCGAAAATACGGTTTGGGGTCTCCGGCAGGGCCAGGTCAGCGGTGAACACTTGAGCTTCGATTTTATGGTTTAGTCTCAACTCCTCCGCCAGGGATTCCAGCGCGCTGTCGTTTCGGGCCACGAGTATGAGTCGGCTGCCATCCGCCGCAAAACAATTTGCAAGTTCAAGCCCGATTCCTGAAGACGCACCGGTGATCAATACCGTTTCGGCAACCATGAACATTAAAATGGTGGATGCACCGCGGACTGTCAAACCGGCGGGAATTCGGGAGAGTCAGAGTTTGCTTAACGGGCGATTTGGGCGTGGTGAGGAAGATCAGAGGATCGAGTACCGAATGGACCCGTAAAAACCCTCAATGGAAATTCCCGAAAAGGCCGTTATTTATCTTAGCTTCGTTGAAAATGATCGCGGTCCGACGTTTGACATGTTCCATGACTCGAAGCCAATTCGCGCTGCCGGGGAGCCCGACTTCAGATTGAAGTTCCCATGCGCCGGATCCACAAATAGCGGGTCTTCGATTATGCTATTCCGATCCTGACCTGCGTTTTGCCACTGGTCGAAACTCATTTGGGCGAAGAGGACCGGTTTGCCGGATGCGTTCCAGTAAAGATTGCGATCAAACACGCAAACGTTGGTTCCGCAATTGCCGCCATCATAGTCCCCAACCGCTTTCCCCTCCGTGAAAAAGAGGAGGTTGCGATGGAAGGAAAGCTCGAAGCCGCCCATGCCGCCGCGATCCATTTGAGCGGCCCGATTCAAGGCAAAGATGTTGTTTTCCACTGTAATATCGTGGTTGTGGTGGGCGAACAAGGCGCCGTCCTGGCAGCGGTAAACGAGGTTGTTCTGGATCAGGATGTCGTGGCTGCCCTCATCTGGATAGATCCCCCAACCACCATACTCACGCCGCGTAATATCATGCACCACGTTGTGGGCGATGCGACTGCCGGGAGCGCTACAGGTGTAAATTCCGGCCAGATCGCTAAGCATCCCCTGACCGATGTCATGCACATGGTTGTATTCGATGATATTGCCCATGGCCTCGGATGGCCCAAAATCCTGGACCGATCCCACGGAGATTCCCGAGTAGAACAAGTCGTAAATGTGATTGTGAATAACCTTGTTGCCGGCATTGTCGCCAACGAATACGCCCGCCGCTTCCGGGGTAAATCTTCCGCAGTGGGCAATTTCGTTGTCAGCCACCGTGACCCGCTGGCTGTGCGGGCCTTTTGGCATCGCGGCTTTGCGCCTGATTCCGCGCTCGGTCAGTTGGCCAGATCCATCCGTTTCCCATGAGAAAAAGTGACCAATCCTGATTCCGCCTGCGCCGATGTCCCTGATTTGGTTGCGAGCGATCGCAATGTCCGAGCAGCCCACGCTCACCTCGGCGCCGCTGTTACCGATGTGTTCAATGCCGCCATCTGTGACCGCGCATCGTTCGGCGTATTCAAAAAGCAGCGCGCCGGGCACTTCCACGGCGGACTGTAGCGATGAGGCATAGTCGGCTGGCGGCTGCCATTCGGTGTGCGCAAAAACACAACCCTCAAAGTGGAGGTCATGGACCGGGGCGTCGGCACGGCCGATTACACGCAGAACTTGCTGGAGGCACGGTGCGATGATCACGGCCGATTGCATTTCCTCACCGGCAGGCGGGAGATAGTATAAAACACCGTTTGGACGGTCCAGATACCATTGGCCGGGTGTGTCCAACGCCTCCATGACGTTCTCAACCCAGTAGGGCCCCGGTGCGCTTCCCGAAAGGAGGGCAAAGAGACTTGGACGGTCAAAGGTGACTGTGCGAGTTTGGGCGTTAATGCTCTCGACGGGCAAACGATTGTCCTGCCACTTCGTGATTCCCACAATCTCCACGTCTCGTAAATTGCGCCAGGTGGGCACAATATCGCCCGGCGCATAAATGAACTCCTTTGTCGGATTGCGAAGAAAATCCCCCGTATAGCCGGGCAGCGATTCGATGTGATAATCCCCTTGCCTGGGCAGCCTGGTTCTCGGACGGCGGGCACCGTTGACAAAGAGTTGGCGGAATCGCCATTGGCCTTGCTTCACCTTTGAAAGGTCCACCACCCAGGCCTTGCGACCATTGATTTCACCCCAACGACCGCCTCCCAAACGACGGCCACCACTCAGGATGACCTTTTCTCCAGTGGCCGCCGCATAAACCACCGGCGCTTTTTCCGTTCCCGAATCTTCGGGGCCGAACTCCAGCGGCGACTCAAGATGGTATGTTCCTCCGCGAAGCAGGACATTCACGCGTCGCGGTTCCTTTTGAGTCTTGAGCAACGCCCGAACGGCCTCGCGCGCGCGCGCCACCGTCGCAAATGGTCCATCATTCCCGCCCGGTTCGGCCATTTTCCCCGACCACAGATCCTTGCCTCGCGGAGATACGAAGAAATCTGCGGTTCCCGGATTTTTGGAAGGCGCCGACGCTACTTCCTCCAGCCAGGTTTGAGAATGCGCCGTTACAAGCAATAGGCTCAGCGTCAAAGCGGTAACCACCGCCCTGATCCCAGTCAGCATGTCAACCGTCCTGTTTCGCATGGCAAGTTTCAGTTGTTTTCGTTTTCGACGCGTGTTCATTCAAGGCGCCAACACAAATGGATCAAAAGGGAGAATGATCAGCCGGGCGGCCCCTGGCAAGACTTGACGACGCGCCCTGCGAATTCGGGCATGTTGGAAGTTGGTTGACGAGAGAAATGCGGATGCTAAGGATAAACAAAACACACGACATCCGAAGACCATGGTTTATCCTCAGATCGAAATACTATATGCATGGGGAAACTCGATCCTGGTCGCTGAAACTGATCAATCTTATTTCAAATCCGCGCTGCCGGACAAAAACGAACATGAAAAACATCCACAATTTAAAGGCCGCAATGGCAACAATGGCCGCTTGCGTGGTCTGCTGCGGTGGGCCGAGTCTTTCTGCCGGGGATTGGCCTCAGTGGCGCGGTCCGAGTCGTGATGGCAAAGTCAGCGGCTTTACCGCCCCAGAGAAATGGCCGACGAACCTGGTGCAAAAATGGAGCACACCGGTCGGCAAGGGCGATTCCTCGCCCGTCCTTGTGGGCGAGAAGCTCTATACTTTCGGACGAAAGGACACGGACGAATTGGTTCAGTGCCTGGACTCCTCCACCGGCAAGACACTCTGGGAGGCGAAATATCCGGGTGACTACGTCGTAACAGGTCCCCCGGCCCGACACCCCGGTCCGAGGAGCACGCCGGTGGTCGCCGAAGGCAAGATCTGCACGTTGGGTGTCGGAGGTATTCTCTCCTGCTTCGATGCCACCAAGGGAACGCTCCTCTGGCGCAAACAAACCACCAACGATTATCTCGGCATTCCATACAAGTCCGATTCCTCGATGTCTCCGATTGTCGAGGACGGGCTGTGCCTGGTTCACGTCGGCAAAAACACGAACGCAGCGGTCATCGCCTTCGATCTGGGCCGCGGCGAGGTCAAATGGAAATGGGATAGCGACGGCCCGGGCAATTCCTCGCCGGTGATCATGACCATGGGCGGGAAAAAACAAGTGGTCACCCTGACTTCAAAAAATCTCGTTGGCCTCTCGCTGGCCGATGGCAAATCACTGTGGCAGGTGCCGTTTGAAGCGACCCAGGGGAACAACACGACACCCGTCATTGATGGTTCGACCGTGATCTACACCGGCCAGGGCAAGGGATTGTTTGCCGTGAAGATTGAAGCGCAGGGCGAAAACTACACCGCAACGCCTTTGTGGGCGAACATGAAACTGGGCGCACGGTTCACGACCCCAATCCTTAAAGATGGTGCGGTTTTCGGCTATAACAACAGTTTCTTTTGCGCCAGTGCCAAAACCGGTGAGACCCTCTGGACCGATGGCACGAAAAGCGGCCAAAATGCGGCGTTGCTCGACGCCGGATCGCAGCTTTTAGCCATTACGCAAAATGGAGATTTTGTTGCCTTCAAACCGAGCCAGACGGAATATGCCGAGTTGGCGCGCATCAAGGTTGCGAGCACGGAACTCTGGGCGCATCCCGTTGTTGCGGGGAACAGAATATTCATCAGGGATGGTGAGACGGTGAGCTTGTGGAATATTGAGTAGAACTACTTCGATCCACATTAACAAAACGATGCGCATTATCACCATGCAAAACTCCATCACGGCCGCATTCCATATCAGAACGCTTAATCATGTGGCATTAGCCGCATTGGGCCTCGCGCTCCTCGTCCCGGGCTGCCGAACCAATGCCCCGGAAATGTCGAAGTCCACCCCAGCCCTCAAAGCGCTGCCGCAATTCACGGCAGCCAATGTTCCCGTTGTCGGGCCCGAGGAAATCCCGATTGATCCGCCCAATTGGATCGTATCCACGAATGAAACGCCCGCTGATTTTCCGGGCAATGGGCTTGCCCAGCACCCGATGCTTTACATCGGGGAAGGCTGCAACAAAATGTTTCTGATCAATGACGGCAAAATCATTTGGACCTATTCGACAGGAAAAGGCTGGGAATATGACGATATCTGGATGATGTCCAACGGGAACATTCTCTTCTCCCGCATGGCGTGGGCCGCGGAGGTGACGCCACAAAAGAAGATTGTCTGGCGCATGGATGCCCCCAAGGGAACCGAAATTCATTCTGTCCAGCCCATCGGTCTGGACAAGGTGCTGGTCATGCAAAACGGCACGCCTGCCAAACTCATGGTCATCAACAAGAAGACCGGGGTCGTGGAAGTGGAGCATGCCCTTCCTTCCACCCTTACCGGGGAAGGGGTTCATGGCCAGTTCCGCCGTGCCCGCATAACGGCCCAGGGAACCTATCTCCTGCCGCTACTCCAGATGGGCAAGGTCATCGAGTATGACAAAGACTTTAATGAAATCTGGTCCTACAAAATTCCCAAACCCTGGGCCGCAATCCGGTTGAAAAATGGAAACACGCTCATCAGTGATGAAAGTGACGAGCTCGCCCGCGAGGTGAATCCCAAAGGCGAGACAGTCTGGGAGTTCAACCTCAAGACGGACCTGCCGCCCGAGATCGGGTTTTCCGGCAGCCAAAGCTGCGTGCGCCTGGCCAACGGCAACACCCTCTTTTGCTCGAGAGCCGATGGAGGCAAGAGACCGCAGTTGGTTGAAGTCACGCCGGACAAAAAAGTTGTCTGGGTTCTTAAAGATTGGAAAAATCTTGGCCCGGCGACGGCCGTCCAGATCCTCGACGATCCGGGTGTTCCCGAAAACCCCGGCGAATTGCAGCGTTGAGGCGTTGTTCCGCTCAGGTAATGAGTTTGGGATTCTCGCAAATGGAAGGGATGCCTGTGATGAATTCCGAATGGGGCCCGAATTTGCCGGCGGGTTTGACGGTTTTGAGCTGGCATCGCCCAATGAGCGTGGGTAGATTTGCACCCGTGCCCCCACTGCCATCCCGAATGCATTGGAAGATGGATTGCAAACCGCCTCCGCTGGGCGGCGGGGAGGTTGATTTCCAAGGCCATTTCGACCACTCTCAGGCGCCAATAAACACAAAACCATGAAGCTGCACGCCATCGACCTTGCCATCATCGTGACCTACTTCGCGGCGGTCATTCTCATCGGCCTGTGGGTTTCACGGCGAGGGTCCAAAGACCTGGATGCCTATTTTCTCGGAGGAAAATCACTACGGTGGTACTTGCTCGGAGTCTCGGACGCTTCCGGCATGTTCGACATCAGCGGGACCATGTGGATGGTTTACATTCTTTTTGCGTATGGCGCCAAGAGCATCTGGCTGCCGTTCCTGTGGCCGGTGTTCAACCAGGTGTTCCTGATGATGTTTCTGAGCGCGTGGCTGCGTCGATCCAACGCAATGACGGGCGCGGAATGGATTCAAACCCGCTTCGGCCGCGGCACCGGAGCGAACCTCGCCCATCTGAGCGTGGTGTTCTTTGCGCTGGTGAACGTGATCGGCATGCTGGCCTATGCGTTCAAGGGAATTGGCAAGTTCGCGGTGGTCATGCTGCCCTGGCATTTCACCAGCCAGACCACCGGGGTGGTGACCGATGAAAATATTTACGCCATCATCATTCTGGGTCTCACATCGCTCTACGCAATCAAAGGGGGAATGGTCAGCGTCGTCATCACGGAGATCATGCAATTCTGCATTTTGACTGTGACATCCATCACCATCGGGATCATCGCGATCTGGAAGGTTTCCCCGGAGATGATTCAAAAGGTTGTTCCGGCAGGCTGGGATAATCCGTTCTTCGGCTGGAAACTGGGCATCGATTGGACCGGCATCTTCGACAAGGTCAATGACACGCTCAAGGCCGACGGAAACGAATTCTTCATGATCATCTTTGGAATGATGTTCTTCAAAGGCGTGCTGGCGAGTCTGGCCGGGCCTGCGCCGAATTACGACATGCAGCGCATTCTGGCCACCCGCAACCCGCGCGAGGCGTCGCTCATGAATGGCATGGTCAACACGGTGCTCTATTTCCCGCGCTACATGATGATCACCGGCATCACCGTGCTGGCCCTGGCATTCTGCATGACGGACCTGCGCTCGATGGACAAGCCTGATTTCGAAAAGATCCTGCCCATCGTGCTGACGCAATATGTGCCGGCGGGCGTGGTGGGCTTCCTGCTGGCGGGCTTGCTCGCGGCGTTCATGTCGAATTTCGCCGCCACCATCAATTCCGCTCCGGCCTACATCGTGAACGACATTTATAAGCGGTTCATCAATCCACAAGTCGCCCCCAAGACGCAAGTCACCATGAGCCGCTTTGCATGCCTGGGAGTGTTATTCGTCGGAATTCTCTTCGGTCTGTTGGCCACTCGAATTACGGACATCATGATGTGGATCGTGGGCGCGCTTTACGGTGGTTACGTCATGGCCAACGTGCTGAAGTGGTATTGGTGGCGGTTCAATGGTTATGGCTATTTCTGGGGCATGGTGTCCGGCATTGTCAGCGCGATGTTCATGCCAGACGTGGCAAAAATGGTGCTCGGCCACCCCGTCAGCAACTCGCTCTATTTGTTCCCGGCGATCTTCATCATCTCTGTCATAGGCTGCTTCCTCGGCACGTTTTTGGGCCAGGCCGAAGACGAGGCCACTTTGAAGAATTTCTACAAAACGGTGAATCCATGGGGTTTCTGGGGGCCCATTCGGAAAAAAGTCATGCAGGAAGATCCGACCTTCATTCCGAATCCCAGTTTCAAGCGCGACACTGTGAATGTGCTCGTCGGCATCGTCTGGCAACTCTGCCTCACCGCGCTGCCGATATACATCGTGCTGCAGCACTGGTCCTGGGCTGGCGCCATCGCCGCCACGCTCCTCGTGACCACGATATTCATCAAGTTTAACTGGTATGACAAATTGGAGAAGGCCCGTGACTGATTCCATCTGGAGAAATCCCATGAAAAGAATCCTATTGTCCATCGCCGCGTTTACACTTGTGACGACCCTTCACGCCGCATCCCAATTCCACGACTTTGTTCGCGTGGAGGGCGACCAATTGGTCGAGGGAGGCAAGCCGTTTCGTTTCATATCATGGAACATTCCCAACCTGCATTTGATTGAGGACAATGTGCCGTTCGAGTTGGACGGCCCCGGCTCAAAGACCAACGCCGTGCTGGGGTGGCGGTGGCCCGATCGTTTTGAAATCAACGATGCGCTGTCTGCTGTGCGGCAAATGAATGGACAGGTGGTGCGCACCTATGTGCTTTCGGTTCAAAGGACGCAAGATTCTCCGAACATACCGCGCCACGTTTTTGCGCCCGGCAAATTCAACGAGGAAGGGTTCCGCGCGCTCGACCAGGTGCTGCAGATTGCCAATGAACAGGGCGTGCGGTTGATCATTCCCTTTGTGGATAACTGGCATTGGTGGGGAGGTCGCGCCCAATACGCCGGTTTTCACGGAAAGACCAAGGACGATTTCTGGACCGATCCCGAAGTCATTGCCGATTTCAAGCAAACCATCCGTTTTGCCATCACGCGCACCAATACGCTCACCGGCGTGCGCTACGCCGATGACAAGGCCATCCTCTGCTGGGAAACCGGCAATGAAGTGGACAGCCCGGCCTTATGGACGCGCGAAATCGCCGCCTATATCAAGTCGCTCGATAAAAACCATCTGGTCATGGACGGCTTTAATTCAACCGAGTTGCGCGAAGAATCCCTGACCATGCCGGAGGTGGATATTGTCACCACGCACCATTATCCGGGAGGCAACAAACCCTTCGCCCAGCTTATCCGGGAGAACGCTGCGCGCGCGAAAGGACACAAGCCTTATGTTGTTGGCGAGTTCGGATTTGTGGGGACGAAGCAAATGGCCGAGGCGATTCAAGCGGTGCGTGAAACCCAGACCGCGGGCGCGCTGGCGTGGAGTCTCCGTGTGCGAAATTGCGACGGGGGCTTTTACTGGCATAGCGAGCCGGCTGGCGGCAACAAATACAAGGCCTTCCACTGGCCCGGTTCCCCCATGGGAAACGACTACGACGAAACCGCCTTCATGACCCTCATGCGGCAGGAGGCGTTTGCCATCCGCGGTTTGCCGGTGCCGGAAGTCCCCGTGCCTGAATCGCCAACGCTTTTGCCGATCACCGATGCGAGCGCGATCTCCTGGCAAGGTTCAGTGGGTGCGTCGAGTTACATCGTCGAACGCGCGTACAAAAAGAGCGGTCCCTGGACAACCGTTGGCGACAACGTGGATGAGAGCTTTGTGCAATACCGGCCCTTGTTCAACGATGAGACGGCCCGCAAGGGCCGATGGTTCTATCGGGTAAGCGCGAAGAATGGCGCCGGAGTGTCCGCGCCTTCGAACGTGGTGGGGCCAGTGCGAGTGTCCCGGACCACTTTGGTGGACGAGTTGGCGGATTTTTCGAAGGTAAACGCCCGATCCGGCGAATTGGAAATCCAGTCCAGGGATTGCCGTTCGGCCATGGAAGACGCGCACCGGGCCAGCGGATCTGTGGGCAGCGCGCTGGTGTATCGCGTGGGTTCCCGAATCACCAAAGGACGAGTCTTTGTGTATTTCCCGAAGGATATTGCAGACCTGAAATTCAGTTTTTCGAGCAATGGTTCGACGTTTCGCACCGCGACGGTGAAGCGAACGGATTTTCCATTTGCCGTGGGCGATTACGGTTATTGGAGGCGCGCGGTTTATGAACTTCCATCGGCCGATGCGAACGATCGTTTTGTGAAAATTGAATTTACCGGCCCGGCCCAAATCGGGCGTGTGGAGATTCAGAACGAGGGGGAGGCAAAATGAAGCTTACTCTGAGTCCCGGTCAGACCGCCGATGCGCGCGACCTGGCGCAGCGCGTCCGCACGCAACTCTTTGGCCACATCCTGCCGTTCTGGTGCGGGCCTGCGGTGGACCATGAACAGGGTGGCTGGATGGGTTGGCTGACCAACGATCTCAAGCCCGACCGCACGCAACCCAAGGGACTGATCGTGAACAGTCGCATTCTCTGGGCTTTCTCAGCGGTTCACCAGGTGAAGCCGGACCCGCTGTTTCGACAGATGGCCGAACGCGCTTTTAATTATGCGATGAACCGCTTTTGGGACACGCACCATGGCGGTGCTTTTTGGCGGCTGGACGATGCGGGCCGGATGTTGGACGACTCCAAAAAAATTTACGGTCAGGCGTTTTACATCTACGCGCTGGTGGAGTATTACCGCGCATTTGGGTCCGCGCCAGCCGTGGCCCGCGCGATGGAGATGTTCGAATTGATCGAAAGCCACGCTCACGACGGTAAACATGGCGGCTACACTGAGGTTTGCGCCCGAGACTGGTCGGACGCCGGACCGGATGCGCGTCTGAGCGAGAAGGACCTGAACGAGAAGAAATCGATGAACAATCATCTTCACGTTCTGGAGGCCTATACCAACCTGTTTCGGGTCTCGGCGCTGCCAGAAGTGGAAGAACGTTTGCGCGAACTTTTGCAACTGTTTCTGGAGCGTATTCTGGATTCGCGGACGGGTCATATGAACCATTTCTTCGATGTAGAATGGCATGTGCGTTCAGACAGCTATACGTTCGGGCACGACATTGAGGCCAGTTGGCTTTTGTGGGAGGCCGCAGAAGCGCTGGGCGATCCCGCATTGTATGCGAAAACCCGCAAAACGGCCCTGCAAATGGCGGCCGTTGTTCGCGACGAAGGCCTTGGCGAAGACGGCGGTCTCTACTACGAAGGCAGGGGCGGCCAGACCATTGACCGCGGACGGGAGTGCTGGCCGCAGGCCGAAGCGGTCATTGGTTTCCTCAATGCCATGGAACTAAGTGGCGATCCCAAGTATCTTGAGGATGCGCGGCGCGTCTGGCACTACGTGGAGCAAAACCTGGTGGACCATGTTCACGGTGAATGGTTCTGGCGCATCGCTCCAGACGGCCGCCCGGATCCGAAATTGCCCAAGGTCAGCGAATGGAAAGGCCCATATCACGCCACACGCGCGTGTCTGGAAACCATGCGGCGTTTGGGTATATAATAGTCATTTGAATTATTCTTAAGTCATGAAGCAAAAAACGTTCACAAAAAATCTCGAGCGCCTGCAACAGCAGCATCAGAAACTCATCCGGCAGCCGAATCGCGAGCGGAAATACGGCAACGGCATCTTTGACCGTTTCGAGAATCCTGTGCTCACGGCCGATCACACTCCTCTGACCTGGCGATATGATCTCGATTTCAAAACAAATCCTTTCCTGATGACGCGGTTGGGCATCAATGCCGTGTTCAATGTCGGCGCGATGGAATGGAACGGCGGCATTGTTCTGGCGGCGCGCGTCGAGGGCTGGGATCGCAAATCATTTTTCGCCATCGCCGAGAGCCGCAACGGCGTGGAAGGATTCCATTTCTGGGATTACCCGGTGCGCATGCCGGAGTTTGACGACAAGGAAACCAATCTGTACGACATGCGACTGGTGCGTCACGAGGACGGCTGGATTTACGGGCTATTCTGCGCCGAGCGCCATGACGATTCCAAACCAAACGATCTCTCCGCCGCCGTCGCGCGATGCGGCGTTGCGCGGACGAAGGACTTGATCAAATGGGACCGTCTGGCCGACTTGAAAACGAGCGCTCTACATCAGCGTAATTGCGTGCTGCATCCGGAATTTGTGAACGGCAAATACGCGTTCTATACGCGGCCCATGGCGGACTTCGCGGCGGCCGGTTCAGGCGACGGCATTGGCTGGGGCTTGTGTGACGATATCACCAGGGCGGTCATCAAGAAGGAAAGCATCATTGACCCGCGCTTTTATCACACCATCAAAGAGGGCAAGAACGGCCTCGGCCCCGCGCCCATCAAGACCGCAAAGGGCTGGCTCCATCTGGCCCACGGCGTGCGCACCACAGCGGTCGGAATGCGCTATGTGCTCTATCTGTTCCTCTGCGACCTGGAGGATCCATCGAAACTCATTAAAGCGCCCGGCGGTTATTTCATGGCGCCGGAGAATGACGAGAGGGTGGGGGATGTTTCGAACGTGCTTTTTTCGAACGGTTGGGTGGCGCGCAAGAATGGCGACGTGTTCATCTATTACGGTTCCTCCGACACGCGCACGCATGTGGCAAAGACCACTGTGGATAAACTGCTGGATTACGTGCAGAACACGCCGGAAGACGGCATGCGTTCCAAGATTTGCGTGGACCAGCGGTGTCGGCTCATCGAGAAAAACCTGAAGTTGAAGGTTTGATCCGGCTATCGATGTGAACCGCCGGGCCTCTTACGCCCTGCGGTGTCGATCGTTTTTCAGCCGCGCAGACAATCCGATGGGTCGTCGCACCAAAATTGTTTTGCAGATTGATTGCCCGTTAGAAACGAGCTATTAATACAACAGAGTTTATCCGATGGGATAAAAATTCCAAAACGGCACGTGAACGCCCCACTATCCGGGATGCGATCCGCCGCAAGACAACTCGAAAGGGGAGAAGCGATATGTCATTACAGAAGAAATTGACGGCAGAGTTCATCGGCACTTTGTGGCTTGTTTTGGGCGGCTGCGGAAGTGCCGTGCTGGCGGCTGGTTTTCCAAAAGTTGGCATCGGCCTGCTGGGCGTGGCCCTGGCCTTCGGTTTGACGGTGCTGACCATGGCGTATGCCATCGGCCATATTTCTGGATGTCATCTAAACCCCGCTGTTTCCATCGGCTTGTGCGTCGGCAAGCGATTTCCGGCTTCTGAAGTACTGCCTTACATCGTCGCCCAGGTTCTGGGCGGAATTGCTGGCGCGGGCATATTGTATGTCATTGCCAGTGGTGGAGGCGGCTTCATCCTGAGCAGTGGTTTTGCCGCCAATGGATACGGGGAACATTCACCCGGATTTTACTCGATGGGGTCCGCGTTGGTGGCGGAAGTGGTGCTGACCTTCATGTTTCTCATGATCATTCTGGGTTCCACCGACAAACGCGCGCCGCAGGGTTTCGCTCCAATAGCCATTGGTTTGGGATTAACTCTGATCCATCTGATTGGCATTCCAGTGACGAATCTATCGGTCAATCCGGCTCGCAGCACTGGACCGGCGGTATTCGTGGGGGGATGGGCGCTGGCACAACTTTGGGCCTTCTGGATCGCTCCAATCGTGGGAGCAATTTTGGCCGGCGTGGTTTATCATTCGGCCTTCGAAGAAACGGAAAAATCCTAAAAGTGCTTTCGGCACTAGTCGGACTTGACTCCAGTGCACGGCGCAAAGCCTGCGCAATAGAGACGGCGACGTCGGCTTGGGTTCGAAATGCCGTGGTTGGGCGGCGCCTATTTCACGGTCTTGGCGCGGCCCAGCCACATCAGGCCATCGGCAATCAGTTTGTTCTGTGTCGCATCCGACATGACTTCGGGCCCGTGTCCCATGTTCATATAGAGCATCCGGTAACGCGTGTTCGTCCACACCACAGGCAGGTCGCCCTCTCTCAGGATATCCTTTTTGCCGAGCGGATAATTGGAGGGATCGAGCGTCAGCAGGACTTTGATGTCCTTGTTCAATCGCGGGCTGGGTTTCCAAAAATACCATTCGTTGGTGGGGGAGATGAATGAGCCAGGCAGGTTGCGGGTCACGGGATGCGTGGGGTCATCGACGGTGAGTTTGGCTGGCAATGCGGGCCAGTTGTTGCTGTAAAAGACCGAGTCCCCAAAAAACTCCACGAACCACGGCCATTGTGTGTCCTTGTCGTTGTAACCGGCCACATGGAAACCGAGCCAGCCTCCGCCGCCAACCATGTAATCCTGAAACGCCTTTCGTTGCGCCGAGGTGTGAGGGAAGTCGTTGATCCAGATCACGACCCGGTATTTTACGACATTGGTTGCGTTAAGAGCGTTCCAATTCGTTGTTGCATCCAGCGTGAAGTGTTCTTTTGCGGCAAGCTCGTTGAGGAAGACCAAAGCGGCCTTGGCAAACCTGGCGTGATCAGGTTCAACGGTGGTTGAATAGAAGGCGAGCGCGCCAAACTCAGTTGGATGGTCCTGCGCGCGTAGGTCCATCGCCATCGTAAATGCCACGACCAGCCCTGGGAGAATGCGGTAAAAGTGAGTGAGGATGGCCATAAAATTACCGGCCTCCGGCCCAATTGATCGCGTTGCGAAAGATGGTGGTGAACGACTTGTTCTCGAACAGGTCGGGGCCGTGGCCCATGAAGATATACAGGTTCCGGGCGGTCATGTGGTCATTCGTCCAGATCACCGGATGGTCCCCCATTTTGATATCGGACGATGGAGAGTACGAGGATTCGTCCACGCTGGCCAGCACGTGGACGTTCGGGCGCGGACTTTTGTCGTAGGTGTACCATTCCTCCCTGGGGATGACGAACGATTCGGGAACGTCCTTCATGCAGGGATGATTCCTGGCCTCCACGCGGACGGTCCCGGCGGCGAACTTCGGGATGTAGTTTTTGAATTTGATCCCACCCATGAAATCCGAAAACCAGGGCCACATGGGATAGCCGTCGAATTCACCCAGCAGCGTGGCGTGATGAAAGCCGATCCATCCGCCTTTGCCTTTTTCAATGTAGGACTTGAAGGCGGCCATTGCATCGGGTTTCCAGGTGTATGGAGGAAAATTGAGCTGGATGATGAGTTGGTAGTTCTCGAGCAACACCGAATTGATGGTGTCTGTGTTGGTGATGTAATCGACTTCAAATCCATCCGCCTGGCCACGTTCCTTGAGCCAGATTTTGGCGGCTTCGACGAAAGGCCCGTGCTGGCCTCCGGTTTCCGTAAGGATCAAGGCTTTGAGTTTTTGGGATCCAGCCAGGGGCTTCGAGTCAGGAGCTAACAGAGACTGAACAACGTTGGTGTTAACCCGGCAGTTCCCGGCCTTGAGATTCTCGACCAACTCGAACAATCCCTTGCTGGCAACCTCTTTCGAAGGCCGTTCGCCGGTTTTGTTCCAGAAATCGACGACTTTTTTGAAATCATCCGGTCGCGTGGCGGTCATGATACTGGTGCCCGAGCTGACTTTTTTGTAGGGCCACCAAGCCCAGCCAATGTGATTCTTTTCAACGAGTCTGACGCACTCGCTGAACCATTGGGTGGTATTTTCACCGCTTTCCCCGAGCCAGAGGGGCATGTGGAACTTCTCGCGGAGATCGAGGAAGTGCGCGATGGCTGCCTGCGTATTCGGATTCCAGTATTTGTGGAAGCTCATCACCATGTTATCGTCCCATGGCCCGGGAAAACCGTTGTAATTATTTCCCCAGGCGTTGCCCTCAACGATGATGATGTGGTTGGTATCCACACTTCGAATGGCCTTTGTGATGGCCTGGTAGATTTCCCAAATGGGTTGGTTGGTGGCATCCTGTCTGCCGTTCTTGTCCTTGCCTTCAAAGGTCCAGTTGGGTTCGTTCAGCAAATCATAACCGCCAATCCATGGCTCGTTGGCATATCGCTCGGCCAGCTTATGCCATAGGGCAACGGTCTTCTGCTGGTTTTCGGCGCTTTCCCACAGGGAAGGTTTTGCCGGATCGTAATCAGAAATGTTGCCATCCTTGCCTTGACCCCCGGGAGAGGCATGCAGGTCCAGAATCAAATACATTTTGTTCGCCTTGCACCAGGCCAGGAGATTGTCGGTGAGAGTGAAACCATTGGTCAGCCAGGTGTTCTGTCCTTTAACCGGTTCGTTCTCCATGGGGAGGGTGAAGAGATTGTAGTGCATCGGCAGGCGGATGCTGTTGAAACCGGATTTCGCCAGAAGATCGACATCCGGACGGGCCATGTGGTTTTGGAGCCAGAGCTGATAGAACCGGTCGCATTCCTCCCGGCCCACCAGATCGGTGATTCGTGCCTTGATGAGGTGCTGCATTCCTTCGTTTCTGATGCCGAGCATGTAGCCCTCCTGGAGCATCCAGCCGCCAAGCCCCATGCCACGCAGGATGACCTCCTTGCCCTGACCGTCCACAACTCGCGAATCTATGGCCCTGAGAAATCCGGCATCCTGGGCCTGGGACGTCGCCAGCAGGGATGCAAACAAAAAAAGCGAGACGGCGAATGAATTCATAAAGACACGTTTACTTGATTGCGCTTCCAGCATTCAAGCTTGAAAAGTCTCGTGCTCATAGCTGGTTTCGGTCGATTCGTTGCCGCTTCGGCACTTTGTGACGTGAGATCGTTCATGCTAAATATCCTCGTCATCGAAAAACGCAGGTGTCCGAACGCCCATGAAAATGCCGATTCACATTGAGTCAAATTGGGGCGGGCTTCGCCGCTGGTTAAACCCGAAATCCGAAATAGGAACGGCCCATCTGACGCAACCATTTGGCCATCCATGGTTTGAAACCGGCTGTGGATTATTGATTTAATACACCCTCGCCGATTGCAAATCATGGCTGCCTCAAAGCATTGCATCATCTTGACCCTTCTTATTTCGGATTTCGGGTGTGCGCCAGTGAAATTGGTAGCCTCGTGGGTGAAAGTCCCGCCGGTCGAATTAGACGGTTCACGACCGAAATGCAGCGTCCGGGACGAGGCCGTGAGGCCGAACCACAAGCGGGACGCTGAAAGAACTGTCGGGTCGTAACGAAAGTAAACCTCATCAAATGAGCTCCGAAACCGAAATAACCGGTAAGCCGAGCCGCTACCCGAACGGCGAAGGCAGAAACGCGGCGTCATCAAATCGTCAAATGGGCGCTGTTGATTCCGGCGGAGTCAGCGAGGGCGACACGACAGGAAGGGAAACCAAGGTAAGCTGGGAGATCTCTGGAGGCGGGGCGATAAAGCCTCAACCGCCGGTGCAAGGAGGAACACCCTCCGAGGCCGCACGGGCAGCCAGAGAAGTCGGAGTCTTCCATAGTAGCGAAGAAGCTGGGGCGACCAAAACCCCGGCGGAGCCAAGGGAAGGCACTTGGATCGAAGCGAATCAAAACAGCGAGGGACAGGGAGATGGCCTTGAGGGAGTGGAAACACTTTTTCAACGGATAACAACCCCGATAAAAGTTCAAAAGCTGCAGCGAGCGCTATATTGCAAAGCCAAGGCTGAGCCGAAGTATCGGTTTTACAGCCTCTACGGAGAACTGCTGCGGAAGGACGTGCTGGAAACGGCAATGGCCTCCGTGGCGCACAACAATGGCGCGGCTGGGATCGACGGGCAGACATGCGACGTCTATCTTGCCAGCGACGAAGCCTGGGACCAATGGCGGAACCAACTGCTGGAGGAGTTACGCACGAAGAAGTATCGGCCAAGCCCGGTGAAGCGTGTGTATATACCAAAAGGAGACGGGAAGCTGCGACCCCTGGGCATCCCGACAGTGAAAGACCGGGTGGTGCAGACAGCGGTGGTGATTGTATTGCTGCCGATTCTGGAAGCCGATAGTCATCCGAACAGTTACGCCTATCATCCCAAACGCAATGCCCACCAAGCAATGGAGGCGATCAAGAAGGCTACGCTGACAGGACGCGTCGAAGTTATAGACGCGGACTTAAGCGGGTATTTTGACAGCATTCCCCACAGGCGTTTGTTGCGCATAGTGGCCAAGCGGGTCAGCGATGGAACAATTCTCAAGCTGATCGCAGGATGGCTGCGCGCGCCCGTGAATGAACCGCAAAGCGACACAGGGAAAGGCGGGACAAAGGGGGGGCAAGGTCAGAATCGACGGGGGACTCCGCAAGGCGGGGTTGTATCGCCGATTTTAGCCAATGCATACCTCAACCAGTTGGATTGGGAAGTCAACGAACGCTGCGAACTCAAACCCGTGATGGTGAGATACGCGGATGATTTCGTGATACTCGGACAGCCGGGGCAGGGACGGGAACTGATGGAACGACTGGAACGATGGCTGAAGCAACGCGAGTTAGTGCTCAACGAGAAGAAGACCCGCTTGGTGGACCTCCGCCAGGATGGCATCAAATTCTTGGGATTCGCGCTAACAATGCGACAGGGGAAGGGGAAATGGAAATATCCGCATGTGGAACCCCATCCCAAGAGCCAGAAGAAGTTTCGAGACGGGATTCGGGAGAAACTCAACCGAAGCACGCTATGGCGTGATATCGGAGAGGTGATTCCCGAGCTCAACAAGAAACTCAAAGGTTGGAAGGGTTACTTTCACTACGGGAACAGCACCAAGGTGATGGGCCAGATGAACGAATACGTCAGCAGCAAGTTACAACGATGGTTGTGGCGCAAACACGGATGTAGTCGGGCGCAATGGTCCACATACCCCAAGGAGGATCTCTATGAGCGTTATGGTTTATACCAAATGCCGGAATATGCGGCATGGAAACGATGACGTCGAAGCGATGCAACGTATGATCCCCGGAGAGCCGGATGCGGGAAAACCGCCTGTCCGGTTCGATGAGGGGCGAAATGCGACGGTCATTGGCCACGGCCATTCAATCCGTCCATTTCGCCTACTCTACTAAATTGTGCTACTTATTGGCCAGATGGTTAAGGATTCAGCGGTCGCACTCTCTTATGATCTGCGCATTCAATTCGATTTATGAAAACGACCGCCAGACTGACCGTTCTTGCCGCCGCGTTTGCGACGCTTTTGGCCTACGCCGCACCGCCAGGACTTGAAACAGCGGAACCTTCGCCGCTCTCGACTTTCTTCATCAATCCGACGCGGGTCGTGTGGCAAAGCGATGCTGGCGCGAAAAACGCCGGTTCCCTGTTAAAACCGCACGCCGGTCAGGCTGTGCTCAAGGAGCCGCAGCCCCCCTGTGTATTGAACGCCAGTTCCAATTCGTCCGCCGGTGTGTTGCTGGATTTCGGCAGGGAGCTACATGGTTATGTCGAATTGATCACGCCCATGATGTCTGAACAGGGCAAGCTGCGCCACGTGCGGATTCGTTTCGGTGAATCCGTGAGCGAGGCCATGTCGGAGATCGGTGGCAAACAGAACGCCCAGAACGACCACGCCATACGGGATCAAGTGGTAACGCTGCCCTGGTTGGGCAAAAAGATGGTCGGCCCCAGTGGATTCCGGTTTGTGCGGATTGATAATCTGGACCCGCAACTCTCCGTGGAGCTCAGCCAGGTCCGTGCCGTGCTCCAGATTCGCGACATCCCACAGGTGGGTTCTTTCAAATGCGACGACGAACGGTTGAACCACATCTGGCAGGTTGGCGCCTACACAGCCCATCTCAACATGCAGGAATATCTCTGGGACGGCATCAAGCGCGACCGGCTGGTGTGGATTGGGGACATGTATCCCGAAGTCAACACCATCGACGCCGTATTCGGTTTCAACGAAGTGGTGCCCCGCTCGCTCGATTTGACCCGGGAAGTCACCCCGGTGACCGAATGGATGAACGGCATTTCCAGCTATTCCATGTGGTGGGTGCTCATCCATGAGGATTTGTGGATGCACAACGGCAACCGCAAATATTTGGAGGAGCAAAAACCGTATCTCACCGCATTGCTCAAACGACTTGCGGCACTGATCGGACCGGACGGGAAAGAGCACATCGACGGCATGCGCTTTCTCGACTGGCCCAGTTCGCCCAACCAACAGGGTGTGACTGCCGGTTTGCAGGGATTGCTCGTGATGACACTGGAGAGCGGCGCGCGAATGATGACCACGCTTGGCGATGCAGTGACCGCAAAAGTCTGCACCGAAGCGGCTGATCGCGGACGCAAGGTCGTTCCCGATGTGAACAAGTCCAAGTCCGGCGCTGCGTTGCTTTCACTGGCCGGAATGATGGATGCGAAGCAAACCTCCGACACCGTGCTCAAAGTGGGCGGGGCAAAGGATATTTCCACCTTTTACGGATTCTATGTCCTTCAGGCATTGGCAAAATCCGGCGACACCGATACCGCGCTGGATTTCGTTCGCACCTATTGGGGCGCGATGATCGATTTTGGCGCCACGACCTTTTGGGAGGATTTCAACCTGGAGTGGACCAACAACGCAGGGCGCATTGACGAGTTGGTGCCTGCGGGCAAGAAGGATATTCACGGCGATTACGGAGCCTATTGTTACATCGGATTTAGACACAGCCTGTGCCACGGTTGGGCGAGTGGTCCCACCGCGTGGCTGAGCCAGACGGTGCTTGGAGTGAAGCCGCTCGAACCGGGCTGCAAACGGGTGCGCATCGCGCCGCAATTGGGCAATTTGAAATGGGTTGAGGGAACGTATCCGACACCCCTTGGTCCGATTCACGTCCGCCATGAACGGAAATCGGACGGCACCATCGCCTCGAAAATCGAAGCCCCAGCCGGTATTCAGGTCGATTCCGCAACCAATCTATAATTAGAATCATCCAGACATGAAACGTATTCTTCTCTTCATCAGCTTTGGATTGCTTGCCTTCGCGACTTGTGCCGCCGATCCGTTGGTTGAGGGTTTCACCAACCCGCCCGCGCAGACCAAACCGTGGTGTTATTGGTATTGGATCAGCGACAATATTTCGAAGGAGGGAATCACCAGGGACCTCGAAGCGATGTCACGTTTCGGCATCGGCGAGGCGCTGGTCGGCAACATCTTCCTCGACGATGTGCCCGCCGGGAAAATCAAGGTGTTCACGCCCGAGTGGTGGGGTTTGATCGAGCACGCCATGCGGGAGGGCGGGCGCACCGGAGTCAATATCGGCCTGTTTAATTGTCCCGGATGGAGCCAGTCCGGCGGGCCCTGGATCAAGCCGGAACAAACCATGCGTTATCTCACCTCGTCTGAAACGCGAGTCAGCGGTCCCATGAAGTTCTCGCAAAAGCTGCCTTCGCCAAACACGCAGTTCCAGGATGTGGCACTGCTCGCTTTTCCCGCGCCTCAGGGCGACACAGACACGCTCGCCGTCAAAAAACCGCGTGTGACCTGCGTGCCGTCAATCGCCGATGCGGGCAGGATCGTGGATGGCAAAGCGTCCACGTCCGTCGAGTTTCCGGATGGGGCAGGGCGGGGGAAGAATCCTTTGAGCGTCGAGTTTGAAGTGAACGACGCATTCACCGCGCGATCTGTCGAGATTATCCCCGCTGAAGAGGCCTTCAGCGCGGATTGCGAATTGCAGGCCACGGGCGCGGACGATGTTTATAAGACTATTCGCAAGTTCAAGTGCGATCGTTCGAACATGGTCACCGGCGTCGGTTTCATGCCACGCGGTCCTGTGGCGATTTCCTTTCCTGCAACCACGGCAAAAAAGTTCCGACTGGTCTTCGCAAACGTGAACGGGGCGGGCAAACCACGACTGGCGGAGATCGATCTTTCCGGCGCGTCGCGGCTGGAATTGTTTGTTGAGAAACAGCTCGGCAAGATGCACCCCACGCCGCTGCCGATGTGGGATACCTATCTTTGGCCAACCCAGTCAGAGCCGGACGCGGCGGGGATGGTCGTGCCGCAAAAAGCGGTTCGCGACCTGACAAAGAATCTTTCATCGGATGGGATGCTGGTCTGGGACGTTCCACCAGGAGAATGGATCATCCTGCGCACCGGCATGACCCCGACAGGAATGAAGAACTCTCCCGCCTCGCCCGAGGGCCAGGGTTTCGAAGTGGACAAAATGAACCGGTCGCTCGCGAAATATCATTTTGATTCCTTCATCGGCGAGGTGCTCAAACGAGTTCCCGCTTCCGGGCGCAAATCCTTCACAAGAGTCGTTGCGGACAGCTACGAGATGGGATCGCAGAATTGGACCGACGGGTTTGACGCCCAATTTCAAAAGCGCTACGGCTATGATCCCAAACCCTGGCTGCCTGTGCTCACAGGACGTTTGGTGGGCAGCGCGGACCAGAGCGAGCGGTTCCTGTGGGACCTGCGCCGCATAGTGGCGGATCGTGTGGCCACGGACTATGTGGGTGGTTTGCGCGATGCCTCCAAATCCCACGGGCTGGGCCTGTGGCTGGAGAATTACGGTCATTGGGGTTTTCCCGGCGAATTCCTGAAATACGGTGGAGCTTCCGACCGGATCGGTGGCGAGTATTGGGTGACGGGTGATTTGGGGTCCATCGAATGCCGCGCCGCTTCGTCCTGCGCAAACACCTACGGCAAGCCATTTGTATCTGCCGAATCGTTCACTGGCGGACCTCCCTTCCAGAGTTCTCCCTCATCCCTGAAAGCGCGCGGGGATTGGGCCTTCTGCGAGGGCATCAATCATTTCGTGCTGCATGTCTATATCGAGCAGCCGTGGGAGGACAAGGTGCCAGGAGTGAATGCCGGCTTCGGCACGGAGTTCAACCGCCACAACACCTGGTTTGAGCAGGGCAAAACCTGGGTGGATTACCTGCGCCGTTCCTGCTGGCTCTTGCAGCAGGGCACGCGCGTGGCGGACGTCGCCTACTTTATCGGCGAGGATGCCCCAAAAATGACGGGCGTTCGCAAACCGCAACTGCCGCAGGGCCGGGACTTCGATTATATCAACAGCGAAGTGATTGAAAAGTCTCTCGCCGTGAAGAATGGGGTTCTGACTTTGCCGCATGGCACAACGTATCGCGTGCTGGTGCTGCCCGAGTTGGATACAATGCGCCCGGAAGTCCTTCTCAAGATTCGCGCACTCGTGAAAGCGGGCGCCACAATCATGGGCACGCCACCGTCCCGTTCTCCAAGCATGGAGAATTTTCCCAAGTGCGATCAGGAAGTCGTCAGGATGGCCAGGGATGTCTGGGGAACTGAAAATACGAAGCAGCCGGGCGAACGCAAATTTGGAAAAGGACGCGTTGTCTGGGGCAAGTCCCTGGAAGAGGTGCTCGCCTCGCTCAAATCGCCTGCGGATTTCGAGAGTTCCACAAAGCTGCGTTTCACCCACAGACGCACTGGAGACACCGACATCTATTTTGTGGCGAATCCGAAGGCGGACACCCTCGTTACCACAGCGGCTTTCCGTGCGGGCGATCGTGCCCCGGAACTGTGGTCGCCGGATTCTGGAAAGATTGAGAGTCCCGCGGTTTACGATTTGGCGGACGGGATTGTGCGCGTGCCGTTGTCGTTCGGACCCAATGGCTCGGTGTTTGTGATCTTCCGAAAGAAGGCCGCACCCGATGTGGAACGCATTGTGTCTGTCGCACGAAATGGCCAGGAGGTATTGGGCACCCGGTCGGTTCGCCCTGCATCTGTGACGGTTGGGGACAGCCCGAATAACTTTTCGTTCGCCGCGTGGATCAGGCCGGGCGATGACACGACACTGGTTACTGAGACCAACCGTGGCGTGGTTGGAATGGCTGAGAAACGAAATGACGCGCTGGCTGCCGCGCATGGAGAGGTCTTCGGCGGCGATAACCATGCGGGCTGCGGTTTGGCCGTTGGGCGAAATGGTGTTTGCGTCTTTGAACATGGAGCGAATTATTTTGCCCCGACGCTGGTTCATGCCGCATCCCTTCCCGATTGGACCCATGTGGCCGTGGTTTACAAGGATGGCCAGCCCCATTTGTATCTGAACGGTGTTCTGGCACGAAAAGGTTTGAAGAGTGAGTACATCGTCCACAACGGGGCAGGGGCGGGCGGTCTCGCGCAGTTCCGCGGCCAACTCGGCGGTTTTGAACCATTCGCCCGCGTGTTGAGCGACACCGAGGTGGCCGGACTGGTTCGAAACATGCCGCGCCTGGCTGAGGCTGCAGGGGGAGTGCCGATTCAACTCACAAAACGCGACAACCACCTGGAAGCCCTGGCGATGATGCCAGGCGCTTATGAAGTGACGTTCGCCAATGGCAAACGCCAGTCGTTAAGCATGAGCCAGACACCAGCCACTCATGCGCTGACGGGTTCATGGGAGGTTCGTTTTACGCCGGGTTGGGGTGCGCCGGAACAAACCACTTTCGAGCAACTCATCGATTGGACGCAGCATTCCGATGCTGGCATAAAATATTTCTCCGGCAAGGCGACCTACCGGAAAACCTTCGATGTCCCGTCCTCACAAAATACGGGTCAAGGTCCGCGGATCTTTCTAGATCTGGGCGAAGTGCGCGATCTCGCAACGGTGCGATTGAATGGCAGGGAAATCGCCACCCTCTGGCTCGCGCCATGGAGAATGGATGTCACCAGTGCGGTGAAGCAGGGACCAAACGTGCTGGAGGTGGATGTGGTCAATGTCTGGAACAACCGGCTGGTGGGAGATATGGCCTTGCCGGTGGAGCAGCGCCGCACCTTTCTGCTATCGCCCACAGTCGGCAAGAACGCCCCGCTCATGTCCGCTGGTTTGATCGGTCCGGTTGTCTTGCAGAGGGCGGTCGAATGCGACCTTGAATAGTTGTTTTGGTATTTTGGTGTGTTGATTCACGCATCCTGGAAAAGGGCATGATCAGCCATGAGCAGCATTGATTGCTGCTTCAGGGCTCGTGCGGATGCGACCGGCAAGAGGCGGCATGGCGTACATCTCCGGGGAAAAGCGTATTTCCAACGGAAGCCAGGATTGTCTCTGGAGCGCAGGGTTTTTCAAAGAAATCCGCAGCACCCAACTGCCGGGCGGTTTCGCGCAGGTCGTTATCCTTCCGTCCTGTTATGAAGATAATGGGGATGTCGCCCAGGCCCAGTTCGCGCAACCGCTGGGCCAGGGAAAATCCGATCCCCACAGGCATCCAGACCTCGCAAACGATCAAATCCGGACTCTGGTCCAGGATGACTTGCAGTCCGGTGAGGCCGTCGGAAGCGATCAGGACATCGTAGCCATTTGCCATGAGGCAATCCGCCAGATCCATGGCCGTGCGCCTGTCACTTTCCAATATGAGTATTTTTTTCACTCTCAGGGAATAAACCGTCACCGGGATAGTATTTCTGGGAACAAACAGGGCAAATCCCATGCGTGAAATGCAGGTCGGCGCGCTCCTGCAAATAAGTTTCCAGATGAGTCCAGTAACCTTTGTCGTCCCGGATGTTTTTGCAGTGTGCGCATATCGGGACCAATTCGTGAAACTTCTTCAGTTCCGCCCATTGAGCCTTGTATAAAGTCTCCTGGCCTTCAACGCGTTCGGTGACATCCATGCCACTGCCGATGTAGCCGGCGAACTCTCCGGCCTGATTGTTGAAGGGAACGACCCTGTAAATTATCCAGCGGTAAACTCCATCATGGCGGCGTATGCGATATTCCATCTGGCACGGTTCACGCCGGGCAAAGGCGAGGTGGTAGATGGCCAGACAGCGCTTCAAGTCATCGGCATGCATGCTTTCCGCCCAGGCATCGACGTGTTCCAGTCCGGCGGTTGGACCCACAAAATCGAGCCAGCGGCGATTGAGATAATCGCACTTTCCCGTGGCATCCGAGCGCCAGATCATTAATGGCGACTCTTCGACCATACGGCGATACTCTTCCATTGAAGGGCGCATGGCGGAATTGTTCAATCAGACTCCAGCCAGCTCAGGCGGGGTGTCTGGCATAGACCTTGTGGCTACCGGTTGAGCCACGTCCGTATCCAATCCTGCAATCACTGAGGCTTTCCCGGTCGATTTTAAAGGGATCCCTTTTGGAGAGTAAGGGAGGTATTCCGGCACCAATTGATGGATCCGTTCTCTGACTTCCGCCACGGACAGGGAATACAAATCATCCCCCAATCGTTCGAACTCCGCCTGGATAAGATCGAGCGATTCCGGTTTGTGAATGAAGCTCATGATCCGGGGATGGCGGGTCGGGCGGAAATTCTCACCCTTGCAGTGGAGTTCCTCGAAGAGTTTTTCACCCGGCCTGAGCCCCACGAATTTGATCTCGATATCCACGCCCGGTTTCAATCCGGAGAGTTGAATCATCTGCCGGGCCAGGTCGGCGATTTTGACCGGTTTGCCCATATCGAGGACATAAATTTCACCACCCTGACCTTGGGAGCAACTTTGGAGCACCAGGCCAACGGCTTCGGGGATGGTCATGAAGTAACGAACCATTTCCGGGTCGGTGACGGTTACGGGCCCACCCTCCGCAATTTGTTTGGTGAAGGTCGGGACCACGCTGCCTGAGGATCCCAGAACATTGCCGAATCGAACGCAGATGAACTTGGTGGCTCCGGAATTCCTGGCGAACAGGGCCTGGAGATAGATTTCCGCCAGGCGTTTGGAGGCGCCCATCGCGTTGGTGGGGTTGACGGCCTTGTCGGTGGAAATCATGAGGAAGCGTTCGACTCCAAATTCAAGGGCCATTTCCGCCAGAAATGCTGAACCCATGGAATTATTGCGAACGGCCTCGGTGGGTTGGCGCTCCATCATGGGCACATGTTTATGCGCCGCCGCATGGAAGATCACGGATGGATGGTGCGCCTCGAAAACGGAGCGCATGCGCACCGGATCGAGAATGTTGGCCACCACCGGGACGATGATCCCTTCGAAACCAAGATGGATTAATTCCTGTTCGATCTGGAATAACTGCACTTCGCAGTGTTCCACGAGTAAAAGCCTTTGTGGTCTAAACGCGGCAATCTGCCTGCACAGTTCGCTGCCGATGCTGCCGCCGGCTCCGGTCACCATGACAACGCGGTTTTCAAAGGTGTGCCGGATGGCGTCTGTTTCCAATTCCACCGGCTCCCGCCCCAGGAGGTCCTCGATGCTTACGGGGTGCAGTTGGCTGACCGACACCGCGCCTGAGGTCAATTGGGCGATGGAGGGAACGGTCACGCAGTTCAGTCCCGCTTCCTGGCCGACGGTGGTGATTTCCGCCAACCGTTTGGCGGTGGCGGAAGGCATGGCAATGATCAAAGTGGAGACATTGTGTTTGCGGGCCACCTTTTTGAGCACTTCCGGGCGTCCAACAATTGGGATGCCGTGAAGCGATGACCGCCATTTCAATGGATCGTCGTCTAAAAAGATGACGGGTTTCATTCTGAGGCCGGGTCGAGAGCGGAGTTCCTCCACAAGGTTGGACCCGACGTCCCCGGCGCCCGCAATGGCGACGCGCTGAACATTGGCTGAAGTGCGTCCATAACCGATCCAGCGGCCTTCGTGAAACATGCGATAACCGACGCGCATGGAATAGATGCATCCAATGGCCAGGAGCGCATCGATGATGATGACGCCGCGGGGAGGCGAATAATCCATGCCGATCACGTAACGCAGGAGGAAGAGTAGTATCGCCCCGAAGAGAGTGGCTGCAATCAGGCGCTCCACGTCCGGTAAGCTGAAATAGCGGGTGATGCTGCCGAAATGACCAAAGACAGCAAGAACGGTCAATTGCAAGCCGACCACCACAAACCAATGCAGGAGAATTTGAACCTGATATTGGCCAGGGATTGCGAAATCAAAACGAAGCTCATAGGCCAGCCACAAACAGGCGAGCAGCGCCATCGTATAGATTGCGATCAAGGCAGGCCGCCGCACGTAACGCCACCAGGGAGGTGCGCGTCGGGAAAGAAATTTGCTAAGTTTTGCCGCTCGTTCCATTTTGATGTGCCCAAGACCGACTCGCCCCACATAAGAGGCTATAATGTCAAAAGAGGCCAGAAATGATCAGGAATCGCACGAAATAATGCAGTAAACGAGGGCATGGGTGAAAGTTGGAAGGGAGGGCTTTCAGGTGAGATGCAGGCTTTGAGGCAGACAGACGTTCATAAGTTACTGTGGTTGTGTGAATTAAGCTGTTAAATCCCGCCCTGCTTTAACGGATTGCGCAAAATGGGTCACTTGAGATGCGAGCGTGGCGGACAGATGGGTTAAGCCCAGGAACTTCAATTGGTGTACTTTTTCACTCGCCTCCAAGTCGGTAAACCGGTAAACGGTACGGTTCGAGTTAATAACCACCGGTGGTTAACACCGGGTCCGATGACTGTTTAGGCGTTTACAGATGAAAATGTGGCGTTTATTACTAGTTCGTTGATGGGTGGATATGGAGTCATTGAGAATAACGGCATAAGGCTGATCATGGCTCGGCCGAATTTGACACGCCACGTATGATACAATTAAATATTTTTCGCTCTTCGTCTTGCGAAGGTTCCAAACCTGAGGATCCAGGTTTACAATCGAGAGTGGCGCGCAACCTGGTATTTGCGGTTCTGGTCGGGCTCATAGGTTTGTCATCGGTTTGGCCGGTATTTGCGCAACCTGCTGTCGGCCAAACGAATAGTGCCACGGGGTCCGACACAGCGGTGGCGGCTCCTTTACTGAAGCTTAATGTGCTCAGGCCGAACGATGTGGTTTGGGTAAAGGTGTATCAGGAGGATGATTTGGAGACCAAGGCGGCGGTTGACAAGGATGGATTTATCACGATGCCGCTCCTGGGTCCGGTGCAGGTGGGGCAGAAGACAGCAGAAGAGGCCACCGGGTTGATACGGTCGCTCTATGCCAAGGACTATCTGGTCAATCCACGGGTGAGCGTCACTTTGATTGAGAGGGCCAGATTGCGGTTCACGGTGATGGGCCAGGTGCAACGGCCGGGCACCTACGAGTTTCCAGATAATGAATCGCTGAATCTGCTTCAAGCCATTGCCATGGCGGGGGGTTACACGCGGCTCGGTGCTCCGAGCAAGGTCGGGTTGCAGCGAATGCAGGATGGCAAGCCGGTGGTCATACCGTTGAATGCCGAGCTGATGAGCAAAGATAAACAGGCCAAACCTTTCGAGCTGATGCCCGACGATATCATCACTGTTGGCGAACGAATTTTCTAAGATAGCCCATGCAAGATCCCGAATACCCCAATACGCAGAACGGGCCCGAATATTATGGAGCACCCGAGCCCGGTGGCGAACTCAAGGACTTGATCAGCAAGTTGTTGGACCGCGCATGGCTGATTTCGTTGTGTGTGATTGTCGCCCTCCTTGCGGCGGCCATTTATTACAAGCGCGCCCCTCGCATTTACCAGGCGACCACGACGGCCCAAGTGGAGCAGGAGGAACAGCGCGTGGTCAAGGTTGAGCAGATTGTGAAGGAGGATCTGAGAACGGTCGAAGTCCTTAACACCATTGTTCAAAAACTGCGCAGCCAGCCGTTGCTGGAGCTTGTGCTGCAGACCAACGGGATTACGAATGCGGCCTCTCTATTTGGCACGAAGCCGCAGACGAACGATGCGGCCATGAGCAGCGAGCAGTTGGTGGGCGCTTTTTCGGGAATGGTCAAGACGAGTTTGCGGCGCAATACGCGGCTCATCGATGTGACGGTGTCGCACCCCAATCCGGAGTTGGCGGCCAAACTGGCCAATTCGGTTGTCGAGCAGTATCTGACGCAGGACTTTCAGGTGCGATCGATTTCGACGAAGGGAGCCTTCACGTTTTTGAACGATGAATCGCAACGTTTGAAGAAGAAGCTGGAAGCTTCCGAGCAAGCCCTCCAGGCCTACAGGGAAGAAGTCGGCTCGGTTTCGATGCTGCAGGGGGGGGACTTTGTAATGCCCCAACTGACGGAATTGAGTTTGCGTGTGACACAGGCCAAGAGCGAAACTATTCGCCTGAAGTCTTCTTATGACCAGGTGAATGCCGCGCGCACCAATCTCACGGAGATGCTTACCGCGCCGCAAATTGTGGCTGATCCGGCGGTTGCGGATGCCCGGGCGCTCCTCGCAAAGCTGGAGAATGATTTTGCGCTGATCCAGCAGCGGTATAAGGCGATGCATCCCAAATACATTCAGGCGACGACATCGCTGGAGGAAGCGCGCCGGGGCCTGAACGCCGCAGTCTATAAGGCGGCGGATTCGCTGCGGGTGGCTTACGAGAATGCGGTGACCACGCAGAAAGGAATGGAAGACAGCTTCCGCGAGGCCCAGGAAAAAGCGCTGAAAGTGAGCCAGCAGGCGATCCATTACAACGTGCTCGCCCGGGAAGTGGAGTCGGATCGGGCTTTATTTGACTCAGTGGTCAACCGGTTGAAGGAAACATCCCTGACAACCGATTTGCAGCCTGAAAAGATCCGGGTGGTGGAGCCGGCGACGGTTCCGAGCGGGCCTGCTTCGCCGAAGTTTAAGATCATTTTTGGCGCGGCGCTGATCGGTGGTTTGATGATGGGCTGCGCGCTTGCCTTGGGCTTGGGCATGCTGGATTCGTCGATCAAAGGGGTGGACGACGCGGAGCAGTATCTGCAACTGCCGGTATTGGCCTCCATTCCGCGACTCAAGGAAGTCAAAAAGACACACAAAAATCTGGTGGCGGCCGACGGCAACGCATCACAAGGCGCGGAGGCATTTCGAACCTTGCGAACGGCTTTGGCGATGTTGGGCAAGGAGGAAGTGCGCCGGACGTTTGTTTTTACCAGCACATTGCCGCAGGAGGGCAAGTCGTTCACATCGCTTAATTTTGCGGCGAGTCTGGCGCAACAGGGATTGCGCACTTTACTCATCGATGCGGATCTGAGGCGGCCGAGCATCGGGGAGTATTTGGAGCCGGATGCGGAGGAGAACGAGGAGCTGCCGGGGTTGACGGATTGCCTGGTGGGTCGCAAGCAGTTGTTGGAGGTGGTCAGATCGATTGAAAAAGTGGAGCATTTTTTCTGGCTGCCAGCGGGACATTTTGCGCCTAATCCGGCGGAATTGCTTGCGAATGAGCAGTTTGGAAAATTGATTCAGGAAGCGCTGAAGACCTATGATCGCGTAGTGGTTGATTCGGCGCCGATTCATGCGGTCAGTGACACACTGTTGATTGCGGATAAGATCCAGACGACGGTGCTGGTGTTGCATGGTGGCAAAACGCCGCGCAAGCTTGTGGCCCGGTGCGTGCAGTTGCTGCAAGGCGCGGGAGCCCAGATGGGTGGGATTGTGATGAATCTCCTGTCGAACCGGCGCGGACATGGATATTACGATTCCTACTATTATTACGGGCATTACGGGTATTATGGGAAAGACGGGAAACGTAAAAAGAAGTCGTCCCGTTCGGGTTCGAAGCAACCGGGCGTTAAATCCGAAATCACGGAGATTGATAAAGTAGTGAAATGATAGATTGGTGGCGCGGGCGAATCGTGACTGCGTCACCTTGTTTCACTGTTCCATTTCACAAGACACCAAAATATTCATTTATTTTGGACGCCAGGTTTCAAGGCGAATAGAGACCCAATTGAGCCAGGCCATTCACGTTTAGCAGGCGAATTGGGTTGGAGCATGAAAGGCGGTTTGCAAAACAGGGGTAGGCAAGGTTCGCCGCCCTTGAATATTTTCGGAATTTCTGCTGCGAGTTAATCGTTATTATTAACAAATAATATAAAGACCCTCCAGACAACGTTTTCTGCCATGCCCCTGCTGAGGATCGCTGACCAACTCCTTGGTGCTGCGTTATTGTTTGCTGTGGTGTTTGGTCCATGGGCATTTGGAACCACGGAACCATGGGCTGTTCAGATCATGAATGGCCTTGGTCTTGCTGTTTGGATTGTGTTGGGAGTCAGGTGGTTGCTGATGAGGGCGCGTTTTTTTGGAATGGTCAGCGACGATCCAGGCAGCAGCCACGGGCATGGTTCCAAAGAGAGGCTTTTTACCAGGATATTTGGGGTGCTGACGGCCTTGTTCCTTCTGTACTGCATGATGAGTGCCTGGAATGCGCGCGCCACAGTACACGCCCAATCGTTCAGTTTCGACTACCATGAAATAATAGGATGGCTGCCACATAGTTATGACAGCGAGAGCAGTTGGCAGTCGTTTTGGATGTATTTGGGAATTGCGGGGCTGTTTTGGGCGTGTCGGAGTTGGATTCTGGCCGGGGCCGCAGCGGAGCGGCGCAGGATGCGAGAGGGCGGTGAGGATTCTCACGAACGAAACAGCTCGTTGCTGCCTGAACGTTTGCGTCTGTTACTTTGGGTGGTGAGCATTAACGGCGCAATTCTCGCTTTGGAGGGGATCATTCAACGGATCTCAGGGAGCAATGAATTGCTCTGGCTGGTGCAGCCGACGATTAACAAGGCTGGGATCGCGCAATTCGGGCCATATGCCTATCGGTCCAATGCGTCGCAGTATTTCAACATGGTTTGGCCGGTGACATTGGGATTGTGGTGGACTTATCAGCAAGCTGGTCGCAGCCATGGTCTGGCGCAAATCCAAATGGCAGGCAGGCGACATCACTTTCTGATTTCCTTCGCTTTGCTCATGGCTATTTGCCCGATCCTATCGACGAGCCGGGGAGGGGCATTGATCATGGCAGCCAGCGCGGTGCTTGTTGGGTTTGTGTATTTACTGGCTCAATGGCGCAGCACCTGGAAGGCAAAGCTTGGGGTTTTCGCCCTGCTGGGGGTCATGGTTGGCGGAGGGGTTCTGCTGGGATGGCAGGAGTTGGGACCCCGGATGGAAATGGAGGCCTTACAGGAGGGGTTGGACGGAAGGGAGGCGCTTTTTACGACGGGCTGGAGGATGGCAGCAGCTCAACCTTTATTCGGAACCGGGCCGGGCACATTTAGCAGTTTGTTTCCGCTTTTTCGAAGGGCCTCGATTGATGCCTGGCCAGCGCAGCTTCACAATGACTGGCTGGAAACGTTTATTACATTCGGCTGGGTGGGCACGTCGATCCTGGTTCTGGGGCTGGCGGCGCTCGTTCTGCGCTGGTTCTTCCGCGGCAGGATTTACGGCGAAAGGCATTTTGTCATGCTCATTTGGATCGCGCTGGGAGGATGCCTGATCCACGCCTGCTACGATTTTCCGCTGCAGGTTCATTCCTTGCTGACGCTCTTTGTCCTCCATTGCTCGGTGTTGTCCTGTGTTGCCCGCAGGGTGTGAAGGCGAGGCGAAGGATTCCGGGCAAGGCGTTTGCTTCTGATTGGCGAGAGTGGCTTGTGACCCATGGCATTGATGGTCCGTCTTCCGCCATCAGGAAAGTTCCGATGCGGGACCCCTACTTCGACTTGATGATGCGCCTGGGACGGGACTTATTTGTTGGCGCAGCCACGGGGATATAGAGTTCGAATGCAGATCCGGCGCCCCATTGGCTGGACACCTCAATCCAACCTTTATGCTGCCTGACGATGTCGCAGACCGTTGGCAATCCAAGACCGACCCCTTTGCCGGGATCCTTGGTGGTGAAGAATGGCTCGAAGATGCGCGGCAAGTGCGCTGGCGCGATACCCGTTCCGGTATCGATGAAACTCAGGCGCACGAATTCGCCGGCCCGGGCTTCGGGATGGGCCTGCGCGTCGGATTTATCAAAACGGACTTTTTCTGTTTTAATGTGCAATTTTCCTCCGGATTGCATGGCGTCGCGTGCGTTGATAACAAGGTTGAGGAGGACCTGTTCAAGCAAGCCGACGTCCGCGAGGACGCGGGGCAGTGCCGGTGCTGGCTCAAATTGCAGATCGATTTTTTCCCCGAGTATGCGTTGCATTGTCTTTCCCAAGCGCTCAATTTGCGGGTTTAAATCCAGCACTGTGGCGTGGAAGTTCCTCTTGCGGCCAAAGTCGAGCAATTGGCGCACCATTTTAGAGGCGTTTTCAGTGGCGAGGACCATCTCGGCAACGCACTCGACGGCTTCGGGGCCAAGTTTATCGCGCTCCAATTGGAGAAGGCTGGCATTCGCACGAATGACGGCAATGAGATTGTTGAAATCGTGGGCCAGTCCAGCGGCAAGCTGACCGATCGCTTCCATTTTCTGCGATCGGCGCAATTGCTCCTCCAGGCGTTTACGTTCCGTAATATCCCGCACGATGGTTGAAATGCCAATGACCCTGCCATCGGAATTTTTTACGGGGGACGCGGTCAGCCAGACATCTATATGCCTCCCATCCTTTGTGACGCGGACCGTCTCAAAAGGTTCCATCGATTCCCCGCGGGCCACGGCGTTGTGTATGCGCTGAAGTTCCTGGCGGCGGTCGGTTGGAATGACCCGGGCGATTGACTGACCCACAATTTCGGCCGCGGAGTATCCATAGATGCGTTCTGCGGCGGTGTTGAAGCTCACCACGATATCATCGAGCGTTTTGCCAATGATCCCGTCATTGGCGGAATCGACAATTGCCGCGAGGCGATCGCGCTGTTCTTCAAATTGTTTTTGCCGGGTGATGTCACGAACATTGCAGATGATTCCAACGGTCCTGCCCGTGGAGTTGCGCAGCGGCGCGTTCCATTGCGACACCCAGCCGGCGCGCCCCTTCTCAGGAATTCGATATTCAAATGCCAGGCTGGTCGTTTCATTGGTTTTGAGCGTATTAAGCAGTTGTTTTCGGATGGCCAGATTCCGAAACAATGGGAAGACCTCCACCAAATTGCGTGATAAAACCTCGGAGGCGGCATAGCCTGTGATTTTTTCCATTTCAGGATTCCAAAACCTGAAATTGAGCTTTCGATCATAAACGATGATCCCTTCCTGGATGCTGGAAACGATCTGGGCGTTCAGCTGACTGGATTCGCGCAAGGCCTCCTGTGCCTGGGGGTGAGTTGTTCTCTGTGTTGTAAAATGGTTTTTCATAAAAGTTATTCACCAAAATTACCTGGCGGTTTTGGTCTGCAGACTCAGCACCCACGAACCATGCAGCTGCTGGTTTTTGGCATGTATTTCCGGATCGTAGGGCGCGTGGGTTTGGAGCATTTTCCAGATGATTTTGAGCCACCGCTGGCCCAGACACCGCAAAGCGCAAGCGTGGCTTTTGCCCTCTTCCCGTTTTTTCTGGTAGTAAACCTGTGCCCAAAGACATTTCTTGCGACTGCAATCGCTCCACAGATGCACGGCATGGCGGAGGAACTTGTCGCAGTGGTGGCGGATGCGGACCTTGTCGATTTGTCCCGATTGATAACTCACAGGAGCCGTGCCCGCAATGCCCTGCAGATGCTGTGCGCTTTCAAACCGGCCCGACCCGCCGCCGATTTCTCCCAGCAGCCGTGGAGCCAAAAACGAGCCCGCTCCGGGCAGCGAACCGAACAAGTCATGGTCGGGGTGCTGTGCAAACAAGGCCTGGATTTGCGCGTGATAAACATCCAGTTGCTGCTGCAACGTGCGTAACATTTTGGCCAGGCTCACCGCCAGGGTGCCCTTGGCCGCCGTCAGGGCCGCCGAGCCGCAAAACTGATCGGCCCGTGCAAAAATGCCCATCCGTTTTTCAGCGGTTTCCGGCCGCCAGAGCTTATGAACGTGCAGGAACTTTTCCCACCGTCGCTTGCCGGCTTTGACCAGCGCACGAGGCGTTGGAAACTCAATGATGAAATCCCACGCCGAGGCCATGGTCCAATCCTCAAAGGCCTCCAGGGCCGCCGGATAGTATTCCAAGAGAGCTTGTTGCAATTGATTTACGAACAGCGTGCGCTGACCGATGAGATGAACCTCATCCCGGCAGAGCATCTGCAACTGGCTGGTCAGCGCGTCCGTTGGGACCAGCGCTTTCCAACCGTGCCCGTCGATCCGCAAGGCATCGGCCAGAGACCAGGCATCCAGAAAATCGGTCTTGCTGCCGCTGGGCACCTTGCGATCCCGATACCGCTGGGCGCTCTTGGGATTGACCGGATAGACCGTTGCCTCCCCCCTCAGGAGCTGGTCCACAGCCGTGCCGAAGCTCGTCTCAATGGCCACCGCCAAAGGGGCGAAGGGCGCCGTCTTTTTCCGCCATTGCTCCCAGCCCTCCTGGGAATGCTCGAAGCGGAACTGTTCCACGATCTTGCCCTCTCGATCGACGATGACCACATCGTGATGATCCCGGGCCCAATCCAATCCGGCAAAACAGGATATCTCCAACCATGATTTCATAGATCCTCCGTTACGGGGCATCGGAGCGCTGTCGTCAGTCAACCTGATACAGGAAGCCTCGCGGGCAATAGTTCTCTCAGACTTTTTGACAGGCGCCGTCGGACGGGCCGGTAAACTCTCCTCAGTCTTCTTAAGACAAGGGGTGTATGACCGTGATCCATCCGGGGCGATGCCGCCAGAAGCATTATACTCCGGCGACAAAAGTTTTTCACCGCTCGATTTTTTGGCGGCGGCACAGTTATTCACCGTTAGCTGCGGGGAGCTTCCCGGGGCTCTCCTCGCCAACGGATGATTACCTGTGGAAACCGTATCAGGGGTGATGTCCTCGAATATCCGCAAAATCAAATTTGCCGAATTTTGGTCCGGCATCCAATGTGTAATCTGAAAGACTTTGTTGTTACAGAGATCGACCGTTTCCAAGATTCCAGAAAACTTCCGCCCCGTCTGTTTTTTAAATGGGCAATTGGGGCATTTAAGTTTGTCGTCCTTATATGTTTTCCAGCAGGGGCTGCCGGTTTTTGTATTCGGGAAGAGTTTTTCCAGCGCTTTGTTTCTGAAGACGACACGACCCTTCAAATCGATCAGATCGATGCCAATCGGAAAAGCATTGAGCAAGTCGCCATTGAACATCAGGTCTGAAAATTGAGACGACTCCTTTCCTATGTGATCCTGAGCGCCATTGGATTTGCGCGGGTTTCGTGATTTTGGGTCTCGCTTCATTCCTCTCAAGAAAACAGGCCGTTCTGGCTGGTTTGAGGCAAAAATGCCCACACATGAGACAGCGATCAAGGAGAATGTTTTCCGATTCAGTGGGAATTGCGGTTGGTGCAATTTGGGTTCGGATGCATGGAATTCGCGTGAATGATTCTGGTGGCGCGTCATTTGGATTGCCACTAAAGTGGTCCTGCGATGCGGTCGGTCCGGCGTAAATCGGGCGAAATATGGTTCGACCGATGGTGGAGTAAACTGAGAAGGCATGGAAGACCGCCTTTTTTATTATAGCGATAGAGATGATATGAGCTTATACGCGCATCCCGGGGTTTTGGTGGAAACACAATGGGTCAAGGACCACCTGAATCAGCGTGGGCTGAAAGTTATTGAAGTTGGACTTAACACACACGCGCATGAGGCGGGCCATATCCCGGGTTCGATTCCCATGAATTGGCATGCGGACCTTCAGGATCCCGTTCGAAGGGATTTTATCGGGCGCGACGGTTTTGCACGCCTTGCCGCCGGGGTGGGGATCAGCCCATCGGACACGGTGGTGTTCTATGGCGATCAAAGCAATTGGTTTGCGGCTTATGGTTTTTGGCTCTTCAAATACTTCGGACATCGGGATGTGCGCCTGATGAATGGAGGCCGGTTGAAATGGTTTAATGAGGAGGATCGCCCGATCGTGGTGAACGACACCCTGGTGAAGGCCGGTGAATATGAAGTGGCTGACGTGGACGTGTCCATTCAAGCAAATATCAACGATGTTCTGGAGGCCTGCGAATCGGGAAATCACAATATCATCGATGCGCGTGTGGCCGACGAATTTTCGGGGAAAATGATCGCCCCGCCCGGATTGAATGAAACCGCAATGCGCGGCGGGCATATTCCAGGAGCGATTAATATTACGTGGAACGCGATGGTTCAGCAGGACGGCACCTTCAAATCCGCTCAGGAATTGCGCGCGCTGATGTTCGAGCAAAAAGGCTTGGACCCTCACAAGCCGACAATCACTTATTGCCGGATTGGCGAACGCTCCTGCCTGACATGGTTTGTGTTGAAGTATTTGCTGGGCGTTAAAAAGGTGGCCAACTATTACGGGGGATGGGTCGAGTATGGGAATATGATCGGCCTGCCGATCGAATTGCCCGCCAGCGCGTCCAAGACGGAAGAAATACCTGTGATGCTCTAAAAGTCACAAGTTTTCGATATCGCGACTACCGGCCAAAGGCCATTTTCAGGCAGGCCAGGCTTTTAGTGGCAATGGCTTCCGGTCCTTCGTCGAAATTGAATACTTCCACGGAGACAAAACCCTTGTAACCCACGGTGGCGAGGGTGCCAGCGATGGGTTTGAAGTCCACTTGCCCGAATCCCGGGCCTTTCAGATTGGGATCGTTGGCGTGGAAGTAGCCCACATGATCGGCGGATTCCTCAATGATTTGTGTGATGGCTTTGGCTTCGGAGCTCATCGCCTTGACGTCCAAAATGATTTTGAAATTGGGGCTATTGAGTTGTTTTATGAATCGCACCGCTTCGGCGGCGGTGTTGATGAAATTGGTCTCCACCGGCGATAATGGTTCCAAACAAATGGTCACCCCGCGCTTTTCGGCCCGCGCCACCGGTTCGCGAAAGGTATCCAGCGCCCATTGCCAGGCCTGCTCGTAGGAGACTCCGTCCATGACATTGCGCTGCTTGGGCGATCCCACCACCATGAAGCGCCCCCCGATGTCGGCGCAGAAATCAACCAACTCACAAAAATAATCACGGGTCCGTTCGCGTATGGAGTGATCCGGATGGTTGATGTAGAGACCGGCTGGTTTGACGAGCACCCAGTGAATGCCGGAGATTTGAATGCCCGCCTGAGCCGCATTTTCGCGAATGGCCTTGCGCTGGAGCGCCGAAATGTCGGTGACGGTTTCCGCCAGGGTAAACGGAGAGATTTCAACCGCGTCGTAGCCCGTGACCGCCGCAAAACGAAAGGTCTTGTCGAGGCTCCAACCCTGAAAGATCTCGTTGCAGATCGCAAATTGAATGGGGTGTTGTTCGCGCATGGACGTGAAGATGGCAAAAGAAACCCTTCAGGGCAAGATCAGCGCTTGACCCGGAGGCAGGGCCAGCGTCAGATTTTGCTGTGCAAATGACCTCTCAAGAACAAGCAGCCAACGCCCGGCCTTGCCGGGCGGATGAGGCGTTCACGCCATTGGTCAGCGTCATCATTCTCAATTACAATGGAAGCAAGTGGCTGGAGCGGTGTCTGGAAACGTTGAAAGCGCAGACCATTTTTTCCCAATTGGAGGTCATCCTGGCGGACAACCTCTCCACGGATGGCTCGGATGTTTTGGCGGCGCGCCTGATCGAGGGTTGGACCAATGGCCGTTTTGTTCAAAACGGGGCGAACCTGGGTTTTTGCGAAGGGAATAACCGTCCTGCGTCGCAGGCCCGGGGTGAGTTCTTATTTTTCCTGAATAACGACACATGGCTCGAGCCGGGCTGCATGGAGATGCTGGTTCGGGAGGTGCGCGCGCATGGGGCCCATGGCGGAGGGCCGTTGGTCCTGAATTACGCGGATGACTCCTTCCAATCGCTCGGCGCGGATGGTTTTGATGTTTTTGGGCTGCCATCGCCCCGGCGATCATGGTCAGGTGTTCAACCGGTGTTAATGCCGGAGGGCTGCGCCTTTCTGATCGAGCGACGGGTATTTGTCGAGATTGGCGGATTCAACGCGGATTTTTTCATGTACGCGGATGAATACGATCTGGCTTTTCGCGCATGGATTGCCGGTTACCGTCTGGTGGCGGTACCATCCGCGCGTCTGCATCACAGGGGCGCGGCGAATGTGAATCCCAAGGGGGCTGGCGCGGTCGAGGAGTTCCGCACGAGCGCCCAGGTGCGTTTCTTTAGCAACCGTAACTGTCTGTTGCTATGGCTGCAGAATGCCCAGCACCTGTTCCTGGTGGTGGCTTTTTTGCAGGTGTCGATGCTCTTTTTGGAATCCCTGATAGCGCTGGTCCTGATTCGTGACATGACCTTTGTGAGGAAAGGCTATTTTGGCGCGATTGCGGATTGCTGGCGGCTGCGGCGACACATCAAGACAACCCGCCACCGGGTGGCCAGATACCGCCGACGCGGCGACGGGTGGATGCTGCGTTTCCTGGGCTGGCGGTTAAGCCGCTGGCAACAATTTCAAATGATGCGCGCCATGGGAATCCCCAAGGTGAATACCAATCCAAAAAAGTAACCCCGCTCGATGGATCGGGGGCTGCTGTAACAAAACAGACAGCCCCCAAGTCGCAGGCGCGCGTTTGAATCAGGATCTATTTCAAACGATACGGCTCGCGCAGCGAGCGCATTTTCAAACGGCTATCAGCTTCGCCATCTTTGACGAATTTTTCCCTGACGGGATTCCAGGTCAGTTTGCGTTCCAAACGCGTGGCGATATCGCTGAGATGGCAGAGCGTGTCCGCCTGAACGGCTTCTTCGATGGGGCAGATCGCGGGTTTGCGACTGAGTACGCTTTCGAGGAAGTTTTTCGCGTGATTGGAGCTTTCGATCAGGTGCAAATCACTGGCCTTGGGTTTCTCCTCCACCAGTCCCTCCGGCGATGTGATGATGGTGGTGCGATCCACCAGTACCCATCCGTCCGTACCCTCAAATGCGGTGCCGTGATCGACGATTTTGCCGTATTTTTTCTGCCATTCGCCCAGATCGTTCATGGGAAGGATTTTGTCATAACCATTGCGGGTGCCGCGGTAGGTCATGCGTACACCGTCGGGGAATTGAAAGTTAACATCCCAGGCCACGGACGTGTTGCAGGCGCCAGTTGTGGGAATGATGGCCTTGCCTTCCACATCGAAGGGGGCCTTCATCATTTCTGGGCAACCCCAAAGGGCGATGTCCAGCGGATGCACACCCCAGCCCGCGATGAATCCCAGCGCATAATCGTAATTAAACCACCAGGTTTTATAAGATTGGGCCGGTGGGCTATCGACGCATTTGCCTTCTGTGTGCGGCGTTTTGGGCGCCGGACCGAGCCATTTTTCGTAATCAATTCCTTCGGGAACTGGTGCTTCCTTGGTCGAGCCTCCCGGAGTACTGGCCGAGCACCAGACATTGATCTGTTTCAGTTTTCCGATCCGCCCGTTGCGGACCAATTCGCAGGCCTTCCGAAATTGTTCACTGGAACGCTGCTGTGTGCCAAATTGAAAAATAAGCTCATTCTTCTGCATGAGTTTGCGCAATATCTGGTCTTCCTGGACAGACAGGCCCATCGGCTTCTCAAGGTAAATATCCTTGTTCGCGCGGGCTGCCGCCACGGATACGGGCACATGCCATTGATCGGTGGTTGCGATGAGCACGGCATCGATGTCCTTGCGCGCGAGCAACGCCTCGTAGTCGTGATAAGTGGCGCAATCCTGGTTTTTATACTGGTCGTTGACCTGTTTGCGGGCGATTTCGAGGTGGTTTTTGTTGACGTCACACACCGCCACCACCTGTGCCAGGGGCAGATTCAGGAAGTTGGCCATGTCGCCGCGACCTTGCGGGCCGTTGCCGATGCAGCCTACCACCACGCGATTGCTGGGGGCCACTTTGCCCTCCTTGCCAAAGATCGTCGCGGGCAGGATTGTTGGAAATGTGGAAGCCGCCAGGGCCATCGCCAGGTGTCCCTTCAAGAAATGGCGGCGGGTTATTTTTGTGTTCATAGGATGTGGGTTGTTCAGGAGAAATAATAGGCAATATTGGCTTCAAAACCAGCCTTTTTTCTGTGCGAAGCGGGCCTTCTTTGGCACCTACCTAAACACACTGAATGCCCAAGTCCATTTCCCCAGGAGTCCGGTCGATAATGACCAGAGGCTCATCAGGAGCACAGGCATCACGATCCGTTTGCTTCAGAAGAATGCCAAAATAAACCCGCTGATGAACGCTCGTGAAACTACAGAATCCCCCAATTGGCCAGGACCATTTCAGTTTTTCAACCGATTTTCAGGCGCTTGAGCAATTCCACGGATAGGACTTCGTAAGCCGCGGACCCGGCGCTGTATTTGTCGTAGTGGATGATCGGCTTGCCGAAGCTAGGCGCTTCGGCCAGACGCGTGGCGCGCGGGATGACGGTGTCGAATACCAACTCCTTGAAATGCTGGCGAACCTCGCCCACCACCTGCTGGGACAATTTGGTGCGCGCATCGAACATGGTCATGACCACGCCCAGGAGTTCCAGCCGCGTGTTCGCGCCCGAATCGCGGAGCTGGCCCAAAAGTCGGGTGATCATCGAGATGCCCTCCAGGGCGTAATACTCGCATTGCAGCGGAACCAGTAGCCAATCCGCCGAGGCAAACGCGTTCAGCGTGAGAATGCCTAGGGAAGGGGGGCAATCGATCAGGATGAGATCGAACTGGCCGCTGTCGCGCACTGGTTGCATGGCCAGATTGAGCCGCTGAAGGTGGTTGTCCATGCGGGACAATTCAATATCCGCGCCACAGAGATCCACTTCGCTGGGAATCACATGGAGCCGCTCGAATGCGGTGGGTTTGATTTTGTCCATGAGCGCGCCTTCGCCCAGCAGCACCTGATACACGCTGGCGCCTTCCACTTTTTCCACTCCCACGCCGCTGGTGGCGTTGGCTTGTGGATCGACATCCAGGAGCAAAACACGCTGCCCCGCCGCAGCCAGGCATGCGGACAAATTAACGGAGGTCGTGGTCTTTCCGACCCCGCCCTTCTGGTTTGCGATTGCGATTACATTCGTTGGCACAGGCCGACATTTAAGAAGATACTTCCCTGAGTGAACAGCAAAAACGCGCTGGCTCAAATCGGCGGGACGTAAGACAAGATTCTTCAGCGCCATGAGAACGCCAATAAAAGCGGATGGAAATATAGTCGTAACGATGATACCAGGAATTTAACGAAAGTTGTTGCCGAAAACCGGACGTCGCACGAGGGCGCGTGGTATACAACATATTCAGGCGCATCACCTTGTAGGCCCGGTGCCCTCACCGGGCGTCTTCCGTGTTTTCGTCCTTTCTTGCATTTGCCGCCTACCTGAATTTTGTCCTGCCCCAAAATCGCCGGCTTGCATCACTGTCCCGGTTCGTTCAATCGCCTTTAGGTCATGGACAGTATTTGTCCAAGGGTGCGCGTCATAATGCGCGCATGATGTTGCTTTTTAACAGGCCTGGTGTCGGCAGGCAAAAGTTGATCGCGTGCTTTGGCAAGGCCCGGCTTATTGAGGAAGCTGATGGAAGTTATACCCTGCGTGGAGGCACGGCCAACGACCAGGTGATGGCCAACGAATGGATTTCGCTGTTCCTGCACGAAGCGGTGCCGCGCTGCGAATCAAGATCCAAGGCCGTGTCGGGCTGCTTGCGATGATGCGCCGAAGGACGGTTACAATGCGCGTCTGAGTATTTCCACGACCTCCGCGGTGGTCAGCAGAATCGGATTGGCCTTCATGCTGCTGGCGGCGCTTGCTTTGGAAGCCAGTTTTTCAAAGTGGCTGGCGGTTACGCCGTAATGAGAAAGGGTTGGAATGGAGAGTTCCCGGGCCGTTTCCGCAGTCCAGGCAACGGCATCGGCCGCTGTGGCACGGGGATTTTGGGTCAGAATTTGCGCGATTTCCTCGAAACGATGCGCTGCCGGGTGATTGGGGGCGCGCGCCGAAATGGCGCTGAGATTCACCGCCATGACCTGCGGCAGAAGCGCGGCGCACAGCGCTCCATGGGGAGCATCAAACATCCCCCCCAGGGGTCCCGCCAGACCATGAACCGCGCCCAGTCCGGCATTGGCAAGGGCCAGTCCACTCAAGACGGCGGCCAGCGACATGTCCTCGCGCGCCGCAAGGTCGCTGCCATTCTTAAAGGCGGTTTTAAGGGATCGTGCCGCATGCCCAAGTCCCTCACGACAGAAGCTGTCGGTGATCGGATTGGACCGTGAACAAACGTAAGCCTCCAATAACTGCGTCAGCGCATCCATTCCCGTGCAGGCCGTCAGAAGCGGCGGCATGTCCAGGGTCAACTGCGGATCGATCAAGGCCACGCGCGGCAACATGGAGACGTGCCGGATGCTTGCCTTGACGCGGTGTTCGGGCGAGGCGATGACGGCGTTGCGCGTGACTTCCGAGCCAGTGCCAGCCGTGGTGGGAATGGCAATGCAGGGCAGGGCGGGCTTTTGCAGAGGCTGTCCTCGACCCACCACTTCCAGATAGTCAAAGAGGTTGCCGTCGTTGGCTGCGATGGCTGCAATGGCTTTGGCCGTGTCAATGGAGGAACCGCCTCCAACCCCTATGATCAGGTCAACACCCTCGGATTTTGCGCGAGCGGCTCCCTTTGCGATGTTCTGGGTATCGGGTTCGCCGGAAACGGAAAACACGGAACTGGACAGGCCCGCTTCGGTCAACTGCGCCAATATGGAATCCGCATGGCGTGCTTTGCGCCCGGTGACAATGAGGGCGCGGCGTCCAAGATTATTGGCCGCCGGACCCAATTCCTGGATGGCTCCGGCCCCAAAAATAATGCGGCCTGCAGAGGCGAATTCGAACCGTGCGGTCATTAATCTGGATTCATCCACGCGAATTTCTGGCTGGTGCGCGGAATTGCCATCATTGTTTCCACCGTATCGCGCCATATTTTGTAATGCGCGGTTTCCTTGTGGCGGGCGGGATCCTCTGTTGTGCGATAGGCCTCGACCAGCGTGAACCGGGCCGGATCGTCGGCGCGCTGAAGAACATCAAACCGCGCGACACCGGGTTCCTTTCGGCTGGCGCGCGCATTTTCCATGCTGGCAGTTTGGAATGCTTCAATGCACTCCGGTTTGACCTGAATATCCACCAATACCGTTAACATGGGCGTATCCTTTCCTGTTCGCATCACACTCTATTTTTGCGCCAGCAAAGCATTGAGCTTGGACATGACCGCAAAGGCGTCTGCCACATAGAGCACATCGGCCTTGCCGCGCGCCCAGCCGCAATTGGGATCGAGATTGATGGCGCGGCGTTCGTTAATGAAACGCCAGCCGACAGTGTGCGGTTCCTCGCCGTGGCAGCAAGTGGCCAGTCCCTTTTGATGGCGCGGAGTTGAGCCGGTCTGGCCAATTTGATTCAAGTGCGTGAGGAAGGGCAGGACTGCCTGACCTTCGCCGCTCAGATCGACCAGCGATTTGCTGCTGCCCAACGAAGCCCGTGTGACATGCAGAAAATCCATGATCAAGGTTTCCGCCTCTTTGACGTGTGGTTGGCCGTCCGCCTGTTTCTTGGTCCAACCGGCTCCGGTGACGAACAATAACGCCGCCTCGGGCCGGATGGTTTGCTGATCCGCCGGTGGGGATTGAAATCCCGTCACTCGTGTTCGCTGGGCTTCCGCTCCGAGGGTTAAAGGCAACATCTCAACCACAACCGGTTTGCCGGTTCCCTGGAAAGGAACGGCGGAACCCGCGTCCATGAGCATGATCCACGGGCGTTGATTGCGTTGCAGTGTTCCCTCAATGCGTTGGCGATAATACCAGCGGTTTGTGGCAACCTTGCCATCGTTCACGGGAATGCCGCTCACATGGGTGTCCACGCGACCGTTGAGACGCAATGCCACTCCGGCCATGGCGCGCGCAAAACGGGAAGTATGCGCGGCAATGACGATGGTCGCCTGTGCGGTGGTGCATAAGGCCTGTGCGGCCGCGGCGTCTGTCGCGTAATGGGCATCGCGCAGGGATTCATGACGGACACCGATAAACCTGGTGGCGCCGCAGGAAGCAATGCTGTCAGCGGTGGCTTGAACTTCCGGCCCCATCAAACCGACGACCAGTGGGGCGTTGTTCAGGGATTGTGCCAGCGTCTGCGCAGAGGCCAGGGCTTCCAATGCCGGTTTGGCGAGCGTGCCGTCCGGCTCTGTATGTGCGAGAAATAGCAGGGTTTCCATGGTAATAAAGGGAGAAATCAGGCGGTTTTGATCCAGGCGGCGATATCGCGCGCCACATCATCGGCGGACATATCCTTGACGATTTTGGTCTCGCGCATTTGTTTGGGCAGGGCGACGTTCAAATAAGCGCCTGGTTCCGCCGTCGTTTTTGCGGGTTTGGCCTTTTGGAGCGCCGGCATGATTCCCCGCATATTCGCCATTCCCACCTGCGGGTTGTTGCGCGGTTCCGGCAAATTCCCTGTGGCCCATCCGAGCACGGCGGGTGGACCCACGCACACGGAGACCTGATGTTTGGCCCCTTCAACCCGTTCGAGGATTTGCAGGCTGCCATCCGCGTTGACCGTTAATTGATCGACCCCTTGAAATTGATCGAGGATGCCCAGGCGTTCTCCGACGAGCGCAAGCGTGGTCCCCGTGCCGCGCGAGGCGGATTCCCAACCGCCGAAAAGGAGCAGCCGCGTGTGATCCAATCCGGGCGCGGCCTTGATTGCTTCGGCGAGCGCTGCGGAGGTTTCCCATGCTTCGGAGAAGCCGCTGGCCGAACCGTCGAGCACGATCAATTCGAAGGGCACCTTTTGGGCCACGGTCATCATGACCTGTTGCAGCTTGGCCTTTGGTCCCAGACTCACGAGCCAGACTTTGCTGCCCGGCGTATTCTTCGCAAGGTTCGCCGCCTCATACAGGGCGTGGCTGGCCCAGGGATCCAATACCGCCGGGAGCATCATTTCGTTCTTTAATCCGGGACCGGCAGGGGTGGTCACCGGCTCCAGAGTCTGGAGCGGATCGGGGACGATGCTGCCGCATACAACAATGTGATAACCGTTACTCATGCGGCCTCATTCATAGAGAAATCCAATGTCTGGTGCAAGTGTCAGGTACGCGCTTGGGAAAAAAGATTTGGCCGGGTCGGCACGGCCATGAGGTTCCAAACACCCGGTTATTCAGGGAATCTGGGGAAATAATAATGCCCGCGTTCCGGCGAAATCTCGCAAGAACCGGGCAGGGAATCGATACCGTACCGACCGGGCGCGGTTACTTGACCATGTTCACCAAAGGCGACAGTCCTTGAATGCGCACTTCCAGGCGGTCGCCGGATTCGATCGGGCCAATGCCGCTGGGTGTGCCGGTCAGGATGATGTCTCCGGGCAGCAGTGTCATATTGGTCGAAACGAAACTCACCAGGTTGAAACAATTAAAGATCATCTGGCTGGTGTTCGAATTCTGGCGAAGCTGGCCATTTTGGAACAACTGGATGGTCAGATCATGCGGGTCGATCTTGGTTTCGACGTAAGGCCCCAGAGGAGTGAAAGTGTCAAACGACTTGCAGCGCGCCCATTGGCCTTCGGCACTTTGAATGGTGCGGTCGCTGATATCCTGGGCGGCGGTATAGCCAAAAATGTAACGCGCGGCTGCGGCGGGAGTCACGTTGCGCACACGGCGGCCAATCACAATGACCAACTCGGCCTCGTAATCCACCCGATGATTCGTAAACGGAATCTCGATCTTGGCGCCATCGGCAATAAGCGATGTGGGAGCCTTCAGCCAGAAGAGCGGCTCCTTGGGGAGCGGCTTGCCGGTTTCACGGGCGTGGTCCGCGTAATTCAGCCCCACGGCGATGATTTTGGACGGTGCCACCGGGGTGAGTGTCTTCACGCCTTTTGAAGGAAGCGGCTTCTTCTCGTAGGACGGAGACCCAAATGGATCTCCAATCAAACGGAAAAGCTCGCCATCGACAACCTTCGCATGGAAGATCTCGTCACCCTTTTGGAATCGGCCAATAGCTGCCATATATTTGCGCTAATAATAACAACAAATTGCCAATGGTCGCAAGCTTAAAGTCAGGAATCGAAAACCAAAAATCGTAGAGACCACATCGTCGGACTCGACTTATGCCGTTGCCTGTGTAGTCTTTGGCCCATGTCTGAGCCGTCACAATTCGCACCCTTTGCGCCGGTATTGGGTCTTTTGCTGGGATTGCTCTGCCTCATGGCGGCCATGCGCGCGGGCAAACGCCGCCGTTTGGTCGATAATCTGCCCACTTCCAGAACGACAGGCGTTTTTATCGGGCTGGTGGAGCTCAAGGGCACTGCGGAGGCCGAACAACCACTGGTCAGCTATCTTGCCGGCCAGCCTTGTGTGCAATACGCGTGGTCCGTTCAGGAGCATTGGTCCCGGACCGTCACCGAGACCTATACGGACAGCAATGGAAAAACCCAGACGCGCACGCGGCATGAGAGCGGTTGGACGACGGTGGCCAGCGGTGGCGAGATGATTCCCTTTTTTCTGAAGGACACGGAGGGCGTGATTCGCATTTTGCCCATGGGCGCCAATTTGCAGCCGCTGGGAATCTTTGACACCACCTGTGGATTGGGGGACGCCCTTTATTACGGGAAAGGCCCTCAAGGAGCCGTGTCGAATTCAGATTTTCGCCGACGTTTTTGTGAAACCGGCATTCCCTTGCACACCCCTCTTTACGTGATGGGACAGGCGCGCGAGCGGGACGACATCGTGGCGGCCGAGATTGCCGAGGATAAAAATGCCCCCATGTTTCTGATTTCGACAAAATCCGAAGAGCAGGTCAGCTCCGGGTTTGCATGGGCGTACATCGGCTGGGGAATTCTGGGCGGAATTCTCGGATTGGCGGGAATTTTTGCGCGGGAACGCATGCTCAACGTCGAATCGCCCGTTGTGCTGGCCTATGCGCTGGTGGCGTGCGGTTACGCAATGGCCTGGTTTCTGGCGTGGGTTTGGATGGTTTACAACAGCATGGTGGATCTGCGCCAGCGGGTGAATCAGGGATGGTCGCAGGTCGATGTCCAACTCAAACGCCGGCACGATTTGATCCCCAATCTGGTGCAAACGATCCAGGGTTTGCGGGATTACGAACAAAACCTGCAGGTCGAGTTGGCTGCCCTTCGGGCCCAGAGCACGGCGACTCCGCCCGGGGAGCCGGGACCGGATTATCGCGCCTGTTCGCAAACTTTGGTGGCCATTGCGGAGAAATATCCGCAGATCAAGGCCCAGGAATCGTTTTTAAACCTGCAAAAGAATCTGGCGGATACAGAGCAAAGAATTGCGCTGGCGCGAGGCTATTTCAACGCCATCGCCACTTTTTACAATACCCGGTTGGAAATCGTTCCCGACCGTTTCATTGCGGTCCTTGCGGGAATGAAGCCCCAGGCCCTGATGGCGGCCAATGAATTCGAGCGCGCCCCCGTCGTCGTTGAACTGGCCTCGTGACCTGCCATCAAATCACAAGGCCTGGCATTTCGTTGTCTGAGCCGTTTAAACCTTTTCAGGCACGACAAAAGGCGGACGATAGATGCGGGTCAGCATCTCGTTGGCCTTGTCGTTCTCGATGAATCGCTCGGTTTTTGGATCCATTTTCAGAACAACGCCCAGGGTCCCCTTGGTTTTGGTCAGGTCCACCCCATTAGCCTGGAGATGTTCGTGGCAGCGTTCCGCAGTCTCCATGGCGTCAGGATCGGATTGCAGCGCTTCGCGAATTTCATCCGGCTCTTTTTGTGCGCCGAGTCGATACGAAATATTTCCCGTGTGGCACAGCGCGCTGGAAAGATGGCCTTCAAGAATGTCGGCGTTCAGGTCGGTATGCTTCCGGCTGCGAATGGCCTTGATCCAATTCTCGAAATGGTCACCGCCCGCATCAAACGACTTGATGACCTTTCCGTCGTTGTCGAAGGCCTTTCCGGCGGAGTAGCTGGTGATGACCATGTAGCCGTCTTCGCAATGCACCACCAGACCGATGCTCGCGCCCCGGTATTCATCCATTTTTGCATCGGTGGTGCTGCGGGGCAAACCACGCACCTCGAAGATCAGCTTTGCCTTTTCATACTCGTGAAACATGAACATCGTGTTGGGCGTTTCACCATCATCCTCGTATCCCAGGCGACCGCCCACACTGAAGATGCGGGGCGAAAGCTCGTTGACCTGGAGCGCCCAACGCGCGAGGTCCATTTGGTGGATCCCCTGGTTGCCCAAATCCCCGCAGCCGGTGGGCCAGACCCAATGCCAATCGTAGTGGAGTCTTTTGCGGTGCAGCGGTGTCATCGGCGCCGGACCGGTCCAAAGATCGTAATCGACGGAGGCGGGAACGGGTTGTGGTCCCTCGGTCTTGCCAATACTGGCACGCCGTTTGTAGCACAAGCCGCGGGCTATTTTGACTTTCCCCAATTTGCCATCGTGCAGGTATTGCATCATTTCGCGCATGCCTTCCGTGGACCGGCACTGAGTTCCCGTTTGGACAATGCGATTGTATTTGCGGGCGGCCTCCACAATCCTGCGTCCTTCAGAGACATTGTGAGAAACGGGTTTTTCCACATAGACGTCCTTGCCCGCCTGGCAGGCCCAGATGGAAATAAGCGCATGCCAGTGGTTGGGCGTGGCCGTGCTGATGGCGTCGATATTTTTGTTTTCCAGCAGCTTGCGGATGTCGGTGTAGGCCTCGACCTTGATGCCCTTGGCATCCAATTGCTTGACGTTCTTATCCAGGACATCCTTGTCCACATCGCATAGGGCGACGAGCCGGACGCCTTTGAGCTTGGTCAAACTGGCGATGTGACCTGCCCCCTGGGCATTAAAACCGACGACCGCCACGCGAATATCATCATTGGCGCCCCGCGTCTGGGACCAGGAGGGCAGGGGCAGGGCGAGGCTGGCGCTGGCGGCAAGCGACGTTTTTAAGAAACCGCGGCGTGAGAGGATTTGCATATCATTAAAGGGTTAAGCTACTGAGTTAAGCGACAAATTATTTGGTGTATTCCCGATACAGACCGGCAATGTCGGAGTCCTTTTCATTGCCCATGTGGAAGATCAGGCGATAGCGAAACGTGACGCTTTGACCCGAGGGAATCTTTAAATCGCCTGCGCCAACCGGTTTCTTCTCAAAATCATGAAGGCCGAAGGGATTCGCGGCGAAAAGGCCGTAATCACGCACATGCCACGTCGTGGGATAACGCGGATTCTTCGGATGATCGAAGAACGCCACACCCACAGTTTCATTGTTCACCGGACCGTAATAGTCGCACCAGGCGGCGCGTTTGCCCCAGGTGTCCCCATCCTTTTGCCCGGCGCTGTTGATGATGTGCCCCTTGCCCGTTTTGCCGGTCAAACGCATCGTTTCCGCCAGGCGTATCCCCATCGAGCCTTCCTTGGTGTCACCAAAGACCACATCGCCCTCCGAGGCTTTGATCGTGATCTCAAAATCGATCCAGCGCAGCTTGTCGCTGTTTCCGATGCGCACCACGCGATCTTCTGTGCAAACCGTTTTTCCAGCGGGGCCAACCCATTTAATCGCCTCCTTAAAGGAACCTTCCTTGGAACCCGACTCGATATCGGTGAACTTTTCATGAACGATGAGGCCCAGGTCCGGACCCTCATCCGCCCAGAAATTGACTTTGTTCACCTCACCATGGGAGTACCAGAGGGATTTGTGATGGGGATGGTCGTGCTCCTCGCCTTCGGGGCTTTTCATCGGCCAGTTGCGCGTCATGGCCTGGCCGCCCGGCCCGATGATCGGATACATGTACGGGCGTCGGTCCCCTTGATAGACATAATCCGAGAAAAGTTGGCCGCCGATTTCAATGCGGAGCCGGTCCTTCTGATCGGTGATTTTAACATCCTGAGCGGGGAGGGGATTTGCGGCCTGCAGCAGGCTTGAGCCCAAGGCCAGCCAGAGCAACACGCCGCATGAGATGGTTTTTACATGCCGGGTCATGGCTTTGGATTATGCGTTTTAACCCCGCGCAGTCAAAAGGAATTCGCGTGGAATTTTGGGCCCGCGACCGTGGAATAGCTTGAACCCGCCGCCGTATCTGGTAGGAACATGGCGTATTGCATTATATAAATGTCATGTTATGAGAATCCTTTTTGCCAGGGCCAATAACCAATTTGCCTCGATGCGCGCCGCATTAAGCCGTCATTCCCTGCCGGTAACGCCGTGAAACGTAACTCCCTTCATGCCTGGTTCCTGGCGGCGCGTCCCAAAACGCTCGCCGCCGGTTCGGTCCCGGTGATCGCGGCCTCTGGATTGGCAGCGCATTTCGGACATTTTCAGCTAGTGCCTGCAGTGCTCTGCCTGATGTTTGCACTGCTCGCCCAGATTGCCTCCAATTTCAGCAACGACTATTTCGATTTCATCAAAAAGACCGATAACGAAAATCGGTTGGGGCCGGCACGGGCCGTTGCTTCTGGTTGGATCGAACCCGGGAAAATGCTGATGGGCACGATCTTGACCATTGGTCTGGCCTGCCTCTTTGGACTGGGACTCGTCTATTACGGTGGATGGGCCATGCTCCTGGTCGGCCTCGCCTGCGTGCTGGCTCTCCTGGCCTATACCGCCGGTCCCTGGCCTTTGGCCTACAACGGCTTGGGGGACCTGTTCGTCCTGGTGTTTTTTGGGATTGTAGCGGTGGTGTTTTCCTTCTTCGTGCAGACACTCACCTTCAAGCCGCTCGTTTTCGTGGCCGGTTTCATTATTGGCCTGCCTGCCGTGAACATTCTGGTGCTCAATAATTACCGCGACCGGGAAAACGACAGGGCCTGCCACAAACGCACCACCATCGTGATCTTCGGGGAGGCGTTCGGACGGTGGTTCTACCTGTTGAACGGCCTGGCGGCGTGCCTGCTATGTCTGTTTTTCATAAGGGAATCGCTTTGGGCGGCGCTGCTGCCCTTCCTATACCTGCTGCCGCACTACAAAACCTGGCGTAAAATCTGCGCGATTCGGGAAGGCAAGGCATTAAACAACCTCCTGGGCGAAACCTCCCGAAATCTCCTGATAATCGGACTGTTGCTTACGGCTGGTTTGTTATGGGAGTAAGACAAAAATCTTCAGCGCCAGGAGAAAGCCATTAAAAGCGGATGGAAATATATACGTAACGATTGTACCAGGAATTTAACGATGGTTGTTGGTCGGAAACCGGACGCTGCACGAGGGTGCGTGGCATACAACATATTCAGGCGCATCATCTTGTAGGCCAGGTGCCCTGATATGCCGTCCCAGGGATTGGAGTTCTAGCTTCCACCGAACAGACCATCGCTTTATCCGGCGTTTTCACATGTAGTCCCGACGCCCCCATCGTGCGGCAGCAGGTAGCGCAGGTTGCTAACCTGCTGTAGCGCAGATTGCCAATCTGCAAGCATTGAAATCCATCCATGGTCCTCAATTGAAGTGGCCCGGATCTCCAACTTCACCCGACCAGGCCATCGCATCGCAGAGGCGTTGGAAGTCGAACATCCCTTCGAAAATTAAAGTCGCCCCTACGTGCGCCACCCATCCTCCGGGCAACCCGGAATGGGTTGCATCACTCAGTCCCGGGTTGGCCGCCGAGGACTACCCGGGGTCCCTGTCCATCAGAATTCCAACGCTGTAAGCGTTGAATCAAATTCTTTTCCCGTCTTGCTCATCCAAAACCGTCCAATACGCATCGCGCACGACCTCGCTGGAGTCGGCGTATCCGCCAACTCGAACTTTCTGAGCGATGAAGCGCTCCAGGTCTTTTGTCAATGTCACTTGCATGACTGTTTTTTCCCGGGTGGTCTGCCTGATGTCAACCGGCTGAATTTCTATTTAGCCTGGACCAGACTGGGCATTGCCCACAACTCCTTGATCGTCGTCTCCGTATTGGAACCTTCGGGACAGGCGGCGCTGCGGGTGTTAGCCCAGTACCAACGGGGCGCGCCCGGGGTGCCCGGGGTGATCACGCGGCTGCCCGGCATCTGCAGAAATCCATTGGTATCGTTCTTTCTGACCCAGTCCCACGCATAACGCAGCCATTCATTGCGCTTGGCCTCCGGCTGAAGCGCGAACCAGGTGATTTCATCCCAGCCCCAGACAAAGTATGCTTTGCTGGGTTTGCCTGGATTGCTGCAACCGAAATTATCGAATTCAACGATGTATGGCAGATTCTTGCAGGACCAGCCACTGGGCGTGATGCCGCCTTTGCTCCTGAGGTAGATGGAATCCACGTTGCCAACCTTGAGCACACCTTCGAACGGTTTATCGTCAACTTCGGCAATGCGCATGGGGAAGGAATGAAAATCGAAGAGCAATTTTTCTCCGAACAAATAACCGCCGGTCGGCACATGGGCATCGCACACCAGGAAATGTCGGCGGGCATGTTGATGCGCGTAGGTTCGCACGTGGCTGAGCATGTCCCACCAATGCGCGTGGTCCTTGTCATTCCAATCCATGAGCCCCACCTGACCGAAATGGATGGCCTCGATTCCCGCGTCGATATAACTGGTCGCAAGGTGATAAAACCACATGCGCGTCTCCAACCGGCTCATGTCCGGCACAGAGGAATCCTTGCCCCAGTGGTTCACCTGTCGTCCGTCCGCATAGATCATTTGGTCGTATTGGAAATTGCGATTGGTCACCGGCTGACCGAACGCAAGAAACACGCGTTCGGGAATGGTCTGGGTCTCCACGTTTTTGGTGATAATCTCGAACGCCCCTCCCTGCAGGACGATGTCCGGATCGGCCTTGTGCAGCAGCTCCGCATAGGGCTTCGCAGTCTGCAAAAAGATGGGAAGGTTCTGCTCCCGGCCCCAGAGCAGGAATGCGCGCCCCACGAATTTGGCCTTGGTATTGAGAAGAAAACGGATGTTGTCGCGCGGATCCACTCCACGGCTGTTACGCGGTTTGGTCAAATCATCATGCAAAAGCTCTGTAAAGGAAATGGAGCGGGAGAGATAATTTTCCAGAACCACCCGGGTCATGCAGGAATCAAATTTAAAATCCTGTGAAAACCCCTGGATGCTCCAGAGCAACCACACCGCAATCATTAAACCCAATCGGATGATTTTCATTCGTTTCATGGCAATCTGGAGTTGTTTGTCGGGTAACTATGTTCCTTTGTGGGCTTGCTGCAAAATCCAATCCGCGGCGCCGGATAAATCATCCGCCACCAGCGCCCTCATTATGGCCTGCGGATCTTTCTTCTCGGTTTTAGTTCCGTAGCCCGTTCGCACCAAAATGCTTTTCTTCACACCCGCATTCCATCCGCATTCCAGGTCGATCAGCTTGTCCCCAATCATATAACTGCCGGACAAATCCACGCCATGGAAATCTCGCGCATCGAACAAAAACTGCGGGGACGGCTTGCGTCCGCGGCTGGGCTGGTCCGGGGCCTCCGGCGCAATGTAAATCTGCTTGAATCGGACCCCCTGTTTCTCGAATTCGCTCTCGAGATGCTGATGGACTTTGGCGACATCTTCCATCGTGAAATAACCGCGCCCGACGCCGGATTGGTTTGTCACCATGAACAAAAGATAGCCCGCGTCCAAGAGGCGTTTTAGCGCGGGTGCCGTGCCGGGGATGATGACGACCTCCTCGGGCCGATGCAGATAATGCCTTTCCTCAATCAGGACCCCGTCACGATCCAAAAAAACAGCGCGGCTCATTTTCGCAGGTTAAAGCCTTCGAGCAATTCCTTGGGCGTGACTGTCGCGGTGCCGAATTTGCCAACCACAACCCCTGCGGCGTGATTGGAGAATATGGCCGCTTCGACGGGCGATGCGCCTGAGGCAATCGCGAGTGTGAACGACGCAATGACCGTGTCGCCCGCGCCCGAGACATCATAGACCTCGCGTGCCATGGTGGGAATGTGGAATGGCGCCTTACCGTGCCGGCAGAGGAGCATGCCTTGATCTCCGAGCGTGATTAATAAAACGGCCGGTTTCAGATTTTGCAGAAGGCGGTCCGCCACGGCGAGCAGTTTGGGATCCTGGAGCGGATTGGTCGCGCGGCCATTCTCGACCATCCCGGCCAATTCGAACGCCTCCTTGCGGTTGGGAGTGATCAGCGATAGGCCCTGCAAATCGAGATGATGCACGGGTTTGGGGTCCATGCTCAACCAGATGCCACGTTCCCGGCACCAGGTTTTGACGGTGTCCAGGAGCGCTTGTGTCACAACGCCTTTCCCGTAATCGCCCACGATGATGCCGTCCGCGTTGTCGAGATGAACCCGCAATTGGGCCAGCAGGCGGCGCATGCCCGCATCATCCAGGTCCCCACGCGTTTCACGATCGACGCGCACCACTTGTTGCTGGCTGGCGATAATGCGTGTTTTAACGCTGGTCATGCGGTTGCGAATCGCCACCAGCCCGGAGCATCCCACGGAATTTTCGTTGAGAAGCGCCGTGAGTTGTTTGGCGGACGGGTCATGGCCGAGCACGCCGAATAACTCCGTGTGCGTGCCCAATGCGGTAAGGTTGCGCGCGACGTTGGCCGCGCCACCTGGCATTGCGTTTTCATGGTCGAAATCAACGATGGGCACCGGCGCTTCAGGCGAGATGCGGCTGACACGGCCCCACAGGAAACGGTCGAGCATCACATCACCAAGGACAAGAACACGGAGTTTTTGTGCGTCCGCAAGGAGTTGGCGGACGCGCGCCGCTTTGAGTGTGTTCATGGCTGGTCCAAAAATGCGGTGAGCGGACTGGTGGGGTTTGCTTCGAAACTTTCCGACGCCATGCCGGTTTCAAAAGCCATGCGTCCGGCCTGAACTGCCAATTGGAACGCGGCCGCCATCCGGCAGGGATCGGAGGCGACGGCGATGGCCGTGTTGACGAGGACGGCGTCCGCACCCATTTCCATGGCCTCGGCGGCATGGCTTGGAGCGCCCAAACCGGCGTCCACGACCACGGGAACCGTTGCCTGCTCGATGATGATCCGGATTTGGTCCCGCGTCAGGATTCCGCGATTCGAGCCGATGGGCGAACCCAGGGGCATGACTGTTGCCGCGCCCGCTTCCTGGAGGCGTTTGGCCAGCACGGGATCCGCGTTGATGTAGGGCAGTACCACGAAGCCTTCGCGGACCAGTATCTCAGTGGCCTTGAGGGTTTCTATGGGGTCCGGCAGGAGATAACGCGGATCGGGATGAATCTCGAGTTTCACCCAGTTCGGCAATCCGGCCGCCTTGGCCAGCCGGGCCAGTCGCACGGCCTCTTCCGCATTCATCGCGCCGCTGGTGTTGGGCAGGATGAGATATTTTTGAGGATCGATGAACTCGAGGATGTTGGCAAAAGGATCTTTTTTGCCGGACAAATCCGCGCGGCGAAGTGCCACCGTCACCAATCCCGTGCCGCTCGCGGCACAGGCATCGCGCATGGCCTCCGGCGAGGAAAACTTGCCGGTCCCCAAAATCAGGCGGGATTGAAACTCGCGTCCGGCGATCATCAGCGGACGCGAACTTTGCATCGTGGAAAGGCGCATGGCGCTTGAAATAAGTCAAATATGCCGCGTTAACCGTTCTTTCCGCAGCATTGTTTGAATTTCTTGCCGCTGCCGCAGGGACATGGATCGTTGCGACCGACTTTGGGGCCCGTGCGCACCGGTTTGGCCTTGGCAATCGCATCGCTGGCCTCGGTGACCATGTCGCTGGCTTTGTTGGCTCCGGCGCTGTCGGGGGCAGCGGCTTCAGCCACCACCGACCCATAGGCGGTGGCTTGCTGGTGAACCATGCTCTTGGGCAGGTTCCGCAGGAATTGCTCAAACGCCAGCAGACTGGAGGCGCTCAGGAAGATGTTGCGGCAGATTTCCGTCTTGATGCTGACCATCAATTCCTCGAAGGACTTGAACGCCTCCGCCTTGTATTCGATGAGCGGATCCCGCTGGCCGTAAGCGCGCAATCCAATCGAGTTGCGCAGGCTGTCCATGTAGTACAAATGCTCCTGCCAGAGTTTGTCGATCGCGCTGAGTATGGTGTAGCGCTCGACATTCTTGATGGCCAGGGGATTCTCAAAACTGGCCTTGAGCTCATAGGCGTCTGAAACGCTCTTCGAGATGAGCGTGGTCACGGCAAATTGCGCCGGGCTCAGTCCATCATACAGGGAACCCTCAACTGGGGCTTCCTGCGCGGAGCGGGCCGTTTGGACGATATCCGACTCGCGAAGGCCCACCGGGAACGTGGTGTTCACCCAATCGGAGATGCCACGGACACTCCATCCGTCCACATCAGCAGTCGGGGAGGAGAGCAGGGCGATTTTCTGGACGACCACTTCTTCCATGATGTCCATGAGGCGTTCGCGCACATCGTCGCTGCGAATGATCTCATTGCGGAAGCCGTAGATGACTTCGCGCTGCTTATTCATGACATCGTCGTATTCGAGCGTGCGCTTGCGAATTTGGAAGTTGTGCTGCTCGACGCGTTTCTGAGCCGTCTGGATCGAACGGTTCAGCAGCGGATGGGTCAGCTCCTGGCCTTCTTCCAGACCGACGCGCTCCATGACTTTGCTGATGCGGTCCGAACCAAACAGACGCATCAGATCGTCTTCCAGCGAGATGAAGAAATGGGAGGAGCCGGGATCGCCCTGGCGCGCGCAACGTCCGCGCAACTGGCGGTCAATGCGTCGGGATTCGTGGCGCTCCGTGCCCATGACGTGCAAACCGCCCAGGTCCGCAACGCCTTCGCCCAATTTGATGTCGGTGCCGCGTCCTGCCATGTTGGTGGCAATGGTCACGGCGCCCCGATGTCCGGCCCGCGAGACAATCTCCGCTTCCTGCTCGTGGAACTTCGCGTTCAGCACGGAATGGACGACGCCCGCTTTTTTCAACAGCCGGGAAAGGTGCTCGCTGGTTTCCACCGAAATGGTGCCGACCAGGATCGGGCGTCCTTTTTGGTGAATATCCGTGATCTCCTTGGTGACCGCGTCAAATTTTTCGCGCTTGGTTTTGTAAACCGCGTCGTTTCCGTCTTTGCGCGCAACGGGCTTGTTGGTCGGAATGACCAGGACGCCCAGTTTATAAATATCGAAGAACTCGGTCGCTTCGGTCTCCGCCGTGCCCGTCATGCCCGCCAGTTTGGCGTATAGGCGGAAATAGTTCTGAATCGTGATGGTGGCCAGCGTCTGGGTTTCGCGCTCGATTTCGACCCCTTCCTTGGCTTCGACGGCCTGATGCAGACCATCGCTCCAGCGGCGACCCGTCATCAGGCGCCCGGTATGCTCATCGACGATGATGACTTTGTTTTCCTGGACAACGTATTCGACATCTTTTTCGTAGAGGCAATACGCCTTGAGCAGTTGGGAAATGACGTGAATCTTCTGCGATTTGGTCTCGTAATCCGCCTGCATTTTGCTCTTCATTTCCACGCGTTTGCGTGGATCCTGCTCGGGCCCGGTGTCGATCTCATGAAAGGCCGTGGTCAGGTCGGGCAGCACAAAGCCATCCGGATCCTTCGGGTCCATCAAAGCGCGTCCTTTTTCAGTAAGGTCGGCTTCATGGGATTTCTCCTCGATGGCGAAGAACAACTCTTCTTTTTGCGCGTAGAGGGTCTTTTTGCTCTGATCCCCGTGCAACTCCAGTTCCGCGCTGTTCATGAGACGGAGGTTTTCAGGAACCTCCAGCACCTTCATCAGTGCGGTCAATTTGGGCGCGCCCAGCCGGACCTTGTAGAGCAGTAAACCGAGTTCGCGTTCGACTTCTTCGCGATGCGTGGGCTCGGAACCGTCCGTCGGGTGCAGTTTGTCGATGAGCTTCTGCGCTTCACTCAAATACCGGTTGCACAGACGCTCCTGGGTTTTGACGAGATTTTCGATCTCCGGTTTAAACTGCCCGTAAATGGCATTATCCGCGTTAACAACTGCGGGTCCGCTGATGATGAGCGGCGTGCGGGCTTCATCGATCAGGATCGAATCCACTTCGTCCACGATCGCGAAGTAATGTCCCCGTTGCACTTGTTCCTCGGCGCGCACGGCCATGCCGTTGTCGCGCAGGTAATCGAAGCCAAATTCCGCGTTCGTTCCGTAGGTGATGTCGCAATTGTACTGTTCGCGTCTGACATCCGGCGACTGATCGTGAATGATGCAGCCCACGGTGAGTCCCAAAAATCTGTAAACTGCTCCCATCCATTCGCCGTCGCGGGCTGCCAGGTAATCGTTGACGGTCACCACATGCACACCCCGGCCGGTTAAGGCGTTCAAATACACCGGCAGCGTGGCCACCAATGTTTTGCCTTCACCGGTCGCCATTTCAGCAATGTGCCCAGTGTGAAGGGCGATGCCGCCGATCAACTGCACGTCGAATGGCACCATGTCCCAGACAATGGGATGCCCGCGCACAATGACTTCCTTGCCCACGAGACGGCGGCAGGTGTCTTTGACCACCGCAAAGGCTTCAGGCAGGATTTCGTCGAGCTTCGCGGACAACTCGGCCAGATCTTCAATGGCGCCAAGCTGTTGTTTCCATTCCGCCGTTTTTTGGCGCAAAGCATCGTCCGACAGCGACTTGATTGATTCTTCAAATTGTCGAATCTGCTCCACCCTCGGGCGGAGACGCTTGACCTCGCGATCGTTTTTAGTGCCGAAAATTTTCTTAAAAATGATTCCTATCATGATAATTTGGGATCACCCAAAGGCCACGCTAAGGGAATCCGGCAAAAGCGTCAAAGATTTTACAACGAATGAAATATGATGATGAGGAGGTGGGACAAAATGGCGCGTTGACGCATTTCATGCCGATTTTCCCATTCCTCGGGAGGCCTATGGACTGCTTTTGGGGTCCGGCGCCCGCGTGCGGGGTTTGGCTGCGCGATGAATTCGCAGCGAGAAGCCGTGCCCGTTTTCGTAGGGTTCCACGGTTGCGCTGACCTCAAGCACGGGGTAACGCACGGTGACCAGGCCGTAGCTGCGGTAGGTGGGGGCGAACAATTCCGTTTCCACCATCCCGGTCCAATCGGTGAGGGTGAGGAATTTCATCGGTTCCCCGGTGATCTGGTGGTGGAGACGCTGTTCAATGACCAGGCCGCATACGACGACCGTCTCGCCGGGATAGTTTCCCAGCCGTGAGATGGGACAATAGGTTTCCCAGGCCACGGTGTCATAGATTTCCAGGGGATGGCCGGAAACGGTGAACCCCAGCAGGTCAGTTTCCCATTCGAGTTTTTCGTGGTGTCCCGGTTCCTGGAGTGGCACGGGAAAAAGTGTCTTTTCATTGTGTGGTTCGGGGAAAAGCCAGCCCTGGCCGGGTTCTGTGCCTGCCTCAAAAAACCTGCGCAACCGTTGGAACTCCCAGAATTGTGCCGTCCGGGTATCTCCAAAGAGATCAAAGGCGCCCACGCGAATGAGCGCATCCATTTCCTCGACCAGGGGTTGGACACGCTTGTAGAAGTCCCGCAGGGACGTGAACGGGGTGTGATGCCGCTCATTCAGCAATCGTTCAATCGTCCGGTTGGTCAGTCCCTTCACGCGGGTGACGGGAACGCGGATCGCCTGTTTTTTGGTTTCCGGATTGGTGGTGCAGACCTGAAACATGGGTCCCGGCTCATTGACGAATGGCGGCAGGAGAGGGATGCCCAGTCGGTGGCATTCCAGGACATACACCAGCGGATGGTAAAAACCCTTCCCGTTGGAAAGGACGGCGGCCATGAATTCGGCGGGGTAATTTTGTTTGATCCAGGCCGACTGCCAGGCTTCCACACCGTAGGCCACGCTGTGCGCCTTGCAGAAGGCATAACCGGCGAACCCGGCCACTGATTTCCAGACTTCCTCGATGGCGCTTTCCGGACGACCAAGGCGGCGGGCGGAAACGAAAAATTCTCCTTTGATCTGCTCCATCACGGGCAGGTTGTATTTGGCCAGCGCGCGGCGGAGAACATCGGCGCGTCCCGGAGGCAATCCGGCAAAGGCCTCGCAGATCTGTAAAATGTGCTCCTCATAAACCACCAGTCCGTAGGTGTCTTTGAGACAGGGTTCCAATGAGGGGTGGGGATAGGTTACGGGTTCCCGGCCTTGATAGCGGCGGACGAAGTTGAGTTTGTTATTTTCATTGGCCGCGCCGGGCCGGATCACGCTGACGATGGCGACCAGGCCATCGATTTCATGCACGTTGGATTGGCGGCACAGCCCAATCATGGCCGGGCTTTCGATGTGATGCACGGCGCGCGCGCCGCCGCTGGCGATCAGTTTCCACACTTGTGGATCAGTCCACGGCTCGAGCTGGTCGAGGTGCAGTTCAATGCCGCGCGCGGAAAGCATTTCGCGGACATCCCGCATCACGGCCAGTCCGCCTTGGGCAAGAATATCCATTTTGATCAGTCCGATCGCTTCCACGGCATCCATGTCGAAATGGGTGGTCGGATACCCCTTATTGGAAGGAAACGTCGGCGTGAGTTCGCACATGGGCTGACGGGAGAGAACCACACCGCAGGGGTGCATTTTGGGATGGCGCGGAAAGCCGTCGAGGAACTCCGCCATGCGCAGGGCGGAGCGGTAGGGTTCCTCGGTCAGCGGGGCATCCTGGCACTCCAGGCTTTGCGTCACGGCATTCTCGATGCCCTGCACGCGTCCGAACCAGGGGAAGTGTTCCGTGAAGCGGCGGATTTGGAATTCAGACACGCCAAGCACTTTTCCGACATCCGCCACGGCGCTGCGGGCTTGAAACGTGGAAAAGCCTCCAACGACCGCAGCATGAGAAGGCCCGTATCTCTTGAAGATCAGGTCAATGACATCGTCTTTGCGGTCATGCGGAAAATCCAGGTCGATATCGGGCAATTTGTTCAACTGCATCCGTTCCCGGTTGAGGAAACGCCGGAAGTAGAGGTTGAAGCGGATCGGGCAGACCCCGCTGATTTCCAGGCAATAACAGACCAAAGAATCGGCGGCGCTGCCGCGGGTGATCCACTCGATATTCTGCCGACGGCACTCCTGCAAAAGATCCCAGACGGCGAGGAAATAGGGTTCGTAGCCGACTTCGGCAATGAGGGCCAGTTCCTCCTCGACCTGGGGCTGGACCTGCGCGAAGCGGCTGGGGTAGCGGCGGCGCAGACCCTCCAGGGCAATGCGCCGCAGAAACGCGCGGGCCGACGAGCCGTCCGGCGGCGTGAAATCCGGGAATTGCGGTTTGCCCAGCGGCATTTCAAACGAGCAGCGTTGCGCGATTTCCCGCGTCTGGTCCAGCAGTCGGGGCTGATTGCCAAAAAGGGCGCGCCATTGCGCCGGGGAATGAAAATGAAAATCTCCAGTCAATTGTTTGCCGGGATGTTCCTGGCGCAAAAGGGTGCGCGTGCGGATGCTTTGGACAACATCGTATTTCCAACGGTCTTCCGGTGTCGCGTAATGGATGGGGACCATGGCGATTTGCGGAATCCCGGTTTGCGGGGCGGGCAGGGAACGGCCGTATGGGGGGGGAACGGCCTGATAGAAACGACCCGGAAAAAGCGGGGCGAGTTTGAGGTTCGAACTTGCGGCCAGGAGCCCGTTGGTGATGCCATCCAGATCGGTCATGGCGCGCGGACGTTGCTGGCGTTGAATGACGGCGTCGCCATCGTCCTCCACGGACTGCGGAATGGCAGAGAGAATCTGGCACAGGTTGCGATAACCTTCCGGGTTTTGCACGTAGAGGCACACGGGCGCGCCATCGACAATGATCTCGGAACCGATGATGGGTTGGATCCCGGCTTTTTTGGCGGCGGCATGGAATGAAACCGCCCCGTGGAGGTTGCCCGTGTCGGTGATGGCAATCGCTGGCATTTCATGTTTTTGGGCCAGTTCGACAATGGCCCCCACGGACAGCGTGGAGTTTAAAAAGGAATAAAAACTGCGAGCCCGCAGGGGCACGGGTATGGTGTTTAGACCGGTGCGGATGAGAATTTGGAGACCCGGGGTCGGGGTTTCTTTTGGCGGCAGACGCGAAGCCAGCGTCCGGGTTTGGGCCGGATTCAATCCAGGGCGCAGAATCAGATCGTGGCCGCGCATCACAATTTCCTGGCAATGTGATTCGCGGCGCAGGGTGTCGATGGCAGCCGCCAGCCGCCGCTGGGCGTCGAGCTTTTGCGCGGAGCGGTCGAGGCAAAGTTCAATGCGAAAAACACCGTCATACACATTGGAAAACCGCAGACAAACCATGCGCAGGCTGACGCGGCGTTTCCAGGCCTGGCGGAGCAGGGGAGGAATCCGGCTGTAAAGATCCGTTTCCAGGTCCGTGGGTTCGGGCAGGCTCTCGCCGGACTGGTCTTCGGACATGTCGTTGTAACGGACTTTGACGGTAACCGTGCGAATGCTTTTGCCCTCGGCGCGAACCGTTGCCATGAGCTGGTCGGCCATGCGTCGCAGGATGGCTTGAATGTATTCCTCGTCGGTGGTGTCGGCGGAGAAGGTTTCCTGTTTGCTGTAGGACTTGGCCGGGGCGCGGACGGGAATGATGGGCCGCTCGTCCAGGCCGTTGGCGTATTGATGGAGGGTGTGGGCCGCGCCGTCCATGAGCAGTTCCAGGGCGTCGATCGGGGTGGCGGCGATCTGTCCGATGCGGGTCAAGCCGGCCGCATTGAGGCGAAGGGCGGTTTTGGGACCCACGCCCGGAAGCCAGTGATTGGCCAGGGGTTGCAGGAATGATTTTTCGCAGCCGGGAAGAACGGAGGTAAACGCAGCGGGCTTGTTGAGTTTGGAGGCGATCTGGCTGACCAGTTTATTGGAGGCAATGCCTTCGCTGACGGTGATCTTCAGGGATTGCCGGATGGCCTGCCGGATGGTTTCGGCGACATCGACCGGCGGTTTGCGTCCGCCACTCAAATCAAAATAGCCCTCGTCAATCGAGCAAATCTCGACGTCGGGGGTGAAGTCGTAGGCGTAACTGAACATCCAGCGGGAGAACTGCTCGTATTTCTCGAAATCGCCCGGCAGGACGATGAGTTTGGGACAGAGCTTGCGGGCGCGCACCGTGGGCATGGGAGTGTAAACACCCATCTTCCGCGCTTCATACGAGGCGGAGGCGATGATCCCCCGCTTCTCGCCACCCACCGCCACCGCCTTGCCCCGCAGCCTGGGATCGGAGGCTTGCTCGACCGAGGCGAAAAACGCATCGGCATCCAGATGGATGATGTCGCGGGGCATGACTGGGAATTGGAGTGCGCTCGTACAAGACGCTGCCTGGAATAAGGCGGATTATTTTCGCTTGCGGACCAACGCGATCATCACACCCTGAATGACCAGTTCGCCGACGGGAAAGAGCTTGGGAAAAAGCGGGTTTTCCGCCCTGAGAAACGGACGTCCATTCTCGATGGCAAAAGTTTTCAGCGTGCTTTCGTTATCGATCAGCGCGGCCACCACATCGCCCGGGCGGGGGGTGACCCCGTGTTCGAGAACCACCAGGTCGCCATCCATGATATGACGGCCGATCATCGATTCGCCCCGGACTTCCAGGGCGAAGGTGCGCGCCGTGGGTTTGATCCCCAGACTTTCGACATCAATGGACACGCAGCCCGCCGGTTCCTGGCGGCGGTCGGCGGCAAACCCCGCCGGGATGGTGCCATACAGGGGAATGTCGGCAATGGGACGGCGCAGGCGTTGGAGCGGAGAGGTGGAGCGCAGGGAACGGGCCTGGCGCGGTTGACCTTCGAGAAAGCCTTTGCGGCGCAGCGCGCGGACATGGTCGGCGGCTGCAGTCATGCTGCGAAATCTGAAATGCTCCGCAATCTCCCGCAGCGAGGGCGGGACGCCCTGGGCTTGCTGGCTGGACACAATGAAGTCCAGCACTTGCTGCTGTCGGCTGGTTAAATCACGCATAACACACGGTTTTTGAAACACTGTTCAAATAAACAGTATTCCTTTGCCCCTGCCCGTCAACTCACAAACAGGGAAAAAACGAAAAGTCGTGTTCTGGGATTCTATAAGCCATCCGGTTAACTTCAGAAGTGATTGGATTGCAGGCGGTCTCGCGATCGTAACGAAAAACAAAAAAAGCGCCCTTTTCGGGGGCGCTGTGCAAATTCGATTAATATCAGCCGTTAATTGGCCGCCAGACAGTTGGTACAGCTCGTCAAGTCGATGGAGGAGAACTGGAACACTCCATTGGTGCATGCAATCGGAACGCCATTGGTGCAGGCGATTGCAAAGGCATTGGTGCATGAAGTCGGCGCTCCATTGGTGCAGGCCAGCGGAACGGAATTGGTGCACAGAATCGGCGCGGCATTAGTGCAGGCGGTCGGGATCGTGGTGGAATCAGTCTTATTGGCAGCCGCCAGAGAGGCCGCGCCAATGGCCAGCGCCAAACCGAACATCAGAAACAGATTTTTCATAAACGTATAAACACAGTTAATAACTCGCATACAGTCGCCTAATAGTGTCGAGGTGTCAAATTCCACCTGGCATGCATCCATTCTCATGGGCTTCTACAATCGACATGAGCGACACGAACGGTTTGCAGCCGCGATCCTTAGCGATAAGCACAAATATTTACCGCCAGGTTGAAAAAGCTTGAAGTCAGCGGGCCCAGTTTCGAGGAGGCCAGGATCAATTGCGAGGGCAATCTGGCCCCGAGCTGGCAGACGCTCTTTGACCCGATTACCCGCCTCTCAACCCATGCGCCAAGGATTGAGGTTGGGATTTTTTGAGGTCGATCCTCAAAATCGGTCAAAGACCATCCAAGTCATGAAAGTCAGGTTTGTGGATCAGACCACGCCGGGAATATCCGGCGGAGGAATGATGGCGGCGTAGCGCCGGAGGTATTTGACGGCGACGGTCAAATCCTTGGGCCAAGGCGAAGTTATGGTGATGACGGCGTCGGTGACCGGGTGTTTGACCACCAATTGTTCGGCATGCAGGGCCAGACGACCCATTAAAGGATTCTCGCTCTGATTGCCCTTGTAATGAAACTTGGGTTTGATTTTTGAAAGAAACAGGTGGCGGCCACCGTACTGGCTATCTGCGACGATGGGCAGATCGATGCTGCGCAGGTGGACGCGAATCTGATGGGTGCGCCCGGTTTTGGGCTGGCATTTCAAGAGTGTGTAATCGAGAAACCGCTCGAGAGTTTCAAAGTGGGTGAAAGATTTTTTCCCGTTTTTCGTGTCAATCCGCATCAAGCCGGGTCTTATCGAGTGTGGGGAGAGCGGCAAGTCCACGTCGAAGACGGGTTCAAGCGGGACCCCTTCAATAAGCGCGAGGTAGGTTTTGAGCGGTTTATCGGAGCCAAATTGATTGGCCAGAGCGATGAGCGCAGGCTTGTTTTTGGCCAGGAGCATGACTCCGCTGGTTTCAAAATCGAGCCGGTGGGCATTGGCCAGGTAATCGATATGGCGTTCTTTGCACCAGGGGCTGCCTTTTTTGATGGCATCGTGGAGCAAACGCATCAAATTTGGGCGCTCAGGATCGTAGCGGTCTGGTGAACTTAACAGGCGGCTCGGTTTGTCCAACGCAAGCAAACTCTCATCCTCATATAACACGGGAATCTCCCAATATTCATGAGTCGCGGGCGAGGATAATTTAATGATGTTTGACATGGTGGCCTAGCGGCCTTGTGCAATCTCCATAAACTAATAAGGGGCAACCTTGATGACAAGGCTGCCCCCCGGTGACATTCAAATTAGTTTGCCGCCTCTGTTGTCTTGCCGGTGGGAGGGGCGGTCAACCGGGCTTCCGTGATTTGTTGGTTCAGCCAAGAACCAAAGGCCTCATACATGCGGCTTTGACGCATGGATTTGACGAATTCGGGCAAATCAGTCTTTACAACGGCATCGCTGACAGGCTGTGTGCCGCGCATATGGAGGACAAATCCGCCATCCCGGCTGATCATAAAGCTGCCAATTTTTCCCGGCTGCAGTCTGGCCGCCTGTTCCTTGATGGAGGGAAGGTCCAGACGTTCGTCCAAAGTTGCAAGACTGCGTGTGCTGAGCGAAAAATTAGGGACTGTGACGGGCGTCACTTTAGCGTCCTTGCAGATGTCTGCGAAAGATTTGCCCTGGGCAATGCTGTTGGTTGCCGTCTCGTAAAACTTCTGCCCCTGCTGGCGGGCAATGGACAAGGCCTGGGAGCGGCGGTAATCCTCGGTGACCTTGTCTTTGACCGAATCGAAAGAGGGAAACTCGGCGGCGAGCTTCTTGTGCAAGGCCATGATGAAAACGCCATCCTCACCGTTCATCGGGGGCGCAAAGGGTTCTTCAGGTGTCAGGCTAAACGCCGCGCGGGTAAAGTTCTCCATGACCAGGAGTCCCTTGGGGCCTTCATACTCGCTGAAAGGCTCGGTAACGAGGACTGGGTATTGGTTGGAAGCCATAAGAGCCAGATTGGCCTCCTTCTGCGGAGCCATTTTGAACAGTTCCACGGCAAAGGCGCCGGCCTTCTTGCGCGCGGATTGCAGCGCGAATTCGTGGCGCAACTGCTCCTTGATTTTTATCTTGGCCTCAGCCTCAGGGAGGGGTTTGCCATCGGGGCCTGTGAAGTAATTTTCTCCCTGCTGCAAATAAAGCCCGTTGATGAGTTGAGTCAGGTTGGTCTGTTTGGCCAATTGCTGATCGGCTTCGGCCAATTGGTTGGTCAGGTCGAACTTGATGTAGCTTACCTGGACGCGTTCCGGGATCCGATAGGCGGCCAGGCGATTGGAATAAAACTGGGATAGCGCGGCGGGACTGATCGTGACCGACGAAAGATAATTCGTTGCGGAAAACACAGCGGCCTCTGTTTGATACTCGTCGTGTTCGTGACGGAACAGGTTTTCAGCTTCCTGCGGGGCGACCAGACGCCCGTTTAAACCATAAATGCTCACGAGTTGCTGAATGGCGACTTCGTGACCGGCAAATCGTTCAAAAGCGCGTTCGCTAATGCCCTTTTCAGCAAGGGTTTTCATGACGAATTGATTGTAGGAATCGAGCCGGAAGACTTTTTCACGGCGATCACGGAAGGCGTTGGCAATCCATTCCGCAGCGGCCTCGTTGCTGATATGAATGTTATTCTGTTTAATCAGATCGATGAGAAGTGTGCGGTTGCGCGATTCCCGCTCCAGGTCGAAGCCTGAGCGGTTGGCATCTTCACGGCCGGGCCAGGTGCCATAGCTGAACAAGTAGCGCATTTCCGCCTCATGATAGGCCTGGGCGAACTCCTCCTGCGATATGGCGCGACCGTTGATCGTGCCGAAATTGGCCTTGCCGCCACCGCCGCGCGAGGCCGCGTCGGGCGTAAAAAAGACCACAAAACTGGGGATCACGATCGCAATGATACCCGCAAATACCCATTTCTGGTGACGCCTTAATGTTGCAAACATATTGTTTGATGCAAAATATTGAGGTCGTAACTTAACCGAAAACAAAACCCCTGGTCAAACCCAAAACGATAATGATTAAAGGCCGGGGTATTTTCCACAGCCTTTGCAGGCTCTCAAGAGGCCGATAGCTGGGTGTCGGATGGAATCGGTTTGTGGTTTGCGTGGTCCATTCCGATGAATTGAAGGGTTTGCACAAATTCATCGACCGCCTTGTCGAATTCACCGGTGTTGTTTTGAATGATTCGCAAAAGACAGCCGCTGCGGGCGGAAAAAGCGGCGGCATAGGCCCTGTTGATGACCTTGTGCTCCGCAATATCGTCATTGGACTCCACGGTGCGCATCGGACGGCTCTTATCGAGCTTGCGACGTCCGCGTATCTCCGCCTCGTGGGCATCGACGAGAATGATGGCCTTGGGTGAAAGTCGTTCCAACATGCGCGAGGTCAATCCGGGTAGATAACTGCCTGAACCGGTCTTGATGGCGCAATGGGTGTCCAACAGAATATTATCCGGCCTCTCGGCGATCCGTTTTGTGGCGCGCCACTGGATTTCCTCCTGCAAGTCCGCGCTAAGATCGCGCATTTCGTCGCGGTTTTTTACGAGGCTGGCTTCCTGGCAGAGGGTGAGCATTTCGGTTCCAAATGAAACGATGGTGTATTTGAGGTCCTTTTCCACCCTTTTCCAGGCTTCCACCAGTATGGTCGATTTGCCCGCCCCTGGCACTCCGGCGACTATGATCAGCTTGCCCATGATGAATGAGGGCACCATCGGCTGAATAAGGAGCCAAGTCAAACGTCAAAACTGCGGGATGCTCCACAAAATGGACTTGCGGTTTCAAGATTGGGATGCAACGCGCATGGGAGTATTTTACGGGCCTGGCGGAAAATATGAATGGCTATCACTGGTTGACGTTGACAGGGGGGGTGGGTGCATCGAATAGTGTGCTGGATGGTTGCAAATTATGGCGAGGCGGCGGTTTGCGGGTGGAACGCGGGCGATATATTCATGCCGCGCGAATGCGGCCTCCCTTTATTCGCGATTTTTCGCGTGTCCTATTGGGTGGAATCAGGTTTTTTTTCAGGAAGTCGGCATGCCAGTGGATGTTCTTTGGCGGAGACGAGAAGTTCGGTCTGGATGGGGAGGCCAAATGATATTTAAGGCCCGATCGTTTGAATTTGAGTTTCCGCGTCCGGCGTTGGTGATGGGTATTATCAATGTTACTCCGGACTCCTTTTCTGACGGAGGCCAATACTTCGATACCGAGGCGGCCGTCAACCACGCCCTGGAATTGTGGAAGGCCGGAGCGGATATTCTGGACATTGGCGGCGAGTCCACACGGCCATTTTCTCCGCCTGTGGAGGAAGCCGAGGAATTGCGGCGGGTTCTGCCGGTGATTGAGCGGTTGGCGGGCCGTGTGCCAGTGCCCCTGTCGATCGACACTCAGAAGCCTGGCGTGGCGCGTGCGGCCGTGGCGGCAGGCGCCAGCATTGTGAACGACGTCGGGGCGTGGCGAGTGGATGCTTCCATGGCGGCTTTGGTGGCTGAAACGGGAGCGGGTTATGTGATGATGCACAGCCAGGGAACGCCGCAGACCATGCAGATCGCCCCTTCCTACACGGATGTGGTCGCTGAAGTGGAGCTATTTTTCGAGAATCGGCTGCTGGAGTTGGGAAAATCGGGAGTGCGCGCGGAACAAGTGATTTTGGATCCGGGCATCGGATTTGGGAAGTCGATGGAGCATAATTTGGAGTTGCTGGCGGCGATGGGCCGTTTTAAAAAGTTTGGGCGGCCATTGCTGGTTGGTGTTTCGCGTAAATCTTTCATCGGCAAATTGCTGGGTGTGGAAGTCAATGGGCGGCTTCCGGGCGCGCTTGCCTGCGCGTGTTGGGGGGCGATGGAAGGCATTCAGATTGTGCGGGCTCATGATGTGGCTGAAACGGTGCAGGTGTTGCGAATGACAGAGGCTTTGATGACCCGGAAGTGTTAATGAATTGGTCCTTGATCATGCAGATCTGGCGACCCCTTTTGGAGATTGGGATTCTCACATTGGGGTATTACTACATTTTTGTATTGCTCCGGGGCACGCGCGGCGCGGCGGTGGTGACGGGTTTCTTGATTTTGCTTTTAACTCTGACCTTGGTGGCGACTGTTCTGGAGTTGGAGGTGTTGAGCTGGCTGCTGCGGGCTTTTTCGGCTTTTCTGGCCCTGGCGATCCTGGTCCTGTTTCAACCTGAATTGCGGCATTTGCTGGCCAAGGTGGGGCATCAGCCCTTTCTGAGCAACGCACAGCAGCAGCGCGAGAACATCGAGGTGGTGATTCAGGCCGCGGCGCGCATGTCGGAAATGCGTATTGGGTCGCTCATTGCGCTGGAGCAATCGCTGCATCTGCAGGAAACGGTTGAATCGGGCATTGTGGTGGATTGCGAGGCAACGCCGGAGATGCTGGAGTGCATTTTTTTTCCAAATAACGCAATTCATGACGGCGGGGTGATCATTCGCGGGAACCGGATCTTGTGCGCGGCGTGTATTTTTCCGCTCACACAGCGGCAGGATTTGCAGAAGTCGATGGGCACGCGGCACCGGGCGGCAATCGGCATGACCGAGGAGACGGATGCCGTGGTGGTCGTCATCTCGGAAGAAACAGGCTCGATTTCCTGCGCGCATCAAGGGCATCTGGCGCGCGGTTTGACGGAGGAAGAGCTGCGGTCGTTTTTAACGACGGTGTGTGTGAAACGAGTGCGGTCCAAGTCTTTTTTGGAATGGCTACGGGCCTGGCGGCATGAACAACTTAAAAAAGCGGAGGCCCGCACGGCTCCGCCCAGCTCCCAATGACCATGTCTGTGCGCCAATTCATCGAACACAACTTCTGGCTGAAGGTTTTTGCACTGATTCTGGCCTTGCTGACCTGGATTACGGTGCGGTTTGCGATTTCCCGACAAATCGCCTTCGGCTCGGCTCCGATTACGTCGGTGACCCGTGCGTTCCCAAAATCACCGGTGCGTCTGCTTACGGGGGCGAATATGGCGGGGCGATTCCATGTGGTTCCCAACGAAGTCACGGTGACCTTAAGCGGGGATGCGACCATTCTTGAAAAACTTTCTGGAAAGGAAATCACTCCTTTTGTAAACATATCGAAGGGAATCGCGGAGTCTGGTCGTTTGGGCAAGGTGGAAATATTTGCCCCTGCCGGAATGTCGATTGTGAAGATCGAACCATCGGAGGTGGCGGTGGAGCGCGCAGAAGCGGAGCCGGACGCTCCAAAATATTAGGAAAAAACTTATGGCTGTGGAAAAAAAGATATTTGGAACGGACGGGGTCAGGGGTACGGTTAATATTGAACCGGTAACGGCGGAGACGGCACTGAAGCTGGGACGGGCCGCCGCCCATGTGTTCAAGAACCTGGAGTCCAAGCCGCGGGGCGTTGGGCGCCATAAAATCGTGTTGGGCAAGGACACACGGCTTTCGGGGTATTTGCTTGAGAATGCGATTTCCTCGGGAATTCTGTCGATGGGCGCGGATGTATTGTTCATTGGGCCGCTGCCCACGCCGGGAGTGGCTTACGTGACGCGCAGCCTGCGCGCCGACGCCGGCATTGTCATCACTGCCTCCCACAATCCTTATTCCGACAACGGGATCAAGTTTTTTGGGCCGGACGGGTACAAACTCGACGACGAGATTGAGGGACGGATTGAACGGCTCGTTTTTAACGGTGAGATCGAGAGCATTCGTCCGACAGCCGAGGAAATTGGCAAAGCCGTGCGCATCGATGACGCCCTCGGACGCTACATCGAATATGCAAAGTCTTCCTTTCCGCGAGGCATGACCCTGGACGGTTTGCGCATCGTGGTGGATTGCGCGCATGGTGCTGCGTATAAATCGACTCCCTGCGTCTTGCGGGAACTGGGCGCCGAGGTCTTCGTTTTTGGCAATGCCCCCGACGGGACGAATATCAACAAGGACTGCGGATGCATGCACCCGGAGAGCATGTGCCAGAAGGTGTGGGAGCATCGGGCGCATATCGGCATTGCCCATGACGGCGACGCCGACCGGGTTCTGCTATGCGACGAGACCGGTCGTTTGATCGACGGGGACGATGTCATGGCCATAGCCGCACTGGACATGCTGGAGCAGGGGACTCTGGTGAAAAAGACGCTGGTCAGCACGGTGATGAGTAACGCCGGTCTGGATGCGGCTTTGACCCAGGCGGGCGGGCGGATGCTTCGCACGCCGGTGGGAGACAAGAATGTCATCGATGAAATGCAGCGCGGGGACTACAACCTCGGCGGCGAACAGAGCGGGCATTTGATTTTCAGGGATTATACGACGACTGGGGACGGCCTGGTGAGCGCGCTGCAGATTTTGCGGACCATGAAGGCGAAAAATGCGTCCCTTTCGCAATTGGCCAAATGCTGGACCCGTTTTCCCCAATTAGTGACCAACGTGCGTGTCCGCGAGAAGCGGCCTTTCGAGGAAATGGAAGGTTTGCTTGAGATGGTGGCGCAGGCCGAGGCGGCCGTCAAACCTCAGGGCGGACGGGTGTTTCTGCGGTATTCGGGCACGGAACCCAAGGCGCGGTTGCTCATGGAAGGCCGGGAAATGGCCGTTCTCAAGCATTGGAGCAAAACGATCTGTGACCGAATTCAAAAAGAAGCGGGCGCGCAGGTGTCCTGAGTGGGTTGAGCCGGACCACAGGCGGTGTGCCGTGTGATTTGGCGGAAGATCACTGCATGATTTCAATTTCGTAGCCTTCGGGAGCGTCCACGAAGGCGAATCCGCCGCCTTGCTGATTATAGTGGGGGCCATCCGAATACTGGAGACCGAGCCTGGCCAGGTGCGCGGCGAATTCTTCAAGGCTGTCCACCTGAAACGCAAGGTGCGTCAAATCGGGTTGGACCTTTACTGGTCCGCTGGTGGGATAATGGCAAAGCTCGATTAATTCCTCACTTTCGGGCGCTTTGAGGAAGACCAGTTCCGAGCCGCGCGGGGATTTGTGTCGGCGTACCTCTTCGAGTCCCAACACGTCCTTGTAAAAGCGCACGGACCGCTCCAAATCGTCGAGCCTGTAACGGGTGTGTAATAATTTACGAACCAACATGACACGTCTAATCTGACAGAAATTCGATCGAGTTCAACTGGAGGCGTCGTTTTCATCCTGGCCTTCGCGATTTCGCCAAGGCCGGAATTCATGAAGTCGGATGAATTCCGACCCGATTGCCTATGGCATAGCGCTACGACGCAATTAAATAACCGTCATGTAAATGGTGGGTCGCTGGTTTTAATTATTCAAAACTTCTTGATGTTATCGAGGAATGGGCAAAAACTTAAATCAGATGTTTATTGTCACGGATTGGACATTCTAAATTTGAAGCGGCACATTGTGGTGTTGATGAACATTGGAGGAAGAAATATGAGCTGCCGGATGATTTTCGGCGGGCAAAGGATTTGCCTCGCGTTGATGCTGGTTTGTTTCTGTTGCCAAACGTCCAGGGCGCAACTGGATCCTGAAAAGCGGCGACTATTGCAATTCGGTTATAACCAGCCGTTGGAAGGCAGAGGACCGACGGCGGGCTATGCTTTTTTCTATTTGAACGAGCCCGATTTCGGTCGGACGAATCTGGTTTTGCGGTTGGTGCTTGCGCCGGTGTATCTGGACTCGGAGTTGGGGATCCGCCAGGTGCTGGGTCCGAATACGGACGTTGGGATTGGTGTCAGTGGAGGTGGATTTGCCGACAGCTACTCCGAGGTCAGGAAGGGCTTTCTGGAGCGTGGAGAATCGTTCACCGGGCATGGTGCGGAAGTCAACTCGAGCATCTATCATCGCTTTAATCCCGAGGCGCTCGTTCCATTGACCGGCATATTCAGGCTGGGATTGAGGCAAACTTACTATTCGCGCGATGACAAGACGGGCAACGGATTTGTCCTGCCGGATGACCAGAACCGGGGATTTGTTCGGGCCGGGTTACGCTGGGGTGGGAAGGAGCCTTTGATTTTACCGGAGTTGGCCATGGAACTTTCCGTGTGGTACGAGGGGCAGTTTCGTTCTTCACCTGGTTCTTACGGATATGCGAATGACCGGGAATTGAACCAGGATTCACATTTGTTTTGGGCGCGGGCCTTGTTTGCTTACACGCTGCCGGAGTCCCGACACAATTTCAGCGTGAGCGTTACCAGCGGCGCCAGCTTGCACGCAGATCGGTTGAGTGCCTATCGCATTGGAGGGGTGCTGCCCATGGGGGCGGAATTTCCACTGAGTCTGCCCGGTTATTATTATCAGGAACTGACCGCCGAGCGTTTTCTGCTCCTGGATGCTCAATACACACTGCCTCTGGACAAGGCCAAATGCTGGAATATCACCAGTTTTGCTGGAACAGGGCTGGTGGACTATCTTTCGGGACTGGAGCAACCGGGGCACTGGCATTCGGGATTGGGCGGGGGGATCACTTATGAATCGCCACAACGGTCCTGGATGGTGATCCTGGGCTATGGGTACGGATTTGACGCAATCCGCGGCAATGAGCGTGGCGCGCAGTCTGTGGGATTGTTTTGTCAATTCGATTTGGAGGCGCTTTACGGCCATCCGGCAGGGGCAGGCCAACCCCGGCTGAATCCCACCAGGTTCCGTGGTTTCGACTGGTTGCTGGGACGCTGAGAAACAGACCCCCGGCGAAAGATACGTTGCAAGGAACGCCGACCTGGGGTTAAAGATACTCTCTGCGTTTTATGACGACGAACACTACTGCCAAACGGCACTTTGCAAGTGACAACTACGCTGGGATTTGTCCTGAGGCGTGGCTGGCGATGGAACAGGCCAACACGGGCCATGTCCCGGGTTATGGAGAGGATGTCTGGACAAGTCGCGCGTCGGACATGATTCGCGAGGTCTTCGAGAAGGATTGTGAGGTGTTCTTTGTTTTCAATGGCACATCGGCCAATTCGCTGGCACTGGCCTCCCTTTGCCAGTCGTACCACAGTATTTTGTGCAGTGAAACTGCGCATGTGGAAACCGATGAGTGTGGGGCGCCTGAGTTTTTTTCCAACGGCACCAAGGTACTGCTTCTGCCCGGCACCCATGGAAAATTGGATCCAAGGGCGATTGCGCCCATGGTAAAACGGCGCACGGATATTCATTTTCCGAAACCCAAAGCACTCAGTGTCACCCAGGCGACAGAATTGGGCACGGTGTATTCAGTGAGCGAACTGCAGGCGATTGGAGAACAGTGCCGTTCGCTTGGATTAAAATGGCACATGGACGGCGCCCGGTTCGCCAATGCTTTGGTCTCCCTGGGGGTGACTCCGAAGGAAATCACATGGAAGGTGGGGGTGGATGTCCTCTGCCTGGGCGGCACGAAAAACGGCTGCTCGGTGGGGGAAGCGGTGATTTTCTTTAACCGCGAATTGGCCCATGAGTTTGACTATCGCTGCAAGCAGGCCGGGCAATTGGCGTCCAAAATGCGTTTTCTTTCGGCTCCGTGGGTGGGCATGCTGGAGAAAGGCGCCTGGCTGCGCAACGCAACTCATGCGAATGCGATGGCAAAACTGCTTGAAACCGGTATCCGGACATTGCCTCAAATGGAAGTGATGTTTCCCTGTCAGGCCAACTCGGTGTTTGTGAAAATGCCGCTCAAAATCGCTGATGCTCTTCACGAGCGAGGCTGGCGCTTCTATACGTTCATTGGCGAGGGAGGATGCCGTCTGATGTGCTCCTGGGATACTCAGGAGTCGGATGTTCACTCATTTGTCACGGATGCGCGTGCCGCGCTGGGGGCGGCCTAAGGTACGGCGGAAAGCCCCGTGTTACGCCATGCCGGAGTCACAGCCCATAGATTGATGGGGCTCACGGTCCGGCCAAATTTCACAAAGCGCGCGCTGCCATCGGCGAAGATGTAGTTGGAACCTCCGCCTCCGTTCCCTTGCGCATCCTTGCGACCGGTGCCGTGACGGCTCTGGTCGAGCTGAGTGATGTCTTCGGCGGATTCGTAATCGAAATACCAATGCATAGATTCGCTGTATTTTTCGCCGAACGTGACCGTGTCTGATGGCAACCGAATATCCTGCTCCTTGATCGAGAATTCGTTGGTGGCGGCAATGGCGCGCCAACCGGGAATGCCGTAATAAGGGCTATAAAAATCGTTGAAGGCGTTGTAGATGTAACTGCGCGGCGCGGCGTCCGCCGGCCATAGGGAGTTGTTGGATTCGCCGGTTTTTGGATTGGCTGTGTCGTTGGGGCACCTTAGCAATTTAAGATCGCGATACCCATAGCGAAGGCGCGTGGGCCAGCGATTGGGGTGGGAGCGGGGCGGCAGCGAGCCTCGATTGTCGTCCGTATAAAGGATCAGGGAGAGGCCGATTTGACGCATATTGTTCAAGCACTGAATGCGTCGGCCAGCGTCCTTGGCGCGAGACAGTGAGGGAAGCAACATGCCCGCAAGGATGGCAATGATCGAAATGACCACAAGCAACTCAATGAGAGTGAAGCCTGAGGCTTTCAATGGTCTTTGCCTGGAAGGCAATGCGCAAATGAGAAACATCTGACCGGTTAGACGCAAAAGGAAGGGGAAAAGTTACAGTCTCCAGAGGTTCGCGCGTTAAGAACAACCCGGGTTCAGAACCGCATCAAGCAAGTTCCATGAAGCGCATAATGGAGTCTCCATGCTTGAGCACCTTGCGGTCACGCCATTCGACGGGAATGGTCAGTGTGTCGCGCTTTGAATGCCCCAGAACAAGCAATCCATCCCTCTTCAACACGGCGCGCAGATCGGCCAGATCGAGCATCTGCTGTGCGAGTGATTCGGACCGGCAATTCACGTTTTTTTGTCCGTAGGGCGGATCGGCGAGGATGAGGTCAAATTGTTGTCCAGCATGGGCTAACTGGCTTAACGCGGGAAAGACATCCTGGGTGCGGATTTCGAGGGCGCCTGCGGGAAGTTTTGTGACGGCCAGGTTTTTGCGAATGAACGTCGAGTGATGAGGATTAAGTTCCACACACACGGCATGGGTGGCGCCACGGCTCAGGCTCTCGAGGCCCAGCGCGCCGGAACCGGCGAATAATTCCAGGATGTTCGCGCCAACAACACGCTCCCCGAGGCTGTTAAAAACGGCCTGCCGAACGATGTCGGGTGTGGGCCTCACGGCCAGGCCTTTTGGAACGAAAATGGTTATACCCGAGGCAAGGCCGCCAATGATGCGCATATTTGTTCCACTTTTCTTTCGATGGCCGCATCCATTTTTATGAGCGGCGGCCACTGACGTTTAAAACCTTCACCGGGCATTTTTCTTGTGGCATCAATGCCCATTTTTGTTCCGATGGCCAGTTCGCTGGTCGCGTGGTCGAGTACGTCGGCAGGACCCTTTGAAAAAATACAGTCCCGCTGCGGATCGGTATTCGCACACAAGCGGAAAAGCACTTCACTGGTGTTCTGGACATTCACGTCCTCATCCACAATGACGATGTATTTGGTGAACATCATCTGCCCCATGCCCCAAAGACCATGCATGATTTTGTAGGCCTGCATGGGGAAGGTCTTTTTGATGCTGACAAAGACGAGGTTGTGAAAAACGCCTTCAGCGGGAAGGGCGATATCGACGATCTCGGGGAAATTCATCCGAATGATCGGCATGAACAGGCGCACGCTGGCGCAGCCAATGTAAAAATCCTCCATTGGGGGAATGCCAACAATGGTGGCGGGATAGACGGCATCCCGGCGGTGTGTGATGCAGGTCAGGTGAAAGGCCGGGTATTGATCGGCCAGGGAGTAATAGCCGGTGTGGTCGCCAAAGGGCCCTTCCGTGCGCAACGGCTCGGTGGGGTCCACATAACCTTCGAGAACGAAATCGGCGTTTGCTGGAACTTCCAGATCGCAGGTCTCGCACTTGACGAGTTCGACGGATTTTTTCCGCAAATAGCCCGCGAGGAGAAATTCATCCAGACCGTCTGGTAGCGGGGCTGTGGCACAAAATGTATAAACCGGATCTCCTCCGAGGAACACGGCCACAGGCATGCGCTGGCCGGTTTCATAATAGCGGCGTCCATGCCGGGCCCCGACTTTTTGAACCTGCCAATGCATACCTGTGGTCTGGGTATCGAAGACCTGCATGCGATACATGCCGACGTTGCGCGCGCCGTTGTCCGGATCGCGGGTGACCACGCAGGGCAGAGTGATGTAGCGTCCTCCATCCATGGGCCAGCATTTGAGGATGGGCAACTCGAGCAGTGTGGGGAGTTCGCCGGTTGAGGAAATGACCGGCGGAACATCAAACCGGTTTATGACTTCCTTGCAAGGACCGCCTTGAACCGTTTTGGGCCTGGCGTGGCGCAGATCCAGCGCAGTGCCAAGCAAGCTGACGGCTTCACGCAGGCTGGAAGGGGGTTTCGCCTGAACCAGGCTGGCCAGTTCGGCGGCAACGTCCTCCACGGATTCGGCTCCCAAACTCAAGGCCATGCGCCGCATGGAGCCGAGGGCATTTATGGCGAGGGGGAATGGGGAAGGCTTGCCGTTGATGGTCGGATGCTCGAAGAGGAGTGCCCGGCCGCCATTGGGCTTTTTCATTTCCCGGTCGGCGATGGCGGTGATTTCCAGCTCCGTGGCAACCGGTTCGACAACACGAGCCAGTTCACCCTGTCGCTCGAGTTCTTCCAGAAATTGCCGATACGCCTGAAAAGCCATAACGACGGCAGGTTAGCACATAGCCAGCGACAGCTCCAAAGAGAAAAACATTTATCTGAGGGCGGCGCCGGGCGATTAGTAATCGTAGAGGCCCGCATCGCGGGTATAACTGCCGCCGCCAGCTCCCATTCCTCCCATACCGCCCATGCCCATGCCATCCGGGTCGTCCATGCCATCCATCATGCCTCCGAAGATATCACCCATGTCCTGTTCCACTTTTTCGGGATCCTCGCCTTTTTCAAGGCGCTTAATGGCGTCATCCATTTCTTTGGGCATGGTGTTGGCGGGCAAAATATCCTTCATTTTGCGCATCATCATGGCCATGTGCCGGGGGTTGTTTTCGTCCATGTGGGACATGTCCCGCTCGATCTCGCCCATGGCGCGCATGATCCTGGGATCGTCCATATCCGGCATGGCCGGTCCTTCGTCCTCTCCAGAGGTTTTGGGGGCGGATTCGGCCAGTCCCTTGGGCGTGGCGAAGGCGCTCATTTGCCTGTCCAGTTTTGTGTGGCCGCACTTGGGGCAGACCGGCGAATGTCCGGGATTCACTTTCTTGGAGAGAAAGCTGAAAACGACCCGGCATTTCGGACAGGCAAATTCGTAGATGGGCATAATCAGTTCAGGTGATCACCATTGACCCGTAGTCAGGTATTCATCGATGGACCGGGCGGCTTTGCGACCCGCGCCCATGGCGAGAATGACGGTGGCTCCGCCAGTGACGATGTCACCGCCTGCGAACACTCCGGGCTTGGATGTTTTCATGGTGTTATCATCGGCTACGATGTAACCCCATTGATTGGTTTTAAGATCCGGGGTGGTGGATTGAACGAGCGGATTTCCTCGGTTGCCCGCCGCAATGACCGCCATGCTGATGGGCAGCACAAATTCGGAGCCGGGGATGGGCATGGGGCGGCGGCGGCCGGAGGCATCGGGTTCGCCAAGACCCATTTTAATGCACTTGGCGGCTGTAAGCCGTCCCTTGTCGTCGCCCTGGAATTCCACCGGGTTGGTGAGCATCATGAATTGGATGCCTTCCTGTTGGGTGTGGTGGACTTCCTCGCGCCGCGCGGGCATCTCGGTTTCGGAACGCCGGTAGATGAGATAAGCTGTTTTGGCTCCCAGCCGAACGGCTGTGCGCACGGAATCCAGCGCGGTGTTGCCGCCACCGATGACCGCGACGTCTTTGCCGCGGCAATCATAGACGGGCTGATCGAAATCAGGGAAGCGGTAGGCCTTCATCAGGTTCACGCGGGTAAGGAATTCGTTGGCGGAATAGACGCCACAGAGATTTTCACCCGGGATGTTCAGGAAATTCGGCAGGCCTGCACCGGTGCAAACGAGGATGGCGTGGTAACCTTCTTCCTTGAACAATTCATCGACGGTGATCGTGCGCCCAACGACGACATTCGTTTTGAATTCGACACCCATGCGGCGCAGGTTGTCCACCTCTTCGCGCACGATTTGTTTGGGGAGCCGGAATTCGGGAATGCCGTAAAGCAGCACGCCACCGATATCATGCAGGGCTTCGAAGACCGTGACCGAATGACCGCGTTGAATGAGGTCTCCGGCGGCGCTCAGGGCGGTGGGGCCGCTGCCGACGATGGCCACCTTTTTGCCGGTGGCAGGGGCGTTTTTCGGCAGCCCAACCTGACCATGTGCCCGCTCATAATCCGCAACGAAGCGCTCCAGGTAGCCGATGGCGAGGGATTCGCCTTTTTTGGTGAGAATGCAGACGCCTTCGCATTGTTCTTCCTGGGGACAAACGCGGCCTGTGATGGCGGGCAGGACGTTGTCTTCGCGCATTTTGGCGGCGGCGCCCAAAATGTCGCCGGCAACGATCAGCTCGACAAATTCACGGATTTTGACTCCAACGGGACAGCCGCTGACACAATGGGCGGCCTTGCATTCGAGGCACCGGGAGGCTTCCTTTTGGGCGATGGCGATATCCAGCCCCAGGTTGACTTCCTTGAAATTCATGCGTCGCACATCGGGGGCCTGCTCCGGCATGCGCTGCCGGGCGATCTTCATGCGATCTTTGAGGGGGATGGGATTGGTCATTTGACTGGAGAGTTGAGATTGGTTAGTGCGGAAACGGCAGCCGTGAGTTTGCATTCTTGCGGCTCACATGGCTTTTGAAGGGAGTCAGTGAAATGTTTGAGGGACAATTGCTCGGCGTCGCGATACATGGAGTTGCGCGCGATCAGGACCCCAAAGTCCACTTTGTGGCCGTCGAACTCGGGACCATCGACACAGGCAAACTTGCTTTTATTATCGACCACGACACGGCAGCCGCCGCACATCCCGGTGCCGTCCACCATGATGGGGTTGAGAGAGACCATGGTTTTAATGCCATAAGGACGTGTGGCTTCGCAAACCGCCCGCATCATGGGGATGGGACCGATGGCCAGGACGAAATCGATCTTGCGGCCTTGCTGGATGAGACCCTTAAGTTTGTCAGTGACAAAACCTTTTTCGGAGTAGGAGCCGTCGTCCGTGGTGAAAAAGGCTTCGCTGCTGATGGCGCGCATTTCTTCCTCGAGGATGACGAGGGATTTGGTGCGCGCGCCGACGATTGAAATGACGTGGTTGCCGGCTTCTTTGAGGGCTTTGGCTGTGGGGTAGGCGATTGCGGTGCCCAAACCTCCGCCAATGACCACGGCGGTGCCATAATTGTGAATTTCGGAGGGCATTCCCAAGGGGCCGACGACGTCGCAGATGAAATCGCCTTTATTCATCGTGTTCAGGAGGCGCGTGGTTTTTCCAACGCTCTGCACGATGATGGTGATGGTCTGGTCCGTGAGATCGGAGTCAGCGATGGTCAGAGGGATACGCTCACCCTGGTCGTGGACGCGCAGAATGACGAATTGCCCCGCTTTGCGTTTTTTGGCGACTGCCGGGGCCTTGATCTTGAATAGTTTAACATCGGGCGCCAAGAGTCGCGCTTCCACTATTTCATACATAAATTAGCAAAAAAACTGTTCAATCCGCTGCAGATCAAGCGCTTAATGCTTGATTCACCGCATGCATTCGTGCCGTTTTCAGATTCCTTTGAAAACTACGAACATATAAATCCTAACGGGAAGCGGGATTTCGTGCAAGAGGGTCGTTTGGGTCGTTGGGCTGATCTCCCAGCGAAAGAATCAGAATCGAAGCAACCAATTGCAGTTCAGTGTCTTGCTCAGGTATGGGGGGTAATCGATTGAGAATGGGGATTTAACAAGAGATCGAAGCCACATCAAAGACAGAGACTCTTCCCGATAAATCGTTTTCCATGACGACTTGTTTTTGGCGCAATTAATTGCCTTTCTGGAGTCGGTAAAAGCGGACTGCGGAGTGGGCCAGGGAGTTGTCTTCGAAATAAAAAGTGTCATTAGCGGAGTTGGTCATCAGAAGTGTAGTCCAGTTGACGAAGTTTTCTGAAATTTGAATGAGGCAGTTTATTCCTGCAACGCCCATTGCCATGAGAAGAAAACCGCCGGTGTCCTGGTATCCCAAGGCCTGAAGGCGCATGGGAGCGGGGGCATCGACGATGAGCGTGTATGTCTGTTCGAGAGTGTGTCCCTGGGAATCGCTGAGAAGCAGTATGAAAGGGAACGTTCCAGAGCCGGTGGGAATACCTGAGAGGACGCCATCGGCGCTTAACTGGAGAGCGGGTGGCAGAGGATTTGAAGCGCTGGCGAGCGCCCAGATATATGGGGCATTTCCCCCATAGGCCGTCAGAGTCTGGTTAAAGGGTAATCCTGAACGCGCCTCATCGAGGAGAGTGGTTGTGATGGTGAGAGGCGTGAAGACTATCCTATAATTTTCGATGACATCCCCATTATCAACGAGGACTTCACGAGGGTCCGGTGTGATATAAAATAACGGGTCCAGGTCGGGAAATTGCAGGCGCCAGAGACCGCTGCTGACCGTGATGGCATATTGGCCGTTCGAGTCCGTGACGCCGAGTCCATAGTATGTGGCGTTGGTTTTGGAGTTGTAATTCAGTGTGGCCAGCACATGCATTCCTGTGATGGGTTGATTGAGTCCATCGAGAACGGTTCCAGATATTTGTCTAGAAAACCGATGGAGTACCATTTTAATGTCAGATAGGTAATCTCCATCAACCACTTGAAGGGTGAGGAATGGAGTGGCGTAGTCAACCGCCTGTGGGGCGGAAGAATCGACACGGAGTGTCCACTCGCCCGAAGAAACGCCGATTTGAAAGGCGCCGGTGGCATCCGTGACGGTGGAGATGGCGTAATGGGAGGAATCAACTGCGTTGACGGCTAGCCCCTGGATGGGGTTGCCGGAATCGTCCACAAATGCACCTGCCAAAAAGGCAGTGGCTCGAATCGCGCTGTATTGGTAATAGATGGCCTCACCGTGGGTGGGGGAAATAATGGGCCAATCACCCACGACGAAACCATTGCGAAAAAGATCCGTTGGGTTGGGTCCTGCAGTCCAGTCCCCGGCAGTTATACCAACGGCATAGAAACCGCTGAAATCGCTCCGGACAGAAGCTGAGGACCAGGGAAGGTCGATGGCGGAGGCATTGATCGTGATTCCAGGGATTGGCTTTAAGAAAGCATCCTTGATGGTTCCAAAGACGACTGCATCGGGTCTGCCGAGGGAGATTGCCAGGCCGGAGACATCGCCCGTATAGGTGTTCACCACCGGGTTGGATTTCAAGCCAAGGCAGCCGGTCATGCTCAAACCTTTTGAACTTAATTGAAGGGTATTGGTGGCAGCCAGGACGGAGAGCTTGAAATTTCCCTGTGAGTCCGAGGCCGTGATCGCGGCCCAACCTTCGGGGGATTTCGCAATCAACTGCTGGCCGCCCAGTCCCGAGGTCGCATCGCCAATGGTTCCCTGTATTAGTCGGTCGGCCGCCAGGAGGCCTGGATTTACGATGGCATTTTGCCCCGGACTGACAAAGGCCATGGGGGGCCAATCGAGATTGCCAACGAAACCCTCCTTGAAAGCGACTATGGCATAAACACCCGGCTGGCAGGAAATCTCATAATGCCCCGTGGAATCGGTCACCACCCCGCCAATCCAATTAGTGTTCGGCGGGGAGGAATAAAAAACAAGGGCGTTGCCCACGACAAGGCCTCCGGATGTCACCTGCCCGGAGATTTTCTGCCCCGATTCCCGGGGGAGGATATGCATGGGAAGGATGATGGGGCTGAATTGGCCGTAGAAATCGGTGACGCGCGTGATGTAACCCGCAGTCAGTCGGTTTAGATCGGATTGGGACCTGTAATCGAACGCCGCAAAGATCTGACCGTTGGTCTGGTAATCTTCGTCGCCTGGAACCGCGGGGAACGGGATTCCCGCCACCGAAAATGCCGCGCCATCCGTAATTGAAATGCTCTGACAAAGCAGGTCGCCGTCATCGATGACTCCGCTGCCATTGGCATCGAGAAACTTTTCAAATAATACCGGCTGACCAAAGGCTACGCCATTCACTTTCAATGACAGCAAACCGGCATAATCATCCGTGAAGGTGTTCGGGCTAACGCTCACCGTGTTGGTGTGCGCCAGGTTGATGACGATGATGTTTGTGATCGTGGTATTGGTGAAGACGTCCGTGGCGCGGATCGAAACCAGGTTCCTGCCGACATTTTTCAAGGTCAACATTGCAGTCCAAACGCCGCCAGTTCCTTGATAGGTCATATTTTGCAAAGTGGCGTCCCCGCCAATTTGAAGTTTGAGGTGGCTGTCATCTTTGACTGTTCCGGAGATGGTGGTGTTGGAACTCCAGGAATAAATGGCCTGGAATCCCGGCGTGAGCGGAGTGGCTGGCATTACATCGCTTGTATAATTAACGGAAACAACGGGTGGACGGTTGTCTCCTGAAACTATTGCTCCCGTTGAAAAAGTAAGGGTTATAGATTCGGAATTCGTCTCCATAGTGGAGTTGGTCACCACGCCGCACACGGATGCACAACCAAAGATGTAGGTTGTGCCAGGGTCCAGATCCGAAAAGGTGTAGGTGTAATCCTGATCGGGAGAATGATCTGGTACGAATGTCTGGGTCAAATCGGGTTTGCCGGGAATGGATCGTGTGAGCAAATACCCTTTATTGAAATAAGGCGGGGGTTGGGGGGGCGCCATTTTCCAGGAAAGAGTGACAGGGATATTGACCGGCCCGGGAACCTGGGCCGAGGCGGACCAGGCGCCAAAAGAAAGGCCCAACCAGAATAAAAAACAGCAGAGCCAATCGCTTCGCTGGAATAATCCAAAGCGTGGCGCACGCAGAGGCTGCATAATGGTGACAAGCCTTTTCATCAACCTTAGATTCAGGTTAAATCCCTGGTCTGGCTGAACCTGATGGGAGCGCAATTGGTCCCACCTTCCTTAAAGGCAAGCTAACACACGAACGGCGGGCGTCGAGGGACTATTTTTGCGCCCGCTTGTTCAGGAAATCCACCAGTCAAGAAACGGCGTGCCCGGTTGTGTTTGCGGAGTCGATGTCGATATTCAATGTCTATTGGTTTTCGAGCGTGCGCTGGTTCAATAAACGATAACGATAGAGTGATTGCCCAATGAGACGGCTTCCTTCGATGGTTTCCCGATACGGAGTGTCGGCAACATCGATGAATCCGATCTGGTAATTCTCCTCATCATAGACACGTCCGGTTACCGGTTCGTCCTGATATTGGAACCAGTGGCAGCCGACAAAGGAGGGGTGATTCAAAACGCCGCGCACATAGCTCGCATAGGCTTCCGCGCGGGCCTTCTGGCTGGGTGTGGAAACCAGACCTGTATGGAACATGCCCCGATCCAACGCGCCAAAATGGAACTCTCCGATGATGAGCGGGACATCGGCGTTACCATTGAATTTGAAGTCGGCAACGCTGCGTTGATAAAGGTTGTAGCTCACAACATCGCAAAACTCAGCCGCTGCGGCCGCCGCATTGGAGTTGACCCATGCAAAACGGCAGCCCAGATAGAGTTGATTGGGCGCGGCTTCCTTGATGGTGTCCCGGACGGTTTTGAAGTATAGCCGGGCGATTCTGGAATAAAAGCTAAGCAGGTCCACTTTTGCCTTCTCCTTGTCTGGAGTTGTGCGGCCTTCCAGCAAGGCATTCCATGAGTCAAACGTGGTTCCCCAAGTTTCGTTGAGCTTCGCAATTCCAGTGTATTTGGTTTTTAGATCCGAGATGAAAGCGATTTTGGCAGGTTGACCGGCCGGACAACGCAGAGTGGCCAGCGCCAGGGAGGACTCATCGCCCCAGGACATTTCGTTGTCGGCGAAATAGCCCAGGCACCAGGGATCGCCGGCGCTGCCGCCGACCTTCCCGGCCATCGCTTTGCGCAAGCCTTCCTTGAATTGAGACGCGAATACGTCCGGGAACTGTCCCCAATAGCCTTCGCTGGCGGCAATTCTTGGGGTGTCGTGCGTGCCTATGGCATCCACGTAGGGTGTGCGTTTCGGCCGATTTACATCGTTTTGGCCGGAAGTTGCGGAGCGGACCGGCCGGAACAGTGCGCCATCGGACCACATGCCGATGGTGTTCAAACCCCAACTCCGAAGACGGGTGTGAACGATGGGAATGAGGGCGCTTTTATAGTCGGTTCCGTATTTACGTTGGGAATTGGCTCCAGAGAATGAAAAGCATGCGGGTGTTTTACCTGCATAATGTCCTTTGAGCGCATAGCCTTTGCCAAGGAATGCGGTGAATTCCGGCTTGTCGCCCGGAAACTCTTCGAACCAAGAGGCGCGTTCGTCGATGGGTGTGGTATCTCTGGACAGCACGCAGTCGATGCCTTGGGAGAAAAAGAGTCGTCCATCGGGATCCACCAGCCACCATTTTTCCTTGTATTTTTCAGTGCGGAAGAAGCCGGTGCCTTTGAGCTGAGGGCCGGAAATCCATCCGCCGTATTGATCCCAATCCGATGGGCCTGGATTGGCGTTCAATTCCGCGGCTTCACGTTGTCGCCGTTCGATGAGTTCCTTCTCAGAATGTGTTTTGCCCGGCCAGTCCTTGTGGCGGTATTGTCCAAAAGTATCAATGAAAGGGAAGAATGGCGTCGAGTCGTTGATCCCTGCCGTGGGCGATGTGTAAACGCCTGAGGCCTGAACGGAAACCACTTCAAAAGTTTGGTTCACGGTCGGGTTTGACACGAAGAGCAGCAACTGGGTGATGTTGGCCGGATCCACGGTGTCTTCACCGCCATAACCCACAGGGTATCCCCGCATTCCAAAGAGTTTTCCGCCGAGCTTGTCGGAGCTGTTGCGCTTTAATTCGACATGGATTGCGCCGGTTTTGCCGGGATCCAGGCTGACCGAGTCGGTGCGACAGTTTTTGGTGCCATCTGCGCCGGGATTATCGACACGGCAATTCAAAGTGGCCCGGTTCGTGCCAGTGTTCTTCACAGAAACGCTGATTTGTGCAAAGGAGGAGAGGTTCCAGTGGCCTTCAGGAGCCTTGAGTGTGATGCCCGGCCAGGTGGTCTTATGGCCCAGTTCCATTTTCAAGGCTGTGCCCTGAGCCGATTTTTCCAGTGAATAACCCGCATCATTGGTGAGAATGTTGCCCGGGCTAATCGAATCAAACGCAAAGAGGTTTGTGACGCTGATGGCGCGGGACGAGGATGTTTCATTGGCTTGCTCGCTTTGTGCCTGTGCCGTCCCGGACCACAGCGCGGCTGTCAACGTTCCCATGACGAGTATTCGGGCAGGCCGGGTGTGAAGTCGGGGGGGCACGGAATCAAGCCAGGACCGGGCGACGGAAACGAGGATGTTCATGGAACTCAGAGTAATATTCCAACTGGCGGGGGAACAGTCCAAAATTTGTCTGACGGAACTTTTTTGACACCCGGGCTGTGGTATCTATGGTGTGTTCATGCGCAGTGTTAAAGTGCCCTTGGGGAAACGCAGTTATTCCATAGAAATCGGACCGGACCTCCTGGCGGGGTTGGGTGCGGAGTGTGTTCACCTTGGAATGGGTCGGCGCTGCGCCATTATCGCCGATGCACATGTGGCTCCGCTTTACGGTGAATTGGCGCGCACTTCGCTGTTTAAGGTGGGATTTGAGGTTGAATCCATTGATATACCGGCAGGGGAAACGGCCAAACAGTTGAAGACCGTTCATGCGTGTTATGACCGTCTGGCCGAACACCGGATCGAGCGCAAATCTTTCATCGTGGCCTTGGGCGGTGGGGTTACGGGGGACATGGCGGGCTTTGTTGCGGCCACCTATTTGCGCGGTATCGATTTTGTGCAAGTCCCCACGACGCTGCTGGCCCAGGTGGATAGCTCAGTGGGTGGAAAAGTGGGTGTCAATCTCAAGGCCGGGAAAAATCTCGTGGGTGCCTTTTACCAGCCGCGCCTGGTGCTGTGCGATTTGTCCACTCTGAAAACTCTGCCGGAACGCGAGTTTCGGGCTGGCATGGCCGAGGTGATCAAATACGGGGTGATTTACGACGCGGCCTTTTTTGAACGGCTGGAAAAGTCGCTACCACAAATCATGGCCCATGAACCGGCGATCATGGCCGAAGTCATCGCGCGCTGCTGCGAAATCAAGGCTGAGGTGGTGGGGCAGGATGAAACGGAGAGCGGGTTGCGGGCCGTTTTGAATTTCGGTCACACCGTGGGACACGCCCTGGAGGCGATCACCGGTTACGGCACCTATCTTCACGGGGAGGCGCTATCCATCGGCCTCGTTGCCGCCTCTAAAATATCAGAAAAGCTGACCGGTTTTTCGTCGGCGGATACCGCACGTCTTGCCCGTTTATTGCAGCAAGTTGGACTGCCGGTTTCAGTGAGGCTGACTGCCGCGCGACAAAACCGCCTGTTGGCGGCAATGCAACTCGACAAGAAGGTCAGCGGTGGCGAGGTGAAGTTTGTTCTGGCGCAGAAAATCGGCCAGGTCAGTCATGGACAGCGCGTTCCCCAGGATGTGTTGATCGAAGTTCTCAAAAACATCAGTGCGAGCGCGGGACGATAATGGCGGACACTTTGACGATGCAAAGTTTTTGGATTGCAGTTGGGCATTTAATAAAAAACTCAAAAGGATGACAATGAGAGGCATGAATATACTGAGGATTGTTGCAGTGCTGCAACTGGGTTGGATGGCGGTGACTCAGACGATGGCGGCGGACGCACCGCTCTACAAGGAAATCTACCGTCCGCAATTTCATTTTACCGCGCAGTCGAACTGGCTCAACGATCCCAATGGGCTGGTGTTTTACAAGGGCGAGTATCATTTGTTTTTTCAACACAATCCCAAAAGCACGGAGTGGGGGAACATGACCTGGGGCCATGCGATCAGCCCTGATCTCGTGCATTGGAAGCAGCTCGATCACGCGCTCATGCCCGACCGGTTGGGGACCATGTTTTCAGGTTCCGGCGCTGTGGATGTGAACAACAGCGCCGGATACCAGACCGGGCGCGAGAAGACCCTTGTTTTTCTTTATACTGCGGCGGGTGGCACATCGCCCGAGTCTCAAGGACAGCCATTCAGCCAATGTCTGGCTTATAGCACCGACCGGGGTCGCACCCTTGTGAAGTATGAGGGCAATCCAGTTCTGACGGTGCGCGCGGATCATCGCGATCCCAAGGTGTTCTGGCATCAACCCACAAAAAAATGGATCATGGCGCTGTATGTCCCGATGCCGGATGAGAGCCGGAAAAATGCCAAGGGCGAGCCTGAAACCGTTCACACACTCCAGTATTTCTCATCCGATAATTTGAAGCATTGGACCTTTTTGAGCCGGATGGATGGAATTTTTGAGTGTCCGGATACCTTTGAGCTGGCTGTGGATGGCAAGAAGAGCAACACCCGCTGGGTGGCGTTTGGGGCCGATGGCGAATACGTGGTTGGCACCTTCAACGGCCGGGAGTTTATCCGTGAAGGCGGAAAATACATTGGCGATTACGGCGCGAATTTCTACGCCGCCCAGACTTACAGCGATATTCCCGCGCGCGATGGACGACGCGTCCTTGTCGGCTGGATGCGCGGTGGGAGGTATCCCGGAATGCCGTTCAACCAGCAGATGGCTTTTCCAAGCACATTGACATTGCGCACGACGCCAGAAGGCATCCGCCTATGCAAGTGGCCAGTCAAGGAGATCTCAAACCTCGTTACAAAGAAGCATGACTGGAAGAACCTGAACCTGGAGGGAACCGTCAATCCATTGGAGAAAATCCAGGGCGATTGTTTCGATATCGAGGCTGTCATCGAGCCGGGCAAAGCGAGCGAAGTGTGGTTTGACGTTCGCGGCACTCCAGTTGTCTGGTCTGCCGCAAAACAGGAATTGACCACTCTGGGACGCACGGGTCCGCTGCCTTTGCGTGATGGGCGTATTGCCTTGCGCCTGTTGGTGGACAGGACTTCGGTGGAAATTTTCGGCAACCATGGGGAAATGGTCATGTCCTCCTGCTTTGTTCCTCCGGTTGAAAATCAGAGCCTGGGTCTGAGCGCGCAAGGCGGAACAGCCCGCGTGGTATCAATGACCGTGCGTGAATTGAAAAGCGCGTGGGAACCCTGAAGGTGAACGGGGCAATCAGCCTGCAAGATGGCAGGCGACATGGTGATTGGGAGCTAACTCGCGCAACGCTGGGAGCTCCACCCGGCAGCGTTCGACGGCCATTGGGCAGCGGGGATGGAAGGGACATCCGGCGGGCGGATTGAGAGGTGAGGGCACATCCCCCTGCAGTACGATGCGTTTTCGTTGGGTCTCTGGATCCAGAACGGGAATGGCGGATATCAAGGCCTGCGTGTAAGGGTGGAGAGGCTGCGCGATGAGCGTCTTTGCATCCGCAATTTCCATGATTCTTCCCAGATACATCACCAGCACCCGGTCGCACAAATGTTCAACCACCGCCAGGTCGTGCGCAATGAACAGGCAGGCCAGACCCAGCTTCCCGCTGAGGTCCTGGAGCAGGTTGATGATTTGAGCCTGCACCGAGACATCCAGCGCGCTGACCGGTTCGTCACAGATCAGGAGTCGGGGCTCGACCGCAAGAGCGCGTGCGATGCCAATGCGCTGTCGCTGGCCGCCGCTGAACTCATGCGGATAACGGGCCATGTGTTCCCCGCCCAAGCCGACGCTGTGCAATAAATCCGCGATTCTCTCGTTGCGATTCTCTTTTACTGGAGTCAGCCGATGGATGTCCAGACCCTCGCCCACGATATTTTCCACGGTCATGCGCGGGTTCAGGGAGCCGTAGGGATCCTGAAAAATCATTTGAATGCTTTTGCACTGGGCGCGTGTGCGTTTGCCTGCGGCGGCGGTCAGATTCACTCCATCGAAATGAATCGTTCCTGAGGCCGGTTTAATCAAGCCCACCAGTGCGCGGCCAAGGGTTGATTTTCCACAACCGCTTTCGCCCACGAGTCCGAGTGTCTCGCCGGCATTAAGCTCGAAGGAGACGCCATCCACCGCCCGCACAACGTTGTGTCCTGACGCGTTCGTGCCGTCCCGAACGTGGTACCGCACTTTTAGATTCTGGACTTCCAGCAACGACATAAGGTTCTCAATGATTTGAATTCAGTCCCGCCGGTCCATTCAGGTTCGGGCCGCCATCCCAAAAGGGGCAGCGCACGCGATGAGTTGGGCTGATGGAAAGCAATTCGGGGATCGTATGGCGACAGGACTCCTGGGCTTTTCCACAACGCGGGTGAAACCGGCATCCGCCAGGAAGCGCGTTCATCCGGGGAACCTGTCCGGGAATGGCCGGGAGGCGTTCGGCGTTCGCGCTGAGCTGGGGCATCGACTCGATCAGGCCCTGCGTATAGGGATGACGTGGATTTTTCAACAGTTCCCTGGCTGGGGCCATTTCGAGGATTTGACCCGCGTACATCACTGCGGCGTCATCGGCCATCTGGCGGACGATCCCCAGGTTATGCGTGATCAGGAGCATGCTCATGTCCGAGCTTTTTTTCAGGTCACCCAGTAGATCGAGGATCTGGGCCTGAATGGTGACATCGAGCGCGGTGGTGGGTTCGTCGGCGATCAATAATTTGGGCGCGGAGGCCAGGGCCATGGCGATCATCACCCGCTGCTGCATTCCACCGGATAGCTGGCCTGGATAGTCCCGCAACCTCTGTTCAGGCGCGGCGATGCCGACATACTGTAGCAGGCGAATGACCTCGGAATCCTGGGCGGCCTCCGGACGATGGAGCTTGAGCGATTCCATTATTTGATCGCGGACGCGCATCACGGGGTTCAGAGAGACGGCGGGTTCTTGAAAAATGTAACTGACCATGCCGCCGCGGATTTGTCGCAGCGGTCCGGGGGCCATCGACAGAACGTCCTGGCCCTCCAACAGGATTTTGCCGCCCGCGTAATGCGCGGGAGGGCAGGGCAGCAGCCGGGCAATGGACAATGCGGTGACACTTTTTCCCGATCCGCTTTCGCCCACCAGACAAAAAGTTTTGCCCCGGTCCACGGAGAAGGACACGTCATCGACTGCGGGCGTTCTTTCGGACGGCCGGTCAAATGCGACGCTTAAATTTTGGATTTCCAGCAGTGCCATGGATCAGCGTGAGGCGGTCTTTAGAGATTTCTTTTGCGCCGGAGTTGGGGCTTTTGAAGGGGTAGCCGTAACATCCTGACCGTAACCCGGAATCAAATATTTTTGGCGGCGCGCGCGGAATTGCGATTCACCATTTTTCCATGCGGCCACGATGAATGCCGAGCTTTGCCCTCTCTCCATGGATCGCCGCACCTGGTCTGTGCCAATAACCTTGTCGAACATGCCAAAGGAATGCCCGGATTTCTGCGCCTCACGAAACAGATCGCGACCGGAGGTTCGTTTGATGGCATCCCAGATATGAAGGTTCAGGCACATCAAGGGGGATTGGCTCGTGTTTGTGATGTCGATTTTGACGCCTTGCACCCATTCGCCGGAAGTTTTCTGGTAACGCATGGGTCGAAAAGCGACGCCTGGAAGCTGATAATTGTTGAGGGTTTTGCTCGTGGTGGCCGCATTGAGCCAGGGAGCGGAAAAGCATTGAAACCGATATGGCGTGCCTCCGCCCAGGTTCAAACCGCCCAGTTCACCCAATATGCCCGTTGACGCTAGATACATGGGGGTATCGCCGTTGGGAACATTGGGCGACGTGGGAACCCACTTTAGACCCGTGCGATTCCAAACCATGGAGCGCTGCCAGCCTGTCATGGGGATGACCGCGAGGCGGCAGCGGTTGGTGATCCAGCCCTCGCCATTGATCATCCGGGCCAGTTCGCCGCAGGTCAGGCCGTAGATGTAAGGCACGGACCATTGGCCGACGAAGGAGCGGAAATTGTTGTCGAGCATCGGCCCTTCCGCGCGCAATCCGCCCAGAGGATTGGGACGATCGAGCACCATGAATTCCACGTTCGCCGCGCCGCAAGCCTCCATGGCCAGTCCCATGGTGCTGATGTAGGTGTAGGAGCGGATGCCTGTGTCTTGTATGTCGTAAACCAGCGTGTCGATTCCCTGGAGCATGGCGGGCGTGGGACGGCGAATGGGTCCGGGCCCATAGAGCGAATAGATGGGCAGGCGTGTGCGTGCATCGATGGAACTGGTAAATTCGCGACCCGCCGGGATCGTTCCGTAAATGCCGTGCTCGGCCGCGAAAAGGGCGACGAGTTGCACGCCTTTGGCCTTTCGCAGTTCATCGATCATGGAGTTGCCGCGCCGGTTGATGCCGGAGGGATTGGTCAGCAAGCCGACGCGCTTGCCCTTGAGTGGGGCAAAGTTCATCTGGGCCAGCACATCGCTGCCCAGCATTACTTCGGCTCGGGTCTGTGGCGCCATCAGCCAGCCAGCCAGCACCAGCCATGCAATCCATTTTGCCATGGCCGCCAGATTAGTGGAGTGCTCCGAAAATCACCATCGATTTGTTGATGCTCGAAAGCCCAGGATTGCCCGCATGGCGTTTCGTGGCGTAAACTGAACCTGTGAAAACGGTCGTCCACTGGTATCGCCGCGATTTGCGCGTGTCTGACAATACCGCGCTGGCCGATGCTTCGCGGCGCGCGGAAGTGGTGCGCCCGCTTTTCATATTGGATGACGAGATTCTTGGCGCTCCGGACATGGGTGCGGCACGCGTCAGTTTTCTGCTCGGCACGTTGCGTTCGCTTCAACGCAACCTCGCGGCGCTGGGTTATGACTTGATCATTTGCCGTGGAAAGCCCGAGGAGGAACTCTTGAAGGTGTGCCGTGAAATCCATGCTGAGGCGGTGTTCTGCAATCGGGATTACGAGCCCTGGTGTCAGTCGAGGGATTCGCGGATTTTCAATCTGCTCAATGCCGAAGGAATTGGATTTGAGATTTTCAAGGACGCCGTCATTTGGGAGGAAAACGAAATCCTGACCAAGTCCGGCACGCCCTACACCGTTTTTACCCCGTATTCGAAGGCGTGGAAGACCAAGGCCGTGCCACCAACCAGGTCTGCGCTCAAACCCGCATCAGCCAAGCCCAAAAAGATTCCCTCCCTGGGACTCCCAGCGACTTCCGATGCGTTGGGCTTTCCCCTGAATCAGTCCATTCCGGAGGCGGGGGAACAGGTCGCACGGGAAGCATTGAGGAAGTTCATGGCCGGGTCGGTTTTGTCCTACGGAAAACTGAGGGACTTTCCCGCCGTGGACGCCACATCGCATTTGTCGGCTCATCTCCATTTTGGCGCGGTGAATATCCGGACAATTCTATCTTTATTGGCGGAAGCCATGAACGGAGCCGATCCACTATCCAGAACCCAGGCCGATGTGTTTCTCAACGAACTGATATGGCGCGAGTTTTATATTCAGATCATGACGAATTTCCCGCATGTCATGAAAGGATCGTTTCGCCGTGAATGTGATGCGCTGGTCTGGAGCGAAAACAAGGCGCATTTTCAAAGATGGTGCGAGGGGCGGACGGGTTATCCGATCATCGACGCGGCGATGCGATGTCTCAATGCTACCGGCTGGATGCATAATCGTCTGCGGATGATCGTCGCCATGTTCCTGACCAAGGATCTCCTGATTTCGTGGCAATGGGGGGAACGCCATTTCATGCAGAAGCTCGTGGATGGCGATGCGGCGGCCAACAACGGCGGTTGGCAATGGAGCGCGGGTACGGGCACGGACGCCGCACCGTATTTCAGGATATTCAATCCCACCGCACAGGCCATGAAATTCGATTCCGACGGCGCGTTCGTCCGGAAGTGGGTTCCTGAACTAAGCCATCTCGAAGGGGCGCGCATTCATGAGCCGTGGGAGGAATCCGTTCCAGTGAAGTATCCCAGCCGCATCGTTCTGCACGCGGACCAGCGATCCCGGTGGCTGGCGATGTTCCAGAAGGTCAAGGGCACTAAAATCACGGAATAGCGACCTACGTGGTTTTCATTGATTTGCGCATCCAGAACCGGTAGTTCAATGGCCCCATGAAAGCCACCCATCAGCCCGTGACCACGGCGCGACGCTCCATCGCGCGTTTGAAACATCTTCTACAAATGCGAACCATGGCCTTATGGGTGCTTGCTGGGCTGTTCTGCATGCCGTGTGCCCGGGCCGTTGGGGCGTATGTGTGGGTGGAGGGGGAAAGCGCCACGGAAAAAACGGTAACGCGTAATGCTTGGTATGAAACGGTACCCAAGACGGCCTTTTCTGGAGGTGCATTTCTAGCGCATTTTGACGAGACCAAACCGGGCCAGGCCACCTATGTATTTGAGGCGCCCGCCGCCGGTGAGTATTCATTATGGCTGCGCGCCAATCCCAATGAGACGCGCATTGACTATGCCTTGAACGGGGCGGAATGGCAGCCGGTTTCCGTGACCAACGCGATGCAGAAATTCACACTCTCGGGTTGGGACATGCGCTTTATGGCTTGGATCGACGCGGGCAAGGCGGTTCTGAAGGCGGGGCGCAACGAAATGAAAATCCGGCTGGATGGCAAACCCAAACCTCACGGCATCCTGGATTGCTTTGTCTTCACGCAGAAACCTTTCAGCCCCTGGGGCATCGAGAAGCCCGAAGGAGCCGCCGCTGCGCGAAAACAGGCTGCGGACGATGAGGCAAACTGGTTTGATTTCGCGGCCAAAATCGATTCTTCGGCTACGAATACGCCGATTGATCTGCGTCATCTGAACGAGCGTTTTGCCGGGGAAATGGGCCGCATCGTGGTTCGAGATGGAAAATTCCAGCATGAAAATGCAATGGGCGGCAAGAGCGTTCGGTTCTGGGCTGTGAACGGTCCGCCGCATGATTTGAAAGGGGCGAAACTGGCCGCGTGCGCGAAAACTCTCGCCCGGTATGGCGTGAATATGGTCCGCATTCATGGCGCGGTGGCCGATGAAAAAACCGGGGAGGTTCGTCTGGAGTCCGTGCAGCACCTCGTCGAGATGATTGAAGCGATGCGTGCGGAGGGAATTTACACTCACCTTTCGATCTATTTTCCGCTTTGGTTTCGACCTGCCGGGGGTTCGGAATTTCTGGAGGGCTATGATGGCGGCAAGAATCCGTTTGCCACGCTGATGTTCAATCCGACTTTCCAGAAACGCTACGAGGAATGGTGGCACGCGGTCATGACCGCGAAGATGTCCAATGGCAAACCGCTATTTTCCGAAGCCGCTGTCATGAGTGTGGAATTGCAGAATGAGGACTCGCTGTTTTTCTGGACCTTCAATGAAGGGAACCTGCCTGATCCGCAGATGCGCATGTTCGAGAAGCAGTTCGGGGATTGGCTGGCGCGCAAATATGGCTCTCTCGAAAAAGCCTTCGAAGCCTGGGGTGGAGGCAAACTGGCCCGTGATAATGCCGCGGAAGGGCGTGTCGCTTTCCGTCCATTATATGAAATATTCTCCAAGAAGACCGCACGCGACCGCGACACTGCGGCCTTCCTGCTCGAAACGCAGAGGGCGTTTTACACCCGTGCCAGCAAGTTTATTCACAGTTTGGGTTTCGAGGGCCTCATCACCTGTTCGAATTGGAATACCGCAAGCCCGGAAGTATTCGGGCCGCTGGAAAAATACAGCTACACCATCGGCGACTTTATCGACCGCCACGGTTATTTCGGTTGTCGCAATGCGGGCTTGTTCTCTGAGTGGTCGATCCGAAATGATCATACCTATCTGAATCGCAGCGCGCTGCGATTCGACCCCGAGGAACCGGGTGCGGCGCGCCAGTTCAATCATCCGGTGATCGATATCAAATACGATCACAAGCCATCCGTGATTTCCGAAACCACCTGGAATCGCCCCAACCGCTACCGGGGTGAGGCACCGCTGTTTTTTGCCGCTTATGGCGCATTGCAGGACAGCGATGGCGTTGTTCATTTTGCGCTGGATGGCGCCCAGTGGTCCGTGAAGCCCGGATACTTCATGCAACCCTGGACACTCATGGCGCCGACCCAGGTGGGGCAATTTCCAGCCGCAGCGCTGATTTATCGAGAGGTCTTGATCACCCCCGGCGCGATGCTTGCCGATCTGCAACTCGGGATTGAGGACATTAAGAACCTCAAGGGAACGCCCCTGCCTCAGGATGCCGCGTTCGATGAATTACGGTTGAAGGATGTTCCCGCAGGCACGGAACTCAAGCCCGGCAACCGGATCGATCCCCTCATTCATTTTGCGGGACGCACGCAGGTCCGTTTTGCGGATACCGCGCGCCCGGCGAAGCTCGTCGATTTGAAGCCCTATGTGAATCGCGAGCGCCAAACCGTGACCAGCACGACTGGAGAATTGATGCTCGATTATGGCAAAGGTTTTTTCACGATGAACGCCCCCGGCGCACAAGGAGCGAGCGGCAATCTCAAGGCGGCGGGCGAATTGGTTCTGAAGAACATCGTGGTTCAATCTGGTCTGGATTCGGTGCACATTGTCCTGGTGGCGCTGGATGGCAAACCGCTGAGAACATCGCAGCGCATGCTGTTGCAGGTCATGTCCGAGGAAAAGGCCAGCGGATTTAAGGAGATTCCGCAGGGAGATATTCATCTCATCGAAAACATCGGCCAGGATCCCTGGCGTATTCGAAAGATGGACGGCTCGGTGCGTGTGACCCGCCCGGACGCGGCGCAACTGAAAGTCACGGCGCTGGATTTCAATGGCATGCCGGTCAGGGAACTCGGCTCTGCCGCGCGCATCACGCTGCTCCCGGATTGTTTGTATTATTTGATCAGCAAATAACGCGGCGCTTCACTGCCTTTGCGCATTGATGCGGTAAAACGCCCGGTCCGTCGGTGGATCCGTATCCATGAGCGTGGCCGGGTTTCCGTCACCGGTAAACACCGGGGTCAGCGGTGTCCAGTTGGTGAAATTAATCGAGCGTTCCAATTGGTAGAGCCAGTTGGTCACGCTGGGGAATTCCACCCGCATGATCGATCCATTGGTGAATCCTGCCTGCATCGTGAATACAGGAGGTTCAGCAATCTCCATTAACACCAATGAAAGATCATCCGCGCTGGCGTAGTTGTTCGTGGAGGTGGTTGAATTGGATTTGGCCTCCAGGAGCAACTCGATCCGGCGCGTGCCCAAGGGTAGCTGACCGGTTGTGGTTTGTTCCACCAAACTGATTCCATTGGTGGCACCGTCGGTGATCATTCCACCCACGCTATTGGTGGCCAGCATCTGCCCGTTTTCAGATAGAAAACGAGCGGTCAGCGTCATGCGTTGATTCCGGTTGGTGGATCCACTAAGAAACCCAGAGAGTTGATACTGGACGCCCCGACCGTCGATTTGGGACGAAAACCCGGTTACATCGAGCGTTTGCGAGATGCTGTTGCTGAGGCCCACTCCGCCCAGGAAACAATTCACTCCGCGATTCGTGGGACCCGGACTCGCGAACGAAGGAAAATTCGTGTTCGCTCCATAACGGCCCAGTGTCAGGCCGGTCACATCCCACCACCAGGCTATGCCGCGGTTGGGAGTCAGGTTGTTCGTGCCGCTGTTGGATTCCGCGTCGCCATTAAAGATGAGATTCGTGCCAAAGCGGGCAGGGGGCCTCGCCAACCCTTCCACCCGCGCGTCGAGGTTCCATGCGGGATCGATGGGCACTTCCATGTGGGTGAGAACCGTCGCGCAAACGTCCACAATGCTGGGTGTTGGATACATGATTCCCGGTGCCACGGATGGACCGCTGAGTATGTGAAAAGTGACGCGCGACTGTTCCACCGTGCTGTCATGTTGCCCGTGGTCGGTCAGGATGATGACGAGCCAATTCTCCTGCGCATAGGTCGTGCGGTGGGTCATCGCATCGATGATTTGCCCCACGCGTCCGTCCGCAAGTTCGATCTCATGCACATACTGTGGAACCGTCGGTCCCCAGCCGTAAGTGTGCCCGGCTGAATCCACATCGAGCAAGATGGTGTAAAACACGTCGGGATTTCCATTCGTGAGGAGTTTGCACGTGGCGGTTGTAATGGCGGCATCCGAACTGAAATTGGTGACCCCATCGGTTCCCTTAAGGACGTTGGACAGGTCAGCCCAGCGGGTGAACGCCACAGTGGTGAGATTGCTGTTCACCGACTCCAGGCGCTGCATGAAGCTCGGGTATAAATCAAACCGGTTTCCCGCAAAGCTGTTGCCCGGGTCGTTGACGCCGTGCCTATCGCCCCACACTCCGGTGAACATGCTCGACCAGCAGGCCGCGCTGTGGGTGACGGGATGCGTCACCACGCGATCGGAGAAGGCCCCATTCGTCCTGAGGGCATCGAGATTGGGCGTGTGCGCCACTGCGAGGGAGTCGGGACGCGTTCCATCGATGCCGATAATGAGAACCTTCTTCTTTAAGGGTTCGGCCAGGGTGGTGCCCAGAGAAAGGGTGAGAATGCAGGCCACACCGATCCGCCAAAGCACCGATGTGAAAGGCGGCTTTAAAAGACCACGGGTCATGGTGAATGTTTTTTTATATTTCCCCATGTCCCGGAGACTATTCCTCCGGCGCGCTTCGTCAATCGTGCATTGCGCCTGGACTTCGAGGGGTTGACAGGAGCATCCCGCGAAAAAGAAAAATGCTGGCGGAGTACGCCAGCATTTTGTCGTTTTTATTATTTATCGGACTGCTGGCAGCACTCGCGGGGAGGCTGCCAGCGCCTTGGAAAATCGATCATGAATTCATGATCGGAATCTATCTTGCTCAACGCAGACGATAGAACTTCTGGGTGCCTTGAGAGGCCTTCGGCAAAACCACAGGATTGGTCGGCGAGGGCACATCGGTCCAGGTGCCCGGGATCGTATCAGCCGATTGGAGGGTGCCTGCTCCGGTCCACGAGATGGAGACATCGGTGCCTTGTTTGGTGGCGGTCAATTTACCCGCAGGCTGCGAAGGTTTCGATCCCGTGATCTTGATGTTATCGAAGGCGCCCGTGATGCTGTCGCCTTCAGCGCGCGTATAAACGCCGACCGCGAATTGGATTCCCGAAGAGAACGGGAAGGCCACTTCAGCGCCAAGCACACCATCCAGATAGATCTTCACTGTCGATCCATCGGCGAGGAGCTTGATGTGATGCAGACCAAGGTCGTCAAACGTGCCGCCATTGAAGGCCGCGATATCCGTGCCGCCACCGTTGACGTTGTCTCCAGCCTGGCCGATGTACCGGTTATAGGTCCAGCCCAAGCCGCCTTCGGTCAAATCGGAAAAGAACACGAAGTTCGTTCCGCTCGTAATCCACACGCTAGTGCGTAGACCAGTGGCTCCGCCTACGTTATCGGTCAGAGAAACGCGATCCACTTCATAGATGATCGGATCAATTACCGAGGCGATATAGGTGTTCGTGGTTGCGACGCTGATGCCGCCCCAATAATTGCTTGTGCAAGTGGCGGTGAATTCGAGTTGTCCGTTCACCACTGTGGCTGTCCCGTCCACCATGCCCGTCTCAAACGGAGCAATCCTGGTCGCCCATACATTGGTGTCCAGAACGGCTGAATCGAAGTTTTCTGTAAACAACGTTTCGGGCGTGGCCATCGATGTGACGGCAACGGTGGTCGAGGCGGTCAACCCGGCCGGATTGGCGATCGTCAGGGTGGTTGTACCTTTGGCCACGCGAACGACTTCGAAGGTCTGGGCGTTCGGCGCGCCTGCGGCGAAGTTGAGGGTCAACGTGCCGGCAGTAGCTCCCACCGGAATGGCAATCGCCGGGTTGGCGCTGGTGACTGTCACTTGAACCGCATTACTCTGATTGAGAATGCGTGGGATGGACACGGTCACCACAGGATTGGTTTGACCGGCCTCGAGCAGTACCGTCGTGGGTTGCGCCACGATGGCAGGCATGGCCCCGACAATCTTCACGTTGTCGAAGACGCCGACGATCGTGTCAGGGTAGGTGCGGGCATACGCGCCGAAGCCAAAACGAATTCCATTGGTCACGGCGAACGGAACTTCGACTCCGAAGACGTCGTCCAGATAGAATTTCACCGATGTGCCGTTGGCCAGCAATTTGGCGTGGTGGTTGCCGTGGTCGTTGAATTGCACCGCGTCAAACGGGGCGATGTTATTGCCGACGCGGAAATCACCGCCGGGCAGATTATACGTCCAGCCGCCTTCGTTCGGGTTTTCAGAAAACAGGACGAATTTCGCGCCTGTGAGGTCGGTGATCCAGAAACTGGTGCGGGTTGCCGCGCCTGTTTCGGCGTGCGAGACGCGATCCATCTCGAAGCTCACCGGAGCCGTTTGCGAGGCAGAGAACGCATCCACGGTATCCAGGGTCAATCCGCCCCACCAGATGTTGGCCGCGTCGCTCAAGGCGCCAGAGGTCACTGTGAATTTGACCGCGCCGTTGGCCAATACCACCGACGAATTGGTGGTTGTGCCGAGTGACTCAAGCGTGGTTGGGCCGCTACGCCACTTGGAGGAGTCAATGGTTGCGCCACTGAAATCGTCCGTGAACAGCGTCGGCAAAACCACCGTTGCGGTGACATTGACGCCGCTGGCCACAGCGACTCCCTGGACATTGGTGATGTCGAGCGTGGTGGTGCCAGGCCCGGTCAGATCAATATTGAAGGTCTTGTTGGTGGGACCGCCTGCGGCAAAGTCCAGATTATAGACACCTGCTGTTGCGCCTTCCACCGTTGCCACTGCTGTGTTGCGGCTGGTTATTACAACGCGTGCCGGACTGCTTTCGACGAGCAAACGCGGAACGCTGACATTCACAACCAGGCCTGTTTGGCCCACATTCCCGGTTACGTCCGGAGGATTCACCGTAATTGGAGGAAGGACCGTCGAAATTTTGGCGTTGTCGTAAACGGCCGTGACTGTGTCATTCAGGGCGCGAGAGAAGGTTCCCAATTCGAAATAGATTCCAGTCTGCTGAGCAAACGCGTAGCGCCCACCCGAGATTCCGTCCACAAATACGTCCACGCCTTGACCATCGGCAACCACTTTGATGTGGTGATTACCCAGAGTGTTGAGCGAGGCATTCAGCGCCGGGATCAAGGTTCCGCCACCGGTGGGATTGCCGGGATTGACGTTGATCATCCAGCCACCTTCATCCGTATTATGAGATACCGAGACGAATTGAGACCGGTCAGCATTTGCAATTAAAATGCCTGTCCGCGCTGCTGTGCCTGATTCCACAACGGACACGCGATCCACTTCGCAGACGAGGTTGAGTTCCCTGGTCGCCACGAAGCTGTTTACCGTCTTGACCCTGGTTCCACCCCAATACTGCGCGATGTCCAGCGCGCCATTGACCACCAGGGTTCCGCCGGTCTGGTTCACCGTGAAGGTGCCGGAGCCTGTCTCAAATGCCGCGTTATCGACCTGCCACTTGGCGGTGTCGAGGGTTGCACCTGAAAAGTCATCCTGCATGAGCGTGCCGATGGGAGGCAGAACAATCACATTAATAAGATTATTACCTATTGGGAATGATCCATCCCCAGTCAGGGTGATCTGGGCCGCACCCGAACCGATCGATTGAACGGCAAAGGTCTGGACTGTCGGCCCGCCCGCTGCAAAGGTCATGGTCAGGGTTCCGGCAACTGCGCCAACAGGGGTGGCGATTGTCGGATCGCTGCTCACCAATTGCACCTGGACCGGCGTGGTGGCGTTGAGACCTGTCGGAATATGAACCGACAGATTCGTCGCGGTTTGATTCGGACTCAACGTGAGTGCGCCGGTCGTCAGATAGGCCACTTCGACCGCTTCAACGCTGAAATTATCATAGGCGTCATTGACTACATCGGGGGGGGTGCCTGTAGCCCGGCCATAGCTGCCGACCTGAAAGACAATTCCGTTCGAGAATGGGAAATCCACCTCGGCTCCGAATATGCCGTCCAGATAGAGTTTGACGGTTTTTCCATTGGCAATCGCCTTCATCTGGTGCTGGCCGCCGTCATCAAATGCCGCGCCATCGAACGCGTTGATATTAACGCCACTGCCCAATGCAACATCGTCGCTTCGCCCGATCTTGCGGTTGTAACGCCATCCGCCCTCTTTATAAACCTCCGCGAACAAGACGTAATAGGTCCTTGTGGCATCGGTGATCCACAATGCGCTGCGGGATGCCGTGCCCGTGCTGTAGTCGTAGAGGCGATCCACGGTGCATACGAGGTTCGTTTCATTTGACGCTGTAAACGTGGGGATGGTTGCCAGGGCAGTCCCCGGCCAGTAATTGCCCGTCACAGTTCCGCCAAATGTGAGTATTCCGCCGCCCTCGGTGGCAGTGATGTCACTCGAACCGCTTTCGAATGGGCGTCCATCGATCCTCCACTTGGCAGTATCGATGGAAGACCCATCGAATGTATCACTGAATAGAACCTGCGATGCACTAGCTCGAATGCCGAAGATTCCCGCGGCTACGCCGAGGGCGGCCAAGCGACCGAACCAACGATTTGATATAAACATGCGACTCCTAGGTTGATGTTTGCTGTTATTTCTGGGTTGTCACTGCCAAGACTAAGGCATGTGCCTTGATCGATCAAGTGTCTTTTTCGTCTGTTTTGCAATTTATTTGCCCTGCATTAACCTTGAAAACATATGCGTAACATATTAATATGTAGTATGTTATGGTCTTTCAAACAGGGTTGTTGCAATATAGTGCTAATTTTTGCTGTTTTTATGCTAGTTTTCGTTGTCCAGGATGTTTTCCGGGTGGTCTGTGCTGGTTTGAACGGTGTTGGTTTTCCAAACGAGAACGGGCTTGTGAGGGTTGCTTTGGCCTTGCGGCAGCGAATGACGGCCACTAGTTTACGACTGCATTGGTGAAAAATCGATCATGCCGAAGGTTTTCTTAAAGACATACGGTTGTCAGATGAATGAGCGCGACTCGGAAGCGGTCGCGGCTCAATTGGTGTCCCGTGGTTATGCGCTGACCGAGTCCGAGTCGGACGCGGATGTCGTGCTCTTAAATACTTGCAGCGTGAGGGACGCCGCGGAGTTAAAGGCGGTGGGGAAAATGAAATTCCTGGCGGCTGATTTCCGAAAGCAGAAGCGGAAGGTGGTCCTTGGATTCATGGGTTGCATGGCCCAGGCCCGAGGCCGGGGGCTTTTGGAGGAGATGCCGCAGGTAAATCTCGTCATCGGCACTCAGAAGTCTCATAAAATGGCGGATTATCTGGACGCGGCCCTGGCGGGCAAGGCTTTGCAAGTTTGCGATATCGCCGAGGAAGTCGGCAGCCAGTCCAAGGTGCATGAGCATCTGAGTGTATTGCCCGGAGGTGAGGCGCCGGTTTCCGCCTTCGTGAGCATCATGCAGGGGTGCAACCAGTACTGCACTTTTTGTATTGTGCCGCAAACGCGCGGCATGGAGCGCAGCCGGTCGATTGAGGAAATCGTGGCTGAGGCGCGTGCGCTGGTCGCGCAGGGAATACGGGAAATCACCTTGTTGGGTCAGATTGTCACCAGTTTCGGACGGCGTGAGATACCGGAAAAGGATGGCAAATCGGCCTTCGTGCAGTTGATAGAAGCGGTGCATGATATCGAGGGATTGGAGCGCATCCGATTCACTGCGCCGCATCCCAAGGGCTTCGGCGAGGACTTGATCGAGGCGTATGGGAGATTGGCCAAGTTGTGTCCCAGCGCGCACATTCCCATTCAAAGCGGCAGTGACCGGATACTCAAGCTCATGCATCGGGGTTATACCGCGGAACGCTGCCTGGAAATCATTGCAAAATTGCGTCGCGTTCATCCCTCATTGGGTTTGACCACAGATATCATTGCGGGATTCCCCGGGGAAACCGAAGAGGATTTCGAGCAAACCCTTGCCTTGGTCAGAGCGGCGGAGTTCGACAACGCCTATCTCTTCAAGTATTCCCCACGCCAGGGAACGCCTGCGGCGGAAATGCCCGGGCAAGTGTCCCAGGAGGATAAGGAATCGCGACACGCACGAATGTTGGAATTAGTGAACGCCATTGCGGCGCGCCGTTACGAACAATTGGTCGGCACGGAGGTTCAGGTGCTGGTCGAGGGACCGAGCAAAAGGAATTCCGCACGATTGACGGGACGCACGCGATGCAACAAGATTGTGGTCTTTGAAGGTTCGGACCGGCATCGGGGCCAAGTGCTGGACCTGAAGATAGACAGGGCGGGGGCATTCACCCTTTATGGGGACCCGGCCTGGGTGAATTTGGAATAACCATTGTCCCATTGGGCTGAATGAAATTATCGACGTTGGCGGTGATATTAGGCGTGGTGGTATCCCTTGTGCAATTGATCGGATTGTCGCGTCCAGTCGCATTTGGCGCGGCGGCGCGCAAGTTTCCGCGCTCGCTGACCTGGGGTTACGCGCTGGTGGCTGCGGCCACCTTCTGGTTTTTATACAACCTGAGTTTGGAGTCGGTGGCGGATTTTGCCTCCTACAAGCCGATGATGTTTGGCGGATTTGCACTGGTGGGGGCGCTGGTCTGCATCTTCATCCCTGATTTTTTGGCGGTGCGCGGCCTGGCGCTGATTCTAATGCTGGTTGGAAAACTGATGCTGGACAGCGCGCGATGGAATGTCTCCCCGTGGCGCGTGGTCATCGTAATCTGGGCTTACCTGATGATTTGTGTTGGGATGTGGTTTACGGTTTCCCCGTGGCGCTGCCGCGATCTCATCAATTGGGGTACCGCCAACGAGCAACGCATAAGAATCACCAGTGGACTGCGACTGGCCTTCGGCCTGTTCATCATTGTGCTGGGATTGATCGCGTTTTAAGCGTTGGGGCTCCCGGTTTCCAAAGCGGTTTTTCAACCGACTCTTAAACATCCATGGCCATGCTATCGAGCTGCACGGCGTAAAGGATGCGTTTCTCAGCTTCAAGATTCAGCAGCGCAGGCAGCCACATTTTGGAAAGTTCTGCATTTTGTGTTTCACCAAAACGTTGTTGCCAGGCGGCTTCAAAAACCCTGACCAGGCATTGACGAATCAATACCCGGTTTTGACGCCGGAACTGCCGCAAAGTCGATTCTGTGGGATAAGTCCTCGCGCAAAGATAGCGGAAGGTGGAGTCCTTCTCAGTCTCTCCTTCGATTTGCTCGGAAGGGAGCGTTCCAGAGGCGTAAGCGTAGGTCAGAAGCGTCAGAAGAACCTGTGGCCGTGGCGCATCTGAATTGCCAAAGCCCAAGCCTTGCTTCCAATGTGCCGGCTCGACCGCTTGCTGTGCTTCCAACACCACGCAGGCCAGTGTCCGCTCGTCAATCCACGTTCGCAAATCTGCGGGCATCATCTGTTTGCCTTCGTCCTGGCTGTTGTTTGGTACTGGCATAAGTCGATCACTTTCGATTTCCTGTTTATCCACGTTCCAAAGGTCGCTTATGAAAGTGACAAACATGTTACAATCATGAAAAAAGGGCGCGGTATTTCACGGTATATGTATAAACAATTGAATGCCAAATAATTACGTCAACATTAATTGTCGCCGATCGTAGTGGTGGAACCTGAAAAACGGGGGGTATCAGCCCGGAAGCGTCTGTCTCAGGACTTTTTTTTGATAGGTGCCGCGCTCAGGTTGCCTGATTGCGCGAGCCATTGGAGGGCGTGGTTTCGGAGGCTCTGACGTTCCTTATCGTTAAGGCCGGCAGGATCGAATCGATATCGGTAATGGAGTGCAAGGATGGATTCCAAGCTTTCAGTGACGGGCCGTGCTGGCGATTGAATACGGGAGAGCCAGATTGCCGCGGTTTCGCCGGGATCGCGTGAGGCATGCAGTTGTGCCAAACGGCGTTCGATCTCGTAGAATTCGGAGTCCTGACCCGGGAATTCCTTTTTCAATGCATTGGCCACGGGCAACATTTTGTTTTTTGCCCGGCGACTGGCAAAGGCAATCCGCCAGGCGAGCACTGAAGCCAGAACACAGGCCAGACCGATGGAATACTCGCGCAAATAGGATTTGGAATAGCGCCACTTGTCGAATTCGAATTTCAGCCGCGACCAAAAATCGGACCATTTTTGATACCACGGCGCCCGGCCAGCCTCGATGGCGTTCCATCCGGACGGGGTGGTGTCAAAGTCCTCCCACAACTGTGTATCCTCATTCCAGACCATGCACCATGCATGGGCATGGCGATTCCGTATGATGCGGTGCCGGGCATCGGGGGCCTCGATGACGGCAAACCCGGTGGCGTAGCGGGTTGGTATGCGGGCCTGGCGCAGCAATAGAACAGTGGCCGTGGCGAAGTATTCACAATGGCCTGAACGTGTTTGGAGGAGGAATCTGGACAGGGGCGTGATCTCCTGTCGGCGAAATTTATAACCGGGATTCTCGAGAAACGTGGTGTATTTGAATGTGCTTTGAAGAAAATCCTCGATCACGCGCATGCATTGGATGCGGTTTCCGGGCGTCAGATTTAAATTGCTGGCGACCTGGCTGATGGCCTGGAATTCGGTTTCTGGAATACGGAGGTCTTCGATGGCAGGCGGGCCGTCGATGGATTTGCCGGGGCCATAGAGAACGCCATATTGAACGAACGCAGGGGATTGGCCCGCCCGGACGTCTCCGAAGAGGTTGGTTTCCAATTCCTGCGAGGGCATGTTTTCAATGCGAGCGGCGCCCGGTGGCATTGGCAGCACGCTTTTGTTGCGTGAGATGTTGCCGCTGATGGTGATGTGCGCGGGCGCGTGTTTATCCGGGACCAGAGTCCAGGTGTCATTGGTTTCAGCAGTGACCGAAGAGAAGGCATTATTGAAAGCGTACCAGGTATTGGCGCGGAAGGAGTTATAACTGGTCTCATGCAAAAGCGCTGGGGCTGTGTTGAGCCCGCCTGTATCGAGCCGGTAGAGGATGTGGCTCGAGAGTTGGAGACGGCCAATGCGTCCCATGGAGGTCTGGCTTTCCCGCACGTCGATGTCGCGCCTGGCCCAGCGGAAAATCCAATTGCTGAGTTGGTATTCCATGAGGGCCTGAAGGTCGCGCAAGCGGCTCTGGGTTTGGTAACCGGCAACGGCAACGACAGCCAGAAGGGGGATCCAGATCCAGATTGGAGCACGCTGCGGCCGAGTGGCCAGCAGTGCCCATAGCATGAGAGCCGAAAACCCAAAGTAGAACCAGGCGTTCTGCGGGCTGACGGCGCTTGCGGCCAGGATGCAATTCGCCCAATAAAGGTAGGATATATCCAGACCCCTGTCGTTCGCGTCAGTTGGGCGTCGCCGCAAAATCCACGAGAAGACCCGGTAAGGGAGTTTTTCACGGTCTCCGAGCCATTGCGCGGTAATCATGGGCAGGAAGATCAACGGCAGCCATTGCATGAAGGCGAAGGCGGACGTGGTGATTTCCCGCGAGGCGTAGAAATATATGAACAAGGCCGCGAATACGACCATGCAAAAATCCCAGACGTGGTAGTAATCCTTTTCGCTCAATTCCCACTGGGTGTCGATGAATCGCACGCCCTCCAGGAACACCGCAGCCAGCAATCCCAGCACATAATGGCCGGTGAGTGCGCCCCAAAAGAGCAGTGCGGCTCCTATCAGCAGAGGAGGGGTTTTCATAACGCGGCCAACCCCTGTTCGATCCGGGTCTTCTCCAGAACATGGAAGCACTCGGGACAGTCTTTTAGTGGTCCGGGTTCAAGCATTGCGCCGAGGCCATCCGCCACGACCACGAGAACCAGTAATGGAATGCCCATGGCGTGCAATTGCCGCACCAGATTCTGTCGGGCATCGTCCCACTGGATGAAAATGCAAATGCAGCCGCTGACCGCCCGGCTATGTTCCAGGACCAGTTGATGCAGGGCTTCAAACGGTTTTTCAGTGCATGGCGTGACCACAGCCAGAATTTCAAGCAGTTGGTCGATGTGCGCAACCCCCCGCCCGACGGTGAAGCAGTAGGCCTGCGGTCCGGCGAATAGCAGGTCCAGAAGCGAATCCTGTGTTTGAATGGTGCAGGCAAAAGAGGCGGCGACCGACACGGCTTCCTCGAAAATCGCGCTATGCGCGTCACGACAGAAAGTGTCCAGGATCAGCGCGTGTCGCACGAAGAATTCATCCTGGAATTCTTTGACGATAGGCTTTCCGGATTTGGCCCAGCTTCTCCAGTGGATATGGCGCAAGGGATCGCCGGGACGGTAATCGCGCAGGGAGATGAATTCCTCGGATTCACCCACGGCGGCTGCCAACGCCACGCCGCCCGGTTGATAACGCATGGAGCCGGGCAGTGGCACTGCGGCGATTGGATAGCGTTTGGGCAGGATCAGCAATGACTGGGGCAGCGGACGTTCGGTCAGGCGTCGGAAGAGGCCGAAGATATCCGGACAGGCTATGGCCACACCCTGAAATTGCAGCATGCCCCGATGTTGCGGGATCAATTCGAGCATGGCCTCCGCATGGCCGCGTCCAGGCACCGGCGGTAGCGGTTTCTCTGGAATATCAGCCTTTTGTTGGCAGGCAACCAGCCACTGCCATCGGTAATAGGCGTATTTGCGATCGAACCAATTGCGGCGTTCCTCGCCCGGTTCAGGTGTGGTGATGAATTCGGCCAGGGTCGGACGTGGATCCCTCAGGCGTTCCAGGATGGCAAGATCGCGATAGGGGCGGCGTGAGTCGTTATGAACCACCACGCGATATTTCAATGGCGTGCCCACGGATGCGATGCGCGGCATGAACCGCTCCACACGCACCCGGGTGCGGATGAACAGGCAGGCCGTCAGCGCGGCGATGATCAGCCAGAGCAGGAAACTGAATGCTTGATAACCGACGGATAGATTGGTGTCCGCACGGGTGAGGGCAAACACAAAACCGATCAACACTAATATGCCGGTGCGCGTAATTCGCGGACGCAGCCAGTACTGCATGACCGATGCCAGGTGATAATTGTGATAAAGATAGCGTTGAAACACGGTGTTCAGGTGGCAATGGTGGCGCTGTTTGAGCGCACAATCCACGATTGACGCCTTTGGACGACTCGCGCCGGGAACAATGGCCACAAGCGCGGTTTCTTACTCATGATGGCACGGGCAGTTTTTTCAACAATTCCTCCACAACGCCTCGGGCGGTGATTCCCGAGAAACGTGCCTGGGGCTCCATCACCATACGGTGGGCCATGACCGGAACCGCGATCTCCTGGATCAGGTCCGGCGTTACAAAATCGACCCCGTCAAACAGGGCCAGTGCCTGGGCGGTTTTCATCAGTGACAGGGAGGCGCGCGGGCTGGCTCCCAATTGCACGCCGGGAAACTTGCGGGTGGCGCCCGTCAAATCCACGATATACCGGCGCAGTTCTTCGCTGACCCGGATGCTTTTCACGGCCCGCTTCAGAGCCGAGACCTCGTCCGCAGTGGCGCATGGGGCGAGTGTCTCGATGGGTGGCTGATTTTCATGGGAATCAAGGATGCCCACCTCCTGTTCCGGTGAAACATAACCGAGGCTGAATTGCATGGCAAAACGGTCCATCTGGGCCTCGGGCAGGGGATAGGTGCCCCGAAATTCGATCGGATTCTGCGTGGCGATGACCAGGAAGAGGGGTGGCAAGGGACGGCGCTCGCCATCCACGCTGACCTGGTTTTCGCCCATGGCCTCCAGCAATGCGGACTGGGTTCGTGGTGAGGCGCGATTGATTTCGTCGGCCAGCAGGATGTTGGTGAAGATGGGGCCTTCGTGAAAATAAAAAACCTGCTCTTTTTGATTGAACGTGGAAACGCCCAGGATATCCGAGGGCAGCAAATCGGGCGTGAACTGCAGGCGTTTGAAACCCGCATCGATGGATCGGGCAAGCGCCTTTGCCAGTGTTGTTTTGCCCGTTCCAGGAAAATCCTCCAGCAAAACGTGGCCATCACTGGCAAAGGCGGCCAGCAGACGGCGAATGGAGGCCGACTGGCCGCGCATGACCCGTGCGATATTGGCGCTGATTCTCGTATGGATTTCCCGGGCGTGCGCAATATGTTCCTGCAGCATGTGTGCTGCCAATCTTGCCTGAATTGTCATTTTTATAAACACTTGTCATTACAATGGATACAAAATCCATGAAAGACTTCCCGACTCCGTTCATCCTTATGGTTCAAGTCAAAAGTGTCAACACTCCACACCATCCAAAACTTGACCGTGTTTATGGGGTCAATATTCGTCTGGGGATACGAACACACAGACCACACACCAAAACGTCGCCACAGACCGTTTAAACGCAAAGAATCCACACCATAGGATTTACATTGAACGTGTGTTTGGTATATCTCCTACAAAATCAGACAACATAAAAGGAAATCGTATGAATGAAACATCACTCAAAAACATTGAAGGATTGGAAGAAAAGATAAGAAAGGAATTGGAACCACTGAAGAAAGATTTGGAAAACATATTTAAAGACGGGGTGTCATTATACACCACGATAAAGAAATACGAACCCGATTTTGACATTAAGGGTTTATTGAAACGTTTTGACAAGAAAGCTGGAAGTGGAAACACCAAATCCGAAAAGATTACAGTGTCAATCTCAAGGATACTTCCATCCAAAGGAATGAAGGAATCGGAAATCATATCTTCATTGAAACACTTAAAAGACAAAACTCCAGAAGATATATCCAAAGCATTGAACAAAGTGAAAACAAAAGCTGGTTCAAAGGATTCGTTTATTTATAAAGATGGGTTGTTCTTTTCCAAACCGAAGTGATATTATAAAATACAATACGTATCCCCATATATACATTTTGTCCACATAATCCACCACTATATGGAAGGGATAAAGAAGTATAGGAATAGAATTACTATGTTTGGATAAAGATAATACCACGTTTAGACCACTTTATTGATATGTATAAAGTGTAAATGTAGTGATTTACAAAGTGCTCAAACCCTTCATCAGATTATACTGATGAAGGGTCTTTTTATGTCATAATAAGAACATAGAATAACCCCTTTAATTATATTTCGTTTAATTCAGTCGTTTATACTTCTACACGTATATGTATTGTGTATATGACAAATACAAATCATAAACTAAAGTGGACACAAACCTATAGACGGAAACTTTCTGGAATGGGTTATAAGTGGTTGACGATTCAATTACCCCCTGAAGTCAGATTAAAGATAATGGAATATAAAGACAATCTGATGTTAGAATATTTCCTCAAACACCCCGACAAGAAAATATAATCACTATGACAAATCACTACTTTTACTACAAAGAACAAACCCCGTGTGGTTTAAATACCATTCTTATTTCAAATCCATTCCTCAAGGAAAACTTCAAATGTATTCCTTCGGTTATTAATCTACTTAGAATAATCGGATTTTGGAACAACATGGATAAAGATAAAGACAACTGGTCATCCATAACATCCAATTATTTTAAAAATCGGTTCGGTAATCTTTACACTCAAATCATTCATTCGTTGGTTGAATTGGAATTATTGAAAGTGTCTTATTATTGTAGAAAGAAACACACATACGGAAAAGACGATAATGGGGAATGTTTTTCCTATAAGATAACCGATAAATGTTATTCGTTGTTATCTCAAAATGAAACTGAATACCTTTACAGATTATTTACAGACCCAAAGGAAATCAGAAAAAACCAAAAAAGAATTAGTCGAAGTGGATTTAATAAAGTCATCTATGACGACATAAGAAACGACATTAAACAAATGTTGGATGGTATTGATTTGGATTTTAACGAACTATTGGACACTCTGACAACGTTGACAAATGGGAAAAGATTTACTGCGTTGTATTGTATTCGGAATATAAAAGAAAAACGATACACTGAATTAAAACACAACACTTCAGACAATCGAATTGCTACCCCATATACCGCACTTCCAAAGGAAATCAGACATCTTCTAACAGTCAATGGAAAGAAACCCGTCATCACTATAGACGTTCGGTCATGTCATCCATCCTTATTCGCAAAGTATATCTCAGAACTATTCCCCACAGATGAAACCTTAAACGCTGAAGTGGAAAAGTGGAATGGTATATTCTTATCTCAAAACGACCCAAAAACGTATTTATCAAATCTATTGAATATTCCCAGAACAGAAATCAAAGAAATAATGTTAGAATACTTCAATGGTCAATGGTTAAAGAATAAACACTTCAGAAAGTTTAATTATTGGTTATCTTCTAACTTTCCACAATTGTATAAAAGATGGAAGACAACGAATATAAAACAAACTGGGGTGAATCTATCAAAGAAATATGAAACCAAGATTATGTTGGACCCGTTGTTGTTCAAACAATGTAAAGTATTAGGATTTACAATAGGACAAGAATACGATGGGTTTACGTTGTTCGGTGATAACTCAAAGAATGTGGATGAAGTCATTTCATTTCTCAAACAAAGAACAAATGAACTATTAGATATGGATTTAATATATTCAGTGAATTAAAGTTTTCGGTATTCCTTCTTTTCTTCTATTCACTTATTTTATTTAAAAGGTTTCTTGTGTACACTAATAAATTAAAAAACAATAAAAAAGCATTTATATAACTTTGAATGTAATGAAAAGCAATACGAAGTATTAGTGAATATAGATATACTATCTTATAATAATTCCAAGTCAACATATAAATAATATAATCAGTTATTTTAATTTACCCCGAATATATTTCATCGCTTGGATATTGGTATCGGTATTTATTCTATTATGACAAAAGAACAAATCATAGAACGACTGATAGAACGGGCAAAACACGACAATATTGATACATCCTTAATGTTCTCCACGCTAAATAATGTTGTGTCATTAAGACAAATTATAAAAATGACAGACCAATACGAAGTCGTATTAGATAACGGTCATTTAGGATATATCTGTGGGGATATGATAATGATAACAGATTAGATAAGACAAAGGATTATATAAAATATGAATGATACCACACAATCAGATACAATCAGTCAAACGATAACAGACACAATCCATTCATTTTATCAATCGCTCCAAAGGATTAGACAACACAGACGATTTATAGAAAGTCTTTACGACAACACAGACCCTTAAAGACCCACAATGTATCCATTCAATCGTCATCATTCGCCTACGACCGTTTAAACGCAAAGGGGATGTATTCTATTGTGTCTATATACCCCAACGCAGAAAGTATCCTTACGTATATACGTTGACCGCAGGGTTCCGTTATTCCGACCCGTAGATATTTGTAAGGTTTCCCGACACTTCACAAACATATACGTTAGTATTCATCCAAATACTGACCGTTTTAGTGGATATTTGACCACGTATTCACGTCTTTTATAACAAATAGAACCCATTTAAACACGTTATCCACCCCATACCCTTTGTTATTTGGTCATTTATTCTATTATTTGATTTTATATTCTGTGATGAAAATGGATAATATCACACACAATTTATAATTTATCACAGACTCCGCCGTTAAATGTAATTAGATAATATTTATAAAGTGTATATTACACATTCCCCCTTTCATACCGTTTGACCGGGGGATTTTTATTTTCGATATTCGTGTAGTATTTCCGTTGTATTGTCTAATGACTTCATATTTATACAATGATGATAATAACGTCATCATAAATCGGTACAACAAAATCCGATAGTAATAGAAAGAATACATTTTATGTCAATCTCCACAACGTTCAAAAGGGTCGGTTCAAGAATCAAAGAATCATTTATTTCAAAACCAAGACAGTGTGATGCTGTGGTTAAAGTAAATAAAATGGTGGATAGAATAAATGAATTACAGTCAAGTGATTTACCAAAATCCACATTAGAAGGAACATTTCAGAAAAACATTACTTTAGTAAAACGTAAAATAGTTGAATTAGAAAATGACCCAAGTATAACGATGGATAATGTTATTGAAAAAACGTTAAATCGGTATGGATATAAAACCCCTAACGTCAATTCAAACATAACCGTTCAAGATGTTATTTCAAATGTTCAATCAAAGGAACAAGCTATGAATATAATTCAATCTCCACACAATATAATTTCCAATGAAGAAAAGACTGAAGCTATCAATGTTATAAATAATTCAGACCTTCCCGATAAAGTGTCAATTCAGAAGGAACAAACAAAGAAAACATTCATCTTTAAAACCTCCCCGTATTCTAATAAAGAAAACGCATTATACGATTTAAGAAAACAACTGTTCACTCAAACAATTACATGGGATGAATTTGAACAAGGGAAAACTCAGATTGATAACAGTAATCTTCCAAGTCGTAATTCAATCGCAACTGATATGGTGGAAGTGAAACAAGACGACACACCAAAGTTTAGTTCGGTTCAACCCCATTACTTCGTCAAATACGGTTATTATTTATTATATGATGGTGGGGTATGTTATTTACAGACCGATTTAAATTATAACATCCCAGTTGAATTGATTAAATTGACCGAATCTTTACCTTCGCCGTGTTCAATATCAATGATTAACGACACACAAGGAACAAGTCGGACAAATCAAAACTGCTTCTCAAAATACAGACACATGACACAAACGGAATACAACGATTTGGTTAAACAAAATCTTCCAATTGATGATATTCTAAAAGTGTATCAAAGACGACAAAGCCCGACAACGGGTTTTGGTGGTGGATTAGGTGATAACAGACTTAAAAAGGTATTGTTAAATATTACGAATTCAATCCCAGTATTTTAATCTTATGGATATTATAACTGATAGACGATTACGAAGTTTCTTAAATGGTATGGGTATATCCCGTTCTCAGATGTTAAGAAAGGGTATATCTTTTGACACTGTGATTATATTATATAATCAAATGAATCAATATCCAACGAATTCAGTTGAATATTACAATATGGAACGACACATTAGAAATTATTGTAATACTGGATTGACTTAAAACAATTTCCTCAAATAGGTCACGACCAAACTGTTTTTGGTATGTTGACATCACATTTAAAGATGTGAATAATTCATACCGTAGGTTCTTCGACGTTATCTCCTACGGTTATATAAAGAAAAGGACCGTGGGTCTTGTTCCCTACGGTCTTTTTTTTGTTGGATTGGATTGGATGGATTAGAACACCAATTTAGTCTCCAACATAGATTTTATTAGATGTTTTCCCATTTGTCAGTTCAACCCAATATTCGTTTGAATTGAAATCGCAGACAATTCGTTTGATTAAAAAGTTAATTGGTTCCAATAGTTGTTTCCTCACGTCATCATTCTTTAGTTTGGTCTCCATGTCAGACAGACAGTCAGTCAACGCTCCATCGTCATCACCCTTTAGAACGGTCTGTAGAATGTTTAAACCGTGCTTTAATTGGTTTGGTGAATGTATGGAAGATTGTTTAATCAATAGTTCATCGTCAATTTCCTTCATTCGTTTCTGTGCCTTGGTCAATTTGGTTCTCAATACATCCATTCCGATATCCTGAAGTGATAATAACTTTTCAACCTCCATGTGAAGGGTAAAGTGTTCGGCCTGTAAGTGTCTAACAGATTCAACCAATGATTTATCCATGTCAGAAATCAAATCGTCTGTGGTGGATTCAAGAACCATTGATAACAATGTCTCCTCAAACAACTTCGCCCGAAAGTGGGTTACTTGGTCACAACTCCCTTGGTGTTTCCCTTTACAATAGAAATACCGTGTGAAAATCTTATTCGATGTCGTTACGACTGATTTACCACAATGGGAACAAAATAATTTACCACGTAGAAAGTTTGTCAGTAGTGGTCTTTTACCTTGTTTGGGGGCATTTTTAATTAGAAGAAATTGAACACGGTTGAATTGAACGTCTGAAATAATCCTTGGGAAATACCCTTTCACCCCTTTAAACTCGCCCATCGTCTGTCTGGCCGTAAGAAGATTCTTAACATACGCTGGGGCCCAAAACTTCGCACGGGCAAATGTCTTATAACCCTTTAGATTTAGTTGTTGTGTCGTCTGATAAATCGATTTCAGTTTTTCGTATTCGTCAAAAACATATTTAACTGTCTTGGAATTATCGTTCAAAACATAACGTTCGTTTTCCTTATCCCAATCAAAATAGTGTGGGCAACAATCATACATCCAAACTTGTTTTCCACTCAACGCACTTTCACGTTTCCTTTTCTTCGCTGACGCAACCCTTGAACCAAGTGTTTTTGAATATTGATTCGCTCCAACAAACGCCATTAACATTTTCAAGATTGTGGTTATGGGGTCTGATTTGACCTTTTCAGTGGTATAAAAGTCATTCTCAAGAAACGAATAAACTTGAACCCCTTTTTTTAATAATGACAAGAAAATGGGTAAAACATCATCCACGTCATTACGACTGAATCGGTCTAATTTTTCCACAATCAAAACACAAGGGGTTTGAATGAAACCCATATCCACCTTTTTTATAAACCCACCAAGGATTGACGAATGGTTTAGGTTTTTTCCGTGATACGCAGAAACACCACGTTCGGGGGGTAAATCGATAAGATTCCATCCCCTATCCCTACAGATGGTTCTCGCCAGTTCCGTTTGACGTAAAAAGGAATCACCATCCGTTTGTTTTTTCGAACTCCAACGAACATAAGAATAAGCATTCATAAGTCGTTATCTTACAGTGTAGGATGAAAAATACAATGCCTGATTTGATTTACGGCTCAACAGTTAAAATTAGCTCGCCCGGAACCATGGTTCCTCTTTAGGCTGGTCTTGCATGAAATCAATGACGGGTTACGGGCGTGGTGAAAATGCCCAGGCAGGCTTCAAAGTCACGGTCGAGTTGAGTTCCATCAACCGCAAACAGTCGGAAATCTCCGTGTTCATGCCTCGTGAAATCGAGGCGCTCGAACCCCGGATTCGTGACGCCATCAACCATGGCGTCGCCCGCGGACGTGTCACGTCCCGCGTTTCCCTGCACGCCGCTGAAAATGACGCCACTCCATCGGTCCGATTGAATGGCGCGCTGGCCCGGGCGTACGCCCATGAATTGAAACGGCTGGCCGACGAGTTGGGCATGCCGGGTAGTGTCAGCCTGGATTTGATTGTCCGTTCACCGGGCGTCATCGTCACCGATCAGGAAGCGCTCGATCCCGAGACCTTCTGGCCCGCCACCGAAAAGGCCCTCCGTCAGGCCTTGACGGCTCTGGTTGGAATGCGCAAGCGGGAAGGCGAGCATCTGGAGAAGGACCTGACCGCGCGCATTTCCACGATGGCCAAAGCGGTGGCGCGTGTGGCCAAACGGGCGCCCCTGGCCGTTAAGAACTGTGAAAAGCATCTGGCAGCCCGGTTAAAAAAAGCCGGTTTGGAGAACTCGGATATTCCGGAGCAACGCTGGCTCCAGGAGATTCTCTTGTTTGCGGACAAGATGGATATCACCGAGGAGTTGACCCGTCTGCAAAGCCATTTTCAGCAATACGAGGATTGCCGTAAATCCACCGCGCCGGTTGGGCGCACCCTGGACTTTCTGGCCCAGGAAATGAACCGCGAGATTAATACCATTGGCTCGAAAGCCAACGACAGCGTAATTTCGAAGGAAGTCGTTCTTTTGAAAACCGAACTGGAAAAATTCCGCGAGCAGGTTCAGAACGTGGAATAATCGTCATTTTACAGTTCTACACGGAATCAAAACGCTTAATTTCAAGAGCACAATGCCCGCTAAAATTTCCAACTCCATATTATTGGTGATTTCGGCGCCTTCGGGTGGCGGAAAAACCACTGTTTGCCAGGAACTGCTGGCGTCCAATCCCAATCTGCATCGGGTGGTTACTTGCACCACACGCGCTCCGCGCCCGGGTGAGAAGGACGGTGTGGATTACCAGTTTCTAACGGCGGAAGATTTCTTGAAACGCGTTCAAGCCGGAGAATTTCTCGAGTATGCCACCGTTTATGGAAACAGCTATGGCACATTAAAATCGGACGTGCTTGCCAAATTGCGACAGGGCAGGGATTTGCTGTTGGCTATTGATGTTCAGGGGGTCGCCGCCATTCGGGCAAAAGCCGCGGAGGTGCCGGAATTGCAGCGTTCCCTGGTGACGGTGTTTCTGACGCCGCCCAGTCTTGATATCCTGGCGAAACGTTTGAGCCAAAGAGCCACCGATTCTGAAGCGGTCCAGCGCAAGCGATTGAGTGTGGCCAGACAGGAAATCAGCCAGTGGGTGCATTATGAATATCTGGTTTTGAGCGGCTCAATCGCCGAGGACCTGCGCCGTATGCAGATCATCATCGAGGCTGAAAAGATGCGCCAGTTTCGTTCGGTCGCCCCCATTACGGAATTCTAGGCGGGAACTCCATTCCCAGGCTCCGTAATCTTCCGGCACGTAATTGAGACACGATTTTGCATTGAGAAATGCAAAAAGTTCGCTACTATAGATAGCTGTAGGCGCAGTAAAAACAGGAGTTTTCTAATTAAACGTTTTTGCCGCCTATTCAATTATGGCAAAGCAAATTAAGAAGAAGGTCGAATTCACTCTGGACGCTCCCGAAGCCAAAACCGTTGTTCTGGCGGGCGATTTTACCGGATGGCAGCAAAAGCCTCTGGCTTTTTCGCGCCAAAAAACCGGTATTTGGAAAGTCGCGGTCACGCTCCCGGCCGGGGCTTATCAATACCGTTTTCTGGTCGATGGCCAGTGGCAGGATGATCCAGCCTGCAAAACGCATTGCCTCAATGAGTTCGGAGGCCAGAATTGCGTTTGCAAAGTGGCCTGAACCCGCTGCGAAGGCCGGAGTATCGGCCGTTCATTTTACGATGCGATAGAGCGCGGTCTTGGTTCTTAAAACCAGGGAATTGCCATCGACAGCGGGCGACGCCATAAAGCCGTCCTCCAAGCTGCTCTCGGCCAATATTTTAAAAGGCGGCTGGTCTGCCAGAACAGTGGCTTTGCCTTCCTCGCTGAAACAATAGATGCGACCGTCGGCATGCAGTGGGGATGCGGTAAAATGGCCGCCCAATTTCTGGCGCCCGGCGATTCCACCGTTTTCGGCGCGGATAAAGGTCGCGGTTCCGTTGTCATCGACCATGAAGAGATAGTCTCCGACCAGCAGGATAGATGGTTTCAGGGAGACGTCCTTTTTAATCCGCCACAGGATGTGACTCTCGTTGACGATGCCGCTACCGCCTGGTTTGACCGCCAAAAGCTGGCCCGAGGAAAATCCTGCACAATAATAAATGCGGTCTTTCCCAATCACCGGTCTCGCGCTGCCAGAGAAGCATTGGCGTTCTTCCAAACGCCACAATTCCTTGCCGTCATTCGGTTGATAGGCATAGAGCGCCTTGGATCCCAGGCTCAGGAGGATGGGCGGTTGACCATCAAAAGCGGCAATCAGGGGGGTTGAAAAGGCTTTCCGAAAATCCCCGCTGTCCTTTGGTTTACCTTCGGCATTGAGGTCCTGCCAATCGATGGAACGATCCACTTTCCAGAGGGTTTTCCCGGTCTTTTTATCCAGCGCAACCACGTATTGGAAATCGCTGCCATCGAAATGCATGATCAACTTGTCCTCGAAAACAATGGGTGAGGAGCCGGCGCTGCGGTAATGGTTGCATTCCAAATCACGGCGCTCCCATAGCACCGCCCCGGTTTTCGTATCCAGACAGGCGGTTCCGGGCGCGCCAAAAGTGACATACACCCGTCCCTCTTCAATCACCGGGGAGGGGGAGGCATAAGTGTTAAAAGGAATGCAATATTGGGGCTTGGCGACATCGAAAATCTTTAAATCACGTATGACGGCCCCGGTTTCACTATCCACGCAAACGGCGAATAATTCTTTGCCATCCTCAGGGGCTGTTGTGAACCAGATCTGGCGGTCCCAGATTACCGGTGAAGACCAGGCGCGACCATGAATGGGGGTTTTCCATTGCACATTATTCGTTTCCGACCAGGACAACGGCAGGCTTTTGGCGTCTGAATTACCCTGTCCATCCGGGCCGCGAAATTGAGGCCAGCGATCTGCTCCCGACGCGGCCGATGAACATAATGCGGCCAGAAATATCCACGGTTTCCAATTCATAATGTCCGGCAGCCTAACTAGCGCGTCTTTGTGAGGCCAGCCAGAAAAGATGATGAAAACCAGTTAAATCGCCAGGCTGGTGAAAACGTCGCCTCCCGGAGAACGGCCCGAAGATTGATTTACTTTCTGTCCCCTCACATGTCAGTATGGCGCGAAGCTAATTTGTGCATAAACGGCCAGTCGAAAACCATGCCGATTTAGGATTTTGGTATGAAATTAATCAAGAAACTGTCTCCAGCCAGCTTTTGTGGAAAAATCAGTGTGGTCCTCTGTCTGCTGGGCTTTGGCGGGCTGCCGTTTGTTAACGGACTTTTTGGCGGTGAATTGTCCGGCCGCAACGAAGCCGAGGTTGCGATTTCGAAGCTGCCAACCTTGCACAAGTCTTCCAAATTGCCCACAAAAGACTGGCTCATTGATGGAAATTCCTACAAGGCCCGTGTGTATCGCGGGGAGTATCCCAATGAAATCGTTCTGGCCAATGGTCTGGTGGCCCGCACATTTCGCCTCACTCCGAACGCGGCCACGGTGGGCCTCGATAATCTGGTGACTGGCGAAACCATCCTGCGCGGTGTGAAGCCGGAGGCTGTTGTCGAATTGGACGGCAAGCGCTACGAAGTCGGTGGATTGAAAGGCCAGCCCAACTATGCTTTTCTGCGGCCGGAGTGGTTGGAGAGAATGAGCGACGATCCTGCGGCGTTTCGATTCGTCGGTTTTGAAGTGGGCCAGCCGAAAGAGCGACTCGCCTGGAAGCAAGTGCGACATCACGCGCCCAATGTGCAATGGCCGCCTGCGGGTGTTTCTCTAAGGCTTGATTTTGCACAGCCTGAAGGGACTTATGCTCCGCCCAACTCCGCCATTCGCGTTTCCGTTCACTATGAGCTCTACGACGGCATTCCCTGCTACAGCAAGTGGATCACGATTCGCAACGACTCCGGGCGTTCGATTCGTGTGGACCGTTTTTCCAGCGAGGTGCTTGCGGTGGTGGAACGAACTGCCGAAGTGGATGAACTCACCAATGGCCTTAATCCTCCCAATCTCCATATTGAGACCGATATGTCGTTCGGCGGCATGATGGCCTCGGGTGCCAACCGCCGGTCTTTCCGCTGGCTGACGGATCCCGACTTTGACACTCAAGTGAACTTCGAAAAGAAAACGCCGTGCCTGCTCGATGTGGGCCCTGACCTCGGCCCAGCGCAGGACATCGCGCCTGGCGCGGTGTTTGAGTCGTTCCACACCTGGGTGTTGCCGTATGACAGCTACGACCGCGAACGTTGCGGCCTGGCCATGCGGCGGATGTATCGCGTGATCGCACCGTGGGCCACGGAGAATCCGCTGATGATGCACGTGCGTTCCGCCGATGGTCCCACGGTGACCAATGCCATCAACCAGTGCGCGGCAACCGGATTTGAGATGGTGATTCTAAGTTTCGGCAGTGGTTTCGACCTCGAGAACGAAAGCCCGGAGACGCTGGCCACGGCGCGCCGTTATGCGGAATACGCGCATAGCAAAGGCATCGAGATCGGAAGTTACTCGCTGCTGGCTTCCCGACAGGTGGGCGGCGGCAACGACGTTGTGATGCCGCCCGGCAAATCCCCGGTCTTTGACAATTCCCCATGCCTAGTCAGCGCATGGGGGACCAACTATTTTCGCAGGCTTTACGAGTTTCATCTGGCGGGCGGATTCACTCTCTTGGAGCACGATGGTTCGTATCCCGGCGATCCCTGCCTGAGCCTCCAGCATCCGGGCCATCGCGGCATGGACGATTCACGCTGGAATCAGTGGCGGGCCATCGCGGATTTCTACAAGTGGTGCCGTGCTCAGGGCATCTATCTGAACGTGCCAGACCATTATTTTTTGACCGGTTCCAGCAAGACCGGCATGGGTTATCGGGAATCGAACTGGTCGTTGCCGCGCGAGCAGCAGGTCATTCACATGCGGCAGAATATCTTTGACGGCACCTGGGAGAAGACCCCCAGCATGGGCTGGATGTTTGTGCCGCTGACGGAATATCAAGGCGGCGGCGCGGCGGCAACCATTGAACCGCTGGAGGAACACCTCGATCACTATGAACGAATGATGATGGGCAACCTGGCACTCGGTGTGCAGGCCTGTTATCGCGGCCCGCGCCTCTACGACACCGACCGCACGAAGGCCATGGTCCAACGCTCGGTTGGCTGGTTCAAAGCCCACCGCGACATCCTCGAAAGCGATCTCATCCACGGTCGTCGCGCAGACGCCCGCGATCTCGATTGGATGCTCCATGTAAATCCGCAGTTAAAGGAGAAAGGCCTGCTCGTTGTTTTCAATCCGCTGAATCAGCCGGTGCAAAAAACTTTGCGCGTGAAACTCTATTACACCGGCCTGACGAAGGCAGCCCACGTGAGTTTGCAAGGCCAGAAAGCGAAGACCTTCAAGTTGAGTCGCGACTATACCATTGAACTACCCGTGCAAGTGCCCGCGCAAGGGATGACCTGGTGCGTGGTGGAATAGGGATAGGCCTTATTCCGTGCTCGATCGAATGGATTTGCCGTCCACCAGCAAATCCTTTAGAAAGGCTTTTCCATTTTTGCGGGCGACTACCACGGCTGTGAGTCTGCCTCTCGGATTTCCTTTTTCCTCATTCACATAAAAGCGGTTGATGCCGTAATCCACATGGACTTTAGGATCGGAAAGTTTCACACTTTTGTTGTTGGTCCATTGAGTTTCTTCAATGTAAACCACTTTGGCCTGGAATAATTGATTGGTGGAGGAGGGCTCAAAACAATTGGTTGAACTGCGTGTCGGCGCCCAAATGGGACTGTTTTTTTCAGGTGAAAATTCCACAAAGACTTTTTGGCCGGCTGTGGGATGCCCGCCTTCGAATTGGGATAGATTCAGGATAGCCGCCGGATAAGAAAGCGCCACGTATTGGCCTTTAATTGGATCGCGAGGATCATACACGCCCGCGTCAATGGTGATGGGTTGTGCAGTGCGAAAAAGGCTTTCCTGTTGGACGACCATTCCAATCAAAATGAGGCATTGGAGGCAAAGCACCAGAATGAATACTTTGGTTTTCATGGTGGAAAATCAGGTTATGATTTCATTTGAATGAGCCTGGTGTAGCGATGCACGGCGTAACCCACGATGAGCAACACCGCCCCTGTGGATATGAACAGAAGCCCCGTGGAAAGCAGATCCGCAAAAAGAGTGAAATACCGATGTATCACAACGATGCAAACCATGAGGAGCGATCCGCGCATGATAAACTTGGAATTCATTCCCAGCCCCGCAGCCGCGCCCAGTAAAGAAATGATGAAGATGGCAGCTGATGCGGCCCATCCTAGCATTTCCCAATCATAGTGTTGTTTTGGGAATGAAGATGCTACGCCAAACACGCCGAAAACCAGTCCCAAGCCGATGCCCCATAATCGCACAGAATTGGTTTGTTGTTTTTGGAGCAGTGTGACGATCACGAATGCTGCGGCGAGGAATATCTCTATCCCGGCAACCCACCCATTGAATTTGGACTCGCCCCAGCTTTCGCCAAAACAAAGGAATAGAAACCAGGCGTTTAGCAATCCCCAACCGACTTTCAGAGTTGGACCGCTGAAGGCCGCATAGGAACTATTTTCGATCCAATACTTTATGAGCATCCACACCAGACCGAGAGTGCTCAGAATTTGAAAATTCTGAGCCCATTCATAGTGGTGGAAAAAGCCATCAATGCAAAACGATTCCATGCAAGCCCAGATTGTGAATGCCGACATGAAAAGGGTGTACAGGGCATTGGAACGGAGAACCCACGGCAGTGGCGACAGGGCCAGCATCCATAACAGAAAGGCATCCGGCTCGCGGGAAGAAAGATTATAGACTTGGCCGATGATGGCGATGTTGCATAAAAACAGGCAGCCTGCGACGAAATGAAGAAAATCCCCAATAAAAGGATGTTTCCCAGTGGTGGAGCGCAGATGATATCCCGCGCAATGAATGGCTACCATGGCGATCAAGCCGCTGGCGATGCGAACGAGGCCCGGGATTCTATCCCAATTATGCGCGACTACCAACGCCAGCCCTGAGGTGACCAATCCGACGGCAATCCATGTCAGGATGATGGGAAGCCTGGATTTCGATTCCTTGAGTAGATAGGCATCCAGAATTTTTGCTGCCTGCTCGGTGCTGATCAATCCGTCCTTTTCCAGTTGGCGAATGTCTGCGAAATTCATTGAAAGATGATGAAATGTAATATCAGATAATGTCAATAAAAATAGGTGAATTAATAATTCTTTATGCCAGAATCATTGGAACCTTGGGATGATTGGGGTGCGTGCTGGGCGCGCCTGGATAGCATCTCCTGAATGTTTGAGCGTTCGAACTCTTCCTGAGCACGTCGTTTTTCCAGGAAATGGCGGTATTTGGCGGTTTCCTCATCGGTCCATACGGCGGCCTCGGCGTAATCTCCGCAATAGGGGACGAGCAGATCGATCCAGCATTGGAATTTGTCGAGTTCCTCGCGGGTAAGTTCGACCTTGTAATGGTCTTTCTTGAGCAAGGGGATCAAATCGCTTGTGGCGGAGCCTGCACTGAATGGGGGCAGCAACGGCGGCGCGGATTGCGGGCTGATCCAGTTGACGAGGCGGTTGGTGACGCCCATGTAAGCACCGTCCTCATTGCTTTGACGCGAGCGGCGGGAGTGGGTCAGAGCCAGATAGGCATCGCTCCAGGCGCGCTTGGCCACCGGATCAATGTTGGTTTCGCCGAGCAGGCTGAACACCTTGGGTTGGCCAGCGGCGTTCTTTCCTGGCGTCGGATTTCTTGAACGCCGCCCGGTCATTTGTTGCATGGCCTCGCGGTCGTTGTGGCAGGATACGCATTTGCGATCGAGGATCGGCTGGATTTCCTTTGCAAAACTGAAACCGCGCGTGGGACCGTAAAAAGGTTCCAGGGTTTGGGGTGGTTGCGCCAGGGCCAGCGGCAGGCCGCGTGTGGGCGGTGGCGCGGAGTTTTTGTTCTCATGGCAACCCACACAGGAGGCCTGTTCACCGGGCTGAAGAGTGTTCCAACTGCGCATGGTTTGGACCACCCGGCCCTGGGCATCGAGCGCCTGAAAATAATGCGGCATGCGCGCGGGAACGTAAAAGCTGGCCGAACCGTCCTCAAAAACGCGGGCATCGCCCAGCACGACTTTCACATCCCAGCAGGCATTACCAACCGCGATGGGCGTGCTCACCATGGCACCTCCGGCCTCGCCGCCATTGGAATTATTGCCGACGCCCGCCGGACGATATTCGAGGGCCACCACGCGCAATTTTTTAATCGAGCCTCTCGAAACTCCCTTAAGGCCGGGGCCGGCGTAGATATCCTGCACGTAACAGATGCCCTTATCCTGGCGGTAATCCACTGTGGTGGGGCGCAAGGCGGGACGTTGACGCGGCATCACCGGGACTGGTTGGCAGCAGGGCAGCGTGGCGTCGGACGTAAGCAGTTCACGCCGACCGTCCACGTTCATATAATAAACACTGAAGTGAGCGATTGTCTGGCCACGGTTGTCCTTCTCCCATCCCTTGGGGGCGTAAGTGACGATGAATTCGCGCTCGTTCAGAGGGTAGGGATATTGGAATAATTCACCGTCCTGTCCGTATTGGTCCACATGCACAGCCGGAGTCTCGCGCGGTGGTGCAATCAGTTTCGCGCCGCTGTTTTCCTGACGACCCACGGAGGGATCGAGCAAACCGAGCTTTCCGGCCTGCGGTGTGTGATGTCCCATGAAAATGGCGACGGCCTTGGTGGTGCCTGGAATGGCGCGTGCATGACCGATGGTGGTGGGGAACCACGAATTGTTTCCGTAGAATTCGCTCTGACCGGTGCCGTCGAAGTTCATCTGGAACAAGCCCTGCGGAAAGATCTGGCCCCGGTCGTTGTAATCCCATCGGGTGTAGAGAATGCGTCCGTCGGCCGTCACGGTAGGGTAGAGGGTATGCACCTGGTCGAAGCCTAGGCGCCGCAGGTATTTTCCATTGGCATCGCAGGTGTAGAGATTGCTCACCTCGGTCCACCAGCAATCGACCGTTTGAACGCATCGGGTGGAGGTGAAAACAATATCGTCGTTGGGCAGGTAACATCCTTCGTAATCGGCGAATCCAAGGCCTGAGGTGATTTGGCGTACCTTGCTGGTCTCAAGGTTCATTTCGTAGAGATGGTAATCGTCCTCGTTGAGCGATTTCTTCCATGAAAAAAGAACCCGTTTGGCGTCGTAGGAAATGGCGGGATCGCGAATGGCTCCATTGGGATCGCTGAGGAGCGTGCGTGTGCGGGCGCGCAAACCGTCGATTTCCAGGAGGCAAATCTGGGAGTCGGGTAGAAAATGGCGCTCGTTTTGGGCGTCCGATTGGCCCTCGGTGTAGGCGAAAAACGAAGGCATCACCGTATGATGCTTTAGGAAAACCATTTTTGGTGCCTGGGCCAGGACGGTTTTTAAGCGCGCACCACGTCGGCTTTCGCAGAGCCTGGCGTAGAATTCCAGCCACTGGGAGCGGTTGGATGGATTGGCCTGTTTACTGAGTTGCGACCACTCGGAACGCAATGTTGGAGCGTTGTTCGTGATTTCTCCCAGAACGCGTTCGATCATCTGGCGTTCAATGCCAAGGTCCTGTGTAAGTCCGGCAAACCAGGATGCAAAATTCAATCCATTATCCTGGTCAACCCAATCCCACTCCACCGGAAAATCATACTCCATTTGCGTCCAAATCCGCCCCGCCTCGGCAATCTTATTCTCTGCCGTTCCCTGGGTCGCGCATAAGGCCTCACGCGTGGCAATCATGGTGGCGGCCCAGGAATCCTTGCGGATGTAAGCGTTGCTTGCAGGATTGGCCGCAGCTTGCAATGCGCAGAGCCCAGTGCCGAAGATCAGCATGGCCACTGCTGCAACGAAAACGATCCGGTAAGTGCCAAGCCAGCCAGTTTTTTGGGCAAACACAATTCTCATGAGTATTCTCGTTTTTAGCAAATGATGAGGGTGAATGCAACGCCCGGACTCTCAGAAAAACAGGAAAGAACTTCCAATGGTGGAGTTCGATTCTCGCTTCGCTCAAAGATTGCGTTTGGGTTTCGTTTGCGTCTCGGTTCCAATTTCCCTTTTCTTGGCAAAGCCCAGACTCTAAGGTGTCTGGAAGTAATCGGGATTGATCATGGAACCGGTCTTAAAACTTCTGCGGGAATTGGTTGCGCTGCCCAGCGTCAATCCGGCCTTTTTGCCGCCCGGAGACATCCATACTGGCGAGCGCCGGGTGGCGGATTTTCTTGCGGCCCAAGCGGGTGTGTTGGGTCTGGACGTCGATTTTCAGGAGGTTTTACCCGGCAGGTCCAATCTTTGGGTGCGGCTTGAACCGCAGGGGCCGGTGCGGCGCAGGGTGGTTCTGGCGGCGCACATGGATACAGTGGGTGGGCTGGAGATGCTGGGCTCGCTTTTCACACCCCGGATGGCCAAAGGGCGGCTGTATGGTCGCGGCGCCTGCGACACCAAGGGCAGCGTGGCGGCGTATTTCACCGCGCTGGCGCAGGTGGCGGGTGGTTCCCATCGACCTCAAAACACCGAGATTCTCTTTATCGGACTCATTGATGAGGAGAATGACCAGGCCGGATCGCGCGCCGTGGTGAAGCGAAAACTGAAGGCGGACCTGGCCATCGTTGGCGAACCGACCTTGCTGAAAGTGGTGACCGCACATAAAGGGGACCTCTGGCTGCGGCTGGAAACCCAGGGTCGCGCAGCGCACGGCGCCACGCCCGAGTTGGGGCGCAACGCAGTCCACGAAATGGCGCGGATAGTGGATTTTCTGGAGACAGGCTATCGGAAACAGTTGGAACGGCGCAGCCATCCTTTGCTTGGTAAACCCACCGTCAATGTCGGCGGAATCAAGGGCGGTGTGCAGCCCAATGTGGTTCCCGCGCAATGCTCGGCTTGGGTGGATCGCCGCACCTTGCCCGGTGAGACGGAGCGGGGCATCATTCGGGAATTGCGTGACGCATTGAAAGGGCAGGGCTTGAAAGCGGAGATTGCCAGCACAAAGAACGGGCCCTGTCCGTCGTTGGAAACTGATTTTCAAAATCCATTGGTTCGTGATTTGTTCAAAGCTGCGGGCCAGACGAAGCCCGAAGGAGTGCGCTATTTTTGCGACGCCGCCATTCTGGCCGGGGGCGGCACGCCGAGCGTTGTTTTCGGGCCTGGGGATATTGCGCAGGCGCACACGTCCGACGAATGGATATCGATCGCTTCCCTCAATAAATCCGTGCAAGTGTTGACGCGATTTCTGGAGTCCCAGCCATGAACGCGCCTCTGCCGCTGGTCACCATCATCATTCCCACCAAACCGGATTTGCGGGAAATTCAGGCGGTTGGTGCCGCGCTGAAATTGGATTATCCCAAGGACCTGCTGGAGATCATTGTGGCGCGTGGAACACAGCCGGCGGTGCAGCGGAATAAGGCTTTGCGCGAGGCGCGTGGGGAACTCGTCTATTTCCTGGATGACGACAGCATTCCAGAGCCTGGCAATTTGCGACGGGTGACGAACTGGTTCGATCAGCCCGAGGTTCAAATTGTGGGGGGGCCCAATTTGTGCCCGCCGAATGCTCCCAAGTTGGAGCAAGCCTTTGGGTTGGTGATGGGTGCCTTGCTCGCGTTCGGACCCAGCCGCGCGCGTTATAGCCCTGTGGGAAAAGCGCGTCCGTCCAGCGAGAAGGAACTGATTTTGTGCAACATGATTGCCCGTCGTGAACCGCTATTGAAGCTGGGCGGTTTTGATGAGGCGCTTTATCCCAACGAAGAAAACGCCTTGATGGACGAGCTCCAAAAGCAGGGCGGGCAGATGATCTACGACCCGGAATTCCGGATTGAACGAAGGCCGCGCAAGACGCTCAAGGCGTTCATGAAAATGCTGATGACCTACGGACGCGGTCGCGCGGAACAGTTTCGCCTGCATCCGACACCCGGTTCGGCGTTGAACCTGGTGCCGCCCCTGTTTTGCCTGTATTTGCCCATGGCCCTGATTTTTCGCGGATTGTGGCTGTGGCCGCTGGCGTTTTACGCCCTGGCAGTTCTGGCCCAAACAGCGGCGTTGCGGACGCCCTCGGGCCGCAGGATGGCGCGTGTGGCGCCTTTGATTGTGCTCACTCATCTGCTCTATGGCGCGGGATTTTGGAAGGGATTATTCACCCGGTTGACTCCGCCAACAGTGGAGCGAGCCAATGCGGTTACTTTGGAGCGCGTGCCTGTATTATGAGCGGAACGTCGAGCAAAGCCTCATTTTTCAAACAGGGCGGGTGGATGGTGGTGGCGACTGTCGGCGGCGGCGTTTTCATGTCAGCGGTGCATCCGTTGGTGTCGAAAATGCCGCCCGATGAATACGCAATATTCTACTCGCTGCTAAGGGTGTTTTTGCTGTTGGGGATTCCCGCGGGTGGCCTGCAAACCATCTTTGCGCAACAGACGGCGGCGTCATTGGAGGACCGCCAGGCCCGTCAACTTACGGGAGCCACGCGCGCGGTGTTGCGCGCGTCATTCCTGATATGGCTGGTTCTGTCCTCGTTTATTCTGATGGCCAAAAGCAGCATTATGGACGCCTTGCAGATTACCCATTTCGCCGCCCTGGGTTTTACAGTCCTCCTTGGTCTGCCCTCGTTGTGGATGCCGGTGTTCAAGGGGTTGTTGCAGGGGCGGCAAAACTTTGCTGGCTTGGGATGGGTGTTGATGCTTGATGGCATGTGCCGCTTTGCCAGTATCGCCGTGCTGGTGGTCATTCTCCATGGGCAATCGGGCAGCGCCATGGCCGGGGCGTTTCTTGGACAGGTGGTTGCCATCATCGTGGGCTTGTGGCTGACGCGGGATGTGTGGCGTGGTCCATGCGAACCTTGCGAATGGCGGCCCTGGTTTCGCAAGGTGATCCCTTTGACGTTGGGAACCGCCGCGTTGCTATTCATGTCCAATGCGGATGTCCTGTTCGTTCAAAATGCCATTCGCAATGAAACGGCACTCTACAGCGCCGGTGCGATGATCGGATTTGCGCTGGCACAATTCATCCTTCCGCTGGCGACGGTCATGTTTCCCAAAATTGTCCACAGTGCCGCGCGCGCTGAAAAGTCGGATGCGCTGGCCATGACCTTGAAAAGCACGGCGTTGTTGGGAGGGTTGGCGGCACTGGCATCCACCTTGCTCCCCGAATTGCCGTTGCGGATTCTGTATTTTCGCAATCCGGCGTATTTTGTTACAGCGGCGCCATTGGTGCCGTGGTTTGCATGGGGGATATTGATTTTAAGCATGGCTTATGTGCTCGTGACCAACCTTCTGGCCCGGGAAAAGTTCGCGATTGTTCCCTGGCTGGTGGTGATCGCCCTGGCCTATGGGGCGACCTTATATGGCGTTCGCGGATCGCTCGTTCACATGGAACCGCTGATCGCCTTCCGTCGGGTGATTCAGATTCTCTCGGTTTACAGTGCTGTGATTCTGCTGGTCTCGATGCGGTTCACATGGCCCCGAAAACAGGAGCCCTGATTACGAACGCCGACCCAGTTTGACGAATTGCTCCGGGGACACGCCGTAGTGCTTTTTGAACGCGCGTGAAAAATGATAAGGATCGTCGAATCCCAATTCGTTGGCCACTTCCTTGATGAGTTGGTTCGAATCGATCAGCCGCTGGGCTGCGGCCCTCATGCGCAGACGCATCATGTGGTGATAGGGACTGGCATGGTTGAATCGCTGGAACAACCGGCACATGTAAGCCGCATTCACATGGCACGCGCTGGCGAGATCCTGCGCAGTGTGAAGTTCAAGTCCGTGTTCCTCAAGATGCTTCAAACAGCGTTGGTAGGTGTAGTAGGCCCGTAATTCTGAAGAGCCGTAGGGCACTTGAATATCCGCGCAACGAATCAGCAGGCACTCCAGTTGCAGCGAGCACAGCCGCGGGGCGTGTTGGGACGCGCTGAGTCCCGCGGCAATCAGTTCGTTGAAATTCTCGATCAGGGCGCCTGTGGAGGCCGCCTGGCGAATGGTTCCCGGCGCCAGCCCATATTCCTTTAATAAACCTCCAGCCTTGCGCCCGTTGAAATCCACGAAATATTTGAGCAGACTCTGGCCGTCATCCGGTACGATGGAATGTTCCACCCCGGGGCCGTAAGTGAAGACCGCTCCCGGTTGAAGGGTGAATTTCTTTCCATCCAACACCAGCGCGCCATGACCGCCCGCCACATATTCGAGGCAAAAATAAGGAAAGTTCGTGCGATGAATCTTATAGCGCGGGTCGGATTGTTCGCAACCGCCGCAGACGACCGCGAGATCCGTCGCGTGGCGCGGATTCAGATCGAGAAAAAAACGGCGCGCCTCCGAGACCTGGGTGGAGAAAAACTCCGGCTGGGCCAATGGTTCTGTTTTTTTCATGGATCAGCAATGGTCAAAAATATCCATCATTCGGTCAACAATGACCATGGTGGCTTGCCCGGTCCTTGGGCAATATGCTTCTTATAGATGGTTGACGCGCGTGGGGTATTCAACCCAAAATGTTGAAAATCGTCGGAAGCCGGATTTTTGAACCGCACGGCGAAATTTGAAATACAAGCGATTATGTTAAAGAATGGCATACTCAACCCGCAGATCAATGATCTGTTAAGCCGGGTGCGTCACACGAACCTGCTGGTGATCTCGGACCGGGGCTTTCCCTTCTGGCCGGAAATTGAAACCGTGGATGTTTCTGTCGTTGATGATCTGCCGACCGTCTTGCAGGTGCTCGCCGCTGTGCGTGGCAACTTCATCATTGGCAAGGCCTGGATGGCCCGGGAATTTCTACGTGAGAACAACGCCGCTACGCAAAAGGCTTTTGACATGGCGCTGGAGGGAATTCCCCGCGTGTTTGAGTCGCACGTTAAATTGAAGGAGCGCGTGCCTCTGGCCATTGGATTGATACGCACAGGGGACACCGTGCAATACGCAAACATGGTTTTGGAATCCGCATAGTTTGTAGTTTGGATTGGCGCGCGGCCGCCGTTGCGGTTGGGTGCCAGATTTTATTAATTGAATAATATCCATCTTTCACCAAAGGGTTGAAAGGTTTGGAAAAAAAGAAAAGAATCAGAATATGAAAGAACAGTTGACAGTGGTGGCTGGAGCCGGTGGCTTTATTGGAGGATCCCTGGTGGCCGATTTGCGCCGTAAAGGTTATCCCCGTATCCGTGCGGTGGACGTCAAGCCCCTCACCGAGTGGTATCAGAGGTTCGATGATGTGGAGAACATCGTTCTGGACCTCAATCTGCGCGAGAATTGCAATGAAGCCTGCCGTGGCGCTTATCAGGTGTTCAATCTGGCGGCGAACATGGGCGGCATGGGATTCATCGAGCGCAACAAGGCCTTGTGCATGTTGTCCGTGCTGATTAATACACACATGCTGCAGGCAGCCATTAAGTATGATGTTAAACGGTTTTTCTATGCCTCAAGCGCCTGTGTCTATAATGGTGACAAACAAAAGGTGGTGGATGCGCCCGCACTAAAGGAGGAGGACGCCTATCCCGCGCTGGCGGAGGACGGTTACGGTTGGGAAAAATTATTTTCCGAGCGCATGTGCCGCCATTTCCGCGAGGACTTCGGCCTCTACACCCGCGTTGCCCGTTTTCACAATGTCTATGGGCCTAATGGCACCTGGGATGGCGGACGTGAAAAAGCGCCTGCGGCCATCTGCCGGAAGGTGCTTGAGAGCAAGATGTCGGGCAATCATGACATCACCATTTGGGGCAAGGGCGATCAAACTCGCTCTTTTATGTATATCGATGACTGCGTCAAGGGCATTCAGATGATCATGGACAGCAATATCCTCGAACCGATCAACCTTGGCAGCAGCGAAATGGTGTCGATCAACCAATTGGTGGATCTGGTCGAGAGCATCGCGGGCATCAAGCTCAAGCGGCATTATGATCTGAGCGCGCCCAAGGGCGTCAATGGCCGCAACAGCGACAACACGATGATCCAGCAACTGTTGCATTGGGAGCCGAACATCAAGTTGCGCGACGGTTTGGAAAAGACCTACGCATGGATTCATGACGAAATGATCAACAAACGCCAAAGCAAGTAACAGGCTTCAACATTAATGATTGGAAACGCGGATGACGGCATCCGCGTTTCTTTTGGCTTGGATCGGCTCCGGCCATTCACTGTATCCGGTGCTCATCAACCTCCAATATTGACCCGACATGTTTCAACCGTGGGATTATTTGATTGTAACCGCTTCGAACGACAGCCAGGCGGCTGCGTACCGACGGCAGCTCGATTTGCGGCGTGAACTGGGGTTGCTCCCGGACATTGGGCAGGTTCTGGTGGTGGCGGATCTGGAGGGCAAGCGCATCGGAAGCGGTGGCAGCACGCTGCTCTGCCTGATGGAGGTTCTCTCTCGCGAAATCGATCGTGGCGGATTGGACGCGCGCGATTGGGAGACATTGCAGGCTGTGCTGGCGCAACGGCGGGTCTTGATCATTCACGCCGGGGGAGATAGTCGCCGGCTGCCTGCCTATGGGCCATGCGGCAAAATCTTTGTGCCCGTGCCGGGTGAGAGCGACAGCGCGTTGGGTTCCACATTGTTCGACCGGCAGTTGCCAATCTTCATGGGGTTGCCTGCATCGCTGCGAGGGCAGGGACAGGTGGTGGTGACTTCTGGCGATGCCTTGATCCTGTTTGAAAGCGGTGAAATGCCGCCGGTTGCGCAGGGGATTACCGCGCTCGGTTGCCTGGCTTCCCCTGAGGCGGCTAGTAAACACGGCGTGTTTTGCGCCAATGAACAGGGCCAGGTTCGGGTTTATCTTCAGAAACCGAAAGTCGCGGAGCAAATCAGCAAGGGCGCGGTGAACCGTTTCGGCCAGAGTGTTCTGGACATTGGCGTGATGAGTTTTGACGCCGCATCTGCGGTGGCGCTGTTGAAGGCGTTTGAGGTGGAGCCACTGGCTGCGGCTGAAGCGGGAAAAAAAGACTCCATGCGTTTCGGTTGGTCCGCCCCGATGCGCGAACTCATTCTCAACTCCGGTTTGGATTGGTATCGGGAAATTTGCTGTGCGCTGGGATCTGAAGTGACCGTCGATCACCATCTGGCCAGTGTGCGCGACAGCGGTTCCAAGTGGCCGAAAGAAAAGCTGGCGGCTCTATTTAAACCTCTGGCCAGGCTGCCATTTCATTTGCGTCAAATTCCGCAGTGCCAATTCCTTCATTTTGGGACCACACGCCAGTTGATCAGCAGCGGACAGGACTTGACGCAATTCGATCGCGGCGTCAGTCGGCCGGGCGATAATCTCCTCATCAATCACCATTGCGTGAATGGGGGCGTCATTACTGGCGGAAATTCATGGCTCGAGGCGTGTCGCGTCGCTGCGCCCTTGACTCTCGGTGGCGGCAATGTGCTGGTGGGTGTGGATGTCGATCAACCCTTGAGTCTTCCTGCCGGCGCCTGCGTGGATGTCATTGCCGGGAAAAATAATCGTGGTGACGCCGTTCATTTCTGTCGTCTCTACCATTCGGCGGACACGTTCAAGGACACGACGGCCAAAGGTGGAACAATCGCCGGACGACCTCTCCTGGAGTGGCTGGCCATGGCGGGATTAACTCCCGCACAAGTCTGGGATGCCAGCATTCCCGAGAACCAGCGCAGCCTTTGGGATGCACGGGTATTCCCGGCGCAATCTGGCAAGTCCGATTATCACCAATGGCTCTGGATGTTGGATCCAGCTCAGGCAACGCCAAATCAAAAACAGGCGCTTGCCGCCGCCGATCGCTACAGCGTGGCCGAAATGGCGCTTCTGGCGGATCAGGAGGCCTTTTATCAGCGTCGCTCACAGCATCGTGCTGAGGAAATTCGTCATGCGCTCAAGAGGCTTTTCCGGCGCGACAGCGGCTTTTCCGCACGGGAACTGGCCTTTGTGCTCGAGCATTCCGAAGACAGGGCGGCATGGCTGGCGGATTTACTAGGCGACGCCCATTTTCAGATGAATGGGGGCGCCGGGGCGGGAATGGGAGTGTTCATTTGCTGCCGGATTCTCCATTCGATGGCCAGCGCCATCATGGTGATGGCGGAAACCCGCAGTGGCGAGCCGCGAGTTGTGGATGTCGTGCCCGGATTAACCGGCGCGATCACCCCGGCATTGGCAGAGTGGCTGGCTTCACTGGGTTTGAAAATATCGGACACGATTCTGGCTTCAGAATGGACTAAAAAGGTGACCGATTGCGCTTTCGAACAAATCAGCCGCACCATTCTGATCAGTTCGCTGAGTCGGGTGGAGCATCCTCGCAATGCCTTGCGCGGCGGTGAGACCGTGTGGGGACGGGCCCCGGCAAGGCTCGAGTTGGGCGGCGGATGGACCGATACGCCTCCATACACTCTCGAATATGGCGGCAGCGTGATCAACACAGCCGTCAATCTCAACGGCCAGCCGCCGATCCATTGTTATGGACGGGTGATTCAGGAACCGGTCATTCGGCTTTTTTCCATCGAAGCCGGTCTGCACGTTCAGATCGATCAGTTGAAGGATTTGCTCGATTATCGCAATCCGCGCGACATTTTTGGCCTGGTCAAAGCCGCTCTGGCGATTTCCGGATTCTCCCCTGAAATGGCGGACTGGCCCGCCAACGTGACGTTACGCCAGATGTTGGAGGAGTTTGGGGGTGGCATTGAATTAACCACGTTGACCGGGATTCCCACCGGGTCGGGACTTGGCACTTCGAGCATTGTGGGAACGGTGCTGGTGGGTGTCATCAACCGGATGCTGGGTCGCCCGTTGAGTCAGCGCGAATTATTCCACAACGTGCTGCGCCTGGAACAGGCCCTGACGACCGGGGGCGGTTGGCAGGACCAGATCGGGGGCGGTGTCGGGGGAAGTAAATTAACAACGACGCTGGCCGGCTTATTCCCGGATCCCAATATTCATTACGTTCCGGACGATGTGATCGATCCACGGCTTAACGGCGGCTCCACGCTTCTTTATTATACCGGCATTACGCGTCTGGCGAAAAACATCCTGCGCCAGATTGTGGGCGATTATCTGGATCGCAACCGGGCAACGATGTCCTGCCTGGCGCAGGAGCATCAGGTGTCGCGCAATTTGATGGAGGCCATGTCGCGCAAGGACTCCGAAGCCTTTGGACGATATGTGGATGAGGCCTGGAGGTTGCAGAAGCAGTTGTGCAGTGAGGTTACCAATCCATCCATCGAACATTTGCTGGCGATGATTCGGCCCCATATTCACGGGGCGCGCATTCTTGGGGCGGGATCGGGCGGGTTCATGCTCATGATTTGCAAAACCCCGAAGGACGCTGCCGCAATTCGCGAAAAGCTCCTGCGCGAGCCTCTCAATGAACGCTCGCGTTTTTTTGACTTTGCAGTCAATGATAAGGGCTTGGAAGTGACAACTTGTTAAACCATGCGCCATGCACTGATAATTGCCGGTGGGTCGGGAACGCGCCTTTGGCCGATGAGTCGGGCGGGGCTCCCCAAACAACTGATTCCGTTCATTGGCGGGAAAAGCCTGCTCCAGATTTCGTTCGATCGCCTGGAGGGATTGACCTCGGCGGAGAATCGGCATGTTTGCGCCAATCAGGGACAGGAGGCGCTCATTCGTGCTGCGCTTCCCGCATTGGGCAGGGAGCAATTCCTGGGAGAACCAGTGGGGCGCGACACGCTCAACGCCGTGGGTTTTGCGGTGGCTGTGATCGCGCGCAAGGATCCTGAGGCAGTCATCGCAGTCGTCACAGCCGACCATTTGATCGAGCCAGTCGCCGAGTTTCAGGCGATTGTGAAAGCCGGTTTTGAGTTGGTCGAAAAACAGCCTCAAATTCTGGTCACCTTTGGCATTGAACCCACAGGACCCGCCACAGGCTACGGTTATCTGCAATTGGACGCTCCCATTGGCGATGGCACCAATGCGCGCCGTGTGAGCCAGTTTCGGGAGAAACCTGACGAGGCGACCGCGCTGGAATATTTCAAAGCCGGCCCGGACCAGTATTTGTGGAATAGCGGCATGTTCGTCTGGAAGGCGACGACGCTTCTGGATTGCATCCGTGGTTACGAACCACAGGTTTTTGAAGGCTTGAATAAAATAGCGGAAGCTTGGGACACACCTCAGCGTATCTCAACTTTGGCTGCGGTTTATCCGAGGTTGCGCAAGATCAGTGTGGATTTTGCAGTAATGGAACCGGCGTCAAGGGATCCCAAGGTTGCGGTGGCGGCGATTTCCATGCCACTGCAATGGTTGGATGTGGGATCGTGGCCCAGTTTTGCGCAGACCTGTCCGCATGATGCGCAGGGCAACGCCATCGCCGCCCAAAAGCAACTACTTCAAAATACTTCGGGCAGCTTGATTGCATCGAGTGATCCCAATCATTTGATCGCCGTGATGGGCTGCCAGGATCTGATTGTGATTCATACGCCCAATGCCACCCTGATTTGCCATGCAAGCCAGGCCGAGCGCATCAAGGAAATGCAGGCCAGGGCTGGCGCGCAGTTCGGAAGTCAGTATGTGTGAGTACCGGTTTGCAGGCTTTTGGGATTAAGTTGCGGAATTGGAGGCGAATTTGCTTCGCTTGGCGGAGTGAATCCCTTACAAAATCGCCCTAAGTATTATGACGACCGCGACCAGATCATCAGAATTCAAGCCGCTGAAATTCGGAACCAGTGGACTCAGGGACTTGGACGAGAACCTGACCGATTTGGAGGTGTTCACCAACACACGCGGCTTTTTAAAATACCTATTGGAACTGGGGGCAAACCATTTGCCAGGGGGCATTCAGCCCGGCAGCAAAGTGGCGCTGGCAGGAGATTATCGTCCGAGTTCCCGCCCTGATAAAATTCCCAGAGCGGTTGCCGCCGCCATTTTGGATGCCGGCTGTGTGGTGGCCTATTGCGGCCCGGTGCCCACTCCCGCCGTGATGAATCTGGGAATGGTGCGCGGCATTGCCAGTATCATGGTGACCGGCAGTCATATTCCATTTGGCCAGAACGGCATTAAATTCAACCGCCCGGATGGGGAGATTCTGAAATCGGAAGAGGCATCCATACTCGCGCATGTGGCGGAGGTGCGCGTCCGGGTGGCCGAGCAGCAAACACGAGAACCGCTGTTTGATTCCAAGGGAGCTTTCATGCCGGTCAAATCACTAGGCGTGACGCACATGACCTTATTGTCTCACGCGTCGGAATCCTTGCGCAAACCCGATGCCCGGGCGGCTTCGGAGTTCGTAAACCGGTATCTACAGGAGTTCGGCTCCGAAGCACTGCGGGGGCTGGAATTGGTGTTTTTCAAACAATCCGCCGTGGGGCGCGATATTTTACCCGCCATTTTTCGTGGCTTGGGCGCAGTCGTATCCGAGGTTGGTGCGCTGAACGTCGAGGCGGGCGAATTCCTGCCCGTAGACACGGAAAAAATGGAGGAATCGGTCCGCGCCGATTTGCGAACTTTGGCTCGCGAACATGCCGAGCGCACCGGTCGAAAGCCATTTGCAGTGTTGAGTGCGGATGGCGATTCGGATCGCCCCGTGTTCTGCGATGAAAATGGCGAATTCGTTCCCGGCGACCAATTGGGTGTGCTGGCCTCCTTGTATCTCAAGCCTTCCTTCGTGGCGCTGCCCATTACCTGCAACAGCGCCGCCGTGGAAGCCCTGCAAAGTTTTGCGACCGTGGTCCAAACCAAAGTTGGATCTCCCTACATCAATAAGGCCATGCAGGACCAACTGGCGCTTGATCCCCAGGCGCGGGTTGCGGGTTACGAGGCCAATGGCGGTTATCTTTTGGGATCGGATTGGCTGTTCGAGGGGAAAACTCTCAAGGCCCTGCCCACGCGCGATAGCGTGCTGCCCATGATCTGTGCATTGCTGCTGGCGCGTCGTGGAACTGTGACCACGGCCTCCAACAAGACCTTGCGGATCGATAAAGTTTCCGATTTGGCTGGTTTGATCGATCGGCATACCGCGGCAGGCGTGGTTGATCGCCACGACGGAGTGCCTTACGCATCGGCTGAAACTGGCAAACGCATTGTTGCGGCGCTATGTCCGCAGTCCGGCGCGGTGATGGAAGTTGATTTCCAGCGGGAAACGGTTCTGCAGATTCCGACTAATACCGGTGGCAAAGTGAAATCAGCCGGGCAGGTTCTCAATCCAATGCTGTTCGAAGAATTGGAATCCATTCGGAAAAAGCTCTCCCATTACTTCCTGCCGGGGATGGGGTATTCGACCATTTCGAAGATCAATTATCTCGATGGCGTCCGAATTTATTTTGCCGACGGCGACATTGTTCAACTGCGGCCGTCGGGTAACGCGCCAGAGTTCCGGTTTTATACGGAGGCCGCCAGCGCAAGCCGGGCGCAGGAGATGTGTGGCCAACGCGTTGATATTGTTCGCCGGATGATCGAGAGTTTGTAAGGTTTTCAGCGTTTGAATTGATTTTGCACCGCTCAAGCTCACTTTAATGAAACCGTGGAAGACACTTGGACGGCAGGAGATTTGCCATCCGAATCCATTTTTAAAGGTCGAACTGCATAGTGTCGAACTGCCTGGTGGGCGGCGGATTGAGGATTGGCCGTGGGTGATTACGCCGGAATTCGCGGTGATGTTGGTTAGGGACACAGAGGGCTGGTTTTTGTGTTTTCGGCAAACAAAATATGCGGTGGAAGGGACGACGCTTGCACCGGTGGGCGGTTTTCTGGAGCCGGGTGAGGATCCCCTGGCTGGCGCGCAGAGGGAACTCATGGAGGAAACGGGCTATACGGCCGGGAAATGGAAATCGCTTGGGAAGTACCCTGTGGACGCGAACAGGGGCTGCGGTGTGGCGCATTTGTTTGTGGCCTGGGATGCAGAGAAGTCCGGGGAAAGTGGCGAGGGGGATTTGGAGGAACAGGAGCTGGTGCTTTTGACGCATGAGCAAATGTCCGATGCTCTGGTGGACGGCCAATTCAAGGCGCTGCCCTGGATCGCTGTCGTGGCGCTGGGCCTGCGGTATCTGGAAACGCATTCCTGATTGGAGCAGGGGTCAAATATCGCCCGGCATGTGTTGACGCTTTCCGTGGGTGGATTAAGAATGGGCCATTCCTATGAGCAATGACAAAAGCAGGACACTCTCGCGGCGTCGGTTTCTGAAACAGATGACGATGGGGGCCAGCGCGGTGGCGCTGCCTTATTTTATTCCGGCGTCCGCACTGGGGCGTGACGGCTATGTTCCGCCCAGCGAGCGCATCGTGATGGGCGGCATTGGCATGGGGGGGCGCGGTTCTTATGATCTGGGCTGCATGCTGGCGGAGCCGGATGTGCAGTGGGTTGCCGTTTGCGATGTTGTGAAAGGCAAGCGCGAAGCGGCGAAGAACACTGTGGACGGTAAGTATGGCAACAAGGATTGCGCCGTGTATGGCGATATGCGGCAGCTTCTGGCACGCACGGACATCGATGCCGTGTTGATTGCCACCGGGGACCGCTGGCACGCGCTGGCTTCGGTGATGGCGATGCGGGCGGGCAAGGATGTTTATTGTGAGAAGCCGGCCTGCCTGACGATGGCGCAGGGACAATTGGTTGTGGAAACCGCCCGCCGGTACGCCCGGGTTTACCAGACGGGCGCCCAACGGCTCAGCGAGCCGAATCATGTTTTTGCCATTGAATTGGCCAGGTCCGGCCGACTGGGTCCGATTCATACCGCTTATGCGGACATTCGTTGGCGCGACGGGTCGCGTCAGGACTGGCTGCCGGCGGAACCGGAACCGTCCAAGGATGAACTGGACTGGGATTTATTCCTCGGTCCCAGTCCGTGGAGGCCGTACAACAGCGGCTATCTGAATTCGGGGTGGTATCATTATTATGATTTCGCCACGGATGTTGCCATGTGGGGCGCGCACTCGGTGACCCAGGCTTTGGCCGGGCTCGATATGACGAATGTTTCCAGCATCGAGTTCGAGTACGCGGGGCCGGATGAGACGATGGTGACGCATTTGTCCAACGGGGTGAAGCTGGTGCTGTTCCGGGTGAGCGGGTCGGTTTGGGAACCGTGCAAGTACTGGCATGGCGCCTGCGGGGAGCGGTTCGATGGCCCCGAGGGATGGGCTGGGGCTGCGGACGGTTATTCGCAAACGGATGTGTCATCCCCGGCGCTGTTGCGTGAATACAGGAAGGTGATCACGGAATACACGGGTCGGACACAACGGTCGATGAGCCATTTGCGTGATTTCTTCGATTGCATCCACTCGCGCCAACTCACGGTGGCAAACCCTGAAGTCATGTGCCGGTCCATGCACATCTGTCTGGCCGCCGACATTAGCGGGCAATTGAAACGAAACCTGAAGTTCGATCTAATCAAAGCCGAGTTTTTGGGCGATCCCGAGGCCAACCGGTTGAGGTCCCGCGCGATGCGGGTTCCTTATTCGATTTGATTCAACCATCCGGAAACCAAACCTTGGTTTTGCCTGCGATAACGCTTTCTTCGTGTGCGGGCTGAACAAAAGGATGGTTTTTGGGAAAAATGCGGACTAATTTTTGAGTGTGATTGCGTTGATTGATTATGGATCGGGCAACTTGAGGAGCGTCGAAAAGGCGCTGCGGTTTGTCGGGGCGGACGTTCAAGTGGTCAGTGAACCCTCGGGTCTGCGCCATGCCCGGGCGGTGGTGCTTCCAGGGGTGGGGGCGTTCGACGACTGCATTACCGCTTTATCGCGCCAGGGATTGTGCGATCCCATCCGCGAGTTTATTGCCTCGAACCGGCCTTTTTTGGGGATTTGCGTGGGCTATCAGGCGTTGTTTGAGCGGAGCGAGGAATTTGAGAGCAAAGCGGCTGGATTGGGTGTTTTCCATGGCAAAGTGGTCCGTTTTACCGAGCGGAAAGGATTGAAAATCCCGCAAATCGGGTGGAATCAGATTGCCATAACACAGGCTGATTGTCCTCTGTATAAAGGGATTAAGGATGGCAGCTACGTCTATTTCGTTCACAGCTATTATCCGCAACCGCTGGATGCCTCGATCATGGCCACCCGCACGGTCTATGGAGAAGCGTTTGCGTCATCCGTGTGTAAGGGGAACATCTTTGCGACCCAGTTTCATCCCGAGAAAAGCCAGGAAGTGGGATTGTGCCTATTGAAGAACTTTGTGGAACTGGCGGGAGCGAAGCGGGTCCAGGCGTGAAGTAGTTTTCAACTTAAGTGACGAAAAACCCTAAAAATGCCCTTTTGGCATTTGACAGTCGTTATGAGGCGATGTAAATACAATGTAGATACAATGAATGGGCAAATGATTTACAATTGAGCAATATGGAGTTCGATTGGAACGATTTGTCCTTTGAATTGGATAGTTCTTTGACGCCACGAGATATTGAAGAGTCGTTCGAGGATCCGTTTGCGATCAAGTTGCTGCCTGATTCGTCGCGATTTTCGGTGCAGGCCCGTTTTTTTAACTTGGGAAAGGCGGCGACTGGCAAAGGCATATTCAGTGTCTATCGAACCAACGGAAAGACGTTTCGGGTGATTTATGCGCGGTTCTTTGTGCCTGAAGAGCAGTTTTTCTATCAGCGCAAAGTGAACCAGTCTTTGAATCCGTAAGAACCAGGATTGCAGTAAGGCAGGATGGGTTCGCGGGATGAAGCGTGGTGAGACGATTTGGGGTTCAGGGTTAGTGATGTGGTTTACCAGTGGGTTGGCTGCCTACAACCTGCTGGTAAGACCATAACTGAGAATTCGCCATGAATGAGATTAGCAATTGGGACGAGGTGCCGCTGTTCGACCGGGAAGAAGCGGAGGCAGCGTTTTGGGCGGAGAATCGGCCGAATTTGCGGTTGATGGAGAATTCAGTTGCCGCAGGCATGGAAAATGCTGAATCTGTAACCATCACCTTGCGCATGGACCCGCGAATGCTCGGTAAAATCAAGCGGCTGGCCCGGCTGCGGTATTTGAATTATCAGAGCATGATCAAACAATGGTTGAGCGAACGGCTCGAGCAGGAATTTAGAGATCGGCAGGGCGGATCTGGATTCGGGCGGGATTTCAGTTGAAAAAATTCACGCTTACCCATTGACTCTGACGTTCTTCCAGTGATGGGGTGTGAACAAATGGCCTGAGGTATTTGAAAAGAAGAATGGAATGCGATGACAGATAAGACGAAAATGAAGCAGCGGACCCGCAAACGGGGTTTTACGCTGGTGGAGATGTTGGTGGTCATATCGATCATTGGCGTGCTGGCGTCCATGGTTGTGGGTCTGGCCGGCGGGGCGACCAAACAATCACGCATGAAACGCGTGAAATCGGATTTGCAGAACATCGTCACAGCTATCGATCGTTTCAAGTCCAAGTATGGATCTTACCCGCCGGATAACGGGCGCGTGACGGTCAGCGGTGGGCAGACCAATTACCTGGCGGTGCCCAATCAGCTTTTTTATGAGTTGGTGGGATCGGTGCACCGGCTGAATGCGGCTGGACAATCGGAGTTTTACGTTCCACAGCTTGGTTTGACCGCCAAACAAGGCGACATCAAGACGTGGTTTGGAGTGGAAGGATTTGTCAATGCCACTGAGAACATGAAGGATGTGGAGAATTTTCTTCCCAATTTCAAGACCAATGACGTGGCCCGGATTCCCATGACCACGCAAACGCCTTTGGTGGGTTTGCGCGTGGCGGTGAAAAATCCGGGGACCAATGAGAATTTCTGGTATTACCGCAGCACGAATCCAACAAACAACCCCACCAGCTACGATCTGTGGGCGGTTGTGGTGATTGGCAAAAACACAAACATCATCAGCAACTGGTAGAGAAGAGAGACGACCATGCATTCGCAATTTTCAATTATGAAAAGAAACGCAGACATTCGTTTATATCGTCAGCGAGGTTTCACGCTGATCGAACTTCTGGTGGTCATCAGCATCATAGGCATCCTGGCGGGAATGACTTTGCCCGCGGTCGTCGGCGTGCAGAAGAAGGCGAAGATCAAGGTCGCCCAGATTGAGATCAACAACATCATGAGCGCGGTGACGGCCTATTACGGGGCGTATAACCGGTATCCCTGCACCAAGGAGGCGCTCGACGCGGTGAGCCAGACGCCCGTGAATTGCCCTGATTTCACCTTCGGCATTCTCTCCACCATGAGCTATTCGAACAAATTTGGCCGCATTCAGATGGCGATTCAAAACGATTACAACAATGGCGCGGTTTCCTATCAGGACGACAACCGCGAGGTGATCGCGATATTGCGGGATACCATAACGGTGCAAACGCCGGGATCGGGCGGGGTCATCATTAACGCCAATCATTCGCGCAATCCGGAGCGCAATCCGTTCTTGAATGTCAAAGACGTCTCCTCCATTTCGGGGCCGGGTGTCGGGCCGGATGGTGTCTATCGTGATCCCTGGGGTTCACCCTATATCATCACGCTGGATTTGAACTATGACAACCAGTGCCGGGATGCGTTTTATCGGAGGGATGCGGTTTCGGCGGACACGGGGGACCGTGGATTCAACGGGCTGTTTCGCGTGAAGCAGGCGAACAACACGGCGATTGCGAATGGCTTTGAGGCGAAGGCGTCTGTGATGGTGTGGTCGCTGGGACCGGATGGCAAGGCGGACATGAACCTCAAGGCGGGTGTGGGTGTGAATAAGGATAATGTGTTGGGTTGGAAATAGGAGACGCCAGCCAGGCTGGCGGCTCACGTTGGAAAAGTTGTTACATGAACACTCAATGGAATCCAGATGACCCGCGCGTGAAGCGGGGAGGGGCGTTCAGCCTGATCGAACTGCTGGTCGTCATGGGGCTCATGGGGATGCTGGCGGCGATCGGTCTGCCGGCGCTGAAAGGGTTGGGCCAATCCAATGCGATGTCGGCGGCCAATCGGCAATTGCTGGACGATGTCGGTCTGGCGCGCGCCATGGCGATCAAGAACCGCACGACGGTTTACATGGTGTTTGTGCCGCCGAATCTGGCCGCGTTATTGCCCCGGTTGAGCACTGCGCAGGAGCGCAAGCAACTGACGAATTTGAGCGGCGGACAATACGCTGGATATGCCCTGCTGGCCAAGCGAACGGTGGGAGATCAGCCCGGACAGGATCATCCGCGTTATCTCACCGATTGGCGCAAATTGCCGGAGGGCGTGTTCATCTCGACGAATAAATACGCGCGTTGGGCGCGCAATTCATGGCAGCCGTTTTTGAACACAACCAACCGCCCATTCGCTTATTACGACCAACCGGCGGGAGACCCCGGGCTTCCATTTCCGACGTCCACCAGCCCCCGATGGCCGCTGCCTTACATCGCTTTCAATTCCGCGGGGCAACTAACGCGTCCAACACATGATGGCACCCCGTTGAAGGACGAGATCATTCCTTTAACGCGCGGCAGTATTTTTTACGTTCGGGACAATGCGGGCCAGATCACCTTGGGAACGCCAGATGTTCAGGAAACACCTCCAGGCAACAGCACGAATATGTTCAATTACATTCACATCGACTGGATGACCGGACGGCCCAGAGTCGAGAAACAGGAGATACGATGAACCTGTTTGTTGCGAGCGGAAAAGCGGGGCTGGATCGGGGTGTGAAGACCGGCATGCGATCTGGCTTGAGCGGGTGGCTTCGACGGGATTGCCGGGCCTTCACGATGATTGAAATTGCCATGTCCCTGGCGATCGTGGGATTTGCGCTGGTGGCAATCATTGGTGTGCTGCCCAATGGCGTTCAAGTCCAGAAGAACAATCGGGACGACACGATCATCAATCAGGAGGGGATGATGATTCTGGAAGCCATTCGCAACGGGACCATGAATTTTGGCACGTTGACGAACATGGTGGACGATGTGGCGGTTTATTGCACGAACAGCCAGGGGGCACCCAAGTCTTACACGAATATTGTATTGAATTCACCGATGCAGATCATGGGTTTGCTGAGCATTCCCGTTGGCGCCGTCTATCAAACGAACAAGTCCGGGCCCTCCATGTATGCCACGCAGGTCGTTGCAAAAGTGCGGGCGAAAACGGGGGTGATCTCCCAGCAGGGGACCAACAAGGATACCCGGGAATTCGCATTCAGCTTTCTCCTACAGCCGGAAATCCGGCCTTTTACAAACTACGGATCGTATATGGCGACCAACCAGACCAATCTCCTGAAGGCGGGATTGAGTTTGTATGAATTGAAATTGGTGCTGAGGTGGCCTGTTTATGGTAAACAAGGGTCCTGGCGGGCGGGGGCGAACCATCAGGTTTTCCGCACGCTGGTTAATGCCAGTGTGACGAACTTCCTCGCAGCGCCCACCAACAACGGCATCTACTGGTATTTCTTCGATCCGTACGACAGCCGGTCAACCAACGTGGCGGGGAGTCAGCAATGAAGCGTCCTAATACAAAACATCAGTTCAGCGGGATTGGCATTGTGCTGAGGACCACGCAGGCCTTTTCGCTGCTGGAAATGATGGTGGTAATGTCCATGTTGACGGTGATCGTGCTGGGCTTGTATAGCGTGTTTGACCACACGCAAAAGGCATTGCGCAGCAATAACGCGCAGGTGGATGTGATGGAAACCGGACGCGCGGCGATGGATCTCCTGTCCAGGGAATTGGAAGGGGCCATGGCCACGGGTCAGATTGGGACCAACACCAATTCTTTTCACATGACCAATACGGTGAGTGTTTACAATACCACCACGCACGACGGCTTCACCATGCGACTCAATGATGGAACAGTCCGGACCAACGTGCTGGAGGATGTGTTTTTCATGAGTCGGTCCAACAATTGGTGGACGGGATACGGGTATTTTATCGGGGGGGTATCGAACAACTTGATCGTGACCAATCTTGTGTGGAAAAGCGGATTGGGAACGCTCTACCGTTCCACGGTGCAGAATAATCCGCCACTGATGCAATTTCACGATGTCAGCCAGTTCAACGAATTAGTGCAGAAGTTGAACTTTGGCCACTGGTATTTGACAAACTCGTATCAGATCGCGGATGGCGTGGTGCATTTCCGGGTGCGTCCCCTGGATGCGGAAGGACAAATCATGGTGCCTTTCTATACGAATATATTTGGATTTCGCGCCACCAATTACAACGTGCTGAACGAGCCCAATCCCATTGCGCGCGAATACCAGATGCGGTTTGCCAGCAATCAACTACCGGCGTTTATCGAATTGGAGTTGGGTTTGCTGCCGCCGCAAGTGTTGCAACGGGTCAGGGCCATTGAAAACGCGGATGCGCAGCGAAACTTTTTGACCAATCAAGCCAACGCCGTTGTGCTTTTCAACAAAGTAATACGGCTTCGGAACGCCCAAAATGAACGGTAAATTGAATTTGAGCCAGGCAGTCCCCACGATGCCCGCTGGGATCGCGAAAAGCGGATGGAAGGGGATGAGGGAAACCCATGCCTCACGCGGTGTGGCGCTGGTCGTCACGCTGATCATGCTTTCGGTGGTGACCTTCATGGCCGTCACCTTCCTGGCGCTGAGCCGGCGCGAGAGAGCGTCGGTGGCGGTGACCGTGGATCAAACGACGGCAAATTTGATGGCGGACGCCGCGCTGGCCCGGGTGCAGGCCGAGGCGGTGTCAAGAATCATGGCACGGACCAATATGAGCGCTTATGAGTTCATGGTCTCCACGAATTTCATCAATCCGCGCGGGTTCATTCCGAACAACTTCACTCCCACCAATGTGGCCTTCAGGGAAAGCTCCGGCGCGCCTCTCACGCCTAATGATATGCGGGTCGTTCTCAAGAACCTGCTGTTCGATCCGCGCGCACCGGTTTTTGTGGTGACACAGGCGAATACCCGGCCGGATTTTCGCTACTATCTTGATTTGAACCGGAACGGGACCAATGAAGCCAATGGATCGCTGCCTGTATATGGGAGCGACGGCAAATACCTGGGATACAGTAATGTATTTGTAGGCGATCCCGAGTGGATCGGGGTGCTTGAATACCCCAACCTGCCGCATTCGGCCACAAACCGGTTCATCGGCCGGTATGCCTTCATGGCGCTGCCCATGGGCAAGAGTCTGGACCTGAATTTCATGTATAATCAGGCCAAACAGATCCGCCCGGCATGGGATGGTTACATGCGCAACCAGGGCGTGGGTTCCTGGGAGCTGAACCTGGCGGCGTTTCTGACTGATCTGAATCCGAACTTCTGGCCCAGCAACGGACCGGCGGGGAATCCCAATTATTTTTATAATACCAATTTTGGGGCCGCCAGCAGCGGGGCCGGTTTTTCCAACGCGCTGACCATTCTGCAATACCGTTACCGGACCAATTACAACAATCTGGCGAGTATCCAGACTTTGTATGGGACGGCCGGAGCGAACGCCATCCACACGAATCAGGTGGATGATTATTCGGATGGGCCTTACATGACGTCCACCCTGGCGTTGACCAACGAGCCAAATTCGCTCAATCAACCTGGCCGGCCTGGAACAGATGATCCGATGCTTCCATGGTCTGGCAGCGATGCGCCGCAGATGTATTACGATGTGCAGGAGTTGTTCGATGGGAACAAGACTTCGGCGGATTTCACCAATCGTTTGTTGAGCGGTTCAATGGCAGGACCGGGGCGATCCACCATGGATCGTTACACTTTTTACAGAATGGTCAGTCAGTTGGGGGTGGATTCAGATCTGAATTTGGGAAAAATCAATCTCAACTACGATAATTACAATCCGCTGACGAAGACGTTTGGCGAGGCGACGAACTTCTTGAACTGGAGGGGGAGCAATTTCTTTAATCTGGCGGCGGACCGGATGATAAAACAAGAAGCGCGGCTTTTTCAAAATTTCCCCAATTCCATCACAAATATCTGCGTGTATCCACCAGCCAATAATCAATACACGCCTGCGGTGCATCGGCTATTGCAGTTGGCCGCCAATATTTATTGCACTGCCGGAGCCACGAACGAGCTGTCCTCCATTCCCAATACACCCGCGCTGCCCGCGGTGTTTCGTCCGATATTCAGGGTGAATAATGGACGGGTGTTCATTAACGGGTATGTCGAAGAGCGAGGCACCAATTTCATTGCCAACCGTTGGTATGACTTGAACGTGCCAAACCCGGCTCCGGCGCTGGCGCTATTGAGCGCAAACTCAGCGAACGCCAACATCTATGGAGTTCCCCTTGTGATCGGCGTGAAGAAGGGATATCCGAATTTCAATGAATGTGCGATGCGCACAGTGATGGAAGTGACCCGGAAGATCGATGTCTCGAGGCCGACGACCTTCGCGCGGCCTAATTCGACCAATGTGATGTTTATTCTGGGGGTGTCGAACATCTTCGCCGTTGAGACATGGAATTCCTACAGCAAGGCGTTTCAGCGTCCGTTGGAAATTCGCGTGACCAATTCGGTGTTCATGTATCTGACCAATAACGCCGGATGGGGTTATAACCACGGGCCGGGATTCCAAGCTGTGCTGAGGACGAATTTCTATAGAGGCAACTGGTTCAGCAACCAGTTCCTGGTCATCACCAATACGGCAATCTCCAACTCCATTTTCCTGAGCAACTCGATCGTCAATGGGAGTTTGCTGCGACCCCTCAATCCGGCCTTTTTCGTGCCACCCGCAGTATTGACGAATGTGATCAATCCCTCCAACCACATCTGGATGGTTGCCACCAATCGGATGCAATATATGGCGATCGACCGTTCTTCGGGGAGGGTGATCGATTTTGTGAATCTGGACAACCTGGCGGTGCAAGTGGACATCACGGGGTTATTGCTTGGCAATGCGAATATGCAGGAAACCAATGATTCGGTTTCCAGGCTGGTATGGAATGCAAAGGACGGCATCACCAATCAAATCCAAATATCCCTTGGAAATACCAAAGTGGATGAAACGTCCTGGAGCAGCGCTTCCAAGAATGCGATCACCGGCGATGACAAGAATAAGAGCATCGATCGATTTAGGGTATTTGTTGGATTGGACCCGGTGATCTATAAGAAAGTCGATTTGCAGCAGGAACTCCGGCAGACCCTGACGATGCAGGCGCCATTAACTCCCAGTCGGCGGGTGGCCTACACGGTCTCATTGCAGGCCAACGATCCCCTGGTGCATTACACGCTTGGCGATCTCTATGACCAGATGATCACCAACCAGGTTGACACCATCAAACCCACCGGCGGGCCGCTGCCGGCGAACAACATCGGTTTTCGCAATCGCAGGTACCAACCATGGGGTGGCAATCCGGATGTGTCCGGGGATACCAATAAGTTCAATCTTGCCATAAAGGATCCCATGGTGAAGACCTCGGACGATTGGGATTTTCCGACGAACAAATTCCCGAGCATTGGATGGCTGGGCCGGGTGCATCGCGGAACGCCCTGGCAGACGGCGTATTTGAAATCCGAGGTGGCCGAGACCAACGCCTGGAGGTTGTGGTCCGGGCATTATTTCACGCATCCAACCAACGACTGGAGTTTGCTCGAGTTGTTCACTACCGCTGTGTCGGCAAATGCTTCGCGGGGCCTTCTCTCAGTCAACCAGACCAACCTGGCCGCCTGGTCGGCGGTGTTGAGCGGGGTCATGGTGATGTCGAACACCAGTCCAAACGCAAATCCGCCCAACAATGTCAGCGTGGCGATCATTCAGCCCAACTCGCGCGAATTGCAGACCATCGTGGAGGGCATCAACCGGACGCGAAGTTCGATGTCGAACGGCGTATTCAACCATCTGGGCGAGTTTCTCGCGACACCTGAACTCTCCTTTAATTCGAGGTCCGGGCGAATCTCCCCATACTTGACGAATATTTTAAGTCTGTATTACAGACAACCTGAGAGCGTCAAGGTGTCCGACCAGGTTTTTGAACGCATCCCGGAGATGATTTTGGGTCTCGTGCGTGAGGATCATCCGGGGTACGTGGTCTATACTTATGGGCAGGCGCTGGTTCCGGCGCCCCAATCCCTCGTCCTGTCCGGACCGGATCGCGGGTTGTGCACGAACTATACGGTGGTGAGCGAGTCCGCCTCCAAGCATGTGATGCGCATCGATGGGACGGCCACCAAACCGGTCGTGGTGCCGGAACGGTTCCAATACATACCCAATGACTGAGCCATCCCGTGCAGAGGGCAAGAGTGTAGTGAAGACGGGATAAACGGGATGGAAATGGCGGAGAGGGGTTGAGTCGCGGCCGATGCGACAGGGGCCTTTTGAATAATTTTGTCAAAGCATTGAATTTTAGAAGAATCTGGTTATGCGTATAAAAACTCGCACTTGGTGTCTGATCAGCTTGCTGCTGTTCGTTGCTGCCGGTGTCTGCTGGTGGTTGGGCAATCTTCAGCAGGACCGCCATGCGGCTGCCTCGTCGAATGCGGCGGCGACCAATACCCCCGCGACGGTGACCACCGCATCGAACGCCACGCCGGCAATCGCGTTGCTGACCGGAAGCGGCACGAATGCAACCTCCCGTAACAGCGCGGAATCCCGCGCGGGCCGGTTGACCAACACCACCAAAAAATTGTCGGAACTTACACGGACCGAAACTGCGATCTTATTGCGCAACGCGTTCCTGGATACCGCCGAAACTGGCGTGCCCCAAATTCCCGAGTCGCTGCGCAGTCAGGGTGATCCCGGAAGTTACATCGTGCAGAGCCGGGGAGCGATCAACGACGCGTTCCGTGCGGAATTGCAAACGGCTCATGCCTCGATTGTTTCGTACATTCCAAACAATGCCTATCTGGTGGAAGCCGATCCGTCCGCAGCCCGGGCGTTGACGGGCGCGGCCGGTGTCAGCGCCGTGCTGCCGTTCGAACCATATTACAAACTTGATCCCAAGCTCCTTGCGCTGGTTCTGGAGAATCAGGCTATGAGCGATGATGCGCGGTTGCAGGTGACTTTGCTGCCCAATGGCGCAGAGGCGGGGAAGCTGGCCCTGGAGGGACTCGGCATCAAGATACTCAGCGAGACGCGCACACCATTCGGGCCATCGGTGACGGTGCAGCCCAAGGCGGACAGCCTGGTGGCGATAGCCCAACTCAAGCAGGTGCAAGGCGTGGAGCCAGTCTATCACCGCGTGCTGGCCAACGATATTACACGCTATGTGGCGGCGGTTTCCGAAAGTTCCACCAATGCCACCAACTACCTCGGGTTGACCGGCACGAATGTATTGGTGAATGTGAACGACTCGGGCATCGATGCCACGCATCCGGATTTGAAGGATCGGGTGTTTTCAGTCAATCCGGCGTATTTGACCGATCCGGATGGCCACGGCACGCATGTGGCGGGAATCATCGCGAGCAGCGGGAGCAAGTCGAGCACGGTGACCAACGCGATTGGATCGGTGACGAACGCGGACTTTCGCGGGATGGCCCCGGGCGCAGAGCTTTTTATCCTGCCTGTGGATATTCTGACCGGGCCGATCAGTTCCGATGTTTACCTTCTGGAAACTGCGGCCAGCACCAACGCCTTTATCTCCAATAACAGTTGGGTCTATGACGGATCCACAGAGTATGATATTTCGGCGTCAAGTTATGACGCGGCGGTGCGTGACGCGTTGCCTGGGAAGTCAGGGGAGCAACCGCTTCTGATTGTTTTTGCGGCGGGCAATCATGGCGGTGGCGCCGTGGATGGCACCGGTGGCGAACCCGATACCATTCGGTCTCCGGCCACGGCGAAAAATGTGATCACGGTTGGCGCATTGGATCATTTCCGCAACATCACCAATGAGGCCTGGATGCCCGATGAATTTGGAAACAAGGTCACCAACGCATGGTTCCTGGGGGATACGGACAGCGACGACCAGGTGGCCTCTTATTCGAGCCGGGGCAATGTGGGCGTGGGAACGGAAGGGGATAATGGACGGTTCAAGCCTGACGTGATCGCGCCGGGTTCCTATCTGGTTTCAACGCGCGCGACGGGCTGGCTGATGGATACCAATCCACCCAAAGCCATCAATAACCAATTTTTCAATCAGGAAAGCGTTCCTGGCTTGCTGAATGACTATTCCATATATGTCCCGGACACCGCCTCGCGACTGATATTGCAAGTAACCCCATCGTTTGGGTTTTCCAATGCGTTTCCGGGCCTGCCCATCTACGTGCGGCACGGGGATTTTCCCGATGCGAATACGTATGACGTGGTGGGCACCAACCAGGTGGAATTGCCCCGGGATTTTCCGATTTCGGCCGGGGATTGGTTTTACTCGGTGGGCAATAACAGCGGGGAATTTGTGCAATTTGACGTTCAGACATCCATCATTGTTTCCAATGCCTACGGGAATTACTACCAGGTGCTCAAGCAAATCAACGATGACTGCGGGCCCTACTACCGTTACGAGACCGGCACCAGCATGTCGGCGCCGGTGGTGTCTGGAATCCTGGCGTTGATGAAGGAGTTTTTCGAGCAAAAGCTGCCTGCGGACAAGCGTATGACCAACAGCCCGGCCCTGATGAAGGCGCTGATCATCAATGGCGCGCATTCGGTGAGCGGGCGTTATGATCTCTCGCCAAACAAAACTCGCAATATCGAGGGTTGGGGCATTGTGGATCTGACCAACAGCATTCCGATGGCCTTAACCAACGGCGTTACCACCAACGGACCTTTGGTGCTGGTGGAGCAGAGCGTGACGAACGCCCTGGCCACGACGCAAAGCAAGACCTGGGCGGTTGGTGTTTCGTCCGATGCCACTAATTCAGGCCTGAAGTTCACGCTTGTGTGGACCGATCCCCCAGGAAATCCGAATGCCTCTTCCAAACTGGTCAACGATCTGGACCTGGTGGTGACTAATCTGGACACGGGGGACGTGTATGTGGGCAACGACATTCCTGAGCAGAGCGATTATAACACCGTTCAAACCACAAACAGCGTTTCCCGATTCGATTTGGTGAACAATGTGGAGAATGTATTCATCCGCGAGGCCAGGGGCACCAACTACAGCGTGACCGTTCTGGGACGACGTGTGAATGTAAACGCGGTGACGGCCAATACCAACCTTGTGGTGCAGGATTATGCGCTGGTGATCTCCTGCGGCGACCTGACACTGACCAACGGCCTTGGATTGACGGCCCTGGCGCCGGTGAGTTCCGTCGCAACCACGAACGCGCTGGTCACGCGCCCGACGAGGGAAATAACCAATGGCGTGGCGTTGATGAACGAGAGGGTGGGCGCCAACTCGGCCTTGGCCTCGACAAACCGTGTCCTCCCCCTGGCGGCCACGAACGGCACGGCTGTGCAGTGGAATTTTTACGTGTTTACCAATTCCATTTCGACCAATAACCCAACAGGTCTCACCAATGGTCCCAACGTGGCTTTCATTACTTTCCAACCGCCGAACCTGTCCAATTCGAGGTTGTTGGATGCGGATATCGACCTGTATGTTTCCACTAATCCGGCGTTGACCAATCTGGATCCGCTGGTGATTTCCGCGGCGGACAAGTCCACAAGTCGCGGAGGGACGGAACTGGTGTTTTATACCAACGCGCCCTTAGGCCGGGTTTACTACATCGGCGTGAAATCCGAAGACCAAAAGGCGGCGGAGTACGGGTTCATAGGATTGTCGAGCCAGGTGCCGTTTTCGCAGAACATCAATGGGAGCATGCTGATGCAGGTCTTTCCACTATTTCAGGTTATTCCCGATGGCGCGGCTGACCGGCCGGGCCGCACGAATGCCTTTGCGATCGGGACCTTCCCGCTGAAGGTCGGCAGGGTGGTGGTGACCAATGTGATCACCCATCAGGATTTGGGAGACATAGTGGAAACCCTCAGCCATAACCAAAGCTATGTGACACTGTTCAACCACAATTTGAACAACACAAATTTTGCGGGGACGAATATGATGTTTGTCTTCGATGACAGCAATGGCGGAGGCATTCCATTCAGTCGGCCCTCGGACGGCCCGGGTTCCCTGTTGGACTTTAAAAATCAGCAGGCGTTGGGTGTTTGGATGCTGAACATGACTGATAACGGACTGACGCACACCGGACGCGTTGAGAGTTGTTCGATCTGGATCGATCCGTTCCCGGCCTTGACCGGTCTGGCCGGCCGTGTCGAACCCAGAACCTGGCAGTATTATGGAATTACAGTTCCGCCCGAGGCCACTAACTTGACGGTGACCGTTTGGGATCTCAACCCGGCGCTGCCCTTGGATGTGTATGTGCGCGGCGGAGATTATCCGGGCGCCAATGTTTACGACAAGCATGTGCGCGTGGATCCGAACCTGCCGTTCGACCCCACCAAGCCGACGCTGCAATTGGGGTTGGGCGACTCGCCGCCCTTGGTTCCCGGGCAGTTCTATTACATCGGGGTGTATAATCCCAATAATGTGGCGATCGATTTCCGGATCGATGCGAGCCTTCAGTATGATTTGTCAGGCGGCTTGGCGCAGACCTTCATTTCCCAAGATACGCCGATGCCGATTCTGGACGATGCGTTGACGATTTCGAGCAACTTTGTGTCGCTCAACCGGCAGATCATCGATGTGCGCGTCGGTTTGCGCATCGACCATCCCCGACTCTCGGATTTGTCCATTCATCTGGTAAGTCCGCAAGGCACGCGCGTGTTGCTGGATGAAAACCGCGGACAGCAAGCGGGGACGCAATTTGGTTATACCATCGGCACGAACATCAATTACGCGACTTTTGCTGAGCTGACGAATTATCCATCGACGCCGATCAAATTCGCGCAGCCACAATTCACCAACAGCATCATCGGTCCGATCATCTATCAACAGGACTTTGAGACAGTGGCGCCGGGGAGCTACCCAACGGGACCACGGTTCGATAACTGGCTGGTCATTGGCAATCCGGTGACGGTGTTGACCGATCCGGTGCTGGCCAATTCAGGAACGAATCTGTTGGAAATGTCGGGAAGCCGAATCCGGCGGGTGCTTCCGACACAGGCAGGCACAGATTACGAATTAACCTTTGCCTACCGGAAATATCCGTCGCTGGACGGCCTGATTGGTTGGTGGCCCGGTGAAGGCAACGGCAGTGATGTTTTCGGGCGTCAAAACGCATTGCTCACCAACGGGGTCATCTTCGAGAATGCCGTGGTCGGGCAGGGTATGAGGTTTAACGGCGTCCGCAATTACGGGGTTCTTACAGGGGATCCTGCGGCTTTGGCCGTTCCCCATTACACGGTTGAGGCCTGGGTAAAACCGCTGACCCAAGTGAATAATTTTCAGGGTCAGTCGCTTGTTTTTGGTCAGGCGTTTGGCCGGGCCCAATTGGTTTTGCGGCCGGGCACCACGGGCGTAAAAGTGGCCTGGCAATTTGCCGACTCGCGCTTCAGCGTGGTGAGTGTGGAAAGCACCCGTGAAATTCCGATCAACCAGTTCACCCATCTGGCGGGAACCTGGGATGGATCGAATTTGCGGATTTATATCAACGGCGTGCTTGATGCCACGCTGGCCACTCCCAGCGCTCCCCGGTTGTCCACGGCGGGATTTTATATTGGCGGATTTAATTCGCGCGGCGCAGAGGGACTGGCGATCGGCCAGTACTTGAACGGAACGATCGACGAGATCGGTTATTTCAATGTTGCGCTTGACGCCACCAACATTGCCGCGATTTACGCAACGGGTTCGCAAGGGAAATGCTCAATGCAGGTTTCTCCGGAACCTTGCAAAGCGACTGTGAATGTCTCGCTGGCCGGGGTTGGTACCAATGATATTTTTGGCGATTCGACATGGCAGGTGTTCAAGTTGCCATTCAAAGCGCCTGCCAACAATATCGCGATCAATCTGCAAAACACTCTGGGGAACATGCTGATTGAGGATGTTGTCCTGCGCGAGAAGGGGCGGATCTATCAGGCGGAGGAGTCCCTGGAAGCGTTCAAGGACGAGCCCAGTCAGGGCAACTGGCGGTTGGAGGTTGAGGACTCCCGCGTGGGACCAGGGGTGGGTGCGCTGCCCGTGGCATCAATAGTGAGCTGGGAACTGCAATTCATCTTTGCGTCCCCATCGATCAGTGTCGTCACATTGACCAACGCCGTTGCCTATACCAACGTTGTCGTTGGCGGCGACACGAAGTATTTCAAGATTGTTGTGCCGCTCTCGGCGCATTTCGCCACGAATACGCTCACTGGCACGGGTGACTTGATCCTGATCGGAAACCGGGCGGGGCTGCCCACGGGGGATTCGTTGCTCGACGATTATTATGTCGATAACCGGGGTGTGAATGGCGGCGAATATCTTTTGTTGAGCACAGGCAGTCCGCTGAACGCTCCCTTGCAACCCGGCGGTGTGTATTACCTCGGGGTGAGGAATAAGGATCCGAGGCAGAACAACACCTTCAGCATACGCGTGGATTTCGACCAGGTCGATCAGCCCGCGAATGTCATCACGCTAACGAGCGGCGTTCCCATCACCCGTTCGGTGAACCAGGGAAACCTCCCGGATTATTTTCGGTTCACCGTGACCGCGCTGGCCTACGAGGCCACATTCGATCTCTTCCCGAGCAACGGCGATGTCAATCTGGTTTTGCGCAAGGGAGGGCCTGAGGTCGATCCGCTTCCGACGCTGACGCGCTATGATTATGCCAGCACGCAACCGGGCACCACGCCCGACCAGGTGGTGGTCACAACCAATTCGTTCCCGGTCAAATTGAGTCCCGGTGTCTGGTATCTGGCGGTGTATAATGCGGATACCAATACTGTGGACTATACCATCCGCGCGACGGAGTTCCTGAACATCGTCACCAACGTGGTGCAGCTGACAAATAATGCACCGCTCAATGCGCAGCAGACCTTTGGTCCCTATCTGACCAATTTCTACCGTTTGAGCATTACGGAGACCAATCCAAGCTTCCGTCTCGATCTGTATAATCTGACTGGGAACGGGAATCTGGTGTTGCGCCGGGGACAGTATCCGACCAGCAATCTTTTCGATGCATCGAGCATCAATCTCGGGACCAATTCCGAGACCATCGTGGTGACCACCAATGCGTTGGCGCCCGATCTCAATGGGGACTGGTATGTTGCGGTGCTCAATCGGGAAACCAACGCGGTGGACTTCACCTTGCGGGCCATTGTTGCTCCGCAAGTAACACCCCTGGCCGATACTGTGGGGATCACTGATGTGGTCAAGGCGGGGCCGGGCTGGCATTATTACTCCTTTAATGTAAGCACGGACGCTGTGGCGGCCTCGTTCGAATTGCTGCCACAGAATGGCGATGTCGGTTTGTATGTGCTTAACTCGACCAATATCCTTTATCCCTGGCCGACGCTGACGAGCTACAATTACCGCAGCGACCAGTCGGGAACAAATCGGGAGTTGATCACGGTATCGACCAATTCAATCCCGAAAGCACTGACTGGAGGGACTTGGTTTGTCGGCGTGTATAATCCCGGCACGAACGCTGTGATTTATCAGATCATGGCCACCGAGCTGCGTCCTTCGGTTACGCCGATCATCACACTGTTCAACAATGTGATTGTGAATCGTCCGGCGTTGACCAACGGCAATGTCGCGTATTTCCAATTCCAGGTCAGCGTCCAGGCGACGCAGGCGATTTTTGAGACGTTCTTTGCCACTGGAAATATGAGCCTCTATGCGCGGCAAGGTCTGCCTTTGCCCACACCTGTTAATGCGCATTTCAGCAGCACGAATGCCGGCGCGGCGGATGAGATGATCCGGGTTTACACGAATTCGCAGCCTGTGGCGTTGAGTCCGGGCTGGTGGTTCCTGACGGTCAGCAACAGTGATGTAAGTCCTCAGAAATATTCGATTCGCGCGGTGGAATTGTCAGCGACCCCGCTGGCGATCCGTCCGCAATTGAGTTTCAGTCCCTCGACGGTGTGCCTGACTTGGAGTTCGTTGATCGGCGAAAGTTATTCGATTCAGGGTAAGGCCAAAATCACCGATCCGATCTGGATTCCGCTCGCGCCGACACAGGTGGCCAGCAATCAATTGACCACGATCTGTCTGCCGACTCCGGCCACGAACCAATACTTCTTCTGGGTGCATCCGTGACCCGACGCAAAGACAGTCCCAAACAAGTTACTGCGAAAATGCAGTCCTCGCCTGGGGCTTTGGTGTTGTCGCTGAATCCGGCGGTGGATTTGGAGTGGATCGTTCCGGTGGTGCGCTGGAACGAGAAGAACACGATCGAGGCCGAACGTCGCTGGGCTGGCGGAAAGGGTGTGAACGTCGCCCGATGGTTGCGGCACGTGGGTTGTCGGCTTAAATTAATGATTCCTCTGGGAGGCGCGCCAGGGGATGAAATGCGCGCCGCTTTGCGCCGTGAAAAAATACCCACCCGGATTATTCCTTTGCATGAGGCCTCACGGGTGGATGCCGTGGTGACCGCAGCCGATGGCCGCCAACTACGCTTCAATCCGCGTGGTCCCCGCCTTGCCGAATCCGAATGGCGCCGGTTGGAGAAGGAGTTTAAGAGCCTCCTCAAACAATCCCGATTACTCGTGATTTCCGGCAGCATGCCGCCGGGCGCGCCGGTCGATCTATACGCGCGCTGGACTCGGATGGCGCAAGGGCAGGGCCTTCAAGCGCTGGTGGATTGCGATGGGCCGGTGTTTGCTGAAGCCGTGAAGGCGGGACCGTTCTTGGTCAAGCCCAACGCGCATGAGCTCGCCCAATGGATCGGCAAACCCCTGAAAGGGATTGCGGAATTGCGAGCCGCCGCAGTGGCATTGTCCCAGGCGACAGGCGGATGGGTGGCTGTTTCCCGGGGGCCTCAAGCGGCTTGGTTGCTGCGGGCGGAAAGCGGCGAGTTTTATCAGGCCACGCCTCCCGCGATGGAGATTCAAACTACGAATGGAGCGGGGGATGCAATGCTGGCCGGGATGGCCGGTCGAATCTTGCATGACGCCGAGCCTGCGGATTGGTTGCGCCATGGGGTTGCCACTGGAGTTGCGGCCACACAATGCCCGGCGGGAACCACGCCAACGCAAGAGGTCTTCGATTGCTGTATTAAACAAATCAAGGTCGTGGCGGGATAATCCGCGGGAGCGCGAATAAGGGCTGTGGGATTGCGATCAATGCGATTTCAGCCGCGCCATGATCCCGAAAACACAGGCAAATTCCTGCTCGCAGTGGTCTCTCGATCCCATTAAAACAACGGATGTGAAACACCCTTGCTCATTCGGAAAAGTTGCTGCTGTAGGAATGTTTTTGATGGCCTGCGTCGGCACCGGCTTTGGGGATATCGCGATTCGCACCATCAAAGTCGGCATGTCCGGGGCTGCCTTGCTCATTAACGGCAATTTCGATGAGCAAAGCGCCAAGGCCGCCAATGCCTGGCGTGGATGGCAAAAGGGTTTTCAGATGGTTGCCGATGAGGGCAGGAATGGCTCCCGGGCGGTCGTTTGCTCGCGAAAGGAAGGCGACGGTGAAAATGGCGCCAGCCAGACTCTTGAATTAAGACGGACGAATACAGCACCGATCATCGTCAGCGGTTGGAGCAAAGCTGAGGATGTTAGCGGCAGCCCGGACAGCGGATACTCGCTCTATGCGGACCTCGTTTTTGAAGATGGCACCACCCTTTGGGGGCAGACTGCAAATTTCTCTTGCGGCACACACGATTGGGAACAAGGCGAGTTTGTGATTCTGCCGGATAAACCGATCCGATCGCTCACCTTGCACTGCCTGTTCCGGGGACACACGGGCAAGGTCTGGTTTGATGACGTTGTGTTGCAGGAGATGAATATTCCATCAGGGGCCGTCATGTATCAGGGCGCGCCGATTGAAACGAATTCAGCCCAAATCAAGCCTGTGCCAGGCGAGCCTGCCAAAACAATCGAATCCGAGGGCCTGGCAATGACGTTCCAAGGTCAAACGATCGCCTCCATGGCCATGAATCAGAAAAAAATGGACTCGGCCGCGCCGGGTGGTTTTCTGGTCCGTGATTTTGAGGCCAAATCCGATTTTCACACCTTCAAAAACGGGGTTTGTGAAGAGTTGGGGCTGAAGATAAACGCCGCTTTTACCAAGGCGAAAAACCATGTCGTGGTGTCTGGAGAAGTTCAAAATACCACAGGAAAAGATCGCGCTGTCACGCTGCTTTTTTCATTGCCCGTGGATGCCACTGGCTGGACCTGGGGGGATGACGTGCGGCATGTGCGCCTCATCCAGGGGAATGAAGAATATGCCAACACGTTCAACCTCCATAGCGGAGCCAACGGCAAAATGTCCTATTATCCGTTGGCGGCCGTTTGGAATCAAAAAGCTGGAATCGCCCTGGGTATGGATATGGATTACCCGGCGCAATACCGGCTGGTTTGCAACAGTGCGTTACGCCAATTCTTCATTGCCTATGATTTTGGACTGACTCCTGAGACATCCAATTCACATGGGCAGGCAAAGTTTCGCTTTGTCATTTACACGTTTGAACCGCAATGGGGATTTCGTGCGGCGCTTCAAAAATATTATGAGATATTTCCCCAGCACTTCACAAAGCGAGTCCGGCGCGAGGGCAACTGGATGCCTTTTACCGATATTTCAAAAGTGAAGGGGTTCGAGGATTTTGCCTTTGCCTTTCAGGAGGGCGCCCCCAATGTGGTCTTTGACGATCAGCATGATATCGCCAGTTTCGTATATGTGGAGCCGATGAGCCATTGGCTGCCGATGCCGATGGCGGTTCCTCGAACTTATGACGGGACACTCAGTCTTTTGCGCGAAGACCTCTCGGGCAAGAGAGGGGACACTTTGAAACAGATGGCCTCGGCCACATTCAGCAGCGGCTCTCATCAGGCGAATGGGCAGTTTGCCATGTCCATTCAAAAGGCACCGTGGTGTGATGGGGCCGTCATCTACTTAAATCCGATGCCCGGTATCGTAACGAATGCCACCTATCCATCCTCCAAAGCCAGCGTCATGAAGAGGTACATCCAAGAGGCGTTCGAGAGCAACGCTCCGAAGACCCAAACAAGTGTGCCCATGGCTGGCCTTGACGGCGTGTACCTGGATTCGATCGAGATGGCCGCTGAAGAACTCAACTACAGACGGGAACATTTTCGTGTGACCAAAACACCGCTGGTCTTTGACCAACAAGGCCGACCATGCCAATTAATGATGCTGGCCACGTGGGAATTTGCCCAATCCGAAGCCAGCGAAATGCATCGGCAGAACAAGTTTATGTTCGCCAATTCCGCGCTCTGGAAATTCAGTTTCAATGCGCCATTACTGGATGTGATGGGCACCGAAGTGGATTGGATGACGGGCGGACGTTACCAGCCTTCCACAGATACGATCATGAATTTTCGGAGGGCATTGTGTTATCAAAAGCCTTACTGCCTGTTGATGAACACGGATTATAGTGCATTTACGCCCGAAAAGGTGGAACGCTATTTCCAACGGTGTCTCTTTTACGGAATCTGGCCTGGCTTCTTCGATCAGGAAGCCGCGTCCAAGGATCCGTATTGGGATTCCAAAGGCCGCTGGTATGAGCGCGACCGGGCATTGTTTAAGAAATACATGCCTCTCTTCCAGCAAACCACTGCTGCGGGCTGGAATCCGATCACATTTGCACAAGCGGACAATAACGATATTCATCTGGAGCGCTTTGGTCCTGACGCACAAAAGCGCCTTTTCATTACGCTCTGCAATGAATCGGAGAAAACACAATCGGGCCGGGTGAATGTCGATTTTGTAGGGCTGGGGATAAAGCCAATGGTCGAAGCCACGGAATTGATCTCGGGATACAGACACCTGGCGGACAAGGAAGGATGGCCTGTTGAGCTTAAGCCTCAGGAAACCGAGGTGCTGGTGCTTGATTTCAAAAACAACTGACAATCCATTATTCCGGTCCCCCCGACATTTGTGGAGGAGAATCGAGAGGTTGATCTTCAGATTCAAAAGAATTGTACATGTCCACCAGATCATTATAGGCCTCAGCAAATGCGTTTGCGTTGACTTCGTCCATCGCATCCGGGCCCACCAACTCGATGATCTCAATCCGCCTCTCAATGAGCGGTAAATCGTCCGCAGTCAGATTCTCCGGGTCAGGGAAGCCTTCCTCATTCAGGTCTTCGATCAGGTTCTGGCGCTCATCGGCGGATAGAGTCGGATCGTTAATGGCGGCATACCAGTAATCCTCGGCGTCGCGATCGATGCCAACATAACGTAAAGCAAAGCGCGCCATGGGATATTGGTCTGGCTCCACCCAATCAAAGATGGACCAGGAAAAGTCCAACGTAGCCTCTGGATTTAAATCCACCCCGGCGAAGATCCCGGCTGGCGGTGCTGTGGGAGTCACCTTGGGAGAAATGTTGGTTTCCGCGCCCTGAATTGGTTCCAATTCGGCGGGAGGAATCTCCATGGGCTTGGCGCGGGTCGCTTCAGTTTTAGGCCGATCGGCTTGAATGTTGGGCCTGATTCTGGCTACCGGCATGACAATCTGCGGCGTTGTGGTGTGGGTAAGTATGAGAAAGTCCACAGTCAGCGTAGCAAACACCGCAATAATGATGAGTTTTCTGCCAGTTCGCATATCGTTGTTATTCGGGCCATCCGGCTGGTTGCCAATGCCTTTACGCCGTCTTATCCTGCCTTTTCCAAACCGGTGTTACCCGTTCCACAGAGGTAACTTCGCCGCTCTTCGCGTTCACCGCAACTGTTGTGGTGATCCTGGGATTTTGTGGAGCAATGCAAAACCTGAAAACAATGGAAATCCACCACTGGGCACCTGCCGATCCGTTGCTGGCAGGGCATATGCCTGTGAAGGTGCCAACACAGCGAGGTGGAAGGCCTCGTTAAGTTAAGCGTTTGTTTACGAGCCTGTGACCGAGGGTAACTGCGGCATGGTAACACGACCATGGAGAGCAACCGGAGGTGAACCGTCATTCCTTCACCATTAACCCGGGGCGTCCGCCTCGCGCTTTTGCCTTTTTTACTCTCTCTATCAGCGCCAGACGTTGACGTTCGCCCCGGATTTTGCACGCCGCTCCGATCCCGGATTCAGGCTTTGTCCGGGGTTTTGGTGGTCAGTACTTGCTCAAGCAATTCGTTGAGGCGTTTGAGCATGGTGCGAGGATCCTCAAGAATACCGGCGGCAACGCGGGCGTTGTCCAGCACCTGTTCGGCCACTTTGGCCGCCAGGGCAGGGTCCTGCTGGCGCATGGTCTGGAGCCTTACAATGATGGGGTGACGTGGGTTCATTTCCAAATCCTGTTGGCCTCCAGCGGGGGCGTCCTGATCCTTGTGCATGGCCTTCAGGATGCGTCGCATGCTTGCTGTCATCATTTTGTCAGGATCGACAACCACAGCGGGACTGTCCACCAGACGCTGCGATGCGCGCACTTCGTGGACTTTATTTCCCAGGGTGTCCTTCATCCATTTCGCAAGGTCTTGAGCCTCGGTATCGCTCAACGCCCCTTCGCGGTTTGGATTTTCGACGGTGATATCCGCCTTTTCAGCCGGCTTGAGCGATTTGCCATCGAACTCACGCAAATGGTCCATGACAAACTCATCCCAGGGATCGCTGAGGAATATGACCTCAAAATGGCGTGCCTTGAAGGCCTCGTAATAAGGGCTGTTCTCGAGCGATTCCCTGTTGGGCCCCAGCAAATAGTAGATCTCCTTTTGCTCCGAGGGCATCCGTTTGACGTAATCCGCGAGCGAGGTCTTTTCGCCTTTGGGCAGGCTGGAGGTCTCGTAGCGCAATAGTTTGCCCAATGCCGCGCTATGGGTGTAATCCGTGACGATGCCTTCCTTGATGAACCGATTGTATTGTTCATAGAACTTGTCGTATGCAGCCGGGTCTTTTGCAGATTGCTCATCGAGAAATTTGATGAAACGACTGGTCAGAATCTTGTTGAGCTTCTCCATCAGGCTGGTGTCCTGCATCATTTCCCGCGAGATGTTCAGGGGGATGTCCTCGCTGTCCACGACACCGCGCAGAAAGCGAAGCCAGTCCGGCAGTAAATCCTTGGGGCGGGACATGATAAGGACTTTGCGGCTGTAGAGATGCACCTCGCATTCGGTTCTTGAGATTCCCAATGCCTCAATATTGCTGGGCGGCACAAAGAGGAGCGCCTGGATCGAGAGCGGGGCGTCCGTGGAGAAATGCAGCCGGAAGAGGGGATTTACCCGGTCATGACCGATGTAATGATAGAATTCGTTGTAATCCTCGTCCTTGATTTCGTTTTTGTTGCGGGCCCACAGCGCGCCAACGGTGTTGATGGTTTTGCCATTCAACGTGATGGGGAAGGGGACGAAGTTCGAATAACGTTTGATGATGCCTTCAAGCCTGTCCGCATTGGCAAATTCCTTTTGATCATCCTTGAGCTGAAGGACGATTTTTGTGCCTCGCGGGGCGTCGATGATGGCATCAAGCTCATAACCTGTAGAACCTTCGGAGGTCCAGCGCCATGGGCTTTCTTCGGTGACATAGGAGCGGGTATCGACGACGACTTTTTTTGCCGCCATGAATGCTGCGTAGAACCCCACCCCAAATTGGCCGATCAAGTTCGCTTCAGGTTGGGAGGCCTCGCGGTTTTCTTTGAGCTTTTGGAGGAACGCCTTGGACCCGGAGTGCGCAATGGTGCCCAGGTTGTCCACGAGTTCGGCGCGGGTCATTCCCACGCCCGTATCTGTAAAGGTGATGGTGCCTTCTTTTTCATCCGTGGTGATCGCAATGCCTAGCGCGAGATCAGCCTGAAATATAGTTTTCCCGGAACTGGTGAGAAAACGCAGCTTTTCAAGGGCATCGGCCGCATTGGAGATCAGTTCGCGGACAAAGATTTCTTTATCGGTATAGAGCGAATGAACAACAATGTTTAGCAATTGTTCGATTTCCGCCTGAAAATGATGTTTTTCGGTCGTATTCATGTCTGCCATAAAATTTACTTAAACCTTCAACATAATTAAGAAAGAGAAGGGTGCAGTGTGTCAAGCATGACGTGCTATGCAGATTTGCAGAAAAACACAGAACAAGGAATGTCGCGCCTTTAAGACAGGGGATGCAGGAACGACGAAGTGCCCTTTGCATAATCAGGATGCTGAAACCGCAATAGGTCAGTGTCGCTTACTTATAGGTCAGCCCGTAACCAAACTTAAACAGTGGATCATAGGGCTTGCCACCAACGTTGATCGGAATCTGCGCAACCGAGCGCGGCCAGGAGTGAGAGAGTTTGCCCGTGGGCTTGTAGTCACCGAACAAAACGTCGGCCACGCCCTGACCTTCAGAACCTGGCAGCCAGGCCGCAACCAGGGCATCGGACTGACTCAGAATATCGCCAAGAATCATCGGACGTCCGGACAGGAGAACCACAACCACGGGGATCCCCGCCTTCTTCATATTGGCCAATACTTGGATTTGGGACTTCTCCAAAGCCAGGTCGGCGTTGTCCCCGCTGAATTCAGCGTAGGGTTTTTCTCCAATAACGACGACACCCACATCCGCGCCTTCGGCGCCCGTTCCGTCTGTGGAGAAGGTCACCTGGTTGCTATTCGCAGCAGTGTGCTTGATGGCATCCAGAATCGTGGTGCCGCCCGGGATTTGGTTGGTCAGAGAACCCTGCCAATCGATGGTCCATCCTCCGCATTGCATTCCCAGATTATTGGCCCCAATGCCGGCGACATGGATGCGCCTGGCGTTTTTTGTCAGGGGCAGAGTTTTATTCTCGTTTTTCAGGAGGACGAGGCTTTCCCGGACGGCCTTGCGGGCGACAGCGCGATGCTCGGCCGAACCAAAGGATTTGTGCAGATTGCGATCCGCCAGCGGTGAGCGGCTTTTGTCCATCAGGCCCATGGCGAACTTGACTCTGAGAATTCGCGTGACCGCGTCGTCTATGCGTGACATGGGCACCTTGCCTTCGTTGACCAACTCCTTGAGTTGACGGCAAAAATCCGGGTATTTATCCGTCAGCATCACCATGTCGATGCCTGCGTTGATCGATTGTTCGATGCAATTCTTGTAATCCACGTTTTTCGCGTCCGGAGCAAGCTGATCGATGGCATTATAGTCGGAAATCAGGAAGCCTTCGAAACCCAGTTCGCCTTTGAGCAGGTCCGTCAGCAGATACTTTTCACCGCTGCATTTTTTGCCGTTCCAACTGCTATAGGAGGGCATGATTGTTGCTACGCCTTCTTTTACGGTGGTTATGTAACCTTGGAGATGAATGCGGCGCAATGTGGCTTCATCGCAGCGCGTGTCACCCTGATCCAGGGCGTGGAGATCGTTTTTTGTGGAAGTGCCGTAAGTCGTCCCGCCGTCCCCAATGAAGTGTTTGGCGCAGGCAGCGACTGAGACCAGTTCCGAGAGGTTGGCACCCTGAAAACCCCGAACCGCTGCCCGCCCCAGATTTTTGACGATTTTGGGATTTTCCGAATACCCTTCATAGGTTCGTCCCCAGCGTTCGTCCCTGGGCACGGTAACGCAGGGGGCGAAAGCCCAATTGATGCCCGTCGCGCGCACTTCCTCGGCGGTAACGCGTTCAATTTTTTCGACCAACTTCCGATCATTGGCGCAGCCCAAGCCGATGTTGTGAGGGAAGATCACGGCGCCGGGGATGTTATTATGGCCATGCACGGCATCAACACCGTAGATCAATGGAATGCCAAGCCGGGTTTTGATGGCGTGCTGCTGGAAGCCGTCCACCATGTCTGTCCATCCCTTCAGGGTGTAGTCCGCCTTATCTTTGGGGCCTGAACCACCGCCGCTCAAAAGCGAGCCGAGAAAGTATTTTTCAATGTCCGTGGGACTCTTGAGGAACGCCTGGTCAGGCTGGCACATTTGTCCGATCTTTTCGTCCAAAGTCATTTTACCCAGTAATTCCCTGGCCTGTGGGTTAAATGCAGTGAAGACCTTCTGCTTCGATTCAGCCTTTGTCATCGCGGAAAAGGATAGCAAAAGACCCGCAATCACGGGAACGATGGGCAGCATGACTCCATCGAGAATTGTGTTTCTCATAACATTAGTGTGGTCCCGCAAATATGAATATCTCCCATATGGTGTCAATTCGCTTTCGTGCTCGACTTAATTTATTTTGACGCTCACTTCAATGATCTGGCCGCCAGTGGTCGCTTGCTCATTGCCCGGGTTTGAGACCTGTTCTCCAGTTGCAACCAGCCGAAAAGGATGGCAGGACGGACACTGCAGGCCCAAACCGCCGATTATTTTCGTATTGCGGTTGAAGCCTCTTTTCGCCAAGGCTATGGGGCTATTAATTGAGCTTTGGACCAGATATGATGACCAGCAGCCAGATACGCCAGTCGTTCCTCGATTTTTTCAAATCGAAGCAGCACACCATTGTACCCTCCTCGAGTCTGCTGCCGGATTCGCCCAACCTGTTGTTTACCAACGCGGGGATGAACCAGTTCGTGCCGATTTTTCTCGGCCAACAAAAGTGTCCCTACACCCCCGGACGGGCGGCCGACACACAGAAGTGTATCCGCGCGGGCGGCAAGCATAACGACCTGGAGGATGTCGGTTTGGACACCTATCACCACACCTTTTTCGAGATGCTGGGAAACTGGAGCTATGGCAATTATTTCAAGACCGAAGCCATTGACTGGGCCTGGGAACTGGTGACCGGGGTTTGGAAATTTCCGAAGGAACGTCTCTACGCCACGGTCTATTGCCCGGACAAGTCCAAGGGCGATCCCAGCGATTTCGACCAGGAAGCTTACGATGCCTGGGCCGTGAAATTCACCGCCGCCGGTTTGGACCCGAAGGTCCACATCTTGAACGGCAACAAAAAGGATAATTTCTGGATGATGGGCGAGACGGGTCCCTGTGGACCCTGTTCCGAATTGCATTTTGACCTCACGCCTGCGGGCGATACCGGCGGCTCCCTGGTCAACATGGGCAGCCCCAAGTGCATTGAAATCTGGAACCTGGTGTTCATGCAGTTCAACGCGAACCCGGATGGCACGTTCTCGCAACTCCCGGCCAGGAACGTGGACACCGGCATGGGCTTTGAACGCGTCACGAGCATCATGCAGTGTACGCACGGTTTTAAGGACTTCACGGGGATCATTTCCAATTACGAAACCGATATTTTCCGCCCTATTTTCGACCGTCTGGAAAAGATGAGCGGCAGGAAGTATGGGTCAACGCTTCCCAAACCGGGTTCGATTGGCGACACCGTGCAGGAAAAAGAGGACATTGCCTTCCGTGTCATCGCCGACCATATCCGCACGCTGAGCTTTGCCATCGCGGACGGAATCACGCCGGGCAACAACGACCGCAATTACGTTTTGCGCCGCATTCTCCGCCGCGCGGTTCGTTTTGGCCGCACGCTCGGGTTCCAGGAGCCGTTTTTCTACAAGTTGGTCGATGTCCTCGCCGCCACAATGGGCGATGTCTTCCCCGAGATTCGGGCCAAGGCTGACGTCGTGCAAAACACCATCCGGGTTGAGGAGGAGTCGTTCAACAAGACCCTGGATCGCGGCATCGAATTGTTCCGCGAGGAAGTGGCGTCACTTGGCGACAGCAAAAAACTGACCGGTGACTTTGCCTTCAAGCTCTACGACACGTATGGATTTCCCCTCGACCTGACCGAGTTGATGGCTCGCGAGCAGGGATTGACGGTGGACACCGCCGGTTTCGAGAAGTTGATGGAGGAGCAGCGGACCATGGCGCGCTCGGCCCAGAAACGGGAAATCATCAGCGTCTCCAATGTTCAGACCACCGTGCCGACCCGCTTTGTGGGCTACGACCAGATGGAGGCAGATGCCACGGTTCAGGAGATCGTCAAGATCAAGGACAAGACGGCCGTGGTGTTGGATGTTTCCGCCTGCTACGCCGAGATGGGCGGCCAGGTGGGGGACATGGGCAAACTCTCGGGACAAGGCCATGAGTGGCACATTGCGAACACGCAGAAGGCGGCGGCCACGTTCCTCCATATTCTGGACAAGAACGCTACAGATGGCGCGAGTCTCCCGGAAGTGGGCAGTCCGGTGAAATTGGTGGTGGATGCGGCCCGTCGCGCGGCCATCCAACGGCACCATACCGTGACGCATTTACTGCATTGGGCATTGCATGAGGTGGTCAGCCGCGAGGCCTCGCAAAAGGGTTCGTTCGTTGGCCCGGACAAGTTGACCTTCGATTTCAACGGCAGCGCCCTGACTCCCGGGCAGGTTGCCGATGTGGAGCGCCTGGTCAATGAGCGGATCGTTGAGAATGCCCCGGTCATGTGGATGGACGTGCCTTTCGAGGAGATCAAGGGCCGTCCCGAGGTGATGCAATTTTTCGGCGAAAAATACGGGGACGTCGTGCGTGTCATTCAAATCGGCGGGAAAGCCGGTCAATTCAATGGTTACTCCATGGAATTGTGCGGCGGCACTCACACCCATGCCACGGGGGAGATCGGCTTGTTTCGCATTGCGGCGGAATCCGCCATTGCGGCCGGGGTGCGGCGCATCGAGGCCATGGCGGGATTGTGCGCCTATGAAAAAGCGCGCCACGACGCGGGGCTGTTGCTGACCTTGGCCGGCAAGATCAATTCGCCCGTGGCCGAGGTGGAGAAGAAAATTGAAACGCTGCTCGCTCAACAGAAGGAACTGGAGCATCAGCTCAAGACCGTCAAAATGAAACAGGCTGGCGAGATGGCCCGCAGTTTGCAGGCGCAGGCGAAAACCTATGGATCCGTGAAGGCGATCATTCAGGCCATCGCCGATGCCGATGGAGATTTTCTCCAAAGCGTGGTGGAAACGCTCAAGAGCGAGTTCAAAGGCGTCGTGGTTCTTGCCAGCGTTAACGGGTCCACAGTGGCCCTGGCCGCAGGTGTTTCGCATGAGCTGACAAAACAGATTCAGGCGGGGAAAATCATTCAGGCCATCGCGCCAATCCTTGGCGGCAAGGGCGGCGGCAAACCTGATTTTGCGCGCGGGGCCGGCAAGGAAGCCAACAAGGTTGCCGAGGCGCTTGCCAAGGCCGAATCGTTGATGCCTGCTTGACAATGCCATTCAAGCATCCCGGAAGGGATGCCAGCGATTAGCCGGGGATGCGGTCGTCGAGACCGCAATCCCCGGACACCCACGCAAATGAACACGATCCCGGTAGGGATCGCAGGAGCTTCTCCACATATCCCAGACAACTGTAGGTTCCAACAGCGTCGGGCTTTTTTCCTTCTTTAATTCTGAATCGCCAACGGCGCGACCTTATATCAGCCTGGGCCATCGGCCCAGGTCTGGAGTTTGGCCCCCTTACGATCAGTTAAGACTTAGAAAGATGGCGGCTTCTAGTGGTGGATCGCATTTTCTGCCGTTCTGGGTGGGAATGGTATTTGATGAGAGCGGCAGAAAATGGGTGGTTAGGGCTGTAGCCCAAAGTTCATAACGCAATTGCGTGATTAATTCGTTGGTTGTGGCTCTCTGGCCGGGCTTACGTTTGTACCAGCACGGGCGTTTGAAGGTCTCCGGCTGGCCGTCGGCACCGTAGGTTTTGACGGCGCCCAGGAGCAGTAGCGCGTAGGCTGCCACGGCCAGCGCCGGGGCATTCTGATTGGAAGCCTCGGACCGAACCTGGGCCTGTCCGACCCCCAGAAGAGTTTTCTCATCCCGGAAGTTGACTTCGATATCCCATCGCCAGAGATAAAACTGCACCACCTTTTCCAGGGGCAGATTCAGATCAGTGCAGATGAGAAAAGCCGGTTCGCGCCGTTCCAGCTTGCTGGACCTGGTACGGCGGTAAGCCACCGGCTCGATGACGACCAGACGCAGGGAGTGGCCGGCCTTGTCCATCTGCGAGTAGACGGGCGCCAGGGTTTTGACCCGGAACTGGTAGCGTTTGCCTGCCGCAAAGGCCTCCACGGTTTGCCAGGGTTGGGCCGGGTCCTTGAGCAGTTGTTCCGGCGTGGGGCAGTGGGCCCCATACTTGCGTTTGCGGCCGTGCGCGGCCTGCCCTGTCGGGGGAAAGTAAAAGGCCGAGTCCTTGCGCACGCGGCCAATGAGGGTGGTCCGCTCCGGAATCTGCCCCAGAACGGTGCCATTGGTGAAGCGGCCATCGAGGGTGGCAATCAGCGGCCGCTGGCTCGAACCGCTTTGATCCATTTGCCGGCGCATGTGGGTCAGGCGATTGCGGCCCGCCACATTGATATTCATTTTGGCCCGTTGCTCCCGGTAGGCGGCCCAGCGCTCTGGCGCGGCATCCTTGCGCGGCTTGGCGGGCAGGGCCGCATGCTGGAAGTCCACCGGAATCATCCGTGCCGCCCCTTGTGAGCCCAGCGGCACGGCCGCAGAAATCTGCAGGACCCGCAGACCCCGGACAAAGTTGACCTGGAATGGGGGGCTCAAGGGATCACGCTGAAAACGGGAGCCAAAGATGCGCGGACCGGTTTTGCGCAAGAGCGAGTCGTCCATGGCCACGACCAGAGGATCCTTGGACGGGAAGTCCTGCTCGATTTGGGCGCGGATCCGGTCGAAAACCCAGTCCTCGTCGAAATGATCCTCGGAATAGAAGCGGTAATCGGCCGTCCAATCCTGTTGGGTGCGGTTTTGATTGCGCAAGAGCCCTGTAATGGTGTGGCGGCCGAAGCACACCAACTGGGAAAGCAGATGGCGGCGGCCCCGAGCCCAGGCCTGCGGGGAAGAGAAGCCGGGAGCACATAGATCGATCAGCTCCTCGATTTGGTCGAGGAGGGAGGCGTTTTTTTTAAAGCGACCGGGTTGGGGGGGACCTGGTCGCGCGAGAGAATGAGGTGACCTTTGTCGGCAATGGTCCACCGGACATCCTCTCCCTTGTCGAAATCCATGGCCTGGGCGATGGCGGAGGGGAAGTTGATGTACCATTGCTGGCTTTGCTTGCGTTGGATGAGCTGGACTTTAGTTGGATAACCCATAGTGGCCATATCTAGTCACATAACTAGACCACGCGCAACAAAATAATAATCCCACCAGCGGTTTGTCTAGTCCGGGGCCAAACTCCAGGCCTGGGCCATCGGCCCAGGTAACCTGCCGTAAAACTTAAATAGGGCTGTAAGCCCGATCCATCCAGATAAACATCCCTCCCATCCTGCCGGGCCTCCTCCTTCGCGACTTCGCGCGAGACAATATTCAGAGCCCCCCTCAATTGGCGGTCTTCTCCACTTCAAATCCCTCCATATCGGCGGGATTCACGAATACCAGGTCGGCGCTGCCGTTTCCGCGTCGCACAAGGGCGGCTGGATGTTTCGTCAGGCATGCCAGTAATTCGTCATCGCCCAGTATTTTAAAGCCGCCAGCCTTCGTGTGGATGGCGGTAAATGCAAGCGGAGAGCTCTTCACCGCCGTCACAGACTCGCGTGTTGCCAGCAACATGCCAGGATTGAGCTTTTGAGAATGGATGATTGACAGGGCACTTTCCTGTTCAACGCGATTCAGGGGCGCCACGGGCCTATGCAAAAAAAACGTCACCGCAACAGCGACGACAACAAGGACCAGTCCCGATCGGACAGCCTGTCGGACCTGCTTCCGCCGTCGTGCCGCGCGAAAGGTGTTTTCCATCAGCGCAGCCTGGAACTCAGCCGGGGTGCCTTGCTCCAGAACCTCCTGCAATAAATCCGTAACTTCTCTATTCTTCATCTTTCAACCTTTCGAGAATCAGGCTCTTCAGCCGGACGCGAATGCGGGTCAGGCGCGATTCCACCGCTTTTTCTGAGAGGGCCAGCGCGATGGCAATCTCGCGGACCGATTCGCCTTCGAAATACTTTCGTGCGATCAAACTCCGATCTTCATCAGGCAGTGCCGGGAGAGTCGCTGCCAGACAATCCGCCAGCCGGTCTTCGGCCTGCGGCACAATTCGGGTGGGGGATTCCTTCTGTTCAAACCAGCGAGTTAAAAACGTCAGGTAACGTTTGAATTTTCGCCGCTCATCCACCAGCGAACTATGGGCCAGTACCGCCAGCCAGCTCCAGAAGGCCTCCTCGGTGTCGAACTTTTTCACATGCCGCGCCACCCGCACCAGCGTCAATTGCAGGGCCTCGCGCGCCAATTCCTCGTTTCCATGCGCCATCACCAGCAGATAGCGCAGGAGCCTTTGGAAATAGAGGCCGAAGAAGGTGCGAAAGGCGGCTTCGTCGCTGCGCGCCATGGCGGTCGTGAGCGTGGACATGGAAGGCGCCTCATCCGAATTCGTCTTTGCGACTGCTTGTTCGGTGATCAAGCTGGTGTTGATAAGCAATTACAAACTTAGGACCGCCAGCCCGCGCTGAGCACAGAAACTGGCGTCCCTTCTTAACGGCGAAGCCTACTTTGGAGTCCCGGGATTACCTGGTAATAGCGGTCGGGGCATGCCCGGCAGCGTTGGTTGCCGGGGTCTCAATTGTTCCAAGACACTCTCAATGATCTTGAGATTCTCTTCCGATCCGACGGCAATCAACAGCTTGGTTTCAGGATGGAATTTGAGCTGCGGCACTTTGGTCACATGGAGCATTTCCCAGCCGGATTGGATCGCTGTTGTGATGTCTTCGATTTTGTTTTTTTCCAGCAAGGGCTCTAATTGGTAGAAGCGGCAGATATCCTTGATCGGCGGTAGTTCCGTGGGTTTTTGAACCTGGAAATACCAGACAGTATTGTCGCCGTTGCCTTGTGTTGCAAAGCCATAATTGGTTTCAGCTTGGCTGTATCCATTTCCATAAGGAATGGTTACAACTCTACGACTAACCATTTGCAGTGCTTTGAAGAGTTCTTTGACGGTCACGTTACTCATCTTCAGCGGCGGAATTTGGACATCGTTACAATCGTCCGGAACGATGGCGTTGAGAGGTTTGTGCATGGCTTTTTCAATGGCCGCCACAAATTCTTTAGGGTTGCCTCCGGAAAAGTCCAGGTCAAATTGGATTTCATCGGAAGCAGGCTGAGCAGGTTGTCCAGGTTGAGGCATTGCCGGTGGTGGCAAGCGGACCGGCATAGGGTTTTGTCCGTGAAGTGCCAGTGGCATCAAGGACGACGCCAGCAGGATTGCGATAAGGGTTCTTTTCATACGTTTGTTCATTTCACATCCAATCTTTTAATAGGATACACGCCAGCCGTTTGAAAATCCTTCAAACAATTTTCATAAAACCTCCGGCTTTATTCTCATCTCACAACGGTTTGCAGCAAGGCGGGCAGACGACAATCCGTGCAAGTAGCGTTGGAACAGTCGCAAAAGTCGTGGACGATCTGGTGGAGACCCTGTTGTTCAGCCGCAGTGCGAAGTTCAATCTTTGAGCTGCATAGCAGGCGTTCGCGCGCCAATTTGAGAACCGCGTTGTCGTCGGTTTTGGGCCAATTAAGGCAGGCGGTTTCTGCTGCGGCCATCAGGTCGGTATTGTGGCCGGCTTGAGCACGGGCCCAAAACCAGGGCAGCAGTGCGTTCATGGCGATATCCGTCACACGCGAGGGGCCGACCAGCGGTTCCAATTTGGGCAGACTGGCCGAGCCAAAACTCCAGTGTTGCGACCAGAATACGTCCGGTCCGGATTGCAGCGTGGCGGTCAGGGTTTGGTGACACCGATTCCAGCAGGGATCGCGGCGGCTTGGGGTTTCTGCGTTTATCCCGGAGGCGTTCTTCGATACGCCGACGTCATTCGACAATTCCTCAAACCAGTGTTCCAGCGAGGCAATAAAGTGGTTGGACGATAACCAATGGGCGGCGAGGGCGAGTCTGCGATGCGGGTGATTGGCGGGCCGCAGACCGTTCATGCGCCACACTTTTGGCGGCAGTATGAAATCCGTGAGCACGCCCCGTTCCCGCCACCAGGAATCCCAAAGCAGTTTCAGATAAGGGGTGGTTTCCATTCGCGCTTTTGGAGGATCGCCGGGCATCAGGCCGGAGAGCCCCAAAAGGCGCGCCTGCCAGCCAATGAGCGTTTCGGGAAGCGGTCCGGGCGTTTGGCGCAGGGCAGGGAGCGTTTCCGCAATACGAACCATGGGCCAGGTATTATTTTTAAAACCCAGCGCTCTGAAAAGGGACTCCCACAGCGCCTGTGCCCAGCCGGCCTCACGGGCACGCGCCTGGATTTGCAGGGCTTTGGCGCAGAGGCGGACCTTCGCCGCCTGACGGAGCAATTCACTTCCAGTCTCGGGTTCAAGTCGTCGCCACAATCCAGCGCACGCACCGGTGAATGCCGGAGGCCATTCCTCTGCGGAATCCGTCCCCAGCCACTGGGTCAGCTCATTAAGAGGAGCGTCCAGGAACGGTTCCAATGCCAAAGTGGGCAGCGAGGATTTGGAATCGGCGTCTGAGCTCCAGACCACATGCAGGAGAACCTTGGAAAAATCGGGATTGCGATCGTGCCGGTGGGAGTGCCAGCACGAGGGTTCAATGTCCACTTCGATGTCTCCAACCTGTGGCGCCTCGCCATTGAATTGGACGACGGCCTGGCGAAAGTCGGGTCCGGCCTCGCGATTGAGAAATCCAGGGTGAAGGATTTGGAGGGTGCGTTCGTCCAACGTATGAAGTTGGCCGCGCCGGATGCGCTGATGTCGCCAGACGGCCTGCATCAGGCGCTCGGGCGGTGAGGCATGCCGTGGTGTTTCGTGCACTGCAATTTCCGCCGGTTTTACGACACGCCAGTCCTGATAAAGCAACGGGTGGAGCAAATGCATGGAATTGCTTTTCCGTTGGAAGCGATGCAAAGTCAAGCGTTGGATGCGGAAATGTCTGACACTGGGCCTTTTGGATTGGGTGGTGAAGGCTGCGGACGAAGCGTCATCAATGAAATGAAAGATGGAATTTTGATGTGTTAGTCTTTGCCAGCAACCGCCTCGACAGTGTATAAGAAACGGTTGAATCAATGAACGATGGCGCAATGATAGAAGTAGCGAATTTGACCAAGCGTTACGCGGGCCACGCGGCGATAAATGACTTGTCGTTTACCGTGACGCGCGGGGAGATCGTGGGTCTGCTCGGGCCGAACGGCGCCGGGAAGAGCACCACCATGCGCATCCTGGCCTGTTTCATGCCCGCTTCTTCAGGAACGGCGCGGGTCGCCGGTTACGATGTGTTCAGCCAGTCGCGGGAAGTCCGAAGCCGGATCGGCTACATGCCTGAGAACAATCCGTTGTATCAGGAAATGCGGGTGCGCGAGTATTTGAGCTTTCGCGCGCGGCTCAAGGGATTGAGTTGGCGCAGGACTCGCGAGCGTGTGGGCACCGTTATGGACCAGTGCGCATTGACCGATGTGAACCGTAAGATCATCGGGCAACTCTCAATGGGTTACAGGCAGCGCGTGGGCCTGGCCGACGCCTTGGTTCATGAACCGGAATTGGTGATTTTGGACGAACCGACCTTGGGTCTTGATCCGAATCAGATCCGGACCGTGCGCCAGCTTATCAAAAGTCTGGGAGGCAGCCATACGGTTTTGATCTCGACGCATATTCTGCCCGAGGTGGAAATGACCTGCAGCCGGGTGCTGATTTTGCACGAGGGGCGGATTCTGGCCGCGGACACTCCGGAGAATCTCCAGGCGACACTCAGCGACGGCGGTCAGGTAATTGCGGAAATTTCGGCGCCGTTGACGGAGGTGCGGGAGTTTTGCAGCGGAGTGGAAGGAGTGGCGCGGTTCGATGTCACACCTGTGGACGGGGCTTTTTTGCGTTGCACGCTCACACCCAAACCCGGCATCGATCTGCGGACCCCGGTGTTTGACGCAGTGCGTGCCCGTGGATGGTCGTTGCGTGAATTGACGCGCTCACGGCCGAGTTTGGAGGACGTGTTCGTGCACATCACACGGGCGGAGAAGGAAGAGGAGGAGAACTGACGATGCAGGTTTTTTTGACATTGGTTCGGCGCGAACTGGGCAGTTATTTCGCCTCGCTCACGGGTTACGTGATCATTGGCGCGGTCCTGTTTTTATTGGGCTTGAGCTTTACCGATTTGATGGACCGTTTGAACAGCGAAGCCACCGATATGCCGATAACCGAGTTGTTTTATCAGACGTGGTATTTCTGGCTGATCCTGCTCCTGGCCTCGCCGTTGATCACCATGCGGACCTTTGCCCTGGAAAAAGCGTCGGGCACCTTTGAAACACTGACGACGACTCCGATCTCCGATGCGCAAATCGTGCTGGGCAAATTCACCGGGGCCTTATTGTTCCATCTTTGCCTCTGGCTGCCATTGTTGGGGAGCATTTTTATCGTGCGTCATTTCACCAATGACATCACAGCATTTAATCCGGGAGTGCTGGCGAGCACGTTTCTGGGGATTTTCCTCGTGGGCGCTTTGTTCATGTCCATGGGATGTTTTGCTTCGGCGTTGACTCGCAGCCAGATCATTGCGGCGATGATCAGTTTCGTCCTGGGGATCGCGTTCTTTATGCTCAGCTTCCGGTCGTTTTTTGGGCTGCCGCAGAACACCTGGACCTCCAGCGTGCTGGCTCGCATTTCCATGATTGAGCACATGCAGGATTTTGTGCGGGGAATTGTGGATACACGCTTTGTGGTTTTTTATGTGAGCGTGACGACTTTTTTTCTGTATCTGACCTTAAAGGTGGTGGAAAGCAGGCGCTGGAAATAAAATGTCAAATTATACGGATAAACAGGCGAGTTTTTCGCTCGGGAAGCGGTGGACCATCGGGTTCAATGTGGTTGTTTCCGTGACAGCCTTGCTGGCGCTGGTGTTCATGGTGAATTTCCTGGCGTCGCGCCATTCCACGCGGTTCATGTGGTCGGGCCAGAATCCCAATCAACTCTCGGCTTTGACAGTTCAATTGCTGGGTAATTTGACGAATCAGGTGAAAGTTGTTGTTTTTTTCGACAAACAGGAAGCCTTGTACAGCTCAGTTTCATCTTTGCTGAACGAATACCAGTTGGCATGTCCGCGATTAAGCGTTGAATATGTCGATTATCTGCGCAACCCCGGATCAGCCCAATTGATGATCGAACGATACAAACTCTCATTTCCATCCGAAGATTATTACAAGAACCTGGTGATCTTCGATTGCAACGGTCGGATCAAGATTGTTTATGAGAAGGAAATGTCAGACATGGATATTTCCGGTCCTTTGAGCGGAACCTCCAAGGAAATCAAACGCAGCAATTTCAAGGGCGAGCTTTTGTTCACTTCGGCCATTGTCAGCGTCACCGATTCGCGGCGTCTGAAGGCGTATTTCTTAGAGGGCCACCGCGAGGCCAATCCGCAGAGCGATGAACCGAGCGGTTTTTCGAAATTGTCGCAGTTGCTCCAGCAGAACAACATTCAAGTGGAGCTTCTGTCGCTTGCCAGCCAGGAAGTTCCGGCTGACTGCAATTTGCTGGTCGTTATCGGTCCCCAACAACGTTTCGATCCGGAAGAACTGGCGCGGATGGACAAGTATTTGAGCCAGGGGGGGCGGATGTTTATCTGCATGAACAATCTGGGCCGGACAGGCATTGAGAAACTGTTGGAGACTTGGGGGGTTCGCGTGGGGGATAACCTGGTGTTCGATGTTCCATCGTCGAGCAAAGGTGCGGACGTGACACTAAATCCCGATTTGATTGCAACCAATTACGTCACCCCCAGTCATCCAATTGTTAAACCGTTATTGCGCTCGAGATTACGCCTGGTTTTGCCTCGCAGCGTTGAAATTGCGATCACCAATAAATCGGCGGCTGATGCACCGAAAGTGGAGGAATTGGCCTCCTCGGGGCAGGATGGAATTGTGGTAACGGATATTCGCAACGGTGTGCCTTATCCCGATTTATATCGCGACCGGCGCGGTAGTATCCCAGTGATGGCTGCTGTGGAAAAGGGAACCGTGCAGGGGATAGGGGCGGATCGCGGGGCCACTCGGATCGTTGTGGTTGGGGACTCGATCTTTCTAAGCAATCAACTCATCGATTTTCTGGCTAACCGGGACATTGCGGTGCTGGCAGTGAACTGGCTTTTGGACCGGTCGTATTTAATGGGTGGAATTGGCCCGAGGCCCATAAGGGAATTTCATCTTGTGATGAGTCCTGCACAATTGTTGATGGTGCGCTGGGTCATGCTGGGTGCCTTGCCTGGAGGCGTTTTGTTTTTGGGCGGATTGGTTTGGTGGCGTCGCCGACATTAACACTCAAGAGCACTCGCAAGCTATGGATGGCGCAATGACATTCAGGGGGCCCTGAAAAATAAATGAATTCAAAGAGAACTTTAATTTTGCTCGCGTTGGTGGCCGGTATGCTGGGGTTCATCATCCTGTTTGAAAGGCAGGGAAACGAAGAGGCCACGACCGTCGGCAAGACGGCGCGCTTGTTTGCCAATTTCAATCCCTCATCGGCGAGCGCGGTGGAAATCGTGCTGCGCACCAACAGAATCATCAGAGCCGAGCGTGTTCATGATGATTGGATGCTCAAGATGCCCATTCAATACCCGGCGAATGCCGCGCGGATCGACGGGTTGCTCAACGCCCTTTCTTTATTGAATCGCCAGTCCCATATCACCGCCCAGGAGTTGCTTTCTCAAAAACAGAACCTGGCTGCCTTTGGTCTGGATCCGCCGCTGGCCAGCATCATTGTCGAACTACCCCATGAACGAGTGGAACTCAAAGTGGGCGGCAAATCGCCCGTGGGAAACCAGGTCTATGTGCAACTGGTGGGATCAGATGGCATCTTTTTCACCGACGCGCTGCTGCATGAGCGCATTCCTCAGCAACCTGACGATTGGCGGGATCCGACGTTTCTACGGCTGCGTGGCCTGACATTCAACCGGTTGGAAGTGGTGAGTAAGGCAGGGGATGTTGAATTACAGATCGATCCCTCGACTCAATTATGGCGGTTGACCAAGCCGATGAATGCGCGGGCGGACAATCAAAAGATCGCTCAGTTGATTCGCCTGCTTGAGGACTGGCCCATTGCGCGGTTTCTGCCTGAGTCCATGACGCCCGACTTTGATGCGCTGGGGTTGCAAACGCCCGAGGCCTCCCTGATGGTGGGCCAGGGCACCAACGACATTTTTGTGGTGCATTTTGGAAAATCTCCGACCAATGAGGCGGGGCTGGTTTATGCGCGGAGTTTGCCGCAGACCAATGTAATGCTGGTGCCGCGTGATGTTCTGACGCGCTTGCAGGCGCCATTTATTGAATTGCGCGAACCACACATGATCTCGACGCCGATAACGGCCGTGGATTTGATTGAAGTCAAATCGCAGGAGTCATTCACCCTGCGCAAAATGGCCGATAACTCCTGGGCGATCGCCGGGGCGACCACCGTTCCTGCGGATGAGGAACTGATGAAGAATTTTCTGGCGGATCTGGCCTCGTTGCGGATCACGTCGTATGTCAAAGATGTGGTCACGGATTTTTCGGCCTATGGCCTGGATTCGCCAGGCCGACAATACACGCTGAGGCGGATCATGACCAACACGGTGTCCGGGGTGGTCAATCCCATCCTGGCCCAAATCAATTTTGGGACAAATAACGCCGACCAGATCTATGCGCGATTGAGCAACGAAACCTCCGTTTATTCCACAAAATGGGTGGACAGTTGGAAATTGCCTACGCAGGCGTACCAATTGCGCTACCGCCAGATTTGGAATTTCACCACCAACGATGTGAGCAACCTGACCATTAATTTTCAAGGTCGGACCAACAAGTTGGTGAGAAACGCGGCCCGACAATGGACGCTTGCGCCTGACCCCACTCCCTTGGGCGGGCCTTTAACGAACCTTGTGGATGAGGTTCTATTTCGTCTGGGGCAGCTTCGGGCCGAATCGTGGACTGCTTCCGGAGACGACCAGATGGCTCGATTTGGTTTTCCTACGCCCCGGCATCAGATCACCGTGGAAGTTGGAGTCACAAATCAAGCCCAGTCTCTTTCCCTGGATTTTGGAGGGGAATCACCGACCCAAAACATGTACGGCGCAATTCTGCGCGATGGCCAGAGGTTGATTTTTGAATTTCGAATGCCTGTCTATCTCTTGTATTCGGAAATCTTGCGACAACTTTCCGTGCCGCCAGCCAATAAACCGCCCAAATCCTGAACTGCGACATGGCTTCTCGGGTGACCAGGAAAATTTGGCGGAGACTCCGGCTTGGCTTCCGCTATTTCCGCGTGACGCTCTGGCTTATTGTGCTGATCGTGGCGGCGTTCCTGGTTTACCTCAACGAGGTCGGTCTGCCTGACTTTGTTAAGAACCCAATTCTGACGGAATTGCGCGCCCGCGGGCTGGAATTGGATTTCAGCCGGTTGAGACTCTTATGGTATCGTGGCATCGTCGCCGAAAACATCAACTTGGGTTCGCGGGAAGCAGGCGGTCCGCAATTTTTTATCGACGAGGCGGAGGTGCATTTGCGGTATGGCGCGTTGGTGCACTTTCGCGTCGAACTCGAGTCTCTGGCGATCCGGCAGGCTCGCTTCTGCTGGAACCTCCCCGCGCTGGAGGAATACCCCTCCCGTCTATTGAGTGTGGACGATATCACAACTGAATTGCAGTTCTTGCCGGAGGACGTTTGGGTGCTGTCAAACCTGCGCGGTCATTTTTTGGGCGCGGATTTGGTTTTTGCCGGCGCCGTGACCAATGCCTCGTTTCTCAAGGAACTAAAGGGGCCCGTGGATACCAACAAGGTTGCGGTCTCTCAAGGCAACCTGTGGCATCGACTTTTGTATTTGCGCGACAGCATCGATTTTCAATCCACACCACGTATCGAAGCGCACCTGCAAATCGACGCGCTGCACCCGGAGCGATTCACGGGCGACGCGAGCATCAAATTGCCCGGCGCCCGCTTCCCAGGAGGAAACGTTGGGGAAGTGCATTTAAACGTCAAGGGGAGATCCGCTGATGATGAAGTCGGACCTTCGAAGGCGGACCTCGTTGCCAAAGTGGCCGGAATGCAAATCGAGAATTACCGTGTCGCAACGGCTCAATTCAATTCACGCGTCGAACTCAATGGCGCCAATTCAATGCCGGAACTTGTGACCGTTCAGGCGAACCTGCGTCACGGAGCGTTGCCATGGGGAACCTTTGCAATGGCTTCAATTTCAGGTGAAACGCGTCCTGACAAAACGATCGAGGGCTGGAAAACTCAGTGGCACGGCGAGGTGGATCGTCCGAATACACCATGGGGTTCGGCCGATTCCCTGGAAACAAAAGGGCAGTGCGCCATGCCTGCGCTGTCATTCACGAATGTTGACTCCACGGCGGGTGGTTCGGTCGGCTTGGGCAGATGGCTCCGGGCATATTGGGCTGCAGTGAAGAATCAAGCCAATACGAACACCCAAGCGGCCATAGAGACAACTCTGAAGAAAGTGAAAACCAAATGGGCGGATGCCAGCTTAGCACATCTCTCGGTGCATGCGAGCCGCAATGCGCAACCTGGAGTCCGCGAGGTTTTCGGCGCGAACAAGGCGGAGTGGTGGGATGCTTTCAAGCCGTTTGACGCGCAAGTCGAGGGTTCGTTGGATGGTGTTACAAGCGTTTATGGACCAGTGGATCGTTTCGAGTTTTCCAGTCAATGGCAGCCGCCCAATTTGAATTTGAGCGGGCTTCATGCCCGGCTGTTCGGGGGGCATTTCAATGCCAGAGCGGGGGTGAACTTGAACGCACGTAAGGCGGATGCTGAAATTGAGTCCAACTTCGACGTTCATCAAATCGGCATCCTGGTTGGACCCGGGAGCCAGCGTTGGCTGCGGCAATTCGGCTGGGGCACGCCGCCCCAAGTTCGCGCTCAGGTCAGTGCGACATTGCCGGATTGGAGCCTTCCCTTTGAACAATGGCCCGATGCAATGGATCCGACACTCACCGTCGCAGGATCGGTGTCCAGTTGGCCCGCGTCGTTTCGCGGCGTGCCCGCCTCCTCGGCGGAACTGCACTTCAACTATGAGAATGGCATGTGGTTTATTCCGGACATTTCCGTTCAGAGGCCGGAAGGCGGGGTGTTCTTGACTTATGTGGAAGATCCCGAATCGCACGGATTTTTCTGGGAAGGTCGCAGTTCGATCGATCTGGCGGCTCTTAAACCGCTTTTTACCGAATCCCAATTCAAGGCGATGAATCTATTTCATTTCAACAGTCCGCCGGTGATTGCAGGCAATGTATGGGGAATCTGGCATGGCGAAGACAGCCTCGGTTTGCGGGCGGTTGTGGACGCCAGGGATTTTGCCTTTCGCGGTGAATCCATCGCCCAGGCGCATCTCCCATTAGCGTTTACCAACGAGTGGCTGACTTCCACCGGGGCTGTCCTCCGGCATCAGGACCAGCCCGTTGAAGTCGGTCAGACGTGGTTTAACACCCGTGAAATGCGTCTCTATTTGACCAATGCAATCGCGCGTATCGATCCGGGCGTGGTCGGCCGTGCCATCGGGCCCATGACAGCCGAGATTCTGGAACCTTACCATTTTGGCAAGCCTCCAAAAGTCCTGGTCAACGGCTGGCTGGATGTAACGGATACTGACCAGGCCGATATGATGTTTCAGGTCGAGGGCGGCCCATTTCGATACTGGCGGTTTAACTTGGATGCCGTGTCCGCCGGGGTCCACTGGAAAGGACCTTCTCTGAGCATCAGAGATTTGAATGGGAAGTTTTATCGTGGTCAAATACAAGGTGTGTTGGATGCGGATTTCACCCCGCGAATCGGCACCGATGTCAGCTATCGAATCGCCATCACCAACACGGACATGCGGACTTTGATGCAGGACATTTCCAATGCGACCAACCGGTTGGAGGGAACGCTGGCTGGGGAATTAAACATCACGCACTTGAATTCCGCGGATTGGAAAAGTTGGCAGGGCAATGGACGCATGCATCTTAAGCAGGGATTGATCTGGGATATTCCCATGTTTGGCATGGTCTCCACTGTTCTAAACTCGATTGTTCCTGGCATTGCCAACAGTCGGGCTGAGGAGGGCAATGCCACGTTCACCATCACCAACAGCCTCATCAACACAAAAGACCTCGATATCCGTGCTTCGGCGATGCGCCTCTATTATTCGGGAACGGTCGATTTCGATGCCAATGTAAATGCGCGTTTGGAAGCGTCCTTGTTTCGGGACTGGTGGTTGCCGGGCAAGGTGTTTGGCCTGGCTTTGACTCCGTTGACCAAGCTTTTGGAATACAAGGTCACGGGCACGCTGAGCAATCCAAAGAGCGAGCCACTTTATATTTTGCCCAAATTTCTACTTGCGCCGTTGCATCCCATTAAAGCAATCAAGGATTTGTTCCCTGCAGAAGACCGCTCCAATTCAAGCGCAAAGGATCCCGTTGTGGATAAAAAGTAAGTGAATGCGCCGCTGATACTCGGCAGCGCGCAAGGCCCCTAATTCTCCGCCGAATGTAGCCCGCCAGCGCCGCTCTTGAATTTCAAATTGGTGCGTTCCCCCTGGCCGGTCGGTTGTGCGCAGTTCCACAGGCACGCCCCGCAGTGAATGCACTTTTCGCGGTCGAACGAAGGCACGCCGTTGGGACCTGGGGCAATCGCCTGACCTGAACAGACTTCGATGCAGATTTTCGTTCCGCATTGCTGGCAGAGGTTCGGGTAAAGAAATTCAACATGATCAGCCCAGCCCGCGGGCGCCTGCACCTTGCCGCCCATCAGAAGAGCGTCCTGATGTGAAACGAGCAATTGGCCGTCATAGGGAATTGCAGGCCAGCCGCAACGCTGCATCAATGCTCCGTGCAGGGATATCCCTTGCGCATCGCATTGCTTGCGCAGAATTCCCAGTTCCTCCGTTGAGATCTTGCCCCGGTAATATTCTTCCAGCGAGGGAATGCGCTTATAGGGCGGCATCGGCTTTCCGGGGACCGAGAACATGCCCTTGGTCATGCCCGTCAACGCCATTCCGATCATGCCGGTAACCACTCCGCGTTGGAATCCGTCCCGGGATTTCTCCGCAATAAGTCCCTCTTTTTCGACCCAACTGTTCCGCCGACGTTTCACATAGGCTTCTTCGAGATTGGCTTGCGTGAATGGCTTTTTGGCTTTGAGCAATTCGAGAACGCCTTCGGCCAGTTGTGTTCCGGTGGCCCACGCTTCATCCACACCCGAGCCAGTTAGAACATTGGTTGCACCGGAACCTTCGCCGATGCGCGCAAATCCGTTTCCCACCAGTTGGGGTTCGCCACGCCGACCGGACTCTTGCAGCGTTTTGGCTCCCCAGGAACGAAGGCGTCCGCCTTTCAAATGCTTCCATAAATACGGATGCATCATCCAATGCTGCAAATAGCGGTAGGAGGTCCGTACGGGGCTGTCGAACCAGGAGGGCACAAAGATGCCAACCGAAGCAACCCGGTCCGGATGCACATAGAAAAATCCAAATATTTCCGGCTCAGGAAAGCCGAACGTGTGTAATACCGTGCCCGGAGTGAGTTTGGTATCCTCTGGCAGATCCACCACCATCTTCATGCCCACAGCCCAATCGTGCACGTGATGGCCTTCGGGCAATCCGAATTGCTCGTCCAACTGCTGGCCGATGGCGCCGACCGGTCCATCCCCGACAACGGTCAATGCGGCGTGAATATCCATGCCCGGCATGAATCCATCACCAGGTTGGCCTTTTTTGTCCGTGCCCTGGTCGGCCAGTTGAATGCCCGCTACTTTTCCATCCTCGATGAGAACCTTCGCCACAGGTGTGCCCGGCCAGATTTGCACGGCGCCGGAGCTCATTAATTGAGCGCCCACCCATTGATTGAATTGGCCCATCGAAAGGATCAACCCGCCTTTTTTGTGCAGGAAAGAGGGTGTGATGGGAAGCTCCACCGCATCATCTTCAAATGGCAGCGCCCATTTCATGGTCCGAACCATTTTGTCAGCCGCGCGCAGGACCAGGGAACGACGGCTGGCACCCACTGGATCGAGCAGGTAAAGCACCTTTTCCTGGGCGACTGGAGTCGCCATTGGGATTTGCGCCGGGTCCAGATTGGGCAGGGACTCTCGAATGCTGCGACCTTTGGTGACCACACCAGATACCCCGAAACCCAAATCCTCGGCGCGTTCGTAGCAAAGGACTTGGGGTGGCATCCCAGGCATGGACGCGCTTTCCAAAGCAGGCGTTCCATCCTCATTGGTTTTCGTCAACTGGTGTGACAACGTGGTGAGAAAGCCACCCATGGCGGGACCGAATCCCACGCACACAATATCAGCGTCCATCTTCGGACGTTCGATGTCAGAAACCGTATCGGGCATATCAGATTGATCGTGGTCGTCCTGTGCTGGCATCAGACGGGGTAATCGAGCGCTTCGGGGATCATGACCTGCGTCAATGCCTCTGCCGCGCGATCTTTTGCAAGTCGCGAACCTGTAAGGCATCCGTCCAGCTTGAGACGCATGCGCGAGAAGGGTTCAAGACCGATCGCCTGAACACAAGGTCCTGCCTTGTGAGGATGCGCGGCGTTGATTTCAGTCACGTCGTTGACTCCGCGCGCGCTGCTCGCGATTCCCGGAATCACCCCTTCGAGGGTGTCCAGATCATCCGCTCCATAACAACTGCCGCATCCTGCCTGGTCCCATGCAGGATGGCGGTTGTAGCCATGCACCAATTCGGCGCAAATGCGGCCGGTTTCACCGGCGGCGCGGGCGCACTGCACATGGCATAGGTCGGTCATGAATTGGGTCAGCCCCTCGAGTCCCTCTGCAAGGGCGGGATTGGAGGGCCCTTTGGCCTCCAGTTCGAGTGTATCCAACAGAAAGGCACGGGCGGCCAGCAACCAACAGAGTACGTCGGCCAGGGGGAACGTGACACCCTGACGCGTTCCGTGATAAAGCCGCGCGCCGTTGGCGTCGGCTGTGTTTTGAAGGTGATTGAGCGTCCAGAGCCACATTTCCATGGCCGAGGCCAGTGTGCAGGCTCCCGTACCGGGCTTCTCCGAGGCGATGAGTCGCAAATCCCCGATCCATTTCTTGAATAAAGCGAGAAACACCTCGCTGCACATGGTCACACTGAGTTGTCTGCGCTGAACTGATTCCGGGCCCTCGTAAGTGGCTTCAAGCTGGGCATCCATCCATTTATGCCCAAGGAATCCCGGGCAATCCTCGGTCACCCCGTATCCACCCATGAGGCTCACCGCTTCGCGCATCATGGTCGCGCCATAGCCGGTGTTCCACAATTTACAGGCGGGACAGAAGACATTGGCCTGGGCGTCCTGAAGAACAAATGAAACGATCGGATCCTGTTGAAGCGCTGCAAGGCGGGCGGCATCACGCTTGTTTTCGGGCGCGGCGGCCAGGGCCAGGTATTCCAGGGCGTCTTTTCCGCTCTTGGCCAGGGCCTTCAACTGAGCGCGTGCGCCGGTGATGTTTTGTTGAGCAAACAGTGCATCCTTCGTCTTCTCGATGGGATCCAACTCGTCATACATCCGCGCCGCGGTGAATCCCAGTGAGGCGCTTGCCTCCCCGGTGGCCCAGACGTCGATCAAACGGTGCAGGCTGTCCTGCTTTTGTTGCAGCCCCAGCTCGTAACGGGGGGAATTGGTGTCACCGACATCGCCGCCGCGGAAACGCGTGCGCTGATAGCGGATGACCGGCTCCACGGCGGATAGCAATTTGGCTGCAGTCATCAAGCCGACCGTGACACGGGTGCGGCGAAATACGCTTTCAATGATTTCGCTATGATCGTGATTGGGAATGATTACGCCATTCTTGACCGTATAGCCACCGACGATGCGGCTGGCGGGAACGCGCAGGCTGAAGATGGGATCGCACGTCGAGGAAAGCTGATGAACGAGCTTTTTCGTGGCCGAACCACGATCGAATAGTCCCGGATCGGTTTCTTCGAGAATGATCATGCAACTGCCCTTGATCCGCGTATCGGAAGAATCCACAGCCGCAGTGACGATGTTGGCAAAGCCCATGTTTGTGATGAAGCGGCCCCGCTTCTCCACCTGGAGCATCGGTTCCTCGCCTTCCTTCCATTCGGCAATGCAAATCTTGCCGCTCAGCATGCTGGTCTCCACACCCACGAAGGGCAGGGGTTCTGTCAGTGCGAAGGCGGCACGCTCCGTTTTTCGGTTTTCACCCGGTTTGGCCGGGGCGCATCGGGCCATGTAATGATCGCGCTGCTCTGGAGTGCCGCATTCATGAATGGGCGCCAACCCCAGATTGCTGGCAAGGCTGCAAGTGGCCGCGCCCGCATCCACCCAGGCCAGTTCGAAGGCGACCAGGGCAAGGGCGAGATTTTTCGGTCCTTCGATAAAACCGCCCTGCGCGGGATCGAGGAATGACGCAGTGATGCCGGAATCGTCGTACACCGCCAGGAGGCTGTTCTTTTCCGGCGTCCACTCATGGGAATTGCGCCCGCCTTGGGCCACCAATCGAGCGACGGGGCCTCGAGCCACCGGACGGACCGATTGTACGAGCATGGCCAGGTCGAAACGGTCGGCATAACGCCACATTATTTGGCGCACATCGTCACCGGGCAACGTTCTTAAGGTTTGTTTCATCGAGTCAGCAAGTCGCGATTCCATAGCAAATAATACAGGCACGCATTAAAGCGGGCTGTGGAATAACACGCAAGTCAAAGCGTCAGCCGTTACGGGTTAAAATGCCAATGTTCGGGACATGGAGACCATGTAATCCGTTGGCCCGGACGGCAAAGAGGATCTGTAACACTGTTTGGGAAAATCACTGATGACGATTGGAAATACTGCGCAACTCCGTTACGGTTCGAGCTGGAAGAGGGAATCCGGCAGGCGACCGATTATTTGTTCCGGGAGGCGTGCATCCAGGGAGCCAGGATCAGGTTTTTCGATACCGATATGGTTATCGCAGAAAAGAACGTTCGCCTTTTTAACATGTCTGAAATGTACGGTGGCCTCGGCCCGGTTTGTGCCAATATAGTAAAATTCCTCGAGCATCGGGTGATCGCGGGAGGCCGGTGCCTGGAAATCGTTGATTTGCGCCGCATCCGCCATGAGGGCCAGTTGTGAAGGATGGGGGATTTTAGAGACCTGAAACGGCGGCGCGCTCAATGGGGATGAAAGCAGGAAATTGTAGCCGTAGCCATAGGCGGCGCCCACAGCCTTGAGTTTAAACTGGCTCATGGCGTAATTGAGCGATGGGCAGATGCTGATACCGCGGCCCGTCAGATAGGCGCGAAGGGCCCCCTGGGCAGGATCGAAAGCGCGCTGGCTTTCATTGCCGCGTTCAAGCCAGCCAAACCAGTAAATATCCCCTCCGTTTGTATAAGCCCCCCGGTAGCGAAAGGCCCGGCCATCATTGTCATCCCAATACATGTGAACGGCCATCCCCAGTTGCCGCAAATTCGAGCCGCATTGGACCCGGCGGGCTGATTGGCGGCTGCGGCTTAGCGTGGGCAGGAGCAGGCTTGCCAGCAATGCGATGATTGCTATGACGACCAGCAATTCAATCAACGTGAACGCAGATATCCGCCGTGTGACTATTTTGCGCAGATTTCCGGTTGTCCAGAGAATCATCATGGGAGCACGGCTTTGACTCGATAAAACGCAAAATTGACGGGGGCGTTGGTATCGGTAATGACGATGGGTGCCGTGTCGCCCAAAACCGGGGTGGCGGCCGTTTGCCAGAAGACCAGGTCCACACTTCTTTCCATCGTGTAGAACCATCGCGGGCTGCCATTGAATGCCGCCTGGTTTTGATTGTTTTGGAGCACGAATCGCAAATTGCGGATCGGCGGGTCTGGAAACGTCAGGATTAAATTGTCAATGGTGCCTTGCGCAAATAGGGACCCTGCAAAACCGGGTTGCTGGCCGATATCCGAATAGCTGGTGATGGATAAAGCGTTAATGCGGAAATCCACCGAGGCGTCGGGCAGAAGGACATCCTCAATGGGGCCAAACGGTTCGCCGTTGAGGGTGATCATTGTGGACAAGGCCTTCTTGGCAGCGGAGTAGGTCATTGTGATGTGGAACAAGCCACCCGGCGTTAGTTCCATTGGAAAATTGAAAGAAGGAAAGAACCGCGAATTGGTGGTGGAAATGACTGGAGAAATGGTGGCACCGAAACCGGTGTCTGGAAAGTACGTCCATTCAATGAGATTGGGAGTGTTGGCCGATGTGCCTCGAATAAAACCAGTCTTGAAGGCTTGTTCCAGATTCAAAAAGCCAAAGGCCAGCTCAAAGGCATATGGCTTGTCAGGATCAATGCCAGCTTGGATGTTGTGCATGACGAGATCAAGATCCAGGCTGAAATCGTCCGCCATACTGACAACCGTGTTGAGCGGATGGTAAAAGAAACTGTTCGAATTGGAGGAATCCCAAGTGACATCGAGCGCCTGGGATTCAACGTTCCATACAAACAGATTGGTTGCGCCGACCATTTTCCAGCCATTCGGAGCGGGATCACTTGAAAAATCCTCCCTCAACTCCGCGCCCCATGCCGTGGCAACGCTCAGGGACATCAGAAGGAACAGGGTCGCGAGACGCAATTGTTTCATAAAACGGCGGATTTTAAGAAATCTTTCGTATTAGCTCTGTATGCGGGCCGTCAATCTCGCACGCGCTTTTTCATGTGCCAACCAAGAAGACACAGGCCGGATGCTAACAATGCACTTGTAGCCGGTTCAGGCACCGGCGAAACAGTGGAAAAACCGTCGATTTCATAATAACCGTCCAACACGTCGATTCGGACATATTGAACACTGTCGAGTTGGACCTTTTCTCCGTGATTGTCGATGGCCCAATCCAGATCATAGCCCGTGCCCCCGGCCGAGCCCGCATAAAGAGCGCGAATTCCGGCCAGATCTTTGCCGCCGAAATCAGAATCCTTGAGAGCGGGGTTCACGGGCAGAGTGAAGCTGCCAGATCCATCGGTGGGATAAAGCTTATCAAAGACCGGAGCCAGAGAGGAATCCAGCGTGTAAAATGTTTGGTTATCCGGGCTGACAGAGATGCGCACCGCGCCCAGGCGTGGATTGAAGATGGAGCCATCTGTAATGCCACCGCCTGAGAAATCGCCGTTGGTAATACTGAATCCGGCACCTCCGAATACAATGAAATCAACCCCGTATGGATTCGATGGAGAATTGATGGCAGGGACCCCCAACTGCACGGTGAGCGTTCCGTTGGTGCCAACGGCCAGCAATTGGCTGTTAAGATAAGGCGGGCTGAAAGGATCAACCGACCCGCCATACACGCCCGGTGTGACCCGCGAGGGTTCGCCGATGACGCTGGAAGAGTTGGTATAACTTGCAATGTTCGAACGAAGCGCGCCCGGATTGTAGTCCGTGACGGCGCTTGCAAAAGACGCTGCCTGGTTGGTGGAAACGGTCGTTGCCACGCTGGCTCCCAGAGCCAGCCACGATAGAATTCGCATGATTCAGTTTTTCGTTGGTTCCGCGTTAATGCGGAGGTTGCATTTTCTGGAGACCAGCGCGGAGTCTGGAAAAAAACCTCCAGACCCCGGCAAAACGGAGAATGAAGGCATCCAACGACCCCGCCGAAAACAGATCAGCGGGCTGGCCTCATCCTTCTCTTTGACGGAGAAGCGGTTTGTGAAGATCAGGACCTGTAGCAGGTACAAGAAATTCACAAACCTGACGAGCGCAGCCAAACCGGTATCCTGACTTCGAGCTATTGCTTGAGAAGTGTCCGGCACACTGGAATGCATGATTCCGGAGTGTGCGAACGCCATTCAAACATGGACCTTGCTCCCGCCTTCCCAGTCCTGTGACCAGTGGCATCATGGAGCTTGTAACCCGTTACAGTGGCGCAACCGTCCCCGATTTTCACGGGGTTCCCTGACATTTTGCTGCGTATCAACACGCAAACCTCCACAAGTTACTCAGAACTTGTGACACGAGGTCTGCGATCTTTCAAAGAGCGGGATTATGGTGGATTGGCTCCTCTGCGTTGCCAAGAATAAAAGAGCGTGAAATTTTACCTCCGCGTTCGATGTGGTGAAGATTGCCGCGCCACTGCACATGGTCGATGAACAAGGAGAAAGACCACAGGAGTGACTGAAGCAGATCCTTGATGAGAACGGGCCAGAAAAAGGCGGCGGTGGGTTGTGTGCGGGTTAATCGTTGTTGTAAAGCCGCGGCTGCGGTAATGCGAATCCACAGACAGGCGGCGGCGGCACTTAGAACTGAGAGGCTGGGACTTGTGGCGAGCCAGAGAAGGGGCCAGAGGCTGCCAGTGCTCAATATGCTGAAGAAATAGGGCAGGGGTTTGCAGTGTCGTATGGTGATGGCCCATCGCAGTTGGTGGATCCAGACTTCCCGCCAGGTCATTGGCGAGGACCAGCATTCCACGGGGATGGTGCTAAGGATGATTTTTCCACCCTGGCGATGTATGAGTTGGCCCAGTTCGTAATCATCAGCCAGATGGTCTTTCAAGGCGTGGAAACCGCCAATCTCATGGATCCATTTGCGCGTGGTGGCCATGACGGCACCGAGGGCGAAATCCATCGGGCCGAGATTCCGGCTCTGGCATACCTGGCTCCAGAAATCCGCATTGATGGCCACCGCTTCCCAATGCATGGCGGGCGTATGTGGATTCGCCAGACAATAGAAACAGTTTACCAGACCTGTTTCCGAATCTTGAAAAGGAGGCGCCAGGTGGGTGAGAAGATCCGTGGGTGCGAGGACATCCGCATCGGAAACGACCAACAGATCGTGTTTGGCCAGTTTTTCGAGCTGTATTAAAGTGGATACCTTCGCATTGGCGCCGAGTGTCGGATCGCAGATAATCAAGCGCGCGTCGATGTGGGGATGTTTTTGAATCAGGCGTCGGACCACATTGCAGACGGGGTCTTTTTCTGTAGCCACGCCGAAAAGGATTTGCACGGGACCGGCATATGTCTGGCTAAACCAGCTTTTGAGGCATTTCAAAGTGGAGATTTCGACCCCCTTGAGAGGTTTTAAGACCGAGATTCCAGGGGAAAACTCCACGACAGGCGGACGTTGATGCAGGGGAAAACGACGTGCCGCACTCCATTGCCAAAGTACAATGGCGCAACTTAAAAAGGCCAAAAAGCCAAGTATAACGGTTAAAACCATTCCAGATGCCATTTAGCAGGTAAATCGCCATTATGGCGAGGAAAGAATCGACAGATTTGCAGTGCCAACGGCCAGAATGGGATATGCAGCGGTATTACAATTGATCGAGGGCTGTGACGCACAAGATCTCCTCCAAAGTGATCTTACTGCTCAAGGCCTGCTTTAAACCGTTCTGGCACAGGTTATGTGGGTATTGTGACGAATGGCTCAATGGTTTCATTGAACAGGTTGGACGTTCATGTCCAGCCAATAATGGAGGGTTTCTCTTAGCAGATTTGAAAACTCGATAAAATCGACCGGTTTGCGCAGGTAACTATTGGCTCCCCGCCGGAAGCTCTCCTGAACATCTTTCTCTTCGGTCGAACAACTCAAAACGATCACGATCAAGGAGCGGGTTCGATCATCGGCCCTGAGTCGTCGAAGCACTTCGAGACCGTCCATTTTTGGAAGTTTTAAATCCAAAAAGACCAAGTCGGGCATGTGAGTGTTTAAGACACCTTCAAGGGCGGCTTTGCCCGTAAGAAAATCAATGGCTTCGACACCGTCCCGGGCGACAAGAAATTCCTGTTGAGCACGGTTGTTCTTCAAGGCCTGTTTGCATAACATGACATCATCAGGATTGTCTTCCACCAGCATGATGATTTTGTCGTTCATAAAAAGTCCCGGTGATTTACCAACATTGATCTACGACTTCAAAGTTTTGACAGGTTTTTCCTTTTTAGGATGATCCACGGAGACTTTCTCGAATTTTAACCATTCGAGCGCCCGGCGTGCAAGGGATTTTGCGTCTGGCAAGTCCATTTTCTGGCGGATGTGCTCGCAATGAGATTCGATCGTGTTGATACTGACATGGAGGCGGGTGGCCATTTCATGCGTGTTCAAACCCTGACCTATCAATTCGAACACCTCCAGTTCGCGGTCGCTCAATCGCTCAACTGTCTGCCCAGTGGCGCTTCCATGGTTCTCCAGCATGTTGCAAGCCATCGCCTGGGCTATGGAAGGGCTGACATAGGGTCTTCCGGAAAGCACCGTGCGGCACCCTTCAAACATATTTGCCGGACTGTCGTTTTTTGAGAGAAAACCACGTGCTCCCGCGCGGAGGGTTCGTTCCGCGAAGAATGGATCTTCGTGCATGGTTAGCACAACGATAGGCAGTCCGGGACAGCGGTTCTTAAAATCCCGGATAAGTTCGAGTCCGGCGCCGATTTCCAGCAGCATATCCGCCAGGACAAGGTCGGGCTTGAGGCTTTCTGCAGCGGACAGGGCTTCCTGGAGGATTCCATATTCGCCGCACACGGTAAAGTCGGGTTCGGCATTAAGCAGGAGTTTGATGCCCTCGCGGATAATCGGATGGTCGTCCACGAGTAGGACGCGGGCTTTGCCCGACCTGATTGGACAGTTGTTTTTCGAGGCTCCAGACATCATTTACTTTTGTTGCGATGGGACGTTGAAACGGCGGCATTATATCAGGCTGCTTTGCTTCATCAGCCGGTTGTTGATGCAATCTTGCATGGGATTGCACAAAGGGCAGTCCCCGGTTTCGCAATTTTTAATCCGTTGCCTGCCAAGCCTTCAGGACGACTGCGCAAATGGACATGTCTCGCACAGCAACCAGAATGCCGCTCATAATATGCGACTCCTCCAAACTGTTTTGGTTTCCGCACAAGCTGTAATGTATTAATCAATGTAATGAACAAACCTCGTTTGTCAAAAAAGGATGGGATTCAAAATAAAAACTTACGATGCTCCAAGCCACAAATCGATCGGTTTATTAACCTTGGGATGGAAAGGCAGCGGCACCCGTCGTCCAGTTCCAGCCGATTCATAGGCGGCCAGCATAAGTTCCATTACCGCGCGGCCATCTTCGCCGGTGACCATGGGCTGTTTGTCATCACGAACGCACTCGATGAAGTGTTTCAGTTCATGCGGATAACCTTGGTTGAAGGCTTCCTCGAAAATCGTAAAACTCCAGCCTTGTGTTGAGCCCGCTTTTTCCATGGCGTAACCATAACCCTTTTCGCTGAACGTCAGCGCCGAGTTGCCGACAAACAGGTCCGCATAGATCACTCCACCGGTGCCATAAACCTCGATGCGGTCATCCATGCCGCCTTGCTTGGCCCAGCTATTCTCGGCCACACCGATCGCGCCGGTATCGAATTCGACAATGATGAGGGAATTGTCTTCCGCTTTGGTTCTCGCCGAATGGTGGATCGATGCCATATGCGCATAGGCACTGACCGGTTTGACTTTCGCTCCCAACATCCAGCGGAACCATCCCAGGCCATGGCAGCCCATGTCCATGACCGCGCCACCGCCGGATTGTTCGATGTTGTAAAACCAATCGCTATGCGGGCCCGAGTGTTTTTCGCACTGCCTCAATTGGAAGATTTTGCCCACAGCCCCTTCATTGACCACTTTTCGAACGCGCTCGTATTTGGGCGCAAAGCAAAGCTCCTCAGCGTACATGAGTTTGCAGTGATTAGCCTTGCAGACGTCAATCATGGCATCGGCTTCCTCCAGATTCATGCACAAGGGCTTTTCGATGATCACGTGTTTGTGCGCCTTGGCGGCTGCGGTGACCGCGCGCGCATGAAGAAAATTGGGCAGACAGACATCCACAACGTCGCAGTCGGATTCCCCAATGGCCTGATCCAAATTAGAAAACCCGCGGGGAATATGGTGTTTTTTGGCCATGGCCTCCGCTTTTTCCGGGTTGCGGGTATAAATGGCGACAACTTCCGCTTCGGGAATGAAACGGCGATAGGATTCCAGATGGATGTCGGCGATGAAACCCGCGCCCAGCAAGGTTACTTTGGTTCGGTTCATATCGTGATGATGTTTGTGGTGTGAGTGTAGTCAATTGCGACAGAATTGTCACGGTGAAAACATTGCCATCGGACAGCTCCCTGACAAAAAAGCCGCCGGTTAAACTCGGCGGCTTTATCGCAATGGACTTATTGGAAAGCCCGTTTTATTCGACAGGTTGCAGCTTACTTAGGGAGCCAGGGGGCCGGAATGGATTTCTGGTCATCCACGGGTTTGAGGTTGTATTTCATGTCATCCGGTTCGATTTTTGTGACCACACCATCGGCCGGAACTTCCATTTTTGCGGTCCACAAAAACGCATTTAACAGGAGTTTACGGCAATCCTCGTTGGCCCAGGATTTGTGGAAATGGCCTCCGGTGTATCCGAAACCGCGGCCGCCATCCGAACGTTGCTTGGCCCAGGCTAAAATTTCCGAGCGACCCGGAAATTCCTTGGCAGCGGCCGTACCCCTAGTTTGATCGGGAGGAGTGGCCTTGAGGATGGGGGTAAAACCGGACTGTTCGGCGGGAAACTGGATGTTGTAATACCATTCGTCATTGAGTTTGAAGGGCTTCACTCCATGCGTGATGGGATGCTCGGGCAGGTTCGTGAAATCCGCCTCCCACATGGGATTCGTCGAATAACCCGTTTCGTAATACCCGCCGATCCAGTGTGTCAATTCAGCGCCACCTTTGTTCTTGGGCACTTCCACCGTGTAATGAACGCAGGCCAATCCAACGCCTTTTTTCATCAATGCATCGAGGATTGCGAGATGGTCTTTCTGGATGAGCGCATTGCCATCGCCGCCATCCATGAAAAACACGATCGAATCGGCATTGTCAAAGGCGGTGATGTCCTTGGGCCAGCCGTTATTGTTGAGATAGGCTTGGGCGATGACCCCGGGAACCTGATCGAGACAATGTTTCCATAATGCGACTCCCGCGTCGTGCTCGTGATCTCCAGGACCGTGGCTCACTCCTCCTGCAACCATGACAATTTTGCGGACATCCCCCATGGGCAGGCGCTTGAGTCGGATGTCTTTGAATTGAACGGTCATGGCCTTGCCGGCGTGGAGTTGCAGGGCAAGAATCCCGGAACGGGAGCGCTTGCTGACTTGTTCATCAGTGACATCCACTGTGACGTTGCCATTGATTTTGTGGATCAAATGGTTGCCCTGGGCAATAATGACATATTCATTCCAGTCGCCGGGCTTGATTTGTGATTGGATTGCAGAGCTGTCCCCCACAGAGCCAGTGACCTGAATTTTGCCATCCTTGTCGATGGTGACCTTCTGGCCGCGCTCGGCGAGGATGCCCCGGCCCCGTTCTTCATAAAGGATGCCGGAGTAGGACTTGCCGCATTCCATGTCGCCTTGGTAGCCGCCCGCGACCCAGTTCCCCTCGTGTTTGCTGCGGTATTGAATGCCGGAGTTTCCAAATTTATCGTCGTTGTTCGAAATCAGGCGATAGGTGGTGCGCAGTTCAAAATCATCGGTCATTCCTTCGCGCCAGATGATGAATGTGTTTCCTTTGGTCGGATTTTCCGGTGTGGTTTGGCCTGTTATGGCGCCATCCTTGACAGACCAGAACGCGGGATCCCCATCCCAGCCGCTCAAATCCGTTCCATTAAAGATGCTTTTAAAGCCGGTTTCATCCTCTGCGAATGCCGGGAGCGCCACGGCGATGACTCCCAGGGCTGCCGTGAGGAGAAGTTGTTTGAGTATTTTCATATCGATGGATCAATAAATGTCGGAGACCTCATGTGCAAGGTCCCTTGGGCATAATTATCTGACTGTTCTGAGGCTGGTTTTATTTAAATGTTTTCTTAAGGAATTTGAGGCCCTTGACGGCGATATCTTCGTTGTTGGGTTCAATCTGCCGCCAGATGGCCGCAGCCTTGGCGATGACTTTGACATCCGGAGTGAAGGACTCAATGGCGACATCCTTATTATAGCGGATCTTCTTCAACGCGGCGCCGGTGGCCACCCAATCGATATGGTCGTTGCCGGGACAGCCGCGGTCACTGCCGCTGGCATGGAAATGCCCCAGGTTCTTGCCTGCCTTGATTATGGCTTTAATGGGGTCTTTTTCCTCGATGTTCATATGGAAGGTGTCCAAATGAATGGCCAGGGCTGGATTGTTCACATCCGCCAGCATGGCAAGCGCCTGATCGCAAGTGTTGATGAAGTCGGTCTCAAACCGGTTCAGCGGTTCGATGGCGATGGTGATGCCCTTGTCCTCGGCTATCTTGCAAAGTTTTTTGAGATTCTTGACGACCAGCTTCCATTGGGTCTTTTTGTCCTTGTCGGATACCGCCTCTGCGCGGCCAACGGCGGAATAAGCCGGCCCGGCAAATGTCGTGCAACCCAGGACAGCCATCTGGTCCATCAGCCCGGTCACGTAATTCATGCTGTTTTGCTGACTCTCGGGCGTGCCTCTCAGGTCGCGGTCCGGTCCGAAAGCCCCGCACACCGTCCCGCAAACGAGACCGTTTTTATCCAGGGCGTCTTTGACACGCGCCGGATCGATATGGGATGGATCCTCAATGGCGAGTTCCGCAGAATCGAAACCCCACTTTTTAAATTGTTTGAAAAGCTTGACGCTTTCAGTTGTGAATGGAGAGGTAAACAGAAATGTGTTTATGCCGAATCTCATAGGTGGTTTGGTTTTTTCGAAAAATACCGCAGAACGAATGGGAGTCAATGAATATTCAAACATTCCATCGCTTTTTCATGCGATCTTTATTTTGCGCATACGCGCTTCTGGTCGCCGTAATGGCATCTGAAACCCAGCCCGGCGAGGCCGCGGTCAAGGGGCGGTTTTCCCAACCGGACAAAAAGGGCATGCCTGGCTTGTATGTATGGACGGACCTGTGCAACGTCTATGTCCTACGCGAGGGCGATACGGCGTTGCTGGTGGACTTGGGGGATGGCAGCGTGCTGGAACACCTCGGGGAAATCGGCGTTCATTCGGTCGAATGGGTGCTGTTCACCCATCATCATCGCGAGCAATGCCAGGGGTACGGGCGGTTGAAAGGTTGGCATCCGAAAATCGGCGTTCCCGACGCGGAGCTGACCCTGTTCGAGCACCCGAATGATTTTCGTAAAATGCATCCTTCATTGGCGGATCCGTTCACCGTATATGGATCGAGTTATGTGCGTCCTCCCATCGAATCGGTGACCGTGGACCGGTCCTTTCAAGGTATGGATATGTTTCGTTGGCGCGGGCATCAATTCTGGTGCGTGGACACACGGGGGAATAGTCCGGGCGGGATGTCCTATCTGTATAAAACTCAAGACCGGTGGCGGGCATTTTCCGGGGATGTGATGCTTGCAGGTGCGCGCCTGCACAACTGGTTCGATTCGGAGTGGGATTACGGATTTGGAGCCGGAATTTACGCATTGGCTAGGTCAGCCGCCACTTTACGCAATCTCGATCCGGAAATACTTCTGCCAGCGCATGGCGACATGATTCGGGAGCCTATCAAGACCTTGGGAGATTTCGATGGAAAGCTCCGTAGGCTTGAGAAACTCTATTTGCGCGGCTACGAGCTGAACACCTTTGCGGAGGCCAGTCAGGACCCTGTATCCAGGCCCACGCTCGTGACCGACCTGTGGCAAATCTCACCGCATTTGTTCAAATTCAAGGGGATCAATTCCTGGCCGAATTTCGGATTGATCCTTTCGGATTCGGGGCGGGCTCTGGTGGTGGACTGCGGATTGCTGGACGTCGGGTATTTAGATCGGGCGCTGGAGGGCATGAAGTCGCAGTTTGGTCTCAAATCAGTCGATGCAGTGGTCATCACACACATGCATGGGGATCATTTCCTGGAAGTGCCGCATTTACAGAAAAAATGGGGCGCGTCTGTGTGGGGCCTGGAGTGTATGCAGGGCCCGTGCGAAACGCCGGAGCGGTATGATTACGCGGCTTCAATAAACGCTTATGGCAGGGAATTCAGCGCGATTCATTTCGATCGACTGTTCAAATCGGGCGAGACCTTTGCATGGGAGGGTTTTGTTTTTACAGTGGATTGGATGCCCGGGCAGACGGAATTCGCCTTGTGCCTCCATGGTCGGATCGACGGTCGCACGGTGGCATTCACCGGGGACAATATTTTGGGCAATCCACGCGATTCGCGGCAATCCGGTCACGAAGCGGTGGTCGCGCATAATGGCAGCGTGCTGGAGGAAGGTTACATTTATGGATCGCAATATTTGCTCGAACTGAAGCCTGACTTGCTGGTAGGCGGCCACTCTTGGGTGATGGATCAGCCGGGTGCCTTGCTGAAGCGTTATCACCGATGGTCCCTGGACATGCGTTCCGCCTTCAAGGATCTTCTTTGCACAGAGGACTACCGATACGGTTACGATCCGTTCTGGGTAAGGGCCGAACCTTACCGCACGCGCATTGGGCCCGCCGGGGATCAGACGGTGAGGGTTCATTTGAGGAATTTTAAGAAAACTCCGCAGGTTCATCGCATTGAATTCCATAGTCCGCAGGGGATCAAAGTGGAACCCGCGGTGATCACAGGCCAACTGCCCGGCCAAAGCCGGGGTCAGTGGCCGATAAGGATTCACGCGGAGACGTCAGCGAGCCAGGGCGTGCAAATGATTGCAATGGACGTAACTACCGACGGTCACCGCTATGGGGAATGGTTTGATTTTGTAGTGCAAGTGGATGGCGCCCAATCAGGCGGTGTTGACTCAAAGTAACGCTTGCCGATTCGGTGAAATCCAAGAAACTGAGGGGAGTTATGAAATACGTTTGGATTTTACTCTTGGGACTGGCGCTGGTGGGCTGTCAAACAACCTCGCGCACGTTCAATAAAATCAAGCCCGGCATGTCGCGTGCGGATGTTGTGGCCATCCTGGGACAGCCTGAGTCTGTGTCCAGGGTCAGGGATACGGAGGTGATGCGCTATCAGATCAAGGAAACCATAAACGAATGGTACCCGGATACCTATTATGTGCAGTTGCGCAACGGCCAGGTGATTTCTTCTGGACCGCTGAATTCCTTTCCCGCTTCATACTGATTATCTGACAAATGAGCCTTGCGACGCCTCAGGATTGCGAAACGACCTCCTTCCGATCGCCAGCCGAGTTGCATATCGATTACGAGCGGGATCTTAATCCTGAGCAATATGCGGCGGTGATTGCCCCTCCGGGGCCAGCGTTGGTTCTCGCGGGGGCAGGGGCGGGCAAGACGCGCACTTTGATCTATCGGGTCGCCTATCTGCTGGAACAGGGTATTCCGGCCGACCGCATTTTGTTGCTTACATTCACGAACAAAGCGGCCCGGGAGATGATGCGGCGGGTGTCCGAACTCTTGGATGGCGCCGGACAGGCTTTATGGGGCGGAACTTTTCATTCCGTTGGCAACCGATTGTTGCGCCGCCATGCCGATGCCCTGGGGTTTTACCCGGATTTCAGCATTCTGGACAGCGACGATGCCAAGCATTTGATTGGCGTCTGCCTGACGGAGAGCGATCTGAAAAAGACCGATAAACATTTTCCAAAAACAGAGGTTCTGGCGTCCATTTTCTCGCTTGGCATCAACACATGCGCGCCGATTCACAGGGTGCTTGAGAAACGGTTTCCACATTTCATTCATTTCGGGAAGGAGATCAAAGAGCTGCACGAAATGTATCAGGAGCGCAAAAAGGCTTCCAATGCGATGGACTATGACGACTTGCTGGATCTGTGGCTGAAATTGCTGCAATCACGCAAAGATATGTGCGAGAGATACCAGCGGCAGTTCCAGTTCATTCTGGTCGATGAATATCAGGACACCAATCAAATCCAGGGCGATGTCGTGGATTTGCTTGGCGCGCGCCATCATAACATCATGGCCGTGGGGGATGATTCCCAAAGCATCTACTCGTGGCGCGGCGCCAATTTCCGAAACATTCTCGATTTTCCAAACAAACATCCGGGAACCAGGATCTACAAGATTGAAAAGAATTACCGCAGCACGCCGGAGATTCTGGAATTGGCCAATCAAGCCATCTCGGCCAACACGAACCAATTTCCGAAGGAATTGGCGGCCGTCCGCAAATCGGGTGCCAAACCGGTATTGGTAAAATGTGAGGACGCCTTCCAACAGGCGCAGTTTGTGGCGGACCGCATCAGGGAGCTGCGCGAGCAGGGCGTTTCCATGTCGGAAGTGGCGGTGCTTTACCGGGCCCATTTTCACGCAATGGAGCTTCAGATGGAATTCGTGCGCCAGCACATTCCCATGGCGATCACGAGCGGAGTGCGCTTTTTTGAGCAAGCCCACATCAAGGACGTAGTGGCGTGGCTTAAGCTCGTGGCCAATCCCAGGGATGAAATGGCCTTTAAGCGCATCCTGCAGCAATTGCCGGGAGTGGGTCCCAAAGCTGCGGACAAATTGTGGCAGGCCTTTCAATCCACAGTGGTCCCAAAGAAATCAGACGGCCCCGTTGCCAATGTGCTTCCGACTCGAAAAGACAAGGGACGCCCCAGCGTAATTGGCGCAATGCCGGCTGAGGATTTAAGCCCAATGGCTCAACGCGCTGCGAATTGCGCTTCGGCGATGCCCAAAAAGGCCCAGTCTCTTTGGCCAGCCATTGCCGCAACCCTTGTCGATCTGGCCGATCCCCGGATCTGCAGCACTCCCGGGGCAATGATCGAACATGTCCTGAACTCCGGATATGCGGAATATTTGAAGGTGACCTATGAGAACAGTGAATTGCGAATGGAGGATGTTCGCCAATTGATCGAGTTCTCTGGAAAATACAATGATTTGAGCGATTTTCTGGCGGAACTCTCCCTGCAAACCAATGTGGAAGCCCAGGAGAACACTCAAACGGTGGACGATAACGACAAGGTGCGTCTATCCACGATTCACCAAGCCAAGGGTTTGGAATACCATGCCGTATTTGTCATTATGCTCTGCGACGGCCTGTTCCCGAGCGCAAAATCCCAGGAATCGCCAGACATGGAGGAAGAGGAGCGACGGCTTTTTTATGTGGCCATCACGCGCGCGCGCAATGAGCTTTACCTGTGCTATCCGCAATTCAGACAGAGCGGGGGCTGGCAGGATGGGTATCAATTGCCATCGCGTTTTTTATCTGAAATCAAAGGGAAAAACCTGGATAAATGGTCTTCCGAGAAAGATTGATCCAATGATTCCGATGATCGCGGTCGGCAGAAAGAGCAGGGGATTCTTCATTTCCCACCCTGCCCATGGACAGTCTATAAAGCCTTAAAACCCGTTCCCAGCCGCGGTAATTCGCGCGCTGAGATCCCGCCTCCAATTCTCGGCCACGCACTTTCAAGGGGCCAGTGTTTTGAGCAGGAAGGAGTATTCGAGCGCTTTCATGAATGCCGATTGTTTATTGTCGGCCGCACCGCCGTGCCCGCCTTCGATGTTTTCGTAATAGAGGATGTCGTGACCTTGCTCCTTCATCCGGGCAACCATTTTACGGGCGTGCGCGGGATGAACGCGGTCGTCGCGGGTGGAGGTGCGGAAGAACACGCGGGGGTATTTTTGGTCTTTGAAGACGTTTTGATAAGGGGAGTATTTGCGAATGTATTCCCAATCGGCGGTATCGGGATTGCCGTATTCATCCATCCAACTGGCCCCTGCCAGGAGTTTGTTGAATCGGCGCATATCCAGCAGCGGGACCTGGCAGACGACCGCACCGAAGAGGTCAGGGCGTTCAGTGAGCATGACGCCCATGAGGAGTCCGCCGTTGGAGCCGCCCATGATTCCAAGATGTTTGGGCGAGGTGACCTTGCGTGATGCCAGGTCCTCGGCGATTGCGATGAAATCGTCATAGGCGCGCTGGCGATTTTGTTTGCGGGCGGCTTCGTGCCAGTTGGGGCCGAACTCGCCACCACCGCGGATGTTGGCAAGCACGTAAACGTTTCCACGCTCCAGCCATGCGGCGCCGGTTTCGGCATAGTACCCTGGGCGCATGGAGATTTCGAATCCGCCATAGCCATAGAGGAGAGTCGGGTTTTTACCGTCCAGCGCCATGCCTTTGCGGCTGACCTGAAAGTAAGGGACCTTTGTGCCGTCCTTGGAAGTGGCTTCAAATTGGCGCACTTCCAGACCCTCGCTTTTGAAATAAGCGGGCAGGCTCTTGAGTTTATCCCGGTCAGGGCGTCCAATGGTCCCCAGCGAAAGTGTGGTGGGATTCAGAAACTCGGTGATGGTCATGAAATAGTCGTCCGATTCATCGGCATCAATTCCATAAGCACTCACACTGCCAAGGTCGGGAGCTGGCAAGGGAGTCCTGGTCCATTTGCCGTCTTTGTGCTGCCAGATGAAGAGCTTGTTGCGGACGTTTTCGAGCTCGTTGACGATGAGATAATTCTTTGTGGCGCTGGTTGCTTCGAGGGATTTGCGAGCCGTCGGTTCGAACAGGGGAAAGAAGGCGCGATCGCCTTTGAGGTAGGCTTCAAGATTCGCGGCCAGGAATGATCCAGCGGGGTAGGTTTTGCCATTCAGGGTCCAATCCAGACGCAGGCGCAGGAGGATTTGATTCTCAAAAGTGGAGATTTCCACGTCGTCCGGCTTTTCGATTTTAACCCAGGAATCACCACGCCGGATGAAAGTCTCATTGCTGAAGAACGTGACGCCACGGCCAATGAATTCGTAGGTGTGCCCGTGATCATGAGCCACGCTGGCGCTCACGGCAACGTCGGTGGTTTTGCCTTCAAAGAGGGTTCGGGCCTGCGCCAGCGGGGTGCCGCGTCTCCATTCCTTGACGATGCGCGGGTATCCTGAATCAGTGAGCGAACCGGGACCGAAATCGGTGCCGACGTAAAGGGTGTCGCGGTCTCGCCAGGCAACGTCGCTCTTGGCTTCGGGCAGGAAAAATCCGTTGGTGATGAAGCTCCTTGTTTTGAGATCGAACTCGCGGGTGACCGTGGCATCCGCACCACCGCGCGAGAGTAAAACGAGGCAGCGTTCATAATCCGGGTAGAGGGCATGAAACCCTTTCCAGACCCAATTTTCCTTTTCATCGAGGGCTAATTGATCGAGATCGAGCACGTTTTCCCAGGCTGGAGTGGTCTTTTTATATTCAGCAAGCGTGGTTCGTCGCCAGAGGCCTTTAATGTTTTTTTCGTCCCGCCAGAAGTTGTAATAGAAGGGTCCTTGTTTGGTGACGTACGGGATTTTTTCCTTTGAATCGTAAATGGAAAGGAGGCGTTGACGGATCTTCTCGAATTCCGTCGATGCCTCAAGTTCGCGCGTGCTCAGGGCGTTTTGCTCTTTGACCCAGGCAAGAGCTTTGTCGCCGGTGACATCCTCAAGCCAGAGATACGAGTCGTCAGATTGCGGCGAAGGCGCCGTTTCGGCCTGTACGATCGAAAGAACACTGGCCAGGAGGATAAACAATCCGCTAAAAATTGAGAGCTTGTGCATCACGGCCGCTACAAAAAGCCCGGATCGACCCGAGGTCAATTCATTTCTTGGGTTAAACAGGAAAATGAATTCATGCAAAGTGGGGCGCTGTCATTACTCTTTTCCCGGCATGAGCATCAGTTTTCGATTTAACGCATCAAAAACATTCGCTGCGAACGATGCGGAATATCCGATCCAGTGCGCTCTTCGCGGTCGCGATCATCAGGGCAGTTGCGGAGTCCGCACCCGGTAATATCGATTGGTTAGAGTGTCGGGATCGGTGATTTGGATCAGGCGCGTCGGTGGTCCTGAAACCGCAGGAACGTCCACCAGCCGTTGCCAGGAACCAGGCGTTAGCGAATCGCTGAACTCAATGGTGTAAGATTTCTCTGCCATTGCGGAGAAGGTCAATGTCAGCGAATTCCCCCTGGCTACCTTCAGGCTCAACTCACTGGTTGGATCGAGAGGATTGGTTCCGGCCAGGTATTCCTGGAGGTTGGTCATGCCATCGTGATCCGGATCGGCTCCCGGTGCCGCCTCGGCGTTGGAGTAGGAGCCAAAGTACAGAATCTGCCAGGCGTCAGGTAAACCGTCGTTGTTGGCGTCCACCGGGGCGCTGGTATTGGGTTGGCCGGGGGTCGGAACGGCGGTGAACCAATTCGCGGGATCATTTCCATAGGCAGACAACGTCTGACGCTGCAGAGAGAAGCCTGTGCCCATGGCGCCCATGGACCAGGGCAATGTGCCAGAATAGCGAACCTCCTCCACCAGGACATAAGGGACATATCCCGCGTCGGGATGCGGCGCGACTTGCGGAGCATCGGGTCTGTAGAGGGCAACCTTGTCGCTGGAATTCCCCAGGTGACCGGTGTAAGGCCCGTAAATCGGGACGTCGGCGCTGGCTGGATAGCGGTTGCGGAATGCTTGCAGGGCGAGGGGATCCGCTGGATCGATGTTGACCAGCAGTAAACGTCCTCCGGCGGGCAACGAGACATTCTGTTGGAATGTATAGCCCACACCGCCCTTGATCATCCAGGTGTTGGTGGAAGCCGCGGGATCAAAGAGAACCGCTGTGGCTGTCGAGATGTTTTGCAGCTCGATGAATTCATCGAGCGTGTTGTCCTCGCCATCGGCGAAGGTCGGCGGAAAGAACATGATTTCACTGATGACCACCGGGCCGATCAGCGGCGAAGCGTTGGCAGCGCCCGTGCCCGTGCGGAATTGCTCGACTGTCTGGGGATGATCCATCCCGAAGGTGGTGGCGCTCATGGGAACCAGATCCACTTGGCCGATGCTGTTGGTATGGCGACCGAAGGAGACCCCGTTGGCGCCAGCGCCGAAAGATTTCACGGCGCGATATCCGGTCATTGTTCCATCCGGCAGCGCTTCGGACAGGCAGACGGAATCCCCATGGGCGGAGTTAAACGTGAACGGAAGGCCCGAGCCATTCGTGGGGCTGAACTGGTATTCATAGAAGACAATGTAGCCGTGCGCCGGAATGGAGGTGCCGCTGGGAATCTGATATTTTTTGGGCGACTCCTGAACATTGCTCAGGAACCAACCGCTCAAATCCACCGGGGCCGCGCCATCATTGTAGAATTCAACCGCATCTTCCAGCGGCGGATCGGTGTGGGTGAGGACTTCGTTAACCACCACACCATTCAAGGGTAGGTAGTTGCTCGTGCCGGGTGTTGCGCTGGTGGCAAAGCGGACGACGTTTGTCGATCCATCCGGGAATCGTCCCTCGGAGACGCCGGTCTGTTGAGTGGCGAACGAGACGGCCGTGATCAATGTTTCCGCGGATGAAAAGAGGCCTATGGTTTCGCCCGTCTTACTCAGTTTTAAGTTAACATGATCCGCGCCTGAATTGAGGCTGCCATCCGCAAGGAACTGGATGTAGCCATGAATTCCCGAGCCAATAAATGACAACGGCGGAACAGGCGAGAGCGTCTTTTGTGTCAGGTTGTCCGTGAAGCACATGCGCCCCAGAGCCACTGGCTGGGCGCCGCTGTTAAACAGCTCGAACCAGTCGCTTCCACTCGCGGGATCCGCCATCCACTCGTTAACGATCAGTCCGGCGGCGGTTCCCAGTCCGGCGGCACTGTTCATGGCGACGGGTGTGGGCACATTAAGCGTCCAGGTGCCTGTGCCATCCGGCACGCGCCCAATGGAGTAATCCGGGGTCTGCAGGCCAAAGGTAATGGCGTCTATCAGTCCACCGCCGTTGGTCGCGCTGTTGAACAGGAACACGGATGTCCCTTTGGCCGAAAGGTTGAAGCCCGTATTGTCCGCTGAGGCCGGTTGGTTGCTATCGCAATAAAGAAGCAGGAACCCATTGGCGGGAACGAGCGTATTGGTCGCGAAAACGAATTTGCGCGGGATGTTGGGATCATCGCTGAGGCTTAAACCCGCCAGGTTGATTTGGTTGGTCGAGGTGTTGGCCAACTCGATCCAATCGGATGTGCTTCCGTTGGCATTGGTGATCGACTCATTGCTGGCGAGTATTTCGTTGAGAACCACCGGCACGCCTTCCGTGGTGGTGGTGATGATGTTGGTGGTGTAATGCACCGCGGATAGTTGCATGCCAAACACGTCGTCGGAACTGCTTCCATTGACCTGGTGAACCTCCACAGCGATGACGTTGTCACCCACTACTGGCTGATTCGTTAAAATGAGAAATTCCGGCGCGCCTTCATTAGGCTGATCCCCCGCGGTTGTCGCGTAGGTAACCACATCGGGCATCCGCAACGAGCCTGAGCGAACGCCATTCAGGTAATACACCGCTCCGTCATCCACAAAGTTGGTTGAGACCAGGACAATATTGTCCAGGCTTCCGTCCCATTGGAAATGAGTGCGATAATACACGGTAATATGACCGTTGGCCTGGGCCGGGGCAGGGATGGTGGTCACGAAGGGATACGGGTACTCCAGCGGAGTTGTCTCGCGGCCAAAGAGTCCCGTGCCGGTTGGCCAGGTGGAATCTGCGAATGCCGGTTCGCGCCAGGCGGTGCCGCGATCCGTGCCGGAGTTGTCGTAGCGCCAGGTGTTCGTAATGTCGAGCAGCTTGATGACCTGCGAGGTGATATTGGTGACTGAAATTGTGCCTCCGTTCGCGACGGCATTGGGGCCGCCGGCGGTTGGCTGCGGGAAGCTCACAATGACATCACTGCCGCTGGGGCTGCGGCCCTGGGAGACGTCTGTGGACTGGGCGCCATAAGTGATGGTGTCGATCGGATTTAACAGGGCATCCGAAAGCAGAATGATTCCAACATTCGGATTGAGCTTGAAGTTCAGATGATTTGCCCCCTGGGCGGGAGTGGCGTCCGCCACGAAGGACAGGTATCCACCGGCATCGATGTAACTGAATGCGGCCAGCCGATTGAGGTTTGGAGCGCCCTCGGCATTGGACAGATAGCAGCCTTGGAGGGCCACAGGATTGGTGGCCGTATTGTAAAGCTCCACAAAATCATTGTTCGCCAGGAACATGGAATCCGCCAGCCATTCGTTGATTTTCAAGTGATGGGGATCGTCCAGTGCCAGCGCAATGTTTTCACCTCCGAATGTGGGACGGCACAGAACCCAGGTGCCGTCCGCGGCGCGGCCCAGGGAGTGATCCGTTATTTGCTGGCCAAAGGTAATGGTGTCCAGAAGCCCGCCGCCGCGAATGCTTGAGTCATGGAGGAACAGGCTGTCTCCCGTTTGTTTCAAGGCGTAGCCAAGGTGCAAACCGTCCGTGCTGAACGCGCTGTCACCATACAAAACAAGGTATGCCCCAGCCGCCAGGGTGGTCCCAGGCGAGAAGGTGAAGGCGTAAGGTTGGAGGGAACTGGTGCTCAGGCCCATTCCCGATAAATCGACCGTGCTGGTCCCGTAGTTATGGATCTCGACCAGGTCCGGCGTGGTCCCGGCGTGGATCAATGCCGCTGAGTTCTTGGCCAGGATTTCATTGATCCGTATTGCGGGTGTTGTGGCGGGTGTCCAGGAGCTGTCGACCACCCATGTTCCGGTCGAGGTGATGATGGTCTCTTCACCCAACGCCGGATCATCCTGGTACCAACCGGAATCGCGTTTGCCAGTCACATCCACGGAATGGGGCCCGTTGGCAAGATTGGCAACCGTGATGGGCGTGGCAATGCCCGTTTCCGCGCTCCAGGCGCCGCCGTCCAGCCGCCATTTGTAGGCGACATAGCCCGATCCCTGTGGAAATCCCGCCGTGGGGATGCCAGATCCAGTCCGATTTACACCCACAAAGAGTGTGGCCGTGGTGAGGTTGTTGGTTCCTTTGGGGGCTCCCGAAATGGAGGCGCCAATCGGAATATTTCCACCCATGTCGCGACCATTGGGGCCGGTTCCACGCGCTGGGGAGCCAGGCAGCAGGCTCAACCAATCCCGCATGATTTGGGCGTCCTGCCAGTTGGTGAAGAAGGTTTCCGACACCTTTGGAATGTATGTCAGCAGGGGAGCGATTACCTGGTTGTTCGTACCCGGACCGGTCCATGCAAAAGGCAGGATGTTATTATTGAAGGTCACAGTCACCTGCGCCGGATCGTAATTGCGCACCAGTTGCTCGGCATCCTGAACAATATTTCCCTCAAGGTAATAGCCCTTGCCGAACGTGGTGATTGAAGGAGTGGTGTCGCGGACATTGACCACTCCCGAGTCGAAATCCTGTCCTCCGGCTTTGGTGGCGTGGATGATGGTGTTGTTGATCAGGGTGAAGTAATTCCCTTCCTTGATGGTGGCGGCGTTGTCGCAGTCGAAGAAGATGTTGCCGATGGCCGTGATCTCGGATGTATGCCCTGAATCGGCGCCTCCAGATATTGCGCTGGAACTGTCTGGAGAACCATTCCTGTGATTGTGCAGGAAAATGTTGCCCTCGATCCAGGCATCCGTGCCGTCCAGATCGAGGATGTCGTCACTGGCTCCCGCAAAGACGTTGTTGTAATACTGGATGATGGGCTGGCCCAGATCGCGATTGCCCCCGGTGAAATCCATGATGTCGTTATAACCCGTGGTCGTGCCAAAGAAACACTCCCGCACGATGCCCCGTCCGCCTGCCTTGACCCCGCCTGTGCCATGGAGCAATTCAAAGGGAGCCGTCGTGGTCGGAAAGACGCAGTGACTGAGCAGGAACGAGCTGCCATCCAGTGCGACATACTGGTGGGTGGTGGTTCCAAAAGTGGCGTGATCGAGGTAAATCGTGCCTCCGGCAACCTCGATGCAGGTTGTTCCGTTGCCCTCGAAGTGGACATAAGCCAGACGGGTCTCCGGTGAACCCACCGCGCCATCGATTGTCATGCCGCCCCAACTCACGCCAGTCCCGGGAGTCGTGGTGAAGAGGATGGGCTGCGTGTCCGTCCCTTCGGCTACGATGCGACCGCCGTTGGCAACGACGATGTTCACACCGGAACCGAGATAAACCGTCGTGCCCGGTTCGATGGTGAGCGTGCTGCCGCTGTTCACGGTAAGGCTCGAGGTAATATTATAAGGCCCGCCTGCTGCGGTCCAGGTGGTGTTGGCGGCAATCGCGCCTCCCTCGGTTTGAACCGAGCCATCGTCATACCAGATGTCCGAATAGGTCCGGGCGCGTTCAATGCCATTCGCGTCGAGCGATTGAACCAGGACGTGGTTGATGCCCGGGGTCAGCGGCACATTGCTGATGGACCAGGTTCCCTCCCAAGCCACCCAGGCGGCGGCGATTCCATTGACCTTTACGCTGCGGGTGTCAATCGCGTTGGCGGCGCCCGTCAGCGAAACACTCCCAGTGGTTGTGTGGGGATAACCGCTCTGAACCGCCAGTGCATTTGAAACGGATAAGGAAAGGGGGATTTGAGAGAGCACCCAATTGACCTGCGCGGCGTTATACGCCTTCATGTTGTCGATTTTGTCCTGGGGCACCCACGAATTGAATAGTCGATCCAGCAGCGAATTCATCTGGTCAGGCCTGAACGCTGTATCCGCCAGTGTTTTAAGCCAGCGATAATAGATCGGGGCGAACTCGGGTGTCTTCATGAACTTGTTCATGACACTCAGGGCGTTCATCCGGAAAATGCTGTGCCTGGGCGGAATGGGTGTCAGACCTCGTCCCATCATGGTGTCCATGTCATAGGGTGTGGCTAGAAATCGCGTATCCGCCGCGCCGCGGTAAAGCGCGTAATCATCACCCACGCCGTTCGCCAGACAGGTCTCACCGTTATCCAGCAGCGTGTCGATGGCCATGTATTTCATCCATTCGTCCACGTTGATGCGTTTTTCCATGTCCGCCACGTAATTCGATGGGGAATGGCCATTAACGCTATTGAGCACGGCAATCAGATCGATCAGATCGGACCAATCATTCTGAAGGGTGTTGTTCTGCTTGAAATAGGTGTTGGTGTAAACCTCCTGGGCAAAGTCAGCCCCGTGCCAGGTGAGATCCGCAACGTTGTTGGCATACTGGGGATCGCTCAACGCGGCCTGACGGATGCCGCGATAGGAATTGCCATTGGGGTCCAGAGGAAACGCGCGCTGGATAAAATCCTTGTTGTATTGTTCGTTGGCGGCGTAAGCGCCGTAGGAATTGTTATCGGGCAACCCGGAAAGACTCATGAGATTGGTCCCGTTGATGCGAACCTGAACCGCGCGCGATTCTGCCATCGGGATATCGAGACTCCGATAAACCGTGCTGCCCAGCACCTGGCTGTAACTGTATTGTGAATTAAGATTGATGCCCGTCAGACCTTTCCAGGAACGATCGCCCGGGATGTTGACATGGTAATTATTCGGATTGGACAAACGCGTGCCATGCCCGCGATTGCGCACGCCGCAATTGTAGCGGAGCTGGAGCGTGGTGCCGCCAGTCATCACATTGTCAGAAGTAATCCAGGTCGCATTCATCTGCGCATCGCTGTCGCCATCGGGAAAATTCCGGCCCATTTGATAAAGTTCAGCGCGTTCGTCTTCCCGCATGATCACGCGGTACACCGGCTGCGCGCCTGTGTATGAGCTGTTGTCAACTTGATAGAGCAGGTTGGCCGTGCGTGAGGAGGCGGTGGTCAGGCTATACACCGGGTAGGTGCGCGTGTTGTTCTCCTTGTCCGTTGCCTGGAGGAAAAACTCGATCACGGTCCCGTTGGCCTCTGGCGCCATAAAAGCGCCATAAATGCCGTCGCCCGCCAATCCATCCCCATGTGTCCCATCATCATACATCGCGACGGCGGTAAAAGACACGGTTCCATCCGTCCGCCAATGAAGCGTGACGGTCACGCCATCGGCGTGTTCGTCTACTATCCGCGCGCTGATCGCCACGGTATCGGTGGAATTTGGAATCGCTGGTAAATGTTGAACCTCGGTAATAATCGGCGCTGCATTTGTGCGCGCGATGGAATTGGCGCGCCCCGGTGTGCCGCCAATCTCGGAACTGCTGCCCCAGTTTAGCGCGAAGGTGTTCGGCAGCAGGGGATTGACCAGCTCGAGCGAACTGCCCTGTCCGTCATGCGGGGTGTTCCATTCCCAGCCGTAGTGTCCGTAAGTGGCAAATCCATTGGTTGTCAACACGCGCGAGGACCAGTCGCCATCATTGTAATACTGCACCTCGCTAATCACTTGGCCCAGAACGTCTGCGAGTTGCAGATGGCTACCCATGGGGGGCGTCCATCCCGAGAGGAAATTGGTCACGCCGGGATGCTTCGCCGCAAATACGGCTCCATCCGCCGCCACCACCAGATATCCCCCGGGGCTGAGAATCGTATTCGCAGGCATGACAAAATGCACTCCTTTAGTGAACTGCCATCCGGACAAATTCGCCGCCACTGTCCCCGGATTATACAACTCGACATAACTTTCGAGCAGGTTCTCCGAGGAGGGGTGATACATGATCTCGTTTATGACCACGTTCTGTGCGCGGGCGATCATCGCGGATCCCACCAGGAAACCGAGACACGTTAATATTCTTAACAGTTTCTTCATTTAAGGATTTTCAGTTTCAGACGATGCCCGGACGGGGCGCAGACCTGATTGGTCACCATGTAGCAAATATCATGCCGATTTATCATTCAAAAGATTGCCAAGATGCACCATATATTAGAACGGATTATCTTAATTACAAGGGACATTCAAAACGCAACGCCTGACTTGGTGGCCTGCAAATTTGAATGACAGTGTCAATTCATAAGGACAGACGGCCTTCCGTGAAGCTCGCCCGTAAAAATCCGTTGTCTGCCGGCATGGGCCTTCTTCAACGGCCAATCCTAGGCAACTCACCTTAACAGAACCTTACAGAAACACTCGAAAACAGGAAAATAAAGCAAAACCGGGCTCCTCCACCGCCATTACGCCCTCTCGAGTTTCGTGTTGTATCAGGATGACGATGCCCGCCACCGTCAAAGCGACAAAACTTACAAGTCTCCCGATTCGCATCACGAGCCTTTCTCGCCAATCCGACGCTGTTATTTCTCTTTCTTTTCCTTCTCTTCCTGCGCCGGGGTTTCCTGTTCGACCGAGATAACATCGCCAGTGATGGCGTCCACTGCAACTTCGGTTGTGTTCTTTGAATCTGGTACTGAGATGTCGAATGACCAGATCAATTTGCCTTTCTCCTCTTCAAGTTCGCCCGACTGGAGCGTGCCGCCAGGCGCCTTGGTGAGGGCGATTTGTTGAGCTTGGTCCCGGGAGATTTTGGCCTTGGATTGCAATTCAGCCGATGTTTTTTCGGTGGCGCAACCGCCGGACAATCCAAGAATAGCGGCCAGGAGCAAGGAGCTTTGTACGCTTAGGATCGTTTTTTTCATGGTTTTACATTAGTGTTTTTGGTTTCCGTTATTACTGAAGTTCGCATTGGTGGAGTGTTTGCACTCGGTTGTCCTATTGGCCCGATTACGGCCATGGAAAGTTCGCCCTGGTGGTTCATGGCTGCTTCCAAACGACAGCCCATCGCAGACGTCAATGCCCGCACCAGGGATAAACCCAGGCCCGAATGGCCCCGGTTTGAGCGAGCCGCGTCTTTACGCCAGAACCGCTCGCCGAGGTGGGGTAAATCCGCGATTTGGAGATGTTCGACTGGGTTGATGACCGTCAGGGTGAATTGGCCTGCCTTCGCCTCGCAATGAGCGCGAACTGTGGCGCCTGATGGCGAATATTCGATGGAGTTTTCCAAAAGGTTGCTCAAAATCATGCGCCATAGGATGGGATCGCTTTGGATGACGAACGTCGCTGACTCGTTTGCTTTGAACGCAATACCGCGGGCTGACGCCCGGGTTTCCAGCGATTGGTAGATTGTGACAATCAAATCGGAGAGGCAGATGGGTTCGAACGAGACCGGGACCGGCCCGCGCTCACTGCGGGCGATGGCGAGCAACCGGGTGAGGATGCCTTCCATTTGGATTGTGACCGCGAGGATATGGCGGTCAAAATCGGCATCGCGGGTGTCCGGCCACCTCACAGCGAGTTCCGCCAGACTCCGGATTTCGGCGAGTGGCGTGCGCATTTCGTGTGCCAGATCGGCGCTGAATTGGCGTTCGCGTTCGAACGCCGTCTGCAATCGTTCCAGCAGGTCGTTGAGGCATGTGGTGATGGGGATTAATTCTCCGGGCAACCCTTCGTTTGAAAACCGGGTGGAAAGCGAATGGGCATCGATGCGCATTGTCTCTTCCGTCAGGAAGTGCAGTGGCGCCAATTCGCGCCGCAATAAGAGCGGCAAGGTTGCCGCAGAGAGTGCCAGCATCAGCAGTCCGCAGCCTCCCAAAACCAATGCCAGGATTTTCAAGGTGTTGTCCAATTCACGACGGTTGACGGCCATGACAAGGATGGCCTCGAACGGATCGATTATTTTGCGATTTTCATCAGCAGGCTGCGGTTGATATTTGAAACCAACAGCGCGAGCCATGGCGCCATTGGGCAAAGGCAGATCCCAGCAATCGGGTTTGGGCAGGGTGCCGTATCGCAATGGCAGGCTGTCTCCATGGAGGGATTTCGACCGGCGCAACACAGTGCCATCGGTCCGCCAGATTTGAAATAGAGTCGTGCTTCCCTGTGCATCGAACTCCCTCATGAACTGGACAGGAAGTTCGAGCTCGATGTTGCCTTCTGTCTGTTCGAACAGCGCCGAGAGAGCCATGGCTTTGGCTTGAATGGCATCGTCGAATTGCCGGGTCAGGGCAGTACGGGCCAGTAAGTAAGCGGCGAACAAACCTGCGCTCAGCAGCAACGTCCAGCCCAGCAGTAAATGCCCGGTCAGACGATGGCGAATGGTGGTCATGACCTGGCCACCTCCAGCACATAACCCAGACCTCGCCGGGTGTGGATGAGCGGGGCGGGATTCGGCTCGCCCAGTTTGTGCCGCAATGAAGATATCACGGATTCTATGACGTTGCTCATCGGTTCGGACTCGTCATCGTAGAGATGTTGTGCAATTTCGGTTTGGGTTACGACTTCGCCCCGCCGGAATGCGAGATACTCAAGGAGTTGATATTCACGCGGCTTGAGTCTCACAGCCTGACCTGCGCGCCAGACCCGCTTGCCACTCGTGTCGATCTCCAGATCGGAGATTTTTAGATTTGTTCCTTTATTGCCATACGCGCGTCGGCAAAGCGCTTCCACGCGGGCGAGCAATTCCTCCAATGCAAAGGGTTTGATCAGGTAATCGTCAGCGCCTGATCGCAGTCCCTGGACGCGATCCTGAATCGAATCACGGGCGGTTAACAACAATACGTGAGTGAGTTTGCCACATTCCCGTAATCGCTGCAGGACCGACAAACCATCGAGCTTGGGCAGCATGATATCGAGTATGATCACGTCATAATCGATGGTTTTGGCCCGCCAAAGGCCGTCCTCACCGTCAACCGAGACATCGACCGCATAGCCGGTCCGCCTCAAGGCAGTGCCCAATGTTTGCTGGAGCAGAAGTGAATCTTCCACCAATAATACGCGCATAATGACAGACCCAATTCAATCGCATTCTCTGACAAGCGCAACCAGGCGCGATCTGATGGGCGCGAAACTAACAGAGGTCACCTTATCGCACGCTGAACGCCGGGTCACGCGGAAGAATCATTTGGTTTGCGCAAAATTGAATTCTTCAGCCGTAATGATAACTCGGCCCAAGCGATGATTGACGCAAAATGCACCTCCAGGGGGCATTGGGTGCTTCAAATTGCATTGCGTTCGCGATACTTTTTGCGTAGATCGTTGAGCCGGTCCGGATTCAGGTATTTTCGAGCGCCGTGGTCTGGATGGCTCGAGGCCGTCGAAGTCATTGGTGTGGTTTTGAAAGCAGATGAAATAGGTTTCCATTAAACTGAAAAATGTAAGGAATTTGCCATAAAGACACGAATCCTCAAACGTTTCATCGCAGCCGCAGGCGTTCTGGCGGTCAGTGCGACGCTAATTCTGCTGGTGCAGCCTGCCGCTCCGGCCACAAGCGAGTTTGAAACGCTTTCGGAAGTTTCAGTCTTAGAGCTGCCCCATTTGGCTGCGCGCATGGTGGCTGAAGCTCCAAAGGGCGAACAAGGAGCAGTTGTCCGGGATTTACTGCGAAAAGTGGATACACTTTCAAAGCCTGGTATGATTCCATTTACAGTGAGCGCCATATCCCGCGTAGCGCCTGACGCCGTCGATGTAACGGTGAGTACAGCGGCGGCACTCCAGCCACAGGATGCCCTGTATATTGCCAAAGCTGCGTTGAATGCGGCCCCCCAAAAAACGGAGGCGATCATGGAGGCAATTTGCCGACAGGTGCCACAATCCTATCCCTGGGTGGCGGTGATGGCCATCGAGGCGGATTCCGGGGGGCGCGCACGAATTCTCAGAGGAATCTCGTCGGCCATTCCTGTTTTGGCACTGCCAATTGAGCAAGCCCAAAGGTATTGTGGTGATCGTCCAATGTCGGAGTTGATGGAAAAGGTCCACGAGTTGGCGACGGCGGCTTATCAGGAGCAGATCGCACATCTGAAACGCACGGCCATCGAAAATGCCCTCCAAAATTCGGATGCCGTTTCCGCATCGGGTCATGGCGATGAAGTTGACCAGATACCTGCGTCGATCGATCAGGGCGCCAACATGAACAGTGCCGTTCGCGCACGACTGGCCGCTCTGGACCGTGGAGTGACTCGCGAGTTAATGGAAACAGGTTTGATTCCTTCCTGCGCCAGCGAGATGGGTTACTTGATGCCGCGGCCAGACATTCAGCCGGATTCCGGCGCGAAGGCTCCGTGAATTCGGGCGCCAACTTGGATGATGGTGGAAGTTTAAAGTGCGGCAATTTGATCTGAGTGTGTAACACCATGAAGTTTCTAAAGACAGGGCAATGTTGGATTCCAAATAAAACCGCTCCTATTGGAAAATGGGTGTCTTAGCGCATGCCAACAATTCTAACTATCGAAGACGATGAGATTTTTCGTCGCGCCATAACAAAATACCTTGTTAAATCGGGCTTTGAAGTCGTGGTTGCTTCGACCGGGCGGGAGGGGATCGTGAAGGCCATGGAGAATAGCCCGGACTTGATTGTGTGCGATCTTGCCATGCCGGGGATGGATGGCTTCGAGGTGCTGGCGGCGCTTCGCAAAGAGGATCGTCTTGCATCGATCCCGGTTATTTTTCTCAGTGGCCGGGCGGAGCCCAGGCAGGTTCGTGAGGGAATGAATTATGGGGCTGACGATTACCTGACAAAACCCCTCGATCTGGCGGATTTGGTGAAGGCGGTCAAAGCCAGGCTGACGCGGCGGCAATCTGAAAGGGAAAGGCAGGAAAAGCAGATTGAACGTGCGATGCAGCTTTTCTCGGGGATCATCCATGACCTGCGCGATCCGCTCTTCGCGGTTTTGGGATTTGTTGACAGGCTTAAGGAGGGCACCGCTCCGCCCGTTCAAAAACAGGGCGATTCCGGCCAGGTGATCGATCAATTGCACCAAGTGATTGAACGAATGCAGTCCATCGTATCCCAAACGATGTTCCTGATTCGTTCCCGAATGAAACGGCTGCCATTTGATCCCGGCTCGTTCGATTTGCGTGAATTTTGCGATCGAGTGGTCTCGGACCATGATCAAAGTCAGCGTCTCAGGTTCACTTGCGCCCCGGGCGAATACCCAATCATCGCCGATTCTCTTCGCCTTCGGCAGGCATTGGAAAACCTGCTTTCCAATGGGTTGAAGTATTCGGATAAACCTGTCGTGGTTCGACTAAGCACCGCGGTCGGCGGCTATTTACTGGAAGTCATGGATCAGGGAATTGGAATACCAACCGAGGACCAAGCCAGTATCTTTGAACCTTTTTTCCGCGCCTCCAACGCCGCCTTCAAACCAGGCCACGGATTGGGTCTCAGTATTGTTAAGAGCAGCATCGATCAGCATGGTGGGCGAATCAGCATTGCCAGTGATGTCAGCAAGGGGACAACTGTCTCCATTGAACTGCCAGCAACGCCGCCTGAGGATTTGGTGCAGACTCACATCGAAGACCATTCCGAAGCTGTCCAGAAGCGTGAAGAAGTGCCAAAAATCGCAGGCGTTGGAGCAGGTGCAAACGTGCTTGTGCCGCAATTCGGCCTGGTGAATAAGAACACGGGCATCCCACTGAGCGGGCGGGGTAAAGATATTGTATCATCTTTCCAGCCGGGATTCTCAGGGAGGGGTGGGGATGCCGGGTTTGGTGCATCGTCCGGGGGGCAAATCCCACCAGAAGGCCTCCTTAGGGCCATTATTGTTGACGATGAACCGTTGGTGCGGAGCGTGCTGCGCGATTTTATTGAAAAGTCGAATGATATCAAAGTGGTCGGCGAAGCTGGAACTGTGGCGCTGGCTCGTGATTTGACAAACCAACATAATCCCAATGTTGTATTCCTCGACATCAACCTTCCAGACGGCTTGGGGTTCGATTTGCTTTCCAATTTGCGGCCGCAGACTGCCGTCGTATTTGTCACGAGCACTGAGGAATACGCGATTCATGCGTTTGATTGTGAAGCGACGGATTATCTGCTCAAGCCGGTCAGTCTCGAACGTCTGCAAAAGGCATTGCTGCGTGTGAGACAAAACTTGCTGGTGGATGGCAAGCCGCTTTCATCTGTCAGTTCCAAGCTGGAGGAAACGTTTTTAGTAAAGACACTTGAAGAAAAAAGGTTGGTTAAGTTCGGTGATATCAACCGCATAATAGCCTATGGAGAGTATTCCTGGGTTCACTGGGCAAAAGGAAGGAGCGCGATGCTCAGGAAATCCCTTAAACAATGGCTAATGGAACTTCCGGGCGAGCAGTTTGTTCGTGTGCATCGCCGGGCCATCGTGAATCTTGCATTCATGGAGCGGATTGAGAAGATTTCTGGAGCACGGATGCAGATATATTTGCGTGACACGGAAGAACCCATTCTCGTGAGCCTTAGGCTGTCTCCCGGGCTGAATCGAAAACTGAAAGCGTTCAAGCCTGAGTCGGAATAATTTCGAACAAGATGATGAAGCCGGGCCGGACTATGAATATGGAAAATATCCATCCATTTTGAGGGCATCTTCATGAGATGGGAATTTGGTGTCATCTGTTAATCAACGCGCAATTTTGCTTATGCATGTTTGTCCTGGGCTTGTTTCTCTAATAGCTTGGCTCGCGGTTATTCTGGCCATGGCGGGGCATCGTCTGGAAGGGGCCAGCACATCAGGGATATTTGGCGGCGGGCCGTTTTATTCCGGAGGCACGCAAGTCATGAACGACCTGCGGGCCTCGGGTTTCACCACTGTGATCCTGTGGACCATTCATGTGAATGCCAGCACCGGAGATTTGATACTCAACGACCAGAAGGTGGCATCCAACGGCGCTTATGTCGGAAATGCCACATGGCCCGGTCAGCTTGCCACATTGAAGCAGGCACCGACATCGGTCAGGCGGATTGAGGTGGGGATTGGATCGTGGGGTGTCAACGATTTTCAATCGATCAAGACACTGATGGCCTCTCAAGGAACGAACACCAACAGCATTCTGTTTAGGAATTTTCGCGCGTTGAAAACGGCAACCGGGGCGGATGCGATCAACCTGGACGACGAGATGCTCTACGACATTGCGAGCACGGTGAAGTTTTGCCTGATGTGCGCCTCGATGGGATATAAGGTTTCCCTATGTCCCTACACGAATCCCAATTTTTGGTCCGGTTGCATGACGCAAATCAATAGCCAACTGCCTGGGACTGTGGATGCGGTGTTTCTCCAGTGTTATGCAGGAGGGGCGGGGAACGATCCTGCATCGTGGAATAGCACCTTTGGTGGTTTTAAGGTGTTTCCCGGAATGTGGTGCCGTCACGGCAGTGCATGCGCGGAAGGCGACAATCCGGCTACCGTTGCCAGCAGTATGGCGGCATGGAAGAGAACGGCTGGTGTGAATGGAGGGTTCCTTTGGCTGTATGACGACATGCGATCCTGCACGAGTGAAGGAACGACGGCCGATTATGCGCGCGCGATTAACTCGGCTTTCCGCCTGCCAGCGCCAAGCGGGTTGGCTGCAATTCCAGGAGGAGGCACGGTGCTATTGACTTGGAATCCATCCGTCGGCGCGAATAGCTACAATGTCAAACGCTCGATATATGCCGCTGGTCCTTATGCGGCCATTGCAACAAATGTATTGACCCCCTGGTTTCTAAATACGGGACTTGGTCTGGGGACGCGCTGGTTTTATGAGGTGAGTGCGGTGGATGCCAATGGCGAAGGCATCAATTCGGTTTCGGTTGGCGCGTTGACCTGCAATGGACTGTTGCCTGCGGGCTGGTTGGACCTGGATATTGGCAGCGTTGGCCTGACGGGCACCGCCACGTACTGTGGCAACTCCTTCACAATCCAGGCAGGAGGCAGCGATATTGGGAATCTGACGGATGGATTTAATTTTGTGAGTGCCTCAGCGTCCGGCAATAGTGCCATCATCTCACGCGTTGCATTTTTTGAAGAAACAGATCCCGGCGCCAAGGCCGGCGTGATGTTTCGGAATGATGCCTCACGCGGGAGCATGTTTGCGGATATTGTGGTGACTCCGGGACAAGGGATACTGATGCAATCCCGGAATATCGCCAACGGTGAGTGTGTTTCGACCACGGTGGCAGGAATCAACACTCCAGTGTGGCTTCAGATGGTGCGGGATGGCGACACTTTCACTGGTTATTATGCGAGTGATGGCGCTAATTGGACGCAACTTGGGACGGTCAGTATTGCAATGGCCGGTAACGTGATGTCTGGGTTGGCTGTCACCGCACACAGTATCACCAATTCGGCCCTGGCAATCTTCGATTATGTGAGCACGGGGGCTCCTGCGATTCTGCAACCGTCAAGCCCCGTCAATGTGATGCGTTCTGAAGGGGCCAGTTACACCTTTTCCGCAATCGCGAGCGCCGCACTTCCGGTTTATTATTCCTGGACTCAAGACGGAGCGGCTTTGCCCAATGCCAACCAGGCCTCTCTCACCCTGGTGAATTTGGCGCCGACCAACTCTGGAAATTATTCGATTGTGGTGAGCAATGCTTTTGGGTGCATCACCAACAGTATTGCAATGCTCACCGTGGTTGCCACAAGCAACAGCCTTTACCCTCGCACGATAGTGGCCGATCACCCGCTAGCTTACTGGCGTTTGAACGAAGTGGGAGGCAGGGTGGCTTACGACTACGTTGGCGGCAATGACGGCTCGTATTCAAATGTTTGGTGCGGGCAACCTGGTTATACGCCGTCGGACAAATCGGCGAGGTTCGGATATTTGTCGCGTTCGAACAGTTATGTCACCATCTCGTCGGTGAACTTCGCCACCCCCGCAAATGCGGCGTTTTCGGTGGAGGCATGGGCGAATGGAATCGCACAGACCAACGACAGCGGCATCCTTGCGAAAGGCACAGGCGCGGGCGGCGAGCAGTTCAACCTTGACTGTGGCAGCGGCAACCACGCCTTTCGTTTCTTCGTTCGCGATGCCGGAGGTGGCGTGCATCTGGCCAACACGAGTGTTGTGCCAAACGGCAAATGGCATCACCTCGTTGGCGTTTGTGACGAGGTACACGGCAGGATCATTATTTATGTGGATGGGATTAGCGCGGGGCAGGGAACGATCACAGCCGGCAGCGGCTTGTTGGCGACTAGCAATCCGATGACGATTGGGGCGAGGCAATCCGGGGCGAACACCCCGTTCGATTTGCAGTTTAACGGCTACGTCGCCGATGTCGCGGTTTACAACTTTGCGCTCAACGCGGCCCAGGTGCAGGCGCATTACAGTGTGACTACAAATCGTCCGCCAGTTTTTACCGCAAATCCATTCACCGCGATGGACGCAATCGCCGGTCAGCCTTACAATGGCGGCATTGCCAATTTCGCCAGCGATCCCAACGGGGGATTGCTGACATTTTCCAAAACCAGCGGCGCCTCATGGCTGAATATTTCTGCGGATGGAACCTTGTCCGGCACACCGCTTTCGGTTGATGTCGGCTCCAATGTATTCGGGGTGAACGTAAAGGATCCCACCGGGTTGTCAGCGAGCGCGGTGATGAATCTGAATGTGGCAGGCGCTCCGCCAATTACAGTGTCCGTGTCTACGCAGGGGACAAACCTGTTGTTGACCTGGACAGGTGGAATAGCGCCATACGGGGTGGAAATGGCGACCAACCTGACCAGTCCAACCTGGTGGCACATTGCGACACCGTTTAATGGGCACAGCATCATGCTCGTTTACAGCAATTCGGCTGCGTTTTATCGAGTTGGTGGACTGTGAAAAGCGATTGCGGTTACTGCATCCCGCCAACGGCGATTGCGTAATTACGACCTTCCCAGCCTTGATTGCCTTTCCAGAAAAAGGTGAATTCGATTCCCGCACCGTTGGACAGCGTTGCCGTTGGTAAATCGGCGAACCACAAATGAAGAATTTCTTCCCGGGTTGACTCCATGGTGTGGGTGCTGGCCCAGCCGTCATCCGACCAAATGATGGCGGCGTCAGAAGCGAGGATGATGCGTAAAATCTTTCCGGCAGGCATTCGGCGAAGAGGGTGGCGGAAGCTCCAGAATTCGTGCCGGCTTTTCACCGGATACGCCACGTAGCGTTGGAAGGCGGGTTCGACTCGATCAAAGCAGACTCCGTCATGACGACTGCGGACAAGCGAGACATATTCCGCATGTGACCAGCAGAGTGGCATCGCCGCGCCGGTGGGATGACCACTTTTAAAACTTCGATCTGGAAGGTTGTCCGCATCCCAGATCTGTTCGGTGAGCATGCAGCCTGCATTGGCAAACTTCTCCATCGTCGTGATGTAGGGCAAGGGATCGCGTCCGGCTGCAAGTTCGTAATGACCGCGTTCACCCGTCAAGATCGGCCAGCAGCGTCCCACGCCGGAGCCGTCAAAAGCACTGCCATCGGCTTTCTGGCCGTAACCGTCGTGGTTGTAGCGGCGCCAGCCGGACCCTTGCGGCAGGTCGTATTTCAAAACGCGATCCAGAACTTCAATCGAATCCCGCACTATGGGATTATCAGCCGCGCGAATACCCAAACGCACCATGTGAAGAAAATCGCCGCCGACAATGTTCCTGGCCGGATGGATTCCTCCGCCGTTTGCGACCGCAAGCATTGTGGTATTGGGATCGGCATGAGGATCGGGCGTCTTGGGATCGGTGGGGTTGATCCGGATGTAGTGGCGTGGAAAACCTTCCACCAACTCCCCGCGAGTTGTGACTGTCCATTCTTCAAGATGCGAGGCGAGCCAATCGGCATACGTCAAAATGAGTTCCGCCGTGTTCGTCTTCCCGGATTGCCCGGCGAATTCCGCAGCGCAGACCATGCTGGCGATGACTGTTGCGAGCGTGGGAGGTGAGTAACCGGCATTTTCCTCCCAGCGTTCCTGGGCTGTTACCGGACCTTCCAGAATGAGATACGCCGCTGCGCGGAAAATCATCACACACGGATTGAAGAGACCAAAACTGATGCATTCATTGCGCAAACGCCATGCCAACAGTATGGGCGCGGCAATTTCATCAAGCTGCAAACCGGGCCAATACGCCTTGCCATTGATCCAGCTATTTTGTGGAAAACTGCCGTCGGCCCCCTGGATGGCCGCGAGCCAGATCAAAGCGCGTAGAGGAGTGCCGGTCTGACCCGAAGCAAGCAGCGCCGTCGCGCTTTGTACCAGGTCACGAGTCCAGACCAGATGATACCCGCCGAGGTCATTGTCATTCTTGGTTTCGCCCCAGGGGATGCTCATGGAGGCGACCAACGCTCCTTCGAATGTTTTGTCTTCGTGAGCGAGCAAGATGCAGCGGCTCAACCGATACAAATGCCCTCCATCTGTGGTGTGATCGCTGAACTCACATTGCGGATTGATCACGGTGCGTTGCCACTGGCGGACAAACGCTTCTCGATGCGCATCAAACGGCTCGGCCAGGGATTGGAGCAGCTTTGTTGCGGTGCTCTGGCAACTGCGTCCGAACGCGATGCCAATGGTAAATTCATCGCCATCCTCGAGATTGATTTCGCCGGTCAGCGCTATGTTACCGTCATCTGCCGAGCGAAATTCCCAATTCATCCTAAAATTGCTCATCAAATCCCGCCAGCCGTCGCTGAAACCGACATAGCCGACGGAGCGGCGCGAAAAGCCGATGCTGGAACCCATGACCAGGTAAATTTCTCCGCGTTCAGCGTGGAGTAGTGTGTTACCACCGATTTCGGAACACCATCCGGAATTGCCAGCGCCATAACGCGCGAGGTGCGGGGCCAGCAGCGCGTAGAGGCGCAACTTGCCGCGCAACGATTCATCAAGCACTTCAACTTTCGTGTGAACGAGCAGTACGGACCGGTGTGGATCCGTCAGAACGTGTTTTATAATCCGGTAGCGTCCCTTTCGTTCGGAATTGGTGAGACGATAGAACAGACAATCGCGCTCCGGATATTCAAGCCGATGCAGCAGGTCGCGCTTTTCCTCGTGGCAGAAGGTTTCTCCATCACTGATGAGATATTGGAAATCGCGCGTATTGGGCTGATCGACATGCGGGTAATAAATCTCATTTACGATGCCGTGACTGAGAGTAAACCAGAGACGACAGCTCGTGTGATACGCGGTGCCAAGACCCTCCTTGGCACTGGATGTCCAACGGGGCTCAATGCCCGGTGCGCCGAAAGCTGCTGGATGATCAGGGAGGTTCATGCTCCAATATTACTTGTTGCCAACATCAGAAGTTCAAATTGCCATAAAGTCACACATGTTGTATTTGAGCAATTCTCCAATGTGATCGATGCTGGCGTCTGCCGCAGGGCTGCCTGCCAGAATCTTTGGATCTGAGGCGTAATGTCCCTGCCGGACGAAAATCGTCGTTACCCTGCCTTTCCAAATGTGTTTGACCGCGGCCAGGATCCGCAGTTTGTCGTCCACGAGCACGTAATGATCGGCAGGGCAGTGCGCTTCCACGTCTGCCAGTTCGTGCTCTTTGTGCACATAAATCAGCGCGCGGCCATCGACCGCTTCATAAAGACCCGAGCGGTCGATTTTGCGAGGTTGAAAAACGACGTCGCCGTCCGTAAGAAGGACCGGGGGGCCCCACTTTGCGACGCGCTCGATGACGTCGAGTGAATTCGGGAAGAGCCGGTTGGCGAAAGGGTAGTTGATGAGAAATCGCGAGACTGTCAGCAATCGCAAATCGTGAGGATGTTCGCTTCGGTAACGCTGCAACGCGCCCAGATAGTCTGCGTAACCAAGCTTGGCGCGCAACTGCTCGAAAGTGTCCCAATAATGCTTCGCGTATTCTGGACCCACCTCGCCTATGAGATGCTTCCTGAGATCGGCAGTGACGCGGTCGTTGTCGAGCAATGTGTTATCCACGTCGAAAAGAAAAACAATTTTGCTCTTCCTTGGTTTTTTTGAATTTTTCATTCTAATTTGATTTGTTGCCTCTGCCTGATGAGAAAAAATCCGTTTATGCGGCCAATTCCTTTCGCCTGGATATGGTTCACGTGATGTCTCATGGCGGCGGGATCAGCCCCCGAACTCATTTCAATAGGACAGTTGCATATTGAGACACTGACACATTCGGCACGCAATGGACTGAACACTTTCGAAAGCATCCCTCCACCTTATTATTTTAATCTTTGGAAGCCGTGGCGCCCGGTTTCCTTCGTAAAGGTAGCATTAGTTTGATCCCGTGCTTAGGAAATGTGAGTGGCAATTGGCTTCAGAACGTTTGCCTTGTTGTTCTTATGGCAGTTTTGTTTTCTAAATTCGAAGCCGGGCTTTTGCCCATTGTCGTTGCCTTATGGGGGAAAATACGTAGGGTTCCAGGGATGGAATCGCTCACAAACGCGCAAACACGTTCGCTCAAGGCCCAGGCCCAACGGCTCAAGGCCACACTTGAGGTTGGCAAGGAAGGCCTCAGCACAAAGTTTCTCGCGGCTTTGGACGACGCGTTGAAGCATCATGAGCTGATCAAGGTGAAATTTGGTCATTTCAAGGAAGAAAAGAAGGAGCTTGCGCCTCAACTCGCAGAAAAGAGCGGCAGCCACCTGGTAACCCGGGTCGGTAACGTTGTTGTGCTTTACCGGCCCAAACCGGTGAAGTCGGACGAATCGGAACAGTGATTTCCGGCTGCAAATAAGCCGTCCTTTCTCCGAAAGTCCGTTGTTTTCAGCTCCTGAAGGCTCGGAAGGCACTGAAAATTCCAAAAATTCATTTTTAAATGAACCTTTTTCCGTTTCCGGCATTCAAGTAATTGGAATGTTTGAGATTGCGGAACCAAATTTGCTGCCAGTGGCGCAAGCCAAAGCCGGGGACGACGGGGCTTGGGACATGCTGCTCCGGCATTTTCGGATGCCGCTCTACATCTATATTTTCCAGTGGGTCCGCAACGAACAGACGAGCTTCGACCTGGTGCAGGAGACGATGCTCAGCGCCATTCGTCACATTGATGGGATCCAGGACGAAGGCAAGTTTGGTCCCTGGCTCTTCGGAATAGCGCATCAGAAATGCATTCAGTACTGGCGCAAACAAAATCGTGAGGATGACGCCCTGCAAGAATTCGCCGAAGCGCCATCGGATTATGAGGAGGACCCGCGCCAAACCCTCATCCGTCGCGAAAAAGAGGCGCAATTCCTGAGGCTGCTTGAGGATTTACCGTTGTCGCAACGATCGGTCCTGGTGCTTTACTACATTGAAGAGTTTTCCCTGGAAGAAATCGCCTCGATCACGGGCACCGCACTCGGAACGATTAAGTCACGCCTTTATTACGCCAGAAAAGCGTTCAGAGATTTGTGGGAAAAGGAGAGTAAATGAAAACACCACGGCAGATTTTATATGAGCACCATGCTCCCGCTGACGCCGAGTTAGAACGGATCCAGCAACAGGCGCTGGCCTTGGGGTTGCGAAAGAAAAATGAGGCCTTCATTGTTTCCAGTAAACGGAGCGTGTTTAGGCTGCTTTTCAATCCTGCCGTATGGGCAGCGGTCTTTCATCCGGCGCGCCAAATCTGGACGGGATTCGCCATTGCATGGGTGGTGATCGTGGTGGTGAATCTCTCGATTGAGACTCTGACCGTCAGTGGTGTGAAAACGAATCCGGCCCCTGCGAGCGCCATCTTGGCAAACTACAAAGAGCATCAGCGGATTTTGGCTGAGCTGACTGGGCCAACGATTAGACCAATAGCTGAGCGCTCCAGGTCATCAGTTCCGAAACCACAGAGCAGACGGAAAACGATTATATCGATTGCTTAATAAAATGAAAACCGATTCATCAGAAGCCACACAACCGTCGATCGCCCGCCTTTCCCGAAGATTACGCCGTGTTTTAATCGCACTGGTTGGGCTAATCACTTTGGTCGCGGTGTTTTACACAGTGGAAGACTGGAGAGGTAAACGGGCTTGGGAAAGCTACAAACATGAGATGGAAGCGAAGGGGCGGCTCGTTGATTGGAAGGCGTTCATTCCTCCTCCAGTAGCGGATGAGAGCAACATATTCAAGGCGCCCAAAATGGCCGAGTGGTTTGTCGGGAAAGGCACTTCCGCGCTGAACACCAATCTCGACGTTGCGCAGCACACCCCGACGAGTATTGTGGTTGTCGCGGAAATCACCGTTGTTTCGAATATTGTCAGTGGTGCAAATGGCGTCTCCATTTACCGGTTGGAAGATGGAGCAGGTTTGTCGATTGCGGTGAAACAGGTTCATACGGCGTGTGGACCGAGCGCCAGGAGTTGCACCATCGGGGCGTTTTTTGCGTCTCCCCTTGACCAAATCAAACCAACGCGAATGGTCCTCCAGGCGGATCGCGCGGTGGGAGTCGCCGACCTGGAGAAGATATTTGGGCCAAAATCTGGCGACACCACCTGCCGCATTGAAGCGATCGGAACCGGTTCATTCAGGATGGTCGTTCAAAATGCAATGAATGCGGCTGATTTTCTGGTGGCGACTGAGTCTATTAATGCTGATTTTGATACGATCCGAGCAGGGCTTAAACGTCCGTTCGTCCGGATGGACGACGATTATCAGCAGCTTTTCGAAATACCCATTCCGCGGTTCATTACGATTCGTTCAACAGTGCAAATGCTCGCCAAGCGCGCCCAGTGTCACATGCTGGAGGGAGAGTCTGAAAAAGCACTACAGGAAGTGACGCTGATCAACGATATGCGCCGCCTGCTCGATGCACGTCCCATGACACTTGTGTCCGCAATGATCAATGTTGCTGTTGCTGGACTTTATGCGGATACCGTCGCCGATGGGTTCAGACTTCATGTCTGGGGCGAGCCGGAGTTGGTGATCATTCAAAAGCAGCTTGCCAATATCAGCCTCATCCCTCCCGTGGCGGAATCCGTTGAAAGCGAGCGAGTGGGTGTAAGCCACCTTCTTGAAACTCTCAAGCCGCAGAAATTAAGCGAAGTGTTTGGAGGCCTTCAGTCGAAGGTCCTGATTCTGATGCCTCGAGGCTGGTTGTATCAGAACATGGCATTCGGGGGCCGTTGGATGGAAAAGTTTAATGAGACCTTTGATTCAGCCCGCCAATATATTTCGCCTCAAAAAGTCGAGGCACTAAAGCGGGATATTGGGGCAGAAATGGAGCATAGGTCGCCCTACAAATTTCTGGCTGGAGTAGGAATTCCAAATCTCTCGAAAGCCACGCAAACCTGCGGGAAAAATCAAACGATGGCCAACCTGGCATTTCTTGCCTGTGCGTTGGAACGATACTGTCTGGCCAACAGTCGATATCCAGAAACACTGGATAAGCTTGTTCCACAGTTTGCCCAGAAGATCCCGCTGGACGTCGTCAAGGGCCAGCCTTTGCATTATCGTTGCACCGATGGCAAGCGGTTTTCACTCTACTCTGTTGGCTGGAATGAAGCCGATGACGGTGGCAATGCCGAGCTGGACTGGATTTGGCAGTATCCGTCCAGTTTGTGATTTCAAAACATCGTTAGCGCGTGGATAATGCATGGGAGTTGCGGCACCGGAAAATGGAACCTTGAAAAAGTCCATCAGGGTCATCATCCTGCCTCTCCATAACATATCCATTACGATGTCCTCATTGATCAAGACTCTCGCATCATTGTGCGCACTGGCCACTTTGCCTGCGTTGGCAGATAATTTCGGCATCGCGGCATTTTCTGCCAATGGCACCTTGAGTGTTACGAACGCCTTCACCAACGGGGTGGTGACCATTGAGAAAGCGTCGGTTGTGGAGGGGCCATGGGTGGCTGAAAAGAATGCCTTTTCTTTTGCGACGCAGGCCCAGCTCAAACTGGGTTTTTCAAACGGCACCGCTTTCTTCAGGGCACTCGCCGTCGATTTGTCCGGGTCCAACGGATTCACAAATCTGTTTCAATCATACGGCTTGCTCACCACGGTTGCTGGTTCTGGTGAAGTCGATTGTATTACCTGCAATAACTGGTGGTCCGGCTATGAAGGAGCGCTGGCCACCGGGGCGGCGCTATCCTCGCCGCACATCGCCATGGCTGACCGTGCTGGCAATCTATATATTGCGGACAAACGGGCTCACGCGATCCGCAAAGTCACTCCGGGCGGACGCATTTATACCGTTGCCGGGACCAGTGCTGCCGGTTACGGAGATACGAATGCCGCCCTGGCGACTTCGGCGCCGCTCAATAATCCCAACGGCCTCTATGTGTTCGGAAATGGCATGTTTTACATTCTGGATCGAGACAATGGATTGATCCGCAAGGTCGGGACGAATGGAATAATGATGACCATTGTGAATCATGGATCGGCGATTCAAGGTGGGCGGGGCCTTTGGGTGAATCCTGATGAATCGCTGCTTTATTACTGTGCTGGATCCACCCTCATGCGTTGGGATTCCACCAATGGCCTGACGGCATTTCTCTCCGGATTCACGGATTTGGGCAACATCGACATGGATCCCACAGGACGACTTGTTGTCACCGATGCCGGGCAGAGCCGGGTGTTTCGGATTGAACCGGACGGTAGTAAAACCGTGATCGCGGGTAATGGAACCAGCAGCGGAGGCGGTGATGGACAATTGGCCATGGAAACTGGGCTCTACCAGGTCCGGGGGATTTGGTATGTACCCTCGGACGGTTATTTCCTGGCCACAGACGCCGCTTGTCAGGTCTGGTATGTCGATACTTCCGGCACTATTCACCTGGTTATGAGAGGGACCTCAGGAGCCCACGCTGGCGATGGCGCGTGGTTTTATGATAATCCAACCTCGCCGAAAATGAGCAATGGAAAGCAGGTCACCATGGATTATGATGGCAACCTGATCATTACCGAGAGTGAGTATGGTTACGTGAGAAAGATTCAATTCCTCAGGCACGGGCCGTAGGACAGGAACCGCTCAGGAAATGGATAGCAATTCCACCTCGAAGATCAGCGTGGCGTTCGGAGGAATGGCTCCCGGATAACCCTGTTCGCCATAAGCGAGGTGGGGAGGGATGGTGAACCGTGTCTTATCTCCAACCTGCATGGTGGCAACACCCTGATCCCAACCTGCAATCACCTGGCCGGTTCCCAGGACGAACGCAAACGGATCGTCACGATCCACCGAGCTATCGAATTTGGTGCCGTCCGTCAACCATCCAGTGTAGTGAACCGTAACCGTGTCGCCGCGCTTGGGAGAAGCGCCGGTTCCAGAAGTTAATTTTTCAATTTTCATATAAATCGTTTTTCTGCAAATCGTGCCGACTGGAGGTTGGCGGCTTTCTGACAAAACCAAATATCATTCGTTTATTCCACCGAGACAATATGGTATTTCACGGTCGAGCCGCCAAGTTTCGCGGCCCATCGCTCCCCGGCTTTCCTGCCTGTCAGATTCTGGCCCAGGGGGGATTGGGGCGTGATGATGGTGATTTCCTTGCAGCGATATATGATCTCCAGCCCCCCGTTTTTCGGTCCAATGAAATACGTGGATCGCGTGCCATCGCAATCGAGTTCCACAAGCGCCGTCAGATCAATCGGCTGGCCAGGAGCAAAGTCCCTTGCCACGAGCGATTGGTAAAGCTTGATTGAGTCCAGGATTTCCTTGGCCTGCCGGGCCTGGCCTCCTGCGAGATAGGCCGCCTCCAGGCCTCGTGTATCGTATTTATTGTCGGCCTTGCTGCTCTCGTGCGTGGCCTCCTCATGAGAAGCGCGCGCGGCGGATTCCATGACGTTCAGGCTTTCGGTTAAACTCGCGGCAATCTGCTTTAATATTTGCGTTTTATTCATTCTTAACGGAAGCCGGAATCTAATCTGAATCGCATTCCTTGCGCAAGCCCGCTCCGGTGATCCTGGTCATTCTCGGCGAATCGTTCAAAGACAGACTTCGGTTTTCGATTCCAAGGCGGTCCCAGAGGGTCTCGAATGGGATTCTGCGCAATTACAGTGGCACGATCTGACCGGTTTTGATCGATAATTCCTCGGCTTCGCATATCTCCACGGCACTGAGGCCGTCCTGCGCTGTGACCATCTTGGGAGGTTTTCCGGCCAGAACGCATTCGGCGAAATAGTTCAATTCTCCCACATAACCATCGCCGCCAGTGGAGGGAATGGTGCGGGCAGGCTGGCCTTTTTCAAATACCCTTAATGCTTCGGCGCCCCGTGCAAAATCATAGTCCACGGTTGCTCGTTCGAAGATGAAGGTATAGGCCATGTTAAAACCATGACCTCCGTTCATCGCCCAGCCGCCTTCGGCGGTCACGCTCACCCCGCTGGGATACTGGTAGATCGTGCTGACATGGTCGATGGCTCCGCTCAATGCCGAGAATCCAGTGGAACAGACTGAGCGCGGCCGTCCAAAGCAGTATTGCACGAAATCCGTATCGTGGATGTGGAGGTCGAGCAACGCACCACCCGATCTCGCGCCGTCCATAAATTCCTTGGACCAGCCGGGAGGTTCCGAGACGCGACGAAGTCTTGCGGCAAGTACTTTCCCGTAGGAGCCGGCTTCCATCGCTTTCTTCACCCATAGCCATTCCGGCCAGAAGCGAATGCAGTGGGCGGGCATGAAATAGCCCTTCGCCAATTTGGCGGCCTCGACTATCTCTCGCGCCTGGGTCGAGGTTCGGGCGAGGGGCTTTTCGCAAATCACATGTTTCCCTGCCTTCAAGGCCATTACCGCGAGTTTGGTGTGTGCCAGCGTCGGCACGCAAAGATCGACGACATCGATGGCTGGATCGGCCAGGACTTCTTCAAGATCCTTGGTGGCTTTCGTCTGGGCCATGTCCAACTTCAACGGATCGCTGGTTCCTAGATTTCCGGAAATGTTGGAGAAATCACCATCCACGGGCAATCGGATTGCATCGCAAATGGCCGCAATGCGGGCGCCGGGAACTTTTTGCCACGCCTTGAGGTGGGAAATCCCCATAAAGCCGAGGCCAACCACGGCGACATTAATGGTTTTCATGGTTCTATGCGCAATATTTGTTTTGGCAATGGTTGATGGATCGGGGATCATTCGCCTCGAAGCAATCTTTCAACGAACAAGCGACCCGAGCGGATATCCTGCATGCGCTGGTCACCACCCTCGCGTTCAAAACAGAAGTAGCCGTCAAAGTGGATGTCCGCCATCGTCTTGAAGAACGACGCCCAGTCCACCTGGCCTGTGCCTACCGCGGCCTCCTCGCCCCAGTTGCCGGGCACCCGGGTCAGAATCCCATCCTTGAGATGACAGGACTTCACATAAGGTCCGACCAATCGCAGCGCTTCGATGGGATTGCCGTTGTTATAGAGGATCATATTGGCTGGGTCGAAATTCACAGCCACATTCGGGTCGTCGAGATATTGCAGGAAGGCTTTCAAATCCGGGCCGGTTTCCTGGCCGGTTTCGCAACCGAGGGTGATCCCGGCGGAGGCAAACAGTCGCGCCACTTTGCGAATGCGATCCACGAGCTTTGCGAAGGTTGGGTTTTGGCGATCATGAGGCACAAATCCCGCATGGAACATCACGAACTTCAAGCCGAGTCTTTGCGCCGTCTTCACCGTGATTTGCGCATTGGTCCAGTTTTGATCCCAGGTGGCATCCGGCACCAGACCGCCGGTGAGGCGAATCGATTCCAGAGTCGTGTAATCCTCACCCACCGTACGGAACATGCCCGACACCGGTGTAATGCCTGCCTTGGCGAACAGTTCCGGCGCCTTGTTCCATAACTCGGGTTTTTCGCGGAATGGATCGAGGTCAAGCTGCACGCGGCTGAAGCCGGTTTCCTGAAGTTGCCGGATCAAATGTTCCGGCGAAGTGGGCTGCAACGACCAACCGCAAACGGCCAGCCGATTGAGGAAAGCGGAATAGGAAGGATTTGTTTTCATAATTGATAGAGGTTAAAACTGGGTTTGTGCAATCATCAATGGGGGTTGTTGGTTTAATGCATCTCCACGGCGCAGGTGCCGAGACCGCCGCGATAGTAATTGAACTGCACATTCGGGTGGTCGCCCAGCAACGACATGGGAACCGCCGTATCCGTAATGCCCTTGGAGATCATATATGCGGTGAGCCTCTGGCCAAAGGGGTTGTCGTGCATGCCCGCCTGCCAGATGGATACTTTCTCCGCTTTCCAGGTTTCCACAGGGCCGACACTGATGGCCATGGTGGGCACTAGAGAAATGTTGCCGCCGCCGCTGGTGCGTGCATTTTGTGCCACAGTCAATGGATGGAGTTTGACCTGACGTGTGGCCAGTTTGCGGTACTCGGAGGGCGGGGGAGGGGTGTTCTTGTATTTGCCGGTACGTTGGGGCGGATCGTTGAATGCCCAGTGTTTCATGTCTCCCTGGCCGCCCTGCATCACGGCGCAGCGCGCGCCGGAGTCCCAACTCTTCCGATACGGTGCGGTATCCGCTTTTGGAAAATGGAGATGGGCATCGGGTATGCGTCTCTTTGCATCGATGCGATTGAAGCAAAGCTCACGATCTGCTTTTTCAAAAGAGAGCGGATGGGTCACCGGCGCCTCCTTTCCATCGATCAACCACTCATCCATGCCCCAGAAATGCCCTGCGCGGACATCCAGTCCTAGGGAGTTGACGATACGGGCCACCAGCGGAAGTTGCTCGGTGGGGCCAATGGGACCGCAGATGCCCACAGGATTATCCGCAGTGCTCTTGCGCCAGGCGTCAACGTATTCCAATGCCTCGGCCAGGTAGAAATCCTCAAGCGTGTCATACAGGACGACTTTGAAGCCCGGACGGGAGAGTCGTTCCAGATCGCGCGCGGTCAATCGGATGACGGCCTCGATGAGGTCCGCATCAATGGTCGTATAATCCCACCAATCGGGTGCAAGGGCGCTAAGTTTTCTGGACATATAATGAGTTGGCTTATGGTTATAGGTGGTCTGTGAAAGTGGTAACTTTATTGTCCGTTTTCAAGCGCAGCTTCGTAGCGTCGGTTGACCATGTAATCGGCACCGAGCGCGTCCTTAAGCGGATCGATGTCGGTGGCTGAAAATCCAAGGTGCGAATGTCGTCGCCAGCCTTCAGCGTGGGTGAACCGGCCCGAAAGCCGTCCGAGTTCTTGCGACATGTCGGCCATTGCCTTCAGGTAGGAGTTCAGCCCCTGGCTGGCATCGAGCCAGGCCTGCTGGCTTTTGTGTTGGGCTAGCGCCTCGAGCTTGGTCTGATGCACCGGGGCAATATTGACGAACGAGCCCGGCACGATGTTCCGCCTCATGCCATCGCGGAGTCCGTGAGGCAAAGCGTGATACAGGGTGATATCCCCCTCGACGGCAAAACGTGCGGGGGTGGTTCGGAAATTTGGCATGCCAAGACTGAAGGCGGCGGTCACCGCCAGACGGCAGGTGTTCGTATGATCCTCCATGTAGTCGTGCGGCGAGTGGGTGAGGACAATGGAAGGCTTGATTTCGCGCAGCACCGCTGCGAGTTGTCGCAGGGTTTTAAGTTCATAGAAAATTTCCAGATCATTGACGAAGCCCGGATGCCAGTGCGCGCCGAGCACGCGTGCGGAAGCCCTGGCTTCCTTCCTCCGCATGGCTGCCAATTGTGAAGCGCCAAATTGGCGACTGCCGCAGCATCCATCGGCGACATTCAAACAGTGAATCTCCCATCCCGCGCGCTGCAACATCAAAAGCGTGCCAGCCATCATGAATTCGATGTCGTCAGGATGTGCCCCTATCGCAAGAGCGACTTTAGATGTTTTGCTGTCCGCGGATTTCATTGGTTTTCACCCTGCATCGCCCTTTCCCTGTGGCGTTTTATTCAACGGAAATGGAACATCCGGAGTCTAAACTGAATTGCATTGCAGGCGCAAGTCCCCACCGCAAATTGTCCCCACTGCAAATCTCGCATCACGCGCCAGACCTTCGACCCGATTGTGGTCATGGCGAACAAATACCGGGAATGGCGCTTGTTCCCGCGACGTGCTATTTTGGCCCGGAATTCGTAATGAGTTGTTTCATTGCTGCAAGGGGATCGCGGTGATCATTGATGCCTTGAAGCAGAGACCTCATGGCAATTAACTGACAGTGGCATTATGGAATATAGAAAACTCGGCGGCTCGGGTCTGAAGGTGCCCGTGCTTAGCCTTGGAACCGGCACCTTCGGTGGCGCGGGAGAACTTTTTCGCGCCTGGGGCAATAGCGGCGTGGAGGAGGCCACCCGCCTGGTGGATATCTGCATTGAAGCAGGCCTTAATATGTTCGATTCAGCCGATGTGTATTCGAATGGATTGGCGGAGGAGATTCTCGGAAAGGCAATCAAGGGGCGTCGCGATTCAGTGCTCATCTCCACTAAGGCGACTTTCCGTGCCGGGGATGGCCCGAACGATATTGGTTCCTCGCGCCACCATCTCATCCACGCCGTGGAGGCGAGTTTGCGTCGGTTAGGCACGGACCATATCGACTTGTTTCAACTCCATGGTTTTGACGCGATGACACCGGTTGAGGAAACGCTAAGCACTCTCGATGATCTCGTTTGCAGCGGGAAGATCCGATACATCGGCTGCTCTAACTTCTCCGGGTGGCACCTCATGAAGTCGCTTGCCGTGTCCGAGAGATACGGCCTTGTCCGATATGTGGCGCATCAGGCTTATTACTCCCTTATTGGCCGAGATTACGAGTGGGAATTGATGCCCCTGGGGCTGGACCAGAAAGTGGGCGCTGTTGTCTGGAGCCCGCTGGGCTGGGGACGGTTGACGGGAAAAATCCGTCGTGGCGCGCCTCTGCCGGAAACGACCCGGCTAAAAGGGAAAGTCTCATCAGAAGCCGGACCCAAAGTGCCTGATGAGTATCTTTTCAAAGTCATCGATGCGCTCGACGCGGTGGCAGCGGAGACCGGCAGGACTGTGCCGCAGATCGCGCTCAACTGGCTCTTGCAGCGCCCCACGGTTTCCACGGTCATCATTGGCGCGCGCAACGAGGAGCAACTCAGGCAGAATCTCGGAGCGGTTGGCTGGAAACTCATCCCTGAACAGGTGGCCCGGCTTGACGCCGCAAGTGCAAAGCCGCCTGTCTATCCTTACTGGCACCAACAATTCTTTCCGGAGTTGAATCCTTTTCCCGTTTCGTAGGGAAATTGATTGGGAAGACACGATGATTGTCTGCGGCTTGAAAGTCGATTCAAGAGGTGCATCGGATTCTGTCATGCAATAAAACAGCGGTGTCGCTTGCTCTTCAAGCGGCTCCGCCTGCTGTTTCCTGACTATTCGGAGATGAATTATTCTTTGGGCTTGAAGTTCTTCAAGTTGTCGATCAGCGACTTTATCTGGGCGTTGTTTGGATCGAACTTCAGACTCGTTTCCGCAATCAGTAGCGCATCTTTCGCTCGGCCTGAGGTGATCAATAGATTAACGTAGCGGAAGAGTGTTTCCGGGCTGGTGGGGCAAAGGGCGTAAGCTTGCCGAAAGGCGTAATCAGCTTCTTTCGTCATCCTCTGCTTCTCGTCCGGAGTTCTGGCGTTGGTGGCGCGCCAGGCGTAAAGGCCGCCAATGGCGCTGCGCAGCTTGGAGAAGGCCTTCTGAGCCCATGTATCCGCGATGAATTGAGGATCGCCAGTGAATCCACCCAGATCATGCTTGAGGTAAACCTTCTCTGCGAAGGCGGCAATCTCGGCAACCGACGTGTCTTCTTTGAGCCAATCGCCCATCATGGGCTGGAGATACCGTATCCAATATTCGCGGTCCTTTTGAGCCAGTTCCTGTGAGAGGCTCTCCAGCGGTTTGCGATTGATTTTTAGGATCAGCCCGTTGGGCGAGAGGTGGGGATACATCCATTCAAGTGGAAAGCTTTCCTCGATGTAAAACTCGCGATCGGGGTTGCGATCGAAAATGGTTTTTGTGAGCAGGCCATTAATGTTCATGACGGCGACTTGGCCGCTGACCTGCACTTTGTTGTCTTTCATCCGCACATCTTCGCCTGGCTTGAGTTTGTTCTCATTGAGCCGTCGGGTGGCATCGGACGTATATTCCATGAAGGATTTTTGAGAATCTTCACCAGTGAGGGTATGGATGTTCGGGCCATACATCGCCCGCACGTATTCCAAGTAAGTGGCATCGGCCAGGGCGTTCTGCGTGATGGTGTAGAATGGTTTTCCATCGGCATGAGATTCGGACATGGCAGTGATCACGCCGCGACCGGGATCGGTGCCGCCGAAGTAAATGCTGCCGGGCGGTATCGATTTGATGATGTCATTGCCATAGGCCAGAACATATTTTTCCTTCCAGTTGGAAAACTCCTGCCATGCAAGGTCTGTCTCAAGGATCGGGCTCCAGACCTTATCCAACGAATCATCCGCTTTCGTCCCTTCGTACTGATGGGCCCGTCCACGCATGGCAACCCAAAGATTTGTGGCCTTGGTCCAATCCCCGGATTTGCCCGCCTCAAAATAGGGCCAAACCTCCGGGGCCACGGGATTTCCTTCAGCCAGCTTCCGCGCCTGGGCTTCCTTGGCTGCAAAGAAGGAGCGCAAACGGGCATCGAACCACGGCTTCGCATTGGCTTCGGGCGTCGATGCATTGACCTCGGTCTTCTGCGCGGCAACGCAGGCGACCAGTGCAAGCACGGCGACTGAGCACAAACTTACGAGCAAGGTGTGTGGAGTGCTGCGAGGGCGGGAGGCATCCACGATGGCAGTGATCCGATCCTTCAGGCGCGAGGACCTGGCCATGGCGATGGCTTCCACCGGAGGCACACAGCGCAAAGTCGTGGCGATTTCCACAAGATGCGTGGCGTAGTCCGAGGCCTTGCAGCCGCCGTTCAAGACCATGTCATCGCAGGCGCTTTCGCGTTCGATGCGCATCCGCCGCGCAGCCATCCAGACGAGAGGATTGAACCAGTAAGTTGCGCACGCAAGGCGGGCCACGAGTTGAGTCAGGAAATCCCGGCGTTTCACATGGGAGAGTTCGTGCAGCAGCACGACCTTGCGCCGTTCCTCCGGCCAGTTGTCTGCATTCGCAGGGAGAAGGATGACTGGGTGTAACCAGCCCCACGTCATAGGCATCACATCTTCATCCGATTGCAGCAGGGTGACAGGCCGTTGAACTGCCAATTCCGCGCAAAGCTGGCGCAACAACGGATTCCAGTCGGGATTTATCGGAGGCCTCATCTTACGGTGGAACGACCGGAGCCGCAATTGACCCACCACAATCGAAAGGAGGATGACACTTGCACCGGCCATCCAACCGGCCACTAGCAGAGCGGCCCAGCCTGTGGTAAAACGGGTTGTAAGTTGCGGCCTTGAGCCTCCTTGTGCGGCGGCGGATTTTGTGGGAGCCGTGACAGATGAAGGCGCAGTCGTTTGAGTTTTGGCAGTCGTGGGCATTCTTGCTGGGACAAACTCGAGGGTGAGGGTGAGTTCATTATTGGCGTTCGCGCGCGTCCCTACTGTCCATAGCGGCCTTTGCCAGGAGGGCAGCACTTGTGAAAGGACTGGCAAACAGAGTAATCCCGCCAGCGCCAGGAACCATACCAGGTGACGCGCGGATGAAGCACTCCGACGCAAGCAAAGGCAGGCGCCGCATGCGACAATAAGAATGACGAGGCTTTTCAGTATGGCATCCAGAAACATCGCAGCGAACTGGGAGTGCTGGAGCGAGTATAATGTGGCAACGGTCCACGGGGTCATATTAGCGGTTATCCTTTCTGGCTTTTTCTATGAGTTGTTGAAGATTGGTTAAGTCTGATTCTGAAAGTTTCGTATCCGCCGTCTCGAGAAGGGTCGCCATGGTTTGGGCCACTGACCCTTGAAAAAATGTCGAGACCACGCGTTTCAAGGCCGAGCGACGTGCAGTCTCGGGCGATGTGCGGGAGACATACACGTAGCGGGCCCCGTCTCGGCGATGGCGCACATGGCCTTTTTCCTCGAGGATGCGGAGCAGGGCACGAACGGCAGAATAACCTGGAGGTTCGGGCAGGTCGGCGAGGACTTCCGCTGCGGTGGCCTGGCCTTTGGAATGGAGAACATCCATGATCTGACGTTCGCGGCGGCTGAGTTGTTGATCGTTATTCATGCTTAAGTGCTAAAAAAGTAGCACATCGGCCTGAGGTGTCAAAAAGAATATGCTAAAATATTAGCATTATTTGTGGGCGCTGAATTCGACCATTGAAACAAGGCGCGCAGGTGCCTGCCATTTACCCCGATCCGGCTTCTTGCAGAACGAGGCTCTGTATTACTGCGTGCGAATTATTGCAACGGAATCACCAGACAAGAACTGTCATACTTCACCGGCCTGCGCCCCAGGCGGTGCCGAAGGGATTTATATGAACGCGATAGGTCTTGCTGCTGTGAAGCAGCGAGTGGCGTGTGAGTAGAAATGCCAACGCAATAGTGACTCCCACAATGATACTGATGAGACTAAAGGAAATTTCGTGGTTCGTGAAAAATACTGTGGGCACGATCTGGAATAGAATCACCGTGAAAAGCATCAAGGCAAAAGCATCCCTTCCCGCACCCAACCAGCTTACAAAAACAACACACATCGCGGCAGGCGCGAGAATTAGCGCATAACTTCTTAAGATCATTATTGCCGACGGAGTACCCGAGGTTAATCCTGAGACTCCTGCCACAAAGGCCCCAACCGCGATCAGCGGTAGAAGAACCAATCCAATCATCACAGCGGTGAGTTTGGTGGCGGACATGGGGAGTGTACGCAAAAGGCGTATTTGCAGCAGTGTGGGCATGATGGCAAAGATAATAATGAGCCAGAAGGGCATCGTATTACCTACACCTGCAATGCTGTCCATGACTCGCTTCAACGACGTCAAATGCCCCTGTAAAGCCAAAAACACCGGCATCATGACAAACATCACCAGACCGATTAAGAAGGACCGGACAAACGTCGTGCTGATCAAATATGGAATTCCCCCAAACCCCGCGGGCGCACGGTGCTGCCCGCGCGGATCTTTGGACTGCAGCCCCGCGAGACGGAAACTGGCGCGGCCAATGACGAATTGTTCGGCCCGGAACCAGCCGAAGACGGTCAACGAACCGCCAACTGCCAAAAAGCATCCAAATTTAACGGGAGCTTTCAAAACGTCCTGGAAAAACAAAAAGCCGCCGCCGATCATCAATCCCCACATCATGCTAAAGAAGACATTTCGCGCGCGAACCCACCAGTTCCCATACCAGCCGCGCGAGGTGCTGAAGATAATGGTGAAGCCTATCCCCAACCATAGCAGGGTAACGAGGCCACACAGAGCAAGCCGGACGAACGGCACAGTCTTGTCGGGGTGAAACAATTGAAAAGTTTCCGCCCCTAGGATCAGGATTGCGTTCAACGCGACTGCGGGGATGCCAACGGTCGCGAGCCACCAGGCGCGTCCGATTTGTTTGCACGTCAGCGGCAATGCTGCAACGGTGCGTGCGAGACCATGCTGGAAATCAAACGCAAGCAGGAACGCGCCTGTGAATAAGGCGACTTGGATTTGAATGCTCGAAGCCATGTCAAACGTGTTTTCAAGCGCCCTGCCCGAGGTGGACACACCAATTGCGAATTCAACCACCGCGGCAAGTACCAGCACCCACCACCAGCGCCGATAGTGATCGAGAATCAAGCGTTTCATGCGGCCTCCTCTTCCTTGACGAGGGCCACGAACAAATCCTCCAGCGTCAGGCGCGTGAGCGAGATTTGTTGCGCTCCGCGCGTTTCGAGCCAATCCAATGCCCCACTTTCCTGGTCGAGCAAAGCTTGCCAGCGGTTTTCGGTCCGCCTCAAAATGGTAAGGCCCTCTCGATTCTGGAATGTCGTGCCGTTATTGGTGAAAAACTCCACAAAGCGGTAGCGGTCCACGACTTTGTCGGTCCGCCCTTCGAGAAGCAGTTTGCCGTCCTTGATCATCCCTATGTGGTCGGCGAAACGTTCGATGTCGCTTAAACCATGTGACGAAATCAGCACAGTGTGCTCGCCATCCTCGACGGCCTTGAGAAGTTCGCCGAACACCTGCTGCTTGGAAACAGCATCGAGGCCGGTGGTCGGTTCATCGAGGATCAATATGTCCGGTCGGCGTGAAAGCGCCAGCAGGAGGCTCAACTTGGTTTTTGCGCCAAAGGACAGTGTGGCAATTTTGTCCGTATCACTGAGATTAAAGGCCTTCATCAATGTGGCGCAGTAGGAGTCATCCCATTCGGGATAAAAGCCGCGCACGAATCGGATGGCTTTCCCGACCTTGCCCCAAACCTGGAAATTCAAATCGGGGCTGACATAGGCAGCGCGGCGTTTGAGTGCCACAGCATCGGAGCGATGGTCGAGGTCCAGCACGCGTATTTCCCCTGCGTCGTTTCTTCCCATGCCGAAGATCAAATCAATGGCCGTCGTTTTGCCCGCGCCATTCGGTCCGATGAGGCCATAGATCGCGCCGAGTGGAACAGTCAGGTCAAGGGGCCCGAGTTGGAAGCGTGGATACTTTTTGACAAGTCCGCGGATTTCGATGGCATTGGTCATAGTGTCTTTGGGTCGGGTTTTGGTCTTGGCGCCAATGAAATCCAGTCAGCGCAGCGCGAAGGCAATGCCTGCCCCCAGGATGGCGCAGGCGACCGCGGCAATGGCCATTGTCCTCATCTGGCCGCGATTTTGGATCCGCTTTCCAAAGGCGGCAAAATAGGCAATCAAGCTGATGACTGAAAAGGCCACCATGGCGATTCCCCCTCCGTATTTGCCCAATGGCAAAGCCGGGATGATGATTAACAGGATTACGACAAGGGCGGAGGAGAAAGCCACCTCGTCCGCCTTCATTCTCTGCGTCTCATTTGATTTCATAAGCATATTGACTGGTTAATGGTGTGTCTGCGTGCCTAAAACCAGTGCCATTAGTGGCATCGGCGGGGACACGTCCGGCAAATTGATTGGAGAGGTCCGCGTTCATTGCTTCTCCTTGAGAATTTCACGGGCAAGTTCAAGAATTTCGGCGGGCTTCAATCCAGCTTCGGCGGCTTCACGAAAGCCCTCACGAAAAAGACCGCGCGCTGCGACGAGTTTCGTTTCGCGACTGCGGTCGTGCCCCTGTTCGGCCACAAACGTTCCCAGACCCTGTCGGCGGAAGATGATGCCTTCGCGCTCCAGTTCCTCGTAAGCCCGCTTGACGGTAATGACGCTGACGAGCAAATCCTCCGCGAGATGGCGGAAAGAGGGCAGGGCGACACCGGGCTCTAGGCGGCCCTCGCTGATCTCGCGTTTCAGGCGGTCAACGATCTGCTGGTAAAGCGTGCCGCCGGCGGCGGGCGAGATCGGGCCGATCAACCAGGATTTGGGTTCGTTCGTCACTGTGGATACAGTATATAACAGATATATACACCGAGTCAAAAAATATTTTCAAAAATGCAAACAATTGTCAAATTCCCCTTCCCATCCGGGTATCCGGGAGATGCCGCTGGAATTCAATCGAGTCGCAAGTTGTCAGCATTGATATGTTAAGCGAACCTTGCTGGCCGTGTCCGACGCGTGAGGTTTGAGCGCGGAGGAAGGAGTGAGATGCATCGAAACGCGGCCCAAGCTGAGGGTGTCAATTGGAGATGTTAGGAGTGCGGATGCTAGGCTGGCTAGATCCCGCATTTCTCATCCTAAGCAGTTAAATCAACTCGCACCCAATTATGGTTTGCTTGTTTTCTTAATTGAATTCAAACAGTTTAAAGATCTCAAGCCAATCGACCGGCGCGTTGATTCCAGAAGTGTGCAAATAGGATGTTCAAAGGCAATTCAAACATCATCACGAGGACGAACATCGACAACCACACCATTGGTTCGATTCGGCCTATGAAGAAAAAGATCAGGCCAATCCCTATTCCCATCCCCGGAAGCCCGAGCAGGAAACTGCTTAAAAGGATGTAATTACGGCTGATGCGACGATGTTTGTCTGGCCGAAGCCAGTTCAAACCAAACCAAGTGACATCGCTATCAGCGATTTGAAGAAACCAGCGCTCAATTGTTTTCATATGCACAGCCCCAATAAGTTCTGTTCCGCAGGCGTTCCATGGAAACCGTCCAATTAAAGAACTGAATGTTCCGGTGAAAGGTAACGCAGGACAGGGGCAGATACAAATAAAAGCAATTGCCGGGAAAACTCAAGGGTTCAAATTTTATGGTGTATTATAACAGTGACCTGACAAAAGTCTTTTCATTGTTTTGAGTGGGGTGAATTTGTGCCGACGGACTCGAGCCAGGCAATTGGAAAACGGGCAAAGCCGATGCGATTGTAACTGTCGGTTTCAAAGAGACAGCCCACGGCGTTGTCTGCGGTCTTTGTGAGTGCGCTGTAGGCGAAGCTGCCGGGCCAAAGGAGGCGTTTCACGGGCCAGGTGCGACCGTCGTCGAGGCTCAGGTGAACGGTGCCGGTGTCGCGCTTCATGCTGTCTGGACCGCTGTAGAGGATCCGGCCGCGCCCGGCGCCGTCGCAGAAGGAGTAACGGAAGATGCTGGCGTTACAACTTGGATCGCGCAGTTCCGGCACATTTTCGACGGCGGACCAAGTCCTTCCGCCATCCCTGCTTACGGAAGTCTTGCGGAGTTTTGCGCCCGCGAATGCGCGGGAGTTTAGCCGCACGGAGCCGTCGCTTAGTTCAACCATTTGGGCCTCATTGAGCTGGCTGCGGCGACCTTGTTTGTCATCGGGCACAAACGCGCCGGGAACGTTTTCGCCGTAGTTCCATGTGCGGCCATGATCGTCGCTGAAGACTGCAAAGTTGTTCCATTGCCAGTAAGGTCCTTCGTTGAAGGGGATGATGAGGCGGCCTTTGTGCGGCCCGCGTGTGAGTTGGATGCCGTTACCCGGTCCGCTGGCGAGGGTTGTTGCGGCGGTGGGCCGTTTAGTGGAGCGCGTCACGTCCATTGGTTTGGTCCAGGTGACGCCGTCGTCATCCGACCAGAGCAGCAAATTGCGATAGACATTCGTTCCCTCGTAGCCGGTTTCGATCGAAGCGCTCGCCTCCTTCAGGTGCGAGGGGATGCGCTGAATCATCAGATACACACGACCGGTCTGCTGTTCCACAACGACTGTGGGGTTATTGAGCGAATTCGCGCCATCCTCGGCAATGAGCATGAGGGGTCCCCAAGTTTTTCCGTTGTCGGCGCTTCGTTTGAGGAGGATGTCGTTGGAGGCCTGGTCGGTGGCCGCCGCGCGACCTTCTGCAAATGCGAGGACTGTTCCCGCCTTCGAAACGGCCACAGCGGGAATACGGATGGATTTGTAGCCCTCTTTATCTGAGATGAAAACGTCGGAGAACTCTGGTTCTTCTGCGAGGGTGACGCTGGCCGCAACCGCGCCCACCACCGCCAAAAACGTCCGCAGCGCAAATGAAGAAATTCTGTCTTTCATGTAAAAATATTCTTTCAAAGTGAGTTTCATTACCAGCGGATAACGACATTCGACTGGGTGGTGATTTGACTCAATCAGATATGGATGAATCATCCAGTTTCTGATTTAATCTTCAACATGATCGCCGAATTAATGCGCCTGTTGAGTCCATTAGCGGAACCGTTGGGAATGTTATGGCTCTTGATGTGCATGCTTTCCATTTACCTTGTATTGAAGCGCCACTTGTTGGGAGCGCTGATGCTTGCGATTTGCGCCGTGGCGTTTTCCATCATTGGCGCCAGTGCGCTGGGGGAAAACCTGCTTGGATCCCTGGAACGCCCTTATATCCGGTCGAACTTGAATGATGTGCCCGTTTGCGACGCGGTGATCATGCTCGGGGGATTCCACCGGACATCCTCCTATGACGCGTTCGGTTTCGATTTGGGCAACGCCTCGGATCGCATTGTGACCGCCGTGGAATTGATGCGTTTGAAGAAGGCCAAAGTCCTCGTTTTAAGCGGCGGCACCAGCATGGATGGAAATACAAAATTTAATCCGGCGGTCTTGCTGCAAAAATGGTTTACATCCTGGAATATTCCCGCCGGGCAGGTGATCTATCTGGCTCCGTGCCGCAACACATGGGAAGAGGCCCTGGCCGTCAAAGAATTGGCGCGGCAACAAAGGTGGAGCCGGTTTTTGCTCGTCAGTTCGGCTTATCATTTGAGACGCGCTGAGGCGGTGTTCAAATCGACCGGACTGGACGTGACCAGTGTAGGCTGTGATTATCAGGTTGTCGGGACTGAAAAAGGCACACGGTTCAGCGGGCCGGTGCCGCGTTCATCATCGATTCTTCAGTTGGAATGTTACCTCCATGAGGAACTGGGATGGTGGCTTTATCGGGCCAATGGCTGGGTGGGGGATTCGACATCAACGAATGCGACCAAGGCCGAAAAGGAAAAGACAGTGCAAAAGTAATGATCAATGCACCGCTTAAATCTGGTCCTCCAAGGGAACCAGGGAGAGAAGTATTGTCATGATCTGACGCCAATAAGCCGCACGTGGATCGAACGAGTATTTCACCGGTTTGCCGTTTTCAATTGTGTGCCACACCACGATGGATCGGGCATGAATATCATGGATGGGATCGGCAGGGATTTCCTCCAAGCCGATGCGATAGCTGTTTTTGGGCTGAACGGCGTCATTAAATAAGGCCGCCACTTGTTCGGCCAGTTCCGGGCTGTCCACGATGAGGCCCATTTCTGTGTTTAGCCGCAGGGAGCGCGGGTCCAGATTCAAGGAGCCCACGAAAACGGTTCGACGGTCGAAAACAAATGCTTTTGTGTGCAAGCTGGCCCACTTCGATAAACGGGCGTGCTTGCGTTTGGTGCGGCGGATCAATTCGGCTGAGGGTTTGTACTCGTAGAGTTCAACCCCGCACTGGACCAGCGCTTTCCTATAACGGGTGTAGCCGATGTGGACGATGGGCGAATCATTCGATGCGAGCGAGTTGCTGAGAATGCGGACGCGCACTCCTTTTTCACGGAGCCGGTGGAAATATTCCATTCCTTCCTCACCGGGCACGAAATAAGGGGAGACGAGGAGAAGCTCTTTTTCGGTGCGGTTGGCAATGGGTTCTAACTGGGAATGCATGTAACGGACAAAATATTGCTTGTTGAGTCCGGCAATTTTGCTCGGCGGATCACAAAACAACTGCGAAGGTGCCCATATCAGGCGCAATCTGTCTCGCGAGAGAGTGTTCATGAAATCCGAATCGCGCAGGGCGACGGCGTAAGGGGTCTGGCGGCTGGCTTCGTAGAATTCGCGCAGGGACTGGCATTCGTTGGTAAATTCCGAGGCGGTGGGTTTTGAGGAACGCAGCGCGCCAATGGGCACGGCCCATTCGCTGTTCCAGTAATCGTCGAAACAGGTCGAGACCTGATTTACGATGGGCCCGAAGGCCAGCAAATCCAAGTCATGAAATTCCATGTCCTCGCTGGCTTCGAAATATTCATCACCGATATTGCGTCCGCCGACGATGGCGGCGGCGTTATCGACCGCAAACACCTTGTTATGCATGCGCCGATTCAGGCGTGAGGGATGTATCAGAAAGTCGATGGGCCGCGAAACCATCACGACATGGCGGCCCATGTATGGATTGAACAGCCGCACTTCAATATTGGGATGCGCGTCGAATGTGGCCATCTCAAAGTCCCGCCCGCCGGTATGGTGGTCGTCGAGCAAAAGACGCACATGTACCCCCCGATCGGCCGCTTTGAGCAGGTGATACATCAAGAGTTTGCCCGTAAGATCGCCATGCACGATGTAATACTGCACGTCAATGGTGCGTTCCGCAGTGTCCGCCAGATAGGCCCGCGCCAGAAAGGCGTCCATTCCGATGGAGAGCAGGGAGAATCCTGATTGCCCTGGGTGCGCGGCCTGGTCGGCGGCATACCTGCGTCCAAGGAAGGTTTCTTCAGGCTTGGGCCAGGCCACGGCATTTGGCCGGGGATAGTTTTTGCGGATGGTGGTGCACCCCGTCGAGCCCAGGATCAGGATTAGAACGAAAAGCCATGGGAGGGATACTGTCAGACGACGGCAGAAGCCTGCCGTGGACCGGGTATTCCGGTCGAATTCACAATTCCATCTCAATAAATTCAGCGTCATCCAATGCGTTCCAGCCCGCTCAATAACCGTTGCGAGCCAAACAACAGCGAAGTTCCTTACCCATTGAGCGGTTTAAGTAAAGCGCGAATTGGAGATTTGCGGCACCAGACACCAGTTTATCAACGATCTTGATGACGCATATGGCGCAAACGAAGGGCGTTCCCAATGACGAATACGTCCGAAACGCCCATGGCCAGGGCACACAGTATCGGGCTCAAGAAACCCAAAGCAGCCAGCGGAATTGTGGCGGCATTGTAGAAGAATGCCCAGAACAAGTTCTGCTTGATGACACGCAGGGTGGCCTGGGCCAGGGCCAGGGCTTCGGGCACCGCGTGTATATCCGATTTTAGGAGTAGAATATCGGCGGATTCGCGCGCGATGTCGCTTGCGCGCGTGACTGCAATGCCCAGATTGGCCTGAACAAGGGCTGGCGCGTCATTAATGCCATCGCCCACGAAGGCCACGCGATGGTTGTCGGTCTGGAGTTTGCGCACGATATCGGCCTTTTGTCCCGGACGCGTTTCGGCAAAGACATGGTTTTCTGGAATGCCCGCCTGGGCCGCAATGGCTTTTGCGGTGGCGGCATTGTCGCCAGTGACCATGTAGATTTCCTTGCCCATGCGCATCAACCGCTGCACGACCTCGGGGGTGCCGGGTTTGATGGCGTCCTTCAATGCGATCAAACCGAACAGTTGATCGTTGATGGACAAACCCAGAACGGTTGCGCCCTGGGAAGTCCAGGTGTTCATGAAACGTTGTGCGCCGGTAATATTGATTCCGGATTCCCCAAGCCAGCGCAACGAACCCAGGCGAAGCATCGCGCCATTCAATGTGCCTGGTTCGGCCATGGTGGCCATTACGCCATCCCCTTTGACTTCGCGCCAATTTTCCAGATGGACCTCGGTGTGGGTTCCCTGGGCGACGGCCTGGCTCAAGGGATGTTGGGAGGGCGCGCCCAGTGCGGCCGCCAGTTCAGACAGGGCAGGGGATCCGGCGGTTTCGATTCCCAGACGTTCGCTGGCGGCGATGGAGAGCCGCCCCTGTGTCAGAGTGCCGGTTTTATCGAAAAGGACGGTTGTGATCGCACCGGATTTTTCCAGGGCGTTGCCGTCGCGAATGAGGATGCCCCGTTCCGCTGCGGCATTGGCTCCAGCCATGATGGCCGCAGGTGTGGCCAACCCCATGGCGCAGGGACACGCCACGATGAGCACACCGGCGAGGTGAATGAACGCGGCCGCCAGCGCGCCTTCGGGCAAATGCATGTGCCATAGCCAGGGCGCGAGCCACGCATGAACCGCCGTCGCTTTTTCGTTCGATAAACCCCAGAAAAGCGCCGTGGCAATGGCGATGACGACCACTATGGGAACGAATACGCTGCTCACGCGGTCGGCGAGTTTTTGAATTTGGGCGCGGCTGTTTTGCGCGCGCTCCACCGCGGCAATGATCTGGGCCAGGGCCGTGGTTTGGCCCATGCCGCTGACACGCGCCACGAGCCGTCCATTTTGATTGATGGTCCCCGCATAAACCGCGCTTCCTTCGGTTTTTTCCACAGGCATCGATTCCCCGGTCAGCATCGATTCGTCCAGTGCTGAGGAGCCTTCGATGATCTGGGCGTCCACGGGGACGCGATCCCCCGGTTTGAGCAGGATGCGTGTGCCGGTCATGAGTTCGCTCACCGGTATGACTTGTTCCTGATCCTTGTCGTCGAGCCGGCGGGCAGTGGGCGGAGCGAGGTTCAAGAGCTTGCTCAGGGCCGCTCCGGCGCGCGCGCTGACCAGGGATTCCATCCAATGGCCGGCGCTGATCAGCGTGATGATGGCGATGGATTCCATGAAGTAAAGGTGCTGCTGGGTTCCCGAAAAGAATCCCCACGCGCTGAATCCATAGGCGGCAGTGGAACCGAGCGACACCAGGGTGTCCATGTTCGAATCGCCAATCTTCAGCTGGTTCCATGCGCCGATGTAGAATCGTCCGCCGCACAAAATCTGGACCGCCGAGGCGAGAACGAATGTGCCCCAGAGAAACCAGGTCGTTTGTCCGACCCCCAGGACATGTTCCCCAAGCACGACAAATATCAACGCCGCACCGCCCAGGACGACATTGAAACGCCACCCTTCCAAAGGGGACCACGCATGGGCCTCACCGACTTCACCGGTGGCTGTGGTTTCCTGAGCCTCGTATCCGGCGCTGACGACCGCGCTGATCAGTGCGGCGGCGTTGGGCGTCACCTGGGATTTCCAATGAATCAGGGCATGGTGATGATCCAAATCGACTTTGGCGGAAGCAACGCCATCGACGGCTTCGAGCGCTTCCCTGACATGTCGAACGCAATTCTGGCAGGTCATGCCCCCCACATTGACATGGGTTTCATGATCGCGGCGGGCATCCAATTGCGGCTCGGTTTGTAATTCCTGAGGTTGCATCTGCTTGTATTGAAAATGCCTCATTTCCCAAGCGGCGCAAGAGGCAACGTCCGCGTTATCGGGGAAAGATCAAAAGGGGAACTTCGCGAGCCTTAATCTCCGGCCAAATCTAAAAATTCGCTGGCGGCGACTCCCTGAATTACGCTAGGCTGGAAGTCCGATTTCAAAATAAAACTTATGGAAGCTACTGCTGATATTGCGTTGATCGGTTTGGCCGTCATGGGCCAAAACCTGGTTCTGAACATGAACGACCATGGATTCCGGGTGGCGGTGTTCAACCGGACCGTGTCCAAAGTCGATGATTTTCTGGCCAACGAAGCCAAGGGAACCCCCATCATCGGGGCGCATTCCATTCCTGAATTAATCAGCCACCTCAAACGGCCCCGCCGGGTCATGATGCTCGTCAAGGCGGGCAAGGCCGTGGATGAATTCATCGAACAGTTGATCCCGCACCTCGAGCCCGGCGATATCATCATCGATGGCGGCAATTCCTTTTTCCAGGACACGATCCGCCGCACAAAATATGTCGAAAGCAAGGGATTGCTCTACATCGGCACGGGTGTTTCGGGCGGCGAGGAAGGGGCGCGTCGCGGTCCCTCGATGATGCCCGGCGGTTCGCCCGCCGCATGGCCGCATGTGAAGGGCATTTTCCAGGCCGTCTGCGCTAAAGTGGAGGATGGCACGCCTTGTTGCGACTGGGTGGGTTCGGATGGCGCGGGTCATTTTGTGAAAATGGTTCACAACGGCATCGAATATGGCGACATGCAATTGATCGGTGAGGCCTATCATCTGTTGTCTGCCGGCCTGGGCATGACCGCGGAGGAAATGCACGCGGTGTTCGCTGAATGGAACGAGGGCGATCTGGATTCCTATCTCATCGAAATCACCCGGGACATTCTCGGATTCAAGGACACCGACGGCGTCGCGATGGTGGACAAAATCCTGGACGCCGCCGGTCAGAAAGGCACGGGCAAGTGGACCGTGAATACGGCCCTGGACCTCGGAGCCCCGGTGACACTCATCAGCGAAGCGGTCTTTTCCCGATGCGTCTCGGCCATGAAGGAAGAGCGCGTTTCAGCAGCCCGCAAGCTCAAAGGCCCCCGCTCCAAAATTTCCGGCGACCGTGTCAAAATTGTGGAAGACATTCGCAAAGCCTTGTATGCCTCCAAGATCGTTTCCTACGCGCAGGGATTCATGATGATGCGGGATGCCGCGAAGGAATACGGATGGACGCTCAATAACGGGGGAATCGCCCTCATGTGGCGCGGCGGTTGCATCATTCGCAGCCGTTTCCTTGGCAAAATCAAGGAGGCCTATGATGGAAACTCGAAGCTCAACAGCCTTTTGCTGGACAGCTTCTTCAAACAGGCGATCAAGGACAGCCAGCGTTCCTGGCGCAATGTGGTCGCATTGGCCGTCAAAAAAGGAATCCCCGTGCCGGCGTTTTCCACGGCACTGGCCTTTTACGACGCCTACCGATGCACGCGGCTGCCGGCCAATCTGCTCCAGGCGCAGCGGGATTATTTCGGCGCCCACACCTATGAGCGGGTGGACCAGCCGCGTGGAAAGTTTTTCCACACGAACTGGACCGGCCACGGCGGCAATGTTTCGGCCAGCACTTACACCGCCTAAATCGGTTTTGAAGCTGAAACCGGGCGGACTGCCATGAGGGGTGGCGCCCGGAATTCTCGAGCCTGGAATTTTATGAGCGACAGCATACAAGTATTGAAGGATCTCAAACCCAATCGGGAATTTTTCATTGGCATCGATTCAGACGGCTGCGTCTTCGATACAATGGAAACGAAGCACAAGGAATGTTTCGTTCCGATGTTCGTGAAATATTTCAACCTCCAGCCCGCCAGCAAATACGCGCGGGAGGCCTGGGATTTCGTGAATTTATATTCCAAGACCCGCGGAACCAACCGGTTTCCCGCGTTGGTACGTACGCTCCAATTGCTGCGTGAACGCCCCGAAGTGATCGCCCGCGGGGTGAAGACCATGGACACCAGCGCTCTTGAGGCCTGGGTGGAAAAGGAAAAAAAACTGACCAATTCCACGCTGGCCGAGGAAGTCAAAAACGGCAACAAGGCCCTGGAACCGGTGTTGGAATGGTCCATCGCCGTCAATAAAATGATTGCCGACGTCGTCCATGGAGTTCCGCCCTTTCCGCTGTTCAAGGAAAGCCTGCAGAAAATGATTCAAAAGGCCGACGTGGTCATCGTTTCACAAACTCCCACCGAGGCGCTCCAGAGGGAATGGGTGGAACACGACATCGCCCGCTATGTGCGAGCCATTGCGGGACAGGAGATGGGCACAAAGACCGACCACATCAAATGCGCTGCGGGCCGCAAGTATCCAGAGGGCAGGGTGCTGATGATCGGAGACGCCCCGGGAGATTTCAAGGCCGCCAAGGCGAACAGCGCTTTGTTTTACCCGATCAATCCCGGACACGAGGAACAATCCTGGAAACGTTTTCACGACGAGGCGCTCGATCGTTTTTTCAATGGAACCTATGCCGGGGACTACGAGGTAAAACTGGTCAAGGAATTTGACAATTGTCTCCCGGAACGGCCCAACTGGTAAATGATCCGGCGGCGATGAAAAACGGGCGTTCGTCGGTAAAATACCTATTTGATCCGCATGTGGCAAATCTGCTGCCAAACCCGTTTTTATCGGCTTTTTCACGTTTTTTTACCGGTCCGTTTCCTGTGTGATCCAGTCAAGATATCGCGCGTTGCCGCTGGCCAGAGGCAACGCGATGATTTCCGGCGTGTCGTAAGGATGGTTCTTTAAAATCAACGTCTCCAATGACTTAAGTTTATTGGAAGTGGTCTTGAATAACACCAGCGCTTCTTTGGAACATTCCAATTTCCCTTTCCACCAGTAATGGGATTCGATTTTTGGAATCAGGTTGCCGCAAGCGGCAAGTCTTGCTTTTAAAACGACTTGTATCAGTTTACGCGCGCTCGTTAAATCGGGTGCGGTGACCATTACGATGCGGAAACTTCGTGCAGACTTCATCCTGGAATATGAAGCATCCGCACGGAATAACGTCAATTCCAATGCGATCTGCAAAGGGATTGTTGAATTGGTTGCTACTTGACGCATCGGACCGGCTGACGCACTAATCGGCGGTTATTTATTAATTCGATGACTCAACGCCAGTTAAAGAACGGGTATTTTACGCTCGAAGGCATCAATGCCTTCGCGACCGGATATTATTTAAATTATCTCTTTTTCCTTCTGCACGAACAATTTGGATTCGGCAACGCCAACAACTTATGGGTGGCCGCGTTGAATGGATTCGTCTATATGGTTTCGGCCTGGTTTGGCGGGCGATTCGGTCAGCGTTTTGGCTACTTCACGGCTTTGAGGATCGGGTTCGGAGGAATGGCGCTGGCGATGATTTTGGGCAGTCAAATGGATACAGTGACAGGACATTGCGCAATCATGGTTTTCTGGACCCTGAGTTTGTGTTTCACCTGGCCCACGTTGGAGGCAATGGTCAGCGAAGGCGAAACCACCCGCGGGCTGCAAAAAATGATCGGCCTTTATAATGTGGTGTGGGCTGCGGGCAGCGCCTTTTCCTATTTCATGGGAGGCGCCATGTTGAAATACTTGGGAATGAAGAGTCTCTTCTGGTTGCCGCTGGCCATTCATCTCATTCAATTAATCATGGTGGAATGGCTTCGGAACGCCAATACGCGCAAGCCGTTGCACATCGATGGAACTAATCATCAAAAAGGCGTTGTCAGCGTTCTCAACGATGCGCTCGGGGAAAACGCTCACGGTCCGGCCTTTTTGCGGATGGCTTGGGTTGCCAATCCGTTCTCCTATGTGGCTGTAAACACAGTGGTTGCAGTTATTCCAAGCATTGCGCAACGTTTCAATTTATCACTCACCATGGCGGGAGTTTTTTGTTCGATATGGTTTTTCGCGCGGCTGGCGTCGTTTTTTCTTTTTTGGGGGTGGTCCGGTTGGCACTACCGGTTTGGCTGGTTGATCACCGCATATGGGCTGCTGGTGGGTAGTTTTTTCGGTCTATTAATGGCGCTCAATCTACTCGTGGTCATTGGTGTGCAGATTGTTTTTGGTTTTGCGATCGGGCTCATTTATTATTCGTCGCTCTATTATTCAATGCATGTTGGTGCGACAAAAGGAGAGCATGGGGGATTTCACGAATCGGCCATTGGCGCGGGGATTTTCGTAGGTCCGGCCATTGGATCGGGCGCCCTCTATTTGTTTCCTGGAAACGCCAATAGCAGCGCGTGGGCGGTGAGCGGTCTGTTGTTGATCGGGGGGGCGATGATCATGCTGATTCGCCTGCGCAATTCCAACTAACTCCAACTAACCCTGCGCGGAAGGCTTGTTGTCGGCAGGGTTTGGGCTGGCAACTTTGCGTAACGCGCGTATCTGATCGCGTAAAACAGCCGCTTTTTCAAACTCCTGGGCGGCAATGGCCCTGCGCAGTCTTTTTTCCAATTGATCCAGCTTGGATATCGGTTTGGATCTTTCAATCTGGCGCGCGAAAGTCTTTAGCGCGGTCAATGAACGTTCACGTTCGAAGGCATAGATCGCTTCCTCATTTTCAGGAAGTGTTTGAATTTCGATGCTGGCCTCGCCGATGATTTTCAGCGCGGTATCGAATTGGCCCGATTCCAATTCGCCCATGGCGCGGGCGCATGCGCACATGCGCATCACATAGGGCCGCCATTGTTCGAGATAATTCTGGTCCTCGGCATTTTGCGCGTGGCGATGAACGAAATCGAAGAGTTGCAGATTGCGTTGGGTATCGCGAATGGTGCGAACCCAATCCTTGAGTTTGAAAAGGTTAACATAGCGATAATAATAAAGCATGCTTTCGGAAAACAACTCGGAACATTCTTCGGAGGGAATGGAAAACACTTTATTGCTGGCCGTCTGACGTGACAACTGGTAATCGAACATTGAATCATACCCATGCGGTTGCAAGCCGTCGGGGCGCCCATCCAGTTCGTATTGCTCAATTCCCAGTGGGAGTCGCACCTGCATGATTTCGCGGCCATCTCGTCCATGGTCGAGTCGGACATTGTCATCCGCGTCATAAGGCCATGCCATCAATAATTGTCGTAAATCCACCGTATCGCTCATAATCCCATGGCACTATGGCACATCTGGTAGTGTTATCAAATTGGATTGCGAGCCCATAAGCTTCCCGGATTGAGGTAAAAGAAGCCGTGTGGTTTATTCTTTTTAAAACAGCCGGAATGTCGTCATAATGGAACGGTATGAGATGTTTTGTCACGGGCGCTACGGGGTTTGTCGGTGGAAATTTGGTGCGCGCATTGCTGGAGCAGGGGCACGAGGTGCGCGCATTAATGCGTCCAGGCAGTCGATCTTCGGCGCTAGATGCATTGGATTTCGAGCCAGTAGTTGGGGATGTGCTGGACAGAAATAGTTTGGGGATCGGTCTGGCGCGATGTGACTGGTGTTTTCATGTGGCGGCAAGCTACCATCTGTGGCTGCCCGATTATGCCTCGATGTACGCCTCGAACGTGGAAGGCACCCGCAATGTGATCGAGGCTGCGGCGATAGCGGGTTGTTCACGCATCGTTTATACGAGCACAGTGGGATGCATTGGACTTCCTCCGCGCATACAAGGACCCAATAACGGCGGTAATGAATATACGTCGCTTTTGCCCTCCCAACTGAGCAATCACTATAAACGCAGCAAGTGGCAGGCGGAACAGGTGGCCTTCGAATTGGCGGGAAAAGGTTTGCCGGTGGTGATTGTGAATCCCAGCACGCCTGTTGGCCCTGGGGATGTGAAACCCACGCCTACCGGGAAGATCATTATCGATTTCATGCAGCGCAAAATGCCGGCATATCTGGAAACCGGCTTAAACTGGGTCCACGTCCGCGATGTTGCCATGGGTCACATTCTTGCGGCTGAGAAAGGGCGCGTGGGAGATCGGTATATTCTCGGGAATGCAGAAGCAAATTGGACCTTGAAAGAAACCTTTGCAGTTCTCGAGGATTTGACCGGAATACCGGCGCCGCGAGTGCGCATTCCCTATTTGATTGCGTTAATGGCGGCCTACGTCGATGAAGCCAAATCTTCAGTGACAGGAAAATCCCCTCGTGCACCTCTGGGTGGAGTGCGAATGGCCCGATACAAGATGTTTTTTGATCCTTCTAAGGCGATTCGGGAACTCGCTCTTCCACAAACACCGGCCCGCCAGGCATTAAAGGAGGCGGTGGAATGGTTCAAGAACGCTGGAATCGTCTGAGCCAACCGCTTTTGACAGTGGCAGACTGACGTGCGCACAATCTGGTTTTTTAGCTCGGAAGATGGCGATGGATCGGTGGCTTGTTATTCATTGCGAGTCCTTTATGTTTCTTCATGAGCGGTGCCTCCACCTTCCGTAACGCGCCTTCCTTCATGGATTATTTCCGAATTTTGAGCCATCTTGACATGGTAACGGTTGGGGTGCTAGCTTATGGCCCCTAACGGTTTGCCGTTATGGGCTCCTTTTTACATACTCCTGTATTGGTGCTCAACCGCCTTTGGCAGGCGGTCAATGTATGCACCGCACGACGGGCTTTGGTTCTGCTTTTCCAAGGTCACGCGCAGGTTGTGTTCGGAGGTGCCGATGGGGACTTCCAGACTTACAACTTCAACCAGTGGCGTGACTTTTCCAGGCAGCAACCGCATCCGGAAAGCGTTTTTGCCATTTCGTTCCGGGTTCGGGTTCCACGGGTCATCATGTTGCTCGCTTTTGATCACATGCCCAAGAAAGAGGTCAAATTCACGCGCCATAACATTTTTGAACGAGATAAGAACACTTGTCAGTACTGCGGCAAGGTATTTGATCGGGCTGATTTGAATCTCGACCATGTGATTCCCAGGGATCGCGGCGGCCCAACGACTTGGGAAAATATCGTTTGCTCCTGCATTGAGTGTAACACGCTCAAGGCCAATAATTTGTATCAAGAGGTTGGCATGCGATTGATCCGCAAGCCAAAACGCCCCAAATGGCGGCCATTCATCCAGATCAACATCGGCATTTCCTATCCGGAAAGTTGGAAGCATTTTATCGATATTGCCTACTGGAATGTGGAAATCGGCGAGGAGGCGCGGTAACGCCTTTTTTGCAGTGCGTTTGAGTGGTCTGCAAAACAGGGGGAATTATGTTGGCCATAATCAAGAGACTTGCACGGAAATGGCGCTTTGATTTAGATTGTCAACCATGAGTGATACGCAGATTGACAATGGAGCCCATGCGCGGATTGACCGGCTGGGCCAGGAAGTTCTTCGCGGTGAGGCCATCAACCGGGAGGACGCCTTGTGGTTGCTGGATTTGGAGGACTCGGCCGATATCATGGACTTATTGGCTTGGGCGAACCGGATCCGGCAGAAGCACCACGGCCACAAGGTTCATCTTTGTTCCATCGTGAATGTCAAATCGGGGGGGTGCTCTGAAAACTGCAAGTTCTGCGCGCAATCGGCTTTTAACAAAACAGAGGTGGAACGTTATGGTTTCATTGAGGCCGAACCGATACTCAATGCCGCCGCGGAGGCGGGGCGCAACAGGGTAACAGGTCTGGGCATTGTTGCGGCGTGGAAGGGGTTGGAAGAGGGGCCGATTCTGGACGAGGTGTGCGATCGCCTGCGCGATATGTCCCGTGATGGAAATGCCCGTGCAGACGCCTCGTTGGGTTTGATCCGCAGCCAGGTCGTGGCTGACCGTCTCCGGGAGGCGGGCTGCGAGTGTTACAACCACAATTTGGAAACCTCACGGGATTTTTATTCGCAGGTCTGCACGACGCACTCCTGGGAAGACCGCATCCAAACACTGGGATATCTTCGCAAGGCGGGCATCAAATTGTGTACCGGCGGCATCATAGGCATGGGGGAGACGCGAGCGGACCGTTGCGACATGGCATTTGCCTTGCGCGAACAAAATCCGTTCATTGTGCCCATCAATATTCTAAATCCCATCCCGGGAACGCCGTTTGAAAAAGTGCCTCCCATAACACCTATGGAGGTCTTAAAGACGATTGCCAGCTTCCGATTTATCCTGCCCACGCAGCACATTACCATTGCAGGAGGGCGTGTGGTGAATCTGCGGGATGTGCAACCTTTGGCGCTCATGGGCGGCGCAAGCGCGCTCATGGTGGGGAATTACCTCACCACGGTGAATCAGCCGGTGGAAAAAGACCTTCAGATGCTCAAGGATTTGGATCTGGAGCCAATGGGGTTCGTTCAGACGGAAGGCTAAGCACCCGACGGCGGCAACGATCTAATCGTTGAAACAGTCAGGCCCGGTTTTCGACTGAGTGGATTTTTCGATGCAATCTGGTATGGGTGGTAGTGACAAATGAGTGCCTCCGATACACGCAGTGGCCCGGTCAGACTGGGTCTGAATAAGAAGCATTACGCGGGAGAAACCGTCGCCATGCGAAAGGTCATCCCGGACGTGGTGGCTTCCGCGCGCGTGAATGGTTGGTCCGTGGAATGGCTGCAAATATCGTCCGACTATGAACTGCCTGTATTGACTCGGGCATCTGATCAGGAGAAATCCAGGGTTTACATCTCGACCGGGATCCATGGGGATGAACCAGCCGGACCCCTGTCCATTCAAAGATTGATCGACGAAGACCAATGGCCTTCAACGGTCAGCCTGTGGGTGGTTCCCTGTCTGAACATGCGTGGATTTGAACTAAACCAGCGCGAAAACCCTGATGGCATTGATTTGAATCGGGATTACCGGCACCTCCAAACGGCGGAGGTGCGTGCGCATCTTTCCTGGCTGGAGAAACAGCCGCCTTTTGATTTGTGTCTTTGCTTGCACGAGGACTGGGAGGCTGGAGGTTTCTACCTCTACGAACAGAATCCAGAGCGCCGTTTTTCGCTCGCGGAAGTCATGACCCAGCGCGTGACCGGGATATGTCCGGTGGACCCATCGCCGATGATCGAGAATCGTCCCGCCACCAACGGCGTCATTCGGCCCGATCTGGACATCAACAAACGTCCGCAATGGCCGGAAGCATTTTATTTGCTCATGAACAAGACGCGCCAAACTTACACCCTCGAGGCTCCATCGGATTTTGCCTTGCCAGTGCGTGTGGCAGCGCTTGTCGCTGCCGTTCACGCCGCCGTAGATACCATTGCAGCCAGAGCTTGATGGCGTGAGTTGGATTTTTGGATTCCTAAAATTCTTGAGCGAAGTTCGTTTTTCAATGGATTCATTATTCACGCTGGACATGGATACGTATCTATGGTTAACTGCATCCTAATAAGGACGATCCGGTTGCGATGCGACACACCATGAAAAAGTTATTCATTATCATTGGATTGGCGCTGGTGGCCATTTTTGGAGGCTATGTGGCTCTGGGCACGGCGACCGCAGCAGCGCGTCCTCTGAAATTAGTCATCAAAGGAACCGAGGGTCAGAAATTCACGGGCTTCTATGTGGCGGATGGCATCACGAACTCTGTAAGTGCCGTCGCCCCGACAACCCTTGATTTTGAAGCCAGAAATGTGAACTTTGAATTTCGCCGGGAGGGTGGCGTTGGTGAGTTTCGTGTGGAGCTTTACGTGAATGATCAATGCCGGACCTCCACCATCAGTGATAAACAGAAATGCGTTCGCGGTGTGTTGAAATACACAAAATACTCGGAAAGTTACTCAGCCGAGGGCTTTTGAATATCTTCTGCCAGGTGCATGACTGAATTCCGGGCGGGGTCCTGAGTGGCAAAAGTTCCAGAGTCTGATTGAATATTACGCGGGTCCTGTTTGACATTCATGGATGGGAATCGCATACAGCATCCATGGAAAGCTCTCATCAGTGGAATCGGCGTGAATTTATCGGCTCATTGGCCGTCGCAGCTCCCGGTCTGGTCGCGTTGGCTGCCGCAGTCCCATCCTCCCCAACCATGTCACGATTTCAAATCGTTGCGTTTTCAAAGGCATTTCAGGAGTTGAATTTTGAGGATACGGCGGATTTGGTGGCGGAGGTCGGCTGGGACGGCATTGAGTGTCCTGTACGCCGTGGCGGTCATGTGTTGCCAGAACGGGTGGAGGATGACTTGCCGCGGTTGGTGGAGGCTCTGGCGAAACGTGGTAAAACAGCGCTGCATATTACGACTGACATCCTGGATGCCACGGATCCAATCCAACAGCGCGTGCTGCGAACCGCCAGTAAACTTGGGGTGCGTGTTTATCGGCTCTCCTGGTTTCAATATCGTCCTGGCATTCCGTTGCCACGGCAAATTGCGGAATGTCGCGCCCGGCTGAAGGATTTGGCGGCGTTGAACAAGGAATTGGGCCTTTGCGGAGGATACCAGAATCATTCTGGCGCAAAAAATGTTGGCGCGCCCGTTTGGGACATTTACCAGATGCTGGAGGGATTCGATCCCAAGTATCTGGGTATTTGCTTCGATATCGGTCACGCAACGGTGGAGGGAGGCACTGCTTGGGCGTTGCATGCGCGTTTGATGGAGCCCCAGTTCAGCGCGGTGTATGTGAAGGACTTCACATGGCAGAAAAAATCCAAAGACTGGCAAACCGAATGGTGTCCATTGGGTGAGGGGATGGTCAGCCGCAGTTACTTCGATTGGCTGACAAAATCGTCCTATAAGGGAATCATTTCCCAGCACCATGAGTATCCGTTGGGCGCCATTCAGGAACGGGTGCAAGCCTTTAAGAAAGATTTGGTTACGCTTAAAGCCCTGCTGGCTTAATGAAGGCAGGCCAGGCCGATCAAAACCAGACGCCCTCAAAAAAGAAGCCAACGCTTATACAAAATGAATGGGTTCGGTGTTTATTAGGTGAAGCATGAACGACGACGTCTCGCCGCAATTGAACTGGTTGGAACGCTTGTATGAAGAACAAGCGACCAAGCTGGTTCTGTACGGTCGGGCGCTCGGATTAAGTCATTCTGAGTCGGAAGATGTTCTTCAAGAAGTATTTGTATCGCTAATAAAACGCGATTTGCCGCCTGAGCAACCGACCTTTTATTGTCTGCGCGCCGTCAGGAATCGTGCGCTGAACTACCGGCGATCATTGTGGCGACGGATTCAGCGTGAACTGGAGTCGGCGGGCTGGTTTGAGACAAACTCTGATGAATTTGAACAGGAAAAGGCGGCCATGCGGTGTCTGGCGAACCTGCCAATGGAACAACGGGAAACGATCGTTTTAAAAATCTGGCATGGATACACTTATGAAGACATTGGACGGCTTTTGGAGGTTTCCCCAAACACCATTGCGGGGCGTTATCGTTACGGACTGCAAAAAATGAGAACCGTCTTGAAAGGATGGAATTATGAACGAATCGAATTTCGAGGAGAATCGACTGAAACAGTGGATTCCACGATCAACATCCCCACAACTTAAAAACCGCATTTTTAATACATCGCGCGTCGAGGAGAGTCAGTATGACAGTGCCACGGAGATGCCCAAACAGATTTGGGGCGTTTCGGAGGCCCGCCCGCGCGTGATATCCTTATATCGATGGCTGGCACCGGCTTTGGGCATGGCATTTGTATTCATGCTGGCGGTTCGACAGAGCGATTTGGGACCGGAAGGCGTCGTTATAGACCAGTACAGCCGCAACATGACTGGGATGAAGCATGGGAATGCCGGTTGGGATTATCTGGAGACCTCAGCGGAGCACACAATGCTCAACCATTTGCCACCGATGATTTTTGAATCGACAAACGTGAGGGCATCCTCTTTTAGTATAGCCTCTTTTCTGCTGTTAAATACCAACGGACTGAAACGTTAAAGCCATGAGTAATGAAAAGTTAAAGTCGCCCAAGCCGACAACTTCGGGAACGACACCCGCCGCCGCCACCAACGGCACGGCGTTCGTCAAGCATCCGGCCCCCTTGTACCGATCGATCGATTGGCTGACCTTTGCGCTAACCACGCTTCTGACGTTTCTAGCCTATTATTACACGCTGGCGCCGGATTTGACTTTGGAGGACTCGGGTGAACTGGCCGTGGGATCGTTTTATGCGGGCGTGCCGCATCCCCCGGGCTACCCTGTTTGGACCATTTTTACGTGGTTGTTCACGGTGTTGGTGCCCATTTCGAACATTGCGTGGCGCGTGGCGTTGGCATCTGCGGTGGCAGCCTCGGTGGCCTGCGGTTTGCTGGCCTTGATGGTGTCCCGCGGCAGCAGCATGATGATTGAAGGAATCTCCGACTTTAAGAACATCGAGAAAAAGTGGGAGAACGGGTTGTGCGTGGTGGCCGGTTTTGTTGCGGGCTGCCTTCTGGCGTTCAACGGCTTTTATTGGAGTCAGGCGGTCATTGTCGAGGTGTATTGCTTTGGGGTGCTATCGCTGATGGGGGTGCTGTGCTGTTTGCTGCGCTGGGTTTATGCGCCGCACCAGTATCGCTATCTTTACATCGCGGCGTTGCTCTTCGGCATTTGTTTTACCAATCACCAGACGCTGCTCGTGGCGGCGATGGGCATTGAGGTGGCTGTTTTGGCGGTGAACCCCAAACTCGGGCGCGACCTGTTCCTTTTTAACAGCATTGTTTATTGCCTGGGTCTCTATGGAAAATACTCAGGCTCCATCGGAGCGTTCGATGCAAACCTGCCGTTGTTCGCCATTTACAATGCCATTGGGGTGTGGTCAGTGGCAACGGCACTGTGGTATTCGCTGAAGACAGACTGGACTGCGAAGCTTAAAATCGTGGGAGTTTTGCTGGGGGCTAATGTGCTGGCCTGGATTCTTTACATGATGTCCCATTCCCAGGGGAATCTCTCCGAGGCTTCACACACGATGTTGCTTTTGCTCATCAATGCCCTTGGTTTTGCATTGCTCTACGCTTTCTATGCCCTGTCTGGAAAGGCGGAGCGGTTGTTTACCGAGTGGAAACCGATGTTGATTCTGGCCGGGGCGTGGGCGATTGGCGCGGGTTTCTATTTTTACATGCCGCTGACCTCGATGACCAATCCGCCAATGAACTGGGGCTATCCGCGCACGTTTGATGGTTTCCTGCATGCGCTGTCCCGGGGGCAATACGAGCGCACTAATCCGACCAACGACATATTCAAGTTTGTGGATCAAGTCCGCATGTTTTTTGAAGGTGCCACAGAAGAATTCAGCTTTGTGTACCTGCTCTTCGCCATTGTTCCTTTTCTGTTCTACAAAAAGTTACAGAAGCGCGAACGGTCTTGGATGATCGGGTTGGCGGCGATATTCCTGTTCCTGGGCTTTCTGCTGCTGATCCTGCTCAATCCTGGTACCGACAAACAGAGCCGCGATCTTAACAAGGTGTTTTTCACCGCCTCGTATGCGATCATCGCCATTGGGGTGGGGTATGGGTTGACCTTTGTGGGTTGCTTGCTGGCGACCCAGTATGAGAAGTATCGGGAATGGGCGCTATATGCAGCAGCGGGGGCGGGTGGCATGGCAGTCTATTCGCTGGCCAAAACGATGCAGGAGGTGGTTAATCCGTTGCTGGTCTATACGGCGATCTTCGGAGTCGCGCTGTCTGTCATGGCCGTTATCGCCCTGTTTTTCTCCCGCAAGAAAGCGCCCATGATCTGTTTACTGGCCATCTATGCGGCCATGCCGATTCATTCCATCACCGCGCACTGGTCTGACAATGAGCAGCGGGGGCATTTGTTCGGTTTTTGGTTTGGGCATGACATGTTCACACCACCGGACTTCGGTAAAGCCGGCCAGTTTTATCCCAAAATGGACAGGGATGCGATTCTGTTTGGCGGAACCGATCCGGGCCGGTTTTGTCCGACCTATATGATCTTCTGCGAGAGTTTTATCCCGCCGCAAAAAAGGCGCGATCCGGATTTTGACCGTCGTGACGTTTATCTCATCACGCAGAACGCGCTGGCAGACAGCACGTATCTCAATTACATCCGGGCCCATTACAACCGTAGCACACAGGTGGATTCCCCGTTTTTTCAGGAGATGTTTCGCTCACGGAATGAAAAGGAAGCCAACGTGACGACCAACCTTTTGGCCCGCATGGTTGGGCCGCTGGATCGGTTCTTCACCAGTTATGGAAAGAAAGTGGAGGATCGCCGACGCAAGGAGGGGGTCTATCCGCCCGTGGAAATTCACACCCCCACGGTTGAGGAATCCAAAAAATGCTTTGAGGATTACATCAACGACGCCCAACACAGGTTGATGGCCAATCAATTGGAACCTGGGGAAGATGTGCGGATCGTCGAGGGCCGCGTACAGGTTTCGGGGCAGGTCTCGGTGATGCAGATCAACGGGTTGCTGACCAAAGTCATCTTTGACAACAATCCGACGAATGAATTTTATGTGGAGGAAAGCTTCCCGCTCAAGTGGATGTATCCACACCTGAGTCCGTTCGGGATCATTATGAAACTCAATCGGCAGCAGGTGCCGGAATTCACCGAGGCGATGGTGAAGAAAGACCATGACTTTTGGAGTCTTTATACTGAACGTCTTTGTGGGAATTGGATCACCTACGACACACCGGTGAAGGAGATTTGCGATTTTGCCGATCGGGTCTATCGACACATGGATTACCGGGGATACAAGGGGGATCGAAAGTTCGTGCGTGATAACGACGCGCAAAAAGCTTTTTCGAAACTGCGCAGCGCCCAGGCGGGACTCTATGCCTGGCGCATCAATGCGGTTAAACCTGGTTCCCCGGAGCAGGCGCGAATGCTCAAGGAGGCGGATTTCGCATTCAAACAATCCTTTGCCTTTTGCCCCTACAGCCCTGAAGCGGTGTTCCGCTATATCAACCTTTTGGCAACCACTCAGCGGATCGAGGATGCCTTGCTGATTGCGGAAACCTGCCAGAAGTTTGATCCCGAGAATAAGGGCGTAAACGATCTGGTAAACCAATTGACGAATATCAAACAGAGTGGTGGGGCTGCCGCCGCCGCCGCCGCCGCCGCTGCGGCTGCCAATCCTCTGGCGCAATTGGAACAGCAATATGAGACCAATCCGGGGAATTCGCAGGTGGCCCTGACCCTCGCCAACGCTTATCTCCAGCGGCAGCAGACCAACCGGGCAAACGCCTTATTCGATCAGGCCATCAATCTGATGCTGCCCAAGTTTCGGACCAACCCGGCCGATGCCAATACCGCGTTTCTTCTGGCCCAGGCGTATCAGAGCCGTCAGATGAAAGCCGAGGCAGTCTCCGTTCTCGACAAATTGATCGCCCAGCTTGAGCCATTGTGCGCGACCAACAGCACGAACGACTCGCTGGCGTTTAATCTGGTGCAGGCTTACGTCTTCCGCCAGAAGACGCCTCCCGCCATCGCCCTGCTGGACCGCATGATCGCACCGGAGAAGGTGAGCACCAGCACATTGATGGGAGCGGCGCAGTTTTACGCGCAGTTGGGAAGCGTGCCCAAGCTTGAGTTGACCCTTCAGAAACTGGTTAAGATGGTGCCAGATAATGCGGAAGCCTGGTATGACCTGGCGGCCCTGCAGGCCGTTCAGAACAAAAATACCGAAGCGATTCAGTCCCTGGCCCATTCCATTGATCTCAGCAACAAGCGTGCGGAAAAACAGCCGGGATCGAAAGATTTGAGTCAATTGGCCGCCTCGGATCCGCGATTGCAGAATTTGCGGCAAATGCCTGAGTACAAAAAAATCGTTAAATCTCCGAAATAATATCGTTTCATTAACGCATTTACCCCTCGGGGATTTAACTTTCTATTTTGAATCCCGGAGGGGCTTTTTGCGTCAATCCGTTGGTGGTATTGAAACCGTTCACCGGCATTGAGCCAGTTTCTTATAATTAACGATGAAATGCACACGAAGCGGTGGAATTCATCGCAACTGGACAATTCCAGCGGTGTTATGTATGGCAGTAACGTGAATTGAAGGATTAAGCATGAAATGGAAAATGAATTGGATGGCGGCGCTATTGTTGGCCATGGTGATGGCAGGGGCGAGCGCGTTTGCGCAAGAGGGGCCAAAAACGGTGCCCAGCGACGTCGAGCTTGTTTCTGACGTTGTCTTTGGGAAGGGGGGCGATCGGGATTTGAAGATGCACATTCTCAAGCCCAAAAAAGCAATCGAGGAACCGATGCCGGTGGTGGTGTTTATTTTTGGCGGGGCGTGGAGGACCGGGAGCAGGGATGCCGGCATCAAGCCGCTGTCGGCTCTGGCGCAAAAAGGGTATTTTTGCGTTAGCATTGAATATCGTTTCAGCCAGGAGGCGCTTTTCCCGGCGCAATTGGAGGATGTCAAATGCGCGATCCGGTTTCTCCGCTCGAAGGCCGCCGAATACCACATTAACCCGGATAAAATCGGGGTGTGGGGTCAGTCATCCGGTGCATATCTGGCCGTGATGCTGGGCACGACAGGAGATATGAAGGATTTTGAAGGCAAGGGCGGGGCAACTGAGTTTTCCAGTCGGGTAAATGCCGTTGTGGATTGGTTTGGACCGACAGATTTTACCAAAATGGATGTAGCGGGAAGCAAAATGAAGCATGACCCCGCGGATTCGCCGGAGTCGCGGTTGATCGGCGGCGCCATTCAGGAGAACAAAGACAAGTGCGCGAAAGCCAGTCCGCTGACCTATGTGACCAGTGATGATCCGCCTTTCTTGATCATGCATGGAGACCGCGACCCGGTGGTGCCCTACAATCAAAGTGAGTTGTTGGTGGCAGCCTTGAAGAAGGCCAAAGTGAAGTGCGTGTTTGAACCGGTTCCAGGCGGCGGTCATGGTTTTGTAGGACCGCAACACGAGAAAAAAGTGCTCGCGTTTTTTGACGAGCAATTGCGCGGCATCAAACCAAAAGCAAAGGAATAACCTTTTGTTCGGGCCCGCCGGGACCTTTAAAGAATTCCGGACTGTTTGTCATGTGCCGCAAGTCGCTCACTGCGGCACTTTTTATGGCCTGTTGAAACAATGAAAAAGGGCTGTGGTTTCGCAACAGCAGCCCTTTTATATGTGACACGGTTTGGACGTTCTAGTCCATGGAACGAACGGTAAAACCTCCAGATTTTTCGTCAGCGTCGAGTTTTAATAAACCTCGTTTTTCTGCTTCAATGAGGAGGTCATTAAATGAACGGAATCCATAGGCGCGTTCATTGAACCCGGGATTGCGGCGTCGGATCGCTTGCTTGATCATGGACCCCCATGTGCGATCGTCTTCGCTCCGTTCGTCAGTAAGATCTTCAAGCGTCTCGACCACAAGATCCAAAGCGTCGGCCAGGGAAGGACCTTTGGAATCTCCCTTTGCAGTAGGAGACACAGCCGGGCGTGGACGGCGGTTTTTCGAAGTTTCGGCCCGCACCAGATCGTCGTAAAAAATAAACTCGTCGCAATTATTGAGAAACAAATCGCTGGTCGAATTTTTCACTCCCACTCCAATAACCTTTTTGGCGTTTTCCCGTAATTTGCTCACCAGGGGCGAAAAGTCGGAGTCCCCGCTCAGGATGACAAAGGTATCGACGTGGCCCTTGGTGTAGCACAAATCCAGGGCATCGACGACCATGCGGATGTCGGCGGAGTTTTTGCCGGACTGGCGAACGTGCGGTATTTCAATCAGCTCGAATGCGGCCTCGTGCAGGTCGCGCTTGAACTCCTTATAGCGGTCGAAATCGCAATAAGCTTTTTTGACGACGATATGCCCTTTGAGCAGGAGGCGCTCGAGCGTTTTGTGGATGTTGAATCGGGGGAAATGGGCATCGAGAGCCCCCAGGGCGATGTTCTCCAGATCGAGGAAAACCGCCATCGTTGTATTTGTTTCTTGAGCGCTCATATCATTAATAACTTAAAATACCACAGCGGAGTGGAAATTGCATTGGAAAAATGAAGCTTGCGCCGATTCGGCTGATCTTGACCATGCAACCACGGTTGTGGCCAACTAAACAACCAAACGATCGGGATCAAAGTTCAGTGCGGCTAATCGTAGCGGATGCCGCATTGAGCGCGGATTTCATCACTGACTTGGGTCATCGACAAGCTGAGATCCAGCGGCATCAGGACGCTTTCCAGCTTGTTTTGCGCGAGACAATTCATGACCTCCTGGATTTCAAATTGGAACCCGTTTCCCTCATAAGGTTCCGCGAGAATCCGTGAAGCACCCGAATTCGGACTCACGGTAAGCGATTGGGCTTTATACCAGGGACGGTCGAGTGACAGTGTTCCCTTGGAGCCGATGATTTCAGCGGTCAGCGGGGTGTTGGCCTCAACGCTGGAGAGAATATTGGCCATGCGGCCCTGTTTGTAAAAGAGCAGGGCGTTTATGGACACATCCGCGCCGGTGCTGCATAAGTGGGCGAAGGCTTTGACCTCGTCCGGCTGCCCAAAAAGGAGCAGCGCCAGAAACAGCGGGTAAACGCCGACATCCAGCAGGGATCCACCGCCCAGCTTCAAATCGTAAATCCGGTTGGCGGGATCGAACTTGAAGAGGGTTCCAAAATCAGCTCTGAGGTATTTCAGTTCGCCAATTTCTCCCGACTGGAGGAGTTCGAGCGCTTTGCGGGTGGCGGGCAGAAACCGTGTCCACATGGCTTCCATAAGAAAGACACGGTGCCTTCGGGCGGTGTCGATCATGCTCCGCGCCTGGGCTTGACTCAGCGCAATGGGTTTCTCGCAGAGGACCGCTTTGCCGGCGCTGAGGCAGAGTTGGGCGTGTTCCTGATGAAGCGCGTGAGGTGTGGCGATGTAGACCGCATCCACGGCAGGATCGTTGGCCAGGGCATCATAACTGCCGTAATGAACCGGAATGGAGAAACGCCTGGCAAAGGCCTCAGCTCGGGCCGGATCCCTCGAAGCCACAGCGTGCAATTGGGCTTGGGGAAGCTCACAAGCCGCGGTGGCAAAACGTTCCGCGATATTGCCGGGCCCCAGGATGCCCCAGCGCCAGCGTTTGTCTGTGGCGTTCATTGGCTGGTTTTCGCGTGGTGGTTGGTCAGATAGGTTCGACTCAGGGCCTTTCAGTGGGTGGGTTCTGCAAAGACGCTAATTTCGGAGAGCGCAGGGCAGGCTGCGGCCTTGAGAATACGCAAGCGAATGCGGTCCGATGCCATGAATTGGGAGCGAACAAGCCGCTGGTTGCCGATGCTGGTGCCTTTGAAAAACTCGCGCCATTGCCCATCCTGCCAGGAGTCGAGAGCGAAGGCATCGATGCGTTGACCCAGGGGCGTGTATTCACGCAAGCGCACCACATTGAAGGAGACCGGTTTTTTGAAACGAATGACCAGTTCCGGGGTGGTCACATCATCATCCGTGGCCCAGTAGGTGTCGCGTTTATTGTCGTGCAAACGGTCGGGGCTGAAGATCGGGTCGCGCCCGCGCACATTGCTGGCCTCGAACTTCGCGTTTTTGGCGAGATTATTGGCGAAGGTGGCATCGAGGATTTTGCGAAACTCGCGCAGCGTGCTGACATCGTTTGAATGAATCTGGCCGCGACGATCGGGCGGCATGTTTAAGTTGAGGCAGCAGCCCCGGCCCACAGAGGCATAATATATTTTCAGCAATTGATCGGCGGTTTTAACGGCAGCGTCTTCTTTCGCGTGGTAGAACCAGCCGGGACGAATGGAGACATCGCATTCAGCGGGCAGCCATTGGTCGCCATTGCGTTCGCCGGAGTTCAGACCTTCCGAGGGTCCTCCGGGATAGCGGCCTTCCATTTTCATGGTGGACCAGCACGGATCGCCTGCCATACCCGCTTCGTTGCCGACCCATCGAAAATCAGGTCCGCCGTCGCTGAACATCACGGCGTTGGGCTGCATCTCGCGAACGATTTTCCATGTGTTTGCCCAATCGTAATAAGTGCGGTTGTCGATGCGGCGCATTTCACGGGCGCCGCCATAATAGCCATCGCCGCCGTTGGCGCCATCGAACCAGACGGTAAATACCTCGCCGTAGTTGGAAAGCAGTTCCCGCAGTTGGTTCCGATAATAAGTGATGTAAGCGGGGGTGGAGTAATCCTTGTTATTGCGATCCCAGGGTGAAAGATAAACACCGAATTTGAGCCCGTATTTGTGGCAGGCATCGGAAAGCTCGCGGACCACATCGCCCTTGCCGTTTTTCCAGGGACTGTTCTTGACCGAGTGCTCCGTATATTTGCTGGGCCACAGGCAAAAGCCATCGTGGTGCTTGCAGGTGAGGACAAGCCCCTTCATTCCCGCTTCTTTTGCGGTTTTCGCAATTTGATTGGCGTTGAAATCAGTGGGATTAAAGACCGATTCCGGTTCGTCGCCGTATCCCCATTCCTTATCGGTGAAAGTGTTCACGGTAAAATGCACGAACCCATAGAATTCCATTTCGTGCCAAAGTTGCTGACGGTGCGTGGGCAGCGGGCCGTAGGGCAGGGGCGCGGGCGTGGCGGCTCGGGCTTTGAATGGGGCAATAGACAGGCTGGTCAGAATGCAGACTGATGAAATAATCTTGGCTAGGTTCACAGTGTTCATGGCATGTCAGGTCATACGGCCGGTGTTCCGACCGATTCAGGGCTCGGTGGATATCATGGAGGAATGGGTCCGATGCGTCAACGGCGCAAAAGGAGGCGAAAGCGCGAATTTCCTTTCGACCTTGGCGAATGTTTTTTCTACAGTTCGGTCGATGGCAGGCGATGGACAGTTGACACCCATGATGGCGCAGTACCGGCAAATCAAGGCCGGTCTGCCGAAGGATGCCCTGTTGCTGTTTCGGCTGGGCGATTTTTACGAGATGTTTTTCGAGGACGCCCTGGCGGCATCGCAATTGCTGAATCTGGCGCTCACCAAGCGCGGCACCACGCCCATGTGCGGCATTCCCTATCATGCGGCGCCGGGCTACATCTCCCGCCTGCTCAAAGCAGGCCGAAAAGTCGCGATGTGCGATCAGATGGAGGAGCCGCGTCCGGGACAATTGGTCAAGCGGGAGGTGACCCAAATCTTAAGCCCGGGAACGCATTTTGACGAGCGGATGCTTCGGGCTGAGCAAAACAACTACCTGGCCACCGTATATGCCCGGGGGACGTTGTTTGGGCTGGCCTTTGTCGATTTAACCACCGGCGATTTTTGCACCACCGAGGTGGACGGGGAGCCCGCCCTGCTTGCGGAATTGGAACGCCTGAGGCCGGCGGAGATTGTCCTGCCCACGGAGCAGGCGGCGGCAATAAGAAAACTGGGCTGCGGTTCTGCAATCGTCAGCGAATATGACGATTGGGTCTTCGCCCCGGAAACCGCGCAGTTCACCTTGAGAGACCATTTTGGAGTGGCCTCGCTGGATGGATTTGGATTGAAGGATCATACAGCGGCTGTGGGGGCGGCCGGTGGCGCGGTTCATTATTTAGCGCAGCATTTGCGTCGCGATATTGCTCATTTGACGAGGATCTCATTTTATCGATCCTCGGAATTTTTGGTGCTCGATGCGACCACGCTCCGGAATCTGGAGATCCTGGAACCGCTTCACCGGGATGCGCCCGCGCCATCCTCTTTGTATGGAGCGATGCAGCGGACCATGACTCCCATGGGCGCGCGGCGGCTGCGGGACTGGCTCTCGCAACCCCTGGCCTCAGTGGCTGCTATCCGGCGTCGGCAGGAGGTGGTCCGCATGTGGCTGGAGGCTGGCGGACTGCTCGATCGGTTCCGCCTGGAATTAAAAGAGGTGCGTGATCTGGAGCGAACGTTGAGCCGGTTAAGCGCGGGCGGGGGAAATGCGCGCGATATGGCGGCGTTACGCCTGGCCTTGGAGCGGTTGCCAGCCTTGCGGGACTTGCTCGCCGAGTTGGGCGCGATGCCCAGTCCGGTGAAGGACGCCCCACTGCTTGGCCTGCCTGTTCCGCCCAACGCGGACAATGCGGGTCCGCGCGATGAAAATGGAATTTCGGGTTCTCAAGCGTCCGCGCCTTGCCGTGACGGGCTTCTGCATGAATTAACCGCTCAGATTGTGCCGTTGCCGGAATTGGTCGATCTGATTCAAAGGACGATTTGCGATGAGCCGCCGATTGCCATTAAGGAAGGCGGGATGATTCGGGACGGATTTGACGCCGCGCTGGACGAGCTGCGAATGGCCTCGCGCGGCGGCAAGGACTGGATTGCGAAATTACAGCAGCAGGAAATCGAGCGCACCGGGATCAGTTCCCTCAAAATCCGGTTCAATTCCGTATTTGGATATTTCATCGAAATCACAAAATCCAACCTGGATAAGGTGCCCGAGCAATACATTCGCAAGCAGACCATCGCCAATGGTGAGCGGTATATCACACCCGAGTTAAAAGAGGTGGAAGGGAAAATTCTGGGCGCGGACGAACGGGCCACGCAGCGGGAATACGATCTCTTTTTGCAGCTCCGTGAGGCGGTCCTGGAGCGAATGGGTGAGATTCAAAAGACAGCGCAGGGACTGGCCCAATTGGATGTGCTGGCGGGTTTTGCCGAGACCGCGCGTCTATACAACTTCTGCATGCCGGAAATTGGCGAGGCGGGGGTAATCCATATTCGCGACGGGCGGCATCCTGTGCTGGAGCAGGTGCCGGGCGGCGAACGTTTCGTGCCCAATGACACCGACCTGGACGCGGTGGCCCACCAGATTGTTCTGATCACTGGGCCCAATATGGCGGGCAAGAGCACCTACCTGCGGCAAGTTGCCTTGCTGGTGTTGCTGGCCCACACGGGCAGTTGCATTCCCGCGGCGGAGGCGAGAATCGACCTTGTGGATCGCATCTTCACGCGCATCGGGGCGAGCGACGATCTGTCCCGGGGCCAATCCACATTCATGGTTGAAATGAGCGAGACCGCCAATTTGTTGAACAACGCGTCATCAAAGAGTTTGATTGTTCTCGACGAAATTGGCAGGGGCACCAGCACGTTCGATGGCCTGAGCCTGGCGTGGTCCATTGTGGAGCATCTGCACAACCAGGTGGGCGCAAAGACCCTGTTTGCCACGCATTACCATGAACTGACCGAGTTGTCCGGACGGCTGGCCCGATTGGTGAATTGCAATGTGGCGGTGCGTGAATGGAACGATCAGATCATTTTCTTGCGCAAGATTGTATCGGGCGGCACGGATAAAAGCTACGGCATCCAGGTGGCGCGTTTGGCCGGCGTGCCACGGGAGGTCGTTGAGCGCGCCAAAGTCATTTTGCGGAATCTTGAAGAATCCGAACTGACGCCCGAGGGCAACGTGCGTGCCGCTTCGCGACATCGGGCGGAGCGGGAGAAACTAAAAAATCTGCCTCCCGCAAGTCAACTGGACTTATTTTGAAATTCGCTTGCCCAATGCATGACCTGGCGCATATTGTTTTATGTATTGTGCGCGGCGAAAAGGATTTGGAGGCCGTGTAGGTTGGCGCGAAATCGAGAGATGCGCTCCGGGCGGATGTGAATTGGCTGCTGCCCGAATCTCGTGGCGCAACGCTCTTGGGAGTCCATTCCATAAGAGCGGGAAGTGCTTCATAATAAACGGTCGGGCGATTGGCGCAGCGGTTAGCGCGTCTGCTTTACACGCAGTAGGTCGGGGGTTCAAATCCCTCATCGCCCACCACTCCAATCCGTTAATATAATCGAGGTGTTATGGAAACATATTTCAAAAACATGACGGCAGAGGAAGGAACCAAGGAAAAATTATTCCACGACCTGAAGATTTTACTTCAGGACGGTCAAACTCTGGTGGCGGCCAGGGGCAGTGACCTGGCACAGAAATCCAAGGAAGAGCTGAAGGAACTGGCGGCTCGTTTGAAGACGGTTTGCGGCCGGATTAAGGATCAATCGGTCAACTGCGCGAAAACGACCGACCAAGCCATCCGGGCGCATCCGTATCGGTCGCTGATGATCGCATTTGCCGTTGGAGTAGTGGCCGGGGTCGTTTTGCAGAGGAGATGCCGGAAGGATTAATCCGCTCCGGGAGACGGGGTTGTTCTGCGGGGTTGGTTTGGTCGAATTCCATTCAAGGGCAGTGCTATCGAGTCGTAAACCTGTTGCACCGCAGAGAGTCCATGGACCGATTCGAGTCTTCTCAGAATGAAATGGCCCCGAGCCATCTTTTGGAAATGGTTCATAAACAACAAGTTGATGGCTGAACCCGTCGTGGCGCCAATCAGCGGAACGGCCTTGGCCGCAAGCTGTTCCGAAACGAGTATTCCGAATTTGGAGGCGATGCCGCTGATGAGTCGGACCATGACGGGAGCGGTCTCCTCCAGAATACCCTTGCGCGTGAAATGGATGGCGGCGTCTGAAATGGACTTGGCCAGGGTGGCGCGCACGACCCAATAACCGTTTTCTGCCGCATCGTCCGATGTGGTGTTACCACCCAGTGCAAAGACTTCCATGCAGGCGAGCCGGGTCTGAATGTCGGTCAGGTCGTGTTGCTCACTTCTGGCGATGTCGGCAATGGAGCGCAGGATGAGCGTGGTGGAAATGGGGAGCTCAATGGCGACTGCTGCGAAGCCAAAAGCGCCACCAATAGCCCCGGAGGTTCCTGTTAGAACCTTATGCAGGCGATCCGAGGAAGGCTTCCAGGCGGGGTTTCCCATGGACTTGACTGCCAGCTTTAAAGCCGCTTTCAGAGAAGATTGAGTTGTCTTGTGGACCACATCACGCCATCCTGTGGGCATTCTTTGGAACAGGGATTCGATGGGAGCGCCAATCAGATGGGCCATGCGCGCTGTCAGATCGGGGGTTTCGAGGAGAAATTTTGCGTGCGCCAGACTTTCCCAGTCCCGTGGCGGGAGGCTGGGCAGGCCTGTGGAGCCTGTGGCAACAGGCTTGAAGGCTGTCAGAGCGGTTTGGTCCGGCATCATATTCTATTGCGGGAAATGTATTTATCCTGCGTTGTAAGATGTCACAATAGACGGCAAATGGCAAAATTGTTACAGCTTTCGCTTGCCAAAACTGGCTGGCTGCCTAGATTTGGCGACTCGTTTAGTAATTTTTATGAAGTACAGCGATTTTAATGCTTTCTTGGCCATGGCGCCGGCACAACCAGCCGGCACCGCACCCAACCCCACTGGACAAATGCTCCAGATGCTGGGGACGTTGCTCTTTTTTGGCGTGGTGATGTATTTTGTGATGATTCGTCCGCAGCAAAAGAAGGCCCGCGAGCATGAAAACATGCTCAAGACCATGAAGTCGGGCGATAAAGTGATGACCTCCGGCGGAATTCTGGGTGTGATTGTGGCGGTTAAGGATAAAACCGTATCCCTGCGATCGGCGGATACCAAATTGGAAGTTTTAAAGTCGGCGGTGACAGAAATAATTGAGCGTTCTGGCGGTTCGAGTGAATCCTAAACCTACGAAATAGGAAATAGTGGCATGAAGAGAAACAATACCTGGAGATGGTTGTTCGTGATTTTTCTCACAGTCTGGGCACTGCGCGAATTATATCCTCCCACGGACCAGAATTTGATCACGGTCTTTCAGACTCGTGCGGTGGGCACGGACACGAATTTTACGGCAATCGTAAATCGTGCGCTGGATTTGCAGAAGCGGCTGCCAGACCGTAGCTATGGAAACCTGATGGAGGCCATTGGCACCAATAGCGTCGCGCAATACTTCCCTGGCTTTAATGTGACCAATGAGCTGGACCCCACCCGGGTGGTCCTGAACCGTTTGCAGAAAGAGGCGGCGGGCAAGATCAAGTTGGGCTTGGATTTGCGCGGTGGCACATCGTTTCTCGTGGAAATGGAAACGAACCGGTTTGGCGCGACCACGGACAAGGACCGCGCTCTGGCCCAAGCCGTGGAAGTGCTGCGCAAACGCGTGGACAAGTTGGGCGTTTCAGAACCCTTAATCCAACCTTCCGGTAATAATCGCATTACGATCGCATTGCCGGGATTGACCGACGAAGAGAACGAAAGCGCGCGGCGCCAGATTGAAAAGGCGGCCTTCCTCGAATTTCGAATGGTCCATCCGGACAGTGTGGAGTATATCGAACAGGGAATTCCCGCTCCTGGTTATGAAATTCTAAAGCAAAAGGCCAAGCGTGGCGACACACGCAGCGCGGTCATTTCCTACCTGGTGAAGATCAAAGCGGAGCAGGGACTCACAGGCAAAAACATCAAATACGCCACGGTGGCGCGTCATCCGGTCTCCAACCAGCCTGAGATTCATTTCACTTTCGATGACGATGGAGCAAAGAAATTCGCCGATCTTACGCGGGAATACAGTCCGCAAGGAAACAAATATTACCAACTGGCCATCGTTCTGGATGGCGAGCTGTATTCGGCGCCGCGAATCATGGGCGAAATTCCGGGCGGCAGCGGCACCATTTCAGGGGAGTTCGATGTGCAGGAGGCTTTTGAACTGGCTAATGTGCTGGAAAATCCGCTGGAGGCTCCCGTCAAAATCGTGGAGGAACGTCGCGTGGATCCTTCACTGGGCAAGGACTCGATCCATAGCGGATTAATGTCGGCAGTCATTGGAACGGTGGCCGTCTGCGTGTTCATGATCGTCTATTACATGTTCGCCGGATTGGTGGCTAACGTGGCATTGGCTTTGAATATCGTCATTTTGCTCGGAGTGATGTGCTACGTGGGAACCACGCTGACAATACCGGGTATTGCCGGTGTCGTGCTCACGATCGGTATGGCGGTGGATGCCAACGTGCTTATTTACGAGCGCATTCGTGAGGAGCTCGCGGCGGGCAAATCCATGCGGGGCGCTCTGTCGGCCGGTTATGACAAGGCATTTGGAACCATCTTCGACTCGAACCTGACGACGCTCATTTCATCCGTGATTCTTATTTACATGGGCACAGGTCCGGTCAAGGGCTTCGGCGTGACGCTGACCATCGGTATCACGGTGAGCATGTTCACGGCACTGGTGGTCACACGGTTGATTTTTGACTGGCTCCTGGAGAAGGGCATGGTTACGAAACTGCCGATGCTTCACCTCGTGAAGGGCGAGAAATACGATTTCATGCGCTATGCCAAGATGGCGTTCATCACTTCATGGGCGTTGATCGTTGTGGGTTGTGGCTACGGAATCATACGCGGCAGTGATACGCTGGGCGTTGATTTTCGCGGTGGTGACGATCTGACACTCCAGTTTGCCCAAAAAGTCGAAGTGGACAAGCTTCGCGATGCGGTGAAGAAAGCCGGTGCAAACGATTCGCTGATCCAGTACCAGCGCAATATCGCCGTGGGCAAGGAAAACCTCCGAATCACGGTTCCATTCGATATGGGATCCAAAGTGGAGGCCTCTCTGAAGACCCAATTTCCAGCCTCCAAATTTGAGCGTCTTTCGTTGGACAAGGTGGGGCCAACCATTGGAAAGGAGATTCTGAAGTCCGCGATCGTGGCAGGCTTGCTGGCGCTCTTCGGTATTCTCATTTACGTGGCGATGCGCTATGAGTTTTCGTTCGCAGTGGGCGCTGTGTTGGCCATTATTCATGATATTCTCATGACGATGGGTTGGTTCTGTCTCTCAGGTCGGGAATTCAGCGCTTTAACCGTTCCGGCCATTCTGACCATCATCGGTTTCTCAATCAACGACACGATCGTTATCTTCGATCGTATTCGCGAAGACTTGAAGCTGGGGGTTAAGGGCACCTTTACTGAGGTGATGAACAAAGCGTTGAATCAAACCCTGAGCCGGACGATTATCACGTCAGGAACGGTGTTTCTGTCCACCCTATCATTGTATTTGTTCGGTGGCGGCGTGATCAACGACTTTGCCTTCACGTTCCTGGTGGGTATTATCACAGGCACCTACTCCAGTATCTACATTGCCAGCGCGATTGTCTTGTGGTGGCACAAAGGCCAACGGCCCATGGACAGCACGCAATTGATCGTTCAGGAGGACACCGCTCCGACTAAGGCGTTTCCAACAAAGGCATAGGGCTGATCGATGCTCGAACCCGTTCAAATAGGCTTACGGCACTGGATTGGGTTCGTTGTTTGCATTCTTCTATTTCTGGCACTCGACCTGGGCGTGTTTCACAAACGCGCCCATGTCGTTCGTTTTCGTGAGGCGCTGCTCTGGACCACTTTCTGGTTTCTGCTCGCCATGCTCTTTGCTTGGAGCCTGGTCCCCAAAATGGGTCGCGAGCATGCGTTGGAATTTGTGACGGGCTACATCATCGAACTTTCGTTGTCCATGGACAATGTGTTCGTGATCGCCTTGATCTTCTCCTTTTTCCGCGTGCCAGCCCAATATCAGCACCGGGTACTATTTTGGGGAGTGCTTGGAGCGTTGATTATGCGAGGCGTGATGATCGGGTTGGGAACCGCCTTGATTGTTGAATTTCACTGGATCCTTTATGTCTTCGGAGCTTTTTTGGTGTTCAGTGGCATCAAAATGTTGCGCACCAAGGAAGAAGGGGTGCACCCTGACAAAAATCCGATGGTTCGATTGGCCCGTGCCGCTTTCCCGATGACGTCCGAATTTGACGGCCAACGTTTTGTGACGCACCGCGATGGACAGGTTTTGTTTACGCCAATGGTGCTGGTACTGGTGATGGTGGAAACCACAGACTTGGTATTCGCGCTGGATTCCATACCAGCGATTTTTGCGGTCACCCAGAATCCGTTTATTGTGTTCACCTCGAACGTATTCGCGATTTTGGGCTTGCGATCTCTCTACTTTGTCCTGGCAGGCGCGCTGAAATATTTTCGGTATTTGAAAGCCGGGTTATCGGTGGTTCTCGTGTTTATCGGCTTGAAGATGTTGGTGGCCAAATGGGTGGGAGATTTTTCTGCGGCATGGTCGCTGGCCGTCGTGGGCTTGATCATCGTGGGTTCAATAGTATTATCACTGTGGGCCGCCTGGCGTGAAAATCGTCGGGCTTGACGGTTCCCTGCCTGTAAAACACCTTTGTCAGTGTGCAAACCTGGGGCATCATATTTCAGCCTGCGTTGGTTATTCGGTCCGAGTCACTTATGCGGATTCATAATATTCTCTTTCGTGCGGCGTCATGAAGTTCCGATGGTCATTGGCATTGCCGGAACCTGCTTCAACCCGGGTCCTTGCCGCCGAACTGGGCATTTCGCCGATGCTCGCGCAGTGCCTGATTAATCGCGGATTTCGAACCCTTAAAGAAGCTCAGGACTTTCTCGATCCCCGACTCAAGCGACTCTCGGATCCATTTTTACATCCGGGAATGAGCGCTGCGGTGGATCGACTCTACGCCGCGAAGGTCAATGGCGAACTTGTCTTGATTTTCGGTGATTACGACGTGGACGGCGTGACTTCGACCGCCATTTTGCTGGAGGTTTTCAAGGCCTTGGGAATTCAAGTGGCGCATTACCTGCCCAATCGCCAGAACGATGGGTATGGGTTGAACCAGGAAACGGTGAGTCGTTGTTTGCAGCGTTATCCTGCCGGGCTCCTGCTCGCTGTGGATTGCGGCAGCACCGCCACGGCAACCATCCAGTGGCTTGGGGAGCAGGGGGTCGATGTGGTGGTGCTCGATCATCATCAATTATCCGTGCCTCCGCCACCGGCCCTGGCGCTCGTGAATCCGCTGCTGGGAAGAGCAATTCGAAACGACCAGAGCACCTTGCTGGAGGAGAATCCATGTTCGGCGGGTTTGGCGTTCAAGTTGGCCCATGCGCTCATGAAACGCGGGCGCGAGTTGGGCGTGGCTGCGGCGCAAACCTTTGATCTAAAATCGCTTTTGGACTTGGTGGCACTTGGCACCATAGCGGACTTGGTGCCGCTGACAGGCGAGAACCGGATTTTTGCTTCCGCTGGATTGAAGTGTCTGGATACCACAACGCGACCAGGCCTGAAGGCGTTGAAGGAGGTGTCGCAATTGGATGGCGCCATCGACGTTCACGGCGTTGGTTTCCAACTCGCCCCGCGACTGAATGCCGCAGGCAGATTGGCGGACGCGGACGTGGCATTGAGATTGTTACTATGCTCGGAAGCTGGCGAAGCCTCAAAATTGGTTTCGTTACTCGATTCCAGCAACCGGGAGCGGCAGGACATTGAGCGGGACATCACCAGCGAAGTGGTCAAAACTGTTCAATCCAGATTCAATTCTGATACGGACTATGCCATTGTCGAAGGCCATCAGAATTGGCACGTCGGCGTGGTGGGCATCGTGGCGGCCCGTGTGATGCGCCAGTTTTATCGACCCACGATTATTTTAGGGGGGGATTCCGGGGAATGGCGGGGTTCCGGCAGAAGCATTGAGGGTTTTGACCTGGCAGCCGCCTTGAGCGCCTGCGGTGAAGTTTTGCTCCGGCACGGCGGTCATGCCATGGCTGCCGGCCTGTCGGTTCGGTCTGATCGCGTGGATGAACTTCGCATTCGACTTAACGCATTCGCCCGCGAAAGCATTGCGCCGGAGCTGTTGCGACCCCAATTGGAGATCGATGCCGAGGTGCAATTGTCGGAAATGACCCTGGACCTTATTGAGGAATTGCGCGCGCTCGAGCCGGTGAGCCACGGGAATCGCGGTGTCAGATTTGTGGTGCGCGGGGTGCGCTGCCAGCGTCCGCCTGTGAAGCTTGGGAAGGAACGCCAGCATTTGAAACTGTGGGTTACAGACGGCAAAGTGACCCGGGAAACCTTGTGGTGGAATGCTGGTGACGCGCGGATCCCGGACGGGACGTTTGACCTTGCCTTTGTGCCGGAAATAAACGAATTCAACCGTCGGCGCACGGTAAATCTCAAATTGTTGGATTGGCAGCCGACTGGAGTTGCGCTCAACACATAATATTTTTTCGCATGGTATCTGCAATCATTGTCGCGGCAGGCAGGGGCACACGCATGGGACCGCTTGTCGATAAACTGTTTTTGGAGGTCGGCGGCAGGCCCATCGTCGCACACACCTGGCAGCGGTTTGAGGATGCCGATTGCATCGATGAGATTGTTCTCGTGGTGCGGGCTGGAATGGAGACCGATTTTGAAATCCTCGCCAAAAAGTATGGTTTCAAAAAGCCATACCGCATGATCGAAGGTGGCAGGGAGCGTCAGGATTCCGTTTGGAACGGTATAAATGCCGTTTCCAGCGAATGCAAGGTGGTGGCCATTCAGGATGGCGCGCGACCTTGCACGACCCCCGGGCACATTGCCGAGGTGGTGCGCGCTGCACGAGAAACAGGGGCCGCCGTGGCGGCGCAGCGTGTGACAGATACCGTCAAAGAGTCCGGGGATGGCGTGAACATTTTGCGCACGGTGGATCGGTCCAGGCTCTGGTCGGTGCAGACGCCGCAGGCTTTTCGTTTGGAGGTGATACGCCGGGCGCTTTCGGCCGTGCGGGATCAGGGAATGGCCGTTACGGATGATACGGCAGCCTGTGAGACGATTGGTCAGGCAGTCCGGCTGGTGGAGGGCAAGGCTCCAAATCCAAAAGCCACATCTCCGGCGGATCTTCCTTTCCTCGAGGTTGTTCTGCGTGCGTTTTAATCGGATGCGTTGTTGTTGTGCGCGAATGCAGGCGATCGGTTGATTGGGCGCACCTAACGTGCAGCCTTAATTCCCTTTAAAAAGACGTGTAATTAATGGAAATTCGTTTTAGCGTCGCCAATGCACTGCAAAAGGATTGCATTTGAGAACTGACCGATTCACTTTCAAGATATGACTAGCCCTCTGGCATTGATGGTATATGAGAACCTGCTTCCCGGCAGCCAATTGGCCGACCGGATGAAGGAGCAGGGGTATCGTGTCATTGTGCGCGCCGGGAGCGAGGGATTGGTGGAGCAGGCGGTCCAGGAGATGCCGCTGGTCGTCATTATGGATCTCGCGAGCAAGCAGGGGGATTTGTGTCCGGCCATACGGGAATTAAAATCCAATCCGGCCACAAACCATATTCCGGTGCTGGCTTTTTCAAACAATCAAAACATCTCCCTGCAAACCGCTGCGAGTGAGGCGGGCGCGGCCATGGTCGCAAGCGATCAGGCGATTCTGGCTCAATTGCCGGCCCTGTTGGAGCAATTGTTGCGGGTCGAGTAGAGCGGAATCAATCCGCAATCTCAATGAGCGGTGTTCACGGTTTGCCGACGGTATGCCCGGGGTGATACACCCGCAATCTTTCGAAATTGGCGTGTGAAGTAATTGCTATCGCTAAAACCCACCTTGAAGGCGATTTCGGTCACACTATCGCTGGTGCCGCGTAACAAGTTGATGGCACGGTTGATGCGCAGTTGAATGAGGTAAGCGATGGGGGTGTAATCCGTGGCTGCCCGGAAGGTCCGCAGGAAGCTGCGTTTGGACATCCCGGATTTTTTGGCCAGATCGTCCAGATTGATCGGCTTTTCATAATTTGTTTCCAGGTGGGTGATCGTTTCCGCGATCCGCAGTAGTGCGCGCGAATCGGGATTGCGACTCTGGCTGTAGCAGCGGGACAGAAATCCGATGATCTGCATGAACAGTGCCGTGGCCATGAAGCCAAAACCGGAGGTTCGATGCTTTAATTCCAGGTCGAGTTGATCCATCAGCCCTGTGACAATTCCCAATTCCTGCGGGGAGAGGTGCAGACGACTCTTGAATTGATGACGCTTTCTCCAGGCTGGTTCGAGGGTGAACAAGGCGTGGTATCCCGCCAGGCTTGGGAGGTCGGCAAGTTCCATCCTGAGTTTTTTTGGCTGGAACAGGATATTGATGAGGCAGAGGTTCTGCATCTCGTCATAGTGATGCGGGCGGTTGCCGCTGATCACGAAAACATCGCCTGCCGCCAGAGGCCAGGATTCGGCGCCGGTCACATGCAATCCCTTGCCGCCGGTCACCAGAACCAATTCGGAAAATTCATGGGCATGAGGGCCGAAGGGTTCCTGCGGTTGACGTCGCTCAACCGTGATGGGAAAGCCATCAGCGTGAAACCACTCGCTGGTTTTTAGAATGCGGTGCATAAATGGAGGGCGGGGCCCAGTCCGGACTTGTAACGGACCCGTTGCGCCATTGATGGCCAAATAATCCTGATTTATGGCACGATTGTCAAGGACGTCCCCGGTACGATTCCCTAGATTAGCCACTCAGCAAACGAAACCCATCAACAACGAAATAACAATTTATGTCGAACCCGAAGAATATTGAGCAGGCTTACGACTTGGCAAAGGAACGGTATGCGGAACTGGGGGTTAATACCGAGAAGGCCTTGAAACAGATCGCGGCAGTGGCCATTTCCTTGCATTGCTGGCAGGGGGACGATGTGGGTGGGTTTGAGAACGCGGGCAGCGAGCTGGGTGGCGGTCTGGCGGTTACTGGGAATTATCCCGGCAAGGCGCGGACACCCGAGGAATTGAGGGCGGACGCGGGCAAGGCCCTGTCGCTCATTCCAGGCAAACACCGTTTCAATCTTCATGCGTGCTATGCGGAAACCGGCGGCAAAAAGGTGGATCGCGATGCCATGGGGCCTGAACATTTCAAGAACTGGATCGCCTGGGCCAAAGCCGAGAAGTTGGGTCTGGACTTCAATCAAACCTACTTCGCCCATCCCAAGGCCGCAGATGGTTTGACACTGGCGCATCCGGACAAGGCCATTCGCAAGTTTTGGGTGGACCATGGTATTCGCTGCCGCGAGATTGGTGCCGCCTTTGGCAAAGCCCTTGGAAAAAGCTGCCTCACGAACCTTTGGATTCCTGATGGCATGAAGGACACCCCGGCTGACCGGTTTGCTCCTCGCCAGCGCTTGCTGGAGTCTTTGGACGCGATCTTCGAGAAAAAAATCGATCCCAAGCTCAATGTGGATTCGATTGAGGGCAAGCTTTTCGGCATCGGTTCCGAGTCCTATGTTGTGGGCTCGCACGAGTTTTATCTGGGATATGCGGTGAGCCGCAAGAAACTCGTGACGTTGGATACCGGCCATTACCATCCCACGGAATCCGTTGCGGACAAAATCACCTCCGTCTTCATGTATCTGGATGAAATTTCCCTGCATGTGAGCCGCGGCGTGCGCTGGGATAGCGACCATGTGGTGACGTTGACGGACGAGTTGCAGGCTCTGGCGCAGGAGTTGGTCTGGGGTGGTTATTTGGGTCGGACGCGCATCGGTTTGGATTACTTCGACGCGAGCATCAATCGTGTGGCGGCCTGGGTCATTGGCACCCGCAACATGCTCAAGGCCCTGTTGATGGCGATGGTGGCCCCTGCGGATAAAATCCGGAAAGCCGAAATTGCCGGTGATTTCACCTCGCGTCTGGCGCTCCAGGAGGAAAGCAGAACCCTCCCGTTTGCGGCAGTCTGGGATTATTACTGCATGAAGACCGGCGTGCCCGTCGGCGAGGCGTGGCTGTCGGAAGTCAAGCAGTATGAAAAGGACGTGCTGTCCAAGCGCCAATAAGGCGCGAAATCCTGCTGCGAACAACTTTAAAAAGGAGCATCCATGAATCCCGTTGCGGAGGCATCGGCAAATCCGGCCCTGGGCGTAATGATTTTCGCCTTGGGCGGTCTGGCAGGCGCGGTTTTTTACCTGCCCTTTAAAAAGGTCAAGGCATGGGCCTGGGAAAGCTACTGGCTTGTCTATGCCGTGTTCGGTCTGGTGATTGTGCCCTGGGTCCTTGCCTTGAGCACGTCGCCCAATCTGATGGCGGTGCTCAAGGGCGCCCCTTCAAAGGATCTGGCCTATTGCTACCTGTGCGGTGCGATGTGGGGGGTTGGAGGATTGACCTGGGGCCTGATGATTCGCTACCTCGGCGTGGGCCTGGGCCTGGCCATTGGATGCGGCTTATGCTCGGCCGCTGGCACCCTGGTTCCTAAGATGCTCAAGGGCGAGTTCGGCCAGCTTTTTGAAACCAACGCGGGGATTGCATCCCTGGTCGGCGTGGCCATCTCCCTGGTGGGTATTGTTGGGGTCGGCATGGCCGGCATGTCCAAGGAGAAGGAATTGTCCGAGGAGGAAAAGAAAAAGGCCGTGGCGGAATTCGATTTCAAAAAGGGAATTCTGGTCGCGGTTTTCTCCGGCCTGATGAGCTCTGGAATGGGCTTTGGATTGCAGGGCGGGGGAAGCCTCGAGGTTCTGGCGCAAACAACCGCGCCCGTGACCTCGGCCACTTGGAAGGGCATGCCGGTGCTGGTGGTGGTTTTGCTGGGTGGTTTTACCATCAACTTCCTGTGGTGCCTTTTCTTGAATTTCAAAAACAAGACCGCAGGGGATTACTTAAAAGCGGGCGCGCCATTGGCGGGCAACATTGTTTTTGCCGGATTGGCAGGTGCCATCTGGTGCGCACAGTTTATTTGCTTCAAAACCGGCGAACCTGCCATGGGCTCGATGGCCTATGTGGGTTGGGCGGTGTTAATGGCTACTGCAATCCTGTTCAGTACCTTGCTGGGGATCTTCCTGGGCGAGTGGAAGGGAACGAGCAATCGCACCAAGTCCTTGCTGGCAGGCGGGCTTGCCATGCTGGTGGTATCTTCGGTGGTGGCTGGCTATAGCAGCTATCTGGGACAGGATAAAACCGGATTGGATAAGGCAGCGAAATCCCTGGAACAGGTGGTTCCGGCGGTTCAAAATGCCGTTCCAGCCCCTGCAAAATAAACAACATTGTTTCAATCGCGCCCCTGTAAAAGGGGCGTTATTGTTCCATGTTATGAAGAATTTAGTTCAATATTCAGTGCCCTCGGCATGCCAAAAGCAATCCGATTGATCCTATGACAGTTTCGTTATTCATCCCTTGTTTCATCGATATGTGCTTTCCCAAGGTCGGGATCAGCATGGTAAAGATTCTCGAAAAACTCGGGCATAAAGTGGCCTGTCCGGAAGCCCCTGCGTGCTGCGGTCAGCCAGCCTTTAACACTGGGTATTGGGATGAAAGTCGCGACACGGCCATCAAGGTCATTGAGCAATACAAGGATGCCGAAGTGGTGGTCATCGCTTCGGGGTCCTGTGGGGCGATGATGAAAGTGTTTTACCCTGAATTATTTGCTCAGACCAAATACGCCGAAGACGCGAAGGCCATGGCCGCCAAGTGTTTTGAATTCTCCAGTTTTTTGGTCAATCGCCTTGGAGTCAGCGATCTGGGAGCGAGTTTTCCCGCCAAGGTCACATTCCACGATGGCTGCCATGGTTTGCGGGAATTGAAGTGCAAGAAGCCGCCGCGTGTGTTGATGGAAAAAGTCAAAGGCCTGGAGTTGGTTGAAATGGACGCCGCCGAAGTATGTTGCGGATTTGGAGGGACGTTCTCGGCCAAGTTTCCGATGATTTCCACCGCCATGGGCGAGGTCAAGTGCGACTCGGCCAAGGCCACTCAGGCCGAGTATATCGTTTCCAACGATTCAAGCTGCCTGATGCATATCCAGGGGCTTCTGGACCGGCGGGGCAGCAAGCTTAAAACCATTCACCTGGCGGAAATCCTGGCGCAATCATGAATGCCATCGCTCATCAATTTAAAGATCAGGCCACCAGGTTGACCAGTGACCTGCGCCATCGGGAGTTAATCCAGACCGCGCTGGGCAAATACGCCATCGTTAGGGACAAGAAGATCGCCCTGTTCAAGGATTGGCAGGGCGCCCGTCAAAAAGCCTCGGAAGTTAAATGGAATGCGGTCAACCACCTGGACGAATATCTGGTGGAGTTCACCAAAAAATTGGAGGCCCGCGGTACCGTGGTTCACTGGGCCAGCACCGCCGGTCAGGCGCGGGAGATCATTACTGGGATTGTCAAAGCGAAGAACGCCCGGTCAGTCATCAAGTCCAAGTCCATGACCAGCGAGGAAATTCACCTCAACGACGCCCTGGAAAAAGAAGGCGTGGAAGTGGTGGAATCCGATTTGGGCGAATTCATCGTCCAATTGCGCCACGAGGCTCCTTATCACATCGTCTTTCCGGCAATGCACCTGGACCGAAAGGATATCAGTGAATTGTTTACCCGGGAGTTGAAAAGCGCTCCGACCAGCAGTCCGGAAGAATTGACGATGATTGCGCGGGGCGTGCTGCGACAAAAATATGTAAAGGCGGATGTCGGGATCACCGGGGCGAACTTCGCGATCGCTGAAACCGGGATGATTTCCATCACGGAAAACGAAGGCAACGCCCGTCTGACGGCGGCATTGCCCAAGGTGATGATCACTCTTATAGGCTTGGAAAAAGTGTTGCCGAAGCTGGAGGATCTGGCTTTGTTCCTGCCCATGCTTGCAACGGTGGGCGCGGGTCAGACAATCAGCGGTTACAACACCATGTATGGAGGCCCCCGTCAGAAAGGGGAGGCCGATGGTCCTGAGGAATTTCATGTGGTGCTCCTGGATAATCAGCGCGTCGCGTTGCTGGCGGATGCCGAGCAGCGGGACATTCTGCATTGCATACGGTGCGGAGCCTGCCTGAACGTTTGTCCCATCTACCGGAATGTGGGAGGTCACACCTATGGCACGACTTACTGCGGACCAATTGGGGCGGTGCTGACACCCCATTTGCGCGGATTGAAGGATTGGAAACATTTGTCCTACGCATCGTCCTTGTGCGGGGCGTGCACCGAGGGCTGCCCGGTCAAGATCAACCTGCATCATCATCTGCTTCAAACCCGGCGCAATAGCGGCTCGCAAAATCCGGTCTGGTGGCAAAAGATCGCGTTTAAATTATTTGCTCCGGTGGCCAATGGCCGCTTCCTCTGGTCGATGGCCACACGCCTGGGCCGCGTGGGACAGATATTCCATCCATTGGTGAAAGGAACCCGCCTGGATCCCGCCTATGCATGGACCAAAACCCGCGAGACCCCAAAAATCGCGCCTCAAAGTTTTAAAGAATGGTGGAGACAGCACAAATGAGCGAAAGAGAGAATATACTGGCCCGGATTCGTGAAGCCTTGGTGATACCGGCGCACAAACCGGTTCGTTCTGTGCTGCAAAACGGAAAGGACGCCGCGCCGGAAACCGGGAATGGTTATGCGGCGTTTCTGCCCATGGCTGCGACGGGCTTTGATGACCAACAGAAGCAGTTTCAGTTGAATGCCGCGGACTTGAAAGCGGAGTTTCACCTTCTGGAAAATGCAGCCGACGCGGCCGCCGCGCTGGCGAAAATAAGCCTCGAAGAAGGTTGGAAGAAAGTCGCCACCCATCATGGTGAGTTGACCCTCCCTGCGTGCAAGGCGCTTGGCTTGCCCACCCTGATTGTTGACGATGCTTTCGACAAAAATGAGTTGGAGGCTTCCGACGCGGGGATAACCGAATGTGACGCCCTCGTGGCGCAAACGGGTTCGGTGTTGGTGACCAGCCGCAGCGCGGGGGGACGCGCGTTATCGGTATTGCCTCCGCATCACGTCGTCCTGGCGCGCCGCGACCAGATGGTGTCCGATCTGCCGGCTGCTTTTGCGCTGTTAAAAGCCCGGTATGGCGCCGATTTCCCCAGCATGATTTCCTTTATCACCGGTCCGAGCCGGACAGGAGATATCGAGCGCATCCTGGTTTTGGGCGCGCATGGGCCTAGGAAATTGACGATTCTTTGTTTTTAACCGGCTTCCACGTCTTTCGGACTGGGCCAAATCCACAAATCCAATCTGCAGGCAGTGACCGAGCTAAGATTAGCGTTGCACGCAGCAACGGGTCCGGGCAAGAAAAGGCCATGATCTATGTGTGGGCGGCGTTGATTGGGCTTTTAAGTGGCGTAGCCAGCGGTTTGTTCGGCGTGGGCGGAGGCATCATCATGGTGCCTGCCATGATGTTCTTCATGGGATTGCCCATTCATGTGGCCGTTGGAACCTCTCTTGCGGTGATTATTCCCACAGCCTTGATGGGGACCTACAAACACAACCTTCAGCATAACATCGATTGGTTTGTCGCCTTGAGCCTGGCGCCGACCGCGATTTTGGGTGGTTTCCTGGGCGCGCATTTGACGACGTTGATTTCAGCAAACAGCCTGAAACGGGCCTTCGGTGGGGTGCTTTTGGCGGTGGGTGTCAAATTATTGTTTTTCAAGTAAGCGGTCCGTGCCCGCTGTGTTACCTTTGAAAAAAGTTGAATTGGGGCTTGATCTTTGCCCGAACCGGCTCCATAAGTTTTTAAAACTTAATACGCGAGAAATTATGGCTGATAAAGCGAACAAATATCCAAACAATGTGAGCGGAAAGTACTACGTGGACAATCAATGCATTGACTGCGATCTTTGCCGCGAGACCGCTCCTCAGAATTTTACACGCAACAACGACGGGGGTTACTCATTTGTTTCCAAGCAACCCTCAACCCCTGAGGAAGAGGCGCAATGCAAGGAAGCCAAGGAAGGCTGCCCCGTTGAAGCAATCGGCAACGATGGTCAATAGTAGCCGTAGCCTTTGTAGCGCTTGAAGCGCTTATTATCGTTCCTTTTGGAATAAACCGCGGGCTTGTTTAAACCTGCGGTTTTTCTGTACAGATCGCCAACAGCGGCCGATTGCTCTATGCCCTGATCGGCGTGGCTGATGTTATCGTTAAATAACCTGCTCGGTTATTGGTCTTTGCTTTTGGCGGCAACCTCGGCTTCAATTTTTTCAGGCGCGAGTTTTGCGATCTCAATTTTTGGATTGGTTTGTTGGAAATAGGCGGCTGACCAATCGTTGGCGAATAATATCACCGTGTTGTCATCGCTGTCTTTGGCAATCCGGGAGCCGGTGGGTAACTGGAGATGATCGCACTGCTCGTCAGTCATGGTGCGCGGCAGCCAGCGGATCACAGTCCAGGGTGCGGCTTCCAGCCGCGATTCGGCGCCGTACTCGGAAAGCAGTCGGAATTGGACCACCTCAAATTGCAGTGGACCGACTGCGGCGAGCAGGGGAACTTTAACGGTGGCATCCTTCAAGTGAAGGATTTGAATCACACCCTCCTGGAGCAATTGTTCCAGACCCTGACGGAATTGTTTGTATTTTCCGGTATTCGGATTGTGCAGGTAGGAAAAACTCTCCGGCGTGAACCGTGGAATTTCCTTATAGAATATGGTGGGATCTTCGGACAGGGTATCGCCAATGCCGAACTCATCGTGTCCTACCAGCCCGACAATATCGCCTGGGAATGCTTCATCCACGGTCTCACGGTCTCGGGCAAAAAGTTTGTGTGAATTGGACAGGCGCACTTTCTTGCCGGTGCGCGTGTGGGTGGCGGTCATGTCGCGCTCAAAACGACCGGAACAAATGCGCAGAAATGCGATGCGATCCCGGTGTTTGGGATCCATGTTCGCCTGGATTTTAAAGATGAATCCGGAAAAAATGGGATCCTCCGGGGAGATGATTCCCTGGGTGACTTTGCGCGGACGCGGCGCTGTGCTATATTTCAAGAAGTTGTCCAACAACATTTGAACCCCGAAATTATTTGTCGCGCTTCCGAAGAAGACCGGTGTCAATTGGCCCTCCAGAACCGCCTGGGCGTCAAATTCCGCACCGGCCAGTTCCAGCATGCCCAGTTCTTCAGTGACCTTTAGAAACACATCCTCGTCCATGCGCTGGCGCACCTCGGGATCGGTGAGCGAGGCGATGGAGACAGGCGCCCGGTAGGCGCCGCCGGCGGTGCGTTCGAAAAAGTGGGCCTGACGATTCAGCCGGTCATAGACACCCTTGAAATCCACGCCGGCTCCCAGCGGCCAATTCATGGCGAAGGATTTGATCTGGAGAACGCTCTCCAATTCATCAAGCAAGTTCAATGGCTCCCGGGTGGGTCGGTCGCATTTGTTCATGAACGTGAAGATCGGCACGTGTCTCTGACGGCAAACCTCGAAGAGTTTGAGGGTCTGGCTTTCGATGCCTTTGCCCGCGTCGATGATCATGACAGCCGCGTCCACAGCGGTCAAAACGCGATAGGTGTCCTCGGAGAAATCCTTGTGGCCGGGAGTGTCGAGCAGGTTGATGCGGTATCCGCTGTAATCGAACTGCAAGGCGGTGGAGCTGATGGAGATTCCGCGTTTGCGTTCCAATTCCATCCAGTCCGACGTGGTGGCGCGCTCCTGCTTTCGGGCGGAGACGGAACCCGCCAGCTGCACGGCGCCGCCGTACAGAAGCAGCTTCTCAGTCATCGTCGTCTTGCCCGCATCCGGGTGAGAGATGATGGCAAAAGTGCGGCGCTTTTCTATTTCGTTTTGAATATTCACAGCAAAAACCAATGTATCAAAGAACGGGCAGTTTAACCGACGCGGGCCGCAGCGCAAGCGGGCATTCTTGCCGATGAAAAAGTTCCCAACCAATGAAAGCCGCAATGATGCAAAGTATTAGCGCAGGTGCTTCCTTATGCAGGAAGGAGGTTGAATGAAAAATTCTTATTTAAAAATATTTGGCTCGTGGATGCAAATTTAGTTGCTCCACAGCGGGAATGAATTTAGAGAATAGCGAGATACCCTTAAACGGGTGATGTGGACCGAGCAATCGCGGTGTGTAAACATGATAAGCAACGAGAAGCAATCGACGGAACCGGAACAGCGACGGACGAACAAGGCGCCTGGCAAGCAGGGGCTATACGATCCGCAGTTCGAACATGATGCCTGCGGCGTGGGATTCGTGGTGCACGCCAAGGGCGTGAAGTCACATTCCATTGTCAAACAGGCTTTGACGGTGTTGACCAATTTACGTCACCGCGGCGCGTGCGGCTGTGAGAATAACACCGGTGATGGCGCAGGCATTCTGATGCAGATGCCCCATGAGTTTTTGAAGGGGGCGTGCTCGGAAGTGGGGATCAACCTGCCTGAATACAAGCAGTATGGGACTGGATTGGTATTTCTTCCTGTTGAGGCCAAGGCTCAGGCAAAATGCCGCAAAATAATGGGGGATATCGTTGCTGACGAAGGGCAAACGCTGATCGGGTGGCGTATCGTGCCGGTCAATAACGCCTCTTTGGGACAGACTGCGAGGGATTGCGAGCCGGTATTCGAGCAGGTATTCGTGGGCCGGAATCCAGACATCAAGGACGACCTCGCGTTCGAGCGGAAACTTTACGTGATTCGGCGACGGGCTGAAAATGCCCTTCGTTACGGCGGTATGGAAGGCTGCGATGAGTTTTACATGCCCAGCCTTTCGTATAAAACATTGATATACAAGGGCATGCTCATGGCCGAACAGCTTGAGGATTATTTCCCGGAGCTGATGGACCCGGCAATGGAGAGCGCGCTGGCCCTGGTGCATTCCCGCTTCAGCACGAACACGTTCCCCAGTTGGGCGCGCGCGCATCCTTATCGTTATTGCGCGCATAATGGCGAAATCAACACCCTGCGCGGCAACATCAACTGGATGCATGCCCGTCAGGCGATGCTTAAATCCGACCTGTTTGGTGAGGATTTGAAGAAGCTTTTGCCGGTCGTCTGCACCGATGGAAGCGATTCGGCCATGTTCGACAACTGCCTTGAATTCCTCGTCCTCTCAGGCCGGTCGTTGCCGCACGCCATCATGATGATGATTCCCGAGCCGTGGTCCAATCACGAAACCATGAGCGAGGACAAGAAGGCCTTCTACGAGTTCCACAGTTGTTTGATGGAGCCTTGGGATGGTCCGGCGTCCATTGCGTTTACGGATGGTGTCAAGATCGGTGCGGTATTGGATCGCAATGGATTGCGCCCGTCACGTTATTACGTCACCAAGGACGATCTGGTGATCATGGCTTCGGAAGTGGGAGTTCTGGACATACCGGCCGAGCGGATTTTGCTTAAAGGCCGTCTGCAGCCCGGCCGTATGTTCCTGGTGGACACTGAAGAGGGCCGGATCATTGCCGATGAAGAATTAAAGGGCCAGATGGCGGTCGAAAAACCGTACAAGGAATGGCTGAAAAAGCATCTGGTGCCCCTTGAGAAATTGCCCCCGGCGGCTGGGATGGTGGAACCGGGGCATGACTCAGTGCTGCAGCGTCAGCAGGCCTTTGGATATTCCTATGAAGACCTGCGCATTCTCATGTCCCCAATGGCGCGCACGGGTGTGGAGGCTTTGGGCGCCATGGGTAACGACACGCCGCTGGCCGTGTTGTCCAACCGGCCGCGGTCGCTTTACGATTACTTTAAGCAATTGTTTGCCCAGGTCACCAATCCGCCGATTGACGCGATTCGCGAGGAACTCGTCACTTCCACGCTGACCACCATTGGTTCGGAGCGAAATTTGATCGATCCGGTGGCTGAGAGTTGTCACTTGATCAAGCTCAAGTATCCGGTGCTCTCGAATGAGGAATTCGCGCGGCTGGCACATATCAGCCAGCCTGGATTCAAAGCCGCAACGATTCCGATCCTGTTCAAGGCTGCCGAGGGTGGCGAGGGAATGGCCAGTGCAATGGAGGAGATTTATCTCCAGGCGGATCGCGCCATCAAGGACGGGGCAAACATCCTGATTCTCTCGGATCGGGGGATGAACCGTGAAATGGCCTCGATTCCCGCGTTGCTGGCGGTGGCGGGCTTGCACCATCATCTCATCCGTAATGAAACACGCACCCGCACCGGGCTTTTGCTGGAGTCGGGCGAACCGCGCGAACCGCACCATTTTTCGCTGTTGATCGGCTACGGCGTTGGCGCCATCAATCCGTATCTCGCCTTTGAAACACTTGATGACATGATCCGCGAAGGGATGCTTCCGGGCCTCAAGCACGAGGACGCCGTCAAGAATTACATCAAGGCGGTCGTCAAGGGAGTCATTAAATCGACTTCCAAAATGGGCATCTCCACTATTCAGAGCTACCGTGGCGCGCAAATCTTCGAAGCCATCGGCCTGAATCACACGGTCGTGGACAAGTATTTCACGGGAACACCATCACGCATTGAAGGGGTTGATTTGGGCACGATTGCCAGGGAGGTCCTGATCCGTCACGAACAGGCGTTTCCAGCGCGTCCCATGGAGAATAACGCACTGGATGCGGGCGGTCAGTACCAGTGGCGCAGCGATGGCGAATACCATCTTTTCAATCCAGACACGATTTATAAGCTCCAACTGGCTTGCCGGACCAACAGCGCTCAAATGTTCAAGGAATACTCCAGCCTGGTGAACGATCAGGCGAAGCATCTTTGCACATTGCGCGGTTTGTTTGGATTCAAATTCGCCCCACATCCGGTTCCCTTGGAAGAGGTGGAGCCGGTCGAGGCCATTATGAAACGGTTCAAAACCGGGGCGATGTCCTACGGTTCGATCAGCAAGGAAGCGCATGAAACGCTCGCCATTGCGATGAACCGTATCGGTGGCAGGAGCAACACCGGCGAAGGCGGCGAAGACCCGAAACGCTATCTGCCGCAATCCAATGGGGATTCTCTTAACAGTGCCATCAAACAAGTGGCTTCCGGTCGGTTTGGTGTGACCAGCCTCTACCTCGTCAACGCCAGGGAACTGCAGATCAAGATGGCCCAGGGCGCCAAACCGGGCGAAGGCGGTCAATTGCCGGGGCAAAAGGTATATCCTTGGATTGCCAAAGTGCGGCATTCCACACCGGGCGTGGGTTTGATTTCCCCGCCGCCGCATCATGATATTTATTCGATCGAGGATCTGGCTGAATTGATCCATGACCTGAAGAACGCCAACATGGGCGCGCGCATTAACGTCAAGCTCGTCGCCGAGGTTGGTGTGGGCACGGTCGCCGCAGGCGTGGCCAAAGCGCATGCGGATGTGGTCCTGATCAGCGGCCATGACGGCGGCACGGGCGCGTCCCCGCTGGCCAGCATCAAACACGCGGGCATCCCGTGGGAATTGGGTCTGGCGGAAACCCATCAGACCCTGTTACTGAACAATCTGCGCAGCCGCATTGTGGTGGAAACCGATGGCCAGTTAAAAACAGGCCGGGATGTGGTCATCGCCTGCCTGCTGGGCGCGGAGGAATTTGGTTTCGCCACGGCCCCGCTGGTCGTCTTGGGATGCATCATGATGCGGGTATGTCATTTGAACACCTGCCCGGTGGGGGTGGCCACGCAGGACGAACATCTGCGCAAGAATTTCAACGGCAAAGCCGAGTATGTCGTGAATTTTATGCGTTTTATCGCTCAGGAAATGCGGGAATTGATGGCGCAGCTTGGCTTTAGGACAATCAACGAGATGGTCGGCCATCTCGAATGCCTCGAAGTCAAAAAGGCTGTCGATCACTGGAAGGCCAAGGGCCTTGATTTTAGCAAAGTTCTGCACCAGCCCATCGTGGGTCCCGAAGTGGGAACCTATTGCCAGATCCGTCAGGATCATGGTTTGGATAAATCGATGGATCAGCAGTTTCTGCTCAAGCTCTGCGCTCCCGCCCTGGAAAAGGGCGAACCGGTGCGCGCGGTTCTGCCCATTCGCAACAGTAACCGGGTGGTCGGCACGATTCTCGGCAGCGAGGTCACCCGCCGGTATGGTGCTGCCGGCCTGCCGCAGGACACGATCCGGCTGCATTTCAAGGGTTCGGCCGGACAGAGTTTCGGCGCCTTTGTGCCCAACGGAGTCACGATGATTCTCGAGGGTGATGGCAACGACTATGTCGGCAAGGGCTTGTCGGGCGGTAAAATCATTCTTTATCCGCCGCAAGGATCCACGTTTTTACCGGAAGAGAATATCATTGCCGGAAATGTGGCACTGTATGGCGCAACCAGCGGTGAGGCTTACATCGGAGGCATGGCGGGCGAACGCTTTGGCGTGCGTAACAGCGGCGTCCATGCCGTCGTGGAGGCCGTGGGCGATCACGGCTGCGAGTATATGACCGGTGGCCGCGTCGTGGTACTTGGTATGACCGGTCGAAATTTTGCAGCCGGCATGTCGGGCGGTGTGGCCTATGTCCTGGACGAAGTCGGTGATTTCAGCAGCCGCTGCAACCTGCAGATGGTGGGGCTGGATCGCATTCAAACCCCGCAGGAAGCCGAAGAAGTGCGGCAATTGATCCAGCATCACGCCGAATACACGAAGAGCCAGAAGGCGTGGAGGATTTTGGCGCTCTGGGAGGAGTATGTTCCAAAATTCGTCAAGGTCATGCCCAACGATTACAAACGGGTTCTGGAGACTTTGCAAAAGGTCAAGGAAAGCGGCTTAACCGGTGATGAGGCTGAGATGGAAGCTTTCAAGGTCAACGCCAAAGACCTGGCTCGAGTGGGTGGCAGCTAGAGAAATGCTGAAAAACTTTATTATTGGAGAATTGAAATGGGAAAGCCGACAGGATTTTTAGAGTATTTTCGCGAGGTGCCCGCGGATCGTGCGCCTCAGGAGCGCATCCGCGATTGGAAGGAATATCACCTGCACATGCCCGAGGACGATCTGCGCAAACAAGGCGCCCGTTGCATGGATTGCGGGACGCCGTTCTGCCATACGGGCATGCTGCTGGCGGGCATGGCTTCGGGCTGCCCCATCAATAACCTCATTCCTGAGTGGAATGACCTGGTTTTTCGCGGCCTGTGGCGGGAGGCTCTGGATCGGCTCCACAAAACGAATAACTTCCCCGAGTTCACCGGTCGGGTGTGTCCGGCTCCCTGCGAGGGCGCCTGCAATCTGGGTTTGATCGAAAAGCCGGTGACGATCAAAAACATCGAGTGTTCGATCATCGACAGGGCTTTTGCCGAAGGCTGGGTTCAATCGGAAACGCCGATTAAAAGAACAGGCAGGAAAGTCGCCGTGGTGGGTTCCGGCCCGGCGGGCCTGGCCTGCGCCGAGCAATTGAACAAGGCGGGTCATCAAGTCACCGTTTTTGAACGCGCGGATCGTATTGGCGGTTTGCTCATGTACGGCATTCCGAACATGAAACTGGACAAAGCCGTCGTGCAGCGCCGGGTCGATCTGATGGCGAAGGCGGGTATTGAATTCGTCACAAAGACAGAGGTCGGCGGGAATTATCCGGCCGAGAATTTGTTAAAGCAATTCGATGCCGCCGTTTTGTGCGGTGGAGCGACCAAGCCGCGTGATTTGAACGTGGAGGGCCGACATCTCAAGGGCGTCCATTTTGCAATGGAATTTCTCACCGCCAATACCAGGAGTCTGTTGGATGGGGGACAGTTCAATCCACCCATCTCCGCAACTGGCAAAAATGTGGTCGTGATTGGTGGCGGCGACACCGGCACGGACTGCGTGGGAACCTCGATGCGCCATGGATGCCGCAGTCTGGTTCAGTTGGAGATCATGCCTCAGCCGCCCATGGAACGGACGAAGGACAATCCGTGGCCGCAATGGCCCAAGGTCTATAAAATGGATTATGGCCAGGAAGAAGCCGCTGCGGCCTATGGAGCCGATCCGAGGGTTTATCTGGTGACCACCAAGAAATTCTTGGGAGACGAATCCGGGGCTGTCACCGGTGTTCAAACCGTTCTTGTGCAGTGGATCAAGGATGACAAGGGCCGGTTTATGCCCAAGGAAGTTGCGGGCAGTGAAAAGGTCATTCCGGCGGAGTTGGTGCTTCTGGCAATGGGTTTTCTGGGGCCTGAAGACACGCTGCTCCAGCCCCTGGGAATCATCCGTGATGAGCGTTCGAACGCGAAGGCGGCTCACGGTAAGTTCGCAACGAATTTGAAGGGCATTTTTGCGGCGGGCGACATGCGGCGTGGTCAGAGCCTTGTGGTCTGGGCGATCAACGAGGGTCGCGGCGCTGCCAGGGAATGCGATCGTTTTCTCATGGGTGGCACGCAATTGCCATAGCCAGAAAGTGCGGGGCCGCCGCTTTGAAGGGAGGCGGCCTTGAATTGTCAGCGTCCGGTTGAAGAATTCTTTTTTAACGCCGGACGCTTTTCTTTTGCAAATGGCCATGACATTGGTTGGGCGTCTTCGTATAATTTGGACATGCTATTCCAGAAAATCACCCTGATTGGAGTTGGGTTGCTGGGCGGTTCACTGGGACTTGCGGTGAAGCAGAAAGGCCTGGCGGAAAAAATCGATGGGTATGTGCGCCGCACGGCCAGTATTGCGGAGTGTATCAGCATGGGTGTGGTGGACCATGCCACGCGGGATTTGCAGCGAGCCGTCGAAAACGCCGATCTGGTCGTCCTTTGCACACCGATTTCCCGAATGCGGGCGCTGGTTGAGCAAATGTTGCCGGCGCTCAAACAGGGCGCCATCGTCACGGATGTGGGCAGTGTGAAAGAATCAGTGGAAGAGGAGTTGGAACCCATCGTAAACCGGACCGGAGCCCATTTTGTCGGAAGTCATCCAATGGCCGGTGCGGAAAAGATCGGGGTCAGCGCGGCGCGTGTCGACTTGTTTGAGGGATGTCACTGCGTGGTGACGCCCACGAAGCACTCGGATGCCGGGGCCGTGGACAAGGTGGAATTATTCTGGCAATGCGTGGGCGCGCGCGTTTTGCGACTCTCACCCGGGGCTCATGATGAATTGGTGAGTCGGTCGAGTCATTTGCCCCACATCGTTGCTGCGGAATTGGCCAATTATGTCTTAAGTCCGGCCCATCCCAAAGAGCAGGCGCTGGTCTGCGCATCCGGCTTTCGGGATACAACCCGCATTGCCTCGGGTTCACCGGAGATGTGGAAGGATATTGCCTTGGGCAATCGCGCCAATTTATCCCGCGCGCTGAGAGTGTTCATTGACGATTTGGAGGAGTTTCAAATTGCGCTCGCCAATCAGGATGAGGCTTCAATTCTGGAATTTTTTGAGAAGGCAAAGTCGCGCCGCGATCACTGGGTCGGTCGCAACGAGCCTTCCTCGGGAGAAACGGTCTAGCCATCATGGGACTGCCTGACGTCATTTCAATCCATCCGCCATCCCGTCCGGTCACAGCCGGCATTAGTGTCCCCGGCTCCAAAAGCATCACGAACCGGGCATTGATTCTGGCGGCGCTGGCTTCCGGACGCACCGTGTTAAGGGGTGCGCTTTGGAGCGATGATACGCAGGTGATGGTGGATTGCCTCCGAATCCTGGGGTTTGGAATTCAGGTTGAACCGGATTCTCTCGTGGCCTGCAATCGCACCATCGTCATTGATGGCTTGGCGGGACGGGTTCCACCGGGCGGCACACGGGAGAAACCCGTTGAATTATTTGTTGGAAACGCAGGCACCGCGGCCCGTTTTTTGGCGGCCATGCTTTGTCTCGGATCTGGAGTTTACAGATTGCATGGCGTGGCCCGGATGCATGAGCGTCCGCAAAAGGCTTTGTTCGAAGCCTTGCGCCAGTTGGGCTATCGCATCGAATCAACCCAGGACAAACTCCCGGCATTGATTCACGGTGCGGGACCGCTTCCCGGAGATTGTTCGGTCAGTGTGATGGAGAGTTCTCAATTCGCATCAGCCCTTTATCTGGCATCGGAAAACGGCCATTGGCGGGTGAAAACGACTGGGGATAATGACGAGGAATCGCGCTATGTCACGATGACCACGCAAATGTTGAAAAGCTTTCCACGCGCAGGCGGAGATTTTGTGGTGGAACCGGATGCCTCCAGTGGCAGCTATTTTCAGGCGGCCCATATCTTGATGAATTTGGCGGGCCTTTCGCGGAATGAGAACACGGTCTTGGAAGACGCCCCTTTCTCGGATATCCATGTGGCACAATGGCCGGTTTCGGGCTGGCAGATTGACGCGGCTTTTGCAAATTTCTGGCCTCTCCCGGACCATGTCTCCCGCCAGCGCGACTTGGGCGACAGCATTTTGACGGCGATGATTTTGGCGCCCTTTGGATCCAAGGTGACGCGCTTTGAGGATCTGGGACGCCTTCGCGTGCAGGAATGCGAAAGGGTTGCCGCCATGCGCACGGAATTGACGCGTTGTGGCGCGCGCGTGGAGGAGGCCGGTGATACGCTGTCCGTCTGGCCATCCAAAATGCACGGAGCGCAAGTCGAAACCTATGGGGATCATCGCATGGCCATGTGCTTTGCCACACTGGGATTGGTGGTTCCGGGTATGCGCATCCTTGATCCCGCCTGCGTGAAGAAGACGTTTCCCAACTTTTTTCAGATACTCGCCTGCAAGCCGCCCAGCGGATTGGGCGCAACAATTTTCAACGCTCGAACGGGCCTGATATTGTCAGAGGAAGATTTATTTGCTCAATAACATGCAAGAACCGATTGTGATTGCCATCGATGGCACCAGTGCCAGCGGCAAGAGCACCAATGCGAAATTGGTGGCTGCCGCCATGGGTTTCACCTATGTGGATACGGGGGCGATGTATCGCACCCTGGCTTGGTATTGTTTGAAGAACAATATCAGTGTCGATGATGGCCAGGCGGTCGCCAATGCTTGTCGGCGTTGGAAGACCAAACTGGTTTGCGAGGCTAGGCAGGTGAGACTTTTGGTCGATGGCTACTATCCGGCAACCGAAATCCGGACCTCCGAAACGAGCGCCGCCGTGGCTCGAGTGGCCGCAGTTCCCAAGGTGCGGGAGTGGATGAAGAAGAAGCAGCGCGAATGCGCTCTCTTCGGCGATCTGGTGATGGAAGGCCGGGATATTGGTTCCAATGTGTTTCCCGAAACCGATTATAAATTCTACCTCGATGCAACCTTGGGTGAACGTTCCAGACGGCGCGAAGCCGAAGGCGTGCTTGAAAATCTGGCCGAACGCGATAAACGGGACAGTCAACGGGCGACCGCTCCATTAATGATCCCGCTGGGGGCCATGGTGATCAATAACTCCGACATGACTTCGGAGCAAACGAGCGCATTGATCATTGCCGAGATGAAACGTCGGTTGACCGCGGAGGGAGGCCGCTCCCGGTGAGTAGGGGCATGAACTTGAGTTACACGATCGGGTGGCATTGCTTTCGCGCCATTTTGCTCGTGTACTTTCGATGGAAAACATACAACTATGAGCGTGTTCCGCTAACCGGTCCGGTCATTCTCGCCTCCAGCCACACCAGTTTTCTCGATCCACCCCTGGTGGGGGTGGCCATTCACCGGACCATCAATTATCTCGCTCGCGAGTCCCTCTTCCGATTTCCGATCATGGGGTGGGTATTGCGTTCGTGGAGTTGCGTTCCGGTGAATCGGGAAGGTGGAGGCGCTTCCGGTCTTAGGGCGATTCTGGATCGCCTGCACCGCGGAGGAGCTATTTTACTGTTTCCTGAAGGCACCCGATCCCCTGATGGAAAGCTGCAACAGGCCCGTGCCGGCGTGGGTTTAACGGTCATCAAATCCAGCGCTCCAGTCATTCCTGTGCGGGTGTTTGGCACTTATGAGGCGTATGGCAGGCATATGGTAATTCCCAGGCCCTACCGGGTCGCCGTCAAATATGGCCACCCATTGGATTTCAAGGCCCTTCGGGCGGAAGCGGCGGTATGCGATAAACCGCGTTTAAAGGCGATTCACCAACAGGTGGCCGATGAAATCATGGCGGCGATCGCCGCCTTGCAGCCCGGATGGGATTGACTGGAGCTGCTCCAAATAGAGGTTCAAGCAGGGCGTGCAGTCAGCCGCCGTCCGTGATCAGGACGCACATCAATGCGGTCCTTTGTATGATCGGGTCGGGTGCCAGGGATTTCGCCCCGGCACCCTCCCACACCACCGGACGTGCGGTTTTCTCGCATCCGGCGGTTGGAACATTCAGAGTTCTTCCTTCCCAGTCGTGCAGACATGTGACCCCGGAATACTTCGACGGGTTGGGCGCTTCCAGCGTTGGGCCCGCCGTTTGCCAGTGCCAGGATGGTAACCGTAATTGTTGCGTCCTGTTGCTTCATTCCATCACTCGTCCTCATGTCCAACGCCTTGGTTGGCTCCGTTTGTTCCTTCGGCCCTTCGCTCCTCCCGGCTTTCACCGGGCCTCATCACTACTATGGCCTCTGCTGACTTCTGTCCCGCTCTCACGGGACAGATCTCTCTGGGTCGGTATTGACTCTGTCGGCGCGCGCCGCCGGGCTCTACCTGATGCGTTTGGATGACCTTTGGGTTTCGCCGTTACTCGCCAGCTAACCCACGCACCCGGCCTCACTGCCCGTTCGTGTTCCTACGGTCGCGCCTTTGCTCTCGGCCCTTTCGCGTCCGACCCTCGCGGATCGAACCTGGCCTACCGCTACGGTTGGCGTCACCGCCCCCGTTGGGCTCCTTTCATCCCAATAGATCCAATACCTGCCAGACACACGAGTCCCGGCTTCAGCCGGGGCGGCCATCGCATCGCAGAAGCGCTGGAAGTCGGCCATCCCCTCGAAATTCAAATTCCCGCTGAATGCTCCCCCCATCTTCCGTGCAACCCGGAACGGGTTGTAATCATTCAGACCCGGGTTGCCCGCCGAGGGCTACCCGGGGTCCCACGTCCCTCAGAAGTCCAACGCTGTAGGCGTTGAATCAAATCCCATTCCCATCTGACTAGCGTTTATCAATTGTCAATTATCCATTCATCATTCCCATTATCCATTCATCAAGGAGCGTCCTGATCCAATTCCGAGGTTTTCATTTGAGCGGCCTCGAGCTTTATGTAATTAAGGAGGACGGGGGCAAGAATCATTCCCGTAATGCCCATGAGCCTTTCACCGACAATCAATCCAATAAGCGTGAGCCAGACCGGGTTGTTGATCCGTTCCCCAATGATTTTGCTGTTCAGAAAATACTCAAGTTTGTGAATCGTGATCAGGAAGGCCAGAGCCCAAAGAGCCAGGTTGGGGCTGACCGTGAAAGCGACACCGACGATGATTGAATTGCTGATCAAATTCCCGGCAATGGGTACCAATCCACAAAAGAACGTGGTGAGAATGACCAATGGGCCGAAAGGAAGGTGCGCGATCAGGATAAATATTGAGGTTAATCCGGTATTGATGGTGGAAATTGTTAATTGGGCGCCCATCACGGTTTCGAAGGATTCGTAAAGAGCGCGAAATCGATTGGCAATCTCGCTGGATGAGGCGGTATAAATATTGTTCTTGATCCGATAATTTCTACGGTTCAGATCCATCGCGGGACTTAGAAAAATGCTCACCGAGCCAACGATGCCGATAAGCAGAAATACGCATTGTTTTGCAGTCGCTTTGGCAAAGACAAAGATACTTAAGAACTGAAGCTCATTCTTCGCGTAATCCATGGTGAATGCCTTCAAGCTGATCATATCCGTGAATGGAAGTTCCATTCCATGATCGCTGGCGAATTGGATGATCAAGGGAACTGCGGTGGCAAAAACCTTTGGCAACGTCTTTGCCGCATGATCCACAAAATAAATCATCAGCGCGCCAACGATCGTAACGATGGCAATGTAGGCGCTGATGGTCAGCCACTTGTAACGCAATACCGTCAGTTTATTGAGGACAAAGTAGCAAAACAGGGTGGTGATCAATAGCGTGCCCAACCCTCCCCATCCTGCGAGAACCAGAACTGCCCCGAGCAAAATATATGAGTTGCGCTTCGACGATGTCATTGCAGGCCGACTGTAGCATAGTGGCTTTGCAAAAACAATGAAATGTGGTCCGCTTGCAGGAATCAGGGACCGCCAGCGCACTGTAAGACGTTTGACATAAACAGTTAATGGGGTTTTGATTACTCCTCTGACTGGCTTAGGCGCGCCAGGACGCTCAAGTCCTCCAGGGTTGTCGTGTCACCCTTGATTTCCGAGCCTGAGGCAATTTGCTTGAGCAGACGCCGCATAATCTTGCCGGACCGGGTCTTTGGCAGTGCTTCGGCAAATCGCATATCGTCAGGTTTGGCAAAGGCTCCGATTTCCCGGCTCACATGTTGACGCAATTCATCCCGAAGTTGTTGTGTCGCTTTAATGCCGGTTTTCAGCGTCACAAATGCGACTAAGGCTTGGCCTTTCAGATCGTCCGGTCTGCCGACAACGGCGGCTTCAGCTACTTTCTGGTTGCCCACCAGCGCGCTCTCGATTTCCGAGGTGCCGATCCGGTGACCGGCGACATTGAGAACATCGTCGATGCGTCCCATGATCCAGAAATAACCGTCCTTGTCCCTGCGGCAGCCGTCCCCCGTGCAATATGCGTGGGCTACCTCATTCCAATACATCTCGCGGTATCTTTTTGGATCACCCCACAAACCGCGCAACATGCTTGGCCAGGGCTTTCGAATAACCAGTTTTCCACCTGTGTCAGCGGGCACGGATTGCCCCTTGTCGTTCACGACATCGGGCAGGATTCCAAAGAAAGGTAGTGTGGCGGTGCCCGGTTTGGTGGGGATCGCGCCGGGCAGGGGTGAAATCATGATGCTGCCGGTTTCTGTCTGCCACCACGTATCGACGATCGGGCAATGGCTCCCGCCAATGACCCGATGATACCACATCCAGGCCTCGGGATTGATCGGCTCGCCCACAGACCCCAGTAAACGCAGGGAGCTGAGATCATGTTTTGCAGGCCATTGTTCACCCCATTTCATGAAGGCGCGGATGGCCGTGGGAGCCGTGTAAAGTATCGTGACTCCATACTTTTCGATAATGCGCCAGAATCGATCGGGTTCGGGGAAATTGGGCGCCCCTTCATACATGAGCGTTGTCGCGCCGTTGGCCAGAGGCCCATAGACAACATAACTGTGCCCGGTCACCCAACCAATGTCCGCAGTACACCAGAAGAGGTCGGTGTCTTTGAGATCGAAAACGTATTTGGAGGTCATTTTTGCCCCCAACAGATAGCCTGCTGTGGTGTGAAAGACCCCCTTGGGTTTACCGGTGGAACCGCTGGTATAAAGAATAAAGAGCGGATCCTCACTATTCATCTTTTCCGCCGGGCATTCCGCATTCACATATTCGAGTTCGCGATGCCACCATACATCCCGGCCTTCCTCGATATGGATTTCGTTGTAAGCCCGGCGCAATACAATGACCTTCTCAACGGATTTTCCCAGCAACCGGTCGTCTGCATCCGTCAATTTGAGGGCGTCATCCACATTCTTCTTGAGTTGCACAATCGAGCCCCTCCGAAAACTCCCGTCCGCGGTGACGACGACACGGGCTGAACAGTCATGGACGCGATCAGCCACGGATTGAGCGCTGAAACCGCCAAAAACAACCGAGTGAATCGCTCCAATGCGTGCGCAGGCCAGCATGGCGATCGCGGCCTCGGGAACCATGGGGAGATAGATGATGACGCGGTCGCCTTTCTTGACGTTATTTCGTTTGAGAACGTTGGCGAAACGGCAAACCTCGCGGTGCAACTGTTTATAGGTGATCACCCGTTGCTCACCCGGTTTGCTGACGGAGTCGGGTTCGCCTTCCCAGATAATGGCAGCCTTGTTCGCGGTGGCGGTATTCAGATGGCGATCCAGGCAATTGAAAGCGGCGTTCAACCGCCCACCATCAAACCAGCGCGCAAAGGGTTCTTTCCATTGGAGAACTTTGTTCCATGGCTTGCTCCACACCAACTCGGCTTTGGCATGACGTGCCCAGAATCGCTCCGGCTGTCGAATGGATTCCTGATACATCCGGCGGTATTGCTCCAACGATTGAATATGGGCCGCGGCGGAGAACGCTTTGGATGGCTTGAAGATCCGTTTTTCCTGGAGGACAGACTCGATGCCGTGAAACTCGGGGTTATTTTGGTAACTCATATCCGTGACATGCTTTGATTCCAAAAAACGCTAATGCAAGTAATAAGATAAACTACACTTAGTAATCGCATCCAATTTATAATTGTCAATGGACGCTTGCGGTGGAATTGGAGGCTGGGAATTTCCGCTTGCCGTTGTCTGGCTGCAAGGCCACATTGAAATGAGTCGAGCATGTAGAGATTCAGAGCAAGATATGGCAAATTCAGCGTCAGAAGCGTCGTCCAAGATCAACCTCCGCCGTCCAGACATCATGGAAGCGGTGCAAGCCCAGGTGCTTTCGCATTACCGAAGCGAACTTGTGGATCGGATTCGCGCCAAGGGCCGTTTATTGGCAGCCAACGGTTTGACCGTGAAGCTGGCCAAGGAGTTCGGTTTTTGCTACGGGGTGGAGCGCGCCATCGATCTGGCCTATGCCGCTCGAAAAGTGTTCCCAGACCAGCCGATTTACATCCTGGGCGAGATTATTCATAACCCCGAGGTGAACGATCAGATTCGAGGCATGGGGATTAAGTTCCTTTCCGGAAAGGAAAAAACAGCCGATTTGGAGGATTTGCATGAAGGCGACCTGGTCATTATTCCCGCCTTTGGCGCTGACATGGCGACGATGCAGAGACTTCAAGCCAAGGGTTGCCGGTTCGTCGATACGACTTGTGGGGATGTGATGAGCGTGTGGAAACGCGTGCGGCAGTATGCGGGTGATTCGTTTACGAGCATCATTCATGGCAAGGCATGGCACGAGGAAACCAAGGCGACCAGTTCGCGCGCGATAGCTCATGGTCGGGGGCGTTACCTGGTGGTCTTCACTCTTGAGGAAGCCGATTGCGTTTGCGATTACATCGTTCGCGGGGGGCAGAAGCAGATGTTTTTGGACAAATTCAAAGGGGCTTATTCCCCTGGATTCGATCCCGACACGGATTTAAAGGCCATCGGCGTGGCCAATCAAACCACCATGTTGAGGGGCGAAACCGAGGAGGTTCAGCGCCGCCTGCGTGCCGCCATGATTGAGAGATTTGGGGCAGGGGAGCTTGCCCAGCATTTTCGCTCGTTCGACACGATTTGTGGCGCGACTCAGGATCGGCAGGATGCCCTCCAAAAGCTTTTGGCCGACCCTCTGGACCTGTTGATTGTGATCGGAGGGTATAACTCTTCGAATACCTCGCACCTGGCCGAAATGGGCGAGGCCAAACTGCCAACCTATTTCATCAAGAACGCCTCCAAAATGGTGTCGGACGATTTGATCCAGCACTATAATTTGCATTTGCAGCAGGAAATCGAGACACGGGGATGGTTTCCCTCCAAGGAGATGATTGTCGGAATCACTGCTGGCGCCTCCTGTCCGAACAATTTGATTGAAGACGTCATTCGCCGATTGTTCGAGCTGCGCAACGTGTCAGCACACGAGGTTTTGGAGAAGAACTAGCAGGCGACCATCGCGTAAAATGCGCGCATTCGGTTCCAATAATTATTAATTAACAGGATAAACATGCCTTGCACCCGGGATCAGTTGGAAGCCGCCGAGAAAACGCGCCTTGCGCGATACGCGCAATTCAGCGCTGAGACCAGGGGTCGGAAATATGAGGAACCTCCTGCCGATTGGCGCACGCATTACCAGCGGGATCGCGACCGGGTGATCCATTCGCGCGCATTTCGCCGTCTCGAATATAAGACCCAGGTGTTTCTTAATGGCAGCGGAGATCATTTGCGCACGCGGCTCACGCACACGATGGAGGTCACAGCCATTGCGCGAAATATTGCCCGCGCGCTGGGTTTGAATGAGGACCTCACCGAGACGATCGCCCTGGCCCACGATTTGGGCCATTCGCCCTTTGGCCACAAGGGCGAGGACGCGCTCAACCGGTTGATGAAAACCCACGGGGGGTTTGAGCACAACCGCCAGAGTCTTCGCATCGTCGAGGAATTGGAGCAGAAGTATCCAGGATTTCCCGGCCTGAATTTGACCTGGGAAACGCGTGAAGGACTCATCAAGCACGACACGGCCTATGATCGGCCGGCCATTGAAAAGGATTTTGTCGCTCCCTGCGCTTCGTTGGAGGCCCAAGTGGCGAATCTGGCCGATGAAATTGCCTATTACAGTCATGATCTGGACGATGGGCTGGACGCGGGCTTCCTCGACGAAGCCAGGCTGCATGACGAAGTGCGAATTTGGCGGGATGCCGCCGATTCGGTGAAACGGGAATACGGCGATCTGCCGGAGGAATGCCGGCGGTATTTTATTATCCGCTGTGTCATTGATGGGCAGGTGCGGGATGTCGTTTATACTGCGGAGCGGCAGATTGCGGATGCGGGCATAAATTCCGCGGACGACGCCCGGCGGCAGCCGCAACCGTTGGTGCGTTACAGCCCGGAACGCGCGGAATTGAATTTGGAGCTGCGGCGCTACTTATATCGCAACCTGTATTACAACCCCGTGGTGCATGAGCCAAACATGCAGGCCGTGCGATGTCTGGAGCAATTATTTGAGTATTATTTGGAGCATACTGGAGAAATGGGCGATTTTGCGCAGCAACGACTTGCAAAGGTGGGATTGCACCGGGCGGTGTGCGATTACATGGCCGGAATGACCGATCGCTACCTCATCATTGAGCATCAGCGTTTGCTGGGCGGCCTGGCCACCTCCAGGTCGCAACCGTAAATGCGTGGAATTATCAGTTGCACTGGCTCGGTCCTATTTTATAGTTCCCCAATGACGATGAGACGCAGAGTTGGATGGTTGATGCTGGCTTTAGGCCTGCCGCTGTTGGTTACGGGATGCGGCGGGTTTCACGGTTCGCAGGGAATTTCACCGGCTACCTTTCTGGCGCCGGGGGCGGTGGAGAACTCGCGTCCCGTGGTTTTGACGGTTCCGGAACCTCAGATGGCAGCCAATACCGCAAGTCCGATCCAATAACCTTTTCTTAATTATGCGTTTTCCATTGGCCCTGACGGTCAAAATTGCCCGTCATATCATCAAACACAAACTTCTGCGCACGCCCAAATTCGCCTTGGTGCTGCAGTTGGAGCCGTTGCATACCTGCAATCTGACCTGTACCGGCTGCGGTCGCATTCGGGAATATTCCACCAGTTTGAAGGATGTCATGTCGCTGGAGGATTGCCTGGGCTCGGCGCAGGAATGCGATGCGCCCATGGTTTCAATATGCGGCGGCGAGCCTCTCATTTACCCCCAGATTGAGGCGCTGGTCGAAGGTATCCTTAATCAGGGGCGGATTGTTTACATCTGCACCAACGCCGTGTTCATGCGGCGCAAAATGCGCGATTATCTGGCCGCTGTTTATGGGCCGGATCAGGAGCCGTTGCTCAAGGATTTGCAGGCGGAACAGTTGATCACGGAGAAGGAGGCCGCCGAAATCCGCAAAGGTAAATCGGATGGCAAGCCCGTCATTCGTCCCTCGAAGTGGATGTATTGGAACGTCCATGTCGATGGCCTGGAATACACCCACGACCTGATCGTCGAGCGGGAAGGGGTGTTCAAGGAATGTGTTGCCGCCGTGAAAATGGCCAGGAAACTTGGCTACCAGGTGGCCACCAACACGACGGTTTACAGGGAAACGGACGTGCGGGAAATCGAGCAGATGTTCGAGTTTTTCTCCTGGCTCGGTGTCGATGGACATACGATTTCGCCCGGTTATGATTTTGATGCCGCCAAGCTGGACATGGCCAAAAGGCTGGGCAAAAATCCGGCTGACTTTTTCCTCACACGCGCCATGACCCATCAGAAGTTTGCTCAGATTCAGGAGTGGGGTCGGAAATTTACAATTTTTGGAACGCCGGTTTATCAGGAATTCTTGCAGGGCAAACGGGATTTGACCTGCACGGCCTGGGCCATTCCCACGCGCAATGTGCGCGGCTGGAAAGCCCCGTGCTATTTGATGACAGACGGGCACTACGCCTCCTACAAGGAGATGCTGACCCAGGTGAAGTGGGAAAAATACGGAGTCGTGGGCGGGGTCGCAAGGGATCCGCGATGCGAGAACTGCATGGTTCACTGCGGCTACGATCCCAGCGGCGCGTTGGGCACCAATTACCAGTCCGGCGATACATGGAAGAACATCCGATACAATTTCGGCGCGCGCCCCAAACCATTCGCTGAGGGTGGACAGGTCCAGGCCTTCAACGGTTTTTCAATCGGAAAGGGTCATCTGGCGCAAGCCAGGGCGGCAATCAAGCCGTCGGACGCTTCCGGGGGATGCTGCGGAACGGCGGACACGCAGGAGCGGAGCGCCTTGTTGAGCCAGATCGATACCAGGAAGAAATAATTCCAGCAGGCATTAATCATTAGGCATTAGTCACTAATTAACATGAAATCGCTTTTTTTGAGTCCGCCTTCGTTTGATGGGTTTGATGGCGGCGCCGGGTCTCGTTACCAGGCGCGGCGCGAGATCCGCTCGTTCTGGTACCCCACCTGGCTGGCCCAGCCCGCGGCCCTCGTGCCCGGCAGCAAGCTCATGGATTGCCCGCCGCATGACATCGACGTGCCGACCTGTCTGGCCGAGGCAAAGAATTACGATCAAATCATCATTCACACTTCCACGCCCTCGTTGAAGAACGATTGCAAGGTGGCCGAGGCGATCAAGGCCCAGAAACCTTCCACTCAAATAGGTTTTGTCGGAGCCCATGCCGCCGTGCTCCCGGTGGAAACCCTCAAGGCCTCTCCGGCCATCGATTGGGTCGGTCGCAAGGAGTTTGATTACACCTGCAAGGAAGTGTGCGAAGGCCGTCCGCTCTCCGAAGTTCGGGGCCTTTCCTACCATTCAGAGGGAAAGATTATCCATAATCCCGAGCGCGAGTTGATCGCAAATATGGATGACCTGCCCTGGGTGACCGATGTTTACAAGCGCGACCTCCAAATCGAAAAATATTCGATCGGCTATTTAAAGGATCCTTATCTGTCTTTTTACACGGGACGCGGCTGTCCTGCTCAGTGTATTTTCTGCCTCTGGCCCCAGACCATTGCCGGCCATAAATATCGGGTCCGCTCGCCGGAAAATGTCGCGGCGGAAATGGCGCACGCTCAGAAATTGTTTCCGCAGGTGAAGGAATTCTTTTTCGACGACGACACGTTCACCGCGAATCTGCCGCGCGCCCGCGAGATCGCCAAAAAACTCAAGCCATTGGGCATGACCTGGTCCTGCAACAGCCGGGCCAACGTCAATTACGAGACGCTCAAGTTGATGAAGGATTGCGGCCTGCGCCTCCTTCTGGTCGGTTATGAGTCTGGCAATCAGGATATCCTCAATCGCATCAAAAAAGGCATTGATATCGAGGAAGCCCGCCAATTTACCAAACACTGCCGTGACTTGGGCATCATGATTCATGGCACGTTCATTCTTGGACTGCCCATCGAGACGCCGGAAACGATCGAGCAGACCATTCGATTTGCCATTGAGCTGGACGTCTTCAGCATCCAGGTCTCCCTGGCCGCGCCGTATCCGGGCACCGAGCTCTACGAGTTGGCGCGCCAGAATGGATGGTTTTCAAAGAAGGACAAGTCGGCCGTCATTCACAGCGACGGCATTCAGACCTCCGCGCTGGAGTATCCAGGGTTGAGCAAGGAGGAGATATTCGAAGCGGTTGAGAAGTTTTACAACCGTTTCTATTTCCGGCCGCGCCCCATTTTGCGGATCATCAAAACCATGCTTCAGGACAAGGGCGTTTGCGTGCGACGTCTGCGCGAGGGATACGAATTTTTTAAATTCATGGCCCAGCGCAAAAACGACCTGGCTTCCGCTTAAGCCCTGCATGGAAGCGGATCATGATGGCAACGCACAACGGCATTGACCGCATTAACCATGGCCATATCTAACCCACCCATGGAAACGCCTCTTGTCCAGAACGACAGGAAGTCCGAAGGCTTTCGGCCGGTCGCGCGTCCCCAAAAGGGCTTCATGAAATTGCTCGGTGAGGTGCTGCAGCATGGGGGGCCGGGTTATCTACAATTTGCCATCACCAATATTTGCAATGCCCGCTGCGATTTCTGCAATTTTGCTGTCGATAAATTCGATCCCAAGGCACGCCGCAGTGTGACGTTGGCTCAGGCGCGCGATGTGATCGATATCGCCGTGCGCAATCAGATCGGCTACATGCTTTTTGTGGGGGGGGAGCCGCTCGCGCACAAGGATTTGCCCGCCATGGTGCGCTACTGCGCCCAACAGGGCATATCCCCCATGGTCTGCACCAATGGCTCGCTGTGGAACGACGATAACATGCGCGAACTCGCCCGGTGCGGCCTGGCCAGTGTCATCATGTCCATCGACTCCCACGAAGTCTCCCGGCACGAGGCCAACCGGGGCCTGCCTGATGTGTGCCGCAAAATCCAGCGCGCCAATACGGTGTTTCGGGAATTGGGGATACAGACCACCGCCAGTGTCACCGTCAGTAAATTGATCGATGATTATCAAAAACTTCCTGGCTTTCTCCAAAGCCTCGGTTTTACGAGCTGCACTTTCAGCTATCCGCTCACCACGCTCGAGTCCAGCTATTTAAGCTTCAGCGATTCCAAGCTGGTCAGTTATACCGCTGATGAACTCATTGCCGTCTTCGATAAAATCAAGTCGATCAAGAAACACCAGAATTTCCAGATCGTGAACCCGTCGGAATCCCTTTCCGACATGCAGCGGCACTTGCGCAAGGAACCGGAGAAATTCGGTTGCCTTGGAGGCCATAAATATTTCTATCTGGATTGGAACCTCAATTTGTACCGCTGCCATTATTGGAATAAACCGATGTGCAGCATTTATGAGTTTGACCAATCCAAACTCATCAGGGACGGCTGCACCAAATGCATGATCGATTGCTATCGCGATCCCAGTGTCATGCAATCCATCGCTGTCAACCTCAGTGACGCTTACCATCACGTGAAGCGGGGCAGGCTCATCGCCGCCGCCGGGGATATTTTTAATCGTCGCAACGTGACCTCTCTCAAAGCCATTTGGGAGGAGCGTAAATGGATTCGCGAGGTTTGATCCCGGTTGTTCCTGACAGTCTTTGAAGTCTTCACCGCTGCGAGGCCGTGAGATCTCACTCCCCTCGATTCTTTGGTCCCCAGCGCAATGAAGCGCGCAATGCACCGCTTTTGCGCTTTTTTATGGAGGCGCAGCACAAAATTCATCTGCAATGGCGAAAAGGCCAATAAATCCATGGGTGTTCGTGAATGCTGCGGTTTCGCATTGTTCCCATGCGGGAAATGTCATCCCCTCTCCCTCGCCAGAGGGAAAGGGTGAGGGAGTTTTTATTCTTGAATCCAAGTTCCTCTGGTCATCTTGGATTGATTCAACGTATCCGTCAGGCGAAGTGGCTATAGGCAATGGCCGGGCTGAAGTGGTTAAATGGGGGGCGTGAAGCACCGAACTGCATCCTCAAATCGATTTCCGCAAACCACATGTGAACAACGTGCCCAATGGATCCTTCGCTATCACCAGAGTGGATTGACGCGGCGCGCCTTTGCTTCTGAGTATGGCATCGGATTGTCCACATTGGGGAGGTGGCTCAGAGACCCGGTGCCCACCGCCGTGGAACCACCCGCACTGCCACGCCTGCAGGAAGTCCCTCTGGCTTCCCTGCTGGGAAATTCGCCTTGGGCTGCGGAAATCACCTTTGCCGACGGGACCGCGGTGCGCCTGACTGGGGACCTGGCCGACCGACTTTTGCAACCCTGGCTTGGGGCGCGTTCATGATCACGCCCACTGCCGCCACACGTATCTTCGTTGCCCTGGCTCCGATGGACTTGCGCCAGTCCTTTAACGGGCTGTGTGCCTGGGTCCAGGAGTCCTTGCGTCAGGATCCTCTCTCGGGCCATCTTTTTTTGTTCACCAACAAACACCGGAACCGTCTCAAGGCCCTTTACTGGGACGGCAGCGGACTTTGGGTCAGCACAAAACGTTTGGAGCGGGGTCGATTTACCTGGCCACAAGGGGAGGGATTGCAGGCAAACTTGCGCGCCGAGGAACTCAGCGCGTTAGTCAACGGATTGGAGATCCGCGCACGCAAAGACTGGCGGCGAAACTGAAAGATTCTTAAAATAAATTGCGTATAACTATTGACATAATAATTTATATTGTTATGAGTAATAACAATGAATCCAGCACCGTCACTGACTCCCGAACTTCTGGCTCAGATGCCCGAGTCCTTCCGCGGTGTCGTCCTCCAGGCCGTTGGTCAGCTCGAAAGTCAGGTGCAGTCTCTGTCCAGCGAGAACAAGCTCCTGCGCCAGAAAATCGATGCCCTGATCCGCCAGTATTTTGGTTCACCCAAAAACGAGACCCTCGATCCCAACCAACTGCTTCTGCTCTTGAGCGGACTGGCAGGAACCTCCGCCCCGGTTGCGGCCACCCCGGTCCAATCCGCCCCGGCTTCCAAAGCCACGACAAATCGCAAACCGGCCCGTTCGGGGATTCCGGAGAATCTGCCCATTGAAAAGGTGGTGCTGCTGCCCGACGAGGTGAAAGCCAACCCGGACCAGTTCCGCCAGATTGACCAGCTGATCACACGGGAATTGGACTATGAGCCGGGCCGGTTTTTCTGGAGGGAAATTACGCGGCCAAAGTTTGTGCGTCGGACTGCGGCGGCCCCGGCCCCCGAAATTTCGCTCACGACACCGGAAGGCAAGCTGCCGCCGCTGGCGTTGGCCCTGGCAATGACCTCGTTGCCCGAGGTCAGGGAGGTTCTGATCGCGGAGCTGCCCAACCGGCTGATCGAAAAAGGACTGCCGGGAGTGGGCTTGCTGGTCCACTTGATTTTGAGCCGCTTTGAAGATCATCTGCCCTTTTACCGGCTGGAAAAGATCTTCCGGGAACGACACAGGGTGCCCATCGCCCGGCAGACAATGGTCGATTGGACCGAACGCCTGGCCGATTGGTTCCTGCCGGTCTATCGCGAGATGGCCGCTGGACTGCGCGCCGCCAAATATCTTCAAGCCGACGAGACCCCCATTCAATATCTGGACCGGGAAGTGCCCGGGCGCAGTTGCACGGGATACTTCTGGGTGTATGGCCAGCCAGGCGGAGATGTGATTTTCGAGTGGAAGACCAGCCGGGGCCGGGAAGGACCCAAGGCGTTTCTGGAGACTTTCAAGGGCAAGCTCCAATGCGATGGCTATGGCGTCTATCAATCTTTGGCTAGGGAACGGGAGGATTGGACCCTGATCGGTTGCTGGGCCCATTGCCGGCGATATTTCCATAAGGCCAAGGATCATGACCGGCACGCGGCCTGGTTTTTGAAGCAAATCAGCCTGCTCTATGAGATTGAACGACGTCTGAGCCAGCAGAAGGCCGGGCCCAACCTGCGGGAAGCCGTGCGGGCTGCGGAGGCCAAGCCCGTGCTCGCGCGCATTGGAAGGGCGCTGGAGAAAATCGAGCCCAAGATTTTGCCCCAAAGCCTTCTGGGCAAGGCCATCCATTATGCCAGGGGTTTGTGGACAGAGTTGAATCAATATGCCCAGTTCGGGGAGGTGGCGATTGATAATAATCCGATCGAGAACATAATTCGGCCCACGGCCATTGGGAAAAAGAACTTCCTGTTCATTGGCCATCCCGAGGCGGGCTGGCGAAGCGCCGTGATCTACTCGATCCTGGGCAGTTGTCATCGCCATAAAATCAATCCGGCCCTCTATTTGCGTGATGTGCTCAGCCGCCTCCCCAACATGCAGCAAAGTGAGGTGCCAACCATTACCCCAAAAGCCTGGGCCAAGGCACATCCCGAAGCGCTCGCACAGTTGCCCAAGTAACCGATGCCTTGTTGCGGGTGACTTCTGAAAGTTGCCATATTCGCCTTTCACGCCGCCAATCTAATCAGGCCAGCCCCACATTGCCTATTGCCACTTCGCCTGACGGATACGATTCAACCAGGACTACTCACATGCCCTTTTGAAGGTCGATTTCTCTTGCCGAAGAATTCTGTCATGCACCCTTTTTCCGCCATCCCCGATTTCGGGGATACTCAGGCTTTTTAAAATATGGTAGTTTCCCCATCTGATACTCCAATCGGAGGAAAACAGGCTTTTCCAAAGCATTAGACAGACCAACTGTAAACCCAAGGAAACGCAAAAAATGAGGACACTACTAACCGCATGCCTGGTTGCAGCCCCATTGATAGCAGCCACGGTGAATGCTCAGACGACCACCGTCTGGAACCCGGCCGCCAATCCCACCACTACCGGTCTTTGGAGCGAAAGCGCCAATTGGACCGGCGGCGTCGTTCCAGATTATTCTTACAAGGTCGTGTTCAACGTTGCCGGAGCCAGTCCCTGCACCGTCAAAAGCGTCGCCACACCCGGTCAGTTGGTCATGGGAGATGGCGGTCCCGGAACCGTGATTATCGGCACTGGCGGCACTCTGACCACCGGGACGAATTGGACCGGCCTGGGCTACAACAACGTGGCCGGCATCGAGGTCAGGTCCGGCGGCGCCGCCATTTTTAACGACCACCTGTGGGTTGGTTTTCTGCCCGGCGCGGATGGCACCCTTACCCTGAACGGCGGCACCGTCAATGTCTCTGGAATGTTCGGCTTGGGCTGGAACGGGGGCAAGGGATCGGCCTTTATCTACAACGGCACCCTGAACCTTGCTCAATGGCATCCAACCGATTCGATTAAAAGTAATTCGATCATGGACATCACCGCCGGCAAGGTGGTGATCACCGGTAACGTGCTGGAATCCGTCAGTAACTATGTGGCGGTTGGAAAAATCATCTCCTACGCGGGGGCGGGGACTGTGGCATCCGCTTTTGATGAAGCCGCAGGCAAGACCACTTTGACCGGCATTCGCCCCATCGGCGTCGGCCCGTTTGCCCCCACCAATTGGCCGACGAGCATCAAACCCGACAAAAAGGTCCATTTTTTCGCGGCGGATGAATCCTTCGGCGCGCCGAATGAGAACTGGAATAACTCACTGGGACTGTTGAACGACGGAGATCAGACGACCATTGACGGAATGATTAAAGGCTTTGTAAGCAAGAAGGCTGCTTCTAGTTTTTTCAATATCACCGACTCCGCATACCAGGAATGGAACGCCTATGATCGCATTGATATTCTCATGCAGGTTTATGGCGATATTTCCGTGCTCAAACCCGGCAATCTGACTCTGCCGCGCCATATCCAATTCCTGACCGGCACCGTGCCTACTGAATTGGCTGTGGATGGGGGAGATTATTCGATCGCCGCTTACAATCAGCGCTGGAACTGGATTGCCTTCTCCATTACCAACACTCTCATCGACGGCGGCCCCAACCACAAGGTGGGTTTCGTGCCAGATGGCGCGCAAGGGAACACCACTTATGGCGGTGTCAATGGAGGCACCATCCGGCTCCAGGGTCCCGATAATGGGGTCAATGGCATGTCGGTTCACGCGATTGCCTTTGGCGAACCTGGCGCGTTTGGCGCCATCGCGGATATCAACCAGTTCGATGTTCCCGACGTATCCTGCGGTCCGGTACCTGATGAAAATCTGGTCGGCATCGACATTGCCGCCAGCGTTACCAATCACCTGGTGGTGCTGAATGACCAGGACCAGACCGTGACAGCGGTCACGGACGTGGGTCCCACAGGGGACAAGCGTAATGCCGTCCTTCCGCAAGGCACTCTGTTGAATTTTGGAATCACCGATGAATTCCTGGGCAAGCCCTGCCATGACAACGCAACTTTCAAAGTCTGCCTTGATTTCTATGACGATCCCGCCTTTGCGGGAATGGGCGTCCAGTTTGGACCCGAGGCCTATGCCATCGATGCCTCTGGCGCGGTCGCGGTTTTCCCGGCGGGTCAGCTTCAAACCCTGGAGGGCTCCGGCAAATGGATTCGCCGTTCGTGGCTGATTCCAGGCGTCAACTTAAAGGGCGTCAACACGGGCTCGCTCACCGGCGGTCCGCGCTTTATTTGCGTCAATGGCCAGGTGGCGGTTTCGCGTTGCGAAATGGCCATTTTACGGACCGGCGATCATCCCCTGGCGGGGCAGGATCCGTTGGCGGATTGCTATTCCGATCCGCTGGTTTGCAGCGACGTTTACGGCAACTTTGCGGAACTCGATCTCGCCCGCGGCATCACGGATGGTCTGGACGTGGGCACCAGCGGCGGTGACCAGTTCATGGTGACTGAGGAAGCCGGTCCGGTGGGCGATCGCCGCATGGCCGTCCGTCCCTCCTATGGAGACATCGGCACCGGCCAATTCCTGAACTTTGCCATTCTGACCAATGCCTTCGGACCTTCCACGCAACCCAATGCCCGTCTGGCAATGGCCGTCACTTATTATGACGATCCCGCGCTCGTCGGGAAGGGATTCCGGCCCCAGGTATGGAAAATGGATTCCTCCGGCACTGAAGTCTTCAATTATCTTCAGCCAAAGGATAACATCGTGCTTCAGGGCACCGATAAATGGCGCGTTGCCTATTGGGAACTCCCGGCCATCAAATTCACCGGCGTCAACCAGGGACCCCAGGCCGCAGCCCGCTTCGATCTTGAAGGAAAGATCTTTGTCACCCGCGTTCGTTACGCGGTGATTCGCGCCTGCGGCCCCAACATGGGAAGAAACCTCCTCGAGAGCGAAAAGCCTTCCATGACCATCGCCAGGGATATCGATGGGCAATTAAAGATGACCTGGCTCTACAAGGCCCCGCAGAACCAGATTCAAGGCATAAACACCTTTGGCGAGCTCTGGGCGCCATTGCAGGCCACCAACACCATTGAGAACAGCGAATGGAACGCTGTTCTGATCGCCCCCGAAAAAACCACCCGTTTCTTCAGGTTGGTGATGCCGTAATGCAGGGTTGTCAATTCCTGCCCGTAAAAGCCCGTCCGGTCCAAAAAACCGGCCGGGCTTTTTGGCCGGTCACCGGACGCCTCGTGAGGACGCTTGGCATACAACATTTTCAGGTGTACCACCCCCTGTAGGCCGGGTCCCCTGACCCGGCGTCCCTGTAGGCCGGAGCCCCCACCGGGCGTCCCTTGGTATGGCATCCTTCGGCTTGGGTTTTGTTCATTTCTGCCCATGCTTCGTGACCAGCCATCGCATCGCAGCCTCTTCGCCAAAGCTCTGTATGCGGTCGATGTAGCTGATCCAATCCTGGTCTGGCATCGTTTGCAGCAAGGGCTCGCTCTGTTGAACGAGCGCATTGAACATCTCTTTTTGTTGGGCGATTTGGTTGAGCCGGTCTTGAACAGTCTGCCCGCCGTCGCCATAGGGGCTGTTTGGATTCATTGCGCTCAAGGCATTGCGTTCGATGGCCAGGCCCACCAGATGGCTGATGGCGCCATCCCCCGCTGATCCCGCGCCGTAGCTTTGCCCCAGGCTTGCCGCGATTTGCAGAACCGCCTGCGCGGATGCCTGGTCGCCGACCTGTCGATAGGTGCTGGATAGGTCCACCATTTGCTGGCCAAGTTGCTTTAATTCCAGGAGTTGCGGCAGCTCCACCTGGGAACCGATCAATTTGGACGCCGCCGCGGAGTAACCGGCCGCAAGGTAGGCCTCTGCGTCATTCTGCGCGCGCTCGAGCGTGTAATCCTGGAACTGACGCTTTCCGGAGGCGGCCATCAATTCCTGCACAGCTTGATCCGTCTGGCCCGCCTTGAGGTAATCGCGCGCCGAGAGGTAATTCGCCAGCGCGTTGTCCGGAGCCGTCTGTTCGAAGTTGTTCAGCCATTGGCGTCGTTGCTCGGGTGTCAGGTCCCCCTTTAGAATCGCCTCAAAGGCCACCTTCGGGTCGCTGGGAAAGTTCTGCATGGCTTCCTTGAGCAATGCCGCGTTCCCGCTGGTGCGATACGCCGCCAGCAGACTCGCGGCCTTGCGCCCGTTTGCCTTGAGATAAACCTCGACCTGTTCGGCGGTCAGCTTCGGTGGTTCATTGCCGAATCGGGTATATAAATTGGTGGCTTGCGATTCCCCCATTGGGGAGGGCGTTTTCGTGGCAATCTGCATGGGCGGAACGGCCGGACGAGGCTCCCGGGCCTTCTTCGTTTGGGCGAACTGGTCAGAGAGGCCCGCGTTTTCGGACTGCAGTTGCGCGTTCTGCTGCTGCAACGCCTGGTTTTCCTCGCGAAGCCTCTCTTGCGTATGGTGCTGGATCACGAGCGTCGTCGTCGCCCCGGCAATCAGCAGGGCCGTGAATGTGAGTTGGAGTTTTGTCATGGCCAGTTTTTTTAGGAGTGTGAGTGTTGTTCCAGTTCCCACCGCCACCGCCGCAGTCGAGGTTGTCAGGAGCGTCGCCGCCAGGCCGGCCGGGGCCGCGGTGACGGCCTTGACGCTCAGTGTGGAGGCCAGCGCTGCCGCAGTGGAGGTAACGCCCTTGCGGGCCAGTTGCAGGCGCAGCTTGTCCAGCGCCCGGTCCACCCTCATGCGCGCGGCGTTGTCGCTCAGCCCCAGGGCCAGCCCCACCTCGTTCAGACTCTTGTTTTTGAAGAAGCGAAGCAGAACGGCATGGCGATCCGTGGCGCCGAGCTCATGCATGGCCTCTTCCAGCACGGGAAACAAATCATCGCCATTCGATTCTGAATCCGGTTCGCGCAGAAGTTCGATCATGGTATGGGCCTCCTGTTCGCGTGCCTGCCTTCGCTGTTCCGTGCGCCTCACCCGCAATGCCACCCAGCGGGTGGTGGTGTAGAGCCATCCCACAAGCGCGGGATGATTTCTAAGTCGGTTCGCCTGCCGCGCCAATTCCGAAAAAACCAGTTGGGTGACATCCTGCGCCCGGTGAAAGTCGCCGCCGGTCAAACGCAAGGCCGCGGAATAAACCAAATCCATGTGCCGTCGAATCAGCTCGGCAAAGTCCGCTTCTGAATGGTCGGCGGCATATCGGCTTAGCAATTCAGTATCTTCGCGCATGACGTTTCATAAAGTAATGCCCGCCCATGGGCAAAACGCACAAGAATCTTTTCCCATGAATGAAATCCATTTGACAAGAGGTCTTTTGAGGCGCAAAAAGATCACGGCGTCAACGGTTTGCCTGACACGGATTCACCTTGGGCCACTATGAAAATATAACAGAAATGTTCAATGCGAAATGGAAAACGAATTCAAAATAATATGTCGATACGATATGCAATAATAAAAAGTGACAATCTATATGACTTTGAAAACACGTGTCGTTTGAAACATGCACAAAACAGGAGGTTTATAGAATAACGTTATGAAAACTTTATTAACAAACCGATATGCGAGTTGAACCTAACGCTCAAAGGATAGCGCATATTTGTGAATTGACATCAATGTATGAAATCCATTGTATTTTTTAATAACAAAGGTGGTGTGGGTAAAACTACGCTTATTTGCAATGTCGCAGCAAACTTCGCAACGCGATTTAAAAAGAAGGTCCTCTTAATTGATTGTGACCCACAGTGCAATTCAACTCAATTAGTGCTCAACGACGAGATATGCGCAGAACTCTACTGGAACAAAACGCCAAGCTTGCGCCACACATTATTAGATGTTCTGAAACCAATTGAAGTTGGAGACGCGGGCATTGACCCCAACTTCACAGCGGTTTCTGCATCCGACAATCGATTCAATATCGACATTCTTCCAGGCCACCCTCGACTTTCATTAGTGGAAGATCGATTAGGTCAAGCGTGGAGTGAAGCCACTGGCGGCCAAATTGGCGGGTTGCGGAAAACAAATTGGGGAACTAGCCTTGGCAAATCATTACAAGGAAAATACGATGTTGTATTCTTCGATGTTGGACCAAGCCTTGGCTCTTTAAACCGATCAGTTTTATTGGGGGCGGATTATTTCATCTCCCCGATGGGATGTGACATATTCAGTATTGTTGGCATTAGAAATATTGCAGAGTGGCTCAAACAATGGATATTATTGTATGAATCCGGAATCAACCTATGCAAGACTCAACATCCGGGTATGATTGATAGCTTTCCAATTGCAGTTGATGTAAAGATTTGTCATGGTTTCGCAGGTTACACTGTTCAGCAATACATTACCAAATCAAAGCTGGGTGTAAGGCGGCCAACACTAGCCTTCGAGAAAATATTGGAAGATATACCAACAGAGATGGCAAGCAGTCTGCTGGGATTTGCAGCGACGGGTGTTGACACCGCCAAAGCGAAACTCGGTGATGTTCCAAATATGTTCAGTCTAATACCACTAGCTCAAACGGCAAAAGCCCCAATTCTAGACTTAAATTCATTAGACGGTCTTGTTGGAAGTCAATACGTCCAGGCAAAGTCTTATGCAGTGTTCGTAGAATTGGTAAGCGAATCTTTACAGTCTAATATTGGAATTCTCTAATTTAGCGCGCATATGATAACATGGCCTGATTCACTAGTAGCTGAACTTGCGGAGCGAAGATGCGTTATTTTTCTTGGAGCGGGTGCTTCTGCCGGATGCAAAGCCCGATCTGCTACAAATGTTTATCCACCGCCACCCACATGGCAACAATTACTCCTTGACGCCGCGGAAAAGATTCAGGATTTATCTGACAAGAGCGAAGCGATTAGGTTGGTCAATAGCGGGCATTATTTGGATGCAGCCCAAGTTGCTTGGGACAACATTAATGAGCCCGAAATCCGAGCTTTTTTATGGGATAAATTTAAGACTCCCAATTATGAGCCTTCAGACATTCATAAGGTAGTTCTTGATCTCGACCCTAAAGTTGTAATTACTACCAATATAGATGACATATACGAATCCTACTGCAAAAATGCTGGGTCTGACCAAGGTTATAATCACTGTAATTATTATGACGGCCATGCGCTGAATGATGTTCGTTCAACGCTACGCGTTATTCTTAAAGCGCACGGGTGCATTACAGCAGTCAATCAAGTGATTATGACACGACGACAATATTATGAAGCGAGATTAAAGTATTCTCAATTTTATTGTTTGCTCGACGCCTTATTTCTAACAAACACGATCCTCTTCATTGGGTGTGGATTAAATGATCCAGATATTCAAATGATTTTGGAAAACTCCAATATCGCCGTTCCAAGCGGCCACCCTCACTACTCGATAGTGGAGGAGGGACGTCATCATTCTTTGATAGAGTCAATTAAAAAAACATATAACATTCAACTGCTTGAATATCAAAATGGAGAACACGGTCAAGCTGTCACAGCTCTTCAAGATCTCTCAAAACGTGTCGAGGCGTATCGTGCTACCACCTATTGATATTCCTTTGTGCCTAATCGTGCTCAATTCGAAGACCGATTCGGCCTGAATATATTCGGCCTTGGTTGCATCGTGTTCCTGATGCGCAAGCTTCCCTTTCTGCATTATAACGAAACAGCTTTAAAAGCATGAAGCAACTTGGCACGAACATCTCCAATTCGCAAATCTGCGCCGCAGGACTTCTGATGGTTTCGGCAGTTCAGTTGTCCGCCTCAGTAAAGGTCTAAAGGTCTAAAGGGGTAAGGGGTCATAAAGGACTCACCCATTAGTCCAGGGCTCACCACAACAAAACGTTGCTGCTCCGATTATTTATTTTTCGGTTTTTTTCTGTGGTGACCCGGGTACGCGTCTGCAGGTCCTGACCCAGTCCTGCGTTTTCGTCATTAATAATTCCGACCCACCCCCGCCACGGTCGCGGTCAACCCAATCACCCCGTGGTCAACCGGTTGAACGCAAGAAGGCACTCCTTGCGGAGGGATTGTTTGAAGCGGTTATGGCCCGGGGGGCTTTCTCCTGGCCCTGACGAATTTTGTCTTACGCCCAAACGGAAACAGCCGCCCAGGCGTTTTTGAAGCTTGTATTCGTGGTGTATATGGGGACACCATCCTTCTTCCAGATTGAATCCAGATTGTGTCAAATGAAGCGCTTTTTCATCATCATTTTGTCCGCCTTGTCGCTGAGCCTGGCGTTCCGTGCGCAGGCCCAAACCCGCTTGAAGCTTTCCAGCATCACTCCGGGCAGCGAACAAACGCGCTTGGTTTACAATGGCGACTTCGAGTTCCAGACCCTGGGTGCCGGGGGACGCATCCTTCCCACTGGCTGGTCCTCTCAGGGGGATATGATCCTTGCGGTCGGCGTGAACACAAATGCCGTCAATCGGGGGTGGGTGGCCAGCGGGCGTGTGGATAATTCCGCCCCCGTTTCTCAGTGCCAGCGCATGATCGTTTTGGAACCGGCCACCCAATACGTGCTCAGCGCGTATATGTGGAATATGGGCGACGCTACAAACCATGTGGCGACAGTGGTTGATTTGAACGATGCCTTCGGTGAACCGCAAATGATTTTATCCGCAGCCGATTCTGAGGCGGACCACGGTTACTTCGTATATCGCTCGTTTAACACGGCCACCACGGGAACCAATGTCGTATTGCGTTGCTTTTATGATGGGTTTTCCGGCACAGGCGCTGCCCCCGCGTATTTTCCCGTGGGCGCGCAGTGGGATAATATTTCCATCACCAGGGCTTCAGAATTTGCGCCACCCGCTGCGGCCAATAGCGGCGCCAACATTCTCCCTTCAGTCCGCATCACTGCTCCCACGGATGGAACAAACCTGTTCATCCAGAACTGGCCGGCAGTCGCGCAGATATCTGCGGAGGCCTCGGATTTGGATGGTTCGATAATCAAAGTGGAATTCTTCGCCGATGCCGTGAAAGTGGGGCAGGGGGCGTCGCTCCCTTGGACGGTGCCCTGGACCAATTCCGCCTCCGGCGATCATTCGCTCTGGGCCGTGGCCACGGACAACAAAGGTGCCACGACCCAATCGGCCCCCGTGAGCGTGGCGATTACCGTTCCACCGCCGCCGATTTCCCTGAGCATCGCGACCGCGGGCACCAACGTGGAGGTTTCCTGGCCGGTTGGAGCACCGGCCCTTTTTCTAAAATCCACAACAAATCTGGCGTTAACAAACGCCTGGAAACTGGTCACAAACGTTCCCTCCAGCAACAACACCGAACTCCAGGTCACCGTCCCGGGTTCCGACAACCAACGCTTTTTCCAACTGGCGCCGGACATTGACCCATCCACGCTGGATCGCAAGATGATGATGGGGTATCAGGGATGGTTTGCTTGCGCCAACGACGGCTCTCCTGTGAATCGCTGGGTGCACTGGTTCCGTCGGCAGTCAACGGTCGCCACCAACGCAACCGTGGACTTCTGGCCCGATATTTCCGAGTTGGACAGCGACGAGCTTTATCCCACCGAAATGACCCTGCCAGGCGGTGCGCCCGCGCAGCTCTACTCGGCCTTTAACCGTAAGACAGTGGTGCGCCATTTTAAATGGATGAAAGACTACCAGATAGACGGCGTGTTTCTGCAGCGCTTCACATCGGAGTTGGGGAGTCCCTCATTCTTCGCATTGCGCAACCGGGTCGCTGAAAATGTGCGTGCCGGGGCCGAGGAGAACGGGCGTGTGTTCGCCATCATGTACGATATTTCCGGCCAGTCCGCTTCCACGCTCTTGAGTGCCTTGACCAATGATTGGGCCTACCTGACCGGTACCTTGCGCCTGACCAACAGCCCCTGTTACGTGCGTCATAATGGAAAACCTGTCGTCGCCGTGTGGGGACTTGGTTTTACCGACCGACCTGGAACACCCCAGGATGCGCAGGCGGTGATCGCCTTTTTCAAGGCAGCAAATGTCACTTTGATGGGCGGCGTGCCGACCGGGTGGCGCACTTTGAACAGTGACTCCCAAACCGCTTCGGCGTGGGCATCCGTTTACCGTTCCTTTGATATCATCAGCCCATGGGCGGTTGGCCGCTACGGCACCACCGCTGAGGCGGACAACTTCAAGCTCAACCAGATCGTTCCCGATCTGAACGAAACCCGGCTGCGTGGCATCGACTACATGCCGGTCGTTTTTCCCGGTTTTTCCTGGCACAACCTGAATGCGGGCACTCTCAACCAGATTCCCCGATACAGCGGGACATTCTATTGGCGGCAGGTTTACAACGCCCTGACCGCCGGTTGCAGCATGATCTACGTCGCCATGTTCGATGAAATGGATGAGGGCACCGCCATGTTGAAAATGGCCCCCACGCGCAACGAGCTTCCCGCTCAGGGTCAGTTTGTCCCGCTGAACGTCGATGGAAAACTGCTCCCCAGCGACTGGTATTTGCGTGTCGCAGGTGAAGCGTCGAAAATGCTGCGCCGTGAAATCCCGCTGACCTCCCAAATCCAGATCAAGCCCTGAATTGGAGACTTGCGACCACTGCCGACTTTGCGATAAAGTGCCGTCGGATGAGATTTGAGGCGGGACTTGGCGGGGACACATAAACCTCGTTTGGTTACTGGAGAGCAACACGCGTGCCAGGTTGTGAGACTCAAATCTAAATCTTCCGTAAGTCGTTGATTATTAGTAATATTGCCGGTGTGGCGAAATGGCAGACGCACAGGACTTAAAATCCTGGGACCGTAAAAAGTCGTGTCGGTTCGAGTCCGACCACCGGCACCACTTGTAAATCATTTTACATCAAGTCTTTGCGCGTGGGGGAGGCTCCAGCGGACACCAAAACGGACACCAAAAATGGTAGTCCATTACTAGGGCGTCAGTGCTCGCATATGCGCTGCCACTACTCCCTAACGCTGGAGAATCGAAGTCAATTACGCTCGATTTCACGAACGTATGAAGACCAGATTCCATTTAATTCGGCGCAATCATCGCGGGGGAACGTTTTATTGCACGGACACCCTCACCGGCCATCGCACCAGCCTTCAAACAAAGGACGAAGCCGAAGCCACGCAAATCGTGCAGGCCAAAAACCAGGCTTTGCGCCAGCCCATGCTGAATCTCCAGATTGCCAAAGCGTATTTGGCCGGCAGCGATTCAGGCGTCAACACGCGAACCTGGCAGCATGCTTTTGACGCCATCATTAAACTCAAAGAGGGTGAAACCAAAGCGCGTTGGATGCGGGCGTCGTGCGAGGAACCCTTTGAATTGATCCGCAACCGGATTGTCATCGAAACGAAGGCCGAGCATTTTCTCGAGGTTTTGCAGGATGGAACTGTCAGCACCAATGTTCATCTGCGTAAACTGCACAACTTCTGTTTGGATATGAACTGGCTCCCTTGGCCCATTCTTCCCAGAAAGCAATGGCCACCCGTTCATTACCAGGAAAAGCGGGCCATCCTGGAAGGGGAACACCGGCAAATCATTCAAGCCGAGAAAAACGTTGAATTGAAAATGTTCTACGAATTGTGCTGGCACCTCGGCGGATCCCAGTCCGACATCGCCACACTCACCGCAGAATGTATCCAATGGGATGATCGGGTAATCGCTTATCGGCGCAAGAAAACGCACGTGGTATCCATTTTTCATTTTGGAGATGAGGTTGCCGATATCATTCAAGAACTCTCCACCGCAGGACCATTATTCCCACGCCTGGCCCTGATGCACGAAAAACACCGCGCCAAAGAGTTTAAACGCCGCTGCAATGGCTTGGGAATCCACGGCGTGACGCTGCATAGCTACCGGTATGCGTGGGCGGAACGCGCCAAGAATTGCGGCTATCCAGAACGTTTTGCTCAAGAGGCGCTTGGCCATAACAGCAAGGCGGTTCACCGCGCTTATGCGCGGAAAGCGCAGGTCCAGTTGCCAGCCCTCGAAGATTACGAAAAAGCCTATGCGAACAAGAACATTATTCCCTTCGACCTGCAGAAGGGAAAGCTAAACACGAAGACAACCCTGCTGGGCGGAGAAAACGAAAAAACGACAATGGCGGACAATCATTAAGGATTTGCTCACAATCCACCTGCCACCCATCGACTACTCGCTAACCGATTTATTGGCGCTTCTGTTTCTCGGGCCTTTGGCAGGCTCGCTCGGCCTGGGGTCTCAATGACCGATGAAACAACGTTTCGGATTGGTTGACTAGCCGGTTTGAGTTGCGATAGAACGACTTTACCCACGAAGCAGGCACCGGTTCCATCGAAGAACGGGCCCAATGACAGGGAGGAGGTTCATGCCGGCAGCAGGCAGGGTCATTAAAAACGATCTGCAACTTGATTTGTTCACTTTTGACCGAAGGAGACCAGCCTATGATCAAGCCACTGACGCAACTCGGCTTAATGGCCGAGAAACACTGGAGACAATATCTGCCGAAAATGGTCGCGGAACTGGAAGCCAAGGGCCAACTCCAGGCCATGCTGCTGGAGGCGGAGGAAAAGACCGAGGCGGACCTGGACCGGATTCGACGGCAGTTGATTCAGTGGGGCCAGTCGCCCCTGCAAGCGCACGTCCAGGCCTGGGAAATGGTCCGCCAACACTACATCTTACTGCCGCCCGAGTCATAGCAAACGGCCACGATTCTGTCGGTCACCAGGAGGGCCACAACGCGGGCAGTGACGAAACCACCACGTCCATGCCGGTTTCACCGTCCGCCGACGAGGAGCAGCAAGGTGGAGCGGCTCTTTCGTTCCAGAAACCCCCTGTATTTGAACCCGAACCGCTCCGCAACCAGACCAACTATCGGATCACCGTCGGAGATCGCCTGGGAAGCGGGTCGCTGAAACAAAAGTGCCACGACAACCTCGCGGCCATTGAGTTGCTCAAGCGCTTGGAGGCCGAAGCCCGACCGCCTACCATTGAGGAAAAGAGAGGGATGGTGCGTTACGTAGGTTGGGGTGGATTACCCCAGGTCTTTGACGTCTGGAATGACGAGTGGAAGGAACAACACGAACGGTTGGAGCGGTTGCTTGAGCCCGATGAATTGGAATCCGCCCGCGCTTCCACCCTGAACGCCCATTACACGGCCCCACAAGTCATCCGGGCCATGTATGCCGCGTTGCAGCGGTTCGGCTTCACTCAGGGCCGCATTCTCGAGCCTGCCTTGGGTCTTGGACATTTTATCGGCCTCATGCCCGACGAAATGCATTCCCGCTCGCTGATCACCGGTATCGAAATAGATTCGCTCACCGCCCGGTTGGCCAAGGCGCTTTATCCCGACGCCGACATCCGGCATCAACCGTTCGAGGAAACCAAGCTGCCTGACGGATTCTACGATGTGGCCATTTCCAACATTCCTTTCGGGAACTACAAGCCCTTCGATCCCCGGTTCAAAGGCTGGAATTTCCTCATCCATGATTATTTCTTCGCCGCCGCGCTCAACAAGATTCGCCCCGGCGGACTGATCCTGTTCATCACTTCGCACGGCACGCTCGACAAACAGGACGCCGCGCTTCGGAATTACCTCTTCCACCAGGCGGACCTGCTGGGGGCCATCCGTCTGCCCAACGATGCCTTCAAACGCAATGCCAACACCGAAGTCACCACCGACATCGTCATGTTGCGCAAGCGGCTTCCAGGTGAAACACCAAAAGGCCCGGAATGGATGCAGACCGTCGAGATCACCAACTCGGTGGGGGAAACCATTTCGATCAACGAATACTTCGCCGCCCACCCGGAAATGCTGCTGGGCGAGATGCGTCTGGAGGGCCGGATGTATGGGCGGGGTGAAGCGACGCTCGTCGGTAACAAGCGTGACCTGGCAGAGCAATTGGCCGAGGCCATCGCGTTGCTGCCACGGGACATATTCCGTCGCGAGATCAAGACGGTTGAAAATCCGTCGCTGTCCCATACGTTCCCCGCCCCGGAGCACGTCAAGCCCAACGCCTATACCATCGTCAACGGTCAGATCGCCATTCGCGACGAAGACCGTCTCCGCCTATTGACCGGACTGTCCTCCCAAGTGGCCGCGCGTATACGAGGGCTGATCCGCGTGCGGGACGCCATGCGGCGCTGCCTCCTGGCCCAAGTCAAGGAAGCCGACGAGTGCGAAGTGGCGTCGTCACGAGAGCAACTCAACCACGCCTACGACTATTTTGTGGCCCGGTTCGGACCGATTTCCGAACGCGCCAACACCAGCGCCTTCCGGGGGGATCCCGATCAGCCGCTGTTGTTGTCCCTGGAGAATTACAACGAGGAAACCCGGCGCGCGACCAAGGCCGCCATCTTTCGGGAAAGAACTATCCAGAAGAAACGTCCGCTGGCCGTCGTCAATTCCCCGGAAGAAGCCTTGCTTGTCACCTTGAACGAGCGGGGCTGCGTGGACCTGGACTACCTGGTAGGCCTGCTCCATCGCCGCCCGACGGAGTTCCTGCCGGACCTGCGCGGCACGATATTCCTCAATCCCCAGACCAATCGCTGGGAAACCGAGGATGCCTACCTGTCGGGCAATGTTCGGGCGAAATTGGAGACCGCCGAGGCGGCCCTGCTGTTGGATGAACAATTCAAAATCAACGTCGAGGCGCTCAAAGCCGTCCAACCGACTGACCTATCGGCGGTGGAAATTGACGCCCGCATGGGCAGTACATGGATTCCGCCAGAGGACATCGAGCGATTCGCCGAAGAACTGCTGGGCGAAACGAGCATCCATGTCAGCCATGCCCCGCAGCTTGGGCTGTGGGTTGTCCGTGGTGGTTGGAGCGCGAAAATCTCCATCGCCAACACGACAGAATGGGGCACGGAGCAGCGTAGCGCCCTCGACCTTATCGAGGATGCCCTGAACCTGCGCACACCCACCGTTTATGAACACGATCCACACACTGACCGCGACGTGGTGGATGTTGCGGCCACCGAGGCCGCCCGCGACAAACAGGAGAAGATCAAAGAGCGGTTCAAGGAATGGATTTGGCAGGATGATGCCCGGCGGGAGCGTTTGGCACGGAAATACAACGACGAGTTCAACCACACGCGGCTCCGGTCGTTCAACGGCAATCATCTCACCCTGCCTGGGGCCAGTCCCGCGATTGACCTCCGTTCGCACCAGAAAGCCGCCGTGTGGCGCATCCTGCAAACGCCCAACTGCCTGCTGGCCCATGTGGTCGGGGCGGGCAAAACTTATGTGATGGTGGCCGCCGCCATGGAGCTGAAGCGGCTGGGGCTGGCGCAAAAGCCAATGATTACCGTGCCCAACCACATGCTCGGCCAGTTCACGGCCGAATTGCTGGGGCTGTATCCCGGCGCCAATATCCTCGTGGCCACCAAGGACGATTTTGAGAAAGAGAAGCGCAAGACATTGATGAGCCGGATTGCCACGGGGAATTGGGACGCGGTCATCGTCACCCATTCCGGGTTCGAGAAAATCCCTGTCGCGCGGGAAACCCAGGAGGAATTCTTTCAGGAACACTTGCGGGAATTGGCCCTGGCCATCGAACAGCAGCGAAAGGAGGGCGACTGTCGTATCATCAAGGCCCTCGAACGCGCCAAGAAACAACTGGAGTCCAAGCTGAAGGAATTGGCGGCGAATGAGAAAAAAGACGACGGCCTCACGTTCGAGGAATTGGGCGTGGACCGGTTGTTCGTGGACGAGGCCCATTGTTTCAAGAACCTGTTCTATGTCTCGAAGATGACGCGCATCGCCGGGCTGCCCCAGACGGCGTCGCAGCGCGCCTTTGATATGTTTCTGAAGGCGCAGCATGTGCAGCGAATGAATGGAGGCGGAGGCGTGGTGTTTGCAACAGGAACGCCGGTGACCAACAGCGTGGCCGAGATGTTCACCATGCAGCGGTTCCTCCAGATGATGACACTGAAGGATCAGAACGTGGCCCATTTCGATTCCTGGGCGGCGACCTTCGGCGAGCCGGTGACGGCGATGGAGTTGGCCCCGGACGGTTCCGGTTATCGGTTACACACTCGTTTTGCCCGGTTCATCAACGTGCCGGAATTAATGCAGATGTTCCGTCAAGTGGCCGACATTCAAACGCAGGAGATGCTCAAGTTGCCAGTCCCCGAATTGAGGCAGGGAAAACCGGCCGTCATCAGTTCTCCGTGCTCACCGGAATTGAAAGAGATCGTTCAGTCGCTGGTCGAGCGGGCTGAGGCATTGCGCACCGGCTCAGTTGATCCACGTGATGACAACATGCTTCTGGTGACCACCGATGGTCGCAAGGCAGCTCTGGACTTGCGATTGCACGACCCATCGCTGCCCGACCATGACAACAGCAAGGTCAACCGGGCGGTGGAGATGATTGAACGCATCTGGCGGGAGACAGCGGAAGGCCGTTCCGCGCAATTGGTGTTCTGCGACATGTCCATTCCGACCGGCGGCAAGGGATTTTCAGTCTATGAAGACATACGGAACAAATTGATTGCGCGGGGTGTGCCGGATAAGGAAATCGCCTTTATCCAGGACCACGATAGCGATGCCGCCAAGCTGATGCTGTTCCGGGATGTGCGGGCAGGCAAGGTGCGGATTCTTATCGGTAGCACACAGAAAATGGGCACTGGTGCGAATGTTCAGGAACGCTTGATAGCCTTGCATCACCTCGACGCGCCGTGGCGGCCAGCCGATGTCGAGCAACGGGAAGGCCGGATTCTCCGGCAAGGCAACTCGAATCCTGAAATCCAGATCTACCGATACGTTACCGAAGCCTCGTTCGACGCCTACATGTGGCAAACGCTCGAGACCAAGGCCAAGTTCATTGGCCAGGTGATGACCGGCGAGAGCGATTTGCGTCGCATCGAGGACATCGACGGCACCGCCCTGACCTATGCCGAAGTCAAGGCCATCGCGTCGGGCAATCCGCTCGTGATTGAGAAGGCCCGGATTGATGCCGAGGTGGCGCGCCTCAGCCGATTGCATTGCGAGCACCAGGAAACTCAATTCCGGCTCCGGTCGCGGGTCCGACACCTGACCGATGAGCTTCCGCGTTTGGAAAAACGGTTGGAGGATGTGGGCCGGGATATTGGGACACGTCAGGACACAAGCGGCGACAAGTTCGTCCTGATGCTGGAAGATCAGGAGATACGGGATCGCGGTATTGGTGGTGAACTCCTGCTCCGTCGGGCAGAACGGATACGTGGGAGTCGCTCCGAGCGCCTGGTGGGCAGCTTGGCTGGCTTCCAGTTATTCGTTGCCGACAACTTCATGCAAGGCCCCGAATTGGTGATCAAAGGGACCACGACCTACACCGCCAAAGTCACTGACACAGCGCTGGGCACCATCCGCTCGCTGGAGCATACGATTCAACACCTCGAAGAGGTATCAGCGAACCTGACCCACAACATCCAAGACAACCGGAAACGACTGACGGATCTTCACGTTCAAGCCAACACGCCCTTCGAATACGCCGAACGCCTGGTATCGCTCCGACGGCGCCAACAAGAGATTGCGGACGAACTGGATTTGACCAAGAACCAAACGCCTGCCCAACTGGAGACAACGGAAGGCGATCTTGAAAACGCCATTCCTAGCTGTTGCCCACCTGCTCGGTCATTGCTAGAGCAACGGAAGGACTGATCGGCAGTGAAATCGAGTCCTGTTTTGTCGAAGCCCGTTACGCTGGTTTCGGTCAGGATCAGGAACCCACCGACCTCACCATTGCCCAAGTCCTGACCGATTTTGTCCCGCTGTCCAAAATGATGGCGGAGCAGATTGGGGGGTGAGGAACTGGGCGAAAGGGAGGGCCAGGTATGCGACTTCATCGGTTTCAGAATCGAAGCTGAGGAGGTTGGTGGTGTAGTTCGAAAGGGGAATGTGGCATCGGGCTGGATTCCTCTTTTTTTAGCTGTCTGCCTGTCCTGCGCAGAAAGTTCCACAAACTAATCGGTCAGGGAAACAGCGACTTCAGGTTTGCGGCGTTAAAGCTGAGGAAATGAATTGGTTGAACGCATCCACATCGCTCGCTGGGAGTTCAGCCAAGGAACCGGACAACTTCCCATCAGAGGGGTGCTGTAAAAAGTATCCACCAATCCCGGAAGCAGTGATATAAGCGGCATGCTGTGGGGTAATCGGCGTTGTTCGTTTGGTGTTTGGCCAATCTCCATGATCGAGGAATGAACTGGATATTGCAATCGACCCGCTGACAAGCATTGATCCGAATGGGTGTTCATCGACCTCCGAACCATCAATGCGACGAAAATTATAGAGAATGACGGGGCTGTTCCCTGCACTTCCTGAGATGATGCGGGTGGCTGAATCAAACTTGGCTGCCAGACTTCCTGGGATAAACGAAGGGAAGTCGGCTGGGCCGACAACAAGGAACCCATCACCATCCACCAAGACGCTACCAAGCTCGACTGATTCAGTTGGGTCTAATCGGAATGGATGCACGAAGTTTGGCATGGCAAGGAATATCAAAGCCCTCTTGGGCCAACAATCACAATAATCCGCATCCGTTCCGTCGTTTCGGACAGATCCTTCTCCAGTGCGGTGGGTTTGTCACAATACCTTTCCGGGTCGTAAACGAAGCAAATCAGGGTGCGGCAGTGGGGATGCGATTTGTATCTTTCCTTGTCTTCGGCCAACTGGGAGGTGAGCTCGCGTTGGCCAAGGTTCTTGCGAGTCATCTTCACCTCGACAACTACCTCTTCAGGCATGAGCAGGAAGTCCATTCGCGCTGAACTTCCTCCGTGGCTGGGAGTGGTTTCCTCAGGCCGCACGTCTTCAAAATGGAGTTGCAGCAGTGCGTGCATGAGGTCCTGCACGTCATACTCATCCTTGATCTGGATTCCTTTGCGTTTGTCGTGCCGCTTCTGCAACTGTTTTGCGAACAAGGGAAACCGCCTGCAAATGGATTCTACCAGTGACGCTGCATCCTGCGTGCTTCTGGACAGAATCCAGGTATCGGCAATGGCGGAGCAGAGCCTTGATCGGATTGCCTGCCTCAGCGAGCAGCAGAGAACGGACGCCTCCGCCAAGTCATGAACGTTTAGCTCAGATTCCAAGCTACTCAAAAGCAGAGCCTTGTCCACGGGTGCAAAGGCGTGGTCGGTGAAAGTCGCAAACGCCTTGGAAGCGCTTCCGACCCACCGTGCTAGGGCCAACTCCTGAGCCCGGAGGCCTGCCCATTGGGATGGTGTATTGACAGTTTTCTGGACGCCAAGGATGTCGCCAGCGAACTGATGCAACGTTGATTCCCAGAAGCTGACGCCGCTTGATTTTGCCAACTCTGCCAAAGCACCGATCAGCCACTCCACCTGTTGATCTTCGTGGTGTTTGCAGCAGGACAATCCAAGTGCAAGGCCAACCACTTCGAGCGGGCGATATGCAAACGACGAACGGTCCACAGGGAACAATTCGCGCTTCTGGAGCCGCTGCAAGGCTTTCAGCCACGCAGCCTCGTCTGGCAGAGCCGACCGCCACAGCCCAGCCGCCATCGCGCTACCTGCAGCGGCGAGAATTGGGGCTTCGTCAAGGCGCTTCGCGTCCAGTGAAATCTTGGCCTCTGTCAGAAATGAAGGCACTTCACCGATTTTCCTGTAAATGACACCCGCGAATGCCATCGCTGGCGAAAAAGACCCCACGTTACGCCGTTGGAACTCATCCAGGCGTGCCAACTGAGCCGCGAGGCTGTGGTGCAAGACGTCGCTCATAGGAACCATTTGCTTGCGCGCAACTTGATGTTCAGCATCGCTGGTGACCAATCAGGGACGGTTCGCATCCGACTCAACAGGCCGGCGATCAGCTCGGAATAGTAGATGGTGACGGGCAGCTTTGCCGGCAGAGTGGAACGCCACGACAGAGAGGTGAACTTCAACACCTGCTCAGCCAGCGAAGCCAGGTCACGATAACTGGATTCTGGATGAATACGCACCAGCAAGGGCACCGGCAGCGGTGAAACCGGGCGCTTGATCAATTCAGGTCCGTTGGTGCAGAGCAGCCGCGTGAAAGCTCCAAGCTGCGCGATGACACCACGCTGCGGCACGAAAACGGCCTTCCTCATTTCACCGTGGTTCCTCATCGGTATGCCTGGCTGATCGCAATCAAACAGTCGGAACGGATGATCCTGCGTGACAGTCAGGAACGCGAACTCCACGTTCTGTTCATCTCCAACGGTTGCGACGCAGTCCTTCATGATGCTCGCAAGCTCCAGCTTCTTGAGCGGCTTAAAGGAATGCACGACCACGCGAACGGTGTCCCCCGGCTGCCAACCGTTTCGTTTCTTGATCTCTTTCAGGATCTCCACAGTCGAACGCTGAAGCACCTCCGGATAGTCGTCGTATCCACACTCCGATGACAGGTTCGAGAGCAGATAGTTTCCATCACCCCTGAAAACGGTGGTGATGCCGATGAAACGCTTGCGAGCCTCGAACCTGCTTTCTCGCATCTCGCAGGAACCGAGACCGAGCACCAACTCGTCCGCGATGGTCAGGTCGTGGTCCACTGTCCAAGGGATGCCGTTCAGCTTCGCGTAAAGGGCCACTGAGATGTTTTGCAGGTTATACTGGAGACTGGCTTCGGGCTGGCTGATGGTAAACACTCGAACATCCTGCACCGGGATTCCGGCCATCAGCAGCACTGCCTTGGAGTGAAGATATGGGTTTTGCGGGTCTGGAAGTCTGGCGTGGTCGTTCAAAATCGTCACGATGGCAGCATCGAACTGCGCGTCCCGACTCAGGAACTCGCTGATCGTTCTGCGGTATATTGCGGCTGGACTATCGTTTTGTCGGGGGAAGAGCGGTATGCGGCAGGGCACGAACTGGGGATTCACCAGGCAGAAAGATTTTGCAAAACCACCACCGTAGCGGCTATTCTGTAATCCTGTGATACCATCCCGGAAATACTTGAGGAAGCGCTCTGCCGGTCCTTGCACCGAATCCGGAAACACGAAGAGAATCCGCGGCGACTTCTTGGCCAAGGTGTCGCGGCTGAACGGGCCGAAACTCTCGAGACCAGGCCAGGCATATTTGTTCCTCTTGCTACGCGCTGAATCGAAGCAATAGTCTACCACTGGAGCCTGAACAACAGTCTTGTAGTTGCCCACGTTCTGCATTCGGATGCGTTCACCGATTGAACACTGGATATCCGGACACAAAGTCAGCGGAGATGCCTTTCGCAAATACTCACCCATGCGCCCAACCCGTTCGTCGAGGGCATCGCCAACCAGCACCAGTCCCTCTTGCTCTTGGCGTTCCTTTTCGAAGTCATCGTATGCCTTGCCAAGCAACTGCTTGAGGCAATGTGCGAACGAAGCCCTCGACCCCTCCAGAAGAACATCGTCCACGAAAATGTCAGTCACTTTGTCGTGGGCTTCAGAGAGCGTGATTCTCTGCCCGATCACTTCCTTGATGCGGCCAACCAGCCTGCGGCCTTTTGGATCTGGAACCCGTCGCACGACATAAAGCCCTGCCACATCAATCCCAGACGTCTTGAGTTCGTCCAAGGGTGCGAGAATCTGCCAGTTCGTGGCGATGTCCACGAAAAGTCCGACCCGCAGCTCTCCCTCGCGCAATTCAATCATCCTGGCGTCCAACTCGAAAGTAAGGGAAATCTTGAACTTGCTCACAACGGGCGGGAGCCGTGTCAGCCGGGTTAAGATCGCTGCCACAATTTCTTCTTTCTGACCACGAAACTTGAATGGCTTGCGCCGAAACGCTTCATACTGTGGGAACTTCTCCGGTAAAACGTCCGTCAACCGTCGCGCCAACAGGGAGAGATGATCGGCGACTTTCAGCGTCTGTGCATGCCCGAATGGTTTTGACGGCGTTGCGCATTTCGGCAGTCCGTATGCAACCCCATCGTGCCAGTGGATAAACCATTCATCACCCAGTGCCTCCCGAGTAGGTTCCAACTGCTGGTTGTCGGGCATCGGGCTGACATAGCCGGTGAAGTCCTCCTTCGTGAAGGACACTGAAAAGCCGTTGAAGAACAGGTTGCTCATTGATGATTAGGCAGCAGGTGGACTTGTGACAACATTACCGTATATTTCCGGCAGCGCTTTCATGACCTCTGGAAAGACAGCCCCGGGAGGAAGCAAGAGCATGGCCGGTGCAATCGCGTTTAGCAAATCACGTCTACCAACATTTCTAAACAGCAGGGCGGCAGACATGAGCGCCGGAGCCAGTCCCCGCATCATTTCGGCCAGTTGTTCATTCGTCTTACAAGTTCCAACCCACCATGCAAGGCCCCCGTTGTAGCCATCCGGGTTCGTGTCACCACAAATGAAACCGCCGCGAATTGTGAGGTTGAACCACCAGAAGAACGGCGTCTGCATTTGCGCATAACGAGCGCTTTGCGCCCCGAGGTCCAGAACTTTGCGCAACGACACCTTTTTCTTGTTCAGCGCTTTCTCATCATCGAGCTCATCAACAGATATCGTGGTAATCGGAAAGCCGAGTTCCACCCGAAATCGCTTTCTGCCACCTGCAGCGGGGTCAACTCCCAGATCTTTTGGCTGATCTACGCCGCAAACTGAGCCCGACTTTCTTAGGTTGGGCACAAGTTCAATAATCCCGCATTCAGCCTTGTGTTGGTGGTAAACGAACCAAGCCGGAAGTGTTGAATAGAGCGACAGCGTCCTTTTGTTCTTGTTCACGACAGCCAACATAAGCGGAAGGCCTAAACTAAAGAACCAGTCAAAATGAGCTGTGTAGGTCGAGTCGCCTTTTTGAGAGTCTGGCGGGGCAAGAACAATCTTGGGCTTTGACGCGGATTTCACAGACACCAGGTAGTGAGAAGTGAAGCTGAGCAGGTCCGCCTTGGAGTTATAATCCGACAGGTTGCAGACCAGATCAAAACCGATGTCCTCCTACCGCGGGACTTGCGTAACCAATCCGAGACCAGAAAGGATATATACCGCGAGGTATTCGCTTCGGTCTCCTTGCCTAAAATCAGGGTGTCGTGTGCCAGTTGACATAAAAGCTGTTCAAATATTGTCCCTCAGAAACCGCCGCTCCTTCTCTGTTGAAGAAAACGGCGGATGCACCAGCCAGGGCATGCCTTTCAGGTGCTCTGGCGGCGGTTCAGTGGTGGTGATAATGTATTGGATTGGCGCTTCTGCCTCGCTGAACTCCTCGTCCTTGGGAATGTCGAAGATGCGCCGGTAAATGGAGGCGGTCAGGTCAGCTTCACGGGGGCTGTCGTGAATCAGGAAGCCAGGGTGCTGTTCGATTTGGCGGGCTGATGAGAGCAAGGCTGCGAGGTCGAAAATCAGAACCTTTAGCGTCGTCAATGCCGTGCTTGTCAGGTCGCTATAATCGAGTTCCAGTTTCACATCGTCGGCAAGGAAACGCACCGTGCCGCGATTCTCCGATTGCAGGACTCGTCCAGCGAGCAGGCTGAACACCTCTGAGAAATCCGACTGGCGGGCCGTCGCCTTTTGCCGCAGACTTTCCTGGTAATCCGTTGACTTCCGCTGCTCGCCTTGAAGTCGCTCGGATTTCTTTTGCTCGGCCTCCAGTTCTTCGGTGAGGGTCAAAAGGTCCGAAGTGACTTCATGCTTGCGCCGCGCAAGGGAGAGGTCCCCCTCTAACGCTTCGATTCTTTCCTGATGCTTCTGGCGGGCAGTTGCAATTTGCTTTTCGAGCCGTTGTTTCTCTTTCACACTTTCGGCCTGTTCACGTTTTAATCGACCGACTTGGTCCTGAAGGCTAGACACCCGCGCCTGTAATACGCCCTGGGTGGACTGAAGTTCAGCCAGGACATGCTCGGCAAAGCGATTGGGATGCAGCGCCTCCGCGAGCTTGCATCCGTGCGCGATTGCCAGTTCAAGCGGGGCGCTGCACTGGTCAGCCCGCAATGGCATCTGAGCTAGCTGTTGACGATATTCCTCCTGAGTGATGCGTTTTTCATGGAAATCCAAGGTAAGCGTCGCCTTCTTTCCATCATTCTCTGCGTCCTCCAGTTTCTTAGCCAAATCTGCCAGTTGTGTGATTTTCTTGTCTCTTTGAACTGGCAGCAAATCGCCCGCGCCATCCCGTTGCCGCATTTCGCCAATCAAGTTAAGAATCCGGGTTTCCTCCTTTTCAAGCCCGGCCTTCTCCACCGTCAACGTGCTCTCCATGATCGTGGCATCTGGCGCATTCATCACGCTGCGGTATTTCTTCTCCGCCCGCCCACGTACGTAAGTTAGCTTGGGAATTAGCGTGTCACAGTCTCCCTTGTCTCGAAGAAGTCGCATATGTTCCCGCCGCGCCTCAAGCTCTCCAGGTTGGGTTAATCCCAGCACCGTGCGAACCAGAAGCGTGCGGTCTGAGCTGTGAATGTCGCCTAGAGACGACGCGCCCCCGTAACTGGAACGCCAGTCGAGCACATGGTCGTAGCGCGCTTCCTGGTCACGGCTCAACCACGCGAGCAGGTGCGCCCAATCCACTTGCTTGCCAGAACCCGGATAGACTTCAATTGGCAACGGTTGGATGAACGCCTTCTGCAACGCGCGCACGAAATCGGCGTACGCCTGCCGATCGACACTCGCGTCAAACAACTTCTCGAATGTCACTCCGCGTGCGCTCCAATGCGGGCCGCCCGTGATGCCGACAAATCGGCCCACCAGCCACGCCTCGCCATCGAGATGCACCTCACCGGCCACCCACGCGTTGGGGAATTTGTTCCGAAACGCATCGCGAAACGTGTCGTTCCCGAAGTTGGAATCTCCCAGCAAGTAGCGGAGGAATCGGCAGAACGTCGTTTTCCCAGCCGCATGTCCGCCCGCACCTTGTTCGGATGGTTCAGCCCAGAGGATATTCAAGCCCTGTCGCAGAGTGATCCGCCGTTGGAGCGCATCCGGCTTCCACTCCCGATACACTGCGAGTTCCTTCACCCACAGCCGCGGTTCGCGGCGTGTTGCAGTTGGCAGCGTGGAGGCAAAAGGAAGGTCTGGTGTTTTCATAGGGGTTTATGCGGCTGCCCAGAGTTTGAGGACTTCTTCCGGGACTGCTTCCAGCCAAGGCTTCGTTACGGTTCCTGCCGCGGCTGCATGGCTTAAGGCCATCTTGGCATCAACCAGCGTCCAGTCGAAGGTGATGGCTGTCCATTGAAGCCCTTTGAAAATCAAATGGCCGTTTTCCTCCGGGCGAATGTTCAGGGCGTGACGCATGACGATCAAATCGTGTAGCGCGGCCTGGAACGCCTTCGGGTCAACCAGGGACGATGGGAATTGTGACCGCCAAAGGCCGAACACTGAAGAGGCGCCTGTCGGAAGCGAGACAGCAGACATGGGGGGCGCGGCCAGGAACGTCAGGGCTTCCAAAAGCTCGGTATAGCCCAGTCTGTCACCAGCCATTTGGACCAGCGCCGGGATGAGCGTGACGTAAAACTCCGCTGGAGTGTTGATATGCGGGCGGCGTCTGGATGGTAGAACAAAATCGAAACCCGCAACCACTTCCTGCAAGCTGGGTGGATGGATTGCTTTGGGAATGGGAACTTGCTTTGCCGGATGACAGCAGAGTGGGTCTGCCGGGGGCGTATCCAGGCGGGTTTGGTAGGGGGTGCTGGTGCGGATAGATTCGGCGAGGGCGTCGTAAATTTCCAGGATGGTGTCTTTGGTGCGGTAGGTGCCGCATTTGGCCTCGTCCTTGCGTTTAACGATGGGGAAGGTGTCCATGATATAGGCCACGGCATCGCGAGGCGTGGGGAATGCTTGAGTCAGCGCGGCGGGGTTTTTGCGCCATTCTTCTTCTGAACCGAGGTAGAGGTGGAAGAAGGCGGCGTCCAACTCGCAGCGGAGCATGAAGCGGCGCTCCTCGTCCCAACGGAACGGCGGGCCGGACCAGTCGCAGTCCTGCGCGAACGCCTCCAAGTCCCACGCCGTGTAGGTCAGCTCCAGAACGCGTGGCAACATCCACTCGTTGAGCCGGCTCACTCCGTGCGCCCAGGGACAGTCGGCTTCATACTGCGGCAGCCCGATTACAGGCAACTGGCCGAGGTAGTGCCCACGGAGGTGGAGCCCTGCGACTTTCTGGCGCGCAACGTAGTCGAACGGAAGGGAGTTCAGGTTCGCTAGCAGACAAGCAGTCATGCTCGCGGCCTGTTCGGTCCCAAGCCAGGGCAGAGAGTCGGTTAGAGCAACTCCTGCCAGCATCGCTGCGATAGAGGTCCGCTCGTTTGTTGACGAGGTGACGTCCTTTACCGCCAGACACCACCGTGGCACACCTCCACAGCGTTCGGCGACGCTCGCTGAGTTTACCCAGAACATAGGCAATGCCAGTTGCGCTGCGTCTTCGTGCTGCGACTCGGACAGTGCGACGGGCTGATTTCGCCGGACACGGTTGGTGGGATCGAACCGGATGCTCGCCGCCCGATGGTCATACATGCCAACCATCTTTCCCTCGTAGAATGGCAGCCAAACCTCCTGATCCTGCACGTAACGATTTCCGTCCAGGTGGCATCCGGCGGTTTCAAGTTCCTCTGCCGTGCGATGACCCTTCATTTCGGCGTTCATCATGAACATCAGCATCGGCCTGATTCCCCAAGGGTGATCGCCGTCGCTACTGCCAATGATGGAGCCGACCTTCTGCATCTGGAGAGTCAAAACGTAATCATGCCGAGAGCGGAACAGTGGTGCGGTTCGGCTCAGCGGGTTCAAGGCACAGACAGCGTGGTGTGACAGCAGAACGTGGCGCCAAGAATCTGCCAGGTCGGAAGCCGAGTGCGCGAAGAAGACGAAGTCTGTTTCAGCACAGGCACCGTGACCGCCAATTGTGAGGAGGGAGAATCGGTATCTGCTGTCAACACTTGGGAAGAGACCTAGTCGGTTCTCGAAGTCGAAGAGGCTGACCAATCGCCCTTCGCCATGCAGCGCGGAGAAGTGGTCTTGGGAGAACGAATCGGAAGCGAAACCGGACGGCAGCACGATTCCAACTCGTCCGGCTGGCCGCACCAGTGTATGCCCTGCTTCAAGGAACAAGCGGTAGAGGTTCATCCTGCCAGTGGCAGAAAGGGGGAATCCTCCGCTGTGGGCCATGAAGTGCCGTTGTCCATAAGTCACACGGACATACTCTTGATACGATTGCCACAACGCAGGCTCTGAAGCACGAATTCTGGCCAGCACGGCAGCTTTGTCCTTCGCGCTCTTGACGGACAGGATTTCGGGGAAACTGGCGGCGAAGAACTCATTGTCCTTCACCTCCTGCACGTCCCAGGGAGGATTGCCAAGGTTCACGTCGAAGCCGCCTTGCGCGGACACTTCGGGAAAGGCGAGATGCCAGTGGAAGAATTGGTATTGGTCGGCCAGTCGCTTGGCTTCGGCGAGCAGGCCGTCGGGCAGTGCTCCGCCTGCCACAAAGTCGCGGAGGTGCTGCGTCGTAATGCCGATGGGGACTTCTAAACTCGCTCGACTGCCCGCTTTGGCTTTCTTGGCTTTCGGGGCTTCTTCCGTGCCGCCGAAAAGGCCGGCTTGCGTTTCCGTGGGGCCGGAGGGGGCAGGCAACTTGAGATTGGAGATTTGAGACGTCCCACCAAGGAAATGCTTCTTGATGACGAAGGCAGAGCACCAGAGATTCGCCAAATCCCAGGCTTTCTGAAAATCGAAATTGGACTGCTCGGCTCGGTAGGCGTCCTCTTTGCACTTGATGTCCTCGGGTCGGCTGTCGCCCATTTCATCAATGGCCGCCGCCGCTTGGTTCATGCGATCCCGGAGGGTGGTGTCCTCGGCAATGAACAGATGGCGCAGTCCCTCGCGTTGCGCGCGGTTCAGTTTCTTGAGACTAGCACAGGCTTCCTTGTCGTCGCCCTCGATGGGGTCGAAGGCTTCGTCGGGGAGGCCGACGGAGATGAGTTCCGGAGTCGTGCCGAGGAGGCTGTTGCCGCAGCGGATGTGGTGGTCCAGGAAGGAAAGGGGTTTGCCCGGTTCCATGGCTTCGAGCCAAAGGGTGACTTTGCACAGTTCAACGGCCATGGGGTTGATGTCCACGCCATATAGACAGTGGCCGATAACGTCGCGCAAGGCGGTCTGGTAGAGCAATGGGGAGGGTTCGCTCTCGCCCTGGGCCATGGCGCGCACGCGGGCAAGGTGCCGGGCCAGCCGGTGACCCGCGCCGACGAGGAAGTGACCGGAGCCGACGGCTTTGTCGCAGACTTTGATGGCCAGGATGGCTTCTTCCGAGAGTTTCCACCGCCGGGGCGTAGGCGAAACGGAATCCCAGGCACGCTTCCGCTCCTCAGTCGTGGCGGTTTTGGATGCTCCGGCGTGTTTGGTGAGGAAGGCGAGGACGTAGGTGCGCTTGGCCGCGTCAGTCTGGATTTCCTTTTCGACGGCAGTCCAGTCGGCTTTCGCGAGACGCTCGGCGTCCGCCAGACGTTCGTTGACCACAGGGTCGAGCGCGGAATCGAGGAGGCATTGAACGAGGCTGTCGGGCGTGTAGTAGGATCCAGAGGTCTTGCGGTCGTTACCGGCGAATTCGGCGAAGGTGAACCGCGCTCCGTCGCCGCTGATTTGCGGCGTCAGGGCGAGAAAGCTTTCATACACGCCGCCGAACTCCTCCGAACCGAGATTCTTGTAGTCCACGGGGCGGAGGATTTTGTCCTTGCGGATGAACGCGAGGTTGCGGAGCGCATCGAGGAAATCAACGTTGGAGAGTTCTGTCCCTGGGGTGCTCAGTCCCGACCCGTTCAGGAGCGCAGTGGAAGCGGGATTCCAGAGCATGCTGCCAAGCGATGGCAGCGAGAGAGCGCTGCGCGTGGCAGCGAAACGGTCTTCCCCCGAAAGCGCACCGACCAGGAGTTGGAATTGACGCCAGAGATCGCCGTGGCGGCTGCCCTTGATGCGGGAGGAGAGTTCGCGGAGACGGCTGGTGCTGTAATGCGCGGCGTAACGTTCACGGGCGAGGCGGGCTGGGTCGGATTTGTTCTGCGGGTGCAGAAGGGAGATGCCTTCGAGTTCACGGTCTTCGGCAACGAAGAGGAAGATAAGCCGATAGACGATGCGCAAAAGCTGACCGTGAAAATCCTTTAGGCTGACAGTGCCGTTGCGGAGGGCCTCGCGCAGATGGCTGTTCCTGGGATGGCTAACAAAGCCCTGGCCGAGAATTTCAAGCGCCTTTTCAACACCGCCGCGCAAGTCGGTGAGCGCGGCAACGCCTTGTTCAGCGGCTTCCTTGCTCCATGTTTCGAGCCAGCACGCCTGCGGCGAGCCGCCATCGGGGCGGCCATGTTCGCGCGGCAGGAATCGAGTAGCGTGGGCGATGAGCCAGAGAAGCACGAAGTCGGAATAGACTTCGCCGTCGAACATGGCTTCGAGGTCGAATTCCAGGAAGGATTGACGCGAGAGAGCCTGGTTGTCGCGCAGGATGCGGAAAGAAATACCGTTGGAGACGATGGCCCAAAGGTGGGCGGAGCTGCGGTTGAGAAATTCCTGAACGAGTCCGTGGGGATTTGATTGAGCTGCGCCGCGAACACCGGCCGCGCGATGGTCGAGGCTGACGCCACAGCCAACAAGATGAATGGCGGTATTACCGGCAAAGCGGCTGATCGCGTAAGTCTTGCCATCAATGGTCGGACCGGCAGTGGTGGTGAGAAAGCCGAAACCGAGTTCGCGCAATAGGGGCAACGACCATTTATCGTTGGTCAGGCCGGTGAGGGCTTCGGCCGGGAACGAGGGACCAGATCGCTGATCGCTAATGGCCGATGGGGAAATGAGGGGGGCCGCAGCGCGGAATTCGGCCCAGTGACGGCGCAGGCGATTCCAGCTTTGGGTGATCGCTTCATTGATTCGTTCGCCAGCAGGCAGACCGTAAGCTGCGGGTTCGACACCGGAGACTTTGGCTGCCGGGTCAACCAAACGCCGCAACAAGTCGGGCGGCAACAATCCGCCCTCGGAGCGGATGGTCTGAAAATCTGTGGTGCGGCGAGGCATGGTCTAAGTGGTGAATGCCGAGTGGCGAATGCCGGGCGGCAAGTTGTCAGGCATGTGAGTCATTTCTGAGGCGTTGTCCTGCCGACGGTTCATACGGCCTTTCCTTTGCAGCCAGCCTCTTTTGTCATGAGATCGTTTAAGTCTCTAAGGAATGTTTTTAGGTTTCTTTGCTGTGCATTAAGGGCCAATTTGCGAAACGATGTCTCGTTCAGCCAGTCGCGCCAGATGGCATTGATGAAGATTCTCGGGCTATTCATGGTCGTTGGCACGATGCTCTCATCCTTGCAGGATGGGTAACAGTAAATACGCGCCGAGTATGTCCACCGGCAGGACGGGTTCGATTTGGACCTTGGCTTTGGCGCGCGAGGCTTCGCGCACACGGTCATGAGCCTTCAGTTGGAGAACGGCGCGGTGGGAGGCGATCTGGCCAAGGGCGATTTGGAAGTCAGGCAAACCACCGAGTAACAACGGGAGTTGCTGATCTACGAGCGAAGAATTGATGTTTGCATCCGGTCGCGCGCTAAGCAGGGCTTCGGCTTGTTCACCCTCGATCCATTGAGGTGACTGGGCGCTGCCATGGAACGCGAGTGGGACGATTTCCTCGCAAAGCAGGGTGAGATCTTCCGAGACGCGCGGCTTGAGATGGTAACGAAAGCGGACGACCACGAGCGTGGTGCGGACATCGACGCGCCGGGTGCGGACAATGCCGCAACGAGCGGCCACGGGGGCAGCGTCACGGGCGGCGGGATCGAGCGCCTGATCCAGCACCCAGCCGGCCAGTCCCTCGACCGCCGGGCTGGTGCGACCGAGGTAGATTTCACCGTCCTGCAAGGGGAGATCAAAGCGCCCAGCGAATTTCGTTTCCTGCTGGAGCGCCTGGCGTAAAGCGCGCGGCGTCTCCTTCTCGTGGACGCAAACCTCAATGGCTCTCATGGGCGCAGGTTTGATGGGCACATTAGCGATGGCCATGGCTTGACGAAAAAACAGTTCGACATCGGCAGGACTGCCGAGCGCCTGACGGACGGCGTTCATCTCGGCGGCGACCAGTTCGGGCTTGAGCGCATTCTGGGCGTAGCGGGAACGGCTTGCCTTTTCCTTGTCGCGGGCGTTTTCCCACTCGCGGTGGAGGGCTTCCTTGCGAGTTTGGGTGGCGGACTTGAAATCAAAGGTGAGCTGGTCGTTTGAGCTGCCAGCCATTTCGCGGAATAGGGCACCTTCGAACAGGGCTTCGGCAACTTCCTCGCTCGAACCGGGCACGGCGACGGAAACACCGAGGTCACTCTTGATGCTCTTGTGCTTACGGAGGAGCACGTCGAGGATGACCCCGTCAATGGGGTTGTCGCGGCCGTAGAAGGTGAGAACACGAACCTCGGGGGTTTTCTGGCCAAAACGGTCCACGCGGCCTTCGCGTTGCTCGTGACGGGTGGGATTCCAACACAGGTCGTAGTGAACGACGGCGTCGAACTCGCGTTGAAGGTTGATACCCTCGGAGAGGCAGTCAGTGCAGACAAGGACATGCTGGGGGGAGGAGGCGAGGACGGCGATGCGCGCTTCTCGCTCACTGGGCGGCAGCGTTCCCGTGACGGAGTCAACAGCGATGTTCTTGGCAAGCGCTTCCCGCAAGTGGCGGGCAACGTAGTCGGCGGTATCAATGAAACGGCAAAAGACGATGGGCTGAGAGCCAGCAGCGAGAAGGGCTTTGATGTGCCTGGTGGCTTCGATCAGTTTCTGGTCAGACTTGCCGGCCATCTCCTCTGCACGACGCGCGAAGGCGAGCAGTTGACGCCGATTGGGTTCATCCTCGGTGCCTTCGGGGCTGGCCCCGGGTGTAAAGTCAGGAACTACCGGTTTATCATCTTCGGATTCATCCATGACCCGCTCGCGCCCGATTTGATTGACCTCTTCGACGGTCTGTCCTTCCTCCACGTCAGCACGATTGCGCAACGTGGCGACTGCGGCGGCAGGACTGGAAGAGAAGCAACGCAGCAAGGCGAGCGCAGACCAATATCTGACGCGCTGAGCACGTCGCTGCTGATCACCGGTGGTGACGAACTCGCGAGCGAATTGAATGACGTCGAGGAAAAGCTTTCGATATTCGGGGCTGAATGCGTAGGTTTCTTCTTTGTCCAATCGTGTTGGGAACGATGTGTCAGTGTCGAGGAACCGGCGGATGTCGGCACGGCGACGCTGGACCAGGTGAAGCGCGAGTTTCTTGCGAAGGCTTTCACGGGTGTCGAGTTCGATCTCGGAGGGAAGGTTCTCGAACTCGCTATCGAGCAGGCCCAGGAGAGAGCGGAAGGCCTGTTCGTTCCCACTATGCGGCGTGGCGGTGACGAGAACGACATGGCGCTCCGGCGACTGGGTAATCTGGCGGATGAGTTCGTAGCGGAGTTGGCGACCAGCTCCCCTGCCGCCTGCCGGTGTGCAACCGTGGGCTTCGTCGACGATGACGAATTCCGGGCACTTGAGCGCGAAGTCGTCACGACGACCCTTGCCTTTGATGAAATCGGTGGAGACGATGACAAACGGATGGCGGTCGAACACGGAAACACCGATGGGTAGATCGCGCTCGAGACGCTGGATCGTGCTACTGAGTATCAACTCAGCTTCAAGGTGGAACTTGGAGGCAAGTTCCTTCTGCCATTGCTCGGCGAGGTGCGGCGGACAGAGCACGGCGAGAGTTTTAATTTCGCCCCGGTCGAGGAGCTCACGGGCGATCAGGCAAGCTTCGACCGTCTTGCCGATGCCGACGTCGTCAGCAATCAACAGGCGGATGGGGTCGAGGCGCAAGGCCATGATCAGTGGGACGAGCTGATAGGGGCGAGGGTCCACCGCGATGCGGCCAAAGCTGCGGAACGGACCAGCGGCGGCCCGGGTGGAGATGCGGGCGGCATCACGCAACAAGGTGCCAGCTTGATAGTCGCCCAGGTCATTGCGCGTTGGGAAAGAGAAGGTCGCGCTTTGGACCGGCTCTACCGCCGGGAGCAGGCCGGTGACCTCTTCATCCAACCCGCCGACCGGGCGAAGCATCAATAAATCATCGGTCGAATCGGGCAGGACAATCCATTCGCGTCCGCGCGCATGCACCAGAGTTCCTGGATTAGAAAGGGTTGCGACGCTCATGTGGAAGGGGTGCCGAATACATCCGGATGACGCGGGAAAATTTCGTTCCAGTCGGCCTTGTGGTGAAACCGGATGACGAGATAGCCCGTCTCCATCAGCCGCTGTGTGATGGCCTCGTCCTGTCGAATCTGGTCTGCCCCGTCATGGGGTGGTCCGTCAATGTAGATCGCCGCATTGTGTTCACGGTAGTAGAAGTCAGGGCGCGTGGTGCAGGATTCGATCAGGAATTGCGCATCGCTGGGCGGGCGGAGGAGCAAGGAATCAATGCGATCGAGCCAGCGCTTTTCCAACTGGCTATCGCAGCGCTTATGCAGGGCGGCCAGCCGTTCGGCGCGCGACCCGGCGCCACCTGCGGGGCAACAGACTGATCTTGCAAGATCCGAAAGAAGGTCGCGGATGAGATACCGGTTGAGATCCTTGTGGTCCGGCTGATTAAAATAATCGAGAAGGCACTCATAGCATGCCTTGCCACAGGTCTTGGCCCCCTTATCTTCGAGAGTGTCCGCATCGAAGTGGAGTATCTCAAGCGCACGCCTTGCCAATAGAGGAATCAAAGTGGGGTCTTCGGCGATCTGCCGCAACACGCCAGCACCACCCTCGGACGCTTCATAGAACAGGATTTCCTGCCGGTCTTTGGCTGATGGCATCGGCTCGCAGGAGAGTTCGCGCGGCTCAAGTTGGAAATGTTTGAGGATGGCCTGTTTGAAGGCAGATTGCAGGCTAGCCATTTCCGGGCCTGACCGGGCTGGCTCAATGCGCATGACGAGCGCGTTTTTGGTGTCTTTCACGTATGGCACCACGCGCTGAAGCCGACCTTGGGCGGTGGCATCGTCCTCGTCCTCATCATCGGCCTGGTTGCGTGACCAGTAGCCGCGTTCCAGGTCGAGATTGAAACCGGGCGGCTGGGTGCCCCGTTGATTGGCCCAACCCAGATTGATGCGGTAAAGATCCGTGGCGTCCCCATAACTGAGACGCATCGCGAGGGTGTCACCGCAGTAAACCTCAGCGTCCTTGCGGTCCAGTTTGCCGCCGATTTCCGGAAAGCGGTAAGAGGTAACCAGTTTGTAACCGAAACGCTGACGCTCCTCTTCATCACAGGTGATGCGCTGGGCCATCTTGAGGCTGACGTTTTGCAGGTGAACGAGGTTGTCAATGCGGGCGGGACCATCGAGCGCGGCACCACAGCGATCACATACTTCGACCAAGTTTTTCCCCTGCTCCAAGTGAGCATAGCCGCATTTCGGACAACGCTTCATGGTGGCGGTCACCAAATCATGCGTCGCCTCGATATCGTCTGAGCCGAAGTCGAGGTTCACCTTGTAAACGCGGTAACGGGCACCTTCGTGATAGATGAGGGCGCGAGGGCCGAACTCGGAAATGGCCAGAAAACGAGGGCGGGAGACGAATTCATCGCGCCCCTTCCTTTTGCGGCGGCCTGGAACGTAAGCGGAAAGCGGTAAACGCGGAAAATTGTATCCAGGAAGGAAGCCTTCGGCGGCGAAATAGCGATAAGAATAGAAGTCACCTTCGTAGATGCTTTCAGCCTCTGTGAGCAGGCGAATCTGGCTCTCGGCCTGGGCGCGGAGACGGCGCGACTGGTTGCGCTCGGCCTCCGGTCTGGCATGGTCGCCGATGATCTTGTGGTGCAGTTCGCGCTGACGTAACGCGGAGCGATAGAGCCCCCGCCAGCGGTCGCAAGCCGAATCGAAGGCTCGCTCGATCTGGTCAAGCACCTCCCGGGTCCAGTTTTCATGGAACCAGGCGGCTGTGGACAGGTCATCGCGAATGCTGGCAATGAGCGAGTTGGCTTTAGCCAAGGCGGATGCTCGGTGGATTGGATTCCGAAGTTCTTTCCCAAGGGCGTCCTTGACGGGCAACGGGATCTTGCCATCGGCAGCGGCCAGGTCGAGGACGGTGGCTAAGGTCTTGCCAAGGTCCGGTGTGGCGACTTCCATCCAAATGGCATGGACATGTGAACGGACCAGGTCGCGGTTGCGAATGTCGATGCGCGGGGGGGCAACGAAGCCGGCGACCATCTGGTGCGGTTCGCGGAAGTAATATTGGTCGTGTGGGCTGCGTCCGGCACAATAGGTATAGACGAGTGCTGGCTGGCCGCCACGTCCGGCCCTGCCGCTGCGCTGGGCGTAATTGGCGGGGGTAGGCGGGACATTGCGGAGATTGACGAGGTTTAACTGGGCGATGTCCACGCCCAGTTCCATGGTCGGAGAACAAAAAAGCAGAGGCAGATCGCCAGTGCGGAAACGGTCTTCGCGGTCTTCGCGGTCTTCGGCTGTGACCTGGGCGGTATGCTCGCGCGCTTCCAAAACACACTTTAGGTCGACGAAGCTGCGATAGCACTCAACGAAGTATCGGTTGACCTCAGGCGGGATTTCACCCACCTCGAGCAGGCGAGTGCGGTCAAGCGGGCGAATCTCCCCTTGTGCCGGCAACCAGCGTAAGGCGTCGGCGTTGATCTGGTAGCCGGGGACCTCACCACTGCGGACTTGCTCAACGATTCCGTAGCGCTTAAGGGCGAGGAACAAAAACCGGATGGCTTGTTCCACTTCCGGCCGACCGAAATTTTGACCTTGCGGGACGTGTTGCCGCAATAAGCGTTTCACGTAACGACCATAGCTTCCATAGGAGGAGACGAAGAATCCGGTTCGATCCATCGGCTGCTTGGGACGCGGGTAAGCCACGACGGATTTCACCAGTTCGCGCGCATCCTCCAGATACCAGACCGTATCCTCCAACAGCCTGGGCATGGTTTGTTCGACCAGGTCGAGCTGTTTTTGAGGATCGAGCACATCCACCTTTATGGCCAGCGATCGGCGAAGAACGTCAAGGAGGGTGCGAAGGAGTTCTTCGCGTAACTCGGGCTGGCAAGATTGCAACGGCGGAGGGGTCTCGATAAACTGTTCCACGTCACGGTCCACCTGGATTTTGAAGCCGGTGCTCCAAAGTTGCACCTCGTCAAGCAGGCTATCAGTTCCCTTCAATCCTTCGTAGTCGAAGACGAGCAAACCGCAATCTTCCAGATTTGGCGCGGTCACCCGCCAACCGCGCTGGAGATCACGATAAAGGTAATAATCGATGACACGGCGAAGGGCGTCATTGGTGGCGTTCTTTGCTGGGCCGCGCACTTCCGGGTCGGCGGCGTATTCGTCGAACTGAAGCTGCATGGCCTCGAAGACCGAGCGCGAAAGTTCGCCGTGGTTGATTCCGGGGCCGCGTTTTTCCTGGGTCGCTTTATGAAGCGCCGACCGGAGCAGGGCCACTTGGGCGAAATCATTGAAGTGACCGGCCTGAAGCGAAGCATCCTGCCGGTTGTCCGTAAAACTGAGGAGTTTACGGGCCTCGGGGTTGAGATCGCGGTCGCGCTGCAATTCGATAAGCGAGCGGACCGCCAGGATAGTGGTTGCCGTGCTGCGATTATCCACCCCGAGGGTGGCCAGCTTGGGGCGCTCTGAACGCTGGTTCCTGGTGTATGCCACACCGCATGATGGATGAAGGCAGAAGAGGAAGTTTCCATGGATGAGCGCTGCCGGCATACCCTGGCCTTCGGAGACGAGTCGGCCCGTGGCGTCAACGAAGACGGGTTCTGGCATATCGGAGCGTGAGGAGGGAGCAATCCGTTCCACACCTTGAGGTGTGGTTTCCTTCATGAAGGCCGGGAGCCGCTCCAACAGTTCCGCTCCCTCGGTTCGTGGCCAGGGATGCGATGTGGAGACATAAAGATAAGCATCGCCATTGCCATCGTCACCTTCCTCACGGCGGTCCTCCCGCGGCAGCAGCGCTTTGCCCTGCTCAGTGGACACCGTTTTCACACGATGGTATGCGGTGCCGCACTGACGACAAAAGACCAGGGGAAAGAGCAACTTGTCAGGCTCGCCAGGCTTGGAGCCTTTCTTGGACATTTCCAAGTGGCGCTGTGGCTCGGGTTCGAGAGTGGTCCAAACGGTGTCACCACGCGTGAAAAACTGATGCAGCCGGAACGCAAAGATGGGAAAGCGGCTCGATGCGCTTCGCCGGAGTTCGGAGCCCTTCAGCAGGTATTGGCGCAGCACCGCTTCGCAGCGTGGCGGTTCGGTAATGGTCAGGTGCGCAAGTTCTTCTGCGGCACTGTCAGAACCCTGCAAGCGCCGTGGTGCCTGCCGGATGAGACGGACAGTTCCTGCCTCGGCGCGGACACCAAAGGTTGTTTCGATCCAAGAGGCCAAAGGGTGAATTCGGAAGTGTTCGTAATCGTCGGGAGGCGGCGTTTCGGCCTGGATGGTGTCGCGCAAGGACTGAACCACTTTGGAGTCCTTGAAATCAACCTCCGGGGTAGCGCGTTCCAATGACTCACCAATCACCTGCGAAGCATCAAACGGGACACCCAAAAGCATCTTTGCAACATTGGCGACTTCGCGCTTCTGATCATCGGTAGAGCCACCACTGGCCATTGTCGCCGAGGTGCCGACGCAGATAATGTCGTGGCCGCCGAAAGCTTGGCGGCAGCGGCGGATGAGTAGCGCTACGTCTGCACCCTGGCGCCCACGATAAGTGTGCAACTCATCGAAGACGAGAAAACGTAATCCCTGCGCGGCTCGGATTAGTTCGCGGTCCTCATGGCGCGTGAGGAGCAATTCCAGCATCATGTAGTTCGTCAGCAAGATATCGGGCGGATTGCTGCAAATTAAGTCACGCTCTGGCCGTTTTTCCTGGCCGGTGTAGCGAGCGAAGCGAACGGGGGGCTTTCCTTCCGGGTATCCCTGTTTAAGGAACTTGCCAAGCTCCTCGTCCTGACTGTTAGCCAGGGCGTTCATGGGATATACGACGATACCTTGGATGCCTCGGCCTGAGCCACGCCGAAGAACATGATCCACAATCGGGACGATGTAAGTCAGACTTTTGCCGGAGCCGGTGCCGCTGGTTAGAACGTATGATTTGTTTTCCTTGGCTTTGCGAATGCCTTCAGTCTGGTGTGTGTGGAGAAGGAGTTGTTTGCCAGCCAGATCGGCCTGCGTTTTGTCGATGCGGAAGATTCTGGCACATTCGGGGTGCAGGGTTCCGTCAGCGACGAGGTCGTCGATGGTGCCACCTGGCTGGAATGTTGGATTTAGCTGAAGGAGGGGTTCCGGCCAGAATGCGCCGGCATTGAGTTCGGAATCGACTTTTGAGAGAATGGACGCGTCGGCGATCTTTATGAAGCTCTTGGTATAGCTTGCGTAATCGTTAACCAGACGTTGCCGTAAATCGAAGACATTCATGAGCACTTTATTGGATGCGGCCAGTCTGATCTGGAGGAAAGGCGGTTTTGGGAAGCAGTTCAGTGATGCCGTAAAGTGGGTTTGGCCGAGGCGACTTTCTCGCGGCATAAACGACCTGGACCCACGGTTCAATCTCGAACGCCAGGAAATTCCACAGGCTTCCAAGTTTGTGGACAAGAGTTCTATTGCGAAAGATACGGCTATAAGTCGTGTCTGGATCGACGTCCAAGTGCGTCGCAATCTCTCCAAGTGACAGCCAATATGCTTGCATAAAAATCTGTGACGAAGCCCTGATCGAGCCTCGGTCAGGAGCAGTAACCCTCAAGTTCCAAGCGACTCTGGAGAAGTCTGCCTAATTATGCCAGAACAAATCCATGCGAACATATTCGTTTGGAGCAGAACCTTTTGAGTGAAAGAGTGCCATTTTGGCCCTTAAGAACCACCCAAGGCTTCGATGTTGGAAGACTGAAGCGTTTGGGGGGATGATTGTGGGGAATAGATGGTCTGGGATGGAATGACGGGGCCATATTAAAAAACGTGCGTCGCCGACTGGTGAAATCCGAAGTGTCTTCCAGAATATCGATCCTACCGGTTTCTGTCCGGCAGCGGCGAATGGAGATTCGATGGGATGATTCAGGATTTGGACGTGTTAACAAGCGATCCCCTCGTAACGGTGCGGGTGCCGTGTGTATTTAGGAGCCATTCGAGAGGTTTTTGTTAACAAAACGTTAACAATGTAACTCTTTGCAGCGCAGTATTTAGAGAGTGTTTTTGTTCTGTTTTCTGTCTTTATTGCACCGTTAGGTGCATCTGGTGTGGGGGTTTCAAAGGGGGGCTTTCAGGGGAGGTGATTGTGGGGGGTTCAAAGGGGGGCTTTCAGGGGAGGTGATTGTTGATCGGGGCAAAAGGGGGGGATCTTGGGGGTGAGTCTTTTTGAGGCGGCGCGGTGCGGAGTCGCGTCGGAGGTGGGTCAGAATGGCACCAAGCAGAAAGCCGCCCGGGATTGGGATGTCGAATCCGTTTCGTGATTTGGAAACGGGCGACAAGATGCCAAGCGGCGGGGGATATCGTATGGTATTTCTTGCCGGACACGGGACGGCGTCGCGGGGCTTTTGCGGGCAGCGGCCTACCGGGCTGTTCCTGTTAAGGTTTCCGCGGGCGCATTTCGTCATGTTCTTGGAAGGAGTAAAACCCCGCGTTACCAATGACCAGGTGATCTAATACGGGAATCCCCAGGAGTTCGCCCGCTTCCTGAAGTCGGTGCGTCACCGCGACATCCTCCGCGCTGGGGATGATTCCCCCGGCATTCTGACCCGAAGTATGGTTGTGAGCGACGATGATCGATGTGGCACCGGCCGCCAGAGCGGCTTGAAAAACTTCCTTGGCGCCGACGGGGCAACTGGAAGCCGTTCCCGTCGCGGCCACATAGTAGCCCATGACTTGGTTGCGGTTATCGAGAAACAGGGTTAAAAAATGCTCGCGGACGTTATCCGGTAAAACCCGCCGCATGAATTCGGCCGCTTTCGCGGGTGAACCGACCGCGTCAAAAGTGACTCCCCGGCGTGGTCCTCGATATTTCAGCGACACCTCACGAACAAAAACAACAGCCATGTGTTTTCCTCCTCGGTTTTCTTGTGGAGGTCCGCGTCCATCAGGCGTGGACCTCCCATCATTAAGTTAAGCAGTCGCCTGCAAGACTTCGCGCTCCTCGTTCCCCCCGTCGGTGGGATCCTGAATGGGGATCTTCCCGCGGATAAAGTCGGCGGCGCGCTGGGCAGCCGAGGCCGCCCGAACAAGAATCCGGCTATCCTGCCGGAACACGCGCGCCCAGCCTTCGATGTAACTGGCCTGGAGCATTTCGGTGTCCGGATTCTGTATTCCCGCAAAGCCACACAGGAAGGCAGCGCCAAACTCAGCGACCAGCTCCTCGAAGGAATATTTTTCGACACGGTCGCCTTCGGCCTCGGCGAAGCGGTTCAAGCGCCGTGGATGGCCCGAGGAATGCACCAATTCATGGAAAAGGGTCGCGTAATACTCATCAGCACTCTCGAATTGGCTCAAGTGCGGCAAGGTGACGCGGTCCAAGCGCGGGCTGTAAGCGGGTTGCGCTATGATGGCATGGACGATTTCCGGTTTGTCGGGCATGACGTCGAGCATCTGATCGGCGAGCTGGACCCGGTCGTCAAGCCGGGGTTGGACGTCGTCATCGGGTCGTGCGACACCTTCGACTTGGTCGAGATTAAACACGGCGCTCACAAACGGCACGCAGGGAGCGATCTGTTGCTGGCCTGTGAGCTCGGCACGTCGGGCGAGTTCTTCGAGGGTGCGCCATTTCCAATAAACCACGGGCGTCGCGCGCTGGCCCTTACGGACGTGTCCGCCTTGGCGCTGGGCCTCCCGATAGGTGAGCCAATACGGGGAAGTGTATTCGGTGCAGCCCAGCACCAGAATATTAATACCGCGGTATTCCTTGGCGGTGGCGAGGCTCTTGGGCAGGCCCGTCTTCCAGGTCTTGCGCCAGGGGACTTGACCGGCGGCGAGTTGATTCAAAATGCGGGCGGTGACCGTTTCATAAATGCTCATGGTTCGTATCTCCTTGTTGGATTTAAAAGGCCGTCGGAGCGGATTCCCCGGCGGCGGGTTTTCTAATATTCCTCAAGCATCAACGTGGTTAACGACCGATCGGCTTCGGTAATGATCCAGAAGTGGGTCCCGTTCCGGTCCTGGTAAGCTGACAGGAGACGGAGGCCCTCAATTAAAGACACCTCGTTTTTCTGCGCGTCTGCGGGGACGATTTCACCCCAATCACCCGAGGCATGACGGCGCAGGCAAGCGCAGGCGTCGTCGGCATTGAGTCGCTTCGATGCGGTGGTCGTGATGACGATTTGGCCCAAGGCGAAGCGTTGTTTCAATTGGCTCTGTTGCATGACAATTTCCTCCAAAGTTTCACCCCGGCACCTCCCAAGAGCAGTTTCCCCTGGGAGGCGGGGTGTTTTCACAATTACTTGAAACACTCCGCCTCCCAGTGGAAACGAAAACAACAAAGGCAGCCCGCAGGGCTGACCACTTAGGACCGGGCGTAGTCAACCCCGGACCCGGCGGCGACTAGTTGCAGAATCCGTGACAGCGGAACCAGGAGAACGGACGCCACCTCGGTCCGCACCGCAGCCACACCCGGCAAGGGGGTTGCGCCCAGGCTCGGAGCTGGCGCGGATTGTGCCCTACCAAGCCGACGGGGCCGGGGGTGCGAAGCCCAAAGACACAGCCAGCCCGTCAGGGCTGACCGATTGGGAATTTTGGAATTATGGAATTATGGAATTGGGGGTGACCGCTGTTTTACGGCTCGAGCAGTTTCATTTCGACCAGGACCGGACCGAGTTCGGTGAGCAGTTCCTGGGCTTCTTTGATGCGCTCGATGGCGTCGGGATAATGAAGATAGCTTGCTGAATTGATTTTCCAGCGCGGCCGCACCCGGTCGTTCGAAGAGGAAACAATGGATGCCATCGTGCTGCCCCCCTTGGGGGTTGACGCTAATGCACCGCTGTTCACGAGCCTGGTGAAGGAAAGCGGTTTCTTCTCGAGCGTGCTGCCTCTTATCTGCCAGTAACCGGGGGTGATGAAGGATGCCAGCTTGGCCTGAATTGCCGGGTCCGCCGCTTTCTTGCGGAGTTCAATCTTGTGCGCCTCGTCTCCGGCCGTCGCGACCGCCACCTTGTTTTTGGCTTCCTCCGTCTGCTGGTCGGCTTTCTTGATCAAGATATCGCGATCCAGCGCGGCCTTCTTTTCCTCCGACTCGGCGCGGATTTTCGCGGCCTCGCGGTTCGCCTCGTCAATTATTCGCTGGGCTTCCGCCTTGGCGAGCGTTTGAACCGCCTGATCTTTCGCCTCCGTAGTATTGTCTGCCAGCGTCTGACGAGTTTTGGTGGCGTCGGCTTCCGCCTGTTGCTGGAGGGCCACCTCGAGGGTCGGCGAACTCGGGCTGAGCGTGGCGGTGGTGTATTTAACCTTCGATTCCTGGATTAGCGAGGCAAGGACAGTGCGCACTTGCGCCACTTTCTGCAGATCCTGATTGGCGACGGACACTGCTTTCTGAGCACTGATTACGAGTTCCGGCTCGGGCTCATAAGCGGTCCCGGCTTGGGAAAGGATTTGCTGCTCCATCCGACGGGCGCCCTCCAACCGAGTGGTGATGTCCGGTGTTGGCGGCAGGTCCGGAATCTGCTTCTGGTAAAAGGCCCGGGTTTGATCGACGAGTTGTGGATACAAGGCGATGCGCTTGCCGTCCTCGTTGGTTTTGAGGGTGGTCGCGTCCAAGGTCAAACTGTTGACCTCCCTCAATAATTGCTCGAGTGCATTGGTTGCCACCTGGGTTTGTGCCAGCAGATCTTTCTGACGGTTGGCTGCCATTGTGAGCTTGACTGCCTCAGCCCCTTTTTGGCGTTCCAGTTCATGTTGGTCCTGTGCCGCTTTCTGAGCCGCCATATCGGTTCGAAGCTTGGCGTTCTCACGGTTCAGATAATAAAACACCCCGCCCACAGCGGCCAGGCCGACCAGGGTGAAAACCAAAAGCGCGAGGAATGCGGCCCAGATTGGAATGCCTTGGGGTTTGTCAGATTGAGGCTTGGATTGGGTTTTATTCATGATCGATGCGTGGCTCAGGGTTGTGTGTCTTCCGGGGGGAACCCGGGAAGATTGGGAGGCGGCAGCCGACGGCGGCCAGGCTTGGATCGGGCTCCAGCGGAGGCTTTCTTTGAAGTCGGCTTCAGGCCAAACAATGTTTTCTCTTCGTTAGCCGTCCATTCCTTGAGTTTCTGGCTCTCTGCGTCGGGGTGCGGCACGAACGCCTGGACCTCCTTGTCAGGCGGCCGCCGCCAGGCGTTTACCTCGTCGAACCACCGCTCGGTGATCACGATGCAATTCAGCCATGGGACATCGTGGACGGCTTTAAATTCTTTACGCGGACCGGTGAACGGCAGGTCCATGAAATAGGACGCCAACAAAGTGGGCCGGTCCTGAAGATTATATTGGACTGAAGTGGAATTTCCCGATTTGTCGCCACTACTCTCGCTGAAGACCGGCTCGGTGCGCCGGGTCTTGCCAAAATAACTCTCAGCCCAAGCCGCCGTTTTCGGATCCCCCAGCCGTAGAAAACTTTTGTTGGCGCACGCTCCCAAAATATCCTCGGCACGGTGCTCATTGTAGATATCTATCAAGCCCTCGATGGTTTGAAGGGCGAGCAGGACCGAGGCCCCTTTTGCCCGTCCGCGATTGAGCAGATTGTGAATGGAGTCCACTTTTTCCATGGCGCGAAACTCGTCTAACACGAACCAGTGCCTGGGGCGGCGGTTGTTGGGACCGCGCAGGATTTCGTCCGTCAGCGCCTTGATCACGATGGCGTTGATCGGCCACAGACTTTCATGGAGCACGGGATCATATCCCAGCACCAACACACCGGGGCGTTGAAGAAACCTGTCGATGGAGAAGCGAGGTCCCGCTTCGCGGGTGTGCCACAGTGCGGCGACCTCCTCAAACCGGGCCAGCTTGGTGGTCAGGGTCGATAGCACCCCGAAAGCGTGCTTGTCGTCATTCAGGATGGCTCCTGCCAGCCGACTGGCACGTGTATGGCCGGTCGTCACGGCCACGATGTGTTCCTTCGAGTCCAGTGCGCAAAGCAAGTCGCGGAGAGTCCAGCGCGATTGCATAATCCGATTCAGTCCCCACATCGCATACACCACCAGATCGCGCGCGGCGGAGGCAAAGAAAGGCGACGTGGATGTGGGTTCCTGGGGCACCAAAAGCGTGGCGATATAGCGAGCCATGGCCGGGGTCTTCGCCGCCTCGGCGAGGTTCCAGACCGCACACCGTTCGTCGAACGGGTTCAAGATCCAGAAGTTGTCCTGTCCGTGCCGCAGACCCAAGCCGGCCAGCGTGGGCAGAATGTCTCGCTTTGCGTCGAAGATAATCAACTGCTCCGGTTGCGTCCTGTTGGGGTGGAATCGCGGGGCGATGGACTGGAGGAATAAGTCAATCGCTGTCGTTTTGCCGGCTCCCACAGCCCCGGTAATCAGAAAGTGCTTCGCGGCTTCCTCGATCGGCATGTTGCGCATGGCCCAATAGACCTGATCTTCGTTGAAGCAGATCGCGCAGGGCAACTGTTGTCGCCGCGATTGCCGGCCCTTGCCGGATTGCGTGGGTCTTGCGAGAATGCTTAGGAGCGAAGGTTCCGCCGCTTTCTCGCGAGCGACTTTGCCAAACATGTCCCAGAAGGAGCGGTTCATATTCAATCGTATATTCCGGCGCGTCCCTGGGGATCGGAGGGATTAATGTTCTGTGGCCCCCCCACAATGATGTTGGCAGCCCCCAGATAGGCCGGCCAGAAGAAACGGCACAACACCCAAGAGCCAGCCCACGAGACCACGAAAAGGCCGGCCAAAATGCTTGACCGCGTCCACCACGCCCCGATGAAATTCTGCGTCAGTAGGAGCAGGGTCAGGTAGTTGACGACCACTCCCAGCTTTACCAGCCCAGAGGTGTGGCACGAAAAGGAGGTCCAGACGTTCTTCGGCACCAGCAGCGCGGCCAACAGGGCGAAAGCCGCAAAATACAATATCGACAGTGTCGCCTGGCCCACCCAATCCTTGGCATGATGCGTCTCCGTGTATCCCAGCATCCACCAAAGCAGGGTCAGGCTCAACAGGAGGTAGCCCCACTGGATGCGTCTGGTCGTCTTGTCATCAATGCGCTTTACGGACCTCCGCCAACGTCGGCGCAAAGGCGTCAAGGTCAACTCGACCGCAGCAGCGACGGTCATGGGCTGACCGCAGTGGATACAGTTGCGTGCGCGCAATGGGGAGGTCCGTTTGCAGGTAGGACATCTGAGAGAAGTGATTCGGGTTAACCAGCGGCCGAGGCTGCGCGCGAAAATGGCCAGCAGTGTGAAGGGACCGAAGACCTTGCCGCAATGAGAACAAGAACGGTCAAACAGACTCAAGCCGTTCCCACATTCGGAACAAGCGAGTATTATGCGTTCAGTGCGAGTGTCCCTGGTCCTTCGATTTGGCATTTTTTTGAGCTGGCCGTTTCGATTTGTGCGACGGTTTGAATGCCTTCCACTTTGACTTCTTTAGCGTGAAACGCAAGGCTAAAGCGGTCCGTCCATAAAACGGGCTCCATTGAGGGGCGTTTCGGAAAAGGATGCGATCCTGGAGGCGCACCTCAAACAGTTTGAAGTCCTTCTTCCATTTTATAGTCCACCAACGCGGATCACGATTGCCCACGACAATCACCGGCGCCTTTAATTTCCTGGCCGGACTCCAGTTCGGGGCCTTGGGAAACAATTGCTTCCACTCGATGCGAATGAAGGCTGGCCGCTCGGGAACTCGTTTGTTGCGGGTGCCGCTTTGTGCCGGGCGCGCTTTTGTGTCCGGCTTTTTTCGACCCTTGTCCTGACGGGCATTTTTCGCACTCGCATTGCCGGTGCCGTGGCCTTGCTCCCGATTCCCCTGGCGCGCCTCTTCAGGCGGATCCCAAAGATCAAGGGCGTGTTGAGCTTTCTGGCCGCTCGCAGCGCTTTCTGGCCAAGCGGACTGCTGGTCAGTAGGAGTGATCCTTTCCTTCGCCTTCAATTGGCCGGATTTCTTCGTGGGGAACGGTTTCGTTTCGGACCCAACCGTTTGCTTTTGGTCGAATCCGGGCTCATTCTCGGTGCGATTGCCCGTTAACTGGCTTGGTTCAACCCGCGGTGGGGGGATGAGTTCTCCAGGCAACGAACCCAATAAACTGCGTTGATCCGCCTGGTCTGATGCCAAACCCGTATGCTTGGTGGCAGCGGCTTCCTGTTTTAGCCCCGCCTCGCGAACGGACTGCCGTGACGCGGGCGGCTCATGTTGTTCATGGTGGCCTTCGTGTTGTGACATGGTCCGGTCCTGCCAACGCGGCTGCCAGAGAACCCCACGACCGTCCGACATGCGAAGTTGGGTCAGACTTTGGAAGAGCGTTTGGCCGTCGGCCCCTTTTTGGAGGGCGATCCCAGCCGCCAGGCGGATCAGCGGCGCGCGCGCTTGTTTTTCCCGGGGAGCCTCATGAACGGCTTGCCCGACCAACTTATCCAACGTCTCCGTCCGGATGGAATCCTGCCTTTCAGCGCCGATGAGCTTCATTGCCTGCTCGCGGCTCCAGCCATACTCCTTGCCCTTCTCCTGCCAGTGGGCGAAGAGCAGGTCCGGAGCCGCCTCTTCCTTGTGCGGACGTGTCGCCTTTGCGACCGTTTGCGCCGCCACCGCCCCCGTTAGTCCGCGCTCGTTCATCGTCTGTTTGATGGTTTGGCCGCGCTTCGAGAAATAGCGACAGAGTTCTTGGGGAACCCCACGAATTCCGAAACCAACTTTTTCCGGTTCGATGTTCAGACCCAGCCGTTGGTTAAGCTTGGACGCTAGGTCCGCCTGATAGATTGCTCCCAGGGCCATTTTCCAACGAAAGAGATTCAGAGTGGAGATCGACCCGTAGGTCCCGCTCTGGCGGCGACCGAGATTGATCAAGACGGCATGGGTGTGCAGGTGCGGATCCTGTGCCCGCGACGTGCCCTCCTGGAACGTGGCCCAGAGCAACTCCGCAGGCTCCTTGATTTTGCCTCCAGGGCCGGTTCGCGTGATGCCGCCAATCTCTTCGGCAATTCTCAGCGTCGTATGGAGCGCCTCCCGGCGGCATTCCTCAATCTGACGCCGGACGTCCAGTGGCGACATCGCCCAAAACGTCGAAACCGCCTTTGGGTCGTTGAATGTCATGTCCCAGCACGCCTGCCGATCCGGATGACCCGCATTTTGGACCAGCCCCTTCCCTCCATCCGGTGAGAAACCGTTCAACAGGTTGCGAAACTCCTCCCGTTGCACGGTCTGCCCCAATCCCAGGGGCTGCGCCGCCTTTCCAAACCACAGCCCTTTCTTGTCGATGCCATTGAGGTAGTAATCCTCCTTGCGTTCGTCCGTGTAATAATCGACGGCGGCGGCCGCACTTTTCATCGGGTGGGAGAGAGAGAGCATATTCAGTTGCGGTTAAGCATGGTTTTCACCCAGTCACGCGCTTGTTTCTCGCTGACCCGCCCTGCGGAGGCCAACAGGGCTTCCACGGCCAGGGCCAGGTCTTTATTCAATTGCTGCATTTGTTGATGCACAATGCCAACGGCGTTGCCCACCGCCGCAAGTCCCTCTGCCGCGAGCAGGCTCTCGACAACGTAATGCCGGGCCAGTTCGTGCGGACTGACACCCAGGCGGGCAGCGCGTTCGGCCAGCAGGCCCGCCTGGTCGGGTTCAAGGCGAAAACCGATGACGACACGAATCTGAGACGGGGATTTCATCGGGTGGGACGGTTAGAGTTGGCGAGGAGTAGTCCGGCCGCCGGGCCACCATTGGGCGGGGTGCGACGCTGGTTCTTCTGTCGCCAATGGTGTTGGAGGGTGTTGGTGACCCGCGCCAGCCACGCCGGGTCCCGGGAGAGTTTGAGAATCTCCGGCGTCGCGAAGAACTTGGTCCCGTTCGGGGATGGGTTGCCGAGGGGCTTGAGTACGCGGGCGGCCACGAGGATGGCGATGTCATGCGGCTGGCAATTGAGCACCCAGGCGGTTTGCTCGACGGTCAGGCGTGCTGGCGTGCCGGCCAACAGGGACAGAAACTGGCGTTGTTCATCGTTCATGGTTTTGGAGAGGGCTGGACCGGGGACGTCCCGATCTGGCCTTCCAAAGGGTCCAGTCGTTGGAGGGAGTGATTGCGAACAAAATATTTGATTAAATTCTGCAGTTGAAGCGCGCGGTTGATTTCTTTAGGTTGCGGTCGTGGCCAATGAATTAGTCGCGTTAGCCCACGTCTGCCGTGACACAACCGAACTCCACGAGCGCGTGCGATTTGCCGAGGAGATCGTGGTGCGGGTCGGTCCAATGCTGCGCGTGTTTGTGGCGAGGCGATGTCCTCCGGCAGCAGTCGATGATGTCGTGCAGGAAACTTTGATCGGCATCGGCAGAGGTGCGGGCTGCTTCCATGGCAAAACGGATCGCGAGTTCTGGCGCTGGTGTTACAGGATAGCGTTTAATAAGCTGACCAACCACCTTCGCCGGGAAGGTGTCCAGCAGACCGCGTCCCTCGATAACGAGGAGATCTGGCGTGCCGTCGAGGCCACCATGGAGGACTCGACGATGCAGCCCGGAGATCGCCTGGACCTCGAAGAGGCGATGGATCTTCTCCGTCAATCCAAACCGCCCTGCGTGGGTTATTTGACTTTACACTTCATCGAGGGCTTGGATCCTGCCGAACTTGCAGAGCTTTACCACTCCACCCCCAGTGCCATCCGAATGCAGATCATCCGGTGTTTGTCTTTGGCGCACAAAATGCTAACCAAATCCTCCTCCATTTATGAGCAACGATAACACCAAAGAGGCCGCGAAACTGAGCCAGCTCGGCGAACGGGCGCGCGCGGGTTTGGCCAAGTTGCATCCAGTCAGCGAGCAGCATCTGGCCGCCGTCCGTGCCGCCGTCCGCCAACAGTGGGATCAGGAGCATGCGGGCAAGTCATCCTCCAAGACGCAACAATCTGCCGGGCAATCGCAATTAAATCAGCCACCGTCCGCGCAACAGGCGCAGGCCGCGAAGCCGAAGCGGCAGTCCAAATCACAAGACCACGGTCACAGCCATTGAGTGACCGTCCTGGCCGAAGGGTGAGGATTGATTAAAGGCTCAATCCCCGAAAGCCGTGAACCCTCGAGCCAACAGCGGAAGACATTTGGTCCTTTGGTAATTGGCTATTGTCCTTTGGTTTTGATAATTGGCATTTACCGTTATGCGGACGGTTCTTCCTTCTCCTGGCCTTGCTTGAAGATCCAGGTGTGTGACAGGTCGGCGACCTTGCGGAGCACCAGCAGGTCATCCCGCCCGAAGGAGTCGGTCGATTTCCACTGGTCGTCTTCCTTTTCTTTGTAGATGCGGCTGAACGTGACGTTGTAGCGCACACCCCCGGCCGTGTCGTTCTTCCAGATGGCGGCCTTGACGGTGCCGATCCGGATCTCTTGTATGGGTCTGTCTTTGGGTTTGAGCATCATATCTTTCTTGGTTTTGAACCTCCCTGAAATGACCTTTAACCCGAGTCCTGCCACCCAGTCCGCCAACCAAAAAGGCGCGGACGGTCTTTTCGACCAGGGTGACAGGCCCCGCCGGTCCCAATCCTCTGGTGTCGATGTTTCAGGGTCTGGTTCCATTTTGGAGGCGGTGGAGCGCGTCTGCGCCCCAAACAACCGCCATCCCGTCACCTTTCCAGTCGCAGCGGACCCTGCATTCCGAACAGGAAAGTTTTCCCGGCTCGCCGTTTGGAGCGGCTTCCGCCCTTAATCTCGTCGGAGAGACGAGAAAATCCGACCGCAAGGCGGCATCAAATTCCGCGCGAACGGGCAGGATTCAGTTCTCCTCGCACATGAGTTTCAGGGCGCAGGCATCGAGCAGGGTCTTGCGCATGGCTGCGGCGAGCATTCCGCCCTGTTCCATCATCTTGCGCTGAGCAACGCTGATCTGCTGGAGCGCGTCCTGCTCCATGCGCTCCCGTTCGACGGCCGAGAGCGTCTGCCAGAACTGCTGAATCGCCTTTTCCCGGGCTTCCTCTTTCGTTCGCGTTGCCGCCTCCTGCTGTTCCCTGCGGCGCGCCTCGCGGGTGCGCCTTTGTTCGGCCTCTTCCCTGCGACGCGCCATTTCCTCATGGTTTAGAAAATCCCTGGGCGGCGCGTATTCGCCGCGAATGGCACTCAAGAGGAAGCCCGGCGGATTGCGTGAGACTTTCGGGTCCTTCTGCACCACCAGGTAGTCAAAGACCTCAAGCTGCGGCTGGATGCGCTCAGGCGCGAACTGCTTCACTGTGCTCCTTGCGGTGGACGGAGACACGCCCCGCGCGATAAGGGCCGCGACCAGCGCCTCCGCCGGTTCGTCGGCTGGAGTTGGCTTCCGGTTCGCCTCCCCTTTCGCCTTCTCGAACACAATCCGCCACTCTCCGCTGCATACCTTGAGAAAGCGCTCTGTCTCCGAGAGCGCCCGCAAATAGCCGCGCTGTTCCAGTTCCGTAATGCCGCACCGCAACTTGCGCTTCAGGTTGGCCGTGTCGTAGTTCCGGGACAGACCGGCGTGTTCGCAGGCGAACTCCTTAAGGTTGAAATCCCACCGGTCCCGGTGGAAAAAGCGCTTGTCGAGGAAACGGTAGAGCCGTCGTGCAATGGCGCTCCGCAAATCGCGAAAGAAGTCAAAATCGATGCTCTTGAGATTGCCGGCCTGGAAACTGCGAAAGATCACCTCGTTCCAGACGAACACCGAGCTGCCGGACTCGTCATCCCCAACCCTGCGGCCATACTCGCGTTGAAACAGACGCACGTTGTCCAGGACATGAAACTTCTCATCCACCCAGCACTGCTTCGCCTTGTTCCACCAGGCGCGCTGGTAATAAAGCGTCACCCCGGTCCAACGATTGAGAGACGCCTCGATCCGCTCGTAGCTCTTGCTTTCGTTGCGCCAGCCGAGCAGCTGGATGAGCTGGTAGCGCGTGAAGCGCACCGTGCGGGCGGCGAAATGCTCGAGCCGGGAAAGCTGGATCAAACCCAGCAGCACCGCGTCATCGAGGGCGGTTGGCAGGCCGTAGGCATCGGAACCGGTGATGGTGAGCTGACGGGTGATGGTCTCCCCGCGGCCATGGTCCCAGACCCGGTCCTCGAAGCGCAGCGTCTTCTGGTCCGGCCGAAGCCGGTGCGCCAGCGCGCATAGCGGAAACTCCGCCAGGTTTAGTTCATCTCGTCCATCGCTGATCTTTTGTGGCATCGATTCTACTTCGATGCGTTCCTGCGCTTCCAAGATTCCTTCGCCTCCTTGCCAGTCAATAACACCCCCCGACGGGCTGCTGTTCATTTAAGGTTTTGAGAACAGAGTTCGAAGTTAGGGTCAGAAATCGCGAACCGGCGCGCGGGGTTGCCGTGCTTTTTCTGCCCCGAATCCCGGTAAATCCTGTCTCGACTCCCACTGCCCGGCTGCCCCGGTTCCCGGTAAAACCTGCCTCAAATCCCGCCCCCAAACTGTCCCGGTTCCCAGTAGCGTTCTGTCTCAAATCCCACTCTGGTTTTTGTAACACATTTTAACACGCGTGGGTAGGTCATGATTCCGAAGTTTGCAGGCTCCCTCCCTATCGCTCCGCGCCTGCGCGAGCACAGAAAGCGATGGTATAACGCCTGCAAATGGTATTTGTATTGGTATTGGTATTGGTATTTGTAATGGCCCCCGATCCGGCGACTTGCCGATGTTTCGTCCATCCATTCGCATGGCCGGGGGGAGCGTTATTAACCCAAATGAGCCGGAGGCGACGTGTAAAATGCATGTTTGCAGGCATGCTGGATTGCATGCAAGTCTGCAGGTCCGCAAGCAGGAATGTCTTGATATATACTCTCTTGCATATATGTCAGTTTAAGTGCTAGTAAGACAATATGCCCGCGACACTGAAGCCGCGGGCCATTTTGTTCAGGGAGGGGAAGGCAATGATCGTCGCGCTCAGCAATTCCAAAGGCGGAGTGGGCAAGTCCACCCTGGCCGTGCATCTGGCCGTGTCGTGGCTTGAAGAGGGGACGGGCGTCGCGTTGGTGGATGCCGACGTGCAAGGCTCGTCGTCGGGGTGGCTCCATGAAGCCGCCCCGCAATTGCCGGTGTTCCGGTTACAAACTCCCGACGAGGTGCTGGAGCAGGTGCCGGTCATCGCGGGCCAGTTCCAGCGGGTCGTGATTGACGGGCCGGCGGGGCTTTCCGAGGTCACGCGGGCCATCCTCTTGGTGGCTGACATCGCGCTCCTGCCCTGCGGGCCATCCGTCCTGGATTTGCGGGCTGTGCATGAAGCGTTGCGCGTCGTGAGGCAGGCCCAGCAGATCCGTCAGGGACCTCCGAGCCCGATGGTCGTTCCCAACAAGCTGCAGGTTCAATACCGGCTCAGCCAGGAGTTGTTGGAAACTGCGAAATCGCTGGGCATCCCATCGCTGCCGGGTCTGCGCCTGCGCCAGGCGTATGCGGACGCCGCAGGGCAGGGCACAGTGGTCTGGCGGATGGGGCCGCGCGGTGAAGCCGCCGCATCGGAATTGAGAAACCTCTTTCAGGAGTTGGCCAGCTATGAATCGTCGAACTTTGAGCGCCGCGCTGCAAACGGTTAGCCTGACCGAATCGGCATTGGATTTCGTGAAGGCCGGCAATGCCAGACCAGCCCTGGACACCACGGCCGCCACGCCGATTCCGCCAACAAGCGCCGAGGAACCGCGTCCGGCAGGGAATGGATTGAAGCCGCGCTGGCAAGTCGGCGATGAAGCGGAACTCGAAGCAGACGCGGGTCTGGTCTCGTTGACCGTGCGGGTGCCGCGTGGTGTGCCGACGGGATTGCTGCTGGCCTCGATGGACCGGAAGCTCAAGCGCCAACGTCCTTGGACCCAGCAGGAAATCGTCGCCGAGGCCCTGACTCAATGGCTAAAGCAGCATGGATATCTGTCTTGAACGAAAGTGATAAAGGGAGGAAGTATGGAAGACCTGAACCGTTTGATTGATGTCACGACCTTCGGCACGGTGCGCCGTTACCTCAGAGCCGCGCCTTCGCCCCGCACGACCGTCATGCTGGTGCGACACCGTGACATATTGCCACGCGTGGGCACGGCGCTGGTGACGGACCCGGGCAACCGCCGGACCTTTCGTCGCCGACAGTGGGCCGATTGGCTCACCTCGGGCGAGGTCCGATTCGACGGGACCCCCACCGCAGGCCAAAGCGCAAATCTCGACGCGATCCCGGACTCCGCTCTCTGCGATGTGCTTTACGTGCCGCCATTTTACCTGGTGTCCCTGCGCGGCTACAAGGTGCCGGTGGTGCGTCGCGCTGACGCCTGACATCCCTCCTATCGCGGTTCAAACCGTGTCTCATATTTTCCGCTACCAACGCCGTGCGGGAAGTGCTACGCATGGCACAGTGGGAGGTTTTGTTCTCCCCCAAACGTGAGGATTGCCCACGCAATCTTTGACGTCGTTGTGATCGGCGCTGGCACCCGGAAAACCTGGCTCACCACCAGGCTAAGGGGACGGTCTTACCAACCGTCATGTCAGTGTCCCGTAGAGCGTGGTGCCACGAGAGTGGCCCGCCACGTTCGAGGGAGGCTTTCGGAAGTAATCCCGCCTTATCAGCGGAGTAATCTCCGGATTCTATCCCATAACGAGATGGTGCTCGTGAATGCGGGCGAGCGGGACACGCCGGTTGCTGAAATGCAGCCGGTCGGTCCTGTCCAAAATGGGTGCGTCGTGCCCAGGGGCACGGCATATCCCTCGGCGGGAATCGGACCAAAGCCGCAAGGCCAATCGGGTGCAAGGCTCGACAGGTTCGTTTAACGCGCGCTGGCGTCGGGAGCTTCCCGGTGGCAACACCGAGGAACCGGAGGCCGACAACCTCCGGGGTTCTGCCAAAACAGCAGACCGTGAAAAGCTCAACGATGAGAGGGGCGTCAAGCCCTTGCCAGTAAACGATAGCAGAGACGGAGCCGAATCGGCGAAGTTCAACCAGGGTGGGTAAGGGGGCGCTTCTGTATTCTATCCCCTGAAATCAGTCCCGCAGTGGGACTGGAAACCATGCCGGGGCGGGAGCCTCGGACATGCCTGGTGAGCGTGGACGCTTGCGCGTCCAGCCAACGTGACTGCTGTGGTGAAGGACAGGAATAACCGCGCAAGGAGTGTGGCGGCCGGAGTGGTATCCGGTGCCGGCGTGTCAGCCGGTGCTTCAATAGCCGCACTCTGATGAGAGTGCCCCAAGTAGGACCAGGCGGAGCCTGGACCCAATCGCCTTCGGCTTTCGAGCCGAAGGCAGGGTGTCACTCCAGCAAGGCAGTTGGAGTGGCGGGTGCGCGTCAACGGGTGGTGCCGGGCGCAACAGCACACACGAAAGGGGTGACGGGATAAATCGGTCACAACGATGTGGTGGGCAGGTGGAATCAAACTCCACCTGCCCGCTGCCTAACCGACAAAGATTTGCGTTCCGCATATCGTTCCTGGGGACAGGCCACGATGCATGGAAGGCAGCCTTATACATTGGAGAAACAGCCATGAGTGGGTGAACGAAGAGGATTTAAGCAGCCGCTACCGCCATGGATGGGCAACTGCAACATTGGAATGCAGCGCGCGCGCCGTGATGGCCGAAGAACCTGCGCTTTGCGTGGACCAGAGGTTCTGAGACGGGCTTGCGGGGGGCGCGTTATTCGAGCGAGTGACAGGCTGCAAGAAGGTTACGGCTTTCGGGAGGTTGCGCCGCATAAGCAACCTTCCACCCTTTAGACGCCATAACACCGTTTGGAGGTGTGGTATGGCATATCGGTGTGTGGCGGTTTCCGTGGCCGGATTCGTCCAGCAACTGGCCGTGGCTTACGTGGCTAACGGCTATTGGTTTTACGTGATGGGCCGGGTGCCGGATCCCAAAGATCCGGTCAGCGTGGATCGCAAGATGGTGACGCAATACGGGATCGATGTCTCGAAGTGGACGCGGGCGCGCTGCAAGAAAACGGGTCAGGCGCGCGTGCAGTATCTTCGATACGGCCGGTTCTTTGTGATTCTCGCGACCCACGGAGAGCACCCGTTCTTCGCCGTGGAGGGCAAGCAGGTTCGGGATTTCCGGCGGCATCCGCTCCACTTCATGGGCTACGCGATCAGTTGCCGCCAGGGACGCGATGGCAAGACCTGGCACCCATCGGTCCGCATCGATCGCGGGTTGTGCCTCGAATTGAAGGCCCGCTTTGCTGCGCTCGCCGTGCATCGGCCGCTTGAAGAGTTGTGCCGTGAACTCAGGCGGATTGATTTTGAGCCCTATGCGCCCGTCCGCGATCAACTCCGCGGCATCCTGCGGGCCGTGAACCGCCGCCGCAAAGCCGCTGGCCTGGAACTGGTGCCATGGGAAGCGCTCTGGCTGCGGCGAATGCCGGTCAAGCCATTCGGATAATCTGTGCTACTGAAGGTAGCCCAATTCGCGTAAGGATAGGAAATCCTTGGGCCGTTCGGTGGTGGCCTGGCCCAGGATGATATGGTCCAGAACCTCGATTTTGAGCAATTGGCCCGCTCGGACTAGCTCGCAGGTGACTTTGATGTCAGCCGCACTGGGGGTGGGGTCGCCGCTGGGATGATTATGCGCGAGAATAATGGCCGCCGCCCGATGGGCTATGGCTGTGCCAAAAACTTCGCGCGGATGGACCAGAATGGTGTCCAAGGTGCCCTGGGAGATGGTTTGCACCGCAATCAGGCGCCGACGGGAGTTCACCAGGATCGTCTGGAAAACCTCAACGGTGTAAAGCCGGTTTCGCTCACGCAACAGGTCCGCCACACGTTCCGGGGCGTCCAGCATGGGCGGCTCGATAATGGTCTCGTGGCTGAGGCGCTGGGCGAGAAGGAAGGCCGATTTGATGGCGGCAGCGCGTGATTTGCCTACGCCTTTGATTTGTTGGAGTTCGTTGAGCGAGACCTGCGCCAGCTTGGTCAGCCCTCCGTATTCTTCCATCAGCATTGTCGCGGCCGATTTGCCGGCCAGCGTGGAAAGCAGGTCAACATTGCTGGCGTGTTCGAAATGCTCCATGGCTTGATCCCTCCCTTCGATGGGACGAATCTTACCACTGTTTGAATCCTTAAGGAACAATTTGGAGGCCGTGTTCTATTGCAATGACCGTGCCATGGATTGGCCGGATACGACGTGTTACATGTTACACCGAAGTGGAGGTCCGAAGACCGGCGGCATCGGGGCGACGAGGCCCGGGCGCACGCCCCTTGGATCGCGGGCCTCGCAGCCGAGCGGAGCGAGGGGCACCTTGGGCCGCCGCAGTTGAGGGCCGGAACTATGCCTGGATAGGCTTGAATTGGCATCTCACTTCACACGGTAGATTATGAACTGCTCTGGCAATATTCGTGAGCCTATCGTCGGCAAGCTCGCCGTACAATCAGTTCGGGTTCCACTGACAACGCGTGGGCAATACCTATCCTTTGGCGCTGGCCGCAACTTCAAATTATGGGAACACTGAACGGATTGTTTTTAAGGGTTCATTTCGCTTGCACTATCGCCGTCATCATCTACGTTTTGAGACTCTTGAAGCGGTTTGTGGGTGCTCATGAGCGAGTTGCGAGCGCTCTTGAGAGCGAATCTCGTATGATGCGAGAGAATAGTAAGCCATGGAAGTATTATTTTGCCAAGCCAAGCAGATGCTCAGAACCCTGCCATGACGACGCTGTTCCAATGGAGGCTTCACTGGCGCGGGGTATGTGATCTGCGACGTTAGGCGTCGTTACCATGAGGCCATCTTAGATGCGTTCGCCCTGTTGAGCGAGGCGGAATTACAATTGATTTAATCCAAAAACCTGATTGCTTTTGCTGAATGAATAACCGGAAAGCCCAATGGGCATTCTGTCACAGCCCGACATTTTGTGGAAGCAGCAGGCCGCTGCCGAAGAGGAATATGGATTGCAGCAGATTCATTTCTCATGTGCCTTAAGCGCCTCGAATCCTGAAATCACGTCAAAAAGTTCCTCGTCAATGCCGCTCTGGCGCAAACGGTGGAACGTACCGTGAAGATGTTCCATCAAGTCATCAATATTTTTATCGGCGCGCTGCATCGCCGCCAGGCGGCTCGCGTTCTCGCTCGCGAGGGATTCGGCGCACGCCCTGAACAGCGAGATGAACAGATACTCGCGAATGAGAGCGCGCAACGTCGCTGTGCCTCCACCCATGACTTCAGGCAAGGTCTTTGTCGGCCATGGAACTTTGGCCAGACTCTGAGCCCACGCCCCATCGAGCGGCAGCAATCGTTGGCTAACCGGTTCATAGAGCGCCCCGGATTGCGGGCGGTTGTGAAAGACGTAAAGCTGCGCATACTCACCTTCCGCCCGGTGCGCTTCGCTTTCAATTTGAATCTCTCCAACGAGCGGAGTAATGGCCCGGACGGAATTCGGGATGGCGAACAATCCTATAGGCGGCAAGCCCGCATCCGTCAGCCGCGCGTGAACACGCTCACCGACGGCCCAGACATGGGGTTTGCCAGGTAGAGCGGCCAGAGTCTTAACCGCAAAATCGGCCACCACATCGTTGAACTGGCCGACCAGTCCTTGATCTGAACCAAACACAACTGCGCCAATCGCACCGGCATCGGTTTGTCCTCTCCGTTCCACCAGTAAAGTCGCAGGTTCGTTTTCCCGAAAACACGCGCCCAACCCCAACTGCACGGTTCGATAGTAGTCGCCTAACGCGTGCACAGATTTCTCGTATTGACCGATGCTCGAAGCAGCCAGTGCTTTCATCGTGCGGACGACGGATTGGAGATCCCCAGCACTGCTTATTTTCCGGCGCAAACTCGCTGTGGTGTCGCTCATGGTTTGACCTTGGCCTCCGGTTCAGTGACAGGCTCGGGCTTCGTTGGACCATCCGGCTTGGACTCGGTTTCAGTTTTCAGTTTCGGCTTAGCGTCCGGTTTGGTTTCTGTTATGGCATCCGACTTAGACTCGCTATCGGGCTTGGATTCTGCCTCCGGTGTGGACTTGTTCGATTTGGATTCTGGCTTTTTCCCGTCCTTTGCTTCAGGTTCGGGTTTCTTTACGGTCTTTTGGTCAGGCTCGTCGGGCTTGGCTTCCGGTTTGGGCAGGAAAACTACCAGCGCTTGGCGGGCGATTTCGATAATTGTTTTGCGATCCTCATCGCTCAACTTGTCGGCGGTTTCAAATCGCGCGCTCACCTCGGCCGGGATTTTAGCCGCCGCCTCTTGCACTGCATGCCCGGCGTCCTTCATTTGGTCCAGCGGCACTGGGTCGAAAAGATTCGCAGTTAAAGCCAGCAGGATGGCGATTTGTGCGGGCACGGCCACCGGGGAGAACTCCGGCTGCTTGAGGCAGGCGCGGATTCGGCGGCCATGTTCGATGATTTTGCGCGTGTCGTCATCCAGCCGAGCGCCGAATCTGGAAAAGGTTTCAAGCTCCTCAAACTGTGCATAGGCGAGCTTTAGGTCGCCCGCCACGGCGCGATAGGCCGCTCGTTGCGCTTTGCCACCCACACGCGAAACGGATTTTGCAACATCCACCGCTGGTAACACGCCCAGCTCGAACAGCGACGGCGAGAGATAAATCTGCCCGTCGGTGATGGAAATGAGGTTTGTCGGGATGTAGGCGGAAATATTCTGCGCCTCGGTCTCGATGATGGGGAGGGCAGTGAGCGAGCCGCCGCCGTGTTCCTTGCGCAGATGGGTCGCCCGTTCCAACAGCCGCGAGTGGATGTAGAAAATGTCGCCGGGAAAGGCTTCACGTCCAGGCGGTCGGCGTAGCAAAAGGGAAAGCTCGCGATAGGCGCGAGCGTGGTGAGTGAGGTCATCATAAACGATCAGCACATCGCGACCCGCTTCCATGAAATGTTCAGCGATGCTGGTCGCGGCGTATGGAGCTATGTAAGCAAGTCCGGGTGGATCGTTGCCCTCGGTCACGACGACGACGGTGTAATCCATCGCGCCTTTTTCGCGGAGGTTGGCCACAACCTTGGCGACGGCGGACGCGCGCTGACCGATGGCACAATAGACGCACACGACATTCCGGTCGCGTTGGTTGAGAATGGTGTCGAGGGCGATCGCCGTCTTGCCTGTTCGACGGTCACCGAGGATCAATTCGCGCTGGCCGTGTCCGATGGGAATAAGTGCGTCAATGACTTTGAGGCCGGTCTGAAGCGGCACGGTGACCGGCGCGCGATCCATGATGGCTGCGGCGGGGCGTTCGATGGGCAGGCGCTCACTGGTTGCCACCGGTCCATTGGCATCGAGCGGCCGGCCAAGTGGGTCAATGACGCGCCCCAGCAATCCTTCGCCCACGGCCACGTCCATGACCCGGCCCGTGCGCTCGACCTCATCGCCAGCGTGCAGATGTGAGTATTCGCCGAGCAGCACAACACCGATTTCATCCTCATCAACGTTGAACGCGATGCCAAACGCGCCGCCGGGGAATTCCACCAACTCCTCGAAGCCCACGCTGGGAAGGCCGGAAACCCGCGCGATGGCCGTGGAAACACTCATGATCGTGCCGATTTCGCGCGGCTTAAGTTGTTGGGTATAGGCTTCGCGCCCCTGACTGATTCCGGCGAAGGTGCGGTCGAATACACTCTGCAAATTCTCAGGCGAAGTGTTCATTGGCTCTTTTTCGCGAGCATAGGTTCTTCCGGTTTAGTTTCGACCTCGGCTTCAGTTTTCGGTTCGCCTTTGGCTTCGGGCTTAGTTTCGACTTTAACTGCGGATTTAGTTTCGGGTTTGGCTTCAGGTTTAGGCTCGGCTTTGGGTTGTGGCTTGTCCTTCTCTTTCAGAAGTTCACCGATGCCTTTTTCCAGCGACGCGAGGTAATCTGCGATGCTCCAACCGACTTTTTGCCCATTAATGGTGAGTTCAATCCCACTGACCAGGTCGGGCGCGGTTTCAAACCGAAGGGGAATGTCAGCCGAGAAAGTTTCGTTGAGTGCATTCTGTATCGTCGCGCGTTGGTCGGCGGCCAGTCCAAACGCACTGCGCACGAGAACAGGCACCGACGCGGTCCTGATGGCCTCGGCGAGGCTGACTTTCGCCTTGCCGTCCATCTCGCGCAAACGACGCGTGAACACTTCGCCCATCCGCTCTTCCAAACTCGTCGTAGCGAGATCCGCCAGCGCCTTTCGCGCGATGGCAAACACTTCCTGCTGCGTCCGGCGACTGATGGCTTGATTCAGGTTGCGAGCGTCGTTGGTCAGCGATTCCTGTCGCTTCGCACTCAAGGCGTCAGCAGCCTTGCGCGCTTCGTCAAGCAATCGCTGACGTTCGGCTTTCGCCTCGTCCGTCGCCTTGGTCAAAAGTGCGGCGCGCTGCTGGTCGAACTCCTCGTTCTTATGCTGGAACTCGTCACGATCCTTTTGAGCTTCGGCCTTTTTTGCATCGGCGTCCGCAAGTTCTTTTGCGATCCGCTTCTCACGCGCGTCAATCGCGTGGAGGATGGGCTTGTAAAGAAAGCGCTTCATCAGCCACACCAGGATAAGGAAGTTGAGCGCCTGCGCACCAACGGTGAACCAGTCAATCAACATAGGATTACTTTCCTACCGCCTGGGTTGCCCCGGAGATGACGTGATTCCAGAACGGGTTGGCGAAGATGAGGATCATCGAGACCACGAAGCAATAGATTGCCGTGGACTCGATCATCGCCAGACCGACGAACAAGGTTCGGGTTATCGTTGCGGAGGCGTCGGGCTGCTGCGCCAGTGCGGTAAGCGCCGTCGCGACCGCCTTCCCTTCGCCCAGTGCAGGCATCATACACCCCAGGCTGGTCGTAATTCCAGCCGTGACGATTGAGGCAACGCCAATGAGAGTCATGCTATCCATAAAATGTCCTTTGGTTAGTTCTTTATTGTTTCAAGTTTTGGGCGCTGGCTCCGGCCTGGCCTTGCGCGTGCGCGTGGCGGCTGCGATGTAAACCGCCGCCAGAATGCTGAAAATATATGCCTGCACCATGCCAGTGAGCAGGCCGAGTAACGTCATGATGATCGGAAAGACGAACGGCGTGATGGTCAGCAGAATCGCGATGATCATTGCCCCGCTCATCATGTTTCCGAACAGCCGGACCGCTAGCGCGAGTGTGCGCGAAAGCTCGCTGATGATATTAAAGGGCAGCATTATAAACGTCGGCTTCACATAGGACTTGAGGTAGCCGCCCAATCCCTGTTCCTCGATGCCGAAAAGCGGCACGGCCACAAACACGCACAGCGCGAGGGCCGCCGTGGTTGAGAGCGAGCTGGTCGGCGGCTCATAGCCTGGGATGATCGTGCAAAGGGCGGCCAGGGCGACGAACAAAAAGAGCGTGCCTAGAAAACCAATATATTTTTCGGGATGAGGGAGGCCAACTTCTTCGATTTGTTTCTGGATGCCGGTGACGACGATTTCCAAAAGGTTCTGCCAGCGGGAACGTTTCAGACCTGTGGAAAGTTGGCGCGTGATGAGTTTCGAGCCAACCACCAGAACGAGCATCAGACCCCATGTGAATACAATCGTGCCATTGAGTTTGAGGAACCCATGTTGCCAGAAAATCATCTGGTCGGGACTAAGGCGCATGGCGGGCCTCCTTTGCCGGAGAGTTGGAGCGTTCGAACGACGCGCTGGTGAATCGCATCACGAGGAAGCGTGCGATGACAAATCCGATGAGACACAGCAGCAGCCGCTCCCAATGCTCGCGCCCGATAAGATAAAATCCGGCCAGGACAAGGCTCATCCGCACCAGTGCGCTGCCCAGAAACCAAAGCGCCGGATGTTTGGAGGATACGCATTGCCGCACGGACCACCACAGTCCGCCGAAGAAAATCGCGCCGAGTGAAAGGCCCGCGACCAGAGCGGACGCCAAAATTAAAAACTCATTCATGGTCATCCTCCTGTTCGTCCCGCATGGCTTTTTCTTCCTTGGCCACCCAAAACCACGCATTCAAACAGCCGATCGCCAGCCCACCAACCAGCAAGGCCAGTGTCCAGGAACGGCCTCCCGGATGGTGTTTGTCCAACCAGATTCCAAGCGCAGCACCTAGCAGCGTCGGAACGACCACCGACCATCCAATCAGCCCCATCATCCCCAAGCCGAACCAGACACCCTGCGTGGAGTTGCGCGCCTTGAGCTTGCGCGTTGCCTTCGCACCGACCTGCTCAGCAAGAGTCGGCCTGCTTTTCGAGGATTGTTTTGGCTCGTTATTCATCTCGAAAGTTTGCGAAGCGACGTAAAAATCCGGTTTCCAATTTCGCCATCACCGTGCGCACACTTTGCTCATGTTCGTCCAAGGTCAGAAACTCTTGCTTCACCGAATCGCGCAATTTACCCAGGTCCGTCCCACCCAGCGCGCGCCGCACTGAAACGAGCACATCCGGGCCGGTCTTGACCAGCACCCCTTCATCCACGGCTACGAAGACCTCCCCGTCGGCTTCGGTTTCGTAGGTCAGAATTCCAGGTGCGAGCGCAGCCACACAATCGAGCCGGTGTGGCAGGAGTCCGAACGAGCCTTCGAGAGTCTCTGCAACGATGCGCGACACGCCGGTTTTGTCGGCGAAGATTTGGAATGGCAGGAGAACCTTAAGATTCATGAGTGTTGGCGACCGGTTCATGCTGCGGTTGCGGTTTCGGTTCGGACTTGTTTTCAGCCGGTAACGCGATGACCGGCTTTGGTTCAACGTTCGGTTTGGCATCCGAAGTGGACTTTTGTTTGGGCTGTGCCTGGGCATATGGTTTACCATCGCCATTGGTCTCTGGCTTGGCGTCAACGGAAGCCTTTGGTTCAGACTTGGCTTCGGGCTTGGAATCAGCGGCGGGCTTTGGGTTACCATTCTTGGCTGGTTTGCCCCCGGGTTCCGCCTTGCCTGCTGGTTTATCGGGTGGGGACGCCTTTTTCGCTTCGCTAATCGGCCCGATCATATAGAGCGCACGCTCCGGGTAGTCCTTGAATTCGTCGTGCAAAATTCGTTCACAGCCGTCCAGTGCGTCCTTGAGACTGACGAGTTTACCTTTGAGACCAGTGAACTGCTCGGTCGTGAAAAATGGCTGCGTAAGAAAACGCTCCAACCGGCGGGCGCGAACAACCACGTTGCGATCCTCCGGCGAGAGCTGCTCCAGGCCGAGCATGGCTATGATGTCCTTGAGTTCTGCGTATTGCGCGAGTGTCCGTCGAATTTCCTGCGCCAAGGCATAGTGCCGTTCGCCGACGATGCCCGGCGTGGCCATCTTGGAACTCGATTGCAGTGGGTCTATGGCGGGATAAAGACCTTCGCTTGCCCTTTTGCGCGAGAGTACGATGGACGCGGAAAGATGCGAGAACGTATGCACCGCCGCCGGATCGGTGAAATCATCCGCCGGCACATACACCGCTTGGATGGACGTGATCGCGCCGGTATCGGTATTGGCGATGCGCTCCTCCAAGCCCGACAGTTCCGTGCCCATCGTGGGCTGGTAACCGAGCCGCGAAGGCATCTGCCCCATCAAACCGGACACTTCCATGCCGGCCTGGATGAAGCGAAAAATATTATCCACGAGCAACAGCACGTCGCGGTGCTCGTCATCGCGAAAATACTCGGCCATCGTCAGCGCGGCGTGGCCCACGCGAAACCGGCTGCCTGGCGGCTCGTTCATCTGGCCAAAGATCATCACCATGTTTGGCAACACGCCGGCCTCCTTCATGTCGCGGTAAAGCTCCTCACCTTCGCGACACCGTTCACCGATGCCGCAGAAGATACTCACGCCTTCCTGATGGCCGATCATGTTGTGGATCATTTCGGTGAGCAGCACCGTCTTGCCCACGCCCGCTCCGCCGAAAAGTCCCGCCTTGCCGCCGCGCTCCAGCGGCACAAGCACATCAATGACTTTGATACCTGTTTCAAAGATTTCCGACTTGGTGGAACGTCGCGCAAGCGGCGGCGGCGCGCGATGCACGGAACGCCATTGGACATCCGCCAGCGCCGGTTCGTGATCAATGGTGTTGCCAAAAACATCGAACATCCGCGAGAGAATCCCTTTGCCCACCGGGGCTTCCAGCGGTCCGCCCGTATCCACAACATCCATACCGCGAGCCAGACCCTGCGTGGGCGTCAACGCGATCCCGCGGACGTACCGCGAATCGCGTTGCGCCAACACTTCGATGACGATCTTTTGTTCCGCTCCCGCGCGAAGCACCGAGTAAATCGGCGGCAAATGCACATCGAACCGGATGTCCACGACACTGCCGCGCACGGAAACAACTGTGCCTGAATTCTCTGTGCTGGCCTTATCATTCATACCTGTCTGGAGACCGTTGTTTAAGCAACGAAGCCCGTTACGAATGACCGCACCGGGGTATTGCCCCGTCCACACACTAAGCTGTGGGCTGGCAGTTTGCCATGGGGTGTTGACCCCATACAACGAACGTTTGAGGCCTCCCCTGCAACAAACGTATGCCAGTTTGAAAACAGCCGAATCGCATAATTAAAACATGTCCTTTCGACTGAATTAGGTTAGTTTCCGCGATGAGTATGTGCATTCTTACAACCGGAGCTCCGAAGCGGATCGGCTTCATATCGACCCGCTTTCAAGGCACCGATGGTGTGACCCTGGAAGCCCGGAAATGGGCTCAGATCCTCAAGGGCATGGGGCATTCCTGTTTCTGGATGGCCGGCCAGCTTGATGCACCCGCGGAAGTCAGCCAAACCGCGCCGCTGGCCTTCTTCAATCACCCGGAAGTCATGGATGTTCAAAACAAAATGTTTGGCGTTTCCTGCCGAACTCGGAGCGTTACCAACCAGATTCAGTCCATCAAGGAACATCTCAAGGATGAATTGTATTGTTTCATAGAAAAATTCCACCTCGAAGTGCTCATACCGGAGAACATTCTTGCCATCCCGATGCATGTGCCGCTGGGACTGGCGGTGACCGAGGTGATTGCTGAGACTACAATTCCGGTCGTGGCACACCACCATGATTTCACTTGGGAACGTGAGCGCTTCACCCTCAATGCGGTCAATGATTACCTCCAGGCCGCCTTTCCTCCGCTGCTCTATGGGATGGAGCACGTCGTCATCAATTCAATGCAGCAAAAGGAACTCGCGCGCCGTCTGGGGATTCCCTCGCAAATCATTCCCAATGTCCTGGACTTCGAAACCCCACCGCCCGGCCTGGACAGTTATAACGCCGACCTGCGCCAGGAAATCGGCCTGAGCGAGGATGACCATTTCATACTGCAACCCACGCGAGTGGTCGCCCGCAAAGGCATCGAACACGCTATTGAACTGGTGCGCCGCCTGCGCGAACCCCGCGCAAAACTGGTCATTTCGCATCCGGCGGGCGATGAGGGCAACGCTTACATGGCCATGCTTAAGGACCGCATTGCCGACGCGGGCATCGATGTGCGCTTCATCGCGGACCGCGTGGGTGAAGCGCGCGGTGTGAATGCGGAGGGTCGCAAGGTTTATACCCTGGCCGATGTGTATCCGCACGCCGATCTGGTGACTTATCCCAGTCACTACGAAGGCTTTGGCAATGCCTTTCTGGAGGCGGTGTATTTCGGCAAGCCGGTTGTGGTAAACACCTACGCCGTGTATGCCCGCGATATTGATCCGCTGGGATTCAAAACGATTGAAATGACCCAACTGGTCACCCGCGAGGTAGTGGAAGAAACCCGGGAAATCCTGCGTAACAAATCCATGCGAGATGAATGGGCCAGGACCAATTACGAATTGGGCCTGAAGTATTTCTCATATGCCGTGGCCCGCCGGAAACTGGCCGCACGGTTCGCCAATCTTTTCGGCGAGGGAGTTTGATTCGCAAACATCAAACATCTTCTTGCAACTTCTGGGCCATTTGAGTCTCAGCGCGCAGCAAGTCGTGTAAAGTCACCAACCCCACAGGCACACCTCCTTCCCGATCCAATATCACCACGAATTGTGTGGTGGATTCAATCAACAGCGTCTGCAATTCACCGATCGTGAGGTTCCGCAAGCAGGTCGTGGCCGGTTCCAATTTGGGAGTGGGATGCCCGGCGACCACCGCCTCGGCTTCCTTGCGGGTCAGGATTCCCGCCAACCGGCCATCCTGCACAAAAGGGAATCGCTGATAGGGATGCTGGTTCAATTTCTCTTTTAATGCAGCCCGTCCCAAATCTTCCACGGCTGCCACCTGGAAATTCGCGATGGCTGATACGGGCAACTGCTGCCAGCTTTGCAGGTCTCGAGGAGGACGCACATGCTCAATGCGGTGGCCATCCTGTTCAAGCAAGGCTTCATAAAAGTTATGTCGATTCATGCGTCTGCTGATCGCCTGACTGATCAACGCGCCAATCATGAGTGCCGGCACAAGCGCAAATTCGTGCGTCATCTCAAAGACAATAAGAATGCCTGTCACGGGTGCCCCGACAACAGCCCCCAGACACGCGCTCATTCCCACAACTGCCAGAGCAAGCGAATCCGCGTGCGAAACATGCCATTCCAAGCCCATGAGACCAGCCACCGCAACACCAGCCATACCGCCAAAAAACAGGGAGGGTGAGAAAATTCCACCACATCCCCCAAAGCCGTAACAGCTGAATGTCGCCACAAACTTTGTTGCCAATAATACCGCAGCCAACTGCCAGCCGATGTCGCCCGCCAGCGCGCTGGAGAGGTCGTCGTATCCAAGGCTGAACACACCCAAACGTCCCGTTTGACAAAATACCCCGACGCCCAGGACCCAAGTCACAAGGCCCCCGACAGCAGGGAGCATCCAGGCTGGCATTTGAGAGTTACGCTTCATTCGCAAGCGCAAGCCAAGTGCGGCACGTTGAAAATACACACCAATCACGCTGGCAATGGCCGCTACGACTGGCGTCAACAAATAGCCCATCCAGGTTGGTGTCTGCACACCGGAAAGAGTGAACGAGGGTTGCTTTCCAATAATGCCATGCACCACCAACGCGCCCAAAACCGAAGCCAGCAGCACCGGCCCGAGATAACGACTATTTAAATCTCCGATGATTTCTTCGAGAACAAAGGTGGTGGCAGCCAGGGGCGTGTTGAAGGCCGCAGCGAGTCCGGCCGACGCCCCCACTGCCGCCGCAGAACGGCGGTTCTGTTTTGGCTCTCCAGCCAACCCTGCCAGATTGGAACTGATTGCACCAGCCAACTGCACGCTTGGGCCTTCCCGGCCAAGGCTTGATCCGCCTCCGATGCTGATAATACCAGCGATGAACTTTACCCAGGCCACGCGCCAGGGCACCATTCCAAAATCCTTCCAAAAAGCCAACTTGAGCTGGGGAATGCCGCTACCGGATGCTTCGCGGCAGAAAGAGTTCAACAGCCATCCCACCACGAGCGACGACACAACCACGATGCAGAAACTGCCAAGGATGAATGTCCACTTTGATCCGTGGGAAAACCTGAGCAATCCAATCCGGTAGAACCAATTCATGCCCAGTTGGAAAAGAACGGTTACCACACCAGCAGAGAGGCCGTAAAGACAGGTCTGAACAACCGTCCGTGTTTGTTTGGGCAGCTTCTGAAATAACGAGGCCAGCAAAAATGTCATTGCGCTTACAGTTTCGATCCATTTCACCCTTGTTTTCAACAAGGAATATTCACGGGTGTAAGTCAGATTTCATCTGGAAGGTCTGATTTTCAAAGTTTTAAGAGGCGAATCTATAAGGAATTTATAAATTCGGATCATTTCGTGCCTGAGCAATGGGGTTTGGGACGTCTTGATTTCCGACAATCCTGATGGAGTGTAGGGGCGAGAATTCAACTGCAATGGCACTGGAACAGTCTCAGAATCGATCGCAGATTGAGGGAGAAAACGCGCCTCCCGTCTCCAGCAGTGCGCCACGTCTCGATCCCGAGCAATGGGTGGAAAACCATGGCGATATGCTGTTTGGGTATGCCATGGCCAGGGTCCGCGATCAAGGCATTGCGCAGGAGTTGGTTCAAGAGACCTTTCTCTCCGCGCTCAAAGGGATGCAAAGCTTTGCTGGAAAATCTAGCGAACGGGCCTGGCTATTTGGGATTCTCCGCAACAAGTTGACCGACCATTACCGGCTTCTGAGCCGTGAAATACCCATGTCGGACTTTGAGTCATCGAGTCCCGAGGAGGATGGATTCTTCCAACCCTGCGGAATGGGAAAGGACGGTTGGATCCGCCGACACGCACCCAAGCGATGGGATTCGCCAGACGAAAGTCTGATGAACAAGGAATTTCAACTCGTTTTTCACAATTGCCTATCGCGCCTGCCGGAAAAGACGGCTCGGGTATTCATGCTGCAGGAGATCGATGGCGATTCCAGTGAAGAAACTTGTAAGGTTTTGAATCTCTCCGCGAACAACCTATGGGTCATGCTTCACCGTGCGCGGATGGCTCTACGGCGGTGCCTTGAAATTCACTGGTTCGGGAAATGAAAACAAAATGAATGATATGACGCAACAGGCGGGGTCCTTGCGAAAATATAAAAAGGGCCAAAGGCCATGCTAAACTGTCGTCAGGTCACACGTCTGGTTTCGCGGTCGATGGATGAGAAACTGCCCTGGCACCAACGCCTGGGAATGCAGTTGCACCTGTTGTATTGTGTCTGGTGCCGTCGCTATGCCGTCCAACTCCGGTTTTTGCGGGTCGCCACACGACGTTTGCTGAATGGATTGGATGATGCTCCGCCACAATCTCTTTCCCTTGAAGCAAAGGAACAAATCCAGGCCTGCCTGCGCCGGGCGATGAAACAATCGCCACCGGCAGGGGAGTGATTCGGGCCCGTATTGGCGAAGTCTGCTGCTCTGGCTTCGGCTTTTAGAATGCTTTCCCGCGCTTCGAACATTTTTCCAGGTTCCGTGTAAGGATTTTCGGTTCTCCACGACTTCCCTGTGTGCGACCGATTCGCCCATGGCGTTAGGAGTTTGGAAGACGACACATGGGACCGGTTGCGCATGAACATCATGAAGAAAGATAACAAGAAAATGAAAACGACAACATTCGCAATAAAAATGGCGGGTCTGGGATTAGGGCTGGCCCTATTGGCCAGCATCGCTAAAGCCGAGGATCAGGGAGCCCTTTTCACAATGAACAACGCAGCCACTGATAACCATGCATTGATATTTCATCGTGCGGCTAATGGGGCGATTGCCCCGGTTGGCAGTTATGCCACAGGAGGCGATGGCTCTGGAACTGGACTCCCAAGTCAGGGATCGGTTTTGCTTAGCCCCAACGGGCATTGGTTATTTGTTTGCAATGCCGGGAGTGATGAGATTTCGGTTTTCGCCGTCTCCCACCGTGGTTTGATACTCGCAGATAAAGTGAGTTCGGGAGGCCGCTTTCCTCTGAGCCTGGCGTTGGACCATAATCTTCTTTATGTACTGAATGCAGGCGGGTTGACAGGCGGCAAAGATAATATTGTGGGCTTTGCATTTGCCGGTGGCTCACTCGAAGCACTTCCGAATTCATCTCGTGCCCTGAGCGGTGACAATACTGGCCCGGCCCAGATATCGTTCGCGCCAGATGGCAAAACTCTTGTGGTGACAGAGCGGATGTCCAATCTCATCAACACTTTCACAGTGGGCGAGGATGGGTTGACGACGGAGCATAAAACCTTTCAATCAGTGGGAGCCACGCCGTTTGGTTTTGCTGTTGGCCGGGAAAACCTTATTTTTGTATCGGAGGCGGTGGGAGGCATGCCCAATGCGAGTTCCGCATCCTCTTACAGTGTTTCAGAGGAGGGCGAGCTCGCTGTGATTAGTGGCGCCGTGCCCACAAAACAAACGGCTGCATGCTGGCTGACGGCCTCGCGGAATGGGCGATTTGTTTACACAGCCAATGCGGGTAGCGGCTCCATTTCAGGCTTCAGAGTGGCCCATAATGGTCACCTTCAACTCCTGGATACCGACGGTCAAACAGCCTTGACCGGGAACGGAAGCCATCCGACGGACATGGTCGAAAGCCGAGGTGGCCGATTCTTTTACAGTCTGAACAATGGAAATGGAACAATCAGCGCGTTTTATTCGATTCCCAATGGAGCACTCCATCCCCTGATGGTGTTACCGGGGCTTCCCACCAGTGCGTCAGGCCTGGCAGGTCAATAAGGGCTTTCAAATGTGGTGGGCAGGCCCATCAGTGGAGCGCCAGAAGGCCAACCCGCTGATGGGTTTAATAGTTTTATGACGCGGGCTATCACATGCGATCCATTTATCGGATCCAACCGCCAGTCAAAGCATTGCTCATGACGTTAAGTGGTCAAATAATCAGCAACTTACAACCATTTTGTGGCGACGCTTGCCAAATTGCGCCACATCAATGCGCTGCTTCGCGCCCCAAATTATTCATCGCACGTTTATTTGTTACGTGGCAGAATCCGGGTCCATGAAGAATGCTGATCGAGTCTCGACCTCCAGTGCTGACATATTGCGAGTCTTCCAATCCAAGAGCCAAACCAAGGCGTTTTACAATAAGATCTGTCGTTTCTATGATCTGCTTTCGGACCGTAGTGAAGCGCCGATGCGAAAGGCAGGACTTGCAATGTTGAAGGCGTCTTCCGGTGAGAAAGTCCTGGAAATCGGATTTGGCACCGGACACTGCCTTGCAGAGCTGGCCAAAGCCGTTGGCTCGACTGGCATTGTCTATGGCATCGATCTATCGAATGGAATGCTCAAGCTGGCCCAGCAGCAACTTAAGAAGGCAGGCCTCGCGCAGCGCGTGAAACTGCGCTGCGGAGACGCCAGCTCCTTGCCCTACCCGGACTCACGGCTTGATGCCATTTTCATGAGCTTTACACTCGAATTGTTTGATACCCCGGAGATCCCACAGATTCTGGCTGAATGCTGTCGGACCCTCCGCCCCGGCGGTCGCCTCGTTGTGGCGGGAATGTCAAAAGAGGGACCGAAAGATCCCCTGGTTCATGTCTTTGAATGGACACATCGTCATTTCCCCAATTTTCTCGATTGCCGCCCCATTTATATCCGTCAATCGATGGAAGCTGCAGGATTCACCATTCGCAAGTCGCTTGTTCGTCACATGTGGATTCCTGTTGAAATCGTTCTCGGCATAAAGTCCTGAATGATCCATTTGCAACTGGCAGGACTGCTTCTGCCCATTATGTTTTTCCGCCGCGTCGTCTGTTAACGGAAGAAGAGCAGAAACGCGACCAATCCGAGAATGGGTAATAAGATCGGCAGTGCGTAGCGCAATAAATATCCAAAGAAACCGGGCATTTTAACCTTGGCCCGCTCCGCTATGCTTTTAACCATGAAATTAGGACCGTTCCCAATATAGGTCATTGCGCCAAAGAAAACTGCGCCTAATGAAATGGCCAGCAACTCACGGGGAAACCGCCCAGCCACTGTTGCCACATCGGCAGCATTGCTCAGGCTAAGCCCGCGCGCTCCCATGTCCGCGGCCAGCAAGGTCAGGTAGGTCGGCGCATTGTCCAGCATGGCGGACAGAATCCCCGTAAGCCAAAAACACTTCATGGGCGAGTCCAATCCAAGACTTTGAGCGTGAATCTCCAGGTAATCCAAGGCCGGGACCATGGTTGCAAATATCCCCGCAAACAGCCATCCCACCTCACGGATCGGATGAAAAGTGAAGTCGTTGGATTCGTGTATGGACTTGGGCGTGAAATAGTAGGAAGCCACCGCTGCAGCCCCCATCAACGCCTCACGCATCCCTGCCGGCTTCTCCAGGAACACCGCCACCAGAATCACGGCCAGTAGAGCCAAATTGCCTGCACCTTCGAATTTCCAGGTCTCGCTGGCTGTTTCTTTTTTGCGGACCAGAACCGGGGCTCGCAGAAAGTTTCGCCGATCGAGCACGTAGAAGATGGCCAGCAGCGCGCCGACCACCAGTGCCCAAGCGGGCCAGCAATGTTTCAACGTCCACCAGAACGGGACCCCTCTTAAGAAACCGAGAAACAGCGGCGGATCGCCAATAGGTGTGAGGCATCCGCCCGCATTACTTACAATAAAGATGAAAAAGACGATGTGGAAGGCAGTGATCCGATATTTATTCATCCGCATCCAGGGGCGGATAAGCAGCATGGAGGCGCCGGTAGTACCCACCACATTTGCAAGAACCGCTCCGATGAAGAGAAAGACGCAGTTGACACCCGGTGTGGATTCACCTTTGACCCGAATGTGAATACCCCCCGCCACAACAAACAGTGAGCCTATGAGTGCCATAAAACTCCCATACTCATAGATCACGTGAAACATACGGTCTCCCTGTTGCAATACCAACAGGTAATAGGCCGCAACAATCCCGCCCAACCCGATCGACACTTGATGATAATGCCGCTCCCACCAGTGATGATTAACGAAAGGCATGGCCGCGATGGACAGGAGAATCAGCCCAAAGGGTAGGATCATCAACGGGTGCGGTTCTGCGGTATGGGTGGCCGCCAGCATTGGGATTAAAAGATTCGATATCATGGTTGCGAACACTCCCACAAGAGCAGTGCCAACAGGATGGGCCGCCCTTGCTTAATACTGAAGCTTTCGGAAGCTTCCGAAAAGGGTTTCGAGTGAGAAATCAACGCTTCCTCCCCATCTGGAATTTGCAAATTGGTGATCATCATAACAATGTTCATGGTGAATTCTCGTCACGCAGCCAAAGTGTTTGGAACCCATCCATCTCAAAGGATGTTATCCCGTTCCCACGCTGTGAATAGCGCCGACCGGTCAGTAAATCCATCCAGTCTTTTACATTATTCAATTCAGTCGGCAGTCCGGGAATGCATACCCTATCGTCCGAGATATTGTGAATGCAGAGCAGCCTGTCGTTGTTTCCGTCCGATTTCCTGCCAACCACGAACAAACGGTGGTCGAGATCCAGAATCTCCTGCACGGCCTGGGGATGAAATGCCTTTTGCGCGCGGCGAATTCGCAGAAGCTTCTGCAATCCCAGCCAGACAAGGCTTCGCAGGGATTGGGTATCCGCGAGCTCGGATTCAAGTTGCTTGCGATCGAGTTTCTCACGGTTGATGCGTCGGGGAATGCCACTGGCTATGGCTCCAGCGAGGTCTCCGCAGGAGCCAAACAGCGAATGGAAATAGATTCCAGGCACGCCCTGTAAGCTCAATAGGATGGCATGTGCGGTAAGAAACTTGCGGGCCGCCCGCTCCACAGGCTCATTTTCCAACGGATTCGAAAGCGCGTCGAGATAGTTGATGTTCATCTCGTAGGGTCGTTGCGAACCATCCGGCATGGCTTTGCTGGAAATGAAGCCCCCATGAGCTACAGCACACTTCACCAGCGCATCCATCTCCACCTCGCTCAGGATGCCGCGCACCGGATTCAATCCGATGCCATCGTGCGATGCCAGGAAGTTAAAAAAGGTCACGCGATTAGATGGCAGCGCGAGCGCTTGTGCCCAACGCGTGAGTTTTTCCGCGTTGGCCGTCGCAAAGCTGTGCAGAAGCAGGGGTGACAAAGTGAAATTATAGACCAGTTGGGCCTCGTTCGCACCATCGCCGAGATAGGAAATATTGTCCGCGTGCGGCACGTTCGTTTCTGTGATGAGCAATACATGCGGGGCAACTTCGTCCAGCACCGCCCGCATGCATTGAATGACGGTGTGTGTTTGAGGCAGATGCAAGCACGTCGTGCCGATTTCTTTCCAGAGAAAGGCAATGGCGTCCAACCGAATGAATCGCGCCCCTTTGCCCACATAGAACAGCAGCGCCTCAAGCACAGCCAGGAGCACGCGGGGATTCTTGAAGTTCAGGTCCACCTGGTCGGCGCTGAACGTGGTCCAGACCCGGCGCGGTCCGTTTGCGGTCGGGAACTCCGTAAGCAACGGCAGCGCGCGCGGACGGACCACCTGCGACAGGTCCGAATCCCCGTCCACAGTTACAAAGAAACCACGGAAATCCAGTTCGTCGCGCTGAAAACGAGCAAACCAGTCCCCCTGCGCGGACAGGTGATTGAATACAGCGTCGAACATCAAATCAAAGGAAAGACCCAGTCGTTTTACGTCCGCCCACCGGCCCAGCGCAGGATCGATCTTGAAGTAATCCTTAACAGCAAACCCATCATCTGAAGACGATGGGTAGAATGGCAGGATATGCACGCCACTGACAGCATCGCGTAAATGGGCATCACAAAATTCCGACAGCGTTTGCAAAGGAGTTCGGCCGGCTTCTCTGATCTGATCCGCATAGGTGATGAGCAGTGCGTCATTCTGAGTCAGATCCAAGTCTCGACGTTCCACAACCAGTTGCGATCCGAACTGCGCACGATGCCGATCCAGGAGCGCTTCGAATTCCGGCAGAATCCCGTCCGCCACGGTCTGGCCATAGAGACTGCGCAAACACCCTCTGAGTATGCAGTTCATTCCGGCAATCCGTTTTCTCGTTCAAAACGATTGATGTTTTCCCTTCTGCCAACGACCATGCAGAGATCGCGCAAGGCCAGCTTGAGTCGCGGTTCGGCTTCCAAAGCCTGGATCGATCCATCGGGCAACGCACGAGTCACAAGCACGACATTGACCCGGTAACGCTCTCGCAACGCAAGTTCTTGCAGGATTTTTCCATCCACCAACGGTCCGAGACGCACTGAGGCAAGCTGGTAATCTCCGCTCAATTGTTGCCGATCGCTGCCCGCCTGATCCCGAAGGCGTTCCGCAAGCCGGTAGGCCATGTCTCGGGTCGGCAGGACAACCAGATCGGCCCCAACGCGCTCGAGAACAACGGCGTGCTTGGCATCCAGAGCCCGTGCAACGATCTTTCCAACGTGAAGTTGTTTTAACGTTAGAGTGGCCAAGATGCTGCCCTGCATATTTTCACCGATCGAAACCACCACGGCATCAGCCTCAGCCACGCCGATTTCCTTCAGAGCATCCTCGTCCTCAACATCCATTTGAACTGCATGGAAGCCATCCTCCGCCAGATCCTTCACCCTGTCTTCCTTCTGATCTGCAATGACAACTTCACAACCATATTCGGCAAGTCGCGAAGCGAGGTGGGTGCCAAACCGCCCTGCGCCAAGTATAATGATGCGTTGACTCATAAATTCATCCCAAACCCAAATCTTCCATTGGATATTGCACATGTCGCGGATAGCGAGGACGCGCAAGATAAAGGGTCATCACCAATGGGGCAATCCTGCCGGTGAACATAAGCACCATGATGACCAGCTTGCCCATGGGAGTTAAGAGCGGAGTGACCCCGGTGCTTAATCCCACCGTGCCGAATGCCGAGACGGCTTCAAACAACAAACCCAGCCAATGCTGCGGGGTTGCGGAAGAAGGCTGACCCTGTTCTGTGATCATTAACAATCCCGCCCCCATCAACACCGTCATTCCTGCCAACAGCCCCAACAATAATGCAATATTGGTAAGATTGGGCGAAATGCGGCGTCCGAATATCTGCACATTCTCTCTTCGTCTCAGCGCGCTCCATGCGGTTAACATCAATACTGCAAAGGTGGTGGTTTTGATGCCGCCAGCCATTGATCCTGGCGAGCCACCGATGAACATCAACAATATCGTCCATAAGAGCGTTGGCTGGTTCATCTCCCCCAAGTCCACGACATTAAAACCGGCCGTGCGCGACATGGTCGAGTGAAAAAAGGACCAGGACAGTTTGTTGGCTAGTGATGTGTGCTCAAGCGTATGGCCAAGCTCAAACATGAGGGTGGCCGCCATTCCGACGACGAGCAACAACAGAGTGGTTGCCAGGACCAGTTTGGTTTGCAGGGCCAGCAATCCCCGCCGGCGCGGGTCGCGCCGCCAGAAATAATAATAGCGCAGATTGATCAATGTCATCAATCCAATGCCCCCGGCGATCACCAGCCCGTTTATGACACCCAATACCCCCGGGTTTTCACGCCATCGCACCAACCCCTCAGGATACGTGGAGAAACCCGCGTTGCAGAACGCGCTTACGGAATGAAAAGCCGCCTTCCACATGGTCCGTCCTGGTGAAAGGTCCGGCTGGCTCGAATCCATTAGAAAAAACAGGGCCAGAGTGCCCGCCAGTTCGAAAATCACGATGAAAACGCAACCATAAAGAAACACGTCCAGCGGACGGACTCTTTGAACCCGCCCCATGGTTGTCCGAATGATTTGTTCGTCAGACAGAGACAGCTTCCGTCTGCTGAGGAGCACAAGGGAGATGCTCGCCGTGAAAATGCCCAACCCCCCAAGTTGGATCAGGCACAATATCACCGCCTGCCCAAGGGTGTTGAAGGATTCAGCAATATTCACGGTGGTCAGCCCAGTAACGCACGTGGCTGATGTGGCTACAAAGGCAGCGTCGAGAACACCCACCGTTTGCCCGGGCCGGTGTGTCCACGGCAGCATCAGCAGGAAGGTGCCCAGCAGAATGAGAACAAGAAATCCTGACGGCACAAGCCGCAGGTCCACTTCAGTTCGCCGTGGGAGCACCGAGGTCCATGGGGTTGATTGCGACTCAGTTTTGGGCATTTTTTTAAATCTTCCACGACCCTTTTAAAGGAGATTCGACGTGGTGGATCGACCGACTTGCCACGAATTGCCGCGTTTTTGGCCATGACGAACTGCGACTTCGCAATGGGATCTCATGGACATGAACAACCAGTGTTATTTTGAATTCGCAAATCAAGTTCATCAGGGTGGCCATTCTCAAACCAGGTTTCCGATAGCCATCGCTAATTCTCGTTGTCCAAACGTACCGACTCGCGCATCTCGTCCAGGAAGGTTGGCAATGCCGATTCCACCCGGTTCCAATTGGAAATCAGCGGCGAATTGAGCGGGTCCTCCTGATAACCTTTCGTGGCGATTCGAATGCTGCGCACAAACGTTGCCACAGCGCTCTCCTCTTCATGGCGTGGATATTTCAACCCGTTCAACGCGGATTCCGCGCCGTAAAATCGGAGCGTATCCTCGGCCTGCCGCATGTAGGCGCTGAGCACTGTGTCGAAAAGGCCCGTATCGAGTTTGATTCCCTCGGCGGCCATGCGGCGAAAAAAGGATCGGGCAATGTCCACAGCCATTTTGTTCAGCCCCTTGTCCGGATCGCGGGCGGAGAGTTCCTGGTGCTTGTGGTCGTAATTTTCGCACAACTCGGATTGACAGATGGCGCGAGGCGAAGAATTGCGGAAGACCTCTGCCAGCATGCCCACCTCCAGCGCCCAGTCATACGGAATCCGCACGCGCCTCACCAGATCCATGTCCATTGAGAACTCCCCGGCCAGCGGATACCGGAATGTGTCCATGTAAGTCAGGTAGGGGTGCTGGCCGAGAATGCTTTTGAGCGCTCGCAGCAACGGTGTGACCAGAAGCCGCATGACGCGGCCATTTAGCTTGTCCGTGACGCGGGCGTAATAGCCTTTGCAAAAGTCAAAACCGAGGCTTGGATGGGCCACCGGATAGCAAAGCCGTGCCAGTAATTCGCGGCTGTAGGTGAGTATATCACAGTCATGCACCGCCACCATGCGCGCCTGTTCGCTGGCCAGCACATAGCCCAGGCAGGTCCACACATTGCGCCCCTTGCCACGGGGACCGGCGCTCAGTTCAGCATCTTCCAACTTTGAGTATAGCTGTTGAATTCGAGGACCGTCGTTCCACAACAAAATCGGTTTTTGCGGCAATTGCGCAAAGAAGGTTCGCGCCTTCTTCCAGCTTCGCATATTGGCGCCATCAATCCCAACAACGATCTGTTTGATGTAGGAAACGTTCTTCAGCTCGCGTGCTATGAGCTTCAGGGCCCTGGTGCCAAGCTCGCGGATATGGCATGGCAGCACGAGTGCAATCGGCGTTTCCACAACGAACTCCTGCAGTTCTCGCTCAAGCCGGGGCATGCCTGGAGGTCCCAGTCGATGCAAGGTGGCGATGGCGCCAGTTTGAAAAAAATCAGACATAATTATTTCCTTTCCATGGGGAGTATCCCGGCGGCGTTTTCATGACGCAGTCTCCCTCAAAACGCCTGCTGGATTGTCAGGACCCGCACCGCGCCCTATGCCAATACCCGCAGGGCGCTTCCCGATCATTGGGCAAAATATCACACCCCAAAACAATGTCGCGGCGAAAATTGAGCCAGGATGCCGCACGCACCACGAAAATCGCGCTCGGCAAAATCACTCGAAGTGCCAAAACCACCGAAACGACCAAACCGCACTTCATCCGCGCTTGTTCGCATTCCGTGGCTCGCTCTGTTTCCCCGTCGATTGCGTTCGGACGCCGTCGTCCGTTGTCAAGCCACCAGGCTGGCCGTCAAAAACCACTCCGGCATAGGCGGTCCGCATTAACATTCCGATGGAGATGACAAATAATAATGTAACCACGACTGCCGCCAGCCGCTGTCCAGGCATTCCCTCAACTCTGCCCGACCAGCTCATGACGGTCTGAGACAAGAGAACGAAACTCACGGGAACCAGCGTCAGCATGGGAAGCACCTTGCCACGACGCCCCAGCATCGCCCGCACGCCCCAGACCAGACACAAAGCACCACCAATCAGACCGGTGATGAAGGTCGGGCGGGTCAGCACTGGAGCCAAATGTTGAGTCAGATAGCTAAGGCCGACGAGAAGCAAACTGTAAATGACTAATTGTAAACCAAGTGTTTTGTTCATTGCGCAAGCGAATGATTTCGAATTGCTCCAGCCAGTAATGCACGAGTCGAACGGGATGTGGATCCTTGCGAATGTCAAAGTTGACGGGCAACCATATGCGCTCCGACACAGGCCACTGTATCCGAATCTTCATTACACTGAAACAATTCAGTTTGCTGAATGGCGGCCCGACCATCCTGGTTGTCCTCCGATGGCAAGCGCCATCGAACCCTTTTGGTTTGTTCAGCGAAGGCTTGCAGCGTTCGCGACATACGGTCACTCTCATTGAAAAGGGCTTACGTGTCAATGAATTGACATGGGACACGCGGTTAAAGCGGTTAAATTCAAAAATTATTCGCGTTTGAACTGACCGTATGCGAGTCTCACGAAAGCATGGATTTGATCATTTTCCACCACCACTTCCGGCCCGGTGGCGTGCGGCGCGTGATAGAACTTGCCACACCGCATCTGGTCTCGAACTGGCCTGAGCGAATTAGCATGGTGGTGTTAGCCACTGGTGAAGCACCTGATCCCGCATGGTTGCGAGCCTTTCGCAAACGGCTTCACGGCCACCGGGTAAAGGTGCAGGTGGAATCTGCTTTTGGCTACGTCTCAGAGATGCCACAGAATGACAAGACCATCGCTAATCGCGTAAAGGCTGGCATTACGCGAATGCTGCGCGATATCAATCGGGACAACTGCCTGATCTGGGCGCACAATCTCGGTCTGGGCCGCAATCTTTTCCTGGCGCGTGAACTCACATTCATGTGCCACCGTAGCGGCATACGCTTGATTTTACATCATCATGATTGGTGGTTCGAGAACCGCTGGAATCACTTCACTATCATGCGTCAGACAGGTTTCCGGAAAACTTTGGCTGTGGCCAGAGCGGTTCTCGCAGCTTCCCCGTTTATTGCTCACGCGGCCATCAACAACGCCGATGCCATAATTCTGGCAAAACATTTCCCAGGACTGGCAGGATGGTTGCCCAATCCCGTCGAAAATGAGGCGTTACCTTTAGCCGCCCGCGTCGAAGTCGCCCGAAAATGGTTGTGCACACAAATCGGAGAAGAGTCTCCCGTGTGGCTCCTGCCCAGCCGACTTTTACGTCGGAAAAACATCTGCGAGGCCCTATTGCTCACTCGCTGGCTTCGACCCCAAGCATGGCTTGTGACTACCGGAGGCGCCAGTTCAGCAGAGGAACGCACTTATGCGGAAACCCTTGCAAAAGCCGCGAAAATCCAAGGGTGGCGGCTGCGCTTATCCATCCTGCAAACCAGCAAAAACGCGCAACCTACCATCGCGGAGTTGCTGGCCGCCAGCGAGGCGATCCTCTTCACTTCTCTGCAGGAAGGATTTGGGCTGCCGTACCTTGAAACGGCAGCGGCCCGCCGCCCCCTCGTCGCTCGGCAACTGCCCAACATTGCACCAGACCTTGATCTGTTTGGATTCACATTTCCACAATCCTATTCCGAATTACGGGTGGACCCGGTCTTATTCGATTGGCGCGCCGAGCGCGGCCGCCAGGTTCGCTTGTTCGCAGAATGGAAAAGTTCAATGCCCCGGGCCGCGTCCCGCCTTGCAGGGAAACCCGCTGTGCTGGCAGCAGGCAAAGATCCCTGCCCCGTGCCATTCAGCCGCCTCACCTTGACCGCACAACTGGAAGTTCTGGCCCAACCCGTGGAGTTTTCATGGGATCTGTGCGCCAATCTCAATCCCTTTCTAGAGACGTGGCGCAAACGAGCTGCACAGCGACGGTTGGAAATCACTCCCTGGCCACGCAAGGCGGAACGCCTGCTCGGCGGAATGGCTTATGCGCAGCGCTTCCTTGCACTGCTGCCGACATCACTTTCTCAGGCGCCCCCTTCAACCGCGAGTGAAGCGGCGCAGGCAGAATTCATCCGGAATAAACTGAAGCCAGAAAATATCTACCCTCTCCTGTGGAACTCGCGCACATGAAAATCCGCGCCATCATCTTTGATATTTACGGAACGATTCTTGAAGTTGGCGCCCCTCCACCCGACGCCGACGCGCGTTGGCAATGCCTTTTTCGCGATCTGTTCCAAACAGATCCAGACATGAGCCGTCTCGATTTCACCGTTGCATCCAGAAATGTGATCCACCACCGGCATAAAGCCGCACGCGCGCTCGGTATTCCATGGCCAGAAGTTTGCTGGCCTTCGGTCGTGGCCGAAGTTCTGCCCGGATTGTCGCGGCTTTCCCGACAGGATCAGGAGGAATTTCTTTATCGTCAGATACAGACCGGCCACACCACGCACATTGCGCTTGATACAGCCGCCGCGTTGTGTCTGATGAGGGAGCGCCAATACCTTATTGGCATTGCTTCCAATGCCCAGGCTTACACCCTGCGGGAACTCCATGAGAATCTGGCAGCACACGAACTAGATCTTAATTTGTTCGATCAAGACCTCTGCTTCTGGTCTTTTGAAAACGGCTTCAGCAAACCGGATCCACATGTCTTCCAGCTCCTCACCGCTCGTCTTGCCGCCCGGGGCGTTGGCCCCGGAGAAACGCTGATGGTCGGCGACCGGCTCGATAACGACATTGCACCCGCCCGCGCCCATGGCTGGCAGACATGGCGGATAAGCTCCTCGCCAGCGCCTGATGCCACGGATGAAGGACATTGGAATCAATTGGTCGACCGTTTAACTTAATCAGGCATGCGCTCGAGTGATGAACAAAGCAATGTTGACCAGAATCAGGCAACATTCACGCCTGCTAAGGGCGGGCAGCAGGAAAAATCGAAAACCTCCGCAACTGCTTCCCGGTATTTTGAGACATCCGGGCTGTTCCGATTTTCGATCACCCAGTTCCTTTTCGCGCTGATCCTTTTGTTGATCGTCACCCCGTTTCTTTCCGGTTTCCCTCACGGAGATGCCATCACCAGTGTGGTTATGACTCTGGTTCTGATCTCAGCAGTTCTCGCAATTGGCGGTGGCGGGCGTTTGTTGGCGCTGACTATCTTCCTTGTCCTGCCCGCACTGGCAGCGGCTTGGGTGGATTATTATCAGCCGGACCTTGTGCCGCGTTGGATCATTACTGGAGTGGGTCTGGTGTTCATCGGGTTCGTGATTGCTCAGTTGCTGCGGTTTATTCTGCGCGCTCCACAGGTCAATGCCGACGTGCTTTGCGCCGGTATTTCCACTTACCTTTTGCTCGGACTGCTATGGGCTGCGGCCTATTCACTTGTGACGCGGTTGGATCCTCACGCGTTTGCCCTGCTATATGGCGCGGCCGAAGCCGGACGCATGGGACGGTTTGACAACCTTTACTTCAGTTTTGTCTCCTTAACTTGCCTTGGCTGCAATGACATTGTGCCCGTATCGCGGCCCGCAAGAATGTTGATGGTGGTGGAAGCAACTACTGGCGTGCTTTATCTGGCAGTCATGATCGCCCGCCTGGTGGCGCTTTATTCGCGGCCACTGCAAAAGAAAGGTGAATAAAATCCAACGTCCTAAAATCCGAAATTCAGCCTTTCGATGAACTTTGCCGCAATCTGCGCCTTCCTGGCCCACCATCCAATGAGACGGAACAAAACACGCAACATGAATTGATGAAAAGTTGTTGGCACGTCCCTGCCATAATGCGCATATTAGCCCATGGTGCATATCATAAAACTGGTGCTGGCCATTGGGTATGGGCTGGCTATTCTTGTTTTGCTTTGAGCCGATTCGGATATTTCCGCGACGGTTTGTTTTTGGTGGCGTGCTCGCTCTACGCAATCAATCGGTGGGGCCTGAAACCGCGCATCCACAGTCCATTTCTGCACGATCACTTTAACGATCTGCTGTTGATTCCATGTGCTCTTCCACCGTTTTTAATGCTGCTGCGCTGGTTAAATTTACGCACGCACGACAAGCCGCCAGAAACGCGAGAAATCCTTCTCTATCTCGGGGTCTGGTCCATCCTATTCGAGGTCGTTGGACCTCATATCATGCGCAATGTAACCGGCGATCCACTCGATGTAGTGGCTTACACCGCAGGCGGAATCCTGGCGGGCCTTTGGTGGCACCGGTACCGACTCTCGAGTCGTTCAGTCAATGAGCTTTGATACCCTGGCACCCCACTATCGCTGGTTGGAACTGCTGTGCGCGGGAAACCTGCTGCAAATTTGCCGAACGTCCTTTCTTACCCCAGTGCCGGAGGCATCGAACGTTCTCATCCTTGGCGAAGGCAACGGACGTTTTCTCACCGAATGCCGCAGGGCCCTGCCCGCTGCCAGTATAACCTGTGTCGATGCCAGCGCGCGCATGCTGGGCCTGGCCAAAGAGCACCTTCACAACTCAGGATTAAACCCTCAACCCATAACCTTTGTTCATGCCAGCATTCTCGAATGGACTCCGCCGTTGGAAACTTTCGACCTGATTGTCACACACTTCTTTCTCGATTGCTTCCGTCCTAACCAGCTTGAGTCGATTATAACCGCCCTCGCAAACGCAGCCCAATCTCAGGCCATGTGGCTTTTGGCGGATTTCCGGATTCCGGCCAGGGGACTTGCCCGACATCGCGCACAGGTGATTCATGGTTTACTGTATGCATTCTTTCGCGCGTTCACCGGGATTTCAGCCTGCAGATTAACTTCTCCTGACGAATCCCTCAGATCCCATCGGTTTAAACTTATCAAAAGAAAAGAAATCGACTGGGGCCTGCTGCACACCGACAAATGGGTGCGAGAGTAACTTGGGCTGCCAAAATCCTCTCCATTGAAACAGGCTTCGAACCGGGGCCATCGAAGATTACAATTATGTAATCTTCGAGAAAGGATCCCGCCATGGTCCAAAGCATCCAATATTGTGGAGATGATTATGAAAAAGATATTAGAACAGTTAAGAAAACGGATGCCCGTTGTAGTTCTGACCAGTGCCATGGCGTTGGCGGGAACAGCATTGGGCTTTAGCATCAAGGCGGCTGAAGGAAACAGTTCCAAGTCAGCCCCTGTGAATGTACCGGTGGACCAGACACCTGTGCCGCGGGACACGCTGCCACGCGGTAGTTTTGCGCCCATCGTGAAACAAGTTGCACCTGGGGTTGTAAAAATTACAACGACTTCTGCCAACAATAACTCCGCTTTTCAGCAAAGCCCGGGGCTCGAAGATCCCTTCCTATGGCGGTTTTTTGGGGATCATTTCGGCCAGATGGCTCCGCCGAACCAACCAGGTCCGCTGCGCGAACATGGTTTGGGATCTGGCGTCGTTGTTACCAAGGATGGTTACATCCTCACCAATAACCATGTTGTGGATCATGCCACCGATGTTAAGGTCACTTTGCAGGATGGTCGGGAGTTCACCGCCAAAGTTATTGGCCGTGATTCAAAATCGGACATCGCAGTTGTAAAGATAGAAGCAAAGGATCTGCCTGTCGTGCCCATGGCCGATAGTGACAAGGTCCAAGTTGGCGATGTCGCTCTGGCCATTGGCAATCCATTCGGGGTAGGCCAAACTGTCACCGAAGGCATCGTCAGCGCCATTGGCAGAGGAAATATGGGCATCGAAGACTACGAGGACTTTATCCAAACCGATGCGGCCATTAACCCCGGCAATTCAGGCGGCGCATTGGTGGATATAGACGGCCGCTTAATAGGTATTAACACTGCCATCATGAGCCGGTCCGGCGGCAGCCAGGGTGTCGGTTTCGCGATTCCCTCGGACCTCGCCCACAAGGTGATGGATAGTCTCATCCAGTACGGCCACGTCACGCGTGGTTATCTGGGTGTGATGATCCAGGATGTCACCCCCACGCTGGCCAGAGAGTTTAAATTAAAAAACACCACTGGCGCACTTGTCAGCGATGTCGTGCCAGATGGCCCCGCGTCGAAAGCCGGATTAAAGGATGGAGACGTGGTGCTGGAATTCAATGGCAAACTTGTAACTGACAGCCGACGCCTGAAACTCACGGTTGCAGAAACCAATCCCGGTTCAACCATACCGGTAAAAATCTGGCGGGACGGTTCAACTGAAACGCTCCAAGTCACCGTCAAACAGTTGCCAGGAACCGAGCAACTCGCTCAAAACAACGTGGATAACAATAAGGATTCGGGCACCCTCAACGGCGTAGCCGTAAGCAACCTGGACCCGCAGACGCGCCAGCAATTCAATGTGCCTGTAAAGGTTAATGGAGCGGTCATCACCGAAGTGGAGCCAAATTCCGCAGCCGCCGAAGCTGGTTTGAAACCCGGCGAAGTGATTGAGGAAATCAACCGACATACGGTGAACAACGCCGAGGATGCGGTAAAGCTGACTGAAAACACCAAAGACAAGCACACCTTGGTGCGTGTTTGGGATAAAGGCGGAAGCCATTACGTCGTTGTAGATGAAAGCCGTCAAAACGGTTAGTCCCAATACGACAAATTAAATCCGCCTACGCGAATCGCCGCAAAGGGGCAGAAATCATTCTGCCCCTTTGCGTCAAATGCGTTTCGATTTCGATCCGCTTGAAACGGCCCTTTCAACCCCCACTCCATTACACAGCATTCCTCCATAAAAGAGATACATTCTGGTTGTGTGACCGTTTTAAGCTTTTCGGTCGATGGGGATACCTACCCGCATTTTTCCGGCGTGATTGGGAATGGCGACGGAGAAAATGCTGCATCCTTGTTATCCACGTAGACGAAATCGATTCCTTAATACGGAGGAAAGGCCGCAAGTTCCAGTCGCTTCCAATGAAATAAATTCTCCGAGATGGCCAGAAAAACCCGTGGGCCAATGGACGAGAGCACGTCGTAGGTCATTACATAACGTTGGAACGGCTCTGCGAACATGATGCGCGGTTCCTCACAGCCACCGCCGCGCTAAGGCACCCGCTCGTAATCCGTTTTTGGTTCAAGCGCAGTGCCGATTCGCTCAACTCTTAACGGATCGCCGGACTCATTGAATTTGATGCGGTCAATGCCAATGCGCGAAATATTGCTCTGCGCAACAAGCCAGGGAAACAGGTAACGCTGTCGGTCATGGCCAAGAGCGGCTGTCCGATTCAGGACACCCTCGATTTTCATCGGATTGCCCGGTTCCGCCTCCGTGATTTGTTTGAGGTGCTTCAATTGAAAGCCGCTCATCGTTTCGACTCCTTGGAAGATTTTGTGGGTGGAACGCGGTCCAAACAAGCGACAATGGCTTCAATCACCCGTTTCGACTCGTTCGGGTCGCGGACCCGGATTGAAAGAACACCTGCTTCTTTCGCCGGATAGTCGTTGCCACCAGGAAACAAGGCATCGCCGATAAAAATCATCTCCTCGATTGCTATACCCAAAATGTTCCGGAGCTTTCGAATCCCGTAGGCTTTATCAATGCCCGGTTTAGTAACGTCAACGGATGTCGTCCCTCCCAGCCGCACGGAAAACTCGGGGATCAGTTTATCAAGGAGTTCCTTGAGCTTTTTCCGCTTTGCGAAGTCAGGGTCCCATTTTTTCTTTTCCTCGATGGGTGCCTGCTGTCCTAACGCCGAGAACGTAATCTGACTTCCCCGGTCTTCAATGGTTTCTCCCCAGACCTTTTCAGCTTTGAAACCCGCTGCTTCAAGCGCCTCTTTTAACGAACCGATGATTTTCGTTTTTTCGACCGCTGTGAAATCTTCCGAGTAGATCTTTTTCCAATCCCCTGCGTATTGGTAGAACTTTGTTCCACAGGTGGGAAGGAGAGACAGATTCTTCAGCCGTTCGTCGTGGGGAAGATTGGAGAGTACTTGCTTTTCAAACTGAGGCCAATCGCCACCGGAAATCACGGCAACTTTCACAATTCCCAGCAGAGCGGTGAGCAGCTTGGTCATCTCGGCGTCAAGGGATGCTTTGCTTTCGGCGAGCGTGCCATCCAGATCGAAGACAATGAGCCTTTTCATGGGCTAGGGTCCTTCCGGAAACGCAATCTCCCGCAAGCTAACAGAACCATATGGTCGGCACAAATATGCTCCGACATCGACCAGTAAAAGCATCACGTTGTTGTTTTCCTGCACTTCAAAAAGCGCAACATCGCCCAGCGAGTGAACCGTTCCATCTGTTATGCAATTTCCGCCACCAGGCTTTGGCACTAAGAATGCGAGATGGTCCGTCACATTCCCACTTAAGATCGCCTGCCATAGAGTATCGGTCGCGGTGGCCGGCTTGAGACCCGCGTAGATACAGCTTTTGAATCCCGCCTCCAGCACAACCCAGGCTTCGGTTTTGCTGGTCTCGCGCACAGGGAGATGGTTCTTTTGTTGATCCGGTGGATGCACTTGCAATGAGAACGTTTCGCACGCATCAAGGAATTTCAGCGGCAGCGGGAATTGGCGGAAGCGCCTGGCCAGTTTTCCCAACAACTGCTCTGGCCACTGCGTCAGCAATTGCCCGAGGGTCCGACCTTTGAGCGATCCATCATCAACGTGACTCGGATGGTCAGCGCGGTCGCTTAAAAGCCCTTCGCCGATGAGGCCATCGCTGGGCAATGGGATAGGGAGCAGATTGCCAACACGTCGCCCTCCCAAGAGCCGGTATTGGCAGGTCGGGTCAAATCGAAGCGGATAAATAGGTGGTTGATCCATGGCATGTCCCCTAGTTGTCATGCCTATGTTCTTTCCATCGCGGCAGTGTATTCACCACGGCGCGCAGCGCGGTTGCATTTGGCTCGATGAAGCAGGGCCTGCTGTGCCGCCATCACATTGGCCTCTTTGCTTCGCCAAATCTCCAAAGCCGGTTGCTGGATGGCGCGGGCAAATGAAAACGCCAACGCCCACGGCAGTTGCGACTTGAATCGTAGATTCATGGCATTTAAACGAGCTGAGGCGAGTTCAGCGGATTGGCCGCCGGATAAAAAAGCAATCCCAGGAACCGCTGCGGGGACCGTTCGCCACAGACTTTTCACCGTGATGTTGGCCACCTCGTCAATATCTTGTTCCTCGTCCGGCTGCCGGTCGGTCAATCGCACCTGATACTGCTGTTCACCAACGCCGACTTCTTTGACTTCTCGGTGGGGGGGACAGGTCAATCCCGGCAATACCATGTTGGGCTTTAGAATTATTCCTTCCAGCAGCACGCGCTGGCAATTCAACTGGATGAAAACATTTCGCAGGACTTCTTCAGTCACTTTGCGGCACCGTTCCAATGATTGATCGCCCTCCATGAGCACCTCCGGTTCGACAATCGGAACCATGCCAGCCTCCTGGCACAAAGCAGCGTAGCGTGCCAGCGCGTGCGCGTTGGCCTCTATGCAACTCCGGCTCGGAAGGCCATCGCCAATGGCAAGAACCGCACGCCACTTGGCGAACCGAGCGCCCATCTGAAAATACTCTTTGAGGCGGTCGCGTAATCCGTCCAGACCTTCGGTGATTTTCTCTCCGAGGTGACCGGCCATTTCCTTCGCGCCCGTGTCCACTTTGATGCCAGGAATAATTCCCGCATCAGTGAGAATATTTATGAATGGAGTGCCATCCTTCTTCTGCTGGCGGATCGTCTCATCGAAGAGGATTGCGCCACTAATGAACTCGCCGAGACCGGGCGTGGTCACAATCAACTCCCGATAGTCGCGCCGGGCCTCGACGGTCTGCGGGATTCCCAGTTTCGCGAAGCGTTTGTTGCAGGTCGGATTACTTTCATCCATCGCCAGCAGGCCCTTGTCGACCGCGACCATTGCCCTCGCGGTGTTGGCAAGCTGTTGAGCATTCATTTGTGTCGTTCGCGTCCGAAGCCGCTACACTTCACCCAACCACTTCCTCGCCTCAGCGGCGTCGGCGTGATCGAAGTAACGAATCGTCGCTTTCGTGAACGGCTTGCAAAATGTCGCCATCCCTTCCTGCCATTTCTTCTCACCGACCACCGCCAGACAATCAATGTCGCTGAAATGATGCATCGCAAACTTCGTGTCCTCCCACAACGCGCCGGCTGTCCAGCCATGAAAGCCGGTCATATCGAACAGCACGCGCAGTTTTCCATGCAGCCCGACGAGCCGCTCGAACTCAGGCACGAAGTGCTCGTAATCTGCTTTCACCAACTTTCCGCTGACGTGGACGGCGAGCATCTTCCCGCCGTTTTCTTCGCTGAGGTTAATGGGCATGCTGGACTCCTTTGGTTTGTTTCACGTTATTATGTTTTCCATGTTTGCTCGCGCTGATCCGCCGTAACTTTAGTTCCGGCGCACACACCTTCTCCGCTGGCAATTTCCTTTTTTTCGTTTCACCCCGGCCCCACTTCCAATTCCGAATCTCCGGCAAATCCTGGCCGTGTTGATCAATATAATGCTTGTGCTCAATGAGCTTGTCCTGCATTTGTTGTTTCAAATAAGCGCCCTTGGAACCCAAATTAGGCAGGCGATCCACCACGTCTTGAACCAGATGAAAGCGGTCCAGCTTGTTCTGCACCCGCATGTCAAAGGCCGTTGTGATGGTGCCCTCTTCCACGTAGCCACGGACGTGAAGGTTGCGATTGGTCCGGCGGTAGGTCAGCCGGTGAACCAACCAGGGATATCCATGGAAGCCAAAAATGATGTGCTTATCCCTGGTGAAAAGTGAATCGTAATCCGTTTCGTTCAGTCCGTGTGGGTGTTCGCTCGCAGACTGGAGCTTCATCAGATCGACGACATTGATCACGCGAATTTTCAGATCGGGCAGATGCTCGCGAAGGATGGAAACAGCGGCCAGAATCTCCAGCGTGGGCGTGTCGCCGCAGCAGGCCATCACCACATCCGGCTCGGAGCCTTGGTCGTTGCTGGCCCATTGCCAGATTCCAATGCCTTCGGTGCAATGCACCACGGCGGCATCCATCGTCAGCCATTGTGGCAGAGCGTGCTTTCCCGCAACCACCACGTTGACGTAATGCCGGCTCCGCAGGCAATGATCGAAGACTGACAACAGGCAGTTCGCATCGGGCGGTAAATAAACGCGCACGATGTCAGCCTTCTTGTTGATGACGTGGTCAAGGAACCCGGGGTCCTGATGGGTGAACCCGTTGTGATCCTGCTGCCAGACGTGGGAGGCGAGAAGATAGTTCAGCGATGCAATTTTCCGCCTCCACGGGAGTTCCAAAGTCACCTTCAACCACTTGGCGTGCTGGCTGAACATCGAATCCACGATGCGGATGAAAGCCTCGTAGCTATTGAACAGCCCGTGCCGCCCGGTCAGCAAATAACCTTCCAACCAGCCTTCGCATTGGTGTTCGCTTAACATCGAATCCAGCACACGGCCCGCGGGCGCGAGAAATTCATCATTCTTCACTTCGCGCGCGTCCCATTGACGGTTGGTGACTTCAAAGATCGCGCCCAGGAGATTCGAGAGCGTCTCATCGGGACCGAAGACGCGGAAATTATTTTGATTCAACTTTGCCACGTCGCGCAGAAAAGTTCCAAGCACCATTGTATCTTGGCAGTCCACTGCCCCGGGCGATGGCACAGTCACAGCATGATCGTGGAAGTCTGGCATCCGCAAGTCGCGCAGCAATATTCCGCCATTGGCGTGGGGATTAGCGCCCATCCGCCGGTTGCCTTTTGGCGCAAGTTCTGCCAAGTCCGAATTGAGCCGACCATTTTTATCGAACAATTCTTCGGCCTTGTAACTTTTCATCCAGCGTTCGAGTTGTTTGACGTGCTGGGGATGTTTGGCATCCACCAGCAGGGGCACTTGGTGCGCGCGGAATGTGCCTTCGACTTTCAGGCCATCCACTTCTTTTGGCCCCGTCCAGCCTTTCGGCGACTTGAGGACGATCATGGGCCAGCGCGGACGCGTGGTATCCTTCTTTTCCCGAGCAGCTTTTTGGATCTGTCGGATATCCTCGATGCACTTTTCCAAGACTGCAGCCATGAGTTTGTGCATTTTTTCCGGCTCGTCACCTTCCACGACGTAAGGCGTCCAGCCGCAACCGCGAAAATATTGTTCCAATTCGTCTGGCTCGATGCGGGCCAGAAGGGTCGGGTTGGAAATCTTGTAACCGTTGAGATGCAAAATCGGCAACACGGCACCGTCAGTGATTGGGTCGAGAAGCTTATTGGACTGCCAGGCTGTCGCCAGCGGTCCTGTTTCCGCTTCACCATCGCCAACAACACAGGCGACGATCAGGCCGGGATTGTCGAACGCCGCACCGAAAGCGTGCGACAATGAATACCCCAGTTCGCCGCCTTCGTGAATGGATCCCGGCGTCGTCGGTGCCACATGGCTGGAAATTCCACCGGGAAACGAGAATTGGGTAAATAATTTTTTCAGCCCGGCTTCGTCTTGCGTGATGTTCGGATAAACCTCACTCCAAGTGCCTTCGAGATAGACATTGCCCACAATCGCCGGACCACCATGACCGGGACCAGCGACGTAGAACATATCCAAGTCATACTTTTTGATGACACGGTTCAAATGCACGTATATGAAATTCTGTCCCGGCGTCGTGCCCCAGTGTCCGACCACAAGTGGCTTCACGTCCGAAAGTTTCAGCGGACGCTTCAGCAGCGGATTGTCGTAGAGGTAAATCTGGCCGACCGACAGATAATTGGCCGCGCGCCAATAGGCGTCCATTTTGCGGAGCAATTCCGGCGTAAGAGCATTTGAATTTGCTTTCATGTTTCGCAATCAAGTTACAGCCGCATCCTCCGCAGCCACAGAGGTTGCTGAACTGTTTCTTCGCTGTCGGCGTCCTGGCTGATGCGGGTTTGAGAAAGCGGGCCCGCCGCGATCTGCGCGCATGCCAACTCTCATTTTACGCCGACGGGGCTGATTCGCTATGGGGTGTTACCCCCATGACTGTTCAACGCAGAGAAGAGTGATTTGTTTCCTGACGACCGTTACCCGGACTCTCGTTGAGTGACCGCTTTCACCACACAATCACAGTTTCATTTTTCGCAGCCGCAAGGCGTTGCTGATCACGGAGACGGAACTCAGGCTCATCGCAGCGCCGGCGATGATCGGGCTGAGCAGCCAACCGAAGATCGGGTAAAGCGCGCCCGCCGCCACCGGAATCCCCAGCGCATTGTAGAGAAAGGCGAAGACGAGATTCTGCCGGATGTTGCTCATCGTGGCGCGACTGAGGCGAATGGCCTGGGCAATGCCACGGAGGTCACCTTTCACGAGGGTGATGCCAGCACTTTGCATCGCCACGTCGGTGCCGGTGCCCATCGCGATGCCGACTTCTGCTTCGCTTAGCGCGGGCGCGTCGTTGATGCCGTCGCCGGCCATTGCAACGTGTTTGCCTTCCTCGCGCAACTTCTTGATGTGGTCGACTTTCCCGGCGGGTTCGACCTCCGCTTCCACCGCATCCAGGCCGAGTTGCTTCGCCACTGCGTCAGCCGTACGAAGGTTGTCGCCGGTGAGCATGACGAGTTTCAAACCGAGCTTGTGAAGTTCTTTGATGGCTTCCGCAGTGGTGGACTTAATTGGGTCAGCCACAGCGAGAATGCCAGCAGGCTTTCCATCCACGGCGACGAACATCGCGGTATTGCCTTCTTCCTGGAGTTTTACCGCCGAAGCTGCGAGTGGCTCCAAACCAATAATCTTTTCGTTTCGCAGGAAGTCGGTTTTTCCAACCATCACTTGCCGACCATCGACATTTCCCACGACACCGCCCGCTGTCACAGAACGAAAGTCTTTCACGTCAGCGAGCAGGAGGCTCTGCTCTTTCGCAGCCTGCACAATCGCAGCGGCGAGTGGGTGTTCGCTGTTCTGCTCCAATGAGGCGGCGAGACGCAGAAATTCCTTCGCGTCGAAACCGTCGGCGGGCAGCACATCCACGAGCTTGGGTTTACCCTCGGTGAGCGTGCCCGTCTTGTCCACGACGAGCGTGGTGACTTTTTCCAACCGTTCGAGCGCCTCGGCGTTCTTCACGAGCACGCCTGCCTGTGCGCCGCGTCCGACGCCGACCATGATGGACATGGGCGTAGCCAGACCGAGGGCGCACGGGCATGCAATGATGAGCACCGCGACGGCGTTGACGATGGCGTGCGCGAGTTTTGGCTCCGGACCCAGCGACATCCAGACAACGAAGGTAACCACCGAAACCGCCAGCACCACCGGGACGAAAATGGCCGCGACCTTGTCGGCGAGACCCTGAATGGGCGCGCGGCTGCGCTGGGCTTCGGCCACCATCTTCACGATCTGCCCGAGCAATGTGTCGTTGCCGACCCGTTCGGCCCGCATGACGAAACTGCCCGTGCCGTTGACGGTGCCGGCCGTGACTTTATCGCCGACAGTTTTTTCCACCGGGAGCGGTTCGCCGGTGATCATGGATTCTTCCACGCTGGAGTGACCTTCAACCAGTGCGCCATCCACGGGTACCTTGTCACCGGGCACCACGCGTAACCAATCACCGACTTTCACCTGGTCGAGCGGGACTTCATGATCGCCACCGTCGGCGACTTGTCGCGCGGTGGGTGGAGCGAGGTTGATCAGCGCTTTGATGGCGCTGCCCGTGCGGCTGCGAGCGCGGAGTTCGAGCACTTGGCCAAGAAGGACCAGAACCGTGACCATCGCGGCGGCCTCAAAATAAATGCCGACCTTACCCTCATGCTGCATCGTGGTTGGGAACAGGCCGGGCGCCAGTATCGCTACCGCACTGAAGACGAATGCCGCACCCACGCCGATAGCAATCAGCGTGAACATGTTCAGGTGTACCGTCATGATGGAGCGCCAGCCGCGCTGGAAAAACGGCCAGCCCGCCCAGCAAACTACGGGCGTGGTCAGCGCAAATTGCAGCCAGCGTGAAGAATCGCTCATCACCCAGCCATCGCGACCAATCGCGGGGATCAGGTGTGCCATCGCGAGGACGAATACTGGCAACGTCAGTGCGGCACCGATCCAGAAGCGCCGCGTCATGTCGCGCAGTTCGGTGTTCTCACCTTCTTCTGGGCTCGCAGTCCCCGTCTTTGGTTCGAGGGCCATGCCGCACTTGGGGCAATCGCCGGGATGATCCTGCTCGATCTCCGGGTGCATCGGACAGGTGTAAATGGTTTTACCCTGCAGCTTCTCCTCCTTCTTCTCTTCGTATTTTGTGGTAGCGGGCGTTGACAGAAACGTTTTATGGCAGTGCTCGTTGCAAAAGTAAAACGTCTGTCCGTCGCGTTCAGCGTGGAGCGGCGTCGTTTCATCCACCGTCATTCCGCAAATGGGATCAATGGCCATATCCGTTAAGATTCAGTCAAAGTCCAACAATTCTTTTACTGTGAATCATTCTGAGCAGCCAATCAGCCTGCAGCCGCTTCCGTCATGATTTTAACAATGGTGTTTTCCACTTCCTGCGCCACGTTTTTCAATTGCGGCGTGTGGAACAGCGTCAGCAGAGTGGTTGGTTTCAAGGTCGCCAGAGTGGTTTTACCATCCTCCTCATAAATGGAAATCCGGCAGGGCAACGCGGTGGAGACGCTCATGTTTTGCTCGAGCACCTTCTTGGCCTGTTGCGGCTGGCAAACCTCGAAGATCAGACATTCGCGGGCGAACTCCACGCCCTTCTTATTCATGGTTTCTTTGAGGTTGTGAATTTGCATGACGCCAAAGTGATTGGCCTCAACGGCGGCCTGCAACGCAGCCGCAGTCTCGCTTACAGTTTTGTCCGTGGATAATCTGATCAACATAATATTTTTGGTTAAGAGTTCAATTTACGGGCGGGGAATTGGTTTCCGCAGTATGATGATGCGCTTCTTCACCAGTCGCAGTTCGCAGAGAATCCCGTTCCTGCGCGGTCAGCTCAGGCAGATGATGAATGAAGGCGACGATTTTCCAGATGTTTTCGTCGGTGTGCGTGGGACCGAAGGCAGGCATGGCAGTCATCCGGATGCCATGTTTGACGACCCAAAAGAGTTCTCCGTCCGGCGTGTCGTCCCCTCCCTTGCCCAGCGATGGCGCGGGCGGATTGATCCCCTTGGATAACTCGGCCCCGGCCACGTCAGGAGCCCCATGGCAGATGACGCAATTCTCGCGATAATGGTCAAGTCCCGTGGCGATGGCTGCAGGATCGCCGGCAAAGGGATTTTTTTCCTTCGGAGCACGTTTTTCCACCGACCGATCAACCGCCCATGGCGCCAGCGTCCTTTCGATGAGTCCCGGCTTTACGTCCGCTCCCATGTTGATCGCCCCCATGGCCAGAACGAGGATCGGCACGAGGAGGGTGAGCAGAATGCCAACCACAAAACTCAACGGTATCAACCATTTGTTTTTCATTTCGCTCCTTCCCCATTAGCGTTTCATTGAACGGCAACCTTGCAGGTAGTAGCCGTTTCGCTCACAGTTTTGTCCGTGTATAATTTGACCAGAATATATTTCCCTTCATGTTAAAATACTCGCTTCACGGGCGCATCGCGAACGAAAGATTACTTCTTGGCCATCTTGCCAATCACGACGATCAGCAAGACCACCACCGCGATGCCAATCACCGCCATAATCCATATTCCTCCGCCCCCCCATCCACCCATCCATCCGTCTGTATTGTTCATCATATTCTGTTACTTTCGGTTTGTACTTCGCCGTTGACACCCGGCTGATAGGGCATTTGAGAAACCCGATGCACATCGGTTTTCACTGGTGCTCACATTCACATTGCTTCAGCGTGTGCGGCTTCGCTATGGGGTATAATCCCACCCAGACAATTAGCGGCATTGGGGGTCGAAAACGAATTCGTCGAGAGATGAGTTCTAACACGCGACGGTTTTCCACCGCCGCAAATGCATTGGGCAGGACGCCACGGCGCAATTACCGCCGTGCAAACCCCGAGCATTTTCCAATAGCAGGAGTTACTTGTGTGAATGTGCCAGTGCTCCGCGTTGATCGCTCTCGTTCCAATAACCTTCAAGTTTGTAGTGCCCATACAACCCGGATTCATAGTCCCGGTTAATCAGGGACTCCGCAGTGTATTCCGGAGAATCCTTGATGGCCTCTCGGGAAAGATTGACGAAGACTTTCGATTCACTCCAACTCACGCGATCGATCCATTGCGGGGAAACCAGGACCTTTTTTCCCGGCCACCAGTTCCGCGTGGCCACCACAAGGTAACGGATCGCCCACGTCTGGTCATCAATGATGAAATCCTCGACGTGACCAATTTCGCCGTCCGAGGCCTGGATTTCATAGCCACGCACATCGTTGGTGCTGCGCAGATGAGGGTCCCAGGCCTTCTCACCTTGAGTGGGGGCCTTCCAGTTCTCCCGGTCCCGCGCGATGTAGGGGTAATTCCCCCACATGTAGGGGCCGCTCCAATACATCGGCCAGCCATAATACCCGTAATAGGACTCCTCGAATTGGCGGGAGACGGGCTTGTCACTATTCAACGACGGACTCCCTTCAATCTGCTTTTTGGTCAAATCCACGGCGATGTGCTGCTCGGCCTTGATTGCCGCGACCAGCGCATATGGGGAAATCAATACCTGTCGGCCTGTAAGCCAACTTCCGGTGTTGGCGACCAGATAGCGAATGGTCCAATGCCTGTCATCGAAGTAGAATTCTTTCACCTCCCCAAATTCTCCGTCGAGACTGTCCAATTTATAACCTTCCAGTGTCTTGGCTTTGCTTAGCATAATAATATTTTCCTAATATAGTGTTCGGTTGTTTCGCTACTGGCCGTCCATCTGGACAAGGCATTTGAGAAAGCGATTGCGCCGCGACTTGCGCGGGGCCAACACTTAAACATGATTTGACGCGCACTTCTTTGCTATGGGGTAAAACCCCACCGTGTAACAGAGGAGAACGACGGCCTCCTTGAGTGGATTCAATTCAGAGAATTATCTCTTCACGGGTTGGGATTTCCCTATTGCAACTGGCAACGCCGAGGCCGACGATGCGGCACACCGTGCGCGCAATCATCAGTTCTTCGTCTGTGCGGACGACGCGCACCGTGGCCCGGCCGACGTCGGTGGAAATCACCGCTGCAGACTCCGCATTGCGCGACTCATTCAGTTCAATGCCAAGGTATCCCAATCCTTTACAGATGCGCGCGCGGATGATCGGTGCGTTTTCCCCTATGCCACCGGCGAAGACGAGCGTATCCAATCCTCCAAGCGCGGCGGCGAACGCGCCGATCCACTTCTTCGCCTGATAACAAAAGAGCGCCACGGCTTCCGCCGCCCGAACGTCGTGCGTTTCGCGGTCAAGCAGGTCACGCATGTCGGAACTGGTCTCCGAAATGCCAAGCAATCCAGACTCGTGGTTAACCATTTTGTAAAACTGGCTGGTGGTGATCTGCTCGGTTCGCGCCAGATACGGCGCGAGGCCGGGGTCTAAATCGCCTGTGCGGGTGCTCATCACCAACCCCGCAGTCGGCGTGAAGCCCATGCTCGTGTCTATGCTTTTGCCATCGCGCACGGCGGCCAGGCTCGCACCGTTGCCGAGATGAGCGAGGATCACGCGTCCTTTCAAGGCTGCCGGATCGCCGAGGCGCGTGAGTTCTTCCATCAGGTAAGCATACGACAAGCCGTGGAAACCGTATCGTTGAATTCCCTTGGCGTCGAAGCGTCGCGGAATCGGCAGTAGTTTGGCCACCCGCGGCATATCGCGGTGAAAAGCCGTGTCGAAACAGCCCAATTGAGGTAGTTTCGAATGACGCTGGCGGAAGGTCTCAATCAGTTCGATTTCGCGGGGCAGATGATCCGGGTCATAAGGACAAATGCGATGCAGTTCATCCAATAATTCCTGAGTGACCAATTCTGGCGCGGTGTGGTTCATGCCGTGGACCACGCGGTGGCCCACCGCTCGGACCGATTCAAGACCTATCTGCTTTTCGAGCCAGTCAATCAAGGAATTCGCCGCTGATTTATGATCGGAAGCGGTGATGCTCAGACTGGGTTGAGGCTTTCCCTCGGGATCTGTGAACGTCAGATTCGTCCCACTCAAACCGATGCGGTCGATCTTACCATGAAGCCCTCGCTTCAGCGGTTCGCCCACCATGTAAAGCGCGAACTTGATGCTCGACGAGCCGCCGTTGATCGTCAGGATGCTTTGGTTTGCTGGTTTCATGGTTGATTCCTTCGGAGCTGGCTCGGTTCTGGGTTAGAATGGCTTATCGCGTCCACTTTTGCGCCGCGCCCAACTGAGCCGGAAACCGGTCCAGCGAAGAGTTCATTGTGCGTGATCAGAGAAAAAAGCAGCCAGAGGATGTAGGTAATGAAGAGAACGGCGGCGATGGCCAGGGAAAAACTCTGTTCGGCTCGCGGCGACCAACCGCCCTGCAGTCGATCGGGTGCTAGATGAAAAATCGTTGGAAAGATCAGTCCGATAGCCGCCAGGCCAAGCGAAGTAGCGGCCATGCGCGCGGTGGTCTGGTTGAATGTCTGCCGGGGGAATCGCATGACCCCGACCAACATGGATGTGCCGACCACTAGGAGGATGTTGCCGATGATCAATTCGGCGGCATTGCCAAAGCTCGCGTTGAGCAATCCGCCGATGCCAGGACAGCCATATGCGCTCAGATGCCCGGTCGCTTGCCCCATCCAACCGGCCAGCGGGATGATCGCCAGACCCGTAACGATGAAAAACCGGCTTTCGTTCATCCACGCCGGAACATAACGAATGGCGAAAGCCGCCGACACCGCCAGCATTAACCAATCAAGCGGCTGAAACATGCCAGGATTTAGCCGCTCGTGCTTTTTTATATTGGCGGACATATTTAAAACTACGCCAACTGCAGGTTGCCGTCCTCCAGCACTCCGCGAGCCGCCGACATCAACGACGAGAATTATCAAGGGATTGTTTTTACTTTGGTTGTCGGCAGGTCAGTTTGACGGGAGCGGCTTCGTCATGGCCTGATACATCATTTCCGAGCTGACAAACGGCGGACCGTAGAGTTCGTAGCCGCCGCTGAGTTTTTCGTTCACTTGCTGGGCCAGCCTTTCATGGGTTGCGGCATCGGCGTGAAAAGGCACCGCGACGATTATGTATTCGATTAAGGTTTTCATAGGGTTCGCATTACGAGTTCTTTCTCTTCTTCTTGCCATGTCCGACCAGCTCGGTTGGTAGCGGCCAACGATGTCCGGGAGCCAGCAGCGCTTGAGTATTCTCCGGTCCCCAGGTGCCTGCAGCGTAATTGGGAAAATCACTCGGAGCCGTCTCCTGCCACACTTCAAGCACCGGCATCAGCAGTCCCCATGCAGCCTCCACCTGATCGGCGCGCATAAAGAGCGTCGCGTCGCTTTTCATCACATCCCACAAAAGCGTTTCATACGCATCGGGTGAAGGTGCGTCGAAGCTTTCCCGATAATAGAACCGCATGTCCTCGGGTCGCAGCTGCATTTTCGGTCCCGGATACTTGGCCTGAAAGCCGAGCACAATGCCTTCTTCGGGTTGAATCGAAAGGATCAGCCGGGAGGCTTGCCATCCGAGGGAGGCTTCGGGCGGGAAGGATTGATGCGGCACCGCGCGAAATTGAATGGAAATTTCCGAGGCCTGTTGCGGCAGACGTTTGCCGGTACGCAGGTAGAACGGCACATCCTGCCAGCGCCAGTTGTCAACAAACAGTTTCAACGCCGCGAACGTTTCCGTTTGGGAATCGTGCGCTACGCCATTTTCCTCGCGATAGCCGGGCCTTTTTTGGCGATTGAGGTTGCCGGGACCATATTGTCCGCGCACGGCGCTTTGCGGGACGGCGTCGCGGTGAATCGGACGGGCCGCGTGGAGCACGTCCACCTTCTTATTGCGAATTTCGTCGGCGTCAAAGGAGACCATCGGCTCCATCGCCACGAGACACAGCAGTTGCATCAAATGATTCTGCACCATGTCACGCAGTGCGCCGGCGTGATCGTAATAACCGCCGCGATGCTCGACCCCCACCGTTTCGGCAACGGTGATGGTCACATAATCAATGTAACGACGATTCCAGAGCGGCTCGAATAGCGGGTTGGCAAAGCGGAACGCCAGAATGTTCTGCACCGTTTCTTTGCCGAGATAATGATCAATACGGTAAACCTGGGACTCGTCAAAACTGGTGGCGAGAATGGCATTCAAGGCGCGGGCGGATTCCAAATCGTAACCGATCGGTTTTTCGATCACGATTCGCGCCCATTCCCGGTCGCGCGCCAGTCCAGCCTTGCCGAGATACTTTGGAATTTCGCCGAACATGCTCGGCGGCGTGGCCATGTAAAAGATACGATGGGCTTTGGTGCCCCATTTCTTTTCCAGCATCGCGCATTGTGCGCCCAGAGCTTTGTAAGTTTGCAACTTCTTGAAATCCCCCGGTTGGTAATGGATGTGTCGAGCAAACTGATTCCAGGCGAGAGTCTTGGCTTTCCCGAAACGGGAGAATTGATTGACGCCGTCGTGTAACCGGCGGCGAAGCGCAGCATCGCCGAGCTTGATACGGTCCACCGCGAGAATCGCAAATTGTGCGGGCAGGCTGCGATCCTGCGAGAGGTCGAACAAGGCCGGGACAAGTTTGCGCCAGGTCAAGTCGCCGCCACCGCCGAAAATGACAAATACCGTTGGTTCAAGTTTATCATTTGTTCTCATGACTCACGCTCGCTCTCCCATTCCGTGTGAAACGTGCCCTTGGCATCGTTGCGCTCATAAGTGTGCGCGCCGAAATAATCACGCTGGGCCTGAATGAGATTGGCCGGCAGCCAGGCGCTGCGATAGGCATCGAGATAACCCAGCGAAACCATCAACGCCGGAGCAGCGACGCGTGACTCAACCGCCTGACCCACGATGTAACGCAAATCTTCCTCATGCTCCATGAGCTTGCGCGACAAATTGGGATCGAGCAGCAAATTTGGCAGATCACGCCGCTTGCGAAACGCCGCGCAGATTTCTTCGAGCAACACGGCGCGGACGATACAGCCGCCCCGCCAGATCCTCGCCACGGCTTCAAGATCGAGGTGATACCTGTATTTTTCCGAAGCCGCCGCCAAAAGCGCCATCCCTTGCGCATAGGTGATAATCATCGAGGCAAAAAACGCACTTCCCAATCGCGTGAGAAACGCGTTACGATCGCCGACGAAACGCCAAATGGGTCGCTGATAAACAATGCTGGCCTGCTCCCGTTCCTTCTCAAACTTGGACAAATCTCGCATCGCGACCGCCATGTCAATCGTTGGAACCGGCACTTGCAGTTCCATCGCGCTTTGTGAGGTCCACATGCCGGTGCCTTTCTGTTTGGCCACGTCGAGAATTACATCAATCAGCCGCTTGCCGGTCTTCTCGTCCTGTTTGGAGAATATATGGCTGGTGATTTCAACAAGATAACCATTGGTTTCTCCGTTGTTCCATAAAGAATAGACCCCATGCAATTCGTCGTCGTTCAAGCCGAGGCCACTTTTCATCAGATCGTAGGTCTCGGCGAGAAGCTGCATGACACCGTATTCGATGCCGTTGTGGACCATCTTCACGAAGTGCCCGGCTGATCCCGGACCCAGCCAAGTCACGCACGGATCACCGTTGACCTGCGCAGCCGCTGCTTCAAAAACAAGCCGGACGCGCTCGTAGGCCTCTTTCGTCCCGCCGGGCATGATGCTCGGTCCGTGACGCGCACCTTCTTCGCCACCCGACACGCCCACGCCGAGAAACTGGATGCCCTTCGCCGCCAAACTGCGGGCGCGTAAATCCGTGTCTTTGAAGTAGGAGTTGCCAGCATCAATGATGAGATCGCCCTTCTCCAAATGCGGTAGCAAATCCTTGATGACCGAATCCACCGGAGCGCCGGCGGGCACCAACATCATAATCGCGCGCGGGCCGTGAAGCATTGCGATAAAATCGGGGACACTCCCCGCGCAATAGATAGTACGTTCGGCTGATTCCTTCCGCAGCGCCTCAACCTTGGCCATGTCCTTGTCGTAACCTGCCACGGAGAAGCCATGGTCGGCTATGTTCAACACAAGATTGCGCCCCATTACTCCCAAACCCACCATGCCGATTTCAAACTTTTGCTGTGCTTGTTTATTGATCATCGTTTTTCCTTCAGAGCAGTTTGCGGATGGATTCCAACTCACGCCGACGCTTTGCGGTGGTCTTGGGATATGCCATTTCAAGTTCTTTGAACGCATCAAGGATGATTTGTGAAATAATCAACCGGGCATTCTTCTTGTCATCGGCGGGGACGACATACCAGGGAGCGGTTACGGTGCTCGTGGCACTCAGGCACGCTTCATAGGCCTGCATATAGAGAGGCCAGAATTTCCGCTCATGAACATCCGCGAGACTGAATTTCCAATTCTTGTCCGGCTCATCAATGCGATCGAGGAAGCGCTCTCGTTGTTCATCCTTCGACAGATGAAGGAAGAATTTGATGACCCGTGTCCCGTTGCGGTGGAGATGGTCCTCCAGGTCCACGATGGAACGATACCGGTCCTTCCAGATTGTCTTCGCGTCCGGCAACTCATCGGGGAGCCTCTGGCTGATGAGAATCTCGGGATGCACCCGAACGATGAGCACTTCCTCGTAGTAGGAACGATTGAATATGCCGATGCGCCCGCGTTCCGGCAGACGGCGCGTGGTGCGCCAAAGAAAATCGTGCTCCAATTCCTCGGGGGTTGGCTGTTTGAAACTGAACACTTCGCAGCCCTGAGGATTGACTCCGGACATCACATGCCGGATGGCGCCGTCCTTTCCGGCGGCGTCCATTGCTTGAAAGATAAGCAGCAATGCATGGCGGTTGGATGCGTAGTGAAGCCGTTGCAACGAACTCAACTCCTCAACCTGTGCTTGCAGGAGTTTGTGATATTTCTTTTTCGACTTGTAAAAAGGTTCCACCATCGTCGGCCACCTTTTGAGATTCACTTTTTCCCCGGCTGGCACCCGGAAGTCATTGGAATTGATTGTCATCTTAATTTCTCCTTGTTAGCAGTCGTCTTGGTGTGGGAGTCTCCTGAATGACTCCCTCGTCATCCGAAAATCCGAACGAGGCCAATTTCGCACTCGTGAACTTGTAATCCTTGTGCAGAATGCCTCGCATCCCCAAACCTTCCGCGACCCGGACGAACAGCGGAGTATTTTCGATATAAACTATCTGCCGAGCTGGCGTCTGCGCGATATCCAGTGCCAGTCGAAAGATGTCGGCGTCGGGCTTGCGGAGGTGAACGAAGCAGGAGGAAACAAAAAAATCCACAAACTCATCCAGATTGAACTTGCGAATCCGATACGCATTCAGTTCGCGCGCTTCGTTGCTGACCACTGCAATCTTCAGTCCATACTTCGACTTGAGCTTGCGGACCAAATTGATCATCTGCGGATACGGCTTCGACTGCGCAAACATGAAGCGCCGAAATTCAGAATGGTTGAACGGTCGTTTTTGGAAGAAAACCACCCGATTCAAATATTCTTCCAGAGTGAGCTTTCCCTCCTCGTAAGTGGCGAAGTTCAACTGATGCCGATCTTCCATCTCCGCCCACACCAGCTTGAAGCGTTTCGCGGCCCGTCTGCGGGCATGATGATCCCATCCGTTGGTGAGCAGCACGCCTCCAATATCCACAAACACACAGGTGATTGCAGTCGTTCCCTTCGCCGTATTTTCTTTTAAAGATCGGATCATCGCTTCCAATGGATTCGTGCGTCCTCCAGTGGGATCGCAACGCCATCGCAGTGCGGTATCACTCGCGCCGTATAGTCCGCTGACGGGCGGGTCGCAGATACGGTTGCACTATAGACGTAGCCGCCAGATTCGTTGGACAACGGGTAAAGACAGGTCATTTCCTGCCGCACCGTGGGACTGCCCTGTATTCCGTCGGCATAAAGCTCCACCCGCACCGCCTTGGGGTCAAGGCCATGCAGACCGACTTGAACTTCAATGATGTGTTTCCCGTCGCGTGTCTCCACCTTCACTGCGCCGAGGTGCAGCGTGGCCCATTTCTGATCCAGACTGTGCCGCCAATCCACCATTTGCTTGCCGATCGCGCATTTGTTGGCGATTCGCGAATGGTAGGCGGCAGCCGCCGGGAGATAGTGTTGCTCGGTGTATTCGCACACGGCGCGGTTGGCGGAGAAACGCGGGGTCAACTGCGCCATGCTTTCTCGCATCCGCACGATCCACGCCGCTGGAATTCCTTTCTCGTTACGCGTATAAAATTCAGGAATAACCTCACGTTCAAGCCTCTCGTAGAGCGCCTCGGATTCCGTCGCGTCCCAAGATGGATCACTGCCGTGTTCCTGACCGTCGCCCAGCGCCCAGCCCAAATCCGGGACATACGCTTCGGCCCACCAGCCATCCAATTCAGAAAGATTGATGCCGCCGTTGACGAGCACTTTCATGCCGCTCGTGCCGCACGCCTCCCATGGCCGCCGTGGCGTGTTGAGCCAGACATCCACACCTTGCACCAAACGCTCGGTCAAGTGCATGTCGTAGTCACTTAGAAAAATCGCGTGAGGACGAGCCGCGGGCTGGCGAATGAATTGAATCCATTTCTGAATCAGGGCTTGTCCCTCCAAGTCCGCCGGATGAGCTTTGCCCGCGATGATCAGTTGCACTGGGCGCTGCGGATCGGACAACAGGCGAAGCAGTCGCTCCGGGTCGTGCAGTAATAGATTTGGTCGCTTGTAGGTCGCGAAGCGCCGCGCAAAACCAAGAGTCAATATGTTCGGATCAAATAAATGTTTTGCCTCTTCAACCGTCTCTGGTGATGCACCGGCGGCGGCATAGTGCCGGGCCAGGCGTTCACGGGCGTATTCCACCAGTGACTTGCTGGTGGCGAGGCGAAATCTCCAAAGGGTGGCATCGGTGACGCGGCGAATGTCCTGCTCCAGAGTTTCCGATTTTCCCAGCCAGCGGTCTTTGCCACAGGCCTCAGTCCAAAGTTCGTCGGCTGCCGCTGAATCCCAAGTCGGCATGTGAACTCCGTTCGTCACATGTCCGACAGGCACTTCGTCCGCTGGCCAGCTGGGGAAAAGTGGCTCAAAGAGATGACGGCTGACTTTCCCGTGCAAGCGGCTTACGCCATTCACTGACCCACTGCCTCGGATGGCCAGATAGGCCATGTTGAAACTCTCCGACGCGTCATTCGGATTCTGGCGGCCCAAAGCCAGCAATTCGTGAAGCGAAATTCCCAGTTTCTTTTCCGCATAACCGCCAAGGTATTGCTCGACGAGCGCCGGAGGAAAACGATCAAACCCCGCATCTACCGCTGTGTGGGTCGTGAAAAGATTTCCCGCGCGCGTAGTAGCTAATGCCACTTCAAAAGGTTGCGCATTTTCTTCCATGAAACTGCGGGCACGCTCCAATACTTCAAAGGCGGCATGACCTTCATTCAAATGACACACATCCGGCTGGACGCCGAGAGCCGCGAGCAGTCGCCAGCCGCCAATCCCAAGCAGCATTTCTTGCTTGAGACGCAATTCCGGTCCGCCACCATACAACTCGCTCGTGATTCCACGATGAGCCGGAAAGTTCGCCGCATCATTGCTGTCCAGCAGATAAAGCTTCACACGACCAACTTGCACCTCCCATGCGCGTAGCCAGACGGAGTAACCGGGCAAGGCAATTTCCAAACGCAACCATTCGCCGTTTGGTTGGCGCAAAGGTGTAATCGGCAATTGTCCGGGATCATTATACGGGTAAAGAGCCTGTTGCGCTCCGTCCTTGTCAATCACCTGACGAAAATAACCTTGTTGGTAGAGCAGCCCCACGCCGACCACCGGCACGCCCAGATCGCTGGCGGCTTTGAGCTGATCGCCAGCCACGTTACCAAGACCCCCGGAATAAATGGGCAGCGCTTCGCTCAACATATATTCCATGCTGAAATACGCGACGCACTTTAACGGCGACTGCGGATGGGTGTTCTGAAACCACACCGGCTTCACCGCCGCCTCGCGCTTGGCTCGGACCATGTCATCAATGTTCTTGCGAAAGGCAGGATCGGATAATACCTGCTGTAGTTTGTCCCTTGAGACGGTCTGTAAAACCACCCAGGGATTTTGCGTTTGTTCCCACAGCGCCGCATCAAGCTGCCGCCACACATCATCGGTGGCATGATTCCACGACCAGCGCATATCAAAGGCCAGTTCCGCGAGTGAATCGAATCCCTCAACCTCCGTGGGCGGAAGGCTGTAGATTGGCTGACTTACGCTCATTTGTTTCTTCATGATGTTTCCTTCTAAATTGTTCTGGTTCGTATGTTCGAGCGCATCAATTGGGGTTCCCTTCGTTACGCCATATTTCCTTGGCTTCGCTTACGGTCTGCTGGTGAATCACCAACGACGCTCGGAGCACTGGGTGGATCTGCGGAAAGCGTTGCGCGAATCTCACATCGAAGGCGCTGCTCCAGGTGGAGCCAATCTCGCATCTATTCGGTGGTCGTCGTTCGTTGTTTGGTTCATCCATATTTCTCCTCCATCATAGACTCTCACGCTCATCTTTCAAATGCGTGACCTCCATCTCAACCTTTGACACCCAGAATCATTTCCACCGGAACACACATGTGCTTCTTCAACGCCTTGCTGGATTTGAACCCCGCCTTCGCCAGTGCTTCACGCGCGTAAATGGTCTGGCAATCGAGAAAATCCGGGATGTGCTTGTGACTCCACTCGAAAACGCCAATGAGCGGGTCGTGCCCTCCCTCCTTCGACATGCCGACCATGAGAACGCGCCCACCTGGCCGGAGCGCGCGTTTACATTCGCAAGACAATTTGATATTTCTGGCGTATCGAACAGCGCCAACATCATACTCATAAACACACCGTCCAAACTCTCATTTGGGTAAGCGAGATGGGCCGCGACCCCACACCGAAGACGGCTGCATTTAAGCAGCTTCGCTTTGGCCAGATTTAGCATCTGGTCCGACAAATCCAGGCCACACACGCGACCGTTCGTCCCGACGGCTTTGGCCAGCGCCATCAGGCAGTGTCCCGTGCCGAAACCGATTTCCAAAACACTCTCGCCGACGTGAGCTTTCAACAATACCAACCCCGCCTTCCACATCAGGGCTTCACTGCGCTCGGACAGCACGTCATAGACTTGGCTGATTTTATTGTAGAATGCCTTAGTCTGGTCTTTCGACTGGAAGACGCGAAGGATTGCCGGTTAAGTGCCATTGTTAAAAGCGGATTTCTTGGCGCTTTGCTTTCCAAATCAGCCTCGCACCACTTTTCTTACGCGTCCAGCGGGGTTTAGAGGAAGCTTGTTCCCCTGTTGAAACTTTGAACTCAAGCGAGTTTTCGTTCCTCGAGCAATTGCCTCTCGGCAGCCAGCCAGCACTCCACATCATGCCCGGGCTGTGAACCCTGGCTCACATAACGGGAATAGGCCCTTCTGGCAACTTCGTTTGCAGACGGAACGAAATCAATTCCGCCTTGGCTTGGGCTCGTGGCCGAGGCTGGCAGTGATTCGCTGGCCGATTTTGGGTTTTTATCCTGAGAGAATTTATTTCGCTTCATCCAGGGAAAGTATAGACTCTGTAACCGCTCTTCCAATATGGGGTCTTCTCCCTACCCAGACTTCATGGCTTCAGTCATCCGCCAAGCCAGAAAAATAGATAACAGGTTGATTACGAGTCCGAAAAACGCGCCGTGACCAACGCTTGGTTTGCTTCGTTGCACGGACTGGCAGTCGTCTCAAACTGCTCTATTACGGAGTCATGGTTGTGGATTTCGAGCTGCAAAGCCTCAATGAGGACCGCGACTACCAATACACCTTCGGAGGCCACCTCATTCTCAGATAATTCCACGACGTGGTCCACATTGGGACGGCGTGGCCATTCACTGTTTCCAAACCGGACGCTGCACTGTTCAGGAATTCTATACGGCAACGCATATATAGCGCTGCGATACGGCAATTTAAAAAACGGAGTGAGCAGACCGCGGATCTTCTCAGGATGCTTTCGGACATCGTCAAAAGTTTCAAATGGGCTCTCGCAAAGATCGGCGGGCTTCTCAAAGAATCGGTTGTGGGTGGCTTCCCGCCGGGTATAGTGCCAGATTCTCTCCTGCGCGTTGAGTTCGGGAGAGTATTTGGGCACCGGAAAGACTTCCAGACGATGGCGCTGCTATTTGAACCAGGACCAAACTTCGGGATGAGTATGATACGATGCTTTGTCTTGGATAAGGTAAACGCGGTGGCCGCGCCGGTAATAGGTCGGCAGGACGACCTCTTGGACAAAGGCCAGATAGGTGACGTTTTTGAAATACTCGGTTTGGTGCCGGTAGGCGAACTCAGCGCCCTGCAGACTGACAGCGCCGAGGATCTTCTGTGCGTGGCGTTCTCCACGTGTGGGTATTTCAGGCCTACAGTTCAAGGGTGCCCACGTCTGATGCAAGGTGGGGCATTGGCGAAAGGAGGCCTCGTCCACATAAACAATTATGGCGCCTTCGTAACGGGCGTTTTATTAAATTGGGATAAGTGTAACGAATCCACTTATTCTGCGCTTTGGGATCGGCTTGTACCGGACGGGTGGTCGGCCGTTGCACGGAGCACCCCAGGCGATGAAGGAGTTTTCGCACGTGGCCTGGATGGTAGTCGACAGCGAACTCGGCATGTATAACGCCGGCCAGGACCGGCGAGTTCCAGACTCTGGAGTTAAATCCGTAACCCACAGGACCCCTTTCAACAATGTCATGGAAGTGCACAAGCTGACTCTGGGTCAGTTCGCAAAGACGCCCGCTGCGACGACCATCCAGCGCCCCTCAGACCAAGCATATGCCCCACCTTAAAAAAGGTGGAGGTCTTTTGCACCAGTTCCGGACTCCATCATGCACTGCGCATTATTGAATCAAGCGGCTATACGCTCGGCACATTTTTGCAGGTATGTAATGCGATACGGCACCGTCTCTTCCTGCATCACCAGCGGTCCGGCGGCCGACTCACGGCTGTCTGCATCAATCATTCCTCCGACTTCGCGGCTAATGAACGGTCCCATTTGAGGCCAGGTGATCCGGTGCATCCCCACGGCGTTGATGCCTTCGGGAATCGCAACCGGATGCGAGTGGGCGACGAACTCACCGCCATCAATCACGTCCGTGACTTTGTGGATGGTCAAGACCAGGTGCTTTCGCCCATCCCGCACCATTGCAGCGATGGGGTCGGGGCCGGGATACGATGGCCAGATGTCGCCGCTATGGTGGAAGTTGAAGAAACCAAGTTCCGGGTAACCAATGACTGCGGTCGGAATCTTTTGGCCGAAGGTCGCCATCAGGCAAAGCTCCGGCCGCCATTTTTTGAAGAACATCTCCTGGAACTCCGGCGCTTTCACGAGACCTGTGAATACCGGCAGGCCATGCTCTTGCGCTAATCGCGGCACCAACAGTTCATCGTTGCGCGTGTGCGGATATTTCCACAACCGCACATCGGCGTGGGTGAACGGCTGCGTTGGGTCGTCGGTGGCAACCCCCACCACGACCACTCGGCTTGCCATAGGGCCAAAGAGCAGTTCTCGAAGAACATGGTAGCCGCCCATGAAGCTGCCGAAAACCGCGATGCGTGTCTTCGGTTCGAGAGCCGAGGATAGATTGCGGGGGAAGCGGAGTGGGGTGGCTCCGCTCAGGGCGGAATATGGCAAGGCATACATGGCACGCGAGCGTTGCTGCGGGCAACCCACTGCGGAAACTCAAAGGATGTGACCCGATCACACCTCCATTCGAGGCACGGTTGATCATTTGCCGTTTTCGAAGGAGACCCGCAGCCGAAGCCGCGCAATTGCAATGAACACATTACATATCGATCTAATACGCAATATATGCAAATAGATAGTGGAATATTAATCTATGTTAGATATCACACCGCAAAACGGGCCTTGTCGAGGGCCTTGAGCGTGCCAGTTTCCTGGAGCAACCGTTCAACGACGGCCACGATGGCTTCGCCGCTGCCATCACCCCTGACCTGACAGAAATCATGCCAGTTCTGGTCGGCACTTCGCTTGAGCCGTTCCTGTTCCGCTTTGATGTCGCCCATGGCTCCGCCTTCATACAATGGCGCTTCCGAGAGCAACCACCGAAATGTATTTTCAAGGAATCGAGTGTTCCGGGCATGGTGCAGCAGGCCAAAGGCCCCGGCTTCAAAAGCGTGCGGACCGCCAAAGAGAACATATCGGCCCCGGCCATGTCGTCCGGCGACTGCAATAGGCAACGAATACAACGAAATTTCCCGAAGAGTGCGGTTATAACTCACACAATTTCCCCCGGGCGAATAGACCAGCGCCTGCGCGTCAGCGCCGGGAATCACGGTGAAGGTCGCCATGTGGCGCCAGGTAACGCTGTCAATCCCACTGGCGGCCCAGGACAGAGGAATCAGCTCGTGCTCGGTTGTAAAGAGGGATTGCAGCGGATGAGTCGTGCGCACCCGCTTTAGATCGATAATCGCGTCATCGTTGAGCAGGCAGCCCAGGGGCGCGAACAATTGGCCCAGGTTGGTCTGTGTGAATGAATCCCCGAAACGGTATGCGAAAGCCAGCAGACGTCCACCCTGGCGAAGATACTCCAGAATTCGGCAAATTTCATCGGGAGTGAGCAATGACGCGGGGTCCTGTCGCCAGCATTCGCCGTCCGGGTCGTATTTGCCGGTCGGCGGCGGGATGACCAGCAGGCGGGCGCGGGAGAGGTCCATCGGTTTGTGATTCTGGCTGGTGCAAATCCCGCCCAGGCGCTCGAACAGTGCGGTCATGCCAGCGAAGTTGGTGTGCCGTTGGCGCGAGGTGAAGCCCGTCTGGTCCCAATGCGCTTGACCATGGGTTTCATCAAACAGGATTGGGATCAGCGAAGCGTCGGCTGGCATGATCAGTCTCGCGCGAATGGAAACGGTAAAAATGGTGGAGAATTGTTTATAGGCACAATTCTCAAAAGCCTCGAACCTTACAGGAAGAACCTCTTACCGAATCAGTCGCGGTTACACAGCGGGGGCCGGGGCAGGCTGGGTCTCACTCTCCTGGGTCTGGTTAAAGATCCAGGAATGGGCTTGATCCGCTACCTTGGCCACCTGCAACAGGTCATCGCGACCGAAGCTGTCGGTGGATTGCCACTGATCACCGTCCTTATAGAGGCGGCAAAAGGTGACGTTGAAACGAACTCCGTTTTCGGTTTCGTTTCTCCATACTGCCGCCTTGATAGCGCCCAAGCGCACTTCGTGGACGGGTTTTGTCTTGGTTTTCATGGCTGATACGTTTGTTAACATGGATTCCATGTGTTTGTCCTTGCATAATGTGATGCCCGGCCATGGGCATCGGGATGCATTTCGATCCATACCACGTTTGAAAACCCAAAGCAACGGTACCAGCCGCATTCGGCATCGCCGATGGCTGGCCGTGTGGAGAGGCCTGAATTCATTGACTTTATTCCATGCGAATTTCCGATTCCGGTTGAAAAGAGTTGCCCTGCAGTATCCTCGTCGGCCTGTTGACTAGCCACAGCGAATTGGGAGATTCTTGAGGGACCAGGATGGTTTTCTTCAGAAAGGGTTGAACAGGTTCACGCGCTCAACGATCAGGTCTCTGCCGCCACATGGTCTTCGATTTCCTCTGGGCGTTTGGTCATTTGCTGGCCAACACATCGCAGAGGTTATTTCCACCCGGATCCAAACTCGTGCCGCACGGCGCCCGGTTGGAAAGTGGATCCAAAATGCCTGACCGGAACTGATCCGGCCGGCGGCACGGCCGAAAGAACAGCGTATGAACCATAACACAACCAACTTCAAGGCACTGGCCTTGACGGAAGACATGCTCCGCGTTCAGGCCCCAAGCATCTTTGCTTCCGGCCCGATGCTGGGCGTAAGTCCGCGCTACACGTTCGTGCCCACGGCACGAATCATCACCGGACTGAAGGATCTCAATTGGGTCCCGGTTCAGGTGGAAGAGCAGCGCATTCGCACCGAAGCCCGGCGCGGTTTCCAGAAGCATCAGCTTCGGTTCCGCCGCGCCGAGCAGATGGAAACGCTGGATGAGTGGAACGTGGAACTCGTCCTGCTCAACTCGCACGATGCGGGTTGCGCCTACCAGTTGCATGCCGGGATTTATCGCCGGGTGTGCAGCAATGGGCTTGTCCTGTCGGAGGGGAGCTTCGAAGCCATCCGATTCCGTCATGCGGGATTGGAACCCGATGAAGTGATCGGGGCGAGTCTGCGGGTGCTCGACTACATGCCAAAGGTTGGCGAACTGGTCGGGCAATTGCACGCGCGGACACTGGAAACGAGGGAATCGCTCCTCTTTGCGCGGTCGGCGTTGGCACTCCGGTATCCACAGTTGCAGGAAGCGCCGGTGGATGCGGAAACGCTCCTGAAGGCGCACCGCCCGGAGGACGAAGGGACCGACTTGTGGCGGACCCTCAATCGTGTGCAGGAGAACCTGATCCTGGGAAACGTATCCGATTGGCACAAGGACCGGCGCGGGAAGCTCCGCTCGATGCGCAGGCTCAGTGGCATTGACTCAAAGGTCAGTGTCAACAAGGGCCTCTGGAGTCTGGCTGAGCGCGTGGTCAAAGGGGAACCGTTGGAAGTTGAAACGGTCACAACCTAACCGCGAGGTTATTCTGAAGGTTACACGGCTTTTGAGGATTGTGCCTAAAAAACAACCCTCACCCTTTATTCTCAGATCGGCTCTGTCCTCTGGTTAAACGTAAATGCCGACACGCTGCGGCTACTCATCCAGAACCCCGCACATAACGGCCGCCATCCGCCCACTGCTCGCTAACCGCTGCGCGGCGCCTAGGGTATTCTCAGCAACATGCAAAGGCGCATGGAGTCGAGTCACGACAGGTCTGCTGGAACGCTCCTGATGAGCTGCTGCCGGGCCATTTGCATAGCGCATTCAATCCATGAGATAAATGAATTATGGACCCTGTAATCACCCAGAAATCTCTCGCGACCGAAAAGTGGTTTGTCGAATTGCTGGCCGGCAAGGGATTCGCCAAGTCCTCGGAAAATACATTCACAAACGGAAAGGCTTCAATCCGGCTTGATGGGGCTCATTTCTTTGCCGATGCGGGTGTGGAGAATACCACCTATAAAGCGAATTTCCGCAACGCCAATCGGCAAACCGTTACTTTCATGGTGGACCAAATCTTGAAAATGCATGCGTTTCTCACCGACGAGGAATTGGCGCAGGAACGAGCCGAAAAACAAAGCGTGGATCGAGCTCTGGCCGGTATTGCCATTACCATCAAGGATGGACCGGACACCGGCGTCGGGATGCAACTCCGGCAATTCCTCTGGTCCCTTTACAACATGCACCATGTGGTCAACCTCTGGCGATTGACGGCTGATCTCGATAGCCAGCGTTCCGCCTGGGTCGCGGAAATCTTCGCCGGTGCGCTTGGCGGATTGGTAAAGGACACGGATCTGAAACGCACTTTGCAGGCCGCCGGAGAAATGGAGCGCTGGGAAAGGGGACATTCCGGTGAAAAGGTCGCGGTCGCGCTTCAGGAAGCAGAGAATATCGTCGCCGCGTTGACACGGAAGGTTCCTCCCAGCCAGACACATACGGTGCTGGTCTCCCTGTTGGAACGTATGGCCGAGGTTCAACGGGAACTCCGCGAGGAGGATTCCCAGGTGCCAAAATCTTCATAAGTCGTCACTCACTCCAGCAACATGCCTTTCTCCCACCAATCCGATGCGATGGTATTCACGCACTTCGCAGCCGCTCCAACGGCGATCAGGGCGAGGCGGAAATTCCTCAGGCCAACGCTCTATTGTTGGAGGATTGTAGAGCCTGCTGTCCATGATGTGGATGCCATCCCAACGCGGTCCCACGCTAACGCTTCAATTCGACAATGATCACCGGCCCTCCAGAGTGTCGCGGCACGAGTCCCCGCAGGGGTGCGGGTAGCGAGCCTGATGCGCCGCGCTTAGGAGTTCATTTTTCCTCACAAACTCCAGAGTGGCCAACCCCGCAGTGGCTATTCGATGCCCTCGACAAAGAGTTTGGTTTCACGCTCGATCCCTGTTCGACGCATACCAATGCAAAGTGCGCGAAACACTATACGCGAGAAGACAATGGCCTGCTCAAGTCCTGGAGCGATGAGGTCGTTTTTATGAATCCGCCGTATGGCGACGCAATCTCAAGCTGGATGGCCAAGGCCCATGGCGCGGCAATGCATGAAGGAGCAACGGTAGTTTGCCTCGTCCCGTCGCGCACGGACACGGCCTGGTGGCACCGATTCTCCATGAAGCACGAAATCCGGTTCCTACGCGGTCGGCTCAAATTCGGCGACGGGAAAAACTCTGCGCCATTTCCATCCGCCATTATCGTAATGCGCCCTGCAACGTTTGCTATCCGGGCGTATCCATCCGAACCAGGCGCGTGAGCGCCTCCCGCATGAATGACTTTGGATGCGCAAAACATTATGGCGACCGATACTGTAGCCTAAACAAATGATTCGCGAAGGTCGTGTTGAGTCGGAAGTATGAATTTCTTCCTGCGGTTAATGCGAATGGTCGGGCCGGGCATGGAACAATTGATGATATAGTCCGAGGCTGCCACTTCGGGTGCCATTAATAGTTACTTACCCCGCAGTCAGGAAAAATTCCCATGCAATATCCAAATTCTTGTTTTAACGGATTATTGACGTTCAGCCCGCTTTGCCCGCCAATCTATCGAACACATAAAAATATTTATTATCAGGATTCGCGCCACAAAGGCTCCTGATTGTGTGTGGCAGTAGGAAGCGCCCAAGAAAAAGTGACGCATTTTGAATGTGACAAGACACATGTGTTGTGTATGTCATAAATCCGCATTGAATGGTTTAAAATTTCAAGCAATTAGCTTTGCAGTGAGGTCGCTTGCATGCCATGGTGCGGCATGGAGATCACCGGGATCATACGATGTCTGAAGCTGCATCATGAACGAATCAAACCATAATCAGAATGCCCGTGAAGCGGATTCTGCTCAGGGGCGACACCAGTTGTTGATGATCGATGATGATCGGAAATTGTGTCGTCTGATCAAGGATTACCTTGAGCCGCTGGGTTACGATGTGCATGCGGCATATACGGGCCCGGAAGGTTTGAGGCAGGCGATTGGCGAATCCTGGCATGCCGTGATTTTGGATGTCATGTTACCGGGGCTGGATGGTTGGGAGGTGCTCAAGCAGATTCGTGCGAAATCTAATGTTCCCGTGCTGATGCTGACCGCGAGAGGAGAATCGCCCGACCGGATCGTGGGTTTAGAGTTGGGCGCCGACGACTACCTGCCAAAGACTTTCACCACCCGCGAATTGCTTGCCCGGTTGAGGGCCGTCATTCGGCGAAGCACGATTCAGAAGCCGGTTTCTGTGGTGCAGGGGGACGAAGAGTTGGTTGTGGGTGGCTTGAGAATTATGACGGGGTCGCATGTGGCATCGCTGAAAGATCAACCGCTTCCGCTGACCCCGGTGGAATACGATCTGTTGCTGGCATTGGCGCGCGCCAAAGGACGGGTCAAAACGAGGGAAATGCTGTTGGAGGATATCCGGGATCGCCAATATGAGGCATTTGATCGCTCCATCGATGTTCATATTTCCTCATTGCGCAAGAAGATGGGCGATGATCCCAAGACACCCCGTTATATTCGCACGGTCCGCGCGGCTGGTTACATGCTGGTCAATCCTGGTGAACCTGACTTTGAGCCATGAAAACAGGGCTGCCACTCTATGCAAAGATCCTGATCTGGTTTTTTCTGAACCTGCTTCTGCTGGTTCTGGCCTTTTGGATTGGCATACGCGCGCAGTTTTACTCAGGACTGGACACGCTGCTGTCCGCGCGGGCGGGTGAGCGAATGCAGGTGGTGGGAGATCTGGCGGGGAGTGAGTTGCGCGACGCTCCTGTATCCGAATGGGATCGCGTTCTGGCCCGGATCAGCGCGGCTTATAAGGTGCAACTGTTTCTTTTGGATGGGGCCGGGAAGGTGTTGGCGGGCGGATCTGTTTCCCTGCCAGCGGCGGTATTGAAGAGGATGGGCGCGGTGGCACCAGCGGTTGCGACCCGGCCGCGCGGCAGAGGTGGGCCACCTTGGGCGACGGCCGGCACCACCGCGACCGAAGGGGTGGGAATGGGGATGGGGATGGGGATGGGGATGGGGGGCGGCGCGGGGCTGGGGAGAGAATTCAAGTTTTTCATTCGCACGGACAGCCCAACCCGCTACTGGGCGGGGGTGAGATTGCCAGCCGTGGCGGCGGGCCATCCTGAGTGGCGTCCCATTACACTTGTGGCCGTATCGGACTCGATGAGCGGTGGTGGGCTATTTTTCGATGTTGGATCTTGGCTGGCCGTGGCCGGTGCGGTGGTCGTTCTCTCATCACTTTTCTGGCTGCCGCTGGTGCGAGGCATTACGCGTGCCACAAGCCTCATGACGAATGCCACCGGGCAGATGGCCGAGGGACATTTGGAAACCCGGGTAGAACTGCGCCGGAACGATGAATTGGGGCGGCTTGCGCAATCGATCAACCGAATGGCAGGTCGTCTTGAGACTTACGTTTCCGGTCAGCGCCAGTTTCTGGGGGCCACGGCACATGAATTATGCTCGCCGCTGGCACGCATGCAGGTCGCGCTGGGGATTCTCGAACAGCGCGCCGCTCCTGAGGATCGGGAACGCTTGATGGATTTGCGTGAGGACGTCGATTCCATGTCGCGAATGGTTCATGAATTACTCTCGTTTTCCAAAGCGTCCTTTGGCACCGCCGCAGTTCAACTTCAGTCGATTCCGCTGTTATCCGCTGTTGAACGCACCGTTCAGAGGGAGGTGCCACCGGTAACGCCCGTCCAGATTCGCATCCCCGAAAATCTTGCGGTAATGGCCGAACCGGACCTGCTGCAACGCGCATTGGGTAACATTCTGCGCAATGCAGTCCGTTACGCTGGTAGCGCAGGACCTGTCATCATCACGGCGGAGAAGAGCGCAGGCGGTGTGTCTTTGTGCATTGCGGACTGCGGGCCGGGTGTGCCTGAGGAGGCGCTGCCCTTGTTGTTCGATCCATTTTACCGTGTGGAAAGCTCGCGTTCGAGAGATACGGGCGGGGCGGGGCTTGGCCTGACGATCGTGAAAACTTGTGTCGAAGCCTGTGGAGGTTCCGTGAGTTGCCGTAACCGGAAACCGACTGGTTTTGAAGTTCTGGTCAGGTTAGCCGTTATTTGAGGACCGAAAACTGGGTGCACCAGTTACCAAAATCTCGATCAATTCCGTGAGCAGGAATTAACCTCCAAAATCTGCCGAGGAGGAACTTTTACAATTCCTTTACAATTTTCCCAGGTTTTCCACACACAAGCTTTACGTGGAGGGAGTCTGTTTATGTTGAAGCCAGCAACCGGGCGCTGATTAGGCGAACAGCGGCGGACTGGTAAAAAGAAATAACGAACAACATTACTATCATGAAAACAAAGATTTCATTCATCCTGAGTCTGGCATTTGCTGCGGGCGTGCTCGCGGTTCAGGCCCAAAACACTCCAGCCCAGTCCCCAAGTCCCACAATTACACGGGGCCCGGTCTGGCGTCTGACCCCCGAACAACGGGCTGAACGTCAGCAATTCATCCAGGCAACCGTTTTGGACCTGCAGGCCAGGCGGGACAACGGAACCATCAATGCCAATGAAAAAGCATGGTTGGACCGCATGGAACAAGCCGGAGGCCTTTGTGCTAACGGTGTTCCGCGGGGTGGTGGCCGGGGCGCCGGGCTTGGCCCTCGAAACGGCACCGGCCCTGGGGCTCAACTCGGAATATGTCCACTGGTTAACGGTTCGCCAGCAGTATCGACTCGTGCGACAGGTTTCCGTGGCCGCGGTTGTGGCATGGGATGGCGGGGAGGTTGTGGACGTGGCCAGGGTGGAGGTTTTGGGATGCGGAATGGCACAGGGCCGCGTGCCCAGGACGGAACCTGTCCGTTATTGGCACCGGTGACGAAATAACTGGCCCACGAAACCTTCGATAACGGGTGGCATCATTCAAAGCCATCCGTTTTACGTTTTGTTGAGGAATGTTCTGTGGCAAGTCCCGCCTGAATCTCCATTAGGACTTAACGCGTCTTACCGGTGGTGATTGGCGCGTTCAGGATTTTAGCGGCGCGTCCATAGGAACCCAGGTTCAAAACATTGCCATATCCCATTCGTTTGAGCATGCCTTTGGCAATGGCGCTACGCCCGCCGCTAAGACAGTGCAGGAGTAAGCCTTGGTCCTTGTTCGGGGCGTATTGACCAATCTCATCTCTCAAATGATCGAGAGGAATGTTAATTGTGCCAGGAAGATGGCGATCCTGATATTCATCGACACCACGCACATCGATGACCTTTGCGCCTTTTTCAAGCCAATCCTTTGTTGTCTTGGGGCTGGCCAGACTCATTCTTTTCAATAGGAGAAAAATGACCACGGCAGCACCGATCAAAATCCAATAATTAGAATTCATTAGCATCAAAGGACGAGTCTTGGAATCTTAAGTTAAATTTACGCAGTCGGTCCTGCATTGGTTTCCGTTTGAACCGGTATCGAGTTATCCGATGCTGCTGCCAATCATGGTACCCATCAGCATGCCGTAAATCGTGCTGGACCAGGGATTGCTTGTAATGGGGCAAGTGCCTGTCGCACAACCGATGAATTTGTAATAGGCAAAGCCGGCAATGCCACCGATCAGTGCTCCAATGACGTATCGCATAAGTTTTTTTCTCGGTTTGGGCTGAAATGCCATGAAATCGGCATCCTTGTTCATTTGTTTTGGTTCCATATAAAAGAGGGGAGCCAACGTTACACGGCAACGACTGTGCCAGTGCTGTTCAAAAGAGCCGCCAATTGTTTTTGAGACTGGAATCCCATCGCCTTTTGCACGACCTTGCCACCACTAAACACCAGGAGTGTTGGCACTGCGGTAATCCCATATTGCCCGGCTAGTTCGGGCGATTCGTCGATGTCCACCTTGACGACCTTGGCCTTGCCTTGAAATTCCTGTGCCACAGACTCAAGCACTGGCCCAAGCATTTTGCAGGGGCCGCACCAGGTCGCAAAGAAATCCACCAATACGGGCATTTCGGATTTGAGGACTTCCTGGTCGAAATCGTTTTTATTTATCGCATTCATAGTTTGATTTGAATTCACCGTTACGCAATGAATGGAGCCGGGAAGTGCCAAAAGGTTACAAATGATCGAATCCGATAACGATGCGGTTCTGGTGAGTCGCGCCAAAGAGGGCGATCTCGCCGCCTTCGAAGCGCTCGCCACCCGATACGAGCGGCGCGTGTATTCGCTGGCACTGCGCATACTCCGGCATGAGCAGGATGCCGAGGATGTGACGCAGCAGACCTTTCTTAATGTCCTGGAACACCTTTCCGGTTTTCGCGCGGAGTCGAGTTTTGCCACATGGTTGATGCGGATTGCGACGCATGCGGCGTTGAAGATCATCCGCAAACGCCGCGGCCTGGAAACCGTGTCTCTGGAGGAAACCACGGAGCCTCAGGACGGCTCCGACAATATTCCCCATCCTGAATACATTGCCGACTGGCGTGAATCCCCCGAGCGGCTCGTTCATCGCAATGAAACAATGCAGCTCATCGACGACGCCCTTTCTCAGTTGGATGAAAAACATCGGTTGGTGTTTCTTTTGCGCGACGTTGAGGGGCTTTCGATCCAGGAAACGGCTGAGACGCTGGACCTGAGTGAAGCCAATGTCAAAGTGCGGTTGCTGCGGGCACGGTTGCAGTTGCGCGAGATGTTGACCAAGGCTTTCGGCGATCCCAGCCGAAAGATGGTGCGCGAACATCACCATCACCAGTAACAATGGCGGGCGCACCAATCGATGAAAAACCGCTATAATCCCAAAACCTTGTTGTGTGAAAAAAGTCAGGTTTACGTTGTAACTATTTTGGGTCTCCGGGCTCTGATCCAAAAGTAAGCATGTAATTATGAAATGCGAAGAACTGCTGGCGATGCTCAATGAATACGTGGACGGTTCGGTGGATCCGGCCATCTGCGACGCATTTGAGGAGCACCTGGCGGGATGCAATCCATGCCAGGTCGTCGTCGATAACATTCGGCAAACCATCACCCTTTATAAGGAAGGAAAACCCTATGAACTGCCCGTTGTCTTTCGGGAGCGCTTGCACGAGGTGCTGCGACAGCAGTGGAAGGAAAAATACACGACACATGGAGACAAACCATGAGTGATGACTGTGAGCTGCCGATTCAAAACGCATCAGACGATGAGATTCGGCATATTCTTGCCACAGCCAGGACCATTGCCATCGTTGGTTTGTCGCCCAATCCCGACCGTGATAGCTACCGTGTTGCGGCTTATCTTCAACAACACGGTTACACGATTATTCCGGTTAATCCCAGTGCAACCGAAATTCTAGGCGGAAAGTCCTATCCAAGTTTGCGCGAAGTCCCGAGGCCAGTGGACATCGTGGATATTTTTAGAAAACCGGAAGCGGTGCCGGAGATTGTGGACGAAGCCATTGCCATCGGCGCCCGGGTCATATGGATGCAGTTGGGCATCGCACATTATTTAGCGGCCGACAAGGCAAGGGCTGCCGGTCTGCAGGTGGTCATGAGCCGGTGCATCATGATTGAGCATCGAAACTTGGGGATGATTGACCGTGCGGGCGGGTAACGTCTAATTCAACCGGGACGCCGCAAAGATTAAGAAATCCCATACGAGCGAGAATTGTCCTAAATGTCCTTGGTGGCAGGGTGGCCGCGGGATGCCTATATCTTTGTTAATCGCTCTTCAGCTTGGGAACAGGCTGCAAACCATCACTGGGATTTGCCATCAGCCTTTTCGGAAAACGGCTCATGGGCTTTACGGCCGTACACCCGTTCATACGCGCGGCAGAAAGGGCAAAGATGGCGTTCCACCCGGCTGGTCAGTTGGAAGGCCAGGCCCTTTTGATTCTTGCGAGCGTGCCGACATACAGGACAGCTCAGGCACACGTTCGCCAAAGCGCAGTCGAGGTTGCTTGGAGTGTTTTGATTCATTCTAACATTTCGTCTCGTCGATTTCTAATGTGATCCGGCTTCCAGTGGAACAAGAAAAGCATTTTCCGGGGAAGGCATTCCAAAGGGCGGCGGTGGCAGCGCATCCGGTGCAATGCGCAGGACCGATGCGCTGCACTCCCATCTGGCGCAGTGCGGCAATGGTCTGAGCGATGCGGTCAGGGGATGCTGCAAGAAGGTGCATACCGCCCATGACCGTATGGATGGGTTTTCCTTTGGTGACCTGCTGAATGTATTGCAGCGTGTTCACCACTCCCGCATGAGCGCAGCCGAGGATTACGTTGATCCCTTGCTGGCTTTCAATAAACAGGGCTTGATCGTCAGCCAACGGATCTGGCTGGGTGCAGGCGTCATTCAGGAAGAAACGACCGCCCACGTCCTCGTAAGGGGTCGTGCGTGGAATCTGACCGGTCATGAAAACACCTTCGTAAATTTCAGTCACACCCGTGGTCCACGTTACCAAGGATGAGCGATTTCGAATCGCGCTGGCAATTTCGACAGGCATGCCGATAGCCCGCGACGTGCCATCCTTGTCGCGAGTGTATTTGGGCTTCAAAGCGTCCGGGTGAACAAAGACGCGCGAGTTCGATGCCTGCGGCAGGAGTTCTTTCAAGCCACCATTGTGATCATAATGCCCGTGACTCAACACGATGGTGTCCAGCGTCTCCAGGGAAATACCCAGCTTTTGGGCATTGTGAAAGAGGACTTGCGTTTGGCCGACATCCATCAGAATTCTTTGTGGGCCAGCCTCGATATAAAACGCCAATCCATGTTCAGCCAGCAGTCCGCGAGTATTGACGGTGTTTTCAATGAGTGTGGTTACGTGGATTGGATTATTCACATTGGTTTTTCCATGAATTTTGCGGTTGCGGCGGCCATCACTGAATTGGTTTGCATCAGTTCGGCACGAAGCTGATGAAGACGGGCATTGGATTGCGCAACCCAGGCGCGAATTGTTACCTTTTCTCCTGCAGCAACGGCTTTGCGATAGCGCACTTTCAATTCTGCAGTCACCGCCACGCATCCATAAGCGAATATGCAATTCGTCATCGCTCCATCGAGCAATGCTGCGATGACGCCCCCATGCAGCATGCCATCATATCCTTGAAACACGGAGCCACCTGTGAAAGAGCCTTCAACGCTTCCGTCCGGATTCAGCGTGTATTCAACTTTTAATCCCAGCGGATTGGCGGGACTGCATACCACGCACAAGGAATGCGTTTGCTGACGGAGTCTCTCAAGCGTATCGGCGCTGAATGGGTTTTGATTTTGCACCTGGCACATTTGCTGTAAACCAGTAGCACTGATAATGCCACATAAAAAGCGGGAAATGATCGTGCTGCATCTTGCTGCGCATAAGATTGTTACACCTGCGTCGTTTTTAGAATACACAATGCGAAAACATTGCGTATTGCCATGATTGGGCACGCCGACTCTTGCAAAATGCAATGGTCGTCTTACCATGTCGCCTGAACATGCAGAACGAGTTGTTTGATTATATTCCCGACGGGGTTTTCACGGTGGACGGTAATTGGTGCATCAGCCTCTTTAATCGAGCGGCGGAGCAAATTACGGGGATTCAACGCTCCGAAGCCATTGGACGCCGTTGCTGCGATGTGTTCCGGGCCAGCATCTGTGAAAGCGCCTGCGCTCTCAAACAGACGCTTTCCACCGGTCGTCCGGTGGTGAACAAAGTCGTCTATGTGGTGGATGCCAAGGGCCAGCGCATTCCCATCAGCATCTCCACTGCCGTCCTCAAGGACGCAAATGGCAAGGTGCTCGGTGGCATTGAATGTTTCCGGGATCTGCGCGTCGTGGAGGAGCTCCATCGTCAGGCCCAGGAGCAAAACCGGTTTGCGGATATTATTGGTCGCAGCCCGGCGATGCGTCGCATTTTTGAGATCCTTCCCGAAATCTCCGAAAGCGATAGTACGGTGCTCATCGAAGGGGCCAGCGGCACGGGCAAGGAGCTGTTTGCGCGCGCGATTCACAATCTGTCCAGGCGCCGGGCGAAAAAGCTGATTGCGATCAATTGTGGTGCCTTGCCTGATACGCTGCTGGAATCGGAGCTATTTGGATACAAAGCCGGAGCTTTCACCGATGCCCGTCGGGACAAGCCCGGTCGCTTTGCTTTGGCGGAGGGTGGCACCATCTTTCTGGATGAAATTGGCGATATTTCTCCCGCCATGCAAACGCGCCTGTTGCGGGTTCTTCAGGAGCGTGTTTACGAACCGCTTGGTTCTGTGGATTCGGTCAAGGCCAATGTCCGCGTGATCACCGCCACCAACAAATCCCTGAGCCAATTGGTGAGGGAAGGCAAGTTTCGCGAGGATCTCTACTACCGGGTCCATGTCATTCGGATCGAGTTACCCAGCATTCGCGACCGTCGGGAGGATATTCCTCTGCTCATCGAGCATTTTGTCGAGCAATTTAACCGGCGTCAGGGGAAGGATGTGGGCGGAGTGTCCGATGAAGTGCTCGCGCGACTGATGGAATACGATTTTCCGGGCAATGTGCGCGAACTGGAAAACATCATCGAGCATGCGTTTGTATTATGCCGGGGCGGTCTGATTAAAATGCCGCACCTTCCACCTCATTTGCGCCCGGCTTCAACAGCGGATGGTTTGGAGAAAGTCGAGGGCATGACGCTGCAAGCCGCCGAGGAAATGATGGTTCTCAATGCCTTGCGGCGGAACCAGGGAAACAAAACCCGGGCGGCCAAAGAGCTGGGAATCGATGCCAGCACCTTGTTTCGGAAAATCAAAGCGTTCAAACTGGATTTGCCGGTAAAGACTGACCGCGATCAGTAAACCTGGTGCGACCCATTTTACTCCGCTAACCCTCTTACAACATTTGGGATTGTCAGCAGATGGTGATGATCACTCTTTTCAAGATCTTAGACTCATTCGCACATTTCTTCGACTATAGACTATTGCATATTGCCATGATGCCATTATTCATACATGTGCAATATGCCACGGTTGTTCATGATTCAACCCGATCTTAATGTTCCCACTCTGTTGGATATTAGAATGTTGCAGAAGCACTCAATCCTAATCCCTCATTTGGCATGCTTCCCGCTTAACAGCCTGGCGTGACGGTTGCCATGCCAATTTGGGAAGGTCGGATTTCGCCAGTTCTGGATGTGGCGGGCCGATTCCTGATGATTCAAATTGAGAACGGTCGTGAAAAGAGCCGCCGGGAAATATTGGTGGCTGAGACGAATCCCACGCTATTGGTCAAAGGCATCAAGGAAATGGGCGTTGGAATTTTGTTGTGCGGCGCCTTATCCGAGCCGGTTGCCTTTTTGTTGGCAAAAAATGGCATTCGCGTCTGGCCGCATCTATGCGGGGAAGCCGAAGCCGTGCTCTACGCCTTTCTGGCGGATAAGCTGGGGCAGGCGGAATTTCGCATGCCTGGGTGCTGTCTGGGGCATTGTTTCTGCCGCCGCAACCGTTATCACCGTCGAAGCAATTTGCGGCTCAATAATCACATGGAATCGGTAGAAAAATTATGAAGGTTGATGTTACTGCTCAAGGGCTTGATGCCGAATCGTTGGTGGATCCTCGTTTTGGAGGCGAGCCCCATTTCTGCGTGGCTGAGGTCGAACTCAGGGATTCTCCGGCCGTCCTGGCCATTCAATAAGGATCGGTCGTCGTATCTCAAAACATTCTATGAATGAAACTCGTCAGTTGCCCGCCAACTTTGGCCCACTCAAAGGTGCCAATGGCAATGCCCGCATCACCGGGCCTTGCGGTGACACCATGGAATTCTGGCTCCGGATTGTAAATGACCAGGTTCTCCGAGCCCGCTTTACCACCGATGGATGTGGAGCTGCGATCGCAAGCGGAACCATGGCCTCCAGCATGGCCGAAGGAAACTACCTGGCTTTCGTCGAAAAGATCACATCGAATCAAGTGCTCGATGCTTTGGGCGGTCTGCCGCCAGATCATCAGCATTGCCCGGTGCTGGCTGTGAATACGTTGAAGGCGGCCCTTGCCGATTACCAGACACATCGAAATCCCGAGGGCCAGGCAAATATGGAACACGCCTGCCAATCACAAGCCAAAACAGTCAATCCGAAGGGAGTTCCGAGCCGAGTCGAAGTGGGTCACGGCCCCACTCCAGACGAAGACGAAGCGCTTCGCCGGCGGTTGGGGCGCATTGCCTTTAAGATTCTCGTTCTTTCGGGCAAAGGTGGCGTGGGTAAAAGCACGGTCGCAGTCAACCTGGCCGTCGCGTTGGCCGCGGCCGGGAAGCGGGTCGGTTTGATCGATGTGGATGTTCATGGCCCGAGCATTCCCAAGTTGATTGGTCTGGAAGAAAGCTCCATGGAATTCGACGGTGAGTCGCTTTTGCCTGTCATTGGACCCTCTGGGCTTAAGGTGGCCTCGTTGGGTTTCCTTTTAAAGACCACGCGGGATGCGGTTGTTTGGCGCGGTCCCATGAAATATAAAGCCATTCGTGAACTGCTCGGCGGTGTGGTTTGGGGGGATCTGGATGTTTTGGTGGTGGATTGTCCACCGGGTACGGGTGACGAACCACTCTCCGTCGCTCAATCGGTTGGGCATTCAGCCGCCGCCATCGTGGTCACCACTCCGCAACAAGTGGCGATTGCCGATGTGCGTCGGTCCATTACCTTTTGCGAACAGGTGGGTCTGCCTGTGTTGGGAATCGTCGAAAACATGAGTGGTTATGTGTGTCCCAAGTGTGAAGAGTCAACCGCACTTTTCAAAACCGGTGGCGGCCAGCAGTTGGCTGGCGAAATGAAGGTTCCGTTCCTGGGGGGTATTCCCATCGATCCTCAAATTGTCGATTCGGGCGACTGCGGCACGCCGTTCGTGGAGCGTTATGCCCAAAGCCCGTCCGCTTGCGCCTTCGCTGAAATTTTAAAATCCATACTAAATCAATTAAACTGTATGAATAAAACTGAAACTCAAAAATCAAATCACAATCTTAAAATCGCCATTCCTTTGGCCGGGGGCCGTCTCGCCGACCATTTCGGTCACTGTGAACAATTCGCCATTATCGAGATTAACCCGAATGATAAAAACATTCTGAACACCGCCCTAGTGACGCCCCCGGCGCACGAGCCTGGATTGTTGCCACGATGGCTCCAGCAAGAGGGCGTGCAGGTCATCATCACCGGGGGTATGGGAGAACGAGCGATAAAACTGTTCTCTGAAAATGGCATCAAAGTAAAAAGTGGCGTCTCGGGTAAAACCGCCGAGGAATTGGTGAGGATATTTCTGCAGGGCGGGCTGATCTCAGGACCGAGCGCTTGCGGTCATCACGAGCACGGATGCCATTGAATTTCATGAGCCTTGGAATAAAGCCGGAGAAATTCAGGTTCAAAAGCATTGGTTAAAATGCCGGCACGAAAGACAACAGGGAAGGGGACTAAAGCCTCATCTGCCTGATCTGGACTCCAAGCTTCTGAATGCATACGCTCCAGGCCCACCTGAGAACATCAGGTCGCTTTCACTTACAGGTCATGCCAATCTTATTTTGTAACTTTTTTAGCCGATGAGACTCAATTGGTGCAGACGAACAAAGAATATCGCAATTTCATGAAAAAACATGCACTGGCCGTTTTTCGGCAGCCTCCCGAACACCTCAACTGCGCACAGTCCGTTCTCCATGCCTGGCGCGAAAGTTCTGGAGACACTTCCATAGCTCTCGCCGATCTGAAATCCTTCGGTGGTGGCCGTGCGCCGGAAGGCCTCTGTGGCGCGTTGCACGCGGCTTGCACCGTGGCCCCCGCAAAAGCTGAAGAGTTGAAAGCGCACTTTGCCGCCCGCCTGGGTTCGCTTTACTGCAAGGAACTGCGCGAGGCCGGTCAACATCCTTGCGCGGATTGCGTTGCCCAGGCTGCGGAACTGCTCGAATTCAGGACGGAGATGGATCGGTCTGAGAAGGGTAGCCGCTTTAATGCAGAAAGCTCTAAACCACTCACCAATCCATGAACTTGGTCATAATTGGCACCGATGACAATCCGGCCCGCAATGAGATGCCCATCGCAGAGGATTCTCTAAACTATAGTGCACACCGAGGCATCTTTAATCCAATAGCCGAAAATCACGGTAAAGATCAAAAGCTTCATATGTATGGGATGGAGGTGCTCAATGTTTGGAACTAGGTGTTGCTCGCCACGGGACAGTTTTAGTGATTAATGCCCCATACCTTTGAAGGGTTGTTAAACCATGCTCCATAAAAAGTCCAAATCCATAACATTAAAGACTCACAAATTGAAACCTTTGCCCATCCAGACTGCATATGGCAATGAAGTCCTCGCCAATCATCGGTCATTGATGGAGCGCGATGCCTTGATAAAAGAGTTTGGTTACGATTTTCCAGCAGGGATACAATTTGTGCTGGATCAGGCACTGCCTCTGGGCACTTCCGTGCTTGAAATCGGCACTGGAAAAGGCCGGTTTATGGTGGCACTGGCTCCCTGCGTCAAAGCCATAACCACCGTGGACATTTCCTTAGAAGAGCAGCACTGCGCGCGACTAAACGCCCGGCACGCCTGCGTTAAAACCAAAATCGAATATGTTCTTCAAGACGCCGCGCGCCTGCCCTGGCCGGACCAGAAATTCGACGCGGTGGCGACGATGAACGCCATGCATCACATTCCTCATTTTAATCAGGTCCTCGTAGAAATGCTGCGGGTTGTTAAACCTGACGGAAAAATTGTTCTCGCCGATTTCAGTCCGCGCGGGTTCCAAATCATGGCACGGTTTAACCGTTCAGAAGGCAAAACGCACGAACGCCACCTTCACAATTTCCGCGACATCCAAAAACTTCTGCGTGATCGGGGTTGGGCCACACGGCTGCGCAAAGGTTGCCTTCAAGAAGTCCTGATCGCGTGGCGAAACGGCGTCGCATCAAATTCAAATCACAGTCGGGATAAGAATCGAAACGCTTACAACAAACCGTCGACTAATGAAAAAGGATGACATCATGACAAAACAAAATGCATTAAAGCAACAAACGGCCGCCACAGAGGCCGCTCATGTTCCGGAAGCTCTTGCGATAAACATTGCCCCGCCCGGAGTCTTTACTTATTTATTATAAAGCACGTACATGGGGCGCAAGAGAGCCGGAGGGCTTGGAGAGTATCCAGAAGATTTCGCCTGCGCCATCGGCATTCGATATAATGAAATCCGAATTGACAGAATATGTAAGTGGTCTAACCTGTAACTTGTGATCGCTTTCTTGAAATCTTCCTGCTCGATGGCCCTTTGGTTTTGCGCCTGCATGGCCTTCTCGTCGCCTGCCGTGCGCGCCGCAGATACCCTGGCTCCGGCGGTGGCCACCAATGCGCCCTCGTGGCTGGCCAAGCCCCTTTCCATTGAGGAATGTCTCAACCTGGCCCTTACCCAAAACGGCGCCATCCTCAAATCCCAGAAGGACCTCGAAGCCGCCTATGGCATCGTCGTCCAGACCCGTGCCATCGCCATTCCCAAGGTGCGCGCCCAGAGCCAGTATAAAATCATCGATCAGGATTCGATCGATAAGTTTCCGTTCTCTGGAGTGGGCGGTTTCAATATCGAGTATCCTGACCAAAGCTGGAACGCCAACGTTGCCTTGTCTCAATCCATCTACGAGGGCGGGCGCATCAATTCGGCAATGCGCTCTGCCAGACTCACCCGGGACCAGGCCCTGTTCAGCCATCAGGCCATCATTGCCGACAACCTGCTCGAGGTGCGCGTGGCTTACGCGGACGTCCTTCTGGCAGCCCAACTGATCACGGTGCAAGAGGCCTCGGTTAAGCTCCTGACCAGCGAATTGGAGGACACCAAGCGGCGTTTTGAGGCCGGAACCGTTCCCCGATTCAATGTCCTGCGGGCTGAAGTCGAAGTGGCCAACGCGCGTCCCCGCCTCATCAAGGCCCGCAACTCGTTTCGTGTTGCGAAAAGCAACCTGGCCAACCTGCTCGGTTACAACATCCCCAAAGAAATCTGGCAGGACATCCCCCTCCAACTGACAGCCACTCTGGAGGACATGGCTGTGCCTTACGACATCGACCTGCCCTCGGCGCTCAGCCAGGCCGTCGAACGCCGCCCTGAACTGGGAGCATTGAAGAAAACCATCGGATTGCGCCAGGAAGGACTCGTTTCCGCCAAAGCCGGTTACAAACCCAGCGTCCAATTGACCGGCGGTTACGGCTCCCGCAGTTCAAGCTTCAGCAGCGACCTCACGCACGACGTCTCCGGCTGGTTTGCGGGCGCGCAGGCATCCTGGGATATTTTCGACGGCTTTCTCACAAAGGGCAAAGTGGATGAAGCCAGGGCACGGTTTCAAAAATCCCAGGTGGACTTGGACGACACCACGCGCCGCGTCGAGCTCGAAGTCCGCACCACCTATTCGAATTTCATCGAGGCCCGGGAGGTCCTTGATTCCCAGAAAAAAGTCCAGGAGCAAGCCGAGGAAGCCCTGCGCCTGGCCACCGCACGCAGCGAAGCCGGAACAGGCACCCAATTGGACGTCCTAAGCGCCCAGACCTCGCTCACCGAGGCCAGAACCACTCAAATCCAGGCCCTGCATGATTATTCTGCGGCCCGATCCCGGTTGGAACGGGCCATCGGTCAGAGCTGTTCGGTCAATACCGCCGCCAAATAAGCCGATGTGTTCCCAATGTGTGCGTTTTTCGCAAGACGGGGCAATTTATTTGTAACCTTTCACGATTTCGTGGCTCGATGAGTTCTAGGTGCAAAACTTAAAATCTATGAACATAACTGACTGCGCTTCCGGCTCCTGCCGTTGCGGTGGAGGGCGTCAATCAATGAAGGGGCGTTGGAATCCCTATCTTGTCGGCATTGGCATCGGCATCCTGAGTTGGCTGGCCTTTGCTGTTGTAGACGAACCGATTGGTATATCCACATCGCTCTCGGCTGTGTCCGGGCTTTGTGCCACCCCAATAATGGGCGGCGAAGCAGTGGCGAATAACGCTTACTGGGCCAAACTCCCATTTAAATGGAATGGCGGCATGTTGTTTCTTGTCGGCACGTTTCTCGGCAGTTTATTGAGCGTTCTGGCCAGCGGCACATTTCGGCTGGAGAAAGTCCCGGCGACGTGGTCGGAATACTTTGGCGGTTCGACTGGCAAGCGCATGTTCGCCGCCTTTCTCGGCGGTGTGATTATTATGTATGGAGCGCGCATGGCGGGTGGTTGCACCAGCGGACATGGCATCAGCGGTTCATTGCAATTGGCGCTGAGCAGTTGGGTGTTTTTTCTGACGATGTTCGTTTTCGGAATCGGAACTGCACTCATCCTCTTTCGAAAAACGTCGAACCAACCCCGATGATTTCAATTCTTAACTTTTCAACACCATGAATTTTCCTGTTTCTGCTGAAACGGCCCGTTGGCTGGCAATTCCGATGGGCATCCTTTTTGGGGTGCTTCTGCATCGCGGGGGCGTGTCGAACTATAACGTGATTGTTAATCAGTTCCGGTTCAAAGACTTCACCGTCCTTAAGGTTATGTTTACCGCCATCATTGTGGGTGGTATCGGCGTGCTCCTCCTGCATGGCGCTGGTCATGCCCTGTACCACATTAAGCCTGCGAATATGCTGGGCGTGGTCTTGGGTGCGGCCCTTTTTGGTGCGGGCATGGTGCTATACGGATATTGTCCCGGCACGGGCATTGCCGCCATTGCCACGGGTAGCCTGCACGCCCTGGTCGGTTTCGTCGGCATGCTCCTGGGCGGAGCGCTCTATGCGCTAAGTTTCTCCTGGGTTGCCAAACATATTCAGACCGTCGCGGCGCTGGGATCGGTTCGCCTTCCCGACATCACCGGCGTGCCCGACTGGGGCTGGTTCGGGATACTCATTGCGATCGCCAGCGTGATATTCTGGATTTTGGAAACAAAAGTTAAACCGGTCTCCGATTAGTGGACGAAATTGCTTCAGCAATCTATGCCTTGTCCAATGGCAGTCATGAACGAAATAGCTGTGCGTTCGTAACATGCCTGGATAAGGGCCAATTACGACTGATGTTGATACAGAGAATTGCTCCGACTCCGTTTGTCCAAGCAAACCCAGTTGCATTTGTACCCATGAGGAGCGTCAGGCATTATGAGTGTCGTTACATGTGACCGAGGGGACATGGCGGATTTGACTGGGGTGCCGCATTCGTCTGGCCATGCGCAACTCGGGATGTTCAACCAGTAGTTTGCCGATTGTCTCCATTAGTTATTCAAAATCGAGCGGATTTTTCCATCGGGGCACCCATCCCTGCGGCCGCCGGTGCAAACGATTTACTCTAAATCTCATCGTGTCTCGTTAGGAAATCACCGAGGATGTTCATGCAAGGCACTACTCCCTGTGCAGAGCTTCTTAACGTGTGGCGTCATTGGCAGCACCCGTAGTATTAGTGCTTGCAGGCATATTTGTTGTTCCGTCCTTCATGCCGTCGGCGTGGTTCATACTTGAATTGGTGGATGGCGTCTCGGTTGAATTGCTTGGGCTGTTTTGGTTGCAGCCCACCAGCGCCAATGCCGCCATTAGGGAGATTGCTACAAGTGGAATACTCGATTTCATAAATTCATTATTCGTTTTTGTGCTCCTGATTATTCCCGCCAGCGTGATCGTAAAAGGCCTGGCGGCGATTGGGTTTACCTATGTTGCGGCATGCCCCAATATTTCGCTATGGGGTATAACCCGCACGTCAGATCGTGTCGTTTTCGCGACCGTGAAGTTCTTGAGAAATGATTTATATTTCAGGTGTTGGTTTTTGGCTTTGCATCGTTTTTGGCAGCGTCTTTTCGGATTTCCCGCTCAGCCTCCTCCCAGTCCTGAACTGCTGAACTGTCCTTGCGGCCTCGATCCTCGTAGAGTTCATAGGCTCGCTTGGCGATTTGTGATTTCAAATCTGACGGCATAATGGCTTTGGCCTCAGGTTTAGACTGCTCCTTCGCTTTAGGCTGAAGATCCTCGTTGGTTTCGGTTTTTTTGGCCGCGACATTTAGAACACGCCATTTGATCATCGCGACTTTCACGACGTCGTTGATGACCAGACACGAAACCATTGCATAGACGAAAATCGCGAGCATCTGCAACCAAGGCAATGGCATGAGTCCCGGAAGCCCAACGCGCGTCAGGGCTGTTCCCGTGAGCGCATCCACCGCGATCGCCGACAGAAAGGTCTTGCTGGGCAGCGTCGCCCAAAACCAGTGGCGTTCCCGCGCGGACACGACAGAGAATATGGCAAAGTAGAGCAGCATCAGGAAGCTGAAGGTGTAGAGGGCGTTGTTGTTGTTTGCCAGGCCGAAATGCGACCATGAGAACCACAAAAGGAGCAGCGTCTCAGCCACCATCGCGATACCTAACACCACAGACACCGTGATGAAACCTCCGATGTTCCATGTTTCCGGTTTCTTGGATGGCCGGACATTGTCGGTAGCCAGGGAGATTTTTGCAAAGTCCGTCATGAAGACCAGCAGTAGCATCGCAAAAGCTGAGACGACGAACTTGCCGGTGACAACGAACGCGATGGCTACGAATGCTGCCTTCAAAATGGTCCGGCTGATCTTGTTGATGATCCACGTCAGAATGCGCTGGTAAATTGTCCGGCCCTGCTCGACCAATGCCACGATGTTCGTCAATCCTGCTTCGGTTAGGACGACGCTTGCCGCACCCTTGGCCACGTCGGTCGCGGAGCTAACGGCGATGCCTACTTCAGCCTGACGGAGCGCGGGTGCGTCATTGACCCCGTCGCCTGTCATCCCTGTAACATGTCCCGCAATTTGCAAATGTTTTACGACCGTATATTTGTCTTCTGGAAACACCTCTGCGAAACCATCGGCGCCCGCGAACAAATCAACCGCCTGGTCGCCAGTCTTCAGGTCGGCCATTGGCCGTATGTTTGGCAACCCGACTCCCTGGCCGATTTCACGTGCGACTGCCAGCGCGTCGCCGGTGAGCATCTTTACTGGAACGCCGAGGTCATGAAGTGTGGCGATGAGTTGCCTGGCGTCCGGTCGTGGCGGATCATATAACGACACGAGTCCAACCAAGGCTATGGAACCTGACTCGGGACCGAGCGCTACCGCCAGCGTTCGATAACCCTTCGCGGCGGATTCACTGACACGAGCCTCCAGTGCTTCGATTGCCGGGGGCTGGAGTCCGCAGGCTTCCGCGATGGTGCGCACGGCACCTTTCATCACGTGCAACCGCTGCCCGTTCTGCTCAACCACGGCTTCCGTTCGCCGGTTTTTCGCATCAAAAGGCGCGAACGAGACAGGCGTAACCTTGGGAAGGTTGTCGAAAACGTGCCGCTCCTTTGCTGCGGTGAGAAACGCGTGGTCAATTGGATCCTGATCGGCTTCCTGCGACGCGAGTGCGCCAGCGAATAGCACGTCAGCTTCGGTCGCATGCTCCAGCGGAATCACGCCAGTGACAGCCAATTGGTTCATCGTGATCGTGCCTGTTTTATCGACGCAGAGGACATCCATGGTTGCGGCATCCTCCGCAGCGCTGAGGCGTGTGACGAGAACACCCCGCTTGGCCAGTTCCTTCGAACCGACAGCCATGCTGACCGTGAACATGACTGGTAGGGCGACCGGCACTGCGCTCATCAGTAGAACTAGAATTAGCGAAACCATCTCCAGAAGCGGCGAGCCGCGAATTAGTGACAGCACAACGACCATGCAAAGCAACGCACCTACGATGACAAAGAGCCAGCGGACGACTTTCGCCACCACCGCTTCAATATGAAGCTTTGGACGCGCTTCCTGCACCAACTGCGTGGTGCGGCCGAAGTAGGTCTTCGCGCCGGTCAGCATGACTACGCCGTTACCTTCGCCCCGGCGCACGACGGATCCCGACGAAAGCACTTCGCCCGGCTTCTTATCTGCGTCTTTCGATTCGCCAGTGAGGGCCGATTGGTCAACGCTCAACGAACCCGTGAGAAGTTTAACGTCGGCTGGAATGATGTCACCGGGACGCACGCGGAGGATGTCGCCGGGAACCAACTCCCGTGCGGGAATGACTTGCCAGATCGATTCGCGCCGAACCCGCGCATTAACCTGCAACCGTTTCCGGAGCGTCTCAACGACCCCAGCGGCCCGGTTCTCCTGCATAAAACTCAACACGGCGTTGATTACCAGCAGTGCGCCTACCACAATGAGGTCCGAATATTTTCCGAGAACAGCAGATAGAACCATGATTAGTTCGAGCATCCACGCCGAGATACCCCAAAACTTTTTTAGGAATTTGAGAACGGGATGGCTTTTCTTTTCGCTCACTTCGTTGTAGCCGTCCTTTTTTCGACGGGTTTCCACCTCACCAAGTGAAAGCCCGGTGTCGGGATTAACTTTAAGCGACGCGAGCGTGTCGGGAACCGACGCAGAGGCAATGTCCGGGGGCTTGCTGTCGGCTGGCTTCGAGGATGCCTGCCCCATTTCAGGCTTATTTGTGGTCATTGTTCCTGGGTGTTTAATTTACGGCAATATCCACAAACGGCGGGATTGGGCAATCCAGCGTTTCGGCGATTGCTCGGAGCAATTCGGCTTCACTTTCCTGGATCAAACCATCAGCGCCGACGACATGCACGCAGGCTTCAATGAGATTCTTTTTGATCTGCGGCACGGCCAGTGCCAGGCGATCGAGAGCGGCATCGAGTTGTTCCAATCCACATGCTTCGAGGGGTAGGAGTTGGAGGCCATCCGCTTGTGCCCGCAGGTAGGGGGCGCCCGCCTGGAATGCCTTCTCAACAGTGTCAGCATTACTGCTGCTGAGGTTTCCCAGGGCGGAGAGCACGACGCTGCACGCCGGCAGGAGCGGTTTGAGCGTGTAGTATTGAATGGAGGCCGGATGGGTTTCACTCAACTGAGACGCGAGGTGACGGCGGACGATTTTCTGAAGTACGAATTCAAACAGTTCTACCCGGCCGTCGCTCTCAATGAGCCATTGCAGAGCCTGGTTGAACCGCTCAAACTCGTCAGGTCGAAGCAGGCGTAAGGCCGGCAGTGCAAGGTTTGCGAGGGGCAGACGCGCGCGCGAGGCGATGGACGAGATTTCAGGCCAGAGCGAGGCGGTTGTTTCGCCCACCTCCGGTGTGGCCCGCCTGGAAAGTTCGGTGAGTTGCTCGGCGCGTAGCGTGTCATCTGTGCTGAGAAGCATCGCGTAAAAAAGAGCTACGGCGTCGAGCGGTTCGCGTGCGGCGGATTGGATCTTTTCCGAGAATGAATTCCGCAATTCCACGGCATAGCGCAAGTGCAGAGGTGTTGGTTTGCCCAGGTTTGGCATCACAGTTGCCACTTGAATGGTGTTGGCAGAGAGGTCATTGGCTCCTGCCTGCGCACTCGGCATCCCGGGAATCGGAGGGAACGGAAATTGGGACAATGGCGACTTTGACGGTCCTCGCGAAGATTCCGCTTCGCCCGCATTGAGGCTGATCCGCTTGAATTTCCCGTCCCAGGCCGGATCAATGGCGCGGATGCGCTCCTCGAGTGGCGGGTGGGTGGCCATCGAATTGAGGAACGATTTGCCCAAGGCGTTGCCGAAAAACATGTGGCTGGCTTCCCCGGCGTGAGCGGATTCGACCATGGATCCGGCGGCACCTATTTTTTGCAGCGCCCCTGAGAGCCCGTATGGATTGCGCGTGAACTGAACCGAGGAGGCATCAGCCAGAAATTCGCGTTGCCGACTTAGGGCAGCCTGAATGAGCCGGCCAAAGAATACGCCGATTGAGCCGATGACAATCAGGGCCAGCCCAAGGAGCATTAGAGGATTTTTGTCCTTGCCGCCCCGCGAATAGATCAATACCCGGCCGATCACCGCGAGGCAGAGGATGCCGAAGATGACTCCCATGAGCCGCAGATTCAGACGCATATCGCCATTGAGGATGTGACTGAACTCGTGGCCGATGACGCCCTGCAATTCATCCCGATTAAGCAAGGTCATGCAACCGCGTGTAACGCCGATGGCGGCATCACCCGGCGCGTGGCCTGCCGCAAAGGCGTTGATGCCTTTTTCCTCGTCGAGGACATATATTTTGGGGACGGGCACACCGGAGGCAATGGCCATTTCCTCGATCACGTTCCGAAGTTTGCGCTCATCGGGATGGGTCGTGTTTGGATTGAGCAGGCGTCCGCCGAGCGATTCGGCGACAGCGCTGCCTCCCTCGGCCAAAGCGGCGATTTTATAGAGGCTGCCGACCGCTACAATGAAGAGAGTGCCTATCGTAACGTAAAGGAAAAGCATGGGATCCCACAAGATGAGTTCCGGAAGAGTGCCGTCAGGCCTCTGTTTGGCGTGCGTGCCGTAAAAAATCAGCACGCTGGCGAAATAAATCGACACGATGATGCACGCGACGGCGATTATAAAATACGCCACCAGCACTCTTGTTTTCTTCCTGGCTTTGTCCTGATGTTCAAAAAAATCCATGTTTATAGATCATTGCGTGGTTGAAGCGTTCAAACTGTCCCAGGTCCATTGATTCAATGGATCCATGGAAATATGGCGCCAGCCTGATTCATGAGAATGAAATATTCGGCGCTTCCCTTTGCTCCGGCTTCTCGATGGCAAACAACTCAGCGGCGGTGAAGTGGAACGTGTTGGCGATGACGCTGCTGGGAAAAACTTCCCGCTGTGTGTTGTAGGCCATGACCGAGTCGTTATACGCCTGCCGGGTGAAGGAGACTTTATTTTCTGTCGAGGTCAGTTCCTCCATAAGGTTCAGCATTGTCGTATTCGCTTTTAGGTCGGGATACGCCTCGGAGAGCGCGAAAAGTCGACCGAGCGCACCTGTGAGCGCGCCTTCGGCGCTGCCGAGTTGCTTCATGGAGGCAGGATCGCCGGGATTGGCGGCGGCACCCGCATTTGCGGAAGACGCGGCGTTGCGCGCAACGATGACGGCTTCGAGTGTGCCGCGTTCGTGTTTGAGGTAACCTTTGGCGGTTTCGACCAGGTTCGGAATCAGGTCGTATCGCCGCTTGAGCTGCACATCTATCTGGGCGTAGGCGTTTTTGAAACGATTGCGCAATCCGACGAGTTTATTGTAGATGCTGACAACGAAGAGCACCGCAAAAAGTGCCAGCGCAGCCAACACAATGACGACGATCACGATTGGATTCATAATAATACGTATTCTTTGGTTGATTTCTCGGTTGTCATTCTGTTGTTCTCACCAGTGGTCATTTAAAGCAGTTAAAAATGTGGCCGGGCCGCGTCTTCAAGGAACACGATTCCAACTCCTCCAAGTGATTGGACTGGAGGACGCGGAGTTAACCGGTATGATCCGGAGGAAAGACAAAGAGTCAGGCAGCGTGCTTCAAACTGGGAATGCCACTGGTCGATCAGCGCAGGGCATTTGGCCACGCCTGCCCACTGGTTTCCCGCGATTAAGCCGAAGCAATGGGACATCATGCTGCCAAAGCGGGAGGCCGCGAGTGCAACGAGAAACGAGCTGTTGGCGCTGCCAAACAGCAATTTCGCGCATTTGGTGCTATCACCGAAAAACACATTCAGGGCCATGAGTTGCATGATGTGCTCCATTCCTTTTCCTTCAGTGTTGGTGGTCGTTGTATATCACACTTCAGAAACCAATTCGACGACAATCTGCTCAGTTTCTCACATTAATGTTGCACCGAAATGTGTGGTTTAGCTATGGGGTGAAACCCCACTATGGATTGTAAAACACTTCCAGCCGAAGAGGTTCCAGGCGATTTTCCTTTTAAAGAACTTGCAGCTGTGACGCCGCCATCGAATCCTTGAAGCACATTTCCTGAGGGAGCTTCACCTCGCGCCTGAGCATGAACCTGCGCGAGGACAAGCATTGCTCCTATGGCGTGCGTTCTTCGATTGTGGATGCGATCGGTCAGCGGCCCTTCCTTGTTGTCGCTCCCGGTCAAAGGGACAAGACCAGGAAAGCCGTCCAAGAGTTAAGCCGGGAGTTAAAAGGGATGGTGGGCTCGCGACTGGCGTCTGCGGAGGAACTCGCCAAGGCGCAGAAGGACGAAACCGTTACGCTTGCGGACCGATAGGCAATCAGCTCTTCGGCCGCACATTCCATTGGCGAAATCGTTAATTGTGGCCTCCCGGCGGACTGCTTCATTAAACATTCAGACACTGTTCTTGAACTGAAGCTCGACGATCTGAGCCGCGCCGCTGGTGAAGTGGTCTATCCCGATCAGATGGTCTGGGGCGAACGTCATTGGCGCGGTTATCGAGACCGCCCACGTCGGAAACTCCTTGGCAGGGGAAGATGGGATTGGGCTCGGTCTGACAGGTGCGCTGAGGATTCGTGCCATCGGCATTCACGACAGTGTCAGATTGGATGGGGTTGTTGCCGATTTTAAAAGACCGTCTTCCATCTCATAGGTCCGGTCGAAGACATCCAACGAGCGCTGGTCGTGGGTGACCACGAGGACAGCCGCGCCACGTTCGTGAGCGACCTTGCCGAATAACTCCATCACCTGGCGTCCGCGATGGCTGTCGAGGGCGGCGGTGGGTTCGTCGGCGAGAATGAGGTTTGGCTGATTGGCCAGCGCCCGGGCCACGGCCACGCGCTGCTGCTGGCCGCCGGAAAGCGCGTCGGGAAGGTTGTTTGCCCGGTCTGCCACGCCAAGGTAATCAAGCAACTCCATCGCGCGTTCCCGGGCCGCGTGTGCAGAGACGTCGTTGATCTCCATTGCAATCGCAACATTTTCCAAGGCATTTAGGAACGGAATGAGATTCGCCTTCTGGAAAACGAAACCAAGATGTTTGCGGCGGTAAGCGCGCACGTCCACCAGGGCGCGGCTGCCATCCATCACCGGTTCTCCACCGATGATGATGCGTCCGGAGGTGGGTGGGTTGATGAGGCCGATGGCAGTGAGAAAAGTGGATTTTCCCGCGCCGCTTGGACCGAGCAGGGCCACGACTTCACCATGCGCCAGGATCACGGAAACGTCTTTCATAGCCACGACCTCGGTGTTGCCCGAGCCGTAGATTTTCGTCAGGGCGACGGCTTCCACCGCATTGGTGTTATTGGAGGTTGTGGTCATGATAATATCTTATTGGGTTCGACGCGCATGGCCTTGATGATGCCTACCAAACTTGCCAGCACGGAAATTCCCAACACGATGCCTGCCAGCGAGAGCAAGTCCTGTGGCTCGATGATCACGAATCGGGGAAATCTCGGGAAGGCATATGTGCCCAGCCAATACGCCAGCCCATAACCGAGCGCTCCGATGAGCAACGCCTGCTGGAGAATCAGGCCGACAATCACACCGTTGCGCGCTCCCATTAACTTGAGCATGGCGATGTCGTGAATCTTGTCCATCGTGAGGGTGTAGATAATGAGCGCCATGATGATGGTCGAGATGATGATGAGCAGAGCGCGGAAGAGGCCGAGCTGGCGCCTGGCCTTGTCCACCATGCCGGAAAGCAGCAAGTCCACCTGCTGCTGTTTGGAATAGACTGTAACGTCCGGCCACTTCGAGATGGTTCCGGAGACCTTCGCCACATCCGCCCCAGGCTGAAGGGTCAACATGATGGCGCTGACTTGAGGTGGCGCAAGGGCAGGAATGCCGCTGACGGGACCCATGGCGCGTTCGAGCAATAGGGGTTGCACACGGCCAATATCCTGGGCCTCGGCCCGCGTGCGACGCGATTGGCGTTCCAATCGGCTGACTTCTCCGGGCAGATCGAATTGAATGGCTTCCGCGTCGCTTGTCGTAAAAAAGCACAAGCCGTCGCCTCCGGTGCCAACCATGCCGCTGGTAATGCCAACGACCTGGTAAATGTCCTTTCCGAGCTTTAATTTCTCACCGAGTCCCAGCTTCAAAGAGCGGTCTGCAATCATTTCAAAATGCGCATTCCTCAAGGGACGTCCCGAAATCAGTTTCACCCAATCGCCCCTGTCTTCAGGCCAGGAAAGTCCCTGCACCACCATGCGCAGCGTTTGGCCGCGATGCTCACGTTGAATTGTGTGTGAGACGAAGCGTCGCGCTCCAGCCACACCTGGCACGGCGCGCACCCGATCTTCCAGATTGGCAGGCATGCGCGAGATTTCCGCGAATGGCCCACGTGTGCTCCCTTGAACGACCCAAAGGTCGGCGCCGATGTTGTCCACGAGCAGTGTGGCTTCACGAATCAGTCCCCTGTAAATGCCGCCCATGCCCATCACGATCATGAGGAGCAGGCCGATGCCGACGGTGGTTAATGCAAACCGACCGAAGTTGTGGCGAATGTCTTTGATTGCAAGGTTCATTGCAGGGCGACCTTTTGGCCGGGTTTGAGGGACGTTTGCCTGGAATCAAGCGGAGCAACGACTTGTTCTCCGGCCGACAAACCCCGGGTAATTTCAACTGTCTCACTTCCCCGCAAGCCGAGCGACACATCACGCCATGCGGCATGTCCTTTTTCCGAGACGAACACACCCGGTTTACCCGCTCGCCATTGAATAAATTGCTGCGGCACAACCAGGGCATCCGTTTTGCGCCCGGTCTCGATGAATACCTCGGCACGCTGGCCCACGGTCCAGTTGGCCGGCAGATTATTGACGGCAACATCCACCAGGAATTCGCGCGTCTCCCGGTCCGTTTCGCGACCGAGCCGCTTAACCGTCCCGGGATGATTTTTCTCAGATTCAGAACGGAATACCACGCGCGCCGTCTGGCCGGTGGCCAGGCCAGCGGACGCGGTTTCGTCCACCCAGGCGGACACCCAGATTTCATTGGTTGAGATTATTTGAAGGATCGAACTGCCGGGGACGACCACGCCACCCGCATCCCGGTCGCGTCGTGTGACCAGACCGTCATACGGGCTGAGAATCCGGGTGAAACTCAACCGCTCCTGTTGATAGGCCAGGTTTTTCTCCGCTGTGATGATTTGCCGTCGTGCCTCCACCGTGGCGGCGCGGGCGCGTTGAAGGTCGGCTTCCGCCACGCGCAGCAGCTCGATGGCTTTGTCGAATTCGGATTGCGAACTGACTTTTGTGCTGACGAGTTCGGACACGCGTTTGTGGTCCTGTTGTGCCTGCACCTCCACCGCCTGGGCGCGGGCTTCATCCGCCAGAACGCGTTCGGCGGTGGACTTCGCCGCGGCAACGGTTGCCTCAGCGACTTCCACCTGACCCTTGAGTTCGCCATCATCGAGGCGGGCCAGCAACTGCCCGGCTTTGACAGAATCGTTTTGGTCCACAAGCACCTCCGCCAGCCGCTCCTGGATTTGCGGGCTGATGGTGGTCTTGATCCGGGCTTCGAGAGTGCCCGTGCCCATGACCTCGGCGGTGATGGGACCATTTTTGACTTCGTAACCGAGCACGCGCGTTGGAGCGAATTTTACGCGGTAAAGCAGGACGAGGACGATGGCCACCAGCGCAATCCATTTCGCTGACTTGCGGAGAACTGATAAAAAGCGGGTTCGTGATTCGTTCATATATGTAAGGGGCGGTGGGATATTTCAGCGACTGGGGGCTACATGATCATGTTGAATAGATAGCCCACCAAAAGGATTCCCAGCGCCACAACGCCGAAGAAGGTCGCGATAAGCCGGGGCTTGAGCACCTTGCGGAGGATAATGGCCTCGGGCAGGGAGAGTGCTATGACGGACATCATGAACGCCAGGACTGTGCCCAGAGCGGCGCCTTTGCCGAGCAACGCCTGCACAATCGGGATGATGCCCGCCGCGTTGGAATACATCGGGACCCCAATGACCACTGCCAGTGGCACGGACCACCACGCGCCTTTACCCATGATGGAGGCCATGAAATTCTCTGGCACGTAACCGTGAATGCCCGCGCCGACGCCGATGCCAATCAGCACATAGAGCCAAACGCGTCCAACAATGTCCTTCACCGCGTCCAGGCCGGAACGGATGCGGGCTGACCAGTCGAGCGATTCTTCAGCGGCTCCATTGCCGAGTGGAGTCTGGTAAACCCAATCCTCGACGTGCTTCTCCATGTGCAAACGGCCAATAACCCAACCGGAAACGATGGCGATGATGAGGCCGGTGCTGAGGTAAAGGGCTGCCACTTTCCAGCCAAACAATCCGAACAATAGAACCAGGGCGACTTCGTTGACCATCGGTGCGGAGACCAGAAAGGAGAACGTTACTCCCAAGGGGACCCCAGTTGTGACGAAGCCGATGAACAAAGGGACGGCCGAGCAGGAACAGAAAGGGGTGACGATGCCCAGTAGCGCCGCGAGCACATTGCCGACAGACTCGCGTTTGCCGAAGAGAATCCGGCGTGTCCGCTCCGGTGTGAAGAAAGAGCGGACGATGCCCACGCCGAATACGACCAGGGTGAGCAGCATGAGGACCTTGGGGGATTCATAGATAAAGAACTCCACGGATGAACCCAGGTGCGAACCTTTCGTCAGCCCGAATAGCGCATAGGTGAACCAGGACGCAAGCGACGCCAGACTTCGGTAGAGGAACCACCAAACCAGAAGCACGACAAAGCCCAACACGATATAGCGAAGGAGCGTCTGCTTGGGAACTGCCGGGGCGGGGCGGTCTGCCGACAGGTTCGTCGGCATGGGACTGGAGATTTGTTTGCGGCTCATCTCAGACATAATTACGGTCGTGATTTGGAATTCACAGGTTGTCTCATGCCGCCGAGTAGATCAGCCAGATGCCGCCCAGAAGGACCAGAACGCCGCAGATGGATTTGATCACCGTGACGCCTTTGGATTGCTCGTTCCAATTGAGGAAGCGTTGGACGACTTCGGTGAAGGTTCCCGCGAGAATGATGACGGAACAATGCCCAATCCCGTAAGCGAGCAAAAGTGAGGCACCGTAAAGTGGCGCCGACCTGGCGAGTTTAAAAGTGACACCGAGCATCGGTGCCATGAAGGCGAAGGTGCAGGGCCCGAGCGCAATCCCGAAGACGAGGCCGAGAATGAATGCGGCAAACAGGCCCTTGCGTTTCAAATTCACCTGGCCTGGGCCGGACCACGGCATCGGAATGACACCGAGCAGATTCAAGCCTACAACAAAGAAGATTGCCGCCACGAAGTAATTCCCCCAGTGCCCCACATCGCCCATCATCCGGCCCGCCATCGCCGTAATGGCTCCGATGGCCGCAATCGTCATTAGAATCCCGACCGCAAACAGAGTCGCAATGCCCGAGGCGCGCGCTGTCGAGACGCGTCCTTGACCGCTGATGAACCCCACGATCAATGGAATGCTCGCCAGATGGCAGGGGCTGAGAATGATGCTGAGAATGCCCCAGACCACCGATGCGCCCAGCGCGAGCATGGGAGCGCCCTCGACGGCGTGACTGAGACTTGTGAAGAGTTGCTCCATGGCTATTGTGGGCGATTGGTGAGCGATTCGCTGGCAGCACTAAGAGCTTTCGCATTGGTGGCTGCGACTGTCAGCACAGAGTTGGTCGGCAGGGGCTCCAAGTTGAATAAGAGTGGACAACATGAGCCGCCGGCACATGCCGCGCGCTGTTCTTGCCGGGCCGTCAAGAGGGCTGCTGCCGCGATGAAAACAGTGCCGACGAGAAGTGTGCGGCGGTCGGGTTTCATATTATTTGCACTCGCCAAGTTTGCAGGCCTTTGCAATTTGGTCGGGTGTGAGCTTCATTTTGTCTGCGAGCGCTTGGGCGATGGTGATTTGTCGGCCAGTCATTGCCGGGCGAGCCTCAAGCCACTTGTTAAGATTGTCCTCGTTAACGAAGAATCCCTGTTTGAAGCAACCGGCTGAGACCCACTTGCCTTCCGGGGCTTTTTTCTGCCCAAACCATGCGATGGCGGATGCCGGTTCCAGCGATGCTACCTGGCCATCCAATGTTTTCACGCGAATCAGCTCGCCGGTCTGGCTATCCTTCGCCTCAACTTCGATGTCCTGCTTCAGTCGTGCGGCCACGCCAATTGCGCAGTGCGTGCAGCAGCCGTATCCGTGAGTGGTTCCAAATTTTACGCCACACGCGTCTTCGGGATATACAGCGCGGTCGCAAAAGGCGCAACGCGTGGTCAGTTCCTTGGAGCGAAACACTTCCCAAGCCAGGAGATTGCCTGGATTAGTCTGCTGTTCCTTTGTGGCCGCAGCTTTGTCAGCGAACGCTTTGATCGTGGGGCGACCTTTAGCGTCCATGCCGTAGAGATAGAATGCGGTGGTGGCGGCTACGAGATTGCCACTAGCCCAATCGGTCACGCTCACTTTGGCCTCTTCAGCTTTAGGGTCCGCGCCCACGATGCTGGAGAAGTAGATGAAATAGCAATGCGGTGAGCACAGGACGCGCTGCTCGGCCTGTCCTTTCACGACCGTCCTTGTCTTCGGATCCACATCGCCGTCACACATGTAACAGACTTGATCGCGCGGGCGAGTGTCGGGTTTCACGGCTTCCTCGCGCACGTTTCCGGCCGATGCATTGCCGTTGCTCAAGTCGATGCCCAGTTCCTTCCACTTGCCGAGGATATCTTCTTTGCCAAAGAAACCCGTGTGGCGGAACAGTTCCCTGCCTTCGGCATCGAAGAAGATCTGCGTGGGAATCATTTCAATGCCGTATTGTTTGCCCGCATCCGGATTTTTCCATACGTCAAGGAACTCGATGTTCACTTTCCCGGCGTACTCTTTTTTCAACCCCTCCAAAATGGGAGCCATCATTTTGCACGGAATGCATTTGTCCGCGCCCAGGTCAATGAGCTTGGGCAGCTTCGCGGTAACGCCTGGTGTTGCGTTTGTTTCAGCAACAGCCACAGGGAGAGGGGCCTTGCTGGCTTCGGCAGGCGATTTGGCGTTCTTCAGAGTCACCGCTCCAACGACCGCGAGCGCCAGCGCCAGAACAATGACGATTTTGACGGGAGTATTCATAATGAGTGTTCGTTTGAGTTGATCAAATGGTTCATGGTTTGATCTTCTGGAATAACGCCGGGAGCTTCGTGCGATACATCTCCGCCACCTGCGATTCCATCTCGGCCAGGGGTTTCACAGGAACGAGGTCCATCACTTGAGCGGGTGTCAGACCGGATTCGAGCAATGTACGCGTGGCGCCACAAACCATGCGCTTCATCGCGGGGACAATTTCAGCGTCGCTGAGCCCAAAACCCGTCGCCACTTCGCGCAGGGCCTGAAGCTGGAACCACAGATAGGTTGGCCCCATGGCTGTGAGCAACGCGTAGCCTTCGAGCTTTTGTTCCGCCACTTCCGGGCACTCGCCCAGCGGTGTGAGCAAAGCGGTGACTTCCGCCTTGTCTGCGGCCGTCAAGGATGGCGCGAAGGCCACCGGATTAAAACCGAAGTTGACCAGGGATGGCGCATTGGGAATGACGCGCGCCAGCCGAGTGAATCCACCGAGCAGTTCTGAAAGTCTGGCAAACGTGAACTTGGGCGCGAGCGATACCACCAGCGCGCCGGGTTTGATGCCGGACTTGATGCCGCCGGCCACCTCAGCCATCGCCGGTGGATGAACCGCCAGAAAAACGATGTCCTGGGAGGGGGCCGCGTGGCTGTCTGTGGCCGTGTTGATGGATGGGAAGTTCGCTTTGAGATTCGCGAGAGTGTCCGCGTTGCAGTCGCTCACCACGATATGGGCCGGGAGGGTGTTCGCCCTTCTCCAGCCTTCCAGAAGAATACTTGTGACACGCCCGCCGCCAATGAAACCAATGCTTTTATTGCTCATGAAGGTCCTTTCAATTAAACGTTTCACGAATGATTTTGGAGGCTTACGCCGCCGCCTGTTGGAGAATCGCCTTGATCTCAGGGACGCTTGGCACCTTGCCAACGACCTTGATCGTGCCGTTAACCGCGAGGGCAGGGGTCATCATCACGCCCAGGGCCATGATCTGCTTGAGATCGGTGACCTTGTTGATTTCAGCGGTGATGCCGAGTTCCTTGACGGCTTGCTCGGTGAATTGCGCCAGGGTTTTGCATTTGGCGCAGCCGGTTCCAATGACGAGTAATTGCATAATAGGATTTTATTTTGAGATTAGAATAATGCTTCGTAGAGCAGTCCGCTCAGCGTCGACATCACAATGACGAGCGACACATGGACCACCGTTTTCTTCGTGCCCAGGCGCCAGATACCTGCAAACAAAGGTAATACGGTGCAGGAGCAGACCGCCAGAATGGTGCCCGACACCGACGCCACGCCGTAGGCCATGGGCTTGCTGGCCTTTGGGCCGAGATATTTCATGACTGAGGCCTGACTGACAAACACTCCAATGGCGCCGGCAATGAAAAAGGCGGGGACAAGGCACAAAATGACATGCTCGCGCGCATACCATTTCACTAATTCAAAGGCTTCGGTTATGGCGTTATCGAAACGTGGCACACCGACTGACAGATAAAAACACGCCAAAAACAAACCGACGATCAGGGACAGCGGCTTCCACTCGTCTTTCCAGTTCGTAGCCATTTAGCGGAGTCGATAAATGAAAATTCAAAAAAAAGAGAAATCAGGCCAGCAGGGCAGCATCCCGATCGATGGAGGCTTTCCGCACCTCCGTAACGCAATGGAAGAATTTCATCACACACGGAGTTTTTAACTGGTAGAAAACCTGCGCACCGCGCTTGTCGTCTTCCACGATGCCAGCCGACTTGAGCACCGACAAATGCCGGGAGACGGTGGGCATTTCCACTCCAATCATGGCCGTTAATTCACAGACGCATCGTTCCCCCCGAGAAAGTTCCTCAACAATAAAGAGGCGCGTCGGATGGGCGAGGGCCTTATGAACTTTTGCCTGGGCCTGATACCGTGCTTTGTCAATCGAAGTCATGCCATTCATTCGTGAGCAATTTAGCATATCTGCTAAGTGTGTCAAACTAAAAACGACAAATTGTTGAATATAGCGTCAATCTCGTCAGCCACGCCTTGAGTTTGGATTGGACTTTACTCCGAGCCACTTGAAAATCGATTTCATGATTTGACAGTGCTCACTCAATCCTGGCTCCGATCTACGCACCTATCCTTTGAATAGTGATCCAAATCGGGCGATCACGTCGAAAAGTTACTTCTCGATGCCACTTTGAACAATTGGTGGAAGGTGCCGTGGAGATTCTCCAGCTATTCGTTGATGCTTTTATCGGTGCGTTCCATCGCCGCCAGGCGGTTCGCGTTTCGCTGGAGAGGGATTCGGCTCACGCCCGAAAGAGCGAGACGGAGAAGCTCAGTGAGCTTCCGAATTCACGCAAGTCTGGAAAGAGTGGAAACTCCCGGGGCCTTTTGCCTCAAATCAGGATTCGACAATTGCATAATTTTCTCTGGGGCGGAACACTATAAGCCCTTTGGAAATCGTGTTGTCGTATCACCAAGACATGGCCCTGCAAAGAGTGGTATCGCTACCGACTGGGGCTGCTCCCCTTTCGAGGGATTGGCTTGCACATTTGCGCCTTGGTCCTATTTCCAGGAGCGTCCTGCGCTAGAACATAGGGCATTTCAGTGTCATTCAACGGACACCAAAACGGACACCAAAAGAGTTAAAACGGGTAGGGTAGGGTAGTGAGCGATTAGGCTTGAATAGCCCGTAAAATATGGCATTTTGACTCCGTAATTGTAGCGTTTTTGGATCGAGTCCGACCACCGGCACCAACACCCAATTTTATATGAAATATATTCTAACCGTCGCTTTTGGCCTGCTGTTGGCAGCGGGATCCTTTGCCGCTGAAACACCAGTGGGAGAGGAAGGTTTTGTGAGCCTGTTCGATGGGAAAACCCTTGATGGCTGGAAAGTTGGGGTGAACGCCAGCGTTTTCCAGGTCCGCGACGGCATGATCGTTATGGAGTGTCCAGCGACAATCCATAGCCCAGCACACTTGTTCTACGTTGGAAAAGTGAGCGATCACAGCTTCAAAAACTTCGATCTTCGCATTGATGTAATGACCTTCCCTTTCGCAAATTCCGGAATTTATTTTCATACGGAATATCAGGAGTCCGAGTGGCCCAAGCGCGGACTGGAATGCCAGGTGAACAACAGTCACGCTGACTGGCGGCGGACCGGCAGCCTGTATTCCATCAAGAATATATCCTGGGGGCCGGAAACGCCCTCTGCGGACAACAAGGAGATGGTTACGATTTTGCCAAAAGCGCCCATTAAGGATAATGTCTGGTACACTCAGGAGATTATTTACCAGAACGGCGCAGTCACTGTTAAACTCAATGGCGTGACCATGATCGAATACACGATTGCCGACAGCGATGTCCAACATAAGCTTCAAACTGGGATGACTTGGCTGCCGAGAGGGACATTCGCCCTTCAGGGACATCCTCCGATGCCGGACCATGCCAGCAAAGCGTGCTTCAAAAACATCCGCATCAAGATACTGCCCGACTGATCGTCGAAAGGGCCATCAAAGATGGCTTTATTGGGGGGGGGATGATGGCTATCAGCGGTTGATTACCGCTGCGCGGGTGATGGTGTGCGCCAGAGGTTTGGCAGCAGGTGTGCCAGATGATCGCGCCAGGTGCCCCAATCATGCCCGCCATCCCCGCCGATGTAATAATCGTGGTTGATCCGGTGCTTCTCCAGGATTTGATGAAATAGCACGCTGCGATTCTTTGGCTCGTTTTCGAACGTGCCGAGGCCAACGAACAGGTAATCCACTTTGGCATTGGTCTCGGGATCCTGCAGAAACGCAGGTGTGGAATACTCAGAGTCAGGATCGCCTGCACTAAGAATGCCGAACGAGGCGAATAGATCCAGACACTTGAAGCCGACGAGTTGCGCGTGCCTGCCTCCCATGGATAGGCCGGCGATTGCGCGACAGTGGCGGTTTGTTTGCACACTGTAATTCATCTCCACCAACGGCACGATGTGTCGGCGCAATTCGTCCTCAAAGAGTTGGAAAGTTCGTTCCGTGTGCGTTCGATCTGATCGATGAAGCACTTGGTTGTTTGGCATGGCGATCAGCATCGGCAGAGCTTTGCCTTCGGCGATCAGATTATCGGCGATGAAGCCAGCGCGTCCATCCAGGTTCCATGTGGATGCAAGTTCTCCGCTGCCGCCCAGGAGATAAAGCACGGGGTATTGCTTGTTCCGGTCATAACCAGGCGGCGTGTAAACATAGATTTCCCGTTCTCCACCGGTCACGTTTGAGTGATAGATGTGCCTCGAGACCGTCCCGTGAGGGACATTGCGCGCGTCGAAATAGCTGGGGCTGCCCCCGTGAACGACCAGAATGCTGTAGCCGGGTTGATCGGAAAACCCCGTCAGCGTGTTGTTGGGATCGGGCACCGTGACACCGTCCAGGACAAACCTATAAACGTACATGTTCGGCTTCAGGGGGCCAATCGTCAGCGTCCAGATTCCGTTGGGATCCTTTTGGAAGGACAGCGGTTTGTTGTCCTGGTGGATGGCGAGTGAGATTGGGCCACTGGTCAACTCCACTTTTTGCGCCTGGGGTGCTTTGAGACGGAAGACAACGGTGTGGTCATCTCGCACCTCGGGTGAAATGACATTGGCGCCATAGGGGACCAGGTTCTGCGTATTCTTTTGTGGATTCCAATCCAGATTGACATGGGCCTGCTGGGCGTGAATAAGGATTCCTCCTGTCAGACAAAGAATGACTATGGGGATCAATTTCATTTTAAACTGGAGTTTTCCTTATTGTTGAGTTTCCGGTTCGGTATAATTCATGATCGGCAGACACCGTTTCCGGGCTGAGAATTCTGCACCATTTCCGGCATCTTTCGATCAAGCTTGTGGCCATACCAATCTTCATACGGCACGTCCGCCCGCGACAAATCGAGGGCTCCGAATTTACTGGCACCTATAAAGTGGAATGACGGGATCAACTGCAAAGCCGACGCTCGGATTGAAGACAGGGGCGGCACAAAAGCCAGCGTCAAAAGCGTGATGTTCCTATTGGCACTTGCGCATTGCTGTGTGGTTTTTCGATTTGTGTATTGAGTGCTTGGAATATGCCGGAGACTCAACTCTGTCAGTTGTGCGATGAGCTGTTTATTTTGAGTTCTACCGCTTTTCAATCTCCGTCGGCCGCACCACCTGCAGGAATACCACCGCACTGCTGCAGCCCCACGAATGTCTCCGACCCTCCGGCGTGGGCTGCGGCCATCGGCACCAGGAAAGGTTGTCTGACAAGCGGCGCCCCTGCCACGCGGCCTCTGCGTTTTTCTGCAACCACGGTTCAAACGTCGTTTGCGCGTTGCGCTCCTTCATGAAGCGCGCAATCCATCGCGCGCCGATTCCATTGAAACCGCCGCCATCGCCAGCCTCTCCGGCAGGGGGCATCAACCCCTCCTTGCAAAGGTTGGTCATCGTGAAAGTGGCCGCCAGCATGGCTTCATTCGTGAAACCGAGGAAGTTCGCCGCGCCGACAAAGGTGCCCTGGTTATACGTCAGCGCAAACCTCGCCAGCCGTCCGTTGACGTTGATGCTGTCACAAATTCGTCCCGTCTTGGGATCGAACAATGTGTCGCGTTCCCAAAGGAAAAGGTTTGTGGCTGTTGTAAAGTAGGACTTTTCGCCCGTTGCGCGGCCCAGCAGAAATGCCGCGATTGAACCCGGCCCGTTTACGCACGCGTTCTTCGACTGGTTGTTCGTCTTCCACCACAAGCCGCCTCCCAGGTCCGACGACGCCGCTCGCGCATAACAGAGGTCGAAGTTCGTTCGCGCCACATCGCGGAACTCTGAATTGCCGGTCAGCAGATGCGCCCGCGTGCAGGCAATGACCATCCACATGATGTCATCGTTGAACTCGTTGTGGGCCCAATTCGTGCCGTGATCGGCCAGGAATCCTCGAAACAGGTTGGTGAACATCACCAGTTGCTGCGCATTGGTGGTTCGTTCATAGGCGTCCAGCACCATCTCCATCTGTTCCGCGCGCATCCAGTAGGAGACTTTTCCACCCTCCGTGTTCTCCTTGAACCAGGCGCGCCCATTCTTTTCTTTGTAAAATGCCTGGGTGTGCGCCTGGAATAGCGTGTCGGCGTCCGCCGATGTAAAGGCTTGGGAAATTAACGCCCCGCCAAAAACCGCAAGGCATAATCCCGAGTAGAGCATCGCACGGTGCCACCACGCCCGGCCATGAGCGACAGTTCTGGTCAACTTCATGATCATTAAGTTTTCGTCCGATTCACCGACATTTTACTTTGCCGTCGTCAAATGCCGGCCAGCGCGGTAACCATAAATTCCGTAAAACGCGATGTAGGCAAACGCGATCATGGGGACCACGAACGAAGCCTGTATGCCCCATGCGTCGGCAATTCTGCCCTGTAACGGCGGGAGGATTGCGCCTCCCACGATCGCCATGACCAGGAGCGAGGAGGCCTGGCTCTTGAGCGCGCCCAAACCCTCAATGGCCAATGAGAAAATGTTCGACCACATGACCGAACAGAACAGGCCCACGCTCAGAATCGCCCACTTGGCGGTCTCTCCTCCGGTCATGATTCCCGTGGCCAGCAGCGTGATGATCACGCCGCTGAACAGCAGCAGCATGCGTTGCGGGCTGGATTCACCCAGAAAGAAGGCTACCAGCAGGATCCCGAGGAACATTCCGTAGTGTTTGGCGTTCTCAAAGCTGCAGAGGTCGGCGGCCGCCGAGGCCCACGGCATTTGCAGCGCGGAACCCACGGCAGGAAGCGCAACGATCACTCCAAAGGCCACCAGCGGCACCAGAATAACCAGCGTGTGCTTGACGCTGCCCCGCAGGTTGGACAGGGAGAAGGCCCCCATGAAGCGCCCGATCATAAGGCCGCCCCAGTAGAACGCCAGGTAGCTGCTGGCCGTTTCTTTCGGCAGGCTCCCCAGCTTTTCGGTGCCGAGAAAATTGACAATCGCGCTGCCGACGCTGACCTCTCCTCCGACATACATGAAGATGGCCAGCATGCCCAGAACCGTGTGCGGATGCTTTAGAGCGCCTGCGCCCCGTTCGATTTGCTCCGTGTTTGTGAAACTCGGAAGGTGCGTGAATTTGAAAAACACCGCCAGGATCAGGAACACTCCGGCAAAGCAAAGGTACGGTATTTTCACCGAGTCCGCGCCATGCGCATTCTTGCTGGTGAAATAGGCGAAGATGAGCCAGCCGCCGATGATCGGCCCAATGGTCGTGCCAAAAGAATTGAACGCCTGCGACAAATTCAACCGGCTTGAGGCGGTGCGTTCCGGCCCCAGGATCGTCACATAAGGATTGGCCGCGATCTGCAGCATGGCAAAACCCAGCCCGACGATGAACAGGGCCAGCAGGAAGAACGGATAGGAGGCCATCGCCGCCGCAGGGTAGAAAAGCGCGCTGCCTAACGCGGCAACCAGCAATCCAATGATGACGCCGTTCTTGTATCCGATCCGGTTGATCGGATCGCCTGAGATCATCGAGGTGATGTAATACAACAACGCGCCGCATCCATAGGCCCCGAAGAAGGCGAATTGCACGAGCATCGCTTGAAAATAGCTCAGCGTGAACGCCTCCTTGAAACGGGGAATCAGGATGTCGTTCCACACGGTCATGAATCCCCACATGAAGAAGAGGACCGTCATGGTCACGAAAGGACCGCGGTATGTTTTTCCCTCATCACTTTGCGATGAGAGCTTGTTCGGGCTGGTTGTTGAACCAATGGTCGCCATGATTTTTAGGGTGCTTGGGTTAATGTTCAGAAATGTTTCGGCATCATTAGGTGCCTTATTTGCCGGGGGCGGCCATCGCCGCAGGTGGACGGCTTTCCGGTGCCGATCCCCACTTTTTCTCAGGTGCCGAGCTCATTTGAAAAACAATCTCACCACCCTTCAGCATTGTTTCGTGATCGAGGAACACCTTGTCATACGCGGCTCCATTGAGTTGCGCGCCCCGGATGTAGGGGTGCTGTGGACCATTCTCTAGCGCGGAAATCGTGAACTTCCTGCCGTCCGCCAGACTCAGTGTGGCGCGGTTGAACAATGGGCTGCCGATCGCATAGATCGTCGTCCCCGGAGTGACGGGATAAAAGCCCAGCGCGCTCAGGACGAACCATGCCGAGGTTTGACCGGTGTCCTCATCCCCGCAGAGGCCATCGGGCGTCGCCTGGTAAAGCCGGGTCATCACTGTGCGCACCTTGGACTGCGCCTTCCAAGGTTGGCCCACATAATCGTAGAGGTAAATCATGTGGTGGATCGGTTCGTTGCCGTGCGCGTATTGGCCCATGTCCAGCGCGGTCATTTCCGTCATCTCATGAATCGCAAAACCGTAACTGCCCCAGTTGAAGGTGTTGGGCGCCGTGAAAACCGAATCAAGCTTGTCCGCAAAAGCCCTTTCGCCGCCCATTAGTTTGACCAGGCCGGGAATGTCCTGAAACACGCTCCAGGTCCAATGCCAGGAGCAACCCTCGGTGAACGGGCCGCCCCATTCCGTGGGATCGAACGGCTCACACCAGGCGCCGTTTTCCTGGCGGCCCCGCACAAATCCGATTTTGGCATCGAACAGGTTGGTGTAATTCATCGTCTTTTTGGTAAACACTTCCGCCTCGCTGTCCCGTCCAATGGCCCGGGCCAGTTGTGCGGCGCAGAAATCGTCGTAGGCAAACTCCAGGGTCTGTGCGGCGGCCTCGCGAATGGTGGGTGAGGGGACATAGCCCACGGTATTGTAAAACTTCACGCCTTTGCGCCCCAGCGTGTTGATTGGGCCCTCGGCATTGGCGTCATGAACCATCGCGTCCACGGCCTTCTTCGGGTCGAAGCTGCGGATGCCTTTGGCCCAGCCGTCGGCCAGAAGCGAAAAGGCGTGGTTGCCGATCATGCAATCCCGGTGTCCGGGACTGGACCAGGAGGGCAGCCAGCCACTCTGATCGTAGGCATTGAGCAGTCCCTGCAGAATCTCCGCGCTCACCTCGGGAAAGAGCAGGTTGTAAAGCGGATGCGCTGCGCGAAACGTGTCCCAAAAACCGGTGTCGGTGTAGAGAACGCCTTCGTGAACCTTGCCATCGTAGGGGCTGAAATAAACTTTATGGCCTTGTTCGTCCATTTCGTAAAACTTGTGCGGATACAAGATGCTGCGATATAGCGCACTGTAGAACGTCCTCTGTTGATCGTCGGTTCCGCCTTCAACCCGGGCTCGCCCGAGAGCCTCGTTCCAGCGTTCCTCCGCCCGGAGGCGGATGGATTGAAAGTCCGCGTCGCCAATCTCTTGCTGCAGGTTTCGCAACGCCTGTTCCGGGCTGATGAATGACGAAGCCACTTTGCAGCCAACCACATGGCTGGACCCCGTCTTGAATTTGAAATACGCCCCCGCGTGCTTGTTCTCCAGCTTCGACACCCCCGCCTGAACACCTTCCGGCGTCCAGACTCCGTGCTCCTCAAAAGGTTGGTCGAAAACCACCACAAAGTAATTTCCAAAGCCCTTTGGCACTCCCCCGTGGTTGTTCCGGCAGACGCCGATAACCTTGTTTTCCGAGGCGATGATTTCCACCGACGAACCGCCGCTGAAGGCGTCCAACACCACGTAGGACGCGTCGTCCCCATCGAAGGTGAATTGGAAACGGGCCGCCCGTTCCGTGGGCGTCACCTCGGCCGTGGCCTTCCAGGTGTCCAGGCGCACACTGTAGTAGCTCGGTTCGGCGACTTCATTCTCGTGCTTGAATTCCGAGGCCCGGTCATTCTCGTTGACCGCCAGCTTGCCGCTGACCGGCATCAGGGCAAAGGCCGCGTAATCCCCGATCCACGGGCTGGGCTGATGCGTTTGCCGAATGCCGCGGATTTTCTTTTGCGGATACTGGTAATAAAAACTGTCGCTCTCAGGCTGGGTGTAAGGCGCCCAGGTGTTCATCGGAAACGGCAGCGCGATGGCCGGATACTCGTTTCCATGGGAATACCCGGAGGTGGAATCGGTCCCCTGCATCGGATTAGCCAGCCTGACCAGTGGGGTGGGCGTCGCTGCGATCTCGGCGGTTGCCAGCCCCAGAACGCTCAACCACAATAGCAAATTATTTTGTTTCATCGGATTTCCATTATTCATGCCCCATCGGCACTCTGTTGGGTGTGGTGGGAGATTACCTGTAGTCCGGTTTATTTCAAGACCGAACCTCTGCAGGTCGCGGGGTTCATCGAAATGAATCGGCAGGCCGGCGTTTTGTGCTTTCGCTTTACAACGAAAAGGCCAACTGGTTAGATGGTTCCCATGCCCACACGAAGAGATTTTATCAAAGCCACCGGTTTGGCCACTGCCGCCATTGGAGCGGGACTCGTTTCCGTCAACGCTGCAGCCGTTTCCGGATTCACTTCCATGCGTCCGGCGCCGGAGAAACGCCGCTTCTCGAGTCAGGCGGTCGAAGACACCATCGTCGAGGTTAAAAAGGCGATGGGCGACGACGAATTGGCCTGGATGTTTGAAAACTGTTTCCCCAACACCCTCGACACTACGGTTACGTATTACGAGAAGAACGGGAAGCCCTACACCTATATCATCACCGGCGATATCGACGCCATGTGGCTGCGCGATTCCTCCGCCCAAGTCTGGCCCTATCTCCCGCTTTGCAACAAGGATGAAAAGCTCAAAAAGCTTCTTCAGGGCGCCATCAACAAGCAGGCGGAATTTGTCCTGCTCGACCCCTACGCCAACGCGTTCTATGACGATCCCAAAAAGAAAGGCGAGTGGGCGAGTGATAACACTCAGATGAAACCCGGTGTTCACGAACGCAAATGGGAGGTGGATTCCCTTTGCTACGTGATTCGCCTGGCCCATGGCTATTGGAAGGCGACCGGCGACAGCACCCCTTTTGATTCCCAGTGGCAGGATGCGATGAAGCTCATTGTGAAGACCTTCAAGGAGCAGCAGCGCAAGGAAAACAAAGGTCCGTACAAGTTCCAAAGGAAAACAACGGTGCCCACCGACACCCAGTTTGGAGGCGGCTGGGGCAACCCCACGAAGAAGGTCGGCCTTATCCACTCCATGTTCCGTCCGTCTGACGATTCGACGTTTTATCCGTTCCTCATTTCGTCAAATATGTTTGCCGTCGTGTCCTTGCGGCAGTTGAGCGATATCTTTGCCACCGTGGTCAAGGATGCCACCTTTGCCGCCGAGTGCCGGGCCCTCGCCACGGAGGTCGATGCCGCCATCAAACACTACGCCCACGCCCGTCACCTGGATTTCGGCCAGATTTATGCCCTGGAAATCGACGGTTTCGGCAACATGCTCTTCATGGACGACGCCAATGTGCCGAACTTGCTCTCCATCCCCTACCTCGGTTACGCCTCCATTGACGATCCGGTTTACAAAAACTCGCGCCGTTTCTCCTTGAGCCACAGCAATCCCTGGTATCACGAAGGCAAATTTGCTGCCGGGATCGGCGGACCCCACGTCGGCGAAAACAAGATCTGGCCCCTGGGCATCGTCATGCGTGCGCTCACCAGCCATGATGACAAGGAGATTGTTTATTGCCTGACAACTCTTAAGAAAACTCATGCGGGAACCGGATTCATTCACGAATCCTTCCATGTGGATGATCCCAAGGACTTTTCGCGTTCCTGGTTCGCCTGGGCGAATACCATATTCGGTGAATTGATTTGCCAGCTTTACAAGGAAAAACCCGACTTGCTCAAACGAAAGTTGGATTAGCCGGAATTGCCCGGCAACCTGATGAGCGCCAAAAGATACCGGCGCTTTCCTGAAGGCGTCGAACCAGATCGGACATCCCAATCTGGTTCGGGTTGACCAGTTTAACAAGCGGCCACCGTCCGACCTTTGAAGAAAGCCGTCGATGGTGATGTCCAGGCGCAAGTCAGGACAAATTCCAATAACCCGCCTTGTTTCTCCCTTTACGGTTTGTTCAACCCCAAATGCGAATTTTAACTTTCGCGCAATTCGCTCATGCAGCGAATGAATCCCATTTTCTTAATCCGCATAAGGGCCGATCTGGCACCCTCGGCATGCGGAATTAATTTGCAATCTCGTTTTACAGGTGGACTTTACAGACAGAGCGCAAAACCATGAAAACCTTTATCATCACGGACGGCGGAGTCACGCAGACGGCCTCAACCTTAACCGATGCGGCCGAGATTTGCGAACGCTGGTACGACTCAATGCAGGCCAACGGTACAATGCCATCCGTGCCACCACCCGATCTCGACGCAAGCAGCCTCGACGCGCTGAATGCCAGCATTGACGCATGGGAGCAGGGGATCGCCCAGCAAAGCGGAAGCAAGTGTGCAAAGCTCAGTGTTACCTTAATGCAGCCGTAATAACACTCCAAGCCATCGGGTGGTCGTTTTGAGGAATCGGACGTCTCTTGCATGCATGCGCCCCCCCCTTCCACAAAAAACCTTGTTCTTATTCACGCCATTGTCGCGGCGAACCCTGTGGCGCCAATCTTTCCAATGCCAGGCTGGATTGCTTTTGACTTATTGGGGGATGAAATGTTGCACTCACAAAGAGTTGTGTATGGCTGCATTTTGTGTTAAACTCAAGGACGTTAATTGAGTAAGGGATATGGAATTTCATGAAAGCCAATGATAAAACATCGATCTGTGCGCCCATCAGATCAATGCCGGTGATTTCTTCCTTTGGCATTGCGGCATCTCCGCATTGGACCAGGGTTTTGTGCGCGGTTTTGTGTTCGTGTCTGATGCTGGCGGCTTATTCCGGCATTGCTGCGGAACAGTCCACAAATTCAAGTCCATCAATGACACTTGATGTCAAACCGGACCTCCAGACTTCCTCCGGCATTTGGCGGGATGGAATTGGAACTGGCTTCCAAAAAGGAACTGAGGAAGGATCCCTTGCCTTTGGAACGGGAATAGGGATGCGGAGCTTTGGAAGCACTCAGGCGCATGATTTGATGCTGGGCCGCGTTGGTTACGGACGCATCTTGACAGATGTGATCGGAGGCAACTGTTGCTTGCGTGGAAATCTGGAGGGCGGGGTGGAATTACTGGGTGGTGGACAGTATTATCCCAGGGGAGCATACCTCTTCGGATTGACGCCGCTCCTTCGCTATAATATTGCGACGGGCAGCCGGTGGATGCCGTTTATGGATGCCGGAGCTGGAGTGTCGGCCACGGATATTGGAAGGCCGGACTTGGGCAGCGTTTTCGAGTTCAATCTTCAGGCTGGTGCGGGATGCCACTATTTTCTTAAGCAAAATCTGGCCCTGACTCTCCAATACCGCATTATTCATCTGTCAAATGCACGGATCGCCACTCCCAATCTTGGTGCCAATGCCAGCCTTGTGTATCTGGGCATCATCCGCTTCTTCTGAGCCTGAATTCACCAGTTAGGGGCGAACTGATCGAAGTTTTGAGCCAGTGAGGTGGACACGGTGATTTCCTTTCAGCAGCGGCTATGAAGCTGCACCCCTGTTTCCGTATGGAATTGTCCGGGGGAACTCGGGACTAACCCCGGGATTTTTATCTGGCTTAAGCAAGATCCTCCAGCAGCAGGCGCGCACTGATGCGGGCGGATTCAAAAATCACCGGCAGACCACTCCCGGGATGTGTGCCGCCCCCCACCAGATACATGCGGTCGAATTCCTCGAAACGGTTGCGCGGGCGCAAATGGAGCATCTGGCCGAGATTGTGGGCAAGATTGAAAGTCGCACCGCGATAGATTCCAACTTTGTTTTCCCACTCAGCCGGGGTGACCATGCGCTCGAAGCGAATGCGCTTTTCGATGTCGGTCAAACCCAGTTTGGCCAGTTGCCGCAATGCGACTTGCCGGTAGCGGAAGCGCTCCCTGCCCCAGTCAATGTTCGGATGCTGATGGCTTACAGGTACCAGCACATACAAAGCACTGTGGCCCGGTGGCGCCATCGTTTGGTCAGTGCGGCACGGATTCTCGACATAGAACGAAGGGTCTTCGGTGAGCACGTGCTGATTCTCGATTTCGTCAAGGTTCTGCCGGTAATTCGCGGCCACGTAAATGTTGTGGTGCTGAAGCTGCTCGTAGCGGCCTTCGATTCCCAGATAAAGCATGAAGGTGGAGCAGGAAAAGCGTTTGCTGGCGATGGTTTTGTTGGTCCAACGGTGTCGCAGTCGTTCAGGCACGAGTGTGGTCATCGCATGACCAAAGTCGGCGTTCACCACCACCGCATCGGACCGGTACTCACCTTGCGCGGTGCGAGCGCCCACAGCCCTCCGACCCTCGAATAGAATTTCTTCCACAGGCTCGTCCAGCCGGATGGTCACACCGAGTTCTGTGGCCACGCGCGCCATGCCGCGAGTGAGCGCGTTACAGCCTCCGATCGGATGCCAGATGCCGTGTTCGTATTCGAGAAAAGAGAGAATCGAGAACAGGCTGGGACATTTAAAAGGAGACATCCCCAGGTATTTCGACTGGAAGGTGAATGCCAATTGCAGACGCGGATCCTGGAAGTAACCGGCCAGTTCTGCGTGCAACGATTTCCACGGCTTCAGGTAAGGAAGCACCGCAAGCAGGCGCGCTTGCAGGAGGCTCGTCCAGCCGGGAAATGGCGATTGCAAACACGGCGCAAACTTCTCCAGCTTCACACGGTTGTAATCCATGAACCGGCGAAACTGCGGTGCATCGTCCGGCGCCAACTTCGCGATTTCCGCCTCCATCTGCACGATATCCGATTTGCATAGCAGTTCGCCACCAGCGCCAAAGACGAGCCGGTATTGAGGATCGAGCCGCTTCATCGGGATTTCAGTGCGGAGATCGCGACCGACCTCGGTGAATATTTCCTCCAGGATTTGTGGGTAGAGGAAAAAGGTGGGACCGAGGTCAAAGCGAAATCCTTCGGCTTCAATGGCCGAAGTCCGGCCGCCAACGCGCGGTTGCTTTTCCAGAATGGTGACTTGCTTTCCTGCTTTAGCCAATAGTAACGCAGTCGCCAACGCGCCTGGTCCAGCGCCGATGATTAGCACTTGCTGTGACATGAGATTATTAATATCAGGCAATCAAGCCAATTGCAACCTCAGCCGCCCAGCATGAGACGATAGACGCGTTTGAGCGTGGCCAAGGTAATCCGCACGGGAGGGTAGCGCAGTTTTGAGTCGAACGCGAATGATCGGCGCAATACGGAGCGGCGGTGAGTGAAACAATTGAAGCCCGCCTTTCCGTGGTAGGAGCCGAGACCGCTTTCGCCCAAACCGCCAAAGGGCAGTTGATGACCAAGGATATGCGTGACGGTGTCATTGAAGCAGACCCCCCCTGAGCGAGTGGCAGCCAGCACCTGGCTTTGTGCCTCACGGTCCCGGGTGAAGAGATACAATGCCAGCGGCGTTGGGCGATCACGGAGCAGCGCCAGCGCGTCTTCGAGTCGATCATATTCCATGACCGGAAGGATTGGGCCAAAAATTTCTTCCTGCATCACTGGGGCATCAACGGGAACGTTTGTCAGAATGGTCGGCGCGAGGTAGTGGTCATCCGCGTCGTAATGGCCGCCATGCGCTATCTTGCCCACAGCGAGATAACCTGCCAACCGGTCGAAGTGCCGCCGGTTGATAATCCGGCCGTAGTCAGGGCTCTGTTGCGGGTCTTCACCGTAAAAGGCGCGTATCTCCCGTTTCATCGTTTCAACCAATGCCGGGACGAAACCACGTTCCACGAGCAGAAAATCGGGGGCGACGCATGTCTGACCTGCGTTCATGAATTTTCCCCAGACGATGCGGCGGGCTGTGATGTTCAACGGCGCGTCCGCACAGACCAGACAGGGGCATTTTCCTCCGAGCTCCAGTGTCACAGGGGTTAAATGCCGGGCTGCGGCGGTCATCACGATGCGGCCAACACCCGTGCTCCCGGTGAAAAAGATCGTGTCGAATTTCTCCCTCAGCAATGCTTCCGCAGTCTCGTGTTCGCCCTGGACGATCGTGAGGTATTCTGCGGGGAAGGTTGAGCTGATGATTTGGGCGATCGCTGCAGCGGTGCGCGGCGCAAATTCGGATGGCTTGAGCACGGCGCAATTGCCGGCCGCCAGGGCGCTCGTCAAGGGTGACATGAGAAGTTGGAACGGGTAATTCCACGGTCCGATAATGAGGGCGACTCCATACGGTTCTGGCTGTATGAATCCCTTTGATGGCCAGGCGATCAATGGAGAGGGACGCCGCCGGGTCTTCATCCAAACCGCCAGATGGCGAATCGCGTGTCGAATTTCGCTGATCACGAGGCCGATTTCCGAAGTGTAGGCCTCGTGCGGTGATTTGTGAAGATCCGCCTGCAACGCGTCCAGGATTACTTGTTCCTGGTCCTCTATGACTTTGCACAGCTTGACGAGTTGCGACTTGCGAAAATCCAGAGAACGCGTTGCCCCGGTTTGGAAGAATGCGCGCTGGCGTGCGATGAGGGCGGTGTAGTCCATATTGGGAATGGCTAAAGCTCTGTGACGAGTGTATGATAGTCAAGCGATGATTCGCTGGATATCGATCTGGATTTGCCTTGCGGCGGTGCTGCTGCGGGGGGAATCTGCAACAGATACACTTGCCGCAAACGGTGTGGCAGAATTCAAGGCGGCTTATCAGGCATGGGATGGCGCGCGTTTTGGCGTGGCGGCGCAACTTTTCCGTCAGGCGTGCATGAACGCGCCCGGGTTCTGCACAAACTTTTACTGGCTGGGAGTGGCGCAGTTTCATCGAATGCTCCAATTGCAAACTCTGCCTGCTTCTCCTGCGAACACAGTTGCTGCCGACGCGGCCATGGAGGATGCTTTGGCTGCCCTCAAAACCGCGGTAAAGCTCGACGAGCGAAATGCTGAAAGCCACGCCCTGCTGGGCACACTTTACGGGATGAAGATTAATGGGAGTCTGGCGCGCGCCGCATGGTTTGGTCCGCGCGTCCAGAGCCATCGCAATAAGGCGCTGGAGGCCGGTGCTGAGAATCCTCGCGTGCAGTATTTGCTCGGCATGTGCGAATTCCACACGGCGGACAAGCCGCCGGCGCGGCGCGAGGCGCTTGCCAGGTTGCTGATCGCGGAGAAACTCTTTGAGGCGGAAGCGCACCATCCTCCCGGACCTCTGGAACCACGCTGGGGATGGAGCAGTTGCCTTACTTTCATCGGGCGCACCTATGAATTACTGGGACGGAGTCAGGAAGCATCAGGTTACTTTCGCAAGGCTCTCGCGGCGCACCCCGCCGATCATATCGCGAAGGAGGGCTTGGGACGCGTTATGGAAAAGAAATGAAGCAAATATGAGCAAAAAGCAGGTCATCGTCATCGGATCAGGGCTGGGCGGATTATCCGCAGCCATTTCGCTGGCTCAGGAAGGTTACGCCGTCGCGATTCACGAGAAGAATGTGAGGATTGGCGGTAAACTTAACGTGCTGAAGGAGCATGGCTTTAGCTTTGACCTTGGCCCATCCATCCTCACCCTTCCACACATTTTTCAACGCTTGTTCGAGCGCAGCGGCAGGAAGATGAGCGATTACATTGCGATTCGTCCCTTGCGTCCCCATTGGCGCAACTTCTTTGAGGATGGCAAGATCGTGGACCTGTATCCTGAGCCGGATCGAATGGCGGACGAGGCGCTGAAAGTGGGTGAAGATCCTGTTAATGTGCAACGATTTCTGAAGTATTCCGCCGACCTTTACGATCTGGTGAATGCGGGTTACTTTGAGCAGGGCCTCGACACTTCGCAAGAATTTGGCCGCTTCTACGGCCTCTGGAAATTCTCCAAATTCGATCTGTTCCGCACCATGCACGGGGGCGTGAAGCGGTTTCTAAAGACGCGTTACATGCAGGACATCTTCGACTACTTTATCAAGTATGTCGGCTCGTCGGCTTATCATTCCCCGGCCTTCATGAATTGCCTCCCCACAATCCAGTTTCGCTACGATCTCTGGTACGTGGAGGGCGGACTTTACAATATCGCTCTTGGTCTCCAGCGTTTGATGGACGAACTCGGCATCGTCGTTCACCTTGACAGCGAGGTCGTGGAAGTCCGTAAGAATGGCGGTCATGTCACCGGGCTCGTGACGAAGGACGGCCAGTTCCATTCCGCCCACATCATTGTCTCGAACATGGAAGTCATCCCTGCTTACGAACGGCTGTTGCGCGAAGACAAAAATTTCATGCACACGCTGGAAAAGTTGGAGCCATCCTGCTCTGGCCTCGTTCTTGAACTGGGTCTCGATTGCAAGTATCCCCAACTGGCTCACCACAACTTCTTTTTTTCAGATGACCAGCGTGAGCATTTTAACACCGTTTTCCGCAAACGCCAGTTGCCGCCCGACCCCACAATCTACCTCGTGGCAGCCTCCAAGACCGATCCGTCCGTTGCGCCGCCTGGCTGCGATTGCCTGAAAATATTGCCCCACATCCCGCACATTGACGACGAGCACCCCTTGACCCGCGAGGATTACCTCGTCTTCAAGGAGCGCGTGTTGAACAAGCTGGAACGGATGGGACTAAAGGATCTGAGAAAACACGTTGTTTTTGAGCATTGCTGGACTCCGCTGGATATTCGCGAGCAGTATTACTCCAATAAGGGCTCGATTTATGGTGTTGTCAGCGATCGTTTCAAAAACCTGGCCTTCAAGGCACCCAAGCAAAGCACCAAGTACCCGAACCTATTCTTCGTCGGCGGCTCGGTAAATCCGGGTGGCGGCATGCCCATGGTGGTGCTTTGCGGGCAGAACGTGGCCAGGAAGGTCGTTGCCTGGGACAAACAATGACCCTCCTCACGCTTGCTCTCGCGTTTTGTTCAGTGGGCTTTTTCCTGCTGGGACGTCTTCGTTGCTCCGGTGGTGGTGCCAACGCACGGGGTTTGCCGGGGGCTTTGAGTATAATCATCCCGGCACGCAATGAGGAGCACAACCTTCCTGCTTTGTTGGGGTCTTTGGTGACGCAGTCGGTCAAGCCGCACGAGATCATTGTTGTGGACGACGGTTCGACTGATCGCACCGCTGAAATCGCCCGACAACTGGGCGCATCCGTGATCGCCTCGGATTCGCTTCCCGAAGGTTGGCGTGGCAAGACCTGGGCATGTCATCAAGGGGCGCAAGCTGCGACAGGCGACCACCTGCTATTCCTGGACGCCGACACCTGGTTCGAGCCAGAGGGTCTTGCCTGGATTCTGTCTAAATATTCCGGAGGCGCATTTTCCGTCGGGCCGTATCATGTGGTGATTAAACCTTACGAGGATTTTTCCCTTTTCTTCAACCTCAACATGAACTTTGGGACTTTGCCGCACGGTTTGTTCGGACAAATGTTGCTCATCGATCGCGAAAGCTATCGGCATGTTGGCGGACACGAAGCTGTCAAGGGCCGGATTCTGGAGAACTTTTGGCTGGCGGAGCAGCTTGACAGAGCCGGGATCCAAGTCAGTAGCATGATCGGCCGGGGGGCATTCTCGTTCCGTATGTACCCCAAAGGGCTGCGGGAGTTGATCGACGGCTGGACCAAGGGATTTGCTTCCGGTGCCGGGCAAACTGAGCCGGGGACGTTGCTCGCAGTGGTGGCTTGGATGATTGGACTGGTGCTTGTGTCTCTGGGGTGGCTGTTGGCTGGTGACTGGCGCCATTGGGGCGCCTTGTACCTGCTTTGCGCCGCACAGGTGTTGTGGGCTGGAAGAAGGGTTGGGACATTCCGTTGGTACACGGCGTTGTTTTACCCGGCGCCTCTGTTTTTTTTCTTTGTTCTGTTCGCCCGTTCGGCAATGCAATCAGGCAGGACGGTGAGTTGGAAAGGACGAAAAATCGATGCCGATTGAACTGCCCATTGTTTGGATCATTGTGTTGAATATGGCTGGCTGGCTTGTCTTACAGCTTGGCCTTGCGTGGTTGTTCATGCGGATGCCCGTCTCATGGTTCAACCCTTGCAGGGCATTTGCATGGGAACGGAGCGGACGCTTCTACGAACGCGTTTTTGCCATTAAGAGATGGAAGGACCGCCTGCCCGATGCTGCACGGTGGTTTGGTGGAGGGTTCGCGAAAGGCACACTGGCCGGAACGAATACCGGTTATCTGCAGCGATTCGTTCGCGAAACCTGGCGGGGTGAACTTTGCCATTGGTCGGCTATCGCATTCGCTCCAGCGTTCTTTTTGTGGAATCCGTGGTGGGGTGACCTGATCATCGTGGGATACGCCGTGGCGGCCAACCTGCCTTGCATCCTGGCTCAACGCTACAATCGACTCCGCTTTGAGCGGTTGCTTGCTCGGCGCTCATGACCTTGCTGCCGAGCCACCGTATTGCCTGATGCCTGATTTTGCGTGCGGGGTGTGGAATTGCTGGATGCTGGAAAAAGTTGCCGCCAATGAATAATTGGCAAAAAGTGGCCTCCGCGGCAAAAAACCACAAAGCGCAGTCTTTGATTAATGGGGATTACAGGGCTGCACTAAACGAAACCACCTCCAAAGCTTGATGGAAAGTTGCTGAGGGGAGCGAGAGTTCCAGTTTAACTGGCTGCGGCCTCGAAGAAGGGCTAATTTAAACGCCAGACGATGCGCGCTTTATTCAAATCGTAGGGGGACATCTCCATCTTGACGCGATCACCAACGGTCAACCGCACCCAACGCTTGCGCATCTTGCCACAGATTGTGGCCAGAACGAGGTGCTTATTATTCAATTCAACGCGAAACATGGTGCCCGCGAGCACCGTTTGGATGCGACCTTCGACTTCGATGGATTCTTCTTTCATGCAATAGACAGGAATCGGCCCGGACAGACTCTGACAACGACGCTTCGCAAAACGGGCCAAACAGGGAGAAGTCGTCCAATAAAAAAGCGGGGACCAGTATGACCTGGGCCCCGCTATGTGCAAAAGCTTGGTCTACAATAGCTTAATAGCGACCACGGCCGCCACCGCCACTGCCGCCGCCGAAGTCACGACGACCACCGCTGCTGCCGCCACGGCTGCCGCCGCCCGCCGGACGCTCTTCGCGAGGCTTGGCAATGTTCACGGTGACTGCACGGCCGTCGATCTGGCTGCCGTTGAGGGCCTCAATGGCCTTCTGAGCTTCCTCGGGGGTGCTCATGGTGATGAAACCGAATCCGCGGGAACGACCGCTCATGCGATCCATCATCAGGTTGGCTTCCACGACAGTGCCGTGTGCCGCAAAGGCGTCTTGCAGGTCGTTTTCAGTGGTGTTGAAGGAAAGATTTCCAACAAACAGTTTAGTACTCATTTAATAATTGCTGTCCAGACTACCTCTGCATCTCGAGACTGTTCCCGACCGTCGGGTTTCAAATCTTCACTGAACCACGTTCACTTGAGGATTCAACATGCCTTGGAAGCGACAAGCTATCTAACAGACGAGCACTACAATGCACCATGTGGAAAACGTTGGCAACCACATTTTGAATATTTTTTTGGATATCTTTGAACGAACCAATCGAAATGCAAAACAACGGCTCGGTGGGTCGCAACGGTTGCTTAACATCCATTCAGTTCGGAGAGACGTGTTCCCATAGGTCATCTCGTTACGTAAAAACCACGGCATTAACAATATGAACATGCCTATTCTGGAGACACCGCAGAAGCCATTTTTGAGAATCCGCGCGGCATCATGGCCAGGATGAGCCAGAGCAGGGCGGCAATAACCAGGGCGATGGGGAGCAGCATCACGGCTTTCTGAAGACTTTGCCAGTGGTCTGAAAGGCGTCCGATGATTTCTGGCGACCAGAGATCGCCCAGCAGGTGAATCAGAAAGATTGAGAGTGCCATCGCGCTGGAGCGCAGGTTTACAGGCACAGTCTCTATAATGAGCGTATTGATGGGGCCTGTCGGGAGAAACAGAAGGAACATCGCCATGGCCAGGCAGGACATGGAAAGGGTGGTGTTGGATGTCTTAAACGCAACGATTGAAAACGGGATGGCCGCCAGCACCGAAAGCCCGAGGGTAAAGGCATATCCAGAGCGATTGTGCTTTTGCCATGCGGTGGCTGCGAAACCGCCGATCAGCGTGCCCAGCAGACCGGCGACGACGAGAACCGCGCCGAAAAACGTCGCAGCAGTCTTTACGGGTATGTGATGCACGCGATTTAGGAATGTGGGGCCCCAAAAGGCAAACGCACCCAAAGCGAAGGTGTAAGCCACGTATCCAAAGACAGTTAAATTGTAGTCGCGCAGGAGCAGGAGTTTAAAGGCGTCGCTCCATTTTGGCTTCTCCTTGAATTCGGGATGGTCAGCAAGACCCTCGGCCTGTCCGCGCCGGGGTTCGGCGAACGGCAACAATGAAAGGGCCAGCAGCAATCCGGGAGCCCCCGCGATAATAAAAGCGTAACGCCAACCCCACAGGTTGGCGATCTGGCCTCCCAGGATGTTGCCCAATGCAGCGCCCACGGGAATGGCCACATAGAAAATTGTGAGGGCGTTGTTGCGGCGTTTTGGGGGGAAAGTGTCTGAAATCCAGCCGGGGCTGATCGTGGCATAACTGGCTTCTCCGAGTCCCACCAAGGCGCGGAATGCGAGCAGCGAGTACATGGCGGTGGCACATCCGGTGAGCACCGTGCCCAGGCTCCATAGAAAAATACCCGCTGCGATCAGCCATTTGCGCGACGACCTGTCGCCAAGATAACCGAAAGCGGGCGAAGTGACGAAGTAACCGAGCATGAAGGCAGTGAATAACCTTCCGGCGTCGCCGTCGTTGATGCGCAGTTCAGATTGCAGTGATGGCAGGACTGCGGAGAGCACATATCGGTCGATATAGTTGAACAGGTTGAGGCCTGTCAGAATAAACAGCGTCCAAAAAGGAGAGAGTAATTTGTTCATGACAGACAGTTCGTTGCTCCTGGCAATCAGTATGCTCTCGTCATCTTCCGATGTCCCGAAGAATTATTGAGACGGATGCACATTGGCACCCATTTGTTTGCGTATGGCGCGATTAGCCCTGCGCTTCAACGAACCGGCCAATAGGGAGAATCCGTGCGCGCGGTTTTCACATAATCTTGAACCCTGGCGATGATGTCTGGAAATTGATCGGCGCAGTTGTGGCTTTCGGCGATGTCTTTGGTTAAATCGTACAATTCCCAGGGCTGGTCTTGGGCAAGCCGGATGGCTTTCCAGTCGTTCATGCGAACAGCCTGTTTAAAGCCTCCCTCGTGAAATTCCCAATAGAGATTGGGATGATTCTCCTGCTTGTTTCCAACGAGCGTGGGCAGCATGGAAACACCATCGATGTTTTCAGGCGGCTTGATCCCGGCAATGGCGGCGGCTGTGGGTAGGAAATCCCAAAGGGCCCAAACCTGGTCACTGACCGTTCCAGCTTTGACGATTCCAGGCCAGCGGACGATCATGGGCACCCGGATGCCACCTTCATAAAGATCGCGTTTGATCCCGCGCAATGGGCCTGAGCTCTGAAAGAAAGCGGGGTTGATGCCGCCTTCCTTGTGTGGCCCGTTGTCACTGGTGAAGAAGACAACGGTATTGGTGTCGATTTTATATTTCTTAAGCAGACCCATGATGATTTCCACATCCTCATCCAGGCGCGTGATCATGGCCGCCTTGTTTTTTTCCTGTTGCGGCCAGTTTTCCTGCGTGTATGGGGCGTCGCTCGGAGTTTCCATTCCTTCATTCTTGAGCTCGTTATTGGCGTGAGGAATGGTGTAAGGGAGGTAGAGGAAAAAGGATTTGTTCTGGTTGAGACGGATAAAATTGCCTGTCGCCCGGATTAATAGATCCTGAACGTACTCACCCCGTTTGTTGGCCAGGTTTTTTTCGATTACAAATTTTGCTTTATTACGCCAGAGGTATTCCGGGTAATAGTTGTGGGCATGTGTCTGATCGAGATATCCGAACCATTCGTCAAAACCTTTACGATTGGGTTCTCCGGTCGTATTCTCCAGGCCCAGTCCCCATTTTCCGAAGATACCGGTGGAGTAATTCCCTTTTTTGAGAATCTCTGCAACCGTCAGGTCCTCAGGGGCCAGGGGCACATTGCCATTGCCGCGAATGCGAGCATGGCCCGTATGCAGACCGGTCATCAGGCTGGCTCGCGACGGCGCGCAAACCGTGCTGCCGGAATAGCACTGGGTGAAGCGTGCTCCTTCGGTGGCCATCTGATCCAAATTGGGGGTTTTAATGCGCTTTTGACCGTAACAACCCAAGTCCCCGTAACCCAGATCATCGGCAAGGATGAAAATGATGTTCGGTTTCATCTCCTTCTGAGGAGGTGCTGCGGCTCGAAGCGAAACGTGGAATAAAAAAAAGACGGCTGCAACCAGGGCCACCGTGCTCATCAACTGGAGTCGTTTCATGTGCATAAATATTCTGTGATCAGCAAGTTGTCGGGTTGATTAGGGCCTTACTCCATGTAGGGAATGGTCAGCGGTCCGAGCGGCAGCACGGCCACGCGAGAATCAGGCCCGGCGGCATCGAGCAATCGTCTGACTTCCATGCCGATGTCATGACACGGCGTCAAATGAACCTTGCGAACGATTTCGTCCGGGATGGAGCTATGTAGCAACACGTTGGCCCGCCTCTGGATCAGGGCTTGAATCTGCGATTGCCATTGCTCTGGACGCGAGAAGCCCGGGGTTTGCATTTGCGAAAGCAATTGTTCGGGACACACCGCCTCAAACAATAATTTTTCGTGCGGACTGCCCGTGGGCACGCCTTCGCGACACTCAGCCGCCAAAATCAAAGTCCCCCCGGGCTTGAGAATGCGCGCACCCGCGCTCATGCCCTTGACTCCCTGGTATAGGTTCAAGTCCAGCGGGTAACCGCTGTTGGTTGTGACCACCACGTCAAAAGGCGCGGCAACCTTTTGCATGGCCGATTTCCTGACGAATTCCACGCCCACTTTGTGCGCGGCGATAAGGTCCCCGGCGAATACGCCTGCAATCTTGCGCTCTGCGTTGAGGGCGACATTGATTAAAAAGCTTGGACCCGCCTTCAATGCAATATCCCGCATTTCCTCCCAGACAGGATTTCCTTCCGTCATTCCAAAGGCCGCATGGGGATCGCCGATATTGCGCGCTCCATGATTGCTCATCACGGTCTTGAGTCCGGCACAACCTGGCATGATTCCCTTGGGGCCGCCGCTGAATCCGGCAAAAAAATGGGGTTCGATAAAACCGGTGACGATCCGGATGTCCGCTTCGACCAAATGGCGATTGAGCAGGATTGGAGCGCCGTCCCGCATGACACCCACCTTGGTCAGTTCATCCAGGTTTTCAGGTTCATGATTGATGACATGGAAGCGGCGGGCCACCTCCGGTGTCAGCATGCGCTCAAGTTCCTGCGGCGTATTGTGCCGGTGTGTTCCGAGTGCGTTGAGAAGGGTGATATGGGCGTCCGGAACATGCGACAGGTATTTGAGGAGCCAGGGGATGATCCGCTCATTGGGTGTTGGACGTGTGATGTCGGTGAATACGATGCAGACCCGATCCTCCTTGGAAACCATTGTTCTCAGCGGGGGCAGGCCGACAGGATGGTCCAACGCATGGAGGAATGAGGCTTGCTCATCGGCCAGTCCCTGGGCATGCGATGGTTCAATTACTGTGGTGCGACCACCGGGAAAATCCACCGCCAAATGTTCCTGACCGTATGCAAGCTCAACTCTCATAAAACAAGCGAATTTGAAAACGCGTTCAAACGCACACTAATACTTTCCAGAATTTTCTGCCAAGAAATCATGCGCTTATTTTCGTGCGGGGAAAACTTCCGCAATGGCATCCTGGAGCACCGAGAACAGGGTCTGGAGCTGTTTTGCGGTTGTGCAATAGGGCGGCATGATCAACAACACATTGCCAATGGGACGCGATAGCACTCCGCGACGCGCCATGACATCACAGACCCGCATTCCGGCGCGTTCAGCCAGGGGGAAGGATTCCCGTTTTGTCCAATCCTTCACCAGTTCGATACCCAGGACCAGACCGACCTGACGGACGTCACCCACTTGCGGCAATGTCCAGAGGTCCCGCGCGAGGGTCTTCATATGACGCTGTAATCGCATTCGGGATTGGATCGACGCGGGGCTGTCCAGAAGGTCCATGCTGGCCAGCGAGGCGACGCTGGCAAGTTGGTTGGCGGTGTAACTGTGACCGTGAAAGAATGTTTTGAATTCTTCGTAGTCACCCAAGAACTGGTCAAAGATGGCCTGGGTGGTCAACGTGGCGGCCATGGGTAGATAACCGCCTGTCATACCCTTGGCGATCGCCATCATGTCCGGTTGCACCCCTTCGTGCTGGACGGCAAATAGCGGGGCAGGGCAGGGCGGGTTCGAGGACGCCATCCAGCTTTCAGGAAATCCAGCGCGGCCAAATCCAATCATGACTTCATCGGCCACAAAAAGAGAGTGGTGCGAGCGGGTTATTTCCGCAACGCGACGGAGCCATCCAGCGGGTTGGGGAATCATTCCTGCCGCGCCCTGGATCATTGGTTCCACGACAAAGGCCGCATATGGATTTCCCTTTTTCGTCTGACTTGCGAACGATTTTTCCACGACATCCACGCACTCCCAATGGCACTGGCGGTAATCCCGGGCATCTCCGCGTTCGGGCCGCGCGCGATTGAACGGGCAGCGGTAGCAGTATGGCGACATGACCTTGTCGGTTTGAAATACCAGTCCCGCATAGGCCTTGTGAAAAAGGTCGATATGGCCGACGCTCACTGCGCCGACGGTGTCTCCGTGATACGCGCCTTGCAGGGAAAGAAACTTTGGCTTTTTCGAGAAGCCGGTGCGTCGCGCAAATTCATGGGCCAATTTCAAGGCCACTTCCACAGCGGTTGAACCGTTGTCAGAGTAGAAAACCTTGGTCAGAGGAGCATCAGGACGCCTTTTGGAATGTTTCCCTTTTGCGCCTCCTCTGGCTTGTGGCGATACGCTCCACTGGTGGCCGGCTTCCACAGTGTGGATCAGGCGTGCCGCCAGTGTGGACGCCGGTTCGTTGGCCAGGCCCAGTGCGGAGGAATGTTCGAGGCGACCGAGTTGGCGTCGAATGGCCGCGTTGATTTTCGGATGGCAATGCCCGTGGATATTGGTCCAGATTGACGCGTTCGCATCCAGGTATTCCTTGTCGTTGACATCCCACAGCACGGCCCCTTTGCCGCGCGCAATGACGATGGGTTCCCGTTGCAGCCAGTCGCGCATTTGGGTGAATGGATGCCACACGAATTGATGGTCGAGTTTTGCCAGAGGATGCATGTGAATCGATTAAATCAGGATGGGGGAGCTTTTGCGAGCGATTGCAGTGCATCGCATAAGGCCATGATGTCCGTTTGGGAGTGGGCCGCGCTCAGGGTCAGGCGCAGCCGGGCCTGACCGCGCGCCACCGTGGGATGGCGAATCGCAGGAATGAAAAAACCGCGTTCCCTCAAGGCAGCGGACCAGCGCATGGCCAACATCTCATCTCCAATTTGCAGCGGCACAATCGTGCTGCGCGGTGGCCCGCTGAATCCAGCTTTTGCCAATTCATCGCCGGCAATCCTGGCAAGCTCCCACAAATGCGCGCACCGTCGTTCGCCTTCTGTGGATCGAATCAATTCGATCCCGGCGGTCGCGGCGGTCGCGGCGGCAGGAGGCGGCGCAGTTGAAAAAACAAAGCTTCTCGCGCGGTTGATCAGCAGGGAGATTAAGGCGCGCGAGCCGCAAATGAATCCACCGCTTCCTCCAATCGCCTTGCTGAGCGTGCCCATTTGAACTTCGATCCGATCCGCAACCCCTTCCTCGGCGGCCAGGCCGCATCGCCCCGGCCCATACAAACCCGTGGAATGGGCTTCATCGACCATCAGCCACGCGTCATGTTTTTCCTTCAGCGCCACAATATCCCGCAGGGGCGCGTGATCGCCGTCCATTGAAAACACGCTTTCGGTCACCACCAGCACATGGGGGCTTGGACTGTTCTTTGCATTGGACCGCCGGGACCATTGAAGAATGCGCTCCAGGTCCTCCATGTCATTGTGTTTAAAGACACGGAGTTTGGCTCCGCACATGCGCACTGCGTCAATCACGCAGGCATGAACGAGCTTGTCGATGATCACAATGCTGGATTTGTCCATCAACGCGGTGATCGTTCCCACGGCCGCCGCATAGCCGGAAGAAAAGGCGAGGGCCGCCTCGGTGTTTTTAAAGCTCGCGAGCGCGCTTTCCAATGCGCCATGCGGTTCGAGCGTGCCGCAAATCAGCCGGGAAGCGCCAGAGCCGACCCCGTGGCGCTCGACGGCCCTGAGCGCCGCTTCCTTCAGTGCGGGATCATTGGCCAATCCCAAATAATCGTTCGAGGAGAAATTGAGCAGGGGACGGCCTTCCACAATAATGTGCGGACCTTGCGCGCCATGCAACGTGCGTAATTCGCGGTACAAACCCTGCGCGCGAATTTCCGCAAGCCTCTGCTTAAGTTCCTGTTCAAATCCACTCATGCACAAACCGATTCGAAATTACGTCCATCGACTGATCCGGCTGTCAAGCTGGAGTACCTGGCCGGAAATGTTTTTCATGCCCGCCACGAAGGCGATGAAGCGGGCGACTTCGACCGGATCGTTGAGCCGCTCCAGAACGTTATCCCGCGTGAAAGCATCGAGGACTGAGGACGGGAGATTGCGGGTCATGGCGGTGGGAAGAACGCCTGGGAAAATGGCGTTGACCTGGATGTTGAATTGGCCCACTTCCCTGGCCAGCGATTGAGTCAGCCCAACAAGGCCGGACTTCGCGGCCGCGTAATTCGATTGTCCCGGTGCGCCGGTTTTGGCCGCATGGGAACTGATGTTGAGGATATGGCCTGAACGCCGGGCCATCATGGTTTTCAGGACGGCCTGAGCGCACAAAAATGCGCCCCTTAGATTCACACTCAGAACTGTGTCCCAGTCGATCTCATTGGTGCGGGCAAGCAGGCCATCAGCAGTGACCCCGGCGTTATTGACGAGGACATCGATCGCGCCCCAACGCTGTATTATGCGCGCAGCGCCGGCAAGAACCTGTTCGCGATCTTCGACCGGCATGACGAAGGACCAGATGCTTTCGGACTCGGAAATATCCACGCATGGACGATGTGTGGTCGCGGCAACACGCCAGCCAAGCGCGGCAAATTCAGAAGTCAGGGCACTCCCCAATCCGCCGGCCGCGCCGGTGATCCATACGACCTTTTGCGTGAGATCCTCTGGCATTAATTGAACATGTGAGGCGTCCGCTGCACGACCCACTGACCGGAGATCATCACGCCGGAGGGCTTGCCGGAAAAATTAACTATTTCCTCCTCCGCTTCAGCCGCCGGGCATATGCAAGGCAGGGCAACGAGATCGGCCCAGCTTCCAGGGCTTATCTCGCCCGCCAATCCTTCCAGCCCCAAAGCGCGCGCCGGATTTAGTGTGACCATGGCCAGTATGGTAGAGGCGGGAACCAAACCAGCATAGGCCGCATAGGCGCGCGATTCCGCAAACATATCCAGGGTCGGCACCCAGTCCCGGTCCTTGATCACCGTGGCCATGCTGTCGGTCCCCAGGCATATATTGACACCTGCTTTCCGAAGAGGATCATGAAGAAAAGGAGTATGCCGAAAATAGGCATGGCTGCGTGGGCAATGAACCACACTGGTCTGGCTGCGCGCGAGCCATTCCACATCGCCGGGCGCGAGATAATTTGCGTGAATCGCGAGGCAATCGGAATTGAGCAATCCAGCCTGCCCGGCCATTTGAATCGGTGAAATGTTTCTGATATCGCTCATGTTGCGCTGGTCGCGGAGCCAATCGAATAGCGGGCCTCGCGCATGTTCGAACATTTGAGCTTCATCAGCCGATTCGGCCAAATGAGTCATCAGTCGCCAGTTTCTTTCTCTCGCCGCCTTCTGGCATTGCTCCAGCAAAGCCGGCGTCGTTGAGTAGAGCGCATGCGGGGAAAGCCCCAATTGCCCATGCCCGGCCTGACGACATGCCTCCGCCTTTGACAGCGCTGGCTCCAATACATCTTGGGGTTGTCGTTCTTTGCGAATTCCAATGACTTCAAAAAACGGAATCACTCGCAAAGGCGTTTGGAAACGAATTGCGGGGAGGAGGGCATGAACACTCTCGACATTGGCCACCGTGGTGGTGCCAGATTCAAGTAATTGTTGCGCGCCATCGATCCATGAATCCTGGAAATGCGCATCAGTCCAGGAGCTTTTGACGCCATTGATGGCTTTAATCCAATCCGCAAAGCCTTTGCATGGCGGGATCATTCCAGCCATGTGGGTGTAATCCAAATGGCAATGGGAATTCACCAAGCCAGGCATCAGTACGTGATCGTCCAGGTCTGTGATGCTTTCGCCGGGCCGAGGCTGAATTTGAGAGCGGCCGCCCACTTCCGTGATGCGGCCGTCAATAATTCTCACCGCTCCGTTTTCAATCGGCGGGCATCGAACTGGAACGACAATGCGAGCCCGAAGGATCACTCCGTCAGTTCGGCCGCTTTCACCTGATTCGCGGTCTTGGTGCGGGAAGCCAGGGTGTGTTTGCGCGCCTTGACTTTGCTCTGATGCTTGCGAATCTGCTGTTCCACTTTTTTGATGACCAGATCAATGGCCGAGTAAAGGTCGCTTTGAGAATCTTCCGCGAAAAAGTCCGGACCCGGAACGGTGAGCCGGATGGCGCACTTGAACTGACGTTCTGGAAGGCGGGTATGATCGTGTTCGATGGTAACCCGTGCGTCTATTGCAAACCGGTCCAATCTCTCCAATTTTTCAATCTTATCGACGATGTGGTCTTCGATTGCCTTGGTGAGAGTGACATTGTGCGTGGAAAGGACAAGTTTCATATCAATAATATATTACAAAACTTTGGAAAATCCAGTTTAACTATTCTTTTACTACAAGGTTGCGGTGCTTCACAAAAACAGAACGCAGGCTTTGAGACATGCCGTCCTGAAGAGATTGCAGTTCTTGATAAACGGGAACATTTTTTGCGTTTGGCTCCGCAGTCTCAGAGGAATTGAGACGGACGAATTGCTCCGTGATATCCGCAATTTCAACCTTCTCACCATGCTGGCGAAGCAGACACCAAAGGGCTTGAAGGGCCGCGCCATAAGCCGCCCCCTCGCTGACTTCGAGCGTCACAACCTGGGCGTTGAAGACATCGGCCATGATTTGACGCCAGATCTTGGATTTGGCGCCGCCACCCGTTGCGCGAATCTGGGTCGGTTTGACGCCCAGTTCGGCAAGCCTTCGCAAACCGTAATTCATTCCCAGCGTTACTCCTTCCATGGCGGCGCGCGCGAGATTCCCGGCGTTCATCGTTTTCTGATTCACACCCAGGAAAACACCTGTGCCTGCCGGAACGTTCGGGGTGCGCTCGCCTTCCAGATAGGGCAGCAAGACGACGCCGTTGGAACCGGGAGCGGTCCTGCCGATGGTGGCATCGAGTTTCTTGATGTCCCATCCAAAACAATCGCGCACCATTTCGGTGGCCACAGTCACGTTCATCGTGCAAAGCAGCGGCAGCCAGTGATTCGTCGAATCGCAGAAGGCGGCGATTTCACCTTTGGGATCCACCACCGGTTTGTTCGCGCACGCATAAATGGTTCCGCTGGTTCCAAAGCTGGCTGTGATGACCCCTTCGCTTGTATTGCCTGTGCCAATGGCGCCCATCATGTTGTCACCGCCACCCGCGCTGACGAGAATATCAGTGTCCAACCCCAGCGCCTTGGCGGTGGAGGCTTGGAGTTTGCCCGCCGGCTGATCGCTGGACATGAGCGGAGGCAATTTATCGATCAGATCCGCGTCAATGGTTTTGAGAACGGCTTCGGACCATTTCCGTTTGCGAACGTCGAGCAGGGCGGTGCCGCTGGCGTCTCCATATTCCATCACGGCGCGGCCGGTGAGCCAGAAATTCAGATAATCGTGCGGCAGAAGAACCGTCTCCAACCGTTTGAAATTCTCCGGTTCGTTCTTTTTCAACCAAAGTATCTTCGAAGCGGTGAACCCCGGCAAAACCGCGTTGCCCAAGGCTTTGACAGCCCCTTTCAAGCCGCCAAGTTTGGCGGTCATTTCCTCGCATTCCGCAGCCGTGGAGGTGTCGCACCAAAGTTTGGCCGGGCGAATGACTTCACCGCTTTTGTCCAAAGGCACGAATCCATGCTGTTGGCCGCTTACGCCAATGGCCTTGACTTCGCCAACTGTTGCCTTGGCCGCCTTGAGCGCCTGGCGAATGGCTTTGCTTGTGGCATCCCGCCAGGTGTGCGGATGTTGCTCCTTTGCGCCGGGAGGCAGTCCGGGAATGAGGTCGTAGCCTTGTGATGCGGAGGACAGGACACGGCCTTTGACAGCATCCACGACCAATACTTTTGTGGATTGCGTTCCGCTATCGATACCCAAAATCAATGTTCTCATTTTTATTTCGAACTGAATTCGTGCCAGAGCCTGGCGGAGCGTTGCTTATCGCCCTTCGAGTTGTTTCCCCGCTTATCCATTTAAAAAATCAGGCCCTCGAATAATAATTTTGCCCACTCAAACGGACACTGTCCAACCTATACTCGTTCAATAATTTAAAAAAATGACCCTCGGTTTCGGTGGATTATTTCTTGTTCTCAATGCGAATTATAACCCAAGGTTGATGCATGACGCCGATTGAGGAACTTCAGGTGCGCATCCACGGTGATCCGGAATGTCCCGTCCTGGTGTATTTGCCGGGAGTCCATGGCGACTGGACCCTGGTGGCCAGTTTTCGCGCGGCGGTTTCCGGTCAGGTGCGATTTGTGGAGTTTACTTATCCACGTCAGCCACACTGGTCCCTGGCTGATTACGCGCAAGCCATTGAAACGGCACTGGCCGACAACGGGATCTCCAAAGTCTGGTTGCTGGGCGAATCCTTCGGCTCCCAGGTTGCATGGGAATTGGCCCGCAGAAATCGTCTTCAAGACCATGTTCCCGGCGGGCTTGAGATTCAGGGCATCGTTCTGGCGGGGGGCTTTGTTCGGCATCCTTTTATTGCCTCTGTGCGGGTTGCGCACTGGTTTTGGAACGAGACGCCATTATGGTTTTTATCCCAGTTTCTGAAGCTATATGCCGCCGCCGCACCATACCGCCATCGTCATGCGCCTGAAACCCTGGCCGATTTGAGCGAGTTCGTGGCACGTCGCAATGCCGATGACAAAGTTGCCCTGGGCCGGCGCCTGAAATTGATTGCCCAAAACGATCCCCGACCGACCGCACGCGATTTTCACGCACCGGTCTATTACCTCTCCGGTGGATTAGATCCCATCGTGCCATGGTTTTTCGTGCGGCGTTGGCTGCGCGCGCAGTGTCCGGGATTTCGTGAGTCAAAAATTGTGGCCCGGGCGGACCACAATGTGTTGGGAACCGAGCCGAAGCAATCGGCACGGCATATCCTGGCATGGATCGGCAAGGCGGAGGTTCGCGGGATCAGCGGAAATCCGCCATCCTCTCCAGTTCCTTGACGCGCGCCTCGATTTTTGCCCGGGTGGTTTTGGTGGTCGCATTGAGACCGAAACCTTCGCAGCAAAAAGACGCGGTCACAGATCCATAAATCAATGCGCGCCGCAGGTTTTTCTCGGGCGAACCCTTGGCCCCCGCCAGATAACCGATCAGCCCGCCAACGAAGGAATCTCCAGCGCCTGTGGGGTCGATCACCTTTTTCAACGGAAAGGCCGGGGTCAGGAACAGGCCGTCCGGCCCGGACAGAAATGCGCCGTGTTCGCCCTTTTTGATGATGACGTATTTAGGACCCAGCTTGTGGATCTTTGGCGCGGCGGCCACGATGTTATCCTCGCCGACCAATTGCCGCGCTTCGCTGTCATTGAGCACCAGTGCGTCGATGCGTTTCAACAAGCTCAACAGATCCTTGAGAGCAACGTTCAGCCAAAGATCCATGGTATCGGCGATGACGAATTTGGGCCGATCCATTTGATCCAGCACATGATGCTGAAGGGCAGGGGCGATGTTGGCTAAAAGCAGCCAGGGCGTCTTGCGCCAGGCCTTCGGAAGCTCAGGTTTGAAATCGGCAAACACGCCCAACTCCGTCCCCAGTGTTCGGCGGTTGTTCATGTTGACCTCATATTCACCCGACCAGTGAAAGGTCTTGCCCGCGGCGATTTGAAGCCCGGCCAAGTCGATTCCGTGCTTTTTGTAGAGTTGAATGTAGCGCTTGGGGAAATCCGCGCCCACGATGCCGACCAATTGAACGGGGCTGAAAAAACTCGCGGCCACGGCGGCATGGCTGGCGGAGCCACCGAGTAGCAGGGGATTTTCCGCCTTCGGAGTTTTAATGGAATCCAACGCCGTTGATCCGACCACAAGAACGCTCATGATAAATAATTGTTGATTATTAAAATTGCTCCGACGCTTTTTTTGACGTTGTTTTTCGAGACGTCAGATTAGGCGACGCTTGAATGACTGACAAGCCCCCGCAACATCGGTTTCCTTGAGAATGGTTGACACCACGCAAATTCCACGGGCTCCCGCTTCCAGAATCTGGTCCAGATTCGACAAATTGATGCCGCCAATTGCAAACCATGGAACGGTGATGTTTCGCGCCGCCCATTCCACATATTGGAGCGAAACGGGTTTGGCTTCGGGTTTGGTGGCAGTGGAAAAAACGGGGCCAACGCCAAGATAATGCGCGCCTGCAGCCATGGCCCGTCGGGCCTGTTCCGGGCTGTGCGAGCTCAGGCCAATGAGGATTGGGTTGCCAGCGGGAACCAGTTCCGAAACGCTGGTCAGGCCAGCATCGAAAAAGTCTTCCTGTCCCAGATGAAATGCCGGGGCGCCTTTTTGAATGGCCACTGAGTAAAAATCATTAATCACCAGTCGCACACCCGCCTCCCGGGTAACCGGCAGAATTTGATCGATCAATTCGGCCACCTGATCGGAGGTGGAATTTTTGGCACGCAGTTGAATGAGATCGGAGCCGCCATCGCAAAGCTGTCGGGCCAGATCGGCGGGTTTGCGGCCGAGCAAATAGGCGGTATCGATGAATGTGTAAAGGCGGCACTCGTTTAGAGGCTTCATGTGCCGTTAAATACTCATGATTCCAACCCCGGCTTCTATCAACCGCGGTCTTCGAGGAGTTCTCGCCGGGCGCCGCCAAGCAGTTGCTCCACAAAAGCGGTCGAATAAACACCCCTGCGGAAATTGGGATCCTGCAAGATGGCCTGCTCGAAGGGAATCGTCGTTTTGATGCCGGTGATCATGTATTCGCTCAACGCCCGGCTCATTTTGTCCATCGCATCACGGCGGTCCTTGCCGTAAGTGATGAGTTTGCCAATCATGGAATCGTAATTGGGCGGAATCACATACCCGGCATAGCAATGGCTGTCCACGCGCACTCCGCGTCCGCCCGGCGCGTAATACATTTCAATGCGGCCTGGGCTGGGGCGAAATTCGTCGAACGGATCCTCGGCGTTGATGCGGCACTCGATGGCGTGGCCTTTAATCTGGATATCGCTTTGGGAGATCCGCAGAGGCTCGCCCATGGCGATCAAAATCTGCTGCTTTACGATGTCGATTCCGGTGACCTCTTCGGTGATTGGATGTTCGACCTGAACGCGCTTGTTGACCTCCAGGAAATAGAAATTGCCCTGTTCGTCCACGATAAACTCAACCGTGCCTGCATTGGTATAGTGGGCCATTTCAGCAATGCGGATCGCCGCTTTTCCCATCTTTTTGCGGAGGTCGCGAAATTTGGTTTCGATCAGGGGGGAGGGGGTTTCCTCGACCACCTTTTGATTTCTGCGCTGAATCGAACAATCCCGTTCACCCAAATGAATGATATTGCCGCGGCTGTCACCGAGGATTTGAAATTCGATGTGGTGTGAATTTTCGATGAATTTCTCAATATAGACCCCTGAGTTGCCAAAGGCTTTTTCGGCCTCATTGCGAGCGGAATGATACCCTTTGAGCAGGGAAATATCGTTGTGCGCCACGCGCATTCCGCATCCGCCGCCCCCTGCAATTGCTTTGATCATCACCGGATAGCCAACCCGTTTGGCGGTGGTCAGGGCTTCCTGCTCATTTTCAACGGTGCCATCTGAACCTGGAGGTGGAAGCACACCGGCCTTTTTGGCCAACGTTCTGCTTACGTCCTTGTCTTCCAACGCGTTCATCGCCTGGGAACTCGGACCTATGAAACGGATATTACAGTTTTCACAGACATCCGCAAAGTGTGGATTCTCCGAAAGAAATCCATAACCAGGGTGGATGGCGTCCACATCAGTTACTTCCGCCGCACTGATGAGTCGCTCGATTCGCAGATAGCTTTCCGAGGCTGGAGCTTTACCGATGCAGATCGCCTCGTCCGCCATCTGGACATGCATTGAGTTCGCGTCTGCTTCCGAATACACTGCTACAGTCCGGATATTGAGTTCTTTGCAGGCACGGATGATGCGGACGGCGATTTCACCGCGGTTTGCTACCAATACTTTTTCAAACATGCAGTAGTTGTGGGATAAATCAGATCAATTGCGGATTTTTGCGCTTTTTAAGACATCTGCCATAGCATGATGAAGCCAAGATCTAACGGGGTTTGATTTTAAACAATGGCTGACCATACTCCACGGGTTTTGAGTTTTCCACCAGCACCTGTGTTACCACCCCGCTCAATTCCGCCTTGATTTCGTTCATCACCTTCATGGCCTCAATGATGCAAACAACCGAATCCGCCGTAACCTCCGTTCCCACTTCCACGTAAGGCCCGGCTTCGGGTGTTGGGCATTTGTAAAAAGTGCCGACCATGGGCGATTTAATCTCAATCTCGTCTGAGACGGTAACGGTGGCCGGTGCGGGCACCTGACCGGCAGAAAGCTGACTGGGGGGCGGGGCGGAGGCATATCCCAATCCAGACGGAACCTCATCTTGATAGACAGTCACACCGCCACCGTTGGCCACTCGCTTAAGCCGGATCTTGAAATCCGGTTTTTCGAGTTCCAACTCAGAGACGGCGTTTTTCCTCATCAGATCGATGATGGCTTTTATGTCTTTTAAATCCACAGGCCTCTCCTGATTCAAATATTTGCGCTGAATTTGTGACTGATAGCGCGTTCGGTTGTTGTAAAAAAAGCAGTCGTCGAACATCGACACTGCTTATCAAATTCTTAATACTGTTAACGAGCCTACGGGAAATTAAAAACCGCGTCAAGGTGGTAATTACATTCGAATTGACTGGTCAAAAAGGAGGATATTAGGAACGAAATGGACGATTAAAATCCAAACTCAAGGATCCGTTAACGATATTGCAGCGTCAACTGCCAAAAGATAAGATGTCGCTCCAAAACCACAGATTTGGCCCTTGCATACTCCCGCAATCATTGAACGATGACGAAATTCTTCCCGCGCGTGAATGTTCGAAAGGTGAATTTCAATTGTTGGAATTCCGATTCCCGCAATGCAGTCCCTCAAGGCAATACTGGTATGCGTATATGCTGCTGCGTTTAGCACAATCACATCGAACTGGCCTTGTGCCTGCTGAATCCAGGTGATCAGCTCCCCTTCGAAATTCGACTGACGAAACTCGACCTTGGCTCTCAAGGACTGCGCGCGCTCGGTGACCAATTGCTCAATCTCAGCAAGCGTCTTTTTCCCATACACAGAGGGTTCGCGCTTGCCGAGAAGATTCAAATTTGGTCCATTGAGAAACAAAATCTTCATAATTCACTCATAAAGCTAACGGTTAGAGCGAGCTTTGTCGATACCGCAGGCGTTTTTCATAATGGCTTCATTTTCGTGACGGATGCAGGAGCGGCAGAAGTGGCAGTGTCTTCAACCATCCCAACCAGCCAACCCATCAGTGTGAACGCGGTCCACGATAAAGCCGGAATGAACAGTCCGAATTCGACAAATTCTTGAAGCGACCATGCAATAAGGCCAAGTAAAGCCGCCTTGGCCAAGGGGTTGTGTAAATGGATGCGATAACGATATAAATAACGAAATGTGCCAATAATGAAGCTTATATAGAGAATAAACCCAGGAATTCCTGAATCTGAAGCCTGTTCCAGATAATCGTTATGAACCAATCTCGCCATTTCGGATTCCGGCGACTTCATCCCGCCATAGGGTACAGAGAAAGTGCCCGGACCGGTCCCTAGCAAAGGGTGTTGCGTGGTAATCATTGCTGCCGCCCGCCAATAGTCATATCGAGCAGAAACACTGGTAGCCCCTTTCTTGAAGTATGAAGAATAGCGAACACCGAATCCAACCAATCCCCCGGCAAAAACCAGGATAATGATCGACCAGCGTAGTTTTTTGCTGAGATTTAGACTGAGTAGGATCCCGACCAGGCAAAACATTGCGATCAACCAGGCCGATTTGGATCCTGACCAAACAAGGCAAGCGATTCCAGCGTAGGCAATTAATCCAGTAGCCACTCCGCTGATCACATGGCCCCGCGAGCGAGTCAAATGCCAGGTGGCCATCAAAACCGGGGGCAGGAGCAGGAGCAGAACACCCGCCAAGGCGTTGGGATAGACAAGGGTGGAGTAAATTCGTCCTGTGGAAATGCGTGTCAAAAATTCCTGCGGCAGGAGTTGCCAGGTCGGCTGCTCATAAATCCATTTTCTGGTGGCCTCCAGACCTCCATAATGCTGGCCAAATGCATACCATAACATGAGGATAAAACCTGCAATGACCGGCACAAAGAACCAGTGACGCGCCGGATTGCGGGCCAGGGCAAACCAACCCAGATAAAAACAGGTCAGGCAGGCCGTAAAATGAATGAGGGTGATGCGGGTCAAACTAAAGTCCACCGTCGAAACACTGGAAATTAATTGCCATCCATACCAGCATAATGGCAACAGCAACAAATACTTGGGAGTGTGTTTATTTTTAGTTCCAACCAGTAAACCCAAAATGAACACAATGGTCAGCCACCAGAGGCCGTTGGCCAGCGGCCATGGGACAAATAGGTTGTCGAACCAACTGGCTTCTCCGGCCGGGGCCGATTGAAATGTGCTTGTGGCCAGATTAGGTTCAACGCCCAACAGGGATTCGGACGACCGCGCAAGCATGTGATCGAGTATGACTGGATTCCCCAATTTAAGCAGCGCAATCCCGAGCAAGCCGCCAAAAGCCAGTGCAAAAACGATGTTAAGTGGATGTGGTATGGCTACTTGTGGCGCATTCAGTATCGCTGCGGGCTTCGTTTTTGATTTGTTGGCGCTCATTGGACAATGGCTCGTTTTTTTGGAGCGTTCAAAGGTGTAGTTTCAAAAGACACACTTCCAATGTTAACGCTTCTTGGACATTTGACTCCAATAGTTTTCGCGTTTTATGGACGATATTGATATTGTCTTCCGCGCGTTCAGGATCCAGGTTTTGGGCCACTGTTCGGGTGATGGCTGCAAACTGGGGGAAACAAAGTCGGGTGTCACTTTGTCCCAGTGTTTCGAGCCAGACGTCGCGGAGCCAGTTTTGAATTACGGCGAGCGACTCGGCTCTGCGACGGCGATACTCGGATTCGATGGCGGCGTTGAGTTCTGTTTCCCACTTGTTCCTTAGCGAGGCTTCGACTTCGTCGTATTTCTCCAACGGGCTGCTTGCGGACAGGTTCGTTTCTATCTGCCCTTTGATTTCCGAAAAATGGGCGACGAGCACTCCAAGCATTTGATAACGGGTTAGCAAATTCTTCGTCGGCGTTTGAGCGTATTCGCAGAATAGCTTTAGCCAGGGCTGCTGGGCGATATTCGTGAGTGAAGAGTTTTCCCCCCCGAGATTCAACCGCAGGCATCGGGAAAGGATGGTTTCCAATATCCGGCCGGGATCATCGGAAATGAGGATCAAAATGGATTTTTGCGGCGGTTCTTCCAGGGTTTTCAGGAAGGCATTGGCGGCCTGAGTGTTCAAACGATCCGCGCTGACCAGGATGCCGGCCTTGTAACCGTTTTCCATCGCCTTCAAATGGATGGAGTGCATCAGGTCCCGCATTTGATCGATGGTGATGATGCGTAGCTTGGACTCGGGCCTGACCCAGGTGATATCCGGGTGATTATCCTGGTCAATACGCCGACACTCGTCACAGGCATCGCAACAATCCACTGCGGATTGGTTGGGACCCTTCCGCACAGGTTTGCGGCAATTGAGGGTTTTAATCAGATTCCTGGCCAGCGTCGAGGCGTCGTCAAGGGATGCCCCGGTTAGCAAATAGGCATGAGCTACGCGGCCCCGCTCGAGGCTGCGCTGCAATAAGTCCACCGTTTGCGGGTGGGTATGCATGGCGGCGAAAGACATGACGAGATGCACGCTAGTGGAAGGTTCAGGAAAAAACCAACCATTTGTTCAGATCCCGCTCCGTATCAGAGTGAAAGCGGAAACCCGGCATTTAAAACTGCCAACGGGCGCGGATCAAGGGAGGCCCATCAACTGACCGAAAGCCCGACCATGGTGGCAACCACGGATACCGTTCCGAATGTGACCAACCCCAACATGTTGGAAACCAAGGGAATCTGAATCAAGATAATGACGAGGATGAACCCATATTGGCTGATGCGGTAATAGGTTTCATCACGCATTCCGATCAGGTTTTTGAGCAGATGCGAGCCATCAAGCGGCGGCACGGGAATCATGTTGAAAAAGCAGAGAATCAGGCTCAACACGGCCAGTTGGAAACAGGCATTGGTGAAGAGTTCGTAGCCGGCGAACTGAAAGATCCGGGCGATAATCAATACCACGACGCCGATGATGAAGTTCATTGCTGGTCCGGCAATGGACACCAGCGTGTCATCCCGGCGCCGATGCCGCAGGTTATAGATGTTAACAGGCACGGGTTTGCCCCAGCCAAATGCAAAACTGCTCATGGTTAGCGTGATCAGGGGCAGAATGACAGTCCCGATCAAATCCATGTGGGCCAGGGGATTGACGGTAACCCGGCCTTGAAGCTTGGCCGTATCGTCACCGCATTTCCAAGCCACCCAGGCATGTGCAAACTCATGCAGTGTCAACAGGGGCAGGAGGCAAAAGTATATCACCAACCCGTCCAAAATATGTTTCAAATCCATCGCGACAAAACTAATGCAGCTTTTTCCAAAAAACCATTCATTTGTTGAGAAGAGGCGAAAGCTCGGATGCGCAAATGATGCATTTATAGGTTGTCGCCGTGCGGTTCAGACAAGGTTCCTCTTGTTCGAGTCAACTGCAATCGGAAAGCCATCGCCGCTTTTAAAGACCGGCCTTCTTCTTGTTGCTGCCAGACATTGAGACTTCCACATCCATTCATTGCTCGAGTTGACTATTGTTGTCCTTGAGCAGTTTTCAACTCGGATTCTCAAGCTCCCCCCCAGGGCTGTCAAACTCCGAGAGTCTCCCGGGCAAGGTAGGGGAGGGCTTTCAACTAAACGGGGCGCCATGCCTCTGCGCATGGTCGTTCCGTCTGCATATATGGATTGACTCAGTGTAGCAGCTGCACCCTGTAAAACCGACGAGACGAATTGATGACATCCGTCTTTGAAGCAGTGCGGCCGGAGGCCAGGATATCGCCATTGAGATCCGTCCAGAGGTTTGTCGTCAAATCGTCTTTGAATTGAACTCGATAGGTGACGTTGCTGACCGAATTCCATGTGATGGAAACCTGGGCAGCGCCTATTACAGCGATGTTCGAGATTTTAATTTCGGCCCCGCCAATGATGGTCAACGTGCCGCTATTGAACGTGATCGTGTAATTCCCGCTGGTTAATCCATTGGGTGTGATGACATAATTACCCGCGTTCTCGCCCGGTGCGCGCGTGAAGGAAAGCGTCCCACCCAACACGCTCGCCGTTTCCCCATTCACAAATCCCGCGTAACTTGCCGTGAAGGTCGGGTCCGCCGCTCCATACGTTTTGGTCTTGTTGTCCGCGGTAACCGATAGCGCTGCCTTATCGATGGTCAATGTGCCGGTGTTGAATGTGATCGTGTAGTTCCCGCTGGTTAACCCACTGGGGGTGATGACATAATTGCCTGCGTTCTCGCCCGGTGCGCGCGTGAAGGAAAGCGTCCCACCCAGCACGCTCGCCGTTTCCCCATTCACGAATCCCGCGTAACTCGCCGTGAAGGTCGGATCAGCCGCTCCATACGTTTTGGTCTTGCTGTCAGCGGTGATGGTCAAACCGGTCCTGTCGATGGTCAGTGATCCGGTAATGAAAGTAATCGTGTAATTCCCGGTGGTTAATCCACTGGGGGTGATGACGTAATTGCCCACGCTCTCACCTGGTGCGCGCGTGAAGGAAAGCGTCCCACCCAGCACTCCCGCCGTTTCCCCATTCACAAATCCCGCGTAACTCGCCGTGAAGGTAGGATCCGCCGCTCCATACGTTTTGGTCTTGCTGTCAGCGGTGATGGTCAAGCCAACCTTGTCGATGGTCAGTGATCCGGTATTGAACGTGATCGTGTAATTCCCGGTGGTTAATCCGCTGGGTGTGATGACGTAATTGCCCGCGTTCTCGCCCGGTGCGCGCGTGAAGGAAAGCGTCCCACCCAGGACGCTCGCGGTTTCCCCATTCACGAATCCCGCGTAACTCGCCGTGAAGGTCGGATCAGCCGCTCCATACGTTTTAGTCTTGTTGTCCGCGGTGATGGTCAGGCCAACTTTGTCGATGGCCAGCGAGCCGATGTTGAACGTAATCGTATAATTCCCGCTGGTTAATCCGCTGGGTGTGATGACGTAATTGCCCGCGTTCTCGCCCAGTGCGCGCGTGAAGGAAAGTGCCCCACCCAGCACGCTCGACGTTTCCCCATTCACAAATCCCGCGTAACTCGCCGTGAAGGTCGGATCCGTCGCTCCATACGTTTTGGTCTTGTTGTCCGCGGTGATGGTCAAACCGGCCTTGTCGATGGTCAATGAGCCGGTGTTGAACGTGATCGTATAATTGCCACTGGTCAGTCCGCTAGGTGTGATGAGGTAGCTGCCCACGCTCTCACCTGGCGCGCGTATGAAGTTCAGTGCGCCGCCCAGCACGCTCGCCGTTTCCCCATTCACAAATCCCGCGTAACTCGCCGTGAAGGTCGGATCCGTCACTCCATACGTTTTGGTCTTGCTGTCAGCAGTAACCGATAGATGGACAGGTGCAATCACCAGCGTGCTTCCTGCGAAACTGATGGTGTAACTGCCGTTGGCTGCAAGCGTTCCCTGGGTAATTGCGTAAGGACTGCTTGCCACAGTCTCGCCCGATGCCCGCGATAGCGTGCCTGTCAATACAGTGGCCGGTGTGTCAGTGAACTTCAGCCCGCTCACGGAGTAGGTGAGGGGCGGCTCCGATGCTCCGTAAACTTTGATCTGGGGATCGGCTGTGATTGTCAAAGTCGATGGATTTACGGTGATGTGGAATACATTTGTGGCCTTCAGGTTTGGGCTGCCACCATCGTCCGCGACAACCGTTACAGGATACACGCCAGCCTGTGTTGGTGTCCCTGCAAACGTGCGTGTGGATCCCGCAAAGTTGATGCCTGGCGGCATTTCAAAGGCCGTGTAACTCAACGTGTCGTTATCAGGGTCCGTGAATGTATTGGCTGGAAACTGGAAGTTGAACGCATCCCCGTAATAAACGGGCGCCGGATCGGCAATCGGGTTGGCCACCACCGGCTTTAGATTGGTGACCTTGAGCGTTACGGATGCGAGGTCGTAACTCACCTGCATGCCGAGGTCGTTGGAAGGATAGTTGAAGGTCGCGAATACACCGCCTCGGCTGGCTGCGGTCAGGAAAGTGAACGTCGCGCCGTTGGTTGGGAGGAAGCTGTTGGTTAACGTGACATTGAGCGTGCCACCCAGCGAGGCAACCCCTCCAGCGCCCCCTGCGGTGACAGTGATCAAATCGAATCCGGTCCCTGGCGCATATCCGCCCAGGTCAATGTTCAATACGCCGGAGGCTGTTTGCTGATAATTACCAGTGATGTCCAATTCACCCAGAGGCAGCCCAGGGCTGATGCTGGCGGAATTAATGACATTCTGGTTGTTGGCCAGGGTAATCGAACCCGTGCCGATTAGCCTGCCACCCACGAAATTCAGCGGTTGTCCCTGGACGTCCAAACCGCCACCGTCCAGGAGCGTAAGCCCGGCCGTTTGTTGGTTTACAGCATAGCGCACAACGTTGGTTTGCACGTCCACGGTTCCGGTGTTGATGAACTGTGGATCAATGGTTGTGGTTCCGAGCGCCGCTGTGCCGCCCGACTTGCGAAAGAGGCCGGCGTTGTTGAACGTGGCAGGGGCGGTGGCCATATTCATGCGGCCATCGAACGTGTTTTCGAACGTCCCGCCAGCCTCGTTGTTAATCACGGCTCCGCTGCCTGCGGTGATGTTGCCAACGTTCCACGTCACAACCCCCGCATTGTTCAACGTGCGCGCTGTGAGCGTTGCATTGCCGGTTATGTTCACCGCGCCGTTGGTGCTGATGCTCGTTACCGCTGCGCCGCTCATGGTGCCGCCAGCCCAGTTCAGAGTGCCGTCCACAGTGAGCGCGCCCAAGCCGGTTACGGTGCTATTGGCCACGGTCATCGCAAGATGGCCATTGGGGTTCACCACGCTCGCGCCGTTTAATGTCAGGATGGACCTGCCCAGGGACAGGGTTTGTGTGCCGCTGGTCCCACCGAGTGTGAGGCTGCCAACGGTCGCATTTACGGCATCCGGAAGTGTGACGGTGTAGGTTCCACTATTGTTGATGAAGACATTGTCGCCCGCCCCCGGCAACTGTGCCGGACTCCAATTGCCGGCGTTATTCCAAAGCCCGGTGCCGCCGATCCATGTGATGTCTGCGGCTTGAACTGAGGGGATGCCAGACTGCAAGTTAATGGCAATCATCGCCAGACCGGCAATAGACAAGAATTGATTATTCATAATAGACTCATTTCCCCGTTGTTTTCGACCATGTTATCCTCGGTAAACCCTTCCATTGGGTGCGGTATGGAATCCCGCATTCCTGGGTAAGAGGGCTCAATGGTGATTTTGTTCCCGATAAACTGGGAAAACATTTTGCAAATGGCGCCATTGCAGGCTACCATAACCCTTGACTAATGAATTGCTGCGTTGCTCGACTGGGCCTGTTTCCGCAGTCAATTAGAGCTTGGTGAGGTTCGGAACGGGCAGGGTGCGCATGGCTGCAACATCCAAAATCGCATGAATCGCCAGGCATATAAAATCAAGACCGCTGCTGGACCTGCTCAGGCGCTGGGGATTGCCCCTTAAACCCTAAAACTTTAGCGATTCGACCCTGATGAAAGCCTATTTGATTACCACCGGCACGGTCTTCGGTCTGATTACTCTGGCACATATCCTGCGCCTGTTTGCGGAGGGACCACGGCTTGCGAAGGAGCCGTTGTTTCTTCTCCTGACACTGGCTGCTGCTGGTTTGAGCTTTTGGGCGTGGCGCTTGCTTTGGAGATCTTCCCGCCCATGATCAGGGCCTTCCCCATCGGTGCCAGGATCGACGAATGGCATTCCGCATTCTCAGCCGGTTTGATTCGATCGCAATAAAACGGGCTCTGGAATGTCCCCTGCTAAACATCACCAGAGCCCGCGCTTGCCTTGGATTGTACGCAAGGCAAATTCAATACTTCAGCAGTACTTGTCCGCGGATTTCACCTCCGCCATTAATTGTGGTGTGAATGTTGACATAGGTCATGCCGGTCACGATATCAGCCAGCCAGTCGGCGGTCAGGCTCGCGGTTCCCGAAAGGGTTCCTGAGGTTCCCGCGGCGCCCACCAATGGAAAGAGCACCCCGGCTGGTAGTGTGACATTGGCTGGACCGTGAATGTGAGAGGCCGTGGCGTCGGAGGTCAGGCCCGAATAACGGATCGAATAGGTCAGGTTGGTTCCACTCAGAGACAAATTACCGCTTCCGGTGCCTGGAGAGGCCACCGGAGGCACTTCGGATACCCCGTTGAGGTCCACTGTGAATTGCCAGGGCAACACCTGCCCTCGGATTTCCCCGCCTGGATGCAGGCTGGTATGAATGTTGACGTATGTTAAGCCGGACAGCAGATCGTTGAGTTCGACAGGTGTCAAGGGTGCCTGGCCCGTTAGCGTGCCAGAGGTGCCACTTGCTCCGGTAAACGGAATGAGCACCGACGCATTGGTGGTGACATCTGCCGGTCCGTGGATATGTGCCGCCGTGGCGGCCGCCGACAAATTGGCGTAGTCGATATCGTAGAACATCTGATCGCCAACCATTGTCAGCCAGCCATCGGCAGTGCCTGTGGTGCTGACCGCTGGCACCTCCGAGCTTCCTGACATGGCAATGGGGATGCGCAAGGGCACAACCTGTCCGCGAATTTCTCCCGCCCCGTGAGCCGGGGTGTGGATGTTTACGTAGGCCAGACCCGAAAAGATCGTGGCCAGTTCATTGGAGGTCAGTGTGTGAGTCCCCGACAACACTCCGGAGGTCCCCGAGGCGCCGCTCAGAGGAAAGAGGACATTGGCGGGTTGCGTTGCATCCGCCGGACCGTGGATATGCGCAGCAGCCGCATCACCCGACAAACCGGTATAGCTGATATGATAAGAGAGTTGAGTGCCTTCCAGCGAAAGGCTGCCCACCCCGGTGGCGTCAGTAACGACCGCTGGCACCTCCGTGGGGCCGCTGAGGAGCACGGACAGCGGAATGACGATGTTTGTGGCCTTATCCATGACCCGGTAGAAACCGGTTGGACCGTCCTTGGGCACCGTCACATAGAGACTGTGCGTCGTTAAGACATTGAACCAGTTCGTGTCAGTGAGCGCGTCTTTTCTTTGAAGCAGGTATGGTGCGGTCCCGCCCATCCAACTGATGGTCACCGCCACTCCATTATTCACCACGCTGGTGATCTTCACGGCCGGTGTGGCGGAAATGCTCCCAAACAATCCGTGATCCTCCAGGCTGCCGCCTGCGGCAATTCCGGCGGTGAAGTAGAGTCGATTGGCATCGCCACCACGCCCGCCATTGCCGAACTTGAGTCCCCAAAGGCCCTGCACGGATATGGGGCTGCCATTGGGTTCGCTCAATACGCCAAGAACGGCGCCCGTGTTTGGGTCTAAGGCGTTGACGCGACCATCGCCAAAGTTTCCAATTAACAGGGCGCCGCTGAATGTTCCAAACCCCGCCGGAGCCAAAGCCATGCCCCAGGGTGAATTGAGCGACCCATTTGAAATCAACCGTTTGATCAAATTGCCCGACGTATCGAACACATCGACATATCCATTGCCGGGCCCCGGGACGTCATCGTGCGCCTGATCGTCTTGAAGGGCGTAGGTCACGTAAATAATGCCTGATATGGATTCAATCCCAAATGGCGCATAGCCTGCGGGGATGGTGGGATCTGCGAATGTTGGCGCAATGTTGACGATGTGGCTGAAGTTGCCATCGAACACGTCCACCTTTCCATTGTGGAAGTCCGCGGCATAGAGGAATTGGCTCCCGCCATTGTTGGCAATGGCCAGTCCTTTATAAACCGCTCCGGACGCCGAATTGTCCACCTTGATCTCGGCATTGGTTCCCGTGTTCCATCCCGATATGGTCCCATCCTCTGTGGCAAATATGAAACGGGCCGGTGTGGTGCCCACCAGGAAGTTTGTGCCCTGGTTGAAGACGATGCCCGTCGGAGAACCTGGCGGGTTGCCACCGGTGGCCGGCGGCACATCCACGATTAGCGAAAGGATTGTCCCCGCCGTGTCATAGAGAGTCGAGAATCCGGAGTGGTTGTCTGAAATCCAGAAAGGACTGCTACCGCTGATGGCTATGCCCCACGGATTGACCAGGTTTGCATCCACATGATCGGCAATGCCAGGCAGATCGGAAACCAGGTTGTGCGGTGTATAGGCTGCCGTGTCCGTGACGATCACCGTTACGGGGGCGGAAACCTTGCTGTCACCTCTTGCGTCAACAGCCTTGGCCGTAATTTGGTAATTGCCTGCCGGCACATTGCTCCAAGTCAGGCTGAAGGGACTTGCGTTGGCCACCCCTATGGAATTCGTTCCCACAAAAAACTCCACCTGGCTGATGGTCCCGTTGGTCTCTGAAGCCGAGGCTTGGAGAGAAATGTTGGCCGGCAGAAGAAACAACGCGCCGCCGCCGGGCCGGGTGATCTGAACCACTGGAAAACTGTTGACTTGAATCGTGACCGGTGCCGAGACAGCGCTTACCGACTGATTGTCCGTGGCTTTCGCTGTAAGAACGTGCGAACCGACCGCCATGTTTGTGACGATCAGGCTGTAGGGCGCAGTCGATATGCTGCCGAGGGAATTGGTGCCGTCAAAAAACGCAACCGTGCTGATGCTGTTATCGGCGTTCGTCGCCGTCGCCGTTATGGTCACGTTGACTGGCGCGGTCAGCACTGCGCCATCAAGCGGATCTGTGATCGCAACCGAGGGGGCGGTGTTGGTGCCCAGCACTGTAATGGATCCATGCATGGTCAAAGGATGCTGGGTGCAATGATATGGAAAAGTCCCGGCAGTATTAAACGTAAATGGAAAGGTCTGATCCAGGCTCAGGAGTCCGGAATCCCAAACAGGCGGAATGGCATCGCTCGTGCTCGTATGCTGAATGGAATCTTTTTGCGTCCACTTCACGGTGTCGCCCACGTTGATCGTTACGGCGGACGGTACGAATGCAAATCCCTGAATCAGGACGTCATGAGTGGTGCCGGACGGTGCGCTGTTGACTTGGATGGTCACTGGCGATGAAACACTGCTGAGGCTCTGGCTATCGGTTGCTTTGGCTGTTAGCACATGGGAACCGACCGCCATGTTCGTGACGGTCAGGCTGTAGGGCGCAGTCGAAATGCTGCCGAGGGAGTTGGAGCCATCAAAGAACTCGACCATGCTGATGGTGTTGTCGGCACTGGAGGCCGTCGCCGTCACGGTCACATTTGTGGGCGCGATTACGATTGCTCCATCTAGCGGATCTGTGATCTGCACGGTGGGAGGGACTATCACCGCTCCCTGAACAGTGACCAATCCGTGCATGGTCGCCGCATGTGGTATGCAATGGTATGGAAAAGTTCCGGCCGTATTAAACGTAAATGAGAAGGTCTGATCCAGACTCAAGAACGGGGAACTCCAATCTGGCGGTGATGCATCGCTCGTGCTGGTATGCATGATGGCGTCCTTTTGAGTCCAGGTCACCGTTTCTCCCACGTTTACGGTGACATCAGCTGGCACGAACTTGAATCCTTGTATCAGGACGGATTGATTAGCGCCATTTACGGAGGCGCTTTGGGTCAGCAGGACACATAAGGACACGGCCTGCCAGACTGCGTTCACTCGGATGGTTTTCATAGTCAATTTATGTTTGTGTGGTCACTGGTGATTCTCCTTCACCACGAACATAAGAAGCTCGAAACACACTTTTGTTCCCGAGTTCGCAATTCTTTATCAACCCGCGACGAATGTTTTTAGTATTACGTAACATCTTTAACATGAGCTGTTTGTGGCAATCTTGAAGCGATGAACCTGTCGCATGGTTGAAAAATAATGATAAGAATAATGCAATGTATTCATAAAATGATATAATGCTACGATACCGGGAAATAACCGGGCTTTTGGATCAGTGTAAAAATTCCGGGGACTCCGGGAACATTTTGGACACTGAGGTTTCTTACTTGCGATGACACGATTATGGCTTCCGACCTGGATTTTGAAGAGCTGGTTAATCTCTATTATCAGCCACTTTATAGATTTGCACTGAGTCTTACCCGGGCCGAAACCGATGCGTGCGATCTGACTCAACAGACCTTTTATGTTTATCAGACTAAGGGAAACCAATTGCGAGACCACGCAAAAGTCAAAGCGTGGCTCTTTACGACCATGCAGCGGGAATTTTTAAATTCGAAACGACGTTTTATACGCTTTCCGCATCTGTCGCTGGAGCAAATGGATGGAGAACTGGCCTCGACGGATTCTGAAGTCTTCGAGCATCTGGATACTGAAACCGTGCTCGAGGCCCTCGCCAAAGTCGATGAGCCTCATCATGCGGCATTGGCCCTATTCTATCTTGAAGATTATTCCTACAAGGAAATAACCGAAATATTGGGCATTCCCATTGGAACCGTTAAATCCCGCCTGGCACGGGGCATCTCGCAACTGCGTCAATTCCTCACCGAGGTTAATACCCTGTCTTCACCTGCAGCAAGGAAACAAAATGAATAATCTGGAGGCCATGGAAACGCTCAGATCTTACCGGGCCGGTGTGGATGATGACAACGATCCGGATATTTCGAGGGCCTTGGCGCAGGTTCGGCAGGATTCCGAGTTGGAGCGGTGGTTTGAACAGCATCGGGCCTTCAACAGCCGGGTGAAGGATCAACTGCGCAAGATTGAACCTCCACTGGGCCTGAGAGAAAAAATTCTTGCCGGCCGGTTGCCTTCAAAAGTGGTGGTGGTGTGGTGGAGACGCCCGGAGTTGCTGGCCATGGCAGCCGCTGTGGTCCTGTTGATCAGTCTGACCGGTTTCCTGATTTCCTCCGCCAATCACAACACTCTGAACGTTTACCGCGCCCGCATGGCCAAGTTCGCCCTGCGCGAATATCGAATGAATCTGGTCACCAATGATTTGACACAAATTCGCAACTATCTTGCCGGGCATGGTTCGCCAGCGGATTACACGTTAAACCCAGCTCTGGAAAAATTGCCGGGTGCGGGTTGCGCCCTGCTCAAATGGCAGAACCAGCCGGTATCGCTCATCTGCTTTCGCCTCGAACACGATGATTTGCTGTGGCTGTTTGTTGTCAATCGCGCTGCAGTCCCCGGCGCCCCGGCCACCACCGCACCTCAGCTTCAGCAGGTGGGCAAGCTTGCCACTGCGACTTGGAGCCGCCAGGGCACAACCTATCTCCTCGGCGTGATTGGCGATCGACAATCCATCGAAAAGTACTTGTGACGATTTACGGATCGGTTGCACGTCAAAAGTGGTGGGGAATGCGGATCAACTTTGAAACCGGTCTAAAGTCCTCCGTGTTCGGCCTTGGTGGGCGCGACCATGAATTAATCTGAATGAAAACGAAATATGCTTATGAAAAAACAAAAACTTGGAACTAATGTCCGTCTACAACGGTCTGCCGCCTTGCCGCTGGGACCCATCCTGATCTTTTGCCTGGCGATCGGCCTGCATATGGGCAAGGCTGCGGAACCCGATCTCAGCAAACTGCCTCCTGCGTTGGACAAGAAGGGGATCACTTTCGAAAAGGACATTCGCCCCATCCTTGCAAAGAATTGCATCCGGTGCCATGGAGAGAAGAACCCCAAGGGCAAGCTGCGACTTGACAGCTTGGAAGCGGCTCTGAAGGGTGGGGAGGATGGCAAGGTCATTGAAGTCGGCAACGGTGCCAAAAGCCCGATTGTTCAGTTCACCGCCCGCTTGAATGAAGACGACGCCATGCCGCCAACGAACAAGGGAAACCCGCTCACCAGAGAACAGGTGGCATTGCTGCGCGCCTGGATCGATCAGGGGGCCAAATAATGGCTTATTGATCGACGCTCATGTGTTCGCCAACCCATTGAAAATCGTCCAATTCGTTCGATGGGATCGGTATCGGCAATGGTGCTGCATCAGGCTGGTTGGCCGGGCGGGAGAGGGCGTATTTCCAATGGTGTTTCTCCGCATGGCCGTCCGCAAAAGAAAAATTGGCGGCCCCATTATGATAGGACGCTGGCAAATGAACCCACTCCAACTCGTCTGAATTAATGTAAAAATACCCATCTCCGATGCTGTCGGGGTGTTCGTCCAGGATGACAAAGATCGAGGTGGGTTTGGGAATATCGGACATCACCATGAACTGCCTGTAACCCGGATTGAGTATGTTGCCTCCATTCTGCACATTCGGCCCAGCATCGCCCACCATGGCGTTCATTGAAACGCTGCGAACACGCGAGGACCATCCCGCCTGCCGCTGTATGGAACTCAGGACCTTGTCAGCCGGGCATTGGAAGATGTCCGGCGAACGGCCCAGATAGGGGCTTAGCGGGCTTTGGACCATGAAGAGGGTGTTGGTATTATCCGGGTCCAATTCCCACGTCATCACATTGTTCACCCAGTTCTTTTCCCGGTTGGCAGGGGGAATCCGCTGCCGCCGATCCAGTCCCAGGTTATACACCAGTCGGTCGTTACTATCTGCCGCATAAAGAGTCCATGAAAACAGGAGCTGTTTGGTATTGTTTAAACAGGCAATGCCTCTTGCCTGGGCCTTGGATTTGGCCAAAACAGGCAACAAAAGTGACGCCAGAATGGCAATGATCGCAATGACGACCAGCAACTCAATCAATGTGAAGCCTTCGCCGCGATTTGACACCCTGACTCGGCGCAGGCTGGACCGTGCGGTGGATGAACGCGTAAGCAGAACATCTAAAGCATTCCATGTTGTTCTCTTATGCAGCAGGATTTTCACAGAAACAACCACCATTACTAAACATCACCATTCATTGGGTGTCAAATGGCCGCCCGACTCTTCTCCGCGGGATCGAAACCGCGTTGAGAGCAGGGGACTGCCGCGCTAAACACGAAGATGCCTGCGGGAAGGTTACTTGGACGCACCGGTTGCCTTGAGCAATTCACTGACCAACAAATCTGTGGTATCGCCTCCAAACCGCCACAAAGTTCGCAGCTGGCCATTGTTGTCAAATACAGCCGTGGCAAAATCGTGGGAATAGGAACCCCCGTCATTCGTGATTGAAACGCCAAACCCGCGGGCCAATTCCCGTATATGCTCCGGGTTTCCCGTCAGGAAACTCCAATGATTCGAAGCGTAGTGGTACTGATTTCCATAGGCCCGCAGGACATCAGGCCGGTCCATCGGATCGAACGAAACGGAAAGCAACTGCCAATTCGTCGGCCCGTTGGTCATGGCCGTGAGTTTTTCACTCGCGCCCTCGAAATTCTTGGATAACCGCGGACAGAATTCCGGCAACGGGCAGCGCGTGAAGAAGAAAGTCAGCGCAACTGCTTTGCCCTTATAACCATGCAAACTGACCGGTTGGTTGAATTCATTGGTCAGCGCGAAGTCCGGAATATTGGTAATGCTGAACGTTCGATTGGATTGGGTCTGCGAATCCTGGAGCGGGGACTTCGCCAGGGCGGGAAAAGTTTTTCCGGTTTTGGTCACATGGTCGATCCAGCTTTCGTTTTCAGTAACCAGCAGACGAAAATTGACTTCATCGCCTGCCGCCACACCCGCCAAATCCTGCGGCTGTTTCACCACAAACGGCATCGTCATGGCGGCCATGTAGTTAGAAACCGCTTCATGCTTGATCACAGCAGTCATGCCATCGGGTTTTAACTGCACGACGACGCCCCTGGCCTGGAACACACGCGGATTGGAACCGGACTCTGATTCCTTCTGGCAGGAAACCGCAAGTGTCAACAACACGATCAGTGCGAGGATGGAGAATTTGTTCATAACATCATGCGCCCGTTTAGCTTAAGAGGATTCTTCGAAATCCGAAAGGCTCATCAGTTCAGAGTTCCCTGCATGCTTTTCCAAGGCGATTTCCATCTCGGAAACCGTTGCAATATATCACATCTTTCGCATCGTTCCTGACAAAATACTTTATACCGCAAGGAGTGTATTTTTGCGTTCAACCGGTTGACCGCGGGTTGAATGCTGGTCAACCGGGTTGATTTCAGGAAACGAGAGACAATAGACGAAGACTTATTGGAAGAGGAGAGAATGTGAGGAAGAAGGGGAAGGGGGGAATTGACGGAACTTCTCAAATAACCATCATTGGCGGAGCAGGTTGAGAGGGTCAGGAAAAGAGACTGGCGATATTGGGCACTTTTAAGTCCTGACTGTCGCCGAATCGTCGCTGGAAACCGTGGAATCCTCGATGGAATCTACTCCTTCGTCCGCGGTGGATTCCGACGTGGGTTCTTCAAGAGGCGGCTGGTAAATCATCGGCCACATAGCGATGCCCAAGAGAATATAGATGAATGCCGTCGGCGTGTATCCATTGGTCATAATGGCCACGAGAGCGATCCAGCAACTCATCGTGGCAAAGGCGCAGAAAGGGCGAAGTTCCGGAGCGTTTTTAAGTTCCTTCGAATTCTTCCCAGTCAAATCACCCATGCCCGCCCAAGCGAGAATCAAACAAGCCAGGAGTCCACCAGGAACTCCATGAATGACAGCCATTGAATACGGGCCTATGTGTGGCATATAGCCATCGGTGGCTTCAAGCGCCGAATCGAAGTCTCCCCAACCAAGCAGCGGACTGGCCATGATCGCGCCAACGCCGTTTCGCATGGCTGCGATTCGATAGTCCTCGGTTATCTGATAATTTCTCAACTGAACAAACCGGCCCCAGAGCGGGTCATCCTCCGGGATCATATCGACCAACTGGGTGCCAACGATCAGAATGCCGCACAGGCCAATTCCGAGCATAATGAATCGCATCGGCCCTTGTGCATTGAGAAAATAGACGAGTATTCCAAAGGCAAGGCCAATCATCACCCCGCGGGATGCGCTGACTCCCAAAAGGTAGGAGCCGACCAGAATCAAGGCAACGCCGGCCGTCACGGACACCACTTTTTTTGCAGCAGCCTGCCCGAGCGTGCCGATCAGAAGAGCCAGGCCCGCCGCAATTCCAACCGCCGCATGGACCGCCATGGAGATGGTGCTCATAAATTGGCCGGGAACGCGCGCGCCCACAACTTCAGACTCCCTTAAGAAGCCGGATAAATTGCGCTCCACTTCTCCCGCATCCTCAATTTTAACAAGGAATCCGTTTAACACGCTGTCCGGTCTTGCGATGACGTAAAGGCTCAAACAAAATTGAATGACGAGCATTCCCCCAAAGCACATCCAGGCCCGCCGGTCCCACAAATACACCAGCACGATAATAAGTGTCAAAGGACCGACCGATGCCGTGTCGTTTCCCACACCATAATAATGCCCGCGGACCCCCAAGGAAGTTCGAATCAAAAAGAACATCACAAGACAAACCACGGCGACGCGCCAGGCAAATTTTCCGCCGTCGTCATTGTTTCTGTTCTGGTGGAGTTGCTTTAGCGAGGTCAATACTCCTCCCAGCAGCCCGCCCCACACCATGCTACATGTGTATTGGCTGTATGGCACTGCTGTCGCGGTGCCCACCGTGCTCCCCGGATCCAAAAAAATGAACAGCATTAAAGCCAGTGGTGGATACAGAAGTCGCCACGAAAGCAAAGCACACAATATAGTGATGGCAAAAGTCAGCATTTAATTAACTTGAAAGTCAGTTCAGGACCTAAAATGATCAACCGACTTATTGAGCCGGTTAATCAGGCGCATTCCATGCCAATGAATCGCATTGCGAACGCGTGTGCCAAAAGGCAAAGGCATGGGAGGATGGAGCAGTGCCTCGTCAGTAAAACCCCGCCGGCTAAAGTCCACGATGATTCCGTGCTGCTTAAAGAGATCGACCACGCTTCCACGATCCCATTTTCCACGAACAATTCCACCTCCTGGGTCAAACGGATATATCAACCTTCCTTCCGGCCGGAAAATGTGCCGATTAACCGTCAAAATGCGATTGGTCGTTCGACGCGCGCGCCAATGGCTTTTTTCCTCAAAATCCCATGCAGTGTCGCAGGGTTTGATCTGTTTCAGTAATTCCTTCCGATTCCATAAACCGGGCAGCAAAGAGAATCGATAACGGGCCTGACGATCCACTTCCCATAAGAGCGGATACTCGGTCAGGTGGAAGGGACCATGGCTGCTGCGTGGACACAGGCCTATGTGCATTGTGGATTCATGCGTCCAGCTCCTCTCCGCCATATAACCCGCAAACTCTTCGATAAGCTTCTCATCTACAGCGCTTGTCAGAAAGAAGTCATCCTGCAGATAGAGAACCGTGCCACTCTTGATTGCATCAAGGCTTTTGATCATGCGCCTCCCCCAAGCCGTCGGTCCTCCCTTCATGATCCCGGTATTGAAACACTGCATGGGAAGACCCGGATACGAAAACCGCTTGGTCTCGGTGACTAAAATAATTGGGTAATGGCAATCAGGCCAATACGTGCTGAAGAGTTTGAAAAATGGCTCCCAAGTGTCCTCGGCTCCATCATAGGAACTAACAATTATGGTGATGTCAGGCTTCATAACGACCGCCAATATCAGGTGGGTGCAGGACAAATTTCGTCGGCAAGATGACATGGTCTATAAATGAAACCCCTCTCTCCAACTCTCTCCCCACTCGTGCCTCGCGGGGCGAGAGAGAAGATCGCGCGCTCAGTTCTTCGAGCGGACTGTGTTCTTTCGACCTATATACTTTCATGTCGGTTAAAATCGTTTTTCGGCGGGCTGAAGAATTTTGTCCTGCCCCCATATCAGGTTTGCGGGCCACGGGGGGCGAATAAATTCCGTCCCATTCCCACGATACGCCGGGCATATTTTTCGCACTGCTCCGTGAGTCCCGGCTTTGTGTTTGTTGGATGGATCCATTCCTCCGGGTAATTTGCGCGGCCGACTCCACACGAGGAAACATGCCCCCGGATCTGATCGGCTAGGAAGGGTAATAATTGATATCGGTGAAGCACCAAATTGCGCGCGTGTTCGATGGCATCCCGATTTCTGCCCCAGGCATCCTTGGCGATTGCCTCGCGAATCTTGTCGATGGCTTGGGGATCCTCCATGTCCAAATCGACGATGGCTTCAGCCGGGAAATAACTCGAGATTCGCGTGCAACCGCAATAGATCGGCATGGTCCATGCAAGGAAACAGTCCGCAATTTTCTCAGTCCAGTAGAATGGGTTGCGATAGTTCTCTGCCGCAAAGGAATAGCGGTAACCAGCCAGGGCATCCCATTTTTCAGGGATTTCGCGGAAGCCCCGGCCATAATGATCGAGCGCGATGGATGATTTTATTTGATTCAGGAATGCAAGGCGCGATCGATGTCCGGAAAACATCGTGTTGTCGCTGATCACGGCTGAAACATTCATGCTTTTGGCGCACGGCAGCAGGTTTGAAAGTTCCCCATAGGAGCTGTTGACCCGCCAGTTGAGTGCGGGTTGCGTCCAAACATATTGTGGTCCCACCAAATCCGTGTCCTGCGTGAAAATTCGGCCATAGTCCTGGTTTCCGCGGTGCAGCGGTTTCCAGAACTCAGTCGGCGGTTCCTGCATCAGCAGCCAGATGTTTTCCCGGAGGCAGTTGACCTTTAGCGGTTCCTCCACTCCGTTTAAAACGACGCAGTAGTCCGTTGGTTCCAAAGCGTTGGCAAGAAACCGGAAATCCTCCCAAACGCCATCTCCCGCTGGCGATTGTCGCAGGTAGATCGGTGAATGTCTTCCGATCAGGTTAATCGTGATCGCGGCAGTTCGTTTCACACGTTTTGCCCCAATAACCGGAATATACGGCGAACGAGCCGATAAAATGGATGCGGTTTTCCTGAATGCATTTGACCTGCAATCAGGGTCCCATACGGCGAATTTGCGAATGGTTTATCCGCGTAGGAACCCTTAAGCAATTCACCCGGAGTCCGGAATTCAGGCAACTTGAAGCGGTTGCCGTGCGGAGACGGATTTCTGAAAATGGGCAGCCCATGCTTGACGGCAAGAAGAGATAACACGGATTGATCATGGCGGTGATCCTTGAATCCATCAATATCGGGCATTCCACATGTGTTGGGGATGTCCGTCAGTATTCGTTCGTCTTCGCACCATGATAGCCACTCGGCCACAAATGCGCGACTCGTCTCGCAATTGCGGAGCAGAACGGGGGAGCCATTCACTTGCTCTGCTTCGTAGTACTTGGACGAATCACACCCCATCAACACAAAACAGTCTCTTTTCGTCCAAGAACGATTCAAATTACCGTGGTTGCCGGTTATAACAATGGGTTGTTCATCGCTGGCCAGATCAAACAGCGGCGTTAAACTGGAGGTTACCGTAAAGTCAGAATCGAGGTACAGTATTGTGTCACCTTGTTTTGCCTGTTCAAGTGTCTTTAGAATGACATACGGTTTCCAGAGCCAGTAACCGGCACCACGTGGTTGCTCCAATATATTGCGATGCCGCTTGTAATACCCCGAGCGGTATAGGAACCATGGGGAAAATCCCTGGCAGTGTTTTACTCCCGCCTGACGGGCAGAATGGAACAGTCGGGCGCGCGACTCTCTGTAGAGAAGGGTGGAATACGAAATTACCTGGCACATCATTGTTGAGCGCGAGACTTTAAGTCTTCTTTCAGCCACACCCAACCGCTTCCCAGTCGGTACTCGAAGACTATTCCTGTCGGCGTGGCTGAGGATTCAGCAGAAATAACCGCCGCTGATGGAATAGTTACCCAACCCGACTTTCCTGGATCAGTCAGGTAGATGTTGATCGTGTATAATCCCTTGGTAAGACGTGGCAGTGCAATGGCATGTTTAATGAAGAACTTACCAGATGCTCTCGGCACGTTCAGCCCCTTTTCGTGTCCGTGAGAAAAGAAAGCCAGCGGGATGCCCTGCATATCGTATATGCGAACCTCGAGCTCGCATACGAAAGACTCTGACATTGCTCCCTCGACCTCGACCGTTAAAACATCGGAATCTGGAGAAAAATCAATCACGTCAGTCTCGCTGCCATTGATGCGAACAGCATCAATTCTGAATCGTGAATCGCATCTCGAAATGTGACTGATGATGGAATCGCCAGAATTCTGATTGCCCGTGTAGGACTCTATGCATTGGTTGATCGGCCCAACGGTCGCAACCTTACCAGCATTGAGATATACACCTTTGTGGCAGAGCATTCTTACTGCGGCCATGTTATGGCTGACAAACAACACCGTGCGGCCTTCCCTGGCCACCTCGCCCATTCTGCCAAGGCACTTTTTTTGAAATTGCGCATCCCCCACCGCGAGCACTTCGTCCACCACCAGTATCTCGGGTTCCAAGTGCGCGGCCACCGCAAAGGCCAGGCGGACGTACATGCCGGAGGAATACCGTTTCACTGGGGTGTCCAGAAATTGTTCCACTTCGGCAAAAGCCACGATTTCATCAAACTTGCGTTTGATCTCCGCTCGCGTCATTCCCAGGATGGCGCCGTTGAGGTAAATGTTCTCGCGCCCGGTCAATTCGGGGTGAAATCCCGTCCCAACTTCCAACAAGCTGGCCATGCGACCACGCAAGGTGATCTTCCCATTCGTTGGTGGCGTGATCCTGGACAGGACTTTCAAAAGCGTGCTCTTGCCCGCCCCGTTGCGGCCAATGATGCCGACCGCCTCGCCTGCCTGAACCGAAAAGCTGACATCCTTGAGCGCCCAGAACTCCTCGTACTTGGGCAAATGGCGATGCCGCGATAGAAAGCGACGATAGAAACCATGGGCTTTTTTCGCCATCTCGTCACGCAGCGAGAGGTATCGCTCCCGATTCGCGCCGATCCGGTAGCTTTTGCCCAGTCCTTCGATTTCGATGATGGGTTGTGCCATTTACGCTATATCCGCAAAATATCGCTCGGTGGCTCGAAAGTAAGCCAGGCCGATCACCAGATAGACCGCGCTCATGAACAGGGATATCCCAAGAACATCCCATTGAAACGCGGATCCGGCCGGTGCATTGGAGACAACCCCGGCGATGGTCGATGTTGCGTTGGAGAGACTGCTATTACCTATCATGTGCAAACTTGCCCGTGCATTGGAGATGACCCCTGCGATGGGATTAAGCCAGGTCATGGCCGTTTTAGCAACCGGGTGGTTATCAAGCATGTTCAGAGGGTAAATGACCGGCGTGACATACATCATGATATTGATCACGAAGGGCAGGGCGTAGCGAACATCCCGATATTTGACATTGATCGCAGCCAGGAAAAGCCCAATACCCAATGAGCAGAGCATGGTGGTCAAAAGAAGGACCGGGAGAGTAAGAAGACCCATCCAACTTGGAGCCACTCCATACCAAACCATCATGCCGACGAGCACAAGGGAGGCAATGGCCAGATCGACGAGGCCTGTCGTCACGGCGGTTGCAGGAAGGATCAGGCGCGGAAAATAGACTTTCTGCACCAGCGCCACATTAGTCACGAGGGCCTGGCTGGCGTTGGTGAGCGTTCCAGAAAAGAATTGCCATAACAATTGACCGACGCAGAGAAACACGGGATAGGGGGTGCCATCACCGCTCTGAATGCCCGCCATGCGATTGAAAATGAACGAGAAAATGACCATGGTGGTCACCGGTTGGAGCACAGCCCACGCCACGCCGAGCGCGGTCTGTTTGTAACGGACAGAGATGTCGCGCCAGGCAAGAACCAAAAAAAGATCCCGGAAATGCCAGAGTTCGGCCCAATCGATGCGGACAAGGCCTTTTGGCGGGGTGATGGTTTGTTCCATGGTGGTCAGAAGGCGTGGGCACACTTCGTGCCGGTCAATTCAAAGGCCATTTTTCGGCTGTCGAATCTACGTTATTATTGCCACAGAGTGCTTTAGGGCCATCACATTGGTGATTCGGAAGGCCGATAGGGCGCAATTCAGTCACCTGGCCACTGCAAAAATGCTCGTCTCGGCTTAAGCAAGCAACCATCACGCCTCCGCCTGGTTGCCGCACATGTGCCCTGATTTTACGGCCTTGTTTGGACCTGCTGCCCGTCCAAATGCAAAGCCCAATTGTGAACGCGCCGTAGCGCAATTGCAAGTCCAGCACCCAAAAATATGGAGCTGTGAAGGGGGCTGATTTCCGGGCGAAGTGCTTGCTGTTGCTCAAGACTCGCCCTGAACCTGCGCCTTGGAGGACTCCTTTGATGGGTGATTGGTTAATCCGTCTTTCTGAGTCATAACGAATGCTCGAGCAAGGCGCGTTGCAACATTTTCATAGATTCAATGTAACGTTAACGTGCGGAGACGCATTTTTCCCGTATAACAACAGAGGCGACTTTCAAAAGGGTCCGCATGGTTCACCGGAGTCGTCGGTCATTCGCAAACATGCGAAGAACAAGCTGGGATCAGCACCCAATTCGAAGAAATATGGCTACTGCATTTTTCATTTGAATCGCTTGTCGGCTTTGGCAAGGTTCATGCGAACTCAAGCCAACAGAATAGCGTATTTATATGAAAAAGCCTTTTTCACCCATCAATCGACGCGGTTTCCTAAAAGCTTCGGCCACGGCGATTGCTTCGTTTACGATCGTTCCAGGTTCTGTGCTTGGACTTAACGGGGCTGTTTCCCCCAATAGCAAATTGAACATTGCCTGCGTTGGGATTGGAGGGCAGGGGGCCGCCGATCTCGATGGTGTCAGCGGTGAGAATATTGTGGCCCTGTGCGATGTGGATTCCAAACAGGGAGGCAAGAGCTTTGAAAGATTTCCAAAAGCAAAGACATTCAAGGACTTTCGCAGGATGTTCGATGCGGTGGAAAAGGATATCGATGCGGCCGTCATTGCCACTCCTGACCACGTTCATGCGGCAGCGGTCTTAAATGCCATTCGGCGCGGCAAGCATGTTTATTGCGAGAAACCCCTGGCGCATTCCGTTTATGAGGTCAGGACCGTCATGGAGGAGGCCCGCAAGCACAAAGTCGTCACACAATTGGGCAATCAAGGACATTCTTACGATTCGATCCGCACCTTTTGCGAGTATATCTGGGACGGAGCCATCGGTAACGTTCGTGAGGTACACGCCATGTGCAACAGCGTCTATAGCCACATGAATGACCTGGCCATTCTCGATCAAAAACAGGCGGTTCCAGAAACTTTGGATTGGGACTTGTGGCTGGGGCCCGCGCAGAACCGTCCCTATAATTCGACTTATGTGCCCGGAAAATGGCGCAGTTGGATGCCGTTCGGAACCGGAGTGATTGGCGACTGGACCTGCCATGTGGTCGATCCCGTATTTTGGGCCTTAAAGCTGGGTGCGCCTTCGACGATCGAGGCTGAAACCGGGGATTATGATCCCAAGATACACGGTGACACCTTCCCAAAAGGCTCCATTGTTCGCTACGAATTTCCCGCCATTGAAAATCGCCCGGCTGTGAAGCTGATTTGGTATGATGGAGCGAATCGCCCCGCCAAACCCGAGGAGCTGGACAAGGGCCAATTGCCGGGCATTGGGGCATTGGTGGTGGGTGATAAGGGTAAAATCCTTTATGGCTCACATGGAGCGGCAGGAGTCAAGTTATTGCCAGACAGCCGCATGAAGGAATACAAGGAACCGGCCAAAACCATTCCCCGTTCACCTGGCCACCACAAGGAATGGATCGATGCATGCAAGAATGGCAAGCAGGCGGAATCGAATTTCAATTATGGCGGACCACTGGCCGAAGTCGCATTGTTGGGGGTCATCGCGATGCGCGTAAAAAATCGGAAGTTGGAATGGGATGGGAAGAATATGCGATTCACCAATTCGGACGAGGCCAATCAATTCATTAAACCGACCTTCAGGGAAGGGTGGGGGCTTTAACAAATCGGGTTAATCGACTCCGGCAGAAAATATTGCTGAAATGAACACGCCGTCTGGATTTTTCAGACGGCGTGTTCTTTGGAACCGAATTTTGCGAGGAATCACCCTCGTCGACTTAGCACAGCGTTATTCTGCGACTTTCTTCTTTGCTTCGTCGGGAATCTCCATTTTTGTCGTGCCGACATCCTTGATTTCGGTGGTGGTGATACGTTCAATCGCCCTCTCCTGTTGGTCTTGACCAAATGCCACCTTGCCCTCGACTTTGAGAATGTATTTTTGGATCATGCCATCCTTGATCCAGATTTTTACGCTCCCCTTGGCGTCTTTGGGGGCCGGGGTATTGGCACGATTGCGACGGCCCATTGTCATGAGCTGCTGTGCGCCTTCTTCGGTCAAGTCGGCCGAAAGAACGCCTTCATCCTTCTTTAGTTCCTTAACCTTCGTAGCCAGATCCGCGACTTCAGCGCTGGGCGCTTTGGTGTTGAGCAACATGCGTTGGAACATCGCGCCTCGATTATTGGCCCCAGGAGCTTCCAATTCGGTTTCCGCCTTCCACCCGCTGTCCGTCTTGACCACGCCCTTTTTCCCCATCATGACCGCTTCGGTGGTTACGTTTTGCATTTCCGTGCTGACCATGATGAATCCGTCCTTGTTCGCCTTGCCCAGGCGAGGCGCCGGAGTGTATTGGGATCCTGGCACTTCCACTGTAGTCGCCCAGGAATAATTTGGCTGATCCGCCAATTTTTTCGCTGCAGCCTTGAGATCTTCCGTGTTGTCAGCGAGGACAATCAATGAGGTGGCTGCACAAAGAACACCTGCCAATAAAACTTTTTTCATAGTTGGAATTAGATTGGTTACACCGTTTCAAAGCTATTTGACCGCAAAACTTCGAACTTGGTTACAAAAAAACGACGATATTTTGCTTAATATAATCGACCTCGCGATCCACGAAAGTGTGAGATTCAGGATGGAAAATTCAACTTATCTCGAAATTCCCCGGGAAGTGAGAGTTGAGTCTGGCGTCCCAACCATTGCAATGCTTCATCCACGGTAAAGAATTCCCCGTTGAGTTGCGCCTCGAAAGCGTTGTGCAGCACCTTGCCCATTGCAGGGCCGGGAAGAATCCCCAACGGCAACAAATGCCGACCAAGGAGAATGGGCATTGGAGCGTGCTGGTGCAAATCCAATTCCCGCGCCATGATTTCCAATTGCGTGATCCCCGTCGGAATAACGGGATCCAAAGGCGGACGCCCCATCGAGTCCGCTGACATCACCAGGCACAAGTCCTGAATGTTTGCTGGTCCCAATCGTCGTGCAAGCCGCCGGATCATGCGATCGGTCGGTGGCTGCAAATGAACCAGATGGTTAAGGACCAGAGGGATTACCCTGAGAATGATATTCTGCGGGGCGTTGATGCGATTGAGGAATTGTTCAGCCAATGCCCCGCCAGCCTCGGCGTGTCCCGGTGAGGTGATTCGCATCCGGCCTTGTTTGATCGTTTCAGCGGTTGTTATCGGTTTTCCAAAATCATGCGCCAATCCAGCGAGCATCATCACGATGCGTGATGTTTCATCGGCGGCCTTCCATTTTTCCATGCCGCACAAAGCATCGCAAACATGACAGGTGTGTGTAAAAACGTCGCCTTCGGGATGCCATTGCGAATCTTGCGGCGTATCCAAAAGATTGTGGATTTCAGGGAAATGCCGGGTCCATCCAGTCTGAGCGAGAAATTGTAAACCAGCCGATGGAAGCGTGCTTTTGGCGGCCCATTTGAACCATTCCTCCCGGACTCGTTCAATGGCCAACTCGTTATAGCCACAGTGGATTTCAAAGCAAAGCCGGATTGTTTCCGGGGCGGCCTGGAGCCCAAAACGACCGGCAAATTGCATTCCGCGCAACACGCGCAATGGGTCTTCGGAAAATGCCGGACTGGTATGACGCAGAATCCTTTTTTCCAGGTCCTGGCGTCCCCCATGGAGGTCAATGATGCATTCCTTGCGCGGATCGTACATCATGGAATTGATTGTAAAATCGCGACGGGCCGAAGCTTCAAATAGTGAAATATCCGAGTCAAATTCGATATCAAAACCCTTATGCCCCGGGGCGATCTTGGAATCGCGCCTCGGCACAGTAAAATCGTATATGTTCCCGGTCTGCGTGGTAAGTTTGACCACCCCAAAAGAACGTCCCACAGTGTCAGTCCTGCCCCAACCGGCCAGTGAGGTGTTCAGATCCGCATACGAAACACCAAAAACCTCAACGTCGAAATCCTTACTTGGAAGCCCCAGCAGCCAATCGCGCACGCAACCACCCACCAGAAAAGCCTGCTGCAGCGCTTTTGTGTTTGTCAGAATTTGTTGCAACTCGGGTGGTGTCATAAACATTGGAAATAACCTTCCTCGACGGTCGGTGGGGCGTCAATACCATTGCAGACTTCAAGCGACGGATGGCTTCCAATTTTATTGAAATGAACGGAGTTTGTTTGGTTATTAAAATAAGAAACACATCTTAAGCAATTGGAGTGCAACACTTAAACGAAAAATCAAAAGCAGTTTACCGGCATCCTGACGAATTCTGTAACAATTCGATTCATCCCAGTGTCATTAGAAGCGTAGACGGAAACTAATAAGTTACTTGAATGAAAATCAACCGGTCAACATTAAGAGGCGCCTATTGCGAAGTCATCGCAAGGATGGCCTGCATGGCCGGAGAAACAGCTAAGGGGGAATAGTTTATGCCTGTCGTCGCCAAGTTTTATGGGATCGTGATTCGGATGTTATGTGTGAAATTGCTTGGGGCGCGAATTCACGCTTTTTACGAGAATTGGGAACTGGTCATCGGGCTTGCGCCATTGCGGATCATTCAGGGCGAAGCTCCCTACTGGGTGCGAAACAGAGTCATGGCATGGGCTGCGAAGCATGAGCAGGATTTGCTCACCGCCTGGAATACTTGCGCGAATGGACATCGACCTGGAATGATTTCATCTTTGGTGTAGGTTGTTTGAAAGCGCAAAGCTTATGAGAATATTCTTAGGATTGATGATGTGGTGTCTGCTGTTGGTGGTTTGCTGGCCGCTGGCCTTGCTGGCCGTGATTCTTTTCCCTTTGTTTTGGCTCGCGAGCCTTCCTTTTCGGCTGTTGGCCATTGTGGTGGGAGCTGCGTTTGCCTTGATTAAGGCAATTCTGTTTTTGCCCGCCCGAGTATTGGGTTCCCGCAGTTAGAGAATGGCTCTGCAGAATTGGAGCGCCAATGATCGGTCCAACCCTTTGCCTTTTCCCGGTTTGACTTTAAGGACAGTCCCTTACGTCTCAATACCGTAGGCCTTGATCTTATTGTAAAGGGTCTGTCGGCCAATTCCGAGGCGCCTTGCAGTTTCGAGTTTGTTTCCGCGAGTTTCGTTAAGAATTTGAACAATGGTGTTGCGCTCCATTGCTTCCATTAGCGTCAACTCCTCATCGGTTTGGGTTACGGGCGCGCTGGTCACAGATAAATCGGAAACATCCACAACAGATCCCTCGCACATCAGGACCGCCCTTTGAATTTCATTTTGAAGCTGACGAACATTTCCCGGCCAATCGTGTTTGCGCAAGCGTTCGGAAGCGGCCGGTGTGAATCCTGATATGACCCTGCCTGCCTGAGCGGCAAAACGTTTTAGAAATGCACCGGCAAGCGGCATGATGTCTTCGCGCCGTTCGCGCAGGGCGGTCAGAGCAATCGTGATGGCGCTGATCCGGTAATACAGGTCTTCCCGCATTTTTCCGTCACGAATTGCTTCCTCAACCACGCGATTTGTGGAGGCAATGATCCGACAATCCGCCTTGTAACTGGTTCGACCGCCCACAGGACGGTACTCCTTTTCCTGTAAGACGCGCAGCAATTTGCTTTGCGTGTCGATGGGCATCTCGGACAACTCGTCCAGCAGCAGTGTTCCACCTTCAGCCTGCCTGAATAATCCTTCACGGTCACCTTGGGAGCCGGTATAAGCCCCTTTGACCGATCCAAAAAGTTCGCTCTCAATGAGTTCGTGGGGCAGGGCGGCGCAATTCACTTTCACGAACGGACCTTTGCTTCGCGGACTCAAGGTGTGCAACAGGTCAGCTATCACTTCTTTGCCTGTGCCACTTTCCCCCGTAATCAGAACCGAAACATCGCTGGGAGCGACACGTTCCGCTGTGCGAACCACCGATTTCATGGCCGGACTTTGAAAAATTGGCGCGGTGCCTCCGCTCATCGAAGCAAGCGCCTGGCGAAGAGAATGGGTTTCCTCGGTCAATTGCTTATGCTCAAGGGCACGCTCGACTGATAGGATCAGCGATTTGGCGTCAAATGGCTTTTGTTGGAAATCGTATGCACCCAGCTTTGTGGCTGTAACCGCAGCGTCAATGGTCGCAAAACCTGTCAGAATTATAACCTCTGTGGTTGGCCAAACCTTTTTGATGGCAGGCAGCAGTTCCAGTCCTTCGGCGTCGGAAAGCTTCAAATCAAGCAGGACAACATCGGGCTGGGGACCGGTCAGGGACGATTTCAAGGTTGCGCCATCACCAATCTCGGTAGTTTCGTAGTTGGCCCTTTTGAGAATGGTGGACAGGAGTATGCGCACCTCCTGTTCATCATCCACAACCATGATTTTGTTGTTCATAATTAAGGTTCCCCCATTCCAACGCAGAAACTTACAAAGCTCTTAAAAAACCCATAGTGCTCGCGATGCCGTTCAAACAAACGCTCAGGATGGTATTGGACCGAGAGCAGATAGGGCAATAATTTCGCATTCTCAGGTTTTAATTCAATCCCTTCCATCACTCCATCCGCACTGACTGCGCTGACGCGAAACGGAGCCGCCACGCGATCAATGGCCTGATGATGCGCACTGTTAACCTTAATATGCACTTTTCCCGTTATTTTAGCAAGCAAAGTGCCTGGCGCTATGTTGATTTCATGCACCAGGTCGTCTTTCAGATCGGATCGTTTGTGATTCAGCGCGTTGGGGACCTGCGTGGAAATGTCCACGATTAGTGTGCCTCCAAACGCAACGTTAAGAAGCTGCTGACCTCTGCAAATTGCCAGCAACGGCTTGCGTTGGTCGAAGACTGCCCGGACCACCTCCATTTCCAAAAGGTCCCGGGCTGGATCAGTCTGTTTGACCGTTGACGCCAGGTCGGCGCTCAGCGCAGGGGTGTATAATTGAGGTTGAATGTCATCTCCGCCTGTCAGCATTACGCCATCACAGCGGCGAACGCATTCAGAAATTAAATTCTTTCCCAACGGAATGGGCATGACCCAGGGAATACCGCCTGCAGCTTCGACTGCCTTTGTGTAGCACTTGGAAAGACTCAGCGAGACGTCACCAAATTCCGCACCCTGCATCTGGGTGCATGGAGTGATCAATATTAAGGGAGCCTTTTTCATTCCTCCTTAAAATCCGGGAAAAGCTCATGGATGGATTTGAGGATTGACGTGGCTTCCTCGGGGCGGACCAACCGTCGCGGGATGCGTCGCTTGACCGCGTCCAATAGCTCAAGCCAATCTTCCAACGGCGGGTGCTCCACAGTGTGCCACTCATGAAAGCGTTTTTGACGGGAATAGAAAAGCCAGCGATCGCCGACATGATGAGCATAAACCTGCACTTTCATGCCGAACTCATCGATCCGTTTCCAACTTATTTCGGCTTTAGCCATGATTTAATCGTGAAGATCGACGCTTGCAACCGCCATGGCGGCTATGCCTTCTTTGCGGCCCAAAAACCCCATGCGTTCATTCGTGGTGGCTTTGATTCCAACACGTTTGGGATGGATTCCCAGCGCCTGTGCAATGTGCGTTTTCATGGCAGGCATGTGGGGCAGCAATTTGGGTTCCTCGGCAATCAAGGTTGCATCCACGTTAATAATTTTTGCGTCATGAAATTCAACCTGGCGGGCGGCCTCCTGCAAAAACAGATGGCTCGCCGCGTTATGCCAGCGAGGATCCGTATTGGGGAAAAACTTTCCGATATCACCTTCACCCAAGGCCCCAAAAATGGCATCGCAAATCGCATGCATCAATACATCCGCATCCGAATGGCCATCCAGACCCTTGGTGTAGGGTATAATAACCCCGCCTAAAATCAATTTTCGCCCTTCCACCAGTGGATGAACGTCGTATCCAATACCGCAATGAACCATGCCCTAATATAAGGGGTGAATTGGTGGTCAACCAAGCAAATAATGCTAAATCGCTCGGTTGCCCCGGGACTGCTCGATGCACTCAGGACTTCGATTCCAATCGTTTGCTCAACTCGCGATAATCGGTCTTTCCAGTGCCCAGTTTGGGAATTTCCTTCACCGCGCTCACTTCTCTTGGAACGCACAAATTACTGAATCCACGAGACTTCAAAAGCGTGCGGATTGCCTCCAACTGAATGCGTGGTTCATTGGTCACGGCGATCAACGCTTCGCCTTTATCCGCATCCGGCCGGGTCACAATCACCACTTCGCTCTTCAAGCCAAGGCTGGCAAACGCCCCGGCGAGTGCGTCTTCGATGGCGGTAAGACTGACCATTTCGCCACTGATTTTCGCAAATCGCTTCAATCGGCCAAGAATCTCCACGTGGCCTTCATCGTCAACCCGGGCGATGTCGCCCGTGTCATACCAGCCGTTGAGAGCCTGAAACCTGGCGTCCGGTTCCGCATTGATATAGCGCCGCATTATGTTGGGACCGCGCACGAACAAGCGACCCCCATTCTCGACGCCATCGACGGGTTCCATTTTGTATTCGATGGCCGGCAGAAAGCGGCCAGCCGATGAAAAACGAGGCATCCGGGGAGTATTCACAGTAAGACATGGAGAACACTCAGTGGCTCCGTAGCCCTCAAGCACTCGAACTCCAAATTTCCGGGACCATGTGTTGACCGTATTCTCCTGGAGCTTTTCGGCGCCGACAAAAAGATAGCGCACGCTGCGAAAATCCATCGGATTTGCACGTCTGGCAAACCCGTTTAGAAACGTGTTGGTGGCCAGAACCAGGGTGCAATTGCGATCATAGATGATCGTGGGGATCAGGCGATAATGCAGGGGCGAAACGTAGAGAAAGGTGTACAGACCGCGCACCAAGGGAAGGAGCGTCCCAATGGTGAGCCCGAAACTGTGAAAAATTGGAAGGGCGTTGAACATCCGATCGCAGTCGGTCAGATCGATGACCGAGAGCATCTGGCGGATATTGGCGATTAGATTGCGATGGCTTAACTCCACTGCTTTGGGTTCCCCCTCAGAGCCGCTAGTAAAAAGTATTACCGCGGGGTTCTCCGGCTTCAATTTGGCATCGGATAATCCACGGCCAAATCTGGAGCCAACCATTCCGACAAACTTGGCAGTCCAATGAATACCGGCCCGAACCTCTTCAATGAAAATCAATTCAATACCCGCCTGTTTCCAGGGTTCCATGGGAATTTTAGCGCGTTGGAGAAACTGCCGTGAGGTGATGATTTGCTTCAATCCCGCCACCTGCACGCAGCGAAGCATGCCCGCCATGCCGGTCGAATAATTTAAAATGGCGGGAACGCGACCCTGCGCCCACAGGCTCAACAACACGGCCACCGTGCCATTGACATTGGGAAGCAATACGCCGATTTCCGTCGATTTCAGCCGACCCTTCCATTCGCTTCCGAGCAGGCTGATTCCCAGCGTGAGGCGTCGAAACGTCAGCGTTTGCCGGGTGGCGTCTTCAAGAATGACTTGCCCGGGCCGTTGCGCCGCCATCTTCGCAATAGCCCCGAATACCGTTCGAGGACCGAATTGCATCTCGACATCGAATTGCTGGCGGATCATCAGGTCCGACAGCCAGCCTGTAAGGCGAACGCGGGCCTGGCCGGCACCAAGGTTTTCGAATTTGGGGGGATTAGCGACCGCGCTGAAATGCACCGAAATCCGCGGAAACCATTGGGTCCATCCTGTATGGCGCACCCATGGAATGCGATTCACATTCCGAAGATGGCAGGTGATGACCTTCGCATTGGTCTTGTGCAGGAGAAACCCGGTCCCTTCATAAAGTTTCATCAACGACCCTGTCATGGAAATCCGGCCTTCGGCGAAAAGAACAAGTCGGCCACCCCCCTGAAGATATTCCGCCATGCGCTTTACAGCGTAGGGAGATGCCGGATCGATGGGGAAAGTCCGCTTGTTAACCATGATCCAGCGGTGGAGCCATGTGGTTTGAGCGGTGACACTTGAAGTGACGAATTTCCAGTCGTCATCCAGACAGACACCGACAAACAGCCAGTCCAGCCAGGAAACATGATTGGGGATCAATAAAACCGGCCCCGTCGTGCTTAAAACTTCCGGATTAAGGATTCGGAATCCATAGAGCCACCGGAGTAGAAAGCGAAGGATTTGTTTCATAGGTCGATGGTTAATCAAATACTAACGTGTCACGCGGTCCTGCCTCCAACGTTCCAAAAGCGCACACAAAACATACAAGAGTCCGGGAAGATAGATGAGTGGAAAAAACCAGCCGCCCGGCCAACGACTGAAGCCGCTCGCCCAATAGTTAAGCAGGTAAAAGCCACCCATGCTCATGACGATGAGAATTCCTCCGGGGATTTCCCAACGGCAGCCGAGGAATAATCCAGTCGTTGCGCTCAAAAAAAACGCCATCATGAGCCATTCCATTGGAGATTTATGTGAAAATAAACCTCCTTCGCCAACCATTATGACCAGAATAAGGGCGCCCAACAATAGGCCGATGCTTCGGGCTGTCCAACGGATGAAAGACAGAGTGATTGAGGTTGGATTTTGGGGGGCGGTGCGTGTCTGGGTTGTGTTCATATCATGTCTTCCTGCGTTCCGCGTTGTGCGATCTGTGCGACTGTTTTGCTGAGTTTATCCAAAGTGGCCTCGATTTGATTTGCCTGTCCAACGGAAATGCCACCCCATATCTCTTCCGCAGCCTGATGGTAATGGGGCAGTATTTCATTAAGAAGTCTGCGTCCTCGTTCCGTCAGAGTCACCCGGTAGGCACGCCGATCACCGGGCGTTTCCTTTCGTTGAAGGAGCTTGCGCTTTTCCATGCGGTCCACCAATCCGGTGACATTGGACCGATGCATGATAAGCTGACGGCTCAGCTCAGCCTGTGACATGCCGTTGGGCTCACCGACCAGCAAATTGAGAATGTTGAACTGGCTGGGACTCAGTTTCCAACGATCAAAGAACACGCGACTTCCCTCCCAGAGGGCCTCGGCGGCGCGTAAAAGCCCCAAGGTGGCCTGGTAATGAGGCCCCGGGAGATTCCAATTTACACTCATGACAAAAGAATACACATAGATTGTTTATGTGTCAACATAATCGAAGCGATAATCCATATTTGGCCTCGATTCCCGGCTTGCGATTTCCCCTGGCACCATTGAGACTGGTTGCGTGCTCACGTTACTGGAAAAGATCGAAGCGGACGCGGCAGCACGGTTGCCGATTCCGTCCGGGCGTCAACCCGCGCAGGATTTAACGGGCTATAAGACCTATCTCAAGGTTGAAACGCACCGATTGAAAATCCTGCATTGCGGCGGGGCAGGGGGACGGGAAATATGCCAAGCCCGGGCGGCCATGATGGACGCCCTATTGCGTCATTTGCTTTTGGCGGCCAAGGCGGCCATCCCGGCAACCGGGAAGACACCCCCGCCTCCGCTTGCCCTTGTGGCGATCGGGGGATATGGCCGCAGCGAATTGAATCCCCAGAGCGATATCGACATCATGTTTCTCCACGACGGCGGCGATCTGGTGGAACATGGAAAACATCACGCCTGCATGTCCGCGTTGACCCAGGCGATGCTGTATCCGCTTTACGACATCGGCATCAAAGTGGGACACTCAGTCCGCACGATCAAGGAGTGCGTGAAAGTGGCCAACAGCGACATGCAATCCAAAACGTCGCTCATCGAGGCGCGGTTGGTGACCGGGGACGCGGCTTTGTTTGCGCGGATGCAAAAGGAGGTCGTGGAAAAGTGCATCGAGGGATACGAAAACGAGTATATCGCGGCGCGATTGGAGGATCAGTCGGCGCGGCGCGCAAAATTCGGGGACTCGGCCTCAATGCAGGAACCTAATATCAAGAATGGCTGCGGCGGGTTGCGTGACTACCAAAACCTGCTGTGGATGGCTTATTTCAAATACCGGGTGCGAACGTTGGAAGAACTCCAGGAACGCGAATGGATCAGCGAATCCGAGAGGCGCCAACTGGAGGGAGCCTATGATTTTCTGCTGCGCGTCCGCAATGACCTTCACTACCACGTGAAGCGCCCGTTGGACGTGATTCTCAAAAGCGTTCAACCGACCCTGGCCAACAACCTGGGCTACACGGACCGATCGCCCATCAAGCGCCTGGAAAAATTCATGCGTGTGCTTTACACGCACCTGCGCAACGTCTATTTGATCACCCGCACCCTTGAGCAGCGGCTGGCGTTCCAGCAGAAACCCAAGCCCAGGCCATCCCTTCGCGAATTGCTGCTGCCGCTCCGCCGGGAGAAACCCGAGCAGTTGGTTGACGGCTTCAAGATCATGAATGGAGAGTTGCTGCCCGGATCGAGTCGTGTGTTTCGCGACCAACCGCGCCGATTGATGCGCGTTTTTCTGCATGCGCAACAGCGAGGGTTGAAATTGCATCCCGACCTCATCCAGATGATCCGCCACCAGCTCAATCTGGTGGATCGCAATTTTCTCCATGACCCGCATGTGCATGAGACCTTCCTGGAGATCCTCAACCAACGAGGCAACGTGGCGCCAACGTTGCGAACGATGCATGAAGTGGACCTTCTTGGACGCTATATGCCCGAGTTTGGCAAGTTAACCTGTCTCGTTCAGCACGAATTTTTTCATCGCTATACCGCCGACGAGCACACGTTGATTTGTCTGGAAATGCTGGACGCGGTTTGGGCTGGAAAGACCGCCCCATTCAATCGCTATACCACCCTGTTTCAAAAGATTGAACGGCCGTTTGTTCTCTATCTGGCGCTTCTCCTCCATGATGCTGGAAAGTCCGCGATGACGCGCAAACACACCGATGACAGCGTTCGCATGGCGCAGCACGCGGCCAAGCGGCTGGGGCTGGACGCACAGGCCACGCAATCGCTTAAACTGATCATCGAAAACCATCTTGCGATGATTCAAATTTCCCAGAGCCGCGATCTTGAGGATCCGTCCATTGCCCGCAAATTCGCGGTTCAGATCAAAACACTTGAGAATCTCAACTGCCTCCTGCTGCATACGTTGACTGATTCGCTTGGGACCCGCTCCGACCTGTGGGGGGATTTCAAGGAGGCGCTTGTTCTCACGCTTTATGAGCAGACCAAGCAGGCGCTCTCAGGGGATGGCAGTGTGGAGCGGGTCGAGGACAAACAGCGCGAATTGCTCGCTCAATCCGTGCGGAAAACGCTGCCCAAAACCATCGGTGTGGATGAATTTACGGCCCATTTTGAAATGATGCCGGCCCGCTATTTTCAAATGTATTCGGCCAATGAAGTGCTGGCTGACATTCAATGCGCCCACCAATTTTTACAACTCCAGACGCACGAGGGCAGCGGCCCCCTGGAGCCGGTTCTTGCCTGGAGCAATATCGCCGACCGCGGCTATGCCATCCTAAAAGTCTGCACATGGGACCGCGCCGGCCTGTTCAGTAAAATTGCCGGAGCGTTGACATCGGCCGAATTGAACATTCTTGGCGCGCGCATTTTTTCGCGGTCTGATGGAATTATTTTTGACACCTTTTTTGTGGCTGAAGCGCGGACTGGCGCATTGCCTGGAAAGGAAATTCGGGAGAAATGCGAGGCGCTGGTCAAGTCCTCACTCACCACCAATCTTGATGTGGGCATCTTGATCAACCAACAAAAAGCGGGCCGTCCCCTTTACCAGTACCTGGAGGGCGAACGCATTCCCACAGTCATACGCTTCGACAATTCCTCCTCCGAAACCCATACCATTATTGATGTGGAAACCGAGGATCGCGTTGGGTTGCTCTACACCTTGTCCCGCACCCTCAGCGAATTGGGGTTGGACATTGCCACCTCAAAAATCAGCACGGAAAAAGGCGCGGCTCTGGACAGCTTCTATGTCCGCCAGATGCACGATGGAAAAATCGTCGATGCCGATCGCACCAAGGCAGTCGAAGATGAGTTGCGCGCCGCCGTGATGTCCCTGGATGGAGCCGCTGGAAAAGCCCACGCCAGCCACGCAACAGGGTTTGAAATCAAATCGAGTTGACGGGACAGTGATCGGGTTTTACTTTTGCCCTAGAAGCGAGGGGAGCCCATGACGTCGCAAGTGCGGCGAGGCTGAGAGTTTCACGCGGGAGCGTGGAAGACCCTTAGAACCTGATCCAGATAATGCTGGCGAAGGGAAACATTCCCATTATTGGGCCATTCTCTTCATACAGGCTTTCTGCTCGCTGAGTTTCTGAGCCCATATGATAGCCGATAAAGCCTCCATCGAGCCGCACAGCAGCGCGGCATTGCCTAATTCGCGCCGCGTTTATGTGACGGGCCAACGTCATCCCGACGTTCGCGTGCCTTTCCGCGAAGTCCAGCAGAGCGACACACGGCTTTACACTGGCGCAGCCTCTGAAAATCAACCGGTGCGGATTTACGAAACAACCGGGCCCTGGGGTGATCCGGAATTCCACGGGGATGTGAAAAAAGGGCTTCCGCAGGCCCGGCAGGCATGGGTGAACGGTCGCGGTGGCGTGGTGGAATGTGCCACGAATGCCACTCCTCAAGCGGCAATGGATGGAACGCGCAGAATCCTTCGGGCGGCGCCTGGTCAAAACGTGACGCAGATGCACTATGCCAGACGGGGTGTGGTGACCCCTGAGATGGAGTTCGTGGCGATCCGGGAGAATCTGGGTCGGCAGGAGGCCATGCAAACCATTTACAAAACCGGCGCTCGCGATGGTGGCATTCGAACCCATGCTCAAAGAGGGCCAACCAACGATCTGCGACATCAGCATAAAGGCCAGGGGTGGGGGGCGGCCATTCCTGAATTCATCACCCCTGAGTTTGTCCGCGACGAAGTGGCGCGCGGGCGGGCCATCATTCCTGTTAACATCAACCACCTCGAGTGTGAGCCGATGATCATTGGCCGGAATTTTCTGGTCAAGGTGAACGCCAACATTGGCAATTCATCCCTGGCCTCGGGCATCGAAGAGGAAGTCGAAAAAATGCGGTGGTCCATCAAATGGGGGACCGACACCGTCATGGACTTGTCCACTGGCAAAAACATTCATGAAACCAGGGAATGGATTTTGCGCAATGCCCCGGTGCCCATCGGCACGGTGCCCATATATCAGGCATTGGAAAAAGTCGGAGGCAAGGCCGAGGACCTGACTTGGGACGCGTTTGCGACCACGTTGATCGAGCAGGCGGAGCAGGGGGTGGACTATTTCACAATCCATGCCGGCGTTCTGCTGCGTTACGTCCCGCTGACCGCAGGCAGGGCTTGTGGCATCGTCAGTCGCGGCGGATCGATCCTGGCCAAGTGGTGTTTGTCGCATCACTGTGAGAATTTCCTCTACACCCATTTCGAGGATATCTGTGAAATCATGAAGGCGTATGACGTTTGTTTCAGCCTTGGAGACGGGTTGCGTCCGGGGGCAATTGCGGATGCCAACGATGAGGCCCAGTTGGCCGAGTTGGAAACGCTTGGCGAACTCACCCAGATTGCATGGAAGCATGACGTGCAAACGATGATTGAAGGACCGGGCCACGTTCCCATGCATTTGATTCAGGAGAATATGGAACTGGAGCTTCAAAGTTGCGCTGAAGCCCCGTTTTATACTTTGGGCCCCCTCACCACGGACGTCGCCCCCGGCTACGATCATATCACCAGCGCGATTGGGGCAGCCATGATCGGCTGGAACGGTTGCGCGATGTTATGTTATGTGACACCCAAGGAACATCTGGGCCTGCCCGATAAAAAAGACGTCAAGGACGGCGTAATTACCTATAAAATTGCGGCCCACGCTGCGGATCTGGCCAAAGGTCATCCAGGAGCCCAGGTTCGTGATAACGCACTAAGCAAGGCGCGCTTTGAATTTCGCTGGGAGGATCAATTCAATCTCAGCCTCGATCCGGAAACCGCCCGGGAGTTTCATGATGAAACCCTGCCTCAAGACAGCGCCAAAGGCGCGCATTTTTGCAGCATGTGCGGACCTCATTTTTGTTCCATGAAGATCACGGAAGAAGTTCGAAAATATGCCAGGGACCATGGTGTGTCCGAGGAGGCCGCCATCGAAATCGGAATGGAAGAAAGGGCGCGCGATTTTTCCGAAAAAGGATCGGAAATTTACACCGCCAAACAATAAGCGCGGACATCCTGTCATCGTGGACATGGATGACTTGACCTGGCCAGCGAATCCAGGTTGCTTGCTTATCGCATAAATGGTTTCATGATTCCCGTTATGGCGATTATGAAACCAGATCATCTGACCGGGTTGAACAACGTTAATGGCGCCGCAATCCATGTTGCGGAAGATTACGCCTCGACGAGTCGTGCGGCGTCGGAATGGCTGGCAGGCGCCATTCAAGCCAAACCGGATTCCTTGCTCTGTCTGGCTACAGGCGCGTCTCCCACGGGCACCTACGCCGGCCTTGCAGAAAGATGCGCAGCCAGACCGGAACTTTTTAGAAAGGTCCGATACATCAAAATGGATGAATGGGGTGGTCTGCCGATGGATGATCAAGCCTCTTCCGAGTTTTACTTGCGCAAACATGTCCTTGGTCCGCTGCGCGTTGATGAACAGCGCTATTTTGCGTGGAATAGCCGCCCTCTCGATGAAGCCGCCGAATGTCGGCGGGTCGCTGGCTGGGTGCAGTCCAATGGTCCCATTTCCATCGCCATTATTGGCATGGGCTTGAATGGGCATGTCGGTTTCAACGAACCTTCCGATTCCTTGCCCTGCGGTCCCCATGTGGCGGAATTGTCGTTAATGTCTCAACAGCATTCGATGTTGGGAGACCAAAAAGGAAAGATTCACTCCGGATATACCCTGGGAATGGACGACATTCTTCGTTCTCATAAAATCCTCCTATTGGTCAGTGGCGCATCGAAGGCCGAGCCGATGCGGCAATTGTTTTCGAGACAAATAACCACTCGATTTCCTGCATCCCTGTTATGGTTGCATCCCAACCTCTCCATTTTTTGCGACCGTGCATCCACCAGCCTCATTCAAGAATAGGCGTTGCTCCTGATCATGCCCGGAAAGGCCATAGGTATTGACATTGGCGGCACCAAGATGGCGGTTGGTGCCGTCAATAACGAGGGTTTGGTGCTGCATCAGGTGGTCCTGCCAACAGAGGCGGGGAAAGGTTTTTCAAGGGCGGTCAACCGATTGGCTGATGCCATCGATGGCATTATGTCGCAAGTCTCTTCTGTGCCTGAGGATTGGGAGGGGATTGGCATCGGTTGCGCTGGCCCCGTCGATTCCATTCGGGGCCTTATCAATAATCCGTTCACGCTGACTGGCTGGAATAATAGCGATATTCTAACGCCGTTGCGGGAGCGGTTTCGATTGCCCGTCCTTCTGGAAAACGATGTTGCTGCAGCGGCTTTGGGGGAATGGCGGTTTGGCGCCGGTTGTCGCTCGAACCCAATGCTGATGCTCATGTTTGGCACAGGAGTGGGGGGTGCTGTTGTCCGCGATGGTTTTCTTTACAAGGGATATGAAGGTGGGCATCCGGAGCTCGGCCATATACCCGCACTTGCGGACGGGCCTGATTGTTACTGTGGGACGCGCGGATGCCTTGAATCTCTGGCGTCCGGCAATGCGCTGGCGTGCGCTGGGAATGGCGTTGGAATTGCAGATGCATCGGCAGTTTTTGCCGCCGCCCAAAATGGCAATGCTGCGGCTTTAAGAATTGAGGAGCAGGCCATCCGGGCTGTAGTTGCAGGCGTTTGGTCACTGTGTCACGCGTTTCTTCCCCAGCGAGTCGTGCTTGGAGGTGGAATCATGGAAGCGCACTACGATTTGTTTGCGCCCGGCATCGTGCGGCAATTATCGCGCGCCACCCAGTTTTCTCCTTCATCCATCACTGTTGCCCGGTCCACGCTCGGTGGAAATTCTGGAATGGTGGGTGCTGCCAGCATGGTCTTCGCCGCCCGCCCGTCGGCGCAATAATAATGCTTTGTATTTGCAGTCCGATGCGCTTAATTTGGCCTCGTAACCCATGCAAACACCTCGTCAAACCAAAGCGGATTCCAAGGTTCTCAATCGACGGACATTCCTGAGCGTTTCAGCCGCAGCCACGGCTTCGTTCATGATCGTTCCGCGTCATGTCCTGGGCGGTGTCGGCCAGACTCCGCCGAGTGAAATATTAAACATTGGGGTTATCGGCGCGGGAGGCCGCGGCGCCGATGATATCGAGGGGGTAAAGAGCCAAAACATCGTGGCGCTCTGCGACGTGGATGAGCGCAACGCGGCCGAATCCTTTAAACGCTTTCCAAAGGCCAGTCGCCATCAGGATTTTCGAGTGATGCTGGAGAAGGAAAAAGGCATTGATGCCGTTGTCGTCGCCACCCCTGACCACATTCATGCCATTGCCTCAATGACCGCCCTGAAGCATGGGAAGCATGTCTATTGTGAGAAGCCTCTTACGCATACGGTTTATGAGGCGCGCGCCCTGGCCAAAGCGGCCGCACAAACGCATTTGGCGACCCAGATGGGCAATCAGGGCATGGCCTTTGACGGGAATCGTCTGATCAAGGAATGGCTTTCCGCCGGAGCCATCGGCCCGGTTCATGAAGTTCATGCCTGGTCGGACCGGCCCACGCACCGCGGAAAATTACCTCCATGGTGGCCCCAAGCCATCGAACGTCCTACGGAGACTCCGCCCATTCCGGACGGACTTGATTGGGACCTGTGGCTTGGCCCGGCTCCCTGGCGTCCCTATCATCCAGCCTATGTGCCGTTCAAGTGGCGTGGATGGTGGGATTTCGGTTCGGGCGGCCTCGGTGACATGGGCATCCACAATCTGGCCCCCGTATTTTCCGCTTTGAAGCTCGGCCCGCCGCTGAGCGTCCACGCAAGCTCCACCCCTTTGTTCAAGGAAACGCTGCCGTCAGCGGCCATCGTGCATTATCAGTTTGCGGCGCGAGGCGACATGCCACCCGTGGCTTTGCATTGGTACGATGGCGGATTGTTGCCTCAACGTCCGGAGGAACTGGAGGATGAGCGCACGTTGGATCCCGAAGATGGAATCATCTTTGTTGGCGAAAAAGGAAAGATTCTGGTCACCGGTTGGGGAGGGGAGCATCCCCGCCTCATTCCCGAATCCAGGCATCGGGACTTCAAGGCGCCAGCAGCATCTCTTCCGCGCTCGATTGGGCATTATGAGGAATGGATTCTCGCCTGCAAACAAGGTGCCCACACAGAGTCCAATTTCGCCTTTGCGGGCCCGTTGACCGAAGCGGTGCAGTTGGGTTGTGTCGCCATCCGCATGAACGGTGAAAAGCTCCAATGGGACAGCGCAAACATGAAAATTCCAAATGTGCCCGAAGCGGAGGAATTCCTACACTATAAGTATCGGGATGGTTGGTCGCTTTAATGCCTGGCCGACTGGCAACTTTTTGGATGACGCCTGGAACCAGTCCGGAAGCATGGATTTGTTGATTCCTGCTTTAAGCGCATTGCATGACACCCCTTAATCATTTAGATTCAAAGTATGAAAGTCCTTATCGCGGGGTGCGGCTATGTCGGAATTCCATTGGGATCGGCGTTAACCAAAGGGGGGCACGAAGTGTTTGCGTGCAATCGCACCAATGCGCTTCAAGCCGAAATCGAAAAGGAAGGCATCCATTTTCTTTCTGGTGACGTCAGCAATCGCAGCTCTCTTGAGAAACTTCCGGCTCCATTCGATTGGGTCGTGGATCTGGTTTCCGCAGGCGGCGGCGGGGCCGTCGAGTATCGCCAGACCTATCTCGAAGGCGCTAAGAACCTCATTGACTGGCTGAAATCAGCGCCACCCAGGAAGTTTGTGTTCACCAGTAGCACGGCCGTGTACGGCCAGGATGATGGATCCCAGGTAAAAGAGGAGAGTCCGACTGATCCCGCATCGGAAACCGGCCGCATTCTCGTTGAGACAGAACGCGTGCTCATGGAGGCTTTTCAAACACTGAAATTCCCATCGATCATACTGCGCGTGGCCGGAATTTATGGGCCGGACCGCGGATATTGGCTGCGCCAATTTCTCCAGAACCAGGCGGTCATTGAAGGAAATGGGGAGCGCTGTGTGAACATGATTCACCGGGATGACCTGGTTCAGATCATCATGGCCGCTTTGCAATCAGGCCGGCCTGGGCAGGTGTATAATGCGGTCGATGACGAACCCGTTTCGCAAATGCATTTATTGCGCTGGCTATCGGACGCCACAGGCAAACCGATGCCACCGTTCTCCCCGGTATCACAGGCCAGCGCGCGGTCACGCCTTGTCACCCATAAGCGCGTGCTCAATCGAAGAATGAAGATGGAATTGGGGATTCAGCTTAAATATCCCAACTTTCGCCAGGGCTTGACGGCGGAAATTCAGCGTCTGGAGCAAATCGGCGCGGTGGACCTCGCATAGTTTTGGCGATTGTTTTTAGTCGATGGCCCACTCAAAAGGACAGGATTTTTCTTTCTTGGCGGGCTTCGATGCCTCAATCATTGAGGCATGTTAACGGAACTTCGGTCAGTTCACTTTGTCGGGATTTGCGGGACGGCGATGGCTTCCGCCGCCGTGGCCATGCGGGAGGCAGGCTTTCAGGTGACCGGCTCGGACCTCAATGTCTATCCGCCGATGTCCACATTTCTCGCAGATCGGAAAATCAGCGTGATGGCGGGCTACGAGGAATCCCACCTGGCGCACAAACCGGATCTTGTGGTGATTGGAAATGCCGTTTCACGCGGCAATCCTGAGGCCGAATTCGTTCTCGCAAACAAACTGCGCTACTGTTCGCTGCCGGAATTGCTGAAGGAATTCTTCATTCGCGGAAAACGTTCTCTGGTCGTTACAGGCACTCACGGCAAAACCACGACGTCATCGCTGCTTGCCTGGGTATTTGAGAGTTCCGGTCTGGCTCCCAGTTTTCTTATTGGGGGGATTCCGAGCAACCTGGGGCAGGGGGCCCGTTTCACAAAAGGCGACTGGTTTATCATCGAGGGGGATGAATATGACACCGCATTTTTTGACAAACGCAGCAAGTTTGTTCATTACCTGCCAGAGGTGGCCATCATCAACAACCTGGAATTTGACCACGCCGATATTTTTGAGAATCTTGCCGCGATTCAAACCAGTTTTAAAAGGCTCATCGCATTGGTCCCTCGCAACGGTTTATTGCTCGTCAACGGTGACGATCCCAATATTGTCCCGCTGCTAAATATAAATCATTGTCCTGTAAAACGCTTTGGTTTGGGACCGGATAACGATTATCGCGCCACCGAATGCCGTTATTCCCCGGATTCCTCCGAATTCAAAATGGGCCAGGATCATTTTCGCATCGGACTCGTGGGTGAATTGAACGTTCGCAATGCACTGGCCGTGGCGGCTTGCGCCTCGCATTGCGGCTTAAGTCATGCCCAGATTCAAAAGGCTTTCGAAACCTTCACTGGCATCCGTCGTCGCATGGAGATAAAGGGAAAGGGAAGAGGCGTCACCGTTGTGGACGATTTCGGTCATCATCCCACCGCAATTCGTGAAACCATCAAAGCCTTGCGGTTGAAGTTTCCCGGTCAACCTCTTTGGGCTGTGTTCGAACCGCGCTCAAACACCACGCGGCGCAATGTTTTCCAAACTGAACTTGCCTCGGCGCTGGCGGAGGCGGATCGAGTGGTTGTGGCTCAAGTGGCCCGGCTGGAGCAATTGCCCGCAGCCGAACGACTGGATCCAGCCCGATTGATGCGTGACCTCCAGTCTGCGGGAAAACCCGCCGTCTATCTTCCCGATGTGGACGCGATTGTTGAACATGTTGCTCAGAATGCCCTGGATGGCGATGTGGTTTGTGTCTTTAGCAACGGTGGATTCGGCGGCATACACACAAAACTGATCGAAAAGTTGAACGCGGAAAGCATGCAGAACAATCAGAAATCTGCTTGAGAGGAATGGCATGAAAAAGCTGCTGGGTAAATGTTTGCGCCCAGCCGGTTGAATTCGGATTTCATCGGCATTCTCATTTCAATGGCTGGCAGACACCTAAGACCACATGAAACGAGGCTTTAGGAATGAGTTGCGAAGAGGGGTCTGAATGATGGCGTATTAGATATAACAAACATTGTGCGAAGATTCTTCGGAGGTGTCCTGATCTACCGTTTCCTGCATTGCGATTTTATTGATAATTCCGCGCAAACTCAATTCCTTTGGATTTATGCATATTTATGCGCATTCCATTTGTTTGCAATCGCTTGCATCAGATTACTACGGAGACTTCAACTGCAACGATCCGCGCAAATGCATTTACGATCGATAATTCCGCCAATTTCAAATGTCCATTATAGGGTCTTACGGCTCAATTACTTAAACAGCCCAAACGAAAACAGGCCGCAAATTGCGCGAAATGGTAAGGTTGTGAAGTGCGCGCACAGCCTCATTCGGAGACAAATTTGATTTGTAGGGATATGTTCCAGCCCAAATCGATTTTTTGAGGTGCTCCCCTCGGTTTATTGCGATAAAATGAACCCATTGGTTGCCAAATGAATGACATATTTATAATTCTTAACCATTCCCAAGTGCGCAGTGCGCAGACGCTAACTGCATTTGATCACCGCATTGGTGCAAAACTCACGGATTGGGGAATTGCGACTTATACCGAGTCGGGAACCCAAATCTTTGCTCCTGAGAGAACTTCCGCCAAGAACTTAAAATCCCAACTGACGGCTGCCTGCGAATGTCCCGGCAGCAAAGCTTTAGTGGCTCGAATCGTTACCAAGTCGGACGTCAATACAGCCAGCCGGCAGCCGATCGTGCTTAATTTTCTTGGGAGGGATTGGCTTTTTGTCAGCGATCTCGAGACTGAGACGATAAATTTTCGTGCCGAACGGCTTCCTGGCTCTCGGATCAATGGCAAAACAACCGCTTCTTCGTGCATCTTCGAATATTTACGCAATCGCGCTTTGGAATATGTCCCGAATGCTCCAAAACGTAGTCTTAAGGAAGCATTCTGTGAGGCCTTTAGTGATTTGCTTGAAGCCGCCCCAAAAGCAGGCTGTAGTATTGCTTTCACCAATGGCACACTCAGTTTTGTTTTCGTGTACCACCGGCCTGTCTACCTTTGTGATCCACCTATTCGAGGTTGTCCAACTGTGGTTTCAACTATCCGGTTGGCGAATAAAATAACGTCGAGGAAATTTGAACGAAACAATGATGTTAAAGCTATTATGCTAATATTATACAATGACGATTTGGCTGAGATAGTCCATATTCCTAACCCGCAAAGAACCTTCGACCGTCGACGTAAACATAAGTGTGACTTGGAAGATCTGGCGGATTTGTTTAGAGATTATGAGACCATCGGCGGGAATTAAGTAAATAGGAAACGATGTCCCCCAAAAAACTTACAGCTGCAAACATTTCGATGGTAAATAAGCTGTTGTGGACCGACAAAATAGATGTCCTTGTTCAAGGTCCATAGAGTGCAATCAAGCCAATCAATATGCAACTCATTCCACATCAATGGTATGCTAAATTTATAAATGTTTGTGGTTTTGACTGCTCTTGAGGCTTTTTGGTTTTGGTTCCGGGCCTTTTAATCTGTCGGGATGGACGTCAGAAATTCTTTGCATGTTGTTCGTGCTTAATCAACCTGTTGGCAACGACTTATATAAGTCCATTCGTCAATTGTGGGGACCGCGAATGGTCGCAATATCCAATTGATCTCAAACGCGCGCAGCGTTTGAGGATGCGGTTTCGGATATTGAGGTAAATTGATCGGATCAGCAAAGTCAGTGAGAATGAGATCCATTTCAACGCATTACCGGAGACCGGACATGAAATAGATTTATATTTATGACATGCGATGTAATAGTATTACTATTACTATACATTAGATATAGGAATGTCTCAATGAACATTTTATTCACATTGGACCATTATGCTGACAAAAGACATATCTCATAATATAACTCAGAATGAGCTAAATGTGACTCGGCTTAAAGATTCTCTCGATCGCTTGTTTTTTGCTCAACGCTTTATGCTTTTTCCGACGTTCAATGGAACGGTTGCACTGCCTTAATGGATAAGAACTTGCGAGGACATTTTTTCGGCCTTCATACCTTTTCGAGAGAACTATTCGGCAAAAACGGACTATGAACGATTCACTGCATGGGCAGGCTGGATCACAAAGCGCAGGATTTTCAGAACGCCTAAAAGGACAACGGCAGCAGAAAACCGAGGTGCCGGAAACCGGGCAGGGCGTATTGCCACTGCTCTATCGTTATTGGAATTCTGAAAGCAAAGAGACGGCGGTGTCAATCTTGCTGTAAGGGCAAAGCGATGTGTATTTGTAGGACGCCGCATTCCCCTGCCCTGTGCCGCTCCTTTCAAATCCAACTTGGCGGATCCATCCGTTTGACTATAATGATTCGGATTATAGAATTCTCTCGATCGGGTGTTGTTTGCTCAAAGGCTCGTGTCTTCTCCAGATTTTCTATGGAACAGCTGCACTACATTAATGGATAAGGACTTGCGATTGTCATATTTCGACCTTCATACATTTTGAGAAAACTAATCGACAAAACCAAGGTATTAACGATTCGCTGAATTTTAGCATCTTGAGATTCGGCATTGCTCCCCTGCCCTGCCTCTAATAATTGATTGTGGATCAACCAATCGCCATGGCCGTGGCGACAATCATTTTTCTGCGGCAGCTTCAATTTGCTCGAATTTGTCCCAGAGACTACGAATCACCATTTTTTGATCCGCGCCGCAGGCACCACAAATAGCATAGAATTCCACCACATCCAACCGACGTTGGCCAACCTCTAAACGCCCGACCAAATTACGTTCTCGCCCAAGCCGTTCTGCCAATTGACGTTGGCTAAGACCAGCTTTTCGTCGAATTTCCACAATGGTCTCCCTCAGGCATTCTGCCTGCCGCGTATATATTGTTTTGTCCATGCCCCCATAATGAGAGCAATATTGGCTTGCACCCAAAATGCGAGCGGTTATAGTGCTATGCATGAAAGTGCCTCCGCGAAGATGAACTGGAAAACGATATCGGGCCTAATCAGCCGAAAAGACGAAATGCAAAGCCAAACGGCCAAGCAGGATGAGATCTCGAAGTTGATTCGGATATACGATTGTCGCGTCACGGCATCCACCGGGGCGATGGTTCCTGCCGAAATGGCTGAACGGTTATGCAATTTGAATACCGCACTGCCAGAATATGCAAAACGCGATGTCGTTCTGACGGGCCTAGCGATGATTTTGGAAATCTGCGAGCGCACCCCGAAACAACCCGCTCTAGAACTCAGATTAGGAGCTTTTAAGAGCCGCGGACAAACAAGCTTGGGACTCAGATCCCCATTGGAACTGGACCGGCGTCTGACCAAGATTGTTCAGAGTTTCCCTGGAGTTTCGAAACGTGACGTCATCGTTGCGGGCCTCGACTTGATTTTAACAAAATGTGAAGCAATAAATGGGGGTCCGTTCGCTTCAACTCAAGACCAAGCAGTTTCGAAAGAAGAAGGAGAAATGAAGAGCAATACACTCTAAATCCGGCCAAGACATTCTGAAAAAAGCAACGAAGCGAAAAGAACGGCTGGGAGCCAGGCGTAACGAGATCGCCGAAGAATTCGGTCATATTTTCGGCGAATTCATCAAATATATCGTTACTTTTCTTTCTGCTTTGCCGATCCCCACGACACTAAACATGTCGCCGAAGTTTGAATTGGCGGCCATTTTGATGTATTTGACGATGTGGCCTGTTACGGCCCGCAATGCCGTCGTATTTAGTGCCGTCGTGATTGACCGGCTCTCTGTGGAAAGAGGGCTTAACGATGGCTTGAGCCGGATGAAGGGAAACTTTCAAGTCCGGTTCTGAGGGGAGGGGGCAGTCGCAAGATTGCCTCCTTACCCGACTATGATGAACTGACGGCGGCGGACTCGCCGCAGGCCGGGAACATCCGCCGGGCGGGTTGCGCGGCGCACATGAGACGGTATTTTGACAAGGCTCATGCGATCGATCCACAAGAGACGCAGGCCCTGGCGGTGGTGCAAAAGATCGCCAAACTTTACCTTGTGGAAAACCAGGCCCGGCAGGAGGGGCTGGATGCTGCGGGCCGACTGGCCCTGCGCCAGCAAAAGAGTGTGCCGGTGATGGCCGAGTTGAAAGCGCAGATTCAAAAACTCCAGACCACGGCTCTGCCCAAGAGTGCCCTGGGACGAGCCTGCCATTATGCCCTGGAGCAATGGGAACGCCTGGAAGTGTTTTTGAAAGACGGTGCGATTGACGCTGATAATAACAGATGCGAGAACGGGATGAGACCCATCGCCCTGGGCCGCAAAAATTGGATGCTCATTGGCAGCGAATCCGCGGGGCCAAAGGTGGCGGCCATCCTGTCGGTCATCGAAACCTGCCGACGGTTGAAGCTCGACGTTCGGAAATATTTGAAAGACGTCTTGCACCCATTGTCCCGGTGGCCAGTGCCCAACCCGGCGCAACTGACGCCGTTGGCCTGGCAGCAACGCCAGAAACCCAAGACTTCCTAAATCGGGTTTTGGGAAATCAGGGAGTGCAGTAGCTGATTCGCTTTTACCCAGGGTCCCATCGCCAATCCATTCATTCACTTGAATAGATTACCCTGCCCGACCCCTTGCCGCCTATATGGTGTTGCCCACGCCAATACACTCAACAAGTCCTATTTGCGCCATTGTGACGAACGAAGGCTGGTGAACAACCGACTGAAGCTATGGCTCCAGTCCGATAGAAACGCCGCATACCTCAATAGTAAATACATCAGAAGCGCAGTCCAAACCTGCCAGCGCACCGCGTTGTCGCTGTTGCCCAGAAAGTCGGCCAGTTGCAGGATCTGGTCGGGTAAGAGGATGGCCTTTCGGCCACCCTCTCCCCTAAGAACCGTACGGGAGACTTTCGCCTCATACGGCTCACGCCGTTGCAAAGCCCTGCTACGGGCAGGGCCGGTCCAATCATGACGGTTATTTTCCGTCACTCGTTTACAGCCAATGCTTTGCCGCTAAACGAGTGGGTCAGCAGCCGTTGCAAGATTTTCACCTTGCCCCAGCGTCTTTCCCGTGTGGCCTTCAAGATACGGGCTTGCAGCCTTTTTACCTGGCGTCGACACCGGTCCCAGTCGATCTGGTCCCAGTGCTGAATCAGGTCGGAGGATGCACACATGGATAAATCCACGTTCATTTGCGATTTCCTCCACAAAAAGGTTCTGCCAACGCTCTCGTGACGCTCGACCTGCTGGAAGTCTGCCCGCTTTCGCGGCGGGGCCATGTTGCCGCCCCTGTCCATTCTGTTATCGAATGGCTTTGGCTTGTTCCAGCTATCCTCTGCCCGGCACTCCATGGGTTGATCTTGCGGCGCACCTTGCCTCCGAGAAGGCGGAATACCGGGTTTACCGTGTTTCGTTTACATAACACGAATGATTTAGCCCCCATCTCTACACCGGCAATCGACATTGTCCGTGTGCCCCGATTCAAAAGCGAGGCAACCGATTGCATACCTTTTGGTTTAAGCCTGATCAGCATCTTTGGCTTATTGGTTTAACGATGCTTGTGACGGTTCATTGTGTATTGGGCTTGTCATCCAGCCTGACCCTCCGTCCGCCTTGATGCTGGCGGTCGCAGAGACTTCCTCACGGTTGTCTCCTCCCTCCGAAAAGGGGAGGTATGTTGTCCCGGCAGCTTCCGACCCGACCGTTATCAGTCGCGCCGGTGCCGGTGGAGCTACTACAAACGGAATTGTAGGTTTAATCTATGGTTTTCATATTTAAACAATTACGTAAACGACTTCACGTCGCACCTTGAAGAACACCTCGATTTGCCAGCGGCACTTGTAAAGATCTGCAATGCTCTGCGCGCGCCACTCCAGGTTGTTGGCCAAAAACTCCATCTCCACGTCCTTGCCAGCGACCTCGATCAGCGCTCGGACCCGGCGCATGAGACACGGATAGGCCTTCTGCGATGAGTGTGTGGTGGCCTCCACCAATTCGTCGGGCAGAATCTTGCCGTTGGCCCCGTTTTAATAAAGTTTAACCACCTTGAATTTGTGGCTGGTCTTGGTTCGGGTGACCCAAAAGACCTCATGCAGGGCCAAGTCGGCCAAGTGGCCGAAACATTGAATCCAGATAGGACCCTCGAACTGGCTATTTTCCAGTAGTGTTTAGCTGTTTACGAGCTTGCATTTCAACCAAGTCAGCTTCCAAAGCTGCTTTCTCTGTTTGGTTAAGATGTCCGTCATGATTCAGATCATGTTTCTTAAACAAACGCGCAGCCTCGGTGTTGGGATTATCCATTTGCTTTTGTTTCTTGATCTTCAGGTAATATTCCTGGCGGGCACGTTTCCATGCTTCACGTTCGTCCGCATCAAGTTTGCCATCCCCGTTCTTATCCCATTTAAGTAATTCTTGCTTTCGGCTTTCTAAAAGCGCCTTTCGCTCTGAAAAACTAATATTTCTGTTTTTGATCACATCATATGCACCAAACTCTGCAATCGCAGGTGCTTCCTGCGATTGAAGCAATGATGTAAAGAAAAACAGAATGCCTGCTGCTATTAATACACTTATTTTTAACATATACATGTTTCATTTGTTTGACTCTGCTTAACAATAACGGCCTTTCAATTTGTATTATGCCAATGTACATTAAGTGGAGACATTATTACATTTTATAAGACGCTTTTCCAAGGCAACTTACTAATCCCCATATTCTAAAAAGCCTATTTTGCTTTTATATATTGATACTTACTATACGACCTCCATCCTTTTTAGATAACATTGGATCAAACGAACCAGCCCTATATATCGTTTGCGCATGAATATTCCACGATAACATGGACATTACATCTTCACATAATAGTACAGACTTTGATACATAACGAAAATATACAGTTTTTGAGTATCCTGTTGCTATTTGCGCTTGAGAATTATTAGATTTCATATTGGCCCAGCATTTCTTCACATCAACGTATCGCACACCTGTTGCTAACATGTGAATTATTTCGCGATATATATTCTTTATTAGAGATTCTTTTATTGCTATGAATGTTAACTGTTCTGCATCATGTAAGCAAATAAACATTCCTCCAAAACGAGTTAATACATCTGTGTAATTTGAGCTGGCGGCATCCGCTGCGCATACTCTTTGAATTAACGACATTGCAGAGTCCGATTTAATCATTACCTCTGGACAATATATAAGAAGATCAATTGGAGGATTACGACTGATTTTTGAAAGAAAGGAAAATAGCGCTTCACGTTTGGAATGCTTCATCAAGCCATTCAATATGGGCTCGCCAGGAACAATAGATGATCTTGGATATGACACCCGGCTTTCATAAATCTTATTCCGTACTGCATAAAATACGTCAGTACAATCTATCCTGCGAAACAACTGCGAAAGATCATCAGCCATTGAAATTGGCCACATTTTCAAAAGTTTGTTCTTTGATTCAACGGTATATGATATTGCACATTGTTTCAACATATGATGCTTCACTTTGTTTAATCACTATAATCAATCACTGGCGGTCACGCCAGCTACTTGTACGAACCATAGCTTTTCTATTGAAATACATAATTTCAATTACGTTGTTGTTATCAATCGTTTTATTAGTCCGTGTGTGCTTCTAATGAATACCCAGAGGCGGCACCGCCTTCCCCGTCACGCTTTATCTGACCTGATCTTCGTATCGTTAACACACCGTCGACTATGATTATTGACTGTAGATACTCTTTAATCACTTCCATCTCCGCGATTATTTCCAATATTGCCCATTATTCCGTTTATTGCGTAAAATGGAACCATTGATCCAGATTCTATTGACATTTCAACTGACATTTCAAACATCGCATCTTCAGCTTCCTTTCGATTGCCCAACATTGCTGCGGCCATAGCCTTTTGGTATAGACCGCTATCGACCGCAGCATTTAGACAACTAATTCCGGCAATACCAAATCCAATTGTTGCAATTGGCATCAGGGCGCCAGTCCCGCGCTGAAAGAATACTTTACCAGAAGCGTTTCTATTTCGTGCGCTTTTCATGTTATCATATAAATGTATGTTTGGTGTATTCCCATGAGCAGCATCAGTAAGATCAATGCGAAATATTTTTCCGGTGTACGGATCTTTTTTCCATACTCCATCACCTAATCCTTTGACACTGATTAAATCATCATATTTTGTTTTGCTACCAATATTCGACAAAAAACTATTTATAGCTGTTTTTATCCATTCTTGCGTTGCATGTCCTAAACTGTCATACGCATTTTGAGGTCCGTTTTTGACATGCATGTACAAATTTGGCTCGCCTGATTGTTCCATATTTCCCCGTGAATCAAGACTCAGCCATCGTCCATACGTTGGGCTGTAGTATCTGTATCCGTAATAAACCAAGCCACTTTCTTCATCCCAGTATTTGGTGGACCAGCGGAAAGGATTGGTCCTGGCCATTGGCCCTGTGGCACGGATAAGTTCGCCGAATGGCGAATATTCGTATTGGGCCGCTGTGGAGGCATCAGCAGCATTCACCAAGGCCATGACATTTCCATTGCCGTCATAAGCCGGGTAATAGTTTGATCCGTTCGCATTATCGGCGACCAGAACCAGTCCTCCAATCCCTCCGGCCCCGTCCATCGTATGGCTCATGTCCAGGCCCCATGTATAGGAGCGCACCAAGGCGTTGTTGGTTGCATTGAATTCGCCGATCAAATTCCAGCCATCATAAAGGAATCGGGTATTCCGGCTCAAAACGTAACTGCCGTTATTGGTGGATATCTTGCTCCAGATTCGACGTCCTTTGTAATCGTATCCAAACTCCAGCTTCCGCTTGGCTGCGTTGGGCAATGCGCTGATGCTCTCAACTTTCGTCAGCCGATTCTCCGCATCCCAAGTATATCCCCACAACCCATCCTGTTGTAGGTTGCCATCATTATCATACACCAATGTGGCCGACGACGGAGCAATCAGAAGATTACCCGTTGCATTTGTTGCACCAGCGACCGTCACGGATTGCCACAAAGCCACCCCAACATTGTTAACACTCAACTCGGAATGGTAGTATTCCCCCTTCCGATCTGTGGCCTGCCCATTCACTGTGATCGTGACATTCGCGTAGGCCACGCCACACACATCCTTATAACTGGGTATCGTGATACCGGTATATTGGTTAAGCCCATTGACCGTGAAGGCCGTTGGTTTGAGGTTTTGACCAGAGGCATCACCACCACTCCAATTGGTTCTCAGATTGCCGATGTTATCGTAGCAATATTCGTATTGCTGACCTGTCACCGGTTTGAAATCCGACCAATAGCGTTTGCCTGAAACGACCTCGTTGCGGTCATTATAATCATACGCCCACGCCGAACCGTCGGTCTGGGTGGCTCGCGTTCGTCGATTCACGGAATCATAAGTATAGACGTGACTGCTTACAGACCCCGTAGAGTTATTGGCAATGGAATGTAGTCGTACTCCATAATCCCATGTCCTAACCGTTGTGAGTTTTGACGAGCCACTGTGTTTGAACGAGGTGGTTGCCAGCAAATCTGCATTGTTCTGGTATGTGTATGTCGCGGAATCCACCCCCGACGAAGCGCTACTCATCCGCCCATAAACGTCATAACCATAAGTCGAAGTCAGCAAATCTGTGCTATTGAGCCGAAGTTTTATCCAGTCTCGCCCATACGACGCATCATAATGGTTTGTTGTTGAGAGATTTAAGAATGTTCCCGCCACACATCCGTCCCCTGTCGGACGCCCCAGAATATCGTAGAACAGCAAATGATTTCCTGTGGCGTCGCTGACAACAAACGGCAGACCCGCACGATTGTAACTGGTATATGTCTCATTGGTATAGGCGATTGGCGGTGTTCCATCCGAATAATTGACCGCTGTCAAATCACCGTACTCGTTATACAGATTCGTTGTTGTCACTCCGCGAGACCATTGGCGCGTGCTCAACAGACCGTTATTTTGATAGGCGTATTTTACTGCGTGGCCCGATTGGTCCACTTTGTTGGTAAGGTAACCGGTTTCAGCCTGATACAGCCACTTGTTTGTATCGCACGCAACACCTGTTCCAGGCCAGGTTGAGTTAGCCCATTGAGACCCGCCACGGTAAGTGTGCAACTCAACCATATCACCATATGCATCATAGATTCTCTCTTCGGGATAAGGCACCTCTCCCCAGGTCCGTGACAATTCACCCCGGGCGGTATATTCATAAAAGGTTTTTTTACCGTTCGCCGCCGTGGTGCATTTGATCTGGCCTGCATTGAGATGCGTTGCCGGATAATATTCGGAGGCCGTGCTCATCCCCGTGTAATCCACGGTATTGGTGATTTGACCCGTAACCGCGTCATAGAAAGTGCGGCTCGATGCTCCCTGAGGATTGATCGTTTGAACCTCGCGCCCCAATTCATCGTAATAATGCCATATATAGCCAGCAACGGTTGGGGTGTTTTCCTTTTGCAAAAGGTCATTAACCTTTACTGTGGTGGCGTCTTGAACCGACTGGGCCGTGTTAAGAGTCTCGGTTGTACGTTTTTTGGTGCGATCAACCGTAACAGTGCTAATAGTCAGGTTATTAAAAGCATCCCATTGGCTGGTTTTCGAAATTTCGGTCGCGCTCAGGTTATTGACTTGGTTCTCGACAACACTCGTCACGGAAGGAGTTGAGTCGTTATAGGTCAAAAACGTTAGATTTGTCGTCACTTCATACCAGACATTGGCGATTTTCTTGAAGTAAGTGTCGGTCTGACCTATTCGATCTTCTGACACGGGATCTGTATAGACGAAAGAATAATTCGGTTCAGAACTGTCATACTTTCGAAGCGTTTGACGCCATGGCCGCTCCAGACCATTATATTCGGTTACGGCGCGACCCAAATCATTTGTGGTAATTTTGGTTACGCGGTAACCTTCCGGCATCGCTTTGTAGACTGTGTAATTTCCCTCCAATGAATAGCTTGGCCGTTCCTCATATATCTGGTTATCGACCCAGTCGATTCCGATTTTAACATATCGGCCAGAATTCAACGCTCCGATTTTCTTGATTGTATAATCTTGAACACGACCCATGGAATATTGCCAGTCCAGTTCATAGTCGTAATACTCGGCAATGGTGGATGTGCCGGTTTTCGATTTCAGCCGTCCATCCAGATAATTAGTGAGGAGCAACGTTGCGCCTCCAGGCAGGGTGATATTTGTTCCCGATGAGTTGGCCGGATAGGCAAACGTGGTCACGCGACCGTCCGAATTCGTCTGAGACGTAAGTCTTCCCGTTTTGTCAAATGCCGAGGCATTCACCATGGATAACAAGCCTGCGGATTGGGTTTCGCTAAGCGTTCGACCCGAGGCGTCATATATATAGGTGGTAATCTGGTCCGATTGTGAAGGATAACCATCCATTGCTGAGATGCCCTTGATCGTGCAGGTTTTTATGCGGTTAAGCGTATCATAAGTGTAAACTGTTTCTTTGCCAGTCTCATCCATTTCGGAAAGCAGAAGACTGCCATCCATCACATTGTTTCCACGGTAATCCGCAGAATAGGTGATGCGTGACGAACCTGAGACAGGGTCCATGCGTGTGATATTCGTGGTATGTCCTAACGTGTCGTTTGCGAGAACCTCCTGGTAAAGCAACTCAAACACTGGTTCGCCCCATGCATTGGTGCCAGAGCAAGCATATTTTTCCCTTAAAACGGGAAGCCCTTGCGAATAAACAGTGGTTTCTTTCCAACTTTGACCCACATAATAATACAACAAACGATCGCATACATGGTCTTCCATCGTATAAAGCTGTACGCCAATGTTGCGGTAAGTATCATTTTCTAGGCCGTAAATATCCATCGACTCCAAACCGCAGTAAATGATGGTTTGACGTCGATCTGGATTGATGACCAAAGAGGCGTCGCTCGTGTAGAGATGGTTGTTGGGATCATAGGAAAAAACCCGCGTCGAAGGATTATAAGAACCATGATCGTAGTAATAATATTGGACCGGTTCACCGCTTTTCGAACATTCCAAAGGATGATCGGCGAGACCCCAAGGTGCGGTTGGGGCAAAGAATCTTCGGTAAACACCTACACTCAAAGTCATATCCTCGCATATTTTCTTACCTTCAAATCTTTCCAGAGTATCTCCAGCATCAGGAGTCTCATAATACAGTTCCTCGCGCATCCAGAAATCATAACCGGTCTCATTATTAAATAGGTACTGTTCGTTGTACATTGGCACGCCCTGCTCCGAGTAAAATGCATACTGTGTTTTATGAGAATTTGATTCATCGGCCTCCTGGGGCGTTAACGGGCTGTCTTTCCATGGTCTAAGGACTTTACCCAAGGTTCCTGGCTCACCTGAATCCCAACCGTTGTATATGCGCTTTTCCCAGGTTCCATTTGGATTAAAAACATATTTTACGCGACCTATTTCGTACAGCTCTCCTTCCGTGTAATATTCCATTCGCGTAGATAGATTGGCCCCGTTTGGATCAAGGCGGGTTTCCACAAGGTTCCAGCCCCAAGGAAACAATTCATATTTTTCAATGCTCTGGGATGAAATCTGGCCTCCGTAATATTTGACTTCCACTGTCTCAAGTCGATTGCTGCGCGCAGGTGAAACGCTTGTGTTCGAAACGAATGAAACCAACCGTGTTTCTATTTTTTGCTCATTGCCTTCTCCCTGTTTTAAAGTCCAAAGGCTTGAGGCTGAGTTGAATTCAAGAATGTTGGTGCGGGACCAACCGTTGCGATTTTCAATGATATGCAATCGGTTGCTGATTGCCGGATTATTGTCCGGATTCACCACCTGCCAGCTTACAAAATAGTTTCCCGAGATATTGGTGTAAATCCCCTGGCCGTTTGTCTGGCTGCCTACCTGCGAAGGATGGTAAAACTTCAGTGAGTATTGGTTCGTTCCCGGTACGATTTCGACAAATGCCTGTGGCGCTTTGACCTGGCGCAATTCTCCAGACATCTGATTTGTAATCACCAATTCCACTTGGCTGCGGATATTCGTGGATTTGCACGTATAAAACAAATTCGAAGGGGTGTAAACCGAGGCAAACAAACCATTGTTAAGCAGCCGAAGCTTTCCAGCCGAATTGTTGTCCAAAAGATGCCCCAAGCTGACATTCCATTCAATCTGGGAACGGTTTGTAGAAAGACTCATTCCTGGTCCAAGCTGCAGGCTGGAGCCATCACCCGGCGCTCTATCCGGTTCGTTGCTGTCATCATCAAGTCGCCAGCGCGGACGAGCATCCCACCGTATTTCGACTTTCCATGAATTGCTATAATACCCGCATGAATTTGTGTAATTGAAATCTGATAACGTGCCCCCTTCCACATCGTTGATTAAAAACTTGATGTTGTTGGGGAAATTATCGCGAACTCTCCGAGCATCCATCAGACTCACTCCCGCCATGGCCGTCAAATCACATTGAATATAATATACATTGGACCCTTGAACCGTCAGCTGAAATGGCTTATAGAAGGGCATTTCAACAGAAGCCGAATTGGTATTGGTCACCGTATTATCACACCCGCCCCCGTATCCAATGATGTTTGTTTGCGAAAAACTAACCTGATAACTGCTATTGCTCTCCGCCATCACCTGTGATTGCACCTTCATCAACGCAAACAAAGGATCCTCAGCCCAGGAATCCCACGGCTTGGAGGCTTGAACTTGATTAGCTCCAAAGACCAGACCACATACTAAAACAATTAGCCGGGTCGCTTTAATACAAATAGAACGGTGATATCCCGCCATCGATACAATTGCATCCATATTCATTGGCTTCCTCTTATTTGTTTGATTCTTGAATATATTATGGCTTCAAAGGCGTAAATACGCGAACTTCCTGACTTCCATTTAATCCATTCATCGAATTATAGGTTTGCCAGGAGGTTGCGTCATCACCCCCATTTCCGTTTCCATTCCTGTCCTCCAAATAATCCGGGACTCCGTCCCCATCCTGGTCGTATGGATTTCCGTTGGAATCCGCGGCAACATAATGAAAACCGATATCGACCACGGTATTGGTCTCTTTAAGGTTGCTTGTCTGGGTCGTGTAATGGAATAGAGTCGCGTTGGTCGCATTGCGGCTCCCCTTGTTGATCAGATTGGTTGATGACTGATAAAATCCTCCATACGTGCCTGTCGCGTAATTAAAGGATGCCAATGTAATGTTCTGAAGGCCACCCAAGCTCGTAGGCGTATTGAGATAACCGTTGTATCCACTCCCTCCTGAGGTATTTACGCATGTCAGCGTGCAATTGTCGAACAGGTTATCGTATATCGCCCAAGGGTATGTGGTGACAGTGTTGTTCGCCGTCATCGAAGACTCGATAAACGTGTTGTTATAGCAATAGAAGTTCAAGGGCGCGGGGCTTCCCATATACCCTTCTGCTATGGTCATACTCACGCGTTTGCACAGATTATTAGTCCAGCACACTGCCCCCATGTCAGAAGTGGCACTAAATAGCCAGTTGCCGTGCACAAGCTGACAATCACTTATGGCCATTCGGTTTAAATGGGTCAGGGCAAAAAAGCAACTGGCACCACGGCTTTTGGCATTCATTACTGTAAACCTGAGGAACATGTTTACTCCCGTGCCCGACTGCATCCACACGGCCCTCTGTCCAGTGGTTGGGTCAAACTGGTCTGATCGATCCTGCGCCCATTGATAATGCACCAGGCGGTTCATGCGATCCGGTGTGCCTTGACTGGCGAGGACCGATCCAGTCTGCAAGATGAAACCTGAAGTGCCAAAATAACCAACAGCGACACCATTGGTGAGTGTGAGCGTGGCGTTCGTCAGATACAAATTGCCCACCATGTAATCCACCGGATCAAAATGGAATCCCAAATCAGGGATGTCCGTATCACGCTGGGCCTGCGGATTAAGCACGGTATCAACGGATATGGCCGTGGAAATTGTGTTGGTTAGCATCACTGGGGCATAGGTCGTTCGCGTCCGCAAATCTTTGAGCAAATTGGAATTGATGTTCGTTGTTCCCAAGTTGCGATAGGTATTGTCGGCCAGATAACTTCCGCCATCCATGAATAATTGAAACACATTCGTGCTGCTGGCGGTCGCGCAATAATTGGTATTGAATGCAAACCCATTGGTTGTGCACTGGACGAACAGACTGTTGGTGACGTTCAAAGTGGCTGACTGCCCGCCTGCAAATGTGGTGGAGACGGTATTTGCAGTGGCGTGTTCAACGGAACAGACATTTACTCCGCTGGCAAAGATCAAGCAGGAACCAACATTATCGAACAATACATTTCGCAAATAGTTAGTCCCCCCAGCGAAAGTAAAGGCGGTCCCCGTGCGATAGAACTTTGAATGGCTGTTCGTGTTGATGTGGCTCGCCGTATAGGAAATCCCCGTACTGAGGTGTTTGAAATACAGATACTGTAAATCCGCATCTGCACTGACGGTCATTCCGTTGCCATAATAACCGCTCGGGGATCCTGTTGAGCCAGAGATTGTGTCCCCAATTGTGTTATCATCCTTAGCCGTGCATATTATTGGTCTGTAAGCAGTTGTGTCTGTTTTGACTGGACCGGAAAAACTCAATCCACTTCCACTTGAGTATTTAATGACGCACCCCCCTTCGAGGATCGATGTTCCACTAAATGTCACCGTTGTATTGTTCGTTACAAAGTAGGTCGTATCCCCACGGAATGTGAAGTTGTTCGTGCTGCCTAACAGAATATAATCAATGACCACTCCTGCATCCAAGCGAAGGCCTGATTGCGCCATCAAAAGGGGTGATTTGGCTTTTGCCGTCTGGTTGACCGGTGGATATGTCCGGGATTGGGTTGGCGACGGACTCATGGCAGTACGAATTGCCCTTTTCGTCTCTGGCAGTTGCGAAAATTGCTGCCGAATGGACTGATACTCCACCCCTTCAATCATGAAAGTGCGACCATCCGAGTTTCCGAAATGTTTACCCACCTCAACCCCTTGATTGGGATCATCCTCGTCCGTCAGTTTGAAGGCCCGGCCTCGTCCCGTGCGCATCGCTCCAAAATCAAGTTCCTCATCCTTAAAATCAGGATTCACCAGTACCTGCTGACCTAATCTTTGTGTGTAATGTTTGAGGACCGCCGTCGTCTTGTTAGGCACGGGGCTCTCGTAAAACTCAGTCACCACTTCCAACCGGGTTGTATCTGAAGGCAATCCGAACTCCTCGGGAGCTGGTGGTTGCTCCTGAAGGATGATATCCTGTTCAAAACCAGCTTTGGTCACGGTGTATCGAACTGTCGCCACAATGTTTGAAAAGGCGTTGGTATAGATAACCTGATTGGCTCCCAGGACTGCGCCCTGGCTCTCTTTCACTCCCCCTATCCACACAGACTGCCCGCTGGCCGCGTCATAATATGCCAATCCCACCGGCGAGCTCCGCATTCGCTTACCGTCAGGAGTCAAAAGGTCAATCGCGCCCAGTGTTTTGAGATTGGGGGCAAATATCACCTTGTGCTGCGTGTGCTGAGCGATAGCGCCATCGGGGTGTATCTCAATCTCATCGTTTGCATCAACCCATTGACCATTCTCCTGATAACACGCACCGGTTTGCAATTCCACGTAACTGTTCGTGCTCCACAATGTCTCTCCCGACGGTCCCAACTCAGACATCACTGATTCCCACACCCGGTGATGAGGCCCACGCTCAACCACGACGGCGGTCTGGCCATGAAGAGTCAATGCGGAGATAAGGAGGGTGAGGACACTAATTGCGTGTTTATTCATAGGGTAGAATATTGACGGACAATTAACGCGAACCAGCAGGAAGAAACACCGCAGGACCAACCTTCCTGCACCGACTTTAATTTGACACGTATATTATCAATATCCACTTCCGTGTCAAAACATTTATGAATATTTTTGTTCTTTTTTTATAAAGAAGTGTGCTAACACGCAATCTGTCTCAATATGAGGCATTCCGATTGTTTTTATCGCCATCTCGTTTGAAGCAGACTTTTAGCGGCATAGGGCAGCTTATGTTTCGAGACTTGTCTAACGGAAGTCAAACTGGCTAGGCCTTCCCCTGCAAATGTCCAACCCTTCCGTTTAGAGTTCGTGGAATGAATGCTGTAAAAATGAGAGATGGGAATATCAAGAATTTGCCGGAAACTCTGCATGCTCCCGTCCTGACTTGGAAGAATTGGAGCAATTGGAACGGATCGAGGATATTCCACATATTCTGGCTCAGAGAGTGAGCGGGCAAATTCTCGGTAGATCCCGTTCGAACGCCAATCACGATGCTGCCCAATCAGCGTGCACTTTTTCGACGGCGCATTTCAACCTTGTCCAAATAATCATAAGTCACCTACAGATGGGGGCCAGACGAGGGAAATCCAAAGAAATAATGAAACTTATTATTGTAACCGAAACAGGAGTCCTCGTCGTATTGATCCTAACGAGTCCCTTGATTGAAACAACACCACAGCCTCACACCGTCGAGACCTCGTATCCAACGAGTCCCGTCCCGATGGGGGTCGTAGGTTCCAGTGGGTCCTATGCACCTTCCTCGTTTGATTTCCACACTGGGTCTTGGTGTCCTAATTGAGCATCGCAAAGTATGCGGTGGAGCTCCAACTCCACCGCACGCCCTTTTCTGGCACTGGGTCACAACCGGGCACGATTCATGTGCGTAGGCTGATTCAGCTTAAACACCTGCGCTTGAAACTGAACCGGGTTGGGGTTGGGTGGCGATTGCGGATTGTTTTGACAGTAATTAAGGATTGGCGGCAACCGGCACTCTTTCGGCCTAAAACCACCCGCCACTCGTTCGTTCGCTCAAAACGGTCCAAAATGTCTGACAGAATATCATCCAATCTCCTGACATTATCCCTCAATCACTTCTGGCAAATCGTGTCCGCTCGGTGAGACTGCGTAACGCACGCAAAATCGGATAAAATAAAAACACGCAAAACCAAGGAGATACGAAAGATTCGGCTGATGATCGAATCTGGAGGATTATTTGTGGACTACAACGGGATTATGTATAGATTAATGGCATGCCACAAGCAGCAGTAATCGAAAACAGCCCTGACATCCAAGATCGAATCGCTGACCTGAATAGCCAGATCATGGCTGTTCAGGAACAACTGCAAGCCTTACGTCGTGCCGCCGGTGGACTGCAAGTGATCCTGCCCGAGTTGCACGACGAGGCTAGTGGCCGCATTGATGCGCAAAAGATGGCAGCCTATATGGGGGTGCCGCTCAAACGACTCGCCGAAGGTCTGCAATTGCATTACAAAGCCATACATCGGAATCCCTCCGCGGAATCTTTCCAGCCTGCGCTCAAACCAGTGAAGCGATCCTTGGAGATACTCCATCAGTTCTTCAACAAACCGGAGACGGTGCGGGTATGGCTGAATACACCTCATCCCGATCTCGATGGAAGCACCGCTTTGGAAACAATTTTGGCTGATAACTCACATGCAGTTCTAAGAATTCTCGAAAACGCGGCGACCGGCGTGCCTGTCTGATGCTTTCCCCCATTCCACTTGCCGCTGCTCTTGGCATAGTCAATCTCGCATCCGCCCATGGGCCGGGGTCACGGGGTCACGGGCGGTGGGTTATCACCATCTGCTCGGCCCGCCCCGCGGCATGACCGGCCCACCGCGGCCACTATGGGGCGGCGGCGCGGCCAAAATTGCTGGCGCCCGATTCACACCCCAAGGCGGCTTCGATTCCATCTATCTCGCCCACCACCCCTTTTCGTCAATTGGCTGGTCAAACCCTTCAGCATGGCGCTGCTTGGTTTCCTTTTTGCGAAGACCATCTATTCGGGATGGCTGGGTCTCTTCGATGCCGACACTGCCAACAATTACACGGTCGGCATCATCCTCCTCGCCGCCGCTCCCAACACGGCGATGGTTATCGTCTTGAGCTACCTCACTGATGGCGATGGGCCTTACACACTGGCCCAAGTGGCGATCAACGACCTGATCATGGTTTTTGCCTTCGCTCCCGTCGTCATGTTTCTCGTGGGTGTCACCCGCGTGAAAATTCCCGGCCATATCCTATTCATCCCCGTGCTCGTCTTCATCGTCATCCCGCAGGCTGCTGGCTGGCTCAGTCGCAGCGCACTCATCAAAGCCCACGGCATAGCGTGGTTCGAAGCCGCCTTTCCACCCAAATTCCGTCCGGTGACGGTGGTGGCGCTGCGGCTGACGCTGGTGCTGCTACTGGCGATCCCGATTCTCATCCAGGTCTATTTCAATTCGAGCCTCACCTATCTGCTCATGCGGTTGTTCCGGGTGCGCCACAACGTGGCGATCCCCGGTGCCTTGATTGGTGCGAGCAACTTCTTCGAGCCGGCCGTGGCGGTTCGCCATCACGCTCTTCGGCCCCACCAGTCCGGTGGCGCTCGCCGTCGTCGTCGGGGTGCTGGTTGAGGTGCCGGTGATGTTGTCGGTCTGCAAAATGTGCACTGCCTCACATGGCTGGTATCAGCAGAGGGTTATGGCGGCATGATTGCAGAGAGATTTGACCCGAGGGATTCATTAAGAGCTCACATGACAGGCTGAGATGGACATGCTTGGATAGCAAAAGATGCTGGACGCATTACGACAATGGCGGATGGAAATGGCGCAGTGTTTTTACCGTCTCCGAATTTGAGCCGTCCGCGTAGGAACCGGATTTCGTGCTTCATGGAGAATCGGTGCCACCAAGCCGTGTCCATGCACGACGGGACGAGGCAAACCACCGTTGCTCCTTCATGCATTGCCTCGCCATGGGCCTTGGCCATCCAACTTGCGATTGCCTCCCCATACGGCTGCTTCATAAAAACGACCTCATCGCGCCAGGACTAGAGCAGGCCATTGTCTTCACGCGTGTAATATTTTTGGCACTTTGAATTGGTGTGAGTCAAACAGGGATCGAGCTGGTTGCGATTGTTTAGTGGCGATCGTGTCCACTGTAAACCTTTTGGCGCAATGTACCTACCGGGCGGACAGAATTGGCCAATACGGTCTGATCATCGAGGAATGGTTCAACCTTCATTTCTGGCACAATATCATGGGGGAGGGACAAAAACGGTCCACCCCATCCATTATTTTTGCTCCGATTCACCGATCGGTTCGAACGATTGGCGCATTTTGAGCAGATTTGGGGAATCCATGAGCGCATCGGCACAATAGGCTTATTGACAACGAGATGAAAATATTGGCGCTACTGCAATATCATCAATCGTGCCGCCAATCAGGAGAAGAGCAATCGCCAACGGGCGCAGTACCGAATCCATGCGATAAAGAAAGTTACAACATTTTTCAGCAGCGACACCCTTGTGAGTCCTATAATCCAGGTATGCATTCAAAAAACATCAAATTCAGCGCGGTCGAGTCCGGGATCTTCATCGAAGCGGCTTTGCACCGCCAGACGATTTACCGTTTGGACGAACGATTGGATCAAACAGAGCCGTTTTCAATGTTGTGGCCAGGAATGGGGCCGATGAAGAACTCCCAGATCCTTTTTCTCTTGGAAGCTGCCGTTTCACGCGTGATGAACAACCTCCCGAACGCATCAATTCCCTTGGACGGCAATATCAATGCAACAATACAATATTTGTATTGGAGCTACACCAAAGATTGCCTTGATCGATCGTTTATCAATCCTTATCGAGATGACCTGTTAGAAGCCCTTCTGCTTCGATTGTTTAATGAGCACCTTGATCACAGCCACAAATTGGATTTCGAGGCGGTGGCGACCGATATGAATCAATGGACATTGCTTGCTGACGTGGGGGCCATTCTCCTCGACAGGGAATTCCCCATGGGTGACCAGATCTGGCCACGGGAAGATCAGGGAATATTGGATCCCCCATGCAAAGGCGACTATCTCCGGCAGACTTGGGAAGAACTGCAGGAAGCGCGGCGTATGCCATGGCCGATCTGATTGCGCAGGGACTCCCCTACCCCTTCGCAATTGGCTGAAACACTTCAACATCCGGAGCGATTTTACGTTTCCCAGGCTCGAGAGTCAGGATTGGGATTCTCAAGGCGGCAGCCTGCTGCCAGATAACGGCATCAACCAGCAAAGCGGCGTTCACGCCCTTCCTGAAATAACTTTTGGCAAATGCCTGGCCGGCTTTAAACGCAACCCGCTCATCAGGGGCGATTCGCAGGAAACCGTGCAGGTCCCGATCCAGAGCTGCCTTGCCACGTCCGCTTGCGGCCAATGCTGCAACAGTAAGGACGCTGACGGCGAGTTCATCGACTGCGGCGCAACCCTCGAGTGCGCGTGTGCAGGCGTCATGTGATGCGTGCCGCGGATCAAGCCACGCAACGATAACCGACGTGTCGACAAGGATCATGAGCGAACCCGCTTGAGAAGTTTGACGCCGGAAATATTGCCCTTCCATGCCGCAGCCCGGGCTCGAATGTGCTTCTGCATGGCGTTTGGAGCTTCGGATTTTGGACGCGCAAACACACCGCGATCGCGAAATTCCCAAGTGAGAACGCAGCCTTCGGTGATGCCGGCGAGTTTGCGCAAATCCTCGGGGATTGTGGTGGTGCCTTTGCTTGTGACTTTGGTTTCGGTTTTCATTAAGTATGAATCATACCGGTAATCATTGCAGAGTCAAGATGGCGAAGGTCTGGATTCCATTGGTTCATTCTCAAAAACCGCTTGCGATCCGGCATGATGCACCAATCACGACATGGACTGCCAGGTCATTAGGAATCACCAGATTACTTGAATGACAATCCAGCAAAATGGGCATGTTGGGCATGTTGTATCGACACCAGTGGGTAATTCCACCGCCCAATCAGCCTAACCCTAATCCAGCCTCCATCGAGAGTCGTTGCAGAGAGATCAGCGCCAGCGATTAGACTCATGTAAGAATCTTACTGGTAAGAATGCTGATGCCTGGACTGACATGACCGGACAAGCGCGTGCGGCTCTGGAGACTTTTCGATGAGATGGGCTGATTGGCGCCGAATTCCAGACATTTGCCGGGGCGTCGATTTAGTATTGATAACATGGCTTATCCGCACTAAAGTTCCCCCATGGATTCTCCCATCCAGACCGCCCTGCCCTCCCCGCCGCCGGCCGCGGGGCCGCCGGCCCTGTCGGACCAGCAGTTCGCCGCGCTGGCCGGGGTCCCCGCGGAAAACGTCTGGCTGGCAAATATTGTCAATCCCTGCACCCGCCGGGCCTATCATCAGGATCTCGCCGATTTCATGGCCTTCGTTGGCATCCGCGAGCCCCGGGATTTTCGACGGGTGGTGCGCGCCCATGTGATTGCGTGGCGCAAATCGCTGGAAGCCCGGAAACTGGAGCCCGCCAGCATCCGCCGCAAACTGTCGGCCCTGTCGGCCCTGTACCGGTATCTCTGTGAGGAAAATTGCGTTTTATTCAATCCCACGCTGGGGGTCAAACGACCGCGGGCGGGCGCCAATGAAGGAAAAACCCCGGCCATCGGGGATGACCAGGCCCGGGCCCTGCTGGCCGCACCTTCGGACAAAACGATCAAGGGCAGGCGCGACCGCGCGGTGCTGGCCACGTTTCTGTTTCACGCCCTGCGGTGCGCGGAACTCTGCGCATTGGATGTCCAGGATCTGGAGCAGCGCTCCGCCGTGGCCCATTTGCGCATCCACGGCAAGGGAGGCAAAATCCGCTTCGTTCCGGTGCACCCGGCGGCCCAGCAACGCATTGCGGAGTATTTGGCCGCGGCGGGTCACGGCGCGGATCGGGAGGGTCCCCTGTTTCGTCCGGTGAAAAACCCGCGCGGTGGTGCATTGCGCAAGCCGCTGTCGCCGGGGGCGGTGTATGCCAGAATCGTCCGATTTTACGCTGCACAGGTCGGCATTGACCTGTCCGGCTTCGGGCCGCACTCGCTCCGGGCCACGGCCGCAACCAACGCGCTGGACCACCACGCGGACATTGCCAAAGTCCAGGAGTGGCTCGGGCACGCCAATATTTCCACCACCAAGATGTACGACCGTCGGAAGACCAAACCGGAGGACAGCCCAACGTTCAAGGTTGCTTATTAACGGAGAGGCCTTGCCCCCGCCAGGATTGCGGCCTGAGTCTTTGAACCCGGGGATTTCCGCCTGGCGCGGGTTTGCACCGCGCGAAACGCCGGGTTGGCCGGGTGCATTGAATTTTCCATTTCCTCAACGAGGCTAATAACCTTTTTTGCCAGTTTAGGACTCACCTCGAAAATGCGGATGATCCTGTCGGTCAGTTCCTCAATCGCCTTGAGATCGGATTTCTTGAGCGCCGTGGCATGGTCTTTGGCTTGTATAATACCCAATGGTTTTTCCGGAGAATCCTCCAGGAAATAGTCGATCGGCACGCCCAGCTCTTTGGCAATGATGGCCCACCGGCTGTCGGACGGCGTGCTCACCCCTTTTTCCCAGTTGCAGATCGAACCGGGCGTGATTCCCAAAAGTTTTGCGAGGTCCCTTTGGGACAAACCCAGGCGGACACGCAGCGACCTGATTAAACTTGGGAAATTGCTCGGTAACACAACAGATTGGCTTTGGCCATTTTCCTTGAAACACCTTATTGTCTCCGGCGATGCTTTTCGAGTTATTTTATATCATATCCTTATAAAATGTTTGGAGGGGGCCTTATATTGTTTAACCGGAGATGGTCTTCCAACTCATATAGATGACGCAACGCCGGATAAAGCGGTGCATTCTGAAAGCCTGAATAATGCCTAATATTATGCCTAATATTATTGCAATATTACTGATGGTGAAAGGGTTTACACATGAGGCCCGCCTCCCTAAATGGCCGGGCGTTGGCAGGACATCCCCGTTGGGTGAGACGCTCAATTAATTCTGCAAATTCTTGGTGGTCCTGTGGTAACGCAAGCGCACGAAATTCCAGGAAGTTAACCCCTGGTCTTTATAAACCTGATTCTGTGTTCGTAAGCGACTTAATATCAAAGCTTTTTGGTTCAGCAAATATCCATCGTCCGGCCCCAAGGCTCGTCTGCTTTCAACTTGTGCCAATGCTTCCTCACCGCGTACGTCCTCTGACAATGCCATGCTGAACCAGAAGCGGACATCTTTCCATTTCCGGTCACGCTCTGGCGAGATAGGTTATGCAACCTTGAAGCACCGAATTGCTTCGATTGGTTTCTCGTCAAACAAAAGGACAAAAGGAGAGTCGTTGCTGTTAGTGGCGAGATGAAATGGATGCAAAACGGGCGGTTTGAAATGGGATCTTCTTCGTGTTGGTTTTCTTCAAGGTGAGGTTGCTTCGATTTGACGGACACAGGAGCGGAGCGAAACTTAATGAAAAACCGTATGAAGCAATCTGTGATTCCCGATTCCAAGACTCATCCGAAGTATGATTCTGCATTTAAGCAGGAAGCCGTGAACCTCTGGAAATCCAGCGGGAAATCGGCAGCCACGGTGGCGGCTGAGTTGGGGATAAAAATGGAGCGGCTCTATGCCTGGCGCGCAAAATATGTGCCGCTGCCAACAGGGGAAGGAGCCGAAACAAAGACCCGTGAGCAGTTGCTGGCCGACAATGCCGCTTTGTTGCGCGAACTGGACTATGTGCGCCAGCAGCGGGAGATTCTAAAAAAAACGTTGGGAATTCTTTCGGACCCCCAGAGCAACGCTATCAACGGGTTGAAGCGATGAAAGTCGATCATCCCATCCGCCTGCTCTGTGAGGCCTTTGATGTGTCTTTTAGCGGCTACTATGATTGGTGCCGACGGCAAATCCAGCCTTCGTTGCGTGCCCGTCAGGACGCCGTATTGAAAGGGACCATCACAACGATTTTCAATGGCAGCCGCAAAACCTATGGCAGCCCGCGCATCCAGATCGCCTTGAAGCACCAGGGGCACTGCCATGGTCGCAACCACATCGCCCGTTTAATGCGCCAGGAAGGCCTGCAGGCGCGTTCTAAAAAGCGTTTCAAGGTCCGAACCACCGACAGCAATCATGATCAGCCCATTGCCCCCAACCGGCTGGCTCAAGCCGCGCCACCGGACCAACGCAATCAGACTTGGGTCGGGGACATCACCTACATTGCCACCGATGAAGGCTGGCTCTATCTCGCTGGCATTGAAGACCTTTACAGCCGCCGCATCGTGGGTTGGGGCATGAGCGAGCACATTGACACCGAACTGGTCCTGTCGGCCTGGAACATGGCCTGCATTCAGCGGCAACCCGAACCCGGATTGCTCTTTCATTCAGACCGGGGAGTCCAGTATGCCAGTCAGGATTATCGCCGGGCGATGGAAACCTCCGGTGCCCTGGCGAGCATGAGCCGCAGTGGCAACTGCTATGACAACGCGGCCATGGAATCCTTTTGGAGCACCCTTAAACAAGAACTGGTTTATCGCCGGGTCTTTGCGACCCGAGCCCAGGCCCGACAGGCCATCTTTGATTACATCGAGACCTTCTATAATCGACAGCGTTTACACAGCACACTCAATTACATGTCTCCTGTTGACTTTGAAAATATATCCAAATAACCTATATGTGTCTTCTGTGTCCGATTTATCGAAGCAAGCCCAAGGGACTCTTCTTCCTTCTTCATCTTTTTGATCTTTCTTTAGCCTTCTTTTCTTCCCTTATTTCTCTCTACTTTTCGGGGTTGGTTCCTTTTGATTTTGGAACCGATGAACACCGCCCGCCATCGCCGCCGTATCTTACAAGACGCCTGTTTGGAGCAAAGTCGTGCAATACAAGAGGTTGTGCCAAGCCCTTCACCTCGTAACTTGCAAGACCTCTGTTCAATGCAAATCCCTTTGGTTGTTGGTTTTATCTCCATGCTCGTCGGTAGCTGAGCCGGTTTGCGGGGTGGGTGAGTTTGACCCCACGCCTTCAAGGCGTTTGAGGACGGCAGCCCGATCCAGGGCGAGCTCCCGCGCAAACTTGGGCTTGGACCACCCCTTATCGAATAGGACAACAATGGTTTGTTGGTGAAGCATTTTAAGTTGATTCGGAGCCCCTCGGAGGGGCGATGTTTCGGTGGCCCACGCTCGAGGTTTGTCGTGCCGTCTATTCAGGGGGCGGTGAGCGGCGGGAACGGACTTTCGCATCCCAATTCGTGTTCCCGCCGATCGTTGCGCGTAACGGACTCACCCGCCTGGTCAAAGACAATCTTCCTTCCGCGCGTGGGGAATATAATTGTCATTAGCCAATTTCTGGAATATTGGCCTAGTTCAACGGCTGCCAGGGATAGAAAACAGATGGGATGTGGTATTGGGTTCGTTGGAGCTTTTGGTGGTACATGGGGTGCAGATGTAAATCGCTCCTAGTGATTCGGAATGCGGCCTCAGCTTGTTGGATTTTGAATAACTTTGCCTTTGTTGATCGGCCTCTTTCTCGATGAACTTGAACCGCAGCAGTTAAGCGCAACACGCGCGTCTCCCCCATTGGAAGCAGTCAATCCTGTTGCCACTGGGCGGCAGACAGGCTTGCCGGGTTTGGTTTGCATTGACGCTGCCCTTGTAGAGTTTGGCTGCAGCCGAATAGCGTTCCCGCCATCTGCCATTCGCCGCTCCACCCTGGCTGGATTTGTGTCGGGCACTAACCAAGCGCATGGTCACTATTCATAAACTCGCCGAGCGCTCAGAATCGGTCGGCAACCGTGCCAAATCCTCCGACGCCCAAATGTGACGTCGTTGCGAGGCACTCTCACTACTCACACTCGCAGGATGCACCACCCCCCCGCACCGAATCAAGATGCTGTTCCTCAGTCACGCCAATAAGCGCAAGATTCGAACAATGGCTAATTCCTGCTTTGATCAGCGCGCATCGGATCACAGAGTGCTTTTTTAAAGCGGGCCTCGAGGCTGCTACTTAACCCAACCGCCCCAGCCAAAAACAAGGAATACATAGAAGCCAGAAAACAATACAATAGGGACAAAACGGGCGCGTGATCTTTCGGAATCTGCGAGGCGCGTTTCGCGCAACGCCAGTGACATACCGACCAGCAAGAGCGACATGGCTGCAATGGAGAGGGTCGGAAGCGTGAGCCACGCCAACGGCTGGGGCATGATTTTGGAGTTCATTTTAATGGCTGTCCTCACTCCGGTTGGATCGGTCCAGGCGTATGGGATAAATCCCACCCATGAAGTGAACTTCTCCAATCCCTTGGCCATGTGTCCTGTGGCAACCACAACAACCATGGGCAGCGCAAGGCGACGCCATGCGTCACCCAGAGATTTTGCACCGCCCAATACCATCGTTAGACTCCCTAAGAGCGTCCAGAGCAGGAGCGGCAAGATGAGAATCGTCCACAAACCTTGAATCCAACCGTTTGCAGAACTGAGGTTGAATGCCATGCTGATTTGCCTGGGCACCCACAGAAACACGGTTTCGGCTGATTTCCAGACGCCACTGAGTTCGTATGTTACAAAACCGGAGACGATAATCACGAATAATGTCACCGGCCATGAAGCAAGTTGTTCGCGGGCGTCAGCTTTTGAGAAGGGCGCACGAATGAGGAGTTGCATTGCATCGGTTGTGTCCGCCTTAATGCAATCACCGCACACCAGACAGTGCTTGTTCGAGTGCAAGCGCGCAGGATTTAGCAGCGAGCGACAGAGCTGGACTTTGGAAGCCGTGTTATTCGACTGGCACCCATTCTGGCCTGCCGGTCGGACTGCAAGCATTCCACCGCGTCCGTAGGCGCTCAACAGTATGGACACGGGACAGAAACCGCGGCAAAACGAGCGATCCATAAAGAAAAGTCCGACAGCAAACGCAATGGTCAGAGAGGTCCAGAGAAACAAGGACGTATAATGGGGCACGCGATGGATTTGTACGCCGGGCACGAGCAACTGCAAGAAGGCGAACAAGAGAACCACCAAACCGCCTGAGGCCAGCAAACGAGGAAGCGGACGCTGGCTGATTCCGAGTTTTTGGCCCATCCGTTCCGCCTGGAAGGAAACCAACTCAAGCGGACAAACGATGCACCAAACACGCCCCACCAGGAATGTCACCCAGACGATACCAGGCCACCATAGGCCCCACATCGCCAGGCTTACCAGGTTGGTTTTGGCGTAAAGTTTGGCATTAACATCGTTCGGTGTGTAAAGGCCCCAACCCATGATCGCTAATGTAGTGAACACCAGCAGCAGCAGCATTTGCAGCATGGAGGGAAATGCCGACGACCCCACAACGCTTCGGACCGCACGGTATTTCAGCAAATTGAACCCGTGATCGATTGCAGGATTGTTGGATAACCGTGACTTGCGTTTAGTGATGGCGCTGAGCATTGGATTATATCTTGAGGGAGTGTGAATGACATGCCGACCGAAAGGCAATATTCCCAGTTTGAGTGATTGATTGGCTTTTAGGCCCCGCCGGTTCCCTGGATTCCCCCGCATTCCGGACATTCAGGATTGCGGCTAATGCGTATGCGCCGATGGCTCATATTCGACAGGTTCATGGAGAGTAATATGCTGTAAAGAGGTTCTCCAAGGTGGCTGATCACTTTGATCGCCTCCATTGCACCCAGGCAGGCGACGGAACCTGAAACGGCTCCAAACACAGGGAACTGTCGTTTCCATGCCTGTGGTTGTTCCGGATAAAGGCAGCGAAGGCACGGCGTTTTTCCAGGAACAAATGTCGTGATGTGGGTTTCCAGTCCATACATGGCACACTCGATCATTGGTTTGCGCTGAAGCACGGCTTCTCGATTCATGGCGAAGCGCTCTTCGAACAGGGGTGCACAATCGATGACGATATCTGCTGACGAAACAGCTTGAGCAGCATTTTCCGGCGAAATGTTTTCGTTAACCGCCACAATCTCAACATCAGGGTTCAATTCGTGGATTCGCCGGGCGATGGATTCGATGCGCGGTTTTCCCAGCCAGTCACGAGTCATGAGCAGTTGACGGTTCAGGTCCCCTGGCATCAAGTTGCCGCCGTGGTAGAGCACCAAACGCCCCACTCCGGCAGCGGCCAATTCATACGCGACAAGGCCTCCCAAACCGCCGCATCGTGAAATGAGCGCGGAAGCATTTTTTAGCTTGCGCTGCCCCTCCTCACCAAAACCCGGAATCCACATTTGCCATTCGTAAATGGCGCGATCAAGATCAGTGAGCTCCCTGGTCGGTTGTGGTGTCCCCCTTTTCAAATTCTTCAATGCGTTCATCCTCCGGACATGGGTGGCATCAGCGCAACAACGTCTCCATTGTTTAGCGAAGGTGGATTCCTGATGAAAATCAGATCATTGTTAATGGCAATCAATATGGATGGACGAATTTTTCCGTCCGGGCAAAAGACAAGATTCGCCAAGGCCGCCCCTCGTTTTTCCGCCGCGGTGGCGAGCAACTCGAGTAATGAGCAATTGTCAGCGACCGTGCAGGTCTCTGAATTTGTTCCTGCTGCCGCATTTGCCTGCGCAATATAGTCGATCGTGATTTTCATAGAGAAGCGCGCATTATTTCCACAGAATCAGCAACCCGGCTCCGACAATGAACACGGCAAATACTTTTCTAAGAATCTCGGCGGAGAGTTCGAACGCAATGGAGCTGCCAATATTTGCCCCAACCACGGCGGCGGCAGCCAGCACCGCGACGATCCATGGATTGATCTTGATTGTTGGGTTGAGGCAATACCGGGTTGCGGCCATCAACACCATGGGAGCCATGACGAGCAGCGACATGGCCTGCGCGGTTTTTTGGGAGAACACCAGAAAGTAAACCAGCGCCGGGATCATGATTATGGCGCTGCCGACTCCCAAACTTCCTGAAATCGTTCCTGCCACAAGTCCGATCAGCACAACCCAAATCCATTGCAGTGCGGTAAGCGTTGTCATGTCCTCTCCTTCCACGAGCTTCGCAAAGCCTGATCCGTTCTGTTTATTTTTATCTTATTCATAGCTGGTTTTGATTGGTTTCAGTATTGCATCGGACCGCAGCCAGGATTTCCGTCTCCGACGGCTCGCGCAGTGTTTTCTTCACGACAGGCACCAGTTCGGATTCACTCACACGCCCATCATCAAGGCGGAACAATACATCGGCCAGCCTGGCCGCCTCGCTGCGACGATGTGTAACGTGCAGGATGGTGATGCGAGTTTCACGTTGAACACGATGAAGCAAATCAGCCAGTGGCTCGCGCGTGCCGTCGTCGAGCGCGGAAAGCGGCTCATCAAGCAACAACACGCGGGGTCGGAGCGCCAGGGCCCGCCCCAGGGCGACCCGCTGACGTTCCCCGCCGGACAGGCCAACTGGGAGGCGTTCCAGCAAGGATCCAATCCCCAGTTGATGTGCCAACTCCGTCACCTGGCCCGATATTTCATCGGGTGGACGATGACGCACGCGCAGGGCAAATCCAAGATTCTCACGCACGGTCATGGTGGAAAATAAAGCGCCGTCCTGCGGAACATATCCCAGCCCGCGTTCACCAGGCGCCAGATGCGTGACTTCCCGTTCTCCCAAGTGGACGCGGCCGACATTGGGACGGCGCAGGCCGCAGATGATTTCAAGCAACGAGGTCTTGCCCCCGCCCGTGCGCCCCATCAGCACGCCATAGCTTCCGGTTGGCACAAGGAACGAAATATTCGCCAGGGCAAAGGCGCCGGCACTCCATGCAATGTCTTCCAGACGAATCACAGGCGCTCCCCCACGAGGCGGACGGTGGCGAGCACCACCGTGGCAAGCGCCACCATTACCAGGCTCACCGCAATGGCGGCTTCAAGATTGCCCACACTCAGTTCCAGCCAGACACTGGTCGGCAGGACCTCGGTCTTCATCCGTGTGGCGCCGGCGAACACCAGAATCGGACCGAACTCCCCCAGGCTGCGCGCCCAGGCAATACTCGCCGCGGCAAACATCCCGTGTCGCGCCGCCGGCAGCGTCACCAGCCAGATCGCCCGCGCCCTGGTGCATCCCAGTGTAAGGGCCACATCCTCCGGACGCGCTGACAGATGCTCAAACGTCCCTCGCATCGTGCGAACCGCGAATGCCGCGCCGATGACGAACTGAGCCAGCACGACACCGCCAATGGTGTATGTCAATGGCACCACACGTTCAATGAGATGGCCCGCCATGGTCTGAAAGAAGATCAGAAGGCAAAGCCCCACAACCATGGGCGGCAGCACGATGGGAATGTCGAGCGCGGCATCCAGCCAGGCGCGGCCCGGGAAACGGCCACGTGCCAGCAAATAGCCCACGGGCACGGCAAGCAGCAACGACAGCAGAGCGGTGAGGGTGCAACTGAGCAGACTCAGCCCGATGGCGTAACGAATTTCCCGTGTCCGCAGCGCATGCCACAGATCCCCGGGCGAACTATGAACGGCAGTGGCGCCGAGCAGTGCCATCCAGAACAAAAGGTAACTCCCGGTGATGACGCCGAGTGCCAGCCACAAAGGATCGAATTTGGGCCGGTTCACTGGGAGGCCTGTTTTGGATCGGCTTCGTCCGCCAGAAGCCAGTCTGGCACCTTGATGTCGGCGCTCTTGATCGCAGATTCACCCCTCCAGCGAAAGCCTGCGGTTTCAAAGCGCGCCTGGTGGGCTCGGAGAGAATCCAGTAATCGGGTGGCAAGCTGGCGGTGCTGTGAATCCCCGCGCACACTAAACGGCTGCACTGCCTTGGCTCCGGGAAGGTCGAGTTCCAGATAATCGAGATGATTGCTTTGAGGAGCAGCGTTCACTTGATAAACGATCGCCGCGTCCAGGGCACCTGCACGCAGTTGATTGATTAGAAAGTCTGCCGTGGGCACCTGGACGACAACATTCTTCTGAACGTTGGTTTCCAGATTCACACTGCGCAAAAGGCCGCGAGTGATGAATCCAAGCGTGCTTTGCTGCGCATTGCAAACGCCAACACGAAGCCCGGGTTGAGCAAGATCGGACAGAGTGTGAACCTGGCGCGGATTGCCCTTTTGCACCGCCAGTCCAATGCCAGTTTCCGTCAAAACCACCGCCTCAGGGAAATACCGGGCAACGGGTGGCACAAAGCAGAGGTCGCAGGCATAATAGGCGTCAGGAAACTTCGGACTGCTTGCTTCAGCCATGGCCTTCATGGAGGCGCACAGCACTCCGCAACCGTTGAAGACGGTGGTGACCTCCGCGCCTTCACGGTCGGCAAACTCACGAAGCAAACCCTCGATGGCCGGACGATTCACACCGCCACTGTATAGAATGAGCTCAGGCCGGGCCGCCCACTGGTCGCCTGTCACCGGGGATAACCCGCTCGTCTTGAAAACCACGCCTCCCTTCTCTGGTGCCGCCAGGTAACGGGCGAAACGCAGCGCGGCGGCAGACTCCTGGGCAAAGCTCAACACCGCCACACTGACATTTTCGACACGCGCGGACAGTTCGGGCGCCTCCACGGCCTCCAGTCCGGGGAACAATGCCACTGTGGAATTCCAGACAATCGCCACATCCACCGCTCCAAGTTTCAGATCGTTCGCGATGTCCGCAACCGTGGGTTTCGTCACCACGGCATGTTCCGCGAGCGCAGGGTAATTCGTTCCCAGCGCGGCCTTCGTCGCCCGTCCCACACTGGCCGCTTCGGGATTCGCAAGCGCCACGCGCACCCCGTCACGCCGAAGGTCATCCAGTGTCTGGATGTGCAATGGGTTTCCAGCCCGCACTGCAATGACCGGATGCTGGCGGGCGAGCGGAATGACTTCTTTGATGACTTCATACTTGCGCGCGTCGGCAAGGGCGCCGTCATCCGCGGCAATGAACAGGTCGCCTTTCTTGGCAACACGTATGTTCGCGAGTAGCGTGCCGGTGCCCCCATACTGCAGTTGCACCTCCACACCCGTCTCGACACGGTACTGCCCGGCAATCGTCTCAACCGGTTTCTTTAAACCTGCCGCGCAATAGACAACGAGCGGATCGTCAGCCGCTGATGCCGACAAAACAAAGGCGGCAAGCGTGACACTGCAGGCCACATGCTTCCATATTATTGTGCTTATTATTTTCATATATATAATATTCTATTGATATAGTCAGTGCGTGTGATCCTTCGGCTTGATAACGACAGTCTCCGGCTTGAGCGAATCATCCGCCTGAACTGCGGAGCCGGACGCCAAACCACGTGCAGCACCGGCTTTCTTCAATTCCACATCCCAATCCACGCGCATAAGGAGATCCCAACCAGGATTTTGAGATTTGACTTCGCAAGAGCAGGAGCCGAGGAGAAATCGTGTCGCTTCCTCGACGAATTCCTCGGTCAACCGGTCATGCGGCCAGGCGCCAAGCACCCGGCCGCGGCCGAAAACCACGGCAACGAACGGTTCTTCGGAAGGAAATGATTTCAATCCCGCCGGTCCGGCAAGCAGCGAAAGGAGCCCTGCTTCACTGGCATCGGACCTCTTGAGGCGCAGCAGGGATAGCTGCACCTTGAGCTCCGGCCCGGGACCCAGCCGGCTTTCGGGATCGCCGGGATCCAAAGGGGGCAGGCCGGAAGCCGATTCAAGGAAGCGCAGGCGCCCTTCCAGCAAGCGGACTGCTGCTTCATTTCGTTCCCGATCACTGCCCTCGACGAGCACCCAAACTCCAGAATCACCGGCCAGGATTCGTCTTTTCAAATCCTGCCGGGCCGGCGAGTCTGTGAGAGTGCGATAAACCGCCGGGGTAAGTTCTCCCTCCCAAACAGGCGTCGCAGCGCCACGAACATGAGATGGAAAGAACAACCGCGTCCCATTGGTCGAGACGGTGGTTTCCAGGTTCACGCCAGAGCTGCCGTTCAAATTCCGGAACTCCGCGGCCAGCGGTTCCGCATGCAGAACCGCTGCCGATGCCTCGAGTCGAAATGCGTCCGCCGGCCATCGATCCAACGCGTAGCGAAAGACTGGAATATCGCAGCCGAACACGGCTGGCATGCCGAGCATCAACGCTAGGGCAAGACTGGTGGTTTTGGAGGTTGTCCGTAGCATTTGATTTTTCCGTCTGTGGTTACAATAAAGATGCGGCCTTGGGCGACCGAGACGCCATCCCAGACCGGCGGGCTGTCAATGGTAAAATCACGCGCGACCTGACCATTGCCGGAATTGAAGATTTTCACCAGCGCCCCGCGCTTGCCGCTCAAGCTCGCATCCTGTTCTTCCAGTTCCTTTTGAACGGTTGGATCCTTTTTGGTGAGCCTCTCAAACATTTGCTCTTCATTGACGAGATCCGGGGGGCCCGCAACGACAAGGTTGGTGCCGGACATGGAAAAACCACGGGTCGAAATGGGGACATAGGCGGCCCAGTCGTATTTCACAAAGGTGCCTGCGCCAGCCTGGGCTTTGGCGGCTCCCGCACCACCGGCACGACGCGCCAACTTGTTGGTTCCACCGACAGAGGGCGTAGTCGCGTCCGGCGTGTTGGTCACCTGGCTGGCACCCTCTACCGCCGCCGCCGCCAGGGCTCCGGATCGATTTAAGTCACCCTGGTCCTGAGGCAGGGGAATTGCCGATGCAACGCCGGGGGCCGGATTTGTCGAACCAGCCACAACGGGTGGAGTCAATTTATGAAACCACAAGGCCGCGCCATTCCTGCCCTTGCCCACATCCACTCCGGTGAGCACCCCATTGATGCCGTTGGTGGATTCGTCACGGGCGTCGTTGTTGTTGAAGGAATAGGCGACGACCGCATTACTGGCGGACCGGGCATCCGCCACCAGGGAACGAGCCTGAATTTCCTCCGTGCTGAGGGCGCGATAATAAATCGCAACTTCGTCAAGCAATCCCGCATAAGGATTGTTTTCCTCGTAGTCACCCACCGAGCCGGCGGAATCCACGCCGAACTCGAGAGGTTGAGCCGGCTTCGAATCGAGCAGGGAGGTGGCAGTGCCGGAGTTGACGAAATGGCCGTCCACGTAAAGACGAATGGCGCGGTCGGTATCCAACACGGCCGCCAGATAATGCCAGCCTTCGCCAAGGGGTGAGAGGGCCGGCACCGATACGAGATCTCCCCCGTTGCGGATGTGAAAGACCGGGGTGCCATCACGCAAGGAGAGCGCATAACCGTAAGCTGGGCCGCCATGAGCGAGAATGACACCATTGGCGTTGTCCGGCAGAACCCAGGCTTCGACGGTAATCGCCTTGCCGGCTGGATTCAACCGCTCGTCATCAGGAAACCTGACGCCGGGAAAATCGACTTCAAGGTTAACCTGGGCGTTCGTGGCTCCCCCACCCTGGCGATTGCGCCGGTTGGCCGCCCTGTTCGGGGTTGCGAGTTGCGGTTTCACGTCCGGAGCCACGCGACTGGATGAGAACAACTGATTCTGCATCGTTGTTGTCCATTTGAGATATTGCGGCTCCCGGCCATAACCGAAGACTTTCTCATTGTCGAACACCAGCATGCGCCCGGCGGGAGCATATTTACCGGCTTGATAGTAGCCGTTGTGGCCTCCGGCAAAGTTTTTGCCAAAGACCCAATAACTGCGATGGAAAAGCGCCTCGTCCAGAAAACCAATGGGCGAGAAGAGGTGAGCGCCTTCACCTTGTTGGGCGGCGCCCTGCTCCACCGCGTTGCCGGACACAGGGCCGATATCCACGCGTTTGCCGTCCGGGCCAATTTTCTGGCTGCGCAGGTAAGTCCATTTGCCATCACTCACCAGGATGTCGTTCAGGCCAACCGGCATTTGCAGGGTCTTGATCCGCAATTGAAGATCGCCGCCGGTCTCGGGATCTGTCTTGTCGTAGAGTTGTTCCACCAGCTTGCTGCCAGTGGCGGCATCGAGTTTGAAAAAGCGCAAACCGCCATCGAGGAACACAGACCGGCCGGTCACAAAACTGACCTGGCCATTTTCCACCAGCACGCTGCCAGGCACCGGCCAGACACTCTCAAGTTGTTCAAATGCAAACAATCGCTGGTCGGGATAGGGTCGATAACGCCATGCCAGGACGCCATCCGTCGCACGCAACGCATAGACGCTGCCATCACGGCTGCCGAAGAGCACGCGGCCCTTCCAATAGGTGGGCGGCGAATCCACACGTCCACCCGTGATGAAATGCCAGAGCGGCCTGCCACTGTTAAGATCGAGGGCGTAAATGGTGCCCGTGTCAACCTGCGCGACAAAGGCTTTTCCATTGGCCACTGTCAGCGCGCTTAATTGGCCGCCAAGAGGAATATCCCATGCCTGTGACAGATCCTCACTCAGAGACTGATCCGAGAAGCCGCTGCGTTGGCTGTCATGCCGATACGTCGGCCAGTCGAGCGGCCCTGGTTCGACTCCGAGCGGAGAGTCGTAAGCGGGTCCCCGTTCAAGCCTTTGATCGTCAGGCAGTAAATTGGCGGACTGGCTGGCACGGTGAGGAGCCAGGGCGTTGAGACCGTCCAGCTTCGCCTCGGGATAGCACGCGCAGTTGTGCGGCCCGGCATAGATCAGGCCGTTGGCGGGCATGGAACCGTAAAGGCAGGCGGCGCGCACCCAGTGGTTAATCTCCCAGTGTTTGGCCCTGAAATCCACAAATTCAATTCCGGTGCGGGATGGGATGATGAAGCGTTCGGTGGCCTTGGCCATATAGCAGCGATGGTGAAACCAATAGGTGTCCACGTCGGGCAGAAACCGGCTCTTGATCTCACCCGTTTCTGGATCGCGGCCGATGAATTCACCGGACATGTTTCCAGAAATCGTCGGCGCATTCCAGAGCAGCCCGCCAGCCAGAATCAAATCCTCCGGAGAGCGGTAGCCCGATTTGCTATGGGGCGCGGTCCACAGCTCTTTTCCACTTCTGGCATCGAAGCTTTTCATCGATCCGTCACCGCCTGCATAGAGGACCAGGTTGCTGCTCAGGAGCACCCGCGGGCCAAAGTTGTATTCGAAGAGCTGGCGTCTGCCAGCCGGTTGACTGGCCCAGAGCTGATCTCCGGTTTTCGGATCCAGGCTGACGAGCTTTTCTCCATCATGATACACGAGGCGTTGGCCATCGGCCGCCAGCGTCAGCGGCGCCACTTTGCCCTCCTTTTTCCAAAGCAGCCGTCCGGTGGCCGCCTCCACAGCCTGCAAGTCACGCGGTTTTTCATCCCAGTCGAATTCGGTCTCCACCCGTTTTTGATCGCCTGTATTGAACTTGGGCGCAAAGTCTTCGAGGGTCCAATTGCGTGGATTGACAAGCACGTAAAGAACACCGTCCACGTTCAGGATTTCCTCGGCGCCTTTTGTATTCTCGTAAACTCGGAGAGTGCGGCCAGTGGCCCCGTCCAGTTTGCTGACGGGCGCATCGATGGACAGGGTGACATAAACATTATTACCCTCGGCCACCAGCCGCCGGGCAAGCTGTGTGGGTCCGGACTTCAACGGCCACAGATGCGGCTGCCAGTGGGGAATTTCGTTGGTCCACAAGATGGTCCCATTGAAAGCATCGCGCGCCGTAAGCACCCAATGGGCCGGTAACAAAACTGAGGTGCGGGAACCCTGATCCATGATATAGAAAAGCCGCCCCCCCGCCGATACCTGGGCGCTGAGGCTTGACATGCGGTCGTGATGCCGGGACCAGCGCGGACTGCCAATCCACTGGTAGCCTTCGGGCGAAGCCACCTGCAAATCCCGCGATACGGCATTGCCTTTCGCGTCGTAGAAGTAATGGGTCCAGTCGTCAATATCCGTGGGACGAGGCTTCACAAGCTTGCGCCATTCCCCACCCTCCTTGTAATAGGCAATGCCGTTGGGAACCAGCACGCGGATTATTTCATCGCGAGAAACGCCGTCCAGGTTTTCAGCGACAAGCAGATTGACCAGATTATCGATGTAAGGCAATGACCCCGGGCGCCAAAGATCAACCGTGACCTGACCGTTTAACTTTTCTGAGAGCAGCCATTCGCGAGCCGACTGGACTTTTGCAGCATCGCGCTCCAGACCCTGAACCTGATAGCTCACGTTCCGCCGCAGAGCTGCGGTCAATTGGCCGTCGCCGGCTCCCAGATGAACGACGAAACCGCCCTTCACGCCCGTTTCCTCAATGATCCGGGCTGACTCCGCCTCCGCGGACGGACTCACCGCAAATGCAGTGGAAGCCCCGATGGCGATTGCCGCAATGCCTGCCGCAAGGAAGCGACGCAGCGAGAAGTGATGGTATGACTTTCGCCTGAGAGGCGAATCCAACAAAACAGTATTCAGTGGTATTTGCATGGGCGCGTTTTCAATTCCAATCAAGGCCGTTTGGGAACCATTCCCAAACGAACGGGAGGAGTCATGCGCGCCCCTGGAGAGGTAGCAACCGAATCATTCCCAGACCGCAAGTATGGCTGCACACAGCAGCCTATATACGATGTATATTATCGTCTTTTATATCGGTGTCAATCCCATGCGTGATATATTTTTTGCATTCGATAATCTCACCGATCCAATTCAGCATCTCAGTTACACAACCGTTCTTATTATATTGTATTACAATTGTTTATATTGCTACTGCAAAAGCGTTCACGCGGTCTTCAGGGTGTGGATTCTGTGGAATGATTTCTTTCATGGATTGGCGTACATGCCTTTTATACGATGCTTTAAGGCGTCTTTTATCTGTCTGCTATCCATTGGATCTGGTCTTTCTTAACCCAGCCTGAATCCCCCGTGCTTAGGCAGAGAAAAAGGTAATCGCCTCGCGCAAACTGACAACGGCCCACCTCCCCGGCGGGAATGCGCGTGAGAACCTGTGCGTGGCTCGTGGGAGTCTGGCAGAGCGGCGTTCCGGGCTTTAATACGACACCCAGACTTGTGCGCGTGTGAATCCCCACCATACCGGGAATCGCCAACAGAAATATTCCGAATCCGATCGCTGCAAAGGACTGCGTCCAGGATGATCCGCGCAATCCAAAGAGAACTGGCAAGACAAAAGCCAGTGTGACCGCAAGCCAGAAACTAACGGCTCCCACACAGGCCCATGCATCCACCGGCAGCCACGTGGAGAAGGTTTCCCACCAACGCAAGGATGGTTCGGCCAGTTGGCCCGAACGCCGGGCATACCGCAGGCTGGCGCTGGCAGCCTTATCCAATGGACTAATCCACAATGCACGCTCCCAAGCCAGGATGGCTGTGCCGGAATGACGGCATTCCCATTCTGCGTTTCCAAAATTGTGCCACGCCTCAGCGGAAGGCGATTGCTTGATTTCCACGGCAAACAACTTCGCAGCCTGGGCAAACTCCCGCGCTTCGTAAGCAGCACATCCCCGTTCAAAGATGTTTGTTTCGCCTTTTACGCCAAAAGTGGTAATCGTCCAAATCAGGCCGGTCATTATAACGGCCATGCCGCGCGTAAACCTGAAAATGAGGGTCAGCATAGACGCCTCCTCATTTGGGCAAGCAAGGTCTCCAATTCAGGTTGGAGCGACCACAGCATTTCCGTTCTTTTTGATTTACCTTCAAATGCGATTTCATCCGCGACCAAAAACAACTGGCGCACCAGAGTGCCCGCCTGCCCCTCACAGTCTGCATGCGGCAAAGCACGTATGATGTCGCTGCACACCAACGCCCCGGGACTGGCATGCAAATGGGGCGCGCCAGCCTCACGCAATGAGGCGATTGCGGACCGAGCATACACCACCACATCATGGTCCCTGATCGCTCGACGGCGAATCCGTTCCAGGCGCCGAAGCTCACGGCGCGCCCGGGCAAATCGGACGATCTCCGGATGTGCTCTCAGAAAATGTTTGCGGCGATTCCACCCACAAAAAGCCGCCAGCACCAAGCCCGGGAATAATTGGAACAACCAAAAGGCCGGACGTTGCTGGAATGCCAACAATCCGGCACTGAAATGCACCGGGCGACGCGCAAGCGGACCCAACCCATCCAAATCGTGACCGGCAGGATTATCAACATTTGCACCCATCGCGTTCGCAGGCTGAAGCTGACCTGAGGCGCTGCCCCCCGGTGATGCCAGAACCAGTATCTGAGTTGAAGGAATCGTCAAGTCCACATAGATCTGCCGTTCCGGATCGAAGCAGCTGAATGGTATCCTGGGCGTTCCCGTCATTCCCGGCTTCAGTGGAATCATGGTGTAATGAAACACGTTACTGCCACGCTGCCAGATGCTGGCAGGCGGATTCACATCGGCGACGGCTGGAAACACCCTCCAACCTGGCGCATGTTCGACGCGCGGAGGTATCAGGCGCCCATGGTTTCCCTCCCCACAAACCGTGATAGCCAGATCAAGGGGATCACCGGCATGAACTTCACGAGCCGAGGGTCTCGGCGAAGCCACCTCAAATTTGCCTATCAATCCCGTAAACCCGGGCAGAGCACCATCGGGGAGATGCTTGACGACAATCTCCACCGGACTGGATTCCAGAAAGGGGCGATATCCAGCCAGCCGTATGCTTTGCGGATCGGCGGTCGGACGACATTCCACAAAAGCCTGGCCATTGAGCGCCAGACGCCCTTCACGAACGGGAATGGCGATGACTTCGGCAATCGATGCCGAAACAGATCGTCCGCCAACCGTGCGCATTTCACGTCGCAGCGAGCCCGTCACCCGATCAAACAGAAAGGCATCGCCAAGCAGCGTCGGATCCACCAGGCCAAAAACACCACTGTCTCCCGGATCGAGCACCACAATTCGCACGGGAATGGCCTGGGCAACATAAAAATCCCCATCAGGAATTTCGAGATGCAAGGAGGCGGCATGTCTGGCTTCAGGTGAACCGGCGGGGACCACCGTAAGGACCCGTGATGGCGCCACGAGCCGTCTTCCGCCAGCCTTCAACTCGAACGGACCAATTGGAAACGATCCCGGTGTCTGGGCAATCACACGATAGTTGAATGTGGCACGGTATTGAGACACCTGCCCTTTCGTCACAACGGATCTTCCAACGCCACTTTTCGCAAGCTCAAGCCCCGGCGGCACGGGAATGCGTTCAGGCAAATCAACGGCATCCGGCTCCGTGGTGATCACCACCCTGTAGGTGGCTGGTTCTCCCGCAGCCACCACCAACGGATCAAAACCCGCAGCCACCACCACGTCCGATTCCACCGCCGCCTGCCGCAGCAACTGTGACATGGCGGAATTAAGCGGTGTGGACTCCGTATGGACAGGCGGATCCGGCGCTGGAAAAACCATGCACTCCAACACGAGAAGTCCGCCTGTAACAAGTGAAAGATATCGCGCAGTCATTTTAATTACCAGGTGCGGCCTGCGCGATTCTGACGATCGTTCGGCAAATTACCCGCGGAGTATTGGCGGCTCAAATCCAGTCGGAGTGAGGACAGAAGTCGCATGGCCTCTTCCGGGGTCAGAACCAGTTCTTTGCCGTTATCGCCCTTGTTCTCCTGATCGTCAGGTTTGGACGACTGGCTGGGGTCACGCGAGTCATCATCGTCGGCGCCGTGTTCGCCCTTGCTCTCCTCGGGCGGCAGCCGTCGTTTGAGTGCATCCAGAAATTTCTGCAAGTCCGCTTTCCTGGCGGCGACCGCATTCCTAATCTCCTGGATCTTCCATTGTTCATTGGTCAGTTCCACGACATGCCGGTCCACAGCGGCCGCATTCAATCTGGCATTTTCGTAACCGACCCGAAGTTCCATCGCACTCCTGAAGTCATTTGCAGCGCGTTGCCATCGCAACAGCACGGCACCACAAGCATCCGAGCTGCCTTTGATGGCATCCAAAACCTGCTTGAGACTCTTTGATGTCGCACGCCCCGTCCGGTAGGCCGCCACAACCGCCTTTATGTCGCCGCCCGCCAAAGCGGTTTCCGCCGACTTGATGGCTGAATCGGCGGATTGAATCCCCTGCTCGCTCCGCGCCTCCAATGCGTCTGAAGCCAATGAGCCTTTCAACGTTTCCATCCCGGCGCGAAACCGGACTTGGGCCAGATTGTAAAGTGCCAGTGGTTGGATCTCCGCATCGTTGCTGTTGACGGCAGCGTCCAATGCCGCTTCGGCCTCACGCCACCGGCTTTCACGCAAGTTCTGCGTGCCAAGGTTGAACAAGTGACGCGCCGATCGCGGCAGCTCCGGTTGATTCCCTGCGCCGTGCGCCGCCAATGCCCATCCGAATGTGAGCGCCATCACAGACGGGAGGACTTTGACTGCCTGGCGGCGTAATCCGGCGCCAGTCCATTCTGGCCGTCGGGTTCCCAGCAGAGATTGTACAATCAACAGGATCAATCCCAAGGCCACCGGAACATGGAAATGATCCACCCCTTCCCGGCGGGTGGCCGCGAACCGTGCAAATCCATCCCTATCCTCAAGCGTTTGGCGGACGCGGTCCAATCCGTCGCCCAACATGCCCAAGGGTTGATAACTTCCGTGTCCAGCCTCGGCAATCGCGCGCAGTGTCGGCTCATCAAGTCGGCTGCGTACGGGCTGCCCCTGTTCGCTGCGCAACAATTCGCGCTTCCCGGATGGATCGGCGATGAGCAGTTCGCCGCCAGTCGGCGTCCCAACGCCAACCGTGAAAATCACCACATTCGTCATTGCCAGGGCTCTGGCCTGGGCCACACTGGTTTTCTCCAAATCTTCTCCATCGGATACCAGGACGAGAATTTTTCGCCGCCCGTTCTTATCCACCGCGGAATAGCCTTCTTTCAGGGCACGACCAATATCCGTTCCCAAAGCGGGAATGGCGCGCTCATCCACCGCCTGCAAGGCTTCTCGAAACGCATCGTAATCGAACGTCAACGGGCACTGTAAAAAGGCCTGCCCTGCGAACGCCACCAGACCAACCCTTCCCTGTCCGGATTTCTGCACGAACTCCTGAATCGCCATCTTCGCCCGTGCCAGACGGCTCGGAGTCACGTCCGTGGCGAGCATGCTTTGCGAACAATCCAGGAGAAATACGACATCCTCTCCAGCCGATTCGCTACTCTCCGTTTGCTCGCCCCACTGTGGACGTGCAAGTCCGAAACAAAGGCAAGCCACCGTCATGACCTGGAGTATATTCTTTAGGAAACTCCTCCCACGACTGTGCGATGTCTGCATTGCCTCCAGAATTGACGGAGAGGCCAGTCGCGCGATCTGGCGCCGACGGACCCGACCGGCATGAACCTGGAGCATCACCAGCAACAGGGGTGCAGCCAGTGCAATCCAGAGCCACGCTGGCGATGCAAAATGCGGGTGGGCAAAGTGATCGGTCATGTCAGGGAATGCGTCGAAACCATGTCGATGCCAGGAATAGTTCAAGTAGCAGCGTGGCCAGGGCAGCCAGCAACGTCCATTGATACATTGCGGTGTGGCGCGTATGGCGGCGCAGCTTTACATCCGTTTTTTCCAACCGATCGATCTCGTTATAGATGCCGGTCAATTCGTCGCGGTTGGTGGCCCGGTAATTGCGTCCGCGTGCAATGCGCGCCATTTTGTCGAGAACAAGGTAATTGGCGGGCCGCAACGTGATGGTTGGAATGATCTCACCTTTTGCGTCCAGACGTAGTTTACCGGTGTCAGGCTCAAATGCCGGCAAGACGCCGGCCGTTTCCTGGCCCAGACCGATCGTATAAATCTTCACACCCAGCGCCGCCGCCAATTCGGCGGCGGGAACCGGATTGATTTCACCGATATTATTGTCGCCATCCGTCAACAGGATGACGATCCGGCTCTTGCTGTTCCTGAGTCCCGCCATGCGTTTGACCGCCGCCGCGGTGGCGTCTCCAATGCCTGTGCCCAAATCTTGAACGGATCCGATATGGATCCGGTCGAGGTTCTGCAACAACCAGTCATGATCCAGGGTAAAAGGACTGACCGAGTAAGGCAGCGCCGAGAAAATGATCAGACCAATGCGGTCACCTTGACGCCGCCCGACAAAGTCCCTCAATACCGATCGGGCCACATCGAACCGGGTAACGCGCCTCGAGGGTTGTTCCATGTCCAGTGCCATCATCGACCAGGAGACATCGAGCAACAGCATGATGTCCACGCCACTGGCCTGGGTTTCAGTCTGCTCGCGGGCTGTTCGGGGTCCGGCGAGAGTCACGATGACCAGTGCGGCGGTTAACAGCGTTGGAAAGAGTCTTAGGCGACCGGATGCGGATCGGACAGGGTGGCTCACCTTCCTGACCAAATCGACACTCGGAAAGCGCAGGGCTGACTCTTTGCCCAGGCGCCCCAGCAGCACGGCATATACCGGCAACAATGCCAGCAGTCCCAGAACCCACGGATAATGAAACTCGAAGGAAACGCTCATGGGTGATTCCCTGGAATACCCGCGCATTTAGCACGTGCCGCTTCAATGTTACGAACGACACCCAATGCGCAGCCTGCCAACCGGCTGGTCAAAAGACGGCCCGTGTAAAATTGTCGCTGTTCGCACCGCCTTAACAGAGCGGTGATTTCGTTTATGAGCTCGGGATGCAAAAACGAATCCAGATTCAACTGGAGGACCATTTCTTCGGCGGTCAAATCCCTGTGCGGCCACTTTGGCATGACTCCAGCGAAGTAACGTCGCAACACCTGCAGAACCGAGCACGCCAGCGCCCCATTTTCCGGTTCGGACTCCAGCTTCCGCAAGGCTTCGAGCGCAACGGCTACAGGCGGCTGCAACACTGTGGGGCGCACACGACGGCGCCACCAGACCGTTGCCATGGAAACCACCAAGGCCAGCAGGCCCATCAGCAGAATGGCGCTCCCGTGCTGCTCCCGGAACGTGGGCGGCAGCAATTCCTCCATCGGTCGCAAATCGGGAATCACCTCAGCAACAAGCGGAGCACGGAAAAACTGTAAGACGCCGGCAAACATGATCAGGCGCGCCGCCGCGGGCGATTTTGGAAAAAGCGTTGCAATACAGCTCCAAAAGGCTTGTCCGTTTCGAGTCGCAGTGTGTCCACCCTCTCGCGTTGAAGGGCCAGATCGAGAGCGGTAATTCGCTGCAAATTAATTCTGGCGTAGTGCTCCCTGTTGGCTTCTCGTGACAAATCGACCTCCAGTATCTCGCCGGTTTCCGCATCCTCAAAGCGGGTTATTCCAGCCTCCGGCAGCACCATTTCGCAAGGATCATGCAGGTGGATGCAAACCAGGTCATGGCGTGCATTGACCTGCCCCAGAGCCTGGACCAATGCATGATCCATCGGGCACAGGAAGTCACCGACCAGAATGGCCATCGAGCGGTGCTTGAGATGGTGCATCAACCCCTGCAGGGCCACTGTGGGATTCGTGCCGCGGCGCGTTGGTTGAAAGAAAAGAACCTCCCGCAAAAGGCGCAGCAGGTGCCGCCGTCCTTTGCCAGGCCTGAGAAACAATTCCACCTTGTCTGAAAAAAGCAGCAATCCAACCTTGTCGCCGCAACGTGCGGCGGCGAACGCCAGCGTCCCAACCACCTCGGCTGCCAGACGGCGCTTGTTGGAAACAGTGGAGCCATACTCGTTGGAGGCCGACACGTCCACAACCAGAACCATGCCAATCTCGCGCTCCTCGCGATAACGCTTCACAAATGGACGCCCAAGCCGGTTGGTGACATTCCAGTCGATATGACGCACGTCGTCACCGGGAGCGTAGTCGCGCAAATCATCGAAATCCATGCCACGCCCTTTGAACGAACTTAAGTAGGCGCCAGCCATGGAGTCATTCGCCAACCGATTGACGACTACCTCCACCTTCTGCACGGTCTGAATAATCTCGTTTAGCCTCTGCGCGTCCTTCATGGCACCGGGATGGCATCGAAAATGGTCTGGATAATGACATCGCTGATGATGCCCTGTGATTCCGCCTCATAGGAAAGGATGATCCTGTGTCGCAGGACATCCGGGCCGATCGTCTTGACATCCTGCGGAGTCACATAACCACGGCCCTGCATCAATGCCCATGCTTTGGCCGCCAGTGTCAGCGAAATCGTCGCGCGCGGTGATGCCCCAACCTGTATCAGATGCTTCAAGTCGAGCTTGTAATCACCCGGAAAACGTGTTGCAAACACCACCTTCACGATGTAATCCCGCACGTCCTCATGCACTTGAATCTCATAAACCCGCTCGCGTGCCCGCTGAATTTCATCCAACGTAACCATCGGACGCACCTTTGCGCCCGATTTTCCAAAAGTCATGGTATCAAGGATCCGACGTTCCTCCTCAAAGGTGGGATATCCAATGACCACCTTTAACATGAACCGATCCACCTGCGCCTCCGGTAAAGGATAGGTGCCCTCCTGGTCAATCGGATTCTCCGTGGCCAGCACAAGAAATGGATCCGGCAACGACACCGTCTTTCCGCCCAGTGTAACCTGCCGTTCCTGCATGGCCTCGAGTAAAGCCGATTGAACCTTTGCGGGAGCGCGGTTGATCTCGTCGGCCAGCACCAGATTGGCAAAGACCGGGCCCGGGGTGGCACTATAATTCTTTTCCTCCGGATTGTAGATCAACGTGCCAACGATGTCTGCCGGCAGCAGGTCTGGAGTGAATTGGATGCGGCTGAAATCGGCGTGTATGGCGGAGGCGAGCGTGCGGGCCGCCAGAGTTTTGGCCAGCCCTGGCACACCTTCCAACAGAATATGGCCGTTGGCGAGCAGACCCACCAGGAGGCGGTCCACAAGCTGCTGCTGTCCAACAATGGTGCGGGCGATTTCGGCGCGCAATCGTTTCACCCAGGCCGCGACTTCACCAATTCCATCATCCAATCCTTCGACGTCCTGAACTACTGTGGAAGGTTGCGACAAATTCAGTGTGCTTTTCGTTTCGGCAATGGCCAGGGATTCGAAAGTATTCATTCTGTCACCACCTCTAGTTGAGAGATGCTACCGGCGAAAAGTTTCTCCCCGTCGTAATCGCCAACCACAGCGCCGTTATCGTGTCCAACGCAAAAGTCTTCCTGCGGCTGTCTGGAAATCAATCCGGGTGCTTTCCCAGCGGCCAGCGGTTTTCCATCCACAACCAACGTCAAAGCGCCATCCCGGGCGAGATGCGCTTCAAGTCGGAAGCGTCCCGACGGCGTGTTGCTCGCCACTATGGATACCGGCAGACCATCCTCGCGAACCGTAAAAACCGGCCTGCCTTCACGGAGGGAAAGCGCGTAACCGAATCCACTGCCGCCCTGTGCGACGATGACACCGTCACGCGTCGATGGCTCCACTTCCACAGAAATACGCAGAGACTTGCCGGCAACTTGCGGCGCTTCGTTACTCTCCAGGACATTGCCGATGTCCAGTTTGTTGATCGGCCTCGAGTCGTAATGAGCGCCTAGGAGTTCCGCGGACGGTTCCTGGCCTGGGAGCCAAAGTCCGACCGGATGAGTCACGCGGCCTGGCGGGCGCACGCCGGGACCGAGGTTGGTGACACCAAGGTCGGCATCCATTTTTGCAACGAGCGCCTGGAGCCGTTTCACAACCTCGGGATTATGAGCGGCAATGTTGTTTCTTTCTCCGATATCCGTGTCAAGGTTGTAAAGCGTCGGCGTAAACGGTTGGTCCGCGGCGGGTGTCGCCCTTGTGCCCGCGGCACGGAAGAGATTTTCATTCTGACGCGCGATGGCGAGTTTCCAGGGCCCGGAGCGCACGGCCTGAAGTTGGTTGCCGGAAAAGTAATAGTACGCTTCGTGAGGTGATTGGTTGCGCTGACCCAGGAGGATTGGAGAGATGTCCTCACCATCGATCCTGTTGTCCGAGGGCAGCGTGCCGCCCGAAAGTTTCACGAATGTGGGAAGTACATCGAAATTGGCGGCAACCGCATCGCTTGTGCTCCCGGCTGCGACTTTGCCGGGCCACCACGCAATGGTCGGCTCGCGCACTCCACCCTCGAACGTGCCGCCCTTCCCGCCACGCAGCGGACCGGCCACACCGCCATTCGTCCCCTGAGTGAGCCACGGTCCGTTATCGCTGGTGAATATGACCAGGGTTTTTTCGGCAATGCCTTGCTCACGCAACGTGTCGAGCACTCGCCCAACGCTCGAGTCCAATTCCTCCACCCAGTCGCCGAATGGGCCGTTGGCCGACTTGCCTTTAAACTTGTCGCCCGGGTGAACCGGTGTGTGGACGGCCGTGTGCGGCATATAAAGAAAGAATGGTTCATTCTTGTGATCACGAATGAACTTCACGGCTTCCGCAGTGTATCGCTCCGTGAGCCGGTCCTGGGCGGCGGGTGAAACCGTTTCGATCACCTGCCCGTCGCGCAAAAGCGGCAGAGGCGGACGGCGATTCGACTTGTTCGCGGCCAATGCGGGCTTGCTGGCCGTCTCACGCCCCCCCATGTCGTTCGAGTAAGGCAGTCCGAAATAGTGATCGAAACCGTGCCGTGTCGGCAGAAACTCCGCATGGTCGCCGACATGCCACTTCCCAATCGCCATGGTGGCATAGCCCTGTCGCTTGAGAAGTTCTGCGATCGTATGTTCGTTGGTGCTCAGGCCAATGGCCGCCGCCGGGGGGAGCACCTGTGGGAGCGAAACACGTTTGGCGTAAGAACCGGTAAGGATCTGTGCCCGCGAAGGGGTGCATACCGGTGCCGCATAAAAACTCGTCAACTTCATTCCTTCACGCGCCAATCGGTCCAGGTGGGGCGTGCGGTTTATGGTCGAACCGAAGGGCCCAATGTCCCCGTAGCCCAGGTCGTCGGCCAGAATGAGGATAAAGTTGGGGCGGTCGGCCGCATGGGCGGCCATGAGTCCAAAGAGCAGCCCTGTAAGCAGGGTGATGCCAAAGCGGAGTTGTTTCATAATATGAGTAAGCTTAAGGAGGCGCGTTCAAATATTGCTCACAGGTTCTTATCGGGATTTTCCATTCCCGGGACCGCCCGGGTTTGCATCCACGCCTTGCGCCGGTTGTTCCAAGGCGAATTGATCATTATCCCTGAGTTCCTTCTTCAATCGGTAGAGCTCTGTTTTCAGTTTGGCGACAGTCCCGACTTGCGCAGGGTCGTTGTAGAGATTGTGCAATTCCGCCGGGTCATGGAGGAGATCATACAATTCCCATTGGTCCTTCTTATGGAAGTAAATGAGCTTGTGTGTCTCCGTACGGACGCCGTAGTGAGCGCGGGTATTGTGATCGCCGGGGTCGTGGTAATAACGGTAATACCAACTGGTGCGCCAGTCAGTGGGGCGTTTGCCGGTCAGTAACGGGACCAGGCTGCGACCCTGCATGTCGGCGGGCACGGGAAGGCCCGCGATTTCCATGAAGGTCGGCGCAAAATCCACGTTAATGGCCATCGCCGTTTCCGTGGTGGCCGGTTTAACGACTCCCGGCCATCGGACCAGGAACGGCATGCGAATGGATTCCTCGTACATGAACCGTTTATCGAATAAACCATGGTCGCCGAGGAAGAATCCTTGATCGCTGGTGTAGATGACAATTGTGTTCGTGCTCAGCCCGGTTTGGTCAAGGAAGTCGAGCAACCGTCCGACGTTGTCGTCCACGGACTGCACGCAAGCGAGGTAGTCCTGCATGTAACGCTGGTATTTCCATTTCTTGAGTTCATCCCCTGCTAGGATCTTCTTTTCGCCATTGAGTTCGATCTCCACCTCAGCCGGCTTGACTGCCAGCCATTTGTTGCGCTCCCCCCCTTTGAGCGAGGCAGGCGGTTCAAGTTTTAGGTCGCGCCGACTGAGGTCGTCGAACACCCGCTGGCGATTTTCATGCAGGGCATCCGTGCGCCCGGCGTAATCGTCCTGCAAAGTTGACGGCTCGGGCAACTCCTTATTGGCGAACAGGGCCTTGTTTTTGGCGTCGGGCTCCCAACTTCGGTGCGGGGCCTTGTGCTGGCACATAAGAAAGAAAGGTTTGTCTTTGGGGCGGTTCTTGAGGAACTCAATGGACAGATCGGTGATGACATCGGTGACGTAACCGGGGAAGTTGGTGCGTCCATCGGGGGTGAGAAAGGTGGGATTGAAATAGACCCCCTGGCCGGGCAGGATGCTCCAGGAATCAAAGCCGGTTGGATCGCTGCCCAAGTGCCATTTGCCGATCATGCCGGTGTGGTAACCGGCGGCCTGGAGATATTTGGCGACGGTCGGTTGCGAGCCATCAAAGCGGTTGAAGACAGGCACCCCGTTGATGTGGCTGTACTTGCCAGTGAGAATCGCTGCCCGGCTCGGGGTGCAGATGGAGTTGACCGCGAACACACGATCAAACCGGATGCCTTCCCTGGCCAGACGGTCCAGATTGGGCGTTTGATTGACACGGCTGCCGTACGCGCTGATGGCGTGGGCAGCGTGATCGTCCGACATGATGTAGAGGATGTTTGGTCTGGCTGGGCATTCGGCACCGCCCAGGCCCAAGCTGAAAGACAGGAATACCGCCAGTGTGACGAACAAGACTTTCACTCTTCTTCTCCCCACACTTTTGGTGTTTTGAAGCCCTTGGTTACGGGTGCGGACTTTGGTGGCACGGCAGTTTTGGCGAAGACCTCGAGACGGGCGCGCAGTTCCTTCACCTTCTCCGGTTGTGCCGCCGCCAGATCGTTCTTCTCGTATGGATCCCGGGCCAGATTGAATAGTTCGACGAGTTCTTTGGTTGATGCCGCCGCCAGACTTTCGCGGCGCGGTTGAATTGTTTCGCCATCATTCTCGCCATCGCCAGCAGCCACTTTCCCATTCAACACCAATTTCCAGTCACCAACGCGAATCGCGCCGTTCTGGGGCGTTGAATTAAGCAGGATCTCCGAATGCGGCGATGGCTTGCCTTCAGCGATGGTGGGCCAGGCGTCCCTGCCGTCCAGCGGCAGCTTCTGTTCTAGTGAAACGCCGACAAGGTTCAGCAACGTGGGATACCAGTCAACGATATGGAGGGGCTCGTTCACTATGGAGCCCGGCTTGATGCGTCCATCCCAGGTCGCAAACGCCGCGACCCGGGTGCCGCCTTCGTAAAGGGTGCCTTTACCAGCCCGCAACGGGCCATTGCTGGTGACCCGGCCTGGTGCGGGGCCGCCGTTATCACTGGAGAAGATGATGAGTGTGTTCTGGCGCAAACCCTTGTTCTCCAGCGCTGCGATGATCGTGCCGATGGCTTCGTCCATCGCGGCGACCATGCCTGCATACGTGCGGCGCGGCTCCTTGAGTTGCGCGTACGGCTCCTTGTATTTCTCCGGCACCTGATGGGGTGCGTGAACGGCATTGAAGGGCACATAAAGAAACAGAGGCTTGCTCACATTGTGCTCGGTGATGAGCCGCGCCGCCTCCCTGGCGTTGAGAAATGTGGTGTAGCCTTCATCTCGTGAAACCTTGTCATCCCGATGCCAGTCGAAACCGCCATCACGGATGTGCGTGAAGTAATCCAAAGCGCCATTGTAATGACCGTATTGATGGTCGAAGCCGCGTCGGGTCGGCAGATAGGCAGGCTCGAAATGGCCCAGATGCCACTTGCCGACAATGGCCGTCTCGTAGCCGGCTTCCTTCAACGCCTGAGGCAACGTGCGTTCCTCCAGCGGCAAACCGTATTGCGCCCATGGACGCACCACGCCGACCTGCAAACCGTGCCGGATGGGATAACGCCCGGTCATGAGTCCGGCTCGTGTTGGCGAGCAAACTGGCTGCACATAGAACTGCTCCAACCGCGCACCGGCAGTGGCGAGCCTGTCGATATTAGGCGTCTTGATTTCGCTGCCGTGAAAACCGACATCGCCCCAACCAAGATCGTCGGCAAGGATATACACTATATTGGGACGTCGGGAGAATTGGCCTCCCGGGAGTTCGGCGGACTGATTGGCGCCAGCCACGTTCAGGCCTGGCGCGGCGATGGCGATCGCCATCCAAAGAGCGATAATATTCTGCGTTATCATATCAAACCGTCCTATTTTGTAATATTGTTTTGATGGCTGTCCCGCCTCTCATCGCTTCCATTATTTGGATCCCATTTTGGTTCAGATTGACCGCGCCAGGCTGCGGAGGACGCTGCCCGACACGGTTGATGCACGAACTCAGGAGGGATTCATTGGCAGATTAATGACTTGGCGATCACGGACTGGCTATCGAACCAACCTGAAGAATCCAATCGTGTTGTTTGTGCTTGATTCCCGATATGGGCTTGCGGCTCCATCAACTTCCGTAAATGGACCTTTTATGTCGGATGCCCGTTGCAACCTGGCGGCGCCTTCCCAAGTGATGATCAATGTTTTACTTTCAACCCGGTAGCCGCCGAATACCGGCAGCACAAGTAGAGGAGGTGGGGTAACCGCCGCCTGGTAATGCGCTGTGACGCGATCGCTGGTCAGGGCATGATTATAGAGCGACAGTTCGTCAATGACTCCGCTGAAGAAATCATTGGTGCTGACCACCACGCCATCGTGACGTAAAAACTTGTCACCGTTGCCAATTTGAGTGCCGCTGCCCGTGTGGTTGTAGATTTGCCCTGCCCCGACCGCTTCGCCCGCGAGAATCCCATTGGTATACAACCGCAATTGGCCCGCAAATCCCGAATTATCTCCGTCCAGCACAGCCACCACGTGATAACTTTCATTCACCCGCACGGGCGCGCTCACATACACCGCACTGTTGCTGCTTCCCAATAAGTTTCCCCACGGCGAGCCAGGCCCCTCGCTTTTGTTATTGAGGGCCTGCCAGACCAGAAGCGCCTCATCCGGAGTATCGCTGTCTTGAGTGCCGTAAAGATATAGTCCCAATCCCCGGTTTCCGGCGCCCTGTTTGTAAAGCACTGGCGCCTGCACATTGGTTCCACCCCGGGGCAGACTTGCTGCCTTAAACCAGAATTCGACGGTTTTCTTTGCCCACGGCCCCACGGTGCCATTCAAATCAGAACCATTTGGAATAGTGATGCTCTGCTTCTGGGCGGCATCGAGTTGAACGGCGGTTCGGTTCAAATTCGTAGCCAGTCCAGGAACCCCCAATTTCGGCCCGTTAATATAAGTTCCCTGTGCCGTAATAAGCGTGTCCAGTTTGGCGGTCAGACTATAGGCAATGCTGCCATTGGTTTCGCCAAACGGCCAGTACCTTACCGGATCATCGGCAAGGACCTCCTCGGCGTAGCTCACCTCTGTCTGGAACGTCACTTTTGTGTTCAACACATTGGGAATCCCAGCCCGGTCCCGAATGCCGCTGATAGTCAACTGATAAGCCTGACCCGTGGTTTGCGGACTGGTTCGGAGCGTTACCTGGCGTGCGCTGGAATCAAGGATGGCTCCCAGGATTTGCAGCGGCGCCACAGCGTAATTGGCCGTATTCGTCGCGGTGACTTCGTCCACCGGCTCATCAAAAACAAGACGCACTTCATTCAGAGTTCCCCCAAAACCCCGAACCTGCTGAAGCACCGGCGCGGCAATGTCGCTTTGCACCGTGACTTGCGCCGTGGAACTGCTCGTTTCGCTGAATTCATTTCGCAAGGTGACGCGGTAGCTGCCTTCCGTATTGGCAGAAAGAACCAAAGTGAGCTCGCGATTTGTAACTCCAGGTAAAACCGTGTTATTCCGATACCACTCGTACGTGTAAGGGCTTGCCCCCGTCGGAGTCACCGTCAAGATCACCACGCTATTCTCCAAGCCGGTCAGGTTTGTCAAATCATGCCCGGGCACAATGCCAACCGGTCCGATATTATAGGGCTGGCCTGCGGGCGCGGCAAAAGCAAACGTCACGACCGTCGGATTGGGGGTGAGACGGCTCGGCTGTGCGGCTTGATCGAGGACGTCGCGAATAGTCAGCTCATATTGGGTCCCAAGCTGGAAGTTAAAGCTTCCGGCAAGTTGAACGGAACTTTGGTCCGCCAGCAATACCGCCGTGGTAATGGGCACATTCGCTCCCGCCAGACTCCGCAGAGAATAATTTGCCAGATTCGTCGAGGTGGCCGGATCAACCGGCTCGTTGAATGTGACCCGAACCCCGTTGGGATTACCCCGATGGTCCACGGTTTGAACCGCAGGCGGAATCAAGTTGGATGCGTCATGAGTTATTGCCAGTTGATGAAGCGCCGTCACGCGCTCGCCGGTCAGGGCCTCGTTGAAAAGTGCCAACTCATCCAGGATGCCGCTGAATGGGCTTTTGCTGGCTGGATTGCCGCCGTCGTGCAAAAGCACGTCGCCATTGGCAATCTGGATGTTTGAACTGTGGTTGTATAATTGCCCGGCTCCAGGAGCTGTTCCTGCCAGCACGCCGTTGGTGTAAAGCCGCAATTCGCCGGCAACCCCGTTTGTATCGCCATCCAGGACCGCGACCACATCATAAACCTCACCCAGGCGAATGGGGGCCGACACATAAACCGAGGTGCTGCCGTCACCGACTTTTGTGCCCCAGGGCGAACCGGCCCCTTCCGACAGATTGTTAAAAGCGTTTAACACCAACAAGGCTTCTGTCGGATTGGCCACATCCTGGCTGCCATACAAATAGAGTGTCAAACCACGATTTGCACCCCCTTGTTCAAAGACCACTGCGCTTCCGTTGGTGCTCCCGCCGCGTGGCAACGAGGTCGCCTTAAACCATAGGCTGATCGATTTTTTCGCCCAGGGACCGGAGGTGATGTTCACATCCACCCCGTTGGGCACATTGATGCTCTGGTTTCTGGCGCCATCAAACTGAATCGCGGTGGAACCTCCCAAATTAGCCACCAGTCCCGGGACGCCAAATTGAGGTCCGTTTACCAGCGTCGCCTGCCCCGTAGTCAGGGGATCGTTAATCGTGGTTAAACTGTTTGCGATCGGACTGCCATCTATTTCCTCAAAGCGCCAGTAACGCGCGGGAACATCGGCCACAATCTCGTCGTTGTAGTGGCGCGACGTCACAAAATTGACTTGTGCGAACAATGGACTCGCCGATATGGACTGGTCGGTAATCCCGTTCAGATGCAGAACATAATTGGCGTCCGGAGTCAGAGGTGATGTTTCCAGCACCACCGAGCGTCCGTCAGCCGATTGGCTGGCGGACAGAATCTGGGCCCTGTCCACTGAGTAAAGACTCGCATTGGTTGCAGTGGCGGGGCTCAAGGCTTCATCGAATTGGATCTCCACTTCACTTCGAATCGTGGCCAAGCCCCGGACAGCCACAATGCGCGGAGGCAATGTGTCGGGCTGAACGACAAGACTGGCCGTCCGGCTGATCACACCGCTGAACTCATTGCTGATCGTCACATAATACTGTCCAGCCGTTGCCGGGGCGCCAACGACTTGAAGCAATCGATTCGTCTCACCCGCGAGCGCTGTGTTATTCTGATACCATTGGTATTTGAATGGACTGGCGCCCTGGGGCACGATTGAAAACGTGGTCGTTGCGGTCTCGTTGATCGTGCGATCCACCAAATCCGTTCCCGATTGAATGGTGACCGGACCCAGGTCCCCATCCGCATAATTAATCCGGATATCATCCAGCCAATGCGATTCAAAGGCACTGCTGGTGCGGGCGCCAAAACCGATCTGGGCATTTTTCAAGCCGGTAAAACCTGTGGAAAATTGTTCCAGAATGGTGGTGCCACCATAGGTCAATGTTAACCGGCCATCCCGCTTTAGATTGATATCCACGTCCACCCATCCGGTGGTGGTTAAGGCGGGTACTGGAGCGACTCCCGTTGGAACATTGGTGATCACCTGGCCCTTCCACTTAACCGCAATGGATGGAGAAACATCGGCGAGTCCTGATTTTGCGGTGTCAAACGCCACGATGAATCCCTGACCGGTCGTCGTGATGGCGTTGGCATTGTAACCCTCTTCCGGATAAGGATACGTGCCCGCGGGCAAATCCGACGCGAGGTTGAAGCTGAATCCTTCTCCGGCCGGGATGCTGGCATCGGAAATCCTCGTCTTAAAACTCACTCGGATTTGTTCCACATCATTGCGCTCGGTAAAGAGAATGCTCCCATTCTGGTTGGAACTTCCATCCGTCAGCTTCAGGTATCCGCTGCCATCATAGCTGTTATTGGTCCGCACTTCCGTGTTGCCATATTTCTTGATGGTTGCGGGCAAAGCGCCGTTAAAGTCATACAACACACCGCTCGAAGCCTGGTATGTCAATGGGAGCGACGTTGGATTAGGCTGCAGCGTGCGACCTGTTGGAGAGCTGTCTTTTAAATCATGTGCCAGCAGTTGATAGCTCTGGCCGGGCTGGAAATTGAAGGATCCAGCCAATTGGACACTGCTCGCATCATCCAGCAAAGTGGCGGATTGAATGGCTAATGGCGTGCCGTTGGCCGACGATAACGTGTAATGGTCGATCGCCGTTGCCAATGCAGGAGATAGAAAGTCCGAGAATAATACCCGCACCCCGTTGGGATTGCCCCGCGTATCCACCTGGGTAATCGTCAAAGGTTGCTGCTGAATCCCCACGTCCACCGTGTTGGCAAAGTTATAAAGCACCGTCACCCGCTCGGTGGTCAATGCGGTATTGTAGATTGCCAACTCATCAATCACACCATCGAATGGGCTCTTATTGGATGGATTGACACCGTCATGAAGCAGAATAGTGCCATTGCCAATTTGAATATTGCTGGAATGATTATAGAGCTGCCCGGCGCCTTTGGCGGTTCCCGCCAATGTTCCGTTCAGGTACAGACGCAATTCGCCGGCTGTTCCGGTTTTGTCGCCGTCGAGAACGGCGACGACATGATATACCTGGCCAGTTTGGACAGGCGTTGACACATACACAGACGAGCTGCCATCGCCACTCTTGGTCCCCCAAGGAGAACCCGGCCCATCCGTTAAGTTATTAAATGCGTTGAATGCCAGCAAGGCTTCTGAGGGATTCGCCACATCCTGGCTGCCGTACAAATAGATCCCATATCCCCGATTAACCCCACCGGCCTCAAAGATCACGGCGCTTCCCTTGGCGGCTCCCCCGGAGGGCAACGAGGTCGCCTTGAACCAGAAGGAAATGGTCCGCTTGTCCCAGGGACCTGTATTAATGTTCAAATCTGAACCGTTAGGCACGGTGATGCTTTGAATCCTGGCGGCGTCAAATTGGATGGCTGTGGATCCAACCAGATTGGAAACAAGTCCGGGCACACCAAGTTTTGGTCCATTGACCAAAACCGATTGCCCTGTAATCAAAGGATCCAGCAGTGTAACGAGGCTGTCAACCGTTCCACTATTCTCTGCTTCCTCAAAGCGCCAATAACGGACGGGCTGATCTGCGAGCGCTTCCTCTGAATAGGTCTTCGTGCCACGGAAGCGGACCAGTGTTGTCAACGCATTGCCAGCCACCGATATATCTTTCAATCCGTAAATGTGCAGGACATAGGAGAAGCCGATGTTTTGAGGTGATGTCGTCAGAATGACCCACCGGGCATCCGCGGAAAGTCGGGCACTGAGAATTTGCAGCCCATCCACCCTGTAAATGCTGGCGTTGGTCGCTGTCGAGATGTCGAGTGCTTCATCAAATTCAAGTTGCACCTCGCTATTGGCTCCCGCCAGTCCCCGGATGGAAACCAGTCGCGGCGGAGTGGTGTCTTTGATGAATCCAACTGCAGCCACCCGGCTGGTCACGCTGCTGAACTCATTGCTGATCACCACCTTGTATTGCCCGACTGCGCCTGCTGTGGCCGTGAAGTGGAGAACATGGTTTGTTTCCGGGAGAATGGCGGTGTTATTAAAATACCACTGATAATAAAAGGGCGAGGCACCCGCCAATTGCACCGATAAATCGACCGCCTGGTTTTCAGCCGCCTGGACATCCTGCAAATCCGTCGTAATGCTTACCGGACCAAGTCCACCATCGACCGGCGCCACAAACGAAAACGAACTGACGGTGGGATTCGGGTCCAGACTGTTGGCGGTTAATGCCTGGTCCTTGATGTCACGCACTGTCAATTGATAGCTTTGACCCACCTGGAAATTAAATATTCCCGCCAATTGGACACTCGTGCCAGCGTTCAATGACTTTGCCGACTGAATGACCAGCACCGCACCGCCGGGGCCCTGCAGGCTGTAATGGCTTAAGTTTGTCGCGGCATCTTCCTGAACAGGCTCTGAGAAGGTCACTCGCACCCCGTTGGGATTGCCCCGATGATCCACCAGAGTCACCTGGGGCGCAAGAGTGTCAGGAGTAACTGCAAGAACGGTGGTGGCGCTTGACAGTGTTCCCTGTCCATTGGAAATCGTCACCTGGAACTGGTCCCCATTGGCCGATGCCGAGATGGAGTCCAAAGCCAGGTAGGAGAGGTTCTCGCCTGCAATCACCTGTCCATTGCGTCGCCAGACAAAAATCGCGGGCTGGGCGGCAATGACATCCGTTTCCAATAATAACCGTTGACCTTCCGCCACATTCACGCTGGCTGGCAAATCGCCCCCATTCAACCCATCCGTGTTAAAGAAAGGCGCCGCGTTCGGGGTCAACCTGTTCAAAAATGGATCCACTGGATGCTGAGCCAGATGCAATGCGGGAATTATTTCCTCCACACCATCAGGACGCCGCCAGCCGACTTGGAGAAAAGCGATCCCCCCACCCTGTTGGTGAAAGACTTCAAAATAGTATTTATTGCCACGCACCAGTGAAATGGACTGGCTCCGGCGTTGATCCAGGCGCAACCCATCGAACAAAGTAATGCCCGACTGCGATTCAAAAGCGATGACCCGCTTCGTCGTCTCCGCATGATCCGTGCTCAACCAAAGCTCGGCATTGTCGTCGCTGGCAATGTAAAATACGTAATCGCCATTCTGAGGGGCCTCCAAATATCCGTGAATCCACGAGCCAAAATCAGTTCCGCTGTTATCGCGGCCTTGAAGACCGTAGATGAGCGCCCCGTTCGGCGCGGGATTAAAGTCGTCCAGTTGTTCGCGAAAAGTCGGTTGATCGGGGAAGCTGGCTGCATTTTTCAAAGTACTCACACTTTGCCGCACCGTGGCGGAATCGACCGATGTCGAATCGCCCTCATAAAACAGACGGGCCACCGAGCCTGCCGTTACATTCAAAGGCGCCACTGCCAAGAGCAACAGTGCCGGAATTGTCATCCAATATTTAGCATTCATAACCAGTAGGGAAAAAAGGAATCGTTTATTAAATTGAGATTGTTGATTGGAGCTGGAGTTTGCATTCAACCCCAGCCCATCATTTTTAAGTGAGGAGTGTTCGGGAGTTCAGCGCAACCACGCGGGGAACTGCACCTTGGTGGCATAGGCCTCTGTATCGAAATCCCGGTTCCATTTGAGTTTCCAGAGCTCTCGCAATCGGACATTCCGAACCGAACCGTCGAAAAACAGCACGTTGGGTCCCTTGCCGTGGCGGGGAACAACAAAATGCTGCATTTCCTGCGATTCGAAGTTATTGATGGTGGAATAGTTGCCTGGTGAGGGCGGCGGCATATAGGCCGATCGTTCACCATACCAGGGACCACCGCCACGCCACATGCTATCGGCCATCAATGGAATCTTGGTTGTATTGCCATTGACATTCAGGGATCCCCAATGATATTCCAACTTGCGACCTTGAATATCCTGTTTGGAATTGTAGATCCAACTGTTAACGCCATAGCTGGCCACTTCACCATGGGTAAACTCTCCCTCTCCCATGATGTACGCGGTATCGATGCCTCCAAAGGCTTCAAGGCCACTGCCATCCTCCGCCACGCGCCTTTTGGTTGCCACCGGGCATACCAACAAATCAGCCTTTTTGCGCCAGAATCCCTGCATAGCATTGAGCCATTCGCCGCGAGCCCATCCCACGGATTGACCCGTCGGAAATTTCTCCCCGTTGTCGCTGCTGTAAATGTTCCAATTGATGCCCCACTGTCTTAAATTGGAGATGCAACTGATGGACCTGGCTTTTTGTTTTGCTTTTGCCAGGGCTGGCAGGAGCATGGAGGCCAAAATCGCGATGATTGCGATGACGACCAGTAATTCTATGAGGGTGAATCCCCGGTCGGCAGCGTCCTCCAAGGGCGGATCGTTCTGTTTTTCGCCTGGCGCGCGAAAGCCTGCCAGGATGGTCCCCTTTGACGGGACGCCGTTGTTTGCGGTATCAGGGCTTTCAGGCATCGTGCCAGCAAGCCATCCATTTGTTTTCATGATATTTAGTATTTAAGTTGCGCATGAAAACCTCCAGTGGACTGGTTAGTTCACGATTCTGTTTCTTTGTTAAGCGAGCGTTCAGTGGTCTGTTATGTCTATATACTACTTGTTTGGTCGTTATTATGGACAAATAAAAGAGCGTTTATAATTCAACCAGGGAGCCTTTGAATTCCAGCGATTCAAGGCTGCTGCAATGCGGATATGGCGGTCAAATTACAATTTCCGCTTGATTCGCCGCGACATCGACGCTCCGTCTTATCGTGCTGCGCCGCGTCAAAAGTGAATCGATTTGACAGCCAATTTCACACTATATACGATCTCTTTTGTCGTTCTTTACGCTCTTATCTATAGCGTTCTTTGGAGTTGTGTCAACTCCAGGTTGAAAGTATTTTAAACATATTATCCGTTCTTACGTTATGCATTATGTGATGTTGTTTTTGCTCCCGCATTTGTGCGGCTCTCTGCTGGCCGTGCGTGGCCTGGGCCAGACACCCCCTCCCCCGGCTGTCGGCGGCTTCACCGGATCTTCCGAATGCCGATCCTGCCACCAGGATTTTTATGCCCGCTGGGCGCCCTCTTTTCATGGCTTGGCAATGCAACCGTTTACAACCCGCTGGGCGCGCGAGCATCTGACACCTCAGCCTTCCCCTGTTCGCATCAAGGACCATGAATACCGCGTGGAGCTGAACACACAAGAGGGGCGCATGCTTGAAACAGACCCCCGCGGAAAACAGGATTACCCGATTGTTCAAGTCCTTGGAGGCAAGAATGTCTATTATTTTATAACCACGCTGAATCGCGGTTTTTTACAGGTTCTGCCCGTGGCATATGATGTGCGCCGCAAGGAATGGTTCGATACCACGCTCAGCGCGATGCGCCATTTTACTGAGGTTTCGGAAGAGGCCTTGAACTGGAAAGAACGCCCGCTCACCTTCAATACGGGTTGCTATAAATGCCATGTCAGCCAGTTATCCAATCATTATGACCTCGACAGCGACGCCTATCACACCACCTGGAAAGAGCCCGGCATTAATTGCGAAACTTGCCATGGGCCGGGAGGGGAACATGTGCGGACTTTTCGGGCCGCCGCCTCTGAGGGCGCCAAACCGAAGGCATTAAACATCATTAGCACAAAACAGTTCACACATGACCAGATTAACGACCTCTGTTCCTCCTGCCATTCCAAAATGATTTTGCTGACAACCACTTTCAGCCCTGGCGATCGATTCTTCGACCATTTCGACCTGGTCGCGTGGGAAAATCCGGATTTCCATCCGGACGGGCGCGATTTGGGCGAAAATTACACAGTGACTCAATTTCGTTCCAGCGCGTGCGTGAAGGACGGGCAACTCGACTGTTTGCATTGCCACACCTCCAGCGGACGCAACCGCTTTACCGGCGCTCAAGTCAACCACGCGTGCCTTCCGTGTCATGCGGATAAGGTGAGTAACGCACCCGCTCATTCGCACCATTCCTCCGGGAGCTCGGGCAACCAGTGTGTTTCCTGCCACATGCCCACCACGGAATTCGCCCGAATGCGAAGGACCGACCATTCGATGCGGCCACCGACTCCCGCAGCCACCCTCGCGTTCAAATCCCCGAATGCCTGCAGTTTATGTCATACAAATGAGTCCCCCCAATGGGCTGATCAACAAGTGCGTCGATGGTGGACTCGTGATTTCCAGGCCCCGGTTCTAAAACAAGCGGAGTTGGTTACCGGCGCCCGCCGTGGCGACTGGAGCCGCCTCACGAACATTCTGGAGGCCATACAAAGCCCGGGTGAAAAGGAAATTTATAAAACGTCCCTTATTCGTTTGATACGAGGCTGCGAGCGTGATGAGGTCCGCGTGGTGCTGCTGGGCTGTCTAAAAGATCCCTCGCCTTTAATCCGCGCGAGCTCGGCGGAATCCCTGGGCGCGCAAATAGTCCCGCAAACCGTTTCGGGGCTGTTGGCCGCCACGCGCGACGACTATCGCCTGGTCCGTGTTCGGGCCGCCGCAGCGTTGGCACCCGTGTCCGACGATTTGATTCCAATCACTGAACGCAGCTTCCTGCAAAGGGCTTACACAGAATTGGAGGCCGGTTTGCTGGCCCGGCCGGATGATTTCTTGTCCCATTACAACTTGGGTAATTATTATCAACAACGCGGCAATCCCAGTGCGGCCGTTAATTCCTTTCGCGCGGCCCTCCGATTGCAGACCAATTATGTACCCGCCTGGATCAATGTTTCGCTTGCCTACAACATGCTGCAGCAAAATAATCTCGCGGAAGAGGCCCTGCGCCAGGCCCTGCAACTAAGTCCCACCAATGCGGCGGCCCATTTTAACCTCGGGTTGTTGCTCGCCGAGTTGAGCCGCTTTGAAGAAGCCGAAGCCGGTTTTCGCGCCGCCATAAAGTTTGAACCCCGGTCGGCCCAGGCGGCTTACAATCTCGGGGTGCTTTTGGCTGCGAAAAGCCACGGCGAATCCATTAATTGGTGCCGCAAAGCCGCCGAATGGCAGCCGGACGAGCCAAAATATGCGTACACACTGGCATTCTACCTGCAGCAAAATGGGGATCGTTCAAGGGCCATCCAATGGCTGCAATCTTTTGTCAAAAGGCCAGCCGCGGATGCATCCATTTTTGATTTGCTCGGAAAACTCCTTGAAACATCCAATCCCGCTGAAGCCGCCCAGGTTTATCGAAACGCCGCCGCCAATGAACGGCTGTCCGCATCCGACAGGCAAATGTTTACGATCCGAGCTGGCAACTTGCTCAATAAATAAAGTCAGCCTTCTACTTCATATGGTATTTTGAGTCGTTTATGATCACTTTGTGGCAAATTTTGAATTCATCTTAAATATCTCAGGAAAAACGTTTCCTGCGCTTGACTCACGAATCGAACGGGGTGTTAATACGATCCTGCTTATCGTATATAAGATCGATACGATCTGAGCAGTCTTTGTGTCTATTTGGCCATGCAATGTCGCATGGCCATTTATTGGCTTTTAATAACGACTCTATTGGTAGTATATGTCACGCACTGAAACAATTGACCGGACCGAATCAAGCGCAGGGATTGAATCCTGGCTGGCTGAAGTCCAGAACCGGGTCCACTCCATCCAATATGGCCTCGTTCAAATTACGCTTCACGAGGGTCGGGTGACTCAGATTGATGCCACAGAGAAAATGAGAATTCCCTGGGAGGGTGCCCAGTCAGAGGACCGACGCCTCAACGGGAGGCCGGCAGGCGACCAGATGACTCCATTGAACGAAATGAAGCGTCTCTCTGCTGCGCTGACGGACAAGAACATCTAATGCGCATGCATCGTCTGAAACAAAACAACGTCCTGCCGGGCTTCGGATTGACGCTGGGTTATACGTTGCTCTATCTCTCGATCATCGTGCTTATCCCATTGTCGGCGGCGTTTCTCAAAACAGCCACGATCGGATGGGCCGAGTTCTGGCACACAATCTCCGCGCCGCGGGTGGTGGCCTCCTACCGCCTGACATTCACGGTCTCATTTCTGGCCGCGCTGGCGAACATGGGATTCGGTCTCCTGGTGGCCTGGGTGCTGGTGCGCTACCGGTTTCCCGGGCGCAAACTGTTGGACGCCGTGGTGGATTTGCCTTTTGCGCTACCCACCGCAGTGGCCGGCATCGCGTTGACGTCCATCTACGCCAAGGAGGGCCTTGTGGGGCGCTGGCTGGAACCGCTCGGAATCCGGGTGGCATTCACGCCACTAGGTATTTGGGTGGCACTGACGTTCATCGGACTTCCCTTTGTGGTGCGCACGGTCCAGCCAGTCCTCGAGGATTTGGACAAGGAATTGGAGGAAGCCGCCGCAAGTCTGGGAGCCACGCGCGGCCAGACCATTCGCCGCGTGATTTTCCCCATGATATGGCCCTCGCTGCTCACGGGCTTTTCGCTCGCCTTTGCCCGTGCGCTCGGCGAATACGGCTCGGTGGTGTTTATCTCGGGTAACATGCCCATGCGAACGGAAATTACGCCGCTGCTCATCATCACAAAACTCGAGCAATACGATTACACCGGGGCCACGTCCATCGCGGTGGTCATGCTGGTTGTCTCTTTCGTGTTGCTGCTCTCCATCAATGGCCTGCAGGCGTGGAGCCTGCGCAAACAATCCCTTTCCTGAACTCTTGTATTATGCCCGCAATTCAATCCGCCGCCGCACGCGAACAATCCCCGCCGCCCATTCAGGAATCGGGATGGATGCGTGTACTTCTAATATTGACCGCGATTTTCGTCATGGGCGCGTTTTTATTGCTGCCGCTCTTCGCCGTTTTCGCGCAGGCGCTGGGCAAGGGGTTGAGCGCTTATTTCAAGGCGATTACCGAACCTGCCGCGTGGGCCGCGATCCGGCTTACCTTGATCACTGCGCTCGTTGCCGTGCCCCTCAACACGGTCTTCGGAGTCGCCGCCGCCTGGGCCATCGCCAAGTTTCAATTTTTCGGACGGAACTTTTTGATCACCCTGATCGATCTGCCCTTTTCCGTTTCGCCGGTGGTTTCGGGATTGATCTATGTGCTGGTCTTTGGACGCCAGGGCTGGATGGGATCCTGGCTGGATGACCACAACATCAAAATCATTTTCGCGCTGCCGGGCATTGTGCTGGCGACCACCTTCGTCACATTTCCGTTTGTGGCGCGCGAATTGATTCCACTCATGCAGAGCCAGGGGCGGGATGAGGAGGAGGCGGCGCTGGTGCTGGGCGCGGGCGGCTGGAAAACGTTCTGGCGCGTGACACTGCCCAATATCAAGTGGGGGCTCCTCTATGGAGTCATTTTGTGCAACGCCCGCGCGATGGGCGAATTCGGCGCGGTATCCGTGGTTTCCGGCCATGTGCGCGGGTTGACCAATACCATGCCGCTGCACATCGAGATTCTTTATAACGAATATCAATTTACCGCAGCCTTTGCGGTGGCGTCGCTGCTGACCCTGCTGGCGCTGGTGACTCTGGTTTTAAAAACATTCGTCGAAGCCAAGGCTCGCAAGGAGCATTCCAACACACCAGTACACGGCGCATCCGTATGAGCATCAAAGTCGAAAGCATTTCAAAAACATTTGGCGCCTATCAGGCGTTGAACCGGGTGAGCCTGGAGGTCCAAACTGGCGAGTTGGTGGCCTTGCTCGGGCCATCCGGTTCCGGCAAGACCACGCTGCTGCGCATCATCGCCGGGTTGGAATTCGCGGACCGGGACTCCGGCCATATCGAGATCGAAGGGCGCGAGGTGACGGCCTGGCACGCGCGGGATCGCCAGATCGGCTTTGTGTTTCAACACTACGCGCTGTTCCGGCATCTGACGGTGTTTGAGAATATCGCCTTTGGTTTGCGGGTGCGCCCGCGTGCGCAGCGGCCCTCCGAGGAGGCGATTCAAAAGAAGGTCGCCGAGTTGCTTAAACTGGTGCAAATCGCGGAATTGGCCCAGCGGTTTCCATCCCAGCTTTCCGGCGGCCAACGTCAGCGTGTGGCTCTGGCGCGATCCCTGGCTGTGGAGCCGCGAGTGCTTTTGCTCGACGAACCCTTTGGCGCGTTGGATGCCAAGGTGCGCAAGGATTTGCGCCGGTGGCTGCGCCGCCTGCATGACGAAATTCATGTCACCAGCCTGTTCGTCACGCATGATCAGGATGAGGCGCTCGAGGTGGCGGACCGCGTGGTGGTGATGAACAAGGGACACATCGAGCAAATCGGCACTCCAGCCGAGGTCTATGATCGCCCCGCCAATCCCTTTGTGTATGACTTTCTAGGCAATGTGAATCTCTTCCGGGGCCGGGTGGAGTCCGGCCGTGTGCATATCGGCCGCGCCGAATACGCCATGCCGGAGGATGAAGCGTCCAAGGACGCGCCTGCCATTGCCTATGTGCGCCCGCACGACATTAAAATCCATCGACAGATTGCAGGACCGGATTTCATTCCTGCCGCAATCAAGTTGATCAATCCAATGGGATCCGTCGTGCGCCTTCAACTCGATGCCTTGGATGAATCGGGCGCGTTTGAAGTGGAACTAACCCGGGAGGAATGGAAGCTTCACAACTACCAGGCGGGAGAAAACGTCTTCGTGGAACTGCGCAATCTTCGTGTTTTCTCGGATGATTATGTCATTTAGCTCGGGAATACGTTTCTTGAAGGTCAACAAGCTGTCTGCGAACAACGTATTACACGAGGCCAATTCCCTTCGCTCGCCTGCCATCTTCTGAACTGGGCAAAAACCAAGCAAAGTCAGGGATGACGTGAGGGCGCTGCGTAATTGTTTGGAATGTAATCGACGGGTTTTCTCCCGTTTAAAGATTGGCACCTCTTTCCACTACACAAGCCAATAGGCAGACCCGCCCTGCGAAAATGGCGCTATTCGACCAATCTGCCCAAAATTGGCCTTCAACCACCAGGCATGCCCAGGCAATGCAAAACATTATTCTGTTTGGCGGCAATGAGTTAGATGTGCTTTGACAATCCTGGAATGGGCCATGCTACGGACGCAGCATGGTTCGAGTGATTGGCCATATTCTGGTTTTGGTTGTCTTGTTCGCTAACATGCTGTCGGCTCAGCCTCCCATCGGCCGCGACGTTCCCTTTGAATTCCGTGATGGATTGCTTTGGGTGCGCGTGCAAGCGACGAATCCCTCCCGAACCTTGCATTTTCTTCTGGATACTGGAGCCACAGTGAGCGCGGTGGATGAAGGTGTGGCAAGAGAGCTCGGGTTAAGGCTTGGGGAACGAGTAATGGTGCAAGGAGTTAAATCCGAAATCGACGGTTATTGGCCAACAAGGTTGGTCGGCAATTGTGGCGATTATCAATTGCCGGATAAAATCCTGGCGGTCGACCTCAAGACATTGGGTTCAACCTGTTGCCAACCGGTTGACGGCCTGTTGGGGGCTGATTTTATACAGGGTAAAGTCGTCCAAATCGATTTCAAGGCCAACCGTTTGCGTGTTGTAGAGGGTCCCGTTCCGTTGAATCCTAACATTGAAACGATACCGTTACAAAACCAGGGATGCAAACTGCTGGTGCCCATGCACATTAATCACGGAAAGACTCAATGGTTTCGTCTGGATACGGGATGTGCGTCAGACCTGCATTGGGTTGTTGGAAAGGTTATTTCAACGGCTCGGAATGTAAAGGTCTCGGTAGGGCTGGCGCCAGTATCCATTCCTTGGGACACCACTTTTGTTCGCTTGGGGCAAATGGAATTTGAAAATGTACCCGCAGGCCTGCATCAGGGACGCATCTTCAAAGGGGAGGATGGATTGCTCGGAATGGGCCTGCTGAGGCGATTCGACCGGGTGACCATCGATTTTCCTGGCAAAAAACTGGTCCTGGAAAAATGCCCATCCATTCCTGAACGCTGAATGGTTCAGCCCTGTTAACCCGAGGGCCACCCTTCAAGACGCTCAGGTTGCGCCACGCTTCAGGGACTCTCTCTGTATCGAACCTCTAGAGACAGGCACAGCGGCAAGCTTGATCCAGCACGAGGATCAAGCCGTTCGAGGTGCCACATCCACAACTCGAGTTTACAGAGCCCCTCGGGCTGCAGTCCTCGGTCGATTTATTCCGGTGGCTGACATTGATCATTATTCCTGAGGGATAGGTTTCGGCGCGGCGTATTAAGGACAACGAACAAATGGTGAATCGGTAAAAACATCCGGTTTACAGAAAGGAAAAATGAACACCAATAAAACAGTCCGTGGAATCGTGGCCTTGATCGCTACTTTAACCATCGCGCAATCCGTGAGCGGGGCGGATATCCTGCTCTCTCCGAGTGCGGGGTCCCGCCAGACCTACCAAGTCTCTGGCATCGCAAATGATCGGGATTTCGTTCATGGCACAGTACAGAACACCTTTCAATCGCCTCGAGGGCTGGCAAACCAGACACGGATGGTACCCGGGCCATCGACCAAGGATAGGGATTATGTCCATAACCAAAGCGGTTTGCGCCCCGGTAAGGACCCGCTTCGCGAACAGTACGTCCGTTATTTGAAATCGACCGGAAAGGACGCCTATCAACTGGCACCGGTTAAATAACAACACCGAAACAAACGGAGAGGTAAAAAACACTCTGCGCTGGTTTCCGATGTTCGGCACAATTGAAAAGAATGGAGGGCTCAGACGGCCCTCCAAAGGCAATCAACGCATATTAACAAATGTGAAACCAATCATGAACAAATATCAGATTATTCTGGTCGCTACGTTTGCACTGGCGACTGTTCCTGCAGTCCTGGCTCAAAGCTGCTGCGGGAGTTCTATGGCGTCCTGCCCCATGACGGGAGCTCCGATGGGGAGCAACACCACAGCGGAGGCTCGCACCGGCGTGCTCCTGTCAGCGCCAGCCGGCGTGGCTAAAGCGGTTTTGGACGATTACATTGCGATACAGGCTGCCCTCGCAAAGGATTCCCTCAGCGGCATTTCCGAGAATGCGAACGCGTTGGCAAAGGCGGTTCAGGAGGATCAAACAAAGTCATTTCCAGCGCAAATCTCCAAACAGGCGGAAGCCTTGTCCCAAGCCACGAATTTAGCGGCTGCCCGCGAGGCTTTCAAATGGTTGAGCCAGTCTCTCATCGGATACGTCAATACAAGGAAGATGACGACGGGAACCTATTACGAGGTGTATTGTCCCATGGCCAAGGCCAAATGGCTGCAAGCCGAAAAAACCGTCACCAATCCTTACATGGGCCAGGCAATGCTCGAGTGCGGGCAATTGGTGCAGGTAATCAATGGTGCGGACGCCAGTCACACAGGGCATGCCGGCCATTAATACGAACACGATCGACGATGAACGCGAAATTCAACGGCTCCTCGCTACTGCTGGAACGCCACACCCATGCCAGCAACACCGGTCCTCCCGAGCGTGTCGCGGGAAGCCCCCCGGTGGCGCAAGCCACAGTGTCTATCTCACAAATACACCCACATGCGCCTCTTGCTGGCAACCCGGTTGCAGCAAGATTACCCGCCGGATCCTCAACTGAAGTGCTCGAATCATTATACTGAAGTATGCCCACCCCATCAACGTCCCCTCATGCCGACGGAAGCATGCAAAAGCTGCGTTGCCGCCGACGTTGGCCTGTCGCAATTGCAGTGGTTGGCTCAATGCTTGCGTTCGTTTTCTGGCAGCCGATTCAGACCCGATTCCTGGAGTATTTAGTAATGCGAAACGAGGACCCAGCGCCAACGGTGCTCTCGGAAGTCGCTGATCGACTTGGGAATCCAACGGAATTTCTGCTCAAACTTTGGCGCTCGCCGAATCTCTCCAATCATCAGTTTGTCCTGGACTACTTGAGGCAGCATCCGGACTCCAACCCGGACTTGTTTCCCCCTTTGGAATTCGCCGTGCTGGCGGCAACTCATGACGTGGATCTCGAAGCCAGAGAACAAGCCTTCAGTTTGCTGGCCCGGATGAAACATCCCGAATTACCTCGCCTGGCCCGGGAACAATTGGGCGATGTCGATCCTGAGGTGCGCGCGCTGGGTCTGCAAATGCTGAGTGGTGCGGCGGTTTCGAACGATGTGCCAGCGGCCATCGCCTTGTTGGGCGATCCCGACCCGCGCGTGGTGGTTTCCGCGGCCAGCCTGTTGCGCCATGTGACCGGCCAGGACTTCGGCATCCGGCAAGCACAAGCTCCACCGCGATTCTCTGGTCCGGCAGCTCAGACACCCTCTCCAGCCAATCTGGAAATCATCCGCCAGGGCACCGAGCGCTGGCAGCAATGGTGGACGGTCCACCACGCGGAATATCCTGCCTCATCCACACAGAACCAAAGAAAACTCACAACCCCAAGCCTTGCGATGCCCGATGTCACACTGCAGGATTTAAGCGGGCACGAGGTTCGCCTTTCAGCCTTTCAGGACAAGGCCGTTCTTCTCAGTTTTTGGGAAGCCACCAACACCCTGAGCCTGGCCGAATTATCCAGCCTGAATTCGCTTCAGACCCGGCTTCAACAACGTCTGACAATCCTTGGCATCTGCTTTACCGCGCCCGTCCTGCAGGACTGCGGCGACCACGGGGACGAGCACGCAGGCGAACATGAATCTGGAGGCGCGCACGCTCATAAACATGAATGCCCTGCGCCGGACCTGGTCCAGGTCCGAACCCAAATTCAGGAGGTTGTGAAAGCCAAACAAATCAATTATCCGGTGCTTCTGGATGAGAAAGAAGTGCTTAAGGGCCGCGACTTTGTTGGGCAGATGCCAACCTATGTGCTCATTGACACGCAGGGAAATATTCGCCGCCGGTTTATCGGAAGCAGAACGGAAACCGTTTTCGCGGCCATGATCAATGAATTGTCAGCAAACGGCGAGTGACCGCGGAAGAGCCAACCAACTGCGACACTATTCCTCGCTGGAGGCTTTGTTAGTTGTGCTTTATTTTCGGGGCGGTTGAAATAATTCATAGGGTAGGATTCAAAAGGAGTCGCAACGGCAAACTCCTAGCAAGAGTTAAAGGTGTTCGTCCGGAGGTAAACATTCTCAATTCCTTACAATCTCTTTAAGGAATGGCGCCTGGGAATGATACCCTCACGCCATCCCGATTCATTTGAAACAAATCATGCCCTGTGCTGTGTGATCACCCTCAGAACTTATAGATGACGTTGAGCGCCAGCGAGAGCGCATTGTTGTCGTTGACGCCAAAGGGGCGTTGATTTGCCAAATCATGGTCCCAGCGAAACTCCGCCCGGGTGACGACGTTGGCCCAAAGCGAATAGTCAGTCGTAAAAGTCCAGGCGGCGACCTCGTTGCGAGGATGTGTGGTGGTGGCTGCCGGATCCAGGCTATACCATGTGCCGACGGTACCCGTGGCGTATTCCGCACGACTCGCGAGCTTGAGTTTCTCCGTAGCCTGATACATGAGATATAATGACGCGGCATTCGCGTAACTGGAAGCCACGGTGTCTTTCTCTTTCGTGCCCCGATATTCCCAGGCATATCCCACTGTGAGGGCCTTCAAAGGCGTTGCAACCGCGCCTCCGACATAAAAGCTCGTAATGTCGCTGGCCGGGCTGGTGGCTCCCGAACCCAGGCCGTCAATGACCCCAAAACCCAGTGTGCTGCCTCCAAACCAGCCAAGGCTCTTGGGTGCGGTGAGCGTGATGAGTCCCATGTAGGTTTTCTCGGACTCGGCGGCGGGCACTCCCGCCCGCGTTGGGCGGGCATTCAATCCGGGCGACCAGGTGTTGGCCACGCCCGCCTGCGCCCCAATAATGTCGTTAAACTGGTAACTGGCCAGCACTCCGGTCAATTGCGTTGGTTCGATGAAGAAACCATAGGACCGGCTGAAGTTGGGATTATTGGCACTTTCGATGACTTCGTAACCGAGAAATTCCGTGAAGTTGCCCAGCTTGACGGTGATGTCGTTTCCTACAGGCACTTTCAAGTTCACATAGGCGTCCTTCAGGGCAAAGTCAGACAATCCAGCCCCGGGGGACTGGTTGTAATTAACCGCGTCCGGACCAAACATCATCGTAAAATTGTAACCGGCGGACCATGGGGTCTCGTCCAAAGGCTTGCTTAAAGTCAGGAAGACCGCGTTCAGGTTAAAGCCATCCTGTTTTCCCGTGCCGTCATAGGATCGCCCGGGAAAGGTGTCTCCTGGCTGAGGATTGTTTACACCCCGGCCGCCGTTGCCGGTGCCAAATTTCCAGATGGCAGAGGTATCGACATACCCACTGAGAGTCGTGCTGGACAAAGCCGTTATTACCGCATGTTGCTGTTCCTCCGCCTGCAGCAGGGCTGGAAGCGTGATAAGTCCTGTAGCGGCCAAGGCCAAAGTCCACGGACTGATTTTCGTCACTGGTCTCATTGCTTTCCTTTTTTATTCGGTCAGTTGCGCGTCTCCCGTCCCGCCGCCAACGTTCATCGACCGCATTGTGTATTCTGATTTTAAGGTTTCATTGCCCTCCCGGATGTAACCGGGAAGCCTCAGCAACGGCCCAAGCACGGACCATGCCAAGGCTTCATATTGTGATGAATATCCTTCCCTCCACTCCTGAATTGCAGTCTGCCCAACCTCTCGTGGCTGCATCAAGAATGGAGTGTGCGCAAAGATGATCACTTGGGCGGGCTGTAATTATGCACAATGAACAATAATACACACCGTAAGAACCCGGCATCGTTCTTGGCGCTCGTTAAACTGTGCCTTAAGCCATTCCACTGCCTTCGCATCCGATCGGTTCTGCGTCGCCGATGGGCGCAATGAATTATCGAACACAATTACTTTGAGGGATTTTCAAAGGGGCGGCGTATAATGGATGCGTCGATCAGAGTAATGATGTGGAAAACAAACCAGGGCAAACGAATCAAACTTGGATGTTATGCCATACCTCAATCGAACCGTGTTTGGACCCATAACAACAATAAGACAATGAACAATCTGTTTAATTATGCAAACGTCCTGCTCTTGGGCGTGCTTTTGGCGGGTGTGGTAATGCTTGCCTCCGGTTGTGAATCAAATGATCACAGCAGCGCTCCGCAGTCTCAGGAACACCACCATTGAAGTCCGTCGCACCTTCGGATAGATACTTGCGCGAATGCCTTGCATGATCTTGTTGCGCATAAATAATGACGGCACACTTTAAAGAGATTAATTTGGATTTGTTGCGAGCTTTCCTATACACACATATTAAATATAATTTTGCCTATGAAGTTGAAGCGCGCACTCTATTTAACGACGGTTGGATTCCTGGGGGTGGCGCTTTTTGTTCTTGCCGGTTGCAAAGGTGTTCCGACAAAGGCAGAGAAGGAGGCGCGACAGCAAATGCAGGAGGCTCGAGCGCATTATCGTCCCAATGATCACAAACCTGCGCTTCCGATTTTGACGACCAATTCCAACCTGGGCGATTTTCTGAGTTTTGCCCTGTTGAATCAGCCAAGTGTCGAGGCCGCTTATTACGACTGGGCGGCTTCGGTGGAGCGCATCACCACGGCCCGCTCCCTTCCGGACCCGCAGTTGACGTTTCAGATGGATATCCAGAATGTCGTCACCTCGATCATGCCGGGACTCATGGCCAATTTTCCGTGGCCGGGCAAACTCCGGGCCGGAGCCGGGGTGGCGTCGGCGGAAAGCCAGGCCAAATATTTTGCGTTTCAGTCGGCGGTCCTGAAGAGCGCTTTCGATGTGAAGAAGGCTTATTACCAGCTTTTCTTTCTCGAGGAAAAAATCCACGTCAATCGCGAGAACTTCAATCTGCTGGCAGGACTGGAAAAGCTTGCCCGCGCGCAAAACGAAGTGGGCAAGGTGACTTTGCAGGATGTGCTCCGCGCGCAAATCGAGCAGGCCCGCCTCAACACGGGAATTGCCAATCTCGAGGATTCGCGCAATTCGTTCCTGGCCCAATTCAAGGCGGCGTTGGGACTCAAAGCTCAAGATCCAGCCGCTCCAATGCCAAACCACTTTGAATCAACACCGCTGGATTTGACTTCCGACAAGCTTCTTGAGACTGCAATGGCTCAAAATACCCGGCTCAAAGCACTGGAAGCCGAAGTGCGTGCGGCGGAAGTTTCCATTGTATTGGCTCGCAAGGCGCGCAGGCCTGATTTCAGCCTGGGACTCATGGCCGACGCGCAGATGGACCCAACACTCTATCGTCCCCTGGGCACAATGACGCTGCCCATCTGGCGGGACAAGATCGCGGCGCAAATCGCCGAGGCTCAAGCCAACAAACGTTCAGCCGAAGCCCGCCTTTCTGACGAGCAGATTGCGCTGGCTGTGAATTTTGCGGACAGGAGTTTTCAGTATAGGGAAGCAACGCGCAACCTGGCCCTTCTCAATGACCAACTCTTGCCCAAAGCCCGTCAATCCCTCGACGTGGCCCGCTCAGGTTATCTTGGTGGACAAATCGATTTTTTCAATCTGACCGATGCGGAACGAACATTGCTCAGCTTCGAATTGGACCGGGTGGAGGCATCCATGCAACGGGAGATCGCCCTGGCTGAACTCTCGCTGATCATCGTGGGCATGCCGCCATCCAATTCTGCCACAGATCCAAAGTCCCCCGGAATGTCGGGAGGCAGCCCCTCTTCGCCAAAGAAACAGTCCGGAGGCATGTAATTTTTCCTGCAAACCAATCATTATTTATGAAATGCAAGACCCCGAATTGGAAATGGCCGGTTCTATGCACGCTGGCTTTGTTGATGACAGTCAGCGCAGGTCTCATACTTACGGCTTGTGGGCGGGCGGAGGGGCCTGTGGCGAACGCGGCAGCTAAAACCCTTTACACCTGCGGCATGCATCCCCAGGTCATCCAGGATAAACCCGGTAATTGCCCGATCTGCGGCATGAAGCTCACGCCGATCCGCAAACAGGCCGGAACTTCTGGAATAACCAACGCGTCCGCCTCAAATACGGGCGAACGCAAAATCAAATATTACAAATCGACCATGAATCCCGGCGAGATGAAGCCTGAACCGGGCAAGGACAGCATGGGCATGGACATGGTCCCAGTCTATGCGGACGAGGCTGCGGCCGCCCAGTCTCAGACCATCGATCTCGACTCTGTCACCATCCAAACCATGGGCATCCGGACGGCTGCAGTCACACGTGGTCCATTGCGCCGGGTCATTCGAACCGTGGGCACGATCGATTACAACGAGACCGCTCAGCAGGATGTGAGCACCAAGTTCAAAGGCTGGATTGAAAAGCTTTACGTGGACGCCACCGGTCAGCAGGTCCATCGCGGCGATCCCCTTTTCGAGATTTATTCCCCGGAGCTTTACAGCGCGCAACGCGAATACCTGCTCGCCATTGATCAGGGAACGAATGCGCCTGGCGCCATGGCCCTCAAAACCAGCGCGCTGACCAAGTTGAAGTTTTTTGACATCTCCGATGCGCAAATTGCAGATCTGGACCGCACGGGCCAGCCCAGCAAAACCCTGCGCATCCTCGCTCCGATGGATGGTTTTGTAGTCGAAAAGATGGTGGTTCAAGGCCAGATGGTGGATCCCGGCATGAAAATCTACCGGCTGGCGGACCTCGGTCTGGTATGGGTGCAGGCCCAAGTTTATGAGCAGGACCTGTCCTATGTGAAGTTGGGGCAGGAGGCCACCGTCGCACTGTCCTATCTTTCCGACCGAGAGTTTCGCGGGAGGGTTACCTACATTTATCCCAACGTGGATGAAAAGACCCGGACAGCGCGCGTGCGGATGGAATTTCACAACCCGGGTTATTTTCTAAAGCCGGGAATGTTTGCGACCGTTCAGGTCTCCTCTGAGTTGGACCCCTCCGTGCTGCTGGTCCCTGACATGGCCATCTTGCGCAGCGGCGAGAAATACACGGTCTTTGTGGCCCTCGATGGAGGGAAGTTCGAGCCGCGCACCCTCATATTGGGACCGCAAGCCGAGAATGACATGTACCAGGTGATCAGTGGACTCAAGGAAGGCGAACGGATCGTCACTTCCGGCCAGTTCATGCTCGATTCGGAAAGCCAGCTTCGGGAGGCGATCCAGAAAATGCTTCAACCCAACAAACCCGGCGGTAGCGAACCTGTCGCGCAGGCGGCCCATGGTGGTATGGCTGGCGGTCAAAAACCCATGGCGGCGGCATTCAATGGAACCAACGCTCCCCGATCTGATGCTTCCGTGAAGTACATCTGCCCGATGCCGGAGCACGTTACCATCCAGTACGACCATCCAGGCAAGTGCTCCATCTGCGGCATGACCCTTGTTCCAGTGTCGGCAGCCGTTTTGAAAAACCTGCCTCCTGACGGCAAGCTGCTTTATTATACCTGCCCCATGCCGGAGCACAGTGACGTGCGCTCAGATAAACCCGGCAAGTGTCCCAAGTGCGACATGACGCTGATTCCGGTCATGCAGCCGACGCCACTAGCGCCCACCTCCACGAACCAACCGGTTGTTGGGAAAGTTCAGGCCGCGCCCGCCATCCCCGCCACGCTTTACACCTGCCCGATGGCCTCCCATGCGGATGTGGTTTCGGACAAACCCGGCAAATGCCCCAAGTGCGAGATGGATCTTGTGCCCACCAGCACGGTGGCCCATGGGAAAGTCGCTGAGGAGGCCTGGCGCAAACAACATTCGAGTGCTCCGCCAACTACTGACACGATGCCTCAGCAACACCAACACTAAGCCCGCCACTTATGCTTAAAGGCATCATCGATTTTTCGCTCAAGAATAAGTTCATCGTCCTGCTGGGAACGATCCTACTCGTGATGGGCGGGCTTTACGCGCTCAAGAACATCCCGCTGGATGCCATCCCTGACCAATCCGACGTGCAGGTCATCGTCTATACCGAGTGGCCCGGTCAGGCGCCGCAGATCGTCCAGGATCAGGTCACCTATCCGCTCACCACCAAGATGCTCTCGGTGCCCAAGGCAAAAGTGGTGCGCGGCTATTCGTTCTACGGCTTCTCGTTTGTGTATGTCATTTTTGAGGACGGCACGGATCCCTACTGGGCCCGCAGCCGGGTGCTCGAATACCTGAGCGGCTTGAGCGGACGCCTGCCCGCCGGTGTCTCCCCAAGTCTCGGACCGGACGCCACCGGCGTGGGCTGGGCGTTCATGTATTCGATCAACTCGACGAACCGGGATCTGGCCGAACTGCGCTCCATGCAGGACTGGTATCTGCGTTACCAGCTCGCCTCTGTGGAAGGAGTGGCGGAAGTCGCCTCCGTCGGCGGCTTCGTAAAGCAATATCAGGTGACTGTCGATCCGACCAAATTGCGCGCCTATAACCTTTCCATCTCCGAAGTGGCCATGGCCGTCAAACGCAGCAACGGCGAGGTGGGTGGACGTTCCATCGAACTCTCGGAAAAAGAGTTCATCCTCCGCGTGCGTGGCTACATCGAAAAACTTGATGACCTGCGAAAAGTCGCCGTGGGTGTCGGCGATAAAGGGGTTCCAATTTTGTTGGGTCAGGTCGCCAATGTGGAACTGGGCCCGGATATGCGGCGGGGCATCGCTGAACTCAACGGAGAAGGGGAAACGGTCGCTGGCGTGGTCGTCGTGCGCTACGGAGCCAATGCCCGGCAGGTGATTCTCGACGTGAAGAAGCGGCTGGATGAGGCCATGAAGGGATTGCCTGCAGATGTCAAATACACCGTCGTCTATGACCGAAGCGCGCTCATCCAGCGCGCCGTAAAAACACTCGAAGAAAAGCTCATTGAGGAAAGCATCGTCGTGGCGCTTGTTTGCATCGCCTTCCTCATGCACCTGCGCAGCGCCTTTGTGGCGATCCTGATTTTACCCATCGCCGTGCTGATGTCCTTCCTCGTCATGTTCGGCCAGGGCATCAGTTCCAACATCATGTCCTTGGGTGGCATTGCCATTGCCATTGGCGCGATGGTGGATGCCGTGATCATCATGATCGAAAATGCCCACAAGCACATGGAGCACGATCAGGGCAAAAAACCTCACTGGGACATCATCCGCGATGCCTCGATCGAAGTGGGGCCGACATTGTTCTACTCGCTGCTGGTGATCACGGTATCGTTCATTCCGGTGTTCACGCTCCAGGCTCAGGAGGGGCGCCTATTCAAGCCGCTGGCCTTCACGAAGACCTATTCCATGGGAGCGGCGGCCTTGCTCTCCATCACCCTCGCGCCGATTCTCATGGGCTTCTTCATCCGCGGTAAGATTCCGGCCGAGGAGAAAAATCCCATCAACCGTTTTCTCATCTGGCTCTACCATCCGGTGATCGATTTCGTCATCAAATGGCGCTGGCCGGTGGTCTTCTCTGCCGCCGCCCTCATCGTTTGGGTGTTTCTCCCCTGGAACATGATTGTGGCGAAGGTGCTCCCCGACGGCAAAGCCAAGGAGTGGGCCTTCAAGGTGGGGAGGATTTTCCCATACCAGAACCTCGGTTCGGAATACATGCCCCCAATGTACGAGGGAGACCTTCTCTACATGCCCACGACCTTTCCGGGCATCTCGCCAACAAAGGCCCGTGAAATCCTCCAGACGACCGACCGCATGATCCGCCGCTTTCCAGAGGTGCACCATGTTTTCGGCAAGGTCGGCCGCGCTGAGAGCGCCACTGACCCCGCACCATTCGACATGGTGGAAACCACCGTCATGCTCAAGCCCGAGGAAGAATGGCCGGTGGTCGATATCAAGGACGATGCCGGCAATGTCATTGCCCACCGGCGTCGCACTCCAGACGAGCTCATCGACGCGATGAACGCCGCTGTTCAAATCCCGGGCCTCAACAACGCGTGGACCATGCCCATCAAGACGCGTATCGACATGCTTGCGACGGGCATCAAGACTCCTGTCGGCATCAAGATCGCCGGACCCAACCTGGCCGAATTGGAGCGTGTGGCCTCGGAGGTTGAAGCCGTGGTTAAGGGCGTTCCCGGCACGCTGAGCGCCTTTGCAGAGCGCACCATGGGCGGCAATTATATCGAGTTCAACATCGATCGCGATGCCATTGCCCGCTACGGCCTGACCGTGGGCGATGTTCAGGACGTGTTGGAGGTCGCCCTGGGAGGCATGCCTTTGACCACCACGGTGGAGGGCCTCGAACGCTATGCCGTCAACCTCCGCTACAGCCGCGATTTCCGGGAGAACCTTGGTGCCTTGCGTGAAATCGTCGTGCCCACTCCGACCGGAGCGCAGATTCCCCTGGGACAGCTCGCCAAAATCGAAACCGTCCATGCCCCCATGGGCATCAAGAGCGAGGGAGCCGTTCCCAATGCCTGGATCTATGTCGATGTCAAAGGCATCGACATCGGCACCTACGTCCAGATGGCCATGCGCGCGGTCAACGAAGCGACGGCCAATGGGACGATCAAATTGCCCAGCGGCTACAACATCTTCTGGAGTGGCCAATACGAATACATGCTCCGGTCCCAGCAGCGCCTGATGATCGTGGTGCCGCTCACACTCCTGCTCATCGTCCTGATCATTTATCTGAACACACGCTCAGCCATCAAAACCGCCATCGTCATGCTGGCCGTGCCGTTCTCCCTGGTGGGAGCCATCGGCATCCTGGCGCTCCTTCACTACAACCTGAGTGTGGCGGTATGGGTTGGAATCATCGCCCTGGCCGGCCTAGATGCCGAAACCGGCGTGGTCATGCTCCTGTACCTGGACCTTGCGTTCGACGATTCGAAAAAGAAGGGTCTGATGCGCAATGTCACCGATTTGCGGGACGCCATTTATCATGGCGCCGTCAAACGCGTTCGCCCCAAGGCCATGACGGCCTGTGTGATCATCGCCGGATTGGCACCCATCCTCTGGAGCCATGGCAGCGGGGCCGACGTCATGAAACGCATCGCCACCCCCATGGTTGGGGGCGTGGTCACCTCCACCATGATGGAACTGCTGGTCTATCCCGCCATCTATTTTCTGTGGCGGTCGCATGGCATCCGACGCCTGCCGCCGTCTGAGACCGCCGGTCAGCCAGATCCAAAGCCGCTTGCATGATGAACCACGAAAGTCGATGGAAGCACCGTACGACAAGCCCTGAGCGTGTCGCATGGCCGCGGCAAAAACGTGAGGGATTCTTTGTTGGGCAGCGTAGTGTAACATTAGAGTGTGGTATGACGACTGGAGCCAGACCAAAAAGACAGAATCATAAGCACGAAGTGCATGAAGAACGAGCACGCGAAACCGAATATGTCAGCACGATTTCTCGCGACCTGGGAATTGGGCGTTGAATGTTGAACGCGAAAAGGTCATAGGATTGCTTGCAGTATGAATCTGAATCAAAATCCAAAAAATGATGAGGACCTTCGCGCCGTATTGCGTGAATGGGTTGTGGACACTTCGCTGCCATCTCGTTTTCAGGACCGGGTTTGGCAGCGGATTGAGCAGGCTGAAACACGTCCGGAATCCAGGTTTTGGGCACAATTAGCCAGTCTGGTAGAAACCACCCTGCCCCATCCGAAAATCGCCTTTTCCTATTTTGCGAGCCTTTTGGTATTGGGAATCCTGGCCGGTTCTATGACGGCCCAGGTGAAAAGCAATCGCCTCAATTCAGACCTGAGCACGCGCTACGTCCAGTCAGTGGATCCTTACCAGAAAGATTTTTCTCAACCATGAAAAAGGGCGGATTAATCTTGTTGTCAGGCCTTTTGCTGGGCATCGCGGCCTTCTCAGGATTCTATTATCTGGGAATGGCTCCGTGCCGAAACATGATGCAGGAGCCTCAACCGGAACTGGCCTGGCTGAAGAAGGAATTCAATCTCAACGAAGCTGAGTTCGCTCGCATCACACAATTGCATGAGGCCTACCTGCCCCAATGCGCCGAGCGATGCCGGCTCATCGAAGAGCAGAATGGGAAACTTAAGGCCCTGCTCCTCAGGGATTCCACCATGACCCCTGAAATCCAGAGCCTGTTGACTGCGCGAGCCAAGACCCGGGCGCAATGTGAAGGGGAGATGCTGAAACACTTTCAGAATGTCAGCCGCGCAATGCCTTTTGAACAAGGCCGCCGCTACCTGGCATGGGTCCAGGCACAAACGGTGTTACAGGCCCAACCCATGGAAAGCCGCCACAAAATGCAAGGTGCCAACCCGATGATCGAAGATCCTCCCCGGTAATGCCGCACCATGAATGTCACCAAATCCGATGAGCAGGATACGCTGGACATGCAACAGTTGGCCCAAGGCAACAATCAGGCCCTCAATGACCTGATGGACAGGCACTCTGAGAAACTCTACCATTACCTGTTGCGATCCCTGCAGGACGAGGCCGATGCTGGCGATCTGGCCCAGGAGACATTCGTCAAGATTTACCAAAATCGCGCGAAATTCGATCCGCGGCAGAAATTTACAACCTGGCTTTATGCCATTGCCAGCAACCTCGTGCGTGACCGATATCGGTGGCGGTCACGTCACCCGCAGGTTTCTCTCGACGCCGATAACGAGCAAACCGAATCCAGTCTTAAAGATACCCTGAGCGCTGTCGATCCGCCTCCCGATCAAAGGGTGCAAGCCGAAGAACGCGCCGGGGCGGTGCGAAAAGCGGTGGATGCCTTGCCCGACGAACTGAAACAGCCTTTGATCCTGGCCATTTATCAGGATTTACCCCAGCTTGAAATCGCGGCCATCTTGAGTTGTTCGGTAAAGGCGGTCGAGATGCGCCTCTACAGGGCGCGACAACAATTACGCACAGAACTAGCCGGCTTAATGGCGACCCTTTGACCACGACAAATCAAAAACACTGAAATGAAACTGAATCAAATGAAAAGAACATCGTTAATAAAGATCACTGCACTTGCGGCCGTCACCGTGATTGCCAGCCTGGCCCTGGCAGGCTGCACCGGTTCCCCTCAAAAAGACACGACCGAGCCATCGACTACTCAGTCGACTCAAAAAAGTGAGCACGCCGTGCAATACACATGCTCCATGCATCCGGAGATTGTACAGGACAAACCGGGCGATTGTCCCAAGTGCGGAATGAAACTGGTTGAAAAGCGTTAAGTCGCGCACATCGGAACAATCCATTTACGGTTCAGCCTTGTTTGAAAACGACCGGAGCACCGATCCGGTTATGACCATATTTTCAATTAGACTTGCCCTTTAGGCTTGATGCCGTCGCCTGTTAAAGCCTCAAATCGCTTCATCGTCGGCCACGAATCCCCAATAAAACACCGACATTGAAATCAACGGAACCTCACAGACCTCCGCGATGTTCTTTGATTTGTCAGACAGCTTTTACAGGAATTGTGATCTCACGAATTGGTTACTGGAATCGACGTTCTGGTCCCACGACATCACACCAGCATCTGTACGGTTACGACGCCTGTTGTTTTGTTGGAAAATTGACTCCGATCCTGCAATAGGTATTTGAAAATCAAGGAGGTGTCTTTGTGTGATTTGACAGCAGTGCGTATTGGGCTGAGTTTGTTAAGTTGTATTGATATGGCTTATAAGCCACCCGCATATGACATCAGGACATAGTTATGAATATGAGACGCATTCGAATGTATGGAACGCTCGTGGCGTTCATGTTATTGGCGGGAACATACAACCCCCTGGCACAAAGTTGGATGACCAACGGTTTGATTGCTCATTACCCGATGCACGGCAACGCCAATGATGCAAGCGGCTACGGAATGGATGGAACAATGACTGGCGCACCGGCGATGACCACCAACCGTTTTGGCGGATTCGGTGACGCTTTCGGTTTTCAGGGTGGAATGGACGCGATCATGTTGACCAACCTGAACGTGAACATGATCACGAATGGTCAGAACACTGTTTGTCTTTGGATGCGATGGGATGGTGGCGCTGATGGGATTACGAATCCGGTTGCCATGCCCTTTGGCTGGGGGGACACAAACGAGAATTATTGCCTGCTCTTCCAGCGCGCAGGAACGGGTCGCTTTGGCTTCAGCGATGGCATGGGGGATGTTTATGGAACGAACTACGGCTCCATGTTATCCAATCATTGGGTCCATGTGGCCGCCGTCTTCAACAACGGCGACATGATGAACTCCGGGCTTTATATCAACGGTCAGCGGGTGGGTGGATCGATGACGGCTGGCGGAATGCCGATGGGCATGGGAATGGGGATGATGGTCCGGCGAAGCGCGAGTCCGATGGCCTTCCTTGGTGGATTTGGCGATCAGGATTCGGTTCCTTATCACTTCTTTGGCGCAATGAGCGACGTGCGCATATACAACCGTTCCCTCACCGACACGGAAATTGCCGCCCTGTTTCAGATGGATGCCGCCCCCTCCATGCGGATGATGGCAGGATCTGAAGAAGGCACTGAAAATGTGGAGTTCAATTCAATGATGATGGACTGGCATTTTCAGATGCAGTTTTCCGACGACCTGTTGCACTGGACCAACTATTCAAATATGTTTGAGCCTAGCTCGGGCACAATGGTGCGCACTATTAACACAACAACCTCCAACATGTTCTGGCGATTGATGGGCAATCCCTGAGCGGTTCTCCGCCAAGCCGTTGTGGGAGTCCCAATCCGTCGTTTCGCGAACAGCCTTGAACGGAACAGAAGACAATATGCAAACGGTTTTTGCAGACGAATGCGGGGCGGCCAACACCTGATCACTCTGCAATTACTCGTTGAGTTGACGCATAAAAGCAGACCTTATTTGGCGAACCAATACTCACAAAGGGACAAGCGCGAAGGAGCATTTGTATTTTTGCGCCCCTTGGATTATAAATAGCAAAGGAGGATACGAAGAACATCTAAAAACCAAACAATGCGAAAATCCTATCTATGAAAACAACGAAACTAATCTCCAGTTGTCTGACACTCTCAGCCTTCCTAATTACAGTTACCGCTGCGGTCTGGCTGTCCGGAACCGTCCGGGCCGAAGAAATGAAATCCATGAAAGGCGCAGAACACCTGATGATGCTCAATGCCATCACCACTCCCGAACAGGTCGAGGCGCTCAAGCCAGGTGACACCATCGCCATGGCCTGTCCCAAGTGCAAAACGATCATCGTTGAAAAAGTGACAACGGAAAAGGGACACATCACCACGATGACTCCGGGTGAGGTGCATCTGTGCTCCGGTTGTCAGTCCAGCATCGTGACGGTTGGCACCGGCAAAACCGCGCATAACGAACTGAAACACGTTTGTAAGAAATGTGGCAGCGACACAGTCTTCTGCTGCGCCACCACGAAGGACGCCCCGCCGACGAAGGGCATGGAGACCGAAAAGTAATTCAACCGAAGACTTCGTTCGCAAGCGGTCAGGAGGGAATTCCTCCAGCCGCTTTTGTATTGCGAGAACCATCACTGCATCAAGTGCTTGAATCCTTGCATGGCGATGAATAATCCAATCAATGTCATTAACGCGCAACTGGCATACGGCAATTTGCGCGCAAACTCCCCGAAACCTTTAAAATGTTTGCTGGCGTGGCGGACGGAAAAGGCGGCAACCGATCCGACGGTGACAAGCGTGATGGCCAATCCCACGCTGAATGCCATTACCAGGGCAAAACCCAGGGTGTAACGCTTCAATTGAAGGCAGATCAGCAGCACCGCAAATGCGGATGGACAAGGCAGCAATCCGCCAGTCAATCCAAACAGAATGAGTTGGCCGGTCGTCACCTGCCGATTCTCGAAGCGATTCTTTAATTCGACGGCATGCTCCCTTTCGTGTTCATCTTGATACTCAGGCGAAGCACCGTGTTGTGAATGATGATGATCTTCCTCGAATTTGGCGTGGTAAGAGATGCCAGGCCTTTTGAGGACCACCTCGAACTCGTGCGGTTCGGGAATGTTGGAGGTGGATTGGAGATAATCTTGCTTTGAGATAAACTCGAACAATTGTTTGGTCCCATCGGGCCGGGAGGTTTCTAAATGGACAGTGTCGGCATCGGGTGCCAAAAGCACTTGATTCCCCTGATCGAAAAAATAGAGCCGAAAAGAGGGCATCACGCCTGTTTCAAAAACGCTGATTTCCATCTGCTCATTCGCGCCGGTCTGCAACAACGGCCCGCCATGTATTCCTCGTGGTCCATGATCGTGGGTGTGATGAGGAGATTCCTTTGCAGATTGTTGCACCCTGATGCTGCGGGCTAACATCCACGCCGCCATGCCGATCACAATCACTCCAGTCGCCAGTTGGAAATAGGGCTCGGTGGTTTCAACATCGAACCGCCCTGAATAATGCAGTCCGATAAACGCGAGGACCCAAATGATTGCCGTATGCGAAACGGTGGCAGACAAACCAAGCAGCATCGCCTGGGTTAAGGTGCCTCGAATGGCGACGATGAACGCTGCCATCATCGTTTTACTATGGCCTGGCTCCAAACCGTGCAGGATGCCCAGAAGAATCGCGGCGGGAATGAAAAGCCACGCATTGCCCTGGGCCAGGTAATCGGAAAAGGAGTTCATGAAGTTTTTGTCTTTCCAGCGCGGACTTGCGCTCGAACGATTCTTAAAGGCGATGATAAAAATGGCTTCGTCTAGCGGAGATATGTTTTTACCGCATCGATTACCTCTTGCGCTGCCTGCGTTTGCGCCGGGGTGGCATTCGTGTCGGGGTCTACCACATGATGCCGGATGTGGCCTTCGAGAAGCTCTGCCATGAGGCCGTTCATTGCGCCCCGGCAAGCCACGGTAAGGTGCAATGCTTCAGAGCAGCCTGCTTCGTTCTCCAGAAGCTTTTCGAGTGCTTCCACCTGCCCCCGGATGCGACGGACGCGCAGGAGCAGCTTCTTTTTGTCGTGAATGGTATGCGCCATAGTCGTCAATTTGTTCTTGTTTGCATCATCTGGCACATACCATACCCCGGTATGGTATAGTCGTCAATCAAATCCACCGACGCGCACAACTGCAAATCATTATCCTCAGCACGTCTCCGCAGAAGGAATAACTCAGGCTGGGCGTGAAAAGGGAACACTCCACGCACTCAGAACATGAAAGACGACCCACTGCATAGCCACGGTTTGTTCGGGAGCGGAAGAGCCAGTATTACGGTTGGCCGGATTCATCGCGACAGCCTTTCAGACGAGGAGTTTGAACGCTTGTTCGTGTGCATCGGGAACACGTCGCCAGTCACGTCTGGCTGGGGGCTGCCGACACCTGTCCGGGATGGACTGCCACGGGCCGCTGATAAACGAAGCGCCAGTACCAAAGAGTCCCCAGAACGCCGCAAAGGGCCGCACCAATGAAGTTTGCCTGCGGACTCAAGCTCCACAACCATGCCCCGAGAAACGATCCGGTGGTCACCACGCAGTCCCGAATCAGATAGTACGCTCCATAGGTGCGGGCGCGGAGTTCGGGCCGGGCCTGGGCGATGATGAGCGCCTTGCGCGCAGGTTCACCGAACTCCTTGAGGCCGCGCACAACGAAGGCCACTGCCAGCCAGCCAAAGCTATCGGCCCAAATCAGGGACACTGGGAACAAAGTGAAGAACCCGAAGGTGGCCAGGACAAACGGACGCTGTCCGTGCTTGTCCGCCAAATGCGCGACCGGAATGTAACACACCATGGCTGTCACCATTTCCAGGGCCACCAGAACGCCGTATTGTCTGGCGCTGACGCCACCGTGATTCATGGCCCAGAGGATTACAAAGGCGTATGGCAACCGTTCGCAGAAGCGAATGAGAATGTCGCTGATGAGTAATTCGCGCAGTGTGGGGTTAAAAGACCTGACGACGCCCATGAATGAGAGACCCGGGTTGTTCGCGGTGGATGACCGCGTAGCGGTTGGCTCCGCCATAAACCATTGGAAAACTGCTGTGACCGCACTGAGAACGATGCAGCCCATTAACGCGAAGCGCATCCCTTGTTCCCAGCCATAAAAAGTGATGAGCCAGCCGCCAACCAACGGCCCAACCATCATCGGCACTCGGCGCACCATCGATTGTATTCCGACGCCCATGGTGTGCTGACGATTGTCCAGTGATGTGGCGACGACGCTCAGCGTGGCTGGAAGGGAAAAGGCGCTCCATGCGAGGAACAGGAAAGCCCCGACCAGCAGCGCCAACCAGTGGTGCCACAGCAGCACAAAAAGGTAGCCTGCCAGCGAAAGCGCGTTAAAAAGGAGCAGCGACTTCCTCTGTCCCCATCGGTCGGTCAGCCACCCGCCCGGATAGGCATAAAGTGCTCCCAGCAGAGTCTGCAATGCATCGAACAAGCCAATGATGAGGATAGTGGCACCCAGGGTTTGCAGATACTTCGGCGCAAAACCAAGCCAGAGTCGTTCACCGGTTCCAGCCAGCACCAGCGCCACGAGCAGCAGGCTCGTGTTGCGGCGCAAGGCCAGAAATTCAGCAAGTTTGTGGCAACCATTCACGCGGTGAATGTCACGTCCGGCATCTTCTTGTCAAAAAAGATGTTTTTATGAGTGACGCTCATGGACAACGCAACGGCCACGTCCGCCTTGATGATTCCCAAATGCCGGGCCGCAGCCGCAATCCGGGTTTGGCATCGGGTATCAATGTTGTTGAGGCTTGCGATTTTTGCGGCGGACCCAACTGCGATCCCAAGGTCGATGCAGCGCAGTTGGCAAATGGGACCGTCGAACTGCCAGCCTTGCGAAGTCCCTGTCTTGTGTTTCGGTTTGGCCTGCAAAAACTCCGCGCAGGTCCCGTAGCCGCAGGCTCCACAGTCATATTGCGGTGGATACCAATCTTCGAGGCCAATGAACAAAACCAAATCCAGCTTCTCCGCCATATCTGCGTCGCGAAACCATATGGCTTCCTTGTGCTGCTGTCCTTGCTCCCGCAGCCAATCTGCGAGCTGTTTCAGCATGGTTTTGTCTTCGACGATAACCGTTTCGATGAATGGCTTTGCTCCTTTCAGGAAAAGTTGACCCCCACTCTTGGGCGCAGTCATGGCGGCGACGGCACAAAGCTTCGCAATACTCCGCAAAACATCCATAAACATTTCGTGTTGAATCATTTAATCTCCTTTCTTTCTGAAATCCGCCTCTGGCACTCCACATACAGCGCATCATAAACCATGAACTCGCGTTCGAGAATTTCAGGATCGCTCAGTCCCAGGGCGCTGTATCCAAAGGCAATCCAGCGCAAGCCTTCACCAGCCGGGTGTGGATTGGATGGATGGGAGTCGGCTGCACGGACAATCTCGCCGAGCAGTGTCAGCGCAGGGTCATGCAGATGGTATTTCTTAAGGATCGAGTTAAAAGAAACATCCTCGCCGTGATGGCCAAGTTCGCAGGAGCCAATATCGAATGGAACCGCGCCCAGTTCAATCGCCTTCGTGGCGACCTGGTCGCTTCGTACAAACAGGAATTCCGCTTTGGGATCGATGAACTTCCTGATGAGCCACGGACAGGCGACCCGGTCCACTTTCACATTTTCACGGGTAATCCACTTCATAATCCTAATTCGTTAATGACCGGTAAAGTCCCTCGAAACATTCGACGCCCTTGTCCAGCAGCACGTCATCGCTCAGACCGGACTTTGCCCAGCCAGCCAGCACACTGTTGATGCCAACACACTCGCACCGCTGGAACTTGCCATCCTCCAAATCCGCATCATGCACCATTTCCGCCATCTTGAGCACCGCTTCGTCTGAAATGCCAAACCGGATCACCAGCGTCTCAAAGGTGCAATTCTCCCCGTGGTGTGAGAACTCTGCGTCCGCCATGTCGAAGGGCACCGTATTTGGGTGCTTTGATGGTTCCATCCCAAACACGAAACGGGCTTTTCGGTCGATATATTTGCGAATCAGCCAGGCTGATCCCGCCCGGTCAATGCCCGGTTGTGGCCGCGTGAGCCAGACGCGTCCCACAAATCGGGCTGCGTCTGCCTTCAGTGCCACGACTTCGCCTTTTCGTGGGGATAACAACTTCTCCAAACGTTCGATAAGAATCTGCACATCATGTACCGCAGGCGAATTGAAATAGTCCGTCTCGCGAATTTCGCGCAAGCGCTTCTGGTGGTTCGCCAGCTCCGCAGCAAGGTCCATCCCGTCCTTGCGCTTGTAACGCGCCAAAGTTTCCCGACACACTTCCGCTAAATCCTTGTATTCCACGGCTCGCGCCTCGTTGAACAGCTGAACGATCTGCCCGCTGGTCACTCCCTCAATCTGCGCCACCCGGATGAGCGTCGCCTCGCCCCCAGCATCCTGAAGCTCCCTGGACAACCACTGAAACCTTTCGTATTGCGTGGGGGTGTCCGGGAGGACATATGCGGAGCTCTTCAATTGTACAGCCCCAAACTTCTTGAGCTTGCGCCACAGGCTCACGCGCTCAGCGCTCCGTTTCGTGGGCAGTCCATAGAGCAGTAAAAGCCAGGATTTATCTTTCATGATGTTGACACATATACACACCTGATATACCTATTACAATGGTATGTGGTGTTTGTCGAGACGACGAATTGAAAAAGTTGAAGCTGCATACCGGACAGAAAGGTTAAAAATGAAACTGAAGCATGTAATTATTGGGACCCTCGTCATCCTGGCGTTGACGTTGGTAATTCCACTGTTGATCGCAGAACCCAAGGGGGACGAAACAACGGTCAAGGGCGAAGTAGTTGACCTCTGGTGTTATCTTGAGGGTGGAGACCATGGCCCGGAGCACAAGGCTTGTGCCGTCAGCTGTGCCAAGGCTGGGAATCCCATCGGAATCCTCGATGCAGACGGCAATATCTTCGTCGCCATGGGGATCAAAGACCACCAGCCGAGCCGTGAAGTGCTCATCGACAAGATGGCCGATACGGTCACAGCCACGGGTACTGTTGTCAAAAAGGGCGGTGTGCAGGTCATCTACATTAAATCTGTCAAATGACTGATTGCCAATAGGTAAGCCACTAATCCGCTGCCGGGCGGCAGCACAGCTCAGGATCGACGTATGAAAGTCAGACTTCTCTTGTCCACACTCTGCGGGGTGGTCATTGTTCTTAACGCGAACGGGGCAACCATCGACCAGGCCAAAATTGAACAGATCACCGGCCTAAAAGGCGCGTGGAATGACGCTGAGGGCGTATTCAAAGTCAGCAGTCCGCGCAATGACGTGCCGGTGAAGGTGGACGAATGGACCATGCCGCCCTTCATGGGGCTGACTTCATGGGCTGCGTTTTCAGCAGGGGGGAAGGCCGATATGATGGTGATGGGCGATCTGGTTCTCTTTGAAGACGAAGTCAATCCAGTCATGAGCGCCACGCTCGGCAGCGGACTCGAAGTGACTGCCTTGCACAACCATTTCTTTCACGCCGAACCGCAGGTTTACTTCATGCACATCGGCGGAGAAGGCACGGTCGAGAAGTTGGCGGGTGGCGTGAAATCGGCATTCGCGGCGATCAAGGAAATCCGCACCTCCCAGGCACCGCCTTCCAAATCATTTGGTGGTGGCATTCCTGAAAAGAGCGCGATCAGTTCCACACCGCTCGCGGAGTTGTTCCATGCCACGCCGCAGGAGAAGGACGGCATGGTGAAGTTCGTTTTTGGTCGTGTCGCCCGCATGGCGTGCGGTTGCGAGGTGGGCAAGGAAATGGGCGTGAACACCTGGGCCAGTTTTGCAGGCATTGACGATAATGCGATAGTGGACGGCGATTTTGCCAGCCGTGAGGACGAATTGCAGCCAGTGCTTAAAAGCCTGCGCGAGGCAGGCATTAACATTGTAGCGATTCACCATCATATGATCGGCGAGACACCGCGATATGTGTTTCTGCACTACTGGGGGCGCGGGAATGCCACCGAACTTGCGCGCGCGCTACAGGCGGCGCGGGAGAAACAGACCAAGGCGGATAACAATCAACAGACTGAAACTCAAAAATACCCATGAAATCAATTGTCACACTCCTAATGGCAGCCTGGTTGCTTGCCAGCGCTGTGCATTCGGCAACCATTAGTTTCGATGACGCCAAAGCCGGTATGGCACCGCCCGGTTGGACAGTCACCAAGACCGGGAGTGGCAACCCGAAGTGGGTCGTGGAGACCGACGACACCGCGCCCAGCAAACCGAATGTGCTCAAACAGTCTGGGGAGGCGACCTATCCAATTTGCATCAAGGAAGGCACTGACCTCAAAGACGGCTACGTCGAAGTCAAATTCAAGCCCGTCTCCGGCAAGGAGGATCAAGCGGGCGGCGTCATCTGGCGGGCAAGGGACGCGGACAATTACTACATCGCCCGCGCCAACGCGCTGGAGGACAATGTCACGATCTATCACACCATCAATGGCAGGCGCGTGTCGTTCAAGAACGTGAACCTGCCGGTCAAATCCGGTGAATGGCATACCCTTCGGGTGGACTTCAACGGGACCAAATTTACGGTGACGTTCGACGGCAGAAAAGTCATCGAGGCGACTGACGACAGCTTTGCGGACGCCGGAAAGGTCGGTGTCTGGACCAAGGCGGATAGCGTGACGCTTTTCGATGATTTCAGTTACGGCAGCAAATAGTGAAATATTCCCATGAATACCTGGTCGTATCGCTGCTCTACTGCATCGGGTTCTGCGCTGGCGCCTAATGATTCCCAACACTCAAGGCTTCCCAAAACAATGCCATTACCGGGTATCAAAGAATGTTTTGACCATTTTGCCATAGACGTGAAAGACCGCAGATTGTTTCTTGCCGCCCTCCGAAACAATACACTGGAAGTCGTTACTGTTTTTCAATGACCACCGACCAATGATCACCCTCTTTGACTTGTTCAATGATTTTGTGGCCCTCGCCTGCCACCGAGCGAGGCACGTTTTGGGCCGGCGCACCGTCGTCCAACAGAATCTTCAAGCGCTGCCCCGGTGTGAGTTTTTCCAGGGCCAGCTTGGTTTTAACAAAGTTCATGGGGCAAGTGACCCCTCGAAAGTCCTTTAGGACAAAAGTCTCGGCATGCGTTTTCTCAGTCTCTGAGGCTTTCGCAGTCACTTTGGAGGCTTCCCCCGGAAACCGCAGGGCATTGTCCATCGTCCCATAAAGCGCTTCCATCGTTTGGGCCAGACTCAACACCTCCCGGTCCCGGGCCTGGATATCCGCCAGATTCTTCTTTGCCGCGCTTTCCACCAAAGGCAGATACTTAGCTTCAACCAGCCTGGTCTCGATGAAGTGTTGCCGGAATTGCCAGAACACGTCGGCATCCGACCGTGCTTCAACGCCTCGCGTTATCAACAGCATGCGAGACGCGGACAAGGTGATCTGGTAAAGTGTTTCTCCACGCTGATCGGGCTTCAGTCCGGCCAGATGTTCCTTCAGCTCTTTAAGGCGTTTCAAATCGAATTCGATCAAGTCAAACAGCCCGGCCGAGCATTCACCCACGCCGCGAGCCGCCAGGGAGAACACCTCGGTGGCTGTCCAGTCGTAGTAATAATTCTTGTCCTCCTCGAAATCCGGAATCTCCCGGTGCTCCTCGGTCCAGGCTCGAATGAACGGCTTGCCCTTCCCTTCGAGATACTGGCCATAAGTCCCAACCTGGGACTTGTGCTTTAGGTAATCTCTCAGAAAATCGGTGACAAAGCATGGCAAATCCCGGGCACTGACCTCTCCCGCCGGTTCCGCCAATTGGGCAAAACCATTCCCAAGTTTTGCTCCCACAACGATTCCGTACGCAGGAAACGGGGTCTGTCCTTTGCGAGCCACCCTGCCATAGAAACCCAGGTCGGCGGACATGTGGGCGCCGCAGGTGTTGGGGCAGCCCGAAAGATTCATCCTAAAATCAGACAATTGGTCCAAGTCAAGCTTGGACGTTTTGAGTTTCTTCACCACCGCGGCCAGAGCGCCGCGAGGCAGGCATATCCCCAGCTTGCATGTGGCCGCGCCGGTGCAAGCCACCGAGGAACCCACAAAACGCGGTTCGGAAGCCAGCGGTGCGATATCCTTGATCAGATTATAAGCATTGCCCAGAAACTCATCGGGAATATTGCGCAGGCAAAGGTTCTGGTCGAGCGTCGCCCGTAAAACATCAGTGCCGAACGGAGCCAAAAAGTCGGCCAGCGCGAGGGCGCTCTTATTGGGAAGGTCCCCCAGGAAGATGGGGATAAAAACTGAATACAGGCCCGGCTGCTTTTGAGGCGTTACATACCGCTTGCGCCAAAGCTCAAATTCCGGTGAAGAAACCGAATCCGGCGTGAGCGTCGGCCGCATCACTGCGGAATACGGCTGCGGCAGCAACAAAGACGCCACCTTATCTTGACGCAACGACTCCACTTCCTTCTGATACAACTCTCGAAATTTCGCCTCGCCCAGGTTGTTCCACAGAAACCGCAATCGGGCCGCGTAACGATTCTTCCGATTGCCGTGCTGGTTAAACAAACGCTTGATCGCCTCCGCAATGAGACACACTTCCGTGTCGGGAACAAACTCATGAAGCCGGTGTCCAACCTGCGGTTTGGTGCCCATTCCACCGGCGATATAGACCTCGAACCCTTTTACGCCATCTTGAACTTTTGCAATGAAACCCAGGTCGTTGAAGGCTGCCCGGGCATTGTCAGCGGGAGAGTTGGAGAAGGCAATTTTGTATTTTCGCGGCAGTAGCCAGGAATCGGGTTCACTGACAAGCCGCGTGGTCAGGGCAAAGGCATGGGGCGAGACATCAAACACCTCATCGGCTGCCACCCCGGAATCGAACGAAGCCGTGATGTTGCGCACGGTATTGCCGCCGCCGCCCCGAGTGGACAGCCCGACCTCCAGCAATTGCCGCATAATGAGAACCACGTCCTCAAGTTGGACGCTGTGAAGCTGAAGCTCCTGGCGCGTGGTGATATGAAGCGTATCGGCGGCGTGCTGCTCCGAAATTTGCGCCACGCGGCGCAGTTGTTCGGGAGTAATGGCACCCGCGGCACAACGGACACGCACCATGAATGTGTTGTCCATGCGCTGTTCGTAAACTCCGAACGGCACGCGGCGCACTTTAAACGCGGAAGCTTCCAATCGACCTTCCCGGAAGTCCCGAATCTTGGACTCAAGATCGTCAATTTCGCCCTTGAGCGAGTCAGGGATGGTGTAAAACATAATTAATCCTCAAGAATATGAAGTTCCTCCACAGTGACTTGTCCGTCACGAATTTGGAAGGATTTGACGACCGGCTGCGGTTCGGCCAGAGAGACGATGACGTAGCTCAGGGCCGGGTCGTTGGCCAGACGAATGTCCTCTTGTGAGGGCCGGGCTGGAGAAGCCGGGTGGCTATGATAAACCGCGCTCAGGCGCAGCCCGCCCGCCCGCATCTGTCGAACTGCCGCAAACTGTTCGGCGGGCTCAAAACTGAAGTGCTCAGGCGAGGCATCGACGTTTTTCATTTTGAAAATGGCGCTGATAATCCCATCTTTTACAGCCAGGTAACCGCACGCCTCGATCGGGGCATCCGCCTGCGCATGTTGGATCACCTGATTTACAATGGAACGTTGAATTTTCACAGCGCGGTTTTTTTAAGATCGCATACCACCGACGACTCCTCGTCAAAAAGTTCGGTAATCATCGGATGTTCGCCGCAAAGGGGACAGTCAGGATTCCGTTTGACCTTCACCTTCCTGAAATTCATTTCCAGCGCATCGAACGTCAGGAGCGAATCGGTGAGAAGATGGCCGACGCCGGTAATGTATTTCAGGGCTTCCGTGGCCTGGATTGTTCCCAGCATGCCGGCAATCGCCCCCAGCACCCCCGCTTGCGAGCAAGTCGGCACCACACCCTTGGGCGGCGGTTTGGAAAACAGGCACCTATAGCAGGCAGATTGGCGGGGCTGCACGGTCAGAGTCTGGCCATTGAACCGAAGAATCCCCCCATGTGAATAAGGAACGCCCGCCAGCACACAGGCGTCGTTAATCAAAAACTTGGCGGGAAAATTGTCCGTCCCGTCGATCACAAAATCGTAACCGGCAATCAACGCCCCGATATTGTCAGCCATCACAAATTGGTGATAGGTGCGGACCATGATATCGGGATTGATGGCGCGCATTTTGGCGGCGGCGGACTCAACCTTCAATGTTCCCACATCGGGAGTGTGGTGAATGATCTGGCGTTGGAGGTTGGACAAATCGACATTGTCGGCATCCACAATGCCGAGCGTGCCCACTCCCGCTGCCGCGAGATACAATGCGGCGGGCGCCCCAAGCCCCCCTGCCCCAATGATAAGCACCTTTGATTGATACAGCCGCTCCTGGCCCTTGATGCCAATCTCCTTAAGGATGATGTGGCGGCTATACCGTTCAAGCCGCTCTTCGGTGAAGAATTCCATAAGCATTATAATGCGAAGGTCAGATCCTCCAGTATGTCGGCCGCATCCTCAATGCCAACCGAGAGCCTCATCAGATCCTCGCCCACTTCCATCCCGGCCTTCTCGTCCAGCGAATACTCGCAGAAGATGGTCGATGCTGGGTGGAGAATGAGCGTTTTATTGTCGTGAATGTTGGTGGCCCGGCGCACGACCTTGCATTTATTCATCAACTCGAAGCAAGCCTGACGGTCCTCCAGACAGAAACCCAGGAGGCTGCCGCTTCCGTTCGGAAACTGTGCGAGGGCGGTCCTGTGATAGGGTGAGCTTTCAAGTCCGGGATAAATCACCTGTTTGATCCTGGAATTCTTTAGCAGCGCTCTGGCGATTTGAAGCGCATTGTCACAGCTCTTCCGAAGACGCAATTCCAGGGTCTCAAGTCCCAGCGTCTGCAAATTGGCGTTATGGGGTGAAAGGCACGCCCCTAGGTTGCGATAGACCTCCCGGCGCAGATAAACGAGCAACGCCATCGGGCCGCATTTCTCCGCCCAGGGACGAATCTTCGGACTATGGCTCCAATCAAAGATGCCATTATCGATAATCAATCCACCTATGGATGTGCCGCCGCCCGAAATGCTTTTTGTGCTGGATAGGACTTCGACGGCGATCCCAAAGTCCCGCGATTTGAACAGATAAGGCGTGGTCATGGTCCCATCGATAATGACCGGAATATTCTTCGCCTGCGCGATCCGGGTCACCATGCGCATGTCGGCCACCTGGAGTTGGGGATTGGTGATGGTCTCCAGGAAAATCGCCCGGGTCTTGTCTTCAATCGCGGCTTCAAGTTCCTCTGGATTGGTCATGTCCACGCAGGATACGTTCAGCCCCCAGGGTTTGAGCGTCTGCGCAAACAAGGAATGAGTGTTGCCAAATAGAAACCGGGAGGTCACCACGTTGGCGCCCGCTTCAGCAATGGCCAGAATCACATTTGCAATGGCGGACATCCCCGAGGTTGTTGCGATGACACCGCGAGCCTCAGCCAGTATCCGGACTCGATCCTCAAACTCATCCACCGTTGGATTCGAGATGCGCGAATAGGAGTGCGCCAGGCGTCGGCCTTCGAATGCCTGCTGCATATCCAAAGCCGTCTTAAACTCAAAAGCCACGCTGTCGTAAACTGCGGGGCGTAATGTCCCGTGAGGGTCGTTCTTGCGGAGAGAACCGTGGATCGCCTTTGTTGCAAAACCTTTCACTGGCCGCAACCTCCTCCAAGGAAATAGAGAAATTCGATTTCGTCGTTTTCCTGAATTTGGGTTGCGTGATGGAGTTTGCCATCAACAAACTTTCCGTTGAGCTGGACGCTCACCGTCTCGGGCTGCTCCACTTTATTCAAGGTCAACAGTTCGGCCACCGTGAGGGCGGTGTTGTCAATTGTCTGGGATTCTCCGTTTACTTTGATCTTCATAAATCAGATGGCAAAATCGTTGTAATCGAGCTTGGCCGACTCCGAAGGCGGTAATAGAAGGCCCGCGGCTACAGTGGCGTTGGTGCCCTGTTCGATCAGGATGAATGAACCCGTCAGGCGATTGGTGGTATAGCCATCGAAGACCAGCGGATGGGAGGTTTGGAGACGGATTTCACCGATGTCGTTCAAAACCAGTTCAGAGGGTTCCGACTCCGGTTCGAGCGTTGAGATGTTAATGCGATTCTCAATCCTCGATATGATGGCTTGGACCGTTCGCGTGGTATGTTTCAGCAAGTACCTTTTGCCGCGCTGAAGCGGACGCTGATGCATCCAGCATATCCTTGCCTGCAAATCGGTGCTCGAGCCTGGAAGATGCTCCGGCCCGATAATCATGTCTCCACGGCTGATATCGATATCATGATCGAGCACGAGGGTGATGGACTGCGGGCAGAAGGCCTCAGGCAACGATCCGTCGCTGGTATGGATCTCCTTGACGGTGCTGATCAATCCGCTGGGCAACACGATCACTTTCTGTCCCACGCGCACGATGCCGCCGGCGATCTGGCCGCTGAATCCGCGAAAATCGTGCAACCGGGGATCCGTGGGGCTGTTCGGACGGTTGACCCATTGGACGGGCAGGCGGAAACCATTGAGATTCCAGTCGCTGGCGATATGAACGGTTTCAAGATGTCCCAGCAGCGTCGGCCCTTGGAACCACGGCGTGTTGGGAGAAGCGCTGACGACGTTATCCCCGTTGAGCGCGCTGATGGGGATGAACTTTACATCCTTGATGTCCAGGCGAGGCAGAAATTTCTCGAATTCCTCGCAAATCTCGCGAAACCGCTCTTCGCTCCAATTGACCAGATCCATTTTGTTGATGGCGACCACGAGGTGCGGAATGCGCAGCAGCGAGGCGATATAGGTATGACGGCGGCTTTGCTCGATGACCCCGGCCCGCGCATCCACCAGCACAATCGCCAGGTTGGCATTGGAAGCCCCGGTCACCATGTTGCGGGTGTATTGGACGTGTCCGGGCGTGTCCGCGATGATGAACTTGCGTTTTGGTGTGGCGAAATAGCGGTAAGCCACATCAATCGTGATGCCTTGCTCGCGTTCAGCGCGGAGGCCATCGGTGAGATTGGCCAGGTTGATTTGGCCGTCACCGGTGATATCGGCGGAACGCTCCAGAGCCTCGAGTTGGTCCTCCATCAAAGACTTCGAATCATACAGAAGCCGTCCGATGAGAGTCGATTTGCCATCATCCACTGAACCGCACGTGTTGAAGCGGAGGATTTCGACGGGATGCTGCGGCGCTTGTGGCGCGTTGCCAATGTTACCATTGGGATTCAGGAACGGTTGGGGCGCAATCCGCCCCGCCATTTCGGGAGAGCGAGTTGCAACAAGTGTAGTCATGGTAATGATTGAAAATCGTTAAAAATAGCCCTGTTTTTTCCGGTCCTCCATGGCCGCTTCGGAGGCTTTATCATCGGCCCGGCTGCCCCGTTCGGTGACACGCGCCGCGGCAATTTCGGCGATGATGTCCTCCACCGAATCCGCCGGCGATTCCACCATTCCGGTGCTGATGATATCGCCAATGGTGCGCACCCGGACGATGACGTCCTTGACCGCTTCATTGCGTTTGAGCGGCAGCAGGTTACTCACTGGCAGCCATTGGCCCAGTCGGCGGACACATTGCCGCCGGTGGCTGAAGTAGATAGTGGGGACTTCGAGTTGCTCGCGCCGTATATATTCCCACACATCCATCTCAGTCCAATTGCTTAGAGGAAAGACCCGCATGTGTTCTCCCGGATTAACCCGGGCATTATAGAGATTCCAGATTTCCGGGCGTTGGTTTTTGGGATCCCACTGGCCAAAACTGTCGCGAAAACTGAAAAATCGTTCCTTGGCCCGTGCTTTTTCCTCATCGCGCCGTGCCCCGCCAATGCAGCAGTCAAACCGAAATTCCTCAATGGCTGCGAGCAGAGTCGGTATTTGCAGCCGGTTGCGGCTGACCTCGCCTGGCGCCGGAACGGCAATGCCATTGGCGATGGCGTCTTCCACCTTTCGGATAATGAGCCGCGCGCCGAGTTGACTGGCCCGGCGGTCACGAAATTCGTTCAGCTCAGGAAAATGATGCCCGGTGTCCACGTTCAGCAGCGGCATCGGAATGTCGGAGGGCCGGAAGGCCTTTTCCGCCAGACGCAGCAGGCATATGGAGTCTTTTCCGCCTGAGAACATGATGCAGGGCCGCTCGAACTCGGCGGCAACTTCGCGCATGATGTGAATGGCCTCGGTTTCGAGGTGCTGGAGATGGTCCAGATGATAACTCCTCATATTGAAGACCCGGAATTCTCGACTTGTGAGGCGACCGCTTTTGCACCCCAGTTGGCATGCAAGCCGCACTCGCGCTTCTCGTCGGCTTTGGCGGGATCAAAATAATCCCATTCGTTGGGCAATTGGTGCGTTTTCAAATACTCTTCCATATCGGCGTCCGTCAGATAAAAGACGGGGCTAACCTTGAGAGTGCCAAAGTTCGCGTCGTGACTAACGATATCCAGCCCCGCCCGGTTTGGATTCTGAACCTTGCGCAAAGCCGTAATCCACACCGTGGGCGCCAACTCGCGCATACCGCGCTGGAACGGCTCCAATTTCATCAAGGCGCTGAACTCTTTCAGGGCGGCCTCATCCTCCGGTCCGGGAATCGGCCCGTGGATGGCATCCCTGTGAGCGGGTGTGATCCTGGGGAGGTAGGCTTTAATGTTCAGCTTGAGCAGCCGTTTAAGCTGCTCGGCATGCAAGTAGGTCGCCGGCCGATTATACCCATGATCCACCCAAAGCACGGGAATATCGGCTTGGACCTGCGTGGCAAGGTGCAGCACCGCGGCTTCGTAAGGGCGAAAGTTCGTGGAAACGACCGCATGGCCTCCGGCTTGGGCAATGGCCCACCGGGTAATCTCGAGCGGTGACTTGGAGCGCAACTCCGCGTTCCATTGATCGATCAGATGTGGATTCATATCGAATAATCCTCCGAATAAATAGGGCGTTCCCCAAACTCAATGACGACCAGGGCCCAAATCCTTGTCATCTCAGATACCCAAAAATCAAAAAACACAAATTCCGGACTCCCTGACCACAAACTGCGGACTGGTCCGTTCGTTTCGATCTGGCGCTCGCGAAAACCGTTTCTATTGGATTGCAGACGTTTCAAATCGCAGAAAATCATACAGCTATACTACTGTATGTCAACTGAGTATCGGTACTTTATGTATGTTGTTGTTGTGTAATTTTATGCGCTTGTTTTTATAAGTTATGCGCGTGTATCTTGATTATTCCAATCAAGTTTGTATATTCATGGTCACATGAAATTATCGCTTCGTGGGCAATACGCTTTGCGCGCCTTGATCGCGCTGGGAGATAGCTATGAAAACGACGTGATTCCCATGCAGACCATTTCCGACCAGCAGGAAATCCCAAAACGGTTTCTTGAGCAGATTCTGAACGACTTGCGGGCTGTGGGATTCGTGGAGAGTAAGCGCGGAATTGCCGGAGGTTATCGCCTGGCCCGACCAGCACACGAAATCACCCTCGCACAGGTCATCGAGCATGTGGAAGGCCCCTTGGCGCCGATGGCCAACCTGAGCCAGAAGCCACCCAAACTGAATCCGCAAGCGGGAGGCGCTCAACTCGCAATCCGTGTCACGATGAAAGATGTTCGCGATTTAGTTGTGAAGGTCCTCGATGCGGTGACGATTGCCGACCTGTGCGAGCGGGCGCGCCAATTGCGCGACCGCCTGAGTGAATCCCCCGACTACGCGATTTAACACCCAACGGACAGCCAATTCGAGCAGCATCGACATGCAAAAAAGGGATACAGGCATCAACCCACTCATTTTTGTGAAATCGATACGATCACGCCAAAAACACTTTTAATTCAATCGAAGTCGTTTGGCCTGGTCTGCAATGTCCAATGGGGCGTCATTCGCCGCTGTCTCATCGGGCCTTTTTCCATAACGCCAGATTTCGCAAATCTTCCTCTCCTCGCCACTGGCTTCTGTTGGCTTTTGAACAGTTCTTCAGAAGATGCCAAGTGCTGTTGGCGGCGGCGCGAACCTTTAAGGATATGGCCGTTGAGAAGTTGATATTGAAACCGGGCAAATAATCGAGGTGTGAGGTCCAAAAGTGAGGCGGGCGAAGGGGCGATATTTCTGGAGGCCCACTGGGGATCAAGGAACACACCGGCAGGCCGGGAAGAAGCCGGTGTGCAACGGAAGATTAAAAGACTTCAGGATCAGTTTTCGACCTGATCCTTCATTCGATAGCTGGATCCTTCGATTACAATGATCTCGGCATGGTGCAACAGGCGATCCAAGACCGCGGAGGCAATGGTGCTGTCATTGTTAAGGATCGAAGACCACTGTTTAAAGGGTTTGTTGGTGGTTAAAATCAACGATCCACGCTCATAGCGATGGCTGATCACCTGGAAGAGCAAATCGGCCCCATGCTGGTCAATGGGCAGATATCCGACCTCATCGAGTTATGTGGAGCTCCACATAACTCGATGACCTCGGGTACGTTCAGCAAGATCGGGAAGAAATGGAAGTGCTCTTTACCTTTCTAGTGTAGTGTCTCACAAACGACTGGAGTTATTATTCCTTTGTTTTTCGCATTCTGAAACGGGTGCATCCGGGTTTAATCCGCTCGAGCGTCTGTTTGCACCGGCTTAGTTTATCGACAATCGACTCGACCCTCGCCGTCCACACGAATGGTTTGGGGTCGTCGTTCCAGGCAGCGAGGAATTCCGCGATGGCCGACTGCAAATCCGCCACGCTGACAAAGACTCCACGGCGAATGCGTTTGCCGGTCAGCTCACCAAACCACCGTTCCACCAGGTTTAGCCAACTCGAGCTGGTTGGGACGAAATGAGCTATGAAACGGTCATGCCGTTTGAACCAGCGCTGCACTCGCGGGTGCTTATGCGTGCCATAATTATCCATGACCACATGCAACTTGATCTCACCGGGAAACTCCGCATCCAACCGTTGCATAAACTTCAAAAACTCATGGTGGCGATGGCGTGCGTAACATTGACCAACGACCTTGCCTTGCGCCAGTTCCAGGGCGGCGAATAACGTCGTCGTGCCGTTGCGCTTGTAGTCATGGGTCATCGTTCCACAACGACCTTTCTTGAGTGGCAATCCTGGCTGCGTGCGATCCAAGGCCTGAATTTGGCTCTTTTCATCGACACAGAGCACCAAAGCCTTCTCGGGAGGGTTCAGATACAAGCCAACAACATCGGTGAGCTTCCTCAGAAATTCCGGATCCCGCGAAAGTTTGAAGCCTTTGGTCCGATGCGGCTTGATCTGATGGCTTTGCCAGATCCGGTTCACGGTAGCCTTGCTCACGCCTCGGGCTTTGGCCATCGTGCGACAACTCCAGTGCGTGGCTCCCGCAGGCTTGGTTTGGAGTGTCGCCGCGATCACTTGCTCGACATCTTCGGCAGTTAAGGCGGGCTTGCGTCCGCGCCCCTCGGCCACCTCCCACAGGCTCTCAGGGCCTTCGATCACAAAGCGCTTCCGCCACAAGGCCACGGTCTTGAAATTGAGGCTCAGGTCGTCGGCGATCAACTTGTCTTGCTGACCTTGGGCTGCAGCTAAAACAATACGGCATCGTTGCGAAACTTGCTGGGGTGTGTGATGTGCTGCCACCCAACGTTCCAGCTCTTGGCGATCAGTTTCGGTTAAATTTAAAGTGATTGCGTGTCGCGGCATGCAGGTAAAATAACCCGCAGAACGTATAACGCCCGTTATTTATGAGACACTACACTAGCGGAGCGTTACGAGCGCCGCAGTTTGATGATTAGCAGCAATCTGGTTTTTTCCAAGTGGGATCAGATTTTCAAGGACCCGATGACAACCATGGCGGCGGTGGACCGGTTGGTGCATCACGCGGTCATTCTGGTTTTCAACAACGAAAGCATTCGGGAAAAAGAAGCGAAAAATAAAACTCGGGCCTAACCCGGCATGCTAACATCAAAATTAACCATGAAAACCAACAGGAGAAGTGGGGAATTATAATTGTCGTTGGTGCGGAATAATAATTGTCGTTGACCAATGACCAAAGAAAACCTTGTTTTCGCCCAACTCATTTATCGTGATAGCTTGCGAGATATCGAAGCCTGTCTTCGCGCCCGGCCCAGTTTGCTCTACCAGTATGCCGACCCGGCTCAACGGTTCATCGCTCGCGCCAGAAAAGGCCAGCTTCAGCAACAGCTCCTGGGAATTTGTTGGGCGGCTGCGTTCTGGAATAACAACCCGTTCGAGTGTCCACCGCCGTCAGGGGCGCGTTGGCCAGATAATGTGCGCAACCACCGGCAAACAGCGCAGCCGTCAGAGGAACAATTAAGAATCTCATTCCCACGGCTTTTCCCCATCTACAACGAAAGGCAGCTGGTGCTCGTAATCCGCCAAGTCTCGCCCATCGCTGTTAGTCGTCGGACGCAGTGTGTCAAAATAGCTGAGCGCACACGCGGGACTGCAGAGCACTATTCTCTTCTCTTCACGAGGCACTCGACAGAACCAGATGTCCACCGCCAACTCCTTGCCACAAGTGAAGCACTTCTGTGCGTTGCCATCCTCCAACGTCACAGCGTCACCTCATGCGCTATCGCCATGGGCTTTTGTTCTTTCCCGGCGGGGTGTGGTTCTGTAAACCGATGCATCGCTCTGAGTTCGGTTCTTTGGCTCTGGATTTTGCTGGTTACTCATCGAATTCGTAAGTGTCATGCAGGAGTTGCCGCGCCGTTCGCGCTTCTTGCGAGTAACGGAACGAGAAAGGTAGTCCCAACGCGCGTGGTGAGTTGCGAAGAATTCGGAGTCTAAGGGATTAATATGATTCTTCATAGATTATTTGGACGACGAGGCTCTGGAATGTGGGTGGAAAGGGAGTCTGATCCAGAGCACTTGCCGCTCGTCACGAAAAAGTGCACTTCTTCGCCTACATCTCGGTCAATCCTCCAAGAAGTCTTCCCAATCGCCGACCGGCCTGGTGAAAGTGTCTCTAGCTGGCACCGCCACCAGCGCGTGCGCCACCTTTTTCACGCTTCCTGCTGGGATTGTGACAGGGAGACTGACCACAAACACTGCCGATCCAAGCAGTGCCAGGGCGCAGGTGATCGGACGCGTCACGGTCAGATCGACCACGACCGAGACCGCGTCCGCCTCCCACTCAGAGGACCCAAATACTGAGGTTGGGCTGATCATCACGAGCACTAGCACACAGATGACGGTTGGTATTAGTTTGTTCTTCATGCCTGTGTCTCAATGTTCAATGGGGGCTGGGCTCACAAGGCCTCGCCGATGCGGGCATAATGCAATTCCGCCATTATCTTAGGCCTGTTGATTTGTTAATTTCATCTGGAGAAAGTCTCAGAAGAACCAAGTCAGGCCACTGCTGAACAGAAACGAGTTAACGCCGTGATTAGGCTGGTCAATACCCGCATTGGACAGGTGGATGTAGCGCCCATCGAATGTGAGCGCGAGATTCTTCCGCAAGACCCAGTGAAACCCGACTCCCGCCTGGAGATTGAATTCGAAAGTTGTGCTCAAGTCTGGGCGCCCAATGTCAGTTGCCGTGACACCGGCGCCGCCGTCAATAAATGGGTCCAGCCGCGAGCCTGGCAGGAAATGATAGCGCGCGACCGGCGTGAGCCCAACCAAGTAGGCGCTATCGGGGTGAAACTGTGCGCCACTCCACAATTCGCCGGCCAATTCCACATGGCGGAGAAGCGGCCTTCCCGACTCCAGCAGTTTTCCAACGTGCAGCGTAGCTGCCGTGAGATGGTGTGATTCAGCGCTGCCCATGTCACTCACACCGAAGCCTGCGCCCAGAGTGAAGCCCATGTTCCAATTTGTGGACAAGAGTGCATGCGGATCGGGAAGGGTTGGTAATGCAGGCGCGTGCTCAAGGCTTGGCATGGGCGCAAAGGGAGACGAATCTTGGGCGTGGGCGGCGCATACAAAAAGTGAGATTGCTAAAGCCAGGAATCGTTTATGGGGTCTCTGGTCGAGGCTGCTGAAAGCAGGCCGCGATCTCGGCTTTGGGGTGCGAACACTAACAAGAATGTTTGGATATTTCATGGGTTTATAGGGTTTGCCTGAGTCTTTCCTTTAATCCGGGCTGGCGTTGGATCTGTCGATCCATTGGCCTGCGTCGCATCACTTTCGCCACATACGCCAGGTCCTACGGGAAATATGTGTATGGACGCTGGAATACTTGGGCTCTTTAGGCCCAGTTCTGGCCGCAGTTCGTTCCTGTGGTTATCGTCGTCCACCGCACAGTTATTTTCATTGCCGGGCTGATCGTGCCAAAGGAAACCGCAGGCCACAGCCAGGACGATGAAAGCGACAATCAGGATGAGCATAAGCGTACCGTTCTCTATGGCTCTACAGGTGCCAGTACCTGCTACCGACCGCTGGATAGCCGTTATTCGGGTTGTATTGCCACGGGTCAACATCTTCTTGGACTCGGGCTGAAGTGTAGCCTTTTCGCAGGACAAGCCCCGTGGCGGCACCCAGAGCCAAGTGGCCTGGCGGATACATTGCCACGGTCATTGCCAAGTGTTGCTGGACCTCTTCACGCATCACAATCTCCTCTCATTGCTTTGGTTGGTTCTACTCCTGGGTGCTGAGGCACCTCGAAATGTGCGTTGTGCATTAACGGTGGGGTTCTTCGCACCCAAACCTCCGCCTTCTGGGCATCGATGAAATACGTTAGAAATGTGCCGCCTTTGCGAGCCAACTGCTCTATCAGTCTGGCGTGCTTTGCCTGGTCCTGTCGCACAACCAGCGCAATTCGGACGCTCCGAGGCAGGCTTCGAGATAACGATTTACCAAGACCGAACACTTCGGCCCCTTTGGGGACGGATTGCATGGCAGTGACATTCACGATAATCCGGTTCCATCGTTTTGCAGCCAATAATTCCGCGACATCCTGCTGAGCCGCCGCTGTTTCGGCCAGGGACATCGTCCCATCGTGGGTAACAAACGCGCACATCGCTTCTTCAAATTGATTTATGTAATACGACATGCAGAAGAACCTTTCATTGGATTCGTTTACGACTGGTTTGCGTGAACCAAGGAATGCTTCACATAGGTGGCTTCTGGAGAGGTTTGGCTGACAGCCGTTGGAACAACTAAATCCATCGTTCGAGAAAGTTTAGTGTGTGTCCCCCTTATCATGCGGGAAGCGGATGCTGGCGGGCTCCCGCTTGCGCGACGCATGACCACGCGTAATATTCGATGTATGGGATCCGACGTTTGGCAATGACTGTATTCCTTGGTGAGCCGAAACAGGCCACGCGTCACACCCGGCTGGAATTTTCCGTGGAAAACGATCCTCATAACTCCTGCGTCCGGTTCCCATTGCGGTCATTCATATCTCAATCTAGTCTGTGGGTGTGTGAGACAAGGCAGCGCGGTGCCTCGATCCCCCCAAAGGCAATCCCGAACCGCCACAAATACCCGGTTCTCCTTTCGGGCCAATTTGCGCAAAAACACTTGGGCCTTACTCTCATCACCCGGTTCATCTCCGGTGAGGTCGAAAAATCCGACTGACGCCCGTGGTTCGCGTTCTTGAGAAAGCCAGCTTTCCGACCCGCGTTGAACATACGACGGCAAGGCCGTCGGTGTTGACTGGCAGAACACGACCCAGTTCGCTGTGCCAACGGCCTGACTGGCAGTAGCCATTCCCAACGGCTGTGCAATACCGGCATAGGACCAGTATTTCCATTTGGGTTGTTCAGAGGGGCATACACGCTCAAAAAAGGTTGTGAGGTGCCAAACATAAGTCAGCAAGAAGGCTTCGTGATCCACAATCAGTATGCGAACCGATTGGTCGCCCTTTTGAGCCGCAAGCAATTCGAGGCTGGACGTTGGAATTCCCGGCAGCCGCTGTTCCATCCTCTTTGAATGGACCATACGCATGGTTAAGTGCCTGGGTTTGAGAAATCGGAGGCATGCTGCATTTCGGCTTTGATTTCGCGCTCCGCTTGCAGCCAATCATCCAAGTCCTGCCCCATGCCACCGCCTCTCGTCATATGGATTTCGTAGGCGCGCCGACGAATGAGGTCCCTGGGAATGGACGCGTTTGCATGGACGATCTTTGTCAACCCATCCTCACGTTCCGGGTTATTGGCGCCAGTCTTTTTATTGTTCTGCTTTTTGTTCATAATGTTGCCTCGACTCAGTGTCTTTTACCGCTCAGTTGTTTTTTGGCTTAACTGAGGCAGAAGCCAAACTATCTGGCCCGTTGGATTGACTTTCCGTTTCCCAGCCGCCGCCCAGCACGGCGTAAAGGCTCACCTGGTTGGCGAGTTTTGCCAGACGGAGGGAAACGAGTCCCTGTTGCGCGGCATAGAGCGACCTTTGTGCATCAAGCACATTCAGATAGCTATCAATCCCCTTGTCATAGCGGGAAGTGGATAAGCGATAGGTTTTTTCCACAGCCTTGACCAGGGATTGTTGCGCATCCAGTTGCTGGCCCACCGTGCCGCGAACAGTCAGAGTGTCCGCCACTTCCCGGAAGGAATCTTGAATCGACTTTTCGTATGAGGTCACAGCAATTTGCTGCTGCACCCTGGCGCCCCTGTGAGCAGCCCAGACCCGTGCGTCGAAAATAGGCATCACAATCTGCGGTGCGTAGCTCCAGGTGCCTGAACCGGACTTGAAGAGTCCATCCAGATCGCTGCTGGCGGTCCCCACCGCGGCAGTCAGTGAAATGCGCGGGAAAAACGCCGCGCGCGCGGCACCAATGTTCGCATTGGCGGCCTTGAGCATGTTTTCAGCCTGGAGAACATCCGGGCGGCCAAGAAGCACCTCAGAGGTCAGCCCGGCTTGGACTTCCATGGGGGGAGCAACCGTCCCCAGCTCGGCAGGCAGCAGTTCGACCGGCACTGTGGAACCAGCCAGTAGGTTCAGGGCATTTTGGTACTGCGCCACCAATTGTGTGAAACGAGCGACATCGCCGCAGGCGGAATCCACCTGGGTTTGCGCGCGCAACAAATCCAACTCAGGTAGAAGACCGAGCGTGTAGCGCCGTTTGATCAGATCATAAGAGCCTCGTTGAGTCTCCAGGGTGGTCTGCGCCAGTTTGAGGTTTTCCTGAACTGCAGCCAGTGTCAGATAGGTGTTGGCCACCGTGGACACGAGCAGAATCTGGGCACTGCGGCGGGCTTGTTCCGTGGCCAGATATTGCTCCAAGGCGTTGTCCTTCAGGCTGCGGATGCGTCCGAAAAAGTCGATTTCCCACGACGCAACCCCCAGATTGGCATCATATCGCTCAATAGTCTGCCTCTTTCCAGAACTCGAGAGATCCGCAGGCACCCGTTGTTTGCTGCCGCTGCCTGTGGCATCGACCACCGGCAGGAGGTTGGCCCGTTGAATACCGTATCCCACCCGTGCCTGTTCCACATTCAAGATTGAAAGACGCAGATCACGGTTGTTCGTTAGTGCCGTCCCGATGACCTTTTGAAGCTTCGCGTCGGTGAAGAATTCCCTCCACTTGAGCTGCGAAGCAACGGTGGCGTTGGTCGCCACTGCTGACTCGTAGGCCGCACCTGTTGGCCACTCGACCGGAATTGGGGCAGTCGGCCGCACATATTTCGGGGCCATGGTGCATCCGACCAAGGCGACGGCAATTCCAACCAACACCGGAAGAAGTTTCTTGTTCATTTATTGATTAGCAGATGGAGTTGTCGCGATGCTGTTGGCCTCTGATTGCAATTTGCGTTTACCGAAGGTTTTCTCGATGACCACGTAGAACAACGGGGCAAATAAAATCGCGAGGAGCGTGCCGGTGATCATCCCGCCAAGCACTGAGGTGCCGATGGCATTCATAGCCCCTGCACCCGCGCCTGTGTTCAATGCCAGGGGCAGGACGCCAAACCCGAAGGCAAGCGAAGTCATGACGATGGGACGGAACCGCAGTTTGGTGGCTTCCAGCGTTGCCTCAATAAGGCCCATTCCCTGTTCAGCCCGGGCCTTGGCGAACTGGATGATGAGGATGGCATTCTTTGTGGTCAGACCCAAGGTGGTCAACAACCCGATCTGGAAATAGACGTCATTGGGCAATCCCCGCAGCGTTGAGGCGATGACGCCGCCGATGATCCCCAATGGTAGTACTAGCAGGATCGCAACGGGGATGGCCCAGCTTTCATAAAGGGCGGCGAGGCACAGAAAGATCACGAGAATGGAAAAGATGTAAAGCGGCGCCGACTGGGCGTTGGACATCCGTTCCTGGTACGAAAGCCCGGTCCAGTCATAGCCGACCCCCTGCGGCAGATTGGAGACAATCTCTTCCATGGCCTGCATCGCCTCACCCGAACTCCGGCCTGGCGCCGCCTCGCCCCAGATGTTCATGGACGGGAACCCATTGTAGCGCTCCAGTCGGGGCGAACCAGTGGTCCAGTGGCTGGAGGCAAGCGAGGCAAAGGGTGCCATCTTCCCGCTGGTATTTCGCACGTAGATTTTATTCAGATCCTCGGGCAGCATGCGGTGGTCGGTGTCCGCCTGGACAAAAACCCGTTTAACGCGGCCGCCTTGAATGAAGTTGTTGACGTAAGCACCACCGAAAGCCGCAGAGATTGTATTGTGGATCGAGGTGATGGGTGCTCCTAACGCTCCGGCTTTTTCCCAGTCCACGTCAATCCGGTATTCGGGCACATCCTCCATGCCGTTAGGCCGGACATTCACCAATCTCGGATCCAGCGCCACCATGTTCATCATTTGGTTGCGGGCGTTCAACAGGGAGGCATGACCGAGGCCGCCACGGTCCAGCAGCTGAAAATCAAATCCCTTGGCCATACCCAACTCGATAACCGACGGAGGCGGGAAGACAAACACCATGGCACTGCGGATCTTGGACATCGCTCCCATGGCGCGTTCGGCGATGGCCTTGACCCGTAAATCCGGACGTTCACGCAGCTTCCAATCCTTCAGCTTGGCAAACACCATGCCGTTGTTTTGTGCCCGGCCTGAGAAACCCATGCCGACAGCCGTCATGCACGATTCCACCGCCTCCTTTTCGTTTTCTTGAAAATAGCGTTGGATTTCATCAGCAACCTCCTGGGTCTGTTCCATGGTGGCGCCTGTTGGCATGACGATCTGGGCGAATAAATTCCCCTGGTCTTCATCCGGGAGATAACTCTTGGGCATCCTGGCAAAAAGAAATCCCAGTCCTGCCACAATCAGGACGAACGCCGTGAGGTAGCGCAGTTTCCGGGCAAGCGCGTGGCCAACCAGTTTCACATAGGCGTCCCGAAACCTGCAAAAGGCGCGATCAAACCACACGAAAAACGGACGCACAAACCAAATCGCCCCTTCTGCCGACTCGTGCCCTTTGGGCACTGGCTTGAGGAGTGTCGCGCACAACACTGGCGACAGAATCAAGGCCACGACCACGGACAGCAGCATGGCGGCGACAATGGTTACGGAAAACTGGCGATAGAGGACGCCAGTGGATCCGCCAAAAAACGCCATGGGACCAAAGACCGCCGCGAGCACCAGACCGATGCCGATAAGGGCGGGGGTGATCTGGTCCATGGACTTGGCTGTGGCTTCCCGGGGCGAAAGCCCCTCCTCGCTCATGATCCGTTCCACGTTTTCAACGACCACGATGGCGTCATCCACCAGCAGGCCGATGGCCAGCACCATCGCGAACATGGTTAGCATGTTGATGGAAAAGCCAAACGCTCCCAGCATTCCGAACGTGCCCAAGAGGACCACCGGCACAGCGATGGTGGGGACCAGTGTGGCGCGGATGTTCCCCATAAATAGATACATCACCACGAACACAAGCCCAATCGCCTCAAACAGGGTCTTAACGGTTTCATTGATGGCGACCTTGACGAACGGGGTGGTGTCGTAGGGATACACGACCTTCATTCTCGGCGGGAAGTAGCGGCTCATCTCCGCCAATTTGGTCTTGATGGTATCCGCAGTCACCAGAGCGTTCGCCCCAGGTTCCATCCGGATGAGCATGCCGGCGGCAGGCTTCCCGTTGTATCTGACATCAACATCGTAGTAGTCCGTTCCCAGTTCCGTTCTCCCGACGTCTTTGACCCGCACAATGGATCCGTCCGGATTGGTGCGCAGAGGAACGTTGGCAAACTCGTCAGGAGTCTTAAGGAGGCTCTGCACGATGATGTTGACGTTTAATCGCTGACCTTTCCTCGCCGGTGCCCCTCCGAACTGGCCGGCGGAAACTTCCACGTTGTAGGCCCGCAGTGCCAGAACCACATCTTCGACGGTCAGGCGGTAATTGGTGAGCTTGTCCGGGTCGAGCCAGACGCGCATGGCATACTGGAAACCCAACTCCTGGATTTCACCCACACCGGGCACGCGGGCAAGAACCTGCTCGAGTTTGGATTGAGCGTAATCCCGCAAATCGATGTCGCTCATGCTGCCGTCTTCAGAGATCAGGCCCACTGCCAGCAGGTAGTTTTTTGTGGCTTTTCCGACATCGACGCCTGTTTGCTGGACCACTTCCGGAAGGCTGGCCATGGCCGACTGGAGCTTGTTCTGCACCTTGACCCATGCAATGTCCGGATCGGTCCCAGGGGCAAAAGTCAGTTCGATCATGGAACTGCCGGCAGAATCGCTGGTGGAGGACATGTAGATCATCTTATCCAGGCCGGTCATCTTCTGTTCGATGATCTGGGTAACGCTGTTCTCCACCGTCTCCGCAGAGGCTCCAGGGTAAAAGGCCACAATGCGGATGGAAGGTGGAGCGATGGCTGGATACTGGGCAATGGGCAGGTTGTAAATGGCCAACCCGCCCAACACCATGATGACGACGGCGACAACCCACGCGAATACCGGCCGTTGCAGAAAGAATCTCGAGATCATAAAGTGTCTGTGTTAGTTCGATTTTGGGGCCGCTTGGGCCGCTTGGTTTAGTGGCTCTCTCTCTCTTCCTTCAGTAATGGAAGGAACTTCTTTGACCGGCATTCCGGGTCGCACACGCTGTATCCCCTCAATGATGGCCCGGTCGCCAGCAGCAAGACCTGAGCTGACGAGCCATTTGTTCCCAAGGCTCCGATCAACGGTAAGTGACCGCTGCTGAACTTTGCCGTCGGCGTCCACAAGCAGAGCCACGGGATTTCCCTTGTTATTGCGCGATACCGCCTGCTGGGGAATCAGGATGGCCTGTTCGTTAACACCTTCCTTGACCAACACCCGCACAAACATTCCCGGCAGAAGAGTTCCGTTGGGATTGGGAAAGACCATTCGCAGAATCACTGATCCTGTGGTTGGCTCCACCGAGATATCACGGAATTGGAGGGTCCCCTCCTGAGCATACGTTGTGCCGTCCTCCAAAAGAAGTTGCACCACGTTCATGTTTGTTCCGCTATGGTTGATCTGACCTTCCTTGAGGCGGCGCTTCAATCGGAGCAGGTCGGTGGTGGATTGGGGCACGTCCACATAAATAGGATCCAATTGCTGAATGGAAGCCAGCGCCGTCGGCTGATACGCCGTCACAATGGCGCCATCCGTCACTGTGGAGGTTCCGATACGGCCGGAGATTGGCGACACGACATGAGCGTATCCAAGGTTGATGCGGGCTGTCTCCACCAATGCCTGGTAATACGCAATATCGGCTTTGGCCTGTTTCAGGGCGGCGGAGACATCATCGAGATCTTGCTGGCTGATCGCTTTGTCAGTCAGTGCTTCCTTGTAACGATCCGCCCTCGACTGAAGGGCAGGCAGGTTGGCTTCAGCCCTGCCAAGTGCAGCCTTGGCGTTGTCAAGTGCCGCCTGAAAGGGAGCAGGATCGATTTGATAAAGTTCCTGGCCGGCTTGAACGTCTGTGCCCTCAGTGAAAAGGCGCTTCTGTATGAGGCCGTTGACCTGAGGCCGGATATCAGCAATGCGATATGCAGAGGTGCGTCCAGGCAGTTCGATGGTCAGCAAGGCCTGTTGCTGGGCTACCGTCACCGTTGTCACCTCTGGTACTCGGGGTGGCGGAGCTTGGACCTGGCGATTGCAGGCGGTCATGGAAAGCCCGCACAAGAGGGCTGGCAGAATTGTTTTCCATCTTACAAAATTTTCAGGAGTCTGGTTATTAAGTTGCATTACAATTTAACAGCTTGTTGTCAATGAGTGGGGTACGGTTTCGAGTTGAGCGTCACGGCTGATACAAGTCCGAAAGGTGATTTAGCAAATCTGGGCCTAACAGCACGGGTTTATTCGGATCCCAAACGTATCGGCTTTCGGGGCTCGCCCCGAACATGCGCACTTTGATGTAATTGGGGTGGGCGACAATGATGGCGTCCCAACGATTCCTTAACTCCAGGTGATGGTGTATGCCGGGCAAATCGGAAGCCGAAAATTGAGTGATCGATAGTTCATCAGGTGGTTCACCGACCAGTAGCCCGTATTTCTTTGCAATCGCCTCGGCAATCCTTTTCTTCTCCACCGTGATCCAGCCCTGGGTTGAATACCAGTTCGCCAGGTCCTGATGGGGAACATTCAACGTTGTTATCCCGCTGCGGAAACTCAGAAATGTGAATCCCTCTTCGGTCGGCAGGGCCGTTTCGCGTAACAACCAGGTGAGTTCGTCGTCATTGAGGCCATCCCCAACACACGTTCGAGTTACTCTGATCGTGTCCAATAGACGGGTAATGGGCTTGGAAACCGCTTGGGCATTGGGTGCGCTTGGGTTGGTCATACGTTTAAGGACTGGTTACTCGTCGAGGGTCATTAGCTTGGTCTTCGTCATCTGGATATCGCATTGGTCTCTGGACGGGTTGGGGATTCAAACTCTGGAGAGGAAAGGCTCCAATTTGGACAAAATCGCTTCTTTGCTGGCGGTCCCGACGATTCGGACGCACACCTTGCCGCTGACGAAGCAGAGCAAAGCTGGGATGGATTCGATGTCATAAAAAATTCCAAGATCTGGATGGTCATCCGCGTTGACCTTCAAGAATTTCACCTTCCCGGCGCACGCGCTCATGACTTCGTCCAGCACAGGTCTGATAATGCGGCAAGCTTGGCTCCACGGAGCCAAGAACACCACCACTACTGGCCGCTCTGACATCAGAACCACCGACTCGAAGTTCTTTTCACCGATTTCAACGTTCTGTGTGTTGTCCGTGTTCATGCTTTTGATTGAATCACATATTCTATCGCTCCTTAAACATGACCTGTGCCAACCTGATAACATATTTATATTATATTGCACTACAACGTGTTACATATACATTCACGTCGACAGCATACGGGTCTTATACTTGAACGTTCAATATATTGGCCGAATAAAGTTGTGAAGCCGTTCGGTTTCTGAAAGGATTCAACTCCAGTGGAATCAAACAATGATACTCGGTTCAATCCGAATTTCGCCATGCGCTTGCTCTTGGATATCGCGCATGAGCAATCAGTGGAGCGCCTGCTGCAAAGGATCATTCGGAGTGCAATGGAGCGGACTCACGTGGCCTGCGTCCAAATCTGGTTGGTTGATAAAGGAGACCGCTGCTCCGTTTGTCCTCAAAGATCGAAGTGTCCTGATCAAACCCGCTGCCTGCACTTGGCTGCTGGCGGGGGCAAATCGTTCTCTGATTCCGCCGTGCGTGTTCCGCGTTTCGACGATCCAAACGCTCGGTTGCCGCTGGGAATTGGCCTGGTAGGAAAGGTTGTTGCGACAGGTCAGCAGCTTATTCTGAGAGACTTGGACAAAAGGCCCGAAGAGTTGGCTGAGTTTGACTGGGTAGAGGGTGAACGGCTTCGAGTGTTCACTGGGTCGCCGATCACTTTCAAAGGCGAGGCTTTGGGAGTCGCAGCCGCATTTGTCCGTGAGGACATGCCAGATGATGTGTTCCCTTGGGGGCAAATCTTTGCCGACCATATTGGCGCCGCAATCGTCAGCGCGCGGGACTTTGAGGAGATTCAGCGGCTCAAGGCGCAGCTAGAACAGCAGAACACCTACTTGCAGGAGGAGGTGGTGGAAGCCAAGGCCTTCGGCGACATGATCGGCCAAAGTGCAGCCCTGCGACAGATCGTCAGCCAGATTGACCTGGTGGCACCGACGGAAGCCTCGGTCCTGATCCTGGGTGATACCGGCACCGGCAAGGAATTGGTCGCGCACGAGATTCATCGTCGCAGCCGGCGCAAGGACAACCCGCTGGTCCGGGTCAATTGCGCTTCGATCCCCAAGGAGTTATTTGAAAGCGAGTTGTTCGGCCACGTGAAAGGTGCTTTCACAAGTGCAATCAAGGACAGGCCAGGTCGTTTCGAAACAGCCGAGGGCGGGACTCTGTTTCTGGATGAAATTGGGGAATTGCCCATGGAAATGCAGGCCAAACTTCTGCGCGTCCTGCAGGAAAAACGTTATGAACGCGTGGGAGATGACCGAACGCGGCATGCCAATGTACGAATCATCGCAGCCACTAATCGGGACATGAAGAAGGAAGTGGCGGCCCGACGTTTCCGTGAAGACCTGTATTACCGGCTCCACGTTTTCCCGATCCACGTCACCACTCTGAAGGAGCGAAAGGATGACATTCCGCTCCTGGTGAAGCATTTCGTCGAGCTATCGGTGAAGGAACTCAGATGTCCCAAACCCCGGCTGACTCTGGCGGCGGTAACCAAGCTTCAGAATTACGACTGGCCGGGCAATGTTCGGGAATTACGCAACGTGATCGAACGGGCAGTCATCCTGGCACGGGGTGGTGCTCTATTCTTCGACTTACCAACGACAGATACCGCCCCCCTTCCTCCGTCCTCATCCGCGTCCCATCCCATCGGGAAGGCTGCCAACGAGTATTTCACCGAGGCGGAAATGCAGCAGCGTGAGCGCGAGAACCTCATCACGATTCTCGAAAGGGCCGGATGGAAGATCAAAGGTCCAGACGGAGCGGCGGAACGTCTGGGAGTAAAACCGACCACTATATTCGAGCGGATGAAGAGAATGGGGATCAAGCGCCCCGGAAAATGACTTTGGTTCTCAGAACCCTTTTTCGCCCCTTTAGCGACGCGCTGCGATTTCGCTGTCGGTGATTGCGGAAGCCAGCCAGCCTTTTTGCAGCCGGTCCATTCAATTTGAGGGCCGGTCGGATTGGGTGCGCAAAGAGAGCCGAGTGATCTCTCCGCGTTGGCACATGTCGAGGACTCGCGCCACGTGCTTGTAAGGCCCGTTCTCGTCCGCACGGATATATACCACCATATTTGGATTGGCGCCGTGAGCCTGGGTCAGTTCAATTTCCAGCTGAGAAAAGTTGATGGGTTGGCCCCCCAGACGGTAATCCCCATCGGTGGTGATCTCAACGGTGCGGATATCGTCCTTGGTCAGTTTCTTGGCATCGTTTCTGCCGCCCGACGGTAAGTTCGTGCGGATGCTCTGCTCCAGCAAGGGCGTGGTAATGACAAAGATGATGAGTAGCACGAACACCAAATCCAGTAGAGGAGTGACGTTGATCTCGGTCAATGTCACCAGGGAATTCTTCCGGGAAAAACGGCGCATGGCTCAGCGTCGGACCGGATCATCCCGGTCCGTCATTATTGTTCTGGTGGCACTGCTTAGGTGCTGGCGTGCCCGACCAAGCGCCTGAAGCGGAAAGTAATGACGATACATGTTGTAGTTGATCATGAAGCCGCGGGCCAATTCGCGGCCTTGTGCAAGCATGGTTGTGTTTTTGTTCAGGTCAATGCGCTCCCCGATTCCGTAGCCCGGGAAACCACAACCAACGTAGTCTGGCTCATTCCATGTGCCAGCCATCTGATGATTCACCAGCCAGTTTACTCCCCGGCGTATTGCGGGATCGAATTCGTGACCGCCAATTGCCAGCAGGCCGATCAAGGCCCAAGCGGTTTGGGAAGGCGTGTTCGGGCCTGTGCCCCGCAAGGTATCATCCATGTAGGACCCGCAAGACTCACCCCATCCGCCGTCTTGACTTTGTTTGGATGCCAGCCATTGCCCAGCCCGTCGAACTCGCGGGTCTTCCATGTCAAAGCCGACGGCCCGCAGCCCCGGCAAGACCAGCGCGGTGCCGTAAAGGTGGTTGACCCCCCACCGTCCAAACCAGCTCCCTTCCGGTTCTTGCTCGCTCATGACATAGTCCACGGCACGTTTTACGGCGGGGTCAGTTATGGTGCAGCCCATGAGACCGAGTGCTTCCAGCTTGTGCCCCGTTAGATCAGCGCTGGGAGGATCTAATATTTCGCCAAAATCGCAGAATGGTATCCTGGTGAGAATCCATTTGTCATTGTCCTTATCGAAAGCTCCCCACCCCCCACTCGAAGACTGCATTGCCCTCACCCATGCTTCAGCTCGTTCGAGTGCGGTGTCAATGCGCGTGTGGTATTCCACAGGGACCCGCCTGCGGATTCGGGCCAGGACGATGATGGCAACGGCAGTGTCGTCCAGGTCCGGGTAAAACGTATTCGCCCGCTCGAAGGCCCAGCCGCCGCACTCGACTCCCTTGACCGTCATCGCCCAATCGCCTTTGACCAGAATCTGCTTGTTCAGAATCCAATCCAGAGCGGGGAGCATCTGGGGAAAACTGTTCACGGTTGCGTCGCAATCAAGCAAAGCTTGGAGAGTTAGCAGCGTATCCCAGACTGGCGATTCGCTCGCCTGGAGATGCGTTGCTCCATCCCTCTCGTAAGACCAGTGCTGGTTCCAGGCATCGAGGCCTTTCTGTATCGCGGGATGACCCAACAAGTAACCTTCTGTCTTGAGCGCCAATAAGCTGTATATCCAAGGCGGCTGGATTCCGCCCCAGGCTCCGTCCGAATCCTGATGCCTCAGTATCCATTCCAGGCACAGTTTAATGGAAGTCTCACGTCCTGGTTTCCAAGGGCTGCTTATGTATATGTGTAACAACTTCTCGTTCAGTCGGAAATACGCGGGCCAAAACCCTGTCATCCTTTTCGGCATCGCATAATCGAATCGTTCCCGCCCATCGGGGAATAGTTCGTCCAATCGGGATTTGGACGGCAAATAGCGGACAGGGCGTCGGGCCGAGACAATCGCCAAGGGGACAATGGTAGCCCGAACCCAGCTGGCAAACCAATAAAGATTGAACGGAGTCCACGTGGGTAGGCAAATCATTTCGGGAGGGACTGCCGGGGTTTGTCCCCACGGCCATTCGCCGATTAGAGCAAGCCAGATGCGAGTGAAGTTACGAATTTTGCCCAGGCCACCGTGGGATAGTATCCACTCCCGTGCCTTCCGCACCGGGGGATCATTTGCCGCAAAACCCGAACATCTTAACGCGGCGTAGCATTCGACCGTGGTATTTATGTCCCCCATGGGCGCCTGGTGATATACCTCCCAGGATCCGTCCGATCGCTGTTCGTTTAGGATGGCACGAATCACCCCCGGAACCTTTGGGTCGCTTTCCACACCTAAGAAATGCATCCCCAGAATCCACTGCGCTTCCATGCAGCAGTTTGATTCGAGCATGCCAACCCAAAAGCCCTCCGGTTGCTGCTGGTCTGACAGCCACTGCAAACCCTTCGAGATAGCTTGATTAAGCGGAGAGGTCTCTTCTGCCAGGCATTTTTTGCTCCCGCAGGAGAGGCTGGTTGCATTCACCTGCGCCGAGGACGCTAGCATATAGACTGTTTCGTTACCACTGACGCGAGGTTCGTTCCGGCAGTTTCACCGTTCTGGGTTTTGTCAGTGTTCATGTATTGCGACGACATTTCATATCTGCCGTGCTTATCGCAAGAGGTGTGCCAAACTATTGAATATATACTTATCACGCTTATTGTGAACATGTTATGAATCTTGCGAAGCAAGATTATTATGGGTCTGTTTATTGAACGTCCAAATATATGGCTGATTTGATTAGCCATCCGCATTCTGAGAACATCCGCACGTTGCAGATCAACTGGAGGGCGAAACGCTTTAAACCCAGATTCAGTTCCCAAGGATTCAGTGTGGAGAATTCATCCCCCGCGGCACGCAGTAAGCCAGCAACAGCCGAAACCGGCAAGGCGCGGTCGCTTGCGCCCGATTCTGAGGGTTGAAGATCGACGTTCGAAAATATTTGAAAGACGTGCTGCACCCACTGTCCCAGTGGCCAGTGCCCACCCGGACCAAATGACGTCGCTAGCCTGGCGAAACGCCAGCAACCAAAAACCATCTAATTGGATTCTTGGAAATCAGGGAGTCCAGTAACTGGTTCACTTTTACCCAGGGTCCCTTCGCCAATCCATTCATTCACTTGAATAGATTACCCTGCCCGGTCCCTTGCCGCCTATATGGTGTTGCCCACGCCAATACGGTTACCCGCGTTTGGATGAACACAAGCAAGTGCATAAAGAATATTTGAGTCAGGTTGAGCAGATACGGGAAAACTCAAAGACCTCAGCGGGAGACATGGTTTACGAATTATTTTTCTTTTTAAAGGAATGGTGCTTAAATCATATCATCCAAATGGACTGCGAATATTCACTCGTTTTAAATCGTCCTGAGCAAAAATGATGTGACTCAAGGATCGGGATTGTTCCTTGGACCTCAAGATACCGTTCAATTTCATTTATCAATTTCATGTTTCTGTTACGTTTCCTCAGTAAACCCTTGTCCAGGAGACGAACGAGAAGCATGAATCCTGATCGCGATGTTTTGAATTTCAACAGACGTGAAAGCTCTCTTGTCGAGGGTATGGATTTACCATGCCTGGCTCTTTGTTAGATGATTTCAATCGCTGCCTGCTCATCGTGAGACAATTCAGGGGTTTCTTTGGAGATAGCATTGAGCTCAGTCAATATGTCACAAAGGGTACGAAGAGGCTTGCCCATATCGTAAACCTCCTCATCGCTGCTATTCCCAGATCGACCTGCGATCCGTTTCAAATTCCTTGCGTCCAAAACAGACCCGCGATTCTGTAGATAATCAGACACCTTCAACCTCGACAAGGTTGCATAAACGGCTCAATGTCCAGTTTATTAAACCGCCATGAAAAAGAATATTTCATGGCGGTTATTGAAATGTCGAGCATGCTCGATATATCCGAAATATGGATCGACTCTATTTAATGCAATACAATGACATTCTATTTCCTAACAACCCATTGCGATCCATTGCTATAGACTTCTAATGCAATGTAACCTGAAGTAGTAATCGGATAAGTGAACGCAAACCCAAAGCTTTGGCTTGCCGCGTCGAATACTTGTTGATACGTTGTATTAACGGTGTTAATAATAAGGCTACAAGGACCTCCATTATAAAAACCTAACTTTAAGCGGCGTCCGGTATGCCAAGAAGGCTCAGGAAATGTAACTGTTTTAGTGGACGAACCGGAGCTCATGAGTCCCACTTGTCCTTCTAACTCTCCTTTGTCATCGCTGAGAGTGTATGTCGTCCCAGAAAGTGTGGCCCCAGTCACTTGATCCCCACGAGTTCCATCAACAGGAAAACCTTTTAGAGATCGCCCTTTAAAGTCATGATTATTAAACATGTAGTTACCACTAGTGTTGAAAACCGGAAAAAAGATTTGTGGGAGTTGATTTTGAAATGCCACATCAATTAGATTATTTTCAATGACGTACTTGATGTTTTCTCCAGTGCCCAACCCCTGAGAATAACCACCAGTGAAATATAAACCATACCAATTTGATTGAACGATTCCTATATTGGGCTTCGTAGGAACAATTATGTTAGCACGAATAATGAAATTGGTTGTGTTACCCGCGAACCACATTCCAGCGGGTTTATATACTGAGTCATTTGTTTTAGTATTATTAATTTCAATGTAGTTATTTTCAACTATGTATCTATTAAACGTTTGGCTTCCTCTGGCGTCCACACCAATGCGTATTCCAAGGCCTGTATCTTTAAAAACATTGTTGCGTATAAAACAATCTTCGTTTATCCAGGAATCCATGTTGAAACCCATGTTACAACCAATGGCAACATTTCCTTCCATAGTGGCGTTCAATTGGCCGACAGCATATGCAATGCCATTTGGAACATTCAGCACCTTATTGTTGAAAAGTTTGGCTGTGCTAAGACCATTGCTTGGATTGTAACTACCAAAAGCCGAAATGCACGTCGCATAACCGCCTCCTTTCACGGAACCTTGAACAATGCAATCTTGAATGGTACACGTACCACCATTACCAGAAGAAGTCCACATTAATGGGAACGCCTCAATCGAGGCCCCTGCTCCATAGTTTATCACTTTGACACGTTCAATAACAGTATTGTCAGCAAAAGCGTTAATACCAGATATTACCGCTGCCGTTACATTCGATCCACCCCAGTTGCAATCAAGTGTAACATCACTTAGGTTAAGATTTCGATTGTTAACGTTGTCATAGGAGGAACCGCAGGTTAATACGGCGGCACCACCACCAGTGTTAATGTTGGCAAGACGAATAATTGTATTGTCTAGACCTGCTCCTTTTATGTTAGAACCCTGTGGAATTGGAGTGTTTACATTGCCACCGCCAGTTTTGTAACAATCGCTCAATCCAGAAGGCAACAAATGAATTGTTAGATTAGATCGCACCTGAGTGGTCCCGTCTGGTGCTTGCTGATTCCATGTCCAAGCGGCCAACCATGAATGGAAATAGCCACCACTTCCATTATATGGATCTTGCAGCGTGCCAGTTCCAATACCGTTTGTACCACGCAAGGCAAACCACACCTCACTTGTAGTCACCTGAGAATAGCAAGATACTGTTGCCTGCATTAAACACGCAGCACCTATTGCCATTATGTACTTATGATGCCTATTTATGAACTTCATAACCTAACAGTTTCCTTGATTACTTGATTTTGTTTATATGTTACTTCGACTCGGACTTCAGCGCATCACAAGATGCGCATGAAATTGTTTCATAGAAAGTATTTTGTGCAATAAAGGATACTAGCGACAAACAAGGACAGACTGTATGGTACAGAATGTCAGCCCAATTGACTTTCAAGTTATTTCGCAACTATTCTCGATTGGCCACGTCCGACTGCTAATAATTACGAACCCGGAAAACGCAAATAGTGCGGAACGAATATATTTGGTAATTTGCAAACAATGTAACATCGCAATTGGCAATCTCTGCCGTGCCGTTTCAAATGCCCAACAGCGAGCTCACCTTGGCAGCAGTGCGATAGTTTACTCAATTCGCTCAAACTAACTGTTATACTAAAACGATTATTGTTTAATCAATTCGATGTGATTGCCATAATTTCAGTTTTGTTTCGCAATAACATGTATCGAAGGTCCGGAATTAGTGGCACATCAACAATCTCAGTGTTCAAGTAAAAACCACATTTACGAATAGGTTATTATTTGACAACTGGTTTCATTATCTCGTCGGATTAATTGCTAATCGTGATGACACCTATGTTAACTATGAATTATTCACAATTTATATCGTAACCTCCATCAATATAAATGTTCGAAACATATTTACTAGATCACTAGTGTGAAGTTAAGAGCCAGACATAACGGTCTGCTTGTGTTGAGACAATGCTTTCGCAGGGAGAGCGATGACGCTAATTGTGTTTTGTTTCATGCAACAGAATATTTGACGGACAATTAACCAGGACCGGTAGGAAACACCCCCAACGCAGAACTAATTTTCCTGCCGCAGTGCTTATTTGTTGGCCAAGTTATCAAAAACAACTCTCATGTCAACCACATAATGAATATTAATGCACTTTATTTTTAGCCGGTTCACATTATTGGAATACATGCCCAAGAATGAGACAGCCCGACTGGTTTATTACAATTATCGTGAGTTCCGTAAACGCAATTGTAACAAATTTCACCCTACGGCCTACATACATGGTATGTAGGGGCGATTGCCCATCACGATTCCATTTTTCGGCTTAACCGCCGCACCACGACCTCCCCAACGTGTCGTCGGCTACCGCCCGACTTAACGCTTTTTCCCTACGGGCTTTCCGGCTAAAGGACATCTACCCGTTGTCCTTTATCAAAAATCGTTAAGTCGGCCGATAATCGCCGACACGTTGGGGGACTGGTTTTATAATAAGGGCTATCGCCCAACCAACGTGCTCGTTATCACGACCGTTCACGCTGAAGCGTGGAGATTACGTGTTCGCGATTGCGAGATGACGCAAACGAGCAGTAGGAAAAAGCGTAGCCGCGAGAGCGGCCAAAACATAGCCACGCCGATAGGCGTGCCGACATTGCCCCAAACGGCAAATCTTGCCGTCTTCGCAAATAATTCCCACTGGCTATCATTGATCCATATGAAAAACACAAAAAACAAACAAGCGAACGGGTTCGGGAATTTTCAAACGAAGCAGATTAGAAAAATGGTGGTCAAGCCATTGACCCAACTAATCACTGAAAAGACGAATAGTCTCCACAAAACAAGTCGAGAGTGTTTCGAGGAAATCAAAAAGGTCGAGCAAATGATCGAGATCATCGCCCGTCAAATGGGCCGGGATTTGATGGAGCACAAATGATCCCGGGTTTGGATGATTCAAGTTCTTCGGGTTTCAAGACCAGCCGCCATTACCTCGTTGGCTCGCTCCCCACGCGTTTGCCAGCGGCTCAGGTTACGGTTTTACGCAGAGGAGTGGCGGCTGATCCTGGAATCATGCATGAAGAACAATCCATCATCATCGGACACCGTCAGGTTTGGAGCGAAGAGCTGTCTTTTGGAATATCTGCAGTCGATCATCGCCATCATGTTTACATCATCGGGAAGACAGGCTCGGGTAAAACGACCCTGCTTCGTAATTTGCTGATCCAACACATTGCCTTGGGCCACGGCGTTGGACTCATCGATCCACATGGCGATCTGGCTGAGGAAATTCTCAACCATATTCCGCCATGGCGTGCCGATCAATTGGTGTATTTCAATCCGGGCGACATCGAGTTTCCAATTTCGATGAATTTACTGGCTCACGTTGCGCCTGATGCTCGGCACCTTGTTGCTTCTGGGATCGTCGGGGCCTGCAAAAGCATTTGGTCCGACTCCTGGGGCCCGAGGCTCGAATATATTCTCTACAACGCCATCGCAGCTCTGCTCGATTGTCCCAATACCTCGCTTTTGGGTGTGAATCGAATGTTGATGGACGATTCATATCGCGCTTGGGTGATCCGGCAAATCAAAGATCCCTTCATTCGAGCATTCTGGGCGGAGGAATATGCCGGATATGACGAACGGTTCAGGCGCGAAGCCATTTCACCAATCCAGAACAAACTTGGACAATTCCTGTTGAATCCGGTGATCCGCAACATTTTGGGGCAAGTCAGATGCAGTGTGGATATTCCCTTCGTCATGGACAACCAGAGGATGTTCATCGCCAACCTATCGAAAGGTCGGCTGGGCCATGACAAAGCCAACCTCCTTGGATCCTTGCTCACGACTCAATTTCAACTGGGCGCAATGGCCCGAGTGAACCGTCCCGAAGACGAACGCCAGGATTTTTACCTGTTCATCGACGAATTCCAGTCCTTCTCCACCGATGCGTTTGCTTCAATTCTGGCCGAAGCCCGTAAATACCGATTATGCCTCACCCTCTCGCATCAATACATTGACCAGCTTCCGCTTCCCATCCGCCAGGCGGTTTTTGGCAATGTGGGAACCCTGATTGCCTTTCGCATCGGCAATATCGATGCCGAGGTGATGGCCAAGGAGTTTGGAAACACATTTGCACCAAGCACGCTTGCCGACCTTGGCCGATATGAAGCGGTCGTGAAGTTGCTGGAAAATGGAACAAACCGGGAACCATTCCTCGGTAAGATGCTCGCACCACTCAAAAATTGCATTGGCCGGAAGGAAAAGCTCATCGCCCGTTCGCGCGAGCGTTTTGCCGCATCACGCTCGCGAATTGATGAAAAACTGAACCGGTGGATGGCTTCGGCGAAAACTCCATTACCGACTGACGAATCTTGAAACAATCACCACTGGCTGGGTTCGTTCATCCAAACTTGCCCGAAAGCGCAAATCCTGTCGTCTTCTTCCTTAGTTTGCCACCCGTTACGATGGACGGATGGATTCCTCCCGTCTTCCCCGCTTCAAACGCTCTTCCGTCGTTGCCCCCATGCAACTGACAGAACGCGACCGCGAAATCATCCGGCTCGTGGATCGGCATCGTTTTCTCCATTCTTCGCAGATCGTTGCACTCATCGGCGGCAGTTCGCAGCAACTCTTGCGTCGATTGAAATTACTGTATCATCACGGCTTTTTGGAACGGCCACGCGCCCAGCTTGAATATTACCGCCAGAGCGGTTCTCATCACATCGTTTACGGCCTGGGAAACAAGGGTGGGACGCTTTTGAAGCAGGAGTTCGGGATTGCGCTTCGTCGAGTCTCTTGGGGTGAGAAGAACCGCGCCGTGGGCCGGATATTCCTTGAACATGCGCTTTTGGTTTCAGATGTGATGGTGACGATTGAACTGGCTTGCCGAAAGCGCGGTTTCCAGCTTTTGACCGAAAAGGAGCTTGCACCGCCTGACAAGAAACAGCCGTTCCGATGGAGGGTGAACATCAACAACCGCTTGCAACTCGGTATCATCCCCGACCGCGTATTCGCCTTGGAGATTCCAGATGCGGACGGCAAACGTCAGCGCAGGTATTTCTTCCTTGAGGCCGACCGGGGCACCATGCCGGTCAAACGTCGAAACCTTTCCCAAACCTCGTTTTACCGCAAGCTCATTGCATATGAAGCCACCTGGTCGCAAAACCTGCATCGCACTCGATTTGGTTTCAATCGTTTCCGCGTGATCACCGTCACCACGAGTGCGGGACGACGGAATTCTCTGGTGGAGGCCTGTTCGGAACTGGAGCGTGGCCGAGGCTTGTTCCTGTTTACCGACCATTCCATTTTGTCCGATGATATATTTTCCTCTGCCTGGTTGACGGGCAATCCGGGTGGAACTGCCAGTTTGCTCGATTAGAAATCTTGCCCCAAACGGCAAATCTTGCCGTCTAGTGAAGTCATCGACAAGGGCGATATGCTTCTCTTGGAAGCGGTTCGGTTCTTGAGCCGCATTTGTTCTTCACAATTAATCATAACCAAGGAAATACCATGCCAAAATCATCGTTTGTTGACTTCAAGGCCGTCAAGGAGGCCATCACCATGGAGCAGGTGCTCGGACATTACAACCTGCTCGATCAGTTCAAGCGGAGCGGAGACAGCCTGAGTGGTCCATGTCCGATCCACAAAGGCACCAATCCGACACAATTCCGGGTCAGTATCAGCAAAAACATCTGGAACTGTTTCAGCGAATGCAAACACGGGGGCAACACCCTCGACTTCATCTCCCGGATGGACAATGTGAGCGTCCACGCGGCGGCCTTAAACGCCATCGAATGGTTTCACCTTGATCCCGCAGCCGTGTCGATGGATTCCCCAAAGGAAGCCGGAGCTGAGCATGAAGACCCGAAGACTCACGATGTTCCCCGACCGACGCCAGTCACAAAGACAGCGCCGGTCCTGGAAAACAGCGCGCCGAACAAGCCGTTGAAGTTCCGGTTGGAAAAACTGGAACGCGAAAATCCCTACCTTGTCGAACGCGGTCTCACGCCGGAAACCATTGCAGATTTCGACATAGGGTACTGCGCCAAAGGCATGATGGCGGAACGGATCGCCATTCCCATCCGCAACGTGAACGGAGAGGTGGTGGCATATGCGGGACGCTGGCCTGGAATGCCAGCCGAAGGTAATCCCAAATACAAGTTGCCCCAGGGATTCAGGAAATCACTAGAGCTGTTCAACTTTGACCGAGCCATAAAAGAATCAGGGCCGCTGGTTATTGTCGAAGGCTTCTTTGGCTGTATGAAACTTCACCAGCTCGGTTGCCGCAAGGTGGCCGCCCTCATGGGCAGCACCCTCTCCACCGCGCAGGAGGAGTTGATTCGCACTCACACCGACCACAACAGCCAAGTCATCGTCATGCTCGATGAGGACGAGGCGGGAAGGGCGGGACGTGAGGACATGGCCGTTCGTCTGGCCAAGTTCGTTTTTGTGAAGGTTCACACCTTCGGCAAGGACGGACAGCAACCGGATGACTTGAGCGCCGAGGAAGTGACAATGTTGTTAACCTGAAAGGAGACCACCATGGATGTTCATTGTTCCACCTGTGGCGAGCCATGGGATACATTTCATCTCTGGCACGAAGCCATATTCGAGACGGGATTGAGTTTTGAGGAAGCCGAAGCCTGGCGCTTTCTTCCCCGCTCTCTAAAACTAAACGACCGTTACCGGAAGGAATTTCGGGCAGTCGGCTGGGAATTCGGGCAAACGGTGATCAACGTCATTCATTGCCCGTGTTGTCCCAAGGATGCAAAACCCAACCCTGAGGCTGTAAAAACCAAGGCAGTCCTTGAACAGCTTTTGGGCAACGACCAGGATGGATTGGCTGCGACCTTTGAGGATCATCACCTATGAAAGCAGCCACCAATTGCATCGCTAGGTTCCCTCTTGGCCAACTCATGGTAACATCCAATGCCCTCAAATACTTGACCCTGAATGAAATCATTTCCGGTGTCATTCGCCATCAATTGGGCGATTGGGGTGAGTTGAACAGTGACGACCGAATGGAGAACGATCTGAACATCGAAAGGGGGTTGATTCTCATATCGGTTTATCACGACAGCAATGACATGGCATTCTTTGTCATTACCGAGGCGGATCGGTCCGTCACAACGGTCTTGATGCCGACCGATTATTAATCACAAGAGCGATTCACGCGAATCGCTCTTTTTCTTGCCCCATCAGGCAAAGAGAGCCGTCTTTGGCGAAACAGCCGCATGCCATACGCTACAGAGTGGGTTCAAATGGTTCTTTTAAAATCAACAACCACAGGAAGATATCATGAATTATCAAGCGTATGAACGGATCACCGAGCGCATCACTGCCTTGCTTCTGCAAGGCACGGTGCCCTGGCACAAACCATGGAAGGCAACAACCAGTTGGCCGCGAAATGGCGTTTCCCAAAAACCATATCGCGGCATCAATGTCTTTTTGCTTTTAACCATGAGTTACGAGTCCCCCATCTGGCTCACTTACCGTCAGGCCTTGCAGCTTGGCGGCTCTGTCCGCAAGGGTGAGAAATCCTGTCCCGTTGTCTTTTGGAAACCCCTGAAGATTGCGGACAAGACATCGGGCGAAGAAAGGCAAATCCCTTTGCTACGCCTCTATCACGTCTTCAACGTCGCCCAATGTGACGGCTTGAAAGACTCACCACCCGTGACAAACGAAATTGTCGCGTCCAAACCGGCGGAGATTGTGGCAGCGATGCCTCAACCGCCCGCCATCAAACACGGCATGAACTCCGCCTTCTATTCACCCCAGGAGGATTGCGTTGGAATGCCTTTACGCGAACGGTTCGAGAACGAGAATGGCTATTTTGCCACCTTGTTCCATGAGCTCGTTCATTCGACCGGCCACGAAAAGCGGTTGAACCGGGCAACGCTCGCCGAAAACAATGGATTCGGTTCCGATCCATACTGCAAGGAGGAATTGATTGCGGAAATGGGGGCGGCGTTTCTTTGCGGCCAGGCCGAGATTGTCGAGCGGACGATTGATAGCTCCGCCGCTTATATCCAGAACTGGCTTCAGCGCCTGAAGCAAGACAAGAGCCTGATTGTGCAGGCTGCAGCGCAGGCACAGAAAGCCGTTGACTTCATTCTTGGCCGGACGGAAAGCGAGGTATTCCATGACTGAATTGGAAAAAGCAGTCAGACGACGCACCCGTCTGCCCTTTGCCCACTATCGCAAACGCATCGTGGTCATCCTTGAACCGGGTGACTGTGTGACCATGCGATTGGAACGGACGCGCACTGTGTTTCGCGCCCCCATCTCGGCATTGTATCGGCAGATGGTGGAGTGGCACGTTGCCGCGATCCAGCGCGAGAAACAGCGGGAGCGAAAACAAAGGAGGACCGTATGAAAGACTTCAATCCGAAGGAGTTCAAGCTCGTCGCACTGCGTGAATGTCCGACACCCGAACAGATGCAGGTCTGCGATACACCGGAAAAGGCAGTCGAATATTGGACAGCACATATTGGCAATTCGGCCCAATTCAACCAAGAATGTGAAAGTTTCTTCGTGTTAGTCCTGAACACGCGGAGACGTGTCAGAGGCCATCACTTGGTTTCAACGGGCACGATGGATACCATTCTGGTCCATCCGAGAGAAGTCTTCCGCATTGCCATTATCGCCGGAGCATCCGCTGTCGTGCTCATGCACAATCACCCGTCGGGTGAACCGCAGCCGTCCGAGGCGGATATCAAAGTGACTCGCGATTTAATTCGCGCCGGTGAGTTGGTTAAAATTGAGGTGCTTGATCACGTTATCGTGGGCAATCCAAACCATTGCTCATTACGCGAGCTTGGCTATTTTTACTAGCTAAAGCCATCCAAACCCCGTCCATTTTTAGGCCGGGGTTTTTCATACTCACAGTAACCAATCACTTCGTCTGTGATACGGATTTTATTCCCAATACCACTGAAGTTCACAAATAAATTGACATTCGGAAATCGTCATGAAATATATCGCTGACATCCGGTAATTCAATGGGTAACCAATCCCAATCTGTGCATGAAGTTTATGCACCAAAAAAAAGGAAGGGAAAAACTATGTCTGAGCCCATCGTTCCACCTACTGAACCTGTTCAGGTTCAAAATGAAGTATCATACAACATTCCAACAACCCAGGCCTCACCAGCCTTGTCTGTGAGCCTTTTGGAGATATTTCTTGCCATAGGCTTGGGCTTTTGCTTTTTCCTGCCTTGGATCAAAATCTTAGGCGTTGGAGTCTCCGGCTTTCAAATACAAAAGCTGGGCCAAGACGGCCTAATCTTTTGGCTCATTCCCGTTATGAGTAGCATTGCCGTTTTGGCTGGAATGATCGGAAAGAGCCAGAAAGACGCTGCCATGCTTGCTGGTATCACGCCATTCGGCATTGTCATATATTTCTGCATTCAAGCTGGGAATAATTATCAGCAAATCATTGATGCATTGGGAGCCGGGGCCTGGGTGGCTTTGGTCATCGGCTTCCTGATGATCGTCCTTTCCTTCAATTTAAAGAATGCAAATGCCAAATCATAGATCAGGGGAAGGACGATTATGTTTTCATTCTTTCGTAAAAAGGCCGATGTATTGAGCCACTGGTACGTTTTGGTGGAAAACTTTAAGCTTTCATCCCAAGACTTTTATAACGAAATCGAAACTGCATTGAAGGAACGTGAGGTGCCGGGGCTTGGCTTTTCTAAGGTTGAGTTTTCCGAAGGTGGCCTCCTTTCAGCCAATCGCATCTATCTTCGCATGGTCCGGGAACGGCTGGTTTTTGATGTCTGCGCCGCTCCCTTTGGCACCGGCTTTTTCTTCTCTTGCCGATTTGCTGAGATTCCCGCTGTGATTACTGTCTGGCAACTCATTGTCGTATTCGCGGGCCTGTTTTTAGGCGCGATCCTTTCCTTTTTTATTCTAAGCAAACTCTTAGGAGTGTTGGGTTTAGTGCTCTTCCCATTTGCTTTAATCGTCGGCCTCTTTCTCATGATTTACGTCATGAGAAACGCTGTGTCCATGGGGCTTAGAGATTTGGATGCCTCCTTAATTAAGTCCCCCGTGCTTGGTCCGATCTACGAAAACTGGTTTCGCAAGGAAACATATTATCGCCACGACACCCGTCTCATGTATTGCGATACGGTGAATTCCATTGTGAAGACAAGAGTGGAGGAAACCACGGGCTCGAAAGGAATAAAATTGGTTCGTTTTAACGAATTCAATCCCGTTCTGAGCGACCTTTACAAACCGACCATCGTGGCCTTGCCCAAGGAACCCTCCTGACGTCATATGTCCCGGCTCGACGAGCAATTGAGCGAACGGTTCCACCTCTGGGAACTGCGCGGACGTGGCTGGCAGGTCTTTCCCGAACCGGTGTATCCCGAGCCGCCTTTTACCCCGTTTCTCGGCCATTATCTCCCCGATACCCCGCCAGTTGATGACGGAGCCAGGCCAACCTTTTTGAGTTCGCTGGTGCGGAAACTGAGCCGCACGTTAAGCACCGAGACTCCACCGATTGCGGTTGCGCCCGAGCCCGAAATTGAACCGGAGCCAACGCCCCTCATTCGTGAATCGCTTGTGGAATTGCAGGCATCCCTCCCGGACAAACTCGACATCTCCAAGGATGCTTTTGAACAGTTCCTTTTGAATCTGTCCCTCTGTCGCGAACCCATTGCCTTTGAACTGCTTGGCACGCACAAAAAAGTCACAACCCAATTCGTCGCCGGTGCAACTGACGCCCCGCTCCTCCGCCGACAGTTGCAGGCATATTTTCCTGAAGCCGTCTTTGTCTCCCGTGAAGGTGGCTTGGAACAGGCTTTGAATGCAAGCCAGGGCGACGAGGTTTTAGCGGTGGAGTTTGGCCTTAAAGAAGAATTCATGCTGCCTTTGGCAAGCGGCAAGCTTGATCCATTCATCGGCATCGTGGGTGCCTTGGCTGAGTTGCAGCCCGGAGAACTCGGACTTTTCCAAGTCCTGTTTCAACCGGTGCAGCATCCCTGGGCGGAAAGCATCCTGTATTCCGTGACTCACGCGGACGGCAAACCGTATTTCATCAATTCTCCAGAACTGGCAGGGGCAGCCAATGCCAAGGTTGCCCGTCCCCTTTACGCTGCCGTTGTCCGCATCCTGCTTCGCACCGGGGACTATGATCGTTTGCTCCAATTAGCCCGTGATCTGGCCGGATCATTGCGCGTATTCGCGCACCCCAGCGGCAACGAACTCATCCCGCTTCACAATGATGATTACCCTTTCGAGGACCACATTGAAGACGTGCTTCGTCGTCAGACGCACAGGACAGGCATGCTACTCAACACCGACGAACTCATCGGCTTTGTCCACCTGCCATCAAGCGCCGTCCGTTCACCGGTCTTTGAGCGGCAAGCGGTCAAATCCAAGGCGGCACCGGCCATTACCCGGCAACAAGGGCTATTGCTTGGTCATAACGACCATGCCGGCCAGACGGTTGAAGTCAGGTTGTCCGCTGAACAGCGCACCCGGCATACGCATATCATCGGTGCCAGCGGCACAGGCAAGTCCACACTGCTTTTCAATCTCATCCGGCAGGACATTGAGAACGGTGAAGGCGTGGCCGTCCTTGATCCTCACGGGGACTTGATAGACCGGATTTGTGGCATCATTCCGCCGGAGCGGATTTGCGACGTGGTGTTGCTTGATCCTTCGGACGAATCAAATTCGGTTGGATTCAATATCCTGTCGGCTCACAGCGATCTTGAGAAAAACCTGCTGGCCTCTGACTTGGTTGCCGTGTTCCAACGCCTCTCGTCTTCATGGGGCGACCAGATGAACAGCGTGCTCTCAAACGCCATTCTCGCGTTTCTGGAAAGCGACCGGCGTGGCACCATCGCTGATTTGCGCCGGTTCCTCATTGAAACGCCGTTTCGGAATGAGTTCCTCAAATCAGTGAAGGATTCCGAGATCGTATATTACTGGCAGAAAAGTTTTCCGCATCTCTCCGGCAACAAATCCATCGGTTCCATCCTGACCCGCTTGGACACCTTTCTGGCCCAAAAGCCCATCCGGCTCATGGTCTCACAGCCAGAGAACCGGCTGGACTTCGCGCATATCATGGACAGCGGGAAAATCTTCCTGGCCAAATTGCCAGAGGGATTGCTTGGCCGGGAAAATTCGTATCTGCTTGGCACCCTCCTCGTGTCCAAGTTCCAGCAGATTGCCATGAGTCGCCAGGCCCAACAGATCGCCGCGCGCCGCGACTACTGGCTCTATATCGACGAGTTTGCCAATTTCATCACGCCCTCAATGGCGGAGATATTGTCGGGAGCACGCAAGTATAGGATTGGGCTTACGTTGGCCCATCACGAATTACACCAGTTACAGAGGAATCCCGAAGTTGCCAGTGCTGTCATGTCGCATCCCTACACCCGCATCGTGTTCCGGGTTGGCGACGACGATGCCAAAAAACTGGCCGAGGGATTCTCATATTTCGAGGCCAGGGATTTGCGGAACTTGGAGGCCGGGCAGGCCATTGTTCGCGTGGAACGCAGCGATTTTGATTTCAATTTGTCGGTCCCGCTTCCAGTCGAGCCAGACAGGGACACAGCCATCCTCAGACGACAGGAAATCATTACCGTTTCAAGAAAAACGTACGGCACACCACGCGCCGACGTTGAGGCGATGTTCGCAAAATCGCATGAGAGTAAGACAACGATTGAACCCTCCATTGAAGCCCCTGCGCCAGCACCGACCAAGCCGGTCGCCAAAACACCGAAAGCGACCATAATTCCAGAGGCAGCAGCAGCGCCACCGCCCCCTGTTGTGATCCAGCCGCCACCAGTTACGGAAAAACCGAAAGCGATGGCATCGCCAGTCAAGGTTGAGACCCAACCTCCGGTTGTTAACCGTCCACAGGAAACACGCGATCTGGGCCGGGGCGGAGCGCAGCATCAGGCCATACAGAAACGCATCAAAGAGGCGGCGGAGAAACTTGGTTTCCGCAGCGTCATTGAAAAACCGATTCTCGGTGGTCAGGGCAGTATCGATTTGTGGCTGGAACGCCCTGGCCAAACCATCGCCTGCGAAGTTTCCATTTCCACCACCATTGACCATGAGGTTGGCAATGTCGCGAAAGGTCTGAAGGCTGGAGTCCTCAACGTGGCGGTAATTTGCCTGGATGAAGAGCGTTTGCGGAAGATCGAGGCGGCGGTTTCCGGCAGTCTTGGCCCTGAACTCGCGGCACAAGTGGTGTATTTCCAGCCCGATTCGTTTATCGCCCATTTGAAATCGTTACCGCTGCCGGTCCCCAAGGATTCCACAACCATTCGTCGGGGGTATAAAATACGACGCTCGGCACCGGCGCTTACCGCCGAGGAACAAAAGCAACGCGAAGACCTGGCCAATCAAATGATGGCCGAGGCTATGCAGCAGAAGCGCAAGGCTCATTCAAAGAAGATTCAATAAAGGCTGCAAAATCTTGATTTTGCAGCAGTTTGACTGAGGTCCAAACTGCGTTTGGAATGGGCAGGGAGAAAAACATTTTCACATCCCGTCGCAAGCCGTCCTGTTTGGCCAGAAGTTCGTCCTGAATGGCTTCATGCACACTGTTTGTGTGGGAAATGACCATGGTGACGAACAACTTTTCCTCTGGCGTGACGGGCTGGCTTTCCAAATCCACTGACGGATCGAGTACGCGGGCCAGTTTTGGTTGATGGAGGAATTCTTTCCATACATCACGGTAATTAGCGGTGATGGCCAGGAGATTGGCAATTCGACGGGTCTTGGTTTCCGAATGAAGTGAGACAGCCGTAAACAAAAGGCTGCCGACAATGCCGACTGTGCTTAATAGATCGAACCAATTTTGAACAACCCATTGTCCCATGTCCCCCATTTTAGCATATGGGGGCCAGGAAACGCTATGGACGGTCGGGGATATCGTGCTTGGCGTTGACCAAGAGATTGCGCGGCAACCGGATGATTCGTTCATCGGGACCACAGCCCGCCGTTCGTGGCAATTTGGCGATGGCAGCAGCCGTGATGTCGATACCGATCACTGCGAAATCGCCATTTTCAAGTTCCCAAATATCTGGGCAACCCCAGCAGCCAACCGTTTGGGCACCGTTGGCATGAGGGTCTGGGCCAATGCGTTTCTTAAAGTTCATACCTCCACTATACTTGACTATAGTAAAGTAACTGTCAAGCCGCATTTTGGATAAAGTTCAAATGTGCCAAAAATCGGCCATTACGAAGCCGTCAGTGCGGAGATCATTCGCCTTTTGCGTGAGGAGCGCGAAACGCGCAAGATCACGAACTATATGGTCGCGCAGAAATCCGGCGTTTCTGAATCCATGTTAAGCCTTGTGGATCGAGGACTTCGGAATCCTTCCATGGAAATCATTTTACGGATCGCTGATGCCGTCGAAGCAGATCTTCCTGCCTTGATCAAAAAAGCCCATACCACCGTTTCGAGCAAAGAAAAGTGAGCTGTTTTCAGATCGAATCGCTCTACGTTTCAATTTGGAATAACGGGCCTGACGTTTTGGCATCTGAACATTTCAATGATCTTGATGCGCAGTTTGGTGAGGCTCAAAAACGGATATTCCTCAGCTTGATGAATGGCGCTCTTGGTAACACCCAGTTGCCGTGCAACTTCTGCTTTAGATATGCGCGCCTGTATTCGGGCTGCCTTTGCCAAGGATGCCAGTTCATTCTCTTCCAACAATCGTTTTTGCCGCACGAACCGATTCAACCACAATGGGTAACGCGAGGAAATGCTATTCTCTTGAAACGAGATTGGCTTTTCAATATGAAGTAGTGCTATGAAGGACCATAGTGCCTTGAATAAACCGGTGGGCATCTGGATTCGCGTTTCCACAGAGGATCAAGCCCAAGGTGAGAGCCCGCAACATCACGAGTCTCGTGCCAGAGAATACGCCAAATTCAACGACTGGTCGGTGAAAGAGGTTTACAATCTCGCGGGCGTCTCAGGCAAGACGGTCATGGAGCATCCCGAAGCCAAACGAATGCTCGCTGATATAAAGCGAGGCCACATCACCGGCCTCATTTTTTCCAAACTCGCCCGTCTGGCAAGAAACACCAGGGAGCTCTTGGATTTCGCTGATTTCTTCCGTGAGCAGCATGCCGATATGATCTCGATCCAAGAAAAGATCGATACGAGCACCCCTGCCGGTCGCCTTTTTTACACAATGATCGCCGCTCTCTCTCAGTGGGAACGGGAAGAAATTGCGGATCGGGTCAAAGCATCAATCAAAACGCGAGCTAAACTTGGGAAAAGTTTGGGTGGCCCTGCCCCATTTGGTTATATGTGGAAGAATAACAGGCTCATTCCTGATCCTGCCGAAGTGCCAATCCGCAAACTCATGTATGAACTCTTTGCGGAACAGAAACGTCTTAAAGGCGTCGCTCGCCACTTGAACCAATCTGGTTATAGAACCAGAAAAGGTGCCCACTTCACGGATACGACCGTTCTGCGACTCATCCAAGACTCAACCGCCAAAGGAATATATCGGGCAAACCACACTTACAGGGACAACAAGGGTAAACTCCGTACAAAACCTGAATCCGATTGGATTCAAACACCTGTAGAACCAATCATTTCAATAGAGCTTTGGGATCAATGCAATGAATTGCTGGAAAAGCGCAAAACCATGCGTCCCCTTGGCCCTAAACCAGTCCACCTTTTTGCTGGTCTTCTGTATTGTGGCTGCGGTCAGAAAATGTATGTGTTTTCGCGTACGCTAAAATACATCTGCCACAAATGCCGCAACAAGATCCCCATGGAAGACATTGAGGCAATTTTCCGGGAGGAGCTTGAAGATTTCTTTGTATCAAAAGAAAAAATCACAGCTCACTTGGCGAGTGGCAACGTTCACCTTGCCGACAAGAAAGAGCGGCTGATGGTCCATGAACGACAATTGGAAAAGATCAGAGTGGAAATGCGCAAAGTTTACCAACTCTACCAAAATGATCAAATTGACCCCGAAGGCTTCGGAAAACTGTATCGCCCATTGGAAGACCAAGAACGATCGCTTGGTATTGAATTAGCGAAATTACAGGGCGAGCTGGCAGCCCTCCAAATGCACCAATTGTCTGCCGACGAAGTGATCACCGAAGCCATCGATCTTCACCGACAATGGCCAAAGTTCACTCAAAATGAAAAACGCCGAATCATCGAAAGTATCACTGAAAAGATTGTAGTGAGCGGCGACGAAATAAACATAACCCTCTGCTATATGCCATCTTGTGAAGAACTCACAAAAAGGCAACGAAACCTCTGGGATTCATCGCCGCAATCAGCATGAATTGTGATGGGAATGTCATGGACCCCGCGGCGCGCGAAATGGTGACGCACCCCTCTTCCAAAGGCTGACGCAAGGTCTCCAGAACGTTGCGTTTGAACTCCGGCAATTCGTCCAAAAAGAGCACGCCATGATGCGCGATGGAAATTTCCCCGGGCGTCGGATTGATGTTGCCTCCGAGCAATCCGGCATCGCTGACCGTATGATGGGGGGCTCGAAAAGGACGCTTGGTAAGCAACGCCTGTCCCGGCGGAAGGATGCCCACGATGCTGTGAATCTTGGTCGTCTCCAGGGCTTCCTCCAGCGTCAACGGCGGCAGTATGGACGGCAGCCGCTTGGTCAACATCGATTTGCCCGTCCCCGGCGGCCCAATGAGAAGCGCGTTATGCCCGCCTGCGGCGGCGATTTCCAGGGCGCGCTTCACCGATTCCTGCCCTTTCACATCCGCAAAATCCAATTCATCTTCCACCGGTTGGGCGAAGAGCGCGGCGATATCCACACGCGTGGGCGGAATTTGGAGACGCCCCTCGAGAAACTCCGCAGCCTCGCGCAAGTTGTGAACGCCAATCACACACAACCCCTCCACCACCGCCGCTTCGAGCGCATTTTCAGCGGGCACCAACACCCCGGCCTTGCCTTCAGCCCGCGCGCGCAGCGCCACTGGCAGAACCCCCTTGACCGCGCGCACGCCACCCGTCAGCGCCAGTTCACCCACAATCGCGAAATTCTCCAACTGGTCCGTCTCGATTTGTTCGCTCGCGGAAAGCAGGCCCAGGGCAATGGGCAGATCGAAGCTCGGACCCTCCTTCTTCACATCGGCGGGCGCCAGGTTGATCGTGATCCGCCCCATCGGAAACGTGAACCCGGAATTGGCCATTGCAGTCGCCACCCGATCCCGCGATTCCTTCACCGCGGCATCAGGCAGCCCTACAATCACCACCAGGGTATCACCAAAGCCCGCATTGACCTCCACCTCTATGGGATAGGCGTCAATACCGGCCAGCGCCGCCGAACAAACCTTGGCCAACATGGAAAAGATTTATGCGCAAACCCAAGCCCTTGCGCAATGGAATAATGGCGTAGGCCCGAGCGTAGGACGCATGAATACGGCCTGCCCAGAGAAATTAAGCGCGCGTTCTGTCACTCTCGTCCCGCGAGGCACGAGCGGGAGAGTGGGATCCGTGGCCGACGACAGAGCAATCAGTATAGGACCTCGGTCCGCTCGATGGTCTGATTAGGCGTTTTCATTATTCGGCATCCGGGGCGGTCTGTTGGAGGCGCTTTAGGTCCTGAAGTTCCACCGGGTCATTTACATAACCATTATTGAACCAGGAGACTGGCGCCGGTCCTTTCCACTTCCAGTATTCCGCATGGTTATCGGCAAAAACCAGCACGCAGCCGTGCTGGTGCCGTCGAGCCGGGAGGTCCATCCATACGTCCATTTTGGAGGCATACAGAAGACCGCCATTGTTGATTCCGTTCTCATCCTCATCGAGAAAAGTGAGGGTCTTCGATGGATGTCGTATCTCGCTGAATTTCGCCAGCGGAAAAACCATGTAGTTGCTCACGCAGTCGTCTCCCGCCATGTAGATGCTCAACGACACGCTACGCAGCCTGGGTGTGCTGGTATCCTCGACGCACGTATGGTCGGATGGGCAACGGTAAATTTGGAGCGACTGCGCGTACGGGAAGAGCGTGCCCTTTTTGATCGTTGTCGGATCCGCGTCATGGGTGGCACTGCCGGTGACCCAGCTGCCGACCGGGCTGCGGTGGACGCCGGTGTCAACGCTGTCCAGGTTGAGCGCCAGCCGGTCGGCGTTGTCTGGGGCATAAAGCGTCCATGCCAGTCCAAGCTGTCGTTGATTGCTGAGGCATTTGGTTCTGGCGGCTTGTCCTTTTGCCGATGATAACGCGGGCAGCAGCAATGACGCCAGGATGGCTATGATCGCAATGACCACAAGCAGTTCAACCAGGGTAAAACCAGGGTCCGAACGGATGCCGGTGCCACGCGAAAACGTCGGCGGGCGGGTTTGCGACGGTAGCGGCTTCGCGCCAGAGTGGGTGGAATCGAGTACCATATCGTTCCCGGACCCGGGATGCGTGATGGGGGATTCAGGCCGGTTTTTTACCGCCCAGAAAAACAGGATTCCGGCGCCAGTCGTTAATGCGAGGATCCACAGCGCAGTGATGGACGCACTTGGTCCCGGGAGACCGTCCGCCTCGGCTACGTAAGTTTGGTAAGTGATGTTCTGGCGGGTCAACTCTCCCAGGGTGAATTCGTTCGCGGGCGCAATGAAGTCCGGAGTGCGAAGGTCGGAGATCCACAGTTTTCTGGAACCATCCATATACTCGAACACTTCGAATCGGGCGTTTTTGTGCCGGGCGACGATGCCCGGTACGCGATCGGCGGAGATGGTGCGCACCTTCCAGTCCATGGTTACCCCCAGAAAAACGGCCAGTGCGACCATTCCGCACGCGGCCAATGCGGCAAAAGCTTTATCCACACGATGTTCATTAATCAGGTCCGTGGCGGAGAGCGGTCCGGATTGGCGATCATGACTTCCGCGCAACAATGTCACCGCGCCAGCCACGAGGATGAACCAGCAGAATGGAATCAGCAGCCACACGGACCACCACCCTGGACGCGTCATGCTGAGCAGGGGCGCATCCCGGTTTTCAACCTGCGTCTCATGGCTGATTCCCTTCTCGGCCAGCAAGGCCATCGTGGTGTTCTCTGCCGGAGCGACGAACGGGGTCACCTTCCTATTCTCCAGCAGATCACCATGGAGCGTGCGGACTCCTCTGGCATTTTGGAGCAGCTTAAAGCGGAATTTCCCCACCTGCGAATCGGCGATACGGCTTTGTATTTCACTGGTGGACATGTAGCGAGGTACCGGAAAGTGCGTGGAAGAAATGCGACTGGACGCCCAGCAGAAAAGGCCCAAATAAAAGAGAGCCACTGTCATGGCCGTCATCGCCCAGGCAGTGATGAATTTTGGAGATGGTCTGGAGATGGAACCGTCTTTAACCCCTTCAGGAACGGTTCGACATCTTCGTTGCCAAATCCAGATGCCAAGGGATAGCGGCACCACCCCAAACATAAAGATCGGCAGACAGACGTTCAGCCAAATATTCAACGTTATTAAGCCTCTGGCCGCGGATAGACCGGTCACTTTGGCGAGCGAGACCGTCCCTAGCGGAAGGAGACAAAAGAAAAAGGACATGCTGATTCCCATATTGCGCCAAAAAGTGGCTACAGACCGACGCGCCCGCTCACTATTCCGACTATCCCCTCCCATTTTAAATCCAATGTATCCACCTAAGGACAAAGCCGCGACAACCCAGCCAATCATGCCCATGACAAAATTGGCAACGGTTTGCAGAAACCCGACGGAGCTCGTTGTCTTGGCGGCCACGCTACCATGTTGCGCCAGCGCCGTGCCGGCCGTCGCCGCCTTGGCGGTCGTGGCCAGCAGGGGCAGAGCCGCAATCACTCCGAACGTGAAGTCCTTGCCCGGACGGGTTTGCTTCAACGCACCGGCGACAAACGCGAGGAATTCTTCCTGCAGGAGTTTTCGCCCGCGGGATAGTCGTTGTTTTACCGCATCCTCGCTGAGACCTAAATCCTGCGCCACGGCCCCGATGGATTGTTGTTCGCGATAGAACAACACCAACGGCTCGCGATAAATTTCCGGGATGCGTTCGAGCGAGCGCCAAAGAATCGCCTTTTCCTCGTCGCTGATGACTTGATCGAAAGGCAGCGGTTCTGGTGAGACCCATTCGTCCATTGCCTCCAGAGATTCAGCGGCATGATCCGGCTCCCGTCCCTGGCGTCGAAACTCTTTGCTGATAAGCGAACGCGCAATGCTGCACAGCCAGGGCCGCAACTTGGATGGTTCACGCAATTCTGAAAGCTGCTTCCAGGCCGCCACAAAGGTCTCCTGGGCCAGGTCTTCGCTCCGGCTCACGTCACCAGTGGCACAGTACGCCAGCGACGAAATCAAGATTTGATAGCGTTCAACAATCAGCCGGAAGTGATCCCGATTCCCGCTCAGGCTCTCGGCCACTAGCTCGGCGTCGTTGATATCTCCCCTCTGCATCGCTTCGCTCGTCATCATATCACCCTGTAAGAACCCGAAAAGCCTCATGAGGTGACAAACAATCGAAGAATCCGCTCCCTGGAAAACGCGAACCCGGAATTGGCCATCGCGGTCGCCACCCGATCCCGCGCTTCCTTCACCGCGGCATCAGGCAGCCCCACAATCACCACCAGGGTATCTCCAAAGCCCGCATTGACCTCGACTTCAATCGGACAGGCATCGACGCCGTTCACAGCGGCGGAAAAAACCCGGGCTAACATAGGGGCGATTCTGGGGAAAAGCAGGGATTCGGAAAGGACAAAGTAGCAGGCGGGGGATGGCCACAAAAATGCACAAATGGTGCAAGAAATAAGAGGAATGCAAAGGAACCCAGAAAAGCGAGGGTTCAGTCGCTGGGAAAAACGCCCGACGCCATGGTCCAACCTTGTTCCCATATCCCACTTGCCTGCTTGTTCTGGGAGTTCTGAACAACCCTAACTGGTGAACTTTAGCATACATCAAAAACGAGGACACTTGCTTGAATCCGACAAAGGGCTCGGTATTCTTCCGGTTGGTGCGGCCTTACTAGCCGCCAGAACAAATTGAAATTCATGATGCTGAATAAAATCAAATTAAACGTGCTGGTCGGGAAGAGTGTATTGGCCCGGCTTGCCGGTATTCTCTTGATGGCCCTCGTCCTCGCCTCCGTCGCGTCTCATCCCCTTGCGGCGGAACAGGCGCATCCTGCCCATAATCCCATTACCTGGGCCGATGTTCCGGACATCGCAATGATCCGTGTAGGAAAAACCTATTACATGAGCAGCACGACGATGCACATGAGCCCGGGCCTCCCGATCATGAAGTCGGCGGACCTGGTCAACTGGAGTATGGCCTCCTACGCCTATGAAACCCTCGCCGACAACGAAGCCCTCCGCCTCGAAAACGGCAAAAACGCCTACGGTCAGGGCTCCTGGGCCAGCAGCCTGCGTTTCCACGACGGCGTATTCTATGCCTCGACTTTCTCCGCCACCAGCGGACGCACTCACATCTACAGCACGCGCGATCCGGAGCGCGGCCCGTGGAAAGCGACGAGTTTCGAGCCCTTGCTGGGTGACCACAGCCTGTTTTTCGACGACGATGGTCGCGTTTACATGGTTTACGGGGGCGGTCGCATCAGGCTCACCGAGCTGCAACCCGATCTCTCCGGAATCAAGCCCGGTGGCGTGAACAAGGTCATCGTCGAAAACGTCAACGCCCTCTTCGGCGCCGACCAGGGTGGGCTCAAGGGCGAGGGCTCGCAGCTTTTCAAGATCAATGGCCGCTACTACCTCTTCAACATCGCCTCGCCCGGGAGCCGCTGGGCGCGCACCGTCATCGTCCACCGCGCCGACTCAATCAACGGTCCCTACGAGGGTCGCATCGCGCTCGATGATCGCGGTATCGCCCAGGGCGGCCTCATCGACACCCCGGAAGGCAAATGGTATGCCTATCTTTTCAAGGACAACGACGCCGTCGGTCGCATCCCCTACCTCGTGCCGGTGACTTGGAAGGACGGCTGGCCCGTTCTCGGTGAAAACGGCAAGGCGCCCATGACGCTCGACATCCCCGCCGGCGGACAAGGCGTCTCCGGTGTCTCCGGCATCGTCGCCTCTGACGAATTCGACCGCGAGCCCGGCACCCTCGACCTGCCCCTCGCCTGGCAATGGAATCACAATCCCGAGTCTCGTTTCTGGTCGCTCGCCAAGCGCCCGGGGTACCTGAGCTTCGTCACCAGCCGGATCGTTTCCACTCTGCCCGAGGCCCCGAATACTCTCACCCAGCGCACCTTTGGCCCTCGCAGTTCCGCCACCACCAGCATCGACGTGAGCGGCATGAAGGACGGCGACTACGCCGGCATCGCCGCATTTCAGAAACGCTATGGTTTTGTGGGCGTAAAGATGAGCGACGGCGCCAGATCTCTCGTCATGGTGAGTGCCGACTCCGACAAACCCGAGGAAATCGCCTCCGTTCCCCTCACTGGCAAAACAGTTCACCTCAAGGTCGAATGCGAATTTCAGCCCGCGCCTGAAGTCGCGCACTTCTCCTACAGCCTCGACGGCAAATCCTGGACACCCCTCGGTCGTCCCTCGCGCCTTTCCTACACCGTGCCGCACTTCATGGGTTATCGCTTCGCCCTCTTCTATTATTCGACCAAGACTCCCGGCGGCCGTGTGGACTTTGACTACTACCGAGTCGGGCAAAGCGGCGACTCACTCTGACCTTCGCCTTTCCTTTTCAAGGGTCGTGGAAGGGTCTGGAAGAGTTGGTCCGACAAACGACAATTTGGAATGGATTTGCGGAATGTCGCTGCAGTGAATTTGGTGGGGGTATATCGGCACGACAATGACCACCAGGGTATCACCGAAGCCCGCATTGACCTCCACCTCGATGGGATAGGCGTCAATACCGGCCAGCGCCGCCGAACAAACCTTGGCCAACATGGAAACGATTTATGCGCAAACCCGCGCCTTTGCGCAATGGAATAATGGCGCAGGCCTTCTCCCATTTCGCGGTTTAAAAATCCGCGTTCCTCTGCAGTCCGGCAATCATCCCGCTTAATCCTGTCATCCTGTCTCATTTTCTTCGCGGCTTCACGTGCGTCCGTCCCTACCCGCCACACCCCAAATCCACCACATGCGCGCCCGGAACCTTCGCATCAATGATCCACCGCGCTAGATTCGTCCAACGCGAACACCGATCCAGTATCACGCTATCCGAAGTGGCGACGCCATGACTCGTCTCACACAAAACCTTGTCGGGGCTGAAAACCAATTCCACCTCCCAGTGCCAGCCCATGCGCCCCGCCAAATCTAGGAGAACGCGCTTGAGCCGACCGCTGTTGGACACCGGGCTGTCCAGCCACCAGCGGCACGTGGCAATTTCCCACGCGGCCAGAGTTTCACCCAGCATACGCAAGGCGGGCATGGTTTCTTCCACCGGTCGATATCCGCCGTGCGTGCCAGCCATATCCCGATAACACCCATCGCGCCCCCGCAGGATCACCCCGCCAGCCATCGCGGACTCAAGGATGTTCAGGATATTATAGCCATCCAGCCAGAGCTCGCCGTTGCGGATTTGCGCGGGCGCAACCTCATGCTGCTGACGCCGCAGCAACATTGCATCCGAACAGACACAGCGGCCCACTGCAATCCGCTGCCGACGTATCAGCTCGTAGCGATTGCCCACCAATTCCAGCGAAGAAGCCAGCGCATAACCGTGATTCAGCAGCCAGCATAAATCCCCCGCCGCCTGGCGCATGACGCCACAGGCTTCCGGGGCGAATAGCCGGGCATCCTCCGGGTCCGGCCCGCGATGTCGCCGTTTTTCGGGCATGCCCCAATCTGCACCCGCCGTGCCTGCGGCGAAAAGAATTTTTCCCGGTCCCGGGCGGGAGCCCACTCGCACGCGACATTCAGGACAATCTCTTTTTCCCTGTTTGTGCCTCAGTGCCTTTGGGGTCCATTTCTTTCCCGATACTGGGCAACAGCCCGCCTCATTCCAAGGTCGCCTTCTGCTCGGTCTGGATGAATTCCTCGTTGTCCTCGTAGGCGGTCCTTCTGGAACCCGTCGCGCGGATGATATACCCGGACACCAGCCCGCCCGTCAGCGCCAGGACAAGCGTCGTGCCGATTCCAACCAGTTGAGCCTTTGCGATGCCTGGAACAACCAGCACCGCCACCAGTCCGCCGAAGAGTCCCGGCATTCCGTGCAGGTTATGCACTCCGCAGGTGTCCACAATGCGAAACGTGTTTTTGATTTTGCCCTGCACCACCGCGTAGCCAAAAACACACAGCAGCCCCGCCAGCGCTCCGATCCCCAGAGCCGTGGGGGCGCTGACCATGTTGCAGGTGGCGCCAATCGAAACACCGCCCGCCAGCGCCGCATTGGCGATGTCGCCGATCATGACCTTGCCTTTATTAAACACCGCGCTGAAAACGCAGGTGGAGATCGTGGCCCCGCACAAGGCGAAAACAGTGTTCACGGCCGTGGCGGCCACTTGTTCCGGCGGAACAACCGCGCAGCAAAAGCTCGGCCAGAACAACCAGAGCACCATGGAGCCAATCATGGAAAAACGATTCGAGGTGGCGTCGCCGGGTATTTCCTTTTCCAGGTGGTTCGCCTGCGTCAACGCCACGGCCAGTCCCAGTCCAAAATAGGCCCCAAACGCATGAATGATGATCGATCCGGCGGAATCCACAAAACCCCTGGTGATGCCCAACCCCCCGTCCAGCACCAGCCACTCGTTGAGCATATAGAACGGCACAAGCAACAACGCCAGCAGCCCGTATTGATGCAGCCGCACCCGTCCCAGCACCGCCCCGGTCGCGATCAACGCCGAGGCCACGGCAAATTCAGCCAGCAGCAAGCCCTTGATGCTCTGCATCGGCACCACTTCCGCCGTCAGCACCCCCATCGACCTCAGAATAAAATAGACCGGCAATCCCACCGACGTCACCAGAAACGTGCCCGTCGTGGCGCTGTATCCGTAGTTCCTCACGAACACCATGAGAAAACCGAACCCGACCAGCAGCATGGCCAGGATGTGAATCGCAAAATTGTATTGCTGCACCTCGCGCAACGCCGTGGCCGCGCTGACCGCCGCCGGGGCCTCAGCCATTCCAAGAACGGGCATCAGCAGCAGGCCTGTCAGGACGCACTTACTCAGCCTGTTAAAATTGGACCTTCTGGCGGGTTGAGAAGCGGGATTTATGTCCATGCAATGGAATGGGGTGGAGCTGCGCCGAAACACGCCACAGTTCGTGGTGCGGCGATGCAGCCTGGATTTTGTGAATGCGGTAATGAGCTGTGAGTTTTCATATCCACCGCACAAAGTCAAGCCCAGCCTGCGCTGAATGGAATATCAAAAAGAAGCAATAAGGCAAAAAATAACAAGGACGTTGCTTTTTTTCTTGCATGTAAACGGCATGTTCATCTTAGATGAAACCATCATGGCTGCAAAGACTCGTTTTGTTAATTTGGACGCAATGATTCCGAGGGCTGACTTTGCCTTAGAACCAAACAACTCCGTAAGCGGCAACACAAGTTTCCATTCAATTTCTGTGAAAGATTTGCAGACAGGAGGCCTGATCCGCCCCACTCTTCGCAAACCAGACTTCCAGAGGGAAACAAATCATTGGTCACCAGAACAGGTAGTTTCCTTGCTCGAGTGCTTTTTCAATGGTGACCTGATTCCATCGGTCATCGTCTGGAAATCGCCAACATATCTTTTTGTCATAGACGGAGGGCATCGGCTAAGCGCGATCAGGGCATGGATTGAGGATGACTATGGCGACGGACCAGTGTCTCGTTCATTCTTTGGCGACGCAATTTCGAAAGAGCAAAAAGCCACTGCTGCAAAAACCCGCGATTTAATTGCGAAAGGAATCGGAAAGTGGCAGCACATCCAGTCGAGTATGGAAAATCCTAGTCTGGATGATACAGAACGCCGACGGATTTTGCCAGTTGTATCGCGAGCAATCCCAGTCCAATGGGTTGAGGGTAATGCGGAAAAGGCTGAAGCCTCTTTCTTCAAAATTAACACACAAGGCACTGCACTGGACGATATTGAGGAACTCTTGCTTTCCAACAGAAGGAAACCAATTGCTATAGCGTCTCGAGCCGTGATTCGAGCAGGAATGGGACATCGCTACTGGTCACGTTTTTCACATCCCGTCCCTGAACAAATTGAGGAATTGGCGAAGAAAATTCATTCTACACTCTTCCAACCAGAGGCCGAAACACCGACTAAAACCTTAGACCTTCCGCTTGGTGGCCCAACAGGGGTGCGCGCCGCGCTACAAATACTAATTGAGTGTGCTCTTGCTGCCAACAGGGACCAAAGCGGCAATCCGAAGAAACTGAAGGATCAAGCAGACGACGATACCGGTGATGCAACCAAAGAGACCCTTTCTCGCATGCTTGGTTTGGCACATCGGATGACTGGCAATGACAAGGGAAGCCTGGGACTTTATCCAGCAATATATTTTTATGGTCCAACAGGACGCCACCTAAGTCCCATGTTTCTAGGCGTTGTTCTATTGCTAAGCCGGAAGATGATCAATAACGATAAGGCCTTTTTCTCGAATTTCACAAACGTTCGCGGCAAGCTCGAGAATATTCTGATAGAGCACAAAGATCTCATCGCTACAATCCTCCAAAAGACAATCAGCAGCAAGCGAGTCGTCACCTACGCAGATTTGCTAAATACCCTTGTCGAGAAACTAAACGCCGATGCTTGCGGGGTAATAAAGGAGTCGGATCTTGTTTCTTTTGCGGGGCTAAATGGCAAAATCATTACAGGGACCTCAGAAGACGTCAGCGCAAGATTCTCTGATGATATAAAGAGTGCGGTGTTTATCAAAACCGCACTAAAATCAGCAATCAAATGTCCTATTTGCGATGGTTATTTAGACACAACAAAGTCTGTCTCTTACGATCACATTACCGAAAAGGCTATAGGTGGTAAGGGAGACGAACAGAATTGTCAGCTGACACACCCGTATTGCAATCAGTCTGTCAAAAATGGAGTCTTTCAGGCTGCCATCCCATTCCATCTTGAACAGCCCGTGTCCTCGGTGGAAGATGTTTAAATGGGTGATGTCGTCTTCTGCATCAAGACAATTTAATTAGCGGTTTAACCTTTGCATGCCATGGCGGGCTGATGCTCAATTGCACTGCATACAATTGATAATTTGACAATGGCCCCATCGAATTCGATATTTAGCAAGGATTTTATGAAAAGGCCATTCCAAACAGCACTCATTCCCGCCGTCTTGTGTCTGATTCTGATCACCGGCTGCCGCAGCACCTATTACGCCGCCTACGAGAAGGTCGGCGTCTATAAGCGCGATCTGCTCAAGAAGGATGTCCAGAAAGCCCGGGACGACCAGGCCGACGCCCAGCAGCAGTTCAAGGACGCCATGACCCGTCTCAAGGAAATCACCAAGTTCGATGGCGGCGACCTGGAAAAACGCTACAACGCGCTCAAGGACGACTACAACGGGTGCGTCACCCGTGTCGATAGCGTGCACAAGCGCGTCAAGGAGGTCGAAACGGTGTCCACCGACCTCTTCGCCGAATGGGAGAAGGAGATTCAGCAAATCGGCACTCCGTCCTTGCGCGACGCCAGTCGTCAGCAGCTCACCTCCACCCGCCAGAAATACGACGAACTCCACGCCGCCCTCAAGCGCGCGGAAGAGAGCATGGATCCCGTCCTCCGTCAGTTCAACGATTACGTGCTCTACCTCAAGCACAGCCTGAACGCCGAGGCCATCGCTTCATTGAAGGGCGAAACCGCCAGCATCCAGGCGGAGATTTCCAAGCTGATCGAACAGATGAACACCTCGATTCAGCACGCGGACGAGTTCGTCAAATCCATGAAGTGATCGGCATCCGATCAGCGGATCGGTGCGCCTGGATTCCGCACGTCCAGGCACTTCATTTGATTCTGGTCGCGCACGATCAATTTTCCATCAGATAGCGCCAGCGGAGCCCAGACGTTGCCGTGCTTCGCCTCCAGCACCTTGGCGCTCCCCAACACCTTCGCGCCGGCATCGGAAAGCCCGAGCATATAAAGCACCCCCGTTCTGCCGTGCAGCACGAACGCCAGATCGTCCGCGATCAGATAACCTCCAGAATCGAATTGCAGATCCACGCCCGTCTGCCATAGCGGCTGACCGTCCAGGCCCAGACAAACCAGGCCGTTCTGGTTGCCCCCCTGATCCTTGAAGCACGTGAGATAAATCCGACCCTTATAGAGCACCGGCGACTGCAGCTTCGGCGTCGCCTTCGGATTGTGCGTCAGCAGTTTGACGCCCCATTGCTCCCCTGTGTGCGACGCCTGCAAAATGAACGAGCCCATATTGTATCCGCCGGTGATGAACAGCCGGTCCTCTCCAATCTGCACCGGCTGCGGAATCGGAATTTTGTGCGGCTTGGGACTCTGCGTTTTCCATAGAATCGCGCCCGTGCCCGGATCGACCGAGGTGATATTGGACCGCGGCGCGTCATCCGGCGACTTCTCAGGATCGCTCGGCTGGGCCAGCATGATCACCTGGTCCACGCCGCACAAAGTCGCCAGGTAGGGACTGACATGGCTGTACCAGTTGCGCCCGATATACTCCGAGCGCCACCGGATTTTCCCCGTCGCCTTTTCGTAGGCCACCAGGCCGACCTTCTGCGTCTGCGGAGCAACAATGACGAGATCACGGTAAAGCAGCGGCGCCTGCGTGATGCCCCACATGGGAACCTGCGTGCGCCGCAGTGTATCCTCCCGGTTCGTCGGCGCCTGGCTGATGTCGATGGCCGGATCCTTGAAATCATTCACCAGATGCCTGCTCCACACAATCGCATGCGTCTTCCGGTCAATGCACTGAAACTCGCCCAACGGACCCGCCACAAACACAAACTTCTCATCCACCGTCGGAATCGACCTCGAACCATTCTCCGCATACTTCCCCGGCGCATCCCAGGCCACCTTCCAAAGCTCCCGCCCGCTCGCCAACTCCAGGCACCGCAGCACATCCTGCGTATCCGGCACCCGATCCACCAGATACACCTCCCCGTCCCGGATGGCCGGTCCGGCATAACCCTCGCCCACATCCACCGTCCACAAAACCCGCGGCCCCTCCGCAGCCCACGCATGCGCCAGATTCGCCTCCAGCGACGCCCCCGTGCAATTCGGCCCCCCATACCTCGGCCAGTCGGCGGCCTGACACACCGCGGCAGCCCACATGCAAACGATCACAGCAAATCGGTTTAATTGCTTTTCACGGAAAATCATCCATGAAGAAAACAGTCTTTTTGAATCGGGGGCAAATGAAATTCAATCCTCCGCTCCCCATCCTGTCCATCCTGTTAATTCTGTCCACCCATGTAAATTTCCAGTCCCGCCATCACGGCATCGCGATCCTATACCAGCGCATTGGATGCCTCCCCGCATCGGCATCGATGAGTCTCCCAGCCCCCGCAGAATCGGTCTGGTTGGTGCTCAGATTACTCCAGGCCGCTTCCGCCAGCGCATCCCTGCATTGCAGCACGTAAGCCTGCCCCGTGCGCCCGCTGAAACTTATCGTGGCCACCCCCTCCTGATAATCCATCGAACGGATCACGATCGTTTCCGTGCTCGCTGCCGCACCCGCCTCGACCGCAGTTTGCGTTGCGGTCGGTGTATTCGTCGTGCCTGAGAGATGCGGCACTGGAAACCGCCGATGCGTGTTTAATTCCGCCAATCCGATGAACCGGTTCTTGAACGTCTCATCCAGCGACCCGTCGGAATTCACCCGGGCCAGATGCTGGCGTGGAACCCCATTCACTCTGTCGAAAAATCCGCAGATGACAATCCGTCCATCGTTTTGAATCGCCATGTCCATGACGCGCCCTTCTAACGAACTGGCGGTTTTGCATTTGAAACCGGGGTCCGTCGAGCCATTCTTTTCGAGCCGGACCACCCCGGACGCGTCTTCCCCATTGATGGTCCCGATCAGCCCCGACACCAGTATCCTTCCGCTCCCATCCGTCTTAAGCGTGATGGAACTTCGGATATCGGCCTCGTATCGATTCGTGAAACTGAAATCAGGCCGCCAATTCCGGTCAAAACGCATCAGCCGGCCGCGCGCTTTCATGGCGCCATCAACAACCTCATCCCGTATCGCCAGAATGGCGCCTCCATCCGGCAAACGCACCGCATACCGGCAAAGCTCAATGGGCACTTCCTCAAAAAGCGCCTGGAACACCACCGCCGCATCCACCGCGGACGGAGCTTCCGTCCAGCGCTCAAAAGGAAGATCGACCGCAGGCGCCTTTCCGGGCAGATCGGATGCGGGCGCTCCAGCCTGAAAGGGAGGTCTCCGCGCCGCGGGCGTGTCGCGCGTCCAGTCAATCGCTTTTCGAGTCCAGAATCCGACAGGCCCCAGTGTAAGAACCAATCCCGAAGGTCGTGAAAATTCCCCATTCGATGAAATCGCGGGAATTGGCAAAACCGGCGCCCCCGTCGCGTCCAGCCGATGCACCGTCCAGGGATAGGGCGCCCTCGGTCCATCGACCGCCGCGCTCATCACCGCCATCGTGCCATCGCTAAGCAGCGCGGCAGGAACAATTCCACCCGGCAGATACGGTCTTCCGGGAACATTCGTCCTCCCGCGCCAGGGCTCGAATGCCTCATCCACACGCCCATCGGACATTAACATCGCATAGCCCGGTCTCTTCCTTTCATCCACCGCATCGAACAGGCCCGAGGTGAAAATCCTGCCATCGTCACAAACCGTTGCATGCGCGTTCATGGCGCTGGATCCCGGCAGCGTCACACTGGAGAAAAAGGTGCGATCCAGAGAACCGTCGGGTTGGAGCCGTAACGCCGCCCGCCTGAAATAGCCAAGCGATCCCGACTCCGGATCCGTGAAGTAACCGAACAGGCTTGCCGCCACCACAATCCTGCCGTCCGCCTGCAGCGCCAATCCGCCCGGGGGAGAACTCAGGGACATGAACGCGGCCTCTGCTAGTGGTTCGCGCACTTCTGTTCCGTCCGGAGCTTCAGCCAGACCTGAACCCGACGCCACTACCTGATTCGTGCCAGCAACCTTCTCCGCTGGTGTCCCGGACGGCCCATGGTTGACCATCGCGGTGAAGAGGACGCCTCCGGTCACCAGTGCGGTCGCCCCCAAACCAATAAGCCATTTGTATTTCGCCCAGGCCATCACATTGGGCACGGTCTTGGCGAGCGCCAAAACGGTTGTGGAAGCGCCTCCACCATTTAAAGCCATTCCCACAACCCCCGCCGCCATTCCTATTGGCGCGGCCTGCACCGAATGGGCCGTCAGCGCTCCCGCAATGGCCGTGCCCGTCATGACTACACCGCGCTTGGCAAAATATTTTCGCAATCTCTCCAGTGCGCGCGACACCCGCTTTTGCGCCACCTCAGGACTCACCTTCAGCGCCATGGCGATTTCCGCTCCAGTTTTCCTCTCAAAATAGCGCAGCACCAGCGCGGCACGATCCGTTTCTCCCAGCGACGTCATCGCCTCCTCCAGCATAGGGGATAGTTGCTGCCACGCGGAATTGGGATCGTCGTTTGGCAGTGCGGATTGCATGTAAGCCTCCTGTTCTCGACGTTGACGTCGGCGCTGGATTTTCAAGGCATCCGCCGCCGCGTACAGCGCGGCCCGATACAACCACGCGGATAGGATGGTGTTGGGCCCGAGCGTCCCAGCCTTGCGCGCCAGAATGACGAATACGGCTTGCGTAACGTCCTGCGCCAGATGCGAGTCGCCCACCTGCCGAAGCGCCGCCGAGTGGACCAGCCCAATGTACCGCTCCACCAGCGCGGCAAAGGCCGACTCGGATTGGCTGGCGACAAACTCCCGCACCAACGCCATGTCGTCGTTCATCATTCACCTATTCATGGACGCAGATCGCCGAATCGGACAATCTTTTTGATGAAACGATTTTCGACTTATTTTGAACAAGGTCGTTATTTTGGAGTCTTCTACTTTGTGATACAAAGTTATCAGCTTAACAAAGTTTAGCCTAGGTATAGTCCTTATGCGCATTCTTTTGCTCAATCCACCGCACAATGCCATCGGCAGCCGGATTCCTCTCGAACATCTCCCTCCCCTCGGCCTTTTATGCCTGGGCGGCCCTCTCCTTGACGCCGGTCACCAGGTCCATCTCTTCGATGCCGAGTTTGGCCCGGCTTCGATGGACGCGATTCTGGCCCAGGTGCGCCGCCACAAACCGCAGGCCGTCTTGATTGGCCATTCAGGATCGACCTCCGCGCATCCCGTCGTCGTTGCCATCACCCGCGCCATCCGCAGGGAACATCCCGGCATCTGGATCATCTATGGCGGCGTGTTTCCCACCTTTCACTGGCGCGACATCATGGAGCGGGAAACGCAAATCGACATCATCGTGCGGGGCGAAGGCGAGGAAACCATCGTTCGCTTGATCTCCGCGCTGGAAACCGGGACACCCCTGGGGGAAGTGCCCGGCATCGTCTATCGTGCTGCAAACACGCATCATCCCGACGAACCTGGCACGGCTATGGCCACCGTCCCGGCACGAATCGTCGAGAATCTGGATCGCCACAGGGTGGGTTGGGAATTGATCGATCACAAGCGCTACAGCTATTGGGGCAATCGTCGCGCGGTCGTGGCCCAATTCTCACGCGGCTGTCCGCATCGCTGCAATTACTGCGGCCAGCGTGAATTCTGGAAACGCTGGCGTCACCGGGACCCCGTCACATTCGCTGCCGAACTGGCCCGGCTTTACCGCGAACACGGCGTGGAGGTGATTAATTTTGCCGACGAAAATCCTACCGCGTCCCGCCCGGCCTGGCGCGCCTTTCTCGAGGCGCTCATCGCGGAAAAAGTCCCGCTGATTCTCGTGGCCTCCACCCGCTCGGACGACATCGTCCGCGACGCCGATATTCTGCATCTCTACAAGAAAGCGGGCGTCGCGCGTTTCCTTCTTGGCATGGAGAGCACGGATGAGCGGACTCTTGAGAAGATTCAAAAGGACAGCCACGCATCCACCGATCGCGAGGCCATCCGGCTGTTGCGCAAAAACGGCATTCTCTCAATGGTGGCCTATGCCACGGGGTTTCAGGAGGAGACGGATGCGGACTACTTTCGCACCTTGCGCCAGATTGTTTCCTATGATCCGGACCAGATCCAGGCACTCTATGTCACGCCGCATCGCTGGACACCGCTGGCGCAAATGGAATCGGGGCGTCGCGTGATCCAGATGGACCTGCGCAAATGGGATTACAAACACCAGGTGCTGGCCTCGAAAAACATGCCACCCTGGCGCATGCTACTCTGGTTGAAGCTCATTGAAGCGGCCGTTCAGCTCCGGCCCAAGTCGCTCTGGCGCGTTTTGGCCCATCCCGATCCCGGACTGCGCCGGGCCATGCGCTGGTATTACCAAATCGGCCGCCGTGTCTGGCCCTATGAACTCTGGAATTTTATATTCAACGACCGACGTATCGAAAACGGTCCCACGCTGGGCGAATTCTGGGGACCGGATCGCCGTGCCGAACCAGTGCGTGGCCCTGTCTCAGCCATCGCGAAACACTTCGAGATTCACGCGTAAGGCCGCCAACCGATGGTTCCTGCGGAAACCGTTGCGCTTGCATTAAACAGGACGCTTATCCAAGTTGGGATCGCATTAATGCAGGATCGTCCAAAGGGCGCACAGGGCAGTGCTCGTACTGGTCTAATCTTCTTTGCCCGGTCATGGAACGTCTGGCAACACCGCCAGGGTTCCCTGATGTGGTTTTATTCATCACGTCCGGCGTTTGATTGGTTTGTCCGCGTTCAGCATTGGAAAACAGCCCTGACCTGAAAAAGTATTTCATAATGTTATTGAGTGGTGAACCGCATGGTTTGAGTCGGCTTTGTTGAAACGATACAACGATTAACGGCGCACGAGTAGAATCAACACAATGATGACAAGAAGGAATCCAACCGAGCCTCCGCCGACCCAGATGAGATTGCCAAGAATGGGTGAGAATAAAATATGCATGCTTTGTCTTTCGTTTTCGATGGCCGTCATTCGCCACCATTTCCTACATCAACGTTAAGTGATGCTGCAAATGCTGCCATGGGGTGAAACCCTAACGACTGCACGCGGGAGTGGGCTTGTGAAGAATGCCAAAACGCCTGAATTATTTGAGAAACCGGTTTCGACGCGAAGAAGGGATGTATGCCTCCGGCTCAGTGAAGGACTTTTGGCCGGCAATCAAAGGTAGGGTTTCACCCCATATCGTTCGAGCAGATTTCAAGCGATCCTATCCTTGCACAAGATTCAGACGTCACGTCCAACTAAATGATAGCGTCAGATCGGACGTTCCTGTTCCGGATTTCGGGTTAACGACGCCTTGCGCTTTCGCAATGCTGGATAGTCATTTTATTGCGCACGATGAAAACAATTGCAAAGGCACTCCCTCCGGAACAACTCGAAGGCAGGGCTGACAAGAGTTTTGCAAAAGACTTTCCTGTCGTTTGCGTTGGCGGTTCAGCCGGTGGGCTCGACGCATTTACGCGGCTACTCCAACATTTGCCGACTGATATGGGGGCGGCCGTCGTCATCGTTAATCATGTGAGAAACGTGGACACCCGGCTGCATGAAATTCTTCCGCGCTTCACGACGATGCCGGTTGAATTGATCACAGAACGATTGGATATCCGGCCCAACCATGTATTCATCATCCCCACGCAGCGCGACTTGCATGTCCTCAATGGAGAGTTTCGCTTGAAGCCCATATCCAAACCGCGGGGATGGCCCGACGTGATCACGGTGTTTCTGCGATCCCTCACCCATCACTGGGATGGGAAACTGATCGCGGTCATTGTCTCGGGCTACGATGGCGATGGGGCCGCCGGGCTGTGCGGGATCAAGGAAGTGGGCGGCATTACCATCGCACAGAAGCTCGACACAGCCATTCAGCCCGATATGCCGGAGAGCGCCATCGCAAGCGGGTGCATCGATTTTGTTCTTTCACCCGAGGATATCGCTGTAAAAATTGGCCAGATTGCAAAAGCCACTCCAAAGGCTGGGTGAAACCGGGTCCTGCTTGTGATTCAGGACCCGATCCCTTTCTTGCACTCAAACGTCTTGCCAGACGTAACGACGTCTATTCGCCGGCCTGAATCGCGAGAAAATTCTGAATACCCATCTGCTTGATTTGATCCAGTTTCTCCTCGATCTCATTCACATGCCTGTCTTCATCCTTTAGATTTCCCTCCAGAATTTCCTTCGTGGCATTGTCGCCCAGATCGGTGGCCAATTTGACCGCCTTATTGTAATTCCCCACCGCCGTCATTTCGGAGGCCAGGTCGTTGGCGCACTGCTGCGGAACATCGGCGCCAATATGGACCTTGTTCAGCACTCCGACGACCGGCGTGCCTTCCAGAAACAAAATCCGCTCGATCAGCTTTTCGGCATGCTTCATTTCCGTGATGGCGCGCGCGCCTACGGATTTCTTCAGCTTGCGGTAGCCCCAATTCTCGGCCATTTCCCCATGCACGACATACTGATTGATCGCGGTCAATTCATCGGCCAGCAATTCGTTGAGTGCGTGCAGCAGTTTCTCATTGCCCTTCATTTCGGTATCCTCCTGTTTTGCGCCCTTGCGGAGGCGCGGGTTTATTTCAGTTGCGATGCGGCAAACTCCCAGTTCGCCAGATGTTCCAGGAAGGCTTCCACGAAATCCTTCCGTCGGTTCTGGTAGTCCAGATAATAGGCGTGCTCCCACACATCGCAGGCCAGGATCGCGGTTTGTCCGTGAGCCGCCGGGGTATCCGCGTTGGAGGTCTTCATGATCTTCAACACCTCGCCCTCTTGAACCAGCCAGGCCCAGCCGCTGCCAAACTGCGCCAGGGCTGCTGTCGCGAAGGCCTTTTTGAATTCGTCGAAACTCTGGAAGGACTTGTCAACCATCTTCAATAGTCGTCCCGTCGGCTTGCCGTTGCCGCCGCCTTTCATGCTTTTCCAGAAAAAGGTGTGGTTCCAGACCTGGGCCGCGTTGTTGAAAATGGCCGCCTTGTCGGTGGCACCCGCGGTTTCCGTGATGATCTTATCCAGCGGCTGCCCCACCCATGACGTGCCCGCTGCCAGCTTGTTCAGGTTATCGACGTATGCCTGGTGGTGCTTGCCGTAATGGAAACTCATGGTCTTGGCGGAAATGGAAGGCTCCAGCGCGTCCTGGGCGTAAGGCAACGGCGGCAGTTCAAACTCCGTCGTGGCGATAATGGGATGTTTCGATTCAGGTTTATTCATAAAAGCTCCTTGGGACTGAAAACATCGTTAAAATGTCTAAAGATAATCAACCCCGCCATGGGGTGTATTCCCCATGGACAACTCTCTTTTTTAGAACCAGGTGAACAGCGCGTGCCATGAGTGGAATTCCCCTGGCCCATCAAAAGTGCGCGACCGGCCATACAGTGCCGCAACAAAAACCTCAGACCTGAAGGAATGCCAGAAGGTCGGCATTGAGTTGGTCTTTGTGGGTGTCGGCAAGACCGTGCGAGCCACCCGGATAGATCTTCAGCGTCGCGTATTTGACAAGCTTGGATGAGGCGTGAGCCGAGGGGCCGATTGGCACGATCTGGTCGTCGTCACCATGTATGATCAGCGTTGGCCTGTCGAACTTCTTGAGATCCTCTGTGAAATCCGTTTCGGAAAACGCCTTGATGCAGTCGAACTGGTTTTTGAGTCCGCCTTGCATTGCGCGAAACCAAAACGCATCGCGCACGCCCTGGCTGACCCTGGCGCCCGGCCTGTTGGCGCCGAAGAATGGAGTCGTGAGATCCTTGAAGAACTGGGACCGGTCGGCGGTAACTCCGGCACGGATGTCGTCGAACGCCTTCATTGGCAGACCGCCGGTATTGCCATGCGTCTGGAGCATCAACGGTGGGACCGCGCTCAACAGCACGGCCTTGGCGACACGTTTGGTGCCGTGCCGCCCGATGTAGCGGGCGACCTCCCCGCCGCCGGCAGAGTGACCGACCAGGGTAACGTCGTCGAGGTTGAGCGTTTCGATGAGTTCCGACAGGTCGTCGCCATACTGGTCCATCGTGTTGCCGTTCCAGGGTTGGCTCGAACGACCGTGGCCGCGACGATCATGCGCAATGCAGCGATAACCGTTGGCGGCCAGAAATGTCATCTGGCTTTCCCACGCATCGCCGCTGAGAGGCCAGCCATGACTGAATACAACCGGTTTTCCAGTGCCCCAGTCCTTGTAATAAATCCGCGTGGAGTCTTTCGTCGTAAATGTGCTCATGGTTTTATCCTTATTATTGATCGATGGAAATGAACCTGCGGTCATTCAAATCACTACAAACAGTCCTCAACGGCCTGAGCCACTCTTCCAGCCAGAAACCGGTCTTCTCTCCGGTGTCGCCATGCTGGTCATGTGAAAGAGAACCAAACGCATCGCGCGCGGTGTCAGGGTTCACGTTTCAGGATGAGTGGTGAGGATTGTCCCCACTTTCCAGTAAACACGAACTTGCCCAACGGCTTTCGTTGCCTGGGCGTCGAGTCGCGTTCCTTCAAGGCCTCTGGGAGTTTGGCCGGATCCGCCTTGTATCCGATGGCGAGGGCCGTCCACGCCTCAAAATGTTCCGGAATCTGGTAAAGTTCCCGCGCCTTGTCGGGGAGGATGCCAATCATCTGATGGACAGACAGGCCGCGTGCGGTTGCCTCCACCAGAAGATTCCCGGCGGCCAGACCCAGATCATGAACAGCGGCCCGATTGTCCTTTTTGTTCTTTGCGAATTGCAGACTCACCACGCCCAGAACTAGCACTGGCGCGGCCTTCGCCCATGCCTGGTTTGCCTCCACAAGACAGCCAAGCATTCGCGCGAACTCCACAGGGTCCTCCCTGGTGGCAACCAGATAATTCCATGGCTGTTCGTTGTAAGAGGACGCCGCCCACCGGGCGGCTTCGAACAACGATCGAAGGTCCCCCTCCGGAACGGAACGATCGTCGAAACCGTAGGGGCTCCACCGCTCCGAGAGAAGCTTGAGGATGGGATGGTCTGTCACTGCATTCTTGATGTTCATATTCTCGATTTTGATTTCACTGAGGCCACCATCGGAATGCTTTTGGAATGGGATGCACGCCAATCATGGCCTAAGCCTGATTTGTCTTCCGCCCGGAACCGCTCTTTTTGCCGCCGCCGCTGAGTTTGTTGACGGTGGCCCATGCACGAGCTTCCGCGGTTTTCGTGTTGAGACCTTTTTTCTCGTAACCAGCTTCAATATGCGCGGCCTGGCGCTTCTGTTTATCGGTGTAACTGGATTTATCGCCTTGAGGCATTGGTGGTCCTTTCTCTTGGACGGAATAAGACGCCGTATTCTTTTCTTTCAAACGCTGCCGTTTAACAATTCATGAGTGGCACTCTTCATTGACAGGTGGCCGACCGGACGGCACGCCCATGACCATCCTGCAACTGGTTTGGCGTCTGAATGGTTCCAGAACGTCCTCCCTTGGAAATCGCTTCCGTTGCGAACAGAATTTTCATCTTGGTCCAGCCAATACCTTGCGCCTTGGAATGGTCTTTCTCCATGGGGTGTAACCCTACCTCTTCCAACGATCGGCCAACGATACTTCCTCCCGCGAATGAAGGTTTTATTACATCCCATCCAACCGCAGAACCTGTGATTTATCGGTTGGCGTTGCTTGACAGCCCGTTGGATGGGTCAGTCCCGAATGGCGCTTGGGCAGGCAATATACTGGTGACCTCTGTTACCTGAGTTGGGTTAAAATCACATTACTCTCGATATCCCGCCAAACTTTCTTCCCTCCCACAACCTCCGTTTTGGCGAGGTGCTTGAGATAATAGAGCGTTGGCTCCGCAATGTGCTGGTTATTGAGAAAAGGCTCGGTGTATTGGATGGCGGCATACTTGGCCTGAGCGATGTGGTGCTGTTGGCCCACGTGATCGTTCCAATCCACGCCCTCTGTCAGAAAACCGTGGAGGCCGTAATGGTGTTTTGCAATGGCGCGCAGGATGACCAGACCATTCATCTCGTAGCTCTGGCTTGCTTTCAGATCCCGCGAACGTGTGTCGGCGGCCGCCTCGAAATAGGCCAGCGCGGCCTCGGCATTTTCCCAGAGATAGGCGGTATCCCACGATTTTTCCATGTAGAGCAGGCCCTTGGTGGCCACTCCATTGCGATCATCGGTCATCTTGAACTCATCCAGGGCTTTCAGGCATTTATCATAAGCAAAAGTTCGGATTGCTTCGTCATTCAGCACCTTGGAAACCGCCAACAGGGTTCGAAATGCAACCGAAAGGGCCACGTTCTCGCGCGGATCGTAGGTGTCGTGATTGATGCTGCCGAATATCCCGCCGGCCTTCATGAACACCGCCGTCTTCTCCCGCAGATTCGTTTTGTAATCCGCCAGACCCTGGGCCGTCAAAGCCGCTTGTAGTTGGAGAATAAAAAGCCCGTCCGCGGACGTTTGCCAGAACGGATCGTTGCCGCCGTCCGGGGATTTGAGCCAGAGTTTTCCTTCCGGCGTCACGCGGCGGGGAAACCAGCCATTGGTAACCGGTTCCACATGCCTATCGATCCAGCGCGAACATCGCAGGGCCGCCTGGCGCATGCGTTCGGCCCGTGAATCCGCGCCCAGGTCTCCCGCGAAACTGAGCAGTTGAAATCCGACCTTCGCCATCGACCCCGGGCAAAACCAATCCGAGTTATGCTTGTAGTTCAGGCACATTTTGCCCGTGGTGGTCTCGCGATACGCCCGAATCAGCCCGCTTTCCTCAATGAATCCCCCATCCAGCACATGGTCCAGAATCCCAAGGGCATTCGTTTGCCAGTCCTTCTTATCCAGATACGCGCCCAGAGAAAATATTTCCCACGCGCCCCCTGCCGCATTGGCCGCCCAACCTGGACCTTCGAGATTCCCAAAATCATGCCAGCCCATGACCTTGCCCTCGGGATTCACAAAACTCGAAATGGAAACCAGGTGTCCGTTGGTGTCGCGTTGAAGTGTCTTCGTCAGCGTGAATCGGATGGAATCGTTGACCGAATCGCTGATCGTGTAACGCGGATTTTCGGGAACGTAAAATGCCTGCCTGGCCCACTCGGTATCAGCAGCCCCTGCGCCGATCCCGCACAAACAAGCCCAGGCCCAGATAATCGATGCGTGCTTCATAGACTTTCCGACTTTCTCATTCGAATTATTTTGAGGATGGGCGCCGCGTTCATTTCAGGATTCCCGCCGCCAGCAGGGCCTTGCCCCAGATGACGTAGCCGGCCTCGGTGGGGTGAACTCCATCGGACATGATATCCCGGGATAACATGGCGTCCTTTGCGACGATCTGTTCCGAGATGTCCAGAAAACCAATCAGCGGTTTGCCGGTCAGTTGAGTTGCCAGAATCCTGTTCAAGGCGGTGATGTTCGTGCGGTAATAATCATCGGGTTTGAAGCCGCGCGGCAACACCCCCATGACAAGGATCCGGCTCTGCGGCGACTTTTTGTGAACGCGATCGCAGATGGCGCCGATCGCTTCGGCAATTTCCGCGGGCGAGTTGGCTCGCGCGTTGCCGGTGCCCGTTAAATTATTGCTTCCAATATTCAGGACGACCACCTTCGGATGCGTGCCGTCCATTTCGCCATGATCCAGCCGCCAAAGGACGTTTTGCGTCCGATCCCAACCAAATCCCATGTTCAAAACGCGATGCTCGCCGAAGGTCTCGGCCCAGGCCTTGGGACCGTTCTGCTGTCGGGAAATCGGCGGGCCGCCCCAGAAATGGGTGATCGAATCACCGATCATGACGATCTCGGGATCGATGGTCTTCTGCTCCGCGAGTACCTGCGTGTGGCGTTCATCCCAGTTGTAAGAATCCTTTTCCAACCACGTAACGGGCACAAGGGCGCTGTTGGTGCCGGTCTGAACGGAAGATGGCGTGGCGGCTGGAGCCACATCCGCGCCCATCAAATGCCGACCTGACGCCACGGTCAGCAATCCGATCGCGAGAATCCATTTAAACCGGCCCACTTTGAAGTGCTTTTTCATATTTGGATTTTCCATCAATCTGGCTCTTAAACGTTGAGATCGCATTTCCCCGGCAACACCCCTCCTGCCCAGGCAAGCCAAAGTGTGTTTCATTGTCCACTCCGATTTGCTAACTTGCAAACACAATACTGGCGGCACCCATTTAGTTTTAATAACAGGAATATTTTGTAGTTGGCAAAGCAGGCCAGCTCCCTTCTTGTCCCTCGAAATGCGGAAGACCGACCTACCCCGAACGGCCACGTTTCCCGGAGATCCCCACCAACACCGCGCCGCAGGCGAACAGGATGCCGCAATAAACCATGGCGGCGTTGATTCCATAGGCCGACCACAGCAGGCCCACGACCACGCTCGACAGAAAATCACCCACGCCGTTGACCGTGGCCAGCATCCCGAACGCCATGCCATGCTGATTTTCGTCGGTCAATTCGGCGCATAAGGAATCCTCGAGCGTTTCCTCCACCGCCACGTAAATGCCAGCCAGAGAGAAAATAACGGCCAAAGCCCATGGATTTCCCGGCAGAACGATCACCAATACCGCCATCACGAAGGCCAGCGCGTATCCCGCCGCAAGGAGCAGCCGTTTGTTCCATTGATCCGCCAGCCAGCCGCTCAGGTAGGAGCAACCGGCATAGAGCATGTTGTGCAGCACATACAATCCCACGGCCACGCTGGCCGCTTTTCCGGCACCCATGGAAGGGGTGAGCGTTTGCGCGGCCAGAAGGATCAACATGGAATGCGCAAAATCACCCGCGCCAAACAGGCCAACGGCCACCAGAAACTTTTTATAAGGGCCGGGCAGGCCGCGCAGGCTGTCGCCAAATGAAATATGCGGCACGGGTTTGCGTTCCTTTTCCCGGACCGCAAACGCAATCAACCCCGCCGCCGCGAGTCCCGGAATCAGTGTCAGGGCAAAGAGGGTCTGATAATTGTGGTTCAAGGCCCCGAGCAAAAAGAAGGCGGATATCGGTCCCACAATCGCCCCGCAGGTGTCCATCATCCGCTCGAATCCAAAGGCGCGACCGTAGGACTCGCGCGTGACCGCCGCCGCGAGCAGGGCCTTGCGAACAGGGGTGCGCACGCCACGCCCCAACCACGCGACCGCGCGTGAGGCAAGAACATGCCAGGCGCTTGTGGCCAGACCGAAGGAAGCCGTGCCCAACGCGGTGACGATGTAACCCAGGACCGCGATGGGTTTGCGCCGTGCCAGACGGTCGGTATAAAAACCCGACGCCATCTTCGCAACGCTCGACAATCCATCCGACACCCCCTCGATCAATCCGAGCCATGCCGCCGACACCCCCAGCATGGCCAGATACGCGGGCAGCACGGACGTCGCAATTTCATGAGCCCAGTCGCTGAAAAGAGAGGCCAGCCCAATGCCCAGCACTGTGCGGTTGAGCCAGCGTTTGCCCGGTGGTTTTTCCCCTGCCCCATCCATATCAATTGACGGCTCAATATAGCAGCATGGTCAAGATGCGCCTTAAAATACGGTCAAAAACCATCAAAACCACGGTTGAATTGTTTCCGCGATCGGGCCATAATGACGCTCACTTCCAGACGAAGTTCGGTCCACATGGACCGAAGTTGCGGGGAAGACCAAAATTCGCAAAAAAGGGATCGCATGATTGGTTTAACCATAGGCACGATTGCGGTAATGGCCGCGATATCCATCGTCAACGCCACTGCCGATGTTTCCTGGCGCACGAAACTCGAACAGGAACTTCCGCTGCTGGGCCATCGCAATTGGATCGTCATCGCCGATTCCGCCTATCCCTGGCAGACCGCCCCGGGCATCGAAACCGTGTGGACCGGCGCATCGCAAACCGAGGTGGTCCGTGCCGTGCTGGATACCCTGGACAAGTCCGCCCATGTCAGGCCCATCATTTATACCGATGCGGAATTGAAGGCCGTTCCCGAAGCCGCAGCCAAAGGGGTGCAGGCCTACCGGGATGAGTTGGCCAAAATCCTTGCGGGCCGCGAGGTGTCAGTCGTGCCCCATGAACAGATTATTTCCAAACTCGACGAAGCGGGCAAAACGTTTCATGTCCTTCTCTTGAAAACCAAAATGACCATTCCCTATACCTCGGTCTTTCTGCAACTCGATTGCAATTATTGGAGCGCGGAGGCCGAACGTGCTTTGCGTGAATCGCTCAAGGGAAACGCGAAACCCTGATTTTGCATGGCACCAGGCGCGAATCATGTCGGACAACTTTGTGAATCATAGAGCACCCTGAAAACCGTGCGCAGCATTTAACAAGGAATTGCCATGGATATACTGATGTTATCACGCATCCAGTTCGCCTTCACCATCGGCTTCCATTATATTTTCCCGCCGTTGAGCATCGGCCTGGGCGTGCTGCTGGTCTTGATCGAGGCCATGTGGCTGATCACGGGCAAACCCATTTTCCACCAGATGGGCCGATTCTGGACGAAGGTCTTCTCGCTCACATTCGCCATGGGCGTGGCCACGGGCATCGTGATGGAGTTCGAGTTTGGGACCAATTGGGCCACTTACTCGCGCTATGTGGGGGACGTTTTCGGCAGCGCACTGGCCGCTGAAGGCATTTTCGCCTTTTTCCTGGAATCCGGCTTCCTCGCGATCCTTCTGTTTGGGTGGGACAGGGTCCGACCCGGCGTGCATTTCTTTGCCACCTGCATGGTGTGCCTGGGCGCGCACTTCAGCGCCATCTGGATTGTGGTGGCCAATTCCTGGCAGCAAACACCGGCGGGTTATCACATCGTGGGCGAAGGATTATCCGCGCGCGCAGAAATCACCGATTTCTGGGCCATGGTGTTCAACCCCTCCTCCATGGATCGCCTGTTCCACACCGTCTGTGGCGCGTGGCAGGCCGGGGCGTTCCTCATGGTCAGCGTCAGCGCATTTTATTTGCTCAAACGCCGCCATATCGAGTTTGCGCAAACGTCGCTGAAAACCGGTCTTGCCGTCGGCCTGGCTGCCTCTCTGCTCCAATTGGTCTCCGGCCACGACTCCGCCGTGGGTGTCGCCAATAACCAACCCGCCAAACTGGCCGCCTTCGAAGGACAATACATCACGCAATCGAATGCGCCGCTTTCCTTGTTCGGCTGGGTGGATGAGAAGAATCAGCAGGTGCGTAATGGCGTCTCCATTCCCGGAATGCTCAGTTATCTGATTTATTTCGACACCACAAAAACAGTCGCGGGTCTGGACCAGACCAAGCCCGAAAACCGCCCGCCGGTCAACGCGGTCTTCCAATTCTACCATATCATGGTGGGCGTGGGCATGACCATGATCGCCCTGACGCTGTTCGGCGCTTTCCTGTGGGCGCGTGGACAACTGTTCAAACACCGCTGGTATCTCATCCTGCTCGTGTTCTCGGTGCTCGGCCCTCAAATTGCCAACCAGGCGGGGTGGTTCGCCGCCGAGGTCGGACGCCAACCCTGGATTGTCTATGGCCTCTTGCGCACGTCGGACGCCCTGTCGGTTGTTGTAAAAGCGAATGAAATTGTCGCCTCGCTGATCCTGTTTGCCGTGATCTATGCCCTTTTATTTGCGGCGTTCATTTACCTGTTGGACGACAAAATCAAACACGGCCCGGACGATGCGGACCTGATTCCATCGGGCAAACTTGCCCTACCCTTAAGAGGTGACCATTGAATGCCCTGGATCTGAATACCATCTGGTTTGTCCTCATCGGCGTACTCTTTGGCGGATACGCCATTTTGGACGGTTTTGACCTTGGGGTCGGCGCCATTCATCTTTTCACGAAAACGGATGAGGAACGGCGCATCATGATCAATTCCATCGGGCCGGTGTGGGATGGCAACGAAGTCTGGCTGGTCACGGGCGGCGGCGCCCTCTTTGCAGCGTTTCCCATGGCCTATGCCACGGTCTTCAGCGGTTTCTATCTCGCATTCGTTTTGCTGCTCTTTGCCCTGATCTTCCGCGCGGTGGCGATTGAATTTCGCAGCAAACAGCCGCATCGCTGGTGGCGGCAGATGTGGGACATCAGCTTTGCATGCGGCAGCATCCTCTCGAGTTTTCTGATCGGCGTGGCCATGGGCAACATTGCCTGGGGCATCCCCCTGGATTCGCACCATGAATTTGCGGGCACTTTTCTGGGACTGCTGCATCCCTACGCCGTCCTGTTGGGAATCACCACAGTGGCCTTGTTCATGATGCACGGCGCGATTTATACCGTGTTAAAAACCGAAGGCGCGCTCCACGACAAAGTCCGAGGATGGGTTAACAACTGCATCATTTTCTTCATCATCTGCTACGCCATCACGACCATGGCCACCCTGCTCTATCTGCCCCACATGACGACGCAGGTGCGTAGCCATCCCGTCCTTTTTCTGATTCCGCTGGCGACGATGCTGGCCATTGCCAACATCCCGCGCGCATTCCATCACGGATGGGACTTCCAGGCGTTCCTCTCCTCCTCAGCCGCCATGGCTGGCTTGATGATGCTTTTCGGTGTGGAGATGTTTCCCAACCTGGTTTTCAGCAACCCGACCGTCGGCAACAGCCTCACCGTTTACAATGCCGCTTCCTCCCACAAAACGCTCTCCATCATGCTGACCATCGCCATGATCGGCATCCCGATCGTCCTCGCCTACACCATGAGCATCTATTGGATTTTCAGGGGCAAGGTCAAACTCGACCGAATGAGTTACTGAGCAAACCAGGCTGCGACAGGGCTGCCGGGCGCCAGTCGATAATCGTGATTTGCGGCGTCGATGAATTTGGGATCTGCCACCACGGCGTGGGCCTCCAATCCCCTGGTTTGCATGAAGGCCTTGAATTCGCTCTCCCCAATATTTTTCTCGCCCCACAACACGTAAGGTTTCTCCTCCGGTAGGGCGAGGCTCCCGCCGAGCCGTTCCGGTTTATCGCTCCTCAGCACGCAGGGTTTTCCCTCCTGATGCCAGCAGTTCTCGTCCAGTGTCAGCGCGGCGGTCCAATCCCGCCCATGCAGGCGCATCAGTGAATCCACGGAATTGGCGAAAATGTTGTGGCGGATGACGACATTGGTGGTGGCCGCAGTATTGTCGTAAAACATCAAATGGCGGCCATTGGGATCAGGACGCTGGCGATGTCCCCAGCCGTAACCGGCATCCACACAAATGTTGTTTTCGAACACAATGTTGCGGGTCACGCTGGCGGCGCCGCGATTCCAATATTCGAAGGAATACTCACTGTTCCAGATCACGTTGCGCCGGTAGATGATGTTTTCCTCGACATTGGTGCCACTGCCCTGGTTGGTGAGGGCGGCATCATAAATCTCCCAAATGCGGCAACCTTCCACCAGCGAATCGCTCGCGGCCGCCCAAAATTCAATGCCATTGCCGTAACGCACAGGCGCGCCATCTGAGCCGGCATTTTGATGCCCGCCCCCGATGTACGAAATATCGCAATTGCGGACCGTGATGTGTCGGGTGCTCCCGCCGCCGATCCCATGTGCCGCACCGTAGCGGAGGTCCAGATTCTCGTAGGCCACGAAACCGCAGTTGCCCTGGTCGATGATGTGGCGGCACAAGGCCAGCTCGATGCTTTGATGCAGCGTGGCGGGATTCGCGTCGCTGCGCAGTGTGACCTGCCAGGTCCGCGCGTCATAATGGAAATCGCCGGGCTCGCGCAAATCCGCCTCCCGCCACTTCTTCACACCGGTGAGCGCGCCATGGTCGAAGATGATGTTGCCGACATCCGCATCGAGCGGTCTTTCCTGGGAGCATTGCACTTTTTCAAGCCGCATCGAACGGAGCAAGAGTGTGCAGTCCCCGGGAAGCGCTCCGCCCAGAAACAGAGTAAGGCGGGCGTCGGACGCGGACTCGCTCCCGTGAAAACGGACGGTGCGCCCGGTCCAATTGGTTCCGATGGTTGTATTGGTGGCGTAAGTGCTGGCGTAGGCCGTCCAGGGAGAGCCGTTTTTCATCAGTGAAAAGGAAGCCGGAGCGAACGGACGCGTGGCACGGGCTTCAAAGCGGAGAAGGTAGTAATCGCCCGCTTTGACCGACAAGCCCCCAATCGAAAGTTGAATGTGATTGGCGCTCGAACCCGGCTTGCGCCCCTCCAACCGCAGAATCCTCCCCTGATCTTGCGAGGAATCCCCGACCGCCAAAGTGCAATCCGCGCCACCCTCATGATACACCCCCCATCGATCCGCGGGCAGTTCCACCGTTTCACCCGTCGAATCAAACCTCAGGGGCGTTGTGATCCAGAGCCCCGGGCCCGCTGGCTGCCAATCGCCTGTATGATCCATCGCAGCCGAACCCAGAAAGACGGGTTTGGGGCCGGAACCAAAGGCGCCGTAGGTGATGACGCCGTTCGTCGATCCACTATGCGGCCGAAGCTGTCCACGCCAGGTCTGGCCGCGACGGAACAGCACCTGATCGGCGGGGGCCAGCGTGGCGCGATTCACCTGGGCCAGGGATTGCCAGGCATTGTCTTCGCTCAATCCATTGCGGTCGTCGTGACCGCGAGTGGCATCGACAAAAAACGTCCGCGCGGGTGCCGTCGATGCGGCAGTGAAGAACAAACCGGCTCCAAGGAGCGAAGCCCAAATCAAACGAATGGTCATGGCTCCAAGATCTGCCCTGGAGCCTCATCGAATCAATGCTGAATATTAGAAGGATAACAGAATCACCGGCCTGTGGTGATCCGCGCCAGCAATGTCGCGGCGTCGCGGTAATCCGGCACCACCACGTCCGCGCCCACGCCCAGCAACCGTTTGCGCTTCCACTCGTCCATGCGGCCCGATCCGTTATTCGCCTCGTCACTCGCCACCGCCACGGCCAGGCCTCCAGCCTCCTTCGTATTCTCAATCTCCACGTAACCGTCCCCGAATGAGAGCAGACGCTCGCCGGGAATGCGATTATCCTTGAGCAATTTTTCGATCACCATCTTTTTGGAAAAACTCCGGTAATCGTCTTTCGCTCCGTAAATGTGCGGGCCGAAATAACGGGCCACATCCAGCAGCGCTGCCTCCTGCTTCACGTATTCCTCGTCGGTGCCGCTGGCCAGATACAGGGTAAATCCCCGCGCGCGCAACAGTTCAAGCAAGGCCCGCGCCCCATGCACCAGCCAGTCATCGGTCCTGGCCCGGCCCTGACGCAATCCCTCGATCCGGTCCGCGATCCGCGCGTCCAATCGTGCCAGATATTCCCGTTTGTACCACAGCGGATCCTGGGGTGTGCCTCCGCGCTCGCGCACCCGCTCGGCAAACTTGATCATTTGGTAGATCGTCTGCTTGCCGTTGAGGCTCATGATGTCGTCATCCAGCATCTGCCGCAGCGCGGGCTCGGATTCACCTGCCTTGCGCGGCAGCATCTCAAGGAACATCGGCAACATCACCTCGGGCCATCCCTGCCGCAGCAGTGATAGCGTGCCGTCAAAATCAAACAGAACGTGGCTCGCCAGCGGCCTCGGCTTGAATCCCGCGCTGAATTCCACCAGCCCCGTGAATGGCATCGGTTCAATCATGATTTTGTGTCCCAATTAATGAATCGTCCAAATTTCAATGCCGGGAACCATCATGGCCCCCGCGTCTAAAAAAAAACGGACACCGGCTACTCAGTAACCAGTGCCCGTGAAGAAACCAAACCTGTATCGCAGGCGCTTAATGCACCAGCAACTCGGCGATCTGGACCGCGTTCAGCGCCGCGCCCTTCAAAAGCTGGTCGCCGGAAACCCAGAAGCAGAGCCCGTTATCCATCGCGCAATCCATGCGCATGCGTCCCACGGCGCAATTGTATTTCCCGGCCTGATAAAGCGGCAGCGGATACTCGTTCCTGGACGGATCGTCGATCAGGTCCAGACCCGGGGCCTTTTTGAGCACTTCACGCGCCGCCGCCACACTCACCGGCTTTTCAAATTCCGCCGTCACCGCGATCGAATGCGCCCGATACACCGGCACGCGCACGCAGGTCACGCTGGCGCGGAATTGAGGATGGTGCATGATCTTGCGCCCCTCATTCTCCATCTTCATTTCTTCCTTCGTATAGCCCGTGGGCAGGAAGGAATCCACATGCGGTATCACATTGAACGCGATCTGATGCGGATACACCTCGTGGGTGGCCGTTTCGCCCTTGACCGTCTGGGCCACCTGTCGGCGCAGTTCCTCGATGGCCTTTGCGCCCGTGCCCGAAACCGCCTGATAACTCGAGGCAAAAATCCGCTTCACCCCAAACGCCTGATGCAACGGATACAACGCCATCAAGGTGATGGCCGTCGTGCAATTCGGATTGGCAATGATGCCCTTGTGCCCCTTGATGTCCGCGCCATTGACCTCCGGCACCACCAATGGAACGGTGGGGTCCATGCGAAACGCGCTGGAGTTATCGATCACCACGCAGCCCGCCTTTGCGGCCAGAGGCGCGAATTCCTTGCTGATGCTTCCACCCGCGCTGAACAACGCGATGTCTATCCCCGCAAAGGACGTGTGCGTGAGTTCCTTGACCGTGATCGTCTGCCCCTTGAACTTCAACGTTTTGCCCACGCTGCGAGCGGAGGCGAGCAACGTTAACTGACCTACTGGAAAATTGCGCTTTTCCAGGGTCTCGATCATTTCCAAGCCGACAGCGCCCGTGGCGCCGACAACGGCTACATGCGGTTGAGAACTCATATTTTGTCCCATAAAACTGGGCGAATATACCCGGCAGGTCAAGGGTGTCAAACCTGTCATCGCGTGCATGGCAAGCCAATCCCGGAACCAGCCCGCCACTTCTACGCCGTTTTCGGCTTTCTCCGCGCGGTCAAAAACATCTCTTTCCCGACGCGCCGACATTCCACAAATTCAAACAGCCGGGCCTGCGCCAGTGTCTCCACGCCGCGTCCATCGGCAATGGTTGGTGCCTGCGCGCCACCGAAGACAATCGGACACACCGTCACATGCACCTCATCCACCAGGTCTGCCGCGAACAACGCCCCGTTCAATTCGCCCCCACCCTCGCACAGCAAACGTTCCACGTTCCATTCCCGGCGCAACCAGCGCAGTGCGGCGCGAAAATCGATGTCGTCCTCGCCAAACGCCTCCACTGCATCCGCCACTTGGCGCAGAGCCTTGACCTTCGCCTGCGGTGCATTGCCCTTGGTCAGTACAATAATGGGTGAAAAACGATGGCGAAAAATCTCGGCCTCGGGGGAAATGGACGCGCTGCCGCTGACAACCACGCGCAGGTTGTATTCCGCCAATCCGGCCCGCAGACGCGCCTCGCGGTATTTTTTGCCACCCGGCCCCAGAGTGATGGGCTCCGTTGCCAGCGTGCCCGCCCCCGCCATCACGGCATCGGCCTGGGAACGCAATTCCAGCAAATGTTGCTGATCCCGTTTGCTGCCAAAAGAGACCACGGAACGATTGGCCGTGGTGATCTTGCCGTCGGCGCTCATGGCCATGTTGATGAAGACAAACGGAAGTTCTCCCGACTCTGCCAAATCCTCCGGTGACTTTTTCTTCCGACTCATGCAACAGCACCTCCTGGTACCGCCTTAAATCCGGGATGCCGTGCCATCGTCCAGCGCTTTCGGAGGTCCGAATATGAGCGAAGCCACAAACGCCCGCCGCAAATCCTCCCGACCGTGAAAGTCCTTGCGAATGGCGCTGACCGGCCGTGCCGATGCCACCGCCAGGGGCGCGTGCGTGACCGCTCCGCGCAATTCGCCCGCCTTGTGAATGCGTTCCAGCACCGTTTCCTGCAAATGCCGGGCCGCGCGAACGGTATCCGCCGCATGTTCCAGCGCGCCGGTCTGATGCTCCACGACGGGCGCGGGTTCCGAAATAATAATGGGTGCGGGCCGGGGTGTCGGCCGAACAACGACCAGCGGTGGGGGCGGGACCACAGGCGGCGCCGGTTGTGACGGCGGCATGTCGAGCATCCGACGCAACTCCTCCTCCCAATCCACCGGAACATTTTGCTGAGGGCGCCGGACCGGTGGGGGTGTCTGTTCCTCCCAATCCGTGGGCATCTCCTGCTCGGGACGCCGTGTCGGCGCGCCCACCGGAGGCCGACCTTGATTGCGCTCCTCCTCCGCCTGGGCTCTCTTCTTCAACCAACTCGAAATGCCCGAGACGATCAGCAGCGCTACAACTATAAGCAGTTGATCCATGTGAACCGCCAGGTTTACATCATGGCTGGCCTGATTTGCCCTTCATCTCAGGAGGATTTCCGGAACCGGCCAGGCTGTCGCGCATCGATGTATCCGCCTGAATATTCTTCATGCGGTAATAATCCATGATGCCCATGTTTCCTTTGCGGAACGCCTCGGCCATCGCCAGCGGCACCTGCGCCTCGGCCTCGACCACCCGCGCGCGCATCTCTTGAACACGCGCCACCATTTCCTGCTCCACCGCCACAGCGGCGGTGCGGCGCACTTCCGCCTGGGCCTGAGCGATCAATTTGTTGGCCTCGGCCTGCTCGGCCTGCAACTTCGCGCCCACGTTTTCGCCAACGCCGACTTCCGCGATATCGATGGAAAGAATTTCAAACGCCGTATTGCTATCGAGTCCCTTTTCCAAAACCGTTTTCGAAATGCGATCCGGCTTTTCCAAAACCTCTTTGTACGATGCCGCCGAACCAATCGTGGAGACAATGCCTTCACCCACGCGGGCGATGATCGTTTCCTCCGTGGCGCCGCCGACAAATCGGTCCAGGTTCGTGCGCACCGTCACCCTGGCGCGGGCCTTGATCACAATGCCGTCCTTGGCCACGGCGTCGATCACCGATTTGCCCGCCGCAGGGTTGGGGCAATCGATGACTTTGGGATTCACGGAAGTTTTCACGGCCTCGAGCACGGTCTTGCCGGTGCCCTTGGTCGCCAGGTCGATGGCGCAGGCGCGGTCGAACACCAGGTGAATCGCCGCCTTCTGCGCGGCGATGAGTGCCTGCACGACCATGGTGACATTGCCGCCCGCCAGGTAATGCGTCGAGAGATCGTCGATGGAAATCTTCAGCCCCGATTTCACGGCCGTGATCCGGTTATCCACCACCATGCCGACAGGCACGCTGCGCAGACGCAGGGCAATCAACTCCGTGAATTTCACGGGCGCGCCGGAAAACAAGGCCCGTATCCAGATACTGAAGAAGCTGATCACGAGAATCACGATGACCAGCGCGATCAACAAGGCAAATGCCAGGAGAATCAGTGTTCCCGTGTTGCCGCCAATATTTATTTCACCCATGAGCATGTTCATAAAATTATTCCTTCCTGTCTTCCACTGTCACCGCCGCCTTTACCTCCACCGCGCGCACCACCACCCGCGAGCCTTCCACCGCGATCACCCGCACAGCCTCCCCTTTTTCGATCAGCGCCCCCTCCGCCACCACGTCCACCCGGTGTCCGGCGATCATCGCCACGCCCGAGGGCCGCAACTGCGTTAGAGCCGTTCCCGTCTGATTGAGAAGCTGTCCGCGCTCCACCCCCAGATCCCCCACCGTTTGATCGGAAACGAAAAGTCGCGCCGCCCGGCTCGTCGGAAAATAACGCAAATAAAGCGCGGCTCCAGTCACTAATCCCACCACCACTATTAGCAGCACCCCGTTTCCTGTGTGCGTGCCAAATCGCATGTACGCCACGGTCACGCCCCACACCAGGCAAACGAAACCCACCATGCCTGCAATCAATCCGGGTAAAACGGTCTCGAGCAGCAATAATACCGCGCCCACTACGATGAGAGTAACCACCAATGCCATTACAACAATAATAGGTTCGAACCCAAAAACAAACAAGGCGAATATCAATTTCTGGATAACGGCTGGAGAAAATTTGAAAACCGGGGTAACCGCCAATGGCCACTGATGAGCAGGTATGGAGTCCCGGCTTTAGCCGGTGGAGCCATTGTAAAACCGGGCCGCTCGAATCGGTGGAAAACAACCCCGCATCCCGCGCCCCTCCAGCCTCGTCCACTCTCCTCAGCCTGCGGTGAGCCACTCGAGGACGGCGCACATCTGCTTGAGCCGGGGCATCGGAATTCCCCCGCTTTGCGCCCGCCGCAAAGGTTCCTTAAACAGGCTCTCCAATTCCAGCGGCAACCCCTTCTCAAAGTCCAGCAGCGTGCTGGCCCGATAGGATCCCATCACCCGGGTGCGCTCGATATTCTCGTCCGCCAGGCGCATCTCCAGCGGATGACCTTGGGCGCGCGCCGCCGTTATGACCTCCACCATCAGTTCCCGCAACAAGGCGGTCCATCGCGCATCCGCCAGGAGCACATCCGTAGGCCATGTGGACCGCTTGGAATTGGGACGCGCGTCCGGCATGGGCGCGCCGGGAACAAGCGCTTCGTAACCCGCCGCCGCCGCCACGCCGAGTCCATTGAATGGAATATTCCACACGAGCTTCTCCCAATGCGCGCTGGCCATGTCATCGGTCAACCGGCAGGGAATGCGCGCCGCTTTAAAACTCTCCACCAACCGATGGGTGCGTTCCCCGGCGGCCCGACCGAATTCCCCGAGCACCACCAATCCATGCGCGGTGTGATGAATCACCCCGGGTGAAACTCGATTCAGGCACACAAAGCATAGCCCGCACAAAATATTCTCCGGGCCAAACACCTCCGCCAGCTTCTCCTCGTTCCCCAATCCATTTTGCAGCGTCACGATCAGCGTTTCCGGCCCGACCAATGGCGACATCAATTTCCGCAACTGATCGTTGGCCGTGGTTTTCAGGCCGATCAACACCAGGTCGGCCACACCGATTTGCTCCGGCGCGTTGGCGCAAAGGGGCTGCACCTCGAAATTCCCATCCACGCTCTTGATCCGCACGCCATGCCGCCGCACCGCATCGTAATCGCTGCGCAGCAGAAAATGCGTCTCATGGCCGCCCTGACAAAGCCGCGCGCCATAGAAACTCCCGATTGCTCCACATCCAACGACCGCAATTTTCATTTGAAACCTCTCAGAACGGCGCCGATCCCCGGGCCCGCTTCTGTTCCTGCGATTCTACACCCGGCCGGTTGGCGCTTCACCAATAAAAAAACCGGACGCCGCAAAGCATCCGGTTTTGAAATGGGATTCAGGGTGATTGCCCCGAACCGGCGATTACTTCACGCCGTAAACCGCGTTCTCACCCAGCAACTGCTCAATGCGCAGGAGCTGGTTGTACTTGGCCACGCGATCCGTGCGGCTCAGCGAACCGGTCTTGATCTGGCCCGCGTTGGTCGCCACGGCGATGTCCGCAATGGTCGCATCCTCGGTCTCGCCCGAGCGATGGCTGATGACCGCGGTGTACTTGTTCTTGTGCGCCAGTTCCACGGCGTCCAGGGTTTCCGTGAGCGAGCCGATCTGGTTGACTTTGACCAGAATCGAATTGGCCACGCCCTCTTGAATGCCCTTGCGGAGGAATTTGACATTGGTGACGAACAGATCGTCGCCCACGAGCTGGATTTTGTCGCCCAATTTGTCGGTGAGCAGCTTCCAGGTCTTCCAGTCGTTTTCCGCGCAGCCGTCTTCGATGCTGATGATCGGGTATTTCCCGGTCAGTTCCGCATAGAAATCGACCAATTCCGCGCCGGTCATCTTGCGGCCGGAACTCTTCTTGAAGATGTAATTGCCGCTCTTGGCATCGTAGAACTCGGAAGAGGCCACGTCCAAAGCCAGGAACATCTGCTTACCCGCCTTGTAACCGGCATCCTTCATGGCCTGCAGAATCGCTTCAATGGCCGCCTCGGTGCTTTCCAGCTTGGGTGCGAAACCGCCCTCATCGCCCACGGTGGTGGAAAGGCCCTTGCCCTTGAGAACGGACTTCAACGCGTGAAAGGTTTCCGTGATCGCGCGCAGACCTTCCGAGAACGTCTCGAAACCGCGGGGCACAATCATGAACTCCTGGAAATCGATCGGGGCGTCCGAATGAGCGCCGCCGTTGATGACGTTGGCCATGGGCACAGGCAGCACCTTGGCGTTCGGCCCGCCCAAATACTTGAACAGCGGAATGCCCAGTGTGTTGGCGGCGGCTTTGGCAGTCGCCAGGGAAACGGCCAGAATCGCATTCGCGCCCAGCTTGGACTTGGTCTCCGTCCCATCGATCTCCAGCATCGTCTTGTCGATGCTGATCTGATCCAGCGCGTCCATGCCTTCCAATTCCGGCAGAATGGCCTCTTCGATATTCGCCACGGCCTTGGTCACGCCCTTGCCGCAATAGCGCTTCTTGTCGCCGTCGCGCAGTTCGATGGCTTCGTGCTCGCCCGTGCTGGCGCCCGAGGGCACCGCGGCGCGACCGGTCGCGCCACCGGAAAGGATCACATCCACTTCAACCGTGGGGTTGCCGCGCGAATCGAGGATTTCGCGGGCCAGAATGTCTTGAATCGTTGTCATAATCGTTATGTTCTAAAGGTTCACCAAATGCGCCGCGAATCGTAAACGCCACCACGCCCCAGTCAAGGATGAAGCCATGCGCAAGTTTGCTCGGAATGCACACCAGAATTCCTCAGAAAGCCGAAAAAGGCTTTAAAACGACATGGAAGTGCGTCCGATGCTTTGTCCTTGCAGGCCGGGTGCCCTCACCCGGCGTCCGGAGAACGGCCCCACTCAACCGAATAATCTATCGCGCGATTCTTCTCTCTCGCCCCAAAACCTGAACTGGCACGAGTGGGAAGCGAGTTGGAGAGAGTTTCATTTATAGACCTGTTTTCTTACCGAATAATTTTGTCCTGCGCCCTAAATCGGGCATCAAGGCCATTTTGCGTTTACATTCTCGCGCCACAATGCGTTCATCATTATTTCCTTGCCTTTTAACTACAATCTGCAATAAATGTGCCTATTATGAACAGAATTCCCATATTTGTTCGGCAGATTCTCACTCGGCCTGGCTCCTTGTCTATTATTCGACGTCCCTCAATTGCGCGCTGGAGCCTCATCCCCATTCTCCTTTGTTTTCTTGGCGCGTTGTCCGCTCCAAGGGCTGCCACGTTCGGCGATTTCAACTACTTAAGCAATGATACATCCGTCATGATCACCCAATACATTGGCCCGGGTGGCAACGTGATCATTCCAGACACCATCGAGGGCAAACCAATCGCCGTCATCGGCAATGTTGCATTCTCGGGTTGCACCAACCTGACAGGCATCACGATCCCCAATGGCGTTAACGAAATTGGGATCAAGGCGTTCTTTGGATGCAAAGCCCTGACGGAACTCACAATCCCCAACAGTGTCGCCATTATTGGGAGTTCATCGTTCATTAACTGCAGCAGTCTCACCAATATCACGCTTCCCAATACGCTGACCAGCATCAGCGCCCTGTCGTTTTCTGGTTGCTTGAAACTGCCCTTTATCGCGATTCCAGACAGTGTCACCAACATTGGGGACAATGCGTTCAGTGGCTGCGCCAGTTTAACAAGTGTCACAATACCCGCCGGCGTCTCAAAGATTGGTTATCAGGCATTCTTAGGATGCAATAACCTGGTGGCATTCACTGTGAATCCTCTGAATGTGGCTTATACAAGTGTTGATGGGGTGCTCTTCGATAAAAACCAGACTTCCCTGATTCAATGCCCGACGGTTAAGACCGGAGACTATACGCCTCCCAACAGCGTGACGAGCGTTGGAGATTATGCATTCGCTGACTGTATTGGCCTGACGAATATTGCGCTCCCCAGCGCGGTCACAAACATTGGCAATTTTGCGTTCGCTCGCTGCGCCAATTTAACGAGCGCACCCATCACGGCTGGCCTCACCGTCATTGGGGCTGGCACATTCTCCGATTGCGTCAGGTTTTCCAACATCGAACTTCCCGCCAAAATCCTGAAAATCCTGGACGGGGCGTTCTCTGGATGTGCGGCAGTGACGAATATCACAATCGGCGCTGGCACCACCAGGATCGGGGCTATGGCATTCTTTGGTTGCAACAACCTGATGGCGTTTACAGTGGACCCCCTGAATAAGGCCTTTTGTAGCCTGGATGGGGCATTATTCAGTAAAAACGAGAATTTGCTCATTCAATGTCCGGCCACAAGGATTGGAAACTACATGATCCCAAACAGCGTCAAAATCATCCAGGATACCGCATTTTTTGGCTGCTCTCGCCTGACAGCCATTACGGTGGACGACCTCAACACCGCCTTTTACAGCAGAGATGGCGTATTGTTTGACAAAGGGCTAAAAAGTCTCGTTGCATGCCCTGCTGGCAAGACTGGAACTTACTCGATTGACAACAGTATATACAGAATATCCAGTTTTGCATTCTCTGGCTGCAGTCGCCTGACGAATATCATTTTTCCAAGTCGCATTTCGACGGTCTTCAGCAATGCGTTTATTGATTGCACCGGCCTGACAAGCATCAACCTCCCATACAATTGCAGTGCCGTCACCCCTTATATGTTCTCAGGTTGCACTGGGTTGGAGAGCGTCATCATCCCCAGTCATGTTGGTGGTGTTTTCGCTACGGCATTCAACAACTGCACGAACTTGTCGGATCTCTATTTTCAGGGCAACAAACCAACATTCGTAACCGAAGGAACAAATAACACTCTATTTGATGGCGCCTTGCATGCCACCGTATATTACCGCGCTGGAACCACAGGTTGGGACACTAGCTTCGGCGGCTGGCCTGCCGCGATATGGCTGGATCCGCAAGCGTCCGATTTTGGCTGGAATCAAACAGGGCCGGCTGTCACCATAACTAATTACAGCGGTTCGGGCGGGAACGCAGCCATCCCGGCCACAATCTTTGGCTATGCTGTCACCAGCATCGGGGATTCTGCGTTCGCTGGCCAAACCAACCTGGCGAGCCTCACAATTCCCAACGGCGTGACCAATATTGGGGCCTCATCGTTCGCTGGCTGCACAAGCCTGACGAATGTTATCGTCCCAGGCAGCATGACAACCATCAGTGTCACCGCATTCGATGGTTGCAACGGCCTGACAAGTGTCTCTTTTGATGGCAATGCGCCGACAGTCACCGGTAATGGCGATCTATTCGCCAATTCCCCCAATGCGACAGTGTATTACACCACAGGATCAACAGGCTGGAGTGATACTTTTGGAGGAAGACCAACGGCGCCATTGAGTTACCCCGATACTCACTATTTTATCTACGCCAGTAATCATTCCGGTCTGACCATAACCGGTTACAACGGTTCCGGCGGGAACGTCATCATTCCAAGTGCAATTTCCGGTTATTCTGTTACCGGCATCGGGGATTATGCGTTCGCTGGCCAAACCAACCTGGCGAGCATCACGATTCCAAACGGGGTGACCACCATCGGGGATTATGCGTTCAAAGGATGCGTCGGTTTAACGTCAGTCGCGATTCCCGACAGTATCACAAGCATGGGAGGCGGTGTTTTTTCAGGCTGCTATGGACTGACATCCGCCCTTCTGCCCGGCAAACTTGGCAACATCGGATTTGAAACCTTCTTCAACTGTACAAATTTGACGAACGCCAGAATTGACCCCGGCGTTACCAATATCGGGAACTCCGCCTTCTTTTATTGCGCCAATCTGACAAACATCACCATCCCCTCCAGTGTGACAACGATTGGGTCCTATGCGTTCAGTGGATGCGCGGCGCTACCCAGTGTGACCTTGTTCAACGGTGTCACAAACATTGGGAATTGGGTTTTTAGCGGGGACATCGGATTAACGAACATCACGATTCCCGAAAGCGTCACGGACATCGGCCTGTACGCATTCCAGGGCTGCACTAATCTGGCAGGCGTTGCAATCCCTGCCGGTGTCTCCATACTGCGCGAAGGCGCATTCACTGGTTGCGCTGGCTTGACGAATATTGCGATTCCAGACCAAGTCACCAGCATCGAACGCAAAACGTTCCTTGGCTGCAGCAACCTGACCGATGTGGCATTTGGCAAAGGCGTCACCAACATCGATGAACGGGCGTTTTACGGCTGTGCCAACCTCAAGAGTATCATTGTGCCAGCCAGTGTCGCCGGTATTGGAATCGACGCTTTCAGCGGCTGTAACGCTCTGACGAGCATGTACTTTGAAGGCAATGCCCCGGGCAATACAGCCACCCTTTTTCAAAATTCCAACAATGTTAGATTGTATTACCGCTTTGGCACGACGGGCTGGGGTGAATATTTCGCTGATCGGCCAACAGCACTTTGGAGTGATCCTGCCGCTCCCGATTTTGTATGTCAGCAACATGGCACAACGATTCATATAATCGGCTACACAGGTTCCGCCGGGCTCGTCATCATTCCTGACACAATCTATGGCTTGGATGTCACCGATATTGAGAACGGTATTTTCTCAGGGCATGGCAACCTCACCCATGTCACCATCCCCGGCAGCATCACGAACATTGGGTACCACGTCTTCATGGATTGCATCGGCCTGACGAATATTACCATACCTGCGAATGTCGCCGCCTTGGGTGATTCAGTGTTCTCGGGTTGCACTGGTCTGACGAATATTACCCTACCTGCGAATGTCGCCACCTTGGGTGATTCAGCGTTCTCGGGCTGCACTGGTCTGACGAATATTACCCTACCTGCGAATGTCGCCGCCTTGGGTGATTCAGTGTTCTCGGGTTGCACTGGTCTGGCGAATATTACCATACCTGCTAATGTCGCCGCCTTGGGTGATTCAGCGTTCTCAGGTTGCACTGGTCTGACGAATATTACCCTACCTGCGAATGTCGCCACCTTGGGTGATTCAGCGTTCTCGGGTTGCACTGGTCTGGCGAATATTACCATACCTGCGAATGTCGCCACCTTGGGTGATTCAGTGTTCTCGGGTTGTACAAGTCTGACGAACGTTGACATCCCCAATCACCTTGTCGGCTTGGGGTCCTCAGTTTTCGCTGGCTGCACCAAACTTGCCAGCATCACGATTCCAGACGGCGTGACCGGCATTGGCAGCGCGGCCTTCGCTGATTGCACCAGCCTGGGATCTGTTGTCATACCCGACAGCGTCACCTATATTGGAAACGCAGCCTTCACTCGCTGCATCGGTTTGACGAATGTCACGCTTTCCGTGTCCGTTACTCTAATTGAAGACGATACGTTTTCAGATTGCGCAAACTTGTCTCACATCCGCATCCCCCAGGGAGTCACGAGTATCGGGAATATGGCGTTTTCAGGCTGCAGCAGTCTGACGAGCGTAATCGTCCCAAACACCGTCCTTGGCATCGGCAACTACGCCTTCAGGTACTGTGCCGGTTTGACCAACATCGCCATCTCCGAAAACTTGATCAGCATGGGTTGGGAAGCCTTGGCTTGGGACAACAGTTTGACCAGCGCGCTTTTTAAGGGAAATGCGACATCCATTTACCCTGCCGATCAGTTTAAGAATTCCCCCAACGTCACCATCTATTACCGCGCGGGCACTACAGGCTGGGGCTCCACCTTTGCCGGTCGCCCGACCGCCCTGTGGATCGAGCAACCCACTTATCAGGAGTGGGCCACGACGACCGGTTTGACGGCCAAATTCCCCGACGCCAGCGCGGAAACCGATGACGCCGACCGCGACGGCATGTCCAACCTGGCCGAAATGCACGCGGGCACAGACCCCATCGATCCGAATTCGAAACTGGCCTTTGAAAGTGTTCCCCGCCCCAACGACCTGGAGGAGGCCGACAAAACCGCCCTCGCTCCGGACCAACAGGCCCTGTTCTTCCAGACCGTCCCGGGCAAACAATACATAGTCCAGAGCGTAAACACTTTCGGAGGAACCTGGCAGACCCAAACCAATTTGACGGCCTCAACCTCCCAAAAACGGGTTTTGCTTAATAAACCGGTCGATCAGGCGTACTATCGCGTAGTTCTGGCACCATAGCGGGAAAACCATGGAACAAGCGGCTTTTTGCAAAAAGCGGACACGTCATGGATGGCAAAAAGCCGGGTGTTTCGGCATGCCTTGCGCCCCAAACAAAAACATTGCAACCCGGTATGGAAGGCGTATATTTAGGCCAACTCCTACGGTTATGTGCTTGTCAGTGTCCAAAACGGCTTTAGAAGAGGCTTGTGACCTCAATGGACGAACTGTAGGCGCTCGCTTCGAACCTCTGGATCGCCTGATCTCTGCAAAAACGACCCCATATTCAGACGTTCGTTCACCGCAAATTATTCAGCGACTGGGTTTTACATTGATCGAAATGCTGGTCGTCATTGCCATCATCTCCATCCTGGCAACCTTGCTCCTTCCGACTTTGAGCCGCGCCAGGGACGGTGCACACATCGTCCATTGCAAAAATAACCAACGTCAGTTGGTCATGGCCATGTTCATGTATTCGGAAGATAACGACGATTGGCTTCCGTTGCCCGGCTATTGCCACAATCATCCGGCCAATTGGGTCTATCGCGAACTCGATGCCAACAGAAACGTCCTGACCAATGGCAGACCGCTTCATGCCGAGTCCGGCTCGATATTCTCCTATGTCACCAGCCAGAAGCGCGTCCTGCCGTTCGATCGCAATAACAAATCGAGCTATCCCATTTACCGCTGCCCGGATACAGGCACCTACGGAGAAGCCACCCGTGTGACGTATAGCATGAATGTTTTCATTCAAAGCGATACCGCCAAACACGATCCCGATGCGGAACCCGCCAGCACCGCCCGCAGTGCCGTCGCCAACCCGGATCAGAAGGTTCTGCTCGTGGACGACGATCCCAAGGGAGTGGTTCTTGGAACCTTCATTGCCGTCAATTTCAAGCCGGCCATCCAGGGAAAACTCGATACCTATCACGACCGTCCATTTGAATTCCCCCATAACGATCGCGGCAATATCTCATTCATGGATGGCCATATCGCCACCATTAAAATCGACAACTTTCAGCAAATGGTCGGACCGTGGAATATCAGGGTCAAAACCTACTTCGACCCCCCGTTTCGTTGAAACTTGCCTCGGTCCACGCGACCGGGCGGCTTGATCCGCGCTTTAAAAATTCAACGTAAGGGAATGACGTTCAAAGCATTCCCTTTTTTTCTGCGGTTAAGTAGAGTAGGCGAAATGGACGGATTGAATGGCCGTGGCCAATGACCGTCGCATTTCGCCCCTCATCGAACCGGACAGGCGGTTTTCCCGCATCCGGCTCTCCGGGGATCATACGTTGCATCGCTTCGACGTCATCGTTTCCATGCCGCATATTCCGGCATTTGGTATAAACCATAACGCTCATAGAGATCCTCCTTGGGGTATGTGGACCATTGCGCCCGACTACATCCGTGTTTGCGCCACAACCATCGTTGTAACTTGCTGCTGACGTATTCGTTCATCTGGCCCATCACCTTGGTGCTGTTCCCGTAGTGAAAGTAACCCTTCCAACCTTTGAGTTTCTTGTTGAGCTCGGGAATCACCTCTCCGATATCACGCCATAGCGTGCTTCGGTTGAGTTTCTCCCGAATCCCGTCTCGAAACTTCTTCTGGCTCTTGGGATGGGGTTCCACATGCGGATATTTCCATTTCCCCTTCCCCTGTCGCATTGTTAGCGCGAATCCCAAGAATTTGATGCCATCCTGGCGGAGGTCCACCAAGCGGGTCTTCTTCTCGTTGAGCACTAACTCGCGTTGCTTCAGCCATCGTTCCAGTCGTTCCATCAGTTCCCGTCCCTGCCCCGGCTGTCCGAGTATCACGAAATCATCCGCGTATCTCACCATCACGGGTTTGAGTTCGCAGCGTTCGTTGACTTCCCAATCCAACTGGTTGAGGTATGCATTGGCTAAAATCGGCGATACAACCCCGCCTTGCGGAGTCCCCCGTCGATTCTGACCTTGCCCCCCCTTTGTCCCGCCTTTCCCTGTGTCGCTTTGCGGTTCATTCACGGGCGCGCGCAGCCATCCTGCGATCAGCTTGAGAATTGTTCCATCGCTGACCCGCTTGGCCACTATGCGCAACAAACGCCTGTGGGGAATGCTGTCAAAATACCCGCTTAAGTCCGCGTCTATAACTTCGACGCGTCCTGTCAGCGTAGCCTTCTTGATCGCCTCCATTGCTTGGTGGGCATTGCGTTTGGGATGATAGGCGTAACTGTTCGGATGACTATCGGCTTCCAGAATCGGCAGCAATACAATCACCACCGCTGTCTGCACCACCCGGTCTTTCACTGTCGGGATGCCCAGGGGTCGCAGCTTCCCGTCTCCTTTTGGTATATACACACGCTTCACCGGGCTTGGCCGATACTTCTTCGTGCGTAACTCCTCCAGCAGTTGGTTCCGCCATTGGTCCCAGGCTTCGTCGCTGGCAAGATAGACGTCGCATGTCTGCCCGTCGATCCCAGCCGCGCCATTGTTGTGCGCCACGGAGGCCATTGCCGTTTCCAGCACGTCCTTCCGCAGCAGTTCTCCGTAGAGGCTGTAAAACCGATACTTCGGCTCAGCCTTGGCTTTGCAATATAGCGCTCGCTGCAGCTTTTGAACTTTTATCGGGGTTGTTATCCGTTGAAAAAGTGTTTCCACTCCCTCAAGGCCATCTCCCTGTCCCTCGCTGTTTTGATTCGCTTCGATCCAAGTGCCTTCCCTTGGCTCCGCCGGGGTTTTGGTCGCCCCAGCTTCTTCGCTACTATGGAAGACTCCGACTTCTCTGGCTGCCCGTGCGGCCTCGGAGGGTGTTCCTCCTTGCACCGGCGGTTGAGGCTTTATCGCCCCGCCTCCAGAGATCTCCCAGCTTACCTTGGTTTCCCTTCCTGTCGTGTCGCCCTCGCTGACTCCGCCGGAATCAACAGCGCCCATTTGACGATTTGATGACGCCGCGTTTCTGCCTTCGCCGTTCGGGTAGCGGCTCGGCTTACCGGTTATTTCGGTTTCGGAGCTCATTTGATGAGGTTTACTTTCGTTACGACCCGACAGTTCTTTCAGCGTCCCGCTTGTGGTTCGGCCTCACGGCCTCGTCCCGGACGCTGCATTTCGGTCGTGAACCGTCTAATTCGACCGGCGGGACTTTCACCCACGAGGCTACCAATTTCACTGGCGCACACCCGAAATCCGAAATAAGAATGGTCAAGATGATACAATGCTTTGAGACAGCCATGATTTGCAATCGGCGAAGGTGTATTAAATCAATACTCCACAGCCGGTTTTAAACCATGGATGGCCAAATGATTGCGTCAGATGGGCCGTTCCTATTTCGGATTTCGGGTTAAATCCAATCCAATTAGTGATCAGCGGTTTTGTTCCTTCATTCGCAAAACCCACGCGGTGGCCACCTCCCAAACCATCCAATCGCTCCAGAACCGTCCAATACTCCTCCCTCTCCATCGCCAGATGGAGAAGGGCGGGACGAGAATTCCCCGAACCGAAAAGATCGCGCATTGAACCCCTGAACCAGGTATTTATGCATGTTGCTTGTAATGGAAGACATCGCACTTTTGGGTTCATGGGTAGGGCGTGCGTCAATAAGTTTTCCATTTCGCATATTTCGTGGTTAATTTCCTTTTTTCTTTTCTTGTCAATCATCCATTCTCCACTCGCCAACCCCACGCGGCGGCACCTCCAAACCACCCACTTGGTCATATGTCAATTGTCCCCTCGCCAACACGGTGCGGCCGTATCCTCCAAACCGTGCAAAAAAACCAGGACTCGCAATACTCCTCCCTCTCCGCTTTGGGGAGAGGGACGGGGTGAGGTGGCTTTTCGTATCCCATCATTCGCATCCAGGGTGTTCGTTTTTTCGATGCCTCAATTGTCCATTTTCTCCCTCATCCGTGCCATCCGTGATAACAGTGGTTAAAAATCCTGCTCATCCTGCTTATCCATGTTGATATTTCTTCACCCACTTCTTTCCATGTAACTTGTAATGAAAGACATCCCACTTTGGGTTCATGGGGAGGGCGGTCGTCCTTTCGTATCTGACTTTTGCCAGACCCTCAATCGGCGCCCGGCCATTCCCGAAACTCTTGCTATCTTTGTTTCGTATATACTCACATGCCTGTTTTAAGGACTTTTTCGCTTGCCGAAGGTTTTTGTCATGCACCCAAAATGTCCTTCGCCTCGGAATATTGATTGCCAGTTTCGCCAAATCGTTCCAACCTTGCTGAATGCGAACAGTGACTTCGACGTCGGCCATGCAAAAACTGGCCTTGGGTTGGAAACGCGCGGGACGCCGCATCGGCTTTGTGCCGACCATGGGTTATTTGCACGCCGGTCACATCAGCCTCGTGGAAAAAGCCCGCCAGAAGGTGGGCCCGGATGGGATCGTCGTCGTAAGCATTTACGTCAATCCCACCCAATTCTCCCCGCAGGAGGACCTGGCCAAGTACCCCCGGGACCTGGCGCGCGACCAAAAACTCTGCCGTGCCGCCGGAACGGACCTCATTTTCGCTCCCGCCAATGACCAGATGTATCCACCGGTTGGTCGGGTGCCCTACAGCACCTATGTGGCCGAGGAATTCTTATCCCAGGTCATGGAAGGCAAGGCCCGTCCGGTGCATTTCCGGGGAGTAACCACGGTCGTGGCCAAACTATTCAACATCGTCCTGCCGGATGTGGCCGTCTTTGGGGCCAAGGATTATCAACAGGCGGCCATTATTACGAAAATGGTCCGCGACCTGAATTTCCCCATCCAGATCATCGTCGCCCCCACCTTGCGGGAACCCGACGGTCTGGCCATGAGTTCGCGCAATAAATACCTGTCCCCGTCCGAAAGATCCCAGGCCCTTTCCCTGTCCCAGGCCTTGCAACAGGCCCGCGCCGCAGTCCTTAAATCCCCGGCTGGCATTCCTGTGGAGCGCCTTCGAAAGCATCTGCTTGCCGATTTCGCCAGACACCCCGCCGCCCGCGTCGATTACATCGAATTCTTCGATCCCGAAACCCTGCAACCCGCCCGCAGCATCCGAAAAGGTGTTCACATGGCCATGGCGGTGTATATTGGCAAAACGCGCCTGATCGACAACGGCACACTCGCCTGACAAAGCAACATTATGGAAAACAACACAAAGAAATATGATTTTGTGGTCGTTGGCAGCGGTATTGCCGGGTTGATCTACGCCATCAATGTCTCCAGCCATGGCCGGGTGGCCATCGTCACCAAAAAGCAAAAGGCCGAATCCAACACCAACTACGCCCAGGGCGGCATCGCCTCCGTCACCGCCAGCGACGACTCCTTCGAAATGCACGTCCGTGACACGCTCACGGCTGGCGCGGGTCTCTGCAAGGAGGCAACCGTTCGCACCATTGTCGAGGAAGGCCCGGCGCGCATCGCCGAACTCATCGAATTGGGCATGAAGTTCACGGAGCGCGAAGTCGCCAGCAACGGCGTTACGGAACTGGACCTGGGCCGCGAAGGCGGCCATTCCCGCCGCCGCATCCTCCACGCCAGGGACATGACCGGCCGCGCCGTGGAAACCGCCCTTCTCGCCGCCGCCGCCGCCCGCCCGAGCATCGAGATTTTCGAGGAACATTGCGCCATCGACCTGATCACCTCCCAAAAACTGGGCCACTTCGGTCCGAACCGGTGCCTGGGACTTTACGTTCTCGACGTGAACAACAACAAGGTGGAAACCTTTTCCACGCCCGTCGTGGTTCTGGCCACCGGCGGTTGTGGCAAAGTCTATCTCTACACCACAAACCCCGACATCGCCGCCGGGGATGGCGTGGCCATGGCCTACCGCGCGGGCGCGCCCGTGGCAAACATGGAATTCATCCAATTCCATCCCACCTGCCTCTACCATCCGCGGGCCAAGTCCTTTCTCATCAGCGAGGCCGTCCGCGGCGAAGGCGCCATTCTCAAGACTTTTTCCGGTCAGGAATTCATGGACGCCGTTCACCCGTTAAAATCCCTGGCCCCGCGCGATATCGTGGCCCGGGCCATCGACACGGAAATGAAGCGCAGCGGCTCAGACCATGTCTATCTCGACATCACGCACAAGCCCGCCCGGTTCATCATGGATCGCTTCCCGAATATCTATGAGACCTGCATGAAATACGGCATCGACATGACCAAGGAAATGATCCCGGTCGTGCCCGCCGCCCATTACCAGTCCGGCGGCGTCGTCACCAACGTCGATGGGGAAACCGATATCGTCGGCCTTTACGCCGTGGGCGAAGTCGCCTGCACCGGCCTCCATGGGGCCAATCGTCTCGCCAGCAACTCCCTGCTCGAGGCCCTCGTTTGCGCGCATCGCGCCTCGGTAAAAGCCGTCGCGGCCGCCTTGCCGCCCGTGGATGTCGCCCTGCCCCCGTGGCAGTCCGGCAGCGCCCACAACCCGGATGAACTCGTCGTGGTATCCCATAACTGGGACGAAATCCGCCGCCTTATGTGGGACTACGTCGGCATCGTTCGCACCAACAAACGGCTGCAGCGGGCCCACAAACGCATCGAAAACATCCTCGCGGAAATCCAGGAATACTACTGGGACTTCACCGTCACCCGCGATCTGCTCGAATTGCGCAACATCGCCACCGTGGCCGACCTCATCATCACCTCCGCCTCCATGCGCCCGGAAAGCCGCGGCCTGCATTACAACCTCGACTATCCCAACCAGAATCCCGAATGGGCCCAACGCGACACAATCATCCGCAAGCCCCCGCCGCGCTGAGCCATCCCATGGACGCATGCTGAAGCTCAGACCTTGGTTCAACTCTGAATCCATTGACTATGAATGACTGCCTGAACCAAACCGATCACACAGTTTTCTTTACAAAACCTGTTTCGGTAATCCTGTCATCCTGCCATCCTGTCAAAAAATCATCCTTACCGCACATGCTCCGCCCTGTTTCGGTCATCCTGCCATCCTGTCATCCTGTCAAAAAATCATCCTTGCCGCACTTCCTCCGCACCGTGTCGATGCTGTTCGTTTTGCTGTTGGCGCTCTCAATGCCGGGTTGCAAAAGCAGCCAGGGTCTCTCCTCCTCCAAAACTGCCGCCAAACGCCTCGATCAACTATACCGGGCTTATCTGGCCGATGACTTGGACCAGGCCCGCCAGAGCATGCTCGAGGCGGCGGCGATATTGGAAACACATCCATTTCCAAAACCCAGCGCTTCGGCCCATGGATTGTGGCTCACCTATTCCCGGCTCTTTGTCCTCGAATCCACCGCCGGAAATGACGCCATGGCGGATGCCTATCTGATCAAAGTCCGTTATTGGCTCCTTCGGAGATCGGAATTGACCGGCGATCCCGAGGAAAAGGCCGTCGAGACTGCCGATGGCGTGACCGCTGAAAAATGCGCCGAATTGGTGCGCAAGTGGGACAACGACTTCACCGGTGGCAAAGGCGCCCGCTACATGCTGCAACAATGATTCTGGCACAGACGAAATACTTATACATTTCATCACCATCATGTCCAGTATTGTTTTTATTTACATTATTAGTGTCAATTAGCGGTTTCGTTCCCCCTCCGTGCCGTGACGACTCCCCTTTTCCCCCTGCGCCCTTGAGTTCTACCTCCAATTATTAGCAGATTGGCGGTTTACCGTTTTGCAGTCCGGGTCCCATCCTGTTCATCCTGTCCATCCATGTGAAATTTCCTTTTCTGCGCCCTTGAGTTCTCAGCGGTTATGTCCCATCCATTTTTTGGGGATTGCGCTTTTGGCGTTCTTCCATATTTTTGATCCATGCCGATATACGAGTTTCATTGCAATCAATGTCAGAGCGATAGCGAAGTGCTGGTCCGGTCCTCGGACTGGAAAGGCACCCCCTGCCCACATTGCGGTTCCAAGAAGCTGTCCAAGAAACTCTCCGTCTTTTCCTCCAGTATCGCGGCGGACTTCAGTTGCCCCGCGGGCGGTCCCTCCTGCGAAATGAAATCACCCAGCAGTTGCGGCGGATGTTGCGGTGGCGGCCCACATTCCCACTGATCAGGCGGGCCGATCAGCGTTTTTCTTCAGGAGCAACGGCAGGCGCTCCCAATTCCTGCCGGAGTCGTGTGGCCAGCCATTTTAGCTCGTCCACATTGCGACCGGCCAGAAAGCCCTTCTTCTTCCCTGTGACGGGGTGAATCTGCAATTCGATCACCGGCTGGTTATTCATCTCCATGCCGCTGGGTCCCGTGCGAATAAATTGGATCTGTTCCGAGGTCCAATCCCAACGCTTGGTGCCAAAGATTCCAGCCACCACAATCGAAACCCCATCCCGCCCCGCACTCAGCATCGCCCGCCGCCGCCCCATTTGAATGGCCCCGAGCATCATCCCCACCCCAATGGCCAAAAACACCAGAAAGAACAACATCGGGATCCAAAAATCCGATTTGTCGTGAGTTCCAAAAATTGCAATTCCCGCAATGAGTCCAATGAACCCGCACCAGATCAAGCTAAACACAAAAAGTCCCTTGCTCCCCTTGATCAGTCCTGCGGGTGGTATCACGAACAATTGGCGCCCATTGCCCTGCTCGCATCGAATCTTGCTGCCCTGCGGCTGCGCCTCCACCGTGTCATTCTCAAGGGTCATCGCGCCCGTTAGCATGGTTTCCACCTTGGGAACGCGTTGAGGCAGTGCGGTGGTTTGAAAAGGTGTGGCACTGCGTGCCGCCAGGTGGTTCGCCGCCAGTTGCAACCACTCAGGTGGATAGCCGACAGCCAGTGGCAACGGCTTGGCATCCGAAAACTCCGCCGTCAACGTCGCCAGATTCAAAGCGGGAGACTGGGCTTTCGCAGGTGGCGACCCCTGCGTCTTGTCGGAGGAAAGTGCCACCAACAAACGCTCCAGACCTGCGGCCTTGCGCTTTTGGCTCCACCAAAATGGTCCCGCCCGTTCCGTGGTCTTGAGGACGCCATTCCCCCACCCGATCACCGTATGCCCAAAGAGAATAAAATAGCCCATCCCGATGGGCATCATGCCGGCCACAAAAAACGGAACGCCAAACAGCGCAAAAAGCAGGTTTATGAATGAAAAGGGCGTGTCTCCATGCGACCCAATTCCAATGGCCCCTCGAATCCAATGCACCGCAAAACCGGAAAATACCAACCCAAACCCCACCAGGAACAATCCCAGGAATCGGAGCGCGCCCAACGGCCGTCGTGGAAATTCCAACTCAATTCCATCGGGCAGATTGCGGACCTCCACAGTCGCGTTCTCCGGAAGTGGTGCGTTGTTCATATGGGACAGAGTTTTTCCACTTGAATTCAATGATGCGAAATAACAGAACGAAGCCGTGAAGGCTATTTCCAAAAAGCCTCGAGAAACCCAAAAATCTAAAATCCCCTCAGACGCGTTCTCTGTTTCCGCGATACTTACTCGACAGCAGGCCGCGCGAATTTTGCACCTCTGAAAGGTACATTCCCGTGAGCCGACCCGAGTTCAACTTGCGACTGCGCGAGGTGAATGGCCAGAGCACCAAACGGATAATCATACCCAAAACCAGCTTCATTCACCCCTACATAACCCGATCTTCGGCGAAAATGCAACCCAATACGACACCCAATACGACACATGGTGCGATGCGTGTGCGCAGGACAAAATTCTTCAGGAAATCCAAAAAGCCCTTAAAACGCCATAAAAGTATATCGGGAGAATTGCCTCGCTCAACCGAATGAACCGGACGCGCCATTCCTCTCTCGCCCCAAAACCTGAATTGGCACGAGTGGGGAGAGTTGGAGAGAGTTTCATTTATGGACCATGTTATCTTGCCGAAGAATTTTGTCCTGCAACCGAGATGCGCCGACTGGAGCCATCCGGGTTTTCGGCATTCATTATGCCCGGTGCAAAACCTCCATATTCCAAGGAAACCCATAATGTTCCCCTTATTCCCGGCTCTCGATCAAACGATTCTCTTCAAGCATCCCGGCAGGGATGCCAGCAATTAGCCGGGGGTCGAGGTCGTCCTCGACCGACACCCCCGGACACGAACCCCAACGATCACGATCCCGGCAGGGATCGCAGACCCTATTCAATGAGGACATGCGTCGATCCTCCTCGCAAAGCTGCTTCATGGTACCCGCCACAAAAAACACCCTGCCAAAAATTCCTGACCGGCAATCCGGAACAGGTTTCAACCACTCGGCACCATTATACTTTTTATCTTATCATTTGCATTATCGTCGCTTATGTATTAACTTGAACCGTATTAAGGTTGCGGCTTATCCCTGCTTCGAATCGACAATCGCAAATGAGGTCGCCGCCGCCGCACTGGAGAATCGCCAAATGAAAGGAAATTATGAGCACGCAAACAAACGCGCCCACCCAGGAAGAATGCCCGAACAAACCCCCACCCGGCAGTCTGGTGTGGTTTGAAATCCCGGCGGACAATATCGAACGCGCCAGAAAGTTCTACAGCGCCTTGTTCGGCTGGAAAATCGAACAATTCCCGGGCATGCCCGATTACTGGCACATCGATACCGGCGGTGCGGATGCCTCCCCGGACGGCGGACTGATGAAACGCAAGCAGCCCCAACAACCCATCACCAATTTTATCACGGTGGTGTCCGTAAATCAGTCCACCGCGCAAATTGAGAAACTGGGCGGCAAAGTGTGCGTCCCAAAGACGGCCGTTCCAGAAATGGGTTACTTCGCCGTTTGCCAGGACACGGAGAACAACACATTCGCCATTTGGGAAATGACCAAAAGCGCGAAATAACGTCCCGCGAAAACACCTGCGCGTTCTTAACCATGGCGCTCGAACGCGGAGGCCTTCCCTTGCTCAACCACCGGCAAAACAGGCCTTGGGGGCCTGCCTGTCCTCATGCCATTTACTGTCGGTGCGTTGAGCATTGGCGTGGCTTTACCTGCTCAAGCAGGCATCCCGATCGCAGCCCGGTTCGCAATCGCACCACCGAGAGTGCTTGGTTCACGCCTCCCAACGAATCGGCAATTCACGCACCCGTTTCCCGGTGGCATGAAAAAGGGCGTTGGCGATGGCCGGCGCGATCGGAATGATCGGCGTCTCCCCAGCACCAAGACTGGCCAGATCGGTTCGATTCAGTTGGTGAATATCGAGTTCCTGCACATCGCTTAAACGCGGCACACGATACCGGCTGAAGGCGGCATTCTCCATTTTACCATCGCTGAAACGCATTTCCTCCCGCAAGGCAGCCCCCAGCCCCATGATGATGCATCCCTGTGCCTGGGCCAGCAGGTTCGAGGGATTGATCACCGCGCCGCACTCAAACACTTCGCAAATCTTCCGAACCTCGATCGTGTTCTTATCCGGGTTCAGACCGATCTCGACGCACGCGGCCACAAACGAGCCTTTTTCCGTGCCGCACGCCAGTCCCACGCCAGCAGTGGGCTGCTTTTGTTTCACGCGCTCGCGCCAGCCAAAACGCTTTGCGGCTTCTTCCAGCACGGCGCGCAGCCTGGGATTCTCCAAATGCGCGAGCCGGAAATCCAGCGGATCCATTTGCGCCTCAGCAGCCAATTCGTCCATGAACGACTCACGCGCAAACACGTTGGCCACCGACGCCAGGCCGCGATAGGACCCCTGGCGCAACGGCGCGTTGGACCCCACAGTCTGGCATTTTTCCTTCCCTGAGCGGTAGGGAGTTTCAACCGCCGCGCCTCCCGAATTAATGTTAACGAAGTGCCACGAGGTCATCTGTCCCTTGTCATCCAGCGTCGCCTCGACATCGATCACGCCCGCCGGCCGGAAATAGGCCCACTTGAATTCCTCCTCGCGAGTCCAGCGCACGAGCACCGGTTTGCCCGCCGCTTGGGCCAGCTTGGCCGCCTCGATGGCCACCTCCGCCGTGTGCTTGCCGCCAAAGCCTCCGCCAAAGTCCGGCACAATGACACGCACTTTTTCATTGGCCAGCCGGAACGTGCGCGCCAGTTCTCCATGGTATCCAAATGGATTCTGCGTCCCCGTCCAAACGGTGAGTTGGCCGTCCGCCCATTCGGCCAGCGCCGTCCGCGTCTCCATGGGCGCGTGTTGAATATAAGGCACATGAAAAGTGGCCTTGAGTTTCTTCGCCACACTCGAAAGCTCATCCGCAAACGGATTGGCCGGAACCCCGCCCTGGGCGGTTGCCCGCAGATGACTGAACAGTTCCTTGCTCGATGGCTGCGGGGCGGACTCCCACTTTGCAGTCTCGCCGATGGCCTTTAAGGCTTGTTCTGCAATGAAGGTATTTGCAGCCGCCACTCCGACAAATCCCCCGTCCTGAAACACGAAGACATCCTTCATCGCCCTGGCGGGTTCCAGATCCACCGAAAGTAGTTTTGCGCCATAGGTCGGCGCGCGCAGTATCTTGCCGTAGAGCATGCCGGGGCGCGTGTAATCCGAGGGATACTTATGCTTCCCAGTCACCAAATCCCGACCGTTGCTTCGAGCCGCGGAAATCCCCATCACACGCCATTGATCGACTGGCGTAACATTGACGTCTGCGGGAATCGCCTGCTTGAACGCCTCCTCGACCTCGCCGTTTTTGGCCAATTCCGCATACGTCAACGTCTTGGCGCCGGTGGCGTCTGTGATGGTGCCATCGATCACCTTCAAGGTGTCCCGTTCGACCGACCATTTCTTTGCGGCCAATTCGAGAAGCAACGTGCGCGCGGCGGCGGCGGCGCTGCGAACGGCCGGCACGGTCGAGGGCGTCGTTCGACTCCCTGCGGACAACCCATCGTCGGGCACCAGCGCCGTATCGCCCATGATCAATTCTATTCTCTCCAAGGGCACTCTCAATTCCTCCGCCGCCGCCTGGCTCAATTCGGTGCGCGCCCCCTGCCCCATCTCAATTTTGCCCGTCAACACCGTGATCCTGCCATTTTCCGCAATGTGGATTCGCGCCGCAAGATTTCGGGATTCGCCCCGTCCGGAACGGTTCCCGCGGTTTTGAGCAAGAACGGGAACGCTGGCCGCAATCAACAAGCCCGCCCCCAATACCTCCACAAAACAGCGCCGATTCATCGCGAAGTCGAACTTCACCGGATCGGACATTTCACCGTCCCGCATGGTCATGATTTCGTGTGTCTCAGTATTCATATCATGCCTTTATGCTTGAGCCACGGCCCGTTTCACCGCTTTGACAATACTCGGATATCCACAGCAACGGCAGATATGGGAGTTGAGCATGGAATGAATTTCGGCATCCGTCGCCTTGGGCTTCTCCCGGATCAGGGCCACCGTGGACATAATCATTCCCGGCGTGCAAAAACCGCATTGAAACGCGTTCTCGGCCAGAAACGCCTCCTGCACCGGATGCAACTTGTCGCCTGTGCTGAGTCCCTCAATGGTCAGGATCGATTTCCCAGCTGCGTCCTCAACCGGAAGGCGGCACGAATGCTGCCTCTTCCCATCGATCAACACCGTGCAGGCGCCGCATTGCCCCTCGCCACATCCATACTTCGGTCCGGTGATGTTTAAATCCTCGCGCAGGACCGCGAGCAAGGACCGTTTCGGATCGGTCGTCACTGCGTACTGCCGATCATTCACCGTGAGATTGAATTTCTCGTCCATGGTTCGAATGGTTTGAATTTATCGATTCTCGCAAAACGGCTTCAATCGATACCATGGCACTGGCAGATTCAAAAGCAATACCGTTTAACTGGACAGCACTTCGAGCAGATAGCGCAGTTCGTCCTGCACGCAAACCCCCTCGCCCACCGTCTGGCCAATTTCACTTTTGACCAACGCTCGAAATCGTTTCCGCAACCGGTGAATGGCCACTTTTAACGCGTTTTCTGAAACATCCAGATGGCGCGCGGTTTCGGCCTGGGACAAACCCTCCACCTCCCCCAGCAGCCACGGTTTGAGTTCCGCGAATTGATCGCTCCGGCCCTCGGCGCTGAATTCCGCGGCCAGGGCGTTGATCGCGCGCCCCACCACCGTAAGCGCCCATTGGCGATCGAAAAAAGCATCCGGCACCGTCGCGCCAGGATCGGGGATTTGCAGGTTCGTTGGAGTATCGGTATCCGTGCCGGTCTCGAGCGAAAGCGGTTCCAGGCCGCCACCACGTTTCGCGGCGCAATCGCGGTCATGCTGGTCCGCCAGGAAATGTTTCACCGCGCCGAGTAAGAAGGAGCGGAACCGTCCGCGTTCGGGGTCCACCGAATCCAGACCGTGCCTCGCCAGCAGCCGCGCGAAAAATTCCTGTGTCAGATCGCGGGCCGCGTCCTCGCTGCGACCGCTGCGACAAATGAAGGCCAGCACCGGCGCATAATACGCACCGCACAAATCGCCCAAGGCCGCCGCTGCTTCCGGCGAGTTCCCACGCGAGGCCATCACACGCGTCCATTGCGTGGTGACAAACGCGGCCGGGTTGGCATCCGGCGGAGTGGATTGCGCGGAGGTCACATTATTTCTTGATCTTCTTTTCCGCATCCTCCACTGCGGATTTCAGCGCCGGGTCATCGACCAGTGCCACCGCTTGATCCCGGATTTTTTCAGCCTCCGCCTTATGTCCCGCGCCAACCAGTATCTCAATCAATTGATTCAGATTGCGAACGAACCGTTTATCCGCCTCGCGCATCATATCCATCCGGGGCGCAATCCCGGCCGGCATATTCGTCGGGACCGGCAAACTGGCCCGTCGCTGATACATTTTCTTCTCCATCTCCCACGCGCTGCGATTGGATTCAAACCGCCTTTGCGGATCGCCCATGTAATTAAAACACAGTTCATACTCGCCTTTCTTCACTAACAGGCTCTCCACATAAAAATAGCATTGTTTGGCCAGCGCGGGATCGCGTTTCTGGAGGATCTTGAACAGCACATAGCTCCCATCATCGTCCTGAAGGTAACCATTAATGCTCACAACGTCCGAAAACAACTGGGAATAACCGCCTCCCTCCGCAAGCTTTCGGGTCTTTTCGTCACGCACTTCGATCAACGCCTGCCAGGCCTTGGGATATCGCCGTCCCAGTTCCATCCAATCGGCCAGCCAGAAGGAAAGACGCACACCACCCTGGCCCTGGTCGTATTCCAAGGCGTGGTTGTGATACCAGATGTGCCGTTGAAGCGCCTCTTCGTATCGGCCCTGGCTCATCGCATCATTGGCTTCCTGCCGGATCTTTTCAAAATCCGGCTTCGTGTCCGGCGACAGCGTTGGGGCCCACGTTTCAGCCGAAGCGGAGGGTTTGACAGGCTTGGCATCCGCGCTGGCAAGGGTGTTTTCCGCAAGCGTGGGTTCCAATTCAACCGATAATACCGCCAGATGCTTGCGGCCATTCCCAATCCCATTATCTTCCATCAGATCGAACTCGCCGAGTCGCACGCTATTACTGCGCAGCATTTGTTTGGAAGCGGAGCCGCTGTTCGTGCCGGGGGCTGGAACCAATCCGCTCAGTGAATAATCGACCCAGTAGGAACCCATCTTTAACGTCGGCTTCACGAAGAGCGTCTTTACGATGCCACCCGTAATGGCCATCGTTCCCGCTCGCACTGTGGAAAGGTTCGCCGTATCAGGAATATCGATTTCGCCTTCAACTCCATTGGTCACCAGAACATAAGGCGCGGCCACCACCCGCACATCGCCATGATCAAACAACGCCGCCGGACGGCTGATGAGACGGGTATCGTAGTCCGCCGGCATGTCGAGAATTCGTAGCGTCACACGCAACAGCGGCGCGTAAGCAGCGGGCTGCCGGGCCACTCCAATCGCGAAATGATGCCGGAGTACCAGCCTGTCAAAGGCGTACAAGAGCAGCATCAGTCCGGCTAAGCCAGTGACGGCTTTCTGAACCTTCGACGAACTCAAGGCCGACCAGATCGACCCGCTTCGCGGTGATGATCCTTCCGGTTCACCGCCTGATCTCGGCGTCGTTGAATTTGGCTTCTCAAAACGCGCGCCGCAATCCGCGCAGATCTTTGCCGTCCCGTTGGTGTTATTACCGCAATTCGAGCAAATCAGTTTTAAGGCCATCCGCCCGCCGATCATGAGCAGGACCAGCCCCAGTGGAATTCCGATGTAAGGGACAAACAAACATGCGAATCCAATGGCCTGCACGGCGCATCCGACACCAAGAAATTCCCCCTTCTTTTTCTTTGTTGCATACACCACCGGCGGTGCGTCGGATTTGGCCTCTCCGGTTTTCCCGATTGGCGGAATGCCGGCGCTGGCTGAAATCGTTTCCACCCGCGTCTTCACCTCGTCCGCGCTCGCGAAACGTTTCTCCTTTTCCCTCTCCAGCGCACGCGCCACAACGGCGTCCACACGCGGATCGGCGGCGGATTTCTGCGAGGGCGGCGCGAACCGCCCGACCGGCAGCTCGCCCGTGAGCATTTCGTAAAAGACCACGCCCAGCGAGTAAATGTCAGCCCGATTATCCACGCTCTGCGGATGATCGCGCTGCTCCGGCGCCATGTAATTCGGCGTGCCAAGGGCCTTGCCTGCCTCGGTCAGCGAGTCGCCCTCCGGCAGTGTCTTTGCGGCCTGCGGATTCACGGGCACATCCTGCCCCGCGTCCCCGATCAATTTTGCGATGCCAAAATCCGCGATCTTCACCCGGCCCTTCGCATCCAGCAGGATGTTCTCGGGCTTGATGTCCCGGTGGAGAATGCCTTCATTGTGCGCGAATTGCAGCGCCTCGCAAATTTTCGGAACAATCGCCAGCGCCTGCGCCGGTGTGAACCGCCCCGCCTGCATCGCCTGACGCAAATTCACGCCATCCACAAACTCCATCAGCAGGTAAAAAAACTCCCCGGCCTGGCCAAAGTCGTAAACGGTAACGATATTTGGATGATTGAGCCGGGCCAGCAGACGCGCCTCGCGGTTGAAACGCTCCGCAAATGTGGGATCGGCCGCCAGCGCTTGCGGCAGAATCTTCAGCGCGACGAATCGATCCAGCTTGGGCTGGCGCGCCTTGAAAATGAAACCCATCCCTCCCTGACCGAACAACTCGAGTATTTCGAGCTGTGGAAAGGCGGCGGCAATCGCCTCCAGCGATGGCGCAGGCGAACCTCCGCGCGGCAGGCCACCGGTTTCCGTGGGATTGGCCACAGCCGCCAGCAGGCATTTTGGGCAAAGTCCCTGCGGCGCATCCGCGGGCAGCGGGGCCTGGCACTTCGGACAACGATTCATTTCAGTTTGCATCCTGCCACATTCCTGAGGAAACCATGACCCGACGTTACACAAAATCCGCCATCCTGGCGATGAATTGATGGAGAAGGCAAAACCCAATTTGGGTGACTGAAGCCGGTCTTCGGAAGACACAAACCTACCTCATTACCGGGCTGTCACTCCAAGGCCCGGGGATGCAGCCATAGAGGCGCTCAAACAATCTGCGTCTTCGTTCAGTCTCCGATAACCCTGGAGGAAAGGAGGCGTGGATCATCACCAGCGCCGCATCAAACATCTGCGCCCCCATGATGAAACGCTCCTCCCCCGAGCGCGCCATGATCTTTTCGCGCACCATCCGTTCAATCTCTGGACGGGTGTCAGTCATGCAAACATTCTTCCAGCAACCTATCCAATCCCAGATCAACAGTCCATCGTTTCAAATAAAACTCATCAAAACCGGTTGCAAGCAGGTTCTTCACGTCGCGAAGCTGAACTTCCGAATGTGAATCCTTGGCCCAGAACAACTTGGAAATAATCAAATCCTCCTTGCTGACAATCCATGTGGTAAAATCCAAAAGTGTGATTTTCTGGCGTCGCTCAAATTCCGTCCGGCGGTATTCGCTACTCTTTCGCACGATGCAGTCCACCTTGATCAAACTCTCCAAATGAACCAGATTGAAAATCGATTCGCAGGCCACAGACTCGCGCACGCTTTCTTCGCTCACATAATAGGCAGTTCCAAACAGGCGAATGATCGTCTCGACATCCCGCGCCACAAGGGCGACGACAAGATCAATATCGCGGGTCATTCGAGGCTGCGCGAAATAATTCATCGCCATCGAACCTGTCAACATATACGGGATCCCCGCCTCCTCAAGCTTGCGAGAAACATCCCGAATTACATCAATCTCATTCATTTCGATTCCTACTCAACGATTTTAATACTCCCCGGCATATTGCCATGCATACGACCGACATTCCGAGCAATCTCACGCTCAGCCGCGCCCCAAACCGAGCTGAATGTTGAAACTCAAGCGGCTAGTCACCCTGCCCCAGGAATGTTTATCCCGCAATCCGCATCGCTCGCAAATAAAGGTAAAGGTATCAAACCATGATTTCGTTCGGTTTGAGCGCTTGAATAAATCGCTGTTGGATGTTCGCTTTCACCCTGCCCTCCGCCGTCCTCCTTACGATCTTGAAATTAATTTCTCTATCCGTGGCATCCGTCATATCCGTGGTTAAAAATCTGCCCCTGCCAACCCCACGCGGCGGCAGTTCCCAAAGCATCCAAACAACCCGGCATCTCTCAATACGCCTTCTCCCCGGGAAGGCAGGATGAGAATTCCCCTAACCCGAAATTTCGCGCATTGAACCCCTGAACCAAATATTTATGCATGTTGCTTGTAACGAGTGACATCCCCTTTGGGTTCTTGGGGAGGGCGTGCGTCAATGCCATTTTCCCTTTCGCATGGTTCGCATATTTCGTGGTTAAATTCCCTCTCTGAATTCCCAATTATCGGCGTTCATTCGCGGTTATTAGTTCTCCATGGTTAAATCTTTTCCTCCTGGTCCTAATCTGTGTTTCTCTGAGCCATCTGCGGATTTCCCCTGCTTATCCCAATCCGTGCCATCCGTGATATCAGTGGTTAAAAATCCTGCACATCCTGCTTATCCATGTTGATATATCTTCACCCACTTCTTTCCATGTAACTTGCAATGTGGGCTTGCTTCGATAAATCGGACACAGAAGACACATATAGGTTATTTGGATATATTTTCAAAGTCAACAGGAGACATGTAATTGAGTGTGCTGTGTAAACGCTGTCGATTATAGAAGGTCTCGATGTAATCAAAGATGGCCTGTCGGGCCTGGGCTCGGGTCGCAAAGACCCGGCGATAAACCAGTTCTTGTTTAAGGGTGCTCCAAAAGGATTCCATGGCCGCGTTGTCATAGCAGTTGCCACTGCGGCTCATGCTCGCCAGGGCACCGGAGGTTTCCATCGCCCGGCGATAATCCTGACTGGCATACTGGACTCCCCGGTCTGAATGAAAGAGCAATCCGGGTTCGGGTTGCCGCTGAATGCAGGCCATGTTCCAGGCCGACAGGACCAGTTCGGTGTCAATGTGCTCGCTCATGCCCCAACCCACGATGCGGCGGCTGTAAAGGTCTTCAATGCCAGCGAGATAGAGCCAGCCTTCATCGGTGGCAATGTAGGTGATGTCCCCGACCCAAGTCTGATTGCGTTGGTCCGGTGGCGCGGCTTGAGCCAGCCGGTTGGGGGCAATGGGCTGATCATGATTGCTGTCGGTGGTTCGGACCTTGAAACGCTTTTTAGAACGCGCCTGCAGGCCTTCCTGGCGCATTAAACGGGCGATGTGGTTGCGACCATGGCAGTGCCCCTGGTGCTTCAAGGCGATCTGGATGCGCGGGCTGCCATAGGTTTTGCGGCTGCCATTGAAAATCGTTGTGATGGTCCCTTTCAATACGGCGTCCTGACGGGCACGCAACGAAGGCTGGATTTGCCGTCGGCACCAATCATAGTAGCCGCTAAAAGACACATCAAAGGCCTCACAGAGCAGGCGGATGGGATGATCGACTTTCATCGCTTCAACCCGTTGATAGCGTTGCTCTGGGGGTCCGAAAGAATTCCCAACGTTTTTTTTAGAATCTCCCGCTGCTGGCGCACATAGTCCAGTTCGCGCAACAAAGCGGCATTGTCGGCCAGCAACTGCTCACGGGTCTTTGTTTCGGCTCCTTCCCCTGTTGGCAGCGGCACATATTTTGCGCGCCAGGCATAGAGCCGCTCCATTTTTATCCCCAACTCAGCCGCCACCGTGGCTGCCGATTTCCCGCTGGATTTCCAGAGGTTCACGGCTTCCTGCTTAAATGCAGAATCATACTTCGGATGAGTCTTGGAATCGGGAATCACAGATTGCTTCATACGGTTTTTCATTAAGTTTCGCTCCGCTCCTGTGTCCGTCAAATCGGGGCAACCTCATCCCTCCCAGCCCCAGCGGGGCGACATGTTTATCGGCCATCCAAACGGATTCCCCAATTCCACCGCAGCTCGTCCGGTTACTGGCCCCCGGGCAACCCGGAACGGGTTGCATCACTCAGCCCCGGGTTGCCCGCCGGGGGCTACCCGGGGTCCTCGTCCCTCAGAATCCCCAACGCTGTAGGCGTTGAATCATATCCCATCCTGTCCACCCATGCATAAATGTCTTTTCTGCCATTATGCGTTCTTTTCCTTTGTGGTCTTTGAGCTCTCTGGAAAGCGCCAAGCAAAGTTTGGTGGCTGTAGTCAAATGCAACGAGTTGATCATGATAACAGGTCGAGAGTCATGTAGCCGCGTCCAAAGCGTGGTGGGGCGACCCGCCGCGTTCAAGCTGGGCAAGGCAAAGGTGCGAGCCGTAGCGTCTGCGAACTCGATTCAGCCTCGTTACTCTAAAGCGGGAGTGGCCAGCCTGTCAGAGAAGGTGAAGCCAGCATTGGAGGGGAAGATTCGACCAGAAGCACCCTTCAAGCTCCCCGGGGTCAGAGGAGACAGCGCGTACCCAAACAACCATCAGGAACTTGGGAGACCCTGCCTGAACCTCGGTCCCGAGACCGGGGAACGCACGTCGGGAAGCCATAACCGGCGGGCGCTCAGGATCAGGGAGTCGGACGGGCTCATAGTAGCTGCGAAATCCCGGTCAAGCCGGGATGGAGCCAAGGAGCCCTGGCCAGAGTCAAGCCGAGTCAGAGGGAACTGGAGCTGATTGAAGTGAAAACTTCCACGACAGAACAAGCGGTGGAGGAACTTTCCTTTCGGGAAGCGATCCTGCCGCCCAAACTTCAGGAACTGAGACAGAAGCTGGGCCGGAAAGCCAAACAAGAGAAGCGATTCCGCTTCTACAGCCTCTACGGACTGGTGTTCCTGCCGGAGGTGCTGCAAGCGGCATGGGCTGCGGTGCGGCGCAATGGCGGGGCACCGGGCGTGGACGGAGTGAGCATCGACCAGATCACCGCGACACCTGAAAGTGAAGCGGCGTTTCTGGGAACGATCAGGCAGAGCCTGCGGGACAAGACCTACCGCGCCCAACCGGTGCGGCGGGTCTATATACCGAAGGCAAACGGAAAACTGCGGCCACTGGGAATCCCGACGGTGAAGGACCGGGTGGTGCAAGCGGCGGTATTGCTGATTCTGGAGCCCATCTTCGAAGCGGACTTTGAGGATTGTTCCTACGGGTTTCGGCCCGGACGGTCGGCGCACGACGCATTGCAAACCCTCCAAAAACACCTGAAGGAGGGGAAGAACGCAGTGTATGACGCGGACCTGTCCGGATACTTCGACAGCATCCCTCACGACAAGCTTCTGGCTTGCGTGCGGATGCGCGTGGTGGACGGCGCGGTTTTGGGACTCATCCGGCAATGGCTGGCGGCCCCCGTGGTGGAACCTCCCCAAGGAGAGGAACCGCCTCGGGTCAACCGCCGGGATCGGGGCACGCCGCAAGGCGGAGTCCTCTCTCCGTTACTGGCCAACATATACCTGCACTGGTTCGACCACCTGTTCCAAAGGGCGGATGGACCGGCGCACTGGGCGGATGCCCGGCTCGTTCGCTATGCGGACGACTTTGTGGTCATGGCCCGGTATATGGGTCCCAAGCTGCGAGCATGGATTGAGGAAAAGCTGGAGGGCTGGCTCACACTGGAAATCAACCGGGACAAAACCCGGGTGGTCAACGTCAACGAGCAAAGCCTGGACTTTCTGGGCTACACCTTCCGGTATGACCGGGATCAATTCGGCAGGGCGTTTCACTACCTCAACCTGTGTCCTTCGGGCAAGGCGATGGAACGGGAGAGGCAGGCGTTGCGACTGCTGATCAATGCCGGGCAAAGTCATACGCCGCTGCCGGAGTTGATCGGGCGGATCAACCGTCATTTGCGGGGTTGGAGCAACTACTTCAACCTCGGACAACCCCGACGGGCCTTTCGCCAGATCAACCACTTCGTGAGAGTGCGGCTGGGCAAACACCTGCGACGACGAAGCCAGCGGGGCTGGCGCGTCCGTCAGGGAGTCACGCTCTATGCCCATCTCGAAACACTGGGTCTGAAGGCATTGTGAATGCAATCTGGAAAAGACGACTCTGGCGAAAGCCGGATGTGGGAAATCTGCATGTCCGGTTTGACGAGGGAGAGGTGAGCGGCGGTCATTGGCCTTTGCGCCTTTCATCCCGTGCTCTCCTCTCTACTCTACCGGTTGATTAATTCCTCCGAATCCTGTCCATCCTGATCATCCATGTCTGTTCTGAACATTTTTCGTCTGCCGAAGAACCTTGTCGTGCACCCAATTCTCCATTCCCTGCATTATCGCATCCCTCCAAGCCCCAGCGGGGCGAAATCTTTATCGGCCATCCAAACCGATCCCCTAATTCCACCGCAGGTCGTCCGGTTACTGGCCCCCAGGGCAACCCGGAACGGGTTGCATCACTCAGCCCCGGGTTGCCCGCCGAGGGCTACCCGGGGTCCTCGTCCTTCAGAATCCCCAACGCTGTAGGCGTTGAATCATATCCCATCCTGTCCACCCATGCATAAATGTCTTTTCTGCCATTATGCGTTCTTTTTCTTTGTGGTCTTTGAGCTCTCTGCGGTTGATTAATTCCTCCGAATCCTGTCCATCCTGATCATCCATGTCTGTTCCGAACGTTTTTCGCCTGCCGAAGAACCTTGTCGTGCACCCAATTCTCCATTCCCTGCATTATCGCATCCCTCCCAGCCCCGGCGGGGCGACATGTTTATAGCAAAAGCCACCTCTCGCGACCAATTCCAAGCCCCAGCGGGGCGACATGTTTATCCGCCATCCAAACGGATTCCCCAATTCCACCGCAGCTCGTCCGGTTACTGGCCCCCAGGCAACCCGGAACGGGTTGCATCACTCAGCCCCGGGTTGCCCGCCGGGGGCTACCCGAGGTCCTCGTCCCTCAGAATCCCCAACGCTGTAGGCGTTGAATCATATCCCACCCTGTCCACCCATGCATAAATGTCTTTTCTGCCATTATGCGTTCTTTTTCTTTGTGGTCTTTGAGCTCTCTGCGGTTGATTAATTCCTCCGAATCCTGTCCATCCTGATCATCCATGTCTGTTCTGAACGTTTTTCGCCTGCCGAAGAACCTTGTCGTGCACCCAAAACCGAAGCTGTTGGATACTCCACCCCCTGTTTTCCCTGAAACCTCCGCGCCCCTTTTCCCCGCCCATAGCCTTCCGCTCCCCGCTGCTTCCCGCTGCTTCCCGCTGCCTCCCGCCGACCATTATTGCCTCACAAACCACTTGACGCTATTTTCATGGAGGCACACTCTGCGATTCAACACGGAGAAATGAGCACAAACATGATCAAACTTACCGGTTTTCTTGCCATGGATAACCTCTCGCAACCGTCGCCAGCCGGTAGGTGCATTCATATGTCTTCATCTCCGGTTCAATATCCCGACCGCTCGTCGCTTAATCACCGTTAGGCTGAAGCATGAAAAAGTTTGCAATAATTCTATCCGTTATAAACGCGCTCACGCTTTTCTATCTCATTTTCACGGCTAGAATAGAGCTTCCCCATTGGCAAGAGCCATTTGAGAAAATTAGGGAGAGGATTGCCGAATTTAAGCCGGCAACTTCAGAGCAGGAACTTTGGATTATGCTTTTGAAGTCAAATGTGGGAACGGCGGAAGGTTGGTCTAGGATTGTAATTAATGAGTATCGCAGGGGAGAAATACCTTTGCTTGTATTGACGATGTTTAATATTATTGGTTTTACTATTATGGCAATCAAACCATATACAACTAGCGTTAGAAAATGATTCAGCTTAACCAGTCGCCGGAGCCAGTCACCGTTGGCGCTTGCCGTCCCGCTTCCCGCTATCGCGGTTCGCGTCGCGAGTCGGCGGTCGCTCAGCTTTTTTCGTTCGCCTTAAGATGAGACGCGTTACAAAAATTATTCTCACACTCGGCATTGCGGTAGCGGTAGCGGTCGCTGCACTCGTGCTTTTCGCGTTTAGCTCTGGTCGTGAAGACAAAGGGAAACATTTGACTCGTGTTGATTGGTTGCCGGCGGAAGCCAGCGATGTAACCTTCGTTAAAAGTGAAGGCTTCGGATGGTTCACTTGTTATGAGTGCGGCCTGCCTAAAGAGGCGTTTGAACGTTTGGCCCAGAAAAAAAAGTGGAGGCCGGAGCCGAAGACCGACGTTTCCACGGGTTTACGGCACGTCCTTGGTCTTCCGGCGCTGAAAAAGACAGAATACGGAGACACCGATTCAGTCGCAAACGCCCTGTTCTACGAGAATCGCCAACCGAATGGCGGCGGCATCACGGTCATTTACGATCTCGACGGCAATCGCTTGTTTGTCCATGAAAGCCACAGATAAGCCAAAGGCGAACCATCCGCATGCAGCTAACAGCCGCCTCCACAGTTGTCCGCAATTTGAGAGTATTGGGAGGACGGCTGTAACTGATGTGGAATTTTCGACATAACCTTATGTGGCCATTTCGTAAGAACCATCGGGAGGAGGACATTGACCAAAAGCGATTGAATGCCTTCGGCCCGCTCGCGGTAGTGTCATCCATGTGCATCGGCCCCCAGCGGTTCCCCGTCATGCACGGCATCAGGGAAGCACCCAATAACATCTCGGACAGTGGGTGGACACTTTCCAGCTGCCAGGAGTCGAAAGACTTCGCGGCAGATTCGAACAATTTCAAGCTCGTTCCGCTTGAGCGCATGATTGACACGGATTCGACGCTGGCGCTCCTCAAGGACTTACCCGTGGGAACGGAGATCACCCGCCGGGAGGTGTCCGAGCCCTGGCGGTTTATTGTTGATAACAAGGTCGTAGACGAGGACGGGAGGGTCGTAGGAGGGTTGAGCGAGTGAGCGCCGAACCCCTGGTTGAAGGCAACGCCGGACGGCCGCTTCAGTTCCGCTTTCTCGGTTTAAATCACAGGCCTGGCGTGTGTGAGTTCTGGCGTTGCGCGGCGTTCGCCACATGATATATGCAAGCCCAGCATTTCAAGACCGATAGACGGTTGTGGGTTTGTTTTGCTTTGGTTGCTTTCGCAGCGCTTTGGTTTGTTCGCATGATTCCGTTTCCAGACGAGACAGTTCGCCCTTATGTGTGTTGGATTGCCATTTTTAAGACGCCGACAGCTTACGGTTGGGCTTGGAAAGATGGAGTTCATATCTTGAAAGAATTGCCTGGTATTATGTTGTTCATTTTAGTGATGTCCCTGATTTTAAGCATCCCATCATTGGTGATTGGTTGGGTGCTTCAAGGATTAGTTGTGTTTTATCGCCAGATCAAGATGGATAGGCATGACCACACCGCCTAAATTTTTGCCAACCCAGGTCGCCAGCATTTTGCTCCTGGCATCAGCGGCGGCTCAGTCGTTCGTATGCGTCTTGATTGCTTGGATCGTTCCTCCAGCGTTTCACTCCATCTACCGCTTGAAGTCCTTGCATGAGGCATGGGACCTCATGCCGCCCATCACCCGATTCGCCTCGGAGAATTCGTGGCTCATCGTCATTGCACTTGGAGCAGTGTGCCTCGGCTCGCTTCTGGCTCTGCGGCGCTTTCCAGAACGCACGATTCATTGCATGACAGTTGGTTTGTGTGCGGAGGGTTTTGTGACTTGGTTGGCCATGTTCTGTTTCTGCTTCGACGGTTTCACTGGCCCGATGAGCCTGCACCACGGCCCAGAGTTTGAGCTTCCGCAGTTCATATCCTTTGGAGCAGGAGTTTTCCCTGTGACACTCCTGCTTGTCGTAGCACCGATTATCGCTGCATTGTGGCCACGAGTGAATTCCAAACCATGAAGTTGTGACCTGACAAGTCACCGAATCGGCGGTGGCGCAGCCTCAGCGTAGCGCAGCTTGCCTAAGCTGCTGTATCGCCGGTTGCCAACCGGCAGGCTTGAAAATGAATAATCGCAATCGCAATCTCAATCCCCGTCACCGGCACTCACGGAACGGCCCGCCCCCACCCTGCCCTGGCGGCCATGAGTCTCAATCGCAACATCATTTCGCTCCTAGCATTTTCCATTGTCAATTATCCATTTCCATTCTCATTCCCTCCCATCCCCGGCGGGGCGGCATTTTATCCACCATCCAAACCACCCGCTGCCAGCCGCTCACAGCTTGACCACCCTGTAAAATTTCCTGGGTTGATTCCGGGTGGAATCGAAGACCGACATATTTGTTCCGGTGCCGGGAATTATGGCGCCAAGGTTTTGCCAGACAGCGGGTGCGGCCTCGGAGGACCATTGCACCTGGTATTGCGTGTTGGTCTCGGACAGCCAGCCAACTTCCACTGCGGTCCAAATCTGAACCGTCGCTGTGGCCACCGGAGCCGGAGGATCGCCCCAAAGCCGTGCGCTGTAGGTGCGGCCCACCGACGCAACATTGAAGAAATCGCCGCAGATCACGATCTTTCCGTCGGCCTGCAAGGCGACACCGCGCACCTTGGAATCCGGTCCCACACCAGCGTCGAAGGTCGCATCCAGGAGGCCGTTGCCGTTGAGTCGGGCGATGTTATTGCGCTTGGAACCATTGACAGTGCCAAAGCGCCCGCCAATCAGAATCCGATTATCGGATTGAATGGCGATGCAATAGATGGATCCGGAGCTGTTGGCTGTGAATGTCGCATCCCGTGAGCCATCGGCGTTCAGACGCGCAATGTAGTTTTGCGTGGCTCCATTTACCTTGGAGAACGCCCCACCAATCACCGCCTGGCCATTGCTTTGCAGGACAATCGCATACACATCATAATCGAGGCCGATCGTGAATCCCGAATCCACTGATCCGTCGTTGTTAAGCTGGACCATGTATGGATGGCTCGCGTTGGACACATTCTTGAACTGGCCGCCCACGAGTATCTTCCCATCGGATCGAATCGCCAGCGCGTTGACGTAGTAATCAGCGGGCGCGCTGAAATTCGTATCCAGGGAGCCGTCCGCATTGAGCCGCGCCAGATAGTTCCGGGAAACGCCGTTCACAGTCGTAAAGGCGCCGCCGATGACGATCTTGCCATCAGGTTGAACGCAAGCCGCGTAAACATCCCCATTGGCGCCCGAAAACTGACCGAAGGTTGGATCGATGCTTCCATCCGCATTCAGCCGGGCAACCCCGCGCCAGGCCGCCCCGTTGATGTTCCAAAAATCTCCCACCACGACAATCCGCCCGTCTTTCTGGACAACGAACGCCCGCACCAGGTCATCCGGCCCCGTGAGCACCGCAAAAGCAGGATCCACAGTTCCGTCGGGGTTGAGCCGCGTCATGTTGTTTTGAACGGTCCCATTGACCTTTGTGAAATCGCCCCCGAGTAGAATCTTCCCATCCGCCTGTATCGCAACCGCCGGCGCTCCCGTCACAAAACCCGTCAGAACCGGGTCGAAACTCACATCGAGCGTTCCCGGCGCAGGGTCGGCCTGGCACAGGACCAGGCTCACCAAAAGGGAAACGAATGCCTGCGTAAGAAACGGAAGGCCAAAGCCATATCGATACGACTTGCCTGTTGATTCGAGTTCTTTTGTGTTCATAAGTCCATTAATTATCGTTCATCCTGATAATTGTCAAAGGCTTCCACAGTCTTATCGGGATGACGTGATTCACCCCATCGCTGGAGCAGAAATGCAACGACCCTCATGCAGGTACTGATCACGATCCAGAGAGGACGAATGCAAACTGGATCATTTTATATTGAGATCACCAAATTTAGGCGCATGATGATATCAGATCACTTTGGCTAACGACCGCCCGCATTCCTTAATAAACTTGGCTGCGCTATGAAATCCACGGCATCAACAGGTTGCGCTGATGGCGGCATCGGCATGGGAGGCCACGCGCCATTTTCAAAAATAATTCAAAGGATTTCCCCGTCAGGCTGGTCAGATAGGTTAAAAGAAAGCCGCATGGGCGACACTGATGAGGAATTACAATGGGTGTTGCAAAGCCAGAAGGGTGATCCCGCGGCCTTTGAATCGCTGATACGCAAACATCAACGCATGGTTCATTCGCTGACATATCGGATGACAGGCTCTCTGGACGACGCCGAAGACCTGGCCCAGGAGACCTTTATTCGCGCTTACGCCCAAATCGGCTCCTACCGGGGCGCCGCGAAATTTTCCACATGGTTGTATCGCATCGCGGTCAATGTTTGCCTGAACTGGCGTCAACGGGAGGCCAGACGGTCGGAGCTGAACACGGATTGGGCCAGGACCAACGAACCGCAAACCTCGCAAATCAGCGGAAACGGTCAGGCCTCCAGCGCGCGCATTCAAGAGGCCCTGATGAAGCTGCCGGCCAAACAACGCGCGGCCATTGTGCTGACAACCTACGACGGTCTCAATCACTCCGAGGCGGCAAAGGCCCTGGGTTGCTCGGAAACCACAGTCTCATGGCGCGTGTTCTCAGCGCGCAGAAAACTCAAACGCTGGCTCGAGCCGCGGGAGGATGCAAATGAAACGCTTTGACCTGGATAAGGAACTGAAATCCGCACAAATACCGGAGCGCGGGGAGGATTACTGGGAGTATTTTCCACGTCGGGTCGCCTCTCAACTGCGGTCAACCGAAAGTCAACCGGTTGAACGCAAACTTAGGCTGCAGGTATTAGCTTGGGGCGTAGGCACTTCCGTTGCCTGTCTGGCCCTGATTCTGACCCTTGGATTCAGTTCCGCTCCGAAGTTGCTTGCTTATGCTGTTAATCATAATAAGCAAGAGATTAGTACAACATTGAATCAATTTTCAGAACACGTGGAAAATCTCATGCAAAACGAGCACGGCATGGAATGGCTTCTGGCCGATCAACAATAATGAATCCACACTCCATCAACGCCGATAAAGTTTCGCCTACCGGGAAGGCGCCTGAGGAATCTTCCGCGCCACAGATCCTGGAGCAGCTTATTCACCAGGCCGAACTCGCCGCCGCCAGTGATATCCACCTGCAGATGGAATCTGACGGCGCCCGCGTTTCTTTCCGGTTGGACGGCCTGATGACGCCCGCCACCACCTATGCGCCTGACGTGGCCGAACGTGTATTTGGGCGGATCAAATTCCTGGCGCATTTAAAAACCTACCAGGAAACGATGCCGCAGGATGGGCGCATCGATAAACAGACCGTCAATGCCAGCAGCGACATCCGCGTGGCGACATATCCTACGGTGACCGGCGAAAAAATCGTTTTGCGCCTTTTCAACCCGGGAGCGGCCAAGGGAATTCCTGAATTGGGAATGCCGGACGAGGCTGCAGCCGAATTAAACCGATTTCTGCGGCAAACGGCGGGCATGCTTCTTCTTACCGGTCCGGCGGGCAGTGGCAAGACAACCACGATTTACGCCTGTCTGCGCGGCCTGGCGGATTTGGGCGGACGGCACATCATCACCGTCGAGGATCCCGTCGAGCAAATCGTGCCCGGTGTAATGCAGACGGAGGTGAACGAGGAACGGGGCTTGGACTTTGCCAAGGCCGCCCGGCATTTGCTGCGCCAGGATCCCCAGGCGCTGGTCATCGGCGAAATCCGGGATGAAGAAACCGCCGGAATTGCCGTACGTGCGGCGCTCACCGGCCATCTGGTCATCACCACCCTGCATGCGGGTTCCTGTCGCGGGGTATTGGAACGGCTTTTGGTCATGTGCCCCGACCGTTCCGCCATCGCCTCCGCAGTGGAGTTGATTTTGAACCAGCGCCTCATGCGCAAAGTTTGTCGTCATTGCGATGGAGCAGGCTGCGTCGCCTGCATGCGCACCGGTTATCAGGGCCGGGTCCCTCTGGTGGAATGGCTCCGGACGGACGACGGATTGCGCGGCAGAATCCGCGCCCACGAACTCCAGAATGTAATACCGCAGCGCGCCTTGGAGGATTCGGCGCAAATGCTTTTGAAACAGGGTGTCACCAACGAATCAGAATACAAGCGGGTCTTTGGCTTATGAAAAACGATGAATTTGCATTTCTGAACCAGCAACTGGCCTCGATGCTTCGGGACGGCATTCCGCTCGAAGGGGCGTTGCAACGATTATCCGGCCAGATGGCGCATGGCGCACTGCGAACCGAACTGGAACTTTTGCAGGCGGACCTCGCCAAAGGCACCCCTCTGCGGGAGGCGGTTCGCGCGCGGCAATTGCCTGAGTTGTATCAGCAGATGCTCGAAATTGGCGCGCAAAGCAACGATCTGCCCGGAGTGCTGACACTGCTGGCCGACCACTATCAGCGCCGTTATGTCGTGTGGACGCGGCTCAAGGGGTTGATGGTTTATCCGCTCATCGTGCTCACATGTGCGTTTCTGCTCTCGTGCTTTTTGTGTTTTACATTTAACGGCCTGATTCGTGGCATGATCGGCACCAATGGAGATGGTTGGGTCATGTTGCCCACGAGTGTCCGGATTGGCGTGTGGGCTCCGCCGGTGTTCCTGGGTCTCGTCGTGGTGATCGCCTTTCTGGCGGTGACAACCAAGGAGGCGCGCAGAGCATTGCGCTGGCGCGTGCCCGCGTTCAAGGAAGCCAGCCTGGGGCAGGTGGCCTCCGCCATGGCACTGATGCTCAGAAGCGGTGTCTCGCTGGACAAGGCGCTGGCCTTGATGGTGACCATGGAAAAAGGGACTCCTGCCGCGCCAGAATTGGAGGGTTGGCGCAATAAACTGGCGGATGGTAGAGGCAAGTTTGCGGAAATGGCCACGGGCGGCAGATGTTTTCCACCGCTCTTTGTCTGGCTGGTGTCCCAGTCGGGCGAGAATCTGGGCGCCGGTTTCGAGAGGGCGGCGGACGTGTTTAACGCCCGCGCCAATTATCACGGGGATGTGCTGCTCTACTCGGCCCTGCCCTGTTCCATCCTGGCGCTGGGCATGATCATCATTGTTCAGATGCAGCCCACCATTTCCGCGCTGGCCTCCTTCATGAACGCCCTTGGCAGCGTGGGGAATTAGGAGCGATTATGGATACACTATTACAGGGAATGCCGGATTCGATCGAGTTCCTCAGAGTCGTGGCGGTGGTCTCCATAATCGGGCTTGTCATTTTCGGCACGATCGCCGGTCTGTATCTCATGCATATCGTGCTGTCATTGCCATTACGACGGGCCGAACGGGCGCGGTTTTTTCTCGATCTGGTGGAAACCGCCGTCAAAAAGGGCCAGTCAATCGAGGAAACCATCGTCTCATTATCGAATAACCACGACCTATCCATGGGCGTGCGTTTTCATCTGCTGGCCGCATGGATTGAACAAGGACTGAGCCTATCCGACGCCCTGGCCAAAGTACCGGGGTTCCTGCCATCGCAGATCATGGCCATGTTGATCACCGGTCAGAAAACGGTTGGCCTTTTGAAAGTGCTGCCCGCCTGCCGCCAGATGCTCAAAGACGCCATCTCCAAGACGCATAGCGCCCTGAATTATCTGGTAATCCTCACTCTGGTCATTACTCCGGCAGGAGTCTTCATTTATAATGTTCTCGCGGTTTTCGTTCTGCCGAAGCTCAACGAAATCACCATGGATATGGTTGCCTCTCGTTCTCCAGGGCTGGTCTTTCTTTCAGACCACTACGTGCTTCTGATGATGGCGCAAGTGACGATGCTGTTGGCAGTCTGGCTGGGCACGCTCCTATTCATTGGAGGTCCGCGGATGGCCGCCTGGTTTCCGATGACCGAGAATGTGGATTACTGGATCCCCTGGAAGCGTAAACGGATGGAACGGGATTTCTCCACAATTCTCGCCATCCTGCTCGACTCGGGAGTCAATGAATCCGAGGCGCTCACCCTGGCGGCGGATTGCACTAGCAACCGGATCATGCGCCAACGCGCCGCTCACGCCGTGAAAGGCCTGGGTTTGGGGAAGACGCTCCCGGAGGCGATTCGCGAGATGGATGATTCGGGAGAATTCAGTTGGCGTCTGAGTAACGCCGCCCACGGACACGGCGGATTTGGCCGGGCGCTGGCTGGCTGGCATGAATCGCTCGCCGCCAGGGCCTTTCAACAGGAACAAGCGGCCGCCCATGGCATTACCACTGCGATGGTGTTTTGGAACGGGCTCTTCGTGGGCACGATTGTCGTCTCAGTTTTTATGACGCTGATCTCAATCCTCAATGGGGCAATTTTATGGTGATAAAAATCCGGCATCGCAGCAAAGAAAGCGGGACCTTGATGACTGAAATTGTGGTCGCCATGGCCATTATCCTTGTCGCCATGCTTCCCATGGGAGACTCGGTCGTAAACGAGACCCGACTTTTCCGTGCGACTTATCAGCGCGCCATTGCCATGGAGATTGTGGATGGCGAAATGGAAATCCTGGCCGCCGGTGAATGGCAGGCTTATCCCGAGGGCGCACAGGATTACAAGGTTCAGGCGGCGGCGGCCGTCAATCTCCCACCGGGCCAGTTTCAATTCACCCGCCAGACAAACCATTTGCGCCTGGAATGGGCGCCCACAAAGAACCACGCTATCAGCGCGGTGATTCGGGAGGTGACGTTAAAATGAAAATTCATGCCTCAAACCAAGTCGCGCGCCTGCGCGGTATTTCGATGGTGGAATGCCTGGTGTATATCGGCATGTTCCTGGCCATTACAGGTGTCGCTTTCTCTGTGTTTTACAAGGTCTGGGACAACAGTAAACATCTCCGCCGTAATGCAGACGATATTGTTCAGGCGCTCCATGCCGGCGAACTTTGGCGCTCGGATATTCGCTCCGCCACCGGTCCGCTGGAAAGCACCGAGGCGGAGGCTGCCGCCAATCTCCGCATTCCCACAACGAATGGGCCGGTCGTTTACACATTCGCCAGTGGCGAACTTCACCGCCAGGGTGCCGGTGACGCCTCCGAAAAGGTCTTGCTCGCTCATGTCAAATCTTCGCGGATGCTATCCGATGCACGACGCCACGTTACAGCGTGGCGTTGGGAACTGGAGCTCCAGCCGGTTCAAAAAAATCCAAAGGTGCTTCCCTTGTTCACGTTTGAAAGCGTTCCAGGTTCAACCATAAGCCGATGAAAACTTCACTCCATCACCAACGTCGGTCCCGGCCTTCGCAACGCGGTTCGGCCGTGGTTGTCGTCTTTGCCCTGCTGGTCATCATGATGATGCTGGCCGCGATCAACACCGTCACCCTGAACTGGTTAAAGTCCGAAGTGCGTCTGGTTGATAAACGACAGACCACGCGATTGACATTCTCGCATGCCAATCCTTCCACCGCCACGACCACCAATACCCCTACCGCCAAATGAAAAACGCTTCACCGATGGGGAAAATCGAGATGATCCAGCGCTCACAGCGCTGTTTCGTTTATGGTCTCTTTGGGCTTCTGCCCTTGATTGGCATTCCGATGGTGATCCTCGCAACCATCGAGAATTACCGTGTCATGAAAGGTTGGCGTGACCAGTGGAATCCCGCCAGGCGCTATTTATTCTGGGGCATGGTTTGTGCCCGCGTGGGTTTCTTCATGCTGGTCGGTGTCTTCCTGGCCCTTGTTTATGCGGTGATCAGTGCGCAGTGATTACGGCCTGTCATGACTCTCCGCTTGCGCAAAGTCAGCGCGGTTTGACTCTTATAGAGTTACTTGCGGTTATTTCCATCCTGGCATTGGTGGCATGTCTCCTATTTCCAGCACTTTCCAAAGCGAGAAAGAGCGCGCAGCGCACAGTGTGCCTAAGCAACCTCAAACAGATTAATTTTGCCATTCAGCTTTATTCCAACGATGCAAACGATACCGCCCCGACACCCGAAGGCATTACCGCCAACAGAATGCTCACCCTTGTGGGCTATAAAGCCCTTGTGCGTGACTACGTTGGCGGGAACAGCGGAAAATCCAGGATATTTGCATGCCCAGCCGATTCATTTTTCTTTGGCTTAAGCAACGGCTTCACCGTTGTTCGATTGGAACCATTGCATGAGCAATCGGCCATGGATTATGCAAGTTACGGGTTCAACGGAGTCAATTTGGATACCAATCTGGTGAATCGGGCCTGGAAAAAGCTCGGCCTGGATTTCAGCCGGTTCGGTGTGGCAGGCAGAAAAATAACGTCAATAAAGAACCCATCGAGAACATTATTGGCCGCTGAAATGTCGGCATTCAAACCTTTCTCGTGGCACGCGCCGAAATTGCCTCTCATTGAACATTCTCAATACTGTGACTCCATGAACACCGTGACATTTGTGGATGGGCATGCTGGTTATATCAAAATATTCTGGACCAATTCCATTTTTAAGGGAGTGCAGTTTGAAGCATCACTTCTGGATCCGCCGCCAGGATATGAATATCAGTGGAGCGTGGATTAAAATTCGCCTTTAGTCTCGTCACCGGCCTAAATGGTCAGGTTAATACGCAGAGTGCAAATCCCCGCTTGCCCGGGCCTCGCCATTCCATATATCGTTACCGCATCCGAGCCCGATAAACCTGACGCCAACCATTGCATGCCATGGATCGCATGACTCATGGACAGACGCGGGTGGGCGAGGCTAAAACTCAACCGGTGGGACGAACTGAATGGCAACACTTGTTTTTGACATCGAAACCACGGCGATGCCGTGGGAAACCTTCGACGAGGCACAGCAGGAATACCTGATGCGCGATGCCGAAAAACTCGCAGACCCCACCGAAAAAGAAAAACGCAGGACCGAACTGCGACTGCAATGCAACCTCTGGCCATTCACTGCACAGGTCGTTTGCATTGCCATGCTCAATGTCGAAACCGCCCGCGGACAGGTTCTCTTCGTCTCGGAGGACTACGAAGCGGATGCGGATGACGTCGGCCCTGTGGAGTTTGTCCCTTTTGCGGACGAGACCGAATTGTTGACGGCATTCTGGGATGTCTCCAAACACTACGACCAGATTGCGACCTTCAATGGCCGGGGATTCGATGTTCCCTTTATTTATTTGCGTTCGGCCCTGCTCAACGTGCCTATTTCGCGGAAGGACTGGCTGGGCTATCGCTATCAAATCGATCCACACTGCGACCTGGCCGAACAACTGACTTTCTATGGCGTGAGCGGACGCGACGGCGCGGCGCGGCGCTTCAATCTTGACTTTTATTGCAAGGCCTTCGGCATTGAATCCCCCAAGAGCTATGGGGTCACCGGGATGGACGTCAACGACCTGGTGGCTGCCAAGAAATACCGCGAAATCGCGGAATATTGCCTGCGCGACGTGCACGCCACAGTTCATCTCTACCGCATTTGGAAGGAACGACTTGCCGGCATCAAGTAATGAGGCAAGGCGGCTGAATCGGAATTTTGGGTTGAACCCGGCCTGAATTCGTTAATCATCAGCCCCAATGAATTGGTTTTATCGCCACCTGATCCGTCCGGTCCTTTTTGCGCAGGATCCCGAGCATATTCACGCGTTCACCATGCATATGCTTGGTCTGGGCAGCCGCTACAGCCTGACCATCAACGCCACGGAATCCTTCTTTGGCGCCCCTGAACTGCCCATCACCGTCTTTGGTCTGCGCTTTCCCAATCCCGTGGGCCTGGCCGCCGGAATGGATAAAACCGGCGAAGCCGTCCCCATCTGGCCCGCGATGGGCTTCGGCCATAGCGAACTGGGCGCCATCACGTTTCAGCCCCAGCCCGGCAATCCTGCCCCGCGCATTTTTCGCATCATTCCTGACGAAGCCATCATCAACCGCATGGGCTTCAACAACGAAGGGGCGCAGGCCATGGCCGCGCGGTTGGCCCATTGGCGCTCGGCTGGTTTGTGGCCCAAGCATCCTGTGGGAATCAATCTCGGTAAAAACAAAGTCACGCCGCTCGAAAAAGCCCCGCAGGACTATGCCAACGTCCTACGCATTCTCTGGCCGCATGCCGACTTTTTCGTGGTCAATGTCAGTTCCCCCAATACCCCCAATTTGCGCCAGTTGCAGGATAAAGCCGCCCTGGCGGAGATTCTGTCTGCTCTCGCGGAAACACAGAGCGATCTTCTCAAAAATGCGGCAAATCAAAATCCGCCCCTTCAACCCAAACCCATCCTGGTCAAGGTCGCCCCTGATCTGACCTTCGAAGCTCTGGACGAAATCCTCGCTCTGGCGCAAACGCATCACGTTGCTGGCATCGTGGCTACCAATACCACCATCACGCGCCCCCCCACGCCGGACGCGGAACACGCCACGCTTTACGCGGAAACCGGTGGCTTGAGCGGCAAACCGTTGCGCGCCCGCAGCACGGAAATCGTTCGCCACCTTTACAAACAAAGCCAGGGCCGGATGCCGATCATTGGCGTCGGTGGCATATTCACCGCCGAGGATGCCTGGGAGAAAATCGCCGCAGGAGCCTCGCTGGTTCAAATCTATACGGGCATGGTGTATGAAGGACCGGCCGCCGCACGGCTGATTGTGACCGGCCTCCAGGAAATACTGGGCGCTCACGGATTCAAGGATATTGCCCAGGCGGTCGGCTGCGAAAACCCGCTGCGGTGATTTGACTGGTGGTTGTCGCGCGTCATGAAATCCATTTTGCAGAGTTACCCGTCTTATCCATGAACTTGAATCCGCTCCGCGATGCCACGCAGATTTCGCTGCTCCTGGCAAGCTTCCTGACCGTGCTGACGGCGCCACTGCTTGCCGCGGCGGCTGACCTGGACTACACAGTCTCCTGGGTTGGAAACTCGTTCTCTGGCGCCAGCAACAAGTGGGTCCAAAATTTCTTCATTCACATGAACACCGCCCCGGATGGGGCCTGCTACACATGGAGTCATTGGGACGAAGGCGGCAAAAAATTCGGGGTCTATAAGAACGGGGACGTCATCGGCAACACGAACACCAATCCAAACAGCCTTAAGGTCAAAGACAAGGCCGGTCACACATGGCAGTTGAACGTGGAAAACGTCGAGCCAAAGTTCAACGAGTTTGAATTTGTTCCCAAAAACATCACCTGCGACGGCGCGGAAATACATTTTCCCGAACTATACCAGCCCACGGCCCTGGCCCTGGACAATGACGGCGCTCTCATGGTTGCCGATTCCCTGACCGGTCCGCGCCAGCAAGTCCTCTTCTATGACATTACCGATTCCGCCCACCCCAAACTCATCAAAGCTTTCGGTGACTACGGCGGCATTGCCTCGGGCAAACCGGGCATCGTCACCCCCACCAAGTTCTGGGGCATTCGCGGCATCGGCATGGACGCTGCGGGGAATATTTACGTGGCAATGAGCGAAATGGGGACCGTTCTGCGAGCATTCGATCCGGATGGCAAACTTCTATGGGAGCTTTACGGGCACTTCTTTGTGGACCTGGCCTGTCCCGATCCCTCAACCGATGGTCGCGATGTTTGGGGCATTCAGGAACACTACACGATGGATTACTCCCAAATCCCCAGCCCCGGCACGAAGCCTCAACCGAGAATTAGTCCAACCTTCGACGGCAGATTTCACAATCCTCCGGGCGTTCAATGGACCGGTTACTCGTTGGATCGCCACAAATATCCGAATGACCCTCGCGGCCTGATGCACGTAAAGCAACAGGGCGAACATGGCCTGACCTCGCCACAGATTGTCTATCTCAACGGGCGGCGATTCATGTTCGTCGGCGGCATGTTTGCCAGTAACTTTATCAACATCTTCCGTTTTGAGGATGAAATCGCCATTCCCGCCGGCCTGATCATGCAATGGGAAAATGCCATATATCGCACGGATCAACCCTGGCCTCCCAACAAGCCCAAAGGAACATTCATCTGGCGCGACCAAAATGGTGATGGCGATTATCAGCCTGAAGAGTTCTCCGCAAACACCTCGCGTATTCGTCCCGGACCGTTCTGGGTGGATAAATCGGGCAATATCTGGATGGCTTATGGCTTTTTTCGCTATGATCTTCAAGGGCTGGACGCCATGGGCAATCCCATTTACAAAGCCGATAAGATCACGATCATGGATCCCCCCAATGGCGTTCAGAAGATCGCGCGTGTCTGGTACGACGTGGAAACCGATACACTTCTTGTGGCGGACGAAGGCAGTGACATGCGCCACATTAACCGGGTGTTCATCTGCAAAAAATACCTCGCCGGAAACCGCGACACTGTTTCATTTGTTTCCAGTGCGGGCTCTGAGGCGGAATGCGTTACTGCCGCAGGCGATTACGTCTTCACAGGCGGATGGAAGGAGCGCGGCCGCATTTGGGTTAACCGCCTCAGCGACGGGGCTCCCGTCGGAGTCTTCGACCCGGGCCCAACCGTTGGCGGCGTCGAGAATACCGGATGGATTGATATTCTGACTGGCATCTCCGCCTTCAAACGCGCCAATGGCGAATACCTGGTTTTTGTCGAAGAAGATTACAAGGCCAAGGCCCTGCTCTATCGATGGAAACCTTAGTCCCGGTGATTGCAGAGTTTCAATCCGCTCGCCCCGGGAATGCGCGCGGTTAATCCCATCCCCTACCAAACACGGATCAGGGCGGCGCCATGGCGACGTATGGCGATTTCATATCCATCAGCCATTTTGCCCAGGTCTTTCTGACTCCATAAGTCCCGGACCTTGTGACCGCCGGACAATCCCAGGTCGCTCCATTTGACCGTGACCGTGGCTTCTTCATCCCCGCGGTTAAACAGGCCCACAGCCATGGAGCCATCCTCCATTTTCTTGGCCCAGACTTCGGACGATCCATTTTTCACGTAACGTTTGGCGGCATTGCCGAGCGGGTCTTGATTGACTTCGAGAACGTCATCGTTGGTCAGCAAATTGAGCGTGAAGGGATCGAGCTGGGTCATATCGCAACCAATCAACAATGGCGAACAGGCAAGACTCCACAAGGTGATATGCGTGTACTGTTCGCTGGGCGTCAGCCGGCTGGGACGCAGTTGAGGTCCCCACCCCACCTTGCCCACCACCAGCATGTCCGGATCGTTCCAGTTGCCTGGTTTTACATACTTGTAAAGTTCCGTTTGTGCAAAACCGATTCCCGACATGCTACCCCAGGTATCGACAATATCCCCGGTGGTGCGCCAGCAATTCCCGCCCACGCGACCGCCCCATTGCGAAACGTCGCCCATGCCATACTGGCAGAGGCTGAATACGATATCACGCCCCGCCTTGTCCAGGGCCGACCTCATCACGGCGTAAGGCGTGATCAAATCCTGTCGTTTCTGGAACTCGGGAGCAGACCAGGCATTGGTCCATACCCCAATGCCAATGGCCCGGGTGCGGGTCGCTTCCAATTTGGGATCATATGAACACCAATCGTATTTCAAATAATCAATGCCCCAATCCGCATAACTCTGGGCATCGAGGTATTCATGATCAAAGCTTGCCAGACATCCCCCGCAGGTGGTTGGGCCGGGCGATGAATAAATGCCAATGCGAAGACCAAGACCATGGACATAGTCCGCGAGGCCCTTCATGTCGGGAAACCTGGGATTGGGAACAATCTTTCCGTCTGCATCCCGGCCCGGCCCTCCCAAAGACGGGTCGTTTGAGCCTTCGTTCTTCTCCCAGAAATCATCGATGTTAATATAGGTCCAGCCATGATCGGCCAGGCCGCTGGCCACCATCGCATTCGCAGCCGCTTTCACCTTGTCCGCAGACACAGCGCCGGCAAAGCAATTCCAACTGTTCCAACCCAGCGGAGGAGTCAGGGCAATCTGGTCGCCACAAACTATTTTTAAAGAGCGTTTCGCCGATCCCTGGCTGTTCCTGGCGGTCAACTTCACAACATACGAACCCGCTTTATCGACTTTGCCCGAGATGATTCCTGACTTCGCATCGAACACAAGCCCCTTGGGCAATCCCCCGACTTTGAACGTCATCGGACGCTCCCCTGTGGCCGGGATTCTGAAAAGAAATGGATGTCCGGGCCTGCAGCCCAAGACTCGCGCGCCGTTAATCCTGGGAGCACTGGAAACTTTGGGTGTCAGAATATACGGCTCCTCCTTCGGAATCTCGAGCACAGACGGACGCTCGCCCTCATATACAAACTTGGCGTCTCCCCAATCCGCATGGTCATCGGTATTCCCATCACCTGCGTCCCCTACAAGCAATACCAGTTTCTTAAGTCCGGTCAGGTTAACGTCCGCCGCCTTTGCCTCCATGTCAGCCTTCATGACGCCGCTGTTCCAAAGCATTTTGCCATCCCCAACCAACCGAAATTCAATACTCGCCCTGGAACTGCCTCTCTTTTCGTCATCGACGCCAACCTTTGCAGTGAATCGTGTCGCGGCCCCTTTTAAATCAATTCTCAAAATGCTCCCCGCATGAGTCCCAAAGCCGTGATCGAACTTTTTCCCTGCCACAAATAGCGGCTGCCCATCCACGGATTTATTGACTCCAGGGCTGCCAAATTCCTGCTCGGCCTGCGACAAATCCAGTTCATCCAACCATTGCGTCGCCGCCAACCCCGTAAAGCAGCCCGCGCATAAAAGCGCTGTCGCCATGGTCCGCGCCAAACGCCCGGAATAATGAGTCAATCGATTCGGGATATTCATGGCACGACATTTAAACGTTCAGGCTTCCTTGTCGAGATGGAAAGCATCTTAAATGGAGGCCTCGCCAAAAGGACCCTTGATGAAGTCCGTCACACTGCGCCCGCGCCAACCTGCGCTGTTACTCACCCCTCATCGGGAAAACCCTCATGTCCTCCCACAATAACAGTCGACCGATTTTAATACTCCTCTTGCGGATTCGGCGCGCCAGTCCACGAGACATTATCGATCTGAATGTATTTCTCGTCACTGATCCCCAGCTCAAGCAATGCCGCATTATGAAAAAGGTCCATGCTGAATTTGGGTGAAGTTATTTTGGCGGCCGCCCGACGCCTCTTGAGTTCCTCCAATGACAGAACATCCAGTGCCACAGGGTCCGTGCCCAGCCGCAATTGATTCAGCAAAACCGAGTATTGTAGCAGACCGCTCATTTCCCCTTCATACTGGCACATCAGGGCATCGACAATATTGAGCACCACCTTATCCCCCACCTCAGGCAGCGCGTAAATCTCCGGTATCGCCGAAGCCAGCCGCTCGGAATCCTCAAAGCGGCGGGTGTTATCCACACTGCCCATGGCCATACTAAACAGGTTGCCAGTGACCCCTGCCTTGTAATGATTCAGCAAGGGCGGGATATTGATGATTTTGGTCAACCGGTGAGTCAACAACTTGCTCACATAGGATTTGCGCCCCACTCCCTCCCCCTTGCGCTGGAATTCCAAATCGCCAAAATACAACTGTCCTAACAACGCGGTCTCGTAGAATACCTTTTCATCCCAACCTTCATCCTCCGCCCCCGCCACGCCAACCCCGTGACGCGCCGCAATACCCGCCATCCCGGTTTGCTGGAGTTGGGCCAGATGCTTGTCCCAAACCACAATATTCTCCGGCGGCACACCCGCGTTAAGAAGCCGGCCGATCACCGCCGCAACGACTGCCGGGCGCGTTCCCGCCCATATCCCAGGAGCGCAATAGACCTTTAGCCCGACCACATCCTTGGGGCTGAGATATTTGCGCCATGCCTCCACCGCATTCGTCGTTCCGGCCAACCGCGCCATTCCCCGATCCAACATCTCCTCGATCGTCGGCGTCTGCGGCGCCAGATCGATCGTGGCACGTCCGTCCTGCACAATCACCACCCGCGCTTTTTTGACCTCTGGAGCCGGAGACAATAAGGGGCCTGTGGACATCCCTTGGGCTTGAAGCGCCAGAGGATGGCCAAAACACAGACTCCACAAAAACAAATGGAACAAAACTGAGTGTTTCACTTAAAACTCGAAATCTCTTCGAGAACCGCCGTTCTTAACGCCAATGACTTTCCGCCGCAAGCCAAAGTTCGCCAAAGTGAACCGCCTCAAAACCCCCTGCAATTAAGCCGTCCTCGACGAATCATCCATTCGAACGTATTCTCCCCATCATGCGACCCGTGAATGTTCAGGTGATCGGAGAGGAATTGGCCGTCAAGTGGGACGATGGTGGCGAGAGCTTTATCCGCCTGGAAGCCCTGCGCCGATATTGTCCCTGCGCGGGCTGCCAGGGCGAAGTGGATGTCATGGGCCAATTGCACAAAGGTCCGCCCGTCAAACTCTCTCCGGCCTCCTTTCAGGTCAAATCCATCGCGACTGTCGGCAGTTACGCCCTGCAACCCGTCTGGACGGATGGACATGCCACCGGCCTTTACAGCTTCGAGTACCTGCGCAAAATCGCCGCAGGACCGCAAATCTGATCCAAGACCGCGCGTGAAAAGCATTTGTGTTTATTGTGGATCGAGCACCGGGCTGAGTCCCTCGTACACCCAGGCCGCCGCTGAATGCGGACGCGCCCTGGCTGCCCGGGATATCACCCTGGTCTTTGGCGGCGGCAACATCGGCCTGATGGGCGTGCTGGCGGACGCCGCCCTGGCTGCGGGAGGTCACGTCATTGGTGTTATTCCCCATGCGCTCGTCCGTCGTGAACTCGCACATCGCGGCCTGACCCAATTGATCACCGTCAGCTCCATGCACGAAAGAAAACAAAAAATGGCCGATCTCTCGGATGCCTTCATGGCCCTGCCCGGCGGAATTGGAACCATGGACGAACTCTTCGAAATCCTCACCTGGCTGCAATTGGGCATACATTCCAAGCCGGTGGGACTGCTCAATACTTCGGGTTTTTACGCACGGCTTTTGGATTTTCTGAGTCACATGCACGACGAACAATTCCTCCGAAACGGCCAGTTGGATCTGCTGCTCGTTGATGACGATTTGGAACTCCTGCTCGACAAGATGGCTGAATATGTTCCGAACCACATAAAATAGTCCCTGGAAAACCTGCAAATTGAGAGTTTCGGCCTTTGGGAGCCAGGTATTGCATGACATGGGGCGTTTAATTACTTTTTCAAAATACTTATGAACACACCGCGCATTGCCATCATTGGAGGAACCGGCCTGTATGAAATCGAATCCCTCGATCACCGCAAATGGGTGACTGTCAAAACCCCTTTTGGTCCCCCTTCCGATCAATTGCTGACAGGTGAACTGGCGGGACGCCCTGTCGTATTCCTACCCCGTCACGGGCGCGGACATCGCCTGCTCCCCTCCGAATTAAACCACCGCGCCAACATTTACGCCCTGAAAACCCTCGACGTCGCCTGGATCATCAGCGTCAGCGCCGTCGGTTCGCTCCAGCAAAAATACCATCCCTGCGATATCGTGTTTCCCGACCAATTCGTGGACCGCACGAAAAAAGCCCTCGAACACACCTTTTTCGGACAGGGCATTGTGGCGCATATCTCCTTCGCCCATCCCATCTGCGAGGAACTCCGAAGCCTGCTCATGGATTGCGCCCGCTCCGTTGGCTCCAAAATCCACAATGGCGGCGCTTATGTGAATATGGAAGGTCCGGCCTTCAGCACACGCGCCGAATCCCTGCTCAACCAGAAAGCCGGACTCGACGTCATCGGCATGACCAACCTGGGCGAAGCCAAATGCGCCCGCGAAGCCGAGATCGCCTATGCGACCATGGCCATGGTTACCGATTACGATTGCTGGAAAGATGACGGCGAGCATGTCACCATCGAAATGGTGGTCCGCAACCTGCAAAAGAATGCCGAGCAAGCCAAACGCATCATCTCACTGGCGATACCCCGGCTTCCTGAAAAAACCGGCTGCAGTTGCCATTCCACGCTCCAAACCGCCATTCTGACCGATAAGAAACTCTGGCCCGCAAAGACAAAGGCCCGCATCAAGGCGATCCTCAAGCGGGTCTGCAACAGTTGAGTCGAAAACAATCCGGGCCGGATGCGTGGAATCTTCCATGCGAACCGGCCCGGTGAATTGGCCCGTCAATTATTCCAGTTTCGACTCGCTCAGGACTTGGCGACTGGCTCGCTCTGGCCCTTTTCGGTCTTCCCATCGCCCTTGCCATTCTCGCTCTTGCCCTCGTTCTTGTAATGGCTCGCGTAATAGCGGTTCTGATAATAGTAATAGGAGTAGTAGGAAGAGTCCCGGCCCTCGAAATCGATGTCGTTGAGCGCAATGCCCAATATCCGGATGCCCGCGTCCTGAATACGCTGCAGCGAGCGCCGGGCGTGTTCACGACGGATCTTATTGAACTTCGTTACAAAGACCACGCCATCGGACATCGCCGCCAGAATCAGCGGATCGCTGACTGCGGATACCGGCGGGCAATCCAGGAAAACCCGATCGTATCGGTTCATTGCCTCCACGAGAAACTGCTGCATCCGTTTGGAACCCGATAACTCCGATGGATTCGATGGAATCGCGCCGGCGCATACCACATCGAGATTGGGCACCTCGGTCGTATGGATAATGTCCTCCATCCTGGAAACGCTCCCATCCAGATAGCCGGAAAGTCCCACCGGGCTGTGCAATTGAAATGCTTTATGCACCGAGGGACGTCGCAAGTCCGCATCCACCAGCAAAGTCTTCAGTCCGGTTTGCGCCGTGACAATGGCCAGATTCGATGCCAGCAGGGATTTGCCCTCCGATGGAATCGTGCTGGTCACCGAGAGCACCCGATACTGTTCCGCTTTGGGCATGAGCGCGATCGCGGCGCGAATCGTCCGGAATCCTTCCGCCGATGTGGATTGCGGATGCAAATGCGCCTGCAAATCGCGTTCGATGACGCTGTTGGATTTGATGTTCGAGACGTAGCCCAGGAACGGAACCCTCAGATAGGTCTCCACATCCTCCTGTGTCTTGATCGAATCATCCATGTAATTCACGAAAAAGGCCAGACCACAGGCTGCCGCCAGCCCGCAAAACACACCTAATCCGAGTGTCAAGGCAACACGCGGCTTGACCGGGTTGAGCGGAGTCACTGCAGGATCGACCACGCTCATGTTGTTGATCTTGCTGTTGGCCGCGATCTCCATCTGTTTCTGGCTCTTGATGACATCCATGAACAACTGGGTCTGAATCTGCGCCTCGCGGCTCAATGCGTCGTAGGCGATGCGCTGCTTGCCCATATCCAGTTGTTTTTGCTCCAGCTCATCCACGTACTTTTTCAACGAGGACTCCTCGGCTTTGGCCAGCGTCGCCGCCTTGCTGGTCGAATCGACAATGTTGGACGCCTGCTCCCGCAGCGATTTGCGCAGCGACTCGATCCCCTCGCGCATCTGCACCACAGTCGGGTATTTGTCCTTGTAGCGTTTGAGCATATTGGCCAGGTCCGCCTCTTGAATCGCCAGTTTGGCCTTCATTTGCTGAATCAACGGATCATTGGCCACCAGCGGAATCGACTCTATCGGAGTGCCGCTCTTGGCCATTGCCCGCATCTCCTCATCCAGCCGTTGCGCCATTTTCGACCGGGTCTGGGATTGAACGAAAACTTCCTGGGCCAGTTTCAATCCCTGCAGCGTGATATTCTCGCGCTCTTCCAACGAGATATTATTGAGCCGCTCCTTGTACGTCTGAAGCGCCGCCTCAGCCTCCTCCACTTTGCGCTTCTGCGAATTGGACTCCGTCTTCAGCCATTCCTCCGCGTCGGTGGAGGCCTTCTTCTTCCGGTCCAGATTCGCGTTGATAAATTGCGCGGCAAGGGTGTTGGCGATCAACTCCGCCTTTGCCGGTTCGGTATGGTAAACACTGATGTCCACCAATCGGCTCATGCGGATCGGAGTCACGATCACATCCTGATTCAACGCCCCAACCACATCCATTCGCTTGGCGTAACGCGGATCCTCGTTCAGTTTTAGCTTGGCGACAACCGTCTGGAGCAGCACGCGGTTCTTGATATTCTTGTACTGAGTCTGCAGGTAGTCCTGCTCCCGGGAATCCACCGTGATGAAATCGCGCATGTTAAGCGGATTATCCGATTCCTTATCGATTTGCAGCCGCGCTGTCGCCTGGTAAATCCGCGGCGCTTTGACGAGGTAGAACATGCAGAGCACGAACACGGAAATGAAGGCCGTCACCACCAGCCATCGGCGTTCCAGAATGACATGCCAATAATGGCGTATATTTGCGTTATCCTCCGTCGGCGCTGGAGCCTTCCGGGATTGCGTGGTCGCTTGCATAGTCGAACTCAAGATATTGTTGCCAGACGCTATTACCAAACGCTTTCGCGCACACTGATGGTATCCCCGGGCTCGAGGATTATCTTCTTGGCTGGATCAGTGATTTTCTTTAGCTGCTCAAGGCTGAAGGTCTGAACCTGCCCCTGGCGGCTGAACTCGATGCGGCTCTGATTGGCCACCCGCGTCAATCCGCCCGCCTGGCCGATGGCGTCCAAAATGGTCCATTTTTCCTCTCCAGGCAGGGGGATCGCGCCGGGTTTCACCACCTGGCCGATCATGTTGACATAGCGTTGACGATAATCTTTGACCGCCACCATCACCTGAGGATCCACCAAATAATCCTTTCCGAGCATATCCTTGAGGATTTTTTCCACTTCAGTCGTGGTTTTGCCGGCCACATCCACATCGCCCAAAAGGGGAAACGATATTTTGCCACTGGCCTGCACACGCACTTCCCTGCTTAAATCCTTTTCCCCAAACACATCCACAATGATGATTTCCAAGGGGGCAAGGCGGTGATCGGTCAATGTTTTGTCTTCCACAACAATGGGTTGCCCCTCCTTTTCAGGAGCCGCACCGAGAACCAGATTTCCCGCAAAGGCAATGCCTGCAAGACACCCGAGAACCGTTTTCAGAAAATTTGCCAATCTCATACTAGTAGCCGATAGCCAACCTGAGCGTAACCCGGCTGGCATTGTAGTCAATGATATTTGCATACCGCTGGGCGAATTGGACGCTAAACTGTTCGTACTGATAGGCTAGCGAGGTCGTCATCCACGCTCTCAGATAATAGGTCAGCCCCGCATTAAAAGAAATCCAATTATCCGACCGATTATTATAATAACTCGCGCTATCGTAGCCAGACATCATGTAATTGACTCCGGCATTGGCCCTTAATTTCCCCGATGGAGTCAGTCTCTGGTAAACGTTCAGACCGATATTGTCGCTCGTGTATGCCACATTGACCTGCTGAACGGACACACTACTCACGCGCGAATATCTCAAATCCAGCAATGTCTTCAAAGAAAACCGGTAATTCAAAGATCCATCCACCACAGGGGTAAGGGATGACTCAGAGCTACCCGCAAACGTTCGGTTTTCCAAACCCGCTTTGATCGTCCCGGTCAATTTGCTATCAATCGCTCGTGTCATTCCCAGATAGCCCCCAATGCTCGCCATATGAGGGCCTTTAGGGATGGTAATGGTATTTGGATTCTGTGCGGTCTGCCCGTAAAAACTTTCACCAAAAAAACTCGTTTTGGGCAGTGCCTTCCACATAAAGCCCAGCGTGCCGCGCCACGAGTTCACATCCAGCAACGGGGTCCCCTTCTCGTAATCGGTCGCACTGTAATTCCCCATCACATAAACCGAGGTTTTGTCCGTCAGATTGTAGCCAAATTTGTAATTGTTGAAATTGGCGATTCGCCCGGCCCTGTAACCCAGATTCTCATAGGCTCCAACCGCACCGTTAAGAAGTTGGATGCGATCCACCCCCGTGACGTAGATCCGGCTTGTGACATACTGGGCGTTTACGTCGAATGTGTGGTCTTCGTAATTCAGCCCGGCGGTTTTGGCGTAAACATTTTCGTCCATGGTGTAACCCACCGTCAGGTAATTGGGAGATCCCTCGGCGTTTTCCACCCAGGGATTATCCGATGCCTTGTGACCGAGCATCAATGTCAGGTTCGGGCTCAGCGTCGTAACGAAATCGCTTATTTTACCCGGTCCGTCCTGGCGAAATAAAATATTGTTGTCATAGCGCTCCGCCAAAACCACTCCCGGACGCAACGTGAGCGGACCCGTCGAATACGAAAGCACATCTGAAGCTTGAAATGCCTCCGCCGATGCCGCCACCATGGCAGCACCGCTGGCAAATACCCAATACGGGGGTTTTCGCACCCTAAACTTCATTGTTGAGGTCCACACAGCAATTTTCGGGCCATAATTCGGCGCGATAATATTTGTTTAATCCGCTAATTATCAACTGATTACGCAATTCAATGCATCGCCCAGCGCAATCACATGATGGTTCCCGTCTTCTCAAATTCGCCCGGATCAATTTTCCAAGTATCCTCCAAGTGTATAAGAACCCTCTCGCAGCCGTCAAAACAATCCCCTCTTTTTCAATCCCCGCTTCGCTTCTTTTCTTTCATCGAAAATCGCATCCGAATCGCCTTGATTGACGACGGGCCAAACCCCAACGTGTCACCGCAAAACATTTTGGATAAATGACGATTCGGGATATGCAGTCACGTTCCACCAACACACAGTTTCGCGTTCAGGGCGGCCAGCCCTTGCACGGCGTTATTTCCCCGCAAGGCAACAAAAACGAGGCCCTGCCCCTGCTCGCCGCCTGTTGCCTCACAAGCGACCCGGTGACCTTCGAAAACATGCCCGACATCGAGGATGTCTGGGTCATGCGCGCCATCCTCCAGGAATTGGGCCTGAGCGTCAGCGCCGATCCGATCGAGGGAACCCTCTGCGTTCAGGCCATAAATGACCCAAAAATGACCCTGCCCGAGACCTTGAGCTCCAAATTGCGGGGCTCGGTCACCCTGGCAGGACCCCTTCTGGCTCGTTTGGGCCGGGTATTCCTGCCCCGGCCCGGCGGGGACCGCATCGGCCGCCGTCGCCTGGACACCCATATTCTCGCGCTCCAGGCGCTGGGCGCGGAGGTCACCACAACCGATCACGGCTATGAATTGGTGGCCAAACAATTGATTGGCGCCGACATCCTGTTGGACGAAGCCTCGGTCACCGCCACCGAAAACGCCGTCAGCGCCGCTGCGTTGGCCCAGGGCCGAACCATCATCCGCAACGCCGCCAGCGAGCCTCATGTCCAGGGATTATGCAACCTGCTCAATAATATGGGCGCGCAGATTTCCGGCATTGGCTCCAACATTCTGACCATCGACGGCGTGAAAAGCCTCCACGGCGCCACGCATCGGGTCGGACCGGATTATCTCGAAATTGGAAGTTTCATCTCCCTGGCTGCAGTGACCGGTGGTGAATTGTTGATCGAAAACGTGCAATGGGATGACCTGCGCATGATCCGCAGCGTCTTCAGCCGCCTGGGCATAGAAATCCTGCCTCAGGGCAACAACCTGCTGGTGCCCGCCGGGCAATCCCTGGAAATCGCCACCGACATGGGCGGTGCCGTTGGCAAGATCGAAGACGCCCCGTGGCCCGGTTTCCCCGCGGACATGACCTCCGTGGCACTGGTCACCGCCACCCAGTGCAAAGGCACCATTCTGATCCACGAAAAAATGTTCGAGTCCCGCCTGTTTTTCACGGATAGCCTCATCGCCATGGGCGCCCGCATCATCCTCTGCGACCCGCACCGCGCCGTGGTCATGGGCCGGGACCGCCTCCACGCCACGCGCCTGAGCAGTCCCGACATCCGCGCGGGCATGGCCCTACTGATCGCCGCCCTGTGTGCCCAAGGTGAATCAGTGATCCAAAACGTCATTCAAATCGACCGCGGTTTCACCAATATCGACCTCCGGCTCCAAAAACTCGGCGCACAAATCGAACGGTTCGATTGAAGGCGGGCCAAAATTCAGGTTTGTTCCTAAGCCAATCCTGTGCGCGGCAACCTCTTCGCCCAGGCCCATTGCCCTGTTTTCCCAGGAACACAATCGCCATTTGACGCTCGCCGGAAAGCATGTTTTTATCGGCCCAATCAAACACCGGCTATGATCAAGAACATCATCCTTCTGCTCACGACCTTCTGCATTTTTCCCATTGTCCTGCACGCGGAAGGACCGGCGCAACTAAAGCGCGCCCCTGGAAAACAAGCAATAGCCGTCTATTGCCCGTCGGACGCCCGACCCCTGGAAAACCTCGCAGCCCGCGAGATCCAACGTTACCTCTATCTCCGCTCCGGTTCCTTGCCGCCCATCACGCATCTCGCAAATCCCGAAGTTCTCCCCGGCGCGAATGCCGTCCTCATCGCCCAGAAAGACCGGCCGATCTGGAATTCCCCCGCACTGAGCGCTTCGTTACAGAAGGACATCCATGCCCTGCAACCCCAGCAGTACACCTTGAAAACCCTCGATACTGCTGCGGGTCGCTGCGTGTTGCTGGCGGGTGGGGATGATACCGCCACCCTTTATGCGGCTTACGGCTTCGTTGAAAAACTGGGCGTGCGCTTCTATTTGCATGGCGATGTGATCCCCGACCGGGACTCCACACCCTTCACCCTGCCCCGTGTGGACGAAGCCGCCCGACCACTCTTCGAACTACGCGGCATTCAGCCGTTCCATGATTTTCCCGAAGGACCAGACTGGTGGAATACGGACGATTACCTCGCCATTGTCGCGCAACTGCCCAAGCTGCGCATGAATTTCATCGGCCTGCACACCTATCCCGAAGGCGCGCCCAACGCCGAACCCACCGTGTGGATCGGTCTGCCCGGCGATCTCGATGAGAAGGGCAAAGTCAAATTCAGCTATCCCTCCAGTTATCAAAACACCTCCCGCACCAATTGGGGCTATGCGCCGCGTAATACCTCCGAATTCAGCGGGGGCGGCTCTCAACTCTTCGAGCGTGACGCCTTCGGCGGAAACGTCATGGTCGGCCTTTGCCCCGAACCCTCCACACCGGAAGACTCGAACGAACTCTTCGAGCGCACCGGGAACATGCTCTCGCGGACCTTTGGCTATGCGCACCAGTTGGGCGTTAGGACCTGCGTCGGCACGGAAACCCCGCTGACCATTCCCAAAAAACTCGATGAGCATCTCAAGGCGCTGAATAAAAAGGCCACCGATCCGGAAGTGGCACAAGAGCTTTATGAAGGCATTTTCCAGCGCATCATGAAAACGCAGGCGCTCGATTATTATTGGTTCTGGACGCCTGAAACCTGGACTTGGGAGGGCACCAAAGAAGAGCAAGTCAAAGCCACCACCAACGACCTGATGTACGCCATGAGCGCCGCCAAACACGTCAAAGCCCCCTTCACTCTGGCCACCTGCGGATGGGTGCTTGGTCCTCCCGGAGACCGGGGATTGTTCGACCAGATTCTGCCCAAGGAAATGCCCATGAGCTGCATCAACCGCGAGGTGGGCAAAACGCCCGTCGAGTCCGGGTTCTCCCGTGTGCAAGGCCGCCCCAAATGGGCCATCCCCTGGCTCGAGGACGATCCCGCGCTCACGTCTCCGCAACTCTGGGTGGGGCGCATGCGTCAGGACGCGGTCGATTCGCTCGATTACGGCTGCAACGGACTGCTCGGGATTCACTGGCGCACACGCAGCCTGAGCCCCAATGTCTCCGCCCTGGCCAAAGCCGCATGGGAGCAAACCTCATGGCGCACACAACAGGGTCCCGCCTCGGGCTGGCTGGGCGGACGTGACGCCAAGTTCCCCGACAACAAGATTGCTGACACATCCGAGCAACCCATCTACCAGTCCGTGCGCTACGGAATGAGCACGTTGCGTCTGGCCGTTCCCAACGGCTCTGTAACTGTGACACTGAAATTCTGCGAGCCCCACTTCGACGCCACAGGCAAGCGCGTCTTCGGCGTGAAAATCCAGGGCAAGTCCGTGCTGGACCACTTCGACATTTTTGCGCGTGTCGGCAAAAACAAGGCCCTCGATTTCACCTATCCTGATGTTCAAGTCACCAACGGCGTTCTGGAAATCACTTTCGAGCAACAGGTGGAAAGCCCCTCTCTTGCTGCGTTGACCGTCCAAGGCCCGGGCTTCTCCAAAAAAATCAACTGCGGCGGAGCGGCATGGAAGGATTACGAGGCCGATCTGCCCGTGCTCCCACGCAATCAACCCACCACCGACTTCTACCTCGATTGGGCCAGCCAGGAATTCGGTCCGGAAGCCGGTCCTCAGGCCGCTCGCATTCTCTCAAAAATGGACGGTCAATTGCCACGCCCATCGGATTGGGTGGACGGCCCCGGCAATCTGAAGGCGGATACGCGGCCCTGGAGCGAAGCGGACCCGGAATACGCTTTTGTAAACGAACTCGAATCGTTGCGCTGCAAGGTTCGCGGACCGGGCAACAACGATCGTTATGAGTATTGGCTGAATTTATTCCAATCCATGCGCGCCATGGCAAAAGTGAATTGTGACTGGGGTCTCTATAATAATGCCATGAACGCCGTGCGTGCGGAGCCGGATTCCACCGCAAAGATTCTTGTGGCCCGGGCAAAGGCCCTGCCTGCGCGCCGTCAAATAATCGCCGACTTACAGGTGCTTTACACCCATCTTTTGGCCTATATCTCCAACCCAGGCGAACTGGGCACTCTGGCCAATCTTGAGCAGCATGTTTTCGTGAAGCTGCTCAAAGAACCGGGCGAGGAGTTATCCAAAATCCTGGATGCCCCCCTGCCTGCCGACGCCCAAATGTCCGCCGCGTATCATGGTCCCACGCGCGTCATCATTCCCACCGTGCGCGGCAGCGTGGGCCAGGGGGAGGCGCTGCGCTTGAAGATCCTCGTGCTTGCCGAACAGCCACCCCGCTCAGCAGTGATTCGCTGGCGCACCATGGGCCAGGGATCCTTTGCCACCCTCCCGCTCGAACATGTCGCGCGCGGCGTTTACACCGCGCAATGGCCGCCGATTTCAGGCCGTCTTGCGGGAATCGAATACTATGTGGAAGTCAAACCCGCGCGTGGCAAAACGATCCATTTCCCAGCCACAGCCCCCAAAATGAATCAGACCGTGGTGATCCATCCGGGTAATATCTAAACTCCAATTCCGCTTGGAATAACGTCCGGGCGCACGGCCTCAATTGGTCGTGCGCCCGGACTTTGCTTACATCCTCAAATCTTCTCGAACTGCTGCAGCACGTAGTCCCGCGAGGCTTTAACCTCCTCCAGCGTGAGGTGCTCCAGGGCCAGATACAAATCCCGGTTCAGGCCCGCCAGCAGCCGCAAATACAACGGGTAATCCAGCACGCCCTGTCCTGCCGCCGGGAGGTCCGTGCCCGTCGCGGACGGCTTCACATCCTTGGCATGCGCCAGCACGGTGTGTTTGCCCACGCGCTGGAATATGTCCTTCAGGATCGACTCCATGTAGGGAAAGTCCTCTTTGCGGAAATAATTGCACGGGTCCATGATGAGCTTGAGCGCGGACGACGATTCGTCCTTGAACAACCTCTGCGTCCGCTCCGCCGAGCCGATGATGTTCCTCCAGTAGGGTTCGATGGCCACCACCGCCCCGCTTTTTTTCGCCAACGTCACCAACCGCCCTATTGCGGCGCGGCATTGCTGATAACCCGCCTCCGTCTCGTTCTCCGGGGATTCCGCCCACTCCGATTCCCGGTTGAGCGTGCCTGTTTCCGTGGCCACGATCGGGCTGCCGAGTCTCTTCCAATTGGCCAGCAGGAACGCCATCCGGTCCTCGCCCTCTTTGCGTTTGGCCGCGTCGGGATGCACCACGTTGAAGTAACCATACAACCCCGCGATCTTGATGCCCTCCTGCGCAAGACTTGCCGAAATCTTGTCCGCCAGCGCCCAATCGGGTTGCAGCGGATTGAATCGCGCATCCGCAAACGAATACTCGCACACCACTCCCTCAAAACCATCCGCCTTGATCTTTCGCGCCGCCTCAGCCACGGGAAGCCCGCTGTAGGGACCCGTGAACACAGCCAGGTGAATCTTCTTTTTGGCCGTCTCCCGCAGATCGGCCCTTGCGGTCACCCCGCAGGTCAATGCCGCCGCAGTGACCCCCGCCGTTTTCAACCACTTTCGACGATTCCACACTGTGCTCATTTCTATTCCTTTGTTTGAAACGTTTTGTATGAAGTCGGAATTTTAGTCGCCGCCTCTCACACCTATTTAATCTTGTACGCGAGACCTTGAAAAACCGCAATCACCACACCCTCGATGTTTTTGATTTCCACCAGATAGGTGCCCAGCTTGGAATTGGTGCTCACGGGACGCGCCTCAGCGGTCAGCGTGCCGGTGCCCGCGCCGGCCTTGATATAGGAAATGCTGGCATTGATCGACACCGAGACCATCGCCATAGAATTGCACGCCGCGGCAAACGCGTAATCGGCCAGCGTAAAAATCGCGCCGCCATGCACCACCTTGTTCCCGTTCAAATGGCACGGCTGGATGTCCATCGTCACAACGGCCCGTCCATCCCCCAGCGAAACCAGTTTCAAGCCGCAGTGCTCGGCAAACTGGTCTCCCTTCAATAATTGTCTCACGGCTTCCATGGCCCCTTTCTACCTCCGAAACCGCCCGGCACGCAAGCCAAGCCTGACCAACAGTCCCCATGCCGCGCCGCTGGACCAGCTCAAAATGGTTTGCTGCTCATTTTGTCCCGGAGGTCAGTTGCTCGCGCATCCATTCCGGACGGTTGGTGGTAATCCCATCGACTCCAGCGGCAACCTCTTTTCTTGCCACCTCCGCATCATCCACGGTCCACGTGTAGAGCTTGAGTCCGGCGTCATGCACTTTCTCGACAAACTCCCTATTAATGGGAAATCCGGAGTTCACGTTCAGTCCATCCAGATTCGCCACCCTGGCCTTTTGGATCAACTCCTCGACTGCGGGAAACTGTTTTGTTTTGGAATCCGATGAAACCAGCCACAGGACTTTCAGTTGTGGAAACTTCGCCTTCGCCTGTTGCATGGTTTTGTAATCGAAGCCAATAATCACGGTCTGCTCAGGTTTCTTTCCGCCGCGCTTTAACGTTTTTCGCAATTCAGGCAGAATCCTGGAGGAGGATTTGATTTCAATGAACAGCCGTTTCCCCTCAGGTACGAGCGGCAACACCTCATCGAGCAATGGTATCTTCTCTGAGAACCCCCGGCCCTGCCATGAACCCCACTGGCCCACTTCCAATTGACGCAGTTCCGCCGCAGTCTGCGTTTCCACTTTGTTGGTGACGCCGGATATCCGCGCCGTGTTGCCATCGTGAATCACCACTATTTTCCCATCCTTGCTCAAACAAATGTCCAGCTCGTCGGCATCGGCCCCCTGTTTGTATCCCAGTTTAAACGAGGAAAGCGTGTTTTCCGGCGCATCATGTGAGGCGCCCCTGTGGGCAATGATTTCAACCGCAAAAACGGGATGGCTTCCAAGCAGACACATTGCAATTATTCCTGTTATTATCCACTTGTTTATCATGAGTGATTTTATGTGTTGTCATGCCTTGCGCTGATACTTAAGGATGACCTTATGATTTGATGGTTTCAACCATGAAAAGCCCGCTTTTGAGAAAGCGCGGAACGTGGAGAATCTCCCCACTCACGTCCGCAACTCGGGTCGATTTGTCCACTGGCTCAAGTCATTTGACAACGCGGAACTCGTGACTGACTTTTTTCCGTTATGTGGACACATTTCTTTTTAACGGCGATGATCCTCGAGCTGGGTTTCAACGCGATTGCTGCGCCCATCAACACCACGCTGGTGCTGCCATCGAATTTGCCAGTTCAGGGCTTCGCCACGACGAATGCTTTCCCTGGGCTCACCTTCAATTCGCCGTTGGCCCTGGTGACACCGCCGGGCGAAACGAACCGGCTTTTTGTGGTGGATCAGGATGGACGCATTGTCGTAATTACGAATCTCGCGCAACCCAGCAGCACGGTGTTTTTGGACATTGCAGCGCGCATCCGGTCCGGCGGCGAGGAGGGTCTGCTCGGTCTGGCGTTCGATCCGAACTACGCCTCCAACGGCTACTTTTATATCTTTTACACCGCCATCGCCACAACCAGCGCGGGCACCGGACTCCATGAACGGTTGTCGCGATTCCAGGTGTCGCCGGACGATCCCAACCGTGCGTTGCCGGACTCCGAGGTTCCGCTGATTCTTCAGTACGATGAGGCCTCTAATCACAACGGAGGACAAATCGCCTTTGGACCGGACGGTTATCTCTATGTGGGGCTTGGTGATGAGGGTGGAGGGAATGATTCGTATCAAAACAGTCAGCGCATCGATAAGGATTTCTTCTCGGGAATCCTGCGCATCGATGTCCATTCCCAACCTGGCAATGTTGCGCCCAACTCGCATCCCTCCGTGGCGGGGAATTATTTGGTGCCTGCGGATAATCCATTTGTTGGTGCAACGGAATTCAATGGCCTGCCGGTCGATCCAACGAAGGTGCGCACGGAGTTCTGGGCGGTGGGTTTGCGCAATCCGTGGCGGTTCTCCTTCGATCCTCTGACCGGAACTCTTTATTGCGCGGATGTAGGCCAGGATGCCCGTGAGGAGGTGGACATTATCGTTCGCGGTGGTAATTACGGCTGGAACTACATCGAGGGAAATATCCCGGGGCCGCGCAAAGCACCTGCGGGATTTCAATCCATCGCGCCGATTTTGGATTACGCGCACGGCACCGCCACCAACCAGGGCAAATCGATCACGGGCGGCGTGGTGTACCGGGGGCAGCGCATGACCTCGCTGACCGGGGCATACGTGTTTGGAGATTATGTCAGCGGCAATATCTGGTCCGTTCGCTATGACGGGACCAAGACAACGCCCATGGAGTGGCTGACGCGCGATTCGAGTATTTCAGCTTTTGGAATTGATCCGCGCAACGGTGATGTTCTCTTCTGCAACCTCTCCTCAGGCATGATCAAGCGCCTGACGTATGCCTCGGATACCACCGGCACTCAGTTGCCTCCCAGTCTTGCGGATACGGGCGCGTTCGTCGATCTGCAGACATTGCAACCCGCCCAAAATATAACGCCCTACGACATCAATGTTCCTTTCTGGTCGGACAATGCGCGCAAACAGCGCTGGTTTGCCCTGACCAGGACGGGCTCCGCTGTTTCATTCAGCCGAACCAACCATTACGGATTTCCAGAGGGCGCGATCTGGGTCAAACACTTTGACCTGGAACTCACGAATGGCGTGGCTTCGTCGTCGCGACGATTGGAGACGCGTTTCATTGTGCGTAATGCAAGCGGGGTGTACGGAGTGACCTACCGTTGGGATAATTCGCAAACCAACGCCTACCTGGTGGCTGACGCGGGATTTGACGAGACGTTCACCGTATGGGATCAGGGTGTGGCACGATTCCAGACCTGGCATTATCCCGGACGCGCGGAATGTCTGGCCTGTCACACCGCCGCAGGAGGGTATGCGCTTGGCTTCAATACCGCTCAGTTGAACAAGACTGTTCAGCGTTCCGGGGCGACTGTCGATCAAGTCGGGGCCTTGAGCGACGCAGGCTATTTCGATGTTCCCGTGAATGATCGTGCAACATTGCCTGCTCTGGCGGCGGCCAACGACACCACGACCAGCCTGGAGTATCGCGTACGTTCCTACCTGGAAGCCAATTGCGCCCAATGCCACCAACCGGGCAGCGCGGGTGTGGGGTATTTTGACGCGCGCACGATCACATCGACGGCGGCCGCGGGCTTGATCGATGGGCATCTCAACGATGCCAAAGGCGATCCCAACAACCACGTGATCAGCCCTGGGCATCCGGAATTTTCGATACTTCTGACGCGTATTTCTCATAATGGTCCGGGACGGATGCCACCGCTCGCGACGACGGTTCTCGACACCCAAGCCATTGCATTGGTCAGCGCATGGATCACCAATGACCTGCCATCGTACCTGAGCCTCGAGGCCTGGCAGTTGAAGTATTTTGGATCGACAAATGCGCCCAACGCCGGGCCAGACGCCGATCCCGATCAGGATGGCTTTGGTAATATGTGGGAGTATCTGGCCGGGGGAAATCCCATGCAGGCCGATCGTCCCTGGCACTTTGAAGTGTCCGTTCAACCGGCTACATCTGTGGCGACGTTGACGTTCCCGTGGCTGGCCAACCGGAATTTTGTTGTGCAGACCGCGGACGCATTGGAGTCTCCAATTCAATGGCGGAATTTGGATGTTCCTTCAAATCGTCCCCATTACCCCGCGCAAACTTCCACCGCAACGGTTGAGGACGCCTTTGCTCCGGGCACCAATAAATTCTATCGCGTGATCATGAACGCGCCGTGACACGCTCTTTAAGCGCGGATCATCGCCTTGATGGAGGCGATTTTCTGATCGAGCTTTTGCGTGGAGACCGGTTCGGCGGTGCCCAATTCCTGGGCGAAGCACGAGACCTTGAATTCCTCGGTCATCCAATACAACTCGCTCAATGGCCCGCGGGCCGCGGGTGGTATCGAGGGGGAACGCAAAAAGGCCCGCAGGTTTTCGACGTAGGGACGCATGCGCGCGGCCTTTTCCAGATCCTTGGAGGAATTCACCGACGCCCGCTGTCCACGGATGATCATGGCCTTGAGATAACGCGGCACATGGGCGAGGCGGCCGAACGGAATGAATCGTGGAAATTGCTGTGGCAGCAGGCTGTCGAGGTCCTGGCGCATGTCGGGATAGGTCGTGCGGCAGATCAAGACCTCATGGCGCAACTTGAGTATCTCGCCAATCAAGGTGGAGAATCGGGTCACCAAACCTGGAATCTGGCTGCGGATGTTTTCCAGCAACGCGGCAAAGGCCGCCGCCGTTCTGGGCGCGGGCGGTGACACGCGGAGCAGATGGTTCTTAAGATTCACCAGCGCGGCCTCTTCCAGGTCGTCCAGTGTTCCCATGGTGACCAGATAAGGCTTCCACTGCTTCAAAACGCGCAGGTCTTTTTCAATCCAGGCCAACTCGCGAAGCAATTGGCGTTCAGCCAGACGAATGACACCGGCCAGGTGACTGGCCTCAGCCTCAGCGGGCTTTTGAAAGAGCCTCAGGCATATATCGTCGCCTTCAATTTGAAGACCCGGATGCGCATGGAGCGGAAACCCGGCGATGTCGGCCACCACGATGTCTTCGGGCAGGTCGCTGAAGCTCCAATCCGAAAGCCCGTAGCGTTCCCATTGCTCCACGGCCTTGCGCCATGCGGCGGTCTCGGCAGTGGTGTCGTGCGATTCCAATTGGACCCGCAACGCGGTCAGGTCGCGCCCTGAAGCCAGCGTCTTTTCGTCCTTGTCCACGATCTCGAACCGGGGACGCAGGTGCGGCGGAAGCAGGTCGATGTTCCACGATTGAGCAGGCACGATGACGCCATACCGATCCCGGATGAACGCGATGAGCGCCGGGAGGAAGGTCTTTCCCTCCGGAACAACAGCCTGGGCCATTTCCTTTGCCTTGGGAGGCAGCGGCATCAGAGTGCGACGCAAATCTTTCGGCAGAGCCTGCAGCAGGTGCAGGATTTGGGGCTCCCGCAAACCAGGCACCACCCAATCCAACAGGCCCGGATCGATCACCTGAGCCAGCGGCGCAGGCAGGCGCACCGTGACTCCATCGCTTTCCTTGCCGGGCGCGTAGGCATAGGCCAATGGCACACTTCGTTCGCCCACGTCCAGGGTGTCTGGAAATTCGCCCGACTCGAAAGCCGCTGCCTTGTCCCCCAGCAAATCCGCGGGCATCATGCGCAGGAATTGCGGATCGCCGGTGATGCGCTCGCGCATGACGCGGTTCAAATCCGCCACGGAGGAAACATTTTCAATCCGCTGGACGTAGTATTGGAAAAACAGTTCCTCGAGATCGGCCGCCACGCGCTGGGAAAGGCGGGTCTGCCAGATCTCGATTTTCTGCCGCAACTGGTGGTTGTGCTCCAGAAAACGCAACTGGCCCGCAAGTCGTGAAAAATCGTGTGTCCCCTCAGCCTCGAACTCCGCCTGCTCGCCGGCAGCCGCATGGGCAATGGGCGCACGAACGCTGCGTCCGGCGCGTGGCTTGAAGTGATCGAGCAGGCCGTTCTCAACCAGTGCCGAACGGGCGAATATTGCAGTGGCTTCGGCCGGATTTTCCTGCCCATACGGGATGGAGCGTTCGAGCACTTCGAGACCGTTAAGCGTCAGGCGCTCCGTGGCCAGCACGCGACCGGAGAGCCCGTCCCAGCGTGGATCGCGCACGGTGCGCCGGGTGACATGCCCGCCCAGATCGACAATCCACTGGGGATTGATCTCCGCCACGGTTCGGACGAACAGCCGCGAGGTTTCCAGAATTTCACCAGATACGATCCATTTGGGTTGCGCAGTCTTGTCGCCGGATTGCTTATCTGGAGCTTCTTTCCCGCGTTTCGAATGCGAGGTCTCGTTGCGGTTGAATATTCCCGAGCCGGGAAACACCATCGCAATCCGGTTGCCAGCCAGTGTGTAGAAATTGCGTTCCTTCTTCGCCGCCACATGACCCCACAGCCCGGTCAGGATCGAACGGTGTATGGCATCGAATGTGGCCGGAGTCTTGCTCACGGCGGTATCGCTGATATCGGCCAGGGCGTCGCGTAATTGAAAATGGATATCGCGCCATTCCCGCATGCGGGGATAGGAGAGGAAGTGGGTTTTGCAGAACCGGCGCAACTGGCTCTGGGTCTTGAGCGAGTCCATGGAATCGTGATAGGCGTTCCAGATGTTCAGCAGGCTCAGGAAATCCGAACGGGGATCCAGGAATTTCTTTTGCGCGGCATTGGCGGCGTCCTGCTTGTCGAGCGGACGTTCCCGCGGATCCTGAATGCTCAGGCCGGCGGCGATGATCAACACTTCCGGCAGCGCCCCTTCGTGCCGCGCCTGGAGGATCATGCGGCCGATGGTGGGATCCACCGGCAGATGCGCCAGTTCACGGCCCAGCTCCGTCAGTTCCTTGCGCTCATCCAGCGCCGCAAGTTCCTGCAGCAGCAGATAACCGCTCTGGATGGCCGCGGGCGCAGGAGGATTGATGAAGGGAAAGGTCTCGATTTCACCCATGTGAAACGCCTTCATGCGCAGGATGACTTCCGCAAGGTTCGCACGCTGAATCTCAGGCTGGGTGTAGGGCGGACGCCCCTGAAAATCCTCTTCCGCATAAAGCCGGATGCACACGCCCTGCGCTACACGACCGCAACGGCCCTTGCGCTGGTTGGCGCTGCTCTGGGAAACCGGTTCCACGGGCAGGCGCTTGGTGCGCGTGCGCGGATTGTAACGGCTGATGCGCGCCAGGCCCGTATCCACAACGAACCGGATGCCGGGAACCGTCAGGGAAGTTTCGGCGATGTTTGTGGCGACCACAATCTTGCGCCGTCGTGAGGGGGAAAAGACCCGTTGCTGGTCTTCAATCGACAGGCGGCCAAACAGCGGCACCAGTTCGGCGGAACCGCCCAGACTGTTCTTCAAGCAATCGCAGGTTTCGAGAATGTCGCGTTCGGTCGGCATGAACACCAGCACATCGCCTTCGCCGGGCTCGGTGGCCAGGTCCTCGACAGCCCGGATGGCGGCATCCACGTAATCGCTATCCTCCAATTCCTCGCCGGTTTCTGACGGCGGCGCGTGAATGACATCCACGGGATACATGCGTCCGGAGACTTCAATGATGGGCGCGTTGTCGAACGCCTTCGAAAACGAATCGGTGTCGATGGTGGCCGAGGTGATGATCACCTTCAGATCGTCACGCTGCTTCATCAGGTTGCGCAACAGGCCAAGCAGGAAATCGATGTTCAGGGAGCGTTCGTGAGCTTCATCGATGATGATCACCTCGTAATCGCTCAGAAACGGATCGGCCTGCGCCTCGGCCAGGAGGATGCCGTCGGTCATGAACTTGATGTAAGTCTCGGGCCCGGTCTGGTCCGAGAACCGGAATTTGCAGCCGACCTCGCGGCCCAGTTCCAGGTCCAGCTCCTCGGTGAGCCGCCGGGCCAGGGAGAGCGCGGCCACACGCCGGGGCTGGGTGCAACCGATCATGGCGCGCACGCCGTAACCAGCCTCAATGCACATCTTGGGTAATTGCGTGGTCTTGCCTGAACCGGTTTCTCCGGCGATCACCAGAACAGGATGTTTGCGAAGCGCCTCCACGATTTCCTGGCGTCGCGCGGTAATCGGCAACGCCGGAGGGTAGCTCAGCGAGGGAAGGTTTTTCTGGCGCTCATGACGCAGGGCCTCCGAATTCCGGGCCGCGCCAAGCCAGCGCTCCAGTGGCGCACGCACGGTGACACCGCGGCGACGCCCATCGAGCCACCGGGCCAATGGCACGCCAATCCGCAACTGGTCCCTGAGCAGGCCCAGCGGCAGCAGACGCTTCAGCTCGCCAATCATGGCGGCTTCATCCATTCCCGACGTATTTGTCAAACGCGCGCCAGCCTAGCACGTCCATGCGAATCGCAACAAACGCTATTTTATCGAAAGCTGTAATTGAAAAGGTGCGCCGCTTTGAAAAAAAAGAAATCGCGGCCTGTGCGAAGCGAAAAGAATTTTACCTCCAGGGATGCGTCCCTCCTGCAAAAAAACGGCGCGAACTTTTAAGGGTCCGCGCCGCTGGAGTGCAGCAGTTCAAGGCGCCGTCTCTTCCCGACGCCTTTGTCTGACCTAACCATTAACCACTAACCACTAAGCATCGTAATACATGAAGAATTCGTAGGGATGCGGACGCAGGCGCAGTGCGTCATGCTCCTTGCGCTTGGTGGCGGTCCACATTTCGAGGAAGTCCTTCGAGAACACGTCGCCCTTGAGCAGGAATTCGTGATCCTTCTCCAGACATTCGAGGGCTTCGCCCAGGCTGCCGGGAACGTTGGGAACCTTCTTGAGTTCCTCGGGGGGCAGCTCATAGATGTTCTTATCCAGGGGTTCGCCCGGATCAATTTTGTTAAGGACGCCATCCAGACCGGCCAGCAGCAGCGCGGCATTGGCCAGATAAATGTTCGCGGAGGGATCCGGCGGGCGGTATTCGATGCGCTTGGCCTTGGGATTCTCGCTGTAGGTCGGGATGCGCACCGCGGCGCTACGATTGCGGGAGCTGTAGGCCAGGTTCACGGGGGCCTCGTAGCCTGGGACCAAACGCTTGTAGCTGTTGGTGGTGGGGCTGCAGATGGCGCACAGGGCGCGCGCATGCTTGAGGATGCCGCCGATGTAGTGGATGGCCATCTGGCTCAGGCCGGCATACTCGCTGCCGGTGAACAGGGGCTTGCCCTTTTTCCAGAGGGACATGTGGACGTGCATTCCCGAGCCGTTATCGCCAAACAGGGGCTTGGGCATAAATGTGGCCGTCTTGCCGTGTCTGGCGGCGACATTTCGCACCACATACTTATAGACCATCAAGTTGTCGGCGGTCTTGACCAGGGTGTTAAACCGCATGTCGATCTCCGCCTGGCCCGCGGTGGCCACTTCGTGGTGATGACGCTCGATCTTGACGCCCAATTGCTCCATGAGCATGCACATCTCGGTGCGGATGTCCTGCTGTGTATCGGCAGGCCCGACGGGGAAGTAACCCTCTTTGTAGCGGATCTTGTAGCCCTGGTTGGGCATTTCATCGCGGCCCGAATTCCAGATGCCTTCGCCCGAATCCACGCTGTAGAAGGTGCCGTTGGTCTTGGAATCGTACTGGACGTTGTCGAAGATGAAGAACTCGGCCTCAGGACCGAAGTAGGCCGTGTCGGCCAGGCCCGTGCTGATGAGGTATTTCTCCGCCTTCTGGGCCATGCCGCGCGGATCCCGGGAGTAAGGCTCCAGGGTGCCGGTCTCGGCGATGGTACAGGTCAGGGAGAGGGTCGGAACCGCGCAGAATGGATCCATGAAGGCGGTGTCCGCATCGGGCATGGCCAGCATGTCCGAGGCTTCGATGGATTTCCATCCGCGAATCGACGATCCGTCGAATCCGAGACCTTCGGTGAACGACTCTTCATTCAGTTCGTCGATTGGCATCGTGAAGTGCTGCCAGACTCCGAAGGTGTCCACAAACTTTATGTCCACCATCTTGGCCTCTTTTTTGCGGGCCAACTCAAGTACACTTTTTGCTGTGCTCATTTGTTTGTTATTTCTTTGGTTCTTAGAGTTGCGCCGCCGGGCGGTTCGGGTGTTTCCACCCTGACCTGGCCCGGCGGCGCTGAATTTTATTTAATCGATTGTTGTTGAGTGTTTTTGTTCAGGTTCAAAGGTCAGCTATGGTAACCTTCCTCACCGTGTTCGACCAGATCCAGACCGATGGTCTCCTCGTCTTCATCAGGCCGTAATCCAATGACCGCCTTGACGATGAACGCGATGACTGTGGTTCCCACAATCGCCAGCACCAGGGTGATGCCGATGGCCTTGACTTGCTCCAGCCACAAGGTCTTCCCGACGATGTCCTTGAGGTTGGTCAGGAGGTTGGCGTTGACATCAGCAGTCGCCAGCACACCCGTAAGGAACGCACCGAGTGTTCCGCCCACGGCGTGAACGCCGAAGGTGTCCAGCGCGTCGTCGTAACCGATCCAGCCCTTGAGCTTGAAGCAGGCGAAGAAGGGAATCAAACCAGCGGCGATGCCGATGATGATCGATCCTGTGGTATTCACGAAACCAGTGGCGGGCGTGATCACAACCAGACCGGCGACCGCGCCGGAGCAGAAGCCCAGCACGCTGGGTTTGCCCTTGATGATGTATTCCGCCATGGCCCATGTGAATGAGGCAACCGCAGTCGCCAGTGTGGTGGTCATGAACGCGTTGGCCGCGATACCATCAGCCGCCACGGCGCTGCCGGCGTTAAACCCGTACCAACCCACCCAGAGCATGCCAGTGCCGACCATGCACAAAACCATGCTGTGCGGGGGCATCGGTTCCTTGGGGAAACCCAGGCGCTTGCCCAGGATGATGCACAGAATCAACGCCGACCAACCCGAGGACATATGCACCACGGTGCCGCCCGCGAAGTCAATCGCCTTGATGGTGGCCTTGGCGTTCCACACGCCGTTCATCATGCCGTTGATACCCCACACCATGTGGGCCAGCGGGAAGTAAACCACGAACATCCACAGTGTGACGAACAGGAGGATGGCCGAGAATTTCATGCGTTCCGCAATCGCGCCAATGATCAGGGCCGGTGTGATGATCGCGAACATCAATTGATACATCGAGAACACGTTGTGCGAGACCCAGTAGGAGTAATTGGTGTTGGGGTTCGAATCGACTCCGCTCAGGAACGCGAACTTGAGATTCCCCAGGATGCCGCCGATCATGTCGTCGCCATCGGCGAAGATCAGGCTGTAACCGCAGAGCCACCACAAGATGCTCACCAGGCCGGCGATGCCCAAACATTGGGCCAGCACGGAGAGAACATTCTTGCGGCGCACCAGGCCGCCGTAGAATAGTGCCAGACCAGGCAATGTCATGAACAGCACAAGAGCCGAGGAGGTCATCATCCAGCCGTTATGGCCCGGACCCGCGCCGCTGACCTTGCTGCTGACTTTGGCGTCCGCTGCGTCCGAACCCCGCGCGCCGTTATTCACATACGCCTCAAGGTCGGCCAACCGTTGCTCCACATTGGGTTCGGCCTTGGCCGCTACCGCGTTGGTTGCTGCGGCGGCGGTTGTGGCCGCTACCGCATTTGTGACCGCGCTAACTGCATCTGTGACCGCCGCTGCTGCGTTCGTGGCGGCGTCCTCAGACCGTCCCACTGTCAACGACAGTGCCAGAGCGGCGAGGACCCATACCTTTAATATAATGTTCTTCATATAGTCCGATGTTTCGAATTGGTTTGTTGATCGTCCAACTTCAGACAGCGTGGTCTCCTTTCTCTTCTGTGCGTATCCGTATGGCTTGCTCGACAGGATAAATGAACACCTTGCCGTCCCCGATCTTTCCCGTCTTTGCCGCCTTGATGATGGCCGCAACCGCCATATCGACTTGGTTATCCATCAAAATGACTTCGATTTTGATCTTGGGCAGGAAATCGACCGTATATTCACTCCCACGATAGATTTCCGTATGTCCCTTCTGACGACCGAAGCCCTTGACTTCTGATACCGTCATCCCCTCGATACCCACATCTCCCAGTGCGTCCTTCACTTCTTCCAACCTGAAGGGCTTAATGATCGCTTCGATTTTTTTCATGATCCGTTTTTATTGAGATTTTTGTTTGTCAGTTACCAGTTACCTATCCATCCGTTACCAAACCGTCTGTTTCTGTTGATCGCACCGCGCTTGTGCGTTCGCAGGGGGTCTAAGCAGCGGGCGTGCCACCATGAAATATGAGCCAGAACTATTGTTGTATAATACTGTATTGGAATAGTTTACATAAGTATCTAAAAGCGCGCACCGCCGGTTGTGGCGTTTTGAACTGTTGCTTTTTGACCACCTTGTCGAATTAGGGCCAGACCAGCGGGATTGATTTCAGCTCCAGGCCTGCCCATAGTCGGCCATGCGCCTGAATAATCGTTTGCTGGCCGTGTTGTGCTCCACCGTGCTGTTTTCGGTGTGGAGTCTGGCGGCGGAGCCGGAGCCGGTGTTTTTTGCCACGAAGCTCGATGAGATCGAGGCGGCCATTGTCTCGACCATCAAGGAGGGGGAAACGCCCGGCGCGGTTTTCTGGCTGGAACGCAACGGAACGAGTTTTCACCATGCCTACGGGGAGCGGGCGATTGTGCCGGAGCGGGAGTTTAATTCCGAGGATACGATTTACGATGCGGCCTCCCTGACGAAGTCCCTGGCAACGGCCCCGGCAATACTGCTTTTGATCGAGCGCGGCCAGTTGCAGTTGGACGCGCCGGTGAGCCGGTATCTGACGAACTTCACGGGCGGGGGCAAGGAGGCGATCACCGTGCGCCATTTGCTGACCCACACTTCAGGGTTGCGACCCGGCATCGGCAATGAGCCGCCGTGGACGGGTGTGGAGAGCGCGATGCAACTGGCCTGCGCGGAACAGGTGACGGCCCCACCGGGAACCATTTTTCGCTACAGCGACATCAATTTCATCGTGCTGGGGGAAATGGTGCGGGTGGTGAGCGGTCACCGATTGGATGAGTTTTGCGCTCAGGAAATTTATGGGCCCCTGAAGATGAAGGATACCGGGTTTCTGCCTTCGACGAATCGGCTCGCGCGCATCGCCCCCACGGAGCTGGTGGAAGGCCGGATGCTGCGGGGCGTGGTGCATGATCCCACGTCCCGGCGCATGGGCGGCGTGGCCGGACACGCGGGGCTGTTCACGACCGCGGCGGACATGGCCCGTTACGTCCGGATGCTTTTGAACGAGGGCAGTCTGGAGGGCGTGCAAGTCTTCAAGCCGGAAACGGTGCGGTTGATGACTTCGGTGCAGTCGCCTGCGGCCGTCGAGAGTCGGCGTGGTTTGGGTTTGGACATCGATTCGGGTTACAGCCGTCCGCGCGGCCGGTTGTACCCGATTGGCTCTTTTGGCCACACCGGTTGGACCGGCACCTGCCTCTGGATCGATCCGTTTTCCAAGACCTTCTGGATCTTCCTCTCGAACCGGGTGCATCCCAAGGGCGAAGGCAATGTTCTGGATCTCGAAGGCCGGCTGGGAACGCTGACGGCCGAGGCGGTGATCGGTTTCAATTTCGCGTATGTGCCCGGAGCGTTGGCCGCGCGGACAACGTCGGTTTCCACGGCACAGGCGCCGCTGGTCACGCGGCAGGTCCTCAATGGCATCGATGTTCTGGAGAAGCAGAATTTTGCGCCCCTCAAGGGACTGCGCATCGGCTTGATCGCCAATCACACGGCGGTGGACCGTCAGCACCGTTCGACCATCGACCTGCTCAAGGCGTCCACGAATCTGACTCTGAAGGTGTTGTTCAGTCCGGAGCATGGGATTCGCGGGGAGCACGATGAAAAGATCGGAGACAGCGTGGATGAAAAGACGGGGCTGCCGGTTTACAGCCTTTACGGGGAACATCGCCAGCCCCTGCCGGAACAATTGAAGGACCTGGACGCGCTGGTGTTCGAGATCCAGGACATTGGCTGCCGGTTTTACACCTATATTTCCACGTTGGGCCTGTGCATGGAGGCGGCCGGGCAGGCGCATCTGAAATTCTTCGTGCTCGATCGCGTCAATCCAATCGATGGACTGGACATCGACGGACCGGTGTGGAACGGGGCGCGTTCGTTCACGGCGTTTCACAAGATACCCGTGCGGCACGGGATGACAGTGGGCGAACTGGCCCGGATGTATAACGCGGAATGCGATTTCAAGGCCGATCTGCAGGTGATTCCCGTGGAAGGCTGGAAACGGGAGTTCTGGTTCGATCAGACGATGCTGCCGTGGATCAATCCCTCGCCGAACATGCGCAGTCTGCCTGCGGCGATTCTCTATCCGGGCGTCTGTCTGCTGGAGGCCGCGGAGCTTTCCATGGGCCGGGGAACGGACAGGCCGTTTGAAATGATCGGCGCGCCGTATATCAATGATGTGACACTGTCAGCGGAGTTGAACCGCGCGGGACTGCCGGGAGTGCGGTTTGTGCCGGTGCGTTTCACCCCAACCGCGAGTGTGTTCAAGGACAAGCCGTGCGGCGGGGTCTCGATTTTGCTGACGGATCGGGAGACGTGCCCCGTGCTCGATCTGGGTCTGGTGTTGGCGCGTACGCTGCACCGGCTCTATCCAAAGGATTTTACTCTGGAAAGAATGAACAACCTCCTGGGCGACACGCAAACCCTTGAGATGATCAAATCGGGCAAGTCCAACGCAGAAATCAAAGCCGCATGGAAAAGCCCTCTCGACGATTTTAAAAAGCGACGCGCCGCGTTCTTGATTTATAAGTAGGGATGGTCCTTGGTCGGAAAAAGGGGGCAGGAGGGCGGCGGACGGAAGTCCGAGCATCAATACGCACTTTACCCCGCTTAAAAACAAGAAATCTCCAATAGAATCAAGGGTGTGGAGCTCATTTTGAATTTCAACAAAATGGCTACAGCTTGATTCCGAGCAGATTCAGGATTTCCTGCTGCTGTTCGTTGGGCTGAGAGATTTGCTCAAAGTGCACGCCGCCCACGCTGACTTGTTGTTTGCGGATGCCGCGCAAATGCTCAATCACATTTTCCATGGTCCATTGACGTTTCTTTCCTTTGCCATCCTTTTCAAAGAGCGGCTGCAATCGTTGCTTCATGTGCCAGTAAACGTAATAGGCGAGCATGCATAAAAACACATGGCTGCGGATGCGATCATCCTTTTTGTGATACACCGGCCGAATCTCCAGGGCCACGGTCTTGAGGGTGCGGAAGGCCTGCTCGACAAAGGTGAGGCTTTTGTAGGTGGCCACCACTTGGGCCGTCTTCATCTGGCTTTCCGTCACGGTGGTGGTAATAATGTAACAGCCGTCCAGCAGTTGTTCCTGCCCGATGGCTTCCTGCTTCAAATGGTATTCCAGCCGCCCCTCTTTAACCTCCCAGTGGATGAATTTACCCATTTTGTATTTTTCCAGCAGCCGCCCCACCTGGGAACCGAGTTTCTCAGGGGTCCTTTTTTTCTTGGGCTCGACGAGCTTGTCCATACCCTGGCGGGTGAGCTCGAGCAACCGTTGGCGGGTGGCCGTTTCCCGGGCCTGAGTGTCTGGATTGCGGCAGAGACAATAGCGCTGGCCGGGCTTGTCCGGGTCGGTCACCTCGGCGATCTTCTTTTCGTCGAACAATTCGAGTTGGATGACTTTGCGCTCCAGCAGTTCGAACATCTGCCGATGGGTCAGCGCGCTGAGCGTGTGCAGGCCCTGGACCTTTTCAAGCTTCTGCGCGTTGGCCTGGGTGATCATGCCCCGGTCGCCCACGAAGGTCACCTCGCTCAAACCGTATTCACGGCGCAGCTCCTGGATTTTATCGATCACCGTCTGGGCATCCTGCGTGTTGCCCGCAAAGAGTTCGATGCCCACCGGACAGCCCCGCTCGTCGCAGAGCAAACCCAGGACCACCTGCTCGTGTCCGCTCTTGCAGTCCCGGTTGTAGCCGAAAAGCACGACGTCGCTTTGCTCGTAGGCCCCCTCAAAATAGCTGCTGGTGATGTCGTAGAGCACGACATGGCCATTGCGCAGATGTTTTTTGGCCAGGGCTTTTTGAATGGCCTCCTGGCGCTCCAGCAACCGGTCCATCGGCCGGTAGCAGTGGTCTTCAACATCCACCTCGCCAGTGACCCCGCAGATCTCCCACAGAGCGCTGTTTTTGGTCTGGTGGGACAGGGCCAGTTTGCTGCCCGCATAAACCACCCGGCCAGCAATCATGGCCAGGCAATCCCGGACCCACGGCTCGTTGCGGGAGTAAAGAATGGTGTCCAAACCCAATTGGCGGGCCGTTTCCACAACGGCATGGCTGGCCCCGTATTCCCTGGAATCGGTGCATTGGAAGGCGTTGGGATCCTCCTTGGGGACGACCTTGCCCTGAAAGGCGGCCTGGATCAGCTTGAGCTGGTCCAGGGACACGCCGGTGATGCGCCCGTGCTGGGTGTGTTTGACAGCTTGGGTGTCGGAGTCGCGGTAGGAAGAGCGGATCAGGCCGATGGGATTGGCCCTGTGGCTTTGGATTTCGAGGTGGAAACGCTTGCCGGACTTCATAATGGCCACATAATACGTTACGTGCGTTTTATAGTCAAATATAATATCGATATATGTATGGCTACATATGAACTATTACATTCCCCCTCAATCCCTTGCGTTTAAAGGCGATAAGCCCGATTGGCGGCTAATTTAAGGGGGTAAAGTGCGTCAATAGCCAACATCGAACAGCCAACGCTCAATATCGATTAACGCCAGGGTTGGCTCGGCGGGAGCATCGCCCTACCCGCAAAGGGGCAAAGGCGGAAATCAGCGTGGAGTCATGGAGGCGATGGGATTCCAAACGCGGGCGAAGCCAAGGTTCTCAAAATCCCTGACATTGGCTGTGGCAAAATCGGTCACTCCATGGGATTGAAGAGTGCGGGCGAGACGCAGGTCGATGATGCGCCGCCGGGCAAAATCCGGACGGGCCGTTTCCTGCCAAATGCCGTCCATGACTTCAGCGTTTTCAACCAGCGCCCATCTGGGATGGCGGCGAAAGAGCTGGCATTCCGCAACCGCTTCAACAGCCCCAAGCGGAGGGGAAATGACAGCCGGATTGCGCATGGCCATGTAAAACTCCACCAGCACAAGTTCAGCAATCACAACCTGGGAATCGTCCCGCAAACCATCGAGAAAGGCTGCGGCTTCAGAACGCCAGGGAGAATGTGCCACCCGGGCGTAAATCAAAATGTTGGTGTCAATGCCTATCATGAAAGATGCGGCTCCATATCGGCTCGCACGGCATCACGCAGGGCTTCCGGATCCGTCATCAGGAGCTTTGCCTGAATGGGGGGAGGGAACGTCCAACTCTCTCCGGAATCGCCCTTACACTTGGGGTAAGCGCGCGTAATGGCTTCGGCTCCCCGGCGGATGACTTCGGCGATGCTCCAGTCCTGCTCGCGGGCAACGCGTTGCACATCCCGGTAGAGCGGCTCAGGCAGTTGAATTTGCGTTCTTACCATACATCAAACGTTAAGCGATTAAAGAATGATGTCAAATGTGACGTGCAGAGGCTGTTTCCGAGGGAAGGCCCAGGGCTGGCGGTGGATGAACCACTTTAGCAGCGTTGGAGAACCGCGTTCCGTTCGGTTTCATCCAAAATCTTCCATTGGCCGGCAGGCAGGCCGCCGAGGTCGTAGCCGCCGATGTGCACGCGCATGAGGCGCAGCGTGGGATGGCCAATGGCGGCGGTCATGCGGCGGACCTGGCGATTCTTGCCCTCGCATAGTTCGAGCGCGATCCAGCAATCGGGCACGGATTTGCGAAAGCGCACGGGCGGAATGCGGGGCGGGATTTCCGGTTGGGGATCGAGGAGCCATGCCCGGCATGGCAAGGTGCGCCGCCCCTGCAACTCAACGCCCGCCTCGAGCTTTTGGAGGCTCGCTGCGGCTGGAATGCGTTCCACCTGGACCCAATAACGCCGCACATGGCCCTGAACAGGGTTCAAGAGGCGGGCGTTCAATGCCGCTTCGTCGCTGAGCAGGAGCAGGCCTTCCGAATCCGCATCCAGGCGACCCATCGCATAGACTCCCTTGGGAAAATTAAATTCCTCGAGCGGCCTGTTGGCGGAGCCATCGGACGTGAACTGGCAAAGGACGCCATAAGGTTTGTGGAATGCAATCAGCATGTAGCGAAAACCGCCGCGGCCGGATTGGAACCCGACTCGCGGCGGTGCAAGTGTTGTAAATGTTGCAGCCCGTCAAACGGATTCAGGATCCGGGTGCGTATAGCCCGCGCGATACGGACGGCGCAGGAGGCGGTTGGCTTCCTCGTCGCCAATGACCTGGCCCTTGACGGGATCCCAGGCCAGCGAGCGGCCGAGCTTCATCGAGAGGTTGGCCATGACACACGACGAGCTGGAGATATGCCCCTGCTCGATGTCGGCCACCGGTTTGCCCCGGGACTCGATATTGGCCAGGAAATCCTTCATGTGCCAGCGCGTGGCGGAGGCGCAATGTCTTTCGAGGTCCTTCTCGGTCTGATCCTCAGGATACTTGTCGTATTCAAAAAGCGGTTCGCCGCTGAGTGTGGGTTTGCTCTCGCCAGCGGGGAAGTAATCGTAATTGAACACGCTGGTCTTGAGTGTGCCCTTGTCGCCGTAGAACGTCGCGCTCCAGGGATATTTGGCATCGGGCGATTCGCCCCAGGTGCGATGCGTCCAGATGACCTTGGTTTCGCCAAAATCAAACGTGGCCTCCTGGGTGTCCGAAATGTTCGCCTTGCTGGCTTTGTCCACCAGAATGCCGCCGGTGGAGCTGATCGTTTTGGGCCAGCCCAGATCCATCATCCAACGGGTCATGTCGAACATGTGAACGCACATGTCGCCCACGATGCCGTTGCCGTATTCCATGAAGGCCCGCCAGCCGCGCGGGTGGACCCACTGGTTGTAGGGCCGCATCGGCGCGGGACCGGTCCACATCTCGTAATCCAGATGCTCGGGCGGTGTCCCGTCCGGCGGATTGCCCGAGGCGCGCATGTGCCAGTAACAGCAAATCTCGACCATGCCAATCTTCCCCAGCAGGCCCTCCTTGATGACCCGGTCGCGGGCCTCGATGAGATGGGGCGTGCTGCGGCGTTGCGTGCCCACTTGAACCACCTTTTTGTATTTGCGTGCCGCGGCGACCATGGCCTGCCCTTCCACCACATCCACGCCGACCGGCTTTTGCACATAGACATCCGCGCCCGCCTGCACCGCGGCCGTCATCGCCAGCGCATGCCAATGATCGGGCGTGCCCACGAGCACGATGTCCAAATCCTTTTCCTTGAGCATCTGCCGGTAATCGCCGTAGAGGCGCGGTTTTTTCTTTGAAATCTGGCGTTCGGCCACGATCTCGGCGGCTCCAGCGAGCATGTGCTGATCCACATCGCACAGGCTCACGACTTCGACCGGCGCGACCTGGATCAGGCGCAGCAAATCGCTCTTGCCATACCAACCGGTGCCAATGAGGCCCACGCGATATTTTTTATCGGTCACGTACTCCGCGGCATACGAGGACGGGATTGCGGCCATGGCAAGGCCGGCCGCGCTGAGTTGTAGGAATTTTCGGCGGTTCATGGGCGCAAAATAACCTTTATTCTTTTTTTCACAAGTCTTTTGGAAATGAGCTTTTTTGTTCCGACCTCATAAGGCCCCCAGACCCATATTTACAGGCGAGCTTGACTGCGGGGCGCTGGAATGGTAGCCAAAACTCATGTCGATTTCTTCAAGATGGGGCATTTCCAACCCGGTACTCTGTTGCGCCGCGTTGTGCCTGGTGTTGTGGACGGGATGCACGCCGCCGGGCCCCAAGGCCCTGCTGACGGGCGAGCGCCTCATTCACGAGGGCAAATACGAGGAGGCCATTGCCAAATTAAAGGTGGCCACCGAGTTGCTGCCCACCAACGCCCAGGCTTGGAACCATCTTGGTCTGGCCTATCATGGGGCCGGACAGGTGGACAACGCCGTGCATGCCTATCAAACCGCTCTTTCCCTGAATCGCAACCTGGCCGCCACGCGTTTCAATCTGGGCTGCCTCTTTCTGGAACAGAACAATCCAACCGCAGCCGTCTCCGAACTCTCCTCCTATACGGTTTTTAACCCGGTCTCCGCCGAGGGCTGGGGCAAACTCGGCCTGGCCCAACTCCAATTGGGACAGTTGAACCCCGCCGAGCAATCGTTCAAACAGGCCTTAAAATTGGAGAGCCGTTTCCCATCCGCACTCAACGGCCTGGGTCTGATTCAGTTGCGCCGCAACCGCACGACCGATGCGATGCAATATTTCGGCATGGCCCTGCGCCAGCAGACCAACTACGGCCCGGCCATCCTCAATGAAGCCATTGTTTATCAGCAGTATCTGAAGAATCGTCCCGTGGCGTTGCAGAAATACCGGGAGTATCTCCTGGTCAACCCGGGCGCGCCGGACGCCCAGGCCGTGCGGGACATGGTCCATGTCCTTGAATTGGAGCTGGGACCCGCCTATGCACCGGTGGTGACAAATCCCCCGCCCCTCTTGGCCACGGTGGTGACGCAAACAACCGTGCTCGCCAGCGCCCCATCCAATACCGTTCATCCTGCGCTGACGAACATCAAGGCATCGGTCCTTGTCCCCGTGGTGACCAACCTCAAAGCAACCATTGCAGCGCCCGCAGTAGTGACGCCGCCCGCGCAGAAGACGCTCGTGGAATCCGAACCGGTGCTTAAAACGAACGCTCCTCAAACCGTTGTCGCCCGGCCCGAACAACCCAAAATCAAGCCTTCGCCTGTTGTCGTGCCTGTGGTTGCCAGCAAGCCTGTGGAAGCTCCTGCAAAAGTGGCGGAAGCCCCAATCGTTGCCGAGAAAGTGCTGAACACGGTGCCTGTGGCCACTCCGCCCCCTGCGCCCGTCCTGACCACCCCAGTGGTTGAACCCGTGACAATTCCCGTGATCACCGAAACACCCGGCGCCACACAAACCATAACCTATGCCTCCGCACCCCTGGCGGAGCCGCAAACCATTAATACCACGGTCCCAGTCCAAAATGCCCCGGTCCCAGCCCAAACCAACGAATTCCCTTCCGCCCAAAAACCGCCAAAAAAATCGCTCATCCAAAAAATCAACCCGGTCAACTGGTTGAGTTCCAGCGCGAAAACCCCGAAGACCCCGAAAACCGGGAAGATCGTGACTCCGCTCACCACGGCCAATCGCGTCACATCGTCCACCCCGGCGGAAACCCTGGTTATCCCTGGCACTCCTAATTCATCCCAGACCGCGAGTGCGGTGCCGCCTCAGACCACTTCCCGGATCGCGCGGTATCCGTTCGTCTCCCCGCCCCTGCCCCAGGCGGGCGACCGCCCGGCTGCGGAACGCGCACTGCGAGAGGGAAGCCAGGCTCACACTCTGGGGCATTGGCCGGATACGCTTGCGGCGTATCGCAAAGCGGCGCAAGCGGATCCCTCCTATTTTGCCGCGCGCTACAACCTGGCCCTGGCGCTCCTTCACGAGCAGGCTCTCTCGCAGGCGCTGCTGGAATTTGAGACCGCGCTGGTCATCGATCCATCATCCTTTAACGCCCGTTACAATTTCGCCCTGGCGCTCCAGGAGGCCAATTATCCCACCGATGCCGCCAATGAATTCAACAAGCTGGTCGCTCTTGCCCCTGCGGACAACCGGCTGCATCTGGCCCTGGGCAACCTGTATGCCCGGCAACTGTTCCAGCCCCAGATGGCCCGCAAGGAGTATCTGCGGCTGCTGGAACTCGAGCCTGGCCATCCCCAGGCGCTCGCGATCCGCCAGTGGCTTGCAGAAAATCCTTAAACCCGGCCACGACTTCTGATAGAGTCTCCAGCCATGCACGGAATTGTTTTTGCCCCACACCTGCTGGCAGCAGCCAGTTTGGACTCCAAAGGTCTGGACCTCTCCAGCATTGCGGTGGGCTGGTTCGATGGTTTGGTCGTCCTGATGCTCGTTGCGGGCTTGCTGCGGGGGCGTCGCCGGGGCATGTCGGCGGAGTTGCTGGACCTTATTCTGTGGATCCTGATTGTGGTGGTGGGCGGATTGGGACACTCCGCTTTGGGCAAGGTGGTCTCGAACATCACAGGCACAGGTCTGATGTTCTCTTATATTGTCTCCTATCTGGGAATCGCCATATTCCTGGGCTTCATTTTCACGATGCTCAAGCACGGCGTGGGTGAAAAACTCATCGGCAGCGACGTGTTCGGGAACCTCGAGTATTACCTGGGCATGTGTTCCGGCATGATCCGTTTTTTCTGCATGGTGTTCATGCTCATGGCGGTTCTTAACGCCCGGTTGTACACCAGCGACGAATTGAAGGCCCAGATCAAATACCAGGAAAAAGAACTCGGCAGCGTCTTTTTCCCCACCGTGGGCATGATGCAAAAGAGTGTCTTTCAGGATTCGTTCGTCGGGAAGTTCACCAAGGACAACCTCTCCATGCTGCTGGTGACTCCCATGCAGCCGGAAGCGCCCAAGGAAGGCATTGGCCACCGTCGTGAAAAAGAGGTCAACGACGCCCTGGGCATCAAGTAACCGGCGCGGATTTCCTGGCGTCACGTTTGCCATCCACATGGCGGGACTTTTTTCCGAATCCAATCTCGATCAGGTTCGAGCCGCAAGCGACATTGTCGATGTCATTGGCGCGCATATTCAGCTCAAGCGCCTCGGCGGCAGCTTCGTGGCCTTGTGCCCCTTTCACAAGGAAAAGACCCCCAGCTTTCATGTCAATCCGTCGCGCCAGATTTTTCATTGTTTTGGATGCCAGAAGGGCGGCGATGTTTTCACCTTTGTCCAGGAATACGAAAATGTGGACTTCGGCGAGGCGGTCCGACGCCTGGCGGAACGGGCCGGAATCGTTCTGGAGACGGACCAGACTCCCGGACAATCCCGCGCGCGCGAAATCAAGGAAACCTTGCGGGACATTCACGAGCAAATTGCGAAGCATTGGTCCGCGGTCCTCGCCTCGGATCCGAAGGCGCAGATTGCCCGCGACTACATTGCCAGACGCCAGCTCAGTGACGAAGCCGTAAAGCTCTTTCGCATCGGCTTTGCGCCCGACGCCTGGGAGGACACCGTGCAATGGGCCACGGCTAAAAAATACGACCTGTCGATCGTGGAACAGGCGGGGTTGATTCTAAAACGGGACAACGCCCAGGGCTACTACGACCGTTTTCGCGGACGCCTCATTTTCCCGATCTGCGACGAGCAAGGCCGGGTCTGCGCGTTCAGCGGACGCATCCTGGCGGAGGACGTGAAAACCGCCAAATACGTCAACTCCCCTGAAACGCCGATCTTTTCCAAACGCAAAACCTTCTTCGGACTGGATAAATCGAAACGCGCCATTCTCGACGCCCAATTCGCTCTGGTGTGCGAGGGCCAGATCGACCTGATCTCCTGTTTCATGGCGGGCGCCCGGAACATCGTCGCGCCGCTGGGCACGGCCTTCACCTCGGAACACGCGCGCATTCTCAAGCGCTTTGTCAACGAAGTGGTTCTCTGCTTTGACTCCGACAAGGCCGGCCAAACCGCTGCCGTCCGCGTTCTGGACGACCTCCTCTCCAGCGGTCTGGCGATTCGCGTGGCCGTGGTGCCCGCGCCCCATGATCCGGACAGCTTCATCAAGGCCAACGGCGGCCCGGCATTTCTGGATCTCATAGCGAAGGCACGGGGCTTTTTCGATTTCTACCTCGATTACCTGTGCCGGGGAAACGATCCGGCCACGGACCGGGGGCGTTCGGCCATCGTCAAGGCAATGGGCGAAGCGCTCTTGAAAACGGGTAGCCCGGTCCTCCTGGATGCCCACGCGCAGGAGACCGCCCTGCGGCTCGGTGTGGGAGCGGGCGCCATTCGCGCCGAATTTTCAAAATTGGGAACCCATTCACGGCCCGCACCCATCGAAGAGGACCCGCTGGAGGAGACCGACGCTCCGGAAGTGGTGCGGCCATCGACCAAGGAATTCTGGTTTCTCAAATGCCTGTTTGCCGACGAAGTGGACACCGCCTGGGTGGCCGCCCATCTGGACCCGCAATGGATTGAGCACGCGGATGTGCGGCAAATTGTAACCCACTTTCTGGCGGCCCATCGGGAGGCGCGATGGAACGGTGCGGCGTCGATTCTGGGCGGGTTGGAAAACGAGACCGCGCGGCATTTGCTCACCGAGGCCCTGACCGATCGCCGGCCAATCCCCAACGCGCGGCTGCAATTGGAGGACATGGTGCTGTGGCTGCGCAACCAGCCGATGGAACGTCAGCTTGCGCGATTGACGCAGCTCTTGTCCAAGCCCGAACTGAGCGACAGCCAGCGCTTGAATTTCCTCGAGCAGCTCACCGCCTTGCGCCAGCAAAAACAGACTCCCCTCCAGCCATTGCCCGGCTCGGATTACACGGGTTAACGGAGTCAGGATAACCAATAAGGCACGCCCTCAACCTGTACTTCTCCACCATGGGAAGGACGAGCGTTGGACGGTTTATCCCGAAGGGATTACATCATTCAGGCCGGGGTTGCGAGGAACGAGCTACCCCGGGTTGCGCACGCCCACGCACCACCAACTCTGTAGGAGTTGGATCAATCCCATACATGCCGTTCGTCGGATTCAATTTCGGATCGTTTTAAAAGGATTGCGCGGACGGGACGATTGCGGGTGAGGTTGATCGAACGTGGCTGGATGATCCGCATCCGGAATCGTGGCACGTCCCGTTCCAGTCTGGCGGACATGGTGGCTTAATTTCCATACAACCACTGCGGCACCAAATTTCCATCTTATTATCCCGAAGGGATTAAATCATTCAGACCGGGGTTGCGAGGAACGAGCTACCCCGGGTTACACATGCCCACGCACCACCAACTCTGTAGGAGTTGGATCAGTCCCACACATGGCGTTCGTCGCATTCAAATTCATATCGTTTTAAAAGGATTGCGCGGACGGGACGATTGCGGGTGAGGTTGATCGAACGTGGCTGGATGATCCGCATCCGGAATCGTGGCACGTCCCGTTCCAGTCTGGCGGATATGGTGGCTTAATTTCCATACAACCACTGCGGCACCAAATTTCCATCTTATTATCCCGAAGGGATTAAATCATTCAGACCGGGGTTGCGAGGAACGAGCTACCCCGGGTTACACATGCCCACGCACCACCAACTCTGTAGGAGTTGGATCAATCCCATACATGGCGTTCGTCGCATTCAATTTCGTATCGTTTTAAAAGGATTGCGCGGACGGGACGATTGCGGGTGAGGTTGATCGAACGTGGCTGGATGATCCGCATCCGGAATCGTGGCACGTCCCGTTCCAGTCTGGCGGATATGGTGGCTTAATTTCCATACAACCACTGCGGCACCAAATTTCCATCTTATTATCCCGAAGGGATTAAATCATTCAGACCGGGGTTGCGAGGAACGAGCTACCCCGGGTTGCGCATACCCACGCGCCACCAACTCTGTAGGAGTTGGATCAATCCCATACATGGCGTTCGTCGCATTCAATTTCGTATCGTTTTAAAAGGATTGCGCGGACGGGACGATTGCGGGTGAGGTTGATCGAACGTGGCTGGATGATCCGCATCCGGAATCGTGGCACGTCCCGTTCCGGTCTGGCGGATATGGTGGCGGTATAATCTCCATTCAACCGCTTCGGCGCCGGATTCCCATTCCATTATCCCGAAGGGATTAAATCATTCAGACCGGGGTTGCGAGGAACGAGCTACCCCGGGTTGCACATGCCCACGCGCCACCAACTCTGTAGGAGTTGGATCAATCCCATACATGGCGTTCGTCGCATTCAATTTCGTATCGTTTTAAAAGGATTGCGCGGACGGGACGATTGCGGGTGAGGTTGATCGAACGTGGCTGGATGATCCGCATCCGGAATCGTGGCACGTCCCGTTCCAGTCTGGCGGATATGGTGGCGGTATAATCTCCAATCAACCACGGCGGCACTGGATTTCCATCTCAATATCCCGTAGGGATTAAATCATTCAGCCCGGGGTTGCGAGGAACGAGCTACCCCGGGTTGCGCATACCCCCCCACACCACCAACTCTGTAGGAGTTGGATCAGTCCCACTCATGTAGTTCTTCGCATTCAATTTCGTATCGTTTTAAAAGGATTGCGCGGACGGGACGATTGCGGGTGAGGTTGATCGAACGTGGCTGGATGATCCGCATCCGGAATCGTGGCACGTCCCGTTCCAGTCTGGCGGATATGGTGGCTTAATTTCCATACAACCACTGCGGCACCAAATTTCCATCTTATTATCCCGAAGGGATTAAATCATTCAGACCGGGGTTGCGAGGAACGAGCTACCCCGGGTTGCGCATCCCCCCCCCATCACCAACTCTGTAGGAGTTGGATCAGTCCCACACATGGCGTTCGTCGCATTCAATTTCGTATCGTTTTAAAAGGATTGCGCGGACGGGACGATTGCGGATTGCGGGTGAGGTTTATCGAACGTGGCTGGATGATCCGCATCCGGAATCGTGGCACGTCCCGTTCCAGTCTGGCGGATATGGTGGCCGTTTAATCTCCAATCAACCACTGCGGCACGGGATTTGGATCTCATTATCCCGAAGGGATTAAATCATTCAGACCGGGGTTGCGAGGAACGAGCTACCCCGGGTTGCACATGCCCACGCACCACCAACTCTGTAGGAGTTGGATCAGTCCCACTCATGTCGTTCTTCGCATTCAATTTCGTATCGTTTTAAAAATTCACGGTATTCTGATTTATGGGCAATCTTCCTCAATGTCTCCCAGCCCGCACGCTCCCGCACCGGCCAGGCAGCGGGGTGGACAAAAGCTCCGATTGTTGACCTGCAGTGAAAAAGGGTTTAAATCCCATACATGCGACGAATTAAGAATGGATTCCGGCCGGTCCAATTCACGAACCGCTGGTCGCATTGTCAAAGTTGGGCTTCTGATCGGTATGAAAGCGCGCTCCATGTTCCTGCTGTCCCTAATTCTGATGTTCGGGGCACTGCTTATGGTGCTTCGGGGACGGTCTCAACTTAACGAGTCTTTTCAGGCTTGGCATAGTGGCGAGCATGAGGTTTTTCGGCAGTTTGCCCATCGAGGTGGATGGTTTATTTACCCTGCTTGGGCGCTCGCTGTCGGCGGCGTGGCATGCCTGTTCGCCTCGTACCGCAGACACGAGCCCGCGTGGCGATGGACGGTGGTGGCCCTGCTTGTGCTCTTCCTCCTTTTCGGCCTCGCGCCCGTATGAAACCGAAGTTCAACCAGTTCACCACACTGAACTGCCGCCAAGCGTTGCAGTTTCGATGCGCCGGGTTCTTCGGGCGTTGCATTTGCTGGCAGCTCCCGTTTACGGCGCCCGTCGGTGAGCCAGAGCGTTAACCGCTATACATCACGCACTATGAAATTCTTTACCACCCCCGATGACAAATTTGTGCATCTTGCAGACGATGACAAGCAGCGGGCTGCGGCTTTGGACCTTCTGGAGAGTTCTCGCTCGGCCTATTATTTTGGCGGGCTCCTGGTCATCGCGGTCGCGGCGTGCTTGGAATTGAGCGGGCACGGTATGGGAGGTTTCGCCATTTTTGGCGTATTGTGTACTTGTCTTGCCTTCAAGTATGAGTCAGACATACGGACACTTAGGATGGTTGACAATATGCGGAAGAGATATGAAACCAGAGTTAGTTAACAAAACGCTCCAGGCAATCGCCGTCAAGCGCTTCGGTTGGCATGTCGGCTGTGCCTGATCTTGCTCGTTAGGCCTCTTTTATATGTCGCGCGCGAAGGTCAGATGGATTTGGGTTTGCAGCGCGGTCGCCGTCTTGATATTGGCGGCTGTGGCGTTGGTTTGCTGGCACGGCGCAGCCGAGCCTCTCGGGAACTTTCCGATTTCGCTCCATGGTACAACCAACGATCCGATACGTGGATTGGTGGCCTCCTTCAGCGTGACCAACGAGAGCCGGATGAGCATTTACTACTGTATTTGTCCGGTTCAAGTGAAGTCGGACGGTGCATGGCCAGACTTGCGGATTCCGCGCAGCGGCGGCAGTGAGTTGGCATCGGGCGGGGCTGACGTGTTTTCTGTCGTGGCGCCGGCAGCCGCGCAAGAGTGGAGAGTTCCGGTGGTGTGGGGATACAGACCCACAGGGTATCGGTCCGTCACGGGACGGGTGAAATACAATCTCCGCTTGAATTGGGACCGGCTGCGACATGGACGGTTCCCAACGCTGGACAACCACGCACAGTTCACGCTGCATGCCAGCTATTCCCCGACGTTCAGCAAATGAGAAACGGCTTTCATGGTTTCTGAGCTGTCGGAGTAAAGGGATTCGCCGGGCGCAGGACAAAATTCAGGAAGCTGGTAAAAGCCTAAACCATACGAACCCAGCCAAGACGCCAATCGGCGTTGTGGGGCATATAATCCGGTGCGGTGGCATCCTCCAAACCGTCCAATCATTCAGAAAACGCGAAAAAGTTCTCCCTCTCCGCTCTGGGGAGAGGGCCGGGGTGAGGTGGCTTTTCGATTCCCATCCACTCTAATTCTCCGCGTTCTCCGCGCCTCCGCGTGATGCCTTTTTTCGCGCCCCATTCCTTCGCCCGTCAACCCCGCGCGGCGGTATCCTCCAAACCGTCCAATAAACCCAGGGCTCGCAATACTCCTCCTTCTTGTATCTGATTTTCCATCTATTCTTGTTTTGTTTGAAAAGACGGAATAAATGGAACTGTCCTGCCGCCTGCAGGCGGCAGGACAGTGGCGCGGACGAGCTCGTTTCCTTCTTGCATTGGTTTTTAACCAAATGCGCGAGGAGCCAGAGCCGTTCGTGCCTGTGTCCTAAACTCGAACCGTTGCTTGAGCGGCCCACCAAGGCCTGCTCGTATTTACAAGAATGAGCCAGAACACTATGACCACTATCTACGCTGGTTTGGATATTGCCAAGCTGAGTCTTGATCTCCAACTGGCCGGTCGTTCCCACCATCTGCCCAATACCGCCGCCGGTCATCGCCAGCTCGTCAAACTCCTGGCGCAGCATCCCGGCGCTCACGTCATCTGTGAAGCCACCGGCGGCTACGAGCGTGAGGTGGCTGACGCCCTCCATCATGCCAGCATTCCTGTCAGCATCATCAATCCCGCCCGCGTCCGGCATTTCGCCCGCGCCCAGGGACAACGGGCCAAAACCGACCGTATAGATGCCGCCGTCCTCTCCGCCTATGGGCAGGCCTTCGCCCCCAAACCCACGCCCGCGCGTTCCGAGGTGGAGGAGCAGTTGACCGAACTGGTTCGCCGCCGCACTCAGATCCTTGATCTGCTTATTAGCCAGCGCCATCAGATCGAACGCCTCACGCTGCCCAAGTTGCGCCGCCAGGCCCAGAGCCTGCTGCGTCGATTGGAACGGGATCTGGAGCATATCGAGACCCAACTCAAAGCGCTGCGCCAGAAAACCACAGAATTGGATGAGCGCGCAAAGAAACTCGAGGCTATTACTGGGGTGGGCGCGATTACCGCCTTGGGGGTTTTGGCTGAGCTGCCCGAGTTGGGCACGCTCAATCGGGGGCAGGCCGCCGCCTTGGCCGGACTGGCTCCACATCCTCGAGAAAGCGGCCAGTGGCAAGGCCGCCGCTCCATCGGTGGCGGAAGAGCCGCCGTTAGACGTGCCCTCTACATGGCCGCCCTGGTGGCTGCGCGCTGCAATCGCCAACTCAAGGAGTTCTAGGAACGACTCCGATTGGCGGGCAAGCCCGCCAAAGTCGCGCTCACCGCCGTCATGCGCAAACTCATTGTCCTGATGAACCAAATCCTTAAAAACCCAGATTTTGCACTCTCAAATTAAATACCGTTGCTCCTGGGGGGAGTTCTCCATGGTTAAATCTTTTCCTCCTGGTTCTAATCTGTGTTTCTCTGAGCCATCTGTGGATTTCCCCTGCTTATCCCTATCCGTGCCATCCGTGATATCAGTGGTTAAAAATCCTGCTCATCCTGCTTATCCATGTTGATATTTCTTCACCCACCTCTTTCCATGTAACTTGTAATGAAAGACATCCCACTTTGGGTTCATGGGGAGGGCGGTCGTCCTTTCAGATCTGACTTTTGCCGGACCCTCAATCGCCGCCCGGCCATTCCCGAAACTCTTGCTGAATTCGTTTCGTATATACTCACATGCCCTTTATAAGGACTTTTTTCCCTTGCCGAAGAATTTTGTCCTGCGCCCGGATTCGCCCTCAGCTTGGATCGGTTCTGGACTTGCAGCAGAAAACCAGCACGCGGGAAAACCCTGTAAAACGCCACGAAAGCGCATGAGAAGGCCCATTCCAACAATGGCTTCAAATATTTTAATGAATCAATCAATGAAGAAGTGCGTCCGATCCAAATGAAAAATATCACCGCACTCTTCCTTGCTGCATGCATTATCGAATGCAGTTCGGTTCTGGTTTCTGCGGCGATAATTAACAACAGCCCGACCCGCTCGAACGGGGCCGACGGCGGAGAAGAATTCATCGGACCGCTGTCCGGCTGGGACAACGTCAAGAGCTACGGCGCCGCCGGTGATGATTCGCGCGACGACACGGCATCGATCCAGAATGCCTTGAATGCCTGGGGAACTTCCGGGCACAGCAAGGTGCTCTTTATTCCCGCCGGGACCTACCGGATTAATCGCACACTCGCTGCGGCCAACAAATCCGGTTGCCAGCTTTTGGGCGCCGACCCATCGACCGTGACCTTCAAGTGGTGTGGGGCGGAGGGCACGAACATGTTCGACTTTAATTCTGTCACCAAAACACGCATGGGCCGGTTCACGCTCGATGGCGGCGGCACGGCCGGGGTGGGCTTCTGGCTGTGGGTGTCCAACGGCACGGCGAATGCCAGTTCCATGGAAGATGCCGTCTTCAAGAACATGCGCATCGGCCTGCGGTTTTGCGACCATCCGGGTGAAGTCGCCGGGCCGCCGAACTACATCTGTGATTTTCCCATCGACCGCTGCCAGTTTCTCAACTGCACGGTTGCGGGCATCAACCAGAACAATCCCAACACGCTCAACCTGCCCGCTGAGTATTGCCTTTTTGACCATTGCGGCTTTGGCGTGACCGACGATCTTGCGGGAACCTCGGGCCACGGCAATATCCAGATTTACAACTCAGTGTTTCGGCATTCGACCTTTGCTGACGCGGCCTTTCGTCCCGACGCCTCATTCTCCTCGTTCCGGGGGAATTACTCGATTGGATCCCAAATGTTCGCGAGCATCGCATGGAACGGACGCAATGGCCTCGGCCTGACGCTGCAGGACAACGTGATCCTGGACCCCGTGGACACGCCGATCCGCATCCTGTGCGCCGGGGCCTTGTCGCTGATCGACAACGTGATTCGATACAACGGCACCGTGGCCCAGGTGGGCGTGGGCGGCGCCTATGCGGATGACACGATATCGGTTGGCAACACCTATTGTAAGACAAGTCGGACAAACCCGATTTCCTCCTCGGGCCGCGTGACCAGACTGGACGACCTGTGCGTGAGCGCCAGCGCGATCACCAATACCGAGCCGGTCCTGCCGCCAACACCGCCGAACAAAAATCGGTTCATTTGCGAACTCCCGGCCAACGCCACCGGTGCGGATATTCAGAATGCCATCGATTCCCTCCATGCCAGCCATAACGGGCAGCGTGCCGTCATTCACATTCCGGCGGGAGTTCACACGGTCACCAATACGATTACCGTACCCGCCAATAGCGATATTCAACTGGTCGGCGACGGGGTGTTCTCGAGCGTTTTGCGCTGGGCCGACGCCCCGGCGAACCATGGATCGATGCTCCTGAAGCTGACCGGCCCCAGCCGGGCGACGGTGCGGGATCTGTTGATCAACGCCAATGGGAATTGCGATCGCGGCCTGGTGACCGATGTGGCCGACGTGCCTGGTGACCGTGTTTACATGAGCCAGATCGGTTGCGATAACTTCGGCCCCGCTGTTTCCACGTATCGCTGGTCGGACATATTGATCCACGGCCAGTCGAACGCCATCGTGGACATCAACACCGCGGAATTGAACTACTCCGGCAACGCGGCCTACAGCAACGGGGTCGTCGTCGTTGCCGGCCCCTCCGTGAGCGTTTATGGCAATACGCCGGTCGGTTCGCCCTTTGCCGGTGGACGCACCATCATCACCGGCGTCAATATTGGCGGTTATGAAGTTCACAATAATGCGCAACTACTGGTTCAGGATTCCTGGTACGAGGCGCATCCCATCGAAAACCCGCGTTTCCTGAACCTGACCTCGTCAGGCACGGTGACCCTGCAAGGCAATCTGATAGCCCCTTGCAACGGCCCCGTCACCGCCGGGACACCGGGGATCGACATCGACGGCTTCCAGGGCCGCTTCTCCCTCCTGAGCAGCTTCTTCAATCACTGCAATACCAACGCCCATTCCACAACCGTGGTCCTCGCGCCGAACACCGGAACGAACTGCAACGTTCTGGTCATGGGCTCAGTCGGTGACGATGGTAGTGTCAACGGCCAGTGGTTCTTTAACAAGTCGGCCACCGCCAACGTCGGATTCCTGAATAATAATTTTTATACCGTCGGCCTGGGTCTGACCCAGAACACCAATTCGGGTCGCGAGGACGCTGCATTCCTGCGGACCATGCTCGCCCAGTCGCGAACTCAAAAACGAGTGGCCTGGCCCTTGACAGCCACACCGACCGGCACGTCCGATGTTCGGTGCTTCCGGGTTTTTGTCATCAACGCCATTTCGGCCAACATGGTCATTTACAGATCCGCCTCCGGCCTGCCCGGCATCACCCCGCTGCGGTGAATCCGCTACGTGATCGTTAAACCTGCCCGGGCGTGCAGCCGGTTGACCAGCGGTCAACGGAAAGTCAACCGGTTGAACGCTCTTTTCCGCACGAAAAAAGTTCCCGGCGGTCGCGATTCTTAATGAGCTTTACACGACGCTGGTAAGGTCGCAAAATTGGGCTTATGTCGAATAGTCTGCCTGTGACAAGCCTGACAGGGGAGCGGTCACTGACGCAAGTTGCCGCAAACCAAGTACTAACGGAGCTGGATGCCGCGATCAAGCGCACCCAGGATTACCTCCTTGGCCAGCAAACACCCGAGGGTTACTGGGTGGGCGAACTGATTGTGGACTCCACCATCGTCTCGGACATGGTGGCCTATCGCCACTGGAGCGGTAAGGTCGATCCGGAATGGCAGCGCAAAGCGGTCAATCACATTTTTTCGCTGCAACTCCCTGAGGGCGGCTGGAATATATATCATGGGGGTCCGGCGGAAGTGAATGCCACCGTAAAAGCCTACCTGGCTTTGAAGCTCGCCAGAGTGCCCTTGACGGACCCGCGCATGCTCAAGGCCCGCAGCGTCGCCCTGAGCCTGGGCGGTGTGGCCCGCATGAACACCTTCTCCAAGCTCTACCTTGCATTGCTGGGTCTCTATTCGTGGGAATATGTGCCCACCATTCCGTGCGAGGTCATCCTGGTCGGTAAGTGGTTCCATGTGAACTTCAACGAGATGAGTTCCTGGAGCCGGTCCATGCTTGTGCCGCTCTCGATCATCAACCATTTCAAGCCGACCCATGCCCTGCCGGGCATCAACCTCGATGAGCTGTATCCGGAGGGTTTTCACGAACGCGACCTGGCGTTGCATCCAGATCCCAACCTGTTCACCTGGAGGAATTTTTTCCTGTGGCTGGACCGCCTGCACAAGTTTGTGGAAAATTACAAGCTCCAGCCGTTTCGCAAACGGGCGTTGCGCAAGGCCGAGCAATGGATGGTGGAGCGCTTCGAAGGGACCAACGGACTGGCCGCCATTTTCCCGGCCATACTCAATTCCCTCATCGCCCTCAAGGCCCTGGGTTATCCGGATAATCATCCCGATGTGCTTCGGGCTGAACGCGAATTGAAAAGGCTGGAACACGAGACCCCCGATACGGTGCGCCTGGAACCGTGCCTTTCCCCCGTCTGGGACACCGCCATCACCATCATTGCCCTGCACGAATCGGGTCTGGCCAGCGACCATCCGGCCCTGCAGAAGGCGACCAGTTGGGTGCTCGACCGCGAGATTCGTTTTCGCGGCGACTGGCAGTTCAAGAATCCCGCCAAGGTGGAACCGAGCGGCTGGGTGTTCGAGTTCGATAACAAGTGGAATCCGGATGTGGACGACACGGCCATGGTGCTGCTGGCGCTGCGGAAAATTCCGACCGGTGATCCGGCCCGACGCGATGCCGCCTTTAAACGCGGGCTGGATTGGATGCTTACTTTTCAGTGCAAGGACGGCGGCTGGGCGGCGTTCGACAGGGACTGCACGAACGGCATTCTGGAGAAGGTTCCGTTTGCCGATCACAACGCGATGCTCGATCCCGAGTGCGCGGATATTACGGCGCGCATTCTCGAGTTGCTCGGTTACGAAAAGTTTTCCGTGGAAAACGACCAGATCAAGGAGGCCTTGAATTACCTTCAAAGGCATCAGGAGGAGGACGGCTCCTGGTATGGCCGCTGGGGCGTGAATTACATTTATGGCACCTGGCAGGTGCTGCGCGGTTTGCGCGCCCTGGGTCTGCCCATGCAAGAGGATTGGCTTCTCAAGGCCCGCAGCTGGCTGGAGAGCGTGCAGCACGAGGACGGCGGCTGGGGCGAGCGCTGCAATACCTATGACGATCCCGTGTTCAAGGGGCAGGGACCGAGCACGGCCTCGCAAACCGCCTGGGCCGTGATGGGCCTGTGCGCGTTCGACGACCCGCAGATTCCCGCATTGCGCCGGGGGATCGATTATTTGTTGCGCACCCAGAATGCGCAGGGCGACTGGACGGAGGCTGAAATCACCGGCACCGGTTTTCCCAAGGTCTATTATCTGAAATACGACATGTACCGGATCACCTGGCCGCTGCTCGCGCTGGCGACCTACCGCAATCTGCTGCATCAGGCCATTCTCAAGGGCAACGGCCACTGGCCGACGGCCTCCTGAGAAGCCGGTGGCTTTCTCGAAGAGGCGGTTTCAGGCCCGGGATTGGTACGTAAAAAAGGACACCCTTGCGGGTGTCCTTTGTGCTGTTGCCGGATTATGACCGGCAGATCGGAAATCAATCGACCTTGGTATCGTCCGCGGCGTCGAAGGCGTGTTGCAGGGCCACGAGGTCTTCGCCCGGTTTGAGGGCGTCGAGGATGGCTTGCTCGGCCTTGAGCTGGTCGGGGGTGTAATTCGCGGCCTTGATGGACAGACCGATGCGGCGCTCGCCCTTGTCGATCTTGATCACGCGGGCGGACACGTCCTGGCCCACCTTGAGCATGTTCTTGATCTTGTCGATGTGCTGCTCGCTGACCTGGGAGATGTGCACCAGGCCGTCAATGTCGTGCTGCAGGCCCACAAACGCGCCGAAGCTGGCGAGCTTGGTGACTTTGCCGGCGATGAGATCGCCCACGCGATAGAGCGTGTCGATGCTCTCCCACGGATCGGTGGAGAGTTGCTTGACGCCCATGGCGATGCGCTGATTGGACTTGTCGATTTCCAAGACAATGGCTTCGACATCCTCGCCCTTCTTGAGCACTTCGGAGGGGTGATTGATCTTGCGCGTCCAGGAAATGTCGGAGACGTGGATCATGCCGTCCAGACCATCTTCCAGTTCGATGAAGGCACCGTAGCTGGTGAGGTTGCGGATCTTGCCGGTGACCTTGGTGCCCGGAGGATACTTCTCGGCGGCCTTGTCCCACGGATTGGTCTCGAGCTGGCGGATGCTGAGGGAGATCTTCTGCTCCTCGCGGTTGATGCCCAACACGATGGCTTCGACTTCCTGATCGACCTTGAGCACATCGGCCGGTTTGGCCACGCGCTTGATCCAGGAGAGTTCGGTGACATGGACGAGGCCTTCGACACCGGGTTCGAGTTCGACGAACGCGCCGTAGGGAACGAGATTGACGACTTTGCCTTTGACCTTGGTGCCCACGGGGAACTTGGTCTCGATCTGGTCCCAGGGATTGGCCAGCTTCTGCTTGAGACCGAGGCTGACGCGCTCTTTTTCCTTGTTGATGTCCAGGACGACCACGTCGATGTCCTGACCGACTTTGAGGAGTTCCGAGGGGTGCCCAATGCGGCCCCAGCTCATGTCGGTGATATGGAGCAAGCCATCGATGCCGTTGAGGTCGATGAACGCGCCGAAATCGGTGATGTTCTTGACGGTGCCCTTGCGGATGTCGCCCGGGGTCATCTCGGTGAGGAGTTTGCCACGGCGTTCGTTGCGTTCCTGCTCGATCAATTCGCGGCGGGAAAGAACGATGTTCTGGCGCTCCTGGTTGAGCTTGACGACCTTGAAGTCGTAAGTGTTGCCGACATAGGCGGCCAGGTTCTTGGGCGGGACGATGTCGATCTGCGAGGCGGGCAGGAAGGCCTCCACGCCGATATTGACGAGCAAGCCGCCTTTGACCACGGCCTTGACTTTGCCGGCGATGGTTCCGCCTTCGTTGCAAATGGTGAGGATCTTATCCCAGTTCTGTTTGAATTCGGCTTTTTCCTTCGACAGGATGACATTGCCATCCTTGTCTTCGAGCCGTTCGATGAGGACGTCGATCTGGTCGCCGATTTTGACGGCCTTGACGTCATCGAATTCATTTCCGGAAATGACGCCTTCGCTTTTATAACCGATATCGACGAGGACTTCCTTGGAACGCACCTCAATGACGGTGCCTTTAACGATCTGACCAGGAGCAAAGCCAAACTGGCTCTGCTTCATGGCCTCTGCCATGGTTAGCATACTATTGTTTTACGATCTGATTGCGGGAGGCTTGGTCGGCAGCACCTTGGAGAGCATGCCGGACAAAGACTCCATTGCCTAACAAACCAAACGCTGTCTGACAACGGAGGGTTGATGGTTCGTTTAAGCGTTAACTTTTTTTTCTCAGCCTTAATGAACAACCGCACACACGGAGTTCAGGCAAATTCAACCTTAAGCCCTATCATGCCGATGGCAAGCGTGAAAAACGCAAATAACGGCGGCCAAAATCCGTCCCGTTGGCCCCGTCCTTTTCGCTGGCCAGAAATCGGTTTTCAGGCATCGTAAAACCCTGGAAATTGTGGAAACAACGCTCGATAAAAAACTGAATGTGAGCCATTTCGAGCCGGATTTGCCTCCGGCATCGATCAGGTGCGTCCTGCGGCATTGTGCGGCGTCCATCGGCATCTATGGGGCGCTGCTGGCGTTCATGCTCACCAATCCCTGGTATAGTTCGTTGCTGCAATGCTCGATCGGCGGGGTGACCGGCGCGCGCTTTTACGTCTGGCTTTACCTGATCTATGCGGTCGTGGCGCCGGCGGTTTATCTGGCGTTCAGACCGGCTTCGTTGCGCGTCTCCAAGAACCTGATGATCGTTGGTTACCTGGGGCGCCTCCTCGGGAAACTCCTGGGCTTCCGCAGGAGCGCCGTCAGTGACTGGCTTCCCACTTATCATGAGCGCAATGCCCTGATGTTTCTGCTGATCAAGCTGATCTATGGGCCGATGATGGTGAATTCGGTGTGTTACGGAGTGGACAAGGTCGGCTACTGGCTGCCCTTTCTCACGCGCAAAACGGCATGGATCAACACCTTGGACGTGGGTTATACGATATTTGTGGCCGGAGTGTTCCTGGTGGATTCGTGCCTGTTTTGTTTTGGGTATCATGCCGAGGCGGGATTTCTGCGCAACCGGGTCCGCTACGTCGAGACGAGCCTGTTCGGTTTGACGGTGTGTCTGCTGTGCTATCCGCCGTTCAACGAAGTGACCACGCATTTCTTTGGCACGTCCAACAATTCCGAAAACATCCTGTTCCGTGGCGATTTGCATCATCCGGTCACCTGGCTCCTGCGGGGCATGGCGGTGTTTTTCCTGCTGATGCTCATCTCCTCCTCGCTCTCGCTTTTCACCAAGGCCAGCAACCTGACCAACCGGGGCATTGTCACCCGGGGCACCTACGCGATTGTCCGCCATCCGGGTTACACGGCCAAGAACCTCTTCTGGCTGAGCACCCTCATTCCGCTGTTTTTCAACATCAATCCATCCGCGCCGTTTTTCAGCTGGACGGGTTACCTGCTGTTTTGCCTATCGACCATCGGCGGTTTTATCGCCTGGTCCACGATCTATTGTCTGCGGGCGCTGACCGAGGAGAAGTTGCTGATGCGCGACCCGGAATACGTCGCCTATTGCAAAAAAGTCCGCTGGCGCTTCATTCCCGGTGTGATCTGAACGACCCGTGCCGCAAGATTTCCGGGCATAAAAAAACGGCGGTTTAACCCGCCGTTTTTGAAAACTTCACTCACCGAACACTGGTTCAAGACCAGTATTCGCGCGGATCGGTGATTTTGCCCGTCAACGCGCTGGCGGCCACCGTGGCCGGAGAGGCGAGGAACACCTGCGAATCCTTGTGCCCCATGCGACCGGGGAAATTACGGTTGGTGGCGCTGATGCACTTGAGCGGCGCATTCATGCGACCGAACGTATCCACCGGCCCGCCCAGACAGGCGGCGCATCCGGCGTTCTCGGTCATCTGCACACCGGCGGCCACGAGAATCTCCCACAGAGTCTGTTCGCCCCAGCGGGTCGATTGCAGATCGTGTGCGATCTCGGGCGTGGCGGGCACGCCAAAGGTGTCGATGGCCACATGTTTGCCGCGAACGATGCGGGCGAAATCCAGGAAATCGCTCGTTTTGCCCCCCGTACAGGACCCGATGTAAGCGCGGTCCAGTTTGATATGGCCCAATTCCTTGGCCAGCTTGCGTTGACCGGGATCGGGATGGCAGGCCACCGTTGGCTCGAGCTTGTCCAGATTGATGGTCAACTCGGAATAAAACTTCTCGTTGCCCGAACGTTCCACCGGTTCATAGGTCGATTTGGTGCCGTTTAACTTGCAGCGCCAATCGACATAGGCCCTGGTCTGGTCGTCGAACTCGAAAATTCCGTTCTTGCCGCCGGCCTCGATCGCCATGTTCGCGATCGTCATGCGGTCGTCCATGGTGAGACCGGCCGCGCCGGGACCGTCGAACTGCATAGCGCGGTAGGTGGCGCCGTCGAAGCCGACGGTGCCGATGCAATCCAGGATCACATCCTTGGCCATCACGCCGGGCTGGAGTTTGCCTTCGAGCCGGAAATGCATGGTGGCGGGAACCTTGAGCAAGAGCTTTCCCGTGCCCATCACGAAGCCTGCGTCCGTGTTTCCAATGCCGGTCGCGAATTGGTTGAATGCGCCCGCCATGCACGTGTGGGAATCCGTGCCGAACAGCACTTCGCCCGGACGGGTATGGCCCTTCTGGGGCAGCGCCGCGTGGCAGACGCCCGCGTAACGGGAGCCGAACTGGCGCTTCTGAGCCCCTTTGGCCACATCGAACACCCAATGCCCGTTGGGATCGTCAATCACGTCGTAGAAATAGGGCAGGCCCTGTTCCTTTGAAAACTCGCGCAACAGATCCACATTGCGGTTTGATTTGCTGTCGGCGGTGAAAATGTAGTGATCGGGCATGATCACAATTTTCTGCCGATCCCACACCTTCGCGTTCGCGCCGAATTCGCGCTTGAACACACCGATGGTGCCCGGACCGCAGACATCGTGGGTCATGAGCACATCCGCGCTGACCCAGACATTATCGCCAGCTTCCACGCGCGCCCTGCCCGATGCCCGCGCCAATATTTTCTCTGTAAGCGTCATAAACTACAGGGGAATCTATCGGACCCTCCGTCCGACTGCAACTGGGGAAAAATGGACGAAAATCGCTTTCAAGCTTCCGATCTCAAGCAATCAAACGGTTTCATGGTTTGAATTGGAGTTGAGACAGGATGTGGAGGATGAACAGGATTGAGGGGATGCCAGCGGCGTGAATTCTCCTCGAAAAGTGCAAACAGGGGCGCGACGTCCTCGATTTATTTTGGCCCAGTGATATTGCCTTGTTCAGGAAGCCATTTCAGGTATTATCGTTAAATAATCCACTGGAGGCCCGGTTTGTTTCCGGTGTTTGAGTTTCGGACAAAACGCACGTTTAGAACGGAATCAAAAATTTATGTCGCTTTGGCAAATCTTCGTCTCGGTCTTCAGCATTAGCTTTGCCGTGTTCATTTTGTGGATGCTTGTTGATTGTATTCGGAACGAGGAGGACAAGAATGAGCGCGTGATTTCAGCGATGCTTATTTTGTTTTGCGGTTTTATTTACGCTCCGGTTTATTTTGTGCAGCGGCATCTTCCAAGGCGTGAAGAGATGAAGAAGCGATTGCACCCCTGACAGTTCCTTCTCCCGGCGCTTGGCTTTCTGATTCAAACATGGTTTAATCCAAGGCATGGGATTGCCAAAGCACAAGCCGGTTCCGCTCAAGACATTGGTCGAATATTGTGACCGGATGCTCGAAATTGAGGGATTCGCCGATTGGCCGGGCGCGGTCAACGGCCTCCAGATGGAGAACGGCGGACAGGTGACGCGGATCGTTGCCGCCGTCGATGCGAGTCTCGAAGTGGCCCGGTGCGCAGTGGAGGCGAAGGCGGATCTTTTACTGGTGCACCACGGTCTGTTCTGGGGCGAACCCCGGCCGTGGACCGGTGGGCGGTATGAGTTGATGCGGTTGCTCTGCGAGAACAAGGTGGCCGTTTATAGCGCACATCTGCCTCTGGACGCGCATCCCAAACTTGGGAACAACGCCCTGCTTTGCGCGGCGCTAGGTTTCAAGCGGTTGACCCCGTTCTTTACCGAAAAAGGGCGTGCCCTTGGTTTTCAAACCATCATGGACATCCCGCTGTCTGATTTAACCGTGAACCTCACCCAGGCAGTGGGGGCGACCCCTGTGGTGCTGGCGTGCGGTCCGGAACGTTGTCGGCGGATTGGCGTGGTGACGGGGGGCGCGGGAGGGGAACTCCGCCAGGCCGTTTCCGAGGGGATCGACACGTTCATCACCGGCGAGGGACCGCACTGGTCTTACGCGCTGGCGCAGGAACTGGGCGTTAACGTGCTCTATGGCGGTCATTACGCCACCGAGACTTTTGGGGTCAAGGCGCTGGCGGCGCATCTGGCCGCGCGCTACGGCCTGCCGTGGGCGTTCATCGATCAACCGAGCGGTTTGTAATGTACGCCGATACGCTTTGACGGTTCGGAGGGGCTGGCCCATATTTGCAGCGCAATATTTTACGCGCGGGAAAAAACGTGTTAAATTTGGCGCTGGATTAAATGGCTGACCTGATTACAGAAACGGAAACAAGCGGATCGTCCTCCACGGGAACCCTTGGCGGTTCCTATCGATCAGTGCCGGTGCCCAAGGGGGTTGGGTTCTGGCGAAAAATGCTGGCTTTCAGCGGACCTGGCTACCTGGTGGCGGTGGGTTACATGGATCCCGGCAACTGGGCCACAGACCTCGCGGGAGGATCCCGGTTCGGCTACACCCTGTTGAGCGTGGTGCTGCTCTCGAGCATCATGGCCATTATCTTGCAGACGCTGGCGGCCAGGCTCGGAATTGTCACCGGACGCGACCTGGCGCAAGCCTGCCACGATCAATATTCACCCGCCGTATCCATGGCGCTGTGGATCATGTGCGAGGTCGCCATTTGCGCCTGCGACCTGGCCGAAGTCATCGGATCGGCCATCGCCCTCAAGCTCTTATTCAACATCCCATTGGTGTGGGGCGTTTGCATCACCGTGCTGGATGTATTCGGCATTCTGTATCTGGAGAAGAAAGGTTTTCGTTATATGGAAGCCCTGGTGGTGGTGCTAATTCTGACGATTGGCGGGTGTTTCCTGGCCATCATATTGATGTCGCATCCCTCCATCAGCAGTCTGCTCAGCGGATTCATCCCGCGCACCGAGGTGGTGACAAATCCCGTCATGCTCTACATGGCCATCGGCATTCTGGGGGCCACGGTCATGCCGCATAATTTGTATCTGCATTCCTCCCTGGTCCAAACCCGCAAATTCGACCAGGACAACGCGGGCCGGATCGAGGCCATGCGTTTCGCCACCCTGGACGTCGTGGTGGCGTTGGGCACGGCGTTGTTCATCAATGCGGCCATCCTGATCGTGGCCGCGGCCACTTTTCATGTGAACGGACAGCAAAACGTGGCGGAAATCCAGGACGCCCACAAGATGCTTGCGCCGATTTTGGGAACGCAGGTCGCGGGCATTTTGTTCGCGCTGGCCCTGCTGGCGTCCGGCCAGAACTCCACGCTCACCGGCACACTGGCCGGGCAGATCGTCATGGAAGGCTTTTTGAATCTGCGGATGCGGCCGTGGTTGCGGCGGTTGATCACCCGCCTGATCGCCGTGGTGCCTGCGGTCATCGCCAGCGCCATCTATGGCGAAAGCGGCACGGCCAAGCTGCTGATCTTCAGCCAGGTGATCCTCAGCATCCAGCTCTCCTTCGCCGTGGTGCCCCTGGTCATGTTCACGAGCAACCGGCGCATGATGGGGCGTTTTGTGAGCCCCTGGTGGTTGCAGGGGCTGGCTTGGCTGGTAACCGCCGCCGTGGTGATTTTAAATGTAAAGCTCCTGATGGATTTCGTGGGTGTCAGCGAATGGCTGACCGCCTTGATGAAGTAACTCCCGCCACTTATGTATAAAAAAATCCTCGTCGCCCTCGATAATACGCATGCGGACGAAAGTCTCCTCCCGCATGTGGCGCGGATGGCGGCAATATGCGGCGCGGAACTGCTCCTGGTGCACGTGGCGGATGGCTGGGCCGCGCGCAATTACGAGCGCTTTCAATTGCAGGAGTCCGAGGAGATGAAAACCGACCGCGCCTACCTGGACCAAAAGGCGGAGGAACTCCGTGCCCAGGGATTGAATGCCACCGCGCAGCTCGCGCTTGGAAATCCGCCCGAAGAGATTCTGAAAATATCCGAGATCGAGAATTGCGACCTCATCGCGATGACCACCCATGGGCACCGGTTCCTGGGGGATTTGCTTTACGGAAGCACCATTTCAAAGGTTCGGCATCACGCGCAGGTTCCCCTCCTGATCGTCCGCGCGCAGAAGGTTTAAGCCCCTCGCAAATATTCATCCCCCGAGAAGGATAGGATGAAACTGATGGTGCTGCAGAGACTGTTGAAACAGGAGTTGGGCTCACCGTGTGGCAATGATCCATTGTGACCTTGCCTCCGTACGGCGTCCGGCATTATCCACCCGGAGCAATCCTGTAGGCGTTGAAGCAAATTCGCATCCCGGCGTTGTCGCACGATCCGAATCAGCCCACGGACGTGCTGAAGGTCGATGTGGACGAGGACGGCAACGGCGGCGGTAAAGAAATTGGTGAGGTGTGATCAACGCTCCGACTCAGGCACGCTGGGCCAATGATGTTCTGCTGCCAACTGAGACGCGATCCCAGCGTTGCCTGCAGCCGGTTTGTTGGACTGCCTCACTCAAGCTCGCTTTCTTTCAATGCCATCTTCATCGGCACTCCAGCATCCGCAATTTGGCGTATCATGCCAGCCTGAGCCGAGTTCGCCACATGATTGGTAGCATCAACGAACAACACTACTGCGGCACTGACCCTCTTGAAGCGTGCACACTCCGACTTTAATTCATCTGCGGTCATATACTTCTTGTTCACAAATACGGCACCCGTCGCATCGATCTTGACCTTGGCCCACTCCGAGACTGAGGGTGCGGGTGAACCTGCGGACTGCCCCGGGAATACTCCGCTGCTTTGGTTCGCAGGGGCTTCGGAGTTGGTTGACTGGGTCTCCTGTTTGCACCCGGCAACCACAAAAAGCACAGCGCATCCTATTAGTAATGGGATTTTCATATGATATTTATTCGTGTCCAATGCTCAAGGTGACCCACGAGCGTCCGCAGGGCGCGAGTTGGGTCCACCGTATGGTTGGAACTTTCGTCTATGTCGAACGAGGTCTCTCTTGATCCCAAAGACAACTAACGACGGCAAAATGAGTGCCACCAGGCCACATGAGATGATCTCATTCTTCAGAAGCGCGTCAGGAGCTTCGAGAACTGATGTTCTTGGAGCGTCCGGATCGAAGAAGACAACCAGCGCAACGCTGGGTCGGAGTTTGCCGCGTTCTGGATTCGGCATGCCCGTTTGTGTCTGACCCGTGTAAACACGATTCTTTACAGTATATTGGTAGCGAACCGTTTTGTGGAAGCTGACCGTCGCTTCGGTCACAGCACCCTGGCAGTGACTCGCGTGTTTCGTGAGCCGCCAGAATGTGGGAATATTCAAGCTGCCTGTCCCGACCGCCGTGATGAGCGCAAGAATCGGCCAAAATGTGATGAGGACGCCTCTATTCATGTGCCTTGGCCCAACGCCAACGTCAGCGTTGGGGCGGAACCCCATTCGTTGCGCCGCCTGGTTCGGCTTTTATCGGCCAGTACCTGGCATCACGCGTAAGAACCAGCTCCCCGTTTTTATACACTGACAATCGTGAGAATGACTCCGTGTCCGAATAGGTTCCCACAGAAATCTCCATAAATTCTCCATGTGCGCCAGATGATGCGGTGAGCCGCTTTTCGGGGTACACAACAACTGTGCTCACTGCAAGACTGCCGCCGGTAATCCCCCAGGACTTTATGGCCGAAGCCTTCTCATCATATGCTATGACGGCGCGCAGGGGCTCTTTGACGTATTGGGAGTCCATGCTGCACACGATATATTTGCCGCCAATCGTTTTCATGGTCACCACGGATTCTTCTGTGAAGGCCCGGCCGTCCCGGAGCTTGAAAGCAGAGCTGCACTTGGCAACCTTCCAGAATGGCAACGATGCCAGTTCAGTGCGCAGCGCGTTGGTGTCACCAGGGGCCGCGACCAAGGTATTGAATTGCTCTAGTGTCATCGGATCCTGACCCCGCGCGACGCCCGCGATAAGCAACACCGAGAAGTAAATAAGTAAAGTTGTTTTCATAATGCGATTAAAGTGACATACCGTCTTTGATTATGCGCCGAGCAACTCGTATCTTGGACCGGGCAGAGTCCATTCTCAATTCGTCGCATATACGGAGTTTAAACCCTTTTCCAATGTTGGTCAATGTCAGAGGTTTGCCCACGCCGCTCGCTGGCCGACGTGGGAGTGAGCGGGCTGGGAGACATTGAGGCAGATTGTCCGTAAATCAGAATACCGCGAGTTTATAAAAGGATACGAAATTGAATGGGACGAACGCCATGTATGGGACTGATCCAACTCCTACAGAGTTGGGGGGGGGTATGCGCAACCCGGGGTAGCTCGTTCCTCGCAACCCCGGTCTGAATGATTTAATCCCTTCGGGATAATGGAATGGGAATCCGGAGCCGAAACGATTGAATGGAGATTATACCGCCACCATATCCGCCAGACCGGAACTGGACACGCCACGATTCCGGATGCGTATCACCCATGCAACCCTGAGTGGAATGCAATCATCCAGCGCCGGGTCGCGAGGCACGAGCTTTATTCCGACAGCTCAGAAAACACGAAAGCAGTTTTTATTTGCTGACTGTCGGGGAATAGCTGGCATGCAGCGTGAACTGTGCGTGGTTGTCCAGCGTTGGGAACCGTCCATGTCGCAGCCGGTCCCAATTCAAGCGGAGATTGTATTTCACCCGTCCCGTGACGGACCGATACCCTGTGGGTCTGTATCCCCACACCACCGGAACTCTCCACTCTTGCGCGGCTGCCGGTGCCACGACAGAAAACACGTCAGCCCCGCCCGATGCCAACTCACTGCCGCCGCTGCGCGGAATCCGCAAGTCTGGCCATGCGCCGTCCGACTTCGCTTGAACCGGACAAATACAGTAGTAAATGCTCATCCGGCTCTCGTTGGTCACGCTGAAGGAGGCCACCAATCCACGTATCGGATCGTTGGTTGTACCATGGAGCGAAATCGGAAAGTTCCCGAGAGGCTCGGCTGCGCCGTGCCAGCAAACCAACGCCACAGCCGCCAACATCAAGACGGCGACCGCGCTCCAAACCCAAATCCATCTGACCTTCGCGCGCGACATATAAAAGCGGGCTATCGTTCAGGCTCAGGCACAGCCGACATGCCAACCGAAGCGCTTGACGGCTACTGCCTGGAGCGTTTTGTTAACCAACTCTGGTTTCATATCTCTTCCGCATATTGTCAACCATCCTAAGTGTCCGTATGTCTGACTCATACTTGAAGGCAAGACAAGTACACAATACGCCAAAAATGGCGAAACCTCCCATACCGTGCCCGCTCAATTCCAAGCACGCCGCGACCGCGATGACCAGGAGCCCGCCAAAATAATAGGCCGAGCGAGAACTCTCCAGAAGGTCCAAAGCCGCAGCCCGCTGCTTGTCATCGTCTGCAAGATGCACAAACTTGTCATCGGGGGTGGTAAAGAATTTCATAGTGCGTGATGTATAGCGGTTAACGTTCTGACTCACCGACTGGCGCCGTAAACGGGAGCTGCCAGCGAATGCAACGCCCGAAGAACCCGGCGCATCGAAACTGCAACGCTTGGCGGCAGTTCAGTGTGGTGAACTGGTTGAACTTCGGTTTCATACGGGTGCGAGGCCGAAAAGGAGGAAGAGCACAAGCAGGGCCACCACCGTCCATCGCCACGCGGGCTCGTGTCTGCGGTACGAGGCGAACAGGCATGCCACGGCGCTGGCAGCGAGCGCCCAAGCAGGGTAAATAAACCATCCACCTCGATGGGCAAACTGCCGAAAAACCTCATGGTCGCCACTATGCCAAGCCTGAAAAGACTCGTTAAGTTGAGACCGTCCCCGAAGCACCATAAGCAGTGCCCCGAACATCAGAATTAGGGACAGCAGGAACATGGAGCGCGCTTTCATACCGATCACAAGCCCAACTTTAACAATGCGACCAGCGGTTCGTGAATTGGACCGGCCGGAATCCATTCTTAATTCGTCGCATGTATGGGATTTAAGCCCTTTTCCACTGCAGGTCAACAATCGGAACAGGTCGCGCACAATGCCGGATGCGTCCCATCCGCGCAATCCTGTAGGGTTGCAATCTTTCAGCCCCGGGTCGCGAGGAACGAGCCACCCGGGGTCATCGTCCACCCTCCATAATTTCCCCAACGCAGTAAACGTTGAATCAAATTCGCATCCGGCATTGCAGCGCGATCTGAATCGGCCAGAGGGCGTGATGAGTGACTTCGACGCGGCTTCGTTCAACCCGTGAAAGCAAATAATCCTTCGCTCCGCTCCGGATTATCTACATTCCTTTTTTTGTTGGGCGGCTCGCATTTCACGTCGATAACGCATCATGACCAGATGGATGCAAGGTGGCACTGCTAGAAGCAAACCCACCACGGCAATGATACAGGCGAGAGAATGCGAACATAAATGCACAAAAAGGCCGCTGATGCTGGTCCTCTGCGACAACCTAATCCGTAGGCTCGGCTTCGTCGCATCGATAGCAGCCATCGGCTTGTCGTTCTGAAATGAAATCTCATAGTTCTTGCCGACTTCGCCCGTGAACGTGAGCGTGTGATATGCAACTTTCTCAGCATAAAAAGCTGTGTCTGGATTAGGCGAAATCCCCTCGGCGAGAATATTCCCATCACAAATGATGCTTTGCCTAACCGGAATATGAGTCGGAAGGTCACGAATCACTCCGGGTGCATTCGTTCTCGGACATACGACATCAACCCAATAAACGCCCTTGAATGCCACGGTGAACCCGTTGGTAAAAGAGAAATCCCCATCATAACGAATGCTCTTCTCAAAGGCAGGTTTGGCCATCCGCTCATTACGCGATGCTAACTGCCAAACTAATACTGCTGTCACTAACGATAAAAGCGCGAGAACTGTGAACACAATCGTTGAGGATTTCAGTCCCAACATGGGTTCTGACGTCATCGGATGGTCTGTTGTGAAAACATTCATGACATCCACTGCCACCTAACATTAAGCAGTGTATGCGCCGCACCCTAGGTTGCAAGCGCGCAGACTTGTCCAGAGCCTCACGAGGGCATGGCGCAGACATTGCTTAACGTTGGTCAACATCAGAGCTTCTGACCACCCCGCTGGCTGGCCGGTTTGGGAGCGGAGAGCAGAGGGCGGGTCGCTGATCCAACTCCTACAGAGTTGGTGGTGCGTGGGCATGTGTAACCCGTGGTAGCTCGTTCCTCGCAACCCCGGTCTGAATGATTTAATCCCTTCGGGATAATGAGATGGGAATCCGGTGCCGCCGTGGTTGATTGGAGATTATACCGCCACCATATCCGCCAGACTGGAACGGGACGTGCCACGATTCCGGATGCGGATCATCCAGCCACGTTCGATAAACCTCACCCGCAATCGTCCCGTCCGCGCAATCCTTTTAAAACGATACGAAATTGAATCCGACGAACGGCATGTATGGGACTGATCCAACTACTACAGAGTTGGTGGTGCGTGGTTATGTGCAACCAGGGGTAGCTCGTTCCTCGCAACCCCGGGCTGAATGATTTAATCCCTTCGGGATAATGAGATGGCAATCCGGCGCCGCAGATGGATGAACAGGATGGGGTGTGGATTGGCAGGGACGGGAATCCGCAGATGGAGACCGGGAGGAACGGACTCAACCGCAAAGAGCACAGTGCCGGGAAAAAGGCAATGGACCACTGAGGCACGGAGGGGGACAAAATAAATTTATGCGTTTTAGTCCTGCACCCCAGGCAAACAGTGCGCCTGGTTTCAAATTGTGTTTTTCACGCTCTCTGGTTAGATTGGAAGGATGTTGTTGGAGTTCACAAAAATGAACGGGGCGGGGAATGACTTTGTGCTGGTGGATAACCGCGAGCGCAAGATTCAACTGACCCGGACGCAGGTGACGCAATTATGCCACCGCCAGCGGGGCGCGGGCGCGGATGGCCTCATCCTGCTCGTGCCGTGCGCGAGCGGGCGCGCCGATTGGGCCTGGGATTTTTATAACAGCGACGGCAGTTCCGCGGAGATGTGCGGCAACGGCGCCCGTTGTTTCGCCCGGTTCGTCCAGAAACTGACCGGTTCCGCCAACACCCTCTCCTTCGAGACCACGGCCGGGGTGATCTCCGCGCGGATTCTTGGGGACCGGGTGGCGGTGAACCTGACCGCGCCAACGAACCTCCAACTCAACCTGAAGGTGCCCCTGACGAGCGGCGTGCAGACCGTTCACTCGATCAACACCGGCGTGCCCCATGCCGTGCTGATGGTGGAGGATGCGGACAAGGCGATGGTCCAATCCTGGGGATCGGAACTGCGTTTCCACGCCCAGTTTCAACCGAAGGGGACGAATGTGAATTTCGTGCAGGTGACCGGCCCTGGGGCGATCCGGGTGCGGACCTATGAGCGCGGTGTGGAAGGGGAAACGCTGGCGTGCGGCACGGGAGTGACCGCTTCGGCCCTGATTGCCGCAAAGGTGCACGGGTTCAGCTCGCCCGTTCGGGTGCGCGTGCAGGGCGGAGACACGCTGGAAGTGAGCTTCAAGCAAAATAACGGCGCTTTCGAAGAGGTTTGCCTGACCGGCCCCGCGGATTTTGTTTTCAAGGGGCAAATCGAGATTGGACTGGCCAAATAGGCGGCAATCCGCCACCATTTTCTTTTACTGAGGTATTGCCATGTTTACCGGAACTTACACCGCAATTGTCACGCCATTTAAGAACGAACAGCTCGATGAACCCGCTCTGGAGAGTCTGATCAAGGCCCAGATCAAGGGTGGCGTCACCGGCATCATACCGGTGGGCTCCACCGGCGAATCGCCCACGCTGAGCTACGAGGAGCACATTCACGTCATCGAGCTGGCGGTCAAATTTGCGGGCCAGAAGATCAAGGTCATTGCCGGAGCGGGCGCCAACGCGACCCACGAGGCCATTTTCCTGGCGCAGGCGGCGGAGAAGGCGGGCGCGGACGCCTGCCTGCAAGTGGTTCCCTATTACAACAAGCCGACACAGGAGGGGCTGTTCCGCCATTTCCAGGCGATCTCCCAGGCCACCCATCTGCCCATCATCCTTTACAACATCCCCGGCCGGTGCGGTGTGGAAATCGCGGTGGAAACCATCCAGCGCCTGGTCAAGGAGTGCAAAAACATCGTCGGCAGCAAGGAATCGACCGGCAACCTCGACCGCATCAGCCAGATGCGCGCGGTGCTGGGCGACCGTTTTTCCATTCTCTGCGGCGATGACTCGCTCACCCTGCCCTTCATGGCCCTGGGCGCGGACGGCGTGGTCAGCGTGGCTTCCAATATCATCCCCAAGGAAATGAGCCAGTTGGTCCTGGCCATGTCCATGGGCAAGCTGGATATCGCGCAGAAGATCCATTACAAATACTTCCAGCTTTTCCGCGATCTTTTTATCGAGACCAATCCCGGCCCCATCAAGGCGGCATTGGCGATGACGGACGCCATCGAGGAGGAATACCGGCTGCCCATCACCCCGATGAGCGCCAAAAACCGCGAGATCCTCAGGGCCACCCTCAAGGCTTGCGATATTCTGTAAACGAACCGGGTCGTGGAATTATGACAAAACTCATCATTGCCGGATGCAAGGGCCGCATGGGCCACGCGTTATTGGATTGCGCGTCGCGTCTGCCCAAGCTCGAAGTCACAGGCCGCGTCGATCTGGGCGACGACGTCCGTCCGCTCATTTCCGACTGCGACGTCATCATCGACTTCACTTTCCATACGGCCACCCCTGACTTTGCGAAGCTCTGCGCGCAACATGGCAAGGCGCTGGTCATTGGCACCACCGGCCACACGCCGGAGGAGAAGGCCGCGATCCAACTCGCCGCCACAAACATTCCCATCGTCTGGAGCTCGAATTATTCCACCGGCGTGAACACCCTGTTCTGGCTCACGCGCAAGGCCGCTGAAATTTTGGGCACCGGTTATGACCTTGAGATTGTCGAAATGCACCACCGCCACAAAAAGGATGCCCCGAGCGGCACCGCGGAAACATTGGCGCGCATTCTGGCTGGGGTCCGCAATGAGCAACTGGAAAAAGTCATCCGCCATGGTCGCCAGGGCATCACGGGCGAGCGCACCAATGAGGAGATCGGGATGCACTCGCTCCGCGGCGGCGATGTCGTGGGAGATCACACCGTCATTTTTGCGGGAACGGGCGAACGCCTGGAACTGACCCACAAGGCCTCCAGCCGCGACACCCTGGCCAATGGCGCGTTGCGCGCCGCCCAGTGGGTCGTGGGCCAAAAGGCCGGCATCTACGACATGCAGAACGTGCTGGGGCTCCAGTAAAGGCGCTGGAGCGAGTCCATGCACCCCGATTCGCACATCCAATGGGATTGGAACCGCGCTGCGTTCATTGCCCTGGGATCGAACGTCGGCGATCGCCCGCGCATTGTCCGGGAGGCGATGAAACAAGTGGCTGCGCTTTCCAGCGGTCCGGTCAAGTTTTCCTCCCTCTGGATCACCACCCCGGTGGATTGCCCGCCCGGTTCCCCCGCGTTCTTGAATGCTGCGGTGGGGATCACGCCAGCCACCGGTCTGGAACCTGAAGAACTCTTGCGCCAGTTGCTCCACCTCGAAAAAGAATGGGGGCGCCAGCCCAAAATCGTCCTCAACGAACCCCGCCCGCTGGATCTGGACCTCATCGCATTCGGCACATGCGTCCGCCACACGGCGCAATTGACCCTGCCCCATCCGCGTGCCCATCTGCGGCGGTTTGTGCTCCAACCGCTCAGCGAGATTGCGCCGAATCTTGTTTTGCCGGGGCAAACAAGGACGGTGGTGGAGTTGTTGGGCGAGTTGCCCGTTGATGCGGCCCTGCGGAAATACTCGGAAGCGTAAAGAGCTGCGACGGGTGCGAGACAGGAATTGTCCGGAAGGAAGGAAGTTTTCTAAACGGACCCCGCTCGTGCCTCGCTGGGCGAGGAATAAGATTGGCGCGATTAGCGTGTTCGGGGCGCAGGGGTGGTAGTGGACGCGGCGGCGGGTTCCAGCGCCTGCGGATTGGAAATCCGCGATACGGTTGGAAACCTGCGCTACGGGTCGGCCCGGATCGGTGCGCAGAAGAGTGGCGCGATAAGCGTGTTCGGGGCGCAGGGGTGGTAGTGGAAGCGGTGGCGGGTTCCAGCGCCTGCGGATTGGAAATCCGCGATACGGCAGCAACGGTGTCATGGAGCAACACAGAATCTGGGATCTTTTAGGGCATGATTCATCAATACGATGAGTTTCCGCATCACTGCTGTCAGCGCCACTTTGGGCTTCTTGCCCGCCGCCCGCAGCCTCTTATAAAAGGCCTTGAGGATGGAATTGCAGCGCACCGCTGCCACGGAGGCCATGTAGAGGGCGCGGCGCACCCCGGTCCGGCCGCCACCAATGTGACGCTGGCCTTCCCAAGGGCCGCTCTGGCGCACCCACGGGGCCAGCCCCGCCAGGGCTGCCGCCTGGCCCCGGTTGAGGGTTCCCAGTTCGGGCATCTGCGCCACTACCGTCACGGCCGTCAGCATCCCCACGCCGGGAATTTCCGCCAGGCGGGTGACTTGTTTTTGCTCGACGGCGTGGCGGGCCAGGGCGGCGGTTAATTCGGCCAGCACTGCGGCCAAACGGCTTTCCAGATGCCGTATCAGCTTGGCGTGTTCGGTGCGGACGAAGGGTGAGTCGTGGTGTTCGGCCTGATTTTTGGCGATGGTCAGGAGATCTTTGAGTTGTTCGCGCCAGGTCACCAGGGCGGTGAGCTCAGTGTGGGCTGGCGTCGGGGCGGTGGTGGCAGCGGGCTCCAGGGCCTTGCCGAAGGCGCTCAGGCTGGCAGCATCGATCGGATCGCTCTTGGCCCGCTGGCCGGTGGCGCGGGCGAAGGCACGGGTCTGGGCCGGGTTGACCACGCTGACGGGTAAACCGGCCGTGTGAAGTGCCGCCACGACGGCACGCTCATAGCCGCCAGTGGCTTCGAGGATCACGTGGGCACCGGGCACAGCACCCAGACATTGGACCAGTTGTGTGTGCCCCGCCGCATCGTTGGTCACGTCCAGGAGCCGTCCGGGAAGGTGAAGTTGGAGAGTGGCCTTGGCGACGTCCAGACCGACATGGACAGGGGCGGATTTTTCAGTCATAATATTAAAGTTGTTCGGACTCATTCTTGCAAATACGAGCTGGCGTTGTAACACGCCGCTCTGGTAACGGTTCGAGTTTCGGACAAAGGCGAGCGCGATTCATGCTGCCGTACGGTCTGGCTTTCACCAGACCAAGATTGGAACGAACACGCGTCCGCCGTCCCTTCCCCGCCTGCAGGCGGGGAAGGGACACCACTTCTTTCTTGTTCAACGCGAACCAACAAACAAGTGGCAAATTCAAACATACAAGGTTGGAAACCTGCGCTACGGGTCGGCCCGGATCGGTGCGCAGAAGAGTGGCGCGATTAGCGTGTTCGGGGCGCAGGGGTGGTAGTGGAAGCGGTGGCGGGTTCCAGCGCCTGCGGATTGGAAATCCGCGATACGGGTCGGCAGAAGCCTGATCTTGCAAATGGGCCATGATCACCTAGCTTTGGGGGATGGATTTGCCTTGCCAGGTACCGATCATGACACTGCCGGACGCGACCCTCTTTCCAGGGTCGCTTCTGCCGTTGCACATTTTCGAGCCCCGTTACCGGCGCATGCTCAAGGATGCCCTGGAAACGAGCCGGGTGTTCGCCATTGCCATGCGCAAACCCGGAAGCAAACAGGAAATTCCCCTTCAGGTGGCCGGTTTGGGCATGATCCGCGTGGCGTTGAAACGGCCGGACGGCACGTCCCATGTCATTTTGCAGGGCCTCTCTCGGGTGGCGCTCATGGGCGCGGTGCGGCGCAGGCCCTACCGGATTGAATCCGCCATGCCTCTGCTGGCCAAACGGGATACCTTCCCGGATGCGCCCGCATTGACCCGCCAGTTGCGAAACCTGGTCACCGCGCGTCTGGAACAGGATGAGCCCATGACCAAATACGAACTGCTCAAGCAACTGCCTCCGGAGGCGGTGCCGCACTTCGATGCCATGGCCGCCTCTTCGCTCAAGCATTTCGTGGAACTCCTGGGCGAGGTCAAGGATCCGGGCCAGGTGGCCGATCTGGTCGGTTGCACCCTGCTGCGCAAAGCCAGCGAGCGCCAGATCATCCTGGAGACCGTGGAAATCGAGCCCCGCCTGCGCATGGTCATCCGATTTCTGAAGGAGGAAATTCATAGCGAAGGTTTATGAAGGCCACAAAGCATTGATTTGGAGTCCACCGAGTCCAGTTTGAATCACGAACCAAAACACAGAGTCAAACCATGAACCCACCTTCAGAAAGGGACTTGAACCCCGTCAACACCGGCCTCGCCGAGTATCACGCGGCGTTGTTTGCCAACCTGGTTGTTCAACAGGCCAGCCTGGCCATGATGTTCCTGGGCCAGATCGCCAATCCCGAGACCGGCCAGCCCATGCTCGATCTGGAGGGCGCCCGGCTCATCATCGACCAGTTGGAAATGATCCAGGCCAAGACCAGGGGTAATTTGTCCCCCAATGAAGAGGAAATGCTCAAGGAAAGCCTGACCAACCTGCACCTGGCTTTTGTGCAGCAGGCCAATGCGACCCCTTCCGCCGAATCCGCCACAGCAGCGGCCACCAAACTCCCGGCCTCTGCTGAAGCTCCCAATTCTTCCGCAGGCGCCGAAGAAGCCGAATCCAAAAAGAAGTTCACCAAGAAATACGGCCAGGAATAGGCTGGGAAGGCCGGAGAAGATCGGTGGTTTCGTGGTTCTTATCGCCATGCGGACACGGTATTTCGCACAAACCTCTTGTGTAACGGCCCGTCATGGTTTTGATTGGCGGGAATGAATCGCGTCCGCCTGTTACCAGAGCAAGTCGCCAACCAGATCGCCGCCGGTGAAGTCGTCGAACGACCCGCCAGCGTCGTGAAGGAATTGGTGGAAAACGCGCTGGACGCCGGTTCGAGCCGCATCACCGTTGAAATTCAAGCCGGGGGTCGCGCCATGATCCGTGTCACCGACGACGGCATCGGCATGAGCCGCGATGACGCCCTGATGTCCCTGGAGCGTCACGCCACGAGCAAAATCAAGACCGCCGAGGATCTCCACGCCATCACGACCATGGGATTCCGCGGGGAGGCTCTCCCCAGCCTTGCGAGCGTCAGCCGCATGACCCTGACCACGCGGGAACGCGACGGCGCGTCCGCCGAGGGGGCGCAGATCGTCATTCACGGTGGAAAAATTCTGGAGGTCAAATCCGCTGGAGCGCCCACGGGCACCTGCATCGAGGCCCGCCAACTCTTTTACAACCTGCCCGCGCGCCGCAAATTCCTGCGCACCGAGGAAACCGAACGCGCCCACATCCAGCACTACCTGATCCTTGCCGCACTGGCCAATCCCGGGGTCGCCTTCACGTTCCTCCAGGAGGGACGCACCGTCTGGCAACTGCCCGGCATCCCGTCAGCGCCTGACGCGGGCCATCCCTTTGCAGCCTTGCTCGACCGCTTGCGCGCGCTCTACGGCACAAACGAACGATTCATCCGGGTGGACCATGAGGCGTTGCTGCCCGTGCCGCCCACTTATCAAAATGAGCCTCCCGAAGAACCTCGGCGATTGATCGTGTGGGGCTTTGCGGGGGAACCGGGCGTCTCACGCTCGACCCGCGAGAACCAGCATTTATTCGTCAATCGCCGCCCTGTCGATAATCGCGGCCTGAATTTCGCGCTGCTCGAAGGCTACCACAACGCCTTGATGAAAGGGCGCTACCCGGTCTGCTGCCTGTTTCTGGAAATCGATCCGATGGAGGTGGACGTGAACATCCATCCCTCCAAACGCGAGGTGAAATTCCGTCGGGAACAAGCCGTTCGACAGATCGTGGGCCAGGCCGTCCGCCACGCGCTCCTGGAGCATCATGCCGCGGGACAGGCCGCGTCCGCAGCGCAAGCCACCGCGTCAAGCCCGGCATCGCAATCGGCATTGGCACCTGCGCACACACAACCGCCTGAAATCCCGCATACTGCGGTCGATCTCCCCATTTTTCATGCGCCTCCTCAGCACGCGCCAACACCCACGCCAAATTTCCCAGCGGTCCCAGGCGCGCCTGCAATCCCGATTTCTCCGATAGGTAAACCTTCAGCGCCCATCGCGCGTCAGGAACCCTTGCTGCCACAAACGGCGTTTCGCCCGCAGCCCCCTGGCGATCCCAAAGCCCCCGCTCCGTTCGATGCCGCCCCCGTGCCGCTCCTGGCCGTTCCCCTGCGCATGATCGGCGTGATCGGCCGTCTCTACGTGGTGCTGGAATCGGATCGCGGTTTGGTGCTGATGGACCAGCACGCCGCGCACGAACGGGTTCTCTACGAGCAGATGCTCGCGCGCGCCGACCAGGGCCAGGCCCCGTCCCAGCGATTGCTCCTGCCGGACACCATCGAACTCTCCGCGCGGGACGCCCAATTCCTGCGCGAGCAGCTTCCCCTGCTCAACCGCCTGGGGGTGGGATTGAGCGAATTTGGCGAACGCACATTTCTGCTGGACGCCCTGCCGCCCTACGCGCCTGCCGGCAACGCGCGCCAATTCGTGCTGGATATTCTGGATGAATTAAAAGCTGCGGGCCAGTCCGTGAATTCCTGGCGGCTGGGCGAAAACGTGGTGGCCAAAACCGTCTGCCGTCACGCCGTCAAGGCGCACGATCCCCTGGCCGCACCGGAGATTCTCACCCTGATCGAGGACTTGCGCCGCTGCACCATGCCCTACACCTGTCCGCACGGCAGACCCACGCTCATCGAGCTGGGCTTTCGCGAATTGGAGAGGCGATTCGGTCGCGTGCAGTGAGACGGCGGCAGAGCCAAAGCAGAATGCGGATGCGGCGAAGCGGCTTCATCAATCCACCTCCGAATGATGCCGCGCCACGGCTTCAACCCGGTTGCGCACCTGCATTTTCTGGCAAATGCTTTTCACGTAGGTGCGCACTGTTTCCACACCGATATTCAATTTATCGGCAATTTCCTTGTATATAAACCCTGTGGAAAGCAGGTCCAGCACCTGCAATTCGCGCGCCGACAGGTTCTGTTTTGGCTTGTTGGCGGGGCCGATCAGGTGGAAATGTTGCACCACTTTTCGCGCAATATGACTGGACATCGGCGCTCCACCCGCATAGGCGTCGCGTATGGCATCGAGCAATTGATTCGGGGGGCTGGACTTGACCAGGTAACCGTTGGCTCCGGCCTTCAAGGCGCTGAAGATGCGCTCACTGTCCTCGTAAACCGTCACCATGATAATCTGGAGCGTGGGCACCAGCTTGGTCAGTTCCGCAACGCACTGGATGCCGGACATGCCCGGCAGCCGGATATCCATGAGCACGACGTTGGGTTTGAGCGTCGGAATGCCCTTCAAGGCCTCCTCACCGGACGCAAACACACCCACGCATCGGATATCCGGGGCGGTGCCCAGAACATCCACGAGCTGCTGCCTGAGTCCCGGATCATCCTCCACTATCGCCACTGTTTTGTTCATAATGCGCGCCCTTCGATTAAGTGTTTGCTTTTATTACAAGGCGCATCCGCACCGTTGTTCCCCGGCCAGCCTGGCTTTCAATGGAGCAGTCGCCGCCGATATCCGCCAGACGCCGTTTCATATTGGTAAGGCCGTTTCCGATCGTGTCGTCCGCCTGCTGAAAACCGCCGCCGTCATCCTGAATGGAGACTGATAGCAACTGCGCTTTAAAGTCAACGAGCAAGGTCACCTCCGACGCGTGGGCGTGCTTCATGACATTATGCACCGCCTCCTTGACCGCCATGATGATGTTGTGACGCGTCTGGCTGGAAACCTGGACATCGCGCGGCAGATCCAGCACATGGAGCCGGCAGCGAAGCTGGGCCTGCGTGCACAATTGATTCACCATCTGGCAGAGGTAATTTCCCAGGGCATCCAGATTGTCGTTCTCCGGATTCACCGCCCAAACCGTTTCGTAGAGCGCGGAGACCAATTCCCGCGACATGCTCGAAATACTGGCAAAGTCGGTGCGCGCCTTTTCGGGTAGCGTGGCGGTGTCTTGAGCCATGCCGCTTAACAGGGAAATCTGGGTCACACGCGCGCCCAGGTCGTCGTGAATATTCTGGGCGATGCGCAACCGTTCCTGTTCCAAAAGCCGCTGCTGCTGGAGCCGCAAAACCTCCCGCCGCATCCGATGCCACGTGTAATACCGGCCGGACGCCACCGAGGCCGCCATGATCAGGAGGGCGGACAGGCCCCAAAACCAGGGCATACTCCAAAATGGGAGCGGCACCCGCACCCGCAGCAAAGCCTCCGCCCCCGTGGGAATGCCCAGGGGAGTGGCCTCCGCAACACGAAAACTAAAATCGCCATGGGGCAGAGTCCCGTAAAAGGCGCTGTTCACGTCGCTGGCGCCGATCGTGAACAACTCGTTCCATTCCACCAGCAATTGTTCGCCCGCCACCACCTTTGGCGCGATATCGTTCAGGTTGCGCCACTCGGCGTGACTCAACCCGTCCTCATCCAAAATGGCAAAGGCCCGGGTCAAAGGATCCCGCCCAATCTCCACAATGATCGCCATGCTCGGACGGGTGCCATCCCGAATCCACCCCTGTGGCACCTGGTTGAGAGGCTCATTCTTCGAATCCTGGTTGAAAGGCGAGCGTATCAATGCGACTGCGGGACGATTGCCGGACGAAATCCTGGAAACCACCAGATCGTCCACCACAAAAATGCCCACCGTGGAGGGCGGCCCCGCGGAGGAAATCACCGCCTGCAGTCGGGACGCACCCGGTGGAACGATCAGCGTCTCCCGCCGATGCGTCAGCGTGGCACTTTCCAGCGCGCCATTCCATCCCGCGCTGTCCCCGGTGGCCCTGAAAGTTTTCATGGCGATAAAATCCCCGGCATCGTCCAGAAACCGCAGCACCAGATTCATCTCGCCACCACCCTCGTGCCAGGTCGTGTCGTATCCCTCCAATTTGTAGCGCAATCGGATGGGCGCGCGGCTCGCATTGGTGGCGTGACCAAAACCGAACGAAATGTTTTTTGGAAATGGCCTTAAAAGCAACGGCCCTCCGGCACGCCACGGCACCGGCTTGCCATCCACGACCGCCGAACGGATCTCCAGGAAATTCGTCGCCTGATTGACGGGCCGGGCCGCCTCCGCACGGGAAGACCCCGCGAAGAATGCCAGAAGCATCAAAAGAACGGCTGCAATGCGCTTTACCACAAAGGAGTGTTTACCGGTGGCATCGAAAATTGGCAAGCCTGCCGGGCCGTTGCGGAGGGCGCAGGAGTTATTAACATGGATAGTCAGGATGCACAGGATGGGGGGATTTTTAACCACGGATTGGACGGATGACACGGATGGGGAGATAAGCGGGGGCGATCCACAGATGGCAGAAGAACACAGATTTGGACCAGGAGGATAAGATTTAACCGGATAGCTTTTAACCGCTAATTGACGGCAATAGGCGCTAATACAATGGAAATTGGAATATGAGTAGGGATTGTATATTCCTGTGCCGCTAAGGGTGCAGGACAAATTCCTTCGGTGAAAAAGGAAGGACTCTTAATGAAGCCCTTCTCTCCAGCTCTCCCCGCTCGTGCCTCGCAGGGCGAGAGAGAAGAATCACGCGATCGGTTTTTTGGGCCGACTGTGTTCATTCGTCCGATATATTTCCATGTCGTTTTAAAGCATTTTTAGGCTTTCTGGAGAATTCTGTCATGCACCCTGACCCTGTGGCTTGTCGCATTTGTCAGGAGAATGTTGCGGTTTTGAATTGTGCCCTGCGACCCGAAAAAATTCAGGGCCGCAGGGCTGATTTCGGCACTCACTGGCGACGGCCATAGCCGACGAAGCCTCGAATGGATGCGAGGCCGACTCGGAGGAACAAGCCATCCGCGCAATAACCGAAATTGAATTGTGGCGAAATCCCGGGTGTTTACATTGGGTCCAGACGCCCGGGTTCCGCAGGATGTTCGCCGGTTGAACTTCTGAATCCCTGACTGCATCGAACCAGCCATGCGGCGAGGCAAAAGAGCGTCAGGTCTATCGCGAGATTGACCAGGCCAATGTGTTTGCCGCCCAGCGTCCCGAAGCAGCCACATTCGATGTTCAATCCCCGCGCGAGTGCGGACAGGATGACGATGGCAAACATCACCGTCATGCCGGCAATGAGAAGCGCGGCGGCTCTCAACCAAACGCCTGTGAGGACAAACGCGCCGGCGACGACCTCCATCCAGGGCATGAGAATGGCGACCAGGTTGGTGAACTGGTGAGGCACCAGCCGGTAGTTGCTGACGTCGATGGCGAACTTCGCCGGATCCGCAATTTTTAGGACGCCGGCGAAAATAAACGCGCCGCCCACCACCAAACGCAGCATCCAGGCGATATAAATCGCACTGTTTTTGGGCGCAAAGGGCCGGTCTGCGCGCACGTCACGACCGAACTTGTCCGCGCCTTTCCCCTCGCCAACCGACATGAGGGAATGAACTTGCGGCGATGCGATGGCTTGAGCCATACCGGCGGAAGACACGGAACCTCTCTGCGACAAGACAAAATCATCGCACTGTGTGGGAGGCGATTTCATTGCTGGCCTTTCTGCGCGGTCGGCAAGCCGGCCTCGCGCCATTTGGTCCAGCCATCCAAGAGGAGGTGTGTATTGGTGTAGCCCAACTGGCGCAGGCTTGCCTGGAGGCGATGACTGAGTTCACAATCCATGCCGTCACAATAGAGAACGAGGCTCGAATCGGGCGAAAGGATCGGCGCGATTTCACCGAAGTGCTGATCGAACGATTGCGCGGGAAGATTCAAGGCGTTGCCGATATGACCGGCGGCGTAATCCGCGGGTTCGCGCGCGTCCAGAAAGAGTGTGGCGCCGCCATGCCAAAGCTCTTTTGCCTTTTCGAGTGGGATGAACTCATCGGCTTGGATCGCCTTCTTTGGAGGGGTGATCAACGGGAGGCCGCGTGGGGAGGCCTGATTGCCCGCCAGACCCAATGCAACGCCCAGGAGGAGAATCACAGAGGCCTGTTGGAGTAGTCCACGCATAAGCGGTGTTACGGCTTGAAGACGTTGACAATGACGGGCACTTCCATCCTGGGCTGCGCCGGGACGGAGGTTTCAAAAGACACGTTGCCGCTGACCGTCTTTTCGGGGGTTTCATTGAGTTTGGCCACGAGCTCATAGACCTTGCCGGAATCCCCGGGGACAAGCTCGACTTGAATTCCGGGGATGGTGCTCCTGGCATTCTTGATCTCAATTGGTTCTCCGGTGGCCGAGCGTATGGTCACGCGGCGCACCACCTGCGCTTCCGGGGGGGCTGCCGCTGTTGGCGCGGTTCCAGTGACACTCCAATACAGGGCTTCCGGGCTGAGACTGACCTGACCCATGAACTGGCCGTATATATAGACGCTTGAAACGGGGCTGTTCGTTTGATCGGCGGCGTAGATGTGGACATATTCGTTGAAGCGGCGGGGAACCCCCTCGCGTTGAATCGTGATGTTAATGCGCGCGCTGGAGGCATCCGCCCCGCCCGCCGGCTCGACCCTGGCCGTGATCCAGGGCTTGGAAACGTCGAGCCTTAGGATCGTGAGCGGCTTTCCATCAGTGCGGGTAATCGTGGTAAATTGTGAGGCTTCATTGGTGCCGAAAGGCAGGTTGAGCGGCAGCGCCATTGGGTTGAGGTCGTAGAGTGGCGTGTAGTCCACCTTGATGGCGAGCGAAACCACGGGTGTCTTTGGATCGTTGGACATCACCGAAATGTGTTTTTCCATGTTCGCGCGCGCGCGGCCCAGACTCAGCGTAAAGGTCAACTCGCCGGTTTCACCCGGTTTGAGTGTGTCAGGCTTCAGGCCGGCGGTGGTGCAGCCGCAGGAGAGTTTGGGCGGTTCGAGTTTGAGGATGTCATCGCCAGCGTTGGTGTATTTGAAGGTGCCGGAAACGGTTTCGACCAGCGAGGTTTTACCGAAGTCATAAACCAATTGGTCGAACTGGATTTTGGGGGCGCCGGCCCCAAGAGCGGCGAAACACATCGCCCCGGTGAAAGAGACGGCGATGAAGAGGGTTGATTTGAGAAATGTCAATTTCATGTTTTCGTGGTGTTTTCTTTTATCATTAAATGGCAACCCTTGGGATGTCCGCCGGGTCCGCTTATTCATCCGCACTGATCTTAACAAAGATAAAAACCCAGCCGAAGAATAATATACTCCGGCTGGGTTCAACGGTCGCGTCGAATTATTGCGGCGCGAGAATGAGCCGATAGAAGCAGGTCGCATGACCTTCCTGCGTATCGGTGACGGTGAGAATGCCGCCTGTGCCGGCGATCGGCATATTGGGCAGGCTGGTCCAGGTCGAATCGCTCAACGAGCTCTTAAACTGGACCATGTATAGCTTGCCAATCTCGCTGGCAAACGACAGGGAGAAACCATCCGCGTTGTAACGCAGGACGGGGACTCCCGAACCGCCAATGAGCGGCCGAATGGATTGAATCGCGCAACTGGCTGTGGCGGAGACGGTGCATTCGGTGCAGGTCAGGCAGGTTGATTTGCCTGTGACGGTGACGGTGACCGCGCTTGCGTCAACCGGGACCGTATAGCTGCCCGCGAACGATTTCGATTCACCCGGAGCCAATTCAATCGGGCCCAACACCGGGGTGGTGTTTCCGGACTGAGGACCGAACACGATGACATTGGTCAGGGTGACGTCGCCAGAGTTGCTGACTTTGCCGTTGAACACATACAAGCCGCCCAGCGGTATCGGCGACGACGGGCACACCTGGGTGAGGGTGAGTCGTGGCGAGCTGAGCAGCGGACACACCTGCGAGGCGGTGGCGCTCACGCGTGTGTTGGCGCAACGGTCCTGACCGCGCGCGGTGACGGTGTCCAGAATTTCGCAGCAGTCCATCGGTGCGGTGTAACTGCCTGTGAAGTCCGCAACGGCTCCCGGCGCCAGGGTGATCGGACCGATGACCGGGACATTGTTGCTGGGCTGATTGTTCACCACAAAGACATTGACCAGGGTGACATTGCCAATGTTCTTAACCGTGCCGGTGAAGGTGTAGAGGCCGCCGCGCGGTGTGGGTGAGGACGGGCAGTTCTTGGTGACGGCGATGCGCGGAGTGGTCATTATCGGGCAGGTCGTCGAAACGCTGTTTGAAACTGCGGCGTCGGTGCACAAGTCATAGCCAGTGGCCGTGACAATGTCGTTCCCGCAGAAATCCTCGGGAACGATGAAGGAGGCGTAGTAGGTCACCATTTCTCCCGGCGCCAGGATGATGGGGCCCAGCACTGGAGTATTGTCGCCTGACTGGTTATTCACCACGGTCACATTCATGAGGGTGATGGTACCCGCGTTGCTGACCGTGCCGCTATACATGAGCAGGTCGCCGGGTTGGAGAATCGCGGTGGGACAAACCTTGGTCACCACGATCTTCGGCGAAGTCACCAGCGTGCAAGTCCGCGTGAAGGTGTCGGTGACTGTGACGCCGGTGCAGTCCTGGCCACTGGCGGTGACCATGCTGGAATCGACGCAGCAATCCTCGTGCGTGGTGTAGCTGCCTGAGAAGTTGGCCGACGCCCCCGGGGCCAGCGAATTGAGGGTGAAGATCGGGGTAAGCCCGCTGCGATCATTGTAAACAACGATGTTTCTGAGCGTGCTGTTCCCGGTGTTGCTGACCTTGCCGGAGTAGGTGAGTATTCCGCCGGGCACGACGGGTATGGCCGGGCAGGTCTGGGTCACCGCGATCGCGGGGGCGGTGACGAGGTTACAGGTCGTGGACACACTGTCGGAAACCAGTGCTCCGGTGCAGGTGCTCCTGGCCGATGCCGTCAGCACGGAGACGATGGAACATTCCGCGCCCGCGGGCACGGGGAGGTTGAAACTGAAGTCCGCGGTTGCGCCGGGCGCCAACCCTGCGACGGTGAAGACGGATCCACCGGGTACGGTGGGCGTCGTCGTTGTCGATAAGGCCAGAACCTCGGATGCGCTCAGGCCCCGGTTGTAGATGCGGACTTCATCAATGACACCATTGAAGAACCGATCCAGACCGGCGTCGCGGGCGCCGATGGCCCAACTGGCGTTGACTTGCAACGATCCCATGCCAGTCGCGGTGGACGCGATGGCAACGCCGTTGCGGTAGAGAATCCATGCCGAACCGTTGTAAACGCCGGTCAGGTGGACGTAGTTGCCCAGGTCGCTGCCAGGCATCGCAGCGGCGGCGACGGGCTCGTTGACGTTGTCCCAGGATCCCACTTCATATCGACCACTGTTGATGCGCAGGAACACGGAGCCGAAGGTCGTCGTGGTATAACCATGGGCCACGATATCCTGTTTGCCAGTGGTGGACAGGGGCTTGATCCACGCCGACATGGTGATCTGGCCGGCGAAGTTCAGGCTGGCGTTGTTGGGGATCAGGACCGCCGAATTGGCGCCATTGAAGTTGAGGGCGTTGTTGATTCTTCCAGAAACGCGCGCGGCGTTCATGATGGAGCCGTTGTTGGCCAAACCGGAACCGTCGAGAGCCACGTTCCCGCTGGTTTCATCGAGCGGCCAATAGCCGACCAATCCGGAGGTGGTTGGCCCCGGCTGACCGGGCTGGCTGCCATTGACCACAACGATGTTGGTCAAAGAAACGTTACCCGTGTTTCTGACCGTGCCCTGATAGATGAGGGTTCCGCCCTCGGAAACGGGCGAAGTGGGGCAGAATTGGGTGACCACAATGCCCGGCGTGGTGATCAGCGGACAGGTGGCCGAAGCGCTGTTGCTGACAAGGGCGTTGGAGCAGGCGTCGCTGCCTGTGGCGGTCACCGAACTGGTGAAGGAGCAGGCATCCGCCGGCGTTGTGAAGTTCGCCGTAAAGTTGGCGGACACTCCAGGCGCCAGGCTAGGCACTGTGAGCACGGCCGTGCCGGACTGGGGCTGGGTGGTGACGACGGTCACATTATTCAATGTGACATTGCCGGAATTTCTCACCGTGCCGGTGTATGTGATTGGACCACCGATGGTAGTGGGGGCGGTCGGACAGACGAGAGACACCGCAACGGACGGAGCGGTGGCCACCGGGCAGGTGGACACGAAGGTCTGTGCGACTGCCTCGCCGGTGCAAGGATCCTTGGCGGAAGCCCTGATGTTGGCGGTGACGGAGCAGACATCCGCCGGGACCGTGTAACTGCCCGTGTAGTTAGCGGACGCTCCGGGCGCCAGTGTCGCCGCGGTAAAGACGGTTGTGTTCGCGGCCGGGCGGTCGCTGATCACAACGACGTTCGACAGGGTGATATTTCCAGCATTGCGGACCGTGCCCGTGTAAGCGAGCAGGCTGCCAGGCGCGACGGGCGCGGTCGGACACGATTGAGTCACCGTGATGACCGGTGTTCCAAGGATGGCACAGGTCGAAGTGACCTTGTTCGAGACGGGCACGCCGCAAATGCTCGTGCCAGTGGCGGTCGAGACGCTTGTGATGGAGCAATTCGTCGGCGCCAGGTAACTGCCGGAGAAATTAGCGGTCATTCCGGGAGCCATCGTGGGTGCGGTGAACACGGGAGTGCTGCCGCTCCGATCGTTCATCACAACGACATTGGTGAGCGTGATGTTGCCGGAGTTGCGCACTGTGCCGGTGTAAAACAACTGACTGCCCGGAGTCACCGGGTTGGCGGGACAATCCTGGGTGACAACGATGCCGGGCGTGGTAATGAGCGCGCAGGTGGCCGAAGCAATGTTTCTGACCAGGGTGTTGGCGCAGGCGTCGCTGCCCGTGGCCGCAACCGTGGCGCTGACCGAGCAGGCATCCGCGGGAGCGGTGAAGCTGGAGGTAAAGTTGGCTGAAGCTCCAGGCGCCAGGCTCGGGACTGTCAATACGACCGTGTTGGGGACGGGCAGATCGTTGAGGACGGTGACATTGTTCAAAGTGACGTTGCCGGAATTCCTGACTGTGCCGGTGTACGTAATTGGGCCGCCTGTGGGGGCGGACACGGCGGGACAGGCCAGAGTAACGGCGATGGCCGGACCCGTACCCACCGGGCAGGTGGAGACGAAGTTCCGGGTGACGGCTGCTCCCGTGCAAGAATCTTTGGCATTGGCCTGGATGTTGGCGGTGACGGAGCAAACGTCCGCCGGGACGGTGTAACTACCTGAGTAGTTGGCGGACGCGCCGGGCGCCAGGGAAGCCACCGTGAAGACCGTTGTATTAGGGGTCGGACGATCACTGACCACAACCACGTTGTTGAGGGTGATGTCCCCCGAGTTGCGAACCGTGCCCGTGTAGGCGAGCAGACTGCCGGGTGCAACCGGCGCAGCGGGACAACTTTGTATCACTTCAATGGAAGGAGTTGTGAGGATGGGAGTGGTCGCGCTGGCTGTATCGGTCACCTGGACTCCGCATGCGCTCGCGGCGCGGGCGGTCAGGGTGTCCGAGATGGAACAGTTGGTCGGCGCCGGGTAACTGCCGGAGAAAGTGGCGACCGCACCGGGCGCCAGTGACGGCAGTGTGAACACCGGCGTATTGGCAACGGGTTGACTATTCACGACGACAATGTTGGTCAATGTTACATTGCCCGTATTGCTGACGCTGCCGGAGAACACCACTAACTGCCCTGGTGAAACCGGCGTGCCGGGATACGACTTGGTGACCCGGATTCCCGGTGTCAACACATTCGCGCAGGCCGCGCTCGCGGAACTGGTTACGGTCTTGGGGTTTGCTGTAAATTGGTCAATGCCTTGCGCCACCAGAATGGCGGTGTCCGGACTGCAGGGATTCAACGGAATCCAGCTCCCACTAAACGTGGCAACCTGGCCCTTGGCGAGGTTGGTGGGGAAGAGAACCACGAAAGAACCGTTGTCCACATTATTTGTGACGGTCACACCCACCAGTGTATTGTTGCCGCAATTATTGACCGTGCCGGTGAATCGGATCAATCCGTTTTCTCCCACTCCGCCAACGCATTGCACCGCGATCTGGATGCAGGGCTGGCTCACCTCTGTATTCACTCCCTGGAAACCGCCACCGATGCTGGGCGTCTCGTTCTGATGAATGACACCGATGTCATTGGCCGTGGCGCGCAAGGTGCCGTCGGGCTGAATATCCTGGGCGCGAACGACATAAGAGACGACGTTGGGATAGAAATCCGACTCCCCGTTAAGCAAACTCCTCCGCACCAAAATCGACGTGAAGTTGTTGGTCTTGCCATCCGGTGTGGTAATGAACGCCTGAATATCGCTGGCATCACAGGCGATTTGCGGACTGCCGGGCAACCCGTTGAATACGGTCGCGCTATAGCGGAGCGTGTCACCAACGTGGACGTCTGCCGCATCGGTATAGAGGTTGATACCCAGAGCACTGCCGGTGCATCCCGGCGGGCTCTGCGCCCAAGCTGGAAGCGTTCCATACAGCAGAAAAGCCATTCCAGCCAGGAACAGCAGTATCCTGAATGGAATGCCTCCTTTGCGTGTAAAGGAAGCTATTTCTCGCGCCTGGGAAGATCCACACGGAGATGGAAGGCGGGAAGCCATCTGGTGGGTTTTTGTTGAAGTATTCATACTGTTCCTCTTTTCTAAACCGAATTGGATGAAATACATTTTAAGCTTCCACCTTACTGGCTGCCTGTCAAAAAATTAAATGCAACGACTTTAATTTTCGCGCCAACAACGCACCGAGGCCAATAACACTTGGCGTTCGGCGGCAAGTGAGCACGAGAAGCAAGCTCCGACTCGCGTTCGCTGCATTCAAACGGGCTCGATTGAAGACTCTTGATGGCTGCCATATTTTTCCGGGTTTTCCAGTCCCAATACTCAAAGGCAAATCGACTCAGTATCACCTTCCAGTGGAATATATTTCGCATTTACGCGGCCTATGTTACTCCAGCGAGGAAGTCGGCGCCATGGGGTGTTACCCTACCTTTCCACGTGAGGGTAGTATCCGGCACAAGGGTAGTGAATACCGAAACTAATAGGTATTAATATTGAAGCCGCACCCTAAACAGCACCATCCATACTACTTACATTACTCATTGCTGCATAAGTATTTCTGAATGAATCCGACAGACGAATAATCCATTCTTATCGATCCCATTTTCCCTTAGGAACCGGTGCCGGAGGAGGGAGGTGGCCGGGTTGGGAGCGATCCGGTGCGATCGGCAAGGCGAGGCTCAGTGCGAAGCACCCCTTCACGGACGCCGGTAAAATCGATCGCAAAAGCGCTCACGCCGCCGCACGGAACGCATTTGCCGACGAACCCAAAGGATCGCGTTCCGTTGCCTTGCCGACCCGCTTATTTCGCGGCCGACAGCCGCAGCTTGACGATGACGGGATAATGGTCGCTGGGAAATTCACCGGGGCGCGCGTAGATCACGGTTTCGGCGCGATCCACCTGCACGCCGCCGCGCGTAAGAATCCAGTCGATGCGCTCGCCGGTGGGCACTGCGGCTTTGAAATTATTGAATGTGGCAAAGCCTTCACCGTGCCGCTCAGGGGCCGCCAGCCAGGCGTCGGTGAAGAACTTCTCCCCGGTCAAAAGGTCGTAAGCCTTGTTGTCACCGGCGGCCGCGTTGAAATCGCCCGTCAAAATCACCGGGAGTGTTGTCCCCAGGGCCTCGACGCGTTTGCGGAGCAGTTCCGCGCTCTTCTCGCGGGCGAGTTGCACCTGGTGATCGAAGTGGGTGTTGAAGTGGTAAAACTCCGCACCCGTAACGCGGTCGCGAAACTTGATCCATGTGACCATGCGGCGATTGGTGTTGCCCCAAGTCGTCGAGCCCATCACCTCGGGTGTGTCGGACAGCCAAAAGTGATCATAGGCAAGCGGTTCGAGCCGCGCCTTGCGATAGAACACGGCCATGAACTCGCCCCGGCTGCCGCCTTCGCGACCCAGGCCAATCCATTCGTAATCCGGAAGTTCGGCGGCAATGTCCTTGAGCTGCGAATAAACCCCCTCCTGCGTTCCCATCACATCCGGCGCAAGCTCGCGGATCAGTTTGGTCATGAGGGGACGGCGCTCCGGCCATGCGTTGGGCGGATTCGTACTGGCGTAGCGCAAATTGTAGGTCATCACGTTGAGCGCGGACGGCGATACGTTGGACTGTGCGCTGGAACGGCTTGGAGTGACGAGCGCCAACAACAGGGCGATGGAGAGCAGGAGTGATTTCATAATTGATTCAAAAGCCTTCTACACATTGAATTTGAAGTGCAGCACTTCGCCGTCGTTCACGACGTAGTCCTTGCCCTCGACGCGCAGGGTCCCCTTGTCCCGGGCGCTGCTCAGGGAACCGCACTTGACCAGCGCATCCCAGAGGATGGTTTCCGCCCGGATGAAACCGCGCGCAAAATCCGAGTGAATCGCACCTGCGGCCTGGACGGCGGTGTCGCCCGCGTGAATGGTCCAGGCGCGCACTTCCTTATCGTTGAACGTGAAAAAGGTGCGCAAGCCGAGGAGCTTGTAAACACTTTGTATCAAGAGATCCACGCCCGAATCCTTCACACCCAACTCCTTGAGAAACTCCTTCCCTTCCTCGGGTGTCAAATCCGCGAGATCGCTTTCAAGCTGCGCGCTGACCACCACCGTGTCGCAATCGTGATGGGCGCGGGCGAATTCACGCACTTTACTGACCAGCGGATTCGTGTCCGCAGTCGCCAGGTCCGCATCCTTGACGTTGGCCACGTAGATCACCGGCTTGTCGCTGAGCAGGTAAAAGCCCTTCATCAAGACCTTCTCCTCCTTCGTCAAGGTCATGGTGTTCGCCGGTTTTCCCGCGTTGAGGTGCGGCTCAATCCGGACGAGCAAATCCATCTCGGGGATGGCGGCCTTGTCGTTGTGCTTGATGTCCTTGGCGAGTTTGATTTTTTTGTTATGTAGCGCCTCGAGGTCCGAAAGAATCAACTCCGTCGCCACAATCTCAATGTCGCGCACCGGATCGATGGTTCCGGTCACATGCGTAATGTCCTCATCTTCAAAGCATCGCACCACATGAATCAACGCATTGACTTCCCGCACATGGCTCAGGAATTTATTACCCAGGCCCTCCCCCTTGGAGGCGCCCTTGACCAACCCCGCGATATCCACGCACTCGATCATGGTGGGAATGAGGTTCTGATTGTGCGCAATGGGCATCAGCGCCTTGAGCCGCTCATCGGGAACGGCCACTGCCGCCACATTGGCGTCGATGGTGCAGAAGGGGTAATTGGCGGCCTCCGCCTTGTGTGTGCGCGTGATGGCGTTAAAAAGGGTGGATTTGCCCACATTGGGCAAACCGAGAATGCCGGCTTTCAACATAAGAATCAGTGATTAAATCTTCCGGCTGAGGCCGGGGTGGGCGCGAACATTTCCGTCCGCGCCCGGGTAATTTTTTCCAAAGAGAATCGATGCCCCAAACCATGGGGCGCCGATCGTATTTAACCCGTCAATGCCCGATCAGGCCTTCAGACCGGTCGTATCGAATTCGTACTTCGTGGCCGCCTTCATCATTTCGTCCCAGGTGACCTCGCGGCGCTCGTAGGCGGCGGTCCGGCCGAGGATGGTGGTCAGATTGCTTCGAACGCTCGGCACCACAGTGGCATTCTCGAAGTTGCCTTTGGTGATGTTGTCGTAAAAAGTGGCGATATTGGTGATCACTCCCTCGGTGTAGAGGTTCTTCATCGCGCCGCCGTTGTAAGGATCGTCGCTGCGAATGAACACGTTGCCGAAATAGTTGGTCTCGGCGTAACCCAGCGTTCCAAACACGCGGCAGAGAATGTCGTCGAAGTGCATGCCCACCTGCTTGGAATTGAAATCGACAATCTGGTCGCCGGGGAATTTGAAGAGCACGCCGAAATGATCCCAGCAATCGCCGACGAATTCGCGGATCTTGCCGCCCATGCCGTAGGCGCTGATCGGGGCCGCGTCCATGAACCAGCACGCCACGTCCAGCGCGTGAATGTTCTGCTCGGTGATGATGTCCCCGGACAGGAACTTGTCCACGCCCCAGGCGCGCAGGCGCACCTCGGGATTCTTTGGATCCTTGCGCAGGATGGGGTCCATGCCGCCCCAGGTGGAATCGCAGCGGTAGCAGGCCTCGGTGAGAATGATTTTGCCGATCTCGCCGTTGCGAACGCGCTTGACCGTTTCCTGATAGGCGGGATTGGCGCGGGTCTGGAAATCGACCAGGAAAACCTGCTTCTTCTCAGTCGCCTTTTTGCCGCTCGCCTCAATCGTTTGACAGCCGGGCACGTCCACGGCGATGGGCTTGGCCACATACACATGTTTGCCTGCGGCCACTGCGGCCTCGGCATGAATGGGATGGAAGTAGGGGGGCGTCTCGATGACCACGGCGTCGAGTTTTTGTTCCAGCAGCTTTTTGTAACCGTTCAAGCCGCTGAACCGCATATTGGTCTCGATCTTGAAGGTGTCGCCGCAGGCATTGGCCTTGTCCTGAAAATAATCCGCGCAGGCCACGACATTGTAATTGCCGTTTTTCTTGAACAGGTCGGCAATCCATGTGCCGCGACCGCCGCAGCCGATGAGGCCAATATCGATTTTGGTGTTCGCCTCCGCGCCGAAAACCAGGTTCGGCTGGACCACGGCGAAGGACATGGCGGCGGCACCCGCAGTGACAAACTGGCGGCGGGACAACGCACCCGCGCCCGCATTCTTAAGCGCATGATTCTCAGACATTGAATCTCCTTCCATTGACATGTTTACCCCACAAGCCCGGCGCAATCAGTTGCAACGGGCTGGTGCGGCTGAGAATGCCGTTCTGAGACGCGACAGGCAAGATGAAAGGAGAGACCGGGAAACCGGACCAGTCCCCTACTCGTTAATGCCCCAGTGGGTGCTCTGCTGGGCGCGGGAAAGCATTTCGTCGAGTATTGGCGAAGAGGCGTTGGCCCGGCGCAACATCATGTCCAGGTAGTCCATCCCCTCAGGAGGTTGGGATTCCCAGCGGGACATGAATTGCATTCCGGCGCGTTTGGCCAGGTCCGCCAGATAACCATGAACAGGAATGGGCCGTCGCTTCAAGTTGTCCCTGCCGATCAGCGCCGCCAACAAGCCGCTTTTGCCCTGACGTTGATCCAGCCATAACTCGTTGCAGGCCCTGGCCTCATCGGGCAAATCACTGGTTGCGTCCAGCGAATAGATGATCATGTCCGCCTGCGCGGCGGATTGGGCTGCGAGACCTGCGATAACCCCATCCATCAAAAACTGAAATTTCCACCACGAAAAATCCAGATCGACGTCCGACATGAACTTGAAAGCCAGACGTGAAGACAACTTCAAAGCCCGTTCGCGAGACTCCGTATCGCCATAGAACACGGCCACCCTGCAAGGTGCATCCGATTCGCTGAATCCATCAATGCTCTTAAATTGTTCTATCTTCTCGGTCATTTTTTTCGGAAAAGCAGCGACACTTCGCCCCCCATGTGTGTGCCGCCAATCCTATGAATGAACATCGTCCAATCATCCGTATTGTCAAAAAATGATATTCGAAAAAATCAAATGTCCGGTTCAGAACATTACCTGTTCAATACCAGATATATGCACACTGGACTGCGACCTGTGGTTTGATTCTTCCCGGAACCTCCCTGTTATAGGATGGTTCCATCCAAAAATGGCGCGCCCGCCGCCCCTTTTTGAATGTTTTCCACCGTGACCCGGGCGATTTCGGTCAACGCCTCCCGGGTTAAAAACGCCTGATGCGATGTGATGATGACATTGGAAAAAGTCAGCAAACGGGACAATTCATCATCCTGGAGCACCTGCCCGGAAAGGTCCTGGTAAAAAATACCCGCCTCCTCCTCATAAACATCCAGAGCCACGCCGCCCAATCGGCCATTTTTCAAGGCCTTGATCAAGGCCGTGGTTTCGATGAGCTTTCCACGGCTCGTGTTGATTATAAATGCCCCCGGTTTGAGCAGCGCGAGGGTTCGCTCATTGAGCAGATGCATCGTTTCGGGCATCAATGGCACATGCAGCGACAAGATGTCGCTGGCGCCCAGCAGGGTGTCGAAATCCGAATAAACCACCCCGAACTTTTCCGCCCATTCCCGATCTGGAAATGGATCGTAGGCCAGTATTTTCACACCGAATCCATGGAGAATTTGCGCGGTTACGCGTCCGATCTTGCCGGTGCCAACAATGCCCGCGGTTTTTCCGTAAATCTCAAACCCGACCAGTCCGGTCAGCGAAAAATTAAGCTCCCGCACGCGCAGCCAGGCCCGGTGCGTTTTGCGCGCCAGTGTCAGCAGCAGGGCCTTGGCGTGCTCGGCCACCGCATGCGGGGAATAGGCCGGAACGCGGGTGACGGCAAAGCCCAGCTTGCGGGCCGCCACCAGATCCACATTGTTGAATCCAGCGCACCGCAAAGCCACATGCCGCACCCCCAATTCATGCAGGCGGCGCAGACACGCCTCGTCCACCCGGTCGTTCACAAACACGCAGGCCACACCCGCGCCGGATGCCGTCGCGGCCGTTTCCGAATCCAGGCGAAATTCGTGAAAACGCCACTGAATCCGGTCCGGTGCGGCGGCCTGGCCCAGAAATTCGACATCGAAGGGCTTGGCATCATAAACTGCGACAGTCGTCATAAGATTATTGAGGGTGATTCCGGGTTTTGAAATGCAACCCATGCCCGGCATCCTATCCCTTTATTCTGGGTTGGCAACCCGGATGACCGGTCGCCCCACCGGCAATACCGGACAATATTTCACTTCCCAATTGACACGAAACTGTCAAATGGCCCATGCTTCCAACGTAGCGAATGGGTGGCGCGCGTTTCTACCACAATCTCGTTTATCTGGTTGAATCCCCCGACGTCACCCATCGGAACCGAGCTTATGAACGATCAACGTCTGGCCCATCGGCGGATTTCTCCGAAACCTTCATCGATACTTCTCACGCTGGCCATGGTGTGGTGTTGCGGCCACGTGCCCGCCGCGGCCGGCAGTTCCGATCCAAACCGCGTGGGCGAGTACGTTGTCCGGCTCAACCTGACCTGCAACGGCACAGCGGCATCAAGTGTCAGCAGCGATGGCATTACCGCCACATCGAAGGATGCGTTTTCGGGATCGGTCAACAGCGAAATACACTACGAAGTGATCCGGATCAACGCGGAGACGTTTGCCTCCGGCGATGAGATCAGCGGAAGCTCCTCCGTGAGTGTTTCCGGAGGAGGCTCCGCTTCCATCAAATCCAAGGATGGCAGTTTCAGCGCCTCATGGACCTATTTGCCAGACCCGTATTTCGATCCCACGATTGCATTGGCCTGCGGCACCATGGAGTCCGGTTCCGATCCCGATATAACCCCCAATGCCTGGGCCTGCCGTGGCGATGACCCGAATAGTCAAATCAAGATCACACCCGAAACCGCCAATCCCTCAACGCAAGGTCGTGGGGCCGCCGCCGATGCGGTGGCGAAACTGGAAGGCTTCGATTTCACAATTCCGACCAATAAAGTGGGTTGGACCCGCAGCGGGACGCATTCGGCCCAGGTCAGTTATCCAACCCTCGGTGGTTCCATCCAGGGCAGCGCCTCTGTCTCTGTCACCGTCGAGTTCATTCCCGACCAAAACTCCCCTTGGGAGGCCATCATTGAAGGAGTTCCCGGTGCAAAGCCCGCCTACGAGGATTGGATCCCCTTGGGAGGCCCGGATGATGCGGACGAAAACCCCGGCAGCATGTTCCCCGTGCATGTCTATATCCGCGCCAAAGATGGCAGCGACAAGATTCCCCCATTGGCGAAATACTCTTTCTTCCTCAAAGACGTGTCCCGTGAACCGGGGATCAACATGAACTTCCCTCATCGATCCGTCCCCGCTTACCTGGATGATGTCGAAATCCCTTTCGATCTGCGAATCCAGCCCGGCGATGGCATGACCCCGGGCGAAGTCGGCCAGTTGACGGAAACCGACGATATGGTCGTGGGTGCGGCGGTGGGGATCAACAGTTACGACTACGGCGCCTATGGAAAGTTGCGGGTGATTGCGCAAACCAGCGATGGCTACACCCTCGTGGCGCATCCGAAAGACCAGCCGGATGTCGATTTCCTAACCCTGCCCAAGGATGACAATCTGAACCATGTGGCCGATGCCTGGGAGAAGGCGACCAACGTATTCGATCAATCCTATGCCGCCGATTGGGATGAAACCTCGACTCCTGCGAAACAGCGCACCAATGGGGACGGCATATCCCTCTACGAAAAATACCGCGGTTTTAGTTTTCACCGCGTTTACCAAAGACTGAATCCGTCGCTAAAATATGTATTTGTTTACGACCCCAGCGGGATGGTGGGGATGACCATTGGGGCCGATGGCAGCGACTTTCAAAAGGCCTCCGGCTGCAAGGTGATCATTGTTTCATCCAAGGAGTGGACCGGGCAAGGTGACTTCGATCATTATAATCGGATTGTGAACTTCAACTGCCTGCGGGAAAACCATGCCATCGATCAGCACGCCCTGCACTTCGAGATGAATTACGAAGATCACCCGGGCAACCCGGTGGAATGGACGCGCCTCTTTCGTGAGAAGTATGGCGAAGCGCCCGACCCCATTGGGGACACGGTCAATGGCTGCAACTTCCCTGATGTCACTGTCGCGGGAGACCCATGGACGCCCAAGAACTCGATACGCGCAGAAGCTTACCCGGCGCACATCATCAACAACATTAACCAGACGGCGGCATACCACACGATGGGACTCGCCAAATTCAGCACCTATTCAAGCCTCTCGGGCGACGCCCAACGCCGGATGGGCCAGGATATTTGGAAGAATAATGATGATTACATCGCCGCAAATCATGACCAGTGGCTGCGGCGGGTTCAACTGGGAATCTCCCGAACGATTGCCCACGAATTGGGCCACGGAATTGGCGTGGATGATCTTTCAAATCATCAAGTGCATCCAACGAACTGCCTCATGCGCTACTTCGGCTCGTCTGACTTCGCAAGAAACCCGGACGACCGCTTTGAGCTAAAAGCCCGTGTGCCCTGGCCCAATATTTTCTGCGGGAAGGCCGAAGGCACCAAAAAAGGTGTTGCCTGCTGGGCACAACTTGGCGTGACCGACCGCCTGCCCTCCAGTGGAGCGGCCCTCATGGCCGCAATCACCATGAATTCAGCAAATTCAAGCGTTGCGACAAGGGCTGTATCGGGTGGCGCCACCACGTACTTTGCTTCGGGAACCGAGCAAACGGCCGCGCCTTTTGAACTGAGCCAGGAACTCCGTTGGACCAACGTCTGGGCGGGTGATCCGCTCCGTCTGCGTCTCCGGCTGGATTGTGCGCAATTCCAGCAGGCCTGGACTTTGGCTGCCATTGAGGCAACGACCAATATCAGCCCGTCGAGCACGCTGCCGTGGATATCCACCAATTGGCACGAAGGTCTTTCTTTGAGTCTTTATCGCCTTGAAACCAATGGAGTGCGGACTCCGATTTTGAGCGGGAATGGCTGGACCAACTATTTGCGTCCGGTCTTGGTCCAGCCCGAGGACTTGGGTTTGCGCTCATGGTCTTCCTCACGCGAGTGGCTGGTCACTCCTGAAGCAGCCGGGCTAAAGGAAGGAACTTACGTTGTAACCGCACAATGGCAGGGAGCCGGCCTGACCGATCCGCCAACAGCGCCCAGCGATGGACCGGTAATGGCCGCGGATTTGACTTTTCAGGTCGTTAAACCGCTGGATAACGAAGATAAAGCCGATTATTTGCACCACATGGCCTTCTGGCAATTCTTGAACGGCCTGAATGGTGCGGCACTCACGAATGCCCTCGAGGCATTGCGCCTACAGCCCGGCGTCGTTAATCCAGAGACGCATGAGTTGACCATGATCGCAGCCACTGCCGCACTACGATTGAACGATCTTCTTTCAGCAGCAAAAACTCTGGATGCACAGGAATTACTGATGGAGGCTTCCCCGACGTCTGAAGTTGGGGACTGGATCAAGCACACGCTCAAGGCCTTGAAACCCGAGCTTCGGGTTGCAAAGTTATCGCCTTTAACCATAACGGTAATCGGACACACCAATCAGAATTATCAAGTGTTCTCAAGTCCGGATTTGAAAACCTGGACTTCGGTTCAAACCATAAAGATGACCGACAACCAAACGAACATTGTGGATCCAGAGGGCGTATTGGCCACTCCGAAATTCTATAGGATAACGTGGCTTAAACCTTAGCTGTCCGTCCTGTCTGCCGACGAAAAATTCAGACCGTGCGGACTCGACAAATCGCCGGGCCGGGAACAGTCTTTGATTCAAATGGATAGTCAAACAGATTCACCTCTCGACCGCCTCTGGGACGAATACGCCCTCGCGTTCAAGGATTTCGATGATCTGACCCTGGCGCGATGGATGTCGCAGACCCTGGGCCAGCTTCATGGAAAAGTCTGGAGGCTCTCGCATCCCCTGGTGGGCGCCTTTCGATTGGCCTCTCACCAAGGCCATGAGCGTCAGATCTGGCTCAAGCGCCTCGTGAACATTCCCATGTCCTACGTGGAGGCGCCCTGCTGCCGCGCCCCATTGCTGCCCCTGCTCACCCGCGATGTCCTCGATGCCGGCCTCGTTTGCCAGCATTGCAATGGCACGGCTGTGCCATTCAATGAAATCCCGGCTGAATTGCAGTCCAAGATCAAATCATGGGCGCTGGCTTACGAACCCGTCCATGCCGTGGCGCACCAGGAGGATGATAAACATATTAGCGCGGCCGAATACGATCGCCAATTCGAGGTCGCTGCCACAGCCGCCGAGGGCTTTCTCACCACTGCGGGAAATGTCCTCGCGCCGCTGCTGCTCGATCACTACCCGGCAGTCATTTGGGAAGACCAGGATGAGTGCCTCGAAGTGCGGCCGGAGGATATCGTGTTCCATTGAACTCGAATCGCCAACTGCAAGCAGCGCAACTTCTTCTTTCAAAAAAGCCGCGTTTCCACTAAATACACCCCCATGAAATCCATTTTTAACCGCCTCCAATCGCTACAAATGGCTGCCGCCATCCTCGCGACCGCCTGCGCCGTAAATGCTGCTGCGCCATCCGGTCCCATTGAATTGTGGCCTCAGATCCCTCCCGGAGACACCGCTGAATCGATGAAAGCCCTGGGAGAAGAAAAGGATATATCCAAGACCGGCGAAGGTCTAGTCGCGGGCAAACCGCTCATTCGCCTCGGCAACGTCACCCGCCCCACCATCACCATAAGCAAACCCGCGCCTGATAAAGACACCGGCGCCGCCGTCCTGGTCTGCCCCGGCGGCGGCTATACCATCCTGGCCATGGACCTCGAGGGAACGGAAGTCGTTTCCTGGCTCAACTCCGTGGGTGTGACCGGCATCGTTCTCAAATACCGCGTGCCCGCGCGGCCCAATCGCGAGCGCTATGACGCGCCCCTTCAAGACGCCCAGCGGGCGATGGGGTTGGTACGACAACATGCCTCCGAATGGGGCATCAACCCCCAGCGCATTGGCGTCATGGGATTCTCCGCGGGCGCTCACCTTTCGGCGGCGTTGAGCTGCAATTACGAAAAACGCACTTATCCAGCCATCGATGACGCCGATCAGCAGAGCTGCAAACCCGACTTTACCCTCCTGGTCTATCCCGCCTATCTCACGGTCGAAAAAGAAGGCGACCGCGTGGCCTCCGAATTAAATATCACCCCGCAAACCTCCCCGACATTGCTCATTCAAACCGGGGACGACCCCGTGCGCGTGGAATCGAGCCTTTATTATTACATGGCATTGAAGAAGGCCAAAGTCCCTGCGGAAATGGACATCTTCGCCACGGGCGGTCACGGCTACGGTTTGCGGCACACGGCAGACGCGGTAACGGATTGGCCGCAGCGCGCCACACGCTGGATGCAAGGCCTTGGCGTGCTGGAGAAGAAATAAAGAAATGAAGTAAACGGGCGGATTCCGTGAGGGTTTAATCCTCAGAGTCAGGCGCTCAAGGACTCCGTTCCGCTGTCGTTGGAATCGAATAATTCAGGCTTTCCGATCATGCGGGAAAGCATCGACTGCAGGGCCCGTTCCGCAGCCTCCACTGCGTTGAGCGCGCCTGGGATGTTGCCCGCCATCACCGCCAGTTCCAAGCTCACCATGGTTTGTGAGAATCCGTATAAATCCAATTTGCGCGCCCGGGCCAACAAAGCCCCGGCCAATTCCCATGCACCAAGCCGGTCGTTGACGTTCAGCCATTGCCGCAATTTTGCCAGGTCACGTTCGGCTGTTTCAAGAAATGCCAGGCATCCGTCTATTAACGGTTCGTTCGGAGTGACCTCTTTCAAACCCTCTGGTGCTGGTTGATCCTTTGTCGGGGGAGCGCATTGGGTGGCGCGCTCAAAAACCCGTCTGACGGTTTCCTGTGTAAACGGTTTTAAGATGTAACCTTCCACATCGAGGGAAACCGCGGTTTTGATCGACGCTCTGTCTCTGACCAGGGAGCAAAAGATGACTTTGAGCCGCTTAAAACGATCATCCTGACGGAGACGTCGAAGCAATTGGATCCCGTCCATGCGCGGCATCGTGATTTCCAAAAGGCATAGATCGGCCGCCACGCCAGCATCCAACTGATTCCAGGCATCCAGGCCATCTTCGGCCTCAACGACTTCGACGTCCTGGGCCTGGCTGAAAATTTGCCGAAGCAGTGCTCGCGTTACCGCATCGTTGTCCACGATCATTAACTTCATAATTCGCAATCCAGAATTGACCCCACCATCGCCCTGTTTTCCCGGGCCCCATGTTGCTTCTTGTGAAGAACCGGCCAACCCGACAATCCTCATCCCGAAGATTTCCGGATAGCGGCGCAAAAACCAGCAACTCTCATGCCGAAGAGCCTCAGCTCGAGATATTTGATGAACATTACTTAATTCCGGATTGCAGCCACTTCGCCGCTTTTCTATGCGCGGCGGCGAACGGGAATCGGCCCAATTGGTCCATCGTCAGCCATCTCATTGACGAATCCCGCAGAGTTGGAGGGTGAGAGACGCATCCGCGAAACACATGCATCACAATCCGATGATGCGTAATGGAGTGTCGGATCTCTCCCAGCTTGTGTCCCAGTTCAGGACGGAACCCGAGGATTATTTCCACCACTGCCAGTGATTTGTCCATGCCAGAGGAGGAAGACTCCACACTTGGAAACTCCCATAAGTGTGCATTTACGCCATTTCCGGAGCGTTGACAGGCCAGCACGCGGCCATTGTTTTCGATAATCCAACATACCAATTTTTTATGGACAGTTTTGGTCCTGATTTTGGGCGGTGGAATAATCCCAGTCAGACCGGACAGATAAGCGAAGCAAAAACGTTGCACGGGACATCGGTCGCACCGGGGCTGGCGAGGTGTGCAGATAAGAGCTCCCAGTTCCATCAACGATTGATTCAAATGACTGCATTGAAGACCCATGGGCGACTTCCGGCGATGCGCCGCCTCCACCAACTCCGCCGCTCGCAGCCAGAGAAATTGGTTTGTTTCTTTCGCGCGCGGATCCGTCCGAATTCCCAGAATCCGGCATAAAACCCGGGTGACATTGCCATCGAGAATCGGTTCCGGCTGGTTAAAGGCGATGCTGCAGATCGCTCCAGCGGTGTATCGACCGATGCCGGGCAACGCGAGCCAGCCTTCCAGGTCCATGGGCAAACGGCCTTCCTGCGTTTCCACCAGCCATTGCGCGGCGCTTCGCAGGTTTCTCGCGCGGGTGTAATACCCCAGTCCCTCCCAAAGCTTGAGCACCTTTTCTGCAGGGGCGGAGGCAAGCGCCTGCACCGTGGGAAAGGCCTTAATCCAACGTTCCCAATAAGGCACCACGGCGACCACCTGGGTCTGCTGCAACATGGCTTCTGACACCCATATCGCATAGGGATCGCGCGTTCGCCGCCAGGGCAAGTCCCGAGCGTTGTCGGAATACCAATCCAGTAATTTGGAAACGATGGCAGCGATTTTTCTTTGATCCGGCGTCACACGCACCACATACTGAGAAAAAACCCTCCTACGCAAGAGAAGAACCACAGTTGAAGAACCAAAGCCACAGATTTACACAGATCCGCACAGATTCATAAAAAAGAAATTGATTCCGTTTGTGCTGTGCCAATCTGTGAGGGTATGCGGCTATTCCCGTGGCTGTCTTTGCGGCTGATTCAAAAAACCATTCGTTTGAACTCCACTTTCGTTTTGCCAAAATTGATCAACAATCCGACTTTGATTCCGGTGGCTTTGAGCTCGTTGAGCAACTGCGCTTCGTCGGAAGGTTGGTATTCCACCGCCACTTTCAATTCCACGAGCACGCGTTGCTCCACCAGCAAATCGGCCGCGTAATCGCCCACACACACGCCTTTGTAACGAACCGGAATGGGATGCTCCAACTCCGCGTTGCGTCGGCGCATTTTCAACTCCACCTGCATCGCCCGCTGATAAACCTTCTCCAGATACCCATATCCCAATTCCCGCTGCACATCGAATGCAGCGCCGATGATATCGCGCGTCACCGGATCCCTTTCCGTTTGTGATTCTGTGTTCATCTGTGGCCAAATCAATCGCTCATCACCGGAGCTTTCTCCGTTTTCATCTCCATCCGAACAGAAGCATGATAATCTAATTGCCAATTAATTGAAATGGCAATCCCTGACGGGCGCATTTTTGTTTAAATTATGGCCGGACTTTTCTACATTGAGGCGTCATTGCTGAACTTGTGAAACCACTAACGAGCCATACTTGCCTGCTGAACGGGGACCAGGCCGCGATCTTGAAAGATTATTTGGAAGATCACGGATTCCTGTTTCGCGAGGTGCCGTACGCCCGCTTCGCCGCGGCCAACGACCTGGTCAACGTGGTCTATTACCAGAGCGGCAAGCTCGTCATCCAGGGCAAGGGAACACAGGAATTCGTCGAGTTCATCCTCGAGCCTGAGATTCTCAAGGAAGCCAAAGTGGGCTATGAGAAGGTGCTTAATCCCGACCTACTTCTGCCTCGTGTGGGCGTGGACGAAAGCGGCAAGGGCGATTTCTTCGGGCCCATGTGTGTCGCGGGCGTGTATGTGAACGAGGCCGTCATCAGGGCGTGGGAGGACGCCGGCATCCGCGATTCAAAGCTCATTTCCAGCGACAAGAAGATTGCCGAGCTGGCCAAAGTCATTCGCGAAACCCCGGGCTGCGTTCAGACCGTGGTGCCGATTGGCAACGAGGCCTACAACCGGTTGTATGCGAAAATGAGATCGGTCAACGCGTTGCTCGCCTGGGGTCATGCCCGCGTGATCGAAAACCTCATGGGCCTGCGTTATAAAATGCAGCCGCCGCCCGTGCGCGCCATCAGCGATCAGTTTGCCAGCGAAAAAAGCGTGGTCTCGAAGGCCATGATGAGCATGGGCCGGGAGATCGAACTGGTCCAGAGGCACAAGGCTGAATCTGATATCGCGGTCGCCGCGGCCTCGATTCTGGCGCGTGACGAATTCGTGAGCCGACTCGCGCGCATGGAAAAACAGTTCGGCGTGAAATTTCCAAAAGGCGCTTCACCGGCCGTGGAAGCCGCCGGGCGCGCCTTCATCGAAAAGCACGGCGCCGAAAATCTGCCCAAAGTGGCCAAGATGCATTTCCGCACCTCCTTCCGCATCCAGGGCCTGCCCGAGCCGCCGAAATACGAGTGGAAGAAGAAGGGGTAATGCCTGAGGACGTGAAAAGTAAACCGCTAACTCGCGGGGAATCACTAATGGATTAAAACCACTTTTTATTAGTGGCAATTAGTGTCAATTAGCGGTTTCAATCCGTGTTCATCTGCGGCATCTGCGGATTATACTTCCTTGTTTTTCTTTCCTCCGCGCCTCTGTGTCTCAGTGGTTAACCCGCCCCTCCCGCTGCCACAGTTCCCAATAATACAGGGCCACAACCACGAGCGAATGCCGGATCTTCCCTTCGCGCACCAATGCCGGAATGGAGTCCACAGGGACCAGCCGCGTGACGAGGTCTTCGCCGTGGTCAAATTCAGTGGGATGCGTCTCCCGGCAGTTCCGCACGAAAACCGTGTGGCAGGTGTTGCTCATGATGGCCGGATTTGGAAAGACCTGGCCTATGATCCCGGCGGATTCGCCGGTATAACCCGTTTCTTCGCGCAGCTCCCTCAATCCGGCGGCCAGCGGTGACGCATCCTGCGGATCGATCATTCCCCCTGGAATCTCAAGCTCCACCGTGTTGGTGCCGTGGCGGTACTGCTCGATCATCACCATTTCCTCCTTGGGCGTCACCGCGACCACGTTCACCCAATCGACCGTGTCGATGACATAGAAATCGTGACTGGCGCCCGTGCGGGGAGAGACTTTGCGGTCGGAGCGGATTTTGAAGATCGAATAATCCGCCAGGGCGCGGGAGCCTTCTTTTGGCCAGGGGCGAATCATAATCCTTTTTCCTTTGCGGCCCAACCCTCGCGCATGAGCTTCAACAAATGCGCCATGGCCTCGACCTTTGAACAACCCTTTTTGGCGGCAAGCTGGTCGGCGCGCTTGTCGAGTTGAGCGGCCATCCCGGCGGTTTTATCCGCCGGACAGCCCATTTGCTTTAAGAGCTCTGAAAGTTCAGTGACGTCCAAGGGAAACTCCATTTTTGTGCGTCACAGCCATCGATTGACGGTTGGCCTGCGACTACTTGACCGAGTCCGCAGGAACGATCTTCACGCTCTCGAGACCTACGCGCGTCAGCGGAACGCTTTTCTCACCGGAATTTCCGACACCCACCGGGGAGTCCCCGAGCTTGCCCAGAACGTCGTCGCCCTTGATGACATGCCCGAAAGCGGTGTATTGACCGTTCAGGAAGGAGGCATCACCCAGACAGATGAAGAACTGGCTGCCCGCGCTGTCCGGGTTTTGGGAACGGGCCATGGAAAGGACGCCCCGCTCGTGTTTGCGATTGTTGAACTCGGCCTTGATCTTGTAACCGGGGCCGCCGGTGCCCACGGCCGGGCTGTTGCTCTTGCTCAGGGGATCGCCGCCCTGAATCATGAATCCCTTGATGATGCGATGAAAGGCGGTTCCATCGTAAAAGCCCTGATTGGCGAGCTTCTTGAAATTCTCAACCGTGTTGGGGGCGACATCGGACCAGAATTCGATGACCATTTCGCCTTCGGCGGTTTTAAGTATGGCGACTTCGTTGGTAGTTGCTGTGCTCACAATATTAGTTTCTTTTGATGTGGACGTGGTGGATTGAGGCCCCTGACTGCATGCGGTCAGCAGTCCGGCCATAAGTCCCAATAAAACAAGGTTCAAACCGTATTTCATGGGTTCATTATTCGCACATGCGCGGCCCCTTGTCACGCGCCGAACGAGAACAGGAGATTGGAGAAAGCGCGGGAGAAAGCTTCGGCAGGCGAAAACCGTCCGGAACAAACATGGAAGAGCAGGATTGGGGGATGGGATTTGATTCAACGCCTAAAGCGTTGGGATTTCCGGGGGAGGAGGGGCGGCACGCGAAGGGGGGAGGAGCAACGGTATTTAATTTGAGAGTGCAAAATCTGGGTTTTTGAGGATTTGGTTCATCAGGACAATGAGTTTGCGCATGACGGCGGTGAGCGCGACTTTGGCGGGCTTGCCCGCCAATCGGAGTCGTTCGTAGAACTCCTTGAGTTGGCGATTGCAGCGCGCAGCCACCAGGGCGGCCATGTAGAGGGCACGTCTAACGGCGGCTCTTCCGCCACCGATGGAGCGGCGGCCTTGCCACTGGCCGCTTTCTCGAGGATGTGGAGCCAGTCCGGCCAAGGCGGCGGCCTGCCCCCGATTGAGCGTGCCCAACTCGGGCAGCTCAGCCAAAACCCCCAAGGCGGTAATCGCGCCCACCCCGGTGATGGCTTCGAGTTTTTTTGCGCGTTCATCCAGTTCTGTGGTTTTCTGGCGCAGCGCTTTGAGTTGGGTCTCGATATGCTCCAGATCCCGTTCCAATCGACGCAGCAGGCTCTGGGCCTGGCGGCGCAACTTGGGCAGCGTGAGGCGTTCGATCTGATGGCGCTGGCTAATAAGCAGATCAAGGATCTGAGTGCGGCGGCGAACCAGTTCGGTCAACTGCTCCTCCACCTCGGAACGCGCGGGCGTGGGTTTGGGGGCGAAGGCCTGCCCATAGGCGGAGAGGACGGCGGCATCTATACGGTCGGTTTTGGCCCGTTGTCCCTGGGCGCGGGCGAAATGCCGGACGCGGGCGGGATTGATGATGCTGACAGGAATGCTGGCATGATGGAGGGCGTCAGCCACCTCACGCTCGTAGCCGCCGGTGGCTTCACAGATGACGTGAGCGCCGGGATGCTGCGCCAGGAGTTTGACGAGCTGGCGATGACCGGCGGCGGTATTGGGCAGATGGTGGGAACGACCGGCCAGTTGGAGATCAAGACTCAGCTTGGCAATATCCAAACCAGCGTAGATAGTGGTCATAGTGTTCTGGCTCATTCTTGTAAATACGAGCAGGCCTTGGTGGGCCGCTCAAGCAACGGTTCGAGTTTAGGACACAGGCACGAACGGCTCTGGCTCCTCGCGCATTTGGTTAAAAACCAATGCAAGAAGGAAACGAGCTCGTCCGCGCCACTGTCCTGCCGCCTGCAGGCGGCAGGACAGTTCCATCTATTCCGTCTTTTCAAACAAAACAAGAATAGATGGAAAATCAGATACAAGGAAGGAAGGAAACCGCTAATGGGAGGGAATTGACGCTAATAGGAAGGGAATGGGGATTTGGAAAATGATATTTAGCCTGATTTACAGTTTCTCTGCGAGGCGATGGCCGAGCCGGCTGAAAGCCGGGACTCGTGTGTCTGGCAGGTATTGGATCTATTGGGATGAAAGGAGCCCAACGGGGGCGGTGACGCCAACCGTAGCGGTAGGCCAGGTTCGATCCGCGAGGGTCGGGCGCGAAAGGGCCGAGAGCAAAGGCGCGACCGTAGGAACACGAACGGGCAGTGAGGCCGGGTGCGTGGGTTAGCTGGCGAGTAACGGCGAAACCCAAAGGTCATCCAAACGCATCAGGTAGAGCCCGGCGGCGCGCGCCGACAGAGTCAATACCGACCCAGAGAGATCTGTCCCGTGAGAGCGGGACAGAAGTCAGCAGAGGCCATAGTAGTGATGAGGCCCGGTGAAAGCCGGGAGGAGCGAAGGGCCGAAGGAACAAACGGAGCCAACCAAGGCGTTGGACATGAGGACGAGTGATGGAATGAAGCAACAGGACGCAACAATTACGGTTACCATCCTGGCACTGGCAAACGGCGGGCCCAACGCTGGAAGCGCCCAACCCGTCGAAGCATTCCGGGGTCACATGTCTGCACGACTGGGAAGGAAGAACTCTGAATGTTCCAACCGCCGGATGCGAGAAAACCGCACGTCCGGTGGTGTGGGAGGGTGCCGGGGCGAAATCCCTGGCACCCGACCCGATCATACTCCGGAACGCCGGGCCGGGGGACCCGGCCTACAAGTTGATGCGCCGGATAATGCGATGGACTGGTCGGATGAAGCTGGGAGACCAAACCAAGGAAAATACGGCAGAGTTTAGGTCAGGGTTTCCACCGCCCCTTAAATTGCCTTTCGCAATGGTCCTGATGCGGTATTCTTGAGGCGTGTCTGATACGCAAACAAAACAACACCCGGTGCGGATCGGTTTGATCTCGCTGGGTTGCGCAAAGAATCTGGTGGATTCGGAAGTCATGCTCGGCTCGCTGGCGCGGGATGGCATGGAGATCACCAATGACGCCTCGCTGGCCGATGTCGTCATTGTGAACACCTGTTCGTTCATCGACTCCGCCCAGGAAGAGAGCGTGGATACCGTGCTCGCCGCATCCCAAACGCGGGATGCGGAATACCCGCATCAGGCCGTGATCGTGGCCGGTTGCCTGCCGCAGCGTTTTCAAAAAGAACTGCCCGGCCTGTTGCCCGAGGTGGACGCCTTCATGGGTCTGGACCAGGTGCCGCAGGTGGCCCAAATCGTGCGCGAAGCGCTGGCCCACCGGTCCGCGCGACTGGCTGCGCCAGCGGAACGCAAGACACGTTCAAAGAAGCTCATACAAAAGCATTTGGAGGCATTGGACAAGGCGCATCCTGAAACCGAAGACCGCCCCATGCGGGCGGGCGCCACTTCCACGAAAACCAGCAAAGTCAGTTTGCCCGAACCGGTGAATCTGGTCAGTCCCCGTTCGGTCTATGTGCCGGATTACAATACCCCACGGTTCCGACTGACGCCGCGGCATCTGGCGTATGTGAAGATCGCCGAGGGCTGCAATCATCCGTGCAGTTTCTGCATCATTCCGCGCATTCGCGGATCGCACCGCAGCCGTGTGCAATCGGATATTGTGGCCGAGGCACGCCAGTTGATTGCCTCGGGCGTGCGGGAGCTGAACCTGATTTCGCAGGATACCACCTATTACGGTCTGGATTTGCGGCCCGGACGCGATGGTTCCATCTCCGCCCCGGAAAAATTCACCGCCGCGAACCTCTCGCTTCCTTCCGGCTCGTCCACCCTCCCGACCTTACTGCGGGAATTAAACGGCATCGAGGGCGATTTCTGGATCCGGCTCCTCTACACCCATCCGGCGCATTGGACCCCGGAATTAATTGAAACCATCGCGGCCTGCGAAAAGGTGGCGCGGTATGTGGATATGCCCCTGCAGCATATTCATCCGGTGATGCTTGAACGGATGCGGCGCGAAACCACCCGCCAGTATATTCTCGATCTGATCGAGAAAATCCGGGCCGGAGTTCCGGGCATTGCGCTGAGAACGACGTTCATCGTCGGTTTCCCGGGCGAAACGTCGGAGGCCTTCCAGATGCTTCTGGACTTCATTCGTTCAGCGCGTTTCGAGCGGTTGGGGGTGTTTGCCTATTCGCAGGAAGATGGGACGCGCGCCTCGAAAATGGAGGGGCAGATTCCCGTTTCGGTTAAAAAGCAACGTCACCAGCAGGCCATGGCCGCGCAATTGGAGGTGGCCCGCACGGTGTCTGAATCGTTCGTCAACCGCACCATCCGCGTGCTGGTGGAGGACGAGGCCAGCGCGAAAGAGTTACAGCAGGCCCGGGTGCAAAGCTGGGAACATGGCCTGGTCCGGGGCAAGGACTACCATGAAAGCCAGCTCAAAGGGCTTTATCTGGTGGCGCGCGGCGATGCGGACGCGCCGGACATTGACGGCCGGGTCTATGTGCGTGGCAAGCTGCCCATGGGCGAATTTGCCCAGGTAAAAATAATCGGCCACACCGATTACGATCTCATTGCCGAACCGGCCTGATTGGGTATAGTCTTGCGCGGTTAATGTCTTCAGGCCACGCTGCATACTTAAAGCCGGGTGAAGGACTGGTACTTTTGCGCCAGTCCCGGTGGTTGGCTTTCACACCTTTCCCCTCGCTCAGGCGCGCGATTCATAACCCATCGGATGAAGGACGAATCGCGTGAATTTACCCAATCAACTCACCGTTTCGCGTCTGGCGCTGACTGTGGCTTTTCTGGTCTGCCTGATGTCCCCGATGCCCTATGGCCAAACGCTGGCCCTGGTTTTCTTTGTGGCTGCGAGTCTGACGGATTATTACGACGGCAAGATCGCGCGACGCGACAAGCTCATCACCAACTTTGGCATTCTCATGGATCCGCTGGCGGACAAAATCCTGATCTGCTCGGCGTTCATCGCATTTGTCGATCTGCGCCTGATGCCCGCGTGGATGGTGGTGGTCATCGTCTGCCGCGAATTAATCATCACCGGATTGCGCTTGCTGGCGGCCTCCAAACAGGTGGTGCTGGCGGCTGAAGGCTACGGCAAACATAAAACCGCCTCACAGATCACCGCCATCATAGCCATGCTGGTCTTCATCAGTTACGCACAATGGGGCGGCTGGTCCCGGGCGATTTTCGACCCATGGATCGACTTCTTCCAAAACGCCATGAAATGGGTCGCGGTCTTCCTCACGCTCCTTTCCGGTGGAATGTATCTCTGGCGCAACCGCGCCATGTATCTGGCGGATCTGTAGGAATCCGCCCATGAACACTCCCCCATCCCGAACAACAACGGATGCGGTCATTCTTTGGGCCGCTCAAGGCTTCGGTATCGGTCGCATTCCCGTAGCCCCCGGCACATGGGGATCGCTCCTGGGCGCGGGCTGGCTCCTGATCTTGCTGGCACCGGGCCAGCTCTGGATTTACATCGCGGGTCTCATTTTAAGCAGCTTTTTCTCCGTCTGGGTCTGCGGGCGCGCCGAAAAAATCCTCGGCCTCACGGATCCCGGTTCCGTGGTCATGGACGAAATCATCGCCGTGCCCCTGTGCTTTGGGGCTTGGATCCTGCTCCAGATGAGCCGGACAGGTCATATTCCGAATCCCGGCGCGCTATTGGAGCCAAAAAACCTGCCGGTATTCATCGGACTGGTCATCGCCTTTCGTTTTTTCGATATCGCCAAACCCTGGCCTGTGCGCCAGAGCCAGTGTCTGCCGGGCGGTTGGGGCATTACCATCGACGATCTCCTGGCCGCGCTGTATGTAAACCTAAGCTACCTGATTGGGGTCCTTCTTTTTCGATAATTCCTTGCGCGGCGATTGACAGACTGTCCCGGTGGTTCAGACTGTGCGGATGCGCGCGAACCAGCTTCCAAAGGCGGTGATTTTCGACATGGACGGCGTTTTGGCTGATTCCGAGCCGATGATTTGCGCCGCGGCCTGCGCCATGTTTCTCGAACGCGGCCTTGCGGTGCAACCGGAGGATTTTTCGCCGTTTGTTGGCACGGGCGAGAACTCCTACCTCGGCGGCGTTGCCAGAAAATATCAATTTCCCATCGATATTCCCGCCGCCAAAAAGCGGACCTACGAAATCTACCTGGAAATGGTGCCAGGTCATTTGAAGGCATTTCCCGGGGCTGAAAAACTGGTGCGGGATTGCCGGGCGGCAGGATTGAAGATCGCCCTGGCCTCCAGCGCCGACCCCATCAAAATCGAGGCGAATCTGGCAGCCATCAACCTGCCGCCCGGGCTTTGGGATGCGGTGGTTTCCGGCGCGGATGTGAAGCATAAGAAGCCGGCGCCCGATCTCTTCCTCGAAGCGGCGCGGCGGTTACAGGAACCTCCGGAACGCTGCGTGGTGGTTGAGGATGCCATGCACGGCATTCAAGCGGCGGTGGCGGCGGGCATGCGTTGTGTGGCGGTGGCGCACACGTTTTCGCACGGTCAATTATGCGGGGCGGCCCTGGTGCGCGCCACTGTGGCGGAAATCAGCCTCGATGATTTGCTGAACGTGGACTCCAATGGGACGCCTGCAATCGAAGTCACCCAACCGATCTGACCGCAAACCGCCGACTACTTTCTTAAGGGACGCCCGGAATTGCCATCCAGCTTTTCTGGTTGTTCCGGTTCCAGTAACACGGCCAGGCAGGCCAGCCATGCCCCCAGACTCACGGTAACAAGGCAAAACAGAACCATCCAAAAACCGCTCAGGGTCCCGGCACGAACCAGCATCCACGACAGCGCCAGCAGCAGCACATCGGCCGCAAACAGGGAGAGTTGGACCAAACCGATGGGAACCGGGGACGCTGCGGGGCGAACTTCAGGTTGGGATTGAGGCTTCGCCGTTTTATCTTCGGCGGATTTGATACCGGTCCTGAACAAGTCCGGGGCCACCGGTGGCGACGTAACGTCCAGGGGCAGTTCATCGCGCGCAGGAATCCCGTTGCCTCTGAGCAGGCTGCCCAGGCCCGGGGTCACCGAGGTGAGATCCAATTGATCGGACGCAGGCGCGGCACTCCCCTCCGGACTGGCGTTCTTGCGCGAGCCTTCCAGCAGATTTCCCAGACTTCGTCCCAAAGCGGGTTTTGTCACAAGCACAGGTTTAATGAGTCATGGCCTTGGAGCAACAATAAAAAAGGACACGTCCTGACAGACGTGTCCCTGTATTCAAAAAAGAAGCGGCTTAATTTTTAGGCGTGGCCACCGCATTGCTCGTGGTGAGCAACAGATTGGTGGCGGCGGGCTTGATCGCGTTGGCCGCATTGGTCATGGCCTTGACGGGACTCTCGGCCAGGTTGGTGCTCACGATCATCTGATTTGTCATGGCGCCGGGCAGGCCGGCCTGCTTCTTGAGCACGTCCTTCAAAAGGGATTTCTCCTGATATGACCTGTGCGCGTTGAGGACGGTGAGTGACACTGCCAACACGAAGAACAGGGTGGCCGCGTAACGTGTCAATACCGTCAACGCGTTGCCCGAGCCCGCGCCAAACAAGGCGTCCGTGGCCGCTCCCCCGAACGCGGTGCCCATGCCCGCTTCCTTTTTGGGAAGCTGCATGAGGATCAACAAAATCAGGAAGACACAGTCAATCGCCAGAATGACGGTCATTAAACCAATGAGATATCCCATAAGACGGCTGTATTAAATACTGTTTTTTACAATGTCAGAGAAACTGCGGACTTCGAGCGCGGCACCGCCGACCAACGCGCCATCCACATCGGGCTGGCTCATCAGTTCGCGGGCGTTTGCGGCCTTCACGCTGCCACCATATTGAACGCGCACGCGACGGGCGGTTGCTTCGTCGAAGAGAGAAATCAGGGTCTTGCGGATGAACGCATGAATGTCCTGCGCCTGCTGCGTGGTCGCCGTCTTACCGGTGCCAATCGCCCAGACCGGTTCGTAAGCCAGGACGGTCTCTTCCATTTGGGCCTTGCTCAGGCCGGCCAGACTGCCTTTGAGCTGGGTGCCAATGACGCTCTCGGCCTGTCCGGCTTCGCGTTCGGCCAATGTCTCGCCGACACACACGATGGGCTTGAGGGAGGCGGCATGGGCGGCCAGGGCCTTTTTGGCAATCAGCGCGTCCGATTCCTTCTGGAACTGACGGCGCTCCGAGTGCCCCAAAATGACGTAGCGCACCGAAAACTCGCGCAACATGGCCGCGCTGATTTCACCGGTGAACGCGCCCGCGTTGTTTTCGCTCATGTTCTGGGCGCCCAGGCGGATGTTCGAGTCCAGGATGGCCTTGGAAACCTCGCTCAAAGCGGTGAAGGGAGGACAGACGAGAATATCGACTTCCTTGACTCCGGCCAATTCCCGGCGCAGGCCCTGGACGAGGTCCAGTGCTTCCGCCACGGTCTTGTTCATCTTCCAATTGCCGGCAATTAGTAATTTACGTTCTTTGTTCATGCGAAAATAATTTGAAATTCGGTTCTGTAATCGTTGTTATTTATCGGACAACGCGGCCACGCCGGGCAGGACCTGGCCTTCGAGAAACTCGAGGCTCGCTCCGCCACCCGTGCTCATGAACGTGACCTGGTTGCCCAGTTTGGCCTTGTTGATGGCCTTGACGCTGTCGCCGCCGCCAATGATGCTCTTGGCGCCTTTTTTCTGCGTCGCCTCGGCCACCGCGCGGGCCACCGCAAAGGTGCCATCTGCAAACCGGGGATCCTCGAACATGCCCATCGGGCCGTTCCACAAAATGGTTTTGGCGTTCATCACCACATCGGCATACGCCTTCGCAGTGGCCGGACCAATATCCAGACCCGCCACGTCATCGGGGCAGTTCATGCCGGGATTGGCCGTGGGATTCTGCCATTCGATGATCGCCTTGCCTTTTTTATCGAGCTTGTCGGTTTTCACCGGCTTGGCCACCACATCATCCACAGGCAGGAGGAATTTCACGCCCTTGGCTTTCGCCTTGGCGAGGGCCGCATTGGCGGTATCGACCTTGTCGGCTTCGACGAGCGACTTGCCCACCTTGTATCCCTGGGCCAAACGGAACGTATAGGCCATGGCGCCGCCGATCAGGATCGCGTCCGCCTTTTCAAGCAAACGGTCAATGACCTTGATCTTATCGGAAACCTTGGCGCCGCCGAGGATCACAACAAACGGACGGGCGGGATTTTCCAATTCATCGCCCAAAAACTTCAATTCGCGCTCCATCAAAAGTCCGGCCGCGCATTGGCCACCGCGGGCGGCCACCACACGGGCCACACCCTCGGTCGAGGCGTGCGCGCGATGAGCCGCACCAAACGCGTCGTTCACATATACTTCGGCCACCTTGGCCATCTTCGCGGCGAACGCCGGTTCGTTGGCTTCCTCTTCGTTGTAATAGCGCACGTTCTCCAGCAACAGGATGTCGCCGTTCTGCAGGGCTGCGGCTGTCTTTTCAACCTTCTCGCCAATGCAATCATCAACAAACGCCACGGGACGGTTGATCATTTCAGCCAGCCTGGCCGCCACGGGACGCAGCGACATGGACGGCTCTTTCTTGCCCTTGGGCCGACCCAAATGGGCGGCCAGAATGATTTTGGCTTCGTTCTTGATAAGCCATTCCAACGTGGGGAGGGTTTCCTTGATGCGGGTGGAATCATTGATGACCATCTGGCCATCTTTCTCCTCCATGGGCACGTTGTAGTCAACGCGGACAAAGACGCGCTTGCCGCGAACGTTCAAATCTCGAATGGTTAATTTAGCCATAACTCGTAAATAAGTCAGGGATCATACCGAATCCCCTCCCCGAGTCAAAGTGAAATAAAAAACGAAAAAAACGTCGCACCCGCCCGCATTCCCACGCGCCCGCAGGAAATGAAAAAGGCGCCCCATGCAAAAGGGCGCCTCGATTAAAACGGTTACAGGCCTGCCTGTATGCGATCCGACTCCTAGCGGGGAGGCAGCTTCTTCTCCAGCTTGTTCTTTTCAAGCACGGCGAATTTCGGCAGTCCGCCTTCCATGGGAATCTTGACTTCGCCCTCGATCAGGGGACGCGCATACTCGATAAACTTGTCGTTGGGCATCATCCCGTCCTCCTCGATCCAGTCGCGGGGGATGAAATGCTCGACATTGGCCACTTCGGCCAGGTCATGCAGATCCGTCGTCCACTGGTAAGGCAGGTTTTGCTTGCGAACGATTTTCACCATGAAACCGCTCTTGCCGGAAATCGCGGCGCGCACGGCCGTTTCGCCGCAGGCGGTCGCCTCGGTGATATCGGTCTGGCTCGAGAAATGGGAGGCCGCCCGCTGGGCGTAACCCAATTTGACGGTGCGGGTCTTGGTGTTGAGCTTGCCTTGCACAATCTCCGCCAGGCGATCCGCCGCGCCCGAAAGCACAGGGTGACCGAAGGAGTCCAGACGCGTCTTGTCAGCGCCGATTTCCTCACCGGCGGCGTTCTTCAGGCCTTCGCCCACGACGACGATGCAATACTTGAGCGTGTCCACGGTGGCCTTGACCTTGTCGAGGAACTTCTGTTCGTCGAAGGGCAATTCCGGGAGCAAAACAATGTGGGGGGCATCGGTGGTCTGGCGGCGGGCCAGGGCGGTGCCGGCCGCGATCCAACCTGCGGAGCGGCCCATAACCTCGATGATGCAGCAGGATCCGTCGTCGGTAGCCATGCTCGAAACATCGGCGGCGACTTCCATCACAGTGACGGCGTTGTATTTGATCACGGAACCGAAGCCGGGGCAGTGGTCCGTGTGGGGCAGATCGTTGTCGATGGTCTTGGGCACACCGATCACACGCATGGTATAGCCGCGCTTGACGGCTTCCTCGTGGATTTTGTGCGAGGTGTCCTGGCTGTCATTGCCACCGGCGTAAAAGAAGAAGCGGATGTTGTGCGCTTCGAATACCTGGAACAAACGGTCCATGTCCTTGGCCGCGGCTTCAGGCTTCTTCTTGAAATCGATTTTGTAACGGCAGGTGCCCAGGGCGGCCGCAGGCGTGTATTTCAAACCTTCGATCGTCCGGGCTTTCTCTTCGTTCAGGTCGATGATTTCCTCGTTGAGGATGCCCAGAATGCCATTGGCGCCTCCATAGATTTCCTCAATGCATTCATGCCGACCCGCCTCTTGGATAACACCAGCAACGCTGGCGTTAATGGCGGCAGTGGGCCCGCCCGATTGGGCAACGAGTAAATTTCCAGTCAATTCGGCCATAATATTCTTCAAGTTAACCCGGGCGCGCGACTACATTCATGCTTCGACACGTTAACGACCCGGCGTGTATCAATCAGTTGGATAACCTGCCAACCCAATGCCCCACTGTCAAAGCGGAATTCTTAGAGATTTTGGGTCGCCTCCCTAATCGACGTCGATCGCCTTGCCGCCTTCCCTCTTATCGTAACTGCGAAAAGCAAACATCGTCTCGCTGTCCACCACCCCTTCCGTCCTGAGAATGTGGTCGGTGATCAGGCACTCGATCTTGTCCAGCGATTCACATTTGATGACCACCATCAGGTCGTAGCGGCCGGAAATGGAATACACCTCCGTGATGTCGTGGAGATCCAGCAGCTTTTCTGCCGTTCCAGTAACCTTGTTATGGTCGATTTTCAGAAGGACGATTGCAGTAGGCATAAATTATTACGGATTTTATCTGACGATCGATTCAGCCGCCAACACTCCTGGGCAGCATGGCGTTGAACCAACAAAAACCATAAAACGTGGCCAAAAGCAATCGCCAACGGCGAGTTTTTGACCGGTTCTTTGAACGCCTGATTTGAATAGGGCCACCGAAGATCGGCGCCCAAAAACGTTTGGGGTGGTCAGGATCTTCAGGGTGGCTCTGTGGCACATAAAACACCAAAAATATCCATGAATGTTCTTGCACTGCATCGCGTCCAATTTACAACTTTCACAACCCTATGACTCACAAGATCAACCGCAGAGAACTGCTCCAGGGGGCTGCTGTGCTGACAGGAGGTTTGTGCGCCTGTTCGCTGGCCGGTTGCGCCTCACACCCCAAAGCCACTGCCTGCATCACTCCCGCCCTGGAATCCGACAGCGTCACGTTGACGGATCAGGCCATCACCATTGACCTGGCCAAAGCGCCCTCGCTATCGGTTGTCGGCAGCGCGGCCTTCCATGTGGACCCGGCCAAAGACCTCCAAATCATCGTCATCCGACCACGGGACCGCGAATATCGCGCCCTGTCGCGGCTCTGCACCCATGCCCATCAAGTCCTCAGCTACAACCACGCCCGAGGCGTCCTCCAATGCAATGGCTTCAACCATTCCCTATTCGCCCTCGACGGTCTCCCGCTCAAAGGGCCTGCCTCCGATCCCTTGAAAACCTTTCCCGTAACCTTGAAAGACAACTTGCTGGTCATCTCTCTAAACGCCGCATAACCCCTGACTCGAGCTTTTATGAATCGATTCTTGTTGATGCTGGTCGTTGCGCTGGTTGCCGGCTCCGCACGCGCATCGGATGTTCCACCAAAGGGCCAGTCCTGGCGAAATCCAAAGGACGGGATGACTTTTGTCCGGGTTCCTGCCGGATCTTTCGACGTGCAACCGGCGGACGGCGAATCCTCACAAACCGCCAATCCCACCAAATCCACCAACACCACCATCCGTTTTCCCAAGGGATTCTGGATGGCGCGCACGGAGACCACTGTGGGCCAATTCCGGCGTTTTGTCCGACAAACGGGTTATGTCACAGACGCTGAAAAGGCAAAAAGCCGGCTTGTGTGGAGTTCTCCCGGTTTTAAACAGACAGACAAACACCCGGTCGTCTTTCTGAGTTATCAGGACGCATTGAACTACGCCCGGTGGGCCGATGTCGATCTGCCCACCGAACAGGAATGGCTCTATGCCTGCCGGGCTGGAACCACGTCGCAATTTTATTGGGGCGATGCGTTGGACGATCGGTTTGTCTGGCACCGCGCCAACACCGGCGGAACCGGCACCCGGCCTGTGGCCAGAAAACGTCCAAACGCCTGGGGTCTATATGACATGGTGGGCAACGCCTGGGAATACTGCCGTGTCGATGAGGTCTGCTATGTATTCCGGGGCAGTTCCTGGACCCGTTGCCCGGAATACCGCACCCGCCAGGGTTTTATGGCCACAAACCTGATCGCCGATGGCGTTGCAAACAAGCTGACCCGCCACGAACATCCCAATCCAGCGCCTCCCTATCCCTGGGATGATGACCGCGGCTTTCGGTGCGTCCTGCACGGAGCCCCGCGATGATCCCGCCGCGCTCATTCCTCCGCGCCAAACCGCACGTGTCGGGCTTGCATTCCTTTTTTCTTGAGGCTGGACAGGCCCCGCCCAGTCTGGCAGAACCCCTCACATCAATGACACACCGGAGCAATCCAATCGTTCCAATAGTTCCAATCGCACTCGCCTGCCTCATGGCGATTTGGGCCTTTTGCGGAATCCGTTCGGAGGCGCAGACCTGGACTCAAGTTCTGTCCGATGCACGTGACGCGGAGTTCTCGGAACTTTCCACGGATCTGACCAACCGCGCCTGGTTTTCAAAAATCGCAGAGCAGGCCTATCGCCCGGAGGCCTTGATACAGGATGCCGATCGCGATCCTCTGGATGTGGTGATCAGGCGGACAAGCGCTCTACTGAAAGATGCCAAGGGCGCATCCTCAAAACTCGGCCCGCTGGAGCAACAGCTATCCGCCTTGAAATCGGCTGCCGGGAATACGGCCATCACCAATCAAACGGCGCGTCGGGCCCTTTTCAATCAAGCCTGTGACTTGCGCCGCGAGATCGCCTTCAGCAATCCCGCGCTCAATTTCCAGAGTCTGCTCTTTACCATGTCCAAGAGTTCGGGCGGCGACTACCACATGTGCGACCAGTATTATGGCGGATACGCCCGGCCCGGAGGCAGCCTTTACATCCTGAACAAACCTTTCGGGCAAAATCCCAACCTCATCAATCCGCTGGCAAACTCCATCGTCGGGCAGGGTCGGCTCAAGGGCCAAAAACTCCAAAGCGGCATGTTCCTGAACGCCTCGCTCTCCTATGACGGCCAGTGGATCGTATTCGCCTATTCCGAGTGCGGCCTGAATACCACGAACCCGGCCCCCAGACCCTACGGACAGGCCATCTGGTCACAGGAGCATTCGTTCCATATTTTCAAAGTCAAAACCGACGGCACCAGTCTGGCGCAATTGACCGATGGCCCGTGGAACGATGTGCATCCCTGCTGGCTCCCGGATGGCCGCATTGTCTTTATTTCCGAACGCCGCGGTGGTTTTCTGCGCTGCTCCGGGGACCGCCCCTGCCCTGGTTACACCCTCCATGCCATGGATGCGGATGGCGGGCGCATGGTCCGATTGAGTTACCATGAAACCAACGAATGGCTGCCCTCCGTCAACAACGACGGCATGATCGTTTACACCCGGTGGGATTACGTGGATCGCGGCGCGGACACCGCCCATCATCCCTGGATCACCACCCCCGATGGCCGCGATCCCAGAGCCATCCAAGGCAATTATAAAAAGCAGCATAACAGCGCGCCGGACATGGAACTGTATATGCGGGCGATCCCCGGCTCGCATCGCTACATGGCGCTCGCAGCCCCGCACCATGGCGCCGCCTATGGCTCGCTGATTGTGATTGATCCCCGTGTGCCCGATGACGACGCCATGGCGTCCGTCAAGCGCTTCACGCCGGAGGAAGGATTCCCGGAAATGGCCGTGACCCGTGATTACCAGGGCAAGGACTGTCCTGACCGGCTTGGTCACGATGGCTTTGGCTGGAGCGCCCCTGTGGAAACAAGCCACCAACGCTATGGAGCCGCCTGGCCGCTTTCGGAAAAAGTCTGCCTGACCACGCGCGATCAGGGTTTGTTCTTGGTGGACGCGTTTGGGAATCGAGAGCTGCTTTTCAGAACAAACGATTGGTATTGCCTGGGGCCGGTGCCTTTGCAATCGCGCCCCGCGCCTCCCATCATTCCAGCGGTGGGGGAACCGCCTCTTTTGGCGAACCATCCTTCCTGGACCCGCATCGGCGATGAGCACCCGCTCGATGCAAAAAGTGTCGGCGCGACCGCCAAAGCCATCGTGGGCGTCGCCAACGTTTACGACAGCCGCTATCCATTGCCTGAAGGCACCAAAATCAAATCGATGCGCATCATCCAAGTCCTGCCCAAGACCACCGTGCTGCATCAGGACCCCTGGATTGGTTATGGTCGCGAGACCGGCGCCAGGGCTGTGCTGGGGACTGTTCCGGTCGAAGCGGATGGCAGCGTTCAGTTTTACCTGCCACCCGGCAAATCCGTTTATTTCCAGGTGCTCGACGACAAAGGCCGCGCGGTGCAATCCATGAAAAGCGCCACCTACGCGCACGGGGGCGAGACCCTCTTATGCGCCGGCTGTCACGAATCGAAAAACCAGGCCCTGCCCCGCAAAGCCACAGCCACGCCCATCGCATTCCGCAGGCAGCCCTCGGAAATCGCACCCGAACCGGACGGATCCAATCCCTTCAGTTTTGCCCGCCTGGTGCAACCGGTTTTAAACCGTCAGTGCATCGGTTGCCATGATGGAACCAAAGACACGGGGCATTCCTTCGAGTTAAGACCCGGCGGCTGGGATCAGGACCGTTACAAGTGGTTTGCATCCTACCGCAATCTCCACCCCTACGCCTCGCACAGCGGAGCCGATGGCGAAGGCTTCGATTTGTGGGAACAAACCAGAAGCATTCCGGGCAAGGTGGGCGCGCGCGCCTCGAAGCTGCTTCCTCTGCTCGAAAACAAACATCAGGGCGTGACTCTTTCCGACGACGATCATCGGCGCCTCGTGGTGTGGCTGGACGCCAATTCGGACTTCTTTGGCGCCTACGAAAACATTGAAGCCCAGGCGCGCGGCGAAGTGGTGCAACCCAAATTGCAGTAACTCAAGGGCGGAATCGCGCCACCTATGGGACGCGGACTGGCCCTTTAAAAAAAATGGAAACGCCTTTGAAAACGTTTCCATCACGGATTCGGCAAATACTGGCTACTTGGTTTTCTTTTCAGGAACGAAATAGAGCACGAAATGCATGTTTGTGGACAATGACAGCGTGGGAAACAGGGTTTCGAGGACCTGCATGCCATTGTCGTAATCTGGTTCAAACCTGAATTCGTCCCCCTTCTCGAGGGTTCTCGTGCCGACCATCTTCCCGGAAGATGTCTCCATGAGAATGGCGGTGCCGTTCTGGGGTGCGTTCCATTTGATGGTGAGCCCGCCGCCGACCTTCTGGGCGCCGCTGGGAAGAGAGCATGTGGCGCATCCCGAAAGAATGCACAGAGCGGCCATCGCGGCCATTGGTTTGAATTTCATATCCGTATTTGAGGTGATTATGTTTATTCCAGCCCTAAATTTCTGCATCAGGCGCGCTTCTTAATCCCGCGCATCGTCGCGCGCGACCTTATGCATATCCGGCATACATGCAAGGCGATTTATAATTCTGCACAGCGGTTAGCGCTTGTGCCACAGCAGCTTTTGTTGATATATGCGGAAGCTGACCCGGGTTGTCATCGCTCTTATCAGAGCATTACCAGAGGATCCATTACATTTTGGTTGACGGTATGAGCCTTGAAAATACTATTGATGGACTAATATGAACATGCGTATTTGTGCGGTTTCAGTGGCGGCAATGCTTGCCACGGCAGGCCAGGTTTGGTCCGCTGTTCTCTACGTCAATGATTTGGCGGGGTACGACACCGCCATTGGAGGCCTCTCGTTGGCCGGAACGGAAAACTTCGAGAGTCTTTTCCCCACCGGAGGGTCGTTCGAGGATCTGGGCAGTCTGAGCGGCACTGTGATCAACGCTGGCTTGGGTCTGAAAGTGACAGCCTCAAGCGGCAACTTGGGTGGGGTGGGCAGCACATTTGGCCTGGGAGCTGACTCGAACTCGCTCTGGGATGGAAATTACGGAACCCTGACAGTGGAGTTGGCTCCTTCCTCCGGCAAGCCCGTGCTGGGTCTCAGTCTTAACGTGCTATCCTGGAATGACACTTTGGGAGCTGCTGGCACGCCAGACATTAAGGTATATAACCTCTCGGGAACCCTGATTGGCTCCGGCACCGTTGCGGCCTCAACCATGGCCAGTGCCAGCGGTTTCGTGGGCATTGTCGCTAGTCCCGGGGAATCCATTGGTAAGATTGTCCTCACCCCCACTTTGGATTACACCGTGGGCGTGGATAATTTCGCGGCAGCCGTCCCCGAACCCGCCACTTATACGCTGGCTTTGGGGATATGCGCTCTGGGTGTGGGCTTTGTGAGACGATGCCGCCGTTCAAATTCGCGGGCGTAATCGGATCTTGTCAGAAATTTTGGATGGCAGCGGGAACACCACCCTGCCATATCCAATCGCCCTCGTTCATCGAGATCCTGTTCGAAGGTTTGTTAATAGCCATGCCACCGTCGTCCTTCCCGTTGAAGCCGATCGAATAGAGCACGAAGTGTTCCTTATCAATCCGGCGATACCGGTAAGGTTCGCCAGTCAACATATCGTGAGGCACCTTCTCGATATATTGCGGCATCAGGTCGCCAAGACCCGCCGGGTATTCCTTCCTATCAAGAAAATACCGCTCCAGGGCGCAGCCCAGATACGCCAAATCCACAGTCGTTTGTTCCAGGACGGCCGGTTTCGCCAGAGAATAAATGGTCCATAAACATTCACTAACCTTGACCTTGTGATGCCAATAAGGGTGGAATATACTCGGGCTATTCCACAAGCCGGTTATGCGCGCAAGTTCGTTGGTGGACATCCTCCCATTTGCGAGATCGAAAACTCGCGGGACGAATTCATCATAACATTGGCTCAGATGCAGCTTTTCAAAATCATACCAACCTGCGGGTCCCCATTGGTAATAAAGAACATACGGTAACGCACCACTATTCTCGAGGTTCAATTTCCACTGTTCCCAATCGAATCGACTCCGCTGATATTCCTTTCGATCTTCATCGACCAGCGGAATGCACCATGCTCGATGACACATGAGAACCCGACTTGCCTCGACAATTTCGTTGTTTGGGATTCTCAGTTTCTGCAAACGCTCCAATTGAGCAGCCGACCACAGGTGTCTCGACGCCCCTTCCCATATCGCCTGCGTCAAGTAACGATCAGAGGCCCAACGGACAGTATAGGATGTCTTCCACGGATCCGTTTTTAATGAATTGCAAAGGTGGAATCCGAGTTCGAGATCGGCCATTGCCGAATCGGTTTGACCTGACTCCAAGTGGCAGATGGCTGATATCCGCAGGAAAGAGGTGAGATTCATAATTACGTTTCGATGCGGTTGCCTGATGGCGTATATCGGCTCATTGTCGTATTTGACTGGATAGCGACAATAAGGGCGCTTCATGGCGGATCGGAGCTCGTCCCAAACCGGCTGCATGGTTTCCATGCTTTGAAGAATCTCCTGTGCCTGCTCGTTCTTACTCATCTGGGAATAACGTTCAACCAGTGGATCAACCTTGGTGGATTCAATTTCCCGGTCGGCTGTTGCCGAATTCGACGGGGGGACAAGGCCGTAACGCTTCAGCATCGCCGGGCTCATCCTTGGGAAGTGCCCCTTCGAGCCAGGAGCCTGGTTGGTCAAGACTTCAGATAAAGAGGTATGCAAACCGAGCATCCAATTTCCACCGCCGAAATCCAAATGCTTGTTGAAAATAGAATCAGTGAGTTGTTTGATCCTCGAGGAGGAATTCGTGTCCCGGTATTCCTGCGTGCCGGGTTTGAAATCGTATAAAGCCGCCAGAACCGGCGTCATGGCAAAATTCTCAGCGTCCGGCACTTGTGGCGGAATGCAGGACTTCCAATCCAAATGCAATCCCTGCGCGGTCTTCGCCTGCACGTAGTTCGTCCAGGCGCGATGCCCGCGCCAGTTTTCTTCCGCATAGAATGCCAGGACGAGGGCGACACCGATCAACGCCATCCGCCAAAGAATCCGGAAGCTGAACAACCGGCGAATTCGCGATACACGGGAGCCTTGTTTCATGTTCAGATCTCCACCAGCCGGTCCTTCTGGAAGATTCATACCCTGCAGACCATGTCAGATTCTCCACCTTCCTGCGACTAATTTTAATCCCGTTTTGCGCTGTGATCAGTTAATCTGCGGATGACGCCCCGCCCTTCGCCTACTCACGCCACGGCACTTCGTAAACCCGCACCGGTTCGCGAATGCCTTTGGCGACCACGGGGGATTGTTCCACGCAGGTCGCCGCCAGGGCCGGATCGCCGACCAGCAAGTCCGCGTGGGTGGACGCGCTGATGATGATGCGGCTGCGCCCGGAAACCCCTTCCAGGCGGCTGGCGACGTTCACTTCGCGTCCGAACACGGTGTAGTTGAGGATGTGCTTGTCGGAACCCATCAGGCCCACGGTCGCCACCCCCGTGTTCAAACCGGTGCCCATGTCGAGTATCGGCAATGGCGCCTGAAACGGCAGGCCCGCGGCATTGTCCGCTTCGCGTTTCCGATTTTCCTCCGTCCGCGTTGCGTTGAGCTGATGAATCGCGCGCTGGATTTCGATGGCGGCGCGCACCGCCCGCAACGCGTGATCGGGATACGCCGCAGGCGCGCCCCAAAAGGCCATCACACAATCGCCGATGTATTTATCCAGCGTGCCGTTGTGTTTCTTGATGATGTCCGCCACCACGCTCAAATACAGGTTCACCGTCATGAGCATCTCCCGCGCCTGCGCGTCAAAGAAATCAGCCGCATCGCGCTCTTGAAGCTGCCGGGAACGCGCGGATTCCGCAGCCCGCGCCTGGTGGGCGTCTGTGATCTCAGTGAAACCGCGCACGTCGGCAAAGAAAATCGTGATGCGCCGGCTGGCGCCGCCGAGGGACAAATGTTCCGCATTGAGCAGTTCATTGACCACATCAGGCGATACGAGGCGGGAAAAGACCGACCGCACCCGCCGCCGTTCCTGCTGCTCGAAAATCACGCGGTAGGTCACCATGCACAGGTGCGTCGTGAACAAGGCGCCAAAAACCGGCAGCACGATGGGCGCCCAGATCCGCATTTCGACAAATAGCGACAACGCGGCGGCCAGTTCCACCACCATCAGCACCAGCACCAGGAACGAGGCCCAAAGCACCCGCAGCCGCCATGTCAGCCATGCCGAAATGAGGCTCATCGCCAGAATCAAACCCAGGGCGATCGGGACCGGGACCGGCCGTATCACCCGGTCCATCAACAGGGCGTTGGCCACATTCCAATGCTGGCTGATGCCGAAAGTCTCCTTCTCGAGCGAAGTGGCCACCTTGTCGCGCAAATCGTTTCCGGTGGCGGTGGACCCGACCATTACCAGCCGTCCTTTAAACAGGTCCGGCGTTTCGTTGGTCATTCCATTCTCGCGCAGGATATCCCGCGCCAGCAGGGCCTCTAATGAGGTCGAAGCCAGGACGGGGTCGTTGATCGGAATGCTCCAATCGATCACAAACCGCCCCTCCCCATCCACCGGAATCACCCGCTGAATCGCGCCCGGCCCGCGCAAAATAATCCGCCCGGGCGCCACTTCGGCATGGTCCAGATCCAGTCCCAGCCCCAGCGCCGCCATCGCGATCCCCATATTCCACACGCGCGCATCGACATAGGCCGGAGCGCGACCTGGCGCTGGATTGGCTGATTCATCGTGCAACACATCGGCCTTGAAACGACCCACATCGAAAGTGCCGTTCGTATCCGTGGCCAGTGCGAACGGCAATGGCACCACCGCGCCATTCCTGTGGCATGTGAATTCGCCCGCTGCGTTGCGCCGCACGGTGAGCAAATCCACCCCCTCCAATTGAGCCGCCTGCACGATCGACGGATGCCAGATGCGGTAATCTGAAAAAGCCCTGGCCCGACGCAGTATCCCGTCCCTCTCGACTTCCGCAGTGATGTCCCCCATCTGGCTGGCATTCGTCCGGAATAATGCCGCTGGAGGAAAGCCCCGGGCTGCGGCAAGAACGACGTTGCCGGCGCTCTTTATCTCCCGGGCAAAAAACTGGTCCGAACCAATCCGCCGCCCATCCGGCAACAACAGTGCGGCATGATCCGGGCGATTTTCGCCAAACGCGATGTCAAAGCCCACAGCCGTGGCCCCCTGCCGGGAAAGCTCCCGCACCACGCGTCCATATAAATGCCTGGGCCAGTATAGACCGTATTGGAAGCCAAGGGAACCGTCGCCGATCACACCAATGCTCGCGTCGCTGATGAAGACGGCACCGAGATTGGTGGCCGTCACGGGCGCCATCTTCGCCGCCCAACGCACCCGCCAATCGAAGCTCATCCATTCGAGACGATTGGCAAACTCGACGGGAGCGAAACGGGCCGGCGCGAGTTGCAAAAAACAAAAGAAACCCGCCACCAGGGCGGGTATCACGACCAGACCCCACTTAAACCGCAAAGCCGCGCTTCGGTGTTTTGCGGGCTGGGAGGTCATGGGATCGATCACAGAAATGAAAAAACCCAAGGCATCGAAGACGCCCTGGGTTTTGTCTTAAAGTTCTTCCGATTCCATCACATCGGACTAGTCTTGCGGCGGCGTCACAGGAGCAGACGCGGGGGCAGGATTGCCGATGATCGGGGACACGGGCACCTCAATGGGCTTCACAACTCCACCAACGGGAGTGACGACCACCGGGGGTTGACCCGTAGGAGGCATCGGCAAAGGCGACCAACCGGCAGGAGGCGTGTTCTGAATCGTGGGAACGCCAGCGGCATCCGTGGGAGGAATGAACCATTCGCCTTCGCGGACAGTCATGGTGGTGACTTTGCCGGACGGCGACACGTAGGTCACGATCACTTCGCCCGTCACAACATGAACGACACCCGAGGCGCTTATGTCATATTCCGTGCCGCGAATGCCCACGGTGCCCGTCGGCACTTTGACTTCATAGCGGGAGGCGGCGGCCAATTTCTTGACGTTGCCCAAAATACGTCCGCTGGCGAGATTCAACTGGGTCTCGACCACGGTTTCCGCACCCGTGTCATCAAACAGAATTTTGTCCAAACCGAGCGTGGTGTCTGACGTCAAACGAACCACCGGGCCATTTTGCTTAAGGAACAGATCCACTTGAGAATCCGAAGCGGTTTTGACTACAGCGCCCGCTTTGAGGACTTTGCCCACCTTCAGCGGGGTCCAGGCGCCACCCGCGTCGGAATACTGCGCACTGCCGCGCAAGGATGTGACTGTTGCCGTTCCTTCTTGTTGAGCCTGAGCGGAGCTGAGCATGGCCGAAACCACGAGAGCGACTCCGCCAGCCGCCAATTTAGATATTAAGCTACCGAGGTGTTTCATATTATGCTCCAGATTTGATCAATTTACCTTAAATCTTCGCCCACTTTAGTGACTCAGCGCCAATTGTCAACCGCATAATTCGCAGTTCAATCAACTTTCTCAAAAAAAAGCGGCAAAGAGTCATTTTTTGCCGCTGGAAGCGGCCTTGCGACGATCGATCAGCCAAATATACTTCAAAGCAATCGGGTTGTCATTATGATTTAACTGGTATGACCGTATAAACCACACCCTCGCCCCATCGTAATCTCCGAGTTGAATCAAATGCCATCCTTGATGGGCCAAGGTGTAATACCCATTGGGATCCAATTCCAGAGCACGCTCAAAATATCGCGCCGCCTCCTCTTGCCGCCCCAACCAGTCCAGGCACATCCCATATCGCAGCCAGGAGTATCCATCGTATGGATTGATTTTCGTGGCTCGATCAAACCATTCCATTGCCTTCTGCGCGAGCAGTTTATAATCGGAGTTACCCTCCCAGCTATGCATCCGCCAGGACTCGCCAATCTCGTAGGCGGTCTTGGAATTCATCGGTTCCCCGGCAAAAGCCTTTTCAAGGGCTTCGATTCGCGCCATCGAATATTCCTTCAGCTTCTCAGCATTGGCCAGGCGCACCTCTTCGCGAAAACGACGAATCCCCTGGGTCCCCAAATAATACATTCCACCCAGGCAGAGGATCGTGACCAGAATTTTGAAACCTACGCGGCCCCGGACCCAGTATCGGTCTGTTGAAAATCGTAAATGACTCGACATCAATGCCATGAGAGTCACTGCGAGAATCGCATTCGCCGGGATTCGCATGTTAAAATCCACCACCGAATGCAAAAGAATGGCCATCAGGCCAATGGATGCGCCCAAAACAAAAGCCGGTTTGTTGCTTTTCCGGGAAGCGCCATCGCTGGAGACGCGCAGCACAAATTTCCAGGTTTGGAATACGCCCACATAGAGCAAAACCCACGCCGAAAGCACCAATGCCGTTCCCACCACCCCGTAATCGGACAGCGTGTTCAGATAATCGTTGTGAACATAATAGGGGCGCATTTGCACCTCTTCAGGCCGGTATTGCCGGAACCGGAGATCGAAATGCCCCGGCCCGACCCCCAGCAACACGTTTTCCTCCCACATCTTCAGGGCCGGTTTCCACAGCCGAAAGCGGGTATCCTCAAGCTTGCCCGCCACGAACATTTCGCTGAAGCGTTTTTGCGTCATCCTCGCGTTCGAGACGAAGGCCACGCCAAAACCGAGCAAAACCACCAGAGCGACGATCGCGGGAATCCGATACTGGCGCTGGCGCAACAGCACAATGAACAGCACCGTCAACGCCAGAGCGGTGGCAATCCAGCCGCCCCGGGAAATGGAAGTGGCTATCCCGGCCAGCATCACCAATCCGGCATACCCGATAAAAATCCTGGTCACCGCACTAATCTTGCCCATGAACACATAGGCCAATGTCAGCGGCAGCACCATCTCCAGAAAGCCCGCCAGGTGATTCGGGCAGATATAAGTGCCCGAACCCCGCTTCATATACTGGGCAGGCTTGATAAAGCCCCAAACACGGTCCGAATTGGTTGCAAACTGATAAATTCCATAGGCGGCAACCGCCATGGCCAGAAAAATCAGGACGAAACTGATGATTTGCGTCGATTCCTGATGATGCAGATGGTTCACCACCGCAAAAAACAGGAAGGCATAAATAATCACGCGGATCATCTCCTCCCGCGCGGTATATTCGACTCCGGCCTGGAAATAACGGACAATCACATACGTGGCAAAGGCCAGCACGGCCCAACCGATGGGAGGAAATAAGAAACGGCGGGACTCGCCAAACCAAAGCCGGACAATCCACAGACCCAGAACGCCGATCGTCAAGCCCTGGATCACCAGAAAGTCCGTGGGACGCACCGCGCCGGTGGCCAGCGGACCAAACACCAGGATCGCCAAGACCAGGCCCAAAATCCCCCACTCGCACCAGCGATCAATCCGTTCGCGATTCATCAGGCCAAGGAGCCTACCCGAATCAACCGGTTCCGGTCACTTAAAAACTCGAAATGCTCCACGGGGCTTTGCGCCACGCCGGCTTGGTGTGGAACAAAAGTTGCTTCCCATGGTTTTTTTAGTGCCAAAGTGCTCTTTGAGCCTTCCTGTTTACACACAAGACTCGGGAGCCGGCTTCATGAGATTGGAATCCTGGGGATGCATACCGACCTCCCCGGCGGTTTGGGTGGATCGCTCGAAACGGAGGACCGCGCCGCGAAAATCCACGCCATCGGCAGATAAGGCGGCGACGGGCAATTCAAATTGTCCGTCTGGCAGGGCAAACCGGAAGCTGAACCCTCCGTCCGGCCGCAGGCGTATCGGATGGCTGCCAATCTCGACCCTGGCGTCGGGTTCTGTGGCGCCGTAAATGACCAGTTCCGCATTCACCGTGAACCAGAACTTTCGGCCAGGCACGGCACCCGGTTGGCCGGGTTGGACGGACTGGCCGGGCAGAAAGCTTGTCGGCAAGGAAAACACTCCCGGAAATGAAGAGGGCAATCCTCCAGGCTGGGGAACTGGTGCTGTGCCCGGAACTTCTTGCGGGCCTGAAACCGGACCGGGGATTTCACGTTCGGGCCCGACCATTTCAACCCACTGGAGTGAGTTGGCCATGCCGACTGACTTCGCTGTTTGAACCGGGGCGCCCAAGGTTGCCAGGGCAGCTTGAACTTCCGGGATCCAGGGAACATCGGATGCAGGAGTGATCCGGGCCGCCGGAAAATTGCGCACAAGCGGCTCCGGTTCCACCCCAAGGCCTGTGCTTAATATCCCGGGAACGGGTGTCTCCAGGACAGGAAACACCACGGTGTGCATCTGTGCTGTGGCGGGTTCGGCCGGCGCCTCCGCAGGGGTGGCCGCCAAAGCAGGGTCCGCAATGGGCACCCAGGCCCCTGCCCGGTTCCGATAACCCATTTCCACCCGGTATTCGGCGCCCGCGCGCGCCACTGGGATGAACCATTCGCACGCTTCAGGCGTTAAAATGACATCGTGCTCCCCGCCCTGCCCCACCACGGCAACCTTCAGGTGGATGCAACCGTCAACGGCGCGCAAACGGTGGAGTGCGAGTGCGCCGGCTGGAAAATCCCACGTTGCGAACAAACAATGGGGATCGCGCGCAAGAAGATGGAGAATCCCCCGTTCGAGTTCTTGAAACTCCATTACAGGCACTCCCGGGTGCAGCGCCAATGGTTCGGGGACGTGAATTGCCATTTGCTCCGTTACTGCTGGCTGGGGCGCCATCGCAGGTTCCAAATTCACCAAGGCAGTTTGCGCATGGGCCAGGGTCGGAATGATCGGCGCCACTTCGAGGACGGATACGGTTAAAAACCGGGGCTTGGAACTTTGGACCGGGCTGGTCTGAATATTTTCAACTCGCTCTTCAACTCTCTCTTGAACAAGTAATTGTGCCTCAGCCAGCGGTGTCTCCACTAGTTGGGATTCCGAAATCCGTGGCACCAGCGGGGGAGGTGCTGTTTCGAGTAAAATCGGGGGAATGACAAGAGCCTGAGAGCGCGGTTTGGCGATGCGCGGGGCGGCTTTTGCAGCCCGGACCGGAGTCCTGCGCTTCGCTGGCAAAGCGACGCCAGCCGACGTCCGCACTTTCTTGCGTGCCGGCTTCACCGCTTTTTTGACAGGCTTTTTCATAACGTTATCCTCGCATAAAGACGGGCTTTTAAAAAGGATTATTCTGGCGAATATGAGGACTTTTCAAGGCTGCAGCCAAAAGGATTGGATTGCCTAACGCCCCGATATTCTTAAAAATCCTATTCGCATGGTTTTTAACTCACTCGTATTCCTGATTTTTTTGGGAATCGTTTTGATTCTGTACTTTCGGTTGAACTTCCGGGGGCAGAATTGGATGCTGATCTGCGCCAGCTACCTTTTTTATGGCTGGTGGGATTATCGTTTTTTGGCGCTGCTGCTGTTTACGACGTTTTTCGATTATTATTGCGCCTTGTGGATCGATCGGGAGTCGAATTCCAAAAGACGGAAACTCCTGCTGGCTTCGAGCATGACGGTGAATCTGGGCGTGCTGTGCATTTTCAAGTATTTCAATTTCTTCATGGATAGCCTGCAAAGCGCCATGGGGACTGTCGGTGTCACCATGAGCTTTCCGATGCTGCATGTCGTTCTGCCGGTCGGAATATCGTTTTATACCTTTTTGTCGATGAGCTACACCATCGACGTTTACCGGAGGGAGTTGAAAGCGACAAATAATCCCAGCGATTTCATGCTCTACGTGGCGTTTTTTCCGCATTTGGTGGCCGGACCCATCGTTCGCGCCTCAATCCTGCTGCCCCAATGTCAAAAGCCGCGCACGATCATCCCGGCAGAGGTGGCCAATGGCCTCTGGCTCATTCTCATGGGATTTGTCAAAAAAGTCGTGATTGCCGATCGTCTGGCGCAAGTCGTCAACTGGGGTTTCACTGGAGGTGTGCCGCCTTATGCGGATGCGAATTCGTGGTTGATCATCTACGCCTTTGCGTTCCAGATTTACGGCGATTTTTCAGGGTACTCGGACATTGCGCGGGGGGTGTCCAAGCTGATGGGATTTGAACTGGTGGAAAATTTCCGGGCGCCCTACCTGGTAACCAATCCATCGGCCTTTTGGCGGCACTGGCACATCAGCCTCTCCACCTGGCTGCGGGATTACCTGTATATACCGCTGGGGGGGAATCGATACGGGTCGTATAAGACTTATCGCAATCTGATGATTACCATGTTGCTGGGCGGGCTGTGGCATGGTGCGGGCGCGGCCTATGTTCTGTGGGGGCTTTATCATGGGGTGTTGTTGGCGGCACAGAGGGCATGGAACGGGGTCATGGAGCGGGTTTGCGGCCAGAGGGCCTCATTGTCCACGGTTTCACAAATCCAGGCAAAGGCCATGGTGCATCCAAGGGTCGAACGGGAATTGGTGCCGGTGGGAATTCAGGAAGCGCCAATGGATTGTGAGGGGAAGAATCGCCAAAAATCGGGAGTGCGGGAAACCGTGGCAGCCACCGATGAACAGACCTCCATACCGTTGCAGACCGCGTCTCCGATATTCGCAATGCTCAAGAACGCGGTGTTCGTCCTATTGTTTTTTCATTTAACGTGCCTGGGATGGCTGCTTTTCCGCGCCGGCGCGCTTCCCCACGGAGTGAACCAGGTGAAATGCGTTACGGATTACCTCCACACGCTGATGGTTTTTCCGTCAGCCTTCAGTCCCATGGGCCAGGGAGTCCTATTGCTGGGTGGGGTGGCCTTGTTCTTTCAGTGGAAATATGATGCGATGAATCGTTTCTCACAATGGTCGGACGGTTGGAAGGCGATCGGTGTGATCACGGCCATTGCGGCCATTGCCGGGCTCGGAGTCTTCGAAGGCTCCCAATTCATTTACTTCCAATTCTAAACATGAGACGCACTTTTGTTTTTGCCTCGCTGGCGCTGAGCGCGGTTGCATGGATGGCCTACGGGCTGCTGGGGCATTCCCTAGCGGGTTGGATCGGCCGGAAATGGGGCGGCCAAATGCTGCGCATGGGGGATGGCAAGTTTTCCGATGCGGCGGCGTTTATGGAGCATCGCTTTTTTGATGCGGCATTGCTATTCACAACGGGCATCGGGCTCCTGCTGGTGGCTGCGGCCCTGGGGGCCCTGCTTGGACGGAGGTTGCCCAGATTATGGAAGTGGATCCCCCATGCCGTCACGGGGTTTGCCGCGTTGAATATCTGGATCAAGATTGCGATGGGGACCTGCCTGTTCTGGTGCTTCTTCTGGAATGGGAAGAACAAGACCGACAATTTCACCCAGTTCCATATCAAATTGCAGTTGATGGACGAGAATCCGGCGCCTGTCAAAGTGGTGCTCGGGGGATCCAGCCAGACGCGCACCCAGATTGACCACCGTCTATTGAATCACCGGCTGGGACCCGATCTTTTCTCCACCGAGCTGCATTTTCCAGGGAGTTACGGGTTTGATTTTCTGTTTCTGGATCGCAAGCTGGCAGGGCACAAGGCGGACATCATTGTTTGCTATTTAAGCGAGGTGAACTTTTTCAACGACGGTCTGAGCGTTGGGTTCCCCCTGTTTTTCTCCTTTGGCGATCTGCCTGATTTTCTCCGGCTTGGCGGCAATTTGCAGTGGGACAAAAAGGCCGAGGGTTACGGATTATTGAGCCATGTCCTGCCAGCCTTTCAATTGCGGGAATCCCTTGCCCAACGACTTCTCGGCGATGATGTGGCAAAGGTGCGACAACGCCAGCGGGACACCACGTTGAGCACCAATATGCACGAACGCGTGATCGAAGCGGCAGCCACGTATCATGGGAAAGAGCAGAGTGCGTTTGAGATGGCCGCGTTCGAGCTATTCGTTGCGCGATGCCAGGCGGAACACAGAACCGTGGTCCTTTGTTGCGGCCAGGTTAATCCCCTGCTTGCCCGCGAACTGGATCCCGCGCTGCGCCCTCAAATGGTGAGCTTCCTGAAGTCACTGGCCGCGCACCATGACAACGTGGTGTTGCTGGAGGAATCCGCGCTGCCCAAACAGACGCCGGAGGATTATGAGGACCTGACTCATGTAAATCCTGAGACACAGGTTCGATTTACCGAGGCATTGGGAGATGTGCTGGAAAAGCTGATCCGACGCAAGGAAGTTGCTGCGAAATGACTCTGAAACGGTGAACTGGTAACGAACGGATTCACCATAAAACCAGATCGGTGTGTAACGATCATGGATCGTCAGCAGACGATCAATCCCCCGCCCGAGCAAAGCAGCGCATCGACTATCTGCAATCTGGCTGGCGTGCAGATATCTCCTCTGGAGTTTATTGCGTCCGCCATCAAAGCCAGCACACGCCCACCAACAACGCAAAGAAAAGAGCAGGCGCGAGGATCAGGCGTCCCAGTTCGCCTCGGCGCTGCAGGCGTTTTCCAAAGAGGAGGAGGTAAAGAATCCAGCCAAGGATCTGAGCCACCATGACCGGATTGGGGCCTATGAATTTAAGATGTCCATGCCCCCAGAGCGGCAGGATGAAAAAGGTGACCATGGCAAGCAGGCTAACATACCGCATCTCATCCGCCTCCGGCGACCAGAGCGAACGGTTTAAGGCGCGCAGACAACGGAGAAGGAAATGGGGTTTGGCGGCGTTCATTGTCCCTTGATCCGTTTGCGCTGTCTGGCTTCGATTTTCCGGATGTTTTCCACAATTGGCCCTTCCACCCTCATTTCAAAACCAGATGTACTAGCGCGCCCACCATCCATACGATGAGAAAAACCCAGAGTAAGACTCCAGCAATGCGCGTGGCTCGTGTGTCGGTCCAATAGATTTTGTCGCACTTAACACATCGAACCTGCTGCTCGCGGCTCGCGCCCCAAAGTGCCGCAAACAGCCAGCCACCCAAGGCAAAGAACCACGGATTGTGCAAAGTCCGCAAAATGCCTGCGGCCTGCCACTCAGCGCATCCACATTGTGGACAGGATTTGCCGGGCGCGGTGACTTTCGCCCACAACAGAGCGTATGCACCCCATAGGGGAAGCAGCCCCAGGAAGAGAAACATAACGGCAACCATCCACAGCGGAACCTGCGAATCCGGATCAAAAACCAGAACGAAGGTACTAAGCAAAAACATGACACCAACAGTGGCGAGCAGAATTCCTGAGATGTGCTTCAATGCTCGCATAAGACCATTCCCTTGTTCGCCTCCAGTTTACAGTGCATTGATAATTGCATCCAAGAGCCTCGCCGAGCCGTTCGCTGTCAACTTTTGCAGTTCACGGTCAATATAAGACTTCCTGCCGAGAATGCCGCAGAGAATGATGAAGATGCAGCCCAACCCAAACAGCACCCAAATCCACCATGGGGCACCGCCACGATAGCACGTATAGGCTAAGGCACCCACCAACAGGCCCATCACAGAAATTGCGACTCTCTTCCATGATTCCACGGTTTGAATTTTCAACTGAAGCACTTCTTCTTTCGTGAGCGGTCGTCCGGCCTTTCTGCTTTTGTGTTGTGCCAGTCGTATCGCTTGACGAGATAGGACGTCCGGATTCATGGCATTTGTGGCAAACATTATTATTTTCTCAAACTCAACACCGGAAATGAACCGGTCTTTCAGTGGTTTATGCGGGAAATAATATCAATCATTATCTTCGCGAGCAAGACAATAGCAGGTGCGCGCGAAATGATTTTACGACGTAGGAAATCGCGCGCGCGAAGGCGCAAAAGGAAGGGGGCTGTTAACATGGATAATCAGGATGGTCAGGATGTGGAAAAGGGGGATTTGATTCAACGCTTACAGCGTTGGAATTTCTCTGGGGGCGAGCACCCCGGGTGGCTCGTTCCTCGCGACCCGGGGCTGATTGATTGCAATCCCTACAGGATTGCGCTTCCTGGCACGAAGGTCACGGTGTGGCGGTCACTGTTGTAACAAGTATTACCAAGGGCAGCGGACGAAACGTTTATAGGACAAAACCTTCTGGAACAAAGAAGGCGCTTAACGCCCCTGATACGACGCTCCCCACTTGTGACAATTCAGGTTTTGGGGCCAGGGTGATGAGGCACACAATATGGGGCCCAGTCCGAAAAATGATGCCATGGGAGCGAAGAACCGCTATACCATGAGGGTTCAAGGCCGGACCGGTCGCGGCGCTTCATGCAGAACCCGCACGGCGGCGGAACATTATGTCGTATAAAGCAGTCATTTTTGACATGGACGGGGTGATCCTGGATAGCGAGCCTGTCCACGAACGCGCCTTCCGTGATATTTGCCACGAGATGGGCTACGGGGAGAATCACGGGATCATTTTCCCCGCGTATTACGGGCGCTCGGATGGGGCGCTGTGGCGGGATTTCATCGCGCTGCATCATCCGCCGCAATCGCTGGAGGAATTGATCGCCTGGAAGCAGCGTCATTTGATCGAGCTGGTGGAGAAGGAGCAGCCGTTTTTCAAGGAGGCGCTGGAGTTGATCCGCAAGCTGGCGGCGCGTCATGCGCTGGCGCTGGCGTCGGGGTCGATGCACCCAGTGATCGATGCCGTATTGGCGCTGCGGAATCTGCGACCCTTTTTCAAGGCGATCGTGAGCGTTCAGGATGTGGGCCGGGGAAAGCCCGCGCCGGATGTGTTTTTGCGGGCGGCGGAGCTGCTGGGGATAGCCCCGGCGGATTGCTGGGTGATCGAGGACGCGGCGGCGGGTGTGGAGGCGGCGCTGGCGGGAGGATTCCGCGTGATCGCGATCACGAATTCGCTGCCGGCGGAGAAGCTCGCGCGCGCAACGCATGTGGTTTCGACGTACGCGGAGATCGAACGCATCCTGAAAATCGAGGGGTGACAATGGGCCAAGCCGGCATAGAATAGTCCGACTTTGTCCGGTAAAAGGCAAAGAAAGCAGTTGATTGTTTTAAGAAAGCGACGGCGAATCATTGCGCGGTCGCGGTTCGGGAATTGAACCAACAGATGGGTGGAATATTATGAGCGTTCGAGTTCGTTTTGCACCGAGTCCCACGGGTTACCTCCATATCGGAGGCGCCCGCACGGCATTGTTTAACTGGCTGTATGCCCGGCACACGGGCGGTGAATTTATTTTGCGGATTGAGGACACGGATACCGCGCGCAACACCCGCGAGGCGGTGGATGTGATTCTGGAAGGCCTGCGCTGGCTGGGGATGGATTGGGACGAGGGTCCCGAGACGGGCGATCCCACGGGGCCAAGTCGTGGAAATCACGGGCCTTATTTCCAATCCCAGCGGAACGATATTTACAAGAGGCGGATTCAGGAATTGCGGGACAAGGGTTTTGCCTACGATTCCGAAGGCGCGGTGAAATTCCGAATGGGCAAAGAGGCGACGGTGATGGAGGATGTGGTGGTGGGCAAGGTCCGCCGCGAGCTGACGGATCAGGAGCAGTTGGATCCGGATTTCTTCATTGTGCGCTCGGACGGACAGCCGGTGTTTCACCTGGTCAATGTGATCGACGACCTGGAAATGGGTGTGACGCATGTGATCCGCGGCGAGGACCATTTGTCCAATACGGCCAAGCACCTGGCTTTGTTCAAGGCCTTCGGCGTGCAGCCTCCGCAGTACGGGCACATCCCGCTGATCCTGAATCCGGACGGCAGCAAGATGAGCAAGCGAGACGCGGGGGCGTCCCTGATGACTTACGTTGAAAAGGGTTATGTGCCCGAGGCGGTGGTGAATTATCTGCTGCTGCTGGGATGGTCGCCCAAGAACAACCGCGAGATCATGCCGATTGCCGAGGTGATTCAGGCGTTCGATCTGCCGCAGATTTTGCGCCACAACGCGAAGTTCGATTTCAACAAGCTCAACTGGCTGAATTACGAATACATCCGAACGTTGAATATGGACCGGTTCGTGGAACTGGGCGTTCCCGTGCTCGAGAAAACGGGGTTGAAGCCCACGCAATACGATCCCGCGTATGTGCGCGCCGCGCTGGCCACCTGCCAGCAAAAAACGAAGGTGATGAACGACCTGCCGGGCTTCGCGGATTTCTATTTCATGGAAGAGATCGTCCTGCCCGAAGGCGTGGCGAAAACGGATTTTGGCGCGGAGAGCCGTCCGCGTCTGGAAAAATTGCGCGCGGCATTTGCGGGCGTCGAACCGTTCAACGCGGCCACCGTGGAGGCCGCCCTCAAGGCTGTGGCGGCGGAACTGACGGTGAAGGCAGGTGTGCTGGTGCATCCGGTGCGGCTGGCCTGCACGGGCAAGACGATTGGCCCCAGCCTCTATCACCTGATGGAAGTGCTAGGCAAGGAACGCGTTCTCAAGCGACTGGACAGTGCGTTGAAGGCCGGGACGGTGTGAAAAAGTCCAAAAACAAATCGAAGCCGGCAGGAAAAATCCGACTCGTTGAATCGTCGTTTGCCGTTAAAGCAGAACGCGCCATGCACATGGCACAGAAGGAAGCGGCGAAGGAATGTGCGCGCTATGGTCTGCCATTGATCGTCGAAAAAACGTCCCGTTAATTGTTCCCCCACCTATTTCCCCGGCTTGTGGCGCAATTTGATATGGGTGCTCTCGGTGTTCTGGGTCTTCTCGCCGCCGGTTTGCTCGTAGTCCTTGGATAGAATGACCTCGCTGAGGCCGCCGTACTGAAAGCCGGTCATGCGGAACACCGATCCGCCCATGACCATTTCATCAATGCTGCCCGATTGCGGGGTTTCCTCCTCGTTGATATGGAAGACTTCAAAAATGCGGCCGAAAGTGTCCGCGATGGTGGTATCCGGCTGGTCAGGACAAACCGACCTACGCCCTTCCGCAGGAGCCAGCGCAGGGTCTGAGCGCATGAAGAGCTTCATATCCGGTTTGAATTCGTAAGTGGTTGTGTAGCCATGGAACGGCACGCGCGTGACACGCTTCTGATAGAGGCCGATCTTCAGGTATGGCACGATCAACTGACCCGCAGATGGCGAATCCGCGATGGTGCATTCGCCGGCGCCCACGTTATCCACTTTGGTGATGTTCCACTGGCCGGAGCCGGAAAGCAGCAGCTTGAGTTGCACGACCACATCGTCATCGATCGGCTTCAACTTAATCTTTGCTTTTGTGTCGGTGGCCATGGTGCCCACGCTGGATTGGGAGGTGATTTTCGACTCGATCTCGAGCTCGAAAACAAGGCACTTCCGGGCGCACTTCCACACTTCGTCCTCGTAACTCAGGCCGATGAGCGCGCCCATTCTGGCCAGATCCAGCATCCGGTAGATGCGCGCGATGTCATGTTCCATGCACTTCTGGCAGGACTTGGTGACGCCGTTGTGAATCGCCTGGGTTGCGAGGTTACCTGCAACGCGCACACGCTTGGCCAACTCTCCGGCGTTGGCGTTGCCCAACAGATTGCCATTGTAGAGGCCGAGCAATTCCATGGTTCTCAGCCAATCCAACCAGGCTTCCACCGCGCCATCGATCATGTCGTCGTTGCCCACCGCCTGTTTCAATTTGGGAATCACGGATTGATCGGCAAGCTGGATGCAGAGCTTGATCATTTCCTCGTTCAAGGACTCCGGCGAGCAATCGGGGTCGGCCTTGCAATCTGCGAGATTCGCCGCCATCTGCTGTTTGGTGGACGCCCCGGGATCGCTGGGCGAGTTCTGGGACATTCCCTGGGCATTGGCCGCAGTGCCGTTACCAGCGCCGGCCATTGTGAAATGCTGCAAGTGCAGCGAAACGGTGCGGTTGGTGATGAACGAAAGCTGGAGGGCGAATTCGCTGCCGTCCGCCTGGGCGCCAAAACCCATCAGGCTCGCCGGATTCAGGGGCGTGGGCGATGTGATGTCGAGCCGCGCCGGAGTGTTGAACAAGAGACCCTCCGGCTGAAGATCGACTGCGGCGCTCAAGCCGCCGCTCAAAGGCAATCCGTTGATTTTCGCCACGTCGGTCATGGTAATCGTCTCCGTACGGTCAAGCGCGTCTGGAGGCACATTCAACGTGAACACATATCCTGCGGCGTTGGTCAGGCTCAACCTGCCGCCGAATTCGTCGAGCTTTGCCGTTGCGGTCATATTGGAGTTCAACACGAGACCAACGGTCAGCGGATTGGGCGTGGGCAAGGGATCGCCGGGGCCGCGCACGCGGAAAAAGGCGGTCCTGCTTGCGATCGGGATTTGCAGAGTCAACCGGTCTGCCGGGGCATTGGTTGTGAGGAATGTCGTCCATTGGAGCAGGTTCGTGGAATACTCCACAACGCATCCAGAGGGCGAACCACCCACCACATCGAAAACGACATTGGTCCTGCTGGCACGGCCCACGTTTTCCACCGACGGCACAAACACCGATGCCGGTGGGGGCACGGTCACCACGCGCAGAGCCTGCGTGCTGACGCGCCCGATCAAGTCGGTCATGCGCAAGGTGGCGTCGAACGTGCCTTCGCTGGCGGTCTGGCCGGTGAGGGTGCCTCCGGCTTCCAGCGTCATTCCGGGTGGAAGGGAGCCTCCGATTTGCTCAAATTTCAGGGGTCGCACGCCGTTGGTTGTGAAGAGCGGATTCATGAACGTCATGCCGACAGGCACGCTGCCCATGTTCGTGGTGAGCAAAACCGGCGGAGGAAGCGTGCCGTCCACGACGCGCAATTCAAATTCCGTGGTGCGATGCAGGGCGGCGCGAAGCGTGACACCGGGTATCGAATTCGTGTCGAGCGCGGTGAAGCTAAACGCGGTGAGACTCACGGCGGCGCGGCCCACTTTCGCGAAGGCTCCGGCAGGCACCACAACTGTGTTGGATGCGCCATTCAGGGCGCCGTCATTGTCTGGAAGGGGCGAGGCAAACACGATGGTTCCATTTTGCTCGATGCGCATCCGCACATAATCGATCGCTGCTCCACCGTTGGCAAAATCCCAGTTCAACGTCCATGGCTGACCCAACACCACGTAAGGCGTGCTCCCTTGATTTGCGGCTCTCGGCGCAGAAGGCAAGGCGTCCGTGCTCAGTGTGAGCGACGCTCTGGAAACATTGGTGCCCCATGCAAAAGCGACCTGATAGGCCCCCAGCGGGTAATTCGTGGCGAAGGCCGAGGTGTCCGAGTCCGAGTCTGAGAACTCCACCGCATCCGGGGCTCCCGCCCAGCATAGGGCGCTTGTCTGGCCGGGTGCCGGGGCTGTGAGAATGACGGAGTTGGTGAAGGCCGTTCCCGCCAGGCCGATGATTTCAGGTCCAACGGTTTCGAATAAATTCGTCTCCGTTTGCTCGATCAATTCGCCATACGAAACGAGTCCGGAACCGGTCAGTCTGGACCCGCTGCTTGAACCGGCTGTAAAAAACGAACCGCCCCCACCGGTGTAGGGAGTGCCGAGGACGTCCTGCCCTGCCAGACTCCAGACGATCCTGGTGCCGGCGGGGAACGGAGGATTGGGAGTGCAGGTCAATTTGGTTTTGTCCGAACTCCACGAGACCACCATGGTCAGATTGGTCATCGGAAAGGCAATGTCAGAGAATTGCGCGCCGCTTGCGCTGGTGTTCATCGCCGCGCTGAAGGTGAATACAACGGCTGTGCTGGTGGGAACATTGGTGCTCAAGCTTGCCGGCGAGACGGACACGAGCGTGGGAGGCGTGGCGGCTGTGCCTCCCGTCACGAAGCCGCCGCTGAACGTTCCACTGAGCATAGTCCCGGCGGTATCCCGGCCATTCACCGTCCAGATGATGGGCGACTTCGCGGGAAATATCGGTGTCGGCGTATTGGTGAGCATGGTGTGATCATCGCTCCATGTCGGGATCGTGGGCAGGATCGGCGGGGGGAAGGAAGAGTTGTTGATGAATTTAACGACCGTGGCCACAGGATCCATCGCCTTGCTGAAAGCAATAATGACGGGGGCGCTTTGGGAGATGCCGGTCTTTCCGGAGATGGGACTGTTGGAAACGATGGTCGGCGCGGTTTGGGCGCAAGCGGGGGCCAAATACGCAACGAAACAGGTGATCGCCAGTCCTGGCAGCGAAAAGTGTCTGGATAAGAGGTTACGCATAAAGTTCATGAGACAAGGGATTGACCGGCGTCGAATTCCACGCCCCGCCCCGACGACGCTATCGACATTTGAGATCCCGAACTCCCGAGGCTTGGCATCACACCAGGAGCAATCGCAGCCCATAACGATACGAAAGCGCTTCATAGGCGAGGAACAAGTGGCATTATAAACAATCCACCTCCCCAGTCAAGAAGTCGCGTGCGCCCCGAATGCACGCATGATGGACCGCACCTTAATAGTTTGTATCGACAAACTAAATCACTTCGTCCGGCTTCCACTTTCCTTCAGAACCGTCCGGTAAATTTCCTCCACGCGGCGGATCATGATGCGATGATCGAAGTTGTTTTGCGCATGCAGCTTGCCTTGTGCGGTCAGGCGTTTTCGTTCTTCCGGATGCGCTAAAAGCTCGAGAATGGCTTGCAGCAGTGCCTTCTGGTCGCCTTGGGGTGCGAGCCGGCCGGTCTGGCCATCAACGCACACTTCGGGAATGCCCCCGACCGCATAGCCCGCAATGGCGCAATCGCACAGCAGCGCCTGCACCAGCGTGCGTGCCTGGCCCTCCTGATACGAAGGCAGGGCGTGGATGTCCATGGCGCTCATCAGCGGCCCCACGCGCTCGGGCGGAACCAGACCCGTGAAAATCACATGTTCGCTGAATCCCTCCCGCTCGACCCGGTCCTCGAGGTGTTTGCGATTCCAACCGTCGCCAACGAATAACAGGCGCGTTTGCGGATGTTGGGCGATGAGAGCGGGCAGGATGTTGAGCAGATCGTCCTGGCCTTTGTAAGGATCGAATCGGGCCACGAGTCCGACGACTGGCGCATTGTCGGGAATGCCTAGCGAATGACGAACGCGTTCCCGTTCTCCGGCGGGGTATTGGAATTGGGAAATATCCACCGCGCTGGGGACCACCTCAAATTGTTCCGGACGACCGATTTTGTGCTGCTGGAAGGCTTCGCACATGGCGTTGGTAATGCCGATGAGCCGGTGGCAGCGGGGAGCCGCCCATCGTTCGGCCAGCACATAGGCCTGGTAAACGAGTTGTGACTGGCGCGAGTGAAACGGCAGGCCGTGAATGGTATGAATGATGGCCGGCGTCTGTTCGGCCCAGGCGGCGGCGCGTCCGATTATCCCGGCCTTGCTGGAGTGGGTATGCACCACATCGGGGCGTTCCTGGCGGATCAAACGCCGCAGCGCGTAGTATGCGGCGAGGTCGTGCGGCGGCAGGATGGCGCGGCGCAAGGAATGGATTTCCCGGAGGACCGCGCCGCTTTTTTGGGCGTCGGGCAGCACAGAACCTTCCGGTCCGTAGATGGGACCATACGCGAGTATGACCTGGTGGCTCGCCGCGACCTGGGCGGCGCTGCAGAGGACGGTGTTTTGCTGGGCGCCTCCGAGGATGAGTCGCGTGATGATGTGAAGGACCTTCACGGGGCGCGCTTCCCGTTCTTTTCAACTTTCTGAATTTCCACGCCCATTTTTTGGGCGAAAGCGGAATGGGTGTCAAACGCGATCGCTGCACGCCAGATAGCGGCGGCCTCGTCGGTTCGCTCATGTTTCTTGAGCGCCAATCCATAAAGCAGGCCGATCTCCTGCTTGTGGGGCGTGTCAATCTGGGGATTATTCTTTTGCACCTGCTCCCAGAGCCAGGTGAAATCATTCACCACGATCTCCTCCCGTCCAAGGAATTTGGGCATGTAAAAGTTATTGTTGGCGCGGGCAAAACGGACCATGGCATCGTTGGTGGCGAGGCTGACCGCGGCATCCATTTCACGAATGCCCTGATGGACAAAACTGAGCTGGGTCAGGGGCCAGACAGCGTCACGGCCTTTCATCGTCAGAACGCTTCCAAAGAGAACCTTGGCAAAGGCATTGGTGGATTCCAGCGCGAGGGCTTCCTTGAGATACTTTTCACTGAGTTTGACGGCTTCGGGATTGTCTTTCACGCCTTCGTCGTGGCAAAGGTCGCCCAGCTTCACCAAAAGCGCGACATTCGATGGGCTGGAAGCCAGTTGCGCCTGCAAGGCGGTCAGACTGTTTGTGAAGGAGTCCTCTGCCACAGCAAGCGCGATGGTGGTCCACAGGAGTCCCGTAATGGCTAAAAAACGCATATAATCCGCCCGACCTCAGATCCCATTCTAACACAGACCAGGCCGGTTGGCCACCAGGCAGGGGGCGGGGGCTACTTTTTTACCTTTTTGAGCGTATTCGTTCGCTCGGTCGGAAGCGGCAATGTGGTGGATGCCGCATTGGTGGCCGGTTCATACAAACCGGGACCGAGGTTCGAGAGCGGATCCTTGCTTTGATGATTCCGCCAGACACGAATGGTCCAGATGCCCACAATGACGATCAACGCCACGCCGAAAACCGGGAGCACCATGCGCCAGTTAACCTTGGAGAGCTGGTACATGATCTGGTCCAAAATCCCACCCCTTGAACCGGTGAGGCTGGGCGGTTCGCGGAATTTATCAATCGCGGACAGCTCGGCCTCCAATGTGGCCATGATGCTGGCCACATCCAGCTTGAGCAGCATGGCGTAGGAGCGCACAAAGCCACGAACGTATACCGGGGCCGCGAACACGGTGTATTTCCCCTCCTCAAGCGAGCGAATATGCTCGGTCTTGATCTTGGTCCTGTCCGCCACCTGGTAGATCGTGAGGCCCGCGGCCTCACGGCCCTGGCGCAGTTGTTCGGCAACAGTCGGCATTTGACGTACTTATATATTTTTCACTGCGTCTGGCAATCCCTGAAAAAAACCGCGCCGCACTTGCCATCAGCGGTTGTCAGCCACGGACCGGATTCCCGTCGGCCCCTTCGCCATCCAGATCGATCAGGATATCCCGAGGCTCGGCGCCTTTGTTCGGGCCAACAATGCCGCGGTCTTCCAATTCGTCCATGATGCGCGCCGCCCGGGTGTAGCCCAGCCGCAGACGGCGCTGGAGCAGCGAAACGCTGGCTTTTTGCTCGCTGCGGATGACCTCGATGCATTGATTGATGAGGCCCTCGTCCTCGTCGCTGCCGCCGCCGCCGCTTTCCAGTTCCGCAATCGGCTTGGACAATTGCTGGTGGATGTCCATCTCGTAACTTGGCTTGCCCTGTTTGGCAATGAAATCGACAATGCTTTGAACTTCCTGATCCGTGACCAGAACGCCCTGGGCCCGCAGCAGGCGTGAGGAACCCGGCGGCACATAAAGCATGTCGCCCTTGCCGAGCAGTTTGTCCGCTCCCATGCCGTCGAGAATGGTTCGCGAATCGACCTTCGAGGCCACCTGAAACGCGATGCGCGCGGGGATGTTCGCCTTGATGACGCCGGTGATGACGTCCACGCTGGGCCGCTGGGTGGCGACGATGCAGTGAATGCCCGCCGCGCGCGCCATCTGGGTGATGCGCGCAATGGACATTTCCACATCCGCAGGCGCCACGAGCATGAGATCCGCCAGTTCATCGATGATGACCACGATGTAGCTGAGCTTGTCCGGGATGACGATATCGTCATCGCGCGGGACGACAATTTCCTCGTCCAGCTCGACTGCAAAACCGTCGGAACCGGCCTCGATCCGCTCCTTCTTGGCTTTCAAGGGCAGTTCGGGTTGTGGGGATTCCTTGACCACATGGGTGCGTTCGTTGAACGATTTGATGTTGCGCACACCGACGCGGGCGAAAATCTGGTAGCGCTTTTCCATTTCGTTGACCACCCAGCGCAGGGCCAGGACCACTTTCTTGGGATCGGTTACGACAGGAACGACCAGGTGCGGCAGGGCGTTGTAATGCTGGAGTTCGACCACCTTGGGGTCGATCATGACAAAGCGCAGTTGGTCCGGCGAAAAACGGTAAAGCAGCGAAGCCGTGATGGAATTGATGCAAACGGATTTGCCCGAGCCGGTGCTTCCGGCAATGAGCAGGTGGGGCATTTCGGCCAGGTCGGCAATGACCGGCTTGCCGTAAACATCCTTCCCCAGGGCCAGGGGAATGCGCGCCTTGGTGTTGCGCCATTCTTCGGACTCGAGCAGGTCGCGCATGATGACCTTGGTTTTCACAAGGTTGGGGACCTCGATGCCGACCGAGCTTTTCCCGGGAATGGGCGCGAGAATGTTGACGTTTTCGGCCTTCAATGCCGCCGCCAGGTTGTTGCTCAAGGCGGAGATTTTCTCCAACCGCACGCCGGGAGCGGGATGAAGTTCGTAACGCGTGATGGTGGGGCCTTTGGTGATGTCGCCCAGGGCAACCTCGATATCGAACTGGGCCAGCGTGTTTTGCATCAACCGGGCGTTGGCCATCAAATCCTCCTTGGACTCGGTCGGTTTGACGTTGGGATCGGGGTAATTGAGCAACTCCATCGGCGGCAATTTGTAATTGCCGATGATCGGCGCCGAGGCAACCGCCAGGGGCTTGGATTTGCGTGGGAATGATTTGGAACGCGCCGGGAGGCCCACATGCTGTGGAATCTCAGCGGCGTCAGCTTTCTCGTTGTGCTCCTCGTCCGATTCCCTGGATTTGTCATTCGCAGTTTTCGAATCTCCGCGCCGCCCCAGCACATCGGCGGTGGTGGCGGCCGCAATTTCCACTGCGGGAATGATTTCAGCGCCAGGTTCCAGGAGCGCATCGTCACGGTCCGGGGCGGTCTCAACATTTTTCTTCTTCTGGGCGGGGCCTGATCCAGCCTGGGGCACGCTCAGATCGCGAATGGTGATGGGAGGGATGGGTTGGAGGTCTGCGCCCAAACCGGGGTTTTCCGCTGCTTCTTCCTCGAGTTTTTTCACCTGTTTGGCGAGTTCACGGGCCTGTTTTTCGAGGGCTTTTTCATCTTTCGCGCCGCCGTCTCCGCCCGGAGTGTTGATGCGGTGCCACAAGGACTGGAGCCAATGACCAAACGGGATGTTCGTCAGGCCGATGAGACTGATGAGATACATGGTGCCAAAGAGCGCGCCAGCCCCCACCTGCCCGAAGTATTGGGCGAAAAAATAGCGGTTCAACGCCATGCCCAGGAAACCACCCGTGCTGGGGATGTTCAAAGTCTCCTTGATCGAGCGTTGCCACATCCAGGAGTAGAGGTCGAAACCGCCGGCAGTCGCAATCAACAGAAGCAAGGCCCAGGGCCAGCGCTTCTTGAGATAGCTCAAGGATTGGAATAAATGCGCCAGACCAAGGCCCAGCAGCAGCAAGGGCAGCAAATACGCCGAGATGCCGAGCACCATGAACAGCGCGTTGCCCACATGGGCGCCGACGGGGCCCACCCAATTACTCACATGCTCGTTGGCGGGAACACGGTTGGACTCCAAGTCATTGCGGTCGAAGGAAAACAACGACACCAGCAATAAGAACGACACGCAGGCAAGCAAAATGCCCACGATTTCGCTCGCACCTCGCGAGTCCACCGCCTCCCGCGGTTCCTTACTAGACATGGGTCCAGACTAAGCCCTGCCCCTGATTTGACAATGGAAAACAGGCGCGCAGGCGGGGCATATTCTGGGCTGGTCATGGTTCCGGGGGCATGGTAGCATCTTTAACGCGTTAGTTTTGGAACCAGGGATCGCCATCGCACGATGGATGCGTGGGGACCTTGCTGACGGTTATGTTTGGCTTTCTTTCTGAAATACATGTTGGCGGACCCTTATTTACTGGGTTTCCATATGTGACATACGCAGGGTGTTTTCTCCTCGGTGCGCTAATCACCTTGGTTGTGACGCCATTGGTGATCCGTCTGTCGATTCGGCTAAAAGCGATCGACAAACCGGCCCACCGGAAGATCCACACGCATCCGGTTCCGCTGTTGGGCGGACTGGCAGTGTTTGTTGGGGTATGGACTCCCTTGCTGCTTCTTTGCTTTTACGATAACGATGTCACGCGCCGTCTGCGGCAGGAGTGGTTCAATCTGACATTGGTTTTTAGCGGTGGGTTCCTCATGATGCTGGTGGGAATTTACGATGACGTCCGGGGGTTGAACGCCAAAAGGAAATTTCTGGCTCAATTGCCGGTGGCGATACTCCTCTTCTGGCTGGGCACGCGGTTTACGAACATCACCATTCCGTTCATGGGCACGGTCAGTCTGGGATACCTGAGTCCGTTGCTGACGATTCTCTGGATCATTGGCGTGACTAATGCGCTCAATTTGATCGATGGCATCGACGGTCTGGCGGCAGGCGTTGCTTTTTTCGTGGCGGCAACCAATGCGGTGATCGCGGTGGAATTTGGAAACGACCTGCTGGCGGTGGTGATGGGTTCGATGGCGGGGGCCTGCCTGGGATTTTTGCGTTATAATTTCAGTCCCGCAAAAATATTTCTTGGGGACACGGGCAGCCTTTTTCTTGGCATGACGCTGGCCGTGAGTTCGATCAGCGCCAATGCCAAAGGGACTGTGGCTTCGTCGCTGTTGATTCCGCTGCTGGTGATGGGCTATCCGGTGCTCGACACGCTGCTCTCCATGATGCGCAGGCTGGCGCGGGGCAAATCCATGTTTTCAGGGGACGCCGGGCACATACACCACCGGTTGCTGCAAAAGGGGCTGGGGCACCGGTGGGCCTCCGGGATTATTTACGCGGTCTGCTGCCTGTTCAGCCTGCTGGCGCTGGCGGTGGTGTTGCAGAACAACCGGATTACCGCCATTGCCATTGCCTTGCTGGCGCTAGTCTTGTTTTTTGGCCTGCACGCATTGGGTTATTTCAAATATTTCACATCGCCTAAATTAATGGAGGAACGCAAATATTTTCAAATCGCCCACCATTTTGCCGCGATGATGAAATGCAAGATCGCCCTGGCTGAGAACGCCGGGGGAGTCCTTCGTTACCTCGAATCCTCCGCTGCCGAGTTCCAAATTCCAATGGTCATTGTGACCAGCGGAAAACAGGTCGGGCGCATGGTTGCGGTCAGACGCTGGCGTTCACTGGATAACACCCATCAGCATTTCAACGAGGAAACCGCGAATAAGGATGTTTATTTTGATCGTCCCACCGGATTGAACGTCGAAGTTTTTTTCCCATCCGGCTGCGAACAGGATGAGATGATGATGGAAAAACGCTCGCAATTCGCGGATTTGGTCAGCGCGGCCTTCCGGCGCATGGCGGAATTTGACCATATGCCGGCCCAACTTCGCGAGCTTTCGAAAGAGGAGCCAGCAGTCGCGGTTCGTGCCGACGAGCCTCGAGTGCGTCGTTAATTCGAGCGTTGGAAATGGCCGGATCCGCCGGGGAATATCCATCCGCCACGCGGCAGCAGCCATCCCCGTTTTGTTTTCGGGAGCGTGCCTATTGCGAAGAAAACGATGAAGAAACCCGGAAATGGCATGCATTGAACGGCATTCGCGGCGCCTATTCAACGTTCTCCTGGTCTTCCTGAGCCGGATTGCGACAGGACTGCGCCCAGGTCTCGTGTTGTATCGATTGAAATGGAAATATTCCTGCCAAAACCTTTTGGTCGAGCCGTGAAAACTTCAACACCGGCGGTTCGAGCAGGAGAGAATCACGCACGCCGTCAAGAACAGCGTTAGAATGGAATGGACCTGAAGCGGGAAATCGAATTTGGCGTGCGCCAGGCATCCTGCGATCCCCAGCCAGAGCATCATTACAAATTCCCGCCGGATCGGTAATCCCGCGCCCCAGAGCCATTGGAGCAGTAGGACGATCAGAGGGGCCAACACCAGCGCAAAGCCCACCCAGCCAAACGTAATCCGAGTCTCCAGCCAATCGTCATGAGCCTGGGCCACCCAAGTCTGGGTGACATCTTCCCTGTAATACTGATACACACTGGAGAACGTGCCTGGCCCGCTCCCGAACACAGGATTGTCCTCGAGCATTTGCTGGCTGTTTTGGTAAATTTCCATCCGCCCCCCCAGTTCATCCTTATCCAACAATTTTAGTCGTTCCACCAGGGGAGACCATCCCAAACCAGTGACCAGGGCGAGCACGGAGATAAAAATGGCGGCCACGCCCAATCGATGCCGCCAGGGAACGTGTTTCGCCGTCCCCAGCAGAAGCGCCATCGCCGCGATCATCTGGCCCACTGCAACCAAAGCTCCGCCCCGGCTGATTGAAATGATCGGACACGCCGCCATGATAATGGTGCAGGGCAGCAATAGAATCGACGCGCCACTGCCCAGCCTTTCGCTGGAGAATCGGCTCATCCGCCGCTCCTGGCGCAGGCACCACCAAAAACCCAGGGTGGCCGGCCAGAGTAGATTGAAATACTGGGCGGCATTGCTTCGGTAGTTATAAGGTCCGAATTGGGACTCTGCTGCCCGGAAGAACATGGGTTCCACCAGCCACAGCAATTTGTTGGTGCCGCTGAACCGCTGCAAAATGCCTTCGATTCCAAGAATGGCCCCATTCAACGATAAAACCCACAGAAGACGCTTGAGGCGGTCGGGCATTCGACGCCCGATTTCGACGGGCGCCTCATCGGGCGTCCGCTCCTCAAAATGACGTTCCCGACGGGACTTCGTCAGCAGCCAATCGCGGGCGCTCCAAAAGAAGAGCGACAGCCCCAGATATTGCCAAAAGGCATACCAGGAGGCCCGACTGTCGTAACTGTGCGGCAAAAAAGAAAGAAACTGATCGTAATAAATCTGGCGGCGTTCCTCGAAGACATAGGTGGCGCGGGCGTTGAGGGCGCTGATCAGACAATAAAGCAGGATTAAAATATTCAGCGCCGCCAGGGCGCCGGTTAACAACCGGGGCAAATTCGACCCTTTCGAGCCATCGTTTGAAACAATTCCGCCGATGGCCCATTTTTCAGGTGTGTAATTTGCACGCCAACTAATCAGGTGCTTGACCAGTAGCAGCCCGCCCAGGGTGTAACCAATCCAATTCATGATCCATGTGGACCAGGGTTCGGTGGTGCCCAAAGCCCAGGGGCCAAACACCAGGCCAACATAGAGAAGGGCCTCTGTGAGCGCTTCGCAGACGCGGAATGCCATGGGGGCGCGGTTGCGCGGCGGGTGCCGCCGACGGTGTTCGACTGCGGCACGCGAACTTGGACCCGATTCTTCGGGCCTGGAATTTGAGGTGCCTTCCGCGCGATGTTCCTGCATGACACCAAAATTCAAATCGTTGCGCCCCTAATGCACAAGCATAATCCAAGCGGGGGTGGTGGTTGCTTGCGGCATTATTCATCATGCATCATAATTCAGATTTGTATTGACACACGCCCTCATCCTAACCTCCCACCAGGAGAAGGAACAGCTTCGTGGCTTGCAGAATGATTTGGACGGTCCGGGAGATGCCGCCGCGCGAAGGAAATTTACAGGGCGGTGCTGAGTGAAAGAGGAAGCCCTGCGAAATGATTTAGTTTGTCACAGGCGGCAGTAGATGACGGACGGTTGGTGAACGGCGGTATTGAATTTCGCCCGTAGCCTCGTTCAAACATGGAATGGAAATCACACCTTTGCTCTTCTCAGGATTATCCACATTCCTTTTATTTTGAATGGAATGGCTCTCTTAATTATTTGCTTAATGTGGAAACCTCACTCATAAACGCCCGATGTTCATCTGGCGACAGGTGATATTTGAACACCTCGGCCAACTGCAAAATGTCCTCGCGTGTCATAAAACGACGCAACTGCGCTCGAACCAGCGGCTCCGTCGGAAGGTGCTCGTAAAAGTGGCAATATGTCGAAGTCGCCATCTCGGCACTTTGCGAATCTTTGCATGTCCACCTGGCAAATTCATACTCACCTCGAATGGTCTCTTCATCAAGTGGCTCGTGGTGCGCCTCAACAAATCGAAACCAAAGATCGACCCATAGCATTCCGACGCTTGCGCTACGCTCGATAAGTTCGCGCTGCTTCGGAATCTTCTCAGTGGCAATTCGTCTCCAGGCACTCATGGTAATGGATTCTGTCGCCTAGCGTAAAGCTCACCGCCCACCTCCGGAAACGCCCGGCGGGCGCATTGGCAAGGTCTCGCCGGCATTTCGATCGATGGGGCCGATGAACATCGTCGCTACCGGGAGGCCGAAGTAATACATGCGGATGGTGTCGTGAATGCGTCCGTCCTCGCCGAGCACGCACTCGTCGTGACAGCGCATCCGGTAGATTCGGCCATGAAACGAACCCCAGGCATGATATGGCGTAAAACGAAAGCCCCTCTCATGCAGAAATATGTCAGCGCCCAATGGCATGTCATCCGCCGTAACGTGAATCCGATCGGGCGCGATCAATTCCGCGAACATTTTGCGCTCATAAATCCAGCCGGACGAAAACTCCATCCTATCTCTCACCAGCCAAAAAGTGTCAGAAAGCCACTGAGCCTCAGAGCCAAAGAGAATGCGCTCCCGCCGTTGGAATGGACGCAAGAGCGGATGCGGCACCAACTGGCCCTCGCCGCGCCAGCAGCCCCGGAAAAACTCTCTTGGTTGCAGTGGTGTTATCATTTGGGATGTGCGATGCGGACTAATGTAGAAACTTGCTTGCCATGCAAGTGACCGTTTCTCGATTTCGAGATTCAAGGTGGTTGTTGGTGGTGGGGAGGTCAAGAGAGAAAGAGTGTTTATGGGACCGCACGACCCCGGTCCTTGGAACAGGGTCAAAAACAGGGGGCGATGCGGAGTCGCGTAGAAAAAGACACAGGCTGAGGTTGGCGGGCGGTGGCCGGAGAAGGTTCCACTTAATACTTGAGATACTTGGAATGTTTGCCAGACTGCGCGCGTGCCATCGTTGGTGAAAATAACGGTCCTGTTGCTGCCGATGTTGTTCTGGTGGGGATGCGCCTCCCAGCCAAACTCCAATGTGTCGGCTCCCATGACCTATTTTACGGAAGGTGTCACGAACGCACCGGCATGGCGCCCCAGCACCAATTCGCTGATCCAAATGCCGATTGCGACGGCTCCACTTCCAATGGAGACGGAAGCGGTTGAGGACCTCCCGTCTGTGGTGGTGCAGGCGCCCCCACCCGTTGCAAGCGCGGTCATCGAGACCAACAAATGGGTGCCGTGGGAATCCTGGTGCCTGTCCAACGGTGTGGGCCGGCCGCATCCAACGACGCCCAACGCGCGCAGCAGCTTTGTGCTGGCCACGCCCAATGGCCCCATCACACTGACCATGGGAAGCCGGGTGGCCAAATGGAACGGCCTGGATTGCTGGCTGGGATTCACGCCGCAATGGAAGGACGGTCAACTGAGCATCAACCTGCTGGACGCGCGGAAGAATATCCTGCCTTTAATGGCGCCGTTATCCGCCTCATCCCTCTCCAACCATGTGATCGTGATCGATCCCGGGCATGGCGGACGCAGCGTGGGCGCAAAGAATGTGGCCAGCGGGTTCTATGAAAAGGATTACACGCTGGACTGGGCGCGCCGGATGCAAAAGGCGTTCGCGGCCCGCGGATGGACGGTCATTCTCACGCGCACGAACGATGTGGACATGACACTGGAGCAACGGCTGCAAGTGGCCGACCAAGCGCATGCGGCGCTGTTTATCAGCCTGCATTTCAATTCCGCCGCCCCATCCAAAGAGCAATCGGGCCTGGAAACCTACTGTCTGACGCCCACCGGAATGCCCTCCAGCCTGACGCGCACCTATGAGGATGACCCGCGCCAGGTCTTCCCGAACAATTCCTTCGACGCCCAAAACCTCCAACTGGCCACCCAGCTTCATCGCGTGCTCATCCAGGCCAGCGGATGCCTGGATCGCGGGGTGCGCCGCGCCCGCTTCATGAGCGTGCTGCGCGGCCAGGCCCGACCGGCGGTCTTGATCGAAGGCGGATTCTTATCCAATCCCAGGGAGGGTCAACTGATTGCGGAAGGGGCGTATCGGCAAAAGCTGGCCGAGGCGGCAGCCCGCAGCCTGGACATGCCCATGGTCAATGTGGCGGGCATCCAACGGAGCGGCCAGGAAATGACTCCGGCCTTAATCTTGTTCAAATGATCGGCAAATTGAATTGCGATTTCAGCAAGGCTCACCCGTGACCACATCCTCGCACATCCTGGTCACAGGCGGGGCGGGATTCATCGGCTCGCATCTGGTGGAGAGGCTCCTGGGCGAGAATCACCGGGTCACCGTGGTGGATGATTTATCGACCGGCCGTCTGGAAAACCTGAGCGCCTCATTGCAGAATCACAATCTGAAGTTCATTGAATCGACCGTGTCGGCGTGCGCTCAATTGCCCGAGCTGGCGGCTTCCGCGCAGTTTATTTATCACCTCGCGGCGGCGGTTGGCGTGGACCTGGTCGTCACCTCGCCCATTCACACCATCCGCAACAACCTGCACGAGACTGAAGTGCTGCTCGAGGCTGCGGACAAATCGCACACGCCGGTCCTTCTGGCCTCGACGTCCGAGGTCTATGGGAAAAGCCAGAAACCGGCGTTTGCCGAGACCGACGATCTGCTCATCGGCCCGCCATATCTGGGCCGCTGGGGCTATGCCTGCTCCAAGCTCATGGACGAATTCATGGCCCTGGCCTACTCGCGGGAACGCAAACTGCCCGTGGTGATTGCCCGTTTTTTCAACACTGTCGGTCCCCGGCAGACGGGGCGTTACGGCATGGTGCTGCCCCGGTTCATCGAGGCGGCCAAGGCCGGACGTCCGCTGCGGGTCTTTGGCGACGGTCGGCAAACGCGCTGTTTCTGCCTGGTCCACGACACCATCGAAGCCCTGATCCGACTGCGGGATTGCCAGGCGGCGCGCGGCGAGGTGTTTAACATCGGCAGTACCGAGGAAATCAGCATACTGGAACTCGCCCACAAGGTCATCGAAACGCTCGATTCCTCCTCCCCCATCGAGTTTATCAGCTACGATCAGGCCTACGTTCCCGGGTTTGAGGATATGCGTCGGCGAAAACCCGTGGTCGATAAACTGGACCGGATCACGGGCTTTCGTCCCCGAACTTCGCTATTGGACATCATCCGTCTGACCGCAGAGGGTGCAAACGGCTGATGGCTCAGGGCTGACGGGTGAGGGTCAAGTGGCCCGTGACGTTATTTGACCGGTTGCGGGTGCAGGACTTTGACCGGTTCGGGCTCTTTGTAATGCCGCTTTAATCCAACTTCATTCAACATTCCCGCGGGAACGCGTCCAATGAACTCAGGGAAGGAGCGTTCGACCCGGTCGCGAATCAGCTTTTGACCGCTCTTGGAACCCCAGAAATCACCCTCCACCTTTTGAAGCATGATGGAGGCTTCGTCGGGGGTCATGTTCTCGCGCTTGGCCATAAACCACACCAATTCCTTGTCTCCGGGCAGGGACACGGGAAACGGAACGAACTTTAACGTTACCTCCTGCTCGCCGTCGCCTTCCGCGCCCGCGGGTTTGACTTTCATTTCCGTGTGAAATTGCGAGCCGTCCGGCAGATCCACTTCCACGGCAAGGGTCTGCTCTTTCTTGTCCGGCTTGATCGTGACATCACCTTCGGGAAAAGAGGCTTCGAACTGCTTTTTCAAATCCATGATGGTTTCGGCTTCGAGATTGGGCAACTCGCACTTTTCACAGAACTTCTCAAAGGCCATGGCTCGATTTTTTTGCGCCAGTTCATGTTCCACGGCCTCCATGATCTTGGTGGCCAACCGGGGGTCCTCAATCGCCTTATGAATGACCAACTTCAACAGCTCCAATACCTGCGACTCATTCGTTTTCTTCTGTTTCATGACAAATTTCGATTCGTTAAATTCAGGGCGCATTTGTGGGCCATACGAAGAGAAAGAGCAATCCGCATTTATGGGGTGCGGCTTGCGCAAAGAAGACGCCGGAATGGTATTTTTACAGACAGCTTCCGGGAACGGACTTATAAAACAGGCATCATGAAAATCCCAAATCCTTCCAACCGGCTGCGTGAATCGATCGCGCTGAGCGTTGCCGGATTATTAATCCTCACCAGTATCGGATTTGCCCAGGACCAATCAAGGCGGGAACTGACTTTTCCGAATATTTACAGCTATGTGACGTTGAAATGCGATTTCCACATGCACACGGTTTTTTCCGACGGATTGGTCTGGCCTACCGTGAGGGTGCAGGAGGCATGGCGGGATGGATTGGATGCGATCGCGATCACGGACCATATCGAGTATCATCCGCACAAAGTCGATGTGGGCACCAACTCCACCCGCAGCTATGACATCGCCAAACCGACGGCCGATTCGCTTGGGCTTTTGCTGGTGCGCGCCGCTGAGATCACCCGTCCCGAACCCCCGGGCCATTTGAACGCCCTCTTTTTGGAGGACACCGAACCACTTTGCACTCCGGATTACCATGACGCGGTAAAGGCCGCGGCAGATCAGGGCGCATTTTTATTTTGGAATCATCCCGGTTGGAAACAGCCCGACAACAAGGCGGTGTGGTACAAAGAGCAAGGCGAGTTCCTCGCCAAGGGATGGCTGCGCGGACTTGAGATTGTCAATGGCCCGGATTACTCCCCCATCGTGCATCGATGGGCCGTGGACAAGAACCTGACACCCATGGGCAACTCAGACACCCATGGTCCGATTGACATGGAATACGATGGATCCGCAGAACACCATCGTCCAGTCACCCTGGTATTCGCTAAAGAAAAATCTCTGTCCTCTCTCAAAGAGGGCCTGATGGACCGACGCATCGTGATCTGGTCCTCCACTAATCTCTACGGCGCGTCCGAATATCTGAAGCCGTTGCTGGAAAAATCGGTGCGCGTGATCAATTCCTCCATCACGATCCAGGGCAAAGGCAGCGCCACGCTCAATCTTTATAATGAATCTCCCTGCGAATTTACGCTGCGCTCGCTGGACACTCTCAAGGGAATCCAATTGCCCAAAAAACTGGTGCTGCCTCCCGGTCGTTCCGTGGCCTGCAAAATCACCGTTACAGACCCGAGGGACGGAAAGCAAACTCTGGAACTCCCATTTATGGCCATGAATCTTCATCCCGCTCCGGATAAAACCCAACCAGTGGAAATCCGCGTGACCGTTCAGTTCAAACCATGACGCGGACCACACTTCCAACGCGCTGGACCGGGGTATATTTGCGAGGTGATTTTCGCCGATGATTTTCAATACCAATGCGCCCGTGGAAAGCCTCTCGGGACTGATTGAACGGGTCACCTTTTTCAATGAGGAAACCGGATTCGCTGTGCTCAAGGTCAAGGTAAAGGGCGTGCGCGATCTGGTGTCTGTGGTCGGTTCCCTGCCGCAGGTCAGCGCGGGCGAGTGGCTGACTGCGGAAGGCACCTGGGAACACGACCGCGAGCATGGACGACAACTGCGCGCCACCCTGTTGCGCAGCAGCGCGCCGACCACGCGGGAGGGAATCGAAAAATATCTCGGCAGCGGCATGGTCAAGGGCATCGGCCCGGTGTATGCGCAAAAACTGATCGCCAAGTTTGGAGAGAATATTTTTGAGATCATCGATCACTCCTCCGCGCGATTGGAGGAAGTGGAAGGCATCGGTCCGGGTCGCCGCCGCAAAATCAAGGAGGCCTGGGCCGAACAAAAAACCATTCGCGATATCATGGTGTTCCTCCACTCCCAAGGAGTGAGCACCAGCCGGGCGGTGCGGATTTACAAGATGTATGGGGAGGAGGCCATCGCGAAAGTCCGGGCCAATCCCTACATCCTGGCGCGCGATATTCAAGGTGTGGGCTTTCACAGCGCGGACCAGATTGCGTTGAAAATGGGCATCCCGGCCGACTCCCTGCTGCGCGCCTCCGCAGGGCTGGATTATGTGCTCGAACAGGCCATGTCCGAGGGCCATTGCGCGCTGCCACAGGAGGTCCTGACCGCACAGGCCGCAAAGCTGCTGGACGTGGCTGAAACGATTGTGACGGCCGCAATGGATCGCAGTCTCGATCAAAAGGACCTCGAACGAGAAGATATTGCCGACCAGATTTATATTTTTCTGCCGGGAATGCGCCGGGCCGAGGAAGACATCGCGCGGCGGATTCGGCAACTATCCAACGGACTGCCAACCTATCCGCCGATCGATCTGGCCAAGGCCATCTCGTGGAGTCAGGAAGCGACTGGAAAGGCGCTCGCGCCCAGTCAGGTTCATGCGCTGGAACAAGCCCTCACACGCAGGGCGATCATCATCACCGGCGGTCCCGGTGTGGGCAAAACGACCTTGCTCAATGCGTTCCTGAAAATTCTCCGGGCCAAAAAGGTGCAGTGCCTTTTGTGCGCGCCGACGGGACGCGCTGCAAAACGGTTGCAGGAGGCCACGGGGCTCGAGGCCAAAACCATTCATCGGTTGCTCGAAGTGCAGCCCAACACGCGCGGCTTCGCACGCAATGCACGCAATCCGCTGGAATGCGGGCTGCTGGTGGTGGATGAGTGTTCGATGGTGGATGTGCCGCTCATGGCGCACCTGCTTAATGCCCTGCCAGCGAAGGCCAGCCTTGCGCTAGTGGGCGATGTGGATCAATTGCCATCCGTCGGTCCCGGCGCGGTGCTGGCCCATTTGATCGAGAGCGGTTGCATTCCCGTGGCGCGGCTCACGGAGGTTTTTCGCCAGGCCGCCGGAAGCCGGATCATCACCAACGCCCACCGCATCAACCAAGGCCTCATTCCAGAATTGCCCGAAAAGGATGTGCTGTCGGATTTCTATTTCATCGAGCGCACCGAGCCGGATCAAATCGCGGATACGCTGGTCGAGATGGTTAGAAAACGGATTCCCAAGCGCTTTAATTGCGATCCCGTGCGCGATATCCAGGTGCTCAGCCCCATGCACCGAGGTTCGCTCGGCATTCAGGAACTCAATCTCCGGCTCCAAAACGAGCTCAACCCGGAACGCGCGAATGAACCCGCCGCGGTCAAATTCGGATACCAGTTCCGTGTGCGCGACAAGGTCATCCAAACCTCCAACAACTACGACAAGGACGTGTTCAACGGCGACATCGGCCAGATCGCGCGCATCAACGCCATCGACCAGGAGGTGAAGGTGCGCTTTGACGCGAAGGAGGTGTGTTACGACTACGGCGAGCTGGACGAACTGGCGCTGGCCTATGCCATTACGATCCATAAATCACAGGGCTCGGAATTCCCAGTCGTGGTCATTCCCATCGCCATGCAACAGTATCTGCTCTTGCAACGAAACCTGCTCTACACGGGGGTCACACGCGGACGCAAACTCGTCGTGCTCATCGGCCAATCCAAGGCGCTTTCCATCGCCGTCAGCAACTACCGCGTGCAACAACGCCACTCCGGCCTGCTGGCACGGCTCCGACGGGATAGGTGAGTTGGAAGAGGGGTGGAAGTGTTACAAGCGGATATGACCTTAGGATAACGACGATTCTTGAGACTCGTTATTCGCTTGCCTGAACATCACAATGCTGCTTATCTCCATAAAGCGCATGGCGATGATTTATGGGGCATTGTTTGCACATAGGACCGGGACAGCGCGGATTCACCTTGATTGAATTGCTGGTGGTGATTGCCATCATCGCCATCCTGGCCGGAATGCTCCTCCCCTCGTTGAGTCGGGCCAATGCAAAGGTCAAGGCCACGGCCTGCCTGAACAATCTGCGGCAATGGGGCCTGGCCACGCAACTCTACACGCTGGACAATAACGATTTTCTGCCTGCGGACGGCACGCCCAATCCCTCCGCCTCCAGCACGAACACCGGCTGGTATGTCACGCTGCCCCGGCAGATTTCATTGCCTCCTTACCACACGATGGCCTGGCACACGAACGCCTCCGTGGATCCCGGCCGGAGCCTGTGGATTTGCCCTGCGAACAAACGCCGCAGCAATGGCCTGAATTTATTTCATTACTGCCTCAACGAGCACGTCAATGGCACGGGCGCCGATAACGCTCCGGTCCGTTTGTCCTCCATCACGCACCTGGAATCGATGGTCTGGATCTTCGACTCGAAGAATCTTCCTGCCGTTGGGTACTGGGGCTATTCGCATACCAACTTGCATAATGGCGGGGCGCAGTTCACCTTTCTGGACGGGCATTCGGCGCGGTTTAAGAGCTCGGAGTATTGGGATTTCACGACCGGCAAGGGACTGACAAATAATCCCAAGCTGCGGTGGGATCCGTGAGTGAACCGCGTGGTCTTCCCACTGAATGGAGGCCGGTCATCCCTTTTTCTGGCGGGCCTGCTCTTTCTTCTCTTCGCGCTCGGCATTCAAGGTGACGCGGTCACTGAGCAATTGCTTGTTAAGCTGCTCATACGCGGCGAAATCCTGGGCTGCGATGGCCTGTTGAATCTGGGATTTGACGAGCAATTCCCGCTCGGCAATTTTCGCGGCGTAAATCGAATCCAACTCCGCAAGGGCCTTCTTCTGTTCGTCGGACACTTTCTCTGTGGGCGCGCTCTTGCTCAGGCGCTCCATGGCTAATTCGTATGCGGTTTTCATTTAATTATGCTGCAACATACGCGATACCGCAGAATGAGACAATGGTTTAGGTGATTTCGAGTAAACGCACACGGCATCCGCGCACCGCCGGGCTCCAGAGGTGCGTTTGTGCAATGTCGAAAAGCGCTGGTTATTGCGGCGCGACGCCTTCGTCGATCACACGGAAATAGTGATTACGAGCGCGCAAGGTGATCGGCAACCGGATAATGGTCCCGCCGATGACATCGATCCGACCAGGCAGGGTTCGCAAGGTCCGGGCGGAACCCGGATCCTCATACACCACCACGTTGGAGACCGCATTGGTGGTTTTCACATCGTACCAGATCGACATGTCGGGAGATCCCTGGATCAGGTATTGCCTGCCTGCAGAAGCCGCGAATTGGAAGCGAAAGCCCTGGCCTGCGGCAGAATCCACCGGCACAAGCTTCGGCCCCCGGGATAATGGGTTAAACCGTATGGGCCGAAAGCCCAGGCGGTCGGAGAGAAGACCGATCTTGCTCACCAGATTGGTTTTTACGCCGGGCAATTCGAGCTCGCCGTTGGGCCCGGTGAAGCCGTTGGTTCGCACGCCATTGCCCAAATCGATATTCACGAAGGCTCCGGGAACCAATGCCCCCAGAGTGTCCTTGACCTGGACGACCGTGAGACCATCGCGGGTTGTGAAACTGCCAGTGATTCCTCCAAGAGAGTAGGGAACACCGTCACGACGAATGGTCATTTCAGGATCGCCGAGAAGAATGTAACAGAAAGTATTATTTTCCCAGCCGCCGCCTCCTCCTGTAAGCACGTAGCTGATCCGCTCGGCCTCAGCCAGGGCAGGCCCCAGGCGCGTGAAGCCCGATTCGTAAATGGCTCTGAAAATGCCCATGGCGCGGTTGTGATTCTCGGCGGTGTTTGAATTGACACTCGCCCCCCAATGGGCCACCGCGCCGCCGTCATCGCGCAACATCCATTGCCGTCCAATGCAGTCTGCGGAGCGCAACCGGTTGTTTTGACAGGCGATGGAATAGACGATGGGATAAGCGTCGTTATTGAGCTTTGGAATGTAAGTGGCTCCGACAAAATCCACGCCATTGGCATCCCAGCCTCCAACCCAGGCATTTGGGCCGCCATGTCCTCGATAGAGCACCTGTCCCCTGCCCTCGTTGATGGCATCCACAACATCCTGATTGACGGCGCGCGTGACGTTATAACTGGCGGCGCCCGCGTGCAGGACCTGGAAGGCGGGCGGATCGGTGTAACCTGAATAATTGGCGATGGCATTGACTGCGGCGGCGTATTTGGAGGCAAAGGAGGAACTAACATAGGCTGAACCGTCGTCGTTCTGGCTGTTGGCCGCCAGAGTCACTTTGGCCGGCCAGTTGCCGGGCGATGGGGAACGCTCATAGGAGAGAATTTTATCCAATTGGGTTTGCAGTTCCGCTTCATTCTTGCAAGGGAGGCGTCCGACATAGACGCTCGAAAAGAGATCGTCGCCAATCACGGCATACACATGGTCGGAATCCCCGTTCGCATAGTCGGGCTCCGCGGTAACCCGACTGCTGCGACCGGAGGGAATCGTGTCCGTATCCCCCACCAGCAGCACGTACAGGCCATGACAATAATTGATTTTGAAGAGGTTCTCGATATAGGTGTCGATGGCATTGCGGTCGGCGGCCACATCGTCATTAAGAGGGTCGGAACCGACATAGGCAAAATCCACATTCAAACCCTTGTTTTGTTTCCAAAGCGCGAATTCGTCGAGCGTGCTCCGATATTTGCGCGGTGTAAGGATAAGGTAATGGGCGCTTCGGGAGGCCTCGATGGCGATACCTTTGGCTGTCAGCGAATCGCGCAAGGCTTCGCCGTTCAGGAATGGGACGTTGAACATCCAGTTATCCCAGCTGATCGGACATTCGAAATCCTCTGCGCCCTGCAGATGCGTCACCTCCACCAATAAATTTGTATAAACAACCAATTCGCTGGCATTGACCATGGAAACCAGAGGAGTCCGCACTTCGACACCGGAATAGGCACCCAACCGTCGGACACCCGTCACCGGTTCCTCGGTTCCAGTGTAGGAACCCTGGAAATTCTGGTAAAAATCCGAGTCCAGCAAAACCGGCGCGGTAAACCCGTTCGTAATGACGGCCTGGTCATAGGCATCGTAACCGGCCGGCGCCAGGGGATGCGTCAACTTCAGAAGGGCGCCTTGCGCGCGAGTGTTTTTCACTCCCAAATCATTTGCGGTATTGAGCCGGGAGGCCGCGACCAAGCCGCGCAAGGTCGGGATGCCGGGACGCGCGCCCACAGGATCAATTCCCAATTTTCTCATTTCCTCAACGGTTTGGGGATTTTTGCCAATGGCGGATGCCGGGTAAACGGCCTGCGGTATCGTGATGGCTGGAGCGTTCTGAAAACGCGCACGCCCAATGTTGACCTGTTTGGCGAGCGAGGGAAAATCGAACCATGCCGTCCTCCCGAATCCGGCGCCTCCCAGTTGGACCGGCGGATATTCGATTCGCGTGAAGGTGTTACTGCCCTCGGTTTGCGGCGTCAGCCAGACGCCGCGAACCTGCAATTCGTAAATCGTGCGCTGTCTGGTGGACTCGACCACCTGCATCGTCACGGGGGTGTCCTGAGGCGCAATGCCATCGAGGGCCTTCCAAGTGCGCACCGCCCGTTGAGCGGAGGCTGGCATGGGGGCGGCAAGGAGAAGGACGAAGGCGATGAATATCTGTTTCAAAAGAAGGTGTTTTTGCATGACGTTCCTTTAAGATTGGCGTGTATTTCACATGAATTATGTCGCGCTCCCGCTCCAACCCGTGATCCACAAAAGCTTTGAGGACTATAAATAACTGTCCACTCAAGTCAATTTTATATTTGATGTATTTATCGAACGCCGCCGACGCGGCGCATGGTGTTGCGAAATGCGGACGCCGCTTGTCCAAACGGGTGACTTGGTGGTAATCTGCACGCAACGAATTGGATCAATTCAACATATTGCCATGAACGCCATTGAAACCTATCTCCGGGATAACGAACCACGGTTTATTCACGATTTGTGCGAGTATCTGCGGTTTCCCAGCATTTCTGCGCAACCGGAGCATCGGGAGGACGTGAGCCGATGCGCGCAATGGCTGGCGGAGCATTGCCGGCAGATCGGCCTCGAAGTGAGGGTGATTCCGACCAAAGGCAATCCCGTGGTGATGGCACGCACACCGCGCCAGGGAAAAGGTTCGCGCCCGCACTTCATGGTTTACGGCCATTATGATGTGCAACCGGTCGATCCGTTGGATTTGTGGAAGACGCCGCCCTTCGAGCCGCGCATTCTGGGCCGGAGCCTTTTCGCGCGCGGCGCGAGCGACAACAAAGGCCAGCACCTGGCGCACCTGAACGCCGTGGAAGCCTACCTGAAAACAGGCACGCCGCTGCCGTGCGACCTGACCTTTGTCATCGAGGGCGAAGAGGAAGTGGGCAGCGAGCATCTGGCCGAGTTTCTCAAGGCAAATCGCGCCGCACTGAAATGTCAGGCGGTGGTGATTTCGGACTCGGGCATGCCGGAGCGCAATTGCCCCGCGCTCACCTATGCGCTGCGCGGCATCGCGGCCATGGAAGTGCGCCTTAGCGGTCCCTCCCGCGACCTGCACTCCGGCATTTACGGTGGCTCCCTGGAAAATCCCGCCATGGCGCTCTGCCGCATCCTGGCCCAACTCCAGGACTCCAAGGGCCGTGTGGCGGTTCCCGGATTCTACGACGAGGTCGATGCGCTCTCGAAATTTGAACGCAAGCAACTGGCGCGCCTGCCCTATAGCGAAAATGCTTATAAAAAGTTCCTCGGTGTCCCTCAACTATTTGGCGAAAAGGGTTTCACCTCCTGGGAGCAACGCACCGCACGGCCCACGCTGGAAATCAACGGCCTGACGAGCGGTTACCAGGGTGAAGGAAGCAAGACGATCATTCCCGCCTGGGCCAGCGCCAAGCTGACCATGCGCCTCGTGCCGCATCAGAATCCAAAACGCATTTTGCAGCTTGTCACAAAACGGCTCAAGGAGCTTTGTCCGCCCACGGCACGCATGCGCATCGAAACCGGCCATTGCGGCGAGGCTTATCTCGTCTCCCCTGAAGGACGAGATGTGCAGGCCGCGTTGCGTGCGCTTAAAAAAGCCTTTGGCAGCGAGCCGGTTCTCATGCGCGAGGGCGGATCGATCCCGATTGTCACCGACTTCAAAAAGATCCTCGGCGCGCAATCCCTGCTGTTGGGGTTGGCGCTCCCGGATGACAACGCCCACTCGCCCAACGAGAAATTCGATCTCGACTGCTACGCCAAGGGGGCGCTCCTCGGCGCCTGCCTCTGGCCGGAGTTGACCGGGGCGGGAAAGTAGGTTTTGAAAGTCAGGATGACTACTTGAAGTCGGAGGACGGCCCGCTATGCTGGACCCAGGTTTTTTTATGAGTAAACTGATTATTCGTATTCTTGAGCAGTCCAAACGGGCGCTCGTATTTGTCACCGCCACTGCGGCACTGGGGCTGACCGTCACGGCGTCAGCCGCTGTTAATGTCCATCTGGATGTTTCGGAGGTTCCTGAATTGCAGGCTTGGGGAGACAAGTCCAGGGCGCTTTGCGAGGAATGGTTTCCAAAACTTCTCGAGTTGCTTCCCAGCGAAGGCTTTAAAGGGCCCGACGACGTATATCTGAAGTTCTCCAAAGACATGCGCGGAGTGGCAGCCACGGGCGGAGATCACATCACCGTGTCCGCCTCCTACGTCAAACATGCGACCAACGATTTCGGCATGGTGGTTCATGAATTGGTGCATGTGGTCCAGGCCTATCCGCCGCACAAACAAGGATTCGCGAGCCCGGGATGGCTCGTTGAAGGCATTGCCGATTACATCCGTCTTTTCAAATACGAACCAGACGCGCGGCGCCCCCGCATTAATCCCGAAAAGGACAGTTACAAGGATGCTTACAAAACGACGGCCATCTTTCTGGATTGGGTTGTGCGCAAGTATGACAAGGATCTCATCGCCAAGTTCAACCGCTCCTTGCGCGCGGGCGAATTCAAAGTTGAAATGTTCAAGGATGTCACGGGAAAGAATGTGGACGACCTTTGGAAGGAGTTCACGGATTCCCTCCCTAAAAAACAAGCCTGATAAAATCTTCGCATAAAACCGGCCCCGCGTGCATCACGATGGGGCCGTTTTTTTTAATTCCAATATCGCCACTCCTTGGGATTAGAGCCTGTTTCAACTTGGAAACACCCGCAATGATCATAAAGCGGGATTCGTCTGAGGTAATTCACCATTTCAGTTGTTATTATGACAGAGCGTTGAGTATGGTTGGCGGTAATACAGCACAACCCAATCATTAACGCCCAAATAAAAGACGTGGACATGACGCAACAACCGCCCTCTTCACTCCGTGGCTGGACCGTGACTTCAGCCGCCCTCGGCATCAATCTCATCCTTGGAGCCCTTTACGCCTGGGGTGTGATCGCCAAAGCGCTGGTCATTAATTGGAAGTGGACCAAGACGGACGCCGCCCTTCCTTTTACCGTTTCGACGGCTGCTTTCGCGCTGACGATGATCTTCGCGGGCCGCTGCCAGGATAAGATGGGGCCCCGCTATGTGGCCATGGCCGGGGGGATCATGTTTGGGCTGGGACTCTTCACTTCGTCCTTTTCCAGCACGCCCATGATGATGGCCATGACCTTCGGCGTTCTGGGTGGCATTGGCTTGGGCCTGTGCTATTCCGCCACAACACCTCCCGCCATCAAGTGGTTTGCGCCTTCGAAGAAGGGCCTGATCACTGGAATTGTCGTTAGCGGAGTGGGCATTGCCGCGGTGTATGTCTCCCCCTTGACCGCTTATCTATTGGGAGCCACAAACATACCTCAGACGTTCATGATTCTCGGTGGCAGCGCCACTGTTCTGATCTGCCTGTTTTCCATGGCCCTGACCAATCCACCCGCAGGTTATGTGCCCGCGGCCGCACAGACGGCCGCCAAGTCCGCCAAACCGGTTACGGCTGTCAGGCCGAGTCTCGACTGGCCTGAAATGCTCCGGAGCCGACAATTTTTCCAGCTTTGGATCATGTTCGTGCTGTCGGCTTCGGCGGGATTGATGATCATCGCCCATGTGGCCATCATCGCCAAAGAGCAGGCGGGAGTGGACAAGTGGGGATTTCTGCCCATTGCCATGCTGGCGGTCTTTAACACCCTCGGACGACTGGTCGGCGGTTACGTCTCGGACCGGATTGGCCGCACGCAGACCATGATTCTGGCCTTTGTTCTGCAGGCGATCAACATGTTCGCCTTCGTCCACTACACGACGCCGGGGATGGTCGTGTTCGGCGCCTCCTTCACCGGTTTGTGTTATGGGGCCATCTTTACCTTGATGCCCAGCGCCAGCGCCGAGTTTTACGGTGTCCGCAACCTGGGGGTCAACTACGGCCTGCTCTTTACCGCCTTTGGTGTGTATCCGTCAGGCGAAGTGGCAATAGGCAATGTGGGGCTGGCCTGATTAGATTGGCGGCGTGAAAGGCGAATATGGCAACTTTCAGAAGTCACCCGCAACAAGGCATCGGTTACTTGGGCAACTGTGCGAGCGCTTCGGGATGTGCCTTGGCCCAGGCTTTTGGGGTAATGGTTGGCACCTCACTTTGCTGCATGTTGGGGAGGCGGCTGAGCACATCACGCAAATAGAGGGCCGGATTGATTTTATGGCGATGACAACTGCCCAGGATCGAGTAGATCACGGCGCTTCGCCAGCCCGCCTCGGGATGGCCAATGAACAGGAAGTTCTTTTTCCCAATGGCCGTGGGCCGAATTATGTTCTCGATCGGATTATTATCAATCGCCACCTCCCCGAACTGGGCATATTGATTCAACTCTGTCCACAAACCCCTGGCATAATGGATGGCCTTGCCCAGAAGGCTTTGGGGCAAAATCTTGGGCTCGATTTTCTCCAGCGCCCTTCCAATGCGCGCGAGCACGGGCTTGGCCTCCGCAGCCCGCACGGCTTCCCGCAGGTTGGGCCCGGCCTTCTGCTGGCTCAGACGTCGTTCAATCTCATAGAGCAGGCTGATTTGCTTCAAAAACCAGGCCGCGTGCCGGTCATGATCCTTGGCCTTATGGAAATATCGCCGGCAATGGGCCCAGCAACCGATCAGGGTCCAATCCTCCCGTTCCCTAGCCAAAGATTGATAGACGCCATAGCCATCGCATTGGAGCTTGCCCTTGAAAGTCTCCAGAAACGCCTTGGGTCCTTCCCGGCCCCGGCTGGTCTTCCACTCGAAAATCACATCTCCGCCTGGCTGGCCATACACCCAGAAGTATCCCGTGCAACTGCGCCCGGGCACTTCCCGGTCCAGATATTGAATGGGGGTCTCGTCGGCTTGAAGATATTTGGCGGCGCGCAGTCCAGCGGCCATCTCGCGATAGACCGGCAGGAACCAATCGGCCAGGCGTTCGGTCCAATCGACCATTGTCTGCCGGGCGATGGGCACCCTGTGTCGTTCCCGGAAGATCTTTTCCAGCCGGTAAAAGGGCAGATGATCTTCAAAGCGGCTCAAAATCAAGTGGACCAGCAAGCCCACTCCCGGCAGTCCTTTTTCGATCAGCCGGTTGGGCAGCTCCGCGATCAGAACCTCCCTGACCTCGGGCAACGAGGTCATTGCCAGGGCCAACGCCAGCGGCGGCAGCTTGCCTTCCGGTGTCGTGAGCGAAATTTCGGGGGCCGGGGCCGCCGCAGTCCGACGCACAAACTTTGGCCGCGTAATTTCCCTCCAGAAAAACCGGCCCGGCTCATAGTCCAATTCCCGTGTGATCAGCTGGTCAATCTGGCGGAACTGGTCCGGGTTGGCTTTCACCTCGTCGGGCAGCAGCACCACCTTTTCAATGGGCAGATTCTCCGGAATCCCCGAACGGGCCGGTTTGCGATTTGTCGTGGCTTTGGAAGCCGGGGCGGATTGGACCGGGGTGGCCGCAACCGGGGCGGAGGTTCCTGCCAGTCCGCTCAAGAGCAGAAGCAGTTGGTTGGGATCGAGGGTCTCGTTTTTGGGTGAACCAAAATACTGGCGGATCAGGGCATCGATTTTCTGGCGCAGGAGCTTGTTCTCGCTGGACAGAGACTGCACCTGACTTTCGAGCTGACCAACGGCCTGGAGGACGACACCGCGGAAGGACTCGGGCATCTGAGCCAGAAGTTCGGGAGTCAGTGACGGTGCTGGATTCATTGTTATTACTCATAACAATATAAATTATTATGTCAATAGTTATACGCAATTTATTTTAAGAATCTTTCAGTTTCGCCGCCAGTCTTTGCGTGCGCGGATCTCCAATCCGTTGACTAACGCGCTGAGTTCCTCGGCGCGCAAGTTTGCCTGCAATCCCTCCCCTTGTGGCCAGGTAAATCGACCCCGCTCCAAACGTTTTGTGCTGACCCAAAGTCCGCTGCCGTCCCAGTAAAGGGCCTTGAGACGGTTCCGGTGTTTGTTGGTGAACAAAAAAAGATGGCCCGAGAGAGGATCCTGACGCAAGGACTCCTGGACCCAGGCACACAGCCCGTTAAAGGACTGGCGCAAGTCCATCGGAGCCAGGGCAACGAAGATACGTGTGGCGGCAGTGGGCGTGATCATGAACGCGCCCCAAGCCAGGGTTGCAAAAGTCGGTCGGCCAGGTCCCCAGTCAGGCGCACCGCGGTCCCGTCGGCAAAGGTGATTTCCGCAGCCCAAGGCGAATTTCCCAGCAGGGAAGCCAGAGGGACTTCCTGCAGGCGTGGCAGTGCGGGTGGTTCCACGGCGGTGGGCACCGGGTCTCTGAGCCACCTCCCCAATGTGGACAATCCGATGCCATACTCAGAAGCAAAGGCGCGCCGCGTCAATCCACTCTGGTGATAGCGAAGGATCCATTGGGCACGTTGTTCACATGTGGTTTGCGGAAATCGATTTGAGGATGCAGTTCGGTGCTTCACGCCCCCCATTTAACCACTTCAGCCCGGCCATTGCCTATAGCCACTTCGCCTGACGGATACTTTGGTGTCGCGGGCGTCACCGGCCCGATTCTGGCGGGCATACTGCGCGAGAAGTTCGGTTCCTACTCCCACTCGTTCACCATTTGCGCCGCGATGCTCCTGGTGGCTGCTGTCCTGGCATACACCACGAAAGCGCCCAAGACGGAGTAGAGTCATACTGGCCTTGGAGCTTTTCCAAGGCCACAGTGGTTTGGTTGGTTCTATTTCGCCACGACTGTGGGAGATAAGACCAGGGCGATGTTATCTGCACAGGCGTCATCGTATTTGCCGTCGACGAGGTTGAATTGCAGGCGGACTTCCACGTTGCGTGTGCCCGCAGGCAAAATCCCACTGGCGGATTTGAGGAGGAACATCGTTTTATAATCCCGCTCCGCCAACAGCACTGGCCCGATCACCGCCTCGCCCAGAGACTTGCCGTCTGCGGCCAGAAACCGCGCATGCACCTCGGCATTGTCTTTTTGGCCACCCACACCGCCCAGAAATGCGGTGAGTTTGTAACGAACGAATTTGTTGTCGATGACCGATCCCACGTCCGAAACTGAGAGCGTCTGCGTTGCCGCTGAAACGGGACTATCCGGGCCGCCCACAAAGAACTGATTGCCGCGATTTAAAGGCCCGGGCGTATTGGTCGTGGGGAAACCGCCCGGTGTGCCATACTTGAGCACCGTCAACTGATTCGTCACAGTCCAACCGGGAATCTCCACGGTTCGGTAACTGCTGACCGAAGCAACGCCGGATTCGGCATCCCCGTTCTTAACGAGATTGGTCCCAAAGAGACTGTTCTTGAGGAGTGCCACCTCGAACGGAATGTTCGCCGCCGCCATGGCCACCGGCGCTTCCGGTTCGACGACTGGTTTTTCCACTTTCGGTTCCACAACCGCCGAGGCAACAGAGGCCACCGCGGGTATTGTGGCACTGGCCATTCCCGCCGGAGGTGGAATCGGAATCGTCTCAGGTTCGGAAGGTTTGGCGACCGGTTTTGCGGTTTCAACCTCCCGGGGTTTGCTCGCAGTGGCAAGGGTCGCAACCGGCTTATCGACCATTGGCTTATCGACCATTGGCTTGACCTCGGCGGGTTTGATGGCGGACGGCGGTGTCGAGGCCGGTTTGGTCTCGGTTTCGACCGGCTTGGTCGCAACCACCGGAGTGCTGGCTGGCGGCAGGTTCTCAGAAATCCGCGCCACGAACGCGTCATAGCCGCCGCCTTTGCCACGGGATTGGAAGGGATTCGCCACCGGGTAATTGCCCGATGCCGTCGCGCCGACGATAACCACACTGCCATCGCGATCCGCGGCAATTGCCGCCCCCTGATCATTGGCCCCGCCACCCAGGTAGCTGCTCCAGGCCAGACTGGCGCCATCGGAATTGATTTTCGCCACAAAGGCATCCCATGTGCCACCACCGAAGCCCGGTTGCATGGAATGCAGTTGAGGCAGATTGGTCGAAGTCGTCAGACCCACCAGGTGGATGTTTTTTGCAGCGTCGATGGCCAGGGCGCCCAATTCCTCACCCGAGCCGCCAAAGTAGGTGGAGAAAATTAACGCGCTTCCAGCCGGGTTGACCTTGGCCAGGAACACATCCCGCCGTCCGGCATTGGCGGCTTGCATCGGCTTGACGGTCGGAAAGTTTGTCGAAAAGGTGTCCCCGGCGACATAGGCGTTTCCTTCCGCATCGATGGCCAGGCTGCGGCCCACATCATCCCCGCTGCCGCCCAGGAACGTCGAATAGACCAGACTTGACCCCCCGGCATTGAACTTGCACAGGAACGCATCGTAACCGCCCGCAAAACGACTTTGAATCGGGGCGACGAGGGGAAAATCCGGCGAGGAAGTGTAACCGGTGAAAAAGAGTTCTCCTGCCGCATTGACGGCAATGCCGATGGTGCTGTCGTAAGGACCGCTGCCGCCCAGGTAGGTGGAATAAACAGGCACGCCCGCAGGCGTCAGTTTCAAGGCCACCGAATCAAAATTCCCACGGTTCGCAGCCTGGAACGGCTTGACCACCGGAAAATTGGTCGAAGAAGTATCCCCGCCCGCATAAACATTGCCTGCCGGGTCCACCGCCACACAGGTCAGGTCGTCACTTCCGCTGCCACCCGCATAGCTGGAAAACACCAGTGACGCGCCGTCCGGGCTGAGCTTTGTGATAAAGCCATCGCGCTCTCCCCCGCCGTAATTGGCCTGAAAAGGACTTGAAATGGGATAATTGATGGAGAAAGTCTGGCCCACCACCACCGCGCAGCCATTGGTATCCACGGCCAAGTGAAATCCCCGGTCATTGTTATTACCCCCGAGGTAAGTTGAATAGATGAGGTTGCCACCGTTGGCGCTGAATTTGCTCACGAAAACATCGCAACCACCTGAGTTTGACTTACGCTGTGTCCCGACGGCTGGAAAATCCGTGGAAGTCGTCTGTCCGGAAACATAGACACAACCCTGGGCGTCCACGGCAACACCAAACGCCTGATCATCGCCCGTGCCGCCAAGGAAAGTCGAAAAGACGAGCACCGGATCAATTACAAGTTTTTGAGTGGCATCGTATCGCCCCAGATCCAAGCCCGCCCGCCAGACACCCGGATGGGTCTCGGACAATCGGAACCGAGCGGCAACCTCCAGAGTCCGGCCTTCAACCACCTGGCGGGCCACAGGCCGACGATGTGTCACCACACCTGCAGCCGTTTGAATCACCATGTCCCCCCGGGCATCGATCTTAACGTTTTTCGCGCCTTCAAACACCAGTTGAATCGCCGCCGGATTCGCACCGGGCGCCACTTCGAAATCATATTCCAGGGCCTCCTGCCGGCCGTAATACACAAGGTCAATCCCCGGATACACCTGGTCGCACCGCACACGGGCGAAGGTTCCGATTCCCGCGCGCCACGCTTCCGGCTGGTTCCCAATGAAATAATTCACACGACCCGACGCAGGCTCCAGACCTTCGATGGCCGCCGCCGGATTCGCGCCCGCCAATTTCACGTCCAGCGCGCCGCCGCGAAATTGCATCCGCGATTCCGAAGGCCCCAGCAGCAGGCTTCCGGCTGGCCCCCGGTGTAGAAACGCATATCCAGCGGGCGCTTGTCCGCGGTTGGCCTCAAAACTCAATGGGGCGCGCAACAGCGCGGCCGACAGCGCGGGATCCGATGCAATTGCGGTTGATGCTGCTGGCGCCACGGCTGAAGGGGTTAGGGGCAGCGCGCTCAGGGTGGAAACCCCCGCAGCCATCCCCAGACAAAGAAACGCGCGAATCGTGCCTGTTAGAGTTTTGGAATAGGGTGTGTTCATGGTGTGATGCCCCCCAAGAGAGTGGAGGCGACGGAGGATTCTTGAATTCCGAGCCATGGCAGGCATTGGAACAGCACATGACAGAAAAGACAATACTTTTGTCAATCCCTAATCGTCCGCTTCACTCGTCACCAAACGAAAGCGGAGCGCCCGCCATCGCGAACGCTCCGCCTGCATGAATCGATTTGGACGAACCGGATCTATTTGAAGAGGTTCTTCAAGGATTTGATGGCGTTGACGGGGTTATTGGTATCCGCCGCCGGGGCGTTGGTGCTCCCGGGAGCATTGGTTCCACGCCCGAGCAATCCACCAAGGATGTTCTGCACCGCATTGGTCGATTTCAGGCCGCCAACCAGGTTTGTTACCGTACCGAGGGTACTGCCCACCGTTCCCGCCACCGAAGACGGCAGTCCGGAAATGTTTTTGGCCAGAATTCCCGCAACCGCCAGCTTATCGATTTGCGCGTCGTATTTGCCGACGGTGCCACCAATTTTCACGAAAGGCGGCAATGCCACGAATGTGGCATTGGTGGGCGCGTCAGCCGGATAAAGATTGGATTTGCGGGCGATATTGCTGCTCAAGAGGAGGGTCACTGGCAGGTCCAGTGTGGAGTTGGTCAGCACAGAGGCCAAGGTCACCGTGCCGACGCTTTGGACCTGCAACGCCGTGCTTGTAAGCGCGAATTTCCGGACGTCCACCTTGCCCGCCCCGATCTGAGTTTGGGACTCAATACCTGTCACGGGTGAATCAAGAAGATCCGGCATTCGCAGCACGATCAGGACGCTCTTGAGCACCGTGTTCATCATGCCGGTGCTTTTGAGGGTGATGTTCGCGTTGGTCACCAACAGGGAAGTGGCGCCCGAGAGGTTCTTTTGCAAATTAGGTCCGGTAACCCCCGCACCTTTGATCTGGAATTTGGCCGTGACATCGCCCTTATATTGACCTGGCTGCCCTTTCATAAAGGAGTTGGCCAGGGGTTCGACCGGCATATTGTCAGCATTGAGGGACATATCGTAAACATAGCCCGGCACGCCAAGGTTCAACGCCACGGATGCATCCACCGGCGCGCCATTAAACGCCAACTGGAACGGCTTGATATCGACCTGATTTCCGTGGATTTTCACCGTGGTCACCAGATTGCTGATGACCGTTTCGCGCACGTACAACTTTCCAATTTTCGCGTCCAAACTCATGTCAGCCACGGGCAGATTCATAGCTGCGGGTTCTTTTTCAGGTCCGGCCGCCGCAGGTGCCTGGGCAGGCGCGGGCGCGTTCGTTGAAGCGGCGCTGAATTGATCGTACCAGGGCGTCAAATCGAGCGCCTCGGAGGCGAGGGTAAACTGGCCGGAATAAGCGTTGGTCCTGGACATGTCCATGCGGCCCTGCATTTGCACGCTATTGCTGGCGCGACTGGTTGGTTCCAAACTTACGAGCAGTTTTTTTAATTCGACGATGTTGGTGGCCATGGACGCATCCAATTGGGCCGAGACGGCGAGCGGTTTGGTTTTCTCGGCACCTGTGCCGCCGCCCAACACCAGATTGGAAATTTTGACATCGCCCTGAACTGCGGATTGGGCCTTGGGATCATAGGTCAAAATAATTTTTGGCGAGCTGATCGCAATGGAGGTCAGAGTGCGCGGGGCCAGGGAGGCCGCCAGGAAGGGGCGCAGCGCGTTCTCGTTCATGTCCAGATTGGAAATGGTGATTTGAGCTGACTTTAACGATGAAGTATTCGTCGGCGCATTGGTGGCGGTATTGAGATCGAAACTTCCGGAGAGGCTCATGCCGCCACCGGACTGATCGCCCTGGCGTGTGGCAAGAGTCAACCGGTTGACTCGGGCCTGATTTCCCTTGAGGTCCGCATCGAAATCCACAGCGACCTGATATTTATCCAGCGCGTAAGGCTCGTAGCGTCCTGTTAATTCGGACAGGGAGAACGATCCGGAATAGGTCTGACCACCGGATTTGCTGGTGAAGAGGCCATTGCCTTTGGCGGTGCCCTCGCTCAGCTTCAGACCCGCAACGGGATATTTCTTTAACAACTCGGCCAGTTTGCTTTCAAACGTGGCGCGCACGCTGTATTCGCCTGTTTTGATCTGGTAATTGATGGCGGCATCGACCATGGCCATCGGTTGGTCCGCCTCTGAAACCTCAACCTTGAATTTCTGTATCTCGGCCTTGTCCATGTCGCTCAGTTTTCCATTCACCTGCGCCTTGATAAGCCCCATCGACAGGGCGTTGGTTCCCATCCGCGCGGAGAATTGCCGCACTTGGGCCGTCATATCCATCGTCATCTGGCGTCCGTCCTGCTGGGAAAGAATCTGGCCGTTGGCTGAAACGATGCCTTTGGGCGCCATGTCTCCCGCCAGGAAACCCCAGTCGTTCAAATCGAGATTGGTCACCACAAGGCTGACCACCGATTCCTTGACGTTCGCGCTTTCATTGCCCCAGGAGAGCGAGAGCGGACGATCCAATGCAAGTCGCAGCATGTCTCCGGCGGCAGCCTGCGTTTGCGAACGCCGGGCTGAAGCGTTCAATTGTTGAACGATGGCCTGCTGCTTGGAGAGATTGGCGTCCAACCGGTAATTCAAATCGAAATCCAGGAGAGGAGTCGCCTGCTTGTTCTGGATGATGCCGGCATTGGCGCCCGTCAGGCGACCGCTAATGGCAAACACGTTGCCCTGCGAGGTGACATCCACGGTGTTGGTGGCGTTGACCACGGTGGTTCCGAAATCCCATCCGTGAGCGGCTCCGGCCAGATTGAGCACCTGACGATCCAGGGCCAACAGGTCCACTTTCAACCGGCCTTCCTTTTTGGCCAGATCCATCGGACCGCTGATTTTTAACTGACCCAGTTTGACATCCCCTCGCTTGAATTGCAGCGCCAGTTGTTGAATTTCGGCGGGCGTGACCTGGCAATCCAAAACAGCGCCCAGATTCGCGGCCTCCTTGAACGCTCCATGGCCCTGTTCCACCTGTAATTGGGTAAGGCCGCTGATGGTCTCCGGCAGCAAATCCGCCGCCAGTTTGAAGTTATACGAGCCGTTGATTTTCGCCTGCAATCCATCGTTCTCGACTGCGGGCTTGCCTGCGACGGGGGCGTGTTGCACTTCCACTTTCAGCCCCGCCGCCACGGTGAATTTCCCCGACTGGTTGTTTGCGGCCTGATCGATGCCGACATTCAAATCGGAAACATCGATCGTTTGTTTGTCGCCGTTTTTGGCCACACTGACCTGGCGCACAGATCCCTGCGTCAACGCCACATTCTTTAATGACACCTGCATGGGCGCCGCAGGTTTGGCGGGCGCGGCAGGCGTGGCGCTCTTCTTGAGCAGCGGATCGAGATTGCTGGTGCCGTCGGCGTTTTGCACCAACACGACTTTGGGGGTGGTGAGGCGCAGTTCATCGACCACATAGTTGCCCTTGAGAATCGACATCAGGCTGTAGCGCACGCGCAATTCCTCGGCCTCCAGCAGGGGTTCCGTGCCGGTGGTTTTGACTTTCACACCGCGAACCACGACCTGCGAGAACGGGCTCAGGGAGATGGTGTCGGCCTCGATGGTGGCGTTCATCGCCGCGCCGACCTTGGGCAGAACCACCGCCTTGATGAAGCCTGAGCTGGTGACGACGAAGAAAGCCACGACCAGGAGCACCACGAGGATGCCCAGAACCCAGACCAGTTTGCGCAGCAGGGAAGACGGCGCCCTGCCAGGAGTATTAGTTGTCTCTGACATAACGATTTATTAAGTGAATTGTTTTCGAAAAGATTCAGCGCCCTTCAATGATGCGAATATAATCCTCAATTCCCCGGGCGGGCGGAAATTGCGGTTGGAAATTAAGATCCTGCCGGGCGAGAGTCATGTCCGCCTCGGTGTGTCGTTGATAGAAGCTGGAGTAGGGATTCTCGATGTAGTCGGGCGCCAAACGCGTTCCAAGACACTGATTAATCACCTCGATTGTCTCGTTGAACGACACCGGGCAGCCTGAACCGCAGTTGTAAATCCCGCTGTGGCGCGCGTTCAATGCCTGCAAATTCATCGCCACCACGTCTTTGACATACACGAAATCGCGCTTTTGCTCGCCGGAGGCGAACACACGGGGGCGTTTTCCAGACTTCATCTGCGTGTAGAGCTGGTAAACCATGCTCGCGGCCGCTTTTTTATGGATTTCCCGGGGGCCATAGACGTTGAAATACCGCAGGCCCACAATGCGCCAGGACGGGGTTCGCCGCGCATAGGTGCGCGCCAAATTGTCGAGCTGGACTTTGGAAAAAGCGTAAATGTTTGCGGGCGCGGGTGTTTGCGACTCCAGCATTTGGCCCTCGCCGCCCATGCCATAGGTGGCGGCCGAAGACGCGTAGATCACGGGCGTCTGGTTTGGCGCGGCGAAATCAAGCAGGCGACGAAATCCCTCGATATTGTCGTGCGCCTGCAAAAGCTGATCATGCACGGTTGTGTCGGTGATGGAGGCCTCGTGATAGATCACGTCAAAACTCACATCCTTGAACTGGGCGTTCCAGTCCAGACGCGAAACATCCGCGGCCACAAAGTCGCCGTGAAAACCCTGCAAATTTTTAAACAGGCCGGATCGAAAGTCGTCCACCACCACAATGGAAGCGTCAGGAAACTGCTCCTGCAACGCCAGTGTGAGATTGGACCCAATGAAACCCGCGCCACCCGTCACCAATATACTCCGCATACTTTAACTTTAATCCCGAGCCTGCCGCGCCGTCAATGGGGATGCGGAGGGGGGGAAATATGGCGGACATCGCCCTCGGATCGCCCTGCGGCGGAATGGGACCGTCCGTGCAACCCAGAATGACCGGAAACGCTCCTACTGGTGCATCGCTCAAAAACACACCCTCAGGACCGTCCCCATATGCCAAAGGCCACTTTCATGGCCTGGCATACGGAGACGCAGGACTGGCGCAAGGACATGGGCCAGACCAATTCTTATTTCGGGCCGACAATTTCCCAGCCGGGCGCCAAATAGCGAGTGGGGGATAACGCTTGCCAAGTGCCTTGGAGATTCTTCATGGTCCAAATACCCACCTCGCCAGTTTGTTCATTCTGCCAGATAATATCTGTGATGCCGTCGTTATTATAGTCGGCTGTGGCCGCCACCCGCCATTGCGACCCGGGATTTGACGGACTCAAATAGCGCCACTGAACCCTGATAACGCCGTTCATATCCCATGCAATTAACGTGCCGTTTTGATGACGCCAGAGTATTTGCGAGTTGCCTTTTCCTTCAAAGTCTCCCGACCCAACAATGCGCCAGAGCGGATCGCCCGCATTAAATGGTGTGAGGTACTGGTAGAAGCCGTTCAGGCCATTCATAAACCAAGCCAGAATATCTCCATCTTCATGCTGCCAAACAATTTCGGCTTTGCCATCCCGCGCCATGTTGGACGTCGCCACAATGCGCCATTGTTTGTCGTTCACCCGGGAAGGATTCAATTCCTTGAATGTGCCGTTTGTTCCGATCATGGACCACACACCCAGATAGCCATCATCGTGCTGCCAGATTATTTCGTATTTCCCATTGGCATCAATGTCGCCTGCACCCACCATCTGCCATGTTGTCCCATTGATCGCGGCTGGATTCATGGACACTCTGGCCTTTTGCACGGAGCCGTTCATGAACCATGCCTGCAACTCGGTTCGGTTGTGCTGCCATAGAATCTCCGCTTTCTGGTCGCCTGTTACATCTCCCACCGCAACCATTTGCCAGTTTGGATCAAGTATTCGCGTGGGATTAAGGGCCTTGTAAATCCCCTGACCGTTTGTGACAACCCAGGACGCCAGCGATCCATCGCTGTGCTGAGCAACAATTTCTGCCTTGCCATCGCCATTGATGTCGCCTCCGCCCACAATCCGCCAGGAAGTGTTGAATTTTTCCAGAGTGAGGGGAACAAAGCAACCTTCCACCCCGTTCATCGTCCAGAATCCCAAAGCCCCCTGGCTGTGTTGCCAGAGAATTTCAGCTTTACCATCTCCATCAATATCCCCGGCACCGACAATCTTCCAATTCGTATCAAAAACACGGTCCGGTTTCAGGGAACCGAACTTCCATACGTTTTGGTTCACAAAACAAACTCCCACGCGACCGTCCGTGTTCTGCCATATGAGGTCCGCCTTGCCATCTTTATTGATATCACCGACGCCCCGCAAACGCCAGTTCGCATCTTGGGGAACATCCGTGTTGAGTGGGACGTAGGAACCTACCGTACCCGACATTATCCAAGCGGCCACAGAACCGTCACGGTGTTGGAAAACGATTTCCCTTTTCCCATCGCCATAAAGGTCTCCCGCCCCCACCATGCTCCAGTCCGCTTGCACAAACTGGGGCTGTAAGGCTGCATATGCCCCGTTGGTATTGGTCATCATCCAAATGCCCAACTCACACTCCCGGTGCTGAAGCAGAATATCGGCATACCCGTCACCATTAAGGTCAAAGATCGGTGAAGAAGGCTTGGTGAAGACTGTTAGTTGCACATTGCGTATCGTGGTATCTCCACCACCACTGAACGTAACCGCAGCCGTGTAGATTGTGCCGCCAGACGAACCGATCAGCGACTTGGCATTGTCGTTAATCGAGACGACGACATTGCCGGAGTTTTGACCGGTGGTTGGAGTGGCCGTTATCCAGTTCTTATCCGAGATGGCCGTCCAGTCCAAGGTCCCTCCACCGACATTGCTGACTGAATATGTTTTGCTTGACTGAGAGAATGGTCCACCTTGATTTCCGCTCGAGGCCAGTCCGTCTGAAGGCGATACACCTAGATGACTAACAGCCTTGAACGTCACTTGAACGCTATGGTTGTCCTGAATGTTGGAAAGAGTGTATCCGATGCCGCCATTCTGGACCACGACGCCATCCACAAGCCATTGACTCACGATATAGTTGGCATTCGGACTGCCATTAAAACTCACACCAGCACCACTGTTGACAATTTGGGCCGTGTTCGGGCTAACGTTACCGTTTGGACCAGCACTGGGAGTCACCGCATAGGTTACCACCACGGCTTTAAAAGTTACTTGGACTGTGTGGTTTGCGATAATATCGCTAAGAGTATAGGTTGTGCTGCCGTTTAGATTGGCCACCGGAATGCCGTCCAATAGCCATTGGTCCACCACGTAGTTAGAGTTGAGAATTGGTCTGGCTACGAATGTTTGGTCCTCGCCAGGTCCTTTACTAATAACGCCACTTGGATCAACGCTGCCGCCACTTCCGGCTGATATGTCCAGCGTGTAATGATCAGGTGTCCATCTTACTGAGTAATAAACGGTACTTGTTGCGTCTCCATTTTGATCGCCTTGAAAAAGTCCACTAGCACCGGGTCGATATTGGACTTTTATTGTGTAATTAGCTGTTTGAACGAGTGAACTTGTTATGCTTAAATCAACGACTCTATCTCCTATTGCGGTGTAGGGGACAGAAACTCCTGCGGTAATGGGCTGACTCAATCCGCCACCGGTGATTGTTGCCTGGAGAAAACCCGTAGTTATCGGCGTCAGATTCACCCATACTTCAACCCCTAAAGTAGAACCAACCACCTTACCAGAACCCGATGGCGGAGAGATTCTTACCGAGTTTATAAGCGGTAGAGAATAACCAATGGAGACCGTATTTGGGCTTGACCCCCCAATATTATTATTTTCAATCGCTTCTGCAACCTCCTGATTACAGTCAATGAATGCTGTAACGTAATAGTTTCCAGTCGGGACTGTGGTTGGGATGTCAATAATTTCTGAGTATGTTTTGCTCGCATTAGCAGCCAGGGTAGTCATTGGCCCATAGTATGCGATCATATAGGTTGTTCCATAGGGAGTGCTAGACAAATATATTTTTGTGGAGTGAGCTAATGTAGCGTCTGCCGTGCCTTTGTTTTTCTCTGTCCATCCCACCTGAATCGAACCTCCAGGAGTAACACTCACTGGAGAAACAGTTAGCGGTTCAACTATCGTTAAATCAGGCTGACCATCACCAACAATTTGAGTTCTTCGGATCGGCCGGTATGCACTCAGACTGCTATAAGACCATAATTTGCGCTGGGCATGATGAGGAGTTTGCTCCATTGACCTTATGCCGGAACTTTCATAGTTCAAGAACATTATTATATGGCCGAGAGAGGAGGAGTTTATTGCGTCGCCCTGCAAGAGTGAGACAGAAGCCGCACTACCGATATTTCCCAGGCTAGACCAGTAAGGACCATTAATTCCGCTTTCAAATGTAGCAGTTGTATTGCGCTGAGGGAGTTTCCAACAGATACTAACGAACCCTGAGCAATCATTTCCGTAGCCTTTGTTTCCACTACCTGTGATTGGCATATAGCCAGCAAATTCCTGCCAATTATCCTGAGGATTAGTTTGGCCGTAAGGGATTCCGGTGTAGGTGACTCCCTTTGTGTAAGTGTATCGCACAGCGACACCGCCCTCGGTATACTCGTAATTGTAAAACGTGTTATTGGGAGCCCATGTGGAATCGATCATTTGGTCGGCGATAGACTTGATTGAAGACCGAGTGATGCTGCCCCATGTATCGCCGTTCCACGCCCTTCCGGTGCTTGGCAAACAAAGGAGCAGAGTGACCAAAAGTAGTGATTTTACTTTCATAATCATTATTGGCTGCAGTCGTCATTGTCCGAAAACGTTAAGTTTCGCTTGATCCTGTTGAGGCAGGAACTGAACTATGGTCCCGCATGGCATCACAGTGACCAGTTTTGTTGTCCAAATTGCATAGTCATTTTCAGGAATCGTCGTGGTTCCTTCTTTCTCACCGGCAACATTGAAGGTAAGCACCTCAAGAACAACAGATTTCTCCACGAGCCTTTCGGTTTGGATATAGAAACGCTGGTCCTGATCCTCGCCTATAAATGTGGCAGCGACAACACCTTCCAAGGGAATATTCATTTTCAAAATGGTCTGTTGACGCGCCTGGTCTAGCTCCTGAACAGCAAATCCCTGATCTTTTACGAGATTGATCGAATAAATGGAACCCCTTGTGCCATGAACGCCATTACTAGTCCGTTTAATCGAGGTGTCGGCAGCTGTGAGCGATCCACTCTCAAGATTAGCGATCAGGACATCACTGTTCGCTGCATCTGCGAAATATATAGCACCGTTGGCTACATGAAAGTAACCTCTTGTGGTAATATCTGCTGGATTAAGTTTCAATGAGCTTTGAAGCGCGCCTTGTGCATCATATTGATATAGAGTAAGTTTGATCTGATCAAACACGTAAACGCGGCTTTTTTGATCCACTGCAATATCGTTAATTTCGATTCCTGCCAGGTTGATGTTCCGCAGATAAGTTCCATCCTTGGAATAGATAACGATTCGATGATTCACCAAGTCTGCCACAAGAACATTTCCGTTTGCATCGACAGAGTACGACTCTGGCCCAGTTGGAGTTTCACCATTTTCTCGCCTTAAACCGACTTCGCCCTCCCCCTGACCATATTTTACGACTTTATGCACGCTCGCTTCCTGCGTGGTTGTCCGTGGAACAGCCGGGATCCTTGCAAAACGCGGCGCGGCCGGTCTAATGCGTTTAGGGCTAGCTTCCGCAGATGGCGACGCCTCCAAGAAGGAGAGGGCTACCCTATGCTTTGCGGAGTGGACCCAAACTGACCAAGCGCAGGTGATCATAAGTAACACTATAATAAGCAAAGGGATTTTCCGGTTCAGGCGTGACTCACTGAGCCACTTTAAGTATCCCTTCACGCATTTTTCGACGATAGTTAAGGATCTGCGAAATATGCCTCCGTTATAGATCATTTTATATTTTCCTCTGCGCCCTTGTTTTCTCCACGACAACATGAAAGCGGCGCTCCTTAGTCCAGAACAAATACTTACATGCTTCCATTGGAACGATTCCGGCCTAACGCGATATGGACACAGCCGAGAACTTTTTTAGTGAGTAAAACTACCAGTTTGGAATTAGACAGCAGCTAAAGCCGAATTTCTGTAATACCTTGGTTTACGGTTCGTAAGAATTGATTACCACTCCTCGGACGACAGAGAATAAGTTTCCATCGAGTGAATTGGCTACTGTTTTCCGCCTGTACGACATGCATTGCAAGATAATTATTTAGGTTTTTGATGATTATTTTCTGTGGTGGCGGGAATCGCCCTGAGAATCATAGACGCAGAACAGGTGGAGACTGATGCAATCTGTTCAGAATTAATGTTTTGCATGAACGCCGCGTGGGGGCATGCGGCCTGCAATTTGTTACTCCCAACGGCGCGCAGAGGACTGCATCTACCGCGATCTCTCCCTGATCGTGCCAATTGAGGCCTGTGGAGAGAGAAGAATCACGGCTGGGGCACGCTGGACAATGCGGATGCGCGGGACGGACGGATGGTTTCGTTTTGGATGCGAACGGGAATATGAACAGGGCACCCTCACCCCGTACCCTCTCCCGCTGGCGCAGGAGAGGGAGAAGATTCGTTCGGTTCTTTGGGTTGGCTGTGTTTATTGGCCCCATATACTTCCATGTCGTTTTAAAGCCTTTTTGGGCTTGCTGAAGAATTTTGCCAGGGGGCGCAGGACAAAATTCAGGAGTGCGGAAGACAGCCATGGCAGTGCGCTGTTTTAAATCGGTTTTGCGGCAACGGCAGAACTAGCGGGCGGGATTCGCGGCGGACTTGAAAACGTTGGGTTCAAGAACGCTTTAAGCCGGTCAGGAGACCGGCGCTCCGAAGTCACCGTGGCATGACGAGACGCGAGCCTAAATGGGTTACCCCTTTCCCTCGCCTTTGTTAACAGGTTGTCCTATAATCGGCGGCATATGAACAACTGCGTAAGGAAGAGTGATCTCAAGCTCATTTTTGCATTGGCGTGTGCATGGATGGCGGTTGGATGTCTTTCGGCGCATGGGGCGGACCAATGGTCTCGTTTTCGTGGTGCGGACGGTTCTGGCATCAGCGCCGCCACGCATCTTCCCATTCAATGGTCTGACACGAATGTGGCCTGGAAAATTGCGCTCCCGGGAAAAGGCCATTCCTCGCCGGTTGTTTGGAACGAGCGCGTTTTTGTAACCAGCGGCGACGCGGCAAAGGCGGATCGTTATCTCACGTGTGTCAACGCGCTCGATGGCAAGGTGCTTTGGGAAAAGACTTATTCCTCCAAGCCGTTCAAACAGCATACGGACAATAGTTTTGCCACCTCCACCGCCGCAGTGGATGCCAGCGGTGTTTATTTTTATTGGACCACGCCGGAAGCGGTTTCAGTAACGGCGCTGACTCTCGATGGGAAGGAAAAATGGACGAAAAACCTGGGCCCTTTTGCAAGCCAACATGGAAGCGGCGCCTCGTTGGTCATCCAAAACCAGGTGGTCTGGGTCAACAACGACCAGGATGGCGCCAGCGCCTTGATCGGACTGGACACCGTCTCAGGCGAAACCAAATACAACATCAAAAGAACTGCGGACAAGGTTTCGTACGCCACGCCGTGTTTGTTCAAGCCGGAGGGAGCGCCCGCTGAGCTCGTTTTCGCGGCATCCAGCCACGGTTTGACCAGCGTGAATCCCGCCAATGGCCTTGTAAACTGGGAATGCACGAATCTCTTTCCCGCGCGCGTCGTTTCCTCTCCCGTGGTATGCGATGGATTGATTGTTTGCACCTGCGGCGAAGGAGGCGTGGGGAGGCGTCTGGTGGCCGTTCGTCCAAAACATGGGAATGAACCGGCCGCCTTGGTTTATGATTTGAAAACCGGCGTTTCCTATGTGCCCACGCCGCTGGCGATCGACGGCAGGCTGTATCTGGTGGGCGATAACGGCCTCGTGCGGTGTGTCCGGGCCGCAACAGGCGAAGCGATCTGGCAGCAGAAATTACCGGAGCAATTCTACGCATCGCCGGTGAGCGCGGAGGGTCGGCTCTACCTGACCAGCAAGAGCGGCGTGGTGTTCGTTCTCAAAGCGGGCGAGTCGTTTGAGTTGCTGGCCCAAAACGCATTGGGCGAATCAAGCTTTGCCACCCCCGCCATCGCGGACGGAAAAATATTCTTCAGAACGCTTTCGCATTTGATTGCCGTTGGTGGGGCAAAATAACCATTGGAGTTTTGGACGCCGCGTGGGGGCACGCGGCCTACAATGAAAAAAGGCGCCGGGCAGAAGCGCAGCACCGGTTAAATTACACGATCCTGCAGATGCGGTTACCTTGCGAGCCGCAGATCGGTTTACGGCCGTTTTCTGATTTCGTCCTTCTGGTAGGCGCGCAGGTATTCGGCGCGGTATTCGTTCACGGCCTGGATACTCGTGACGCATTCCTCCCATGGCATGGCGGGACGCGGGCTCAGATGGGCGATGGGCGTCACCTTCCCTTTGTATTGCGCGGCCAGCTTTTGGAATTCCCGGCCCCAGGCTTTCAACGTTCCGTCGCTGGTCACCAGCCCAATGAACTGGCTTGGGTCCGTGGACTCGGGAGTGTCAAAAAATCCCCAATTCAGCCAGCCGGTGGCCAGACCGTAAGTCGTTTCCACCAGCCGCCGACAATAGCGCGCCTGCTGCTCTTCGGTCGCCGCGGGATGTTTGCCGCCGTCGAACCGGGGTTTGCCACCGCCATACCAGCCAAATTCGCCCAAGACCACCGGCTTGCCGCACAGGGCCGCCTGCCGCACCACGCATTCGCAGTAGGCCAGATTCTGCTCCTCGGAAGCGTCATCCTTGTATTCAAAGGCACCGTTGGCCAGCGGGTAAAAATGGATCGTCACAAAATCAAGCAACGGGGCCTGGGACGCGGGCCGGAAAGCGGCATAATGCTTGATGGCCGGTAATGCGGCGGGAACCGACCATTGGATCAAGCCCACGGTGACCATGGCCTGGGGGTCGGCCGACTTAATCGCCTGCACCTGGCGGCGGGTCCATTCCACGGCCTTTTCATCGCGAAACCGCTGGTAATCGATCAACCGGAGATTCCCCAGCGCATCGACCGGTTCAGGCGCAGCCACAGCGCCCGGGAAGCCATCCACCGCATTGACATGCCACGCCGCCTGAATTTTCTCCGTGCTCCCGTAACGGTCCTGGAGCCAGCGGTTCCATTTGGTTTTCAAGGCCGGGGTGTCCCAGCCCATTTCGGGTTCGTTGAGGAGGTCGTAGGCGAAAATCACGTTCCTGCCCTTGTAACGCGCGGCGAATAATTTCCAGAAAGTCTCCACGGCATCCAGGGCCGTGTCGTCGGCATAGCGGTCCGCCTTTGCCCATTCTGGAAATCCCTCCCAATGATCCGGGCCGGTCGGATGCACGTAAATGCCCGCCTCCTCGGCGATGGTGAGGAACTGATCGAACCTGGCCAGGCCCTCGGGATCGAGCGCGCCGGGCTTGGAATAAAAGGAGCCGTAGGTGAGAAAGACGCGCGCGCAGTTCACCCCCAACCCCTTCATTTGCGCGAAATCCTTGCGCGTGACCTCGGCGTCGAATTTCTTCCACACCTGCGGCGCCCAACCGGTGCCCGGGTGGAAATAGGACACGCCGAAGGGCACAAATGGGGTGCCCTGGACGGTTTCGAAAGTGCGTCCATTGGACGCCACCCGGATTTTCGGAAGCGCCGAGGTTGAAGAGTTTCCATTTTCCGCCGTTGCTTTAAGCCCAGACAACAGCAGCCCAGCCAGCATGACCGCGCAAAGCATGTGTTTCATGTGATGGCCTCCATGGTAACGCAACGCGCAGCGAATTTCCAACCTTTTGCTGTGACATTTTGCCCGCTTGTCGCCTGCCTGACGCGAGCCTGTAACCCGCCCATGCAATCTTTTACAAGGGCGGAGAAAAATCTTCGCAGCCCAATGAACGCGACACCGTAAATAATAAATAGCGACGCATGCATCCAAAAAACGACAACGCCGCCGCATTTCACGCCACCCGCCGCGAGCATCCTTTCATTGCCGCCCATTCGGCGATTACCCCTCCCGGTATCGGCCACGATGCCCATCGCCTCATGGCCAACCGCTGGAGCAGCTCCTTCTTTTACCTGATGCGGATCCGTCAAATACAGGAGGCGCGCACCACCCGATTTGGGGCGATCCGGTAAACGCAATCCCTGGAGCATTCGCGTCCCAAAAAATCAAACCAATGAGCGGGTGATTGATTTTATCGTTCACCCGTTCATGCAGGAATGTCCACGGGGCTATTTGCACAACTGGCAAAGTGTTCACAGGTGAGTGATATTCCGTGGTTGCGAATTACCGAACAAGGAACCAGCCATGGAAAAGAAACACATGCCCGCCGCCAGGATCGAAATCACAGAGAACGGCCCCTATCTCGTTAGCGGCGGTCTGCCGCTCAGTGAAGAATCCATTGTCACGAATGCCGAAGGTGATTCACTCGATTACCGGGTAGATAAGAAGTTTCCACTGAAGCCGCAGTATGCGCTCTGCCGCTGCGGCCAGTCTGGTAACAAGCCCTTCTGCGACGGCACGCATGTCGCAGTTCCATTCGACGGCACCGAGACTGCCAGCCGGCAGCCTTATCTGGAACAGGCCGAGACAATCGAAGGCCCGACGATGCGGCTTACCGATGCCGAGGGCCTGTGCGCCTTCGCGCGATTCTGCGATCCCAAGGGGAGGATATGGAACCTTGTCCAGCAACCGGATAATCCCGAAACCCGCAAAATTGTCGAGCACGAGGCAGGCCACTGTCCTGCGGGACGGCTGGTGTTGTGGGATCGCGTGACAGGCAAGCCCATTGAGCCGAAGTTCGAACCGTCGCTCGTGCTGATAGAGGATACAGAGAAGCAGGTGAGCGGGCCAATCTGGGTGCGGGGAGGAATCCCGGTTGTGTCAGCGGACGGAAAAACCCTAGAGATTCGAAATCGAGTCACGCTGTGTCGCTGCGGCCAATCCTCCAACAAGCCGTATTGCGATGGCGCCCACGCGGGATGAGAATGGCAGCGGGGCGGACTGGGCCAGATTCCTACCGAGTTTCAATGGTTAGCGGCAGGCCGCGTTCAGAGCGGACTTCCAGACAAGCCAAGATAGCGTCACGAATGTTAACCAGAGCCTCATCGCGCGTTTGACCCTGGCTCACACAGCCGGGAATCGAAGAACACTCCGCAATCCAAACGCCGTCTTCGTCGCGTTTCAACGTTGTCGCAAGTTTCATATCTGATCAATGAAAAGTCGCATGAAAGCTCAGGCGGGAACCTGTTCAGTGATCTCCGAGTTGATCACGCTCGACTCAGCAAACCGCAGCGCAGCCTGGATGTCCGCGCGGGTCAATTCCGGGTAACCCTTGATAATGGCATCCCAAGATTCACCTTCCGCAAGCTGGCCGATGATGACTTCCACAGGTATCCGCGTGCCCTTGATCACGGGCCGACCGCCACACACGCGCGGATTGAACTCAATGCGATCGTTCATGACGTGACTGTGCCATCACCTGAGACCAAATTCAATGTCGAAACAGGAAGTTGGCATCAAGGCTCCCCCCATTGTTAATCCCACACATTTTGCAAATGTCGTTTTGCTTGATCCAGGTCAAGGCGCTACATTGCCTATCCACTAAAGTAGGCCGAATAAATCAGGTTGGGTTCCAACCAGGAAGCGGCGCAATTTTTGCGTCGCGAGCGGGACCGGCCATAACCCATAGGAAAAGCGATTATGTTTTGTTATCAATGCGAACAGACCTCCAAAGGCAAGGGCTGCGACACCTTCTCCGTGTGCGGCAAGGATGAGAATAGCGCCGTGCTTCAGGACCTGATCATCAACGCCGTCAAAGGCATCTCCCAATATGCCCACCGCGCCCGTTTGTTGGGAGTCACTGACCGGGAAATCGACGTCTTTGTTGTGGAATCGCTTTTCACCACGGTCACCAATGTGAATTTCGATGCCGTGCGCCTCGCCCAGTGGGCCGCGCGTGCCGGAGAGGTTCGTGACCGGGCGCTCGAACTCTATAAACGCGCCTGCGCCAAGGCCGGACAAACACCGGAAGTCCTCAAAGGCCCTTGCACATGGGTTCCGGCAACCAATTTCGAAGGCCTGATTCAACAAGGCAAGCTCGTCTCCGTCCTTTCCCGTATCGACAAATATGGACCCGACATTGCGGGTTTGCAGGAACTCCTCGTTTACGGAGTCAAAGGCACGGCGGCTTATGCCGAGCACGCCCTGGTCCTGGGACAGGAGGCTGATGCGGTGTTCGCCTATTTCCACGAAGCGCTCAGTTTCCTGACGAAGGATAATCCCACTGTGGATGAACTCTTCGCCATGAACATGAAGTGCGGCGAGGTGAATTTCCAGGTCATGGCCCTGCTCGACACCGCCAATACCAGCGCCTATGGACATCCCCAACCCACCGCTGTGCGCGTGGAACCAATCAAAGGCAAGGCCATCCTGGTTTCCGGCCACGACCTCAAGGATCTGGCGGAACTGCTTAAACAAACCGAGGGCAAAGGCATCATGGTCTATACCCACGGAGAAATGCTCCCTGCGCACGGCTATCCGAAACTCAAAGCCTTCAAACACCTGGCCGGAAATTACGGCGGCGCGTGGCAGGACCAGAAAGACGAATTCGCGGCCTTCCCCGGCGCGATCCTGATGACCACGAATTGCATTCAGGAACCGCAGGAGAATTACCAGAATCGCATCTTCACCTCCGGCCTTGTGGCCTGGCCCGGCGTGACCCATGTCCCCAACCAAGACTTCACGCCGGTGATCGAGGCCGCGCTGGCCGCCCCCGGATTCCAGGATAACGGGCCGGACAAGACCATTCTTGTGGGCTTTGGCCACGAGGCGGTCATGGGTGTGGCGGGACAGGTGGTCGATGCGGTCAAATCCGGAGCCATCAAACGCTTCTTCCTGGTCGGCGGATGTGACGGCGCGAAGAGTGGTCGCGATTATTACACCGAGTTCGCGCAGGCCGTTCCCAACGATTGCGTGATCATGACCCTGGCCTGCGGCAAATACCGTTTCAACAAAATGGAATTTGGCACCATCGGCGGCATTCCGCGCCTGCTCGACATTGGGCAGTGCAACGACGCCTACTCGGCGATCCAGATTGCGGTGGCGCTGTCGAAGGCCTTTAATTGCGGCGTCAACGACCTGCCCCTGTCCATGATCCTCTCCTGGTATGAACAGAAGGCGGTGTGCATCCTCCTGACGCTCCTATATCTGGGCATCAAAAACATCCGGCTCGGGCCGAGCCTCCCGGCGTTCATCACGCCCAACGTGCTGAATGTGCTCGTCGATAAATTCAACCTCATGCCCATCACCACCGTGGATGCGGACATGAAAACGATTTTCGCAACCGCAGCGTAAGAGCAAACGTAACAAAATATCGTCGCAACAAAAAATGCACCGGCTGTTGGCCAACGCCAGCTTGCGGTGCGTTTTTTTTGTAGTGGAAGACATCAGTCGTGAGCCCGATCTGTTCTTCAAAGACTCATGCGCTTCGATTAACCCGACCGCCCGTGTACATGAAAAAGGGGGAAGCTTGCGCCTTCCCCCGGTGAATCATTTGGAAATGAGCGAACTGTTATTCGCCCATGCCATTGAGGATATCTTCCATCAACGCCAGAACGGTCGCCTCGGAAATCTCCGGCGTTCCGTAACTGCGGGCGACACTTTCAGCATAATTGCCCCGGCCAATCAGATCCGCGGAAGCGGCTTGACCGATGATTTTGGAATCGCTCAGGCGGATGGCTGTGGCCTGGATGTCGGGCACCGAATAGGTTCTGTCCCCTGAGATACCCTGCACCTGGATGTTCTTCGAGGAGATCAACACCTCGATGGCGACATCGGAGACTTTCTTCAGAACCTCGCGGTCCTTGCGCGCCTGGTCACTATCCGTTGAGAGCTTGTATGGGCTGAGGGCCTGGCTATCCGCTATCTGGGTGGCGGTGCGTTGGTCGGCCAGGGACACACCGGCCATGCGCAGAGGGCGGCCGAAAATGCGTTCCACATCGCGCACCGTCTGGCGATCGGCCAGCGTCATATCCTTGCGCTCCTGAATGCGGTAGGTGTTTTCGTTGGAGGCCTTCTGAGTCCTGAATACAACCCCGTTCTTGTTGGTGCGCAGAGTGCCATCGGCGGCCTTGGCATCCGCACTGACCTTGACCTCGCTGGTGACCGCCACAGTGCCGGAGGCGTTATCGCCGGAGATGGAGCCTTTGCTGCTCTCGGTCTTCTCGGTGCGGGCGGTGAGTTTCATTCCGGCCTGCTCATCGACCAACTCACGGTTCACGGCGATGACCATGCGCGGGCTGCCCATTTTCGCATAGTTCGTGCGGAAACGATCGATCACGGCGCGGGCCTGTTGCGGTGTGACCAGAACAACCTGGCTGCCGTAGAGCCGCTGGTCTTCGACCGGTTGGACCGGCACGTAATTGGTGCTGAGCACCTGATTGGTCACGGCCACGAAATTGGTCGTCGTGGTCGTGGTGGTGACGATCACCGGGTTGGTGGACACGGAAACATTCGTGCTGACGACCGCCTGCACGGGAACCGGCTGGCCCTGAACAATGGTGGATTGAACGGGCGGCTGCTCCAATGGCGGCTTGGCCATTTGCACATGGGGTTCCGGCATGGCGGCTTGTGCCGCGATGATGGATGCCATCAACGAGCCTAAAAGGAAAGTTGTTTTCATATTTCGCGCCCGCAATCACGCGGGCAATAAATTTTTCGTTTACCGGGCCTGGCGCACACGGATGGTGTAACGTCGGGCCAGGTTATTCATGGACGTGAACTCGGTGTTTTCCTGGGAGTTCTCGGTGAGAATCACATTGGCCCAGGGTGTTTCGTCCCCGGTCGAGAAACCCTGCTCATCCTTGAAAACGCAACTGACCTGCACCTGGATGCGGCGGTTCTCGCGGTTGCGAAGGTTCGCTTTCACACGCAGCCGGCCATCGGGCAAGAGTGCCTGCTGAATGCCCGAGCACGTGACCGATTTTTGCGTGCCCGAATCCATATCGACGAATTGCGCCTGGTTTTCCAGGTCGTATTTGGTGGTGTTCTTGGGGGCATACGCGCCGCTGTGACATCCGGAGATGACCACCGCGCCCGCCGCCACCGCCACTAGTATGAGATTACTGGTTTTCATAGTTTACAACTGAAGGAGATTGATCGCTTACAAAAATAACCGTGTCCTTGCCGGACGGATTGACTTTAAATTTAATGGTCTTGGTCAGACTGAGTAATGGACGATCCGCATTGTCCCGAAATTCAATGACGGCGGTGTGTTCGCCGGGCGCGGCCCGCATAGCGGCGAAACTCAGGTATTGGGGCAGGTTGTCCCAGCACCGGGTATCCGCCGCCGGCGTGCTGACCGATGAGACAATCTTGCTGAGCAGGCCGAATGCGGCCAGCCCCAGGCCCGCCTCCTGCGTTCCCCGTTGCGTGGCCATCGCCAGACCGCCGATCAGCGCCACATTGCCAACGACATCCGTGGCCGATTTAAACACCGCTTTGTTACCCAGAATATGGTCCATCACACGACCGCCGCGCGTTGTCGCCTGAAACGTGATGTCGTCGAAAAAGCTCGCGGCTACGTAATGGTCGTCGAGACGCACCAGAATACGGGTGGCTTCGGAACGCCCGGGCGAGAAGCGCAGTTGCTCGCCGTATTCCCCGCTGGCGTATTTGACGGGACCGCGCCCGTAATCCGCAAAAAAGAGGACGTTCGCCTGGGCATCATAAGGCGGCGTCACGGCCGAGCGACTGTTTGCTTTGGCCCGTTTAAAGGCATCCGAACCGTCTCCGGCCAGCTTCACGCTCGCCAGGCCATCCAGATAATCGAGCAACGAGTAATCCCCGGCGTATTCCTTCTGCTCGGCATCGCTGTCCTCAAACTGCGCGCTTCGAAAGCAGGCCCTGGCGTTATCCGGCTCTCCATCCATCCAATAGAGAATGCCGCGATAAAAATAGGCCATGACCCTTTCGTAAGGTTCGCCGCGGAATGATTTTTTGCTCTCTTCGCTAAAGACGCCGCGGGCGGCGCGGGCGCTTTTATCGCCAGCGGATATGCCGCCCAAAGTCGTGACCACGTCATCCAACGTGCGTTTGGCCTCGGCAAAGTCGCCCTTGCGCATGGCTGCTGCCGCCAGCCGGTCCTCCCACAGGATCCGATCTTTGGCCGGTCCCTGACTGATCGCGGCGCGCGCGTCGGTCTGCATGTCGCCCGTCATCGGCACATAGGATCGCTGCGAAGTGGTTTCGCAGCCTGCCAGCAGGGCCAACAGGAAACAGAGAAGGATGGATCGCACGCCATTCATACCGCGCAGGTTACAGCCACAAATCGAATTGGGTATGGGCTCAACGATAGGCCGCATCTTCCAAACCCTGTTTCTTGATCTCGGCCGAGTCCTCCCAGACGATTTCGCTGGTCCGGGCGCTGATCAATTGAAACGAGTAAAGAATATAATCGCTGATGCCGTTGCTGGTCTTGGTGCTCAAGCCCTGCAGTTTGCCGGTCAGGAAATAGTCGGCGCCTTTGAACTCGACGACATTGGGATCGCTGCTGCTGGTGACCTGGCCCGCCTGCTTGAGGCTGCGCTCCTTTTCCAGGGCGGCCATGTTCTCACGCGCCAGGAAACGAACCTTGCCTGCGGACTTCGAATTGAGCTGGGTGCGGATGCGCGTCAGGAAAATGTCCTTGTTGATGGGGAAACGTGATTCGTTGGCCACCGGTTCCAGCACAATGCGTGGTGCCGACTGGGCATTGGCGATTTCCGGGATTGCCAGAATGCTCCGTCCCATTTTTTCGGTCACAGCCACCAAATCCTGGGACTCGATGCCGGTGCCGGCCACGAAGCCGCGTTCATCGGCCTTCATTTCGGTGACATTGGCGCCGGAGGGATTTTTCACCCCGGAGGAGCAGCCCATGAGCAGGCCCGCAGTCATGACGAGGGTTGAGGTTAAAAAGAGTTGATACGTGATACGTTTCATAGTACGAGTCGTTTTTACAGTGGTCTTAAAGTAATAGTTAATTAAATGGGGACGCCAGTTTTTAGCGTCCAAAAAGACTATTGGCCGACGCCATATTGTTGACTGGCTGCGGCGCGGGCGCGGAAATGGGTGCGGGAGCAGGCGCTGCCGCAGGCTGAGCGGTCACCGTCGTGGTCACCATCGTGGGGTTCGTTGCGGCCCAGCGCTCGTAACGCATGCGTTCGCGATATCGGGCGTTGGACTCCGCCACAGCGCCCAGAAGCATGCCCGCGCCAGCCCCAATGGCCACACCTTCCCAGGTTTGATGATGGCTGTTATTCCCAATGATGCCTCCGGCGAGACCGCCCATGAGAGCCCCGGCAACCACATAATTCGGACGATAACGCGGCGCAGGCGGAGGAGCATACGGCACCTGAGTATAGGTTACAGGACCCTGAACCACAATCACTTCTGTCGGAGGTGGAGGCGGGGGCGGCTGCTGATGATTCCGGTCATGAACACTCCCAATGATGGCGCCCGTGACCAGCCCCACACCTGCGCCAATGGCAATTCCTTCACCAGTGTGATGTCCATTGTTGTTGCCGATGACGCCGCCCACGACACCACCGACCACAGCACCGCCCACGGCACCGTTAACGGTACCGGAGCTCTGAGCGCATGCCATCCAAGGCATTAGGACTGCCACCGCAATAAAAGTCAGATGTTTCATAACACCTTTCACACTACTCGATCCATTGCTATTGACGTAAACTTCGGCCAACTATTCAGCCAAGCTCATCCTAGCACCAAACCGGGCGGCTTGTAAATGCCATCCCGAATCGCTGAATAAGCCCATTTTGCCGCCAGCGAGACCGCCTAAACTGTTGCCACCTATGTTCCAGATTGCATCGGCGTTGCAATTATATCCAATTCCGTGCTTACTGGGGCGCGCGTTCTTTTCGGACGCGGTTGCAAATGAAACAGATTGTTCCTTTTTTGGATTTGGCGGCGCAAATGCGCCCGCTGCGGCAGGAAATTGAGACGGCCATCGGCCAGGTGCTCGATGAGTGCTCCTTTTGCCTTGGGCCACATGTCGAGTCGTTCGAGCGGCATTTTGCCGAATTTTGCGGCGCTCAACATGCCATCGGGTTCAATAGCGGCACCTCCGCCCTGCATGTGGCGGCGCGGTTGCTCGATCTGAAGCCCGGCGACGAAGTCATCACCACACCGTTCACCTTCATCGCGACCTCCTGGGCCATTGTCTATACTGGGGCCACGCCCGTTTACGTGGATATCGAGGACCGGTATTTCAATCTGGATCCCGCGAAGGTCGAAGCCGCCATCACCCCGCGCACCAAGGCGATTTTCCCCGTCCATTTGTTCGGGCATCCCTGTGATCTGGATCCCTTGCGCGAGATTTGCAAGCGACACAAGCTGGCCCTGGTGGAGGACGCGGCCCAGGCCCATGGCGCGCTCTACAAAGGTCGGCCGGTGGGGGCGATTGGCGACATGGGGGCGTTCAGTTTTTATCCCTCGAAAAACCTCGGCGCGTGCGGCGAAGCGGGTGCGCTGGTCACCAATAGCGACACACTGGCGAAACGGGCCCGGTCACTTCGAAACCATGGGTCACCGGTTTCCTACGTGCATGAGGAAGTCGGCTACAACTACCGAATGGAAGGCCTGCACGGCGCGATTCTGGACATCAAACTCAAGCACCTGGCGGGGTGGAATGCCGGGCGTCGCCGCGTGGCGCAACGCTACGGGGAACTGCTGAAAAACACATCGGTGCGCCTGCCCTCTCAAGCCCCATGGGCGGAACCGGTCCATCATCTCTTCCTGGTGCAACATTCCCAGCGCGACGCCTTGAAGAACCACCTGGAATCGCGAGGGATTGGTTGCCGCCTGATTTATCAAACGCCGCTGCACCTGCAAAAGTGCTTCGCAGGGCTGAATTATAAGCCGGGCGACCTGCCGATTGCGGAAAAAACCGCCAGTGAAGGGCTCGCGCTGCCGATGTTCCCGGAAATGACGGAGGAGCAAATCCAGACTGTTGTCAAAGCCATCCAGGAGTTTCCGGGCTGAGACCTGTCTGGGAATGCAGAAGACTGCCGCCGGAAGGCGGCGCAGATGAAATCTGGAAGGGGGCCACATGACGTGGTCCCGCGTCCATTTAAAAAGGCCGACTAAAACTTGTAATTGATGCCGCTGACGAGTTTGATGTCGTTGGCCTTGCGCCCCACGGCGGGTTTGCTGTGGTAAGTATCCTGAATGAGCGTGCGCAGGCTTAGTTTCTTGGTCAAGTCAGCCTCAATGCCCGCTTCGGCGTTCAGGATGTAATTTTCCAATCTATCCACCTGCGGGAGGAATTCCAATGACTGCCACACGCGGGCCCGGTCATTAAGCTTTTGTTCGAAGCGTTCGGCAATGCGGGCCGCCAGATACTGCTTATCTTTTCCGCCCTGCTTCTCCAACACCATGCTGGGACCAGCCTCAGCGCTCAGACGGGTCTTCTCATTCTTGATGAAATAATAACCGACGCCAGGACCGATCGTGATCCGGTAATCGACATCCGCCACGGCATCATGGAGGGCGTCCACACGCGCATAGGCGTAAAACCGATCGGAAAACAGCCGGTTGTATTGTCCAAAGCCATGCACCTGTTCAATGTTTTTTACATCCTCGTTCTCGCCGTAGGAGCCATCCGCCCCGAGGCTGATTTCGTTCTGGTTCCACTTTCTTAACGCGAGAACATTGGCGTTGAAAAGCAGTGTTTTGCTATTGCCACGAGTGACCGTGGCGCCAATGGCAACGCTGCGTTCCCAGGGAGATTTCTTTTCCGGCTCGACGGCCTTCGCGGCTGCGTCCGCCGGCGCGGCTTTCGGATCCGCAGCGGCTGGCGCATCTGCGGCAAGAGTTGAAACGGCACCTCCCAAGGCAGCGGTGCAAAACAAAGCGATCCCGAGTCCCATTATCTTTCGTTGCATAGGTTTTTTGTGTTTTTAAAGACAAGCGCTTGGGCGTGAAAATATCATTAATATTGTGTTAATCAAATAATAAGATCGGGTTTTTCCACCTCGCGGGGGGAACTTAAAGCCAAAGGCACTGCGGGCGCAAAAAACGAGGCGGACTCTCAAATATTTGCGCTCGATTTTCACCGGATGATCATCCATAACTGAGACCGTTCCTGCGCACTTTAATGGGATGCGCGGGCCTTATCGCGGGGGATCGAGGTTGAATGTTGGGTCTGTTGGAGTTTTCTCTTGAGCAATGAAACGAAATGATCAATCCAGCGGCCGGGGTTTCACATTGATTGAAATGTTGTGCGTAATTGCGGCCATCGCCATTTTGCTCAGCCTCATTGCGGGCCCCATCGCAAAAGGGATCAAAAGAGCCAAAAAACTGTCCTCAGATGTAGGTCAGGGCCAGACCAACATCGTCAAAGAGCAGGAGCCGGGCGGAGCATTGTCGGCTGAATAAAGTGCGGTCGGCGCACGGCTGGCTCCATTTAAACCTCCAACACCAACCATCCAAACTATCCCACCAGCCCCAAGCTGCGCCACAACGGTTTGAGGTCCTCCTCATTAGCGGCCATCATGGTGAGCAATTCTTTGTTTCCGGTTTTGAGGGCCCTGGTCCACCACTGGGAGGACTCAGTGAACTGGCCCAACTGGCAGGCATAGCAGGCCAGGTGATAATATATGATGGCCAAGCTGGGAAAACGTTCCGCAGCAATCAGGAGTCGCGCGCGCGCTTCGGTGGTTCGATGCATTTTGTGCAGGCTCACCGATTGCCATATCCAGCCGGTGGCTTCATCGGGATTTCGCTTCACAATTTGATTGGCCACATCCAGAGCGGATCGCCAGTCATGCCGCTCGGCCCCGCGCAACCAGCGTTTCTCAAGAACATCCAGACTCACAGCACGTTTTGACTGCACTGTGGCCTTTGGATGGACTAATTCTGTCACAGGGCTAGCGATCATAATATCTCCAACGCCCATTGATTATTTCAGACCGCAACATAATTTGGCAAATTTTTCGGCACGCAGATGCGCATCATTCGCTGAATGTCATTGATTTGCATTAGCAAGCGGCGTTCCAACAATAGCTTCCTCATTTATTCGCTCCAAAAAAACCAAAGTAAGTTCCGAAATTGACTCATTTGGAAACAGAACGACGGAAGGTGTTTTATTTATGGCCGGTTGAAATCCTGTGTTGAACACACATCAATGAGACATCCAATTCCTGTTTATGGACAGACCGGCCATTTTGATGACGCTTTGCGCGGTTGCACGGACGGAATCGGACCGGTCCGGTGGTTCCGTGTCAGGAGCACGCAAACTTTCCCCGTGTTTTCCAGGATGGTTCATCGAAAATCTTGCGGGGCAACACGGTTGAGAGTATGTTAACGCACATACCATACTGGCGCGTAAATTAATTTATTATTATGGAAGAAGTGCGTACTGTTTGCGCTGGTTGGATTTAGGAAATTGCCGATCCCGGGTTGGAATGGAAACAACGAATCAAAAAAAGAAGGATGGAAGATCACCGTTAACTGCGGCGCCAGCACCAGCGGGGATACCGTTGCGCGTTTTGATCGTGGACGATAACGAGGCGGACGCACTGCTCTTATTGGATGAGATCCGGCATGCCGGTTATGCGCCGGTCCATGAGCGGGTGGACACGGCGCAGGCGATGGCCGAGGCGCTCGAGCGCCAGACCTGGGATGTGGTTCTCTCGGATCACAGCATGCCACAGTTCGATTCGACGGGCGCTCTGGCGCTGATTCATGAGAAGGGGCTGGATCTGCCATTCATCGTCGCATCCGGTTCGATCGGCGAGGAGGCTGCCGTGGCGCTGATGAAGGCTGGCGCGCATGACTTCATTCTCAAAGGCCACTATGCCCGTCTGGCGCCAGCCATCGAACGGGAGCGCCGGGAGGCCCGGTTGCGGCAGGACCGCCAAAGGATGGAGCGGGAGCTCCAGCGCAGCGAACAGCGCCTTAAGCTCGCCATGACCGCGGCGCGCCTGGATTTGTGGGAATGGGACGTTCGGAAGAATGCGGTGCACTGGCACGGGAGCTCTTTCAACAACTGGAGCCGGAAGGATCGCGATTTTGAGGGAACCATCGACGACATGCTCGACAAGATACATTCCGAAGACCGCGGGCAGGTGCGCGAGGCGCTCATGACGGCTCTGGATGATTCCAGCGAAAGCGGCTATTTCGACACCGACATGCGCGTCCTCTCCCCCGGGGGGCGGATACGCTGGGTGCATACCAAAAACAAAGTGCTGCGGGGACCGGAAGGGCACGCCGAGCGGATTGTGGGCATCGGCATGGACATCACGGAACGCAAGCAGGCCGACCAGGCTCTGCGAGCCTCCGAGGAACGTTTTGAAAAAGTCTTTCAACACAGCCCCGTGCTCATCCTGATCAGCACCCTGCCCGAGGGACGCATTGTGGATGTGAACGAGGCGTTTGCCCACAACCTGGGCTATGACCGCGAGGAACTGCTGGGGCGGCTGGAGGAGGAATTGGGCATTTGGGAGGACACCGGCGCGCGCATGGACATCCTTTGCCGTCTCCGGGAGGAAAACCATGTTAACAACCTCGAAGCAAATCTTCTGCGCAAATCCGGATCGTCCCTGGCGGGCTTGTGCTCCGGCACGACCATCGAAGTGGACGGGAAACCGTGCCTGCTGCTGAGCGTGACGGACATTTCCGAGCGCAAATGGGCGGAGGAAGCCCTGCGCGAAAGCGAACAGCGATTCCGCATGCTCGCCACTAATTCGCCCGACGCCATCTTCATGCAGGACCGGGACCTGCGCTACATTTGTGTCCTCAACGCGCCCTCCAACCTCATCACCGCCGAGGAAATGCTAGGCCGGACGGATATTGATCTTTTCGGCGCGCAACCGGGCGAGGAAATACAGCGCGCCAAACTCGAAGTGATGCGAACAGGCCAACCCGCGAGAACGGAGCGTGTATTGACCTGGCGGGGCAACCAGCACATCTTCGAATGCAGTTACGAACCACGATTTGGAGCGGGCAATCAGACGATTGGCGTGACCGTGTATGCCCGGGAAATCACGGAGCGCAAAAATGCCGAAGCACAGCTTTCCTTATACCGGGATCGTCTCGAGGATCTCGTCGCCGAGCGGACCTCCGAACTGACGGCGGCCAACACCCGGCTGCAATCCGAAATCGAGGCCAACCAACGCGCGCAACTGGCCCTGCGCAAAAGCGAGGCCCTCTACCGCAGGCTCGTGGAAACCTCGCCCGACGCCATCACCCTCATCGATCCCTCGGCAAAAATCCTGATGGTCAATTCCAAGGCGCTATCCCTCAACGGATGCGAGTTTCAGGAGGAACTGCTGGGTCGCAGCCTGTTCGATCACATCGCCGCCGTGGATCGCGCCCGCGCGGCCGAAGCCTTGAAGACAGTATTCAAAGCCGGGTTCGTTGAGCATGAAATCACGGCTCTGAAAAAGGACGGCACGCCCTTTCCAGTCGAAATCCGGGCGACGGCCCTCTCTGGAGAAAACAACTCCCCATCCGGTGTCCTGATCGTCATGCGCAACATCACGGAGCGCAAACGGCTTGAGATGGTGGGACGCCTCTCCAGCGGTCTGGCGCTCAACATCAACAACGTGCTTTCGCCGATTCTGCTGGGCGTGCCAATGCTTCGGGACAAGACTGTTGACGCCAACAGCCATGCCATTTTGGCCACCATCGAGTCCAGCGCGCAGCGCGCAGCGGGAATCATCCGTCAACTTTTGGCCGTGGCCCAGGGTTTGACCAGTCAATACGGCCCCATTCCTCCGCAACAAATCATCCGAGACGTCGCCGGCACAATTCAGGAAACTTTCCCCTCGGCCATTGGCATCGAGACCTGTCTGGCGCCCAGCCTCTGGCCCATTATCGGTGACGCGTCCCAACTCCACCAGGCTATCCTCGCCTTATCTCTTAACGCGCGGGATGCCATGCCCGGCGGCGGACGGCTCACGCTCAAAGCTGAGAATATCCTTATCGATGCGGGAACACTGCCCGACCTTCCCACAGCCAAACCCGGACCCTATGTCATCATCACTGTGGCTGATACCGGGCACGCCTACTCCCCCGAAAACGCCAGGCGGTTACAGGACGCGCTGCAAACCAGCCATTTCGAGGGATTGGGCCAGGAAGAGCACCTGACTGCCGCCGTCTGGATTGCGCACAGCCACGGAGGCTTTGTAACCGTCGATTGCGGGAGGGAGGGGGCGGCGTTTCATGTCTTCATTCCCGCGCAGCCGGTTTCCACATCCGCCGCCGCCTCGCCTAAGGATGCTTCCGATGCCATGCAGGGCGCCGCAAGCAAGGGACTGGGTATTCTGGTGGTGGACGACGAGGAGATCATGCGCGATATGACGCGCACCATTCTTGAGTCTCAAGGCCATCGTGTTGTGGCGGCTTGCGACGGACCAGAGGCCATCGCCCGCCTGGTGGAGCGAAAAATACCCATCCAAGTGGCCCTGGTCGATCTGGTCATGCCCTATCTGGACGGTCTGGCCACAATCCAGGCTCTGCAAAAAATCAATCCCGATATCCGCTCCATCCTGATTACCGGCGCCGTTCTGGATCAGAAGGAATGGGATTTAAAACGCAACCAGATCGATCTGCTGCTGCAGAAACCTTTTTCCTCCGCCGAAATGATTGCCGCCGTCGCAAAGGTCATGGACAGGACAAATTAAACACTTTAATGCCCGGACCGGGTCGCACATCAGAGTCATACAGCTCTTGAGAAGGTCCCTTATACATTACAATGCCGGAGCGATTTTGTATCTCCTAAAACCTTGTGTAACTCCTGATTCGCGGTTAAACTGCATCCATGAATAAAGGCGTATTGGTGCTCCTATTGGTTCCAATCCTGGTCCTGCTGGGTCTAGTGCTGATCGGCGCCCTTTGGGGTGTGGCCGCCTACAACGGCCTGGTGACGCTGCGCCAGAAGGTCCGCAACGCCTGGGCGCAGATCGATGTCCAGCTCAAGCGCCGCCATGATTTGATCCCCAACCTCGTCAATACGGTCAAGGGTTACGCAGCGCACGAGAAGGACACCTTCGAACGGGTCATCAATGCCCGCGCCAAGGCCACGAGTGTCACGCTCCCTGCCGATTGCATCAAAGCCGAAGGCGAGCTCAGCTCCGCCCTGGCCCGACTGATGGCGGTGTCAGAGGCCTATCCCGATCTCAAGGCCAACCAGAATTTCATGGCCCTCCAGCAGGAGCTTACCGGAACAGAAGACCGCGTGGCCTTTTCCCGACAGGGTTACAATGACAGCGTGATGCAATTGAACACGCGCATTCAATCGTTCCCCACGGTATTCGTGGCGCGCATGTTCGGCTTCAAAGAAGAGCCATTCTTCGAATCTCCCGAGGACGAGCGCCAGGCCCCCACCGTGCAGTTTTGAACGGTGTCTCATTCGTACTTAGCGGCGTCCCGGTAGGGCGGAGGCGGAAGTTTTTTCTGGATTCAAAATCGTTCAGCCCCTAGAAAAGGTTCAAGAAATCAATCCTTTGTGCCGGGACGGGCTTTGCCGCTGTGTGCGGTCGCGTTCATCAGCATGAGGATCAACCAATGCATGACATGAATAAAGAACACATTCCTGCTTCCAACGCAGATCTTTCGCGCCGTCATTTTCTGAAAAACACCTCCCTGGGAATCGCCGGCGCAGCAGCAGCCGTGCAAATGCCCTTCATCCTCACTGCGCATGCCGCCCCGGATGATCCGATTAAAATCGGACTCATCGGCTGTGGCGGGCGGGGAACCGGCGCCGCACTGGATGCCCTGGGCGCCGCCGCGAACGTCATTTATCCAAAGGCCGGCTATCACACCGAGGACGTTCAGCAAAATGCCCAGGTCACTGAAAAAGGGGTCAAGATCGTGGCCCTGGCCGATGTGTTTCCAGACCGCCTCGAGCGCTGCCGCACCCAGCTCAGCAAACTCAATATGGCGATTGGCGACGAATACTGCTTCACCGGATTCGACGCCTACAAAAAGCTCCTCGAGGTCAAGGAGATCAACTACGTCATCTGCGCCACTCCGCCCCATTTCCGTCCCATCCACCTGCGCGCCGCCATTGAAGCGGGCAAAAACGTATTCCTGGAAAAACCGGTCGCCGTGGACGGCCCCGGCGTGCGTTCCGTGATTGAATCCGGCGAACTTGCCAAACAAAAAGGCCTGGGTATTGCGGTTGGAACCCAGCGTCGCCACCAAACCAGCTACATCGAAGCGATCAAACGCATCAAGGACGGCGCCATCGGCGATATCGTCTATGGACGCGTCTATTGGAACGGCGGCGTGATCTGGGTCATCAAGCCCGATCCCAAGTGGAGCGACATGGAATGGCAGTTGCGGAACTGGAACTATTTCACCTGGCTCGGCGGCGATCACATTGTCGAGCAGCACGTTCACAACCTGGACATCGCCAACTGGGTCATGGGCACGCCCGTGAAGGCCTACGGCCGCGGCGGACGCCATGCCCGTCCCGATAAGAATTACGGCCACATTTTCGACCATTTCTCGATCGAGTTCGAGTATGCCAACGGCGCGCGGCTCTTCAGCGCCTGCACCCAGATGGATGGTTGCGAGGATCGCGTCGGCGAAGCCGTTGTGGGCACCAAAGGGACGAGTAATTGCCAGAACTTCATCCAACCCACGGGTGGCCAGGCCTGGCGCTTTTCCGGCAAGGATTCCAATCCCTACCGCCAGGAACATCTGGACCTGATCAACAGCATTCGCGCGGGCAAGCCGATCAATGAGGCCAAAAACGCCGCCGAAAGCACGCTCATGGGCATCATGGGCCGCGAAGCCGCCTACTCCGGCAAAAGCATCACCTGGGAGCAGGCCTTGAACTCGACGAAGCACCTGGGACCGGCCACCTACGAAATGGGATCGCTGCCCTTCCCTGAAGTCGCCATGCCGGAAACATACAAAATATCCTAAGCCCGGCGAATATTCCGATGTAAAAACCGGGCCGCCCCGGTTCGATTGTGAACGCGCCTTTCAACCAACGTTGACAGGCGCGTTTCCATGATCTGATATTGTCACAGTTTATGTGCGGACGTTTCAGCCAGACGCAGGACCCCGGTGAGCTCGCGCCGCGCTTTCAGGCCCGGAACTTTGTTCCAGACTGGACGCCACGCTATAACATCGCGCCCACACAAAACGCGGCCGTTGTCATTGCCCTAGCTGAGGGCCGCGTGCTCCAATTAATGCGTTGGGGCCTCGTTCCATTCTGGGCCAAGGACGAAACGATCGGGGCCAAAATGATCAACGCCCGCGCGGAAACCCTGAGCCAGAAACCGGCGTTCCGCAAACTCTTCGAAAAGCAACGCTGTCTGGTCGTTGCGGATGGCTATTACGAATGGCGCAAGTCCGGCGTCCTCAAGGAACCGTTCCGCTTCGTTCTCAACAGCGGCGAACCATTCGCCATGGCGGGTCTTTACGAACGCTGGCCCCTGACTGGTCTCGAAACCTTCACGGTCATCACCACGCAGGCCAACGAACTGGCGCGCTCTGTCCATGATCGTATGCCGGTCCTGCTCGAACCCTCCCAATACACGGCGTGGCTCGATTTCAAATACCACGACACCGCCGCGCTCGAACGTTTCCTCGCGCCCTTCCCCTCAACACGCATGAAGTGCTTCCGCGTTTCGCCCCGCGTCAACAGCGCCCGCCACGACGATCCCCAGTGCATCACTCCCCTGCCCAGCCAGGTTGTTTTTCCCGGGTTTAACGCGTGAAAGGGCCAACGCCCATGTTACCAGTCATCACAACATGGCAATGATTCCTGTATTTGACTTTAATATATTTGTGGCACGTATGATTCGTAGGTCATAATATCCATACATCTGGTTGGTCGAATGTTTATTTATGATCTCTCGCAATACGAAGATTGTTTTAGGTTCTTCTGCCTGCGTTATCGTATTGCTGGTGGCTCTCGTCGCAGCCTGGCTTCACCACTTGGGTAAGGTGCACCGACACTGCATCAAAATCACGGGAATGGCATTCAAGATGTATGCCACCGATCACAATGGCACATTCCCTTACCATACAAACGGTTTTGGGGATGCGCTGTTGCTGCTGGTAAAAGAACATCATGTGGACCGCGTGACCTATCTCTGTGGACCCGGGGACGATGGGCATGTACTTACCAACGCTCTAGCTCAGGGGCTGGATGTGCCAGAGGAACAGTGCAGCCGGGTTTACGTCCAGGGATTGTCCGAAACAAATGATCCAATGCTCTGCATCCTGTTTGATCGTCGCTCAGCGAAGGGAGGGGACCATAATTACGGCTTTGGAAAACCGCTTCGGGAAGTTTGCATGCTAGACGGATCCATGCTTTCTATTGGGGATGAGCGATGGCCCGAGTTCAGTCGCCAGCAGGTCGAGTTGCTGGTCACCGCCGGATTCAAACACGAGAAAGCATTGGAATATTATCCAGCAGCGGCCCAGTCAAAATAGGTAATAAGACGTTCAATAAAGCTGAAGCAACCACTCGAAGCTAAAATGAAGCTGACACAAACCAAATCAATCAGAGCGTTTACCAGAACCGAGCTTCTCGTCACCATCGCCTGTCTGGTGGTTATTTTGGCGGCAATTATTTTACCCGCCGTGGCAAAACGGACGGCCCACTCAGCAAGGATAGGTTGCCTAAATAATATTAAAAACATTGGACTGGCATTTCGAATCTGGGCCACAGACAACCACGATCTCTTTCCAATGCAGGTGTCCACAAACGATGGGGGGACGAAGGAGTTGATCCCCAGTGGGGCGGTCTTCCCTCATTTTCTTGCCATGTCCAACGAACTAAGCACCCCGAAGATCCTGCTTTGTCCCAATGACAACAGGCCTGCGGCGACAAATTTCATGTCAGACCTGACCGACACAAATATCAGCTACTTCTTAAACCTGGACGCGGTGGAAAATCCCTCCGACATGTTGGCCGGTGACCGCAACCTTACAAACAGGCCCCCGGCAGGCAGCCGGCTGGTTCCTATCACAAAAAACTCCATTCTCAGCTGGACCGAGGAAATGCATTTTGGGAAAGGAAACCTTGTTTTCGGAGACGGTCACGTTGCTCAATTCGCTAATGGCAGCACTGGCACTGTCGTCAACATCCCCGAAAGTGTCACGAATCGGCTGGCGGTTCCGTAGCCATTTTAAAAATGAATTTGCCAATCGCTTAAAATAGAGAGTTTTCTGAAGCGAAGAGAATTTGTTAAGCACTGCGCCGGGCTGGCGGCCAGCGTGGTGGGATTGGAATGCAACGCGTCGTGACACTTAACGAGAGTCGATTTTTTGATTCATCCCCAGGGATTCCATCCTGTAGGCTCAGGCCATGAACATGAATAGAACGCGCTGGAGGTTTTCAAAACTTTCAATCTGGTCGTTCGGTCTGATTGCGATGCTGAACATGCTGGCGGGCTCAGCCTTCGCGGAGGAACAACCCAAGCCGTTGAAGGGCCGGGTGGTGGTTCTGGGCGATAGCATCACCTACGCGGGGCAGTTCGTGGATTATATCGAGGCCGGATTAAAGCTGGCCCAGCCCACAAACGCATTCGAGGTCTTCAATCTGGGTCTGCCCAGCGAGACGGTGTCCGGCCTGTCGGAACCGGGACATGCGGGCGGGGCATTTCCGCGACCTGATTTGCACGAGCGGTTGGAACGCGTGATGCAGAAGGCGAAGCCGGACGTGGTCATTGCCTGCTACGGAATCAACGATGGTATTTACTTCCCGCTGGGCGAGGACCGTTTCAAGGCGTTCCAGGATGGCATGCGCCGGTTGCACGATCGGGCGCTGGCCGCAGGCGCGCGGATCATTCACCTCACGCCGCCCGTGTTCGACCCGTTACCCCTTAAAGGCCGAACGCTACCGGCTGGCCGCGACTCCTATCCCCAACCCTATGAAGACTACAACAAGGTCTTGGATCATTACTCGGCATGGTTGATGGCTCAGAAAGCTCAAGGCTGGGAAGTGGTGGACATTCACACGCCCATCAATGAGTTCCTCGCCGCGAAACGTCAGAGCGATCCCAATTTCACGCTGGCCGGGGACGGGGTGCATCCGAACGAAGTCGGACATTGGCTGATGGCCCGGCCGTTACTGGACTATTTGGTTCCCACGGCGGATTTTGCGAAATGGGCGGATGCCAACCAAATGGCGGCGCATTATCCCCACGGAGCGGAGTTACTGAAACTGGTACAGGAACGGCAACAGTTGCTCAAGGACGCCTGGCTGACGGACATCGGCCACAAACGGCCTGGCATGGGCAAAGGCCTTGCCCTGGCGGAGGCGCAGCAAAAAGCCGCCGCGCTGGAGGTCCAGTTGCAAGCCCTGCTGAAAACTTCAGGCGAGAGCCAGAACCATAACGCGCCATTCCCCGGGAAGCGTTCCGATTGGAATGGATTCGAACGTTATGATTTCGCCATTGATGGAATAATTGTGACGGCCATCTGCCCGAAGCAGCGGCTGCCCGGCAAGCCATGGGCGTGGAAAGGCGAGTTTCTGGATGCTTTTCCAGGAACGGAAATCGCCCTGCTGGGACGGGGCTTTTATATCGTTTATGTGGCGATTCCGGACATGCTGGGTTGCCCCGAGGCGGTGCAGGGCTGGAACACGTGTTACCAGGAGTTGACCAGCAAATACGGACTGGCAAGGAAGGCGGCGCTCATCGGTTTGAGCCGTGGTGGTCTCTATTGCTACAACTGGGCCGCCGCCAATCCCGACAAGGTGGCCTGCATTTATGGCGACGCGCCGGTCTGTGATTTCAAGAGTTGGCCGGGAGGCAAAGGCAAGGGACAGGGCAGCGCCCGCGATTGGCAATTGGTCATGGAACGTTACCATTTCAAGACCGAAGCGGAGGCCCTGGCCTATGACAAGAATCCAGTGGATAACCTCGCGCCATTGGCCAAGGCCGGCATACCATTGCTGCATGTTTATGGCGATGCCGACGATGTGGTGCCGTGGGAGGAAAACACCGGCAAACTGGCCGAACGCTACCGCCAGCTTGGGGGCGGTATCACGCTGATCTCCAAACCTGGAGTCGGACACCATCCGCATGGCCTGACGGATCCGACGCCAATCGTTGATTTTATTATAAAACACTTCGTCCAATAAATCGACGGGCTCCAGAGGCAGGAAAATCACGGGCCACGCACGCGCTTCTGCGACTGCATTGGCACGATCCCAGATTGCTGTGTGGGTACAGAAGATCTTCGGCACAATGTGTCTTCGTTTCCCGTTTGGAGGGCCGTTACTCGCCGGGCCATTCCTGATCTTGTCCCCATCTCTCAAGTTTATTGACGCTCTGCCGATAAGAGGGCTGTGATGAACCGAAGGATTGTGTATTGAAAAGATTATTGCGAATGTTTTATCTTTCAGCCGATCATTTAATCCAATGAAGACTATCACACGCGCTCACTGGTCACGGGTTTTCTTAACAGTGACGCTGATAGGTGCTTCAGTCCTTGCATTTCCACAATCCACCCTGTCCCAGGAGTTGTATAGCCATGGCAATCCCACGGATTTGGAGCAATACATGCTCGAACTGATCAACCGGGCGCGACAGGATCCGACGGCAGAGGGAATCTTTCTCGATACTCTGAACACCTATTACACGATCGATGCGCGTTACAGAAAGCCTGCATTCTTTACCAATCTGCGTCAGGAGTTCCAATCCTATCCAGTGGCCCAGCCCCTGCCATTCAATGCCAGCCTCATCCAGGCAGCCCGGGCCCATGCCAGCGATATGATCGCCCGCAAGTATTTTGCCCATGTGACGCCCGAGGGAAAATATCCCTGGGATCGCGCCGCGGACGCGGGATATGACTCGACCTTTGTCGGGGAAAACATGCACAGCGTGGGCGCCACCAGCAGCGATAACGTGCTGTATGAACATTTTTCTCTGATGGTGGATTATGACAACCTGGCCCAAGCCACGAGTCCCCTTGGCCATCGGCTTAACATCCTAAATCCAATCTACAGTGAAATAGGTGTGGGGATCATTGGCACACTATCCAACGGAAAAACCGTTCAGGACTTTGGGGATGCGGGACATTCTTTTGTCCTGGGCGTGGTTTACAACGACCTAAATCATAATGGTTTTTATGATCCAGGCGAAGGATTGGCCGGTGCAACCATCAACCTCTCCATTGGACATCATTGCGCGATCACCTCGTCGTCCGGTGGATACGCCATCCCGCTGGATCCAGAGGAAACACGAACCGATACGGTGCTACTCACCGTGCCTGCGGAAGATGGTTGGACTGATGAAATTGCAGCGCAGGACACTGCGTTCAGGGCGCAATTTACCGCGACCAACAAGGCGCCGGGGACCGTCATCGTTTCCGCTTCAGGAGGCGCCCTGACCAATCCATTGGCCCGGATGGCGGCGATGACAAGACTCATTCAACTGGATTATAAACTCAAAGGCACCGATGGCTGGTATTTTAACCGCACATTGCTTGTGGGGCGGAACACAAAAGTCGATTTTAATTCCGCGGCACAGTGCATTCCCAAGAAACTCAATGTCCCGATCATGGTTTCGAATAACGCCATTCGGTTGAGCTGGCAGGGAGGCACGGCGCCGTATCAGATACAAAAGCGCGCATCGATAACGCAGACAAACTGGCAAAATGTGGGAGTGCCGGTCACCGAGACCTCCTGCGTGTTGTCGAACAACGAATCGGCCTGTTTTTACCGGGTGATCTCGAATTAACCGATCCGACGTCCGCATGGGAAATTAGATAATCCATCGCGAGACAAAGGCTGGGGTCAGGTGCATCTCCATTCTGGTTCGTCCCTTGAAAACCGATTCGAAGTCTCGAAAAAATATCGTTCAAGCCGTGGGATTCATGAAAACAATTCGGGCGCGGTCGGACGGCGGTGCTTAAATGTCCGTGCCGGCAGCGTTGGATTGATTGAGTCTGGCCAGAGTATTCAGCGCCTCCCTACTAACGGCTTCCATGGTCTGCATGCCCCTGGAGATATTGGGAGCGTCACCGACCAGGATGGCCGCGCCGAGGCGATTGGCCGCATGGGCTAGGGCAGCCATGCCAAGCCTTTGTCCAGCGGTCCGAATGGTTTCAACTTCCTGCATGGCGGATTCCAGGTTGTCCACAGCAAGAGTTGCGCGCAACGCCCCAAAGTTATTGGAAGCCGAGCGGGTCAGTGCTTCAACAGCGTTACCGCAAGCCTTCAAATCGATGGGTTGTTTGGCGGACGATTCCGAATGGCCTGGGACAGGTGTTGGGGTGATGTTTTTATGAAAGATTTGCCGGACCTGGTCCAGGATGTTTTTGGAGGTAAACGGCTTGAGAATGTAACCGTCAATATCCAGGGAGTTGGCGCTGAGCATCCGGGGGCGATCATTGACCGCCGTACACATGATGACTTTCACCCCATGAAGGTGGTCGCTGGCGCGGATGCGGGCCAGGAGGTCCAACCCATCCATGCGCGGCATCATGATGTCCAGCGTGATGAGCACGGGCAGGAGCCCCCCCTGAAGCATCTCCCAGGCGGCCAAGCCATCCCTTGCCTCAACCACTTCAAAATTCGGCTCTGAACGCAGCACGCGACGCAGAAGCATGCGTCCCAGATCATCATCATCAACAACAAGTATCTTTTGGTTCAAAGCTGAATAAGTGCAAAACTTTTTACTGCATTCTTATTCTCGTTTCAATGAAATATTTCGTTCATAATGAAACATATGCGGATATTCAGGGCTTTGTTCCCGGCCCGTGATTTTGCGGTGTTTCAACCACATTCCATAAACGCGGTTCAGAGTATCAGGCTTTATTCGATGCTCCTTCCCGGATTGAAGCCAGCGTTTGGGCGATCATCGCGTTGGCATCGCCCGTTTTAAAAGGTTTGTCGAGGATTCTGACATCGGCAATCCCCTTCAAATGCTTGCGCTCATCCTCGCTCAGAAATCCGGAAGCCATGATAAATTTCATGTTCGGGTTGCGGGCGGCCACCCTCTCAATAAGTTGCCCGCCATTCATCCCTTTCATTTTATAATCTGTAAACAGAAGGTCGATCGGATCCTTTTCCGTCTCGAGAATTTCCAGAGCCGCCTCGGCGCTTGTGGCGGGGAGGACTTCATAACCGACTGTGCGCAGGCAGGACACCGTCAGCTCCAGCATCAGATCCAGATCGTCCACCACGAGGATGCGTCCGAGTCCCGTCTCCGTTGTTGGCCGGGCGGGTATGACCTCAGATCCGAGTTCCGCATGGACGCTGGGCATGCAGAGTTTTATGACGGTACCCTGGCCCTGTTCGCTTTCCACATCGATAAATCCATTGGCCTGGTTGACAATGTCACAGACAATGGACAGACCCAACCCGGTGCCCTTCCCCTTTTCTGTGGCGGTGTAAAGGGGATCGAAAATCCGGTGCATTTGTTCCCGCGGAATGCCCGCGCCGGTATCTGTCACCGAACAGCATACAAAATCGGTTCCTGCGGGATACTGCGTCCTGCCAGCCTGACCGGGTGTCAGCTTGAAAAGATGGATGTCCAGAACAAGACGTCCGCCATGGGGCATGGCGTCCACCCCGTTGGCGCATATGTTAAACACGATCTGCCTGGCGAGCGTGGAATCCATGCAAACCAGGGCTGGACGACTGGCAGGAGTGGCTTTCATCTCGATATTGCCCCCGGGCGCAAAATGGAAAAGCTGACAGGCCTCCTGAATAATCTGATTGAAATCCACAACCGCGACCTTCTCATCCGACACCCGGCTGAACGAGAGCAACTGCTGGGTGATGGTTGAAGCGCGCCCCGAAGCTTGCTCGATCACCTGAATCTTGCGGCGCATCGAATCGGGCAGCGCCGGATCCATGGAGATCAGGCTCGCATTGCCACAAATTACCTGAAGCAGGTTAATAAAATCATGCGCTGCGCCCGCAGTCAGAGACCCCAACAGCGCCATGTTCTGCGTCCGATACAATTGCTGCTCCAAATGACGAATCCGATTCTGGTCGGCGCCAGAGTTACTTCGGTCTCCGGCCTCCTCCTCCTGCCCTCGGGGGGGCCTGACCGCGTCCCGCTCAAAGGCCGCATACCCATTGAGCACCCCCTCCGCGTCATACAATGGCGAAATCCTGGCGTCCACAGTGTATCGAACGCCATCGGCGCGCACGTTCTCCAATTGACCCGTCCAACTTACCCCCTCTTTCACGCTGGCCAGATAAGACTGCATCTGGGCAACGCCTGCTGGCGAACGCAAAAAATCCGCTGTCTTCCCCAGAACCTCTTCCGCCGCGTATCCCGTTGTTGCGGAAAACGCCCGGTTGATATACTCGATTTTGAATTCCGGGCCTGTTAAATAGATGACTTCCGGCGTGGCATTAGCCGCCGACATAAGGCGTTGCGCATGCGCCTCCATTCTCCACCGGCAATTGGCATCCTTGAGCGTGATCAGCGAAAAATCCTCATCGAGTGCCGTGACCTCCAAATCCGCCAGGAGGCAAATCTTCCCTTCCACGAGCAGGGAAACTGACAAAAGCGATTCTCTGTCGCCTGGATCCCGGCGCAACATCTCCATTACTTTGTTCCCGCTGCCAGCGGTCAAACGAGTCAAAATATTGGACTGTCCGCATTCCGCCGCTGTTTCGGGTAGCGCCAGCAATTGAGTCGCCTTTCTGTTCGCGGCAAATAACGTACCATCATCGCGGCACACCACCCGCGCATGATCCGGCTGATCGAAAAGACGACGCCACCAATGTCCTTGGCTTGAAGGAGATACACTAAAGCCAACCGATTTTGAATTAATGTCTTCCACCATCATTATTCCTTTGGGGCAGCGAATTATTTTTACGGCGCCCTAGCCCACCGACTCCGTCTTCTGCGTCAGCGTATGAACTTGATCTGCAAATTACCAGTTTCTTATCGGCTATACAGGCCTCCCACTTTAGCGTTGTTTACCAGGGAAATCGCACCATCGAGAACCGGTATAAATCCAAACTCCTAGTTTTAGTCTTTCCCACGCTCCCTTCTTTGTAGTAGGGTCTGGCTCTCTGAAATGAAGATTTGTTTTTTAGGAATACCGGGAATTAACATCGGCAAGCACAACGTCAAAGATCCCCGATTGGATCAGGCGGACAAATTGGTGGAAGCCAAGAAGAAGATCTGTGTCCAGGTGGATGTCCTCCCCGAGTCAGATCAGGCGGATGCCGATGCGCTGATCATCTCCGCCGACACCAAGCCGGATGTGATCCTGAACGATTTGGAATTCGTGGAAACCCGCCTCAGCCGCGGCGCCGATGGGGTCGAATTGGAACTGCTCAAGAAGGTGAAACCGCGCCTGGATGCCGAGCAATTCGTTTTTGGAGTGGAAACCAACCCCGAAGAAGCCGCCATCCTGGCCAGTTACCGGCTCTCAACCGCCAAACCGATTGTCGTCGGGGGTGCTGACGCGATCGAACAATCCGGCACACTGATTTTTCAGGCCTATCAGCTCAGCGGCTTCATTTCCTTCCTGACCGTGGGCGGTAAGGAAAACCGGGCCTGGCAGATCCGAAAGGGCGCCACGGCGTGGGATGCCGCCGGAGCCATCCATACCGATATCCAAAAAGGATTCATCCGGGCTGAAATCATCAATTTCGAGGACCTGGTTCAAGCCGGCGGGGAAACCCAGGCGAAGCGCGCCGGGAAAATGCGCCTTGAAACCAAGGAATATGTGATGCTCGACGGCGATATCACCAATTTCCGGTTTAACAAGTAATAGAGAAGTACACGACTTGGAGCGGTGAAAACCGCTCTTTAGTGAGACATCGAATGTGTTCCGGAATCCTGAAAGATTTCAAGGAAGCACTGTGCTGGTTTTTCACAAGGCGGTAAACTTTTCGGGTTTCCGCGCTTCCCAGCCGCCATAAGTCGCGTTAAAGACCACCCAGCCAATAGACCAAGGCAATTTGCCCAAAGCCCAAACCGACCAGCGCAGCCCAAATGATCGCCTCCCGCCATTTGAGTTCAAACTGCCGGGGATCACTGAGCCAGAACCGGATCTTTGCGGAGCCCAGCTCGATCAGGTCTCCATTTCGCAAAATTTGCCGTGTAAAATCGCTCCCGTTGACCAGGCCTGATGCGTGCGACTGAACAACGGCCACAATCCTGTCATCCTCGTCCAGGCCAAGTTCCAGATGTCGATCCCACACCCCGAAATCATCGAGTTGTGTGTCGTTGCCCGATGCCCGCCCAATTTTCCACGGCAATCGGGGCACAAGAACGCCTTGACCCGCCCGCTTGCCAGAAAGAAAACGCAGTTGAACCATCAGATAAGCCGCCGTGGAACCACGATGCGATCACCAGGGTAGATCTCAAGATCCAGAGTTGGATTCTCGAGTGCCTTGACGCAATTGACATAGACGATCTTGCCGTTGCCGCGAATAATCTGAACCTTGGTTTTCTTGGCGAAATCCGTGAAGCCGCCTGATGCCGCAATGGCGCCCAAAACCGTGATGCGTCCAGAATAGACCTGGCGACTGCGGTTGTTGACCTCCCCCTGCACATACACGAACCGGTTCTCCGAATTCACATTGACACTTAACTGGACGAAATACTTGGGCACGTACATTTCGTGCAGCTTTTTCTCCAATTCCGCTGTCGTCATTCCCATAACCTGCACCGATCCAATCAAGGGCAGGCTGATCACGCCATCCTGCTTGATGCGGCCTTCGAAACGATCCGGCGGGCTGGGCGGGCCTGAGAACACGACGGTGACGGAATCCTCGGCCTGAAGCCGGCCGGAGCCAACCGTGGTTGAGATTTGATCAGAGCCATCCCTGGCGCCGACGCCGTTCTGCATCGAACCGCACCCTGTAAGGACGGCCAGCAGACACACGCAACCCAATCCCGCGCACCATGCGCCCCATGTCTTCAGCGTTAAGCTCATACTATTTTTATAAAAACTGCTACAATAATGACAATCAATACTTTTTATTCAGATCGACTTTCGCCTGATCACCGACCGCCTTTTTGTCTGTTTCCCCGGGCTTTTCCGCGGAATCTTCGGACCGCTTGTAATAGTAATCGTAATAATAACCGCTGTAGTAGTAGTAGTAGGAATCCTGGGAAATGTTGATGTTGTTCAGGACCACACCCATCAGATGCCCGCCCACCTTCTCCACCATCTGTTTGGCGCGCAGGGTCATCATTTGAGGATACTTGCGGTATTGCACCACCAGCAGCGTCATGTCCACTTCGCTCGCCAGGACGGAAGCGTCGCTGACACCCATGATGGGCGGCGAGTCGAAGAACACCACATCATAACGCTGGCGGACATCCTTGATGAATTCGCGCATGCGTGTCGAATTCAAGATGCCCATGGAACTGCTCGGCAGCTTGCCGCTGGGCAGGAAGTCCAGCATGGGCTGTTTGGTCGTCTGAATCACTTCTTCAAGCGTCTTTTGCTTAAGCAAATAATTCGTCAAACCTATCGCATTGCTGATCTTGAGGAATTTGTGCAGGCTGGGGCGGCGCAAGTCCGAGTCCACGACGAGCACGCGCTGGCCGTTCTGGGCAAAAACGGTCGCCAGGTTGAACACCGTGGTCGATTTTCCTTCGCCGGCGCCGCCGCTGACGACGGTGATCGTATTGATGCCCTCGTTCTTGCGCGAAAACATCAGGTTGGTGCGCAAGACACGATAGGCCTCCGCATGCGGGCTGTCCGGTCCCTCGTCCATGAGGAAGCCCACGTTTTGGGGAATGACCCCGAGCACCGGGGCTTGCAGCGCCCGTTCCACATCGTCGATTGTCTTGACGCTGGTATCCAGATACTCGATGAAAAACGCCAGGCCGACGCCCACCGCCAAACCGACGATCACCCCCAGGGCGATGTTCAGCGCCACGCGGGGTCGCTCAAATTTCAAAGCCGGCTCTGCGCGATCCACCACCTCCACGATTGAGCTTTTCGGAAGCTTCGTATCCACCTTTTCCTGGATGATTCGCATGTTGATCGTCTGACGAATCTGTTTCTGGAAATCCAAATCGCGCTTGGCCATGGCGAAGCCGCTGTATTTTTTGGCATTCTCCACATCCGCTGTCTTGGCTCTTTCCAATTCCGCCGTGCGCAGGTCCAAATCCTCCTTGTAGCCGGCCGCCTTGATCTGCAAGCCCTCCAAAACACCGGCCACCTTGTTCGTAATCTGCGAGTCGATCTTCGCCAGCAATTGCTGCGCCCTCACCACCTGCGGATGATCCGCGCTGTAGTCCTTGCGCAACGTGGTCAATTCCTGCTCCGTCATGTCATAACGGGAAAACAGATCATTCAAATTCACATCCGGAGCGACCGTCGGCAGCACGATTCGCAACTCCTCCTTGTTAAGCTTCAACAATTTCGTCAGCGTCGATTGCATTTGCCCATAGGCCGTCATCGCTTCAATGCGTGAATTCTCCAGACGCCGCACCGTCTCCGGCTCCAGGGTGCTTACCTGGCCGCTGTCCGCCTGAATTTCGGAGATATTGAATTTCTCCCTCAAATCATCCACGGTAGCCTGAGCCTTCTTGACCTTTTGCTCCTGGATAAGCAACTCGTCTTCCAAGACTTGAACGCCCCGGGCGGACGCTTCCCGCCGACTGGAAAGGCGGGTCTCCCTGTAAACATCCGCAATTTTATTGGCGATTTCCGCCGCCTCGTCCTTTTCCTCGCTCAACACCTTGATTTCGATAAGCGAGGTATTGCGAAATTGACGCACATCCAAATGTTTGCGCAGCACCATGAAAGTCTCGGGCGTCTTCAATGAAACGCCACCCCCGAATCTCTTGGCCCAACGATCGTTGAGACCCAGATTCGTGATCACATTATAGAGAACCGTCTTGGATGTGATCTTTTCAAATTCCGTCTGAATAAAGAAGGCGTCGTAACTGGAGCCTGCCTGGCGAAATTCGAACAAGCCGGGAATATCGGAAATATCTTTTTCCACGGAAATGCGCACCGTGCTTCCGTAATATTTGGGCAGCCAGTAGGTGACAATTGTGGTCGTGATGACCACGAGAAGAAACACCGCAAAAATAACGGTCTTGCGGATGCGTATGATCCGCCAGTAGTCCAAAAAGTGGAGCTTATTGTCGGGGGCCTGCTGAGCAATATTCGGGGTATCCATTGTCAAAAAAAAGGAGGCTAGATTTCAACTCCAGCCTCCCTCGCATTTGGTTTAAATAGGCTTAGTAAGAGGCGCGCAGGCCGAGATACACCCGGTTCCGCGTGAAACTGCGATCTTGAATGTCCGAGTCAAGACGATCAAAATTATAACCAGCTTCCGCCGCCAAATACTGGTTGATCGTATAGGTCAGATTCAAACCCACAACGAAATAATTGTCTTCCCTGCTGTTGTAGGGCCCCTGATTGAAGCTCGAGTTTTGCAACTGGCCCATCACGCTGCCCATTAACTTGGCCGTGATCTGGTGGTTGATCGATCCATAAACCGTGGTGGCCTCCTGGTCCAGCGCCAGAATATCGGTCGCCATCCGCGAGTGCTTGATCCCCAACTGGGCATAGCTGCCCGTGGTGTAGGCATAGGTCACATTGGCATCCGCGTAAGGAATGGTGGAATCGTCATTGAGCTTCCCGCCGGATAGCGACTTGGCGTTTTGGTATTCCGTGAACTGGCCGCCCACGCGTGCGGAGGCGCTCAACTTGGAGTTGATCGTCTGATCGACACCCACATACGCATAGTGCGAGCGATTGTCACGAATCTTGGAATTAACAGTGCCAGGAGCTCCGTAAGCGGATGCGTCAATGGTCTTCTTGTCGTCGTAATTAACCATGCCGTACTGATAACCCAAAATGCCGACCGTCTTGGGCAGCAGATGCCAGCGTGTATCGAAGGTGATCAGGTGCTCCATGCGGTTCAGCAACCCGGCGTAAACTTCGTTATCATAGTCATAGAGCGAGTTGGAATAACCCAACTCGATTCCAAACAGACGGGTGATCTCGGCCTGAAACTTCGCCGCAGCCGTATTGCGGATATTATTGCCATTCAAACGCAGGGGAATCGCAACAGGACCGTCGCCCGCCATCAGGGCGGGTTCCTGGGCAATGACGAATGAATCGTTCAAATCCAAACGATAGTTCTCGGTAAACGCATGATTCAAGTGCGCATTAAATTGATGAGAATGATCGGCCTTGTTATCTTTCCGATCCTCATAATAACGCATGCTGTACTGATAACTCAGGCTGATCAAGGTCTGATCCAGCGGCAGATTCAAGCTGGCTGAAGGGCTGATCTCCATGCCATAGCTGGAACGCGCGGTCCCCAGGGCGGGATTCGAGCGAGTCTCCGGCGAGGTGGTGTAATTGTCATCGTAGAAACCGCGCAAGGACGCAGCAACACTCCAAGGTTTCGAGCGCTCTGTGGCGGAAAGGCCTGGAGCGTAAGCGGCCTGGAGGCTGACAGCACCCAAGGCAGCCAGACTGGCGGTCATGATAATCTTTTTCATATCTTTATAAATTAACTAGTTTGGCCCGAGATCAGCTTTTTGAATCTTGGTTCCCTTTCTACGTTGGTTCCAAGACCTTGTCAAATACAAACGTTGTTTTTCTGTAGAATATTTCAGTTACCGATTTCCGTTCCGCCACCGTTCCCAATCCGACAGAAACACTTGATCCGGCAAGACATCCGACCAGGCATTGCGCAAAGGGAACCCCACTGGCACACTTCCCTTAAGCAGGCTCTCCAAAACGAACTGGCCCCATGATCGGTCATCTCCTTTGACCAATCGTGTCAAAAAGCGTTCATCCAAAGTTAAATGCGTTAAATATAGTCCTTTGATCGGCTTTTGTAAGTCGTTTATGCTGAAGAAGTCGGGCTTTATTCTCATCGTCAGCCAAATGGTTTCCCGACGCCCATACCAGGCCACCGCCCAGGGCATGTCGCTCATCATCACTTCATTGGTCTCCAGATACCCCGCCGTCTTTTGAATCAGCCAGGGATAATACGGTGGATAGCTGATCGGATAGGTCTTTGGCGGCAGCAGCGTCAGAGCCATCGGCGCGCAAAGAATTATCCCGGCCAGACTGAGAATCCAAGTCCGAGCGCTCGGAAAGGGCAATTCCAAGCTGTCCAGGAGCACCATGAACAAAGCCGCGCCGAACATGATGACCAGGGGTCCGAAGATCGCCAATAAATTTTCCGAACGCACCTCGACCACGCCGTCAGTCAGCCATGTTTGAGTCAAGGCCTGCACCACGACAAAAATCAGGAGGCTGAACACCAGAAAATAGCGCAACCGCGATAAACCCGCCCGTTTAAAGGGCATCATCAGCCCCACCAGGAACAACGCGGACACCCAGCTTCCGCAAATATTTGCCAGTTCGAGACGAATGATATGGCGGGCATTGCCAACAAGTTTGCGCAACCCGTCATCGACCAGGCTCACATTCAGCAGCGCATCGTCAATCTTAAGGGACCGTTCAATCGTCGCCTCCTGCAAACCAGGCATTCCCTGATTGACCGCATAGCCGGCCGTGCCAAAAAGTGTGCCGCTGATCTGATAATTGCGCGCCAGCCACGGGGTCATCACAAGCGCGCAGGCCAGCAAGGCCAGGGGCAACGTTACCGGGCGCTGCTTTCCACCAAAGACCGCCAGAAACAACACGGCGGGGAGCAACAACCATACCATCGAATACTGCGTCATGGCCGCAGTTCCAATCAGCGAGCCCACCGTTATCGCCATAACGGCGAACCATGTGGTCGAATGCGCCTGCTCCTCTCTGACTGCGGATTCAATGCGGGTCAAACATTCGACAAGCGCCAGAACCAGCACAATCAGCAACATCGTTGGCAAACCAGAAATGCTGAAGTGCCAGTAGAGGCTCGTGCAGACGAACAAAATGGCCGAAAACCAGGCCACGCTCCGGTCAAACAGGCGTAGGGAGAGTCGAAAGAGCATCCATGCGGCCAGAGCAAACCATAATTGGTTGAACAAAGCGATGTAAAACTCCGGCTGGTATCGGATCAACTGCTGGTTTTGAGGGATCACCCATTGCATGGGGATGATTTTCATCCAGCCTGCCAGGAGATAAGGATAGACGGGCGGATAGGTCAAATCCGGGACCGCTGTCTTCAGCACATTGGGATTGCCCCCCTGCTGCTTCTCGAGCATGCCGATGACCAATGGACGCACGCAATCCGTCACGAAGCCCTTGCCTTCGGAAATGTTTCGGGCCACCTGTGACATGTCCATGGCTTCGGGGGCGGTGAAATTCCGGAATTCCCGCAAATCATAGATCGCCGCCATGGCGAGCAGGGCCAGGAATACCGCAGCCAATTTGATGATCCGCACGCCTTCGCCCTCTTCAAATTTGTGAATTATTTCTTGTAATGGAAGCATATTAAAACCCTTCTAAATGGTAGGTATGGAGTTTGCGATGGAGCGTGCGGCGACTCACGCCGATTTGCCTGGCCGCCTGAGATCGATTTCCCCCGCATTCGTCCAGGGCGCGCGCGATCAGTTTCTTTTCGGCCTCCTGCACCGTCAGGGAACCCTCCGGCAGTGCGGCAGCGTCGGGCTGAATCACACCGGCGCCAGCGGCCTTGCGCACCGTGGCAGGCAGATCCCGAAGTGCGATCTTGTCTCCCCGGCAAAAAACAACCGAATGTTCGATGGCTGTGTGCAATTCGCGCACATTTCCCGGCCAGGAATAACCCATGAGGGCCTCCAGGGCTTCGGGTGCAATGCCGGTGACTTTCTTGCCGTTCTCGCGCGCCATGTCCCGAACGAATGCGTTGGCGAGCAATGGAACGTCGTCCAACCGCGCGCGCAACGGCGGTAGCGTGATTTCCACCACACTCAAACGAAAGAACAAGTCCTCGCGGAATGTTCCCGCCTTGACCAGTTCCTTGAGATTCTTATTGGTGGCCGCCACCACTCGAACATCCGCAGTGAGGGTTTGATTGGACCCCACCCTTTCGTAGGTTCGCTCGCCCAGGAAACGGAGCAGCTTCACCTGCACGGCGGCGTCGATTTCCCCAATCTCGTCCAAAAACAGCGTGCCGCCCTGGGCCTGTTCAAAACGCCCCATATGCCGCTCGTGCGCGCCGGTGAACGCCCCTTTTTCATGGCCGAAAAGCTCACTTTCGAGCAGCGTCGGGCTCAACGCGGCGCAATGGACCGTGACCAGGGGATTTCTCGCCCTCGGACTCAGTTGGTGAATGGCTTTGGCGATCAGTTCCTTGCCCGTGCCGCTCTCCCCCAGTATCAGCACCGTCGCCCGGGTGGGGGCCACCTGCTGCACGATCTCAAAAACGTCTCGCATCGGCTGGGATTCGCCCACCATGTTTTCCAGGCCGAACTTGGTATCCAACTGCTGGTGAAGGCTTTCGTTTTCCGTTTCCAGACTTTGCTGGCGCAGCACTCGGCTGATGCGCATCTCCAGTTCGTCGATCTGCAACCGGCCCTTGGCCACATAATCGTCCGCCCCCTGTTTCATGGCCTCGACCGCCACCTCTTCGGAGCCGTAGGCGGTCATCAGGATGCATACTGGCGGACGTCGCAAGGATTTGGCGCGGCGGATCAACTTCATGCCGTCCTCCTTGGGGAGGCGCAGATCGGTCAGCAACACGTTGAAACGCTCCCGTTCCAGCAATTCCATGGCGGAGGCGGCGTCCTCGCTCACATACACGTCGTAGTGATCCTCCAACGCGGAACGCAAACCTTCGCGCGTGGTTTTCTCATCATCGACAATCAGCAGGCTGGGTTTCTTCATGTCAATCAGGGAGGCGCGCCTCCAAAAGCCGGGGTTGCGGTTCATGCATGGGCAGACGGACGCGGAATGTGGTGCCCTGGCCAACCCGGCTCTCCACCTCGATGCGCCCGCCGTGGGCCCGAATGATGCGTTGGACGATCATCAAGCCCAGGCCCGAACCTTTGGCTTTGGTCGTGTAATAAGGTTCGAAGAGGCGCTTGATCGTTTCCTGGGGAATGCCGCCGCCGGTGTCGTTGACACTGAACCAGACATCATCGCCCTCGTGTCCGGTGGCCACCGTCAATTCACCACCCTTGGTCATCGCCTGCATCGCATTTTTCATCAGGTTGACGAGCACTTGCGTGATCTGTGCCGAATCCAACGGCGCCAGTGGGAGGGCGCGGGTGAGTTTTTCATTCACATACAAACCACGATTCTCCAATTCCGGCTTCAGCAGGGCCAGTGCGCCGCCCACCACATCGTTGAGCGAGGCCAGATTCAGCCGCAACGGCGTGGGCCGGATGGCCTGTAAAAATTGGGTGATGATATAGTCCAAGCGGGTCAACTCCCCTTTGGCCACGCCCAAAAAGCGCTCCATCTGGCGGACGGCATCCCGGGCGACTGCCGTCGATTTTCCGCCGGAACGGGATCGCAACACTTCTTTGAACGATGCGGATTGGTTCGCACCAACGGCTGCCGATATTTTATTTAACTCTCTCTCCATCAATTGGATGTGAATGTTCAACGCGTTGAGCGGGTTGCCGATTTCATGCGCCACGCTCGCCGCCAGCAGAGTCAGGGCCTGCACACGCTCGCTTTCGATGGCCTCAAAGGTCTTTTGTCGCGCCTCCGTGGCGTCATGCAGGATCAAGGCCAGGCCGCCCTCTGCCCCCTTGATGCTGCCTTCCAACGGGGCGGCGTAGAGGCGCAGGAACCGGGGCATCGGATAGTTGATTTCAAATTCATGGCGCGAAACGCCCCGCGCCCCCTCCGGATCAGGAGTGCAGAGGTGCTCCCAATTCAACCCGGGCAAATACCGCGCAATGGGCTGCCCCTCGGCTGTGTCCTGGCGCAATCCGATCAGATTGGTGACCGCCTGGTTGAAATAGAGAATCGATCCTGAGCGATCAACCACGATGACGCCGTCTTCAATCGTGTTAAAGAGCACCTCCAGGAAACTTCTCTCATTGGCCAGACGCTCCACCACGGTCTGCAATCCCTCGGGATTGAGCCGGTCGATGCGGCCAAGCAGCTTGCCTAGAAAACTGGATTTTGGAGAGGCCACAAGCGTTTATACCCACTTCTTCTTCTTGAAATACAGATAGGTCGCCAGAGTCGAAACCACCGTGATCCCCATCGCCAGCCAATAGCCATACCGCCACTTGACCTCAGGCAGTTCCGTAAAATTCATTCCATACCAGGTCCCCACCATCATTAAAGGCGTCGTGATGACGGTAATCATGGTCAATAGCTTTACCACCTCCCCGGTCTGATTCGAGGACATGTTCAAATAGACCTGAAGAATGCCCGTCAGCGAATCGGCGTAATTCTGGGACAGCTCGGAAATATGAAACAGCCCGTCGTAAACGTCCCGGTAATAAGGCACCATGTGCGCCCGTATCATCTTGAAGTCACCGCGCGCAAACCGGGCCAGCACTTCCCGCTGCGGCCCCACGATCTGACGCAGGTGGAGCACTTCCTTTTTGATTTTGATGATCTTGTTCAATACGGAGACGTTGGAATGCTGGAGCACCTGCTGCTCCAATTCGCCAATCTCCAGCGAGAAAGCGTCCAGCGCCGGTTTGTAGTTGTCCACAATCCCGTCGAGCAGCGTGTGCGCAACACGGTCTGGCGCGCGCGCGATATGCACCGTGCTCTTCATGCAACGCTCTTCGGTGGCTTGGACGCTTTTTAATGGGACGGTGTGGTAGGTGACCAGAAAGTTTTTTCCGAGGAAGAAATCCAGCTCCTGCGTTGCAAATCCGCCGTCCTTCTTATTGTAATCGACCGCGTGGATCACCATGAACAGGTAGGGAGCAAACCTATCCTCTTCTCGTGGAGTATATTCCTCGACCTTGGGAGAGGAGCTAACAGTGACGCAATCCTCGATCGAAAGGGGATGGAAATGAAAGACGTCCTCGAGAATGCATTTGACCTCTTCGGGGGTCGCATTTTCAAGGTCCACCCACAAAAAGAGATTTGTGTCCGCCAATAGGGTCGGCATCAGAAAGACTTCCAAGTCTTTGCTGTGCAAGCGGCCCTGAGTTGTGAACGCAAATGAACGAACCATATATTCGGAGGCGGACCGCCTTTAGGGCTCCGCGCCATGTTGGCACACAGAATAGACAGGACTCCTTGTATGGCAAGCGCAGATTGTGTGACAAAATGAACCACTTCTCGCCTGGATTTCAAAAAAAACAGTTCTTACTGCGTTCCCCAAAAACGGGCGCTTCTGCAATCAAGGCTTGGGTTTTTTCGCGCCCGGTGTCATAGTGATCCCTGGATTATGCTGGCAAAAAGAGTCATACCGTGTCTGGACGTTCATGCGGGCCAGGTGACGCGAGGAGTGCAATTCGGCAAGGCCGAGGCGGGGGAACTGCGCAATGTGGGCGATCCGGTGCAACTGGCGCTGTCTTACAATGCGCAGGGGGCGGACGAAATGGTGTTTTACGACATCACGGCCAGCGCCCACGGACGAACCACGATGGTGGAAGTCATTCAACGCGTCGCGGACCAGTGTTTCATGCCGCTGACCGTGGGGGGCGGCATCCGGGCCATTGAAGACATGAGCATCATGCTCAAGGCGGGCGCCGACAAGGTCAGCATCAATTCCAGCGCCCTGTCCACGCCGGACCTGATTCGCGCCGGGGCGGAGAAATTCGGCAGCCAGTGCATTGTGGTTTCCATCGACGCCAAGAAGACCGGGCCGGACACCTGGGAGGTTTATTCGCATGGGGGACGCAAGCCGACGGGATTGCAGGCGGTGGATTGGGCGGTGCGGGCAGTGACACTGGGCGCGGGGGAGATCGTGCTCAACAGCATCGATGCGGACGGGACCAAGGCGGGTTACGACCTGGTGATCACCTCGCGGATCAGCGAGGCGGTTGGGGTTCCGGTGGTGGCCAGCGGCGGTGCGGGCAATCTGGATCACATGGTGGCGGTGCTGCGGGAGGGCAAGGCGGACGCGGTGCTGGCGGCGAGCATTTTTCACTTTGGCACGTACACGGTCGGGGACGTGAAAAAATACCTGGCCAGGCATTCCATTCCCGTACGCTCATAAAGCTCCTGATTCCCATGACTGCAATTTCAATACCCATTGCCCGGGTTCTCCCGGTGTTTTTACTGGTGTCGTCGAATGTGTTCATGACCTTTGCGTGGTATGGGCACTTGAAATTCCGGAGCGCGCCCCTGTGGCTGGCGATTCTGGCCAGTTGGGGGATTGCCTTTTTCGAATACACCCTCATGGTGCCCGCGAACCGGGTGGGCTACCGTGTCTATAGCGCCACGGAGCTAAAAATCATTCAGGAGGTTATTACCTTGTGCGTCTTTGCCTGTTTTGCCATTTTTTATCTCGGTGAAAGTTTGCGCTGGAATCACCTGGCGGCCTTTGTCTGTATTTTAGCGGCGGTTGCCTTTACCTTTATACCCAAATGAGCAGCTTTATTGACGGATTGAAGTTTGGCGCGGATGGATTGCTCCCCGCGATTGTGCAGGATCATGTCAGCGGCCGGGTGCTGATGCTGGCCTACATGAACCGCGAATCGGTGCAAAAGACGCTGGAACTGGGAAAGACCGTCTTTTGGAGCCGCTCGCGCAAAAAGTTCTGGATCAAAGGCGAAACGAGCGGGCATTTCCAGGTGGTCAAGGACATCGCGTTCGACTGCGATGGCGACGCGCTGCTCATTCAAGTGGAGCAGACGGGGCCGGCATGCCACGAAGGTTATCGCTCGTGCTTCTTTCGCTCGGTCAATGACGGTGGAAAGAAAATCGTCACGACCGAGGAGCGCATGGTCGATCCCGAAAAGATTTACGGGAAAAAGTAATGGAAGACCGTGTCGCATTCGGCGGCGGGTATTATTTGATTTGCCTGGCCCTGCTGATGGTGGCACGGGGCATGGATTTTTTAAGCACATGGATTGCGACGCCCAACCTGGTGCTGGAAGCCAACCCAATTGCCAAGAAATTGGGCTGGAAGCTGGGGGTCGTGATCAATGTCGTTCTGTGCGCCACATTCGCCTTGTGGCCGCTGCCGGCGATCGTCATCGCCACCACGAGCATTCTGGTGGCCGCCCGCAATTTTCAATCGGCATGGCTGATGCGCACGATGGGCGAGGAGCAATATCGCGGTTTCATGGCGGAGCAGATGTCCTATACCCCGTTCGGCCTTTACCTGTTCTGTCTGGGATTCCAAACCGTCCTTTACCTGGTCATCGGTCTGGCGCTTGTTTTTTTCGACGATTCACAACTCGTGCCCTTTGCGGTGGGCATGGGCATGGTGGCCTATGCCATGGCCGTGGCCTTTTACAGCCTGCTGGCGGCGCGCCGCCATCGCCATCCACCCGAATGTTAGCCGCTTTCACTTATTTCTCCTGATTGCCATGTATTACCCAAGCCCGGAACAATTCGCCCAATTCGCCACGCAGGGAAATCTCATCCCGGTCACGCGCAAATTGCTGGCCGATCTGGAAACCCCGCTCTCGGCCTACCACAAAATTCGCGGTCAGGGCGAATCCTTCCTGTTCGAGTCCGTGGAAGGCGGGGAACACCTCGGGCGCTTTTCGTTCGTGGGGAGCAATCCGCGCGCGGTGGTGCGCCAGACCGGGAACGTGGTTGAGGTGCTGTCCAAAGGGATGGTTTTGGAAAGCGCCGTGGTGGGCCGCGACATTAAGGACGGACTGGAACTGGTGGAGCGCCTGCTCAAACGCTACCGGCCGGTCACGGTGCCGGGGCTGCCCCGGTTCACGGGCGGCGCCATCGGGTTCATCGGGTACGAATTCATTCACGACGTGGAGCCTGTGGTCCCCCGCCCCGCGCAGGATGATCTTAAAACCCCGGTGCTTTATTATTTGATCGCGGATGAATTGCTGGTGTTCGATCGCGTGGCCCAGACGCTGACCATCATCGTCAACGCCCTCGTGGATGAGGCCACTCCGGCGGAAACCGCTTATGCGATGGCGACGGCGCGGATTGACCATATTGTGTCGCTGCTGCGGCGTCCGCTCGAGTCGCGCCCGGTGAGCCTGCCCGAGGAAACGCCCGATTTGCCGGTGGTTTCCAATGTGAGCCGGGAGAAATTCATCGAAAACGTCAAGGCCGCCAAGAAATACATCACGGCCGGGGATATCATCCAGGTGGTGGGTTCGCAGCGGTTCTCGACCCCGATTCACGCGACGCCCCTGGATGTCTATCGCGCCGCGCGCACGATCAATCCCTCGCCCTACATGTTTCTGCTGGAACTGGACCGGTTCTCGCTGGTGGGGGCGTCACCGGAGATTCATGTTCGGTGCGAAGAAAACGCGGTGGAAATCCGGCCCATTGCGGGGACGCGGGCCCGCGGCAAAACGTCCGAGGAAGATCTGGCGCTCGAAAGGGAGTTGCTGGCCGATCCCAAGGAACGAGCCGAGCATGTGATGCTGGTGGACCTGGCGCGCAACGACCTGGGCCGGGTGTGCGATTACGGCACGGTGCAGGTGAAGGACTTGATGATCATTGAGCGCTACAGTCATGTGATGCATATCGTCTCCCAGGTGGTGGGGCATTTGCAGAATGGGCATACGCCTTATGACCTGATGCGCGCGACTTTTCCGGCGGGCACGCTTTCCGGCGCGCCAAAAATCCGCGCGATGCAGATCATCTCGGAACTGGAGAAGACGCAGCGCGGGCCTTATGGCGGGTGCGTGGGCTATTTTTCGTTCAACGGCAATCTGGACTGCTGCATCACGATCCGCACGGCGCTGCTCAAGGATGGCATGGCCTATGTGCAGGCGGGCGGCGGGTGGGTCAACGATTCCGATCCGCAGGCGGAGTATCAGGAGACGGTGAATAAGTCGAAGTCGATGCTCAAGGCGGTGGCGATGGCGGAGAGTTTTGCAAGGCATTAAAGGGAGGCGGGGGAAAAAAACACGGATGAGAGAAAAAGAATTAACCGCATAGATCTCAAAGAAAAAAACGCATAAAAGGCTGAAAAGATTTATAACATGGATGTGCAGGATGGGAGGGGACTGCAAAACGGCGAACCGCTAATGGGCAGGGAATAGGCGCTAATAGGGATGTGACTTAACCGCAGGGTGAGTCCGGTAGAATTTAACATGGCTGTGCAGGATGTTCAGGATGGGGCAAGGTGTAGAGGCGGAGGCAGGGGCGGAATGGATAATTGATAATGGCCATTTCAGGAGACGCGCGATTTGCAACGGTTCGGCAATGCGATGGCCGAGTCGGCTGAAGGTAGGGACGCCGGGTCAGGGGACCCGGCCTACAGGATGGTGCGCCCAATAGTGCGATGAGTTGAATGGATGTAGCAGGGGTGCAGGCCTGTGAATCTGGGCGAGATTGAGGAGGATCAACGAATGCAGACTGGAAATCTGCGATACTTGGAAAAGGGGCGCATTCGTGAAGGAATGCGCCCCTGTGTTGTGGATTAACGGAAGTCGAACCGTTTAAGGTAAAGGCTCGACTTTGGTCGCGGTGCCCGTGTTGGCGGGTTTGGTGGTGTCGGTCGTGTCGGTGGCAGTGACGGTGAAGTTGCCTTCGGATCCGAATGTGACGCTAAAGGTGTGGGATCCGCCCACCAGGACTGCTTCTCCCGGAAGATAGGCCGTGGCGTCGTCACTGGTAAGGGTCACGGTGTTGTTTGGCGCGAGTTTGATGATGTGCCAGGTGTCATCGACCGCGTTGACAACGACGTCGAAGGGCACGCCGACGTTCTGCGTTGTCGGGGTGCCGATCTTGCCTGTGGCCGTTCCGGGCGCGTTGGTTTCGCCGGGCATCAGGACCTGCAGTTTGCTGTAAGCCCGTTTAATCATCCGGTAGTAGCCCTGGCTTGCACCTGTCAAGTCGCCACGGCTTATCAACAGCTTCTTGCCGTTAAATCCAACAAATGGAGCGGCTCCGCTTTCGTTCCAGCCGTTCGTAGCGATGATTGAGTTCGTTTGCAATGCGAAGCCGGCGTCGGGAAGCGTCCATCCGATCCACCAGAGGCTGTCAGTGGATATTAGTTGAATACTACCAGAGGTGGCGGCTGCCATCTCCCAGAGGTTGGTGTTGAAGGTTGAATCCGCCATGAAGTTATCGTCGATATTCGAGGTGAAACCCTGGAGTTTGACGTCGGAGATGATGGCGCTGAGTCCGCGATTGGTCATTTCCTGCGGTTTGGCTCCCAGGTAATAGTATAAGGGGAGAGCGGCTTTGGCGGCGTCCACATAACCGGCGAGTTTATCGGCGGAGAATTCGAAGTTAGTAGTGGAACCGCCCGGGCTGGTCATGGTGACATTGGTGTCATTGACGAAGCTGAGCGTCCAGGTGCCGATGGGGCCATTGGTTTCGGTCAGGATGGCGAGCGGAGAGGAGTAGTAGGTAGCGTTGCCGTCTGGAATGGAATTGGTCTTCCAGCGGAATGTATATAGGGCGGAACCGTCGGCCTTGTTCTGCAATTCCATGAAAATGCAGTTGGTTTGGTCCCAGTCAGGGGAGCTGCCTGTGCCAATGGTTCCGAGGCCCACGGCGGGATCGTAGGGCACCGGAATTAAATAGCTATGGATTTCGAAGTTGGGATTGTTTGTGCCGGGATAGGATTTGACCGTGAACGAATAAGTGACCGGCGTGCTGCCTTTGCCCACCCAGGAGTATTCGGGATTGACGGTTCTGAAGTTCTGGCGGTCATACTGGCCGGTGCCTTCGGCAGTCAAATTGAGACCTTTGGCAGGTTTGGTCAGGCTCAAGGTGGGCGGGGCCGGTGGCGGCTCATTGGTGGAGGGTTCCAGGTAGATGTTATCGACGTTGAACATCACGGTATTCGTATAGGCGCCACCCGACCACATGTAGATGTAGTAACCGACGACGAGGTCCAGTCCCACTGCGGATTGATCGATGGGGAATGACAGATGTGTCCAGTTCGTGCTCGAAGCCGGTATATTGTAGTCGGCGAGTTTGATCTGTTTCCAATCGATTCCAGTCTTATATACCAGGCCGATCTGGAGCCCTCCAAAGTTGTCATTCTTTGTGGGGGATGTGGTGGGATCGAGCTTGAAGTCCAGCGTCATGTTCTTGTAGTTGCCAACGCAGTTAATGATTGTGGCCGCATCCCAGCCCCCACCGTCGTGGAGGGTGCCGAAGGTCATGAACTGGTCCTGAGAATCGCCCGTGAACGGGAACGCGTATCTGAGGGAGCCGGAATTGGGATCGCCCAGCGCGTCCAGACTTGGATCCTGGGTGAGCATTGTTCCATCGTCCTGCATGCCCCATCCATTCCAGGTGATCCATGATCCCTTGCCGTAATCAAAGGTCTTGGGGTTTGCCCAGGTCTGAGCCAGTGCGGTACCCGCGGAAGCAGCCAGGGCGAGGCCCATGACGACTGACGGGAGCCATCTTGATAGTTTTGATTTTTGTTTCATTGTTTTTAAGGATTTGGAGTTTACTTGGGATGAAGCTCGAAATGGGCGGCAGATGGATGCATTAACGCCGGGCGGGCATTGAGTTCGGACGAGCGAACAGGCGATGAGAACAAATGACACGGATTCCCCGGGCACGATTGTCTCATGCGCATCTGTGGAGTCATGACGGAAAGCTATTCATTTGGCAAATGGCGTCAAACGAAAAATCGGAATGGGGGCGCGAGAAAATATTCGCCTGGAATCTGGAAAATGCCAAAAAAGGTTCCAACCGTCGCTACGCGACGGGCGTCGGGCAAAGGAATGGTGATGGGTTGGTGTTGAACCGTGGGTTGAAACCCACGACTACCGTCAATGGTCGCTACGCGACACGGGGGAAGGCAAGCGCCAGCGGTCGTTACGGGATCTGGATCGCGACGTTTATGTTTTGAGGGGGTGCGGGTGCGGATTGGAAATCCGCGATACGACTGGAAGTCTGCGCTACGGGTTGTCATTGGGGATCATTTCAAGCGGTCGCTCCCAGGGTTCTGCTGGGAGGTTTGCGCCAACTGTTTTTGAAGCTGATCCAGGCGGGCGAGGATTTCCTTGTTATCGGCGGCTTTCTGATCCCCGGCCCCCATGAAGAACGAGGCGACGAGGCCGCTCAGGCCGCCGAAAAGGGCCATGCCCGAGATCATGAGGCACATGCTCAGAATGTGGCCCTCGGTGGTGACGGGGTATTTGTCCGATCCGCCTGCGGTCGTAACGGTGGCGATGCTCCACCAGACGGCGTCCTCGGCGGTTTTGATGTTGGACTCGGGGGCGCGTTCGCAAACGAGGACCGAGATGGAGGAGAATATGACGAGGAGAAACATGGTGAGGACCATGGAGACGGCGCCGCCCTGAATTTTGTCCTTGAAGACAATCATCATGACTTTGTGGACGGAGCGAATGCCGCGGAACAGGCGGATGATGCGCAGGACGCGGATCATGCGGCCCCAACGGAGGACGTTGATGCTGGGAATGCTGGCCAGGAGATCAATCCAGCCCCATTTCATGAAGGCCCATTTGGAGGGGGCGCGATGGAGCCGCCAGCAAAAGTCGGCCAGAAAAACAAAGCAGACGACGGTGTCCATGACCTCAATGATGGAGGAGACTTCGGCGGGTAGAGACCACAAGGTATCGACCGCCAGGGCGGCCAGGACGACCAGGCTCAGGACCAAAATGACGATCTGAAAGATTCCAATCCGGGAATCGTCAGAACTGCGAACATCGCGACTCATGCCGATCTTCCTAATCCCGGGACATGCGGGGCACAAGGCTTTTCGAACCTCTCTAATACCACAATTAATTGAAATTAACCGTCCGCACGAGGTGTGAGAATCCGAAGGCGCGTTTATTCCTCAGATCGACCAGATCAACGCACCATGCTGTTTTGGTTTGTCAGATCCCGGACAGAGTGTTATAAGCATGTTCGAATGAACACCGTGGCCTATCTTCAGGGGGAAGTTGCATTTAATTTTCGTTTTGCGAATCGCCGACTTGAGTGGTCGCGCACGTTTGCCTTACTCGCAGCGGTCTTTCTACTGGGGTTCAGTTCCGCCCCGGCACAGGCCCGGGTGATTTACGTCAATGGCGCGCTTCAGACTGATCCCGTTCCCACGGGCCAGACATGGGCCACGGCATGGAACACCATCGGAGACGCTGTGAACGAAGCGAGCGAGGGGGACGAAATCTGGGTGGCCCAAGGCACCTACAAGGAATTCGTGGTCATCACAAACGCCGTCGCGCTGTATGGCGGTTTTGTGGGAACGGAGACCAATCGTGACCAGCGCAACTTCACGGCAAATACCACGACCATTTATGGGGAAGGGGGTGGGGCAGTTATTCGGCAAGATGTTGTGACTATTGCGGGCTTCACCAACGACATGGCCCGCCTGGACGGTTTTACCGTCAATAAGGACTCGAAGGTTTTCGGCAGCGCCATTTGCAGTAGCAATGCCTCACCGGTCATCGCCAACAACCAAGTCTGCGGATTGACGAATTTTATTTACGGCGTGATTCAATGCAGAGGCGGTGCTCCTCTGATTGTAAGTAATTATGTTGCATACAATGAAACAGCCTCAGTTTTGATTGCGGGCATTAATTACACAAGCTCAGGTGGAATTTATTCCCATGACAGTGATGCTCATATTCTTGCAAACCAGATATTGTGGAACAAAGCGACTTTGTGCTCGGGAATTTATATAGACTACGGATCGTCTCTGATTGAATTTAACGATATCGTGGGTAATTCAGCCGACATTGGTTCAGGAGGTGTTGATTGTTGGCTTTCCTGCGTGCGACTTTTCAGTAATAAAATTGTGGGAAACATGGTCACCGCGGCTAATGGCGTTTCCTTTGGCGCAGGTATCTATGCCTCCAAATGCACCAATTCGTGGATTGCCAACAACCTTATCATGGCGAATTTCCAGACTTCATTTCCCCTCAGCGGAAATGGCGCTGCAGGGGGCATTTTTTGCGACCAATATGTCACCGGAACGATCATCAACAATACGATACTGAATAATTTGGGAGGGGCCTCAGGGCTATGGTGTGGCAGTGCTCAGGTGGTGGTCCTGAACAACATTATAGCCTTTAACTCTACAGGTGTGGGAGGCATTTCAAATATCCAGTTCACAAACAACTGTGTTTACGGCAATGCGACAAATTATTATGTTAAAATCCCCGATCTGACTGGAACGAATGGCAACATTTCGCTCGATCCAAAGTTGGATGGTAACGCTCAACGTCCCGGATGGCACTTGATGCCGGGATCTCCCTGCATCGGCACAGGAGACATCAGCCTGGTTTCACCCGATTGGCGAGATATCGATGGCGAGCCCCGAATCCAGGATTCGCATGTGGATATTGGAGCGGATACCTTTCAGGCGGATTATTCGCCAGCACCGCCACTCATCATTTATGTCAGCCCAACAGGTGACGATCACAATGACGGGCTGAGCTGGACGACAGCCTTGCGATCAGTACAGACAAGCATGGACCGGGCTGTCCTGACACCCAAGGATATCTGGGTTTCGGAAGGCACCTATCATGAGCGAATTGTCATGAGGGCTTTAGTCAATTTATTCGGTGGGTTCTCTGGAGTCGAAACCAACCAAGACCAGCGGGATTGGAGCCGCAACGCCACGATTCTGGATGGCCAGGGCTTGGGGAGCGTGGTCCAAATGAAATTTTTGCCCGGCTTAATCCGGCTGGATGGATTCACCATACAAAATGGCCGCGCACCTACCGGCGGTGGTGTTCTTGCCCGGCTATGTTCACCGTTCATTGCTAACAGCATCATACAAAGCAATAGTACATACCCGAGTTCCGGAATAACCACCTCAGGTGGGGGAGTGCATTCCGAAAGATGCTCGTTAGTTCTGTCCAATAATCTCATCCAACGCAATGATGCACGTTCAGGGGGCGGAGTCAGCATGCGGTCCGATACAGGGGATATCGTGGTGAAAAACACCTTCGAATCGAACCGAGCCCTGCAAACAGAATCGTCGACTTATGAGGATACCGGTGGTGCGGGCCTCTGGGCGACAGAAAGTCGAACTATGATTCTGAATAATTTGTTTCACTCAAACATTTGCACCAATCAAACGCGGTGGATGAACCTCACTGCTTATGGTGGAGCTATTTATTTTCGCCAAGGATATGCGAATTCTTTTGGCACCAGCACAATTTGCAATAACAGCTTTATTGGTAACAAAACCGCAAGTTGCAACGAATCCGGGGGTATTGCGTTGCGCGTAACCATGAACACCCTGTTTGCAAACAACCTGTTCGCGTATAACTCCTCAGGAATCTATTGCAGTTCAATTACCAACATTCAATTTTTGAATAACTGCGTTTTCTCCAACACCGCCTTTAACTACAATGGCCTCACCAGTCCGACAGGCACCAACGGCAATATTTCCGTGGACCCTCTATTTATACCTGGAACATACCAACTCTCTTCGAATTCCCCATGCATCGATGCGGGTAATGATTCGGTGATCACGCCGGATATGTTGGATCTCCTGGGAGCACCGCGGCTGCAGGGAGCGCATGTGGATATCGGGGCCTATGAGTATGCGGCGACGGGGGATTGGACGAGCTTTGTGCCGGGTGGAGAATTGGTCCATGTCACGCCGGTAACGGTCGGTGGCATCACCTATGTGCAATGGCAGTTTGAGTTTTCGGAGTCAAAGTATCGGATGATTGAGCCGGGAACCGTGAACACGGACGGCACCAATATCGCGTGCCGATTCAATCTTGAAAAATGGTCTGGAGCGGAAACTCCGGGAACGAATGTTCTCGCGGGAACGTTCGTTCTGGGGGCGTTGAGTCCGGTAGATTACACGCTGGGGGTTAGTGTGAGCGGCACCGAGGTGAAGACCGTGCCGTTCAGCATATCCGCAGAGAAGGCTTCGACTTTAAGCTGGCAGCAGCGGAGTGAAGGCGCGCTGAAGTTGCAGGTGCTCGGGGTGGCGGATGTGACCTACCGGTTGCTCTGCGGGACGAACCTGATGAATTGGGAGATTCTTTCGACACATCGCGGGGCGCCGTTTGAGTTGGAGGTGACCAATAACGCGGACATTCCCACGCTGTTTTACCGGGTGGAGATCGTGAAATAAGATGACGCAGTTCAACCGTCGCCACGCGATGGGGCATTGCGTGCGGCGGCAATGTGTTGTTCTGGGGGGATTTTGAATTCCGAAATGATGTCCGGCTTCAAATGTCTCTGCGATACGACAGCCGAACCGGCTGAAGCCGGGACTCCATGCCCCGGAACGGCGGGGCGCGTGTGGCGGCGAACAACGCATCCATGAAGGCCGGTTGGGCCTTTTGGAATGGGGGCCTCTGTGTTTGGACAGGCTCCGGCAGAAAAAGGCCCGCGTCCAATGGATTGATCGGAAGCGGGCCTGCATCAAAAACCTAGGTTGGACGACCGCCTTATTTGGTTTTTGTCCCCTTCATGCCGCCATCCTCCCCGACGGAGACGTACACCACTTTGTTGTCCCCTTCGGTCTTGAAGTCGCATTGCACGTCGGTGGATTTGGCAAAGAACTTCGTGGGGGTTTCGGCAAACAACACGAAGCGGTGACCCTGGAACAGGAGAATCAACTGGCCATTATCCTTGAGGATTTCCGCATTGTTATTGCGGCTGATTTCATATTTGCCGACATAACTTTCGAGCAACGCATTGGCCAGCGTAAACTCCTTGTGATGCGCGGGCTGACCCAATTCGCGCACCCAGATGTTGCGGTAGCGCACGGGATTGCCATGGTCCTGGAGGCAGATGGGCTGTTTCTCGGGATGGGGCTGATAGGGAGCGCGATCCAGCCAGCCGGTGGGACCGGTGAGTTCGACGTTGTTTTGAATTAGCACGCCATTAAGAAAGGCGGTGATGCGGGCCGGGGACAGAAGCTTCCCGGCCGCGTCGAACCGGGGTGCGGTGTAAAGGATGTCGTAGGTCTGCCATTGGCCCGGAGGACGTGTGGCATTGACCAGGGGAGGATACTGGCCATAGACGGAACCGGCGGCACCGTCCGCGTAGGTTTTGCTGTTATAGGAGTCGAGCACCTGGATTTCGTAGCGATCCATTCCCAGAAAGACGCCGCTGTTTCCCCGGCCCTGGCTGTTCCCCTCGGGCGGTGTGGGAGCGGCCCACTCCACATGCAACTGGCAATCCCCGAAATTCTGAAGGGTGCGGACGTAGCCGCTGCCGGGCACGCAAGCCATGTATCCATCTTTGGCAATCCATTTGGTGGGGCTGCCGTCCATGGAAACCCATTGGGAAACGTCCTTGCCGTCGAAGAGAACGACCGCGTCCGAGGGCGCTTTGCCGACCTGATCCTGTGTGCTGGCCAGACCGGGATCGATGACCGGCGCCATGGGGCGTAAGCGGTCGTGGTCCACCCAATTGGGATCGGGTTGGGCCATGGAATTCAAACCGAGCGCGGCCAGGAGGACCACCGCGCCACCGAGAGCTTTTGTGGTATTCATGATGATTTTAAATTGTGACAACGTGTTGGAGGATCAGTGAATCAGGTTGGCTTAAAAAATCAACAGCCATTGAGATGCCAGATTATCAACGTGTTGACGCCTGGCCGGGTTGCGTCACTGACAGGCCCGGAGCCATTATTTGGCCATCCCTGGAAGGAAACAGGCCGCACAACCGTGATTTTGCGCTTGCGATTCCGCGTAATATTGCGATAAACACGGCATGACTAACTCACAGAATAATTCCGCTCAATTGCCGTCGTACATTGCGAGCGCCGTGCCTAATCCACCTGGCAGCCGGGCTCCATGGTACAAAAACACCGCTCCAACTTATGCAGGCATCTTCCTGTGGTTCGTATTCTGGCAGGATGCCGTGAATGCGCCCAGCCTGGGTGGTGGCCTGTCACAGGGAATCGGTTTGGCCCTCGGCAGCCTGGTTCTGGCCGCGCTGGTTTGCCATTTTCTGTTTTACCTGGTGCCGGGCATGCTGGGCATGAAGACGGGTTTGCCGCTGTATATCGTTGGCACATCGACATTTGGGGCCACGGGCGGCTTCGTGATGCCTGGTTTCATCATGGGAGTGCTTCAATTCGGCTGGCTGGGTGTGAATATTTATTTCTCCTCGAAGGCGCTCAATGAGATGATCGGCCTGGCGCACCCGGAGATTCTGATGGTACTCTGGGGTGTATTAGCCGCGTTCATGGGCCTTAAAGGCATTCAATATGTGGCCAAAGTGGCCTCCCTGCTGCCCATCATTCCATTTGCCATTTTGCTCATCCTGCTGGTCAAGACCATTGGAGGTGTCAGTTCCTTTAATCCCGCGGATTTGATCGCGAGTAATAAAATCCTCGCTCCGACCGCTCCGGCGGCTCTGGATTCGATGGGTGTTGTGGCGCTGATCCTGACCTACGTTGTTGGCTTTTTCGCGACAGCGGGCGCGGCGGGTTGCGATTTCGGTTCGGGCAATCGCGACAAGAGCGATGTGAAGATGGGCGGTCTGGTGGGTGTGGCCCTGGCCATCATCTTCACCATGGGCGCTTCCGCCCTGATCGTTGCCGGCGTTTATGGCAATCCTGAAATGCACAAGGCCGCAGTCACCGCTGCCGGCGCCAAGGGTGGTTTGATCCTGCAATCCACCGGATTGATCTCGGTGATCATGGGATCGGAAGCCGCCAAAGTCATCATGTTCCTGCTGGCGCTCACCGCGTTCCCCTCGGCCTGCTTCTCCTCGCTGATCGCGGCGAACTGCTTCAAGACCACCCTGCCAAAGGTTAATCCGTTCATCTCGGTGGGCATCGGCGCCGCCGTCAGTATCGCGCTGGCCGTCACCGGTTACGCGGGCAAAGTGGTTCCCGTATTCGTGATCATCGGCGCCTCCTTCGGCCCGATCTGCGGCGCGATGATGGTGGACTACCTGTTGTCCGGCAAACGCTGGGTGGGTCCTCGCGCGGGGCTGAATCCCGCCGGCTGGATCGCCTGGGCGCTGGGCTTCATCGTGGGCATCCTGCCCAATCTGGGCGTGGCGGTACCCGCCGCTCCCGTGATGGCCTTCATCGTGGGCGCAGTGGTTTATTTCGTCTGCGCCAAGGCGGGCCTGCAATCGGCCACGATCCCCCTGACCGGGGCCATGGCCAATGCGACCAAGGCTTAAGCTTAATTAGAAACACACCCCTCCCCGGCCACAAGGCTTGGGAGGGGTTTTCATGTACCGATGCAACACCTTTAAAAATATTTATTAAATCAGGGTTTGCCATCCGGCCCGGTAAGGAGCTATTATCACCGTCGTATCCGGCGTCTTGAAGAGTCTTAATTCTCCAAATCATGTTTATGAGCGACGATCCAGAGCAAACAGCAGAGATCAAGGTGTATGACCTCACCGAATCCGAAGCATCCTTCACGCCCAGACGCATTCTGATGCTCGAAGACGAAATCGAGTTCAGCAAAATCATCAAAGAGCTTTTGGAATCCCATGGGTGCGTCGTGACTTGCGTTGGCAGCGGCACAGAGGGTTTCAAATGCGTCATGACTCAGGATTTTGACATCATTCTCTGTGACCTGCTCATGCCGACCTTGCCTGGAGATATGTTTTACCTGGCGATTGAAAAAACCAGGCCCAAGCTCTGCAAGCGGTTCATTTTCATCTCGGGACACCGGGCCGATCCGCGCTGGGAGGCTTTCATCAAAAAGATCAACGGCATCATTTTGTGGAAGCCCTTCCCCACGGACGAACTTCTCGCAACCATAGATAGAGTGCTCGCATTTTAGTTTATTCGAGATCCAACCAGTCTGGCAGCCTGTCCCTGCATCTTCCACTTACTTTCCGCTGGCCTCCATTGGCGGATTCCTTCCTGCGGCTATACCGCGCCCTGCACTTAATCCAATAATTGGGCGGCGATCCGGCGGGCCTGCTCGATGAGCTTCAAATCGGTCGCCAGATTGCCAAAACGGAAGGGGGGAAGGCCGCTCTGATGACTGCCCAAAAACTCACCTGGTCCGCGCAGCGCCATATCCTCCTCCGCAATGCGAAAACCATCGTTCGTTTCCGCCATCACTTTTAAACGCTGAATGGCCTCGGGAGTTTTGGCCTCTGCAATGAGAATGCACCAGGATGCCTGGCCGCCCCGCCCGATGCGCCCCCGCAACTGGTGCAGTTGGGCGAGGCCGAAACGATCGGCGTTCTCGATGACCATCACCGTGGCGTTGGGCACGTCCACGCCGACCTCGATCACGGATGTGGCGAGCAGCACCCCGAGACGCCCCTCGCGGAATTCTTTCATCACGCGCTCCTTTTCCACTGCGCTCATGCGGCCGTGCAACAATTCAACGCTGGAAGGAGCAAGGACGCGCCGTACGTTTTCCAATTCCGCGGTCACCGCCTTTAATCCGGCCACCTCCGGCGCATCGATCAAGGGATACACCACGCAAGCCTGGCGGCCTTTCGCCAATTGCTGGCGCACAAACTCCCAGACTTTGGGGAGGCGGTCGGCCCCGCGAACGAAGGTGCGGACCTGGTTGCGGCCCAGACCCAGCCCCACACTGGGGGACTGGTCGAGCACTGTGATCTCCAGATCGCCATAGAGCGTGAGGCCCAAGGTGCGGGGAATGGGTGTGGCGGTCATCACCAATAAATGCGGGTAATGCCCTTTGCGCAGCAGACGTTCCCTCTGGGAAACACCGAATTTGTGCTGTTCATCGATGATGACCAGTCCAAGTTTTTCGATCGTAAAGCCCTCTTCCACCAGGGCGTGCGTGCCAATGACCATCTGCGGTCGGGAGGACTCAAACAGGGTTTCCGACTCGGTTTTGATCGCACCCGTTTGCAGCAGAACTTCAATCCCCAGCGGTTCGAACCAGCGACAGAAATTATTAAAATGCTGGCTGGCCAGAATTTCCGTGGGGGCCATAAGCGCCACGTTGTAACCGCTCTCCAGAGTCATCAGCGCACAGGCGGCGGCGACCACCGTCTTGCCGGAACCCACATCGCCCTGAAGAAGTCGCCGCATCGGCTCCCCGCCAGCAAGGGCGGCCCGCAGTTCCCGCAGAACGCGCTTCTGGGCGTCGGTCAATTCAAAGCCCAAAGTGGCCAGCCAGGGTTTCATCCAATGATTATCCCCCGCGCATCGCAGGGGCGAGGCATTGCTCATGAGCTTGCGGCGGCGTCGTTGCAGGGAGAGCTGCAATTCGATGAATTCGTCCAGGGCCAGCCGTTCCCGCGCACGGCTGGCATCGGCAGATTCCGCTGGAAAATGGAGCGATTGAATGGCTTGGGCGCGGGATGGCCACCCGTTCACGTTCAATGCGGAATGCGGTTCCGGCAGAGACGCCCCGACGGATTGCACCATGCGCCAGACCAGGGAGCGGAGCGTTCGCTGTGTGAGTCCCTCGGTGAGTGGATAGACAGGGACGATGCGGCCCAAGTGGATGTTATCCGCCCCCGTATCCGCCTCGATCAATTCCGTTTCGGGATGATCCATGGTGCGCGGTTTGACGGAAAGCGGTTTTCCAAAGACCATCACATGCTGGCCAATTTGAAAGCGATGTTGCATGAAGGGCAGATTCCACCATCGGCAATGCAGCCGGGCGGTGCCGTCGTCGATCACCATTTCAAATATCGATTGAGTGCGCTGCCGGAAATACTTCAAGCCCTGAACCACAATGGAGCCCTGAACGATGGCGGGTTGGTCAAGGACAAGATCATGAATGGGAAGGAAATGGCGGCGATCTTCATAACGCCGCGGGCGCAAAAGCAATAAATCACCGATGGAATGACATTTTATGCGGGCCAGCAACGATAAGCGGTCAGGCCCGACCCCGCCGACTTCGGAAAGGGGGGTGTCCACGGTCCATTGGATTGGCGTCTTTGCTGCCTCTGTCATGTGCTCTTGTCAAAACCAGCATGGGACAAACAAAGACGATGGCCAAGGGAATATTCCATTGGCCGCAGAACAAGAGCCTATTTCAACTTCGCATGGCTGCCATCGCAGAATGGCTTTGTATTGGTGTGTTTGCAACCGCACCAAGCGACTTGTTTGCTTTCCATGATCTCGGCTTTTACGGGCGTAAATTCGCTCCCTTTATGCGAGCCGTTACAGAACGGCTGCGTGGCGGATTTGCCGCACGCACACCACCAGTAAGATCCGGGCTCCATTTTTTGAACATACGGCCCCTTTTGAGCAATGACAGGTTCAGACATATTATTTTCCTTTGATTTAAAACCCACCTTTCATGGAAAGCCACAAATGAACTGAGAAACAGCATAGTCCCTACGCTGAGAAAAGCAACCAGGCGGGAAACCGCCAAAATATTGCGCCCTGCTTGTTATCGGTCCGGGCTGCCTCCCTAACCCAACTTCAAGCAGGGCGTTTCTCCAGTTTCTTATGGAAAAAACCTGTGCGAGGCCGTAACGACGTACGGCCCATTGAAAATTTCTTACCCGCTACTTTCCGTATTGTCTAATGAAACCATAAATACCGATCCAATGTTTTCAAATCAAACGCGGAAACAACCAGCCAATTCCATAAGTAACACAGATCTTCGCGAATGCAAATGCATCCCGCGCATGTATTGGCAGGTAAAGGCACTGAGCTGCATTACAGCTTTCGCCACTTGATGTTGCGAATGGCGCCAGTGGTGCACCACGTGGCCACGCCGAAGGGTTTGGAGGAATCGACCTCCATGCGCGTGCTCATTTTGTGATCCTCGATCTTGAAATCGATAACGCGTTCCTCGTCCAGCCAGACCTGAATTTTTTCGTCCGTCACCTTAACCCGGACATGATACCACTGACCCTGTTTGAAAGACCGGAACGAGGTGGTCTGATTACTGGAGGCGTCGTTACCATCGATGCTCGAAATACCCACCACTCCCCCACCCCAGCCACCGAGAATCAGCGAGCAGTATTCCTTTTTAACAGGAAACGTCAGGCCGCAAAAGAAATCCGAACCGTCCACGCGCATGCCGTCCAGGACCACCTCGTATTGGGTCCGCGGCACGTCATTGGTCCAGGTGATGCCGGTCATGTTATTACCCAGACCGATAACGATGTGGTCCTTGTCCACGGTCACCTCTCCCTTGCCTGCGAAATCCGTTTCCTTCCAACCCTTGAGGGTTTTGCCGTCAAAGAGACTTTCCCACCCGTAAGTGACCTCGTCGGTTGAGGCCGTTTTGGATGCGGCTGTCGGCGCATTGGTTTTTACAGGAACCGGCGCATTCGTGTCGTCCGCAGCCAGCGATAATCCAGCGCTCAGGCCCAGGCCGATTACCGCCGCGCAGGCCATCCGCGCCCATTGTGAAAGACTGATTTTCATAAGTATTCCAAATTCGATTTTGCTTTTGCGTAATTTACACGGGCCGACCCCAAAAGTCAGCACTGAATCCGCTGGCCAATTTTCGGAAATGATGTTTGCATGGCGTCCATGCAACTCGTTCGGCGTGCGGTCATCGACGTTGGAACCAACTCTGTCAAGTTATTGGTGGGGGAGGCCAATGGCGTCAAGGTGATCCCGTGTCTGGAACTGAGCCTGCAAACCCGTTTGGGGCGAGGGTTTTATCCCGCTCACAAGTTACAGGCAAAGGCCATAGCCGAAACAGCGGGCGCGGTCATGACATTCGCCCGCACCGCGCGCGATCAAGGCGCGGTCTCCACCCGGGTCATCGCCACCAGCGCCGCGCGGGACGCAGTCAACGCCGCCGACCTTATTGCCGCCATTCAAAAGTCGTCCGGTCTGGAAACTGAAATTATTTCAGGGGAGAAGGAGGCGCAATGGGCCTATCGCGGGATCGCCACCGATCCGCGCTTTGCCGGAAAACCGTTACTGGTCATTGAGGTGGGAGGCGGAAGCACACAGGTGGTCTTTGCAGATGCGGAGAACCAACCCGTCTGCCATAGTTTCAAGTTGGGATCGGTCCGTCTCCTTGAGAAATTGTCAAAAGACGATCCGCCGCCACCCGGTGAATTAGCCGCCTGCCGGGCGCATGTGCGGGACTTCCTGAATCTTCACATGCGGCCTGCCATAGCGGACGCGCTCAAGAATTACCCCAATGGCACGATTCAGCTCGTTGGCTCCGGCGGCACCGCCAGCGTGCTCTGTTCCATGCGCCTGGGACTGACTCACTTTGACCGCGAGGCCATCGAATCGGTCACATTGCTTCGATCGGAGCTGCAAAGAACGATGCTTCGCCTCTGGAGCCAGCCCCTGGCCGAGCGTCAAAAAGCTCCAGGTCTGCCACCGGACCGGGCGGATGTGATTCTCACCGGGATCGCCATTCACGAAGTGTTGATGGATGCATTTGATTTCAAGACCCTGCGCGCCAGTACGCGGGGCATCAGGTTTGCCGCACTTTTGGAAAATTAAATTAACCGAGCGCATGATGCCTTCCAACACAAAGGCGCACCCTCAGAAATTCCGTGTCGGCGGAAATGGCGTCGGCCTGTTCCTGTCGTTATTGGCCCTGGCCGCCAATGTTTCCGCGGAACCGCTCGCGCGGGATGGGTTTGATTACGGTGATGGTCCGCTGGTCGAAGTTTCCTCGGGACTGTGGCGGCATCACAGCGGAAGCACGACCGGCGAAGTGTGCGTGATCAACGGCGCGGTCCAACTCACTCAAGCCGCCACTGAGGATGTGAATCTTCCCTGGACGCCGCCCACGGCCACAAACAACTCCACCTGGTACGCCCGGTTTACCGTTCAATTTTCCGAACCACCCAAAGGAGCTTCCGGCGGTTATTTCGCGCATTTCAAAGATGGCGGAAATGGATTTCGGTGCCGTATTTTTGGAACCACGAACGGCGCGGCCCCGGGCTGTTTGCGCCTGGGCATTTCCAATGGCGCGAATACCGCCACCAACCTTGCGGCCGCCGATCTGACACTTTGGACGACGCACACCATTCTCTGCCGCTACGATGGCGGGAGCGGCGTCTCTGCGTTGTGGGTCGATCCAGCCAACGTCCCCGGTGAGCCTGTCACCGCCGGGGACACGGTAAAACCGGTGGCGCCGACGGCGTTCGCCTTGCGCCAGAGCGACGGCATTGGTGCATTGGTCGTGGACGATCTCCAATTGGCAACAACGCTCGAGGATCTGGGTTTTGCGGACGGACCGCCGGCGGCCGCGCCGCCCGCTTTTGAATTCACCAATGTTCTGGAACAACTGGTGCGTCCCGGCGAGGCGACCACGAATACTTTTGACGAACTGGCGCTTCAACCCGGAGAGCGATGGATCATGCGAACCCGCATCTCCGGCACTCCAGGATTCGCACTGCAAGTTCAACCGCCCAATCAGCTCCCAAACGCCGCCCTGCAATGGACGGCGCAAGCCAATGGAGATTCGGAAATCGATGCCGAACTCATCTTCCAGCCTGGCGAATCCGAATCCGGGCAGGCTTTTGAATTTTCAATTTCAGCAGATTGTGGCGGGGCCACGAACACCCAAACTGTCAGCGTGTATGTTCCAAATGTGGCGGAACGCGCGTTGGTTTTGAGCGAGTTTCTGGCCAATCCAACTTCGGACCCCGGTGCGGCGCATTTCAATCCCCTGTCCCGGGAGTTTCCCAGTGACAAACCGGCCACGGAAGATGAATTCTTGGAATGGGTCAACAACTCGGATGCACCGCTGGACCTTTCCGGATGGACCATTTCTGATGCCATCCGAACACGTCACGCTTTCCCCACGAACTTCTCTCTGGCAGCCGGCAGCGCGTTGGTCGTTTTTGGCGGCCCCACAAATAATCCGCCCCTGCTCGATATTCCCGCCCTCCCCGCCAGCGAAAGCGCTTCCGGCCTGGCCTTGAACAATACCGGCACGGAAACGATTCTCCTGCGCAACGCCCAAGGCCGACTCCTCCAGCGCGTCGTCTATGGAGACACTCAACTTTCCGATACCGGTTCCCTCTCGCGTTGGCCCGATCTCAACGGCGCCTTCCGTCCACAGAACGAACTTTTCACAAATCCCGTCACCCCCGGACGCCAATGGGATGGCACCCCTTTTGAATCCACTCCACCCACTCCGCCTCCGCAGCCAGTCTTAAAAATCAGACTCAATGAACAGCGCCAATGTGTTCTGGAGTGGGATGCAGCAACCGCGCATTCCTATCAAGTCTGGAAGGCGGGCACATTGAATGGGCCATTCGAATCCATTCAAACCGGGCTGGAATTCGGAGACGGACATGGACTGTTCATCGATCCGGACACAACCCTGGAGAACAATCAGTATTACCGCGTCAGCACGCCGTAGGACTTGATCGCAAAGCAAAAAGGTCGCAGCGGACTGCGACCTTTTGACTTACTCAGACCAAACCTGACGGGAAGACCCTGCCCAAAGGGGCTGCGCTTATTCAGTCCGCACGCGATAAAATCTCGGTTCGTCTCCGACCGCATTGTCCGTATAATCCATATCCCAACCCGTTCCCTGGAGACCTGTGGCCAGGGTAACCCAGACGGGATCGGTCAGCGAGGGAGAGTATTCCATGACGTAGGCTTTGCCCGCCACACTGGGCCAGCGCAGTGTGACAGCGGCAGGAGCATCCTTGGCGTTCCTGGCGCTGTTAAGCCGCAGCGACGAATTCCGATCCACGGGACTCGTCCCGGCGCGATATTCCTGCAGGTTGGTCATGCCATCGCCATCCGCGTCAGCGGAAGCGGCGGAAAGCAGATTCGAGATGGTACTGAAATGGCGCAGACGCCATTGATCAGGAATGCCGTCGTTCATGCTCGAAGCGCTCCGGTCTGCCAGCGTGACCAGGCCCTGTTCGAATTGATTGGGCAGAATACCCAAGCCATTCGGCGAGGCGGAGATGTGTGCAAAGGAGATCTTGTAGGCCGACTGGGCCGTGGCCGTGGCGGGAATTTTGATCACCAGAGTGCCGACCTCATTCGCACCCCACACTCCGACCGCATTATTATCCAGCCACGCGGCCCCGTATTGAGCGGGGGTGCTGGACGATGCGTAAGTCGGATTGCCCAGACCCGAGGCGGGAACAAATTGCACTGGATCGACAATCGCCGGGGAGCCGTCCATGGCCGGGACATTCAAGCTCATCATCATCACACGAATGGGATATTTCCCCGAAATCACGGCTTTTATAGGCACGTAAACGGTCTGTCCGGGTTCTGCGCGAAAATCCCCGGCCACAAAGCGAACGGCAGGTTTATCGGTGGACTGCAGGATGGTGGCGGCCTCGGCAGGCAAGGTTGCTGAACTGGCGGAAGTGCGGGTCACTGGCGCGGCCCCCGCGTGTCCACGGAAGTTGTTTGTGGAGTATCTCCAGCTCAATGCCCCGTTAGTCCAGTAACGATAGATCCAGTTCAGACCCGGATCGAGCGAGCGGCGAAATGTGGTGTAAACATCCGTTACATCCAGTTGACCATCCCCAAAAACAATGTTGTTGATGGAAGCATCGTTGCCATCCAACGATTGGTGTGTGCCATCGGAGGAATCCAGGGCGGCGTAAAAGTCGCTTTTCACCGGAGGCCGATTAAGCCCGTAACCGGCAATTGAAACGCTTTGGTCGCCGAGATAAAGGTACCACATCGATTGAAATACCTGCAAAACATCGTTGTTAAGCAATGTGCCATCACCAAAGTCCCCCGCGTTAAACCAGCGGAACGGCGCCACATCCCCGACAATGTAGCCCGGATTCTGCACCGCAACATTCTTGATCGCGTTGATCCTTCCGGCCGTCAGGGAACCATTGGTCGGGGTGTCGATATAGACATCCTGCGCAATGCCGTCAGACGTTGCGGAGGGACGCCCAAGGCGCACCTGGTAGTTGTCATTCGATCTGGCATTCAATGGGATTTTAAAAGAGTACGCGCCAACGATGACTTTCCCATCCTTGCTTAAATACAGGTAATCGTGCGCGCTGGAGTACGTGATCAAGTCCTGTTTGGTGGTGTCGAAGAGGTTTGTCATCGTGGCCCTCTCCAGCCAGCCCACACCGAGCAGGTTTGCGGACGCATTGGTGAACAAGAGGTTTGTGAATACATCCACCAGGCCACTATTGGTCACAAACACAGTCGTCAAATACATGGAAGGCGGTATTTTCTCAAACACTGGCGGCGTGATGCCGGGGATGGGCCTCATCAACATGGAATCGAAAGTAAAAGCCCCGGGCTGGATGGAGGGGGCCGCGGCGACATTTGTTACGGTGGTATTGAACTGAAGCGAATACATGGTGGCGCCGGGTAGGAGCGACAGGGTCACCGGCGCCGCAAACCACTGCCCCGCCGCGCCGACAAACTGGCTGGAAGCCTCGCCATTCTCAAAGCCAAAGGAGATTCGATTCGCGGAGAACTGATTGGGAACAAATGTCTTGGTGACAATCTCGCTGGATTGATAATTATCACGGAAGGCCTGCGCATACATGGTGACTGGTTTGTCGATGTCGATGGAGGCAAACTCGCCATCCAGGAAGACCTTTGGGCTCTTGTCACGGGGAACCTCTAACTTGCCGGATGCATTGGTGATCACCCCTTCGAGGGAATAGTAGATCTGCGCGCCCACCGTGTAATCCTTGAACTGGAATGTGCCCGGGTTGTCCCCGACAATCTGCGGCGGCGCAGTGATAAACTGCAGGCGCGCCTGAACGACGGGACTGGGCCGGCGTCCCTGCTGGCTGCCAATCGCCTTGAGAGTGATATCGGTGGCATCCGAGGTTTTGCTATCCACAATGCTGCTGGGGGCTTTGTCAGGCGAGACACCATCAAAGTACGGCGGGGCGGCCTCCCCGACGACGCCCGGGCTGGGAACGGGAATCGTGTCCGATTCCGACAAGCCGGGAGTGTGTCCCTTGGTGTAGTATATGGTATTTAGCTCGCCCATAATGGCGATGATTTGATCGTTGTTGAAGACTTCATTCGTGAACGCCACCAGTCGTGTGACCTGCACTCCAATACTATTGGTCGCGATTGCCACGTAGCCGATGACCGGGGTCTGAACTTGCGGACGGGGTTGGTCGATTTGAATGCGGCGAAGCGCGTTGTTGCCCGAATCCACGATCATCCATCCACCCTCCTGATCCCGGGCCAAGGCCTGCGGAATGAAGAACCGGCTGGCTTCCACGGATCCGTCCTGGAACCCCGGATGCTGCATCGCGCCCGCATAAGTCTCAACGCTCCAATAGATATTAGGGTCGCCAATGGAAGCGAAATAGTCGTTCAAGTCCGGATCCTGATAAATCCGGCGCAGGGCATTATTACCCGCATCCGCCACAATCAGGCCCGTGATCCCTCCGGCCCAAAGCAGCCCGCCCGGAGCGTTGAAGCGCGCGACATTTGCAAATAAGTCGTCGATGGCTCCCGCCTCTCCGGAAGTGCTGCCCGCCAGATGCGAAACCGTATAAGTAGTGTTGGTGCCGGTGCCCGATGGAGTGAGGGCTTTGATCGAATGGTTGCGCGTGTCCGAGACAAAAATGGTCCCGCTCGCCGGATCCAGGGCCATGCCGCTGGGCTCATTGAAACCGGAGGCAATGACCGTGACATAGTTGTTCGCATCCAGCCTGCGGATCACTCCGTTCTTGGTGTCCGCAATAAAAAGATTTTGCCCGTCGGTGGCCAGTGCCGCCGGATTGTTCAAATGAACTTCAGACGCCTTGCCATCCGTCGGGGCGCCCTGGACATTGGTAAATCCAACCAGATTGCTCACCACGGTAAGCGCGCGGCTGGTATCGACAAATCGAATAAGATGATTGCCCGAATCAGCGACAGCCAATCCGCCCCGGAAGGCCGCGACTCCCTTTGGGGCGTAGAATTGGGCGAACATTCCCAGGCCGTTGGTGTAGCCGGCGGAATTCTTGATGCCTGCCAGGGCCGTCAGCACGCCGGTGTTCGAGTCATACTTCAAGACGCGATGGCTGCTATCGGTCAGATAACAGATATTGGCCTGATCGATCGTCAACCCGTAAGGTTCAAAGAGACCGCTGTTTAGAACCGTATTGACCATGGGGCCGGCCTGCGCCAGCCAGGGCAGCAAAGCCACTGCACAGCAAGTTAAAAATCGTTTCATATTCGCCTGTAAAATCTTTTTCTGGCCGTGTTTAATTTCAAAACCAACAACTGCGTTAAACCCACGCTTTCAATACACCGACTTCAACATAAAAAGGGACGCCCCATTCCCGGAAGCGCCCCCATGAGTTTTTCATTCAAAGAGGGCTGGACGAACTTTTCCGCCCGGCCCGTCGGAACGCATTTTACTGCTCGATCACCCGATAGAACAGCGTGCCGCTCGCGCCGGTATTGGTGTCCCGAACTTCCTGAACATCGTCATTGCCCGTCTTATCGCCCAGCTTGGACCAGTCTCCAGCCTTCAGGCTGGTTGCCCGTTCCACGGTGTACTTCATTCCCAACTTGGTGAACCAGCGCAGCGAGAATTGGTGCTGCTGCAATTCGGTCGCCCATCCCGCGCCCAGGTTGTGCAAACGGAGCTTCGCGGGATTCCGGCCCGCCAGATACTCCTGAAGGTTGGTGACGCCGTCGTCATCAGGATCCGCATTCACGGCCGCCCAACGGCTGTTGAAGCTGCCGAAGTACTTGATCTTGTACTCGTCCGATATTTGCTCGGCCGGCCTTTGCGCTGTTGTGCCCACCCAGACCACGCCCGGGAAACTCTCAAAGTCATACTGCGTGTTAATGTCTCCTGCGCCGTCCACGTTCAAATAACGAATCACATAGGTCTGGCCCGCAATCGCCGTGGCCGGAACCGTGAACTGGATATAACCCAGCAAGGTCGCATTACGCATCGGATTGGCGAACATGGTGCCAGCCTGTCCATTCTGGAACTTGAATCCCCAGGCCGCCGCCACCTGATTGATCGGCAGTTCGCCGCTGGCGCCGGGAACGTTGATCGTGGGCGCCGGCAGGTCCGCAGCCTGCACAAATACGGCTGGCTCCAGAAGCGCCGGGGCGTTGTCCACTGTCTCAACTTCCACGCGGAATTGCAGGCCGGCCACCGCATTATTGTCTTTGGCCCTGAGATATACGGGGACCTTGACGAGTTGACCGGGCTGCGCATTTTCCACAGGCTGCGAGTAAATCACCGCCTGGCGAACCCAAGCGGGCCTGTCCGCGCTGACAATCGTGGTCGCAACAGGCGTCGCAGGAGCACTATTCAATATGGCTCCCGCAGTCACACGGCGGCCACCCGCGCTCCAATTACGCATCCAATTATTAGTATCCAGACGCAGTGAGCGCATCAGGATGACCTGCCAGTCCAGAAAACGAATCTGGCCGTCACCGCCCACCGAGGAGGTCGTATCCACAGGGAAAGCATCCATGGCATCGAATACATCGCTGAAGGAGTAGGGAGTGCGCACGCCCAACGAGGCGTAGAACGCGTTGTTCACGTCGTTGTTGTTCAAGTTGCCGTTTCCATAGTCCCCGGCGTTGTACCAACTGGCGATCGCGCTATCACCCACGGTGTAGGCGATATTGGTCACCAGGATCGTCTGCGCGGGCAGCGTGCTGAAGATTACCGGAGTCTGCATGGCGTCCGATGTGCCGGACACCTCGAGAAGCCTGATCGAATAGGTCGAGCCGCTGGCCGCTGTGGGCGGCACGGGAATCGCGAGCAGAGCCACCGTCGAGAAATCCGACGCGGAGAAGTTGGCGTTGATCCCGATGTATGCGACAGCCAGACCCCGTGTCTTATTTGTGGCGAAATAGTAGGTGCTATAGGTACCCGTCGATTTAAGACCGTTAGTCCCGGTGCCAATGACCTTGATAAAATCGTTGGTGTCGATATCGATGGGGCGGAACTGGGCCAGAATTTCGGGCGAGCTGGTGTCCGTCGGCGCGACTTCCACCCGGAATTGCAAGGACATGAGCTTGTCGTTTTCACCCATCTTGACTTGCACCGGCACCAGGATTGTGGAGCCAATGCCGGCGTTGTAACCCTTGAGAACGCCGATGGTCGTGGTCTGGAGATCGCTGAATTTGAAGGTTTTTTGCATCACGCTGCTGGTCTCGTAACCATCCTTGAACGCGCGCACCTGAAAATTGACATCGTTGGTGCCGGTGAGAATGGCCGGAGTCTGACCGACAAATAACGGGATGTCGTTCGTGGTCGGAGCCAGACCGTTGGTCGTGTAGTACATCCGCGCTCCCAGCGTTGCGGAATCCACGGTAAAGGTTGCCGGGTTGATCCCCAGAATATTTGGATTGGCCACTTTGAATCGGACCTGCGCAGTCACGATTCTGCTCGACTGGCGCCCGCTGGCGGTGCCGTAGGTTTTGATCACCACGTTCGTCAAAACTCTCATCCCCTCGAGAATGCTCCTGGGGGTGTAATTCGCAACTGACTGACCATCCGAGTAGATGGGCGTGCTTGGATCGTCCTTGGTGGGATCCCGCAGAGAAGCGGCGTCATTGCCAACCACGTAATGAAATTCCGTGTCGCTTTCCGTCAGGATCACGATGTTGGTGTTATTGTAAAATGTGGCGTTAGTGATGGCCACGGCCTGCCAGACCAGATTCTGGAGCGCGTTGGTGGTCGCCACCGCCACCGCGATGATCGGCTCGGCCACCGGCGCCTGCGGCAGGGAGACCTGGATTCGAAGCAACGCGTTGCGGCCCAAATCCACCAGGGGATAGTTGCCGTCCTTGTCAATCGCCATGCCCATGGGTTTGACCAGGCCCGCTTTGGAGGAATTGGCATAAGTAATCACCTTCGGGATGCCGGGCGTCGATTCTAATATCTCACGAATCAGGGCATTGCCCGTATCGCTCACGAGCAAGCCTGTCTTGCCGCCCACCCATAAGAGACCCGCGGGCTTGAGAAACCGCGCATTGGTCCCGATACCATCGGCGATGCCAAATTTCACATTCGATCCGCCGCCCGCGTAAAGCACCGGCGCCGCGGCGCCATTGGTCAGCACGAGAATGGAATGGTTCTCCGTGTCGGCAATGAACAGACGCCCGCCCGCGCCGTCATAGGCCACCGCCGCCGGCTTGAAGAGATTCGAAGCCACCGTGGTCACATTGCCCGCCACATCGAGCTTGCGAATGGCGTTATTCAACTGGTCGGCAACGTAGATATCCCCGGCGGATCCCACCGCCAGACCGGCGGGAGAATTGAAGCGCGCGGAAGCGCCATTCCCATCCGCAAAGCCGCTGCCGCCCTCCATGCTCGAAACATCGCTGCCGGCCAGCAGGGTTGAGGTCCCGTTCGTGTTCAGAAACCGGATGGAATTGAAACCCGCATCCGCTACGATCAGGCCGCCGCGCGCCGTTACGATTCCCCGCGGATCGAAAAAGCCATCGTTTAGAACCGACTCTGTCCCCATGTTAGAATCGAACTGCACCACGCGTCCATTGACGCTGTCGGTGAGAAAAAATTGATCCTCCACCACGGCAACGCCGTAGGGTTCGTTCAGTTGCACGACATTGTCGGGTGCATTGGTGATGACCGTCCCTATGGTTTGGGCGGTGGCGTTCAGGCCCAACAGGCCGGATGCCAGCAGTGTCATGGCGATGCTTTTATTCATACGTCGATGTTTTTTTAACGGCGATCTAAAACTGTTTATTGTTATTGGCGATCCGGCTCAATTGGCCGGGCGCACCCGGTAATACTGTGTCTGCGAAGTTCCGGAGTTATCCTGATACTCCGTGATGCGCCCCTCCCCGGTCACTATTGCCCCGGCCGCTTCCCAATGTTTCAAGTCAGGGGAGCGCTCCACCACGTATTGCTTCCCGGCTTCGGCATACCAGCGGACGGCAAAACCGCTCAACTCCATTTTGAATCGCCAATCCACCTGGGTTGGGCTGGTGCCCGAATTGAACTCCATCAGATTGGTGAAGCCGTCGTCATCCGTGTCCTTGTCGGCCGCCGCAGCAGGGTCGCTGAGAGCGCCGAAAAACTTGAGCTTCCACTCGTCGCTGATTGTTGCGGGCGGCCTTAAGGCCCTTGTCCCCACCCAGACATCACCGGGCAACGATTGAATGTCATACTGGACATAATCGCCAAGCGTCATCGCAGCAGGGCTGGCATCAACATGCGAAAAATGGATCTGAAACGGTTGGCTGGAGCCAGCGCCATAAGGCAGCGAAAATCGCAGCCAGCCCAGAAGATTGCTGCCCTGCAGGGAGGGACTAAAGGAGGGCATCGCCCAGCCGCACAAAATATCGCTCGAAGTTGCGCCCGAAAGCGGCTCGCTCTTTGCCGGCGCCGACATGCCTGGCGCGGGCACGAAGCTCACGCTGCCGGAAATGGCCGGAGAAACCGCGGCTCGAAACATCAACCCGCTGACGTTATATCCCGGCGCCACCTTCAAATACACCGGGGCATCGACTCTTCCACCGGCCTGGGCATTTTCCACCGACAATGCGCCCAAAGTGGCTTGGCAAAACCAGGCAGCGCCTTGATCCGCTGTAACAGCCTGCCGCGTTGCCAGTCGTGCGGCACTTCCAGCCGCCGACGCCGATATCCGCACCCCGCCCGCACCCCACGTCCGATAAACCTGATCCGAGTCCAATCCCAGCGAACGGCGTAAAATCACCATCCAATCCATGTAACGGATCATACCGTCGCCGCCCGCCGCACCCCCCGAATCCAGCGGGAAGGCGTCCATCGCGTCAAACGCATCCGTGAATGGAAAAGGCAGTTTCACACCCATGGCGGCGTAGAAGACGTTGTTCACATCGTCGTTGTTCAGACTGCCATCCCCAAACGCGCCCGCCTCATACCAACGCGCGGGGGCGGTGTCGCCCACCTTGTACGTTATATTGGTCACGGTGATGTAAGTCGGCCCGTTGATTGTGAACGTCACACCCTTGTTGGCGTCGGTCGCGCCACTGGCCTGAAGAACATCGATCCGGTAACGCTGGCCCACGACCGCACCGGCGGGTACAGGCACCACCAGCATGGCCACCTGGCCGAAATTATTCATTACAAACGCGGAATTGGTGCCAATGTAGCTGACGGTCAAACCGCGCGTGCGCCCGTACAGATACGACGCGGTGTAAAACATGGCCGGATTGGCGGCATCCGGGGAGGGACCCGCTGTGGGGATGAATGTCGAGTTCGTGATGGACAGAGCCTGGAATCCGTCTGAAATTACGGGCATATCTGCCGTTTCCGGCGTCACTTCCACACGAAATTGGAGGGAACGCAGATTTAGATTGCTCGCAAGGTTGACAATAACCGGCGCGGCTACGACCGAACCAATGCCCGCATTGAACTGGCCTGGAATGCCCATCTGACTTACAACAGGCTTAGTGCCCTGAACGACAGGACTGGCAACGCCACCCACAAAGGCAATCACTTTCAAGTCACTCAAGTCCCGGTTCGGTTCGTCCCACACAATCGTTCCCACTCCATTAATCATGGGCACCTTGAAACTGTTGGTCGTCGGCACCGATCCATCGGTCGTATAATACACCTCGGCCGCTTGGAAGAGATCGTTCGTTGGAAAATAAACTGTCACGAGTGTGCCCATCGGGAAAAAGCCGCTGGAGGGATCAATCGTGGGAACCGGGACAGTCGGCTGGCTCCCCGGAGTGGTCTCTATCGCGCCATTAAGTTTGCGGACGAGATGGTAATACACCTCGGTGTCGTAGATGACGCCGTCCGTCCCCACAGCCACTCCCACCGGCTCCCGGCACTCGGCAAAGAGGGTACTCCCATCGGCCCAGCCCGGAAGAATGCCCGGTGCGGGAAACGTTTCCCAATCCGCCGCATCAATACCGCAGAGAGTCGTCACGATCCCCACGGAATTCACGAAGCGCAGCTTATGATTGTAACGGTCGGCCACGACCAGGCCTCCGCTGGGTGCCGCGGCGATTTGCTGAGGCGTGTTGAACCGGGCGATCGCCGAAGGGCCATCGGCAAAACCGGACATTCCCGCGCCGATGGTTCCCACCACAGCGCCTGTAGCCGGATTGACTAACAAAATCACATGACCGGCACTGGAACTAACCGCCAATAAACCGCTGGTCAAGAAGGCAATGCCACGGGGTTGATTCAAACCTTCGGTGACAAGGGTCACCAGACCGCTGCTCAAAGACACCTTCTTGATCGCACCACCCGTTTCCGCCACATACAAATGATTCTGGTTGTCGGTGGTCATGGCGATCGGTCCCACCAGCAAGGCCAGAGTGGACCTATTGCCGAACCGGTCGCTTCTTATGATTTCACCCGTGCCCTGGCAGGCGATGTAGAGGTTTGAATTCGTATCCAACACCACCGCCACCGGCTGACTCAGGTTTTTCAAAAGTGTGATGGTGCGCCCGGCGGTCAAATCCATGCGGCGAACGCTGTTATTATCGCGATCGGCAACATAGAGATAATTTGTGCCGATGGCGCAGCCTGCCGGAGTGTGAAACTGGGATTGGCTCAGGCTCAATCCATCCTGATTGCCGTAGTTTGGACCGCCGCTCACGATTGGACCGCCACCCAAAGTGGTGACTTGCGCGCCGATCTGAGCCAGTAGAGCTGCGGGCATCATCGCCACCAGAGCACAGACTCCCACTGCCGCGCGCAATCCCAATCGGGAGGAAACCCGGCGCGGGAGAAACTGTTGAATAAATTTATAAAATGGCATGGCGGATTTCCAAGGCGTTAATATTGATCCTGGATCGGTTTATTCCAGTTCACCGGTTTGCCGCTATCCCACGGAGACGTCTTTTTGTTGCTTGAATCCGTGGCCCTGGTTTCGAGGAATTTGCTTTCCCCCAACTCCTGGAAATCCTCGCTTTTGACTATCGATGGGGTGATGAATATCAGCAGGTTCTGCTTGAGTCTTGTCTTGCTGTCCTTGCGGAAAAGCAAGCCGATACCCGGCATGTCGCCTAGGATTGGAACTTTGGTCTGGGCTTTCGTGTTGCTGTCGCTCATCAATCCGCCCATCACCAGCGTGTGTCCGCTGGGAATGACCACATGCGTCTCGATTTTGCGAATCGCGTAAATATTGGCCACGTTGTTCTGCCCGTTGATGACCTGCTGGTCCTTGCCATCGATATTCGAAACCTCAGGCTGAACATGCAACGCGATGCTGTTACTGCCAGAGATCCTGGGGGTCACATTGAGCCGGGTGCCCATATTGGTGTATTGGACCTGTGAGCCACCCGCCACATTCGCGGATCCGGGCGTGATTTGGAAGATAGGGAAGGCTCGCGTGACCTCAAGCGTGGCCATTTCGTTATCCAAGGTGACCGCGCGGGGTGTCGAAACGACCTCGGTATCCGAGTCCTTGTTCAGAAAAGAGAGCACCGCGTTGACACCATCGGCATTCAAAAAGGCCACATTCGGAGAAAAACCCTTGGCCGTATTCATACTCAAACCACCGGGCAGGCTGCTGGGCAAAACGCTGCTGCTGCTGCTCCCGCCACTGCTGCCACCGCCGCTCCCGCTGCTGCCCACGGTCGTCGTGTATGTCGAGGCCGAGGAGGATCCCCCATCCCCGGTCACGGTCCGCCCACTTGGCAAAACAACGGAGGATCCCGCGCCAGGAGTGGTGGTCGTGGAAGAACTGGTGGTTTGGCCGTTGCCGAAAGAGACATGCTGGGCCTCGAGCGTGCCGGACCAGTCGATGCCTTTGACTGACTGGGGATTCTGCGAGGTCTCCAACAGGCGCGCCTCAATGAGCACCTGGCGCGTGGCAGTGTCGAGTTTCTTGATCAATGCATCGACTGCCTCCATCTCCTTCTCCGTGGCCATCACCACCAACTGACTGGTGCGGGTGTCGGGTATCACCATGCTGCGCGTGGGTGGCGTCAGAGCGGCCTTGATGATGACCACCATGTTCGTGGGATCGCTGTACTGAAGCTGGATTATTTTCGTGACCAGCGGCTCCGGTGCGGCGGGGTCCTTGATGGTGACGCGCGAAACCTGCGTTTTGGGGTCCAACACCAACTGGTAACCATAGTTATTCAGAACCGCCATCAGAACCTGGCGCGCGGTGACATTCTCCAGACGCAAACTCACCATGGGCTGGGGCACTGGTTTGCCATCCGGTCCAACCGCCGCCTGAATGCGGGGATCGAACTGAAAATTGATTTTGGCCTGGCGGCAGAGCGTTTTGATGACATCCAACAAGGGGGCGTCCTCAAATGTCACCAGCGGCATCACCTCGGTCGCCTCTGCAGCGCCCTGGAAAGCCCCCAGATCCACCGGTCCATTAGTGTCCCCGGCACTTGCGACCACCGGTGTGCGAACCTCCTCCAAAATGAGGGATGGCGCCGGCGGGGCCGCGTTGGTCCCCGTGATCACTGCGGGAGTGATTTTGACGGCTGTGGACGCCGCGTTGGTGACTCCTGTGTCGATTGAAGGATCTTTGATGGTGATCCGGGAAATCCCCGTGGTCATATCCGGTACCAACTGAAAACCGTGTTCAACGAGCACCACGTTCAAAACCTGGCGGGCGGTGACATTTTCCATGTTCAGATTAACCGATATCTCAGGCCTGTCGGACGCCCTGATCACGTCCTGAACACGCGGATCAATCTGGTAGCTGATCCTCGCCTGGCGACAGAGGATTTTGATTACTTCCATCAGCGGCGCATCCTCAAATTTCACCTGGGGCATGACCACATCCGTCAGTGGCGAAGGCTCGGTGCCCGAAGCGATCTGCCCGGGAGGCGGACTTGCGGGAGAGTTGGTTGACGCGGAGCTCGCGGCCACGGCGCTCCATGCCAATAAATTGGCGCATACACACAGAAGAATTGCATCAATTGTTTTCATTCCACACGATTCGCAGTTTTTCCGCGCTCAAACGCGCGGAGTCGTCCGGACCAGGCCGGACTTCTTCCACTATTCCAGCCGCATACGGAGGTTGTAACGTTCGGGCTTGCCGACGACACACACGACCACGGAGCCTTCCTTGATTTCCAGGCATTGTACGACCAGTTTGCCCCCTTCGACATTGACCTCATTGGTTTCACCCGCCGCAAAATGCCGGTTATTAATCAGAGCCAGCTTCCGATTTTCCGTGCCAGAAACGATCCCTTTCAAAAAAAGAAGCGTATTCGCTTTGGGTGCCGCCGGTTTGGCATCCTTGTTTTCGCTGGTTGCCGGCGCCGATTGCATCCGTCTTGCAGATCTCGGATAAAATGGATCCCTGTCGCCGCTGGCCACGTCATCGTGAAAGACCGACTTTGGAATGACGACAACGATCGGCGCGGAATTTGTCATGGGAGCGGCTGCCTTTTGCGGCATCGCGGCAGGCGCGGCCTGAAGCATTCCACCGCACACGGCGAACATCAGGGCCAAAGCCCGGCCGCTGTGTACCCGCAGCCAGTATTTCATCGAAAATCTCATTTGCGGTCAGGAGTCATTTGATGCCCGCGACTTTTACCAGAGCCACTATTTCCATTCTGAACTCGAGTTTCTCTGGTTCGTCGGAGTTCAATCCAGTCGCGGGACGCAATTCCACATTCTGCACCTGCATGTACGGATAATTGTTCTCGAAATCCGCCAAAAACCTTCCGAAATCGTGGTACAACGCCGTGCCGCTAATCGAAAACGTGGCGGCCGAATAGGGAAAATCCGGCAGAAGGCCAATCGGGCCCAACTGTGCCGGGGAATAGCTCGGAATTGAAACCCGGTAGGGGGCCTTGAACTTGTTGAGTGTCAGGATCGCCCAGGAATACACGTCGCCCGAAGCCATGCTGTCCTCAATATCCCGCAGATTGTTGATCTTCTGGTCCAGTTCCTCCTGAATCTGGCCCGAACGGTGGATGATCGATGTAGCGTGATCCAGATTTGCCTGGGCGGCGCTGATCTTCTTCTGCCGCTCCACAAGAGTCCCGTTCAAGCTCTGCACCAGCAGCATCCACAACGCGACAATCACGACGCACGTGCCTGCCACAATCATGATGATGCGGTCCCGCTGCGTCCTGGTCATTCCGGGCATCATCGCACCACCTCCGGAAACTGGCCCTCCAATGTGAACAGTACAAAGGTGCGGCCCGCCTCGGCAGGATCGATCTGCGGTTGGGCCCGCGCGGTCAATCGCAGACAGTTCTCATTGGTGAGATACTTCTTGAGCAACGAATTATCCAGCATCCTTTTCTTGAATATATCGATGGTCTCCCCGCTGGACGGACCGTAGTCTCTCGCATCGATCACCATGCTGATGTTCTCCCTGGATGTTGCGGGTTTGCCCTTGACGCCTTCCTTGGCTTTGACTGCGGGTGTCAGAACATAAGTTTGTTTGGTCCGAAGACTGACCAGTTGAACATTCTCAACTGTGCTGAATTGAAGAGCGTCCAAAAATGATCCCCACAACATCCGGTTGGTCGCCAGATCATTGAGGGCGTCGAGTTTCTGGGTGATTTCGCGGATCCGGTTCAAATTCGTGGTCACGTTGCTGTTGGTTGCTTCCAGAGAGTGCCATCGCATGTCCAGCGAGGCCGCCTCCGATTCCGCAGCCCAGCACTTGAGCCAAATGCCAAGGCTCCAGATCAGGACCACCGCCACCGCAAAGCCCGCGAGCCATACCGCGCGCTTGACGGGATCCCGCAAGCGCATTTCCTGGGCCAGTTGCTGCTCCGCGAGCAAGTTGATGCGTATCGCCATAACTAAAAAGCCGACAATGCGGCCCCAATCGCCACCGCAAGATCCGCGGTTGCCTGCTCGAATTCCATGCGCTGCTGGGCTGAAAGTGCAAGCTCCAATCCCAGCACACCGGCGGGATTCCAGCTCTTGCATGGAACCATGAGTTCTGTTTGCAGCACCTGAAGCACGAACTCCGACCGCGCCGCCGCGCCGGATACCAGCACCTGGGTCACGGTCTTGTCCTGCTGATGCTCATAAAAATCGATGGAAGCCCTGAGTTCCCGGCCAATTGGCGCGAGCAGAGGTTGAAGCGTCGATTCGACATCCTGCGGCATGCCCACCTTGATGCCCTCGGCCTCGGCATAAGTGATGTTCATCATGTCCGCCAGGCTCGCCGTCAATTTGTCTCCTCCCAGCGCGACCACCCGGTTGAGCATCAATTCCCCACGCTCAAGTATGTTGATCGACGAATGTCGGAAGCCCAAATCCACCAATGCGATCACTTCCTTTTGAAAAATCTCCGGCTGGGCGATCTCCAAGGCGTTGGGCGGTCCGATCAGGTTGGGGACCACCATCTCCAGCGTCACTCCCGCCAACCGCGCAGCCGCCTGTAATTCGTCCAGATATGGCCGTCGCGCCCCCCCCACAATCACCTTGCATTTGGCCGGCATCTTGCCTGTTTCAGGCCCCGGAACGACCGCCTTGGGCGGCAGCGCGACACAGTCGAAAACATAGTCGGGCAAATCCTGCTGCAAATAACTTTTCGGATTCAGCTTGAGCATCGTCCGCATGTCAGAAACCGGAACCAGCGGCATCTCAGTATGCCGCATGAGCGATTCGCCCACATCCATCGCCAGCACAGCCTGTTTGGTGCGCCCCCCCAGGCTTTGCATCACTTTGCGCAAATGCTCACCCAGCACCTCGCGCGGAATCCCTGACTCGGAGATCGGAGTTGGTTGAATCGTGAAACTCAGAAGCGCGTAGCCCTCTCCCCGGCGCTGCAAATGAATGGCCTTGGTGGCATGCGCGCCCAGATCGATAGCGGCGATCTGTTCACGCCTCTTGGGTTTAACGCTGAATCCTGAAAAGGCCATGATTGATTAGTTCTTCATTTCGCAGTAAACACTTTGACCGCACCCCGGCCCCAAATAGTCATCCTGTCATTCAATTCTGGAAACCCCTTCCCACGCTGTATGAAGGCATACCGTATTGGTTTGGGTTTTTACTGTCAAGTTTACAATTATTAATTTTAATCAGACAGACTCCCGGCTTTTTACGTTCTTGGCGCACAACCCCACTCCCTGCATTATCGCAACCGGCACGGACACCAATCGATCCGGCCGCACTCCCTTGCAGGTTGTGCCATTTATTCGATGTGTCCTTCGCAAGCAAGTGTAATGCCATAGCGAAAGCCCCTGTCTGTTAGCAATATGCCCAGCCGCACGTTGTCTTATTTGTGGAATCGTGTCCACAAAATCCGGTCGCTCGCAGGGAGCTCTGCGATCTCCCGCAAAGTTGCGCCTCGGATTATTTTTTCTCATTTCTTTTTCGCAATCATGAGAAACATTAGCTCAAAATCAGCGCAGATTTTTTTTGACAGGCAACGATTATTTGTTAAATTACGACAAGATTGATCGTTTATAGATTGTTGCCCGGCGATTTCCTGAACAAACTTGGGAATCGGATCATGCGTCTTGCGCACGAATCATGCGAAGCGAATAAAGCTGGGATTAATTAACGACAACTCGAATCGACTTTACAGATTGCCTGAGGCGTCTTGGACGGGATTTTCGCGCCGTAGATTGGGATCTCCACGTCTGGCGGGAATTGGATAAATCGGTATAGTAAACGAAAAGGAAAAATATGGCACATATTTACAACGACATCACCGAAACCATAGGCAATACTCCCCTGGTTCGGCTCAACCGCACCGCCCGCAAACATGGCGCCGTGGCGGAGATCCTCCTCAAGCTCGAGTTTTTCAACCCGCTCTCCAGCGTCAAGGACCGCATCGGCGTGGCCATGATTGATGCCGCCACCAAGGCCGGACTCATCAAGGCCGACACCGTCTTGATCGAACCGACCAGCGGAAACACAGGCATCGCCCTGGCCTTTGTAGCAGCCGCCCGGGGACTGAAGCTCATTCTCACAATGCCCGAAACGATGACGGCGGAACGCAAAAAGCTCCTGAAAATTCTTGGCGCAAAGCTCATCCTCACCGAGGGCGCCAAAGGAATGAAGGGCGCGATTGCCAAAGCCGAGGAACTTCGCGCGAAAATTCCCAACAGCATCATCCTCCAGCAATTCTCCAATCCAGCCAATCCCGAGATTCACCGAAAGACCACCGCCGAGGAAATTTGGCGCGATACCGATGGAAAAGTGGACTTCCTCGTCGCGGGCATTGGCACGGGCGGCACCATCACCGGCGTCTCCGAAGTCATCAAATCGCGCAAACCCTCATTTAAATCCATTGCCGTGGAACCGGCAGGCTCCCCGGTCCTTTCAGGTGGCAAGCCCGGTCCCCATAAGCTCCAGGGCTTGGGCGCGGGATTCGTCCCCGATGTGCTCAACACCAAAATCCTCGACGAAATCATTCAGGTAAAAGAGGAGGATTCCGGCCCCATCTCCAAAGAGGTCAACCAACTCGACGGCATCCCCGTGGGCATCTCGAGCGGAGCAGCCATTTGGGCCGCCCTGCAACTGGCAAAACGCCCCGAGAATAAAGGAAAACAAATCGTCGTCATCGTCCCCTCCTCCACAGAACGCTACCTCAGTTCCTGGCTCTTCGCCGATGTGAACATCGAAAGCGACAGCGCGGATTAACCGCCTTCGCCGTTTAATTGCGATGGAACGGCCCGTTTTTCGGGCCGTTCCATGAGCTTTGGCCCCTCCAAGCGCGCCTCATGGCGCCTGCTTGCATTCTTCCTTTGCCTTGCATTTCCCCTCGCATGGCACTCTATTGGTTACGGTCATGATTAGTTTATGGTTTAAACGATTGCTTCCGGCATTGGTGTGGTCCGCGCTGATTTTCATCGGCTCCACCGATATGCTTTCGTCCAGCAACACCTCCCGGTGGCTTGTCCCCATCATCCAGTGGGTACACCCAGGCATCAGCAATCTGGAACTCAAGCGCACCATGACGCTCATCCGCAAGGGGGGCCATGTCACCGAATACGCGATTCTCGCCATCCTTTTATGGCGCGCCATCCCCAGGGACTCCGTCTCCGGCACGACCAAATCATTATGGCGATGGCCCGATGCCGCGATCACGCAAGGGGCCTGCGCCTTTTTCGCCATGTCCGATGAGTATCACCAATCCTTCTTCCCCTCACGCACGGCTGCATCCAGGGACGTGTTGATCGATATCGTCGGAGCGGCCATCGGCCTGACGGTCGTTTGGTTCCTTTGTCGGCCCGGGAAAAAACGCCCCCAGCTCGTACCCATCTCCCAACCGTCAGCATAAAGACCAACCGTATTGCGGCATGGCAACGCCCCACAAAATTTCCACTCTGCTTTACGGATTCAACGACCAGGACGAAATACTTCTGCTCCACCGCAATCGCCCTCCCAATCAGGGCCTGTGGAGTCCCTGCGGTGGAAAATTGAACACGGGCGGTGGTGAATCCCCGCATGCCTGTGCCTGCCGCGAAGCCTTTGAAGAGGCCGGGTTGCACCTCAAACCGACCGATCTGCATCTGACAGGCCTGGTCAGCGAATATGGCTACGAAGGCCAGGCCCACTGGCTCATGTTCCTTTTCGAGATCAAACCCCGCCTCCATGCCCTGCCCCCGCCGCATGACGAAGGCGCCTTTGGCTTTTTCTCAAAAGCGGCCTTGATCAACCTGGCCCTGCCACCCACGGATCGCGACTTCATCTGGGCCCTGTTCTGGCGCAACCGTGGCGGATTCTTTGCCGCGCACTGCCACTGTCATGCGGAAGGCCATTTCACATGGACGCTGGAGCAAGGCTTTGCTCCTGAAAAATACGCGCTGTAATCTCGGAGTCTGGTTCCTTTGGCGATAAATAATTAATCGGCGGCTTAAAGCTTCATTTCCTGCGGACGCACCGGTAGCCGTTTGAATCCATGGTCAGGCACACATCTGTCTGACCCGCCTCATCGCAATTTCGAATCCAGGATGTGCAACTGCCCGCGCTGCTGGACCACGCGCCCCCTCGGAGCACCCGCTTTTCGCCTTGCTTGGGACCGCGCGGATTGTCACCAGGACTTTCCCGATAATACTTCACTCCGTAAAAGTCGTTGCACCATTCCCACACATTGCCTGACATGTCGTATAACCCCCAGCCATTGGGCTTCCTCTGGCCGACCGGATGGGGCTTGGACTGGGAATTTCCGTCAAACCAGGCGAAGGATTTCAGCTCCTCGGGAACGTCCCCAAAATAGAAGGGAGTGCTGCTGCCCGCCCGGCACGCATATTCCCACTCCGCTTCGGTGGGTAGCCGGTATCCACTGGCCGAAAAATCGCACTCCCAGTTGTTCGTGTCATAGCAGGGCTTCAAACCCTCCTGAACAGAACGCGCGTTGCAGAACTTCACCGCAGCCGACCATGTGACCTGCTCAACTGGATTCTTGGGATTCTTGCGCCGGGATGGATTTGTGCCAGTCACCTTCTCGTAAACTTCCTGCGTGATCTCATACTGATCCATGAGAAAACCATCCAATTTCACCTCGTGCGCCGGTTTCGCGTCGATGGGCCCCTCTTTCACTCCCATGGTGAATTGACCCGCAGGCACGGAAACCATGTCCATGCCGCACGCAGTCTTGATCAGTTGAGTGGCGACCGGTTGGGACTCTCCGGTTTGGCGATCGCAGCCGTTGAAGACACCGATCACCAGAAGTGCGACGAACAGCTTTCCAGCCGAGCCGAACAATCCATTGTGAATCTGTTTGTTTGAATTCATACCTGTAGGTGCTCCCATTACAGCTCAAAGAAATACAAGGTGCGACGTGATTCCCAACGGGTAGGCTGCCGCAGGACCGCGCGCGATTGATCCCAAATATATTTGGCGATCACCGCCTTTTCAGGCGAATCACCACATTTTAACGCCGCTGTTTGGGAAAGCCTCATGACCAGCCGATTGTAACGGCGGCAAATATCATCCTGCGACCCGGCAGTGCCTCTGACGTCAAGATTGCCACAATCGAAGCCGTCTCCTTTGCCCTCCAGCAATAGCTTCTTCATGGCCTCGATTTTCTTTTCCACTGAAGGAAGGGGCGTGGCATAAATCTCCTCGGATTGAGCCTGAGCCCCGGCGACCATCCCTTCCAACTCGGCGATATAATCTTTCACTTCAGGATGGGCTTTCTTTTCGCTCGCAAGGTAGTCCTTCATCTGCGTGAAGAAGGTTCCGTATTGATCCACGCGACCGCGGATTTCCCGGATGAACTCAAAAAGGTGCGTGGCAAGGTCCACTCCGAGTGTCGGCTTTTCAGCGTTCTTGATCTTAGAGAGCCGCGTGGTTGTCGCGCAAACAGGCCGGTCAAAAAGGAATTGGTCTGGCGTGGAATATTTGAGCTTTCTCAACTTGTTGGCGTCGAAATCAAACAGCGCATCCGCTTTTTCCTGCCCAAGGGCTTGTGCAACTATTTCGCATGGTGAAATGAGATCCGCAGCCGCCGGTTCGAGGAAGTAAATCAGCGCCTCACCATTGGGAACGAAGGTTTTCTCAAAATGAAATACAGTGCGCGGTCCGTCGAAAAAGAAAGGGTAATGGTTCCAATCCTCGAACCAAACACCCCACATTCTCGTTTTGGCAGAGGCAATCGGAAATGAGTATTCCATGTAGGGATTGCGGAAGGATGGTTCTCCACCTGGAGTCACGAAGAAATGACCCATCCAATGGGCCGGGAACGGACGCTCCCACTTAATAGGCACGTATTCGCCAAGCCAATCCTCGTTTAGTGTTTCCCGATGCCAGATCCCGGCGTGCTCCACCATTGAAAGCGAGAATCCATTCTTGTCTGTGGCAATGGACAACGAATCGATCATGCGGTTTTCTCCCGCGCCCGACAGACCGAGCGAGACCGCCTGTGCGTCTGATTTCCAGGCGGCAACGAGCATGCTTTCATTCCCGTCCACCAGGCCCACAAACCATTGCGTTGAAGGGATCCGAAACTCACTGTCGGCTGACATTTTCTGAGGCGCATAACAGATATCCGTTCCAGCAAATGACGGCAATAGGCCATAGCGGAGATGGCAATCCCGCACCTGAAACTGGGGAATCAGGGTGGCCTCAATGGTGACCAGTCCCTTGGCCGTGAACCAGACCACGTAGGAGCGGTCCCCTGTTGCGGCACTCACACGAATCCCCGTCCGCTCCTTTTCGCTGACCACGCTGCATTTGGGCGATGCCAAGGCGGGCGACGGAGTGACAACGCATCGTTGCTTGAGTTTACCATCCTGCACGGCGTAAATGGCCACCCCCCCATCACTCTGGCGCACCACACCGGCAAGGCGGGGTCCCGCAATGGCCTGCGCCGAACTCTTGACCAACGCCCCCAGGTCTTTGGTGGACCAATCGATGTCCGCGCCGGGTTCCGATTTCCCATCCCAAGCGGTTGTCGCAAGTGATGCGGCCTCTGAAGAAGCCTTGGGTTCGTATCGGATCAATTCGAAGTCATCGGCAATGATTGGCGAACCCATCTCCCCTTCTGTGCCATGGTAATTGCGAAATTCCTTGGATGTTCCGCCCAACGTGAGCGTCAGTGAACCGCTGCGGTCCAGCGCGCAAAAATTTTCGAGTTGAATCCATTGTCCACGGGGCACTTTGATTTCCGCGCAATTGTATGCAGCCCAAGGACGGTCGGGATCGCGGAGAAAAAAAGTGATCGGTTGATCGGCTTCGGATTTGACCCAGCAACGAGCCAGATAGGGTCCCGCAACCACGGAGTCAAGCTTTTGTTCAATGGCGGTGTGGGCCGGGATCGCAATCGCATTGAGCCCGCCATGCGCCACATTGTTCGTAATCAACACTTTACAAGCGCCGTCGGCTGTGGCGGTCCAGTTCGGAGGATTGTCGAGAGAAGAGGCGGGAACTTCAAAACCGGGGTTTTTCAGGAGATTCAGGAGGTTTTGCTCTGCGGCGGAGCCACTCAATGAGCAAAGCACTGCAGCCCAGATCATTGCGACGATCCACAGCGTGGTTCTTTGAAACCAACTGTCATTCACCGACTCTGTGATTTTCATCATAAGTTGTTCAAGGGGAAGAATATAGTGGGTTGAATTATTTTTGCCAGGATTGGAAGCGTGGGTCGGCATAAATGCGTTTGGCGAGGAGTTCGTAGCCGGCGGTCAGGGGGTGGCTGGCGTCGGCGTACAACTCGCTGGGCAGGGTCTCTGGAACAATGGTTGGAATCTTGTTCTCGTTCAGCCACAACAGGATGCCATCACGGATTTTGTGGAATTCCTGCCGGTTATCCTCGGTCATGAGGTGCTCGTTGAACGGCCCCAGAACCACCAGGACGTCGTTTCCCCGAGCGTTCAACCGGTTGACCGTGCGTTGAACGGCGTGCCACTGGAGGGAGGCATCGAGTCCCACCCATTCGAAGCGGGTCGTGCCTTTTCCGTCGGTGGACCACGGTTTGTGTCGCGGGCTTTTTGGCCCGCGCTGGGGATCGTCGAGGGGTGCGGACGGGACGACCATCGTGATCTGGGCCAGTGGGTTTTTGTAGGAGTTCGGGTGGGTGGGCGGACTGCTCGTGCCATCCTCCTCAAGGGTCCAGGCGGCGATGTTCTTTTGATCGAAATAGGCGTTCTGCAGATGGCCCACCCACTGCAAAAAGCCAACCTCACGCTGAACGACCACGCTCAAGCGCTCGCTGGCGTCCGCCTTGTAGCAGGGAATGCGAGGAGTGAACTGCGGAACGAGGCTGGAATGATTGAATGCATCCTCCTTCTCGGTGCTCAGGTCCGCTTTGGGGCTGGTCATCCAAAGGACATTGCACTGCAGGATCACTTTCTGGTTTCGAAGCGCCTTGCCGTAGTAATCCAACAGACCTTCCTGTGCGAGCGGGAACATGCCATTGATCCCCATATTCACAAAACGGTTGGTGGCCCCCGCTTCCTTGTTCAAGAAATGGGACAGGGTGCCATCGGGCGCCACGTATTCGCCCCAGACGACGGAATCTCCGAGCACGATGGTCTGGTTGTGACCGACCACCTGGCCCATTCTCCGTCCATAGAGCCAGTAATCCTTGCTCAACGAATAGGGAATACGGTAGTCAGGGCCGGTATCGAACCGCTCGATGCGTTCCCATATCTTTGGGACGAGCAGCAACGCCAGGCCGACGATGAGCAACGTGGTAATCCATTGCCGACCATTGAGCCGCATCTCATTGACACCAAATGGGACCGGTGCTGGCACTCCTACGGGCTTGGCGGCGGTTTTGATCGGTTTTGGCGTTGGTGGAATAATCTCCATATCAGAACTGGAAGTAAATGAATGCGCCGCCGCCCGAGGAACAGACGCAGAGATAGAGCAACATACACGCCGCCAGGCTCACACGGACCAGCCCGATCGCCAGAACCTCCCTGACTTTCGATTCATACAAAAACTGGTAGAGCCAGATCAGGGCAATCAGCAGGAGCATCAGCGCCGGAATCTGCGGATCCTGCCATGCGGCGGTGAAGATGCGCCGGACGATCAGCATGGCGTCGCCCATCGAGTCCGCGCGGAAGAAAATCCAGGTAAAGGTCACGAAAAGAAACACGCCGAATTGCTTCAGGAGCTTGGGCACCCGTTCGCGATAGAATTCCGCCCGCTCGAGTTCGCGTGTGATCAGAACCCCCAGGCCATGCAGAATGCCCCAGATCATGAAGGTCCAATTGGCCCCGTGCCAGATGCCGGAAATAAAGAAGGTGATGAAGAGATTGCGGTACGTGAGGAGAGTTCCGCCCCGGTTTCCCCCCAGGGGGATATAGACGTAATCGCGGAACCAGCTTGAAAGGCTGATGTGCCAGCGCGACCAGAAATCGCCCAGTCCTGTCGCGAGGTAGGGATTGTTGAAATTGAGAATCAGATTAAAGCCCATCAATTTGGCGACGCCCCGGGCCATGTCGGTGTAACCGCTGAAATCGAAGAAAATCTGCCAGCCGAACGCCACGGTGGCGAGGAACAGCGCCGGTGCGCCAAAAGCACTTGGGTTGTCATAGACCCGCTCGACATAGAAGGCCAGGTAGTTGGCCAGTGCCAGCTTCTTGAACAGCCCCACGAGAAACAGGGAGGCGCCGTCCGTGAAATTTTGCATTCGCACCGGCGGGAATTGATTGAACTGGGGCAACAGATTCCGCGCGCGCTCGATGGGACCCGCCATCAACTGCGGGAAGAAGCAAACAAAGGTGGCGAAGCGGAGGAGATTGCGCTCGCGATGCACCTTGCCGAAATAGAAATCGATGGTGTAACTCAGCGATTGGAAGGTGAAGAAGGAGATTCCAACCGGGAGCAGGTATTGAAAACCCAAGGGCATGAGGGTCGAAGGATCGGCCAGTTTGAGCGGCAGATGCACCCACGAAAAAGCCACATTCAGGTTTTCGACAAAGAACCGGGCGTATTTGAAAAAGATAAGCAGTGCCAGGTTGTTCACGAGGCTGATCAGCAGCCAGATTTTGCGACTGCTGTAGAGGGCACCCAGCGCCATGAGCAGGACAAGCACACTGAAGCCCGCCATCGTGGGCCGTAACGTCTTTGGCCCGACCACCGCGAGGGCAAGAATCCCCAGCGCGGCCAATGCGGAACCCAGGAACGCGATCTTCAGGACCCGGTCGTCAAAGCGCAGGCGCGTGAGCCGCCCCATGACATTCACCGGTTTTCCTTCCACCGGGCAGTGGTCCATCAGCGCCACCAACCCGAAATCCAGCAGGGTGGAATAAATGACCAGCAGCAGGTAATAGGGATTCCACCAGCCGTAAAAGAAGTAGGACGCCAGGGTGAGCCACGGCAGCCAGAGCTTTGTCTTTCGCAGGGCGAAAAACATCGGCAGAACGACCAGCAGGAAGATCAGGAACGGCCAGGTATGAAAGAGCATTGAGCCGGAGATGATTGGGTGTGATTGCCGGAACTATTTCGAGGCCCTCAATTGTTGAAGCTCCTCCGGGGTGACGCGTTTGACATCCTTGCCGCGTTGCTCCCGGTTTGGCGGAGCCGTTACCCGACCTTCGCCGATGTGGGTGACGAACGCCAAAAGCGTCGTCCATTTGAATGTCTCCGCTTGCATTGGTTTTGGGCCAATCTACACACGTGGGCGGCCAAATCCAGTTTAATGTCAGGCCATCGGCGGGACGGGGAAAAACCACAAAGATGGAACGGGGAATGAGAATTTAACCGCAAAGAAATCAAAGATCTCAAAGAGGGAAAAGGGATTTGGAGTTAAGTATTTGTCATTGAAACAATTTCCGCCCGAGCCGGGTTGGGGCGTTCCATGAGCGCCAATGCCGTGCTGCCCTGTTTGATGAAAACGACCGCCGCGATGGGCGATATCGCCAAGGAAAAGTGGACAATACGGACCCCTAACTGCTTGCCCGTGAAACATAATCAACAGCATCTCTCAGCGTCCTCATCTTCTCTGCCGCTGCGTCTGGAATACTGATACCAAACTCTTTCTCGACATCCAAAATAAAATCGACAGTGGACATGGAATCTAAAGCGTCCATACGAATGTCCTCAACAATTCGATCATCAGGGTGGAGGCCCGACAAATCCACTGAAATGTGCCGCGACATGATACTGCGGAGCTTCGATGCAACCGCAGCCTGCTCTGGTGGAAAAAACTCACGCCCAAACTCTGCATCGGAGAGCGGCTGTCTGTCGGCCATGTAGCGCAGGGCACGCTGTTTCTCGGACTCGTCGCCCAATCGCACTTGGTATATCCTGATGGCGATAGCGCTCAGGACGAGAGCAATCTGCGCATACCACGGAACCGGAAGCAGACGCGGCGCTATCAGCGCAATAATGAATGCTCCCGAAGAAAGCACGACGAGTATGAACAGAATCGGACGCATGGTGGCCTAACTTTGATTAAGCGACCAGCGGTCCGTATCTTGGACCGGTGAGAAAGCATTCTTAATTCGTCGCATGTACGGGATTTAGACCCTTTTCCACTGATGGTCAACATCAAGGAGTTCGAGTGATGCCTTCATGGTTGTATGGCTGTTTCGTTCTGCATTGCTACATCCCATCGACCGACGCGGTTCAGTGGTGGCGGAGCAAAAATGCCCAATATAAAACGGACGGCGAACCCCTCCGTCCACTGCAACCATCTTGTTCACCCGACGCTTTCTAGACATTCCTCACGCCAATCATGGCTCGCAACTTGCCCAAGTCGGGCGAGTCTGTTGAGACCTCAAATAAATCCTCGGTGACACCTGTTGTCGTGTCTGCAATACCCACGACAAAACTCCTGCCGCACTCCCGGTTTAGGGTGCCGAGAAATCCGGCGATCGCCTCAACATCGGCAAACCATCCCTCCGACTCAGCGCCTAGTTCCGGCAACTCCAGATTGAGGCCGAAGTCCCAAAGCGGCAAATCTCCGGGGCGCGTGCATGTGTCCTGGCCGTGGCGCTGATTAACGACCCACGCATGACCGGCGATCCAATGTCGGCTGCGAACGAAGCGCGAGAATCGTGGCGTCAACGATTCGGCGACATCTCCGATGTCCGCTCCGTCCACGTAAGCATAAAGTGTGTGTTGTGACATGACGCGCTTAAACTAGCGAACGATTCAGCTCAACGACGCCGGGCCAATTGTTTCCGATTGGCAATCGAAGCGCGATCCCGGCCTTGCCTGGAGCTGGATGGTTCGACCTCTTACTTGAGTATCTCATGGATGCTCTCTCGATACGCGTCTCGCCTGTTGGCAAGCCACACTTCATAAATATCGTGGCTGTGCTCGTCTGCACCTCGCAGAACGCGAGCGAGGGCGTTCGTATTGCCGCTCTCGGAAAGGGACCGAAGCTCATGCACAAAATCGGCGTATGGTTGCCCCACGCCGTCGTTGCAGATGCCGTGATAGTTGTGAATCGTGCGAGCTTCCGTCATGAAAGAGACAAAATTCCACTCAGCAATCATCGCCAACATAATGACGACACCTAGAATGACAATTGTGCGTGCCTTAATAAACATGGCGCGTTTGAGTGGTGGAACAATCAGGATTAGTGACTCCGCGCCAGTGACGTTCGAGTTGAAACCGTGATGCTCTCGCGGGATTCACTGCATCCAGCTTGTTCGGTTGGGTTGTCATCGCCGAAAAGTAAATCGGTCAGCAGTCTCGTCCACATCCATCGCCCGACCACGAAGGCTGGTAACCACCAACCAAACACCTCCGATGCACATGGCGGGCAGCAATGTGAACTTCGCGAATCTGCTGCTGGCGCTGTCGCTCGCAAGATAGAAAAGAGTGACGGCGACCGCAGCGAAAAAAAGTCCAAGAAGCAGCATCACCGCCCGCTTCCGTGTTGTCGCCTTCTGTGGTTGTGATGTCATACGCGTTTACGCCCACCTTTGATTAGGCGACGAGCGGTTCGTATTTTGGACCGGTAAGAAAGTATTCTTAATTCGTCGCATGTACGGGATTTAAACCCTTTTCCACTGATGGTCAACATCAGACTCCCAAGCGGCAAGGTGAATGGGAAAGAAGTATGTCAAGCGGGTTTGGAGGATAAAAAGGCGGAATGGTGCGGGAGCGCGCCCCCCGGCGTCCGATTGGAACTGCTGGCCGACCGCGGTCCTCGTCATTGGCTCAATCCTCTGGTTCGGTTGGTGTAATATGCAGCAATGCTCTCGGCATTCTGAATGGCCTCAACATCCGCATCCAATTCCAACAACCTCTGTGCAAGCCATTCGGCCCAGACTCCAACGGCTTGGTGCGCTTTTACCCCAAGAGCTTCCAGGTTCCACCATATTTTGCCATTTTCCCGGGGCCTGAGATACCCACCCAAATAAATCCACGTTACGTCATCGTCACAATGCTCCATCATGTATACCATAATCACCGGAAGATAATAACCAACCCCTTGAGGCTTCATGTATGAAAATTCTTCAGTGTAAAGATGACCCCACCCACCTCGCGCCGCCACCTGTTCTCGAGTTAAGCCAAGATAGTTTTTGAGCACCTCTTCACCATCTATTCCGCCAGCGTCCAAGTCTCCTTCGTGCTGTGGCATCTGGAATCCGCGAAACGCATCCTCAATCATCGTCTGGATATGCGTCTGATTCATACTGCCGAGCTTTGATTATGCGACGAGCGGTCCGGATTTTGGACCGGATAGAATCCATTTTTAATTCGTCGCATGTACTGGATTTAGACCCTTTTCCACTGCTGGTCAACATCGGAGGTTCTGCCCAGCCCGCTGACTGGCCGGTTTGGGAGCGTGGGAAATGGCTGGGGGCTGAGGGCTGAGGGCTGAGGGCTGAGGGCTGAGGGCTGAGGGCTGAGGGCTGAGGGTTCGGGCCACCTCTCCAGGAGGAGGAACAGCGTTTGCGCGGCACTTGAAGGTTTGGACGGCGCGAATGATACCGCCGCGTGGGGTTGGCAGTGGCAGATAAATACATGGCTGGGCCGGATGGGATGGGATTTGATTCAACGCCTACAGCGTTGGGATTTCTCTGGGGACGGAGACCCCGGGTAGCCCTCGGCGGGCAACCCGGGTCTGAATGATTTAATCCCTTCGGGATAATGAGGTGCCACCCGGGGTAGCATTTCCACGGCAACCCGAGTGTGAATGATTGCAGCCCGTTCCGGGTTGGCCGGAGGATGGGCGGCAAGGTGCAGTGCAGGGGGGATTTTGAGTTTCGAAGGGTTGCGCGAGTTCAAATGCCTCTGCGATACGGTGGCCGAACCGGCTGAAGCCGGGACTCCATACCGAGGGACGCCAGGGTGAGCCACGGCAGCCAGAGCTTTGTCTTTCGCAGCGCGAAAAACATCGGCAGAACGACCAGCAGGAAGATCAGGAACGGCCAGGTATTAAAGAGCATTGAGCCGGAAATGATTGGGGGTGATTGCCGGAGCTATTTCGAGGCCCTCAATTGTTGAAGCTCCTCCGGGGTGACGCGTTTGACATCCTTGCCGCGTTGCTCCCGGTTTGGCGGAGCCGTTACCCGACCTTCGCCGATGTGGGTGACGAACGCCAAAAGCGTCGTCCATTTGAATGTCTCCGCTTGCATTGGTTTTGGGCCAATCTACACACGTGGGCGGCCAAATCCAGTTTAATGTCAGGCCATCGGCGGGACGGGGAAAAACCACAAAGATGGAACGGGGAATGAGAATTTAACCGCAAAGAAATCAAAGATCTCAAAGAGGGAAAAGGGATTTGGAGTTAAGTATTTGTCATTGAAACAATTTCCGCCCGAGCCGGGTTGGGGCGTTCCATGAGCGCCAATACCGCGCTGCCCTGTTTGATGAAAACGACTGCGGGAATGGGAAAAAGCGTCAGGGAAAAGGGGATAATACTATGGTTTGGACCCTAACTGCCCCTAACTCTAACTTTTAAGTCGCTTGGACTCTCTCTTGCCGTGTTGCTTCGGGTCAGCAAGCACCCGAGCCGTCTTCCAGAATCGGAACTCTCGATAGACTGTCTCGCACTTCATATCTTTATTGGGAAAGCGGAGCTTTATGTACAACAGGTGTGGCTCGATGAGGGCTTCGACCTTATTCGTCGGAGAACTTATCCACTCCCAGCCACGGTCCGTGTGGACGTAGCTGCCTGCATCGAAAGGAGGCGGGTCCACTTCAAGCCAGTAGAGTATTCGGCCTCCGGCAAACTGTACAAAATTGTGCGAAACTGCTCCCACGTCGGCGAATTCCTGAGGCACTTGATAAATTCCCGTGACTGGTCCAGCCGCGAACCATGCGCCGACGAACGCAATCCCGAACGCACACATGCTGCCAACTAGTATCTTATAGCGCTGCTTCATAAGAATATGGTGGTCGGCGGCCTTGACGTCCGCGATGAGGGGCGGCGGGCCGGTGGCATTCGGATTGCAACTGAGACGTCATCGTGGGATTCGCTGCAGCCTGATTGCTAAGTGCCTTCTTCATTGTGGTGAACCGGAATCGTCACTACCTCGAATTCTTGTCCGTCTTTGCTGAAGGTGAAGATCCAGCCGGTCTGCTTGAAATCCTGCACCTCACAGGTCACGGAGTAAATCAGATCATCCGAGCCTGCCTTGAGGCTCATTCGTGCTTTTGTCGCGGCCTGTTCGAGTTTCTTCCGCTCTTTGGGTGTGAGGAGGCCAATGCCTTCGTCTTCAAGGCATGCCTCGTCGTGTGCAACACCACTGCCTAACGACGGATCAAATGGATGTCTGTTCGTGACGAAAATATGAGGACGCTCCAAGCCCCAATTCTCGTATTCCTCTTTCGACTCAGCGACCACCTGCACGTAGCCGACGCACTGACCCTCATTCCACCAGACCAGATCGCCAAGTCGAATCGTTGAGCCATCGGGGTATCTCATGCCCTCTGATAATGCGACGAGCGGTCCGGATTTTGGACCGGATAGAATCCATTTTTAATTCGTCGCATGTACTGGATTTAGACCCTTTTCCACTGATGGTCAACATCAGAGGTTCGGCCCGCTGGCTTACCGGTGCGGCAGCGTGGGAAATGGCTGAGGGCTGAGGGAGAAAGCACGGAGGAGGTTGAGGGTTCAGACCACCTCTCCAGGAGGAGGAACAGCGTTTGCGCGGCACTTGAAGATTTGGACGGCGCGAATGATATCGCCGCGTGGGGTTGGCATTGGCAGATATATACATGGCTGGGCAGGATGGGGATGCGGAATTTGATTCAACGCCTACAGAGTTGGGATTTCCTGGGGGACGGGGACCCCGGGTAGCCCTCGGCGGGCAACCTGGGGCTGAATGATTTAATCCCTTCGGGATAATGAGGTGACACCCGGGGTAGCATTTCCATGGCAACCCGAGTGTGAATGATTGCAGCCCGTTCCGGGTTGGCCGGAGGATGGGCGGCAAGGGGGAATGCAGGAGGGATTTTGAGTTTCGAAGGGTTGCGCGAGTTCAAATGCATCTGCGATACGGTGACCGAACCGGCTGAAGCCGGGACTCCATACCGAGGGACGCCGGGTCGGGGGACACGGCCTACAAGTTGATGCGGCGGATAATATGATGATCTGACTGGCTGAAGCAGGGTGCAGACCTGATCATTTAAGCACGATTGAGGAGGATCAACGATTGCAGATTGGAAATCTGCGATACAGCAGACAGGATGTCTGCGCTACGGCTGGAAGGCTGCGAATGCTACAAGCCGCTCGATTTCATAGCGGTCCACGCAGGCTGAAGCCGGGACTCCATACCGAGGGACGCCAGGGTGAGCCGGAAGGGTGGAAACCGCTAATCCTCGGTAATTGACGCTAATAAAATGGAATTTAAGGTTCGCGCGAAGTAGTGAATAAGACAAAAAGTCAGGACGGGATGGGTTTTAACCGATGAGCAGCGATACCCGCCAACTGGTTTATCGGAGGCGTTAAGCCGACTAAAAGTCGGCGCTCCGCCGTGGGTGTTTCAACCGTCGTCACGCTATGGGCCTTTGCGTGTGGCGGAAACGAAAGGGGGAATGGACGGGATTGGGGGATGCGGAATTTGATTCAACGCCTACAGCGTTGGGATTTCTCTGGGGGGGGCGAGCACCCCGGGTAGCCCTCGGCGGGCAACCCGGGGCTGAATGATTTAATCCCTTCGAGATAATGAGGTGCCACCCGGGGTAGCATTTCCACGGCAACGTGGGCTGAATGATTGCAGTGCGTTCCGCATAGCCCGGAGGATGGGCGGCAAGGTGCAGTGCAGGGGGGATTTTGAGTTTCGAAGGGTTGCGCGAGTTCAAATGCCTCTGCGATACGGTGACCGAACCGGCTGAAGCCGGGACTCCATACCGAGGGACGCCGGGTCGGGGGACACGACCTACAAGTTGATGCGGCGGATAATATGATGATCTGACTGGCTGAAGCAGGGTGCAGACCTGATCATTTAAGCACGATTGAGGAGGATCAACGATTGCAGATTGGAAATCTGCGATACAGCAGACAGGATGTCTGCGCTACGGCTGGAAGGCTGCGAATGCTACAAGCCGCTCGATTTCATAGCGGTCCACGCAGGCTGGAGCCGGGACTCAATACCGAGGGACGCCAGGGTGAGCCGGAAGGGTGGAAACCGCTAATCCTCGGTAATTGACGCTAATAAAATGGAATTTAAGGTTCGCGCGAAGTAGTGAATAAGACAAAAAGTCAGGACGGGATGGGTTTTAACCGATGAGCAGCGATACCCGCCAACTGGTTTATCGGAGGCGTTAAGCCGACTAAAAGTCGGCGCTCCGCCATGGGTGTTTCAACCGTCGTCACGCTACGGGCCATTGCGTGTGGAGGAAACGAAAGGGGGAATGGACGGGATTGGGGGATGGGATTTGATTCAACGCCTACAGCGTTGGGATTTCCTAGGGGACGGGGACCCCGGGTGGCTCGTGCCTCGCGACCCGGGGCTGAATGATTTAATCCCTTCGGGATAATGAGGTGCCACCCGGGGTAGCATTTCCACGGCAACCCGGGTGTGAATGATTGCAGCCCGTTCCGGGTTGGCCGGAGGATGGGCGGCAAGGGGGAATGCAGGAGGGATTTTGAGTTTCGAAGGGTTGCGCGAGTTCAAATGCATCTGCGATACGGTGACCGAACCGGCTGAAGCCGGGACTCCATACCGAGGGACGCCGGGTCGGGGGACACGGCCTACAAGTTGATGCGGCGGATAATATGATGATCTGACTGGCTGAAGCAGGGTGCAGACCTGATCATTTAAGCACGATTGAGGAGGATCAACGATTGCAGATTGGAAATCTGCGATACAGCAGACAGGATGTCTGCGCTACGGCTGGAAGGCTGCGAATGCTACAAGCCGCTCGATTTCATAGCGGTCCACGCAGGCTGAAGCCGGGACTATTTCGAGGCCCTCAATTGTTGAAGCTCCTCCGGGGTGACGCGGCGCACGCAGCGAAAGCCGCAAAAGTCGGTCGAAAAACAGGCGTCGGTGTCGCCGGTGCGCTCGCCCTGGCGCGCGGTGGCCTGACATTGGGCCGGGCTCGATTTCCAACTGCCCCCACGGATGACGCGTTTGACATCCTTGCCGGGATTGGGCGGCCCAAGGGGATCGTTCGCCGGGCTCTCCTTGTAATAGGTGGTGCTGTAAACGTCCTCGCACCATTCGGACACATTGCCGTAGAGGTCGAAGAGGCCAAATCCGTTTGGCTTTTTCCCGCCCACCGCGTGGGTCTTCTGGTCGGAGTTTCCGCCAAACCACGCATATTGCCTTAGCTTGTCCGCCTGACCGAAGTCATAGGGACCCTCCGTTCCGGCACGACAGGCATATTCCCATTCGGCCTCCGTCGGCAGGCGATAACCGCTGGCCGCGTAATCGCAATCCCAGTCGATGGTCTTTTCGTTGTAGCACGGCTTCAATCCCTCCATCAACGAACGCTCGTTGCAGTAACGCTTGGCGTCGCGCCAGCGCACCTTCTCAACAGGCTTTTGGGGATTATCCTGCCAATGGGATGGATTGGGCAACTGCGCTGCGGCATACCGCTCATGGGTCACCTCAAACTTGTCCATGAGGAACGCGGTGATTGTGACCTTGTGCGCGGGGGCTTCGTCGGGATTGCCCTGATCGCTGCCCATCGTGAAACTGCCACCGGCCACATAGGCCATCGGAACTCCCGATTTTGTGGTGATGGCGATGGGACCGGAGGCGTCGGCTTTGCTGCTTTCGACCGCGACTGATGGATTGCCTTCACTTTGGGGGGTTGATCCGGATTTGTCGCAGGCGGTGAAGATCCCCAACACGACGGCCAGCGCAAGAAAAGGAATGATCTTCATTTTACGACTGAATGCTTGGAGGTTGGGAAATGGCACAGGTTTGTTGTCCCCGGTTTAGCGGCGCGGCTTGAACCAGTCCGGCTCTTTGTTGCTCAAACCGTTTGTCGTGAGCATGAAGAAGTCGGCTTCGGTGCCTTGATCCAGAACCAGATTTGCGGCCCGGTCCACCTTGACCACGCAGATGTTCCAACCCTTGGCATACACGCCATGGATTTCCGCCGCCGCCTGATGGGTTCCGGGCTTGGAGGGGTCACCGCCGCTGTCGGGTCCGCGGCTCAAGGCCAGGAACTGACCATCGGGCGACCAGTCCACATGATAGATCTTGTTGTGCTCGTCCTTGATTTTCACGCTCCAATTGCCCACCGCCGGTTCGGCCGCTTCGAGATCGATGGGTGCGGCGGCAATATCCTGGTCCTCGGCTCCCCACGCCACCATCTTTCCATCCGGGCTGAAGCAGGGACGGCAGCCGGGGATCTTCAGGTTGATGATTTTGTTCCCATGGGCCTCGATGAGCACGATGGCATGTTCAAATCCCATTCCCGCGTGGACGGTTGAGACGATCCATTTGCCGTTCGAGGACCAATTGGGGTTGTAAAGATGATGCAGGTTGGTGCTGTTCACGTGCGGCGTGATTTTGCCGGTGGACAGGTCATAGAAATTCATCCCCTTGGTGGAAAAATCAATGATGTCGAACTTGGAAAATTCCTGCGGCAAAAAGCCGATGATCTTGCCGTCCGGGCTCCAGAAAGGCTCGCGGGCGTGATCGGCTATTGTCTTCCGGTTCTTGCCATCCACATCCATCAGGCAAACGCTGCGCACGGTCTCCCGGCCTTCGCCAACGTCCGATACGAAGCAAATCCTGGAGCCGTCCGGCGAAACCTGCGGGTAGTGCTCCTGCTCGTTTGGCGTCTGCGTCAGATTCGTTGGATCGGAGCCGTCGCCATTCATGACGAAAATGTCCGAGCTATTCCCGACATAGCTTTCGTAGGCGATCTTGAACCCGAGAGGCCGCACCAGTTCGCGCACCGGGGTTTGCGCCGCCGCCGACGCGGTCGCCAGGGCCAGCACAACCGGGATCAACTGGAGATAGGCCGAACACGATGGCCGCGAGGAGTGGTTGCTTTTGGAGATGCTTTTGGGAAAGCATTTCATGACACCGCTGTTGGTGACGAACGCCAAAAGCGTCGTCCATTTGAATGTCTTCGCTTGCATTGGTTTTGGCCAATCTACACACGTGGGGGAAGAGAAATCAACATGGATGATCAGGATGAGAGAGGAAATGGATAATGGACAATTGAGAATGGACCGAAAAAGAAGACGAACAACAGATGGGGATAAGCATGGGCGGACATGGAAAGACAGGATTTACGGGATGGGGAGTGGATAAGCAGGGGAATCCGCAGATGGCGCTGAGAAACGCAGATTTTAAACCGCGAAGGAACGGGAATGAACGCGAAAAATATGAGTTTTTTAAGAAAAGGATATCATCCAACCCCAGCGCAAGACTATCGACTGGAGGCATCATAAGCCGCTCCATTGGCATCAAGACGGCGCCAGACCGTGTCCTTGTCGGGATTCGACAAAATACCGTACCGATGGGGTCTTCGATAGGCGTTGCCCCAAATGGTTCTGGCGCGCGTGGCGCGGAGTCTCCCAAGATCGAAACGCGCCAGAAATATGCCACTGGCCTGGCCCGCGCGAACAAGGCATTTGCCGTCTGGATCGTAAGCCGTGGAATTGCCGTTCTGATACGGCTCGGGATAATTGGCCAAGGCTGTTCCCACGCAATTCTCCCAGGCGCGGATTTTAAACTGATCGATGTGCAATTCACCCAGGCCGCATGCATTGGGCGTGAGAATGATTTCCGCCCCTTTTAACATGAGAATCCGGGCGCTTTCCGGCTGTTCGCGGTCAAAGCAAATCATGGCTCCGACCTTCACGATTCCGGCCCTGGCATCCAGGTCTCCCACGAAGAATGCATCGCCCGGCTGGGTGGCCGCCTCCATGGGAATAAAATCACAGGTGTGGACTTTCGCGTAGGTAAAGACCTCGCGGCCATGGCGGTCAAAAAGCGTGATGGCATTCCGGGGCGCCGGCGCGAACGCTTGCAGATAAGTGACGCCGATGGCCATGTCGAGTTCTTTGGCCAGGGCACTGAAATGCTGAATCTCCGGTCCATCCTTGCGCAGGGCTTTCGCCGCAAAGGCCTCGCGCGCTCCAGGCTTTTGCGCCTCAAAGCCAGAGTAGCCGATGCTCCACATCTCCGGCATCAAGGCCGCGTCAGCCCCCTGCGCCGCCGCCTGACGGCAGTATTGTTCCGCAATGGCGAGGTTTGTGGTCACGTTGTCCTTGTCAGGCTGCATTTGAAGGAGCGCCACGGTGAATGACAGGTTGGTTTCCCCGGCCAGCGCGGGGGCGTGGAAATCCGCAACAATCGCGCATGCGACAAGCACCATCGCGGCCCATGTTCGACGGCATCGTGTTGAAAAGTGCCTTGCCTGTGAGGTATGGAATGCTGTGACGCCAGGGTCACCCGCAGGGACAAGTGAGTTGCTCATGCTGGTGAAGGATTTTAAGAGGCGCTGGGGCGTTGTCCAGCGAGTTGTGGGCCGCGGGTGCAGGGCAAAACTCAAAACTGCGGGAAGCTCCGGCCCGGGTCTATGGCTTTATGTCCGCCTTGAGATGGAGGGTCCAGTCGTTTGAGTCAGGCGCCCGGAATTCAGCGGAATTGCTTCGAGCGACCATGAACGGTTCGCCAAGGGTGCCATTGCGCGGGTTAAACCATCGGGCGGTTAACCGTCCATTCGCCGCGCCCAGGTCCACAGTCAATTTACCGCCGTGCGGCAGGTAAACGACATAGTCCTGACCGGGTTCCGCCAACGCGACGGCGGATTCGCCGGTGACTGCGTCAAAGGGCTGCATCCGCCAGAAAGGCAGCGTGTTGAAAAAATCATAAAGGGCGGCTAGTTGTGCGGCGGCCCCTTCGTCCCGGACCGCGAATGTGTAGCGATTGGGCGCATCGATGCGGTTCCAGGCGTCGCTGTGGCCAATGGTGCCGTTGAAGCCGGCGGCGAAGTAACCGCCCGCGCAGACGATTCGCCAGGAGGAGCGGCGCACTTTGTCGGTGTGATGGACCTGGTTCCTTTCGGTGGGATGTCCACGAAGGTATTCGTAACCGCTCTCTGTATTGAGCACCGGTTTGTGGAAGCGGCGGTCGGCACGCAGGCTGGCGACCAGATCAGGGTCATCCCCCACCCAGCACTTTTGCTGATCGTCCCACGTGACTCCTTTGCCCGACTGGCCCGTCTGCTGCGATAACACATCCATGGCGTCGTCTTCGCCAAAGAACCCGCCGATGCGCCATGGCAGATCCAGGGGATCGCGCGGACTTGTGCCGTGCGTGCTGGACGAGATGACCGGGTGGACGGTGACGGGGTGGCGATAGGGGTCCAGTTGCTTGATGAAGCGCGCGGTGGACCTGGCCCATTCGATGTCGCCCGGACGGTCCAGGCGATAACGACCATCGGGGTGGGTTTCGTATTCGTTGGCGAGAGTCCAGAGAAAGACATTGTTGAAGGCGCTGTAGCGAGACAGGACGTATCGCAGCCAAAGGCGTTCGCGAGCGGGGGTCCATAGCTTTGTGTCTGTGAAGGGCGGGCGATAGAAATTGAGCAGGAGCAACTCGACGTTCATCCCGCGCGCCTGCAGGTCCGTGAATAGTGCGTCCAGTCCGCGGAAGAAAGCCGGATTCAAGCGATCCAGGTCAGGTTGCGCCGGCGTGCCACCCCAGGCCCAAAATGCGGGGTCCGCAGCCGCACGCGCGTCGCTATGGCCCACGCTCATCCGTACGAAGTTGAAGCGCTGGCGACGGCGTGTCTCCAGATACTCGCGACGCAAGGCGGGCGTGATGGGGCCATCATCGTATAGCCCGTAGCAGGTGTCTCCCATTGGAAAAAACGGCGTGCCATCCATCCAGGCGAAGGCGTATGGATTCTGCGGATGCACGCGGATGAAGCCGTGGCCGCGAGGCGCGGTGCATTTGAACCGGCCTTCATGAAAAATGGCGACGGACCTGCCCGACAACTTGTAACGCCACTCGCCTTCCTCGTTGGGCGCGAAACGCAGGCGCCAGGTTTCCTGCCCATCGTAAAAGCCTTCCATGCGCGAGGTTTTCCCCGAGGGCGATGTGAATTCGGCTGTCAGAGCGGCATCGAGGAAGGGGTTGTCCACCTCAGCCCGCCCGTGCAAAGTGAATTCGCGCATCTCCCACAGGGGTGTCTCCATTAGCGCGGTGTCACCCTGCGTTGTTGCGGTGGTTGCGGCGCGGCGCGGTTCGGTCAGCCCCGAAGGTTTCGCGGGCGGCCCCAACTGTTTGTCGGAAAAGTCGAGAAAGGTCTTCCAGTCTTCCCGTGTCAGCGAATGGGCGCCCGGCCGGATAAAGAATCCCAGGGCGCCATCGATCAGCCTGCCATCGGGTGGAAGTTCAGTGGCCGTAAAATCTCCAGCGCCCAATAGCCGATAGACCGGGGCCGCCTGTCGCAACACCTCAAACTGTCCTTCCGGGTTGATCCAGGTATCCAGGCGCCCGTTACTCAAGAGCACCGGACGCGGCGCACACAGAGCCACCAGGCAATGCTGATCGAATGGCAGCCGGTCAGGACGGTCATTGAACTCCTTGAAACGCGCGTTGAACCAGTGGGGGAACTGATCGTTGATATTCCTGACTGTTTCCACCCGCATGGGAGTCGTCCAGCGGCTGGGGGCCGAACCGCCGCAGCCAGCCTGATGGGGAATCGCCAGCGCGATGCGTTCATCGAATGCGGCGGCCAGAAGCGCGGCCTTGCCCATGCGCGAATGGCCGGTGACGATAATCCGGTTGCGGTCGAGATCCGTGGTGGTCACAAGGTAATCAACCGCCCTGCTCAATCCCCAGGCCCAGGCGGCGATTGTCCCGAAGTCGCAATTCGGATTCTGTTTGCGAAAGTACGTTTGAATGCCCCGCACGTCAGGCCGGTCGGGATCGATGTCGCCATTATAAAACGTGGCCAGGGCGTAGCCGCGATCAATCAAGTCCTCGATGCGCCAGATATCGACCCAGGTGCCGCGACTGGCTTCGGTGGCGTGGTTGTTCACGACGCCTTCGCCCCGTTCCGGCATCCAGTTCGTGGAAAGGCACACCGCCGGATCCCGCACCAGGGTATGGTTGCCAAAGTAGTTCAACGCGAGAATGACCGGCGCCGGCATTTGCCGATTGTTCGGAACAACCAGCATCAAGTGAATGGGGAGCAGTTCGGGCGGCCCAAAGGTGATGGTCGCCTCCCTGATGGTGGCCTTGCCTCCCAATGCATTGCGGTCTTCGCGCTCGATTTTGCCGACCACCTCCCTGGGCCGCGGAGGAAGCATCCCATACATGTAGTGCTGGAACAGGGCGAGAAGCTCGGGGCGGCGCTCATTGAACCATTGGTCCCGCGTGGTGACGCGCTGGCCGTTCAACATGACCAGGGGGTCGGGGAAACCAACTTGCGACGGAAGCGCTGAGACTGGGGGAAACACTTCGGCAGCGGCGATGGATGGTGTGAATATCAGGGAGATGGAAATGAAGACAAAAACTGAGACCTTCGCGACAACACTTGCGAATCCATGCATGGCGGCGTTTTGGTTTGGCATAGCTTTTTCGGGGTGACGGTTTGTTTGACGCATTCGGGTTGCCACTGATTCAGTCGGTCTCCTGGAACCCTTCACCAAACGCCGGATTAGATTGTCTTTTGCAATCAATATCTCGCGCGTCTGTCTTCATTTTTGCCTTGGGATATGCGGAACGACCGGTGTCATTTCGGGATTCCATTCAGTTCCAATGGATCGGGATGAATGGAGAATAGCCTGACAAATCGCCAGTTATCAATGAAATTAATGTCCGTAATCGAGCAAGGGGTGCAGGAGGGTCCGCAGGCTGCCTGGTTGAGAACTAACCCGTGCGGGCCGCGGACTTTCCTGATATTGTTTCGTTTCGTCCACGTTGAGACGAGTACGAGTATGCCGATCCTGTTGAAGAACCAGACCTCTGCGGAATTGCACGCCAGCCTGGCCCATGCCGGGGTGACTCCGCACCTGGCGCGTCGGCTCCTGGCGGCTGCCGTCAAGCGCGGCGAACTGCCCGCCCTGGGCGGCGAACTGGGCGCCCGGTTGCGGAATGACCTGCTCGCCTTGACGGAGATTCCTCATTTGACGCTGGTCCGGAAAGTCGTTTCGCCGCAGGACGGATTTGCCCGGTATGTGTTTCAAGGTCGCGGAACCGGATTGTTCGAGGCCGTCCGCATTCCCCTCCTCCACCGACCGGACGATCTCAAGTATGTGGTCTGTGTCAGCTCGCAAGTCGGCTGCGCCATGGGTTGCGTGTTCTGCGCCACGGGCCGGATGGGTTTGGGCCGCAACCTCGCCGCGTGGGAAATCGTGGATCAAGTCGTGAAGATCCAGGCGGACTCGCCGCATCCGGTGCGCGGGGTGGCCTTCATGGGAATGGGCGAACCGCTTCTGAATTACGACGCCGTGATGACGGCCATCCAAATTCTATCCGAACCTTGCGGGATGGCCATCGCCGCCAAGGCCATCACGATCTCCACGGTCGGCATCATCGCCGGCATCCGCCGTTTTACGTCCGAAGGCCACCGCACCCGGCTCGTCGTTTCCCTGACTTCGGCGGACCCGCTCCAGCGGCGGGCATTATTGCCGGTGGAACAGGGCAATCCAACGCCGGATCTCATTCAGGCGCTCCGGGAGTATCACGCCGCCAGCGGCCAGCGGGTCACGCTGGCTTGGACCATGATCTCCGGGGTGAATGTCGGCGAGGGCGACGCCCAAAAACTGGCGGACTTGACCCGCGGTCTGCCCATCAAGCTCGATCTGATTGATGTCAACGATCCCTCGGGCCGGTTTCGTCCTCCCTCACGTGCCGAACTGGACACCTTTCGTGACGCGCTCCGCGTCAAGCTGGGCATGCCCGTGGCACGGCGTTACAGCGGCGGTCAGGATATCGATGGCGCGTGCGGCATGCTGGCAGGCGGCAGGACATGACCCGGCCATGAGCGCGCCCTTGGGCCGATTCGGATGGTGCTGCAATGCCGGATGCGAATTTGATTCAACGCCTACAGCGTTGGAAATTCTCTGGGGGATGCGCGTACCCCGGGTGGCTCGTTCCTCGCGACCCGGGGCTGAATGATTGCAATCCCTACAGGATTGCGCGGACGGAACGATTGCGGAATGCGGGTGAGGTTGATTGAGGGGCGTCCCGTTCCGGTCTGGCAGATGTGGTGGCCGCAGGCGGCCGTTGGCGTCCTTGTCCACATCCAACTCCAGCATGTCCTCGGGCCGATTTGGATGGTGCTGTAATGCCGGATGCGAATTTGATTCAACGCCTACAGCGTTGGAAATTCTCTGGGGGATGCGCGTACCCCGGGTGGAAATTACGGTGGTAATGAATTCAGAAACAGATTAACGCGCGCCCTCCCCATTAACCCGAAGTGGGATGTCTTTCATTACAAGTCACTTGCATAACCACCTGGTTCAGGGGTTCAATGCGTGAAATTTCGGTTTAGGGGAATTCTCATCCTAACCTCCCCCAAGAGAAGGAGGAGTATTGCGAGCCCTGGGTTTATTGCACGGTTTGGAGGATGCCGCCGCGCCGGATTACATGGCCCACACCGCCGACTGGTGTCCTGGCTGGGTTCGTACGGTTTAGGCTTTTACCAGCTTCCTGAATTTTGTCCTGCACCCTGTGCGCATGCGGCCCATGCACTTCCATGTCGTTTTAAAGCTTTTTCGGCATGCTGAAGAATTTTGTCGCGCACCTGATCTAAACGGAGACTGGTTGCAACAATTGGCAACATGGACGCGCAGGACTTTGAAGAATGTCAGGAGAGCGAGTAAGCGTTGGTGACCGCAAAAAAAGGGCTGCGGAGGAATTTAACCTCAGCAGCCCTCATGAAAATGCGTTGCTTAATGAACGCCGTAATTGTGGTCAATCAGGGCTTGACCGGCTCGGGCGCCAGGCCAAGGGCCCACTTGATGCCGCCCAGGATGTGCTGTTGGTAGGCCAGACTGACTTCAACGGGGTTCAGGCGTTTGAAACCAGGATCGGTCTTGTCGTCCCACACATCTTCGCGATGGCCCAAGGTGGTGTAAAACACGCGACCCTCACCGTAAGACTTGCACCACGACACAGGAATGCTCCCCGGGACCTTGGTGTTCGGATGCTTGTCCAGCGTGAGCAGTTCATGAACCTTGGTTTTATCGTAATTCTTGAGCAGATACATTTCCTCCTGATTTATGACGAAGGATTTGCCCAATTTCGCATTGGCCGGATTGGCGGGGTCTTCGTTCATGCACTCCACGCAAGCCTGGGCGCCGTGGCTGGCGAACTCACCGCCCAGCATCTCGATGAACGTGGGCCATCCATGAAAAGTATCACTGGCGGAATGCATGCCAATGAAGGCCTTGCCGGACTTCAGCCAGGCGATGAAGGCATCACGATCGGGGACCGGCAGATCACCGGTCGTGTTGGCAAAAATGATGCCGTCGTAATTCTTCAAGGACTCGGCGCTCATCTTTTCGGCCAGCACCTTCGTGATGGCGGCCTTGATCTTTTCGTTGTCGGGTTTCTTGGTCTGCGGATCTTGAAACTCAGCCGCGCTGGGATCCACGCGCGCGTAATCCACCGTAAACGCCTTGCTGTCATTGCCCAATCGATTGAGCACCTTTTCCGCAGTGGGGATGGAACTGTGACGGAATCCCAGGGTTGTTGACACGACGAGGAGCTTTTTGGGCTCGGCGGCGGTGGCAATCAGGCCGCTCATGAGCAGCCCAAACAGGCATTTGGAGAGCAGGTTTTTCATCTGATTTCTCATAATCTTGTTAGTTTGACTTGTTGTTAGCGAGTCGAACGTAACATCAAAATCAGTTTTGACACTACAAAAAACGGGGTGAAGCAGGGCCGCGATGACATAAGTGATTGAAAATAAGGAAGCTGGGATGGCGGGAGTGGCGGGGCTCGAACCCGTAACCTTTGCCGTGACAGGGCAACGCTCTAACCAATTGAGCTACACCCCCAGCCGGGAGCGAACACATTAAGGAAACGCCTCGTGGACGTCAACAGTCATTTTGATCTCCATGTGCCTTTTTTACAAAAAAGGCGATTCGGGCAACGGACGCCAAGGAGGTGGGGGTGGGGAACCCCGCTGAAGAAACGTACCGCCACCCGAATCATTCATTTCGGTCTTCAACCTCGATATAAGTTAAAAACCGAACACCCCTTTGTCAACCGCGTAAAAAACATGCGTCGATGTACGCGATTTGAACCTGTTGCCAACAGGGGCTTTATGGAACCAGGATCACGCGGTAGAAGGTTTGATTGGCGGGGGATTCCACCAGGACGCGCCTTTGGGTGGTGGTGGCGGTGACGTTTGTTTCGGTCTGCCAGGGTCCGCCGAACGCGGTGACGCTCTGAATTTCGTAGTTCCTGCCCGGCACCGTTTGAAAATACAGGGCGTGCCGGCCGGGACCAATGGGGGTTTTATCCGCATCCGCCAAGTCATTGGGACGGGGCGCATTATCAAATTTCAGAACCGAATTGGAATCGGTGGGATCGGTAGCCGCCAGCATTTCCTGGAGGTTGTTCAGACCGTCATGGTCGGCGTCATCGGATTCCCCGCTGGCGATTGGAAACCGGTCCAGCAACCCCACGACCTGCGCCCATTCCTGGTAAGTGGGCACCCACAGCGCGGTTGGCCGCCCGGCAAAGGTGGTGTCCCAGCCCGTGGTGCCAGCGCGGTAATAAACCGTGACCTGGCTGGCACTGGAAAAAAGACCGCTGGATACCGACGTGGGCGCGTTGCCCCCAAAATAGACGCTCGCAAGTTTGCCGCAGTAGGAGAAGGCCCATACTCCCATCCGCGTGACGCTGTTGCCGATGGTCACGCTCCTCAAGCCGGTGCAACGTGAGAAGGCCCAATCGTCGATATTGGCGACGCTGTTAGGAATCGTGATGGTCGTCAGGCCAATGCAAGACTCGAAGGCCGAATCCCCGATGTTGGTGACGCTGTTGGGAATCGTGACATTTGTCAGGCCGGCGCAATAAGAGAATGTCTCCATTCCAATGCTGCCGATGCTGTTGGGAATCGTAACGCTGGTGAGGCCGCTGCATCCAAAGAACGCATCCGCCCCGATGGTGGTGATGCTGCCGGGAATGACGAAATTGGTGAGGCTGGAGCAGTTGTAGAAGGCCAGATCCCCAATCCTTGTGACGCCGTTGGTTAGGTTGAGCTGAGTCAGGCTGGTGCAGTTAAAGAACGCCTCGTCTCCAATAATGGCAACGCTTGATGGGATCGTGATGTTCATCAGCCGACGGCAGCCAAAGAACGCCGAATTCCCAATGTTGGTGATGTTCGTGGCGATTGTGACATTGAGCAGGTTCGTGCAATTCTGAAACGCGCCGGTCCCGATGCTAGTGACCGGTTCGTCCAGAATGGATTCGGGAATGGTGACGTTGGTTTCGGAACCGCTGTATCTGGTGATGGTCACGGATGCGTTCGTGGCGGTGTAGGTGAAATTCCCATACGTATCGGCCCGGGCCGGACTGATCGCGCAAAGGATGACAAGGAATATTGCGATGAGGCTTTCCTGCGAAATCGATGCGTGCCGCTTCAAGTGAGTGGATCCCGCCTTTAAAACAAATCGAAGGATGGCCATGGGTATTCCGTTCATTATGAATCAGTAAAATCACAGCGAGGTTCGATTACAAGGCGCAAAAAAAGAGCCTCACCCCGGGAGATGGAGCAGCAAGGTGGGTCGCGGGAAAGTCGGGGCGAGTCGTAAAATGCGGCTGCGTGGGGCGGACGGGCGGCGCGCAGAGGACTGCACGCCCTCCATCAGGGTGCGCGCGGTAATGGATGTATTGGTCGGCAACGGAAGGGAGACAGCGGCGGAAAAGACAGGGATGGGAGTTTTATTGCAGGCTCATCCCGCGCCCATCCATCTGGCGACAGAGATGGAGGGGACCCGGCCTACAAGCTGATGCGCCGGATAATGCGATCGCCGAACCGGCTGAAGCCAGGACTCCATACCCCGGAACGTCGGGTCGGGGGACGCGGCCTGCAAGGTGGTATGCCGGATATTGCGATGGCCGAACCGGCTGAAGCCGGGACTCCATACCCCGGAACGTCGGGGCGGGGCATCCGGCCACCAATCGGAAAATGCAGCCAAACCAAGGTTGGTTGCACCCCACAATCCGAGTGCTCCATCCCCTGCCCTGCGACGCGGACGGGCCCGGCAAAAATAATTTAAGAAAAACGTTTTTCGAGGCTTGACGGCACTTAAGTAAGTTAATTAAGTAAACGCCATGACAGCTTGGAAATCCACTTTTACCGTCTGCGCGACTGCATGGATGGCCGTTGCGTTGCTCACTCCCTCCACCCAGGCCCAGGATAATGCGTCCGCCAGAAAATTGGTGATCCACGCCGACCAGCCCGGGGACACGATCAACAAGAATATTTACGGCCAATTCTCGGAGCATTTGGGTCGATGCATTTACGAGGGGCTGTGGGTCGGTGAGGACAGCACGATTCCCAATACGCGGGGAATTCGTAACGATGTGGTGAGCGCGCTCAAACGCATCAAGGTGCCGGTGCTGCGCTGGCCGGGCGGCTGTTTCGCGGACGAGTATCATTGGAAGGACGGCATCGGGCCGCGCCAGGAGCGCCCCACGATGATCAACACCCACTGGGGCGGCGTGACGGAGAACAATGCCTTTGGCACGCACGAGTTCATGGACCTGTGCGCCCAGCTCGATTGCCAGCCCTATATCTGCGGGAACATGGGCAGCGGCACGGTGCGCGAGATGCAGGAATGGGTCGAATACATGACCTTCGACGGCGTGAGCCCAATGGCCGATCTGCGCAAAAAGAACGGCCAGGAAAAGCCCTGGAAGCTGACTTATTTTGGCGTGGGCAACGAAAACTGGGGCTGTGGCGGCAATATGCGTCCGGAGTATTATTCCGATCAATTCCGCCGTTACGGAACCTATGTCCGCAATTTCGGCGGGAATAACATTTTTAAGATCGCCTGCGGACCCAACGGTTCCGATTACCACTGGACCGAGGTGATGATGCGCGATGCCGGATCGCAATTGAACGGACTGGCGCTGCATTACTATTGTGGTTCAGGCAAGAACAGCCGGTCAGCCACGCAATTCAATGAACTGGACTGGTTCTTCCAGCTCAAGAACGCGCTGCACATGGAGGAGCTGGTGGTGAAGCATTCCGAGATCATGAACCGCTACGATGCAAAGAAACGCGTTGCGCTTGTGGTGGATGAATGGGGCGCCTGGCACGCGGTGGAGCCGAACACCAATCCCGGATTTCTCTACCAACAGAATTCGTTGCGCGACGCGCTGGTGGCCGGCGTGACCCTGAATATTTTCAACCGTCATTGCGACCGCGTGAAGATGGCGAACATCGCCCAGACCATCAACGTCCTCCAATCCATGGTGCTCACGCAGAAGGAAAAAATGGTGCTCACCCCGACCTATCATGTGTTCGAGATGTACACGGTCCATCAGGACGCCACGATGCTCCCGACGGAATTGGAGACCGGCGATTATACTTACGAGCAGGATAAGATTCCCGGCCTGAACGTGTCCGCCTCCAAGGACAAGGCGGGCAAGGTGCATGTGACCCTCTGCAACCTGGATCCCAACACCCCGGCGCGCATTACGTGCCAGTTGCGCGGCGCCAAGGCGAATGGTTTGACCGGACGCGTACTCACGGCGGACACCATGCAGGCCCACAATACATTCGATGCGCCGGAGAATGTGAAACCTGCGGATTTCAAGGCGTTCGAAGCAACGGACGATGGGTTCACGACCACCGTGCCCGCCAAATCGGTTGTGGTGCTGGAAATGTAAGCGTCGGCCGATCAGCAATGTTCCATCCGTTAACCACCGAAGCCCGGGGAACCTGACCCGTATCTCCGGGCTTTTTTTGAAATATTGAAAACTGGAATAACGATGCGCTGATTTTTGATTGGCTTTGGGGTAACGACAAAACCCGCGTGCGGGGGTCTCGGGGCATTTGTAACCGTTCGATTCAATCACACCTTAAGCCGGTCTGGAGACCGGCGCTCCGAAGACTCAGCGCGCGAGGGCATTTGAAACCGTATGACAAGGGGACACACAAAGCCGGTCTGGAGACCGGCGCTCCGAAGACTCAGCGCGCGAGGGCATTTGAAACCGTATGACAAAGGGACACACAAAGCCGGTCTGGAGACCGGCGCTCCGAAGACTCGGTGCGCGAAGGCATTTGAAACCGTATGACAAGGGGACACACAAAGCCGGTCTGGAGACCGGCGCTCCGAAGACTCAGCGCGCGAGGGCATTTGAAACCGTATGACAAAGGGACACACAAAGCCGGTCTGGAGACCGGCGCTCCGAAGACTCGGCGCGCGAGGGCATTTGAAACCGTCTGACAAGGGGACACACATAGCCGGTCTGGAGACCGGCGCTCCGAAGACTCGGTGCGCGAAGGCATTTGAAACCGTCTGACAAGGGGACACACAAAGCCGGTCTGGAGACCGGCGCTCCGAAGACTCGGCGCGCGAGGGCATTTGAAACCGTATGACAAGGGGACACACAAAGCCGGTCTGGAGACCGGCGCTCCGAAGACTCAGCGCGCGAGGGCATTTGAAACCGTATGACAAGGGGACACACAAAGCCGGTCTGGAGACCGGCGCTCCGACTGCCGGAGAGGGCAGTAATACGGTCCCAGGATTTGCATTGAGCCGCCACGGTTCTTAACCTATTATTTTAAAACATTGCCCGACCTCCACGAGGTGGCTGCAAACGCAGCCGCTGGAGCGCGGGTTTTATCATCACAATTGGGAGAAATTATGAGAAATACAGTTCTGGCCGCCACCCTGGCCATCGGGCTGGGCGCATTTGTGGCCGCGGAGGCTTCCGCTGCCGGCACGATCGAGAAATCGGTCTTTGGAAAACTGGCCGATGGCACATCCGTCGAGCTTTACACGCTGACCAATGCCAAGGGACTTGTCATGAAGGTCATGACCTACGGCGCGGTGATGACCGAGCTGCAGGTGCCGGACCGCAACGGCAAAATCAGCGACATCACGCTCGGCTTCGATAACCTCGAGCAATACACCGGCGAGCATCCTTATTTCGGTTCCACCATCGGGCGCGTGGCCAACCGCATCGCCAAGGGCAAATTCACGCTGGATGGCAAGGATTACACCCTGGCGGTCAACAACGGCGTCAACGCGCTGCACGGCGGCATCAAGGGCTTTAACCGCGTGATCTGGCAGGCCGAGCCGATCCAGGGCAAGAAAGAAGTCTCCGTCAAATTCAGCTATGTCAGCAAGGACGGCGAGGAAGGTTACCCGGGCAGCGTCAATGTCACCGTCACCTACACCCTGACTGACAAGAACGAACTCAAGCTCGAATACACCGCCACAACGGACAAGGCCACCCCGATCAATCTCACCAACCATACCTATTACAACCTGGCGGGCGAAGGCGACATCCTCGGCCATGAAATGTGGCTGAACGCGAAATATTATACCCCGGTGGATGACACGCTCATCCCCACGGGTGAACTGGCCCCCGTCAAAGGCACCCCGATGGACTTCACCAAGCCCCATCCGATCGGCGATCGCCTTGGCGAACTTACGAACAAACCCCAAGGCTACGACCACAACTACGTGCTCAACCGCAGGAAAAACAGCGACAACCTCATTTACGCCCTGTGCGTGCGCGAGCCCAAGAGCGGTCGCGTCATGAAAGTTTACACCACCGAGCCGGGCATCCAGTTCTACACAGGCAACTTCCTGGACGGCACGCTCAAGGGCAAAGGCGGCACGGTGTATAAGCAACATACCGCATTCTGCGTCGAAGCCGACCACTTCCCCGATGGCATCCACCAGCCGAATTTCCCGAACACGATTCTGCGTCCGGGTCAGACCTATCATCAGTTGACGGTCGAGAAATTCTCGACCTACTGAGAGCGTCCGCAGAGATCGTCATTCGCGGATAAGATTCGAAGGGCCGGGGATTTTCCCCGGCCTTTTTTGTTTTTGAGGGGTCAAGGGCTGAAGGCCCGCGCCATCCGCCAAACGCCGGCTTAGACCACTTCCATGGGGCAATGAGGGAGGGCGTTTAGGAAGGCCTGGCCGTAGGCCTTGGCCAGGACGCGATTATCCAGAACGGCGACGATGCCCTTGTCGTCCTTGCGCCGGATGAGCCGCCCCACGCCCTGTCGGAATTTCAATATCGCCTCCGGGAGCGAATAGTCCCCAAAGGCGTTGCCTCCCCTGGCCTCGATCTGTTCGATGCGCGCCTCGATCAATGGATGATCCGGCACCGCAAAAGGCAGGCGCGTGATGATGACGTTGGAGAGCGATTCACCGGGAACGTCCACGCCCTGCCAGAAACTGTCCGTGCCGAACAGGACGGAATCCACGTCATCCTTGAATTTCTCGAGCATCAACGAGCGCGGCGTGCCTGTGGCCTGCACAAAACATTCAATGCCCAGTTCGTCGAATAGCGGGGCCATGCGCTCGGCCGTCCGATGCATCAGCCGCAGGCTGGTGAACAGCACGAAGGCCTTGCCGTGGGTCATTTTGACAAAGTGCCCGATCCAATAAACCAACGCGTCCTCGTATTCGGGAGCGCGGGGATCCGGCATTTTACCCGCGACAAAGAGCTTCATCTGCGTGGAATAATCGAAGGGCGATCCCACCTGCAGCATCCGCGCCTCGTCCCCACCCACGCGACGGGCCACATAGTCCAGACCGCGCGGAACGACGCGGCCCCTGCGCGCACGCGATGCGGTGGCGGGCTTGGTTTCCCCGTCCGCGGTGTTTTCAGGGCAGGTGGTGGCCAGTGTGGCGCTGGTCATGATGACCGAGGTATCCGCGCCAAATAAACGCGCCTTTAAAAACGGCGCCACGTCGATGGGCGCGGCGTTGAGCGAAAGGTTCTGCCGGTTCTTCCCGGACCGCTCCACCCAATACACGTTCTCCGGGTCGGACTGGCTCAAAAACACCGCCACTTCCTCGCGCAACTCGGCCAGGCGGCGGTTGCACTCGGCCAGTTCCTCGCCTGTGTCCTTATCCTCGGACCCCTTGATCATCGCGCTGATTTCCTCGCGCAATCGCTGGATCGGCAGCGTCACCGTGTCCTGTGTGAGGTCCGGCTGGCGAATCCGCAACTCGGTCCAGTCCCGTCCGGTGGTCGAGGCGCCCGTGCCCGGTTTTGCGGATCGCGCGGAAGAACGCGCGAGCGGTTCGCAGGCCTCCTCGATGCGGGAGAAAAAGTCATCGGCCTGATGCAGCAAATCCACGACCAGGGGAACCGTCTTGCCCTTGCCCAGGCTTGAGAGCAGGCCCTTGCCCGTGTGCTCGTTCCAGAGCCGCTGGAGGGCAAAGCGCATCTGTCCGCTGGAGACGTTCACGCCGATATGACGCGAAGCGACGTTCTCGAGCGTGTGCGCCTCGTCGAAGATGACAAAGTCGTTTTTGAAGAGAATGCCTTCGCGCGCGTTTTCCTCCAAACCGCCCAAATGCGTAAAAAACAGGGTGTGGTTGAGCACCAGCACGTCCACGGTCAGAATCCGGCTGCGCACTTTTTGGAAAAAGCAGGAGCCGTGGTCTTTGGCAAAATCCGAGGGCGCGCCGCACAGCTTGGGGGAACACAGACCGCGCTCGGAACAGACCTGCGCCCAGACCTTGGGATCCGGTTCGGCGTCGAAATCCGAGAGGCTGCCGTCCTTCGTTGTCCTGGACCACTCGTAAATCCGGTGCAGCTCCTGGACTTCCGGGGAGGTGAACAATCCATCCGCATGCTGCATCGCGCGATGGAGCCGCCGCGTGCAAAGGTAATTCTGCCGCCCCTTGAGCATGGCATATTCGAAGCGCACCGGCAGCGCATGCGCGAGAACGGGCAGATCCTTGCAAATCAGTTGCTCCTGCAAATTGATCGTGTGCGTGGAGATGATCGCCTTTTTCTTCTGCGCCACCGCATACAGAATGGCGGGAACCAGATAGGCGAAACTCTTGCCCACGCCCGTGCCCGCCTCCACGATCAAATGCTCCTTGCCCTCCAGCGCGCGCGCCACCGCCACGGCCATTTGCTGCTGCTGGGGGCGATATTCAAAATTGGGGGACTTGGATAAAACCCCTGTCGGGGAGAAAATTTCCTCCACTTGGGCAATCAAATCCGTGCCCTGCCCCGCTGTCTGGTCGAGAAAGCCGATCATGCCTCCACAAACCGGCGCATGCCGCTCCCCAAAGGCTCATTGAAAACAAAACGGAATTCTCCGCAGGTTTCTGTTCTCAAGCGGGCTCTTAATTCAAATATGTTTTTTGCACGGACCATCGAGCCCGGACACTATCCCAACCCGCCCCCCGCGTCCAGTGTCGCGCAAAAGGGTGTCGCAAAAGGGATAGAGGAAGACGACGCACAATTTTCAATTCAATCAGACAGGACAATTTTCAGATCAGCCCACACGAAAATTATCCGATCAACTCACACGACAATTCCAACGAGGCGAAGTGCGCAGTGTAAGCAGGCTGGAAGCCTGCGATACGGCAGGTTGGAAACCTGCGCTACGAGGAAGGGGGACGATGCGGGGTTGGCAACCTGCGCTACTCGCCTGGCTTGACCCTGGAAATCTGTCACAGTTTCATGAAACCGGTGTTATCGAAATACCATCTAAAGTCGGTGTTACGGCCCACGGCGTCGAATGGCTTGCTGGCCGGATAACCCTTTGTGGTGACGGGATAAATGCTCGTCGGGCTTCGCCACTTGTGGATTTCCGCGTGGCCATCTACAAAAGCGAAACCGGTGCCGCCGTTGTGATAAGTGGCGGGAATATCCGACCATCCGGTGGCTGTGGCACTATTGACAAAAAAGCCGTCGTTAATCGTATCGGCGTGTTCGTCGATGGTGACCCAAGTCTTGGAGGGGATGCGCGGCTGGGTGGCTTTTAGAAATTGGACGTAACCTTCATTGCCCCAGCTTTTACCCTGGGCGGTGACATCGTTGCCGTTGCTGAAGCGGCCAAACAAGGAATTCATCGAAATGCTCCGGCGACGTTCCCTGAAACCGGCGGCTTTCTGTTCCGCGGAAAGGTATTTGTCGGCAAGACACTTATAGACCCCGAGGGAGCGTCCAACATAGGGGGCCAGGACACCATTTTTGACCAGGGCCTCATTGGTCACGCTCTGACCATCGACACCAGTGGTGATCCAGTTCATGACGTTGTTGACCCAGTTACCATAACGCCGGGTATTGATCTCGTCGAGAGTCTCGGCGACACCATAGTTATTCGCGACGCGCTCGTTGAAATCGAGGGTGTAGAGATGCCAGCCGGTCATGAGCTGGCGCAAATTATTGATGCAACCTATGGACAGGGTCTTGCTCTTGGCTTTACTGAGCGCGGGCAAAAGCATTCCCGCCAGAATGGCGATGATGGCAATGACGACGAGGAGTTCAATGAGGGTGAATCCACTGGAACACAGTTTTTTTGAATTTCGAGTATGCATGGCTACGTATTTCATCCAGTCCGGGCGGCGATCCATCCAGGCCAGAGCGCCACACAAGTGTAAAAATGGCTTATGGTGCGTATCTACGGCCTTTTTCAGGCTGGGTGCAAGCCGCATTTTGTAATTTCTCCCAGGCAATCCGGCGCCGGGGAAACCCCCGCCTTTGCGGTTGCATGCGATTGATGAGCAGGATGGCGGGCAAAAAACGTTCTCGCAAAAACCAAGGGTTAATCTCAATACTATTTGTTCTGAAATTATGGAAAAGACACTGAAAGCGATAGCCATCAATGGAAGTCCGCGCAAGGGCGGCAATACGGAGATCCTTTTACGGAAGGTGCTCGAGCCATTGGCCGAGGCCAAATGGGAGACGGAACTTTTGCAGGTGGGCGGGAAGCCGCTCCGGGGATGCCTGGCCTGCTACCAGTGTTTCAAGACCAAGGATTCACACTGCAGCCAAAAGGACGAGGTGTTCGACGAGGTCATGGAAAAAATGATCGCGGCGGACGCCATCATCCTCGGTTCGCCCACCTATTTCGCCGATGTATCCGCGGAGATGAAGGCGTTGATCGACCGGGCCGGATTCGTGGCGGGGGCCAACGGCCGGTTGTTTCGCAGGAAAATCGGGGCCTCCGTGGTGGCGGCCCGGCGCGGCGGCTGCACGCACGCCTTCGATACGATGAATCACCTGTGGCTCATCGCCGGGGCCATTATTCCGGGCTCCACCTATTGGAACTTCGGATTTGGTCGTGAGAAAGGCGAGGTCAATAACGACGAGGAAGCCTTGCGGAACATGACCGACCTGGGCGAAACCATTGCCTGGCTGGGCAAATCCATCCGGTAGATTGGTGGAGGCGATGTGGCACGGCATGCGCATCGCCGCATTCGAACGCGCGTGGCGGAGCCAGACTCCGCCAGCGGCCTCAACACGTTAGCGCCTCAAAGCAATCCGCCGCTTCGGAACAGGTAAGCGGGTGTGCAACTCCAGGCGTGGCAATAGCTGTTGATCAGGGGATCGCCATAGGGCGAGAGCATCGGATTCGCCGGATCGTAAACTTCCCAGAAGGTGTCCGCCCCCGCCTGAACCATGCTGCCCCAGTAGCCTTGCACCAGTTCGAGCGCCTCGGCCTTCAATCCGCACTTGATGGCTGCCTCCACAAAGTAGTGATACAAATACGGTCCGCCGGGGCGCACGGCATCGGGAAGGTTGCGCACCGCGCGCACGGCAGCCGCGCCTTCGGACGGAGTGGCGATTTCCGAGAGAATCATCCAGGCCTGCGTGGCCCAGGAAACCTGCTTTTGCGGACCGCTCACAAATACCTTTTGTACGGGATCCAAAAAGGCTGAACGGGCGGTGGTTGTCAGTGCCTCAATCCGTTTGGAGTATTCGGCCGCCACCGCATCGGCCCCCACTTCGCGGGCCAGCTCAACCGCTTTTCGCAGTGAAAACACAAAAATGGCGTGCATGGCCGCTGTGCGGTCGAGGCCGTCCTTCCAATCGACAAACACCCAGGATCCTTTCGGCGCCTCGAATACTCCATCCTTCCCGACATATTGAGTGAGGATTTCGATCTGCCTGCGCGCCACCGGCCACAGCTCCCGCGCGGTCCGCCAATCCTTCGTGGCGCGCGCATAATCGAGCAACAGCACCACATAGAGCGCCGCGTAATCGATGATGTATATATGCCCGCTCTGGGCACTGGGGCGCTCATAAATGCAGGATGGCATAAAGCCGTCCTCACGGGGCAGACCGGCGAAAAGATAGAGACAGCGCTTCACCAGATCGTCGTTCTGGAACGTGTCGTAGTTGGCCAGGGCCTGCAGACGCACATCCCCGATCCAAAGGCGACGGTCGCGCTTCGGACCGTCCTCAAACACCGTCTGCATGCAGTTGCGCAGCGTGTTGAGACTCACCTCATCGATCCGACGCAGGGATTCGGGAGTCCCCTGTGGGAGGGGTCGCTGGTTTTTAGCCGCAGAAGATATTGCGGTCGCACGGATGTCATTAATACGCACGGTATAACTCGAAGAAATTGCCGCGATTTCGATTTTTACATAGCGGAACGAATATCGGCGCGGCAATTGGATGGTAGCCGGCACTACGTCGATGTTGATCACCTCGTCCTGCAACCAGGATCGGCTCAGGCCGCCTTTGTAATGATCGAAGGATTCCGCAACTTCGGCGGGCACTTCGCCAAATGTGAACTTGATTCGCACAGGAGAGTCCACGGTGCCCGCCGCTCCGAGGACGCTGAAAACGAGATGTCCTGTCAGATACTCGCCAAAATCCAGGATGACCGTATCGCCATTGCGCATAACGCGTTCGCGGAGCGCCGATGCGGGCGAAACCGTGTCCATGCGCCAGCGCAGGAACCGGGCGCTGTCCGCGATGGGGTTGACGATGCTTCGCGGCATAACCGGCGTCTCGTGGAGTTTGGGTTTGAGTTTGTCGGCAAGCTTGAGCCACCGATTTAGCTGCGCTTCCTTCGTATCCTCGGGTCTCCCCGCACCCCATGTGAAAGTGGGGGCCAGGGCTGCGATTGAGGCCGTCTGCAAAAAGTGTCGCCGGTTCATGTCGCCAAGACTAAAAGACAGCGTGAATCAAGGCAATGGAGTTCTTGCGAATCCATTTGAAAAGGGTTGCGTGCTGTTCCGGTTGCAAATCCGTGGCGGGCGATTACGATGCCGACATGAACTCCCTGATTGCAGCCCCGCGAATAACCCTGGCTGCGCTCTCACCATGAAAAACCTAATTGCAACCATGCTCCTGCTTGGCGGTCTGCAACTCACCGCGGCTGAAGCCTCGAAGCCGAGCCTCGTCTCGGAGGGATTGTCGGGCTACATCAGCATGGATGTGCCGGCGCCCCCGGAGGAATACGGTTACGGGGTGAGCCTCTACGCGACCGCCTGGCCCCTATTGGAACGTCCACTAGGAGATTTTCAGATTGGCCTGGCCTCGATCTGGATCGTGCCCGAGAATCGGAAGATCAACTATTCCCTGCTGCCCACAGGAACGGTGGCTCGCGACAATTGGCCAGAGCGCGGGCCCAGTTATCGGGATGTTTTTCAAACGATCGAGGGGGGACTTGGCTTCTGGGGTAGCACTCATTTTGGATCGGTTACAGCCAAGTTTCGGATGAATGGCACCGCCAACGGCTACAATCATGAAATCGCCTCACCGGGCTGGGGCTTTGGCAACACCACTGCGCTCAAACCTGACGAAATGGGCATCGCGCAACTAAGCTCACGGCTTCTGGTCGCGCCTGACGGACTCACCTTCGCGGACGGAACCTGCGGTGAACTGTTTGGCTATGCCTGGATGGTGCTTCCGTTGACTCAAGCCAAAACGACCACAGCGGGACTGCCTGTTACCACAGGCAACCAATCCTGGACGCTTTTCATTAATGCGAAGAATTTCAGGGGACCGGTCGCCTTTTTTACACCGGCCACCTGGAGTCGCATTTCCCGGAGGCATCCGCCGGCCTTGGGACGGGGACTGGACGCCCGGCCCGGCCTGGTCACCGGCGGCGCCATCGAAGTCAATACGGTGCCCCGCTTCATCGCCACCGATGCCAGAGGCACCCATTACAGCCGCATCCCGCGTCTGCAATTCCCCGCCGATGAACAAGGTCGCACCATCCTGATACATAACCTGACGCATTATTCCAAAGACGCACTCTATCGTCAGGTGGAGATCTGGATGGCTGGGGGTGATGCAGCCTCCGGAAAGTTCGAGGGAAAGGCGTCTATCACTCCAGCCTGCAAAGCTGGGAGGCTATCCTTGCGACAGGGAAAACTGCCAATCCTCGGACTTGAGAATTGGGTGGAAACACAGGCCTTTGATCAGGCCACTTTCGGACTGCAATGGAAGCGGTCCGTGCTGGAGCCATGGACCGGTTCAATGCGGCGCGGCGGTTTTCCAGATTTTGCCCGCCAGGAAGGCAATGAATTGCGGGCCATCACCTCCGCTGGAGTCCCCGAGGAAACCGGCTTGAAGGAGGCGCGTTTCCAGCCGGCCGTCACAAACCAGTCTTACACCTCGCCTGACAAGGGCGACAACGTGTGGTACAGACCCGGTCCCAAAGCGGGACCTTTTCAGGTGAAACTGGGGGATGGCAGTGTGGTCACCTACTGGTGGTATCGGTTCATCGATCAGCCCGCGCTGCAGGACGCGGACCTAAGCCAGGCGGAGAAGGAGCGGCTGCAAACCCTGGTTGAAAAGATTCACGCCCAATGGACGCCGGACAAGGAATACCTGCCGCCGCCCGCGATGGGAACGCTGGCGACACTCGATGCCTCACTCATAGTCATGCCACCAAAGGGGCTCGAAGCGGGTTACGTTCCGATTGTGACACGCCAATCACCGCAATAGCGCACCGGCAGTAGTCCCTTGCGAACGATGATTCCCCTGCTGTTCCGGTTGCAAATCCATTGCGGGCGATTACGATGCGGGCATGAACTCCCTGATTGCAGCGATCCGAAATTCCTCAGCCTCACGCCGACTCTGGCTGGTTCGCGCGTCGGCCATTGTCCTGGCCCTGGGACTGGTGCAAAGGGTCTGCGTATCCGCAGCAGATACTCCTGCGGACCCAAAATCCCCTGCCTTGCCGCGTGTTGTGGTTCCGAAACTGCATGGCGCCATTAAAGTGGATGGCACTTTGCGCGAGGCCGTGTGGTCCAAGGCCGCGGTGATTCAACCTCTTTATCGCAATGACGGCTCCGGACGCGAACGGGAACACACCGAAGTGCGGGTTTGGTATGATGACGCGGCGATTTACCTGGGATGGACCTGCCAGGATTCGGACATCCACGGTACCTTCACCAAGCGCGACAGTAAATTGTGGGAGGAAGAGGAAGTGGTGGAATTCTTTGTCGCCCCGAAAACCCTGACCCGCTATTTCGAGCTACAGTGGAATCCAGTCGGCGGCATTTTCGACGCCATCATCGAAAACGAACTGGACGAGCGCGGAATGTCGAAAGCCTTTGAGGGCGACTGGACTTTTACCGCCAAGGGGATGACGAGCGCGGTAAAGGTGAAGGGAACCGTGCAAAAACCGGGCGACCGCGACAGCCTGTGGACGGTTGAAATACGGCTGCCTTTTGCCGATCTGGGTCTGACCACCCCAAAGGCCGGAGAGGTGTGGCGCGCCAATTTTCACCGATACAACCGCAGCGAAGGCAAGCCCACGGAACTACTGAGCTGGTCGCCAACGCTCAATCCGAGTTTTCATCAGCCCAGCCGTTTCGGCACACTGGAATTTGGGAAATGAAGTGGGGCGGGTGCATGACAAAATTCAGGAGTGTGGAAAGCAGCCATGGCAGTACGCTGATTTTAAATAGGTTTTGCGGCAATGGCAGAACCAGCATGCGGGGATCGCGGTGCATTTGAAAACGTTGGGTTCGAGAACACGCTAAGCCGGTCAGGAGACCGGCGCTCCGAAGACACCGGCATGCGGGGATCGCGGTGCATTTGAAAACGTTGGATTCAAGAACACGCTAAGCCGGTCAGGAGACCGGCGCTCCGAAGACACCGGCGTGCGGGAATCGCGGTGCATTTGAAAACGTTGGGTTCGAGAACACGCTAAGCCGGTCAGGAGACCGGCGCTCCGAAGACACCGGCGTGCGGGAATCGCGGGGCATTTGAAAACGTTGGGTTCGAGAACACGCTAAGCCGGTCAGGAGACCGGCGCTCCGAAGACACCGGCATGCGGGGATCACGGTGTGTTTGAAAACGTTGGATTCGAGAACACGCTAAGCCGGTCAGGAGACCGGCGCTCCGAAGACACCGGCGTGCGGGAATCGCGGGGCATTTGAAAACGTTGGGTTCGAGAACACGCTAAGCCGGTCAGGAGACCGGCGCTCCGAAGACACGGGCGTGCGGGAATCGCGGGGCATTTGAAAACGTTGGGTTCGAGAACACGCTAAGCCGGTCAGGAGACCGGCGCTCCGAGGACACGGGCGTGCGGGAATCGCGGGGCATTTGAAAACGTTGGGTTCGAGAACACGCTAAGCCGGTCAGGAGACCGGCGCTCCGAAGACACCGGCGTGCGGGAATCGCGGTGCATTTGAAAACGTTGGGTTCGAGAACACGCTAAGCCGGTCAGGAGACCGGCGCTCCGAAGACACCGGCATGCGAGGATCACGGTGTGTTTGAAAACGTTGGGTTCGAGAACACGCTAAGCCGGTCAGGAGACCGGCGCTCCGAAGACATCGGCGTGCGGGAATCGCGGTGCATTTGAAAACGTTGGGTTCGAGAACACCCTAAGCCGGTCAGGAGACCGGCGCTCCGAAGACACCGGCCTGCGGGGATCACGGTGTGTTTGAAAACGTTGGGTTCGAGAACACGCTAAGCCGGTCATGAGACCGGCGCTCCGAAGACACAAGTCACCCTATATACTCCACTGGCATTTCTGGCCTTTTTCTGCGTGCAGTAGAATTTTGTCCTGCACCAAAGTGGTGGCCGTCTGTATGGATAGATAGGAATTGGGGTTATTTGGATTTGGGATTGGGAGTGTCGTCGGAAGGCACACGTCCCGCAACGGCCTTGATGCCGCCGAGGATGTGCCGGAGAAAATCCGGTTCGCTGAAGCTGGATTCGGTATGGCCCATGGCGGTGTACCACATCCGGCCTTTGCCGATGCGGCGGCACCAGGCGATCGGGTGATCGGCGCCCATCCGGCCCCCCTCGTAGGTGGATTCATCGACTGTGGCGAGCACCCGGGCGCGACCGCGCGGCGTGCCGGTAAAGTTATACCATTCCTCCGTGCGCTTCCAGTGAGTGGGAAGGCCCATCGTCGAGGGATGTTTGGAATCCTCGATGAGTATCGTCCCGGGCACGACGGCCGAGTGATTGGTGAACGCGCAGCAAAACACCTCGCCGTACCAATCCCATTTGTCTTCGCAGGCAAGGGGTCCAAAGACCGCCCCGTGAATCGCGGCGAACCCGCCTCCATTGACAACGTATTGCTTGAACTCCGCCTCCTGGACTTGATTGAGCACGTCGCCGGTCGCGCTCAGGAAGACAACGGCCCGGTAGCGCGCGAGGTTGGTCGAAGTGAACGCACTGGAATCCTCGGTGGCGTCCACGGCAAAGTCATTCGTGGTTCCAAGGGATCGGATGGCCTCGATGCCGTTGGTGATGGAGGCGTGCCGGTAACCGAGCGTTTTGGAGAAGACCAACACACGATATTCTTCCGCGCGCAAACTGGAGGGCATGAGCAGCAATAGCGCGGTCAGGACGCAGAGAATCGCGAGCGTGGGAAGAACGGCTGCTCCTTGTGAATTCAATCTCGGTGATGTTTGCATGGTTGTGACAAGGGTTAGGCCATACACAAGGATGGTGTCAATTCAGAACAAGAATAAAGCGGGTAAGTGGGTTTTGGAAACGATAGCAAGCGTGGCGCTCAAGGAAGCAGGACGTTAACCCTGCTCAGAGCCGGCAAATGCGTTTTGCGGCGAATCCCGAAAAAAGCACGGCCAGGATCAGACCAATCACAACGCTGGCCACGCCCCAGCCAAAGATATGTTTCACCGTCCACAGGGCCAGTATTTCCAAACCGAAGAATAAGGCTCCAGTAACGTATTGCGAAAAGATGACCCGGCGAATGGTCGTATGCGTCAAAGTCGAAAGGGCGATGCAGAGCAGGCAGAAGTCGAGGGAAACCCGAAACACATAAGCGAACGCCGCCCCTTGAATTCCCCAATGAGTCACGGCGTACCAGAGGACAAGAATATGAATCGGTATCTCGACGAGATGGAGTTTTGCCGTGATATCAGGCCGGCCCAGGGCCTGAATGGTGGTGTAGGGAATAAAAGCAATCGAGTTGATGAACGCGCCAACAATAATGATCGTCAGCACGGGCCCGCTTTGTTCTCCAATGGTTTTACCAAGCCACAGCGTCATGATTTGATCGCTGAAGAGGTAGATCGCCGCCGTTAAGAAGCTGACTCCGACCAGCAAAATGCTCATCGCCTTCCCCAGAAGGCGGGCAATATCCTCCTGGTCGTTCTTTTCGCCCGCGGCGGCAATGACGGGGAACAACGCCAGCACCATGCTGTCTGCAATGATGGTCAATCGAACGCCGGCCTCGTAGGGAATCGTGTAGCACGCCACAAGGCCCATCGTCAGCAGGGAGCCAATGACAAACCGATCCGCGTAGATCAACAGGGGGGATAATATGGCGGAAAGCGTCACCCAGCGACCATACTTGATCAGCGGCGCGATCTCCTTGAAATCGATGTGAAAACGGTCAAAAAGATTTGGAAAGATCCTGCAGGAGGCGATCAGCAATGCCGCGCAGGAGGCCACCCTTACAAGGACCAGACTGAGCATGACTGCGGGGAGAGTCGGTGTATAGGAGGCCACGAGGGCCGGAACAATGACCGCCGCAACGGAGGAAGGCGCGGTGACCCCGTTCGAGACATCGAATCGCCGGGCCGCCTGAAGCAAACCAACGAACGACAACGAAATGAGAACAACCGGCAGCGATATGCCACAAAGTACGATGCACTGGCCCACTTCGCTTTCGAGTTCCGCCGGAATGTTGAGCAGCCTGCTCGTAAACAAGGGAATGCTGCAGATGATGATTATGGCGCCCAGGATCCCAAGGGACGCCTGCACCGCCACTGCCCCCCAGAATACGCCCGGAACCTTATCATGGGAGTCGGCCGCCAGGTGCCTGGAGATCGAATGCGTCACGGCGCGGCCAAGACCAAGATCGAGAATTGAGAAATATCCAACAATGGCCCAAATCAGGGTCAGAATGCCAAACCGTTCCGCGCCCAGCGATTTTACGAGGAACGGAACACAGACAACGGTCGCGACGAGTTGAACTCCTTGAGCGCCGAAATTCAAAGTGGCGTTCCATGCCGTAGTCCCTTTTTCATACTTGGGCAGGGCAAGATACAGCCAACCGATAAATCCTAGTAATAGGGATTTCACTTTTGTTAAGGAATATGCCTTGCCTTCATGATTCCGAAGAATAAGGCGCATTCAAGGCCATTGGCTCAATTTACGATGAATCACTGATTATTAATTATTAATTGCGCGACCATTTTTGACCGAGAATTGAATACCACCGACCACCGTTCATACTCTATCGTTAATGTTAAGATTCTTCCAGCCTCATTTTATGCAGAAAAGGCGAATAAAAGCCTTCCCACCAACACAAGCAGAGAAAATTCAGCCACGAGTCCTGCGTTGTCAAATATCTAACGTTTCAAATACCCGGCACGCGCCTCGGGAGAAAAACGCTCGATCGCATAGCGCAGCATCGTTCGCGGCATGCGCCGACAATGCTTCCCCAGAAATTCCTCCAGCGCATTCTGATCGCGCTTGCCGATCTCGCGTAACATCCAGCCGCAGGCCTTGTGCATCAGGTCCTGGGTATCGCCCAGCAATTGCCCGGTCAGCTTGAAAGTGTCCCCATAATCACCGGCGCGAATAAAGGCAAACGAGCCGAGCACGGCAATACGGCGGTCCCAGAGAGACGCGGATTGCGCGAGTTTCCACAGCGGCGCGCGATCCCCTCGCAGCCAATAGTCACCGGGGATTTGAGGCGCGGAGCAGTCCACCAGGTTCCAGTTATTGATCCGGTGACGGTTATCCATGTAGTTGCGATACACGGTTTCGCGAGAGGAGGCGTCGCCTTTTTCGTAATGCCTGATCAGCACCAGCAGCCCGAGAAAACGTTCCTCGTTATACGGGGAATCCAGGAGCTTCGTTCCCTCCTCGAGGGTCAAATCCCCATGGTCTTTGGCAACTTGCCGGACCGCCGGGACCGTGATTCCCAGAAACCGGTCGCCCTCGGCATACTGGCCTTTGCCCGTCTTGAAAAAGCCTGCAAGAAACGCGGCCTTTTCGGGGTTCGCAAGGGCCATCAAAGCCGCATGCGCCCGCGCCAAGCTTGCCGGCATCGGCCTGCCGGAGGCTTTCATTTTCTGGAGTGGGTTGGTTTTCCTGAGCGCCATAAATTATTGTTGTTCCACTTTGAGGCGATAAAACCGTTGAGCCGCCCGTTCGATGTCGGTCAGATCGCGCACGGTGATTTCTTCAGTCGTTCCCAGATCCGCACGTCGGGTTTCGACCAGATAGTTGGTTCCCGAATTCCACAGGGCCAGGTCACCCGAAACCTCCGGCACACAGAGCACATCGGTCGCTGATTTGGAATGCGTGTAGGTCAGAGTGAAATAATTGAAGGTGTCCAACGCGATGCGTCCGGCGGTCAATGTATTGCGTGGCGCAATCACCTTGGGCGACAGGCCCAGCGCGTATTTGAGCAGGTTGGAGATTCCATCGCCAGCCGGTGTGGCCAAAGGTCCGCTCACGGGATCGTTCATGAGTTCGTCCGCCGTGAATTGCATAAAGCGCCAGCGGTCGAACGCCGTATCCCGGGACATGAGGATTTGATACCAGATCGTGGCGGTGTTGGTTGAAATTTCGATGACCGCAAGACCGTTTGTGCCGCCCACGGTCAACTCGCCCTTGCGCTGTCCGCGTTCGTCGAGCGCAAAAACCCGCACCCGCTCAGGCGCAACCGGCAGCGTCAGTGTCAGCGGCACCACTTCCGCCAGCACCGGCGCGTGGCCCCAATTCATCCCCACCGAGGTTCGCGTGGCGTCCTTCCACTGCATGCCCGTGTTGCTGACCTCCCCGCAAACCACCATCAGGGCCGTGCCGCCATGGGAGAAATCCTCGCCGCTGGTCAGGGTCAGGCCGACCGTGCACCACCCGAGTTGCGAGGTCCCCGGCTGGATTTTCACATCACCCAAGTCGATGGATTGGCCCGCTGGAAATCCGCTGAAAATGCGCGTCTTCGGCGTGTTGATCCGCAAGGTCCCCTTCCCTGCCGTGGTCGTGTTCCAGGTCAACTCCCCGGTGTCCGACGCCACCACGCTGCCTGCCGGAGCCGCTGGCGGCGTGGCCAGGCCGGTGGCGTTTGTGCCCACGGACATGCTCAACCGGCTCGCGAACGCCAGTTTCCCGGGCATCCCCAATTGCTCGCTGCTCATCACGCTCCACGAGGTGCCGTGGCTTTTAATCGCATCCAGTTCGGTATCCGGAGTCACAGGCAGTGTGTATTCCTTTTGCGCGGCCTGAACATCGCCCCTGCGAAAAATCGCCGCAGCCAGCATCAGGTTGGCCATCTTGGTGGGATGCTGCCACAGATCGAAGTAACTGTGAAAATAACCCGCCCCGGCGGTGTCATTTCCCGCGCCATAATCGAACATCCACAACCCATCCCAATCCTGCAACGCCCCATAGGCCGCGAGCATCACGGGCCCCTCGGCCCCGTAATCGTTGGGCGAGGGATGTTGATATTCGGTGACCGTGAACGGCTTTCCACGCACCCGCTGACGCGCGAGTCCGGCGATTGTGTTGTCATCGCCCAGCGTGTTCACCATGGAGGTATTGGGAATGTACCAATTCACCCCATCCCACGGGATGCCGGGAAATGACGGGTGCTGCCAATACGCATGGCCGTCCACCACGTCCATCTCCGACTGAACACTCGGGGGACTGTTTGCAATAATGGTCCCAAAGATCAGCCCATGGTAACCGCACGCACTGCGCAGATGCGTCACCATCGCCTGATAATAGCGATGCTCCAGATCGCGCAGGAAACAAATCCAGTCCTTGCGGGCCTCCTGGGTAAACTGGCCGGCCGCGTTATTGTAAGTCACGTTGGGCACCGTGCCCTGCGCCAGACTTGCGCCAGCGGGCAACACGCCGATGCGTCCGCCCGGCTGCAGCGTCACGTTCGCGATCCACACCGCCACTTTCTGTGTGGCAAAACCACCGAAATTCGCCCGCGCGTTTGTGTCGGAGGATGTGGTCTGAAAAGTGGCCGTGAACTGTTGCCAATTGGTGGTGAGCTTCACCGTTTGCCCAAAGCCCAGCCCCTCCCAATTCGCATGGGCCTGCATCATGGAGGTGTCCATGGTGGTGTCCTGGCTGGCCTTGGCCCAATAGCTGAACACATACGGCTGCGCATTGGTCAGGCGCAGACCCGGCTGGTTGAGCTGGATGTACCATCCGGCGGTTCCCACGGTGACCATCTGAATCTTTGCCGCTGGCGCTCCATTAAAATCCTTGGTCACTGTGAACTGCGCATCCGCCACATCATGTTTTTCAGTCACCCAGTTATTGTAACCGTTGGTGAACGACCCATTGCGCAGCATCGACGCGCCCAGCGGCTGGTCGATGATTTTCCAGGTCTGCCGCAAAGTGGCGTCATTGGTGTAACGCGCGCGCAGCCAGTCGTTCCAACGCGTTTGCAGCGGAGTCTGGAACACTGCCGGGAATTTATCCAGCGAACCTTCGAACCACTTCTGAATCATCCCGTTCTCGTTCATGATCTCCACGAACGCCACCGCCGGATCCGCCGCCAGCGTCAAACCCGTATGCGGATTTATGGGAGTCAGCACGCGCGTGGCGTATTCCTGATGCAGGGCCAGCGCGGGATCGTAAAAGAACCCCAGCACGTGCCGGTCCTTCCAGTCCATGGTCTCCACTTCCGCAGGCAGGCCGTCCGCCGTATGAAACACCCGGCCCACGAGCAGATTCACATCGGAGTAAATCCCGTGCGCCTTCAGACGCGATACCATGTATTGCACCCGGTCAAGCTGCTGGGGGTTGATGGGACGGCTGGAACCGCTCTTGTAATCGATCAGACCGCCGTTCGCCGCCCAATCAGAGTCCATGTGATGAAGGCGGACGCAATTGACGCCAAACTTGGCCAGGCGCGCCGCCATTCCATCCGCGCGATTGGTGGGCGCAAACGGACTGTCTGCCGCAAAGTTGACGCCCAGAAAACGAATGCGCTGACCGCGCGCCTCGAAATGCCCCTCGGCGTTTACCGTAACCACATCCCCGGTTCCGCCAGGTCCAATCGGTGTGTTCCATTTCGAAAAATCCGCCGGACCGCCCGTCGCGTCGTCCCAGGGCAACACAAAAGGAGTCTGGGCGGCTTCGACGGTGCAAATCCAAGCCATCAACGCGCAAAACACTCCAAAACCAGGCAATGGCGTGCGTTTTTCAAATTTCATGTCCCCCAGCCTATCAATCCCTGGCTCCGGATACAATCGAACGAATCCAGCAAGAAAGCTCCCGGGAGCGAGACAAAATTCAGGAGTGCGGGGAGGTTTAACATGGATGGATAGGATGGACAGGATTGGATTTGCGGCAACGGCAGAACCATCGGGCGGGGTTGAAGACCGGCGGGCGGGGATTAAGGCACATTTGAAAACGTTGGATATAGGAACACCGTAAGCCGGTCAGGAGACCGGCGCACCGGGGACACCGCCGGGCGGGGATTACGGCACATTTGAAAACGTTGGATATAAGAACACCGTAAGCCGGTCAGGAGACCGGCGCACCGGGGACACCGCCGGGCGGGGATTACGGCACATTTGAAAACGTTGGATACAAGAACACCGTAAGCCGGTCAGGAGACCGGCGCACCGGGGACACCGCCGGGCGGGGATTACGGCACATTTGAAAACGTTGGATACAAGAACACCGTAAGCCGGTCAGGAGACCGGCGCACCGGGGACGGCGATGGGCGGGGATCGCGGCACATTTGAAAACGTTGGATATAAGAACACCGTAAGCCGGTCAGGAGACCGGCGCACCGGGGACGGCGGCGGGCGATCGCGGAGGACCATCGAACGCTTCCATGCGACCCAAATTTGGAGATGGCCCAAAAAAAACATGCTTTTCTCTGTGTTTTTTTGCCGCGTGACCCTTCTTGCGCAAGTCAGCCATCAACGGTTAAAATGTCCCCATGTCGAACGCGGATTTTGTTCACCTGCACTTGCACACCGAGTATTCACTGCTCGATGGGGCCTGTCGCCTCGACCGCTTGATGGAGCGGGCGAAGGCGCTGAACTTTCCCGCGCTGGCCATGACCGATCACGGCGTCCTCTTTGGCGCGATTGATTTTTACACCGCGGCCAAAAAGAGCGGCATCAAGCCCATCATCGGTTGCGAGATGTATGTGGCGCCCGGCAGCCGGTTCGACAAAAAATCGAGCCACGGCGGCAAGGACGTTTATCAGCACCTCATTCTCCTGGTCAAAGACGAGGTCGGCTATAAAAACCTGATCCAGCTCGTCACCGCAGCCCATCTCGAGGGGTATTATTACAAACCACGCATCGACAAGGAGCTGCTCGCCCAAAAGAAGGACGGCCTCATCGTCCTGTCCGCCTGTCTCGCCGGGGAAATCCCCGACCTCATCATGCGGGGCGAATTGGACAAGGCCCGGGAATCCATCGACTGGTATAAACAGACGTTCGGTCCCGAGAATTATTATCTGGAGCTGCAAAACCATCAGCTTCCCGAGCAGGCCACCGTCAACCGCCAGTTGATCGCATGGTCCAAGGAATTCGGGCTGAAGCTCGTGGCGACCAACGACGTGCATTACCTCGAGAAAAAGGATTCGCACGCGCACGACTGCCTCATCTGCATCGGCACGCAGACCACGCTCAACGACACCAAGCGGATGCACTACGCGCCCGAGCAGTTTTATCTGCGCTCGGCGGACGAGATGAAGGCCCTGTTTATCGAAACGCCCGAGGCCATCTCGAACACGCTGGAAATCGCCGAGAAGTGCAACCTGAAGATCGAGTTTGGCAAGCTCCACTACCCCGTCTTCCAGCCGCCGATCGAACGGTCGCGCGAAAATTATCTCAAGGATCTGGTCGCCGAAGGCTTGAAAACACGCTACGGAATGAGCGTTCGCGTGGTGGGGGATCAATTTGTCGTAGACGCCATCCAGGACGCGCGCCGTCTGCCCACGTATGTTCCAGACCCCGCCGACAAGGACGCCAGCAACGCCGCATCGCTGGACAACCCCGCCGTGGCCACCGCCGTTCAACGGATCATGGACCGCGTGGAAATGGAGCTCAAGGTCATCGATAAAAGCGGCTTCGTTAGTTACTTCCTGATCGTGGGCGATTTCGTCCGCTACGGCCGCAGCAAGGGCATTTCCTGCGTGGCGCGCGGTTCCGCCGCAGGTTCCATCGTCACCTACCTGCTGGCCATTTCGAACGTCGATCCCATCCGTTACGCGCTGCTGTTCGAGCGCTTCCTGAATCCCGAGCGCGTCAACCCGCCCGATATCGACATTGACTTCGCCGACGACCGCCGCGCCGACGTCATCGAATACGTCCGCGAGAAATACGGCCGTGATTCCGTGGCGCAGATTGTCACCTTCGGCACCATGGGCGCCAAGTCCGTGGTGCGGGATGTCGGTCGCGTCATGAGCCTTTCCTACAGCGACTGCGATCGCCTGGCCAAGATGATCCCCAACGAATTGAAGATGGATCTGGCCAAGGCGCTCAAGCAATCCCCGGATTTCAAGAACGCCTACGACACCGAGGAGGTCACGCGCGAATTGGTGGATATCGCCTTCGTGCTCGAGGACCTCACGCGCAACGCCTCGGTCCACGCCGCCGGTGTGGTCATCGGAGATCAACCGCTCGTCAATGTGCTGCCCCTCAAGCAGGACGAGGACGGCACCATTGTCACGCAATATCCCATGGGGCCGGTCGGCGATCTCGGTTTGCTGAAGATGGACTTTCTGGGTCTCAAGACGCTCACCGTCATTCGCAACGCCGTGGAGATGATCAAGGCCACGCGCGGCATCGACCTGCCCATCGACCAGTTGCCGCTGGACGACCCCAAGGCCTTCGCGCTGCTCAACAAGGGCGATACCGTCGGCGTGTTCCAGTTGGAATCCGGTGGCATGCGCGATTTGTGCCGAAAATTCAAGATGAGTTCCGTGGAGCACATCACCGCGTTGATCGCGCTCTACCGGCCCGGCCCCATGGACCTCATCCCTGATTTCATCAAGCGCCGCCATGGCGAGGTCCCCGTGGAATATGAGCATCCGCTGCTCGAACCGATCTGCCGCGAAACCTACGGCATCATGATTTACCAGGAGCAGGTCATGCAGGCCACGCAGGTCCTGGCGGGATTCACACTGGGCGGCGCCGACCTGTTGCGCCGGGTGATGAGCAAGAAAAAGGTCGAGGAAATGCAGAAGCACCGCGCGTTGTTCGTCGCGGGTTCCGCCAAAACCAACAACATCCCCGCCGACCGGGCGAACATGATTTTCGATCATCTCGAAAAGTTCGCCGGATACGGATTCAACAAATCCCACGCGGCGGCCTACGCCATCGTCTCCTACCAGACCGCGTATCTTAAGGCCAATTACCCGGTGGAGTTCCTTTGCGCCATGCTCACCAACGACATGGGCGACACCGCCAAGGTGGCGATCCTGATCGAGGAGGCGCGCGACCTCCACGTCGAGGTGCTCCCGCCCGATGTCAATGAGAGCCAGGTGGTCTTTGCCCCGGCGCGGGAAGGCACGGTGGTTCGCTTTGGCCTGGCCGCCATCAAGGGCGTTGGCGAAATCGCCGTGCGCTCCATTCTTGAGGCCCGACAGAAAGGCGGAAAATTCACCTCCCTGAACGACCTCTGCGAACGCGTGGATACCCGCACGGTCAATCGCAAGGCCCTGGAAGGTCTCATCAAATCCGGCGCGTGCGATACTTACGGACAAACCCGCGCCACGCTTTTCTCGCAGATCGATCACGCCCTGGCCCGCGCCTCGAGCCTCGCCCAGGACCGCCAGAGCGGTCAGGGCAGCCTGTTTGGTTTGATCGATGACGGCACCACATCAGCTCCCGAATCCGCGATTCAATTGCCCGAATGGCCCGAAAGCCAGCGCCTGGCCGCGGAAAAAGAGCTGCTGGGCATCTATGTCACCGGCCATCCCATCAAGCCGTTTCTGCCGTTGATCGAAAAATACTGCACGGCCAACACGGCCGGTCTGGCGGAACTGGCCAACCGCAGCATGGTGCGCCTGGGCGGACTGGTGGCCGCCACCCAGCAGGGCTTCTCCAAGAAATCCGGCAAGCCCTACGCCATGACCACTCTCGAGGACATGTATGGCACCGTGCAGGTCCTTTTGATGAACGAGAATTACGACAAATTCCGCCAGTATCTTGTGGAAGGAAAACCCCTGCTCGTCACGGGTGAAGTGAATAACAGCGAGGACAAGGCCAAGATTTTCCCGCAGGAAATCATGCCTCTCGAGGACACCCCCCGGCGCTTTACCAAGCAGGTCCAGGTCCGCCTCGATGCCAGCAAAATGTCCGGCCCCCTCCTGATGGAATTGCGCAACATCGTGACCTCGCACGCCGGCAAATGCCCGCTGATCCTCTGCATCAAACATTCCAGTGGCGCCTGGGGCATCATCGAGACCAACGAGAAATACAACGTCTCCCCCACCCTCGAATTGCAGCAGGCCCTGAACAGCAAATTTGGCAAACACGCCTACTTTGCCAAGGCCGACACCGCCCTGCCCGAACGCGCCAAACGCGCCTGGGAGAAGAAAGAAGCCGCGACGGAGGAGTAAGGGACGCGCGACAAAAAACCAGAATGGGTTGGGATCACTCGGTAGGACGTAAGACAAAATGCTTTCGTAAGCGAAAAAGGCCTTAAAATGGGCATGTGAGTATATTCGAAACAAATATAGCAAGAGTTTCGGGAATGGCCGGGCGCCGATTAAGGGTCCGGCAAAAGCCAGATCTGAAAGGACATACCTCATCCGGCCTTCTCCCCCCAGGAGAAGGAGAAGTATTGCGAGCCCTGGGTTTATTGCACGGTTTGGAGAATGCCGCCGCGCCGGATTAATTGCCCCACACCGCCGACTGGTGTTCTGGCTGGGTTCGTACGGTTTAGGCTTTTACCAGCTTCCTGAGGCTTGTCCTGCGCCCCACATGATTTTCCATGGGCAAGTGAGGGAGAATATTCGGAAGAGTGAAAGGGATCTTCGCTTGCGCGTAGCGCTGAAAATCAGACGGTCGGGTGCCATGGCCCCGGGACGAACATTGCTTCATCTTCGCCCGGCCATGGTGGCATGGTGATGGCGACGACGGATAAGGGTTCGGCTGACGAAGCCCTGAACTGAAATTCAGTACCGAGTGGAATGGTGACGCATACGCCCGGAACGAGGCTGACGACTTCCTCCCTTGCGGCCTGTCTGCGCCATATTTCGCCCGAGCCAGCGAGGACGTACCAAATCTCCTCGACGGTTCGATGAACCACCGCGCGCGCGGTTGTGCCCGCAGGTAATTCGAAGTGGGCCATGCCTCCCCCTTTCAGTCCCAGCAGGACGCGCACATTGGAGCCGTCGGGCGCAACAACCGTTGGATCCTGCGGAAGGCGGGTGGTGGAGAAGAGGTTCATGATGACTGCAGTGAAACCATCACTGACTCTGTGGTGATCGTGTTCTTCATGACAAGAGCATGAAGTCCGTCAATTCGAAGCATCGTCAACCTCATAGTCGCAATCACATGAGAGGGCCTGTCCGCCGCATGCAGCACAACGCTCGACGTCACAACTAAAAACGTGGAACTGCCCCTTAATCACACGGCAATCGTGGCATGGCTGACGGTCAGCACCCCAGTCTTCAGCCTCTTCGCCATAGCGCACACGAATATGCTTTTTGCCATTAATGATCACTGTCGGCTGCAACTGCGCCGCTTCGATCTGTTCAGGCCAGCCTTTGATCATTCTTTGTCCATTGTAGGTGACGAACTCCTGGGCCATATGAAAACACTGTTGGGAATGCACGCAAATTGAACGGAAATTATCGTTGGATTTTGCATGCGCCCATCTGTCTGCTTCGGATTTCAGATTGATTGGCGGCGGCAATGGGGTCAAGAGGGAAATATGGTTTTTGACAGGAGCCACCTTGCCCGCCACATTTCCATTCAATGACATCCCGTTCGAAACGCAATCAACCAATGCTGTCATGCGCTTTGATATGAAAACGACTCGAATTCACTTTGGCCTGTGCCTGCTCCTTGGCGTCACGGTTGCCTTCGCCGCGCCGGATCCAGTCTGGCAGAATCTTTCCAGCAAACGCGGTGAATTGCCCGCGCCTCCGGGCGGGTCCACGGAGCAAACCGGGGCGGTTGTGGCCGATTTCGACGGCGACGGCGTGAACGATTTTATCCTGAGTTTCCGTCAGAAGGCGCCTGCGCTGGTCTGGTATCGGCACAATGCCACGGGTTGGGAACAGTATGTGATTGAGAAAGACTATCTAACCATCGAGGCCGGTGGCGCGGTCATGGACATCGACGGTGACGGCGACATGGACGTGGTTTTCGGCGGTGACTGGCAGAGCAAGGATGTGTGGTGGTGGGAGAATCCGTCGCCGAACTTCGACAAGAACACGCCCTGGAAACGGCATCTCATCAAGACCGGCGGCATGACCCAACACCACGATCAGGTCTTCGGAGATTTCCTGGGCACCGGCAAGCCGCAGCTCGCCTTCTGGAATCAGCAGGCCAAGACCCTGTTCCTGGCGGAAACTCCCGCCGACCCGCGTAACGCTGAGTCCTGGCCTTTGACTGAAGTGGTTTCGGGAACCAGCAGCGGTTCCACGCCTTATACCGAGGGCATGTCGGCATTTGACATCGACGCGGATGGCAAGGTGGATTTGCTCGCCTTCAACACCTGGTACAAGCACACCGGCGGCAAGAGCTTCAAGGCGATCAAACTCTCGGACGTGGGCGGACTCATCTTTGCCGGCTATTTCAAGCCGTCGAAGTATCCGCAGATCGTCATCTCGCCCGGCGACGGTGACGGTCCCTTGCGTTGGTATGAATGTACAGGCAATCCCGAAAATGCTGCGGACTGGAAGTCGCACGATCTGCTCGATCGCGACATCGTTCATGGTCACAGCCTGCAACTCGGCGACATCAACCGCGATGGGCATCTGGATATTTTCGTGGGCGAGATGGCCAAGTGGCATGAGAAGGAAACCATGCGGGACCATCCTGAGGCCACTGGCTGGGTTTTCTACGGTGACGGCCAGGGGAACTTCACGCGCAAGGAAGTGGTTGTTGGCCACGGCTGGCATGAAGCCCGGCTGGCGGACCTGGACGGCGACGGCGATCTCGACCTTCTAAATAAACCCTACAATTGGGATGCCCCGCGCGTGGATGTCTGGCTGAACAATGGCACGCGCGCTGGCGCGAAAGGCGCGGGCACAAGCAAGAGTTTTCACGGGCCGATGGGCATGCAGCTTTACAGCTTGCGCGATATTCTTGCGACGAACGTGCCCTATGCCCTGCAAATGACCCGCAGCTTTGGGTTTCAAGAAGTTGAACTCGCAGGAACTTATGGACGGACACCGCAACAATTTCGTGCGGAATTGACCAGGGCCGGGCTCAAACCCGTGTCCTCCATCGTGGATTACAATCTACTGGATACTTCCATGGACCAGGTCATTGCGGATGCCAAGGCGCTGGGAGTCCAGTATGTCGGCACCGCTGGCATCCCGCACGACGGTCCGTTTACCGAGGCCGATGCGCACAAGACCGCCGCTGATTTTAATCGGTTCGGCGAGGCGCTCGCGAAACAGGGCCTCAAATTCTTTTACCATAACCATGGATTCGAATTCGTTCCGAATGGCGACAGCACGCTCTTTGATCTGATCGTGCAGGAGACGAAGCCGGAATTTGTCAGCTTCGAGATGGACATCTTCTGGACTGTGCATCCGGGTCAGGATCCGGTGAAACTGCTTCAAAAATACCCGAATCGCTGGGCATTGATGCATGTGAAAGACATGCGCAAGGGGACCAAGACGGGCCTGCTCACCGGCAGCGAAGACGTGCGGAATGACGTGGCCATCGGCTTAGGTCAGATCGATACCACGGCGGTGCTTAAGGCCGCTCAGGAAGTTGGCGTGAAGCACTATTTCATCGAGGACGAGTCGCCATCCACGATCGTTCAGATCCCGCAATCGATGCGGTATTTGGAATCTCTGGCGTGGTGATGCTGCCGCATGCGAAAGCGATCTCAACAGGGAGATCAAGCACGATGAAACTCCTGTAGCCGGGCGTAAAGTAAGATTCTGCTGCAAACGAAAAATGCCCCTGAAAGGTCAGGGGAGTATGCAGGTCTGGATGGATCTGTGCGGAGATGGCTCGGCGGGAGCCTCGCCCTACCGAGTGCAGGGCCGATGACGGCTCGGCGGGAGCCTCGCCCTACCGGATTAGTTACTGTTTTGGAATCTGGTCCCTGGCCGCTGGCGCATCGTCGTCCGAAGATACCCGATTTCCTGCCGGATCAATGAGCTTTGGCGTAACAAAGACGACCAGTATCTTCTTCCCGTCTCGTTTTTCGATCTGGCGGATGTAATCGGCCACACGTGCATCCCGTTGTTTGTCCGGCGCGCCGAGTAATACTTGTTCTGGTTTCGGAAACAGAACCTGGGTCTGGCCGTCATACAATTGAGTGTGCGCGGCCTTGGTGCGCAATCGGACGGCAGGCATGGAATTGGTGACAGCCTGAGGGGCCATGTTCGTGCCATCGGCGTAACCCAGAAACTCCGTCACTGAGGCAATGGCTCGCAGATCAATCGTGTAGCCGTCGGATAGGATTTCGGCAATCACGTCCATACCAGCCCCTGTCTTAATTCTTTCATAATGCAACGCAGTTGCGATGGACGGGCTGGAATTATCCTTTGTAGGAACTGAATTGGTCAGGGCGGTGTCAATCTGTGTTGACTGTATTTGCGCCTGCATGCCGGCAAGGGTCGTCACGTTCGGCATGGCCAGCACGTCAACACCTGGTTGCGCCTTGAGGCGTTTTATGAGCGCGCTGGCTTCCACCTCTGTCAAAATGCCCGTTCCGTTGGTCATGCCCGCAGGCAGGGGATTTCCAGCGACACTGGTGAAAAAGCTTTCCGGCACTTCCACGAACTGGCCGGTTATGTTTATCTGTGGCGGCGCATAGTTGAGCGTCTGAACCGCTTGTTCGATGGCACCGAGATCAGATGAAGTTGACTTGACCAATAGCAGGCCATTGCGGTCATTGAAGAAAACGGATTTGCCTGCGGTTGAATTCAAATCGATGCCGAGAAGATCGACCATAAACTTCCGCACCATGGCACTCGTGGCTGCAGGAGAATTTGTAGTCTTAACGCTCCTGGCTTCGGCATGGTCCATTCGCTCCAGGCTCGAAAGAAAGGTATTGGGATCCACCTTGAATTGCCTGGAATAAAGATTTGTCGTTTCCGAGTCCGTTGCCGGAGTGGAAACACTTCCCTCGAGCGCATACCCATGCAGCTTTTGCGCGACGCTGTTGACCAGCGCCAGTTGCTCTCCCGTGCCCCGTGCAAACATGAATCCATTGTTCAGATAAAGGAAAGCCGTCGGTGGCGTTCTGACGCCGGAATCAAGCATCAATTGATTCAAGCGTTCCTCTGGCACACCGGCATCCAGTCTGAACTTCATCGACGTGGCATTCCTGACCGTCTTATCCATCATGATTTGGACGCCGATCACCACCACGATCATTTTGCCGGGGTCGGAACCGCGCAGGTTTTCGTTGCGGATGACAATGCCTCCCTGATCTTCCGCCGAGGCCTTCGCGTTGAATTGATTTGTGATCGCGCCCGTGGCCGGGGTGTCAACGACGCTGCCTTGAATCGCCAGATCGATATTGCCGCCCTTCACGAACGGGCTGCAGGCAAACTCAATGCCGTTGGTCTCGTTGCCGACAAACATTGTGGCGGGAACACCACTCGAAGTCTGGATGCGCGGTTTGGTCATGGGTTGGAGGCCAGACCTATCCAACTTTTTCAGCAGTTCACCGAATTTCTCCCGTGATGCGGCCCACCATGCGCTGTTAGTATCGACTCCTTGATTGAATTTGAGGGTCGAAGTCATTTTTTCAAAATCGGCGGAGCGCATCTCGTAGATTCGCGCGTTGATCAAAACAATATCGGACTGCGCTTTGCGCGCTGAGGGCTGCGGTTGTCCGGGCCTGGCGGCGGATGGCGTTTGTTTTGCTGCCGGAGTCGGCGCTTCGCCCATTGGAAGGGCCACGGCGCTGAAGACAAAGATGCCGAACAGGGACGCGAAGGTCAGACCGGCCTTGCGTGGAGCGTGGAAATCCACGAGCCGCTCAATGCGCTGGCGCAGGGCGCTCCGCGATTCCATGATCCCGACCAGTCCCAGGCTCATCAGGGGACGTTGGAAGGCGAGCTTCGCCACTTCGAGCAACGTCGGCGCATAGGTCTCCGCGTCCTCGCGCAAGGCCAGCATCACCGCATCGTCCACCGCCTCTTCGCGCAAGCGGCGCATCCGCGCGTTGGCCAACCACAGCAGCGGATGCCACCAGTAGGCAATTTGCAGCAACGCCTGCGCGCAGTTCACCCAGACATCCCTGCGGCGCAGGTGAAATAGTTCATGCAAAAGCACGGCCCGTAATTGCGCGGCGGAAATATTGTCCAGCAATGTGCGCGGCAACAGAATCACAGGGCGGATCAAACCGCACACTGCGGGGGACATCCGGCCTTCGACAATTTTCAAGCGTGCGGTTGACCGAAAACCAGCGAGCTGTCGGGCATTTTCGAGTGCGTCTGAATATTCGTTTGAAGCTCCTGCCCCACGAACCTTTCGTGCGACGTGCCACCAATTCTTTGCCAGCCACAGCAGCAAAGCCAGACTCACCGCGCACGAAACGAGCAGCGCCCAACCCGCACTGCTCAACGGCGCCGGCACGGCTTCTGGAATGGGAATCGTTTGTGGAGCCAAATCTGGTTGCGGCGTCGCTTTACCGTAAGTCACGACGTATTGGGGCGTGACCGGGGCGTTGACGGCTGGTTTGGTCGGAGTCAGCCACCATGCCGCGCCGGTCGGCAGGGCAAGCGTTGGGGGCAACAGCAATTTCACCAACACCGCCATCCAGAGCGCGTAGCGAATGGAGGCGCGCATTTTTCGCGCCAGTGAGACATCCAGTGCGAAGACAAAAGCGATCAGCAAGCTGGATTGCCAAAACATCGGCCAGGCGAAGTGGAAAAACTGCCCGCCGAAATGGTTCAGGGTTTCGATGGAGGAATTCATAAGCGCGGTTCGATGATTATTTCGCGGACTTTTTCCTGGCTTCGATCAGCGCCTCCAGTTGGGCCAGTTCCCCGGCGTTGATGTCGTTGTTTTCCAGCAGGCACTGCACCATGGGTGTGAGCGCGCCGTTGAAGGCGTTCTTGAGCGCATAGAGCAATTCGCCTTGCTGGGCCTGCGCGCGCGTGACGATTGAATTGTAAATCGTCATCCTGCCTTCCTTCTTCGCCGCAAGCACGCCCTTGACGACCATGCGATCCATCACCGTGCGCACGGTCGAGTAAGTCCATTGGGTGGCCTTGAAGAGTTTCTCTTGAATGGTGGGCGCGGTGCAGGGCTCATTCTCCCAAACGGCCTTGATGACGGACCATTCCGCCTGAGTTAATTCGACAACGGGCTTGGACATGAGGGGAGTATCTCTACAAATGTAGATGAGTGCAAGCGCAATCTTTACAAATGTAGATATATGGAAGACACCGGGTGCGAGCCCCGGACATTTCAAGAGGTGCGGTTGTGACCGAGGGTCACGGCGGTGAGGAGGAAGGCTCGGCTGGAGCCTCGCCCTACCGGGTCAGTTCTTGAGATGGAACGTGGTCCCTGGGAATTCGTATTTTCTGAGGAGCTGTCATTGACATAGGGCGGGGAGGTTCCTATAAATTCCCGAAATCTACTATGCAAAGCATACAACTGGGCACCATCGATTTTGCCATTTTGGCAATCTATGTCGTTTTTGTGGTCGGGATCGGGTTCGCACTTAAGCGATACATGAAGAGCTCGGCGGACTTTTTGATGTCCGGCCGGTCGATTCCCGCCTGGGTGACGGGCCTGGCGTTTATTTCCGCCAATCTCGGGGCGCTGGAACTGGTGGGAATGGCCGCCAGCGGCGCGAAATACGGTATTGCGACCTGCCATTTCTACTGGGTGGGGGCGATTCCGGCGATGATCTTCCTGGCGGTATTCATGATGCCGTTCTATTACGGGTCGAAGGCGCGATCGGTGCCGGAATACCTGAAGATGCGCTTTGACGAGCGGACGCGATGCTTCAATTCGCTGACGTTTGCGGTGATGACGGTGTTCGCGTCGGGTATTTCGATGAACGCGCTGTCGAAGCTGCTCAACCAACTCCTGGGCTGGGACTACAATATGAGCCTGTGGATTTGCTCGGCGGTGGTGCTGCTCTATGTGCTCAAAGGTGGTTTGACTTCAGCCATTTACACGGAAGTGCTTCAGTTCTTCATGATCGTGCTCGGTTTTGCCCCGGTGGTGTTTCTGGGTCTCAAGGATGTGGGTGGATGGGATGTGCTGAAGACGAATCTGGCCACGGTGGCGCAAAACCCGGTGGCGCTGGGCCTGGCGGATCATGCGGGCAAGGCGTATGCGAGCGATGCCTGGACCAGCGCATGGAAGCCGCTGCTGGGCGGGCCCACGGCGAACCCGATGGGTGTGGATTTGTTCGCGATGATGTTCGGTCTGGGTTTTGTGCTCTCCTTTGGATATTGGTGCACGAACTTCCTGGTGGTGCAACGGGCCATGGCCGCCAAGAACATGACGGCGGCGCGCCGCACTCCGCTGATTGCCGCGGTGCCCAAAATGATTTTCCCGGTGCTGGTGATTCTGCCCGGCATGCTCGCGTTGTCGCTGGCCCTGACGGGCAAGGATGGTTATCGCCTGCCTCCCAAACGGATGGATACGGCCATGTATCAGAAGGCCATACCGGCCATCAAGGATGCGGCCGCGAAGGAATTGAAGGGTGAGGCGGCGGTGCAGGCGGTTTCGGCCGCGGTGGGAATGAAAATGCTGCCTGAGAAGGTGGAAGCGCTGATTAAAACCGCGCCGACGATGGCGGATAAGGATTTGAAGGATGGATTGCAGAACGCGGTGGCTGAAATCGACTACGACGGGGTGATTTTGTCGCTGGTCAAAAAATACTGCCCATCGGGTCTGCTGGGACTGGCGTTGACGGCGCTGCTGGCGTCGTTCATGTCCGGCATGGCGGGCAACGTGACGGCGTTCAACACGGTATGGACCTACGATCTTTACCAGGCCTACATCGCCAAGAATAAGAGCGATGAGCATTACATGTGGATGGGCCGGGCGATCACGGTGGTCGGGGTGCTATTGAGTATTGCCTGCGCCTATTTCGCGAGCAATTACTCCAACGCAATGGATATCGTGCAGTTGGTCTTCGGCTTCGTAAACGCCCCGTTGTTTGCAACGTTCCTGCTGGGAATGTTCTGGGCCCGCACCACAAGCCACGGCGCATTTTTCGGATTGCTGGGCGGCACAACGACATCGGCATTGTTCCATGCGCTCACGATCGCCGCAGGCAATGCGCCAGGCGTCAAAGGCGGTTACCTGGGCGTTCAACAGACGTTTCCGAGCGAGATGGCGCAGAACTTCTGGCTGGCCAGTTGCGCCTTCGGAGTTTGCTTCCTGCTGACGTTTTTCATTTCGCTGGCGACCAAGCGGACCAAGACCAACGAAGAACTCAAGGGTTTGGTCTATTCGCTGACGCCCAAGATCGTTGTGAGCGAGCAGGCGTGGTATCTGCGTCCGGCGGTGCTGGGCCTGGTGCTGCTTTTCTGCTGCGTGGTGTTGAACGTTATTTTCTGGTAATCAGACAGCCAGACAACCTTAAAGAATTGGAATTAATTTATGGGACTCGATATTCGCCTGCCGATAGGGCTGATGTTTACGCTGATTGGCGTGCTGCTGGTGATTCAGGGATTTATCACGCAGAACGATGCCGAGATGTATAAGCGCTCGCTGGGCTCAAACATCAATTTGATCTGGGGCGGTTTTCTGCTGTGCTTCGGCGTGTTCATGCTGGTGCTCGCATGGTTTGGGGCCAAGGCCGCCAAAGAGCAGGCTCCGGACACAAACAGGAAGTAATCAGGCAGCCAGTCGCCGTCGCAGAACTCCGGCTGCCCTGAATGCAGGACAAAAGTCTTCTGAAAGGAAGAGGTCAAAAGGCAGACTCTCGCTTGATCTGGTTGATGGAGGTATGGGGCTGAGGCCCCGCACCCTCTGCTGGCGCTACGAGGAAGGCAAACAACCTGCCCTATCGAACTTTGTGCGCGCCGTGGTGACAACGGCGGAATGCTTCAATACGTCTTCACCGCTTTTTTCAATGTCGTTTCGAGCTGGCGCAGGTCGTTGGGCAGTTCAGCCGTCCAGGTCATGGGCTTGCCGGGATGATCCGGGTGTTCGAGGCTGATGGTTTGGGCATGCAAAGCCTGACGCGGAAAATCAACCAGCGCGCGGGCGGAATCCGATCCGCGATAGACCGGATTGTAGGTGCGGTCCCCGACCAGGGGCAGTCCGGCATGGGCGGCCTGGACGCGGATTTGATGTTTCCGGCCGGTCTCCAGCCGGAGACGCAGTTTGGTGACAAAACCTTTCCCGCCGGCCAGCGGATATTCCGCAAGCACTTCGTAATGCGTGATGGCCTCGCGGACTTCGGCCTCCGGCACCTTCTTGAGCTGCTCTTCCAAAATCACATGCTGCCGCAATTCGTCCCGGCTCAATTGCAGCCATTGCCGCCAGGTGCCGCTGGGTGTGGACGGACGTCCCTCCACAAACGCCACATATTCGCGCCGCATGGAATGGACCTTCAACTGCTCGATGAGTTGGCGCCGCGCGGCGGGATTCATGGCCATGCAAAGAACGCCCGTCGTGTATTGGTCAAGGCGGTGAACCGGCGAGGGGCGCAGCCGTTGATAGGCGGGCGGCAATGACCTTCCCGCGACGCCGCGGGTTTGGGCTTTCATCTTCCCGGCCAGAAAATCTGCGAGGATGCCCAGCGCGGAAAGATCGCAATTCGATGCCGGCACGGAAATGAGACCCGCCCCCTTGTTGACGATGGCGAGCGCGGAATCCAGATACAGCAGCGAAACGCGCGGATGAATCTGCCAGCCGGAATCAAGCGTCAGTGTCGTGGCATGACGATCACGCAGCTCCAGGGTGTCCCCCGGATCCGCCATGGTTTGATGCGGTTTGCGAATTATGACGCCGTTGACGCTGACCCGCCCGGCCGCAATCCATTGTTTGGCGCGGCTTTTTGGCGTTTCGGGGAATTTCCGCAACAACCAATCCAACAGGGGGCTGACCGGGGGTGTATCCATGAAGCAAGGCCAAAGGCTAAGAAGGCTTCTGGTATTGAGCTTTTTCCCCGATGAACCAGTCTTCGACTTTTTCACGCGCCCAGGGTGTTTTACGTAAAAACGTGAGACTCGACTTCACTGAAGGATTGAACTGAAAACAGCGGATGGGAATGCGCCGCGCCATCTCACTCCAGCCATGGCGCTGAACGAGCTGGTTTAGGATGCTCTCCAGCGTGATGCCGTGCAGGGGATCACGGGGATTGGAACCGGGCGATGTCATAATACTTGAGCTTTATGAGAAATCCGCAGGTTATCTGGCAGCCGTTCCCGAGTATTTCTTGAACCGGCTGGAAGGAGTGACCTTGGTTCCGGTTGGGGTGATTTCGACGACGAGCGCCGCGGCGCCGGGGTGTTTTTCCACGTAAGCCAGGCCGCGACGGGCGCCATATACGCAGATCGCTTTGGCCAGACCGTCGCTTTCGGTTCCAGTGCGGGCAATGGTGGTCACGCCGATGCGTTCCGTCAGGCCCAGACCGGTCCTTGGATCGACGATGTGCGAATAACGCTGACCGCCAATCTCCACGTATTGCTCGGTGTCGCCGGATGTGGAGATACCCACGTTGGCGAGTACCACTTCCCCGGTAAGGCCTTGCAGCGGATGGTCAATGGAGGCGATGCCAATCTCCCAGCCATTTTTGCCCGGAGGCGGATCGCCCAATGAAATGTCCCCGCTGGCGGCGGCCATGGCGCGGGTGATTCCCATGCCGCGCAGGAGCTTCAAGGCCTCTTCCGCAGCGAATCCTTTGCCAATGCCCCCGAGGTCCAGTTTCATTCCGGGAACGGTCAGGGTGGCGGTATGGTTCTTTTCGTCGATCTTGAGTTTTTTGTAGCCGACAGCCTGACTGGCCATGCGAACGGCTTCGGGGGTTGGGAGCACATGCGTCCTTCTGGCCTGACGCCACAAGGAAACGAATGGGCCCACGGTGATGTCGAACGCTCCATCACTTTCCTTCGAGATCTCGTGGGACTTCTTAAGAACCGCAAACAGATCATCGCTGAGCCTGACTGGAACGCCCACGGGCTGGCGGCAGAGCTGCATCAGTTCGCTCTTGGGATCGTAATCGGTCATGATGTTTTCCAGCGCGTCGATGCGATGGTAAACGGCCTCTGCGGCGTGATCTGCGGTTTGCCGGTCAGGCGCATAGAGGACGACCCGGAAGATGCTGGCCATGTGCAGTTCGGCATAGGCGAAGCGCTGGAGAGGCGGCTGCGCTTGAGATTCCAAGTGGCGGCAGCCAAGGGTTCCAAGCAAAAGCAATGCGGTCAGGACACCGGTCCAGGAAAGCAGGGGAAGGCGCAAATTCATGGCACAAATGAGTTAAGAGGTAGACAACCTAGCACTTGCAGAAGGTGCGATTGATTCTGGCCATCTCGATGGCCGTCAAGGCGGCCTCTGTGCCGCGATTGTGTTCCCTGCCCAGACAACGGGCTTTGGCCTGGGCTTCGTTACCGAGTAGAAGCACGCCGTGAATGATCGGCAGGCGATAATCGATTTGGATGCGCGCCAGGGATTGGCTGACGGCTTCGCTAATCAGTTGGGCATGAGCGGTTTCACCCTGAATGACCACACCCAGGCAGATGATGACTTCGGGGCGGTTTGTTTCACAATGGGCCAGTTGAGCGGCGATCACCGGGATTTCAAAGGCACCGGGAACTCGCACAATTTGCACGTCTTTGACTCCGGCGGCTGCGAGGGTGGTTTTCGCGGCGCGCAGCATGGAATCGACGTAGCGGGCGTTGTATTTGGAGGCGACGATGGCAACGCGTCCGTTGGTCAACCGCGCGCCGGGATTCTTTTTTACAGGTTTAAGCATGGTCTGTTATGAGAGTCAGGTTCCGATCAGCCTAAAGCAAGTGGCCGAGTTTCACGCGCTTTGTTTCCAAATACTTCTCGTTGTGTGGATTGGATTTAATGCGAATGGGGACTTGCTGAACGATTTCCAATCCGTAGCCTTCGAGGCCAACCACTTTCTTGGGATTGTTGGTCAGGAGCCGGATGGTCTTCAGGCCCAGATCGGACAGGATTTGAGCGCCCAAGCCGTATTCGCGCAAGTCCATGGGGTAACCGAGTTTAAGATTGGCCTCCACAGTGTCATAGCCACGTTCCTGCAACTTGTAGGCGCGGATTTTCGGACCCAGTCCGATCCCCCTGCCCTCCTGGCGCATATAAACGATGACGCCTTTTCCTTCGGCGGCAATCTGACGCATGGCTTGATGAAGCTGGTGGCCGCAGTCGCAACGTTGAGAGCCGAAAACATCACCGGTAAGGCATTCGCTATGCACGCGCACGAGAACGTTTTTCGCGCCGGCCACTTTGCCACGCACCAGGGCAAGGTGATTCTGGCCGTCGGTTTTCGATTCGTAGAGGTAGAGATCGAAATCGCCGTACTCGGTGGGCATGCGCACCACTTCGACGCGTTCGACGAGTTTTTCGCGCTGGCGGCGGTATTCGATGAGGGCCTCGATGGAGCAAATCTTAAGTTTGTGGCGTTTGGCGAATTTGATCAATTGCGGCAGACGGGCCATGGTGCCGTCGTCGTTCATGATCTCGCAAATCACACCGACCGGACGGCATCCGGCCAGAATGGCGAGATCGACGGTGGCTTCCGTGTGGCCTGCGCGTTGGAGAACGCCTCCGGGCTTCGCGCGCAATGGAAATATGTGGCCCGGCTGCACCAGGTCATTGGGCACGGCCGTGGGATCGGCCATGATTTTAATGGTGAGCGCGCGGTCTGCGGCGCTGATCCCCGTGGTGATGCCATTGGCGGCATCGACGCTGACCTGAAAATCGGTTTTGAAGGTTTCGCGGTTTTGAACCACCATTTGCTCGATGCCCAGTTGCTTGAGGCGGTTCGAGTGTGTGGGCACGCAAATGAGGCCGCGGCCAAAGCGGGCCATGAAATTAATCGCCGCCGGAGTCACATGCTCCGCCGCCATCAGCAAATCGCCTTCATTCTCCCGATCGGCGTCATCGACCACAATGACCATCCGGCCGGCGCGAATGTCCGCCACCACATCTTCAATTTCATCAAACAGTTTCTTCATACTTCACCGAACAAAGTCCGCTTATTCTATGCCGGATTGGCCCAATGTCACCCCTAATGATGGAGGGGGACTGCGGGTGCAGGACAAAACTCCCGGCAAGCAAGAAAGATCGGGGAACCCGATGAACCCGCAGACGAGGAAGTCCGCACTAAAGGGAAAGGTCCTGCGATCCCTGCTTTGTTCGCGCATTGCGACGATTGAGCCCGTCAGAGGCGGGGCTTTCCCTGTGGATTGCTCACCAAACGCCAGAGGGTCCTGATGATGAAAAAGTCCAGGACGACGATGATGATGCCCGTCGCAACCGCGAGGAGGGTTGAACTGGCACCATGATGAGCCAGGTCATTTGCCAGCCGTGTGATGAAATCCAGATGAACATGCTCCGGGTCGTTCAGCGCCTGTAGGTACATCGCTTCGTTCGCATGGAGATCCACCAGCAGGCGCTTGGGCAGGACAAATAAAAAGACGATCGATCCATCGAACGCCAGCAGCGGGAAGAGCACGCCATCGAAAACCGCCAGTCCCAAGCCGCGGAGCTTTCCGCCCGATCGCCGGATTTGGGAGACGGCAATCCACCCGAGGATCGTCGTGCCGAATGGGGCGCTGCAACCCAGAGGCAGCAACACCAGAATCTCCGCCGTCTGCCACAAGCCGTAGCCGAAGCTGGACTGTTGAATGACCCCAGTGAACCGAACCACCAGTATTCCGATAAAAATCAGGAAAGAGAACGGCACCCAGCACGCGCCCGCGATGGCGTTGCGCGAGAGGCGCGACGGTGCGGGTTTTGTTAATAATTGGAATTTATCCGTACCACTTTTTCCAGTGTCTGAAGCGTTTGAAGCCGAGCCGGGACTATCCGCCGAATCAGCGGAGGATACTCTGGGTCGGAACAGTCCCATCGCCTTGCGCGCGAGGCTGAATACAACCCCGATGAAAAGAATCGCGATAAGAACATGCAGTATCTCATCCAGATTGGCCATAATGGCTGGCCATGGCGCCAAAACAAAGCCCGACGGGAGGATTACCACCAAAAACGCTCCCGCCAGCATCAGTGCCGAAGCGAGCAGCGATTTCGTTTTCAGACCCAGTCGGTCCACAGGCGTTGAGTCCAGCGCGCGCCCCGTGGAACGGGTGACCGTGTCGCGGATCGCGTCGAACCACTCAGCGACAATGGAGTTCGTGTCCCAGGTTGGTTTGAACATGCTTTCATTGGGAGTGAAACAAAGACATCGCACCTCTCCGCCCTGATCGAAAGTCACGCGAATGAAATCCAGTCCCGTTGGCTTGGCAAGTAGCGAGTAACGTCCGATGCTGAGATCGCGGATGGCGGCCAGCGGGATCACCGTTTTTTGGCCGTCCCCGATAAAAGTGAGTTGCTGCGCGTCGAGCACCAGCCGCCCTTTGCCTGTATAGATGTAGATGACCCTGCCCCAGAAGGTGGCCAGATGCTCCGGCGTGGAAATGTAGCTGCTGGCGGACTTGATCGTGGCCGGGTACGCAAGGCCCGGTTGAGCGGACGCTGGTTGTCCAACACCGGGAGTTGCAACCACCGTCTCCACCTGTGTGCGCAAATCGGCGGCTGTCTGGTAGCGCAATTCGGGCTTCGACTCCAGCGCGCGCAGAACGATTTCATCGAGGCGCACGTCGATCTGCACCTTGCGCGAGGGGGGCTGGATTCTGTCGGCGGGAAGCTCTCCGGTGAGCAGTTCATAGAGCACCACCCCGAGCGAATAGATGTCCGCGCGATGGTCGGCGCCGCCGTGCGCCTTCTGCTCCGGGGCCATGTATTGCGGCGTGCCGGCGGGCTGACTTTCCGCAAGGCCGACATCCGATCCTTCCGCATGGAGCATCCCGGCAATGCCAAAGTCAGCGATCTTCACCCGTCCATCCTTGTCGAGGAGCAGGTTCTCGGGCTTGATGTCGCGATGCACAATGCCGTGCTCGTGGGCGTATTGCAGGGCCTCGCAGACGGGTGGCACGACAGCCAGCGCCTGTTCGGGTGTGAAACGGCCCGCCTTCATCGCCTGGCGCAGATTCACGCCATCCACGAACTCCATGAGCAGAAAGTAAAAACCGCCAGCCTGGCCGAAATCGTAAATGGTCACGATGTTCGGATGGTTGAGGGCCGCCAGCGCCTGTGCCTCATGCGCGAAGCGTTTTGCAAACTTCGCGTCCGCCACCCGCTCCGGGGCGAGCAACTTGATCGCAACCACGCGGTTGAGGGATTTTTGCAGTGCCTTGTAAACCACGCCCATGCCGCCGCGCCCGAGACATTCGAGGATTTCCAGTTGTGGAAAATGAGGCGCCAGTTCAGCGGGCGTCAGCGTTTTGTGCTGCGGGAAGGATTCCGACTCCGTCTGCGTCGGTTCCATCGCCCCGGCCATGAGACAGCGCGGGCAAAGTCCGGATGTGGCTGCGTTCGGCAGGCTCGCCCCGCATTTGGGGCAGGTGATCGATGATTGAGATGATTCACTCATGCCACTGTCCTGACGCCCTGTTGTGGTTTGGTTACCAAAATATTTTTACTAATTTCCCAGGGCGGCAAATAACGCCCGCATCTCGGCCTCGACTGATCGGGGATCATCGAGCGTGCCGGCCACCTCGGCCTTGAGCAAATCGCGGAAACGCCGTTTCAATCGATGCACGGCCACCTTGAGCGCGTTCGCGTTCATGCCGCAATCCCTGGCCAGGACCGTCTGGTCCCCATGCGCAGCCTCGCCGGTGAGCCACGGATTGACCTGTTTGAAAAATTCCGCCCGCCCATCGGCCTCGCATTCCCGACGCAGCGTATCGAGTGACCGCGCCAGAACGATGATCGCCCATTGCCGGTCGAAGGCCGCGTCGGGCGACAACACGCTCGAGTCCGCCACGGATCGCGCCTCGCCCGCATCGGTGTCCTGAAGCGAAATGTTTTCCACACCGCCGCCGCGCTTGAGACGCCGCGTCGCTTCACGGTGATGCGAGAGAAAGTGCTTCACAGCGCCGAGCAGATAGGAACGGAACCGACCATGCTCCGCTTCGGCGCGGGCGATGGCTCCACCGGCCAGCATGGATGCGAAGAAGTCGTGCGTCAGGTCGCGCGCGGCATCCGCATCGCGCAGTTCGCATCGCAAAAAGGCGGCCACCGGTTCATAATAGGCCTCACAAAGCTCAGTCAGGGCCCGCCGCCCCTCTGGCGATTCCGCCTTCGCCTGTCTGACTTGCGTCCATCGCGTTGTCCGAAAATCTTCGCCGCGCGCTTCCCGCAGAGGCGGGTCTGGTATTGGTTGAGTCGGTTCAGTCGTCATTGGCAGCCAGGCAAATCCTATCACACATTCCTGACCTGCCGGAAGGGAAAGGTTACCGACTTTTTAAACAAGGCTACAGGCCCGGGAAATCCCGTGTGGACAATTTGGATGGCGGGGATCAAAATCAAATCATCGGGAACGTGGTCCGTGAAATGACAGCGTCCATGCGAGTGCCGGGGTGGATGGCGGGGTGCCAACAGAAGTTTGCAATGAGAATCAAATCAAAACGCGGGAGTTTGCTTTACGTTATGAAGACATCAACGACCTTTGCATGGTCATGGCTGGTTCTGCTGATGTGTGGTTTTGCACAAGTGGCGTCCGCCCAGCAGACACCGGCGCAGGCATATAAAACAGACACGAACATCCTCTACCGGACGGACGGCACGCCGACGGATTACATGCAGCAACGCTGCCGACTGGATGTCTATTACCCGGCGGATAAAAAAGCGTTCACCACCGTGGTCTGGTTCCATGGCGGAGGCCTGACGGGGGGCGAGAAGTTCATTCCGGCGGAGCTGAAAGAGAAGGGGATCGCGGTCGTTGCCGCCGGATACCGCCTGAGTCCGCAGGCCAAATGCCCTGCGTATATCGAGGACGCCGCGGCTGCGGTTGCGTGGACCTTTCAAAACATTGAAAAATATGGCGGATCGACCAACCGCATATTCGTAAGCGGGCATTCGGCGGGAGGCTATCTCACGTGCATGATCGGGTTGGACAAACACTGGCTGGCCCCATACGGAGTGGATGCGAACCGGATCGCGGGGCTGATTCCCTTCAGCGGTCAGGCCATCACGCACTTCACGATCCGAAACGAGCGGGGCATTGATTCGAAACAGCCGGTCATTGATGAAATGGCCCCCTTGTTTCATGTCCGCAAGGACGCGCCCCCACTCCTGCTCATCACCGGGGATCGTGAGCGGGAACTCTACGGACGCTACGAGGAAAACGCGTATCTGTGGCGCATGATGAAGGAAGTGGGAAACACCAACACCGTGCTCCACGAACTGGAAGGTTTCGACCACGGCCAAATGGCGGAGCCCGCGCTTTACCTGCTGTTGCGGTTCGTCAAAAAAACATAAATATCCAATCAGACGCAGCGGGAAAGCAATATGAACGGCGGCACTCGAAAACCGTATAAGCTTGCTCCGCATTGACGAAAACAACGCCGGTCGTAGCTTATTTTGCAGATGAATAGCAAATATCATGTCACGCTGCTCAAACATTCGGGGGGCGTGTCTGTCAGTTGCCCCGAATTGCCGGGCTGCCATTCCCAGGGCGCAACTGTTGCCGAAACCATGGACAACATCTGCGATGCCATTCAAGGCTACCTCGAACTTTACGGCGTGGCGGAGCTGCATTGTGAAATACGCGAGATGGAAGTGACCACCGCGTGATATGCCAAAGCTGCCGGGCGTCAATCATCTTCAGGCCGTAAAGGCGCTGGAAAAAGCGGGCTTCCGGGTTGATCCTCAGAGCAGGCACGTCTTCTTGTCCAAGGGGATGGATCATGTGGTTGTGCCTCGCAACAATCCGGTGGATGCCTATACCCTGCCCGCTCGTGACTCGTGAGGTGAGGAAGAAGACTAGCCAGGATCTTTGGCAGGGTCGTAAAGTCTGATAATCTGATTACATGAAAAAGCGGTCCATCCGCTTTCCCAGTTTTGATATCGAACGACCAATGTTGCAATGCAGCCCTCCCATTTTTTTGTGATTCCCTTATCCGATGAATCGGCTACATCTTGTGCATGCCACACTCTCAAAAACGCCTCCACCAGGGGACTCAGGTCCCGCTCTTTAACATTTCACGCCGTTCCTTTCTCAGCAAACTGGCCGTAACCGCTGCCGCCACTGGTTTGCCGCTATGGTATCTGGAACAGGAAGTCGCGCTTGCGGCCCCCGCGCCCAAGGCTCTTGGGCCGAATGATCGCCCCGGCATCGCGCTGATCGGTTGCGGTGGAATGGGGCGCGGAGACGGTGCCAACTCCATGCGTTTCGGCGATATGATCGCGGTGTGCGATGTGGATTCCACACACGCCGACCAGGCCGCCCAGCAATACACCAAAAACGGAAAGACACCCGAGAAATATTCGGATTTCCGCAAATTGCTGGAGCGCGACGACATTCATGTAGTGATCGCCGCCACGCCGGACCACTGGCACACGCTGGTCAGCACGGCGGCCGTCATTGCGCACAAGGATGTGTATTGCGAGAAGCCACTGACCCTCACCATTGACGAAGGCAAGCAACTGGTCAAAGCCGTTCGCAAGAACAAGGCCATCCTGCAAACCGGGACCCAGCAACGCAGCGACCGGCGCTTTCGACTGGCCTGCGAACTGGTGCGCAATGGCCGTCTGGGCAAACTCAAGAAAGTGACGGTTTATCTGCCTGCGGGATTGCGCGAAGGGCCTTTTAAATCCGGTCCCATACCCAGCGGATTGAACTGGGATTTTTGGCAGGGCCAGGCCCCGGCAGTCGATTACGTGGCGCAGCGCTGCCATACCTACTTCCGCTACTGGTATGAATACTCCGGCGGCACCATGACCGATTGGGGCGCGCACCATAACGATATCGCTCTGTGGGCCATTGGCCTGCCGGGACCCATCAGCGTCGAAGGCAAACACCTGACGGAGCCAATCCCCGGTGGCTACACCGCCTACAGCGAATATGATGTGACCTACCTGTATTCCAATGGGGTGGAGGAAAACATCAAGACCACCAAGGATGACAATATCTATGGGGGTTCCGTGAACGACAAAGGCCAGCACAACGGCATTCGATTCGAGGGGACCGATGGCTGGCTCTGGGTCAACCGCGCGGAGATCGATGCCAGTGACGAGGCCCTCTTCAAGACACCGCTGCCGGAAAATGCGGAGCATCTCTACGCCAGTTCCGATCACATGGGCAACCTGTTCAATTGCGTGCGTTCGCGCAAAGATCCGATCTGCGAAGTGCAGACGGGGCACCGCTCCGCCGCGATCTCGCACCTGGGCGCCATTGCGCTAAGACTCGGCAAGAAGCTCCAATGGGATCCTGAAAAAGAGGTGTTCGTGGGTGAAAACGCCGGGGAAGGCAACGCCATGGCGGTCCGCGAAATGCGCAAGCCTTACGATTACAGCTTCATTAGTTGAGCCAACTGAGTCGGATCATCAATCCCCCACCCTTCGCGCGAGGAAGTGTGGGGGCTTTGATATTTGCGAATGGGATTGAAATAGGAGAGAGCCTAAAAGTCCGACACTGCGGATCTGTGGTGGCACCTCTATTGATTACCGGTGATATCGGAATTGGATTGGCCGGCCATAGCTCGTTTATTTGAAAACTGTTGGACGCTGCCATCTCCCATCAAGACGACCTGGCTGCCGTCCTTCAATCGAGCTTGCATCAAAACATCGCCGGGACGCGTTTCGTCGGCGATGAGAGAAATCGAGACCTCCATGCCATCAAAACCTTTGACGTCCTCGCGGCTTAACAAGTCTTTGGCGACCAGTTCCTTAAGATCCACAGAAGCTGGAATCGGCAAACCTTTTTTCGCAAGGTCGTGAGCGTAGGTCTGTGCGGCGGCAACAATTTTCTCTGCGGCCACAGAATGAATCCTGCCGGTGGCTCCCCGGAGTGAATCCGAATGAAAGAGAGCGAAGCAAACGAGGCATGCCACAACCAGCACGCCAGCGACAACCAATATGATTGCGTGTGTGCGTTTCATAAGTACAAATTGTATTGGCCACTCTCAAATGTCAAGTAATACGCAATATTTTATACAGCTCATGATCATGCGCTTGCGAATGTTCGCAGCGACGCTATTGGCCCTCGCGGCGGTGACGCTGACCGGCCGTGCTGAATTCATCAAGGGCGGAGACCTCTCGCTGCTCCAGTTTATTCAGGATCACGGTGTCGAATACAAGGAAACCAACCAGGTCAAAGATCCGCTCCTGATCTTCAAGGACCATGGCTGCAACACGGTTCGCCTGCGCCTGTTCGTGGCGCCCAATGGCAAGGCCGGCCAGGTCAATTCGCTTTCCTACACGCTGCGGCTGGCAAAGCGGGTCAAAGACGCCGGGCTCAAACTGATGCTGGATTTCCATTACTCGGATGGCTGGGCGGACCCGGGGCATCAGATCATCCCGGCCGAGTGGAAGGAACTTTCGCACGCGCAATTGGTGGATCGGGTTTACAACTACACCCGTGAGACGATGGCGGCATTCGCCCGCGAGGGTTGCATGCCGGACATGGTGGCGGTGGGCAACGAGATCAGCAATGGCATCATGTGGCCCGATGGCGGCCCGCTCTCGGACGCCGCCAAGTGGGACAACCTAACGGATTTGCTCAAGGCGGGCGTCCGGGGCGTGCGCGAGAGCGATCCCAATAGGTTTGCGCGGGTGATGATCCATATCGACAAGGGCGGAGATACGAAGGCTTCCCGTTGGTTTTATGACAACCTCCAGAGCCGGGATGTTTCGTTCGACGTGATCGGCCTCTCCTATTATCCCTTCTGGCATGGCACGCTGGCCAATCTCAAGGAAAACCTGGCGTCGCTCTCCGAAACCTATAAAAAGGATATCATGGTGGTCGAAACCGGTTACGACAGCTGGGGCGGTCCGCAGGAAAAGCTGCCTTTCGCGATAACGCCCGAGGGACAGAAAGCGTTTCTCGAGGAACTCATCCGCTTGGTTGCAGCAACGCCGGATGGCCATGGACAGGGCGTAGTCTATTGGGCTCCGGAATGGATCCTGGGAGAGAAATGGAACGCCTCCGGCTCTGGGGCGTGGGAAAGTCGCGCTTTATTCGATAATTCGGGAAACATGCGGCCCGCGATGAACGGCTTCCATTCCCCTGAGCCGGACAGGCGCTGAAAACGACATTAAAAGCCCCAATCCGGCACCCAGCCATCCCAGAGCAGTAACTATTTGGACGTATTTTGCGTTTTTCGGCGTCAACTCCTGCCTTGTCAAGGCGGGGGCCGGGGGTATCATGCATGAGTTTGTGAAGACGAAGTGGAATCTCATTCTGCCTGTGGTCATGATGTTCACGCTGGCCCTGACGCGGCTGCCGGGACTCATGCCTCAGAACTTTAGCGCAGTTTATGCCCTGATGTTCTGCGCGGGTGTTTATTTTCCGGCGCGCATGGCGTGGTGGCTGCCGATGGCGACCCTGGCGGGCACGGACGTCGTTTTAAACCTGTTTTTCTATAAAGGGGCTGGCACCAGCAATTTATTGGGCATGGTGGCGTTCATCGCCCCCAATTATCTGGCCTACGTGGGGTTGATCTGGCTGGGCCGCAAGTTCACCGCCCGGGCCTCGTGGCTCTCGCTGCTATGCGGCGGGGTGCTGGGCGCGTTGATGTTTTATTTTGTAACGAATACCAGCTCCTGGATTCAAAATCCCGAATACTCCAAGTCGCTGGCGGGGTGGATTCAGGCGCTCACGGTGGGGACCACCGGCTGGCCGCACACCTGGGAATTCTTTCGCAACACGTTGATCAGTGGCGGTTTATTTACGGGTCTATTCGCCGGAGCCATGAAGGTTTCCGCGAGCATGGAGTCCGAACAGGAGAAGGAATCCCCGGCGGATACCGAGGAAGCCGAGCCGGAGGAAGGCAAGGCATGAAACCTTTGGATGTGTTTCTGGCGAAGCCCTTGATCACCATTTTGAACCCAAACTGCGCATGATAAAAATTGGCGTGTTGTCCGACACCCACGGTTATTTGGATCGCCAGATCGCGGATATTTTCGCGGGTGTGGACCATATTTTCCATGCAGGCGACATTGGTTATCCATCCCTGATTCTGGAATTGGAGGATATCGCGCCTGTAACGGCGATCGCTGGCAACAACGATGAAGGCACGGAATTCCGCGAGACGGAATTGATCGTGCTGGACGGCCGGAAATTTCTTTTGCATCACCAAATGGATCCGCATTCGCCGCCCGAAAAGATCAAGCGGCGGATCATCCGCGAGAATCCCGATGTGGTGGTGTTCGGGCACACCCATAAGAAGTTTTGCGAGACGATCGGCCAGACCCTCTTTTTCAATCCGGGTTACGCGGGAAAGCCCCGTTTCGGCCATGGCCGAAGTGTGGCGGTGCTTCTTTGTGACGCCACAGGGATCACGGCGGAGTTTCGCGAGTTGACGGGACCGCCCGTAGTCGTTTGAGGGGCTCTTGACGATTTAAAGCGGGCAGGGTTAACTGGACGATGTTAGGTTGGTGAATAGTTTTATGCCGACATACGAATATATTTGTGAGAAGTGCGGTCATGAGTTTGAGTTGTTTCAAAGAATTTCCGCGTCTGCGCTGAAGACCTGTCCCCAGGAAAAGTGCAGCCAAAAAACATGGGGCAAAGGCCAGGTTAAACGGTTGATTGGAACCGGTTCGGGCATCATTTTCAAAGGCTCGGGCTTCTACGAAACCGATTACCGCAGCGATAAATACAAGGCTGCGGCACAGAAGGACTCCGTCGCGGTGTCGCCCACGCCTCCGCCGCAAAAAACAGAGAAGGCGGCCAAGACGAAGCCTGCGACCGAGGCCAAAACCGCTCCAGCCGCCAAGAGCAACGATTAAGCCCTCGAATGAACCCCGCCCCAACCTCCATCAAACGAAAGTTGATCCTGGGGCTGTTCTTTCTGGGGGTGGTGCTGGCCGCAGCGCTGGTTGCGGGAGCCTACCTATACACGCAGCTCACTGTTTACGCCGAACCGGCCAGCGTGGGAGCCCCAAGCTCGGTCGATGCCTTGGAGGCGGGGCGCAAACTCCTCCAATTCGAGGATTCGTTCAAGAGCAACCGGCGTGGCTTCGTGCGGTTAAACGAGAGCGAGATCAACTCCCTGTTGAACCAACGCTATTTTCGCGAAAATAAAAAGGCCAGCGCCGCCGCGCCTGCGACCGCCTCGCTGCTTTCCAACGCGCGCGTGCGCCTCAAGGACGACAATATCACATGGTTTTCCTGGGTGCGGCGCAATTATATGGGGCGCACCCTTGATTTGATCTGGCAGCGCACGGTCCAACTTAAACGCACCGGTGACCACTGGACTTTTGAGGTGATCTCCATGCGCGTGGGCCGCCAGACCATCCCCAAGGCCTATTGGGAAACGGTTCAGAATTGGATGGGGGGTGTGGACGAGAGATTGATCGATCCGTACCAATGGCTAACGCATCTGCCTACAATCGAAATCAAGCCCGGAGAAATCAGCCAGGCGCCCGAACTGCTGCTTTACAATTATGTCGCCACTCCGGTGGCCACAACCCAGGACCGGTAGCCAATGGGGCCGCCATCGCTCTGTCATGATGACTTTGTTGCGTTTAGTTTTGTGCATTCTTGCCGCTGTTGTTTGTAACAGCCCAAGCCTCCTGGCCCAAACGCCCCGGCTCAATGCCATACTCCCGACCACCAACGACGTGACAGCGCGAAGCGCCAGCCAGCAATTCATCATTCATGGCAAAAAGCTCCTGAATCGTTCCGTGGCGCCCCTGTCCGGCACCGGCGCAAACCTGATCCGCCTGGACCCTCCGCTTCTGGCGGTGACTTGCGAACGGGTGAAGACTGGAATTTTGCGGGAACTGGATGCGACGGACCAATGGCAGGGCAAAATCCATGTCACCATTCAAAACTTTTCGGATCCGCGCCGCCCGATCGATATTCGTACTGAGCATTTCTCCAACGGCTGGCAATACCATGTTTATGTGCCTGAATCGGTGACGCCCGAACGCCTGATCCGCGGACTTACCGAGGTGGTTTTGCTGGAAATAGCCAACCGCGAAGGGCAGCCCCACATGGCGGAACTGCCCCTCTGGCTTAGTGAAGGCTTTACAGGGCTGCTGCTCAGCCACGGCGGCGCCGATTTGGTATTGCGCCCCGAATCGCGCACCGCCCGCCGGGAAATGCCCGGCGATCCCAACCGCAGTGTGAGCGATTACCTGGCCCATCACCCGGCGTTGACCATCACCCAATTGGGCCTGCCCACGCCCGACCTGTTAAATGGCGAATCGTGGCAAACCTACCAAGCCTCGTCACAATGGCTGGTCATCGAACTCTTGCGGATGCCCGAGGGGCGCGCACGGCTCCGGCTCTTCCTGAGCCTGCTGCCCAGAAACCTGAACTGGCAATTGGGATTCCTCACCGCGTTCAACCCGCAATTCAACAGTCTGCTCGATCTCGAAAAATGGTGGGCGATGTGCCTGCTCGATACGCGGGGTCGCGAGCGATGGCAGGGTTGGAGCCGCCAGGCAAGCTGGGATAAACTCCACGCCATCATCCACCTGCCCGCCCAGGAAATCCCGAAACCGGGCGCCACAGCCTCCTGGTCCGAAGTCACGTTACAGCAAGTCATCGAATGGTGGGATTTCCAGAACCAAAAGGCCATCCTGAACAGCGTTTTGCAAAAGCTCCAGATCTTGCGGATGAATAGCTCGCCCGAGATTGTGCCTCTGATTCAGGAGTACCAGCAAACCTTGAGCAACTATCTGGAGCAACGGTCCAAAGCGGGTTACGAAGGAGAAGGAAGAGGTCGGAAAACCTTCAACGCGAACCTCGTCATCAAGAATGTCATCAAGCGCCTCAACGGCCTGGATGCCCAGTTGGAAGCCTTCCGCCAGAATGCCGGCACCGCCAATTCAGCCCCCTCCCCCGCGCGCCGTTCCCGTTAAACGCGCGCTCCAATCCATGGCTCGATGGCGAATCCAGAGCCACAGGATTCGCGCATCAAAATAAAGGGCTTAAGTATTTCCAAGAAAATGCCGATGGAATAACTGTCCGAAATGGTGGGCAGCAATCCGATCATCCCGGACGGGATGGGACCGGGGAAAGTTTGAGATTTGCCGGCTGCAATATCCTCGTACAGGCAGGTACATCGTATCCGTCAGGCGAAGTGGCAATAGGCAATGTGGGGCTGGCCTGATTAGATTGGCGGCGTGAAAGGCGAATATGGCAACTTTCAGAAGTCACCCGCAACAAGGCATCGGTTACTTGGGCAACTGTGCGAGCGCTTCGGGATGTGCCTTGGCCCAGGCTTTTGGGGTAATGGTTGGCACCTCACTTTGCTGCATGTTGGGGAGGCGGCTGAGCACATCACGCAAATAGAGGGCCGGATTGATTTTATGGCGATGACAACTGCCCAGGATCGAGTAGATCACGGCGCTTCGCCAGCCCGCCTCGGGATGGCCAATGAACAGGAAGTTCTTTTTCCCAATGGCCGTGGGCCGAATTATGTTCTCGATCGGATTATTATCAATCGCCACCTCCCCGAACTGGGCATATTGATTCAACTCTGTCCACAAACCCCTGGCATAATGGATGGCCTTGCCCAGAAGGCTTTGGGGCAAAATCTTGGGCTCGATTTTCTCCAGCGCCCTTCCAATGCGCGCGAGCACGGGCTTGGCCTCCGCAGCCCGCACGGCTTCCCGCAGGTTGGGCCCGGCCTTCTGCTGGCTCAGACGTCGTTCAATCTCATAGAGCAGGCTGATTTGCTTCAAAAACCAGGCCGCGTGCCGGTCATGATCCTTGGCCTTATGGAAATATCGCCGGCAATGGGCCCAGCAACCGATCAGGGTCCAATCCTCCCGTTCCCTAGCCAAAGATTGATAGACGCCATAGCCATCGCATTGGAGCTTGCCCTTGAAAGTCTCCAGAAACGCCTTGGGTCCTTCCCGGCCCCGGCTGGTCTTCCACTCGAAAATCACATCTCCGCCTGGCTGGCCATACACCCAGAAGTATCCCGTGCAACTGCGCCCGGGCACTTCCCGGTCCAGATATTGAATGGGGGTCTCGTCGGCTTGAAGATATTTGGCGGCGCGCAGTCCAGCGGCCATCTCGCGATAGACCGGCAGGAACCAATCGGCCAGGCGTTCGGTCCAATCGACCATTGTCTGCCGGGCGATGGGCACCCTGTGTCGTTCCCGGAAGATCTTTTCCAGCCGGTAAAAGGGCAGATGATCTTCAAAGCGGCTCAAAATCAAGTGGACCAGCAAGCCCACTCCCGGCAGTCCTTTTTCGATCAGCCGGTTGGGCAGCTCCGCGATCAGAACCTCCCTGACCTCGGGCAACGAGGTCATTGCCAGGGCCAACGCCAGCGGCGGCAGCTTGCCTTCCGGTGTCGTGAGCGAAATTTCGGGGGCCGGGGCCGCCGCAGTCCGACGCACAAACTTTGGCCGCGTAATTTCCCTCCAGAAAAACCGGCCCGGCTCATAGTCCAATTCCCGTGTGATCAGCTGGTCAATCTGGCGGAACTGGTCCGGGTTGGCTTTCACCTCGTCGGGCAGCAGCACCACCTTTTCAATGGGCAGATTCTCCGGAATCCCCGAACGGGCCGGTTTGCGATTTGTCGTGGCTTTGGAAGCCGGGGCGGATTGGACCGGGGTGGCCGCAACCGGGGCGGAGGTTCCTGCCAGTCCGCTCAAGAGCAGAAGCAGTTGGTTGGGATCGAGGGTCTCGTTTTTGGGTGAACCAAAATACTGGCGGATCAGGGCATCGATTTTCTGGCGCAGGAGCTTGTTCTCGCTGGACAGAGACTGCACCTGACTTTCGAGCTGACCAACGGCCTGGAGGACGACACCGCGGAAGGACTCGGGCATCTGAGCCAGAAGTTCGGGAGTCAGTGACGGTGCTGGATTCATTGTTATTACTCATAACAATATAAATTATTATGTCAATAGTTATACGCAATTTATTTTAAGAATCTTTCAGTTTCGCCGCCAGTCTTTGCGTGCGCGGATCTCCAATCCGTTGACTAACGCGCTGAGTTCCTCGGCGCGCAAGTTTGCCTGCAATCCCTCCCCTTGTGGCCAGGTAAATCGACCCCGCTCCAAACGTTTTGTGCTGACCCAAAGTCCGCTGCCGTCCCAGTAAAGGGCCTTGAGACGGTTCCGGTGTTTGTTGGTGAACAAAAAAAGATGGCCCGAGAGAGGATCCTGACGCAAGGACTCCTGGACCCAGGCACACAGCCCGTTAAAGGACTGGCGCAAGTCCATCGGAGCCAGGGCAACGAAGATACGTGTGGCGGCAGTGGGCGTGATCATGAACGCGCCCCAAGCCAGGGTTGCAAAAGTCGGTCGGCCAGGTCCCCAGTCAGGCGCACCGCGGTCCCGTCGGCAAAGGTGATTTCCGCAGCCCAAGGCGAATTTCCCAGCAGGGAAGCCAGAGGGACTTCCTGCAGGCGTGGCAGTGCGGGTGGTTCCACGGCGGTGGGCACCGGGTCTCTGAGCCACCTCCCCAATGTGGACAATCCGATGCCATACTCAGAAGCAAAGGCGCGCCGCGTCAATCCACTCTGGTGATAGCGAAGGATCCATTGGGCACGTTGTTCACATGTGGTTTGCGGAAATCGATTTGAGGATGCAGTTCGGTGCTTCACGCCCCCCATTTAACCACTTCAGCCCGGCCATTGCCTATAGCCACTTCGCCTGACGGATACGGTACATCGATGTTGACGCAGGCGGTTTGACCTCGCCATTGGCATTAAACGGTTTTGTAAAGTTACAGACGTTGCCGGTGACAGGTTGGATCAACTCGGGCGGCGCTTTGGCGCCGCCCGAGCCATTGCCCGTATCGATCAGGCCATTTTTTGGATTTGGGCCAGGATATTCTCGGCGGCGGCGCGTGGATTTTCCGCCGCGCAAATCGGACGTCCGATCACCAGCCAGGTGGCCCCCGCTTCAACAGCTTCTTTCGGTCCCAAAGTGCGTTTTTGATCGTTGGCGGCGTCCGTGGTGGCGCGTATGCCGGGCGTCACAAGGGCCATTTTTTCAGGAATCACCCGGCGCAAGGCGCGAATTTCCAGGGGCGAACAGACCAGGCCGCGCAATCCCGCATCCACCGCCAGCCCGGCCAGGCGCTCCACCTGTTTCTCCACAGTTAGTGAAAAACCGATGCGGTTCAATTCGGCTCCGTCCAGGCTGGTCAACACGGTGACACCCAACACAATCGGGGCCGGCTTTTTCAATTCAGCCGCCGCTTCCTGCGCTGCGCGCTCCGCCGCCTGCAACATCGCAAGACCCCCGGAAGTATGGATGGTGAGCATTTGCACGTCCATCTGCACCGCAGCGCGGACGCCCTTCGCCACGGTATTGGGGATGTCATGGAATTTGAGATCCAGAAACACCGGCGCGCCCAGTTCGCGGATGCGCCGCACGATGTCCGGTCCCGCCGTCGTAAACAGTTCGTTGCCGATTTTAAAGCAGCCGACCGCCGGAGCCAACTCCCGCGCCAGCTTCAACGCAGCCCCGGGTTCCGACACGTCCAGAGCGACAATGATAGGATTCCGCATGACAACGAGCCTAACGAATTGGGACGAAATGTCAGCAGAAACCAACCACCGGTTTGTGGGAAGCAACCCGCTTCTCCAGTTTAACCTGTCTCACCTTATGGAGGAGGCACGAAATCGCACCTTGCGCCTTCATCTCTCATTTGGCCTCGTCGATTTGGCCGAGACACTCCAGCTTGCTGCAAAGATAATAATCGCCGTTGCAATCCAGATTGGGTGCGCGGTTGCAGCAATGAAAGGAATGTCGGTCATTCCTTCCCGGTCCAGAGTTCTGTTCATGATGGCGCTGACAGTCTGAGGCAGCAGTAAAAACCCCAGCCATCCAATCGGAAACAATAGACCCTGCATTGCGAAGAACCACCGGATCCGGGCCAATCCCGGGCCGTCCACTCTGATAATCAACCAGGCTCCCAATCCGTGCATAATCAAAAGAAGTCCGCTATAGGCGTAGGAAGGCGCCAGTAGTTTGTCGAAGCGGAAATGTGAAAGAATGATCCGGTAATGCTCAGCCGATAGATGGTCGTTGAATCCCATGGTCCGTCCGGCACTGTCCGTCGTCTCCGAAGGGGTATTGTGGATGCCAACGTCAGCGATGATTACAAAAGTGCATAGCAAAAAACTGACAATTATGAGAGCCAGAGCCGCTTTCCTTAGATATCGCTTCATATGTTAACTCCCTGCTGACGATTTGGAGGAAGGGGTGCGGCATAACCCGCATCCCGAACCTTTATTTATTGTAACCGTCCCGCCATTTATACCTTCAAGCGCCGCTCGTTGCCGCGGATGGTGGGATCGCACTTCCTGGCCAGCTTCTTCTGTTCAGTGGTCATGACCGCCATAAATCCACATGGGCTCGGTCTTGCCCGCGCGCTCAAATCCGCACTTGCGATAGAAATCCAGAGCGCGTCCGTCGGCCAGAAGTATGTGCTGGTGAAATCCCTCGTATCGCGCCAAGAGCCGCCGCATAAGCTCCGCGCCAATGCCGCGCCTCTGATACTCCGGCAGCACCAGCAAGTGCGGGTAGTAAACCACCAGACAACCATCCGAAATGGCATTGCCAAGTCCGACAAGCTTCGCCCCATCCCAAGCCGTGACTAAGGAGTGAGACGCCAGCAGCGCCTTATGCAGCAACTCCGGCTTCTCTGCGGAGGACCACTCGTTCGCACGATAAAGAGCCAGAATGCCCTCCAGTGCCAACTCCCGCCCGTCGCTGTAACGAATGCCGTTGGATTTCATGAGTGTGATTCGGTATTTGTGTCGTGCATTGCGATGAAATCTGCCTTCTGAATGGCATCGACATCAGCATCCAAGTCCTCCTCGCGACGTGGCTGCTGAAAGGCACCAAACGCGTCCTCAATAATCGCCTGGATTTGCGCCCTGTTCATTCTGATAACTTTTTGCTTTCCTCAAACACGTCCTATTTAGTAGAGTAGGCGAAATGGACGGATTGAATGGCCGTGGCCAATGACCGTCGCATTTCGCCCCTCATCGAACCGGACAGGCGGTTTTCCCGCATCCGGCTCTCCGGGGATCATACGTTGCATCGCTTCGACGTCATCGTTTCCATGCCGCATATTCCGGCATTTGGTATAAACCATAACGCTCATAGAGATCCTCCTTGGGGTATGTGGACCATTGCGCCCGACTACATCCGTGTTTGCGCCACAACCATCGTTGTAACTTGCTGCTGACGTATTCGTTCATCTGGCCCATCACCTTGGTGCTGTTCCCGTAGTGAAAGTAACCCTTCCAACCTTTGAGTTTCTTGTTGAGCTCGGGAATCACCTCTCCGATATCACGCCATAGCGTGCTTCGGTTGAGTTTCTCCCGAATCCCGTCTCGAAACTTCTTCTGGCTCTTGGGATGGGGTTCCACATGCGGATATTTCCATTTCCCCTTCCCCTGTCGCATTGTTAGCGCGAATCCCAAGAATTTGATGCCATCCTGGCGGAGGTCCACCAAGCGGGTCTTCTTCTCGTTGAGCACTAACTCGCGTTGCTTCAGCCATCGTTCCAGTCGTTCCATCAGTTCCCGTCCCTGCCCCGGCTGTCCGAGTATCACGAAATCATCCGCGTATCTCACCATCACGGGTTTGAGTTCGCAGCGTTCGTTGACTTCCCAATCCAACTGGTTGAGGTATGCATTGGCTAAAATCGGCGATACAACCCCGCCTTGCGGAGTCCCCCGTCGATTCTGACCTTGCCCCCCCTTTGTCCCGCCTTTCCCTGTGTCGCTTTGCGGTTCATTCACGGGCGCGCGCAGCCATCCTGCGATCAGCTTGAGAATTGTTCCATCGCTGACCCGCTTGGCCACTATGCGCAACAAACGCCTGTGGGGAATGCTGTCAAAATACCCGCTTAAGTCCGCGTCTATAACTTCGACGCGTCCTGTCAGCGTAGCCTTCTTGATCGCCTCCATTGCTTGGTGGGCATTGCGTTTGGGATGATAGGCGTAACTGTTCGGATGACTATCGGCTTCCAGAATCGGCAGCAATACAATCACCACCGCTGTCTGCACCACCCGGTCTTTCACTGTCGGGATGCCCAGGGGTCGCAGCTTCCCGTCTCCTTTTGGTATATACACACGCTTCACCGGGCTTGGCCGATACTTCTTCGTGCGTAACTCCTCCAGCAGTTGGTTCCGCCATTGGTCCCAGGCTTCGTCGCTGGCAAGATAGACGTCGCATGTCTGCCCGTCGATCCCAGCCGCGCCATTGTTGTGCGCCACGGAGGCCATTGCCGTTTCCAGCACGTCCTTCCGCAGCAGTTCTCCGTAGAGGCTGTAAAACCGATACTTCGGCTCAGCCTTGGCTTTGCAATATAGCGCTCGCTGCAGCTTTTGAACTTTTATCGGGGTTGTTATCCGTTGAAAAAGTGTTTCCACTCCCTCAAGGCCATCTCCCTGTCCCTCGCTGTTTTGATTCGCTTCGATCCAAGTGCCTTCCCTTGGCTCCGCCGGGGTTTTGGTCGCCCCAGCTTCTTCGCTACTATGGAAGACTCCGACTTCTCTGGCTGCCCGTGCGGCCTCGGAGGGTGTTCCTCCTTGCACCGGCGGTTGAGGCTTTATCGCCCCGCCTCCAGAGATCTCCCAGCTTACCTTGGTTTCCCTTCCTGTCGTGTCGCCCTCGCTGACTCCGCCGGAATCAACAGCGCCCATTTGACGATTTGATGACGCCGCGTTTCTGCCTTCGCCGTTCGGGTAGCGGCTCGGCTTACCGGTTATTTCGGTTTCGGAGCTCATTTGATGAGGTTTACTTTCGTTACGACCCGACAGTTCTTTCAGCGTCCCGCTTGTGGTTCGGCCTCACGGCCTCGTCCCGGACGCTGCATTTCGGTCGTGAACCGTCTAATTCGACCGGCGGGACTTTCACCCACGAGGCTACCAATTTCACTGGCGCACACCCGAACTCCGAGATAGAAAAAGAGGTCGCAATGCGCAACCTTCTGAGGCAATAGGGTTTGATGCTAAACAAGCCCGCTTCAGACTCGCACAAAACGACCCCAGTCGAAATTAGCGCTCTTTTCGGCCAAGCCAAGCTCTATCTGGATGAGACTCCCAAGGCCATAACCCCCTTCGGCGGTCTGGCTTCATTCATAACCTTTTTGGGTCAGATCGGCTATGCGCAGGCGGTGCAGCGGTGCTTGCCGTTTGCCGCGCCCACTTCACCTAATGCCATTCCTCTAGCCCATACGCTGACCAGTTTTATCGTATCTGTGGTGGCGGGAGCACGCCGCTTTGCCCACTGTCAGTGGCTGCGTGCCGATCATGTTCTGCACGCCATGCTGGGGATGGAACGTTTCCCGGGCGATGACACCATCCGCAACTTCTTCCTGCACTTTGGCCAGGGCCACATCGAAGCGTTCTGGCGACCGCTCTGGCGATGGCTGCTCAATCTGCTGGCCTGCCCCAAGGCAGGCTTCTCGTTGGATCTGGATTCGACCGTGTTCTGCCGGGAGGGTTCGCAGGAGGGGGCTGCCAAGGGGTACAATCCACGCCGCAAGGGGCGCAAGAGCCATCATCCGCTCCTGGCGGTGCTGGCCGAAGCGCCGTTTATCCTGCATGGATGGTTGCGCAGCGGCAACACCGGAGCCGCGCGCGGGGTGGTGCCGTTTTTGCAGGAGGCATTGGCCCTGTTGCCCGAGGGAACGTGGATTCGGTGCGTGCGTGCCGACAGCGGGTTCTTCGATGAGGCGTTAGTGACGTTTTTGGAAATGCGCAAATTAACCTACATTGTGGTGGCGCGCATGACCTCCACGATCAAATACCATTGCGTGGGAATCCAGAACTGGAAAGCCATCGATGAAAATCATGCCGTGGGGGAGTTTAGAGCCCAACTCTTTGGCTGGTCCACTGCCCGGCGATTCGTGGTGCTGCGGGAGCGGATCAGGGAAGACAAGGAGGCTCTGGGTCGCAAGCTCATTGATGTGCCCGGTTACACCTTTCGAGTGTGCGTCACCAACCGAAGTGAAGGCGCGCTGGAACTGTGGAGGGACTACAACGGAAGGGCCACCATCGAGCAGCGGATCGAGGAGCTGAAGAATGATCTGGCTGCCAACGGTTTTTGCCTGAAATCGTTTTTCGCCACCGAGTCGGCGTTTCTGGCGGTGCTCTTCACATTCAACCTGCTGAGTCTTTACCAGCATCAGACCACTCCAACCCAGCCATACCGCCAGCCAGGAACATTGCGGACGACGGTTTTTCTGGCGGGAGCCCTCTTGGGAACGATGGGGCGTGATGTGGTGGTGAGGCTCTCGGCGGCCTGGGGTGGACTGGCTAAACACAAGCCGTTGATAGAAACCACGTTGAACTGGTTGAAAAGCGCGTCGCCGAAGTTGGTGCCACCGGAAGCCCGGCAAGCTTTCGGAGGGGGCGGAATATGACCGGAGGGGTTAGCGGTTCCCTAAAAAAACCGACCTAACTTCGGAGTTCGGGTTTAAAACATACAAATCCAACAGATAACAGGCTAGTTTTGTCTGTGTTTGCTCTCGATCAAGTTTTGCATTTCAGATTGAAGGTTTTTCCAGGTTCCTGCATCTAAAGGAGATATGAACAACTCGTTGGGATTGTCGCCCTGGCGCCGGGCCGCCGCCGGAATTTTGTCGTGTTCCCTATTTTTGGGACTGTCCTCATATCTTCAAGCGGAGAATTGGCCGCAATGGCGGGGTCCGCTCCTCAATGGGGCCACCACGGAGACCAATCTTCCCTCGCAGATCGATAAGACGAACGCCTTGTGGACCGTGCCGATGCCGGGAAAAAGCGGCGCCACGCCGATCATCTGGCAGGACCGTGTGTTCATCTCCAGCCCGGATTCGGAAAAAAATATCCACTTGATTTGCATCAACCGCGTGGACGGCAAAGTGCTTTGGGACAATCGCCTGGCTACGGGCGATCTGCAGGTGGGCAAAAACAACGCCGCATCGCCGTCCCCCGTGACCGATGGCAAAACGGTCTGGTTGATTTGCGCCACGGGAGACATTGCCGCTTATGATTTCACCGGACGCGAACTCTGGAAGCGGAACCTGGCCAGGGAATACGGCGCATTTTCCTATATGTGGCTCTACGGCAGCTCGCCGCTGCTGCTCGATGGAAGACTCTATATCCCTGTATTACAACGTGATACGCCAGCCTATGCGCATGCCAAGGATGACAAGCCGGAGCGTGAGTCCTACCTGCTCTGCCTGGATGCGGCCACAGGCAAGAATCTCTGGCGCCACATCCGCCCGACCGATGCCATCGAGGAATCACAAGAGTCTTATGCCACGCCAGTTCCATTCGAATTCGAGGGGCGCAAGGAAATCCTGCTGGTGGGCGGGGATTATGTGACCGGGCACGATCCGGAAACCGGCGCGGAACTCTGGCGTTGTGGTGGATTGAATCCCAAGAAGTCGCACTGGGGCCGCACTATTACGTCGGTATCAACTTCGCCTGGAATGATTTATGCGTGCAGCGCCAAACGCGAAGTCATGCTGGCCGTGAAGGCTGGCGGCAAGGGACTGGTTACCGGCACGCATGTGGCGTGGACTTATACGGAGAACGTGCCGGACGTGTGTACCCCGCTCTATTATCAAGGCCAACTCTTTGTGCTGGATGGGGATAAGCAGATGATGACCTGCATGGATCCACGGTCCGGCGAGATCAAATGGCAGGGCAAGCTCGGCGTGCGCGAGATCTTTAGCGCGTCGCCGATGGGCGCGGATGGCAAAATCTATTGCTTCAGCGAGGATGGTTCCGTGGTGGTGCTGGCCGCCGGGAACGAGTTCAAAATACTGAGCACCAGTAACTTGGGCGAAGGCCCCAGCATGTCCACGATTGCCGCCGCACAAGGCCAGGTCTTTGTCCGCACCGCAAAGAACCTCTACTGCTTCGGTCTTAAGAAGTAAGCGTTCAACCGGTTGACCGTGGGTTGACCAGAGTTGACCGCGGTTGACCGAATTGGGGTCTGGCACGCGATTGTAACAATTCGCCGCCTGACAAGCCGCCAGTTTTTCATTAGGATTCACACCGCGATTTTGGGCGCACGCAACTCCCAGGGAGTGTCCATAAGGATTGGATTGCCGGGTTGTAAAAAACGTTCTGCCGGGCGATACTGACCGCGTTAGAGCGACGCACCGGGGACTAATTCCACGGGACGGGCGGCCGCAAAAAATATTGCAGCAAACACGGCGACATGGATTATGCCTAAATTGGCGGACGAACCCTTTTTGAATCGGGAGTTAAGCTGGCTGGCCTTTAACCGCCGGGTGCTGGCGGAGGCGCAGAATCCGGAGAATCCACTTTTGGAGCGCCTGAAATTCTTCACGATTTTCAGTTCGAACCTCGATGAATATTTCGAGGTGCGCGTGGCGGGGCTCAAGCAGCAGATCGAAAGCGGCGTGGTCGAACGCAGCGACGAAGGGATGACCCCGGCGGAAACCTTCCAGGCCATTGTCAAAATGGTGCGTGAACTGGTCGATTTCCAATACAAATGCTGGAGGAAGGAGATCGCCCCCGCACTCGCCAAAAACGGCATCCGGCTGCTGGAGTTCAACCAACTCAGCGCCACGGACTCGCAGTGGGTGGATGTCTATTACAAGGCCGAGGTGCGGCCTGTGCTCACGCCGCTGGCGATCGATCCATCGCATCCATTCCCGCAGTTGTTCAATAAATCGCTCAACCTGATTGTCGAGCTGGAAACGGACCAGCCGGGCGACAAAAAGCTCCGACTGGCGATTGTTCAAGTGCCACGGATTCTGCCCCGGCTCATTCGACTCCCGCGGCCGGACAAGGCGCAGGATTACCTGCCGCTGGGACGCCTGATCAGCCATTACCTGGGCGATCTTTTTGCGGGAATGACCATTCGCGGCTACTGGCTTTTCCGCGTGACGCGAAACAGCGAACTCTACATCGACGGCGAAGAGACCGCCAACCTGCTCAAGGCGGTGGAGAACGAACTGAAGAATCGTCGGCGCGGTGCGGCGGTGCGTCTCGAAGTCGAGGGGAATTGCCCGGAACCGATCCTCAACCAACTGCTCAAGAATCTCAATCTCACTCCCGACGATTTGTATCGCATCGATGGTCCTTTGAGTCCGGGACGGTTGATGCTCATTTATAGCGAGAACCACGCGCCGGAGTTGCGCGATCCCTCCTTTTTCGCGCCCACGCCACGGACGCTGAGCCACCCCGCGGATATTTTTGCCTCCATCAAAAAACAGGATATTCTGCTCCACCACCCCTACGATAATTTCGAGGGGGTGGCGGCCTTTCTGGAACGCGCCGCCGAGGATCCCAAGGTGCTGGCCATCAAGCAGACGCTCTACCGCACCGGAGGGGATCCGCGCATCGTCGGCGCGCTGATGCGGGCGGTCAACAACGGCAAACAAGTCACCGCGGTGGTGGAACTCAAGGCGCGGTTCGATGAGGCCAACAATATCGAATGGGCGCGACGACTTGAGGAGGCCGGGGTTCATGTGGTCTATGGTTTGGTGCGCTACAAAATCCACGGGAAGATTTGTTTGGTGGTGCGCCGCGAGGATTTGGGCATTCGCCGTTATGTCCATGTGAGCACAGGCAATTACAACCCCATCACCTCGCGCATTTACACGGACTTGGGGTTGCTGACGTGCCATCCGGATTTCGGCGAGGACGCCACCAACCTGTTCAATCTTTTGACGGGCATCTGCCAGTTTCAAGGGATGCGCCAGTTCATGGTCGCGCCATTCCAACTGCACGAGCGGATCCTGGCCCTGATCGAACGGGAAATTCCCAACGCCGCCCAGGGACTGCCGGCGCGCATCATTGCCAAGATGAATTCGCTGGTGGACCCCCAGATCATCAAGGCTCTTTACCGGGCCTCGGCCGCAGGGGTGAAAATCGATCTGATCGTGCGGGGAATCTGCTGCCTGCGCCCCGGCGTGAAGGGTCTGAGCGAAAACATCACCGTGCGTGGTGTGGTGGATCGCTTTCTGGAACACAGCCGCATTTTCTATTTCGAAAACGCCTGCCAGCCCGAGGTCTATCTGGGCAGCGCGGATTGGATGCCCCGGAATTTCTTCGGACGCGTGGAAATCGTGTTCCCCATTTTGGACGGCATGCTGTGCGAAAGAATCCGGGAGGAGATTCTGGAAACAAGCCTCAAAGACAACGTCAAGACCTGGTATTTGAACGAGAGCGGAGCCTACTCCCGGGTGGTTCGCAAGAAGGGCGAGAAGCCGTTCCGCAGCCAGTCTGAATTCATCGCCATGGCCATTGCCTCCCAGGTGCCGCCTGAGAAGGCCAAAGATAAATTCCCCCAAGTCCAAACTAACAAGACGCCAGACCTGTCGGCCACGAAGTTGCAGTAGTAAGCCACGGTGAATGCGGAGGAGCGCAGATTTTAAAACGCCAATGGGCGCGGGTGTATGACAGAATTCTTCGGCAAGCGAAAAAGGGTGGTTTGAGTGGTGCCGCCGCGTGGGGTTGACGGGCGAAGAAGTGGGGCGCGAATAAAGCATCACGCGGAGGCGCGGAGAACGCGGAGAATTAGAGTGGATGGGATCCGAAAAGCCACCTCACCCCGGCCCAATGGCTTCCCAAGCCCGCCACGAGTTGGTGGCCCAATAAGGGACGTGCGCTTCGCGCATCGTGGTCCCCTGAGCGGAGAGGGAGGAGTGTTGGGCGGCTCTGGTGAGATTGGATGGTTGGGAAGGTGCCGCCGCGTGGGGTCGGTTCAGGAGGAAAATATCAGTTGGATGGTGAAATAGGGCACGCCCTCATCCCGCCTTCTCCCCCAGGAGAAGGAGAAGTTTCGCAAGTTGCGGGTTGAATTGAGTGGTCTGGAAGGTGGCGGCGCGTGGGGTTGGTTGAGGACAGAATGGATAATGGACAATTGATAATGGACAATCAAAGAAATTGAAGTTTCGAAAGTCGCGGGGTGAAGGGTGGTTTGAGTGGTGCCGCCGCGTGGGGTTGGTTCGTGAAGAAATAATTAGTTGGAGGGTGAAATAGGGCACGCCCTCATCCCGGCCTTCTCCCCCAGGAGAAGGAGGAGTTTTGGGAGCCTTGGGTTTATTGCACGGTTTGGAGGTGCCGCCGCGTGGGGTTGGTTCATAAAAGAAGGTCCAACGAAGCGGCGCATTCGTCGCCATTACGCGCGTCCAATTGGTTCTCGCTCGCGAGCGGGGGAGGCGTATTTGCTCTTCCAAAGTCATCGAGTTCATGCCAGAAACGTCTCATGTTCCACGTTGCCAGCGCGCGTTCTTTGCGCAAGAGGCCCAGTTGGGCCGAAAAGCTCGTTTGGAAGTGGCTGCGGGATCGGCGATTCAGTGCTTTCAAATTCCGTCGGCAGCATCCCGTGGGTACTTACTGCCTTGATTTTTACTGCGTGGAGGCGCGGCTTTCCATTGAACTGGATGGCAGGCAGCACGGACATCCAGACCAGAAGGCTCACGATGCAGAACGCGCGAAATTCCTCGCTTCGATGGGCATAAAAGAATTGCGCTTCTGGAACTCCCGTTTGAAGCGGGAGCAACAAGCGATTCGGGACATGATTTTCCTGGAGTTGCAGGAACGTTCTCCCCATCCATTGCCTCGTTACACGAGGCCGATGACACCATGCGATTCTCGGCCATTGGGAGATGGAATTTGCCTTCCGTGATTGAGTGCCGTCTATTGAAAGTGAGAAAAATGGATTGACGCACGCCCTCATCCCTCCTTCTCCCCCAGGAGAAGGAGGAGTTTTGCGAGGTGTCGGTGTATTTGGATGGTTTGGGAGCTGCCACCGCGTGGGGTTGGCTCGTGAAGGAAACTTTAGTTGGAGTGTGAAATAGGGCACGCCCTCATCCCGCCTTCTCCCCCAGGAGAAGGGGGAGTTTTGGGAGCCTTGGGTTTATTGCACGGTTTGGAGGATGCCGCCGCGTCGGATTACATGCTCCACACCGGAGCCTGGATTCCATGCTGGGTTCGCACGGTTTAGGTTTCTACCCGCTTCCTGTTTTTTGTCCTGCGCCCGAGTTTATTAGCGTTCACAAATTGTATTTGTCAGGCAGTCTGTCGAGTGTTCTAATCCATCCTATGAACATCGTGGCCATTCTTCGGGGGGAAGTTGCATTAAATGATCGATCTACGAACCGCCGTCTCGAGTGGTCGCGCGCGCTCGTCTTACTTACAGCGCTCTTTCTGCTGGGTTCCGTCGCCGCACAAGCCCGGGTGATTTACGTCAATGGCGCGCTTCAGACCGATCCGGTTCCCACGGGCCAAACATGGGCCACGGCATGGAACACCATCGGGGACGCTGTGAACGAAGCGAGCGAGGGGGACGAGATCTGGGTGGCACAAGGAACCTACAAGGAATTTGTGGTCATCACAAACGCCGTGGCCCTGTATGGCGGCTTTGTGGGGACGGAGACGAATCGCGAAGAGCGCAACTTCACCTGGAATACGACGACCATTTATGGGGATGGGGGCGGGGTTGTTATTCGCCAAAACGTGGTCAACATTTTTGGTTTTACCAATGAATTGGCGCGTCTGGATGGTTTTACAGTCGGAAAGGATCCAATGGTTTTGGGCAGCGCCATCTGCAGTAGTAACGCATCCCCTGTAATTGCCAATAACCGCGTCTGCGGTCTGACGAATTTTACCACTGGAGTCATTCTTTGCACGGGAGGCGCCCCACTGGTCAGCAGTAACTACATTGCAAATAATTGGACCACTCATAGCGACCTCATTGGTACCAACTACAGCGGTGCGGGTGGTATGTATGTTCATAATAGCGATGCGCATATTGTGGAAAACCGGATTATTGGGAACAAATCGGATCATGGTGCCGGTATTACGGTTAGTTATGGCTCGCCCTTGATTGAATTTAATGACATCATGGGCAATTCTGCCGATAATTTTTCTGGAGGTGTGGATTGCTGGAAAACTTCCGCTAGGATCTCGAACAACAGGATCATTGGAAATTCAGTGGCACACTTTTTTTCGAATGAGGCAGGCGGGGGCCTTTCTTTTTCGTCATGCGATAATATTATTGTGGCCAATAACCTGGTTATGGCGAACTATATTGTTCCATCAGCGCCACTTGCATATGGTTCTTCCGGGGGAATTAACACGATGGGTGGCAGTGGAACGATCATCAATAATACCGTACTCTATAATAGGGGAGGCCAAGCCGCAGGTATTTGGGGCACCTTTAATGTATCGATTCTAAACAACATAATTGCCTTCGGCTCCACGAGCGTTGGATTGGATGGAGCCGCAAAATCTGCAAATAATTGTATTTATGGGTTCAAAACGAATATTTACGTTCCAATGTTCGAGCAGACTGGAACCAACGGCAATATCGATCGCGATCCGATGCTGGATGGCGACGCGCGGAATCCCGGATGGCATTTAATGCCGGGATCTCCCTGCATCGGTGCCGGAGATATCAGCCAGGTCTCGCCTGACTGGCAGGATATCGACGGAGAGCCTCGCATGCGGGGATCAAATGTCGATATCGGCGCAGATGCGTTTCAGGCGAATTATTCCACTCCAGCCCGACTCGTTTGTTTTGTTAGTCCAGCGGGTGACGACCGCAACGATGGATTGAGCTGGGCGACCGCCAAGCACACGGTGCAGGCTGGCCTGGACCGCGCGGTTCTGGCATGTGGCGAGGTTTGGGTGGCCGCGGGTTTTTACCCGGAACGAATCACGATGCGGCCGTATGTTGATTTGTACGGAGGATTCTCAGGCGTGGAGACCAACCGGGATCAGCGGGATTGGAAACGCAACGGGACCATTTTGGATGGCCAGGGTTTGGGAAGTGTGGTTCTGATTGAGAATTTAGGTACAACAAATTGTCTGGATGGATTTACGATTCAAAATGGTTTTTCTGAAAATGGCGGCGGGATTTATGCAAAGTATAGTTATCCAATCATTGCCAATAATATCATCCAAAATAACACCACAACGAATAAGGCCCGTTCCTACGCCGGTGGAGGCGTCTATTCCGCGCAGTGCGTGCTGGTCTTGTCCAATAATATTATCCAAAATAACATTTCAGCCTTTGGAGGCGGAATCTACCTGAAAGATGACCGGGGGGATATGATTGTCCGAAACACGTTCAAAGCGAACACAGCCTTCCCGTTTATTCTGGAATCTGGCGGTGGGGGGATATATGTGTTGCATAGCCTTGTGAAGATTCTCAATAATGTCTTCGTCTCCAATGTTTTCACCAATCTAAAATCTTTGCCTTTGCAATTCGCTCACGGGAGTGCCATTTGCTTAAATGAAAAACTCAGTTTGAATTCTCCCGCCAATGAAATCCGGAATAATACATTCATCGGTAACAGAACCTTTGAAGCTACAGAATCGGGCGCGATTGCGCTACTATCGTCTAAAAACACCCTGTGTTTAAACAACCTGCTCGCCTATAATTCTTCCGGGCTATTCACCATGACGAGCAGCAACATTCAATGGCTAAATAACTGTGTTTATTCGAATGTTTCATTCAACTATAAAGGGATTAACGAACAGACAGGTTCCAATGGAAACATCAATGCAAGTCCACTTCTCGCAATGCCTCCGCAACCTTATCTTTCGTCCAAATCGCCTTGCATCGATGCTGGATTGTTCCGGCCTGAGGCAACCAACGAATTGGATTGGGCGGGGAATCCGCGATTGGTTGGAAGCTCGGTTGATATTGGCGCGGTTGAGTATTCCAGTTCGCTGCCGCTATTGGAGCGACCCGTGTATTTCGTCAGCACCAACGGTTCGGATACGAACGGCGGACGTTCCTGGCTGGATGCCAAACAAACGGTCCAGGCGGGAATTAATGCCGCATCAGAGGACGGCGGAGAAGTCTGGGTGGCGGCGGGGACGTATGTTGAAAACTTGAAGATGCCTTCGTTTGTTTCGCTCTACGGTGGATTCAAGGGCGGCGAAACCATGCTGAACGAGCGCGATTGGAACGCCAACCCAACTATTCTTGACGGAGGCAGCATCACGAATGTGATCCAAATAGCCAATGCGTGGGAGAGTTCTGTCCTGTCCGGGTTCACCATTCAGAACGGCAATGCGTGGAATGGCTCTGGAATTCAATGTGGAAACGGTGCGATGCGCATTTCGGACAATCGACTCATCATGAACAACGGCAGCCCTGCCATAGTGAGTTTATACGCCGCACCGTTGATTTGTAATAACCTGATTGCCTTCAACACAAATAACAATATCAGCCTGATTCTCGATCAACGTGGCGGCAGCGCGCTCGGTCTAATCTCCTCACCCAAGGCGAAAGTTATCAATAATACAATTGTATCCAATTATGTGGATAGGACGACTCGTTATAACGGCATTTATGCGGCCGTTTACAGCAACCCGGGAGGGATTTTCATCAATAATATCATCGCCTGGAATAACGATAGCGGCATACAATCCAACTATTCTCAGCCCGGTCCTGCGTTGACCAACAACTGTTTCTATGGAAACAACCGGACCAATTACTTATACGCGTATCCCGGCCGCACCGATATCTCGGTGGATCCTTTGTTTATTCCGGGAACGTCCCAGCTTTCGGCCAACTCGCCCTGCATCGATGCGGGGAACGATTCAATGATCACGCCGGACATGCTGGACCTGGCGGGGGCGGCGCGGTTGCAGGGCATGCATGTGGATATCGGGGCTTTCGAATATGCGGCGGCGGGGGATTGGGTGAGTTTTGTGCCCGGTGGCGAATCGGTCCAAGCCACGCCGGTAACCATCGGCGGCATCACGTATGTGCCGTGGCGTTTTGAATTCGCGGATTCGAAGTATCGGATGGTGGAACCGGGAACCTCAACCATGGACGGGACAAATATCACCTGCCGTTTTGATATTGAACAATGGTCGGGCGCGGAAACTCCGGGGACCAACGTCATCGCGGGAACGTTCGTTCTGGGCGCGTTGAATCCGGGCGATTACGCAATGGTGGTGAACGTGAGCAGCAATGACGTGAAGACCGTGCCGTTCAGCGTCTCAGCGGGGAAGGCGTCCACGCTGGCCTGGCAGCCGCGCAGTGAGGGGGCGTTGAAGTTGCAGGTGCTCGGTGTGGCGGATGTGACGTATCGGCTGCTCTGCGCGACGAATCTGGTGAATTGGGAGATTCTTTCGACGCATCATGGGGCGCCGTTTGAGTTGGAGGTGACCAATAACACGGAAATCCCCACGTTGTTTTACCGGGTGGAGATCGAGAAATAGGGACGCAAATCACGCTTGCCAGCGGGGGGCGGGTCGGGCTTAACTTTAGCGAGTTTGGCGGCCCGCACGGCCCGCCTACCTGTGCATGAATTTTGAACTGTTAGCCAAAGCCAAAGCGCTCGGATTTTCCGACCGCCAGATCGCCCATCTCACGGGTCAGACCGAGGACGCCGTACGCGCTGAGCGCAAACGGGTTGGGCTGATTCCAAGCTATCGTCTGGTGGACACCTGCGCCGCCGAGTTTGAGGCTTATACGCCGTATTATTATTCGACTTACGACCGTGGGGATGACGAATCCACGCCTTCGGACAAGCGCAAGGTGATGATCCTGGGGGGCGGTCCCAACCGCATCGGCCAGGGTATCGAGTTCGATTATTGCTGCGTTCATGCCGCCTTCGCACTCAAAGAGGATGGTTTCGAGACCTTGATGGTCAATTCCAATCCCGAGACTGTTTCGACCGATTACGACACGAGCGATAAACTTTATTTCGAGCCGCTGACGCTCGAGGACGTGCTGCACATTTACGAGCGGGAGAAGTGCTGGGGAGCCATCGCCCAGTTCGGCGGGCAGACGCCGCTGAATCTGGCGCTGGGCTTGCAGCGCAACGGGGTGAACATCATCGGCACCTCGCCCCAAAGCATCGAAATCGCGGAGGATCGCAAATTGTTCGCGGCGATGCTTCGCAAGTTGAATATTCCCCAACCGCCCAACGGTCTGGCCACCAACGAGGCCGAGGCCCTGGAAGCCGCCCACAAATTGACCTACCCGGTTTTGGTGCGGCCCTCGTTCGTTCTGGGCGGGCGCGCCATGCAGATTGTCTATTCGGACAACGAACTGGCGCATTACATGCGTTTTGCGGTGGAAGCCTCGCCGGAGCGTCCGGTGCTGGTGGATAAATTTCTCGAAGACGCCACGGAAGTGGATGTGGATTGCATTGCGGATGTGGGCCTGTTCTCCGATCCCAGCCAGGGGACGGTGGTGATGGGCGCGCTGCTGGAGCACATTGAGTATGCCGGGGTGCATTCGGGCGACGCGGCCATGGTGCTGCCGCCGCACACGCTGGCGCCGAAAATCATCGAGGTGATCCGGGAATATACGCATGCGATGGCCCGCGAACTGAAGGTGACCGGCCTGATGAATGTGCAATACGCGGTCAAGGACGGCATCGTGTATGTGCTGGAAGTGAACCCCCGCGCCTCGCGGACGGTGCCGTTTGTCAGCAAGGCGATCGGAGTGCCCCTGGCGAAACTGGCCGCGCGGGTCATGACCGGCAAGACGCTGGTGGAACTGGGTTTCACGGCGGAAAAATGGCCCAAATACTGGGCGGTCAAGGAGTCCGTGTTCCCCTTCAATCGTTTTCACGGGCAGGATATTCTGCTTTCCCCGGAAATGCGGTCCACGGGCGAAGTCATGGGATTGGACGCGGACCTGGGTGTGGCCTATGCCAAGTCCCAGATGGCGGCGGGCGGTCCCCTGCCCCTCTCCGGCAAGGTATTCATCAGCGTGAGCGATCATGACAAAAAGGAAGTGGTGGCTGTGGCGAAAAAGTTCAGCGACCTGGGCTTCCAATTGGTTTCGACCGGCGGCACGGCGGCTGTTCTGCAAAAAGCCGGTCTGAAGGTGGAAACGATTTTCAAACTCGCGGAAGGCCGTCCCAATGCCATCGATTTGCTGAAGAACCGCGAAATCCAGCTCGTCATCAACACGCCTTCCGGCCAGGTGCCGAGGGCGGACGAAGTCAAAATCCGCACGACGGCGGTTTACACGGGCACACCGATCATGACCACGTTGAGTGGCGCCAAGGCGGCCGTTCTGGGCATTGCCGCGCTGAAGAAAAGCGGTTACGGCGTGAAGGCGCTCCAGGAATTTTCCAAGAAGAAGAAGCCTTCCACCACCGCTGCCAAAGCGGGAAGCGCGAAGGCGTAGATTGTTCCCTGCGAAGTTCACTCCCGACCAGTTTTTTCTGATCGGGAGTTTTTTTTGTTTTCAGATCCCGGGCACGCTGGCCGGACCGCCGATTCAAGCGGTTCGTGGTTGGTATGAAACCGCGTGGCGCGTGGCGCCATCCAGCGCCTGTATGGTGATTTTCATTTCCTTGTTTGTCGCGAAGCCCCGGATCACGGTGGCGCCTGCAAGGTCCGGACCGCCGCCGACAAGCTGGTCATAAGGAAATTCAGGGGTTCCCTTCAGGCACGCCGCCTGGTGCATGTGACCGGAAATGACCGCCTGCACGCCCCATCGCACCAGGGATTCATTCCATGCCTCGCGGCCCCGTTTGCTGAACCAGTCGAAACCGCCCTTATCATAATCCACTTCCTTTTCCATGCTCCAACGCAGGGGAATGTGGCAGAACATCAATCGGTAGGGCGCGTTCCTGATCTCCGGGCGCTGGATCACGCGCGCCAGCCATTGCTTCTCCGCCTGGATTAACGGCTCGAACGCGGCAACGCCACGGAAGGTCGGATGTTTGTCCGGCTTGTCCTCACCGGTGTCCAACACGATGACCGCCAGAGGACCGCTGCGGAAGGCGTAATAGGGACGGCCTGCGGGATAATCGATGAAATCGGGCACCTGGCTGGCATACAGGCCGCGACAATCATGGTTGCCGCGCGAGAACAAGACCGGCGGACCCTCGGATAAATTCACACCGGCGGGATGCACGTAGAGTCCCGGAATGACACTGGATTTTTCGATGTTATTGCTGGCATCGCCATTCCAGATCAGGAAATCGGCCGGTTCGGAACGGGTGAAACTGTGGAGCTTGCGAATGGTTTCCGCGCGATCGTGCGTGTCGTTCCAAACGGCAAATTTGGTTTCCGCCGCAGCAGGATCCAAGGTGCGGAAGGAATAAACGGGCGAGATCTCCGGGTCGCCGCCGCTCAGGAGAACGGTGACCGTGCGCCACCAATAACGCACGCCGGGTGTCAATCCACGCAGTTTCACCTTGATAACCCGCTCGCCGTTTGGCACGAAGCCAAACGGGTCCGAACGATATACCTGGCCCAGATCGGGGCTTTCACCATATTCCACCACGCCGCGAGCCGGGGTGTTGAGCGTCCAAACGATGGTGGCTCCGGTTGCTGTTGGCGCATAAACGGCCGGCGTGCCATCCGTCAACCGCGTGGTGGAAATCCCCCCGCTTTGGTTGGTTGTGTTGGTGGTGCTGTCGGCTTTCAGTGAGGATTCTGCCGTGACGGCGGCAGCGCTTGCGACACCCAGTGTGGCCAGGAATTTTCTGCGATTCATGATGGGGGCATCAAACAACCAAAGGCCCGGGAGGATCAAGAGGTAAAATGGGCACTATCGCAGAATGGCGAATGACAAATATCTTCTGAAATGAGGAGAAGGGATATTAAAGGCGTGTGAATATATAGTTCTTGACGAATCCATGCCGTAAAGGATCACAGGCGTCTGACTTAAAAGAAAAATCTCCCTCACCCTGACCCTCTCCCTCTGCCGAGGGAGAGGGAATAGCATTTCCCGCGCGGGAACGATGCGAAAACGCAACACTCATGAAAACGGACTGATTTATTGGTCATTTCATCATTGCGGAAGAATTGTGTCCTGCGCCCAACGCAGGGCGGAACCAACGCACAAACTCCAGCCCCGTCAAACGGTCTGGCCACGGGGACCGGAAGGAACCATGAGCGATCGGTAGAGATCGAGCACGCGTTGGGCGGATGCCTGCCAGGAGAATTCGCGTTTCACCCGCTCGTGCAAGGCCTGGCATTCCTGCGCGTTTAGAAGCGGGTGGTTCGCCCATTCAAGCATTGCCCCGGCGAGTTCATCCACGGAATCGGGCTTGACCAGGCGGCCGTATTTGCCGACATCGAACGCCTCGGGAATGCCGTCCAGGGCGCTGGCGATCACCGGTGTACCGCACGCAAAGGCCTCGCAGAGCACCAATCCAAAGGCCTCCGTGCCCACCTGCGGATGCACCAGGCAATTGATGGCGTTCATGGCCTTGGGCATGTCATGGCAATACGGAGTCAGCAACGCCTTGCCCCGCAAGCCGAGTTCGTCGATCGTGCCCTGGAGAATTCCCGCCATGTTTCCACGGCCAATGATCAGAAATCGCGCGTTGGGTATTTTTTCGTGGATGCGGGCGGCGGCCACCAGAAACTCCACCTGGCCCTTGCCGCGCGGCAAATCGTAGCCCCCCGCCACCGCAAACGCGTAGTGGTGCGGTTCCAATCCCCACGCCCGACGCTGATCCTCCGCGTCCGCAGGCCGGAATCGCTCGACGTCCATGCCCCCATAAATGACATGGATTTTCGAATGATCGCCGCGCAACGGCGGACGCGAACGGCGCTCCAATTCGCGAGCATCCGGTTCATACGCGCCTGACTTGAGGATTCCGGCCACCGATTCGGAAACCGCGATCAAGGCGTCGCATTGGCCCAGTAAAAACTTACGGCTGAAGGACGAACTGGGGCTTTTGGCCAGGTGCCGCGTGAGGAATACTTTGGGCCGCCGCATGGAAAGCCGCGCGGCCAGGATGGTGGGCCAGATGTCGCGACCATGGTGGCCGTGAACGATCTGGATTTTTTCGCGCCGGATGAACCGGGCCGCTGACAAAATGAATTTGAGCTTTGCCGGGCCTTCGTGAACAGGGGTCTCCGCCAGCGGCACGCCCAATCGTTTGAGTAATTCGGAATACTCCCTTCCCGGCGGACCGGCCACCCAGACCTTTTGCCCCAGCTCAATCAGGCCCTGGGCCAGACGCACGCATTGGTTGTCGGTGCCGCCGCCGGTGAGCATCGAGTTCAAATGCAGGATGCGCAGAGGAGATTCGATGTCTTGAGGCATAATTAATCCACCACTTTAAACGAAGCTCGTAGTGACTGCGCAAAGGCCGCGCGGGTGCATTGGGGACGGTATTTATCCAGCGCACTCAGGAACGGCGCGGTTTCGGCGTCGGTCATCCGGGAGGCTGAGGCGATGCATTCGGCCAGCGCGGCGGCGTTGCCGGAGGGAAAGAGCAGGCCCAGATGATAATCCCGAACACGCCGACCGGTGAGTTCCTCGTCCGAGGCAATCACCATCCGGTCCGCCATCACGGCCTGAGAGAGCACGGCGCTGACGCCAAAATGTTTGATATAGGGCACCAGCACGACGTCGCAGGCGCAAAAGCAGAGTTCCTCCTCCTCCGTCGTCACGTAGCGATTGAGACTCATCACGCGGCCCGCAGCCTCCAGGCGCTTCATTCCTGCGGCCAGTTCGGGGTCTTTGGGTTGCTGGCCCGCGCAGAGCAAAAATGCGGAACTATTCTCCTGCAGACTGGCAAGCGCATCCACCGCCAGATGCAAACCTTTGCGCCGATAGCCGCCGCCGTAGAACAGGAACACCCGTTTATCCTCGGACAGACCGAGTCTGCGCCGCGCTTCCGCCCGGGGAATGCCGTAAGTTCGCGGGGACGGTGTGGGCAGGAACGAAAAGATTTTCCCAGCGGGTGAAGCGCTCTGTTCGGCGGCCAGAAATTCGTCGAGCAATAAAATGCGATCGAACCAACCGCCGCGCAGCAACCGGAGAAATCCGCGTTGTTTGAGGATGCGGTTCAACGAAAGGCCAGTCGGCATCAAGACGCGCGGACGATGATAGATGAATCCCAGGCGTCCCTTCAAGACGCGGGGCGGACGGAGCCCGAAGGCGGCCCGACGGAGCAAGGCGGAGGCGATTTCATCGAAGCAGGGCATGAAGACCCGCGACGCGCCGGATTTCTCCAGGCACTGGGCGACCTGAAGCGGATCGAAACGCCCCTGCGCCAGGGCTTCCGGCGAGGCCGCAGGCATAACCGTCACGCGGTCGAGCACTTCGCCCAACTGGTCCGTGACGCGCTTGCGTGTTTCCGAGCGATCATCGATGGCCAGCGTCAGACGCATCCCCCCCGCCAGCAAATCCTCGGTGATCATGCGCAGCCACGGAAGGTGATGGCCCTCGGTCTTCGGCTCGAAAATCAGGACATCGGGCGCGCTTGCGGATGTGGCATTGGACGTCTCTGGATTCATGATCGCTTCCGTCGATTTTCCTCAGCCTCCATCACGCGCACGTAACGCAAGAAGGTGTAGAATGCGGTCATCCAGGCAATGCTCAGACCGGGCCAGCCATCCAGGAATCCAAGTCGAATGAAGTAGGCGCGAAGAAACCGCCAGATCGGTCGAATGGTCAGGTCCAACCAGCCAGCCCGGCGTCCGGTCTTCTCGCTGAGCTTCACAAAATCATCCGCGTAGGCCACGGTTTTGGAGATTTGCTGGTTGATGCTCTCCATCGGGTAGTGATTCAGGTCCGCGCGCAACTTGCCAATGGGGCCATCGATCTGCACCTGGGGATGCGGATCGGCGCCGACCCAGCGGCCCTGACCACGACGCCACAAACGCAGACAGCGATCGGGATACCAGTCCCCGTGGCGAATCCAGCGTCCACAATAGAAGCTGCAGCGCGGGACGCTGAAAGCGGTGGGAGCCTTGGATTCGGGATTCGCGGCGGACGAGTCAATGGTTGCGAGAATCTCGTCACGCAGGGCTTCTGAGACTTCTTCGTCCGCATCCAGCCCAAAGACCCAATCCTGAGTGGCCTTTTCAAGGGAGGAGTTCTTTTGCTTTTGAAAACCCTGCCAGGGCTCGCGGAAGACTTTCGCACCATACTGGAGGGCGATTTTCTCGGTGCCATCGCGGGCGTCGGCATTGAGCACGATGATGATCTCGCGGGCCCATCCCGCCACGCTGGCCAGCGCGCGCCCGATGCGCCGCTCCTCCTCGCCGGAGATGATGCACACGGAAATCGGGGCTGAACCATCCGGACGGCCCGGAAGGCTTTTCGCGTCGATGCCGCTCTGGTTGCGTTGTGGACTTTCTGTCATTTACCCTTTGCCAAGCTTTATCCAATCCCAATGAATGCACTATAGGCCAACAGGAGTCCAAGTCAGTCCGAAAATTAGATGGAGTGAGGAAAATGGGGAATGGGGGAAGAATGGAAAATGGATAATTGAGGGATGAGTGGATAATGGATACTTGACAATTGACAATTTACCGGCATCAACGCACGCCCTCATCCCGACCTTCTCCCCCAGGAGAAGGAGGAGTTACGCACGTTGCGGGTTTAATTGGGTGATTTGGAAAGTGCCGACGCGTGGGGTTAGTTGATGGAAGAATGGATAATGGAATGAAACCGCTGATCCACACTAATCCGCGCCGATAAGTTGGGAAAGGGGACTTTGAATTTCGAGAGATGCGCGATTTACAGTGGCTCCGGGATGCGATGCGATGAGGTGAGGCGGATGAAGGAAGGGAATGAATCATTTTAATGCCGTCGACAATGCGGAAGCTCCACCGGCTGAAGCCGGGACTCCAAACCAAGGAGGCAACGGGACATTGGAAAGGGTCTGCGATTCCCGGCGGGATTGTGAGTTTGAGACGGTTTGCAGATTGGAAATCTGCGAAACGGCAGCTTAGGCAAGCTGCGCTACGGCGGGGAGGCTGAGATGCGGCTGAAGCCGGGACTCCAAACCTGGCGCGCTACGCTGGAAACCTGGCCGTCGGCATGAAACGTTCACGAGTCATAAATGGGGACACGTTAAGCCGGTGTGGAGACGGGCGCGGTGGAGGACGAGTTCAAACTTGCCGACGGGTTTTAAAATGGGTCACACTGGAGGCATCATGTATTCAACACTGCGACGGTGGTTTTCTTTTTGCCTGCTGGCCACAGGAGCCGCTCTTTGCGTCCCGAATGCCGGGGCTGAGAACTGGCCGGGCTGGCGGGGACCGCGCGGCGATGGTTCGAGTCTGGAGAAGAACATTCCCATTCACTGGGGCGCGGAAAGCAATATTCTCTGGAAAGTCGAGCTTCCGGGGAAGGGGCACGCTTCGCCGGTGGTGTGGGAGAACCGCATTTTTATCGTCACCGCCAACGAGTCCGCACAGGAACGTCTGCTCCTGTGCCTGGACCGCGATTCCGGTCAAACGCTCTGGAAACAAACGGTGCTTTCCGCCCCGCTGGAGAAGAAGAACAGCTTAAACAGCTTTGCCTCGGGCACGCCGGTCACGGATGGGAAAAAGGTGTATGCGGCCTTTCTGGACAAGGGTGAAATGTTCGTGGCCGCTTATGACATGGACGGGAAACTCCAGTGGTCCGTGCGGCCGGGGCCGTTCGCGAGCATGCACGGTTTCTGCACGTCGCCGCTTTTGTATAACGACCTGGTGATTGTGAATGGCGATCACGATGGGAACTCCTACCTGGCCGGATTATCGCGCGAGGATGGCCACACCGTCTGGAAGACGCCACGCGAAAACCATACGCGCAGCTATTGCACGGCGCTGGTCCGGCAGATCGCCGGGCGCAATCAGATGATCCTCACGGGGGATAAATGCACGACGAGCTACGATCCGCAGGATGGGCGCCGGTATTGGGTGATGGATGGACCGACCGAGCAGTTTGTGGCCTCGCCTGTTTATAACGAAAAGACCGGGCTGGTGCTGATCACAGGCGGATATCCCGACCACCACATCCTCGCAATCAAGCCCGATGGGACGAACAACGTGACCAAAACACACATCGCCTGGCGCACCACAAAGGGCGTGTCGTATGTGCCCTCGCCGATTTCCGCGGAGGACTATTTCCTGGTGGTATCGGATCGCGCCCAGGCGACCTGTTTCGAGGCGGCCACGGGGACGATTTTATGGCAGGAATCGCTCGGTCAGGAGGAGCATTCCTCGCTGGTGTCCGCCAACGGGCTGGTCTATTTCCTGAACGACAACGGTGAAATGACCGTGGTGAAACCCGGACGGGAATTCAATGTGGTGGCGCGCAACACACTGCCGGAAACGTTTTTCGCCTCCCCTGCCCTGAGCCAGGGCCGCATTTTCCTGCGCGGCGACAAGCACCTTTATTGCATTGGGATGAAATAAGGTTACGGCGTGGGATTGCGCCAGGCGTGGCCGCTTTGGGCGGGGAGATCGTCGGCCACAGGCGGGCCCCAGGTGCCTGCGGCGTAAAACTCGCGGTCGGTCAATGGTTTTCCGGCCCAGGCGGCGCGGATCGGGTCCACAATGCCCCAGGCGGTTTCCACAATATCGCGGCGCAGGAAGAGGGTCGAGTCCCCGGCCATTGCGTCGAGCAGCAGCCGTTCATAGGCCTCCGGTGTGTAAGCGCCGAATTCGGCGTCATAGCTGAAATTCATGCGCACGGGGCGCAGTTGCATGCTCGCGCCGGGAATTTTTCCGTTGAACCGGATGGAGATTCCTTCATTGGGCTGCAGGCGCAGCGTCAGGGAATTCGCGTCGAGTTTCGGCCCGCATTGCGCGGCGAAGAGCACATGCGGCGTCTGGCGGAACTGCACCCGAACCTCGCTGGCGCTCAGAGGAAGATTCTTGCCTGTGCGCACATAGAAGGGCACGCCCGCCCAGCGCCAGTTATCGATCCACAGGCGCAGGGCCACGAAAGTTTCCACGTTCGACGCGGGATTCACACGGTCCTCCTGGCGATAGGCGGGCCGCGCCTGGCCATCGATGGTGCCTGCGGTGTATTGCCCACGGGCGACGCATTGTGCGACCTGGCTGGGATCGGGCACGCGGATGGATTTCAAGAGTTTCATCTTCTCGTCGCGAATGCTTTCCGCGCCCAATGAAACCGGAGGTTCCATGGCGACCATGGCGAGGACCTGGAGCAAATGGTTTTGCACCATGTCGCGCAGTGCGCCGGCCTCCTCGTAATACGGACCGCGCCCGCCGACGCCGAGTTTCTCGCTCAAAGTGAGTTGAACATGGTCAATCGCCTGGCGGTTCCACAGGGGTTCAAAAATCGAATTCGAAAAGCGGAACATGAGGATGTTTTGGACCGTTTCCTTGCCCAGGTAATGGTCGATGCGATAGACCTGCGCCTCATGCGCGTGGTTTGCGAGGGTGTCATTCAAACGGCGCGCCGATTCCAGATCCTGGCCAAACGGTTTTTCCACCACGACCCGCGACCAGGAACCTGCAGGCTCCTCCTTTTGGAGCAGGCCCGGCCTGTTCAAATGGCCGATGGTTTCCTCAAACTGGGTCGGTGAAACCGCGAGGTAAAAAAGCCGGTGCTGGCGCTGCGCCTCGGTTTCCTGCCGCGCAATCTGCAGCGCCAATTTCTCATACGCGGCGGAATCGTCCAAATCCCCCTGAAAATAGGTCAAATGCTCCGCAAAAGCGGCCCAATCGGCGGCGTCAACGGGTTTGTCCTTCGAATGCTCCGCAAGCGATTGTCGAAGTTCCTCGCGCCAGACATCGCTGGTTTTCGGCCTCCGCGCAAAACCAATGATGCTGACCGGTTCGGGCAACTGGCCGGCCGCATGCAAATGATAGAGGGCGGGCACCAGCTTGCGGGCGGTCAGATCACCGCTGGCGCCAAGAATGACCACCGTGCAGGACTCGGCCTTTTTCTGGCGGTCATCCAGCCGACAGACCAGCAATTCGTCCAATTGTTTCATTGTCTCCACAGGCAATATTGTTACACAAAAAGACTTGTATGTCGAGTTGAACTGTGCTCCAATCAGGTTTCGAACACCCAAACGCATGGAGGAGCAATCAAATGGTGATTGTTAAGCCCGCTTATTCTCGAGCGTTTTATTCTGGAGGAGCGCCCGTCTGCGAACACCGGGGAAGGGGCCGGAAACACCCTGCACTTTGCCCGCCAAACCCCTGTGTGAACTCCACGCTTTTTCGTCAAATAAACCATCCCATTTTCTTTCACCCGCACACCAATTTGGGACACTCTGTTTTAAGGGGGATTTTCGCCATCAAATCCTTGTTTTTGCCCCAATCGATGTGTGCCGCGCCTGATAATGTTTCCCTTGTTGTTATGACATCCGAACGGCTCAACACCAAACAACCCATGCGATGCAACAGGTTCTGAAAATCCCGCCTTATGAGGCGGGGTTATGTGTTCACGGCTGCCCGTCCGGGCATTTGATGGAAACGCGTTATCCGGCCCTGTCCCATTAGTGAATCGGTCACATGGAAGCAGGACACTTTATCGTCATAATGAAGCGCATTATCGGGGCTTTTAAGGGTGGCACGCCATTCGCTTAGTGATCGACGTCCAGGTTTACTAAGATTCCTGGAGTGTTTTGGAAAAATGAAAGTATTAGCTTTATTTAAATCGTTTTTAAGACTCAGGGTCTTATTAGTTTCTTTTTTGTTTTTGACGGTCGCCGGTTCCGCCCACGCCGCCAAAAGCATCACGCTGGCCTGGGACCCGAGCACGGATTCAAAAGTGACCGGGTATAATATTTATTACGGACCGGCTTGCGCCCAGTACACGAACCATGTCTGGGTCAGCGGCGTGGCCACCACAAACGCCACGATCAACAACCTGCTGGACGGGGTGACTTATTACTTTGCGGCCACTTCCTGCGGAAGCGCCGGGGATGAGAGCCCTTTTTCCAACGAGGTCAATTACCAGTCGGCTCCTGTGGTCACGCAACCGGTGGCTCCCAGCATCACATGGACCCAACCGGCGGCCATCGTCTATGGCACCGCGCTAAGCGCGGCACAGCTCAACGCAACAGCCAATGCTCCAGGCACTTTCACTTACAACCCGGCGCTGAATAGCGTTCTGCCCGCAGGCAATGGCCAGACCTTGACTGCGGTCTTCACGCCAACGGACCCCACGAAATACACGTCGGTCACCACCACGGTATTGCTGAACGTATCCAAGGCTCCGTTGACGATAACCGCAAACTCCGGCTCCAAGGCATACGGCGCGGCCGTGCCCGCCCTCACGGCGGTGTATTCGGGATTTGTCAATGGCAACACAGCGGCCAGCCTGACCACACCGGTCAGCCTCTCCACCACCGCGACAGCCGCAAGCCCGATCGGCACCTATACGATCACCGCGAGCGGCGCAACCAGCCCGAACTACACCATCACCTTTGTTAATGCTTCATTGAACGTAACCCGGGCTGCTTTGACAATCGCTGCGGACGCCAAGAGCAAATGCTTCGGTGCGGCTCTGCCTGTTCTTACAGCGACCTACTCCGGATTCGTCAATGGCGACACTGCGGCCAGCCTGACCACACCGGTCAGCCTTTCCACCACCGCGACAGCCGCAAGCCCGATCGGCACTTACGCAATCACCGCCAGCGGCGCGACCAGCCCGAACTACACCATCGCCTTTGTAAATGGCTCATTGAACGTGACACCGGCGGCGCTGACGATTGCGGCGGATGCCAAGAGCAAGACCTACGGCGCGGCTAATCCGGCTTTCACGGCGACCTACTCGGGATTCGTCAATGGCGACACCGCCGCCAGCCTGACCACACCGGTCAGCCTTTCCACCACCGCGACAGCCGCAAGCCCGATCGGCACCTATACGATCACCGCGAGCGGCGCGACCAGCCCGAATTACACCATCGCCTTTGTAAATGGCTCATTGAACGTGACCCCGGCGGCGCTGACGATTGCGGCGGATGCCAAGAGCAAGACCTACGGGGCGGCCCTGCCTGTTCTTACGGCGACCTACTCGGGTTTCGTCAATGGCGACACTGCGGCCAGCCTGACCACACCGGTCAGCCTGACGACAACGGCGACTGCGGCCAGCCATGTTGGCTCTTACAACATCATTGCGACGGGTGCCGCGAGTCCGAACTACACGATTTCGTTTGCCAACAGCAGCTTGAACGTCACACCGGCAGCCCTGACCATCACCGCCAACTGCCAATCCCGGCTCGTCAATACGGCCAATCCCGCGTTGACCGCCTCTTATGCCGGATTTGTGAATGGCGAGAGCGCATCCTCCCTGACGACGCCCGTGTCACTGACGACCACGGCCACCACCAGCAGCCCGGTCGGCACCTATCCCATTATCGCCAGCGGGGCACAGGACGCCGACTACACCATCACCCTGGTCAACGGCACTTTGACTGTGACAGCGACTCCAGTGGCCAGCCTGGTTTCCATTGCGGTCGCACCCAACACCACCTCCTTGTTGGTTGGTCAGACCGCGCAATTCACGGCCACTGGCACCTATTCGGATGGCGCCTCGAGCAACCTGACCAGCAGAGCCTCGTGGATGACGTCGGCGGGCACGATTGCATCCGTGTCCGGCACCGGTCTGGCGACAGGCCTGACTGCAGGCAATGCCATCATCTCCGCCACCATGAGCGGGATGTCTTCAAGCGCGACTTTAACGGTCAAATCCAACACACCCAGCGGCTCGGTCACTTTGACGAGCACTGTTGCGAGGACCATTCCCACAATCGGTCTGGCCAATCCGTATGTCACCACGATCAATGCCTCAGGCCTCGCGGGCGTCCTTTCCAAGGTCACAGTGACCCTGAATGGTGTGAGCCACACCTGGCCTCACGACATCAATGCGATGCTCGTGGGACCTGCGGGACAAAAAGTCATGCTTATGCGTCATGCGGGCGGTGGGTATAAGATTAACAATATTGCAATCACCCTGGATGACGATGCCAATGTCAAAATGCCCAATTATAGCGGATTGAAAACCGGCGTTTATAAGCCGACCAATTATGGAACGATCTATAATTTCGCCTCACCCGCCCCTTCGGCTCCTTACGACACCAAGTTGTCCGTGTTCAACCGGACGAATCCCAACGGCACATGGTCCCTGTATGTGATGGATGATTCCAGCGGCGATGCAGGATCGATGGCCGGCTGGAGCCTGACCCTGACAACGACCACAACCACACTGTTGGACATTCCAATGGCGGGACCGGAACCTGAAACACCGGCGGATCTGCTGGCCGTGAAGCCGAACATCACCACGCCCCCTGCCGTATGGATCGAATCCATTGGGTTGAACACCGACAAGCAGGCATCGCTGATCTTGAGCGGGTGCCCTGACGCCAACTACACCGTGCAATCCACCACCAACTTTGTGGATTGGTCGGAAGTTGAATCGGGCATCGTCCCGGTGGGTCAATTCACGGTGACGGATCTGCAATCAGGCCCGAACGCGGGCAAGTTTTACCGGGTCGTCGCTCCTTAACGATACCGGTTGATCAAGCCGCGAACGGCCGACCTCCTGTCGGCCGTTCTTTTTGTACGTGCGTCAGGCGGAAACGCGGTTCGCGTGGAGAGAGCGGCGGTCGCGTTCCGAATTGCAATGGACGGGCGGGGCGATACAGTCACCGTGTGAGCAGCGAACAATATGATTTAGTGGTGATTGGCGCGGGGCCGGGAGGATATGTTGCAGCCATTCACGCCGCGCAAAAGGGATTGAAAACGGCGGTGGTCGAATTCCGCGAACCGGGCGGCGTGTGTCTGCATGCGGGTTGCATTCCCACCAAGGCCATGATCGCCAGCGCGGATCTTCTGCGTCAGGCGCGTGCGGCGACCCAAATGGGCATCGAAATCCCCACCGCAACGGCGGCACTCGCGCCCATTGCCGCGCGCAGGGACAAAATCGTGCGCCAGCTTGCGCAGGGCGTTCGTTTTCTGCTGCAAAAGAACGGTGTGGAACTCATCGCGGGGCGCGGTGTTCTCACATCGGCCAAAATGATTGAAATTCGCGACAACGCCGACCAGGTGTTGCGCGTGATTGACCAGCCTCGCGGCATACTTCTGGCGACGGGATCGCATCCGGCTGAATTGCCGGGGCTGACCGTGGATCACCAGACCGTTCTCAATAGTAACGATATTCTCATGCTGACGGAAACGCCCGCGGAACTGTTGATCCTGGGCGGAGGCTACATCGGCTGTGAATTTGCCTCCCTCTTTGCCGCGCTGGGCTCGAAGGTCACGGTGATCGAGGCGATGCCGAATCTGCTCCCGGGGATGGACACCGAACTGGGTCAGACCCTGGAGCGGTCGTTTAAGAAAGCGGGCATTCAATTGCGGTTGAACACGCGGGTTCAAGCAATCGAGACAACGGGGGGCGTCCAGGCAACCCTGAGCGATGGCCAGGTGTTGACGGGCACGAAGATGCTCGTTTCGGTCGGACGCGCGGCGAACGTTGCGGGTCTGGGTCTGGAAAATGCCGGGGTGACGCATACCACCCGCGGCATCGATGTGGACGGTTTCATGCGGACCAACGTGCCGGGCATTTTCGCCATCGGCGACGTGACCGGGAAGATGGCGCTGGCGCATGTGGCGAGCGCCCAAGGCAAACTGGTCGTGGAATGCCTGGCGGCCACATTGGCCGGAACGCCCGCGCCGACGCGCGCCATGGACTACGATTCCATCCCGGCCTGCGTCTTCACGCATCCGGAAATCGCCGCGGTGGGACTGACCGAGGCGGAGGCAACGAAACGCGGCGTGCGCGTTCGCGTGGGAAAATTCCCGTTCATGGCGGCGGGCAAGGCCATGGCGGCGGGCGCGACGGACGGTTTTGTGAAGCTTATCGCCAACGAGGAAAATGGACGGCTGATCGGCGGGCACATCATTGGCGCGCATGCCTCCGAATTGATCGCGACCGTGGCGCTGGGCGTGCGGTGCGGACTGACGGTTGCGCAGGTCACGGAAACGGTGTTTGCGCATCCGACGCTGGGCGAAGCCGTGCTGGAAGCCGCGGAAGGTATTTTTGGCAAATCCACCCACATTGTCGCGAGCCGATGAAGAACATCGTTTATTTCGATCTTGAAACGCAAAAGTCGGCCCAGGAAGTGGGCGGCTGGGACAAAATCCGCGATCTGAAAATGAGCGTGGGCGTGACCTTCAGCACGGCCCGCAACGCCTACAAGATCTACGATGAAAAACACATCAACGATCTGATCACGGAACTGCAGCGGGCCGATCTGGTGGTGGGTTTCAACAATCTGCGGTTCGATTACGAGGTGCTGCACGGTTACACGGTCTATGACCTGACCCAATTGCCGACCCTGGACATGCTGGTGGAGATTCACAAAATCCTGAATCATCGGGTGGCCCTCGACGACATTGCCTCCGCCACTTTTGGCGTGAATAAAACGGCAGAGGGTTTGCAGGCCATCCAATGGTACCGGCAGGGGAAACTGGCTGAAATTGCGGAATACTGCTGTTTCGACGTGAAGATCACAAAAATGGTCCACGAGTATGGCGTGACTCACAAACAGCTTTTCTACAACAACCGCTTCGGTGCCAAGCAAACCATGACGGTGAATTGGTAGGGTCCTAGCCGGACTGGCGGGATGCGGTGATTGGCAATATCGGGCGGGGACGCCCGATGAACCCGCAGACGCGGAGGTCTGCGATACATGGAAAAGGGGTTGCGATCTCTGGCCGCTCCAGCTCAAACCGGGGTTGGCCGGGGAGCGAGGACGGACTGGATGGCTCCTTTTTGGAAGGCGTCCCACATGGGCGACATTTCGCGGAGGACGGAGACGATTTTGGGAAAGGTCTCGATCATGTAATCGATTTCCTCGTCGGTGTTGTCCTTGCCGAGGGATAAAATCAGATTGCCCTGGGCCAGGGCGTGGTCCAGGCCAATGGCTGCGAGGACGTGGGATATTTTCAGGGATTTGCTCACGCAGCTCGATCCGCTGGCGACGGAGATGCCGTTGAAGTCGCATCGGAGCAACTGGCCTTCCCCCTCAATGAATTCGGTGCTGATGTTCAGGTTGGTCGGGAGGCGGCCGGGTCCCGGATCGGGACCGCTCAGGCGCAGGTATGGGACGTTCTGGCGAAGGCCTTCCCAAAGCTTCTTTTGCAGGCGCGCGACATGCGCCGCTCGCGCTGGCAATTCCCGGGCCGCGATCTCGCAGGCCAATCCCGCGCCGACAATGGCCGCAACGTTTTCGGTTCCCGCACGCCGTCCGTTCTCCTGGACGCCACCGTGCTGGATTCCGAGCAGGCGGGCGCGGCGGCTGCGATACAAAATTCCGACGCCCTTGGGGCCGTAGAAACGGTGGGGCGAGAGCGAGAGCAGGTTCGCGCCCATGGCCTGGACATCGATGGGCAGCCATCCACCACTGGCCACGGCATCGACAAAGAGAGGAATCCCTTTTTCAGCGGCGATCCTCCCGATCTCGGCAATCGGTTCCACGGTGCCAATGTCGTGATTGGCATGGTGCACGCAGATTAAAATGGTTTTGTCCGTGAGGGCGGCGCGCACGGCTTCAGGATCGACAAAACCCTGGGAATCCACGGGAATCCGCGTGCAGGTGAAGCCCTGTTTTTCGAGAAACTCGACGGAGTTGAGGACGGAAGGATGCTCGATCTGGGTGACGACGATGTGGTTGCCACGGCGCTGATTGGCATAGGCCACGCCCTTGATGGCAAGGTTCGCGGACTCGGTTCCGCACGATGTGAAGATGATGTCGTCCGGCATTTCCGCATGGATGGCGGTGGCAACCTGCTGCCGCGCCTTTGCAAGCGCTTCGCGCGCCATCAGACCGCGCTGGTGCAGCGAAGAGGGATTGCCGAAATCGGCCATGAAAAACGGGCGCATGGCCTCGAAAACCTCCGGTAAAACCGGGGTCCCAGCCTGATAATCCAAATAAGCAGAACGCACGGGCATAAAAATAATTGGAGCGAAACCCCTCGAAAAACAACCGGCCTCTGAATGCAGCGATCCTGCGGATCAGGCCTTGCCAGCCTGGGGCGCTTTCTCGGGATGACGCTTCAGATAGTCCTCAAGCGCGGCCTTGATGGCCTCTTCCGCGAGCACGGAGCAATGAATCTTGACCGGGGGCAAACCGCCCAGGGCATCGACGACTTCCTGGTTCTTGAATTGCAGGGCTTCCTCGATGGTGCGGCCCTTGATCAATTCGGTGGCCATGCTGGAACTGGCGATTGCGGAACCACATCCGAAGGCCTTGAAACGGGCCTGCTCGATGCGGCCGTCCTTGATTTTCAGGGAAATCTTCATGATATCCCCGCAGGCGGCCGCGCCCACTTCACCCACGCCATCGGCATCTTCCATGTCCCCCACATTCTTGGGGTTCATGAAATGGTCCATCACGGTGGAATTATACAAACTATGACTGTCGCTCATAAACGGTTTTGCGCCCTATCGCATTGAATCTAGCGTAGGAGATTTGCGTGTCAACGTCGGGGTGCTCATGGGAACGGGAGCGAAAGTGTTTCTTTTGAACGGGCGAAAGGCCGCCACGGCGAGACCACAGAATTGATTTAGTAGAGTAGGCGAAATGGACGGATTGAATGGCCGTGGCCAATGACCGTCGCATTTCGCCCCTCATCGAACCGGACAGGCGGTTTTCCCGCATCCGGCTCTCCGGGGATCATACGTTGCATCGCTTCGACGTCATCGTTTCCATGCCGCATATTCCGGCATTTGGTATAAACCATAACGCTCATAGAGATCCTCCTTGGGGTATGTGGACCATTGCGCCCGACTACATCCGTGTTTGCGCCACAACCATCGTTGTAACTTGCTGCTGACGTATTCGTTCATCTGGCCCATCACCTTGGTGCTGTTCCCGTAGTGAAAGTAACCCTTCCAACCTTTGAGTTTCTTGTTGAGCTCGGGAATCACCTCTCCGATATCACGCCATAGCGTGCTTCGGTTGAGTTTCTCCCGAATCCCGTCTCGAAACTTCTTCTGGCTCTTGGGATGGGGTTCCACATGCGGATATTTCCATTTCCCCTTCCCCTGTCGCATTGTTAGCGCGAATCCCAAGAATTTGATGCCATCCTGGCGGAGGTCCACCAAGCGGGTCTTCTTCTCGTTGAGCACTAACTCGCGTTGCTTCAGCCATCGTTCCAGTCGTTCCATCAGTTCCCGTCCCTGCCCCGGCTGTCCGAGTATCACGAAATCATCCGCGTATCTCACCATCACGGGTTTGAGTTCGCAGCGTTCGTTGACTTCCCAATCCAACTGGTTGAGGTATGCATTGGCTAAAATCGGCGATACAACCCCGCCTTGCGGAGTCCCCCGTCGATTCTGACCTTGCCCCCCCTTTGTCCCGCCTTTCCCTGTGTCGCTTTGCGGTTCATTCACGGGCGCGCGCAGCCATCCTGCGATCAGCTTGAGAATTGTTCCATCGCTGACCCGCTTGGCCACTATGCGCAACAAACGCCTGTGGGGAATGCTGTCAAAATACCCGCTTAAGTCCGCGTCTATAACTTCGACGCGTCCTGTCAGCGTAGCCTTCTTGATCGCCTCCATTGCTTGGTGGGCATTGCGTTTGGGATGATAGGCGTAACTGTTCGGATGACTATCGGCTTCCAGAATCGGCAGCAATACAATCACCACCGCTGTCTGCACCACCCGGTCTTTCACTGTCGGGATGCCCAGGGGTCGCAGCTTCCCGTCTCCTTTTGGTATATACACACGCTTCACCGGGCTTGGCCGATACTTCTTCGTGCGTAACTCCTCCAGCAGTTGGTTCCGCCATTGGTCCCAGGCTTCGTCGCTGGCAAGATAGACGTCGCATGTCTGCCCGTCGATCCCAGCCGCGCCATTGTTGTGCGCCACGGAGGCCATTGCCGTTTCCAGCACGTCCTTCCGCAGCAGTTCTCCGTAGAGGCTGTAAAACCGATACTTCGGCTCAGCCTTGGCTTTGCAATATAGCGCTCGCTGCAGCTTTTGAACTTTTATCGGGGTTGTTATCCGTTGAAAAAGTGTTTCCACTCCCTCAAGGCCATCTCCCTGTCCCTCGCTGTTTTGATTCGCTTCGATCCAAGTGCCTTCCCTTGGCTCCGCCGGGGTTTTGGTCGCCCCAGCTTCTTCGCTACTATGGAAGACTCCGACTTCTCTGGCTGCCCGTGCGGCCTCGGAGGGTGTTCCTCCTTGCACCGGCGGTTGAGGCTTTATCGCCCCGCCTCCAGAGATCTCCCAGCTTACCTTGGTTTCCCTTCCTGTCGTGTCGCCCTCGCTGACTCCGCCGGAATCAACAGCGCCCATTTGACGATTTGATGACGCCGCGTTTCTGCCTTCGCCGTTCGGGTAGCGGCTCGGCTTACCGGTTATTTCGGTTTCGGAGCTCATTTGATGAGGTTTACTTTCGTTACGACCCGACAGTTCTTTCAGCGTCCCGCTTGTGGTTCGGCCTCACGGCCTCGTCCCGGACGCTGCATTTCGGTCGTGAACCGTCTAATTCGACCGGCGGGACTTTCACCCACGAGGCTACCAATTTCACTGGCGCACACCCGAAATCCGATGAAAGGATTACCGGACCGGCCCGTTTTTCACCATCACCGCGCTCCGCTTGAGCAGTTTCTGCTGGCTGACGCAGGCGCCATGGCAGCGGTATTCACAAAGACCGCAGCCCACGCAGGCATCCTCTTTCAAGAAGGGAGCGAGGATGCGGCCCATCTGTTCGATTTGCTCGGGTGAAAATATGCCTTCAGGAACCGGTCCGGTGGCCAATTGAACCGGGCGCATCTCGATGGCGCGATAGCCGGCGGCGTTGCATTCATCGAAACAAAGCTGGCATTCGCGCTCGCCGCGATGCGGCAGGCAGATGGTGGTGTCCACGACGGCCAGGCCCATTTGAAAATGGCGCTTGTCGGCCAATGAAAGCGGTTGAATCGCGCCGGTCGGGCAGACTTGAGTGCAGAAGTTGCAATCCTGGTGGCAGCCGGAATGCGGGAAAATCGCGACGGGAGTCCAGAGCGCCTCGAAACCGTGTTCCAATCCGGCCGTTTGCAACACCGGACCCGGGCAAACCTTGATGCACTGCTCGCAGCGAATACACAGGTCGAGAAAACGCTCCTCCGCCACACTGCCTGGCGGGCGTATGGGGTGGGCGCTGGCGGGCGCGGCAAATCGTGTCAGGAGTGCTGCGGCCGTGCCGCCCGCGACGGAACCCAGCATCGCCCGGCGGGTCAGCGGTTGGCCTGGCGTTACGTTGGATTTCTCACCTGGGGTGCTGCTCGGGGCTGCAACGAAATCAATGGCCCCTGTTGGACAAACACCCCCGCAAGTCTGGCAGAACGCACAGTTCAGAGCGCGTGTGCGGAGGTCCGGCTCGATGGCGTCAAACGGGCATGCCTTAACGCACTTGCCACACCGGGTGCAACGGTCATTGACCTGCCGTTTGAATCTGCTTAGAAAGCCCGGCAGTGAAAGCAGCGCGCCGCTCGGACAGACGTATCGACACCAAAACCGCGGGCCGAACAGGCCCAGAAGAAATACCACGGCAAAGCACACGAGCGACACCCACACCGAGGGCGTCATTGGAGGAACCATGCCCCAGTTTTTGGCCAGGCCAAGTTGCACATTCCCGGCGCCAAAGAGCAGCCCACGCGTCAGCACCGGGATGGCGGCGACGAAGCTGGAAAGGAGTACTCCGCCGCACGCTGACACCAGCACAGCGGCGAGGAGGTGGAAGCGCAAGTGGACCCACCACCCAACGGGTGGATCTTTGCGCTTGCTGATGCGTTTTCCGACCAGGAAGTCGAACAAGTCAATGCTCGTTCCCAGCGGACAGACATAGCCGCAGAAGGCACGCGAAAACATCAGCCCGATCGCCAGCACGGCTGCTGTGCCGAGAAAGGCAGCGTTCCACCATCGCGCGGCGATGGCAGTCGAGAGGCCGACCAGCGGGTCAAGCCAAAGGAAGGTCTCCACCGGCAGCCACTCCTTGTCCGGCAGCACCTGACTCGAGAACCGCGCGGCGTAAGGCCAGGAAACGAAGAAGAAAAGGTAAAGGTATAACAGGAGGCAGGAGGCCTGGATCAAACGGCGCAAAGGCGCGAACTGCCATGAGGGACCGATCTTTCGGAGGATTGTGTCGAGAGACTTGCGCCATCCGGCGAATTGTTTCACCCGGCTCGCGGCACGAAAAAGATTCAACGTGCGGAACGGTGGGCGGCTGGCCTTCACTTAAGCCCGGCTTGTTTCAAGGCTTGGAATGTGCCGTCCACAATCGCCTGCGAAGTAATGGTGGCCCCGGTGATGCCGTCCACCTGCACGCTTTGTTTCTCGATGATGCGCTGCGGGATGATTTTAGTGGCATTGAGATCGATTTTTTCCGCGTGCTTCAGATTCACATCCTTGATTTTGCCCGTGCTGATCGTGAGGGTGACTTCCATGTCTTGTTTGTCCGAATAGGCCAAGGCTCTGCCGGTGTAGTCGCCGTCGCGCAGCTTGGTGACGGCCAGCGATTGCATCACCACCAGATCCAGCTTGGTCTGCACCTTGGCCGCGTAACGAGGCAGCAGGTGACGCCCATAAGGCTGATCGGAGGTCGGATAGAGGCGGATGGCTTCGGCGTAGTGTTCCCTGGCTTTGGCGGGGTCCCCCTTCTTCGCGTAAAGATCCCCATATTGTTCTTGAATGCCGGCAAGGCTGGTGATGCGCCATGGATTGGGTGGCAGGTCGTTCATCGCCTGGTCCAGAACGTGGAGGGCTTTGGTGTATTCGCCGAAATGCGCGAGGCACGAGGCGTAACAGAGAAAAATGTGCGTCGGACCGGTGCCGGCAGCTTTCTCAATGTGTTTCGGAAACTCCAGCGCGGCCCAGGCATAGTTGCCGCTCATGAAGAGGTACATTGGAAACTCGTGACCGTTTCCGATGTCGTTCTTCTGTGCGTAAAGCCATGTCAGCTTGACTCCCTGGCGCACTGACGCGTCGTCCAGCCCGAGCAAACGGCGCACCTCCAGCCGGGCATCCGCCCAAGGCCTGGCGGTGTCCCATGTGATGGGAGTGGTGGCGATCCAGTCGGGTGGGACTTTGAGTTGGGCCAGGGTTTCTTCGAGGGATGGAGTCGGGGCGGAGTCGGCTGCTGAGGCGCCCGGAGACGGCATCACCAACATCACGGAGGCGGCAATCAAACCGAGACGCATAAAGAATGCGTGTTTCATAGAGTGAGTGGACCCTAACTAAGACGCTGCGATTCTGTCAATGGGCCTTATTCGGTGCCCCTCTTGTCCAGTGTCCAGGCCTGGAACGCATTCAAACCACCGGTTTCTGTGGTGTGGTGGCGGCGGTCGTTTGTGAGGCGGTGGCGGGGACTTGGACTGGGGGTTTGGGTTTGGCCTGCTCGCTCCAGGAGATGACGCCCGCGCCGGCCACGATGAGGATAATCCCCATCCAGCGCGCGCCGGTCACCTGCTCGCGCAGGATGAAATGCGCCGCGATGGGTGTGATGACAAAGCCCAGCGAGGTCATGGGCCAGACGAAACTCACATCCGCCTGGGACATCAAATACAGAAGCCCGCAGAAGAACAGCGCCTCGAAGAGAATGCCGGTGAGAATGGAGGGATTCGTCACGCCGCTTTTGACCAGGCGAAACATCTCGGGCACGGAGACCTCGCGCAGATCGCCGATTTCGACGATGCCCTTTTTCAGGAACACCACCCCAACGGCTTCCAACATCAGGGCGACCAGCAGAACAATCACAATTTTATACATAACTCAAATCCTGGTAGCGAATGCCCTGGATACCCAGGGTTCGCATTTGATCCATCACCTTGGGGCTGATCAATGCCGCAAGCTCTTCCGGAGCCTCATCCACGCATGGATGGGAGTAAAGCTCGAAATCCCCCGCCGGCAAACGCGGCAGCAGGTCCAGCAGATACTTCTCCGTCACGCGGGCGTTCTGGAGCAGGCCGAACACCGCCTGCGTATGGCGAACCCCCGCGCGGTGGAGCACCGGGCGGGCGCGTCGCGATAACAACGTGAAAATCAGGGCGTGACTCGTCCGGTAAAGCCATTGGCCGGATGTCATCCGCGCATTCATCCAAAACCAGTCCCGGGTGAGGCGAAACGCGCGAAATCCGGACGCCCCCGCATGCGACATGAGGAGTTTGAAAACGGCCGGATGCAGGTGGATGTTCAGATGGCCATTCACATGGTCGAGAGGCAAACCGGTTTGCGAAAATCGCTCGAATTGAGCCGCAATCTCGGATTGCAACTGGGATTGGAGCGCGCTTCGGAAAAAGAATTCAAAGCCCGCGCGCACCGCATTATCGCTGAAGCGGCCGTGCGCATCCGCGAGGTCCGGAATGCGTTCGTGCGGCAAAACCGCATTTCCACAAACCAGGGTTACGTGCAACCCAATGCCCAGGCGGGGATTGGCCCGAGCCAGCGCCACGGCTTCGTCAAACGCCTCGCCGCCCACCATCAAACTGGCCGAGGTGAGAATGCCTTGTCGATGGGCCTGAATGATGGCCTGGTTGCGACTGTGCGAGCGTCCGAAATCATCCGCATTGACGATCAGGCGGGCTCTGCCGCTCTTCGCCCTGGCGTCCTCAGCCGCCATAACGCGCGCCTCCGAGGCCGGCCTTGAGCCGCAGCCACGCGCCTAAAATCAGGGCGATTTTTTGCGCCTTGCAGACGCGGGTCAGTTTGGGTTCCAGCACCCGGTACTGGCGCTGCTCGATCTTCCGCAGCAATTTCCAATACACCGCAGCCATGAGTTCGGCAGCCATCATGGAGGAGCGATCCTCGCTGGGCAGGGCTTCCCGCGCCAGCTTGAAAAAATGCCGGGCGCGCTGGGCCACACCCGCCGCCAGGTTGTAAAATCGCACCGAATATTCGGATCGAAAAATCTCGTCGGCAGTCACACCAAACCGTTGGCGTTCGCTTTCCGGGAGATAAATCCTGCCGCGCGCGGCGTCCACGCGGACATCGCGGAGGATATTGGTCAATTGCAGCGCCTTGCCCAGATGCACCGCATAATCGCGGCAGGCGGGGTTGTGGTAGCCGAAAATCTCGATGCTCAACAGGCCCACCGCGCTGGCCACGCGGTAACAGTATTTTTCAAGCGCCTCATAATCGGCGTAACGAGGGACATCCAGGTCCATCTCGCATCCCTGGATCAGTTCATCGAACAAGGCGAACGGCAGGCGGCAACGGGCGATGACCGGCTGCAATTCACGGTTGACGGGAAATTTGGGATCGCCCGCCAGCAAACACGCGGCCCGAATGTCCTCGCGCCAGGCGGCCAGTTCGGAGCGGCGCTGCCCGACGGGTTTGGAGTCCTCATCGGCCACATCATCCACACTGCGGCAAAAGGCGTAGAGGGCGGCCATGCCCTCGCGCTTTTCGCGCGGGAGCAGGACAAAGGCCAGGGCGAGGTTTGAAGCGCTCTTGCGAGTGATCTGCTCGCATTCCCCGGTCATGCCAGCCATGGTGTTGGAGGGGCGGGACATGGGCTTGCCAGCGACTCAGGCCTGCGGTGGCGGGGCGGGCGGGCCGGGAGGCCGCGCGGGAGGCAGGCCGCCGGTTTCGGCCAGCGTGGGGTTGCGGTGACGGTGACTGCGGCGCATGCGACGCCGACCATGGTGCGCATGCGAGGACCGCTCTTCGTCCTCCGGCTCCTCGTCGGCAGCCTCCCTGACTTCGTTCTCAACAGAAATGGAGCCCCCATTGCTTTTCGCCTTGTCCTCCGAATGATGGTGGTGGTGATGATGGCTGCGGCGGCGCTTGGAGGATTTGCGGAAAAAGACAGCCCAGACGATTACCAGGCTGCAGACCAGAACCACCGCGCCGATGATCAGCAGGATATCGCCAATCATCATGGTCGATGAGGAGTTGATGGTCCCCGCAGAGTTTCCCACAGTGGCCCGGTCTCCCAAGGCCAGCAATAAAGGTTGAAAAAGGTGGTTCATTGATTATCCCGGGCGGATGGACCCGCCGATTCATCATCAAATCCAGGTCCCCCGCCAATATTCAGGCGCTGCATGCGATATCTCAAAGCATGCCGACTGATCTTTAACTGGTCGGCCGTCTTAGTCAAACTGTAGTGATAACGTTCGAGAGTCGCCAAAATGACCTCGCGCTCATAGTTGGACAGATAATCATCGAGCGTTTCAGAGGCGGAAATGGAAACGTCCCCCGATTTTCGCAGGCGCGCCTCCAACTGAAAATCCGGCAGGCTCTCGGGCCTGATTTCAGGGGTGTTCTCCAGGATCACCGCCCGCTCGATGACGTTTCGCAATTCGCGGACATTGCCGGGCCAATGGTGTGACTTTAGCTTGGCGATGGCGCCCTGGGAGAGCCGCTGGATGGTTTTATTCATCGACCGGGTGAATTGCGTCAGAAAATGCTCCGCCAGCAGCACGATATCCTGGTCCCGTTCGCGCAGAGGCGGCGGGCGGAACTGGACCACGTTGAGCCGGTGGAAGAGGTCCTCCCGGAAATGGTTCTGGCGGATGGCATCGATGATGTCGCGGTTCGTGGCGGCGATCAGGCGCACATTGACCTGTAGTTCCTCATTGCCACCCACGCGCGTGAAGGTGCCATCTTCGAGAAAGCGGAGTAATTTGGCCTGGAGCGGACGACTCATGTCGCCGATCTCATCCAGGAAGATGGTGCCCCCGCCCGCTTCCTCCACACGCCCGAGCTTTTGCTTGAGCGCGCCGGTGAAGGATCCCTTCTCGTGCCCGAAAAGCTCACTTTCCAGCAGCGCCTCGGGTATGGCGGCGCAATTGATGCGCACGTAATTGGCGGCTCTGCGCGCGCTCAGGGAATGAAGGGCGCCGGCCACCAATTCCTTGCCTGTGCCGCTTTCACCCAGGATCAACACGGTGGCGTCCGTGGGGGCGACGGTCTGGATGAGCTGCTTGAGATCGCGCATTTTCGCGCAATCGCCAATGATCTGGTCCAGTTGGTAAATCTCGCTTCCGCGCGCCTTGAGAGTGATGTTTTCCTCGATCAACTGATGGCGCTCGGCGCAGCGGGCCACGGCGTGCAGCAATTCCTCCGGCTCAAAGGGTTTGGCGAGGTAATCGATGGCGCCGGCTTTGATGGCTTCCACGGCCAGCCTCGGAGTCGCATAGGCGGTGATGAGCAGAATGGGCATTTGGGGCCAGCGCTGGCGGACTTTTTCCAGGAATTCATAGCCGCTCATTCCGCCCAGCCGGGCGTCGGTGATGACCATGAAGAACTCTTCGGCTTCAAGCGCTTTAAGGCCCTGCTCGGCGGATTCGAGCGTCACCACCTTATAGCCTTCATCGACCATGACCGCCTCGAGCGAAAGGCGCATGTTCTTCTCATCGTCGATAATGAGCAACGGCGGCAGATTGGGTTTCATTTACGCAAATTAATCAAGGACCGGGCTGGCAACGTGACAATAAAACAAGTGCCCTTGCCCAAATCGCTCTCCACTTTGACGGTTCCGCCGTAAATTTCAACGTTGTGTTTCACAATTGCCAGGCCCAGACCCGTGCCCTTGGTCTTGGTGGTGTAATAAGGCTCGAAGATTTTGTCCCGCAACTCAGGGGAAATGCCCGGGCCGTCATCGGCGATCTTGATCGCCACGGTGAAATTCTCGCCCGAGTGCGCGCTCACGGTCACATTGCCCACGCCATTCATGGCTTCGCGGGCGTTTTGCAAGAGATTGATCAGGATTTCGGACAAATGGTTGCGCTGCATGAGCAGATTGGGCAACGCCGTCCCGTAATCGCGATGCACCGTGACCTCAAAATGGGCCGCCGCCGGATACACCTGCTCAATGGCGCGGTCCAACTCTTCGGAGGCGCTGAGCCGCTCCAGCCGACCATCCGCCAGTCGGGCGTAACCCATCAGATCCGTGATGATCCGGTCCGAGCGCTCCACCTCCTCCCGGATGATCCGAATCTGCTGCGTAATCGTCGCCTTGCCCTCCTTGACGTTGCGCTGGAGGTTGAAGGCCGCGTTATTGATGATGCCCAGGGGATTCTTCAACTGGTGGGCGATCTCCGCCGCCAACTGGCCCGTGACCCGCAGTTGCTCGCGCCGGAGCGCAAATTCACGCGCCTCCTCCTCTGTGCGCTGGTATTTATCCACCAACACCTGGAACGCGTAGCAACACAGAGTCATCATGAACAACAATGCCACCCGCAATAAGAACGGCTCGGTGCCCGTTTCAAATTCGCCGTTCAGCGGGCGGTCGAACTCATAGATCGCCACATCCAGGAAACCCGCCAATATGTAAAAACCGCTGGTGAGCAGGTTCAGGAGAATTTGGAGCGGCGCCTCAGGAACACTCACCGCGTTGCGCACAATCAATCCCAGAAACACCCAGAACAGCATGCTGTCGAAGCCCCCGGTCAGCAGGGTCAGCCCGGCCAGGGACAATCCGTCGATCAGCGCGGTGGTAAAAGCCACCCAGCGAATGAACCCCAATGGCAATTGCGCCATGCCCAATAGCATGATTCCGGCGGCCAGGTTGATGATGACGTAGAAGAAGAAGAACCGCTGGAGAACCTCCATCACCACTTCCTGCGTGGAGTCCTGGGTTGTGGCTGTGTTATCCGCCCAATGCGAAAAAAAGAGGAAATACAACAGGATGCCAATGACGATGGCTTTAACCGGCAATCCCACATTGCGCTCCATGAACCGAAGGCGGGACGCCTCTTCCTCGGGGTCGGGCGGAGTGGTAGCCACCAGTTTGGGCAGGTTGCGCAATGATTGCCAATTAATGAACGCCATTTTATTTAATTACCGCTTTGAGCCCGAAAAAAACAGGAACCCTTGTGGCCCAGTGAACGACCTCAAATGCCCGCATGGCATCTGGCCAAAAGTCTCAAGCCACTGGGGAATCCATGTCAGACCAGACTGTCCGGCTCTTTTATGAGCATTTCCAATGCCCGGCTGACAATGGCCTCCACGGGCCACAAACGCCCAATTCCCTCATAGCCGCACGCCAGCATACCCTCTTCCGGCCCAATGAATTGCGCACCGCGGCTCTTGAGCGTGGCCACATGGCCCTGGGTGGCCGGGTGCAGCCACATTTTACCGTTCATGGCGGGCGCAATCAGAATTTTCGCCGTGGGATTGAGCGCCAGCGCCACACAACCCAGGGCATTATCCGCCAGCCCAAGAGCCATTTTCGCCAGCGTGTTTGCCGTGGCGGGGGCCACCAATAAGAGGTCCGCCTCGTCCGCCCATGCGATATGCGGCGGTTGCCAATCGTCGTTTTGTTCGAAGAGTTCCGTGACCACCGGATTCTTTGACAATGTCTTGAAAGGCAGCGGCTTGACGAATTCCTGCGCGTCACGGGTGAGAATCACACGCACCTGGCAGCCCTGCCTGACCAGTTGACTGGTAAGATCGATCGCCTTGTGGGCCGCAATGGAACCCGTAACTCCCAATACAATAATCGGTTGCTTTCGCATGACAGTGTGCGCGTCACTATACCCAATGCCCCGCGCCAACCCAAACCAATTCTGCAGGCGAGATCGGCTTGCGTTACCGCATGAAAGGCACGTATTCCGCCGAACAGCGGCTTACCGTCATGCTTTTGCGGATGAAAAGAGCCTGCGGAAATATCCACACGCTCCTTGTCGCCGTGCAGGGGCGATCTTACACATTGAGTTCGCCATTTTCGTTGAAGGTGAACATGGGAGCCCAGGCAACCTCCCAATAATAGCCGTCAGGATCAGCAAAGTAACCGCTGTGGCCTCCCCAGAACTCATCGCGCCCGGGCCTCGCGATCTTGCCTCCGGCCTTTTCCGCCAACGCAAGCACCTCCGCCACCTCGGCTTTCGTGCGAACATTGTGGCCCAGAGTGATTCCTCCAAATTGACCGATACACGGACGCACTCCCTCGCCAATGTATTCCGCCAGCCGGTCCAGTGGATAGAGAACCAGTCGCGTGCCACCAGTCCTGAAAAAGGCAATCGGCGCCCCTTTTTCAACGGTCGTTGGAAAGCCCAGCCCATCGCGGTAAAAGTGAATCGAGCGCGTCAAGTCCGCGACGCCGAGGGTTACGGTGGAGATGCGAGATTCCATATGTTTTGGTTATTGAACGGCTATCCGATTATAAGGACTGCCCCTGATGTGTCAGCCATGAAACAGGGCACCCCCCACTCCCCGACATTCGATTGAGAGCATTATCGGTCTTTGTCTTCACCCTTTGCCGCCTGCTGTTTGATGTAGTTCCTGGTTGTCTTCGCGATCAAGACCACGGAAAAAAGCAGCAATCCAATTCCGGTCAAAACCCCCAGGCGATCGCCCATGTTCCAACTTATGCCCAGAACAGTGGCCCCCACAGTTGCCATAAGGCCAAAAACCACCCATATCCCAATCACCACAACGAGCCACTGAGGTTGTTCGGCAACCCTGCCGAAATGATGGCCTTCGACCAGCATTGTCGCAACCGGGTCGGCTGAAGCGCGGGAACCGAGTCGGGCACCGCATTGGCGGCAAGAACTGGCGCCGACTGGATTACCCGTCATGCATTGCGTGCAAAGTTCCTGTTCCCCTGCTGGAGCGGGATCCGGGTTTTGATGTGAGTTCTCGTTCATCGCATGATCTTTACCTGGGGATTTTCCGACCAATCGTTGTGCCCGCCTGTAATCGCGACGAAATGGGCGTTTGGAATCTGGCTCGCCAGGGCTTTTGCGTGGGCCATTGGAATGATCGAGTCGTCCAGCGCTCCAAAGATGTCCACCGGGCCAGAATAGTTCCTCAACGATTCCACGTTATCCCATGTGTCTTGAAGCAGGAGCCGGACGGGAAGAATGGGGAAATGTTCCGCAGCCACATTCGCCAGGGTATCGAAGGGCACCACGAGGACGATCTTGTCTGGAGGATTTTTCTCGCGGGCCAGGGCGCAGGCCGGGCCGCTGCCGATGGACTCCGCCAGGACGCACACCGGAGTGTTCGTGTTCCGCGATCGCAAGAGTTGATAGGCTTCCGCCGCGGCCTGGTTTATCGAGTCCATGCTTGGACTGCCTTCGCGCGAGCCATACCCGGGATATTCCAGCACGTAGAGGGAGTCCTGCGCGGAGATGCGCGGCAGAACGTAATCCCGGTTCGCAGCCTGGCCGGCGTTCCCGTGCATCATCAGCCAGATCGTGCGCGGTTCCAACACCTCCCGGCAGTAACCGATCGTGCTTAAACCGTTGGTCCACGGAGTCAGCGTTGTGGCGGGTGCGGCATGCGACGGAAAATAGAGCATGGATCGTTGCCGAAAGAATACAATCGCGACAACGACCCCGTAGAGCAGCAATAGAACGACAAGAATTCTTAGCACAAGTCTAAGCATACGCCAAATGACCGCGGGCGTGACATGAGGTGGCTTGGGGCATGGCGATCAAGCCCTATTGATTGGCTCGTAATCGAGTTCCAGGAAATCGACCACTTCGGGAATCCAACGTGTTTGAACAAATTTAACGTGGTCCGGGTGAGAGTTATAGGTTTGATAATCCTCCATGCTGGAGAACTCCATCGACAAGCCGAAATTGAAATGGTTCTTTTTACTGGTCTGCCGAAGACACTCGAAATTCCTGACGGTGGAAATGGCCGCGAGTGTCCGCGCAGCTTGCAGAAAATCGAGTTCCGCTGGCGATCCTGTAGGATGCTTGAGTTTGAAGGTGACAGTGTGGCGAATCATAGTTGTGGCACAGTGTATTATTCCGGATAGATTTTGAAGGCATGGCTGGAAAAACCGGGGCAGGACGTTGCGGCCTCAGCCGGCTTTCCCCCGCAGTGGCTGCACACAACCGTGGCCGACGCTGGAGCGCTGCGAAAAGCATGGGAGGAAAAACCCGGACAAGTCGTGCTTGTCCCTGCCAGAATTCCGCAGTGATCACAAAAGATAATGATATCGGCTGATTTCGCCGGAACTGCCACGGGCTTTGGGACCGGTGTCTCATGGTGCGTCGTGACCTGACATCCCGTTGCGCAGACACACAACAGGCCGAATAGGAGTGATTTAATATGCATAAAACTCAATCATTCAAACTGGGTGCTTGGATTATTCCTTTTCATCTTTGAACATAGATTCCACAATACGGCGACTCCTGACAATGAGATAACCCTGCTGACCATCCATATCAAGGGTGATACCGGATAAAGCCAGACATCGTGTTGCAGTGCAAATCCACTGGTCGCGTCCTGTTGAATATCCCGGTCGCAACGGCCGGAATCCCGCTCACTACATCTGGCAGTCCCAAATATTGGTTAAACATTCGCCAAAGGTTTGGCGTCATGTTTCCACGGTGGATTTCGGAGGCTTGATGACCCCAGTGATTTCTTAGGCGTTGCTCAGAATCACTTCTTCTTGTGAAGCATGATGCTGTTCCCGTCAGGGTCCGATACGCAGGCGAAACGACACACTGGCGTATCAAACGGTTCGGTAACGAATGGCACCCCTTTGGCCTTGAGCTTTGCCACCGTCGCATCCAAATCGTCCACTTCAAACGCGACCATGCCGCCGCGCGCGCCGGGAGTTTCTTTTTCAAGCATGGTCGAAATGGCGAATGTGCCGCTGGCGATGTCATATTCAATCCACGCATTTTCGTAGTTCATAGATTGAACCAAGCCGAGTGCCTCCTCGTAGAATTTTATCGAACGCGCGGCGTCGCGCACCGGGTAAACAAAAAAGGCGATATTTTTGATCATGGGTTTGATTGTTGGATTTTATGATTGGTCACGTTCACCATACATCCTCAGTTCGGGCAATTCGTGATTGCACAAGCTAATAATAGCGAAAAAGGGCACCATTATCAATCCATAATTGGGCGAATTCGCTTTTGTCGTTGAAGAAACCAAGCTGGAGGGCGTCCGCGCGTTTCATGCGACCCCAGTGCGTTCCTTGCTCCTGCAATTGGGGAGTGCTCGAATGCAGCTCCTTGTTCGAGAAATACGTGGCCACGCGAATGCCGACAATATGTAGGTCGGCTGCACAATCAAGGCTTATGTCCCGTTGGAACGATTATTCCAACAATTATAGCGGTAGCGTGCGCAACTCGCGTTATTCAAACAATATGTTAGGCGTTTGGTTGCATCCCCGGAGAATCATTAGTTGATGCCGAATATGGAACGGGTGGCGGAATCACCGTTTGAGCACTGGTGACTATTGCTTCTTTGGGCATGGTCACGCGCAACGAAGTATTGGCAGCACGAGAAACCTTTTTCCGGGCTTCGTCGGCTTTGTCGCCCTCCATAACCTCACGCTTCAGAACTTCGTTAACCAGCACGGCGCGAATTTGGTCCAATTCAATGCGGACACCGGGCGTTAATCGGCGCAACTCTCGCCGGACAACCTCCAGAACTGGATCGGAGAGGACCATGGCGCCAAGAAAGAAGCGACTGAGCGCCTGTTTCTGCGTGTGGAAGTCGCCGAGTGCTGAGCGTTGCCACCCCTCTTTGCACCAGAGATATATCATCTCAAGGTCGCTATCAGATTTTGGGTTGAGTGAGGAAAAATCGATGTCCACGACAAGCTCCTGTTGTATGGGACGGGTGAAAAGCACATGATACACACACCACCGGATGCCGTTGGTCAGAAGCACCCAGTCAACACCTTGATTGGCGGCGTAATCAATGGCTTGCTTGATATGCGATTCCTTGAGGTCGATGCCAATAGCCTTGACTTCGATGAGAGTGGAAAGTTTTCCATCGAGTTTGATGGCAAGGTCGCAATAAGTGCCTCGGATGGCGTACTCAGACGTAAGTTCGGAATACTTATCGTAACCGAAGACATCTGCGAGCATATCCTTGATAATGGTTACGGTATCGGTTTCACCCACATCTCGGGCCTTCGCGCCAGCGAGGATCGGCTGAAATAGTTTGATACCTGCGACGAGTCGCTCCGCTACTTTTTTAGGGACGTTGGCCATGGTGACCTTTGGGGTTGGTTGTTAGATTGCTCTTTGAATTAATACACGACGTAGAGTCCAAACATAAATATTGTTCATAATTCAAACACCGGATACAAACCGGGCCTCCAGTGGAATATTCTTAAAGGGTAAATCCGCAATGTCTTATAGCGCAAGAAAATAAAAACAGGTCAAAAAGCCTTAAGGACAGCTCGATCCATTTTATGTTTGAGGGCAAGTGTTGAACAGAGAAAATGCCAAACGTGTTGTTAGGGCTAAAGAGCTAAAATGGCATTCACAATTTGACGTTAAGCCGCGTAATACAACACGTCGTTCGGTGAAGCATAATTTGCCCGGTTGCCCAGGTCAGAAAAGCCTCGTAATTGCCATCGGGAGGAGGAAGATGATCCGCCTCCAGCGTGCAATTCGTTTACGCCTTCCCAGCAAACACCGCGCGGATGAACTCGTCACCCTGGAGCAGGCCGTAGCCGCCGGAGGCGCAGCTTTTCTCGTCGTAAACTTGCACCGCGTCGGGTTTCTTTCCCGGGGTGCGGATGGCAAAAGGCACGGCGTCGCGGACATGGATGCGCAGTTCCACGGGTGTGGGATGGTCAGGCAGGATGGCCACCACGGCCTCCTGTTTGCAATCTTCCAAGCCCTGAAGTATGCGGCCCACCAGGCGCGCGTCGAGGTCCTCAATGGTGCGGACTTTCAAGTTCAAATCCCCTTCGTGCCCGGCCTCGTCCGGGGCTTCGACATGGACGTAGCAGAAATCGACATGTTTGAGGGCCTCGAGACAGGCATCGGCCTTGCCTTCGTAATTGGTATTGTAGAGTCCGGTGGCCCCTTGAACTTTAACAATCTCCAACCCCGCATAAACCCCGATGCCGCGGATCAGGTCCACAGCGGAAATCACCGCGCCAGTCACACCAAACCGGTCCTTGAAGGTCCACATGTCCGGGCGATGTCCGGGGGACCAGAGCCAGATGGAATTACCCGGATCTTTATGCGCCGCGCGACGGCGCTGGTTGACCGGGTGGTTTTTGAGAATTTCCCAGGAACGGCGCGTCAGATCGTTGAGCAAGTCAGCGGTCGCTTTCGCCTCGGGAACTTGGGGACGGATGAGCAGGCCTTCGGCGTTTTCGCCGGGATGGTCGTGAGGCGGGGCGCATTCCAGGCGCGTATCCAGTCCTTTTGCCACGAGCAGATTGCGGTAGCTGACGCCGCTGTAAAAGTGAATCAGGTCCGAGCCCAGCTCGGCCTGGAGCGTGCGAAAGATTTCGGCGGATTCCTCGTTTGAGATGTGGCCGGCCGAGTGGTTTTTGATGCGGCCCTGGTCGTCGATGCAAATGAGGTTGCAGCGCATGCCCATCTCGTCGGGACCGATATCGACTCCCATGCTGGCGGCTTCAAGAACACCGCGGCCCTCGAACACTTTGCAGGGATCGTAGCCCATGACCGCGAGGTTGGCGGTTTCGCTGCCCGTGGGCATGCCATCGGCAATGGTTTTGAGCAAGCCGCAGACCCCTTCCCGGGCGATCCGGTCGATATTCGGTTTGCGGGCGGCCTGCAAGGGAGTTTTACCGCCGAGTCGCGCCACGGGATAATCCGACATGCCATCGCCAAGTATGACCACGTATTTCATAATTTATTGCTGCCCGAGCCGTTGGGCAGGAGCCATTTAATGGTTGCCAATATTCCCCATCAGGGCCGGGAAAGCAACCGGCGAGTGAATGTCTCAGGTGTAATGCTGCCGCAGATAGCTCTGGAAGGGGGCATATTCGGCGGGCATGGAGTCGAAACTCTCTTTCAGCCCCTCAAGCCGGGACAGGGAATCCGGCACGGCGGGCGTGAACCCGAGAATGCGCTCGATCTCGTCCGGGAACTTGGCCGGATGCGCCGTTTCGAGAACGACTGCCGGAGTGTCCTTGAGCGGCTCCCGGGCCTCGAAGTCGAGAAAACCGCGCCAGCCGACCGCGCCATGGGGCTCGAGCAGGAGATGATGACGATCCCAGGCCTGACGAATCGTTTCACGAGTCTGTTCGTCGGAAACGGAGGTGGAAAAAAGGTCGCGGCGCATCGCGGGCCAGTTCGGCGGGCGATGCACGATGCCGGCGTGATCCATGTGACCACCGTAAACCGCCACCAACCGCGCCAGGTTGCTGGGATGGCCCACGTTCATGGCGTTGGAGAGGCAGTTGCGGGACGGTTCGATCTGGTGGTAATCGCCAGTGGCCAGGAAACGCGGAAATTCGTCGTTGCCATTGACGGGCACCACGAGGCGTTTGATGGGCAGGCCCATTTGACGGGCGAACACCGCGCCCATCATGTCTCCGAAATTGCCGGACGGCACTGCGAACACAATCGGTTCGCCCGGGCGCGCGAGACGGGAGGCGGCGTAAAAGTAATAAACACTCTGGGGCAGCAACCGGCCGATGTTGATCGAATTCGCGGAGGAAAGAGGCAACGCTGCAAGCGCGGGATCGGCGAAGGCCTTTTTGACCATGGCCTGGCAGTCGTCGAATTTCCCGTCCACGGCAATGGAACGGATGTTGTCCTGGAGCGTGGTCATCTGCTTGCGCTGCCGCGCACTGACCTCATCTTTTGGAAACAGGACCAGGACGCGGATGCCCTTCACATTGTGAAATGCGCTCGCCACGGCTGAACCAGTATCGCCACTGGTGGCGGTGAGAATGACCAGTTCCCGGCCGGATTCGCGCAGGAAATGGCCGATCAACCGCGCCATCATGCGCGCCGCAAAATCCTTGAACGAGGCCGTGGGTCCATGGTCCAGGCGCATCACGGAAACGCGGTCGCGAACGTGCTCAAGAGGGACCTCAAAATTATAGGCGTCCCGGCACAAGGCGCCCAGCACGGCGGGATCGATAATCCCATCGGCATAACGGGTCAGAACGGTCAGCGCGATTTCCGCATACGGAGCTTTCGCAAACGCGGCCAGTTCGTCCGGCGTGAACGTGGGGAACTGCCTTGGCAGGTAAAGGCCCTTGTCTGGCGCCTGCCCTTTGAGCAGCGCATCGCGCATATTCACCGCCGGGGATTGCCCGTTGGTGCTTTCAAATAATACCGGTTCCATGAGTCGTCAAGCTGCGGACTGATTCCACATCTCTTTAGTGAAACGTCCGTCCACAGTGCCCGGTCATCCTAAAGAGGCCGACGGCGCGCGCAAGCAAATCGTCGGGGAGGCGGAATGCCGAATATCGGTGAATGGAATCCTCGGATTGCAGTCGCTATTCAGTCTCTGGGTGCAATGAAAATCGATTTCCAGAAAATATTCTCGACGAGGAATCGGCCTGTGGTGTATATTTAACCACACAACAAAACGATAAACGAGCCAAAAGAAAACGAGACACTATGAATTTCGGCGAACTTATCAAAGAGCTGCGGATTGCGAAGCAGCTTACGCTTCGCCAATGCTGCGCAGATTTGGGCGTTGACCCGAGCAACTGGAGCAAAATGGAGCGGGGCGTGACACCGCCAACGAAAGATACCAACCTTTTGGAGCGTTGGGCTGCGTTCTTCAGAGTCACTGGCGAGAAGAAACAGGAGTTTCTCGATCTGGCCTCACTGGCCCGGCAGGAAATTCCGGCGGACATGGCCAGTGACGAGAAGGTCATTGCGGCGTTGCCGGCTTTTTTCCGCGCAGTGCGGGGGCAGGAACTGGAAGGCGAAAGACTCAAGCGTTTCATTGAGGACCTTCGTGCGGTACACAGTCCTGATAAGCATTGATTTCATGAATGGCAAGAGGGACGTTTGGTCAGCCGTCGAGGAATTTCGAGCGCAGTATTCCATGGAACTGGGCACACTGCCGGTGGACGTGCTCACCGTAATCGAATTGCGGCTCAAATTGGACGTCATTCCCTTTCCAGACCTTTTTCAAAAATATTCCGTGGATGCCGCGGTACTTCCCGACTTTTCAGGCATTTACGTGGACGAGAGATCCTACAGATTTCTGGAGGGCAAACCCATCTGGCTTTTCAACCGGTTGAGGTTCTCGCTGGCGCACGAACTGGGTCATATCATGCTGCACCGCGATCTGGTGAAGGACTTGAAGTTTACCAGCCTGCAAGTTTTCAGGGATTGGACGCAACGATGCCAGCAGAGTCGCTTCAGCCTGGAGTGGGAGGCCAATGAATTCGGTGGACGGTTGCTGGTGCCGATCGACCGGCTAAAGAAGGATTTTGATACCTTTGTGACCCGGATTCAGGACCAGTTTCCAGCATGGTGGACTAATTCGGACCTTCGCAGAGCCCTTGCTGACCAACTTGGAGAAGACTACGGAGTCCACAAGGATGTGGTCTCATGCCGACTGGACCGGGAAGAACTGTGGCCATCGCCATAATCTTTTGATTTCGGTTTTTGCCAGCGCGCTGGCGTGTTCGAAATACTGAGTTACCGACACACCCTTTTTACATGGCTTCGTCGTTGGAGCGCAGGGCTTCGAGGACGTTTTGACGCAGGGCAAAGTGCGTTGCAACACCCGTCCAAAGCAGGCCGTTGGCGAACACAGCGGCCAGTGTCCATGCGAGCGAGTGCCAGGGCATTTCAGAACCGGATGTGAGCAGGGCGGGCAGCACGGCGGCGAGCGCGGCAACCACGCCCAGGAGCAATCCCGCAGTGAGCAGCACGACATGCTCAGTCAGAAGCATTCGGCGAATGGTTGCAGGCGAATATCCCACGGCGACCAGCAGGGCCAGCTCGCCCCGTCTTTCGAAGACATTGCGCAGCAGCACCACGCCCATCCCCACGCTGCCCAGGAGCAGTCCCAGGCCGCCGAGGACCTGGAAGGTGGAGAGATAGGTGTTTTGAACCGCATTCAGCGCCTCCAGACGGTTTACGGTGGAGACGAGTTCCATTCCATAATCACGCAGGCCGCGCGTCAATTCGGTGGCAACCGACTTGGGATTTTGCGGCGCGTCGATCAGGAACGCCCGGTAGCCGCTGTCGTCCGGGAAATTACGGATGAAGGCTTCCTCGGATATCAGCACGCTGCCCTGGAGAATCGAGCCGGATAGGGCGGCGACAAATCGCAGGCGCAGTGTCTGGCCGCGCGGGCCGGGAATTTCCAGTGTGTCTCCAACGCTTTTGCCCATGGCCCAGAGAATCGACGCCTGATCGGCAATCGCGGGCACCGCGCCGTCGGCCAGAGGTTCGCGCAGGAGCAGCCAGGGGTCGGGCGCGGACAGGCCTTTCGCCACTTCCGCAAAAACAAAACGATTCGTGAGGGCGTCGGCTCGAACACCCAGCAAACGTGGCGCTTGGGCGCGATTCAGATTCAGGCAACTGGCGTCATCACCGTCCCGGACGCGCATGGGAATGGTGTGAACCCCTTCCAGGGCGGCGGCATCCAGCGCGAGAAAGGCGCGACCTTCGGGACGGTCGAGGTTCTGAAAAATGGGCAGTGCGGATTCGGCCATGAACGCAAAACCACCCGTGCCGGACCGGGGGAGATTCGACTGTTGCCGGGCATCCAGACGATTTGCAGCCACGGCGATAATGAGGAAGCTGCCGCAAGCCAGGAGCATCACCGCGCCCAGGCTGCGCTTGGGACGTCGTGCCAGGCTGCGCAGGGCCAGTCCCGTCAACGTCAGACTCGCGGTGTTGCGTTGCTGAGCGCCGCGCCAGAGCCATCGCGCGCAGGCGCTGAATCCAGCCAGTAACAACAGCGCACCTGCGGTGAAAAAAGCGCCCGGCGCGGGAGAGTGCTGGCTTAATCCGTAGAACATGGCTCCCAGGCCACCCGCCGCGGCGATGCCGAGCAGAGGCAATGAAGCCATGATTCGAGGCCGATGGGATAAAGTAATTTCAAGGGTGCCACCGGCAGCCATCAATTCTTGCGCCGGACGACGGACCTGCTTTCGCAAGGAAAGCATCATGACCACAACAGCCGTAAGAACACTGACGACAAAGCCGATCATTAACGTGGCCAGACTGGCGTGATAAGCCAGGGATTGCGAGTTCACGGCGTCCTGCCACAGTGTGGCCAGTCCGTGCAAGAGGGCGCGGGCGTAGAGGGAACCACACATCACGCCGATCAGGCCGCCCGCCAGCGCCACGCAAATGCCTTCACAGAGCAGTAACGCACGGACCAGGCTCGGAGTAAAACCCAACGCCAGCAGTGTTCCCAGTTCCGCGCCGCGCTGTTCCATTCCGAATTGGAACAACATGGCCATGAGCAACAGGGCGGCAAAGATCAGGAAGAAACTGAATCCCAAAAACAACTGGCCGAAATCCTGGCCTTGCGCGCTCGCCTGCAGAGCCTGGGCACGGACCGGTTGGAAGGCCAGACCCACCGCGGCCGGATCGAGACGATCCCGCAAACGCGATTCCACCGAGGCCACATTGGCGGGAGGCGCGGAATAACGAATGGCGGTCAGACTTCCAAACCGGTTGGTCCAGAGAGTTTGACCCGCCGCCAGGCTGATGAAGGCCTTGGGCGTACCCCGGTGATCCTCCCAATATTTCTGGTCCTTGGGCCGGATGCGATTCAGGTCGATGGGAAATCCAGCATCCCAATCCCGGCAGTTGTCCGCCTGGGCCAGTCCGGGAAAATCTGGCATCAGCGTGCGATCGGCGGCGGGGCCTTCGAGGGGTGTGATGGCGCGAACGCGAAACAAAGCCTGATTTTCCACCAGGGTTCTCGAAGCGCCAACGACAAAATACGTCATGCCCACCTTATCCCCGACATGCGCGGCCAGATCCTCCGCCAGCCAGGAGTTGAGAATGATTTCGTCCTGCTGCAAGTCCGATGGGAGAAACGGGGCGTCATAGGCACACACCATCGAGTAGGGAGTGCGGTTAGTGCCGCACTGCAAATCATTGACGAAATAGGTGAGCACCCCTTTCGCGCCCGATTTGTCGGCATCGGCCAGGCCGGCGCGCGCCACGGCCTCATCCAGAAAGACCCGTGGGGAACGCAGCTCGACCTGACCGTTTGTGGGAATGGCCCGCACCTCGAGTTGCGCATCGGCGAGCGTCCAACGCTTGCCCAACTCGGCATTGACCGCGGCGACATCGTTGGAAAGGCGCGATGGTTCGCGGGTCAACAGGAGGTTGGCGCGATTCGTCAAAGCGAGCCGTGTTTGCAGGCGTTGCAAGGGAATGAACGCGTTCAAGGGCGCGACCTGGCTGGCCTGGAGACTGAAATTGCCAAGCTGGCTGGGATTGAGAATGCCGCGCACCGTCATGCGCAGGGCCATTGCGGCATCCTCCTGCGGGGAGATCGGCGCGTCGCGGGGCAGCAGGCTGGGCTTGGGAACGCGGACCAAAACGGTATCGCCCACGTGAATATTTAATTGTGCGGCCAACCGGTCGTTGAGCATCACGCCGTTGGTCTGGATGTCGGCGGCTGGCGGAGCAGCGGATGCCAGTTCCCAAAAGCGGGCGTCCACACCGAGCACGTTGACATGATTGGCGCGCGCGCTGCCATCAGCCCGGGTGGCGACGCCGTTAAACAACAGCGCGGGGGCATTGGACGCGCCCAGACCGTCCCGCAGGTCATCGGCCAGATTCTGGCGAAAGTAACGATCCTGAGAGGCCAGGGCGTAATGCGTTGCGCCCAGTCGCGCCAGCGCCAGGGCGCGCAGACTCTCGCGCACGGAGTCTCCCATGATGAGCGCGCCGCAGAGAATGGCGGCGGCCACGCTGCTGCCAGCCAGAACGCCGGCATGCGAACGCGCGTAGTAACGCAATCCGCGAACGATTAAATGCCAGGGAGTCATGGTTGCGACACGGATACGATCATGGCGTGATTCCACCGTCCCGCAGTTCAATCACGCGACCCAGCATCGCGGCCAGTTCCAGCGCGTGAGTTACGACCACAAGTGTGACGCGCTCCTCGCGGTTGAGGGCGATCAGCAGTTCCATTAAAAGCAGGGCATTGGCATGGTCGAGCGCGCCGGTGGGTTCGTCGGCCAGGACGAGCTTGGGCTGATTGATGAGGGCTCGCGCCACCGCCACGCGCTGGCGTTCCCCGCCGGACAACTGGCTGGGGAGGTGGTCGAGGCGGTGTTCCAGTCCCACGCGCTGCAGCAGCCGCCGGGCCCTGGCATCCGCGCCGTCGAGCAAGGCGGGGTCTTTGCAGGCGATCGTGGGCACGAGAACGTTTTCCAGAACCGTGCATTGAGGCAGCAGGTAGTGCGCTTGGAAGACAAAGCCGATCATTCGGTTGCGCAAGCCGGCCAGGGCCGTGGCATCGCAATCCGTGATCGACACGCCACCAAGGAGCACTTCGCCGCTGGTGGGGCGATCGAGGGTGCCCAGGATCTGGAGCAGTGTGCTTTTGCCCGAGCCGGAGGGCCCGGTGACGGCCAGCGACTCCCCTGCCCTGATTTCCAGATTGATGTCGCGCAGCACTTCGACCGGTCCGGCGCCGGCATTGAAGCGGCGGGTCACGTGGCGCGCATCGACCATGGGTCGGGGCGGTGTCGATGCGGCTTGGATCGATGATGTTGTGGTCATGCCGTGAACGATTTTCAATCATTAGAGCGCGGCGGCGCTCCAATGGGCAAGGACAAATTGGGATGCGGCAAAGACTTCGATCAGACTGGCAAGGATGGGATACCATTAAACTGGGAAACCAGCCCGTTGACTCGCAGTCGCAACTTCCCAAGGTTTCAGGGATGTGCTAGGGTGACGTATATCAGCCCGGTTTGGAAACTCGCGCACGCCCGGTATTACGCCGTGTCCGGTGTGGTTTTCAAATGTGGTGGTCTTGAACCTGGACCTAAACACGACATGCAAAAGACGCAATCATCCGCGGTCGAGACCTCACCGCTGGCAGGTTTGGTGGATCGTCACACCGCGCCCGGCCTTCTATTCCGCACGGAAGAGGGCAAGGTGCGGTGCCTGGCCTGCGCGCATCGGTGCCTCCTGGCGCCAGGGCGACGGGGGATTTGCAAGGTGCGCTTCAACGACAACGGCGCATTGCGCGTGCCTCACGGTTATGTGGCGGCGTTGCAATGCGATCCCGTGGAGAAGAAACCGTTCTTTCATGTCCTGCCCGGAAGCGGCGCATTGACCTTTGGAATGCTCGGTTGCGATTTTCACTGTTCCTATTGCCAGAACTGGGTCACGAGTCAGGCCTTGCGCGATCCGGCTGCGGGAACGGCCATTCGCCCCATATCCGCCTCGCAATTGGTGACGATGGGCCGCGTCCAGGGAGCGCGACTGATGGTTTCCAGCTATAACGAACCATTGATCACCGCCGAATGGGCCGTATCCGTTTTCAAAGCGGCCCGGCCCCAGGGCTTCCTGTGCGCCTTTGTTTCCAACGGCAACGCCACCCCTGAAGCGCTGGAATTTATTCGTCCCTGGACACAGGCCTACAAAATCGATCTCAAGAGCTTTAACGAAAATAATTACCGCGCCTTGGGCGGTTCCCTTCGTGCGGTGACTCAGTCGATCCAACTGGCGCATCAAATGGGCTTTTGGGTGGAGGTGGTGACGCTTCTGATTCCCGGTTTCAACGATTCCGAGAATGAGTTGCGCGCATTGACCGAGTTTCTTGCAAGCGTGAGCCCCAACATTCCCTGGCATGTCACCGCCTTTCATTCCGATTATCACATGGCCACCACGCGCGGGACGAAAGTGGATGAATTGATCCGTGCGGCGATGATTGGGCAATCGGCCGGGTTGCGCTTCGTCTATGCCGGCAATCTCCCGGGACGCGTGGGCGCATGGGAAAACACCTTCTGTCCCCACTGCCATGCCTTGGTGGTGGAACGCACCGGATTTGTGGTTCACAAAAACCATATCACCGCTGAAGGCAAATGCCCTGAATGCCAGGCCGCCATTCCCGGTATCTGGACCCCGGAAGTGGCGGCTCCAAACCGCACGCAATCCGAAACACCCCTGGCAACCACGCAAAGCCCCCTTCCCCTCCCCACGCCATGAACACACCTTCCGGTCAGGTTCGCCTTCCTGCTGTCGCAGGCCGGTTTTACCCGGATGGCGCCATCCCTTTGCGCGCCTCGGTGGAACGGTATTTGGGCGAAGCCCGGCGAACTGCCATTGATCCCAAGGCGGTCATCGCGCCTCATGCGGGTTACGTTTACTCGGGTCCGGTTGCAGGATCGGCCTTTGCCCCATGGATGGAAATGCCCGGGGCGGATCAGGTGCGGCGCATTGTGCTGATGGGCCCCTCCCATCAGTTGGACTTCGATGGAGTGGCGTTGAGTGAGTCCGCAGCCTATCAAACACCACTTGGCCAGGTGCCCGTGGACGCGGAGGCTTACGCGCAACTGGCAGCGCTTCCCGGCGTGAAGTATCTGGAGGAGGCCCATATCCGGGAACACAGCCTGGAGGTGGAGCTTCCTTTCTTGCAATGCATATTCCGAAATTTCTCCCTGGTGCCACTGGTCGTGGGGCGCGCCTCCGATAACCAGGTCGCCGACGTGCTGGAAAAGCTCTGGGGCGGCCCGGAAACGCGTTTCGTCATCAGCTCGGACCTGAGCCACTACCTGGATTATGATGCGGCCAATGCTCTCGACCACGTCACCTCCGCATCCATTGAAAAATTGGAGCCACGGGAAATCAGGGAACATCAGGCTTGCGGCCGGATTCCGATTCGCGGCCTGCTGGTGGCGGCCCAAAGACTCGGCCTCAAAGCCCATCAAGTGGACCTGAGGAATTCCGGGGACACCGCCGGTTCCAAAGACCGCGTGGTCGGCTACGGCGCGTTCGTGTTTGGGGACCAATAAGAACTGTGCTGGTGCGCATCTAAGAAAGGGGCCGGACCATGGGGAATGGGGAATGAGTATGCGATTCGAGGCCCACGCGAGGAAGCGATCCTGACTCTAAATCCAGTTTTCAACCATGATAAGAACCGCCATTTCGGCTGCCATTGGCTGCGTTCTATTAATCCTATACGAGCCAATTCATGGTCTCACTATCATCAATGGTTAAATATCAATCCGTTGAAAAGTTCACCTCACAGTTTTCGTGATTGAAGGACTATTCAGGTGATAAACTGCGCACCTTGATGTTCCGAAACCAGGTTTCAGGCGTCCAGTTCTGGAAGGCGATAAAACCCATGCTGGCTTTCCCAAACTGAGCGGCGTAAGGGCTGAACTGCGGACTCGCTGCAACCAAGGCATTGAAGGCCGGGCTGTTGAGTTCATACTGGGCAATTCTTCGGCCGTTGAGCCAATGTTCGACATGATTGCCCTGCACCAGCAACCGACACTGGTTCCACTGGCCTGTGGCAACTGTGAGCCTGTTGGTGGGGGCTATCAATCCATACGCAGCCCCGGTGACCTGAATGGCGGGCACCGAATAGGAAGCGTCAGCCAGGAGCTGAAACTCCGGCGCTGACTTGTAAGGCTGATCGTAGTACTCGGTGACCCGGTAGAGGACTCCGCTGTTGCCTCCCGGGGCCGTCTTCCAGTCCCATTTCAATTCGAAATCGCCATACTGGTGCATGGTGACGATATGGCCCGGGACGCTCCCGGTCACGGTCTTCAATTCTCCACCGGCGGTAATAACCCAATCGTTGCTGGGAAAGGCTGGCTGATTGTAACCCCGAAAAGAAGCCGTTGAGGTGCCATCGAATAACACTTCCCACGCTTTCAAGCGGTAGAATCGCTGAGGCCCAGCCATCTCTACTGTGACGGAATAGTTGGTGCCAGCCACCGAGGCCGAATTTGTTGCATTGTCCCATGCCGTTAAGCCGTCCAGGTTCGTGGAGACCTGGAGGTAATACTCATGGGCTGAGTCTTGAGACCAGCTCAAAACAAGGAGGTTGTTCGCATTAGTCGCCCGAAGTTCAGTGGCAGACAATCGGCTCGCCGAAGCCAGCAATAGCGCCACTGAGCAAAGGAGAAGCCTGGTGATTACCGCTGGTTTAATGATCGTGCGTAATGGCTTCATGGAATCGCCCTTGAGCAGCAGCGGCCTTGCCTCTGCGGACGGCTGTTACTGCGGCTTGGGCTCAGGCTGGAAATCGCGCAGGTCCAGACGGCCCTCGTTGGCGACGTTGAGAGTCCTGGCGTGATCGTTCATGCGCACATACAAAGTGCTCTTGATCTTGTAGTCCATGGATTTGGACTCGATGATCGGTTTGATGCGCGCCGCCATGGATAAATTGCGCAGATAGACTTCGACCGGCTGGGTGACGGAGCTGAGACGCGGCACGACCACGGAGGTGTTGGCCAGGCCTTTGCCGATGTAATGGCCGTTGATATAGATCTTATGTTCGCCGCCCTCCATCAGAAACGGCTCGGGACTGGCATTCTGGAGGCGGACGGTGAATCGCGCGGTAGTTTCGAGAACAGTGGCGTTTTCGAACTGCACATTCACCAGGCTCACATCCACACTTTTGGCGGTTCTTTGAGAGGCGCACGCACCGAGCAGCACGCTCAGGCAAAGGGCAATAAATAAGTTCGCTTTCATGGATTGCATTTCGTTGCGCGCGCAGCTTGACGATTGACACGCATTCGGTCAAGTCCGGCGGCGCGAGTCACCCTTTTAAACGGTCATTTTTTGAGCCACCGGTTTTCCCGCCTGTTCGTCGTCGCCAAATGCCTTGCGCACCAGCGCCTTGGGAAGCGGCTGGGTCATCAGGCTCACCACGGGAACCACGATCAACGGCACAATCATGGCCACGGCGCCCGATACAGGGATGTTTGCCTTGCCCCACAGTAAGAACAGGCTCAATGAAACGACCACCCCGGAAATCATTCCGGCAAAGGCCCCCGCCATGGTGGTGCGCCTCCAGAACAGGCCGTAGAGATAGGGAGCCAGGAAGGCGCCGGCCAGCGAGGCCCAGGCAATGACCATCAAATTGACAATGACATCGAATTTACTGCGCGCAATTAGCAGGGACAAAAGCACAAACACGCCGCACAGGACCCGCATCATGAGCATGGTCTGTTTTTGGGAGGCCTTCTCACCCTTGAGCGCCCGGAAGATGTCGATGGCGATCGCGGAACTGGAGACCAGCACCAGGGAGGACAGGCTGGACATCGACGCTGAGAACACCAGCAACAGGATCACCATGACCAGCCAGCCCGGCACAAACGTGGTGATGAAATGCGGCATCAACAGGTCCAGGTTGGGCTTGTGGGTGACGGCGTCCATGATGGGCGCAAAATCCACCTTGGGATTCGTGTAAAACAGATGGGTCAGGGCGCCGCTGTAATAAGCGCCAAAGGACATGAACCCGGCAAATACCGTGGCGATGATCATGGCGCGCGTCACATCCTTGCGACTGCGTATGGAGTAAAATTTTTGGACCATTTGCGGCAGCGCCCAGGGTCCGAAACTTGTGATGAGCACCAGGGACGCCAGAATGAGCCAGCCCGGAAAGTGAGGTCCGGGCGGCAGCACCGCACCCACTGCGGGCGGCATCAGGCCCGGCATGTTTTTGGGATCGAGCAGTTGCGTCCAAGTGGAAACAAATCCGCCCTTCATGTTGATCAAAAGCGCCGCCATTATGAGAACCCCAGCGAACTCGACGATGCCGCGGAGAAAATCGCTCACCGCCACCGCAAAATAACCGCCCATGATCAGATAGACCCCGGTCAGAACCGCCAGGAAAATGAGGGCCTCATCATATTGCAGGCCGATGGCTTTTTGAAACAGATAGCTCAGTCCCATGTACACCGACGCCGAGTAGGGCACCAGAAAGACAAAGACAATGAGCGCGGCAACGATCTGCATCGGCAGGCTGTCGTAACGAGTCCGCAGGAATTCGGGCATCGTCATGGCGTTGAGCCGCACGGTCATGTCCCGTGTGCGTCCCGCCAGTATTTTCCAGGCCAGCAAAGTGCCGATGAGGGTGTTGCCCGCCACAATCCACATCGTGTGAATGCCAAAGCCCCACCCGAGCTTGCCCGCATAACCGATGAAAAGCACCGCGGAAAAATAGGTGGTGCCGTAGGCAAAGGCGCTCATCCACGGCCCCAGCGAGCGTCCGCCCAAAAAGAAATCCCCCACCGAGCGTGTCCGGCGCATGCACCAGTAGCCAATGCCCAGCATGATCAGGACATAAATAACGACGATGGCCACGTATATTTGCGAATTCATTTTAAAAGTCGGTTCGCGCGATTTGAGACGGCGGCCGATGGCGTAATAAAGGCGGAATCAAATGTCTGAGGCAAGCAGAACTTTCGCGAAATCCTGTAACGAGCCAGCCGCCAGCCGCGTCCAGTTATGGTGAACACCTCATTTAGGTGTTGCCGTACTATTGCCCGATGGCGATGTATTAGGGCTTTCCGGGGTTCTGCGGATCCCCGGGAATGCGATCATTAATTTTGAGGGACATGAAACGATATTTTGGAATTTCCCTGATTAAAGGGGGCGGATGGTCTGTCATGAGCCGGACAGCAGGCCACAAGGCGGAGTTAGCGGCGCTGGCGTTGCAGCCGGTGCAGCCATTACTTCTGGCGTTGAGTTTGGCGGTCGCGCTTCTGGCGGGTTGTTCGAAAGAGGCCGCACCGCCCAAACAAGCCAAAGGCCCGGGGGCGGCTCCGGTGCCGGTGCTCGCCGGGCCGGTGGTGGAAAAGAGCGCGCCGGTGCAAATCATGGCCGTCGGAAACGCGCAACCCTACACGCAGGTGGCGATCCGCGCCCAAATTACCGGCCAACTTTCCAAGGTCCATTTTCAGGAGGGCCAGACTGTCAAACGCGGGGATCTCTTGTTTTCGATCGATCCGCGTCCGGCGCAGGCCGCCCTTGATCAGGTGCAGGCCAATCTGGTGCGCGACCAGGCGCAGCTTGAAAATGCCCAGGTCGATTTCGACCGCCAAAAGAAGCTCTTCGATTCAAAAATCAGCTCCCGCGAGGATTACGACAAGGCGCAGGCGGCTTTGGATGCGCTGCGTGGCACCGTTCTGGCGGACCAGGCGGCAATCACCAATGCCGCGCTGAATCTCGAGTTCACCTCGATCCGGGCACCCATGGAGGGGCGGACGGGCAATGTCATGGTGCATGAAGGCAACATTGTGAAGGCGGAGACGGATATACTCGTGGAGATCCACCAGGTGCAGCCTATTTTTGTATCGTTCTTCGTCCCGGAGCAGTATTTGTCCGGGATCAAGCTGCGGATGCGCGAGGGACCGCTCAAGGCGCAGGCAAGTTATCCCGGCTTGGAAGGCCCCGGGCCGGAGGGTTCGGTCTCGTTCTTAAACAACATGGTGGATGCGACCACCGGGATGATCCAGCTCAAGGCGGTGTTTACGAATGCCGACAACGTTTTGTGGCCCGGGCAATTCGTGCAGGTAACATTGACCCTGCAGGAGCAGCTCAATGCCGTGGTGGCGCCCGCCCAGGCGGTTCAAATTGGACAGGCTGGCGAGTATGTGTTTGTGATCAAGGGGGATCAAACGGTGGAATTGCGCTCGATCAAAACCGGAGCAACGAAGAACGGAGAATCGGTGATTCAGAGCGGACTCAAACCCGGTGAAACGGTTGTCACGGATGGCCAGTTGCGGCTGGTGTCCGGCTCGCGGGTGGAGGTCAAATCGGCAGATGCCCTCAAAACACAAGCCACGGCTTCAACTCCTGCGTTATGAATCTGCCCGAGCTTTGCATTCGCAGACCCGTCATGACCACGTTGGTCATGGCCGCCATTCTTCTGTTTGGCACCATCGCCTATCGCACCCTGCCGGTGAGCAACCTGCCCAGCGTGGATTATCCGACCATCCAGGTGGGGGCCAGCCTCCCGGGCGCCAGCCCGGACACCATGGCGTCTTCGGTGGCCACGCCTTTGGAAAAACAATTTTCAACGATTGCCGGCGTGGATTCCATGAGTTCGGTCAGTTCCCAGGGGGGAACGCAGATCACCATTCAATTCTCCCTGGACCGTGATATTGACGCAGCGGCGCAGGATGTGCAGGCCGCCATTGCCAAGGCCACGCGCCAGTTGCCTCCGGACATGCCCGCCCCGCCCAGCTACAGCAAGGTGAATCCTGCCGACCAGCCCATTCTCTTTCTTTCCATCCTGTCCCCCACACTGCCGCTCTCGGCCGTGGACGAATATGCGGAAACGATGATGGCCCAGCGCATCTCGATGGTGGCGGGAGTGGCCCAGGTATCCGTTTATGGCGCGCAGCAATACGCGGTGCGCATTCAGTTGGATCCAAACAAACTGGCCGCCCGCGGGCTGGGCATCGATGAAGTGCGCCAGGCGGTGTCCGACAACAACGTGAACATGCCGACCGGAACGCTCAACGGCACCCATCAGGCACTCGTGGTCCAGGCGGACGGCCAACTGATGAAGTCCGCCGATTATCAGTCGCTGATCGTGGCCTACCGCAATGGCGCGCCGGTGCGGTTGCAGGATTTGGGTCAGATCAAGGACAGTGTTGCGAACGACAAGGTGGCCGGTTGGATCAATGAATCCCGCGCGATCACGCTGGCCATTCAGCGCCAGCCGGGGGTCAACACCGTGGAGGTGGTCGATAACATCCGCAAACTGCTTCCCGATTTCCAGGCCCAGTTGCCTGCCGCGGTGCAACTGGGAGTGCTTTACGACCGATCGATCTCGATCCGCGATTCGGTTGCCGACGTGAAGTTCACCCTTAAATTAACCATCGGGCTGGTCATCCTGGTGATTTTCCTCTTCTTGCGGAACCTCTCCGCCACCGTCATTCCGAGTCTTGCGGTGCCCATGTCGCTGGTCGGCACCTTTGCCGTGATGCATCTGTTCGGTTACAGCATCGACAATCTTTCGCTCATGGCGCTGACGTTGTGTGTGGGCTTCGTGGTCGATGACGCCATCGTGATGCTCGAGAATATCGTCCGGCACATCGAGGCCGGGATGCCTCCTTTCGAGGCGGCCATGCAAGGCTCCCGCGAGATCGGTTTCACGATCATTTCAATGACGCTGTCCCTGGCGGCGGTGTTCATTCCGGTGCTGTTCATGGAAGGCATTGTGGGACGTCTGCTGCATGAGTTTGCCGTCACGATCGCCTCCGCAGTGCTGGTCTCGGGTTTCGTCTCATTGACCCTCACGCCGATGCTGTGCAGCCGGTTTGTCAAAAGCCATCACGGCCAGGTGAAACGCGGGCGGGCTTATGAGTGGTCGGAATCGTTCTTCGACGGAATGAGGCACCTCTACGAGCGCAGCCTTGCCCTGGCTTTGCATCATCACCGCATCATGCTCGTGTTGTCGCTGGTCTTGCTGGCGGCGACGGCCGTCCTCTTTGTGAAGATCCCCAAGGGTTTCTTTCCCAGCGAGGACACCGGCCAGATCTCCGGCTCCACTGAATGTGTGCAGGGCATCTCCTTTAATTCCATGCGCGAACACCAGGTGGCGGTCAACCGCATACTCGCCGCGGACACGAACATCGCCAATTTCAGCTCCTCAATCAGCGGCGGCAATGCGGGCCGCGTCATGATTCGCCTCAAGCCGCGCGCCGAGCGTCAGTTCAGCGCCGACGAGATTATTCAGCAGCTCCGGCCCAAACTGGCGCGCATTCCAGGCTTGAGGATGTACCTTCAAAACCCGCCCGCCATCCGCATGGGTGGCATGTCCAGCAAGGGTCTTTATCAGTACACCCTGCAAAGCACCGATACCGGCGAACTCTACCGCTGGGCGCCGATCATCGAGGCCGGGATGGGGCAACTGGCCGGATTCCAGGACGTCAACAGCGACCTGCTGATCAACAATCCCCAGGTCAACGTCGGGATCGACCGCGACAAGGCCCGTGCCCTGGGAGTCACCGCCAGCCAGATTGAGAGCGCTCTTTATGACGCCTATGGCTCCCGTCAGATTTCGACGATTTTCACCGCGGCCAATGAATACTCCGTCATCATGGAGCTGCAGCCCGAGTTTCAACAGAACATGGAGGCTCTTTCCCAATTGTATATACGATCCTCCACCGGGCAGTTGGTGCAATTAAGCACGGTGGCCAATATCACCCGCGGCGTCGGGCCAATGAACGTCTCGCACCTGGGACAGCTTCCTGCGGTCACGGTTTCCTTCAACCTGGCTCCCGGTGTCTCCCTGGGCACGGCTGTGGATCAAGTCGAGCAGATGATGCTGGACCTGCACGTGCCGCAGACGATGCACGGCAGCTTTCAAGGCAGCGCGCAGGTTTTCCAATCCTCGCTCAAAGGTCTGGGGGTGCTCCTGATCATGTCCATTCTGGTCATTTACATCATCCTGGGCATTCTCTATGAGAGTTTTGTTCATCCCATAACCATTCTTTCGGGCCTGCCCTCGGCTGGCTTCGGAGCGTTGCTCACGCTGATGTTGTTTGGCATCGATCTGAACATCTACGCGTTTGTCGGTTTGATCATGCTTGTGGGCATTGTGAAAAAGAACGCGATCATGATGATCGATTTTGCGATCGACGCCCGCCATCAGGGCAGCACTCCTTACGATGCCATTTTCCAGGGCTGCCTGCTGCGCTTCCGGCCCATCATGATGACCACCATGGCCGCCTTGATGGCCACGCTGCCCATCGCCATGGGACACGGCGCCGGCGCCGAAGCGCGCCGACCGCTGGGTCTGGCCGTCGTGGGCGGTTTGATGGTGTCCCAGTTACTCACGCTCTACATCACACCGGTCATGTATCTATACATGGAGAATTTCCAGGAATGGGTGAAACGCCGATGGGCGCGGCGCAAGGCAAAATCAACTCCCGTGTTGGTGGATTCCCCCGCCGCATAGTTTTTTCGATGCAAGTATTTTGACCTGGACCTGATAACTGCCCGTGCGCGTTTCGAACGGCGGACTCTGTAAAAAGACTTTGCAAGCGTGGTTGAAGTCGCTAAGTTGCCTCCATGTCAAACCAAATCAACCGTCGCCGTTTTCTGGCCCAGTCCACCACCGCTGCCCTCGCAGCCCCGTTCTTCGGGGCGATCCTCGTGCCCGGAGCAAGCGGTGAGGCGGCCGCGAGCGAAAAAATCCGGCTCGGTGTCATCGGATGCGGGGGCATGGGCATGGGCGATTTGGAAACCTTTTTCCTCAACCCGGAAGTGGAGTGCACCATGTTGTGCGACGTGGACGACGCTCAATTGGCCAAAGGGACTGCCGTGGTCGAGGGCAAACGCGGGAAGAAACCTCAAACGGTCAAGGATTTCCGGCGAGTCTTGGACAGTAAAGAGGTGGACGTGGTGCTCATTGCCACGCCGGATCATTGGCACGCGCTGCCCACCGTGTTGGGCTGCCAGGCGGGCAAGGATATCTATGTGGAGAAACCGCTCGCCACGACCATCGCCGAAGGCCGCGCCATGGTCGAAGCGGCGCGCCAGCATCGTAATATCGTGCAAATGGGTGCCCATCGCCGGAGCAGTCCAACCTATGCCCAGGCGGTCGAGTTCGTGCGCTCAGGTAAATTGGGCAAGGTCGGACTCGTGCGGGCATGGGCTTATTTGGATTGGGTGGAGCCCATTGGTTTTAAACCCGATGGCGATCCGCCGACGGGTGTGGATTATGATTTTTGGCTGGGACCCGCGCCAAAACGCCCCTTCAATCCCAATCGATTCCATTTCAACTTCCGCTGGTTTTGGGATTATGCGGGCGGCCTGATGACCGACTGGGGCGTGCACCTGCTTCAGGTATTGCTTTGGGGCATGGGATCCGAACCGCCGAAAGCAGTGTTTTCGAGCGGTGGAAAATATGTGCTCCAGGATAATTCCGAAACCCCAGACACACAGACCACCGTCTATGAGTTCCCCAGTTACACCATGGTTTGGGAGCATAGGGTGGGCATTGCTCTGGGCCTTTACAACCGCCCGTGGGGAATGGCATTCATTGGCACGGAAGGCACCCTGATTATCAATGACGAGGGATGTCAAATTCTGCGGGAACCGAGAAAGGACAGCCTGGAACCCCAAAAATTCGCACCAGGTGTCGATCCGCGTCCCGCCCATGTGCGCAATTTTCTGGACCGCGTCAAATCACGACAACAACCCGTGGAAAACCTGGAAGTGGGACATCACATTTCGACGGTGGCCCATCTGGGCAATATCGCGTTGCGCTCCGGCCGTAAAATCGTTTGGGACCATACGCAGGAACAGGTCGTGGGCGATCCGGATGCCAACCGGCTGGTCTCGGTCAAATACCGTGATCCCTGGAAATTGCCTTATCTCAAAGAACGCAGCTGACAGGTTGTCGGGATTTACGGCGGTTGAATTTGCGGATAATGCGCTTGGCAAAAGCTTGGGGCGTTCTACCATTCGGTCAGACGAATCAACCTATTGACCGATATGGCCCTGACCATCGACACCCGCCTTGCGACCCGCGATCTTGTGCCCGCGCTCAATCGCGTTTTTGAACTCTCCGCTGATAAAATCGCCAGCCTGCACAAGTCATGGAAACCGGAGCGCGGCGCCCCGGTGTTCACCGTTGGAGGGCAATACACCGCGCGGGGCTGGACGGATTGGACCGCCGGATTCCAGCACGGCTCCGAGCTTCTGCAATATGACGCGACGGGCGAGGAACGGTTCCTGGAAATGGGCCGCACCGCCACGATTCGCCAGATGCCCTCCCATGTGTCGAACATGGGGGTGCATGACCACGGGTTCAACATCATCTCCACCTATGGCAACCTTTGGCGGTTGATGAAGGAGAGTCAGATCGAGCGCAACGATCGCGAACTGCAGGTGTATGAGCTGGCGCTCAAAGTTTCCGGCGCGGTGCAATCCACACGTTGGACCGCACTGGCCGGTGGCGGCGGTTTCATTTATTCCTTCAACGGCCCTCATTCGTTATTCATCGACACCATGCGCTCGTTGCGCTCGCTGGCCATGGCCCACACCCTGGGGCATGCCCTGATGGGGGAGAACGGCCGGCGAATCTGCCTCCTTCAACGCCTTGTGGAACATGCCGCAGCCACGGCCCGTTATGCGGTGTATTATGGCGAGGGCCGCGATATCTATGACGTTCGGGGCCGCGTGGCTCAGGAAACCCTGTTCAACGCCAATGACGGTTCCCATCGGTGCCCGTCCACTCAGCAGGGCTACTCCCCTTTCACCACATGGACGCGTGGGCTGGCCTGGGGAATCTGTGGATTTGCCGAGCAGCTCGAATTTTTGGAAACCCTGTCCGATGCCGTTCTCGAACCGCTCGGCGGTCGCAAAGAGATTGTCGCCATGTTTTTAAAGGCGGCCACCGCCATGGCCGATTATTACATCGCCAGCTCACCCGTGTGCGGCATTCCTTATTGGGATACCGGCGCGCCCAATTTACATCGCCTGGGAGATTATCTGGAGCGCCCCGCGGATCCATTCAACCCCTGGGAGCCGGTCGATAGCTCGGCGGCAGCGGTCGCCGCGCAAGGTTTGCTGCGCCTGGGAAACCATTTGAATCGTAATGGCCAATCGAAAGCGGGCCGGCGTTATCGTCAGGCGGGATTGACCGTCGCCCGCACCCTGTTTGTGGAACCTTATCTTTCAGTCCAAAGCAAACACCAGGGGCTGCTACTGCATTCGGTTTATCACCGGCCCAACGGATGGGATCGCACGGCCCCGGGGCAGGCGGTACCCAACGGCGAAAGCTCGATGTGGGGGGATTACCATGCCCGCGAACTGGCGTTGATGTTGCTGCGGGAGGCTGGCGAGGAACCGCCGCTCGTTTTCTTTGGCGCTTCTGAAAAGTGATTCATTGCGCGCATCATGAGCCCCATTCCATCCAAAGTCACCCGGATCGCCTCGCTGAAAACGGTCGGGGATTTTCGTCAGCACCTCGCATCGCTGGGTCTGGATTTGCCGTGTGATGAAACGATTCTGACGCGGGACACTTCTCCATTGGCTAAGCCGCTGCCGCAAACTCCGATCAACGGAAAAATAATCTCCAACAGGATCGCCATTCAGCCCATGGAGGGCTGGGACGGTTTGATCGACGGGGTGCTATCTGAAGAAGTTCAACGGCGCTGGAGGCATTTTGGGGAAAGCGGCGCGGGTTTGATTTTTGGAGGCGAAGCCATGGCGGTGCGGCCCGATGGACGCGCCAATCCGTATCAGCTCCTTTGCACGCAGGACCAGATTGGCAACCTGGCGCGACTGCGCGAACAACTGGCGGAGGCCCACCGCGCCCGGTATGGGAGCGCGGAATCTCTGGTGATTGGCTTTCAACTCACGCATTCGGGGCGGTTCGCCAAACCCAACGACTCCTTCCGAGCGGAGCCCCGTATCGCCTACCGGCATCCGCTGCTCGACCAGCGCGTCGGCATAACCAGTAACGCGGCGGTGTTATCGGATGCTGAAATGGACGCGTTGATGGGCGACTACGCCGAGGCTGCCGCGGTGGCTGAGGAAGCTGGTGCTGATTTTGTCGATATCAAGCACTGCCATGGTTACCTGTTGCATGAATTTCTGAGCGCCTTCAATCGTCCGGGCAAGTACGGCGGATCCTTTGAAAACCGGACGCGGCCCCTGCGCGAAATCGTAAGCGCCATTCGCGCGCGGGGAGTGAAGATCGATCTGGCGGTGCGCTTGAGCGCGTTTGATCTGATCCCGTTCCATCCCGATCCCTCCCTTTCGCAACCCGGGCGTCCCGGTCCGGGGATTCCAGTAGATTACTCCCGACTGGTGCCCTATCGTTGGGCGTTTGGCGTGAATCCGAGTAACCCTCTTGAATACGACTTGAGCGAGCCGCTGAAGTTCGTGGAACTCTGCGGCGCGCTGGGGGTGAAGTTGCTCAATGTGAGCGGTGGTTCGCCCTATTACAACCCGCACGTTCAGCGGCCTGCGGCCTATCCGCCCTCCGATGGCTATCAACCGCCCAACGATCCGTTGATCGATGTCGCCCGCCAGCTTGAGGTGACACGCCGCATCAAGTCGGGCGCGCCCAATGGGATGATCGTCATTGGCTCCTGTTACAGCTATTTACAGGAATACCTGCCGCATGTGGCGCAGGCGGTGATTCGGGCTGGATGGACCGACATGGTGGGCATGGGCCGCGCCGTGCTCAGTTACCCCACGATGCTTGCGGATGCCTTGGGAGTTGGGACGCTGAATGCGAAGGCGATCTGCCGCACTTTCAGCGACTGCACGACCGCGCCAAGACATGGAATGAAGAGCGGATGCTATCCCCTGGATCCGTTTTATGCGGCACGGCAGGACTTCAAGGATTGGAAGAAACTCGGACGAAGGAAATGACCACGCCTACGGCTTTGCCGGCGTCAGAGGTGTCATTGGCGTTAACGGCGCATTGGTGCGGCCAGGCGATTGGCCACGCTTGTTTTCAGCGGGACGATCCTTGCGCTCGGCGCGGCCATGGATCAATTCCTCGAAAACCTTCTTCTGATCGTCGTTAAGCTGGGCTAGTATCCGCTGGTTGGTGGCCTTGTATTCTTCACGAGCCTCCGGAGCGACGCGGCTCCAGATGGCCTTCATGCGGTTCTGGCTGTCGCTCAGGATTTGCTCTATTTCCTGATGCTGCGCGGGGGTCAGGGCAATGTGCCGTTCAAGACGTTTCAGGAGGTCGGCGCGCTGGTTCCAGCCGGGTCCGGAATTCATGGTGGCTTTAAACATGCGGGCGCGATGGTGATCCTCGTAGATCTTGACGGCCAGACCTCCACTGACCGCGCCGGTGCAAAAAAGCACCACAGCCGCGAGGATGGTCATCCAGATTTTCACCAACCCTCCCCTCCCTGATCGATCGCGGCGAGCATCGTGTCTTCGATGTCATTTTGCAGCGCCGCATGGGTGGAGTTTGAGGACGAATAAAGGCTGAAACCTCCCAGCAAGAGGGTCAAGGCCAGGCAGGGCACTGCGGCGCGCCAGAACTGCCGCGACCATAAGCCCCACATATCGAGAGGCGCCGCATTAGCCAGGCGCGCCATGATCCGTTTTTCAAAGGCGTAAGGCACAGTCTCGCCGGGGCTGGAAGCCCTGGCGGCGGCCATTAATTTATTTTCCAAATCGCTAATGTTCATACGCGCTCCAACTAAACAGACGTCCTCTTCGAGGCACTGGTTACAGATTCGTTTGTTTGAGCAGTTTTTCCACGATTTTTCGCATTTCTCTTCGGGCCCGGAAGGCGCGGACCTTGACCAGTGGCACGGACCAGCCGGTGAGTTCGGCGATCTCCTTGACCGGGCGCTCCTCGATTTCGAGCAACGTCAGCACCAGACGGGCGGGCGCCGGGAGCATTGCCAGGGCGCGCTGAACCAATTCGCGGGCTCCGGTATCCTCCGGTTTGGCTTGCGCCGAGTCCTGAACGCATCGTTCGAGCCACGAATGCTCCTCCGTGGTCAATTCCGTCAGGATGGTTTCGCGGCTGCGTTGGTGGACTCGGAGGAAATCATAGCAGGTGCGCACGGCCAGTTTCATCAGCCAATGCTCGAATGGAGCCTCGCCCCGGTAACTGCTCAACCTCTGGAAAGCCTTGATAAAGACCTCCTGCACAATGTCTTCGACCTCGCTCTCCCTCCGGGCATAACGACGGGCCGTGCCAAAGATACGCGGCTGGTACTTGGCGATCAATGGCTCAAACGAAGCCGTATCGCCGTTGAGAACGGCGGCGATCAACACCGAATCCTGCTCCATGGCCGCCGGGTCTTGCATGTATTCTGATGCGCCGTTTATTTTAAGTAGAGTAGGCGAAATGGACGGATTGAATGGCCGTGGCCAATGACCGTCGCATTTCGCCCCTCATCGAACCGGACAGGCGGTTTTCCCGCATCCGGCTCTCCGGGGATCATACGTTGCATCGCTTCGACGTCATCGTTTCCATGCCGCATATTCCGGCATTTGGTATAAACCATAACGCTCATAGAGATCCTCCTTGGGGTATGTGGACCATTGCGCCCGACTACATCCGTGTTTGCGCCACAACCATCGTTGTAACTTGCTGCTGACGTATTCGTTCATCTGGCCCATCACCTTGGTGCTGTTCCCGTAGTGAAAGTAACCCTTCCAACCTTTGAGTTTCTTGTTGAGCTCGGGAATCACCTCTCCGATATCACGCCATAGCGTGCTTCGGTTGAGTTTCTCCCGAATCCCGTCTCGAAACTTCTTCTGGCTCTTGGGATGGGGTTCCACATGCGGATATTTCCATTTCCCCTTCCCCTGTCGCATTGTTAGCGCGAATCCCAAGAATTTGATGCCATCCTGGCGGAGGTCCACCAAGCGGGTCTTCTTCTCGTTGAGCACTAACTCGCGTTGCTTCAGCCATCGTTCCAGTCGTTCCATCAGTTCCCGTCCCTGCCCCGGCTGTCCGAGTATCACGAAATCATCCGCGTATCTCACCATCACGGGTTTGAGTTCGCAGCGTTCGTTGACTTCCCAATCCAACTGGTTGAGGTATGCATTGGCTAAAATCGGCGATACAACCCCGCCTTGCGGAGTCCCCCGTCGATTCTGACCTTGCCCCCCCTTTGTCCCGCCTTTCCCTGTGTCGCTTTGCGGTTCATTCACGGGCGCGCGCAGCCATCCTGCGATCAGCTTGAGAATTGTTCCATCGCTGACCCGCTTGGCCACTATGCGCAACAAACGCCTGTGGGGAATGCTGTCAAAATACCCGCTTAAGTCCGCGTCTATAACTTCGACGCGTCCTGTCAGCGTAGCCTTCTTGATCGCCTCCATTGCTTGGTGGGCATTGCGTTTGGGATGATAGGCGTAACTGTTCGGATGACTATCGGCTTCCAGAATCGGCAGCAATACAATCACCACCGCTGTCTGCACCACCCGGTCTTTCACTGTCGGGATGCCCAGGGGTCGCAGCTTCCCGTCTCCTTTTGGTATATACACACGCTTCACCGGGCTTGGCCGATACTTCTTCGTGCGTAACTCCTCCAGCAGTTGGTTCCGCCATTGGTCCCAGGCTTCGTCGCTGGCAAGATAGACGTCGCATGTCTGCCCGTCGATCCCAGCCGCGCCATTGTTGTGCGCCACGGAGGCCATTGCCGTTTCCAGCACGTCCTTCCGCAGCAGTTCTCCGTAGAGGCTGTAAAACCGATACTTCGGCTCAGCCTTGGCTTTGCAATATAGCGCTCGCTGCAGCTTTTGAACTTTTATCGGGGTTGTTATCCGTTGAAAAAGTGTTTCCACTCCCTCAAGGCCATCTCCCTGTCCCTCGCTGTTTTGATTCGCTTCGATCCAAGTGCCTTCCCTTGGCTCCGCCGGGGTTTTGGTCGCCCCAGCTTCTTCGCTACTATGGAAGACTCCGACTTCTCTGGCTGCCCGTGCGGCCTCGGAGGGTGTTCCTCCTTGCACCGGCGGTTGAGGCTTTATCGCCCCGCCTCCAGAGATCTCCCAGCTTACCTTGGTTTCCCTTCCTGTCGTGTCGCCCTCGCTGACTCCGCCGGAATCAACAGCGCCCATTTGACGATTTGATGACGCCGCGTTTCTGCCTTCGCCGTTCGGGTAGCGGCTCGGCTTACCGGTTATTTCGGTTTCGGAGCTCATTTGATGAGGTTTACTTTCGTTACGACCCGACAGTTCTTTCAGCGTCCCGCTTGTGGTTCGGCCTCACGGCCTCGTCCCGGACGCTGCATTTCGGTCGTGAACCGTCTAATTCGACCGGCGGGACTTTCACCCACGAGGCTACCAATTTCACTGGCGCACACCCGAAATCCGAAATAGGAACGGCCCATCTGACGCAATCATTTGGCCATCCATGGTTTGAAACCGGCTGTGGAGTATTGATTTAATACACCTTCGCCGATTGCAAATCATGGCTGTCTCAAAGCATTGCATCGTCTTGACCATTCTTATTTCGGATTTCGGGTTAAAACAAAAACAGGACGCATCCCGCCCTGAATTTATTCAGGATGAGGTCCTTATACTCCGATTGTGATCCGCAACCAATCCCATTGTCACGGCATTCACCGTTTGTGCATTCAAGCAGATTAACACCGCTCTCGGTCAAAAGTATCGCCTGCGCCTGCCCCAAACCCGCATGCAGCCAACGCCTTCCGCAAAAACATTCTCAATGGGCTGCTCCCTCCAATAAATCAGCTTCAAGGTCTTTGCGTATCCCGGCGAAGATGGTTTCCGCGAGTTGCTGCCGTCCAGACTGAGTGAAATGGACCAAGTCGATATACTTCTCTGAGGAGCCATCGAGATTGGAATTCATATCGATAAAACCGACTTCCGGATGGGCCTTCACCATTTCATTGACAATCAGCGAATGAACCCGGTTGGCACGGATTTCCCAACGCACGATTGGAAATCCCGCCTGATAAAAACTCACCATCTCCGGGCTGCTCTCCTGGTTGACGGCCATTGAGAAATTGCCCAGCACAAGACGGATGCGATTGGTTCGGGCGGTTTGAATGAGTTGCTCGTAAGCCCGGGCGTATTCGGTATCCATAAAATTGGCCAGCAGAGGCGGAGCTTTCATTGCAGCCTTCGCCTTATAAAGGTCCATTTTGAGCCGATACTCCACTTGGGCCAGCAGGCGCAAGGGACGTGGTTTGAAGATGGGCGCTGGACGCTCGTCTTTTGAGTGCGGCAAACTTTTGGTGAGCATTTTGAACCCATTGTACCCATGATAGGAGAGGATCATGTCGGGCTTTAGCGGCAGGATTTCCCGGTCAAGACGATGGACATTCTGTTTTAAATTGTACGCGGGCACACCGGCATTAATGACTTCGACAGGCCGGGAGGGATGAATGCGTTCCCGGATCATCTGCTCGAGTAACTCCGGCCAGGGTTGGTCCTCTGGATTCAAGGTGCAGCCGAATGTCGTGGATTCCCCCAGTGCCACAATGCGATAAACATTCCCCTTCTCGGCGAGTATCTCCGGTCCACGCATTCCAAGGCTGTTGATCGAGATGCGGCTGTGAAACAGGTATCCCTGGCTGCTGGGACGCAAGCGAAATGGCAGGATGCCTTCCGGATCCGGCATGAAAACATCCCGGGCCATGAGGTCCCATTGCTCCAGATAATGGCTCCACCAAAATGCGAATTTCGCAGGATCTTTTTTGGCGTTCACGGGCGAAATAACCTTTTCCGTCGGGAGAGGCATCGCCGCGCGATCGACGCGAGGCGCTGGAATGAACAGATCGACCAAGGGCAGCGCAACAATGAATAAAATGAGGGTATGCAGGCCCAGCTTGAAGCTCATGGGCATTGGAAATTCAATCCGGACCAGAATGAGCCATGCGAGGAGGAACAACAGCCCAAGGTGGAATGCAATGGATTCGTTTTGCAGCCAGGCCGCGCCGATCCATAGCACACCTCCGGCCAGTGACCAGACGGCAAACAGGAGTTTCCAATGCCGCCCCAGCACCGTCCGCTGGTCGTCCCGGCAAGCCAGTCCAATGACCGCTGCGATGAGCCAGATCAGACAGGCGTAATAACCTTCCCAGAAGACTGCCTTTCCCCCGCTCAAGAGAAGACCGCCCGCAAGAACTGCTGTGCAGATCCACGCAAACGCCAATCCGCAGAGCCTGGCACGGCATCGGCGATTGGTTGGCATCAACTCGGGAATTGTTGCGGTCCCCAGCAATACACCCAACACGACCATGGTCCAGCCGGGCAGTTGCGCCAGCCAGGTCAGAGCGAGCGCGCCCCCGCCACATCCTGCCTGGATGAGCAGGCCTGGCAGTCTGATTCGATCATGGGTGTCACAGTTTTTCAAAACGAGAACTTGGGCGGCGCGTTCCGGCGGGCCCCTGATAGGGCCAGTCGCGCGATTCTCTAGTTACTGTATGGGACGAAATGATGAACGGTCAATGTCTCAAAACCAACACGAAACAGTGCGGGCGTGGGGTAAATTTTTGAAAGCAGATACGCACACGCAGCCTCAGGCAATCGAGTGAGCGTGCGCCGATCCATTCGCACTAAAACTATTAAACCGTTTTCAAAATCCTGATGCCTTTTTCGCCGGTTTCAATTTGCTCCACGAATAGGGTTTCACACGAAGGGTCACCGGCGTCGTCTGGCCGCCACGGACTGTGGTGCGTGGACTTTCACCATCAGAAACCATCAGCACATACTCCTGAGCTGCCATGTCCGTGAACTTGAACCGGCCATCGCCATCGGTTGTCGCCTGCAGACTATTGGAATTCTTCTTCGAATCGTACGGTGGCATTGCGGTGACCTGCGCATTCGGGATGGGGTCGCCGGTGGCCGCGTCCACCACAGCGCCCTCGAGCGACAGCCCTTTTTCCAGGCGAACCACGAGGGGAAGTTTGTTGAAATTGAACTTCTGATTCACCGGCTGGAATCCCGGCACATGCTCCACATTGACTTGATAGATTCCTGGCACGTTGGGATTGACGTGCTCAAATTTGAACCCGCCATCTCCGTCTGTTAATTGTCCCTGGTTACCAAAGGAACCTGAATAAATGGAAACGAGAGACAGTGAGACTCTCGCGTTCGGAACCGGCTGGTTTTTGTCATCCAGAACTCTGCCCCTGACCTCCTGCCCGGGTGGGAGCTTTATCGTGATTTCACGAATGGGCTGCGCCTCGGTCAATTCGATGGGGTTGCTCACCGCATACGTCTCCCTCCGGTGGGCGAGAATGACATATTGGCCTCGGAGCGGAAGCGGCTGCGCGGAAAATCGTGTGGGTCCGTCGTTGGATGACGAACTGTTTTTCGGTTCCACACCCAATGTACACTCGCTCTTCTTGAGCGGGGATTTTGCGGCTTCCAGGACCGATACCATTGTATCGCTCGCTTCAGTTCCATCGTTTTCGACCACTTTGCCATAGATCACGCCGGATGGCACCGCGTCCGAAGTCAATTCATAGGGCGTGGCGCCTGCGGGCACGGACATTACGATCACTTCAGTCCAATAACTGCCAATCGCCGTTGTCTGCAACGAAAAGCCTCCGGGAACGGGAACCGAAAAACGGGCCACACCATTGGTGAATGAATTCGTCCCGTTTTTTCCTTGGCGAGTCGCATCCGACCAATAATTAAAATTGAACGGCCCCGTGACAGCCGGGTGATCCTTCGGAACGCGCATTCTCAAAACCACCTCACGCATGGGACCCGACTCAATCTTGCTTGAGGACGCTGTCTTTTCCAAATCGATGATGAAGTTTTCAATCGAGCTGGCGACCTCCAGGTTCGTGATGATGTTGCCAAATTTAAGCGCGATCGCACCCGGGATGACATTGGTAAACTCAAAGTAACCTACTCCATCCCGTATCTGAATGGGCGCCACCCTTCCAAACGAGTGGGACATGCTGCGGTCCGATTGGATCGTAAAAGTGACCGATGCTTCTGGATTGTTCGATGACAATAACGACAGACCGCCAATAATCCTGCCCTTGATGTCGATTTGCGGTTTCAAAGTCGCATTCAAGCTTTGTCCCGCCGTCACGTCGTGAACCACCAGGGGCGCAAAGCCGGCGGTTTCCAGGACCAGTGTGTAAGTCGATGCCCTGTTGAGCGTATCCAACTGGAACCGGCCATCGCCGGTTGATGTGGCAAGAACAGGGGCGCTTTCCACGGAACCGTACCCCATCTGGAATTTGTTCTCGCGGGAGAAGAGATGCACCCTGACCCCTTCCACAGGTTTGCCAGTCTCAGCGGCAATGACGGTGCCGATGGTTGGTTTGGCGGTTGCGAGTTTCCAGACATAAGGATCTCCCGGTTTGAGACACGGCAGCTCGCGTTCGTCATACTCGCAGCCGTTGCGGGTGGCCTGGAAATACATCGTGTTTGTGGACAGATGATCGAACACCGCAATGCCATCCGGCCCTGTGGTTTTCACCCCATAGCTGCACCGGCTGGACCCGAGTACATATTGGTAGTCGATCTTCGCTCCGGCCAGTGGCCCGCCCTGTTCATCGACACATTTGATCCGCGCCGAATAGCCGGGACGCGCCACCGCTTTCAGGCCTTCGATTTTGCCGCCCGGCTTGCCTTCAATGGGCCCCAAAATAACCGGCGCACAATCGGGGAAGTTGAATGCCAGTTGGATTTTACCCGGTCGAATGCGAAACACAAACCGGCCATTCACGGCCCTGGCTGCACTTGAAGTCGAATAGCCGGGACTTCCGCTAAAAACCTGCATATGGACTTCGTCTCCAAATGGCGTCCCGTTCTCGAACTCCACGGTTCCAGAAACCGAAACCATTTGATCCGGCGAAACCTCACCCGTGGACCGTTCCTGGGGGCCATAAACCTTCTGGATTTGCGTCATCTTCTCGATGCGTTGAGTGGGTGTCAGCAATTCCGCCGCATATCCCACCGCAAGGTGGGTTCCCTGGCATAATCCAATAAACAAGGCGCCCGATATCAACAACATTCCAACAAAGCTGTGCCAAGGCAATCGAACTGCCGGACGGTAATCGGACACAAGCAGCCGTTTCAACCGTTCCAGCGGTCCCGCCGGATGCCGTTCCGAGCCAAAGGCAGGTGCGAGTATCATAGAAATTTCCCGCTGCTTCCTTGCCCAGGCTTCCAAGGACCACGCATACGCCTCAGGCTTGCCCGTCACTTCCACAGCCAGACGGTCGCAGCACGCCTCCCGCTCAATGCGAATCTGCCGGTTGATCCACCACACTGCGGGATTGAAAAAAAGCGCGGCCTCCACGATCTGCTGCGCCAGATTCACCAGGTAATCGTGCCGCCGGATATGGGCCAGTTCATGAGCAATGATGGCCTCCAACTGTTCCACCGGCACTCCCAGCAGCAACGCGGGCGGCAGCAGTAATTTGGGGGCGATCACACCATAGATTGAGGGGCCGGCAATGTGCTCGCCGCTGAGGATGCGAATGGCCTGTTTCATGCCCATGATCCCCTGCAGGCGAGCCAGAACCTCATGAATCACTCGATCCGTCACCGGCAAACAGGGTCCCGTGATGCGTTTCAAATCCAACCATTGAAACAGCAGGCGCATCGACATGATTCCACAGCCCGCGAGCCAGAACAGGCACACCCAGGGCAACCACGCGGGAGGCGACGCCTGGGGAGAAAACTTGATGGGGGTGGAATCATTCTCGAGTTTTGTGGGGACTTGAGCCGTCTTTGGAAGAATGGGTTGGAGACTCGTTTGTGCCGCTACAGATAAAGGCGAGTTGTCCCCAATGGTTCCAATGGTCGATTGAGGCGCAGGGGCATTTGCCTTGTCTCGAACATCCATGACGGAGCCTGTGATCACGGCTCCCAGGACAATCGCCGCGAGCGAAACCAGGGAGACGGCGTATCGGAGGTTAGCACGGCCGGCGGGCAGCCTTCTCATGAAAAACCAAAGCGTCAGTGCAACGAGTGCTCCCTGCCAGAGCGAGTGGAACAACACCATCACCAGGCGGGACCATCCTTCCGAGGTAAAATATTCAAGCAGCATGTTCATGGCAGGATGTTTGTAGGTTAACGTTTTTTGGAATGAGCATCCAACAAGTCCCGCATCTCCTGGATTTCATCCTCGCTGACCGGCGTGGTTTGCAGCAGATGTTGCATGGCACTGGCGGCGCTGCCTCCAAAAACATTCGACACCAGTCCCCTCAGAAAAGTTCCAAGGACCTCGCTTTTCCTGACCGTGGGTGCATAGATATGCCGGTTGCCCTCGGTTTCATGCCGCAACAGCCCCTTCTTTTCCATGACCTGCATCACCGAGAGCACAGTGGTGTAAGCGCGCTCCTTTTTGTCCGGCAATTCCTCCAAAACCTGTCGCGCCCCCAGCGGACCCTTGGCCCACAACACCGAGAGAACCTGCATTTCCAAATTGGACGGCTGTGCTTTTGTTTTCATTGTTTCGGACTTGTTTAAATCGGGAGCGGCCCCGCAATTCTGAGACTACTATATGCGTAGTAGATACGATGTCAACAGTAGTGCGAAAATATTTTTCGAGCAGCCACCAAAATGAAATGGCCTTGCAGATGACCGGCGATGCAAAGCCTTGCCCTGTGCCGATGCACGCTTATGCGGGCGGGGTATTCTCTTTTTCGCGATGCGTTTCTGGAATGGATGTCCTCGCGGTTTGATCAACACCGATTGAGTCTGAGTCCGGACCATTCCAAGGCTCAGGATGCACGGTGACATCCGCATTGGGAATGTTTTGTTGCACCCGTTCCTCGATCTGGTCCATGACCTGATGCACTTTTCTCAGCGCCATGTTTCCGTCCAGGGACACATGAACGTCGATGAAAAGCTGCGGCCCGGAAGTGCGCGCCCGCACCGCGTGACAGTCTTTGACTTCGCTCATCGACTCCACCATGTCCTTGACTTTTTCGGCCATTCCCGCCGGGGCGGCGTCGAGCAGGCCCTCGACGCTCCGAAGCCCCAATCTCATGCTCACGTAAATCACCAGGATGGCCACCCCCAATGCCGCCACCGCGTCGGCCCTTTGCAGAAATGCCAGTTCCGGGAACCAGTCCGCCACCTTCACGCCAAGCAGTCCAAACAAAACCACCGCCGAACTCCAGATGTCCGTGCTGAAATGCAGGGCATCCGCTTCCAGGGCCTGGCTGTTGTGTTTGCGCGCCACCCGGTAAAGCATCCGGGATCGCCCAATGTCCACGGCAATCGAGATTCCCATCACCGCAAAGGTCCAGATCGACGCATCGATGTGTACCTGTCTGACCACCAGCCGGTCGTAGGCCTCGTGGATGATCCAAATGCACGTGACCAGCAGTAGAATCGTTTCGATCAAGGCGGATAAATTCTCCACCTTGCCGTGTCCGTAGAGGTGTTTTCGATCAGCCGGTTTTCCGGAGATCCAGACGGCAATGCAGGTGACCAAAGCCGCCAGCAGGTCCAACGCCGAATGGGCCGCCTCGGCCAAAATACCCAGGCTGCCGCTGAGCAACCCGATCACCAATTTGACCGTGGTCAGGAAAACGGCCGCCACGACCGAACTCAATGCGGCCGTGTTTTTTTCATGTTCAGCTCCATTCATACCCCGCCTCTGACCCCGGCGCCGCCATCACAGGTAGATCCAGCGGCACATTCCCGGATATCGCGGTTCAGGACAATCCACCCGTCTGATGATGCAAAAGGGTCATTCTCCCGCGCCTCTGCAATATACAACAAAATGGATAAGGGCGAGCGGGTCACGCGCTCACTCTGTCAATCACTGCGGGATGTTCACCGTCTGACCCGTCTTGATTTTCCTGGGGTCCAGTTGCGGATTGGCGTGCATCAAGGTAGGCAGGCGCACGTTGTATTTGCGGGCGATTTTGGCCAGCGTCTCGCCGGATTGCACGGTATGAATTTTATAGGGCTTGGCGGTAGTTGAGGACGGCACCGACATGCTGCGGATATTTGCGGCTGGCGTGCTGCGCACCGTTGAGGCCGGAGTCGCCGGAGTGCGCGGCGGCTCGAATGCCGGATTGCTGACAGAGCCAGGGCCGGCGTTGCTGGCCGATTGCGCCGTGTAGGCGCGGTTTGTGGAGAGATAGCCGACCTGCTGCGTGAGTTGCTCGATCCGCTGGCGCAAAAGGCGATTTTCAGTCGTAATCCGCTCAAAATCATGTTGCAAAGTCGGCGTGATCGGACCCATGGGCAGCGATTTGACCAATTCCTGTTTGCAGCCCAGAATCCGCTGCCGGATCAACTCCGCGTTGCTGGCATTCGGACGCAGCTTCAGGTAGCGCTCCCCGTGATAAATGGCCGCCGGATAATCGATCGCCTTCTGCTCATACAGATAGAACAGTTCGAAATGCGCCACGGCGTTCTCCGGATTCACTTCCAGAGCCTTGTTGAAGGCCTCGACCGCCCCCTGATAATCCAGGCTTTTCTCGAGATTCTTGCCCTGAACGACATGCGGATCCTTCAACTCGTCCTGATCGCTGCCCGGTTCCTCCAGGCAGCCCGCGCAAACCAGAGCGAGCCCAACCATGATCATCCATCGATATGCAGACACTGCCAAACTCATGGCGCGAAACTAATCAAACCCGGCCCGCAGCGCAATGACAGGTTGAACGGCGGCGTGGAGGAGGACATTCTTGCATGCATCGCCTATGCTTCTAAGTCGTCGCGAGAATCCTCTGTCACTGTGGCCTGCCTCTCTAAAGCATTAAGAAAGGGGGCCGTTTGGCCCCCAGATTCGTGACAAATCAGGCTCTTAAAACCTGCTTACGCCCGCCCTTTTACACCTTCGAAATCCGTTCGATCGTGTCGTCGGTTTCCGAGGTTTTGAGCGTGCCGATGGTGATGGCATCCACGAGGTTGTTGTTGAAGACAAACTTCAGCGACGTGTCTTTTTCCTCGGGTTTCACGAGTTTGCCTGCCCCGAATATCTTCATGCCGATGACCGCCTTGCCGTTCTTACGCGCGGTTTTCAACACATCGGAGACCTGCTCTGCGGTGCCGTCCATCGAATATTCCGCCCCACCCTTGTAGTTGATGCGCGCCAGGATCAAGTCCACCCAGGGGTGGCTGGCCGCGACTTCCATGGCTCCAAAATGATGGCAGGACACGCCCACAGCGCGCACCACACCTTTCTGCTTCAATTCGGAAAGTTCGTCCCGGATACGCTCGAATTTATCCGCCCAATCCTTTTCCATCATGCAATGAATGAGACAGATATCGATCATCTCCACATTCAATTCCTTGCGAAAGCGATCCAGCTCCACCTTCGCGCCGCCCGATGAAGCGTTCCAGTCCTCCTTGCGGGGCCAGAGCTTGGTCATCATGGTGAACTTGTCCCGGGGCAGATCCTTGATGGTGTCGCGCACAAAGGAATGCGTTCCGTAGAGGTCCGCCATGTCCATGAACACCACGCCCTCGTCCACAGCGTGACGCACCACCTTCTCGAACGCCGGCTTGCCCATGCGCGTCAACTCGGAGGATTGCCGGTAACCATTGAAGCCGGTTCCCTGGGCCAGGCGCGATGTCTTGATGCCCGTGCGCCCGAGTGTGACCATGTCCGTCGCTTTGATGGATCCCGCTGCCGGAGCGGTATCCGCCCCGTAGATCAGGGATGGGGCTGCCGCCATGAGTCCGGCGCCCGCGATTGTGGATTTGATGAACTGCCGCCTGCTGCAATTTCGCATAAGTCTTGTTCCTCTGTCGCTTTGTTAAGACTGGGTTTCTGGACGTGTTATTTGCCACAGTCTAAATCTGGTCGGCGATTGCGGCAAATGGTTTCTTAAGCCCAATACTTCCAGTCCACATCCGGGAAAACCCCATCCTCTGCAGCCCAGGCGTCAAGAACCGCGGCGTCGATCCGGCGCGTGCGGATTTGGGCTCCGATCTCATCGAACCGCCCCAGATGTGTCAGCAAACGCTGTCGCGCGTAACCGGCGTTCGCCCCCGCGCGAATTTGGAAGGGCCAATCGCTGGCCTGGGCCAGCAGCAGTTCGTTTGCGGCCAGTTTCATCGCCTTTGAAATTCCGGCGGCGAATGCAGGCGACTTGCCCGAATAAATCGATCTTTCCAAAGCTGACGCATGGCGCGCGTTCGCAATCATCCTCTCCTGCGCCTTCAGGAGCCGTGGATAAATCCACGCGTTTTCCGCATTGAGCCAGACCCGCCAGTAACCCGCCTCGCCCCAGCTCGAAGCCCCCGGTTTCGCTGTCTGGTGCGTGGCATAATCCGCCAGATACTGGCTGGGGGTAGCCAGCGCGGGAGCCTCTGGCCGTTGCGCCGCCAGGCGTCCCAAACGGTCGATGAACTCCGGTCCCTCAAACCACCAGTGCCCGAACAACTCCGCATCGTAAGGCGCGGTCATCACCGGCGCGCGTCCCATCAAGGGCGCCAACTGCCGCATGTGCTCAGCACGCGCCTCCAGAAAATGCGATGCGTGTTCATTCACCACAGCCAGCGCCGCCGCGCGGTCATAGATTCTTTTCTCCGACCCCGCCCCTGTAATGGCGTGATACTTCATGCCGGTGAACCCGCGATGATCCGGGGACGGCAGCCACGGCTGGACATATTCGAAATCCATGTCGAAACCGATATCGCGGTAGAAATCACGGTAGCGATAATCCCCGGGATACCCTCCGTGGCGGCTCCAGACCTGCTGGGCGCTGTCGATGTCCCGTCCGAAAACCGCCAGGCCTGACGGGGTCCAGAGCGGCGCGAATAGGCCATGCACCGGCCGGGGCGAGGCGTGCAGCACTCCGTGGGATTCGAGCACAAACCATTGCAACCCCGCATCCCGCAAGGCCGGTTCCACCTCCGGCACATAGGCGCATTCCGGCAGCCAGATGCCGCGCGGGGCACGCCCAAAACATTTTGCATAATGATCGCAGGCCACGCGCACTTGCGCGCGAATGGCCGTCGGATGCGTTGCCAGCAAAGGGAGCACGGCATGCGTGGCCGCACAGGTGATGATCTCGATGATATCCGCGTCCTGCAATCGCCGGAACGCATTCACCAGGTTGCCGCCGTGCGAATCCCACGTCTTGAGCAGCCCCAGGAACCGGTCCAGATACATTTGCGCCACGGAACGCTGGGCCGCATCCCAATGGTGGCGGATGACTTCCTTTTCCGCCAACAGGATCAGGCCCTCGAGGCGTTTGCGGTAACGGCTGCGCAGGAGCGGATCCAGAAGCATCGCGCACAACGTCGGGGAAAGCGTCCACGTCAGCCGCGTGGGCAGTCCGTCCCGCTCCCAGCCTTCCAGGACTTGGATCAGCGGCAGGTAGCACTCCGTGATCGCCTCGTAAAACCAGCTTTCCTCGAGGAACCGCTCATGCTCCGGATGGCGCACGAAAGGCAGATGCGCATGCAGCAGGAGCAGCAGGAAACCCGGTCGCGCGGAATTTGTTTTCAGGGGAACGATCACACCAATTCCTGTTCCATTATCGCAGCGCGCAGTTTCGCCTTTGGGGTGGTCATGGTCCTGAGAATATCACCTTGGAACGCTGCGGGCAAATGCTCGCCATGCATAAAAAAAGAGCGGGAAAAATCCCGCTCTTTGCGTAAAACCAAATTAAGCCGGCTGGCGGCTCGCCGCCTAGTCGAAAGCGTGACCGGCGCAGCAAAGCACGTCACGGACCTTATGACGAACCAGCACCTTGACGTTCTCACGGGCCGGACTGAGGTATTTGCGGGGATCGAATTCCTTCGGGGTTTCAGCGAACACCTTGCGGATGCCGGCGGTCATCGCCAGGCGCAGGTCGGTGTCGATGTTGACCTTGGTGCATCCCACGCGGCGGGCGATTTCGATGTCCGCCTCGGGAACGCCGGCGGTGTCTTCACCCATCTTGCCGCCGTATTTGTTGATCTCCAGAACCAATTCACGGGGCACGCTCGAAGCTCCATGGAGCACCAGCGGATAATCGCCCAGATTGGCTTCCAACAGCGCCTTCTTGATCGCTTTCAAGCGTTCGAGGTCCAGGTGCTGGGTGCCCTTGAATTTGTAGGCGCCGTGCGAATTGCCGATGGCCACGGCCAGGGAATCGCAACCGGTGGCTCTGACGAATTGAACCGCTTCCTCAGGGTTGGTGTAAACACCGCTGTGTGAGAAGCCACCCGTGGCTTCGCCGTCGTCGTGCTGGGCGCCCACGAGCTTGCCCAGTTCGCCTTCGACCACACCGTTGTATTTGTGGGCGTATTCCACCACTTTCTTGGTCACTTCGATGTTTTTCTCCATCGGGAGATGGCTGCCATCGATCATGACGCTGGTGAATCCTTCATCGATGCATTCCTTGCACAGTTCGAAGGTGTCGCCATGGTCCAGATGGACCGCGATGGGAATCGTGGTGAGGCTGACGGCCGCTTCGATGAGCTTCTTCAAATAAACAGGATTCGCGTATTGGCGCGCGCCCTTTGAGATTTGAAGGATCAGCGGCGCTTTTTCTTCCTCGCAGGCTTCCACAATAGCCTGGAGTAATTCCATGTTGTTGACATTGAACGCGCCCAGCGCGTACTTGCCTTTCAACGCCTTGGCGAACAAATCACGTGTATGAGTCAGTGGCATATATCTTTCTTTCTTATTGCGTACATTCGCAAGAAACTTGCGATTGGTGGCGGATACTAAAAGAACCCCGCAAAAAAGGAAAACAAAATCTTGGTGTCCAAAAAAGTCCAAAACTGTCCGTTGAAATGGCATTTTTATTGATTTGGAAGAAAAACGGCTTATTATGTGGAAGAGCCACTCAAGCTGGGATCAAGGTTTCCAGCGCGCCAGATGTTCAAGCGTTGCGTGCACCGCATGCATTTGGTGCGGCAGTGGCGCCAATTTCAAAATCTAAATCAGGGTTTAATCCCGTTTTCGGATGCACTTATGAAAGCAATGCTCAAAACCTGTCTGGTCGCTGCCGGCCTGATTTTCGCACTCCCATCGGCCTTTGCCCAGCCAGTCATGATCGGTTACACCAACTGTGTCGCCGTCTCCTCCTATTCCCAGTCGCTCATCAACGACATCACACGGTTCCGCTGGTTTTTTGCCCATGCCTCCGTCGGCGGCAACATGATCGACGGAATCGACATGCTGCGGCAATCCAACCGAAATCAATTCCCATTGATCCCAGTTTCCGAGGACGAAATGCCCCCGGCTTCAACCCAAAATGGCGCCCTCTATGAATTCATGCGGGGTAATCCCGGCGCGCAGGAAAAGTTCGACTCTTTTGGCGCCTACGTCACCAACGGTTGGCGCTACCCCAAAGTCAATCTGGTTCTCGATAAACTCTGCTATATCGATCAAGAAGCCGACCTCGGTTATTACCTTGCCTCCATGGCCAGGCTGGAAGCCGCCTTCCCGGAAACGGTGTTCGTCTATATGACCATGCCCCTCACAACGGATACCGACGAAAATAATCTCAAGCGCAACATTTACAACGACGGCGTGCGGGACTGGACCCGGACCAACAACCTCGTCCTGTTCGACATTGCGGACATGGAAGCCCATGACACCAACGGCGTTCCCTCCGAGTTCACCTACAGCGGCCGCGTCTGCCAGCGTTTGTGCGACACCTATTCCAGCGATGGCGGGCATATGAATGACGCTGGAAAGGTTTTGACGGCGAATGGCTTCTACGCCCTGGGAGCCGCCCTGCTCGCCGTGGACCGCGACCGCGACGGAATGAGCGACGGCTTGGAGTTGATCGCCGGAACCGTACCGACGAGCGCATCTTCCGTATTTAATTTGCAGGCTTCGACCGCACCCGAAGGAGGCGTCGCCTTGAGTTGGCCGGGCACCACCAATCGCTTATACACCCTGCAACGCGGCACCAACCTCATGGTCCCGGAGAGCTTCACGAACATCGTGACTGATCTCCTCGCCACGCCCCCGTCAAACAGCTACACGGATTCTTTTACCGAAACCGGACCATTCTTTTACCGGCTTCAGGTCAAACAGTAAGGAAAACACCGCCGGGTCCTCTGACCCGGCCCGGCGTGTTTGGGCGGCTTCTTGCGAAGGCCGCTCATCTCTTTCCATCCGCCCTGTGCCTTATGGAACCAAAACCACGCGGTAGAATAACTTGCCAAACATCTTATAGATTAGGATTCGTTTTTGGGTGGTGGTCGCGGTGAAAGAGGGTTGCCCTATCAAAGTCTGCCATGGTCCCTCGACTGTATCGGTGCATTCGATTTTGTATTCTTTGCCCGGAACGGTCCGGATATACAATGCCTCTTGTCCAATGCCCGGGGGAATTCTATCCGCAGTCGATAAATCGTCAGGGCGAGGCGTGCTTTCAAATTTAAGCACAGAATCGGGACTGGTTGGATCTGTGCCTGCCTGCAATTCCTGAAGATTATTCAGGCCATCGCCGTCGGCATCATCCAATTCGGCGCTGGCTGAAGGATAATGTTCCAATAAACCAACACTCCTGGCCCAATCGATATAAGAGGGTTCCCATAACGCAGTGGGTCGCTGTGCAAAAGTGGCCCGCCAGCCTGTGGCGCCTGCGCGGTAATAGACCGTGACATTCGTGGCTCCTCTAAACAAATTATACGTATCGGATGTCGGTGCATTTCCTTCAAAATACACAACTCTTAAGCCGGAGCAGCCACTCAATCCGTCTCCCAGGATACGTGTTACATTCGTGGGAATGGTGATATTCGTCAGGCTGGTGCAATTGGCGAATGCAAACGACTCGATGGTGGCGACACTGTGGCCAATGTTCACATTCGTAAGATTGCTGCACGACGAGAAAGCATTATAACTGATATTGGTGACTCCCGTCGGAATCGTGGCACTTTTCAGGCCAGTGCAACGGTAGAATGCAAAACTTCCAAAACTGTTGAGATATTTGGGAATGGTGACTTCCGTCAGGCTGGGGCAATTGGCGAATGCACTCTGCCCGATTCTTAGGACGTTGTCAGGAATGCTGACATTGGTCAGGCTGGTGCAGCCATCGAAAGCGGAATCGGATATATTGGTAACCCCGGTTCCGAAAACCACATTGGTGAGATTGGTGCAACCAGAGAAGGCGCTGCTGCCGATATTGTAAACATTGTCTGATATCTTAATGTCAGCCAATGTCGCGCAGCCCTTGAAGGCGTTTGCTCCTATTACGCCTACCTTAATGTCTTGAATGATATCCGGGATCACCACGCTGCTATTGCTTCCAGTATATTGAGTGATCGTGACAGTCGATCCGATGGATGAAAAATTAAAACCGATCAGATAGGTTAACTTTCCTGCCAGGAATCTGCCCCACCCAGTGGTTCCAGTATAATAATATATTTTGACACTACCGGCGCCAAACGCGTCACTGGCAACGTATGAAGGTGCGTTGGCTTCAAATACTATGGATCTCATGCTTCCAGAAAATGCGTTGGACTCAATGTTTGTGACGCTGCCGGGGATGGTGATATTGACAAGACGTCCGCAGCCAAAAAACGCATATGATCCAATGTGCGTGAGACCGTCGGGGATTGTGACGTTAATCAAATTATTGCATTGGTAAAATGTTTTACTCTCAATGCTGGTCACACCGTTCGGGATTTTGATATTCAAAAGCGCAACGCAATTTGAGAAGCACTGGCTCCCAATGCTCGTTGCACTTTCTGGAAGCGCGATATTCGTCATCGATATACAGTACGCAAAGGCCGCCGACCCAATGTTGGAAACAGTGTTGGGCAGGGTGACGCTGGTCAGGCTTATGCAGTTACGGAAGGTTGCATCCCCAATACTGGCGACCCCCTCGGGAATGGTGATATTCGTCAAACCGGCGCAACCGTAGAATGCCTCCGCGCCAATATTCATCACACCGGATGGAATCCTCACATCAGTCAGGGCGGTGCACCCATTGAAAGCATCATAACCAATGTTGGTGACACCGTCTGGGATCGTGATATTCGTCAGAGCCGTACACCGGGAAAACGCATAGTTTCCAATGCTTGCAACGGTGTTGGGAATGGTCACGCTTGTCAGGCTGGCATTTCCTGAAAAAGCATAGTCCGCAATGCTGGTGACCGGCATGCCGTTGATGGAGTTCGGTATGGTGATGTTTCCTCCGGACCCCATGTAGCCAATGATAGTGTAGGTGGAGCCGATTTGTTGATACGAGAAATCCGGCGCATCCGCCTTGTCCCACAATGCCGTCGGACGTCCTCCAAACGTCTTTCCCCAGCCAGTTGTTCCGACGCGATAATACACAGTGGCTAGATTATCATAGAGGAATGGAGCAAATGCAGAAAACAGGCTTGGCGCATTACCCTCAAAATAAACGCCTGTCAGATTCGAACAGTTCCCAAACACATAGCTCTCGATCTTGAAGACGCTGGCAGGAATCGTGATGCTCGTCAGCCCGGCGCATCCACTGAAGGCGGATTCCAATATAAAGTTGGCCCGATTGGGAATAATGATACTCGTCAGGCCTGTGCAGTTTAAAAATGCGTTGCTGCTGATGGTGGTAATGGTTTGAGGAATCGAAATATTCGTAAGCCCGGCGCAATCGGAGAATGCATAACCACTGAGCTTGTTGACTTTATTCTCAATACTGTAGCTGCCGGTCTTGCCTGCCGGGCAAGCGATCAGTGTTGTCTGGCTTTTGTTGAACAAGACTCCATCAACCGTGCTAAAAATGGAGTTCGTCGGGACTGAATATTCGGTCAGACGAGCGCAGCCAGCAAAAGCGGATTCCCGGACGAGGGTGAGCGTTTGGGGAATCACACAAGTTCCCGTTTTACCACCAGGAAATTGAAGAAGCGTGCTCTGGTTTTTATTGAACAATACACCATCGATGCTGGAGTAGTTCGTATTGCCGAGGGCCACCTCAATCGCCGTCAGGCTGCTGCAACGAGCAAACGCATCGACCCCGTAGTAACCCCCAATGCTGATAACACTCTCTGGGATTGCGATATTGGTCAGACTAGTGCATCCAGAGAACGCTCGATCCTGGATTTGCGTGACGCCGTTGGGAATATTGACGTTTGCCAGATTCGTGGAACCGTAAAACGCTGACCCCCCGATGATGACAACGCCCTCTGGGAGGGTGACGTTCGTCAGCATGGTGCAATAAGTGAACGCCGAATTGCCAATGTTTGTGACACCGTTTGGAATCACATAATCTCCGGCTTTGCCCGCGGGATATGCCAATAGAATCATATGATTTTTGTCGAATAACACGCCGTCAATGCTGGCATAGGTCGCATTCATTGGATCAACAGTGATAGCCGTCAAGTTGGAGCAGCGCTCGAACGAAGCTGAAACAATTTTGGTGACCTTATCTGAGATTGTAACATTTGTTAATCCAGTGCATCCATAAAAAGCCATACTTCCAATGCTGACCACACTGTTTGGAATTACGATGTTCGTCAGGCCAATACATCCGTAAAAAGCGTGACCGTCGATGCTGGTGACGCTGTCCGGCAGGGTGATGTTCGCAAGGTTGCTGCACATAACGAACATGGAATCTCCAATATTGGTAACACTGTTCGGGAGAATGGCGTTTGTCAGCGCATAACAATAGGCGAACATGCTTGATCCAAGACTCGTGACGCTGTTGGGGATTGCGACCTCCGTCAAACGTCCACAACCGTAAAACACATCCGCTCCAATGTTGGTAACACTGTTGGGGATCAGTACATTGGTCAGGCCGCCACAGCCCCCGAACACGTCTATATCAAGAAAGGTCACGCTGTTGGGAATCGTTACGCTCGTCAGGCCGCTACAGTTGCCGAATGCATATCTGTCAAGGAAGGTCACGCCAGTCGGAATTGTTACGCCCGTTATGTTCGTGCCATTATAAAACGCCATATTCCCAATGACGGTCACTGGTTTGTCTCCAATCGTATCTGGAATAGTCACATTCCCGCCGGGGCCCGTGTATCCCGTGATGGTGGCCGACAGATCGTTGGTCGTATAAGTAAAGTCACCAAAGGTTTCCGCTCTCCCGACGGTCAACAACACTGACAATACAAGGAAGATGGGGATGAGTCTCCATCGAGTGATTGAGGGGCGTTGAATTATCTGAATGAAGCCAGCCCGTAAATGAGCCTCCTGAACCAACATGGAAATAGTGTTCATAATCGTCAAGTAATGTCAGAACCCAAATAGAAGGCAAGCGACAACTCATCACCGGGAACACGACAAAATTCAGGAAGATGGCAAAAGCCAAAACTGGGCGAATACGTGGAAGAAGCCTGGTGTGGGCCCCGGGCATATCAAGATGGTGCGCCTCTGACAGATAGTCTTGGTAGGGCGAGGCTCCCGCCGAGCCATCCTATTTTGTCGGCTTGTCGAAGGAAGGCTCGGCGGGAGCCTCGCCCTACCGGGTTCATGCGCCCGTCATCGCCGAACGCCTGATAATGTCCTACCGTTTGCGATAAACAACGGTATGCGCACGAAGGGCCAGCAGCCGGGCCAATGGCGTCTGCCGGGCGCCACTCAGCGACTGGTCGATGATTTCAGATTTTCCCGGGCCGCAGGCCAGCACCCACACCTGTCTCGCCGCGACAAGAACCGGCAGCGTGAGTGTAATGCGTTGGGGCGGCGGTTTCGGTCCCGTGACGTCGGCATAGACTTCGGAACCTTCCAGCACAGACGATGGTGCGTCCGGGAACACGGAAGCGATGTGGCCATCCTCGCCCACGCCCAGAAAAACCAGATCCAGAATGGGCGTTACATGGTGGTGAGTGTGCGCTGTTCGGAGCAGATCCTGACCCGCTTCGCGCGCGGCCTCGGCGGGCGGAATCTCGCCTTTGATACGGTGAATGCGCTTGTCCGGTATGCCCAGTGGCCCCAGCAATAATTCATGAGCCAGTCGGTAATTGCTTTCGCCATCCTGCGGGGATACGCAGCGTTCATCCGCCCAGAAAAAATGCACACCGGCGAGCATTCCGGGCTTGGATGCGGACCGCGCCAGCGTCGCGATTTCTTTGAAGAGGAGGCGTGCGCCACGACCGCCGGAGAACGCCGTGCATCGAACCGGTGAGGGAGCGGTGCGCAAGCTCGCCAGCCAGCGGCGGGCCGCCGCCTGGGCAATCGTTTCGTCCGAGTCGAAAACGCAGATTTCAATTGGGTTCATGAGTCCAGTTCACCAGGCTGTTTGCTGATAATGGGATCGCGAACACCATGAAACAATTTGTCCCGCGAACCTTGCTTCACCAATACCACGTTAATGATATCGCGCAACTTTGACGCCTGTGCCGAATCTTCCCAAATCACGACTCCGTTGCCCCCTCTTTTCCATTTGCGTATGCGCCATGGAGGCACGTTTTCTGAAGCAAGGTCGGGAGAGAAAAACCAACGTATGGGACGCACCCCTCCTATTCAAACTATTCAAACCGCAGCGCGTCGATGGGATCGAGCTGCGCCGCTTTTCGCGCCGGATAAAATCCGAAGAAGACACCGATCACCGCCGAAAACACGAAGGCCACCACAATGGATTGGACGGACACCAGCGTGTTCCAGCCAAAATTAATCGACACCAGTTTTGCGCCGCCCACACCCAGCATGATGCCAATGAGCCCGCCGGCAATGCTCAACGTGACCGCCTCGATCAGAAACTGCAGCAGAATGTCCCGCCCGCGCGCTCCCACCGCCATGCGAACGCCGATCTCCCGCGTGCGCTCGGTCACGCTCACCAGCATGATGTTCATGATGCCAATCCCGCCCACCAGCAGAGAAACGCTCGCAATGGCCCCCAGCAGCACCGTCATGACCCGCGAAGTCGAGGTTGCCATCTCCGAAATCTCCTCCTGTGTCCGCACCATGAAATCGTCATCGCGACCCTCCGCGATGCGATGGCGCTGGCGCAGCAACTCCGTGATGCGGGCCTGTGTGGGCGCGAGTTCCTTCGGACTGGACGCCTGAACATTGAAGGAGCGGAACGTGGTGGCGCCGGTCAGTCGCACCATGGCGCTGGTGTAAGGCACCAACACAATGTCGTCCTGATCGCTGCCCATCATCGACATGCCCTTCGAGGAAAGCACGCCCACCACGATGAACGGGGCGTTCTTGACGCGAATGATCTGACCCACGGGATCCAGATCGCCAAAAAGCGATGTGGCCGTGGTCTTGCCAATGATCGCCACCTTGCTGGCGCTGCGGATGTCGGCCTCGGTGAAATTCACGCCACTCGCCAAAGGCCAGGACCGGATGTCGATGTAGTCCTCGCCCACGCCCGAAACCTGGATGTTATTATTTTGGTTGCCCACGGCCACCTGCGCGTTCGCGCGGACTTCCGGGCTCACGCCAACGATTCCCGCCACCTCGCTGCGAAGCGCCGCGTAATCCCCTTTCGTCAATGAAGGGGAACTGCCAAAACCCATGCCAAATCCGCCGCGGGTGACATTGCCGGACATGATTAAAATAACATTCTGGCCCAGGCTCGCGATTTGGGCCTCCACCTGGGCCTTGGCGCCGTTGCCGATGCTGACCATCGCGATGACCGCGCCCACGCCGATGATGATGCCGAGCATGGTCAGGATTGTGCGCATCAGGTTGCGGCGCAACGCTCGGACCGCGAGTTTGAATGTAGCGAGAGGGATCATGACAGTTGAATGGCCTGTTGCTCCTGGCGAAGTCTGGCGATGCTGACCATCGCGATGACCGCGCCCACGCCGATGATGATGCCGAGCATGGTGAGGATTGTACGCATCAGGTTGCGGCGCAACGCGCGGACGGCGAGTTTAAATGTGGCGAGAGGGATCATGACAGTTGAATGGCCTGTTGCTCCTGGCGAAGTTTGGCGAGTTCGACGGCAGCGGTCAACCGGTTGACCACGGGTTGATTGCTGACGATCCGGCCGTCGCGCATGACGACGGTGCGCTTGCTGTAGCCGGCGATGTCCAGTTCATGGGTGACCATGACGACGGTGATGCCTTCGTCATTTAGTTTTTGAAAGATGCCCATGATCTCGATGCTGGTGTGGGTGTCGAGGTTTCCGGTGGGCTCATCGGCCAGCACCAGCTTGGGCTGGTTGACCAAAGCCCGGGCGATGGCGACGCGTTGCTGCTGGCCGCCCGAGAGCTGGTTTGGATGGTGATCGCCGCGTTCGGCCAGGCCCACGAGGGCCAGGGCGTCGTTGGCGCGTTGGGCCTGCTCGCGGCTGGTCAGCCGATGGCGGGCGTAAAACATGGGCAGCTCGATGTTCTCGAGGGCCGAGGTCCGGGAGAGCAGGTTGAAGCCTTGGAAGACGAAGCCGATCTTTTGATTGCGCAGGTCCGCCAGTTCGTCGCGGTTCAGGGACCCCACGTCCACGCCATCGAGCAGATAGGTTCCGCTGGTGGGGCGATCGAGGCAGCCGATGGTGTTCATGAGGGTGGATTTGCCCGAGCCGCTCGCGCCCATGATGGCGACGAACTCCCCGGGCATGATCTCGAGCGACACGCCGCGCACGGCCGGGACCTCAACTTCGCCCGTCATATAGTTCTTGACGAAGTTCTCCAGCTTCACCACGGGCTTTGGAGCATCCATGTTATCCATAGGCGGCTTGTATCTTGTGTCCGTTTTGTTTACCGGGGACGGCCGCCGCCAAAGGGCCCGCCGAAGGGGCTGGATGCGGCTCCGGCCCGGGTGGCCGTGGCGGACCCGACCTGGTTGGTGCCGGTGATGACCATCGCGCCTTCAGCCAATCCGCTGATCACTTCGGTGAACGCGCCATCGGTGATGCCCAACTTGACGGAAACGGGCTTGGGCGTGGGGACGCCATTCTCGTTTTCCATGATATAGACGGTGCGCGGGGCCGATTCATCCATACGACCGGCCCTGAACCCGCCCATTCCACCGCCCATTCCACCGCCCATTCCACCGCCCATTCCACCGCCCATGCCCCCGCCCATTCCACCGCCCATTCCACCGCCGGGACCGCCACCGCCGCGTGTGCCGCGGGCCTTCTGGACCTGTTCGCGTTGGGCGGGTGTAAGGCTTTGCATCCAGGCCTGGACTTCTTCGCGCCCGTTGGGGGATCGACCCTCGGCCACCCACGGAGGCGTGGGGGCGCCGTCCGGCACTGCTGCGGCCATGGCCGTGCCGCTGCCGGTCGTGTTTGTGGCACCGCGATTCATGCCGGCGCTTCCGACGGTATTGGTCGTTTTGGTCGCACTATTGGGTGTTTTGGTTGTGCGAACGGCTTCGGGTGGGCGAAACCGCAGGGCGGCGTTGGGCAGTTTGACCACATCGGTCTTCTGCGCGGTGAGAATCGTGGCGTTGGCGGTCATGCCGGGACGCAGTTTGAGGTCCTTGTTATCCACATCGACGACGGTGGTGTAAGTGACCACGTTCTGGTTGGTGGTGGGGTTGAAACGCACCTGGCGGACCTTGCCTTCAAACTGGCGGTTGGGGAAGGCGTCCACGGTGAAATTGACCTGCTGGCCCTCGACCACGCCTCCCACGTCGGCTTCGGAGACCATGGCGTCGATTTCCATTTTGGAGAGGTCGTTGGCGATTTGGAAGAGGGTGGGTGTGCTGAAGCTGGCGGCGACGGTCTGGCCGACATCGACGGCGCGGGAAATGACGACGCCGCTGATGGGGGCGTAAATGGTGGCGTGGGAGAGGTCCACACGGGATTTATCGACGGTGGCTTCGCGCATTTGAACGGAAGCCTGGGCCTGATGCAAAGTGGCCAGGGCCTGATCGGCGTCCGCCTGGGGGATGAGGTCGCCTTTGCGCAGGAGCATGGCGCGATTGTAATTCACCTGGGCGAGTTCCATGCTGGCCTTGGCATTGGCCAGATCGGCCTCGGACTGCTGGAGATTGGATTTGAGGGTGGCGGGATCGATCTGGGCGATGATATCCCCTTCCTTGACCTTGGAGTTAAAATCCACGCGGAGTTCATTGATGATGCCCGAAACCTGGCTGCCCACCTGGACGTTTTTGACGGGGGTAAGCTGCCCCGTGGCCGTAACGCTCTGGGCGATATCCCCCCGGGCGACTTCGACGGTTCTATACTCGACGGGTGTGTGGCCGTTCTTTTGCATATACCAATAGGCGCCACCGCCCGCCGCGCATAGCAGCAGAAGAATCACGATCCACTTCACGGGACTGGATTTACTTTTTCCTGACATAAATTAATTGTGCTGGGGTTCTGGTTTATGGTCCGGCCTGTCTGCGTCACCTTGGGGCGGCGGGCCTTGCGGTCGTGGCCCCGGCGGACCTTTACGATCCTTGGGGGGACCCATGCGTTCCCGTTTCATTTCTTCAAATTTGGTTTTCTGCTCCGGTGTCAATAAGAGGATGATTGTTGCATCCATGTTGCTCATCACCCTGCCGCCATCATCCATCGCCTTTTGATGCAGCACATGAAGCTGGTTGCAGGCCTCTTCCACCAGGGGCTTGATTTGGGTGTCCTGGTCCGCGCTCAAGCGCAAGTCCGAATCGAACCGGTTCATGATGTGCTCGCTCATGTTCCGGGGCGGAGGCAGCCGGAAGAACTGGTGCCGGGCCAGATGGTAGCCGGCAAATCCGCCGGACAACCCGCCCGCGAGAAAGATCCCCGCCATGTAAACCGCAATCTTGGGTTTGGTGAATGGATTCATTGCAACATCGTAAGATTGATGGCCGGATTAAGGACATCCAGCCCGTAGAAATCTTTTTGCGTCTCCTGCTGGTAATGCAGCACGGTCATCGTCAACATGATGGCGCAGGCGAACCCCAGGCCAATTCTCAGGAGTCGGGCCACGGGCAGGAAATCCTGATCCGGCGATGCCATCCGCCACCCGGCCAATACGCGTGTGGGCAGGAAATCAGGCATGGCGCCCGGCGCGGGCTGCGGGGCGCGGGCGGCGGATTTCAACAACCGATCCAATGACTCATTATTGGTTTTCATGGTTTTGATTCCCTCATCAGGTGATCCAGATCCTTCTTTAACTGATGCCGGGCGCGAAACGAGCGGATTTTGATCAGGGCGATATTCCAGCCCGTGATCTCGCGCACTTCATCCAGCGTGCGGCCCTCCAGATAGAGGAGGGTCATGAGCAGCCGGTCCTTGGGTTTCAAACGGGCCAGCAATTTCCCGACCAGTTCGCGGGAACCGACATCGGCCGAGGGGGCGAGGTCCTCCGCGCTGGCGGACAGGTGCTCGACGACGAGCGTTTCGTCCTCGCTGAGGTCCGCATAGCGCAATTCGGGGCGCACCCGCTCGTTCTCCAACTGGTTGAGGCAGGTGTTCACGGCGATGCGCGCCACCCAGTGCTCAAAGGGGGCCTGCGCCTGATATTGATCCAATTTCGCGAACACTTTCATAAAGACCGTTTGCACCAAGTCCTCCTCGCTTGTGCGCCGGGGAAGGTGCGAACGGACTATCTTTAAAACAAGAGGATGCAGGTGCTGCAAGAGTGCTCTTGCGGCATCTTCGTCGCGCTGGCGCACCCGCACCAGGCAGGCTGCAAGGTCAAATCCGGCCTCTGTATCCACCATTCCTATATTACATGACCGCAACGGACGATGCAGGTTACAATTTATTTGAATGCGGGCGCAAGCCGCGCGAAGGAGTCTTTCGGGGGGAAATGCGCGTTTACGGGTGGCTTTATCGTTATTTTAGGATGTGTTCAAGCCGCCCGGACCCGGGAGGTCGGCAAGGAGGGCAACATTCCCATCCGCGATGTCACCTTCCTCTGTTCGCAGACGAATCGTTATTTCTGCAAAGAAATCACGTATCCTGTGGTGGACCTTTTCTTTACCGCCACCGCCGATCAAGCCGGGGAAGTGGGCTCGCCCGTGGAGATGGACAGCGTCCTATGGCTCGATCCCGTCACCGTAAATCCCGAGGACCTGGCGTTTTCCTCGATGCGCGCCACTTGGGCGGTGTTTATGAGGGGGCGGGCGTGGGCGCGGGAGTTATTGAGAGGGGAGAGGGGAAAGTGTAGATGGATAATGGATAATTGACGATTGACAATGTCTTTTTAGGAGGTTGGCGGAGGGCGGATTGTTTTTCCCGATGCGATTCACGCGAAGACGAAATGAATAAGCGCCATGGGCAGAGAGAAACAAAACGAACAATATTATGGGAGAGCCTTTGAACTTTTCGCGCCCAGCAAAACGCAATCACAATTGACATAACCCCACTTGCCGAAATGTCATAAACTTCTTACCATCCGTTCTATGCCCAGTTTTGAGAAGACGAGCCTTTGGAGAAACAGTTTTGAAAATCCTCAGTATCAACGTGAGGCTGAAGCGCTCGGTATCTTGCGCGAATCTTTGCGTGATATGCGTGGCCGGGCAGAAAATCTCGTATCAAGGATTTCGCGTGATATTCCAGAATTAACAGTTCATGACGTGACGCATTTAGACGCCCTTTGGGAGATAGCAAGTTTAATTGCGGGAGACAATTATCCGCTTAATCCCGCTGAGGCCTATGTGTTTGGTGGAGCAGTGCTTATACACGACTCCGCCATGTCTCTTGCCGCCTATCCAAATGGGTTAGGTGAAATTAAGAATACGCGAGAATGGCGCGATGCGGTTGCAAGCCGATTGAAAATGATCAGCAAGAAACCGATAAGCCGGGAACAAATTCTAAATCCGAGCGTTGAGGTTGAAAAGGCGGCCATTGCGGACTTTCTGCGTGAGGCTCATGCAAATCGCGCGAGGGACATAACTTCACTTAAATGGCCTACAACCGATGGCGGTTGTGAGTTTTTAATTCAAAAAAGCGAACTACGCGAAACCTACGGAGACATCATTGGGAGAATTGCGGCAAGTCATTGGTGGCCGATATCTCAACTTCATGATTTGCCTCCACGGGTTAATGCCGGCGACAATATTCCCGCTGCGTGGTTGGTGAACCCATTCAAGATAGCGTGCCTCTTACGAGTTGCTGATATTGCTCATATCGATCACCGGCGTGCGCCAAAGTTCTTGCACGTAATCGTTAAGCCAAGTGCATCCTCTGATGCTCATTGGGTGTTTCAATCAAAAATTGGGAAACCGTCAATTGATCGGACTTTTCTCGTCTATACAGGTAGCCCATTCGACATTAACGAGGCCGAGGCTTGGTGGCTTGGTTATGACATGCTTTCGTCAATTGATGACGAATTGCGCGCGGCTAACGGATTTTTGGATGGTCAGTCAATTCCTCTGTTTGCAGCGAGTGCCGTAAAGGGGGCCAAGCTGCCACTGGAAATTGCAAAAGTCATTCCAACAAAAGGCTGGGTGCCGGTGAATACTGAATTGCGAGTTTCCAATGTTCCGTCGCTGGTCGAGTTGCTCGGAGGTGAGCGTCTTTATGGGGCTGAACTTTCAGTACCGATACGTGAAATGATTCAAAACGCTGCCGATGCCATCGAAGCCAAACGTTTGGTCAGCGACGGCAATTCCGACACCGGCACAATCAGAGTCCATTTGCAGCGAACCTCTGATGGCGATTTTCTTGAATTCAGCGATAACGGAATTGGCATGTCTTCACGGGTACTTACTGGAGCTTTGTTGGATTTTGGTTGCTCTTTCTGGAAAAGCAGCTCAATCCGCCACGAGTTTCCAGGGCTTCTATCCAAAGGTTTGAAAACAACTGGACGCTTTGGCATCGGATTCTTTTCTATTTTCATGTTGGGGGACCGCGTAACAGTCACAAGTCGACGATACGATTTAGCTGCTCATGATGCACATACGCTAGATTTCATAAACGGACTGCGAGCACGTCCAATTCTCCGAGCACCTTCACCAGATGAGGCTATGCCTGACCCCGGAACACGAGTACGTGTGGTATTGCGTACACGATATGACGAACCGGGGGGGCTCCTATTCAAAGGAGCCTCTGGGGATAAGAAGAATATCGCCTCATTAAAGGACATAGTTACTTATGTTTCTCCAGCAGCGAATGCAACAATACGCGTTGAGGAGAATGAAAATATAGAAGTCGCTATTTCAGCTAATGACTGGCTTACAGCGGAACCTGCAATACTTACTGCACGTTTATCCAGCCCAATGAATACATGGCTAGAGCAAGATGTTACCGCACTACTTCCTCACTTACGACCACTGGTGGATCCCGACACGGAAGAAATTCACGGGCGCGCATTTATCTGTGCTGGCCGGAAATACTTTCCGTCCGATGGTGTGGTAACCGTTGGTGGCTTTAGAGCATCAGTATTGCGAGATATCGTTGGAGTGCTTAATGGAGAACCAGAAACCGTTGCTCGCAATAGTGCGATGCCAACTGTCACAGCTTCGACACTTCGATCTTGGGCGACTGAACAAGCACAATTGATTGGGAATTCCAACATTTCCGACGCATACAAGCTTCGCACTGCCTCCGTTGTCATGCTTTGCGGGGGTAACGCATCATGTTTACCGGTTGTTGTTCACGATAATGAATGTCTTTTGACAGGATCGATTGAGGCCCTGTTGCGTAATCTTGACGAAGTTGAAGTATATGAAGGAGATGGAATAGAGTATGATGAAGACGACGATGTGCGGCCAAAGGAATTCGAAAATAATTTCAACGTTTCTCCATCGTTATTTTTACTCCCCGATAATCTAGGGTATCTCCTGAAGGTTGGTGCTGAGAATTGGCCAGCTTGTATACCCGAGTTGTACTTACCTAATCAACCGAAATGCTGCGAAGATGTTTTTCACACAGCGATGGGCAACGCTTGGGGTTCTGTCCCAGATTACGACGAAGAATCTAGAGCGGTTGGCAATGTCAATAAAGATGACATTGTTCGGAACGTGCGCATCTATTCCCGTCCTTTAGATTTATCAGAATGCAAAGCTGCCCTAGATGCTCAGTTGGGCGATTCCTGATCCCGAAAAGTTAACCTAGCTAACGATCCCCGCCGCGCAATTGTTCTGTAACTCGACAAGGTGCCCGTGCCACGACCCCATGTTCCCTAACAGACCTGTAATCTGCGAAGCTTCCTCGCGTTTTTTTCTCGGCAAGCTTCCGAGCTCAAATACTTCGCAGGCACCGATTGTCAGGCGCTCCAATCCTTTCAACCGGTTAAGCAGGATCACAGCATCCTCAAATAGGACCCTACATGTGTTCGCGATATCCAGCGCCACTTGCTGCGCATATTCGCTCTCCTGGTCTCGCAGGTCGAAATCGGCTTCTTGCCCGAAAACGTACGAGACGTACTGGTCCATTAGTTTAACCGGAATGGTGCCTACCTGGATGGTAATCCTTTTAACGTCGTCAATGGCTCCGTCCCAAGCTAACTGCTTCATTTCGCGCTTCTTGGTCTCCGCCGCCATGCCTCCGAGAATACCGCCGGCAACCGCCCCAACCGCGCTGTTTGCGCCGTCAGAAAGCATGAACTCTAGACCTCCGCCAACAAACGCGCCCGCGATGGAGTGCTCCAATGTTGACGTGGACGCGAGCGCAATACCCAGACTGACAGCGTGCTCAGCGTAGCCACGAAGCGCCGATTCCAATTCCAGGAATGACTCCCTCCTGATAGAGGCCGCCAAGGAAGCCGTCGTCTGCATCCTAATGTCTTGCCGATTTGTCCTGCGCCGCACGGTTTCTGCGAGCGTCCCCGAGACAATTTCAATGAAGGCAGCCGAAAAGGCAAAAAAGTTGCTCAGAAAACCGGCGAACTCGGCGCGACAGTGGTTGGTTGCATTGCTTTGTTGGAGCGAATTAATGCCCCCAATCCGGAAAACCTCTCCTGTGTCCTTCAGCACCTTCTCGGAAAGGACGTGGAAAGGAGCGGCGTATTGGACCAAGCCTGCGAGAATCGTCTTGGTGCCAAATTGGTACAGACTGGCGTGCTCAGACTCAAGTCTGTTGCGGCGAGGATGGGTAATTGTCCTGGGAGTGCGTTCCTGTGGTTCCGCTGAACTGCAGTCCTTACGCATGCTAAACAGCGAAAGGAGGTCGAGGATGTCGGCGATGCGCGCCCACTGCTCCATTCCTGGTTGGCAATAATGGGTTTCGCTGTTGATTTCCCCTCGCTCAAGGAGGCCAGCAAGCTGTTCGATGCTATAAGGGCCTTGCTCCTTCTCGCTGACCAGTACGTAATACACTTCCGCGATTTTCGGAGGTTTCTCCGCGAGCTTTTGGCGGCTCTCAGCAGACGAAACAGGCGCGCCACAGCCCGGACAGGCAGCGGCCCTGTCGCTTATTTCGCGACCGCATTCTTCACATTTGATTAGCGACATAAAGGTAAATGGGGCACTCCACTGTTTCGCTCATTCTCCTCAGATTTGTGCGTTGATGATTGAGGGGGCAAGGCGTGGTGCTTTGATCGGTTTCATGTTTCACGCGTGGTGGATTATCCATGATTAATCACACGGCAAATCACCCCCCGGATATTGGATGTGGACTGGCATGGACATAGCGCGGCTATTAGTTCACAAAGGGGAACTTCTGTCAAAAAGCATTGTGAGGCGATGTGCAAAGCGGGTGCAGGGCAAAACTCGGGCGTGTGGAAAACACGTATGGCGGTGCACGGATTGTATATCGGTTTTGCGGCAAGGGCAGAAACAGCGTGCGGGGCTGGCGGTGCATTTGAGAACGTTGGATTTAAGAATGTCGTAAGCCGGTCAGGAGACCGGCGCTCGTGTGTCTGGCAGGTATTGGATCTATTGGGATGAAAGGAGCCCAACGGGGGCGGTGACGCCAACCGTAGCCGCAGGCCAGGTTCGATCCGCGAGGGTCGGGCGCGAAAGGGCCGAGAGCAAAGGCGCGACCGTAGGAACACGAACGGGCAGTGAGGCCGGGTGCGTGGGTTAGCTGGCGAGTAACGGCGAAACCCAAAGGTCATCCAAACGCATCAGGTAGAGCCCGGCGGCGCGCGCCGACAGAGTCAATACCGACCCAGAGAGATCTGTCCCGTGAGAGCGGGACAGAAGTCAGCAGAGGCCATAGTAGTGATGAGGCCCGGTGAAAGCCGGGAGGAGCGAAGGGCCCAAGAACAGCAATGGACAGAGCTAGAGGCCAAACCTGGTCAGGACCCGGAAGCTAACCGAAACGACGGGATGCGACAACTGCGGTCACTACCCCGCTCGGCAACGCGACTCAGATGCGGTGGAACCGCGGCGAGGGTCGTCAGTGGGAGGCAAGGGCGCCTGGCTGCGGGAGCCGGAAAGAAAGCAATGTATGAGGAACTGATGGAACGGGTGGTTACGCAGGAGAATGCCACGGCAGCCTGGCTGGCGGTCAAACGCAACGGAGGCTCGCCTGGGATCGACGGCATGACCACGCAACAGTTGCGCGACCATATTCGGGCGCACTGGGAAACCCTTGCCGGGAAACTGTTGGCTGGGAGCTATGCGCCCAGTCCGGTCCGGCGGGTGGAGATTCCAAAGCCCAATGGCGGGAAACGGATGCTGGGCATACCGACCGTGCAGGATCGCTGGATACAGCAAATGCTTTTGCAGGTGCTGCAGCCCATATTCGATCCGACGTTCAGTGAGCACAGCTACGGATTTCGTCCGGGGCGCAGTGCGCACGATGCGGTCAAGGCCGCGCAGGGGTATGTTCGCACGGGCAAGAGTTGGGTGGTGGACATGGACATCACCAAATTCTTTGACCGCGTCAACCACGACATTCTCATGACCCGGATTGGACAGACGATCCGGGACAAACGGGTGTTGCGGCTGATCGGACGATACCTGCGCGCGGGAGTCATGAGTGAAGGAGTGGTGATCGCCAGTGAGGAGGGCACGCCGCAAGGCGGGCCGCTCTCCCCACTGCTGGCCAACCTCTACCTGCACGCGCTGGACCAGGAATTGGAACGGCGCGGGCTGGATTTCTGCCGATATGCCGACGACTGCAACATATATGTGAGCAGCCGCCGGGCGGCGGAACGGGTTCTGGCTGGTCTGGTCCAATGGATCGGGCGGGAGCTGCGCTTGGAAGTCAACGCGACCAAGAGCGGCGCGGGACGTCCCTGGGAACGAAAGTTCCTGGGATTTCGGATCAATCCGCAGGGAGAGATCGAGATTGCCCCGCAAAGTCTGGAACGGTTTGAGCAGAAAGTCCGGGAACTATGGCGAAGCTGCCAGAGTCTGAGCAGTGCACAACTGCGAGACCGCTGGTGCGCGTATGTGCGGGGATGGTGGGCTTACTACCACCTGGCCGAACAACGCCGGGAGCTCCCTGGGCTCGAAGGCTGGATTCGCCGTCACATTCGCCGCTGCTTTTGGGAGCGGTGGCATGACTGGAAAGGTCGTTTGCGCCATTTGCGGCACTTGGGGTTGCGGGGACGCCTGCTCAAGGCGGCCCAAAGCTCCAAGGGAAGCTGGCACCTGGCGGCAACACCCAGTCTGCAAAAGGCCCTGAGCAACGCAGTCCTTCGCCACCACGGCTTCCTGCTACCATCTGACCTTGCGGCCACTATGTAGAAGGCCGCCCTGTTCAACCGCCGGATGCGAGAAAACCGCACGTCCGGTGGTGTGGGAGGGTGCCGGGGCGAAATCCCTGGCACCCGACCCGATCGAAGACATCAGCGTGCGGGAATTGGATTTTAGCCATGAACGACACGAAATATCCGAAATGGAAAAAAGAGCCTCACCCCGCCCCTCTCCATCTGGCGACGGAGAGGGAGTAGTATTGGACGGTTCTGAGGCGATTGGGCGGTTGGGAAGGTGCCGCCGCGTGGGGTTAATTGAGGGAAGATTGGATCATTGACTCTAGCGAGGGCAAAGGCGGCGTGCTTTGAGTTTCAGATAGGCACGCTTCGGACTTTAGCTCATCACACACCTATTGCGCCACACGAACCGTCCTGCCATGGCGAGTGCGCTCATTGCAAAAAGGCCTGCCGTGCCGGGTTCGGGAACGGCCTCCGTGGAAAATTGAATATCGTCGATGATGGCTCTACCACCATAAGATTCCGTAAACCGTAATTCACCGGTTTGGCCAGCATAAGATGAAATGTCTGCGGCGCAAATGTCGAAGCCAGGTTCAGACCAGATTACAGTGTAAGGCAGAACATTTCCTTGAAAGCTTACATAGAAATATCCAACTTGTTCATCTCTAAGCAAAAAAACCACGGACAGCGAGTTCATCGGTATTAATCCCGTTTGTCCTATGGATGCCGGACCGCCTCCAAGTGGTCTTCCCTCGAGTCCAACTGAATATTGGCCGTCCAATGGAGCAAAACCATGGGGAAAATTGGTGTCATTGATGGAAATTGCTGCTGCGATTGCAGCCGCATTATCATAGTAGATTGTGTGCGTTGGAACATTATTGAAATATGCATTCCATCCCGGTATACCTTTTTCAACAGGAACCAAGGGGTAGGTTGGATAATACCCCCCTAGATCCGCTGATTCAAAATCCATATTCTGGAAAGTCCCCTGCCCAACCGCTGTGAGGGCGGTCAGACAAAATACCGAGAGGCTCGTCAAAGCCAATAGATGATGATGGATGTGTTTCATTTGGTCCTGGAGTGACGCCGCCAAAAAAGCAACGAACTGCCAAAAACCGACAAAACCAATGTGTTTGGCTCTGGCACGGCCTGCGTGGAAAATTGAATATCGTCGATGATGGCTCTGCCACCATAGGATTCCATAAACCGTAACTCACCGGTTTGGCCGACATACGATGAAATGTCTGCGGCGCAAATGTCGAAGCCAGACTCAGACCATATTACAGTGTAAGGGAGAATGTTACCTTTGAAACTCACATCAAATCTTTGAGGGCTTTCTCCTCTGAATAAGAACACCACTGAAAGCGAATTGAGTGGGATTTGCCCGGTCTGCGCTATCGATGCACTTCCCGCAAATCCTTGAATACCGACAGAATATTGCCCGTCAAGAGGAACAAAACCATATACGTAATTGGTATCATTAACCGCAATAACGGGTCCACCTAAACTTGTATTATCGTACCAGACCGAGTATGTTTGAACGTCATCGTAATAAGCATTCCATCCCGGCAATGCTTTATCTACTGGAATCGGATAGCCAAATGGATATTCTGATACATTTGCCGCTTCAAAATCCATGTTCTGGAATGCACCAAACGCCTGTATTGAAATTGCAACCTGTAGAATTGCGATAAAAGAAAGGGATGATTTAAATATTCTCATGGCAGGGGCCACCCAGAGTTTCGCTCATTCTTATCAGATTTGTGCGTTGATGATTGAGGGGGCAAGGCGTGGTGCTTTGATCGGTTCCATTTTTTACGTGCGGTGGATTATCCATGATTAATCACAAGGTAAATCGTCCCCCGGATATTGGATGTGGATTGGCATGGACATAACGCGGCTATTAGTTCACAGAGGGGAACTTCTGTCAAAAAGCATTGTGAGGCGATGTGCAAAGAGGGTGCAGGGCAAAACTCGGACGTGTGGAAAACAGGTATGGCGGTACGCGGATTGTATATCGGTTTTGCGGCAAGGGCAGAAACAGCGTGCGGGGATCACGGTGCATTTGAGAACGTTGGATTTAAGAATGTCGTAAGCCGGTCAGGAGACCGGCGCTCCGAAGACATCAGCGTGCGGGAATTGGATTTTAACCACGAACGACACGAAATATGCGAAATGGAAAAAAGAGCCTCACCCCGTCCCTCTCCATCTGGCGTAGGAGAGGGAGGAGTATTGGACGGTTCTGAAGCGATTGGGAGGTTGGGAAGGTGCCACCGCGTGGGGTTGACGGGGGCAGAATGGATGATGGGAAGAATGGAAAATGGATAATGAAACAAAAAGGCATTGACGCACGCCCTCATCCCGGCCTTCTCCCCCAGGAGAAGGAGAAGTATTGCGAGTTATGGTTTTATTGAACGGTTAGGAAGGTGCCGCCGCGTGGGATTTGAGTGCGGGGGGATGGAACAAAAACATGGCATGCCACGAGGCGTGCGAAATGCATTAAATGTGATGCGGGCAGCGGGGTTTTCACGGTCGGCCTCCGGGTGAACTAAAGAAAAAGAGAGCCTCACCCCGCCCCTCTCCTTCTGGCGACGGAGAGGGAGTAGTATTGGACGGTTCTGAGGCGATTGGGCGGTTGGGAAGGTGCCGCCGCGTGGGGTTGGTTGAGGGAAGAGTGGATCATTGACACTAGAGGGCAAAGGCGGCGTGCTTTGAGTTTCAGATAGGCACGCCTCGGACTTTAGCTCCTCACACTTTTCTTGCGCCACAAGAACCGTCCGGACATGGCGAGTGCGCCCATTGTAAAAAGGGCTGCCGTGCCTGGTTCGGGAACGGCCTGCGTGGAAAATTGAATGTCGTCGAGGATGGCTCTACCTCCATAGGATTCCGTAAACCGCAACTCACCGGTCTGGCCGGCATACGATGAAATGTCTGCGGCGCAAATGTCGAAACCAGGCTCAGACCAGATTACACTGTAAGGCAGAACATTTCCTTTGAAACTTACATAGAAATATCCAACTTGTTCATCTCTAAGCAAAAAAACCACGGACAGCGAGTTCATCGGTATTAATCCCGTTTGTCCTATGGATGCCGGACCGCCTCCAAGTGGTCTTCCCTCGAGTCCAACTGAATATTGGCCGTCCAATGGAGCAAAACCATAGGGAAAATTGGTGTCATTGATGGAAATTGCTGCTGCGATTGCAGCCGCATTATCATAGTAGATTGTGTGCGTTGGAACATTATTGAAATATGCATTCCATCCCGGTATACCTTTTTCAACAGGAACCAAGGGGTAGGTTGGATAATACCCCCCTAGATCCGCTGATTCAAAATCCATATTCTGGAAAGTCCCCTGCCCAACCGCTGTGAGGGCGGTCAGACAAAATACTGTGAGGCTCGTCAAAGCCAACAGATGATGATGCATGTTTTTTATTTGGTCCTGGAGTGACACCGCCAAAAAAGCAACAAACTGCCTAAAACCGACAAAACCAATGTGTTTGGCTCTGGCACGGCCTCCGTGGAGAATTGAATGTCGTCGAGGACATTGCATCCTGAGTTTTCCGTAAACCTCAATTCTCCTGTTTTGCCATCGTATGAGGAAATATCGGCATTATAGATGTCGAAGTTAGGCTCTGACCATGTTTTAACATATGGAAGCACATTTCCATCAAAGGTTACCACTAATGTTCCCTCGCTGATATTTCTAACAAGAAACACCACTGACAATGATCCTGCAGGAATCGTCCCAGTTTGCGCTATGGATACAGGAAATGTCCTAGCATCAAGACTTGCAGAATAGTTGCCATCCATTGATGCGATATATGGATCATCCGGCGAATTATTGTCAAATAATGATATTAACGAAGATCCTAAGCTGCGATTGTTGTACCACACATAACTCGTTTGCTCGCCTCCATAATATGCACTCCAACCAGGCAACACATCACTTATAGGAAATGGGCCAAGATCAGGCTGTGGATACTTTGAAATATTTGCAGATTCAAAGTCCAAGTTCTGGAAAGCCCCAAACGCTTGTATTGAATTCACAATCTGCAGAATTGCGATAAAAGAAAGGGATGATTTAATTTTTCGCATAGCAGGGGTCACCCAGAGTTTCGCTCATTTTTACCAGGTTTGTGCGTTGATGATTGAGGGGGCAAGGCGTGGTGCTTTGATCGGTTTTATGTTTCACGCGTGGTGGATTATCCATGATTAATCACACAGCAAATCACCCCCCGGATATTGGATGTGGACTGGCATGGACATAACGCGGCTATTAGTTTACAGAGGGGCACTTCTGTCAAGAAGCATTGTGAGGCGATGTGGAAAGCGGGTGCAGGGAAAGACTCGGGCGTGTGGAAAACAGGTATGGCGGTGCGCGGATTGTATATCGGTTTTGCGGCAAGGGCAGTAACGGCGGGCGGGGCTGGCGGTGCATTTGAGAACGTTGGATTTAAGAATGTCGTAAGCCGGTCAGGAGACCGGCGCTCCGAAGACCTCAGCGTGCGGGAATTGGATTTTAACCACGAACGACACGAAATATGCGAAATGGAAAAAAGAGCCTCACCCCGTCCATCTGGCGACGGAGAGGGAGGAGTGTTGGACGGTTCTGGAGTGATTGGGCGGTTGGGAAGGTGCCGCCGCGTGGGATTGACGGGGGCAGAATGGGAGCAAATAGAGCATCACGCGGAGGAACGGAGAACGCGGAGAATTGGAGTGGAAGGGACCCGAAAAGCCACCCCACCCCGGCCCTTCATCTGGCGATGGAGAGGGAAATGATTTTGCTGCGTATGGGGTTATTGGACGCGTGGGTTGGATGGGCGGCGCGCGTTAATCAATGATTGGCGGCACTCGCCAGAGTGCCGCCACGGGTTGACCCATGGAGCTCAGGCAAAGAATATTCAGGATGGAAAATGGATTTTACTCAGTGCGAGTACGTGCGGCGCCGTCTCAGGGCGGCGATGCCACACATTGCACCAAAAGCAACCGCATACGATGCGGGCTCAGGCACTGCCGATATTTGCATTCCCGCCAGGCCGTTGTATTCACCACCGCCGCCAGTGTAAGAGAGAGTCATTGTTCCGTCGGTAACTGCGACATTGTGAATAACATCCCACGAGACGCCTGGTACCAGAGATCCATCGATGCTTCCCGGAATGCTCGATACGGAAGTGCTGTTAATCGTAAAGTTGCCTATATCCACACTAGGATGAATTGGCGCATAATAGGAAACGTTATAGGTTCCATTCTCCAGACCGGTGATGGAAACTTTCCAGGATCCTGGAGCCATGGAAAAAAAGTTGTCGTCTGCAAGGCGTTCGTTAATCCCGCTGGTTCCATAGAAGCCGCCATAATTCTCAGCAATGCAGGAAACACTTGCCGTTGTGGCGTTTCCACTCAGGTCGAACAAAGCGGTTGGACCAGCAGACGTGATCGTGTTCCAACTCCCAGTCTGGCCAATGGCGGCTCCGTATGTGGCGTCAGGAGTTCCACTAGCATCGCCAAAATCGATATTGAATAAGGCTGCATGGGCTTGATTTGCCAACAAGGCAATACCCAATCCACACAGCAGAATGAGTTTTTTATTGGTTCGGTTGGTGCGCGTGTTCATTTCGATAATTAATTAATTATAACGTTATCGTCGGTCAAGGAGGATTCGTCATTTGCCTCCTGCCATTTCTGTGAAAATTGGCCTGCGCTTGTGTAATCCAGCGGCTGCAGATTGGAAATCTGCGATACGGCAGACAAGATGTCTGCGCTACGGGGAAAAGATTTTGCGATTACGGCCGGGACTTTGCGTTTGAGACGGTTCGCAGATTGGCAAGCTGCGATTCAGGTCAAAGAAGGGACGCCGGGTCAGGGGACCCGGCCTACAGGATGGCGCGCTCTGTAATGCGATAGTCTGACTGGCTGAAGAAGAGTTACAGGCCTGATCGTTTGGGCGAAATCGAGGAGGATCAACGTCTGCAGATTGGAAATCTGCGATACGGCAGACAGGATGTCTGCGCTACGGGGAAAAGGTTTTGCGATTACGGCCGGGACTTTGCGTTTGAGACGGTTCGCAGATTGGCAAGCTGCGCTACGGGTTGCGGTGTTGGCGCGCTGGCAGGCAAGGTGGCTGCGAAATAGTGGCAACGGTGTTTGTGCTTCGGGTTGCTGAGGGTTCAGAGCGTTAAGCCGGTCTGGAGACCGGCACTCCGCTATTGCGGTTTTACACGCTCGGGCAGTCCAGAGGCTGCAGATTGGAAATCTGCGATACGGCAGACAAGATGTCTGCGCTACGGGTTGCGGTGTTGGCGCGCTGGCAGGCAAGGTGGCTGCGAAATAGTGGCAACGGTGTTTGTGCTTCGGGTTGCTGAGGGTTCAGAGCGTTAAGCCGGTCTGGAGACCGGCACTCCGCTATTGCGGTTTTACACGCTCGTGCAGTCCAGAGGCTGCAGATTGGAAATCTGCGTTACGGGTCGGGCAGCTTTATCGGCGGGTGGGTTTTCGAGGGAATGGCACGATGCGGGCGGGGGCGTGGACGGCGGTGGCGGCGTGGGTGCTGAGGGCGCCGGCCCATGCGATGTCGCAATGGCTGGCGGGGTTGAGGGGGTTGGCGCCTTCGGTGAATATCCAGCGGCTGCCGGCGTAGGTTTTGCGCAGGGCGAAGAAGTCCGCCGCGATATCCGGCGCGGTGCGGGGCAGGATTTTGTTTGCCGCGCTGAGCTGGTCCATGAGGACAAAGCCCATGTCGGATTTTGCGGAGCGGAAATTGACGGGGAGGAATCGACCGGGAAAGGCTTTGGCGGCTTCCCAGCAAATCTGACGTCCCAGGCCCGTTTCGTCGCCTGCGGCCATTACGCCGGGGAGGTTCTTGAGAATGGTGAAGAGCGCGGTTTTTAGAAAGTGCCAGTCCTCGGTGCGGCAGGTGAGCAGGCCGCGAAGGGTGAGGGAGGAGGCTTCCTGGGAGTCGATGTAGATGACGGCGAGGTCCCCTTCCCCACTGGCGGCGACGTCGAAGCCCACGCGCCAGCGGGCATCGACGCCAAACAACGGCGCGAAGCCCTGGGCCAGGTATTGCTGAATGCGGGTTTCGCGCGCGGGCTGGCCGGAGGGGGTGAACGCGCCAAACAATTCGGCGATCTGCGGGGCTTCGAGATGGAGGCGGGCCAGAGTTGTATCGCGCAGACAACGTTCCATGGCCTCCCAGGAGACGATGGCGAGAGTGCCGCCGCGCGGGTTGCACATGTATTCCTGCTCGAAGATTTCAGGAAGGCGGGCGCGGCTCCGGCAGTCTTCAATGAATTGATCGCGGGTCCATTGGCGGCCGCTGGCGCGGTTGATGGCCTCGACGAGTCCCTGATTCACCGCGTCGAGCAGGGTGACGCGGTAGTAGCTCCAATGGCCTGCGGACGCGCTGGAACTTGCGCCTGACTGCATTGTGGTTTGCGTTTGGATTTGCGCCTGCGCCTGTATTTGTGCCTCTCGGGCAAAAGTGTGAAAGAGGGTTTGATCGCCATTGCTCGAGGACCAGACGCCCAGATCGTAACCCCAGGTGACGCGGCCCGACGCGGCGGCCCAGAGTTGATCGGGCGCGCTGTGAAACGCGAACTCGTCCAGCCCCACGTCGCCGCCAAAGGCGCGCAGGGCATTGGGATTCGAGCTGAACGCGAGGATGCGGGAGCCGTTGTCGAAGCGAATGACGCCCGCCTTCACCTCGTCGGTAAAGCCGGTGTCCTTGCCAGCGGAATCGAAACGCGGCACGCGGAGGTCCTCGACGCCACGCGAGAGAATGGCGCGGGTGAAATCGTAGGCTTCGGCGAAGCGGTGACAGGTGCGGACGTATTCCAGCGCGGTGGAATGGTCCTTGGTGGTGAACAAATAATCGCGCCGGCGGTGCTGAAGACGCTTGCGGACGTTCTTGAAGGCGTCCGCAAAGGTCCAGCCGATGCGCACGGATTTCTCGGCGAGGCGCAGCGGCGAATCATCGAGAATCCACGCGCGTTGATAGGGCAGGAAATAGCGGCGGAGCGCGGCGGATGAGTCTATTGAGTGGGTGGATTGGATGGATTGGGCACACATGGCGGTGAAGGGGGTAAAGGTTGAGATTGCGTGGCGGGTTCCTGGGAGATTCCAAAGACTTCGTCCACCTTGCGGATCACGGCCTGGCGATCCTGTTCGGACCATTCGGACTGTGACGGGAGCGCAGACAAACTGGCCCGGGCCTGGGTCAAGCTCTGGAGACGCTGGCGCGCGATATCGATGGTCGTGTCGCGTTGACGGAGCTTGCGCAGGCTCACAAACGCCGCGAGGTCCTGGCGCTCGATGGCGGCCAGCTCGAAGGCCAATTGGGCGGCCTCGTGTATGCGTTCGCGCTGGGTCGTGTCGAGGTCGCCTTGATCGAGGCGTCCCCTCAGAGTGTCCGCAAACTCAGCGGCCAGTTCCAGCGAACGCGTCATGTGCCACCAGGCGGGGAACCGGCCCACCGTGCTCTCTGAAACCTTGAGGCCAAACTCGGCGGCAATGCGCTCCGCGGTTTCCTTCTTGGTGCTGTTTTGCAGCCACCGGATCACCTGGCGTTGTTTTTCGAAGGGCAATGCGCGCAAGGGGGATTCGTTATTATTACTCATGGTCGAATGCGGTTAGTAATGTGCTTAAAACATCTGCTGCTCGAACTCGGCCCGGCCCGCGTCCGTGAGCCGCCACTTGACGGGACCGCCCAGGCCGTCCCGCGCGCCGATGATCAGATGGGCGGTGTCCAACTCGCGCAGAGCGGCCTGAAACTCAAACTCGCCGGGAGCGGGCCGCAGGAGCAGGCGCAACTGGTGATGGAGCGTGGGTTCGGGCAGCAGGTAGCCCCGGCACTGGGAGAGGGCGCGGAGGATTTCGCATTTCAATGGGTAGTTTTGCATGGGGTTTAGATTTTGGTTAAACGGGCGATCTTCTCGGGCACTTCGCCGATGCGGGCATGGAGGCCCTCGATTTTTTCGTGCATGCCGTTGATGAGTTCATCAATGCGCCGATGCAACTGGGCGTCGCACTGGGTGCGGATTTTCTGGGATTCGTCGCGGTCGGCGCGCATCTCCATGCGCAGCGATTCGAGGCGCTCCTGCAGGCGTTGGACGCGTTCCTCCCCGGCGAGCATGAGAGTCTCGCGGTCGTCGCGGATTTGGTCGCGCAGTTCCTCGAAACAATCCTCCAGGCGCTCCACGCGGCTGCAGACCGAGGCGAGCTCGGCGCGGTGGGCGTAGGCGTCCGCAAAGCTGACCTCGCGTTTTTGCGGGAGGAACATTTTCACAAACGAGGCGATGTTCAGGGCGAGCAGGAGGTAAAAACCGAATTCGACGATCCAGCGACCGTGACTGGCTAATTCATTCATGTGTGTGTGGGTTGATGGTTTGGTGCGATTGAGTTGAGTTGATTTTGACCGGGATGAATGCAGGAGTATCAGGCGCGGACCACGGCGTTGCGGCGGGCGCGAACGAGGGCCTTATGCGAGGTGTCCATGGACTGGCTCAGGGCGTTCAACAAGGCAGGCTGTGGCGCGGCGGTTGGATTTGGACTTGGAATTGGGTTTGGACTTGAACTTGGGCCTGGGGACGGAGCCGAAGCGGTGGATTGTTTCCAGGTCTCGATGCCTTTCACAGTGGCGTCGAAGGCGTTCGTGCTCACCACGCCGACGTAGCCTGCGAGGGTCGGCAGCTTCCCCACCAGCCATGCGAGAAGGCGGCCCAGAATGGGGATCACGGCGGGCACAAACACCATCAAAGCAATCAAACCCGCGACGGGCAACGCGAGGCGACCGACCCAGCGCGCCCAGAAGGAAATCCGGGCGTTGCGTGTGGATTCGGCCTCGGCGCCCATTTGGGTGAGGCGCTCGACGACGGCGCGGTGCCGACCCAGAACGCGATCCTGCGCGGCGAACGGTTCCCGCAAGGCGTCGGATACGGCGGTTTGCAGGACGATTTCAGGCGCGACGTGAGGGCTGTTTGACGCGGCGCTGGAGCGGGCTTGTTCCACCTGCGCGAGCATTTCCGGCACGGGCAACGGGTGAACCGGGGAGCCGAGGACGCGCTGGTTCTGCGAGACGAACGCGCGGGCGGTTTCCGAGCAGGCGTCCCGGTTGGTGAGGGGCTGGAGGTCCAGGGCCTGACGGGCGGCCTCGTTATTGACGCGGGCGGCCTCGACAAGTCTGGCATCGAGTTTCTGGCGCGTGGCGACGCGATACGTGCAGCCTGTCATTGCGAGGCACAGGGTCAATGCGATGACTGATAAAAGCCACAAAGTCAGGGCTGCGGAGGTTTGGTGCGGGATGGTTTGCGGATTAGTGAGTTGGGTGGATTGGACGTTTTTAGCATTCATGGTGGTGGTTGTTCATGGGTCATGGACACGCCGAAGAAGGGGGCCGTGACAGGTGCCGGGCTGGAACTCCAGGCGGGAGCGGACGGAGGGGAGCGCACCCGTCACGGCCCGGGGCGGGCGTGTTCGGTGGGTTGTGGGATCGCGGAGGTGTCGCCGCAATTAAAGCGCGGCGTTCATCCGTCCATTCCATCCACTCGCGATGCCAATTGCAGTTCATGCGGGCGCAGAGTGGCAGGAATGCGATGGAAGGCGTGAGGCCGCGGTCGGCGGCATCGGCTGGATCGGCAAAAAAATGTCACGCGAAGACGCGACGACACGAAGAAGAAAGGGGGGCTGGAAGGGACAGGATGACAAGATGACAGGATAAGAAAAACCGTTCTAAACCACGAAAAGCGCGAAAAGGAGGAAATCCGGGGCTGGCGGGTTTTCGCGCTAAGAGGCCTGATATATTTCTTGACCAATATCACAAAACCCCCTAATCTAAGGGTCCAATCACAGATAAACAGGCAAATGCATGACCGAAGTTAACCTTTGTTAATTTTTGCCAGCGAACACCCATACGCTCATGGAGAATTACAGACGCATAGCCGGGTTGCTGGCGGGGAAGAACCGCCCGTCGTTTGATCAAAGTCAGACTGCTTAAGCGTATGCCTGCATTCAAAGTTCATCTCAACCGCAAGAAGGTTTGCACAGCCAGTCTTGATGGCATCGGCGTGTTTGGCGCTCATGTCAGTTATGTCTGCCGTAAGGATGCCCCCGAGCAAAAGACTTTATCGCTTCATGTTGGCGGCTGGGATGCCACCGCAGGCGAGCACATTATCTGGCAAGAGGCTCATCCCATTTGTGTTGGCGACAGGTTGAGTATTGAGGTGGTGGAGTCTGCGAAAGCAGACAAACCGGTAATCCGTAAGAAACCCGACCCGGCTGCAGATTTGCGCGCCCGGAAAAAGTATGTGCGTAAGTTGGCCAAAGAACTCGGATGGAAAATACAGGCGAAATGACGACGATGCCTGATAATTCGCGTGACGCAACCACCGTTGGCAGCAGCTTTCTGGCGACAAGCGTTGGGTTTGCCACGCCGTCGTTTGGAGGGGAATCGGTTATTGGCCAGCATGCAACATTTCGTCTCCTAAATTTATGATACCGATCAAGATTGAGTGTGGATGCGGCCAGCGATACGCGTTTGACGTGGAGCCGGTCAATGGGTTCATGCCAAGTGCGGTGGCCTGTCCCACTTGCGGTGTGGATGGCACCTCTGCCGCCAATGAATTGATCGCCCGGACTGTGGTGGCGGAGCCGGAAGCGCCGCCCATCCCCATCCCAAAAGCGCGGCCAGCCCGCATCCCCGCCCCGGCACAACCCGCCCCACCGGCCGTTTCAGCGGCAGCGGCAACGACAACGGGAAATGCGACCTCGGAATTCAACATGGGTCTTGGCGTTTTGGGGGCGTTTCTGGGCGCATGCATTGGCGTGGGGTTAATGTATTTCTTCTACGAATTGGCGGGAGTCCGTTTCCCGTTGCTGGGCATTGGCATTGGATTTTTGACGGGTTATGGAGCGAAAATTCTCTTCAAGGGCAATGACATCACGCTGGGCGTCATTTCGGGAGTCATTGCGTTGCTGGCGATCGTCGGAACGCTGTATTTGATGTATGGATCGTTTCCCATGATGAGCATCATCTCTGTGATCGTCGGCACGAGCGTGGCCTACAACAGGGCTTCCAGTTAGGCACTTCTGTAGCCAACTGAACGCGGGGGGCAGAAACTAACTTACCACTTTTTGCGCTGCGGAAGGATCCTCCATCACCGCCTGAATAAAGGCGGACGAAAGCGAAAAGCGTTCTTGGATGGCCGGTCTCCTACGACGGATACCTGCCCGAAATGTAATCCTCGAGATGGCCGATGGTGGCGTTCTGCGCGGAGATGATCCAGTTGACCAGGTTGCCGATGGAGACGACCCCAACCACCCGGTCCCCTTCCAGAACGGGCAGATGACGCACGCGGTTGTCATTCATCAGGCGCATGCAATCCTGAACCGTGTGGCGGGGAGTCACGGTAACCAGTTTCGTGGTCATGATTTCGCGAACAAACGTCTCTTTGGATGATTTCCCCTTGATGGCGATTTTGCGGGTGTAATCGCGCTCTGAAAGCATGCCGACCAATCGAACCTGCTCCATGACCAGCACGGCGCCCAGGTTTTTCGCCGCCATGAGGCCGATGGCTTCAAACACGGTTTGATCCGGGGTGACGCTCCATACGTCGCGCCCTTTGAGGTTCAGGACGGCATCAATTGTTCCGTTTGCATTCATAAGTCGTTGCCACTTTCAGCCTCTCCCTGCCTGCCCCGCGACACGGCGCAGCCCTTTGGGTGAACCGACCCGTGACGCGCGCTGTTTTACGAACCGTAACCTAAGCGATCCCGGGGGAATTTGCGAGTTTTTCGGCGGGACAATCCGGGTGCATGACAAAATTCACGCGTGCGGAAAACAGCCATGGCCGAGGCTGATTTGAAAGAGTGAATTGCGTTTTGAAGCGCCCTTTTGTCATGCAGGCGTCACGCAACGGCCGTTTACAGCCGCGTTGACCCTATCAGGGTCTTGAGAATCAAGGCGATCTGCCAATCCCTGACGTGACAGACGGAGATATAGCCGCTGACATGCGAATCGGGGTGCTGAGTTGCGCTGCCATCGTTTCATAATAGAATCACCCCGTAGCGGAGACCTTTTAGTAGAGTAGGCGAAATGGACGGATTGAATGGCCGTGGCCAATGACCGTCGCATTTCGCCCCTCATCGAACCGGACAGGCGGTTTTCCCGCATCCGGCTCTCCGGGGATCATACGTTGCATCGCTTCGACGTCATCGTTTCCATGCCGCATATTCCGGCATTTGGTATAAACCATAACGCTCATAGAGATCCTCCTTGGGGTATGTGGACCATTGCGCCCGACTACATCCGTGTTTGCGCCACAACCATCGTTGTAACTTGCTGCTGACGTATTCGTTCATCTGGCCCATCACCTTGGTGCTGTTCCCGTAGTGAAAGTAACCCTTCCAACCTTTGAGTTTCTTGTTGAGCTCGGGAATCACCTCTCCGATATCACGCCATAGCGTGCTTCGGTTGAGTTTCTCCCGAATCCCGTCTCGAAACTTCTTCTGGCTCTTGGGATGGGGTTCCACATGCGGATATTTCCATTTCCCCTTCCCCTGTCGCATTGTTAGCGCGAATCCCAAGAATTTGATGCCATCCTGGCGGAGGTCCACCAAGCGGGTCTTCTTCTCGTTGAGCACTAACTCGCGTTGCTTCAGCCATCGTTCCAGTCGTTCCATCAGTTCCCGTCCCTGCCCCGGCTGTCCGAGTATCACGAAATCATCCGCGTATCTCACCATCACGGGTTTGAGTTCGCAGCGTTCGTTGACTTCCCAATCCAACTGGTTGAGGTATGCATTGGCTAAAATCGGCGATACAACCCCGCCTTGCGGAGTCCCCCGTCGATTCTGACCTTGCCCCCCCTTTGTCCCGCCTTTCCCTGTGTCGCTTTGCGGTTCATTCACGGGCGCGCGCAGCCATCCTGCGATCAGCTTGAGAATTGTTCCATCGCTGACCCGCTTGGCCACTATGCGCAACAAACGCCTGTGGGGAATGCTGTCAAAATACCCGCTTAAGTCCGCGTCTATAACTTCGACGCGTCCTGTCAGCGTAGCCTTCTTGATCGCCTCCATTGCTTGGTGGGCATTGCGTTTGGGATGATAGGCGTAACTGTTCGGATGACTATCGGCTTCCAGAATCGGCAGCAATACAATCACCACCGCTGTCTGCACCACCCGGTCTTTCACTGTCGGGATGCCCAGGGGTCGCAGCTTCCCGTCTCCTTTTGGTATATACACACGCTTCACCGGGCTTGGCCGATACTTCTTCGTGCGTAACTCCTCCAGCAGTTGGTTCCGCCATTGGTCCCAGGCTTCGTCGCTGGCAAGATAGACGTCGCATGTCTGCCCGTCGATCCCAGCCGCGCCATTGTTGTGCGCCACGGAGGCCATTGCCGTTTCCAGCACGTCCTTCCGCAGCAGTTCTCCGTAGAGGCTGTAAAACCGATACTTCGGCTCAGCCTTGGCTTTGCAATATAGCGCTCGCTGCAGCTTTTGAACTTTTATCGGGGTTGTTATCCGTTGAAAAAGTGTTTCCACTCCCTCAAGGCCATCTCCCTGTCCCTCGCTGTTTTGATTCGCTTCGATCCAAGTGCCTTCCCTTGGCTCCGCCGGGGTTTTGGTCGCCCCAGCTTCTTCGCTACTATGGAAGACTCCGACTTCTCTGGCTGCCCGTGCGGCCTCGGAGGGTGTTCCTCCTTGCACCGGCGGTTGAGGCTTTATCGCCCCGCCTCCAGAGATCTCCCAGCTTACCTTGGTTTCCCTTCCTGTCGTGTCGCCCTCGCTGACTCCGCCGGAATCAACAGCGCCCATTTGACGATTTGATGACGCCGCGTTTCTGCCTTCGCCGTTCGGGTAGCGGCTCGGCTTACCGGTTATTTCGGTTTCGGAGCTCATTTGATGAGGTTTACTTTCGTTACGACCCGACAGTTCTTTCAGCGTCCCGCTTGTGGTTCGGCCTCACGGCCTCGTCCCGGACGCTGCATTTCGGTCGTGAACCGTCTAATTCGACCGGCGGGACTTTCACCCACGAGGCTACCAATTTCACTGGCGCACACCCGAAATCCGAAATAGGAACGGCCCATCTGACGCAATCATTTGGCCATCCATGGTTTGAAACCGGCTGTGGAGTATTGGTTTAATACACCTTCGCCGATTGCAAATCATGGCTGACTCAAAGCATTGCATCGTCTTGACCATTCTTATTTCGGATTTCGGGTTTAAATGCCTTTTTTAATTTGCAGATCCGGGGCTGCCGCCGCCAACGCTTCAGTCTGTCAGAATCATTTTTCCACACGCTGGATGCGCAGGTTGTCGAGGTAGAATGCGGTGTCCGCCTCCGCCGTGCTGCTGAAGCCCAGCCACTGCAATTCCCGGAAATCCTGGCCGCTCATCGGGAGAGCCTCAAAGGTTTTGGGTTGTTTACCTTCGGGCCTCAGTGTCAAACGAAACACGCGGGCCGCACTCTTTCCCAGTGGTGCCTGTATCTCCACATGAATCCATTGACGGCTCGGCACGGTTGCCAGAAGCCTGCCGCCAGCACTGACGTTCCCATTTCCTTCGAAGCGCAAGCTCGGGCCGATGTTCTGCGGGTATGAACTGGTGTCGCGCCACTCGGTGATGAACTGCGCGTTGGTTTCAAACCAGACATCGAAGCTCTGGCACACCATGCCGGAGACAAGGTGCGGTTCGTAGTAGAAATGCGGTTGCCAGTTGGGCCGGAGCGTCGCGGAATCCGTCACTTTCAAACTCCGCTGGCCGCTGGCCGCGCGCTCTCCTGTCACCCGGATCGACGCCCCCTGCTCCTCGCCGCTAACCCGGGCCTGTTCGGGCGCTGCGCCGACCGGCGTTGTCTCAAATCCATCATCCACCTCCAAAGGTTTTGGGGGCGCAGGTGGTGGAGGCAGCGCGATCCTGGGGCAGCGCGCGTGGCTGGCCTCGTTCACCCAGGCGGAATCGCCATAGAGTCCGACCTGACTGATATCAAACTCCCCGAATCCGAGTTCCAGGGCTGGCGAAGTGCTTTGGAGCCGGAAATCGTGTCCGTCAGCATTCACAAACTGAGGATCCGCAATCCGCGAGTGTGTATCCAGCCCGATGGCCTGCCATTCTCCAATGGTCCGGCGGAAGAACCGGAGCGCCTCGGGCCCCGCCGTATGCCAGTAAACGTTCTCGTCCCAGTCCCCTGGCGATTCTTTGGCGGCGAGACGTTCGCCAAGCGATTTTTCGCCGTAGTCCACCATGAGTTGGCCCTGCGTGAGGTAAACGATGTTGCGACGGAAGGCATTGGGACGCTTTTCGAAATAAGGCCACAGCGCCTGGTTGGCGGAGCAGGCGAAGATGTTATTCCGGATGACATGCTCATGGCCCCCGTTGTTGAACATCAGACCGCCACTCAGCGTGTTATAGACGAGGTTGCTTTCAACGAGGTAATTCCCGCACTGCGCATCCAGGTAAATTCCCCAGCCCAGAGCCGGCGCGGAGTATGGCCAGAGGTCGTGAAAGACATTGTTGCGAATGACGCTGCCGGGTGAAACCCCGAGGCAGTAAATCAAGCCGGCGTCACTCATGACCCCATGACCCAAATCGTGAACGTGGTTGAACTCGATGAGGTTGTTGGTCGTGCGATTCGGCTCCAGGCCCCAGTTCCAGCCGACGCTGATCCCGGTGTAGTAGAAGTCGTGAATGTCGTTGTGCGAAATTCGGTTTCCGCTGCTTTGGGCAACCCAGATTCCGACGCAGCCGGGATAAATCCGTCCACCGTCGAAGAGGTGGTTATTGTCCACAAGAGTGCGACTGGTTTCCGCCACGTCCGAACTGGCCATGCGGTCCTCCCCCACCCGGATGCCGCCCGCACCGAGATCGAAGAGGCGATTGCGCTGGATGCGGCAGTCCTTGCAGCCCCGCCGGAACCAGATCCCATAGGTGCCGATGTGGGCCACTTCACAACCTTCGATGGCGCAGTCCATGGCCCCATCCGCCGTGATGGTGGCCGGGACTTCCACGGCCGCCTGGGTGCTGCTGTTACCCTTGGCGTCGAGCACCCAGTCCGCGTGATGAAAGGCCAACCCCCGGAGGGTCACGTGCCTCACGAACTGGCCCTTCCCGGGATCGCCAGCCAGGGACACAAAGTTGGTCAACACAGGAGCCATAATCGGCGTGTCGCCCAGCCGTTCCCCAGGCATCGGCCAATAGGTCAGCACGCCCGTTTCGCGGTTGAGATACCATTCCCCCGGGGTGTCGAGCAATTCTCGCGCGTTCTCCACAAAATAACGCTGATGCTCCTCCCAGTATCCCAAGCCCCACCACTCCTTCATCGGGGCGGCCAATTCGACGATATTGGAAACCGTGTCCACCGACTTGAGCGGGTGGATGGAGTTCTCCCATGAATGCATGAGCACCAGGTTCACATCGTTGAGCCGTGGCCAGGGCTGAAGATCCCCGGGCGCAAATACGAACCGTTCGCGCGCCACGGGTTTGGCGTTCGGAATCGGCGGGCCGGGAATCAGCCGCGCGATGCGGTAATAACCGGTGTTCGGGGAACGCGCCCGCTGGCGCCGCTGCCCATCGACAAATAATTGCCGGAAATACCACTGCCCCGATTTTACTTCAGGGAGGGTGGTCTCCCAAAGGTTCCCGGTCCGATGAAACCCCGTGATGGATCGTCCGCCGGAGAAAACCGGCTTCTCATTCTGGAACGCGGCATATACCACCGGCCCCTCGGTTGTCCCGGAGTCTTGGGGCTGGAGCACTAACGGTGCTTTCAGGAAATAAGTTCCGCCGCGCACAAAGACCTGCACCGGCCGACTCCCAATCTCCGACCGCTGCTCCCGGATCCGGTCGCGGGCTCCCGCCAACGAAGACAACGGCCCGTCTGTACGCGCCGCGTTGGGAGCGGCCAGACGGCCGGACCAACCGTCCTCGCCATTGGTGGAGATGTAGAGCGTGAAAGGTGCCGGGGCGGCGGCTGTCGCGGTGCAGACAGCCAGAAAGAGGGCCAGAATCAGGTTCATGGCCGCAAAGCTATGGCCCGCTCTGATGCGGGTCAACGGGGAAAAGTCCTCGCGCCGGGGCATCGGAAATGGTTTACAGCAATTCAGCCGCGCGAGCCGCCATTTCGCTGCGTTCGCACTTGCAGAGCGGGATTACGGCCGTAAACGGCTCCCGACCCAGCCGGTCGGCTGCGTAGGTCAATCCATTGCTGAGTTTATCGAGGTATGGCACATCGATTTGATCGGGGTCGCCGGTCAGCACCACCTTGCAGTTCTTGCCCGCGCGCGTGATGATGGTCTTGATTTCGAGCGGCGTGGTGTTCTGGGCCTCGTCGATGATGACGATGGCGTTATTGATGGAGCGCCCGCGAATGAACTGCAGGGGCTGAACTTCGATGGTCCCATCCAACAGGAGCGATTCGAAACGGCCGGAACCGAGGATGAGCTTGAGATTATCGACGATCGGCTGAATCCATGGGCGCATCTTCTCATTGACATCCCCTGGTAGAAAACCCATTTCCCGGCCAAGGCTCACCATTGGCCGGGCGATGAGTATCTGCATGTCGTTTCCATTTCGCGGCTGGAGCGCGGCTTCATTGGAGGCTTTTTCGGCGGAGTGGAATTTGCGTTCATGACGAGGGGTTCCCTCCTGTTTTTCAGCGCCATGATAATGTAATTGATTGATCCGCTGAACCTCATCCAGCGCGGCTGCGATGGCCAGCAGCGTCTTTCCAGTTCCCGCAGGGCCCGTCATGCACACCAGGGTTTTCTTCTTGTCCAGAAGCGCGTCCACGGCGGCGCTCTGTTCGGTATTCCTGGCCTGAATTCCCCTGTGAGACTTGCCGTTGCAGAGCACTGGCATCTTCAATATGGTCCGGACCCTTTCATCGTGGTCGATGCAGAGGAGCGTTTCCATCTGGCTCTGCTCGTAGTTCATCACATAGTAACCCGGTATGATGGGCCGGGTCTGGTCGCCGTCCAGGTAAGTCTTGGAAAGAACGCCTTCCAATAGGATCCCCTGGCCGTCGCTTGAGAACAAAGCGTTGATGGCCTCGTTGGAAAATATTTGCACGTTCAAATGCGGCAATTGCCTGAGTTGCGTTTTGGCCTGGTCGCGCCGGTAATTCTGCTGCCCGAAACCGCGGCCGATGGCCTTGATCCCCATGAGCGTGTCCTTGGTGACGACGATGATGGGTGTTTTGAAGGCCGCGCGATGCTTGTAGAGCAAACCAAGGATCTGGTCGTCGCGGGTTTCGCCCTGGACCCGGTCATCGGGGTCATCCATGAGCAGGATGAGTTTGCCATTGGTTCCGGGGATTTGAAGTTCAGGAAACGTTTTCCCGTTTGAGCGCGCTTTTTTGCCCTTTGACAAGGGCGTGCCGGCGACCGGAACGGATTGCATGGAAATGACCTTTTCGGAAAGCCCCCTGCTGATTTCCCGCAGCAAACGGCCGGCTTCCCGCGCATTGCGGTTCTTTTCCTCATTACCTTCCTTGAGCTGATCCAATTCCAGAATCACGTATTCGGTGACGACAATGACGTTCTCCTCGAAGGAAAACAGGGCCCGGGGATCGTGGATAAGGACGTTGGTATCGAGACAATAAGTTTTCATGCAATTATCAAGGCATCGACCATTGCTGTCATACATGTTTAATCGGCGGAGCAATTTGCGTTCATTGATATAGGACTACAGCCCTCGCCGCTTTAATCAAGAATTCACATCCAGTTTTTTCGAAGGGGCGATCGCCTCGATTTTGATAATTTTTTAACGCTGGCAGCCCTCACTTTAACTACCACAATTTGAAGATGGTCCTACGTTGGATCTCGTGAAGAGACACTCTGACAATGATCGGGTGGCGGGAGGTTCAATTTCATTGCACCGAACGCAGGCTGTGTGGCGCAACGGCTTTAGACAAACATGCAAACCCACTCGATTTGCCGGAGATAAAATATGAATGATCTGATTTATATTGGCGTGATCATCGCTTTTTTTGTGGTGTGCGGTTTGTACGCACGCTTCTGCGAAATGCTTTAGGAGGACTCATGGAAAACCTGATTGCGGGCTTTGTCGCCCTGTTGCTGTTTGGCTATCTGATCGTGGCCATGGTTCGGCCGGAAAAGTTTTAAGGATTTCAAGGATACATATGCGCTCCACCGATTGGTATCAGCTTTTACTTTACGTAGTCGCCCTTGCATTGCTTACAAAGCCGATGGGCCTCTACCTGTATCGTGTCTTGGACGCGAACGGAAGAACCTGGCTGGATCCGGTTCTAAAACCATTGGAGCGGCTCACGTATCGCGTGATGGGAGTGAAGTCCGACAGCGAACAAGACTGGCGGCAATACACCTTTGCCATGCTGCTGTTCAGCCTGACGAGCTGTCTCTTCACCTATGCGATCCTGCGCCTGCAGAATCTCCTGCCGCTGAATCCCCAGGGCTTTGGGCCGATGTCCGCGCATCTGGCCTTCAACACGGCTGTAAGCTTCACCACGAATACCAACTGGCAGAGCTACAGCGGCGAATCGACGCTTTCGTATCTCTCCCAGATGGTCGGCCTGACGCTGCACAATTTCACTTCAGCCGCAACGGGCATCGCCCTCGCGGCGGCGCTCGTTCGTGGCATTGCCCGGCATTCGGCAAGGACGATTGGCAATTTCTGGGTGGACCTCGTGCGCACGACCTATTATCTCCTGTTGCCCTGCTGCGTTGTGTTCGCGGTCGTCCTTGTCTCGCAAGGCATGGTTCAGAACTTCAAGCCCTATACCAAAGCCAGGCTGACCGAATCCTTCACCATCCAGGTTCCCAAAACTGATGAAAAGGGTCAGCCAGTCATGACGAATGTGGCGATCATGGTCCAAGCTCCCAAACTGGATGCGAAGGGTCAACCGCTGATGGCCAACGGAGTGGCCGTGATGGTGGATCTGCCCAAGCTGGACGGTAAAGGCCAGCCGATGACGACCAATGTCCCGGTCATGATCGATCAAGTCGTGGACGAACAAACCATCGTCCAGGGACCGATGGCCTCGCAGGTGGCCATCAAGATGCTGGGCACCAACGGCGGCGGTTATGCCAACGCCAATGCCGCGCATCCATTTGAGAATCCCACGCCTCTCGCCAATTTCCTGCAAATGCTCTCGATCTTCGCCATCGGCAGCGGCCTGACCTATTACCTGGGGCTGATGACAAAGAATCAGGCGCATGGCTGGTCCGTATGGGGTGCCATGATGGTGCTCTTCATCGCGGGCGCTCTCGCTTGCTGGTGGGCGGAAGCTGCAGGCAATCCGATTCATCAACAGCTTGGATTGGTGGTTGCCGACGGCAATATGGAAGGGAAGGAAGTCCGGTTTGGAATCTTTAATTCCGCCTTGTTTGCGACCGTCACCACGGACGCCTCCTGCGGCGCGGTCAATTCGATGCACGATTCGTTCACCTCGCTGGGAGGACTCGTACCGCTGTTCAATATGCAACTCGGAGAAATCGTCGTTGGCGGCGTGGGGGCCGGGCTTTATGGGATGCTCGTGTTTGTTGTGCTCGCGGTGTTCATCGCCGGACTCATGGTGGGACGCACTCCAGAATATCTTGGCAAAAAGATCCAGTCCTACGAGGTGAAAATGGCGATGCTGTCGCTGCTGGTGCTTACGCTTTCCATTCTTGGATTCACCGCCTGGGCCGCGGTCAGCGACTGGGGTCTGGCCGGTCTGAACAACGCCGGGCCGCACGGTTTCAGCGAGATATTTTACGCCTACAGTTCCGCCAACGCCAACAACGGCAGCGCTTTTGCAGGCCTCACAGCGAACACTCCCTGGTATGACACGACACTCGGCCTGGCGATGTTGATTGGAAGGTTCCTGATGATCGTTCCCATCATGGCGCTGGCTGGATCGCTTGCGCAGAAAAAGATTTCTCCCCCCAGTGTGGGCACCTTCCCAGTCGCAGGATTCACCTTCATCGTGTTGTTGGTAGGCACAGTGTTGCTGGTGGGAGCGTTGAATTACCTCCCGGGTTTGACACTGGGACCGATTGTGGAGCATTTCCTCAACGCCCAGGGAAGGCTGTATTAACCATTTTTACTCATGACTCAAAAATCCACTCATCTCTTTGGTTGGAATATCGTCGGGCCAGCCATCGGAGACGCGTTCCGGAAGCTCAACCCGCGGTTGATGATTAGAAACCCGGTTATGTTCGTCACCATGGTTGGAGCGGCGATGACCACTGCGGCCATTTTCACCACGACAACCGGCCACGGCTTCATCCTCCAGCTCGCCATCTGGCTCTGGTTTACGGTGCTGTTTGCGAATTTCGCCGAAGCGGTGGCTGAAGGCCGGGGAAAGGCGCAGGCTGAAAGTCTGCGAAAGGCCCGCAAAGACACCATGGCCCGGCGCCTGCGCGACGGGCGCGAGGAAAAAGTGGCCGCCCCGGATCTGCAAAAGGGCGATCTCGTGATCTGCGAGGCGGGGGACATCATTCCGGCGGATGGAGACGTGACTGAAGGAATTGCCAGCGTGGATGAAGCGGCCATTACCGGCGAATCCGCGCCGGTCATCCGCGAAAGCGGCGGCGATCGCAGCGCCGTCACTGGAGGCACACGAGTGCTCAGCGACCGCATTGTGGTGCGCGTGACCATGGAAAAAGGCAACGGCTTCCTGGATCGCATGATTGCGCTGGTCGAGGGCGCGAGCCGCCAGAAAACGCCAAACGAAATCGCACTAACCATCCTTCTGGCAGCGCTGACGGTCATCTTCCTGCTGGTCTGTGTGGCGTTGAAGCCATTCGGTTTGTATGCCGCCACGGAATTCTCGATTCCCGTTCTGATCGCCCTGCTCGTCTGCCTGATCCCCACGACCATTGGCGGGTTGTTGAGCGCCATCGGCATCGCGGGCATGGATCGCGTGCTCCAGCGCAACGTGCTGGCCATGAGCGGACGCGCGGTCGAAGCCGCCGGGGATGTGGATGTGCTGCTGCTCGACAAGACCGGCACCATCACGCTCGGTAATCGCATGGCCACGGCGTTCATTCCCGCGCCCAATATCAAGCCTGAGCACCTGGCGGACGCCGCGCAACTGGCCTCGCTCGCGGATGAGACACCCGAGGGCCGCAGCATTGTGGTTCTCGCCAAGGAAAAATATGACCTCCGCGCGCGTGAAATGGCCTCTTCCCACGCATTTTTTGTCCCGTTCACCGCACAGACGCGAATGAGTGGTGTGGATTTTCCATCGCTCAACAACCAGCCATCCCGGGTCATTCGCAAGGGTGCGGCCGAAGCCATTCGGGTCCATGTCGATCGATTGGGAGGCCGGGTTCCGCAAGCTGTGGAACAACAGGTTGAGGAAGTCTCCCGGCTGGGCGGAACACCCCTGGTGGTTGCGGAAGGCCGTGATGTCCTGGGGATCATTCACCTCAAAGATGTGGTCAAAGGCGGCATCCGCGAGCGGTTTGCACGGCTGAGAACCATGGGCATCAGAACGGTGATGATCACCGGGGACAATCCATTAACCGCCGCGGCCATAGCCGCTGAAGCGGGTGTGGACGATTTCATGGCACAAGCCACGCCGGAAGACAAACTAAGGCGCATTCGCGATGAACAGGCCGCGGGCCACCTCGTGGCCATGACCGGCGACGGCACCAACGATGCCCCGGCACTGGCGCAGGCGGATGTGGGCGTGGCCATGAACACGGGCACCCAGGCCGCCCGTGAGGCGGGCAACATGGTGGACCTGGACAGCAACCCGACCAAGCTCATTGACATTGTCGAGATCGGCAAGCAGATGCTCATGACACGCGGTTCGCTCACCACGTTCAGCATCGCCAATGACGTGGCCAAATATTTCGCCATCATACCGGCCATGCTCATGGTCACGTTCCCGGCCATCTCCCCTCTCAACATCATGCGCCTGCATAGTCCCGCCAGCGCGATCCTGAGCGCGGTGATTTTCAACGCCCTCATCATCGTCGCATTGATTCCACTGGCGCTTCGCGGTGTGAAATACACCCCAATGGGAGCCCTGGCCACGCTGCAACGCAACCTGCTCGTTTTCGGCCTGGGTGGCGTCTTCATTCCCTTCCTGGGTATCAAGCTCATTGATGTCCTCATCACCACTTTGAAACTCGTTTAAGCCATGAAAGATCTATTAACTGGCATTCGCAGCGCCCTGGCCGCCACTCTGGTCCTTGCGCTGGTTTGTTGCGGGCTTTATCCATTGATTGTATTTGGGATCAGCCAGGCTCTCTTCCCACACAAAGCCAACGGCAGCCTGGTCCTTGATTCCAAGGGCGTGGTCCGTGGTTCGGCCCTCATCGGCCAGGGTTTCACAGGCGCGAAATACTTTCACTCGCGCCCTTCGGCTGCTGGCAATGGGTATGATGCCACCAGCTCCGGCGGCAGCAACCTGGGGCCGACTTCGCAGAAATTGAGGGATTCGATCGCCCAAAATATCGCCGACTACCGCAACCAAAACGAGTTGGCGTCCGATGCCCCCGTGCCCGCCGACGCGGTAACCGCCTCCGCCAGCGGTCTTGATCCGCATATCAGTCCGGAATCGGCGCGGCTGCAAATCGAGCGTATTGCAAAGGCCCGCGGCTTCAATGCCGAGCAGAAGCTGTGCCTCGCGGCACTTGTGGAACAGTTCATTGAACCGCCACAACTGGGCCTTCTTGGCGAGCCGCGGGTCAATATTTTACTTCTGAACAGAGCCGTGGATGAGTTACCATAAGGTTGTGCCGGACGAACGCCCCAATCCAGATCTGCTGCTGGCAGCCATCCAGAAGGAGGATGCCAGACGGCAGCGTGGCGTATTACGGGTGTTTTTTGGCATGGCGGCGGGCGTTGGCAAGACCTATGCCATGCTGGAAGCCGCGCAAAAACAAAAAGCCGCAGGGTGCGACATTGTCATCGGCTACGTGGAAACCCACGGCCGGAAAGAAACAGATCGGCTGACAGAAGGCCTTCCATTGGTTCCTCGCAAACAGGTGGAGTATCGCGGGGTGACCTTGAGCGAAATGGATTTGGATGCGGTGCTTGCACGGCATCCCCGGGTGGCTCTGGTGGATGAACTCGCCCATACCAATGTGCCGGGTTCGCGCCATGTCAAACGGTATCAGGACGTGCAGGAGTTGCTCGAGGTCGGCATTGACGTTTACACCACTCTAAACGTCCAGCATGTGGCCAGCCGCGCCGATACCGTTCGTGCAATCTCCGGTTCCGCCATTCAGGAAGTGGTGCCCGACACCGTGCTCGATGCCGCCGAAATCGAGCTGATCGACATTGCGCCCGAGGAACTGCTCAAGCGGCTCGATGAGGGCAAGGTCTATCTGCCGGACCGGGCGGAGGCGGCCCTGTTCAATTTCTTCCGGGAGGGAAACCTCACCGCCTTGCGTGAAATGGCGCTGCGCCTGACTGCGGAGAGGGTTGGGCAGGACGTGCGGGATTACATGCAGGCCATGCAAATCTCAGGCCCGTGGAAGTCAGGACACCGCTTGCTCGTGGCGGTCAGTCCCAGTCCATTGTCCGCCCAGTTGGTCGGGTGGACCCGCCGCCTCGCCGACAGCCTGGACTGCCCCTGGGTCGCGGTTTACGTGGAGTTGCCACGGATCCTCAATGAACCGGAACAGACCCGTCTGACACGCAACCTCGCGCTGGCCCGTGAACTGGGGGCTGAAGTGATCACCACCACGGATGCCGATGTGGTGCGCGGTGTCCTGCGGGTGGCCCGGCAGCATAATGTCACCCAAATCGTGGTGGGCAAATCGGGTGAGCATCCCATCCGGGAATTTCTGCGGGGCGGCTCAATGCTCCTCCGCATGGTCCGCGAGAGTGGTGACATCGACATCCACGTCGTCCGCGCCGAGAAAATCGACAAGCCCGCCGCGCATTCATTGTGGCGATTTCCTTCGCAGCCCGATTGGCATCAATACCTGGCTTCTCTCGGAGTAATCGCCACTGTGGGCCTTCTGAATGCCTTGCTCGATCCATTGCTCGGGCACAGGGTGGTGGGGCTGATTTTCTTGATGGCTGTGGTGGGCCTGGCGCTGTTTGTGGGGCGCGGACCCGTGGTCGCCGCCGCCACGTTGAGCGCCCTGGTCTGGAACTACTTCTTCCTGCCGCCGCGTTTCACACTTCGCGTCAGCAGTTTCGAGGATGTGCTGATGCTGGCGATGTACTTTGTGGTCGCGCTCGTTCTGGGACAACTCATCGCGCGCATCCGCACCCAGGAACAGGCGGAACGCGTGCGGGAGGAAAGAGCCATCGCCTTATATCTGCTGACACGGGAACTGGCCGACGCCGCGAGTCTGGAGGAACTCGTGCGTCGTGTGGTTCAGCATGTCACCGAGGCCTTCAAGTCACCAGTTGCCCTGTTGCTCGCCGAGACACCGGGCAAACTCGCGCCCCAGGCCCATCCGCTCAGCACCTTTGCGCCTTCGGAAAAGGAGCACAGTGTCGCGGCCTGGGTTTTTCAGCACAAACAGCCCGCAGGAAAGTTGACCGATAATCTGCCACTGTCCGAGGCATTGTATCTGCCGCTGACAACCACCAGCGGCAGTATCGGCGTCATCGGAGTTCGCCTGAACCAATCCTCTCCCCTCTCCATGCAGCAACGCAATCTGCTCGATGGCTTCACGCGTCAGATTGCCCTCGCCCTGGACCGGCAGCGCCTCCAGGAAAGCTCTGAAAAGTCCAAGGTGCTCGCGGAATCCGAACGCCTGAGCAAGACGTTGCTCAACTCCATCTCCCATGAGATGCGCACCCCCATCGCGGCCATCACCAGCGCCGCCAGCAGTCTGGGCGACTCCGCGGTATCGGGGGAACCTCGGTTGCAGCGAACCATGCTGGCCGAGATTCAGGAGGCGGCCCGCAGGCTCAACCGGCTCGTGGGCAACCTCCTCGACATGTCACGCCTGGAATCTGGTCATGTCAAACCCAGGCTCGATTGGTGCGAGGTGTCGGATCTCGTCAACGTTGCGATGAGGCAATCGGAAAAGGAATTGGTCTCGCATCCCGTAACCGTCGACATCCTGCCGGGCCTGCCCCTGGTGAAGATGGACTTTGTTTTAATGCAGCAAGCCTTGACCAATCTGCTCTTGAACGCGGCGGTCCATACTCCGCCAGGCACCGCCATTCATTTGAAGGCAATGGTTGAGAATGGCGCCCTGGCCTTGTCCGTCTCGGACCGCGGTCCCGGATTGCCTGCCGAAGACCTGGCGCGCGTGTTTGAAAAATTTTATCGCGCCCCCGCCGCTCCGGCCGGAGGCACGGGCCTGGGCTTGTCGATCGTGAAGGGATTTGTTGAAGCCCAGGGCGGCACCGTAAGCGCGGAGAACCGTCCCGGTGGCGGAGCCGCATTCGCTTTGCGCATCCCACTAAATGAGCCCCCGCCTCCGGTTGAATCTGACACATGAACGAAAATCCCGCTGTAAAGTCCACGGTGCTGGTCGTTGACGACGAACTCCAGATTCGCCGCCTGTTGCGCGTCACCCTTGAGGCCCATAACTACCGGGTTCTGGAGGCCGCGAGTGGCCAGGAGGCGATCACCGAGGCCGCCCAGCGCCGGCCTGACCTGGTCGTGCTCGATCTGGGCCTTCCCGATTTGGACGGTGTGGCGGTGCTCAAACGGCTCCGTGAATGGAGTCGCGTTCCTGTCGTTGTGCTTTCGGTGCGCGATCGCGAAGAGGACAAAGTGGCTGCACTGGATAACGGGGCGGACGATTACGTGACCAAACCTTTCAATACCGCAGAGCTTCTGGCGCGGCTGCGGGTCGCCCTCCGCCATGCCCAGCCAATGCCGGAGCAGAGTCTGTTTCGGTCTGGGGCGCTTGAAGTGGACCTGACCACTCGTGTGGTCAAACGCAACGGCAGCGAGGTCAAGCTCACCGCCACTGAATACGGACTCTTGCGGTTGTTTGTACAGCACGCCGGAAAAGTGCTCACCCACAAATTCATACTTCGCGAAGTCTGGGGGCCCAACAATGTGGAACACACGCACTACCTGCGGGTGTACATGACCCATTTGCGCGAAAAGCTCGAAACCAACCCGGCGCAGCCTGAACTATTCATCACCGAATCGGGAGTGGGCTACAGGCTGATCGAGAAGGAATGAGCCGACATGCGCATAAGGGGTGCGTGTTTGATAACTTTTGCAGCAGGGAAAGCATCCACACCCAATGTTATTCCATTGGGTGTGGATGCCTGGAAGTTCTGCGGTTTAAATAATTTGTGTGGCGATCAGTCGCCGCCGTGCTTTCGCACGTTCACGCCAGGTTGGTCCCCCCGGTTTTCGCCCCTCTCATTTTCGCCGAGTTGCAGGCTCGTGCCCAGCAGTGGGATCGTCGTTGTTTTGGCGGACGCACTGTAGTTTTTGACCAGCCCATACGTCCATGTGCCGAGCATCAGGAGCACCAAAGCAGCCACCATCGGACGTGCCGATGCAATGGCGAATGAGGAATCGCAGTCCTTCTTCCCGCTGATCATGCTCATGGTGATGTTTTCCCGGTGGCGGATACTATGGAAGATCACCCCCGCCACATGCGCTACAACCACGGCAATCATGGAATAAGTCATCAACTCATGGGCTTCTTTGAGATCCTTGTAACCCAGAGACAACATGATGCCGCTGATGGAGATTCCGAGCACCAGCGCGAGCATCGCGAAGATAGCATAGGCGGAGCCTGGGTTATGCCCAATATGGCGCTTACCACCTCCACCGAAGGCTTCCTTCAAATACGCAATAACCGCACCTGGTCCGAAGAGGAAGGAGGTGAAGCGCGCGTGCCGGGTGCCGAAGAAGCCCCACATCACGCGAAGAACGACCATCAACGCAAGGGCAAGCCCGATGATGGCGTGCCAGGGGAACAGGCTGCCATCCCCCTCAGTCAATAATGCAATCATGGCCGCGGCGATGAAGCCCGCGGTGAGCAGCCAGTGAAAGAGTCGAGTTGGCAGGTCCCAAATGAGGGTGAGCTTGGGATTCATGATTAAATTCCTTTTACATCATAGCACATCAAAGCGCCGCCATGCCGGAGATAGAGCCTGCCGTTGGCCACGACCAAATGAGCCCAATGCGATCCCTCCCCCTGGGTCACATCGAAAGAACCCACCACCTCGCATTTCTCGGGTGATGCCTTCATCAGACCCACCTTGCCGTCCTCGGAGTAACAATACAACATTCCATCGGCATAGATAACTGAGCCGCCCTTTCCAACTCCCGGAGATTCCCATGCCAGTTTGCCCGTCTTCAATTCGACGCACGACCACTTGCCGCCCGCCTTCTGGTGGCTGGAGGCGAAGACGTATCCATCCACCAGGACAGCCTGTCCGTGAATGGGATCCTGCCGGGGTTGTTCCCACAGCGGTCGAACACTGTTTCCATCGTCGGCAATCTTCAGGCCGATGGCGCCTTTGCCATAGCCGCTGGTGACGTAGAGCAGACCTTCGTGGTAGATCGGCGTAATGGGATGATTCTGCCGGGGGTTTTCATACGGATACTGCCAAAGCACCCTGCCCGTCTCAGGGGAGAATGCGACCACGCCCGATTCCGTCATTGTCACTACCATGCGCTTGTTTCCGTGATTTATCAGCAGTGGGGAGCAAAAACTCGATCCCTGCCCCAGTGCCGGACTGACCCACACCTGCCTGCCGGTTTTGCGGTTCAGGGCAACCATTGTCGCCTTCTTGCCGCAGGGTGTGCAGAAGAGATTTTCCCCGTCCACCAACAGGCTTTCCGCATATCCCCACTGGACTTGTGACGCGTCGTATTCCGCGAATAGCTTTTTGGACCAGACTGGCGCTCCGGTGGCGGCGTCAAAACAGGCCACGTTTCCCACGCCGCTGGCAATATAAACCAAACCCTCGTAAACGGTGGGAATACTGCGCGCGCCCGGATGGCTGGTGCTCCACTCCGGTCCATAACTGGCTTTCCACTTCTCCCTGCCATCCAAGGTTAAAGCGCGAAGGATGCCTGACTTTCCCTCCAAGCCGGACACGTAGATCAGACCGCCTGAGACAGCGACATGGGAGAATCCCGCCCCCAGGTCTTGCACGCTCCAAAGGAGTTTTGGGCCGGCTTCAGGCCAGCGCGCCAGCAAATTCCGCTCAGTGCCTTTGCCATCGCGGTTTGGACCCCGGAATTGAGGCCAGTCACCCGCCTTGGTGGAATACTGGATCACGATCAAGAATGTGACGATCAGAAGTGAAAGGCGCCCGAGTATGGGCGCATCGATTGGTTGGGATCCTCGATTCATTGTATTCATATGGTTGATTTTATTGGCCTTCGGTAATAGCAATACTTAAGCAATTCGAAGCTGGCGACGCAACCCAGGCCTGCTGCCAGACAGATGGCAATATCCCGGGGATGCAACGGCGCAAATAGGAAGATTCCGCGCAGGGCAGGCAGCGACAGCACCACTGATAGGAAGAGGGTCGCGCCACCCAGAACCCACCACATCGCTCCATTGGCAATCCGCAAGGTGGTGAAGATGCTTTGGATTCGCGAACGGTTGCTCAGGATCAGTCCCAGATTGCCGATGATGAGCGTGGTGTAACACATGGCGCGGGCCTCCTTCTCTCCGCCACCCTGTGAATGGAAGATGCCGAAGACCGCCAGCACAATGGCCAGCATTATCATGCCCTGGATGACGCTGAATCCGATGCTTCTGCGGCTGAACAGCGGCTCGCGCTGATTACGCGGATGGCGTTGCATGAGGCCGGGCTCCTCTTTTTCGGCCTCGAAAATGGTGGAACAGGCCGGATCAATGATCAGCTCCAGAAACAGGATATGCACCGGCAGCAGAACCATTGGCCACTGAAACAGCACCGGCAGCAGGGACATCCCGGCGATCGGCACATGAATCGCGAAGATATAGCCAATCGCCTTCTGGATGTTGTCATAAATCCTCCGCCCCAGTTTGATCGCATGCACGATGGATGAAAAATCGTCATCCAACAGGACCAGCGATGCGGATTCCCTGGCCACGTCCGTGCCCCGGCCGCCCATGGCAATTCCAATGTGCGCGGCCTTCAAGGCCGGTGCGTCATTGACGCCATCGCCTGTCATGGCCACCACCTCTCCGTTCGCTTTGAGAGCCTGGACGATCCGCAACTTCTGTTCCGGCACCACTCTGGCAAACACGTTGACGTCTCCAATGCGCTTGCGCAGTTCGGTGTCATCCATGGCATTCAATTCCGGCCCGGTCATGACCTCGCCATTGGGCAAACCAATTTGGCGTGCGATGTTCAGCGCCGTGCCCGGATAGTCGCCTGTGATCATCACCACCCGGATGCCGGCGGTGTGACACTCGCGGATTGCCTCGGCCACCGTGGGTCGAACCGGGTCCGCCAAACCTATCAGGCCGATGAATTCAAACGAAAAATCATGTTGCGCCCCCGGCAGTTCATTCTGGTGGTTAAAGCGCGCCCGCGCCACGCCAAGCACCCGTAGCCCATCCTGCGCCATGGCTTCAATTTGCCCCGCGAGTTCCCGGGTTTGCACCTCTGTGAAATGGCACAAATCTGCGATGGCCTCGGGCGCGCCCTTGGCCGCGATCAGATAATCGTCTCCCGTCCGGGCCTTCCAGACTTGGGAAAGAGCCAGAAGTTTGGGCGATAGCGGGTATTCGCGAATGAGTTCCCAGTCTCCGTGCAGATGTTCCGTTTTTCCCAGGAAAGTATTGCCCACTTGGTGGATGGCCTTTTCCATGGGATCGAAAGGATCGCGCTGGCTGGACAGAATGCCAAACTCCACCAACTCGTGAAAGGACTCCGGCAGATCGCCAACCGCACCGGCATTCTGTAAATCAATGGTCCGGCCGTGCCCGGCCAGACGACCCACGGTCATTTGGTTCAGCGTGAGCGTGCCCGTCTTGTCAGTGCATAATACGGTGGCTGAACCAAGGGTCTCGATGGCAGGCATGCGGCGGGTCAGAACACGCTTGCGCGAGATTCGCCACGCGCCCATGGCCAGGAAAATCGTCATCACTACCGGAAACTCCTCCGGCAGCATGGCCATGGCCAGGGTGATGCCCGCCAGAAAGCCCTGGAGCCAATCCCCCCGTGTCAGTCCAAAGACCACCACCACGATGGCGCATAAGCAAAGGGCCACAATCGTCAGCAGTTTGACCATCCGCCCGGTCTCTGTCTGCAAATGCGTCCGTTCCTGTTCAACGGTCTGGAGGGCCTTGCCAATCTTGCCAATCTCAGTCTGCGCGCCAATGGACTGCACTTCCGCAATCCCCTGCCCCTGCACCACCAGCGTGCCGGAAAAAATGAACGGCGTGTCATCGCCTCCGGGACGGGCCATCGCCGGGGGATCTTTCTCGCCGCCTTCCCCCGCCTGCTTGCGCACCGGCACGGATTCTCCAGTCAACAGCGATTCATCGACTGCAAGGTTGGTGGACTGCCTTAGCCAGCCATCCGCAGGCACGCGATCTCCCTCCCTGACAATCAACACATCCCCCCGCACGACATCGCGCCCCGCGATGCGTATCTGTTGGCCGCCGCGAATGACCGCGGCGCGCGGGCTGGAAAGATCCCGCAGGGCCTCCAACGCTCTTTCTGTCTTTCGTTCCTGATAGAGTGTGATCCCCATCACCACAAACACAAACCCCATCAGCATCAAGGCTTCTTCCCTGTCCCCCAAAAGCAGATAGATCACCCCGCAGGCAACGAGCAGCAGGAACATGGGCTCCCGGACCACCTCCCAGGCAATGAGTAAAATGTTGCGGGGCTTTGCGGACGGCAACTCATTGGCGCCTTCGGCCTTCTGTCGGGAGGCGGCCTCGCTCTCCGAAAGCCCCTGCAGGTGCTGGGGAACGGCATCGGTGGAGACGATTTCTTTCATGCTTGCGGCTGTCATAACTTTACTAAACTAAAAATGGAACGGTCACTGGTCGGAATGCCGCAAACAACTGGATGCGGCTGGCAAAATTGGATTCGAGATGGGAACCGGACGAACTCTGGCGCCCAACTCTTTGACAGAGAAAGCGGCAGCTCAACAGTGGAACTCAGCTCGAGTTAAGCGTGGAAGGACGGAGCGCGTGGAGCCAGCGCCGTGCGCCAATGAAACTGCCAGCCCCGGGGCAGCAGTGAAGACTCCGCATCCAGTTTGGAAACCTCCGGTGATGGAGCCATCGCATGTTGCGCCGAAACAAAGAAATCTTCTTTCGCTTCCGCCCTGAATTCCTGCGCCGCGCAACCATTACAACCGTTTGGCAAACGGAACTTGACCTCGTACGAACAACCCGATTTGGGTGTTGAGGAGGGATCGTCCTGGGCAACGGAAAACGAAGCGCAGCAACCATCCTGTGGCATGATCCCCAAGACCTCCAGCGGGCAAAGCATCCCGTTGGCCACGGTAAGGACGGCCCACAATGCAACCAGGATTAACTTTAGCTGAAGCACGCTCTCAACATGCAGGACCCCTGCAAAATATTCAACCCCTTATCCACCATTGGCGGTCAAACTCTTGTTTTCTCGATTATTCTCGGGGATGAAACCTTGCTTCCAGCGCCACCAAACCACCGTGCGGATGACGCACGGTGTCAATCCCCGGTTAAGTTGTCGGTTGGTTAAGCCCCGTGGTTCCATTGGCTGGCCACCGTGCGGCATTGACCCCGCCCCTTGAGCCGGAGTTGATGCTGGGTCATTCTGCGCTGGAACTGCTTCTTGAGGTTCCCGGCGAGCTTGCGCCATGCAGCCGTGAGCGTGTGGTCACGGGCAGTGGCGTGGATATCCGGCCCAGGCACAGCCAGATGGGCGGAAACAGAAAAAGCGGGTGCCGCTGCGTGCTGCCGCTCCAGAGGATGGAGGTTGGGCCGGGGCAAGAGTTGCAGGTCGATTTCGGCCAGGGAGCGTGGATGATTGAGAACGGCCACCGTCGCAAAACCCATTTGTTTCGCTCCGCTCCTGTGTCCGTCAAATCGGGGCAACCTCACCTCAATCCCCAAACGAAACGTCCAGTGTGCGCGCGGTCATCACGCCGTAGTCGTCCGCAGCAACGAGTTTGAGCTTTGCGGTCGCCACTCTCAGTGGAACATAATCAAGTCGCGGCGGGTTGACGGCGACCATCACGCCATCGTGACCTTCAACCAAAGCACGCACCGCCGCCGCGCCGAAGATCAAGCCAAGTGACCGGTCGAGCGAAGTGGGCTGGCCGCCGCGCAACAGATGACCGAGCACCACTGTGCGCGTTTCCTTCCCGGTCAATTCCCCCAATTGACCGGCCACGATCTCGCCCACGCCGCCGAGCCGTTCGACGTGCCCTGCACTTGCCGCTTCCTTCAAAGTCACCCCGCCGCCGGACGGCTTCGCGCCCTCGGCCACGACGACGATGGAGTATTGCCGGTCGCTGCCCGCTGTCTTGCGTTTGATGTGCGCGGCGACTTTGGCGATGTCATACGGGATTTCCGGAATGAGAATCGCATCGGCCCGGCCGGCGATGCCGGCATGCAGCGCAAGCCACCCCGCATACCGGCCCATCACTTCCACCACCATCACCCGCCGGTGCGATTCGGCGGTGAAATGCAGGCGGTCAATGCACTCGGTCGCAAACGACACCGCGCTGTCAAAGCCGAACGTCGTCATCGTGGACTCAAGATCGTTATCAATCGTCTTTGGCACGCCGATGACGCGCAATCCCTTTTTGTGCAAGCCGCACGCAATGTTGAGCGACCCATCGCCGCCGACGGAAATGAGAGCGTCGAGCCGGCGTTCCCGGAAACGGCGCAACACTTCTTCGCTGCGGTCGATTTCCGTGAACGAACCATCCGGCTGCGGCACGCGCGTCTTGAATGGATTACCGTAATTGCTCGTGCCCAGAATGGTGCCGCCAAGGTGCTCGATGTTGCGAACGAGCGGGCGCGTCAGTTTTATCACTCCGCCATCGGGATAGTTTTCGGGATGCAGCAATCCATCGAATCCGTCCCGGATGCCGTGGATTTCCCAGCCGTGAGTGTGCGCGGCGTGGACGGCGGCATGGATGACAGCATTCAATCCTGGCGCATCACCGCCTCCGGTGTTGATGGCGATTCGTTTAAAGGTGTTCATGGTTTTGTTCATGGTTATTCGGTTAAAAATGGTTCGGCGTGCCAGATCTCCCTGGCATAATCGGTAATCGTGCGATCGCTGGAGAACCTGCCGGACGCGGCGATGTTCAGGATCACCTTTCGTGTCCACGCCGACTGGTCGGAATACAATTCCCCCAGTCGTTGCTGGGCCTGGGCGTAACCGGTGATGTCGGCCAGATGCCGGTAATGGTCGCCGTGTTGCAGCAGCGCATCGAGAATGGGTGTGAAGATGCCGGGCTCGTTTTGGCTGAAATGATTACTGGCAATCAGGTCGAGCGCGGCGCGGGTTTCCGGCTCGTTCTCGTAGTGCCAGCGCGGATTATACCAGCCGCGACTTCCCTCGACCTGCTCCGCAGTCTGGCCGAACAGGAATAAGTTTTCCTCGCCGGCTGCTTCGGCCATTTCGATGGTCGCACCGTCGCGTGTCCCAATGGTCAGCGCGCCGTTCATCATGAATTTCATGTTGCTCGTCCCGCTGGCTTCGTAGCCGGCCGTCGAGATCTGTTCGGAGACATCGCTGGCCGGGATGAGATACTCCGCGACGGAGACGCGATAGTCCGGCACAAAGACGACATTCAACCGGCCTTTGGCGATCGGATCGCCGTCGAGCGTGGCAGCAAGGTTGTTGATGAACTTGATGACGAGCTTGGCGAAGTGGTAGGCGGGCGCGGCCTTGCCGGCGAAGAAAAAGGTGCGCGGCGGAACGTCGAGATGCGGGTTTCCGCGCAGGCGATTGTAGAGCACGACGATGTGCAGCGCATTCAAAAGTTGCCGTTTGTATTCATGGATGCGTTTGATTTGGGTGTCGAAAATCGTGTCGGGATCGATCCCCGGTCTTCCCAGCCACTTGATGAAGCGCGTCTTCGCGTCGCGTTTGGCTTTGCGGACGGCGGCGCAAAACGAACTATCGTCGGCGAGCGGTTTTAATTTCTCCAACTGTGCCAGGTCGGTGATCCAGCCATCGCCTATGGCCCCGGTGATGACCGCCGCCAGCGACGGGTTTGCCAGCAGCAGCCAGCGGCGTGGTGTGACGCCATTGGTTTTATTGTTGAAGCGTTCGGGAAACAGGGCTGCGAAGTCCGGCACAACCCTCTGCTTGAGTAACTCCGAATGCAACGCAGCCACACCGTTGGTGCTGTGCGAGCCGACGATGGCCAGATGTGCCATGCGAACCTGGCGAACCGGGCCTTCTTCGATCAGGCTGACGCGCTCGACCCGCCCGGTGTCGCCGGGGCACCGCGCGCGCACATCGTCGAGGAAACGGCGATTGATTTCGTAAATGATTTCGAGATGGCGCGGCAGCAAATCCTGAAACCACCGCACCGGCCATTTCTCCAACGCTTCAGGCAGCAGCGTGTGATTCGTGTAAGCCAGGGTGCGTTGCGTGAGATTCCACGCGTCGGGCCAACTCAGTTTCGCTTCGTCCAGCAGCAGCCGCATCAATTCCGGCACGGCGATGGAAGGATGCGTGTCGTTGAGTTGGATGGCGACCTTCCCGGGCAGCGCGGACCAATCATTGCCGTCGGCCCGGAAGCGGCGGACCAGATCGGCCAGCGAGCAGGCGACGAGAAAGTATTCCTGCAAGAACCGCAGACCTCTGCCTTCCGTCGTGTGATCGTCGGGATACAACACGCGCGTAATCGTCTCGGCGGTGAGCGTTTCGGCCAGGGCGCCGACGAAATCACCGCTGCTAAACTGGGAGAAGTCGAAATCATTCGAAGCCTTGACGACCCACAGGCGCAGCGTGTTGATCGTTTTGCCGCCGTAGCCGACAACGGGCCGGTCGTAGGGAATGCCAATGAGGGTGGACGGTCGCCCTTCGACAACGCGCAGCGCGCCGCCGCGAATCTCGAACGACACGTCGAGCTTCACCTCCACGGCTTCGTTGGGCCGGGCCACTTCCCACGGATCGGGCCGGGTGAGCCAGTGGTCGGGTTGTTCGGCCTGCCAGCCGTCGCGGATACTTTGCCGGAAAATGCCGTAGTCGTAGCGCAAGCCATAGCCCATGCCGGCAATGCCGAGGGTTGCCATGGAATCGAGAAAACACGCCGCCAACCGTCCCAGGCCGCCGTTGCCGAGACCCGCGTCCGGTTCCTGCTCGATGATTTGCAGCGGATCGAGTTGGTGATGCTGGCAGAATTGCCGCACCTCGGGGTCAATGAGGAGATTGGCGATGTTGTTGGCCAGAGCGCGACCGAGCAGAAATTCCATCGAGAGGTAGTAAACGCGCTTGGCGTTGCGTTGCCGGTAAGTCTGCCCGGTCTTCAGCCAGCGTTGCGAAAGCACGTCGCGCACGGAATGGGCGATCGCTTCGAACTTGTCGCGGTCGGTGGTCTCCGCTTCCGCGACGACCTGGTCGAACGTAACGTGCCGCTCATAAAAAGCGTCGGAGTCACCGAATAGCTTAATTGGCCCGCAGTCGTAATGTTCGACAAGAGCCTTCTTTGTTCCAGGGCTGCTTTTCATACTTTTGGTGTTCATGGATTTTGCAATTGAATGGCATTTTTCGCGGCTGCTGCGGCGGGTTGGGCTGGTGAATCCGATTTGATTGACTGGTCCCGAAGGTCAGACACCAACCGTCTGAATTCCTCGTTGCCGGCAAGTTGGCGGGCGGCCAACTGGCGCAGGCGGTCCACTGTCTTTGAAGGAAGCCGAAGCGAAGTGGGCACGGAATTAAAGAATCGGCGTTCCGACTCATCGGCCAGTTGATTGAAATGCAGCTCGATAACGTAGGGGGTGATTTCGGGCGGCTGGGAATCGCCGGAGCCGGTCCGCTCACGCGAAAGACGCGCCATGGTTTCCTGAAACAATTCAATGGTTTCAAAGGAGTAATGGCTCACGGCAGCTCCGCTAACCGAACCGATCAGCGATCCCAAACCAAGCGGGTGCTCTTTGGAATCCCAGCCGTAGTCCCGGTCCGTGTGCGCATCAACGACGATAAGTGCAACGCGGCGAGGCAACTTCGAAGGCGCGCTTGGGAGGAGAGTGGACTGTTCGTGCGCTATAGCCCTGTCAAGGGCGCCGCGCAATCCGAGATTGTCGGACAGTCCGCCGTCGAGCAAATGAATGAAGTGCCGATGCCCGTCCACATATGAGCGCGCCTGCAAAGCGACGTATTTCATGCGGGTCGAGGCGGCCGGGTCCTTCAATATAGCCTGTACCCATTCCGGCTCGGCCTCCGCCTTCCCCGCCGAATAGTTCTTGAGCACCACCGGGGTTAGACAAATTGGGAACGCAGAGGAGGCGGCAACAGCGCGGGAAATCGGGAATTGCGAAAGGTCCGATCCGATCAGATCAAATTCGTCCTGGGTGAATTCGAACCGCGCGCCGGAGGCGACATCCGTGGCATTGATGCTGAGAAATGGCCGGTTGCTCTGTGTCATCAAATCCGCAAACGTTGCGCCTTTGAAAAGCAGGCGATCATAATACTTCGCCGCCAGGTCGCTCCGGCTGAATTTTGGCGAAGCCAGCCTGACTTGATTACAGGGTGACAAAACGCGAAGCAGCAAATCGGTCTGGACATCCTTCTTGAGAAACTGAGATTCGAAGTCAGAAAAAATGCGATCGCCCCAGAGCGCATAGTAGGCCGCGGTAAAACTGCCGCCGGACACCGAGGAGATGGTGTCCACCTCATCGAGCATCCGGTGTTGCTTTCCCTTTGCGCACACTGGCGTGCGCGCGAGTTCCTCCAGCACGCCGTACGACAGCGCTGCGGCGCGTGTGCCGCCGCCAGAAAACGCCAGCATCAAGAGCAAGTCGGAGGAATTTGTGGACGGCGCAACATGGCCAAACCGATAACCAGCGGATGCGTCACCTGATTTCAACCGTGCGTTTTGCGGATAATGGGCGCAGCCGCTGACGAGCAGCAGAACCGCCAGAAATATTGAAACAGGTTTTAAGACCATGATTGTTCTCCACAGAGATGTTTTGGTTCGGCAGCGTCCGGCACGAGATCGTCGGGGAAATACTCCTGAATTGCCGAAAGAAGCCGCCGCGCGAGATTCCCGTCTTTCACCAAAAAAGCGTCAGCACCTGCAGCCATGCACCTGGCCCGGGCCTCTGGCGTGTCGTCGCTGGTCACAACGAATACGATGGGCGGATTCGGCAGTTGTTTTAGGCGGCGCGCGGTTTCCGCGCCGTCCATCCGAGGCATATGCAGGTCTGTAACCATCAAGTCCAGTCGAAGTGTTGAAGCGTTACAGAGCGCTTTTCGGCCATCCGGCGCGGCGCCCACGATGAATATCCGCGGGTTCTTGGACACAATCCTGGCCATCAATGCCATCAGGAATGGACAGTCCTCCGCCAGAAACGCACGTATAGTGCGGGTGGGTAAACTGTCATTCTCCGGCGCGGAACATTGTGATTTTTCAATACATGCTTTCATTAACGCTTTTCCTCCGGGGCATTCGCCGGGCTTTTGATTCGAGACGGAGTCCACCGCAGCAAGTCCATTGGCAGCGTGGTTTCGGGCATCCCCTCTGGCGTTGGAAAGGCGCTGACTCGGGTGATGTTGTTGGGATTGATGAAGCCAATGCCGCCCCCCTTCAAGCAGAATGGAATGACCGGCAGGTCGAACAAGTGCGCAAACGACTGACGCTGATCGTGGACCGTGCCCCGAGTCATCGCCACCACCTTCAGTGTGCTAACCCATCCGCCGAGAGTGTGAATTTCCACCTTTGAAACGAGCGGGTTTAATGGATCAATACAATCACTGTCTGAGAGATCATTACCGGCGACCGTCTCTTCGCCCGATTGCTCATTCTGGAACTCGGTAATATTGATCGGTCCCAGAGGAGACTTCAGTGGGAAAATCACCGGAACCTGAACGGATGTGTGGGCGAGGATAATGTCAATCGCCCGGCAGGGAATCATGCTGGTGCCGCCTTCCGAGGCCAGCAGCAATTGCGGCTGAGTCAGCAGGCGCGGCGTGAAAAGCAAGCGCAATGTTTTACCGATGCGTTCCTCGTCGGCCTGGTAATACTCGGTGGATGTTCCGTCTGAAGAACGAATTTCAAGTGTGAGATCAGTTCGGTTTGTGGTCATATCAACTAGGTGGGGGTTCATATTTAGGCTCCTCGGGATTGATTTGCGAGTCTTCGATTTACTTCCTGCTCCACATCAAGCCAATCGTTCAATGTCATCTGCCCGGAACCGGCTCGCGCAGCACAAGCCGCATCGATCAACTGGCGAATTCGCAGGATTGTCGGTCGTCCGGCGGAACGCTGTGAAACAGCGGGACGACAGTGGTGGCATGGAACTTCGTTACTCGTTTTCATTTCATCCTTTTTCATTGCCTTCGTCGCCGAATCAGAAGAAGTAGCCGAGGGAGATTGAGCCGAACCCTTCATGTCCCTGCTGACCCTCGAATTCCTTGCCCAAGAAAATGTAGGTGAAGGAAGCCTGGAAGCGTCGATTGCCCACACACATGCCGACGCCAGTCATTGGCACAAAGAACTCCTTGTCCACACTCGGGCTGTTCCTAAACGTATTGCCATCAAGCGTGATGTCCCGCAGCACCAGGTTGGCAAAGCTGCCGCCGAAAACCGAGAACCCCCAATCAGAAGACCGGCTCAGCGCGTCGCGCCTTGGCGGCGGCATGTGCCCCATGTCGCGCACCAGTGTCGGGCCGAAATCATCGGGCATGTTGTAGCCGGCGCGCACCAACCCCCCAACCTGGCCCTGGGTGAGGACATTGCCCAGCCATCCGCCGCCCACAGGCAATGCTTGCAGGGACCATTGTTCACGGTCGCCTGTCAGTTGGAACCTGTGCCGGTATTCGTAGGCGAGGTTAAAGATGGGCTCGTTGTGCAATTGGTAACCCCAGCCTTCCGACGTGTCGTTGCCGATGAGACGATGCACTGTGTTCTGTGATTCCTCCGCCAATGACCCGGGGCCGACAACGCCTGTCATGAACTTCAGCCCGTGATAAGAGTTCTCCTTCTCCACATGCAATGTAAGCCCAAAGGAGAGAATTCCGGCATAAGGGCGATCATTTGGGTCCGGGATGCTCCGTTGCGTATCTGCCGGAGTGAACATTCCTTGCGTCACGTCGTAACCCACTGTGCGGCGTCCTTCACCCCACGACAGCCAGTTCGCGAATGGGTCTATCCAACTGGGACCAGTGTGGGATACGCCCAATGAGACGCCATCGGTGTAGAACCGGTCCGTTCCGCCAAACGTATCGTTCTCCCAGCGCACTGACATGGCCCATTGCCGCGGCTCAGCGGCGAGTTGACAGGGAGGATTGTTGGTGGATTCAGCCATGCCGCCGGCGGGCGCTCCCATCAAAAGGCTCAACACAATCATTTTTGTGCGGTTTATCCGGGAGTGACCTGATGGATGGGACTCGTGTGGTTTCATGGAGGAAATAGATTGATTATTTAACGCAAAGGTGATCTCGACGTTGATGCTGGTCCGGCGGCATTGACCTCCGCGCTGTGCCCCGTGGTCGGATGGGACCGAGGGCGACCTGGAACGATTCGCCGGGATGATCGTCACCCTGCGCAGGGTTGTGTTCCCGGGCGGGCTGGTTGTGCCAGAAGGAGCCATACACCATGGCCAAAAGGACGGTTCCGATTATGAGAGGAAGCATTGACATGGCGCTCACTGATTGGCACTTCGATTAGTTGTGGTCTCAGATCCACGCGCAGAAAGTTGAAAGCGGCTGCCGGTCGTGTTCGGGTCCAGGGGCTTGTGTCCTGGCGGAGGCGCGTGCCGATCGAGATACTCCATGGCACAGGATGGACTACAAAGCGAAACCCGGCCTTGGGTTCCGGGAAAATGCGCGAACCAATGCTCTTTTACACTACAACCGCAAAAGCAGCAGATTTCGTTTTCCGTGGCGGGTGCGATTAGAATTTCAGCCTTCATGGAAGTATTCAACTGACGGCCAGGAGCGAAACCCGCTCGTTGCGGTCGTTGCAGGCAATGCCACTTGCATTCGGATCGAGCGTCGGCCGACCATCCACAAGGAATACGTACCGATGGAACCCGTGACTCAGCTCCAAGCTGGCCACCCATTGGTCGTCGGGTCGGCGGATCATCGGGGTTGCGTTGGTCTCCCAATTGTTAAAATCGCCAACGATTGAAACCTGTTTTGCTTCCGGCGCCTGACAAGAGAAGTGCGCATGATGAAGGTTTCGTTTTGCGGAGTAGCGTGACAGGGTGTCGCAAGTGTGGAATTCCGTAAACATGGTTTCAATTCTCCTTTCCAGGCTGGCAGCCATCGTTAGTAAGGCCCTTCGCTGACACGACCGTTTCATTCACGACCCCGAGCGGTTTGAGCTTGGCTAGAATCGCGTCCTTCGTGGCCGTGCCAACGATTCGGAGGCGAGGGATTCCTTCCACAAAGTAGAGCAAAGTAGGGATGGACTTAATGTCATACAAAAGACTCAGATCAATGCTGGCGTCCGCGTTGATCGTGACCACTTTGACTTTTCCTGCCAGCTCGCAGGCCAGTTCCTGAAGCACGGAATGGAGGATCTGACACGGTCGGCTCCATGGAGTCCAGAACTCGGCCAGCACCGGCTGTTTGGACTTTAGGGCTTCCTCCTCGAAGGCCACTTCCGTGATGGTTGCGTTCATATTCATATTTTCATTCATTCGTTCAGAGCGACAGGACTTGAGCACGCCCTGTGCCACGAGGCTTTATTCGCGTTATGGCGTTGAATACAAAAGGCTTGCAATCATCGCTGCGTGGCCTTCCCCTATTACGAAAAATCGAATTCTCGAAAACCCGTAATTTGCGATTTGCCCCGCATCGAAGGGGTCAATATATTCGGGTAATGGAACCAACCAGCGACAGACGGTTCGATTCTCATATCGGAGCGCAGTTGCTTCTGGAGATTGCCCGGGAGCATTCGGTGGAGCCGATCTTGAAGAAAATTGTCGAGAGCGCGGTCGAGAGCGCGGAGTTTGTTTTCTCCCAGGTCTGGTTGATTAAGAAAGGCGACCTCTGCGCGACGTGCAAGTATCGGCCTGATTGTCCTGACCAGACCCGCTGCTTGCACCTGGTTGCGGGAAGAGCCAGATCGCTTCCGGAGCACGGAAAGGGGCCGCGGCCGTGCGAGGATCTCAATGCTCGCCTGCCACTGAATTTCGGTCCGCTTGGAGAGGCTGTGGCCAGCGGGCAGTTGAAAGTGGTAAGAAGCCCGGACAAGCAGCCGGTATCCGTTGCCGGATTCGAGTGGTTGCGGGAAGAGGGCATCCTTGAATGCGGAATCCGCCCTATTGAATTTAAGGGAGATGTTTTGGGAGCTACTTTGGGTTTTGCCCGCGAGTTCATTCCGGAGTCCTTCACGCCATGGGGACGGATCTTTGCGGATTATGTGGGAGCCGCCATCGCCAACGCGCGCGCCTTTGAGGAAATCCAACACCTCAAAGCGCAACTTGAGCTGCAGAATTCTTACTTGCAGGAGGAGGTGGTGGAGGCCAAGGCCTTTGGCAATCTGGTCGGCCAAAGCGCGGCCCTCAAATACATCGTCAGTCAGATTGACCTGGTCGCGCCCACGGAAGCTTCGGTGCTCATTCTCGGCGAGACGGGAACTGGCAAGGAATTGGTCGCCCACGAAATCCACCAGCGCAGCGCCCGCAAGGATGGCGCGCTGGTTCGAGTCAATTGCGCCTCGATTCCACGGGAGTTGTTCGAAAGCGAGTTTTTCGGCCATGTTCGCGGTGCTTTTACCGGGGCGCTGAAAGATCGGGCCGGACGTTTTGAAACGGCTGAGGGCGGGACCATTTTTCTAGATGAAGTGGGAGAAATTCCATTGGACATCCAGAACAAGCTGCTTCGCGTTCTCCAGGAGAAACGATATGAACGCGTTGGCGATGACCGAACCCGCCGCGCGGATGTGCGCGTTGTGGCCGCGACAAACCGCAATTTGAAAAAGGAGGTCGCCGCCGGACGATTCCGGGAGGACCTCTTCTACCGGCTGAACGTTTTTCCGATCCAGGTTCCACCGCTGCGAGAGCGAATGGACGACATTCCGTTGCTGGCAAAACATTTTGTCGAATTCTCTGCCAAAGACTTGAAATGCGCGAAACCCCGGCTGACCCGGGCGGCGGTGGCCAAGCTCCAGAGTTACGATTGGCCGGGCAATATCCGTGAATTGCGCAACGTGATCGAGCGCGCCATCATTTTAGCCCGTGGCGGAGGATTGGATTTCGACCTGCCTGTCGCCGGTCCAGCGCCGCTTGTTCCCAGGCCAGGTGTTCAGCCGGATGCCTCGACCAGCAGCCCGGCGCAACCCAAGTTTCTCACTGAAGCCGAACTTCAACGCCGCGAACGTGAAAACCTCGTGCAGGTGTTGGAGGCGGCGAATTGGAAAATCAGCGGATCCGATGGCGCGGCGGAACTTTTGGGCGTGAAACCAACCACTCTGCTTTCAAGGATGGACAAGTGGGGTCTCAAGAAACCCGACCGTTGACCCTTTCTGCGATGAGTTCCCTCTGATCTGCTGGAAACCTTCTTGCCAAAGCCGAATCCTCAATCGTTGGGCTGTTGCTTGAACCAACGATCATTCTTCGATTTTTCGGAAATTCGAAATATCGAATGCCGTCCCGCGAGTTGCCTCTTTGATGTTAATCGCTGAACTCCAGCTATTTCCGAGCCTATTTGAGGGTTGGCATCTGTGTTGCTTAGCTCATGTCTCGTATGCGAATGGAATTCGAAAGCATGAAGAAGTACCGAGAATGGACGCAAGCGACCGTCCTGAGTGGGATAGGGAATTTTCAAGTTTTATGAAAATCTCAATCTCACCAAGCAAAGGGGCGGAGGCGGTGACCAATTCCACAGGAGGCCACTTATCCACTCCCGACCGCGCGCACCCGGAACCGATTTTCTGAGACTTCCAGTGGGAGCCGTGATTCTCAAGACTTTTAACAAACACCGATTATTCCAGCGATAACAGCGAAAATACAACACAACATGAAATCCATAGATCATAATCATAACGAAACGAGGACGATCGAAGAACTGCCGCAAGTCGACACACATCAGCCCCGGATGGGAACTGACTCGCAGGACCGGATTAAACACGATGGCGATGGGCCTCCAAACACGCAGGAAGTTCCGAGCCGGTCAAAAACAAAAAGGCGCATTGCCTTGGTGGTTCTCGCTCTGCTGGCTGGAGCCGCCGCCGCGCTGTATTACTTCCGGTATGTCGTACCTTTCGAGTCCACCGACAACGCGTTCATTGAAGGTTATGTCGTGCCGATGGCATCGCAAGTGCCGGGACGCGTCGGAGAATTGTTGGTAAAAGACAACCAGGCGGTCAAACAGGGCGAGGTGATCCTGAAAATTGACCCGCGTGATTACGAGGCAAGCCTCGCACAAGCGCGCGCCGATCTGGCGGCGGCACGCAGTCGAGTGGAGCAAGCCAAGGCGCAAGTCAATGCAAGCGAAGCTAAAGTCGCGCAGGCGCAGGCTGCAATCATTGCCGCCGACGCGGAAAACCAACGCGCGGCGGACGATCTCAAGCGTTACGAATCTGTCGAAAGCCGGGCGGTTTCCAAGAGCGCGTTTGACCTGGCGAAGTCCCAGGCGCGCGCGGCCAGCGCCAATTTGGAGGCGGCGCGCAGCCAGGCCAGGGCCGCCGAGGCGGAAGTGGCTTTGAGCGCGGCGGGAGTTGAAACCGCGAGCGCCGCCGTGCAACAGGCTGAAGCCAGACTCAGGCAGTCCGAGTTGAATCTTTCCTACACACAAGTCACCGCGCCCGAAGAAGGCAGGGTCACGCGCCGCGTCGTGGAAAAAGGCGCGTATATCCAGCCCGGCCAGGCGCTCATGGCGATTGTGCCGCGCCATTATTGGGTCGTTGCCAACTTCAAGGAAATACAACTGACCCGCATGCGCGTCGGCCAGCCGGTCGAGGTCGTTGTGGATGCCTATCCGGACCGCGTTTTCAAGGGTCATGTGGATGGCATTCAAAGCGGCGCAGGCGCGCGATTCAGTCTGTTCCCGCCGGAGAACGCCACCGGCAACTATATCAAGGTGGTGCAGCGCGTGCCCGTAAAAATCGTTCTGGATGACCTGCCCGGAAACGACCTCGCCCTTGGCCCCGGAATGTCCGTGGTTCCCAAAGTGCGCGTGAAGTAACCAAATTCACCCTGCCGAGAAACAATCAATTGCCCGCAGCTTATGAATGGCGATTCGAACCAGCTTAAAATCAATCCGTGGATCATCGCGATTGCGGTGATTCTGCCGACCTTCATCGAAGTGCTCGACACCACGGTCGTCAGCGTCGCGCTCCAAACCATCGCGGGCAATCTCGCGGCCACAGTGTCGCAGGCGACGTGGATTCAGACGGGCTACCTCATTTCAAACGCCATCGTCCTGCCTGCCAGCGCGTGGTTTTCCGCGAAGTTTGGGCGAAAGCGGTTTCTCATGGTCTGCATCGGCATTTTCACAGCGGCTTCGTTTGCTTGCGGCGCCGCGCCGAATCTTCCCTTCCTGATCTTTGCGTCCATCGTGCAAGGCGCGGGCGGCGGCGCCTTGCAGCCCATCTCCCAGGCCATCTTGATGGAGAGTTTCCCGCCTGCCAGGCGCGGCGCGGCCATGGCGGCCTATGTGTTGGGCGTGGTGCTGGCGCCCGTGCTGGGACCGGTTGTGGGGGGCTGGCTCACGGAGAATTATTCCTGGCGCTGGATTTTTTACATTAACATCCCCTGTGGATTGTTCGCCCTTTGGATGATCCAACAATTCGTCTTTGACCCGGAATACATTCGCAACATCAAGCCTGGGCGCATTGACACCATTGGCTTCAGCGTCCTGGCGATTTGGCTCGGCACTCTGCAAACAGTCCTGAACAAGGGGCAGGATGAAGATTGGTTCAATTCCCAATACATTTGCTGGCTTTCGGTGATTTCCATCATTGCGTTTGTCGCGTTTATCGTGAGGGAGTTTTCGACCCGCGAACCGCTTTCCAATCTGCGGGTCTTCGGCGACCGGAACTTTCTGTTCAGCTCGATTCTGATCTCGATCATCTTCTTCCTTCTCTATGGCATCATGAATTTGCAGCCGCTGATGGCGCAAGGACTGATGGGTTACACCGCCTATGTCAGCGGATTGACGCAGATGTCACGAGGCTGGGGTATGCTGGTCTTCACACCCCTGGTGGGGGTGTTGACCGGGAAAGTGGATAATCGTTTTCTGGTCGGCCCCGGAATCCTCATCACGGCTGCGGCGGCCTTTATGATGGGCAATTTCAACCTCGACATTTCCAGCGCCGCGTATTTTTGGCCCAACTTTCTCCAGGGAATGGGAATCGCGCTGACCACCGTTCCGCTGATGACCATCGCCGTATCCACCGTTCGCAACGAGGAGATGGGCAATGCCACCGGGCTGTTCGCGCTGGTGCGCAACCTGGCAGGCAGCATCGGCATTGCCGTTGCGATTGCCATGGTCTCGCGCGGCGCGCTGCGACACCAGGCCTATCTGGTAAGTCATCTGACTCCTTATGATCTGCCTTGCCAGAATGCGGTGCAAATGGGGCAAATTGCCCTGACACCCGCGATGGGAGCCGCTCAGGCGCAGCCCGGAGCCTTGGGCGCGATCTACAAATCACTGCTGCTGCACTCCAACATGCTCGGCTTTGTTGACGAGTTCCGCTGGCTGGCAACAATCTGCCTCCTCTCTGTGCCGCTTGTGCTTCTTTTGAAAAAGGCCCAGGCCAGAAAAGACGTAATGCTGCATTAAACCGTCCGCAAACAATGAAAACTATTCCTGATAATTACCACTTTATGAAACACTATCCTCAAGTCCTCATTCCGGGCGCGGCCCTGGCTCTCAGTCTTTTCCAGGGCTGCGCCGTTGGTCCCAATTACCAGCAACCGAAAACCGCCGCGCCCGCCCAATGGAGCGCGCCCATGGCCGGCGGCGAAACGAACCTTGCGCCGTCCCTCGCCGGGTGGTGGAAGGGCTTTAACGACCCGCAACTCGACTCCCTAATCGAGCGGGCCGTGAAAGCCAACCACGATCTGCAAATCGCCGGGGCTCGCGTTCGCGAAGCCCGGGCCCAATACCGCATAGCCTCCTCGCAACTCTGGCCCACGGTAAATGCCGGCGGCTCCTACGCGCGTCAAAACCAAAGCAAGAATCAGCCGCTCATCGGCTCTCTCCCCGTGCCCCCGGGCACTCCGTTTGAAAACAACGTCTATCAGGCAGGATTCGATGCCTCCTGGGAAATCGATGTTTTCGGCGGAACACGCCGAGAGGTTCAGGCCGGAAAGGCCGAAGTTGCCGCCGCCGAATTTGGCCGACGAAACGTGCTGGTGACGTTGCTGGGCGAGGTTGCGCGCAATTACGTCGAGACCCGTGGTCTCCAGCGCCGGTTGGAAATTGCGAACAAGAACCTCAAAACGCAGGAAGAGGCTTTGGCCATTACGGAGAACCGGTGCAAGAACGGACTAACCAGCGACCTCGATGTGCAGCAGGCCGCCACGCTGCTGGCGAATACGCGGGCGGCTATTCCCATGCTGGAGAGCGGCATTCAAGGTTATATCCACCGCCTTGGCGTGCTCCTGGGCCAGCCGCCCGAAGCGCTCCTGGCGGAGTTGTCTGCGCCGGCCCCCATTCCTGCCGCCCCGCCTGTCGTGCCGGCTGGACTACCATCCGACCTGCTGCGCCGCCGCCCGGACATTCAACAGGCTGAACGGCAACTGGCCGCATCCACCGCGCGCATCGGGGTTGCCACGGCGGACTTGTTTCCGAAGTTCTACCTGACGGGTCTGGCCGGATTCCAAAGCACCAGCGCCTCCGACTGGTTCACCGGGGATAGCAAGTTCTGGTCAGTCGGGCCGACCGTACAGTGGAGGATCTTCGACGCGGGGCGCATCCGGGCCAACATCCGGGTGCAGAACGCCCGCCAGGAGCAGGCCCTGGCGGCCTATGAAAAGACCGTGCTGATGTCATTCGAAGACGTCGAAAATTCGCTGGTTGCCTATGCCAAGGAACAGATCCGACGGCGTTCGCTCGAGGACGCGGTGAAGTCCAGCCAGGATTCGCTGCGCCTGGCCAGCCAGCTCTACTCCAACGGCCTCGCCAGCTTCATCAACGTGCTCGATGCCGAGCGATCTCTCTACCTGGCCGAAGACGCGCTGGTCCAGAGTGACAGGGCGGTGACCCAGAATCTCATAAGTCTCTATAAAGCCCTGGGCGGCGGATGGGAAGCACTGGAGCGGCCGTCTCAACTCGCGCAGACACAAACAACCAAATGATCTTCGCAGAGGCGAACTGGATGAACCCGTCAGGCGCGGAAGCGAGGCCATGCAAGCCGGGTGGGAAGGCATGAACGCAATTACTCAATTCCTTATTTCACACGGTGGCTTGATTTTGTTCGCGATCGCCTTCGCGGAACAGTTTGGCTTGCCGTTGCCGGGAGCGCCGTGGCTCATGGCGGCGGGCGCTCTCTCCGCCAGCGGGAAGTTTGGTCTGCCCGCAGCCATCGGATGGGCGGCTGCGGGCTGTGTCGTTGCCGACGCGGTTTGGTATTTCCTGGGACATCGCGGCAAGGCGCGCGTCTTCCGGATGTTTCCTCATTTGCATTCAGTGCAGGTCCGGCTTGAGCGCGCCACGCTCGCCAAAACCGTCCTCCACGGCACGCGGATGCTCACGCTGGCAAAATTCCTGCCGTTCGGCACGGTCATTCTCATGCAAGCCGGCGCGTTGGAGGTCGATCGGCAGCGCTTCCTGCTCGTGGACGCTTTCACCTCGGTGGTTTATGCGTCCGTGTATGCCGCGTTGGGATTCGCTTTTCACAATCAACTCGAACAGGTCGTGGCATTCACGCAAAAGCTGAGCGCCGGTTCTTTGCTGCTGATTGTGATTTTGGCGGGAATATACATCGTTTATCGTGTTCTCAAGCTCCGCCCGAAGAGGGGGACCGCTATTGTCGAAAACGAAGCATAAGCGGAGGAAGCGCCGGGCGCAGGACAAAATTCTTCAGCATGCCGAAAAAGGCTTTTAGTAGAGTAGGCGAAATGGACGGATTGAATGGCCGTGGCCAATGACCGTCGCATTTCGCCCCTCATCGAACCGGACAGGCGGTTTTCCCGCATCCGGCTCTCCGGGGATCATACGTTGCATCGCTTCGACGTCATCGTTTCCATGCCGCATATTCCGGCATTTGGTATAAACCATAACGCTCATAGAGATCCTCCTTGGGGTATGTGGACCATTGCGCCCGACTACATCCGTGTTTGCGCCACAACCATCGTTGTAACTTGCTGCTGACGTATTCGTTCATCTGGCCCATCACCTTGGTGCTGTTCCCGTAGTGAAAGTAACCCTTCCAACCTTTGAGTTTCTTGTTGAGCTCGGGAATCACCTCTCCGATATCACGCCATAGCGTGCTTCGGTTGAGTTTCTCCCGAATCCCGTCTCGAAACTTCTTCTGGCTCTTGGGATGGGGTTCCACATGCGGATATTTCCATTTCCCCTTCCCCTGTCGCATTGTTAGCGCGAATCCCAAGAATTTGATGCCATCCTGGCGGAGGTCCACCAAGCGGGTCTTCTTCTCGTTGAGCACTAACTCGCGTTGCTTCAGCCATCGTTCCAGTCGTTCCATCAGTTCCCGTCCCTGCCCCGGCTGTCCGAGTATCACGAAATCATCCGCGTATCTCACCATCACGGGTTTGAGTTCGCAGCGTTCGTTGACTTCCCAATCCAACTGGTTGAGGTATGCATTGGCTAAAATCGGCGATACAACCCCGCCTTGCGGAGTCCCCCGTCGATTCTGACCTTGCCCCCCCTTTGTCCCGCCTTTCCCTGTGTCGCTTTGCGGTTCATTCACGGGCGCGCGCAGCCATCCTGCGATCAGCTTGAGAATTGTTCCATCGCTGACCCGCTTGGCCACTATGCGCAACAAACGCCTGTGGGGAATGCTGTCAAAATACCCGCTTAAGTCCGCGTCTATAACTTCGACGCGTCCTGTCAGCGTAGCCTTCTTGATCGCCTCCATTGCTTGGTGGGCATTGCGTTTGGGATGATAGGCGTAACTGTTCGGATGACTATCGGCTTCCAGAATCGGCAGCAATACAATCACCACCGCTGTCTGCACCACCCGGTCTTTCACTGTCGGGATGCCCAGGGGTCGCAGCTTCCCGTCTCCTTTTGGTATATACACACGCTTCACCGGGCTTGGCCGATACTTCTTCGTGCGTAACTCCTCCAGCAGTTGGTTCCGCCATTGGTCCCAGGCTTCGTCGCTGGCAAGATAGACGTCGCATGTCTGCCCGTCGATCCCAGCCGCGCCATTGTTGTGCGCCACGGAGGCCATTGCCGTTTCCAGCACGTCCTTCCGCAGCAGTTCTCCGTAGAGGCTGTAAAACCGATACTTCGGCTCAGCCTTGGCTTTGCAATATAGCGCTCGCTGCAGCTTTTGAACTTTTATCGGGGTTGTTATCCGTTGAAAAAGTGTTTCCACTCCCTCAAGGCCATCTCCCTGTCCCTCGCTGTTTTGATTCGCTTCGATCCAAGTGCCTTCCCTTGGCTCCGCCGGGGTTTTGGTCGCCCCAGCTTCTTCGCTACTATGGAAGACTCCGACTTCTCTGGCTGCCCGTGCGGCCTCGGAGGGTGTTCCTCCTTGCACCGGCGGTTGAGGCTTTATCGCCCCGCCTCCAGAGATCTCCCAGCTTACCTTGGTTTCCCTTCCTGTCGTGTCGCCCTCGCTGACTCCGCCGGAATCAACAGCGCCCATTTGACGATTTGATGACGCCGCGTTTCTGCCTTCGCCGTTCGGGTAGCGGCTCGGCTTACCGGTTATTTCGGTTTCGGAGCTCATTTGATGAGGTTTACTTTCGTTACGACCCGACAGTTCTTTCAGCGTCCCGCTTGTGGTTCGGCCTCACGGCCTCGTCCCGGACGCTGCATTTCGGTCGTGAACCGTCTAATTCGACCGGCGGGACTTTCACCCACGAGGCTACCAATTTCACTGGCGCACACCCGAAATCCGAAATAAGAATGGTCAAGACGATGCAATGCTTTGAGACAGCCATGATTTGCAATCGGCGAAGGTGTATTAAACCAATACTCCACAGCCGGTTTCAAACCATGGATGGCCAAATGATTGCGTCAGATGGGCCGTTCCTATTTCGGATTTCGGGTTTAACCAACATGGAAGTATATAGGCCGAATGAACACTGTCGGCTCAAAAAACTGAACGCGCGATCTTCCCTCTCGCCCTGCGACGCACGAGCGGGGAGCGGACAGGATTACTTCTATCCAAACCGTCCCAGCCGCCTGCTTTGATCTCCTTTTTTAGTTTTGCGGCACAGCCATCTGCTGTCGCATAAGTGGAGTATCGCCGCCGATGGCGGCTGCACGCAGCGTCATAATAAAAAACCATGGAACGGCTTTCCCCGTCGTGGGTTTCTTTGTAAATGGTGATGTTTGTGGGATCGCCGGTGACATGCACCAGAAACTCCTCTGGTTCAGTGATCGCATTTTTTTTCATACGACCTCCAGAAAAGACTTTTTTGAGCTTTGCGAGATTCCTTCGGTCACATTTTTGTCACACGGAGCGATGGGACGAATGTGTACCATTGGAAGACCGTTGTAATTCGTTGCGGCTGAAGGAGTTCCACTTTTTGAGGAATGGAGCGAGCGAAGGGATTTGAACCCTCGACAATCACCTTGGCAAGGTGACACTCTACCAGGCTGAGTTACGCTCGCACCCGTAATTCGGAGACCAATCTACAAACCGCTCCGGCTTTTGCAAGCCCCGATTTCGATATTCTTTTTGCCGCCTCTGAAAAGGTCCGTCGGCGGGTTGTCGCCTCGCGGAGTTGCTCAGGCCTCGTGCGGTTGCCCTACGACGCCAGGGCGCGGTTGATCCGCTCGATGGCTTCGTCGATTTCCGCCGTGCTTTTGAACCCGATGACCACGGCGTCCAGCAAACCCAGCCCCATGGCGAATCGGATGCTTTTCTCGCGGTCCTCGGCCTTGGTGAATTCGCCGTTGCCGATGATTTTCATGCCAATGATGCCCCGTCCCTTGTCGTGCATGGCCTGCAGTTCCTTCAGAACCTCAGGCAGCGTCGTTTCGTTGCCGGACTCGTTCCAATTGCTGCTGTGGCCGTCGATGTGCCGCCCCTGGGGATTGACGCGCGCCAGGTGAATGTCCACCCAGGGCACTTGTGTGGCGCGGGTCAGCGCGGGCAGGCCGTGGCAGGAAACGCCCTTGGCGCGGATGATCTTCTTCTCTTTGGCCTCTTCCATGGCGTCCATCACGCGCTTCTGCTGATCCTGCCAGCCGTTATCGGTCATGCAGTGAATCAGCAGGCTGTCGATATAATCGGTGTTCAATTCCTTCCGGTAGCGGTCGATCGTTTCCAGTGGTTTTTGGGCGCCGCCCGACATTTTGGTCTGAATGAAAAGTTTTTCGCGAGGCAATCCCTTTATGGCTTCCGCGATCCACGTGTGTGTCTGGTAACCATCGGCGGTATCGAAAAAGGTGATGCCCTGGTCGTAGGCGTAACGAATGAGTTTGTTGAATCCCTCATGGCCCAGCGCGCGCTGAACGTTGCCGCTGTTGCTGCCCGCGCCCAGGCCCAGACGGCTCGATTTAATGCCCGTCTTCCCCAAATCGACCTGGTCCGCCGCGGTTCTCTTGCCGGGTTGCGCCGCACGTGCGGCCACGGGGAACATTGGTGCCAGTGGCGCCAACAGGGCCGCTCCGGTGAGCACCGCGCTTTTGCTGATGAATTGCCGACGGTTGAGATCGTAGGTCTGCATAATGTCCTCTGATGGTTTGTGGAGGCCATTCTACACCATGACTGACGCGTTGAACAGTCCCCGGTGCACTTTTTTGGCGAGGGTCTGCGAATCCATAAAAATATTTTCGCGCCTCTTGTCGTTGGAAAGTAACAAATGGACTCACAGGATGCCGCGCCGGATTACTTGTTTTCATTGCGCCAATTCGAGCGTATCTTCGCAGTCGCCTGGACTATTCCATTAATCAAAAGGTGACGGTTGGAGAGTTTCGAGAACTGCTTCTCCGATCAACGCTCGCGGCCCGGCGTCCGATCGATGACACGCCCTGCCTGGAGGGCATGCTTGCGCACTCGAACCTGATGGCTGCATGCCGCGATAACGGCCTGCTGGTGGGCCTGGCGCGCTGCGTGACCGATTTTCATTACTGCTGCTATTTGTCCGACCTCGCGGTCGATGCGGCTTATCAGCGGCGCGGCATTGGCCGGAGGCTTGTGGAGCTCGTGCGCCAGGCCCTGGGACCGCGCTGCCAGATCGTCCTTCTGGCCGCTCCTGCGGCTGTGGAATACTATCCCCGACTCGGTTTCGAACACCATGATCAGGCCTGGATTTTGCCCCCTGGAAAAGCCCTTCCAAATTCAGTTTGAATTGTCACTTGACAACTCACGCATCATGGTGCATTTTTTGTAGGAAATCCCGGCGAAGTGATTATGCTGTGGATCTCCAAAACAGCAGTGAAAGGAAAAAAGCTATGGGCGACAAATCTCCGAAGTCCGTGAACAAAAAAGTGACACAGAAGCAGACCAAGGCCACCGCGGTGGTGCAAAAGAAAAAACAGGCCGTAGCCGCAAAAGCTGTGGCAAAAAAGAAGTAGGACTGCCTTCTCAAGAGTTGCCGCGCGCTTCATGCCGGCGGACTCAATTTCCAACCCGGTTCCGGGGATTGCAAAGTTCCCGAAACCGGCAGTAGTTTTTCGCCGGGCAGCCTTCTGACAAACCAAGTGGAAGGCTGTTGAGGCTCTTTTCAGGCGCGGAAACGATCGCGCCGGAGCGCCTCCTTTCTGGCGCATCGAATGGTGATGGATCGCCGCTGTGATCTGTTGCCTTGGTGGTGTTTCCTCTCCAGTCATCCATTATCGATTGTCCAATGTCGATTGGTGCCCGGGTGCGCAGCGATGCTCCCCGCCAAATCGCTGTCATACTCATTTTGGCCTCATTTCCACATATGCCCGTCCTATCTGTCGTGGCGATCACTTCGGTCGCAGCTGCTCCACCCTGCAATAATAAGAAGTTCGATCGCTTGACGCATGAATTTCCGGTTTCTTAAGATCCCATGAATCTGACATCGAAAGGTCACGGATGATTTCTGTACAAGGTTTATCCAAGAGATTTGGAGAGTTGAGGGCGGTGGATCACATCTCGTTCGAGGTGGCGCAGGGGGAGTTGTTCGGCTTTCTCGGCCCCAACGGCGCCGGCAAGACCACCACCATCTCCATGATTTCCGGCCTTCTCCGTCCCGACGAAGGCACTGTGACCATTGGAGAATATGACCTTTGGGCCTCTCCGCGCAAAGCCAAGTGTCTGCTGGGCTTGGTGCCTCAGGAGGTCGCGCTCTATGAAGAGTTCAATGCCCGGGAGAACCTCTTGTTCTGGGGCGGCTTGTATGGGGTTTCGCGCTCCGAACTCAACAAAAGCATCGATGAAATCCTTCAACGCGTGGACCTCGCGGATCGGGCGAAGGAACCGGTCTCGCGGTTCTCCGGCGGAATGAAGCGCCGCCTGAATCTGGCCATCGGACTGGTGCACCGGCCGAAGGTTCTGCTGCTGGACGAACCCACCGTGGGCATCGATCCACAGGCCCGCAACGCCATTTTGGAGGTCATCCGGGAAATCGCCAGGCAAGGCACCACCATCCTTTTTACCACGCATCACCTCGAGGAAGCCGAGAAACTGTGCGACCGCATTGCCATCATGGATCACGGCCAAATCCTCCAAACCGGTTCGGTGAGCGAACTGGCCAGGGTGGTGGGCGATCGGGACGTGGTCACGTTGCGAGGCAAGTTCACCGCCGAGCAAATGCAGCAGTGCCTGGAGCATGAGCCGGTTTCAGTCCTGGGCGTGACCGACCAATTGGCCACTGTCAGCCTGGTCGGCGAGCATTACGGCCTGGCGGCTTTGGTCGAGCGGCTCGGCAAGTCAGGGATTGAACTCGCCGACTTGTCGGTCCAAAAGCCCACGCTGGAAAGCGTTTTCCTCAAACTGACCGGAAGGGAGCTGCGGGATTGAATACCATCCTCAAGCTCCTCCTCAACGATCTCAGGCGCGACTGGAAGCGCCCTTGGTCGATGCTCCTCCTCTCCGCGCTACCGTTGATTATGACGGTGATGATCGCCTCGGTCTTCGGCGGCGGCGGCCGCTCCGGCATCATGCCCGTGATTCAGGTGGCCGTCCTGGACCAGGACAAGGATATGCTCACCGACCTGTTGCGTTCGCTGCCCGCCCAGGGGGATGCCGCCAAAAACCTCCGTCTTCACTTTGTGGAAACCCGGGACGAAGGCCTGCGACTGGTCGAAAAGGGCAAAGTTTCGGCCCTCGTGGTCTTGCCCAAGAACATGACCGATGATTTGCTCAAGGGGCAGACCAATACCATTGAGCTTTACGAGAACCCCGCGCAGCAAATCCTGCCCAAGATCGTGCGCCAGGGCGTCTCCCTGATGGCGGTGGGACTTTCCGGAGCCGCCGAGATTCTTGGCGATCCGCTCCGGGACCTTCGGGGCATGATCAAAGGCAACGGCTTTCCAGTCGAAACCGCCGTGACCGGCGTCGCCTCTGCGTCCTTTCAGAAGCTTAAAGGCATTCGGACTTACGTGTTTCCTCCGCTGGTGAAAATCGAGACGGTCGCCGCGGCGGATTTCGTGCCATTCACCAATAACGCGTCCGTGACGCCCCAGACGCCATGAATGACATCGTTTTAATGCTATTGCCCGGGGCGATGTACTTTTGGGTCCTGTTCATCGGGCAGGGACCGCTGCAGGAAATATTGCAGGAAAAGCAGAACCTGATTCTGCCGCGCCTCCTGGCCAGCCCGGTCACTCCGGGGCAATATGTAATGGCCAAAATGCTCCGCTGCATGGTCCTGTGCAGCCTTGCGCTGATCCTGCTCCTGATTTGCAGCACCTTGATCTTCGGAATCAAATGGGGGAACCCCTTCAAGCTGGCCGGAGTTGTCGCGATCTGGGCGGTATCCATGACCGGCCTGTTGGCCCTGATCTATTCCCTGGCCCGGACACGCGAGCAGGCCAATGTTCTCTCGCCGCTGGTGCTCATGCTTTTTGCGATGCTCGGAGGCAGCATGTTCCCTTACGAGAGCCTGCCCCCCTTTCTGCAATTGATCGGCCAGTATTCCCCCAATCGCTGGGGAGTCCTCGTTCTGCAAGGGGTGGCCCGGTCCAAGCCGCTGATCGATGTGGCACGTCCGTTCCTGGGATTGCTTGCGCTGGGCGTCCTGGGAACAGGATTCGCCTTCTTTATGTTTCAACGAAAACTGGCCACCGGAGACCGCAAATGAAGGTTCTGCGCATCATCCTCGGTGATTTGAAGCGGGTGGCCAAAGACCGCATGGCCCTGATGTGGATGCTCGCCATGCCGCTGATCATGGCCTATGTCTTTGGCAGCGCCATGCGGGGCGGAGGTCCGCAATCCACCTGGATTCCCGTGATCGACCTGGATCGCCACGAACTTACCGCCCTCTTTGTGGAGCAACTCCGCGAGGACGGTTATTACATCGAGATGATGGACGCGGGCACGCAGGAAGTGCTCAAGACCAAATGGCCCTACGGCGTGGTGATCCCGCACGGGTTCGGCGAAGCCATTTTGAAAGGCCAGTCCATCAAGGTTCCCCTCGTCAAAGGCAACGGCAGTCCCGAGAAAATCATGGAGGTGCAATCCCGCCTGCTCCACGCCATCGTCAAGTTCACCAAGGGCCTGGCCATCGCGGATGTGAGCCACCGGCCCTGGGACGACGCCTCCCGGGCCGCGCTGAAGGAGGCCCTGGCCCGTCCGCAGCTTCTGACCATGACACGCCAGAGCCATCGCACACTCCGCCCGCCACCCATGGGCTTCAACCAGAGCCTGCCGGGAATGCTCGTCATGTTCGTGCTCCAGATGATCCTCACCTATGGAGGGGTCACACTCGTCAACGATCGCATCGGCGGTCAAATGCGCCGTTTGCTCGCCGCTCCATTGCACCCCTATGAAGCCTACGCGGGCAAGGTTCTCGCCCGGGTGGTCCTCGGCTGCATCCAGGCATTCGTGCTCCTGGCCTTCGGCGCCATTGTCTTCAAACTTCCAATGGGCGACCACCCGCTGTTTCTCGTGCCGGTGGTGATCTCGCTGGCGGCGGTCGCAGGCTCCCTCAGCATCCTGGCCGGCCTCCTCTGCAAGGTGGAAAAACAGGTCATCCTCGTGGCCATATTCGGATCGATGGTCCTCTCCGCGCTCGGCGGCTGTTGGTGGCCGATCGAGATCGTTCCCGAAACCTTCAAGACCATCGCATCCTTTACCCCCAGCTACTGGGCCATGCACGGCCTCCAAAGCGTCCTTTACTTTGGCCGCTCCTACGATGTCCTCCTGCTCGACTGCCCGATCCTCCTGGCTTTCGCCGCCCTCATAGGCCTCGCCGCAGTCCTATCCACACGGTTGCTCTCAAAGGGCCGGGCGGAGTAAGAGGGGCTTCAGATTTCCTCCATCAAGTGATCAGGCGATCATCGAAAGTGAATCGCACGGGCGGGCCAATGGTGTTTTTTTTGAAATCGGGATGGGCCGGATTCAGCAGGTAATTGGTTTCGTCCGGGATGATGATGCTCGGAACCGCGAGAATTGCCGAGCGCAATGACCGTGCCCAGTCGTCTCCAATTCGCCGGGTGGAGGGAGTCGGCGGCTCCATTCTCCAGTCGGATGGCAACGCCGCCATTGTGAAACGTTCGACCAAACGCTCCTCGAATTCGATGCGTCTGATGCTGTAACGGAACCGCATCGGAGGATTGAGATGAACCAGTATTTCCAAAGCCGCCAATGAGCGGGTCGCACTGGTATAGACCATGGCCACGCCACGGGAGTTCCAGCGACCACCAGTCTTGGCGGCTCCTTCACCGGTGAATGCCGTGGCAGCGAACTTCTCCCGGACCATGCGCCAGGCTTCCAGCATCAGGAATACACTCCGTATTCAATGCGTCCGAGCAAGTCTTCCACTTCCCGCGCGCCCACTTCGGTTTCCGCGTAATCCAGTGGGACCGCCCCACCCAAACCCACCTGGGCTGAAGCAAGCCAGAGCCGGGCATTTTCCTCTCCTTCCATCACTTCCACCGCCCTGCCCATCAACCGGGCATACCGGACCACACGGTCGGACTCCTCCGGTCCAAGCCGCCCCTGGGCCTTGCGCCTGTGCAGTGTGGCCTTGGACATTCCAAGTTTTGGAGCCAATTTTTCCATCGGGATATCCAGGCTGGTCTGCAAATCGTCCAATTCCCGCATGGGCAGGCCGATGCGGATGATCTCAATCAATTTGCCCGCGGACAGATCGGCGGCACCGGTTTTGGATTTCAGGCTGTGAATCTGGCCGCTCACCACCCCGGAAAAGCGCATGGCCTTTGTGGAACCCACCCCGCTTCGTCCAGGCTTGGACGCCAGCTTCGCTTTTGTCACCGCAGTACTCATATGATACTAATAATGGTCTCAAATGAAACCAATGTCAAATCAATCCCCGGCGCCGCGCAATGTCCGCCGCTTCGGTGCGGTTCTGGGCCTGGAGTTTGCCGAGGATATTCGACACATGGTTTTTGACCGTGCCCTCGGCGATGTGCAGTTTGTCGGCGATTTCCTTGTTTGGAATTCCCTGCGCCAGCATGACGAGGACCTCCCGCTCCCGGTCGGAGAGCGGCTCAATCAAACCGCCTTCGGGCCTCAACGCCGCACGGAGGGTACGCGACGCAATTTCGGGCTGGATGAACACCTCGCCGGCATGCACGCAGCGAATCGTTTCCACCAGTTTCCTGGCTGGAACATCCTTCAACAGATAACCCACCGCGCCCGCCCGCACGCCGTCGAAGACGTAATCGTCACGGTCGAAGGTGGTCAGGATGATGACCCGGGCCTGCGGCCATGCGCGGCAAATGGCCGCCGTGGCTTCCACACCGTTCATCTGCGGCATCTGAACGTCCATGAGGATGATGTCCGGGTGCAATTGCAGGGCCAGCTTCACGGCGGATTTGCCGTCCTCGGCCTCTCCGGCCACTTCGAAGCCGGCCTCCAGCTCAAGGATGGTTTTCAATCCCTGCCGCATGAGGGTCTGGTCTTCCGCGATCAATATTCGGATCGGTTTCATCACGCGATTACGGGAATGCGTGCGGTAATGGCGGTACCTGTGGCTCCCGCCAGCGCGACCGTGAAGGTGCCGCCAAGCCCTTCCACGCGCTCGCGCAATCCGCGCAAACCATAATGCCCCGGCTTGTCTTCCGCACCCGATGGCAGGCCAATGCCATCGTCGTTTATGCGCAGCACGATTTCTTTGGTTTGCACGGCGAGATTCACTTCCACGTGGTGAGCATGGGCGTGTTTTTCGATATTCGTCAATCCTTCCTGAGCCACACGCCACAGGGCCTCGGCTACGGCGGGCGGCAGGGAGTCGGTGCATCCGGCAATCTGGCAGTCGATGTCCGCCCCGAATCGCTTGCCTGCTTTCGCACACAGGGTCTGGAGCGCTTCGGCAAGCGAACGGTCCCCCAAACCGGCGGCGCGCAGGTTGGCCAGTGACCGGCGCAGGTCCTCCATGCTGGAACGGGTAAGCATCTGCATTTCCGCCAGCATTGCCGTCACCCGCGCCGGATCGGCCGCCTGCAATCGTTGCGCCGCCTCCAGTTGCACCGTCAGCGTCACCAGCGAGTGACCGAGATTGTCGTGCAGGTCGCGGGCGAGGCGTTCCCGTTCGCGGAGTGTGGCCAGTTCGATTTCGCGATCCCGGGCCTGTTCCAGTTCGCGTTTCGTCGCCTCCAGCTCCATGATTAGTTTTCCTCTCTCGACACTGGTGACAACCATCCGACCCACAAAAAGGACAAGCGCCGCCATGGGAATCACCTGCACCAGAAAGTCGAGCCAGGCCCCGGGTCCCCACATGGCGAGTGCGCTCCAGCCGAAACGGTTCAGGAGGTAGGCGCCCAGGATTGCAATAGTGGCAGGCACGGTGATCCTGAATCGCAGGGCGGAAATCTGCCCCACGTATGCGGCCAGTGCCCACGCAAATACAGGGTCTATCCGGCTTTCCGCCAGCACCACCGCCACGCTTGCCCCAATATACACGCCCCAACAAATCAACGCCGGCCTGTAATAGCCGTCCTGGGGCTGATGTAATCTCCCGAGAACTTCCCGAAACCATCGTGTGGCCGGCCAGCCGGCAAGGCTTGGGAGCGCAAAGAAAAACAGGTACAAAAGTCCCTGAACCACTGCCAGGAGCAGGAGCGTGATATCGGCTGACGCTGGCGGTCCCTTCAAATTGCGCATGTGCGTATAGGACAACAGCACGAGAGCGCCCAGAAACACACCATGAAAGAACAGCAGAAACCCACGAAACTGCCGGTCAGGCAATGGAGAATGAAAATCGCCCGCTCCTGCTATTTTTGAATTCATAAGATGTTCCGAGACGATGGTCTCATCCTGATTGAACCGGACTTTTCGTTCCAGCGATTTTTATCGGACGCACCTCGGCCGAAGAGTTTTATTCCATCACGCATCCTGAGTCGTCATTTGCCGGAAGGCTGCGCCAACCGCTTCGGGAGTGCCGAATCGTTCGGATAGATGGCCGCGCCCCGCTGCCACACTTGTCTGGCGTAATCGGATTTCCCGGCCTTCTGGTATTGATCGCCGAGCCAGACATAGCTCTGCGCGAATTGCGGCTGCGGCGCCTGTCCCTCCTGTTGGGTGATCAACTGCGTAAAGTTTTCAATCACCTCCTGCCCTTTGTTCAATTGCGGCGGCCAGTAGGACATGGCAACAGCCTTGGTGAAGCGCGCATCCCAGTTTGACGGATCGAGCTGCAAAGCCACGTCGAATGTCTGGTCCGCTTTCATCGCCAGAATGCCTTGCTCGCGCACGTCCTGCAGCGTTCCTGCCTTTTCAAGATAAGCCTGGCCGAGCACTGCGGAATACTCCGCCGTCTGCGGACTCCCCGCCACCCGTTGCTCAAGATCGGCAATGGCATCGGCGAGCTTGCCTGCGTCGCGCAATTGCTTCCAGGCCGCCTGCCTTTCCGGGTAGCTGGCCTGCGGTGACACCAAAGTATCCACAGCCAGTTTCACACCGATGGCGGCGGGAGCCGTCGTGTTCACCGCCACAGCAACCGGCCTTGGTCTCGCCTGTTCCGAGGGATTACCCGCAGGCGTCCTGGTGGGTCGGGGCGGACGTTCTTTTACGATGACATCGTTTTCAGCCTGGCCGGTGCCGGTCGCCTCGATGGAGACTGCCCCGCTCACAGTTTGAGCCGGAGGTGTAACCGGACTTTTTGGGTGAATTTTATAAAATCCGACTCCGGCACTCAGTAAAACGACTGCAATGATTGCGTAAATCCATTGTTTCATAGTTTCCTTTCCATTCATTGCCGCTCATGCGGCGCATTTGGTTTCTTGATGCGTTGGGATTTAAACCACTCGGTTCTCCCATCACATGCCGCCAGTTTGCGCCATTACGCCGTCGATCCAACAGACCCCAAAGTCACGAATTGAATAGGTCGAAGGACATGGGCGAATACCTGCCTGAAGTTACAGTTTGCATTTCGGTTTGCCGTTTTCTTCTTTTGGAGGCGAACGTTACTGACACCATCTCTCATTTCGCTTACTCGCTCCTCTTTCGCATGATCCCGACAATCGTGGAAATCGTATGACGCTCTTGCTGTAACAGGATTTGGCGATAAGTTACCGCACGTGGAAGCAAGAAATCTCCGTGAATATTTGTCGATGGCGGAATTTCTCAACAGGACCAGAACGGCCAGTCCGCGAATCGAAAACCGCATGGAAATTCATTTATATTATGCCCATCCACATGGCCATCACTCGTAATGTGCGCCCTGGCTGCGAAGCTGAATTCCAGCAGGCGCTCCGCGAATTCTTTCAGACCTCCTACGCTCACGGCGCCGTGCTGGGCGCGACCATGCTCGTGCCGTCGCCCGGCTCTGACTCGCGTGAATTCGGCATCCTGCGAACGTTTACCAATGAAAAAGAGAAGGACGAATTTTACGCGTCGGAGATCTTTAAGGCCTGGGAGGAGCGGTGCAAACCACTGACGGACGGCGGCTGGTCGCATCGCCAGTTGCACGGGCTGGAAGCGTGGTTTCGTTCGCCCGGCGCGCCGCCCCGCTGGAAGATGGCCATGCTGACATTGCTGGGCGTCTATCCGGTCAGTCTGTTGATCGGCATCCTCCTTTCCCCACAGTTGCGCAGGCTGCCATTGGCGCTCAATCTGTTAATCGTTTCGGCGCTGATTGTGGCCTGTCTCACATGGCTGGTGATGCCCCGCCTGACGCGTTGGTTCAAACCCTGGCTAAGCTCCCAACCACCAAAGAATGCGGCAAAATATTAATCCGGTTCCATTTCAAACGTCCGGACCAGGTGGATCGACAGGTTGAGTAAATGGCGGAGGGTGCCCCACCCGGCGTCCGGCGTTCGTCATTGCAGCTCGGTTGATTGAGAAACCGCCGCATGCGTCGCCCCACGGATCGCGACGTCCAAGGCTTCTGTATGGAGTCCCGTCTTTAGACGGCGCAGCGCTCAAAAGCGAGGGGTCATGAATATTTTTAACCCCCTCGATAATCCGAAAACCTTCGCGAATTCCCCAAGCTCACCGTTGCTCTGTCTCCCATTCAAACAATCCCCCGCCCATCCCACCTGCTTGCGCGTCCAAACCGCAACTCGTAGCGCAGGTTTCCAACCGTATCGCAGATTTCCAATCTGCTAACCGTCTCACATTCACAGAGCGCACCACAAAAACCTCCGATCCGCGGAAGCCCTTTAAACCGAAATCCGAAATAAGAATGGTCAAGACGATGCAATGCTTTGAGTCAGCCATGATTTGCAATCGGCGAAGGTGTATTAAACCAATACTCCACAGCCGGTTTCAAACCATGGATGGCCAAATGATTGCGTCAGATGGGCCGTTCCTATTTCGGATTTCGGGTTTAATACCCCATTGAAGCCTCACCCAACCGAACGAACCACCCACGCCATTTCGTAAAACCCACATTCTTCCTGTCTCCCATTCAAACGATTCCCTCCAGGCATCCCGGCAGGGATCGCAGACCCTTTTCCAACGAACGCCTGCCTCCCGATCCTACAAATCGCAATCAGAAGCTCCATTCGACCGCCAACTCATCGGTTCGCGGCCACCGTGACGTTCGCGGTAGGAGGGCGTGCAGTCCTCTGTGCGCCGCCCGCCAATCCCACGCGCCCAATAACTCCATGCGCGGGAAAATTACTTCCTCTCCATCGCCAGATGGGTCGGGGTGAGGTGGCTTTTTCCCCTCTAGGCCATGCGAAATTACCTCCACGCTTGCTTTCACCACCACCATTCCCTTTTCCCATCGTGCGCATCCTGAACATCCATGTAAAATTCTGCGCCCCTCTGCGGATACCTTTTCCCCCGTGCCCATCCGCCCGGCGCCCGCCCGATTTTACATGATTTTCCTTTGAAATTAACAACCCAACACGCGATGCTCCCTCCATGTTCTGGTCTAACTTTTTCAAACCCGGTTCGCACCAAACCGTGAAGTCTCCCCAACGGGCTCTTCCGCGTCGCGCGATTCTTGGCGTCGGTGTGGCACTGCTCCTTGGCCTGAGCGCCTGCGTCACGAACAAAACCGTTCCCATCACAGAAACCGTGGGACCGAAAGAGGCGGCGGGCGGATTTGCGTCCAAGGGAATGGTGGTGGTCTATTCGGAAACCGAGGACGTCAATTCCGGGAACATCATGTATCATCCCCATACCGGCTATGGCATCTTCACGCCCGAAGGCAAACGCGTGCGCTCCGTGGTCAATCGCGTGGGCTCCACCGATCAGGAGCCGATGACCGTGGTGCTGCCCGCAGGCCAATACCTGGTCAAGGCCCGCGCTGCCGGTTACGGCCTGGTTTCAGTGCCCATCGTGGTCCTTGGCGGCAAGCGCACCATGCTCTATCTCGAGCGGGAAGGCATGCCCGACGCCTCCGAACTATCCTCCAACGCCGTGGTCCGATTTCCCGGCGGACCGCCCATCGGCTGGCGCGCAAAGGATGTTCCCAAGCCCTGACCTCAAGGGGATTTGTACAAAATAAACGGACGGGATTGTTCCCGTCCGTGCGATGGATCAGACTAAACAGACGTTCTTACGCCAGTTTGCGACGAAGCGTTTCCAGGCCAATCAAGCTCACGCTCAGAAGCATCAGCGCGCTGGAACCATCGGGAACCGATGTGCTCTCCCTGACGCCAAAGACCGCCACATGCGAGATGTCGGCCATGTTGTTGGCGTTATTCCAAAGACCCTGGTTGTCCACCAGAATATCCGAGAACGTGGAGTTCCATGTGCGGGCGTCCCAGAGCGTCCAACCAGCCCGGCCATCCTTGACGTAGATCGCGGTCAGGGTCGGAGCAGGCGCGCCCCCGGTGTAATTCAAATCCACGCTTTGAAGATTCTGCAATCCAGTCGTCATGGAACTGGAGAACAGACCTGTGTTGCCTTCCTCTGCCCCGGTGGATGGAGTCCACTTGTAAAGCAAGGAACCGATTGTTGCCGTGGGATCGCCCAAGGCTGCCTGCCATGCCGCCAGCACCTCCGCATCGGTCGGGTTGGAGGCCTGAACGATGGGATTATTCGGCAGGAACGTCGGAGTGTAGTTGAGGGCGCTGGCGCTCAACGCGAACCCCAGCGTCAGTGTCGCTATCGCTGCTGTGATGAGTTTCATATGCATTTTCAGTAACCGTTCGTAACTTTTTGATGCCGTATTCCGGCACCACCTTTAATAAATCCAAGGAGAGCAATTAGGATGCCGCAGGTTGAATTAGGTCATTGAATGAACGCGAAAGCTATGCGTTAGTACCTGCATATAAAACACTTGCGAAGTGTGTTGCGGAACGTAAAAAGTTCCCTGAGACGGGCCGAATGCCAACGCAGAATTGTAAGGAATTCCATAATTCACCAATAATAACGGTTCTTGAAACTGCTGTAATATATTCAGCACAAGTGAGTTACAATTTCCGACAACCCTATGGCGAATTGTAATGTTTTCCGACACCTCTCCCTTCAGGCCTGTAAACCATGCTCTAAACTATTGAAAACAAACAAGATACGTAACAACGACTCTTGATAGAATTCCTGACATCCCATCGGTAACCCCCTCAATTCACTTCCGCGAAATACCGTCATAAATGCCACGAGATCAGGTTTTTGCATTAGACATCTTGATATTTTGGCGATGGTTTGTTAATCACTTTTCCGTCCCCACCGCCTCCACCCATATCGCATCGTTCATGTAAGCCCGGGCGTAGGCGTAAGGCATGAAACCATCGCGGCCGCCATTATTGGTGTTCCGAAAGATCAATACCCCGCCGCCGGGTTGGCTGGCATCCTCGCGATAGCCCACGATCAACACGCTGTGGCCGTCGAACACCCCCTCCGGAGGGCACATGCCAAGAACGTCGTCAGTCCACTGAACCTGTTTGGGCCAGCGAAAGCCGCCGCAGACCGGCCAGCCTTCTTTGAGCGTGCGTTTGATCTCCAGGAACTCCGCATCGGTCAGCCCGGTCTTCACATTCCATTCCTTGATCCAGTGGTGTCGCAGGCCGAGCGCCGATTGCGCCTTCGCTTCGGTCAATAGATCCGTTGTTGGTGCGAAGGCCGCATCGAACTTGTCACGATAGGGCAGCGATTTCTCCAGGCAGATGCCATATTTGGCATAAGCGCTCCAGAGGTCGGAGAAGAATCCGCCGTCCTGATCCTCGCCCACGATCCGGTTCGCGCCCCAGTTCAGGAACTCCACGCTGAAACGCTCGCCCTGATGCCGTTTGCTCGCGGCGGCATACTCCAGCGCGCCCGTCATCGTAAAGACCGAACACGTCCCGCGCCCGCCCTGATTGCGCCGGGCAAGTCCCCATTCCTCGAAATGGGAACGCAAGTCCACAGTATCCGGCAGTGCCGCCGCGCCGTTCGTGGAGGCGGCATTCGTGGTGACAGGTGGATCGTCCGCCCCTGCCTGGAACGTGAAGAGGCCGGGACAAATCAGGGCGACCGCGATAAGGCGGATCGCCCGTTGAATCACCACGCGCCGCCATGCGGGGCGCAGCGAACATTGCAGGAATAGTCGCATTTAATTCTCAGTTAAAGAGCTTCGGATCCTTGCGCCAGTCGTTGTCCTTGTCGAATCCATATTGCGTCACGCGCGGACGCCGCTCCCGCAGACGAACGGACTCGATCCCGAGATAGTTGCCCGTGGATTGCGGGTTCCGGCCCACGCATTCCAGGCGCAGGGTGTATTGGCCGGGCTCGGGCCAGAAATCGAGCAGGTGCGCTTCCTCGTCAACAACCTTGGCGCTGTAGAGGTCGATCGTCTGTCCCAGTTTCACGCCATTCAGGGACGCCTGGTATTGGCCAAAGTCAGGCGCCTTCGCCAGATTCAGCAGCAAGCGCAGGGGCTCCTTTTTCTTCACCTCAAACGGAATCTCGAGCCAGCCGCCCTTGTCCTCTTTGGGCTTGTAGAGAAGCTGGGGTCCATCGAAAAATTCGAGTGACTGGGGCGTGACCTCGCCGGGGCCATGGTAACGGCTGTCGGCAAACTCCCGCGCGTAAGCCGTGATGCGTTCCAGGCTGGGCAGCTTGCGTTCTTTGGCGTGCGGCGCGCGGGCGGTGAAGGTCGGCTGACCGGTCTGATACCAAAACGCCACGCTGGAATAATCATCCTCGCGCTCGTTCCAACTGGTTGTTTTGTGCGCGGGATTTTCATCCGGCGAAATCCAGCCGAAATGCTCGAACGTGACTTTGATCCCCTTGTTGAAAACCAGCGGATCGTTCAGGTGCCACCGGTAGGCGCTCGTGTGCCCGCCCACAATGCCCCATTGGTCGAAATACGGCACCCCCGCATACGGCGTGCTCGTGACTTTCAGGCCCCAGGCGGAGAGGAAATAATCTTCCGTGCCCGTGCCCCAGATGGACGCCTTGGCCTCGCCATCGATGTAAATCTTCTCGTCGCCCTCGCCGAACCAGGCTGGGCTCCGGGTGCGGACGGCGAGAACCGTGCCGACGTAATGGCCTTTGCCCTTGGTATCCAGAACCACGTAATCCTTGCCGTGCTCAGTGGGATACTCCTGCCTGTATTGCGCGTAGAAGTAAGGAGTGTCCTTTGCGAGCTTCTCCTTCTTGATCCAATCGACGTTGTAATAGAGCAGGCTGATCTGCTTGTCGCTCTGGTTCACGATCTCGATCCGCGCCGATTTTCGAAACGGCATCTGCCAGAAACAATTGTAGGAATCCGCGTCCTCCACCACCACCGGCAGGCTGATCACCTCACGGCGCGCGCCAAAGCAATTCGCGAAAAAGTCGCCCAACGGAACCTCCACCGCTGGCCGGGGATTCCCGTCCCAATACATGCGCAGCAGCATTTCCTGGTGATTCGCCGAACCTTCCTTGGCCCAGTCCTGCGGCTCCGGCCCCAGGAACGTGATCCAGATGTGCGTGATCACTCCGGGCCCTTTCTCATCCAGCAGCACATGCGTCTTTCCGGGCGCCACGCGGTAATTGTCCCAGTTGCTTTGCTCATCGAGATCGCCGCGCGGCTCGGCCTTGGGATCGAGCTTTTGTTCGCCCCCGCGCCGCGTCTCGCCCACACGCATGGTTGAGGAAGTGCGCATCGAGCGGCCCTCCTGGGGTTTGGCCAGATCGTCCAGCAGGCCCGCGCGCGCCGTCGTGGCGCAAATCATTCCCAGGGCCAATGCGAATAGGAGATTTCGTTTCATAAAGTTCGAAGGATATCTTTCGATACAACGCCCGCATTATATATCGAGGCATGCATTAATCTCAGCCCTTTGCGCGTGTCGTATGGTTTGAACGTGGTCATGGCAACAATATGTGGACCCTCCGATTCTGCGCTTCATAAACCGCGTTGGCAATGTGGGAAATGACTTTGACAACGGCCGAATCCGTAGCCAACACTCCCCGCATGAACCCGATCATCGCATCCTTGAACCTCTTGCCCATGCTCGTTGTCTGTGCCCTCTTCGGCCCCGTGCAGGCCCATGCGGCCACCTACATCGTGGACCAGGCGGCGCCGGGAGCTGCGGACACCAATGCTGGCACCGAGGCAAACCCCTTCAAGACCGTTCAGCATGCGGCGGACCTGGTCAAACCCGGCGACACCGTCTTTGTCATGCCGGGCCGCTACGATGAGCGCGTCAAAATCCGCACCGGCGGCACGGAGGGCCTGCCGATCACGCTGCGGGCAATGCCGCGGCGCTCCGCGGTGGTGGGCGGGTTCGACCTTCAGGCCGGTTATATCCGCGTCGAGGGCTTCGAGATCACCGCCGCAAAACCCTCCGTCGCGGTCCAGTTGGACGGCAGCCATTGCGAGGTGCTGGACAACTATATCCACGACATGATGGTGGGGGTCAACGGCACGAGCGGCAAACCAAATCCCGACGGCAACACGCGGGATTACTCGGCGGTGGAGCATAACCGGATCGCCTTCAACAAGGTCTATCACAGCGAGTATGGTTTCGTCATGGGCGGGAACGACTGGCTGCTGGAGAACAACGAGGTGGAACGCCTCTTCATGTTCGCCACGGGCAATAAATACGACGATTGCGATTACTCGCGGTTCTTCGGCAGGGGCTGCGTGGAGCGTTACAACTACTATCACGGCAGCACTTCCTCGGAGATTCGCGTGGCCCATGTCGATTGCCTCCAGACCTTCACCGCCAATGGCGAGATCGCGCAGGACCTGGTGTTCGAGAACAACACCTGCTTCGACTTCCACCAGATGTGCATGGTGGAAAGCGCCCCGCACATCGGCAGCGTCCGGGGCTGGACCTTCCGGGGCAACATCGTTTCGGCCAATTCTCCGACCATGAGCGGCGGCTGGGGACCGGACATCATTCAGACGCCGGACGTGACAATTGCCAACAACACCATCTCCACCGTGCGCTGGGCTGCCATCGGCCTGCGCGGCAAAGAATCGACCAACGGCCGGATCTTTAACAATATCCTCTGCAACGCGGAACGCGCCGTCATTCACGGCGACAGCGATTTCTCTGCGGCCAATCCGGTGATGGAAGACAACCTCACGTTTTCCACCTGGGCGATTCCCGGCGCGAACAATATCAACGGCAAAGACCCGCTCCTCGTGGATCCCGCCAAACGTAATTTCCGTCTGCAGCAGGGCAGCCCCGCCATCGGCGCGGGCAAGGACGGCGTGACCATCGGGGCTCTGGAGTATCCGAACGTTTACTACGTTGATCCGCGTCATCCAGCCGCCACCGACGAGCCCGCGTGGGGCTATCCCGCCGTGCCGTTGGCAACTCTCGCCAAGGCCTGCGCGGTCGCGAAACCTGGCGAAACGATCCTTCTGCGCGGCGGCGTGTATCGCGAGACGCTGCGTCCCCAGTGCGATGGCGTGACATTCCGCGCGATGAAAGGTGAGAAGGTTAGCATCAGTGGCGCGGACGTGATCGAGGGTTGGAAACGTGCCGATGATGGAAGCTGGTCCGCGTCTCTGGAATCCGAACCAACAAAGCCTCTCCGCGATTGTCAGGCGTGGACCGAATTTACTTATGACAAGGCCGCCCGGCGAATTGTTGTGAAAGACGGCGATCCCAGGCTGCACCGCTTCGAGACCCTCGTCCGCGATCAGGGAGTCGAACTTGGCGACAGGAAGAACGTGAAGATCGAGGGCATCGCCGTGGAGAACACCTTGAATAAGTAGTCAGAGCCGGAAGCTGAAAGAACCTGCCATAGACATGCCGATCCGCTGGGGCTTTGAATTCGACGGGCCTTGGGCGCTATAAACATCCCGAGCCCCGGCGCTTCTGATGTTGGACTTGGAGATGAACACGCTTCGGATGGGGGACTTGGAGGTGGAAGCGTGTGCGACATGGAAATGGGCGTGCGCCAGAAGCTCCGTAGGAGCGCCATGTTTATAGAAACGAGACCGCCAAAAGTGACAAGCTCCGTAGGAGCGGCATGATAACGACGACCAACACATCGTGGCGGATGATTAATGCGTGTGTTGAGAACATGCCGCCCCTCCGGCGCTGGGGATGGGGGATTTGCGCGCCCCAGTTGCCTCATCGGTGGCACTTGAAAAAACGGCGAAATCTCAGACAATTCTCAGACTGATTGCAAGGTGCCTGATACACAATTATGTTTATGGCCAATACCTACACCCAAATTTACATTCATGTTGTTTTCTCCGTGCAAGGTCGCCAAAATCTCATTTGTTCCGAACGAAAAGAGGAACTTCATAAATACATCAGTGGCATCGTCACGCGACAAGGGCAGAAACTTCTGGCGATTCATTGCATGCCTGACCACGCGCACATCCTCATTGGCCTCAAACCGAACATGTCGATTTCAGACCTAGTGGGCGACATCAAGGCTGGGTCAACGAACCATATCAACGAAAATCATTGGATGATGGGGCGGTTTTCGTGGCAGGAAGGATATGGTGCGTTTTCATATTCACATTCTCAATTGACGGATGTAATCCAATACATAATGCATCAAGTGGAACATCACACAAGAAAGGGATTTTGCGCAGAATACCGGGAATTCCTGGATAAGTTCCAAGTTCCCTATGAGGAGCGATATTTATTTGTGCCCGTCGAATAGAGTGACATGAGGATGAACACGCACCAAAAGCTCCGTAGGAGCGCCATGTTTATAGAAACCGGACCGGTAAGAGTCCCAAGCTCCGTAGGAGCGGCATGATAACGATGGCCCGCCCCGCGCGACCGATGATCGACATCCACATTGAGAATGTGCCGCCCCGCTGGGGCTTGGAAATCGGTGGGGGGCTTGCGTTGCTATAAACATGCCGCGCCTCCGGCGCTTCGGAATGGGACTTTGAGATGATCGCACGCGGGACTTGGAGATGGAAGCGTGCCTGACATGGAAATGAACGTGCGCAAAAAGCTCCGTAGGAGCGCCATGTTTATAGAAACCGGACCGGTAAGAGTCCCAAGCTCCGTAGGAGCGGCATGTTAGCGACAACCAACCCATCGCGACGGATGGTTAACGCGTGTGTAGAGAACATGCCGCCCCGCTGGGGCTTGGAAATGTGATTGGAGCCGCCATGCTATAGACGTGCCGCGCCTCCGGCGCTTCGGAATGGGACTTTGAGATGATCGCACGCGGGACTTGGAGATGGAAGCGTGCCTGACATGGAAATGAACGTGCGCAAAAAGCTCCGTAGGAGCGGCATGTTAGCGACAACCAACCCATCGCGACGGATGGTTAACGCGTGTGTAGAGAACATGCCGATCCGCTGGGGTTTGGAAATGTGATTGGAGCCGCCATGCTATAGACGTGCCGCGCCTCCGGCGCTTCGGAATGGGACTTTGAGATGATCGCACGCGGGACTTTGAGATGGAAGCGTGCCTGACATGGAAATGAACGCGCGCAAAAAGCTCCGTAGGAGCGCCATGTTTATAGAAACCGGATCGCAATAAGTTACAAGCTCAGTAGGAGCGGCATGATAACGCCGACCAACCCATCGTGGCGGATGATTAAGGCGCGATCCTTTCCATTCCACACAAACCGTTCCTCAATGGAAATAGCGTCGAAACACATACGACGCAAAAGACCACAATCCTGAGAACTTAAATCCAGGATCGACGTAATGTTCGATCACGTAGAATGCGAAGTAGTAGGCGCGGCAAAACGCCCAGACCGTCAATACCAGCAGCAGCGCGACCTTGAGTGTCGGGGCCTCCGCGAACAGCAATAGCGCCGCAGCCATCCCCAGCGCCAGAAACAGCGCGCCCTTAAAACAGATGACCGTGTGGCTTTTTAGGTCCTTCATTCAATTCTCGTATGGCAGCTCATGGTCGTTCAGCACTTGCTTGCCGCATCCAGCAGCAGCCTGTATTGCCTTGCGGCTGAGTGCTTCAAGGTCGTGCTCCTTAAATGGGTCCAAGATAACCAACAAATTATTGCAGGATTTTTTCATATTCTTGGATGGAATCGCCTTCCATCGCAGCAAATCCAGCTAATTTGTATCCGCAAACCTTTTCAACAAACAAAAAAGCAGGAACCCAAATTATCTCGGTGTGCCATAAAAATGAGTTATAGTGAAACTCGACAAAACAAACCTGCTTTCCCTTCCACATCTCGATTTTCGTTGGACTGCTAAACCACCAATATGAAAATGTGCCGATGTAAATGCCAAGGACGAGAATCGAACAAAAGACCGCAAGAATATTTCGTCGTCGAAACAGACGTTTAATGTTCAAAACATGCATGGCAATGTTGGCGCGCTAAAGCGTTCTTTATAACCACTGTTGGGGTGTTCGCCAATAATTCCATCTTTTCTCGTCTAACTCAACCACCGGAAACGAACCGGGATTCCATTGGTTGCTTCAAGGACAATAATCCAGAATTGACTTCGCAAGCGAGAGAATTGTTATGGGCGCAACTCGGCATGAAACTGCGTGCGATTATTGCATCTGAAGTCAAAAAAACGCCCGGCAAAGGTGCAGGCCCCCAGTGTCGCGCGACGTCATCGAGGTTTACGTATTGGCCCATTTGTGCGCCACCGTTATCAAGCCGCGTGCCCTCACCCGGCGTTGTGGTTTTGAATTGTAGGCCGGGTGCCCTCACCCGGCGTCCGGGGGGAAATGACCAACGCGCACAAGCTGCTTCGCGCGCGCCGCAATCCTTCATCGTGACAAAGAAAAAGCCCGTTTCAAAACGGGCTTTGCATTTGTACACGTCTGAATGGCCGGCGTTCATACGGCGGCCAAAATCGCCACGACCTACGTTGCCGCGACGTCCCGTTTTTTGTGACGGGGCAGGGTGTGCGTGGCGGTGTCGTAGAACACTTCCGCGCATTCCATCAAGGTTTCCGATAGCGTCGGATGCGGATGGATGCACTCTGCCAGGTCCTTGGCCGTGGCGCCCATTTCGATGGCGAACACGCCCTCGCTGATGAGTTCGCCCGCGCCGTGACCGCAGATGCCCACGCCCAGAATGCGTTCCGTCTCGCGGTCCACGAGAATCTTGGTCAGGCCGTCGGTGCGGTCGAAGCTCAAGGCCCGGCCTGAGGCGGACCACGGAAACTTGACGACTTCGACATTCAGTCCGCGCTCCTTTGCCTCCGCCTCGGTGAGTCCCGCCCAGGCCACTTCGGGATCGGTGAAAACAACGGCGGGCATGACCATGTCCTCGGTCGTGCTGTGCTCGCCCGCGATGACTTCCACCGCGATGCGCGCCTCTTTGGCCGCCTTGTGCGCCAGCAGAATTCCACCGGCAATGTCGCCCACGGCGTAGATGTGCGGCTCGGCGGTCTGCCCCTGATGATTGACTTTGATGTAGCCCCGCTCATCGCGTTCGACAGCCGTGTTCTCCAGTCCCAGATCCTCGCCATTGGGCGTGCGGCCCACACACACGAGCACGCGGTCGTAGAGCTCCTCTTTTTTCTCGCCCTCGGTTTCCGAGACGACTTTGATTTTCTTGCCGGCGGTGGCCATGCTCAGCACGCGGGTTTTCACGCGCATTTCGCGGAAGGCCTTCTGGGCGTAGCGGAGCACGGGCGCGGTCAGGTCGGGATCGGCCCCGGTGAGGATCGAATCCATCGCTTCCATCACGACGACCTTGCTGCCAAAGGTGGCATAAACGGTTCCCAGTTCCAGGCCGATGTAGCCGCCGCCCACGATGAGGAGGTCTCCGGGAATTTCCTCGATTTCGAGCGCTTCCGTTGCGGTCATGATACGGGGATTGCCCAGGTCGAAGGCCTTGGGCATCGCGGCTTTGGATCCCACAGCGATGATGGCGTGTTCGAATTGCACGTATTTCTGGCCCGCCTCGGTTTCCACGCGCAGCGTGTGCGCGTCCTCGAAATAGCCGCGACCATGCATCACATCGCAACCCCGGCGTTTGGCCAGGCCAACGATGCCCTGGGCCAGTTTGTTGAGGATGGATTCCTTCCATTCCCGCATTTTCACCAGGTCCAGGCGGGGCGGATCGAACGTGATGCCGCGGAAGCTCGACTCCTGCGCTTCCTTCACGAGTTTGGCCGCGTGCAGATAGGCCTTCGAGGGAATGCAGCCGCGGTTGAGGCACACGCCGCCGAGGCGTTTTTCCTGCTCGACCATGATGACTTTTTTCCCGAGGTCCGCCGCGTAGAACGCGCCCGCGTAGCCGCCGGGTCCCGCGCCAATAACAACAATGTCCGTCTTGATGGTTTCCATGGATGATTAAATTGATTCGATGATTATTTTCCGGGCTGCGTTTTTCAAGACAACTTGACCTGCGCCTCGTCGAATTTCTCGAGAGCCTGCACCATTTGCGTGATGAACCGCGCGGCGTTCCCGCCGTCGATCAACCGGTGGTCGTAGGAGACGCACACGGGCATCAACATGCGCGCTTCGATCTTGCCCTCGCGCACCACCGGCTTGAGCACGCTGCGGCCGAGGCCGAGAATCGCCACCTCCGGTCGATTGATGATCGGCGTGAAATGCGCCCCGCCAATGCCGCCCTGGTTGGAAATGGTGAAGGAGCCCCCCTTGAGATCGTCCCCGGAAATTTTGCGCGAGCGGGTCTTTTCGGCCAGTTCCTGCAATTCGCGGGAGAGTTCCAGCAGGCTCTTTTTATCGACATCGCGAATGACCGGCACGATGAGTCCCGCCTCCGTATCGACCGCCATCCCGATGTGGTAATAGTTCTTGAAAACGATCTCGTTGGTGGCCTCGTCGAGGCTGGCGTTGAACGCGGGGGATTGTTTCAGAGCGGCGACCACGGCCTTGAGCGTGAACGGCGTCAGCGTCAGGCGCGCGCCTTTGGCCTCGTAGGCGGCGGCGTATTTCTTGCGCAACTCGTTCAAACCCGTGATATCCGCGTCATCGAATTGCGTGACATGCGGAATGGCCGTCCAGGATTCGTGCATGCGCCGCGCAATGGTCTTGCGCAGCGAGGTCATCGGCGTGCGCGTGATCGGGCCGAATTGGGCAAAATCGATGGAGGGCGCAGACGTCGGTGTCGGCACCGATGGCGCAGGCGCAACCACTGGCGCAGCCACCGCAGCGGGGGCCGCAGGCGCAAAGGCCATCTGCTGGAGGCGTTCGATGTAGGCCTTCACGTCGTCCATGACAATGCGGCCGCCGCGTTCGCTGCCGCGAATGCGCGCCAGGTCGATGCCCAATTCCCGGGCCAGCTTTCGGATGACCGGTGAGGCGGCCGGTTTGGCGGCGTCCTCGTCGGGGCTTTCGAGTATGGGGCTTGGGCCTGATGTGGCTGTGGGTGCGGGCGCCATAAAAGGCATCACATCCGGCACCGGCACCGGCGAGCGTTTGGCGGTCGGACGCGCCGCTGGAGCTTGCGCCGCGGCCGGAGCCGGGGCTGCGGCCTGCACAGCCGATCCGGCTGCGCCTACCGCCAGGATGCGCTGGCCCACGGAAATCTTTTGACCTTCCTTGATGAAGATCTGCGTGACCACGCCAGCCTCGGTTGCGGGAATCGGCGCAATGGCCTTTTCGTTTTCCAGCTCGATGATGTTCTGGTCCTTTTTAATGGTGTCGCCCACCTTGACCAGAACGCTGACGATCGTGCCGCTCTCGGCGCCTTCGCCCAATTTCGGAAGCTTAATATCCATAAATCACAATAATTATAGTCCGGTTACATCGCTAAACACAAATCTCCCCTGTCGGGATAATCGGAACCCTGAATCGCCTGGCTCATTGCGCCAGCGCCGGGAAAACCTTCTCTGGATTCACGCCCAGATCCTGGATGGCCTGGGAGACAATCTTGGAATCGACCAACCCCTTGCCCGCGAGGGTATGGAGCGTGGCGATCACCGTCATTTCCGCATCCACCTCGAAGAATCGGCGCAATGCGGGCCGGGTATCGCTGCGGCCATAGCCGTCGGTGCCAAGCGTGGTCAGTCCTCCGGGAACCCACGGCGCGATCTGGTCGGGAACGCTTTTGACGTTGTCGGACAGCGCCACGAAGACGCCCTTTTCGCGCTCAAGCAGGTTGGAGAGATACGGTTTGCGCTGCTTTTCACCCGGATGCAGCATGTTCCACCGCTGGGCCAGCAGGGCGTCGTTGCGCAGTAATTTATAGCTGGTGGCGCTCCAGACATCCGCGCTCACGCCGTAGCGCTCCGCCAGGATTTCCTGCGCGCGCAGGGCTTCGCGGAGGATCGGGCCGCTCCCCAGCAGATGGGCCTTGATCTTCTTTTTGTCGTCGCCGGCCTTGAATTTATAGAGGCCCTTGAGGATGCCCTCCTCGGCGCCCTTGGGCATCGGCGGCATCAGGTAGTTTTCGTTGTAGAGGCTCAGGTAGTAGAAGATTTCCTCGCCTTCCTGATACATCCGGCGCATGCCGTCGCACACAATGACCGCCACTTCGTAGGCGAAGGCGGGGTCATAGGTCAGCAGTGTGGGCAGCGCGCTGGCCATGAGCTGGCTGTGGCCGTCCTGGTGCTGCAATCCCTCGCCGTTGAGCGATGTGCGGCCCGCCGTGGCCCCCAGCAGAAAGCCCTTGGCCTTGATATCGCCTGCCAGCCAGATCTGGTCCCCAATGCGCTGGAAGCCGAACATGGAATAGTAAATATAGAACGGGATCATGTTGATCCCATGGCTCGCATAGGCCGTTCCCGCCGCGATGAAGGACGACATCGCGCCCGCCTCGGTGATGCCTTCCTCGAGGATCTGGCCGTCCTTGGCTTCCTTGTAAAAGAGCAGCGATTTCTGGTCCACCGGCTCGTATAACTGTCCAAACGGCGCGTAAATCCCGATCTCGCGGAACAACGCGTCCATGCCGAAGGTTCGCGCTTCGTCGGGAATGATCGGCACGACGTGCGGCCCTATTTTTTCATGCCGCAGCAGGTTGGTCAGCACCTTCACAAACGCCATCGTGGTGGAGACCTCGAACTTCCCCGAGCCTTTCAGAAACTCCGCGAATTCCTCCAGCGTGGGCGTCGTGATCGGCGCGGCCTTGACCTGCCGGTTGGGCACGCTTCCACCCAGGGCCTTGCGGCGTTCCGCCATGTATTGGGCCTCGGGACTGTCCTGGGGCGGACGGTAGAACGGAGTCTCGGCGATGTCGTCGTCGGAAATGGGCACCTGGAACCGGGAGCGAAACTCGCGCAGCTCCTTTTCGTTTAATTTCTTCTGCTGGTGCGTGATGTTGCGGCCTTCGCCCGCCTCACCCAATCCATAGCCCTTGATCGTCTTGGCCAGAATGACGGTCGGCGCGCCTTTGTGGCGCATCGCCGCGTCATACGCCGCAAAAACCTTCTCGGGATCGTGACCGCCCCGGCCCATCTTGCGCAGTTGCTCGTCGGTGAGATGATTGACCATCTCGAACAGCTCCGGGTATCGCCCGAAGAAATGCCGCCGGATGTAGCTGCCATGCTCCGCGGTGTATTTCTGATACTCACCGTCCACAGCCTCTTCCATGCGCTTGACGAGCAGTCCCTTGTCGTCGGCCTTGAGCAGCGGATCCCAGTCCGAGCCCCAGATGACCTTGATGACATTCCAGCCCGCGCCGCGAAAGGCGGACTCGAGTTCCTGAATGATCTTGCCGTTGCCGCGCACGGGTCCGTCGAGTCGTTGCAGATTGCAATTCACCACCCACACGAGGTTGTCGAGTTTCTCGCGCGAGGCCAGCGTCAGCGCCCCGAGCGTTTCGGGTTCGTCGGATTCGCCGTCACCCACAAAGCACCACACCTTCGGTTCCTCGGCCTTGATGAATCCGCGCGCCTTGAGGTAGCGGTTAAACCGCGCCTGGTAAATCGACATGATCGGCCCCAGTCCCATAGACACCGTGGGGAATTGCCAGAAACCGGGCATCAGGTAGGGATGCGGATAGGACGAAAGCCCGCCGCCCTCGGCCAGTTCCTGCCGGAAATGATGCAGGTGATTTTCGTCGAGACGGCCTTCCAGATAAGCGCGCGCGTAAATGCCGGGCGAGGCGTGACCCTGGAAATAAATCATGTCCGCCGCGCGCCCGGAGGCGTCGGCGCCCCGGAAGAAATGGTCGTAACCCACCTCGTAAAGCGTCGCGCTGGAGGCGTACGAGGAAATGTGCCCGCCCAGACCGCTGTGATCGCGGTTGGCGTTGACCACCATGGCCATCGCGTTCCAGCGGATGAAACTCTTGATCCGTCGCTCGATTTCGCGGTTGCCCGGATAAGGGGGTTGTTTTTCGCGCGGGATCGTGTTTGTGTAGGGCGTGCTCACGGTCAGCGGCACTTTCATCCCCTCGGCGCGCAGCCCGTCGATGAGCTGGTTTAAGAATAGATAGGAGCGCTCGGGAGATTGCTGCTTGAGCAGTCCCGCGACAAAGGTACGTAAGGACTCAAACCATTGATCCTGTTCGGCCTGGCGGGCTTGCGCTCCGGCCAGAAATGGATTTCCCTGTCCTGCGGCATTATTTGACATGTTATTCAATAATTCGACCGACGTAATCCGCTCTTAATTGAACGGATGAAACTGATTCTGTAATTATATTGATTTTTTGGAGAAATGCAACACCTAGACCTCACATGGTCCGACGCGGCAATGAACCTGGCCTGCGACCACGCCTTGCTGGACGCCTGTGAGGCGGGCCGCCTGGGCGGGATGCTAAGATTCTGGTCCCCCACGAATTATTTTATCGTTGTCGGCTATGGGAACCAGATCGGCACCGAGGTGAATCTGGCGGCATGCGCGGCGCGGGGCATTCCGGTGCTGCGGCGCTGCAGCGGCGGCGGCACGGTGCTCCAGGGTCCCGGCTGCCTCAATTACGCCCTGATCGCCCCAGCGGAAGGTCCCCTCTCAACGATAACCGGGGCCAATCGCCACATCATGGAAACCCACCAGCGCCTCTTCACCGGACTGCTCGGCCAGCCCGTTCACACGCTGGGAATCACCGATCTCGCGGTCGGCGGTCGCAAGTTTTCTGGAAACGCCCAGCGCCGCAAGCGCAACTGGCTGCTCTTCCACGGCACGTTTCTGTTGGACATGGATATTCCGCTCATCGAAACGCTCTTGCGCCGACCCTCCCTGGAACCCGATTATCGCGAAGGCCGCTCCCACGAAGCCTTTCTCATGAACACAGGTTTAAGCGCCGACCGCATCAAAGAATCCCTGTGCCAGACATGGGGAGCCTCTGAGCCCCTGGCCCTGACTCTCGAGCCCGAGACCCGCCAATTGGTTGCCGAGAAATACTCCCGCCCCGAGTGGAACCATAAACTTCTTTAAAACATCCGGTTGGCAGGGCCAGCGTCCCGGTAGGGCGAGGCTCCTGCCGAGCCGCTTTCGCCGTCCCCTGCGGACTGACAGGACGGTGATAACCCTGGTTCCATGGTCGAATTATTGACGATGTTTTACATTATATGACTTATCTTACCTTTTCAATTTGACGGACTTATTATGACATATCAGATTAACCCATATGAGCGCGACATTGAAAACCGACGCCGTTTGGTTCACCACCAAAGGCCAGATCGTTATCCCTGCCTGGTTGCGAAAACAGTTCCACATTGAGGACGGTACCAAGGCTGTCGTCGAAGCCACGCCCGACGGGATTTTGCTCAAGCCCGTCACAAGCTGGGCGATTGAACGGGGCTATGGCTTGCTAAAACGCAAGGCGGGCGGGAAAACCTTCGCCGAGGAATGGGCGGAACACAAACGCGAGGAGCGGGAACTGGAGGAGAAATAAGATGACGGCCGCTGTTCTGGATTCCCACGCGCTATTGGCCTTCTTCCGAGGCGAAGAAGCTGGAGTCCTGGTGAAGGACCTGCTTTACAAAGCCGCCAGCGCCGACCGACCGCTGCACATGACCGAGGTGAATTATGCCGAAGTTAAATACATGCTGGTCAGGAAAGATGGCGTGCAGGCTTGGAAACAAGCCGCCGACATCCTGACCAGCTTGCCCATTGAATTTCATCCAGCCGACCGTCAACTCGCAGACCTGGCTGCCGACTTCAAATCCCGCCACAAAATCAGTCTGGCCGACGCCTTTGCCGCCGCGCTCGCCAGGGAGCGAAAAGCCGAAATGGTCACAGGCGATCCCGAATTTAAGTCACTTGAAAAAGAAATCAAAATCAACTGGCTGAAATAACGAAAACAGGGAGATGAATTGGGCTGGCTATACCGCATAAAGGCGCCGGAATAAAGATTCAATTGGTGGTGGAAAAATACACTCGCCCCGAGTGGAACCATAAATTGGTCTGACGCGCCCCGGAAAGGTATGGCATCCGGATCGCCGGTCTCCAGACCGGCTTTGTGTGTCCGCGTTCTCCCAACGCGCCGCTTTACCTTTTCGCCGTCTCTTCCACCTTGACCACTTTGCCTATGCCGCCTCTACTTCCGCACCGGCTTTTTCAGCGGTTTGACTGCGCTCGGTTTCGCGGGCGCTGGCGGGGGGACCGGCGCTTTTTTGACAGGCGTCAGATTCACCAGCTTCAACGCAATGTCGTCCTTATAGACTGGCGAGACGAGCGTGGCCACGCCGTTGGGATGCTCGATGTTCTGGGCCATCTCCTCCGTGCCCGTGCTGGGATTGAACCACGCCACGCGGTAAGTGCCGGCGGGCAGATCGAGCAGCAGCCCCCTGGCCTGAGTGCCGCCCTGGAGGTAAACCGCGTAGGACTTGCCCGGCTCGGCCAGCACCCGCGCCGTCGCGCCTGCGGGAACACCGCCTTTGATGATCCCATTGGCCGGCTTCATTTTCACCAGGTCGAACGTGTGAATGAACTCCTGCAAATGCATGAGCTGCCGCCGCAACGCCACGCTGCCGCCCCCCGGTTGATTGGCGGGATACGCGAACGTGCCGTCTTCGTGTCCCACCGTAAATGAATAATCCAGGTTATTGTAGAGTGCGCCTCCGGCCATGATGAAGTCCCAGCCCTCGCGCCGGTAGGTGAAATCGTTGGTGCCCTTGAACCCGGTCTCATTGTCCCCGATGACCTTGCCCAGACCATAGTTCATGGGAACCGTTTCCGGCGGCGTGGCGTAATGAAAATTAAAAATCGAGACCGCCGGATGCGGATTTTCAACCTTCGCCTTGTCGTTGGCGATGTTCTGGGAAATCAGGTGGATGCGCCCCAGCTTTTTCTCGGTCTCGACGATCACATCCGCAATATGCCGCTGCCAGTCGAGCGTGACGCCGCCGAAGTAAGGCTCGTTGCAAATCTCGTAATACACATTATCGAAATCCTTCAGCGCGGTCACAATCTGGCGCACCATGGACTCCTGAATGGCGAGCAACCCGCCGTTGTTATCCAGCGTATAGACATTCGTGCGGGCGATGTCGCCGACCGCGTTGACATTGTTTTTGGCGTTGAGCGGGCTGATCTCCCATTGCGACTCATCGTAGAACGGGCAGAAGAGATTCATCTCCACAATGATCCCGCGCCGTTCCGCCTGGCCCACGAAATCCCGCAGCCGGATAAAATAGGCCGGATTCCATTGCGTCAGATCATATTTGACCGTCGTCCCGCCCGGCGCATTGGTCTTGACCCAGGGGCAGATAAAGCGGTCGGCCTTGGGCGCCAGGACATTGTTGGCGATGTTAAACGCGCCCGCCGGTTCGTAATACGCCCCCGAAAAGGTCCGCGTCAGGTTGAGCTTGTTGGACTGGAGCGTATCCAGATACTTGACGTAGTTGAAATCCAGATTCAGCACCGCTCCGTAATGCTCGCCGGAAGTGATGAGCACCTGCGGCCTGCCGTGATAAAGGAAGTAATGCGGATTGGCCGGATGCAACGCCAGCGGCGCGCCGAAAAGCGCATTTCCGGAAACGAGCGCCAGTGCACACAGATGGCACAGACCGCGCATGGCCGTGGCAACGATCGAGCGGAGTGATTTCATGAAGCCAAAATAGCGAATTTCCTGAAAATGGAAATAATTAATAGATGAATCAAACGCACTTTTCGAGTTCAAGAATTCCAATCATTCGGTCAGTCATCCAAACATCCAGTAATCCAGTCAACCTTTTGCCCAAAAACCCTCGTGGAAAACAGCGGCGCCCTTTGGGATGGTTTTCGCGAACGGCAGCGCCAGCACGTACTCCTGCGGAACCCCCTCGTGCGTTAATTCTGGATAGGACCTGAACCCGAAGCGCTCATAGTATTTTGGATCGCCCACAAGCACACACCCCTGGGCTTCCCGCGCCTGGAGCAGGGACAGCCCCTCACTGACCAGCGCCTTCCCAATGCCCTGCTTCTGGCAGGATGGCAATACAGACAGCGGGCCGACACCATACCAATCCCGGCTCCCATCCGAAATGGTGATCGGCGAAAAAGCGATATGCCCCACCACTTTTCCATCCAACTCCGCGACCAATGAAATGGACAGCGCGCGCGCGGCCCGCAACGCATTGATGATGAATTGCTCTGTCTGGTGGCTGAATGGATGATGCTCGAAGGCCGCCTTGGTGACCTCGAATATCGCCTCAATGTCGGATTCCGTTTCCTTGCGTATGATCACATGGACAAAATAGCTCGAATATTCCTCACACATCAAGTCATATATTACATGCAGTAACGGCATCAACGTTATGGCCTGGCCAATCTGCATTTAATATCCGGAGGCGAATCGCCATGTGATGAGCCGTGGTTTTTTTAAAGACCGACAACGAACGATATTATGGGTGGCCACTTTTCGGTCGTATTATAATCTCGGTCAGGCAGCATCACGCATTATGAAAAACGCAGTCATCATGGGAGTCATGTCAGCCACCTTTGCATTGGTCGGTTGCAGCAAAGAGCCGTCGAATAGTTCCACTACACCTGCGTCTGGCACCAATTCGACCGCGGTTACCAATGCCAGTCCTGAATTCTTATTAGGAGCCACCACCATCAACGGTACCAATGTTTCACGCACAAATGTATCCGTTGGGGTCAGGACACGTGAGACGTCAAAATGAAAAAGGGGTCACAAAAAATGTTCTGAAAGTGCGATGGAAATCAGACCATAACCTACGCTTCACCGTTTTCTCCCTGGCATGGAGTCCCGAGCTTCAGCCGACGCGGCCATCGCATCGTTGAGAGCCTGCAAATCGGCCATCCCCTCCAAATTCAAACTCCCCCCTGCGCGCGCCACCCATCCTCCGGCCAACCCGGAACGGGTTGCAATCATTCAGACCCGGGTTGCCCGCCCAGGGCTACCCGGGGCCGCCGTCCCCTCGGAATCCCCAACGCTGTAAGCGTTGAATCAAATCCCTTTCCTCATCCCGTACATCCCCCCCCATTCGTTGCCGCCACACGCGATGCTCCATTGCGCGGCGACGGTTGAAACACCCGTGGCGGAGCGCCGATTTTCAATCGGCTTATCGCATCCGCTGAAACCAGTAGGCGGGAATATCCTTTTGTAAAATTGAATTTGCGATGTGCTGGGATTGCCGCTCCCAAAAGCCCAACCACGTGCCTTCTCCCTGCCACCATGCCAATGCAAGTGGGCTATTTCACTGGAGAAATTTGTCGTGCACCCGAGACCCAATGCTTTTGTTGCCCCGGCGCTTCAAAGGGATCACGCCCGACCCCGCATAAAAACCGCCCAGGTGGCGCGCATCGATGAAAACGCCAGGTCGTCGGGATTCACGGTCACGGGATCGAGCCACAGGACGCTATCCACCTCCACGGGCGAGCCTACTTCGCCGGCTTGATCGGCCGTGGCCGTAAAGAAAAGGTCCACCACGGGATACGTGATTTCCTTGTAAAAATAACGATTGGTCTGGGAGCAGAGGAAGGCGACCTCGCGAATGGGGATGTTCACCTCCTCGCGGACCTCCCGGGTCAGCGCGTCCTCGGCGCGTTCTCCAATATCGATAAATCCACCCGGGAACGCCAGCTTGCCCCGGGACGGCTCCTTGGCGCGGCGGATGAACATGATTTGCCCCACGCGATTGCGGATCAGGGCGGCCACGGCCACGGCGGGGTTGAAATAGAGCACCAGGTGGCACGCGGGGCATTCGATCACAGCCGAACGCGGGCGGATCAGTCCGTCATGGCCGCAGCGTGGGCAAAACCGATGACATTGAACAGGTTCCATTACCGCAGGTTCCATGAATGGGGAACCTAACGCACCCCGCCGCAAAACACCATCCAATTGTGGCTCACCCTGAATTTCCCTCATGAAACAACCCACGCAGACGCATTTTCCGAATCGTTCAAACTTTCCTGCGATCCGCCCTGCTTCTTCTTTCTGGAAAGCCAGAATGAGCGCGTGTGTCAATTCCGTTTTGCATTTAATTGTCCATTGACCATTTTCAATTATCCATTCTGCCCTCACCCACGCCCATCCTCTTCCAAAGCCTCCTCACCTCCAACCCGGAACGGGTTGGAATCCCCAACCCCAACGCGGGTTGAATCACCCCCCCACGCCGGACAACCCGGAACGCAAATTCCACGTCAAACCACTCAAATCACATGGTCTGGAAACCGATGATCCTGCAGCTAAAAGTGTAATGCCATGGGTGACGCCTTTCTCGGCGCGCGACGGCCGAGGCTTCTGTATGGAGTCCCGTCTTTAGACGGCGCAGCGCTCAAAAGAGAGGGGTCATGAATATTTTTAACCCCCTCGATAATCCGAAAACCTTTGCGAATTCCCCAAGCTCACCATTCCCCTGTCTCCCATTCAAACAATCCCCCGCCCATCCCACCTGCTTGCGCGTCCAAACCGCAACTCGTAGCGCAGGTTTCAAACCTGCCGTATCGCAGATTTCCAATCTGCTAACCGTCTCACATTCACAGAGCGCACCACAAAAACCTCCGATCCGCGGAAACGCCTTAAGACCCCATTGCAGACTCACCCAACCTAATCAACCGCCCGCGCGATCTCGCAAAATCTTTGTTCCCGCCTCCCATTCAAACAATTCCCTTCAGGCATCCCGGCAGGGATGGCAGCGATTAGCCGGGGGTCAAGGTCGTCCGCGACCGACACCCCCGGACGCATAACCCAAACGACCACGATCCCGGCAGGGATCGCAGACCCTTTTCAATGAGGTCGTGCGTCCCCGACCCTGCGAATCGCAATCAAAATCTCCATCGCATCGCCTGTTTTTCCACCTTCCAAACCATCCAATTCTCCCCGCGACTTGCGAAACTTCCATTCCCTCAATTATCCATTCTTCCCTCACCCACGCCCATCCTCTTCCACAACCTCCCGGCCGCCAACCCAGAACGGGTTGGAATCATCCAGCCCCGGGTTGGCCGCCGAGGCCTACCCGGGGTAATCGCCCCCTGGAATCCCCAGCCCCAACGCGGGTTGAATCACCCCCCCCGCCGTGCAATCCGAAACACAAATTCCGCGTCAAACGCACTAAAATACCCTGATCTGGAAACCGATGATCCTGCAGCTAAAAGTGTAATGCCCTGGGTGACGCCTTTCTCGGCGCGCGACGGACGAGGCTTCTGTATGGAGTCCCGTCTTTAGACGGCGCAGCGCTCAAAAGCGAGGGGTCATGAATATTTTTAACCCCCTCAATAATCCGAAAACCTTCGCGAATTCCCCAAGCTCACCATTCCCCTGTCTCCCATTCAAACAATCCCCCGCCCATCCCACCTGCTTGCGCGTCCAAACCGCAACTCGTAGCGCAGGTTTCAAACCTGCCGTATCGCAGATTTCCAATCTGCTAACCGTCTCACATTCACAGAGCGCACCACAAAAACCTCCGATCCGCGGAAACGCCTTAAGACCCCATTGAAGCCTCACCCAACCGAATGAACCGACCGCGCGAATTCGTAAAACCCACATTCTTCCCGCCTCCCATTCAAACAATTCCCTTCAGGCATCCCGGCAGGGAACCGCAACTCGTAGCGCAGATTTCCAATCTGCTAACCGTCTCACATTCACAGAGCGCACCACAAAAACCTCCAATCCGCGGAAGCCCTTTAATACCCCATTGAAGCCTCACCCAACCAAACGAACCACCCACGCCATTTCGTAAAACCCACATTCTTCCCGCTTCTCATTCAAACAATTCCCTTCAAGCATCCCGGCAGGGAACCGCAACTCGTAGCGCAGGTTTCAAACCTGCCGTATCGCAGATTTCCAATCTGCTAACCGTCTCACATTCACAGAGCGCACCACAAAATTCTCCGGTCTGCAGAAGCCCTTTAATACCCCATTGAAGCCTCACCCAACCGAATGAACCGACCGCGCGAATTCGTAAAACCCACATTCTTCCCGCCTCCCATTCAAACAATTCCCTTCAGGCATCCCGGCAGGGATGCAAGCGATTAGCCGGGGGTCGAGGTCGTCCGCGACCGACACCCCCGGACACATAACCCAAACGACCACGATCCCGGCAGGGATCGCAGACCCTTTTCAATGAGGGCGTGCGTCCCGCCCGGTGAATCGCATCCAAAACCTCCATCGCATCGCCACGTCTATCCACCTTCCAAACCATCCAATTCACCCCGCGACTCGCGAAACTTCCATTCCCTCAATTATCCATTCTCCCCTCACCCACGCCCATCCTCTTCCAAAGCCTCCTCACCGCCAACCCGGAACGGGTTGGAATCATTCAGCCCCGGGTTGGCCGTCGAGGCCTACCCGGGGTAATCGCCCCCTGGAATCCCCAACCCCAACGCGGGTTGAATCAAACCCCCACGCCGGACAACCCGGAACGCAAATTCCACGTCAAACCACTCAAATCACATGGTCTGGAAACCAATGATCCTGCAGCTAAAAGTGCAATGCCATGGGTGACGCCTTTCTCGGCGCGCGACGGCCGAGGCTTCTGTATGGAGTCCCGTCTTTAGACGGCGCAGCGCTCAAAAGCGAGGGGTCATGAATATTTTTAACCCCCTCGATAATCCGAAAACCTTTGCGAATTCCCCAAGCTCACCATTCCCCTGTCTCCCATTCAAACAATCCCCCGCCCATCCCACCTGCTTGCGCATCCAAACCGCAACTCGTAGCGCAGGTTTCAAACCTGCCGTATCGCAGATTTCCAATCTGCTAACCGTCTCACATTCACAGAGCGCACCACAAAAACCTCCGATCCGCGGAAGCCCTTTAATACCCCATTGAAGCCTCACCCAACCGAATGAACCGACCGCGCGAATTCGTAAAACCCACATTCTTCCCGTCTCCCATTCAAACAATTCCCTTCAAGCATCCCGGCAGGGAACCGCAACTCGTAGCGCAGGTTTCAAACCTTGCATCGCGGATTTCTAATCCGCAAACCATCTCACATTCACAGAGCGCACCACAAAAACCTCCGATCCGCGGAAGCCCTTTAATACCCCATTGAAGCCTCACCCAACCAAACGAACCACCCGCGCCATTTCGCAAAACCCACATTCTTCCCGTCTCCCATTCAAACAATTCCCTTCAAGCATCCCGGCAGGGATGCAAGCGATTAGCCGGGGGTCAAGGTCGTCCGCGACCGACACCTCCGGACACGCAACCCAAACGAATACGATCCCGGCAGGGATCGCAGACCCTTTTCAATGAGGGCGTGCGTCAATCCCCACCAAGTCCTCCGCCAGATCCTCCGCAATAACGCACCCAATTTTTCCGCGGCAAACCACTATTATCTTGCTTTACACGGCGATACAGGGTTAATCTCCCCGAAAGGGCGCCGGCAACCCGGTTTGTTTCCGGCGTCTGAGTTAGAGCCAATAAATACTGATCGACCGCCACCCACGCCATGCCACCATCAAACCTTAATCCCGGAGATAAAGTCGTCGTGCTTGCCGCACTCGCCGTTTCGGCTGCGGTTGCGACTGGTGCTGTGTCTGGTGCCTGGGTTGTCTGGCTCATCAAGAAGAGTTGGCTGGCATCAGCGGGAGCTCTTATCGCTGGCGCAGTTATCGGCTTTTCGGTGAGTCAGATATTGGTGCGCATTCTTTACCGCACACCTGACGGTAAGACGACCATCGTGAAGATTGGCAGTGCGGGATTATCCGCAACCATTCCGGCCGGACTGGCTGGAGGCATTACCACAGCCATTGCTGTTGGTCTCTTCGCTATGTTACTTTTTGGCGCGAAGAGTCAGGCATTGTCTTTATTCGGCGTTGCCATCGGTTGTGGCATCGTTTTCGGCATGCTATTCGCTTTTTTGGGTTCACTGACATGAGATTTCAGATCACACATCGGCAACCCAACAATTCTCCGCAGCCAACCGCCGTTGGCGCTGTCGGTTCCGCCATTGCAGTCCACGCCGCGAGTCGGCAGGACTCAGCTTTCTACGGTATCCCGCATCACACTTTATGAAAGTCTTTCCGTGGCTTTTGACTATGGCATTTGCAGTCGTTTGTTTTGCTTGCTGGGCTATGTCGGGACTCGCGTTGCGTTCCCTCGGCGACACCCATTGGGAGTCGTTGCCTGCAGTTACGGTCTTGGTGATTCGTCCGAATGGTTGGATTCTTGCCTGTCCGTTTCCGTGGGTGGTCTATTCTCTGGTTCTCACGATGCGTCGAGAGGTGACACCGGCTGCCGCTTTTCTTTTTGCAGGCACAATGTTTCTGGCATTGACAATTCTTGTATGTGCGGTATTCATTGCATGCGTTATTCCTTTCATTACCTTGAAGGCATGAGTGAAAGACACTTTATGTCGCCTGCCAAGTCGCCAGAACCTGCCGCCGAGGGCGCTGTCTGCTCCACTTCGCAGACGAAGGGTTTTATCCGGCGATGGCTCGGCTTTCTGCGGTAGGCCACAAGACACGTTATGGGCACATTCGCATGGATAGCAGCAATGGCTGGTATTGCGTATTTAATTACGCGGTTACTTTGTCGGCGGACTATTGCAGTACATCGTCAGCCTTCCTATCTGCTGGCGGTGATTGGATCATTTTGCGCCCCGCTCATAATGCCATTTATGATTTTCGGCAGTCGTCTGTTCACTCGCCATTTTTGGACAGACCTTTTTAATGATGACCGTTTACCGGCAGTTATTTTTGTGCCGCTTGTTTTTGGGGTTTGCTTTGTTGTGAGCCTTGTTCCAGCGCTGCTGGCCGTCTGCCACTGTCGGCATAAATTGAGAAATGAAAACCATGTGGCCTAAAATGTCTCCGGAACCAGTCGCCCTTAACGCTGTCCGTTCCGCTGTCGCGGTTCACGCCACGAGTCGGCGGTGGCCGGCCTTTCTAATTTAGGTGGCATTGAACGTTTGCCGTATGAAGCCAAAATATATCGTAGCGGTGATTCTCATACTGGTCGGCACGAACCTTTTCACCTATGCGACTGCCCGCTACTGGACGACGGGTTATGTTTTGACGCGCGCTAAGGAGCGCACCTATGCGGCACTCAGAAAAGAGGGACTGGATTATTTGATTTATCCTCCAGAAAAGATAATCGCTTCGAAACCGAACTTCTCCGTTTTCATGGCCATCAATCAGGCTGGCGGAATGTACTATTGGTGGAATGATGGATTGCTTTATTGGGGATTGGGCAGTGTTCTAGTTATTTATTGGTTACACAATTAGCGTCCAAGGATCATGATGATGCCTAAACAGTCGCCATCACCAACTGCCGTAGGGACTTTCCGTTCCTTTGTCGCGGTTCTCCTCTTGGTGCTCACTGGCTGTCAGTTCACTCCCTCACCCACCAGCAAGAGCGTCACGGCAAACGATGTTGTTGGAGTATGGTCGTTTACTGAAGACTACGGCAAGACCACCGTGTTCATGACATTCCTGCCTTCCGGTGAATTTACGCAACGGGTTGTTGCGGTCACCTACACGAATACTCAGGTTGGCAAATGGTCATTGGATGGCCCGCATTTGCAGCTCACCGACTTTTTGGCGGAGATTGATGGCGGTTGGAAGCCATATTCGATGCACTGGTATTTCATTGATGGTGATCAGAGGTTGGATATTTTTGGGGGTGCATTCCCAGACCCGGATGCCTATCAGCACTTGAGGTATTTGAGAGCAGCACCATGAAAAAAACGTCTGACCAGCCGACGCAGCTAACCGCCGTTTCCACTTTCCGTTCCCCTATCGCGGTTCACGCCGCGAGTCGGCGGTGTCTCAGCATGATTCGTTTGAATTGGAGTATATGAAAAGAATTGTCCTAATATTTCTGGCCGTGGCAGGCCTGTATTCCCTCTACTACATTGGCTTGGGTTTTATGGAGGCTGCAAAACATGGCGGAAGCCCGGCTGCACGTGAGCGCCGCCTTATCGCGATCTCCAAGCAACTGAACGTGGGATTGCCCATTAAACACGGCGAGGGAACTGTCATGGTTGCGACCAAGGCCGGACCAGGGCTTCGTTTCACATACGTCTTCAAGCTTGTCAATCTTAAGAGCACTAATGTTGATACTGCCGCCCTCGCGGCCATGACGAAAAACAAGCTCATGGAAATGTACAAAACGACTCCAGAAGCGGCGAACTTGCGAAAATGGGAGGTCGAAGTACGCTGGCAGCTCCTCGACAAGGATGGAAGCGAGATTACGACGGTAGCAGTTGCCGCAAAAGACCTATGATTGAAAAATAAGAACGCGCTCATTCGCGGTTCCATCTTCCTTTTTCAGCACGTCCTTATCTGCATTTCTCTGCGCCATCTGCGGATTTCCCTGGCTTTTCCCCATCCATTGGATGTTTGTTTTTTTTTAAAATTCTCAATTGTCCATTGTCAATTATCCATTTTCTCCCTCATCCGTGCCATCCGTGATATCCGTGGTTAACAATCCTGTTCATCCTGTCTATCCATGTTAATATTTCTTCTTGATCGCGTTTGCGGTTGTCCGCCCGCCCGTTCACAGTTTCCCAACCCAATTTCAATATCAAGTCTTGGAACGCCGCCATCGCTCCTGTATGCAATACCCATGAATAACACGCGCAGGTTAAGAGGAATCATGAGATCGCGGCAGGCGTTATGGCTCTCCCTCGTTTGGATGGCCTTTGCAACAGTCGGGAACGTCCCGGGCGCCGTGGCACCGGCGGTCCCGGAAGCCGCACTGCAGCATCAGGCCTTCGGCAAGTCCGACACCGCCGCATTTCGCAAACCGGCGCAGGTTTACCATCCCGAAACCTGGTTCCACTTCATCGGCGGCAACGTGGCCAAGCCGGGCATCACGGCGGACCTCGAGGCGATCTCGGGCGCGGGCATCTCGGGCGTGCAATTCTTTCACGGCCAGTTCGGCGGAGCCTGGCCGGGCGTCGAACCCCAGATCCAGTGCCTGACCGAATCCTGGGACGGCGCGGTGCGTCATGCGGCCACCGAGAGCCAGCGGCTGGGATTGCGATTCACCATGCAGAATTGTCCGGGCTGGGCCATGGCCGGCGGACCGTGGATCACGCCGGACAAGGCGATGCGGCATCTGGTGTGGAGCCGCACGGACGTATCCGGTGGCAGCAATCTGTCCCTGTCGTTGCCCCAGCCTCAGCCCAGCCAGGAGGAGTGGCGCGATTACCGCGACGTCGCCGTGGTGGCCTTTCCAACACCGGACGGCGATTCGGGCAAGGCGCTGACGCCCGTGTCGATTAAGAGCAACCGCGAAAACCTGCCGTGGGCAAAATGCCTGAGCGGCGAAAAGAACGGCAACGACGGTCAGATCGTTCTGCAACCCGCGAGCGAACCAGACTGGGTCGAAGCCACTTTCGAGGAACCGGTCACACTTCGCACGGTGGAATTCCCCTCGGTCCAATCCTTCAACCATCAATGGAACTACGTGCCCGGCGTGACCATCACGGTCCAGGCCGTTCTGCCGGATGGCCTGCGCGAAGTGGCGAAGCACGAAATGCCCGAGAGCAACTGGCAGGGCAATAAACCCATCTCGCTGGCCTGTTCGGAAATTCCCGCGAAAACCTACCGCATCACCATCGACCACAAACACACGATGAACCTCTCCAGCCTCCAGCTTTTCACGGCGGCGCGGAAGAACAACTGGGAGGCGGAGGCGGCGTGGGTGTTGGGCGGTCTGGATCGCGCGCCCGAAGCCCGGCAAGCCAAGACGACGTGGATCGATCCCGCGCGCATCGTCAATCTCACGGATCGCATGGATGCGAAGGGCCAGCTCAACTGGCAGGCGCCAGTCACACCATCTGGCCAATGGACAATCCTGCGCTGGGGCCATGTGAACAGCGGCCGGCGCAACGGACCCGCCCCGGCCGAAGCCACGGGCTGGGAGTGCGACAAGCTTTCGCCGCTCGGCGCCGACGCCCATTTTGCCGGATACATCGGCCGTCTCTCGGCCAAAAACGGGCCGGTGGGTGACGGCCTTTTGAAGGGCATGCTCTGCGACAGTTGGGAGTGCGAGACACAAACATGGACCCCGGGCATGGATGGCCAGTTCCTGCGGCTGCGCGGCTATCCGCTGCTGCCCTGGATTCCCGCCCTCGCAGGCTATGTGATTGGCGATCCTGAAACCACGGGCCGCTACCTGCGCGACTGGCGTTCAACGGTCAACGACCTGGTCGTGACCAATTTCTTTGGCCGCATGGCCACTCTCGCTCACGAGCGCGGTCTGGCGGTCTCCTACGAAACGGCCTCGGGCGATGTCTTTCCCGGTGACATCCTGGAATACTACAAAAACGCCGATGTGCCGATGTGCGAATTCTGGCAGCCAAGGATGGATGCGTTCGTCGGCAGCTTTGATTTCAAGCCGGTCAAACCCTGCGTCTCGGCCGCCCGGATGTATGGCAAGCCGCGCGTCGCTGCCGAGGCGTTCACGTCGTTTAATCTGACCTGGAAGGAGCACCCGGGCATGCTGAAAAACATTGCGGACATGCATCTGGCCGAAGGCGTGACGCATCTCGTGTTTCACACCTACACGCACAATCCGCGAACCGACTTTCTGCCGCCGGGCACCGCGTTCGGCTCGGGCATTGGCACGCCCTTCCTGCGCGGGCAGACTTGGTGGGGCCACATGCCGGAATTCACGGAGTATCTGGCCCGTTGCAGTTACCTGCTGGAACGCGGCCGCCCGGTTTCCGACGTGCTCTGGTATCTCGGCGACGAACAGGATCACAAACCGCCGCAAAATGCGCCCTTTCCCGCAGGCTACCGTTACGACTATTGCAACCCGGATGCCCTCCTGAACCGGCTCTCGGTGCGCAACGGTAAAATCGTCACCCCGGAAGGCCTGCAATACCGCGTGCTCTGGCTGCGCGATTGCCCGCGCATGCTGCCTGAGACGCTTGAGAAAATGGTGACGCTCGTGAAAAACGGCGCGGTGATCGTCGGCGAACGTCCCCAAGGTCTCGCAACCCTGAGCGGCGGCGCAAGCGCGGAGCAACGTTTTCAGGGTGCCGTTGAAACACTGTGGGGCAGGACCACGGCCAAAACCAATGCCAATGCTGCTATCCGCGTTGTCGGTAAGGGCAAAGTCATTTCCGGCACCTCGTTGGCCGATGTCCTAACCAGTCTCAAGATTCGTCCTGATGTTCAGGGCGAAGGTGTGGTCTGGACCCATCGCCAGACCGATGGAGCGGACTGGTATTTTGTGGCCGCCCCGACAGCGGATGGTTTTCGCGGATCGCTCCAGTTCCGGGCCATCGGCGCAGTCGAGTTATGGAACCCCATCACAGGCGAGACCACCCCTGCGGATGTGCAACGTCGCGAGGGAGGCGCCAGCCTGGTCGTGCTCGATCTGCCCGCCTCCGGCTCCGTGTTCGTGGTGTTCCGCGCCGGTCACGCCAGCGGCAGGACATTGACCCGGCAAGCTGTCGCCGTGGCTCCCCGCAGCGTCCCGGTGGAGGGTCCCTGGAAACTCGCCTTTCCCGCCGGTTGGGGCGCGCCCGAATCGGTGAACTTGGATCGCTTGATCTCCTGGACCGACCTCGACCTTTCGCCCGAGGCCCGCGCATTCTCGGGAACCGCCACCTACACCACCGAGTTCACTGTGCCACCTCTGGCGGCTGGAACGCAGGTGGAACTCGACCTGGGACGCGTGGAAGCCCTCGCCAGCGTGGAAATCAATGGAAAACCGGCGGGCAACCTCTGGACACCCCCCTTTCGGGTCAACGTCACCCGTTTGGTCAACCCGGGAGTCAACCGGTTGAACGTTGCTGTGGTCAACCCATGGTTCAACCGCCTGGCCTATGACGCGGGCCTCGACGAAAAGGCGCGCAAGACCTGGACCATCAACGGTCCCGGCAAGGACAGCCCCCTGATTCCATCGGGCCTTTTGGGTCCGGTGATACTGCGCCTCGGTCAATAAACTAAACCGTTCGCATTCTGGCATTTACGTCGCCGCAAAAGCTCGCTTTACAGCCGCCGCGGCCTCACCTCATAATACGCCACATTAGTGATGAAAATTTCCATCATACTGGGTCACCCCACACCGGGCAGTTTTAACCACGCCATCGCCACGAAGGCAACCGAAACGCTTTCCGCAATCGGCCACGAAGTGATTTTTCACGATCTCTACGCCGAAAATTTCGATCCGATCATGCGCACCGCGGAAATTCCCAGGGGCGCGCCTGCGCCTGCTGAGATCGAGCGTCACAGCGCTGAAATCGTTGCCGCAGATGGTGTTGTGATCATTCACCCCAACTGGTGGTGCCAGCCTCCCGCGATTCTCAAGGGCTGGGTGGATCGCGTGCTGAGGCCGGGCCAGGCCTACCGGTTCGAGGCGGGGCGCTCTGTCGGAATGCTCAAGGCGCGCACGGCTCTCGTGATCACCACCGCGAATAATGCCCAGGAGAACGAGGTGGCAATGTATGGCGACCCGTTGGAGGTATTCTGGAAGAAAGTGGTGTTCGGCCTCTGCGGGGTGCCCTGCGAACGCCTGATTTTCGCCCCCGTGATTTTGAGCACGCCGGACCAGCGCGCCCAATGGCTTCAACAAACGGGTCAACGTCTGAGCGCCGTGTTCGCCCGGTCGAACTCTTAAATCTCCGTTGCGCGTCAACCCAATCTCGCAAACATTGATTTATGCAATTGTGGGATAGTCACGCGCATTTGCAGGACCCGGAGCTTGCGCCGCATTTGGAGGCGGCACTGGGCCGCGCCGTGCTTGCCGGTGTGCGTCACATCGTTTGCAACGGCACACAGGAAACGGACTGGCCAATGGTGGCCAGGCTGGCCCAATGGGCTCCATTGAACCCGTTGGCCGCACCGCATCCCACTGTGATTCCCTGCTACGGGTTGCATCCCTGGCATGTGGCGGCGCGTTCATCCGGGTGGCTCCAAACCCTCGAGGCCGCGCTCATCGCGGAACCGTCGGGCGTGGGGGAAATTGGGTTGGACCGCTGGATTGAGCCCCGCGACGAAGCGGCGCAGGAATGGGTGTTTCGCGAACAACTGGCGCTGGCCGTCCGCTTGAATCGTCCCGTGATGATTCACTGTCTCAGGGCGTGGGACTGGCTGATGCGTGTGTTGCGCGACTCACCGCCGCCGTCTGCGGGAATGTTGCTGCACGCCTTTGGCGGACCCCTCGATTGCATCAAACCGCTCGCGGATATGGGCACTTATTTTTCGTTTGCCGGAGATGTTCTCCTCGCGCGCAAGGCGCAAAAGCGCGCCGTCCTGCCACACATTCCCCCGGATCGCCTTCTGCTGGAAACCGATGCCCCGGACATGATCCCGCCGGATCCTTTCCGAGTGCCCGCGTTGGTTGGTGTCCGCCGTCCGCAACTCAATGAGCCCGCCAATCTCGCCGGGATTCTGCGTGGTGTATCGGAACTTCTGGGCGAAACCCCGGAGCGTCTGGCCGCCCGCGTGTTCGAGAACAGCCGCCGTTTTTTTAAACCGATCATGCCATCTTTGCATAACAAAACCGCCGCATGAGTCAGGAACGCTTTCAACGAATGGAGCGCCTGCTGGGTGGCGAGGCGCTGGAAAAATTGAGTCAGGCGCGCGTGGCGGTGATTGGCCTGGGCGCGGTGGGCAGTTACGCGGTCGAGGCCCTGGCCCGCGCGGGCGTGGGTCATTTGCGGTTGGTGGACTACGATGTGGTCAACATCAGCAACATCAACCGCCAGCTTTACGCGCTGGAATCAACCATCGGAAAGCCCAAGGCGGAATTGGCGGGCACGCGCGTTCGGGATATCAACCCCGCCTGCCAGGTCGAGTGCCTCTCGTGCTTTGTTCATACCGAAACCATGGATCTGGCCCTCGCCAGACCCTTGGATCTTGTCGTGGATGCCATTGATGCGCTGTCGCCGAAGGTCGCCCTTCTGGAGGCGGTGCAGGCGCGCGGTCTGCCGGTGGTTTCGAGCATGGGCGCGGCGCGGCGCACCGATCCCCAGGCCATCCGCACAGGACCGCTCTCTGGCGCGGCGGGTTGTCCGCTGGCCCGCATGGTGCGCAAATGGCTCCGGCGTCGTGGGGCCTCCGTGGAATTCACCTGCGTCTATTCGGTGGAACCGGTGCGGCGCAGCGCCCACGAAATTCCACCTGGTGATGCCCCGCCGGATTTCCTGGAGCGCGGACGGCGTCGCCAAACATTGGGCAGCATGCCCACGCTGACAGGGATTTTTGGCCTGAACCTGGGCCATGCGGCCATCAGCCATATTCTGGGCGGATTCGAAGCCTATAAACCGGACTGAAGCCTTGCGTCTGTGTTTGCCCGGCCAATTGCGCCTTGCTGGTCCCTCTCTGAAGATGTATTCATCCGGGATGAACTCCATCCGATGGATTTTGACGCTCATCATCGCAGTTTGGTCCGTGGCCGCGCAGGCGGACGCGCGGGCCATCGCGGCCAGCAAATTCAAGAAACAGTTGGAGGAGCAGGTGTTGCCCTACTGGTACGATACCGCGCTGGATAAGACCAACGGTGGTTATCTGCTCTCCGACAACGCGGACAAGACGGCTCCACCCGCCTCCGTGAAGCAGTTGGTTTCACAGGCCCGGATGATCTGGGGCTTTTCTCATGCCTGGAACAAGGGTTACCGGGACCCGAAGCGCGATTACCTGGAGGCGGCGCAATCCGGGTACGATTTTCTCATCAAGCATTTCCTCGATAAGAAGAATGGCGGCTATTTTTGGGAGACCGATCTTCGCGGAACACCCACCAATGAGCGCAAGATTCTCTACGGCGAGTCGTTCGTGCTTTATGCGCTGGTCGAATATCACCGCGCCAGCGGCCAATACACGCCCCTGCGCCAGGCAATGGACCTGTATGAAGTCATCCAAAAAAGGGCGCATGATGCGAAAAATGGTGGATGGATCGAGCATTTCGAACGGGATTGGAAACCGATCCTGACGGATGATCCGGGAGTCCAGGTCGAGGTGGGCGGCCTCAAGAGCGCCAATACGCATCTGCACCTGATGGAGGCCCTGGCTGAACTTTACCAGACCACAGGGGATGATAATGTGGGCGCATCCTTGAAGGAAGCCCTGCATATCAACACCACATACTTCTACCCGTTGGATCCCGGCAAATCCTGTTTCCACAAGCAACAGGACTGGAAGCCTGCCACGGGTGGCCGTAGCGCCGGTCTATCCTACGGGCATAACGTCGAATTCGCATGGCTGATGATTCGCGCCCAGCAGGTGATGCGCGAGGAGTTTTCGTGGGAGCATTTCAACGCCCATTTGAACCACGCGCTCAAGTACGGCTTTGACAACAAACGCGGCGGGCTTTACTCCCGTGGCGCCGATGACAAACCGGCCACGGATCGCGACAAAATCTGGTGGGTGCAGGCCGAAATGCTCGCCGCGCTCACCGACGCCCTGAAGTACGATTCAAACCGCGCCTATTCCAAGGCCTTGAAGCAGGAGGTGGATTTCATCTTCCAATACCAGGTCGATCCCAAAACCGGTGTCTGGTACGATACCGTGGCTGAGGACGGGAAACCCAAAAATTCCGCGCTGGCTCATAATTGGAAGGCCAACTACCACGACGTTCGCGGCATGATCAAATTCATCGACGCGTTTGGCAAATGAACACTAGCGATTCCACGCGCGGCTGATCCTGCGCAGTAGGCAGCCGCGCGTGACAACGAGACTTGATCCAGGCCGAACGCCTAGGGCAGCCACACCGCGCGATAGAAGCGAGGGGAGCGCGCGGTATTTCCTGAATCGGCGATCTCGTACCGGTTTGTTTCGGACAGACGTTGGTCAAGCGTTGTCCAAGTAATCAAATTTTCCGAGTATTGAACCTCATATTTTTGCCCGGGCAATGCCACGATCGTCACGCGTGGAGCAAAAGTGCGGGCGCTGGCGGGATTCAAACTGATTACCGGTGCCAGGACCTTGCGCAGACCCGATGCGAAGCGCCCCAGTTCATTGCGATCTCCTTGATCGGTATCCTGCAATGTGGAAAGAGCTCCGCGGTAATTGCCCAACTTGAGCGCCGCATTCGCCGACATCATGTGCGTGCCTTCAGCCAGCAATAGTGAGCGCGCGTCCGCCACTTCCAGCGCCGCCTGGGAATGCTGCCATGCCGCAAGGTAATCTCCCGCCGCATAGGCCTGAAAAGCCAGCCGGTGTTTGTGAATGGCTCTTTGAACGTCGTTGGTGGCAGCGTTGACTTTAAAACGAATATCCTGGGCGGACATGTAACCGAAATCAGGGAGGGCTTCCTCTTCCACCATGCCGTCACCGTCCCAGAGGACAGACAGGAAATATTCGCCCGGTGTCAATTGAATGGCTTCAGGTGGCAGCAACCATTCCCGGCTTCGAGCCAAAGGTTTCATGCCAAAGGAATCAGGCGAGACGGCCAATGGCCGCAGGTAATTGTTCGATGAACTACTCGACGATAAAACTTCCACCCATCGGGAATCGTCCTCGTAGCGAAAGAGCACAAAGTCGAGATTCTCATGCCAATTGGTTGAGATGGTCGGATACAGGAGCGTGGCGGGCACATTGGTTCCAGTCCGCGCGGCCTGGAGCAGGGCCTGCTGATAGGCGCGACAGGCGAGGCTGACTTCAATCCGCAGCGGATCACCGGCCAGGGGCGCATCCCAGAGCAACTCAGAAGTTAGCGTCAAGGCGGGGGCCGCATCGACCAATGTTCCTGCCAGATGGGAGCTGATGGGATCGCTGAGCAAATAAATTCTCTCACGGCTGCGCAGACCAGCAGCAGCCGGAGACCGAGGAGCGTCCGAACGGTCCGTGACCTGAATCTGATTCCAGCAGGAAATTCCATCGACAGTCCCCACGGCACTGCGGCAATAAATGTCCGGCCAGGGACTGCGCGAGGCAAGTTCGAAGCGGTCGTTGGGCGTTCGCGATCCGGCCCATTGGAAATAGCGCATCACGCAGTTGGAAGGGCCAAAAAAACCGGGGCTGGTCAGGTCTTTGATGCCCAGACCGTGTCCCACTTCGTGCGTCAGCGTCGCGGCAAAAATGCTCCAGTTGCGTTTTTCATACGAATCCGAATTCGCCGTTATGTACTCGTCCCGAAGTGTCCTGGCGCGTTCATCGAGCCGGGTCCGTTCTGCGGCGCTGGTGGCTGGGTCGCTGTAGTGTGCGAACTCGGGCAGGCCGAACGTGTGAAAAAGGGCGGCATCACGGGTCCACTTGTCGATGTTATTTGCGTACACTTCAACGGCCATCCAGCCGGCAGGCGAACCCCAACTGGAGGCTGTCTGATCGGGAAACGTCAATCCCAGTGCGGTGACGGCCTCCGTATTATTGGTACCGAATTTCGCCTTGAGCATGTCGTTGTAGTCGGCGGGGTACAGGGGGCTGTCGGTGAACGGAAAACGCAGGTGCAAGGCGTGCTGATCGGTGGTATGCACATCGTCGGTCGAATTGAAATTGACGAGCCGTTTTTTAGCTCCGGATCCACCCGGCCCCGTCCAGTTCTCTTCATCCACAAAAATCACCTCGCAATCCAGGGCGTCGATGAAACTCACTCCACCCGGTTCGGTGGTCGTCTTGAGCGCCCATCCGGTCGGGTCATAAACAAACACATGCTTTTTGTGAGGCTCCAAACGCTGGTGATAGCCTTTGACGACGAATCCGCGATATTTCTCGTATAACGATATGCCATCGCCCAGGGTATATTGGCCGGACGGTTGATCCGCCTCATCCCATTTGGCGGGGAGTTCCTCAACGCCCTTCTCCTGTTCCCAGGCGTCGGCGATGTGATTGTGATTATCGTCCTTGGGCAGATCCAGGTAGTCCTTGCCGGGATCGCCTTCCAAATGTGCTTTAACAGTGGTGCCATCATTGACCACCACCTCCACCCTCAATCGGCCGTACGCTCCAAAGTCGTAGCTTTCAATGGTCACAGATTGCTCGTTGGTATCTTCCTCCGTCTGGCCTGTGGCATCGTCGTCCAGCAATAAATTGTCGCCTTCCTTCAATTTCAAATCAGGATCATCGCTGGCCTCGTCCTTGGTGGGTGCGTTGACACAATACCCAGGCTGTTGAGAAACATCCTCCAGTGTGACATAAAAAGTTCCGGTCATGTCTGCGGCGGGTTCTTTTTCCCCTTTGTGGCGAAGCTGAACATTCACGCCAATGCTGTTTCCCGGCTTGTAGCGATCCTTATTCCCGGCTGCCAGCCATGTGTCGAAGTCCGATGGGGGAATGATCACGGCCTCCCACTCGCCCGGTGTATAAGTAAGGGTGCAGGTGGCCTGGATCGAGTCCGACCCGCAGGTTCCTGACTGCGACCAGTTCGTCGAGCCCGTGGCGCTGAACGCCTTGTTACCGGGCGTGAATTCCACATGGATTTCCTCCGGGGCAAAACTGTTCTGGTTGGTGTTGATGGAGGCCATACAATCCCCAATGGCTGCGATGGCGATGAAACCACATTCGAAGCATTCCGGCTCTGTCGTTGTGGACGGTTTGCCAAAGCGAATGACGGCGATTCCTCCCTCAAAATCCAATGTTCGGATACTGACATGCCCATTGGTGGACCCCGGATCGCTCAAGACAGACGTAACACTCTTGCTGATCGGATTTTTTCCGGTAATGGAATACTTTCCCGCACCCGACGCGCTCGTTTGCGACTTTTCATCCACGATTTCCCATGAGCCATCGACTTGCTCGAACGTCAAATCGCCTGAGAGGCTCACCTGCTCATCGGCAGCAATTGACATGTTGTAAGGTTTATCCTCTGAATCACGAAAGTCCTTGCTCCAGCCGGTGATGCTAGTCCAGGTGACCTTGCAACTCACCTTCAATTGGGCGGCGCCCGGGGTGGAAGCCGAATCCACTTTGGTTCCACCCCAAAGCAAACAGAGGGCCGTCAGGGATGTGCAAACACGATGAATCAAAACGCCAAAATGCTTTTGCATAAATGTCTCCTGCATTGCTGCGATGCGTAGGCTTGATAATATTGAAGGCGCGCCAGTTCTGTCAATATATATGATAAAATAAACAGGCATGGATCGCGAACTCCTTGTGGCCGCTTGGCGGGAGACCGGGAGACTGCGAGGCCGGATGGAAGGAATGAGACCATCCTAAGATCCTTCGTCTCTGGGTGGATCAGCCCAGGAATCCGGGATGGTCATAATAAGAGTTGGCGAAATGTGTCAGGGGGGATAAACAGAAGGCGATCCCGGGCCGACCGCTGCGGCACAAGACAATCGTGATCCCGAGGTGGATTGGGTCAGTGCCCGGACATGGCACAGGCGCAGACGGACCATGTCACTTGCAAGCCGGCTCAAGAACAGTGCCAAATGTCCATGGTGAGGCCCGACAGCTATATGAAGAATATGACAAAAACCATGATCAGACAGGCGTTAACCACCGATGCAACATCAGCAAGTCGCCGGTGGTGTTTGCATCTCATTGCGGTTATTGTTTTCGCTCTGACGGTGAGAGGCACACCATTGGCTTTCGCCCAGGAGGTCAAGGTGGTGACTTCGTCCAAAGCAGGCGATCGTTTTGCCCCGAAGCCTACCACCCGCTTTCTGACCTCGTCTGGAACAAAAAGCCAGTTCCAGATAACTGAAACAGTCCACCACCAGACTGTCGCGGGGTTTGGAGCCTCGTTCCTCGAAGCGGGAATGGTTTGCATAAACAGCCTGCCGGAGGACGGGCAGGAAAAGGTTTTGCGAGCTTTGTTTGATCCCGTCAACGGCGTCGGCTTCTCGGCCATGAAAACCGTGGTCGCCGGCACTGACTTCATGTCCGCCGGTCCGTGGTACAGTTACGACGACGTTCCGGGCGATGTGGAGATGAAGAAATTTTCCATTGCTCGCGATCTCGGCACCAACGGCCTCGTCAATTACATCAAGCGCGCCCGGAAACATGGCAGGTTCGTGCTCCAGGCGCCGATGGATTATCCGCCGGACTGGATGCTGTTCGACGTCAATAAAAACCAGGACGTCAACCCTCAATATTTCGACGCCCTGGCCCTTTATTATCTGCGCTACCTGCAGGAGTACCAAAAACAAGGCATATTCATCGACTACCTCAGCCTTTTCAATGAACCGGGCATTTACACCAAGATCCCGTATCCGAAGATTCGCGACCTGATCAAAAACCACGTCGGCCCTCTGCTGCGAAAAGAGGGCATTCAAACGAAACTCCAACTCAGCGAGGCTAGCAGCCGCGACGATGCCTCCCGGAAATATCCGGTGGTGTTGGACGATCCCGAGGCCCGGAAGTACATCTCGGTTCTGCCCTATCACGGGTACGATTTGCAGCACTTCAACCTGATTGCCTCGCTGCGGGAACGTTATCCCGATCTGCCGTTGTGGATGACAGAGTTATGCCACGCCTACCAGGCCGGCACCCCGAAATCCATGAAACTGCCACGGTACGACTTCGAGGACGGCGAGTTTTGGGCCAACCAGATTTTCTCTGATCTCGAAGCAGGCGCGTCCGCCTGGATTTATTGGAACATGATTCTCGATCAGAACGGCGGGCCATGGCTCGTATCGCCCGTTCACGGCAATCCCGATCCGAACGTCCAGCATCCGGTGGTCATCATCGACCGTAAGACCCAACAGGTGACTTATACCGGCCTTTATTACTATTTAGGACATTTCAGCAAGTTTATCCGTCCCAGATCGATCCGCATCGGCGCCACCGGGAATGTCAGGGATGTTCGATGTCTCGCTTTTCAAGATCAGAATCACCAAATCGTGGTTCAACTTCTTAACAGCAACACCGAAGACACCCAGGTCGGTTTGGACTGGCATGGCCAATGCGTCTCCCTGACATTGCCTGCCGTATCCATCACCACATGCCAGTGGCCGACGACTAGCACCCGGTAATGAACAAATGATAAGCATCCCGCTGCTGAATCAGAATGCCCTGAATGAAGTGAATGGTAAGCTCCGACAAAATAGCGAAATGAAAATAACCGACGCTTCAGAAAAACAAACGGTTGCGATACGTCCTGCCAGCGAGGGCGATCTGGCCGCGATTAACGAAATCTACAATCATTACGTCATCCATTCCGCCTGCACCTATCAGGAGGAACCCGAACTCCTGAGCGGACGGCAGCAATGGTTTGCGCACCACGGCGCACGGCATCCGGTGATCGTGGCGCAATTTGGAAGCGCGGTAGTGGGCTGGGGATCTCTCTCGCCCTATCACCCCCGTTCCGCCTACAGGAACACCGTGGAAAACTCGATCTACGTCCATCCCAATCATCACCGGCGCGGAATCGGCTCGGCTTTGTTGGGCGATTTGATCACCCGCGCTCGTGCGCTCGGACATCACGTCATCATCGCGGGCATCGACGCCGACCAGGCCGCCAGCATCGGGCTGCACACCAGATGGGGTTTCAAGCAAGTCGGCCACCTCTCTCAAGTCGGCTTCAAGTTCAACAAATGGCTCAGCGTGGTCCATATGGAGCTGCTGTTGGAATAAGAGGCTGCACCCTCGATTTTCCAAGCTCCTCCCAACCCAAAAAAAATCCCGGAGCACCGCGCGACGCGGCAACTCCGGGCAACTTCTTCAAACGCGCAACCTAGTCGCGACTTCGGAAACGTACTGGATCACGTCTGGTTCACCATCAAATCGCCTTGGCAATGGCGTCGCCCATGGCGAGGGTTCCCACCTTGGTGGTTCCCGCGGTTTCTTTTTGGAAAATATCGCCCGTGCGAAGACCGGCATCGATGACCGTGGTGATCGCCTTGTCGATGGCATCCGCCGCTTCATTCAGCCCCAGGCTGTAACGGAGCAGGAGAGCCACGGAACCGATTTGCGCGATCGGATTGGCCAGGTCCTTGCCGGCGATGTCCGGTGCGGTGCCACCGGCGGGTTCGTAGAGGCCGAAGGTCCATTCGGCCGTGGTATTGCCGAGGCTCGCGCTGGGCAGCATGCCCAGGGAACCGGCCAGTGCCGCAGCTTCGTCACTGAGAATATCGCCGAACATGTTTTCGCAAAGCAACACATCGAACCTTGAAGGATTCAACACGAGCTGCATGGCTGCGTTATCGACAAAGATGTGTTCGAGAGCGACATCGGGATACTGTTTACCGATGCGGGTAACGGTTTCGCGCCAGAGAATTCCGTTTTCGAGAACGTTGGCTTTATCGACGCTCGCGAGGAGCTTGCGCCGCAGCCGGGCGGCCTGGAAGGCCGTGTGCGCGATGCGCTCAATCTCGATGGTGGTGTAAACCATGGAATCGATGGCGCGGGAATAATGGCGCTTGGGCCCGTCCTTCTCAGGCAGGTCGATGACCTCCTCGGTTTTCTTGGGCTGGCCGAAATAGAGGCCGCCGGTTAATTCGCGCACCACGAGGATGTCGATGCCCTTGCCCTGACGCTCCGGGCGCAGCGGGCAGGAACCGGCCAGGGCCAGGGGCAGGCGCACGGGACGGAGATTGGCAAAAAGGCTGAATTCCTTGCGCAGGCGTAGCAGCGCGGCGCGCTCGGGGCGTTCCTCCTTGGGAATGGAGGGATCGCGATCCGGCAGACCGACCGAGCCGAACAGGATGGCGTCCGACTGGCGGCAGAGCGCCAGCGTGGCATCCGGCAGGGCCTTGCCTGCAGCATCGATACCGGCCCAGCCCACCGGGGCTTCCGTCAATTCGAAGTGCAGGGAGAATTTCTTTTCGACCGCGCGGAGTGTTTTGATGGCTTCGCGCATCACTTCTGGCCCGATGCCGTCTCCGGCCAGGGCCGCAATTTTCCAGACCTTATTCATTCTGGGCGCAAAGTTTAGGCGGGGGCCGCGCGCTGGAAAAGTAAATTCGCGCGCTCAGAATGCACAGGATTAGAGGAATTAAATTGAAACGACCAACCAAATTGAAATAGTGTCTTGCCAACCTGACCGGGTTTAAGAGCCAAGAGTCGGGTATTGTCCAATACGAATGTCACTTAGTATGTTACTGAATTGCCGTTATCTGGGCCTTGCCGCGGTTTTATCCGCTATGGCCGTCTCCGCGCAGGAAGCCAGGCCGGGCGTGACCAACGCTCCGGTCGCTTCGGGCGCGTCCACCAATGCCGCATCCGTCAAGGTGGCTCCATCGACCAATGCCGCCCCCATCTGGGCTGGGAATTGGCTCCAAAGCGCCAAGAAACCCACCTCCTGGCTCAAGCTCAACGGGGATTTGCGCCTGCGTGAGGAGTATGTTTTGAATGCAACGACACTCAACTCCGAGGCTAAAAACCACGAATTGAGCTACATGCGTTTTCGCGCCCGCTTTGGCGCCACAATCACCGCTGTCACCAATCTGGACTTCAATATCCGCCTGGCAGCCGAGCCGCGTGAATATTTCAATGGTCGCAACGCTTCCGGGCCCAACCACATGAACGGTAACGGCTGGGACTGGACAGAGGGTGTGATCGATCAGTTGAACATGACCTACACCAACTCCTTCGACCTGCCCATGTCGATCATTGTGGGTCGGCAGGATATCGCCATGGGGGATCCCACCTCTCCGTGGCTCGTGGCGGATGGCACCCCGGTCGATGGCTCGCGCACGGCCTATTTTGACGCCGCCCGCGTCATCTACAACATCGAGGAAATCCAAACCAAATTCGACGCCGCCATCATCAGTCAGCTTGCCGAAAACGACGAAGTCCTTCCCGTAATGAACGGCCAGGATAAACTCCAGATTGAGCAAAACGAACGCGGCGCCATTCTGTATGTCTCCAATAATTCGATCAAGAAAATGGAGGTGGACGGCTTCTTCATGTATAAGCACGGTCAGAAAATTTCAGCCGACGGCATCAATGCCGACCTCTACACCCCAGGTGGGCGTATTGCCGGCAATCTGGACAAGCACTGGAGCTATAATGCCGAGGGCGCGGTTCAGATGGGCAACCGCAATTCGCGCACCGTTAACGCCTTTGGCGTGAACAGCCGCCTGATGTATGCCGTCAATGACAAGCTCAACAACCGCTTTCGCATGACTTACGAATACTTGAGCGGCGACGATGCGAACACCAAGGATTATGAGCAATTCGACACCCTCTGGGGTCGGTATCCGCGTTGGACCGAAGCCGGCATCTTTTACTCCAAGGCCGAGGACGGCCGTCCCGGTGACCTTTCCAACTACCACCGCATGGGGCCGGGCTGGAGCATCAGCCCCTTTAAGAAGGCCGATTTCCGTTTGGATTATTATTACCTGCTGGCCGATCAGAACACCTTTTATGCGACCAAGCCCACCTTGTTCACCAAGAGCGGCGATACCCGCGGTCACATGCTGACGTCCTGCTTGAAGTATAAATACAACCAGCATCTCAGTGGCTATCTCCTGGGTGAGATTCTGTTTCCCGGGGATTATTACGTGAACAGCGAGCCGGATTTGTTCGTGCGCGCCGAGATGATGTACACCTGGTAGGCGGATCGTTAATCCCGTTCTCATGGGCGGGGAATCATTCAAGGCCGGGGCCATAAAAAGCTCCGGTCTTTTTTTGTGCAAATATCCTTGTCTTCAGGAGGTCCGCCTCGAATCATGGAGCACCAAACCATGAATCCCGCAGCATTGATTACCGGCAGTTCCCGTGGCATTGGCCGGGCCATCGCCATCGGGCTGGCCGGACTGGGCTTTGACGTGATCGTTAACTACGCCAGCAACCGTGACGCCGCCGAAGAGACCGCGCGCGAATGTGTTCGCACCGCCAAATCACAGGGCAAAAGCATTCAGGCGCCCGTGGTTCAGGCGGATATTTCAAAGGACGCGGACCGCAAGCGCCTCATTGAAAGCGCCCGGAGCGTTCCCGGTCGGCTGGATCTCCTGGTCAATAACGCGGGTGTGGCCCCTCAGGTTCGCGCCGATTTGCTGGACGCCACGGAAGAAAGCTTCGACCGCGTCATGAATACCAATGTCCGGGGGCCCTATTTCTTAACACAAATTGCCGCCCGCTGGATGCTCGAACTCGACGACGTGGGACGTTACGAGGGCATGCCCCGGCCCAGAATCGTCACCATTTCCTCAGTGAGTGCCACCATGGTTTCCACGAACCGGGGAGACTATTGCATGGCCAAGGCCGCGCTCTCCATGCTCACGCCACTCTACGCGGCGCGCCTGGCGGAGCGGGGGGTGCTGGTCTATGAAATCCGGCCCGGGATCATCGATACCGACATGACGAAGGCCGTTCATCCACAATATGATGCGGTCATCGCGGGCGGCACCGTCCCGCTGCGCCGATGGGGTCAGCCGGAGGATGTGGCGCGCGTGGTGGCCGCCATTGCCCGGAACGACCTGCCCTTTACCACCGGGGAAGTGATCCATGTGGACGGCGGCCTGCATCTGCAACGACTTTGAGCCCGCCACTTGCGCAACCGTCGTTTGTGAATACTCTATGTTGTGTGCAACGATGGCAAAATCAGCTTGGTGGACAAGCTGTCACAATCGCAGATTTATCAGGACTATGAGAAGGCCTTTGGCGAAACCACAGGTCTGCCGTTGTCCCTGCGTCCCGTCGAAATCTGGCAATTGGTGCATCAGGGCAAACCCCGGCAGAATCCTTTCTGCGCATTGATGAGCAAGGGGGCCCGCTCCTGCGCCTCTTGTCTGCAATCCCAGCGCAAGACCTCAGACTCCAATGGCGACGGCTCGCACACGGTGGTTTGTTTTGCCGGCCTGTGCGAAACGGCCGTGCCCGTGAAGATCGGTCATGAGCTGGTGGGTTATTTGCAGACAGGCCAGGTGCTTCTCAAAAGTCCAACCGCCAGCGAATTCAGCCGGATTTCGCGTAAATTGGTGGAGTGGGGGTTGACGGTCGATCTGGGCCAGCTCGAGGAGGCCTATTATCACACACGAATCCTTGGCCGCGAACAGTTTGAATCCGTCGCACGCCTGGTCGCCATCTTCGCTCAGCACCTCTCGATCGTCGGCAATCAGGTGATGATGCAGGAGAAGCATGCCGAGCCGCCCAATATCACGCGGGCCAAACAATTCATTCACGAGCATCAATCCGAGGACCTCTCGCTGGCGCGCGTGGCGCAGGCCGTCAACACCAGCACCTTCTATTTCTGCAAGATGTTCAAGAAAACCACGGGCCTCCATTTTACCGATTACCTGTCCCGCGTGCGCGTGGAAAAAGCCAAGAACCTCCTCATCAATCCCAACCTCCGGGTCAGCGAAATTGCCTACGAGGTCGGCTTCCAATCCCTCACACATTTCAACCGCGTCTTCCGCAAAATGGCCGGCGAATCCCCCTCTGATTACCGTGGCCAGCTTCCTGGAAACTGAGGATCGGACGCACCGTCCATTTCATCTGCTGCGATTGCGGCATTGAGGGCGTGTGGACCGCAGAGCTGCAGCGTCTCTATTATGAGGAATGGGGCGGGAGGATTCAGGCCACAGCCATCCGCTGCAGAGCGTGTCGGGAAAAGGTGCGTCGCGCGAAGATCGAACAGAAAAAGCACATGTCCGAAATGGCTCAAAAGAAGAGTAAAGACAGCGCTTTCTGACTACCCCACGGCCCTTGATTATCGGTTCCGCCCAATCCCTTCGGAACTATGGGCCCTCCTCTATCTTCTCTAATTCTCAATCGTCACCCACCGGCGGCTGATCGTCGGTTTGGGAGCGTCCTTGCCGGTGATTTTCGCTTCGGCCTTGAGTGTGTATTTGCCCGCTTTGGATGGAGCCTCCAACGGAATGGAGAAGGTGGCATTGCCCAAGGGCGCGATTTCAAATGGCTTTTCGACGTAGGTCAGGCTGCCGCCCACCGAACTCTTCAGGCTCAGGGATAGAATTCCCTTCCGCGGCTGGTTATCGTCGTTGACCATCATCACGTCGTAGGTGCGCGATGTGCCGGCCCGTAGCGTGGGCTGGAAAAAGTTGATGTAGAGCCCCAGCGGCTTGAAGGCCTCGCCCATGTAATCCGCAAACGCGGGATCGAGCTTGAGCCGGGTAACGTCGCTGAAATGGTCGGCGGTATAGACACCCGGGTAGCTGCATGTCAGATAGACAAAATGCATGATCCCCGCGTAGGCACGATGAGCGCGCCAGAACTCGGTTTTTCCGCTGAGCAGATAGGCATACATGTCCAGCCGTTCGCGGGCGGTGACATTGGTTCCCATGATCTGGGCGTAAACGTTCTCGGTCAGGCGCGTGGGGGAGCCATCGCGGTTGAGCCACAGCCAGCCGTATTCATTGATAAGCGGGGCGTGCTTGTCCGAGGGCAGACTGCCCGGACGCGGCTTGCCGTCCATGGTCTCGAGGTTGGTCATGCCAAACGTGAGCTTGCCCATGTAACCGCTGAACATGAGATACGGATGGTCCTCCACCGGATCAATCGCCCCTGCCGGGGTGTTGTAGCTGTTTTCCCACGGCCGGTTCGAGAGGTCGAGTGGACGCACCGCAGGGATGATTTTCGTGGCGAACGAATCGTCCTTCGTTTCGTTGTTCGCGTCCCACACTGCCACGCTTGGGTGGTTCCAGTTGTCGCGCATCCAGTCCTTATACTGGCGGATCATTTCATCGGAATCGTAGGTGCGCGTGTAACCCTGATACCAGCCTGGCCCGCCCGTCCAGACGAAGAACTCATTCTGGATCAGTAAACCTTCCTCGTCGCAAATCTCCAGCCAGCGATCCGGCACGGGGCCGATGCAGAACCGGAAATAATTCCAGTGCATTTTCTTCGGCAGTTCGCCCAGGAGCTTGCGCACCCATTTTTCATTCCACGGCAAATCCTTGCAAAGAGGGTCCTCGAAAAACCGGTGCAGCGTGATGTTCGATCCCCGCAGGTAATAGACCTTGCCATTGAGATACGCCCGGCGCGTAGGGCCGTCAAAACAAAACTCGCGCATCCCAAACCGCGTGGTCAGTGTGTCGCCGCCCGTCGAAGTGGCCGCCGTGTAGAGGAACGGATCCTCGGGCGACCAGAGCCGCGCCCCAGGAATTTTGATGGTCTGGGAATTGGTGCGGATTTCCCCTGACTTGAGAAAGGCTTTTTCCATATCAGCCGCGGCCACTGTCTTCCCGCCCTTATAGGTTTTGATCTGTTGCTTTAAATTGAACCAGCCATCCGCGCCTCGATTTTCCACCACGGTCTGCACCACGATTTCGGAGGTCGCAATGCGCGGTGCCACCTGCACGGATTGTATGAGCGGATTGTCGCAGAAGATCAGGGAGACGCTGTCGTAGATGCCCGGCGTCCACTTGATTTTTTCAAAGTCCGAACCGGTCGGATAATTATCGGGCAAAACGGCGGGATGCGCGCCAATGCGCACGACAAGGGTGTTCTCGTGGCTCCAGTCGATGGCGTTCTCGATGTGAAAATAACTCGCCGTGAAGCAGCCGTTGTATTCTCCGAGCTTGTGGCCGTTCAGCCAGACCGCCGTGCCGAACTGGGCCTTGCTAATCTTGAGCAGGGCGACGGGTCGGTTCGCCGGGGCGCGGAATGTTTTTTGATACCAGAAATAATTGCGGTCCTGATCGACCTTGCCCGCCCAGTAATTCGTGAGCCACTCGGCGGGGGAGAGCTTGGAACGGATGCGATTGGCGAGTTGTTCGCGGCTGTAGAACGCGTCCACGTTCGGAAAGGCCGGCCGCGCGAGGTTGGCCAGGCCGGGCACGGGCACAGTGTGGGCAAAAGCGGTGGGAATCTCCGTGGCGGTTTTGCTGTCCACAATGCGCCAGGTGCCATCCAGCGAAATGGTCTCACGCTGGGCCTGCACTGCGGCAGACAGTCCCAGGAGGAACACGAGAGCGGCCGCCAGCACTTTGAACGGATGTTTTCCAGTGGTCATAATAATTCCCCTTACCTCTCCGAATAAAAAGGTCTGCAAAACGTCACTTCTTCCAACTGCGCAGCGCGCCAACTTGTGAAGCTGGCGCGCGCCACCAAACCAAATCTTGCGGCTGACTCGCCCGCTCTCAACCCTTCAGGCGCTTGAACAATTCCACCTCATCGACAATGTTGATCTTTTTCGCCTTGAGCGTTTTGATCGCCTTGTCGGGATCGTCGAAGCGGAACACGAGCACCCCCTTGTCCTCTTTCTTGAGGGTGAAGGCATACATGTATTCCACGTTGATGCCCGTCTTCTCCACGGCATCGAGAATTTCAACCAAACCGCCAGGGCGATCCGGCACCTCGATGGCGAGCACCTCGGTGATTTTGGCAACGCAGCCGGCTTTTTCGAGAACGGCCTGGGCCTTCTCCCACTCCTGAACAATAATGCGCAGAATCCCGAACTGCTGGGTATCCGCGAGCGTCAGGGTGATGAGATTGATGCCGGCCTTCGAAAGCACGCGGCAGGGAACGGACATGCTGCCGGGCTTGTTTTCCAGGAACAGGGAGAGTTGTTTGATTTTCATACGGCTTTTTCGTTGCGGCGGTCGATCACGCGTTTGGCCTTGCCTTCGCTGCGGGGAATGGTGCCCGGGGCCACCAGGCGCAGGGCCACGCGCAGTCCGATGGTATGCTCGATTTCACTGCTCAGGCGGCGCTGCAAACCTTCCATCTCGCTGATGCGGTCGCTGAACAATTCCGGGGTGACCTCAACCTGCACCTCCACATTGTCGAGCCCCTTGTCGCGGGTGAGAATGATCTGGTAATGCGGCAGCGTGCCTTCCACCACCAGCAGCGCGGTCTCGATCTGGGAGGGGAACATGTTCACACCGCGGATGATCAACATGTCGTCGCTGCGGCGCGCAATGCGTTCAATGCGCCGGATGGTCCGGCCGCAGGGACAGGCGGTCGCGTGCAGGCGGCTGATGTCATGCGTGCGGTAGCGGATCATGGGCATCGCCTCTTTGCTCAGCGTGGTGATGACCAATTCGCCTTCCTCGCCGTCCTTGCACGGTTTGCCGGTCTTGATGTTGATGATCTCCGGGTAGAAATGATCCTCGAACATGTGCAGGCCGTCATGGTGCGGGCACTCGATGGCCACGCCCGGACCGATGATTTCCGATAGCCCGTAAATATCGAACGGCGTGATGCCGCTGTCTTTCTTGATGCGCTCGCGCATCTGCTCGGTCCATGGCTCGGCGCCGAAAACGCCCACGCGCAACGGGAGCTCGCGGATGTTGACCTTCAGTTCGATGCACTGGTCGATGAGATGCAGAAAATAGCTCGGGGTGCAGCAGATCGCGGTGACCTTGAAATCCTTGAGCACCATGATCTGGCGATGTGTGTTCCCGCCGGAGACCGGGATAACGGTCGCCCCGAGGGCTTCCGCGCCGTAGTGCGCGCCCAAACCACCCGTGAACAATCCGTAGCCGTACGAATTTTGGATCACATCTCCGCGATGCAGGCCACAGGCCGCAAAGCTGCGCACCATGACGCCCGCCCAGGTTTGGACATCGCCCGGCGTGTAGGCCACCACGATCGGCTTTCCGGTGGTGCCGCTGGAGGCATGCAGGCGCACGACCTCGTCCATGGGACTGGCGAACAGCCCAAAGGGATAAGTGTCGCGCAGGTCGGTTTTCTCGGTGTAGGGCAGCTTGACGATGTCCTCGAGGTGTTTGATGTCCGAGGGCTTGACCTTGCGCTCGTCCATGCGCTGGCGAAACAAGGGAACATGATCGTAGCACCGTTGCGTCACGGCCTTGAGCCGACGCAATTGGAGGTTTCGCAACTGTGGGATGGGCAGATAATCCATTGCGCTGGCGGGGTGAAAACCCTCGCCTGCGTCACACCATATTTCTTTCATATTGTATGATTAATAAAATCAGGAGGCCGCTCTTGCGCATCCCAGTTCAAACGCGCGCAGGTTCATCTCCAATAGTTTTTCAGGCATGTGGGCGCGGATCGCCTCCAGCCAGTGTTCGCGCGTAATTTTCAGATGGTGGCTTAACAGACCCAGTAAGGCAATGTTTAAACTTTTGGGATGCAGCAGCAATTCCGCCGGGATGGCGCTGGGGGCGAGCACCACGGTGGAAGGCTTCATGTAATGGCGGTTGGGTTCCAATTGGTCCCCGGCCAGCAGCACCAGAAAATCGGCCTCGCCCAGCGGCACCATGGGGCTCAAGACGCGTTCCCCAAACCGCACGTCGCTCGTGACGGATCCGCCCCGCTGGCTCATGCCGTGCAATTCGCTTTTTTTCACATCCCAGCCCATGCGCAAGGCGGCGTCGGCGAGAATGTCGGAGGCCTTGAGCACACCCTGGCCGCCGAGTCCGGCGAACACGATGTTGGTGGCAGGTTTAATGGTTTCCATGAATAATTGTCCTCAATAATTGTTGTTCAACCCGCGGCTTCTTCCGTCACTGCTGCGTCGCATTGCCGCTTCTCATATTCCCGGATTTGTTTCGCGATCAGAATGCACGGGCGCCGGGCGATGATCACCACCAACTCGCCGCTGTCCAGGCTCTCTTTGACGAGCTTCTCGAATTGCGGGTCGTTGGGGCGCGGCTCGATCACATGCACGCGCTGGATGCCCAGTGAGCGGGCCAGGTCTTCGAAAACGACCTTGCCGGTTGGATCATGCACCAGGTTGCGTCCAGTGGCGGGATTCTCCTGGTGCCCGGTCATGGCCGTGGTGCTGTTGTCGAGGATGATGAGGACATGGCCGGTGGAGGGCGGGTTATAGATCATTTCCACCAGACCCGTGATTCCGCTATGCACAAAGGTGCTGTCTCCGATCACGCTCACCACGCGCCGCGCTTCCGCGTCCGGCAGGGTGTGACGCAGACCCAGCCCCACGCCGATGCTCGCCCCCATGCAAACGCAGGTGTCCATGGCCTTGAACGGCGGCAGCACGCCCAGCGTGTAACAGCCAATATCGCCAGAGACGATGCAATCCATGCGGCCGAGGGTCTCGAAAACCACGCGATGCGAGCAGCCCTCGCATAATTGCGGCGGCTTGCCGGGCAGGGGCGGGGGTTCCGGCGAAACATCGCCTGTGAGTATGCGACGCACGCGGTTCACATTCAGTTCGCCATGCCGATACATGGCCGGTTTGTTCTCCACGGGTATGCCGAGCACGCGAATGGATTCGTACAAATAAGGATCGCCCTCTTCGATCACCACGCAGCGTTTCACTTTTTTGGCGAACGCGGCAATCTTGGCCGCAGGCAGCGGATAAGTAAAACCGAGCTGGAGCACGCTCGCGCCTGGGGCCGCTTCCAATGCGTGATTCACGGAGACTCCGGAGGTAATGATGCCCAGGTCCGCGCTGCCGGGAAACTCGCGGTTCAACGAACAGGTTTCGTTCCAAACGGCCATTTCCGCGAGCTTGGCGCGTAAATTGTGATGTGCCGGGCGCGCATAGGCGGGAATCATGACGCGGTGCTGCACGTCGCGTTTGAAGGCCTCCGGCTTCGCTGCTGGGACCGCCGACTCGGGACGGGGTTTAACCACGGTTTTCGCATGGCACACACGCGTGGTGATGCGCAGCAGCACCGGGATGTGCCACCGCTCGGAAATCTCAATCGCATCAAAGAGGAAATCGTAGGCCTGCTGCGAGTCGGAAGGCTCCAGCATGGGCAGGCCGGCCGCCACCGCGTAGCGGCGGTTATCCTGCTCGTTCTGGCTGGAGGCCATTCCCGGATCGTCCGCGGAAATGATCACCAGCGCGCCCGTGACGCCCGTATAAGCCACGGTGAAGAGCGGATCGGCCGCCACGTTCAGACCGACATGCTTCATGGTCACGATGGCCCGGCCTCCGGCAAAGGCCGCGCCGATGGCAACCTCCATGGCCACTTTTTCATTCGGCGACCATTGAACCCGGGCCTTGCCGACCATGCGGGACAATTCCTCGAGGATTTCGGTGGAGGGCGTGCCGGGGTAACCGGTGCCCAGAACCACGCCCGCGTGCAGCGATGCCAGGGCCAGGGCCTCGTCGCCGCTCATTAAGAAACGTTCGTTTTGCATCAATTTAATTCCACAGAGTTAATCCTGAAAAATGGGATGAGCGCAAAGTCTTTTTCAACGGAGTCTGGCGCATGGGAGGAAATCAGGTTTGAACATTTCCCGCCAGGGCCTCCGCAAACCATCCGGGCGGACGCACCGGCCGACCCTCGCGGTTGATGAAGGCATGAATGGTGTAGCCGTTTGTCACGGGCTGACGGGTCAGCGCCTGCACCAGGGTCACCTCGCAGCGCAGCCGGGCCCGCCCTTCGAACGTGGCCGTCGTGGTCATTTCCAGCAAATCGTCGTAACGCGCCCGGCCCGGATACAAAATGTGGGCCTCGACCACCGGCAGAAAAAATCCGCGTTCCTCCATCACCGCATACGGCACCCCGATAGCGCGCATCAATTCCGAGCGTCCGCACTCGAACCATTCCAGCGCGCGCGAGTTGTAAAACGTGCCCATCTGGTCCGTCTCGCTGTAACGAACCCGCAATTGTGATACATGGGTTGCCGTGTTCATGCTCTGATTTTGTCCAATATCCAGCGTGGACTCCAACAAAAACCGGGGGCGAATGCAAGTGCCGGATTAACGCGCATCAGTCTCCAAAGAGCTTTTTGAATTGTTCGCGCGCGCTGTTTTCTCTCGGGTTGGCACTGGCTTTGGGGGTGAACACACGCCGGATAAAATCGAAATACTCGCAGAAATTGCCCCGATCCGCATCCTCCACCGGTTCCGCGCGGCGGTCCCGGCAATGATGCGCGGCACGGGCATCATAGCTGACGCAGTTCAGGCAAACCCGCAGTTCGGCGTTGCATTGATGGCAGCTTTCCGTGCGTCCCGGCTGTCCGGCCAGGGTCCATTCCCATCCGCATTTGTGGCAGTGACGTGTCATGGCAAAAAATCTAACACAGCGGTCAAGATGGTGGATTACCGAGCAATCCATCCGCCGCCCACCACCACGTCACCATCGTAGAAAACGCAGGCCTGGCCCGGTGTGATGGCCCGTTGCGGCACATGCAGACGGACTTTTGCGGCACCACCCGGCAGCGGCGTTACCGTGGCCGGCGCGCCGGGATTCTTGTAACGGATTTTCGCCGAAACTTCCAGTGTCTCCGGTGGTGTTTCAAACGCGATCCAGTTGCAGCGTTCCACGCGGAATTCGTCCCGGTCCAGATCGGCATCCCCACCGAGCACCACCCGGTTGGTTTCCGGATCCAGCGCCACCACATAGAGCGGACGCGTGGACGAAATGCCCAACCCCTTCCTTTGGCCAATGGTGAAAAACTCGATCCCGTCATGGTGCCCGAGCACTTTCCCTGTCAGATCGACCATCTCGCCCCGGTGACGAACCGTTGCGCCTGAATCGAGCAGGAACTTGCCGTAATCGTTGTCGGGCACGAAACAGATTTCCATGCTCTCCTCCTTGTCGGCAGTCTTGAGCTCGCTCTGCCGGGCCACATCGCGCGTCTCGGTCTTCGTCATTTCCCCCAGCGGCATGAGGGTGTGCGCGAGTTGATCCTGCTTGAGCGAAAAAAGGAAATAACTCTGATCCTTGCGCGGGTCGCGTCCCTTCTTGAGCAGCGTCCGGCCATTGGGTCCGGCCTCAATCCGCGCGTAATGCCCCGTGGCCACCCATTCGGCGCCCAGTTGACGCGCCCGTTCCAGCAGCGTGCCAAACTTCAGCTTCTCGTTGCAGAGCACACAGGGATTGGGCGTGTTCCCGGCTTTGTATTCCGCCGAAAAGTATTGAATCACCTCTTTTTTGAATTGGTCGGACTCGTCCACCAGGTAGAAGGGGATGCCCAGCTTGCCGCAAACGCCCCGCGCGTCCGTAACCGCCTGCGGGCCGCAGCATTTATCCTCGGCGCGGGAGGAGCAATCCTGGGGCCAGAGCTTGAGCGTGATGCCAATCACTTCGTAACCCTGCTGCAGTAGCAACGCCGCCGCAGTCGAGGAATCCACCCCGCCGCTCATGCCCACCACCACGCGCCTGTTCGTATCGTTATTCACCGGCTGCCAAGATAGAGTTCGATTCCCCGCGTGTAAAGTGGGGGTGCTAATGTCCCGCGCAAACATTCCCATTGCCAGTCCTGTTTGGTCGTGACACATTCCAGTTTATGAAACGCCTATTGTATTCCCTCTGCTCGGCGACGGTTTTGATGACGGGTGTTCTGCAACGCCTTCAAGCCCAGGATACGAACGACTTCTTTCCGCTCATGGCCTGGAACTGGTCCTCATCGGATCCTGCCGTGTATCAGAAAATGCACGACTGCGGATTGACCGTGGCCGGGTTCGTCGCGCCCAGGGATCTGGATCTTTGCCAGGCGGCGGGGTTGAAGGCCATTGTGTCAGACAAGAGGGCGTCCGATTATGATTGGCGGAATGTCGATGAGGCAGCCGCCCGGAGCAATATTACCAGCCTGGTGGACGAGGTTGGCAAACATCCCGCGCTCTACGGATTTTATCTCAGGGACGAACCCGGCGCGGATCTTTTTCCCGGTCTGGGCAAAGTGGCCTCGCTCATTCACGAACTCGCGCCAGGCAAATGGGCCTACATCAATCTATTTCCAAACTACGCCTCCGCCGCGCAACTGGGCAACGAAAACTACCGGGCGCACCTCGACAAATTTGTGGAGGCCTGTCATCCCACCGTTCTGAGCTACGATCATTACGCGCTCATGGACGACGGTTCCCTGCGCAACGGTTATTGGCAAAACCTCGAGCAGATGCGCGGCACAGGCCTGAAGAATCACATTCCCTTTTGGAACATTGTGCTTTCCGTGGCGCATTTCAATTACCGTGAACCGACTGCTGCCGACCTGCGGTTTCAGGTCTATACCACTCTCGCCTACGGGGGACGCGGCATCGCCTACTTCACTTACATGGCACCGGCGATTGGAAATTATCGCATGGCCCCCATCGATCAATTTGGCAATTCCACCCGCACCTGGGACGATCTGCGCAATGTGAACCTGCAAGTTGGCAAGCTCGCGCCCACCCTTCTGAAACTCACCTCCGACGACGTCTATCATTTCGGCAAGGTGCCGGATGAATCGCATGGTCCCGGCGCCAAAAGCCTCATCGAATCCGCCGAAGGCGAATTCATGGTCGGGGATTTCACCCATGCGGACGGCAGCCGTTATGTCATGGTCGTCAACAAGGACTACAACCTGTCCCGCCACTGCAATCTCAAGTTCCGGTCCGCGCCAAAACGCCTCCAGCACGTCTCTCCTTACTCAGGCCAATTGGGCGAATTCTCCGGCGAACAGCTCTGGCTCGCCCCGGGTCAGGGAGTGTTGTTGAAACTGGATTAAAACGACCAGGGCATCCGGACGTTGGTTCGTGAGGCATTGCCAAATCCATTTCGAGTTCAGGTCATCGACGCTCCCTGGTTGTTTGGGATTCAACGGCGTGTCTTCAAAAGCCAAACACTCAAAGTGGCAAGCATCACCGCAACGATGGTGAATAGGGTAAAAGGCACGAAAAGCTGCCAGCCAGATAACTGAATCCCTGCAAAAATCCAGGTTGCGTGCGTCGTTTCCGGCGCCCTTCGCCATGGCAAAATACAACTGACCAACAAGCTGAATGCGGCCAATCCCATGAACAGGGCGAGCAGAAAACTCAAAGCGCTGAGAATGAGTTTAAGCATGAATTCACCTGGTTTTTCGCACATTCAAACGCGGCATGACGAAAGAATGCTGCATTCGAGGAATTGATTCAACCTTTTCGGGGTTGGGGATTCGTGGGGGGGACGGCATACCCAAGGCAGGCCTCGGCGGCCAACCCGGGGCTAAATGATTGTAACCCGTTCCGGGTTGCCCTGACGATAAGCGTCCGATGAGCCGGTTTCGTCAGTGTTTCAGGCCGCCGCAATAGGGTCTCGTCTTAAGAGCGGCCAGATAATCTTCTTTTCGGTAGAAAGGCCAGACGCGCAGATCGCCACCCGCCGTAACCATTGGAGGAATCTGACGCAGTGGTATTAACCGAAATGTAGAATTCAGGAACGCCCGAAACCCTCGTTCCGACGCCCACTCATACTCGAGGTCCGTTTTCAGAAACAGGATGACCCGCGCAAAATCACGACGCTGTCCATAGGTAAGCGCCAAATCTCCTGCTAGCCGATGCTCATGCATGTCATCGCAATAAAGCCATGCAAAACGTAAATCCACCTCAGAAACAGCTCCATCCACAGAGCACTGGCTCAGGGCCTCGAAGCAGCGGTTGGACATCAAACCACTGGCAAGATGCCTCAAACGCTCAGCCAAATGATTGCGTGCCGTACGATCCAACATAGTCGTAAAGATCTCCTTTGTTTATGCTACTCATGGGTCGCATATTTCACCGGATAGTCAATATTTTCATTTCGACATTCACCCCGCCCCAATCATGAAACTTCCGCGATTAGAACTTGCCACCCTGTCCCGTGCGCGGTTATTTTTTACGCATGATTGTCCATACTCCATCACTGGCGACGTATTCACGTCTGTTTTCACCAAATAATCCCGCGCGGATGGCCCTGGCCTTCATGACGGCCCTGTGGCTGGCCGCGGCCGGCGTCAGCGCCGCGCCTGTGGCGGAGATTCCGCTGCCGGAGCATCCACGGCCCGATTTCCAACGGCCTCTTTGGGAGAATTTGAACGGCACATGGGCCTTTAAATTCGACAAGGAAAACGCGGGCGAAAAAGGAGAATGGTTCAAGGATGCGGCAGGGTTCCCGGACAAGATTCTGGTGCCCTTCCCCTGGGGTTCGAAACTCTCGGGACTCGAGGACAAGGCGGACATTGGCTGGTATGCGCGCACCATCAAGGTGCCGGAGGCCTGGCGCGGTCAGCGGGTGTTCCTGGTGGTGGGCGCGAGCGATTGGCTGACGAGCGGCTGGCTCGACGGTCAGAGCGTGGGTACCAACCGCGGGGGTTACACGCCGTTTGAATTTGAACTGACCTCAACGGTCCAGTTCGGCAAGGATCAATCACTGGTGCTGCGCGTGGATGACACGCCGCATCCGTTCAAGCTCGAGGGCAAGCAGGGTTACGGGCAGGCCCGGGGTCTGTGGCAGACCGCCTATCTCGAGGCGCGTCCGAAGGTATTCGTCAAAACCATGCATTTCACGCCGGACATCGACGCGGGCAAGGTGAATGTTTTGGTCAAGCTCTCGGATGAGGCCACTGAAAATAACAGGTTCAGTCTCAAATTTAACACCGGCGATCAACCCGAAGTGACGCAACCGGTCAAACCGGGTGCGCGCGAGATTCAGTTCGATCTGCCGATCACGAATCAACACCTCTGGTCGCTGGACGATCCGTTCCTTTACGAGGTCGAGGCGAAATTCATGGAAGGCAACGAGACCCCTGACCAGGTGGCCTCGTATTTCGGCATGCGCAAGATCAGCGTCGTGAAATTTCCATCGACCGGATATCCGTATATCGCGCTGAACAACAAGCCGGTTTATTTGCAGATCACGCTCGATCAGTCCTATCATCCTGAGGGTTTTTACACGTTCCCGAGCGACGCCTTCATGCGGGATGAGATTCTGCGCTCGAAGCAAATCGGCCTGAACGCCAACCGGATTCACATCAAGGTGGAGGTGCCGCGCAAACTTTACTGGGCGGACAAATTGGGATTATTGATCATGGCGGATGTGCCCAACTTCTGGGGCCAGCCCGACGCGGACGCCAGGGCGGAATCTGAAACGGCCCTGCGCGGCATGGTCCAGCGGGATTACAACCATCCGGCGATTTTCTCCTGGATCACCTTTAACGAGACGTGGGGGTTGTTCGACAAGGACCACAAATACCAGCCTGAGACGCAGGAGTGGGTGGCCTCGATGTACCGGCTGGCGAAGTCCCTGGATGCCTCGCGGCTGGTGGAAGATAACTCGGCGTGCAACAACGATCATGTCGTCACCGACATCAATAGCTGGCATTCGTATCTGCCCGGTTACAAGTGGCACGATCACCTGGCCCAGGTTGTGAAGGACACCGTGCCCGGCTCGAAATGGAACTTCATCGGCGGGCGGACCCAGGGCGAACAGCCGCTGCTGAATAGCGAGTGCGGCAATGTGTGGGGTTACGATGGGAGCACCGGCGATGTGGATTGGAGCTGGGATTACCACATCATGATGAACGAATTCCGCCGTCAGCCCAAGATCTGCGGATGGCTCTACACGGAGCATCATGACGTCATCAACGAGTGGAACGGTTATTTCCGATACGATCGCTCGGAGAAATTCACCGGCCTCGAGGCGTTGAATCCGGGAATGAGCCTGAACGATCTGCATGCGCCCTTTTACATCGCCCCCGGTGGCGAACTTTGCCAGGACGTGAAACCCGGGGACACGGTGAAGGTGCCGGTCTGGGCGTCGTTCATGACCGACCGCGCCCCGGCGGGGCAGTTGGTGCTGCGCGTTCAATGCTACGGCTGGGACAGCCTGGGCAATCGCGAGTGGTTCGGCCAGAACAGCCAGTCGATCGACTTCGAGCCGTGGATGAGCCGGGAACTGACGCCGCTGGAATTCACCATGCCTGACAAGCGCGCGTTGGTGGTCATGGACATCACGCTGGAAGACGGAGCCGGTGGTGTGCTGCATCGCAATTTCACGACGTTCAACGTCACCGATGGCCCGGCGCCCCGCACGGAAACCGTGGAAATGGGCGGCCGACATGCGACGATCGTGCGGTTTGCGCCCGATACGTTCAAGAGCGCCAAGTGGTCGCTCAAGCAATGGAATGTGCTCGATGGCGCGAAGGTCAACGGGGCTGGTTCGGGTTATTTCGAATATCGCCTGCCGTGGCCGGAAGGCCTGGACCTGGCGAAAATCTCCGGGGCATCGTTCCGCGCGGAAGTGTCATCCAAGCCTCTATTGGGCAAGGACAAGGAAAAAGACGCCAAAAAAGACGATGGCGACTACATGCGCGGCAAGGGATTGCTCGATCCGAGCCAGAATCCCAATTCCTATCCCATGACCGACACGGTGCGTCGGCCCAGCATCGTACAGGTTCGCGTGAATGGCGTTTCCGCAGGCTCGTTCAACCTGGCGGACGATCCGGCGGATCATCAGGGCATCCTCTCGTGGCACGCCCAAAAACGGGATGGCAAGTTGCGCGAGGCGGGCACCTACGGCTACCTGATTGAGGCCGCGATTCCCGAGGAAGCGCTCAAGGCGGGCGAGCAAAACAAGGAAATCGTGCTGCGACTTGAGGTCGATTCCGCGCTGCCCGGCGGTGTGGCGATCTATGGTGAAAACTTTGGACGTTACCCGATGGATCCAACGCTGGTGTTTCAATTGAAGAATTAGCGGGAATCCAAACAAGGATATCGACAAAGGATATCAATTTGAGATGGAACAGATTGCGCGGCGAAAGTCGCGCAATTTTTTTTGAAAGTGGTGGCTGGACCCAGAATTGAACTGGGGACACAAGGATTTTCAGTCCTCTGCTCTACCAACTGAGCTATCCAGCCAACCAACTAACCATGAAGCAATTACAGCAACGCTGCAACCTCTGTCTGCATCCATTCAGGCTGACCATTGCGGAATGAAGGCCATACCACGCAATGCAACGAGCCTGACTTTGCTTCAAAGCTCGGACACAATAGCGCAAGCCATCGCCGCGAGGCAAGCGCTAAAAACGCAGATTTAATCGGGAATATGGCGGATTCCAATGCCGCCAAACCATCGGTTCTCAATTGGAGTGTTGGGAACTGAGTGTGAAACCACTCATGGCGCCGCAAGCATCCGGCGGCATTACGGAAAACCAACGACAACGGGACGGACACCGTGAAGAAGGAGCGGCAAAAAGAGTCTAACGCGGGAAGGACCGCGAAGAATAACGGTGGTTAAACAGCATGGGGCAGAGATTTTGCACGGCGTTATGGAAGTGAGGCTGTTTTGGTTTCGCCAGAAAACTGTCGTGCAAAAGCGAAAAGGTGGTCGGCAATCTCCTGGTTGGATTGTTCTTTTGTTTCCTCGCCTTTGGCGAAACGCTCAAAATGCCGTGCAATGATTTTCAGGGACCGAATACCCCGTGTGGAATCAGCGACCATGGCATTGTTAAAGGCGACGTTTAAGGGGGTGAGGGCAATCGCCTCCAGGAGATCAAGGGCCGCGAGGTGCGCATCAATGCCAACCTTGTCCTGACACGCGGATTCGAAAACCTTCGCATCGCAAGGGCCGCCTCCGAATAGCGCGCCAAACTGGTCCACCCTGCGCCTTAAGTTCTCCTCCTCCTCAGCGGGTGAGGCTGCAAACGCCCGCTCGAGGCGCCTGAAAGAGTAATATGCGGCACAGAAATCCCTGTTCTGAAGGATGTGTTCAAATACCTGCAGCCCGAAGAGGCCCTGGTCGAGCATGAATGGCATGAGGTTCTCGCGGTCGATTTCCGTGCCAAGAATGAACATTGCCGTAGCAATAAATGACCTGACGTGGGCTTTGTTTCCAGAGAGTTCGTTCACCAAGGCGACACTCTCCTGCTGGGCGATGGACGGAGAAGCGAATCCCATAAGGTGCTCAAAAAGAGACCGAAAAAGCCTGACGGTCAGCGCCATGTTTCGAACGAGCAGCGGGTTGAGGCTCTGGAGGGCGCTTTCCTGTGCAGAACCCGGGGACACCCTGGCATCCGACGGTGTGGCGGTCGGACTGGCCCAGCTCGCGGCCAGGGTCTTTACCGCGGTCTGCTGATGGGCCGGGCCTGAGTATGCCGATGGCTGAGCGGCCGCTGAGTTTTCAGAATCTCCAGGGTTGACGAGCACATTGAAGAGGACCCGGGTGCCATCGAAAACACGGGCCACATGCGTTGTCACGGATGGCTCTCCCGAGATCATGATGAACCGTTGCGGGCCGATAAGGGCGGCAATGTTTTGCGGGTCTTTAAACAAGGCATCGTCAATGTCAGCCAGTTTGCTTATCTCGCCCAGACCTTCCTTGACGCTCCTTTGGCTGGAAGATCCCGCCATCCTCCTCTTCAATTCCGATGTGTTCTCAAGCAATCTGAGAAAGTTATGCAGTGCTTTAAGTGTTGTCATGGCGATGCGCTTGTTTTGTTTCCGGGGATAAGGGCGGTGTTTTGCAAATGATCGCCGCCGATTTCTATTCGGTATAAAACAGGGTGCAGAAAATGACGATGGATGATTCGTCCGTTTTGGGCATGGCATTCGGCTCGGCGGGCGACACCAGAGTGCTCATATGTGTCCTCACCAAATGCAGATTCGGATGTTCTTCCAGGAATTGGTTGAGCGGCACTTCAAGGGCCGAGACAGGCGACAAGCCTGGGCGCAGCCTTTCCAGATTGATTTCGAATATTTTTACTTTCATGGATTCACTCTCCCCTATTTCGTTTGGACTGGAATGTCGCCGGCATTGAAAGATCAATGTCTGACTGGCCTGATTTCCATCGTAAGAATTCCCAGTATGGCAGGAATCGCCACAAACGCGGCACCGACTATCACCAACAACGCATGGAAAGCCACAAAGAGCACAAGGCCCAGAGCGAATAGCGCTCCGCTAACAATCGCCATTGAACGATGCGCCAGCCCCTCCAGTCCAGCCCCCACCATCATGACCAAAAGGATGCGTCTGATGTTTCTAATTGCAGTCATAAAGATAAATGAAACAGTTTTTACCCAACACCCTTCTGCCCAGTCGGAGTGCCGGATCCGCGGCGGGTAAGGCCGCCAAGTTGCAGCTTGTTCTTGACGCGTTCCGCGCGCTTGAGCTGCCGGGCCTTGACTCGGTGTGCAAGATAACCGGCTGCCTTGAGCAGTGCGGCCTGGATGGTATCGCCGATGGCCTGGGAACGCAGCGCCCGTCCGCGGAGCAGCAGCAGCGCCTGACGCTTTCGGCGTGTATCCCCGGTGTGAATTCCTGGTCCAGGAACTTCCATCCGGATTTTCACGCTAAATGCCGGTCTGGCTGCCCGCTGGCGCTCGCGGACCAAGGCTGCGAAAGCAATTGAGATCGGGCTATCCAAATGATTGAGCTGTTTCTCAACATGTTGCTTCCAGGCGGCCGGAGCGTTGATGCCATTATGGCGAAGCGTGATCTTCATAGGATGGAGGTCGCAGGGTGTAAAATGGTTTTATTACTTTTGAATATGGCGGATCGACACCCGATCACGATGACACAGCCCCACGGGCCGGAGTCTCCTCCGCAAACCAAGTTCATCATTCCCGCGGAGAATGGAGTCCGAGAATACCTTGCGAATGCCGGGCATGCTGCCCGATCAACCTTCCTTGGAGCCGCGAAACGTGCCGAAGAGTCCCAACATTGCCAGGATGATGCCTCCGATAAGCATCCAGACAGCCTTATCAGTGGGTGACCCGGTAAAGAACCGGGAAACGTCGGAGCTGAAAGAGTTCGTGGCATTGATCCCAAAGATCATGAGGACGATGCCGCCGATGAGCAGTGCCACGGAAATGGGTTTATTCATAGGATTCGCGTGAAATTGTGTTTGTGATTGGCGGGCTTGCGCTGAGTTTCTGATCCAGCGGTCATACGCGTCCGCGACCGGAAATGAAGCTGGCCAGTATCAAGACTACAGCCACCACCAGGAGGATGTGAATGAATCCACCGATCGTGTAACTGCTTACAAGACCCAGCAGCCACAGAACCAGGAGTATTACGGCAATTGTGTATATCATAGCAGTTTTCCTCGAATTAGTTTTGTCAGATTGGCTGGGTGGCGCGTTTTCCCGCGTCAACCCACATTGAGTTTTCTGGCGATTGTGCCGCCGCCACTAAACAGTCAGCAGATATTTTGATTGTTATCATCTGGACACAGAGCGTCTTGCCGTCAGGCACATGCCCTGGTGAGCAATGTCGATGCGTCACACATTTCACTTCGTGCCTTCCTGAATTCCCTGTCCGGCTTTCTCGACATCCTTGCCAAATCCGTTGGCTGTCTGACAGCCGGAGCCAAGGACGGCCAGGAAAGCGGCAACGAGCAAAAGGAGAACCGTTTTTGTGAAAGCAAAGCTCATAGGACAGTCAGTATTGGTTGCGATTTCACAAAGCCTTTATGGCGCAATTTTCTCGCTCAGCCATTGACGAGACTGCTGGAAACCATCCTTCAATGATTCATAGGCTTTTTTGCTGGTGCTTTTAACGGAGTCCCATGTGGACTCGGTGGCGTCGTTGACGGCGTCCAGTTGTTTGGTCAATTGGGCGGCCTGTTCGCGCAGAGCCTGAAGCTTGGGTTTGGCTTCGGCTTTGACTTCGTCCTTGGATTTTTCGATTTTAGCTTCGAGGTCATCCATGTCCTTGTTGATCTCAGCCAACTGCGCCTTCATTTTTTCGCTGAATTCGGCTTTTTGCGCAAAAGTGTAATCCTTCATGTCCTGCGCGGCGACTTTCACATCGGCTTTGACCTTATCCAGCTGTTGGGACGTGGTGGGAGCCTTGTCGATCGGGGGAGCCGAGGTTTGTTTGTTATCGCAGCCGACTGCAAAAGCGGCGACGCAAAGCATCGTGAGTGTTATTGTTTTGTGTTTCATAGCGTGATCTTGGATTGTCTTTGAGTTGTTGGTTCGCATGCCAACTGTGTGAAGGTAGGCCATCTGAAGACCCTGTGCAATGGGGTGTAACCCTACCGGGGGCATTCCTGGAATCGCCAGAAATCGGGAAGCTCACAATCCCAGCACCTTGCACGTTTTTCGAAAGTGGTAGCCGTAGATGGAAAGGGTTACGGCCTGCTGGAACAAGCCGGGGCGGCGGAAGGATGTCCAAAGCAACAAATACCAATACTGAAAGCGTTCACGCCCAAAAATGCCGAGTTGAAGACAGGCTTGAAGAAAGGCCATGACATACCGCCAATTCAACGAATCGGAGGTTTGTGGCCGCTTGTACTCGCGCAGAAAGGTGCGAATCCTTTTATAATAAGGCCCCGGCGCATAAAGGTAATCCATGAGGCTCCGGTAGCCTTCTCGCAACTTGTCATGGCTCATGCGCGGACGAAAGTTGGTTGTTCCATCCAGGTTATTGCCGGTGGAATGCCCAATTAGGCGGCCCTCCATGTTCAACCTCTGGTGAAGTTTCGTGCCGGGCAACGCCTGCAATATGCCGACCATGGCCGTGACGATGCCGCTTTTCTGAATGAACTCGATCTGACGCGCAAAGGTCGTGGGTGTGTCGCTATCAAACCCAACGATGAATCCGCCCTGGACCTCCAATCCCGTTCGCTGGATGCGTTTTACATCGGCGATCAGGTTGCGCTTCTGGTTCTGGCGTTTGTTGCACTCCGCCAGACCGGCCTCTTCCGGTGTCTCGATACCGATAAAAACCTGGTTGAACCCGGCTTCCACCATGAGGCACATCAGTTCCTGATCGTCCGCCAGATTGATGGATGCCTCAGTTGAAAACTGCGTGCCGCGATTTCCTTTGTGCCATTGGGCCAGTGCAGGCAGCAATTCCTCTTTCAGCTCCCGTTTGTTACCGATGAAATTATCGTCCACGAAAAAGACATTGCCGCGCCAGCCAGCCCGGTGAAGGCCGTCCAACTCGGCGATCACCTGAGCTGTTGTCTTGGTGCGCGGACGATGCCCGAACATCGCGGTGATGTTGCAGAACTCGCAGTCGAACGGGCAGCCGCGGGAAAACTGCACGCACATCGAAGCATAACATCTCAAGTCCGCCAGGTTCCATAATGGCGCTGGTGTATTGCGGATGTCAGGAAACTCAGAGGCCGTATAAGTGCGCCGCGCGCCGCCGCATGCGAAGTCCCGCAGAAAATCCGGAAGAGTCACCTCGGCCTCGTTCAGAACGAAATGATCCACTTCGGGAAACCGTTCATATTCAAGAGTGAACAGCGGGCCCCCCGCCACGATCCTCTTGCCCGCCGTGTGGCAGCGTCCGATCAACTCGCGCGCCGAGTCCTGCTGGACAATCATGCCGCTGATAAAAACGATGTCGGCCCAATCGAGATCCTTTTCGTGGAGTTTGCGCACATTAACGTCAACGAGTCGTTTCTCCCAATCGGGTGGCAGCATTGCAGCCACGGTGAGCAGACCCAGGGGCGGCAGCGAGGCTTTCTTGTGAATGAATTTCAACGCGTGTTTAAAACTCCAGAAAGTGTCGGGGAACTCCGGGTATAGCAGCAAGACCTTCACTGGCTATAATAGTGCTTCAGAAAAATCCGTTCGCCATGGGGTGTTTACCCCATATACATGGGAATGAAATTATCCGATGTTTGCTTTGAATCGGCGGCTTGCGGTTGCGCGGCAAAGCAATTCGGAAAACTGCGTCGGAGATTTCATGGCCACAGGAAACAAGGATTGACCGGCCTGGCAAAACGGCATGGGACAGCGCTGCGAATACTCTGAAGCGGGGTGCGGGTGTACATGTTCGAGTTCAAGCAAAAGGCCTGGAGCCATAAGGAGCCACAGGAATTAAATCGCCAATACCCGGCAACAGGTGGTAAGGTTGAGATGGTTCGTTATGCTAGTCTGGAGTCTGAGCGAGGTTCTGGCTTTGAAATTCTGCTGCCAAGAGGAACAGAACCCAGACGACGGAGTTCGTTAAAAAGACAACTTGGAAATTTATGAAACGAATCACTGTTTTGGTCGCGGAGGATCACATGATTGTACGCGAGGGATTTCGCAAAATTCTTGAACTGGAAAACGATCTTGAAGTCGTTGGCGAAGCCCAGGACGGGCGCCAGGCTGTTGTCTTGACCAAACAACTTCACCCCGCAGTGGTATTGATGGACATTGCGATGCCCCTGCTCAATGGTTTGGAAGCCACCCGACAGTTGCTCAAAAGCGAGCCTTCCACCAAAGTGCTCATTCTCTCCGCACACAGCGATGACGCATATGTCCAAAAGGCAATCGAATCGGGCGCCGCGGGATTCTTGCTGAAACACACTTCATCCCATGAAGTGTGCCAGGCGATTCGGGAGGTGCATAATGGAAAACGATTTTTCAGTCCCTCCATTACCAAACGTCTCGGAGGTTTCAATATGAAATCGGACGGCCACACGGAATCGCCTGATAGGAAGTCCGCATTGCTGACCTCGCGAGAGATGGAAGTGCTCCAACTGATTGCCGAAGGCAAGGCCAACAAGGAAACCGCATCGGAGTTGGGAATCAGCATTAAAACCGTCGAAAAACATCGTGAGAAACTCATGAGCAAGCTTAACATTCATGACACCGCCGGACTTACCCGCTACGCCATAGGCGCAGGCATCATTGAAAGCAGCGTCCAATTAACCATCGTGTGACGTCGGACGGTGTTGCAGTTTAATGGCTTACTCTGACTGGTCCAGGACGTCGGCGCACTGCCACCTGTGGCTTGTTGTCGCTAATCGTTATCGTCAAGAATCTCCAATAGGGTGTACACCCCATGGTGCGGGCATGGTTTATCGGTTTAGTTTAACATGCGATGAATATTATTCACGGGTTACCAGTGTGCGAATCGGTCGGCAAGCGAGTGGATCCCCAAGCGAAGCTTCCTTATCGGGTTCTTGTGGTGGAAGACGACATTGATATCCGACTCATCGACGCCGAGGTACTGCAGCGATCGGGTTACCTTGTGGATACCGCTGAAGATGGCGAAGCAGGTTGGAAGGCGCTTCATGAGGCCACGAATACCCCGAACTGCTACCACCTCCTGATCACGGATTGCAACATGCCACGATTGACAGGGCTGGACCTGATTAAAAGGCTTCGCGCCGCCCATATCAAAATGCCAGTGATCATGGCCACGGGAACCTTTCCAGAAGAGGAATTCAACCGACTTCACTGGCTACAGCCCGCCGCCCTGCTCCTGAAGCCATATTCGATCAGTGAACTGATAGACACGGCAGGTGAAATGCTGTTTGCAGATTCTGCCAACGGCAAGCAGGCTGCGCGCCTGCAAAAGTACCATAGCCCACTTTCATCCCCTCTTTGAGATGAGGTTGCCCGCGCCCAGCAGGGATTTTTTGCTCGATTCGCTCATTTCCCACTCTCCATGAATGTCAATGACTTTCGAAAAACGGATCGCCTGCTATCGCCTGCGGATTTTTCAGGCAATGTAACCACTCGTGACGGATTCGCTAAAAAGGAGGATCGAGATGCGCATGCGGCCCCGACTGACCTTGAGATCGTGCAGACGTTGCGCGCTTCAGAACTAAGTTATCGGCGGTTATTCGAGGCCGCGAAGGATGGCATCCTGATTCTGGACGTTGATTCAGGACGCATCGACGATGCAAATCCGTTCCTATGCAAACTATTGGGATTTTTGCGCAGTGAAATGCTCGGCAAAACTGTTGGCGAGCTAAGTCCTTTCAAAGACATCGAGTCCAATCAGGCCATGTTGGAGCAACTTCAGCAATACGGGTATGTGCGATATGAAGACCTGCCACTGGAAACAAGAGATGGCCGGCACATTGCCGTGGAATTTGTCTGCAACGTGTATCAAGCCGGTGATCGCAATGTGATCCAATGCAATATTCGCGACATCACGGAGCGCAAGCGAATCGACAAACAAATCAAGGACTCTTACAAGGAAATCGGCGATTTAAAATCCGCAATGGATCAGCACGCCATCGTGGCCATCACCAATCCGCAAGGAATGATCACCTATGTAAATGAAAAGTTCTGCGTGATCTCCAAATACCCACGCGCGGAACTGTTGGGAAAAGACCACCGCATCGTCAATTCCGGGTTTCATTCGAAAGAATTCATCCGCGAACTATGGACCACAATATCCAGCGGGAAAGTGTGGAAAGGTGAAATCAGGAACAAGGCAAAGGATGGCTCGTTTTATTGGGTGGATACGACCATTGTTCCGTTCCTGAACGAGCAGGGCCAGCCGCGTCAGTACGTGGCGATTCGCACCGACATCACGGTGCGCAAGAGGGCAGAAGAGGAAATCCTCCAGCTCAATGCGGCGCTGGAACAACGTGTTCTCGAGAGAACTGCTCAACTTGAGACCGTCAACGCTGAACTGGAGGCCTTCAGTTATTCGGTCTCTCACGATTTGCGCGCGCCCCTGCGCCATATCATGGGATTTGTGGAACTGCTGCAAATAGAAGCCAGGCCCGCGCTATCTGAAGCCAATCTTCACCGTCTGACGACGATCGCCATGTCCGCAAAGCGGATGGGAACATTGATTGACGACCTTCTCGCCTTCTCGCATGCTGGAAAAACCACCATTCAAAAGGTTCAAGTCGATCTCAATCGGTTGGTCCAGGAGGTAGCGGACGATTTTAAGGCGGAGGCCAATGGGCGGAGCATTGAATGGAAATTGAACCCTTTGCCTCCAGTGCATGCCGACCGGACATTGCTGCGCATGGTGCTGGTCAATCTCATTTCCAATGCGGTGAAGTTCACCAGCGGGCGCTCCACCGCCAAAATTGAAATTGGCTGCGTTCCGAATGAAAAGAACGAAACAGTCATCTTCATTCGCGATAACGGAGCTGGTTTCGATCCTCACTATACCGACAAACTCTTCGGTGTGTTTCAACGCCTGCACAGTCAGGACGAGTTCGAGGGTACAGGCATCGGGTTGGCCAATGTCCAGCGCATCATTCATCGGCACGGCGGCCGGACATGGGCGGAAGGTGCGGTGGACGACGGCGCGACATTCTTCTTTTCAATCCCGGCTTTCACCAAAACCATCGATGGGCGCTGAACTTACAGGTTCCAAGGACATTCTTTTGGTCGATGACGATAAACAGGATGTGGAGCTTGCGCTTTCTGCACTGGAAGAGGGCCATATGGCAACCAGGGTTGCGGTGGTGAGCGACGGTGCGGAGGCGCTGGATTATCTTTGTCGGCGTGGGATGTATAAAGCACGCTCAAAGGGCAATCCCATTGTGGTGCTCCTCGACCTCAAGATGCCAAAAGTCAACGGGTTGGAGGTTTTGGAGTTCATAAAGTGCGACCCTTATTTGAAGGTCATACCCGTGGTCATGCTCTCCTCCTCCCGCGAGGAACGAGACCTGATGGAGTGTTACAACAGCGGGGGAAATGCATTCGTGGTGAAGCCTGTGGATTTCGCTGAGTTCAAGAATGCGGTTAAGCAAATCGGCATCTTCTGGACGCAAATCAACGAGCCGCCGCCGACTGCAGAAATTGCAGAAACTCCGGCCCAAATCGGTAAATGCACTTCACCGGAAAGGAGGGAGGCTGGCATTGAAAACCCCACTTCACATCCTGCACCTGGAGGATGATCCCAACGACATCGCCCTCGTCAAATCCACTCTGGAAGCCGGAGGCGTTATTTGCGAGACAACCTGCGTAAAAAACCGCGTCGATTTTATTGCCGCGCTCGAACGCAATGGCATCGACTTGGTCCTTTCGGATTTCTCGCTGCCCGCATTTGATGGGTTGTCCGCGGTAAATATCGTCCGCGAGAAATGGCCTGATCTGCCCGTCATCCTTGTCTCCGGCACTTTAGGCGAGGAATTGGCCATCGATTCGCTCAAGAGCGGCGCCACGGATTATGTCCTGAAAGAACGGCTTTCACGGCTCGTTCCCGCGGTGCGTCGCGCCATGCAGGACGTGGAGGAACGGACCGAGCGCCGGCGCCTGCAGGCTCAGTTTATAGAAGCGCAAAAAATGGAAATAATCGGCCAGCTCGCCGGCGGAGTTGCGCATGATTTTAACAACATGCTCGGGGTTATCATTGGTTATTGCGATTTCATCTCGTCAGACCTGGGCCCCGACAATCCATTGCAGAAATATACCGGGGAGATCCGCCACGCATCCGAGCGTGCCACCGGCTTGACGCGCCAATTACTCGTCTTTAGCCGCAAACAAGCCGTGCAACCCATTGTTCTCGATCTCAACGATGTGGTGAATGAACTGAGCCTGATGTTAAGGCGGCTCATCGATGAGAATATAGACCTGACAATCGTTCCCGGAACAGAAATCGGGCGCATCAAGGCCGACTCTGGCCACATGGGACAAATACTGATGAATCTGGTCATCAATGCGCGCGATGCCATGCCCAACGGGGGCAAACTTTCAATCGCAACAGCAAATGTGTCGATCGATAAAAATTGCACGTTAAGGCACTCGGGCGCAATTCCCGGCGATTACGTGATGCTCAGCGTCAGTGACACGGGAACCGGCATGACCGGGGACGTCAAAGCGCGGTTGTTTGAAGCGTTTTTCACCACCAAACCATCCGGAAAGGGAACCGGTTTGGGACTGGCGACCTGCCAGACGATCGTCCAACAATGCGGAGGTCACATTGAAGTCTGGAGCGAAGTTGGAAAAGGCACGACATTCAAAATCTATTTTCCAAGAGTGCGGCAACCATTGGATGCCGGGGCAGGGTCGATTCGCATCGGTCCATTGCCACGAGGCACGGAAACCGTGCTGGTAGTGGAAGATGAGCCATCCCTCAAACACCTGGCTTGTGACGTATTGGAAGCCCAGGGTTATGAAGTGCTGTCGGCCTCAAACGGCCAGGATGCGATACATGTGGCGCATGAGCATAAAGGATCGCCAATCCGATTGGTGGTCACCGATGTCATCATGCCACTGATGGGTGGCAAACTGCTGGCGGACAATCTGAAATCGAGTTATTCCGATCTGAAATTCCTCTTCACCTCCGGTTACACGGATGAGGCCATCACCGAACACGGAGAGAACGACCCGGGCATTGAATTCCTGCCCAAACCCTATACGCCAGCGACGCTCGCCTGCAAAGTGCGCGACATGCTGGACCGGGGCTCCCACTCACAGCCTGTCAAACCATCCTGCATCTCCGACACTTGTGCCGTGGATGGGCTCAATTAATCCGCGATGGGGTAAAGACCCCATTGCACGCGTCCGTCACCGGCTTTAGCTTCACGCCATGAAACAGGAAAGATTCGTCCACGGTGGAGGTGACAAATGTCGTTAATTTCTGTTGCGGTTACGCTGATAATTGTCGGAGTGCTCCTCTGGCTGGTCAATGCCTATATTCCGATGGATGGGAAGATTAAAAAGATTCTCAACGTCGTTGTTGTTATTTGCGTCATAGTGTGGCTGCTGTACGCCTTTGGCATCATCAGCCACACTGGGGATATCCGGGTTCCTCGGGTTCAGTGAATATTTCCCTGCTGACGGGCCGCCAGTCGAAGTCTGCGGCCCGTCACCAGTCATGGCCAAAGCACGCCTCTTTTCTCGATTTCCCGCCCGCACTTTTCCCAATCGATTCGCACGGACAATACTCCTTTTCACGAGCCTGGGCACTATCACTTTATCAGCAATTCGCATGGGGTAAAGACCCCATGGCGAACAAGTGAAATTTAGGGCTAAATGGGTCGCATGAGAGATCATCGTTCCACACACTCCAAAATAACAGCCACTGGATATTCCGACCCCGAGCTGCCGAAGCGATGTGGAATTAAAATCTCCTGGAGCAGGGAAACCATCAGCCCGATCCTTATCAAGAACCAACCTATTGAGAGGGCGGCGGAGATTGATGGAGGCAATCGATTTCCCAATCGATTTCGTGGGTATGAGGCGCTGCTTTCGTATATCTTGAAAATTCCAATGGTTTTTGTCTCAAAACCCGGGAGGCGGATGGCTTGAATATCCCACCGCGCCGGACATTTCAGTACTCCGTGCTGAGTGGCTTATCATTGTGCTTCATGTTATTCTGCCAGGCTCAGGAACCCACCCCTCCCCTGAAAAACGAGCAGACGACTGAAACCATTATTCTCCCCAAATCCGTTCCCGATCCCATCGAACCATTTAACCGGGTGATGTGGGCCTTCAACAAAGGTTTGATGAAGGATGTGATAAAACCGACGAGCAGGATCTACCGGTTTGTCATCGTGAAACCGGTTCGAACCGGAATCCGGCATTTTGGCAGGAACCTCACGTATCCGGGGAGATTGATCAACAATTTGCTGCAGGGAAAGTGGGCCGGAGCGCGCGACGAATCCTACCTGTTTTTTTGCAATACCACCGTCGGAGTGGCCGGGATCTTCGATTTGTCGGACAAATGGAAGATTGCAAAATCGGATGCGGATTTTGGCCAGACGCTCGGGCAATGGGGCTGGAAGCCCGGGTTATTTATAATGTTGCCGTTTATTGGACCGAGCAATGAAAGGGATACCCTGGGCCTGGCGGCGGACACAGCGGCCAATCCCCTTCTCTACATCTCTCCCTACGACCTCGATGCGGGCAATCCTCTCACGTATCTTGGCCCTTACACGTATTTCACCTACGCGGTCAAATATAACGATTTATCAGACAGTGTTGGAGAATTTGTGCGCTTCAGTCAGGCGGAAATGGATCCGTATTCCGAGATTCAGTATGCCTGGACATTCGCAAGAGCCAATCAGGTGGCGGATTTCCGTGTGGAGGGCAAACAGGACGAGGCCACCTTGGAGACACTCGAATCCGTCTTCTTCACCTTCAAAGATCCTGAGTTTCCCGTCCACGCCAGGACCCGGTCGGTTCGGATTCCAGCCACAGGCCGGAAGTTGAAATTCACGTATTGGCTGCAACCGGGAAAAGCGCCTGTGGTTTATATCGCACCCGGTCTGGGAGCTCATCGGTTGTCCCAGACCGCACTGGCGCTGGCCGAGTTGGTTTACAGGAACGGTTTCTCCGCAGTGTGTGTCAGCAGCGCGTTCAATTCCGAGTTCATGGAGCACGCTTCAACAGCCGCCATGCCGGCTTATCTGCCGGTGGATGGCCACGATTTGCATGTTGCGTTCACGGAAATTGATCGCCGCCTGAATGCACTGTATCCGGATCGTTTGGAGAAGAAAGCGCTGCTGGGCTATTCGATGGGTGCTTTCCATTCCTTGTACATTGCGGCCACCGAACCGACGAACAAGTCGCCACTCATAAAGTTCAACCGTTTCGTTGCCATCAACACCCCGATTCGATTGATGCATGGGATTTACAAACTGGACGAATTTTATCAGGCACCCCTTGAATGGCCCACGGCAGAACGTGCCGAGAAGATTGAAAACAGCTTTTTAAAGGTGGCCGCCCTGAGCAAAACCACCCTGACCCCGCAAACCTCACTGCCCTTCAACGCCATTGAATCCAAGTTTCTCATCGGGGTGATGTTTCGACTCACGCTGCGGGATATGATTTACAGCAGTCAGCGGCGCAATAATCAGGGCGTTCTGCAACACCCATTCATGAGCCTCCGGCGCGATCCCGCATACCAGGAGATTCTCCAGTATTCCTACCGTGATTATTTTGAAAAGTTCGTGGTTCCCTATTACCGGTTCCGGGGGTTGGCAACGCCCACGGGTGAAGCGCTGGAAAAAGCCGGTGATTTACGGACGTATGATGCCGGCATGCGCGCCAATCCGGACATCCGCGTCATCGTGAATCAAAACGATTTTCTGCTGGAGGCCGGGGATCTGGCCTGGCTCCAGGCGACGTTCACAACGGAACAATTGACTATATTCAAGCAAGGCGGACATTTGGGGAATCTCCAGAATCCGACAGCGCAAAAGACGATTTTGAATGCGCTGGAGGGTTTGAAGACCGAACAGAGACGAACATGCAACCCCAACGTGGCAAAATAGTCGAAGAGTCTCGCGCAACCACACCTGACTCGGGCATGTATTTGAACGGAATCGCCACAGAGGTTCCACCCCGGCATTTCACGCAAGCGGAATGTTGGGCGGCCCTTCAACAAGCGCCCCAGTTTCAACAACTCAACGCACGCTCTCATGCGCTGCTTAAAAAAGTATTGTCCGCTGATAATGGCATCGCAACGCGGCACCTGTCGGTGGAGAATTTGGAGGAAGCATTTGTCCTGACACCCGATACGCTGCACGACCGTTTCGCCCGGCACGCTCCCTTGCTCGCCATGAAAGCCGCTGAACGCGCCCTTGCCAATGCCCGGCTCACGCCCCCGGAAGTGGACGCTGTCATCATCAGCACCTGCACCGGCTATCTGTGTCCCGGACTCACCAGTTATGTCAGCGAAAGCCTCGGGCTGCGTGCCGACGTGCACGCGCTTGATCTGGTCGGGCAAGGCTGTGGTGCGGCGCTGCCGAACTGGCGCACCGCGGAAGCGCTGCTGACCGCGGGCCGGGCGCAACATGTCCTGTCCGTGTGCGTCGAAATTTGCAGCGCGGCATTCTACCTCGACAACGATCCCGGCGTGCTGATCAGCGCCTGTTTGTTTGGGGATGGTGCGGCAGCGGCCGTGTTATCCTCTCAACCCTCAGCGCACGCAAGACGGGTGCAATGGAAAGAAGCCATAAGTTCTCTCAACCCGGCAGAGCGCAACTCACTTCGCTTCGAGCAACGGAACGGCATGCTGCGGAACATCCTGTCCCGCGAAGTACCTGACCTCGCAGCAAAACATGCTGAAAAGATTTTCGTCGAGATGTTTCGCCGCCACCCGCTCAAGCGCACCGATGTGACCGGCTGGATTATGCATGGCGGAGGTCGTGAGGTGCTGGCCGCCCTGCAAAAACAGCTTGGACTCAACGAAGCTGATTTGCGCCTGAGTGCCGCCGTCCTGCACGATTTTGGCAATGTCAGCAGTCCGTTCGTGCTCTTCGTCCTGGAAAAGGCGCTGGCTGAAAACGCGCCCGGCGGCTGGTGGTGGATGTCCTCCTTCGGCGCGGGTTTCAGTTGTCACGGAGCACTCCTGAAGGTGGATTGAATCATGCTTCGCATTGTCGAACCCGAACTCCTTGACAACCTGAATGCCTCCGATCCTCTGGCCGTTGGGTCGCGATCCGATCTTCGCCGGTTGAATTACATCATGGGGCATGCGGCCATTCTGTCGCGCGCGTTTCGCCTTCACCTCGACGCAATCCCTGCCCCCTCACGTCCGCTCCGACTGGTCGAACTGGGGGCGGGAGATGGAACGCTGCTTTTGCGGCTGGCCCGCCGGTGGTCGCCGCCGGGTGTGACCGCCCATGTCACATTGGTGGATCGGCAAAATCTTGTTTCAGTGGAAACGCGCCACGCCTTCGCCGCACTCGATTGGTCGATGGAAAGTGTGAGGATGGATGTCTTTGCGTGGCTTGAATCCTCAACTCCCGTCGTGGATGTGATGCTCGTTAATTTGTTTTTACACCATTTTCAGGACAGGTCATTGAAGACACTGCTGCGGCTGGCTGCAGCGAAAACCAATCTGTTTATTGCGTGCGAGCCGCGTCGCACAAATCTCGCGCTCGCCGCCTGCTGCTTTCTCCGGTTTGTGGGGTGCAACCGCATCACACGCCACGATGCCCATGCGAGTGTGCGCGCCGGATTTGTCCCTGATGAACTCTCCGCGCTCTGGCCTTCTGAAACCTTTTGGAGGTTGAGGGAACAACCGGACCGACTGTTCAGCCACTGTTTCATCGCTAAAAGAGATGACTGAAATCATCACCATCGTGGGCGGTGGCCTGGCCGGATTGAGCCTGGGCATCGGACTGCGTCAACGCGGCGTCCCGGTCACGGTGTGGGAAGCCGGACGCTATCCGCGACACAGGGTCTGCGGCGAATTCATCTCCGGAGGCGGGCAGGATTCGCTGGCCCGACTGGGCTTGTTGGATGGATTGGCAGGCGCGGGCGCTTGCTCCGCGGTGAATGCGGCATTCTTTGCAGGGAGGTCAATGGCAGCGTTGCGGCCGCTTCCGCGTGCCGCTTTGTGCGTCTCGCGCTTTGTTTTGGATCAATGGCTCGCAAGTGAGTTTCAACGCCTCGGCGGCGATCTGCGTTTGGGCGCGCGCTGGACCGGCGCATTCGGTCCGGGAATTGTTCATGCCGGCGGTCGCCGTCCGCAGCCCGTGGTGAATGGCTGGCGTTTGTTCGGGCTCAAAGTTCACGCCCGCAGGATCGAAATGGACGCGGATCTCGAAATGCATTTTGTGCCCGCTGGCTATGTGGGCTTGTGTCGCCTGTCAGGGGGCGAAGTCAACATCTGCGGCTTGTTTCGCAGCAAGGCGGCCGTGCCCGACCTGGCGCAGCACTGGCGCAATTGGCTGGGTGGGCCGGAAGATTCAGTTCTGCGTTCGCGTCTGGCCAATGCGCAAATCAATGAAGATTCCTTCTGTTCGGTGGCCGGTCTTTGCCTGCAACCGCGGCGCTCAAGACATCAAAACGAGTGCTGTATCGGCGATTCCCTGACGATGATTCCGCCGGTGACAGGCAACGGCATGTCGATGGCTCTTGAATCTTCGGAACTGGCCATGGAGCCTCTCGCAGCCTTCAACCGCGGCGGCCTGACCTGGACGCAAGCACAGCAGGATATATCCAGAAGTTGCGATCTCAAATTCAACACAAGACTGCGTTGGGCCGCGTGGTTGCAATGGGCTTTGTTCAATCCGACAGTGCGCTCCGTCCTGCTGTTCCTGACCGCGCGCTCAAAACCGCTCTGGCGCGGCATATTCGAACGGACACGCTGACATCCACCAGCCTGGCACCGCCTATTTTGATAAACGTCGCACTCATGTATCACGTACTTTAGAGAATACCTGGTAGGGTAACACCCCATGGCACCGCCACGGGTCCATGTCTATTGTAAAATTAATGAAACCGGAAAGTCCCTGATTAGAAACCATCAGAACGCGAAAACAGCACTTTTAATTAAGCGCAACCGCAAAAGCATTGTGATGCTTTTATGACCATTACATTGCAACCCATTGAACCCACTATGATTGCACTTATAATTCAACCCATGTTTGCAGCAGCGGGTTACTCGCTGATCTATCTTCTGGGAGGAGGGGGTCTTTTGGGAGCCATCATCATTTTCATCATAGCAAAAATGCTTCGCAAATAGTTTATACATCTCAACATCTTGCTCAAGTCCATGAAACACAATAAAAACCGCCATACCGCCCCAAACACAGGGCCTCAGCTCGTGCCCGTTTGTTTTGAATTCACCGATCCGAAAGCCACCACGGTTAGCGTGGCGGGAACTTTTAACCAGTGGAAACCCGAAGCCAAGACTTTGCATCCCGCCGGGGTTGGTCATTGGATAAAGGAAACGGCTTTGGCGCCCGGAACCTACGAATATTGTTTGGTGGTGGACGGCCAGTGGATGCCTGACCCGCTTGCAAAAGAAACCGTGTCAAATCCGTACGGAGGGAGAAACTCGGTTTTAAAAGTGTTCGGCAATGCGCATGCAGCCCACCTCGACAACGCTGAATTTGAACCAATGAAAGATTCGTTAAAATAGAAAAGCTCGAAATTATGAATAAATACACACAAGCAATCAGTGATGACCTTGGCCAACTGGCCGAAGACGCGCGCTCTCTGATGGAAGCCACCGCGGACGTGGCCGGAGAAAAGGTAGTGCAGGCCCGAAAGCGCCTCGCGGCCGCATTGGAACATAGCAAGAAAATTGCGAGCGGTGTGCGCGACAAAGCCGTTGAAGGGGCGAAAACGGCCGACGAAGCAGTCCGGGACAACCCTTATCAGGCCATTGGCGCAGGCCTTGGGGTCGGGGTTGTCATCGGATTTCTACTCGCCCGCCTTTACTCCTGCAACCGCGAGTAGGTCCGTTGCGCCGCACTTTGGATGTGATTCAGGAAGCGAGCAGTGAACAGAAGTCTCACTGTTTCCGCCGGTGAAATCGCCACGCCAAGAACTTTAATTTTGACCATCAGATTTTGTGCCGCGTTATCGGGTCACGAAAGAAAATTGGGATAACTGATCCGGTCAACCCATGATGGTTCAATCAAGAGCGGTTCGTCCGGTCGGCTGGCGGCCATTGCGGCCATGACCCCCCGCCCGGATCGCTGTCTTCACAGCCACGGCCATGAGTCGCCGAGCCACGGCTTTGACCGCCGGGTATGTAGTAGTGGAGAGAAATGAAAGCGCAACGACGTCAGGTTATTCCCTGACAACAGACTGGGCAATATGCTCCGCTTTCATCCCGGGATGGCAGGTATCAAACATCCGGACCTGATATCCCTTTTGGCGGAGAATAGGAGCAGGCGTCTGAATTCCCAAGGACGGGAATGCCGTCCCCTTGACTCTCCCATTGTCCGACGTCGATCGAACCAGTTCATTGGAAAGCACCCGGCAGAAGCTGTCGTCGCCCACGAAAACCAGGATTATATTAATAATCCGTCATCGTGTTTGCTTTCTGAGGCGTGAATGCGTGCTCTGGGCACGGGAGTCGTCAACGCTCCTGATGGACGACTGGTTTTCACGAACACTTTATACCAATGTTTTCGAGCGGCAGTTAGGTTTTTACTTACCTCTTCAATGGGCGCGCATCCGGTACGCCAACTGGACGTTTAAGTCCCAAACCATTGATCCCAACGCAAGGCGATTATTTGCGATAAAACGTGTCGCTTGAAACGGCCACGGCGACCGACTCCCGGTGTTCGATTCAAACACGCGCGTTTATGGTCAGGGTGCCATTTTGCCTTTTCCCATAAGTGTCTTATACTTTGAAAGCCATTGGCGTGTCATGGGGTGTTTACCCCATAGCGCAGAAGCGTTTCCATCGCGTACTGTGCTGCGACTGGTCTGTCAGATACGGCAATACACTCAAGAGGTCACCAATTGGAAACTGGTTATGGCGGAAGTAAGAACACCATGCTGAACCTTTCGTCACACTGGCAAACCTGGATGGCCAGGCAGGCACATCCGCTCCCTCGCGCCAGCGAGCCGCCTTTGCGGGCTGATTTGTTCAGCGTGGACCAACTCGCGCGCCATGCCAGAGCGCTCGCAGCCAATCACCAGGTGGCCACCAGGGAGGGTTCAAACCGGCTGCTGGATCGATTGGTTCAAAACGAAGAAAGACTCAGAACCTTCAATCGCCAGACTCTGGCCGTGGGTCAAAGCAGGAGAATTACGCCCGCCGCAGAATGGCTTTTGGATAACTTTTACCTGATCGAGGAACAGATTCAAATGGCCAGAAGGCATCTGCCCCGGGGTTACAGCCGGGAACTGCCCCGCCTCGTGAATGGCCAATCGGCCGGACTTCCGCGTGTTTACGATATCGTTCTGGAATTGATATCGCATGTGGATGCGCAGATCGATGCGGAACCGCTGGCCGCCTTTATTGCCGCCTACCAAAACGTGGCACCCTTAAACCTCGGCGAACTGTGGGCCATCCCCATTATGTTGCGCCTGGGATTGATTGAAAATCTCCAGCGCATCACCACCCTGCTGACCATCGCCCGAGAAGACCGCGATCTGGCGGACTTATGGGTGGACCGATTGCAGGCCATGGCGGAAAAGAATCCCTCCCACCTCGTCATTGTGGTGGCCGACATGGCAAAAGCGAATCTTCCCTTATCCAGTTCCTTTGTGGCCGAGTTTTGCCAGAGATTATCGCGCCAAAGTCCAGTGTTGCACCTCGCACGCACATGGCTTGAACAAAGGCTGGTGGAACAAGGACTCTCAATCGAGCAACTGGTTCAACTGGAAAGCCAGAATCAGGCCGCAGACCAGGTTTCGGTCAGCCACAGTATTTCCAGTCTTCGCCTCTTGAGCGCAATGGACTGGAAGGAATTTGTGGAATCACTGAGTCTTGTCGAGAAGATTTTGCGCACAGACCCGGCCAGGCTGTATAGCGCGATGGATTTTTCGACGCGCGATTGCTATCGTCATTCGGTTGAATTCACTGCGCGGCATGGACAACTTTCCGAAGCGGATGTGGCACTGCGCGCCATTGCAATGGCCGCAGAAAGCGCCGCGCAGAAGGGAATTGAAGATCGGACCTCTCATGTGGGGTTTTACCTGATCGATAAAGGCGATGCCATTCTGGCGCGGCTGGCGAATGTGCAGTGGCCATGGCGCACATTCATCGAACGGGGCATCCGTCGATTTCCGCTCACTTCCTATGCGGGCGGAATTGCCCTGGTCACTCTGATCGCCACCTTGGGATTCACCCTGCAGGCATGGAAACTTGAAGTGAACGGCTGGAAACTGACTCTCTTCGCCCTGGCATTCGTTCTTTGTGCGAGCCAACTGGCTGTGTCATTAGTCAACTGGCTGATAACGCTTTCGGTCAAACCCCGCCTGCTCCCCCGCCTGGATTATTCTTCCGGAATTGCCTCAGAATGCAGCACGATGGTGGTCGTCCCCACAATGCTTGCGAGCCTGGAGGGAATCGATCATCTTATCGAGACCCTGGAAATCCACTATCTCTCGAATCGGGACAAGCATCTTTACTTCGCCTTGCTTACGGATTTTCGCGACGCAGCGGAGGAAATTCTGCCTGGAGATCAACTTTTGCTTGCGAGGGCGAAGGCTGGAGTCGAAATGCTGGGTCGCAAGTATTCCTCGGATCGAAAAGACCTCTTTTTTTTGCTGCATCGCCCACGCCGCTGGAACGCGAAAGAAGGAGTCTGGATGGGATACGAGCGCAAGCGGGGTAAGCTGACGGAATTCAACAGCCTGCTAAGGGGAGGCAGTGTCAACAGCTTCTCCGAGATCGTTGGTGACACGGCCATTCTCCCGTTGATCAAGTATGTCATAACTCTCGACACCGATACCCAATTGCCACGCGATACAGCCAGGCAGCTTGTTGGAACGATGGCTCATCCATTGAACCGTCCGCTGTTTGATGGCGTAAGCGGAATTGTCACCGAGGGTTACGGCATTCTGCAACCCAGAGTGGGTGTGAGCCTGCCGAGCGCGCGGCGATCATGGTTTGTCAGATTATATGCGGGAGACGTAGGGATTGATCCCTACACCCGGGAAGTGTCTGATGTATATCAGGATGTCTTTGAGGAAGGTTCATTTATCGGGAAAGGTATTTACGATGTGGACGCTTTCCGGCGTGCGATGAGCAAACGCTTCCCGGAGAATGCAATTCTCAGCCACGACTTGTTGGAAGCCTGCCACGCCCGTTCCGGCCTTGTGAGCGATGTGACATTCTATGAAGATTACCCTTCCCGGTATATCGTGGACGTTGAACGACGGCACCGCTGGATTCGGGGGGATTGGCAAATCACTCGATGGCTCCTGCCAGGAGTTCCGAGTGCCGATGGCGCTCGAATTCGCAATCCTCTTTCGATTTTGTCTCAATGGAAAATAATCGACAACCTGAGGCGCAGTCTTGTTCCCATAGCCTTGTTGCTGCTCATGTTGGGTGGCTGGCTTCTCCCACCTCCCCTCGGAAGTCTTGGATTCCTGCTGGTGCTTTTACTCATCACTTTTCACGGCATGGTGGCAAATCTGGTCAATTTGTTCTGCAAGCCGAAAGATTTGCCTTTGGCAATGCATTTAAATGGGGTGGCGGGCGCATGCGCCCGCCAGTTCGGTCAGACCCTGCTCACTTTGGTTTTTTTACCTTACGAAGCCTTCATCAGTCTGGATGCCATCCTACGAACGCTTTATCGGCTGTTGGTAACACATAGACGACTCCTTGACTGGCAAACCTCCAGCGACTCCGAAAGGACATCGCGCTCAAGCATCACCAGCTTTTATACCGTGATGTGGATCGCGCCAGTTATTGCATTGTTTTCCGGCTTGATCCTTGCCGCCACACAGCCGGACCAACTTTCCCTATTCCTGCCGATCCTGGGACTCTGGCTCACCGCGCCTTGCATTGCCTGGTGGATCAGCAGGCCCATAGTATCGCCTCCTCCGGATCTGGCGACCGATGATCTGACCTTTTTACGACGCATCGCCCGCAAAACCTGGCACTATTTCGAGACTTTTGTCACGGCACAGGAGAACTGGCTTCCACCGGACAATTTTCAAGAGGTTCCAACGCCAACGATCGCATCCCGGACTTCACCCACAAATATGGGTCTGGCATTGCTCGCCAATATGGCAGCATGGGATATGGGTTACCTCTCAGCGGGCGGCTTGATAAACCGAACTCAAAAAGCACTTGGGACCATGCAAGGTCTCGAACGCCATAACGGCCATTTCTATAATTGGTACGATACTCGGACCCTGCGACCGCTCCTGCCGCTCTATATTTCGAGTGTGGACAGCGGCAACCTTGCGGGGCATTTGCTTACGCTCAGTTCCGGACTCAGGGAGCAAGCCGATGGACCGATTTTCACACCGCAGATATTTGCCGGTCTGCATGACACGGTGAAAGTTCTGAGAGGATTGGCCGGCAAAGACCCCGTAATCACGAAACTCGATGTGGAATTGCAGATGGCGCCTTCCAGCATTCGCAAGGCTTTTACCCTCCTGGAATGGGCAACAGGCCAGGCCACCGGGATTATTACCTCGCCCGCGCGCCAGGATGATGCATTCAAAGAATGGGCACAAACCCTGAAAGCCCATTGCGAAGACCATTTGGAGGAGATGCGTTTCATCGCACCATGGCTGGCGCTGCAAAGACCAAATCCGAGCAATATTGTTGAACAACAACTATTCCAACTCGACAAAGCTCCCACCTTGAGAGCGATCACGAAATTTGATCAATCGCTCGTTCCATTGGTCGATAAGGCATTGCGGAATCTTACAGCGGCCGCGGACCCATCTCTTGCAGAGGAAACATATCACCTCACCGTCTTCTTGAGCAGTTTACGCACGGCAACCGAGAATGCCCGCCTACGGTTGCGCGCAATGGAAACCCTGGCCACGCAATGCGAGGAATTGGCCGCGATGGATTTCGCCTTTCTATTCGATCCGGCAAGGGAGTTGTTTGCCACCGGGTACAATGTTACCGAACATCGCCGCGACGCCAGTTTTTATGACCTGCTCGCCTCGGAGGCCCGCCTGTGCAGTTACGTGGCCATTGCTCTAGGGCAGGTGCCGCAGGACCATTGGTTTTCCATGGGCCGTTTGCTCGTCTCCGCGAGCAGCGAATCCATATTGGTTTCCTGGAGTGGCTCGATGTTCGAATACCTGATGCCGTTGTTGGTGATGCCAAATTATGAGAACACATTACTCGATCACACCTGTAAAGCGGCGGTGCGACAACAGATCGCCTATGGGAAGTTTAGAGGAGTGCCATGGGGCATTTCCGAATCCGGCTATAATCTGACTGACGTTCATCTGAATTACCAATACCGGGCTTTCGGCGTGCCGGGTCTGGGTTTGAAAAGAGGGCTGGCCGATGATTTGGTGATCGCTCCTTATGCCAGTGCCATGGCGCTGTTGGTTGCACCGGTTGAAGCCTGCAAAAACCTGAGAAATCTGGCTGACGAACAAAATGAAGGACCATTTGGATTCTACGAAGCGATCGACTACACACCGTCGCGTCAGCGGCCTGAGGAATCGCGTGCCATCATCCGATCCTTCATGGCGCATCATCAGGGAATGAGTTTTCTGGCAATGGCCAACCTGCCGGGAGTAAATCTCATGCAACGGCGGTTCATGGCCTGCCCCCTGCTCAAGGCCTCTGAATTGCTATTGCAGGAGCGTGTCCCCAAGACGGCGGCAAATGTTTTCACTGAGGATTTGGAATTGGAGACATCCCGGGTTCCTTCAGGTGAAGTCGAGAGCGTCATGCGTGTGTTCACCAATCCGACATTGCCGGCGCCGGAGGTTCATCTGTTGTCCAACGGTAATTATCATGTCGTCATCTCCAGTGCGGGAGGGGGCTACAGTCGCTGGCGCGATCTGGCCGTCACACGGTGGCGTGAAGACGCCACGCGCGATTGCTGGGGGTCCTTTATCTATTTGCGCGACCTGGAGACTGAAGAATTCTGGTCCGCCGCTTATCAGCCTACCTTGCGGCCGGCGAAAGGCTACGAAGCCATCTTCACACAGGCGCGCGCTGAGTTTCGGCAGCATCGCGGCGGCATCGATATTCACACCGAGATCTGCGTGTCGCCTGAAGACGACGTGGAGTTGCGGCGCGTCACAATCACCAATCGTTCTTCGGTCACGCGCGTCATTGAATTGACCAGTTACGCCGAAGTGGCTCTTGTGACACCGGACGCAGACGCGGCACATCCCGCTTTCAGCAATCTGTTTGTGCAAACCGAATTCTCGCGAGCATCATCGTCAATCCTCTGCACCCGTCGTGCCCGCTCCCCGGAGGAAAAGCCGCCGTGGCTGCTTCATCTAATGCTTTCCACGGGCGGCAATCAGGGAGAGATCTCCTGCGAAACCGATCGATACCGGTTTGTAGGACGCGGCCGGACCCTGGCCAATCCTGCCGCAATGCAGGGACTTTTACCATTGTCAAACACGGTCGGTTCCGTCCTGGATCCGATCATTTCTCTGAGGCGTACGGTAGCGTTACCACCCAATGAAACCGCCATAATTGATCTGGTTATTGGCATGACCGATAGCCGGGAATCCGCGCTGGCGCATGTCGAAAAATATCAAAGTTCCCGCATGGCGGACCGTGCCTTCGATCTGGCGTGGACCCACAGCCAGGTGACCTTGCGTCACCTCAACGCCTCGGAGGGAGAGGCGCAGCTCTACGGCCGGCTGGCCAGTGCATTGATTTATGCCGATTCCGCGCGTCGGGCCATCCCCAGCGTGCTGCTCCACAACCGGCGCGGGCAAAACGGCCTCTGGAGCTACGGAATCTCCGGTGATGCGCCCATCATCCTTCTTCACATCAGCAACAAAGACAAAGTCGAAATCGTTCGCCAATTGATTCAGGCCCACTCCTATTGGCGCATGAAGGGACTGACCGTTGACCTTGTCATCTTGAACGAAGATACTTCAATTTATCGTCAATCCCTCCAGGACCAGATCAAGAGTCTGATCACTTCTGGAATTGAGGCGCAAATGCTGGATAAACCGGGAGGCATCTTTGTCAGACATCTTGAGCAAATTCCAAATGAGGATCGCATTCTGCTCTATTCAGCGGCAAGAGTCGTCCTGGATGATGAGAAGGGAACCCTGGCGGAGCAATTGGAACACCGCAGCCTGCTGGAGCCTTTGGTCCCCATCCTGACACACACCCGGTCCGGTTCACCCAACTCACCTGTGCCGCTCGCTTCACGGGAATTGATTTTCAGGAACGGCCTCGGTGGATTCACCCGCGACGGCCACGAATATGTCATCACCCTTGAGCACGGACAAATGACGCCCGCACCCTGGATCAATGTGCTGGCCAATCCCACTTTTGGAACGATCATCTCAGAAAGCGGCGCCGGATACACCTGGTGCGATAATTCCCACGAATTTCGATTAACACCCTGGAGCAACGATCCCGTCCAGGACACCACCGGTGAAGCGCTCTACATTCGTGATGAGCACACCGGGCAGTTTTGGTCTCCCACGCCGCTGCCCGCGCGCGGCCCCACGCCTTATGTCATCCGGCATGGCTTCGGCTATACGGTGTTCGAGCATACTGAGAACGGCGTTGCTTCCGAGTTGTGGGTCTATGTGGCAATGGACGCACCGGTAAAATTAATGGTTTTGAAATTGCGCAACGTCTCCGGGTATCCGCGACGCCTGTCTGTCACGGGCTACTGCGAATGGGTGTTGGGCGACTTGAGGCATAAAGGTCTCCTGCATGTCCAAACCGAAACAGACCTCAAGACCGGCGCCTTGCTGGCACGCAATTATTACAACTCCGAATTCCCTGATCGAATTGTGTTCATCGATGTGAACGATCCAACGCGCACGCTCACCGGAGATCGAAAGGAGTTCATTGGCCGAAACGGAAATCTGGCGCAACCCGCCGCCATGAAGCGAACGCGCCTCTCGGGTAAAACCGGGGCGGGACTGGATCCGTGCGGCGCGGTACAAGTCGCTTTCAATCTGCCCGATGAACAGGAACATGAAACGAGTTTTCACCTCGGGGTGGGCCGCAATACGACTGAGGTGCAGAATCTGATCCGACGGTTTCGCCAGTCCGATGCAAACCGGGTGGCACTGGAAGGTGTGTGGGAGTATTGGAATCGGACTCTCGGCGCTGTGAATGTGGATACGCCGGATTCGTCCGTGAATGTAATGGCCAACGGCTGGCTGTTGTATCAGACGTTGAGCTGTCGGATCTGGGGGCGGACGGGGTTTTATCAATCCGGCGGCGCCTACGGCTTCCGAGACCAGTTGCAGGACGTGATGGCCCTGGTGCATGCCGAACCCGCGCTGGCTCGCGAGCATTTGCTGCGCGCCGCCGCGCGTCAATTTCGCGAGGGCGACGTGCAACATTGGTGGCATCCGCCGACCGGTCGCGGCGTGCGAACGCATTTTTCCGACGACTTCCTTTGGTTGCCTTATGCAACCTGCCGCTATGTCTCGTGCGTTGCCGACACAGGCGTTCTTGATGAAAAGATACCTTTCCTTCAATCACGTCCGGTCAGGCCGGATGAGGAGGCCTTTTACGATTTGCCCAATCGCGCGGAGGAGTCGGCCACGCTTTATCAGCATTGCGTGCGCGCCATTGAGCGCGGTCTGGCATTTGGCGCACATGGCCTTCCGCTGATCGGTTGCGGCGACTGGAATGATGGCATGAATCGGGTGGGAAACCAGGGACAAGGCGAAAGCGTCTGGCTGGCCTTCTTCCTTTACGATGTGCTCACCCAGTTTGCGGGGCTGGCTGCCGCACGCAACGATGCCGCCTTTGCCGAACATTGCACAGTCCAGGCAAAACAACTTCAACTAAACATCGAACAACATGCCTGGGATGGACAATGGTATCGTCGCGCCTACTTCGATAACGGCGAACCGCTCGGCTCCCAGACCAATCCAGAATGCCAGATCGATTCCCTGCCTCAAAGTTGGTCGGTGATCAGCGGGGCCGGCGATCCTCAACGAACACATCAGGCGATGCAATCCGTGGACCAGCGGCTCGTCCACCGCGACGAGGGACTCGTTCAATTATTTGATCCGCCCTTCGACAAATCCGCACTCAATCCCGGCTATATCAAAGGCTACATTCCCGGCGTCCGTGAAAACGGCGGTCAATATACGCATGGTGCCATTTGGGCCGCCATGGCCTTCGCGATCATGGGCGATCATGAACGGGCGTGGGAACTCTTCGCACTGCTTAATCCCATTCATCATGGAGGCACCCCAGGACAAATCGCCCTCTATAAAGTGGAGCCGTATGTCGTCGCGGCGGACATTTATGCGGTCCCGCCGCACACAGGTCGCGGTGGCTGGACTTGGTACACCGGATCGGCCGGCTGGATGTATCGGTTGCTCGTTGAAACCTTGCTGGGTGTAAACCGCGAAGGGGATCAACTGCTGTTGAGTCCACATCCACCAAAAAGCTGGGCGACATTCAAAGTCCACTATCGATACCATAAAACCGTTTATCACATCACCATCACCCGCCTCCCTGTGGATTCGGTAGGCGTGAATCTGTTATCTCTCGACGGACGTGAGCTATCCGGGAATACGATCCCGCTCCAGGACGATGGACACGAACATACCGCCGAAATGAAAGTCCCATGAATTGCATAAACCGCCGTGGTTAGCACCAGACAATTCATCCGGACACCCCAGGCCTTCAGTTGGGTCGATCTGGCTGTTGCCGGACTGCTGGCCGCGTTTATCTATGCGCTCGTCACAGTGTCCCACGAATGGATCAGCCCTTTGCAGCAAGTCCCGGAGATCCATCTGGAGGCGCGATATCTGCCGCTCTATGCGCTCTATAGCCTGTCACGCGGCGTCATGGCATACGGCGTGTCATTCCTGTTCACCATGGTTTATGGCTACGCGATGGCTCGAGTGACAGGCGCCGAGCGTGTGATGTTGCCCGTGCTCGATATTCTGCAAAGCATCCCTGTGCTAGGCTTTCTGCCGGGATTTGTAATCGGACTGGTTCACCTGTTTCCACACCGGAACATCGGCCTGGAAATCGCGTCGGTGCTGATGATCTTCACGGGACAGGTGTGGAACATGACGTTTTCGTTTTACTCGTCGTTGAAATCGGTGCCACCTGATTTGGTGGAGGTCTCCCGTCTCGCCAGAATGTCCTGGTGGGAGCGATTCTTTCGCCTCGACCTCTCATTTTCAGCAAACGGATTACTATGGAACAGTATGATGTCGATGGCAGGCGGCTGGTTCTTCCTGATGGTCAGCGAGGCGTTTGTTCTGGGCGAGCACGATTTTCGACTGCCCGGTCTGGGTTCGTTTATGAGCCTCGCCATCGAGCGCGGCAATGGACAGGCGCAACTGCTCGGAGTGTTTTCGATGCTCGGGATGATTGTGTTCGTTGACCAGGTGGTCTGGCGACCGCTTGTGGCGTGGTCACACAAGTTCAGTGATGAAGAATCAACGAGCGCATCCGGGTCATGGCTCTGGGAGCGGATTCGACGGTCCCGCGTCTGGTGGGTCGCGGCGCAATCTTTCAAGTTTTTCCGGCGGCGGGCCAATTCGCCCGCAGTCGCACCCATGACTCACACGGCATGGGCGGGTGCACGCTCGGCCAGCGTGCTGCATGGATCAAAACGCATGCTTGCGGGCGTGGTTGGCGCAGGAGTCCTGATTGGTCTGGTGAAGTATTTCCAATTGCTCATGACTCTGACGGGCAGCGAATGGCTCCGACTGCTCCAGAGCACCGGGGCGACCTTTCTGCGCGTCGTCGTTGCGGTGATGCTGGCATCGCTTTGGACAATTCCTGTTGGAGTCATGATTGGCCGGCATCCGCGTTGGTCGCGCGCGTTGCAACCCGTCATTCAGATGGCGGCAAGCTTCCCCGCGCCGATGATCTTCCCGGTGGTGGTGGGTGGGATGCTCGCATTGGGTGCCGGCTTGGGAATCAGCTCCGTCGTGCTGCTGTTGCTGGGCACGCAGTGGTACATCCTATTCAATGTCATTGCGGGCAGCAGTGGAATTCCGCGCGAACTCTGGGAAGTGGCCCGTCTATCCCAATTCGACTGGCGCCATCGTTGGCAGCAACTGATTCTGCCCGCCATCTTCCCAAGCCTGCTCACCGGCTGGATCACCGCGATGGGCGGCGCGTGGAACGCCAGCATCGTCGCCGAATACATGAAGTATCACGGGCAGACACTCAGCACGACGGGACTGGGCGCGGCGATCAGCCAGGCGACGGAACGCGGTGATTTTCACATCCTGGCCGCTGCGGTGGGCATCATGGCAATAACAGTCGTGAGCTTCAACCGGCTTGTCTGGCGGCCGCTCAGTCACCTGGCGCAAACCCGCTTTACTTTGGACACCTGATTATGGCAACCCCTCTTTTGGAAATCCGAAACGTGTCCCAGTCCTTCCCCGGCGCTGGTGGCGGGACCGTGGAAATACTCCATGACATCAACCTCGAAATCCGCGAGCACGAAGTTGTGGCAATCCTGGGGCCATCGGGATGTGGCAAATCGACGCTGCTGCGCGCCATCATCGGCCTGGAACCTCCCACCTCGGGCCAAATCCTGTTTCGAGGCAAATTGCAGTCCGGACTGAATGCATCGACCTCTTTGGTGTTCCAAAACTTTGCGCTGTTCCCGTGGTTGAACGTGCAGCAAAACGTGGCGGTCGGATTGTCGCATCTGCCGCTGGACGACGCCGGGCGGGAAAAGCGCGTGCGCGAGGTGCTTGGCATGGTGGGCCTTGGCGGTTCCGAGGAAGCATATCCAAGGGAGCTTTCGGGCGGCATGAAGCAGCGCGTCGGGCTGGCCCGCGCCCTTGCCGTCGAACCGGAGATCCTCTGCATGGATGAACCTTTCAGCGCCCTTGACGTCTTCACCAGCGAGACATTACGCAACGAAGTCATCGACATCTACACCCGCAAGACCGCTCCGCTAAACAGCATCCTGATGGTGACACACAGCATTAGCGAAGGGGTCTTCATGGCGACGCGACTCGTGGTGATGGGCGCCCACCCCGGCATCATTCGAGCGGTCCTCGACAACGCGCTGCCCTACCCGCGTGACGAGCATCACCCGGATTTCGTCGCTCTTACCCAAAAGCTCCACGAACTGATCACGCAGACGGTGTTACCACCCGCACTGGCCCCGGCCACGGTTGAAGGTGTTGGAAAACCACCCATCCAGTCGATTCCAGCCGTCTCGCTCAGCAGCGCCATCGGTTTGCTCGAAGTTCTTGAAAACGAAGGCAGCCTTGAGTTGTTCGAACTGACGCGCCACGTGGATATCGAGCTGACCCAACTCCTCCCCATTGTGAAAGCCGCCGGGACACTGAGCTGGGTCAGGACGACGGGCGGCCGCGTTGAGATGACCGAGGAAGGACGGCAGTTCCTCGCCGCCGACGTCACCTCGCGCAAGCATCAGCTCAACACCACACTGAGAGGCCTGTTCGTTTTCGATTTCATCTTAAATGCCCTCAACCAGTCTTCGAACAATCAAATTAATGAGCAGGTGGTACTGACCGAATTTGCGCGTAAGTTTCCGCACGAACGTCCGCAACGCATCCTCCGAACCGTCGTCGCCTGGGCGCGCTACGCTGAATTATTTCAGTACAACAGCACTCGGAAGACGCTGCATGGACTTCACCAAGGTGCGGCCATCTCGAAACCCACGCTGTAGCGCAGAGATTCCGGGACTCAGGATGTTCTCTGGTAGGGTTACACCCCATGGCAGTCACGGTATATTCGAACGAGGTTCATGGCATGAAAAGCAGACCATTCGTTGAAAAGTCAGATTAATAAATTCGATGGCCATTGGCGGGTGGTCTGCATCCAATCCTTCAATGAAAGAAATGTTATGTTAGGCACTGTTCTGGTTGTTCTACTTGTTTTGATGTTGATCGGCTCGTTCCCCGCCTGGCCTCACAGCCGGAACTGGGGGTACGGTCCTAGCGGCGGACTGGGCCTTGTTCTGACGATCCTGGTCGTCCTGCTTTTGTTGGGAAGGATTTGATCGTCGCTCCATGCCGGGCTTTTGTAGCCTCGCGGGCGAGGAATTGGGCGGAGCGTAACTGAACACTCTGGACGAAGAGAATCTGAAAGCTTTGGATTTATTTATGATTCAATTGAATTTCACAGACGAAGAGGAAACTCTCTTAAGAGAAGAAGTGAGCAAGCGCCTTGTCGATCTGAACAACGAGATTGCCCACACGGATACCATGGATTTCAAAGAGATGCTCCAACGCCGTCGCGAGATGTTCCATAAATTGCTCCAAAAACTGCCCGATATCCCGGGAAGCACCCCATGACCATGCAGTGGTATTGGATCCGCGAGGCGACGGATAACGCACTTTTGCGCGGTGCTCAATTTAGTTCCGGGCCGCCTTCGGAGAAACATTTTATTAAATTTACCGTCAAGTCGGCGGCGAACCAAAGAGAAAGCATAACACAAATGAATAAACTTGAAATCAAAGGTGATTGGAATATCACCAAGGGCAAACTGAAACAGAAGTGGGCCAAACTCACGGATGACGATCTTCAATGGGCCGAAGGAAAACAGGAAGAATTGGTGGGCCGCATCCAGAAGCGCACCGGCGAGAGCCGTGAAGCGATCGAAAAAGCCATCAAGGAAACCTCGTCCTGTGGCTGCAAATAGGTTGTTGACCGCGCGGGCGAACTGAGAGGCGGCATCCTTGCTGGTTTTAATGGGTGGAGTCTCGCATGGCTGTCGCCTGCCCCATCCACTGTTAATCGTCCGTCACACCCGGCTGATGAATGATTTGAATGGAATCAGCATTCGGTTTGGGACATTGATGAGCATTCATCTGCCGAGGCGCGATGGACATTGAGCGTTTACCATGGAGCAGTCCGACATTAATTCCGCAGAGCCATTGACTTCAGAGGACATCCTCGCAACATCACAGGCAGAAGGCCCCGGCACATCCCCACTTCCCCAATCAACGGACGATGTGGGGGCGAACAAAACAGCATTATTTCAAAACGTGCTGATTTTCTTCGGCGCGATTACTTTTCTGTTTTTCGCGCGCCCGGTAATCCTGCCGATTTTCCTGGCGGTTGTGGGGGCAATGACTTTGAAACCATTAATCCGTTGGATGTCGGAATTTCATCTCCATCCGGCCATTTCGGCCGCGTTAGTGCTCTGCCTCCTGGTTTCCGCGATTGCAATCGGTTTCCTGCAATTCAGCCAGCCGGCGATGGCCTGGATGAATGATGCGCCGACCCATATGGTGCAATTGCGACAACGCGTTCAGAAACTATTCCCGCGCGCGGCCCGTTTCAGCCGGTTGGCAGACGCCGTGAACAACCTGGGCGCGACGGAATCAGAGCAAACCAAGGCAACGACGGTCGAAATCAAAACCAGCCGCGTTCCCACCACGTTTATAAATTGGACTGGAACATTCCTTGCGGGCGTTGGTGAGACCCTGGTTTTGCTTTATCTTTTGCTCGCATCGGGCGATTTGTTTTTGCAGAAACTAGTCCGAGTGATGCCAACCTTTGGCGACAAAAAGCGGGCCGTCGAGATCAGCCATGAGGTTCAGCAAAACATTACCAACTATCTGTTTTCTGTCACGCTGATCAATATTGGTTTGGGACTTGTCGTCAGTATAGGCCTGTATTTGCTGGGCGTGCCGAACGCCGCCATGTGGGGAATGCTGGTGGCGTGCCTGAATTTTATCCCCTATTTTGGTCCCATCGGTGGCATCCTATTGCTGGCGATGGTGGGCCTGCTCACTTTCGACACGCTGTTCAAAGGTCTCCTGCCGCCCTTCTGGTATCTGTTGTTGCATCTGCTTGAATCCAACTTGATCACCCCGGTATTGCTCGGGCGACGCTTCACGCTCAATCCTGTGGTGATTTTTGTTTCGTTAATCTTTTGGACCTGGCTGTGGGGTGTGCCGGGCGCCCTGTTGTCAGTGCCGATCCTGGTCTCCATCAAGGTGGTTTGCGATCGGGTGTCCACGTTGTCCTCCGTCAGCGAACTGCTCAGCAGTTGATGCCGATTGCGAGGCATGATGAACCGCGATCAAGACCACGATCTCACTTGAAGAACAACCGGCATGAAGGATCCCTCACACAGAAACAGCCAGAGGACGATCTCCAGCAAGAGAAACCGAAGACCGCCAGTGGGTCTGAGCCACGGTGCCAGCCTCGTTAGAATTGCCCGCCGTCCATGGTCAATAACCTGGCTCACCATCAATAAGTTCATCGGAATCGACGGGGCGCAATGGGCGAGCGCTTTTGCCTTCAACGCCTTTTTCGCTCTGTTTCCCTTGATCGTCCTCTTTGTCACGATTGCCTCTTCCATGATTGACCGTGATAGGGCGGGAAGAGATGTCATCGCCTTTGTGGAAACCTACGTTCCCATTAACGGCGAGATGCAGCGTTACATATTCGACACCATCGCCGGGGTCGTCAAGGCTCGCGAGCAAATGGGCGCAGCCGCGTTTCTCATCCTCATCTGGGCCACCCTCCAGGGCTTCACCGCGCTGATTTGTGCGATCAACCGCGCCTGGGGTTACGAAGCATACAACTGGTGGCGGCTGCCGCTGAAAAGCCTCCTGCTGCTGGGCATCACGGCGGGTTCAGTCCTCCTCGGAATGGGAGTGCCGGTGCTGTTGAGAGTGGCCGGGGGCTGGCTTTTTCCCGGCGGTGCATTCCATTCCTGGGTGTATGGCCTCGGAGGCTTCTTGATCCCGCTCACCGTGATTTTCTCCGGACTGAGTTTGTTTTACACGTCGGCTCCCCGGCGACGCACGACGTTTGCCGAGGTCTGGGTTGGCGCCCTGTGCGCCACGGTTCTCTTGCGGACGTGCGAAAGCCTGTTCGTAATTTATCTGAAGGACTTCGCAACATTGAACGCGGTCTATGGAGCGTTTGGCGGTTTTATGGCCTTGCTGCTGTGGATCTATCTTTCGGGCTGCATCTTTATTCTCGGTGGCTGCATGTGCGCCACTCAGGCGGAAATCTCGAGATCGACTGCGGCAACAGCCACCACGGGAGCAGTCTAACGAACGCAACTTAATTGATCATTCGTTTTGCCTTGCCTTTTGTTGTATAAACAACTTACTCTCAACCCCTTGAGGGCCCCGAAGTACAGAAAATGTTTTCCACTCGCGCCGGAATAAATGATTCGAACAGTAGGGTTACACCCCATGGCATTCCCCAGTCCTTTTGATATAGATTATTCACATGAACGAGAAGTATCTCCATCAAGCTGGCAACACCGGTTTCATGCTGTGGGCATCCTTCCTGCTCACTCTAAACGGTTGCGTGCACGAGGTTAGCAGGCCGCGGCCCGAAAACGTTTATATGCTGCCGCCGACACAGTCAGCCCCGGTCTATCTCGATCAGGATGACTACGTATATTATCCGCGCTATCGAATGTACTATGGAAGCCACTCGCAACGCTATTTTTATCAGGATGGCCGTTCCTGGGTGTCACGGTCTGAACCGGGGAGCATATCTGTCCATGTTCTGCAGTCTTCCCCGTCTGTGCCGCTTGGTTTTCATGATGCCCCACAGGCGCACCACTCGCAAATTATCCGCAAATACCCAAGACGATGGACGCCGCAGGGGGAGAAACAAAACCAGCGCCAGAGTCACTAAATAGCACGGTTACAAGCCATTCAATTCCCATGTTCACGCCATCGACCACAGTAAAGCCGGTTAATACTTTCAACGACCAAACCGAGCCTGTACCCGACCAGACCATGATCGGTCCACCGATCCGCATACTGGTGGTGGAGGACGATTCGCTGGTCCTCGCACTCTATTCCAATGTGTTGTTACGCTCAGGCTATCAAGTGGACACGGCGGAAGACGGCGACGAGGGTTGGAAAGCGATTGATCTGGCAGCATGCACGGCTGAGAGTTACGACCTCCTGATCACTGACAACAGCATGCCGAAAGTAACGGGCGTTGAACTCATCGCCAAATTGCGCTCTGAAAATATGAGTTTGCCGGTGATCCTGGCCACGGGGCTGGCGCCCGGGGATACAGAGGCTCTCCGTCTTTCGGCCATTTTAATCAAGCCCTTTTCAACAACCGAGTTATTGCAAACGGTCCGGGAAGTCCTGCAAGGCGCCGCCGTTCGCCGGGCATAGAATCTTGTTTTGTTGTAACAAGACCTCGTCGCTAAAATGGTCAACGACATCGACGGTGTCAACAGAGTTGTCAGCAACATGACGTTTGAAGTTGCGTCAGGGTCGAATAGCTCAGGCCCCCCATCTCTACCGGCAGTTGTGTGGCAGCGCAGCAGCCGGTAGCGTTCCCAATGCTGGCTGGCGCGTGAAAGCGCGCCAGCCGGCTCTGCTTCCAAAACAAATCCAATCCAAAACCTCTGCCTTTCGCAAACCAGCGTCTGGTCATCAGATCGCAATAGAGCATTGGGATCAGCGGCGCTGGCAGGATTGAGCGATTTTCAAGTTCCGAATTTGGAGTCAACCTTCAGGACTTCAGGGGCGCCTTCCTCCGCGTCGTGGTATTCGCCATTGGAATCTCGGCCCGGATGATCGTCCCCTGCCCCGGCGAGGATTCCACGCTGAATTTTCCACCCACCATCTCCACCCGTTCCCGCATGCCGATCAAGCCCAGGTGTTTGTTTTTCGCGCCGTGTAAATAACGCGCCACGTTGAAGGACTTGCCGTTGTCTTTGATCTCCATGCAGGCCATGGCAGATATTTTTTGAATGCTCACCAACACCCGGCTGGCTTCCGAATGACGGGCAACATTGTTGAGCGCGGACTGAACCACCCGATAGATCACGGTGATTTTGGCGCTGCTCAATTTTTCCACTTCGGCAATAGTGGTGAAGCGGACGCGGATGTTGGTCTGCTTTGTAAATTCCTTCATGAAGGAATGCAGGGTGGCGATCAGCCCCAGGTCGTCCAACAGCGTCGGGCGCAGTTCGCGTGCGAATCGATGGACAATGTTGACTGACTTTTCCACCATTTTTTGGGCGCGGGCAATTTTTCTCCTGATGACTTCAGGATTAACCATGGTCTCCCGGGACAGGGCTTCCAGATGGACATTGATCCCCACCAGAGTCTGGGCGATGTCATCATGGAGATCGCGGCTGATTTTCCTGCGTTCCTCCTCCTGGACCTGGAGAACACGACGGGTAAGAAGACGCATTTGCTCCTGCATGCGGCGTGCCTTTTCCAACATCCTGGTTTGATGTTCCTCGCTTTTCTTAAGCGCTTCTTCCACAACCTGCCGCCGAAGAATTTCCCGATGCAGCTCCTGGTTCCTGACGGCCAGGGCTTCCAGACGGAGTTGCGCCTCGGCAGCCCGCTTCACAGAGGTAATATCGGCCACCGCCACCCGGCACCATTTCCGCGGATCACTGATCGAGACGGCGGGCACAGCCTGAAGGCTGGCCCAAATAGGGTCGTCGGCATCGTTCAGAAGAGCCACCTCGCAATTCTGTTTCCCGGTCCCCGCGAAGGTTTTCTGGAGAAAGGCCCGAAACATTGGCTGGGATGCGGAGTCCACAAAGCGCTCGAGGCGTCCATGATACAAAAGAGATCGTTCCAAGCCGAGCATGGCGGCTCCCGTCAGGTTCACCTCCAGAATCTGACCCTCTTCATCCAGGGAAAAATAACCGACCGGGGCAAAATCATAGAGGTCGGTGTACTTCTCCACCAGCGTTTCCATCCGGTCCCTGGCCTCCTGGAGTTCCGTGTTCTGCATCTCCAGTTCGATATGATGGACCTGCAGTTCGTGAAGCAGACGGCTCGCGTCCGCCTCGGGCTTCTGCGTCCCGACCCGTAGCCGCTGCTGCTGCAATTGGGCTTCGGCGTTTCGGCGCAAGTCCGTCAGACCGGCTGGCTTCTTCGGCTTCTTAATCATGGCGTGGCACTGATTTTTGGTTGTTTTTCCATGACTTGTGAAATGAGTTCCTGAAGTTTTCCAATGTCGAAGGGTTTCGCCAGCGCCCCCTTGAACCCGTGTCGTCGATGCTCCAAAACCACTGGATCGTTTGGGTAACCACTCATGATAATGGCCTTGACTGCCGGATCCATCCGAAGCAGCGCCTCCATGGTCTTCTGCCCCCCCATGCCGGCGCGCACGGTCAAGTCCAGAATCACCGCATCGAAGGTTCGCCCCAGTTCTTTCGATTTCCCATAAATGTTGAGGGCGCTTTGGCCGTCCACCGCCAACTCCACCTCATGTCCCAGCTTCCGGAGCGTTGCCCCGAGAACACTTCTCACATCCTCATCGTCATCCATGAGCAGAATCCTCCCGGGCCGGGCAGATCGCTTCAGGACAGCGGTTTTCGCCGGGGCAATGTTTTTCCTGGAGACAGGCAGATAGATGCGGAAGGTGGTTCCCACCCCCACCGTTGACTCCACAAGGATTGCGCCACCATGTTTCTCAATGATGGAATGGCAGATGGTCAGTCCCAATCCCATGCCCTTCTGTTCACCTCTTTGTTTGGTCGAAAAATAGGGGTCGAAAATCTTTGGCAAGGTCTCCCGGGCAATTCCCCCGCCCTGGTCGGCCATGCTCAAGCCAATATAATTGCCTGGTGGCAGGGATGGATGATCTTCGTGGCCGAAAACAATATTTTCTGCCCGGATGGTGAGCATTCCTCCATCCGGCATGGCCTCCCGTGCATTTTGGGCCATGTTGCGAATGACCTGCGCGATCTGCGACGCATCCACATCCGCAGTCCACAGTTCGTCCGCCAGCGCGAATTGACTACGCACCCGGGAACCGCTCAAGGCGAGCCCCACGGATTCCTGGATCAGCCCAGACAAGGAGGTTGCATTCACGATCAGGGCACCTCCTGGCGCAAAGGTGATGAGCTGCTGGGTGAGTCCGCGGGCCAGCAAAGTGGCTCTTTTCGCATCCTCAATCCGCCCCACCAATTCTCCCCCGGCTGCACTGGCCATCCCGGCCAGTTCCAGGTTCATGAGGATGACGGTGAGCAGATTGTTAAAATCATGGGCGATGCCACCTGCCAGAATGCCGGTGGATTCGAGCTTGCTCAGGATCAGACGATCCTCTTCCGCCCGTTTAATCTCGGTAATATCGGCCATGACCGCGCGACACTCCAGCTTTGAGCCGGACACCGTGGCCGCAATCCGCACTTCGAGCGGGGGCTGCCCTTCCCTGAGAATGGATAACTCACAGAGTTCCCTCGCCTTGCTCTTGAATACCTTCTTGAGAAAGGCGTTGAACGAAGCAAGGCCGTCCGGGCAAACGAAAAGTCCGAAGCGCCGTTTGACAAACCTGGAGCGCTCAAGGCCCAACAGGCTGGCGCATGTCAGATTGGCCTCGCAAATGACTCCCTCCTGGTCAAGGGTGAAGTAACCCACGGGTGCGAAATCATAGAGGTCGCTGTACTTCTCCATGAGCGACTCCATCTGGTCCCTCGCTTGCTGGAGTTCCTCATTCTGCAACTCCAACTCGATCTGATGCACTTGCAACTCGTGGACAAGGCGCTGCGTGTCGGCCACAGATCGTCCCAACCCGGCTTCCAGGTGCCGCTCCTTGAGACGCGCTTCAGCGCGGTGCCGCAGTTCGACGGCATCCATGGAGATATTGGGTTTATTATGCATGGCTTGTTTCTCGACGGGTGCGTTACGGCTCACGGAGTCTCGGTGGCGGTCCCACTTTTCTTAACGGTCTTCGCCGGCTTGACGGACTGTGCCTGAAAACGCTCTTCCAGGCTGGCATGCTGATCCCGCAATTGCGCCTCCAGGGTTTTTGCCACGGTAATGTCCGTAAACGTGATGACCAGGCCGTCAATGCGGTTGTCCAGCGTGCGATAAGGCATGATGCGCACCGTGAACCAGCGGCCGCCGCTGGCGCCAATGGGCTTTTCGACCGGGACGAGCGACTGAAGCACATTGCGCGCATCCTCCGACAGCTCCCGGTAACTAAGTTCGGAGGCCAGGTCGGTGATGGGTCGGCCCACATCGCCGGGGATCAGCTTGATGATTTTGTTCACCTGAGTGGTGAACCGCCGCACTTTGAGGTCGTTATCCAGAAACACTGTGGCGATGTCCGTGCTGTTGAGCAGGTTCTTCATGTCGTTGTTGGAGCGGGACAGCTCGTCCAACTTGGCCTGCAACTCCGCGTTCAACGTCTGAAGTTCCTCGTTCATCGATTGCATCTCCTCCTTCGAGGTGGTGAGCTCCTCGTTGGTGGACTGCAATTCCTCATTCGTGGATTGCATTTCCTCATTGGTGGATCTGAGCTCCTCCTGCGAAGTCTGCATCTCTTCGCGAGTGCTTCGCGCCTCTTCACGCGCTTCCTGCAACTCGCGCTGCAATTCTGCCAGGTGCGGGGAATGAGACGCAGTTTTGGGGAACTTTCCCATCACTTTGGGTTCTGCGGGCGTAATCGCATCCTTGAATACGATCATCGCCAATCCCTTCAAAGGGCCGTCTTCCTCGAGCCGTTGAACGGTCACATCCACAAATTGGTCGCCGCCATCGTTTCCAATTTTAAGGCTGCGGAGCGTTGACGGGCCTTTTTCACGAAGGGCCTTCTGGAAGATGCCGGTCAATTCATAGCGGATCCCTTCGCGGGCCATGGCAAAAATGTTCCAGTTGGCTTTTCCAGCAGCGGGTTCGAGGTATTTACCTGTTCGACCACTAATGTAAAAAATGTCTCCCTTGTCATTAACAAGCGCCGCCGGAGGCGCGTATCGCTGCAGAACCAATTGATCCGCGAGGGTTTGAAGACTGGGGGGCGGTTTGGGGGCCTGGCGGGATTCCTGCCCGCCGGGTAGAAGCGTGCTAAATGTGGATGGAAATTCAACCGGGTCTGTTTGCAAGACCGATTCAGATCTCCAGAAAAGCCGCGATTTGCCGTTGGTCGGAGTAAATAGCTCGGAGAAGCCGCCAATCGTTTCCGCACTGCCGAGAAATAGAATGCCACCGGGGTTCAGACTATAGTGAAACAACGGAAACAGCTTCTTTTGCATTTCAGGTGCCAGATAAATCAACAAATTGCGGCAACTCAGGATGTCGAGCTTGGTAAACGGCGGGTCCATGATGAGGTTTTGAGTGGCAAAGGTCACCATCTCGCGAATCTCCTTGCGCACCCGGTATCCGCTGGCTTCCTTGTTGAAGAATCGGGCCAGTCTCTCTGGCGACACGTCTGCGGCGATATTATCGGGATAAACTCCCTGACGGGCCTTGTCGATGGCGTCGCGATCCAGATCGGTGGCAAAGACCTGCATTGTGTAATGCACCTTGGGCATCGCTGACTCCACGGCCTCTTTGAGCACCATGGCCAGGGAATAGGCTTCCTCCCCGCTGGAGCAGCCCACCACCCAGGCCCGCAGTGTCTGACCGGAAGATCGCTTGTTGAGAAGTTGTGGGATGGCTTGTTTGCGCAACTGATCCCATGCCGCGGGATCGCGGAAAAAGTTCGTCACTCCGATCAACAACTCCTTGAATAACAAGTCCAGTTCCTGGGAGTTCTCCTGTAAATACCGGATGTAAGAGTCAATCTTGACAATCTGATGAATACTCATGCGGCGCTCGATCCGGCGATAAAAGGTGTTTCTTTTATAGAGAGAGAAGTCATGGCCGGTGTGGGCGCGGAGCAGAATCACCACCTTGCTTAGCGCACTTTGGGTCTTGTCTATCAAAAGGCCCTCGGGCTTTGCGATGAGCGAGCTGTGCAGAAGAAAGGCGATGATCTTCTCAGGCAGTTGCTCCGCTGGAGCCACCAAATCCGCCAGGCCGGTCTCCACCGCGCTGCGCGGCATGCCATCGAATTTTGCCGATCCAGGGTCCTGTACCAGCACCAGGCCTGCTTTTTCCTTGATCGCCCGAATGCCCAGGGTGCCGTCCGATCCCATGCCGGACAGGATCACCCCCACACTCCGCTCCTGCTGATCCTGCGCGAGGGAACGCAGAAAAAAATCGATCGGCAGGCGCAGGCCCCTGGGAGCGCTCGGCTCCAGAAGGTGCAGCACCCCGTGCAGGATGGACATATCCTTGTTCGGGGGAATCACATAGACACAGTCTGGTTCCACTTTGGATTCATCCCTGACCTGGAGGACTTTCATACCCGTGGCGCGCTGGAGCAGTTCGGTCAGGATCCCCTTGCGCGTGGGATCAAGATGCTGGACGATCACGAACGCCATGCCGCTGCCCGCCGGGACATGCCCGAGGAATTGTTCCAATGCTTCGAGTCCTCCTGCGGAAGCGCCGATTCCAACGATGGGAAACGAAACGCTGGCGGGTGGAGACGCGGCTTCTTTGTCCGTGGAAACTGAGGTGGCAGTCTTCTCCTGACGGCGTTTCGGTATTCCTTTACGTTTCATAATCCTTTGTCCTGCATCCGCAGAATGGGTCGCAACCGCCGCCATTGCGGGCTCGCCACATTGAGGCGACTGCTGCAACTGCCGGTTTTTGTCGGCCAGTGCCGTTGCCCGGTGGCGCCAGGCTTCATTGCGGTAACTTTATTTTGCACGATCGGATCAATAATCTCAACAACATATCTTGAAGCCCTGGGTAAAAACCCGCCCGGGAGCTTTCCCTCCGCACGCTCCCGGAGCGTGTCCAGTTCCCGCCTGAGGGTCCTGCTCCACGCCGCCTTCACTGCATTCATCACATTCATGCGCCATCCGATTCGAATTGATTGGATCCAATGGGTGTTCGGTTCGCCCTCTCAACTCAATCTTTTGTGGCGGATGCCCCGCTTTTGGCGAAAGGAACTTTTACCCGTATGGTGGTGCCCTGCCCGGGATCGGACTCGATGGTTAAGACGCCACACGCAAAAACCGCGCGTTCGCGCATGCCAAGCAAACCAATATTGGGTTTCGCCTTTCGCGTGCCCGGGTGCCGATCCGGATCGAAGCCCACCCCGTCGTCCTGGATTGTCATCTCGACACCCGTGACATCGTGCGTCAGAAGTATGTTGACATGTCGGGCGCGGGCGTGTTTCTCCACATTCGTCAAGGCTTCCTGGAAAATGCGGTAGAGTGCCAGTTCGGTATCGGCGGGCAGCCGTTTTGTCAACTTCGCACAACTCACTTGCAAGCCCACACCGATTTTTTCAGCGAACTCCTCGCTGTCCCTGCGCAGGAGTGAGGCCAGACCCAGATGCTCCAAAACGCTGGGGAGCAGGTTTTGGGAAATGCGCTCCACCTCCTCGACCGTCATGCCGATGATCGCCTGGAGTTTTATCGCCTCCTCCTTCGCCGACCTGTTGTGGGCCGGAAGCCTGTTCACCAGCACCTGGCTCCGAACCTGGACAGCGCAGAGCATCTGTGTCACGGTGTCGTGCAATTCCAGCGCCACGCGGGCGCGTTCAACTTCCTGCGCCTGCACCACGCGGTGCGTTAAGGCCCGCAGCAGTTCCTCGCTTCGGCGGGACTCCGTCAAGTCCGTCACCACCATGCCGATGGTCGCGCGATTTGAGCCATCCTCTGCTGTTGGACGAATGGAGATTTGCGCGGGCACTTGCGATCCGTCGCCGCACTTGAGCGTCACCTGGATTTTGGATCCGGATTTGCCGACCCTTTTCATAAGTGGGCGGAGGATGGCCAGATCTTCTGCGGAAAGAAACCGACGAAAGGACGTGCTGATCACCTGCTCCAGCGGACATTTGACCATTCTGGAAAAGCACTGGTTGGCATAGAGAATCAGCTTTTCGGTGGTCAGCGTGAGCGCCCCTTCATTCATGGATTCGATGAGCACCCGATAGGGGTGCTCGGCGCCTTCCAGCGTGAACACCTGTGAGCCTTCCTTGCCCGCGACCATCACCGTATCCACCTCGCCGGTGCGGATGGCGCGGAGCGTTTCCTCGGCGGCGGCAAGGCGGGTGCGGAGTTGGTCCAATTCGCCGTCGTTCACCGCTGTGGGGCGACTGCCGTGCTGTCGAAGCTTGCGTGGGGGCGCCGGCCCGGGCGGCGCATCGGAAGTGGAACGAGTCTGGCGGGGCGTCTTCAAAGTGCGATTTTGCATTTTGCGCTCAAATCAACCCCGACGAACAGGCCGTTGATATTCGCAAGGTTTCCGATGAAAAGGCGCACGGGGGTTGGAAATTTTATGATCAGCGTCGGGGTTGCCACGATCTGGTTTTTACGCGCCATTTCTGGCTGCTGATAGATGTCGATCACTTCCAGGTCGCAGTTGCCTTTCATCTTGGTTTCGATTAATTGGCGAACGTGCAGGACGGCTTGGTGCGAGCGCTCCGTGGCTCCCGCCACAAACAGTCGCAGGACGTATTTATCCTTGGACCTGGCGGTCAGTGACTTCAAGGTGGTCTTGGCTGGGCGGCGGGTTATTTTGGTGATCATGGGCGTGGGTCGTGGTTAATCAGTCGCTCACAAATCCAGCCCGATGATTACTCGAGCGGTATCGGTTAATCTGCCAGGAATGGTCCGAACCGGCTTTGGCAATTCGCCGATTGATTGTTTTGATTTTCATCAACATCTCCTTGGCAGTTTTGGTTTGCCCCGCGCGCCGACTGCCACCTTGATATCCGCCTGACGCAGTCGGCTTGATTCCGCCCGTTCGGTGCCCAGCACGGAAGTGCGCGTGCCAACCTGTTCGGCGATCCGCCGCAGTTCCGCGGCTTCGGTTTCGTAATCGGAGCGCAGTCCGCTGATCTGTCGTTCGAGCGCGCCTCGTTTGCGCTCCACCTCCCGCTTGAGCTGGGCGGCTTCCTGCTGGCCAGCGAGCACTGCGGCTTTTTCGAGCGCTCCCTGCGCCGCGCGGGCGGAACCGGTCAACACGCCACTGGCCCCGATATAGGCGTCCACGACATCAATGCCCCGGTCCGAAATCAGAAACTCGCGGATTTGGTTCGAGTGTGACATCCCGCGCGCTTTGAGCACGTATAGCACGCGATTGCGTTCACCGTTCCCTTCAAAGTCCTGCAATAACACCCAGGCGTCCATGAGCGAGGACATGGCGTTTTCGCTCTGTTGCAGGGCGTGCCCGCCCTCCGTCAGACTGGTGAAGAGCGAGGTGATTTGACCGGCTTTCAAATAGTCAATCAGCCGCGTCACCATCCCCTTGCCCTCGTAGTCAGCGCCGGAATCCATCAGGCTGGTGATCGGATCCACGATGACAACGTGGGGTTTAAAGGTGGCGATCTCCTTGAACATGGTGGCCAGGTGCATTTCCAGGCCGTAGAGAGATGGCCGCGCCGAGTGAAACCGCAGCAAGCCGCGCTTGACCAGAGGCTCCAGGCGCAATCCGATCGAACGCATGTTACGGATGATCTGGTCGGGAGATTCTTCAAACGAGAAAAAGAGCACACGCTCCCCGCGCAGGGCGGCCGCCTGGGCAAAGTTGGCGGAGATGATGGTCTTGCCCGTGCCGGCTGTGCCCGTGAGCAGGATGCTGCTCCCACGAAAGAATCCCTTCCCGCCCAGCATCGCGTCAAGCCGGTGTATTCCAGTGGCAATCCGCTCATCCGACACCGTGTGATTCAGCGACAGCGACGTGATCGGCAGCACGCTGATGCCCTCGGCGCCGATGAGAAACGGAAACTCGTTGGTGCCGTGTTGCGCGCCGCGATATTTCACCACCCGCAAATGACGCGTGGCAATCTGGTCATTGACCCGGTGGTCAAGCAGGATGACGCAGTCGGACACGTACTCCTCCAGCCCGTGGCGCGTCATTTGATCGCGCCCACGCTCCGCCGTGATGACCGCGGTCATGCCCTTTTCCTTGAGCCAGCGGAAGAGTCGGCGCAACTCGGAGCGCAGGATGGCTTCGTTGGGCAGGCTGGCGAACAACACTTCCAGTGTGTCCAGCACAACGCGTTTGGCGCCGATGGAATCAATCGCATGACCGAGCCGGACGAACAATCCTTCCAGGTCATAGTCCCCACTTTCCTGAATTTCGCTGCGCTCCACATGGACGTAATCGATGACGATCTTTTTGCTCAGGACCAGTCCTTCCAGATCGAATCCGAGCGACGCGACGTTGGCCTTCAACTCCTTCTCGGTCTCTTCAAAAGCCATCAGCACGCCCGGCTCGCCGAAGGTCGCCGCTCCGCGCACGAGGAATTCCGCCGCCAGTAGCGTCTTGCCACAACCTGCGCCGCCACATACCAGCGTGGGCCGTCCGCGCGGCAACCCGCCGCCAGTGATTTCGTCGAGCCCCTGGATGCCCGTGGGACACTTTGGCAATGGAATTGCAGTTGAGGCGAAGTGGAAATTATTCTTTTTCATTCAATGACATTCGCTTCAAGCGCGGGTGAAATACCGGGTGTATCCGATAATGGCAGATCTTGGTTTTATTTAATGACCGCATGTTGCTGGTTCCATACTAACCCTTTAGATTGGAATGTTATATGGGGTGAACACCCCATGGTGCGCAGCCATTCCTTCTCCTAACGTGGTGGCACCGAAACCTTTGCCGCCACACATAAGCCACAAACAAAATCCATGCCAAAAAGCTGTGCTGCAATGCGATTTTCAGCACAACGGCAATTGCTGATTCAAGGGGATAGGATCATGGGCCGGTGGCGTTCATGAACAAATTTGACTTCGGCGTGACCTCCTGCTTTCGATCCGCACAAATGGATTCGAGACTCACGTTTCCTATTGTGAGAACGGTTGATCTTGTGTCGCGCAGAAAATGCCCCCATTCTCCAATCTCCCAACACGCATTCGCGTTCTGTCCTCCAGAGACCTGCGAAGGCACTGCGTTGCCCGGGAAAAGCAACGATTGAACAACTTAAAAATAACCGCGAATCGATATCCAGAGAATGACCAGGGAAAGAACCCCGGCCACGGTAATCCAGATCGCGGATAAAAAATAAGAAAGGGCCATCAACACCAAGCCGATAAGAAACGGCGCAAATTCCTGCCTTTTCCTTCCATAGACAAAGATCGCGAGACCGAGCGTTCCCCAGATAAATGAGGCAATAAATGTGGCCATAAAAATCAGCCCAGCAGGCCCGGAGTGGGCGGTTTCCGAGCGTCGGTTTTTTGAGTTCCGGGGAATGCCGTTTTCACACTCATCGAGTTGAATATCCTCCGACTGCGTCCTCTCTTCAAGTCTGGGATTCAACCCTGCGGGGGCAAATACCTTCCGGCTTTAAGGAACTTGAAAGAGACCGGCCGGTTCGTTGGGCGGGGCTCCGCGGCCTGGCGGCATTTTCGGGGGTCTGGTGGCGCGCAGAGGAAATGCAGCGCGGGCTTGTTCTCTGCGGTTAATCGGCTAGAGTGGCGGAGTCATTCATGAATACAACCAAGCTCAAAACCCCCAGGGACAGCCGCGTTGAGTCCCGTTACATCGTGATGCCGCAGCACGCCAACGATTACGGCATCGCATTTGGCGGCACGATCATGGCGTGGATTGACATGGTTGCGGGGATGGTGGCCCAGAAACATTGCGGCTGCGAGGTGGTCACGGTGAGCATCGATAAACTCTCGTTTCACGAGCCGGTCCAGATCGGCGACCACGTGGTGCTCAAAGCCAGCGCGAATTATGTGGGCACCACCTCGATGGAAATCGGGGTTCAAGTGACGCGGGAAAACCCCTACAGCGGCGAATCCCGGCGCGCCACCACGGCCTATCTGACTTTTGTCGGCATCTCCAAAAGCGGCCGTCCCGTGCCCATTCCGGGACTGCAGCCGGAGTCTCCCGACGAAATCCGGCGTTATGAAAATGCCCGGCTCCGCGTGGAGTCGCGCAAGGAATTGCTCAAAAAAATCAAAGCCAAAAACCCGCCCGGTCCGGCTTGACCCTCTTGAAAGGGTCTTATAGGTTTGGCGAAACTCTTGAACATGAGAATTTTAATCCTCTTCGCTTTGATGGTGGCCGTGGCCGCGAATCGCACCGCAGCCGAACCGGCTTTGGCCGACGGCATCGCCGTGGTGGTCAATGACGTGGTGATCACTTACCGGGACGTCGAATCCTCCATCGGGCCGGCCATCGAGTTGCTGACCCGGCAATACGAGAAAGATCAGGCGACATTTCAAAAGAAAGTCACCGAGTTGCAACGGGAGAGCATCGAGGAATTGGTCGAGCGGCAGCTTATTTTGTTCGATTTCACCAACTCAGGATACAATCTGCCCGAAAGCATCATCGACGACAGTGTTCAGCAGCGCATTCGGGACGATTACCGGGACCGTGTCACATTGACCAAGACGCTGCGGGCCCAGGGCATGACTTACGAGACCTTCAAGAGAAACGTCCGGGAAAACATCGTCATCGGAGCTTTGCGTGATAAACACATCAACCAGGCCCTGATCATTTCCCCGCAGAAAATCGAGGCCTACTATCAGACCAACAAGACGCAGTTTCAGATGGAGGATCAGGTTCACCTGCGCATGATTGTGCTCAACAAGGCCAAGGACGATCCCACGGCTGCGCCCGCGCTGGCCAAGGAAATTCTAAGCAAGCTCGACGGGGGCACCTCCTTTGCCGAGATGGCGGGAGTTTATTCGGAAGGCTCGCAGAAAAGCCAGGGCGGCGATTGGGGGTGGGTGGACCGCTCGGTGTTGCGCAAGGACCTGGTCGATACCGCCTTTTCCCTGAAGCCCGGCCAGCACAGCGGGGTGATCGACACCCCGGAAGCCTGCTACCTCATGCTGGTGGAGGATGTTCGCGGTTCGCACCTCAAGCCCATGGTTGAAGTGCGCGCGGACATCGAGAAGACCCTCATGGCTCAGGAGCAGGGTCGCCTTCAAAAACAATGGATCGAACGGCTCAAGAAAAAAGCCTACATCCGCTACTACTGACGCGCATGGGCGTTAAACGTTTTGACGCCCGGTCCGCGTTTTCAACCCATGTCCCAATGGATTGGCATTTGTCTGGGCGATCCGACCGGTATCGGGCCTGAGATTACGCTCAAAACCCTCGAGCGGGAGTTGCCTTCGGACGATGTCCGCTATTTAATCCTGGGCGATTTGCCCCTGCTCCAGCGCCTTTCCCGCGCATTGCAACTGCAACTTCCGCTCGTTCCCTTTCGCAATTACGAGATGACAGAGCGGGTGGCTGTATTCAATCCCCTGTCGGAGCCGTTGCCCGAGAACCTGCCCCAGGGCGGGTCGGAAGCCGCCCGCGCAGCGGTGGCGTGGCTCGAAGAAGGCGCCCGGCGCTGCTTGAGTGGTTCCATCAAGGCCATCCTCACCGCGCCTGTCAGCAAGGAAGCCATCATTCGAGCGGGCATCCCATTCGTCGGCCAGACCGAGCACCTGAGCCGGATGGCTGGAACCGCGCGCACGGGAATGTTGCTCATGGGCGAAGACGACCGGGGACGCTGGCTGCGCGTCCTCCTGGCCACCACGCATGTCCCCATCAAGGATCTCCCTGCGGCCCTGACCCGCGCGAAGGTCGAACTGGCCATCGAAATGGCCGCGCTCGCCTGCCGACAACTTCGCCTAAGCCGCGCGCGTATTGGCGTCTGCGGCCTCAATCCGCACGCCGGGGAAGGTGGAAAAATGGGAACCGAGGAAATCACAACCATCTCTCCAGCCGTGAACGCCGGGCGCGCCGCCGGGATGGACGCCTGCGGGCCTGTTGCCGCCGACGCCTTGTTTTATCAGGCTTATCGGGGGGATTTCGACATGGTGGTGGCCATGTATCACGATCAGGGGTTGGCTCCGCTCAAAATGATCGGCTTCGAAAAAGGCATCAACTGGACCGTGGGCCTTCCCTTCATCCGCACCTCACCCGATCACGGCACCGCCTACAACATCGTTGGACAGAACGTGGCGAACCCCTCCAGCATGGTCGCCGCACTGCGATTGGCCAAGTTTTTGACGCCGTAAGTGTCAGTCCTCGCCTTTGACACTCGCCTCATGCAGCAGTTTGCAAACGCCGTGTTGCCCGGCAGACCGGGATGGATATCTCTCGAGCGCCCAGGGCGCAATCAGGCCTTGCCCTTGACCTTGGAATTGTCGTTTTCGGCCGATTTGAGCGCCAGATTCAGAAAGCCGATGAGCTTGGCCATGTTTACCGGTTTGTAGAGAACGACGGTTTTGGTGCGCTTGATAAAGGCATCGACTTTGGGATGACCTTCGTGGCCGGTGATGACGATGAACCGGCGGCAGAGATGGGGTTTGGTTCTCTCAATGGCCTGGAAAAACATGTCGCCGGCCATATTGGGCATCATCATATCGCACAGGATGACGTCCACGTCCTCTTTCATGACGGCTTTGAGGGCCTCGACGCCATCGGTGGCTGTGCTCACACGAAACCCCTTGCCTTCGAGCAATTCCTTGTTGAGTTGCAGCCATTCCAAGTCATCATCCACCATTAAAACATGTCTCATAACCGGTCCGAACCTTACCGCGCTTTGCGGATTATTACGGTTTTGAGAGTCGGAAAGCAATTTCATTTCACGGTAAATAGCGATTAAAACGGGATCTGATAAAAAGAAAGAAACCGGCCGCGCGATCCATTTCGATTGCCGCGGGAAACGGGGCGCGTTTTCCCTTGCCCGGCGCGGAAGGGTTGATTAGGCTCAAGGCCATGAAATGTTGGTCTATCCGACTGGCCCTGATCCTTTTAGTGGTTCTGGCCGTGCCCTATCGGTGTCCTGCCCCCCTGATTTACCGCGTGGGGGAGGGCTGGTCTTACGAGGCGGTGGGCGGAACCAAATGGGAGCGCGCGCGCGCCAAAGACCAATTGGAAGTGGCGCAGCAGGCCTTTGAGAAGAAACAATACTCCGTGGCCCGCAAAGCCGCCAGCCGCGTGGTCAAACGCTGGCCTTTCTCGGATTATGCGCCTCAGGCGCAATACCTTTTGGCCCGCATCCACGCAATGAGCGGCAATGATGAAAAGGCCTTTAAGGAATATCAAAAGCTGATCGAAAAATATCCCAAGGTCGAAAATTATCAGGAGGTTCTCAAGAAGCAGTATGACATCGCCAATCGCTACCTTGCCGGGGAATGGTTTAAATTGTGGGGCGTAATCCCCCTGGGGCCGTCGATGGACAAAACAGTGGCGATGTACGAGAAGGTGATCAAGAACGGGCCGTTCAGCGAGGTTGCCCCCCAGTCCCAGCTTAACATCGGCGCGGCCCATGAAAAACGCTACTTCAAGGAATACACCAAGGCGGCCCAGGCGTATGAAAAGGCTGCGGACCGCTACCACGATCAGCCCAAAGTTGCGGCGGAGGCCCAATTCAAGACTGGCATGGCCTTCACCAAACAGGCCCGCACGGCGGAATATGACCAGAGCGTGGCTGGCAAAGCCATCGCCGCCTTCTCCGATTTCAACGTTCTTTACCCCGACGATCCGCGCGTATCGGAGTCCCAAAAGATCATCGCTTCCCTGAAAACCGAGCAGGCCCGCGGCTGCTACGCCATCGCCAAATTTTACGAAAAGCGCAAGCGTTGGAACGGTGCCCTCATTTACTACAACGAGGTCCTGGTCAAAGACCCCAGCTCAATTTACGCCACGGAAGCCAAGCAGCGCATCGAGGCGCTTAAAAAACGGACGGCAGCGACGCCTCCGCCTGCCACAAAGAAATGAAGACCCTAACGGCCCGATTTGCGCAATGGTCACCCTCCTGGTGTCTGGCGGTCATGATCCTGTCCTTGCTGGGAGCGGGCTGCGGCGGTTACAAGCTCGGCCCGACCAGCGGCATTGCCGCCGGATCACGGTCCATTCAGATCAACTTTTTCCAAAACAAAACGCTGGAACCCCGCCTGGTCGAGTCGATCAACAACGCGCTCCGCAAAAACCTCCAGCAGGAGGGCACCTACCGCCTGGCCACTGATGATGACGGCGACATCGTCGTCAACGGCACCATCACCGATTTCAAGCGTTCAGCGGTCGGTTTCCAACCGGCGGACATCCTGACCGTTCGCGATTACCTGATCTTCCTCACGGTACATGTGCGCGCCACGGAACGGCTGACCGGCAAGGTCGTGCTGGATCGCGAATCCTACGGACGCACCACAATTCGCGTTGGGGCGGATCTGGCGAGCGCCGAGCGCGAGGCGGTGCCGATGCTTGCGGACGATCTGGCCAAGCGGGTGACCTCCATGCTGGTGGACGGTGCGTGGTAAGGAGACCGGCGGAGATGGGACGGACGTTGGTTGCCACTGCGGCGCTTCATCACTATTCTAACCTGAATGCATAAGATCGCGTTTCAATTTGGGCCCCTGGCCATCCATTGGTATGGGGTCATGGTCGCGCTGGGTTTCCTGGCGGGATTATGGACGGCCAGCCGCCGGGCTCCGCAGGATGGGATTCATCCAGAACGAATTCTCGACTTGGGGCCCTGGCTCATTGTGGGCGCCATTGTGGGATCCCGCCTGCTGTTTGTGATTTCCTATTGGGACGAGTATTTCGCACGGCAGCCGTGGTACGAGATATTCATGATCCAACGCGGCGGTCTGGTATTTTACGGGGGATTGATTGGATCGTTTGCCGCCGGGGTGATTTTTATACGATGGAAGAAACTGCCCTTTCTCAAAGTGGCGGACGTGATGGCCCCGAGCATCGCGCTGGGCCATGCCTTTGGCCGGATCGGCTGTCTGATGAATGGCTGCTGTTACGGCAAACCCACGCAATGCTTTCTGGCGATCCATTTCCCCGTTGATCACGAAACGGGCGGCGCCGGGGTGCATCCGACGGAAATTTACGAGTCGGTTCTCAATGCCCTGCTTTACCTCGGTTTGGCCTGGATGTTCCGTCGCAAGAAATTCGACGGCCAGATCTTTGCGCTGTATCTCCTGATCTATTCGGTATTGCGGGCCACGGTGGAGTGTTTCCGCGGGGATTATTCCTCTTTGATCCTGGGTTGGATCACGCCCGGGCAGGTGGCCAGCGCGGTGACCTTCGCACTAGGGTTAGTCATGTGGCGCATGGCCTCGCGCAGGAAAACCAATGCCACGATCGCCATTAAACCATAGAGTTTTGCGGAGGTGGAAGGGATGGAAGGTTGCCCATGAGCGAACGCGACGAATTTTTTCAGGTGGAGGAAACACGCACCGGTGAACGGCTGGATGTGTATCTATGCGCGCGTTATCCGATGGCCTCGCGTGGAGCCTTGCAACGGATGATCGATGAAGGCCATATCCGGGTCAATGGCCAGCCCGCCAAATGCTCGCACCGGCCCCGTCGCGGCGAGCAGGTGGAAGTTCACTGGCCGGACGCCCGGCCAGCGGAAGCGCAGCCTGAGAACATTGCCCTGGAGATTCTGTTCGAGGACGACGACTTATTGGTTCTCAACAAGCCGTCGGGCCTGGTGGTGCATCCGGCCGCCGGCAATGAGGAGCATACCCTGGTCAATGCCCTGCTGTATCATTGCGCGGGTCATTTGAGCGGCATTGGCGGCGTGGCCAGGCCCGGCATCGTGCATCGGCTCGACAAGGACACCAGCGGCTGCCTGGTGGTCGCCAAGAATGACGAGGCTCACCATGGCCTGGCGGAACAATTCGAAAACCGCACCACTGTCAAAATTTACCATGCCGTTTTGTGCGGTGCGCTGTCCCGCGAATCCGGCGAAATTCACGGCGCCATTGCCCGACATCCCAGCCACCGCAAGCGCATGGCCGTGACCGAGGGGGAAGGCCGGGACGCCTGGACGAGCTACAAAGTGTTGGAACGGCTTCGCTCCGCCACACTGGTCGCCGCGCAGATTCACACCGGACGCACGCATCAAATCCGGGTTCACTTTCAGCATCTGGGATTTCCACTGGCTGGTGACACGACCTACGGCGCACGCCAAAACATACGCCTGACCGAGCAAACCGGCTGTCACTTTGCGCGGCAATTACTGCATTCTTTTTCGCTGAGGTTCACACATCCGCGAACGCAGAAATCGCTTACATTCGAGGCACCGTGGCCGACCGATTTTCGGGAGGCCGTGGCCGCCTTGAAAATCGTCAGCGCAGTCTGATGGAATACTGGCTTTGCGTTACGGCGCGGTTTTCTTGAGGCCAAAAGCGTAGAGCACGCCGTCCTCCGCGCCAATGACCACGCAGCCGCCAGAAACAGCGGGCGAGGCTGAAATGGGCTGGCCGATTTCGTAGGACCAAAGCTCCCGGCCATCGACCAGGGAAAGCAGATACAAACGGCCATCGTCTGAACCCGCCACCACTTTATCTCCGCAGATCACCGGCGAAACATCGACTTTACCGCGAGTCGGGAACACCCACAATTTTTCCCCGGTCTCGCGCTTCAGGCAATGGACCCGTTTGTCCCTGGAACCGACGACAATCCGATCGCGGGCGATCGCGGGGGACGAAAAGAAAGGAAACGCTTTGTCCGTGTAAATCCAGTTTGTGGCGCCTTTCTGAACATCGATGCTCAGAAACATGTTTTCATACTGGCCCACGTAGGCGCGGGAACCGTCCAACGCAGCGGAGCCCGCGATATAGCCACCGGCCTCGACTTGGCGGACCTGCTGCCCATCCGCCAGTGAGACGACGTGTAACATGGCATCACATCCACCAAACACGGCCAGCCCTTCCGCAACCGCAGGTGAACCATTGATGTAATTCGCGCTCGTGTAGCTCCAGATGCCCTTGCCGGTGGCTGAATCAACGCAGTGGAGTTTGAAATCGTAACTCCCCACAAGAATCCACGGTGCACCGCCCTTGGGCGATTTGATCCAATTGGGCGCGCCGGGTATACGATCTCCCGTCTCGTATTTCCAAAGGAACTTGCCGACATCGGCGTCCAGGGCATAAAGGAAAGCGTCGTCCGACCCGATATACACTCGCCCGTCGAGCACGAGAGGCGAGGATTCGATCGCGCCTGCAGTTTGGTAAGACCACAATTTTTTACCGTCCGCCAGATTCAATGCATAGACGTTACTGTCCGAGCAACCCACATAGACGCGTCCGCCCACAATGGCCGCGGAGGATTTGATCGAATCGCCTCCCTTGAAAGTCCATAGCAAGTCGAGTTTGGCAGGCAGTGAACCCGCCGCCACGCCAATCAGCGATGGCGCACCCCGATACATGGGCCAGTCCGCACGGATGGTGTTGGTGTCCGAAGCGCCAACTTTGGAGTCCTGGTGCCCCAAGCCTGCGGCGTTTGTTGCGGATAAACTCGCTGGGTCCGCTTTAGCACCGATGGCCAGCAGGAGGATTAGGATTCCAGCCTGAAGGACCAGACGGATGGGATTGAACAATGCCCGATTCATGTTGCTGGAATGTAGTGCCTGGGACGCCAGACTTTCAAACCTCAATTTGAGAAGGTCATCCAATTCGGTTGGATTCAGGAGCGCCGGCGCAGGGGAGTTGAACCCAGCTTTGAAGTGTATCGGGTGCTGGGGCGAAATTCCCAGCACCCAACCCGATCGCCATAATGCGAGGGCTTACGGCACGACGCTTACGCGGTAGAATCCCTGGTCGGCGATTTTGTTGACCAGAACCCGCTTTTGCGTGGTGGTGGCGGTGACATTGGTTTCTGTCTGCCAGGCTCCACCAAGTGCGGTGATGCTCTCAACCTTGTATTGTTTGCCAGGCACAGTTTGGAAGTACATCGCCAATTGTCCATCGCCTGCAGGAGTTTTATCCCCTTCCATCAATGCATCCAGCCGAGGCACTTGCTCGCATATAAGCGCAGATTGCGCATTGGTGGGATCCGTCCCAGCCTGCATTTCCTGAAGGTTGTTCAAACCGTCATGGTCGGCGTCATCCGCCTCCGCGCTGGCGGAAGGATATCTATCAAGCAAACCAGACGACTTTACCCATTCCTGATAGGTGGGTGGTTGGATCCATAAAGCGGTTGGGCGCCCCGCATAGGTCGTCCCCCAACCTGTGGCGCCAGCGCGATAATAAACCGTCACTTTGGTGGCATTATCGAATATGGTGGGAGCTTCAAGCATTGGCGCATTTCCATCAAACAATGCGACGGCCAGGTTTGTGCAGTTGGCGAATGCAAAGGATCCGATATTCGTGACGCTGTTGGGGATGGTTACATTGGCCAGTCCGGTGCATTTGTAGAATGTAAAGCGAGGAAGCCTGGTGATTCCGCTGGAAATTATGGCGTTAGTCAGGTTGGTGCATTCAGCGAACGCTGACTGCGACATATTAGTGACGCCTCCGGGAATGGTGATGCCCGCCAGGCCACCGCATTTGTTGAAGGCAAATGCCCCGATGCTGGTAACGCTGTTTGGAATTATGAGATTCGTCAGGCCAATGCAACCAGAATACGTCCCATTCCCAATGCTCGTGATATTGTCGGGGATTGTGACATTCCCCAGGCTCACGCAATTAGTGAACATGGCATCCGCGAGATTGGTGATGCTTGTCGGAATGTTGACACCCATGAGTCTGCTGCAACCGTTGAATGCATAAGTTCCTATGTTGGTGACGGTGTTGGGGATCGTGACATTTGTCAGGCTGCCGCATCCGGCAAACGCCTGTATTCCAATGGTCGTTGTCCCGATGGGAATGATATATTCTCCAGTCATGCCTAGTGGACCTTGAATCATTTGTGTCAGGCTTTTGTCAAATAGCACTCCGTCCACGCTGGCGTAGAGTGTGTTCCCCTCGTCCACTGCGATTGCCATAAGGTTACGGCAACCGTTGAACGTATAGAGTCCAATATTAGTCACGCTGGCCGGAATTGTGATGGTCGTCAGACCGGTGCAGTTAGCAAAAGCGGAATTCTGAATTGACCTGAGGCCATTTGCCATCACAACATTCGTCAGGCTGATGCAACCATTAAAAGCACTGCCACCGATATTGGAAATGCCGAGGGGCAGAATGATCTGCGTAAGTTTTTTGCAGTTGTAGAATGCCTGTCTCCCAAGGTTGGTGACACTGTTTGGAATCAGGATACCTGTCAGGTTGTTACAATCTTGGAATGCAGAATCACCAATGCTCGCGGTCTCGTTCGGAATAATGAGAATAGTCAAACCGATGCAACCGTAGAACGCACCGGTCCCGATGCTGTTGACGCTGTTTGGAATGGTAATCCCCGCCAGATTGGTGCAGCCCAGGAACGTATTATCACCCATGTTGGTAACGCCATTGGGGATGACCACATTCGTTAGGCGTATGTTGTATGCGAATGCAGAATTTCCGATTTTGGTGACTTGCTTTCCCTGAATGCTGTCTGGGATGGTAATGTTCCCGTTCGATCCGGTGTATGAGTTGATTGTCACAAACGAGCCTGATATGCTGTAGGTGTAATCGGTATCAATGGGCTGCTGGTTCCATATTGCCGTTGGCCGATCTGCAAAGGTGCCGCCCCAACCTATGGTTCCAAGGCGATAATATACGGTCACATTGGTTGCATTAACAAACCAGCCATAATCAGGAGTATATGAGGGGGCATCGCCTTCGAAATACACGCTCCTCAGACTGGTGCAGGAGGCAAAAACCCCAAATCCAAGGTTCGTAACACTGTTTGGGATCGTAATGCTTGTCAGGTTGGTGCAGCTCTGAAACGCATAATTCCCGATGCCTGACACACTCATGCCATTGATGGTATTTGTCAGAATCACATTGCCGCCGGGGCCTGTGTATTTTGTAATTGTGAGAGTGCCGCCAGATATGGAGTACTCGAAATCGCCCTGAACGGGCTGATCGGCCCATAAAGCCGTCGGTTGTCCTGAAAAAGTGGTTTTCCAACCTTCCGTTCCTGAGCGGTAATACACTGTCGTTTTTGAGCTTGCATCAAATACATCATAGGGCCAGGAAAGTGTCGGAGCGTTTCCCTCGAAATAGACACCCGCCAATTGGGTGCAATAAGAGAAGACCGATGCACCGATTAATTTTAAACTTTCAGGGATGATCACACTTTTTAAATGGGTGCAGCTTTGGAACGCGCCAAATTCAATGTTTGTGACAGTGTTGGGAATCGTGATGTTTGTAATATTACTGCAGGCACTAAACGCAGAAATCCCGATGCTCATGACGCCATTTGGAATCGTGATATTCGTGAGCCTGCTGCAGTCAGTAAAAGCAGCTTGCCCTATTCTGGTCACACTGTTTGGCAGAGTAATAGCCGAAAGGTTGGAGCATCCCTTGAAAGAACAATCGTTAATACTTTTAATTCCGTGTGGGATGTTAATGCTTTGGAGGCTGGTACAGTTGTAAAATACATATTCTCCGATTTCGGTAACCCCGCCTGGGAGGGTGACATGTGTCAGACCTGTGCAACCTCCAAACGCATTATATCCCAAGCGGGCAAGGGTACCAGGCATCTCAATATTTGTCATGACGGTATTGCCATAGAACGCACATACTTCAATGTTGGTAACACCATTGGGAACAATGTAGTCCCCAAAGCCAGGTCCTGTATATGCGATAAGCGTTGTCTGATTCTTGTCAAATAACACGCCGTCAATACTGCTATACGCCTTATTGAGGGCGTCCACCATGAAGTTTGTCAGGCTATAGCAACCGGCGAAAGCCCCATTGCCAATAACCGCAACACTTTTGGGAATCAGGACATTCGTCAGGCCGGTGCATAGTGAAAAAGCCGAACTTCCGATATTGGTGAGGCCATCTGTGAGCGTAACACTTTTGAGTCTAGTGCATTGATCAAACGCCTGATCCCCGATGCTGGTGGCACTGCCTGGGATTACGACACTGGAAAGTCCGATGCACCTGGCGAACGCCCTAAATCCTAGATTTGTAACATTGTTGGGGATGTTTATGCTGGTCAGGTTGCTGCACCACGAGAACGCCTCGCTGCCGATATATGTGACACTGTTTGGAACCGTGATGCTGGTCAGGTTTCCACATACAACGAATGCTGCATCCCCGATTTTACTGATGCCCTCGGGCAAAGTGACACTAGTCAGATTGCTGCAGCAAGCGAATATATAATTTCCGATATTGGTGACGCTGGTGGGGATTACGATCTCTGTCAGCGACACGCAATCTCGGAACGCACCTTCATCGATGTTCCTGACACTGTTGGGGATCGTAACGCTCGTAATGTTGCTGCAACCTGAGAAAGCGTAATAACTGATATTGACAATTGGTTTGTCCAGGATGGTGTCTGGTATGGCAACATTGCCGCCGGGACCGGTGTATCGCGTGATGGTAATAAATGAGTCGTCTGTCGAAAAAGTGTAGTCACCCAACGTCTCCGCTCGGCCTATCGTCAAAAAAACTGATAAAACCAGGAACAGTGGGATGAGGCTCCATCGTAAAACGGATGGGTGTTGGATGATTTGAAACGTTTTCAAACGTGAAATTGCCGCCAGGATAACCGTGAAAAGTCTGTTCATAATTACGAATTCGTTATCATTGTCATTGTTTATGCAATGAAATATTGAAGCTCCTCGGGACCCCGTTTCCCAATAACACCTCGCACTAGCCTTTGTCCATTGCATTGGCAACCATGCCCTCCGACGGGCCCATTGAACCCTGCGGAGGGTTACCAGCAACAATCATGCCGTTTTATGCGCTCCGATCCCCTTGGTTCCTGTGTGTTCACAGGCACACCTATCCGGTGTAAAAAGCTTGCTTTATCTGAAAAAAAACGCAAGTCACTGTAGAAGAATATGTTACCGGGTATGTGCGCCATCACAGGTCGGAACAAAAGCAATGTGTTTTCACGTTCATAATCAATGGATTGAAACATTTTATGGATGGGTACATGTGAAGTTCAAATAATGTTGTAATACATTTATCACCAATATAATACACTCACATAAAAGTTTTTGTTAATGCGGTAAATGTCGTTTAAGGAAAGGTGTGGAAACGCGGCAGACCCGGCGTGAATCACACTTCCGATGGAAGGGCTTGGTGAATACCGCCAAAATTCGTTTATTTGGATGCTGTTTCCTTTTTTGTGGAATTTTGCGTCACACTCACGCGCTTAATTGGGTTTAATGCAGGGCATTCGCCAGAAATGCCGCTGCGGCTGAAGAGGTTGCCGCAGTTCAAGTCAGCGCCGCATCCTGTAATCTCGGTTGAGGGATTTCCGGAGGCTGGATCGGAGTGGCGGGCGTGTTCAATGGGAGGCTGATGGTGAAGAGTGAGCCTTTCTGAGGTTCGCTCGAAACGGTGACTTTCCCTCGATGGGCTTCGACCACTGCCTTGACCAGACTGAGGCCCAGACCGAGACCTTTTTGCGCGCGGCTTTTGTCCCCACGATAGAGCCGATCCCAGATGCGGGGTTGATCTTCGGGCAAAATCCCCATGCCGTTATCGAGAACCTGAATGACGGCCTGGTCACCATCGACGCCGACTGTTACATCCACCCGACCCCCTTCCGGCGTGTATTTGATGGCGTTATCGACGAGATTGGCCAGGGCTTGCTGAATGCGGACACGGTCGGCATTCAGAGCCACGGGCGCGGAAGCATTCTGCAAAAGAGTGACTTTTTTCTCTTCGGCGACAATGGAGTAAAGTTCGAGAACATCGCCCGCCAGCGCCGTCAGGTCAAAAGTGGAGAGGTTGATCTTCATGGTGCCGGTTTCGGCTTCCGAGATGTCCATGAGGGTCTTGAGCATGGTCAGAACGCGCTCGGATTCCTCCATGGAATCCGCCAGGGCCTCGCGGCAGGCTGCGGCGTCATCGGGAGTTTGCAATGCCATTTCAGCCGTTCCACGCAAACGCGCCATGGGGGTGCGCAAGTCATGCGCCACGTTGTCGAGGGCCTCACGCATTCCGCGTATCAATGTCTCGTTTTTTTCGAGAACGCGGTTGAACAAGGTGACCAATTCATCCAACTCGTCCCCGGTCTGCCGGGAAGGAACGCGAGCGGTCATTCGACCGGTTTCAATGATCGAACGGGCGGTCTGGATCAACTGGCGCACGGGATGCAGCGCGCGATAAGTCAGCCATGCGCCAGCGCCAAAACCGATGAGCACCACGCCCAAGAGGACCACGCCGAAGACAAGTCGAAAGCGCGCAAGCAGGATCTGGGAGTTCTCCAGGCTTTTGCCCACTTGTATGAAACTGCCGTCGCGCATCGGCGCGGTCATGATGATCCAGCGGGAGTCCTCGCGGTCGCCGCGCACCACCAGCCAGGGCTGGTTTTGCTGGATAGCCTGGGCGGACTTCAGATCAAAGCCCTTCCAGTCCTCGGGAATGTTCATGAACGTGGCGGTGTTTCCCCATCCAGTCACGCGGATGAAGAAGGCGTTTTTGTCGTTCACGCGGGCGGTGAGAAACCGCTGGCGCAGAAGAGGCAGGCCGCCGCTTTCGTACCAGGCGCGGTATTCCTCCACACGGGCGCGAATGACCTCTTTTTCGTTTTGCTGAATGAGTTCCGCGAGCACCACGTAGGCGAGCAGAAACAACGCCAGGGAGGCCGCCATGAAGATCGCGGCGTACCATAGATTCAGACGCAGGCTGAAGCTGCGTCCGGCGCGTTCAACATGGCTTGAGGACATAGCCAACCCCGCGGACGGTATGAATCATTTTGTTTTCGAAATCGCGATCGATTTTATTGCGCAACCGGCAGACCAGCACATCCACCACGTTGGTCTGGGGATCGAAGCTGTAGTCCCAGACATGTTCGAGAATAAGGGTCTTGGAAACCAAACGGCCCGCATTGCGCGCCAGGTAATCCAACAGGGCGAATTCGCGCGCCTGCAGTTCCACGGCGCGCCCGGCGCGTGTGACTTCGCGCGTGACCATGTTCAAAGTCAGGTCCCCGACGGTCAGCGTGGTGGGTTCCGTGGCATTGCTCGCGCGGCGGATCAGGGCTTGAACGCGCGCGAGCAGTTCGCTGAAGGCAAAGGGTTTGACCAGGTAATCGTCCCCGCCGGATTGAAGACCCTTGATCCGATCGTCCACGCTGGCCCGCGCGCTGAGGAAAATGACCGGGATGTTTATTTTATGTGAACGCAGTTCCTGCACCACGCTCAGGCCGTCCTTGCCGGGCAGCATGATATCGACGACCGCTGCATCGTAAGGCGCGCCCTGGGCCATGGCCAAACCTTCCTCCCCGTCGGGGGCGTGGTCCACCGCAAAACCGTTTTCCTTGAGTCCCTTGACTACAAACGAAGCGATCTTACGGTCATCCTCTATTACAAGAAGTCGCATGTCCATCATGCTTCAATCCTTTAACGTTTCCGTCAAGTCATGCCCTTAAAAATTGAAGCGGCGGGAAACCACACCCGCCGCTTCGTCCCGGTCACTCAACCAAGGCAGTCATTAACCACTGACTGAAAAGTGAATATCAAATGACCGGCGTCGATTTATTTCTTTTTGCTTTCATCGACCACGATGAAACGCATGCCACCCCGGCTGAAGACGCGCAGGAGGATTTGTTTGGATTTGATGTGTTTGCTGATCTCGACGGCGGTTTCCGCGTCCTTGACCGGCTGATGATTGATCTCGACCACCACATCGCCTTCGCGCAATCCGGCCTCATACGCCGGTGTGGAGGGATCCAACTCGGTGATCACCGCACCCTGAAGACGAGGAGGCAGATTAAGCTCCTGACGGATGCCCGGAGTGATATCACCGACCGTAACTCCATTCAACGCGTCGCTCTCCTCGGCATCCTGATCAGGCTTGCCGCTGCCCAGACTGGCCTGGTCCTCGCTGGGCATGGCCTTAAGAACCACGTCGAATGACTTCTCCGAACCCTGACGCAGAACCTTTACAGACACCTTCGTTCCGGGTGCCAGCTGACTGACGATGAGTTGGAGATTGCGTCTATCGGCCACGGTTTTGCCATTGAGCTCGATGATGACATCGCCAATTTTAATGCCGGCTTCGCCCGCTGCGCTCTTCTCGGTGACATCGCCCACGAGGGCGCCACCGGATTCGGGAACTTTGAATTCCCTGGCCAGAGCCGGAGTGATGTCTTGAATAGCCACACCCAAAAATCCGCGTTCGACACGGCCATTTTTGAGCAGGCTGTCCATCACGTTCTTGGCGAGATTGATGGGAACCGCGAAGCCGACGCCCTGATTGCCACCGGTACGGCTGAGGATGGCGGTGTTGATACCGATCACGCGGCCTTCGGCGTCCACGAGAGCCCCGCCGGAGTTTCCGGGATTGATGGCCGCATCGGTCTGGATGAAGTCCTCGTAGGCTTCAATGCCCATCCCCCCCCGGCCCATGGCGCTGACAATGCCCATGGTCACGGACCGGGCCAGGCCGAAGGGGCTGCCGATGGCCAGAACCACATCGCCCACCTCCACCTGGTCGCTATTGGCCAGTGTGGCGAATGGGAGATCCTTGCCATTGATTTTCACAATGGCGATATCGGTCTTGGGATCACGCCCCACAATCTTGGCGTCCAACTCGGTCTTTTTATCCGAGAGAGTGACTTTGATTTCGTCCGCACCGTCCACCACATGGTTATTGGTGATGATATAGCCATCCTTGGTAACGATAATGCCAGATCCCAGGCTGTTCTCCTTCTGGGTGCGCGGCATGGCCTGGCCCCGTCCTTCGAATTGATCGCCGAAAAATCGGCGGAACATCGGATCCTCGAACGGACTCATAAATTGCCGCCTTGGATCGAGTTTGATGGTCTTGGTCGTGGAAATGTTGACCACGCTGGGCGCGGCCTTTTTAACCACGTTTGCATAACTGGCGGTGAAATGGCCGGTACGGGCGATGGGTGCATCGTCGGTTTTGATGTCAGCGGAGGGCCAGTCCAGCGCGCGGCTGCTGGCCACCATGCCAAATACGACGCCAGCCAGGATTAACGCGGCGGGCGCCATGGTTTTAAGGAGTCGATTTTTCATAACGTATGTTTCTTAAATGTATCAAAGCTTTCCGGCATTCAGCCTTGCTGCCTTTGGCCGGTCACGAAATCACTATCGCACAGAACCCTTAACCCTTCCTTTCTGGAACATTACAATAATGTAAGAGAAACAAAAAAATGGCGAAAGAACTGATTTGCGATGCAATCCATTCATTACCAGAATAATGCATTTGTTTTCACAGGGCATCCAAGGGTTTGGCAACTGAACTAACACCCAAATTAGTGTCCAAAATAGCTTTACACCCTCCATGGTTGCCCATAAATTGACCTGACGATTAAAGAAGAATGTTAGGGAATATGGAAGCAAACGCGAAAGCAAAGCAGATTGTAGATTATCGGATTCATGAGCGCGACACCGGTTCGGCCGATGTCCAGATAGCGCTGTTGACCCAACGGATCAATCACTTGACCGAGCACCTGCAACAAAATAAGAAAGATCACGGTTCGCGCCGTGGTCTGATCATGATGGTGGGCCAGCGGCGGAAATTGCTGGATTATCTGCATCGTACCGATGCCCCCCGCTATCATACGATCACAAAGAAGTTAAAGCTTCGTAAATAGGTTTTCATAAGCCGTCTGTGTGTGCATCTGGATTCTCTCCCGGTGTTGCGGAGACGGTTTTCCTTGTTTTTCTCTAATCAATGGCCCTGACAGGATGCGTGTTGGGTGTAATCCATTATGCGGTTCAAACGCATCAAAACAAGCGAAGGACCACTGACTCGGGGAAATTTCATTCAGCACCAGCAAAAACCGGTATTGAATGAAGTTCCTCCGCGTTTGTGGCATTAGAAAGAAGAGAATAGTATGATAGCAAGAGCCACGGCCCAAGTTGGAGGAGGCCAGATATTAATCGAAACCGGCAAAATTGCAAAACAGGCTGACGGTTCCGTCACCGTGCAATTGGGTGAAACCATCGTCATCGTAGCGGCCGTCGCCGCTGTAAAAGCCAAACCCGGCCAGGAATTTTTCCCCTTAACTGTCGATTACCGCGAAAAAGCGGCCGCAGCAGGCAAATTTCCCGGCGGCTATTTCAAACGGGAAGGTCGTCCCACAGAGAAGGAAATTTTAACCTGCCGCCTCATCGACCGTCCGATCCGCCCCCTATTCCCCCATCATTGGTTCAACGAAGTGCAGGTGCAGAGCATCGTGTTGAGCGCCGATGGCGAGAACGATCCCGATATGCTGGCACTCGTCGGAGCTTCGGCTGCATTGTGCCTGAGCGACATCCCCTGGGCGGGTCCCCTGGGCAGTGTGCGCGTGGGACGCGTGGGCGGCAATTTCATTGCCTTCCCGACGCATACCCAGATGCTGGAAAGCGATCTGGACCTGGTCTATGTGGGCAGCGAAAAAGAAATGCTCATGTTCGAAGGCAGCGCCAAGGAAATTCCTGAAGCGGATTTCAAGGCCGCCCTGCAATTCGCCCAAGAGAGCATCCAACCCATCATTGCGGCCCAGAAGGAATTGGTCGCCACCGCCGGCAGAGCCAAACGCAAAATCACCCTCACCGGTCCCGGCCAGGAAATGATCAGCGCGGCCAAAGCATTGGCGGGCGATCGCCTTGTGCCGGCCCTCCTGACCCCGGACAAAATGGAGCGCGAAGACGCTTGTGGGACCCTGGCCACGGAGATTGGCGCGAAATTGGTTGAGAAATTCGGCGCGGAAAAAGCCACGGACTCCTGCGTTAAAGAGATTTTCTACACCCTCCAGAAGGAAGCGGTTCGGAGCCTTATCCTCCAGCAGGGCAAACGCCTTGATGGCCGTGGATTTGAAGATATCCGCCCCATCTCGGGCGAAGTGGGCGTGTTCCCCCGGGCTCATGGCTCGGCGGTGTTCACGCGCGGTGAAACCCAGGCGGCCACACTAGTCACCCTGGGCACTTCGGAAGACGCCCAGGAATTTGATTCCTACACCGGTGGCGCCACCGAAAAGAAGTTCATCCTTCATTATAATTTTCCGAACTTCTCCGTGGGAGAAACCGGACGCATCAGCGGCCCCGGCCGTCGCGAGATCGGCCACGGCGCATTGGCGGAACGCTCCATCGAACCGATGCTCCCGCTCAAGGAGTTCCCTTATGCGGTGCGTGTGACCTGCGAAATCATGGAGTCCAACGGATCCAGCTCCATGGCCTCCGTTTGCGGCGGCACGCTGGCTCTTATGGATGCGGGTGTTCCGATGATCCGCCCTGTGGCGGGCATCAGCGTGGGCCTGTGCACCGAATTCGGCGCAGACGACCAGATCAAGAAATACGAGCTTTTGACCGACATCATCGGTTGGGAAGACGCTTACTGCGACATGGACTGCAAGATCGCGGGAACCGTCAACGGCATCACCGGCTTCCAGCTCGACCTCAAGCTTGCGGGTCTCCCGATGGCTTTGATGAGCGAGGCCATTGACAAGGCTTACAAGGCCCGTCTGAACATTCTCGAGACCATGGCCAAAACCCTGGCCGCGCCCCGTGCCGAACTGAGCAAGTACGCTCCGCGCATCGTGACGGTCAAGATCAACCCCGAGAAGATCGGCGCCCTCATTGGGCCTGGCGGCAAGAACATCAAGCGCATCGTCGAGGAATCCGGTTGCGAGATCAACATCGAGGACGACGGCACGGTGAATATTTATTCCGTGAGCGAAGCCGGCATGGCCAAGGCCCGCCAGGAGATCGAGGGCATGACCGCCCAGATCGAAGTCGGCAAGATCTATCGTGGCCGCGTTGTCACCATCAAGGAATTCGGCTGCTTTGTCGAAGTGTTCCCGGGCCAGGACGGCCTGGTCCACATCAGCGAGCTGGCCAATTTCCGCGTCAAACAGGCCGAAGACATCGTCAAAATGGGCGATGAAATCTGGGTCAAATGCATTGGTGTCGATGAAAAGGGCCGCGTCCGCCTCTCCCGCAAAGCCGCCATGGCCGAGCGTGATCAACTGGCCGGTGAAGAAGCTCCCAAAGCTCCTGAAGCCGCAGTCGAAGTCGATGTCGAGGCTGATGTTGAAGAAGATCAACCCGAAGAAATCCAGCCGGAACGCCCGGTGGAACGTCTCGAACGCCCTGAGCGTGCTGAACGTCTTGAGCGCCCTGAGCGGACCGAACGGCCTGAGCCGCGCGGCGAGCGCTGCCCCGATCGCGCTCCTGAACGCACCGCCGAGCGTCCCGCACCACGTTCTTCTGAGCGCGCCCCTGAGCGTCGTGGAGATCGCGGCGAACGCCGTTTCGATCGCGCCCCTGAACGGGGTTCCGGTCGTGGTTCCGAGCGTTTTTCGGATCGCGCCCCTGAACGGGGTTCAGACCGTACTGAACGTTCCCCTGAACGCGGAAGCGAACGGGCTCCTGAACGGTCTTTCGATCGCGCCCCCGAACGTGGCAATGAGCGCCTCCCTGAACGCGCCCCTGAGCGCCGTGGTGAAAGGTCTTCGGATCGCGACTCCGGTCGTGGTTATTCGGATCGTCCTGAACGCGGCAACGAACGGTATCCTGAGCGCAGTTCCGACCGTCCAGAACGGGGCAATGAACGCCTCCCTGAACGCGCCCCCGAGCGCGCTCCCGAGCGCCGTGGCGAAAGGTCCTCGGATCGCGACTCCGGTCGTGGTTATTCCCGCGGCTCCGATCGCTTTGCCGATCGTGGTGGCGAACGCAACCCGGATCGCGCACCCGAACGGAGTTCGGACCGCCCCGAGCGTGGTAACGAACGCAACCCGGATCGGGATTCAGGTCGCGACAGCGATCTGAGATAATTGCGCTGAGAAAGCACTTGAAGGCGGACTGGAAACAGTCCGCCTTTTTTATTGGATTGGGTCGTGGAATGTCACTTAGCTGGCGAACTGGATTGGGCCGCTTTGGAAGGAGGCTCTGAAATGGTCAGGGCCAGCAGTCCCATGGCGAGCAGTGCGCCGCCGAGCATCATGAGCGCCGCCAGGTTGCTACCGGTATGGTCCTTGATGATGCCGACCAGGTAGGGTCCGGCAAAACCACCGAGGTTTCCGACTGAATTAATAAGGGCGATGCCCCCCGCTGCCGCCGTTCCACTCAGAAAAGTCGTTCCAAGAGCCCAGAACGGGCCGAGGGTGGATTTTAGTCCGACGAACGCCAGGATGAGTGCCGCCATGGACAGCCAGGGATTGTGCAGCCAGCCGCTGAGGGCAAAACCCGCTGCGGAAGTCATTGCGCCCAAAGCCACTGGCCATCGCCGGTGCCCGGTTCGATCGGAGTAGCGCCCCATGGCGAGCATGGCCACGGCAGCGGCGAGGTAAGGAACGGCGTTGAGAAAACCAACCACAGCGTCGCTGGTACCGGACAACTCTTTGACGATGGTGGGCAGCCACATTTCATAGCCGTAGCCCCCCACGTTGAGCAGAAAGTAGAGCAGGCAGAACAGCCATACGCGTCCGCTGGTAAAGGCATCGGTAAGGCGATGGCGTTGAGACTGTTCCGAGCTTGCGGCGTCTTCGGCAATCCGATGCTCAACCCACTGTTTTTCCCTGTCCGTAAGCCACCGGGCCTGACGGGGGCCGTTGGGCAGGTAAATTAAAACGATCACGCCCAAAAGCACGGCTGGAATCCCCTCGATCACGAACAGCCATTGCCAGCCCGCCATGCCGCCTAATCCGTTCATGCCCAGGATCATTCCGGAGATGGGGGATCCGATAATGCCGGCGATCACTCCGCCGGTGGCAAAAAAAGCAACGGTTCGGGCTCGTTCCCGCGCGGGAAACCAGAATGTCAGATAGAGGATCACGCCTGGGAAGAAGCCCGCTTCCGCAGCGCCAAGCAGGAACCGCGCACAATAAAACGCAGTGGCGCTCTTGATAAAGATCATCCCCATGGAAACAAGCCCCCAGAGGGCCATGATGCGGGCGATCCATATCCGCGCACCGACGCGGTGAAGTACTAGATTACTAGGGACTTCGCAAAGGAAGTAGCCGATGAAGAACAGACCGGCTCCAAGGCCGTAAACGCGGCCAAAAACCGCCGGATCGACGCCCAGAACCTGTTGCAGGTGAAGCTTGGCGAATCCAACGTTAATGCGATCAATATAGGCGATGATATAGCAGACGAACAGAAGCGGGAGGAGATGCCAGGTGATTTTGGAAAGAAGGGCGCGCTGTTCATCGGGACTGATCTCATCGCGCCGAATGTCCCCACTATGCGTTTGTGTCTGCATGAATGTCGTGAGCTGAGTTCGATGCAGTCTGACAGGTTCGACCGCCGGGTGCAAGCCCGGGAACCCGAACGCAAAATCGCGCGATCCGGTTTGGCGCGAGGGAAGTTTAGATCCCTTCGCCGCCGGTGAATTCGGCGGAGAATATCTCTTCTTTTGACACGGGCACGCCCTTGAAAACCTGGCCCAAGGTGGCCGAATCCATCAGGCGCGTGACGTAGTTGCGGGCGTCATAGAAGACGCGGCGGAAGCGGCAGACCGGCTCCTGGGTGCAACGGGCGTAACCGGAGACGGATACGCAGTCGATGGGGGCGAGAATGCCGTCGAAGAACCGAACGACTTCGCCCATGGTGATCTGGTCCGGTTTTTTGGCGAGGACGTAGCCGCCGCGGATGCCGGCCACGCTTTCGACCCAGCCCTTGCTTTTGAGGTCGAGCATGATGTGTTCGAGGAACCGCTTGGGGACGTCGTTGCGGCGGGCCAGTTCACGAATGGGGATGGGCGCACGCCCGTGGTATTCCACCAGAGTCATCAAGGCCCGCAAGGCGTAGTCGGTTTTTTTCGAAATTCTCATACCACGAATCACGATAATACAAGGCGTGTTTAACGCAATGGCGGAAATAAAAATGCCGCCGGGTTTTCACCTCGGCGGCATGGAAAAACGAGCGTTCAACCGGTTGACCACGGGTTGACCGTAGTGACCGCAGTTGACCGCAGGGATGTCAGAGCGGCTTGATGCGGATGTTGCGGAACATCACCGGGTCGTTGTGGCCGGCGAATCCGAAGAATCCCGATTTGCGGTCTTTTCCAGGGTGAGGGCTGTTGGCCATGAACTGGGTGATCTTGCTCACGTCGGCATTGTTGATGGTGGTGCCATTGAGTTCGACCTTGATGGTGGAGCCTTTGACGGTGACCTGGTAGTAATTCCACTCGCCCACGGGACGGAGGTGTCCGCGAACGGCCGGGGACTGGCCATAGATGGAACCACAGTATTGGCGCGGATCCAGATCCTTGTATTGGGCCGAGGTATCGTCGAGGACCTGAATTTCGCACATGCCGGCATAGGCGGTGTCGCCCTGGCCGTTATAGCGAATGGCCAGGCCGTTGTTGCCGCCCGGGGGCAGTTTGAATTCCAGGCGCACGATGAAGTCGCTGAAATCCTGGTTGTAATAGATGGTGCCGCCTTTGCCCGCCTTGCATTGGATGGCGCCGGCATTGACCTCATACTCGCTGATGGGACCGGCCCAACCGGTGAAGTCCTTACCGTTGAATATGGGAATGAAGCCGGGTTCGGCGAGCATTTGATTGGCTTCGACGGTGGGAATCTCGCGGATGAAGAGGTTGCGCCAGCGGATTTCGCCGCCGTGGGTCTGTAATTGGATGAAGCCGCCGGCCCAGAGTGGCGTGGAGCGGTCCCAGAAATTCTCCATGGTGGCGTGATCGACGACGAGTTTGTCGTTCAGATAAACGGTGGTTTTATCGCCGACCTGGAGAATGCGCAGATGATTCCATTCGCCGAACGGCTTGTCGGCGAGTACGAGGGGATCCTTGCCCGGCGCGCCGGGGCTGTTGTTCCAGAGACCGCCGGAGCCCTTGTCCGCGCCGATGTTCCATTTGCCGCCCGCCTCGGTGTAATCCCAGATCTGGACCTGGGGATTGCCGCGCAGATAAACGCCGCTGTCGGCCCCGGCCACGGTTTTGTAATCGATTAATAACTCGATATCGCCATACGATTTGTCCGTGGTGGCGTAGGGACCTTCGCCATCGTTGATCAGTTCGGCGTTTTCCACGCGCCAATGTTTGGTGAACTCAGGCTTGTTGGCCTCAAACTTGGCGGTGCGCTGTTCGGGGGTCATGGCCTCGATCTGCCGGGGATCGAAGTGCTCCAGACCGCGCCATCCGGTGAGGTCTTTGCCGTTGAATAGTGCGGTGAATCCCGGCGGCGGGGTGACTGTTTGCGCGCTGGCGAGGGAACCGCACAGCAAGGCTGCGGACATGAAGCCCGCGAATAATGCGGGCCGGAAAAAGGCCCTTTGGAGGTCGTTGGTTTTCATAATTGTTGAGAGGTTTAATTAGCTCAGATCATGCACGGGGTCAACCGAAAGGAATTTGTGTTAAGGAATTAACCACAAAGGCACTGGGAAAGTGACGGGGGTTGGATGAAGAGTGGAAATCTTAACCGGATGGAACGGGTGGAATATTTAACCGGAAAGAAAGGGTTTAAAAAATAGCCGCCCGGAGAAAATAACCGCAAATAAAGGGTAGAATATTTAACCGGTAGAGTAGAGAGGAGAGCACGGGATGAAAGGCGCAAAGGCCAATGACCGCCGCTCACCTCTCCCTCGTCAAACCGGACATGCAGATTTCCCACATCCGGCTTTCGCCAGAGTCGTCTTTTCCAGATTGCATTCACAATGCCTTCAGACCCAGTGTTTCGAGATGGGCATAGAGCGTGACTCCCTGACGGACGCGCCAGCCCCGCTGGCTTCGTCGTCGCAGGTGTTTGCCCAGCCGCACTCTCACGAAGTGGTTGATCTGGCGAAAGGCCCGTCGGGGTTGTCCGAGGTTGAAGTAGTTGCTCCAACCCCGCAAATGACGGTTGATCCGCCCGATCAACTCCGGCAGCGGCGTATGACTTTGCCCGGCATTGATCAGCAGTCGCAACGCCTGCCTCTCCCGTTCCATCGCCTTGCCCGAAGGACACAGGTTGAGGTAGTGAAACGCCCTGCCGAATTGATCCCGGTCATACCGGAAGGTGTAGCCCAGAAAGTCCAGGCTTTGCTCGTTGACGTTGACCACCCGGGTTTTGTCCCGGTTGATTTCCAGTGTGAGCCAGCCCTCCAGCTTTTCCTCAATCCATGCTCGCAGCTTGGGACCCATATACCGGGCCATGACCACAAAGTCGTCCGCATAGCGAACGAGCCGGGCATCCGCCCAGTGCGCCGGTCCATCCGCCCTTTGGAACAGGTGGTCGAACCAGTGCAGGTATATGTTGGCCAGTAACGGAGAGAGGACTCCGCCTTGCGGCGTGCCCCGATCCCGGCGGTTGACCCGAGGCGGTTCCTCTCCTTGGGGAGGTTCCACCACGGGGGCCGCCAGCCATTGCCGGATGAGTCCCAAAACCGCGCCGTCCACCACGCGCATCCGCACGCAAGCCAGAAGCTTGTCGTGAGGGATGCTGTCGAAGTATCCGGACAGGTCCGCGTCATACACTGCGTTCTTCCCCTCCTTCAGGTGTTTTTGGAGGGTTTGCAATGCGTCGTGCGCCGACCGTCCGGGCCGAAACCCGTAGGAACAATCCTCAAAGTCCGCTTCGAAGATGGGCTCCAGAATCAGCAATACCGCCGCTTGCACCACCCGGTCCTTCACCGTCGGGATTCCCAGTGGCCGCAGTTTTCCGTTTGCCTTCGGTATATAGACCCGCCGCACCGGTTGGGCGCGGTAGGTCTTGTCCCGCAGGCTCTGCCTGATCGTTCCCAGAAACGCCGCTTCACTTTCAGGTGTCGCGGTGATCTGGTCGATGCTCACTCCGTCCACGCCCGGTGCCCCGCCATTGCGCCGCACCGCAGCCCATGCCGCTTGCAGCACCTCCGGCAGGAACACCAGTCCGTAGAGGCTGTAGAAGCGGAATCGCTTCTCTTGTTTGGCTTTCCGGCCCAGCTTCTGTCTCAGTTCCTGAAGTTTGGGCGGCAGGATCGCTTCCCGAAAGGAAAGTTCCTCCACCGCTTGTTCTGTCGTGGAAGTTTTCACTTCAATCAGCTCCAGTTCCCTCTGACTCGGCTTGACTCTGGCCAGGGCTCCTTGGCTCCATCCCGGCTTGACCGGGATTTCGCAGCTACTATGAGCCCGTCCGACTCCCTGATCCTGAGCGCCCGCCGGTTATGGCTTCCCGACGTGCGTTCCCCGGTCTCGGGACCGAGGTTCAGGCAGGGTCTCCCAAGTTCCTGATGGTTGTTTGGGTACGCGCTGTCTCCTCTGACCCCGGGGAGCTTGAAGGGTGCTTCTGGTCGAATCTTCCCCTCCAATGCTGGCTTCACCTTCTCTGACAGGCTGGCCACTCCCGCTTTAGAGTAACGAGGCTGAATCGAGTTCGCAGACGCTACGGCTCGCACCTTTGCCTTGCCCAGCTTGAACGCGGCGGGTCGCCCCACCACGCTTTGGACGCGGCTACATGACTCTCGACCTGTTATCATGATCAACTCGTTGCATTTGACTACAGCCACCAAACTTTGCTTGGCGCTTTCCAAAGAACTCAAAGATCACATAGAAAGAAGGGAGCGAAGGGAAACCAACATGGATGGGAAGGATGGACAGGAATTTTCGGTCACAATGGCTTGCCGCATTGCTGGCAGAATTTGGAGTCTTCTTCGTTGAGTTTGCCGCAGCTCGGGCACTTGATCATGATGACTTTTTCGGATTTGCCGCCGAGGCTGATCTGGGCCTCGTCCAGGACGTCTTTGATCATGCCCCCGGCCATGCGGCTGTAGGGCTCAAGGTCCTCACGCGCCTTGTCGGGGTCCAGAACAATGCCTGAACCGGCCAGGCCGCGCGCGCCAATGCCCCTGATGATTCCGCCGACAATCAAGAGGCCCATGCCTCCAAAGGCCCGGAACATCATGGATTTTGCGTTGGATTCGAAGTTTGAGAAGTCTCCAAAGTGCAATGCAAAGGAGATAAATACCGAGGCGAACAGAAGCCCTCCAATGACCATCACGGCTGTGCCGAGGTAGTATGCGGTCTTTCGTTCGTCTGAAATGGGCTGTTTCATGTTATGTCCGGTTCGGCTGAGTATGAAATCATTTCCGCGTCCCAGTATTATACCGGCTTTGACTGGATGCCACTATAATTGCCGGTCGGTTTTGGAGGGAGAGAGGAGGGCTCGGCAGGAACGTGGCCCTGACGGCGAAGATGGCTCGGCGGGAGCCTCGCCCTACCAATGATCCTTGCTGGCGTCACAGAGGGTTATGGGGCGCGTTGATCCAAAAATATCACTGGACCCGTATGGCATTCGTTTTGCAGATTGGAAATCTGCGGTACGGCAGCAACGGTGTCATGGAGCAACACAGAATTTGGGATCTTTTAGGGCATGATTCATCAATACGATGAGTTTCCGCATCACTGCTGTCAGCGCCACTTTGGGCTTCTTGCCCGCCGCCCGCAGCCTCTTATAAAAGGCCTTGAGGATGGAATTGCAGCGCACCGCTGCCACGGAGGCCATGTAGAGGGCGCGGCGCACCCCGGTCCGGCCGCCACCAATGTGACGCTGGCCTTCCCAAGGGCCGCTCTGGCGCACCCGCGGGGCCAGCCCCGCCAGGGCTGCCGCCTGGCCCCGGTTGAGGGTTCCCAGTTCGGGCATCTGCGCCACTACCGTCACGGCCGTCAGCATCCCCACGCCGGGAATTTCCGCCAGGCGGGTGACTTGTTTTTGCTCGACGGCGTGGCGGGCCAGGGCGGCGGTTAATTCGGCCAGCACTGCGGCCAAACGGCTTTCCAGATGCCGTATCAGCTTGGCGTGTTCGGTGCGGACGAAGGGTGAGTCGTGGTGTTCGGCCTGATTTTTGGCGATGGTCAGGAGATCTTTGAGTTGTTCGCGCCAGGTCACCAGGGCGGTGAGCTCAGTGTGGGCTGGCGTCGGGGCGGTGGTGGCAGCGGGCTCCAGGGCCTTGCCGAAGGCGCTCAGGCTGGCAGCATCGATCGGATCGCTCTTGGCCCGCTGGCCGGTGGCGCGGGCGAAGGCACGGGTCTGGGCCGGGTTGACCACGCTGACGGGTAAACCGGCCGTGTGAAGTGCCGCCACGACGGCACGCTCATAGCCGCCAGTGGCTTCGAGGATCACGTGGGCACCGGGCACAGCACCCAGACATTGGACCAGTTGTGTGTGCCCCGCCGCATCGTTGGTCACGTCCAGGAGCCGTCCGGGAAGGTGAAGTTGGAGAGTGGCCTTGGCGACGTCCAGACCGACATGGACAGGGGTGGATTTTTCAGTCATAATATTAAAGTTGTTCGGACTCATTCTTGCAAATACGAGCTGGCGTTGTAACACGCCGCTCTGGTAACGGTTCGAGTTTCGGACAAAGGCGAGCGCGATTCATGCTGCCGTACGGTCTGGCTTTCACCAGACCAAGATTGGAACGAACACGCGTCCGCCGTCCCTTCCCCGCCTGCAGGCGGGGAAGGGACACCACTTCTTTCTTGTTCAACGCGAACCAACAAACAAGTGGCAAATTCAAACATACAAGGTTGGAAACCTGCGCTACGAGTTGCGGTTTGGACGCGCAAGCAGGTGGGTGGCTGCGTAACAGCAGCAACGGTGACTGTGCTTTGGGTTGCTGAGGGTTCAGAGCGGTAAGCCGGTCTGGAGACCGGCGCTCCACTTGCGGTTTTGCACATTCCTGAAGATTGGATTGCGCGCGTGCATTCCACGGTCTGCAGATTGGAAATCTGCGATACGGCAGACAGGATGTCTGCGCTACGAGTTGCGGTCTGGACGCGCAAGCAGGTGGGGCGGGGTTTTCGATGATCGCCGTTTTAGCTGTGAGGCCGGGCGGCGTTGCGTTATAGTGGGTGCTGAGAATGGATAGTATTCAATTAGACGCGAAGGTTAAGGAATTCGAAGATCGTGTGAACGGGACGTTGACGCCCGCGAAGGACGGGCCGTTCTGGCGCGAGACCTGGGCACTCGTCAAGGAAATCGACCGCGAATTCAAGACGGCTGTTTATGCCACGGAGGCGGATAAAAAGGCCGCCCTGTACCGATTCCAAAATATTGTGGATCAGATGCGGATCGATCGGAAACGGGAGGATGCAAGGCAGGCGTCCCAGGCCAAGGGATTGACCGTGCTGCGATCCAGGATCATCAATCAGGCGCGGGCGGCGTGGCCGCGGCAGGACGGGTTCGCGGTCATGGTGAAGGAATTGACGGGTTCCAATCTGGCCGATCTGGCCGAACCGGCGCCTGTAAAAAAGGTTAAAACGCCTCCTTTGATGCCGGACACCGATCCGCGCGAGCGCGAGAGATACCGGCTGGAGAAATTGTCCGAGCGCATGCAAGTGGCGCGGGATCTTTTCGATGCGCAAAAGGAGGATCTGGTGCCCAAGGCCCAGACGGATTGCGCCAGGATTCTGGAGGCGGTTGAGGCCGAGTTAAACAAGGCCCTGGAGCTGTGGAAGAAGGAAACCGTGGAGCGCAAGCAGAAGCGGGGCGCCACTTTCGAGCAACGGAAGCAGGAGAAGCTGCGCCTGATCGCGGAGATGCACAAGCTCATTGCGAGCGCGGGCCAGGCGGGGTTCAAGGACCGATCCGACGCGCTGATGGCGGAGTGGAAAAAGGTGGGGTCCGCAGGCATGGATTATGAGGACGACCTTTGGGCGAAGTTCAAGAGCGCGATCAATTCCTTCTGGGAGGCCAGAAAGGGCAGCCAGACTCAGAAGCTCCAGGCCCGGTTGGACAACCAGGTGGATTTTTTGCAGAAGATGCAGCAATCCGTGGAGCACGACAAAGGGGTGCTGCGAGAGAAACGCGAAAAGCTGCTGAACGTGTTCGATGGTCCCCGGGCGGAACTGATCCGCAAACAGTTGGGGGCCGTTGTGGTATCGCTGGAGCAAAAAATCCAGGCCAAGCGGATCAAAGTCAAAGAGCTTCAGTCAGAGATCACGGCGATCCGGCGCAATCTGCGGGATGCGGAATAGAGGCTTGTTGCCACTTGCTGGCGAGGCTTGAAATCAAGCCTGATGGCGGGCCTGGCGGCGGGAGGCGACCCCGGTTTTTTCCGCGCTTTTCGGATTTGGGACGGTGGTTTCCAGGTTGAACGTTCGCAGAAAAACAGGCATGTCGCTGCGTCCGCCCCGCTGATAATCCCTGAGCTGTGCAGGGGCGACGCTCTGCGGGTCCAAACCCTTAACCCGTGTGAGATATTCAAACACCCATTGGGCCAGACGCAGGAGGGCGATGCTGTGTCCCCGGCCCGCCTGATTGTAGAGCCACTCGGCAAATTCCATGAACGCGTGAAAGGCCGATGGCGCTCCCTGCCAAAGCATCGGGGCGGTTTCCACGAACTGACCGCTATTGGCCACGAGATCCCAGGCGCGGGCGAAGCGCCGAATCCGCTGCAGCGTGGCGAAGTCGAGCCGGTTGTTGCGGAGGATTTCGTAGGGCGGGTGCGGGTTGTAAACCATTTCCCATTCGGCGTCGTGGTTCGCAATGGGCGCGCCGTGCAAGCGTTTCAAGATGCCCACCTGGATTTCCTGGGGCTGCAACGCGAGCAACCGGTCGAAGCCCACCGCAAAACTCTCCAGCGTTTCCCCCGGCAATCCCGCGATGAGGTCCGCATGGATATGGGCGTGGGTGTGCGCGCGCAGGTAACGGAGATTCGCCTCCGCCTGGGGCAGGTCCTGAAGGCGATGGATGCGCGCGGCGACTTCGGGATTGAAGGTCTGAATGCCCGCCTCCAATTGTATCGTGCCGCCGGGGAAGCGCGCAATCAACTGGCGCAGGGGTTCCGGGAGGCGGTCCGGCACGATCTCGAAATGCAGAAAGAGGCCGGGACGCATGCGTTCGAGAAAATATTCCAGAATGGCCTGGCTGATCGCGGGGTTGAGATTAAAGGTGCGATCCACGAACTTGAACTGCGTGGCGCCGCGTTCCAGCAGGCGGTCGAACTCCGCAAGAACGCGCTCCAACGGAAACGGACGCACGGCGTCATCGAGCGAGGAGAGACAGAAATCGCAGGAGAACGGGCAACCGCGGGAGGCTTCCACGTAGAGGAGGCGCGAACGGATGTCCGAATCGCTGTAGAGCGTGTAAGGCAGCGTCAGCGAGGCGAGGTCGGGCAAAGGCGCGTGGATGATTTTTTCCACGGGCGGATGGCCATAGAGGCATTGCTGGCAAACTTCAGCAAAGGCCAGATCGGCTTCGCCGGTGATGACGTAGTCGGCCCACCGGACTGCGGGATGCGATTCAGTTTCGTGGCTGACCTCCGGACCGCCGAGGATCAGAATAACGTCCGGGCGGATGCGTTTGAGCAAGGCGACCAACTCGGTGATCACCGGGGTGTTCCAGATATAGACGCCCAGGCCGATGATTTTCGGCGATTCGGCCAGCAACGCCTCGGCCATTTCCATGGGCCGCTGGGCGATGTCGAACTCGAGCATGCGGGCGCGGTCACTCAGGGGCCCGAGGTTGGCCATCAGGTAGCGCAGCCCCAGGGAGGCGTGAATGAATTTCGCGTTGAGCGTGCCTAATAGGATATCGGTCATGGTCGGCGATGCGTTGCATGGAGTTTCAGCATATTCCCAACGCTACGCAGCCCCCGGCAGGTTCGCCGCGGGCCGGGCGAGTGTCAATAGACGGTTGCAATTCCGGGGGTTGCAAGACTGGGTGGTGGTGGCGATCTGGTCATTTTAATGGGATTGACGCGGGGGGAGGGCTTGCTAGGATTCCATGCTCTGACATTTTAAATAAAGTCAAACATCGAACAGGAAATATATGCCAGTTAAAGTTGCAATTAATGGATTTGGCCGCATCGGACGCCTGGTTTTCCGCGCCATTGCGGAGCAGGGTCTTCTGGGCAAGGAAGTTCAGGTCGTGGCCGTCGGCGATATCGTTCCCGCGGACAATCTCGCTTACCTGCTCAAGTATGATTCCACACAGGGCCGCTTCGACGGCACCGTTTCCGCCAAGAAATCGGCCGCCGACAAGCCTGAAGCCGATGTCCTGGTGGTCAACGGCTTCGACATCGCCGTTGTGAGCGCCAAGGATCCCTCGGGTCTGCCCTGGAAGCAATTGGGTGTGGATCTGGTGATCGAATGCACCGGCTTGTTCACCGACGCCACGAAGGCCAAAGGCCATCTGGATGCCGGCGCCAAGCGCGTGATCATTTCCGCCCCGGCGAAAAACGAGGACATCACCGTCGTCATGGGTGTCAACCACGAGAAGTATGATGCGTCCAAACACCGCATCGTGTCGAACGCCTCCTGCACGACCAACTGTCTGGCCCCGCTGGTTCATGTCCTCCTCAAGGAAGGCTTCGGCATCGAGGAAGGTCTGATGACCACCGTGCACAGCTACACCGCCACGCAGAAGACCGTGGACGGCCCCAGCAAGAAAGACTGGAAAGGTGGCCGCAGCGCCGCGATCAACATCATCCCCTCGACCACCGGCGCCGCCAAAGCGGTGGCTTTGGTCTGCCCCGAAGTGAAGGGCAAACTGACCGGCATGTCCCTGCGCGTTCCGACCCCCACGGTTTCCGTGGTGGATTTGACGGTCAAGACGGTCAAAGAGACGAGCTACGCCGAGATCAGCGCCGCGATGAAGAAGGCCAGCGAGACCTATCTCAAGGGCATTCTCGACTACACGGAAGACGAAGTGGTCAGCAGCGATTTCATTCATTGCAAGAAGTCCTCGATCTTCGACAAGGGTTCGGGCATCGAATTGAACAGCCGCTTCTTCAAGCTGGTGAGCTGGTACGACAACGAATGGGGCTATAGCTGCCGCGTTGCCGACCTCCTGGCCTACATGATCAAGAAGGGCATCTAATTTCATTCGACTTCGGTCGAATGAGGCAATGTCAATTGGCGCCGACTGGAAACAGTCCGGCGCCTTTTTCTTTTGCAGAAGATCCATCCTCGGGGCCGTACATGATTTGGCGGGAACACGCTCGACGCATGTTCCCGCCAAAAATTCACACGGGCCGGAATGGTATCCGGCTATTGACGGCCATTGGCCATTGCCAGGTCGATTAGATGCCTGGCAGCGTGGGCGCCTGCGGCGCAGTGGGAGCATTAGGATCCACGGGTGGCGTTCCAGGCGCCGCCGCCTCTTCCTCTCCCTCTTCAACAATGACCGGGGCGATGGCCTGCAATTGGTCGCCGGCGTCGAGGTCAATGAGTTTGACCCCCTGGGCATTGCGGCCGGTTTCGCGAATGTCTTTGACGGCGATGCGCACCATCTGGCCGCCGGTGGTGATGAGCATGATTTCATCCGCGTCGCGCACGGTAAGCGCGCCCACCACGCCGCCGGTGCGATCGGTGGTTTTCATGGTGATGATGCCTTTGCCGCCGCGGGTCTGGGCGCGGTATTCGCCGAAATCGGTGCGTTTGCCGAGGCCGTTCGCGCCCGCGACCAGGAGTGTGCCGTCCGGCACGATAATGGCGGCGGCAACGACTTCGTCCTTTTGATCCAGGGTGATTCCCTTGACTCCGAAGGCCTGGCGGCCCATGGAGCGGACGTCTTCCTCCGAGAAACGGATGCTCATGCCCTCGTGGGTGATGAGGACGACTTCGTTTTGTCCGCCGGTGAGCTTGACGCCGATCAGGCGGTCGCCCTCCTCGATGCCGATGGCGTTGATGCCGCCCTTGCGGACGTTGGCAAATTCGCCGAGCGCGGTTTTTTTGACGGTGCCCAGGCGGGTGGCAAAGAACAAAAAGTTGGGTTGCTCCCAGGTCTGGTCCTCGTTGTTGGGCCCCATGACGGCGTCGATGCGAATCAGGGCGGCCACACTCTCGCCCGCCTGCAATTCGAGCAGGTTGGCGATGTTGCGCCCCTTGGAGGCGCGGCCCATGTCCGGGACTTCGTGCACGCGCTCCACATAGACCCGCCCCGTGTTCGTAAAGAACATGAGGTAGTCATGCGTGCTGGCGGTAAAGAGGTGCTCGATGAAATCCGCGGTGTCGCCTTCGACCGGGGTGGACTCGCGCGTGGCCATTCCGATCACACCCTTGCCGCCCCGATGCTGGGACCGGTATGAACTGACGTTTGTGCGCTTGATGAGGCCCTTGTGGGTCAGGGTGATGATGACGCCCTCGTTGGCGATCAAATCCTCGATGGCGATTTCCCCCTCATCGGGTACGATATCGGTGCGGCGCGGGGTGGCGTGCTTTTCCTTGATGAGGTTGAGTTCGGCCTTGATGATGGCCATGACGCGCGCTTCGCGGGCGAGAATGTCGAGGAGATCCTTGATCTTCTCCACCAGTTCGCCGTATTCGCCCTTGACCTTGTCGCGCTCCATGCCGGTCAACTGGTAGAGGCGCAACTCAAGGACGGCGTTGGTCTGGGCTTCGCTGAAGGCGTAACGCCCGTTGACCAGGCGGGCTTCGCTGCGAATCAGGACGCCGAGTTTTTCGACGGTCGCCCGCGAGAACTCGAAGGCCATGAGCTTGATGCGGGCTTCGTCACGATTGGCCGAGGTGCGGATGATGCGGATGAATTCGTCCAGGTTGGCCAGGGCGATGAGGTAACCCTCGAGAATCTCGGCGCGTTCCTCGGCCTTGCGCAATTCGAAGCGGGTGCGGCGCAGGATGACCTCGCGGCGATGCTCGATATAGCAGGTGATGATGTCCTTGAGATTGAGAACCTTGGGTTTGCCGTGGTCGATGGCCAGGGCATTGACGCTGAAACTGGCCTCCAACTGCGTGTGCATGTAGAGGTTGTTGATGACCACCTTGGCGATGGCATCGCGCTTGATTTCAACGACGACGCGCGTGTTCTCATCGGACTCATCGCGCACGGCGGTGATGTCGGTGATGATTTTCTCGTTGGCCAGTTCGGCAATTCTCTCCACGAGGACCGCGCGGTTCACGTTGTAGGGGATTTCCGTGATGACGATCTGCTCGCGCCCGCCTTTGATTTCCTCCACCCCCACACGGCCGCGGACTTTGACGCCGCCGCGGCCGGTGGTGAAATACTGGCGAATGCCCTCGATGCCGCAGATGGTGCAACCTGTGGGGAAGTCAGGGCCCTTGATGAATTTCATCAAGGCGGGCACCGTGATGTCCGGATTGTCGATCTGGGCGCAAATCCCCTCGATGACCTCGCCCAAATTGTGCGGGGCCATGTTGGTGGCCATGCCGACGGCGATGCCGGTGCCGCCATTGACCAGAAGATTTGGAAATGCGGCGGGGAACACGACGGGCTCGGTGAGACGCTCGTCGTAGTTGGGGACGAAATCGACGGTGTCCTTCTCCATGTCCAGCATGAGGGCGGAGCCCAGATGCGTGAGACGGGCTTCCGTATAACGCATGGCGGCGGGGGGATCGCCTTCGACAGAACCGAAGTTACCCTGGGGATCGACCAGGGGCTCGCGCATCGCCCATGGCTGGGCCATGTGGACCAGGGTGGGGTAAATGACCTGTTCGCCGTGAGGATGGTAATTACCGGAGGTGTCGCCGCTGATCTTGGCGCACTTCATGTGCTTGCGCCCGGGAAAAAGCGAAAGCTCGTGCATCGCGTAGAGGATGCGCCGCTGGGAGGGTTTCAAACCGTCCCGCACATCGGGCAGGGCCCGGGAGATGATGACCGACATGGAGTAATCAAGAAAGGAATTCTTGATTTCGTCGGCGACGTTAATTTTTTCCACCTTCTCGTTGGCGGCGTAAAGCGGCGCTGCAGCGAGAGGGTTGGGCTCTTTATTATCGGCCATAATCAAATATCCAGATTGCGCACGTTCAGGGCGTTGTCCTCAATGAATTGCCGTCTCGGCTCGACTTCCTCGCCCATGAGCTTGGTGAACATTTCCTCGGCTTCGACCGCATCGGTGAGATCGATCCGCAGCAGTTTGCGCCGGACCGGATTCATGGTGGTTTCGAAAAGCTCCTTGGCGTTCATTTCACCCAAGCCTTTGAACCGCTTGATCTGAATGCCGCGTTTGCCGGCCTCCTTGACGCCGCTGAGGATCTCGGCAATGGAGAACAGGGGCTTGATCACCGCACGATCCCCCTCGCCTTCAATCAGCTCGAAAAGCGGTTTGTCCTGCGCGGAGTAATGCGCGGTGTTCAAACCCTTGGCCTCGATTTTTGCGAGCAATTCAGCCACCGCCTTGCTTTCGTGCAATACCACATGGGTGGCGCGGCGTGTGACGCCATTCTTCGGTTTTTCCGATTCGCCGTTCTGGTTCTCCTCGTCATCGTCCCCGTAGAGATGCAGGTCCGGGTTCTGATCGTCGAATTCGGCCAGTTCCTGTTCGGTGTGAAAATAATGAATCGATTCGTCGTTGCCGTCCCGCACCTTGACCAGATGGCGGGGCAATTCGTGGGTGGCGGGGTTGCGCCGCTCGAGATAGTCGCCAAAGTCGCCGCCATGGCGTCTTAATGCCAGCGCGTATTTATTGAGGTTTTCGAGCAACTCGAGGATTTCCATGAGCTGCCTGTCGGTCATCATCTTTTCGGTGCCGATTTCGCGCAGGGAGACGTCCTCGCTGCCCAACTGGATGAGGATCTTGTTCATCTGCGCGTCGTCGTCCACGTATTCGATGCGCTTTTTGCGGGTGATCTGGTAAAGGGGCGGCTGCGCGATCAGGACATAGCCATTCTTCACCAGCAGCGGCATCTGGCGGTAGAAAAAGGTGAGCAACAAAGTCCGAATGTGCGCGCCGTCCACATCCGCATCGGTCATGATGATGATTTTGTGGTAGCGGAGCTTCTCGATGTTGAACGCGCCCTCGCCCTCGCCGTCGCCGATGCCCGTGCCGATGGCGGTGATCATGGTGCGGATTTCGGTGTTTTGGAGCACCTTGTCCAGACGGGCCTTCTCGACATTGATGAGCTTGCCGCGAATGGGGAGGATGGCCTGGTATTTACGGTCGCGCCCCTGCTTGGCGGAGCCACCTGCGGAATCGCCCTCGACGATGTAAAGCTCGGTGTTGACGGGATCGCGATCCGAGCAATCGGCCAGTTTGCCGGGGAGACCGCCGCCGGTCATGGCGCTTTTGCGCACGGTTTCACGCGCCTTGCGCGCCGCCTCGCGAGCCCGGGCGGCGACGAGCGATTTATCGACCACCTTTTTGGCGACGGACGGGTTGCCGTCAAAGAAGGTCATCAAGCCGTCATACACGATGGAGGAGACCACACCTTCGACTTCGGTGTTGACCAGCTTGACCTTGGTCTGGGACTCGAAACGTGGGTTGGGCAGCTTGACGCTTAACACGCAGACGAGGCCTTCGCGCACGTCTTCGCCAGAGATGTTCGGGTCCTTTTCCTTGATCAGTTCGTTGGCCCGGGAATATTGATTGATGGCGCGCGTCAATGCGGTGCGAAAACCGGTGAGATGCGCGCCGCCGTCGGTATTGGCAATCGAATTGGCGAAGCAAAGGATCTGGTCCGTGTAGCTGTCGTTGTACTGCACCACGCAGTCCACGATGACCTCGTCCTTCTGGCCGCAGAGCACGATCGGCTTGGGATGAACGACCTGCCTGCTTTTGCTGATCTGGCGGACAAATTCCTCGATGCCGTCCTTGTAGTAAAATCGCTCTTTTTTATCCTCCACCCGCTCGTCGGTGAGGTTAATGACCAGGCCCGGATTCAAAAAGGCGAGTTCCCGCAACCGGTTGGCGAGCAGTTCGAATTTGAATTCGGTGGTGATGGTGAAGATTTCGGCATCCGGCTTGAAAGTGATCAGGGTGCCCGTGTGCTTGGACTTGCCAATCACGGTGAGCTTCATGGTGGTGACGCCGCGGGCGAACTCCATGCTGTAAACCTTGTTGTCGCGATAGACCTCCACTTTGAACCATTCGGACAAGGCGTTGACGCACTTGGCGCCGACGCCGTGAAGACCGCCGGAATATTTGTAGGCGCCCTGGCCGAATTTGCCGCCGGCGTGCAGGTTGGTCAGGACCAATTCCACGGCGGGGATGTTGAATTTGGGATGGATATCGACGGGAATGCCGCGGCCATCGTCACGGATCGAACAGGAGCCGTCCACATGGATGACGACATCGACGTTTTTGCAATAGCCCGCGAGGTGTTCGTCGATCGAGTTATCCAGAACCTCGAAGACGCAATGATGCAAGCCCCGTTCGTCCGGGTCGCCGATATACATCCCGGGGCGTTTGCGCACCGCCTCCAACCCCTCTAATTTATCGATTTTCGAGGCGTCGTATTTCTCCCCCGCATCGATCGCTCCAGGGTTGGGATCGACAGGTTTGGGCGCTGCATCATTCTCAGATTCAATAGACATAATTACCACTGTTGCGGGCTGGTTAAAACCCACGGAACTTCAACTGAGGAATCCTACGAAAAGTGCATTCCAAACACAATGACTTTCTCGCCCATCTCCGCGCTGACACCACAACAGGTTGTGGGTGATAATGCAACACACCAAACTAATGGTGGTCATGCCCTGTTGTCTGATGATATTTTGCGGAAAGCGCGGATTCTTGATCTCGATCAATGCATTCGCCGGTGCTTTGAGGTATTCTGGGCAACGAATTAACGAAGAGTCATGAAGCGAAAAATCATCCGAATTGACGAAGAAAAGTGCGATGGCTGCGGGGCTTGCATTCCCAACTGCCCGGAGGGGGCCTTGAAGGTGATCGATGGCAAGGCGCGGCTGGTCGGTGAGATCATGTGCGATGGGCTGGGCGCGTGCGTGGGCCGCTGCCCGGTCGGCGCCATCACGATTGAAGAGCGGGAGGCTGCGGAATATGACGAACGCCAGGTGATGGCGCATATTGCCAGGCAGGGACCGACGGCGGTGCAGGAACATCTGACACACCTCAAGGCGCATGGGGAACACGGCTTGCTGGCCCAGGCGCTGGCGTTTCTTAGGGAGACTCAACCGGCGATGCCGTCCGCCCAAAAAGCCACGCGGCCATTGGATTTCGGCCTTTCGCAGATGGGCGGCTGCCCCGGTTCCCGCTCCATGAGTTTGGCCCCTGTGCCAGCGCTCGCAACCACCGCGCGCAAGGAATCCGGCACGCCGAGCGGTTCGGCGCTGCGTCACTGGCCGGTGCAGTTGCATCTGATTTCGCCCCGGGCCCCTCATTACCAAGGCTCGGATTTATTGCTGGCGGCGGATTGTGTGGCATATGCGATGGCCAATTTTCATGAGGAGTACCTGAGCGGGAAGACGCTGGCGATCGCGTGTCCCAAGCTGGACGAGGGACAGGAGGTTTACCGGGAGAAACTCACCGCGTTGGTGGATGACGCGCAAATCAAGTCCCTGACTGTGATCACGATGCAGGTGCCCTGCTGCTCAGGTCTGGTGCGGCTGGCTCAGACGGCTGCGGCAACGGCACAACGAAAGATTCCTGTTAAATCGATTGTAATCAGCCTGCAAGGAGAAGTGTTGACCGAAAAACACTACTGAGTCCCAGAGGGGGAACGGGGTTTGAATTCACTGATCTCCGCCCTCTGTCTTCTTAACGTCTGTGGCGGCGTTTGACCTGCAACTGGGCCAGGGAACGGGCCATGGCGGCATTGACGGAGGCGATTTCGTCCGGGGACAGTTTCTCGCGCAAGCGGGCTTCGGCGGCCTGCCGGGCTTCCTCGGCTTTTGCTTCGTCCACATCCTCAGCCTTGATCGCCATGTCGGTGAGAATGGCGACACGAATGTCGGTGATTTCGGCAAATCCTCCGCCAATCACCAGGCTGAATTCACGCGATCCCTGCCGGACAATGACTTCGCCAGGCACCACCTCCGTCATCAAGGGCACGTGCTGGGGATAGATGCCCATCTCACCTTCCACTCCAGGCAGGGTGACCATGTCCACGTTCTCAGAGAAGGTCGTGGCCTCCGGGGTGATGATTTCCAGCTTCAGGGTGGCGTCCATAGGGGCTGTGCGCTTTATTGATTCAATGGGGATGACGCAGGCGGCACCGGGCGACCCGGTGACATGCCGCGCGCGCACCCGCTATTTCTCGTAAATTTCCTCGACGCGGCCCTTCATGTAGAAATTGCCCTCGGGCACTTCGTCGTGCTTGCCCTCGAGGATTTCCTTGAAGCCCTTGACGGTGTCCGCCACCGGGACCTGCTTGCCCGGATGGCCCGTGAACACCTCGGCCACGCTGAAAGGCTGGCTGAGGAAGCGCTGGATTTTCCGCGCGCGAAACACGGTGAGCTTGTCTTCGGGCGAAAGTTCGTCCATGCCCAAGATCGCGATGATGTCCTGCAGGTCCTTGTAGCGCTGCAACACGCGTTGCACGCCGCGGGCCACGTCATAATGCTCCTGACCGACGATATCCGGAGTCAACGCCCGGGAATTCGAGGCCAGCGGATCGACGGCGGGATAAATGCCCAGCTCGGCAATGGAACGCTCGAGCACGATGGTGGCGTCCAGGTGCGCAAATGTGGTTGCCGGCGCGGGATCGGTCAAATCGTCCGCAGGGACGTAAATGGCCTGGAAGGAGGTGATGGAACCCTTTTTGGTGGAAGTAATGCGTTCCTGGAGTTCGCCCATTTCCGTGGCCAAAGTCGGCTGGTAACCGACGGCACTGGGCGTGCGACCCAGCAACGCGGAGACTTCGGACCCGGCCTGGGAGAATCGGAAGATGTTATCCACGAACAGGAGCACGTCCTGGTTCTTTTCGTCGCGGAAATATTCCGCCACGGAAAGACCGGACAGAGCCACGCGCAAACGGGCACCCGGTGGCTCGTTCATCTGGCCGTACACCAGGGCGATTTTGGATTTGCCGAGGTCCTTCTGGTTAATGACGCCGGCCTCGGACATTTCGTTGTAAAGATCGTTGCCCTCGCGTGTGCGTTCGCCCACTCCGGCGAAGACCGAATAACCGCCGTGGAGCTTGGCGATGTTGTTGATCAACTCCATGATCACGACGGTCTTGCCGACGCCGGCGCCGCCGAACGCGCCGACCTTGCCGCCTTTGAGGAAGGGGCAGATCAGGTCGATGACTTTGATGCCGGTGATCAGGATTTGCGGGGAAGTCGTTTGATCGACCAAAGCGGGAGCGGGCCGGTGAATGGGGTAATACTTGGCGGCGTCGATCGGACCGCGTTCATCGACGGGGTCGCCGATGACGTTGAAAATGCGGCCCATGACGCCTTCGCCCACCGGCATCGAAATGCCCGCGCCGGTGTCCACGACTTCGAGACCGCGTTTCAAACCCTCGGTTGAGGACATGGCCACGGCGCGAACCCAGTTTCCGCCCAAGTGCTGCTGGACCTCGAGCGTGAGTTTCACCGGCTTGCCCTCGACGGTAAATTCGACCGTCAAGGCCTGGTAAATCTCCGGCAGCGCATTGGGAAATTCCACATCAATGACCGGACCGATGATCTGAACGATTTTGCCCTTATTCATTCGCTTGATTTCTGCTGTGAATATGATTTCTGTGTCTGGCCTCAACCCATGGCCATGGCCGCCGAGGATATTTCCAGAATTTCCTTGGTAATGGCCGCCTGCCGCATTTTGTTGTATTCGAGCGTGAGGTCCTTGATGAGCTGCATCGCGTTGTCGGTGGCGTTCTTCATGGCCACCATGCGCGAACTGTGCTCGCTGGCCTTGGACTCGAGCAGGATTTGATACATCTGAAAATTCAAATAATGGGGCAGCAACGCCGCAAAAACGTGTCCCGCCGAAGGCTCGAACAAGAACTCCGCCGAACCCCGCATCAACTGGACATGCGATTCCTCCCCATGCACACCCGCCGCAACCCCGCGAATCTCGCCCACCGGAAGCAACGGTCTGGCTTCGGGCTTCTGATTGAGGGTGCTGATGAAATTCGTGTAAAGCACGTCCACCTGATCGACTTCCTCCTTCAGAAACAAATCCGAAGCGAATCGGGCGATGGCGCGCGCCTCGCTGAAAAGTGGCACATCCTTGAAAGTGAATTCCGCCGCCAGGTTGCGGCGCGTGCGGGCCAGAAACTGGCTGCCTTTGCGTCCCGCCGCCACGAAGACCGTGGTGGCCTCGTCATACTTGGCCGCCTCACGCATCAGGTTGGTGTTGAGGCTGCCGCACAAGCCCTTATCCGTGCTCACGAGAATGACCCCGCGCTTACGCACCGGGCGCTCTTCCATGAGCGGATGCTTAAAATCCCCGGCGCTGGCCGTCACTTCAGCCAGCACATTATTCATCAAGGTGGCATAGGGGCGGCCTGCCAGCGCGGCCTGCTGGGCCTTGCGCATCTTTGACGCGGCCACCATCTGCATCGCCTTGGTGATCTGCGAGGTGTTCTTGACCGACTTGATGCGGCGTCTTAAATCGCGGGTGCTGGCCATGCGGGATTATGGGTTTGAAAAAGCAAGCCCGTCCGGGGCGAACCCGAATTTCCGGCCCTCTACCACTTCGGCCAGGCTCGATATGGCAAAACTCATTTTGAAAAAGGGACATTACGCATCCCCACCCGATGAGTCAAGACGCAGGCGGGGCTTTTTTCTCGGTAACGGTGGCCGAAGAGGGGGAAGAGGAGCGGAGTGACTATAGCGTTAACGGGCTTGCGACCGGATTTGGAAAGCAGCGGAATGGTGAAGGCCTGCACCGAAACAGGCATGCGCGGCTCATCGATAAACGGGTACATGACAGAATTCTTCGGCAACCGAAAAAGACCTTTAAAAGGGCATTTGAGTATATACGAAACAAATACAGCTAGAGTTTCGGGAATGGACGGGAGCCGATTGAGGGTCCGGCAAAAGTCAGATATGACGCACTTTACCCCCTTAAATTAGCCGCCAATCGGGCTTATCGCCTTTAAACGCAAGGGATTGAGGGGGAATGTAATAGTTCATATGTAGCCATACATATATCGATATTATATTTGACTATAAAACGCACGTAACGTATTATGTGGCCATTATGAAGTCCGGCAAGCGTTTCCACCTCGAAATCCAAAGCCACAGGGCCAATCCCATCGGCCTGATCCGCTCTTCCTACCGCGACTCCGACACCCAAGCTGTCAAACACACCCAGCACGGGCGCATCACCGGCGTGTCCCTGGACCAGCTCAAGCTGATCCAGGCCGCCTTTCAGGGCAAGGTCGTCCCCAAGGAGGATCCCAACGCCTTCCAATGCACCGATTCCAGGGAATACGGGGCCAGCCATGCCGTTGTGGAAACGGCCCGCCAATTGGGTTTGGACACCATTCTTTACTCCCGCAACGAGCCGTGGGTCCGGGATTGCCTGGCCATGATTGCTGGCCGGGTGGTTTATGCGGGCAGCAAACTGGCCCTGTCCCACCAGACCAAAAACAGCGCTCTGTGGGAGATCTGCGGGGTCACTGGCGAGGTGGATGTTGAAGACCACTGCTACCGGCCGATGGACCGGTTGCTGGAGCGCCAGGAGGCCATTCAAAAAGCCCTGGCCAAAAAACATCTGCGCAATGGCCATGTCGTGCTCTACGACATCACCAGCAGCTATTTTGAGGGGGCCTACGAGCAAAGCGACGTCGTGCTTTTCGGCTACAACCGGGACTGCAAGAGCGGACACGAGCAGGTGGTCCTGGGTTTGCTCTGCGACGAGCGGGGCTGTCCGGTGGGCATCGAACTCTTTGCGGGCAACACGCAGGATGCCCAGACGGTGATCGATAAAATCCAGGAGCTGCGCCGTGAATACGGTTTGAGCGAGGTGACCTTCGTGGGCGACCGGGGCATGATCACCCAGGCCAACGCGCAGAAGCTTGAAAAGGTCCAGGGCCTGCACACGCTCAGCGCGCTGACCCATCGGCAGATGTTCGAACTGCTGGAGCGCAAAGTCATCCAACTCGAATTGTTCGACGAAAAGAAGATCGCCGAGGTGACCGACCCGGACAAGCCCGGCCAGCGCTATTGTCTCTGCCGCAATCCAGACACTCAGGCCCGGGAAACGGCCACCCGCCAACGGTTGCTCGAGCTCACCCGCCAGGGTATGGACAAGCTCGTCGAGCCCAAGAAAAAAAGGACCCCTGAGAAACTCGGTTCCCAGGTGGGGCGGCTGCTGGAAAAATACAAAATGGGTAAATTCATCCACTGGGAGGTTAAAGAGGGGCGGCTGGAATACCATTTGAAGCAGGAAGCCATCGGGCAGGAACAACTGCTGGACGGCTGTTACATTATTACCACCACCGTGACGGAAAGCCAGATGAAGACGGCCCAAGTGGTGGCCACCTACAAAAGCCTCACCTTTGTCGAGCAGGCCTTCCGCACCCTCAAGACCGTGGCCCTGGAGATTCGGCCGGTGTATCACAAAAAGGATGATCGCATCCGCAGCCATGTGTTTTTATGCATGCTCGCCTATTACGTTTACTGGCACATGAAGCAACGATTGCAGCCGCTCTTTGAAAAGGATGGCAAAGGAAAGAAACGTCAATGGACCATGGAAAATGTGATTGAGCATTTGCGCGGCATCCGCAAACAACAAGTCAGCGTGGGCGGCGTGCACTTTGAGCAAATCTCTCAGCCCAACGAACAGCAGCAGGAAATCCTGAATCTGCTCGGAATCAAGCTGTAGCCATTTTGTTGAAATTCAAAATGAGCTCCACACCCTTGATTCTATTGGAGATTTCTTGTTTTTAAGCGGGGTAAAGTGCGATATGAAAGGACGACCGCCCTCATCCCCACCTCCCCCAGAAGGAGGAGTATTGGGAGGTTGGAGGGTTTGGGAGCTGCCGCCGCGTGGGGTTGGACGGGCGGCGCGCAGAGGACTGCACGCCCTACCATCCGGATGCAACCGGGACGAGGGGTGGACGGGCGAAGAAGTGGGGCGCGAAAAAAGCATCACGCGGGGGCGCGGAGAACGCGGAGAATCAGGGTGGATGGGACCCGAAAAGCCACCTCACCCCGTCCCTCAGAAGGAGGAGTATTGCGAGCCCTGGATTTTTTGATCGCTTTAGGAGCTGCCACCGCGCCGGACTTAATGCCCCACACCGCCGACTGGCGTTCTGGCTGGGTTCATACGGTTTAGGCTTTTAGCAGATTCCTGAATTTTGTCCTGCACCCTCGATAAACGGCTGAAAACATTGAAATTGGCTAATCGGGATATGGATGTTCCCGAAACAGAAATCGGGATCATCGCCCTGACTTACACCGGCGAACGGTTTCGTTAACTCGATTGACTTATAGGCATATTAAGGTTTTCCATAGTGGCGCGGAGCAAATTGCAGGCTCAACGAACGAACCGTTGGTTGCAAGATCCAGATTTGCCCCAAAAAAACATGCGCGCCGTGCTTGCAGGTCTGTTCACTTTCGGCGGACTCCTCGTCTGCGTCTCCCTCGTTTTTCACTACTTCCCAGATGGCTTCGGTCCGCCGTGGGTGATGGGGATATTTTTCGCATTCGTGCTTTTCGTTTTGGCGGGAGTCTCGCTGTTTCTCTTCAACAGGAAAGGCTACAGGCCCTCATTATCCGGGAAGTCCTTCGAGGAACAAGTGGCAGAACTTGAGAGCCAGGGATTGCTGGTCTCTCAAACTTTCCAGGCGACGCGTGCCTTTCAAGTGGAGGAATTTGAGGATGAGGGATTGCACTACTTTATCGAGTTGTCCGATCAAGGCGTCCTCTATCTGAACGGCCAGTATCTCTACGACTACGAGCAAATCACGGATGACCCGGAACTGAATCAGCCTCGCACATTTCCCTGCTCGCAATTCACGGTGCGGAGGCACAAGACAACCGGCGATGTCGTTGATATTGCCTGCGCCGGAAATGTGCTGCCGCCTGAGTGCGAGGCTCCTCATTTCGACAAGGCCGACATGAAGCGCGGATTGATTCCTGAGGATGGTCAGATTTACAGGGATCAATCGTACGAACAGATCAAACGCGAACGTCTCAAAGAAAAAGTATGAACGAGGACCTGCCCGGTTCCGATGAGATCACCCGAAGCGATAGTTTTAATCGCAACGACACCCAGAGAATGGTTCGCACCATTGGCGCCTGAACGTGGGGGATGGACGTTCGCCCGGGACATTGCTCCAGGCAAAAGGGCTGTTGGCCGTATGCTCATTTCGATGCGACAAAACTCCGAAAAATCATTCATTATCCCCAATAACATATGCATGTCGCGGTAACAGGGGCCTTCGGTTATTCAGGGCGCTACATTGCCCAGCGCCTGCTGGAGGCGGGGCACAGCGTGATGACGCTGACCAATTCCGTGCAGCGGCGTAATCCTTTTGGGGAGCAGGTGCGGGCGGTTCCCTTTGTCTCCGAATATTTTGACTCTAAAACAGCGGTCCTGCCAGAATCTGCCGGAGTAAATTATGTAATCATTGACTCATATTCCTATTTTGAGTATTCATATTGTTACGCAGCGCAATTTGTAGGTCACAAAAGACGAACCAAAGTTTGAAGGAACAATGTTTAACCCGCTTGCACACCGGCACTATTCGTCCAAAGGCATATGAAATATTCAATCCAGCTTACCATCCATCTGTTCCTCATATTCGTCGCCACATTGTTTCTGATCTGCGCCAGCCAGGCTGATACTTTGTATGTGTCAAGCTTCAGCAACAACACGATCATGAAATTCACGTCAGAAGGAATCGGCTCCGTATTCGCCAATACCGGCCTGAACCTTCCAGCGGGACTTGCCTTTGATCGGGCGGGCAACCTCTATGTGGCTAACTTTGCAGACTTCCGTGACAGCACGGTGGTGAAGATTACACCCGGTGGAGTCAGCTCTGTTTTCGCCACAAACAGTAATTGGTTATATGCCTCAACGGGCCTGGTCATTGATCATGCTGACAACGTTTATGTCGCAAACGAAGGCAGCACGATTATTAACAAATTTAAACCGAGTGGCGTCGGCACCGTCTTTGCGACCACTCATTTTAGTGCGGAGGGACTTGCCTTTGACAACGTTGGAAACCTTTACGTCGCAAACTTTAGTGACAATAGAATTGTCAAATTCACATCGCAGGGTGTCAGTTCCGTCTTCGCTGACAAAAACCTGTCTGGTCCAATGGGAGTGGCGTTCGACAAGAGTGGCAATCTATATGCGGCGAACTTCCTCGGGAATACGATTGAAAAGTTCTCACCAGCAGGCGCTAATCTCGGAGTGTTCGCCAGCACAGGTCTGGACCACCCATTCGGCATCGCTTTCGATAGCGCGGGCTATCTTTACGCGGCAAATTTCTACGGAAACACGATCGAGAAGTTCTCACCAGACGGGGCTGATCTTGGAGTGTTCGCCAGCACAGGTTTAAAAGGCCCATCCTATATCACAATTGTTCCCGAACCTACAGTAGTTCCTGATACATCTTTGCACATTGTGGCCTCAGGCAATCAAATCTCCCTTTCCTGGCCTGTCTCAGCCAGTAATTATATTTTGCAGGTAACCACCAATCTTTCCTCTCCACTATGGATTGATTTGACTGTTTCGCCTGTCATTCAAGATCTGCAATATGTTCTAACCAATAAGTTAACCAGCGGAAGTCAGTTTTATCGGCTAAGGAGTCCATGACCGACTCATGTTGCAGGTTCTTTTGGACGGTCGTAATTATGGTTGGAATGGCGAAACGCATCAAACGACGCGGGCCAAACAATGCGCTTGAGCCTAAAGACAAGCGCGAGCGCAATGAAGAAGCGCCAAGTAATCCATTGGATTTAGTTAACTTGTCATATATCATTGAGTTTCCTCATTAAATTATGCATGTCGCGGTAACAGGGGCCTTCGGTTATTCAGGGCGCTACATTGCCCAGCGCCTGCTGGAGGCGGGGCACAGCGTGATGACGCTGACCAATTCCGTGCAGCGGCGTAATCCCTTTGGGGAAAAGGTGCGGGCGGTTCCCTTTCACTTTGACGATCCCAGGCGACTGACAGAATCGCTGCGGGGCACGGATGTGCTGATCAATACCTACTGGGTGCGATTCGATCACAAGCTTTTCACCCACGGCCAGGCGGTGGCCAACACGCGGGTTCTTTTTCAAGCCGCCAGGGATGCCGGCGTGCGCCGGATTGTGCACGTGAGCATCACCAATCCGGATATCCACTCGGATCTGCCTTATTTCCGGGGCAAGGCCGAGCTGGAATCGGCTTTAACCTCGCTGGGGGTGTCCTATTGCATTCTGCGCCCGACGGTATTGTTCGGCAAAGAGGACGTCCTGATCAACAACATCGCCTGGTCCCTGCGGCATCTGCCGGTGTTTGGGGTGTTTGGCGCGGGGGATTACAAGCTGCAGCCCATTTACGTGGACGACCTCGCCGCGGCCGCCGTGGAGCGCGCGTCCGGCCAACAGAATGAGATCATCAACGCCATCGGACCGGAGACGTTTACCTATCGCGAACTGGTGGAGGTGGTCCGCCGGACATTGGGCTTGAAGCGGCTCATTCTGGGGGTGGCGCCAGAAGTGGGTTACTGGTCGTGCCGGTTCGTCGGCCTGGTGGTGCGGGATGTGGTGATCACCCGCGAGGAAATCCGCGGATTGATGGAGGGGCGGCTCTGCGTGGAGGCTCCGCCGCTTGGCGCGACAAAACTGACCGATTGGATCCGCCGCCACAAGGACACGCTGGGGCGACATTACACGAGCGAACTGGCGCGGCGCATGGACCGGGTGTCAGGCTATCGGTCGAACTGAACGGAACAGAAACGGCGCGACTCCAGACTGACCTGGGGCGTCTCCCCGGCAAGATTCCGCGCCATCCTTACGCTTCCGTGCCCTCTTTTCATGGCATCAGTTAATGAACCTTTAATTTCTCACAATACATTTAAAGGATAAGGCCTTATCCTTTAAATGTGAATCTTGAAATTAAAGGTTGATGCAGGTTGGGTGCATGACAGAATTCTTCGGCAAGATAACATGGTCTATAAATGAAACCCCTCTCTCCAACTCTCTCCCCACTCGTGCCTCGCGGGGCGAGAGAGAAGATCGCGCGTTCAGTTCTTTGAGCCGGCTGTGTTCATTCGGCCTATATACTCCCGTGTCGGTTAAAAGCCTTTTTCACCGGGCTGAAGAATTTTGTCCTGCACTCAAGCAGGTTGCATGCAGCCCGCCATCAGCCCTAACGGCGCGGTTCCATGCCAGGCTGTAAAAAAACTGTAATCCGCAGATGACAGCGATTCCCGCAGATTATGGACAAAGTTCTTCTCCCGCCCCCGTTCATTTCGTGCCGATGCAGAAAAGATTCGTGGCGGTGCGGATAAAACACTGTCCCTGCGAAATGGCCATGGAGGCTTGCAGGTTCTCCTGGCCCAACGGATTCTTTGCGAGCAACTTGAACTGCGGTCCGGCTTCGATCACGGTTGTTTCTCCTTCGTCGGACAAAAAGTAAATGCGCCCCCCGGCACTGACCGGGGACGCGGAGAAATGTTTGCCGATGCGCCCCTGCCAGAGGACCTCCCCTGTTTCGGCCTTCATGCAGGTGGCATCGCCGGTGTCGTTGATGGCATAGAGGTTGGGCTTTATATAAAGCATCGAGGGCACCTTGGGCATACCCTTGCGCTGCTCCCAAACCAGATTTGTTTCGCCCAGTTCACCGAGCGCGCCGATCCGGAAAGCCTTGATGGATTCCTTGCCACCCCAACCGCCCGAGGTGAAAACGAGTCCCTCACCCAGCACCACCGATGGGACCTTGCCCTCGCCAATGACCTTGCTCGACCAAAGACGTTCTCCCGACTGAACGTCGAAACCCTGCACCACATCGCCCGCCTCGCTGACCACCTGCGCGCGTCCGTCCGCAGCGGTCCAGATGGCCGGGACACAGTGTGCGATACGCGACATTCCGCGCCCGGTTTTCCAGCGTTCCCTGCCTGTTTTCGCGTCAATCGCGAGAACGAATGACTGGTCCCAGGGTTTCTGCCAGCCCAGGCCTTTGTCGTCCCCCTCGCTGCTGGCGTCGCGCGCCATGATCAGCAAACCCTGGTAAAGTATCGGCGACGTTCCCAGACCGTGCTGGCTGTAGAACGGATAGTCGCGATTGGTCCAGAGCACTTCACCTGCGAAATTCAGTGCGACGAAACTGCCGTCGCCAAAACAGGCGTAAACCCGTTCGCCGTCCGTGGCGGGGGTCGGCGTGGCGTAGGAATTCCGGCCTTCCTTGCGCTTGAGAACTTGCTGGAAGACCTCCTTATTCCAGAGGATCTTTCCGGTCAATCGATCCAGCGCCAACACCCGGCAACTCTTTCCATTGTCCGTTGCGGTGGTGACAAACACGCGATCCCCCCAGACGATGGGTGACGACCAGGATTCTCCGGGCAACTCGGTCTTCCAGGCGATGTTTTCGGTGGCGCTCCACTTTAATGGCACGCCGGTCTCGGCGGAATGCCCCTGGTGATCAGGTCCGCGGAACTGGGGCCAGTTCTCCGCGCTGGCCAGGGCGATGGAGCAAAGCAGTGCGGAAAAAGTAGCAAGGACGTGATTCTTCATAAAATCGTTCGATTCGATGGCGCGTTCATTGTGTATGCCAGCATTCTATCCATCCGACAAGGGATGAAAATAGAATTTTTGTATCCAGTTTGGTCAAGGCTTTGCGATCGTGGAAATCCGGACATCGTCGATGTGGATCCAGTTGTCCGTATCGATCGCGGGATGCCGATACATGCCAAGTTTCAAGTAATGTTGAACGTCATTGTGCATGTTCGGGCCGTCTGCGGTGAGCGCGGGCTTGGTGAGATCATCCAGAAAGACGGAGGCCTTACCGTCCGAACTTCGCGACCAGCGAACGACAACCGTGATGTTGTGCCATTTGCCGCGCTCCACAGTGAGGGGGCCAAGATTGCGCGGCTTGGTCGGGCCGTAGCTCAGACCGATGACCAGTCGTCCGTTCAACTCCGCCAGCCCAATCGCGACCGGAGGACTGCGCGCGGGAAAACCCTTCCAGGTTTCGCCTTTCGCTTTATCCGGCTGGTCATGCCACTGTCCAATGAGCCACCAGCGGTTCGTGGGGGCGTCGGACGCAAAATCGCTCGGCAGCATGAACCGCCAGGAATAACTGACCGTCTGCCCCAGCTCGTAAGGATAATCGACGCTCACCTCCGCGCGAATCCCGTTGTTGACCTTGTTCTGGCCGGGAATGATGTGAAGCCCAAGATACGTGTTCGTCCCTTCGCCACGAACGGCAACCGCGTTTGACGAACCCACCTCCAGGTGTGCGTATTGCAGGAGGGCGTCCGGCAGAATGGTCCGCAGATAAGCGAGTTCGTCCTGTCGGGCATCGGCCCAGGTGCGGGCGCAGAAGGCGGTGAAGAGAAACAGGGCTATCAGGATTTTGTTAGGCATGGGAATGGGGATTGTCACCGGCGGACATCGTTGAACATTAAAGACGCTTACGATTGGCAGGTCGTTGAATCTCCATTGTCAGACATCCGTGTGTTCATCGGCCTTCTTCTTGAGCAACCTGGCCACTTGCAGCGCCGTCACTAAGAGCAACGAAAAGGCCATGACGGCCGTGCCAAGAAAAATGCCCCAAATCATCCCGACGGCAGCCGCATACCTTGGCAGGGCCGTTCCGGCTGCGGGGGAGAAGAGGTTCTTGACGAATTCGGGTGAAATAACGGTTATGAGACACGCAAACAATCCACCAAGAACCGAAGACGCAAGCGCCCCGGCCACGATGTAAATAAAGCATCGCAAGAATGTCATAATCTCGTGTTTTTCAGAGGGTTTATTCGTCCATTATACTTCAATGAGTTACGGATCACGACAATAATCCTGGATAAAAATGGCCCGGGCGCGGGGCCTTGCAGGATGTGGCCAGTTGTAAACTCTCCAACGACTATGCGCGGAAGAGCTGGCCCATTTTTTTGCCGAGGAGGCGACCGGCCACAAGAAGGCTGATGGTGAGGATCGCCATGCCGACCATGCCCAGGGCGCAGGCGATGCCGGGAGCGGCGGGGTCCACGCGGCCGACGAGCTGCCAGATGGCCTTGGTGATGGGGAAGTATTGTTCCCGCATGGCCAGGATGAGGCTGTCGCTGACTTCGAGCATGGCGAATGAGAAGGTGAGGATGGACCCGGCGATGAGGTTGGCCATGACGAGCGGCAGGGTGATTTTGCGCAGAGTGCGCCATGGGGAGGCCCCGAGGTTCGCGGAGGCTTCCTCGAGGGTGATGCTGGTTTGCTGGAATCCGGCGTAGGCGGAGCGGACGATGTAGGGCAGGCGGCGGACGCTGTAGCTGATGATCAGGAGGAGCGTGGGGTTCTGGCGGGGGTTCAGCCACGCGATGTTCCAGTCGAACCCGGCCACGTAGCCAAAGGCCAGGACGAGACCGGGCAAGGCGAGCGGGAGCATGGCCAGGGCGTCGAGCACGCTGGCCCACGGAATTTTGCGGCGGGTCAAGAGCCAGGCGATCAGGACGCCGAGGACGAGGTCCAGCAGGGCGCTGCATCCGGAATAAAAGAGGCTGTTGCGAATGCTGGAGACGGTCCGGCCCACGCCGCCGATATCGACGTAGTGGTCCAGGGTCCATTGATCGGGCAGGACGGTGAAAAACCAGCGGCCGGCGACGGATTCCACGGCGACGGCGATGTGCGGCAGCAGCGCCACGCCGATGACCAGCCCCAGCGCGCACCAGAGGAGGACGGTTTGCCGGGGTGTGGCCTGGGTTTCGGTGCCGGAGGAATGGCCGCGCCCGGACATTTCATAGCGCCGACCGGCGAAGAGTTTTTTGGAGACCAGAAACAGGGCGAGCGTGAACACGAGCACAAAGACCACCAGCGCGTAGCCCATGGGATTGGTGTTGAGATCGCTGAGGGCGTCGAAGATCCGCACGGGCACGACGCGCGAAAAACCGAAAATCAATGGCGTGCCGAGGTCCGTGAAGGACCAGATGAAGACGAGGATGGCCCCCGCGAAATAACCGGGCACGATGAGCGGCAGAGTGATGGTGCGAAATGTGCGCCATCCGCCCGCGCCCATGTTTTGGGCGGCCTCAGCCAGGGCGGGATCGATATTCGCAAGAGCGGCCGAGACATTGAGGAAGAGGATGGGATAGAGGCTCATCGTTTGAAGCGCGACGATGCCCCAAAAACCGCCCGCGCCGAGCCAGTCGATGGGGGCGTTGGCGGGAATGATCCCCCAGTCCATGAGCAGGAGATTCACGGAACCGAAGCGGGCGAGCAACTGGCGCAGGCCAATGGCTCCGACAAAGGGGGGGAGGATCATCGGCACGAGGAGCATCGCGCTTAGAAGGGTCTTGCCCCGGAAACGGTAGCGTGTGACCCAGTATGCGAGGGGAATCGCCAGGAGCGAGGAGAACGCGGTGGTGCAAACGGCCATGGCAAAGCTGTTGGCCAGGGCGGTGCGTTCCAGCGGGCTGGAGAGAAGCATCCCGAAGTATTGGAAGGTGAACCGCTCCCCCACCCCGAACGCGCCGCGCAAGAGCCAGGCAATGGGGTAGAACATGAAGGCCGCGAAAAAGAGAACCACCAGGAGCAGCAGCAGCCCGATGCGCCAGGTGAGGTCGTAGTTCGTGCGGCGCAGAATCATGGGGCAATGGGCGGACGGAATACCTGGGCTAAAACAATTCCTGCTCGGATGGCGGTCGCTGACGGGCGGGTCTGCGAGGGGGCTTGGGGGCGTCCGCTTGTTCTGGCGGGAGCTCCGCCGCGATGGCGGGGAATTCGAGCTCGACGGGGGCTTGCGCAGGAGCGGAGGCCTGGGTGTTTTCAGGGGCGGTGGCCTCTTCGGCAGGCGCATCAGGGTCAGGGGCGTTCGATGAAGGTTGCGCCTCTTCGTGGGGTTCAGGGGCGGGAGGCACTTCGAAAGCCTCCTGATCGTTCACGGGCATCACGGGTTCGACGTTTGCGGGGGCGGGTTCGGAATGGGCAGGTTCTGGTTCCTGGACCGGAGGATCAACGGGACCTTCGTCTGGGGCGGGCGGGACTTCGTAGGCCTCCTCATCGGTTGAAGGCATGAGAGGCTCGGCGGTTGAAGGAGGGAACGAGGTTCCTGCCGGCGCGGGCGCCTGGAGGGGCGCTTCGATGGGGGCTTCGACCGGAGCGAAGGAGTGTGTGATGGTTCCGGGATCGTTTTCTCCAGGGACCGCGAGGACGACCAGGGCGCGGCGCAGGAGTTGCCCCTGGAAGGTGTAACCGGTGGCAACGACTTGTGCGATGCGGGTATCCGCAGGGATTGCGGTTTGCCGATCCACGGTCTGATGGGCCTCGGCGTTGAAGGGTTCGTTGGGCTCGGGGACGAAAGGAACGAGGCCGATGCGGCGGGCCAGATCGCAACAGGCGGCCTGAAAATGGCTTAATTGCTCGATCAAATGGGGCTGCCCGGAGCGGGCTCCGGCCTGTTGGAGTGCAAAGACATGATCCAGGAGGCCGGTAATGATTTGCAATGACTCGCCCTCGGCGCGGTGCATTTTTTCGATTTCGAGCCGCATGCGGCTTTTCTCGGCGTCCTGGGATTTCTCCATGAACGCGGTGAAGGCCCTGGTTTCCGTGGCCATGCGCGTGGCGATATCGCCGGCGGTGGAAGCGGTTTTCTCCGCCAACTGGTGGGCGGTCTGCCAGTGGGAAGTGGCGAGGTCGATGCGCGCGGCCAGTTGCTCGATTTGTTGGATCCTGGCGACGGCATCGTCAAGGTTTTCGCTTTCTGCCAGACGCAGGGCGGCGCGGTATTCAAGGAGGAAGGGCAGCACGCTGAGGATACCGGCCAGGGCGACCGCGAGGATAAAAACCAGCACCATGACGGCGCCCGGAGGGGTGCCCAGATGATTCATCGCCACCATGGCAAAATACAACAAAACCAGGTCCGCGAGAAAAAACGGCCATTTCGCAATTTTGGGAACACTCATGTTGTCCATAACGGAGCCAGATTAAAGCGGATCATGGGGATTGTGGCGATTGAATATTTCCCGGGATAAAACGAATAAGGCGAATCGCCATTGGCATGGCAGTTGGAATTGCAAAGGAATCCGGCTGGAGGTGTTTCATGAAGCAGGTCAAACCCATCCTGCCAAGTACTGGGATCTCCCCAGACATCATTCCACCAGCCGGATAAGCTGTGCCCCATTCCAGGAACGGAGCCTAATTCAATAGACGTTAATCCCCAATCGCACAAGAATCAACTTCGGTGGAAAACAAATCCGGGCACTTTCGATTATTTCCAGGCGGATTTCAGAGGCCGCTGGGGCGGACCTGACGGCAGCGTCCGTCTCAGGATTAGATGCGAGCCGATGGGACGATGGGAGGGGAGGGCCGGTCAAGGCAGTCACGAACGACCTTGAGAAGGCGGGATGGAGCGTAGGGTTTGGGCAGGAAATTAACCCCATCGGCCAGTTTGAAATCGCCTTCGACGGCTTCAACGCTGTAACCGCTTGAGTAGAGCACCTTAAGGGATGGTTTGTCGGCCTGGCAATGCAGGGCCAGCTCGCGACCGTTCATGCCCTCCGGCATGACCATGTCCGTAAGCAGCAGGTGGATGTGGTCCTTGTTTTCCCCCCAGACTCCAAGAGCCTGAACGCCGCTCCCGGCCTCCAGGATCCTGTAACCGGCTTGCTTGAGGCAGCGGGTGGTCAGCACGCGCACCGTGGATTCGTCCTCGACGACGAGCACGGTTTCATGGCCGCCGTTGGGGGCGACAGCGACCGCCTGTTTGATGTCGCCGGAGGCCGATTCGTCGAGGGCGGGCAGGAACACTTTAAAGCTGGTGCCTTTGTTGACCACGCTCGAAACCTCGATCCAGCCCTGGTGCTGTTTGACAATGCCGTAAATGGTGGCCAGGCCCAGACCGGTGCCTTTGCCCAATTCCTTGGTGGTGAAAAACGGCTCGAACAACCGGCTCAAAATGGTCCGGTCCATGCCGCAACCCTCGTCCGAGACGGACAGACAGACAAAGCGGCCAGGATAGCCATCCGGATGCCTCTGAATCTGTGCCCCATCCACAATGACCAGCTCGGTTTTCAAGGTGAGCCTGCCCCCCTTGGGCATGGCATCGCGGGCATTGACGGCGAGATTGATGACGACCTGGTCGATCATGCCCGCATCGGCCTTGATGGCCGGCAAACCGAAGCCGTAATTGAACTCGATGGCGATCTGCTCTCCAAGAAGACGATTGAGCATCCGGGCCAGATTCATGACCGCATCGTTGACATCCATTTGCTTGATCTGGAGCAATTGGCGGCGGCTGAAGGCCAGCAACTGCCGGGTGAGATTGGCGGCACGGTCGGCTGCGGCGTTGATCTCGCCCATGGCTTCGAGCACATCCGCGCTGGCGGTTTTCTCGGCCAGTTGCAATGTGGCGTTACCTTTGATGACGGTGAGAATGTTGTTGAAATCATGAGCCACGCCTCCGGCGAGCTGGCCCACCGCCTCCATTTTCTGGGCCTGCCGGAGCTGCTCCTCGAGTTGTTTGCGGCTGGAAATGTCGCGCACGGCGGCAATGATCCGAACCTGGCCATCGAACTCGCAGCGCTGAAGGCTCACCTCGGTCCAAAAATGCCGTTGAGCCTTGTCCCTGGCCAGCCATTCGAAATTTTGAGGGCCTTCTTTCAAAGCCTTGCGCAGATGGGCCTTGGCGGCATCGGCCGTGAATGGGGGCAGCGAAACCACCAGGGATTCCAAACCCAGCTCCCGCGCCTCCTTTAATGTGTAACCGTATAATTTGGCAAACCGGTGATTGACGTCCAGGATCTCCATTCCATCCGGGCCTTGATGAATCAGCAAGGCGTCGTTGGAGGTGTCGAAGATGGCGCGGTATTTTGTTTCCGAAGTCCGCAGCGCCTCCTCCACGCGCTTGCGTTCGGTGATGTCCTCCCAGGTCACGAGCACGCCTGTGGTGGCGCCCATGGCGTCCTGCAAGGGAATACGATCCGTGTCCACCCACATCAATTGCCCCTGGCTGTTGCGCACGGTGTCGATACTGTGGAAGAGGGGCGTGCCGGAGTTCATGACGCGGCGATCGGCGGCGATGGCGGCCTCGGCCTCCTGGTTGGTCTTGAACAGGTCGTAATCCGTCCTGCCCACCAGATCCCTGGGATCGTTAAATCCCGCAGTCTCGGCCTGGCGCCTATTGCAGCCGACGATGACGGAATTGCGGTCCTTCCAGAGAACCGCCTGGGGAATGTTGTCGATGATGACCCGCAACATGCGCTCGGACTCGCGCAGCGCGAGTTCGGATTTTTTTCGTTCGGTGATATCGCGGAAGAAGAGCGTGACCTGGCGCTCACCGGTGCGCACGCCGACCAATTCGTAGCTGCCGGAGATGGTCCCATTGCGAAAGTCGAAGACCTCCGTTTCAAACAATTTGCCCGAATTCAACGTGGCGCGCAGGGCTTCGTTGACGGAAGTGTTGGCCAGAGGCGGAAAGGTTTCGTCCAGAGATTTGCCAATCAGCGGCTCATGATCGCGGCCCTGGATGCGATCGGCCGCGCGATTGGCTCCCTTGAACACGAAGGAATCGTCCTTTGCGAGTTCGAATTGGTAGGCGCCGAAAGGGGCGGCGTCGATGATCGCCCGCAAGGCCTTTTCGGAATGCGCCAGGGCGTCCTGCGATTTGCGCCGCTCGGTCACATCGCGCGCGACGCCCAGAATGCCGGAGGGTTTGCCGGACGAATAGGTGACGCGGGTGTTGATGTCGAGATGGAGCACGCGGCCTGATTTGTCGAAAATATCCAACTCGAAGGGCGGCACCGTTTCCCCCGAAAAATGCCGTTTCATCACTCCTTTGACCAGGGCCTGATGCTCGGGAACGACGACTTGAAAAACATTGAGCTGCCGGGCCTCCTGGTCGGTATAGCCGGTGATTTTCTCAGCGGCCTTGTTGATGGAGGTGAAGCGCCCCTCCAAATCGTGCCGGTAAAGCAGGTCGTTGACGTTCTCGTAAAGATCCCGATACCCCTCTTCCAGGACGGTCTCGCGTTCGATTTGCTCGCGCAGCAGCACGGTCTGGCGGCGGACCTGGCGGCGCAGGGCCCAAACCCAGATCATGACCAGCGCTGACAACAGCAGAACCGCCCCCAGGATCGCCAGAACCATCCCGGTGGTCAGCCACGGCATGCGGTCCAGCACGACAATGTCGCGAGGACTGCTGACCAGAAGCTCAAAGAAGCGCGGGGTGCGATATTGATCGACCTTCACGGAACAAACGCCGGTGACATCCAGCAGGTTCCCAGCGCTGTATTGGGACAAATCAGCCTTTGAAATCGCCGTGTCCAGGACCGCTGAAAAAATCACATTATCCTGGCGCAGCAGAAACTGGGTCCGCTGCGAGCCGACGATGCAATTTAGAACGCGACCGGATATTCTCACTAACATGCCGTCATAACGGCCGGTCATGGCCTCCTTCGAGCTGACGATGCGAGGCTCCAACGGAAGCATGTTTGTGTTTACCGCAAAGCGCACGACCGCTTCATCCAACATGGCGCCAAAGGCGCCGCGGGTTGGAAAGGCCAACACCTCCACTGGAGAGCCGTTGGTCAAAGCCACGACATCACGCGCCTGGACTAATATTCCCCCCGTTGAGTCCTGAAGATAAAACTGATTGGTATTGTTTTGACGGGTGACCTGGCCAAGAATGGAAAGGCGGCGAACCGGTTCGTTCCGGATATCAAATTGATGAATGGCGGCGATGGTTTTGCGGGGGCCGTTCAAGGTGTTCAAATTGGAACCTTCGAGGACCTTTATGTGCGAAGGGTCGGACACCCAAAGCTGGCAGCCTGTATTGACTCCCAGGCCATTGACCTCAAGACCTGAAACACCGGAAAGTTCAAGACGACAGTCAATCCACTTCTCCAATTGCTCCAAGGTGATGGTGCCATCTGGAATCAGCGCGCGAAAACGGTTGTTCGATGGTCCTTGCAGTTCGAGGACGAAATGCCCCAACCGGTCGCCCGCAGAATAAAGGTATCCACTGACGGCTATATACTGGCTGTCGTATTTTCCGCCGGCAAACTCCTCGAATTTGGGATGTGGTGGAATGGGCCATGGGGTTCTATCCGCGAGCACCTTGAAACTGGAATTGACGAGGTAGCCCTGTGGCGCCAGTTCAGCCCGGACTTCAACCCGGTTGCCAGTGGCAATCTCCGGCAATTCCCTCAATTCCACATAAATGCCACCGGTCGAGTCCTGGATCATCAGCATCGGCCACAACGGACTATAGTAGGTAACTATCGCATCGAGATGGACGAGCCTTTGGTTTGTGACTTCGACAGAGGCCAGTTTCCGAATCTGGGCCACATTGGTCAGAACGAGCCCCGCATTACCGGATGTCTGTCCGCAAAGCAGGCTGGCGGGCAAAAAACACAAAAGCGCGACAAGAAGGATTCCCAACATGCGTCCGCCGCGCCACGCGTTATGAGAGATCTGCGCCATCAGGGCAATTGGCGAATCTTGATGTTGCGGAACCACACCTCATGGCCGTGGTCCTGAAGAAGAATATGACCGGCACGCTTGCGGCCAAAGAACGAGGTCGTCTTGAATTTGCTCTTTTCGATCGCGGCCAAGAGTTCAGGGCTGCCCAGGTCATAGGCGAGGACCTGGACGCCGTTGAGCCAATGCCCGACATGGACGCCTTCCACGCGAATGCGGGTTTCGTTGAATCCGCCCACGGGCTTGAGATGGACGTTGGTGGCTCCCAGCACATCATAAAGACTGGCGGTGCAGCGTTTGGGCCCCAGTTTGGCCTCCGCGTTGTTCACGTCGTCCAAAATCTGATATTCCGGCCCGATGGCGCCATCCTTCTCCTGAATCAGGTATTTGATGCCGCTGTTGCAATTGGTGCTGGCGCGCCATTCGCAGGAAAACTCAAAGTTATCGTACTGTTTGACGGTAATAATATCCTCGCTGCGACTTTTCGGCAGGACATGCAGACAATCGTCCTCCACCGCCCAGCTTCTCGCTGGAAAATTCGTTTTGCCCAGGGAATGCCAGCCCTCAGGAGTTTTTCCGTCGAAGAGCGACTGCCATCCGGCTGAATCCGCCGCATGGATGGACATGACCAAACCAGCGCATCCGGCAATCATCAGAACGCGACGGGAAAGCGATTGCCATCCCAAAAACAATCTCAGGTGCTTCATTGGATTTGAATTAAGCGTTTTTTATACCACCTCATTTTCCACGAAGCAAGCATACCCTCTCCACTTCAACAGTTTGAATGCGCTTTCCGAATGTCCGCAATTTTATCGTTATAACTCCTTAATATCTGAACCTGCCGACAAAAACCTCATTTTCAGTCGCAAACGATTTTCCATCGATCACGCCGACGATGCCGATGGCGGCGTGGCGCATGGCCCCCTCGAAAGCGCATTGTGCGCGTGGCTGAGGCGCTCCGGGTTTTGACCGGAGCAGATTCACCCGCAGGTGGGTGTGCGCCTCCGGTCCGAAAAAACGACAAACCATGAAAACTTCCATTCCAACGTGCGCGACGCGTGGACTACGCGCGGACCGCCTGGTCTCCGCCGCCAATCGGTGGCGCGAGCAATACAATCCCCTGCGTCATTTGACGCTCGATCGGGCCGTGGCCCTGCTGGAGGCTTATCAGCGGGGGGACATGGCCGATGTGCAATGGACCTTTTACTGCGTGGAACAGGCCGATCCGGAACTTTGCGCGCTGGTGGAGCGGCGGTCCAGCGCGTTGCTGGCCCTGGACTGGACGATCAAGACCTGCGGGGGCGCGGATTCCACGCTGGCCCGGGAACAGGTGGCCGCCCTGCGCGAGGCCTACGAAGGGATCGATAATTTTTACGAGGCGATGGATCACCTGGCGCTGGCTGCGTTCCGGGGCTTCGCCCATCTGGCAAAGAACGGCGACGCGCACGGTGGCATCCGTCACCTCGAAATTCTGGATCAATGGAATGTGGCGCGGGAGGGACTGCGCGGTCCCTGGAGATACAATCCCGAGGCGCGCCCCGCTCCGTATCGGGCGCTGGACGCGCGGAACACCCTGGACCCGCGCCAGTGGATCATCCGCGAGGTGAAGCGACCGATCAACCGGATCGGGCTCATCAAATACGCGCGGGCCAATGTGGCGGAAAAGGATTGGGCGGCGTTTGTCGAGATTTACGGTCTGCCGGGCGCGGTGATCATCGGCCCACCCAACGTGGCCCCGGAGGATGCCCCGCACTACGAAACGCAGGCCGCGCTCGTGGCCGAAGGCGGCAGCGGGTATCTGCCCAATGGCGCAGGTGTCCAATTCTTCAGCGGACCGCGGATCACACAGCCCTACCGGGATTACCTGCGCTATTTGTCCGAGCAATTGGTGCTGGCCGGAACGGGTGGCATTCTCACGATGCTGACGGCCAGCGGCACGGGCACGCTGGCGGGGTCGGTTCACGCCGAGACCTTCCACCAGATCGCCCGCGCCGAGGCCCGCGTCATCAGCGAAATCTTTCAAGACCAGTTCGACCGGTATTTGCTCGATGCCGCGTTTCCCGGGCGTCCGCACCTGGCCTATTTCGACCTGGACCCCGGCGAAGAGAAAAACCAGGAGGCGGTCATCGACCAGGCCGTCAAACTGGCCCAGGCGGGTTACCGCATCGATCCGAACGAATTGAGCGAGAGAACCGGTTTCCGGCTTTCCGAAAAACAAACCCACTGACTCCAAAATGCAAAACACTCCCATGAACAATCTCATTGAAAAAGATGTTTTTGAATTGCCCGCCGACGGCTGGTTTCACCTGGCCCCGAGCGGCGAACATATTCACCCCGCGACGGGTGTGACCCAAGTGATCGATGACGCGGCGCTGCAAGCGATCTGCGCACAATTCGAAGCCGCTTCATCGTTGCCGGGATTCAGCGGCGCGCTGATCGATTACGATCATTTCAGCTATGACCCGCGGCGTCCCAGCGAGGCGGCGGGCTGGATCGTCGCCCTGAAAGCGGAAACCGGACCGACGCCGCAGCCGGGTCTGTGGGCCAGAATCCGCTGGACGCCCGAGGGCCGGAGCGCCGTTGAAGCCGGGCGCTACCGTTTTCTCTCGCCGGTCTGGCTGGCGGGGGATTGCGAGACGCTGGATGCGGCGGGGCGCAAACGCCTGCGACCGCTGCGGCTGGATTCGGCCGGGCTGACCAACAACCCGAATCTCAAAGACCTTGCGCCGCTCTCCAATCGGAATTCGCCATTCGAGAATCAATTTCACTCCAACATCACCCTTAACAATCAAGACAAGGACTCCATGAAAAACATGCAAAACATACATCAGGCATTGGGCTTAAGCCCCGAGGCCGCCGAGGAACAGGCGGTGACGGAAATCGTTCAACTCAAAAACCGCGCCACTGCGGCAGAGTCGCGGATTCGCGCGCTGACGGAGGAAAACCAGGCGCTGGCCGCGTTGCGGGCGGACGCCGATCTGGAGCGTTTCCAGAACCGGTTCTCGCCTGCGGCCCGTGACAAATGGCGCGCGGCGCTTCTGGCCAACCGGCAGGCCACGCTCGAATTGCTCGAGTCGCTGCCGGTTCCCGCCAGCCTCCCAAACACACAGGCCCCGCAACACCTGCGCGCGGCCACAAAGACACCCGACAGCCGCCCGCTGGCCAACCGCGCCGCCGAGCAGCGCCAGGCGGTGCTCGAATACAAGTCGCGGCATCAATGCGGCTGGCAACAGGCCTGGGACGCGCTGCGTTCCCAGACACCCGAACTGTTCAACGGACAACCCTGAAGTGTCCGCCATTCACACGTTTCACAACCCACAACAAAATCAACACCACACAATAAATCATGAATTCCATTGCCCGTGAAAATGCCGTCGTCTCTCTCACTCCCACCGCCGATCACACCGGCAAGGAGGGGTATCTCGTCGATGTGGATGCCGCCGAAAAGGCGGCGCTCATCGATGCCACCACCGACCTGCCCTTCGGGATCATCCTCGAAGGCGCAACGACCGCCAGCAAGAGCGCCATCGCCGTGGCCGCCGGCGGGTTCAAGGGAACGGTGCGCGTGAAATTGGGCGCAGCCCCGGGAACCGTGAGGGCGGGCGTCCTTCTGCAAACCAACAACGACGGCACGGTGCGCGCGGATGCCGGAAGCGGCTCGCGCGTGCTGACGGCCCAGGCGCTCGAATCGGGGGCGGCGGGTGAACTCATCGAAGCCGTCCTGTTCAAACCAATCAGCCTCTAAAAAACTGGCAACAACTGGCGCGGGGAATTTTTCACCGCGCAAACCAACCATCACTTAAACAAAACACTAATCACATTTATGGGAGCAAAAACCACAGCCGCTTATAATCCGACACTGACCAATTACGCCCAGGGCCTTTCGCAGGACCTGGCCAGCGCCACGGCCACCTTCCTGGCGCCCATCGTCGAAGTGCCCGCCGGGCTGGGCCGCTACAAGCAGTTCGACGACAAAAACGCATTCCAAATCTACAACACGGAACGCGCGCTCGGAGGTCCGGCCACGCGCATCCAGTTCAACGCGACCGATCCCTCGTTCGATTGCCGTCCGCAGGCCCTGGAGGTGGGAATCGACGATGCCGAATACGACGCGGCGGGCGACAGCGGCGCGGGCCGCATGGAAGAGAGCCGCGTGCGGACGCTGGTGACCTCCGCGACTTTGGCCCACGAGGACAAGGTCATCCAGGTGGCCAAAACGATCACCGCCGTGGCAGCCAGGGGCAACTGGTCCAACGCCACGATCGATCCGGTGACGGAACTGGATGAGCAGATCGAGGCGATTGCCAACGCGTGCGGGATGCTGCCCAACCGGATCGTGTTCGGGCTGGGCGCATGGCGCGTGGCGCGGAACAATCCCAAGGTCATCAACCGCATGCCCGCGAACGCGGCGGTGGGTGTGGCGCTGCAGCAATTCGCGACCATGCTGCTCAACCCGAACATCGAAATCCGGGTGGGGGTTCTCGCGAAGGATCTCTCGAAATTCGGCGCGGCCAAGAACGCGGCGAACATCATCGGCGCGGAAGTGTTTCTGTTCGTGGGCCAGGAAGCGCCTTCGGAGTATGATCCGTCATTCATGAAAACCTTCATGACCCGCTCGGGCGGTGTGGATGCCGTGCGCTCCTACCGCGACGAAAGCGCCCGCAGCACCATTCACGCCGTGGATTGGAGCGAGGATGTGAAAATCACCGGCACGGCAGCGGTCCGGCGGTTGACGATTTCCTGAACCGCCGTTCTCACCACGCGGGGGCCGGACCACCGGCCTCCGCATTTTCCCTTTTACTCAACCTCTTTGAACTCATTCCCTCGACTGATCCTTATGAAACTATTTTATATGCGTCCACGCCGCCGCATGGCGATGGACATCCTGCCCGAATCGCTGGACTTTTTCCGGCGAGTCCTCCTTAACGGCGGTACCTTCAGTCCCACCTCAATGAAGGCCACGGACGATTTCGTGCGCGCGCTTTTTGACGCCAATCTTTGGTGGAAGATTCTCGATATGGGATTGTTTGCCGGCGACCAACTGGCGGCGGCGATGGTCAAACTCAAATACACGACCGGTTCGGGCGTGCTCGTGAACAATAACTTTGTGGCGGCGGATTACGTGGAACAAGGCGCCAGCGGCGGTTTGCGCGGCGATGGCTCCACGAAATCCCTCAGGACCGGCCTAGCGCAAAACGCGGTGGGCGCCACCGGCCATGTCGCTTTCTACCTGCGCGAGGATTTTTCCCCCGGTTTTTACGAAGCCCTGGTGGGAGTGTCCGCGGGAGGCGATGATTATTTATTGATGCAGGCGGACACGAACCTTCAGGCGCGTTTCGGCCAGACCCAGGCCGCGATGCGCACGGATTTGACCCGCGGTTTCTGGTGCGGCGGGCGCGAGGCCGATGGCACGTTGTGCCTCTATAAAAACGGGTTGTTGCAACAGGCCAACGCGGCTCCGGTCACCCCGGCCGGCACGAGCCAGGATTTCCATGTGTTTGCGAAAAACAATAACGGGGTTCCCGCCAACTATGTCGATCGACGGGGCGGTTTTTATTGCATCGGGCAGGCGTTGACGGCCGCCGATCAAGCCTCCCTGAATGGCGCGGTGCAGGTTTTTCAACAGGCCCTGAATCGCGCGGTTTAATGGCCGCATTCCAAAACCCAATTCATTCAGCATTCCCATGAACGCACTCATACTCAACGAAACGGAAAAAATGCAACTCGACGCGCTCAACGCCACCGCGTCTCCGGACCGGCAATTGGTCACGGCGACCTTGAAGGATGGACGACATGTCCTCAACGCGGACCTGCTTGCGGACGCCGGGCCCGGAGAGACCTGGAGCCACTACGCGACATTCATTCAAGCCCTCGCACGCGAGGAGCCGCCCCGGGAGGACCTGATCACGGCCACCGACCGGCCTGAACTCATCGCCGCCGCCCTGGCGCGGGCGGGTTTGGGACAGCCCGAAGCCTGAAGAGAAATCCACGCAAAAACGGGACCGGTGAACAGCCACCGGCCCCGTTTATTTGTTCCAAAGAGATTGCGCGGAATTTAATCGCGACCCGCGGCGGCGATGAACGGTTTGATTTCCTGCATCAACCGTTTGAAGGCCTCGAGCGTGACCTGCTGTCCAGCATCGCTCCAGGCCTCGGAGGGATTGTGATGCACCTCGATCAACAACGCGTCCGCGCCAATGGCGACGGAGGCCTTGCACATGGCGATGACGAGGTCCGCGCGTCCGACGCCCTGGCTGGGATCGATGACGATCGGGCAGTGGGATTCCTTTTTGACGATGGGCACGGCGGAGAGGTCGAGCGTATTGCGCGTGTAGGTCTCGAAGGTGCGGATACCGCGCTCGCAGAACATGAGGTTGGCGTTTTCGTTGGACAGGATGTACTCGCCCGCCAGGAGCCATTCCTCGATACGCATGGCCAGGCCGCGCTTGAGCAGCACGGGCTTGCCGGTTTTGGCGGCGGCGATGAGGAGTTGGAAATTCTGGGCGTTGCGGGTGCCGATCTGGAGGATGTCCGCATATTCCGCCACCATTTCGGCGTGATCCTGTGAGAGCAATTCCGTGATGATGGGCAGGCCGGTTTCCTTGCGGGCCTTGGCGAGCATTTTCAAGCCCTTGACACCCAGGCCCTGAAATTCATAGGGGGAGGTGCGCGGTTTGAAAGCCCCGCCGCGCAGGATCGTGGCGCCGGCCGCCTTCACCGCCTCGGCGGTTTTGATCAACTGCTTCTCGTCCTCGACGGAACAGGGACCGGCCATGACCTGGAACTTCTTGCCGCCAATGACCGCACCGCGAACATCGACGGTCGAATCCGCCGGATGGGCTTCGCGGCTGACCAGTTTGTAGCGTTTTTGAACGGGCATGACCGACTCGACCTGCGGCCATGAAATGAGGGTCTCGAGGGATTGATGGGTGCGCTCGTCGCCAATGGCGCCCACGACGGTGCGGGAAACACCGCGCATGACGTGGGGCTTGTAACCCAGGCGGTTGATTTCCTTGAGCACGGCGCTCTCGTCCTTACGCGAAATATTCGGTTTTAATACAATGATCATAACTGTTTTTTGATGCGGTTTGGTTTCGAGCGGCCGCTTGCGGCCATAAAAAAGGCCGCAAGTGTTTCCACCTGCGGCCTGGCTTCGAAATTGTTTTTATCGTAGCCGTACGCGCAGGCAGCCGGGCCAAAAGTAAAACCCGTATTCAAAAACGCTGCTAAAACGCTCGCGGCTAAGACTCATTACGGGGCCACAATAACGATGAGCCGGGGAATTGTCAATCCCCCGATTTTTTTGAAAATCAATTCGGGCACATGAAATAATTCTGGAGCGTGTGAAAAAGCAATGCGGTGCGCCGAGTTTTAGCCGACTTTGTGGTAACGACCGAAACAGCGTGCGGTTCCTGCGGTGCTTCGCAGCCCGATCAGCGCCAACATCCCCATTATTCCGAAGGGATTAAACCTCACAGCACCTCCGTTTCTTCAAAACTTAACCCGATGGCCTTAATGCGAAAATCGCCCGACTGTGCGATCCCAGCAAGGAAGAACTCCATCACCGGCCAAGCCCGCTTCATAGCTTCATCCAATGTGATTTGAAAAAACTCGCGATTCTTTTGTGAACCTCGAGATTCGCACGTCCGATCTTCAAGAGGTCGGGAATGCTCAAATTGAATGGAAAATTGATGGATCCTGGGGCCGTCATATTCGGCATGGGGTCGCGTCGTTGCCGCTGACGGGGGGAGATCATTTATTGTCGGCGTTAAAACCAATACGTCGCCTCGGCGGATCGGGCGGAGGCGCAAGCAGAGGTTGGAGTTTTGCCCAAATGGCGCGCAAGGCGGAATCGTGTTCCAGCAGTGTCGTGTCAATTTCGGCAAGGCGTTTGAGGATGGTCGCGTTCGCCACCAGTTGCTCGCGCATTAGCATGAAGGCCCGAACGACAAAGACGCTCATGGCGACAGCTTCGGGACTGTTCAAAACCATCGCTGCCATGATTGAGCCGTGTTCCGTGAACGCGTAGGGCGGATATTTGGCGTGTCGTCCCTGCTCTAAGATCACATTTTGTGATCTTAAAGCCACACGGCCATCGCTGGTTGCCGTGCCGGCGTCTTTAAGCGCTGAAAATTCCCCGGCGGAAAGTTGGAAAACAAAATCTTCGGGGAAACGATCGGCGTTGCGCTTGACAGCCTGATTCAGTCCGCGCGTCTCCACTCCATACAAGTCAGCCAGATCGGGAGCGAGAATTACTTTCTGGCCGCGCAATGTGAAAATAAGCGACTCAATGGGCTTCTTTGGTTTCATGGCATTCGTTGGTTGATGTAATTGCACATGCCTGCAATTCGCAACCAGTACAACACAAGGCATTCAATGTTTTTCATCATTCTTAATTACATCAGTATATCAAGCGTAATAATACCAATAGTTGAACGACGAATCGATTGCGCAGGGCCGCATTGGGACAGTCAGACTGGAGCGGCTATGGCACCAGAACCAAACGGAAGAAATTTCGAGCGACCGGGGTTTTGACAAGGACGCGCTTCTGGGTGGTGGTGGCGGTGACGTTCGTTTCTGTCTGCCAGGCGACACCGAATTCGACCGTGCTTTGGATTCCATACTTTTTTCCCGGCACCGTCTGGAAATAGAGGGCTTTCACATCGGAACCAATGGCGGTTTTGTCCGCATCCACCAGGTCGTTGGTGCGAGGATCACTTTCAAAAACCAGTTTCGAAGCCGGATTGGTGGGATCAGTTCCCGCCTGCATCTCGGCCAGATTGCTCATGCCGTCATGGTCAGGATCATCATTAGCAGCACTGGCGGCAGGAAACAGATCCGGCAATCCCACGATTCTTGCCCATTCGAGATACGAAGGGGTCCATAATGCCGTCGGTTTATCCGCATAGGTGGCCCGCCAACCCGTGGTTCCAGCGCGATGATACACCGTCAGGTCCGGGTCATTGACAAACAGGCCGACAGGTTCAGGTTCTGGCGCATTTCCCTCGAAGTACACACTCGTCAGGCGAGTGCAATAAGCAAACGCCCAGGAGTCAATGCTCGTAACGCTGCGTGGGATCGTGATGGTGGCCAAGTCAGTGCAGGCAGCGAACGCATAGTCTCCGATATTGACGGTGTGATTGCCTAATGTGACGTTTGTAAGCCCGGTGCAGGACGCAAACGCCGCCCACTCGATGTTTGTAACGCTGTTGGGGATCGTGACGCTGGTCAGTCTTGTGCAATAATTGAACACATGAGACAGGATGGTGCTGACGCCATTGCCCATTGTGACAGTGGCCAGGTTGGTGCAGGATGAAAGTGCAGAGATGCCAATGGTAGTGACGCTGTCAGGGATTGCGATGCCGTTCAGGCTGGTGCAGTTAAAGAACGCATATTCACCGATGCTGATCACGCTGTTGGGGATCGTGACGCTTGACAGGTTGGTGCAGTAATCAAACGCCCGCGTCCCAATGCTTCTGACGCTGTTGCCAATCGTTACATTGGTCAGGCTCGCGCAGTTGCTGAATGCATAATCCACAATATTGGTTGCGCTGTCGGGAATCGTATAGCTGCCGGATCGTCCCTCCGGACAAAAAAGGAGCGATTGAATGTTCTTGTCGAATAACACTCCACCCACGCTGGCATAAACGGGGTTCAGCACGTCAACGTCCATGGCGGCGAGGCTCCTGCAGCCGGGGAATGCAGCCCTGCCGATGCTGAGGACGCCACTACCAATCAGGGCGTTGGTGAGGCTGGCGCAGTTATAAAACGCGCCATAACCAATGTTTGTCACGCTGTTGGGGATCGTAATGCTGCTCAAGCTAACGCAGTCCTCGAACGCGCCATTCCCAATGGCGACCACGCTGTCAGGAATCGTGATGCCCGACAGGCTGCCGCAGTTTTGAAACACCTGATACCCGATGCTCATCAGGCTGTCGGGGATTGTGATGGTTGACAGATTGGTGCAATCTGCAAACGTCTGGTTCCCGATGTTGAGGACATTGTTTCCCATATCGACGCGGGTCAGGTTGCGGCAGCTATTGAAGGCGGCATCGGCTATGTTGGTCACGCTGTTGGGAATCGCATAGCTGCCGGAGCGTCCGCACGGAAACTGGATGAGTGTCCTGATGTCCCTATCGAATAACACTCCATCCACGCCGGCAAGAAAAGAGTTGAGCGGATCCACGGTGATATTTGTGAGGCTCGCACAATTAAGGAGGGCGTGATCCCCAACGCTCCTGACGCTGCCGCCGATCATAATGTTGGTCAGGGCGGTGCAATTAAAGAATGTATAGTCCTTGATGCCGGGGACGCCGTTGGGAATCGTGACGCTGGTCAGACTGGTGCAGTAATCGAACGCAGCGGATCCGATGTTGGTCACACTATTTGGAATAGTAACGCCGGGAATGTTGGAGCAGCCATAGAAGGCATCATCCCCGATGCTGGTCACACTGTTGCCGAGCGAGAGATTGGTCATGCTCTCGCAGGAAAAGTACGCATGATCGCCGATTCTAATCACGCTGTCAGGAAGTATGGCGCTGCTTAGGCGGGTGCAGTATGAGAACGCATTGCTGCCAATGTTCCTGACACTATCGCCGATCGCGGCGATGGTCAGGCTGCGGCAGTTGTAGAACGCCCAACTCCCGATATTGGTCACACTATCGGGGACCGCAACACTGATCAGGCCGGTGCAATTATAGAACGCATTATCCTGAATGTTGTTCACACTGTCACCCATCGTAAGGTGCGCCAGACTGGTGCAGTTAAAGAACGCCCAATTACCAATGTTGGTCACACCATCGGGGATCGTGACACTGGTCAGGGCGGGGCGGTTATAGAAGGCATTATCACCGATGCTCCTGACCGGAAGACCGTTGATGGCACTGGGAATGACCACCGCGGTGTCGGTGCCGGTGTAGCTGGCGATCGTGATCGTGCCGTTGTTCCTGGTGTAAACATAGTCTTTGGGCTGCGGAACGAGGGATGCGCCCACGATGAGGCAGTGATTCCCGGCATCCGCCACAACAAGCATTCCCGTGGGATCCACCGCGACGCCGATCGGAAGATTGAACCGCGCGTCGGGTCCAACGCCACTGTTTGTGCCGGTGACTCCGGGAGTGCCGCCTATGGTGGTCACCACGCCTAGCGTCGTCACTTTGCGGATCACATGGTTGCCTTCATCAGTCACGAATACATTGCCCTGGTCGTCCACCGCCAGACCGCTGGGGCGGTCAAACCGGGCTGCGCTGCCCGTGCCATCGGCCCATCCGGATGTGGGACTGCCCGCGAGTGTTGTGACCATTCCTTCCGGTGTCACTTTGCGAATCGCATTGTTGCCCCGATCCCCCACGAAGAGATTTCCCCCGCCGTCCACAGCAACGGCGCTGGGTTTGTCGAACAGGGCCGCGTTGCCTGTTCCGTCAGCGAAGCCACGAACGCCAGGGCTGCCGGCCAGAGTTGACACGACACCTGCAGGGGTCACCTTTCGGATCACGAAGTTGTCCTGGTCCGCCACGAAGAGGTTGCCTTGGCCATCCACCGCAATGCCTTCAGGAGCGTTAAACCGGGCGTTGCTGCCAGTGGCATCGATCCAGCCAGGGTTGCCCGCACTGCCCGCAAGCGTCGTGACCACCCCGGCTTGTGTCACTTTGCGAATCGTGTGGCTGCCCCAGTCAGACACGAAGACGTTCCCATTTGTGTCCACCGCAACGGCGTGAGGTTGATTAAACCGCGCCGCACGGCCGGTTCCGTCGTTGGTGCCGGAGACGCCTGCCATCCCCGCCAGGGTTGTTACTATACCATAACGGGTGATCTTGCGAATGGTGTGGTTCAAGACATCCGCCACATAGACATTGGTTGCAATGTCCAGCGCCGGGCCGATGGGAGTGTTAAACCGCGCAGCGGCACCCACGCCATCGTTGGTCCCGGACACACCGGGCATGCCGACAAAGTTGTTGAAGATGTATTGCCCATTCACCGTTCCGCATTGCGCCAGACAGAAAAGTGCAACCAGGGTAGCCATCAATTGAAAATGGCTTTTGATAATTGGTAATATCCCGGGATCAAATTGATTGCGGCGTTTGTGGTCTCTCTTTGAATACGCGGCGGCCTGGAAGCGCGGCGATTTTCCTGCCCGGTTCTGCGCAGTGGCATTATGAGACGGTGACGGTTCCATGAGCTAAAAGCGTCCTACTTATTGCATAACACAATATGACACCATCAATGGACCATTGTCGATGCATATCCTTTCTGGAGACCCTGCGCAAATGGGCTGTGGCCGTGCAAGCAATGTTGTCGCTTTATGCAGTCGGTGGAGGGTTGCGCGCTTCAACCTCATCCCCAACCCAGTGCGCGGCCTCCATGCCAGATCACGAAGGCGAAGGCCCAGGCCAGAGCTCCCATATAGAGCCATTGAAAGATCGGCCACTTCCAGGAATTGGTCTCGCGCCGCACCACCGCCACGGTGCTCACGCATTGCAGGGCGAACACGTAGAAAACCATGAGGGTCACCGCCGTGAGGGCCGAGAACATGGGCGTGCCGTCCGGTCGTTTCTGTTCGCGCATGGTCAACGCCAGACCCTGGGTCGCCTCGTCCGATTTGCCCTGGGAGCTGACGCTATAAACGGTGGACATGGTGCTGACAAACACCTCCCGCGCGGCGAACGACGCCACGATGCCGATGCCGATTTTCCAGTCGAACCCGAGCGGGGCAATCGCCGGTTCGATCAAGTGCCCCAGCCGTCCGGCGAAGCTGTGCTGCAGCCGGGCCGAGGATTGTTCCGTGTTGATTCGGTCCAATTGCTCCTGCACCGCCTGCGGGTTTGCGTTGGGAACCGCAGCCTGGGTTTTGACCACGTCACGCCGGGCCTCGAAGGAGTGTTCCAACTCGGAGTTCCGGGGATAGGTGGCCAGAAACCAGAGGAGGATGTTGATGCCCAGAATCACCGTGCCGGCTTTTTTGAGAAACAGTTGCGCGCGCTCCCAGACGTGGCGCAGCACCAATTTAAGGGAAGGTCGCTTGTAGGGCGGCAATTCGAGAATAAGCAGCGGCGGGGCGCTTTTTAAAATCGTTCGCTTGAACAGCCAGGCCATGGCCAGCGCCGTGACTGTTCCCAGAAAATACATCGACAGCATCACCAGCCCGGGCAGCTTGAGAAACCCCAGGACTTGGATGTTGGGAATGCTCGTGGCGATCAGGAGCGTGTAAACGGGCAGGCGCGCCGAGCAACTCATCAGCGGCGAGACCAGAATGGTGACCAGGCGGTCCTTGGGGCTTTCAATCGTGCGCGCGGCCATGATGCCGGGAATGGCGCAGGCATAGGAGCTGAGCATGGGGATGAAACTTTTCCCGTGCAGCCCCACCTTGCTCATCAGACGGTCCATGATGAACGCCGCGCGCGCCATGTAACCCGTATCCTCTAAAACACCGATGCACAAAAACAGCAGGCAGATTTGCGGCAGAAACACCACCACGGCGCCCGCGCCTGCGATCGCGCCGTCGATCAACAGGCTGTGCAAATCCCCCGGCGGAATCAGCCGCCCAAGCTGGGTGCCAATCCACGAAACGCCGGCATCCAGAAGTTCCATGGGCAGACGGGCCAGGGAGAAAATGCTCTGAAACATCAGGGCCATCACCAGCGCAAAAATCACCAGACCCCAGACTTTATGGGTCAGCACACGGTCGAGCTTGTCGCTGTAGGTCGGCTGGTAGTCGATGGTGGAGGTGACATTCTCCGCGTAGATGGCCGAGGCTTGGGCATGACGGCCTTCAATGCCCGCGGTGTTCCAGTTCACACCCTGCTTCTCCAGCCGCGCGCGCGCCTCTTCCACATCCCGGAGCACCTCCTGAGAATACATGGCTTGAGCGGACTTTTCGGTGGCGGGATTGCCCAGCAGGATCAGCGCCTCACTGCGCGCCGGAGTCGCGCAGCGTCTTCCCGCCTCCTCCAGCCGCACCGCCAGCCGGTCCACTTCCGAGCGGAATGCCGGGGGCACGTCGCAAAACAAATCCGGCCGCGACACGCCGTTGGGGACCTTGACGCAATTCAGGATGGCGTCGCGAAGTTCAGGAATGCCCTTGTCTTTGCTGGCGATCATGGGCACCACGGTCGCCTTGAGCCGGAGCGCCAGCCCGTAAAGGTCGATTTTCTGGCCGTTGGTCTCGGCCACATCCATCATGTTCAGGGCCAGAATGGTGGGATAGCCCAGTTCGATCACCTGGGTGACAAAGTAAAGATTGCGCTCGAGATTCGAGGCGTCGGCCACCACCACGACGGCCTGGGGCGGGGGCACCTCGTCCAGTCGATTGAACAGCACGTCCCGGGCAATCTGCTCATCCAGGGATTGCGGACTGAGGCTGTAGGCCCCCGGGAGGTCGAGCACCATCACCGTTTCCCCGGGAGGGGTGCCCTGCAGCCGGCCTTCCTTGCGTTCGACGGTCACTCCGGCGTAGTTCCCCACCTTAGCGCGCAATCCCGTCAGGGCATTAAAAATCGTGGTTTTTCCACAATTTGGATTTCCCGTAAGAATGACCCAGGAGGGTTGCGCTGATTTCGCGGCTTTATCGGCAGTCATGAAATTTTCCCAACGCCCTTATTTCAAGCCCACCCGGATTTGCCCGGCCTCATGCCGCCGCAATGTGAGATGCGAACCCCGAAACTTGATTTCCACCGGATCGCCCAGCGGCGCGAAACGAACGACTTCCACCGCTGTCCCCGCCACAAGACCCAGCTCCATGAGCCGCGTGCGGATTTCCGGCGGCAGATTCACCTCTTTAACGATCACTGCGGCGCCGACTGGCACCTCGCTTAAAAATTGAAATTCGCCCGGCATAATCGATGAATATAGTCCCGGAGCGTTCTCCGGCAAAGAAACAAAAACGAACAAGGCCGCCGGAACCTAGAATATCAGGCGGCTTGCAACCCGGCGCTATGCGGCCTTCGCAGTGGGTTTGTGAACCGGATCCGGCTCGACCATGATTTTCTCCGCCAGATCCGCGCTGAGTCCCACGCGCATATTGCACACCTGACAGATGATGCTCGCGCTTTGGGCCAGCAGGCGCACCTGCTTTTCCTCGCCCAACCCCATCTCCCTGAGGCGATGATTGACCTCGGGCGGGGCCGAAAGTCGTTTGATGCGGACCCGCGCACCCTCTTTGACCTGGCTCAAGGGACAGGCCAGCGGATTGGCGCAATGCAACTCGGTCGGTCGGCGTGTGAAATTCTTATCGTTCACTGGTGAGTGACATTAATGATATTGAGACCTAATTGCAAGAAGCTTTCGGGCCCGGTCTTGATTTGCGTCAATTCCGCAGCCTTTGCAAGTTTCGATTGATTCGCCTCTATTGCCCGAGTGCAGGACAAAATTCTTCGGTGAAAGGGCCAGAACCTAATATTATTGAACCTCCTCTCCCCATCCCTCTCCTCCATGGGCATGGAGGAGAGGGCTGGAGTTTGGCCCCGGACTAGACAAACCGCTGGTGGGATTATTATTTTGTTGCGCGTGGTCTAGTTATGTGACTAGATATGGCCACTATGGGTTATCCAACTAAAGTCCAGCTCATCCAACGCAAGCAAAGCCAGCAATGGTACATCAACTTCCCCTCCGCCATCGCCCAGGCCATGGATTTCGACAAGGGAGAGGATGTCCGGTGGACCATTGCCGACAAAGGTCACCTCATTCTCTCGCGCGACCAGGTCCCCCCCAACCCGGTCGCTTTAAAAAAAACGCCTCCCTCCTCGACCAAATCGAGGAGCTGATCGATCTATGTGCTCCCGGCTTCTCTTCCCCGCAGGCCTGGGCTCGGGGCCGCCGCCATCTGCTTTCCCAGTTGGTGTGCTTCGGCCGCCACACCATTACAGGGCTCTTGCGCAATCAAAACCGCACCCAACAGGATTGGACGGCCGATTACCGCTTCTATTCCGAGGATCATTTCGACGAGGACTGGGTTTTCGACCGGATCCGCGCCCAAATCGAGCAGGACTTCCCGTCCAAGGATCCTCTGGTCGTGGCCATGGACGACTCGCTCTTGCGCAAAACCGGTCCGCGCATCTTTGGCTCCCGTTTTCAGCGTGATCCCTTGAGCCCCCCATTCCAGGTCAACTTTGTCCGGGGTCTGCGGGTCCTGCAGATTTCTGCGGCCGTGCCGCTGGGCTCACAAGGGGCGGCACGGATGATTCCGGTGGACTTCCAGCATGCGGCCCTGCCCGCCAAGCCGCGCAAGGATGCCGCGCCAGAGCGCTGGGCCGCCTACCGGGAGCAACGGGCCAAAATGAATATCAATGTGGCGGGCCGCAATCGCCTGACCCACATGCGCCGGCAAATGGATCAAAGCGGTTCGAGCCAGCGGCCGCTGATTGCCACCCTCGATGGCCGCTTCACCAATGGCACCGTTCTGGGGCAGATTCCGGAGCGGACCACCCTCATTGGCCGCGTGCGCAAGGACTCGGCCTTTTACTTTCCCCCGACAGGGCAGGCCGCGCACGGCCGCAAACGCAAGTATGGGGCCCACTGCCCCACGCCGGAACAACTGCTCAAGGACCCGGCCCAACCCTGGCAAACCGTGGAGGCCTTTGCGGCAGGCAAACGCTACCAGTTCCGGGTCAAAACCCTGGCGCCCGTCTACTCGCAGATGGACAAGGCCGGCCACTCCCTGCGTCTGGTCGTCATCGAGCCGGTGGCTTACCGCCGTACCAGGTCCAGCAAGCTGGAACGGCGCGAACCGGCTTTTCTCATCTGCACTGATCTGAATCTGCCCCTGGAAAAGGTGGTGCAGTTTTATCTCTGGCGATGGGATATCGAAGTCAACTTCCGGGATGAGAAAACTCTTCTGGGGGTCGGACAGGCCCAGGTTCGGTCCGAGGCTTCCAATCAGAATGCCCCGGCGCTGGCCGTGGCAGCCTACGCGCTACTGCTCCTGGGCGCCGTCAAAACCTACGGTGCCGACGGCCAGCCGGAGACCTTCAAACGCCCGTGCTGGTACAAACGTAAGCCCGGCCAGAGAGCCACAACCAACGAATTAATCACGCAATTGCGTTATGAACTTTGGGCTACAGCCCTAACCACCCATTTTCTGCCGCTCTCATCAAATACCATTCCCACCCAGAACGGCAGAAAATGCGATCCACCACTAGAAGCCGCCATCTTTCTAAGTCTTAACTGATCGTAAGGGGGCCAAACTCCAGCCCTCTCCTCCATGGGCATGGAGGAGAGGGGGACGACCGGACCCTCAATTCCATGGCCTGACTGTGTTCAGTCGGCCTATATACTTCCATGTTGGTTAAAAGCCTTTTTCGGCATGCTGAAGAATTTTGTCCTGCACCTCTATCATCCCATCTCCCCTTTGCCTGCGCGGATTATTGCTGCGGGACCAGCATGCCGCGCACGGTTTCGATCAATTTGGCGGGCGCGTAGGGTTTGGGCAGGAGGATCGAATGCGCGTCGTTCAAAGAGTCCAAGTTTACGGAATCCGGACTGAAGCCGCTGGTGTAGAGCACTTTAAGATCTGGTTTCAAGGCGCGCAGGTTGCTGGCGAGTTCCGCCCCGGACATTCCATGCTGCATCTTTAAGTCCGTCAGCAGCAAGTCGATATGCCCATGATGATCGTTCCACACCTGTTGGGCGACCAATCCGTTGTCCGCCTCGAGTATCCGATATCCCTGTCCCTCAAGGATATTGCGAACGAGTTCCGCCACAAAAGCCTCGTCTTCAACCACTAGAATCGTGGTTCGATCCTCCTCGGTTGGTTGGTTGGGAGCGGATTCTGGCGCGGAAACCGTTTTCTCGGAGGGGAAGAACAATTTAAAAGTCGTTCCCTGGCCCACTTCGCTCTCCACCTCGATCCATCCCTCGTGCTGTTTGACAATGCCATAGACCGTCGCCAGGCCCAGACCTGTCCCCTTACCGGAGACCTTGGTGGTGAAAAACGGCTCGAATATTCGCGACTTGGTCGCCTCGTCCATCCCGCAGCCTGTATCTTTAACACTCAGACAAACGAATGGACCTGCAATCGCGTCCGGATGCGTCTTTAGGTAGCTGGGCTCAATGGTCACTGGCAACGTCACTACGATCAGGTCTCCGCCGGTATTCATGGCGTCCCGCGCGTTGACCACTAAATTCATGATCACCTGGTCCACCATGGTCGGGTCGGCGCTGACCAAGGGCAGGTGCGGGGCAAATCTCAGGCGCAAATTGATATCCTCGCGCAACAGATGTTTGAACATCTTGAGGCCGTTATTAATGACCTCATTCAGGTCCAGCGGCTTGCGTTGGAGGTTCTGTTTGCGGCTGAACGTCAGTAATTGCTGGGTCAGACTCGCGGCCCGCTCGCTGGCCTGTTCGATCCGGTCCAATGGCTGATGCAATTCGCCATTGCTGTTGTTTTTCGCCCGGATCAGATGGAGATTCCCCTGTATGACGGTGAGCAGGTTATTGAAATCATGAGCGACACCCGCCGCCAGTCGGCCAATGGCCTCCATTTTCAAGGCCTTGCGCAGTTCGGCTTCCAGATGCAGGCGCTCCGTGACGTCATACATGATGATCAAGGCGCAGGGGGTGGTTCCCAATGCGATGGCTTCCGCAAACAAGAGGGCCGTGCGGGCGACTCCCGATTTCATCCGGAATTTGCATTCCGCCCCGCATATCGAATGCTCATTAAAAAATATTTTTTCAACCTGAGTCCGTGACTCGGCGCTCTCCCAGATGGCCAGGTCAGTGACCGTGTGGCCGACCACTTCGTCGCGAGCGAATCCGAAGAGCTTCAAAAAACTTTCGTTAATGTCGATAAACCGCCATTCCGTTAGATTGCATATACCTATGGCCACAGGACTTACGCGAAACGCGCTGGAAAACCGCTCTTCCGACTGCCGCAACGCCTCCTCCGCCTTCCTTTTATCCGTCACGTCCCGCGCTATCCCCTCCACGCTCACTGTTTTTCCATCCGCGCGCACCAGCCGGGCGCTGATTTCCAGAATGGAACGGTTCTGTCGGCGGCCCAAAATGGCCAGTTCCAAAGGCGCGGCCACGCCTCGCGAGCAATCGTCCAGCCACGCCTCAACCGATTTGATTTGAGTGGGATCCACAAATTCACTGAACCTTGTCCCCAGCACTCGTTCGCGGGCGCATCCCAATATCCGCTCGCCCGCCTTGTTGACCGATGTGAATTTCCCGCTCAAATCATGGCTATAGACCATGTCGTTGGCCTGCTCGAATAATTCCCGGTATTTCTCATTCAACGCCGCCTCCCGCTCGGCCTGCTGGCGAATCATCTCGGTCTGTTCCCTCACGCGCCGCCGCAGGGATATCGACCATCCCAAGGCGACCAGCAACAAAACCGCAGCCAAGGCGAGGGAAACATCGTAAAAATCGGTCATGAACCCGGTGACGTTCAAGAAGGAAGACTGTTGGGGATCCCGCTGTGTCAAATTGACACTTCCGGTGGTCGTCTTTTTGCCTGAAGTGTTTTCGGCGAGGGCGATGGGACCTTGTTTCCATTGAATACCGGCCCAGCCAAGAATCGCAGGCACCGATCCTTTTGCGCACGCGCTCGAAAAACAATGCGTTTCCACTCCATTTTCCATAAGAAATGCTCCCTCGTGGCGACCTTTGTTAAACCAACCTTTAATCTAATTTGGCGTAAAATTGGATTCCCTAAATTAATATTTTTTATTTACCATAATGTCAAGCTTCAAAATTGCTCCATGAAATCCGGCATTTTCGCCGCTCCAGCCTCATGGATTTGTCGGCCTTCCTTTCTGATCCGTCTTGACCGCCACCCGGGAAACTGCCACCAATGACCCATGATCAAGCCATGGCCCATTTTCGCCGCCGCCTTGCTGGGGAGCACTCTCCTGGTCTCCGCCAAGGATAACACGTTGCACACCTTCAAAAAGATCCAGCTCACGGATCAGTTTTATTGCGAAGGCGCTTCTTTCGGGGATTTTAACAAGGACGGCATCATGGATGTCGTGGCCGGCCCTTTCTGGTATGAGGGCCCCACGTTCCAGAAGTCGCACGAATACCGTCCGGCGCAGAAATACGATCCCAAGAGCTATTCCAACGATTTCATCACCTACGTCTGCGATTTCAACCAGGACGGCTGGCAGGACATCTTCATCATCGGCATGCCCGGCGAGGAGGCCTTCTGGTTTGAGAATCCGCAGGGCAAGGACGGCCCATGGACCCGCCATGTGGCATTTCCGGTGGCGGACAACGAATCCCCGAATTTCGGCGACATCAATGGCGATGGCAAACCGGAGCTGATCTGCAACTCAGGCGGCTACTGGGGCTATGCCACGCCGGACTGGAAAAATCCCAACGAGGTCTGGAAATTCCATCGCATCTCCCCGGCCGGGACCTGGCACCGGTACACCCACGGTCTGGGCATCGGCGACATCAATGGCGATGGCCGCAAGGATTACGTGGAGATCGGCGGATGGTGGGAACAGCCCGCCTCGCTCGAAGGCGATCCCGTCTGGAAGCTCCATCCCTTTAACTTCGGCGAAGGCGCCGCGCAGATGCTCGTTTATGATTTCAACGGCGACGGCTTGAACGACATCGTCACCTGCCTGCATCCCCACAAATACGGCATGGCGTGGTTCGAGCAGGTCAAAAAGGACGGGGAAATCACCTTCATCAAGCACCAGTTCATGGGTGAAAAAGCCGAGGACAACAAATACGGTCTCAAGATCACCCAGCTCCACGCCTTCGAACTCGTCGATATGGACGGGGACGGCATTATGGACTTCGTCACCGGCAAACGCCATTGGGCGCATCCCCCGAACACGGACCCGGAGTGGGACGCCCCCTCGGTCCTCTATTGGTTCCAGACCGTGCGTTCGGCGGACGGCAAGAGCGTTGATTTCGTGCCGCACCTCATCGATGACGCCTCGGGCGTCGGCACCCAGTTCGCCGTGGGCGATCTGAACAAGGACGGCCTGCCGGACGTGGTGATCGGGAACAAAAACGGCAACTTCGTCTTCCTGCACGAGACCAAAAAAGTCTCCAAGGAAGAATGGGAGAAGGCCCAGCCCAAAGTCCTGTTCCCCGGGAAATAGGCGCTGTTTAAGGGCGCGCAAGTCTCTTGCGCGCGATTTCAACGAACGGAACGAATGGCGTGTAATCCCGAACGGGTTGCACGCATCCATCTCACTTCATGGGCTCCGACATGCCGGAGGCGTTCCGTCCGTGCAACCCGGAACGGATTGCCATCACTCAGCTCCGGGTTGTCCGCCAGGGTCTACCCGGGGGACCGAAATCCCCACAGATTCTCAACGCTGTAAGAGCTGCATCTGATCCAACTCCTACAGAGTTGGCGTTGCGTTTGGGTGCGCCACCCGGGGTAGCTCGTTCCTCGCAACCCCGGTCTGAATGATTTAATCCCTTCGGGATAAAGAGACGCGCGCAGGATAACCATGTGCAAGTGCAGCGGCCAATACCAATACCATTCGCAGGCGAATTCCGACCACCCCGGAACGGATTGCAATCGTCGCCAAAGGCGTATTCAATGGAGCGATGACAAGTGCGGCATGGCAAAAGGCGATCAAGGCGTGCGCCGATCCTCAACGGGTGCGCATGGTGCTTGAGAAACTGGGCTCCACCTCCGCCGCGCGGGTGCTGGACGCGGCGGACGAACCTCTGGCGCGGATTCTGGCGGCGCTCTTCAGCGGTTCCCAGGCCATGAGCGATCTGCTGGTGGCCAGGCCGCAATGGCTGGAGGCACGGCTGTTCGATCCTGAAAACCTGGCGCATCCCCGTCAAAAACAGGGCCAGCATCGCGAGGTGCGTTCCTGGCTCAAGCCCGCGCTCGAGGCGGGGGATTATGCGTCGGCTTTTGCGCAGTTGCGGCAGTTCAAGCAGCGAGAGATGTTGCGCATCGCCGCGCGGGATTTGGGGCGGTTGAGCAATGCCACGGAAATCACGCAGGAAATCACGAACGTGGCCGACCTGTGCCTGGAAACGGTGTTTCAGATTTGCTGGCGTCAGTTGACCACGCGGTTTGGCACGCCGTATCACCAGGATGCGGATGGCGACTGGCAGCAGACCGGCTTTGCCGTGATCGGCCTGGGCAAGCTCGGCGGCCAGGATTTGAATTACAGTTCGGACATTGACGTGGTGTTCGTTTATACCGAGGAAGGTGCGGCGTTCAAGAAGCCGCCCGCCAAGTCAGACAAGTCTGGCGATGGCGGTTCCGGCATGGGCAGCCACCAATTTTTCACGCGGCTGGCCGAGGCGTTCATCGCGGAAATCGCGCGGATGACGCCGGACGGTTTTCTATTCCGCATCGATCTGCGGTTGCGCCCCGAGGGCCAGTCCGGTCCGCTGGCCCGCTCGCTGGCGAGCTACGAAAACTACTACGCGCAATGGGGCCAGACCTGGGAGCGCATGATGCTCATCAAGGCCCGGGGCGTGGCCGGAGACGGTTCGCTGGCGTCCGAATTCATCGAGATGATCCAGCCCTTCCGCTACCCGCGCTCGTTGGGCGAACGGATTTTGGGCGAGATCGCCGCCACGAAGCAGCGGATCGAGAACGAAGTCGTCAAGGCGGGGGAGATCGACCGCAACGTGAAACTGGGCCGGGGCGGCATCCGGGAAATTGAGTTTGTGACGCAGACGCTGCAACTCCTGAACGCGGGACGCCTGCCATTTCTCCAGGAAAGCCGGACGCTGGCCGCGTTGAAAAAGCTCGTGGATTACCGCCTTATGAGCGAAGCCGAGGCGGCCTCTTTAACCGGCGCCTGGTCCTTTTTGAGGGATGTCGAACACCGGCTCCAGATGGAGGCCAATCTTCAGACGCACACCATTCCTTTGGAAAAAGAAGCCCGCCAGCGCCTGGCCGCGCTCATGGGTTTTCCAAAGCTGGCCGATTTCGAGAAGGCCTTGAAGGAGCACACGACCGCCGTGCGCCGGGTCTATGACAAGTGGCTGCATCATACGGTTCCCGAAAATCCGACCGCGACTTTGCCGGACTTCGAGGAGGGGCGGGAGGCCTGGACGCATCTGCTCGAGGAGCGTTCCTTCCGCGAACCCCAGAACGCCGCGAAGGTGCTCCAATCCCTCGTGCACGGCCCCGGCTACATTCACGTCTCCAGCCGCACCATCGAGCTGGCGCGCGATCTCCTGCCGCGTTTCCTGAAATTGTGTCCGGTCAAGGGCCACCCCGTTCCCGAGGCTGCGGACCAATCGCAATCCCAAACCCAATCTCAACCTCAAGTGCTCTCCGATCCGGATCGCGTGCTCGCGCGGCTGGACAGTTTTGTGGCCGCCTACGGCGCGCGATCCACGCTGTTCGAAACCTGGGCCGCCAATCCCTCGCTTTTCGATCTGCTGCTGCTGCTCTTTGACCGCTCGGAATTTCTGGCCGAAATCGCCATTCACGTTCCGGACCTGGTGGATGACCTGATGCTGAGCGGTCGCCTGCGCCGCTCGAAGCCCGCGGCGGAGATTCTCAAGGACCTGCGCTACGGGCATGCGGATGAGGATCAGAGGCTGTGGATTCGGCGCTATCATCAGGCCGAATTCATGCGCATCGGCCTGCGCGAAATCCTGGGCCTGGCCGATTACGAGCAGAACCTGCTGGAATTGACGGCGCTGGCCGAGGCCTGCCTCCAATACGCCCTGGAGGTGGTGATGCGTGAGCGAAAGATTAAAAAACCGCCTTTCGCCATCATCGGCCTGGGCAAACTGGGCGGTTCCGAGCTGACCTACGGTTCGGATCTGGACCTGCTGTTTGTGGCGGATTCCAAGGTCAAAAACATCGCCGCGCTGCAGGCCCTCGGGGCGCGCGTCATGGAATTGCTCTCCAGCCAGACGGAAATGGGCGTGGCCTTCAAGACGGATGCGCGACTCCGGCCCGATGGCGAAAAAGGGCTGCTCGTGACCACCCTGGCGGCCTGCGAGGATTACTACCGGAACCGGGCCATGCTCTGGGAAATCCAGACCCTGACGCGCTCCCGGCCCGTGGCGGGCGATTCCGCCGTGGGGGCGCGGTTCCAAAAGCTCGCCTCCGACCTCACGAATTTCAGCGCGCAGGAGAGACGGCCCGCGGCCTATGTGCCCGATTGGAAAAGGCAGATTGCGAACATGCGCCTGCGGATTGAAAAGGAGCGCGTTTCCGCCGGACGGCAGGCCCTGGCCTTCAAGACGGGCGCGGGCGGGTTGATGGACGCGGAGTTCATCGCCCAGTGTTTGTGCCTCGAACACGGTTGGCAGGAGCCCAACACTCTCAAGGCTCTGGAGAAGGCGCGCGACACCCAGGCCATGCCCCGGGAACAGGCCATCGAGCTGATTGAGAATTACCGCCACCTCCTGCGCATCGAATGCATTCTGCGCCGTTGGAGTTATGAAGGCGAATCCGAGTTGCCCGCGGATCCTGCGCCTCAATATCGCGTGGCCATCCGCTGCGGTTTTTCCAGCGCCCAGGCCCTGCTCGATGCCATGGCCGGCTACCGCAAGGCGATCCGCCGTGTCCATGAGGCCTTTTTCGCCCCGGACCGGCAGTCGTAATATCAGCGGGAATGGCTTGCACCCTGGCCTGTTGAATGCGGTTATTTTACTTGCCAGAGGCCGCATGAGAGAGAATAAATTGAATTTATCTTGAAAAAGATATTCATCCAATGCGAAGGCAAGGCGGTGGGGCCCTCCAGCGTCGCGGAGGTTCGATCGCTGATCTCAGCCGGTTGGCTCATGAAGTCAAACCTGGCCCGGTATGAAGAAGATGAGGATTGGCAGCCCCTTTCCGCAATGCCCGAGTTCAGCGATGACGTGACTGAGTCTCCTGCGGAGCCTGCCGCGCAGTCGGCATTACCGAAACCTCTCCCTGAGGCCAGGGCGCCCCGGGACTTCGCGCTGATACTGCGGGTCGCTTTTCGAGTGCTGTTGCTCTTGATATTGCTGGGCCTGGTGGCGTACGGCGGCTACTACCTGGTGCGCCACGGCAAGGACCTGGTCAAATCGGCTCAGACCCTCCTGCCTGTTGGCAAAAGCGCCAATACGAACATCCCCAACACCGCCAACACCCCCTCAGCGACCAACATTGCGTCATCGAAGGCAACCGTTCCAGTCCCTGCGACGAATGCGGTTCCCGCCCCGGCGCAAAAGGTCCGGGTGGTTCAACTGACGTCCGCACCGACCAATACGGCTCTGGCGCCCTGGGAACGCGCCACCCATTCCGCCACCCCCGCCGCGGCCATCACGACGGTTTCCAACGCCACAACCCTTGCCCCGTCCACTGTCGTCTCACGTCGCAGCATTGTTTCCAGCCTCGATCCCAAGTCCACGCCTTTCGGACCATACGATGTGCTTGTCATCAATGCCGTTCAGAAACGATGGTTTACTCTCGTGGATCAAAATCCGGGCCTGGGTCGGCGATCCGGACGGGTGGTTATCTCTTTTCAGCTCTTTAGAAACGGATCCGTGGCCAATGTGAAAGTGGTCCAAAGCTCGGGCAATGGCCTTCAGGAATACCTGTGCCAACAGGCGGTGAACGATTCCAAGCCCTTCCCCAGTTGGCCAGCCAACGTCGCGGTTAACAACGATTCCCGCGAGGTTCACTTCACTTTCCAGTACTGATGCCGCGCAGGGGCGTCTCTCGCAGCCTGAAGAAAAAGGGTGGCCGCTTTCCGGGGCCACCCCAATACTTCATTACTTCATTCAGCGTCCGTCGTCCCAGTCCTCATTTCTTCGGAGGCAGCGGTTCCGCGGCGTTGTCCGTGTTAAAGAATTTATTGATGACATTGGCGGGCCAGGAATCGCTCAGGATTTGCGTCTTGCCATTTTTCCAGATCGCCAGGTCCAGGCGATGCAGCTGGTTGGTGGTCGGCTCCGTCGCAATCGCCGCAAAGCAAAGTTCATCGGCGGTTTTCCACACCGGCGTGATTCCAGAGGATTTGCGATCGGCATCGGGCTGGACGTTTTCCACCTTGCCGCTGGCCAGATCATAGATGATGACCCCGCCATTATCGAGTTCGGCGGAAATGCGTTTGCTGTCGGGACTGACTTCAAAGGTCACCCACTTCTGGGGGACCTCGGCCTCCAAATCCTGCGGAATGAGTTTGATGACGGAATGATAGCGCTCCGGATCGATGGCATAAAGTTGCTCGCGCTGCGGCATTTCCCGGGCCGTGGCGGGAAGCCTGACTTCAATGCTGGAAAACACGATGCGCCCATCCTTCAGGCAGCGCACTTTGCCTGTTTCGTCAAAGATCAGGCCTGCGATGTCCTCGTTGGGGTTGGTTGCCTTCAGAGCGCCGTGATCGTCGAGAACCAGGCGCCTGGAGATCACGCCCAGCCGGATCGATTGGCCGGAGGCGCTTCCATCGGCCTTGATGAAAACCAGCGAGCGTCCGTCGGGAGTCCAATCCGGGTAGAATGAGACCTGGTTGGTCTCGATCAACACCGGAACCCCCGGTTCTGTCGCGGAAGCCACGGAGAGCGGCCCGGCGAGACCTGTCGTGGCAAACCATTTTTCATCGGGCGAGAGTCTCAGGTCGAGACAGGGCGTGATGGACTGGAAAAGCTCGGCCGTTTTTGTAACCTGCCTGTCCGCATAGTGCATCCGCTGGATCACGCAGGTTTCCGCCTCGCGTTCCTTCACCAGTTCCTCGTGTTCCTTGATGCCTGCAAGATCGCTTCCGTGGCAGTCGCGCCAGCACAGCCACAGGGCTTCCACGAAACCTTCCCCTTTGGATTCCTTTAAATTGCTCAGCACTTCTCCGCTGGATTCGCCCGCCTTTAATCGGGGAACGAGCGACGCGGCCTCAGTGGAAATTTCCCGCACCCATTCCCCCTTGCTGGTGTTGGTGAATTCCGTCCAGGTTTTGGCCTTGATGCTGGTCTCCACCAGAAAATCCTGGGAGTTGGAAAACCAGGTCACCACAAAGGCATTCGTGAGCAAAGGTCCGGACAACTCGCCCTTGCCATCACAGAAATAGAGCGTGTTGTCCACGATCAACGCGGCCACCTCGCCGTTGGGCGCCCAGAAGACTCGCTTGAAATCGAAACAACCGGCCAGCAACAGGCAGCAAACCAGGGCCAGGCACAACCGCCACACCATGGTTCTTGTTCGAACGCGTTCCATGGGATTCGCGCCAGCGGGCGGATCGTCGTGATGAGTTTTCATATGCTTGCTCTGACAAGGACAGGATTCTGTATTCATTTTGTTCAGGGGTTAAGAGTTGGCTTTGATTCGGGGCTTTTTGACCGGCGACTCCCATTCCACGGAGTAACCCCCGCGCCGGGATGTGTCATTCGTGCGCATCTGCCAGTTTTTGACCGACCAGAAAGAGCCTGGGTTTTGTGAAGGTAAAACGGGTTGAACCGCGATGGCGGCCATTGCGGCCACGGGTTCGCGAACGACTTCCTGCATGACCGGCGGTTGAACCAGCCACATCTTGCCGATCAGAAAACCGATGGCCAGACAGGCGGCCATGGCCGCCCACGCGGGCAGTCCGAACCGGGAGGGATGGCGCGGTTCGGCAGCGGATGTCATCGCAAATGCCGGTTCAGGAAGGGCGGGTTTCGGTGCTGCCGCATAGGCCATCCGGGCCAGGTCCATCGTCTGACGAAACTCCCCGGCCTGCCGGGCGGCATCCGGGTTTTGTGCCAGGTAAATCTCCAGAAGTTGGGAGGCCTCGGCGCTCAAGGCCCCGGCCTGTTCATCCATCAGCAGCAGTTCCAGTGAATCACGATCCAAGTGCATATCAATCCTCTCTCATCATTTTCTCGCGAAGTTGTTTTACCGCCAGGTGCAGTCGCGAGCGCACCGTTCCGATGGGGATTCCCAGCGCGCTGGAGATTTCCTCGTAGGAAAACTCATGCTGCAACCGCAGTTCCAGCACCTCGCGATGGGATGGCGTCAGCGTATGAATGGCCTCGCGCATGCGCTCCAGCCTGGGGTTTATGTCGGTGACAGGATCGGGCTTGATCTCGACCTCCGGTAACAATTCAAGTTCCGGCTGTCGGCAGGCCTCCTGGCTCAGATGCCTGGCAATGCCGAACAGGTAGGCCCGCGCGGATGCGGCCTCCTGCACACGACCGGGGCATTTCATGGCCTGGACAAAGGTGTCCTGCAAAAGGTCCTCGGCCAATTGCGCCTGCCGATGCCTGCGTGCGAAATAGGTCAGCAAGGCCGGTCCCACCTGGTCGTAAAGGTTGCTCCAATAACATTCCATCCCGTTTGGATCGGCCACAGGCCCATCCTCTCACTTTATACGTCGGGAAAACAGGCGAAAAAGTTCAAACCAACAACGCGGGACTGCAGTACTGCGCATTTCCAATCTGCAAGGCCTGAAAGCCATGGAGCATCCCCGGCACTGCAAGTTTGGCAATACCAGTTGTTTACTGGCCTTTCGGAAACTCTCAATGGTCGCAGAATGCAGTGACTTTCCAACGATCCCGTCCCCAGAACCGAAAAAAACTGACAGCGGGCGGCAAATCACGTTAATTAGGGCGGTTTTGATTTGATATGCCCAAACGCACAGACATCCATACGGTTTTGATCATTGGCGCCGGTCCGATTGTGATCGGTCAGGCCTGCGAATTTGACTACTCGGGCACCCAGGCCTGCAAGGCGCTCAAAGAGGAGGGTTATCGCGTGGTGCTGGTGAATTCCAACCCGGCCACCATCATGACCGACCCGGAGTTTGCGGATCGCACCTATATCGAGCCGATCACGCCGGAGTGCGTCGAGAAGATCATCGTGCGCGAAATCGAGGAACTTCAACGGCTGGAAGCCAAAGGCAAGCTCGTCCTCCTGCCCACGCTGGGCGGCCAGACCGCCCTGAACACCGCGATGGCGCTCCACGAGTCCGGTTTTCTCACGAAACATGGCATTGAAATGATCGGGGCCAACGCCAAGGCCATTGAAAAAGGCGAAGACCGCCAGATTTTCAAGGAAGCCATGCTGGCGATCGGCTTGGACGTGCCCATCAGCGGCACGGCGCACAATCTGGACGAAGCGCGCGCGGTGCTGGCCAAAATCGGCCGTCTGCCCCTGATCATCCGTCCAGCTTATACGCTGGGTGGCACCGGCGGCGGCATTGCCTACAACCGTGAGGAATTCGAGGAACTCGCCAAACGGGGCATCGACCTCTCGCCCGTGCATGAAATCCTGATCGAGGAATCGTTGATTGGCTGGAAGGAATTCGAGATGGAGGTCATGCGCGACCGCAAGGACAATTGCGTGGTCATCTGTTCCATCGAGAACCTCGATCCCATGGGCGTGCACACCGGCGATTCCATCACCGTGGCCCCCATCCAAACGCTGACGGACAAGGAATTTCAGATCATGCGCGACGCCTCGTTCGCCGTGATCCGCGAGATCGGCGTGGAAACCGGCGGGTCGAACATCCAGTTCGGGGTGAACCCGGAAAACGGCCGCATGGTCATCATCGAGATGAACCCCCGCGTCTCCCGTTCCTCCGCGCTGGCCTCGAAGGCCACCGGATTCCCCATCGCGAAAATTGCGGCCAAACTCGCCGTGGGTTATCTGCTGGACGAGATTCGCAACGATATCACGCGCGAAACCCCGGCAAGCTTCGAGCCGACCATCGACTACGTCGTGACCAAGATTCCCCGGTTCGCGTTCGAGAAATTTCCGCAGGCCGATCCCACGCTCAACACCCAGATGAAATCCGTGGGTGAAGCCATGGCCATCGGACGCACCTTCAAGGAATCCCTCCAGAAATGCCTGCGCTCGCTGGAAATCGGACGCAGCGGCCTGGGCGGCGACGGCAAACCCTGGCGCATCGGCGCCGAGGTTTATGGCGACCGGGACATCCTCCCGCGCGATGTGATCTCGCGCAAGCTGACCGTGCCCAACGCCGAGCGCATTTTCTTCATCCGCCACGCCATGCGCGCCGGATTCAGCATCGACGAGATTTTCAAGCTGACCAACATCGACCGCTGGTTCCTGACGCACATCAAGGAAATCGTCGATTTCGAGGAAGTCCTCGCGGCGGAAAATCCGGCGGGCAACAGCAAAAAGAAGTAAGTACCAAGCGGTGGTGGCAGCGGCGATCGGAGGGTCACGGCTCGGCAGGAGCCTCGCCCTACCGGAACCGCTCTTTTTTGCCGCGGCGCTCAGATTATGGCGCGCACTCCGTTGCGGGCCGTCGTTGAAAAAGCGACGGCACGGTTTATTTTGCGGAGGAAACTTTTCCGGAGTCCGTCTAATTCCTTGAAATGCGCCGGTCCATTGCGGCCGGGAATGAATTACTGCCATGAATACGAAATTGCCATGGATCCTGTTGGGGGTTGGCCTCCTCACGACCACACCTGCCTTTGCGCGCGTCAAGCTGGCGGCGCTACCCGAACGCGCCCGCACGGTCCTTTCCCTGAGCCACCCGGAAGCCGCGCTCGTGGAGGAGGAACGCGTTCTGACCCTTCAAAAAGGGGTGAACCAGATCGATTTTTCCTGGCGGGGAGTGAACATCGATTCGACTTCCATCCAGGTGCGGATGCTCAGCCATCCCACGGAAGTGCTCCTGCTCAACACCAGTTATCCGCCCAACGAAAACGCCTTGATCTGGGCCGTGAGCAGCCCACAGGCGCAGGAGGAAAAAGTCCGCATCTCCTACCTGCTCCAGGGCATCCGCCGCGAGATCGTTTATAAAGCCGTGGCCGAGCCGGATGAGAAAACGCTGGTCTGGCGCAATATCCTTCGTCTGCGCAACGATTCCGGCGAGGAATTGACCGACGCGGAAATCTCCATCGGCTATGGCGCGAATTTCAAGAAATCCATCGCCAATGGCGAGATCCTCGAGATGCTTTCCGAGCGGATCGATGCCGCGCCGATCAACAAAGTGCTGACCTGGGACTCGGCGCAGTTGCCATGGGACCCGGAATACGAGCACACCACCGTGGGCATTCCCCTCTTCTACGTGCTCAAGAACGACACCGCCTCCAAACTCGGCGCGCATACATTGCTGCCGGGCAAGGCGCGTCTCTTCCTGAAAACCAAGGAGACCTCAACTGACGGCGAGGCCAGGACCGAGTCCGGTGCCGCGTTCATCGGGGAGGATTGGGTGACGCTCACGCCCATCGACCGCGAACTCAAACTCAACATCGGCCAGGGCCGAGATGTGAAAGTCGTCCAGCGCAAGACCAAGGACGAGCGCGTCAACCTGCGCCGCAACAATGCCAATCAAATCGTGATGTGGGACAACGACGAGACCTACAAGATCGAGATCGAGAATTTCAAGAACACCGAGGCCCACGTCAAATTGATTGAGCACGCCCCCGGTTACTGGCAGATGACCGCCAATTCGCATCCCGACCAATACAAGAAAAAGGATGCCTTCACCTTCGAATACGAACTGACCCTGCCCGCGTTATCGACAGGCGAGAAGAAGACCACCCTCACATTCCAACTCCACCGGATCAACGTCCAGAACCAGGAGCCTTCCACCTACTGATCGCTGAACGCCAATCCAAAGGAGAAAATGTTTATGAATTTCTTGTCTTACTTTTCGCAGCCGAACGCCGGGACGCCGTGTGAGGGCACGCGGTTGCGGGCGGCGCGGTTCGTCACCTGGATGCTGCCACTGGCACTCTTCGCGGCCACCCCGGTTCACGCGCGCATCAATGTGGTCACGCTGCCCGGACGCGATTCCACGCAACTGACCATTTACAATTCCGCCGACCTGACGCTGGTCAAGGAGACGCGCATCCTGACGCTACGCAAAGGATTGAACCATCTCGAGTTTTCCTGGGCCAACACGTTGATCGATCCCACCTCGGTCGAGTTTCGCGCGCTCACCCACGCCGATGCCGTGGACGTCCTCGACGCGAGTTTCCCACCGCGTGTAACCAATACTCTCGAGTGGCGCATCCAAAGCGAGTTTGCGGGGGAAGTGGAGGTCGAGATTCGCTACTTCACCAGTGGCATTACGTGGTCGGCCGATTATGTGGCCGAGGCCAACCGTGACGAGAAAATGATGGCCCTGTCTGGAGCGGTGCGCGTGACCAACAACAGCGGCGAGGATTACGAGAATGCCCAGGTGCGGCTGATCGTGGGCGTCATCCGCCTGGTGGAGGATATTTCCCAAGTGGCGCAGAACTTCCGGCCGCAGGAGCAGGAAGTGCTCAATGCTCCCGCCGCGGCCAAAGCCCCCATGGGCCGATCCGAGCTGCGTTCCCGCGCCATGGCAGTAAGCGGCGTGATGCTCGGGGCCGCAATGGACGCCGCCAAGCCGAAGGAAATTGTGAAGGAAGGCCTCTCTGAATACTTCATGTATACGGTGGGTGGCAGCGACACGATTCCCAACGGCTGGTCCAAGCGCCTGCCATCCTTCAAGGCCGATGAAGTGCCCATCGCCAGCTATTACAAGTTCGAGAAGGAACAGTGGAACGACCAGGTGGTGCGGTTCTATCGGTTCAAGAACGACACCAAGAGCAAGCTCGGCAAGGAACCGCTGCCGGATGGCGCGGTCAAGGCCTTCCGCGTTCTCGGTGAAGACCGCCTTTACGCTTACACTGGCGGCACCGTGGTCAAATACATCCCCATCAATGAGCAGGTGGACCTCGAATTGGGCGCGGACCAGGAGGTGCTCGTCAAACCCGTGCTGATGAACTGGGAAAAATCCGACATCCGGTTCGATGACAAGGGCAACGTCTCCGGCTGGACCACCAAGGAGACCTGGCAATTCGAAGTGCGCAATTCCAAGGACATCGACATCACACTGGATATCCGGCGCAACTTCACCGGGGACTGGTCCATCGACACCCAGGCGCCCAATGAAAAAGTGGACGCCAACAAGGTCAAGTTTGTCATCCCGCTCAAGTCCCGCGAGCAACGCACCTTCACCTATGACCTGATCACGCGCCAAGGCGTGAACGTGACAAAGTAAGGATCTTTGGTTCGATTGAAGAGGGTCTTGCATGGTCGGAAGCGTTACAGCAGGCGTGATCTTGTCTGGATGGATGCGCCAGCGGTCGCCTTGCCGTCGGTGAACCGCCCCGGTCGGCGGCTGAAAACGCACGGAAAATGCGCGCTCCAATTCTCTTGCGAGATAATTCAGGATGCGCAACGCTCTCAAAAGCAACGTGACTTTTTATCGCTCCATATTCGTTTCCGCCATGCTGGTGCTCCTGGCCGCCGGCTGCAGCAGCCCGCAAAAGCGGAGTTTTCCAATTGGATTGTTCGGGGTTCCGGCAACGGCGGATTTCCCGGAAGTCCGCAAGGCCGGTTTCGATGTCGTTGTGGGATCGTCCCAGTGGGATTATCTCGGCGCGGCTCGCGAGGCTGGACTAAAGGTTCTTGCCACGCCGCCATCCATAAGCCACCAGACAGAAGTCAGCATCCGCACGCTCGATGCGCATCCCGCGCTCTGGGCCTGGTATCTCATCGATGAACCCGATCTGAACAATGTGGCGCCTGCCGAGGTTCGATTGCGCGAGCGCCAGCTCAAGGAATCCGGCGCCAGGAAACCCTCGGCCCTGACGCTTTGCTACGGCGGTGAGGCCGTGAACTACGGAAACATCACGGACCTGGTCATCGTCGATCGTTATCCGATCCCGTGGATGCCCCTGGCGGATTTCGGCCAGCACATCAAGCTGGGCCGGCTGGCCATCGGACCGGACAAGCCGCTGTTTGCGGTCATTCAGGCTTTCGATTGGACCGCCTATCCGGGTTTGCTGCTCACCGATGCGAAGCTGAGGCCGCCTGTTTATGAAGAACTCCGCTGCATGGCTTACGAGGCGCTGGCCCGGGGAGCAAACGGGATCTTTTTTTACGAATTCGATGGCCGTTGGAAAATACGAAACCACCCGGAACTCTGGGCTTCCTTGAAGCAGGTGGTTGGCGAGATTCGCGCCCGGGAACCGTTGTTCCAGGGCAAACGCGTGTGGTGGGCAAAACAACATGCTTTCGGGGATCCGGCCACCGCATACAATGCCGCCATGGAGAGCAGCATCACTTCCACACTGCTGCGCGTGCCGGTTGGCAACGAATCCGTTCCGCCCGGTGATTACATCATCGCCATCAATAACACACCGCGCGAGGTTCAATACGGCTTTGCCCTCCCTCCACGCCGGACCCCCGCAAACGAATGCCTCCCGGTGTTCGGGGAAAACCGGAGCCTGCAGCCGGCAGACAATCGGGTGGGCGATACTTTCCCGGCGTACGCAGTCCACATTTACGGCCCCATTTTCTCAACGACTCCCTGAGGTTCCGATCAGGAACGGCGCTCAACCATCCCTGCGCGGGTGTGTTCAAGACCGTTATCAAAAGGCAGCCGTAACTGCTGGCTGGGCGGTCCCAGGTTGCTGACGCCCAGTCCCAAAAGCCTGAGCGGTCGCGTCACCAATTTGTGGAAGCCCAGCAGATGACACCCAAGCCGGTAAATGAGCTTCGGGTCGTCCAGCGATTCCTCCAGCGTGATCTGACGGGTCAGTGTGGTGAAATCCCCATAGCGAACGCGCACTTGGACCGTTTTGGCCATGAGGTGTTTTTGCTTCAGTTCCGTCGAAATTTCGGCGGCCTGCCCTCGCAACGTGGCCCTCAACACGCCGCGATCTTCGGTATCCTCCAAAAAGGTCGTTTCACTGCTGATGCTCTTGGTGGTCTCATTGAAATCCAACGGGCGGTCATCTTCGCCGAAGGCAAATTGCTTCAAGGTGGGACCGAAGGAGCCGACCCACTTTCGCAAATCTCCAGGATGATCCTGCACATCGCCCACCGTCTTGATTCCCGCTGCGTTTAGAATTTCCGCGGTGACTTTGCCCACCCCGTAGAGCGCACGGACCGGCATTGGGCGTAGAAACGCCACCTTGTCCCGTTCCGGAATCAAGGTCAGTCCATTCGGTTTTTGATAATCGCTGGCAAGTTTGGCCAAAAGTTTATTCGAAGCCAGGCCAATGCTGGCGGTTAATTGTCGTTCCGAGAAAACTCTCTGCCTTAACGCCCGGGCCAGCGGCAGCGCCTGGAGCAGGGCTTCATCGACATCCCCGGCCGGGCATTGCGCGGAAAAGTCCAGGTAGGCTTCATCCACGGAGGTTTGTTCCACCAGCGCGCCGGTATCCGTCAGGATTTGCATGATGCACCGGGATTCCTGTCGGTAGCGGTCCATCCGGGGACGTATGAAAATGCCATTGGGGCAAAGACGGCCCGCCGTCACGCTGGGCAGGGCGGAATGGATGCCAAATCGCCGGGCCTCATAACTGGCGGCGCAAACCACGCCGCGCTGATTGGGCGGGCTGCCCACAATGACCGGCTTGCCGCGCAATTCGGGATGATCGCGCTGCTCCACGGAGGCGAAGAACGCATCCATATCCAGATGTGCGATAACCCGATTCATATTCTGGAGAATATAATGGGTTCGCGACTTGCGCGGGCAACTTAAAACCTCCTGCTGCGGCGGGTAGGCCGCCTGGCGTGCTCGTGGAATTACCCGTTGCCTTGCGCGTGCTGGTTATTGCTTGTTCAGGGTCACAACCAGCTCTTGAAAATTCCCGAGCACCAGCGTCCCGGTCAGGGTGTTTCCATTGATCACACCCGCGACAAACTGAAACGGAAGCGGCGCGGATCCTGCATTGGCAGTGAGTGTGCCGGTGCCGTCCGCGGTCACCAACCCGAGGGATCCCGTCACCACGCCATCATTGAGTTCGAGCACGTAGGTGCCGCCGGGATCGCAGGGTACATCCACGGAGTGACAATAAAGCAATGTCTCCACAATGGTTCCGTCGAACAAAAAGGTTCCACTAAAAGGGGCAGTCGCGGTGCCCTGGCCCCGAACGCCAATCGTGATGGTTCCGGCCAACTTTTCTGCCCAGGCCGCATCCGGATAGGTGTCCGTAAAGGTGCTGTTGAGATTTGCGCGGTAGGTCGAAAGATCGTTGGCGGGGCGAAGTCCGGCGAATATGGTCGCCGAATTGGCAAAGGCCAGCGAGCCCACGGATTGGGGTTTGGTCAAATCCAGATTATCCAGAACGGATTTGGAGGTGCTGACGAAAAGCGAGGTTCGGGCGATGAGGTCTTCGCTGGCCCCCTGCGATTTGAATACCCCATCCAGGAGGCGACCCTGCAGCTCGTCGTAAAGGAAAGCCTCGCTCCCTTTCTCGATGTGATTCAATGCGGGGCGGTAGTCTTCCAGGGTTATCTGGTGGCCTGTCTGGACTTCAATGAAGGGAGCCGCCAATGCCATGGCGCTGGATCCCATCACCGCAGGCGCCACGTAAGTGCTGAAAAACAAAACCGCTCCGGCGGTGCCCGCCACGGCCGCCGCGGCCGGAGCCGACGCAATCCCCAGAACCACCGCCGTGGTGGCCAGAATCCCCACACCCAGGCCGCCGATCGAGTTGAACTGGTCAAACATGTCGAAGGTGGACTGCGAGGATTGCCCCGGGCTGAAGGTTTCATCCATGCGCGACATGATATCCGCAGTATCCAATTTGGAGATCGAGCTTTTTGCCAGCACGTTGCTGCCAGTTCGATAATTAAGGCTGGCGACCAGCATGCGATCCAGTGAAACCACGGCATCCAAGTCAAGAATGACCTCGCGATCATGGATGCGGCCCAGCGAGATGCGCGGCGTTTGACCGCTGACGATGCCTTGAATCATCTTTTGAGCGGTCACCACATTGGTTTGCATCGAAAGCAGATCACGACGTAGCGCTGCGGTATCGACTTTTCCCTGGGAGGCATTCCCAATGGTCTGCCAGCGGCTTGACGCGATGGCCAACAGATTGGAGGTTTGATTCAGATACGCCAGCGTGACCGCGCCCGGAGCCAGACCCGTGACCGATAAATCCGCGATTTGCAGTTGCTGGGCGGATGCGAACACATTGGTGGCTGCCGCTGTTGCCTGTCCCAGTGAAACCCTGACCAGCCCGCCGCGAATCTGAGGCGCGCTGGTGTTGACCATGAACGGAACGGCCACAGCCACCGATCCGGTCGTCACCGTAAAGGCCCGCACAGCAACCTCCGATCCCGTTGCGTCCAGGAACCGCACAAGCGTGCGCGCGGCGGGATCGAACGGGCCGCCTGTGATAACCAGTTTATCGCCGGGATTTGCAGTGCTCTTGGAGAGCAGCAAACCGTTCTTATGCTCCGTGAGTCGATAGTAACGCAGCCGAAACGATTTCGTATTGGTATCCACAAATTCCGCAATGGTCCCCTTGGACAGGTTGGTCTGCAATGGAGCCCATTGCAGAAGATTCGTGGAAGTCTGAACCACATACGAAAGGGTGTTGGAGGCCGCGATCTGCAAATGGAACAAGCCGTCCTGCGAGCGATTACCGCTGAGAATCCGCAGGGGCGGTTCGCCCGCAATGCCCGCATGGGCGGACACAATCCAGAACGCCAGGAGCAGCATCCTTGTGATGTATCGCATTTTCGAATTGAATGGGTTCATTGCAGGAATGCCTCGCGCCAGGCTCCCAGGCCTTGTTGTTATGGAACTCATGTGGAATTGCGGGCAACTCTATCCGGTCTCCGGAATATCGCAGTAAAAAAAGTGGGGAATCAGCCTCCCGACTTTTTCCCGCCCGCCGGCAAGTTCCCAAATCAGCCGTAGCGGCCTTCGATGTATTCGGAGGTCTTTTGATTCCTGGGACTCAGGAAAAGATCCTTGGTGGCGTTGTGCTCGATGACCTCGCCCAGGAGCATGAAAATACATTCGTCGCTGACACGCCGGGCCTGGGCCATGTTGTGGGTGACGATCACAATGGTGTAACGGCCCTTCATGGCGTACATCAATTCCTCGATGGCGCGGGTGCCTTCGACGTCCAGCGCCGAACAAGGCTCGTCCATGAGAATGATCTCGGGCTTGAGAGGCAACAGGCGGGCGATGCAAAGCTTCTGCTGCTGCTCCAACTGCAGCCCTGTGGCCTTATGATCCAAACGATCCTTCAAATCCTTCCACAGGCCAACTTCCGTCAGGGCCTTTTCCACGGCATCATCCAACTGCGATCTCCTGGTCTCGCCCCGTTCGCCATGGATGCGCAGGCCGAATACCACGTTTTCATAGACCGAGATGGGCAGTGGATTGGGCCGTTGAAACACCATGCCGATGGACTTGCGCAGCTCGATCAGCGAAATGTCCGGGTCATAGATGTTCTTCCCCAGAAGGATGATCTCCCCGGTGGTGGTGACGTAGCCATAACGCTCGTTGATGCGATTGAAACAGCGCAACAGGGTCGTTTTGCCGCAACCGGAAGGGCCGATCAGGGAGGTGATGATGCCGTTCTTGATGTTGACGCCAATATTCTTGAGCGCCTGAAACTTGCCATACCAAAGGTTCAGGTCCCGCGTCGTGATGCTATGGGTGACGGCGTCGCTCATCCAAAAATCCCGTTGACGTATTCGTAGGTTTTCCGATTGGCCGGTTTGTCCGAAAAGAGAATTTCGGTGGGGCCCATTTCAACGATTTCCCCGTTCCAGAGGAACATCGTCCGGGCCGCAAGCCGGCGGGCCTGCTGGACCAGATTCGTTACGAGAATGATGGTCATCTCCTTCTTGAGCTCCTTGAGCACATCCTCGATGCGCATGGTCGTCACCGGATCGATGGCGATGGAGAATTCATCCAGGCAGAGAATTTCCGGCTGGTGGGAAAGGGCCCTGGCAATGGTGAGCCGCTGCTGCTGGCCGCCGGACAGCTTGGTTCCAAGGCTGTCGAGCCGGTCTTTGACCTCGTCCCACAGGGCGGCCTGGCGCAGGCACTTCTCCACCAGGCCATCGAGGTCGCTTTTGGCCCGCATTCCGGCGGTTCTCGGCGCGAAGGCCACATTGTCATAGATCGAAAGCGGCAGGCCGACCGGCAGCGGCGCGACCATCCCGATTTTGCGCCGCAGTTCATAGACATTCCGCACCCGGGACACCTCCTCGCCATCGACCTTGATGACGCCGGACACCGTCACATTCGGGGTGAACTCGATCGTGCGGTTAAAGCATCGCAGCAGGGAGGTTTTGCCCGATTGGGCCGGCCCGATGATGCCCAGGATTTCGTTGCGATAAACGTCGAATGAAATCCCATGGATCACTTCCTTCGCGCCGTAGGCCAGGCGAAGGTCCTGCACTTCGATTTTTTTGTCGGGTCCCATGAGCATCACCATTTTTTCCGCGAGCGCAAATAAACCCGGAGCGCGATCGACAGGGCGTTCACCGCCAGCACCGTGACCAGCAGGACGGTGGCAATGGCATACGGCAGGGCGGCGGGCGCGTCCGTCACCTGTGTGGTCACCGTGTAGAGATGCATCGACAGGGCCATGCACTGATCCTTCAAATTATAGGCGAACAAATTGCCCTCGGAGATCTTTTTGAAAAACACCGCTCCGGTGAACATGATGGGGGCGGTTTCGCCGGCGGTGCGGGAGACCTGGAGAATCACCCCGGTGAGAATGCCGCTGATGGAGTTGGGCAGGACGATGTGCCGGATGGTTTGCCAGCGCGAGGCTCCCACATTCCAGCACGCCTCCCGGAACGAAATCGGCACGGCGGACAGGGCCTCCTTGGTGCTGGCGATGATCACCGGCAGCGTCATGATGGCCAGGGTGAGCGATGCGGCGATGATGGAACGGCCCATGCCCGCGAAAAGCACAAAGGCGCCCAATCCAAACAAGGCGTGGACGATGCTGGGCACACCCGCCAGATTGACCACCGCCAGATTGATGATGCGCGTGAACCAGTTCTCCCGCGCGTATTCATTGAGATACACCGCAGCCAGCACGCCGATCGGCGCGGAGATGCAAAGAGAGATGCCGACCAGATAAAGAGTGCCCAGAAATGCCGACCAGATGCCCCCCTTGCGCATTCCGTTCGTCGGGTTGGTCACCAGGAAATCCCAGGAGAGCAAAGGGAACGCCTTCCAGAAAAGGTAGCCGACAATGACCAGCAGGGGAATGACCATGGCCAGCGCCATCAGGCCAAAAACGCACTTCGCCGCAAATTCATTGCGCAGTTTTCTTCGAATCAATGGAGTCTCGGTGAACATGATCGCTTACTTTTTCCTGATCCCCTTCACGATCAGATCCGCTGACAGGTTCACAACAAAGGTGATGGAGAAAAGCAGGATGCCAATGATGAAGAGCACCTGATAATGATCCGAACCCGACGAGGCCTCCCCCAACTCGGCGGCGATGGTTGCGGTGAGAGTCCGGACCGGATCGAACACGCTTTTGGGGATGTTTACCGCGTGTCCGGTGGCCATGAGCACCGCCATGGTTTCACCCACCGCCCGGCCCACTCCCAGGAGCACTGCGGCGAGCAATCCGTTCTTCGCGGCGGGAATCAGGACGCGATAAATCAATTGCCAGCGTGTGGCCCCCAGCGCCAGTGCCGCCTCGCGGTAGGAATCCGGAACGGCTTTCAGGGAATCCTCGCCAATGGAAACCATGATGGGCACGCTCATCAGCGCCAGGAGGATCGCCCCGTTCAACACATTGAGCCCCACAGGCACATGAAAGACATCCTGAATCAGCGGATTCATGACGCTCAGTCCGATGAATCCCCACACCACCGAAGGAATGGCCGCCAGCAATTCGATGATGATTTTGAGCGTTTCCTTCATCCGTTTGCCGCAGAATTCAGAAACGAAAATGGCCGCTCCCAGGCCGAACGGCACTGCGATGAGCATGGCCAGCACCGTGACGCTAAACGTGCCGACAATCAGGGCCAGCACGCCGTAGCGAACGTTGCTTTGAGAAGTCGGATACCATTCGGTGCTGGTTAGAAACTGCGATATATCCAGCCCCTTGAACAGAAACCCGGCCCCCTCGCGGAACACGAAAAAGAAGATGCCGAAGACAAACACGATCGAGCTGATCCCGCACAGGCGGATGATCGTCTCGATGACGGGCTCGCTCAACCTCTGCCAGCGTTGCCGTCTCTGCATGTCTGAATTCGGCTGGGCCATGATTTTGTTTTAACGCAAATTGGGCTTTTGTCGTCTCATCTGTATTGGATTCCGGGCGCCCTGAGCATGGGCGGTCGCCCCTTATCCAATCCAGGATGCCGACAAACAAGAAATTTATTTCTTCGGCAACGGAACGTATCCGGTCGCCTCCACTATTTTCTGTCCCGGCTCCGACATCACCCATTCGATGTATTTCTTGATGTGGAGACCCGGTTCGCCCGGCGTGTACATGAACATGGGGCGCGCGATGGGATAGGTCTTGTCCAAAGTGCTGGCAATGGAGGGCGCGACCGCCGTCTCCCCTTTCTTCTTGGATACTTTGACCACCTTGACATTGGGGGTGACATAGCCCATGCCGCTGTAGCCAATGGCCCCGGGCGTCTTGGAAACCAATTCGACCACATCCTTGGAACCATTCATGTCCAGCGAACCGGAGCGGAAATCGTTTTTCTTGCCCACGACGGCCTCGCGGAAATAGGCATACGTGCCCGAGTTATTCTGGCGGCTGACCCGGATGATCTTGTCATCCTGCCCTTCGGGGACCTTCACGCCCAGTTCGGACCACTTGGTGATCGTGCCGTTTTCCTTATAGATCTCGCCCAGTTCCTCCATGCTGATTTCATTGAGCGGATTGTTTTTGTGGACATAGATCGACAGGGCGTCGAAACCCACCATGAATTCCTTCGGGTCTTCCCCGACTTTTTTGGCCTTCTCGATTTCCTCCGGTTCCATGCGACGGCTGCAATTGGCGATGTCCGCTGTTTTATTCAGGAGCGCCGCCACCCCGATGCCGGAACCGCCGCCGGACACTTCGACCGAGACCGAAGGTTCCACCTTGGCGTATTCTTCGGACCAGGCTTGAGCCAGGTTGACCATCGTGTCGGAACCGATGTTTTGGATGACCGTTTTCTCCCCCTTTTTGGCGTCGTCGCCACCGCCATTGCCGCCGCTCTCGCTTTTCCCGCAGCCCGTTTGCAATAATGCGCCGGCCAGGAGAATCAAACTGAGGTGTTTCAAGGATTTGTTAAACATAATGGGTTCGCGGTTAAAAATTGAATCACTTTTCGTTTTCGGTGATGGCTTTTACAAGGTCATGAAGATGCTGGCTGATGAATTGAAACGTCTTCTCGTAGGCCGCCTGGACCTGCTCGGACGAACCTTGAACCGTGGAAGGGTCCTCCACATTCCAATCCAGGTAAACAACCTTCCGCGGCCGTTGCGGAAAGGCCCGGTCCACCTGTTTGGCCAATGAAATAATGACCTGGTAACTGGACAGGTTGGGGATCTGCGTCATGGTCTTGGGCCCTGTTTTCGAAAGATCGAATCCCTTGCCCGCCATGAAAGCATGGGTTTGTTTATCCAGCGGGCGCGGCTCCAAACCGGCGCTGGCAAAGACAAACCGCGGCATATGCAATCCATTGCCAATGGCTTCCGCCATCTGGCTCCTGCAGGAATTATGCTCATCCAAAAACAGGATGCGAAACACTTCCGCCCCCTGGTGCTTCACGAAATCGCCCGTGCATGTGTACAGGGTCTCCAGGCAGATATTGCGCGCCTGGTCGGAGACCCGCTCGAGACGCCGCGCGATCATGATCAAAGGATTAAGCGCCTCAAAAGGCAGCTTGTGATCACGATACATCTCCACGAGATCCCGGTTCAGGGCGCTTTTGAGCACATCGACCGTATCCTCCGTTTCGATTGTCTTGCGAGCCAGCTCCGCATTTTGATCGGTGAAGGCTTGCACGGCCTCATGCAGCATGGAGATCGAGAGCTCCGCGATTTCATCAAAGCGATCCAAAGGCAGCGGAATCGGGACATTCGTCAGTTTAAGAGCTTGTCGCGCAATGCTTTCCGCATAATCTCCAACCCGTTCCAGATCGAGATTGATTTTGATGGCCCCATAAGCAAAGCGCAGAGGGGTTGCCACCGGCTGCTGGCGCACCAGAAACTCCAGGCACAACCGGTCGATTTCCATTTCCAATTCGTCGATAAACTGGTCCTGCAAAATGACGGCATAGGCCAATTCCCCGTTCTTCCCGGCAAACGCCCTCAAACTCTTTCGCAAAGCATGTTCGCACAGACTGCCCATGCGCGTTATTTTGCTGCGGAGCCGGTCGATATCCCTTTGCAGGGAGTCCTCAAAATGCAGTGTATTCACGATAATTTGCTGGTTCATGCACCCATCACTCTTGCCTTGCGCACTTCATCGCCAATTTACGATACCAAATACGCGCCAGAATTGTCACCCTAAAACGACAAGCCATGGCTCTGCGGATTGGCGCATCGATTTTCCACTCTAAAAACCCAAAAACAGGGTCATGGCCCATAAGCAGGATGACCCGACCTGTGACCCCGGCCAACCGGTAACAAACCTTTTGGCGCAATTTGCCGCCCCGACATGGAAGCCGGATTAGCTTGATATGCGCCGGGATACCTGTTAATCCTCCCGCAAGAGGTATGGGAGAGATCTCCAAATTATTCCACGAAACCGACGCCGCAGACGTTCCACCTTTGGGATCGGGGTCTGGTCCTGGAGAAAAACCGGGTGGCCCGGACGAGTCGCCCTTGATTTCGAGGCAACTGTCCCGTCGGCTTCTGTTGATGGTGCTCTTTACCGTGGTGCTTCTGGTGTGCCGCTGGATCGCTTATGAGCTGCGCTTCGATTTCGATGTTCCGGAAATGCAGAACGTTCAGTTGTATCGGCACTGGCACTGGGTCGTTGGGCTGCAATTGGTTTGCCTCCTTGTCGCCGGCCAGTTCGCGGGAATTTACCGCTACTTCAGCCTGCCCGATATCCAAAGGCTGTTCCTGGCGATGGCGGCCTCTGGCGGCCTTCTTTATGGCATCCGGTATCTGGATCTCGGCTACTCACCACCCCGGGGGGTCATCCTCATTCAATGTTCCTTGGGCTTTATGGTCCTGGGTGCAATCCGTACCGGCTGGCGGGTGGCTTACGAAAAATATTATTCCCGCAAGGACAGGCTCAGCCTTCTCGAACGCAATGTGGCGATCATAGGGGCCGGAGATGCCGGGGCCAGCCTCGTGGGGGATCTCCGGGCCTATCCACGCCTGGGCATGGTGCCGGTGGCCTTTTTCGATGACAATCGGGAGAAGTGGGGTTCCCAGGTGCATGGGGTGCGGGTGGAGGGTTCGCCTGAAACGATTCCGACCCGCAAAAAGAAGCTCCGGTTCGAAGATGTCATCATTGCCATGCCCAGCGCCCCCGCCCAACGGTTGCGCGAGGTGGTGTCCCTGCTGCAAAAGGCGCGCATCAAATATGTGACCGTCCCCGGCATTGACCAACTCACCTCGGGCCAGGTGAGCGTGAGCCAGTTGCGCCCCGTGCGCATCGAGGACCTTTTGGGACGCGAAGCCATTGACCTGCAGGCCGACCAGATCAGCCAGGTCCTGAAAGACCGGGTGGTGATGGTCACAGGCGCGGGTGGCAGCATCGGCAGCGAACTTTGCCGCCAGGTGGCCTCCTTCAAACCGCGCCTCCTCCTGTTGGTGGACCAGTCCGAGGTGCAGCTCTTTCCCATCGAGCAGGAGTTGATCGAGCTGGGTCACCGCCAGTGCATCCAACCGCTCATTGCCGACATTTGCGACCAGGAGCGCGTCGCCACCATTCTGAAAAAATACCTGCCGTTTGTCATTTTTCACGCGGCCGCCCACAAGCATGTTTTCATGATGGAGAGGCAGCCCGGCGAGGCCATCAAGAATAATTCCATTGGCACCGCCCGTCTGGCGGAGCAGGCCCTCAAACACGGGGTGGAGCGGTTTGTGATGATTTCCACTGACAAGGCGGTCAACCCCACCAGTGCCATGGGCGCCAGCAAGCGCCTGGCCGAGATCTACCTCCAGTCATTGTTCCAGGAGAATCCCGGCAAAACCCGTTTCAGTGCCGTCCGTTTTGGCAATGTCCTGGGTTCCTCCGGCAGCGTCATCCCCATCTTTGAAAAGCAAATCGCCAAGGGCGGCCCGGTGACTGTGACCGATCCCAATGTCGTGCGTTTCTTCATGACCATCCCGGAAGCGGTGGGCCTGGTGCTGCAAACCTGCGCGTTGGGCAGTGGAGGAGAGGTGTTCGTCCTGGACATGGGCAAGGCCGTGAATATCGCCGACCTCGCCCGCCAGATGATCCGCCTTTCGGGGCTTGAACCGGACGTGGACATCGCCATCGAATACGTGGGGTTGCGTCCGGGGGAAAAGCTCTACGAGGAACTGGGCCACTTGAGGGCCAACTGCACCGACACCGCCCACGCGCGCATCAAATGCTTCACCAGCCAGCCTCAGGCCCTGGAGAAGGTGCGCACCGGATTCAGCCGTTTGGAGGCCTGCGTGCAAACCACATCACCAGATCACATCCGCGCCTTGTGTGTGGAGATGATGCCTGAATACACCCCTTTCCTGGAGAATCAGGATCTCCCCATCTCCGGAGTCGATGCCAACAGCCCGGCAGGGCTCGATGAGAAGCTCCCTTCCTCAGCTTTCAGAGATGCGCAAGAGGCCGGTGCCGGAGAGCAGTGGTCCGCTAAAAAGGAATGACGCGGATGGCGAAGCGCGGTGTACTGGCCATCGATCTTGCCAGGAACGGGCCAATCGCATACTCCTCTTTGAAATAATTCACATCAGCCGAAAATAAAACCGAAAACAAAACCCTATGAGACCTGACCTGTTTTGCCTTTTAATCGGATTGACCCTTTGCTCCCCCTCCATTTCGCACGCCCAGTCTCCATCCCAACCGGCAGGCGTCCCGCCTCAGGTGCTTCCGGGAAAAGGCCTGGCGCAGCATGATTTTCTCTACGCGGGTGAATCCAAGAACCGTCGCGCCTTCATTGTCAGGAACGGCAAGGTGGTCTGGACCTACGAGGATCCCACGGGCAAGGGTGAAATTAGCGACGCCGTCCTGCTCTCCAATGGCAACCTGCTCATCGCCCACCAGTATGCGGTCAAACTCATTTCGCCTGAAAAGAAGATCCTCTGGAATTACGATGCCCCTCAAGGGACGGAAATCCACACCGCCATGCCCATTGGCAACGATCATGTGCTCTATGTGCAAAACGGGGATCCAGCCTGGGTCAAGGTGGTCAACATCGCCACCGGCGAGACCAAACTCCAATTCAACGTGCCCACAGGCAATCCCAAGAGCGTTCACGGCCACTTTCGGCACGCGCGCCTCACCCCGTCCGGAACCCTCATGATTGCCCACATGGATATGGGCAAAGTTTGCGAGTACAATGCCGAAGGCAAGGAACTCTGGTCCTACGCCATTGAAGGAGCCTGGGGCGTCACTCCCTTGAAAAATGGGAATGTCCTGGTGGTGGGCCGCAAAGAAGTCCGGGAAGTGACCCACAGCGGCGAAATAGTGTCCACGTTCACCCCTGCCGATGCCGGCGAATTCAAACTCTCGAGCCTTCAACTGGCCTGGCGCCTGCCCAACGGAAACACCTTGATCAATAATTGGGCGAACGAGTGGAGTGGACCAATCGACAAAACCAATCCTCCCACCCAGGCGGTGGAAATGACGCCGGACAAGAAAGTGGTCTGGGTCCTCCGTTCCTGGGCCGAGCCGGACTTTGGACCGGCCACGACCATTCAAATTCTCGACACGCCTGAAGCTCCGGAAAAAGTCAGCTTCGGCAACATCAAATAATTGATCGGGGTGGGTGGCATGCGTGCTCCATGGCGATTACCCGGGTTGCTGCAAAGCATGGCTCGCATGTTGGCCATCCTTGCGGGCACAGCATCCATGACATGGGCAGAGCCATCCAGCCTGCCCCTGGACCAGGCCAGTTTCAAAAACCCTCCCGCGCAGGATCGCACACGCATGTTCTGGCGGGTCTTTGGTCCCACCTGGACTAACCCGGAGATCGATTATCGTTGGAGCTGATCAAAGAGGCGGGCATCGGCGGCGTCACCGTGTTCTTCATGTATCCGGTGGCCCTGGATAATGAACAGGTTCATAACCAAAAGTATTTGAGCGACGAGTTTTTGAAAACACTCGCCCACGCCGCCGGTAAAGCCCGCGAGTTGAACCTGAGGTTTGGTGTGGCGGGTGGAACCGGCTGGCCTTATGGCGGCCCGAACGTCAATGGTTCAGACGCCTCCCATCGGGTGCGCCAATTGGTGGTGACTCTAACCAACCAAACCAACCAAAGTCACAGCGTTGTCCTTCCAGAGTTAAAACAAGGGGAGAGCCGTCTGGCCGTCTTCTATGGAACCAACGAGGTGACCACACACCTCCAGGGCAATACACTGGACCTCGATGCAATGGCCAGTGTTGATTCCCCTGCATCCGGTGCGAGCCTTAAGGTTTTTGTGGTGGGACCCACGGGTATGCGCGTTAAGCGTCCGGCCTACGGAGCAGAGGGACCAGTGATTGACCACTACCGGTCGGGCCCCCTCGAGCGTTATCTGGAGGGCTCAGTGGCCCCCATGTTGTCCACGGCGCCCGGCCAGATCGAATCCATTTTCTGCGACAGTCTTGAGGTTTATGGAGGGAATTGGACGGAAGGCTTTCCGGAAATATTTGAAAAGCGCCAGGGCTATTCCATCACCTCGCGACTGCCCGATTTGTTCGACAACGATTCCGAGTCCGCTCCGGATTTGCGCTTTGACCTCTGGCGCACTCTGGCGGAATTGACCGAGGAACAATTCACCCAGTTTTTGTCAGACTGGTCACATCGGCATGGGGTGAAACTCGAAATGGAGGCCTATGGCACGCCTCCCAGTCCGATGACCGCCGCACGCCATATTGATGTGCCCACGGGCGAGCAATATGAGTGGAAGGGATTCTCGCTATCGCGGCTGGCGGCCTCGGGCGCCCATCTGGCCGGGAAGAACATCGTTGGAGCTGAGGATGCCTGGCAACTGCCTGCCGCATCACGTCGAGATGGCCACACAATTGAGTCAACGACCGCCCGTTGTATTTGTGAAGTTCATCCAGCAACTTTCTACGGCTTTCGTCGGCCAATGCTTTGAACACTACATTCATTTCACATGAAATAATTCGACATTTTTGCATGTCAAGTGGGCCGGTTTTTAGTCGTGACAACCTGCCTTTGGCTCACTCTTTCTGCCAAAACGCGTCAGGGAATCTCGCTCCAGTGATCCGCATTGCGATGCATGTTTAATTGTTAAAGAAGATGCCGCGCTTTTAATGCAACCCGCCAATCAAATGATTCCGCTGCATTTTTCGGCCGCCGTTTACAGCCCAATTTTTACACAGTTCGCTTTAGGCAATAGAGTAGCGGCCAGATGTTCCAGCCACCGCCATCCAACTGCTCAAGCCTTGCGCATTTTCGCTGCGATTGCCGCAAGCTGGTCAGTGCATTGCCCCCAGCCTTGATGGAAGCCCATCTTTTCGTGGGTTTCGCGGTCGGCCACCGTCCAGTGAATCACTCGCGCGGTGTATTTCGTTTTGCCGCCAACATCCGCAAACGTCAGGACCACGGTCATGAACGGATGCTCTGACGGTTCCCATGCCTTCGTGTAGGCATCTGTGAACACCAGTTTCTCATTCTGGACCACCTCAAGATAGACACCCCGATTGGGCATGTCCTTGCCATCAGTACCCCGCATGACGATATAGTTCGCGCCGCCTGGGCGCACATCGAGTTCCGCGATAGGAGTCGTGAATGGCAGAGGTGCAAACCACTGCTTGAGGATTTCAGGATCCGTCCATGCCTTGAATACGATTTCACGAGGCGCATCAATAACGCGTGTGATGACAAGTTCGCGGTTGTTGGACTTGGTCATGATGGTTTCCTTTTATTTGGTAAGGGTGGTGTCTTGCATGTCACAACGGAGCGAGTGAATGAATGCATGCAAATGATTTCCTTGCACCGTGCGGAAAAGCATGCTGGTGACTCGCAGTTGTTCATTTCAGTCGGTGTGGCCATGGGTCTGCCGTCCGAACATATCACACCTGCGGTAACTTTTCGATTTGCCGTGTGTGGCATCCGCGCGCACCACCCACTGCTCCGCAATGAACTCCGAATCCAGGAGCGCCTGAAGCACTTCAGTACGTTCGCAAGTCGTGATGGACAGGATATCCGTGGACCGAACGAATGGATAGGCCTGCGTTTGGCCCACCATCCTCCCATAGAAAAACCGTGCATCGGCCCCTCTCCCTCGCCGGTTCACTGGCAGGAAAACGCGACCCTTCCAGCTTTCTTGCCCGCTGCGAGAGGGTTGCCGGTTTGCAGCAGAAGCATCCAAGGTCATTTCAGCCCGGAAAATCATCTGACCATCAAGGATTATCCTCATAGAGGCGAAGTCAGAAACTGCCACCTGACAATCGGCGTGAAAATAGGGTGTGGCGAATAACAGGCGTTCGCAGAATGCAAACAGTCGGAATGAGTTGAATGCATGGGCCAGGAATGCTGCATCCTGCGTTTCCTGTGCTGGGTCAATCACCGCCACCGAGAAACTGACTTCCGTGAATCGGATTCCCATGTAAGTCATCTCGGCGGCGACAATCAGAATCTGTGCCCTGCCATTCCGATTCACGGGCAGAAGATCCTCCTGCTGCAAATTAGCGGTCCAGAAAGCCAGATCCGCTGTGCCATGAAGCGTGACCTCTCGCACATGGGTCGGTTCGGCAATATAGCGAATGGTTTCGTCCATCACCATGCACTGTCGGCCGAACGCACAAATACAGCAACAGCTCGAATATACCCGAGATGTCTGCCTTGGGCGGGGCCTTACGGCAAAATGGGAATCAACAGGCAAATAGGGATTACCCAATCAATCAGGCAATATCTAAAGACCCGTCCCTAAACAGCCCACCAGCCGTTAAGTTATTTTGTGGAAATAATGAGGATTGCATTGGCTCGTTCGATTGTTTAAATGTATAGACATATAAACAATATGCCCCGGTTGAATCCCAACAGTCCTGTGCCCTTGCATTCCCAGGTGGAGCAGATCCTGCGCAAAATGATCGCTCAAAAGGAATACCAGGAGAATGGATTGCTGCCGGACGAGCTCACCCTGGCCAATCGTTTTGGGGTGAGTCGCGGCACAATGCGGGCGGCAATTGCCATCCTGGTGCAGGAAGGGGTTCTGGAGCGCCGCGCGGGTGTCGGCACCCGTGTCCGTCCGCGTCCGGTGGAATCGGGCATTGGAGCCTGGCGGAGCTTTTCCCGTGAAATGGCCCGAAAAGGCATCCAGGTTGAGAATCTGAAACTCGAATACTCCCTGGATACGCCAACCGGGGAGGCCGCTGCCGCCCTGCAACTCAACCGCCGGATCGCAATATGGCGTCTGGATCGGGTGCGCGGCTGGAATGGACAGCCGGTCCTGCATTCCCGCTCCTGGTTTCATCCCAGGCTGGGTTTGAAAGGAGACGAGGATTTCTCAAAACCGCTTTACGAGACTTTGAAGAAGTCAACCGGCGTGCAACCGGACCGGGCGCATGAAGATTTTGGCGCTGTTTCCGCCAGCAAGGCCATGGCCTCATTACTCCGTGTTACCCCAGGGGAACCGTTGCTCCTGCGAACGCACACGGTCTTTGACACCGGTGGCCGAGCCTTTGAATTTGCCCAGGTGCATTATGTCAGTTCGCGATTCGCACTGACCATGGACTTGCGCCGGGACGATGACGATTCCAGCGGGTTGCCCACACAACAAAAACCAATCTCAAAAAAGAAAGCCCAATGAAAACCACACCACTACTCAGCCTCCTGCGTCTGATCCTGGGAATCAGCCTGCTTCAAGCCCCGGCAATTCTTGCGCAGCCATTCACAAAATTATCCGAAGGGCCCAATCCCAAAATTGTGGCTCATGCCGAGGAGTTTCCTGGCGGCTACAGTGTCCAAAACATGCTTCAGAAGCCATGGAAGCACAGCCAAAACCAGGAGTATGCCTCTCACAGCAAGGGGGTGCAGACTTTCATCGACTTTGACTTTGGCCAACCGGTCAGGATCGCGGCATTCCGTCACATGCAGCGCAGCACCCCGGATATCATCGCCACGGCAAAGCTCATTTTCAGCGATGACAAGGAATTCAAGGAGGTTCTGAAAACTGTGGACGTCAAACACGTTGAAAAGCCCAACGGGTTGACCTTTGCCGCATTTCCACCTGTTCAGGCGCGCTATGTCCGCTGGCAGGTGACCGCGATGATTCCCGGATCCTCGCCCAACGTGGGGGGCAAGGGCATCGAATTCCTGACCCCGGGCGAGCCCGAATCCACTCCGCAAGGGACTGAAGTATCCGCCAGCACAATTCAGGTGATCGATCGTGAAGCGGGCTCCCTGGTTCAGCCCCTCAAAGTCACCCTGGATTATCCCTACGCCGAGACCGCCAAAGCCATCGTGCATGTGGAAGGTCAGGATCCAAAATCCGTGGATCTGAGTTTTGGCAGCCAGGTTTTGGACTTCAAGGTGGCCGCTTTGGACACCGAAAGGAACTTGAAGGTTGACGTCGAAGTGAACGGCCAAAAAGCAGTCTCAAAAACCGTGTCCATCAAGCCGGCCCGAAAACTGACAGTCTATGTGCTGCCGCACTCCCACACGGATATCGGCTACACCGCCATTCAAACCGATATCGAGGAAAAGCAGGTCAATAATCTCATGCAGGGAATTGCAGAGGCGCGGCGCACCGCCAGCTATCCCGAAGGCTCCCGCTTCAAATGGAATGTGGAAGTGGCCTGGGCCGCAGACCTATTTCTGGATCGTCTTTCACCCGCGCAAAAGGAGGATTTCCTGGATGCCGTCAAACACAAACTCGTGATTCTAAACGGAATGTATCTCAACGAACTCACCGGACTTTGCCGACCTGAAGAATTGATCCGTTTGTTCCGGTATGCCACGGAGCTTCGGGAACGCACCGGAGCCCCCATGGATTCGGCCATGATCTCCGATGTTCCCGGTTACACTTGGGGAACCGTGACCGCCATGTCCCAGGCGGGAATCCGCTATTTTTCTGTGGCGCCCAATTACTTCGATCGCATTGGAACCATTCTGGTCGAGTGGGAGAACAAACCGTTCTGGTGGATCGGGCCGGATGGCAAGAGCAAGGTCCTGGTCTGGATTCCGTTTTGGGGTTACGCCATGTCGCACCGCTATGGGAAGATGTCCCACCAACTGGTGGAGGATTTCTGCAATGGCCTGGATAAACGATCCTATCCCTACGACATTGCCTACGTGCGCTGGGCGGGCCACGGAGACAATGCGGTTCCCGATCCGGCCATTTGTGATTTCATAAAGGATTGGAATGCCGCGCACGCATGGCCTCAATTCATCATCAGTGGCACCGGAGAGGCCTTCAGCGCCTTTGAAAAACGTTATGGGGACAAGATTCCCCAGGTGCATGGCGACTGGTCTCCCTACTGGGAGGATGGGGCGGGTTCCTCTGCCGCGGAAACCACGATGAACCGTGCCAGTTCCGAACGCCTTACCCAGGCGGAGACCCTCTGGGCCATCAACAATCCATCCCAGTATCCGCTCAAAAGCTTCAAGGACGCCTGGAATAATGTGCTTCTCTATTCGGAACACACCTGGGGGGCCTACTGCAGCATTTCGGATCCGGCCAATCCGTTTTCCACCGACCAATGGACGATCAAGCAATCCTATGCCACTGCGGCCAATCTCCAATCCCGGCAACTCCTGAGCGAGGCCGCCCTCACCAAACCGATCAAACCGGTCAAACCAGTCGCAAATACCACCAAGCCGGGTGACGCAAAGAACGACCGGTTCATGGATGTCTATAACACCACCTCCTGGCCGCGAACGGAGCTGGTTTCCATACCCAACGAACTCTCCGAAGGCGGTGATTTTGTCCTGGATGATCAGGGTCGGAGAGTGCCCGCGCAAAGGCTCGCCAATCGGGAACTGGCCATCATGGCAAACGACCTGCCACCATTTTCTGGACGTCGATATACACTTATTGGCCAGCCAAGGGAGGGCGTCAAGAATCCTGAATTCGTTCCCGCCAAAGCCAGCGCAGAGTCCGCCTCTCTGGAGAATGGATTGATCACGGTCCGTCTGGATCCAAAAACCGGTGGCATCATCGAACTGCGCGTAAAGGGCATTGATCAAAACCTGGCAGACACCGCCGGGGATCATCGCCTCAATGATTACCTCTACATGGTCGGCGATGACACCACCAAGCTGCTCCGCAATGGGCCGGTGAAGATTACGGTGCTGGATAACGGTCCGCTCGTGGCATCGCTGAAGGTGGAGTCCGATGCCCCGGGCACCTACAAACTGGTGCGCGAAATCCGCATTGTGTCCGGTGGCGATTACGTGGAATTGATCAACCGGGTGGATAAGAAACGGTTGGATGCCCCGAACTATTATGCCTTTGATGGCAAGGAGAGCGTTAACTTTGCCTTTCCTTTCAATGTCCCCGGCGGGGATGTGCAGATGGACCTCCCGCTGGCCCTGATGCGCGTGGATCAGGACCAGATGCCCAGCGCCTGCAAAAACTGGCTCACCGCCGGGCTTTGGGCGGACGTGGCCAATGAGGAATTCGGTGTGACCTGGGTCACGCTGGATGCGCCCCTGGTCCAGGTGGGTGGGATTACGGCCAACCTGCTCAATTCCCAAACCAATCCGGAGACCTGGCGCAAAAAGATCGAGCCCACCCAGAAACTCTATTCCTGGGCCATGAACAATCACTGGGGCACCAATTACCGCGCCTATCAGGAAGGCCCCAATTTATTCCGGTTTATCTTGAGGCCGCATGGCCAGCGCAATCACCCCGACGCCTCGCGATTTGCGGTGTGCTTCAGTCAGCCCCTGGTGGTGACACCCGGACGCGGGACCGCACCGAAGACCACCTCGCTGGTCAGCATCGAACCGGCCGATGTCATGGCCATCGCCTTGAAACCCAGCGACGACGGCAAGGCCTTTATCCTGCGCCTGTATGGAACAGGCAACCAGGTCGCCAATGCGAAGATCACCTGGCCCAACCACGCGTCTGCAAAAATGTGGCTCAGCGACACCAGCGAGAAACCGCTGAAGGCCATTTCGGGGACAGCTGAGGTTCCCTCGCATGGCGTAACCACGATACGGGCTGAATTGAGAAAATAACCAGTTCACCCAGCTGCATAGGTGTCCCTGACACGATGAAAATCTTTGCCGGAATTGACAGTGGCGGAACCCGGGCGCGGCTGGCCCTTGTCCAGGAGGACGGCCGCGTCATTGGTTATGCCGAAGGCAAGTCGTGTTGTTTCACCGATCAGGGCATGGATGGCGCAAGGGAAGCACTCAAAACCATCTGGCAGGAGGCGTGGTTATCAACTGGAACCTCCGTCCAGCCCGCAACGGCCCTGTTTCTTGGCCTTGGCAGCATCCTGGCCGGGGCCGACGCCCGCATCAATTGTGAGCTGGCCGTGTCTCTTGGCTTGGCCCCGGAGCCTGCGGTTCAAGCGCAGAACGACGCCTGGAACGCCATGGTCGGAGGATTGTGCGGCCGGGCTGGTGTGTTGCTGATTGCAGGCACCGGTTCGGCCTGCCTCGGACGCAATGCAGCCGGTGAAGTCTGGCGCGCCGGTGGATGGGGTTACAAGCTCGATGACCGCGGCAGCGCCTTTGCCTTGGGGCGCGCGGCCATGATTGCCGCCACCCGGGATGCGGATGGACGTGGCGCTCCAACCAGTCTCACCAAAATGGTCATCGATGCCCTTCACCTTTCCAGCATGGAAGAGATCTTCCGCCGCCTTCATCATGAGGGCGGATCACGCCATGATATAGCGGCCTTTGCCCCGCAGGTGATTCAGGCCGCCCAGGCCGGGGATGCGGTGGCTCTGGCGATTGTAAAAGAAGGAGCGGACGGTTTGGTCGAAATGGTGGCGACCGTCTCCAGAAAGCTTCAGCTCTCTAAACCGGACCTGGCCCTCACAGGCGGCCTGTTGTCCAACTCCCTCTATTACCAACAACGGTTCCTGGAAAAGCTGGCGAGAGACCTGCCCGGTTTCACGATCGTCCAGGATGGTCTGCCGCCTGTCCTGGGCGCGGTCATGCTCGCCGCGGAAAGTGTCTTTGGAAAACCGCTGTCCTCGTCCTTCATTGAAAATCTCCGAAACAGTGCCGCAAGGTTGGAACAGGTTCCCTCATGAGAAAATCCAATTACGATAAATTTCCCGTGGTGGCCGTTCCAGACACCGCAGAGGCCTGCGTCACGGGTTGGACCGGAATCGTGGATTGCCTTCGCGATGCCATCCATAAACGATCCTCCCGCAAGACGGTGCTTGTTGTGGAATGCTATGCCGGGGTCGATGAGGACCAGCTTCTTCGCGAATTACAGACTGGTCTAAAGCCTTCCAGGATTATCCATGCCGCGCAGGGCCTGTTCTCCCCCGCGCAGATTGACCGGCTGGTGGAACCTTTTCTGGGAGGCGATGATCCTGTCTTTGGATTCCTCTCCGGATTAACCCTTCCCCAGTTTTTCGATCCTGAAAAAGTCGGCCACTTTCGTCAAAAGATCGAAACGGTCGAACAGGGATTGGTGCTGGTTGTGGGGTGCGGCGCCGCGGTGTTGGCCCAAGGCGATCTCCTGGTTTATGCCGACCTGGCGCGATGGGAGGCGCAACTGCGATTCCGCCGGCACGTGACCGGCAACCTGGGGGCTGCTAACAAAGCCCAAGGCGCCGGACTCAAATACAAACGCGCTTTCTTTATCGACTGGCGTGTCTGCGATCGATGGAAGCGTAAACTCATGTCACAATGTGACTTTGTCCTGGACACCAATAATCGCACCGAACCCAAAATGGCCACAGGGGACGCCGTGCGAAAAGGGTTGCAGCATGCCGCGACCCGCCCGTTCCGTGTAGTCCCTTTTTTCGATCCCGCACCCTGGGGCGGTCAATGGATGAAAACTGTTTGCGACCTCGACCCATCGGCTCCCAATTACGGCTGGTGCTTTGACTGCGTGCCGGAGGAGAACAGCCTGCTGCTCGGATTCGGTGAGGCCCGTTTTGAAATCCCCTCCATCGACCTGGTGTTTGCGCATCCCCGCGAGCTTCTGGGTGACGCCGTGCATGCCCGTTTCGGGGATGAGTTTCCCATTCGCTTCGATTTTCTGGATACGATGCAGGGGGGCTGTCTATCGTTCCAGGTCCATCCTTTGACCGAATACATCCAGCACCACTTCGGCATGCACTACACTCAGGACGAAAGCTATTACCTCCTGGACGCCGCGCCCGACGCCCATGTCTATCTCGGACTCCGCAAAGACTGCAATCGCGGGGAAATGATCCGGGACCTGACCCTCGCGCAGACGGGAGCGATCCATTTCCCAGTGGAGAAATATTCCAACAAATGGCCCGCTCGAAAACATGACCATTTCCTGATACCGGCCGGAACCCCGCATTGCTCAGGAGCCAGCGCGATGGTCCTGGAGATCAGCGCCACCCCATATATCTTCACCTTCAAAATGTGGGACTGGGGACGCCTGGGTCTCGATGGCAAACCCCGTCCCATTCACCTCGATCATGGCCTGGCGAATATTCAATGGGACCGCACAACAGACTGGGTGAAAAACGAGCTCATCAATCGATTCACGCCCCTTCGCAATGGCGAAGGGTGGCGCGAGGAATCCACCGGCCTGCATGCGCGGGAATTTATCGAAACGCGCCGCGGCTGGTTTACCGGTGTGATGCCCCATGAAGCAGGCCATGAGGTCAATGTCCTCAACCTGGTGCAGGGGGACGAGGCCATCATCGAAAGCCCGGATGGCCGCTTCGAGCCATTCATCGTTCATTACGCCGAAACCTTCATCGTTCCCGCAGCCGCGGGAGCCTATACCATCCGCCCCCATGGCCGGGCGGCAGGCTCCGAATGCGCCATCGTGAAGGCCTTTGTTCGCACCTGAATGAGGCTGCAACCTTGCAGGCTATTCGAATCCGGAGCCGGGCCCATCCAAGGCGGCATCGCTTTGGTCAATTCGCATCCGTTGACATATTTTATTTCGTGAGACATATTTGTATCACGATGAAGGAAGCAACCGTAAGGGATTTGAGAAATCGGTTTGCGCTTGTTGCCGCGTGGATCAATGAGGGCGAACCCGTGGAAATTACGCGCAGGGGAAAAGTGTTTGCTCGATTGGTGCCGGCGAAACCCGAAAAGCAGGGCCGTTTTAAAATGCCGGACATCATGGCGCGCTTAAATCAAACATTCGGCGATAGACTCTACCACGCCGATGACATGGCGCGGGGATTGGCTGAAAGCCGGGGGAATCGTTCATGAAAGCCTATCCGGATACTAGTTTCCTGTGTGCATTTTATGTAAGGCAGTCAAATTCGCTGGCGGCAACAAGGTATGCGGCGGCAATGCGGGAACCGCTTTATATCACCGCCCTTTTGGCCTACGAATTCCGACAGTCTCTTCGTTTTCAAGTCTGGCGAAATCTTGCCAATCCCCGCGAAGGCATTTCCCTTGCGGATTCGCAGGCGGCCTTGAACCAATTTGATTCAGACCTGGCAGGCGGCGTTGCCGTTCTTGCGTCCTGCAATTACCAGGATGTCTTCAGCAGGGCCGATGCTTTGTCAAACCGCCATTCTTCCTCGGGCGGACACCGGAGTTTTGATATCCTTCATGTGGCAACCGCCTTGCATCTGGGCGCGCGCGAATTTCTGACCTTTGACCTCAACCAGCGAAAACTGGCATTGGCTGAGAAACTGAAGGTAAAGCCGTGATCGATCACGGTTCGCCTGTTCAGGGCACTCCTCACAAAGACCTGACGCACCTGCCCCCGCCTCGACATCATACGATAAAGTTTCTACCACGGCTTCTGCTCGTTTAAGGCGGCCACAATCGCGCGCTTTACCGCCAGTGCGTTGATGCTTCCCGATTCGTGATACACCACTTTGCCTTCCGGCGAGAGCAGCACCGTGTAGGGAATTTCCCCCTGCCAGTCCGGATCGAACGCGTTGATCAGGGATTCGCGGTCTGTGGAACCGAAGATCAGATTCCGGTTTGACGCATATTTCTTCTTCAGAAAACCCAGCACGCTTTTCTCTTCCTCGGGCCGGTTCATCGACACCGAAACAAACTCGAAATCGCGATGGCGATACATTCGGTTGATGGTCACAAACTCAGAGAACTCCACCATGCAGGGGGCGCAAGTGGTGGACCAGAAATTGACAAGGCGGAATTTCCCGGACTTGTTCTGGCGCAATTCCCGCAAGGCATTCGTATCCGCCAGGCTGAGTGTGACAGGCTCCGCATTCAGTTTGTCGATGAACGCCTGGGCGGCCTCGGCCTTTCCGGCCCATTTCACCGAGCACCCCACAACCTTCGTTTTCGTGACCGGCGGTTCCTTCCCGGCGAGCAATGCGTCCAGAGCATCGCGCACATACACCTTGCTCACACCCTTCACGCGCTCCGAATCGTCAATCGCCCCCACATACCGCAATTTGCGCTCCGCGTCGAAAATGAAAATATGCGGCGTTGCCACCGGGCCATAAGCATGAGCCGTCTCCTCGGTATCCCCGTCATAGAGATACGGAAAATTAAAGCCCCGGTCGCGCGCCCGGATTTTCATCTCCGCAAATGAATCGCTCAGATCGGCCCAGCCCAGTTCATCCAGCCTCACCGATTTGGGATCATTGGGCATGATCGCAACCACAGCCACGCCCTTGGACTTGTAATCGTTGACCATGGCCTTGATCCGCTCCTCGTAGTACTGGGCCGTCGGGCAGTGGTTGCACGTGAAAAGGACCGCCAGAACTTTCGCCTCCTCGAAATCCTTCAGCGTGTAAGTGCGGTTGTCCACGCCGATCAGGCTGAAATCCGGTGCCTTCGCGCCGATGGCAAGGGTGGTGGGTTGATAATCTGCGGCGCAAACCGCCGCTGCTGACGCAAAGAAAACAGCCAGTGCCAGAGAGATCAGGTTCATGAACGCACATTACTCCCGCCAACCATGCTGGCAAGGAGAAGCCGGGCCAATCCGTTCATCGAACACCGTTCTGAAACTCCGATCCGCCGCCTTAATCCATGGGCAGGCGGGGACTTCCTCCGCTGAAAAGCCGTCCAAAAACCCCGCCCTCGTTTCGGTCGCATTCCATCAGCACATGCCGTATGGCGGAGGCGCGGTTATCCACGCCCATTTTCGGGAACACGCGCTCCACATGTTTCTCCACGGTGCGAGTGCTGATCCCTAAAATCAGGCCAATCTCAGGATTGTTTTTTCCCTCAACGATCCAATGCAGCACTTCGGCCTCGCGCGCGGTCAACCCAAAACGGCTCGCAAAGCGTTCCGGCGTTCGCAGTTTCTCCTCCGTCAGCAGCAAACGTCCGCCATTGCCGCCATCCCCTTGAAAACGCACACGAAGAGTGGAATCGGGCTGGCCGATGTTGAGAACCTGGGGCGCGTCCATTGATCCCCCGGATTCCAAAGAGGCGCGAAATCGTTGCATCCATTGAACCACCACGTCTGGAAGTTGTTTGGAACCTCCTGCGGCATTCGGGAAATAGCTGCGCAGCAGTTTCTCCGCCTGCGGGGTGAGCCAGACCACCTGGTGGCGCTCGTTGAGCTGGATCAATCCCACGGAGGCCGAGTCCAATGCCTCTGTCACCGTTTTGGCCCGTTGGTCCACTTCCACAAAGGCAGCGGCATTCTGGCGGGCCTGATACAGATGGGGGCGCAGAAACTCCAGCACCACACGGTCGCGTTCGCTGAAATCCCTGTTCTTCCGGTTGACGGCCAGGGCAATATCGCAAGGTGCGCCACGTTCAGAGAGAAGGCAGCCCATCTGAAAATTGGTGTCCAGATGGCAATACACCTCCCGGTATAAGCTCATTTCCCGAAATTTTCGATCACTGATGAAATCCGAAACCTTGCGCACAAAATCCTTCGAATGCGGCTGCCTGAAATATTGGAGCACCGGATGCTCACCCAAATGGGCATTCAACGGGGGGGTCAAATCCACCATCCTTTGCACCCAGGGGCGAATCACGATATACGTTTCGTTCGTTTTGGAATTAATTTCGTTGTAGGCTAGATGATCCGCGGGGATCAATTGCGCAATGCCATCCAGAATTGTTTCCGGCAGCCGCTTCACATTCGAGGGACAGTAAAGCGTTTGCAGGAACCTGGATATGTTCACCAAGTCATTCTGTCTCAAGAGTTTTGCGCTCATTTGAGTTTTTTGTCCGCACCGATTCTCCGGACTTGCACACGCGACTGGTTGCTCATCAAAGCAAAGCACATACGTGAGTCCACGTATAGACAAATAAATGACGAAGATGCATGGTGGAGAGTGCAGGGCGAAATTCTTCAGGAAATAATAAAAAGCTTTAAAACGCCAGGGAGGTGTATGGGACGAATGAACACATTTGGCCCAAGGAGTTGATCCCGCGATTCGTCACTCTACCCCCAAAAAACTTAATTGGCACGAGCGGGGGGGATATTTTGGGTTACACCAAAAGTCATGTGCGCCCGTTTGACAACCAGATAAGTATGGAGGCCACCGCATTTATCAAACAGGCTCCAAGTCAAAACAGCCTTAAATCGGTTACACATGCGGTCTGTTTATGGCTCTGATTCCATGCCGCGAATGCGGAAAAAAAGTCAGCACTTTGGCGATTGCATGTCCTCACTGTGGAGCGCCGCCGGATCCTGTCCCTGCCGCATCGCCTGTCATTGTCGTCCAAATCCCGCCGCCGCGTGAATCCTCTGTTTGTCCCTGCTGCGAAGGCGCCAGGCTTGTCTCCTGCCCGGATTGCGGGGGCACTCGAGAGCATGCATGCCCGATGTGCGATGGAATAGGAATTGATTTTGACGACTACTACTGCAGGCAATGTGAAGGAAGCCAGTCCGTTCCATGTTCCCATTGTGGCGGGAAAGGATGGCTCGATTGTCCGATGTGCAGTTTGCCACAAACCTCAATGCGCCGGTGACGTAGATTCCGCTGCAAAGTGTGACCATCGTCCCTAATTCCACGTCAGAAAAACCAAAATCATCGCCATTCTCGGCCCCGCGACCAGCGCGCCGGAAATGATCGGACGCCCCATCAGCGTCGTTATTAAACCTCCAGGACGGCCACTTCGTGGTCCAGCAGCGAACTCAGTTCGAACGAGGCCCAGCCGTTCTCAACCTTTGCGGTTTTCACTTCGCCCGAGACAAGCAGCTTCAAGGCTCCCGGTGTTGAATCCTTGGGCGGCCTTATTCTGATCTGCAGCGGGCCGACGGGGATCAGCTCATGGACCGGCGCGCGCCAGGTGCCTGCGCTGGTCAGATTGACCAAATGGAGGATAAGCCGGCCGGGCTGTTGGTAGAGCTCGCAATCGATCAGCCCGCGTCCCGTGACCTCGAGCGGAAGATGCCCCCCGGAGGCCCAGCGGACCAGGTTGGCCAGCAGATCCCCGTGGTCCGGCAGGTTTTCAGTGGCGAACCGGCGATCCACGTCGGCCGGCAAAAAGGCCACACGACCTTTGCCAGTCTCATTTAAAACCAAACCCGGAATCTTGGTTTGCGGCACGCGCATCCACGATGTTTCCGGTGGAAAGGCGGGAAACGGGGGGATATAAGTCATCAAAACCTGTGCTTTGGGATCGACGGTCAGCGCCGCCAGCGTGCCTCCGAACGGCAGAATATCCGTTTCCTCGAAGCCCGCCAATATGGGATGGCGTTCCCCAGTGATGGCCGGTTCGTTGCCTGCCTTCGGGCCATTCACCCGCCCGCGCAGCTCTGGCGTCAGCCTCAAATAGCTGTGGCTGGTTCCGGCCAGGCGGCTGCCTGAGTCTTCTTCGTTGGCCGCGCGTCGTGTCCGGCCTCCGCTCACGCCAAAAAGTTCGGCCAGGGCATAATCGGGACGAGGATCGCCCCATTCATCATAGAGGCTGGTCTCTCCGGTCGCGATCACGGTCCCGCCGCGCTCGCAAAACTGTCGCACGGACGCCGCCTGCGCATCGGACATTGCGCCCAGGTTCGGAAGGATCAACACGGAAAGTCCGGGGGCCTCCCGCTCGATATGGTCAACATGCACAGGCAGCCAGGGAATGCGGGCCCTCACCAGGGCCTGGGAGAAACCGCGCCAGGGCTGGTCCACCAGTTCCTCGGGATGATTGCGTCCGTAAAAATCGGCGTTCCGCTGCGCCCACACCATCCCCACGGTTGCGAGCGGACGGCGGTTGTGCAGGTACTGTTGATTGGCTTTATGCCACTTGAGAATGGGCTCGGCAGTGTGATACATGCGGCGGTCCTCGTGGTAGGCGCTGATATGATGCCACCACGGATCGATGCCCCCCGCGAACCCGGCCAGCATCCACATGCGGGCCTCCGGCTCGGGCTTGCTGGACAGGCGGAACGTCGGCCGGCCCATCTGGTACAGGGGCATGCTTTCGGGAATGAGTTTGTCCCAGCCCAGCAAACCGTGAAGCATTTTCCCGGTCTCGCAATTGTTCTGGAAGCCCCCGGAATCGCTGCGCGCCTGATGGTCGAGCATGAGGATTTCAGTACGTTCGCAGATCGCCTTGCAGTCCCGGAAATCACGGCATTGGCTGCTGATGCTGCCGCTGTTCATGCCGAGCCAGAGACAATCCGGTCCGCCGGCGGCCCTGGTCACGGCCGTGTTCAAATCCCAAAGTTCCAACCGGCGCGCATAGCTCCAGAGGATCCACTGCCGATAGACCGGATCGTTCCAGTCATGGCCTTTGGGCAAATCCTGGCCGCTGCGCTCCTTGAACCGACGGGCGCAGTGCGGACAGTGGCAGACGCTATCGCGCCCAAGCCCGCTCCAACTGTTGTCGGTCACACCTTCCGGGTGGGAGCGTTCGATGATCTCACGCAGTATCCCGGGCAGATACTCGTCGTAATACGGGCTGCTGATGCAGGTGATGAAATACTCGCCCGACCTGTAGGGCTTGCCGTTGGCATCGATGGCGAACCAGTCCGGATGCGCCCGATACAGCGCCTCATGCGCCTTGTTCGAGTCCATGCGCGCCAGCACTGCGAGTCCGTCCTCGTGGGCCGCGCGGGCCAGTTCACCGTAAAGATCACGGTCGCCCAAACTTTCAGGCCGGTGATGCAACGGAAATTTGCTCGGATAATAGGCGTAAATCCCACCGGCATTGATGATGACCCCCTGAACTTCCGTGCGTTTCCAATACTGCCGCCACCAGGATATGTCGTAGCGGGCCGGATCGATCTCCGTGATGTTCGTCTGGCCCCAGCGATAAACACGCCGATGCCAGGGCGCTTCAGCCCCGACCACCGCTTTCGACGGCTCCTCGCCAATCAGTGTCGTCGCGCCGGCCAGCCCTGCAGTCGCTGCCGCAGTGAGCTTCAGAAATTCGCGGCGTGTCGTGAATTGTGGGCGGATTGGATCGGAATTTTTCATATCGGTCATTTTCTCCACAGTAATGCAGACGGGGCGTTGTGGTCGCAACCATCAGTTAACGACATCAAATGAAATGCCGGAAGGAGCTCAGTGGGAATTGGAAACAAAGCGATTGGCACTTTTGGAAAGGCAAGTGCTGCCTTCAGCGGACTCGGGACCGAGCTTGATTCCATGGCCCCCATGCTATCACGGGGGCCCTTACATGTCTCGATCTGTTGAGGAGGAATTTTCGGTGCGGAAGCAGCCCGTTTTTTCCAGCCGCTTCCAGCCAGTGCTCCCTGAATGGTGAATGTCCCGGGCGCCGGTTTCGCAGAGGACTCTAATTCCTCTGATGGTTAATCGCCAGCTCCTCCGGAGTCACCACCAGCTCCAGTTTTTCTGTGTGCCGAACCACGGTGATGGTCGATGATACTCCAATCACATCGGCCACAAGGAGACGATGCAATTCATCGATCCCCGACACCGGCTCGCCCCGAAACAGGACGATGACATCCCCCTCCCGCAAACCCGCGCGGCTTGCAGGACTGCCGGGCTCCATGCCGGCCACCAGCACGCCATGATCCACGGGCAGCCGGTGGAACACCACCACCCGCCGGTGAATGGGAACATTCTGGCCCGCAACCCCGATCCAACTGCGGCGGATGAAACCTTCCTTGATCAGCCACGCCGTCACAAATTCGGCCGTGTTGCTGGCGATGGCAAAACAGATCCCCTGCGCCGGGAGGATGATCGCCGTGTTCACGCCGATGATCTCCCCGCGTGAATTGACCAGCGGGCCGCCCGAGTTGCCAGGATTCAGCGCCGCATCGGTCTGGATGACATTATCGATCAACCGACCCGACTGCGCCCGCATCGAGCGTCCCAGGGCGCTCACCACCCCGGCGGTCACGGTTTGCTGAAAACCAAATGGACTCCCGATGGCAATGGCGATCTGCCCGACCCGGATGGATTTGGAATCTCCAAAATGGGCATGCACGAGTTGGGAGGCATTGATGCGGATGACCGCCAGATCGGTCTCGGGATCGTCGCCAACGAGGCTGGCATCGAACACGCGCCCGTCCGCCAGGGTTACCTCCAGACGACCCGCCCCATGAACCACATGGCTGTTGGTCAGGATGTAGCCATCCGGCGCAATGATGAAACCCGAACCGCTGCCCCCGGACTCGGAGCCGGCTTTCCTCTCACCGCTGGCCGTCCGCGCACGAATGTTCACCACCGTGCGCCCCACTTTCTCAACCACGCTCGCTACGGTTCTGGAATAGCTGTCCAGCAGGGCGTCGTCGCCTGATGCGGATTGGACCCGCGATTCAGCGACGACGGAACCGCTTCCATCCAGCGTGCGAACCATGCTGGGGGCTTGAAGCCCCTCAAAGGCACTGTGGATTTTCATATTCTTTCTGCCAGCTTGACTGGCGCAATTTGGATTTTGGGAGTCAGGCCGCTTCGGCAAGCTTTTCCAATTTGGAAACGATCGCCCGTTTGCTCACAACCCCGCTGGTTTGGTCACGCACTTCGCCGCCCGAGAAATAGAGCAGCGTCGGAATCGATTGGATTCCAAAACGCGCCGTCAGCACAGGATTGGTGTCCACGTTGACCTTCGCGACTTTCGCCCGGCCGGCTTGTGCCGCCGCAATCTCGTCGAGCACCGGCCCGAGGATTCTGCACGGCCCGCACCACTCGGCCCAAAAATCCACAAGGACGGGCTGGCTTGAATTTAAAACTTCTTTCTCAAAGTTTGCTTCGTTGATTTCAATGGTCGGCTTCATAATTTGATTTCGGTTTTTTGTGTGTAAATGACGCTGGCTCCCATTCCCACTGCCAGCGGAATGACCCGGGTGGGTTACCGGATGCCTTGCTGATGCCGGTTCCAATCGGCAACCGCCTGCACCTTTTCCGTCGCAAGCGTCGGAAACAGCAGGTGTGGATACAGGGTCTGCCACGCCAGCGCCTCCGCTTCATTCACTGCGAGCTTCAATAGGTGCTCCTGTGCCTTCAGCGTTTCGCGCGACTCGGCCAGGATGGCCTCTTTGGCATCGTGAATCTGCTTCAAGACCTTCTGACAGGATTCCAGGCAGGCGGTGCCGAACGCTCTTGCCGCACCCGTGTTTTCTTTGCCTTCATTCGACTGGTTCGTTTTCATATATGTAACCTATATGGTTACACTCTCGCACAAAAAAAGAGCCCGTCAACTGTCCCTCTTTTTGCCGCAGTCACATGAGGCTTGCACCGCTTTCATCACATCCGCCAGGGTGGTCTTCGCCAGATCCCGTTCCATCGCCGTTTGCGCCGATTCAAACACCCGGCCCAGGGTTTCCTTGATGCAGTGGCCCACGGGACAGGCCGCGTTGGGTTTCCGCGCGGGTGTGGCAAACGACTCCACGGCTTCGACCGACCGGTAAACCTCCGCCATGTTGATGCGCTGGGGCGAACGGCTCAATCGGGACCCGGCCCCGGCCCCTTTGCAGGTTTCCACCAGCCGGGCCTTCTGCAGCGACAGCAGCAGCCTCCTGATGATCACCGGGTTGGTGTTCACGCTGTTCGCCAGGAAGGCGGAAGTGACCCGGTCGCCCTCCTTGTAAGCCAGGACCGCCAGCACATGCACGGCCATCGCGAACCGGCAGCTAGTTCTCATATCGCATATGGTTATTAGGTAACCTCAACGATTACACCTGTCAAATGGCAATCCTGCGATGCCCACGAGCGAAAACCGAAAAAAAAGTCTCCAACCGCGAGCCTGGCGCGCAGTTGGAGGCGTTGCGGAAACGATATTATTCCTTCACCCGTTTGGCGTCCCAGTCGAAGCTCCGGGCCTCGCCGCCAAAGGTGCCGTCGATCTTGCCCTTCAGGCTGTCGCCATCGGCCTTGCCCTTGTAGTTCATGGTGAATTTGTTGCCATTGAACTCACGCGTCACCTGGAAGGAGACCTCGCCCTCTTTTACCTGCCCATTCTCGATGGCCGTCTCGGTGTCGTTCCAGATCGACACGCCGGTCAGCTTCTCGCCGTCCTGCTTGAGCTTGATCTTCCGGTCGGTGGTCTGCCCGTCGGGCCGGGTCATCGTCCATTGCCAGGTGCCGGTGACATCGGCGCTTTTCTCCCGTTTGGCCTCCCAATCGCGGCTGCGAGCCTGATCGCCGCTGCCCATTTCGATTTTGCCATTGATTGTATCGCCGCTGATTTTGCCCGCGTATTTGGCGGTGAATTTCTCACCATTGCGCTCACGGGTCACCGTGAATGACACCTCCGCGCCGTCGATCTTTCCATCCTCGATGGCCGTTTCACCACGGCGGCCGGTCAGCGTTCCCGTCAATTTTCCGTCCTGCTGCTTCAGTTGCAGCGTTGAATCCATGGCCTGCCCGTTTTGCGGGGTGAAAGTCCATTTCCATGTGCCCGTCGCATTCGCCGGAGCCGCCTCCCGTTTCGCCTCCCAATCCCGCGTGCGGGTCTGGCCATTGCGTTCGGATTCCGTCGAGCCTTTGATGGTATCGCCGCTCAATTTGCCCATGTACTTGGTGGTGGAACTCTGCCCATTGCGTTCCCGGGTGACCTGGAAGGAGATCGCATCATCCTGGATTTTGCCCGCCTCGATCGCGGTTTCGGTTCCTGTGCGGCCAATCATGGCGCCCGTGATTTTGTCGCCATCCTGCTTCAATTTAAGGGTGGCATCATAGGTCTGGTTGTTTTGGCCAGTGACGGTCCATTTCCACACGCCGGTGGCGTTGGGGGCTGCCGTGGCACTCGTCACGCTCAGATTGATGATGGTGGCCAGTAAAGCGACCGCCGCTCCTTTTAGGCACCGTAAGAATAATGTTTTCATGAGTTTTTTGAGTTTTGCATTCTGTCATGCGTTAGGGGACAAAGACCATTTAAACCCCTCCGGCGGAAAATATCAAACCTGCATTGGACTAACCGCCAAAAATCTTCAGCCTTCTGAAACCCCTTCAATCGCATCACATTGAACGAAGTTTCGGCATCCCCGCCCCCGTGAATCTTGTGCTCGAACCCGCCGCTTCGCGCAACCGCCGGGTCCTTTCCTGTGCAAGCGGCCCAAAAACCTCCCAAATTATTTTTAGCATTGGACAGTTATTGTCCAACCCTGCCTGTCATGATGTGCGCTGTTAACGAAAGGCATGTTATGCAGAATGAACAATTGGAAATGGAACTGCGTGTGGAAAAACGGCGGCGGGAACTCCGGCGGCGCGTTCCCATGGGTGAGGCCCAATGGTGGTTCGAGCAGATGCGCCGCGCGGCGAATATCGCGTCGGACATGGCAAACCAGAACGCGACGGATGGCAACGCGCGTCTCTCTTCGTCCGACCTTTGTGCGGTGACGCGTTAAGCGCCTGCCCCACCGCTATGCTAGGTTTTCGAGCTTGGTGATGGACGGCGTCCGACCCAGTAGAGATACAGCACCAGGATCGCAAACGGGATCATCGAGAGGGCGTCCGAATGGGCTCCCTCGAAGAAGGGATTGTGCGCGCTCATGAAGTCGGTGATCCTCTGGGTGGTGTTCGAGAGAACGCCCGCCATGAAGGCGATGAGAATGCCCGCGATGGCCCCTCCGGCAATGTAGCCTGAGGCCAGCAGCACGCCGGGGCCTTTATCGCCTTCCGCAGTCAATTGCTCGGGCGTGTAGGCGGGTCCCTTGTTTCTGCGCTTGAGATGCTGATCGACCAGCCACCGAATCATGCCGCCAATGAAAATGGGCGATGACGAGGAGAGCGGCAGATAGACACCCACCGCAAACGCCAGTGACGGAATCGAGGACATCTCGAGCACCACCGCAATCATCACGCCGATGAGCACCAGGCCCCATGGCAGTTGCTGGCTGAGAATTCCCTTGATGATGTAGGACATCAGGGTGGCCTTGGGCGCGTCGAATTTGCTCACGAGGCTGCCGTCGGGTCGTCGGGTGTGAACGCCGTTGATGCCGGGATCGGCCAGATAGACGGCCACGCCCTGATTGTCGATGAGGTAGCGGCCTGCGGGCGCGCCCTTCAAATCGGTTTTGTGCCAGACGCGATAGGCATTCGTATCGGAAGCGGCCTGTGGACCGGTGAGTTTTTCAGGGGGGCCCAGTTTCGTGAGGTCGGCCTTCAAGTCCGAGGGGAAATTGCGTCGCACCCTCCACGCCGGTGCGCCGCCTTCCCGGACCAGGTATTCGCCCGGTTCGAGCCGGGGCGCGGTTTGCGGCGTTGTCTCCGCCTGTTCAGCGTTCACTTTCAGCAAATGCCAGGGACCCGGGGTGGGCGTGGCGTTGGTATAGAGAGGCAACTGGACAAATCGGGCGGCCTCGATGGGCACGGTTTTCACCGCGGCCTCATAAGTAATCGGCGGCACATAGACCGCTCCCACGGCATTCAAGCGCAGCAGGATGGGACCCAGGATCAGCGCTGAACCGAGTGCGCCGATGAGAATGGAGATTTGTTGCAGGCGGGGTGTGGCCCCAATGAGAAAGCCTGTTTTAAGATCCTGCGAGGTCGTTCCGGCGTTTGAGGCCGCGATGCACACAATGCCGCCCACGGAGAGAGCGGTGATGTAATACGATGGGGCGGTCCAGCCGAGGATGAGGAAAATCAGGCACGTCAGGAGCAGCGTGGCGACCGTCATGCCGGAAATGGGGTTGGACGAGGAGCCGATTTCCCCGGTGAGCCGCGAGGAAACGGTGGCAAAGAGAAATCCGAAGACCACGATGAGAATCGCGCCCGCCAGGTTCATGTGCAGCGGTTTGGCGATGACAATGGCCCCGAGCAACGCGAAAATACCGATCCCGACCCACTTCAGGGACAAATCCTGTTCCGTGCGCAACACCTTGCTGCCGGCCTGCGCGGCGGGGCCCATCATTCCCAGGCTCTCCCGGATGCTGTGCCAGATGATGGGCAGGGAACGCAACAGGCTGATGATGCCCCCCGCGGCGACCGCCCCCGCGCCGATGTAGAGAATGTAAGCGCCGCGAATCTGATTGGGTTCCATTTCACTGATGGGAATCGTTCCCGGCGCGAGCGGACCCGCCAGGCCGTCGCCGAAAAATTTGATGGCCGGAATGAGCACCAGGTAGGCGAGCACGCCGCCGCCGCACATGATGGCACCCAGATACGGCCCGATGATGTAACCCACGCCCAGCAGTTCGGGCGAAATCTCCGCCGCCACGGACCCGCCTTTGAAAGTGGCGCCAAAGATTTTCTCGGGAATTTCCTTCCAACCCTTGAAAGCCACCATGACCGCCTTGTAAATCAGGCCGATGGCAAAACCGGTGAAGATGGTGTTGGCGCCCCCACCCTGTTCAATGTGCGCTCCGGGCGTCTGACCGTGGGCCACCGCCTGGGATTCCTCCGAGGCCCCGGCCTTCAAGACCTCCGCGCAGGCGGTGCCTTCCGGGTATTTGAGACGGCCATGCTGATGCACAATCAAGGCGCGACGTAGGGGGATCATCATCAAAATGCCCAGCAGTCCGCCCAGAACGGCCACCAGCATCACACGCGCAATCTCCAGATCGAAGCCCAGGATCAATATCGCCGGCATGGTCACGCCCACGCCAAACGCGATCGATTCGCCCGCCGATCCGGCGGTTTGCACGATATTGTTTTCCAGGATGGTCGCCGGTTTGAAACCCAGCTTGGAGAGCAGGCGGAACAGCGTGATCGAGATCACGGCCACCGGGATCGAGGCGCTGACGGTCAGGCCAACCTTGAGCACCAGGTAAAGGGAGGAGGCCCCAAACACCATGCCCAGCAGCGTGCCGACAATGACCGGCAACGCCGAGAACTCACGCAGATGCGCGCTCGCCGGGATGTAGGGTTGATACGACGCGCCCGCCTGCGGATCGGGCGTTCCCCCCGCCGGTGGCGTGCTGTTTGATTGCGTGTTGCTCATGCGGTGGCGTCATTTCACATCACATGGGCCTCCAATGCAAGACCGTCCGCAGCGCAATCTCGTCATTTGGGAGGGAGGATTCGACGGCAATCCCGTTGTTTTAAGCGCTCGTCGAAATTGCTTGCCCCCTCTTTTTGGCGAGGCATAATATATACCTGTTGATTTGAGTCGGTTAAGATTTTCACCGACGTTGTTAAAAACCAGTTTGGCTGGCGACTGATGCACATCGCTTTGGTTGGCTGCCATGGAACAGTGTGCAGGGTGACAGGCCGAAATAAATCGACAGTTTAAATAAGCTTTAAGTTGCTTATTACAAAGTGGTTATGCCAACTTAGCTCAGTGGTAGAGCAATGGTTTTGTAAACCATCGGTCGTCGGTTCAAATCCGACAGTTGGCTCCACTTTCTTCTTAATCTGATCGCTCCCCAATCCGGTGTCCGTGGAAAAGCGGAATCACGCAACCGATTGAGCCCAACGCGCGGCTCCATTCTCCCGCCCTGTGAGGCTCTGCTGGAGAGGGAGTCGTCATTTGACTTTTCACGCTGCCGGTTAATGTTATCGGACAAGCATTGGAGGAAGTTTTCTTATGAAGAATCACATCGAAAAAGTCATAGTATGTGCGGGCCTTCTATTTTGTTCCACAGTTCTGGCCTCTGCCAACACGCTGGTCAGCTTTCAGGTGGACATGAGCACTGCCGGCTTCGACCCGGCCACTCAAACGGTTTCCGCCCATGGATCGTTTAATGGCTGGACCACAGGAGTCCCCCTGACCAATAACCCGGCCGGTCCCAATCCATATCTGTGGACCGGCGTTGCCGATGCGGCCACCAACGGTACGGTGATGGAATACAAGTATGTCATTGATCCAGGCACCTACGAAAGCATTCCCAAAGGCAATAATCGCCTGGCGACACTACCCACGACCAGCGGCGCGAGCCTGATCCTTCCAATGGTTTATTTCAACGATGTGCCCACGGCAGCGATCAGCGTCGATCTCACCTTTCAGGTTGATATGGCCCAGCAAATCAACATTGGCGCATTTACCCCCGGCACCTCGGTGGTGTATCCAAAGGGGACATTCAATAGCTGGGGAACCTACGATGGGATGACGAACGATCCCACGATCTTGCGGACCAATCTGAACGGCCTGGTCTCCTCCAATGTCTATGTGGGCACCTACCCGGTCCTCGGCTCACCGGGCCAGACCATGGATTACAAGTTCTATATCGACACCGGCGGCAAGTATGAAGATCTGGCCGCAGGTGCTGTCGATCCTTCCGACCACAACAATCGTTTTTTCAATCTCGCGGACGCGCCAGCGCAAAGCCTGCCTGTGGTGTTCTTTAGCGACGCCCCCTATTCCACGGCGATCACGAATGCAGTGACCTTTCAAGTGGACATGATCGTGCAGATCGAAAACGGGAATTTTGACCCCGCGCTCCATACGGTTGAGCTTCGCGGCAATTTCAACTCCTGGGGAACATCTCAAATCCTCTGCACCAACGACCCCGCCGCGCCCGACACGAACATCTATCGGGCGGTCGTGAGCATCGTGGACAGCGCCAACGCCACGGAACAATACAAGTTCTGGTCCAGTTCGTCCATCGGCTGGGAAAACATGGCCAATAATCGCACCTTCCAGATGACCAATGCGCCCGCGCAAGCACTTCCAGTCGTTTACTTCAACAATGTCAGCATTAACGATGTTCTGCAGGAGGATACGGTCGTGACCTTTAGCATCAACATGACGAATGCAGTTGGAACCGACTCGCATTCATTTGACCCGTCCGTCGGCGATACGGTCTATTTGAATGGCGTGCCCAATGGTTTTTTGAGCTGGGACACCTCGCTGCCTCAGTTGACCAATAATCCCGCCGACAGCCGGATTTATACGATCGAGATGCTCCTGCCCAAGGGAAGTCCTGTCGTTCAAAACTATAAGTACAGCATCAACGGCACGGACAACGAGGCCGCCCAAGGTAGCAACCACAACCGGGTCGTGCGCCGCGCGGGGACTTATGCACTGCCGCTGGATGTGTTCGGCACTCCATACGCGGAACCGTCTTTTGGTCCACTGGCCATTGGCGCCGTCGTCACCAACAGCGTGCCCGTCTCCTGGCTGGGCCGCCCGGGCGTACACCTTCAAACCGCCGCCGATCTGTCCGGTGGCAAATGGCAGGATCTGCCCGGCACCGACGGGGCGACCTGGACGAACGTGACCATGTCAACCAACGGCTTTGTGAGTGTGACTAACTATCCAACGGGCGCCACCCAGACATTCCTGCGCCTGATCAAGCGATAAGCCCGTCCAATGTTCCAGCGGCCGTTTGAAGATGGCGCGGTTCTGAACAACGGAGCCGTTTTCGACTGGCTCAGCGGGCGCATTTCTGGCAAAAGGAATTCATGGTCGGTCATGAAAATGCCAGTGATGGCCCGCAGGAATTTGGACACAATCCATTTGCGGCGTTGAACAGTGCCGGGTTGCCACCGGGTCCTCAGGACTCCTCAACAAAGGCGCCGACGAAGAATCGCGGACGGGTGGACATCATACGACAGAAGGCGGGCCGCGGAGGAAAGACCGTGACCGTGGTGACCCATTTCGTGGGCATTGGTCTGCCCGAAAAAGAGAAACTGGCCAAACAAATGCAGAAGACCTGCGGCACCGGCGGCACCGTGAAGGACGGCCAGATTGAAATCCAAGGCGACAAGCGGGAGGAAGTCGCGCGCATATTGATCGAGGCTGGCTTCCGACCGGTGTTTGCCGGGGGCTGAGGGTCCGCCGCAAATTGCGATGATGGGCGGGTTCAGAACCAAGACTCCCCGCGCCATCCCCTCTCAACAATTCGTCCGCCTTATTTCAGTTCCATCAGTTTCGTTTTTGCGCCCAGATGATCCGGGCTGATCTGGCTCGCTTTCTCAAATGCCTCTCTGGCCTTCTCTTTTTCGCCTAAGCCAAGATGACCCAGTCCGGCAATGTAATGAGTCATCGCCAGTCTGGAGCGCTGGGATTGCTGGACATTAAAGGCTGCCGAGGGATCGATCGCGGCCGATTGCTGCAAGGCCTCTTCCGCAGATTTAACCAGACTTTGGAAACCCGCCTGCGCCTTTTCATCCTGACCGCCGAGTCTCTTCATTGACATTGCAGAGTAGTAGCTTTGGACACCGCGCTCAGAAACCAATCCCCGACCGCCCCGGGGGGATTCGCAGTCGGCCGACACCTTCCAGGATTGCCGGGCCTGATCTTTTTCTCCCATGGCCTCGCGGGTCATCCCAATCCAATAAGCCGTTTCGGCCAGGCGGCCTGAGCCGTCGCCATTATCGTTGGGCAAATTGTCGGGAATGGAGTTTGCGGCCTGAAAATCAGCAAGCGCCTCCTTGTCTTCACTGGCTGCGAGGTGCTGGCGTCCGCGCAGCAAATGCGCGTTGGACCAATCCGAAGCCACGTTAAGCGTTCCACCTTCCCAGACATTGAAATGGCGGCCGGTCATCAGCCGGATGGCTTCGTCGTATTGCCCCATGAACACTTTCAAGGAAATGGCTCTGGAGAGGGCATCGTCGCGCCCGACAACAATGCTCAGGTTTTTATCGAGCATCGCCATGCGCTTTTCGGGCGAAATGCCCGCCGCTTCATAAAGCTCATCCAGCTCACAAAAATGGATCGGATATTTGTTTGGAAGCGCCACCGCCTTTTCCATGCAATCGATGGCCTTGATCAAATCGTTCCCATCGGGCTGATGAGAATAGGCGATGGCCAGATTGCGATGAGCAATGGGAAACGACGGATCGAGCGCGGCCGATTTCTCCCACAAACCGACCGCCTCCGCAGGCTGGTTGTCAAAGAGCAGATTGCCCAGAAAATGCGGGGCGCGGGCATCGCTTGGATTGCGCTTCATCGCCCGCCCAAGCACCTCGATGGCCTCGGATTGAAACGGGAAAACGTAGTCAGGGGACATTTGCACGGCCAGACGGCCGTATTCAGAGGCTTGTTCGGTTTGACCCATTTTTTCGGCGAAATAAGCCAGATAGTAATAAACCATGGGGGATATTCCATTGCGATCCGGCGCGGCCTTGATGAGCTGTTCCAGAACGGCGGCACCATCCTTCCATAAACCGGCATCAAAATATTCAGCGGCGGTTTCCGCGGCCGTTGAAGGATGGGCGCTCATGGTGAAGACCATGGTTTTGGCCGAGAGCACCGTTTGCGATGCCAGCCATTTCTCGGCCATGGCGCGAACATCCAGCGGGTCAGCCTGGTGCGCGGCTGAATTCAGAATGACGAGAGCCTCCTGGTTGCGTCCCGACTGACGCAAGAGGGCAGCCTTGAGATTTAACGCGCGAATGTTCTGAGCGTTTGCATCGAGTGAACGGTCCAGATACTTCAGCGCGTCCGCCGACTGGTTGCGGGCGCAGGCGATTTCGGCCAAAGAGTAGTATCCACCGGACCGCCACGGAGCGCTCCAGGTGGCCTTGTAGAATGCATCAAAGGCTTCATCCATTTTCCCCTGGGCCTTGAGCGCCACGCCAAGATAGTAGTATGGTTCGGCGTTCTTCGGCATCGTGTATTCAAACGTGAGACGTTCCAGCGCCTTGCGGAGATGTTTCTCAGCCTCCTCAAAACGCATCCGCTTGATCAGCAAAATGCCCATGGCCGCATTCACTTGAGCATCGCCTGGATCGCGGCGCAACGCCTCTTCCCAATAGAGGTCGGGTTTCTCGGTGGCATTGTGGAATTGCTGGAGTCGCAGGCCGGCCAGATAGAGTTCCTCGTTGGTCTTGATCTTATCCGGAGCGGCGGGATTTTCGACCGGTTTTGGCATGGGCTCAGGCTTTAACCGAATGGGACTATAAGACACCAGTTCCCGGCCATCGACGGACAGGGACGCGCGCACATCGTGTTCATCCACGCCCGCAGGAATGGTGAGCTTCTTTAAATAAGCCGTGCCGGGGTTGATGGCCGTCTTTTCACGCAGCAGCGTTTTGTCCCCGGCCGTGACGAGGACTTCAGCATCCTTGTAAGCCGCAGTGGTTGAGAAACCCACCCTGGCGGTTCCATCATTTGCCACATCGAGATTCACGGCAGCATCGAGGTTGGCCTTCTTCACGCCACCGATGTCGCGGAAGGGATACCAATACATCTCAAACGACTTCACCTCGTAAGGCTCCAGCCAACTGTAATCCGGCTGGTTGTCCGAATAACCGCCCACCATCAATTCGATGTAAGGTCCATCCTCGTCGGTGAGTATTTTATCCCACATGCGTCCCCGGGGACCATTGCCCCAGGTCCAGAGCTTTTTCCCGGGAACGATATGGTGATCGGCAACACTCATCAGGCCCGCATTCCGGCCATGATCGTAACCGGCGAAAAAGTCGTCTTCGTAATTCCAGGCGAACATCGAATTGGCCGCCAGGTGATTGGTAAACCAGCTCACATCCACGCCTTTGCTGAAGTCGTATCCGCCATACCTGGTGCTGGCGATGGGCCATGTCGTGAAGTCGCGTTTGTGATGGTGCGTCACATGCTGGGTGCCGGGTGGAAAAATGACCTGGTAGTTTTCATTCACACTGACCGCCACATTGGCAAAGCAGAGCATGGATTGCAGTGTCGGTGTGCGATTCACAATGCGGATCGAGGCTTCGAGATAGGATTTCCCGGGACGCAGAGTATAGCCCACAGCCCAGCGCATGCGATCGCGCACCTCCAGTTCGCCCACCCACACTGTTTTCGAACCGTCCTTGTTGTTTTCGATGCGGTATTGGACGGGAATGAAAGTACTGGCCCGGTGGTGATGCGGAATGTTCCATTCCACTCCACCTGAAATCCAGGCGCCGATCAGGCCAATCAGGGCGGGTTTGATGACGTGCTGGCGGTAGAAGAAATCGTAATTATTCGACTTGTCCACGCCGGAGAAAATGCGCCCGCCAATCTCGGGCAGGATGCCAATCTTCACATACTCGTTCTCCAGATAGACCATTTTGTAGATCTTGTCGGCCTTCTTGCCGGTCAGCGTATCGTAGAGCGGGTATGGATAAATGCGCCCCGCCGCCCCCTGGGATTGCCGCCCGAAATAAAACATCGGATTGCGCTCAGGCTCCCCCGCCCCGTAGGTGGGCAGAACCACATCCTCCTCTGAAACTCGAACAGGCGCGCTGGCGGCGACCGAAAACGGCGCCAACAACACGGCGCATGTGAGGCACATCAAAATTCGGTGAATAGTCACGCCCTTCATAGCATGATGGAAATTTGCTTTTATGAAACTGCGCGCGGAAACGCGGCATTTGATTTGGTCGGCCTTCATGTGTACGGCGAGTCTAGGTCTCCATGCCGTGGAGAAAAGCTTCTTTTTCAACGAAACGGTTTTCTCCAATTGGTTGCGCCCTGGGGAGAGTCGCACACGAAACCGCTAAATCTGCCGCTGCTCTTCCGCCAAAAGGCCTATGCCGATGAACACCACAAGAATTATTGGCGAAAGCCATAAATCGTCGGTTGTGATCAGCATCTGCGATAGCAGGTGGGCGAGCACCAGATTCAATGCCCCATATCCAAAGGCAACCAGCATCACGAATGCGAATACCCTGATGATGAAATGACACTTTTTAATCGCCAGCTTAAACCAGCCATTGATCGCACCGCCAAACACCGCCAGCAGGCTGGAGGTGATGGCTATGGATACCTGGGGAATTACGGGCCGAATCGATTGGGAGGCCCAAACGATTGGATTTGCCGTTATATGGGTGACGTCGATCATATTTTGCCGGGACGATTCCGGGCATTTTCCGGCCGCACTTTTTAATTATTGGGGAAGCTTCCAGGCGCGCACGTAATCGATGCTGAACGTCGAAGGCAGATCTGAATCCTGCGGCATCCCAAACCACTCAGGCATCGTTTCGCTGTCGAAAATAAGGAACAGCGGATTGTGCCAATGGGAGTTCTCCTGAGTGCGGACCAGCACGCCATCGATGTACCAGCGCAGTTCGTCCTTGCGCCATTCCAGGCCAAACACATGAAAATCGTCCGCAAAACGGAAAGGAGCCTCCCATTCGCCGTGCGCCTGCCAATGACCCGCGACCGTGGGAGTCTTAAAGACGTGCGTCGTCATGTTGTAGCGGTGCTGCTGGTCCCTGCCCTTGCCGGAGAGCTCAAACACATCGATTTCAGTGGCCCAGCCGGGCGTGGGCTCCACCTGGAACCAGAATGAGCTGGACCCGGCGGAATTCATTGGCCGGGCCCTGATCTCATAATAGCCATAGCTTGATTGCACGCGGCTGTGGAGGGCGGCCGAACTGTAATTGGTGTAACCGCGTTTTTCGTATTCGGCGGGAACCTTCTCGCGCCGCATCGTTAAGTTTAAGCGGCCATCCTGCACGGTGACATTGGTTGGATTGAACCAGGCCGGTTGGCGTCCCTGCCACCATTCCAGTCCGACCACCCATTTGTTCGTGTCGAGGCTCGTCCCCTTGAATTCGTCCCACATGGGCTCGAATTTCACCCAACCGGCGCGGTTGGTCTGATCGGAGAGCGGCATCATGACATTTTGACGAACGGCCAGATTGGTCAGGGGGCCTTTCAGCGTCCATTGCTTCAATGCAGGAGCGGCGATTTCCGCCGCCTGGAGGGCGCAGAGCGAGGCCCATAAACAGGCCCATGTAACAAGACTTGCAGCCGGGGTTGCGAATTTCATGGGCGGATCATAACCGATCCGGGGCGCTTGAAAAGTTTATCCCGGTTGCCACAAAGTCCGAGGTTCGCGCGTTCTTACTTCACGGCGCTCACGGTCACATTCCGCACAAACTCGTTTTGCTTCACGTCGTTTGCTTCAATCAGTTTGCCGTTGACGGTGACGTTTTCAAATTTCGCCTCTTCAACCAGGTGCTGGGCGTCAAATCCCTTCAGCTCGATCTTCGGCTGGGCGCCAGTCGCCTGGATGTCTTTGAAAACCACGCCTTTGATATGCCCCCGTTCGGGGTCGCGGGTCCAAACGTAACTGCCGATCCAAAGCGAAATGAGGTTTCGGGTTTCCTCAATGCGAATGTTCTCGAAAGTGATGTTGCTGATTAGCGCCGAGTCGCATTGAAACACGCGCAAGGTCCATTCACGCCCTTTGTCGTGAATGACATCGCAATCGGAGAAACGAACATTGCTGACAGGCTCGCGCAGTTCGGCCCCGATGCTCAAGGCGTGCGCAATCTCATTCCACAGGACGCAATTCTTGACCGTGATGTTCTCAGCGGAGCCCTGGCCCTTGTCCGTTTTGACCACAACGAGATCGTCGAGCGTGCGCAAAAAGCTGTCAGAGACCGCCACGTCGCGGCTGTTGCAAATGTCGATCCCGTCCGAATTCGCGCGATGTCCGAAGAGTTTGACGTTTGTGAACTTAACATTTTGGGACCTCCGCACAGGCACGGTCCATGAGCTGGAATCACGCAGGACGATGCCCTCGACGACGATGTTGGTGCCGTGAACGTAGAGCAGGTTCTGCGTATGAATGGGGCAAAGGCTGCCATCAAGAATCCCCCGGCCGCGCAACGTGATATTGTCTCCTTCCAGCGCAACCACCGGCCCGCGTCGGCCGGAGTTTTTTCCCCTGACGATTGCGCCGTCTGCAATGTAAACGGTCTTGCCAGAGGCCACCCGCAATTCGTCTATTTCATGCATTCCAGGTCCAAAGAAAATCACATTGGGATCGCCAGATTTGGGGACATCGGTTTCCGGGACATTTGCAAACAAATGAAGGGAATGCACCCAGTCTCCATTGATCTCCAGAGTCAATTGACGGGGCGCGGATAAACTGAAGGTCACTTTATTGCCCGAAACCACGGGAACAATGCCGTAGCTCGATGGCAACAGTCTGGCGCTCTTGATAGTTTCGGGGCAGACAATGGTAACCTCAGCAGTGCCGTTAAAATCAAACGAGGCAAACGCCGCCTTTTCAAAATAGGTCCCGGAAGTGGCCACCTCATCCACAGACTTGAACCGCAGGACAGGATCGCCCGAAGCAACCTTGGCGACATACACAGGCACGTTCACCGCGCCAACGGTCACGGTAAAATTCGTCGAAAGAGTCTCGCCGGGAGGCGCGGAACGGGCGCGAATCTCCGCGGCTGCAACAGAGTGTGCGCAAAGGGCCATGCATGCCATGACCAGGGCGTGATGGATGGTTTTCATTTGAATTGTTCAGTCTGGAAAAAGGCGGATTCGAAGGCGCAAAAACAAGGACAGCGAGTATTGGGCCACGGTGCGGGCGGCCCATTATCGAGGTCTTGCGCCACGCTTTTAAGTCCTAATCGCGGAAGTTTATAAACTGGAGCGGCGCTGGAAAATCTTTAGCCTGCACCGCGCCGATCACGGCCTGAAGATCGTCCCGGTTTTTACCAGTCACCCGGATCTTTTGATCCTGAATTTGCGTGGTCACCTTGATTTTCGAGTCGCGGATAAACGTGGTGACCTGCTTGGCGATATCGGTCTCGAGACCCTGCTTGATCTTGATCAACTGCCGCGTGTGCCCCAGAGGCGAGATGTCCGGATCGCAGCGTTCCACGCTCTTGAGGTTGATGTTGCGCTTGGCGATCTTGCCGATGACGATCTCGCACAGCGCGGTCAGCTTGAACTTGTCCTCGGCGGTGAGTTTGATCTCGTTTTTCTCGAGCGTGATTTCCGCTTTGCTCCCTTTGAAATCAAAACGGTTGGCCAATTCCTTTTTGGCCATGTTCACTGCGTTCTCGACTTCCATCGAGTTAACCAGGCTGACGATATCGAATGACGGCATGACTGAATGCTAACCGTTGGGCCTGAAGATGCGACTATTTTTTGCATGTCGCCAGCCTTTGCGCATTCGAAACACGTTGGCGTTTGCGTGTGCCACGCCACCCCTGCAATAGACGCGGCGGGAACTGTCAGCGGTTGGTGGTGGAACTCTCCTTCAACACTGCGGAGATCTCCAAATCCTGGACCTGCACTGCGGCGTCAAAGGTGCCGGGAATCTCCCAGCCCATGTTCATGTTGACCACGGCGTAGTCATGCGGGTTCGAGTTTTTGAAGTAACCCCTGCTCTCCGCCTCTCGCAACCCCTTCAGGATGTGCGGCAACAGGTCCGCATCCAGGGCGACCCACTGACCCGATTTCAGGGGGGCTTCCCCAAGCGTCCCTCCTCCGAGGGTATAAATGAACTTGCCGGTCGCATCCTTCTTGCCCCCGTCGGTCGCCATAAAGGCGGGCGGAACGTCATGTCTGCTGTCGAAGAACGGAACGCCAAACCAGTAATAGTTGCCCTGATCGGCAGACCCGGGCCTGATGTTTTTGACGATGAAAAACATCTGAAACTGGGCCGCGTGCAAGCCCGGATCGAATTCATTGGTCGCCATGCCGGACTTGCAGTGGAGCAACCGGGCGCGCACCCGGAAGCGGATGGCGTCCAAGGCATCCAAAGCGCACACTTGAACGGCGTCCTGCTCCACCAAAAGATGCGGCCAGGGCTCCCCGGCTTTACGCGCCCGTGTGCCGTACTCGGCGCTGCCTCGTATCTCCAAAGTCAGCCCATGCAACTCTTTGTTTTGAGAATCCAAACTGCCAGCCACGACACGTTTCGCCTCATTTTCATACGTGAATATGCCGTCACTCCGCCGGCATGGGGCCGAGGCCAGACTATGTTTGGTGGCCCACTGGCATAATCTCCAGACCGGCACGTTGTTCGTATCACCGAAATCAAGCACGCCCTCCACGGACCGGCCCTTTGAGGAGTCGGGATAACTGAGTAGAAAACCTTTTTGAAACTGGGTCTCCGCGAACAAAGGTGTGGCATTCGTCCGCTGCCCGGCGCAGGTTATGGCGCCCGCCAACACCATCAGAAGAAGCACCAGGCCGGTTCTCAGCAAGCCAATCAGCGTCGGATTCCAGATGGATTGAAATCTCGGACAGGCACTTTGGTTTGCTTCGCTGCGTGGTTCTCCGGTGCTCATAATTATTCTGGAGCGCAAATTAACGGCTGCGCTTCCAAGGCGTCAAGGCCGCAAAACAAGCACGGAGTGACACCCGCCATTTGTGCTGGCGATGAACACCTTCCGCAAACATGGTTTGTTTTGCAATTATATGGTATTCGGATATAATGGCCCAAGTTGAAATAGAGGGATTATGAAAAAAATCATCGTTCGAATTCTTATCGTTGCCGTTGTTTTGATCGTGGCAGGGTTTATAGTCGTGGGAATGTTCCTGGACTCAATCATTAAGAAGGGCGTGGAAACCGCGGGGCCCGCCATCACAAAAACGGAAGTGCGGCTGGACGGTGTCTCGCTATCGGTCTTTTCGGGCAAAGGCACGGTCAAGGGCCTGTTCGTGGGCAATCCCGCCGGTTACAAAACCGCCTCCGCCATCCAGGTGGGTGAGGCCACGGTGCGCGTCAAACCCGGCTCCCTGATGTCGAACAAAATCGTGGTGGAATCCGTGTCCATTAACGCGCCGGACATCACGATCGAAGGAGGGATGAAAGACAACAACCTGACCAAAATCCTGGAAAACGTCCAATCCTTCTCCGGCAGCGCCACGACGAACACCTCGCAAACGGGCGCTCAAAAACCGGCCCAGAAGATCCAGGTCAATGACCTGCTCATCACCGGAGGCAAGGTCAACGTCAGCCTGGGTCTCCTGGGCGGAAAATCCGTGACGGTGCCGCTGCCTGAGATTCACCTCACGGACCTGGGCAAGAATTCCGACGGCATCACGCCGGCTGAACTGGCCCAAACGGTGATGAAGAGCATCATTGATGGAGCGCTGTCCAGTGCCACCAAAGCCGTGTCCAACATAGGCGGTGTGGCCACGGATGCCGCCAAATCCCTGGGAGAAGGGGCCACCGGCGGCGTCGAAAAGGTCACCAAAGGCATCGGCAGCCTTTTCAAAAAGTAATCCCAGCGGTCGTTTAAAGCTGAATTCCTGGTTCAGCCCGGTCGCTCGTGCGGCAGCCGGGCCTCTAAATAAATTGATTGCAGCCCTCTTTCATGGTAAAGAGATATTCAGCGAACGAGCCTACAGGCTTGGGGTGCCGTTGATTCCCCCGAAATCGGAAGCGCAACGCACGCATGTGCGGCAAAGTGGGGAATACCGTATCTGAGGGTCATTCCGGTCCATCGGAAAATCCTTTAAGATGGGCGGATCAGGGGAACGGGGCGCCGCGGGTTTTGATGCCGATTTGCCACGTTTCATGTCGTTATTAAACTTATTGATATTGTTCCCATTTTTGGGGGCGCTGGCGATCTTATGCGTGCCGGGCAGTCTGCGGTTTTTGATACGCGGCCTGGCGATCGTCAGCACGTTGTTCACGATGCTGACGGCTTTCGTTCTGTTCTTTTCCTTTAAAACAGGCGCTCCAGGCTGGCAATTCGAGAGCCTCATCCCATGGTCCACCGCACTGGGCATTCAGTATCACGTGGGAGTGGACGGCGTGAACATCGGCCTGCTGTTCATGGGCGCGGTGGTGGGATTTGCGGCGGCGTGTGTCTCCTGGGAAATCAAGACACGGGACAAGGAGTTTTACATTCTGCTGCTGGTGATGCTGGGCGGAATCCTGGGCGCCTTTGCCTCGCTGGACCTGTTCTTCCTCTATTTCTTCCATGAATTGGCGCTGATTCCGACTTTCATTATGATTGGCGTCTGGGGCCGGGGGGAGCGAAAAAACTACGCCGCCTACCAGATCACCATTTATCTAAGCTTGGGCGCGCTGCTGGTATTGCTGGGGCTGATCGCCCTTTATCTGAAGGCCGGGGCTAATTCGTTCGATCTGGTCGAAATCACAAACCACCTGCGCCAGCAACCCATGAGCGTGGCGGCACAGAATCTCATTTTCCCGGTGCTCCTGTTTGGCTTTGGCATACTGGTCTCGCTATGGCCGTTCCACAGTTGGGCGCCGCTGGGCTATGCCAGCGCCCCGACCGCCACCGCCATGCTCCATGCCGGGGTGTTGAAGAAGTTCGGGCTGTACGGCCTGCTCCGGATCGCCATTCCGCTGATGCCCGATGGCGCGAACTCTTGGGTGGGCATTCTCGCCTGGCTCTGTCTGGGAAACATCCTTTATTGCGGCTTCACCGCCATGCGCCAAAAAGATCTGAACCTGGTGATCGGCAATGCCAGTGTGGCGCACATGGGCTTCATTTTCCTGGGTCTGGCTTCGCTGAATCTGATCGGCGTCACCGGCGCGGTCATGGTCATGGTGGCGCATGGTTTTTTGGCAGCGCTGACTTTTGCATTGAGCGGTTACATTTATCAGCAGACGGGAACGCTTGAGATCGAGCGCCTGGGCGGATTGCTGAGGCGCCTGCCATTCATCGGCGCGCTTTTGATGATGGCGATGCTGGCGGGTTGCGGAGTGCCGGGATTCCCAAATTTCGTAGGGGAAATGATGGTCTTTTTCGGGGCGTGGTCGGTCTTTAAATGGATCACCGTGCTGGCCGTCTGGGGTGCCCTGGTGATTGGTGGAGTGTATATGCTGCGGACGATTCGCAACGTGTTGCATGGGCCGCTGGCCATCGAGTGGGAACGCATTGCCGACGCCTCCAATCCCTGGCGGAGGCTGCCTTTTGCCCTCCTGATTGCCCTGTTGCTCGTGTTTGGCTTTTTCCCGCGACTCCTGACTGATAAGATAAAACCCGTTGCCGCGGAAATTGTTGCAGCATCAACGCCCCTTAAAACCACCGGTTTGGCTGCGGACATCACCCTGCCAGAATCTCAAATTGCACACCGCTGAACCGCCACCATGAATTTTCTTTTGACCACTCCGGAATGGGCAGTTGTTGGCATCGGCCTGGTGTTGATCCTGTTGGACTTGTGGACGGCCCCGCAGCACAAGCACCTGCTGAACTACGCCGGAGTGGCTTTGCTGGGCCTGGTGACTGTGGCGGTGTTCGCAATCCCATCCGCAGCACCCCAGTTCGCTTTTGGCCGTATGTATGTGGTGGACGCGCTGGCGCTCTTTTTCAAAAAAATCTTCCTGCTCGCGGCCCTGGCCGTGCTGGTCATGGGCATGCAGGACGCGCGCGACACCGCACGCGCCTCCGTTGAGTATTCCGCGCTGGTTCTCTTCGCGCTGGCGGGAATGATGTGGGCCGCCTCTTCGAACGATTTCACGATGCTGTTCGTGTCGATCGAACTCATCACGGTCACTTTCTACGTCCTGGTCAGCTTCCAACGGGAGCGGGTGGATTCATTGGAGGCAGGGGTCAAATACCTGATCCTGGGTGCGTTGGCGTCGGCTTTCATGGTGTTCGGAATTGCGCTGATCTTCGGCGCATCCGGTTCGCTATCCTTTGAACAAACGGCCGCTTATTCGCAGGCGCCGGACCAGAACCCATTGTTCCAGCTGGGCCTGGCCTTGCTCATGATCGGCCTGGCCTTCAAAATCGCAGCCGTTCCCTTTCAATTCTGGGCCCCGGATGTTTATCAAGGCGCGCCCACGCCCACCACGGCTTTTCTGGCCGTCGGCTCCAAGGCGGCGGGTGTCGTCCTGCTCCTGCGCGTCCTGTTTCAAGCGGCGCCCGGTGTTCTGCTCCATTGGCAACCGCTGATCATCGTCGCCTCGGGCGCCACCATTTTATACGGAAACCTCTGCGCCATTCCACAGCGCAACCTCAAGCGCCTGCTGGGCTATTCGAGCATTGCCAACGCCGGTTATCTTTTGCTGGGCGTGGCCGCGATGAGCGTGGCGGGCACATCTGCCGTTCTTTACTATCTGGCGGGCTATTTATTTACTCTGATGGCGGCATTCACGGTCATCTGTGTGGTTATGAGCCAGATCGACACGGCCGATATCAGCAGTTTTTCGGGGTTGCACCGTCGTTCCCCTCTGCTGGCGGCAGCCCTGGCTCTGGCCATGATTTCGCTGGCCGGGATTCCTCCAATGGCGGGATTCTTCGGTAAATTTCTCATTCTCAAGGCTGTGGTTGCGGCGGCATTGGTCAACCCCATGTGGATGGGATTATTGATCACGGCGCTCGTCGGCATTCTGATCTCCTTTTACTATTACCTGCGCGTGGTCAAAGCCATGTATTGGAGTGTTCCACGCGAAGAAGCCCAAACCATCACCTTAAGCCCCGCTGTCCGCTACGCGCTCTACACCAGCATCGCCGGAATGTTCTATGTTGGTTTGATGCCGGACCGGATCCTGGAATGGACCCGACAGGCGGCGCTGGTTCTCCAGCACACTCCCTGAAAGGTGTCAGAAAACCTGTGCGACCCCGGGCGGAAGCTTACTGCAACCGGCTGGCGGTGAAGGCGACGCGGTATGTTTTCGCCGGATCGCAATCGACAGGATTGGGTACGAGAATGAAATTGTCCGTCACGACGGGGTTCATATCGTTGCCCGCAATGATCTTCACGTCGCGCACCCGATACGGCAAATAGGCGAGAAAGGGCCGGCCACCGCGCTGAGAGCCGTTCAGATTGACGGGCTTGAAGCTCTCCGCGCCGCGCCTGGGCATTATATCCAAGGTGAACGTGCCATCATTGACCGTGAGCGTCTGATCGAATGCCTTGGGTCGGTCAGCCATGCGCGCCTGCCACGCGGGATCTCCGTAAAACGCCAGCGTGTCCCGATCATAGAGCAACCCGAGACCATCCTGCTTCGTGAGTCCCGCCGCTTTTGCCGCGTCGCTGGGAACGGCTTTTTCGGAGTTGCGCTCCACAACGCCCGTCTCCTGTTTGAGCAACTCGGGAAAATACGTATCAAGCCGGTTTTCCAGCGCGATTTGATTGGCCAGGAAGGCCTCGTTGAAGGTGTAACGGCCCGGTTGCTCGACAAAATAGTCCAACACGCCCCAGCCTGCGTAACCATACCATGTCGTGACCGTATAACCGATCATCTGACGAACCCCGGCGCTGTTCATCCAGGCCGTGGCCATGCAGTCGGGACGGTCAATATGTCCCATGAGACAATTGCCGATGGGCATGTAAATTTTCGGATTGGGCGAATGGATGGGTAGTATCCGCTTTTGCGTGTCCTCGCCGAAGAGCTTTCCGCTGGCGTGCTTGAAGAATCCGTTGCGGTAGCTGAATCCAATCATCCAGTCATGCTCGGTGGCGTGGCCGGAGGTCACAAACAAATCCGGTTGTTCGTCGTTCAGGGCATTTACGAGCGATTCGGTGCTGTCGTCCGGGGATTTAACTTCCTGGACGGCGCCGCTTTTTGATTTTCGGACGGACTTGCCTTTTTCCAGTTCGCTGTACGTAACGCCTTCCTCAATCATGTCCATGGCCAACACGGTGCCGCTTGCAACTTTGCGGAGGGTCAGGGTTTGGTTTTGTCGCGCGATTTCAAGCGCATTCGCAGCATCGTAACCGGTGAGAATACCCCAGAAACAATCCGTGTAGGGATCGTCGTCCAACCGGCGTGTCAACCGGTGAACCTGCTCCACGAACTCACGCGTGGTCTCCGCAGGTTGCGCGACAAAACAGGCATGGCGCGGGAACTGGATTTTGAGCGCGGGCAGCGATTCGTTCACGGAGTTGGTAAAAACGATGATGCCCGCCGTGTGTCGTGAGGCCAGAGCATCCACAACCTGTCGCCAAGCGGTGTCAGCCGCTGTTTTTGCGGAAACGACGATGGCGTAGTCCGGAGACGCAGAGAGGACCAGTGACGTCAGAACCAATGAAAAAGCGGGGGCGAAGTTGCGGACCAAACTCAGTAAACGAATTCTGATGAGCATCTTGAATAACAATACGAGTTTAGTTTGTCCTGCGGCCAAGCCTGCAGCCGCCGGAAGCAGTGCGCACCTGGTAATTTCAGCGTTCGATGTGCATCGTCTTCTCGAATTCATCGGAAAACTGCTTAATGACTGCGACAATTTTCTGAGGCTGGTCGAAAAAATGGGTCAAAACGCGTGGAAGGGCCTCCGGCTTTTGGGAAAGCAACTCTGAAGCCGATGTTATCAGGCCAAGATAATTATTCACCGCATGGCGCATTTCGGAGAGCTTGTCATTCAGCTCATTGATTTCGTGCGCGCTCAAGGTGACCGAAATTCGATTTGTGGGCATTGTTCCCGCAACTTACCAAGAATGCTCAAAATTGGCATCGAAATAATACAAAAAAGAGGCCGGAGCGAACTCCGGCCTCTTTGCGTTAGAATCTGCTGAATTTCAGCCGCAGACTATTGGTTCAATCGGAACAACTTGTTTTCCGTGTCCAACGGGACGAGGACCTTATTCATGTCGCCATCCACCGTCACAGGCTGCTGAACCGGGGTCCAGTTGCCATTGATGCTGCCGGACTCGAGCACGAGCTTCTGGTCGGTGACCGGCCAGGCGACGACGATGTTTCCACCGTCACGCGCAATGGTCAGGCTCGTGATCTGGCTGGTGAAGAATGCACCGGCCATCGTATTGCCCACGGTATCCTTGATCTTCTCAATCCATACCACCACCCGGTTATTGAGCGGGGCGGTCATGGCGATGACCACCGTCATGCCATCAGGTTGGAGTGTGGTTGAGTAAACCGGAATTCCCGCCACCGTATAGACGATGTAGTTATCCGCGTTTGTGGCAGTCGTCGGATCCACCGGCTCGTTGAACTTGACGATCAGGTTCGTCGAGTTCATGACGCTGGTGATGGAAACCACCACGGGAGGCTCCGTGTTCGGAGTGACGGTAAGCGTCGCCGAGGAGCTGATCGCCGAGGCGCCAGGAATGAAGACCAGCGCGCGAATCAGGGCGCCGTTCTCGATGGACTGCGGCGCTTGAATGGTCAACGTGGAACCATTGGCACCCGCGAAGTCGGTCCATTGGCTCGAACCGGCCAGCTGCTCCTGCCACTGATAGTAAACATTGGTCGAGGAGGCGTAAACAGCGACACTGAAGGTGGCTTTCCAACCCGCAACCACAGTGACGTTCACCGGCTGGTTGGTCACGAACAATGTGGCGTCCGGAGTGGCATAGTAGCCCACATAAGCGCCGGAGATCGGAGCCGCTCCGTTGCCCGGAGTGGTCGTCACGCCTGGAGCTGTCCAGGTCACGCTCACGTAGTCAGCACCCGTGCCCTGCGCCGAAAGGACTTCGACGTAGTAGGACTTGCCGGCTTCAAGGGCGACTGTGGCTGATTTCTGCTCGGCATTCTTGCCGTATTCGCGGAAACCGGTCGAGGTCGTCACTTTGGCGACAAGCGCCTTGCCCGAGGCTTGATCGTTGCTGCTCAGGTAGAGCTCGCTCTGGCCGGAGCTGGCGATGTAGAACGTGTAGTTGCCCGATTGCGCCGGAACAATGAAGCCCGTGAGGCGCTGGCTGTAGTTTTCCACACCTGTGTTGGCTACTTCCAGAGTGTTCGCGTAGCTGACGGAGTCCGGACTATTCGGATACTTGGCGCTGCCCTTGAGGTTGCTCAAAGGACTGCCAATGCCATTCCAAACTTCACGTTTGACAAGCGCCTTGCTGAAGGTCCAGGCGGAGAACGCCTTGATGCTGCTGGCAGGCACCATCAAACCAGCGCTGGATTGGACGTTTTTGACGGACAGGGTGTAAACCTCGCCGGACGTCTGCTTGCTCGTCTTCAACGTCACCATTGTGCGTGTGGAATCGATGGTCGCGCTCGAAACCGTCAGACCATGATCGAACACGTAGTTCCCGGCAACAGTCGCGCTGGAAGCCAGCATCGGCTCGCTGAAGGTCACGTAGGCCGTGTCCAGATCAGCGCCACCCGACACCGCCGCGATCGTCGGATAGGTGTAAACCACATTCGTGGCCAGTTGATAGTCGTGGAATTTAGCCACTGTGGTGGTTCCCACAGAATTATTATGGGCCGAGGCCGCCATACCCACGAGGACCTTGTTGGTGAACACCATGGTCAGGTTGCCGCGTTGTTCCCATTCGGTGCCATTGACGGAGCGCAAGACTGTGAATTGGTCGCCCATGCGGATCAACCGAATCCAGGCATTGGGATAGGTCACAGGATTGGCCGTGTTACCCCAACCCGTCGTGCCACCATTGGTGTCGGCACGATAGTTTTGCTCCCATTGATTGACGCCCGCTGTGGGACCGACAACCGCACTCAGATTCCGGCTGCCGCCGTTGGTGCTTTCGCGCACCATCAAGCCAGCCTTGGTCCAGTTGTCCGTGACGTAACGGAGGCTCTCGACGCGAACGCGGACATCGAAGTCACCCGTCAACTCCTGATAGGTGAAGTGGAAACCATCGGCATTGTTCCAAATGTCGCTGCCTCCGGCCACCATTTCGAAGTCCTTATCCGAATACCCCCAGCTCAAACCGGGCTGAATAGGATCCGTGAAGATCGGCAAGCCCGTCTTGGAATCGGATCCCACGGTGCCAATATCCGTATCTTTCATGCGGATGTTGGTGCTTGTGACTGAGTTGGTGCAGAGATTTCCAGCCAGGTCCGCTACCTTGGGCGCTTTGACGATGCGCGCCTCCACGATGGGCAACGAGAACGTGATGCGAACGATGCTGCTTTCGGCACTGTAAGCCATGTTCGTGATCGTGCCACGGCCACCGGTGATGGTGTAATTGCCGGAGGCGGTTGCTGTTCCCGAGTTGAGCGGCTTGCTGAACTTGATGAACAGGTCGCGGCTGGCGTAGAGCGAACCGACAGAAACGATCGCCGGAGGAGTGGTGTCTTTGTTCACCGTGAGGGTCACAGTCTGGCCCACAATCGTCGCATAAGGAGTGATCACATCCACGCGATACGTGCTGCCACTGTCTGTGGTTGCCAGCGACGGAGTCGTGTAGCTGGGCGTTGTGGTGGTCGCCACGAGATTGGTCCCGTTTTGATACCACTTATAGAGGTAGGGGCCAGGGCCGGAAACCGCCACGGTAAACGTGGTTGCCAGGTTTTCCACGGTGGTGACGTCGCTCAATTTCGTCGTGAAGTCGAACGGAGCGGGAATCACAGGGCCGAAGCCGCTGAGGACCGCCTTGGTGTTGCCGCCGCCGCCATTGTTGCTGCCGACGCAGATGCCGACGTAAACGGTGTCAGGATAGGCGCCGCCGTTTGCAGCGGTGTCCCGTTGCGCATACAAGCTCCAATCCACGCCGTTCGAGCTGGTAAAGCCGTAGATGATGGAACCCAGGCGAGCCAGGCGAATCCATGTGTTCGGATAGCTGGCATCCCGGCCGGAGGTGCTGCTCGAACCGCCGCCATTGGAATCACGCCATTGGAAGGCATAAAGACCCTTGCCGCTGTTCAAACCGCCACTGGGTGTCGCAATAAGATTCACATTGCGGCTCTTGCCGTCGCTGTTGACGTCCGTGCGGACCATCCAGCCCGCCTTCGACCAATCCGCCGCTTTGTCAAGCGACTCAAGGCGAACTTTATAGTCGAAGTTGCCCGTGAATTGCTGATAGGCGAAGACCATCGAGTCGTTGTTGTTCCAGATATCACCCGTATTGGCCGTGATGCTGGCCTTGTCACCGGTGACCGAGGAACTGAACGGATTGTTATTCGGAATGGCGAACCCGGCGACCGTGAAGTTCATCGCATAGAGACTCAGGGTCGTGTTGGCCACCACGTTGCCAGCCGCGGTGGTATCCTTGACGTTCTTCACATCAACGGTATAAGCCGCGCCCGAAACCAGTGCGGCATTGAGTGTCACCTGTTTGTCGCTCACCTTGGTGACCGTCACACCGGCAACCGTGCCGCTCTGCGATTTGACCACGTAGTTGGCCGGGTTGGTCAAGCTGGCGGAATCCATCAACTTATTGAAGGTCAATGTGATGGTGTTGGTGTAGAAGGCCAGGCCCTGGACCGTCGGAATCGTGGAGTCCGGCGTGACCGTCAGCGTCGCATTGGTGCTGGCCGCCATGCTGAAGTTGTTATTCACAATCACCGTGTAAACGGCGCCATTGTCGCCCATGCCGGCGGCGGGGATCGTATAATTAATGCTCGTCGCACCCGAGATCGGCGTGCCGTTGCGATACCATTGATAGGTGTAAGGAGGCAAACCCTGGATGCCGCTGGTCGGCAATGTGAAGGTGACCGCATTGAGTTCGCCGACCGTCTGGCTGGAGGGACCCTTGGTCAGGCTCATCGGACCGTTCGGGCCGAAATACTGCAGCGCAGAGGCGGGAATCGGGCGGTTCGTGTTGGTGATGGCGGGTTCGCCGGGCTTCTGCCAGGTGGCGCTCATGTTAAAGCCGCCGCCGCCGTTCTTTTCCACCAATTCGATATAATAGCGATTGCCGGCAACCAGGGGAATGGTCTTGGACATCTGCTCGGGCATCTTGACGTAATCGTAATTATCCGTCCAGGAATTGTGACCCGCGATCACCACCTTGTTGGCGGGATTTTCGTCGGTGCTCAGATAGAGGAGGACACCGTCGTCAGCGGCCACGGCGAACTTGTAATCGCCGGTTGCAGGCGCAACCAGGTAGGCCTGCATCTGCTGAATGGTGTTGTCCCATCCGCTGCCGCTATTGAAGCCTTCGAGGCCGCCGGTGCGGTAGTAGAGCGTGGTGTAATCGCCCGCCTTGAACGCGTTGTTATTGAGGAAGTCGTTGGTGCCGCCGCCGCCCACATTCGAGTAAGCCTTATCCAGCACAACGGCCGGGAGGATGAATGGGACTTGCGTGTTCGCCACAATGGTATTGGGCGTCGTGGCAATGTCTTTGATGCCGCTGACCGTCAACACATAGGACGTGTTGATGCTCAGTTCGGACACATACAGATCGACCGAATTGGCCGCCGTGCCCGCCGTGGCGCCGTAAATCATCACACCGTTGTTGATGGAATAATTGGCCAGATCGGTCAGGGTCGAGGCCTGAATCACCTTCGAGTAGGTCACCGTGATCTTGGTGGGGTCGAACATCGAGGAGGCGATGGAGGAAACAACGGGTTTGACGGTGTCGGGAATAACCGTCAACTTCGCAACGCGCGTCATCACCACGCCGCTCTTGGCTCCAACGAGCAGGCGGTAGGTGGTGCCATTGTCCGAGGGCTTCGCCACGAAGGTCAACGAGGAAAGAATCTCGTCCGTGATCGCGACCGTCGGGTTTGGCTTCTGCAGCGAACCGCGATACCATTGATAGCTCACCGGCTCCGAGGCATTGACGTCCGCGGAGAAGGTCACCGTGCTGTTTTCAGGCACGGTCATATCCAACGGCTGCGTCACGATGCTCGGATCCGCCCAATAGCTATTGGGATAACCCTGAACATACTGAAGGGGGATCGGCGTGGGAGTCGTACTTCCGGGCTTCAGCCAGGCGATCGTCACGAAATCGTTGCCCGTGCCGGCTTTGTGAATGGCCTGGAAATAATACTTCTGACCCCGCACCAAATTCATGGAGGCCGAAGTCTGGCTGCTCTGGGCAGTGTAATTGTGGTAGGCCACCGAACCCGACACAGAGGCGACCTTTTGCTTGTTGGCCGGATTGACATCCGTGCTCATCCACAATTCGGAAGAATCAGCGCTGGAGATGTAGAACGTGTAAGCTCCGGTCTGCGGAATTTCAAGGAAACCCTGGAACATGCTGCCATAATTCTCAGGCCCTGGCTGCGTGGGCGGCGGCGCGCCTTCAAGCACGCCTGAAAGCAACTCGGATTGCAGCAATGACCCGTCTTTATTGGGCCCATTCGGGAATATCTTCTGTCCGGCAGCGTTCGTCGCATCGGTCAATGAAGCGACAGTTGTCCCGGGAATATTATCGTAGAAGACTCGCAGAATGGAGCCTGCGTTGGCATAATCGACACTCCACCCGGCCAGGAGAAGCGCCAATATAGAGGCCTTCAAACACTTACTTCGCATAGGTATCCTCTTCTTTATGATTGGTATTTACAGTACGTAACTGTCCGATTTGACCACAAACCTGAAACTCTGGCAACATAAAAGTAACGCGTTTAGGTGTTTTTGATTGGAACCCGTCCAAAATCGCATTTTTTGCCGCCCAATTTTCTGCTTGCAGGTCACTTGTCCGGCCATAGCCTCAATCCTGGTTCTGGCATCGAAAGTGCTCTAACAATCCAATTGCCAAATAGACCATCCCAGGGATGAAGTGCGTCCATTTGGACCACCGTGACCTGGCGGTGACAGCGGGGGCGGATCAGGCGGTTTTAGCAAAAGGACTATTTGTGTTATATCATGTTAAATGACAACACATTAGAAATTATAACCGGCGGGGTTGTATATAAATAAAACGGCCCTGCGGAATGCGGCAGCGCAGATGGAATGGCGGCTGGCATCTTTTTGATTCTGCCGATTCTTATTGCCTGTCAGGTTAAATTTTGGTGAATTCGTGTTAAATTAACGCGCCATGTCTCAGGACAAAATGCAACAACAGCGGTTCGAGCTGAAATACAAAATCAGCGAGGATACCGCCATGCGTGTGCGAGATTTTGTCAGCAGCTACCTGATTCCGGACGAATTTGCGGAAGGAAAACCGAATTTTTCCTATCCTGTTCACAGTCTTTACCTGGATTCGGACGACATGCGCCTGTATTGGGACACGATCAACGGAAACAAAAACCGTTTCAAACTGCGTTTGCGCTATTACGACGACAATCCCAATTCGCCGATTTTCTTCGAAATCAAGCGCCGGATGAACAATTGCATCCTCAAGCAACGCGGCGGGGTGCGGCGCAATGCGGTGGGCTGGCTGCTGGCCGGGCATATTCCCGAAGCTTCGCATCTGGTTTCCAAGGAAACCAAGCCGATGGTGGCATTGCAGCGCTTCTGCCAGCTCATGGCCGAGATGGGCGCCAGCCCCAAAGGCCACATATTTTATATGCGTGAGGCCTGGATGGGGCTTTACGACAATTCGGTGCGTGTCACGCTGGATCGGGAGGTGGGTTGCGACCCGCATTTCAGCATGGAGGTGTCAACCCGCGTGACCAATCCCTCATTCGCTTTTCGACCCATCGTCATTCTGGAGTTAAAGTTTACAAATCGCTTTCCCGTGTGGTTTGAGGATTTGGTGCGCTCCTGCAATCTGGTCCTCACCGGAGCCGCGAAGTATGTGGAGGGTGTCGACGCCTGCGGTTCAAGTATTTTTTACGGACGCCGTCCCACGCTGATCGAGGAGATGCAAACCACTCAGGCGCCGGAACCGATACAAAACGGCAATCCCACGCTGGATCCGGCTCCAGCAAGAGCGGATGAAGCCGTCGGACAAAGTAATTTAATCAAAGAGGAATTGAATCATGGGTGATTGGTTGTTTCAGGGCGATTACGCCACCGCGCCGACAAATGTCCCCTCCGTGGCGCTGGGACTGATGCTTGCCTTTTTGTGCGGGCACGTGATTGCATGGGTTTACACCCACACGCATAATGGCTTGTCTTATTCCCGGAGTTTTGTGGCCTCGCTGGGCACCATACCCATCATCGTGGCGCTGGTCATGATGGTGCTGGCCAACAACCTGGTGACCGCCTTTGGCATGATGGCCGTCTTTGCCATTGTCCGCTTCCGAAACGTTTTGCGCGACACCCTGGATACCACCTACGTCCTGTGCGTCATCGTGGTGGGCATGGCGTGCGGCACGCAAAAATATGCCACCGCGGTTGTCGGCTGCATCCTGATCACTGCGGTGATCCTCTACATGCACTACACCCAGTTTGGCGCGCGGCATCGTTATGATTTGATCGTCAACCTGCATTGGGGCCGCGAATCCAAGGAAATGCCCGAGTTGCTCGACGTGTTTCATCGCCACACTCAAATGGCCCAATGCGCCAGCCAGCGCTCCAGCGAAGGAGCCCCCGGCGCCGATTTGTCCTATCGGCTGCTCCTGCGCGATCCCATGCGCGTTAATGACCTGCTTGGGGACCTGAAACAGTTGCCAGGCGTATCCCGCCTGACCAGCATGCAGGCCCAGGACGAAAATGAAATGTAATCCATGAGTTCAAAAAACGTCATCCCCACGCCTCCCGCCGTTCGTTGGCGTGAATTTCGCGTCAAGGTAGTCCCTCTCATCGTGTTTGTGGCAATGGCGGCGGCTGCCTTGGGGCTCTGGCGCCAATATGTGGTGCCCGTGAGCATGGTCGGGCGGGTCGAGAACATTCAGACCGATGTGGCCTGCACCCAGGCGGGTACCGTCACTCAACTCCATGTCAACCGCTTCGACAAAGTTTCGGCAAACGAGCCGATCGCCGAGGTGATCACCACAGATCCGAAGATCATGGCCGCGACACTCGCCGTCATCAACGCGGAGATCGAGATGCTGCGCGCCGGCATCTCCCCTGCGGACGCGGCCCAGCGCACGACAATCAATTACGAGGACATGCGGATGAACTGGATGAAATACCGCGCGGACCTGGCGACCGCCCGCGTGAATCTGCAATTCGCGGAAAACGAGTTCCAACGTTCCGAGAAGCTGTACAAGGAAAAAGTCCTCTCCGCCTCGGATTATGAAAAGGCGCTCTCCGTGCGGGATGCCTATAAAAAGGAGATCGATGAAAAAACAGCCCTTGTAGCCGGTGCGGAAGAAAGCGTCAAACGCCTCGAAAAAGCCACCTCAAGCGCCAAATTGCCAGAAACCCAATTGCAGGCCTCAATCAATCTGTGCGAAAAGAAACTGGAGGAGGCCATGGCTCAAATGAATCCCGTCACGGTGCGATCCCCGATGGACGGGTCCGTCATCATGATTCACCGCTACAACGGGGAAAATGTGGCGGCAGGCATTCCCATTGTCACCATCGGGGCCATGCAGGCAGACCGCATTGTGGGTTACATCCGCCAACCCTTTTACGGCACCCCCGAAAAGGACATGCTGGTGCGGGTGCGCACGCGCGGCAGCCACCGGCGCGAAGGAATGGGCAAAATCCTCGCGGTCGGTCCCCAATTGCAACCGCTCAATGACGAATTCATGTCGCCCACGCGGTTGAATAACCTCGTCGAAATGGGACTCCCGGTCTATGTGAGCATGCCGCCGGAATTAAAGTCCGGACCGGGCGAGTCGATCCGTCTGCACCCGGGCGAGTTCGTGGATATGACCTTGATTCCGGGCAAAGCCCTGTAGGACTGGATTCCGACCTTCGTTCCAATTTCAACACGCGGCCGGATCGGCCGGCCGCGTTAAATCTTCCCTCTATTTTCGCAACCGCTTGACGAAGCGGTCCATGCGCTCCGCCGCGATCTCGAGCTTCTCAAGCGACGTGGCAAAACAGGCCCGCAGATAGCCTTCCCCGCTTGCGCCAAACGCGCTGCCGGGCACACACGCCACCTTTTCCTCCTGCAGAAGCCGAAAGGCAAACTCCTTGGAACTCAGGCCCGTGGAGCGTATGCAGGGAAAGGAGTAGAAGGAACCCCGCGGCAGATGGCAGGGCAGGCCCATTTGGTTAAAGGCGTTGACAATGAAATTGCGGCGGCGCTTGTAGTGCTCGCACATGTCCTGCGTATCGGCCCGTCCGCGCTGAATGGCCTCGATGGCGGCCTCCTGGCTGACAATGCTGGCGCAGAGCATCGAATACTGGTGAATGCGCATCATGGCCTCGATGATCTCGGCGGGTCCGCAGGCGTAACCGATGCGAAAGCCGGTCATGGCAAACGCCTTGGAAAAACCGTGCAGGAACACCGTGCGCTCCTTCATTCCCGGCAGCGTGGCCAGGCTCACATGTTCGCCCTCGAATGTTAATTCCGCATACACCTCATCCGTGATCACCAGCAGGTTGTGGCGGCGCACCACGGCCGCAATCCCCTCCAACGCCTCGCGCGTCATGGTGCCACCGGTGGGGTTGGTGGGAAAGCTCAGGAGCAGCACACGGGAACGGGGCGTTATGGCCTTTTCGATGGCCTCGGGCGTGACCGCAAAGTTATTCTCCGCGGAGCAGGGAACCGGCACCGCCTTCCCGTGGGAGAGGGCGATGCTGGGCGAATAGCTTACATAGCAGGGTTCGTGATAAAGAATCTCGTCTCCCGGATTAATGACCGCGCGCAAGGCAATATCGAGGGCTTCGCTCACCCCCACCGTGACCAGCACTTGATTCTTGGGATCGTATTGGAGGTTGAAATACTTGTTCAGATATTCGCTGATGCCCTCGCGCAATTTCCACAGGCCCAGGTTCGAAGTGTAGGAGGTCCTGCCCCGCTCCAGGGCAAAAATCGCCGCCTCGCGGATGTGCCACGGGGTCACAAAATCCGGTTCACCCACGCCCAGGCTGATCACATCGGTCATGCCCTGGACGAGGTCAAAAAAGTCCCGAATCCCCGAGCGCGGAATGGGGCGCACGTGGCGGGCAATAAAATCCTCTGGCTGGAACGCCTCGTTCATCCCCACATAACAAAAGGAAAAAGCCCAAAGGTGAAAGCAAAAAGTGCGGACGAATGCGTTCCGGGTGTGATACCGTAGTCCCAGCAGTCCGGTGAAGGATTATGGAAACCTTTCAAAAACCGATCGATATTTTCAGGACGATTGTGGAGCGCATCGACCGCCGCGAAGCCTTTGCGGTCGCCGTTGTATTGGATACCCGGGGGTCCACGCCGCGGGAAACCGGCGCCCGGGCGCTCATCGAACCCAACGGAAATATTACCGGAACCATTGGCGGCGGCGCGATGGAGGGAGAAGCCCGGCGGCGGGGTGCGGAAGCCATCGCCTCAGGGCGCGCGGTGGTTTTCGAGTGCCGATTTGAAGGGGTGGGATTGAAGGAAGCGATTCCCATCTGCGGTGGAACCATGAGGGTGCTCCTGGATCCTTCGCCGGATGCAAGCCGGGAAATTTATGCACGCGCCAGGGATCTGGCCCAAGCAGGCCAGAGCGGCATTTTAATCACCACCGTGACCACGGAGATCCCGGAAACGACGCCAAAAGTGGAGGTTCGGTGGATCGACAGGGGTGAAGTGGCGAAGGCAACGATCCCACCCGGAGCGGAGGTGCTGCAAAGGGTACTCGAGGAGGAAACGCCGTTTCATCTGCTGAAACCCGGCGAGGCTGGGGCGCCAACGGTCGAGATTCTGGCGGAACCGGTCCTTGCCCAGCCCGTATTACTGATTGCGGGCGGCGGGCATGTGGGCTGCGCGCTGGCGTGGCAGGCCGCCATGATCGGCTATGACGTCACCGTCGTCGATGACCGGCCCGAATATACCGACGCCGCGCGTTATCCAGACGGTGTAAAAACGGTGTGCGGGGACATTCCGGGCATACTGGCCGCGTTTCCAAGCGGCCCGGAAACCAGCATTGTGCTGGTGACACGCGGGCATTTGTGCGACGACGCCGCCCTGGAGGTCTGCATTCGCAAACCTGCGGCTTACCTGGGAATGATCGGCAGCCGGAGGAAAACCGCGCTGATGCGCCGCGAATTCCTCCAGTCAGGCCGCGCCACGGAGGAGGAATGGAACCGCATTTACGCTCCCATTGGCCTGGACATTGGCGCGCTCAGTGTTCCCGAAATTGCGGTCAGCATTGCGGCCCAATTGATCGCCGCGCGCCGGATGGGCCATTCGGCGGGCATGCCAACCCAGGAAACTCAAAATGATTAGCGCCATCGTTCTTGCAGCCGGTCAATCCCTGCGCATGGGCACACAGAAGCTCCTGTTGCCCCTGGGAAAAACCACGGTCATCGCCCATATCGTGGACACGCTCCTGGCAGGCGGTTTGTCCCGGGTGATTGTGGTCACGCGGCCCGGGGAACCGCACATCGCCGAGGCCCTTGTCGGACGCGAAATTCAATTCACGGAGAACCCCGATCCCGAGGGGGACATGCTCAGTTCGGTGCGCTGCGGATTGCGGGCCCTGACCGGGGACTGCCAGGCGGTGATGCTGGCCTTGGGGGATCAACCGGGCATCACGCCGGAATTGGTCCGCGACCTGGCCATCGATTACGGGCTCCATCCTGAAGGTATTCTTGTGCCCGTGTTTCAAGGCAAACGCGGACATCCCATGATCTTCTCGGTAAAATACCGGGACGAAATTCTCCAGCAGCATGATGGCTCAGGCCTGCGTGGTCTCCTGCTGGCGCATCCGCAGGAATTGCGCGAGTGGACTGCGGATTCAGGGGCGGTGCTCGAAGACATGGACGTGCCCGAAGATTATCAGCGGGAACTCGCGCGAAGAAGCAGAACTTGACGCCAAAAGCGTGCTACAAAAAAGATGAAATGTCAGTCAGCCAGTGAAGCGGAACGCCCGGTGAGGGCAGCGGGGCCTCCATGAGAAAAAGAGAAGCGACGAGCCACCGCCAACTTACGAATGCAATTCCAAAGCACTACGGCTGTGTCCTACGGGCTGCACGCTCCGGTTAACCGGCATGGGGCGTCTCCTCAACGAGAACCTTTACGCGGCGTGCCAAGGTCATCCACAATACGGCAAAACCTCCGAACAAAGTGCCGAAACCGATCGCAATTAGGGGAGGCATCCAGACTGTGACGAACGTCTCTATATTACATTTCTCGGGATTCTCCAGACTGTACAGTATGGAGACCTTATCTCCGGGATTAAACTTGAAGTATCCCGAACCAATCTCGGAGCGCCGCGTAAATGTGGAGCCATTTGTGTCGGTAAAAGAGAATACCGGGTAATACGATGTTCCGCCCTCCGAATCAGTGCTTACGTCGAGTTGCACGATAATGCCGGCCGCTCTTGCAGCATGGCTGACAAACCAGCAGGTGTGAAGGAGCCACACCGCACCAACGACCGCGATCAACGTCCCGATCAAGACAAACGCCCGTCCCATTAGGAACACGCTTTGCGAAGGCGTTTTTGGCCGGTTTGGGAGTGTCGGGCTGCCGCTTACCGAAACAGACTCTTGGGTGGCGACGGATTGCCTCTGTAATCTCGCATGGCGGCGATTGGCGTAGCGAACGGTCAGGTATAGGGCCAAGGCGAGTGGCACCGGAACGAGCACGCGTTGTCCCAGAGAACGTTGGCGTCTGGCCTCTTCCTGCCAAAAATTGGGAGTCGCCTCGATTACTCTCAAGGTCTCGTCCTGAACAATCATCTCGGTCGCATCGGGATTATAAAAGACATCGATTTTCGTCCCCTTGGGGAATCGGGCAAGCACTTCCTCCTGATTGCGAGGCCGCTGTCCTTTGCTCACACGGGGTATGAATCTCTCCTCGTGAGATGCGATGGTCCCTGTGAGCCACCAGGAATCGTCGCCCTCATCACCGCGATGGTATTCCGCCCCGGTGACAAGATAAGTACCGGGTCTGTATTTTTCGCGGCCCTGATGGATGGTGACGCGATTGACGAAGGGCAAGGTCCACAGCCACGAGAAGCCGAACGCGGCGAACACCGCCACACCACAGAGGAATTGGATGCTTTTGCGCATGGGGTGTGAAAACGTTAATGAAAAAGATCGGCGGGGGTGGGCCAGGCGAGTTCAGAATTTAAATAAAACGTGAATGCGACGGCCGATGCTGAGACAGAGTTGAACGAAAAATGCAAATCAATGCGTTGAAAGCGCGTGTAAAACATAAATAACGAAAGCCCATCGACTAGGGCGAAACCGATGCTCGGTACCACGGGGTGTCCGGAGACAGAGGCCGAAGGTGAACAACATGAGTAGAAAACCGAAACCTCCTGTCAATACGCTGATTTCACAAGGTGAGTTGCAGTAGTGAACAGGGATGAGACAGGCACTGATAACACACAAGCCATAGGACATCCGGCGGGGTGAGAACCGCCCTTGCAAGAACCATTTATTTTCAGGAGATTCCATGATCATTGCGTCTCGTCCGAGATTTGGTCCACCGGCGTCGGGTATGTTTGCTGCCCCCTGCCACCCGAACGCGCCCGGTCAGGCGACTGGTTTGGGTTTCCGGGCCAAAGCCTGGCGCACTGCCACCATGAGATCTTCATTGGCAAACGGTTTTGCAAGGAACTGGACCCCTGCATCCTCGGCATCCCTCTCTAGATGTTCATCGGCGGTGTCTCCGCTGGTCATGAGAATCGGGACGCCGGGATTGATCGCATGCATTCTTTCCAGGACAGTCCATCCGTTGATGTCCGGCAGGCCCACGTCCATAAACACCAGATCGAAGGCCGGGCTGATTTTTTGGAATTTCTCAAGCGCCTCGGCGCCATTGGCCGCCTCGGTCACTTTGTAGCCGCGCAAGGTCAAAGCGGTGCGGATCACAGAGCGGACCAGGTGTTCATCGTCCACCACCAGCAATTGGGGCTTGTCCCCGAACGCGTCGCCTACTGCCTTCACCGCCACGCCGGTCTTTGGCGAGTCGATGAACGCCGCAGCGGTCGCAAGAGGGAGGCATACATGAAAACGCACTCCTTTGGGCTGCATGTTTTCAGCCATCAATCGACCGCCATGTCGGAGGATGATTCGACGGGCCGCAACCAGGCCCATATCCAGTCCCCCGGAAAATTCGCTGGTGAGCGCATTGCCATTGCAATGAGCCAACTGTTCTCGAGGCAGACCTTCCGGCCGCAAGTCGGTCATTGTGAAACAAGCCATATTCCCGCCGCAAGAGCACTGGTGTTGCGAGTGTGCAAGGCGCAAAGTAATACCCGCACCCGCGGGCGCGGCATCGCGGGCGTTCAAAGCAAGGAACAACAGAGCCTGGCTCAGCGCCTCCTCATCCACGAAAGCATGCAATGGAACACCTTCAATCTGCAGATATTGAACCGTACCCACGCCGCCCAGATTTCGGGCCAGGAATGACGTGGCCCGGGGAAGAAAATGAACCAAATCCACAGGATTTCCGCCTGGCAGGCATTGACGGACCAGGCCGGCAAACTTGGCTGAAAGCTCCACGCCACGCTGGGCGCATTTGAGAATACGCGCAAGCGATTGGGCTGCGGAATCCGGCAATTCCAGGCCGTTGGCCAGCAATTCCGACCGGGTCATCAGCGCGGCAAAAATATTGTTGAAGTCATGCGCGGCCCGGGCGGCCAGGGCTTCAGCCTCCATGGCAGGCACGCCGGATTGCGGAATTTGTGATGACGATGGAGTCATGCCTTAAGCTGCGCCAATCCTCGGTTTATTTGCCCGGATTCCCCCCTTTGACCCGCATTTTAATGCTGTATAAACCCTTGCTGGCCGTGATGAAAAGCGTCTGCCGGTCCGCGCCGCCAAAGCAGGCATTCGCGGTCCACGCCTCGTCCACCGGTATCTGCTCGATCTTCGCGCCTGTGGGATCGAACACCGTCACCCCTTTGCCTGTGAGATATACATTCCCCACGTTATCGATGGTCATGCCGTCGGAACCCAGCTCGCAAAACAGTTTCTTGTCCGTCAACGTTCCATCCGGCTGGATGCTGTAGGAATAGGTCTTTTGCGCGCCGATATCCGACACATACAATTTTTTGCCATCGGGCGTTCCTGTGATGCCGTTGGGCTGCTTGAGATCGTCGATCACGCGGACGCATTTCTTGCGATCCGCCGGCATATAATAGACGTTCTCGGGCATTTCCCTGGGCCCGCGTTTCCACCAGGGCCGTTTGTAATAGGGATCGGTGAGGTAGAGGCCGTCATCGGGCCGCACCCAGACATCGTTGGGGCCGTTGAACAACTTTCCTTCGAAATCCTTCAGGAGCACCACCGCCTTGCCGTCGGAGGTGATGGACCAAAGCTGATTGGTTTCGTCCGAGCAGGAAATCAGGCGGCCCTGATGGTCGAACATCATGCCATTGGCGCGTCCGCATGGCTGCAAGAAAGTGGAAAGTTTGCCCTCCACGCTCCATTTCATGATGCGGTCGTTGGGCTGGTCGGTGAAATAGACGTTTCCGGCGGCATCGCAGGCGGGGCCTTCGGTAAAGGCGAAGTCGCCAGACAATTTTTTCAATGAGGCGTTGGGCGCGGTAACGGTGTTTCCAGCCAGCGCCGTCGATGCTGCAAGGGCCAACCCCAGGGATAAGAATAGGCTATTCATTGCGTATCCAATCTGCTTATGACGATTGTGCGTTTTAATTCCAACATTCCAGCCATCCTGGAAAGACCAAACGGAGCATTTGCGGACACCACGCCATCCACCCCCCCCCGGCCGCAAATCGCTGCGATGTCTTTCGCTGAATCAGGTGGATATTACGACCGCAATCTCCCTTTGGCACTAAAAAAACAGTTTTTTATGCGCCCGCTGTATCCATTTCCCAAAGGCCAAAAGATACATTTAAACCATGATTGCACCCGATGCGCCGAACTTGCCGGAGGTTTGCGTCTGCGACTCCTGACCGGGACCGGCGGCCTCGATTTTGAAGTTGTGCGGAGACCTCATTTACACTATAAACAGTTTATTCAGTCGGTTCGGCTCAAAGCATTCATCGTTTTTGTGAATCGTTGGTTCCTTAAATATAATTTTATCATATGAGCACATACCATTTGAGTCGTGGTAATCGCGGTGGCTTCACTCTGATCGAGCTTCTGGTCGTCATCGCCATCATAGCAATACTTGCCGGCATGCTGCTGCCAGCGCTCGGGAAATCCAAGATCAAGGCCCAGGGCATTCAATGCATGAATAACCTCAAGCAATTGCAGTTGGTCTTCTTTCTATATTCGGATGACAATGAAGACCGGCTCGCCTCCTCGGGATACACAAATCCGGTGGAATCCACCGCCTGGGTCGATGGTTGGGAGGACTTCAACGGCAGCAATCCGGACAACACCGATCCCGCTACACTCACCAACCCCAATCGGGCCAAGTTCGCGCGCTATTTGTCCGGAGTGGGAGTCTATAAGTGCCCGGCGGATCGCAGCACGGTCAACGTCAATGGCCGGCCGGTTCCACGGTTGCGCAGCATGAGCATGGGCCAGCAGTACGCCGGGCCGGGCCCCTGGCTCGACCCCGCGGGCAGCGAAGTCAACAACACGTCCAAAAAGTATCGCGTGTTTTATAAAAAGTCCTCGATTGATATTCCCTCGCTGCGATTCGTCTTCATGGATGAGCATCCCGATGGCATCAATGCCGGAGGCTTTGCAAACATGATGGTGGTCGTTCCGGATAACACACGCATCATCGACTACCCCGCGAGCTACCACGACGGCGCCTGCGGCATTTCATTTTCCGATGGCCACGCCGAGACCCATAAGTGGCGGGATCCCCGGACCAAACCCGCCCCCAAATACAACAATGACATTCAACTCAATGTCGCCTCCCCAAACAACGAGGACATGATCTGGCTGGCCAGACGCACCACCTGCCTCAACTAATGAGCGCTCTGCGCCCCGTACCCCCCCCCACCGCGGCCTTGCATTGGCCGCGATGCGCGGGGCCTCATCGCATCGCGAAGCAGAACAAAACGATCACGCCCATGAAGGCGTATGTATTCCCAGACCGGCGCTCAGAACTTAAAATATCCCCGCCCCGCTCCTGCAAACCGCAAGCAGGATTAAATCCTTAGAACCAGACCTTCCCCCCACCGTTACCTTCGCTCAAGGCTTCTGCGAGCGTCTGCCCCCATTGGATCCACCGCGCCATTGCCGCGCATCGCTCAAGCGATTCATCATGCCGAAGGATGAGAAACCAGAGCTCCATCCGGAGTAATTTTCAGAAAACACCAACAAATATTTGCATTATCGATAATCTGGTATATTAATATTCTTCATAACCTGTAGTAATAATGTTTAATGGTCGATGGCGTCCCATGCGCCGTTCGCCGCTTGAGACAAAATCATCGAGCAAGCTGGCGGCATGGAAAACACGGCAGCCGCAAGTGGAGCGTTGTTACCAGGTCGTGTGACCCGAGACCGTTGGATCGCAACCCAAAAAACTGATTATGATTGCAAGTGTGAAAGGCCAAAACCTGCTGGCTCTTTTCAGTCTGGCCCTGTTACTGGCGGTTCCAGACGCCTCCGCCTTGAGCTCCTATCAAAGCCGTGTTCCCAATGGCACTGTGTCTAGCTGCGACACCTGCCATGATCCAGTGGCAGGCCCCCCTGTTTTGAACCAATTCGGCGGCGCGTTTCTTACCGCAGGACTCGCATGGACTCCGGCTCTTGCGGCTCTAGACTCGGATGGCGACGGTTTCACCAACGGCCAGGAACTGGGCGACCCTGCCGGAGCCTGGACCCCCGGAACCGCCAATCCGACGGGCACCATAACCAATCCTGGCGATCCCGCATCCCATGCGCCAACGACCGCCCCGGCCATCACGACACAACCCGCAAGCCAGACTGTGCTGGCGGGAGCCAATGCCACCTTCACCGTCGTGGCTTCGGGTTCGCCAGCCCCCACCTATCGTTGGCAGAAAAACACCGTCGATATTCCCGGAGCCACCAGTGACACGCTGACCATAAACGGTGTTGCCACGGGTGATGCGGGCGCTTATCGGGTCATCGTCAGCAATATTGTCAGTACGGCCACCAGCGATCCTGCAACGCTGACGGTCAATCACGCTCCCGTGGCTCAATCCATCAACGCGGGGACACGCCAGGGGCAGACCCAGATTTTGAGCGCGGCCAAGTTGATTTCCAGGGCCACGGACGCGGATGGCGACCCGCTGACATTAACGGGCGTCAGCGCCACCAGCACCCAGGGTGGCACCGTTTCCTTGAGCGCCGGGGAGATTACCTATTCGCCGGCGAGTCTATTCGTTGGCGACGACACATTCACTTACACGATCAGCGATGGACGCGGTGGCACCGCCACCGCCACAGTGACCGTGACTGTAACACCCGCCAATGCTGAATCTGTGAATATTGTGTATGGACCTCTGGTTACAGGAGGGAACTTCGTGGTGCGTTTTGGGGGAATACCCGGCTACACCTACACCATCGAGTCCACCGACAGCCTCGCGCCCGCGACCTGGGTTAAGAAGCAAAACTCGATTGCTCCTGTGATTGCGGAGAGTTTTGGGATCGGGGTGTTTGAATTCAGCGAAAGCACCGGCGGCGCGCCAGCCCGTTTTTACCGGGCCGTCTGGCCGTCGTACTGATCCTGGAGTCGAAATTATTATCCTGTTTAATTCATTTTCACTTATGAAACCTAAAGCACTAAAACATGTCCTCAAAGGGTTTTCCCTGGCCATTCTCCTGACGGGTCTCCCCGCCTTTGGCCAGGTCACGCTCAATTCGAGCTGGACCGGCACCCAGACGATTCCCGACAACAATCCTTCAGGCGTGGCGTTTCAATTCAACCTGGGCGACCCGGCCACCGTGATCCAGAATGTCTCGGTCACGTTGAATCTGACCGGCGGTTATAATGGCGATATTTATGCCTATCTGTCCCACGGCAGCGGTTTTTCGGTGCTCTTGAACCGGGTGGGTCGCAGCGGTGTCAACGACCCTGGTTATGGCGATTCTGGTTTTGCAGTAACCTTGAGCGGAAACGCCCTGGGGGACATTCACCAATATCAGAGCCTGAGTCCGACTTTCAACGGGGGTGGTCAGCTCACCGGAGTCTGGGCCGCCGATGGACGAAACCTGGATCCGGCCTCTGCCGGTTCGGCCTTCGACACCGCCCCTCGCAACTTCACCTTGTCCAACTACAATGGACTTAACCCCAATGGGGCATGGACATTGTTTCTGGCCGACCGGGCCTTTGGCGAAATCTCAACCTTGAACAGTTATTCGGTGGCCGTAACGGCAGTTCCAGAGCCGGCCGAGACCGGTCTGGTGATGGGCGCCCTCTTTGGCCTGGCTGCGGTTGTTCTCAAGCGACGCAATAAAACGACAAAACAGGATCTGGTCGTTTAATAAATGACCCGTTGTTTCACCCAATAAGGGCTGCGGGGTCGGTGCTGGCACACGTTTACCGGAAGGCCTCAACCACTCCGCACTCACCACAATCCAGCCAAACCACGGACCTTAGGACTTCACCGTGGGGCCGCCGGATTCGATCCATGCGGTGATGCCACCCTGAACGCTTTTGACATTGGCGCAGCCGTGCTGTTTGAGGAATTGAACCGCTTTCATGGAACGACCGCCGGCTTTGCAGAAGAGGTAGGTGGTCGGGACGGGATCGACCTCCGCATGGCGCTGGGCCAGTTGGCTCAGGGGTAGCAGCGGCACACCATCGATGCGGCAGGCCTGGTATTCGTCCGGCTCGCGCACATCCATCACGCGGATGGCATGGGCGGGGTCCGCGAGGGCTTTTTTCAAATCCTGAATGCTGACTTCATCGGTGCTCATGGGGGTTTTGATTTGGGATGCGCACACGGGCGCGACTTCGACAAGGCGGGTGATGGAGGGTTTCGTACTGCAGACCGGACAATTGGGATCGCGGCGGACCTTCAATTCCCTGAAGCTCATGGCGAGGGCATCGAAGACCAGCAGGCGTCCCGCGAGTGATACGCCCTGGCCGAGGATCCACTTCAAGACTTCGGCCGCCTGCAGGCAGCCCACAATCCCGGGCAACACGCCCAAGACTCCGGCTTCGGCGCAGCTTGGCGCGGCGCCCGGAGGAGGCGGTTCGGGGAAAATGCAGCGATAGCAGGGCCCGCCCTTCGCGGGGGCAAACAGGCTGGCCTGGCCCTCGAAGCGGAACACGGCTCCGTAAACGTTGGGCTTGCCCAGCATGACGCAGGCGTCGTTGACCAGATAGCGGGAGGTAAAATTATCAGTGCCGTCCGCCACAACATCGAAGGGCTTGAGAATTTCGAGGGTATTCTGAGCAGTCAACTTTTCAGAAAAGAGCGTCACCTCGACGTTCGGGTTCAAACGGTGGATGGTGTCGCGGGCCGATTCGGTCTTGAGACGGCCGACATCGGGCGTGCCGTGAACGACCTGCCGCTGGAGATTCGAAGCATCCACGCGGTCAAAGTCCACAATACCAATCCGGCCCACACCGGCCGCCGCCAGATAAAGTAGCATGGGGGAGCCGAGTCCACCGGCGCCCACGCACAAAACGCTGGCCGCGCGAAGGCGGTCCTGACCCTCAGGGCCCACCTCGGGCAATAACAAATGGCGGGAATACCGCCGCAATTCTTCGTCTGTCAGCATGGCTTCATTATCCCGGTCATTACCGGTAATGAGTCAAGTCTAACACGACTCGGGAATTTGGCGACTTTTCAGCAGGACCGGTCAGCCCTGGAATTGCAGTTCGTAGAGGCGGCGGTAATGACCGTTTTGGGCGATCAACTGGTCGTGCGAGCCGGTTTCCACAATGCGGCCCTGGTCCATGACCACGATGCGATCCGCCTTGTAAATGGTGGACAGGCGGTGGGCGATGCAGATGGTGGTGCGCCCCTGCATGAGGACTTCCAAGGCGGCTTGCACCGCGCGCTCGGATTCCGTGTCCAGAGCGCTGGTGGCCTCGTCCAGGATGAGGATGGGGGCGTTCTTTAGAATCGCACGCGCGATGGCAATGCGCTGGCGCTGGCCGCCGGAGAGCAATGCGCCCTTCTCCCCGACCACGGTGTCGAAACCCTGGGGTTTCTCCATGATGAAGTCGTAGGCAAAGGCACCCCGCGCGGCGGCTTCGATGTCGGCATTCGACGCTCCGGGCCGACCCAGCGCGATGTTATTGCGAATGGTTTCGTTGAAGAGAATGGTTTCCTGGGTGACCACGGCCATCTGTCCGCGCAGATCCCTGGTGGCGACCTCCCGGATGTCCGTGCCGCCAATGCGAATGGTGCCGCGGACAGGATCGAAGAAACGGAGCAGGAGGCTGGTGACGGTGGTTTTGCCCGCGCCGCTACCACCGACCAACGCCACGAGTTCGTTGGGTTTTACGGTCAATTGGATGTCGCGCAGGACCGGTTTGTCCCCGTAATCGAAATCGACCTTGTCGAACTGGATGTCGGCATTCGCCGCGCGCAGGGGCACGGGATTGGCCGGTTCGGGAATGGTGTTCTTGGTCAGAAGCAACTCATCCACCCGGTTATAGGCCAGTTGGGCGGTGACGATCTGGTTGTGCAGCCGGCTCAGGGATTTAATGGGCGGATAGAGCAGGAAAATGCTGATGACGAACTGGAGCAACTCGTCCGGTCCGGCGCTCGTATCGGCCATGAACGCGAAATAGACAAAAAACAGGGCCACGCCGATGGAGCCGAAGAATTCGATCAACGGCCCGGGAATCTCGGAGGCGCGCACCGATTTCATGTACAAACCGGTGGCGGCATCGGTGAAGTGCTTGAACTGCTCGACCACTTTTCCCTCGAGGGTGTAGGCCTTAATGACACGGCTGCCTGTGATGGCCTCGTGCATGACGCCTGAAAGATCTGAGGAGTTTTGCTGCAGTGCCTTGGTGGATTTGCGCAGTTTGCGTCCGTAGATGATCACGGGCAGAATGCACAACGGAAACACGATCAGCGTGATGAGTGTCAGCCGGGTCTGTTGAATCAGCAACACCGTGAGCAGTGAGATCACCGTGATGGGCTCGCGTATGACCACGGCAATGGAAGTGGTGATGCTATTTTGGAGGGTGGTCGTTTCATAAAAACGGGCCATCAAATCCCCCGTGCCCCTGCGGCTGAAGAAATCCATCGACAGCCCCATGACATGCTCGAACATCCGTTTCCGGAGGTCCGCAATCGCGCGCATCGCCACCCAGGAAAGCAGGTAGGCATTCAAATAGGCAAGCAGGCCGCGAATGAACATGACGGCGGGAATGGAGGCGATGACCACGATAAGCAACCATTTCGAGCTGCTGCCTTCCGGGCTTAGCTTTTTCTCCCACCGATCCAGAAAGGAAAGGGACTTGCCGAGCTTGGGCCCCGCCAAAGTGCCGGCGAGCAGGCCGGTGGATGGCGCGTTCGTCACTGCGACCGCAGGCAGCGAATTTGTGGAGCCGACGACCGTGGGATTCTTCGAGTTGAAAATGACTTTCACGGCCACTTTGGCCGCCAGGGGAAGCGCGGGCGTGAACAAACCCGAAAGGACGCCGCATAAAAGCCCCAGCACAAACCGTGTCCGATACGGTCCGACCAGACTGAAAATCTTCTTAAAAACCAGAATCATGAACGTGCGGCATTATGGCGTGGAACGCCCATTAAGCCAGAATATTGTGCGCATGGGGGCCGCGCCCTTGCGGCGATCAACGGAGGTCCGCTTCGATTTTCGAGCATCCTGTGCGGCGGCATTTCCCGCCCGCCATCACTGGATGACCAGGGTGGTCTTGTGGTTTGGACCCTCTTCCTCCCAACGACGGCGCAGGTAGATGACGATCTGGTCGTTGAGCTGCTGACAGCCCGAATTCCACCGTTTGGCGCCCAGCAGTCCTTTGACCGACGAGCGCAAACCGGTAAAGCGGATGACGCGCGGCATGGACGCCAGCTTGCTGTCCAGGGTTTCGTGCAAAGTCTTGAAGAAAGCCAACTCCAGAAAACCTGAGCCTTCCGCCAGGGTGCGTAAATCCAGTTCCGAAACCGACCCTTCCACAACGGGCACGGTGGCCGATTGAACGCTCACCCCCATGCCGCGCAAGGCTTTTTCAAGTGCTTCGGAGAATTCGGCAACGGAGACATTTTCCCGTCCCAGATCATGCCGGAAATAATGGAGCACCGCCTCCGCCGCATGCTGGACCATGACCGGATCGAGCTGATAACAGGCTTCGCCGAGCAATTCCACACTCACCTGTTCCGCCGAGCAGGGCAAAAGATCGCCGGACCCGGATTCAATCTGCAGGTAATCGGGGCGCAATTGTATCATAGGCTTTTGTTCTCCAAATTGTTGACGACCTTGACAAACTCCGTGGCTTCCTGGAACCGGCGATACACGCTGGCAAAACGGACGTAAGCGACCTCGTCCAATGCCCGCAAACCATCCATGACCCGCTCCCCGATCTCGGCACACGGCACCTCGCGCTCAAAATGCACCACCACATCCGCTTCGATCTTCTCGACCAGATCCTCGATGGCTTTGGTGCTGACGGGACGCTTTTGACACGCTTTTTTGATGCCAAAGCGGAGTTTCTCCTTCGAATACTCCTCCAGACGGCCATCTCGTTTGACAACCATCAAGCCTTCGTGCTCGATTTCTTCATACGTGGTGTAGCGATATTGGCACGCCAGACACTCCCGGCGCCGACGAATGGTGGCCCCTTCCCGGGAGGACCGGGAATCGATCACCTTGTCATCCTGACAAGCGCACTTGGGACATCGCATAAAGTTCGTCTAAAGCATCCGAAAAACCACACAAACTACCCTGTAATGTGTCCAGACTCTTGTACTATACAATTGCTTGTGGTGTCAAGTCTGGGAGAGGAGTTATTTGAATATCGTTTGGAGGCCGGGTTTCGGCAGAAGTTTAGCTTTTCGAGGCGGTGCGTTGTTGGGGCTAAGTATGGCCTCCAACTCCATCCTTTGCAGGGATTGGGAGCCTGAAAGCCCGGGCGGGTATTATCCAAACTAATTTTTAGACAATACAAGGATTGTTTGCTATTATTGTTACTGAACAACAGGAGCATTATGGATTACAGGCTGACTTTCAAATTTGGGGCGAGTTGCGCACTCGCGTTATTTCTTTCATTAACGGCACCGATAAAGGCAGCGAATGGAAACACGGTCATCGGGTGGAACGATTTGGGGATGCACTGCATGGATGGAGTGGATTTCTCGGTCTTTTCGATCCTCCCGCCCTTCAACAACATACACTCGCACCTGATCGCCAATGGCCAACTGATCACAGACACAAATTCCTACACGCTCACTTACGAGGCGGTGGCCGATCCAAGCGGTTCGATCAACACGACCTCGCAGGGCAAAGGCAATTTCTGGGATTATGTGCTCGATATGTATGGGGTGACACTGCCGGTGGATGTGGGCCTGGCGGGTTATAATATGCCCGGCACGAACAACATACCTCAAGCCATGGGTTTCGACGCCACCGAAAACTGGTTTACCGGCGCGGGCATTCCCATCACCCCCTTCGATGACCGTTTGGTCAAGAACCCCTATCCCATGATGCGCGTTGTGGCGCGTAGCAAAACCAACAATGCAGTGATTGCCACGACGGATATCGTTCTGCCCGTGTCGGATGAGATGGATTGCCGGGCCTGTCATTTATCCGGTTCCTATCGGGACGCCCAACCCATTGGCGGCTGGGAATGGAATGTGGACCGCAACAAGGATTACAAGCTGAACATCCTGCGCCTCCACGACCAATACCAGGCCAATTTCCAAAGCAAATACGCCACCCTGCTGGCCGCAGCCCATTACAACACGAACGGGCTTTATGCGACGGTCGTCAAGGATGGCACGGCGGTGCTTTGCGCGAATTGTCATCCCTCGAACGCCCTTCCCGGGAAGGGCCAGAATGGAATTACTCCCCTGACCCAGGCGATTCACGGTTTTCATGCCTTCGTGCTGGATCCTGGTACCCATATTTTGCTCGACGATTCAGCCAACCGTGCCTCGTGTTATCGCTGCCATCCCGGCTCGTCCACCAAATGCCTGCGCGGAGCGATGGGCAGCGCGGTGGCGGCGGATGGTTCGATGGCCATGCAATGCCAGAGTTGTCACGGCAGCATGAGCGCTGTGGGACGCGGCGGGCGCATCGGTTGGCTCGAACAACCCAACTGCCAGGCCTGCCATACCGGCACGGCGGTTCAAAATAACGGGCAAATCCGTTTCACCTCGGCGTTGGAAACCAACGGCACGCTCCGTGTGGCGTCGAACACCACATTCGCCACGCAGCCCAACACCCCGGCTGCGGGTGTTTCTCTCTACCGCTTTTCCAAGGGACACGGCGGCCTGCAATGCGAGGCCTGTCACGGTTCCACCCATGCTGAATTCCCCTCCTCACACACCAATGACAATGTGCAGAGCTTCCAATTGCAAGGGCACATCGGCATGCTCACCGAATGCGCCACCTGCCACGGAACCTCCCCGGTCACCACCAGTGGCGGTCCTCATGGCATGCATCCTGTCGGCCAAACCTGGGTCAGCAGGCATCCCAATGTGGTCGAATCCTCAGGCTCCACCCAATGCAAGGCCTGTCACGGAAACGACTATCGGGGCACGGTCCTCTCGCGTTCCCAGGCGGACCGCAACATCACCGGCATCGGAAGCCATTTCTTCTGGCGCGGTTATCAGATCGGCTGTTACGCCTGCCATAACGGGCCAAGCAATGAGGATCAAGCCAATCCCAACCCGCCCGCGACCGTGGCCAATGTCACTGCGACCGGAGTCAGCGGTGTGCCGTTGGCCATTCCGCTCTCCGCCACGGATCCCACTGGCAATCTTTTGACGTTGCGTGTGGTGACTCAACCCGCGCACGGCACCCTGGGAATGAGCAACCAGACTGCGTTCTATTTCCCGGACGCCAACTACACCGGGCCGGACAGTTTCACCTATGCCGCGTGGAATGGCTCGGTGGATTCCAACCTGGGTTCGGGACAAGTCATGGTAGCCGCCGGTCCATTTGGGATGGGTTGCACCTCGGTGGCGGCACCGAAGGTTCCCGCCAAAAAGGCCGCACCCTTCTGGGCGACTCCGACGGTCACGAATTATACGGGTGCAGTGACGTTTGACTGGAATTTCGGGGACGCAACGGCCCATGACACCAACCAATACGCGGCTCATGCCTACGCGTTGCCAGGGCAATATGCGTGGACCCTGCTCGCCTCCGCCAACGGGATCACCGTGACCAACACGGGAAATATCACGGTCAGCGCCGCGATCGTGGAACCCCCGCTGCTCTCGATCGAACGCCAGGGGACCAACGTGTTGATCTCTTGGTCAATGACTTACACGAACTTTGTGCTGGAAACGACCGATCTCCTGGCGGCCTCGAACTTCTGGAGTCAGGCATCGGCGATTTCGACTCTGCAATCGAACCGGCTGGTGGTAACGGAAGGGATCACAAACACAGCGCGCTATTACCGGCTGCGCCAGACAACGCCGTAAGCGAAGTTTCCAGCGAGGTTTAAGCCGGGCGTTCTTGCGCCCGGTTGAAGGCCACGGCATCGGTGTAACGAACGCCGGTGCCGCCGAAAATATCAAGCGCGGAACCGATGGTCAGATCGATTCGGCCATTTCCCATGCGGGTGACCTCCACCAGGTCCTCCATCGACCGCGCCCCACCGGCGTAGGTCGTGGGAATGGGCGACCACGCGCCAAGTCGGCTGACCAATTCCCGGTCGATGCCCCCGCAGAGTCCTTCCACATCCACCGCGTGAATCAGGAATTCGGCGCAATATTTGGCCAGGGATTCGAGCGTCGATTTTTCAACCGTTTGATTGGTGAATTTCTGCCAGCGGTCGGTGACCACGAAGTATTGGCCGTCCCGGATGCGGCAGCTCAGATCGAGCACCAGACGGTTGGCGCCAACAGCCCTGACCAGTTCATCGAGGCGATCCCAGTCAATCCGGCCCTCGCGAAAGACCCAGGAGGTGACGATCACGTGCGAAGCCCCGGCATCGAGATAGCTGGAGGCGTTTTCGGCGGAAATGCCGCCGCCGATCTGGAGTCCACCCGGCCAGGCGGCCAAAGCCTCCCGCGCGGCGGATTCATTTCCCGGCCCGAGCATGATGACATGCCCGCCCGCAAGTCCATCCTTGCGATAGAGTTCGGCGAACCATGCACTCGAACGTTCCGAGACAAAGTTGGTGCGCAAGCCCGCGGCGCGGTCGTTCAACGAGCCGCCCACGATCTGTTTCACCTTGCCTTCGTGAAGGTCAATGCACGGGCGGAACATGGGAGGAAAACCGGAATCTGCGCCTGTCGGCGAACGAAAAAAAAGGCGCCCGCAGTCCGGGCGCCATTCACGCTTTCCAGCGCGGAAATTACTTCATCTTGTTCACCTGGATGGCCAGGCGCGATTTCTTGCGATTGGCCTTGTTGCGGTGCACAATACCGGCCTTGACGCCCTTGTCCAGGGCGCTGCTGACGGTCTTGAGCGCGGCCGTGGCTTCGTCCTTCTTGCCACTCTTGATGACATCGGCGTAGTTGCGTTCCACGGTCTTCAAACCGGATTTGCGGCTCCGGTTCTGCGTGTTCTTGCGGGCGCTGTTGCGCATGCGCCGTTCGGCTGAATGAGTATTCGGCATAAATATCTATCTCAATTTAAACAGAGTTCAGCCTATCGAATTTCCCATCGATGTCAATGACAGGAATTGGACCTTTTTTTCAACATAATCCCGAAAGCGCGTCTGAAACACGCGCGATCTCGGGAATGTCAAACCTCTCAGAGGCGGCCAATACCAGTTGTTGTTTTTGCCGAGGGCTTAAAACATGGAGATCGCCGTCACCGAAATAGCTCAGCGATTTCATTGTGAACATGGGATTGAATTGGTCCCCGTAGAGCGCCCGTGCCGCCCCCAACATCTCTGGCAGCTTGATGCCATGATCCAAAATGGCGATGATATCGAGGTAATCCTTGGATTCGGCGCGCTGTTGCACGACCTTGGCCTTTGTGGCGGCGATGTCGAGCAGCGAGGCCACGCGCAGAATGCCGTCGATGGTTTCTTCGGGGTCCCGCACGCGCCCCATGTTCAGACCGCCAAAAAACGAGACTTTCACAGCCCCGCCCCGATCGATGGCCATCGTCAGCGTCTGACTTTCGTTCTGAAGCACTTTACCGTCCGTAAGGAACGGTATGGTTTGGATCAGGCGCTCGGGAATCAGTTTTTCGGATGTGAAAAAATCGAAATCGATGGACTGCCGGTGTCCCAACCGCAACGAGAGGCCCGTTCCACCATAAAGCACAAAGGTTTTCGGGACTTGCCGTAGATCCGGCCATAGCGCTTGTTGCGGCCTGGGCAAAACATCCAATCGCGGTTCAAACCTATTCATATCACCCTTTGCGGAAGCGGAGGCACTGGATGACGCCCAAAATACAGATGCCAATAATTCCACGATTTCAGATCGAAAACACCCGGCGGGGCATTGTCCAGTACGCCTTCGAATGCCCGCTCGCCCAGCAGGCTCCTTGTCTTGCGCACATCCTCCCAATCCCCAAAAACCATCACTTGCGCCACCAAACGCGTAACGTCCCGGATCGCCTCGTCAGGCGTGCCCCACCAAAACACCTTGGCAGCCACCGCAGCAAGCTCCTTCTCGATATCCGGCGTGATGTCCTGGGTTAATGGCATATCCAAGTGGTGATCACGTCCCCAGTTTACCTCGTTTATGCCCCTGGACGCAAGCCAACAAGCCGGGGAGTCAGCGGACGAAGTCAACGCTCAGCGCACATTTCTCAAACCTCATCGAGCGCCTTCAGGCAATACCAGCGCACTGCGGCCGAAATGGGCGGCGTCAAGGTGTCCAGATCCGCCGCGCTGCACCAGCGGATGTCGTAATGTTCGGCCGGCGCGAGTGTGAGTTTGCCGCCCTTGGGCCGCGCAAAATAAATCAGGCCGATGTGCTCGTGGATCTCGGAAATCCGGTGGATATCCATGAACCGGGGAGCAATGAGGGCGCGCGTGCCCGGACCCGTGGTGGGGGGACGTTCCCCCAAAAGCTCCACCTCCAGCCCGCTTTCCTCGAAGGCCTCCCGCAATGCCGCCGTCTCCGGTTCCTCGTCCAGCTCGATATGGCCGCCCAAGGGCAGCCAATGATTGAGCTTGCGATGGTGAACGAGCAGGACCCGGCCCGCCTCCACCACAAAGATGGCGGAGGTGAAATCGATCTTTTCGTGGATATGCGCCATTAAATTACGCGCGATTTGCCCGTGCCCCGGGCGACTTCGCCCACGATCCATGCGGTCTGCTTCTGCGCCTTGATGAACTTCAGCACCGGGTCCGCCTGCACCGCGGGAACGATAAACACCATGCCCACGCCCATATTGAATACCTGGTAAAGCTCAGCCTCGGGAACGCCGCCGCGCTCTTTGAGGAGCTGGAATATGGGGAGCATGTCCCAGGAACCCTTGTGGATGAGGACATCGCAGGTTTTGGGGAGAATGCGTGGGATGTTGTCCACGAATCCACCGCCGGTGATGTGCGCGATGCCCTTGATGATGCGCGCCCGGCGCGAACCGGCGTTGAACTTGCGCATGAGTTTCTGGACCAGCGGCCCATAGCTGACATGCACCTTGAGCAATTCCTCCCCGAGCGTGCCTTCCAATCCGGGCACGCGGCTGGACGGTTTGAGCTTCATGCGCTCAAAAAGGATTTTCCGGGCCAGCGAGTAACCATTGGTGTGCAGGCCGTTGGAAGCCACGCCAATGACCGCATCGCCGGGGCGGATGCTGGTGCCATCGATCATCCGGTCCTTCTCAACGACGCCCACGATGGTGCCGCTCACGTCATATTCGCCCGCCTGGTAGAACCCGGGCATCTGGGCGGTTTCCCCGCCGATCAGCGCGCAATTATTTTCCGAACAGGCCTGGGCGAACCCGGCGATGATGTCCTTGAAAACGTCGGGCTCGAGTTTGCCGGTGCCAATGTAATCGAGGAAAAAGAGGGGTTCGGCGCCCAGCACGGCAATGTCGTTGACGCAATGATTGACCAGGTCCTGGCCAATGGTCTCATGACGCTTCATGGCGAAGGCGATCTTGAGCTTCGTGCCCACGCCATCGACGCTGGAAACCAGAACGGGCTTTTTGTATTTTTTGGTGTTCAGCGCAAAGAGCCCGCCGAAGCCGCCCACCTTGCCCAGCACTTCCGTGCGATGGGTGGAGGCCAGAAGCTTGGGCAAATCGGCTTTGACACGATTTCCCAGGTCAATATCGACACCCGCAAGGGCGTATGCTTTTTGTTTCATGTTCTTCAATTTCCAAAGTCTGTTTACCGCTGGTCACCGCCTCAGGCCTTCTGGCCTTGCTCCACATTGATCCCGTTCTTCAGGCAATACTGCGCGTTGGCCGCGTATTTCAACGCAATGAACCGCAGATGCTCGCGTTCCTCAGGCGTCAGTTCTCGCACCACCCGTGCCGGCGATCCCATCACCAGCGAACCGTCCGGCACCTTCATTCCCTGGGTGACCAGGGCATGAGCCGCCACAATGCAGTGACTGCCAATCACCGCGCCATCCAGCACAGCTGAGCCCATTCCAATGAGTGTATCATTGCCGATCGTGCATCCATGCACCACCGCGGCATGGCCGATCGTGACATAATCCCCCACCACACATGCGTGGGCATCCGCCAGATGCAGCACCGCGTTATCCTGGATATTCGTGTGATGGCCCACGGTTATGGCATTAATGTCCGCGCGCAGCACGGCATTATACCACACGCTCGAGTCATGGCCCAGCGTGACCGCCCCCACGAGAACCCCGCCCCGGGCCACATAAACATTGGAGCCCAATGACGGTTTTTGTCGCAGGAAGGTTTCGAGTTGTTTTTCCAGATCGTCCACCGACCGATTACTAAAACCCAAAGACCGTCCGGGTTCAATCTGAAAACCCGACCCGGTTTTGGATTGCCGCGTGTTGAGGCCATGATAACCTGCAACTTCCATTAAAGAACACCACCGAACCCGGCCTGGCCGCATGGGTGAATTGGGTTTCGGGGTAAATCGTGGATCCATCATGAAACACTCGTTTTATTTTGCGCAAAAGTCCTGGCTGACGTCGTTGCTGGCCATTTTATTAATCCCCTCCGGACTGGCCGGTGGGGCACCGGCGCAGGAAACGCAAACCGACAGCCGCAGGCCGCAATTGGTCCGGCGCAACGGATCGACCGCACTCATGGTCGATGGCCAGCCGTTCCACATGGTCTCGGGCGAACTGCACAACTCAAGTTCGTCGAGCCTGGAATACATGAAACCAATCTGGCCGAAACTGGGCGCGCTGAATCTGAACTCAGTGATCGCCAGTCTTTCGTGGGAACTGGTGGAGCCGGTCGAGGGCCAATACGATTTTAAACTGCTGGACGGGCTGATCGCCTCCGCACGGGAGCAAAATATGCGCCTGGCGTTGATCTGGTTCGCCACCTGGAAAAACGGGGATGGCACCTACATTCCGGCATGGGTTAAGACTAATACGCAGCGATTTGCCCGCTGCCAGCATATTCCCGGACGGGACACTACCCAGTTAAGCGCCCTCTGTGAGGCCAACATGGCCGCAGATGCCAGGGCTTTTGCTGCTGTCATGAGCCACATCCGCAAGGTGGACTCGAAGCGCCACACGGTGATCATGATGCAGGTGGAGAATGAATCGGGTGTGATGCCTGTGGCCCGCGACCACGGAGCACTCGCGGAGGCGGCGTTCGCAAAACCCGTTCCGGCGGAATTGATGCGCTACCTCATCGACCACAAGGATCGGCTCAACGCGGACACCCGGGAGATATGGGAGCGCAATCAGTTCAAGGAATCGGGCACGTGGAGCGAGGTGTTCGGCGCGGACGCCGATGAGGTGTTCATGTCCTGGAACATCGGCCGCTACATCGGCACGGTGGCGTCTGCGGGCAAGGCCGAGTACGCATTGCCCATGTATGCCAACGCGTGGCTGGTGCAGTTCAAGGGGCAGAAGGCGGGGGAATATCCCAGCGGCGGGCCGGTGGCGAAAATGCACGACATCTGGCGGGCGGCGGCTCCCGCGATTGACCTGCTCGCCCCGGACATCTACCTGGACGATTTCAAGGGCATCTGCCGGGAATACACGCAGGGCGGCAATCCCCTGTTCATTCCCGAGGCGCGTCTGGATAAACTGGTCGGTCGCCGCGCTTATTATGCCTTTGGCGCGCATGATGCCCTTTGCTTTGCGCCGTTTGGCATCGACGAGCTGGCAGAGAACGATCCGCTGCGCGAGCATTACGCCGTATTGCAGAGCCTCCTGCCGTTGTTTGCCCGGCATCCGGAGAGCACCAACCGCATCGGCTTCCTCCAGTCACCCGGTGAGAAATCAACGAACATCGACATTGGCGATTTCCGCGCGGAAATCGAGTATTCCGACCAGGGCGAACCGGGCGCGGGACTGGTCCTGGCCATCGCTCCAGACACCTTCGTGATGATCGGGGTGGATTACAGCATCCGGTTTGGAGCGCGATCGAACAAGCCCGGGAACACCGCCTGGCTGTCGATTGACGAGGGCGTATTCGTCAATGGCCAATGGAAACCGGGACGGCGGCTTAACGGCGACGAAGCCAGTTGGCGCGTTCGGTTGGGCCACCAGCCGCAGGTGCTCATCGGGAGGGTGTATCGGTACTGACGACTTTACTTTATGTTGCCATTAATAGTACCTTTCGAACAGGGCGAAAAGTCATTGTATAACAATCTCGGTAAACCTTCGTTTGCCTTAATATTTGTCACAATTCTGATTTCATTTGTAATCCTGTATTACCTTCTGAAACGAAAATGATGACTGTTGTCCGATAATGGGGTAGTATTATGTATCATTCACAAATTTCACATTTTGATCACGATGAACAAAACTGTGGGTGACCACTTATGAGTGAATATCAACGTCACATTGAGTTTTACTCAACTCATTGGGAGCAAAATTACACAGATCTTGTCTCCACATCCGAATGGGGGGATGAAGAATCGGCCGAGAAGTATTTGCAGAAATACTGGCTGCCGATGGCTGAATATGATCTTGAATGGAAAAGGATACAGAATCAGATATTCATCACCCAAAAGTTGCCGACAGAATATATTTTTCATACCCCATATGAACTGTTGGCATTTCGCGGCGGCTGTTTATTTGGTGAAGAAGATTTCAAGAAATTGCAAGAGTGCTTCCATAGTGTTGGAGACAGGCATTTTTTTGTCATAGAAAACATTTTCACATACAAGCCCGAACCGGAGAAATCGCCATTACCAATGCCGGAGGAACCGCCATTCAGAATGAAATATCCTGCCGATATTACTTGGGCTGAATTGATCAGCGGGAATTTTATATCAGCGATGATTGTTGATTCTTCCAACAAAAACTTTTTTGTTTTTGGTGAAACAGCATCTTGGGGAAGATATTGTGCGAACGGTTATTTGTGGCCAGTGAATATAGTTGGGTTTCTCCCGGAACACGGCTCTCGATTTCGAGAGAAGCTTAAAGTGCCAGAAAAGGAAAGACTGGAAATAGCTACTGAGTGGGTGCCGCCGGTGTATCGTCCTTTCTTAAAGTAATAGTGATGCCCATATACGTATGAATCCCATTCCTGATGATGTTCAAAAGTTTCTGGAAGAGATAACAGGAGAAATAAATGCTGCATTTAATAATGGCGATGAGAAGGCCCACGATCAGCTTTGCCAGGAATTGAAATCGTTTTATCAGGATCATAAACAAATGGGAACCCTGCATTATGCTGTAGTTGAAACACTGGCAGATTTCACCGAAAACAAGCAAGAGGCTGTGAGGTTGTATCAGGAGGCTCTTGAAATGTCCCAGCCAGACGATCCTCGCTATATGATACTGATTTCCATGGCGGAAGCCATGACACGCCTGGGCCATAAAGAGAAAGCTAAGATCACCGCGCTAAATGGATTGCGCGAGGCTCTTAATAACGAGGACTACTTCTACATTAGCGAGGCGGAAAGCTTGCTAAAAGAATTAAACGAGCAGTAAAAAAGGGGCAAAACAGACAATTAAACATGGATGATCAGGATAAACAGGATAAGAAAATTCAATTCAGCACTTTTTGAATTTCATTGTTCATGGGCGGCTCAGGCAGGACTCTTTTTTCATCCTGTCTATCCTGCAAATCCATGTGAACTAAAAACCTGAATCAGGCGTTCTACACGGAGCGGACGGTTTCGAGCATGGCGGCGATGTTCGCGGGGGGGACATCGGCCAGGATGTTGTGGACCTGTTGAAAGACAAATCCGCCGCCTGCGCGCCAGATATCAAGCTGGTGTTTCACATGCTCGCGAACCTGCGCGGGATTGGATTGGGATAAGACCTCGCGTGTGTCGCATCCACCGCCCCAGAACGTGAGGTCGCGGCCGAAATCGCGCTTGAGCCCGGCGGCGTCCATGCCGCGACAGGAGATTTGCACGGGATTGATGGCGTCCAGACCGGCGTCGATCAAATCCGGCAGCAATTCCCGCACGCCGCCGCAGCAGTGGAGTAGCACCTTGACCGGGGCCAGTTCCTTGGCGCGCCGCCAGAGAAGCTGATGGCGCGGCTTGAAAAACTCGCGATACATGGCCGGGGAAATCTGAGGACCCCGCTGCATTCCCAGGTCATCGCCGAAAAGAATGATGTCGATGTTTGCGCCGACGGCTCCAAGAAACCGCTCCAGACCGGCCAGATGGCTCTCCACCACCTTGTCCAGAAACTGGTGGGCGCGCTTGGGATCGCCCGCAAGCAGCATCAGAAATGTGTCGTTGCGGTAGAGCATCTGACCCGTTTCCAGGAGATTGCCACCGAACAAACCGATGATGGCGCGGTCGGTCGAAGCACGGAGTTTCCGGGCTCCATCGGCCAGCAACTTCACGCCGGCAGGCCCGGCCACCAGCGGCCCGGGGGGCGAGGCCATGGCCGCCCACATGTTTTGCTTTTGCGCATCGTCCAGAGGCTCAATGTCGTCACGCTCGTTGAAGGGATAGTAAACCTGTTCGAAATAAAGCGCGCCCTTCGGCATGCGCGCAATCACGCGCCCCGTCTCGGAACGAAACAGCCAGCCGCCGTTCTCGGGTTCCGGCTTCGCCCATACGGGCATCTGGCAGGGTGTGCCGTCGGGCAGGGTCCAATCCACCCAGTCCTTATCCTCCAGAGCGAACCCGCGGCCCAACTCGATGGTGTCCACGCCGAACAAGGATAACACGTCCTCATCCAAAATGGCCAGTTGTTGCACGGGATCGTAAACCCGTATCGTCTTTTTCGGCAGGCCCAGGTGCGCCCGCAGACGGGCATAGGCGATGGGACTTATGCCAGAGGATCGGTGACCGCCAAAGTCTAGGGGGACCTGTTCAGTCTCGCGGTGATTCAATGCGGCAACGATGCGTTCGCGCGGTGTCATGGAAGATACTTTTACGAACACGCCGGGGAAGGTCAATAGCGGGTGTGGGTTTCGGAGAGAACCGCGAAGGAACAAAAAATCTTGAACCGCTAATAAGAAAAGAGTGCGGGAATTAAGATTTCATCGGTCTATTAAAGTGAAGGTCAAATTCCATGGTGATTCTCCAGGAATAATCTGGATTTATTCATTAGTGTTTATTAGTGACTATTAGCGGTTTACTTTTTTGATTTCTCGTTCGTTTGTGCATTAACGGTTCAACTCAATTCCACAAGGCGCGCGATGCCGGGCGTCAAAAAATACAGCCAGGCGCGTGTGACCGGGAGCTTGTAGATGCGGGTCAGGGCCTCGGCATACAAACGAAGCTGCGGCAGATAGGATTCCGTTTTGGCGTCCACGCCGTCTGCGGAAACACGGTCGGTCTTGTAGTCGAGGAGCCAGATTTCGTCAGGCCGGATGATGGCCAGATCGATCACCCCCTGCACCACCACAAATTCGGTATCGAGCATTGGCTGGGCAGACACGCCATCGATCGGGAGCGGCAATCCAGCCTCGGCGAGTTCGGCGATGGTGAAACGCGCGGTGAACGGCAGTTCGCGACGGACACACTCGGCGTTTTCACGAATCGTCGCGCCGATCTCGGATTTCCAAAAGCGCCACAGGGCCTCGAGATTCAGGGATTCGCGTTCGGGCTTGGAAAACACTCCAGCCTCCTGGAGTTTGTCGGCCTGCGCGTTCAAAGCTTCAGGACTTGCGGTCTCCTTAAAATCCACCCACTGCAGAAAGGCATGATGCGCGGTGCCCTTCTCCGCGCCGGTCAATTCGGACTTGCTGGCGCCCGCACTGGGAGGCGGCAGAAACGCCGTGGACTCCACTCGATAATAGGATTGGGCTTCGTCCGCACTGTCATCGAGGAGGCGTTTGCGCAGAGCGGAAACGGAGGCCTTGGCGGGTTCCTGCGTCGCGACCGCATGGGGATAGGGTTGGAAAATCCTGCTATCGATCGCACGCCAGTCGTGCAGGGCATGTGGGTGCGCAGGCAATGGTGTCGCACCCGTGGGCGATGCTGCCGCAGGCAATGCTGATGCGAGGTCGGCATCGGACCAGCTTCTCCACGACAGGAGCGCATTGGAACCGTTTTGATCGAGCGCAAACCCGCGACGGAACATCCAGGGCCCGATCCAGTCCAGGTAGCTACCTGCGGCGGCGATCTGGCGTTCCAGCGCGACGCCTTCGCACGGAACGATCCAGTCGTCATCCTCCAGCTTGGATTGCGGGACGGTGCCGACGAGCGTGAGGCGGTCGCAGGCGCGGGTCATGGCCACGTAGAGCAGGCGCATTTCCTCGCCCAGTGTATCGAGATTTTGTCTGCGGCCCGCCAGCCAATGCATGAGGCTCGCGTAATGGCGTTTGCCGCCCGGGGGCTTGATCCGGGGGCACAGGCCGTATTCCTCGTCGAGAATGTTGCGTTCGGCGGTGTCGCGTTTATTGAAGCGCTGACCCAGGCCGGCCATGACCACCACGGGAAATTCCAGACCCTTCGAGCGGTGAACGCTGATCAGGCGCACGGCGTTTTCCATGGGCGCGCCGGCGGATTTGGCGTCCTGCTCCGCTTCTTGTTGCGCCTCGACATGGCTTAGAAAACGAAAGAGGCCCTGGCGCTGGAACTGGTCGAATTCGCGCGTGAGGTCAAGCAGGCGCTGGACATTGCCCAGGCGTTGAGCGCCGCGGGATTGTCCGGCGAGCCACGCCTCGTAATCGGTGTCGTCGAGAATGGTTTCCAGGCACCGCGACAAGGCCTCCTGACGTGCGAGTTTCCGCCAGCGCGTGCAGGCTCTCAGAAAACGATCCGCCTTGGTCCACGCGCTTTTCCGCCATTCGGACACCGCGCTACTGGGACTGGGGTCTGAACCTTCGCGATGGAATTTCTGCAACGCCGTCCAGATGAGCCCATTGCGCATGGCAATGCGGACCTCGGCCAGTTCGTTCAGGTTGAATCCCGCCAGCGGTGAGCGCAGGACCGCGAGCAGCGGCAGGTCCTGGAGCGGGTTATCGAGCAGTTCCAGCATGTGGAGCAGATCGGCGACCTCCGCGCTGCCGAAGAACCCCTCGCGCTGGCACTCCAGCGGAATGCCCAGCGACTCGAAGGTGCGCGCGTAGCTGTCCGTCTGGCTCCGAATCGAGCGCAGGAGCACCACGGCATCCCGCCATTCAAAATCTTTGAAGCGTTTCTCGCCACGACTCCAGACCTGGAATTTTTCGTCGTGCAACCGGCGCAAATGCAAGGCCGTGAACCGGGCCTCTTTCTCCAGGTCCTTGAGACCAGCCAGGGGATCGTCCTCCGCGTCAGCCCCAGTATCCTCCTTGCTGGTCCAGCGCAGGCATAACTCGACGCGCGGCTGCGGGGCATCCGAGGCTGGCGGCGCGGCGAAATGGGGACGTTCAGCGCGATTGCCGAAACGCAACTCCGCGTCCGCATCGAAGGTCACCCCGCCAATCCGCGCGCGCATCAAGTCGCGAAAGACCGCGTTCACGCAGCCCAGGACCGATTCGTGGCTGCGAAAATTCTCGGAGAGTGGAATGACACGTTCCAACGTCGAATTTGTATTGGACTGCCACTGGCGGTAGTAATTCTGGAAAATATGCGGCGCGGCGCGGCGGAAGCGGTAGATGCTTTGTTTGACATCGCCGACGAGGAACAGGTTCCCCTCCGCGCCCTCCCGGCTCAACATGCGAATGATGGCGTCCTGGGCGGCATTGATGTCCTGATACTCGTCCACGAAGACCAGATCGAGCCGACGCCTCCATTCCAGCGCCGCTGCCGCCGGTTGGTCTGTGCGCGGCTCGCAAAGAACCCGCAGCGCGAATTGCTCGATGTCCGCAAAATCGAGCGCGGCCTGCTGGCGCTTGACGGTGGCGAAGCGTTCGCCAAAGAGCCGCGTCAATTCCAGCACCGTGCGCATGGACGCCCGCGCCGATTGCCAGTCCCGCGCCAGCGAGTCCTCCGTGCCCGCCGCATCGGGAATTCCGATGGCCGAGAATAGAAATCGCGCCTCCTCGAACAGGGCCTTCACGGTTTTCGGAGGGGCCTGTTTGCCTCTGAATGAGGTGCTGGCAGCCAGTTCGCAAATCGCCTGCAAACGGGCGGCAATGTTCGCCCGCACCGGTTGATTGATGGCGCGCCGCAACAAGGTGCTGCAGGTTTGCGCGACCGCATGATTCTGCGCCATCAGAACATCCTGCCAGGATTGCGCCCAATCAGGAAACTCGCGTTCCAGCCATTGCACCCATTGATGCGGATGCTCCTGGGCGAACAAGTTTAGCTGCGCCTCCAGCCAGCGGGCCGGATCCGGCAGGGATTGCCCATAACGATGCAGGCGCCGAACCAGCGCGCGCAGCGGCTCGTCGTCCCCGCCGTATTCATTGGCAATAAACTCGCGCACCGCGAGTGCCAGCGGAGTGTCCCCTGCGTATTGCTCCGCGATCACATCATCGAGCGTGTCGTTGAAAAGAATGGCGGCCTGGCCTTCAGGCAACACGGCGGATTTGGGGTCCAGACCGAGCAGAAAGAAATTCTCGCGGACCAGTCGCAGACAAAAACTATCCAGAGTGGAAATGCAAGCAGCATCCAGGAAGGCCAGTTGCTCGGCGAGATGCTCGTCCTCGGGACGCTCCAGCACCAGTTTTTCGAGACCCTCCCGCAACCGCTTGCGCAACTCCGCCGCCGCGGCATCCGTGAACGTGACCACGAGCATGCGCTCGATGCTCACCGGATTTTCGCGGCGGCTGATGGATTCCAGGCACCGCGCGATCAGGGTATGCGTCTTGCCCGTGCCCGCCCCGGCGGCGACCAGCACGCGACCCTGCGCGAAGACGGCCTCCTCCTGCGCCGTGCGGACGGGATTGGAATGAACGCTCTGATTGGTCACAAAAAGTGGATTTCTGATCACGGTAGAAATCCCGAGACTTTCAGCCATGTGGCAAAGAGTTCAATCCAATGATCCGAGGGGAGGTTCTGCGTGCGCATTCCGAAGCCGTGCCCGCCTTTGGAGAGAAGATGCAGTTCCGCGGATTTCTTCGCCCTGGTCCAATCGTTGTAGAGATTCACACTGTGGGGTGCCAGGCCCAACGGATCGTCTGTCGCCGCGAGGATAAACATGGCCGGGGCGTCGGCGGGCACCTCTTTCTTGATGGTCCATTCGTATTGGAGATAGATGGGGGCGGCAAAATTCGGGCGTGAGTCGGTCGTGTAATTGTAGGCCGCAGACGCAGCGACGGTGCCGCCCGCAGAGAAACCAATGATGCCGATGCGCTCGGGATTCACGCCATAATCGGAGGCGTGGTGTCGAACATAACCAATGGCAGCCTGGGCATCCGCAAGGGCAAGCTTGATCACCGGAGGCACAATGCTATCCAGCTTGTCCCCCACGCTCATGATCTCCATGGTCGGGTCCTCCGTTTTGCATTCGACCAGTCGGTATTTGAGAATGAAACAAGTCACTCCTTTGCCATTGAGCCAGCGGGCCACATCCATGCCTTCGCTGTCGATGGAGAGGGCGTAAAATCCCCCACCCGGGCAGATCACGATGGCGGTGCCGTTGGCCTTGCCGGGCTCGGGGGCCATGACGGTCAATGTGGGTTTTGCGACGTTATACACAACGCGCGTGTTCCATAAGTTCTTGTTGTTTTCGGCTTCGTGTTGCTTCCAATTCTCCGATCCGGGGGCCGGACCGTCGTAGAGTGGAATGACTTTTTGTTCAGCGTGAAGGCTCATTGCAAATAGAAGGGCCATGAGAGTGGTTGCATATTTCATATTATTCATATTAAACGGGTTCACCGGATTCCAATTCGTAAAGCATGCGCCAGATCCGGTCGGTCTCACCTCGCTCGATAACCTGCAGGGGAGTTGAGCCGTCGAACGCGGGATTTGGATCCTTAAGCCACGAACCAATTGCTTCAGCCGCGACGAGACGCTCCAAGGCGGCCAGCAATCTCTTGATTTCCTTGAGTCGGAGCAGCGTAGAGGCGCTGGGTTTGGATCCCTGTGCCCACTTGGAAACCGCCCGCAGAGAGAACCCGCTCAACCGGGTCAGCATATCCTGCGAAAGCTGATACCTTGCCGCAACCTCCTTGAGGGAAATCACGCCCGAATCCATCGGCTTTGCCCGCAGGGCGGCATCCACAACGGATTGTTCGGCCAAAACACTCGATCTCTTCATAACCAAAGGATACCTCAACTTTTCGCCATTGCAAGCACAAATGCGCGCACTTATGCGTCATCGTTTCTTGATCCAAAATTTCAGATCCGCCCCCAACTGAAAATGCTTATTCCACAAGACAAACATTCCCAGCCCACCCATTCCTGGGCGAGGCGTTGATTGCGCTCCAGAATTCGCCAGGCTTCCTCTGCGAGCGGGCCCAGCCAGTCCGCATCCTCGCGACGAATGGGATCGTCCTCGTTGGCCGGTGTGGCATGAGCAGCCTCGGTTAGCAGAGCGCGATAGGCGTCCAGATACGGTTCCACAGGCGGCAGGCCCAGTCTTTGTGCGGCGCGCGAGGCGCGGGCGGGAATGCGCAAACCGGAGGCATCGAGATCGCCAAAATAAAGCACAGGGCGCGGCCCGCCGAGTTCGCGAAAAATCTCCGACAAAAACGGGACGCGGTCCGCGAAACAATTGCCCTGGCCATAAACCACCGCGCCGAATTTTGGATGCGAATCATTCCAGCGACGAAACGAATCCCATGTGGCCGCATTCTCAAGCACAAGCAGCGGTCCCTGGCTCGCAGGTCCGCGCTGCCATCCGAGCGGTTCCGCCACAAAGAAGCAGCGCAGTTGCTCCAGGCTCAGACGTCCTTCGCCAAACAGGGCGGAGTCAGCCAGGGTATCCAGGCGTTTCTCAAATCCGAACAATTCCAGGGAACGCTCCTTGATGGGAACACATGGGCGGTTCGATCCCCCGCTCAGGAAAAAAGCGTTGATCTGGCGCAATTCAGTGAAGCTGATGTTCAGCCGGGCGTCCCGCACAAATGCCATTTCCGTCACCCAGGAAAACTGGCGAATCTCCAGGGCCTCGATGTCGGGAATGGGATTAAAACCGAACGCCTCGCGCCATTTCGACTCCGCGTCCAGAGGCACCAGAACGCGTCCAATAAGATGGGGCCTTTGATGCACGGATTTGAGTGCCACCCAGCCGGTGGATTCGAGTGTGCGGATGTCTCGCTCGGCATCGCCGCGCTCGATGGCGGACAGCAGCCCGGCCTGTTCCAGCAAGTCCTCCCAATCTCGGGAGAAGGGACGCGTGGCCGCGTCCGCACGCTCACCCCGCGCACGCCTCCATTGCGCGAAGAGTTCGGTGGCGATGGGCGAGCGCGTGGGGTTCATTGGCTACGAGAGCACTTCCAGCGCCTCGGCCATGGTGGTCAGGAGCGGGATGTTGTCGATGCGCGTGACATAGCCCTCGGCATCGCGCTCCACTTCCTTCTGGCACATCACGACGGTTTGCGCATGAGGCACCATCACGCCCAACCGCTCGGGCGGGAAGGCCATGACCAGTTGCAATTGGAAAACCTTCGCCAGCGCGAGGCAGTCCTCGATGCCGTCGCCGGAGAGTTTTGAAAAGGCCTCGTCCATCACCACAAGCCCGAGTTGTTGGGCGCGCGTGGAATTACGATCGCCGCGATCATAAACCCGCCGGAACGCCGCAAGCATCGAGATGAAGAAGGGCGCCTGGTTCTCACCGCCGGAAAGATTGCGTCCGCTGCGGCCCAGCGAAATGGGTGGCGCATCGGGCCGGTCCGCGGGCACCATCTCCAAATCGTAGTGATTGTAGTTGCGGTAATCCAGAAGGCGGCGGGCGCGGTCATCGCTCTTGTCGGTGGCATCGACGGCCTTCATCAACTCCTCTTTTGCACGCTGCACTTCACTTTGATCCACGGCGGCAATCAGCGGATCGGTCGGCTCCAGTCCGGTGTCGAGCAAACGCCAGATGGCGCCGTAGCCCGCGACATCCCGCCGCTGGCTGATGCGATAACGGTATTTGCCAATGGGCTGGTTCAGATAACGATCCAGCAGGCGAATGGTGTTTTGCGCGTTCGCAATGCGGCTGTTGAGTTCGTTGAGAACATTCTCTTCGAGCCGTTGCTCCCAGGCGAGCTTGCAGTCGGCGGCGAGTTGACGCGACTTCTCCAGTTCGATGGTTTCGAGCACACGCAGCCGGTTCGCCCAGGCCTCATTGCTTTCGTCATCGGACGGAAATTCCCGCTGGTATTCCGGATGGCGCAGGTTTCCCAGAGTGTCACGCGCCGAGGCCAACCGTTCGCGTTCGGCATTGCGCTGGGCGCGCGCGCCAATGGCTTGTTCGCCTGCGGTCTTCGCTTCCGCCTGAACGGCTGCGAAACAATCCAGCCACCTGAAATAACGGGCACGAAATCGGTCGCGTTCGGCATTCAACTCCGCATCGAGAATTCCAGGGTGACGTCGGCTCAATTCCACACGACCGGCCTCGGAGTCGAACCGCGCCTTTCGCGCTTCCTCGACGGCGCGCTCGAGCGCTTCGCGCACGGGGCGCGCGGTCAGCTCAAAATTGTTTTTGCGCTCGGTGAGCACGGCCATTCGCGAGAGCGCCGTCTTATGCTCGGCTTCCAATTGCTTCAAACGGCTCTGGCGGGCCTCCAACTCGGGCGTCATCAGGAGGCGAATGGTTTCGCAGGCGCGGTTGAGGTTTGATTCAAGCTCCGGCAATTGCGATAACTCACCCGCGCGATCCGGCGGCGTGATGTCGGCCAGCCCGTTCGAGCGGCCGGAATCGAGCCACGAGCGGACATCGGCCCGACGCTGACTCATGTTTTCGTGCAGCGCGCGCGTCTCATTAAAATCCCGCTGCTTGGCGGCGCGCATGCGTTCCAGCCCTTCGCGGCCGAGCGTTAATTCCACGTTCGCACCGGCCTTGAGACGCTGGCGCAACGGCGCATCCTTGAACAACCCATCCGGCGTCACCGCGCGCGCGGCCAGGTTGGATTCCATTTCCGCGGCGGTTTCACAACAGATGACGCCCCCGAGCAGTTGTTCCACAAAAACCCGCGCCAGCGGATGGCTGACCTCCACCTTGCTGATCAACGAATTCTCAAGCGCTGTCGTTTGCGACGCGCGAACTTCGGCAGGATTCAACAGCGGCTCGATCTCCCGACCGGGTGCGGTGATGCGGAGCACTTCGAGGGCCGTGCGATAATCCGTCGTGTCCTTGACCACCAGCGCCCAGCGGTGCGATCCAAGCATGGATTCCAGTACGGGCCACCAGCGTTCGGCCTCGGGTTTGACTTCGATCAAACGTCCCAATTGCTCGACACGATCCCCCAACTTGGAACGCAGCGCGGTGAACAGGGGGAACGCACCCGGCGCGCGGCCTCCGGCAAGATGCGCGAGGTCCTCGGTCAATTGCTGAAGCCGGTCCTTCGCCTGTTTGATTTTGTCGTCCAGGGGGCGCATGAGTTCCTGCACGCGATTCCAGGAATCGTTAAACCACGTCGCCAGCTTGTGCATGGCCTCGAGCCGCTCCGCATCGGTGCCGGAACGCAGTCCCAGCAGCAGCGCATCATTCACCGCCAGGATTTCATTCAAGCCTTCCAGCGCGAGCCCCGAGCCGTGCCGGAGCCATTGAATCCAGCGTTCGTGGCGTGCGTCCAGTTGCTGGCGCAGGGATTTTTGCGCCTCCCGAAGAGCCGCCACTTTCGCCTGCAGCTCTGACCTGTCGTTCTCGAGTTTCGCGATCTTGACCGCATCCGGATTCCCGGCAATTTCGAATCGCACCTCATCGAGCAGACGCCGGGCTGCGGCCTCTTCAGCACCGGCCTTGTCCAGTTGCTCCAGAGCCCCCGCGTGCTCGGTTTCCATGCGCTTCAACTGCGCGGCACGCTCTTCCTGATCTTCCTGGGCCTGCAGCAGCCGCAGGTTCTTCAAGGTTTGCTGCAGGATTGAATCGGCGCGAAGTGAAGTGGCGTAAAGTTCATGCTGCGCAACAATCCGGCTCAGAAACGCCGCCTCGTCCTCCTGCTTTTCGAGCCGCAGGCGCGTGTCGTCATAGGCGCGCAACGCCGTGCGCACATCGCGCACATCCAGCGGGCTTTCCTCGAGAATGAATTCGCGAATGAAGGTCTCCACGTTTTCCTCCGGCTCGAACGCGATGGCCTTGGGGAACGTGCGCATGAACGCCGCCGTGTCAAAATGCAGATGCCGTGGCGCGGCCATTTCCTCGAGATAATCGCGTTGCCGGGCGAAGAGACTGTCATTGCCATATTCGCGGCGCAGCCACGAACGAAACGCCTCCTCCGAGAGCAGGTTCTTCCCATCGGGCGCGAGCATCGCGTATTCGACCCGCTCCGGGATGCAGAAGTAAGTCTGTCGGGCTGCGGCATCGGGGCTGGTGAATTCAATGCGAATGCCCCAGGTCTCGCGTTGCAGTTCCTTCACGTTCCGCTCTGCCGGACGCGTGAATTCCAGCGCCGCAAACGCCACCCCACTCTGGCGCAAAAAATGACGCTGACCATTGCGCGACTGGTTGGTGTCACCCAGGCAGTAACTCAATAGATCGCGTCCGCGTGCGTTTCCTGCGGCGGCGCGGTTGGCCTTCCAATGTTCTCCCAGGAGAACATATTGGAGCAAATCCAACAGCGCGGATTTGCCGGTGCCGAACGCGCCCGAGATCAGGACGTTGTCGTCCACGTCGAAGATCTGCCGGAAGCCGTACCAGTTCAGGGCGATGATGCGGGTCAAAGAAATGCGCTGGCTCATGCCTCCTCCTTTGTTTGCGGAATGGCGGTCTCAGAGTCCGGGACTGAACGATACGTCTCGACCTGTTGCGCCCAGGCGGCGGCGTTCTCAAATGGAATCGCGCGCGGCAGCGTGGGGAGAATCTCCACCTGCGAATCGCCGAAACGCTCGTTCTCCTCCGCCCACCGCAAACGCACGAGCCGGCGCTGGCGCAGCTTGTTGAGCATGTCGCGGAATTGCGCCTCGGTCGGCAGAACCACGTTCTCGAAATAGAGCCTGAGCCGTTCCCAAATCTGATCGGCGGTAACCACCACCGTTTCCACGGTGGTCTCCATGCGCACGTCGTGGTGCATGCGCCAAAGTGTGAGCACGAGCAGCGTTTCCGCCTTGCTGAATCGCGCGATCAATCCGCAATCCCCGGGAACCGGGCGCACTTGAAAAATGGGCCGGTCGGGATCGGCGGCGAGCTCCAGATTCAACGGGGCGAAGTATTCGCCCAACTCGCGCTGATATTCCCGGGCCAGCAGATACAGCTCGCGATCGCGACCGCCATCGCCCAGCAACGCCCCGTGCGCGAGCAGTTCGGTGAGAATCTCGGAAAGCGCGCTGCGATCTTCAACGCGGATATGTTGCCAGTAGGATGGCCAGGGTAGTGACATGTCAGGTTAAGCGTTCGAGAGTGAATCGTTCCATGCGGCGGTCGGCCTCCACGTCCGTGGGAATTTTTTCCGGTGCGGTCCCGAAATCCGCGCGCGCCGGATGCACGCGCCAGCGCACGATGTGATGCGAACCGTTGGCCATGCCGCGGTCAAAGGCCAGCACGGCCAGCAAATCCAGGAGGTCGTCCTCGATATGCACATGCAGTTGCTCCGTGGATATACGCCCGCCTTTTTCCGGCAGGTGTCGCTCGATGAACCGCGCCGCGCGCTGGGGTGTAAGCACGTTTTGGTTGCGCCGCCGAATCTCGTCCTTGGCCGCTTCGGGATCGGTCTCCGCGCCCGGCGAGTTGAGCGTCAGATCCACGGTAACGCGCTGGCGACGCGGCAATGAAAGGGAGTCTGTGCCGAAAAACACTTCCACCACGGGCGCCAGCAGTTCCATCCCCGGCTCACGCGCCAGATCGGCAAATGACTGGCCCGAATATTGACGCGCGGCCTCGTCGATGTAGCTCTTCACCTGCTCCGGTCGGCGGCCCCGCATCTCCGTCTGGTAGTGATAGCGCGCCGCGGAGAGACGGCTGAAGTCCGCCATGCGCCCATCGATAAGCCGCTGTTTGTTGAGAATGGCGGCCAGTTGGCGATCGAGCTTCTGAAGCATGCGCTCCGCCTCGATGTATGCGGCGGTGTCATCGATCTCGAGGTGTTTGGCCAGGCCATCGGCCAGCCGCTTCTTGGTGAACGGATCGAACAGCGCCTCCTGGGCCACGCTCCGCGCGAGGTTCAGGCGAGGGAGCAATCCAGCCTCACGCAACGCGTCGTAGCAAACCATGTGGTCGCCCTGGTGAAAATCCACCAGCATGCGCTGAATGGTTTCGCTCGCGCTGGCGCTCTGGCGCTGGGCCGTCTCGTGCTGGCGGATGAGCGTTTCCACGGCGTGCATCTGATCCTCCGCGCGGCCCACCCGCTCCACAAGATCCTTCACCGTCTGGCGCATTTCCTCGGGGCCAAGCTTGTTCGGATCCAGCGCCCCATCGGCCAGCAAATCCCGGCAAAGCGAACGCAATGTGGCTGCAAAGTCCTTCAGCTCGGCCGGACGATCCTCCGCCAGTTCTCCCAACAAACGCAGGATTCGGCGCAACGCGGGCGCCATGAGAACATAATGCTCGTCCAAACTTGCGCGCCGGGTCTCCAGCCAGTGGGCTTCGATCAGTTTGTTGAAAAATTGTCCCGCCCGCTGGTTCCCATCGCGAAACTGTCCGCCCTCGTCCTCATCCAGCGGAATATTTTCATGCCGCGCCAGAACCTCGCGAATCAGAACGCGTGCCTGGTCATAGGGAACCTGCCCCCCCTCATCCGCCGCCTCCATCAGACGCGCCGCGCAATCGACGTAAATCGCCGCCGTCGGCCGACACAACGGACGAAACAAACCGCCCTCGAGCATCGGCGCGAGTTTCAGTCCCAGGGATTGTTCCTGTGGTGGCGGCATGAAATCAGAGCTTTTCATGCGCGCGCCCATGGCGTGGACAACCCGTTTCCACACCTGAGTTTTGAATATCGTTATTGCCGCACATCACAGTATGAAATGAATCGTAGGCCAACGCGCCGTGGAGGCAATCCCAAAGGGTCGGGCAAAGACTAAGGCGCGAAGGCGGTCTCGCTGAGTTTGCGCAACGCAATCGTGACATCCCCGCCAGACAACATTATACATATGGTATTGTGATCGAGGTTGAAGGATTGAATTTCGCTTATCCGGACGGCCGTAAAGCGTTAAACGATATTACGTTCCGGGTTGAGCCAGGAGAAACCGTGGGGCTGATCGGTCCCAATGGCGCCGGCAAATCCACCCTGTTGCTCCATCTCAACGGCCTTCTGGGCATGCCCCTGACCACCGGACGCATCCGCATCAACGGTTTGGAAATGATTGCCAGCCAAATGAGCGAGATTCGCAGGCGGGTCGGCTTTCTGTTTCAAGACCCCGACGACCAGCTTTTTTCATCCACCGTCGCCGAGGATGTCGCCTTTGGCCCGCTGCAACTCGGACTTTCCGATGACGAAGTCCACGAACGCGTCGCACAATCCCTGGCCGCCGTGAAACTGACTGGCTTCGAGTCCCGCGCTCCGCATCATCTAAGCCTTGGCGAAAAAAAACGCGTCTGCATGGCCGGCGTCTGGGCCTGCGATCCCCAGGTCCTGGTCTTTGACGAACCGACCGCCAACTTCGATCCCCGTGGCCGGCGCGAATTCATCGATCTGTGCCAATCCTTGAAGGCCACTAAAATCATCGCCAGCCACGATCTCGAGATGATCCTCGCCCTTTGCCAGCGGGTCATCGTGATGGACGGCGGGTGTGTGGTTGCCATTGGAGAAACCCATACCATTCTCTCCAATGAACCCCTGATGCTCGCCCACGGGTTGGAAAAGCCGCACAGTCTATTCCATCCGCATGCACATTCCCACTCCCACAGCGCCAAATGAAACTTCTCATTACCTGCGGCCCGGCCCATGAACCGATCGACCTGGCGCGCCGCATCACCAATTTCTCCACCGGCCGGTTGGGAACCGCCTTGTGCAATGCCTTTGCTGCCCAGGGCGCCCGCGTGCATTGCTTCCGGGGTGAAGGCGCCACATGGCCGGAAACGCCCCACGCACAACACCTCGAGACCTTCACCACCAATGAAGACCTCTCAAACCGCTTGCAGGCCTTGAGCCACACGGAATCGTTCGACGCCATTTTTCACGCCGCCGCCCTCTGCGATTTCCGCGTCGAAAGCGTGCTCGATCCCTCCGGTCAGGAAATCGCCTCCCCCAAATTCTCGACCCGCCAGGGAAACATCCACCTCGAACTCGCCCCCGCGATCAAAGTATTGCCGCGCCTGCGCGAATGGTTTCCCACCGCGTTTATTGTCGGATGGAAATACGAACTGGAAGGTTCCCAAACCACCGCATTCGAGCGCGCATGGACTCAAATCCGCGAATGCCGGTCGGACGCCTGCGTGCTCAACGGCAGCACCTACGGTCCCGGCTTCGCGCTGTGCCGCGCCGGAGCCTCCACGCATTGCCCGGATGCCGCATCGTTGGCGATCGCATTGGCTGCCGCCATTGCCGCTGCCCGAGGCTGAGGTGCATTGCACGTCTGGACGGCAAAAAGGGCCGGATTTGACTCCGGCCCCTGATCGATATCCTACACCCGTTTAAGTCGCATTCGCTCCGGCCCAACGCACTGCGTTGCGCAGGATGCGCCGCACTTCGGGACGCATAAAGTCGTCATAGGTCTCATGGCCCGGGGTGAAGTAGAACACCCGGCCCTTGCCGACCGTCCAGCACAGCCCCATGCGCGCGTCGGACTTTGAGCCGTCGGGCTTGGTGTAGGTGCCGTTCAAAACGACCGACTCAGGGGTCGGCACGGCGAAAGGTTCCCCATAGCGCTCGATCTTGGGTAGCTCGAAATCCTTGACGTTGCGCGCGATCGGGTGATTGGCATCCTTGACCGTGATTTTCACCGAAGTGCCATCGACCACGTATTCACCCCAACTGCACGCCGTCCCCATCAACTTCTTGAAGGGCTTGCAATAATGCGAGGAGTGCAGGCCGATGAAGCCCATGCCGCCCTCCTTGACCCGCTTGATGATGCGCGCCACGTTCTCGTCTTTGACCTCATCATGACGCTTGTGGCCCCACCACATCACCACATCCGTCTTGTTGAGGGATTCCTCCGAGCAGCCCTGCTCGGGATCGTCAATCGAGGCGGTGACCACTTCCCAATTCCTCATATTCTTGAGGCCTTCGAGAATGGCGCCGTTAATGTCGTTGGGATAAACGTCCTTCGGAGCCGTGTGCTCCGACCAGATCACCACGCGCCGCTTGTCAGGCGAAGCGAGAAGCGTGGAGGGAATCATGGCCACGGCGGTTGCCGCCGCGCCGGCCGCCAGGAATGAACGCCTGGAAAGGGATGAATGTATCGTTTTCATGTTTTCTATGGGTCAGATGGAAAGTTTGAGTGATCGGCAACGCTTATTCAAGGAAAAATACAGTCTCGTGGCGCAATGAAAACTTATGGTGTGGGTATGACAATGTTTTTAATACGATGCCTGCCGACAAGGCACACTGCAAGCGACCTCGCTGTTGAATCGATGTTTCCAGGAGTGACCGATACAGCGGCTTAGCGCGGGAGAAAATAACCGATAATCTGGCGTGGCGAACGAACGCAGATTTGAATGTGGTCAAGGGAATGCAAACCAGAGCTTTCGTAAAGCGGTTCACCTTCCACGAAGAACGCGCGAACACTGTCAAACGGAGGCTGGCACTCTTGTGCGCGCAATTTGTGAAGTGTTTCAAAAACGGCCTTGTCAAGGTAGCGGGCTCGAAACCCTTTGCCTTTGTTTTCGGCTGGCTTAAAACCGGATTCCTTGCACAAATCCAGATAGACTTTGTATGCAGTTTTGACGAGTTCGAGATATTCTGTGTCTATGAGGTTAAGACAATTCCCTAAATCGATGATTGCACCTAATACGCCAGGAGTTTCGAGCTTGCCCTCTTTTTTATGGTCTTGTGCCCATTGTAGGGCGCGGGCGCGACTGTCCTCCCAAAAGTAATAACCACCACCCAGCCAATCGTGCTCGTTTTCACTGGGTCTTTGTTGTTCCTGACCGTTAACGATCCTTTTCGCAACAGCCAAGTCGCAGCCATGTTAACCGAGAATGAGCGAGCGGGAAACCATCAGCGAAATTGCGGGTTAAGCTGTCCGCGGGCGCTATAAATGCCAGTGGAAACCAAAAAGCGCCGAGCCGCTTTCTTTGAAGACGCAAGCTTGCGCGCAGCTTCACGAATTTGCTGCACCTCTTTCTTGAGGTCGCTCGATTTGATGCCTTGCGTAAGTGTTGTCATATTGCCTCTTCAATCTATGCTCTTAACCGTCTGGTGCAAGTTTAGTTTTACATGTTCCAAATCGCCGCCCTGTCTCGGTCAAGTAACCAGCCACGCACTGCTCGATCATGCGTTATTGCACACGACCGCAGCACAAAAAAAGGTCTGTTGCAGACGGAAATCCGCAACAGACCCTGAAAAGAATCGAATCGATTGACAGGCTTTGGGCCTAACGCCTGAAGCCTAAACCCTTACGCCGCTTCCTTGGTTTCCAGGAAACCCTGGAGGTGGCGGATGCGTGTGGGATGACGCATCTTGCGCAGCGCCTTGGCCTCAATCTGGCGAATGCGTTCGCGGGTGACCTTGTATTGCTTGCCCACTTCCTCGAGTGTCCGGGCATAGCCATCCACCAGGCCGAAGCGCAGTTCGAGCACCTTGCGCTCGCGATCGCTCAGGCTCGTCAGCACTTCATTGAGCTTCTCCTTCAGAAGGCTGTAGCTGGTCATGTCCATCGGGTTTTCCGCGGACTTGTCCTCGATGAAATCTCCGAAATTGGTGTCATCGCTGTCGCCCACCGGTGATTGCAGCGAAATCGGCTGCTGGGCCATTTTCAGAATGGCGCGGACCCGCTCGATGGGCATCTGCATTTCATCCGCCAATTCCTCGGGAGTGGCTTCCCGTCCGTATTCCTGGAGCAACTGCTTTTCCGTGCGGCGCAGTTTGTTCAGGATTTCGATCATGTGCACCGGAATGCGGATGGTGCGCGCCTGATCGGCCACGGAGCGCGTGATGGCCTGGCGAATCCACCAGGTGGCATAAGTCGAGAACTTATACCCGCGGCGATATTCGAATTTCTCGACGCCCTTCATCAAGCCCATGTTGCCTTCCTGAATCAAATCCAGGAACGCCAGACCACGGTTGGTGTATTTTTTGGCGATGGAAATGACCAGTCGCAGGTTGGCCTCCGCCATTTCGGTTTTCGCCTGGTGGGCCTTTTCCGCGAACAAATGCAATTGCTTGTAGGAGGCCAGATAATCGGCCGAAGGCATGCGCACAAAGTCCTCGAGCGCCTTGATCTTGCGCTTTTCCGAATCGACGATGGTATGGGCCGCGGGCGATTTACGCTGCTGTTCCATGTCGTGAATCGCGCGCAGGCTCGCCTGAATCTTGTCGTGGATGTTTTCCGAGACCAGAATCATTTCCTCGATGACCTTCTGCTTGTAAAAGAACTTCGGGAACAGGGTCTGGAGCTTGTGATCGAGCTTCTTGAACTCGGCCATCAACTTTTCTTTGCGCGTGGAATTGGGCGCGGTGTGGATTTCATTGTATTTCTTGTCCACATCCTGGTCCAGAGCGCGCACCTTCTTGACCAACAGGCGCAATTCCTTCAAGTGCTGGTCGCGGCTGTCGATCTTTTTATCCGTAATGACACGGTCAAAGCGTTCCTTGGGCGGCTCGGACAGGAGTTTCTCGGCCAGGGCGATGTGCTCCTTGCCGGCGAAACCCATCCCGTAAATGATGCGCCTCACATTGTTTTCGGCGTCCTCGATGCGTTTACAAATCTCAACTTCCTGTTCCCGGGTCAGCAAAGGCACCTTGCCCATCTGCCGCAAATACATGCGCACGGGATCGTCCAGAACATCCAGACGGCTTTTATCCTCGTCCTCTTCCTCCGGTTCAGGCTGTTTGACCCGGTCCACCTCGGCCTGATCCACAATCTCGATATCCAGGTTGGCCAGCTTGGAATAAACTTCATCCAACTCCTCGGACGTCACCACGTTATCGGGCAGGACGTCGTTGATGTCGTCATAGGTCAGGTAACCCTGCTCCTGAGCCAGGCGAACCAGTTCCTTGACCTTTTCCGTCAGATCGATGCCCGCGGCATTCTTATTTCCGCCAACAGGGGAGGGGGTGGCCAGAAAGGCCTCGACGGAAGCGGCGGATTTCTCCGGCAGCTTGCGGTGCTCGAGTTGGGCCGGATGGGTCGCGGCCCCGGGCTGTCCTGCATGGGCAACCGGAGAGGACGCATGCGGCGGATGGGCGCTGGAATGGCTGTGAGGCCGGGAATCCACTTCCGGTTTGACGGCCGCCTTGGCAAGCGCCTTGGCGGACAGATCGTTCTTACCTATGGTAAATCGATGCGTCCTGCCTTCCTGTGGTGCGGGAAGTTTGGGCGCGGATTTCTTAACATCCGGTTTGGTCTCTGCTTTGGCGGCTTTCGCTTTCACTATTTTAATAGGGTAACGCTCTACACTACCTCAATACAATTAGCCCTTCATACTCTCAATGCTTGGGAGCAAAGTCAAGTAATCATCGAACCCGATCCAACAAAATATCGCCAGGTTTGAATTTAGACGCACAAAGAGGAACCCCATTCAATCAAAGCCTCTCACCGACCCTCTATTTCGCAAGAGGCAATGACGCTTTCTGCCAGGCTTTGATTCCACCGTCCAAATGGTAAACATTGGTAATCCCGATTTGCGTCAGAATGACCCGGGCTTTCGAACTCCGGTTCCCGGAGGCGCAATAGATCAAATAGGTTTTTCGCGTGTCCAGGCGCGCGGCATCCTTCTGGAAATTCTGGTCGTAGTAATTGATGTTCAATGCTTTTTGGATATGGCCAGCCGCATATTCCTCGGGAGTTCGCACGTCGAGAAGGGTGATTTCGGGCTTTTCCTTGATCAGCCGGGCCGCCTCGTCGGCATCCAGGTTGCGCTTTTCAGCGGTCCGGGCCGCCCGTGCGGGAACCGGCGTCACAGCAAGAGTGTCCGCCGCCCTGCCCATGGGCAAAAACGAGGCGCAGGCACACAAAAATATCCAGAGCCGTTTCATTGAAAATGGTCACCCACCATACCCGTGAATTGGCTTTTCGCAAGCAGCCTGGAGGGGAAATGTCGAACTTTGGCACAATTAGCGCGTAACAAACCCCCGCGAAATTTATACTGGCATCCGGCGCACTCATGTAGGATGTTAGGCCCTTGGTTAAGGGTCAAGGCATCATATCGTGTTCATGAACACTCCAGCACCGGACAGCGAAGCTGAAAAAGCGCATTGGATACGCCGGCAAATGCCCTCCGAAGGGTTGTTTGCCGGCCTGGACTGGCGCGTGGCGGTCGAACCCTTCCGCTTGGACGCGGAACGGGCCGCGCAGATCGACCAATTGGGCCGCGTGCTCCTTCAATTCTACAAGGCCGTCAACCTGCTTTACCGCCAGAGCGTCGATGGCCGCCAGCCCGCCTGGGTGGCCCGCTGGCTTGATCAAGGCAAACCCCAATCCCTCATCGCATTACAACGCGATGCCGCCTTTAAAAACGAATTGCCCCGCGTCATAAGGCCCGACCTGCTTCTCGAAGAAAACGGCCTGGCCATTTCCGAATTGGACAGCGTGCCCGGAGGCATCGGACTCACAGCGTGGCTCAACAAAACCTATTCGGCGCTTCCTGGCCTGGAACCAGGCGCCGCCCCCGCAGTCCTGGGCGGCGCGGCGGGAATGCACGAGGGTTTCGCCTCCATTTTCGGCAATGCCGCCCACGTTCATATAGTGGTCTCGGAAGAGGCGGCCACCTACCGGCCAGAAATGGAATGGCTTTGCCGCGAATTGGGCGAAAACCGCTTTCAAGTGCGGGACAGCCACTTCATGGATTTCCAGCCCGGAGACGCGGTCTATCGCTTTTTTGAGTTGTTCGATCTACCCAACATTCCCAACGCGCAACGCATTTTGCAGCTCGCCTTGGAAAAGCAAATCCAGCTCACACCTCCACCCAAACCGTTGTTCGAGGAAAAGATGCTCTTTGCCCTCCTTTGGAACCGCAATCTGGACGATTTCTGGCATCGCGAGCTGGGCGCCGGATTTTTTGAGCGCATGCGCGCCCATGTTCCCCGCACCTGGCTGCTCGATCCCGCGCCGCTGCCACCCCACGGAGCCATTCCCGAATTGAACCTCACGGATTGGCGTCAGCTCAAGCATATGTCCCAACGCGAACGGGATTTGATCCTCAAAATCTCCGGATTCTCCGAGCGGGCTTGGGGCGCGCGCGGAGTGTGGCTGGGGAGCGACCTTTCCCTGGCGGACTGGAGCCAGGCGGTGGATGAGGCCCTGGCCGGATTCGAACATTCCCCCTGCGTGCTCCAGCGGTACCGCAAGCCCGCCCGGGTGAATATCTCCTGGCACGATTTCCAGAGCGGCAAAACCACCCCCATGGAGGGTCGGGCGCGGCTCTGCCCCTACTACTTTGTTTCAGGACAGGGGGATGCCGCGCGGGCGCGCCTGGGCGGAGTCATGGCCACCGTGTGCCCCGCCGATAAAAAGATCATTCACGGAATGACCGATGCCGTGATCGCCCCTTGCGCCTTATGAGCCTGTTCGAATACACATTGCTGGCAGGCAGTTCCCTCTTCGTCATTCTGGACCCCGTGGCCACGGTGCCCGCCTTCCTGGCCATGACTCCCCACGACAGCGCGGAGGAACGCATTCGCACCGCGCGCCTGGCCTCCATTGTCACGGCGGGGGTCCTTCTGTTTTTTGCCATCACGGGCCATGTGCTCTTCAAGTTGGTCGGCATCACCCTGGAGGCCTTCCAACTGGCCGGCAGCATCGTTCTTTTGATCGTCGCGCTGGACATGCTCAAGGCCCGGCGTTCGCCCGTCCAGCAAACCGCCGAGGAAACCAGCGTCGGCATGGCCAAGGAGGACATTGCCATCACCCCGCTGGCCATGCCCATGCTGGCCGGTCCCGGGGCGATCACCACCTCCATCCTCCTGAATAACCAGGCCCCCTCATGGTCCTACCGCCTTTCGTTATACGCATGCATCCTGGTGGTTTCGATGTTATGCTTTCTCATGCTTCGATGGGCTGCATTGGGCGCGCGATGGATGAATCCCATCGCCATGAAGATCACCACGCGCATCATGGGCCTCCTGCTGGCGGCTCTGGCGATCCAATTCATGATCAACGCCCTGGTGGCACTGGCGCCAAAATTCAAACTGGGTTAAAAGGGACATGAAGAAAAAACCTGATAAAAAGAAGACTTTGCCCAAACTGGATCCCCAATGGCGCCTGCCGATCGGCTACTTTGCCCTCGCCTTTCTCCTGCTCTTCATCTGGCAGCAGGCGTTCTCCCAATACACCGTCCGCACCATCCCCTATAGCGAATTCAAGGAGAGTCTGGCCCGCGGCGAGGTCGTGGAATGCGCGGTCAAGGACGAGGATATCACCGGCAAGATCATCCTCAAAACTCCGACCGGCGCCGCCACCAATCTGGCTGAAATCGCCAGGTCGCCGTCCAGCGCCCAAACCAATTCACTCACCGCGACCAATACGCCCAGGGATTTCCTCTTTCGCACCGTCCGTCTCGAGGATCCCAAACTGGTCGAGGAACTCCAGAAAGCCGGCGTCAAATTCCTGGCCGTTCGCCCCAACCTTTTTTCCCAGATCCTCCTGGCCTGGATATTGCCCATCGGCATCATGGTCCTGCTCTGGACCTTCATCTCCCGCAAGTTGGGTTCCGCCGGCCAATCGGTGCTTTCGTTTGGCAAAAGCCGCGCCAAGCTCGTCGCGGACAAGGAAACCGGCGTGGCCTTTGGCGATGTGGCCGGCTGCGACGAGGCCAAATACGAATTGCAGGAAGTGGTCGATTTTCTCAAAAACCCGGATCGTTACAAAGCCCTGGGCGCAAAGATCCCCAAAGGCGTCCTGCTGGTCGGACCTCCGGGAACCGGCAAAACGCTCCTGGCCCGCGCCGTGGCGGGTGAGGCGCACGTCCCGTTTTTTTCGCTGAGCGGCAGCGATTTCGTGGAAATGTTTGTCGGCGTGGGCGCGGCCCGCGTGCGCGACCTCTTTCAACAAGCCAAGAGCCAGGCCCCGTGCATTATTTTTATCGATGAACTCGACGCCATCGGCCGCCAGCGCGGTGTGCATGTCGGTTCCGTCAACGACGAGCGCGAGCAGACCCTCAACCAATTGCTGGTGGAGATGGACGGCTTCGAGGCCAATGCCGGCGTCATCCTCCTGGCCGCAACCAATCGTCCGGATGTCCTGGACCGCGCCCTCCTGCGCCCCGGTCGCTTCGACCGCCAGGTGGTCGTCGATGCCCCCGACCTCGACGGCCGGGAGGCGATCCTCAAGGTCCACAGCCGCGGAAAACCCCTCGCTTCTGATGTGGTCCTGCGCCGCATCGCCCAATCCACACCCGGCTTTTCCGGCGCCGACCTCGCCAATGCCATGAACGAATCGGCCCTGCTGGCCGCCCGTCGCCGCGTCAAGGAAATCCACCAGATCGATATCGAGGACGCCGTGGAAAAAGTCGTGGCGGGTCCCGAAAGAAAGAGCCGGCGCCTCAATGAAGATGATAAGAAACGCGTCGCCTATCACGAAGTCGGTCACGCCCTGGTGGCCGCCTATAGCGAACACGCGGACCCCGTTCATAAAATCAGCGTCGTTCCCCGCGGTCGCGCCGCCCTGGGCTACACCCTCCAATTGCCCACGGAAGACCAGTTCCTCATCACCCGTTCCGGGTTGATCGAACGCATTCGCGGGATGCTCGGCGGGCGCTCTGCGGAACAGGAAGTTTACAGCGAAGTCACCACCGGCGCCCAAAACGATCTCGAACGCGCCACCGCCATGGCCCGCCAGATGGTCTGCATGTATGGCATGAGCGATAAAGTGGGCCTGACCCACTGCGCGCAACCCCAGGGAATGATGTTCCCCGGCGGAGACGGTTCGTTGCAGCGGGATTGCAGCGAGGATACCGCCCGCGTGATCGACGGAGAGGTGAAACGAATCCTCGATGAGGCCTATGCCGAAGCGCGGCAGATCGTGGCCACGCACCGCGACCAATTGGAGTTGGTCACCACGGAATTGCTCAAGCGCGAAACTCTGGACGGAGCCGCCTTCTATAATTTGCTCGGCATGCCCGTCCCCCGCTCGACCCTGCTTAGCAGCCCGCCCGCACTGCGCCCTTCCGAGCCGTCGGACGAACGCAAGAACTGACCTTGCGCGTTGCCATCCTGCGCTCCAACTCGTGGCGCTGCCTCGAGGTCGCCTTGCGGAAGCCGCCCACAATGGCCGCCATCGCCATCACCTGCGGGTAGGGTTCCAGATCGTGGTCTCGACGCTTGGCGGCGCGATAGCTCTCCAGAACCGTTTCGGGAATCATGGTCTGCAGCCGTTCAAGACCCCAGGCCACAACCTTCTTTTCGTGGGGGGACAAGTGCCCCGCCCGCGCCGCAAGAGACATTCTCTCCAATTCTTGCAGGCGCATTAGTAATGTCATCATATCATGCATGGGAAATCGGGTTTACTTCAAGGCAATGTAACGCGGCGCGTTGGATGCGCAAAAAAGAAAACGCCCGCAATGATCGCATTGGGCGAGCGCCTTGGAATATCGCACCGCGGACGCCACCTTTGCCGGCAGCACCTGATGGCACCCCAGGCACACCCCATCCGCCAGTTGCGCCACCGCATCCGGGGCCTCCGCAATCAATGCGTCGAAATGTGCGATCACTGGGCCGGGCAGCTTGCGGCGCAACCGGTCGATCCGCTCGTCCAGCCGCTCGTAAGCCTCGGGTTCCGCTCCCGGTTGGAGCAGCTCCCCTGCCTTGCGCAATAGCATCATCTCCTGCAATTGCATTAATATTTCAAGTTGGCGGTTCATCGCCTCAATCTCGCTGCATTCCTTGTTAGCATGGCCAATGCCATCCCTCCCCGCCTGCTCGGAGCCCGCCTGGCACATCTTAATCCCCCGCAATGAATTGCATCAATTTACACACCAATAGTAATTGAAAAACCCATTTCAAAATATCATAAGTGTCAATGTTTGTCACTTCTTAACCTTCACTCCGTGCAAGTTTTGCACAAATTTCATCGCCTTCGTGCAACTAAAAACAAAATGGGAAACGTTGTGGGAAGTCCCGCTGTCTGCCTTTTCTTGTCCTCTTGACCGTGCCCATACCCTGCCCATAAACTCACTCCCATGAAATCCTGTCGTCTCCGGCCCCGCCTCCACACTCTCAGCTTTGCCATTTTGGCAGGCATTGCTATCACCTGCGCCGTTAGCGCCCAAAGTGTCTCCTCAAGTCTTCAACCCTATGTGGACCGCCACATCCTCGCGGGTGCGGTCACGCTCGTGGCCTCGCCGGACAAAGTCCTCAGCCTCGAGGCGGTGGGATTCGCCGACATCCCGGCCAACAAACCCATGAGGACCGACGCCCTGTTCTGGATTGCCTCCCAGTCCAAGCCGATGACCGCCTCCGCGCTGATGATGCTCGTGGATGAAGGCAAAGTAACTCTCGACGACGCGGTGGAAAAGTATCTGCCGGAGTTCAAGGGTCAAATGCTCGCCGTCGAGAAGGACCAGGAACACGTCTTATTGAAAAAGTCGGCCCGCCCCATCACCGTCCGGGACATCCTTTCCCATACCAGCGGCCTGCCCTTCATGTCACGGGCCGAGCACAAGATCGACACCTACCCACTGCAAGTCGGCGTCATGAGCTACGCCTTGACCCCCTTGAATAACCAGCCGGGCGCGCACTACGATTACAGCAATGCGGGCATCAACACCGCCGGACGCATCATCGAAGTCGTCAGCGGCATGCCCTATGAGAAGTTCATGGAACTACGCTTGTTCAAACCCCTGGGAATGAAAGACACCACTTTCTGGCCCACGGAATCCCAGATCAAACGCCTGGCCAGATCCTATAAACCCAATGCCGCCAAAGATGGCCTGGAAGAAACCTTGATCGACCAACTCACCTATCCCCTGACCAATCGTCAGCGTGGTGTCTGCCCCGCCGGTGGCTATTTCTCCACAGCCTCCGATCTCTCCCTGTTCTGCCGGATGATCCTCAACGGCGGAACGCTTGACGGCAAAAAATATCTCTCCCCCGCCTCTGTGCGTGAGATGACCAGCACCCAGACCGGCAGGCTCATGGACAAGGACAATGGCGAAGGTGGCTACGGTCTCGGCTGGAGCACAACGCGCAAAACCCCGCTGAATCCCGATGTCGCAGTCCCCGGTGGCTGCGGTCATGGCGGCGCTTACGCCACCCATTTCTGGATCGATCCCGCGCACCGTTTGATCACGATTTTCATGGTCCAGCACGCGGGCTATCCCGGCGCCGATGGCGGAAAGATCCAACCCGCCTTTGCCAAAGCCGCCATCGAGAAATTCGTACCGACTGCCGGAACCCGCAAATAGCCATTGGCGAGGCATTTTCCCCACCGCGTTGGTCGCCTCCGCTACATCGCAATACCGCCTGCACCAACGCTGCCGCATCCGCGACATATTGGCGCGATCCACCGAGTCGTGGTATGGATATACGGGTCATAATGGCGCTGCCACGGAGGTTGTGGATTTACACATCGTCCGTGGCGGGAGGCAGTTACACACTTTTTCAAAGACTGGCATTGTTCTTGTTGTTATTACTCCAATGGCCAGGACCCGTGGTTCGGCAAAATTTCCAAATATATGGACCTGAATAAATTTACGGAGAAGGCGCAGGAGGCATTGCAGGAGGCGCAGAATATCGCGACGCGTCATCAGCATCAGGCGGTGGATGTGGAGCATCTGGCGCTGGCCCTGCTCGAGCAGCAGGATGGGTTGATCCCCAGGCTCTTGGAAATCTGCCAGGCCCCGCCCGATCTGGCCAAGGCCAAGCTGGAGGAGGAGTTGGGCCGCATCCCGCAGGTCCGGGGGGATTCCTCCGCCGCGCCCGGTCTCAATATCACCCAGCGCCTCAACAAAACCCTCGTCAACGCCCAGGACCAGGCCAGGCGCCTCAAGGACGAATATGTGAGCGTCGAACACCTCGCTTTGGCGATGTTCAGCGAACCGGGCAGCAGCGGCATCGGACGCGTATTTGCCGCCCTGAATTTGCATAAGGACGCTTTTCTCAAGGCTCTGACCCAGGTCCGCGGCAATCAGCGTGTGACCAGCGCCAATCCCGAGGCCACCTATGAGGCCCTCGAGAAATACGGCCGCGATCTCACCCGCATGGCCCGCCAGAACAAGCTCGATCCCGTGATCGGTCGCGACTCGGAAATCCGTCGCGCCATTCAGGTGCTCTCCCGTCGCACCAAAAACAATCCCGTTCTCATCGGCGAACCCGGCGTCGGCAAGACCGCCATTGTCGAAGGTCTGGCCCGGCGCATCGTGGCCGGGGACGTCCCCGAGAGTTTGAAGGAGAAACGCATTGTCGCGCTGGACATGGGCGCGCTCATCGCGGGAGCCAAATACCGCGGGGAATTCGAGGAGCGCCTCAAGGCCGTGCTGCAGGAGGTCACCAAGGCCCAGGGCCAGATCGTGCTCTTCATCGACGAGATTCACACCGTCGTGGGCGCGGGCAAGGCCGAAGGTTCCATGGACGCCGGCAACATGCTCAAGCCGATGCTCGCGCGCGGGGAATTGCACTGCATCGGGGCCACCACGCTGAAGGAATACCGCACCTCGATTGAAAAGGATGCTGCACTCGAACGCCGCTTCCAGCCCGTGCTGGTCAGTGAACCGTCCGTCGAGGACACCATATCCATCCTGCGCGGATTGCGTGAACGCTACGAATTGCATCACGGCGTCCGCATCCAGGACGCCGCACTGGTGGCCGCCGCGCAATTATCCCAGCGCTATATTTCCGACCGGTTTCTGCCCGACAAGGCCATCGATCTCATCGATGAGGCCGCCGCGAAACTGCGCACGGAAATCGAAAGCATGCCTGAGGAATTGGAGGCCCTCGAGCGCCGCCTGCTCCAGCTCGAGATCGAACGCGAAGCCCTGCGCAAGGAAACCGATGACGCCACCAAGGCGCGCCTGCGCGATCTGGAAAAAGAACTCGCCAACATCAAGGCCGAGCGCGACTCGCTCAAGGCCCGGTGGGACAGCGAGAAAAAGATCCACGGCGAAGTCCAAAAACTGCGCGAGGTCATTGAGATGGTCCGGCACGACATCGAGACCGCCCAGCGCAAGAACGATCTCAGCCGCGTGGCGGAGTTGAAATACGGAAAGCTGCCGCAGCTCGAAAAACAATTCAAGGAAGCCCAGGAGCGCGCCGACAAGGACAGCGGCACTTCCGGACGCCTGTTGCAGGAGGAGGTCACTGCGGACGAGGTTGCCGCCATTGTCTCACGCTGGACCGGTGTTCCCGTGACACGCCTGCTCGAAGGCGAGAAGGACAAACTCCTGCGCCTGGACCAGTTGCTCCACCAGCGCGTGATTGGACAGGACGAGGCCGTTCAAGCCGTTTCCGACGCCGTCATTCGCGCCCGCTCCGGCCTCAAGGATCCCAAGCGCCCCATCGGCTCCTTCATTTTCCTTGGCCCCACCGGCGTGGGCAAAACCGAACTCGCCCGCGCCCTGGCCGAGAGCCTCTTCGACAGCGAGAACAACATGGTCCGCATCGACATGAGCGAATACATGGAGAAACACGCCGTGTCGCGGCTCATCGGCGCGCCTCCCGGTTACGTCGGCTACGAGGAGGGCGGTCAACTCACCGAGGCCATCCGGCGCAAGCCCTATGCCGTGCTGCTGTTCGACGAAATCGAAAAGGCGCATCACGATGTGTTCAATGTGCTGCTGCAAATCCTCGACGATGGCCGCCTCACCGACAGCCAGGGCCGCACCGTCGATTTCAAGAACACCATCATCATCATGACCTCGAACATCGGCAGCCCCTACCTGATCGAGGATGCCAGCCAGACCAAGGGCGAGATTTCCGAGGACACCCGTCGCAAGGTCATGACGGAATTGCGCGCGCAGTTCAGGCCGGAGTTTTTGAACCGCGTGGACGAAATTGTTCTCTTCAAGCCGCTCACGCTGGCCGAGATCAAGAGCATCGTGGAACTGCTGCTGGGCCTCCTGCGCCTGCGCCTGACCGAACGCAACATCACACTGGAAATGACCGATGCCGCGCGCGACCACATTGCCCGCGAAGGTTACGACCCCGTCTATGGGGCGCGCCCGCTCAAGCGATATCTGCAGCGCGAAGTCGAAACCGCCCTCGCCCGCCAGTTGCTCTCCGGCGCCATCGCCGACCACAGCAACGTCACCGTGGACTTCAAAAAAGGCGCTTTGGTGTTCGAAACCAAAAAAGCCTGACACGTCCTCAGGACGAAATTCATCTCGTTCAAACGATGCGCTTCAAGCATCCCGGCAGGGATGCCAGCGATTAGCCGGGGGTCGAGGTCGTCCGCGACCGACACCCCCGGACTCGCACCCCAACCAACACGATCCCGGCAGGGATCGCAGAACCGAGGTGTTGCAGGTCGGGAATTCCCTCCCGCTCCACCCCCACGCGGCGGCACCACTCAAACGACCCTTCACCCCGTGACTTTCGAACCTGTTCATCCTGCCTATCGATGTTGGACTTCCCCCGCACACTCCCTACCACATCGCCACCGGCCCTTTGGGAACCGCAATGCGCCCCGTCGCCGCAGACGGATTCTCAGACATGAACGAAGCTTCCAGTGGCGCAGGAGCGTAAGACGGTTTCAACTCCCCATCCTCATTCAAAAACTGCAACCGCCATTGCAGAAAAGCCTGAACGATCTCCTCGAACTCCGCGCGCGTCGCCAGTTGCACCACGCGGCGATTGAACTCACGAGCCGGTCCGAACCGCCGCGCATACCAGGGCGCGATCTTGCGGAACATCCGGCATCCCAAAGATTCCCCAAACACCTCGACCATGAAATCCAGATGCCGCCGCATCACCCGCAGGCGTTCCTCCAAAGGCGGCGAGGCGGGTTCCTCGCCTGTGGCCAGAAAGTGGAGACTGTGGTTGAAAATCCAGGGATCGTAGAATGCCCCCCGACCGATGCTCACACCGGCGCAACCGGTTTCGTCGAGCATGTGCTTCACCGCGCGGGGCGTGGTCACGTCGCCATTGCCAATGACAGGGATGCGGCGCACCGCCTGAACCACCGCACGGATCCCGGCCAGGTTGATGCCTCCCGAGAATCCCTGCGCGCGCGTCCGTCCATGAATCGTGATCGCGGCAATGCCGACGTCTTCAAGCGCGCGGGCCAGATCGGGCGCGGTGAGATTTTGGTCGTCCCAACCCAAACGCATTTTTGCCGTCACCGGTATCTTGACCGCTTCGACCATTCCCCGGGCCAGGGCTGCGGTCTTGTCCATCTCCGTCATCATGGCCGAGCCGCCGCCCACCTGGCAGACCTTGCGCACCGGGCAACCCATGTTGATATCCACCGAGGCCGCGCCCAGCGATTCCGCGATCACCGCCGCATCCCGCATTTCCTCCGGTTTGGAGCCGAACAACTGCACTGCCAGGGGTTGATCCTCAGGACGCGTCTCAATCAATTTGAGGGCCTTGTCCCGTCGTTCGATCAGCGAACGTGCGTTGACCAGGTCCGTGGTGGCAAGACCCAGACCGCCCAATTCGCGCAAGACAAGTCTGAACGGCAAATTGGTGTAGCCGGCCAGAGGCGCGAGCATCAAATGCGACTCCAGCCCCAGCGGGCCGATGGATATTTTCATGTGCCGGAACGGCGCGTGCAAACCGCAACCTCAGGCGGCGGCAGGCGCTGCGGATTTCACACCAACCATCAGATAATCCAGATAGTTGATGAGCTGCTCTTTCATAAGCTTCCTATTGACAAGGGCATCGATCAATCCGCGTTCCAGAAGAAATTCCGCCGTTTGAAAACCGGGCGGCAAATCCGCCTGCGTGGTGTCACGAATCACTCGAGGACCCGCAAACCCAACCATCGCACCGGGTTCCGCAATAATCAAATCCCCCAGGGTGGCGAAACTGGCCATGACCCCCGCCGTGGTCGGATGGGTCAGAACACTGATGTAAGGCAGCTTCTTTGCCGCATGATACGCCAACGCCGCGCTGGTTTTGGCCATTTGCATCAGGCTGAACATCCCCTCATACATGCGCGCGCCGCCGCTGGTCGAAATTATGATCAACGGAAGATCCTTGGCTGTAGCGGTTTCGATAAGACGTGTGAGTTTTTCTCCAACCACCGAGCCCATCGACCCTCCCAAAAAGCTGAAATCCATCACCCCCAACGCCACCCGATGCGAACCGATATTGCAGATCCCGGTCAGAACCGCATCCTTCAATCCGGTCGATTGCTGGTAATCCTCCAGCTTGGACGCGTAGGAACTGACCCCGGTGAAACCAAGGATATCCACGCTCGTCATGGCTGCGTTCATTTCCTGGAAAGAGCAGGTTTCGACCATGGAGTTGATGCGTTCCCGCGCGCCGATTGGAAAATGAAAAGCGCAGTTCCCGCAGACCTTGAGATTCTCGTCCAACTCCTTGTCATAGAGCATGGAACCGCACTTGGGACACTTGGTCCAGACCCCCTCGGGAATGTCCCGTTTGCGCGGCGTAACGGAATCAAGCTTGGGCCGCTTGCGCAAATGAGTCACCGGGGCACGCGTGGCCCCCGGCTTTTTGGTGGCTCCACCTGTCAAAGCGATTGTTTTTTTGGCAAACGTGGTGTTCGCCGTATTTTCTGCTTTTTCCATAAAATTCAAATCGTGTCACCCGCTTTAAACGCCTCGGGCCAAGGTCCATACACACACATTTCCGGCGCCCATGCGCTGCAAAACCTTCGCGCACTCACCGGCGGTGGCTCCCGTGGTCAGCACATCATCCACCAGAACAACCCGTTCGCCCTTCAGCCGCAAACCTTTGCGACCTTTGAAGGCCCCCTGCAAATTCTCCGCCCGCGCCGCGCGCGTCAGCCGTGTCTGGGTCTGAGTGTATTTGACCCTGCGCACCAACCCGGCGTTCACCGGAATTCCTGTCGCCCGGCTCAATAACCGCCCCAGGCGTTCGGCCTGATTGAACTCCCGCTCACGCTCTTTGACCGGATGCAAGGGCACCGGCACAATCATATCCCATTGGGCCGCAGCCAATACCGGCTTGGCGCGCAGTTCGAACAACCGGGCCAGAAACGGTTCGCACCACAGCGCTCTTTGGTACTTATAGCGGTGAATCACATCAAGCGCCAGCCCGCTCGATTTCACCGCCGCGCGCGCATACTCAAAGGGCCTGGGCGTTTCCAGGCATTGCGCGCACTCGAAAGGCCCCGTGATTTCCCCCGCAACCGGGCGTCCGCACCGTTCGCAGAAAGGGGGTTCGATGTATTCCACCTTCGCCGCGCAACCAGCGCATATATAGCCCTCATCGGGTCGCGCCCGGGCCACCCCACAAATCTGACACGCCTCAGGATAAAAAAAACTCAACACCGCATCAAGCCAGCTCTTGAATGCGGAATTCTTCACGGCAAAGCTCCTTCCCTGCGTGGCCTCCAACACATCACCACCACCGCAGCCATTAACGCCAAAACGGCAAACCAACCATCCGTTAACGTTTGCGTTCCCCAAAATGCCTGATTATACGACTTTTCAGGCGTGCAAACGAACCCAAACAGCTTCAACCAAAAAACCCAGCCCGTATGTAATCCGATCGAAAAATAGAGGTTTCCGGTCCGTTGATACATCCAGGCCAGCATCATCCCCACCAGCGCAATATTAAAGAAACCCGGGATCAGCGCGTTCCAATCCGTGAATCCTCCTAACATTGCTCCAAGAACGTTCAACCCGGTTGACCACTCGATCTCATTGGGCGACAACGGCCTGCGAAAAAAATGCAGCAATCCGAAAAGAACTCCGCTCACCACGACTGCAACCACCCATGGCATGGTTTTGCGCAAGTATCCGTAGATCCCGCCGCGAAACACCACTTCCTCCATGAGCGCGACCACCCCCGCCGAAAGCGCAGCCGAGGCCAGACGGATTATCCATTCATGCAGAGGATGTTGCGCAGATATTGTCCACGCTCCCCCCAAAGCACCGCCTGCCACAACCAAGGCCAGCGATCCCAGTCCAAGCAGGAATCCCCAACCCAGCTTCGCCCACTGCCCGCCGGGCCGAACCATGCCGACATCCCGCCACGAGCGCACCCCCAGCGCCTTTAAAAAAGGCCACAGACCGACAAGGGTCAGAAACAGAATGGAGCGGTTTACATAGCGGTGAAACGGCTGTTCGGTCATTCTTTGGAAATAAGATCCATGTGGTCCCAGCCAGACCACCAGGGCGTGAAGCCACGGGGCCAGCAAAGCACCGCCCAGAAACACGACCGCAACGAATAAAGTGATGAGTCCCAGTGGACGCATTCCGGGCATTGTAACCATCGGTCACCCTCTGCGCCAAGGGGATTTGTGCGGCACTGGAACGAATGGTTTCATGGGGGGATACCCCGCGGACTTGACCGTTTCCGGCGATCCCCCGCAAAGAGTGGATTTTTGCGTTCAACCGGTTGACCACGGGTTGACTGCTGGTCAACCGGGTTGAATTAGGTGGATTTCTGGAGCTGCCAATTCCCGGCCTCAGGGTACCGGTACCAAAACCACCCGATAGAACCCCTGATTGACCGGTTTATTGATGAGAACCCGCTTTTGGGTCGTGGTGGCGGTAACGTTGGTTTCGGTCTGCCAGACGCCCGCGATTGCGGTTGCGCTCTGGAGTTCATACTTTTTCCCCGGCACGGTCTGGAAATACAGGGCGTGTTGTTCGGGCCCAACGGCGGTTTTTTCCTCGTCCGCCAGGTCATTGAGGCGGGCCACGCTTTCAAAGGCCAGTTTCGAATTCGGAGTGGTGGGATCGGTGCCCGCCTGCATTTCGGCCAAGTTGGTCATGCCGTCATGGTCCGCATCATCCGTTTCGGCGCTGGCATCAGGGAACTTGTCCAGCAAACCCACCGTTTGCGCCCATTCCTGATAAGTGGGCTGTTCGATCCAAAGCGCGGTCGGACGACCCGCAAATGTATCCCCCCAGCCCGTGGTTCCAGCGCGGTAATAGACGGTGACGTTTATAGAACCAATTAGCATCGCATTATCGTCATAACTAGGCGAATTTCCCCGAAAATACAAACTCGTTAGATTTCGACAATTTCCGAAAACCCCATTCCCTATATTGGTAACGCCGCTCCCAATAATCACGTTAGTCAGGTTATAGCAGTCGGAGAATGCACCATCGCCAATACTATTTATGCTGCCATCTGGAATACTGATGCTGTTTACTGCTGTACAATCCGCAAAAGCATAATCCGCGATTCGAGTAACAGTACTCGGAATTGTGAACGCACCGCTTTTGCCTGCTGGAAATTTTAAAAGCGTATTTTGCGCTTTATTAAACAATGCACCTTCAACGCTACTATAGTATGAATTTAGTTTGTTCACTTCTATGTTTGTCATGGCGGTGCACCATTGAAATGCCAAATCCCCTATGCTTGTAATGCTTTCAGGAATATTAATATAGCTCAGACTACTGTTGCCAGCAAAAGCCTGTTTTCCAATGCCGGTAACACTGTTCGGAATAATAACATTTGTGAGGGCGTAACACATGCCAAATGCATTATTTGCGATATTTGTTATACTATGTGAAAAGGTAATATTCCTGAGAAGGCTACAACCACAAAACGCATTATCTGGAATACTAATGAAGCTGTCGGACATATCCACATTAGTAATACCGGTGCAGCCGGCGAAGCAACTTGCGCCAATATTCGTAACACTATTGGGGATAACGACGCTTTTTAATCCCGCTGAATCTGAACATGCTTCTTCATCAATATTGACAACAGGCAAACCATTAATTGATTTTGGAATTACAACGTTCCCGCCGTAACCGGTAAAACCCGTTATACTCATGGCAGACCCGATTTGCTGGTATGTGAAATCACCGGCATCAGCATTAATCCAGAGCCGGGTATTCCTCCCGGAAAACGTTGAGTCACCCCATCCGAACGCTCCATCTCTATAAAACACAATTAGATTAGGTACATTCTGAAACATATTCGTGTATGATAAAAACGGCCTGCTTCCGGCAAAATATACGCTGGTCAGGTTTGTACAGTTTGAAAACGCATAATCCTGGATAATTTGAACAGATCTAGGAAAAGTAATAGTGGTCAGATTGATGCAATTCGAAAAAGCAGATTCTTGAATTGATTGAACACCCTTAAAAAATAGAATTTTGCTTAGAGCAGTACATCCAGAAAATGCAGATTCGCCAATTGCTTTAATATTTGTTGGTATTGTAATGTCGGTGAGTGCGGTACATTTTGAAAATGTATAATTACCTATCCATTGCGCATTTGACGGTATTGAAATAGCGCCAAGGCCGGCGCAACCATAAAATGCATAATCCCCAAGACTCTCGACGGTATTTGGAATTATAATATTTGTGAGTTTACTGCACCCGGAAAAGGCATAACTCTCCATGCTAGTTATGCTCTTGAGAATTTCGTAGGTTCCAGATTTTCCAACCGGACATTGAACAAGTTTCGTAAATGTTTTGTTGTAAATTACACCATCTATACTTGCGAATGTTGCATTTTGATCATCAATAAATATTTCGGTTAGATTCGTACAACCGTCAACAAAAGATTTGCCGAGGGTGGTTACTCCATACGGAATCGAGATGTTTGTTAAAGCAACGCATCCTGAGAACGCGTAATCACCAATGCTTGTAATACTAGACGATAGTTCGATACCAGTAAGATATGAGCAATTAAGAAAGGCTTTTGGTCCTATGGTGGTAACGTTATTGGGAATTGTAAGATGCGTTAGCCCACTACAGCCTGAAAACGCCATTCCGTCAATGTTCTGAAGACTCCCAGGCAAATCTATGTTTTGCAGACCACTGCAATTACCAAATGCTGAAAATCCAATCCATATCATGGTATTCGGGATTGAAATGTTTGTGAGGCTCCTGCAGTCCTGAAATGTAAAGTATCTAATCCCTGTTACCCCCTGGGGAATCGTGAAATTCAAAAGGCTGCTGCATCCAAAGAAATTGGATTCGCCAATGTAACCAACAGTATTTGGAATTATTATCCTTTGCAGGCTGCTGCATCCAAAGAATGCTTGGTTGTTTATGCTTCTAACACCTTCGAGAATGGTAGCATTCGTCAGTTGTGAACATCCGTAAAATGCATTGGAGTTGATTGTTTTAACACTGCCGGGAATCGTGATGTCTGATAAACTGTTGCAATTAAAAAACACGGATTGCATTATGTTTACAAGTCCAGGAGGCAAATTAATGAATTTAAGGTTACTGCATTGGTAGAACGCGAAATTTCCTACGTTAATGACACTGTCCGGAATTGTAACTCTTATGAGATTTGTGTTATTCATGAATGCACCCGCGCCAATTTCAGAAACAGGAATATCATATAAAAAATGCGGGATGGCCAAATTCGAAACGGATCCTTTGTAACTAGTTAGTGAAATTGTTGCCCCTGTTATTTTATATGTATAATCCTTTTCGTTTGGATCAATCCAAGGCGAGGTTGGGTGGCCTGCAAATATTGAAGTCCATCCGGTTGCCCCAGGGCGATAATAGATCGTTACTTCCTTGTCATTGATGTAAAGCTGATTGGAAACAACATAAAGCATGGGCGCATTACCTTGAAAAAAGAGGCTTACAAGGTTGGAACAACCATCAAAGGTGTAGTTATTCAGGGATCTAACACTTAAAGGGATTGTTAGAGATTTCAGACTGGTGCAGTTGGAGAATGCATACTTATCAATCGTTGTAACGCCTGAGGGTATTTTTACGTTCGTCAGACCCGTGCAACCGGAAAGGGCACCGTAGCCAATTATTGTGACGCGGTTGGGGATGACGATGTCTTTCAGACTGGTGCAATTTGCAAATACATTGCTACGGAGGGTTAAAATGTTGGTTGAAATGGAAAGGTTCGTCAAACTCGTACAGCCAGAGAATGCAACATCCCCTATTTCGACCACGCTATTAGGAATGTTAACGTTCTTCAGACCGAGGCAACTTTGGAATGCGGAAGCTCCAATGCTGGTCACCGGTTTGCCCTCAATGACATCCGGGATGGTCACGTTGCCACCAGGACCCGTGTATCCGGTGATGGTGGCGGACACATCGTTGGTCGTGTAGGTGAAGTCGCCAAACGTGTCGGCCATTCCCAAGGTGAGCAGGCCAGATAAAACAAGGAGGATGGGGATGGCAAGCCGCTGCGCGACGGTCAAGGATTGGAGAACACTTCCGTTGCTCATCGTTCTTCTCATGCATGCGTTCTATCACGCAATGAGACACTTGCAAGAACTGTTTTGCCTGGCCGGGCGCAAAGGTGCATGACAAAATTCTTCGGTGAGAAAGGAGGGACTCTTAATGAATCCCCTCTCTCCGGCTCTCCGCTCGTGCCTCGCAGGGCGAGAGGGGAATGGCGCGACCGGTGCATTCGGTTGAGTCCTCCGGACGCCGGGTGAGGGCACCCGGCCTACAATGACAAAGCCCCGGACACACTTTCATGGCGTTTTGAGGCTTTTGGATTTCCGGAAGTATTTTGTCCTGCGCCCCCTGCCCGGAGTTTTAAAACAGGCTCTTTGACTTTTCCGCCGCACACTCCTAACGTTGGCGGATGGACTCATTGCATGCGCCATGGCGCATCCAATATATTCTGGCGCCCAAACCGCCCCGCTCGGACGATTCGATCTTCACGCAGATCGCGCAGTCCAGCGACGACGAATCCCATTACGTGATCGCGCGGGACCGCACTTGTTACGCGGTGCTGAACACTTATCCCTACAATGGCGGACATCTGCTTGTGGTGCCCTATAAGCAAGCCTCCGATCTCAACGGGCTGACTGCGGCGGAGATGTCCGATTTGATGCTTCTGACGCGGCGGTGCATGAATGCGCTGACCAAGGTGATGAAGCCCGACGGATTCAATGTGGGGATGAACATCGGCAAGGTGGCCGGCGCGGGTGTGGCCGAGCATCTGCATATTCATGTGGTTCCCCGCTGGCTGGGGGACACGAATTTCATGCCCATTCTGGCCGGAACCTCGGTGGTGCCGCAGGCTCTGAATGAACTGGCCGCCCAATTGCGCGCCGCCCTGGCGCAAGATTCCGATTCCTGATTTTTCAAATGCCCACAGAAACCCTTCATTTCGAAAACGCCCGGCTGGCGCAGCAACTTTTCAATAACGATTCCAAGAACCTGCTGGCCCTGGAGAAAGCCCTGAATGTCAAGGCCACCAGCCGTGAGGGCTGGATCAAGCTCGAAGGCAGCACCGAGGCCATCGAACTGGTCAAGCAGATGTTCGAATCCCTCGAATCCGCCATCAAAGGCGGCACGACGGTGCGTAATCGCGATTTCAACTACGCGATGGACGTGGTGAGGCAGGACGGTGTGGCCGCGCTGCAAGGCATGCACGCCGAGCGCGTGCAAACCTCGTCGAAGAAGGCGCAGGTGACCCCGAAAACCCTCGGCCAGCAAAAATACATCACCGCCATCCGCGCCCACGACATCACCTTCGGCATCGGACCGGCGGGAACGGGCAAGACGTATCTGGCCATGGCCATGGCGGTGGCGGCCTTGCGCGAGGAAAAAGTGGCGCGCATCATTCTGACCCGTCCTGCGGTGGAAGCAGGGGAGGCGCTGGGTTATCTGCCGGGAGATCTTTACGAGAAGATCAATCCCTACCTGAGACCGCTCCACGACGCGCTCTACGACATGCTGCCGAGCGACGAAGTCCAGCGCCACATGGAGCGCGGCACCATTGAAATCGCCCCGCTGGCCTATATGCGCGGACGCACGCTCAACCATTCCTTCATCATCCTGGACGAGGCCCAAAACACGACCAGCGAGCAGATGCTCATGTTCCTGACCCGCCTGGGGATGAGTTCCAAGGCTGTGATCACCGGCGATCCCTCGCAGGTCGATCTTCCCGCGAACAAACGCTCGGGTCTGATCGAAGCCCTGCGCATCCTGCAACAGATCGACGGCATCTCGATCATCGAATTCCAGAAGCGGGATGTCATCCGGCATCACCTGGTCCAGCGCATCATCACGGCCTATGAAGAATTGCGAAACAGACGGGGTGAGTGAACTCATCCTGCGCAATCGACGCTCCGGTAAGCGCGTGGACATGGCGTTGCTGCGACGGATCACCCGCTTTTTGCTCGAAGAAATTCTCGCGCTCGACCATTACGAAATGGGCGTTCACCTGACAGGCGAACCGGAGATCACGCGTCTCAACGAGTCCTTTCTGGGGCACAAGGGTTCCACCGACATCATCACCTTCGATTACCTGCCCGCGCTGCAACCCGGACACCTGCACGGCGATCTGTTTATCTGCATCCCCGTGGCCGCCGCACAGGCCCGCGAGTTCGGCACCACCTGGCAGAGTGAACTGACCCGCTACGTGGGGCACGGCCTGCTGCACCTCATGGGATACGACGATCTTACCTCCGCAAAACGCCGTGTGATGAAAGTCCAGGAAGATCGTTTGCTGAAAGCCGTGACCGAACGTTTTGCCATTGAAAAACTGAGTTCCGCGAAAAAAGCGGTCCGCCATGGATGAACGCGCTACTGGCCTGATCCTGCGCACCCAGCCGCTCACGGATACCAGCCTCATCGTGCAATGGATCACTCCCGACCTGGGTCGGGTCTCCACCGTGGCCAAGGGGGCGCGGCGGCCCAAATCACCTTTCGCGGGAAAGCTCGATCTGTTTTTCGAATGCGAGTTCAGCTTTGTTCGCAGCCGCCGCAGTGAGTTGCATACGTTGCGTGAGGCCCGACTGGTGGACAGCCATCCGGCCTTGCGCGAGGACCTCGAGCGACTCCAGATGGCCGCCTACGCCGCCGCGCTGATCCAGACGGCCACAGAGACGGATACGCCGTTGCCGGATCATTACGCGTTGTTATCGGAATTCATCCGCGAAATCACAGGGCGTCCCCCCCGTCCCCTGACCCTTTTTGCGCTGGAGATCAAAACCCTCGAAATCGGCGGAATGGCCCCTGACCTGTCCGATAGCGCATTGAATCCGGGCGCCCGCCAGATCCTGGAGAAGTGTCGGCAGTCCGATTGGGCCACCCTGGCACGATTGGTCCCAAGCCCCGGCCAGGAGCGGGATATCGCACGGTTCCTGGGACATTTTATCGAGTTCAATCTGGAACGACTCCCCCGGGGCCGCGACGTCTGCCTGAGCTCCGTTTTCAAGTTATAGAACGAACAGAATCTCACGCGAAGCCGCGAAGTCGCGAAAGCGGATAAGAACAAGGAGAGGCAGGGGTCTCCCGTCATTTCCCAAACACGGTTCCCCATTTGTCCAACGGAACATCCGAGGTGAAGGGCTGCTCACGGATGTCGCCCGGCGAGAAGAGAATGGTCAGTCGGGTGTGGGTGGTTTCCGGCAGGACGACGAGCAATTTTCGAATGCCCTTGGTCGAGTATTGAGGCGGGGGCAGGTTGACCTCCTGGCTCTCGAACCGCGCGCCGCCGGGTGAGAGAATGCGGGCTTCCAGTGTCCGCCCATCCTGCGTGAGCAGGGCCTTCGAACCCTCCAGGGCGATGTTCGCGCGGGTGTGCATGGCCCAGACGATCTTTGCCGGGGCTTTGGTTTCCACTTCGTCCTGGAGCAGAATACGCCGCCGCTGATCCACAATCGCCATGCCCCGCAGGGCTTTGGTGGCGCCGACAGCGGCATAACCCGCCTTCAAATCGGCAATGGCGTAGCCGGAACCGACCGCCGTGGAAAACGCGGTGATTGGCGCCGCAGCCTTGGGATCCTGATTCTGGTCGTCGATGGTCAGCGTGTTCTGCCCCTCGGTGCGGAGGCGGTAATAGGTCCAGCGTTTATTGCCGAAGTAGCCGGGCAGGTTGTATTCATCCCCGCCCAGTTCGATGGCCCAACGCTGGCCCATGGCGTCCAAAACGAACGTGCCCAGATCGAGATTGGAATGATTCGCCTTGTTATCCCCGCCCTTCCAGCCGACATACAGCGCGTTGGGATCGGCCCAGGCGGAACGGTAAAATACGACGTCGGCCCCCTTGAAGAAGCGATCCAGCGGCAGATGCTTCAGGTCGGCATCCGAACCCTGCGCCTCGTAAAACAGGAGGTCCTGCGCGGAACTGCGCCGCTCTGATGCTTCGCGCGCGGCAACGGCGAGGGCGGGTTGATGATAACGGCGCGCCAGCCAGAAAAGGGAGGGCTCGTCGCCGGTTTTATCGCCTGCGTCCGCAAAGTTAAAAAACAAACCCGTGGGGCCAACCGCATAGACGCGGAAAAACCCGGCCTGATCCATACCCGCAATGTCGCCCAGACCGTAATCCTGGCCCAGCGCGGTCTGCAATGAGGCCAGTGCAGCCACGGTGTAACGCATCGCATAGCCCCAGTAACCGGGACCCTCCGACCATGCGCCGTCCGGTCCGAATGTGGCGATGGCCCTGGGCAGTTTCTGGATACTCTCGACGATGAGGCGGCCCGCCAGGGCGGGTTCCTCATCCGCGACGGCGAGCGCGCCCGATAGTATTCCGCCGTTGCACACGTTGTTCCAATTAAACTCAGAGGTGGTCCACCACCCCTTCTTATCATGCACCTCCTGCGCGGGTTTCAGGCCTTTTTCAACCATTGCAGTCCGGATCAAACACCGTTGGTCGGGGGTTAAATCGTTGTAGAGCCAGTCATAGCCCACTGCAAAGCCGTGAGTCATTTCGGCCACATCGAGAAAGTGCGAGGGATTCCAATCCTGGAATGCCGCGGCGGCCTCCAATTCCCGCACGGCGCGGTCTTTCCAGATCTTGTTGCCATCCAGCCGATACAACAGCCCCAGCGTGTAAATCCGGTCCACGAGCCGACGGCTTTTATCAAGCAGACGCGGCCCGATCAACACCCGCTCGATGGGCGCTTCCTTGAGAATCCCCTCGCCGCGCGCCTTGAGTTGGTCCGCATACCGGCGCGCCACAGGGTCGGCGGCCACATCCTTGCGAATCCGCTCCAGCTCCGACTCCGTGAGGATCAGCCGGGGATGCCCGGGCTTCAACGACTTGAGAACTGAGGCTTCGTCCAACGCACCTACGGGCGCATTATCGGCGGCCACGGCTCGAGAGGCCGGTAGCGTCGCAAACAAAAGGCCAGAAAGGCCCATTGCACAAAGAATGCTGCAGAAGGTCCCGCTCTCGCGAATCAATCGAGTCATGTCCATAACAAAGTGGTGTGATCGCTTAGTATTAAACCTCTGCCGCAGGTGTTGCCAAGTTTTTATTGATGTGTGGAATGGATGAGCTGCGCAACAAAAACAGGGTGTGGAATACAGCCATTGCAGTGCGCTGTTTTAAATCGGTTTTAAGGCAACGGCAGAACCGGCGGGCGGGGTTCGCGGGGTATTTGAAAACGTTGGATTTATCAACACCGTAAGCCGGTCAGGAGACCGGCGCTCCGGGGACAGCAGCGGGCGGGATTCGCGAAGCATTTGAAAACGTTGGATTTAAGAACGCTTTAAGCCGGTCAGGAGACCGGCGCTCCGGGGACAGCAGCGGGCGGGGTTCGCGAAGCATTTGAAAACGTTGGATTTAAGAACGCTTTAAGCCGGTCAGGAGACCGGCGCTCCGAAGACACAGGTCACAGGCTTTGGAATGCAAATTGGCAATGGTTGTGTTAGATTGTCATCATCTCGTCTGAAACCATGAAAGCCTGGCAATACCCCAAACTCGGTCTGGACCACCTGGCGCTCGTTGAGCGCCCAATGCCGCAACCGGGAGCGCACGAAGTGTTGGTGAAATTTCACGCGGCTTCGCTCAATTACCGCGACCTGCTCCTGGCCTGGGGGCTGTATAATCCACATCCTCGTCTGCCAGCCTTGCCGGGCTCGGATGGCGCGGGAGAAATCATCGCACTGGGAGCCGGAGTCACACGGTGGAAAGTGGGTGATCGTGTTTGCGCCGCCTTCATGCAAAGCTGGATCGATGGCCCGGCAACCCCGGCCAAAGCGGGCACCGCGCTGGGCGGGGGCGGCGAGTTCGACGGTGTGCTGCGCGAATATGGGGCCTTTCATGAGGAGGGTCTTGTGAGGATTCCGGAACATCTATCCTATGCGGAAGCGGCGACGCTGCCTTGTGCGGCCGTAACGGCGTGGAATGCACTCGTCGAGGTGGACCATATCAAGGCTGGCGAAACGATCCTCATTCTTGGCACCGGAGGGGTTTCCATCTTTGCCCTTCAACTAGCCAAACTGCATGGGGCCCGCGTGATTGCCACCTCCAGCAGCGATGAAAAACTGGCCCGCGTGCGGGCGCTGGGTGCGGATGAAACGATTAATTACCGCCAGACTCCCGAATGGGACCGGGAGGTGCTGCGACTCACAGAAGGGGCGGGAGTGGATCATGTGGTGGAGGTCGGCGGCGCTGGCACGCTGCCCAAGTCCCTCAACGCGGTGCGGTACGGCGGTCTGATTTCCATCATCGGTGTTCTCGCCAGGGGCGAAGGGCTTAATCATATGCCTCTGATCATGAAAAACCTGCGGATGCAGGGCATTTATGTCGGTTCCCGCAGGATGTTTGAAGACATGAACAACGCCATCAACCTGGGCAAGCTGGAACCGGTGATTGACCGAACCTACCGTTTTGAACAGCTTCGCGAAGCGCTGGATCATATGGCCAGCGGTTCTCACTTCGGCAAAATCGTCATTCAGATTGTGTGACCCCATAAAAAATCGAGGGATGACATCACACCTGACCGCAATCGTGCGGACTTCCTGTATCAGATAAAGAAACAAATTCTTCATCGTTGTTCCAACCGATGCTAGATTGTGCCCATGATTAAGAGCGATCCGTTGGATTTTATTTTTGGGCGTCGCAGCATTCGGGTATTCAAGCCGGGTAAAATCGGTCAGGAAACCCTCGAGGTCCTGCTGAAAGCGGCGACGTCCGCGCCCTCCGCCTGTGCGAAAGACCCGTGGCATTTCATTATCGTGCAGAGCCTCGAAACCCTGGGACTCCTGGCGGACGCCCTGCCGAATGGCCAGATGCTCGCCTCTGCGGCAGCAGGGATTGTCGTCTGCGGCGATTTGCAGGAGTCGCATGACCACCAGATCAGTTACATGCTTCAGGATTGCTCGGCGGCCACCGAGAACCTCCTGCTCGCGGCCCACGCGCTGGGATTGGGGGGCTGCTGGCTGGGGATTCATCCACGCCCGGACCGCATTCAAAAGGTGACCGCGATTCTTGGATTACCCACACATATTGTCCCGGTTTCCTGCGCAGCGCTCGGTTTGCCGGGGGAAACCAAGGAACCGCGCACCCGTTACCAAGCCGCTCAAGTACACCGTGAAAAGTGGTGATCGGGTCGTTAGTCGATGTGCTGGCGACTGTTGGCGACTGTTGAGGCCGGTTGACGATTGCCCGCTCAAACGCGCCGGTGGACCTTGTGAATGGCGGCCTGGTCCGTGGGCTTGATGATGATTTCGTCTATGCAGACATGCGGGGGACGACTGGCGACCCAAAGCATGGCTTGCGCGACATCCTCGGCGGTGAGCGCCTCGACGCCTTCATAGACTTTCCTGGCGCGATCCGCATCACCCTTGAAGCGGACGAGGGAAAACTCCGTTTCAGCCAGACCGGGATCGATGGTGCCCACGCGCAGGCCGGTACCGCAAAGTTCGAGCCGCAGGGCGCGCGTGATCTGCAGTTCGGCGGCCTTGCAGGCGCAATAGACCGCGCCGCCTTCATAAGCGGTATGGCCGGCCACGGAGCCAACATTGAGAATACTCCCGCCGGGATGGTTGCGCATGAGGGGCAACAGCGCACGAGTGACCCGCAGCAAACCAAGAACATTGGACTGGATCATGGCTTCCCAATCGGTGTCTCGACCTTCGGCCACCGTGTCCAGACCATGCGCACCGCCGGCGTTATTGATCAAAACATCGACCCGGGGAGCCACCGTTCCAACCCACGAGGCGAAATCATTGGCACTGGAGGTTTGGGACACGTCCAGTGGATGCCAGTGGGCCGAGGCGGCCCCGGCCGTCAGGCAGTCCACGGCCACCTTCTCGAGCATCTCCGTCCGGCGCGCGCCCAGAACGACATGCGCCTTGTGCCGTGCAAAAGCATGTGCGGCGGCGGCGCCAAATCCGCTCGAGCCGCCCGTGATCACCACCCATTGATTGGCCAGTCTTGAAAACATGGTTTCATCCTTTCGTCGTTGTCTGGTTAATGCATTGTTCGGGAACCGAAAATACCTTCTGCAACTGGGCGTAAAGGACGTCCGGCGGACCTTCGTTCCAGACCACGCGATCCGATAGAGCAATTTTTTTATCGATCGGCATTTGGGCGGCATTGCGACGCTGGATTTCATCCAAGGACCAGCCACGCGCCAGAAGCCGAAGCTCCTGTGTGGCGGGCGAACAGGCCACGCATACCGTGACATGGAAGTCGGCCGGCACCTCGGTTTCAAAGAGCAACGGAATGATGACCACGGCCAACGTTTTGCCCGCAGTGCGCCATGATTCGGCCTGCAACCTCCAGGCCACGCGGATGCGGGGGTGGAGGATGCCTTCCAAAAGACGCAGGGCGACGGCGTCTGAAAAAACGACGCGCGCGAGTTCCGAGCGACGCAAGTGGCCGGTGGCATCGATAAACCTGGCGCCAAAAGCGCGTTGAATTTCCTCGAGCGCCGGCTGGCCGGGCTCCACCACCTCGCGGGCCAGGGCGTCCGTATCGACCACGGACACTCCCTGGGCGCGCAGCCAATCCGCCGCCGTGGACTTGCCCATTCCCGCCCCGCCCGTCAGACCGTATAGTTTCATTGCCATTACAACGATAACAATGCCGTCGAATTCGCGACAGACAAATGGTTTTTTACACTTGAATTCAAGCTTTCCTCCGGAGCATTCACGGCTATTTTAGGGGCATGACGTTGACGGAACAGATGACTTTGCTGGGTCAACAGGCCAGAGCCGCCTCCCGCGCGCTGGCCCGGCTGACCACCGCGCAGAAAAACGATTGCCTGCGCGCGATGGCGGACGCCCTGGAGGCGCACTGCGGCGCGCTGCTCGAAGCCAATGCGCTGGATATGGCCGCTGGAAAGCAAAACGGCCTGGCTCCGGCCATGCTGGATCGATTGCGGCTGGACGAAAAGCGCGTGGCGGCCATGGCCAGGGGCTTGCGCGAAGTGGTCGCGCTGCCAGATCCCACAGGACGAATTCTCGACGAACGGGTTCGCCCCAATGGACTGAAGCTCCAGAAGGTGGCCACACCCATCGGGGTCATTGTCATTATTTTCGAGTCGCGGCCCAATGTGACCGCCGACGCGGCCAGCCTTTGTTTAAAATCCGGCAATGCCACGATTCTGCGCGGCGGCAAGGAGGCGATTCATTCGAATGAGGCTATTGCGAGTTGCATGATCGCCGCAGCCCGGAAGGCGCTGCCTGAGTTTCCCGTTCACGCGATCCAGGTGGTGTCCACCACCGACCGGGAGGCCATCCGCGAATTGCTCTCGCTCACGCAATATGTCGATCTGTGCATTCCCCGCGGCGGTGAGGGGCTGATCCGCGCGGTGATGGAATGCTCCCGTGTGCCAGTAATCAAGCATTACAAGGGGGTGTGCCATGTGTATGTGGATGCCGCGGCGGATTTCAAAATGGCCGAAGACATCATCATCAACGCCAAGACGCAACGTCCCGGCGTCTGCAACGCCATGGAAACGCTGCTGGTGGATCGCAGTGTTGCAACGCAATTCCTGCCCTCGATGGGGCGGCGATTGGCGGAGAAAAAGGTCGAAGTGCGCGGAGACGCTGCGGCGCTTGAGATTTTAAGGCCGGGAATGTCCGGGGTCAAACCGGCGACCGAAGAGGACTGGTACGCGGAATACCTGGACCTGATTCTTGCCGTGCGCGTGGTCAATGGCGTTCAGGAGGCCATCGACCACATCAATACATTCGGCTCGGGCCACACGGATACGATCGTGACGCGTGACGCGGCGCACGCCCGCGAGTTTCTCAATCAGGTGGATTCGGCCTCGGTCTTCTGGAATGCCTCGACGCGGCTGGCCGACGGCAGCGAATTTGGCATGGGCGCGGAGATCGGGATCAGCACGGATAAAATCGGCGCGCGGGGCCCGATGGGTCTTGAGGAGTTGACCACCTACAAGTGGATGGGCTTTGGCAGCGGGCAGGTGCGCGGGTAGGCAAGGACGCAGAGTGACTGGTCTGTAAGGCCGGTCTTGGGATTGGGAGGCTGTTTCAATCAGCCAGAGAACCCTGCGGTGTGTGCAAACGCTTCCATGTCCGCCTCGGTGGTTTCGCTTTTGCTTTCGACGCGCGATGTGTCAGCATGGGCCACATGATGAATCTCACCCATGGTATTCGCGCCATGACCCTGGCCTGTCTGGTGTTTGCAGGCTGCCGCAGCGATCACGGCCAGTCGGCACCCGGAGCTTCGGCATCGCCCCCGGTGGAGGTTCCCGGCGTTCGCGACGATGGCTCCGTGTTGTTGCCCAATCAATGGTCGCTCCGTCCGGTTGGCAAACAGGTCGCGGTGGGGGATTTTCCCGTCAATGTTGCGCTGCATCCATCCGGACAATACGCGGCGGTGTTGCATTGCGGCTATGGAACCCACGAAATCGTTGTGGCCCGGATTCCAGCGGGAACCATCGTCTCGCGCATACCGCTTGAGACCGCCTTTTATGGGCTGACCTTTTCGCGCGACGGTAAAAACCTGTTCGCGAGCGGAGCAGCGGGTGAAGTCGTTCATCGGTTCGCGTTCGCGGACGGTTTTTTGTCGGCGCCGCAGATGATTCAGTTGCGCGATGCCAGGACGCGTGGAATCCCGGCCGGTCTCGCCGTCAATGCGGATGGCACGAGGCTGTATGTCGCAAATGTGTGGGGGCATTGCGTCAATGCCGTGGATCTGACCAGCAACCAGGTGATTTGGGAGTATAAGTTTGGTCTCGATGGACAGGAAAAAGCCTATGCCACGAATGCCACTGCCGCGCCGCTGGATATCGCCGCCGCCACCAAGCGCGCCGAAGTGGCTCAGGACACCACGCAAGCCCAGGATGCCTTTCCATACGCCTGCGCATTGGATGAATCCCGCAACCGCCTCTACGTGAGTTTATGGGCCCGTGCGGAGGTGGCGGTGCTGGATTTGAAGACGCACACGGAAATCGCACGCTGGAAAACCGAAGAGCATCCGAACGAGATGGTCCTCAGTAAAACCGGCGCGCAATTGTATGTGGCCAATGCCAACCGGAACAGCGTGAGCGTTCTGGACACGGAAACCGGCAAGACGCTGGAGGTTCTGGTGGCCGTCATGATGGGTGCAAAGCAGGCCGGAACCGATTTGAGCCCGGCAAGCAGTGGTGCTCCTGGTTTTGCATCGCCGGATTGGCAAACCAACGCCCCGGCGGGAAACACGCCGAACAGCCTGGCCCTCGCGCCCGATGGAAAGACCCTGTTCATCGCCAACGCCACCATCAACGCGCTGTCGGTGTTCGACGTCTCGGAACCCGGCCGCAGTCGTTCGCTGGGTTTTATTCCCACCGGCTGGTATCCGACCACGGTGCGGGTCACGCCGGATGGCAAGCACCTCGTGGTGGCCAACGGCAAGGGACAGACCTCGCGCGCCAATCCCCACGGGCCCCAGCCTGGCAGGGAAGCCCCGAAGACCGTGAGCGAATACATTGGTGGATTGCTCCAGGGCACCATCAGCATTGTGACCCTACCCTCCAAAGCCAGCTTCGATGAACGGATGCGCACCTGGACCGCTGTGGCGAACAGTTGCCGACCCAAGACAGCGGAGGTGTATCCGCAGGAGGCGGGGCATCCAATCCCCCTTTCCGCCGACACCTCGCGGACGCCCATCAAGTATTGCCTCTATATCATCAAAGAGAATCGCACCTATGACCAGATGCTCGGCGACATGCCGGAAGGCAATGGCGATGCGTCCCTGTGTCTCTTCGGCGAGGCGATCACTCCCAACCACCATGCGCTGGCCCGGGAGTTTGTGCTGTTGGACAATTTTTATGTGGATGGCGAGGTCAGCGCCGATGGCCACGAATGGACCATGGGCGCTTATGCGACGGATTTTGTGGAGAAATCCTGGCCGATGAGTTACGGGCATAACGCCTCGGGAAAGTTTCCTTATCCCAGCGAGGGGAACTATCCCATTGCCACACCCGCAGGCGGATACTTATGGGACCGCGCGCGCGAGGCGGGCGTCAGCTATCGCAGCTACGGTGAGTTCGTCAACAACGCCGCGTCCACCAACAAGCCCAACACCTGCCGGGTCGCCACGCTGGCGGGCCACTTCGATCCGTGGTATCGCAGCTTCGATCTGAATTATCCGGATGCGTTGCGCGCGGATCGGTTTCTGGCCGAACTGGGCCGCTTCGAGAAAGAGGGGGACATGCCGCGACTGCAAATCGTCCGTTTGCCGAACGACCATACCTCCGGCACCGCAGTGGGGAAACCCACACCCATCGCCTATGTTGCGGATAATGACCTGGCGCTCGGACGGGTCATCGAAGGACTCACGCATTCGAAATTCTGGGCGCAGACGGCCATTTTCATCATCGAAGACGACGCGCAAAACGGCCCGGACCATGTGGACGCCCACCGGAGCATCGCCTATGTCATCAGTCCCTACACGAAACGGCGGACAGTGGACTCAACCATGTATTCCACCAGCAGCATGCTGCACACCATCGAACTGATTCTGGGCCTGAAACCGATGAGCCAGTTCGACGCCGCCGCGATGCCCATGGTGAATGCCTTTACCGCCAAAGCGGATTTGCGGCCGTATGTCTGCAAACCGGTCACCGTGAACTTGAACGCGCGCAATACGAAATTGGCATATGGCGCCGACCTGTCGAAGAAAATGGATTTTACGAAAGAGGACGCGGCGGACGACTTGATGCTCAACCGGGTCATCTGGCATTCGATCAAGGGTCCGGACGTTCCTATGCCCGCGCCCAAGCGCTCGGCCTTCCTGCGCATGCCAACTCAAAAAGATCGGGACGACGACTGAAAGGGGTGCATGACGGAATTCTTCGGCAAGCGAAAAAGACCTTTAAAAGGGCATGTGAGTATATACGAAACAAATATAGCAGGAGTTTCGGGAATGGCCAGGTGCCGATTGAGGGTGCGGCAAGAGTCAGATCTGAAAGGACGACCGCCCTCATCCCCACCTTCTCCCCCAGGAGAAGGAGTAGTATTGCGAGCCCTGGGTTTATTGCGCGGTTTGGAGGATGCCGCCGCGCCGGACTATATGCCCCAGACCGCCGACTGGCGTTCTGGCTGGGTTCGTGCGGTTCAGGCTTTTACCAGCTTCCTGAATTTTGTCCTGCACCCGATTGAAAGATTGAAAGGCTCGGCCGACTGAAAGTTGGCAATCCTCGTTCCGTAGTTATATAACGACAGAATATAATATGAAAAAAACAACCTGGGCGATCATCGCCATCGCCGCCATGATCATGGGCGCGACCACGCGCGGTGCTGACCAAACCAACGCGACGAAGTCCATCACCGTTGCGAGTTATTACTTCGGCAATTACCATCCCGGCGATCCGCGCAACACGAAGATGAAGGGCAAGGACTGGTCCGAGTGGGAACTCGTCAAGGCCGCGAAACCGCGCTTCCCCGGACACCAACAGCCGAAGGTTCCCCTGTGGGGCTATACGGACGAGTCCGATCCCAAGGCCATGGAGCAGAAGATTGCCGCCGCGGCGGACCATGGCATCGACGCCTTCATCTTCGACTGGTATTATTATAACGACGGTCCGTATCTCGATCGGCCGATCGACCTCGGATTTCTTGGGGCCACGAACAACAATCGCATCAAGTTTGCCTTCATGTGGGCCAACCACGACTGGCTGGAGATTCAGCCTTACAAACGCGGCACTCCCCAGAAGCTGGTCTTTCCAGGCAAGGTTACTCCCGCGGGCTTCGACAGAATCTGCGACCATGTGATCAAGGATTACTTCCAGCACCCGTCCTATTGGAAGATTGAAGGGAAGCCTTACTTCTCCTTCTACGAACTGACCAAACTGCTGGACAGCTTCGGCAGCGTGGAGGCGACCCGCACGGCGCTGGACCAATTCCGCGCCAAGGCGGTGAAGGCGGGATTACCGGGCCTGCATCTCAACGCGGTGGTCTGGGGGCAGCCGATCCTGCCGGGCGAACAAAAGCCGGTGGACGCCCCGACGCTGGTGCGCGAACTGGGCTTCGACTCCGTCACCTCTTACGTGTGGATTCATCATGTGCCGCTGAATGAACAGGTGACCGACTACAATTGGGTGCGCGACGAATACTTCAAATATTGGGACACGGCGGCAAAACAGTTTGGCGTGCCTTATTTTCCAAACGTGAGCATGGGCTGGGATTCGAGTCCCCGCGCGGCCCAGGAGGATGAATTCGGCAACTTCGGTTATCCCTTCACCAACACCATCGGCCATAACACCCCGGAGAACTTCCGCGCCGCGCTGGAAAAGACGAAGGCGCGTTTGCTGGCGCAACCGAAAGGCCCGCGCATCTTCAACATCAACTGTTGGAACGAATGGACCGAGGGCAGCTATCTCGAGCCGGACATGATCAACGGCATGAAATACCTGGAGGCCGTGCGGGATGTTTTTGGCGTGAATAAATAGCCCGGCCCCATTCGAACATGGCCACTGCCGCCAGGCCGTGAAGATTAAAAAAGGCGGGCTTTGAAGCCCGCCTTTCGAATCATTGGTTATTGGACTGAATCGGTTATCCAATAATCTTCTTTAATCCCGCCAGCGACATCTCTGTGCAGTCCATGGGGGATTTGCCATCCGGGTAGGTTTCCTGCTCGACCGTGACCCACTCGGTGCCGCCGAAATCGCAGCAGGCCGCATAGACCGCTGCCCAATCGACGGAATCCTGGCCGAGAATGGCCTTCTTGGTCTTGTCGTCACCGACCACCGTGGGCTTGAAATGCGTCGATTTCATGCGACCAGGATGGCGTTTCATCAGGTCCACCGGGTCCAGACCGGCGGCGAAGGTCCATCCGCAGTCCTGCTGCAACACGACATCCTTGGTGGTGTTCTTGGCGAACAATTCCCAGAAGTTTGTGTCATTGATCTTCTTGAATTCGCCCGTGTGGTTATGGTAACCGCAGGCCATGTTCAAGGGCTTCAGGATCTCGGCGGTCTTGTTGAATGTTTCCGCCAGTGCCTTGCACTTATCCGGATTGGTGAAATCGCCGTCGCCGGGAACGATCAGGAACTTGCAGCCGATGGTCTGGTGAAACTCAATGGTCTTCTTCAATTCCTCACCCCGGAAGGACCCGGTGCCAATATGAGTCGCGGCCGCTTTCAGATTCAGATCGTCCAGTTTCTTGCGCAATTCCTTGGCCTTGCCTGCATAAGTGTGGTATCCGGCGAATTCGACGCCTTCGAATCCCATTTTGGCGACCTTGGCCAATGCCGCGTCAAAGTCCTTCCCGCAATCATCGCGAACCGAGTAAAGTTGGACTGCGATCGGGAGTTTTTTGCTGGCGGCCAGGACGTAGGGGCTCATTCCGGCGGCTGTGGCGGCCAGAATCGAGGTTTTCACAAAGTGACGACGTGATAGTTGCATAAATTTTATATCAATTCTGCTCTACATGGTTTGGTTTTTTTCGGTGATGCGAGCTTAACGCCAATCCGACAGGATTGTCCAGCGCCAGAAAAGAGCGAAATGGGAGGTGCGCGCGCTCCAAAAGCGCTCCGGATGCGTGCTACTGAGGGCAATCCGGGGCCGATCGATCGCAACCTGCCACGGATTTCCAATGGAAAGAGCGAGGGTTCGGAAACAGAACGGTGGCGAAATAAGGACATCGAGGGAGGTGCTTGCGCACGGCCACCATGGGGAAGCGCAATTCTTCCGATGTTTCAAGGCGTAGTTCTTTCAAGGGGAATCGAAAGCTCGGATGTCTTGCGCGAGGGGGGGATGCCTTGGCTTAATCAAACGCTCAAAACGAACGAATCTATGGTTTGACCCGGTCCCGAAGTCTGCGCGAAAAGGGGGGCCTGCTTGGGATTGGAGCCCTCTCCGGTGGCCACAGCGCGTCAGCGCCGGGGCTTGTGGTGACTGTCCGGTTGCGGCGGTTGCCAGGGCGTCAGGGTGAGGCAACCCCGTGGATTCCTGACGCTCCCGACCAGGCTCCCTTTGGGAAGCCGTGACGGTGACCCGGGTGGCGTCGTCTCAGCGAGGGGAAGCCTCGGTCTCGGTCACGGCCAAGGGGGCCGAGCCGTGGCCAATTTGAAGCCAATGGGTCAAGCGGCGGCGACCTGTGGAAGCTCACCTTGGAGCCACCGGCAACCGAGCCAGCGCCGCCTTTGGGCTTCCTTTCAGGGGGAAACGAATGCGAAGGGGAAACTCACAATTTTTCCAATTGTCATGAAGTCAGGAACTGACCCCCGGACGGTTCACTTAGGCTGTCGAGTGGGAGTCTTGTCCAGAGCGCAACGGAAGCGATGGAAAGGCATTATTGATCACACCGAGGCCAATGTGGTCAGATGGCTCGAATCCCACGCCTGTTAACCGATGCATTATCACCAGTTCAACAAATCGATCCGTCACGAAAATTTTTCCTGTGTGTTGTGGCACTTTGAAGATTATTGCATTGGAAAGCCGTGTTTGGTCAAATACAGCCTGGCTCAAGCTCAAGATGCGTCCATCGGCGGATCGAACAATTCGAGATCTTGCTTCATCGAGGCAGTCAACCACTGCGATTACGTTTAATATAAAGTACTCGCGCTTCAAAACCTGCCCGATTGATTTGACTTGAACCGCATCGCCAACAACAGGTTTAATCGCAGACTTGGCGCGTTCCGAAACAAACGGAGCTTCGAAATGCCCCATCACAAAATCGTTAAGCGGCAATTTGGGATTTCCGACCTTAAGTTTTGATAGTTTCCAATCCTTCGATAGTGGCGTTCCGTCGAAATTAGCGTCGAATGTGCCAAGCCGATAATCGGCGCATCCTTTAGCGTCCACATAAAGGGCGTAAATCTTCTGAAAGCCTTTGCTCATTTAATCTTTCCTGATTCTTTAAGTAACTGTTCAGCTAAATTGTCTGCTGCTCGTTCAAAGTCGTTCTTCGTGGTCGCACCCTTGAACTCTGCGAGGACACGTTCGTAATACGCGGTGCTATCCAACTTTCCATGAAATTCTTTTGGCAAAGCAGCGCCATTGGCTGCGTCGATAAGATCGAAACCGGCCTTGTCTGCTCTCGCACGTAATACATCCATATCCTTCCGAAGTTGCCCTTTAAGCCATTGAGAATTTGCTCCTCGATGAGGAAGTATGTGGTGCGCTTCATCTACGCCCTCCCGAACGCCGTAACGGTAAACATTCTTAGCCGTCTTGCTTGCTTCCAAAAATCTATACATTTTGGGAGCAAGCCTACCACCACGATAAAGGCGGATCGCTGTCCCAGCGCCTCCCGGCAATATTGGTATCGCCGTTGCGGCTGCGTCATAGAGCAGCCCCCCACCGTCCACCAACGCACCAATGATGTTGCCACTCGAAATGTTGCAGCCTAGCGAGACAACTCCCAAACTGACATTGAAGGCATCCCAGCCAGTTTCAAGCGCTAAACCGTTCAAGTCGTAAAAGAAAAGCGCGTTGTTGCCAACGAATGCGTAAAGGTTTAGCCCGCCATCATCGCCGATATACTCGCCGGTCGTCAGGAGGATGAAGCCAGGTTCTTCAATCGGGTCTCTGGAAAGCCATCTTCCCGTGCTCGCGTTGTAATACCGATACCCGTAATAAACCAAATCCGTTTCATCATCCTGGTATTTGGTGGAGAACCGGAAGGGGTTGAGCTTGGCCACCGGGCCGGTGGCGCGGATGAGTTCACCGAAGGGGCCATAACTATACTGTGTCACGCTGCCAGTGAATTGAACCGGGCCTCTATTCCGCCTGACAGCGACATTACACAATGCGGTCATTTTGGCTTGGGCGTGCCTTGGGGGTGGCAGTCGATGCAGGCGACGGTGTGGATGTTGTGCGTGCTGGTTTTGGAGAAAAAGGTGGTGTCCATTTTCATTGGGTCCAGACCGCAATGCGATATTTTAGGATGGCACTTGGCGCAGGCGGTGGTCGAGTTCAGCGCATGAGGCGGATGGCAGTCCATGCAGCTCAGACCGGCATGGACGCCGCGCGGGGTGCGGTCATCGCCGGTGCCCGCCTGGTGATAGGCACTCGGGGCATGGCACTGGTAGCAGACGCGGATCAGTGGATCGGCGCTGATCTTCAAGCCCTCCCCTTGGAGCGCGATTCTGGGATGGGGCAGTTCCGAAACCGGGAAGAACAATTGTTCACGCCGGTCATAGTAGCCGGTGAGGCTGCTGTTCGTTGAACTGGCTGAGGCGTTCGCGGTCTGGATGAACGCCTCCTGGTGTTCATGCGCGCGATGGCAGGCCAGGCAGGGAATGGAGGGGCGTGTGGCCAGTTTCGATTGTTTCAGTTTCCAGGGACCCCTGGTTTCCAGCGGGGTCACTATATCCCGCACGGTGCCCTCAAAGAACATGCCGTGGCAGCGGAGGCAATCGTGGTTGATCTGCTCGACCTGGTTGTGAGCCTGATTCAGGAACACGGCCGAGTAGGTCATGGAGTGGGCGTTGGTTTTCCACTCCGCATATTGGGAGGCATGGCAACCGGCGCATTGCTTTGTCATCGCCAGCACCTGGGCTTCGGTGAGGCTGACCGGGTCCAGTAAACGCCGGGCGGCGGCATCGCGCAGGGTTTCGGGACTGGCCTTGCGACCGTGAAAGGCCGGGCTCAGGTTTTTCTCGTGGCAATTCACGCAGTCCAGAGAGGCGTGGGGCCCGAGGACGTGGATATCCGCCGGAGCGCCGGTGACATGGCATTGGGTGCAGGCGGATGGGGATTCTTTTGCGATGGCGACGGGTGTAAATGAGAGCCAGAGGGCGAGGAGGAGGAGCGTGGCGAGAGGGAGGAATGCGATCCGACAATTGCGGAATCGCGGGCGGATGGCGGATAACGCTCGATACAGACAAGGAAGACGCCGGGTGAGGGCACCCGGCCTACAACCGAACGTCGAACCGGGACGCCCGGTGAGGGCACCGGGCCTACAGGGTGGCGCGCCTTTGTGTTTCGTGGTTTGCATGCAATTATTGCGGTTAAGCGGAACGGAACTTGGAGCCTTTCCAGCCCTTGATGATGTAGTCGGAAACCCGATAAGCCACGGCGAAGATGGTGAGCACGGGATTAAACCCGCCGTTGGTGACATGCAAGCTGGCATCGGCAATGAAGAGGTTGTCGATATCATGAACCTGGCCGTAGGGATTGGTGACGGAGGTTTTGGGATCCGTGCCCATGCGGCAGGTTCCGGCCTGATGCTGGCCGCCGCTGACACCGGTGCCCGGGACGGACTGCCAGATGGTGGTGGCCCCGGCTTCCTTGAGCCACATCTCGGCCTTGGAGGCGACGTATTTGGCGACATCGACGTCCTTCGAATGGCGGTGCCCGGAAATACGGGCCACGGGCATTCCCCAGTGGTCGGTCACGCCGGGGGCCAGGTCGATTCGCGCTTCAAACACGGGTATCTCCTGGATGGGACCCACGACATTGATGCAGCGGGTGAAATACTTTCGCTGGAAATCCTTGTGCGCCTTGCCCCATGAGGGCGTGCCGGGCTGATGGCGCTGGCTGAAGAGATAGGGGAGGCGGATGAATTCGTTGGCGAGCATTCCGCCGCTGACATAGCCGGGGTTGTTATGGCTGAAATCGCAGATGGCGATGCACGCGCCGGGGTCGAGATCGTCGTAGGTCTTTTCCTCGAACAAGCCCCACGCGCCGGTGTAGGCATGGCCCTGCAAGTTGCGGCCCACCCAGTCGAAGCGGTTGCCCGCGCCCTGGGGAAAAAGCTTCGATTTGGAATTGAGCAACAGCCGGGGCGTTTCCGTGGCCGAGGCCGACACGATCACGATGTCCGCGGACTGGAATTGTTCGCGGTCGTTGGCATCGAAATACTTCACGCCACGCGCATGCCCTTTGTCATCGACCACGACCTGGCTGGCCACCGATTGGGTGCGCACCTCGCACAGGCCGGTTTTCATGGCCACGGGGATGACGGTGTTCTGGGTGCCGGCCTTGGCGTTGACCTCGCAGGCGAAGCCACAGCAGTAGCGGCAGCGGATGCACGCGGGACGTCCGCCGTAGGGAACGGTGTTGCGGAGCATGGGAATGGGAAAGGGGTGCAATCCCAGTTTCCGGGCGGCCGGTTCCAGAATTTGTCCCTCGCGTGTGTAGGGATGGGGCGGCATGGGGTGGGGCTTGCGCCGGGGTGGGGCAAAGGGATTCTGGCTGTCGTCCCCGGCCACACCGATCTCCCATTCGGCCTTTTCATAGAACGGCTCCAAATCCTGGTAGCTCAACGGCCAGTCCTCGAGCGTGGAATCCGCGACTGTTCCGTAGGTGGAACGCATGCGGAAATCCTTTTCCATGAAACGCCAGGCCATGGCGCCATAGCTCACGGTGCCGGAACCGACGCACGCGGCGTTGTTATTGTATGCGCCGTCACTGGGATAAACGATCTGCCAGGAATTGCCTGATTGCACGACGCGTTTGTGCCGGGCGTCATCGGGTCCGAAGGCGTTGCCAAGCACCGTCGTGCGCTGGCTGATCAATTCGTCGTGGTCGTGATCCTCAAAAGTCTGCCACGTGCCCCGTTCCAACAACACCACGGAGAGGCCCGCGGTGCTGAGTTCCTTGGCCACGACGCCGCCCCCGGCGCCCGCGCCGATGATCACCGCGTTTACATGTTTCAAAGCCATGGTTAATCCTAACGATAACGGTTTTGGCCGATGATCGGCGGCACATCCAGGCCGATCATTTTGAAGCTCGCGAAGCCCTTGTTGCCCCCGTGTCGGGGACTGCCGTAGAAGCCCTGCATGGTGTGCTGGCGGATCATGTCGAAAAAGCCTCGGGAGGATTGATTTTTCCAGGCGGCCTCCTTGACCTGGCCGGACTCGAGCGCCTTGAGGACAGTGGTCTGGTCGACCCAGCCCAGCGCCTCGAAATCGTTTTTAAACAGGGCCTGGCTGGTTTGCTGCACGCCGATCAGGCACTGGCGATAGGTCTCCGCGTGCCTGCGGAAAAAGCCGGCCAGTTGCTTATCGATGTAATTGACCACACCGGCATCGCGCGCGCCGGGGTCCTGATCGGTGGGGATGATTTGTTCGACGATGGCGCCCACCAGACGGGCCTCGGTGTCCGTGAAGAAGCGCCGGTTAAGAGCCGCGCGCGCGGGAACCGGGGCCAACGTCAAGGCGGCCATGCCCGCCATTGCAGTACGGCAAAAGTCCCTGCGATTCCATGGTTGAGACATGGGCGCATTGTTCAAGGTATTTGGGCAATGTCAAATGTCTAAAAGCCGATTACCTAAAAGCCGGCGGTCAATCCATTAAAACCTTTCGCGGACACGAAAAAGGCGCCGTAAAAACGGCGCCGTGCGATCGGATTGTAATGAATTTACAAACTCAGTTTACACGTAGCTCTGGTAGGTCGGATCGTACATGAGCGCGCGGACATGCGCCTCGAGATCTGCGGGACGTGGGAAGCGGGCGAGTTTGACCTCATAGGCCACTTCCGCAACGGCAACCGCAATCTTGATCGAGACCTTGCGCATGTCGGTCAGAGGGGGATAAATCCGGCCCTGGCTCAGGTCCGATTCCTCCACCATACCGGCCAGCGCGGCGGCGGCGGCGTAGAACATCTCATCCGTGATGAGTCTGGAGTCAGCAGCGATGACGCCCAGGCCGACGCCCGGGAAGATGTAGGCATTGTTGCCCTGGCCGGGAACGAAGGTCTTGCCTTTGTAAACGACGGGATCGAACGGGCTGCCGCTGGCGTAAATGGCGCGGCCGTCGGTCCATTCGTAGGCCTGTTCGGCGGTGCATTCGGCCTTGGAGGTCGGATTCGAGAGGGCGAAAATCACGGGGCGCTTGTTGATGCGGCCCATGGTCTCCACGATTTCTTTCGTGAACATACGGGCCTTGCCGGAGACACCCACGATGACTTGCGGCTTGAGGGTTTCGATGGCCTCCTGGAGCCCGGCGATGAAGGGGTGATCGTGCGCGAAATCCAATTTGTGATCGTGCAGGTCCGTGCGGCTTTTGACGACGAGACCTTTGGAATCGACAAACCAGCAGCGTTTCCTGGCTTCGGCCTCGGTGAGGCCCTCCTTGACCAGGGCATGCACCCACAGGCTCCCGATACCGATGCCCGCCTCACCTGCGCCCAGGAATAGAACGCGTTGATCGGCGATCTTGCCACCGGTCAACCGCAGGGCGCTGAGAATGCCCGCCACGGCGACGCTGGCTGTGCCTTGAATATCATCGTCGAAGGAGCACATGCGATCACGCAAATTCCGCAGCAAGCGGAAGGCGTTTCTATTGGCAAAGTCTTCCAGTTGAACGATAACCTTGGGATAGACTTTGGCGACGGCATCGCAGAATTCATCGATCAAAGCATCGTATTCGTCCCCGCGAATGCGGTGCTGGCGCAGACCCGTATAGAGCGGATCCTTGAGGAGTTCTTCGTTGTCCGTGCCCACATCGATGGTCACCGGCAGGCACCACTCGGGGTGGATTCCGGCGCACGCGGTGTAGAGGGAGAGCTTGCCCACGGGAATGCCCATGCCGAACGTGCCCAGGTCGCCCAGACCCAGGATGCGTTCGCCGTCGGTCACCACGATGACGCGGACATCCTTCTCGGGCCAGTTTTCCAACACCTTTGCCACGTTGCCCTTGTCCTTGGCGGAAATGTAGAGACCGCGGGGACGGCGGAAAATATGGCCGTAAAACTGGCACGCCTGACCCACGGTGGGGGTGTAAATAATGGGCATCATGGCTTCCAGGTTGTCCATGATGACGCGGTAAAACAGGGTTTCGTTGCGATCCTGCAGCGAAATAATCTGAATGTAACGTTCCAGATCGCTTTGCTTTTGCTGGAAATTCTTCATCACGCGCAGGACCTGTTCGGCCTGGGTGTGGATGTGGGGCGGGAGCAGACCGCGGAGCTTCAGCGTATCGCGTTCCGCTTCCGAAAAAGCGGTTCCCTTGTTGTAGCGGGGATCATGAAGCAGATCGAGGCCCTTGGGCAGATTTTTGGTTTTTTTTGCGGGAGGTTGCATGGATGACAATATGTTTTGAGTGGAAGTGATTAATGACAGGGCGCCAAGCAAGCAAGAAGAGTCCATCCAAGACGGGGTTTTGCCTTGGAGACACTGGTTCGGCGGTTGTTACATCCGTTGCAGTCCACTGGCTCGTCGCGATTATTTTCTTATGACCAACTGAGATATGCCACACGGCATTATATTCTCTTAACTTAAGAGAATAACCCCTCTGTCGAACAGGGCAAGCTGCAAATGCAACCTGTTTTCCAATTTTCCAATTGGGCGCAACATGCTGGCCCGCATGGGTATTTGGAACTCGTAGATGCGGGGTTTGAAGGAGGGGAGGACAAACGCACGTGTTTCTTTGCGCCGCAGGGGCTGTACCTGACCCTGAACTTTACCCTGCGCTCTCCCAAATGCGAAAACCCGCTCCAGACTTGACGTTTCGTGGGGTTATGGTCTAATAGGACATGATGAAAGTGAAAATTTTCGCGCTGATTGCGGCAGGTTGTTTGGCGACGCTCATGACGGGATGCGTGGGCACGGTGGACGGGCGCTCGAAGGCGGGCGTGCCCTGGGTGAAGGACACCATCGAGAGCCGTTATGAACGGCCGGTGGACCAGATTTTCGGGGCGGCAAAAGAGGTGCTCAAGTTCAATGGCACCCTTTACGGCGAAAACACCATCAACAAAACCCTCGAAGCCAAGATCAACACCACGACGGTGTTCATCCGTGTGGATGAAGTCGATCCCAAGGTTTCGCGTGTGCTGGTGCAAGCCCGCACCAAGGGCGGCTCCGGCGATATCGCTGTGGCCAGCGAGATCGATAAACAGATCGCCTTGCGCCTGAAATAAGGAAAAAGTGGCGCGCAACTGGCCCAGCCGGCCGCGCCCTCGGAATTGATGTGCCGTTTCACCGCGCCGCCAGCAATGGGAGTCGCGGATGAAGCGGTTTCTTTTTTTCCAAACTCATCCTGATATTCCCTGTCAGTTTGACAGACAGAACACCGGCCGCTAGTTTCCTCGATATTAAACCTGTTCAAGACGGTCCGTGCCTTGACTTTCCCTTGTGACCAAGTCAGGTTGCCCAAGGGCGCGCGTAAGCCCGTCTTATTGCCTGTATCGTAATTATGAATAGACCTCATCAATTGTTCGACGCATTGGCCGAAATTACCGTCGGCGCGGGCCGCAAGCTTCATTATTATTCCCTGCCCGCCCTGGAACGCGCCGGTCTGGGCCGCATTTCGCGCATGCCGGTTTCCCTGCGGCTGGTGCTTGAATCGGTGCTGCGCAATTACGACGGCATAAAGGTGAGCGAAAACAACGTTCGCGCACTGGCTTCCTGGCAGCCCAAAACCCCGCGCACCGAGGAAATCCCGTTTGTGGTGGCGCGCATTGTGCTTCAGGATTTCACTGGAGTGCCGCTGCTCGTGGACCTGGCGGCGATGCGTTCGGCGGTGGTGCGACTGGGGGGTAATCCCAAGATGATCGAGCCACTGGTGCCCGTGGATTTGGTGGTGGACCATTCGGTGCAGGTGGATTACGCGGGATCGCCTGACTCTTACGAAAAAAACCTGGATCTGGAATTCCAACGCAATCGGGAGCGTTACCAATTGTTGAAATGGGGGATGCAGGCCTTCGAGACCTTCAAGGTCGTGCCGCCCGGCATCGGCATCATTCATCAGGTGAACCTCGAATACCTGGCCAAGGGAGTTCTCGAGAAGGACGGCTTGATTTATCCCGACACCCTGGTGGGAACGGATTCCCACACGACGATGATCAACGGATTGGGCATCGTGGGCTGGGGCGTGGGAGGCATCGAGGCGGAAGCAGGCATGCTGGGCCAGCCGGTTTACTTCCTGACACCCGATGTGGTGGGCGTGTGCCTGACGGGCGCGCTGCGCGAGGGCGTGACCGCCACGGATGTGGCCCTGACCCTGACGCAAATGCTGCGCAAGGCCAATGTGGTGGGCAAATTTGTCGAGTTTTACGGCCCGGGCGCGGCGGCGCTGCCCGTGGTGGACCGGACGACCATTGCGAACATGGCTCCTGAATATGGGGCGACGATGGGATTCTTCCCGATCGACAGCGCGTGCGTGGATTACCTGCGGGCCACAGGCCGAAGCGAGGAGCATTGCCAGACTTACGAGGCCTATTACCGGGCGCAGGAGCTGTTCGGGATGCCGAAGCCGGGCCAGATCGATTACTCCATGCACCTGGTATTCAACCTCGCGGATGTGGTGCCCAGTGTTGCGGGACCCAAGCGCCCCCAGGATCGCATCGAACTGCCGGTTTTAAAGAAGGAGTTTACTCAGGCTTTTTCCCGGCCGTTGACAACCAACGGTTTTGGCAAGCCTGCCGAGGAACTGGCCCGCGTGAGAGTCGAAGTCTCGGACGGAAAAAGCGAATCGTACAAAATTGGCCACGGCAGCGTGCTGGTGGCGGCGATCACCAGTTGCACCAACACCTCCAATCCGAGCGTGATGCTGGCGGCTGGTTTGCTGGCGAAAAAGGCGGTTGAAAAAGGTCTGCGCGTGCCCCCGGCAGTCAAGGCCTCACTGGCTCCCGGTTCCCGCATCGTAACCGAGTATCTGCAAAAGGCAGGTTTGACGCCCTATCTGGATCAGCTCGGCTTCAACCTGGTCGGTTACGGCTGCACCACGTGCATCGGAAACTCCGGCCCGCTGGCCCCCGCAATCGAAGAGGCCGTGGTCAAAAACGATCTTGTGGCCGCAGCAGTGCTTTCGGGAAATCGCAATTTCGAGGCGCGCATTCATCAGAACATCAAGGCCAACTTCCTCATGTCGCCGCCCCTGGTCGTGGCTTTCGCCCTGGCGGGACGTGTCGATATCGATTTAAGCCGCGAACCCATCGGGAACGGCAGCAATAACCAGCCTGTTTATTTGCGCGATCTCTGGCCCAGCCTTGCGGAAATTCAGGCGCTCATGCACCTGGCGATGGACCCGGAGTCCTTCCGCCGTCTATACAAGGATTTCGTCGCGCAGAATCCCAAGTGGAACGAAATTCCGTCGAGCACGGGCGTGGTTTATGAATGGGATGAGGCGAGCACCTACATTCAGGAGCCGCCGTTCTTCCGTCCGTTCGGCATGACCCCCGATAGTGTGCATGAAATTCGCGGAGCGCGGCCCTTGGGCATCTTTGGCGACAGCGTCACCACCGACCACATCTCCCCTGCTGGATCGATCAAGAAAGCGTCGCCGGCGGGCGCGTTCCTCACAACGCGCGGCGTCGGTTTTGCCGATTACAACAGCTACGGCTCCCGACGCGGCAACGACCAGGTGATGACGCGCGGCACCTTCGCCAACGTGCGCATCAAAAATCTCATGGTTCCGGGCGTGGAAGGCGGTGTGACCAAGTTCCAGCCTGCGGGTGAAGTCCTGAGCATCTACGACGCCGCACAAAAATATGCGGCCAGCAAAACGCCGCTGGTCATTCTCGCCGGGCAGGAATACGGCACCGGCAGTTCGCGCGACTGGGCCGCCAAAGGCACACGGCTCCTGGGAGTCAAGGCGGTGATCGCCCAGAGCTTCGAGCGCATCCACCGTTCCAATCTGGTGGGAATGGGGGTGCTCCCCCTGCAATTCAAGGATGGCGCCACAGTCCAGAGCCTAAACCTCGACGGCACCGAGACCTACGACATCCTGGGCCTGAACAAAGTCCTCGTGCCACAACAGGACCTGATGATGCGGGTCACCCGCGCCACAGGGCAGTCTGAGAACGTGCCGGTGCGTTGCCGGATCGATACGCCGATTGAGATCGAGTATTACCGCCATGGCGGCATCCTGCCTTATGTGCTGCGCCAATTGGTGACGGCGGCGTAAGGCATCCAACCCACAAGTCTGGATTGTAAATTGCTTTTGACCGCAACGGTTTCAAGCGCCGTTGCGGGGAGAAGTCAGTTCCGTCTGAATACGAACAACTCTTTCACAGTGAGGTTCAGCCGTTGACGCCCGAGCCAGAAAACGAACAGCACAGGGAGGACGTCCAACCAGAATCGGTTTCCATACATCTGCCATTCCCAATACGTCAAGATTTCCTTAACTGGGTCAGAACGAAAGTCCACGCTAGTATGAAAGTCCACGCTAAAATGTTTTAAGCATATAAAGAAATACCAATATCCGCCGATAGTCAGGCATAGAAGTCCAAGCGCGCCTGCCAATGGCCATTTTACGAAAACACCCGCAAACCAAGGAATCACCTTTATCGGGCGAGTAGTCACTCTCCAGGCAATTACCGCAAGCGAAAGAATCAACGCGCTTTGAAGCAAAACCCCAATGGCACCTAATGAATGGCCGCTGACAAGAATCCACGACGGAAGAATCCACGACGGAATATGTAATGTCATCAAGCCTGCAGCGAATTGTATTTGCGATACGAAACACCTGAATATCACCACCGCCGCAATCATCCATATCAAACGTTCCATCCAGGTGCGGCACACACAGGAATTTTCCATTTGGAATCCGGCTGTATCCTTGTTTTGGCGTCGCTGGACCAGTAAGGTTGCCTCTTGATTCGATAATCCCACGTTTTGAAGCGCCAAAATATCAGGCGACAAAAAAGAAGGTTGCGAGGCTTCCGTTGAGGGCTCTGATGAAGACTCCCCGAGTGAGCGCATATATCCATACACCAAACAAACGAAGGCGATGATATAACCCAGGTTCGTGACGATCTCTCCCAGCGAGTGCCAGGATGAGAGAATGGCTCCGTCCCCAGCGGCCAATTGAAATTTCGGAAGGAACAATAAACCAGTAATCCAATAGCCCAACGTTACCTGATTGAGGTTTAGGGCAATAATTGCCACCAGGGGCAGCAAGGGATTTCGAAGGCAGAATTGAATCCATCCGGCAGTGCAATTTAGATAGCGTGTGACTAATCGAAACACGACGAGCCAGGCGGCACCGTGGACCAACAAATTGATAGCCATGCCCAAAAGACCAGCCGATTGCGCACCTGCATTCCAATGATAAGCATAACCGCTGATGAGAGAGGCAATGATATGCGCACTGTGTTGAATCCATAAATGGAGCATCAGCCCAACGGCCAACCACATGATGCGATCCAACCAAACCTGCCGTTGATTCGCCTTGCCGTATTCGCGGTCCAACTCCCGGCTCGGGCCCAAGCGACGGCAGGCGATGAGGAAGGCTTCCTCCGCGCCCAGTCCTTTCGATTGGAGCGTTTGAATGGAATCGCGCAAATGGGCCTCGAGTTCCTCCATGTCGGACGAGCGGATGGCGGGGGAGTTTTCCAGGGTGGACCGCCACTGGGTCAGGGACTGCTCTAAGTCAAAGCGTTTTTGGTTTTCCATAATTTGGTGAGCGTTGAGTGAACCGTCATCCACTGTTGCCGTTCCTGGGCGAGGGCTTTGCGGCCTTCCTGGCGCAACCGGTAATACTTGCGCTTGCGGCCGCCCTCCGTTTTCCATTCCGACTCCAACATCTTCTGCTCCTCCATCCAGTGGAGCACGGGATAGAGCATGCCTTCGGTCCATGCGATCTTGCCGTCCGATAATTCCACCACCCGCTGGATCAAGGCGTAGCCGTAGTTTTCCCCCTCGGTCAGCACGGAGAGCACCAAAGGGACCGTGGAAGCGGCGACCAGTTCTTTCGAGAGCATGGCGCCAATATACCTAGCACCGCAAGGCGTGTCAACTACCTTCGAAATTATTTTTAAATTGTATCCGGTTGCAAGGACTGCGGTGGCGGAATTCAACGCGCAACCATTTTATGGAATGGTCAATCGCGATAATTCCCCAGCGGCGTGGGATGCGAAGTTGACGGTTACCATTTCAACCCGCTCGATTCGACGATAGCCCCACCGGCTGAAGCCGGGACTCCATACCTGTTCATCCGTGGCCAACGGTTTTCCCTTCTCACTCTGTACAGCAACGAAACCTGACTGAGCGTGCCGTACTGCCTGGCTTGAACTACCGCCGCTAATTCGTTTGCCGCAAGTCCATTCGTGCTGCAATTACAGTTACCATTTCAACCCGCTCGATTCGACGATAGCCCCACCGGCTGAAGCCGGGACTCCATACCTGTTCATCCGTGCTGTAATCGATGTTGAGCGCGATAACGGCCTGCTCGTTACTCACGTCACCCGGCCTGCCTTCACCGGGTTCCTCTGCCGCCGCGAGCCAGTATGTTTTCAGTTATTCCTCCAAACGGGCGCGGTAGAATTTCAGAAACGCGTTGGTCGTGCTGCGGTCGGTGCAGATGTCGGCGCCCGACTGGTTGACGATGACCGCCAGCGGTTCCCATTGGACGGCATTTGTGGAGACTTCGATGGCCACTTTGGCCCCCGCAATACTGATCACAGGGAGAAGCCAGGAACCATCCGGTTGCTGGCTGCACTGGCCCAGCCGTGGCGCGGACGCATCCACGGGCAGCGTCTGGCGCCTGCCTTGAATGGGTGTGGTTTGTGGCGCGCTCATGTCATCAAATACAGCCGACCCGGCGAAGAGTCCGGCTGTGGTGGCATTGGTCGGCGGTGTGACCTGATAGGTCAAAACGCGTGGCTGACCATCGGTGAAGAACCATTTGACCTGTCCATTGACGGCATCCCATGTGCCGCCCGCGCTGATGGAGGACACAGTCCATCCAGTCGGGGGTTGGTCTTCGACGGCATAAGCCAGCACACCGGTGGGAGGTGTCGCGGTGAGGGTTACTGGCAGGGCGGTACCCGGCGTATAGCTGGCGGGCAAATCACTCACGATGCGGTTTACAGCAACCACGGCCATTGTGCGGATGATATTCGTGTGCACGACGTTCGTTTGAACAATGAACGACACGTTGATCCAGCAGTAGGGCGGGGCTCCGGAGGATGGGGAAAAGATGTAGGCTTCACCGCCTTTCCAAAGCGCGCCCGCGCGGGTCACGTAATCCATGCGAATGGGATTGGGCCCCACAGGCCAATTCGCGCCTTTCTTCCAGGCGGCGCTGTAGGCCGTGACTTCATTGATGCTCATGAGGTGATCCTCCGGCGACATATCCGCCGGATGGTATTGCCGGCCGGATGGAATCGTATCGTCACCCGTAATAGCCACGCCCGTGCCGTCCGCGGAGAGTTGTCCAATGAATTCCGCTTCCCTCACCGCATTGTCCGGGGGAGTCACTTTATAGGACAAGGTGCGGGGTTCGGCATCGAAAAATGGGCCGAACTTGACCATTCCACTCAGGGCGTCGAAAACGCCTTCATGGCTGATGGAGGACACAGTCCACCCCCACGGGGGAGAATCCTGGAGCGCGTAAGCATAGGAGCCCGGTGCGGGTGTCACGAGAATTTCCACCCGGAACGGCGTTTGCGGCAGATACACTTCGGGAAGATGGCGCACCGCTGTCGAAACCACGATGGGTTGACTGACGCTGAAGCTGACATTCACGGAAGGTGAGGTGGCATTTCGATTGTCCGTGGCCCTGGCTGAGGCCGTGTAATTGCCAGGGGTTGTGGGTGTCCACTCCAACGCATAAACGCCTTGGGCGGAGCTGAGGGAAATGCCCTCTCCCACACTGTGGTCGTTGACGAAAAACTCGACGGATTTTACGTAGCCATCCGGATCAGTTGCGGAGGCTTTGAATAGAATCGTCAGATTCACCGGGTAATCCCTGCCTTCCTGCGGCGAAAGCATTCCGATCTCAGGCCATTGGTTGGGGAGCGGTTCATCGCGCCGGTAGGTGAGCCAGACCTGGCTGGTTTTTGGGTTGACCAGGTAGATTCTGGATTCCCTGGGCTGGCTTGTGTTGACACTGTCCGGAGACAGAAGCAACGCCAGGTATTCGCCCACGGAGGTCAGCTCGGAACGATAACCCGTGGGGCTGACATCAAAGGGCAGTTCCGGCAGCTCAATGACTCCAGTATTAACGCCATTCGCATTAAGACGGAGCAGGCGGGCATGGCCGCTGCCCTGATGATAAACCTCCAATCCATAAAGAGAGTCGTCAACCGCATGATACTGGAGGCAATCGAAATCCAGATTTTGAACACTGGAAACCAGAGACCACCTTGAGAGGGTGGAATCGTTGGCGTAAAGGAAGCCTTCACCACCGAGGCTGACCAGGAGCGCCCTTTGGCGCATGGAATCGTAGGTCATTCCCATGGGCCAGCTTAACTCCGGCACACCGGAGCCCAGGTTCACTTGAATTGTGGATCCGACCCGGGTGTCCAACATATAAACGCTCTGACTCTCCGTGCCGTAGTAGAATCTCTCACCGCTGGTTCGCGTGGCGCGCATGCCGCCGGGGAAAAATGCGTTTGTGTCCACTGGACCGTCCAGTGTGTAGTTCTTGACGATCAGATGGCCGTTTGTGGTGCCCGGGCTTCCGCTCCAGAAAGTGAGGCTGAAGGGAAATTTGAACAACAGCCGCGGGTCATCCTGAACTTTATCAATCGTGAATCCGCCAGGCATCGGTGCGGTATAGAGGCCCTGGAAACTGGAAAGCTGTAATCCGGTCAATGCGTAGAGCTTGGGCAAGGCCTGATTGAACTGGGCTGATCCCACTTCAAAGCCCGCCCAAAGCACCTGACCATAATTTCCACCAGGGAACGCCTCGACGATCTCCACTCCCGCGCCCAGCCCCGAGATGGTCTGGGCGTAAAACCCGCCCAGGATCACCTTTTCCACAATGCAATTGCTGGCCACGTTGACCTGCCAATGCACCGGTTCGTAGGCGCTTAGGAATAGCGTGACCCGTTTTCCGGGACGATTCACGTTAACCAACGCCTCACCCTTCAGGTTATTTGGACTGGGTCCGCCATTATAATTGCCGGAGTAAACGCCTATCCCATGGAGTTCCCGTTCAGAAACGGTTCCTTGAACGGTGACGTGAGTCCCACCAGAAACAACAGGATGCCCCAAGGCGTCGGTGGCTTTGGCTGTTAGCGTGTAGTTCCCCGGTGCCGTATTGGTCCAAACCACCGAATGATACATGGGCGTTCCCGCAGGCGGCTCGACCAAGGTGGATATTTGGGACACACCCACGAGCTTATCGTTGGCGAAAAATTCGACCCGGTAAATGGTGCCATGCGGGTCCGTGGCCGTTGCGTTAATAGGAACAATTACCGGTGCCATGAAGCTGGCGCCGTTTGTGGGGCTGGTGATGACGAGCGAGGCCGACTGATTGGTCAGGGAGTCGTTATCGCGGATCACCACACTGACCCTGTTCGAGAATCCGATGCCATAGACCAACTGCCTGTTCAGAACGGTGGGGATCAATTCCGCCACAATGGTTTCGTCGGCTTCCACCAGCTTGTCGTCAATGGTTTGGACCCGCACATCGACATACTGTCGGCCTGCCGGAATGGTATTGGTGATCGGAAGCCGGACATAATCCACTCCATTGGATGCCGTGCCGCCTAAACTCCATGCCACCAGCAAGTTGGAATTGGTTTGCAAAGTACGACTGATGCGGAAAAAAAGGTTGGTCATACCTTCCAAAACGCTATTGGTGGAGGCTGAGATATTGACGATTGGAATCTGGTTGGTCAGGTAAACCGGTTTCGTGGCCAGGTATTCGCCAGCAATCGGCGGATCCCCGTTCACCGGAGGCAGTTCGCCCGGTTTTTGCCAGGTGACCGCGCAGTGATCGCCACCACCACCCTCTTTCATAAGGGCCTCCACATAGTAATAATGCCCGGCCATGAGTGTGATGGGTTCAGTACGATTGTTGATGCTGCCGTCTGCGCCGGGCATCTGGCTCCATTCCCTTGGCATGCTCCATGATTCCTCCTTTGCGACAAGCACCTTGTTTTCGGGTGACGAATCGCTGCTAAGCCACAACTCACCCTGGTCGTCCGAGGCGATGTAGAAGACGTATTGGCCATCGGTCGGCGGCTTGAGATAACCGGAAATCCGCTGGCCGTAATTGTCGGCCACATCCATGGGTGCCTCGAAACTGTTGATGAAATTCACCTGATCCGGTTTGTCGGGGAATTTCCCGCTGCCGGTCAGGTCAGCCACCGTGATGCCGGGAACGTCCAGATACACCTCGCGCTTAAGGTATCCCGCCACCAGATGCGTATCGACGGGGGGGCTCATGACTGTGATGAGGACCGGGACGGAGGTGGAATGGAGGTTGCCAGTAGTGGTGGCGACCGCAGTCAGGGTATGCGTGCCGGCCGCGATGTTTTGCAGTTGGAATTTGATGGGATAAACACTCTGAAGTGCGGTATTGGTCACCCCGCCCGCCCTTTGCCCATCGAGAAGAAATTCCACGGTCTGGATCAGGCTGTTACGCGCCTCGGCCAATCCGGTCACCGCCACTGGGACTGAGTACGAATTGGTTGAATTGTCCACTGGCGCCGTTAGAAGAATCACCGGCGAGACATTGGCGCTCGCATTATCGTCCTTGATGATGACAGTGGCCTCGGTGGGTGATCCCAACTCGTATTTCGCCACAGGTGACATGGACATGTCCGGCAACAGGGTCAGGGTTACCGTTTCGTCACTTTCGGGCAGACCGTCCTGGTAAGGCCAAACTACTGTGTGAACCTCACGCACACCCGCCGGTATCTGTATCGAATCCGGTATGGCGGCGTAGTCCAGACCCGGTATGGCGTTGCCCTGCAATCGGGTGAAGACCCAGACGGCGGAATTGGTGTTGCCCGTGCGCCGAATGGTGAATTGCGCGAAATTGATCAGCCCCGCATCGGTGGGTTTCTCCCAACCTGCCGGGTCGCTGGCGATCACCGAGAGGATGGGGACCTGCGAAAGGTTCGTCCCGGTACCCGGTGGATTTGTTTGGGCGGAACCTGTTTGAAGCCCCGCCATGAAAACCCATGAGCTTGCGATCAAGATTGTTAGGAATCTGAGACCCGAGTTTTTCATGTCAATCTCTCCGGTAAATTGTTCTCAAAAGCAAAAAATCCATACCTCCGCATTGGCCTGGGTGGCTGATGTACGGTTTCCCGGAAACAAACCAAGCCCAAGCCGTTTTCTAAAATTAAATCTATAGCATAAACTGTACGAGTGCCATTAAATACCGCGAATATTTTGGTTTTATTGCGTTCAATCACCGATCCAACCAAGACACTTGGAAGCAGTGTAAAAGCGCACTTCGATCACTTCGCACTTGAGGCATAACGCGCTTGAAGGTTTCCACACTCACAGTTAATCTCCGCGCCATGCCATTCCTGCAATTCGCTTTACAGACCACGTGGCGATTTAAATCGTCGCGAGAGCAAAGCTTGCTGCGAATCGTTTCCACACTCCGATCCGCGCTCCTGATCTGGGGATTGATTGCGGGAATCTGCCATTCGTACGGCCAGTCCAACGTGTTCCTGCCGGATGTCCCCGAACTCACGACCAGAACCTGGCAGGTCGAAGACGGTTTGCCGCAAAATTCGGTGAATTGCTTTGCGCAGACACCCGATGGGTACCTCTGGTTTGGCACTTTCAATGGCCTGGTCCGGTTCGATGGGGTGCGCTTCAAAGTTTATGATTCCGCCAACACTCCCGGGCTGCCGGGTAATCGGATTGTGCGGCTTTATTGCGATCGACGCGGTCAATTGTGGGTGGTCAACGAAAACGGCGCTCTCTCGATCCGCACAGATGCCGGATTTACGAGCCTGGGCGCTGATGCCGGCTTGGTGAAAGAGCGAGTCAACGCCCTGGGTGAGGATAAAGAGGGCCGCGTTTATATTGGCACCGGCTCGGGAGCGTTGTTCCGGTGGAACGAGGCCCGATTTGAAACCGTTTTAAAACCCGATTCATCGAAGCTTCAGGTGCCTCCCATTTTTCAAATCGAACCCCATCCCCAGGACGGCGTTTTCATTGTCTGCGATCAGGGCCGGGCTTTTCATGTTCATAATTCCATCCCGCTTCCCCTGTTCGAACCCGAGGGGCGATCCGATGATATTCGACGGATGGCCCGCGCGCGTGACGGGGGATTCTGGATCGCCACAGTGCGGGGTGTTTACCATTGGAAGGACGGCCAGTGGACCAAGGGGCGCTGGCGGCAACCGGATCGGTGGAATTTCGTCTGGTCCCTGGTCGAAGACCACGAGGGCAACCTCTGGATGTCCCAGTATAATGACGATTTCTGGTGCCTGAAAGCCACCGGGCCTGAAGAACCCGTGACCTTCAAGGAGCACCCTTCCTTTGCCAAGGCCCGACCGTTGTTCGAGGATCGCGAAGGCAATCTCTGGATCGGCACTGACGGCGAAGGTCTGGTGCAGGTCCGTTCCCGCGAGGTCCAGATGCTGGGGCGAAAGGATGGTTTGCGCCAGGACATGGTGATGACGGTCACGGAGGACGCCGGCGGGGCCATTTGGTTTGGCTACAACACTGCGGGCATTGACCGGCTGGATACTGCTTCCGGAAAAATCGAGCGTTTGGTCCAAATGCCTGAGCTGTCGGAAGTGGCTCCCGTTTGGAAAATGCTCACGGATCGCACCGGAGGCATATGGATTTCATTGTACAACGGCGGAATTCTCCATTACGAGAACAACCATTTCACCTCGATATCCAACCTGTCCTTGCTCAAACCGCTTACCTTGTTTGAGGATCGCAAAGGGGATATATGGGCCGGGATCCGCAACGAGCGGGGGCAGCTACCGCCGGGGATGGTGGGCGGTCTGGCGCGAATCCATGACGGTCTGGGGACCAATTACACCTGGCGCGGGGTGGAGCATGATGGAGTGAGGGCGGTTGCCGAAGATGCCTCAGGCACCATTTGGGTGGGAACAGACGGGGCCGGACTTTTCAAGTTCACCGCGGCAGGAGCCGAGCCGGTGGTGCCCATCAGCGGACCTTCAGCCCGGCGTGTCTCGTCACTTATCGCCGATCCAGAGGGCAATATGTGGGTCGGCACGTTCCAGGAGGGACTGGTTTTGTTCCGTGAGGGTCACGCGTTTTCGTTTCGTTCCAACAACCAGTTTTCCTTTCACGATGTGGTCAATCTGAGCCTGGATGCCGAGGATCACCTCTGGATCGGAACCGAGAAGGGCGTGTTTGGAATGCCGCGCAAGCAGTTGATCGCCATGACCGCCGATCCAAACCTTGGCGTGAACCAGATCGCGCTCAATAAATATTCCGGTCTGCCATCGTTCGAGCTGAACGGTCCTGTGTATTTTGCAAAAGACGGGCGGGCATGGATCCCCACAACCAAGGGAGTAGGCTGGTTCATGCCGTCGGATTTGCGAGAGAACACCAACCCACCGCCGGTGAGGGTTGAATCCATCACAATCAACGGGGTCAATCAGACCACTGAGGCGTCCGGCCCGCAGGGAACCACGAACGACCTGAACCAGGCGCAAGTGGTGGTTCCGGCTGGCAATCGCACGCTGGAATTTAATTACACCGGGTTGAGCTTCAGCAATCCCGAGGCTGTCCGTTTTCGCTATCGCCTGGAGGGTGTGGACGAGGGATGGGTTTGGGCCGAAGGCCGCCGGACCGCCTTCTACACGCTTGTGCCGCCTGGACAATACCGATTCAATGTAACCGCCGCAAACGATCAAGGCGTCTGGAATCCGGTGGGAGCAATCGTGACCATTCGGGTGAAACCTTTCTTGTGGCAGACCGGATGGTTTCGCGCGCTTGTTTTGCTCGGGTTGGTCGGGTTGGCGGCTGGAATCGCGGCAAAGGTTAGCGCTTCAAAGTTGCGCCATGAAATGGCACGGACCGAGGAACGGAATGCACGGCTGCGTGCCGACGCCATGGCCGCCGCCAACAAGCTGTTGAAAGCAAAAACCGACGATTTGGAGGATGCCCTGTCCAAGGTGAAAACCCTCCGCGGCCTGATCCCGATTTGCGCCTCATGCAAAAAAATCAGGGACGACCAGGGCTACTGGAACCGCGTGGAATCCTACATCCAGGAGCACTCCGAAGCCAAGTTCTCCCATGGACTCTGCCCTGATTGCATCCGCGACCAATGGTCCGAATACTCCGCGAAGCAGGATAAAGCGAATGTAAACAAAGAGAATACACCGCCCCAAGGCGATCCAGAAGGCCTGAGTCGTTAGAAAAGAAGGAGGCGTGGACACTCAGCCGACGGCCATGCACGCGCGGGCCGTCTGAATCGGATTTGCCTTTGACCGATGGTTCGAAAGCGCCGAACCACCGGGTCAAAGAAAAAACATTATCCAGCCCGTTTAGGCCAACCAGCCCTTATGTTACTGAAAACCAGTTCAAGGCTGGCCGACTCTTAGTCGAGCGTGGCAGGAAGGCGGACAAACTTGAGCCAGCGCGCCAGTTTCTCAGCCTCCCAGATTCGAGGCACGTATTGACGGAAACGGGCCACGGCGGAGAGTCGTCCATTCACGATGATCTCGGCCGGCAGCGGGCGGCTATTGTAATTGGAGGCCATGACAAATCCATAGGCCCCGGCGCTCATAATGGCCAGCAGGTCGCCTTCGACGAATTTGGGCAGCGGGCGATCATGGCAGAAGGCGTCCCCAGACTCGCAAACCGGGCCGACCACGTCGGTCGGGATGCCAGCGCCGCCTTTTTGCGTGACGGGAATGATCTGGTGATGGGCGTCGTAAAGAGCCGGACGAATCAGGTCGTTCATGGCGGCATCTACAATGACAAAGTTCTTTTCGCCGACCGTCTTGACGTACTCCACGCGGGTCACCAGGACCCCGGCATTCCCGACTATGAACCGGCCTGGCTCAATCAGAATGCGCAGGTTCAATGGCTGCACCAGGGGCAGAATGCTCTGTGCGTAGGACTCCGGCGTGATCATTTCCCGGCCGGCGCCGGATTCCCACCACGCGGGATCGCCGCTTTCCAAGGCCTGTGTGTATTCGATGCCCAAGCCGCCGCCGAGGCTGAAAAAGTCCAGGTTGTGAAGCTCCTGCAACTTTTTCACCAATGGAATCATTTTCCGAACCGCCTGTTCGAAGGGCTTGACGGAGGTGATCTGAGAGCCGATGTGCATCTGGATGCCGCGCAGACGCAGGTTCTTGAGCTTGCGCGCCCGGGTATAGAATCCCTCGACATCCTCGAAGGGAATGCCGAATTTATTGGCGTAAGTGCCCGTGGTGATTTTGGCATGGGTGTCCGCGCTGACGTTTGGATTCACACGGGCGGCCACCGGCGCGATTTTTTTCAGGCGCGCGGCCACCCGATTGATGCGCTCGAGTTCCGGCTCGCTTTCGACGTTGAAGGAAAAAATATTTTGCTTCAGTGCAAATTCGATTTCTTCCTCCGTTTTGCCCACTCCGGCAAAAACACAGGTGCGTGGATCGCCGCCTGCGGCACAAACGCGGCGCAGCTCACCGATGCTGACGACATCGAAACCGCTGCCTTCGTTGGCCAGGGCGCGAAGAACCGAGGCGTTGGAGTTGGCCTTGACCGCATAGCAGATCAGACGGGGAAGCGCCGAGAGGGCCTTGTCGAGCTGTTGGTAACGGCGAATGATCGTTCCCTGTGAATAGACGTACAGGGGTGTTCCTTCCTGTTTGGCCAGCGTCTCCAGCGAAACATTCTCGCAATTTAATTTTCCATTTAAATACTTAAATTCGTGCATATTCTTCTTAAACTACAGCAATACTTTAGTTGCTGCCACTTCGCAAGGGATTCACAAAAGTGATCCATCCCATACTAAAAATCAATCCTCTTTCTGACGGAAATTAGCGGGATTTGTTCATCGTTGCATGAATTATTTCAAAATAAAATATGGCACGATGGGCAGTGTGTCCTACACTGAGACAGTTTTGCCTTGATGCGAGGCACGCTTGATTCAACCGCTATGCCGGGGTGGGGTCCCCGTTCTTGAGGACCTCGTCCAAGTGCTGGGTGCCGCGCATGTTCAGGTACACCGCACCGCCTATGAGGCTCCAGATCAGGAATCCCGCGTACGCGAGCAGCGAAAGCGCCAGCGCCTTGGTCGGCTCCACTGAAAGGGGGGCCACGGCCAGCATTTGCACGTATAAATTTTCCCGGAGTCCGAGTCCGCTGATACTTAACGGCAGGGACGAGATGCAAATGATCATGGGCACGATCAGGAAGAGCGCTTCAGGCGGGATTCGCAGCTTGAGTCCGTAAGCCAGAACGATGACTTGAAGCACGCAAAAGGCATTCAGGACCATGGAGACGCCAAAAGCTTTGGTCAGGAAGGCCGGCTGTTTTCCAAAGCCACGGCAAGCCTCCAGCGATCGCTCGAGCACCTCGCCCTTGGGCAGCTTGCGCAACCACGCACGCGCCCGGGGAAATCCGCGGGATACGCCGCCCCAGAAAGCCAGCACGACGACAACCGCACATGCCAGCGTCATGGCCGCCACAACCACGGCCACCCCGGCCAGGCTGCGGTGATCTGCCAGCAGCGCCCAATTCCACGGCATCATCAGGCAGGCGAACACGAGCATGGCAAACAGGCCGATCAACCGGTCCACAAATACCGTGACCACGGCTTCGGTTTTTTGATGGCACGTCTCCCGCGCGGCATAGTAGGCCTTGAGAAGATCGCCGCCGGTGGATCCCAGAAGAAAGGAATTGAAGCATTGGGCAACCATGGAAATGGACGTGGCCCGGCCCAACGGGAGCGGCAATCCCACGGCCTTCAAAGCCATGCGCCAGCGGATGACACCCAAAAAGATCGTCATCCCCATCAGCGGCAGGGACAGGGCAAAAGCGCCCGGGCTGACCATACCAAGGGTTTTTAACAGGTTTGGAGGGCCAAGCGTCCAGCCGATCCTCCACATTTCCAACCGGCTCAAGGTGTCCCAAGGCTGTCCATTGCTGCGATAGGTCTCGCGGCCCTCGTTGACGAAGATGCAGTGGAAAACCCAGAGCAGCAGCAGCCCGCATAATCCCAGCCGCAGCAGCGGAGACCAGTTGGGTTTTCCCAGTTTCACGTTACTCGGCGCCCCAGATGGCCCGGATATGCTCGAAGCCGGCTCGGACCGCTTCGCTCGGCAGGCCTGGATTGAGCTCGAGCACCTTGATGTGCCCGGGTTTTACAAATTGCTTTAGCGCAGCAAAATCGATAATCCCCTGCCCCGGCGGCATGTGATCGGTGCCTGGAAACTTCACATCGTGAACATGGAAACCGACCAGACGGTCCGCCATGTTTTCCAAGTGCATGATGTGGTTTAGGAAACCGATGTTTTCCTTGATCTGGGCATGTCCCGTGTCATGCCAGTATCCGATGCAGGGTTCTGGAAAATCCTTCAGGAAAAACGGAAACTCGTCGTCAAAGGGGATTTCCTCCACTGCCTCCCGGTTTTCAATGCCCAGGAGCAATCCCCGTGATGCGGCCTCGGGAGCCAGACGGCGCAGCATTTCGGAGGCATACTGCATGTGTTTGGTCTTGTATTTGGCCCGTTTCTCACAGGCTTCGAGACACAATTTCTCAAATTTTGGCGTTTCCTTGAGCCCGTTTTCGGCCATTTCCAGCAAACGGTCCGTGTAATCCTTCATGTCGATGGCGCCCATATGGAGCACCACCAAACGGGCCTTGAGGCGCTCAGCGGTTTCAAGGGTTTTGAGGGAATAACGCCAGGCGTTCTCGCGTTCGCGCTCTTCCAACGCGGTGAATTTGAAGATGTTGGGAGCGGCATGAGTCACGCCGATGGGCAGCGGACAGAAGTTATGAAGCGTTGAGATTTTGATTTCGCCGGCCTGCACCGCCTCGAAGATCCCGGGCAGGAGACTGATGCGAATGCCATGGCTTAATTCGGCATATTCAAAACCCAAGTCACGGATTTCGCGCAGCATGGCGCGACCATCCGTGTGACGACTGGAATTCCAGCACGAGGACAAGGAGTACATAAAAATAAAAAAACCGGGCGCCTCGGAGTGAGCGAACAGCGCCCGGCTGAAATGCCAACTGACGCAGAACCTTTTAGAGGTCAGCGTAACGAGCGCTCAACATGGCCGAAAACCGGGCAACCTTCATCTTACGACGACGGCGCTCGCTCGGTTTCTCATAATAACGATGCCCGCGGACATCTTTCAACGTCCCTTCGCGGTCAATCTTCTTCTTCATGCGGCGCAACGCTTTTTCCAGCGACTCGCCTTTTTTCAGTTTAATCTCTGTCAATTTAGTTTCACTCCTCTCCGCGACCTGACCTTCCGCCGCGCAAGGCGCCGGACCAGTCTTCAAGTCAGGCGGTCAAAGCTAAAGTGACCCGAACCCAGTGTCAACGGGCTTTTTTTGGGGCTTTTTTGGATATTTGAACAATTTCGGCCTTTATTTCGAATAGGAGGGGGTCAGGGATGGGGTGCGAGTGGCACGGTTCATGATGCAAAGAGGGGCGGCGACTCATGGCGATGGAGCGATTCCTGGCACCACGTTGACTGCTGCAATGCTTTGATTATCAGTGTATTATGAATTTGGTTTCAGTGAGAACCACCGGGAAAGGTGGGCGCGCGTCGCGCCTGTCGATCCTTTTGGCGATGGCGGTTGTGTGGCTCGGATGGGTGTGGGTGGCGGAGGCGCAACATCTTTATGATGTTGGGCAGAAGAATGTTACGTCGGAACAGGTGGCTGCATTGCAGGCCCGCCAGACACGCCAGAGCCGGCTGGAACCGCTGGGTGTTCCAGCGTTCAACCGGTTGACTGTTGGGTTGACTGCGATTGGTTCGGTTGACGTGTCCATCCTCCTGAGAAACGAGGAGTCCGGGCAAAGCGTCGTTCTCTCGGGATTCGCGCCCGGGTCTCGGGAGGTGGAGCTGCCGCCGTTGTTGCTGGCGGAACTCAAGGCGGGCGCTTTGGGCGAAGCCACCCGGTACCGTTACGCGGTGATGGAAACCGGCAGTAACGGGACGACGAAGGTGAAAAGCCAGGCGGTCTTTGCGATGGCAAGGCAGGCACTCAAGCTGCCGGTTTTTAGCTACGGTCCCGCCAATGCGGTTAAATCGACGTCCGTCGGCGAGCGCAAGGTGGTGGGAGTGGCGAAGGCGAGGCCTCACGTGCTCATCGCGGATCACACCGATCCGGCCCTGCTGGAGAAAGCGGTCCGCATGGAGGAGGCGGCCGCGTATTACGTCTATACGTATCAACTGCCCGATGGTTCGCTCACCACCTACGACGAGCAGCTTCAAACGGTGGGGATTCTGGGGACTGTCACGGGGAGTCTGACGTTCCAGATTTCTGCGACGGGTTCCACCGCCGCGCAGGATGCCGCGGATACGTACGTGGCCGGCTTGTGGGGGACGCAGCTTTCCGGGCCGGTGCCGGTGACTGTCTCGATCACTTTTTCAGATTTCGGCGTCGGGAATGAGAAAGTGATCGGACAGTCTCTTGAGCCCGCTGTTTACAAAAACGGAGGCATTTATTATCCGTCCGCCCTGCGCAATCAGAAGCTCGGTTATGATGTTAATAAACAGATGGCCGACATTCGCCTGGAGTTTAACACGCATTATTCCTTTTACTATGGGACGGACGGCAATTGTCCCTCCGGCCAGATCGATTATCCGTCGGTGCTATTGCATGAGATGTGCCACGGTCTTGGATTCTACTCTTCCATCAATCCCACGACCGGCCAGTATGGGAGCAGTCCCTCGACGCCCTTGATTTTCGATACCTTCCTTTACTACAACGGAGCCCGGCTGACGGCGTCCTCCGCGACAACGCGCGCGGCGGCGCTGACCAGTAACGCGCTGTATTATGATGGCCCCAATGCGGTGGCGGCCAATGGGGGCAGCCGGATTAAAATCTACGCGCCAACGACCTATGCCTCAGGATCGAGCGGGTCGCACTGGGACGAGAGCATCACGTTTCCGACCTTCATGAAGTATGCGTATCATCAGGTCGTGCACACCTTCAATACCCGCAAGTTGGGGGTGATGAAGGACCTGGGCTGGACTCTGGCGTCCGAGGCCGTCGCGCCCGCGGCGCCCGCAAACGTCGTCGCGTCCGATGGCCTGACGGATCGGGTGCATGTGACGTGGAATGTTTCCACCAATGCCACTTCGTATAAAATCTATCGCTACACGACCAACGCCAGCGGGAGCGCCAGCCAGATTGGCACCGCTTCGACCACGAGTTTCGATGACACGAATGCCGTGCCCGGGATCACTTACTATTATTGGTTGAAGGCTGCCAACGCGACGGGAGCGAGCGGTTTTAGTTCATCGGATACTGGAACACGCATCAGCCCGGCACCCCCGCTGCCGGTGGCACTCGACGCGACGGAACTTACCTGGATGACCGGCGAAAACGTCCAATGGTTCTCGCAGTCGGCCATCACCCACGACGGGGTGGCGGCCGCGCAGAGCGGAGCGATTACGAACAGTCAGGAATCCTCGCTTGAGACGACGGTGACTGGTCCGGGCACTGTTGACTTCTGGTGGAAAGTGTCCTGTGAGAATGGAGCCACCAATGATTTGGACTATCTCCAGTTTTCCGTGGATGGCGTGGAGCAGGCGCGCATCAGCGGGGAGGTGGACTGGCAGGAGGCGGGCTTTACCGTTGGAACCGGCACGCATCAGTTGAGCTGGGTTTACCACAAGGATTCGTCAGGCAGCGCCGGTGCGGACGCCGGGTGGGTGGACGAGGTAAGTTATGCGCCGCTCGAGGTGTTTGGTTTTGAAGTCCAGGGCGGATTGTTGACGGCGACCAACGGCCTGTTGCAGATGACGGTGGTTGGGACAACGGACGCAACGGTGGTTTGGGAATCGTCCAGTAACCTGCTGCAGTGGGCGCCCTGGGGGACCAATACGCTGACTAATGGTGTGCTGGACATGCGGATACCGATTGGCACGAACGATCAACAGTTCTTTCGTCTGCGGATGCCGTGAGGGGAGAGAATTATTTAACCGCAGAGAACGCATAAAACACATAGAAGGAGGGGGCGAAGACGCTGTGGGCCGCGGTAATAGCGCGGCAACATTGTCATTGAATCAAATTGCCGCCCGCGTAGGGTTGGGGTGTTCCATGAGCGCCAATGGCATGTGATCCCGTTGGGAGAAAGTGAATGTGGGAAAGGATCTGGGACCGGCGGGCATTGCCAAAGAGGCTGGCTTGTGAACAAAACAAAAGACGCATAACGCACCAGACGATGGGTAATCCATTTATAAAATGTTACTATTTCCGCACAAAATCCTCGGTAATGCGGCCAAGTTAGCAGCCTATTATTTTGCGAGAGTGCAAAACACGCCATCCTATGATGGAATTACGATCTCGGCGTTTCCAAAATATAATCAGGAGGAATATTACCAAGCAGTTGCCAAGTCCTTAAAGTTGATCGAAGTCATATCTCCCGTTAGCTATAATAGAGTCAAAAAGCATATCGACATCATTTTCCTTTGCGATCTAAGGAAAGGCCAATCCAACTACTATTATAATCACAAATGCATTTGCATATCGATAGATAATATAACAAATACTTTTTCTCCAAATAAAGTAATAGTTCAAATGATCGCATATTGGTTGATATACTCATCCGCTTCCGGAGTATTTAGGGCGAAGGGCTTAGGTTATTCGAATAAAATGGTCGAACGAATCAGCAAATGCTGCGACAAAACTGGTCGGAGATTCATGGATCGGGTAAGAAATAGAATGGATGGTTAGGGGTCAGAGCAAAACGTTACACTTTTGGCTGCGGGATCATTGGTTTCCACATTCGGGGATTGGAGTGGGTTTGACGTGGAATTTGCCTTCTGGATTTAAAGTGGCAGCGAGTTGCGGGTTGAATTGGGTGGTTTGGAAGGTGGACGAACATGCCGCTCCGCTGGAGCTTGAATTTCGTGGTTGTCGGATTTCTATAAACATGGCGCCCCTACGGAGCTTCTATTTGTGACCCATCGGGTGGAGAGGCACGCGTTCATTGGAATGGGTCTGCGACCCCTGCCGGGATCGTGTTGGCTGGGGTGCGTGTCCGGGGGTGTCAGTCGCGGACGACCTCGACCCCCGGCTAATCGCTGGCATCCCTGCTGGGATGCTTGGATTTCGTGGTAGTTGGATTTCTATAAACATGGCGCTCCTACGGAGCTTCTATTTGCGATCCACCGGGTGGAGTGGCACGCGTTCATTGGAAAGGGTCTGCGATCCCTGCCGGGATCGTGTTGGCTGGGGTGCGTGTCCGGGGGTGTCAGTCGCGGACGACCTCGACCCCCGGCTAATCGCTGGCATCCCTGCCGGGATGCTTGAATTTCGTGGGTGTTCCGTTTTAAGAACATGCCGCTCCGCTGGAGCTTGGATTTCGTGGTAGTTGGATTTCTATAAACATGGCGCTCCTATGAAGCTTCTATTTGCGATCCACCGGGTGGAGAGGCACGCGTTCATTGGAAAGGGTCCGCGACCCCTGCCGGGATCGTGTTCGCTGGGGTGCGTGTCCGGGGGTGTCAGTCGAGGACGACCTCGACCCCCGGCTAATCGCTGGCATCCCTGCCGGGATGCTTGAATTTCGTGGTTGTTGGATTTCTATAAACATGGCGCTCCTACGGAGCTTCTATTTGCCATCCACCGGGTGGAAAGGCACGCGTTCATTGGAAAGGGTCTGCGATCCCTGCCGGGATTGTATTGGTTGGGGTGCGTGTCCGGGGGTGTCAGTCGCGGACGACCTCGACCCCCGGCTAATCGCTGGCATCCCTGCCGGGATGCTCGAATTTCGTTGTTGTCGGATTTCTATAAACATGGCGCTCCTACGGAGCTTCTATTTGCGATCCACCGGGTGGAGAGGCACGCGTTCATTGGAATGGGTCTGCAATCCCTGCCGGGATCGTGTTGGCTGGGGTGCGTGTCCGGGGGTGTCAGTCGCGGACGACCTCGACCCCCGGCTAATCGCTGGCATCCCTGCCGGGATGCTTGAATTTCGTGGTTGTTGCATTTCTATAAACATGGCGCTCCTATGGAGCTTCTATTTGCGATCCACCGGGTGGAGAGGCACGGGTTACAAAGGGACGCCATGTGGGGTTGGTTGAGGGAAGAATGGAGGATGGATAGTCGAAAGTGGTCGCGGAATGAATTGGGTGGTTTGGAAGGTGGATAAACATGCCGCTCCGCTGGAGCTTGAATTTCGTTGTTGTTTGATTTCTATAAACATGTCGCTCCTACGGAGCTTCAATTTGAGACCCATCGGGTGGAGAGGCACGCGTTCATTGGAATGGGTCTGCAATCCCTGCCGGGATCGTGTTGGCTGGGGTGCGTGTCCGGGGGTGTCAGTCGCGGACGACCTCGACCCCCGGCTAATCGCTGGCATCCCTGCCGGGATGCTTGAATTTCGTGGTTGTTGCATTTCTATAAACATGGCGCTCCTACGGAGCTTCTATTTGCGATCCACCGGGTGGAGAGGCACGCGTTCATTGGAATGGGTCTGCGATCCCTGCCGGGATCGTGTTGGCTGGGGTGCGTGTCCGGGGGTGTCAGTCGCGGACGACCTCGACCCCCGGCTAATCGCTGGCATCCCTGCCGGGATGCTTGAATTTCGTTGTTGTCGGATTTCTATAAACATGGCGCTCCTACGGAGCTTCTATTTGCGATCTACCGGGTGGAGAGGCACGCGTTCATTGGAAAGGGTCTGCGATCCCTGCCGGGATTGTATTGGTTGGGGTGCGTGTCCGGGGGTGTCAGTCGCGGACGACCTCGACCCCCGGCTAATCGCTGGCATCCCTGCCGGGATGCTTGAATTTCGTTGTTGTCGGATTTCTATAAACATGGCGCTTCTACGGAGCTTCTATTTGCGATCCACCGGGTGGAGAGGCACGCGTTCATTGGAATGGGTCCGCGACCCCTGCCGGGATCGTGTTGGCTGAGGTGCGTGTCCGGGGGTGTATGGAGGGAATCGTTTGAATGGGAAATAGAATGATCGTGGGCGTTACGAATTGGCGCAGGCAATCGGATTATCGAGAGGGTTGCAAATATTCAAGCTCCCCTTGATTCGAATGCTGCGCCGTCTGAAGACGGGACTCCATACAAAACCCTCGGACGCCGGGCGCCAGTAGGTATGGAGTGGAATATGTGTTCCGATTCAGGGCTGGTTGAGTCTCCAATGGCGTTTTATTGTATTTCCGCGGACCGGAGGATGCAGTTTTGCGCCCTGTGAGTTTGAGACGGTTGGCGGATTGGAAATCCGCGATACGGCAGGATGTCTGCGCTACGGGTGGTGAAGCGCAATTTCGCTCCAGTCTGTGGAGTCCGCTGCCGACTTACATTCCATGGAGCGTCTGATAGTTCGCTCGATTGCAGGTTGGAAACCTGCGAAACGGCAGCAACGGTGTCATGGAGCAACACAGAATCTGGGATCTTTTAGGGCATGATTCATCAATACGATGAGTTTCCGCATCACTGCTGTCAGCGCCACTTTGGGCTTCTTGCCCGCCGCCCGCAGCCTCTTATAAAAGGCCTTGAGGATGGAATTGCAGCGCACCGCTGCCACGGAGGCCATGTAGAGGGCGCGGCGCACCCCGGTCCGGCCGCCACCAATGTGACGCTGGCCTTCCCAAGGGCCGCTCTGGCGCACCCACGGGGCCAGCCCCGCCAGGGCTGCCGCCTGGCCCCGGTTGAGGGTTCCCAGTTCGGGCATCTGCGCCACTACCGTCACGGCCGTCAGCATCCCCACGCCGGGAATTTCCGCCAGGCGGGTGACTTGTTTTTGCTCGACGGCGTGGCGGGCCAGGGCGGCGGTTAATTCGGCCAGCACTGCGGCCAAACGGCTTTCCAGATGCCGTATCAGCTTGGCGTGTTCGGTGCGGACGAAGGGTGAGTCGTGGTGTTCGGCCTGATTTTTGGCGATGGTCAGGAGATCTTTGAGTTGTTCGCGCCAGGTCACCAGGGCGGTGAGCTCAGTGTGGGCTGGCGTCGGGGCGGTGGTGGCAGCGGGCTCCAGGGCCTTGCCGAAGGCGCTCAGGCTGGCAGCATCGATCGGATCGCTCTTGGCCCGCTGGCCGGTGGCGCGGGCGAAGGCACGGGTCTGGGCCGGGTTGACCACGCTGACGGGTAAACCGGCCGTGTGAAGTGCCGCCACGACGGCACGCTCATAGCCGCCAGTGGCTTCGAGGATCACGTGGGCACCGGGCACAGCACCCAGACATTGGACCAGTTGTGTGTGCCCCGCCGCATCGTTGGTCACGTCCAGGAGCCGTCCGGGAAGGTGAAGTTGGAGAGTGGCCTTGGCGACGTCCAGACCGACATGGACAGGGGCGGATTTTTCAGTCATAATATTAAAGTTGTTCGGACTCATTCTTGCAAATACGAGCTGGCGTTGTAACACGCCGCTCTGGTAACGGTTCGAGTTTCGGACAAAGGCGAGCGCGATTCATGCTGCCGTACGGTCTGGCTTTCACCAGACCAAGATTGGAACGAACACGCGTCCGCCGTCCCTTCCCCGCCTGCAGGCGGGGAAGGGACACCACTTCTTTCTTGTTCAACGCGAACCAACAAACAAGTGGCAAATTCAAACATACAAGACTGGAAGTCTGCGCTACGGGTGGCGCGGGGGTGGGGACACCCCGGCCTTCAGGGTCGTGGGTTTATTCGACTAGTGCATCAGGGCCTGGCGGACTTTGTCGGCCAGGACTTCCCTGGTGAAAGGTTTTTGGAGGAAGTGAATGCCTTCCTCCAGAATGCCGTTGTGGGCGATGATGTCGGCGGTGTAGCCGGACATGAAGAGGCGCTTGAGGCCCGGGTGGAGCGAGAGCAGGCATTTGGCGAGGTCCTGTCCGTTCATTTCGGGCATGATCACGTCGGTGATCAAGAGGTGGATTTCTCCGGCGTGCCCGCTGGCCAGGCGGACGGCTTCGCCCGGGGTGCCGGCGGTGAGGACGGTGTAGCCCAGGCTTTCGAGGACGCGCCTGCCGATAATCAAGATGGACGGTTCGTCCTCGACCAGGAGGATGGTCTCGAGACCGCGCACCGTCGGCACGGCTGGGCCTTCCCTGTGAATCGGCGGGGCTTCTTCGGCATGGCGCGGCACATGCAATTTGAAGGTTGTGCCGCAGCCCGGTTTGCTTTCGACATTAATGAATGCGTGATTTTGTTTTACGATGCCGTAAACGGTGGCCAACCCGAGACCCGTGCCTTTGCCAACGTCCTTGGTGGTGAAAAACGGCTCAAAGAGGTGCGTCAGCACTTCTTTATCCATGCCGCAACCGTCATCGCTGAATGCGAGTGTCACATAATCGCCAGGGACAATGTCGGTGTGGGTTTGGCAATAGGCCTGGTCGATGGTGACGTTTTCTGTCTTGAGGGTGATTTTGCCCACGCCGCCGATGGCGTCCCGGGCGTTGAGGCAGAGGTTGGCGAGCACCTGGCCAACCTGGCCGGGATCGGCCTTGATCGGCCAGAGGCCCGTGGCGGGGTGCCACTCCAGGTCGATGTCCCCGCCGATGATCCCCCGCAGCATCTTGAGCATGGATTCCAGAGTCTCGTTGAGGTCCAGGATCTTGGGCGAGGCGATTTGTTTGCGGGCGAAGGCCAGAAGCTGGCGGGTGAGGTCCGCCGAGCGCCGGGCGCATTTTTCGATTTCCGCGAGGTTCTCACGATGCGGGCTGTCCGGCGGGAGGTCCTCGATGACCATGGCCGCGTTTCCCTGGATGACGGTGAGCATGCTGTTAAAATCGTGGGCCACACCGCCTGCCAGACGTCCGACGGATTCCATTTTCTGCGCCTGGGTCAACTTCTCCTGGAGTTTCTCACGCTCTTCCTGCGAGTGTTTGATGTCTTGAATGTCCGTGCAGGTGCCAAACCATTTAAGGATGCCTCCCTTTTCATCCAAAACAGGGACGCCGCGAATCAGCCACCAGCGATAAACGCCGTCCCGCCGGCGTAATCTGCATTCGAGCGAGTAGGTGGCATTGTTTGTGACTGCGTTCTGCCAGGCATCCCAGGCGCGTTGCTGGTCGTCGGGGTGGAAAGGTATGTTCCAGCCATGACCGTGGCTTTCTTCGGGTGTGAGTCCTGTGTATTCGAACCACTGTCGGTTGAAATAAATGTTCCAGCCATCGGCCCGGGTCGCCCAGACAATCTGGGGCATGGCCTCGGCCAGCAAATGAAACTCCTTTTCGCTGGAAGCCAGCGCCTCCCCGGCCTGGACGCGTTCCGTGATGTCCTGGATGGTGCCGATCATGGCAACGATTTTTCCATCCGCGTCGAAACTGGTCTCTCCCAATCCATTGACCCACCGGACTTCGCCGTCGGACTTGCGGAGGATGCGGTATTCTTTATTGAATGGCCTGCGTTTCGCGATGACTTCCTCTTTCAAGTAGCGGTCCATCATCTCCCGGTCATCCGGATGGGTGATGTCCAGCCAGCCGGGAACGCTCCTGACGTAGTTCTTGTCGATGCCGAATATCTGGTCGAGGACTTCGGACGATTCCCAAAAACCCGCGACAAAGTCGGTTTTATAGGAACCAATAAATGCGACACGCTGCGATTCCTTGAAGAAGAACTCGCTGTCCCGCAGGGCCTTCTCGGCCTGACTGCGCGAGGCCAGCTCCTCTTCCAGCTTCCGGGTGCGTTCGGCCACGAGCGCGGCGAGTTGGTCTTTCTCGAGGCGCTGCAGGCGATTTGCGGCCTTGATCCTGGCCATGACCCGAAGCTGGGCGAGCAATTCCACCTCATCCAGGGGCTTGGGGAGAAAGCCTTCGGCACCGGCGTCCAAGGCCTGGATGCGGCTATCACGGTCGGTTATCAGGCCGGTGAGAAACACCACGGGAATGGACTGGAGGCGGTCGTCCTCCTTGAGTTCGCGGCAAACAGAAAACCCGTCCATGCCTGGCATCAGGATATCGAGCAGGACGACGTCTGGGTCCTCGGCGCGGGCCAGGGCGACTCCCTCGGGGCCACTCAAAGCGGTCAGGATTTCGGTCCCGGGCAACGCACCCCCCACGGCAGCCTTCAACATGATCAGGTCATTCGGGCTGTCGTCAATGGCGAGTATCTTCATGGGATTATTGACCAGGGATTACGGCGATACGACCATGGATGGGGCTGAGACGACGGAGGAAAGGAATTGCAGGGATGGCTGGAAAAAGCGGACACAGGATTGGAGGGACTTCATTGGTCAGATTGGTCAGCCAATTCTGGAATTGAATCATCCTCCGGGCATGGATATTGCGTTTCATCATGCTGTGATAGATGGCGACATCTTGACTTAAAACGGGGGTGGATGCAAGACAATGCGATGTGAATCGAGGAATTTCCACATATCAGGCAAGGCTGCAAAATCGATACCCATGGTCCGCGCTTGACGTTCGTGCTCTTCGAAATATGCTCGCAGATATTACGCCTGATGCATTTACGATCCAGACCCATTACGCAAGGAATCTCATTGAACATCCCGTTTTTACCATGCCTGCTGGCCGCCCTCTGCGAGCTGTGTGTTTTCGCCGCGCAGCCTTCGCTGCCCGCGCCCAAGATGACGTTCCTGGATAATGGCGAGGTGCGCATCGGCATGGACCTGGCGCTCGGCGGCGCGGTGACTTTCATTTCGAGCAAGGACCATCCGGGCAATATCATCAATAGCGCCGATCTGGGGCGACAGATCCAGATGTCCCATTACTCGGGGCCCTGGCCTTATGTAGTGGGGGACAAAAAGCCGTATCCGGCGTGGGCGGGCCTGGGCTGGAATCCGATCCAGACCGGGGATTGTTACTTGAATCCATCGCGGGTGGTGGAGCACCGCAACGACGGCCGGGAACTCTATATCAAATGTATTCCCATGCAGTGGCCGCTCGAGAATGTGCCCGGCGAATGCGTTTTCGAGACCTGGACGACGCTGGATGGTCCGGTCATTCACATGCGTTACCGCTGCACCAACCAGCGCCCGGATAAGACCGTGTACCGCCCCTGCCCGCAGGAATTGCCCGCCGTTTATACCATCTCCAAGTTGTGGCGCCTGATGTCCTATACGGGCGACAAACCGTTTACCGGGGACGCGCTGACGCATGTCACAAACGATTGGCATCAGCCCTGGCCGTGGAAGCGATTCATGGGGACCGAACGCTGGGCCGCGCTGGTGGATGACCGTGATTGGGGCCTGGGTGTGTTCAAGGACGATGGCGGGGAGTTCCATGGGGGCATCCATGGGGACGGACGTTCGGACGATCCCAAGCACGGTTCCACGGCGTATGTGGCCCCGATTCATGTGGAAATGTTCGACCACAATATCGTGTATGAGCACCGCACGGAATATGTGGTGGGAACGCTCGCCGACATCCGCAAACGTTTCAACGAGATGGCCACGAAAGCCGCACCGGCCTGGCGTTTTGATAAAGACCGGCAGCACTGGACGCTGGTGAACGCCAGCGATCAGGGGTTTCCGCTGAAGGGTGAATGGCGGATCAAGTTCGACGCCAACAAGGCCGGTCTGCCGCGCCTGCAAAGCGCCCCGCGAAGCTGGCGTGCCGAGAGCGCGCCGGGCATGGATCTGGAGATGGCCTGCACCGGGGAGACCAAAGCGGTGCGGATATTCTGGAAACGTCTTGGCGACGATAATTTCGATAAGACGAAAAGCCTCACATTGAACCTGAATGCGGATGGCAAGTTCCACAACTACCATATCTACCATATCGACCTGGCGTCATCGACCGAGTACCGCGGCCTCATTCTAGGAGTGGCGATCGAGCCAGTGGACCAACCGCGGGCGGGGGACGAGTTGGTCATCAAATCGATTAAGATGTCAGCCACGCGAAAGTAAATGGCTCATCTCCCAAACAAGTTCATGAAAAAGCATCATACCGATTGGCGGCGGTCCGCGCTGGGTTCCTTTTTGGGCGCCTTGTTTATTGCCATGGCGGCCCAGACCACGAATGCTGTAAATGCCGCACAACCTGCCGAGGATTATGCGAATTTCACCGCGGACGGGGGCTGGTGCTGGTTTTCCGATCCGCGCGCTGTCACGCGGGACGGAAAATCCTATGCGGGTTGGGTGACGGAGAATGGCTCGGTCCAGGCGGGCGTGCTCGATCCTCGAAGCGGGAGAGTCACGACTGTGAACCTGCATTCGCAATACGAACGGGACGATCACGACGCCCCGTCGTTTCTCTTCCTACCGGATGGGCGGCTCATGGCGTTTTATTCAAAACACGGCGGGCCGGAAATGAACGCCCGGGTGACCGTGCGCCCCGGGGATATGAGCGAGTGGGAGGCGGAACGTGTTCTGGACATCAGCGCCAGGCCGCGTCCACGCCAGACCATCACCTATTCGAACCCGATGATGCTCTCCGATGAAAGCAACGCCATTTATCTCTTCTGGCGTGGAGACACCTGGAAACCGACCTTCAGCAAATCCATGGACAGCGGCCAGACCTGGACCCCGGGACAAGTCGTCACCGCGCGGCCGGGCGCGGGCGGCAACAATCGTCCCTATGCGAAGTATGCGTCCAATGGCAAAGACCGGATTCACATCATCTTTACCGATGGGCATCCCCGGGATGAAGCGCAGAACAGTGTCTATTACGCGTGTTATCGCAACGGCGCATTTTATAAGGCTGACGGCACGCGGATTGCCGGGATGGACCAACTGCCGTTCACCCCTGAACAGGCGGACTGTGTGTATGACGCGAAGAAGGCGGGAATACGCGCCTGGGTCTATGACGTGGCGGCGGACAAGGATAATCGTCCGGTGATTGCCTACACGCGTCTGCCCGCTGAGACTGATCATCGGTATCACTACGCGCGCTGGGACGGAACGAAGTGGCTGGACAAGGAAATGTGTTCGGGCGGCAGGTGGTTTCCGCAGACAACGCCCGGAAAGGTTGAATCCGAACCGCACTACTCCGGCGGGTTGGCGCTGGATCCTGCCAACCCTTCCGTGGTGTATTTGTCGCGTCCGGTTTCAGGCGTGCGCGAGATTGAAAAGTGGGTAACCCGTGACGACGGCACCACGTGGCAAACCAATGCCGTCACCACACACTCGAAGTTCGACAACATCCGTCCGGTGGTCGTGCGCAACGCCGCCCCCGATGGCCCGACCGTGCTTTGGCTCAATATCGACGGGCGCTATCGGCATTACACCGATTATCAGGTGGCGGTGAAAATGGATCGTCCGGCGAAAGTGGTCAGCGAACCAGCCCGGTAAACAGATTTTGCGGCCTACTTCTGACCCGGAGAGATGGCCTCGACCTTTTTGTTGGCTTCCTTGAGGAAGTCGGCGAACTGCGGCAGGCCATCGGCGAGGTTGGTTGTGAGGAACACATCCACGGCCTCCCTGGCCATCCAATCTCCCCAGATCATGGAGCCCATGCAGAGGGCGTTGGCGTTGTTGATCGCCCGACACATTTTGGCGGCAAAAACCGATTCGACCACCGCGGCGGTGACTCCTTTGAAGCGGTTTGCAACGATCGACATGCCCATGCCTGTGCCGCACATGAGAATGGCACGGTCCGCTTTTCCCGCCTGCAGAGCTTTGCTGGCGGTGACACCGCACTCGAAATACGGAATCTCTTTTTCAGCCGTCGATCCGAGATCGATGATTTCGTGTCCCTTTTCCTTCAGGTATTCGGCGACGGCTTTTTTCAAGGACATTGCAAACGGGTCGGCGGCGATAATCACTTTCATTGTATTCTTCTTCTGTTGATCGGTTGAGGACTGGTTTTCTGCGGCCTGGACGCCAGAGGTGGCTTCATGGAATCCCCATGCGCCCAATGCGGCCCCGGCGGTCAGCAGGGTTCCGGCTTCCTTGAGGAACACGCGTCGATTGGTCGGTTTCATGATGTTATAATTATGTGCAACGGTCAGAGGCTATCCCTTGCGCATGGATCGTCAAGGACTCAAACGGGGTGGCGCGGACGGCGTTGGGGTAAGAGAAAACGCCGGGTCAGGGGACCCGGCCTACAGGGCTGGAACGATGGGATACGCCCGCACGTCGAGATTGTCGAAGAACCCGCTTGCCACACGGCGCGGGCGGATGGAAATTAGCCGCCAATGAAAGCCACGAAAATTCCATGCCCGGCCCATCGCGGAACATTCAAAAACAGCTTTTTGCTCAGGGCATTGAGCATGCACCTGACGACTCTCCTCCTCGCCGTGTTGGTGTGTGTGGGCGCGGTTACGGTCCGGTCTGAACCGGCGCCGGTGCGCTATGCCATCGTGGGATTGGTTCACGATCATGCGCGCGGGTTCATCCCGGCGGCCAGCACGCGGCAGGATATTCAGTTGGTTGCCATCGTGGAACCGGACAGGGAACTCGCGGCGCGTTACGCCAAAGAATACAAGCTAAACACCAATATTTTCTACACCACAATCGAGGAGATGCTGGACAAAGCCAATGTGCAGGCGGTGGCCACATTTACGAGCACGTTCGATCACAAGCGCGTGGTGGAGGCCTGCGCCGCGCGCGGGATTCATGTCATGATGGAAAAGCCGCTGGCGGTGAGCATGAAGCACGCGCGCGCCATCGAAGCCGCCGCGAAGAAGGGCGGCATCCAAGTGGTGGTGAATTACGAGACCACCTGGTACCCGGCCAACCATGCGGCGTATGCGCTGGTTCAGGACCCGGGCCAGATCGGCGATCTGCGAAAGATCGTTGTTCATGATGGGCATCAGGGGCCGAAGGAGATTGGATGTTCGGCGGCATTTTTAAATTGGCTCACCGATCCCGTGCTCAATGGCGGCGGCGCTCTCATGGATTTTGGCTGTTACGGCGCGGATCTGATCACCTGGTTGATGCAGGGACAGCGCCCCACGTCGGTCTTCGCAGTCACGCAGCAAATCAAACCGCAGGTGTATCCCAAGGTGGACGACGAGGCGACCATTGTGGTGACCTATCCGCACGCCCAGGGGATCATCCAGGCCTCGTGGAACTGGCCGTATAACCGGAAGGATATGGAGATCTATGGCGCGACCGGCTGCCTGATGATTCCCGAGAAGAACACTCTGCGGATGCGCAAAGGCAATGCCGCGGAAAAAGAGTCGCCGGTGTCGCCGCTCGCAGGACCGAACGCTGATCCGCTCTCCTACCTCGCGGCGGTCGTGCGTGGCGAGATTAAACCTTCAGGCCTGTCCTCGCTGGAAGTGAACATGGTGGCCACGGAAATTCTGGAAGCCGCCCGCAAGTCCGCACAAACCGGCAAGCGCGTGATGTTTCATTGAGAAGACTGGAAGTTAGCCGGGATGTATCTGACGATTGACTTGAAAGGTCTTAATGGCGCGTGGCGCAGGTTCTCAACATTCCGGATCGCCGACTCACAGTCAATGGGGCGCCTGATAGTTCGCTCGATTGCAGGTTGGAAACCTGCGAAACGGCAGACTGGAAGTCTGCGCTACGGGTTGTGAAGCGCAATTTCGCTCCAGTCTGTGGAGTCCGCTGCCGACTCACAGTCAATGGGGCGCCTGATAGTTCGCTCGATTGCAGGTTGGAAACCTGCGAAACGGCAGACTGGAAGTCTGCGCTACGGGTGGTGAAGCGCAATTTCGCTCCAGTCTGTGGAGTTCGCTGCCGACTTACATTCCATGGAGCGTCTGATATTTCGCTCGATTGCAGGTTGGAAACCTGCGAAACGGCAGCAACGGTGTCATGGAGCAACACAGAATCTGGGATCTTTTAGGGCATGATTCATCAATACGATGAGTTTCCGCATCACTGCTGTCAGCGCCACTTTGGGCTTCTTGCCCGCCGCCCGCAGCCTCTTATAAAAGGCCTTGAGGATGGAATTGCAGCGCACCGCTGCCACGGAGGCCATGTAGAGGGCGCGGCGCACCCCGGTCCGGCCGCCACCAATGTGACGCTGGCCTTCCCAAGGGCCGCTCTGGCGCACCCACGGGGCCAGCCCCGCCAGGGCTGCCGCCTGGCCCCGGTTGAGGGTTCCCAGTTCGGGCATCTGCGCCACTACCGTCACGGCCGTCAGCATCCCCACGCCGGGAATTTCCGCCAGGCGGGTGACTTGTTTTTGCTCGACGGCGTGGCGGGCCAGGGCGGCGGTTAATTCGGCCAGCACTGCGGCCAAACGGCTTTCCAGATGCCGTATCAGCTTGGCGTGTTCGGTGCGGACGAAGGGTGAGTCGTGGTGTTCGGCCTGATTTTTGGCGATGGTCAGGAGATCTTTGAGTTGTTCGCGCCAGGTCACCAGGGCGGTGAGCTCAGTGTGGGCTGGCGTCGGGGCGGTGGTGGCAGCGGGCTCCAGGGCCTTGCCGAAGGCGCTCAGGCTGGCAGCATCGATCGGATCGCTCTTGGCCCGCTGGCCGGTGGCGCGGGCGAAGGCACGGGTCTGGGCCGGGTTGACCACGCTGACGGGTAAACCGGCCGTGTGAAGTGCCGCCACGACGGCACGCTCATAGCCGCCAGTGGCTTCGAGGATCACGTGGGCACCGGGCACAGCACCCAGACATTGGACCAGTTGTGTGTGCCCCGCCGCATCGTTGGTCACGTCCAGGAGCCGTCCGGGAAGGTGAAGTTGGAGAGTGGCCTTGGCGACGTCCAGACCGACATGGACAGGGGCGGATTTTTCAGTCATAATATTAAAGTTGTTCGGACTCATTCTTGCAAATACGAGCTGGCGTTGTAACACGCCGCTCTGGTAACGGTTCGAGTTTCGGACAAAGGCGAGCGCGATTCATGCTGCCGTACGGTCTGGCTTTCACCAGACCAAGATTGGAACGAACACGCGTCCGCCGTCCCTTCCCCGCCTGCAGGCGGGGAAGGGACACCACTTCTTTCTTGTTCAACGCGAACCAACAAACAAGTGGCAAATTCAAACATACAAGACTGGAAGTCTGCGCTACGGGTGGTGAAGCGCAATTTCGTTCCAGTCTGTGGAGTCCGCTGCCGACTCACAGTCAATGGGGCGTTTGATAGTTCGCTCGATTGCAGGTTGGAAACCTGCGAAACGGCAGACTGGAAGTCTGCGCTACATGGAAAAGGTTTTGCGATTCCTGCCGGGACTGTAAGTTTGAGACGGTTCGCAGATTGGCAATCTGCGATACAGCAGCTTAGGCAAGCTGCGCTACGAACTGCGGTGACGGCGCGCAGAGGACTGCACGCCCTACCACGAGCGAAACGGCGGTCGCGAACCGGAGAAGTTTGTTCGGTGCATTGAAAATTTGAAAAGGCCGGAAGTTAGCGGGGCTGTTTCTGACGATTGACTTGAAAGGTCTTAATGGCGCGTGGCGCAGGTTCTCAACATTCCGGACTGCCGACTCACAGTCAATGGGGCGCCTGATAGTTCGCTCGATTGCAGGTTGGAAACCTGCGAGACGGCGGACTGGAAGTCTGCGCTACGTATTTTAGTTCCATAGCGCGGCCAGATTTTTCTCGAAACGTTTTGCGCCTGGCGTAGGGTGTCTCGCATGACCACGCGATTCCATGCCACAGCCGTATGCTCCCTTGTCCTTATTGCATTCAGCTTGCTCACCCATGCGGAAGGGCCGCGCGTTTTGCCCGCAGGCCAGGTTCCCAACGATGTCCGGTTGAAACCGCTGAAGGATCTCGATGGCTATTTCCCTTTCACGCCGCCCACATCGAAGACCGATTGGGCCCAGCGCAGCGAGCGGGTGCGGCGGCAGATACTCGTGGCGGAAGGTCTCTGGCCGATGCCGACCAAGACGCCGCTGAATGCCGTCATTCACGGCAAAATCGATTGCGGCGATTACTCGGTGGAGAAGGTTTATTTCGAAAGCGCGCCGGGGTTTTTCGTTACGGGCAGTCTGTATCGACCCGCAAAAATCACCGGCAAGGCGCCGGGCGTGCTCTTCGCCCACGGACATTGGAAGGACGCGCGGTTTTCGGAATCCGACGACGCGGAGCTGCTCGGTGAAATTGCGACGGGCGCGGAACGCTTCGTGGAAGGCGGACGCAGCCGGTTTCAATCGATGTGCGTTCAACTGGCACGCATGGGGTGCATCGTGTGGCAGTGGGACATGTTGAGCGATTCGGATTCCCAGCAGTTCTCGGAGCAATTGGTCCATCGCTTCGCGCAACAACGGCCCGGGATGAACACCACGGAGAACTGGGGCCTCTACAGCCCGCAGGCCGAGGCGCACCTGCAGAGCATCATGGGTCTGCAAACGCTCAACGCCATTCGCTCGCTCGATTTTCTGCTGAGCCTGCCCGAGGTGGATCCCGAACGCGTTGCGATGACCGGCGCGAGCGGCGGCGGCACCCAGACCTTCATCCTCAGCGCCATCGATCCGCGCGTGAAACTTTCTTTTCCGGCGGTGATGGTCAGCACGGCGATGCAGGGAGGCTGCACCTGCGAGAACGCCAGCCTGCTGCGCGTGAACACCGGCAATGTGGAGTTCGCCGGGCTCTTCGCGCCGAAGCCACTCGGGATGACCACGGCGAACGATTGGACCAAGGAGATGTCCACAAAAGGATTTCCCGAGCTGCAGCAACTTTACGCGTTTCTGGGCGCGCCGAACAATGTGATGTTGCATCGCGGCGAACATTTCCCGCACAACTACAATGCCGTTTCGCGGTCGGCCTTCTACACCTGGCTGAACAAACATTTCAAACTCGGATTTACGGAACCGGTGATCGAACGCGATTACAAACCACTCACGCGCGAACAACTCACGGTGTGGGACGCGCAGCATCCCGCGCCCAAGGAGTCGGGTGACGGCTTCGAACGCAAACTACTCCGCTGGCTACACGAAGACGCGCAAAAGCAACTCGCCGATGCCGCAAAATCTCCAGAGCGTTTGCACGATATGGCGGGCAAGGCGCTGGAGGTCGTTATTGGCCGAACCTTTGCGGAAGCGGGGGATATCGAATGGAAAATGAACAGCAAGGACGAATCCGATTTATGGTCCGAGACATGCGGAATCATTCGCAATAAGACCTATGGCGAGGAACTGCCTGCGGTGTTCCTTATTCCAAAACAATGGAATGGCACCACGACAATTTGGATCAGCGGCGGCGGGAAGGCGGACTTGTTTGCGGCGGACGGCTCCCTTTCTCCGGCTGCGCAAAAGTTGATCACCGCTGGCACCACGGTGCTGGGAGTGGATTTGCTTTACCAGGGCGAGTTTCTCGAGAACGGACAGAAGTTCACGACCACGCCGCGTGTGAAGAATCCGCGTGAAGCGGCGGGCTACACCTTTGGCTACAACTCGGCCGTGTTCGCCCAGCGTGTGCATGACGTGTTGAGCGCGGTGAAGTTCGTCAAGACCGGCGAACATCCCGGCAAGCGCATCGACGTGGTCGGACTCAACGGCGGCGGTGCGTGGGTTGCGGCGGCGCGCGCGTTATGCGGCTCCGCGGTGGACCGCTGGGTGATCGACACGCAGGGCTTTCGGTTCGGCAAAGTGCTCGATCTTCGCAGCCCGGACTTCCTGCCCGGCGGCGCGAAATATGGCGACCTGCCCGGGATGCTTGCCGCCGGTGAACCGGGAACCTTGTGGCTCGCGGGTGAGGAGGACGATAACGCTTTATTGAAGTCGCGCCACACGAATCCGGATTCGCGCCTCACGCTGGTCAACAAGAGCGGAGCCGACGTTGCCGCTGCAGCCGTGGAATTTTTAAACGCAACCAGGCAAAACTGAATACACCTCACAAACCACCCGTCCTAATTGCTGAAACTCTATGATGAAACGCAGAACCTTCCTTCGGACCACCGCCACATTGGCGCTGGGTTTTCAGATTGTTCCCCGCCACGTGTTGGGCCAGGGCCAGACGCCGCCAAGTGAGAAACTCAACATCGCCGGCATTGGCGTTGGCGGACAGGGCGGTGGCGATCTCAACGAGATGAAGAGCGAGAACATTGTGGCGCTCTGCGATGTGGATTGGAACAAGGCGGCGGGCACGTTCAAGGCCTTCCCGAAAGCGGAACTGTTCAAGGACTACCGCGTGATGCTCGAAAAGCGTCAGGACATCGAGGCGGTGATGATCGCCACGCCCGACCACATGCATGCGCCCATCACGCTGGCGGCCTTGCGCGCGGGCAAGCATGTCTATGTGGAGAAGCCGATGGCCCACACGATCGAGGAGGCGCGGGTGATGACAAAGGTGGCCAAAGAAACCGGCCTCGTCACGCAGATGGGCAACAATGGTCACGCGGGCGAAGGCCTGCGGCTGACGCGCGAATGGATTCAGGCGGGGGCCATTGGTGAAATCCGCGAAGTGCACGGCTGGAGCGATCGTCCCGGTAATTGGTGGAAACAACCCGCGGTGCGTCCCACTGAAACCATGCCCGTCCCACCGGACCTGGATTGGAACCTCTGGCTGGGCGCTGCCCCGGAGCGTCCCTATCACAAGGCCTATCATCCGTTCGCCTGGCGCGGTTGGTTCGACTTTGGCACCGGCGCGCTGGGTGACATGGCGGTGCATAACCTGGACCCCGCCTTCTACGCCCTTGATTTGCCCACGCCCATCGCCGCGGAATGCCAGAGCAGTCCGCTCGAGAAGGAATCCTATCCCGCGTGGCAGATCCTCACTTTCGAGTTCGCTCCCATGAAAGGCCGAGCCGCGCTGAAAGTCCGCTGGTACGATGGCGGGAAAATGCCGCCCGTCCCCGCCGATATCGCGGGCGAAGTTGACCTGGCCGACAACGGCATTTATTTCATTGGCGAGAAAGGCACGATGGTCTGTGGCGGCTGGTCCGGCGCGCCCCGGTTGTTCCCGGCAAAACGCCGCGAGGAGTTTCAACTCCCACCCAAATCGATACCGCGCTCCGCCGGTCATCGCCTCGAATGGATCCAGGCCTGCAAGGCGAAAAAGCCCGAGGATGCCAGGGCCGGCTTTGCCTATTCGGGGCCGTTTACCGAATCGTTGTTGATTGGCAATCTCGCCACACGCCTGCAAAAACGCATCGAGTGGGATTCGGGAAACATGCGGGCCAAAAATGCGCCCGAGGCCGAGGCGCTCATCAAGAAACACTATCGTGCCGGATTCGGCATTGCCGGATAAAAACCAAACCTCCGGGAACATGTCCTTCAGAAGCAGGGGCCAATCCGTTCTGTTCATCCTGAGCGGATTGGTTCCGTTGCTTCGACTCTGCCAGCGGCCCGCAGATACCGCGCTGCTGATTTATACCTGCTTTGTGGCGGCGTGGTATGGGCGGCCCTGGCTGGCGCGTGCGATGGATTCGTTGCGGGGTTCGGTAGCCTTGAAGTTGGTGGGGCTGTTTATCATCTCCGGTACCCTGACAGAAACCTTCGCGTGGGGATCGAACTACCTGAAGGCCGCACCTGAGCCCGCGCTATTCCATCCACAATTGCTCATCGACCTCTGGCTCGGGATCGGTTTCTACGGAGCGTGGGCCGTGGCGTGGTTGCTGGCCGGGCATTGGTTTCGTTATTCGCTGCGGGAAATGTTCTTCGTCACGGGTTTGCAGGGAATCGTCTTTGAACAGCTTGGCGCGGTGTTTCTCGCGATGGTTCGTGTGGTCACGACCAATCCCCTGCTGGCTGTGCTGATGGGAGTTTATGTCCTCGCAGTGCATGGCTCGGCGGCGGGTCTGGCGCTGGGACCCGTGGCGCACCATTTTGATTCGCCCGCAAAGTCCCATCACTGGATTCGGTTCCCCGTGGTGATGGTATTGATGGTGGGACTCGCCTTCCTGGGCACCTGGCTGGCAGCAGCGGTGTGGTTGCCGTTTGGCGGTCTGCCGCCCAAACAATCCATAGTCACACACCCATTGTGGTGAGGAGCGTCGGCCCGATTTGTTTGGATACGTGACAAAACTCAGGAGTGTGGAAAACGGCTATGGCGGTGCAGTGATTTTAAATAGGTTTTGCGGCAACGGCAGAACCAGCGGGCGGAGCTTGGGGCGGATTTGGAACCGTTGGATTTAAAAACGTCGTAAGCCAGTCAGGAGACCGGCGCTCCGGGGACACCAGCGGGCGGAGCTTGGGACGGATTTGGAACCGTTGGATTTAAAAACGTCGTAAGCCGGTCAGGAGACCGGCGCTCCGGGGACAGCAGCGGGCGGAGCTTGGGACGGATTTGGAACCGTTGGATTTAAAAACGTCGTAAGCCAGTCAGGAGACCGGCGCTCAGGGACAACAGCGGGCGGAGCTTGGGGCGGATTTGGAACCGTTGGATTTAAAAACGTCGTAAGCCGGTCAGGAGACCGGCGCTCAAGGACAACAGCGGGCGGAGCTTGGGGCGGATTTGGAACCGTTGGATTTAAAAACGTCGTAAGCCAGTCAGGAGACCGGCGCTCAGGGACAACAGCGGGCGGAGCTTGGGGCGGATTTGGAACCGTTGGATTTAAAAACGTCGTAAGCCAGTCAGGAGACCGGCGCTCCGGGGACAGCAGCGGGCGGAGCTTGGGGCGGATTTGGAACCGTTGGATTTAAAAACGTCGTAAGCCAGTCAGGAGACCGGCGCTCCGGGGACAGCAGCGGGCGGAGCTTGGGGCGGATTTGGAACCGTTGGATTTAAAAACGTCGTAAGCCGGTCAGGAGACCGGCGCTCCGGGGACAGCAAATGTATTGCCAGCAAACAGGCGTTGTGTCATTTCAATGGCACACATTACCGAACCAATAAACACGCTGACGCGACGCGACCTGGAATGATTATGCAAACCAACATGAACCGACGCACTTTTATCCTGCCTCTCCTGCTTGCGGGTTTTGCCCGTTTTGGCGTCCCTCTCGCTTCCGCCGTGAGCGAACCCCAGGCGGCATCGGCTCCGGCCCAGGATTTTTCTGCGACAGCGGACCAGGCTTTACTGGCCATGAACAAACGCGCGGAGGAACTCCACATCAAAGGCGCCGCCGTGGTGGCCTGTTTCGAAGGCGAGAGCATCACCGCCTGGTCCTCGAAAATGAAGGTGGTCGGTTCGATGAAAAACGCCCCATCCGGGAATGATCATGGCTCGAACCTGCTCGCCATTGCCTATGCCAAGGCAACCGAAATGGCCGAGACCCTGAAGAATAGCGGCCACGCGGGGCGGCCGCCCATGACCGGAGAACTCGGCTGGGAGGGCGGATTGATCGCCAAGGGCAAAACCGGTTATTTGATCGCGGCCTTCAGCGGCGGACCTTCCGAGGACGACCTGCGCGTCTCCCGCACGGGCCTGGATATCCTGACAAAAGCCCTGTAGCTCAGACGGCGCGCAAGAGAGTGGCGCAACTCTATGGGGCCTTCTGAACATAAATTATCGATTAACGATAATTTTATTTGACGACTATCAATAATAGTTTACTGTTTATCAATAAATATTGAAAACCTAAAACTGATACCGTCATGAAATCCAATACGCGTTTGCCCCGGTTCCTGTGTCGCCTGTTTCTTTTTCTGGAGGTTGCCACCTTGATCGGTGGCATTCTGGGATGTGTTTCCTTGTTTTTCACGTCCAAGCCCGGAACGATGTCGATTACGATCTCGTCCATCAGGGAAATGAACCGGGTGGGATTGGCGCCTGAATCGGGTGCTTTGGTTGTGCAGACCGACGATCCGCAGCCCCAATCGATCAAGCTGACCAAGCTGCAAGGGATTGTGGATGGCAGCGGCGTGAGTGGAGGAGCCGCGGTTGCGGTATGGAACAAATGGTTCATGGTGGCCCTGGTCGTGGGCGATGTCCTCTTCGCGGTGGTTCTAATCGACCTGTTGCGCCGGTTATTTCGAAATGTCGCACGGGGCGAGAGTTTTACGCCGCGGAACATCCGTTTGCTGCATTGGATGGGGATGGCCATCATCGTATTCACCCTCGTTTCCTCCTTCTCGGAAGCCTGGAGCAATCACAGGGTCACCGCATACCTCCAGCAGCACGCGACGATTCAGGGTCCAAAAATGGGATTTACGCCGCCGCCGCTGGTTTCCGACCCCCTGTTTTCATATGAAGCCGGCAATTATAGATTCCAGATTGGGTGGACGGGGATTCTATCCGGACTGTTGATCCTGGCGCTGGGCGAGGTCTTTCGCCAGGCGGCGGTGATCAAGGAAGAAAACGCGCTGACCATTTAACCTGTTAAATTATGCCCATCAGGTTGAATTTGGACCGGGTCATGCTGGAGCGGCGGATGAGTCTGACAGAACTGGCCGAGCGGGTTGGAATCACGCTGGCGAATCTTTCGATTCTCAAGACCAACAAGGCGCGCGCGATACGGTTTGGCACGCTGGAGGCCCTGTGCCGCGAACTGAAATGCCAGCCGGGCGATCTGCTCGAATTTCAGGAAGGGAGCGATGCGGAGGAAAACGAATAGGCAATGCGAACGGCCCATCAGGAGTCGAGCGCAGCCATCGGCGGGTCGATCAGGACTACAGTTTTCCCGCGGGTTGCCTGACTACCATCGCCTTGCGAAGCGCTTCACGAAGCTCGGTGGATTGATAGGGCTTGCCCAGGAAGGCCTGGGGCCATTCGGCATGTTCACCGGCCATCACCTGGGCCTGATCGTAACCGCTGGCGAGGATGACGGGAATGCCGGGCGATATTTTGCGCAGAGCGGTCAAAGTGGCCCAGCCGTCCATGCGCGGCATGGTGAGGTCGCAAAGCACGCAGCGAATGGCCTGCCTGTGCTGCTGGAACACTTCCAGGGCCTCAATGCCGTCTCTTGCTTCGAGCGCGGCATGCCCCAGGCGCGCCAGCACGACTCTGGCCACTTTGCGCACCGCGTCGTCGTCCTCGACCACCAACACTGTGCCAGCTTCTCCAAATTCCGGGGGGGTGACCGTTTCTTCCGGCAATCGGGGAACCACTGCCGCCGAGAGAGGGAAAAAGACTCGAAAGACGCTCCCATGGCCCTCTTTACTCTCCACTGTGATGCCCCCGAGGTGTGACCTGACCACGCCCAGAACGACCGGCAGGCCCAGTCCACGACCGGTGAACTTGCTGGAAAAGAAGGGGTCGAAGAGTTTGTCGAAATCTTTTTCGGCGATCCCGCCGCCCGTGTCGGCCACTTCCAGGCAGGCATAGAGGTTGTCCTCCGGTTGCCAGTCCAAAGGAAAACGATGTGTGGTGGAGATTTCGGTTTTGGAAACCGTTTTGACCGCCAGATGGACGACGCCCCCGCCTTCACCGAGGGACTCCCAGGCGTTGGTTGCGAGGTTGTTGAGGACTTTGTGGATCTGGTGGGCATTGGCCATGACCATCAGCCCGGCTGGCGGCAGATCCGCCTTCAAAACCACCTTTTCGGGCATGGCGGTCTGGAGCTGGGACAGGCTTTTGCGGCAGGCTTCGGATAAATCCAGGGGTTCCAGTTTGCCGGGCACCATTCCGAGGTAGGTGAGCATCAGGCTGCTGACTTCCGCCGCCCGACGCGACGCTTTCATGGCCTCGGTGAGGTTCTCGTCAACGTTCGATCCCCGGGGCAGGTCGTCCAAGGCGATCTCCAGGTTACCCAACACGACTCCGAGCAGGTTGTTATAGTGGTGGGCAATGGCCCCGGCCATGCGGCCCAGGCTTTCAGCCTTTTGAAGCTGCCTGTTTTGGGCCTCGAGTTTTTCCTTTTCCACCTCCGCCCGTTTGCGGTCGCTGATGTCGGCGATGAAACCCTCCACCGCCAGGAGATCCCCTTTTTCAGAAAAAACGCCGCCACCCTGTTCCCAGACCCATTTCTCGACGCCAGCGGCCGTGACGATGCGATAGGAAATCTGGAATGGCTGGCGAGACTTCAACGCCTTCTGCACATTGTCCCAGACCATCTTCCAATCATCGGGATGAATGACCTGGGTATAAGAAACTCCAGACGAGCCTGTCAATTCCTCGGGGGTGTAGCCGGTGAGGGCCAGCGCGCCCTGGCTGACGAAGTCCATCGTCCAATCCTTGTCGTTGCGGCAGCGATAGGCCATGCCGGGGAGATTGCTCATGAGCGCGAGCAAGGCGCGGCGACTTTCCCGCAGGGCCTCCTCGGCGCTCTTGCGGCCCTCGATGTCGCTCTCCAAAGCGCCCACCAGGCGGCGGTTGAGCATCAGGGAAAGGCTGAACGTTAGCGCGATAAACAGCATCTGGTAGGCCAGGATGGCGAGCACATCGTAGAGGCCGAGCTTGAAAATCTCGGCGTCCGGGGGCGTCGCCAGGTTAATGAACACCCGCGTCAGGCTGAAGAGGCTTATGGCGCAGAAAACGAAGCCCGTCATCCTTGTCACGGGCTGCATTTCCGCGCTGACCCGGCGCAGCAGGAGCCACGCGCACTGGCAACATAGGACCAGCAAACCCAGGGAGAAGTTGATGGTCCGCCACAACATGCTCGGCTGGACGAAGGTGAAATAAAGGTGAACACCGATGTTCACGGCCAGAAGCAGATAATTGAATCGCTGCGGACTGGTCCTGCCGGTGAAGCGTTCAAGCCCCAGGTAGAGCAAAAAGGTTCCCGCAATGATCAGGGGGCAGGCCAGGACGATCGACACGGAGGCGGGCACAACACCCCGCAAGGCGAGCAGCATTATCGCCACGAACTGAATGAAATAGTCTGCCGCCCATAATCCCAGCCCGTCGGAGCGCCGACGGTTTATCAACCAAAGGGCTGTCATGACCCCCGCGCAGATGGCGTTGCTCACGACATTGCCGAGCAGGACGGTTCTCATGTCGAGGAGGTTCATGCGGGATGACCTCCGCGCATCCTGAGTCCGCCATTAGGCCACCTGACGACATGGACACACTTCAAATCAAAAAGCTTTCCCTCCTTCATTGAATTTAGCTTCATGCGATCAGCTGGTTGACCGCCCCATTTAACCCCCACCACCGCCCCTTTGGCAAACTTAATTGGAGCAAAAATGGGTGGCACGCGCATCCTTGAGGCACCCCTTCACCCCCCCAGGAAAAAGGGAGGGGAGAGGATTTAATCCCAAAGAGATCAAAGTGGAATTTTTAGCCACGGATTGCACGGATGACACGGATGGGGAAAGGGAAGAATGAATGATGGACAATTTTAGAAATGGCGTGCTGGCTGGGTTCGTACGGTTCGGGCTTTTACCAGCTTTCTGAGTTTTGTCCTGCGCCCAAGGGACGATTCGGGGGTGGAAGGCTTCTGAAAATTTGCATAATCGCGCTTTCTGGCTAAAATAGCAGGGCGCATGCGTGCGAATTCCAAAATTCACAAGGGCAGCCCTCCGAGTGCGGCGGCGCCGGAGCGGCGTCGTTTTTTGACGAAGCTTCTGGCGCTTGTATTTGGATCGGTGGCGGGGCTGGTTCCCGTGGGCGCGGGCTTGCGGGTGTTCACCAGTCCTCTGGCGAAGGCTGGCACTGGTGGCCTTGGTGGCAATGCGGCCCAAAACAACAACGCCGTTCATGTGGCCAATCTGGATCTGCTGCCCGAGGACGGCGTGCCGCGCAAATTCCCCGTGGTGGCGGATCGCCGGGACGCTTTCAGTGTTTATCCGCATGTCCCCGTGGGGGCGGTTTATTTGCGGCGCGGGAAGGATCAAACCGTGACGGCGCTGAATGTGGCGTGTCCGCATGCGGGATGTTTTGTGGATTTTGTGCCGGGGAATGGGCGCTATTTTTGCCCGTGCCACGGGAGCACTTTTGAATTGAGCGGCGCGATTCACGATGCCGCCAGCCCCAGTCCCCGGGGCATGGACACCCTGGAAGTGGAGGTGCGGAATAATTCAGAGGTGTGGGTGAAATTCCAGAATTTCGTGGCGGGGCACAAAGGGAAGATACCGGTGGCATGAATGCTTTGCTGCGCTGGCTGGACGCGCGGACGGGTTACCAGCAGATCCTCCATTATCTACTCGACGAATCGATCCCGGGGGGATCGCGGTGGCGCTATGTCTGGGGCAGCGCGCTGATGTTCACGGTGGCCATGCAGGTGATCACGGGGATTTTTCTGGCGATGGCCTACAGCCCGAACACGCAGTCGGCCTGGGCCAGTGTTTATTACATCCAATACCAGATGCCGGGAGGGGCGCTTCTGCGGGGGCTGCACCATTTCTTCGCGCAGCTCATGATCCTGCTTCTGGGCGTGCATATGCTCCAGACGGTCTGGGACCGGGCCTACACGGCCCCGCGCGAGATTAATTTCTGGTTTGGACTGGCACTGATGCAACTCACGCTGGCCATATCGCTGACGGGGTATTTGCTGCCGTGGGATCAAAAGGGATTCTGGGCGACGAAGGTGGCCACGAATATTTTTGGGACGGCGCCCGTTTTTGGGCCGGCGATTCAAAAACTGCTGATGGGCGGATCGGATTACGGCCACCATACATTGACCCGCTTCTACGCGCTGCATGCGGGCGTTCTGCCGATGATGTTATTTGCGGCCGTGGGCGCCCATATCTATTTGTTTCGCCGCCATGGCATCAAGGCCAAAAGACCGTTCCGCACCACGGACCAGACGTTCTGGCCCGACCAGGTGCTCAAGGATGCCGTGGCCGCCTGCGCGGTGCTGGCCACGGTGCTGGTGCTGATTTACCGCAACAACCTTTTTCACGGGGGTGGCATGGCTGGCGCGGAGTTGGGCGCGCCTGCCGATCCCACGGAACCGTATTCGGCGGCGCGTCCGGAATGGTATTTCCTGTTCATGTTCCAGTTTCTAAAGCTCTTCCCGGGCGGCACTGAAGTGTGGGGGGCGATCATCATTCCAAACCTGGTGCTGGTGACGTTGTTGCTCATGCCTTTCATTGCGATCTGGAGGTTCGGTCACAAACTGAATCTGGCCTTGCTGGGATGTCTGGTTTTGGGAATCGGAGTGCTGACATGGACGGCGATGGAGCAGGACCGCAAGGACCCGGAGTTTCAACGCGCCGTGGCCGACGCGCAGAGGGCGGCGGAACGCGCGGTTCTTTTGGCGCAGACCGCAGGCGGTATTCCGGCGGAAGGGGGACTGGCGATGCTGCAGGCGGATCCCCTGACGCAGGGTCCCCGGTTATTCGCCAGGAATTGCGCCAGTTGTCACCGCTATGACGGCCACGACGGAATGGGGAGGAAGATCGAGGAACCGCCCACCGCTTCCGATTTGAAGGATTTCGGCAGCCGTAAATGGATCACGGGATTGCTCGATCCAAAACAAGTTTCCGAGCCGCATTACTTTGGCGGCACCAAGTTCAAGAATGGCAAAATGGCCAAATTCGTGAAACTGAAGATCGCCAAGCTCACCGATGAGGACAAAACGAACCTGACCTGTGTTGTGGCGGCCATTTCCGCAGAGGCGGGACTTAAGGCACAGCGCGCGGCGGATGCGGACACCGCCTTGATTGAGAGCGGGCGGGACCTGTTTAAAAACAAACTCGGCTGCTCGGATTGCCACAAATTCCGGGATGCGGACACGGAAGGCACGGCGCCCACGCTGACAGGTTACGGATCGCGTGAGTGGATCATGAGCATGATGCATAATCCGGCGCATGAGCGGTTTTACGGGAAGAACAACGATCGCATGCCCGCTTTTGGCGCCCAGGAAATTCTCGATGCCAGGGCGATGGGCGTGATTGCCGACTGGTTGCGCGGCGATTGGGTGGAACCAAAACCCGCCCCGTTAAAAAAATAAATAATCCGACGATTATTCTTGCCTTAGCCGATGAATAGAAGAGTAATACTGAGCAACAACACAGCGACCATGGCTCAACCCAGGCTTGATTTTAGGACGGCTTATTGCCGCATGCACCAATGCTCCGCAGAGGAGTTCTCCATGGCTGTTTTTCGGCAGTCCCTGCATCTGCGCGCCCGTCCGTTTGCGGGGCTGCTCGCCTGGCTCTACCCGCGTTTTTTCCGCAACGACCTGATGCTCATCGACGAAGTGGCCCTGGCCACCAGGCGCAATGAATGCCTGGTTGCCCTGCTGGGTTACCGGCAGGATTGCCACATGACCGGCGGCTTTTTGCATAATCAATGCCGGATGCGTGTTTCGGGAAAGCGCCTCCTGAATGTGTTCGACGCAACGCTTCATCGCGCGGGTGTCGAATCGCCGAAAGAGGATGAACCCATTCTCCCGCCGGATGTGGAGTAGTTCTAACGGGCCATTGAAGACTGGGGTGGGGAAAGTGGGGTCTGGAGGTGTTTCATCCAGACCTCACCTATCCTCAAATCCCGTGAATGGGGGGGGCGCCGCACGCCATTCAAACATTCGCAAACATTCGCAGACATTCGCCATGAGAGCCGCGTCATGGGATTGGGTGCATGACAAAACTCAGGAGTGTGGAAAACAGCCATGGCGGTGCGCTGATTTTAAGTCGGCATTGAGGCAACGACAGAACCAGTGTGCGGGGTTCGAGGGGCATTTGAAAACGATGGATTAAAGAGCGCTTTAAGCCGGTCTGGAGACCGGCGCTCCGAAGACAGCAGTCACCCTATTTACTCCACTGGCATTTTTTGGCCTTCTTCTGCTGGCAATAGAATTTTGTCCTGGGCGTCATGGCATTCCAAGTCCAATTCGGGCGTTGCGTCGGGACCTCATTTCGGCTACTCGTGTGTTCGTTAAGACAATGATAAACGCAGATCGAGATATGACGACGAAAGATAGTCCGGCCCGCGGCTTGAGCCTCCGGGGCTTTTGCAAGGCGTCCTTGTTGCTGACGGCGCTGCTGTGGACTGCCGGGGCGGGCGCGGCTGAACCCGCCGATGTTCTGAAGGCGGCGGTGGAAAAGCTCGCCAAGGGCAGCAATTACACGTGGACGACGACTTTCAAATTTCCAGACGCGCCAATCCATCCCGGCCCCATTAACGGCCAGATCGACGCCAGCGGCTATACCCTGTTGAGCCAGCATATTGGCAACGCTGACTTCGAAGCGGTGATCAAAGAGGGACTTGGGGTTCTCAAGCTGCCCGTTGGCTGGCTCAGCGCGAGCGAGATCATCGAGGGCAACCCGCAAGGGGCCGTGGGACCTGCAATGCTGATGTCGCGCGTCCTGTTCAATGTGCGCAAACCGGATATCGAAGCTGCGGAATTGTTGAAAATGGGCGTTGTCTTCACCCAGGACGATAAGGGTGTGATCACGGAGCAACTGAGCGAAAACGCCGCTTTGACCTTGATCCGCAACGGCATCACCGGACGCCCCAATCCCACAGCCCCACCGCTGAAGCAAGCCAGGGGCAACGTCAAGTACTGGGTCAATGGCGGATCGATCGAGAAATATGAAATCAATCTGCAGGCGCAAATGATGCCCAGCGCCCACAATAACGCCGTCGATTTCAAGCCCACCACCATTGTCGAAATCACCAATGTGGGCACCACCAAAGTCCAGCCGCCCCAAGCCGCGCTCGACAAACTGGCGGCGTTGACGGCTCCGCCTGCGGCCGCGAAGTAATCCAGCGCGCGGGAATCAGCCGCGGAAAAACAGCAGCCACACGAGGATCAGCATCGGGACCATGAACGGCAGCGTGTACTTGAAAATGTAGCCCAGAAAGGTCGGCACATTGGGCACGCGGCTTTGCTCAGCGATGGCCTTGACCATGAAATTGGGGCCGTTGCCGATATAAGTGTTCGCCCCGAAAAACACCGCGCCGACGCTGATGGCCACAATGAAGTGGTTGTAGGCCACGTTGCCCAACAGAAACGCCGTTTCAATCTGGCTCTTCGTGACCGTTCCCGAGGCTATTTCGCCGCCATGATACTTTTGCAGCGCGGCCAGCGTTTGGCGAATATGCTCCGCCTCGGAACCTGTCAGCGAGGAAGCGCCCGAGGCCAATGCGGTTTGGACCCCGGCGATGACTTCAGGTTTGATGAACGCTCCAAAAGCCGCGCTCAGAAAGCTCAGGTAGGTCGGGGCGTTATCCAACACGCTCGAGAGTGTGCCGCTGGCCCAATAGAATAGCGCGGCGGTGGGCTTGAACAACCCGGCGGCGTGGCCCTGCAGGTAATCCAGCGCGGGCATCATGGTGGCGAAGATTCCGGCAAACAGGATCACCACTTCCATCACCGGATGGAAATTGAATGCGTTGGCGTGATGAATCGTTTTTTTCGTTGTGTAGTAAGAACCGACCGCCGCGCCCACCATCAGGAGTTCCCGTAACATCACCGGTTTTTGGATGAACACCGCCGCCAGGATGACGCCCAGAAAAAACACATTCGACAGCCCGGTGCAGCTCCAGCGATTGACCGGCTCCGCCAATTGTTCGCGCACCTGTTTGGGCGCCTTGAGGTAATTGCGCGTGTCCACGGCGTAAAACATCGCCAGGAGCGAGCCCACTCCCACGGCCCAAATCGGCCAGCAATGCTCCGCCACCCACCAGAATGGAATGCCCTGCAGATAACCCAGGAACAACGGCGGGTCGCCAATCGGGGTGAGGCATCCGCCCACATTGGACACGATGAATATGAAGAAGACGACATGATGGCCGGTCACCCGGTATTTATTCATGCGAATCCACGGACGGATCAGCAGCATGGAGGCGCCCGTGGTGCCCAGCAGATTGGCAATCACCGCGCCGAAAAACAGAAACTTCACATTCTCCCACGGCGTCGCCTCGCCATTGATCTGGATGTGAATGCCACCGGCAACCACGTAGAGCGAACCGATCAGGGCGATAAAGCTGACATATTCCATCGCGGTATCCGCGGCGCGCGGCCAGGCGTGCAGTCCCGCCAGATAGTAAATCACCGTCACTGCGCCCAGGCCCAGGGCGACCAAGGGATAATGCCTGCCCCACCAGCCCGGGAAAAACAACGGAGCCAGCGCAATGGCCGCCAGCAGCAGCACAAACGGCAGGATCATCCAGGTGTTTGGCTCAATGATCGCGTGCGACATATATAATTATGGGGCGGACGGTGCGGAAGGGATGTTCGTGCTGGTGTTACCAGCGGCTGCCAACTTGCTGGGAAACTGGGCCGTCCCGAGTTTCATGCGCTCATGGCGATACTGCCGCAGACCGGCCCCGGTGGTTTCGATGGCCAGCGGCGGTCCGCTAAAATCCACCACGCCCGACATGGACGCGGCCAGGACAGGCGGCATGGCCACGGATTGACTGGCGTCCCAAACGGCCAGGCACCGCGCAAAAGGCCGTGCCAGCGTCGGTTCAATAAAGCCCGGACAAAACACCGGCAGTCCGGGCACTTGCAGCCGGACGTTGCCCGCGATCCAGAAATTCTCGGCGGCGGCGAATCCGATCTGGCCGGAACGCGCGGCGATGCTCCGGGTCAGTTTATCGAAAGGAGCGTTGAGCAATTCGTGGCGGTGCATCGTTTCCGCCAGCCAGATGCGGCCCGGAATGGCGATGCAGATCAAGGCGCCCAGCACCAGTGCAATGCGCATCAAACGCAATGTGGGCAGCGGCCTGGACCAGGCGTCGAAGGCCGTCACAAAAAGCACCGGCGTCAGGATCATCAGCGGCTCGAACCACCGTTCCTTGAAATGCGTGGCGTGAAAAACCAGGGCCAGCACCGCAATGACCAGCACGGGCAGGCCAATGGCCGTGAGAATTAAATTTCGCGTGCCAATGGTTTTTTCCGAGGTGCGTCCCGGTTTTCCCCAGGTGACCAGCATCCAAAAGACCAGGGCGGGCGCGGGCACGGCAAGAACCGCCAGCACCAGCGAGGAAAGGCCCATCCAGGCTGCGCGCAGGGCCGTGATATTGGTCTGGGTGTCGAATTTGTTCACGCTGACCAGCACCAGGTCGCGATGGTTTAAAACCCAGTTCAGATGCGGGGCCACCAATGCCGCCGCCAGGGCCAGCGCCAGCAACATGCGCGCATCCAGCACGGTGCGGCGATAGGCTTTGCAAACCGCGCCCGCGCAAACCAGCCCCAGTCCGACAAAGGCGTAATTATAATTTGAGAGCGTTCCCAAACCGAGGCACGCCCCCAGCAGCAGGTATTTCCACAGGCGCGGCCGTTCATGCAGCACCAGCAATACATTCAGCGTGACGATGGCCATGGTCGCCGCCAGGACCGTGTGCGTGAGGTCGCGCTGCGATTCCCACACGATGTGCGGAAACAGAAACAGCAGCAGCGCCGCGGTGACCCCGGCCCGGTGCTCGCCCGCGATCCGGCGCGCGCTGTCATAGGTGAAATAATACGCGCCGAACAGAAGCAGGTTCTTCAGCAGCGCCAGCGAGAACACGGAAACGCCGAACGCCTGGAAAAACACCGTTTGCAGCCAGGTGTATAAAGGCGGTTGCGGCCCGTATCCCCATTGAAAAATCTGCGTGAAAACCAGTTGCTCGCTCTCGTCCAGATCGGCCGTGGGCGAAGTGACGATCCGCAATACTATTTGAATGCCGAAATACAGCGCCACCAACCGCAGGAACCGGCTGGGTGTGCTGATCAACCGCGACAACGCCGTTGACGCCGCTGGTTTGGTGGTGGATGCGCCCTGAACAGATTCCATGAGTATTAACTACCCTTTGGCAGGGGTCTGGACAATTGAAAATGATCGAGCGCCTGCAACACTTCGTCCGGCCTGATATCCGCCAGACACCGCGCGTGCGGCGCGTTGCGGCAGGTCGGCTCCTTCAATCCCGCGCATCGACACGCCACGACCCGGTGCAGATGGTTCTCCCCGCGCGGCAGCCATTCCTTCAAGCCGGCATATTCCCGGAAAATCGAAAACGTGGGAATGCCCAGCGCACAGGCCAGGTGGATCACCCCGGAATCCGGCCCCACGTGCAGTCGGCACCGCGTCAGAACCCCCGCCAGTTGCGCCAGGCTCAGGTCGGTCAAAACACGCACACGCACATCGCCCGCCTCTTCGGCGATCTGCCGCAACCGTGTCTGTTCCCGCGTCCGGGAACTGCCGGTGACGATGACGTTGAGCAGCGGATTCTTCGCCAGCAACCCCTTGACCAACGCGATGGAATGTTCCAGAGGCCATTCCTTGAGATGCGTGCTCGCGTTTGGCGAAATATGCACCGAACCGGCGGGCACGCGTTCTTCCGCCCAGTCCAGGGCCAGCGGAGGCACTTTCAAGTTGAATTGCGCCGGGGCCAATGTGAATCCGCATGCGGTCAGCACCTGCCGCCGTTGTTCGAACACCGGCAGCGTTCGGTCCTGCTCAGGCACCACGCAGTGCATCAGCCAGGGAGTCCAGAAATGTTTCCGGGCCGCCTCATGCGTCATGCGCAATCGCGCGCCGCTGAGTGCTGTGAGAAAGATTGTCCGATCCGCCCCGCTGAAGTTATACGCCACGTTGAAATGCTCGCGCCGCAGTTTTTTGATGATGTCCCAATGTTTCCAGAAGGGCGGGCTGGGCGGTCCCAATGGAAAGGCCCAGGCCTTATCGACACACGACACCAATTGCAGCACTTCGGCCCCCAGGGGCGAGGTGAGAACATGAATGGCCGCGCGCGGATGATGCCGCCGCAGCTCCCACAACGCGGGGATGAGATGAATCGAATCGCCCAGAAAGCCCAGATCGATGACCAGAATTTTCCCCGCCTTCTGGCACTCCTTCTGGCTCATCGAATAAAATTGATCCGGATTCATGTTCGTTTTAATTCAAGAGCGCGTGCCCCATCCCGATAATGTGGCGACTACTTTTTCTTCTGAAATTTCTGCATGACGGACACCCTGACGCCGCGTGAGGGCACGCGGCCTACAATATAAACAGGCGCACCTGCTTGCAGGCCCGGTGTCCTGTTCATTTGTTCTTCTGTGATTTCTGCAAGGCTTCCGTAAACCAATCCGTTGTCGGCGGTTTGCTGGCGGGTACCGGACGCGCCCCGCGCATCGGGGCATTGCTCGATCCCGAACGCGCCGTTGCCGGTCCAATCTGAGGCGCGCTGCGCAGCGACAAGGCAATGCGTTTGCGCGGCAGGTCCACTTCCGTGACCGTGGCCATGACCTTCTGGCCGACCTTGACCACTTCCGCCGGATTCTTCACAAACCGGTCCGCCAACTGGCTCACATGGACGAGCCCGTCCTGGTGCACCCCGATATCGACGAACGCCCCAAACGCCGTCACGTTGGTTACCAGGCCCGGCAGTTTCATGCCCGGCTTGAGGTCCTCCATTTTTTCCACGCCTTCCTTGAACGCGAAGGCTTCGAATTTCTCGCGCGGATCGCGGCCCGGCTTGGCCAGTTCCGCCATGATGTCCGTGAGCGTGGGCAGACCCACCTGCTCGGTGACGTATTTTTTAAGATCGATCTTCTGGCGCAATGCCGCGTCGCGCATCAAGTCCTGCACGGTGCATTTCAAGTCCTTGGTCATGGCATCGACCACCTCATAACGCTCCGGATGCACCGCGCTCGCATCGAGCGGATTGCCAGCCCCGCGGATGCGCAGAAAGCCCGCCGCCTGCTCGAACGCCTTGGGTCCCAAGCGCGTCACTTTCTTTAATTCATTGCGTGTCTTGAACGGCCCGTTTTCGTTGCGATAGGCCACGATGTTCGCCGCGATCTGCGCGCCAATTCCCGAGACATAACCCAGCAACTGGCGGCTTGCAGTGTTCACTTCCACGCCCACGCCGTTGACGCAACTCACCACCACGTCGTCCAGACCGCGCTTGAGCGCCGCCTGGTCCACGTCATGTTGATACTGACCCACGCCGATGGATTTCGCATCCAGCTTGACCAACTCAGCCAGCGGATCCATGAGACGGCGTCCGATGGAGACCGCACCGCGCACGGTGATGTCCTGGTCGGGAAATTCCTCGCGCGCGGCCTCGGAAGCCGAGTAAATCGACGCGCCGCTTTCGTTGACCATGACAATGGCAATCGAGGCCGGCAGTTTCAACGAGCGTATAAACGTCTCCGTTTCGCGGCCTGCGGTGCCGTTGCCAATGGCAATCGCCTCAATCGCAAACTTCTGGCAGAGCACCCGGATTTTATTCTCAGCCTCGGACACCCGCGCGTCGGATTGCGAGGGAAAAATCACGTCGTGGAAAAGCAGTTTCCCCTGGCGGTCCAGGCAGACGATCTTGCATCCCGTGCGAAATCCCGGATCGATGCCCAGCACGTTTTTCTGGCCCAGGGCCGGAGCCAGCAGCAACTCCCGCAGGTTCTCCGCGAACACCCGGATGGCCTCCGCGTCCGCCTTCTTTTTGTATTCGATGCGCGTCTCCGCCTCGATGGCCATTCCCAGCAGCCGCTTGTAGCTGTCCTGAACCGCCAGCCGCACCTGCGCCGCCGCCAATCCGCGTCCAGTGACAAATAGCGGCTCCAGCAACATCAGCGCCTCTTCCTCGGGAGGCGTGATCCGCAGGATCAGAAATGACTCCTCCTCACCGCGCCGGATTGCCAGCATGCGATGGGACGGAATCGTGGCCACCGGTTCGCTCCAGTCGAAATAATCTTTGAATTTCGCCCCTTCCTCCTCCTTGCCCGTGATGATCTTGGAACGGACCACCGCGCTGCGCACATAAAGCTCGCGCAGCTTCGCGCGGGCATTCGGGTCGTCGGCCACGCGCTCGGCCAGGATATCCCGCGCGCCCGCCAGCGCCGCTTCTTCCGTGGCCACGCCCTTCTCGGCATTTACGAACGCTTTGGCGGCGGCGGAGGGATCCGTGGTGTCCTGCCCGTTGAAGAGCAAATCGGTCAGCGGTTCCAGGCCCAGCTCGCGCGCAATGGTGGCGCGGGTCCGGCGCTTGGGCCGGTAGGGTTGGAAAATATCCTCCAGCGTCGTGAGCGTCTCCGCCGCGCCAATGGACACCTTCAACTCGTCGGTCAACAGGTTGCGCTCCTCCAGCGATTTGAGGATCGCCTCGCGCCTGCGGTCCAATTCCCCCAACTGCTCCAGGCGGTCCCGGATGCTCGTAATGGCCACTTCATCGAGCAACCCCGTCGCCTCTTTGCGATAGCGCGCAATGAAAGGCACCGTGGCGCCCTCGCCCAGCAACAACGCCGTGGCCGCCACCTGCGCGGGCTTGACCTTCAACTCACCAGAAATCTTGAATATGTGTGTTTCGTTCATGATCACCAACTGCGGGAATTTGTACCCCACCGTCCCCGGGATGTAAAACATTGCGTTGGCGGCACGCGGACCCTGGCCCGGTCGAATCTCCTATTGCCAACGCGGTTTTTGCAGCGCAGGGTGAATTCGTCCTTGACGACATCATTGCCATGACCACGCTCAATTCATACGATAGGGTCAATCGGTTGTTCTCGATCAGTTTGCCTCTGACCGGCGCTGGCGAATTGCCATTAAGTTTTGACGGAGCACATAACGGGGCCAGTCAGCACGCTCAGGCGAGGCTCGCGAAGTTGGGCTGCAAACAAATCAGATGATGAAAAGTCGACCATCCTATGGTTTCACTCCTATGCGTATTATCCTGATCACGACAATTATTATTTTGCTCGTTTGTGCAGGATTGTATTTTCCACAAGGTAATGCCCACGCACGCGGTCATGCATTAGTCGATCAACGCACAAAATTGGTGCATACATTTGAGGGATTGCAGATGCTAGTCATGGAGGACCCAGATGTTTTGAAACGAATCGATACAAACGGAGTTGTCATTTTAGAGTCCCAAATGATGGAAATCATTCGCACAAGCAAACGAGGCGATGACTTGATGAAGTGGATGAACCTGGGAAGTTACAACTGCTTTATGGATGTTTGGAAACACCCACTACGGTTTAGATTTGAAAGAGTCGATACGCTTTCTGGTAAAGCCGAAGTAATGGTCTGGAGCATAGGCCCGAATGGCATTGATGAGAACGGAAAAGGCGATGACCTTGTGATATCAGGCGAGGTGTTTAAGCCATAGCGCGAGAGCAACACGACACCCTCGCTGTGAACGGGTCAGTCCTATAATCTTTGCATCAGGTAGCTGCAGCCGCACTCTACCGCCTCGCCGCAATTTCAATCTGCGCCTTGTTTTTGGCCATGTGGCCGGACGGAAGAATCCCGCGCCAGTTCGTATTCGGATAAACCACGGAATTGCGACCGATGATCGTGCCCGGATTCAGCACCGCGTTGCATCCGATGTCCGTGTGGTCCCCGAGCAGCGCGCCGAATTTGCGCAAGCCCGTGTCGTATTTCTGCCCCTCCCACTCCAGGATCACATTGCCCGGCACCAGCTTGACATTGGAGATTTTCACGCCCGCGCCGCAATGGGCCTTGTAGCCGAAAATCGAATCGCCCACGTAATTGAAATGCGGCACCTGGCATTTGTTGAAAAGCAGCGCGTTCTTGAACTCGCAGGAATTGCCGATCACGCAGCCGTCGCCGATGATGACCTGCTCGCGGATATAGGCATTGTGGCGAATCTCGCAGTTGCGTCCAATGATCGCCGGCCCCTTGATCATCACCCCCGGTTCGACCACCGTGCCCTCGCCGATGAACACATCCGGCCCAATAAAGCAGGGGCCGATCTCGCGATGAAAGCGCCCCGGTTTCAGATTCGCGGCGATGTATTCCTTGATCCGCTTCAACGCATCCCAGGCATGCGTGCATCCGTCGAAAATGTCGGCATGTTCCGTTTGCGATAAATCAAAAAGGTCCGTCGGTCCAAGCATGCGCGCAGTTTAGAATGCCCGCCCCGGACCGCAACGCAAAAGCGCGAGAGTTCTTCCCGCCTTACAGAAGAATTTTATCGTGCGCACGTGCTGGTCTATGACCGGCTTCGCGTGTTGCCAGCCATACCAACCCCATCCCATCGAGTATTCAGGTGCGATTTGCGATATGGTTTGGTAGAACGTCGCCATGAAATCTGAAAATGCAACCAAACCCGGCATTCTCCTTTGTGCCGCCCTGGCACTGGCCACCGCCGCGCAGGCTGGGACACTCGTCGTCAATCCCGCTCTGGCGGGCGCGAACGATGCCAATCCGGGATCGGACACGCAGCCTCTGCGCAGCATCAGTCGCGCGGCGGCGCTGGTTCAGCCGGGCGATGTGGTGACGATTTACTCCGGCGTTTACCGGGAGCAGGTGGCCATCAAGCAATCCGGGACACAGGACCAGCCGATTCGTTTTGAAGCGGCGCCGGGCGCGAAGGTGGTGGTCACGGGCGCCGATGTTCTCACGGGCTGGATCAAGGACCAGGCCAGCGATCACTCCTACAGCATTGACTGGCCGCACCAGCTTTTCCAGGGGGACGACCATAATCCGCGCGGTACGGAGCAGGTGTTCGTGAACCGCCAGTTGTATGTGAAGGTCCCGAGTCTTGCGGCCATGACGAACGGAACGTTCTTCGTCGATCTGGCCGCCAAGCGCCTCCATCTGTTCGCCACGCGCAATCCGGACGAAGACCCGGCCCTGCAACCGGTGGAGGGTTCCACGCGGGCGGCGATCTGGACCGTCACCGGCTCCGATGTTCACACGCGGGGTTTGTGCTTCCGTTATTCCGCCAGCCGCGCCCAGCAGGGAATGGCCCAATTCAAGGGTGCGCGGGATGTGGTGGAGGACTGCGTTTTCGAATGGGCCAACAGCACGGGGGCCACACTCAGCGCCCCGGACATCACGATGCGGCGCTGCATTTTCCAGGACAACGGCCAGCAGGGTTTTTCCGGCAGCCGGAACGATCGTTTGCTCCTGGACGGCTGCACCGCGCAGCGGAACAACAACAAGGAATTTCCCAGGGGCTGGGAGGCGGGCGGCAACAAGATGTGCTTTAGCCGGGATGTGGTTTACGAGAATTGCCGTTTCATCAATAACCACGGCTGCGGCGTGTGGTTCGACATCAGCAACGTGGACGCGACCATCCGCAACTGTCTCATTGCCGACAACGAGGACGCGGGGATTTTCTACGAGATCAGCTACGGTTTGCACGCTTATGACAACGTGATTGTCGGCAACGGCATGCGCCCGAGCCAGGGTTCCTGGGGCGCGAACGGCGGCGTGTGCATCTCGAGTTCGCCCGGCTGCGTGATCGAGCGCAACCTGATCATCGGCAACGGGCAGGGCTTTTGCTTCCGCGAGCAGAATCGCACCACACCCCCCATCGATGGCGCCAAAGGTCCCGAAGTGGCGGTGTGGAATCACGACGAAGTGGTTCGCAACAATCTCCTCGTCAACAACCACAGCGCCGAGGTTCAGGGATGGTTCGACATCGACACGGAACGCCACTGGCCCAAGGCGATGCAGACGGGCAAGGGGGACGCAAAGAAGGCCAGGGAAGATGTGGCCGCCGGTTACCAGGCGAAAACGGATGGCGTCCCGGCCGGTCTCAGCCTCGAGGATTTGAAGATCACCTTTCAGGACAACGTGTATGCGCACACGGCGAACCAGCCGTTCTTCATCTGGGGCGTCGATTGGAAACCCAGGAAAATGTTCAAGGACGTTCCCAGCCTGATTGCCGCGCTCGGTTTTGAGACGCAATCCAGCCAGATGCTCTCTTCATTCCTGGTGGACGTTGCAAAGCGCGATTTCCGCCTGCCGAAGGAGTTTCTTGAGATCGTCAAACAGGCTTATCCCCAAGGGAAGGTGCCGGATTGCGCGATGGGAATTGCCCCGGGCAAAGAATAGTGAATTTGGTGTAAAGCCCGGAAATGCCCATGAAACACGGGCATGAAAAAAGGCGCCTGAAAACCAGGCGCCTTTGTGTTAAAGGGAAACTTCAGTGAGACCTACTTGGCCAGGCGGGCGCGCAGGTTGGTCAACTGATCGTTCATTGCGGGGGGCAGAGTGGCGCCGAACTTCGCATAGTTGGTTGCAATGTCCTCGACCTCGTTCTTCCAGCCCTGGATATCCACGGCGAGCAGTTGCTTGATGTCATCGGCGGTGACCGTCGAGTTCGACAGATCCAGCGCGCCGGGGGCGGGCAGGAAGCCGATCGGGGTTTCCACGGCCTTGCCGGTTCCGTCGATGCGCTCGCAAATCCATTTGAGGACGCGGCTGTTATCACCGAAGCCGGGCCAGAGCCATTTGCCTTCGGGGCTCTTGCGGAACCAGTTGACGAAGTAAATCTTCGGCAGCTTGGCGCGATCCGTGCGTTTGGCGAAGGAGAGCCAGTGAGCGAAGTAGTCGCCCATGTTGTAGCCGCAGAAAGGCAGCATGGCGAAGGGATCGCGGCGCAGGACGCCGGCTTTGCCCAGGGCGGCGGCGGTCGTTTCCGAACCGGCCGCGGAACCCATGAACACACCGTGTTCCCAACTGACGGACTCGTTGACCAGGGGGATGGTGCTCGGACGGCGGCCACCGAACAGAATCGCGGAAATAGGAACACCAGCGGGATTTTCCCATTCGGGATCGATCACCGGGCACTGGGCGGCGGGGGCAGTGAAACGGGAGTTGCCATGAGCGGCCTTGCGCCCGCAGTCCGGAGTCCATTCCTTGCCTTCCCAGTCGATCGCCTTGGCGGGGGCGGGAACACCCATGTCCTCCCACCAGACATCGCCTTCGGGCGTGAGGGCCACGTTGGTGAAGATCGTGTTTTTGGCGACCGTCAACATTGCGTTGGGGTTGGAATTCATCGAGGTGCCCGGCGCCACGCCGAAGAAACCCTTCTCGGGATTGACGGCGTAGAGGCGGCCATCCGCTCCGATGCGAATCCAGGCGATGTCGTCGCCCAGGGTGCGGACTGTCCAGCCCGGCAGGGAGGGGAGCATCATGGCCAGGTTGGTCTTGCCGCAAGCGCTGGGGAAGGCGGCGCAGACATACTTGGTTTTGCCCTCGGGAGAGGTCAGCGCGAGGATGAGCATGTGCTCGGCCATCCAGCCTTCATCGTGAGCAATGACGGAGGCGATGCGCAGCGCGAGACATTTCTTGCCCAGCAAGGCGTTGCCGCCGTAGCCCGAACCGAACGACCAGATGGCGCGGTCCTCGGGGAAATGCACAATGTACTTCTTGGCGGGATCCGGCTCGCAGGGCCAGGGCACATCTTTTTGGCCGGGCTGGAGCGGGGCGCCCACGGAATGGACGCAGGGAATGAAGTCCCCGTTGCCCAGGGCGTTCATGGCTTCGGTGCCCATGCGGGTCATCGTGCGCATGTTGACGACGACGTAAGGGGAGTCGGACAGTTCGATGCCGATTTTCGCCACAGGTGAACCGATCGGGCCCATCGAGAAGGGGATCACGTACATCGTGCGGCCCTTCATGCAACCCTTGAAGAGGGTCTGCAAAGTCTTTTTGGCCTCAACGGGATCCGCCCAGTTATTGGTGGGACCGGCATCCTCTTTTTTGCGCGAGCAGATGAAAGTGCGGTCCTCGACACGGGCGACATCGCTGGCGTGGGAACGGGCCAGATAGCAGCCGGGACGGAGTTTTTCGTTGAGCTTGGTGAAAGTGCCGCTTGCGACCATCAGATCGCACAAATTTTGATTTTCCTTCTCCGAGCCATCGCACCAATAAATGCGGTCAGGCTGACACAAAGCGGCGATGTCGTTGACCCAGGAGATGAGTTTTGTGTTTTTGGTATTACAATTTCCGAGTGTTGCCATAGATATTATCGATAATCATTGCTGCACACGCTGCGTTTTGCGTGCAAACGCGCTACCGCCGCCGCGTGCAAGAACCCCCTGCTTTTTGAACTGCAAGCATGCCAGGAGCCATCGCGAACGCGCGGCCTCTTAATTGGCGGCGGAGAGTAGCGCCAGCGAGAACTGAATGCAAGCCTCAAATAAAATAAATGAACTTTCCGGGGCGCTTCGAGTGAGGTTCGAGCAAACTGCGGATCAGGACATGAGGGGCGCAACCATTTCTTCACGAGGCTCATGGCCGGGTTGCAGCCCAATCATGAGCCTTGAATGCGGCCCTGGCGCGATGATCGGGGGTTCCGCAGAGACCCCGCAGGACGGGAGCGCTTTTCGGCGGAACAAATGTGACCCGAGCACGGTTTCATTGTTTTTTCGCAAGGCGCAGGGCAAACATCGCTCTCCGGCTCGAAAGGCGGGCGGGGATTTTGGAGATCTTTTCATGATGACGAATTCGCTTGTCTGGCGCTTTGGCGATGGCAGAGTATGCGCCCGATGGATCGCGGCCCTTGGGGGCGCATGCCGACCTTTTTGGCTTGGACGGCGCTTTAGGGTTGATCTTTCGCGCCGCCAGTGTCAGATTCTGGCGTCGATTCGGCGGGTGGCCTGCTGCAGGCGGGCTGAAAACCCTGTCGATTCAAGTTTGCCTCGGTAGCTCAATTGGTAGAGCAGTTGACTCTTAATCAATTGGTTTCCGGTTCAAGTCCGGACCGAGGCACCACTTTTTTCAAATTCACTCCCCTCAAAAAAGCTGATGATTGTTTTAATCGCATTTACCTTTATCGATGGGATCTCGATCCCGGTTCAATCGCTGGCTTTCCATCCAGAACACGATATCGTGCATTTTATCTTGTCTTATCAATGAGAGCTTGTTACTATGACGCCATAAGCTGGATTAAAGCCATGGAATAACGACCGATTCAACTGGGCTGAGGAAAATCATTAAGATGAGATTCATCAAAACATTTTCTGCAATTGTGGCGGCATTTGCGGGTTTTTTCCTTTGCGCGTCCGCACAAGCCCAATTCGATTACACGACCAATAACGGCACCATCACCATCACCAAATACACTGGCCAAGGCGGTGCAGTGACCATTCCTGACACAATCAGTGGTCTGCCGGTCGCCACCATTGGAACCAATGCGTTTTATCGCTGTGATAGCCTGACCAACATTACGATAGGCACCAGTGTCACCAGCATTGAAAACTCGGCTTTCTCTAGCTGCCACAGTTTGATAAACGTCACGATTCCAAATAGCCTTTGCAGCATTGGGATTTATGCGTTCTTTTGGTGCAGCAGCCTGACCAATATGACTATCCCAAACGGCGTTACTAACATCGGAAGCGGTGCGTTTAGTCAATGTTCCAACCTGTCCAAAATCACGATCCCCAACAGCGTTATCAGCATCGGGAACAATGCTTTTTCCTTTTGTTCCAGCCTGGCCAGCATCACGATCCCCAATAGTGTCGTCAGCATTGGAAGCTGTGCGTTTGCGCCCTGTCCCAATTTGGAAGCAATCGCCGTGAATGAAAACAACTCCACCTATAGCAGCCTGGCTGGTGTATTGTTCGACAAGAGTCAGGCCACGCTGATTCAATATCCGGGGAGCCAATCCAGAATCTATACGGTCCCCAACAGTGTTACCCGCATCGGGGATTCCGCGTTCTCTGACTGCTATAGCCTGGCCAGCGTCACAATCCCCAACAGCGTTACTAACATCGGGGACGGAACGTTCCATAGGTGTTGCAGTCTGACCAATGTCACGCTTCCCAACAATCTCACCAATATCGGTGATGGAATGTTCTTTGCCTGTATTAGGCTGAATAGTGTCACAATCCCCAACAGCGTCACCAGAATCGGTGGTTCTGCGTTCTACTACTGTGAAAATTTAACCAACGTTACGATCCCTAATACCGTCACCACTTTAGGTGATGCTGCGTTCCTTGACTGTATCAGCCTGACTCACATCTATTTTCAAGGTGACGCCCCCAGCCTTGAAAGACATTTGTGCTTCAATGGCTCCAATGCGACCATCTATTATCTACCGGGCACCACCGGCTGGGGCACTACCTACGGCAGTCGTCCGACTGCATTGTGGACACCGCTGGTACAAACCACCGATGCCACCTTTGGCGTGAGGAGCAATCAATTCGGTTTTAACATCAACTGGGCCAGTGGACAAACCGTCGTGGTGGAAGCCTGCACAAATCCGGTCAATCCCACATGGTCTGCCCTGCAAACCAAAACCCTTACCGATGACTCCTTCTATTTCAGCGATCCCGAGTGGACGAATTATCCCACACGCATCTACCGTCTGCGAGTTCCGTAGGGATGGAGACGTTTTCACCGGTTTCCGGTTCAAGTCCGGACCGAGGCACCACTTTTTTCTCCGCATTCTCCCCTTCGCATTCGAACGTTTTTCAGAATTACCAACGGTGGATCCATTGCCACCGGATGCGGCGGATTATTTCTCCCGGGTGGTGGGGCGCGTGATTATTCTTGTCAGGTTTCTCCATTGGCGGCTGTTTATTGATTGAGATGCAGACGAATTCAGACGCCCAGTTGCTCCGTGAATACACCGAAAATGGTGGTGAGGCGGCTTTCACCGAAATCGTCTCCCGGCACATGGATCTGGTGTATTCGGCGGCGCTGAGGCAGGTGGCATCGCCTGATCTTGCCCGCGATGTGGCCCAAAGCGTTTTTATCGATCTTGCCCGCAAAGCACCGTCTCTGGTGCGTAAGCAAGACTCTGGCACCTGGTTGATTGGATGGCTTTACCGCAGCACGCGGTTTGCGGCACTGACGTTGGTGCGCGGCGAGCGTCGCCGCGAGGCGCGCGAAATTCAAGCCATGCAAGACTCCAATCCTGATTCTGAAGTATCACCTGACTGGGACCACGTTCGGCCCAATTTGGACGAAGCGATGGCGAGCCTGAGCGCTGCGGATCGGGATGCGTTGCTGATGCGGTTCTTCAAAAACCAGGATTATCGAGCGGTCGGCGCGGCCATCGGGGTCAGCGAAAACACGGCGCAGCAGCGTGTATTGCGCGCGCTCGAGAAGCTCCGCAAGAGCCTGGCGCGCCAGGGAATCACAACCTCCACCGCCGCGCTTTCCATGGCCCTTTCCGCCAATGCCGTTCAGGCCGCGCCTGTCGGACTGGCCGCGACCATTTCCGCACTGGCCGTGATGGCCGGTCCCGCCCTATCCACCACAACCGCAATCGCCGCCGTAAAAACCATTGCCATGACCACTCTACAAAAGACGTTGATCACCGCGACCCTCGCCGCCGCTGTGGGAACAGGAATCTATGAAGCCCGCCAGGCTTCCAGTTTGCGATGCCGTGTCCAGACCCTCGAACAAGAGCAAGCGCCACTGATGGCGCAAATTCAGAAGTTACAGCAGGAACGCAACGACGCCACGAACCAGTTGGCGCTGATGTCCGAGGCCACGTCCCGCGCCAATAGCAATACGATCGAACTGCTCCGGCTTCGCAGCGCCGTGGGAACGCTGCGCCAGCGCACCAACGAGCTGGGCAAACTGTTGCAGGACACGGTGGCGGCGAATCAAACATCGCAGGGGTCACTTGGACAGACCAACTTCCCGAGGGATTCCTGGACTTTCGCCGGGTTTGCCACGCCCGAGGATGCGATTCAATCCTTTATGTGGGCCAAGAGCCGCGGCGAGGTGAAAACGGCTTTAAGCTCGGCCACACCGGAGCTGAAGCAGGAATTAATGGTTCGCTATTTCAAAGACAAAACGGACGAGGAGATCTCGGCGGCGTTGATTGATTCGGCAAAGGATCAAACGGGAATTCAAGTTCTAAAGAAGATGGCAGCGGCGGAAGATCAAGTCGTTTATCAAATCCACATTGATGGAACGCCCGATGCTTCCTACTCGCTGTTGACGATGAAGAAAATTGATGGCGAATGGAAAGTCTCCGGCAACGAGGATCGCTAAAATGGAAGTGAGACTGCAACGGCAGTAGAATCTCTAACGGGCTTCGCTATTTTCCACCGCCTGAATATTGTCCTGCGCCTGCTGCATCTGGAGATTCAAAAGCGCGATGGTCAGAGGCGGGCAAAGCCACTACATTTGGGCATTGCCTGTCACCTGTGAGAATGATTTTCAGATTGTGACCGTGCGCTTATAAAATGAAAACAGACTTTTTCCGCCTTCTCTTTGGAACGATGCAGGCGTGGGTTGCGATGGCGGGGGTGGCTCTGCCGCTTGGGGCCGCTGAATTCAAGCCGGGCGAGGTCTGGCTGGACACCGAGGGCAAGCCGATCCAGGCGCATGGCGGCGGGATACTGGTTCAGGAGGGCGCCTACTATTGGTATGGCGAGGATAAAACGCTCGGGAACATGAACAAGACGGGCATCTCGTGCTACTCCTCCACGAATCTTTACGACTGGAAGCATGTGGGAGTCGTATTGCCCAAGGAAGCCATGCCGCCGCAATTTCAGGATCGCGGAGTCGTGGAGCGGCCCAAAGTCCTCTACAATGCGCGGACCCGAAAATACGTGATGTGGATGCATCTGGACGATCGGGGTTATCACGCGGCCAGCGCGGGCATTGCCACAGCGGATTCCCCTGCCGGACCTTTTGTGTTCCTGCATAAAATGCGGCCCATTCAATTCGACGTCGGTTATAAGGAGACCGATCCGGATCACCAAAAAGAGCTTGGCGGGACGTATCGCGACATGAACCTGTTCCTGGACAGCGACGGCAAGGCGTATGCGTTTTATGCGTCGGAGGGAAACGCCACGCTGTATGTGGTGCGATTAAACGAGGACTTCACCGGACCGCAAACTCCGGCGGAACAAGGCAAGACCTGGGCCCGGGTACGGGTGGGCGAGTTTCAAGAAGCTCCCGCGCCATTCAAGCATGGGAACCGCTACTATTTGATCACATCGCATTGCACCGGTTGGGCTCCAAATCCCGCCAGCTACGCGGTGGCCGACAACATACTTGGACCCTGGGTGGTCAAGGGCAATCCGTGCGTGGGCGCTGAAGCGGAAACCACGTTTCGTTCTCAAAGCACCTTTGTCCTGCCGGTGGCCGGTAAACCCGGATGCTTTATTTTCATGGCGGATCGGTGGTTGAGCAAAACCCTGCAAGACTCCCGATATATCTGGCTGCCGCTCATTCTCAAGCCGGACGGTTCGTTTACATTGGAGTGGCGGGATCAATGGGATTTGTCGGTGCTTGACAGCACAAAGTAGCATGGCCTCGATATCAGAATCCATGGGTGGATTCCGGTTCTGGAGCCAACGCGTCAATGTTGGATTCAAGTGTGCTGGCTGATTATTTGTTTGACATAACGGACCGTTTTCGTTACACACGTAATCATGGACCAAAAACAAGTGTCTCCATGTTTTGCAAGAACCGTCCGTCCTAATACAACACCTGTGCTTTTAAGAACCGCCGATGCCAGGACGTTGCTGCCGACTCTCCTGGTTCTATTACTGGTGTTTGCGTTGCCCGCTGCGCTCCAGGCGCAATTCCATTACTCAACTAATTTCGGAAGCATCACCATAACGAGTTACACCGGGTCCGGGGATGTAGTCAGCATTCCGGATGTCATTGAGGGTTTGCCAGTCACAAGCATAGGCGACAACGCATTTTATTACTGCAGAAACCTTAGAAGCATCACGATCCCCAACAGCGTCACCATCATAGGAACCAGAGCTTTCCAAAACTGCTTCAAACTGGCGGACATTACGATCCCCGATGGTGTCACCACGATCAGGGATGGAGCGTTCTACAATTGCGGTAGCCTGACGAGCATCACGATCCCCGACAGTGTCACCAATCTCGGGGATTTCGTTTTCTTTAGCTGCGGCCTGACGAATATCACGATTGGCAAAGGCGTCACCAGCTTGGGATACGATTTATTCGATTATTGCTTCGGGCTGAAAAGCATTACGATACACGACAACATCACCAGTATCGGGGACGATACATTCCGTTATTGCACTAATTTGACGGACGTCACGATCCCCGAAAGCGTCACCAGTCTCGGGCATGAGGTTTTCAATGAATGCACGAGCCTGACGAATGTCACGATTGGCAAAGGTGTCACCAACCTCTCGATCAGCGTGTTCAACGATTGCACGAGTTTGAAATCAATTACAGCAGATGAGCTCAATCCTTCCTATCGGAGCATAGATGGGGTTTTGTTCAACAAAGATCAAACCACGCTCATTCGATTCCCGCTAAATAAGACCGGAAGTTATACCCTCTCCGATGGCGTCACCCTCATTGGGGACGGTGCGTTCTCCGCATGCACTGGCCTGACAAACATCACAATAGGAAAGGGCATCAGCAATATTGGGGATAATCAATTCAATGGCTGCAGCAATCTGAAAAGCATCACGATTCCCAATAGCGTCGCAAACATCGGAAATGGAGCTTTTATTAACTGCGTCAGTCTGACAGACATCTCTATTCCCAATAGCGTCGCAAACATTGGCGATTATGGGTTCGCGAATTGCGCCAGCCTGGCAAACATCACGATCCCCAGCGGCGTCTATACCTTGGGAGCTTATGCGTTCACCAAATGCACCAATCTGACAAACGTTACGATCCTCAACGGTATTGCCACCATCAGGGATTGGACGTTCGATAACTGCCTCAACCTTCAAACGGTGACAATTCCTGAAAGTGTCGCCAGTATCGGAGCTCGGGTGTTCAATAACTGCACGAGCCTGACTGATATTACTATTCCAGACAGGGCTCGCAGTATTGGTGAATATACGTTCAATAACTGCACGAGTCTGGAATACGTTACGATACCTAATAGTGTCATAACCATTAAAACGTGCGCGTTCTTTAACTGCACCAGTCTGACAAACATCACAATCCCCGACAGTGTCACCAGCATCGAAAGCTACACGTTTTACAATTGCACGAGCCTGAAAGGCATTACGATAGGCAAAGGTCTCAGCAGCATGGGCTGGCGTGCATTGTCCGGTTGCACGAGTTTGTCCGGAATCACGGTGGATGAACACAATTCCTACTACTCGAGTTTTGCCGGTTCACTTTTTAATAAGAAGAAGACCGAACTTATTCAATTTCCAATAATGCAGACTGGAAATTATGCGATTCCCAATACCGTCACCACTATTGCGGGCTTTGCGTTTTCTTCTGCAAGATTGGGCCTCATCACCATTCCCAATAGTGTCACCAACATTGCATTCAGCACGTTCTCCTACTGCTCAAGCCTGACCAACGTCTATTTTCAAGGTAACGCTCCCGGCATTGACTCGTATGTGTTCGATGGCGCCAACAACGCAACCGTCTATTACCTGCCGGGGACCACAGGCTGGGCTGCATCCTTCGGCGGTCGGCCGACAGCTCCGTGGGTTCTTCCGAACCCGCTGATCTTAAATTACGGTTCCGGCTTTGGCGCGAATACCAACGGCTTCGGTTTCGTCATCTCCTGGGCCACGAACGCGACCGTCGTCGTGGAAGCGTGTGACGACCTCACCAATTCCGGCTGGTCACCGCTTCAAACCAACGCCCTCGTCAACGGCTCATCCTATTTCAGCGATTCCGAGTGGGTCAATTATCCCGGACGGCTCTACCGCCTGCGCATGCCATAAGGCACCAAGGCACGGACGTGCTCCAGCAGAAATTGAAAATGGAATGGCGCGGCAAATGGGGCCGGCGCGTCTTAGAGGGAACAAGGTTTTAAGCAAAAGCTTTTTTGGTGGATTTTATAATTGGATGCAGGTTCTGGAGCCTTCCACAGTTGTGAAACAGAGACCAATTTCGAGGTTCGCCGGATGTCTGTGGATTTCTTGATATATCAGCCCGCGCATGGCATCCTGAATCAAGGTGTTCATAAGAAAATTACAAGGTCCCGTCTGTTTTACGAGAACCGCCAATGCCACGAGGTTGATGCTCATTGTCCTATTGCTGGCATTACCCGCCGCGCTGCTGGCCCAATTCGATTACACGACGAATGACGGCGCGATCACGATCACGAATTATACCGGCGGCGAAGGCGCGGTCACCGTCCCGGATGTGATCGACGGCCTGCCGGTCACCAGAATCGCCAACAATGCGTTTCTTTCCTGCTACGGGCTGACCAACATCATGATTGGCGGCAGCGTGACCAACATCGGGGCCGCGGCGTTCAATGGCTGCACGAATCTGGGGGCCATCACCATGGACGACCTCAATCCTGTTTATGCGAGTCTGGCCGGGGTTTTGTTCGATAAGAATCTGACCGCGCTCATTCAATATCCGGTTGGCCACGGTGCAGACTATACGATCCCCGGCAGTGTCACCCGCATCGGGGCCGCGGCATTCTACAATTGCACCGGTCTGACCAACATCCTGATCGGCGACAGCGTCACCCGCATCGGTAATAGCGCGTTCTACAACTGCAGCGGTCTGACCCAGCTCACGCTTCCCAACAGCGTCACCAACATCGGGGCCGGGGCGTTCTCAAGCTGCGCCAGTCTGACTGACATCGCGATTCCCGACAGTGTGATCGAACTCCAGGATGGGACGTTCGACAATTGCTCCAGTCTGACCAACGTGACGATCCCCGATGGCGTTGCCAACATTGGGAATTATGCGCTCTCCGGGTGCGCGAGCCTGACCGCCGTGGAGCTCCCCAACGGAGTCACCAACATCGGGGTTGGAGCCTTTTCCAACTGCTCGAGCCTGACCAATATCGCGGTTCCCAACGGCGTTACCAACATCGGGGCGGCGGCGTTTGCGAACTGCTACAACCTCACCAACATCACGCTGCCCGGCAGCGTTGCCAGCATCGGGTGGAACGCGTTCGGGAATTGCACCAACCTGGCGAGCATGACGATCCCCGACTGCGTCACCACCATCAACAACGAAACTTTCCGATGTTGTTACAACATGACCAATGTCACATTTTTAGGGAGTAACATTACCAGCATCGGATCCGGGGCCTTTGGGGATTGCACCTTGCTGAGCGGCGTCGCGATCCCCAACGGCGTCATCAGCATCGGGGATGGCGCGTTCTCCTGGTGTCGGAGTCTGACCAACGTCACGATACCCGAGAGCCTGACCAGCATTGGGACCGAATCGTTCAATTATTGCACCAGCCTGACCAACCTCACGATACCAAACAGCGTCACCCGCATTGGAGATGGCGCGTTCGCCGGATGCAGCGGCCTGACCGGCATTTTTTTCGAAGGCAACTCCCCCAGCGTGGGTTCCTCTCCATTCGTTTATGCCGAACGTGTGACCGTCTATTACCTGCCGGGAACCACGGGCTGGGAGGCGACCTTTGGGGGGCGTCCGACCGCATTGTGGAATCCGGAGCCGCTTACCATCGATGCGAGCCTTGGCCGACCGACCAATTACTTCGGATTCAACATCACCGGTGCCAGCAACCTGGTTGTCGTTGTGGAAGGCTGCACCAATCTGACCAGTCCCACCTGGTTCCCGCTCCAAACCAACACGCTCACCGACGGTATTTTCTATTTCAGCGATCCTGAGTGGACCAATTATTCCGGACGGTTCTATCGGTTGCGCGTGCCGTGAGATGGAGGGAAACTACCCACGTATTGAAAGGGAGAAGCGACAAAGCCGCAATGCGCCCCGTGACAATCTTTTAGCGCAATTCGATTTGACAGCGGGATACGCTTCTGAAACTCTGCAGTTTCGCTGGTCTGTTGTTCTTGTCGGAATAATAAGTGGAGGAACATTACGTGTCGCACAATAAAAAAACGAAGTGTGCTTTTGCCTGGAAATTGGTTGCACTGCTGGCGTTTCTGCTTGTCTGCCAACCTGGCCAGACTCTCGGCCAGACTTATGATTACTTCAAATACTCGGTCAGTGGCAGCAACGTGACAATTACAGGGTACTTCGGCCTTGGTGGCGCGGTCACAATACCCGACTCAATACCGGAAGTGGGAACAGTCACCTCCATCGAAAAGAACGCGTTCTTGAATTGCACCAGCCTGACCTACATCACCATTCCCAGCAGCGTCATCACCATAGGAGACGCAGCGTTCGCCAGATGCACTGGTCTGACCGGCGTCACCATCCCCAGCAGCGCCGCCTCTATCGGAGATCGGGCGTTCGCCTTCTGCAGCAGCCTAATTGCCATTAATGTAGATTCAAACAACGCTTCCTATAGCAGTCAAAACGGTGTGCTTTTCAACAAGAGCCAGACAGTGCTCGTTCAGTATCCTGGAGGAATTAAAGGGACATACACCATCCCCAACAGCGTCACATCCATCGGAGTTGCGGCGTTCCTCGCCACTGGCCTGACCGGCATCTCAATCCCCAACAGTGTCACCTCCATCGGAACCTACGCGTTCAACTGGTGCATCGATCTGACCGACATCACCATCCCTAACAGTGTCACCACAATTGGAAACGGAGCGTTCGGAGGCTGCACCAGTCTGATCAGCGTCACCATCCCTAACAGTGTCACCTCCATCGGAGACTACGCGTTCTCCGGTTGTTTCAGCCTGACAAACATCACCATCCCTAACGGAGTCACCTCTATTGGAAACTACGCGTTTGGAGACTGTATCGGTCTGACCAGCATCATCATTCCAAATAGCGTAACCTCCCTGGGTGGCGGGGCATTCCAAAAATGTGCCGGTCTGACCAGTATCACCCTCCCTAACAGCGTCACATACATCGGAGACTGGACGTTCTATGGCTGCACCGACCTGACCAGCGTTACCATCCCCAGCAGCGTCACCTCCATCGGAGGCAGTGCATTCGAAACCTGCACCGGCCTGACCAGCATTACCATACCAAACAGCGTCATCTCCATAGGTGATGCGGCGTTCGCCAACTGCGCCGGCCTGACCAACATCACCTTCCTGAACAGCGTGACATCCATTGGAGCGTTCGCGTTCAACAATTGCACGGGTTTGACCAACATCACCATCCCCAGTAGCGTTACCTCCATAAAATACGAGGCATTCGGCAGATGCACCGGCCTAATTGCCTTTAATGTTGATTCAAACAACGCTTCCTATAGTAGTCAAAACGGTGTGCTTTTCAACAAAAGCCAGACAGCGCTCCTTCAGTATCCTCAAGGGATTAACGGAACATACACGATTTCCAACAGCGTCACCTCCATCGGAGTGATGGCGTTCGAAAACTGCACCGGCCTGACCGGCATTACCATACCAAACAGCGTCACCAACATAGATGCGGGGGCATTCTTTAGCTGCAGCGGTCTGACAAACATCACGATCCCCAACAGTGTCACCTCCATTGGTGGCGGGGCATTCGAAAGCTGTACCGGTCTGACCAGTATCACCATCCCCAACAGTGTCGGCTCCATCGGAGACTACGCATTCTTCAGTTGCACGGGCCTGACCCACATCACCGCCCTCAGTGGCGTCACCAACATCGGAGACAGCGCATTCTACAGTTGCACAGGTCTGACAAACATAACGATCCCCAACAGCGTCACCTCCGTCGGAGAGCTGGCGTTCGCATGGTGCACCAGCCTGACCAGCGTCACCATCCCCAATAGTGTCACCTCCATCGGAGGCTGGGCGTTCGAACGGTGCGCCAACCTGACCAGTGTCTATTTCCAGGGTAACGCTCCCAGTCTTGGAGGGTATGTTTTTGACGGCAGCCAGTATACGACCGTCTATTACTTGCCCGGCACCACAGGATGGAGCACGGATTTTGGTGGTCTTCCGACGACATTATGGAATCCAATGCCTCTGGCTGGGGACAGCCGCTTTGGCGTGCGCACAAATCAGTTTGGATTTCAGATCACTGGTGCCAGCGGCATCATGGTCGTTGTGGAAACAGCCAGCACTCTGACCAATCCCATTTGGATACCTGTGCAAACAAACATCCTGGCCGGGGGAATAGCCGATTTTAGCGATCCCCAGTGGACGAATTATACCAGCAGGTTTTATCGTTTTCGCATGCCGTGAGGTGGAACGCGGTTATTTTGAGTTTAAACGAGTCCGCAGCTTTGTGGCGTTCCCGTTGTAGAGTTTTTTCAGAATGTCGTCGTTGAGGCCGAGGCCGTTCAAAGACCAGTGATAGGTGGAGAAATTCCAATCGTAGAAATGCTCGTCCTCGGTTTCCAGAATCCGAAACGTGGTGCGATACATTTCAGGATCGGTGCCCATGTCCGTGCCGTAAAACAGACGGTCCTGGTAACGGTTGAAGAAACGGGAGGCGTTGTGCGGGATGGGGGCGATTTCCGCCATGCGCGCGCCGATATCCGCGTAAAGATTCGGATGGCGATCCAGCAGCGCAGCCAGCTTTGAGAGGTCATAACAGCAGTTGGCAAAGTGACAGGCGATGAAGATTGTGCGGGGATGCTTTTTGACGGTCCGGTCGAGGGTGGCAATGACTTCGTCGTGTTCGAGAATGCCGGGTTTGCGAACGATCCGCCATGTGAAGGCGTTCATCAGGCCGTCGTTGGTCGCATCCATCGGCTCATACATCCAGCGGTCTTCGCCCACATGAATGTTCACGGGCAAGCCCAAGTCCGCGCATTTTTCGAGGATCGCGTCCATGCGCGCGTCATCCATGTGCATGCCGCCGGAGTTGCCGACCAACCCGCCTCCCTTATCGCTGAGTTCGCCGACGCCCACGGCGCCGGCCTTGCGACAGCGTTCCAATTCGGCAATGGCTGCGGGACCGAATCCCGGCTGGTCATAGCCGGTGAAATCAATGCCACACCAGACTTCGAATCGGTCCGGGTGTTTCATAAATCGGGCTGCAGCGTCGTCAAACGATTTGCCGGTGGTCCCCAGCATCACCACGGTTTTTTCAAGCCCCACGGCATCCATGTTTTTAATCCACTGCTCCACATTGGGCTCCGTCTTCGCATAGGCATGGGAGTGCATGTCGATGACCGGAAAACGGGCCTTCTCCACACGCGTCTGAGGAATCTTATAAATGGAATGGGGGCGATATTGCTCCAGCAGCAGCTTGTCCGGCGAAATGGGGGTTTGCGCGCAAGCGGTGGCAGCGGCCAGACCAAGACAGGCCGCGAGGCTCAGCGTGCGCTTCCAGAAGAAATTGAGCACGGAATGTCTGGCGGCGGTCTGGTGATGCGCAATGGCCTGGGTGATGAATTCCTTGGCGTGGGCGACGGCCTTTGCCAGTTGCATTCGGCGCGCGCAGCAGGCGGTGATGGCGGCGGAATAGGTGCAACCGGTGCCGTGGGTGGAAACGCCCTTGATGAACGGGGCCTCCAGGAACCATTCCCCGCCCTGCCCGTGAAAGAAATCGATGGCCTGTTTGGAGTCGCGCAGGTGGCCGCCTTTGACGAGCGCCGCGCAGCCGTAGAGTTCATGAATTTCCCGGGCGGCGGCACGGGCGGCATCGATGGAAGCGATTTTGCGGCCGATCAGGATTTCGGCCTCGTCGATATTCGGCGTGACCAGGGTGGCCAGAGGAAGGAGTTCGCGCTTGAGGGTGGCGATGGCCCCGGGTTTGAGGAGAGGCGCGCCGCTGGTGGCGACCATGACGGGATCGACGATGAGGGGCAGGCCGCGCGGAGCGAGAGTTTTCAGGGAGGCGGCGACCGCGCGAATGATTTCCTCGGAGTAAAGCATCCCGGTTTTGACGGCGGCCGGGGGCAGCTCCGCAAAGACGGCTTCGATTTGCAGGCGAACCATGGCGCTGGCGCAGGGATGAATGCCCAGGACGGCTTTGGGGTTCTGCGCGGTCAGGCAGGTGATGGCGCTGGTGCCGTGGGTTCCCAGGGCGGCAAAGGTCTTTAAATCGGCTTGAATGCCGGCGCCGCCGCCGCTGTCCGAGCCGGCAATGGTCAGGGCGATGGGAATGGAACCTTGAGAGCGTTTCATGATCGAAAGATGGATGGTTCCAGACGCCGAATCAATACCGCATTATTCGGCCTGGGCGATGGATATTTGGACGGCTGGCGGGATTGAAGAGATTTCGACTGGGATATTGATGGCGGACGATGGGGCGCGTAAATTGAGGGCATGAAAACCATCCCACTTCAGCGGGCGCTTTGCAGCCTGCTTTCAGCATGGATCATTACCACGGCATGTCTTGGGGCCGATCCCGGAGGCACCGCCAATCCCAACGCCTCCCCGGACGCCCGGGCGGTTTTGAAATATTTTCAGGATATTTCCAAACGCACGAATAAACGGGTCATTTCGGGGCAATTCACGGATTTTGGCACCGGTGCCAGCCTTCGACTGATGGAGGATATTCACACGAAGACCGGGCACTGGCCGGGTCTGCTGGGGGCGGATTATGCGGATTTTGGAAAGGGAGGTTTGCTTTGCGACAAGGCGAACGCGGCGGCCATCGCCTACTGGAGAGAAGGCGGATTGGTGACGCTCAGCGCGCACCTGTATAATCCGGCGAATCCCAAGGGGGGCGGGTTGAGGGACAAAGGGGTGGACCTGGCCACGCTGCTGGAGCCTGGGGAAACGCATGATCGCTGGATGCGCCAGTTGGACCAGTTGGCGGGAGGGTTGCAGGAGTTGAAAGAGGCGGGCGTGGTGGTGCTGTGGCGGCCATTTCACGAGATGAACGGTGACTGGTTCTGGTGGGGTCGCCAGGATCCCGCCACGTTCATCAAGGTATGGCGGCATATGTTCGATTACTTTTCCACGACCAAAAAACTCGATCATTTGCTGTGGGTTTATGGTCCCAATCACGGGGAGAAAACGGCGGCTTACTATGCCGGCGACGCTTATGTGGACCTGACGGGTCTGGATGCCTACACGGACTTCATCGATCCGCAGCACATCAAGGGGTATGCCGAAGTGGCGGCGTTGGGCAAGCCGTTCGGCTTTACGGAATACGGTCCCCATGGCCCCCAGGATCCACCGGGCGATTACGATTACCGGCGGTTTATTGCGGGCATTGAGAAGGATTTCCCGGCGACCTGCTTTTTCATGAGCTGGAATGGGAAATGGAGCCTGGCACGGAATACCAACGAGAAAGAACTGCTGGAGAACCGGTTAATCATCAATCGCGAGGATTTGCCAAAGGATCTGTGGACCACGGCCGCTCCGGCCAAATCGACGGAAGAGAAGCCGACGGAAGAGAAGAAATAGGCTTCAAGTGGGCCATGTCCCGTGTTCATAAAAAAGCCGGGCGGAAATGAATCCGTCCGGCTTTTTCGCTGAAAAGGAAACCTGAAACAGGCGGCTATTTCTTAATGGTGACGCTGATCTGGTGGCGCTCGAGCGTGGAGCCTTCCGCCAGCGACAGAGTGGCCAGGGCCTTATTATAGGAGGCCAGGGCGGAGATCTCGTTGGATTCGGCAGCGGTCAGGTCCCGTTGAATCTGGAGGACTTCGTAGCTGGTGCTCTTGCCGTTCTCGTAGAGCTTCTGTTGAGCATCGAGGGCGGCCTCGGCATAGACGCGGGCATCGCGGGTGGAAGTCACGCTATCCAGCGAGGTTTGGGCATCCTTGACGGCGTTGTCGATGTTGACCAAGACTCTCTGCTCCAACTGCTTGAGTTGCAGCAATATTTGCTGTTTTTGCGCCTTCGAAGTTTTGTAACTGTAGCGGGCCCTTTTGTTGGTCAAAGGGAAGCTCAAGACCGCGCCATAGGAATAGCTGGGGCTGCTTCCCTCTTCCATCTGGCCGAGCACGCCACCGTAATCCCGCATGATGCCATTGGCTCCGCTATGGCCGTAGCTTCCGGTAAGGTCCAGCTCTGGAAATAATTGATTGCGGCTGAAACGCAGCTCGATGTCCTTGCTCTCGACATCCAACCGGGCCTGCTGGAGGTCGGGGCGCATGGTCATGCCTTTGTGCCAGCTATCCTGAAGGCTAAAGGCTTGGGGAATGGCCTCAAGTTTGGCGGCCGGCTCCACATCGATGGACGACCATTGGGAATAATTGTCGTGGATCAACTGTTTGAGGACATTTTGCTGAACCTGGACCTGCTGGCGGGCCTTGAGCAAAGCGGACTTGGTGGTGGCCATCTGGGATTCGGCCTGTTTTTCCGAGAGGGGGGCCAATGCGCCCAATTCGACGCGCTTTTTGTTTTCCTGGTAGAGCTTTGTGGCCAGTTCGAGCGCCTTTTCCTGAACTTTCACCATTTCACGGGCGCTGATCAGGTCGTAGTACCCGTTTTCAACGCTGGTGATGGTGTTCATGATGACGTAGCCCACATTGATGTCGGACTTCTCCAACGCCTTTTTGCTGACCGCGATGGTGTAGCGGGCATTGTCGATCCAAAAATTTTTCAAGAGCGGCTGAGTCAGCGAAATATTGGCGCCGCCCGAAGAACTCTCATAAGGCAAGGTGCCGCGAGAACCGTAGCTTTCATTGATATTCCCATTCAACGAATAGGTGGTGCCGCTGGGCAAAAGGCCACCCAGAGAAGTCTGGTAGTAGTTGGCATCGTTTACTCCGCCCGGGATGTTGAGTCGCGTGGTGCGGTCAATGCTGCTGGGCGACATGTTGAAGGCGTGGTTGCCGCTGACGCTGAAATTGGGGTCGTACGCCGCATAGCCCATGCTGACGGCATAACGGGCAATTCCGGGATTCAGCCGCTCGATCTGCACGTCCAGGTTGTGTTCCAGGGCGGACTTCACACAGTCGTCCATGGACATGGTGCGCACTTTGGGCGCTTCGGCGTCAGCCGCCATGCAGGCGGCCACTCCGGCCCATAAGCCAAGAATAATAGACTGAACTCGCATGAGTTGCACAGAATGATATATTTTGCCAAATTCGTCAATAAAGCATGCGGGCGCATTCCGCGTTGCGCCGCCGGGAACGGATCTCAGGTTTATAGACACCGCACACAGGCCCAAGGTTTCAATTATTTCCAAATTTTGAAAACCGCCCAAATCCCTGGTGCCATGCGGGGGAAGCGGCAGGGCGAGAAGGCTCGGCGGGAGCCTCGCCCTACCAAGCCTCGCCTTACCAATACGACTGGCTGCGCACATTCTCTTTGCCGCGGACGAAGTTCCCGGCGACAGTCGACCTGAAATTGATGAAGACACATCGATTGCTGGTTCTCAGCGACATACATTATTCGAGCCCGGGCGAAACGGAACGGGGGCACCCGGAGAATGCAGTGATCCGCAACCCGCTGCTGCGGATTTCCGCGCGTATGTTCCGCCATTTCATATGGTTGCGCGATCCGCATGGCCACAATTCGCTGCTGGATGCCTTCATGGCCGAGGCCGGGGAACCGGATATCGTGGTGGCGGTGGGGGATTACTCGATCGATTCGGCCTTCATCGGGGTCAGCGACGACGCGGCCTGCGCAAGCGTGCGGGGGTGTCTGGACAAGTTGCGCGGGCGGTTTGGATCGCGCTTTCTCGCGGTGCCCGGCGATCATGAGTTGGGCAAAATGAGTTTGTTTGGCGGGGCGGGCGGGCCGCGGCTGGCGAGTTGGGAGCGGATGCGGGGTGAATTGGGGCTTCGTCCTTTCTGGCAGCATGACCTGGATGCGCATCGTCTGGTGGGGGTGACGTCCACGCTGGTTTCCCTGCCGGTTTTCGAACCGGAAATCCTGCCTGAAGAATGGCCCGCGTGGGAGGCCTTGCGGGAGATGCACATGGAAGACATCCGGAAGGCGTTCGACACGCTGGAGCCTGGGCGGCGCATAATTCTTTTTTGCCACGATCCAACCGCCCTGCCCTTTTTGTGGCTTGAGGAATCGGTGCGCCGCCGGGCGGCGCAGATCGATCTGACGATGATCGGCCATTTGCACTCGAACCTGATTTTCTGGAAAAGCCGGGTTCTGGCGGGAATGCCCGCGATCCCATTTTTGGGCAATTCCATCCGGCGGATGAGCGGGGCCTTGAACCGGGCGAAGGATTGGCAGCCATTCAAACCGGTGCTCTGCCCCTCGCTGGCGGGCATCGAGATGCTCAAGGACGGAGGGTATTACGAGCTGGAGCTGGATCCCTCGGCGCAAACGGGGCCGCGGCTGCATTTGATGCCGCTAAAACGCTAGAAACGGATTAGTTGATTATTTGAGGCCGTCGTAAATCTGGACCATGTCACGCGCCATGCGGTCGATGTCGAAGATTTCGCGCCCGGTTTTCAGGGCGGCTTCGCGCAGCCCCATGTAACGCTGCGGATGAAGCAGCAGGGACTCGATGGTGTCGGCCAGGGCGTTGGGTTTTTTGGTTTCGCAGAGCACGCCGGCGCGAGTGGCTTCGATCAATTCCGGGAAGGATCCCTGGCGGGGCAGGACGACTGGCACGCCTGAGGCCATGGCTTCGGGCACGTACAACCCGAAGGCCTCGGGATGCTTGGTGGGCATGCAAAGCAGGGAAAGGGAACGGTAAAAGTCCTGTTTGGCGGCGCGATCCGGATTGGGAAAAAAGCGGGTATCCTGCATGGCGGTGGCGCGACGCAGACGCATTTGGACGGAATCGACAAAAGGCTGGTCCGAAGGCCCCAGACTCCCGCCAACGAGCAAACGCAGGTCAGGCAGGCTGTTCCTCATCTTGAGGACCAGAAAGGCTTCCACGAGAAAATCCAGGCCCTTTTCGGGGCACATGCGGGCAAAAAATCCGATGGCGGGAGGTGTGGGCGGCTCCTTGGCGGGACCAAAGCCCGCGAGGTTAATGCCATTGAACACGACCTTGACCTGACGATCAGGCAGGTTGAGGCGTTTCTTCATCAACTCAGCGAAATACCGGCTTGGGGCGATGAACAAATCGATATCGCGCGCCCGATCGGTCAACAGGTCATAGGCGCCGCGACGCTGGGCATCGGGCAGCGCGTCGAGGAAGCTGTCCTCGCCCTGGAGCGTGCAAACGACGGGAACCTTGAGTTCCTTTTTCAGCCGGCGGGCCATCCCAATCAACAGGGCGTTGGAGAGGCAAATCACGCCAATATCGGGCTGGGTTTTGAGCCAAAGGATCAATTCCTCGATCTCGCGGGCCTGGCGGCCCTCTTCGCCTCGGAGCATGGAGAGGGTCAGATCGCCGGTATCCTCGGGGCGGATTTTGACGGCGCGTCTGCCAACGCCGCGGAGCAGGCCCGGCGCGGCAAACCAGCGGCGCAGCCATTTGGGAGCATTGCGGAAAAAGGGATATTTCTGCTCAAGAAAGACGTTGATGCCGCTGAAAAACACGGGTGTGCCGGCGCTTTGATCCGGCTCCTCGAGGTTGAGGGGCAGATAAAGGGGCACCATGAGCGTATCATGACCCGCGCGGCGCAAGGCGGCCACCAGGGCGTTGTCGCGAAAGCAACCGCCGCAGTACATGGCTCCAGCGCCCGGAGTTAGATGCACAATGGTCATTTGTGGCATGACAGGGAGGGATGAATGCAACCCGTCATGAAACCGTTACGCAAATAGAATTGCCAAATTTAATGGAAAGCGCAAGAGCCGCGGCGGGAAATAAGTGAAAAAACGCACTGCGATCCACGCCAATCGCGTCCCGCGCCCCATGCCATGGGAGAGCGGGACACCCAAACTTCAATGCGCTGAATGGATTTGGACCAACGATCAAGGCAGGCGCGTCACGCGGTAGAACCGGGCCTGTCCCGCAGGCGGCAGGTCCGTGCAGGCCGCGCTGGCATTGGTGGCCGTAACGACGGAGCCCAGATCGGTCCAGGCGCCCGGCGTGAGCTGATCGGCAGCCTGCACCTGGTATCGGCCACCTGCCTGGGAGGCCCAGCTCAGGGCGACGTTTTGTCCGGGACGGGCGGCAATGCTCAAAATGCGCAATTCGACGGGCGGATCGACGATGAGGAAACTCAGGGTCGTAGTGGCGCTGCGAACCGGCAGGCCATTGTCGATTACGCGGATTACGGCCGGATAAAGCCCCGCAGGCAGCGAGACTGGCGGTGTCCATGTAAAGATGCCGCTGACGGGATCGACGACTGCTCCCGCCGGAGCGCCCGGAGCGAGGCTGAAGCGGAGGATTTGGCCGGGATCGGGATCGGTGGCGACGATGGGGTATTCCAACGGTTCACCGCGAACGATCTCCTGTAGGCCGCTGTAATCGCTGATGACCGGCGGCTGGTTTGTGCCCGCAACAGGGACAATGCTTTGATCGAAGTTAATGCCGAAGCCAGAAAGGCGCAGGACGAGACTGGCGGCGTTGGTCCCAGGGAGGCACCAGAAGCTCAAGGTGTAGGGCGCGCCGGTCGTTAATCCGGGGACCATGGTTTGAAAGATGGAGGAGCCTCTGGTGGTTCCGCCGACGGAATCGACCACATGCAGGCTCGAATGACCCGAGTGAGCCACGTTGGTGACGATGGATGAATCGATGAGATTGGGCGAGACGGTCCATGGCCCGGTCAAGTCGGATTCGAAATCGCCGTTGACCAGAAGGTTGGCTCCCACTCCGGCCTCGCTCCCGCTGACGATTTGGAGGTCGTCAAGGTAGAGTTCACCGGGGGCGGTCAGATAGATATACAATACGGAACTGCTGCCCGTGCCTGTGTAGGTGAAGTAAGTCCAGGCGGGAAGGTCGTTAACAATGACCGTGAATGCCCGCTGGTCGGACAGAGCCGGAGAGCCGTTGTCGGTGACGCGCACCAGGATTGTGTTGGTGCCCGGGATTTGATCGGGGGCGGGCGTCCAGTGAAGCGCGCCCGTGGTGGCATCGAGGGTCATGCCTGCAGGGGCGCCGGACACCAACTCATATTGGAGCTTGTTGGCCGGAACATCCGCGTCCGAGGCGGTGACATCAAGGTTGAGGGCCTGGCCGCGCGACAGGCTTTGGTCGGGAATGGAATCGAGAACGGGCGCGGTGTTGACCTCGCGAACCACGACCAGAAAGGTGCGCGCGTCACTGCGGGGAGGCAGGCCATTGTCGGCCACACGAACGGTTACGGTGTTGGTGTATGGACCCTGGATTTCATTGGGTATCCAGCGCAGAACTCCGGTGACGGGATCGATGGCCATTCCGGCGGGCGAGCCACCATCGAGGCTGTAGGCGAGCGTCTGACCGGGATCGGCATCGGTCGCCGACACCACCAGGCGCAGGATGGTGATTTCGTCCATGTATTGGTCGGCAATGGGAGCGAGCACGGGCGCGTGATTCAATTTGCTGGCGATGACACGGAAGACCTGGCTGGCGCTGAGCGGAGGCTGGCCGTTGTCAGCTACACGCACGGTGATGGTATTTGTGGAGGGAATATCGCTGGCGGCGGGAGTCCAGGTCAGAAGACCGGTGGAGGAATCGATCCGCATCGCGGCAGGCGCGCCAGCATCCAGACCGAACGTGAGCCCCTGGGCCGGGAGGTCGTCATCGGTGACGACGACCTGGAAGGAAAGGGTTTCCCCTTCCATGACACTCAAATCGGCCGAGGGCTGGATGCGCGGCGCGGTGTTCACCTCATTCACGATGACATGAAAGGTGCGAACATCGCTCATCGCGGGGGCGCCATTGTCGGTGACGCGCACGGTGATGTCGTAGGCGCCCGGTCCTTGAATCTCTGAAGGGGTCCACGAAAAGGCCCCGGTCACGGCGTCCAGGGAAGCGCCCGGCGGTTTGGCGTCCAATGAGTACGTGAGCGTTTGCGCGGGCCGGTCGGCGTCCGTGGCCGCGAGGTTCAGGCTCAGGGTCTGACCTTCGCTGATGGTTTGATCGACAATGGAGGGGAGCACCGGCGGAGTGTTGACCTCGTTGACCGTGACGGTAACGCGCTTTTGAGCGGTCAACGGCGGAGCGCCATCATCGGTCGCCCGAACGCTGATCGAATAAACGCCCGGCCCCTGGAGTTCCGAAGGGGTCCAGGAAAAAACACCGGTGACCGGGTCGATCATCGCTCCTACAGGCGCGCTGCCCAAGCTGAAGGTCAGGGTCTGGTTGGTGTCCAGATCGGATGCCGTGGCCGTGAATTTGAGAGATTCAAGTTCGTTGACGACGGCGTTCGAGAGGACCGTGAGGACGGGAGGACGATTGCTCGACGAAACGCGGTTGGGCGCGTCGGGTGTGGGATTCTCCATGAAGAAGAATGGTTCGGCGGCGCCATCGGGCCAACGGCCCTGGCTGACATCGTTTGTTTGCGGCTCGAAGACGACCATGTCCACCAGGCCGCCGTTCGGATCGAACAGCCCAATGGATTCGCCCGACTGGCTGAGCTTGAAGTTTGTGTGGATCGCCCGATTGGTGGGGCTATTTTGATTCGCGTCGTTATCGGCCCAGACCAGCAGGAAATCCCCGGCCGCGATCGTGGTGCCCGTAGGGATGACGAACTGGGTGGTGTTGGTGGGGGTATCGGTCAACGTATAGCCGCCGAGATCCACGATTTCAGACCCGGCATTGTAGAGCTCGAACCAATCGTCGTAGGGATTACTGGTTAACGGATTGTTCGCGGGATCGGCCAGGGTGCGGGTATTGGAGGCCATCCATTCGTTGATGAACACCTGGATGGGCTGGAAGGCCGGATTGTTCGTCGCCCCCGGGGTTGGAAATTGGAACCCCTGGTGGCTGAAGGGCTGACCGTCGGGATAGTCGCCATAGGAACGGCCGGCGCCGACGGTGCGATAATTGAGGTAATCGCAAATCACGGGTTGCTGCTGGCTAGTGAACTGGGATAGAACGACAGTTCCGGCTGCGGGAGCGATTCGGAAACCGGCATGGATTTCGTTTGCGGTGGTTTCCTGGGTATTGCCGTCGGCCCAGACGAGCAAGAAGGTGTTTCCACCCATCGTCGTCCCGGCTGGAAACGACCATTGGCCGGGGTTGGAGAAATTGGTGCCCAAGTACAGGCCGGCAAGGCTGACCGCATTTGTGCCGGGGTTGTATAGCTCAATCCATGGTTCGCGGTGGCCCGCGGCGTCCACAGGCCCAGCCACATTCTCGGGCTGAACTTCATTGATCCACACCGGAGGGAATGCAGGCAGGGAGGCGCGCACGGAGTTGACCACGCCGGGGGTGAACCTGACTGCGGCATTGGTGGCGGTGCAGGCCCAATTTCCAACGCGCGACCGGTCCCGGGCGGGATCGATCAATTGAAGCGAAGGTCCCTGACCATCGGCGACCACCGGCCAGGGGGCCGAGTCGTGGTATTCGACCTCATCGACGACAAAATCCGAAGAGGGGTCGGCACCGGGAATCACCAGGCGCAGATGCTCGCCGCCGTGGCTCAACTGGCCCGTGTAACCGGCGGCCACCGGGATGGACGCGCCATAGGCCGATGCGAATTGCACCGCGTCCTGCGCCAAAACCAGATACCGGCCCGGCTCGATCAGCAGGCCGTCCGGGAAGGTGAAGCCCAGGCCGTCAAACCGCCAGCGCGAAAGGTCGAAGGTGGTGGTGGTGGAACGATTATAGAGCTCCACATATTCCGCGCCCGTGATCACCGGGTGATACATGATTTCGTTGATGACCAGGTTATCCTGCGGCAAATCCGCGACGCCGGTGTAATTGATTGTGAGGCTGGCCGTGGCGCCTGTGAAGAGAGCGCCGGAACGATCGTAACCACGGACCACCAGGGGGTTGGCCCCCGCCTGCAAGGCGACGCGCGCCGACCAGGCGGTTGCCGTGGTCCAGGTCAGTGGATAGGCCACTCCATTGATCGTGATCTGTCGAACGTCCAGGGGGGCCAGGCCTGTGATGGTGACCAAACCGGCATTGGTGGAAAAGTTCTGACCGTTGTTGATCGAGAGTCTGAACCCGACCAGGTTGTTGTTCAGGACCGTCAGCAGGTATTGCCGACGCTGTTCGAGCCGGGTTTTGGCATCCGTGGTATCGCCGACGGCGATGCCGTTGGCCAGAAGGCCCGCGTAAGTGCCGTCGAGAATGGTGCCCACGGTTTTAGGCAGCATGGGGCCGGTGGCGGCATCCTGTATGGCCTGCAAATAAATCCGGCGGAAGGACGGTGTGGAATAAATGCGGGTCATGACGGGATCGCTGACATCGAAAACATCCTGGTTGGGATCCTGCAACAGGAAGTCGATATCCCAGGGGAGCATGATCCATTTACCGGCGGTCGGCTTGTAGGTGTACATGTTCTTGCCCCGGCGGAAACCGTAGCTGTCCCAGTTGACCATGATATGTTCGACGGCGAAGACGCGCATCCACTGGTTGACATCCACCAGGGAATCGAAGTTGCGAACGAACGCGTTGTAATCGACGGTGTTGGCAGCATCCACCAGATTGAAAACGCTTTGGTAATCGTTGGCCGAACTGTTCACGGCCCGTTTTTTCCAGTGCCACCGATAGCGGGCGGTTTTTTTGACACCGCCGGTGGTGGTGAAGTTTTCCATGGTGGCCGCGGTGTCCCCGTTGTCGCGGGCGAATCCGCTGCCCGCATCGTCGAACTCGAAACCATCGTCCAATTTATAGAGGTCCCCGTTATTATCCTTGGGAGCGACTTCGTCGATCACATCGCCGCCGGGTTGGAGGCAGTCCTCGTAGATCGTGCCGCGGCGGTTGCCATTGACGAAAAGATTGATGTAGCGGCGGTAACACCCGTGGGTACCCAATTGCTCCGCCAGCCAGAAGGCGATGTGCTCGAGCTGTCCGGAGACATCGACTTCGAATTTTGGCCAATCGAGGGTAAACCCGGTCGTGTTCAGGCAGGGATTATCCTCGGGGAATTCAAAGACGTAACCACAGGCGCCGCCAATCGGACCGGAATAACCTGGGGAAATGAAGGGGCTGCCGCCGTAGAGGGAGCCGACATTATAAATCACGCGGCTGTCGCCATAGACAAAGGTGGCGTCGATGGGCGCGTTATTGAGTTTTTCACGGTTGGTCCAGAGTTGAACGGCTTTTTGGGTCAGCCACAAATGGTAATTGCCCAAGTTACCGATGGGCTTGGGTTCCGCGAAGCGCACGAGGCACTCACGCGCGGGAGCTCCGGCGGGGAAGACGGATTGGAGCGGTGTGGCGGCGGCATCGGTGGCCTGGATGTAAAAGGCGTCGAGCAGGGTGCTGGATTGCACAGGAATGACGGCGCTGTAATAGCCCGCCCCGTTGTAAGCCATATTCACGATGGTGTAATTGGTGGCGGGGTCCACACGGTATTTGAGGACCAGGCTGGCCAGCCCATCGGGGTCGGACACGCGGGCCCGGACGGTGACGTTCTGGCCGAGAGTGGGCAGCACGGGGCTGTGGGAGACATCGAAAATGGCGGGGCCGGAATTGGGCGCGGCGCAGGAGTTGCGCGCTCCGGGGGTTCCGGGATTGGGGGGAACCACGAGACTGCCGGAGGCTTCGAGCCAGTTGCCACGCAAACGCAGCAGCACCTCGGGCCAGCCTTTGAGCCAGCGCACTTTGGCGCGGAGGGTGGCGGTGTCGCCGGGATTGAGTCCGGTCTGAAGGGCGACCCGGATGCGGTTGGCGCCGGGATCGCCGCGACCTTCGGCGCGAACATGCAGGCATCCGCTGTTGTTGACGCCGCCGGTGGGTTGCCATGTTGTGGCGCCATGGTTGCCCTGGGCAACCCAGCCTGCCATGCCGGAAGTGAACGAGGGATTGGCAACCAGATTGACGCCCTGTTTGAGGACCTCGACATCGTCCACGAGGCATTCCCCGGCATCCTGAAGAAGAACCTGAAGCTGGGGACCGTAGGCATTGACACCGAGATCGAGCACGCCGGTCCATTCCACGGTGGTCCAGGCGCTTTTGGCTGTTTCATCGCTCGCGGCCCAATTTACGCCGCGCTGGCGATCGGCGCGCGGGTCGATCAATTCGAGGCTGCTTCCGCCGCCATTGGCCCACTCCGGCCAGGCCCCGCCTTTTTCGAAATTGACTTCGTCCACCACGACATCGATCCAGTTGGTGGTGACCACCGCGCTGGCGTTGGTGGAAAGAACCGGTTCCGGACGCGCCAGGGCAATGTGGCGGCCTTTGGCCAGGGAACCCTGAAAATCGCCAAAGGTGATCGCCGGGGTAAGGTTGGGGTAGTTGGTCAGGAAATGGGTGACGTTGCGGCAGACCACGAAATATCCGCCCGCAGGGATCGCGCTGCCGGCCGGGAAGGTGTATTTGAGGCCATCCGCAAAGGTCCAACCGCTCAAATCGACTGCGGTCTGGCCCTGGTTGTAAAGCTCCACATACTGGTCGTTGTCGTCCTGCGTCACGGGCTTATACATGATCTCATTGATCACGATGGGCTGGAACAGGCGGTCGGCATTATTACTTCCGGGCGTCGGGGCGGCCAGGGCGCGAAACTCCGGCGCACCGTCGGGTTGCCGTCCCATGGAAATCCCCAGCGCCTGCGGCCCGAACCGTTCGGCCTGCAGAACCCGCGTTCCGGTCGGGTTGATAAAGTATATGGTCTCGCCGGAGGAACTGAGGCCAAAACCCAACTGCGCTTCGCTGAAGGTAAGAAAGCCCAGGGCGGGAATCACCGTTCCCGCAGGAAGGACGCATTTATTCGTGGCCGGATTATCGGTCAGGACACAGCCGGCAATATCCACCGCCTGGGTGGAATAATTATAAAGCTCGATGAAATCGGTCTGGCTGGCGGTGGTATGGGCGAGAAATTCGTTGATGAGCACCGTGCGATAAATGGGATCGGCGGCAGGATCGGCTACTCCCGGCGAACCACCGACATTCTCACTGGCCGCCCAGGCCATGGGATTGCCCTCACCGTAGCTGGGCCGGGCCAGGACAAGAGAGTGCCCCGCCCCATCCGCCGAGGCCGGGAACGGCGGCTGGCTGGTGTATGAGGCATCGTAAATGAGATCGCCATTGGGTTTTACCAGGCGGACCTTGCCCGACGCGTTGGAGAGGTTGTTGGTGAATCCGCCCAGCACATTGGCGATGCCATAAACGGCCTTGATGTCGGCTGGAACCGGCGCCACGACGAGGAACGCGCGTTTGGCGAGGATGGTGTTTGTGGGGAAGGTGTAATTGATGTCGCCCGTGATCTGCCAGCCGCCGATGTCCTCGCTCCAATCGAAGGTGTTGAAGATTTCGATGTATTCGAGGTTGCGGGCATCGGCGCGCGCGGCGGGATGATACATGATCTCTGAAACGACCACGCCCCAGCGGCGATTGGAGGGCCCCAACGGTTCCGAGTTCCGGGTGACCAGACTGATGGGCAGCGGGACGACGGATTGTTGAAAGGTCGCTTTGGATCCGGCGGCAATGGTGTTGGGCGAGGACGCGCGGTCGCGGATTCCGCTGACGGTCAGGGTATAAAGAAGGCCGCTCGCGATGGGCGTGGTCTGGAGAACCACCGAAGAGGTGTCGCCGGCGAATTGGGCGCTTACCACGCCGGCCCCATTATCCAGGACATAATGCGAAGCATCCAGAGCGGTGACGGGATCGACCGGTTCGGTGAACACCACGGTGACCGTGGTGCTTCCGCCCGGGATGGAAATAGCGCTGATGGCCGGCGGAGTGGCATCCGGCAACACGGAAAGCACCGCTTCACTGCTGTTGGTAAAACCCTGGGCGTTGGAGACAACACAACTGAATCGGCGGCCATTGTCCGCCATGGTGACCGGTCCAAAGGTCAGGGTGCTGTTGGTGGCTCCGGGAAAGATTGTGCCATTCGTGCTCCATTGATAAACGGCGGCAAAGCCCTGGCTGACCTGGAGACTGAAACTGGCCAGCCCCCCTTCCGCGACCTTGACGTCCTGGGGTTGGGTCGTGATCTGGGGTGCGCCAAGGCCATACACCAGAAGCCTGGAGGCGGGAATGGGTTCTTCCATGGTGCCATCAGGCAATTGCCAGCGCACCGCCAGGTAATCATCGCCGCCGCCCTCCTTCATCAGGGCCTCGATATAATACTTCTTTCCGGCTGTGAGCGTCACAGGTGCGGATTGCTGGTTGGCCTCGACAAACCAGGAGCGCGATGGCGTCCAGCCATTAACCCAGGCGATTGCGCTTCGGGTGGCCGGGGTGGCGTCCGTGCCCAAATACAGACCGGAGGCGTCGTCGCTCGAAATCCAGAAAACATAATTGCCGGTGGTGGGCGGGATGATCAGGGCGCGCATGCGCTGTCCGTAGGCTTCCGCGATATTGGCCGGCGCCTCGAAATAGTCGGAGACCACGTTCTGGCTGGAGGGGGAATTTGGAAAGGCGGGATTGTTGGTCAGATCGGCCAACGTGCCGCCATCGATGCCCTCATAGACCTCCCGCAACAGGCCGTTCATGGGGGTCTGGGCGCTGGCTGTCTGGGAGCCGACCAGCAAGGTGGTGGCACAGGCAATGGAACTGAGAATTGATTGAATGACTCGCATTTCTTTCCTTAAAACGATAAATAAAATTCAAATAAGACGCTGTGGTTTTCCACAATTCATTTGCGCGACAGAGGGGCAATGAGCTGATCGAAATCGCGCCCGCGGGTGGCGGGATCGAAATCCAGCGCCGCCTCTTCAGCAACCAGCGCGGCCCGTTTTTGCTCCACCCGGCTTCGGAGTCCGGCATCAGGCGCGGCCAGGTATATCGCCACGCGGCTTTGCTTGTCGGTAATTTCGACCGTCCGTCCGGCAACCTTGTGCTCCACATCGTAAACGCCCTCGGAATCGACGCGGAAGACATCCACGGCATTCAACCAGGAGGGCAGATCGAAGCGAAATGTGGCGTTGCGCCGATGGAACTCAAAGACCTTTTGGGACACGTTCGGCTCGTAATCCAAATCCAGCGCAAAGAGCAGCGCGCCCTGCGGCGCGACAATCGAGGCCAGATCCCAGTCCGGTCGGCCGTCCTTGCGGATTTGCTGATAGGACGCCGCGTCGCCATCGATGTAAAAATCGTCCAGCATGCGGATTTCGCGCCCGATGCGCGTGATTTCGTCGATGGTATCCCGGTATTTGGCGAGCGCCGGAAGACTTAAATTGAACCAGTAAAGAGAGGTGATGCGGCTGGAGAGGGTGTGGTAGGCCTGCATCCGAATTTCGTCCGGTGTGGGGGTGGCGCGTTTGCGTCCGCCAATCACCTCCCAATCGGTGTTCGGACCTTGGGACCAGGCGGCGATGGGAGCGGGGCGGCTCAACTCGCGCAGGCAGCGGGTCAGGTCGCCCAGGGTTTCCAGCGGCGCGCCCCATTCGATCGTTTTGTCAGGCCAGCGCCGGTAGGAACGCAACTCGTCCGCAGAGGGGGCGCAAACGCGGTAGGCGTCGAAATTCGGATAGTCCGAGAGCCCGGCATAGTAGCGCCAGGCCGATTCGTCGCTCAAGGTGATGGTGGTGGTGAACCGCGTTTTGGCATAGGGTTCGAGGGATTGAAACACAGTCTGGGGATATTGCGGAGCTCCGGTGTGGGCGGATTGGGGCTCGCCCAGGAATTCGACGGCGTGAACGAAAGGCAGTTGGGCGTCCTTCTCGAACGCAGAGCCAGGATCGAGCTTCCCAAACCGTTTGAGGGGGTAGCGCGCATAGAGACCCTCCGGGCCGGTCTGGTCCGTATAACCGGGCACGGTGGTTATGTTGGCTGTGTTCACATGCATGCGTTTGAGCAACTTCAAAAAAGGCTCATGCGCCAGGGGATTCACCCCTGCGGGCGCGTTTTGCACCCATCCCCCGCCAATATCAAAGCTCTCCCGCTTGATTCGCAGGCTGCTCCAAAGTGTGAAGCGGCGGCCCCGCGGATCGGCCATCGTGATTTGCAGTGCGGCAGGGGTCAACGGCAGACGCCCGGTTTTCACACGAATGATCCCCTTTTCACCAGCAGGAATCACACCATTGGCCGGCCAGGTGCTGATTTGAGAAAAGGGCGGCTGCGGCCATAAAACGTGGCTTTGGGTGTTGGTTTTGGGCCAGTAAAGGCGACCACTGACCAGGCTTACGGGTATGGCGGACTGGTTGCTCACATGACATAAGACGGTGTCCGGCAGGCTGTTTTGGTCCGAACTGGTAAAGACGACCGAGGAGAGCCAGACGCCTTGCGGGGCCATGCTGACCGGCATTTCCGCACGACCCAGCCGCTGCCAGTCCGTGATCGTCAGCGGGAATTGCCGCCCCACGCCCCATTGGGAGGATTTGGTGTTGAACGACCACACCGTGAGGGCGCCGGGAGGGAGGTTCAACTCCTCCTCCGGCCAGGAGTTGGGTGTGTCGTGCCAGGCCCAGTCACCCTCCAGAATCATCCGCTGCGGTTCGCGACCGTCGAAAAGCACCGCGTTGAAGGTTGCGACGCCATTGGTTCCAGAATCGGCCGGGGCGGTATTGCGCAAAAACAGTTCCACGCGCGCGCCCATTTCGGTGGATGGGGCGTTCTCGTATTGCAAACTCGACGCGCGGACATGCGGGGTGACGATGACGCCCGAGAGCTCCAAGGGCATCGGACGCCCGTTGCCCGCGCCGGATGGAATGGTGTCGTCTGCCAGACCCAAGGCAGAGTACGCCAGGGCGATGGCTAAAACGGCGATGCTTTTCATGGGAAAAATCCTGCCGAATTTATTCGAGCGTGGCAATCCGCAATCCGCGGTCCAATCGGAGATCCTTGATTTACCGGGATTTTGGACATTCCATCGATTGGAAAGGCCTCGACAACATTCCAGGAAATATCAATATCTCAAACCAACACTTTACCAGATCGTCAACATGAACATGAATCGCCGCCTTTTCATTCAACGCATCGGGCTGGGAACCGCCGCTTTCGGCGCCGCCGGGTTAATACCCGCCAACGCCTGGGCTGCGCTCGATCGTTCCAAGCCATTGCGCCGGAGCGAACCCGAGGCTCAGGGCGTGGCATCGGGCGGGATTCTGGATTTCGTCAATGCGGCCGAGTCCGCCAAAGTAAATCTGCACAGCTACATGGTTGTGCGCCATGGAAACGTGGTGGCGGGGGGTTGGTGGGCGCCCTACTCGCCTGAAAGCAAGCACACGCTTTATTCGCTGAGCAAAAGCTTTACTTCCACAGCGGTCGGCCTGGCTGTGGCGGAGGGACGGTTGCGGCTCGATGACAAGGTCATTTCGTTTTTCCCGGACGATGTTCCGGCGGTGGTCAGCCCCAATCTGGCGGCCATGCGCGTGAAGGATCTCCTGATGATGGGCTCAGGCCATGCAGAATGCGCCCTGCTCAACGCCCATGTTTCCATTGATTCCAGGAATTGGGTCAAAGCCGTGCTGGCCCAACCGGTGGTTTACCCTCCGGGAACCCATTTCGTTTACAATAACGGAGCCACCTTCCTGTTATCGGCGATCGTTCAGAAGGTCACCGGGCAAACGGTTTTGGATTTCCTGACGCCCCGGTTATTCTGGCCGTTGGGGATCGAAGGCGCCGATTGGGAAGTCAACCCGGCGGGGATCAATAACGGCGCGTGGGGCCTGCGGGTCCGAACGGAGGACATCGCCAAACTGGGTCAGCTCTACCTTCAAAAAGGAATCTGGAATGGCAAACAAATCCTGCCGGAAAGCTGGGTTGATGCGGCCACCAGCAAGCAGATTGAGAATTCGGCGCCCGGGGACACATCGGCGCGGGAGAATAGCGAGTGGGCCCAGGGCTACTGCTACCAATTCTGGCGCTGCCGCCACGACGCCTTCCGGGGCGATGGCGCGTATGGGCAATTCTGCATCGTCCTGCCCAAGGAGGACGCAGTCATCGCCATGACCTCGGAAACGAACGATTTGCAGGGGATTCTGAACCTGGTGTGGAAGCACCTTTTGCCTGCCATTCAGGGTGTGGGCCTGACCAACGACGGCAAGGCCCTGGCGGCGTTGAAGCGCAAACAGACCTCGTTGATGCTGCCGTTTCCGGCTGGGCTACCAACATCGCCGGTTGCCGCGCGGGTCAACCGCAAGACCTTTGCGATTGCGGATAACAGCCTCGCCGTCAAAAACGTCTCGGTGCGGTTCCGGGGCAGGGAATGCGTCTTCACCCTGCAGGACGATCGTGGCGAACACCATGTGGCGTGCGGATTTGGACGCTGGCTGGAAGGCCGGGTGGATTTGCCCATCAAAGAGTTGTTCCTTGTCACCACCGATCCTCGAAAAGAAATCAAGGTCGCGGCCAGCGCGGCGTGGAGCGATGATCACACCCTGGTGATGCTCTGGCGGTTCTACGAAACCGCGCATTACGAACGCGTGACCTGCCGCTTCGATGGCGACGGCCTTAAAGTGGAGTTCACCAGGAGCCTTGCCGTCCTGGACGCCAACTCGAAGGATCCGCGTCCGGTGCTTGTCGGAAAATTGCAGATGGATAGATAGGATGGATGAGGGAGGCAATGGATAATGGACAACGGCAGAAGTAGAAGGGGAACAATTTAACATGGATAAGCAGGGGGAAATCCGCTGTGGAATGCAATAAATGACCGTAGAGGCATGGAGTAAGCGCGTTCCTGTGATTTGTTGGTTTAACCAGCTGCCGGGAATCAAGGCCCCCCCAATTGGCCAGGAAGGTTGATGGAAACCCATTCAACAAAGGGGTTTGGAAACGGTGAAAGATGGAGCCAATGGAGGGAATTGAACCCCCGACCCACGCTTTACGAAAGCGTTGCTCTACCCCTGAGCTACATTGGCACAAGTGAGGCAATGAGGGGAACGCCCCGCATTGTTACCCGTTATTTAATGAATCGCGGAACCCATTGCAAATAAAAACCGCCAAAATGTCAGGGCGCGTTGAGCGGCTCGGTTTTATGACGGCACTCCGGAGAGTTGGCGCAGTAGCGAATCCGGGCGCGACGGTTATTTTTTGGGAGGCAGCGGCTGAATCGGGACGGGCACGGGGATCATGGGGGCGATTTGCGCGGGCTGGGTCATGGCAAATCCCTTGGACAGCAACGCCGCGGCTTTGGCGTCACGCACTTTGCGATCTCCGCTGCCCATGACGATGGCGATGACCCGCTGGCCGGGGCGCGCGGCGGTGGCGGCGATGGAGTAACCCGCCTTGGTGAAGTAGCCGGTCTTGAATCCATCGCATCCGGTGACTTCGGTCAGAAGGTGGTTGTGGTTGCGCATGACGACGGTTTTATCTCCCGCGTTGGGACGGAAGGGGCGGGTGAGTGTGGAGGTGTAGCGCAGGACGTCGGGATGCCGGAGCAATTCGAGGCAGAGAATGGCAAAATCGCGCGGTGTGGAGACATCGGGCTGCTGACCAACACTGGGGGGCAGGCCGTGAACGGACTGAAAGAGGGTGTGGGTCATTCCCAATGCCTGGGCGCGCTGGTTCATCAAGGCCACGAAGGCCTCGGTGCTGCCGGCGGCTTTTTCAGCGAGAGCCACGGCGGCGTCGTTTGCGGATTGGATCATCAAGGCGTAGAGGAGTTCGTCCACGGTGAAGACTTCCTTATCCGCGAGCCAGACCTGGGAGCCGCCCGTCTTGGAGGCTTTGGGGCTGACGACGACCTGGTCCTGGAGGGAAAGCTGCTTTTGCTCGATTTTTTCAATCAAGATGAGCACGTCCATGAGTTTCAGAACGCTGGCGGGATAGGCCTGGGCGTCGGCGTGATCCTCGAACAGGACACGGCGGCCGATGGCATCGACCAGGATCGCGCCCACGTAGGGATCCTTGGCAATGCCGGGTCGAGTGACGGGCGCGGCAGCCTTGGTTGTTTTGGCCGTTTTGCTTGTTTTGGCTTTGGTGGTCGCAGTGGCGGCCTGGGTTGTCGGCACCAGGTTGGCAAGGATGGCGGCCAGGGAAAGGGTCAGGGCCAGGGAAAGGATCGATTTCATGCAGCAGGTTACCCGATAAGAGATTTGTTTACAAGCCGAGCACTTCCTCCTGGCTGAGCAGGTGGAGATTATTTTGCTGGAGGACGACGCGCGCGCCGGGGATGTCCCTGACTTCGATGACGAGGACGGCGCGTTTGTTGGAGACGAAGCCGGAGGAATTCTCGACGTTGATTTTGTTGCGGGCCAGAACGTCGGCGACATGGTGCAAACCGCCCGGGGTGTCGGCCACCTCGATGGCGAGGACATCGATGAGCGAAACGGTGAAGCCTTTTTGTTTCAGGGTTTCGCAGGCCTTGTCGCACTGGTCCACGAGGAACTTGGTAACGCCAAAGGTGTCTGAATTGGCAATGGTCACCCAGCGGATGTTCACGCCGGCCTCGGCGATGACCTGGGTCATGGCCGCCAACCGGCCGCATTTATTTTCCGCGAAAACCGCCACGAGTTTGGCCGCGCTCATAATATTTAATCGGGGTTGATGGTGATTCGGGCTAGAGAATGCGCTGGTCGATGACCCGTTTGGCCTTGCCTTCACTGACGGGCAGGGAACCCGGGGCGACAAGTTCGACCCTGGGCCGGACCATGATTTCGGCGCGCAGTTTTTCAATGATGTGATTTTGCAGGCTGACCAGATGATCCACCTGACCGTCGAAATTCTCTGCGGAAAACTCGACCTGGATGATCATTTCGTCGAGGCCTTCCAGGCGGATGAGCCAGTTGCGGCCGACCTGGGGAAAACTCATGAGGACGCGCTCGATCTGCTGCGGATAGACGTTGGAGCCGCGCACGATGAGCATGTCGTCCGAGCGACCCATGATGCGGTTGATGCGGCGGTGGGTGCGTCCGCAACCGCAGGGTTCGGCAATGATGGAGGTGATGTCGCGGGTGCGGTAGCGCAGGATGGGCATGGCCTCGCGGCACAGGGAAGTAAGGACCATTTCGCCCGTGGCGCCATCGGGCAGGATTTCGCCTGTGGCCGGATCGATGATTTCGAGCAGGTAATTATCCTCCCAGATATGGAGACCGTGGCGCTCCGTGCATTCGAAGCCGACGCCCGGGCCGTTCATTTCGGACAGACCGTAGCAATTGAAGACGAGCACGCCGTAGGCATCCTCGATCTTGCGGCGCGTCTCTTCGGTGTACGGCTCGGCACCCACGAAAGCGCGCTTCAATTTGAGGTCCTTTCGAGCGTCGATGCCCTTTTTCTGGAGAAAATCGGCGTAATAGAGGGCATAACTGGCCGTCACGTGCATTGCCGTGGTGCCAAAATCCTGCATCAATAACAATTGTTTCTCGGAATTGCCCCCGCCGGAGGGAATGACCATGGCGCCCACCTTTTCGGCTCCGTATTGCATCATCAGCGCGCCGGTGAACAAGCCGTAGGTCATCATGTTCTGGAGCACGTCCTGGGAGGTCATGCCGGACATGACGAGGCAGCGGGCGACCAATTCGGCGGCCTGGTCGATATCCTTGCGCGAGAAGAAGAGGGCCTTGGGCTTGCCGGTGGTTCCGCTGGAAGTGTGCAGACGGACGATCTGGTTTTTGGGATCGATGACCAGCCCATTGGGATAGCTGTCCCGGAGGTCCGCGCCGGTGGTGAAGGGCAGTCGCCGGACATCGGCCAGAGACTGAATGTGGCCGGGCTTCACGCCCGCTTCGGCGAACTTCTTTTGGTAAAACGGCACGTGACGCGCCATGCGCCGCACAGTGCCCTGTAATCGCTTCAACTGCAGGGCCTCGAGTTCCGGCCGAGCCAGTGTTTCTATTTTTTCATCCCAAAACATGAGGCATCCTTATAAAATTAACCGCCGCCGACGGCCATTCGGCCCTGATCAGCGGCACACCACGTAAAGAATCCAAATTTGACGGAATCAGAATAGTCCCATTTTGGCCACAGCCAGGCCTTGAGTAGCAAGAGAAATCGTGTCTGGCGGGGAATGCGCGGGTTGACTTTGAAGGGCGCGAATCCCGCGGATTCATTCGAAAGGAAGAAGAATCAGGCCGCGGTCACGGCCCCGTCAGTATTTTTCGTCGGCCGATTCAAGCACCTGCAGGATGCGGTTAAAGGCATCATACAGGTCGGCGTTGTTCTGCAGGTCCATGGTGAACCGGCGGTCCTGATTGGATAAGGAAGAAACGTGGCCATCGGTAAACAGGGCGTTGGCAAATTTTTGCTTGTGATGGGTGCGGGGCTTGATGTTGTAGGCGGCCACGGCGGGGGCACAGAGAAACTGCGAGTCGATGGCCAGGGCGCGAATGGGCTTGCCGTTGCGATTGTTGCCGGGGTTGTCCAGGCGGATGGACTCGGGTTCGGCGGGGGGTGTGTAAAACAACTGGGTGACACCGCCGTGGCGGTAATAATAACTGCACTGCACCTGGCTGGCGCCGATATTCGCGAGCTCGGCGTTCACATCCACATTTTGATCGGCGCCGGGGCAGAAGAGCACTCTGGGGGTTTGTGCCAGGTGCTTTTTTAGAAGCAAACCCAATCCTGCGGGCGCGCCGCTGCGCAGCGAAAGCAGGCTGGTGGGCGTGCCTGTTGAAGGATAGAAATCGGCCGGATGCGAGAAGGGCGGCGCCACGGGGCCGTAGGGCATTTTGCCGTCATTATCGCCGGCGTAGCCTTGAATGGCGATGCCGATCTGTCGGAGGTTCGAAATGCAGGCGACTTTCCGACCTGAATCCCTGGACCTTGCCAGGGTGGGCAGCAACAGGGAGGCGAGAATGGCGAGGATGGCAATGACGACGAGCAATTCAATGAGCGTGAAGGCACAGTGCGCGGCGGATGGCGCTTGTGTCACGTTGCGTTCCTGTGCTTTCACTGATTCCACTCAACACTCAAGGAGCCTGCCGAGCCTGGTAAAACCGGTTGCCAGCGGCTGTGTTCGTGTCGGTGAACGAGACGCTGCCGGTCAAATTGGTGATCGTTTCCAGGCTTGTCCAATTGGCCGACGGAAGCGCGCTATTGGTGCAGGCCAGAATCTCCCATCGCCCGGGCTCGCTTTCGAGAGTGAATCGAAACTGGCCGTTGGTCACGCCCCAGGCCGTCAAGACGGGAGCGGGCACGGTTTCCAACCGGACGTTATCCAGGTCCCAATAGCCGCCATTGAGATCGAAACCCACTGTGGAGGCCAGTTCAATGCCGATGTTCTGACCGGCCCACGCGTCGCCCGTCCGAACGAAGGGAGTCCGGGCTTGAAAATCGACAAAATGAGTGTTGTTGGGAAAGAGCTCCGCAGTGTTTGTGATCGTCGTTGCGGCAACCGTTACTTTGTTATTCCCGGCGTCGCGATAATAAAGGCTGATCTGGAGCGGGACACCATTGGACATTCCGCCGCCACCGCCAATGAGTCCGACCTTTAGCGCGTAGGCATTGCCGACTTCAAAGCGCGCGTTGAATTCGTGCGTTGGAACGGAATTGGTTCCCGAAACCGAGTTGTAATCCTGAAAAATGGAAACGTCCGGCTGCGCAAACAAAAAGGCCCCCTGCCTGCCCTCAATGTTGTCGATGTGGGTGGGGCTGCCGTTGGTGGTATTCAGGAACTGACCGAGAAACTGGTCCCACGGAAACCCGCCGCCACCCATATACCACGCGGGTTCGGGGGCCTTCTGCCATGCGTCCATGGCTGGATCCGCGTAGGACGTTTCCGGGGATTCGAACGATCCATTGGGCACAACAACGGTTCCCGCTCGAACGGAACCCGTGACTGCCGCCAGGGCGATGAGCCCGGCCAGAAGGGTGAACAAAGACCGGTTGGAGCCGCGCGCATCGGCGGCCAGATTGCTTTTGAATTCAGGTGTCTGCATTTTATTGAAATGCCTTAACATAATTGAAGTAATAATATGCACAAACGTGCATATCAGGAGGCGTGGCGTCAACATTCCCGTTTAAAAGGTTTTGCATTTTCGCATTTTTTCATTGGATGAACGAACTGCTGCCGGTCCGTTGCATTGTGGGGCGGGAGGCTTATGTTGAGAAAGGAAACCCCGAAACGATAAGGAGTCATTTATGCCGGTCTCCAAATTAAAAGCATTTCTAGACAGCCAGAATGTGAAATACATCCGCATCATCCATTCGCCGGCCTATACCTCGCAGGAAACGGCGGAGGCGGCCCGGATGCCCGGGAGGGAACTGGCCAAAACCGTGATGGTGAAGCTGGATGGGAGCATGGCCATGGCTGTTTTACCCACCAATCGAAAGGTGATTCTGGACGATTTACGCGAAGCGACAGGCGCCGCCGAAGCGAAGTTTGCCACCGAGAAGGAGTTCAAGGATCTGTTTCCGGGATGCGAGACGGGGGCGATGCCGCCGTTCGGCAATCTCTACGAAATGGAGGTCTTTGTGTCGCCGAGCCTGTCGGAGGGCGCGGATATTGCTTTCAACGCCGGAACGCACGCCGAACTGATCAAGCTCTCCTACAAGGATTTCGAGCGGCTGGTGCATCCCACGATCTGCCGCTTTGCGACATGATTAAAGTCAGTGTTAATGCGGTCTAACGATGGTTTTAAGCACGGTCATAACCAGCGGCGTGCATCGAGTCTCGTCGTATTCACAGGGCACGATTTGAATTTTCACGATTCCATTGTCGCCTGCGCCGTCCATTATTTTCTGAGCCGCATTACAACAATCGATAAAGGATGTGAAATGTTCAAACTGGTTGTTGTCAACACGGCCGGTAATATTCCGCTCTATGTATGTGTAACCAAATGTCATCTTATAAACGTTGGCACACGTTTATCCCCATGCCGCCCTGATAAATGCGTACGCGAATAAAGCCACAACTCAATCCAACAATGCAATGCGGCCAATATAGTGGGCGGGTTTTTGGAGGACAAGAAGAAATTACACACTATACTGGGTCTTGGGGCGCGACCGTATTCCGCTGAAGGATTTATGATAAGCGAACAAGGTTCTTTCGAAACGGTCTGTGATTTCAGCCAGGCTGGGACGCGAACCAATCTCCTCCGGACCCCGCCAATTCCGGCCAAAACAATCGTTTAAACAAACCTGATCCCCCTCCCACTTATATGAATACAATATCTTTGGAATCTTTTCCGGGCAAGAGATATTTACACATTATACTGGGTGGATGGAACAGGCGCTTCATGTTTTTGTACCACTGTGCATCGACAGCCACATCGTAAAATCCTTGGCGATACAATCCGAATTTATCGCCAGCAAGCCGGCTTCACCCAGGAGAAGCTGGCTGAGGCCGCCGAATTGCACCACAACTTCATTGGCGAGGTCGAACGCGGCAATATGGAATGCTCGGTGACTTCGCTTGTGAGAATTGCAAAGGCCCTCGGCGTGCGCGTTCGCGACCTAGTCGGCGATATTTAGGGCTGGGTTTCCTTAGTGCAGGCACCAGACTAGTCCGTATTGTAATCGAGATTCGGGCCCAGCCAGCGTTCCACAACAGCCAACTCCATGCCTTTGCGGGCCTGATAATCCAACACCTGATCGCGACCGATCTTGCCCACGCCGAAATATTTGGCCTCGGGATGCGCGAAATAGAGGCCGCTCACGGAACTGGCGGGCCACATGGCGCAGCTTTCCGTGAGTTGAATGCCTGTGGCGTGCTCCACATCCAGGAGCTTCCACAAAGTCTGCTTCTCGGTGTGATCGGGACAGGCGGGATAGCCTGCGGCGGGACGGATGCCGCGGTATTTTTCGTGAATGAGTTCGTCGGTCGAGAGATTCTCGGTTTTCCCGTAACCCCAATCCTCCCGCGCTTTTTTATGCAGATACTCGGCAAAGGCTTCCGCCAGACGATCCGCCAGGGCCTTGGTCAAAATGCTGTTGTAATCGTCATGCGCCTCTTCGAACCGCCTGCAGAGGGCATCGACTCCGAAACCGGCGCTCAGGGCGAAAAAGCCGAGGTAATCGGACGGTCCACCCGCCGAACGGGGCGCGATGTAATCCGCCAGGCAATGGTTGTACTGGTCCTGAGGCTTTTCCATTTGCTGACGCAGGAAATGGAACGTGGTCAGGGGCTTGCCACCGTTGGAATCGGTGTGGAGTTCGACATCGTCCCCCACGGAACTGGCCGGAAAGAATCCGTAAACCGCCTTGGCGTGAATCCAGCGGTGGCGGACGATATCGGCGAGCAGGTTCTGGGCATCGTCAAAAAGTTCGCGCGCTTTCGAGCCGCAGGCCGGGTCATCGAATATGGAGGGGTAACGTCCGCGCAATTCCCAGGCGTGAAAGAACGGCGACCAGTCGATGAACGGAATCAAGGTCCCCAACGGGACGTCATCGATCACGCGCGGACCGGTAAATGCGGGCACGGGCCGATCCGAGGCGCTCCAATCGATTGGCGTGCGGCGGTTGCGGGCGGTTTGGAGGCTCAGGAGCGGGCGGCGCAGGGCCTGTGCGGCGTGTTCGGTGCGCAGGCGCGCGTGCTGGGCCTCGCCCTCGCTTACGAATTGGGCCTTCTGGTCCGCGCTGAGCAGGCGGCTGACGACGCTGGCCGCCTTCGAGGCGTCCAACACATGGACCACGGGCTGATGATAAACCGGTGCGATTTTTACGGCGGTGTGCGCCCGGCTCGTGGTCGCGCCGCCGATGAGCAGGGGAATGGTGAAACCCTGGCGCTCCATCTCCCGCGCCACATGAACCATTTCGTCCAGCGACGGGGTGATCAAACCGCTCAGGCCGATGATGTCGGCATTGATTTCACGGGCGGTTTTCAGGATTTTATCGCAGGGGGTCATCACGCCCAGGTCGATCACTTCGTAATTATTGCAGCCGAGAACCACGCCGACGATGTTCTTGCCGATGTCGTGGACATCCCCCTTCACCGTGGCGAGCAGCACCCTGCCCTGATTGGAGCGTCCGCCGTTTTTGGTCTTTTCGGCCTCAAGAAATGGCAGGAGGTAGGCCACGGCTTTTTTCATCACCCGGGCGCTTTTGACGACCTGGGGCAAAAACATTTTCCCGCTGCCAAAGAGGTCCCCCACGATGCCCATGCCGCGCATGAGCGGGCCTTCGATGACCGCGATCGGCCTGCCATACTTCGCGAGGGCTTCCGCGGTGTCCGCGTCCACATGATCGACAATACCCTTGATCAGGGCATGGGCGAGACGCTCCTCGACAGTTCCCTGGCGCCAAAGATCCTTTTCTTGTTCCTCCTGCACCGCATCCGTTTTTTTCACCGAATCGGCGAATTTCACGAGACGCTCCGTGGCGTCGGGACGGCGGTTGAGCAGGACATCCTCGACCAGTTCGAGCAGGTCTTTTGGAATTTCCTCGTAAATGCCCAACTGGCCCGGATTGACGATGCCCATGTCCATGCCCGCGCGAATGGCATGATAGAGAAACGCGGAGTGCATGGCCTCGCGCACCACATTGTTTCCGCGGAAGGAGAAGGAGACGTTGCTGACGCCGCCGCTGACGAGGCTGCCGGGAAGGTTGGCCTTGATCCAGCGCGTGGCCTCGATGAAATCCACCGCGTAGTTGTTGTGCTCCTCGATGCCGGTGGCGACCGTCAAAATGTTCGGATCGAAAATAATATCCTGCGGCGGGAATCCGGCCTGCTGCGTGAGAATGCGCCAGGCGCGTCCGCAGATTTCCTTCTTTCGCGCCAGGGTGTCGGCCTGTCCCTGTTCGTCAAAGGCCATCACGACCACCGCCGCGCCGTAGCGCCGGATGCGTCTGGCCCGTTCGATAAAGGCGGCCTCGCCCTCCTTCAAGCTGATAGAGTTGACCACCGCCTTGCCTTGAATGCACTTGAGCCCGGCCTCGATCACCGACCATTTTGAGCTGTCCACCATCACGGGAACGCGCGCGATTTCAGGTTCGGACGAAATCAGGTTCAGGAAATGGACCATCGATTTCTCGGAATCGAGCATTCCCTCGTCCATGTTGATGTCGATGATTTGCGCGCCGCCTTCGACCTGCTGGCGGGCGATGCCCAGCGCCTGCTCGAACTGTCCGGCGAGAATGAGCTTCGCGAACTTGGGCGATCCGGCGACATTGGCGCGCTCGCCCACATTGATGAAATTGCTGTTCGGCCGCACCGTCAGGGCCTCCAGGCCGCTCAGGCGCGCGCAGGGTTCCGGTTTGGAGGGAACGCGCGGCGGCAAATCCCGCACCGCAGCCGCAATTGCCCGGATGTGCGCGGGGGTCGTTCCGCAGCAGCCGCCGACGATGTTGAGCCAGCCGTTCGAGGCGAAATCCCGCAGGTCCACCGCCATGGTGTCCGGCGTTTCGTCGAAGCCGCCAAAGGCATTGGGCAATCCCGCGTTGGGATAGCAACTCAAATAAAAAGGGGCGAGGTCGGAAAGCTCCTCCACGTAGGCGCGCATCTGGCGGGCACCAAGGGCGCAATTGATCCCCACACTCAACAAATCGACGTGTGAAACCGAATTCAAAAACGCCTCGATCGTCTGCCCGGACAGCGTCCGTCCGCTCTTGTCTGTGATCGTGGCCGAAACCATGATCGGCAAACGGACCTTGTGCGTGTCGAAATAATCCTGAATCGCGAAGAGGGCCGCCTTGAGCACCAGCGTGTCGAAGGCCGTTTCGCACAACAGCAGGTCCACACCCCCATCCATCAGGCCGCGAATCTGTTCCGTGTAGGCCGTGACGAACTGGTCAAAAGTGTGCGTTCGCAGGGCCGGATGATTCACATCCGTTGCCAGCGAGAGCGTGCGATTTGTGGGCCCGATGGCCCCGGCGACCAGCGCGAGCCGACCGGGATGGTTCTTCTGGTGACGCGCAACCCCACGGCGTGCGACCTGCGCCGCCGCCACGTTCATTTCATAAACCGCGCTTTCAAGGCCATAATCGGACATCGAGATGGCGTTTGCATTGAACGTGTTGGTCTCGATGATTTCCGCGCCGCTCTCCAGGTATTGGAGATGAATGCCTTCAATCGCATCAGGCCGCGTGAGGACCAGAAGATCGTTGTTCCCCTGTAAATCGCTGGGATGGTTTGCGAAGCGCGTGCCGCGAAAATCCTGCTCCGTGAGTTTGAGTTGCTGGATCATCGTGCCCATGGCGCCGTCCATGATCACAATGCGTTGCTTGAGGGCCTTCTCCAATGCGGAGGCCCCGTTCACTGCGTTCGAACCAATGCTTTGCTCTTGATCGCTCATTTGTGGGAAGTGGCAGCCCCGCAGGCGGCCACGGGGGCAAATGTAACGGGACCGGGCGGTAAAGGCAAATTAAAAATCAACGCATCAAGATACGTCGATATGTTCATAAACACCCCGCAAGGATTCCACCTTCGCGCAGAGGCAAAACTGAGTTCGCCGGATTATGGAGTCGTGGCTTCAGGTTTAGCCGCAAGCGATGTCATCATGCGGTTTGACGCGTTCGGAGAATTCGATAGTTTGACCAGACCAATGGCAAAGGTTATCGACACCCGTGTGATCCTTCGTGGAAGCAAGAACTCCAGGACGCGTGCTGGAATCGCACTGGCCGCCCTGGTCTGCGCGGTCGGGCTTGGCGCGGCGGAATTTAGCTGGACCTGGACCCCGGCGCCCGGCGATCCAATGCCAACCGCCACCGTCTGCCCGCTCAAGTATGACAAGACCTGGGCTTACGCAATTGAGATCGATGACGGTCCCAAGTGGGTGCCAACTTTTGCCGTGCCGTTCGTGGCCCAATACCACTACACCGACGCGCCTCCGGGTGTGCGTGGCGGAACCGCGCGGCCGTTTGTGGGCTCGGTGTCGGTGATTGTCGGCGCGACAGGCAATAACGACAGCGCGCTCAATTGGGACGAGCTCAACCAATTGATCGACACGGGCTGGGGGGTGATGAATCACAGTTTCGATCACCGCGCCAATCATTGGAGCGGGCCAGCGGCGTTATTGAATCCGCAGCAGGCGCGCGAGGACGCCTATTGGAGCCAGAGTATTTTCGCCGCGCATCTGCGCGGCGGCCGCGTTCCCACAGGCGCGGTTTATGCCAATGGTTACACCGGCTACAATCTCGAGAATGCCATGTCCGAATGCGGGATTGGCATTGCCACGCGCGTGGGCGGTGGCAGTCCGCGGGATGTCTGCAGCCCGGACGTGAAGTGGATGGATTTCACGCGTTCCTACCTGGATGAGAGTGTGTGGTCCAACGAATCGAACAAGAGCCAGCCGATGGCCGACTTTCCAAACGCGGACAAGGCGGGTCCCGAGATCAACAGCCTGATGATCGATTTCACGCATGGAATCGAGCGAACACCCGACTCCGCGAACCAGGAACGCTGGCGCACGCGCCTCAAAACCATCGAGAGCCGCTGGGGGTCGGGCGGCGCGGACACGCTGTGGTGCGCTCCCACGGCCGAGGTCGCGGATTATGTGCGCGCGGCAAAAGCGGCCAGGGTCACTGTGGACGCAGGCAGGGTTTCTGTTTCGCTTCCAGAGAACATTCCCGGCAGCGCAATCACACTGCGCATTGCCGGCATTGGCGCGAAAGCTTCGGTGCGAGCCCCCGATGGCGGCGTGCTTTATCGTCAGGGCGACACCGTGGTGCTGACCTCCCCGCGCATCGGCCTGTGGGGAGCGTCCCCGCCGATCCCGCGCCTGAAACGCGTTTACGAGGGACCGGCGGTATCGGTGAATTTCCCCAAGGCGGTGGGCGTTGCCGGTGTGACGTTGCGTGTGTTTGGCAATCCAACGTCGGCAGTCCCCTACCGTCTGGCCGTGCGCACGGGCGATGGTGAGAAAGTGTTCGCACAACGCACCGTGGGCCCCGGCTGGGTCGTTGGCAGCCAGCTATGTCCCATTGTTCCCACCAGTCCGCCCATCGTCGGCACCGCCCTGGTGGTTGAGGCCCCCGATCCCTTGAAAAGCATGACCGTCTGGGCCGTGGAGAATGTGGGCGCTCGTTAGAATGGGATCCAGCAACGACGAACGGGTCACAAGGAATCCCGCTGGCCAGTCAGGCTGACTTATGGCAGGGTCCACTGCATATGAAAATCGAGGCCCAGTCTCATTCCCAAGCGTGGCGGGATCGCGCCTTCACGTTGATCGAACTTTTGGTGGTGATCGCCATCATCGCCATTCTGGCCGGGATGCTTCTGCCCGCCCTTTCTTCCGCCAAGGAAAAAGCCAAGTGCGTGACTTGCATTTCGAATATCCGGCAACTGGCCTTGGGCTGGGCACTTTATGCAGGAGATAATTCAGAAGCACTGGTCAATAATACCGGCAGAACGGAAACCGCCGACAAACGCCAAAGCTGGGTGAACAACATCCTCGCGTGGGATGCCGCCGAGGAAAATACCAATCTGGATTACATCCTGAGCGGCAAACTCGCTTCGTATGTGAACCGCAACACCGCCATTTACAAATGCCCGTCGGATCGATCCGTGGCGCAGAACGGGCCCCGCTCCCGCAGCATGTCCATCAATTCGCTCACCGGGAATCCGGGCGTGGTGCTGGACCAGTTCAATCCCACGCTGGTTCAGTATTTTAAATCGACGCAGATTGTGCGCCCAACACAGACGTTTGTCTTCATCGAGGAGCATCCCGACACCATTAACGATGGTTTTTTCGTGAATACATGGAGCAGTTATAACTGGGGGAACGTTCCGGCCAATTATCATGGCGGCTCGGCCAATGTATCGTTTGCCGATAGCCATATCGAGACGCACCACTGGGTCGTGGCGGACACCCGGCGTCCGAATGTGCCGACGGGCGTGACGGGCAAACCGGTCTCTGTCACTCCGCCCACGGATTTCGATTGGCTCAAGGACCGGGCCAGCGTACCCAAATAATCCTATTTGCAGAAACGCCGAATTCCGGAGGCGCTTTCATTTTGTCCCTAAACTATCCGCGAAGGTTGCCGATGAAATAAGTGTGGCATACTTGCACCCACTGGGAAACCGTTGGAAGTCCTCGCTGGCTGAGCCCCGCAAAGCCGGATTTGGGACATTGCGTCAGCAGATCACCCACACCTCATTACGCCAGGCCAGGGCGATCCATGAGCGTTCTCTGGCGCTCACAGCCCTGGTGCTGATCAACGATTGGCCGGCATCGATCCGGCAGGCTCGGATTGTGGCCGCCGATTTGCGGACATTGACCGTTTTACTTGGTTTTTATCGCGACGTATGCGCGGACACAGGCGCCTCGCACGATCCGGAAGTCATTGCGCAATATCGCCGTGAATCTCAACTTCTGCTCGTTCAGTTGTCCGGCATCGAGCTTGAACAAAATAATCTCGCCCTTTCAGATTGGTTGGAATACAATGTGGCCCCATGGACCAGCAGCATGGCAACCAACCTCCAAGGAATGGGCTGACGCCACGGATGTTTTCCAAGCCAGGGGCGCAAGAGCAATGCAATCGCTCCGTTCCCCCGCGCGCTTCGAGTCTGGCGGTTCTGCAATGTGTCTTTCTTCGTCCCCGAGTATTCGTCAAAGTCATCCGCCGCCGTTTACGGTCAGCGCGGCGCAAGTAAGCCGCCGCCAGTGATTCCGTGGGGGAGGCAAGGCAACTGTTGAGTTATGTACATCTAGTTTGAGGGCAGTATCTTGTGAAAGTCAGTCCATGTGGCTTCCCTGGTTCGCAAAATATTGCTTTAATCAGACATCCTCATGCGTGCAACTCTCTCTGTTAGACGGGTTTCGTGCATGCGGGGCCTGCAATTTTTTGAAAAAATAGCGTCTAAAGTTTTGGCGGAAAGTGCCGATAATTAAAATGCATTGAATGAACCTTGCGCCTGCCACGGAAGGAAAAACACGTGCGAATGGATACCAATTTAAATTTGAGCCAGACGACCAGGACATGGTCGGACTCTCGGGCAGGATCCCAACCGATTCAACCTTCGGACTGGGACAGGCCAAAGCGTCACCAAACCAATACGCTCAAGGCCGCGCTACGAAAAGAACCGGACGTTCGCCCGGATCAAGTGGAAAAAGCCAGACGATTGATTGGTCTGGCTCAATGGCCCACGCGTGGAACCATTCGTCGTTTTTCAGCTCTCCTGGCTGCCAATATGTCCGAACGGCTGGAGTAAGCGAGGACGCGAGCCGCCCTCATTTCCGCATCGCAACGCTCCATCCAATCTGGCCGGTGGCGTGCAAAGTCACGGTTTGATCCCAAAGCGTTTTAACACCGTTGGCGGGGCGTTGGTTTCCAGCGGCGGCGGCGGTTTCAATTGGCTCAAGGCGCTCGGATCAATCTTCGCCAGCGCGTTGGTGACTGATCTAAACATCTTATTCTTTTCCACCCCATCTGGCGTCATATCCAAGGCTTGAATCACGGCGGGAACGGCCGATTTGGCCTTGGGACCAATGGCTCCCAAAGCTTCAACAACCGATCGACGGTGATCCCGTGAACTCCTGGCATCAATGGCCTGCTCAGCAAACACGGTGATGCATGGTTCGAGATCCATACCTTTCGAGGACAGGCTCCGTGCCGCGATGAACTGGACGTATGAATTCGTGTCCTTCAACAACTTTTGAATTTCCGCGGTGCATTGGCGGTAATCGGCGGAATTAGTGTCTGCGTTGTCAAAGTGGCGTGTCAGCGGGTAGATGCCGTTGATGCGAATGTTCGGATCCGTATTCGTGAGGGCCCGGCGCAGGATGGCCTGTGCGGCAGGCAGGTCGCGGTATGGGCCCCATGAGAGAGCACTAAAGGCTCTTTGGGCATTATTCGGCTGATCCACTGCGGCGCTAATTTCCTTGAGGACCAACTCCGGTTCTTCGCCGGTTTGGTATGCTTGATAGGCGCGCGGACTAAGACCTATTTGCTGCCTCTGACGCTCTATATCCCAGGCCTTCGCAACAAAGAACGGGACGCCGATCAGGATCGTTGCGGCGGCGCTCACGATGACGAGTTGGAATCCCGCCCGCAGCGGCGCCTCCAACCGACGGTAGTTCAGATAGTTAAGCCAGTGAATGATGGCCAGCATGAGCACTCCACAAATCACACCGAACCAGGTGCAACCGAGTCCGAGCGTGGCAGACAACGAATACACATTATCGAAAAGTTCATTGCCATAGTTGTTCCAGTTGCTCATCCCACACAGAACCCCCGTGAGAATGAGCGTCTCCATGGTCAGAACGAGGGCGCGCATGCTGGTCCGGGCGAGGCTGGAGGCGAACATAGCCAAAGTGCAGAGCAAGAGACTGCTGCCGCCCAACGAAAAGGCGATCATAAAAAATTGGAACGAGAACATGCTCTCCGCGCCCGGTTGAAAAGGGCCCGGGTGTGCGAGTAGCGCCAGCGCCACCAGACCCACAACAAACGGGAGCACAATGCCCAGGACAATGCAGTGCGCGTAGGCCACCGCGATTTTGATCAGCCACTGCTTCCGATGGGAGGGCGGCAGGGTCAGGTGCCAGTCGAGCACGCCCATCTGGCGTTCCTCGGCCACAACCCCGGCGCCAACGGTAAATGGAATGATGAGGCCGCAGATAAACACCACCACGATGACCAGATTCATAATGATCTGATCGTCCCGCGGCTCGGGCACTGTGCGGACGTAAATCGGGTTGTAGGCCATGAGCAGGCCACTGGCCAGAATCATGAAACCGGCAATGATGTAGCTGACATCGTGCAGCCGGAACTCCTTGGCCAATATCCTTCCCCAGGCGTTTCCCTGGATGTGTGGCTGGGCGGTGGCCGCCGCGCCGGTACGCCCGATCCACGGCATCCATGCAGGCATGCGAATGGCCGCGCTCGGGAAACCGGAGGTTTGGAGGTTCAGGAATTGGTTCTTGCCCATCTGATGGATCGCAATGGCCATGAGCAGGAGCGGAAGACCAAAAACACAGAAGACGGCATTGGCCTCCGAGGCACCCGGTCCCATATCTTTCGGCATAAGCAGTAAGACAGTGACAACCCACATCAAAGGCGCCCCCAAGGTTGAAACAACCGCCGCAATTCCATTGCCCATGGTCAACGACATGAAAGGCCCCGCGCTCAAGGCCCACACAATGGGAAAGATCAGCCAAAACAACGCGAAGATGCCCTCACCCACGGTGCCCAGTTCCCCCCCGCTATTCATCAATGCAAAGGCACTTGCGGGAAGGAGCGTGAGCAAGGCCATACGGAGCATGCTCATTTTATTGCGCCAGATTTGCCGGCGCGAGACCGGCTGAGCGAGGAGCAAATCCATCGTCTGGTGGTTCCACTCGGTGCTGAAACTGGCGCAGGCCAGGAGCGCGCAGCCGAGCACGTAGCCGGTGATGCTCCACACGGCGGCGGCCTGGGGCGCTGCCACCAACCAAAATAGCGGAATGACTGGCAGGAGAAAGGCCGCAATCCAGAATGGCCCCAACGACCGGATTTCCTTGATTGTTTGGACGTTCATAACGCGCGCTATTTGAGGGTTGCCACGAAGATTTCTTCCAATGCCAGCGCCTCGCTGAACACCGATTCGGGGCGCAGTGTGCTGATTTTGTCCATGAACGGTTTCCCGTTTTCGCGGACCAGCAGTTCCACTTCCCGGGCCTCCTGATGCTTTTGGAGAATCTCGGGGAAATTGATCACGGGCGGCTCCTGGGCAAACCGAAGGCGGAAGCGTTTGTATTGCAGGCGCGCCGCGTCGGCCTCGAGTGTGAGCAGCGCCTTGCCCTGGTCGATGATTGTGAATTCATCGATCAATCCCTCGAATTCCGAGATCAAGTGGGTGGAGACAAAGATCGTGCGATTGCCCGGGTCGGTTTCCTGGTAGGCGCCGATGACGGTTTCAATAAACTCGCGCCGCACAATGGGATCCAAACCGGAAGTGGGTTCGTCCAAAATCAAGAGTTCCGGCTCGGGACACACCGCCGCAATGAGCGCCACCTGAACGCGTTGTCCGCGCGAGAGGGTGCTTGTCTTCTGGTCGTAGGGCAGTCGGAACTGGCTGACCAACTGGCTTTCGGTTGCGGAATTCCAGTTTGGCCGGAACGAGGCCAGGTAGCGGAGCGTGTCGCGGATGGTCATCCACGGGTAGAACGCCACGTTATCCGGCACATAGGCCAGGCGGGATTTCACGGCCACCTCGTCGCGCGTGGGGTCCAGTCCAAACAGGCGCACCGATCCCGACGTGGGTTGCAGGAGGTTGAGCAGGCACTTGATCGTCGTGGTCTTGCCCGCGCCGTTGCGTCCAAAGAATCCATAGCACTTGCCCGGCTGCACGTTGAGCGTCAATCCATTGACCGCGTCGGTCTTGCCATATTTGCGGACGAGCTTGCTGATGTCGATGACAGGGGAGGAATTATTCATATCAGGTCGTGGGTTATGGGTTGTCAGTCAATCATTTGGGTTGCATGGGGTCCGATCCGCTGGCGTTCCCGGTCCTAAAAGTGGCGAGACGGTCTTTGGCGATTTTCAGAAAATCCTCGTCGCCCACCTGCAGGTGATGGGCCTGAACGATCGCCGCATCGATATCCCCGGTGAGCATCTCCCGGCGGACCTCCCAGGTGAATGGGGTGTGGTTCTTGGCCAGAAAACAGCCCTTGCCGGCGAGGGTCTCAATGACCCCCTGGCTCTCCAATTCGGCGTAAGCCTTGGCCACGGTGTTGCGGTTGATGCGCAATTGCTCCGCCAGGGTGCGAATGGTGGGGAGGGGATCGCCGGGCCGCAGGGAGCTGGAGGCGGCGGCGGCCTTGATCTGATCGACCACCTGAAGATAGGCGGGCTTGCCCGAATTGAAATGGAGTTGAATGATCATAGGGCGTTCATAACTTAGTGTCCTATGACACTATGACAGTCTGTCTGCCCCGCGTCAAAAGGATTTTGAAAATATTTTTAAATGGATTGAAAAGGGTGGGAAAGAAACTGGTGAAAGGGGGACTCAGGCCGGGCAGATACGCAGGCCCAATGTCCCAGCAAACAAGGGCCGGGCTGAAACCAACGCTGAAATCTTACAGGCCGACTCGATCCCCCTCAGCGGGGGTACGTGCCGGAAATATAATCCTCGAGCTGGCCTATGGCGACGTTCTGGGCGGAGATGATCCAGTTGACCAGGTTGCCGATGGAGACAACGCCGACCACCCGCTCCTCTTCGACCACAGGCAAATGACGCACGCGGTTGTCATTCATCAGGCGCATGCATTCCTGCACCGTGTGCCGGGGCGTGACCGTGACCAGGCTGGTGGTCATGATCTCGCGAACGAGCGTTTCCTTTGAAGATTTGCCTTTGATGGCGATCTTGCGGGTGTAATCGCGCTCTGAAAGCATCCCCACCAGCGCACCGTTCTCCATGACCAGCACCGCGCCGAGATTCTTTTCCGCCATGAGGCGGATGGCTTCAAACACGGTTTGGTCAGGGGTGACACTCCACACGTCGTGTCCCTTGAGCCCGAGCACCGCATCGATTGTTCCGTTTGGATTCATAAATGATCGCTATTTCCAGCCTCACCCCACTTTTCCACACTTGCCTGCGCGCCACGGCACAACCCTCCCGACGAACCCAACTGTGACGCGCGGTATTTTACGAATTCAAATGTAAACGATCATGGAAGATTTTGCGAATTATTCGACGCCCTGATTCGAGGAAACCCCCTTTTGCTTCATGCGGAACGGTTGTTGTGCCACGGAGAGCTTGCGCAATGGGTTGGGCTTTGCCAAGAATCCATGCGCATGACGCCATCCAACGGCAACACCGCTCCCGCTCCGGCCTGGATCCGGTTCGCACCAGGTCTGTTGATCCTGGGCTGGTGGCTTTATGACCTCCAGTATCAGTGGCGCGCGCTGGTGGATTACCAATACGGATACATGGTCGCTGTGCTGGCGGCCTATCTGGTATGGGAACGGATGCCCGCCCGTCCGCTTGAGGACGAACCCGCTCCGGCGTGGCTGTCTGGCAGCCTGGTGTTTCTGGGCGCGCCGCTGGTCCTGTTCGCGGAGCTTTACAAACGGGGGGTGGCCCCCACGCCCATGGCCAGTTTCATGCTGAGCATCGGGTGCGTACTTTTCATGAGCGCGTTTTTGCTGGCGGGCTTTGGGCGGCGAACCTGGTGGCATTTCTTCTTTCCGTTAATGTTCATGTTTGTGGCGGTGCCCCTGCCGAATTTCCTGTGGTCGCCGGTGGTCAACACCCTGCGTGGCGGCATCACCACGATGGATGTGGAAACCCTCAAGCTGCTGGGAGTGCCCGCCGTGCAATTGGGCAACGTGATCCGGCTGCCAACCTGCGAGGTGGGTGTGGATGAAGCGTGCAGCGGCGTACGCAGTCTGCAATCCAGCATCATGGCGGCGTTATTCATTGGAGACCTGGTTTTCCGGCGAACCAGTTCACGGGTGTTGTTTCTGGGCGCGGGAATACTGCTGGCTTTGCTGGGGAATTTCCTGCGATCCCTTTACCTGTCCTTTGTGGCGCACCGGCATGGCATCGACGCCCTTCATAGCGTTCACGATGCGGCGGGTTGGAGCATTCTGGCCTTCACGGCCATCGGCCTGATCCTCTGCGCCTGGGGCGTCACGCGCCTGGAAAGCGGCCTGGCCGCGCGCGTTGAGGAATTGAAGGCCAAATCGCGCGCCGCAACGAATCCGCCACTGGACAAATCCAGCTCTCCCCCGCTAGTGTAGCGCCTGCGGTGGTAATCGCCGCTTCCCCCCCACAAATGAGAGGTTTGGGGGATGACATTGGACTATGAGCCAGGATTGGTATGTGGCGCACACGCGCCCGCGCTGTGAGAAGAAACTCGTGCAATATTGCGCGCGTGAGGGCTTTTCCACCACGCTGCCGCTCTACCATGTGCTGCACAAATACCGCGGCAAAACCGTGGAATTCCAAAAGCCGCTCTTTCCGGGCTATGTGTTCCTGCGCCTTGAAAAACCGGAGCGCCAGAAAGTCTATCAGAGCGATTATGTGGCCAACTTGCTTGAAGTGGTGGACCAGGTGCTCTTCGAACATCAGTTAAACGACATTCTTCAAGCCATCGATACCGGCATGGATGTCTGCCTGGCTCCGCAAATCACGGCCGGAGACCGGGTGCGCATCAAATCCGGCCCGTTGCGTGGCATGGAGGGCCTGGTCGAAAATCGCAAGGGCCAGGTGCAGGTCCTTTTACGACTGGATTTCATCAGTCAGGCGGCCGCAGTCAGCATGGAAGCGGACAACCTCGAACTGATTTGACCGGTTTCCCACTGGAAACCCGTTCCGATCCCTTCATTCCGCCATTCCACATTTATTTGCGCGCGCGGGGGACGGGAACGACCAGTCCGGCGTCAATGTATTGGCCCCCGCCGGTTTGATGGCAATGGATGGCCATCACATTGCGTCCCGGCTTGAGGGTGGCGATGGAGGCGGGCGACAGATCGTATTCCTCATAACCGCTGACAAAGCTTGCGGCTTTGACCGCGAGCACGCCATTGAGATAAACCTCCGCATCCTCGTCGTGGTGCATCTGCAATTCGACCGGACCCAAATTACCAGCGTCCAGTTCAAATTCGCGCCGCAGCCAAATGTCGCTTGTCTTCCACTCGGTGCCCAACAGCGCGGATGGGGTTTCGGCGGTGCCAAAACCGCCGCGCCCGATCTTCCATTTCGCCGGATTGAAAGTCGGCTCAAACCAATTATCGGCCGGTTTTTCGAAGGTGTAATGCCAGGAAACCTGTCCATGCTGCGCATTGGGCGCCACCACCTTGAAAATGGGGGTCGTATCCGGAATCTCTCCCCTGTTTGCGGCGGCTGCCAGCTCGCCATTCACCTTGATCACCGCCCGATCATACGTCATCAACCCATTGCACTCGGTCTCGACATCCGTGGTCTGCGTATAGACGACCGCGCAGAGGCCGGGATTGTCCTTCAAGGTCCACGCCTTGCTGAGCAAACGGGCATATTGATCGCTGAGTTTGTTTGAATCCGACATGCCCTGATAACCCCAGGTTTGGCGGGACCATGTATGGCCATCGACCGCGAGGCCCAGGCCGCCAAATTCACCCAAAACCGTCGCGCGACCGGCCTCGGCCGGAGGTGAGCCGGGTCCGGGATAATTGTGCATATCGATGACATCGCCGACTTTTTTATCCGTCCATCCACTGGCGTTGTTGACCAGGCGCGAGGGATCGAGGCTCTTGACCCAGCGTGTCAGGCGCTCCGTGTCGTATTGGCCCCAACCCTCATTGAACACCACCCAAAGGATGATCGAGGGGTGATTTTGACGGCCGGCAATCATGCGGGCGAATTCCGCCTCGAACTGGCGTTTGGCTTCCGCACTGCCATTGTTGCCGCCGGGCATGTCCTGCCACACCAGGAGACCCAGTTTGTCGCACCAATAATACCAGCGCTCGGGCTCCACCTTCACATGTTTGCGGGTCATGTTGAAACCCAGTTGCTTGAGAACCTCCAGATCGTAGCGCAGCGCTGCGTCCGTGGGCGCGGTGTAGATGCCATCCGGCCAGAAACCCTGGTCGAGCGTTCCCACCTGGAAGAGGAACTCGTCATTAAGCATGAGGCGGTTGATGCCTTGAGCGTCCTTGCGCAACTCGATCTTTCTCATCCCGAAATAACTGGAAACCGAGTCGATGACCCTGCCCCCCTTTTTCAAACTCAATTTCAAATCATACAAGAAGGGATGCGCGGGCGACCACAGTTCCAGCTTCTGAAGCGGCAGGGAAAACTCGGCGTTCGCGGGTCCGTGCGCCCGGCCCACCTCCACCCCGTCGGCCAGCGCCACGGCCTCGATTTCAATGTCCTCGGCCAGGGTCGCGACAGCGCCTTGCACGCGCAGAACCTTTCCCGCCACGTCCGGCACCAACTTCAAATTATCGATGCAGACCTCCGCCACGGGTTCCAGCCATACGGTTTGCCAGATGCCCGAGGAGGGTGTGTAGAAAATACCTTCCGGCTTGCGGGACTGCTTGCCTCGCGGTTGATCGGCTTCCGTGGGATCCTGAACCGCCACGACGATCACCTGGGAACCCTCGGGCTTGAGCGCCTGGGTGATGTCCAGACTAAACCCATCGTAACCGCCGCGGTGAACGCCCAACTCCCGGTCGTTCACGACGACCCTGGCCTGCCAATCGACCGCCCCGAAATGAAGACGGACCCGCTGGCCGGTCCAGGCCTTGGGCACTTCAAAGCTTCGCCGGTACCATAACGTGCTTTTCTCGTCAAAGCGCCGCATCACGCCGGAGAGGGCGGATTCGACGGGGAACGGCACCAGAATTTTGCCTTCATACGCCGTGGGTTCGGAGGCTGGCATCGGGGTGATGGCATAATCCCATAAACCATTGAGATTGAGCCAGTTTTCGCGGACCAATTGCGGGCGGGGATACTCCCGATGCGCGGTTTCAGGGGTGACCTCCCTGGCCCAACGGGTGACCAACGGCCCTTGCGCGGGCTTCCAATCCGAATCAGCCGCGTTCAGGCAGGCCACTGCGGCAAGACTCAGGGCCGCACACACAATTCCTGTTTTCATATTCATGTAAATGTCTTTTATAAACCCAATGGTATGAGCATGTTGGAATTCCGGTAATCCGGCAAAATGAATGGGTGAACACCATCGCGCTTTGGTGCGCCGGGATGAAACGCGCCCATCCGAGTCCCTGCAAATCAATACGGGCTTGTTGCGCTCGAAGCGCGGATCAACGATCGAGCTGGTTGACTCGCACCGGATCCACCGTCCATGTTACTTCGTTGTGAGGCTTGTTATCGTTATTCCAGCGCGACCGCCATTTGGAGAGCTTTGGACTCACGACTTCAATGCGCAATGGGCCTTCCGCATGACCGTCCGGGCATAGGATATTGGTTCTGCGGCGATGCCTGTTCGAAGGCCATTGATCTGCTTGCGTGGGATCCATGTTGGCATCCCAGGAACCGTCCGGCGTGCTGTCACCCAGCATGATCATGTTGGCGGGGCTGACCACCATGCTCTCGCTCACATAGGCTTTGAAAAAGCCGCCGTTCACGTCGCCTCCCAGGCCCAATTGTGGATCGGCGTTTATATTAATACCCCAATCGTTGTAGGCGAGCGTGAAGCGAGAATCGTTCCTGATGCCATACGGATCCCAGCGTCCATCCGGCCCAGTGGCTCCCAGAGTGCGGTTGACGTTGGTGTTCCAGGCGTTGGTGGCGCCGGCGGCGGGACAAAAAAAGACGTTTCGGTTGGTGCCGATCTGGGACAACAGGCGGGGCGCCCAAACGACACACACTTGGGGGACGATGGAATAGCATCCTGGATAGTAGCGGTATTCCTGCAAATACATCACCGTGCCGATGCCCACCTGACGCAAGTTATTGAGGCAGGAGATGGACTTGCTTTTGGCCTTGGCGCTGGCCAGCGAGGGCAAAAGCATTCCCGCCAGGATGGCGATGATGGCAATGACCACCAACAGTTCGATCAGGGTGAATCCAGGACGTGCCACAGGACGCTCAAGTCCCTTGCCAGGCGCGATCGGACGATCACCCGAAGTATTTCCAAACTCGATCTTCATAACTTTCCTATGTTCTCGCCAAATAAATCGTCAAAAGAATCGTTCCTACAGTACGCCCTTTTGTGATGGTCGTAAATTAACAATACCCTGGCCAGTTGTATTGTCGCATGAATTGGGGACTGTGCGTTCAAACAACCGGTTCCAGGGCGGCCACATTCAAGATTTGCTGCAGAAAAGCAGGCTTGCTCCGGGCCAGCGGCTTGCCAGAAGCCCCGCGCGCCCATAGGGTGGAATATTATGGTGAGCGAAGAAAATGTTCAAAACGCGCTCAAGAGCGTGAAATATCCAGGTTACTCCCGGGACATCGTCTCGTTTGGCCTGGTCCGGGAGATTGAAATCAATGGTCAACGGGTGCGGGTGTGCCTCCAATTGTCCACTCCAAACCCCGAAGTGGCCCGCCAGCTTCAGGCCGATTGCGAGCAGGCCTTGAAGAAACTGCCTGGAATTGCGGAGGTGGCCGTCGAGGTCACCGCCCCTGAAACTGCCGCCACACCCGCAGCACGGGCCGGAGATCCCTGGAGCGGCCAGCAGGCCATGCCCGGCATCCGCCGCATTATCGCCGTGGCCAGCGGCAAAGGCGGCGTGGGCAAATCGACGGTGGCGGTGAACCTCGCCTGCGCTTTGGCCTATATGGGACGCAAGGTCGGTTTGCTGGATTGCGATATCTATGGTCCCAGCGTTCCCTTGATGATGGGCGTAAACCATCGGCCCACGGTGTCCGATGCGGAAAAGCTCAATCCCCTGGAAAGTCACGGAGTCAAACTGATGAGCATCGGCTTCCTGCTGGATGGCGATACCCCGGTCATCTGGCGCGGGCCGATGATTGTGAAGACGATCCAGCAATTCCTCGGCGCCGTCGAATGGGGCGAACTGGATTATTTGCTGGTGGACCTTCCCCCGGGCACTGGCGATGCGCAACTTACGCTTTGCCAGACAGTTCCACTGGACGGCGGAGTCATTGTAACCACCCCCCAGGAGGCTTCCCTGGGCGTGGTACGCAAGGGCATGGCCATGTTTTCCAAAGTCAACGTTCCCATCCTGGGCCTCATCGAGAACATGAGCTATTTCACCACCCCCGATGGCCAGCGCGTTGAGATTTTCGGCCATGGTGGCGGCAGCCGCGAGGCGGCCCGTCAAAAGGTCGATTTCCTGGGTGAAATCCCCATTTTCACTGAAATCCGCGAAGGTGGGGACAGCGGCCTGCCCGTGGCGGTCAGCCAGCCTGACAAACCGCCGGGACAGGCGTTTCGTCAGATTGCCGAGGCCTTGCGACGCAAATTCAACGATTGATCTTCATGAGCGATTCTAATACTCCCTCATCCCCCATTCCTGAACCGGTCGCCGGCTTGTGCGAGACGCGGGTTTGGGATGTTTTACGCACCTGTTACGACCCGGAAATCCCGGTGAACATCGTGGATCTGGGTCTGGTGTATGACGTGGCCATCGAGAACGCCTGCGTGCGGGTGAAAATGAGCCTTACCGCGGCGGGCTGCCCCATGGCCGGCATGATTGCCGAGAATGCCCGCGCGGCGATTCTGAGCCTTGAAGGTGTGCGCGAGGCGGATGTGCAGATCGTATGGGACCCGCCGTGGCATCCGAGCATGATCACGGTGGAGGGTAAGAAAACTCTGGGGATGGAATAGACTGGCCGCCCGCGATCAGGGGGCCTTTTTTGCGTTATTGGGGTTTATGGAAGGTTTTCCATCAGTTTTTTGAATAAACATCTGGGCAAATCGATCCATTATAACGAATACTGTGTAACCAATGTCCAGTTGAAGTCGTCTCAATTGGTTCAGACTGGCGCGGGGGAAAATTATTATGCCCGCCCGATTTATTACTAAATTTTACAATGAATGGGTGTCCGCCGAACTTGTCGAACAAGCCCGGTCCGAACCGCTTTTGCGGTGTCCGGGCAGTGCTATTGTGCTGTTTGTGCGCGGTTTTGGCGGTGGGCAGCGGTTGTACGCGCAAACAATACCAGAAATCCGCGGATAAGGAAGCCTACAAGGCGATCACCCAAAAAAGCGGCTCCGTGTCGAACATGGAGACCAATTTCTCCATTCAGACCAATGCGTTGGTGAAGCTTCAGGACTTGAAGGTCATCGATAAGGCTGAGGAGGCGATGGGTCCGGAAGGGACCAACGAGGTTGGGGCGCGGATTCTCCCGTTGAGCCGAGCCTTGGAAATAGCCGTAAAAAACAGCCGCACCTACCAAAGCCGCAAAGAAAGCCTCTATCTCTCGGCCCTCGATCTCACGCTGGCACGGCATCGGTTCACACCCATTTTCTCCGGCGGCGCCTCCTCCCGTTACGAAGGCACCAAGGTGCAGGCCCAGGATAACGTCGATAAACTCACGAGCCAGCAGGACGTGACCGGCCAGGGCAATGTGGGGGTGGACATGCTGTTGCGCAGCGGCGCGCGCATTGCGGTAGATTTCACTAGCGATTTCACGCGGTTTGTCGTTGGGGACACCAGCGTGGCCACACATTCCCGCCTGGCGGGCACCATTACCCAGCCCCTGCTGCGCAATGGGGGTTACAAGGCCACCATGGAGAATCTCACCCAGGCCGAGCGCAACCTGCTCTATGCCTTGCGCGATTTTACCCGGTTCCGAAAAGAATACGCCGTGCAGATTGTCACCGCCTATTACGGAGTTTTGAGCAGCCGCGACCAGGTGCGCAACGCCTATCTGGGCTACAAGGCCTTTAAGAAGACCTCCGACCGGACACGCGCATTCGTGGAGGTGGGGCAGCAGCGGGTGGCCGATCTCGGTCGTCTGCGCCAGGAGGAAATTAACAATGAGACGACCTGGATCAACGCCATTCGCTCCTATAAGCAGAATCTCGATCAACTCAAAATCCTGCTCGGCTTATCCCCGGAGATGAACCTGGCCCTGGACGATCAGGAACTTGAGCGATTAACGATTGTTCATCCGTCGTTGAGCGTGACGGATGCCGTGCGAATCGCGATGGCCAACCGCCTGGACCTCTACAACCAGAGGAACCAGTTTGAGGATGCCCAGCGCAAAATCGGCCTGGCCGCCAACGGGCTTCTGCCGGACCTGGACCTTGTGCTCGCGGCCAATGTCGATAGCAAGCCGGGCAGCGGTTTGCCGGAACTGGATTTTAACAAAACCTCCTGGAGCGGGGGCGTGAACCTGAATCTGCCCCTGGACCGCAAATCCGAGCGGAATACTTACCGCGCCTCCCTGATCAATTATGAACGGTCCCGGCGCGATCTGGAGTTGAAGGTCGATTCCATCAAACTCGATATTTACGACGGTTGGCGCAATCTCGATCAGGCCCGGCGCAACTATGAAAGCAGCGATTTGGGTGTAGATTTGAGCAAACGCCGTGTCGAGGAGCAGAACATGCTTTCCGAACTCGGCCGGGCCACTTCTGAAGAGCAGGTCGCGGCCCAGAACAGCTTAACCGATTCACTTAACAAACGTACCAGTGCTCTCATCAGCCATTACACGAGCAAACTATCGTTGTGGCGGGATTTGGGCATACTGACGATCAAAGACAACGGCCAGTGGGAGGAAATTTCAGATGTTAAAAAGTAGCAGTGTCATCCAATTCATCACCCGGCAGCCGAAATGGCGATTGTTCGCTGCGGCAGTGGTTGTCGGCGTCATCTTTTATGCGACTCTGGGGCGAAAAACGGCCTCAGCCTCCGGCACCACGTTCGTCGCGCGACGCGGCCCGCTGCAAATCTCCGTGCTTGAAGGTGGCAGCGCCGAGGCCCTCGAATCGCAGGAAATCCGGTCTCAAATCAAAGGCTACCAGGGAACGAAAATCCTGAGCATCGTCGAGGAGGGCTATCTGGTCAACGAGGACGACATCAAGAATGGCAAAATCCTGGTTGAACTCGACAACTCGGATCTCAAGCAGCGCATGACGACCGAGGACATTCAATTCCAATCGACACTCTCGGGTTTGATTGAGGCTCAACAGGCCTACGACATCCAATTGAACCAGAATCGGAGCGATTTGAAGGCTGCGGAACAGAAGGCCAAATTCGCCCGCATGGCCGTGGCCATGCTTCTGGGCAAGAATGTGGCGCAGGAAGTGTGCGACAAGCTCGGACTCCACGAGGTCCCCTTCGACAATGAAGTGGACATGGATAAATTGGAAGCGGTGGCTCTGAGCGGGGCCAATAAAGTGGGCGATTCATGGGGGACTGCGAATTCTGGGAACATGGGGGGAGGCAATCCAAATTTCAGTCAGAATACGGATCTTCAACAGGGTGGTCCTGCGGCCCCGCCGCGGGATGCGACCCAGGTTCAAGCCCCTCGCCAGGGTCGGGAAGCCAATGCTGGCGGAGGACAGCGCCGTCGATCCCAGTCGGACGACTCGGGCGGCACCAATGCACGGCCCAGACGCGCCAGTCCTGATTCAAGCCCGGCCGTTGTCCCGATGGTGGCTGCAGTCACCAATCCGCCGGTGGTCCTCCCTGTTCCCCAGATCATCTCGATTGGGGATTCCACCAATGCGCCGGTGGTCGATTTCAGCAAATATGCGAAATCGGAACTGCTTGGAGATGGATCCGCGCAACAGGACTTGCGCAAGATGGAGAACGATTTCCTGGTGGCCACACAGGCGTTGACCGTGGCGCGCATTCATCTTGAGGGCACACAGAAGCTTCTGACCAAGGACTTTGTAACCAAGAACGATCTGGATAACGAATTGCTGACCATTAAACGCAACGAAGTGTCCGTAGCCTCTTCGAGCACCGCCCTCGAACTCTACATCCGCTACCAGTTTGTCAAAACGGCTGAGGAAACGGTTTCCGCCTATGACGAGGCATTGCGTTCGCTTGAGCGCGCCCGCAAGGAGGCCATTTCCAAACTGGCCCAGGCTCGTGCGCGGCTCAAATCCGCCGAGGGACGGTATCGGATCGAGGCGGAGCAACGCGCCGAACTGCAGGAGCAGTTTTCCAACTGCGTCATTCGCGCCAAACGGCCGGGCTTGGTCGTTTATGGTGGCGGCGGGGACGATCGCCGCTTCAACAGTGAGGAACAAATCCGGGAGGGCGCCACCGTGCGCGAGCGCCAGTCCATCATAACCATTCCAGACATGTCCCGCATGTCCGTCAAAATCAAGATCCACGAATCCCACATCAAGAAAGTTTCCAAGGGTCTCAAGGCGCGGGTCACAGCCGATGCCTTCCCTGACAAGGTGCTCGACGGCGAGGTCATCAAGGTGGGCGTGCTACCCGATTCCGCGAACCGTTGGATGAATCCTGACATGAAGGTTTACATCACGACCATCGCAGTCAATGGAACCTATGAATGGCTCAAACCGGGAATGAGCGCCAAAGTCGAAATCCTGGTCAAGGAACTGCCGGATGTGATCTACGTGCCCATTCAAGCGGTGGTGCCAATCAACGGCAAACAGGTTTGCTTCATTCCCACGGTGGGCGCGCCGGAGCAGCGCGTGGTGCAGGCGGGCGATTTTAACGACGATTTCGTCGAGATCAAAAGCGGCCTCAAGGAGGGCGAGAAGGTGATGCTCACAGCTCCAGCGGGCATTGAGACGGATATGACGAGTGACGAAACCGAGGAAGTGGCTCAAAAGAATCCCGCTGCCAAACCCGATGCGGCGGCCCCCGCTCAGGGCGGCGCCTCCAAACGTCCCGAAGGTGCGGCCCCGCGCGATCCGAATCGGCAGGCCGGGGCGCCCAGGAATCCGGGGACATGAGCGCCAAACCCATTGTTCATCTCGATACGGTGCGCAAGACCTACCAGATGGGGGAGGTCATCGTCGAGGCGTTGCGGGGATTTTCCCTCGAGATTTTCGAGGGCGAATACATCAGCATCATGGGGCCCTCGGGCTGTGGAAAATCCACGCTCCTGAACATCCTTGGCTGCCTGGACCGACCCACCTCGGGTCACTATTTTCTGGGGGGCGAGGATGTGTCTCAAATGGAGGATGACCGCCTCTCCAGTGTGCGCGGGGCCAGGCTGGGATTCATATTTCAATCGTACAACCTGATCCAACAGTTGACCGTGGTGGAGAATATCGAAATTCCCCTCTTCTACCAGGGTCGGCCTGAAGCGGCCAGTCGCGCACTGGCCACGGAACTGGCCGCGCTTGTGGGGTTGGAATCCCGGCTTTACCACAAGCCCACGGAGCTGTCCGGCGGACAGCAGCAGCGCGTGGCCATCGCCCGGGCGCTGGTCAACGACCCGCTGGTCATCCTGGCCGACGAACCCACTGGAAATCTCGATTCCACATCCGGGGAGGAAATTCTCGGCGTGTTCGACGAGTTGCACCAGCAAGGCAAAACCATCATCATGGTCACGCACGACGAGGATATCGCGCATCGCACCGCGCGGAGCATCCGCCTGCGGGACGGCCGCATTGAGACGGACACCCACCACAAACGCACGACCGCACCCATCCATGCCAGTTAAATTCGAGCACATTAATTTCCAGGCATTGAAAAACGCGCCCGCCCACACCGAGGGCGCGGGTGTTTCTCTGCGTCGGCTCGACCGCACCATCCGCCTGGGATTAAAGAGTCTGTGGCTGCACCGGTTGCGCTCGCTGCTGACGATGCTGGGCATCGTGTTCGGCGTCTGTTCCGTCATCGCCATGCTTGCCATTGGCGAAGGCGCCAGCCATGAGGCTCAGGAGCAGATCAAGAATCTTGGCAGCCAGAACATCATTCTCCAGAGCATCAAACCGCCCGAGGAACAAAAGGTGGTCTCCGGAAACCAGAGCTTCGCCCTCGATTACGGACTGACCTACCCGGACATCAAGCGCATCAAGGCCACCATTCCGGGCGTGACCGTCGTGGTGCCCGGCCGCATCATCCGCGAGTATGCGTGGAACATCGGCCGTCGCGCGGACTGCGAGATCGTCGGCACCGTCCCCTGGTATCCGCAGATGCGCAACCACCGCTTGCGCGCGGGTCGCTTCTTTTCGGATTTGGAAATGGAGGAAGGCTCAAGCATTTGTGTACTGGGGGCCGAGACCGCGGCGTTGCTCTTCCCCATCACCTCGCCTCTGGGGGAGTCCGTCCGGGTGGGTGGCAATTATTATCGGGTCGTCGGTGTCATGGAACAGGCCGGCAAGGTTGACAAGAGTTCTGAAGCCGCCAGCGGGGGCGCGCAGGGAAGCTCCGCAAACCGCTTATACATGCCCTTGTCCACGGCCAAAACCCGTTTTGGCGAGACCCTCATCAAACGCCGCGCCGGGAGTTTCGAGGCCGAGCGCGTGGAACTTCATGAGGTGACCATCAAGGTGAACGACCGCGACCAGGTCATGAACGTGTCCCTTGCCATCAAGGACATCCTGAACCGGAATCATAAAAAACAGGATTACAACATGGTCGTTCCGCTCGAATTGCTCAAGCGGGCCGAGCGCACAAAACAGATTTTCAATATCGTTCTCGGTTCCATCGCCGCCATTTCGCTGCTGGTCGGCGGCATCGGCATCATGAACATCATGCTGGCCAGTGTGACCGAACGCACCCGTGAGATCGGCATACGGCGCGCCCTGGGCGCCAAACGCCGGGATATCATCGTTCAATTCCTGGTGGAAACCGTCATCCTCTCCGGCTCCGGTGGAATTCTGGGCGTGGCGCTCGGCGTGGCGATTCCCTTTTTGGTCACCCTTTTTGCGGGAATGGTCACCATCGTGACCCTCTGGTCCCCGATCATCGCCTTCTCCATTTCCGGTCTTGTGGGCATCGTCTTCGGCATCTACCCGGCTTTCCGCGCCGCGAACATGGATCCCGTGGAAGCCCTGCGCCACGAATAAGGCGGCAGAATCCTCCCTCCCCAATCAGGCTGTTGCGCTGCGGATGGAAACATAGTAGATAGTCCGCGCGCAATACCTGCGCTCTATGGATACTTTACAAACTGAATTAGCCGAGTTGAAGGGGTTTATTGCGGACCTGAAGGCCGACCGCGTCAACCAGAAGGAAAAGGAAAAGAAGGAGTCGTGGACCAAGTTCACCTCCCTCTCGATCGTATTTCTCGCCGTTTTGGCGGCCATTGCCACCCAATGGTCGGGCAAATACGGCAGCCGCGTGCTGGCCTCGCTCAACGATTCAACGTTCCAACAGGCCAAGGCCTCCGACCAGTGGAGCTTCTATCAGGCCAAATCCATCAAACAAAATCTCTACGAAATCTCGCGTGAACCCGTGACCGCGCAGCCGGAAGCCAATTCCAATTCCTCCGCAGTCAAACGCCAGGAGGACGTGACCGCCAAGATCGCCAAATACGAGGCCGAGAAGAAACAGATCAGGGAGGAGGCTGAACAATTTGAAAAGCTGCGTGACAAAGCCCGTGAGGATGCCTCTGAAGCCAGCCGACTGGGTTCCGGCATGGGCTCCGCCGTGGCGATGTTCCAAATCTCCATTGCACTGGGCTCCATCTGTCTGCTCACGAAAAAGAAATCGCTCTGGTATCTTTCCATTGCCGTGGGCGTCATCGGCGCCGTCCGAATGGCCCAGGTCTGGATGTGAATGGGCTGGCGCGGTCTTCAGAACCAAAATGAATTCTTCTGCCGTGGGGAAGGGGTTTTCAATTGAAAACCGATAGTGTGGGTGTATAAGTGAGTCGTTTATATGAGCACGAAGCCGACAGAAGCCACTTTTGCCAGCCCCAAGGTTGTCCAGCGTATCACCCTTCGAACTGGCCAGAAACCGCAGGCCGTGACAGTGCGCATGGTGGGGCGAAAAGATGTGACCAAGTTGGTGACTGGTATCTTTGAGGCTCAAAAATCGTCTCGTCGGATGGTTATGTTAATGGACTGAGTGGGAAGCGAATAGGGGTCATGTCCAACCTGACGACAGCATCACAGGTCGAAATCTTTCCATCCGACAGGCCCTTCTCGAACTTCGATTTTGTTGACGATCATTTCCAGGGAAGTTTTCCAATTCGTCGTCTGTTTTCACAAGCCCGGTCGCGAGGCTGCAAGACATTGGTGCTTGAGAAAGTGTCTCCATCTGGAGCTGTAGCCGATGAAAACGCCGAAATCCTCAGTTTGTTTCCAGATTATCGGATGGAAGACTTGCGACGGGTTTCTTTTTGGCGCAGTGCATTTACACAAGCCGAAGAGATACCAAATCAAACGGACGATTGTTGTGCAGGTTTTGCGATTCTAAAACACGATCGCTGCGCATCGCAGAAAGTCGATGCCTGGCACGTTTTCGAATCTGTCGTTGTTCGATACGATCACAAGCACAATTATGTTTCATTAACCCAGCCTTTCGAGTTTCGAGCACAGGCGAGCCTGGTAAAGGTGCAAGGCGTTCTTTACTGCCAACAGAACGGATTAAACAAGGCATGTGCACAGGTGGCCTTGAGGAGTCTTTGCGTGACTTATTTAAACGCCCCTGGTCTGACCTTTCGCCGGATCAACCAACTGGCATTCAGAGCGGGGGAGCCTTTCACTCCTGGTAATGGACTTAATTCCATTCAGATTTTGCGGGTGCTGGATGCGTTGAATATTCCGCATTTTGCAATTTACTATTCCGCACGACCCGCGAAAGAGAAATGGAGGGCGAAGCTGCCTTACCAAAAGATCGTTTACAGTGGCATCGAGTCCGGCTCGGGGGCCTTGCTTGCTTTCTCCATGGCCGGGCCACGTGCAGGCAGCGTGGGTCATATCGTGCCGGTGTTTGGCCATACGTTCAATGAAGACACTTGGGCGCCAAATGCCGAAGGCGACTATTTCCGCATAGGACGTAAAATTCGTTACATCCCCAGCGAGGCATGGCTCAGCAGTTTCCTGGCACACGATGATAATTTTGGATCGAATCTGTGCATTCCAAAGGATTTCATCCATCGCAAGAGAGCTGAATTTGTGGTGGCACTTCGACCACGAGGATTTGAATATCCCGGCTTCATTGCGGAGATTGTGGCTTCGGATTTCTTTTACTCAATGCTTCCTCAGTTGAATACGCTGCCGAATCGTTGGATGCGTCGTCTTCGAGACTGTGTGGCAGACCAGAAATTGATTCTACGCACGATTCCAAGCACCAAGGCTGATTATCTGAAGCACCTGCAAACCATGGAGGATTGGCAGGATCAAAAGGAGTCCCCTCAAACCGTCACAGACATTGCCTGCATGCTCCCTGAGCGGCTCTGGGTGGTTGAGGTCGGAATTCCAGACGTTTTCTCAACGAACAAGCGAAAGCCTGGCGAATTACTCCTGGATGCAACACGGTCCTACGACGGCAAGGACATTTATAGCTTTTTCATCCTGGCCAGGCTGCCCGGCGTGTATGCTTTTTTTGAGCGTTTGGACGGACATAAACACCCGAGATTTATCCCGATAAAAAGCGAAATAGGCAGCCATACTCCGGTGCAGGATATTCGGGCTTCGAATATCTAAAATAATTCTGAGTCGTTCGATATGGTGTCCTCAAATTCATAAATCAGTTGATTCCAAATTCTTCTCAAACAACTCTTGTCTATTGCTGGCATCTCACTTCCCCTTCAACGTCCTGACGCACTCCGCATATTGATCGGATGCCACGAAGTCGGCGCCGGCGTATCGGGCCGCCATCCAGCGGAGCGTGACCGCCTCAAGGGAGCCAAAATTGTAAATGGGCAGCCAGCCATGACTCGCGGCGTCCAATTCCACATGGCCGTTGAGCGTGTAGAAACGAATCCAGTAGCCGCGCTCATGTGCGCTTTGAACCAGCGCCTTCAATCGATCCGCGTCTTCCGCGCTCCAATCGCCCGCGTTGTTTAGTCCCTCAGGCTCGACGTCTTTCCAGGAATAATTCAGCCAGCGATGAAAGTTGTCGGCCTTTTGATCCGGGTTTCCAACAGCAAACATCAACAATTTGCTTCCGACGGCGACAGATTCATAAAACGTCTTTCTTTGTTGAACGCCGTCTGAAGTCAGGATCAGGACTGGCTTTAAATCGAGGGGGGCAGCCTGCGCCATGTCGGCTGTTTTGGGCGCTGTGCAAATCCAGGATTCATATTCCCGAACCAGGCTCCACAGGGCCGCATAGAACTCCGGTTTGGAGGTCCTCAAATCGTTGATATTCAGAGTCAGCAAAGGCCATTGAGCTGTGTTCTTCTCCCGAAGCGCCTTCTCGACCAGGGGCCGGACCTTTTCAAAGAAATAATCCCTCAATGTGGGCTCGGTGCCTCTGGCCCTGCCGCCATGACCGACCACCACACGCGGGGATTCAGGGTTCGTGGTGTCCCAGATCAAATCCATTTCGATCCCCAGCGGCAGACCGCATTCCAGGGCGCGGTCCACCCGGTCCATCCACTTGCCGTCGTAGGGGTAGCAATTATGCGCATCGAGCAACACGCGCTGGCCAGGCAGATAACTCCCCGTCTGACCCCACACCGCCGACTCGAACATCAGCAATGCTGCAAGTGCCAGGTTGTAGTAACGCATATTTGCTTTGTTGGAAAAAATTCAACCAGGAAATCCCGGATGAAGTTAACCTGAAACGGCCATTAATCAACAGTCAAAAATGCGGCGGGCGACGCAACGGGGCGCAGCCCGGATTCGTCGGCCGCAAGTCCGGGAGGATACCGCATTCTGGCCCCGGCTATTTTGGCTGTAACGGTGCCGCAGCTTTGAAGAAATCCGCGTTCAGAGCCTCGGCCCATTGCTGCGCGGCCTTCTTTTCGCCCGACTCGCTGAGGTGGATTCTGTCCACCGTATCTTCCCTGGCTAATGTGTCATAGTCCGCACCGGGGAAGCAATGGGGGTATTCCTTGATCATGCGTTCCTGCACCCGGCGGATCTGTCCGATGCCATCCGGGGGCGATTGGCGGTTGACCACCACTGCCAGGTTCGGAAAGCCGGCGTCCTTGCGGGCCTGGTCGATCCAGGCTTTGTAGTTCGCGATGATTTTGGACTCGTCCTTCTCCGGCCAATCGTTCTGGCCCTGATCGGCGAGAATTGCGCGCAGCCCCGTGACCGCACAATACTCGGTTAGCGCGTGTTTCAGGCGGATGTATGGCATTCCAATCGACGAAAACACGAATGGATGGTCGAACTGTTCGCCGCGCGCGGATTTGGCCCAATGCTCCAGACTGGTGCCGCCAAATGCGGCATTCAAAACCAGCACCGGCACGTTTTGCGACCTGACGACGTTCTCCGCAAACGCGGCCCAGAAGTAGGTGCCGTTTCCGGCAGGGGCGGGATGGACGTTGGAAGCGAAATGCGCTCCGACGGCTTCAGGCAGAAAACGTGGGTTGCCTGTGAATTTATATTGCCGCTGGGATTCCATATCGCCCGCCGGGAGCGCGATGGTGCTGACACGGTCGTCTTCGGCCCCGGGCAGGTTTATTTGCCCGCCGTGCGCGACCGAATGCCCCACGACAACGAAAACTTCGCCGACGCCGACACGTTCCACCGTGGCGGTGGCCGAATGGGCATCGTCCAGCGTGCGAACCTCCATCGAATACCAGCCTGCGGCCGCCGTCAGGCTGCCCCGATAGCTGAGATCGGGGCGAACGGTATCGAGCCTAGTCCACTCGCCGGCCTTGCCTGTGGCCACATCCACAAGACGCGCCTCCACCATCGCACCCGGCCACGCGCACTTTCCGGCCATAGGAATCAACGCGTTCCCGGCCTGATTGCGCTGGAAGACAAGCCGGTTCCCGGGCGAGGTAACCGATAGCGTCGTTTTTGCTGCGGCGCCATCCTTTGGCCGCAAACGAATCATCGCGATGCCCGGCGCCTTCAGGTTGAGCCGTAGCGTGGCATGTTCGCCGGAGACCGATTCAATTCGCGCCTTCGAAAAATCATTTTCGACGTCGATGATGCGGATTTCCGCAGTCACCCCGCCAGTCCAGGCAAAACCTTTCCAGTCCAGGAGGAACTCCGGGCGCGGATCGGAGTAATTACTCACCAGCAGGGTTGCTTCCCGTCCGTCCCGGCTCAGTCCAGCCGCAAAGGCCAGTTTTCCGGCAACGGCGCCGCGGGTTTCCACACGCAGGGGCGTTTCCATCAGACCCTGGAAGGCGCGCAAGCCCTGGTAGGCCTTCTGTGGGACGCCCTGCTCGGTGAAGATGCCGAAACCGCCCAATTCGCCATGGTAGAAATTGCAGACATCGATGGGCGCATCCTCCAGTTCCAAGAGCGAAGCAACGACAAATGCGGCCCCCGGCGCGCCCGCCATTTCCTTATAGCAGTTTTGCCGCGCGATGGGGGTTGCCGCGCGGTCAAGCGCCGTCCAGGTGTTGCCGGGAAGATAATTCCATTCGTTCAGGTGATTCTCGGTTTCGGTGAAGCCCTTGGAATCAAGGAGCTGCCTTATAGCCCGCGAGCGTGAGGAAAGTTCTGCGGGGTCGGCGGTGTAGCAGTGCCAGGAGAAGAAATTCAGCGGCACGTTGTCCTTGCGGCACATGTCCAAAAAGTTCACGGCAAAATCCGTAGGTTGAAATTCACCTTTGACAAAACTGCCGCTGGCGCCGAGAGCCGGTCCGCCGATCTTCAAGGCGGGGAATTGTTTCTTAATGGCCAGTGCGGCGGTTCGATAGAGCCGCAGGTAATCGTCGTCGTTTCCGCTCCACATTGTGGGACGGTTCTCGGGTTCGTTCCAAATTTCCCAATAACGGATGTTGTGATGAAATCCATTGGCCCAGCCTTCATTGTAATGGCGGATGATGCCGATGCAGACGGTAGCCCACTTCTCCATATCGGCGGGCGGATGGACATGCCGCTTCACGGTCGTATGTTCAATGCTTTCGCCCAGGCGGTAGATCGGTTCCGCGCCAGTCTTGCGCACCGCGTCGATGTATTCGTCGGTCAGCCGGAAATCGTAGCTCTCCGGCAGCGTGGGATCGGCATTCGGGTTGGGGAACACCGCATGGTGATCCACGACATACGGATTGGGCCAGCCACAATCGTGCAGGCGCGTGAATGGTATGCCCAGCTCCTTTTGCTCCTTGATTACATCGAAAATCCCACCCGGCGCCAGCGGCCCCTTGTTGATGCCGTGGAGCGGACGGATGGTTCCCGTGTGGACGGAGAAGTCGGCCTTCAAAACGGCTTCGTCAGCCTGGAGTGGAGCCGACATCAGCAGGAGGGCGATCAGCCCCAGAGCACGGCGCAGGGATCGGGACGAAATCAAACAGGTTTTGTCATTATTCATTCTTCAAAATCCCATCAGTAGTTTGCTCCCGCTTCCATGAACCGGGCCGAACCCCATGCCGCGTGGTCGCTCGCGTTTCCATCCCCGCCGTTGAGTATCCGCAACGTGACCAGTCGCGCGCCCACGACGCTGACTTGCATGGGATGAACCATGCCCAACCGCAAGACGGGGCTTTGCGCTTTGAGTTCGCCGTCCACAAGGAGCTGCGCCACCACGCTGCCGCGCCCCGCTGAATCCTCCACGCCCACATCGGCGGCGAAGAGCGAAAGATTGCGCCCGGCGATATCGAGGGTCACATCCGCCGGAGTTGCATCCCCAAAGGCGTGGGTCCAGATGGCTTTGGGATGCAACTGGCGTCCGATACGGACCGTCTGCCCGTGAATGTTATTGTCTCGGCGCACCGCGTTTTCCGCTCCGGCAGTGGCCCTGGCCCAGGGAAGATCGGATGCAAACACAATGCCTTTGGGAAGCGTTTTGAGCGGTTTTGTGACAACCTTGCCCGGGTTCCCGTTTGACATTCGCAACCCTCCTGCGGACCGCGATTCAACCTTCCAATACCAGGTTCGTTCCGATGGCAGTCGAAACTCCGTGTTCGTTGCCGCTGTGCATTTCTCAAACGATACACGTTGAAAGTCTGGCTGATCAGAAATCACAACGCGGTAGTCGCGAGCGAACGCGTTTTCGTTCCAATGGAGCCGCACGGTATTCGTAAAATAATCGGCCTCCACCGAGGCGGGCAGAAGCTTGAACCTGCCGGGTGGAATCAAAGCCTTCGGTTTTCCCAGTGAAGCGTCGCGAACATAAACCAAATCGCAGCTAAAACGATTGGTCAGGTGAACGGTCAAACCGTCCGTCATCAGCTCTGATCCCAGACGCTTGCCCGCGCTGACCGAACCATCTTCGCTCCAAACCCAGTAAAGCTTGTTGGCGGCCAATCCCGCAAGGGGGACCGTCTTTTGCGGCTCAGGTGAATCGGGCCGAAACACAAAGAACGTTCCGCGCTTGAGGGGTGCGCTCCAGTAGAACAATCCATCCCAATTGGCGCCGGCGGCGCGTGGTAAAACATGATGCACTTTGACGTCCTTGAGCATGGGACGAATCCAGTTCTTGTAGATGCGCGTGGATTGCCGGGCTGAATCGATTTGGTCGTCGCTCCATCCGGCGGTATCGGTTGGATCGATGTGCCAGGCCCCCATCATTGCGCTGCGCCAGAGGTAATCGCCCGGCTCGTCGCCTTTCACGGGGAAGTAATTGTCGTAGGTATAGCATTGAAGAACCAGGGGAGGCAGGGCGAAGGTCGAATCATACATGCTCTGGCGATCCGCGAGGTTGGAGAGCATATCCGTGGTCGCAATCAGGTGTGTTCGCTGGATGATCCCAAAATCCTTGATGTGCCCTCCGCCGGAGCAATCTTCGATGACCACGTGGGGGTACTTCTTATGCATGGCCTCCTGCACTTCATAATAACCAAGCGTCGCCCAGTAGCTTGCATCCACGCCGTAATGGTGCCGGTGCGTTGTCTGCAAACAGCGGTTTACAATCGGATCGCTGTCGTGCTTGAGATAGTCCAGATGGTAATCCCGGACGAGTGACTGCGTCTTCTCGATGGCCCACGCCCTGGCTTCCGGCGACCCCAGACACAATTTCGCGCCGTAATGAGGCCCGGGCGTCCAACCGGCGGGAGTATTGGTGCTGAACCAATCGGGGTGGCCGTTCGGACCCCGCACACTTAACGCGCCGGGTTCTTCCGAAATGCCGCCATTGCTCCAGGCGCACCAAAGGGCCTGCCGCATGCCGTTTGTATGAACCCATGCCTCTATGGGTTTGATGCCCTGGGGAAAACGGCGTGGATCCCAACGCCAATCTCCGCATTCGGGATACCACATGGCGTCGGGCATGAACGCCTCAAAACCGAGTTCGTGACAAAACCGCGCGCTACGCAACACGTCTGCTTCGGTCGCGTTGGTCATGCCGTAATCGAGATAAAGATTATACGCCAGGATCGGGTCTGGAACGGCCGCAGGCAGCGGTGGGCGCAACTTCTCGATTACAAAGCGGTGAAGGCTGTAACTGCCCTCCTCCAGATCTCCCGAGTAACATCCGACAAAGGCAGGCGGGATCTTCAGAGTCTCACCCGGCTCGATGTCCGTCTTGAACCCGGGCCAAAGTCCCGCGGCAATGCTCAAGCCGGCATCTCGTCCCAGGGCCTGCACCCGCCCGAGTCCCGAGAATTCCCAACCGAGGTATAATCCGCGCTTTTCGCCCTCCTGCACCGCGAGCCATGGCACCGGGCTGGCGCCGTCATCGCAATTATTGGTCAACACCAGGCTTGTCCCGTTGGTCAGAGGTTGGGAAAACGTGCCGCCCTGCGTCGTGGCAGACGCGCCGCCACGCTTGATCCACCAAAGTTGCGAAGCCGCCCTTGGGCCAATCCCAATCAATGCCAGACTCTCCTGCTGGGAAATAGACACGCGCCGGGGCGAAGCGTTTCGAATTTCCACCCAATGCTCAATGGGGCCGCGCCCCGGACGCGCGCGCCAGACCGATTCCAGCACCAGCGATGGCTCGCGATTCAGGAACTCAACGCGCAAAACGCCCGACTTTTCCAACGCTTTGGAATACTGCCATGCCGCTGGACGATCGCTTCCGTCCACACCGACACGCTCCAGCAAAGGCAACGGCGATGGGCTCGAAAGCCAGTTTTCACGCGAATGGACATCTTCCAGGCGTTGAACCACGAGCGTGTTGTCGCGCAGGCCCAATTCAATGACGGTGTCCGAGGTGGAAAGGGTCCAGGTTTGCGCAGCCATCGACGGTCGCGGCGAAACGGCAAACAAAAGCAGGAGAAGGCCGGTCCATCTGCCGAGCAAACGACGCGGCCGGGAGTTTTGGCCTGGAAACATGACGGACAAAAAATCGGCGCTATTCATCGGATGTTTCATGACTTGCTTTGTTCTCAATCTCCATGGTTGCTTCAGCGAAAAACCCTGTTTTCCCTGATCCCGCAGATGACCGCGTCCTTCGGGACATTTCGGGACCGCCATCGATCCTTGCCATAGCCTTTTGCCATGGACGGAAATTTCAATTGTCTCAATTGCTTCATTGCAGCCAACCGGGGGAATGGGATCGCCCTTATGATGCCTTGATTCGTCCATTGATCAAGCCGCCATTTTCCGGTTTTTATTAGCAGATGGAGCGCGGAACAAAATCCAAGGCATCGAGCTAAAGCACCCAATCATTCCAGCACAGGGCGCGAAAAGGGTGGTTTCTTTGCATTGGCCGTAATCCAGGCCCGCACATTGACAATTACGGTTGGACATTCCTCATTTCAGTGCGATTAGTTCTTCATCTGGAAGGTATAAGACCTGCGTATGCACGGCAGGGCCGTTTAGTTCGACCAATGAATGAGTAGCTTGATTTGCCATGAAAACGATGAACCGATTATTCCTCAGCGCGGCCGCGGCTTTTGCCTTGCTCGCCTCCATTTCCACTCAGGCGGCCGTGGACATGTTTCTGGACATGGGCAAAGACATACCCGGGGAATCCACCGATAAAGCGCATCCCAACACCGTGGATGTCCTGGCCTGGAGCTGGGGAATGTCCAACTCAGGCACGACTCACCTTGGCGGAGGCGCGGGTGCGGGCAAGGCGAGCTTCCAGGACTTGAGCCTCACGAAATATGTGGACAAGGCCAGTCCCAATCTCATGTTGTACTGCGCCAACGGAAAGCATTTCGCAACCGCCACCTTGATCGTTCGCAAAGCTGGCGCAGTACCGGTCGAATACATCAAAATCACGATGTCGGAAGTCATGGTAACCAGCGTTTCGACGGGGGGATCCGGCGGGGAGGATCGTCTGACAGAGAACATCACCTTGAATTTTGCAAAAGTTGATTTCAGTTATGTGCCCGTGGATCCCAAGGGAGGTGCCGGTACGGCCGTCGAGATGAAGTGGGATATCGCGGCCAACATCGCGCAATGATGGCTGGACTCTGTAACTCAGAGCCCGCTTGAGTGCGGTTTGTGTTTTCATTCCTATTGCGCCTATGTCAACATCAAGAACTGCAATCCTCGCCTTGGGCTTGTTATTGGCCATTGGCCAGAGCGGCTCGCTGCATGCGGCCATCGACATGTTCCTCAAGGTTGGGAACATCAAAGGGGAGTCCACAGATCCCGCCCACCCGCAGGAAATCAACGTGCTGGCCTGGTCCTGGGGAATGTCCCGTCCCGCTCCTCCCATTCCCGGAGGAGGAACTGCCATCAGCAAGGTTTCACTGAGCAGCCTGTCACTGACAAAATACGTGGACTCGTCGAGCGCGCCGCTGATGAAATACTGCGCCACTGGAAAAACACTGTCCAACGCGCAACTGACATTGCGTACGGCGGGCGATCAACCGTTGGAGTTCTGCACCATTACCATGACGAATGTCATGATCGTCGGCATTGCATCCGGCGGTTCGGGCGGTGAGGATCGCCTGACTGAGAACATCACCCTCGACTTTGAGACGCTCAACGTCATCTACCATCCGGTCGCCAACACCACCCTTGAACCTCGAATCGGTTTCGATTGGAGCGTCGTAGCGGACACGGGGTTGGCCAGTGTCGTCCCCAATCCCTTGCCCGCTCCGGTTCCCAGCCTGGTCTCAACCCTTTCCCATACCAATGACACTCCCTTCGCGCAATTGACCTGGGTGAGCACCGCAGGCGCCATCTACCGGATCTGGGCTGCCGACAGCGTTGAGTCTGGTTATCAGGTTTACGGAGGAGATATCCCATCCGCAGGAGACGGGACCACTTCCATGACCCTTCCGGCGATCCTGGGACGCAAGTTTTTCAGGATCGAAACGGTCTCTGTTAAATGAGTTCCCAGTGTGAATGGCCCAATTCCGCCCGCGGTTCCCTGCAGGTGCGGGGGATGTTCTGGTCGGCAGGAAAACTCATATAGCCGACTTGCGGTGACGGCCCCCACAGTCGCCAAACCCGGGAGGATTATCTTGTTGTCACTTCAATCAGACCTTTTAAATTGACCCATATGCGTTCGCCACTCTTTCGCCATTCTCGCATCCCGCATTATGCCGGATGCATTGCCATACCGTTTTTGTTTTTGACTGCCGCCGTTTCCACCTTGCTGGGCGCCCCGGCCGACGCGCAGGACCGGCCTGTGGACTATATCCGTCCATTTGTTGGCACCCAGGGTGAGGGAAACACCTACCCCGGCCCTTCGGCCCCTTTTGGGATGGTGCAACTCAGCCCGGATACCGATCGAGACCTGTGGGAAACGGCTTCCGGTTATGAATACTCGGACACCTCCATCATGGGCTTTACGATGACGCATTTGTCGGGTACGGGCATTCCCGATCTGGGTGACTTTTTGTTCATTCCGCAGATCGGCGAACCCAAACTGACTTGCGGGACGAAGAAGGATCCGGATGTCGGCTATCGCGCCCGCTATTCGCACGATCAGGAGTCTGCTTCCGCGGGTTATTACAAGGTCAAACTCCTCAATAACAACGTGACGGTCGAACTGGCCGCGGCGGAGCGGGCGGGCATGATGCGCTTCACCTTTCCAGAGAGCAATCAGGCCAGCATCATGACGGACCTGCAGCATTTCCTGAGCGGGAATCGCTTTAAACTGATCTGGTCCCACGTTCGCGTCGAAGACCAGTCCACCGTCACCGGTTTTCATCTGGTCAACGGCTGGGGCAAGGAGCGTTATCTCTATTATGCCGCCCGTTATTCCAGGCCTTTTGACACGTACCGCATCATGAGCAATGGCAGCGAAGTCAAATACGACAGCTACAAGACCTACCGCTTTCGCAGCAGGAATGAAGCTGCGGGGACAAATCTCCAATTTCTGGCTGAATACAAAACCCGTGCCAATGAGGCCATCACGGTCAAGGTCGCGGTCTCAGCGGTCAGCGCCGCCAACGCGATGAAAAACCTGGACTCCGACATTCCGGAATGGAACTTCGAGGCCGTGGTTCAAGGCACCCGCGAGAAATGGAATCGCGAGCTGAGCCGGATTGAAATCGAAGGTTCGCCTGCGGACAAGGAAACTTTTTACACCAGCATGTATCATCTGTTCCTGGCGCCCAATATTTACCAGGATGTCACAGGCGAGTATCGCGGTCTGGACTCCAATATCCATCAGGCCAGGGGATTCAAAAACTACGCCGTATTCTCCCTCTGGGATACCTATCGCGCCGCGCATCCGCTCTTCACGCTCATCCAGTCGCAGCGGGATTCAGATATGATCAATTCCCTGCTGGCTCATTTCGACCAGAGTGTCGATCACCTCCTGCCATTATGGTCGCTCCAGGGCAATGAAACCTGGTGCATGATCGGCTATCACGCAGTGCCGGTGATCGTGGACGGCTTTCTCAAAGGCGTGAAGGGTTTCGACAGGGAACGCGCCTACCATGCCATCAAGACCAGCGCCATGAACCCCGACTATGATGGTGTGGCGGCTTATGCCCAACTCGGCTGGGTTCCCTTCGACAAGGAGAATGAGTCCGTTTCCAAGACGCTGGAATACGCTTATGACGACTATTGCGTCGCCCAAATGGCCAGGGCCCTGGGCAAAAAGGAGGACTACGCCTATTTCATGAAACGTTCCATGGGATACACGAATCTTTACGATCCCTCGGTGGGTCTCATGCGCGGGAAAGACTCCCTCGGAAAATGGCGGACTCCCTTTGATCCCCACGGCTACGACGACGCGAGCCGGAACAATGATTTCACGGAAGGCACGAGTTGGCAGTATTCGTGGTATGTGCCGCAGGATGTTCCCGGAATGATCCAGCTTTTCGGCGGCAAGGATGCATTCATCCAGAAACTGGATAGCCTCTTCACCTATACCAACATCAACGCCAAAGGACTGGATGACGTTCAGGGACGCATAGGCGAATACTGGCACGGCAACGAACCCAGCCATCATATCATCTATCTTTATAGCTGCGTCGGCCAGCCCTGGAAAGCCGCCCAGCGCGTGCATGAAGTTCTCAAAACCCAGTATGGCAGCCAGCCCAATTCACTCAGCGGAAACGACGATTGCGGCCAGATGTCCGCCTGGTATCTCTTCACCGCCATGGGCTTTTATCCTGTTTGCCCGGCCAGCGACCAGTATGTCATTGGCAGTCCTGCATTAAAGAAAGCCGTGATGCACCTTTCCAATGGACGGAAATTCACCATGCGGGCGGATGAACTTTCAGAGCAAAATATCTATGTTCAATCCGTGAAGCTGAATGGGAAAACGTGGGACAGCCCCATGCTGCCATACAACGCGGTGAAAAACGGTGGAACCATTTTGTTCAAGATGGGGCCGCAACCCAACACCTCATGGGGAACAAACGGTTGTTTTGCAAAATAACCGCATTGAACCCGATCCATAGCCTGGCGACCTGTTCCATCGCAGGTTTGCCAGGTGCGTGATTCTTCGGGCTTGCGGGTTTGCATTTGGGATCGCTTTCCAACATCCGGGGGGTTGACGATGCTTGTGCAGGCCTTCATCACGACCTGCCAAATAATTTTCAAAAAGGTGTAACTCTTTCGCTGCCGGTGGCGTAAATAACAGAAGCGAATGATTATGATGACATCCTTGAATCGAGCGCGTTTCTTCTGGAGCCTATGCACCGCCTGTTAATTTTGGTCGCAGTTGTTTGCGGCGCGGCGTGCATTGCCGCTGCACCGCCGCATGTCGTGCATGTGGGATTGGTCGCGCCTGACATCATTGGCATCACAATCTCTGCGGGCCATGTGGAATATGGACGCCAGACGCCCTACGTGAAACAGGCGGGAGACACCGTGAATTCCAATGACATTCACCGCTTTCTCACTCGCGATGGAAAAGTGGTCGGCAATCTGGTCGGAACCAATGCGGATATTCTCTGCTCGATGGACGCGGTGGTGGGCGAGAGGTTCAACACCGAATGGGCCGATCAGCCGGTCAACTACACGGTCACTTCCGGGCAGGACCCCCATTACAGCACTCCCCGGAAGCCCGTTGCGGTGTATCGTAAAAGCAAGGCTTCCGACCTGGCCATGATCGGCATTTACAAATTCGATTCCCCAACAGAGCACATCGTGTATTTGAAACTGCCGACGCCGTTGATGGCCCGCAAGCAATACGTCATTGCCTTCAAGCAAAGTCCATTGGCAAAGCAGACGCTTGCCTTCGATCCGGACGCGTTGCGCAGCGAGGCCGTGCATGTCAACCAGATTGGATTTCGTCCCGATGATCCGGCCAAGGTCGCGTTTCTTTCCTGCTGGCTGGGGAACGGCGGCGGGCTCAAATATGACGAGGGCCTGCCCTTTACCGTGTTTGACGAGGTAAACGGAAAATCGGTTTTTGAGGGACTGACCGTGTTGTCCAAAGCCGCCACGGATAAAACCGAGGATGCCTATAAAAAGAACTATAACGGCACGGATGTTTACATGATGGACTTTACGGCCCTCAACAAACCAGGCCGGTATCGTGTCTCGGTCAAAACCATTGGCTGCTCCTATCCATTCGAGATCGCCGACGATGTCTGGCGAAAGGCGTTCATTGTCTCGGCACGGGGGTTTTATCATCAGCGGAGCGGCATTGTGCTGGGGGAGCCGTTCACCACTTATAAACGACCGCGATCGTTTCATCCGGAGGATGGCATGAAGGTCTATGCCTCAAAGACGCCGATCATGGACACCGGCAATGGCCTCAACCAGAAGGACTCCAATTTCGGGAACCTGGTGAAGGGCAAAACGGATGAGATCGTCACCAACGCGTGGGGCGGCTACATGGACGCGGGGGATTGGGACCGGCGCATCCAGCATCTGAAATCGACCTATCTATTGCTGGAGCTGGCCGAACTATTCCCGGACTACTTTGCGAAGCTTCCGCTGAACATTCCTGAATCCGGCAATGGCCTGCCGGACATTGTCAATGAAGCCCTCTTCAATCTCGACTTCTTCCGGCGCCTGCAATTGCCCGATGGGGGCGTGCGCGGCGGCATCGAATCGTCCGAGCATCCACGTCATGGCGAGGCCAGTTTCCAGGAGTCCCTGACCGCGATGGCCTATGCGCCGGACATTTTCTCCAGCTACGTCTATTCGGGCGTGGCGGCGCGCGCGGCCCGGTGGCTCGGCGCACGCAATCCTGAGCGCGCGGCCGTGTATCGGGAGAGTGCCTTGCGCGCCATGCAATGGGCGGAGAACGACCGGGAGCGGGAGGAGCGGGACTATCTGATGGCCAAAGACCCTGCCGTGAAAGAGGTCCGAAACTATGCGGCGGCAGAATTATTCAACCTGACCGGCGAGTCCAAATGGAACGATCTGTTTGTGTCCACCACCATTTTCAAAGAGACCAGCGCGGATATTCCGTATCATTGGGACAGCCTGGACCAGGCGGATGCCGCATGGGTTTATGCCCGGACCGATAGACCCGGCATCGACACCGCCGTGCAACTGAACTGCCGCAACGCGGTCATCAAGGTGGCAGACATCCGACTCGAGAGCATTGCGCACACGGGTTTTCACTGGGCGAAGCATCCCTATGGCCCTGTTGTTTACGGTGCGCTGAGCAGCCCCGAAGGTTGCGTCAATGTGGTTCGCGCGCATGTGCTCACCGGGGATGCCAAATACCTGCGCGCCATTGTCCTGGCCAGCCAGACGGGCGCCGGCGCGAACCCCGTGAACATGTGCTACACCACTGGACTGGGCCAGAAAGCCCCGCAGCATCCGCTGCAACTGGATCATCGGATTACCCATCAAGCCCCGCCCCCGGGCATCACCGTGGGCGGCCCCATGGACAACAACATGAAAGGAATGACGGACCCGTTCATTGGCCCGTTTGCGGGTGCCACGATTTTTCCGCCGCCGAAAGAGTGGCCCGCGCTGGAGGCCTTTTGGGATGTCTTTTGGGATCCCATGATTTGCGAATACACCATCCAGAAGCCGATGGCCGGTAACGCCTATGTCTGGGGTTACCTTGCCGCCCGCGCGAAGTTGCCTGTCACCGCGCCAACCCGCTAAGGCAGCGTCAATATATAAAGGTATCAACTGAGTTAGTTAGTTGAGGGGTGAATGATGTAGTTCCAATCCCCATGAAACGAGTTTCGTTTTAGGTTCACCCGCTTGAATTCCTCGTCAGTCACCTTACGACCGGTGGAGTATTTGCGCCGGTCCAGCCGACAGATCACCTGGAGCCCTTTGGCGGTGGTCGTGCTGGCAATCAGGTTGACGATCGTCTCATAATTCAGGAGCGGCTCGCCGCGCCAATTCGAGGAGATGAACGAGAACAACCGGTGTTCCACCTTGTTCTACTTGCTGGTTCCCGGTGGAAAGTGACAGACCGAAATGGAAAGGCCCGTGTCATCGGCAAGCTTTTGCAGTTCCAATTTCCAGAGCCGCAATCGGGAGCCATTGCTGCCCCCTCCATCGGCCGTGATGACCAGTTCCCGCGCCTGCGCGTACAAGGATCGGCCTTCGTGGCGCCACCAACCCCGGATGGAGGCGACGGCAAATGCCCCAGTGTCATGATCGGTGCCCACATTCACATACCCCGTGTTGCGCGCCAGGTCGTAAATTCCATACGGAAACGTGCGAGGAACCTCGGGAGAAGGAAAATCGTGCCCGTTGACCATGACCGGCTGCTTTGCGGGAAGCCACTGCTGGCCGCTGTTATCGTAGTTGCCCAGCAGTTCCTTTTTCTTGGTATCCACTGAGATGACCGGCATCCCCGCCGCCAAGGCCCGCTTGACCTGTGCGTTGATATGACGGAATTGCGCGTCCCGGTCGGGATGGTCCTCCCCTTCCTCCATCTTGCGGTTGCTTTGCAGGCTGTAGTTCTGAGCGCGCAGAAGCTGCGCCACTTTCTCATGACTGACCGGATGCTTCTGCCAGGTCAGTTCCATGGCCAGAGTCCGGGTGCTCTTGCATATCCAGCGCAAGGGAGATTCGGGGTCGCCCCGCGTTTCCGGTTCAATCAAACATTCCAATGAGGCGAGAAGTTCAGGATCGTTGACGGTGATTTTCCTGCGGCCTGCACCCATGCGGCGAATACGCCCCGGCAGCGAGGTTCCCTCGGTTATCTCGTGCATCCCTTTGGCAATCGCTTTTCGTGAGAGCCCACTGGCTCGGCGCACCATCGAGATGCCGCCGTATCCCAAGGATCGAGCTTCGTTGGCAGCCATGAGCCTTCGACTCCGCTCGTCAAGAAGCGGCCAGACACTGGAAAACTTTTGTCGCAGTTTAATAGCATCACTGTCCATGTGGAAACAGCATACCACTTCCACAGCCACTTGCTACCTTTATATATTGACGACGCCTAAAGGCTGTGTTACTTCGCGGCGGGCAGGCGCAGGCCCGGGAGCCAGTGGTCGAGCAGGTTGCGGCAGTTTAGTATTTTCTCGGCCAGATCGACCGGGACGTAGAAGTAGTGGTTGGACGCCTCGAAGCCGATGCGTGAGTCGCGGGACTGGATGGAATGCAAACGGCGGGCGAGGGACAGTTCCTCGGTGACCACGTATTCGAGAACATCGATCTGACGGGTGGTGTCCTCGCTGGTTTTTGAGGCCAACAGGGCGCGGCGCGCAACCACGAACCGGGTCTGGTTGGCGGTGCTGCGGAAATGGATGGCTGCGGCTTCCGCGACACGGAGTTCCGCCTCGAAGGCGCGAAGCTCCGATTTGGAGAGCGTGTTTGTGACCATCGATGCCGCCTTCCTGAGTTTGACGAGCGCCTGATCGAAACCATCGGCCACTTTCTCCAACTGGCTGATGAATATCTCCGGCGGATAGACCGAGCGCCAGGCGTCCAGGTCGTCGTAGGGGAAGCCGACCATTGTGGCGTGATAGCCGGTGGGTGCCGCCCAGAGGAGGTTCGCGGGACCGTATTGCTGCGGGGCGTTATAGACCACGCCGCCGTCATACGGAAACTCGCTGAACGCGGTGCTGAATTCGCACCAGGCCGCAACGACTGCGGGGGCGAGGGCTGTTCCGAATCGCCGCTCCGCCACGCGGTTCATCGCGGTGGCTGCGGAACCGCTGGACAGGGCTTCGGCCACCACCTCAAGATTTGGGGACGGGTAGCCGCCGAGAGTCCAGCCCAGCATCAAGCCAGCGACCTGCGCGCCGCACAAATTGACCGCGTGCCGGGCGACATTCTCCATGGCGGGGATGTAGGGGACGGCGGATAGTTCCCAGGTGTTCCCGGCCTGAATCTTGGCGATGGTTTTGAGGCCGCGTTTACGGGCCAGTTCCCAGTGGCGCTGCGCGCGCGGTCCGGGGCCGATGGAGGAAATGGAGTATTCGCCCACGGTGTTTTTGACGCCGCCGCGCTCGATGGGCAGGCTCCATTCGCTCACGCTCATGAGCGAAACTTCCTTTGGCAACTGGTTGATGATGGCTTCGGCCCATGTGTCGTTCCAGCCCCAGTCCCAGGCGAGCAGGCGTGCGCTGCCGCCCGATTTCTGGATGCCCTCGAAGAAGAGTTTGTTCACCTCCGCGATGACGTCGGCGGGTGGGCGTTTGCCGCAGCGCGGGCATTGGGCGCCGCCACCGTGGGACCAGCAGTTGGTCAGGTTCTCCGAGGCGGTGATGGTGAGGAAGCCGCCAAGGTCCGGCACGGCGCTGCAAATCGTGGTGACCGAATCGCGGAGGAACTTCTGCACCTCCGGGACACTGGTGCAAGGCACGGCATGATCGCCTTCCACGACGCCCTTCATCTCTGGGTGGGTTTCGAAAAATGCCAATGGCAGGGCGCGCGGCTCGTTGAGGTAGAGAAAGACGCGGATGCCGTGACGCCCGGCCTGCGCCACGAGGGCGCGCAGGTTTTTCAACCGCTCCTCGTATCGCTCGCTGAACTTCGGATTCCACGGGTAGGGCGCGAGCCTGGAGAGTTCGCCCTGGAGCCAGACACCGTTGACGCCCGCGCTGGCGAGACGGGCGAGGTAGCCGTCCGTATAAGGCGGGAATTCGGTGTCGAGCAGGGGATCGCCATAGAGCGCGAAATAGGAATAGCAGAAGCGCAGGGAATCACCGGAGGCCGGCGGGTGTGCGCTGGAGGAGGATGGTTTCGACGAGAGGTCCGCCACGAAAGAAAAGAGCGGATCGGCGGAGTTCGCGGCGCAATTCGGGAGTTCGCGTTGGAGAACCGCGGCCACCTCGCGCTCGCGCTGCCGGGTTATTTCATTGGACGGCTGGAAACGAAGCGGCTCGCAGTGGGGTTTCAGATTGCCCAGCTTGATGTAGAGGAAATCGTCCTCGCGCAGTGTGTAGGCCATTTCCTCCGGCGTCCACTGGAGGAGTGTCAGGAGTTGCTCGTAGGGCAGGAGGTGCCAGTTGCGCCGGATGACCGTGATGTAAGAGCGGCGCTGTTGTTCCCGGGTGATGCGCGGGGGCTTGCCCAGGCCCATGGCCGCACCGAGTTGACGGATGTCCACCGGTTTGGCCCCTACGACAGCCGCCATGCGATCCACGGGCACCAGCGGCCAGTTCCGCCACACGAAGGCGTGGAGCCGGGTGGGAAAATGGGGACAGGCCACCGGCATCGGGGCGGCGCCTTTTGGCAACTCCGCGATGGAGAGGCCTGGAGCAGGCGTGATCGCGGGCGCGGGATCTGCGGCAAAAGCGGTTTCGCCAAACGCCAATCCAGCGGTGACGACGGAGGCCGTTTTAAGAAAGCGACGACGGGACTGGGCTGAAGCAAATGGATTCATGAGCGCAAAGGTTAGAGTGAATGCGGGTTTCGCTCAAGCTAAATCCACAGGCTGTCAAGGAGATTATTGGAGGCCGCAATGAGTGCGCGGGCTGAGAAAATGAGAAAGCGCCGGGTGGGGATTCCCGACGCTTCAATTCAACGTGGCGGTGTTTATTACGCGGCCGTGGCCATCTGGCTTTGCCATTGCTTGACGGTGGCCTGCATGCGCTCGCGCACTTCATCCACACTGCCCATGCCGGAGACTTCCATGAGAAGCCCGCGCTGGCGGTATTGATCGATCAATGGCTCGGTCTGCGCATGGAAGGACTTGAGCCGGGCGCGAATGGTTTCCGGATTATCGTCATCCCGCTGGAAGAGCGTGGCGCCGTCCGTGTCGCAAATGCCCGGCTTGGCCGGTTTCTTATATTCCTCGTGATAGGAGGTCTGGCAGACGGGACAGACACTGCGGCCGCCGAGGCGATACACGATTTCCTCATCGGAGACGTTGAGGTAGATGACGCCGTCGAGTGGACGCTGCAGCTCCATCAGGATTTCGTCCAGGGCCTGCGTTTGCGGCAGGGTGCGCGGAAAGCCGTCGAACATGAAACCCGCCGCGGCATCCGGTTGGGTGAGGCGCTCCTGCACCATGGCCTCGGTCAAATGGTCGGGGACCAGTTCGCCGCGGTTCATGTAACCTTGCGCGATTTTGCCCAGTTCCGTTTGCTCGGAAATGTTCGCGCGGAAAATGGATCCGGTCGAGATATGCGGAATGCCCAGGATGTGACAAAGGTATTGCGCGTGGGTGCCCTTGCCGCTGCCCGGCCCGCCCAGGATCACCAGGTTGAGACCGCTGCGGCCCGAACCGCTCACGGGCAGAGGTTTCTTGTTGAACAGGTTGGCGAGCAGGCGGCTGTCGCGCTTGCTCAACGGCGTTTTGCGGCCGGCCGCGAGTTCGCTGATCACCGGGAAGAGTTCCTGATAGACCTTATCGACGGGCGGCTTGGCGCGCACGACCGACAGGCGGCCCGAGTCCGCATACCGTTTGAGCATGGGGCCGGTGGTACGGGCGAACACACGCTGGCGATGGCGCAAAATCTGGGGCCGGTCATCCTCGCGCGGCGGAATTCTCTTTGCGGCGCGCTCGAAAACAACGGTGTCGGGGATGGGCAGATAAATCGCGGCATCGAGCTTGCGATTGTAGCGCTCCAGAAGTTCGTCCAGGAACTGCGCCTGGTACTCGGTGGACGGGAAGCCGTCAAACACCAGCCCCTGGCGCGGCGGGGTATGACACACCGCTTCCTCGATGATCGCAGAGATCACCTCGTCGGGCACAAGTTCGCCACGGTCAATATAGCGGCGCGTGAGAATGCCCAGGAAAGTTTTCTTCTCCCGGTTCTCGCGCATCAACAAGCCAGGGGACACATGTTTCAAATCAAAAGCATCAATCAACAGGGTTGAGAGCGTGCTCTTGCCGGCGCAAGTTGGTCCTATTAACGCAAAATTCATCAGCGGGGCCATTCATAGCGTCAAGCGCGGAAAATTCCAAGTACCAATGCGACGAAATTATTAATACTTATGATACGCATCGATTGAATTTCTGCATTCGAATAATAAATGAAGGGCTCGAAGGCGATTCCGGCCCTCGTTTGATGCTTCCAATCCAAGCCCTTCCGAAGAAGGGCGGTCATGCGATTGCGTGCCGAGATGCTAAATCATAAAGGCGGCGTCTTCACCGCGGATATGGAGATATTCCAGCAGCGTGTTCACGGAGGCGCTGACATCGAGCTGGTCGGTGCGCAGTTCGACCTCCGGGTTTGTGGGCGCTTCGTAAGGGGCGGAAACACCGGTGAACTCCTTGATTTCATTGGCGCGGGCTTTGGCGTAAAGGCCCTTGGGATCGCGGCGTTCGCAGATTTCAATGGGGGCGTTCACATACACCTCGATGAACTGGCCCGGGGCCACGAGGCCGCGCACGAAATCGCGATCCTCCTTGTAGGGCGATATGAAGGCCGTGATCAGGATCTGGCCGGAATCGACGAACAGTTTGGCGACTTCGCCCACGCGGCGGATGTTTTCCTTGCGGTCGCGCGGTGTAAACGTGAGATCGGAGCAAAGGCCGTGGCGGACGTTGTCGCCGTCCAGCACATAGGCCTGACGGCCCAGGACGAAGAGTTCGCGTTCCAGCTCGGTGGCGATGGTGGATTTGCCGGAACCCGAGAGGCCGGTGAGCCAGAGGATGCAGCCCGGATGACCGTTGCGCTGGGCGCGGTTTTCCACAGTGACCCTGCCGTGGCTCCAATAGATGTTGTCGCTTTTGTGGGCGGGCTCGGTCGTGTGACGCGGATACTGGCCGGGCACGATGATGCCGCCGCCGGCCACATCCACGCCGTCCACAATGACAAAGCGGCCTGTGGTGGCGAAATCGGTAAAGACATCGAAGGCGACCGGCTTGCGGGTTTTCAGGGTCAGCTCACCCACTTCGTGGCGGCCCACGAAAACCTCCTTGGTGGTGCGCTTGATGGATTCGAGCGTGGAGGCGTCGATGACCTTGTCCAGCTTCTCGATTTCGCACTCGACCTCCTGGGTGGCCAGCTTGAGCTTGTATTTGCGGCCTTTCTGGAAGGGCTTTTTTCCCAGCCAGAAGATGCGGGTGTTAAAGTGCGACCACTCAAACGGGGGCGCAGCCTCGAGGGCGGCCACAGCGCCGCGTTCCACGAAGATTTGCTCGGTCAGGGTGATGCCAATGCTTTCACCGGCATCCGCGAAATCGCGCGAAGGGGCGTTCCAGCGTTCGATGGATTTGACCGTACTGGCCTTGTTATACGGCGAGAACAACAGGCGGTCGCCCACCTTGATGGAGCCGGATTCGATGCGCCCGGCAAGAATGCGGCGTTCGTCAAAGCGGTAAACATCCTGAATGGGGAAACGCAGGGGCTTGCCGCTGGGCATTTCCGAGGCGGCGAAATTATCGAGCGCCTCGACCACCGTGGGGCCCTTCCACCAGGGCATATTGGTGCCGCGGTCGGAGATGTTATCCCCGTTGCGGGCGGCGATGGGAATGAAAACGATGGGTTCGACGCCGATGCTTTTAAGCCAGGCGCGATACTCCGCCTCGATCTGGTCGAATCGGGCCTGACTGTAATCGGCCAGGTCCATCTTGTTGACGAGAACCGCGATCTGGCGGATACCGAGCAAATTCAGCAGGAACCCGTGACGCCGGGAATTTTCCTGCACGCCTTCGTGGGCATCGATCAACAACAGCGCGGCCTCCGCGTTGGCCGCGCCGGTGACCATGTTCTTCAGGAACTCCTTATGGCCCGGAGCATCGATGATGACGTATTGGCGCTTCTGGGTGCGGAACCAGATTTGGGCAGTGTCGATGGTGATGTTCTGGTCGCGCTCAGATTGGAGGGCGTCCATGAGGTTGGCCCACTCGAAGGGCACACCGCGGCGCTCGGCGATCTGCTGGAGTTGCTCGAGCTTGCCCTCGGGCAGCGAGCCGGTGTCATGAAAGAGACGGCCCACAAAGGTGGATTTGCCGTGATCGACATGGCCGACGATGACGATCTTCAGTTGTTCACTGGGTATGGTGGAAAGCATAGGTGGAGTTTCGCTCAAAATGGTCGTCGTGGGGTTGGTTCACATGTAACCGTCGCGGCGGAGCTTTTCAAAGGCGTCCTCGCTCTCCTTGTCCTGGGCGCGACCGGCGCGCTCGGGGGTGTTCGTGGCGCGGAGTTCCTCGATGATCTCCTTGACCGTGCGCGCCTGGGATTTTATGGGAAAGGTGCAGGGGAAGCAACCGAGGCTGCGATAGCGTTCGCCCTTTTCATTGGCGAAATAGAGGGGAATGACCGGGATGTTTTCCCGCTCGATGTATTCCCAGATGTTCAGCTCGGTCCAGTGCAGCAACGGATGGATGCGGATGTGGGTGCCGGGATTGAAATCGGTCTTGAACTGGTCCCACAACTCGGGGGGCTGGTCCTCGACATTCCACTCCATGTTCTTGTCGCGCGGGCTGAAATAGCGTTCCTTGGCGCGGGTGGGTTCCTCGTCGCGGCGCACACCGACAATGACGCCGGTGAAATGGTGTTCCTCGAGCACCTGCTTGAGGGCATCCTTCTTGAGCGTGCCGCAGCATTGCACGCGGGTGGCCTTGCCATTGGGATAGGTATCGCCAGCGGCCAGCACCGCCTCATTCTTGCCGACCACCAGGTCGAGCTTCCAGTCGTGGCAGAGCCGGTCCCGATACTCGATCATGGACGGGATTTTGTAGGTGGTATCCACATGCACCAGCGGGAAGGGCACATGGCCGAAGAAGGCCTTGCGTGCCAGCCAGAGCAGCACGGTGGAGTCCTTGCCGATGCTCCAGAGCATGGCCATGTTTTCGAATTTATTAAATGCCTCCCGAAGTATATAGATACTTTGGTTTTCCAGTTTAGACAAATAGTCCATTAATATGTGGTATTCTGAATTTAACTTACCCTCACTAAAATATTATTCGACCCGTGGCTTTCCTCCTCACTTCTTTTTCATGAAAGTGTGAATGCCGCATTCTTTCTTTTCAAAGCCGGTCCAGCGCCCCGCCCGCTCATCCTCGCCCTCGCTGGTTTTCCGCGTGCACGGCTGGCAACCGATGGAGCGATAGCCCTGGTCCTGCAGCGGATTGTAGGGAATGCCGTGCTTCTTCAAATAGTCCCAGACGGCCTGACGCGTCCAACCCGCCATGGGGTTCAGCTTGACGATGTCGCGACCGGAGTTTTCGTCGGCGATGAATAACTCGACAATGCCGACATCCGCGCGGGTATCGCTCTGCTCGCGACGCAGACCGGTGATCCAGCAATCCAGGTCCGACAGACGGTCGCGCAGCGGCAGCACCTTGCGCAGCGTGCAGCACAGGTCGGGATCGGACTTCCAAAGGGCCGGTCCGTGCGCGGCCTCCTGCTGGGAGACGGTCAAATCCGGTTCCAGCGCCTGAATGCGATAACCGAAAAAATCCTCGAGCCGTTTTTTTAGCGCGATCGTTTCCGGGAACAGCAGGCCGGTATCCAGCGTGAACACCGGGAACTCCAGGCCGTTGGTTTTGGCCAGGTGCATCATGACCAGGCCCGCGCCCTGGAAACTGGTGCCGATGGCCGCGCGCGCGCCAAAACGGTCCCAGGCCCAACGCAGGATATCGTCCGTGGACTGTCCCGTGAAGCGGGCGTTGAGTCCGGCGATTTCCTCTGCGGCGATCAAGGTTTGTGGCGGCATTTGTCCCGTTGTCCCGTGGTTCGAAATCAGGCCGTCGGCGCGGGTTCGTTCCAGAGCACCCGGGCCACCCAGTCGCCAAAACGTTCGCCGGCTAATCGCTCCTTGCCATACCGTTCCAGCAAGGGACGCAATTCGTTGATGATATCCGCGTCCTTGACGGTGTCCTTGTAAAGCCGGTTGAGACGGGTGCCCGCCTCGTCGCCGCCCAGGTAGAGCTGATAGCGTCCGGGGGCCTTGCCCACGAAACCGATCTCCGCCATGTAAGGCCGGGCGCAACCGTTGGGGCAGCCAGTCATGCGGGTGATGATTTCCAGATCCCCAAGGCCCAGTTCGGTGAGCAACTCCTCGATGCGTGTGATCAAATCCGGCAGGTAACGCTCGGATTCGGCCAGGCCCAGACCGCAGGTGGGCAGGGAGACGCAGGCCATGGAGGAGCGCCGTAGAGCGGACCCCTGATTCTCGACGGGTATTCCATGCTCGGCCAGGATCTTATTGATCGGCTCGCGCTGGTCGGCGAAGAGGTTCACCAGGATCATGTTATTTCCCGGTGTCAGATGGATCTCGGGCTGGAATTGCTGCACAATCTTTTGCAGGGCGGTTTTGAGCCTGCGCGGACCGTTGTCGCGAATACGGCCGGTCTCGACGAAGAGGCCCAGATACCATTTGCCATTGGATTGGGGCTGCCAGCCGAAGGTGTCGCCCTGGCGGGTGAAGGTGTACGGACGGGCGGGTTGCAGCGTGAACCCGGCGCGTTTGGAGAATTCCTCGCGGAACCAATCGATGCCGCGATCCGCGAGAATGTATTTCAGGCGGGCGTGTTTGCGGTTGGAGCGGTCGCCAAAATCGCGATGAATGGTGACCACGGCCCGCACCGCCGCATCGACTTGCTCAGGCGTGATGAACCCGGCCAGGTCGGCCACACGCGGGAAGGTGTCGGGATTGTTGTGGCTGCGCCCCATGCCGCCGCCCACGGTCAGATTGTAGCCGGTCAACGCCCCTTTCTCCACAATCGCGATCAAACCCACGCAATTGGTCAGGACGTCCACGTCGTTTACGGGGGGAATGGCGAAGGCGATCTTGAATTTGCGCGGGAGATAGGTCTGGCCGTAAAGAGGGTCGGCAAAGTCCGTATCCGTCGGTTTTTCGAGGTCCAACTCCTTGCCGTCCAGCCAGATTTCGTGATAGGCCGGGGTGGTTGGGGTGAGCATTTTGGACAACTGACGGGCGCTCTCGCGGATTTGTTCCGCGACGCCATCGGTGGCCGGTGACGGTGGGGCCATGACGTTGCGCACGACATCCCCGCAGGCCGCAATGGTGGTCAACAGCACGCGGTTGATGCCCTGGATCGATTGGACAATGTTGGTTTTAACGATACCGTGAAACTGGATGGCCTGTCGCGAGGTGATCCGCAGCGTGTTGTTCGCGTAGGTGGTCGATAATTCATCCAGGGCCAGATATTGCGCCGGGGCGAGAATGCCGCCCGGAATGCGCACGCGGACCATCAGGATGTATTTCTTGAAGGTTTTGCGCAAATCCCGGTCGTCCTGCTGGTAGATGCCGTGGAACTTAAGAAACTGGTTGTCCTCTTCGGTGAAATGATCGACTTCCGGTTTGGCCAGAGTTTGCGCAATGGTGCCGTCCAGGGTCGGGTGGGCCGCCTTCATCAACTCGTTGGCAGAGGGCGCTGTTGCGCTGGTGTTCGGTGTCATAAAGTAGCGTTAGTCGCCCGTTACACTAATGGCTTCCGGTTAATTTTCAAATCACTAACCGGGATGCTCATGAATCCGCGGTAACGGTGCGAATAAACGATCATTCATGTCGTATATTACACCATTCAAGCGATGTGTCAAATGATGGGTGCAATAAAAGGGGCGAATAACACAAGACGTTGCGGTCCGCTCAGCCCACGCCTGATGCATTCCTCGGGCCGATTGCGCTTAGCTGTCCTTTAAATCATGTCTGACGCACCCGCCAAACTAAACATCCAACTTCCAACCATTACTCTTAGGTCGGTGAAGCATGCGGTTGGCATCGCTGTTTCCGATGCACTCTTCTCTCTTGGGATCCCATTTGAGCTTCTGCCCAAGCCGTCCTGCGGTTTCGGTCAGCATGCCAAGATAGGAGGCTTTGTGAGTGACATCCACATCGGAAACAGGATCCTTTCGGGAACGCACACATTCCAGGAAGTTGCCCACATGGTTCTGGGACTTGTAGAGATGCAGGTCTTCCGGGCGGAGCTTGATTTCCAGGAGGGAATCCTCGGAGGCCACCAGGCCGGGATGACCGGCCCATTGGCGATCGACCCGCACCCAGCCTTTGTCGCCGATGAAACGGCAGCCGGTGGGCATTTTCTTCTGGTCCTTAAAGACCAGCTTCAAACCGCTGGCGTACGTGTAGGTCGCGTCCCACTCGTTTACGGTGTCGGTAAAGCCTTCGTTGCGCCACGTCACCCGGCTTTCGATTTCAAATGGTTCCCTGCCCAACTCCGGACAGCCCCACAAGGCGATATCGAGATGATGCACGCCCCAGTTCACCGTCCAGCCGCGGGAGTAGTCGGAGATCATGAACCAGTCCCCGCTGGTCCGGGCCGGATGATAGGGGCGCCGCTGGGCCGGACCCTGCCACATCTCCCAATCGAAGCCTGCGGGCACTGGCGCCGGGGGCTGAGGTTCGCGCGGGCCCTTGTAGCCGGCTGTGTACTTGGTCCCGTCGGTGGCCACCTCGACCGTGTGAATCTTGCCGAAATATCCGTTGCGGGCCAATTCGCAGGTAAAGCGGAAATCGCGGGCCGAACGCTGCCAGGTGCCGGCTTGGAAAACCCGCTGGTGCTTCCGCACAGCAGCGCGGATCGCCTGGCCGTCATCGAGAGAGACCCCCATCGGCTTCTCGCAATACATGTCCTTGCCGGCTTTCGCAGCCGCAGTCGCGATGAGGGAATGCCAATGGTCCTGCGTGGCAATCATCACGGCGTCAATATCCTTGCGCGCCAGTAACTCGCGCCAGTCGGCAATCATTGCGCAGCCTTGATCGGCATACTGGGCATCCACACGTTCTTTGGCTTTTTGCCGCCTGCTCTCGCTCACATCGCAAATGGCGACGACCCGGCAGTCGGGCTGGCCCAGAAATGATTTCATGTTCTCCGTACCCATGCCCCCGACGCCAATGCAGCCGATCGTGATCTTGTTGCCCGGGGCGGTCTGGCCCTCCGCGCCGAAAACGGATGACGGTATGATGATGGGAACGGCCATCGCTCCTGCGGCACAGGCTGCGGTGGACAGGAATTGGCGGCGGGTTGGGTGTGTGGAGTGGTTCATTGAGCTTGGGTGAGTTTTGGTGTGGGTTTCATGGAGTAGTACCCGGTGCTTCACCGGCAATTAATATTCCACTGTCGTAAATGGCGAATCGCGGCAGGAGCGTGGCCCTCTCTCCCAGCGCCTCAGCGGACCAGTCATTCGCCGCGCTCCAGCCAGGCGCGGTGAGTCGCAGCTTCACAGTCCGGCTGGCCAGCTTCAGGCTGCCGGGATAGATTGCATCCCCGAGGAACGCTACTTCGACATAGGCCGTCTTGCCCGCCAGCAGCCTGGCTTCGCTGATCTTGGCTTGGTCAGCGCCGGTCAACGCAGTTTGAACCTGATCCGGTTGGGCGTTGCCATCGAGCGTGAAGAAGTAGCGAAAGCTGAGATTCCTGCTGTCGCGCGCCGGCCAGCGGCTGCGGTTCCACAGGGTTGCTTCGATCTCTGTCGCATCGGCGGCATTCCCGATCCGCTTCGCCACCACAAAGAACTCACGATCCGTGGACAAAAAGTCGAGCGAAAGGTCGCGCGTGGCTTTGGGCGGAAACTCGCGGTCAGGAAGCACCGAACCGGCGCTCAGCCCTTGAGCGCAGAGCCAGGCGAGGCTCGCGGTGATGCCGGCGTTGTAGTCCAGCGCCACCTCGTTGAACTGCGAATCCATAACGTCCTGAAACGGTTGATCAGCGTCATTCCACTGATAATCCTGCTTGCGCACCGGTTCGGCGCGGTTGGCGAATTGGTAGAAGAAATCGTAATCCTTGGTGCCGGGCACAGGCAGCCAGCGCAGATGCTCCTTGCCGCACAGGAACACGTCGTTGTGATCCGGCCCGGCCACGAGTGCCCCGTAGAGGATGTGCCGTGATGTGTTACGGTCGTCGGCCTTGCCTTTGATGAAGTGTTCAAAGCCCGCCCACGCACCATAGGCGCCGCGGTGGTGGACGTTGTTGAAAGGCGCGTTGCCGAATCCCACGAGATAACTGCGTCCGTAGGGATTCGCGCCCAGCGCGTAGTCCACCGGACGCCGGGCCTCGAGCGTGAACAACTCTTTCAACTGCGCGTTGGACCTGTCACCCTTCCACCAGGTATTTCCCTGAAGCGGCGGCGACTTTTCGACGTGTTCGCTGTAGTAGAGCGCGATGACGGCGGCGTTGTTCGCGTGACGCAGGCTGCCGTATTCGTGCGCGAACCGCTCGCGCATCCGCAGTCCGCCTGGCGTCGCACCATACTTGGTGAAGGAAACACAGTAGAACTGCAGTTCGTTATGGAACTTTTCCTCCCCCGGCGCCAGCCGCATCATGTTATACGCGCCCACCTTGCCAAAGCCACCCGCCCCGTAGTCCTTCCACCAATCATGGTTATTCTCGGCCTTGTATTCCTTCTCATAAACCTCGTTGGCGAAATCGAACCACTTCGTCCCAAACTGCGGATTCTTCGCCAGATGCGCCCTCTGCAGGAACGTCGCCGCCGTGAACACCTTGTCGAATGGGTCCGAGCGGTAGCCGATCTCCACCACCTTGCCGTCGGCGCGCAAGGCCTCCCGCCGCTGTTTGCGGATCGCCTCCTGCTCCGCCTTCGGCAGTTTGTCGGTAACGACTGGCCCCGAGTTGGCGCGCGCAAAAAGTAAGAGCTTCTCCGCGCGGTCCAGCAGCAAGTCCGCAAATGCCGCACCGTTGAAGTCATCGTAACCCTGCTTCCCCTTCAGAGCGGTCGCATGCTCGCGGATGACCATGGATGACGCCGCCATGGCCGCGGCCATTGCCCCGGGGATGTCCCCGCCCCGCACCTGCTTGTTCAGGCGGAAGGTGGGGCGCTTGGTCATCAAGTGCGCGACCTCCGCCGGCGCCCACATCGCATGAACATTGGGACTATCCACTCCTTCGCGCCCCCCGCAGCCAATGGCGACTTCCAGTTCGGTTGCCGGATCTTTGCTGTCCGGGTTGAGGACGCACTTAAGGAAGTAGCGATTCACATGGATGAGGCTTTCCAGGAGTTCATCCATTTGCCCGGTCTTGAGCCAGCCATCGGGCTGTTCCATGGCCGACCAAGCCAGCGTCATCGCGGCAAAGCTCATCGTCAGGTTCGCGGTCCAGTGGTCTCCCGCGTCAAACCATCCGCCGCTCAAATCGCGCCCGATGTCCTGCCCGTCGGTGAGGCACGCCGGGCCGCGCCACACGACGCGGTTGTTGGGGGAAGGTGTGCCGGCCTGCTGGGCTTCGTAGAAATAGAGGCTTTTCTGAAGCGCCTCGGCGTAGTTGAAGCCACTTTCCGCTGAAGTGCCCGAGGACGCCAAAGCCAGAATCGCCGCAATTGAGCTGATGAGGAAAAGTCTTTTCATGCGCTGCCGTTCTATCTCGATTTGCCGAGGGGGAACACGATATTCCACGTGCGCGTGGCATCCTTCAGGTCCAGGCCGGGACCTTCCGCAGTGGCGCAGAAAAGGTGCGTCGGGACGCCATTCTCGATGAGGAGCTGCGGGCGTTCGAGAAATCCCTGCCGTGTGGTGCGGCCATCGCTCCAGCGGACCTGCCGAGTGTAAGCGAGCGTGGCGTGGTCGAAATCCCACTGGAGACCGTCCGCGCTCGTAACGTGTACTCCGGCAAATTTTTCACCGCAAATCTCCCCCGTCATATCCTTCATCAATGCCTGCACGCGGCCGTCCTCATGCCAGAGGAACGGATCTTCGACGTGCGCAGGCTGGCCGCGGAAGAGCCAGGGCGTGGGTTGACGCTTCCACGGGCCGGTATAATGTGGCGCGTGTGCGACGCCGACCTGAAGGTTGCCAAGGTTCTCCTTGCGCGACTTGTAAGCGAGCAGGAACGAGCCGTCGGGCAGGGGACAAAGGGAGGGATTGGTGGTGGCGATGGTATCCCACTCGCCCGGACGCGGTTCGAGGAGCGGGGTGTCGAGCCGTTTCCAGGGGCCGCGCACGCTCTTACTCGTGGCCAGGCCGATGCGTTTGCGTGCCCAGGTGGCGAGGTAACGCGGCGAGCGCCACACTTCGGGAGCCTGCGACGTCGGCGTGGGGCCGTCGTAGTTGGCGCCCATGTAGAGCAACAGAAACGTATCGCCCACCTTGCGGATATGGGGATTATGCGTGCTGCGGGCATCGAAGAAATCACCACCGCGCGGGGGTAACGCGATCTCGGCGAAGCGATAAGGGCCAGCGGGCGTGTCGGACTGGGCCCGCACAATCTCCGACATGAAGAGCCAATGCGGATGAAAGGGCACGGACTTCGGCACGCGCGACGCGAAGAGGTGGTATTTGCCATCCTCGCCGCGGATGGGCGCGCCGCACCAGACCCAATAATCAGGCAACTCGAATCCGCCGCCCACAACCGCAGGCTCAAGGCGCGAGAGGAAGGTCCGGGGTGCGGCCGGGGTGTCGCGCGGGACGCCCGAACTGGCGGCCCAGGCGCCCGATTGAAAAATCAGCGGAGCGGTCACGGTGGCCGCGCTGCAATGCGTGAGAAAGGCGCGCCGGTTCATGGTGTCAGTAAAGGTCATGGTTTGAACTCCCGGATTCGCAGGTTCTTGAACTGCACCTTCATCGGCGGGCCAGTGTGCACCTGGACGGCAAGCAGGCCTGAGAGGGCGCGCCTTGGGTCGTTGTCGCGCACTTCGCTCATCACAACATCGTTGATACGAAGAACGACCAAATTATTACGCACGATGACATGGTATTCATTCCAGTCGTTATCCCGGACATCCTTAATCAGTTGCTTCGGGTCACCCACGGTGCCGGCATCTTTGCACTCCCCTTTTTCAGTGTAGAGGACTTTGCGGCCGCGTTCAGCCAGCTTTTCGCGCAGGAGGTATTCCATCACCACGCCCGTCCACACGTGGTCAGCGGACATGTCCGCCTGCACTCCGACAAGTGCCTCCGCCTTGCTGCCGGGCGCGCGTTCCTTGCTGTGAAAATAGATGCCGGAGTTCCCTTGTATCTGATTTTCCATCTATTCTTGTTTTGTTTGAAAAGACGGAATAGATGGAACTGTCCTGCCGCCTGCAGGCGGCAGGACAGTGGCGCGAACGAGCTCGCCATTCCCTGGCATTGGTTTACAGCCAAATGCGTCGGGAGCCAGAGCCGTTCGTGTCTGTGTCCTAAACTCGAACCGTTGCTTGAGCGGCCTACCAAGTCCTGCTCGTATTTACAAGAAAGAGCCAGAACACTATGACCACTATCTACGCTGGCTTGGATATTGCCAAGCTGAGTCTTGATCTCCACCTGGCCGGTCGTTCCCACGATCTGCCCAATACCGCCGCCGGTCATCGCCAGCTCGTCGGACTCCTGGCGCAGCATCCGGGCGCTCACGTCATCTGTGAAGCCACGGGCGGCTATGAGCGTGAGGTGGCTGACGCCCTCCATCATGCCAGCATTCCTGTCAGCATCATCAATCCCGCCCGCGTCCGGCATTTCGCCCGCGCCCAGGGACAACGGGCCAAAACCGACCGTATTGATGCCGCTGTCCTCTCCGCCTATGGGCAGGCCTTTGCCCCCAAACCCACGCCGGCGCGTTCCGAGGTGGAGGTGCAGTTGACCGAACTGGTTCGTCGCCGCAACCAGGTCCTTGAACTGCTCTTTGCCCAACGCAATCAGGCCGAACGCCTCACGCTGCCCAAGTTGCGCCGCCAGGCCCAGAGCTTGGTGCATCGTTTGGAGCGGGATGTGCAGGGAATCGAAACCCAACTCAAAGCGCTGCGCCAGAAAACCACAGAATTGGATGAGCGCGCAAAGAAACTCGAGGCTATTACTGGGGTGGGCACAATTACCGCCTTGGCTGTTTTGGCTGAGCTGCCCGAGCTGGGCACGCTCAATCGGGGGCAGGCCGCCGCCTTGGCCGGACTGGCTCCACATCCCCGAGAAAGCGGGCAGTGGCAAGGCCGTCGCTCCATCGGTGGCGGAAGAGCCGCCGTTAGACGTGCCCTCTACATGGCTGCCATGGTCGCTGCGCGCTGCAATCGCCAACTCAAGGAGTTCTACAAACGACTCCGATCGGCGGGCAAGCCCGCCAAAGTCGCGTTCACCGCCGTCATGCGCAAACTCATTGTTCTGATGAACCAAATCCTCAAAAATCCACATTTTGAACTCTCAAATTAAATACCGTTGCTCCCTGCAGCTTATAGCAGCACTTGAGGTCAAACTCCGCTGGCTCTCCGTTGGTCCAGATAAGGAAGTTGTTCTCCGGGATGCCACCTTGTGGGGTAATGCCGGTGATGCAGCCACCCTGCACCGACCAATAGTTCGTGTCGCCACGCCAGCCACGGAGGTCCGTGCCATTGAATATGGGGACGAAACCCTTTTCCAAATCCGTCTTCGGCTGCGGCACCGGCTTTGTGTCTGCGGCCAAATCGCCCAGTGCAAATTGCACCCCGTCCTGCAAAAGCCGAAGGAATGCAGGGTTGCTGAATGCACTCCTGTTGTGGCCGAGGGCTGAGTAAAAGCTGCGCCCATTTCCGCAACTTTGAATCCACGCCAGCGGATAGTCCTTGTCCGGGCGCTGGCCTTTATCCGCGGTCTCGCTCAGGTCGAGGCTGACCAGCACGCGCACCTTTTCGCGGGCATACGGCGGCTCGAATTGAAACAGTTCATCCCGCCAGGGGAGTGGCAGCGCGCTCTTCCCGCCCCATGAGGCATTGAGCGGATGCGTTGGGTCTTCGACGCGAATGCTGGCGGGCTCCGACTCCCACGGGTGGTTGCGGAACCGCCCGCCGATGAGTTGGCGGAACTCCGCCTCCGTCGGATTGGCCGGGTCTTTTTCCCACACGCTCGCGCTGTGAATGCCGATAATTCCCTTGCCTCCGTGCACGAAATCAACGAGTGCCCGCATCCTGGCCTCCTCGGTCTCCGGCGGACCGAAGACGGTGAGCATGGTGTTGTTCATCACCACGGCATCAAATTCCCGCAACCGCACTGGCGTGAAGACGCTGGCATCGACGCTGGTGGTTGTCGTAAACGCGCCCGTCTTTTCCCCCATCAATTCCAAAGCGCGCGTGGCCCATGCGATGGCTTCGTCGTGGTAAGTCCCGCGAGTGAAGTTGTAGATGAGCAGGCGGTGCGCGTGGGCGGGCTTCGCCGTGGCATCGCCAGGGAGCTTCTGTCGCAAAAGTGCCACGTCCGCTTTAGTCAATTTTGGAAGTGCTCTTTCGGGATCAGCCCATAACGTGGATGGGGCAAGGCAGGTGGACAAATACAGCAGCAGCGTTGGAATCTTCATTGTCATGGTTTGGTAATTACAGAACGGCCAATGGAGGAGCCTGATTTTGAGCCACGTGAACGGTGCTGCTCCTTTTGCAGGAATTCGACGAGATGGTTCGAATGCGAAGCAAGAAAAGTCGAGGCGAGTTCTGAATTCCCACGGTCCAGCGCCTCCGCAATCGGCAGATGTTCGAGCGCAATCGCCACCGGGTCGGCGCTTTTCAGATAATCCATCGTAAACCGCGTGCGAATTTGGAAGAACAGGGAGTCCCATATTTTCAACAGGACACTGTTGCCTGAAGCCTCGACAATGGCTCGATGGAAAGTCTGGTTATGTTCCTGAAAAGTCGCAAAATCCCCGCCCCGGGCTGCTTCCACGATGGATTCGGCTGCCTTTCGAAGCGTCTGGCAATGATGCTTTAATCGTAGCACCCCCTGTTTTGCGGCAAGCGCTTCAAGTGCCGCGCGCACTTGGAACGCCTCAATGGTTTCAGATGGGCTCGGATGTCGAACCGATGCGCCTTTGTTGTTCTGCGCTTCGAGGACGCCCATGGCGACCAGTTCGCGAATGGCTTCACGAACCGGGGTGGCGCTGATGGCAAACTCCTTCACCAGCGTGATCTCCACCACACGTCGACCGGGCGGCAGATCGCCCCGGGCGATGCGGTCCAGCAGAGTGTCACGGATGAACTCGCGAAGCGACTTAAGGTGTGGCATGGGCATAAGTCCTCAAACGAACGCCCTCACGTTGGTGCTTTCAGATGGAACAGGATTCATAATTTAATGGATTATATATAATCCATTAAAAGACGAGGTCAATTCGAAAAATTGTCATCCTAAAATCCCCATCTGAACCGCATTCCGGCCAGCCACAGAGCATCCGTTTTGGTGAGGATTTTGGTTTGATGAATGAGATGCCATGGCTTTGTTCTTTGATCTGTTCCATGTTAAATACTGCCGATTGTGTTTCTGTTTTGGCTTTTCGTTTGCCTGCCTCCCTTTGAACGGGAGTCCTTTCCAGATGCGCCCGCATCAAGGACTGGAATTTGGAGGGCAAACTCATCCCGTTACCCCGGCCACGCTTAACTGCCCGTTGTCCAGGGTCAACATGCGGCTGGCCAGTTGCATGGTGGTGGCCCGGTGGGCGACGATGAGTGTGGTACGTCCCTGCATGAGTCTCTGGAGGCTCGCATGAACCATCGCCTCGCTGGCGGCGTCCAGGGCGCTGGTCGGTTCGTCGAGCAGCAGTATCGGCGCGTCTTTGAGGAAGGCCCGGGCCAGGTTGATGCGTTGTTTCTCCCCGGTGCTCAACCGCGCCGCGCCTTCGCCCACCTTGGTCTCATAGCCTTGGGGCAGTTGACGAATAAAAGCGTCGGCAAACGCCGCACGCGCCGCGAATTCAATTTGTTCGGCGGTGGCCTCAGGCCGGGCGAACGCGATGTTCTCCGCAACAGTTCCCGGGAGCAAAATGGGTTCCTGCATGACCAATGCAATGTGGCGGCGCATTTCCTTCAAGCGCAATTGCCGGGTGTCCACGCCTTCCAGCAGGACCGCGCCGCTGTCGGGATCGAAGAACCGGGGCAGCAGGTGGAGCAGGGTGGTTTTCCCCGCGCCACTCGGGCCGATGAACACCACGGATTCTCCCGGTTCGATGCGAAAACTGATCCCGCGCAACACCGGCCGTCCGGGCTGGTAGGCGAAGGAGACGTTTTGAAACTCGATATGCCCGCGAATAATCACGGGATTTGATTTGGCGTCCGTGGTTGCTGGCGCGTCCTGCGTGGAAACCACGGGACGTGCATTCGGCGCTTCCTTCACTTCCTCGAGCGTGTCGAGCACTTCAAAGACCCTGCGCGCGCCCGCGCTGGCGTCGGCCAGGGTGCGGCCCACATTGGAGAGTTGGTTCAGGGGATCGTAGAACTGGCTCAGGTAGGCCAGGAAGACCCACAACCGGCCCACGGTCAGGTGCCCGGCCCAAACCTCGCGCGCGCCCATCCAGACCACTGCGGCCATGCCCACGGCGAACACTCCGGCCACCGCGGCGAGATAGGCCACTTCCGTTCCATGTTGCGCCAGGCGGCTGCGCAAGGCCTCCGCCACCTGTGTTGAAAAGCGCTTTTCCTCAAGCTCTTCCCGGGCGCAGCTTTGGGTCAAGGGCAGGGCAACGATGCTTTCCTGTACCAGCGAGGTCACCTTGCCATCGGCATCATGGGCCGCCAGGCTGCGCCGACTCATGCTCCCGCCCATCAGTTTGATGACGAGCAACAGCGGCGGAATGGCGCAGAGGGCCACCAAAGTGAGGGGCCGGTTCACGCTCCACATCACCGCGACCATCGGAATCAACAGGAGCAGGGCGGAAACGAGTGTGAAGAGACCCTGCTGAAACAGGGTGTGAATGGCATAGGTGTCCCAAGAGGCGCGGTAAATGATATCGCCCTGGCTGGAGCCCTGGTGGTAACGCAGCGAAAGGCGCAGCAGCCAGTGAAAGAGCTGGTTGCGAATGCGGGACAACCCGCGCAATCCCACGGAGATCAGGCTGTAGGTGTGCGCGGAAAACAGCAGGGCCTGGACGATATGAATGACGAGCAGGGCGCCGACCAGTTGGAGCAGCAGTGGCGCGCGCGCGGTGCTGGAGGTCCACGGCTGCAACCACGCGGGCATGGATTGTCCCCCGAGGAGGCTGTCGATCAACAAGGCCAGGGGCCAGGGCTTGAGGATGTTCAGGGCCGTGCTCAGCACAAGGAGCCCCATCGCCAGGCTGATGCGCCCGGCGTCGCCCTTGTAGCACGAGAGAACACGGAGGATGATTTTCATTCCGGACCAATTACGAACAACAAATACTCCCGAGGTGAACTTCCCGACCAAAACCCCTGATGCCTTTTGACCGCGCCACGATTGATTGCGTGAACGCGGGCGTTGCCGGGAGAAAGGGGCGGACGCATCCACCCCTTTCACCGGCTTGAATTATGCGAGCTCCACACCACCGCAGAAGTGGGTTTCAATCCCCAGTTCATTCATCATGGCCGCCTTGATGCGCGCGGCCCGATGCGCCTGCTTATCGTTGGGGGCATAGGCCACCTGGATGTGGTTGGACTTGTGGCGGGCCATGAACTGGTCGCGGGAGACACCGTTAAGCACGGCGTTCATCATCGGCCATTGGCTGGTGGTTTCGCTCCAGCGGCGCGCGTTGTCCTTGTCGGAAAGCGCGATGGAACTGGCCACACCGATATCGCAGTGGAGTTTGCCGCCCATGACGAATACCCGGCTCCAGACCACGGCGCCGGGCTTGCAAACGCCCTTGACCGAGCCGCCGCCCAGTTTGAAATACATGGCGGGCTGGCGTTCGCTCGAGGCGCCCTTGTAACCGCCCGTCAGATGGGCCGGGGGAACCGCGCCGGAAATCTGGAAGACCCAGACGTAATCGTTGATCTCCTTGTTCTTGATCTGTTCACCCCAACGCACATCGTGGAGCGTGGTTTCCGGCGCAAACCCAAGCGCGCGCCAGAGGCGGTAGGTCAGCAGGCCATCCACACCCGCGCACTCATCGACTTCGTTGAAATGCGGCACCGCTTCGCCCTCGAAGAGCACCTTGCCGGTCTTCAGGCACTTGACCGGCGGCCGGTCCGTGTTGTTGAGCATTCCTTCCACGAGGTCGCTGGCGGGCAGCAGATCCTTGAGCCCCTGTTGATACTGGATGCCGATGGTCGCACAGCCAAATTCGGCGGCGATGCGCACGGCGGCAATGTACATCTTGCACTGGCCGAGCACCTGGTCTTCGGTCAGCTCGGTCTCCTCATCGGTGCCGAGAACAAATTTCATCCCTTTCTTCAACAGCCAGGCATAGACCGCCCGGGCCTCTTCGTCCTCCACATCGCAGGTGGCGGCAAACAGGGCGGACTGGCTCATGCGTTCCTTGAAAATACCCAGGGGATTGAGCATTTCATCCGCAATGATCGCGTTGTGCATGCCCATGCAACCCTCGTCGAAAATGCCCATGATCGCCTTGTCGTGACGGAATTCGCGCGCCGCCTGACGTCCAAATTGCTCGTCCGCGAGGGGCAGCTTCAACATCGCGAGATCGCGGACATGGCTCTGGTCATGGGTGACCACGCCATCGGCGAGCCACTGGCGCAGGCCGTTCTTGAAGAAGGCGTCCTTGAAATCGAGGCTCCACAGCGTGCTGTAGGCCTTGCCGAGTTTTGTGAGGGAGGCATTGAGATTAAGCATGCCCACCAGCCCCGGCCACGTGCCGCTCCAATTGGCCACGGTCAAAATCGGTCCCTGGTGCGTGGAAAGGCCCGGCCAGACGTGATGGCTGTATTGCCAGACGCTCTCGGCCACAATGATCGGGGCCTTGGGATCGAGCTGGCGGAAGACTTCCAGACCCATTTTCTGGGAATCGATGAATCCGTGTTTCTTGACCTTGTCATAAGGGTGGGCCCGGACCACCGTCCAGCCTTCCTCCTTCAACGCCTTGGTGAGTGTGGCCTCCATTTTCGCCTGCTCTGCCCAGCATTGCTGGTTGGCGGAGAGCCGCAGGTCACCACTGGCGGCCAGATAGACATGCTTCGGTTTCAAAGATGATGCAGTTTTCATAATGTTCTGGCCAAAGTAATACCCGCCTGCCGTTTCACAAGAAAACAATGCGTTGCCGATCGGCAGGCTTACAGGACACTTGAGTGATTGATTCCATCGATGCATGGTTTGGCAGTGTCCCAAGGCCGTTCATTTTCAATCAAATCAGGGCCGTTGACTTGGTTTTGGTTGGATGTACAGTACGCACGGAAGACACAATCTTAATCACGCTCACGCTATGGCGCTGGAAAAAGAAATCGAAACCTATAACCGGGAATTGCCAAAGTTCGCCGACCAGGAGGGGAAGTTTGTAGTCATTCAGGGCGATACTGTCATTGGGGTTTACGTTTCCTATGAGGATGCCCTGAAAATGGCTTACGAAAAATGTGGGCTTAAACCTTTTCTCGTAAAAAACATTCAATCTTTTGAGCAGGTTCAGTTTTTTAGTCGCGATTTGTGTCTGAGCCATGCCTCACTATAGCCTCAAGATAACTCCACAGGGGGCACTGATTCAGTTTCGTGTGGGTGTGAGCAACCCAAGGGCGGGTGCTCTCGTTGCAGCAGGCCAGCCCGTCCCTGCCTCCATTCCCATTACCGGCCTTATAGACACGGGCGCAAGCTGCACAAGTATTGACACCACCATACTTCGGCAGCTTGCAATTCCCTCCACAGGACAAATCCAGGTTCATACTCCATCCACGCAGGCCAGCGCACCGCACGTCGCGAATTTATACGACATCAGCCTGGTTTTGGTTCATCCACTGATCACCAGGAAATTTGATGCAATGCCGGTCACAGAGTCGCAACTTCTGCATCAGGGAATACAGGCTTTAATAGGACGGGATATTTTGAAGGACTGTTTTTTTAGCTATGACGGTTCCGCACAAAACTTCGTCCTGAGTTTTTAGTCCTTCGAATCAGGCATGCCAACAGGTTCGTTGTTTGAGAACTGCTCATAACGCGAACCAACCCCGCCCATTCACCAATCCGCGTTGATCCGGTAAAAACCCGATCCACCGGACGGCGTCGGGTCCAAGAAAATCAGGTTGGTGGTGGTTTGGTCCGCGGGCGCGGCCGAGACGAGCGTCCATGGCGCGCTGAAAAGCTCCGGAGTGCGCCAGAGTGAAAATTGCGCGCTCTGGAGGAATGTGGCTTTCACCCGCACCTGGCCATTGGTCACAGACAGGCTGCCAATCTGGAGACCCACACGTTCCTGGCTCAGACGGAGGGCGGCTTCGACGGCCGCGCCAAAATCGATCAGGCCCCAGCCAAAATAGGGATCGCGCCCGGCGGGACCCTTGTCGATGGCCGTCTGGCGCAGCAGGGCCTCCACATCTTCAGTGGTGAACCCGGGGTTGATGCTGAAAAGAACCCCCGCCACGCCTGCGACCAGCGGCGTTGAAAAACTGGTTCCTCTGTCCACAGCGTAACCGCTATTGGTGGTCGTGCTGGTCACGTCCCAGCCGGGCGCGGCAAAATCGATGTGCGGGCCGTGCATCGAGACCATGTTCCCTGCGGCATCGGTCATGGAGATGCAATAGATGTTGGTAAAATTGGGATAATTCAGCAGGCCCGAGCCATTGACGCCCGCCATGAAGAGCATGCCTTGCGCATTCTGCCGCAGGAGCAGCCCGGCCTGGTCGAGAACCGGATCGTCCGCCCCATCCCAACTGATGCTTACCACGCGGACCTGATGACCTGCGGCCCAAACAATCGCATCGTACATCTCGCTGGTGTAACCGGTGATGTTGATTGGCAACACGCGGCAGTTGCCCGCTCCAGCCACGCCGATGCCATTATTCACCACCGCCGCCGCCATCCCCGCCGAAAGCGTGGAGTGGTCCAGGCCGGTTGACGCATTGACGGGCTGGCCGGTCACAACATCCCACCCGGCGTCCATGTTGGCCGCGAGGTCCGGGTGGTTCATTTGAAACGGAGTATCCACAATCCCAATGCGAACGGTGGGACGGCCCAGGGTCAAGGCCCAGGCGGTGGCGCTGTGAATGGCCTCGTGATGCCACTGCTGTGGAAGCAGCGGATCGTTGGGTTGGAAGGTCGCCAGCGCGCTTTGGGATTGAGCCTGGCCCTGGCGGTGATGCAGGAAATCCAGTTGTGCGAATTCGACATCGGGCCGCCGCCGTAAAATATCCACGGCCTCTGCCTCCTGCTGGGCTTCGACACGCATGGCCGCCGTCAACGGCACGGACCTGAATTTCACCAGCACACGTTCCGGATTGAATGAACGCACGGAACCATCCGGCGCGCGCCAGACGCCAACGCGTTCTCCCGCACGCGGACGCCCCGTTCCCATCTCGGCCTCCGGCAGGGGCACGGCATGCGCGGCAGCATCGAGGGTGCCCAGCGCCTCCAACGGCACCAGGTCTGGAACGCGCCGGCCCGGGCCTTTGCCCAGCGCGGTGGGGGGCATTGCAGGGTTTGCGGACGATGGGGCTTGAAGGAGATTTGTTTGGATCGTGCGCGGCCTGATTTGAAGCAACTGAGTCTGGGACTGGGTCTGGGACCGCAGCGCGGGGTTGTTCCCAGCGAAGCGCCAAAAACCCGCGAGCATCACGCAAACGCCCAGACCGAGCATTGCGCGGAGAACGGTCTTCTGTGGGGAACGCGGTTTCACGGGAGAGGGTTCGATTAGCGGCCAGTGCCTCCGGCGGCGCGTTTGGGCGGCGATTTCAGGAAGCCGGGGCCGTTATCGATGCGCAGGGGTTGCCACGGCGCCTTCGGAAGCGCACTCACATCCACAAACCGGGGTTTCGAGGCATTCCTGGGAATCGCGACTATTTGATAAGGCGTGGTGCCTCCCTTGCGTGGACGCGCCCCGAGTGCCGGTTCGTATTCGATGACCAGGATGCGTGTCCGGTTATTTAACATCTCCACTTGCACGACTTCCAGGTCATGTGCGCCGACTTTTTGCAGGCCCATCATCACGGCCACCACCATCTCTTTTTTGAAATCGACCACGGGCGGCTTGTTCGTTGGACTGCCGGGATTGTGCAGGGCCCAGAATTCGCGCCATTCCGTGGCCGTTCGGAGCACCACGCGCCGTGGTTTTTGAATGCGGCTGTCGAAGCCCTTGGCCAGAAAGCGCCAGGCGACCGGTGTGGATTTCGTGGTCGTCGTGCATGCGGTCACGCACAGCACCAGCGCCAGGATTACACCGAGTCGGAGGAATTTCATGCCCGCATTATAGCGCAGCGTCCCGGGAATGTGAATCCCGATGGCGATTGAAGAATTTTCCGGGACGCCATTTAAACCAGATTGTGCCGATACCAATCGAGCGCCTCCGCGAGCCCCTTCTGAACCGTGTGCGTGGGGCTATATCCCAGCAAGGCCCGCGCCTTGGTGATGTTCGCCAGGGAATGCCGCACATCGCCCGGCCGGAAATCCTGGTAGAGGGGTTTCAGACCGGCCAGCGATGCATAATGGGGCGCCAGGCCCGCGCGCAACGCTTCAAACAGCTCATTCAGCGTGATGCGCTCACCGACGGCCACATTGAACGCCTGTCCGAGCGCCCCCGGGTGCGTCGTGGTGGCGGCCAGCAGATTGGCCTGCACCACATTGGCGATGTAGCAAAAATCCCGGCTCGTTTCGCCATCCCCGTTGATGCGAATGGGCTGGTTCTTGATCATCGCGGCAACCCACTTGGGGATGACCGCCGCATAGGGGCCATCGGGATCCTGCCGCGCGCCGAACACATTGAAATAGCGCAGACCGACCGTTTCCAATCCATAACACTGGCCGAACACCCCCGCGTAATTTTCGTTGGCCATCTTCGTCACCGCATACGGCGAGAGCATCCGGCCCGTCTGGTCCTCCACCTTGGGCAGGCCCGGGTGGTCGCCATAGACGGAACTGCTGGAGGCGTACACGAAGCGGCGCACCGTGCAATCCCGCGCGGCCATGACCATGTTCAGAAATCCCGTGACATTCACCGCATGCGACGTCGCGGGATCGGCTATCGAGCGGGGCACCGACCCGAGCGCGGCCTGATGCAGCACATGGTCCACACCCGCGCAGGCCTTCTGGCAGGTCTGCAAATCCCGGATGTCGCCGGATAAAAATTCAAACCCGGCCCACTGGTCGGGGGTGACCAATGACCGCACCTGGTCGAGATTGCGCTGGAAGCCGGTGGCAAAATTATCCAGGCCGCGCACCTTCTGGCCAAGGCGCAAAAGGGCTTCAACGATATTCGATCCGATGAATCCCGCGGCACCGGTCACGAGCCAGAATTTGGGCTGTCCGGTCAGCGCGTTCGTGGTTTGTTGGAAAACAGTCATTTCAATCTGGAGTCAACACTTTGACCAACCCGATTGGCAAGCCCATTTAATGACCGGCGCAGAACAAAAATCAGGAGTGCGAGAAACCGCCATGGCGGTGCGCCACTTTCAGTCGGCTTTTCGCAAACGAGCGAACCAGGCTGTGGGCGGCCCTCCCTGCGTGTGACTCCTGCCAGAACGTCCTGGCCGCCAACCCGGAATGGGTTGCCATCACCCATACGGGGGTTGCGCGGATCGAACTACCCCGAGAATCACCATCAACACACCAAACCTACTCCGAAGGAGGTGAATCAGATGCAACACGCACAGTTGGGGATATTGGAGAGCGTCGTTCTGAAGGGCCACCGGACTTGAAGGCTGGAACGCAAATTCCACGTCAAACCCACTCCAATCCCCTGATCTGGAAACCAATGATCGCGCCGGCAAAAGTGTTATGTTATTGTTTGACCTATCCGCGCCCGATTTCCACTGTAGCACCGTAAAACCCCCTTTAATTGGGACATTCACCGGTGGGGGAACCCCCCCATAGCGTTCACTGGGTTTTTATAAGAAGCTTACGTCATGAGATCCAGCCATCTCGTTCATTAATTAAGCGGCATACGAATGCTGCTGGCGGGTTGTCTGAATCCTATCTCATTACAAAAGCTAAAATATGTTAGGTTCAATTATACTTATTATAGTCGGTGGTGCTTTATGCCTGGTTTTGACCGGTTTTGTGTTCACGGTCTTATTCAGATCGAATTGATGCTCAAAGATGGGAGTCGGGACGTGACCAGGTCAGCCCTATCCGTAATCAGCCTGATGGGGGCGGGTATTATGTACGGGAGAACCCTTCCAAGAACCCATGCCAGCATGCCAAATGCAAGCCCGGATAATGGCGTCTTTAAAACATGTAATCCAAATCCACCTTGGGAATGCGCATAAATAATGGGGGTTTTCCCCTCCTGTTTTCAATCGGCTCGCTTGCGCTTTACATCTCATTGACAGGCCTCTTGCGCCGCCGAATATTATTTCAATGAGAAAGCAAGACCGTGTTCTTCTTGCGCTGATGGCTCTGGTTTGTTCAGTCGGATACACTGCATGGGCTCATCCAAGTTCTGGAATCGTTGTTGACCGCCAGGGCCAGGTATTTTTCTCTGACATTGCTCGCGGTCTGCTGAAAGTGGATACACAGGGGAGGGTGACAACAGTTTTTGCCAGGGAGGGTGGGCATTGGCTGGCCTTGGATATCAACGGGAGCTTCTCAAACGTGGACTTCGAGAAATCACAGCACTGGCCTCGGTGGTTCAAACGACGCACGCCTTCTGGCGCGATACCTGCACTCATCACCGACGGAGGTTCGCCGCTGGTCGTAGCTCAGGACGGCAATCTTTACTATGTCTGCAACGATGAGCGGATGATCCCGGGTGGCTTGCTGATGGCCCGGCTGACACCGGACGGCCAGGAAACACTGCTCAACGCCGGCTTTCGTCACACCTCCGACGAATTGGGTGGCATCAAGGGCCTGGCCACCAGCCCTGATGGCTCACTCTATGCCAGCTATCCTGGGGCGATCTTGAAAATAACCCTCGATGGAAGGGTAACCACATTTCTTAATCCGGTGGTCGTGCATGATTGCGACAAGGATTCGCATTCAACCAATGCCGCTCCCGGTTTGCGTGGCCTGGCCGTGGATCAACTCGGAGTGGTTTATGTGGCCGCCACGGACTGCCGCTGTGTCATAAAGATTACGCCGGGCGGTCATGTCGAAACCATCTTAAAATCAGGCGCGCCGTGGTCGCCAACCGGTGTTGCATTGAAAGACGGCAACCTTTTCGTGTTGGAATACAAAGTGATTAACGACGAAGCCCACGATTACCTGCCTCGCGTTCGAAGACTCGGACAGGATGGCCAAGTTACCACCTTGGCGACGTTCGTGCCTGAAGGAAGATAGGCCGTGAAAGGGCCAACCCATCGTATAGTGCGGCATTCCCCTTTAAATTGATCGCAGGCCAGCCTCTTGGGGTGATGCCCGGCGGGCCCGGGTTCATGCTGTGACACCTAACCTTATTGATCCAAAGTGTCATCGGATTTGCAGCCATCAGTGTATCCGGTGAATAATGTCCGCCAGTTTGATGAGGCCGATGACAGCAAACACCGCGATGATAACAAAGATTATCAGCGCGATGGACAGACAGTTTCTTTCCTCCTCCGGGTCCGGTTCGTAGCCTGGAAGGTCGGCAACCTTCATCCACTGTTTTGCTGGTGTTCCTTGAACCGCCTGCAAACCTTGCCCGGAATCGGCCACGGCCAATGCCTTAAACGTGAGCTGCTTTTGCCGTACCATCTGATTGATTTGCTCAATGACAAATGGCCCTTCAATTTCCGCTTCGCTGGCCCGTCTAACGTAATACGTCATCGGATTATTTTAGTCAATTCGACGGCTTCAGGTCGCGGGACCCGACGGGATTTGCATCCGCATCGCATTTAAGAATAAGGCGCTGACGCGACCACGCAATTCTGCTGGATTCATTATGTCCCGCATTTCGCAACATCTGTTCATCGAACACGAAAAGCAATTGAGACAGGCCAGGCTTAAGGTCGAAATAGTCTTTAAGGCGAATTCTAAACCCAAGGCGTTTGCATTCGTGCGGTTCATATTCCAGGTTGTCCGCAATCCAATTGTATTGGCCCCCTTTTGGATCGGAAATAATATCGTCATTCATATCCAGCATTTCAATGTGGTGGCAAATTGCGTCTGCGCGAACACATAATCTGACGGCGTTTGTGAAGTCCGTATGATTGGTTGTCTCGAGAAAGCCTCTCAAAACCGTTGTGACTGGATCGAAGAATTCGATGTGGAACCTGGCTCCCAGAAATCCTTGGGTCACACCATCGATGATGATAGGCGCATGATTTGTGGTTAAGGACAAAGACTGGGTCGGCCACTGGATACGACTCTGCGCCGACTCACCTGCTTGAGCACCCACGAATAAGAAAATAATAATCAGGGAAAGGAGTCTCATTAGTGATATAAATTGATCACCCCATCTTCCGGTGCGTTTTTCATCTCTTACATTGTTCACAATCCACCCTCTCAAGCGCCGCCCGCCAGGCCCAAGTCCATTTCCGCGTTCACTTCATCCCAGCGGTGTGGTGCGGCATTGGCACTCATGGAACGCCCCAACCCTAGGCGGCCGACAATGCGTTTCAATGACAATGTTGCTTTGCTCCTTAACTCGGGCGCAGGACAAAATTCTTCAGCTCCAGAAGAAATCCAAGAAAGGCTGATGGAAATATTTATGAAACGATAATACCAGTTATTTAACAAACATTATTAGCCGGAAACCGGATGCCGCACGAGGGCGTGTGGCATACAACATATTCAGGTGCACCACCTTGTAGGCCCGGTGCCCTCACCGGGCGTCTTCCTTGTTTTCCTCCTTTTTTGGTTTTGTCGCCTACCTGAATTTTGTCCTGTATCCCCGTAACCCGGGCGCAGGATTTGACCTCCGCCCTCTGATCTATGCCCTTCGCCCACCGCCCTCCGCCTTCAGCCCTCAGCCCTCCGTTCCTTCAGATTTCGACAATGACCTCCTGTTTTGGAAAGCGGACTTTCTTGAGCGAGGCGTAATGGTCGCTGGCGGCGCGATAACCCGCGGTGGCGACCACCACGGCGCTCAAGCCCTGTTTGTTGAGCCCGAGAATTGCGTCATATTTGTCCTTCTCGATGCCCTCCATGGGGCACGCGTCGATGCCGAGCAGCGCCGCGCTGTTGAGGAAGTTGCCCAGCGCGATATACACCTGGCGGGTGGCCCAGGTCTGGCGGGCCGCCGCGTCCATGCCCTGGACGATCCCGCCCAGCATCATGTCGCGATAGGCGGACAGCGACGCACGCGGGACGCCGCGGACTTCCGCGATGCGGTCCACGAAACTCTCCACGTCCTGCGCGCCGATCTGCTTCTTGACGGCGAAAACGACCAGGTGCGAGGCGTCCGCGATCTGCCGCTGCCCCCAGGAGACGGGAACGAGCTTTTCGCGCAATGCCGGGTCCGTGACCAAGACGAATTTCCAGGGCTGGAGGCCGAAGGAGGAGGGCGTGAGCAGGAGCGATTGCTCCAGGGCTGCCCAATCCGCGGGATCGATCTTGCGTCCCGGATCGAACTGCTTGGTGGCATAGCGCCAGTTGAGTTGCTCAATCAATTGATTACGATTTATGGGATTCATATTCTGTGTAAATTTCAGATCGGACTGCTAATACTATCAGCGCGCGGCGGCGCCGGCCACGCTTAAGGAGATTTCAATGTCCTCGGAAACACTGGCCTGGGGCGCTGCGGGGTTGATGCCGAAATCGCTGCGTTTGATGGTAAAAGTGGACCGGATCACCAACAGGTCGCCCTTCATATTGGGCACGCGCTGACCGAGCTTGTCCTTGAGGTAGGTCAGTTTCACGGGGGCGGTGATTTCCTTTGAGACGCCCTTGATGGTGAGGGTGCCCACGGCGTCGGCGGTGGTGTTGTCGCCGTCGGTCTTCACATTCTTGAGTTCCCTGGCCGCAAACGTGATGTTCGTGTATTTCTCCACGTCCAGCCACATCGCGCTGTGAAGGTGGCCCTTCATCATCGGGTTGGGCACGTTCAAGCTCGATGCCGCCACGACAATGCTGCCCTTGGTGTCGCCCGGTTTTTCCGGATCGAACGTCACCAGGCCGGTGATGCCGTTGGCGCTGCCCTGAATGGCTTCAAGTGTGGCGTCGAGTTTGAAGACGGCGTTGTTCACACCTTTCGGGTCCTTGAAGTCGAAGGTCTGCGGTTCGGCGAACGCAATCGTGGTGAATGTGGCAAGGCCGATCAGTGCGAGGAGTGATTTGTTCATGATGTGATTTTGGTTTGTTTAATGTTTGCGGAAAAGAAAGGACGTGCCCGCAAGGAGCCCGGCTCCCAGCAGCGCGCCGCCCAGAAAATCGAGACCGGGAACGAATTGTTTATGGTATTCGATGCCCTCGATTCCGGTCACTGCATCGAGAGTTTTTACAGGGACACTGGTGCGGGTCCAACCCCGGTTGGCGCCGGTGGCGAGCCAGGTCAGACCCGCTGCAAGCAGGAGAACCAGTGCGAATATGCGCAGGATGCGTTTCATGGTTTGGCGCCGTTGTGGCGGTTTATTCCAGGTCAAACAGTAGCACCTGGGACGGTTTCGTGCCGGAAAGTTTCACGGCCGACTCGTCGGAAAACGCGGCGGCGTCGCCCGCCTTGAGCGAGTGCCCGTTGAGCTTCACTTCGCCCTCCGCCACATGCACCCAGGCATGGCGGCCCGGTTTCAATGCCTGAACCACTTCGTTCCCAGCCTCCAACTGCGCAATGTAAAGGTCCGCATCCTGGTGGATCGTCAGGGAACCCTCGCGTCCCAATTTGGAGGCAACCAGGTTGAATTGCCCTTTGGGCGCAGTGGCCAGGGACTTCTCCGCGTAATGCGGTTTGAGCCCATCCTGATCGGGCAATATCCAGATCTGGAGCAGATGCACGGCCTCGTCTTTTGAGGGATTGAACTCGCTGTGGCGAACCCCCGTGCCGGCGGACATGTATTGCACTTCGCCCGGCCGGATGATGCGTCCGTTGCCCATGGAATCCTTGTGCTCGAGCGCGCCGCTCAGGACGTAGGTGATGATCTCCATGTCGCGATGGGGATGCGTTCCAAATCCCATTCCCGGCATCACCAGGTCGTCATTGATGACGCGCAGGGAGCTGAACCCCATCCACTGCGGATCGTAATAGTCCGCGAAACTGAACGTATGATACGAATCCAGCCAGCCGTGCTCGGCGTGGCCTCTTTCATTCGCTTTTCGAATCTTAATCATGGTCATAAGCTATCATGCTGACCCTGGACATGCGTAAGACCGTGTTTCTTGACTCAGCATAACCATGAGGTATGCTCAAAGGGAGATGGAATTGCGTCACCTTCGGTATTTTGTCGCCGCGGCGGAGTCTGAAAACGTCTCGCGGGCCGCGTTGAAACTGCACGTTTCCCAGCCCGCGCTGAGCCGCCAGATTCGCGATCTGGAGGACGAAATCGGTTTCCCTCTTTTCATCCGCAGCGCCAAATCGGTGAGCCTGACGGAGGCCGGACGGGAGTTTTTGACCGGATCGCGGGCCGTGTTGCAGCGTGCCGAGGAGGCCGTGAGCGTTGCGCGGGCCATTGCATTCGATGGTCGCGGCGAAATTCACGTGGGCTACGCGCCGTCTCCCACGGTGCGGATTCTCCCCCCCACATTGCGCGCGTTCCAGGAGCAGTTGCCCCATGTGCGGGTCCGGTTGCACGACCTGTCCACGGAGGAAATGCTGGCCGGTGTGCGTGAGGGGAACCTGAAGATCGCCTTCATTGCGCAGCCGGGACGCGCCGAGTTGCGGGGGCTGCGCTGGGAGGAACTGGCGCGCGATCCGATGCGCCTGGCCGTGCCGCCCAATCACGCCTTCGCCAGCCTCCGATCCGTCACCCGGGCGCAGGCGGCGAAAGAGCCTTTGGTGGCCTTTACCCGCAAGGACTATCCCGAGTACCACGAATTTCTGGAAAATCTTTTTGCCGGCCTGAAAGCCAGGCCCCGCATTGCCGAGGAACACGACAGCGCGAGCAGCTTGATCGCCGCGATCGAGGCGGGCATCGGCGTGGCCGTGGTGGCGCAAACCCTGGCCTGCTCCGCGGGACCGCGCCTGAAACTCATCCCGTTGACACCCGAACCCGAGCCGCTGGTTATCGGCGCCGTCTGGCTGAAGGCGGGCCTTGGGGCGACCGGTGAGCAATTTCTGAAATCCGCCAGAGTGGCAATCGCGAAGAAGGCAGGATGAGCGCGGCATCCAGCGCGCCAATGGCTGCCTGCAACCGGGCCCCAATGATTTTATAAACAGGGCGCCGGGCCGAACACCCGGAGCCCTGCTGTGTCAGGACCTCTGCCTTAGTCCTTTTTCTGGCGGATGAACCAGTAGGAGGTCACTCCAATCAATACGATGACCGTCCACAAAATCCAACGGATATATTCCTCTTTCATGATGATATCTCAATGGGTTCAAAATGATTCGTCTGAAACCGTGACGGCTCCAGGGTTCTCCCACAGCGCCCGCAAAACTGCCATTTCTGTATGGCCTTGCGAACCGCGAGGGACCGTGAGGAAGCGCCTTAAGCGACGCAGGGATCCCGGGGAAAGAGGGCGGTTCGCTGTCGAAACTGCCAGGTCTTACGAAATTCTTCCGGAGCAGGTGCCAGTGCCCACACGCTTGCCCATCCCCTCATCTCCGGAGTCGCAGGCCCGCAAAGCTCCACGGTATGCAACCCCTGGGTCTTTGAGAGCCACCATGGAAGACCCGACGACCGAAACTGATGAAACTGCGCGGTATCCGATGGGTATTGAGTGGCGGAGACTCTCTCTGCGAAAATCCAGCCTTGCGACTGGATGGCGCGGGAGGTTTGAGGCCGTGCAAAGAATAGGACCGGGAGCCAGCTCAAGGCCAGCAGCATCAACCCGATTCTTTGCAGCAAAAATGGCACATCGCCCACCTTACAGGTTCAAGCGGGTAATTCCAAACTTTTTCAAACGCCCGAGCGGTTGCAGCCGTCCTGTTTGACTGTGATGAAAACGATTCCGCGCTGCATTTCATTCGAGAATAGGTCGGAAACCCCGAAGGCAAGCACACCGGGTTTGTTCATACTACTCCGTCGCCATAGCGCACGCCGCGCCACCCTTGTAGTTCGCGTGCGCCACCCCTCCTACTCCGGCTTGATCACCGCCACGACATGATGGCCCACGGTCAGGTATTTGCGGGCGACCTCGCGGGTCATGTCCACGGTGACCGCCTCGTAATGGGCGTCCTCGGCATCGGAGCTTTGATAGCCCAGGCCGTAGAGTTCATCGAGGGCCACCGAGCTCGCGTAGGCGCCAAGGTCCTGCCGCGCAATTTTCTTCTGGCCCACGATCTTGGCCTTGGCCCGGCTCAATTCCTCCGGCGTCAGCCCCGAGGCCACGAGCGACTGGGCCTCGATGAGCATTTCCTGCTCGACGCGCTCGGCGTGCTCGGGAGCGGTGCCCGCGTAGAAGGCGAAGTATCCGGGAACCACGCCCAGCATATTAAACGCGCCCACATAGTAGGCCAGGCCCAGTTGGTCGCGAATGCGCAGGAACAATCGGGAGCCCAGGTCGTTGCACGCCTCCTGAACCAGGTCCAGCGCGTATTTGTCCGGGCTGTCGATGCTCAGGCCGGAAAAGCCGATCACGACGACGACCTGCTTTTTGTCACGGGTTTCGACCACGCGCGGCGCTCCGGTCCACGACGCCGGGCTGGCCTTGTGGGACAGCACCGCCGGGGTTTTCCACGACTTGAACGCCTTCGCCACTTCCGTCCGGACACGCTCCGTTTTCACATCACCGAAAATCGCCAGCACGCAATTATTCGGCGCCACAAGCGCCTTGTGAAACTGGCGCAAATCCCCCACGCGGAATGTGGCCACGGATTCCTCCGTTCCCACAATATCCATGCCGTAACCCTGGTCGCCGAACATCACACGCCGCATCGCGCGCGAGGCGCAATAGACGAGCTGGTCGCGCATGGCCTTGATGGAGTCGATCTGCATTTGCCGCTCCATTTCCAGCGGCGCCGCGGGCCACGAGGGATGCAGCAGCACATCGGCCAGCAAATCCAGCCCCGTGCCAAAATCCTCCGTCATCACCTCCGCATTGACGCCGAAACTATTGTTCCCCGAGTAATTGTCGATGCTCCCGCCCAGCGACTCGATCTCCATCGCGATCTGCGGACCGGGCCGACGCGTCGTGCCCTTGAGCAGCATTTTCGAGAACAGCGAAGTCAGGCCGTTATTCGACGGCGTCTCCACCAATAGCCCGCCCTGGAACACCGTGCGAAACTCGACGAACGGCAGCCGATGATCTTCCTTGATGAGCAACCGCAACCCATTGCCAAGGGTGAATAATTGAATCGGCTCGCCGACCACCGCGGGCGCGGCCTTGGCGGCGGCCTGGATTTTGCCATTGGGCGCGAGCGCGTAAAACGTCCTGTTTTCCGCCGTCAAATAACGTTTGGCCACCCGTTGAATGTCCGCGGGCGTCACGCGCTTGACCGTTTGCAACGAGCGCTGGCTGAAGTTCAAATCGTTGGCCGCCATCCAGCCCCCGCCCAGATCCTGCGCCTGGCCCTGCATGGACTTGCGCAGCCCGAGAACGCTCGCCGTGCATTGTTTGACGGCCTTGGCCATTTCCGCCTTGGAAACGGGCTTCTCCTTCATCCGTTCGATTTCCTGCAGAACCGCCGCGCGCGCCGCATCGAATTTCTCCGTGTCCGCCACCAGGCTCACGCCCATCAGCCCAATGCCGCCGGGATTGTAGGTCCATGCATCGAGGGAATGCGCGAGGCCCGCTTTTTCGCGGACGTTCTGGTAGAGCCGGGAACTGCGCCCGCCGCCCAGCAACGCCGCCAGCACATCCAGCACCGGCGTGTCCTCGTGCCGGACATCCGGCGTGTGCCAGCTCCAATGCGCGTACGCCATCTCAATGGGCGCCTCCTCCAGGATCTCCCGGGGCGCAATCTGGCTGGGCTCCTCGGGCTGCGCGATCGGCGGCATCGGCCGGGATTTCGCATCCGCAAAGGCCGTGCGGATTTGCGCCTCGACCTCCGGCGCGTTCATGTCGCCCACCACGACAAACACCAGATTGTTGGACGCGTATTTCTCACGGTAATAGCTCAGCACATCCTCGCGCTTGAGTTCGTTGAACACGTCCGGGTAGCCGATGATCGTGTGGCGGTAGGGGCTGCGCGTGAACGCCGTCTCGAACAACCGCCGACTCGAGCGCCGCGCCGGATCGTCCTGGTTCATGTCCATCTCCCGCAGAATCACCTGCTTCTCCTTCACCATTTCATCTTCGGGAAAAGTCGCGTGGCGGCAGATGTCGCACAAAATATCGATCGCCACCTTCGCGCCCGTGTTGGGCACATTGATGTGATACACCGTGCGATCGAACGACGTATAGGCGTTCATGGATCCGCCCGCCTCCTGCACCTCCTGGTCGATCCGCGCCGCGGGCCGCGTCGTCGTGCCCTTGAAGAGCATGTGTTCGAGCAGATGCGAGAGCCCGGCGCGCATCCACGGGCCCTCGTGAATGCTGCCCGCCATGCACCACGCCTGCGCGGAAACCACGGGCGCGCTGTGGTCCTCCCGGAGAATCAGCGTCAACCCATTATCCAGCGTCACCAGCCGGACGCCTGCCGGAATGGCGGGCAGCTCGCCGTTGGCGGAAAGTTCTGCGGACTTGGACACGCGCGGTTTGGCGTTCTTTTTAATACTCATAACATGACAATAGCCCTCGAACGCCCTGACCGGCGTCCTCCCTCCATTTAACCGCCCCCGCGCCCCGCAAGCCAGAATAAAGAGCGGGGTGGGAATGCCCGCCCACCGTAGCGCAGGTTTCCAATCCGCAAACGGTGGAAAACCGGAAGCAAGGAAATCAAATCCGTAGCGGCGGACTGGCGTTCGCCGGTAATTTAAAGACCCGTCCGAATCCGCCGTGGTTTTCGATCGCGTGATCAGCGCTTCCCATCCTGATCATCCTCTCCATCCATGTGAATATCTACTGGACTTGCTCTACGGTTATTTCCAATCCGAATCCGCTTCCATTTTCTTTCCGGTCCTTGAGATCTATCCGGTTAATTATTTCCATCCGAATCCTGATCATTCGATCCAGCCATGTTCAAAATCTTTTTCACCCCCATAAGTGCGTGAACACAATGCATTCAAACTCAATGAAAGCGTAACTTCTGAACAAAAGACACCAAACCACCAAGTCCAAACAAAACGACAGTGGAAGGCTCGGGGACTATTGTGCTTGTGAACTGAATGCTATCAATGCCACATCCCGTGTATGGATTGGGCCGCTCGCTGCCAAAGGTAAGGGTAACCTCCTGCCCCGCATAGGTCGTGATATCTGACCACGCTTGATATTGAATGATTTTAAGAATAGTCGGATCGCTCTCCCAAATTGCAATTTCCTGCACCTGCAATGGAGTGCCATCGATTGAAAGTGAAACATGGTTGAAACTTTTAAAACTGATATATTTGTAATCGAGCGGGATGGTTCCTCTTTGAGTAATGAACATGGGATCTGTCGAACCACTGACCATTCGGAATGCATACTGGCCATCAATCGGATAATATGAATTCTGATCTTTCATTTCCAATATCGGAAGCGGAGATCCACCAGGCGTTGACGAATTGAAAAATATATTCGTTGCTTGTTGCCCTTTTACGTCGGTCAATGTCCAGCCAGGCAATAAATCTTTTGTGCTGCCATAAAATAGCCATTCATTAATGCGGGTAACATTATTCGTGTTGGCGCTTTCGAAATCAAGGTTTGTAAATGCACCAGCCTGCAATACGGTTAGGCTCGCCATGCCGATGCTGAGGATTGTCAGTAAGTATTTCATATGTGCTATTGGATTTCTGGTTAGGTACCTTGTCTGAAATTCATGTAAGATTCGCTACCAAAAGGCAAGAGGGGCCACCCATGGATTTGGTCGCTTTTCCTGTTCCGATTTATTCCCAAGCCAACCCCCAGACCTGCACCCGCCCGAACCGACCAAAGTCAGCCGATTGGGCCTATGGCTTAGGTGTCTTCATGGCACTCAGATCATTGACAACAAACCCACTCTGCTTGCCATAAATCATCTTGGCAACAGATTATATTCCGCCTCTCCCCGCGTTCTGTTTTGCGCTTCGCCTTTCGCACTCCGAGACCAACGTCCTGACTTCTGCCCTCCGCTCTCAGCTCTTGGCCCTCTGCCCCCCTACAGCTTCACCACGCTAATCCCAAACACTCCCCCCGCGAAGTTGCCCGGCGCGGCCTGGAAGGTGACCGTGATCCTGGACTTGTCCCGCGTCCATTCCTCGCTGAGCGGATATTCCACCTCAAAGAACTTTCCCGGTTGGTTGCGACTCAGCTCCTGGGTGGCCAGCTTCTTGCCATCCACCAGAATATCGAAACGCCGCGCGCCAGTGTCCTCGCCCCAGTAGGTGCAGATCAGTTTCGCGGGCTGGTTCGGTGTGACCTTGACCTGGTAACTGAACCACCCGCCATTGGAGGCATCGCGCCACTTGCGCCCCATGTGCTCGCCTGAATTGGAGTTCTGACTCTGGAGTTTATGATCGGTCTCCGGCTGCGGTTCGCCCGGCTGGATGCGATCGATCGTGCGGCGTTCCAGGTCCCTGCGGTGCGCCTCGGCCACGGCGATTTCCGCCTTCCTGGACTCCCATTCCGCCACGGAATACACCTTCCAATAGACATTATACCGCTGGTAATTCATCTGATGGAACGGGATCAACGTCACGTCCTTGGGCTGGCCCAGGCCCTCCGTGCGGAACCTCAGCGTCTTGCCGCTCACGCGATGAATGTGGCTCAAGACGTTCTCGGGCGATCCCGTGAAGATCGTTTCCGGTGGTGTGGGAATATGGACATGATCAAGCTGATTGGGAGTAAAGGGGCTGACGCCTTTCAAACCCTCCGTGCCCAGTTCCCCGGCCAGCACCAGCGGACCATAGAGCACCGCGACGATGTTGGTCTCCCCCGGCAGCGGTTCGCAATGCAGCGTCATCGGCGCCTCGATATCGACCCGGTCCCCATTCTGCCATTCCCGGAGCACGCTCCAATAGCCCGCGGTGGTACTCGTCTCATTCACCTCCACCTTCTTTCCATTAATGCTCACGGTCATCCCCTGTTCCGCCCAGGCAGGCTTGCGAATGTGCAGCCTCAGCAACTGCGGCGTGTCGCAGTTGAAGATGAGTTTGCTCGAGTCACTGTTGGGAAAGGTGGTTTCCTGGCGCACCAAAAGGCCCCGCGCCTGCCAGTTCAGTTCGCTCGCGATGAACAGATTCACATACAGCGAATCGGCGCCATGCATGAAAATCGTGTCCGCATATTTGGCGTGATTCTCCATGCCCGTGCCCACGCAGCACCAGAAGGAATCAAACGGCGTGGAGTAGGTCTTGAAGTGCCCCGGCTTGAGCGAAACCAGGTAGGTGAACATCCCGCGCAGCGGATCCTGCGAGGCCAGGATGTGATTGTAGAGACCGCGCTCGTAGAAATCCATGTAACGGCTCGAGGGATTCCACTCGAACAAATGCCGCGTGAGCTTGAGCATGTTGTAGGTGTTGCAAGTCTCGGTCGTCTCCGCGCTCAGGTGCTTCGCAAATTCATTCGTGGGAAAGAAAAACTCATGATCGCTGTGCCCGCCGATCACGTAGGAACGGGTCTCCGCCACAAAGTGCCAGGCATTTTCCGCGATGTCGTGATAACGCCCCTCGCCGGTCACTTCAAACTCGCGCGCGGCGGCGATCATCTTTGGAATTTGCGTATTCGCATGAATCCCGTTCAAGCGGTCCTCCCCTTTGGCCAGCGGATCGAACACCGCCGCGTGATCGAATGCCCGCGCCAGCTTCAGATGCGCCGGTTTGCCGCTAATGGCGTAGAGATTCGCCAGCACCTCGCCCATTCCGCCGAATTCATTCTTCAGCGCCCCCTGCTGCTGCACTTCCGTGAGGCGGTTCAGCCGGAACTCGAGCCAGTCCGCCATCCGTTCCAGCACAGCCAGGGCCTGCGGATTATCGCATTCCACCGCCGTGTCCAGCAGGCCCGCCATGATCTTGTGCAGCGTGTAATACGGCGCCCACACGGGCTTTTGCGCATCCACCCGGTCAAAGAACGATTCGGGAAAGGCAGCCAGGTATCCTGTGTTAAATCCCTTGGACGGCAGAGCCTCCTGGCATTTTGCCAGCGCCGCCACAATGGTCTCGGTCCGTTGCCTGAAGCGCGCATCGCCCGTGCTCGAATACATCAGCGCGCACGCCGAAAGATAATGCCCCAGCGAATGACCCCGCACCTCGCAGCCCGGCTCCTCCCACCCGCCGTAGGGTGCCGCCGTGCTGGGCAGGCCCGCCGTGACACGGAAAGCATGCAGCAACCGGTCCGGCTCCAGGCTCAGCAGATAATCCTGGTCCCGCATCATCGCCTGTCGGAACGGCCCATCCAGCAACCGCACCTCCTTCAAATCGAAAGGCTCCACCTGAACCGCTTTCGAAGCCTGCGCCCGCTTCACCTGCCGGGGCGCATCCGGCGTCGCGCCGGGAACGGAATTCACAAGGCAAAGAGCCAGTACGAGGGAGTATTTCAAAAAGGGCATGCGCATGGACATACGGTTGTGATTAGTTAGGAAACTTAAGTAATGAGTAACATGCCCCCGGTGGGCTGCAAGAATAAAGTCGGTTTTCTTTCCTGCAAACGAACGCGAGACAATGATCTTTGAGCCTGAGCTGCGGGATGCACGTGGGGCGCTCCCCGGCTTGGAGTCCCGTCTTTGGACGGAGCGGCTTTTGCAGGTTTCAGGCAATGGGAATAATTTCATGCACCTTTCCGTTCCCGCACTTGGCCGCCTGAAGGCGGGACTCCAAACTCAGCGAGGGACGCAGGCACCGTCTCGTTAACCTATGCGCCTTGCGCCAGGCAGCAAACTCCGCAAAGGGCATTCCTCGCACCGGGGTTCGCGAGGACGGCAGAATGTCTTCCCCACCATTACCAGTTGCGCATGGTAATCCTGCCAGTAATCGAGCAGGTCACCGTCGCCAGTGCCGACGTTCCGTTCGCATAAATCGTGCAGGACTTCATACTCCTCATCCGGCGCACACCACTCATGCCGCGAAAAGATGCGTCGTGTATAGGCATCGATCACAAAACTCAGCCGACCCCCCGCGTAGAGTAATATGCTGTCCGCCGTCTCGGGACCGATCCCCTTGATCGCCAGCAAACGTGTTCGGGCTTCCGCCACCGTCCCGCGAAAGAGCCGCCGCAAATCCCCGCCGCAATCCTCGACCAATATTTTTACAAAAGAATGCAGCCGCGCGGCTTTGACATTGAAGTATCCCGAAGGATGGATCAGCCGCGCCAGTTCCGCGAGACTCAGCTTGTAGAGTTTCTCCGGCGATAACACCTTCTCCCGCTTGAGGTTGGCGATGGACTTCTCCACATTGCCCCAATTCGTGTTCTGCGTCAGAATTGCCCCCACGCACACCTCGAACGGCGTCTCCCCCGGCCACCAATGCAAGTGCCCTTGGTGCGCCCGCATCAAGCGATAGGCCTCCGGTAATGATTCGGCCATAACACTCTCATCACGTGGCGGTTGTGAATCTTTCATCTGCTCCTGTTTGGACGTCGCCATAAAAAAAGGACGGCTGCAAAGCCGTCCCCGTCAACGAGTTATATCGAAATTCGTAAAATAATCAACCATTCAGCGCCTCGTAAACCTTGCCGACAATCGCCTCGGAGGGCTTCAAGGTTTTCGCGCCTTTGCTCCAACGCGCCGGGCACGCTTCCGCCGGGTGTTTCGCCAGGTAGGCATTGGCCTGCATCTTGCGCACCAGTTCATCCGCATTGCGGCCCACATTGTAGAAGTTGACCTCGGAGGAAACGAGTTTTCCTTGGGGATTGATGATGAAGGTGCCCCGCAACGCGAGACCCGAGGCCGGATCGTAAACGCCGAAGAGCTTGCTCACAGCGCCGGTGCGGTCCGCGCCCATGGGGTATTGGACCTTCTCCAGAAGCTTCTCCGTGTCACGCCAGACCAGATGCGCGAACTTCGTATCTGTGGAAATAGAAATGACTTCCGCGCCCAAAGCCTGCAGTTCCTGATACTTGTCCGCCAGGTCCGCCAGTTCCGTGGGGCAGACAAAAGTGAAGTCTGCGGGATAAAAAACCAGAATGGTCCATTTGGACTTTTTCTTGAGAGCCTCCAGAGAAGTCTCGCCAAATTCGCGTTTCCTGGGATCGTAGATTTCGAGTTTGAAATCGGGCACATCCGCCCCGACCGTCACAAGCGTTTCTTCACAGCCACACATAGTCTTTTAAGGGTATTCTCCGTAATTATCGCCAAGCCCCATTTTTGTATTACCTGGGGAATTAAAATCCAACCTCCGGGTTGGACGTTATTAAGAAAGCCCTTATTTCCAAAAAGTCAAGTAACGCAAAAGGGCGCCATGACGCCGGTCGGCGGTGGGGCGCCCTTTGCGCGAAAGCTCGAACAGGGTCAGGCCTGCCGCACAAATACGAGCTGCTGCCCGAACAGGGTGATGACGAAATAATCCCCCTCAACAATCCCATCCGAGGACGTATCGTTGCCCTTATCGTCCTTCATTTTGATCGAGTAAGTATCGCCGTCGCCTTCCCAGGTGCCTTCGTAGGTCTTGGTCTCCATGACGAGGGGGACTGCCTCGGGCGGCGGGGCGGCGGCGGCGGGAGCAGGGGCGGCTGATGGCCGGCCATAGCGGGCTTCCATGCTGCCCGTCATCTGGCGCACCGCCGGGGCCAGCGCGCTGGGGGCCACGCCCAGACCACGGGTTCCGGGCCGGGGTGCCTGGCCGGCCATGGAGGCCTGCCTGGCCTGGGCTTGCTGCGCCAGTTTCTGCAAATCCACAATCAACCCCTTGGTGACCAGGGTCACCTTGTTATCCGTGGTCGCTTTAAGCTGCGTTCCCTCAGCCATCTTTGCGAGCACCAACCGCAATGCTTTAAGCTCCCTGCTGGTAATATTCGGACGCTTCTTTCTGGCGTTGATGACCACCTGGTCGGCATCCAGCTCCCACCGGCCCAGAATCTTGATGGGATCGTAAATGGCGGAAGTGCCCTTCTCCAGATAGGTGCGGAAATCCTTCAAATCGACCGCCAGCAACTGTTGCGTCAAATCCGTGGCCGCCACCACCCCCTCCATACGAGGATGCTTCACCAGATCCGCCAGACTGAGCTTGCCCTGCAACGATTCCATGAACTCCTTGTCGGCGGCCATGTCCTTCAAATCCTGGCGTTCACCCAGGTTCATGAAAGGCGGATAATCCTCCAAACGCTGCAACACAGCCGGATTGTTGTGATACAAAATGCCCAGAATATCCGTGATCTCGTAAAATTTCTTGGGCGCGGGATCGAAAGGCGCCACCAACCGATCAAATCCTGTGGTGTGCATATCCGCCCGGGCGCTGTTCAGCAGCTTTAACCACGACGGATCCGCCTCGTTGGCAAATTGCGCACTGAAATAACCGGGCACATAAATCGCCAGCGCCATCCAAAACACCAAAAACGCCCCCGCGAGCACACCCAAAGCAGCGCCCGCCCGCTGATTAACGCGTTCAAACAGCGCCCGCTCGATATCGGGAGCCCTGAATTTCAGATACTTCGCCACGGGCAAATACACCACAAACGAAAGCCCCAGCGCCACCAGCACCACCAGCACATAGGCAAGCACGGGCGGCAACAACCACAGCCAGACCATGGCCTTGACCCCGCACCACACCAGCAATGGCTTGGTCAGGGGGGAGAGCGGCATCGCCAGCAATCCGCCCAAGGCGATCCCCAATAACAATACCGAAGTGCGCACCGCACCCAGAAACAGCCCTGCCGCAGCCAGGAGACCGCATGCAACGAAAATGGCAATCCAAATGGTCATGGAGCAAATTTAAAACCTCCCCCGCAAAAAGGCACGCGCAAAATTTTCGAGATTATGTCCCGCTCCGTCCCGCACACGAACTGAACTTTTTGCCGAACAAAGCGTCCCCAGACACGGCACGCTCCATTGCCGGTCATCAGCGCCTTCATCGTGACAGATTCCCGGTCGGCCAATATCCACAAGCGAATTACACTTGCGCTGACAAATGTTTATCATAATCTGTTGAGCGTGGATGCGGCGGGGTAGCCAAGTGGTAAGGCAGGGCTCTGCAAAAGCCTCATGCGTCGGTTCAATTCCGACCCTCGCCTCCAAGCTTAACTGTGTGTGCAGTAATGGTTTAGGAGCCTGGGAGTCCAGAACGGACACCAAAACGGACACCCAATTCGCGACTCTGGCACTAGGCCGTCACTAATCTGGCACCGCCTTCCCAGTGCTCGCTCACCGTTCGGAAGCGTTTCAAGTATGCTCGGTCATTGCGAGTGAACTATGAAAATGCGATACCGTCTGATGCGGCGCGGCAGCCGCGGCCGCACCTTCTATTGCGTCGATACCCTCACGGGCAAACGCGTGAGTCTCCAGACCGGCGATCCCGATGCCGCCGAACAGGTGGTCCTGGCCCGGAACCAGTCGCTGCGCCAGCCCTCCCTCAACTTGAACATCGCCAAGGCCTATCTGGCGGGGAGCGATTCGGGGGTGGCCACGCGCACCTGGCAGCAAGCCATGGACGCGATGGTCGCCAACAAACAGGGAGCCAATCAGAAGCGATGGCAGAATGCCATCAAAGACAAGGCCTTCAATCTCATCCGCCGTCAGGTCATCATCGAAACCAAGGGCGAACACCTCCTGTTCACGATTCAGAGCGGCACCGTCAGCACCAATGTGTTCCTGCGCAAATTGCATAACTTCTGCCTCGATATGAACTGGCTGCCCTGGCCGCTGATTGCCAAACGACAATGGCCCATCATTCGTTTCAAAGAGAAACGCGCCATCACCCTCGCGGAGCACCAGCAGATCCTCGCGCGTGAGAAAAATCCCGAACGCAAAGCCTATTACCAGATGGCCTGGCACTCGGGCGCGTCGCAAACCGATCTGGCTTTCTTGCAGGCCGACGACATCGATTGGGAAAACCGCACCATTGGTTATCTGCGCCGGAAAACGAAGTCCGTGGCCCAGATGCACTTCGGAAATGAAGTCGAGGCGGTTCTCCGAACTCTGCCGCTCAACGGGCCCCTGTTTCCCTACCTGCGGACAGTGCGGGAGGCCGACCGCAGCACGGAATTCAAGCAGCGGTGCATGGGCTTGGGAATCACAGGCGTCACGCTGCATTCCTACCGCTACGCCTGGGCCGAACGGGCGCGCAAGTGTGGCTATCCCGAGCGTTTCGCCCAGGAAGCCCTGGGGCACAACTCGAAGGCCGTGCATCGCGCCTACGCCCGGCGGGCGCTGGTCCGCCTGCCTTCCCTGGAGGAATACGAGCTGCGCCCGGAGAAGAACATTATCGTTCCGCTGCGCTTCAATCCACCGGCCATCCCAGAGCCAGCCAGCCAAACCAGTCACAATGAAGGAGAGCAGAAAACGGCTGCCGTCTCATGATCCCAAAGGTAAAGTGGTAAAGGCCGGTCTCGGGCCTTCGGCAGGCTCGTTCGGCCTGGGGTCTCAACGACCGTTGAAACAACGTTTCGGATTGGTTGACTAGCCGGTTTGAGTTGCGATAAAACGACTTTACCCACGAAGCAGGCGCCGGTTCCATTGAAGAACCGGCCCAATGACAGGGAGGAGGTTCATGCCGGCAGCAGGCAGGGTCATTAAAAACGATCTGCAACTTGATTTGTTCACTTTTGACCGAAGGAGACCAGCCTATGATCAAGCCACTGACGCAACTCGGCTTAATGGCCGAGAAACACTGGAGAAAATATCTACCGAAAATGGTCGCGGAATTGGAAGCCAAGGGTCAACTCCAAGCCATGCTGCTGGAGGCGGAGGAAAAGACCGAGGCGGACCTGGACCGGATTCGACGGCAGTTGATTCAGTGGGGCCAGTCTCCCCTGCAAGCGCACGTCCAGGCCTGGGAAATGGTCCGCCAACACTACATCTTACTCCCGCCCGAGTCTTAGCAAACGGCCACGATGCTGTCGGCCATCGGGAGGACCTCAACGCGGGCAGTGACGAAATCAGTAACTGCAGGCCGGTTTCACCGTCCGCCGCCGAGGAGCAGCAGCAAGGTGAACCGGATCTGTCGTGCCAGAAGACCCCGGTCCTTGAACCCGAACCGATCCGTAACCAGACCAACTATCGGATTACCGCCGGAGATCGCCTGGGAAGCGGGTCGCTGAAACAAAAGTGCCACGACAACCTCGCGGCCATTGAATTGCTCAAGCGCCTCGAGGCCGAAGCCCGACCGCCTACCATTGAGGAAAAGAGGGGGATGGTGCGTTACATCGGTTGGGGCGGATTACCCCAGGTCTTTGATGTCTGGAATGACGAGTGGAAGGAACAACGCGAACGGTTGGAGCGGTTGCTTGATCCCGACGAAATGGAATCCGCCCGTGCTTCCACCCTGAACGCCCATTACACGGCCCCGCAAGTCATTCAGGCCATGTATGCCGCGTTGCAGCGGTTCGGTTTTACTTGCGGGCGTATTCTCGAACCCGCCTTGGGTCTTGGACATTTCATCGGCCTCATGCCCGACGAAATGCATTCCCGCTCGCTGATCACCGGTATCGAAATAGACTCGCTCACCGCCCGGTTGGCCAAGGCACTTTATCCCGACGCCGACATCCGGCATCAACCGTTCGAGGAAACCAAGCTGCCGGACGGGTTCTACGATGTGGCCATTTCCAACATTCCTTTCGGGAACTACAAGCCCTTCGATCCCCGGTTCAAAGGCTGGAATTTCCTCATCCATGATTATTTCTTCGCCGCCGCGCTCAACAAGATTCGCCCTGGCGGACTGGTCCTGTTCATCACTTCGCACGGCACGCTCGACAAACAGGACGCCGCGCTTCGGAATTACCTCCTCCAACAGGCGGACCTGCTGGGGGCCATCCGTCTGCCCAACGATGCCTTCAAACGCAATGCCAACACCGAAGTCACCACCGACATCGTCATGTTGCGCAAGCGGCTTCCGGGTGAAACACCAAAAGGCCCGGAATGGATGCAGACCGTCGAGATCACCAACTCGGTGGGGGAAACCATTTCGATCAACGAATACTTCGCCGCCCACCCGGAAATGCTGCTGGGCGAGATGCGTCTGGAGGGCCGGATGTATGGGCGGGGTGAAGCGACGCTCGTCGGTAACAAGCGTGACCTGGCAGAGCAATTGGCCGAGGCCATCGCGTTGCTGCCACGGGACATATTCCGTCGCGAGATCAAGACGGTTGAAAAACCGTCGCTGTCCCATACGTTCCCCGCCCCGGAACATGTCAAGCCCAACGCCTATACCATCGTCAACGGTCAGATCGCCATTCGCGACGAAGACCGTCTGCGGGTGGTGACCGGGCTGTCCTCCCAAGTGGCCGCGCGTATACGAGGGCTGATCCGCGTGCGGGACGCCATGCGGCGGTGTCTCCTGGCCCAAGTCAAGGAAGCCGATGAGGGCGAAGTCGCCACGTCCCGAGAGCAACTCAACCACGCCTACGATTATTTTGTGGCCCGGTTCGGACCGATTTCCGAACGCGCCAATACCAGCGCCTTCCGGGGGGATCCGGATCAGCCGCTGTTGTTGTCCCTCGAGAATTACAACGAGGAAACCCGGCGCGCGACCAAGGCCGCCATCTTCCGGGAAAGAACCATTCAGAAAAAACGTCCTCTGGCTGTCGTCAACTCCCCGGAAGAAGCCTTGCTTGTCACCTTGAACGAGCGGGGCTGCGTGGACCTGGACTACCTGGCCGGCCTGCTCCATCGCCGCCCGACGGAGTTCCTGCCGGACCTGCGCGGCACGATCTTCCTCAATCCCCAGACCAATCGCTGGGAAACCGAGGATGCCTACCTGTCGGGCAATGTTCGGGCGAAATTGGAGACCGCCGAAGCGGCCCTGCTGTTGGATGAACAATTCAAAATCAACGTCGAGGCGCTCAAAGCCGTCCAACCGACTGACCTATCGGCGGTGGAGATTGATGCCCGCATGGGCAGCACGTGGGTTCCGCCAGAGGACATCGAGCGATTCGCCGAAGAACTGCTGGGCGAAACGAGCATCCATGTCAGCCATGCCCCGCAGCTTGGGCTGTGGGTCGTGCGTGGTGGTTGGAGCGCAAAAAGCTCCATCGCCAACACGGCGGAATGGGGCACGGAACAGCGTAGCGCCCTCGACCTTATCGAGGATGCCCTAAACCTGCGAACCCCCACCGTTTATGAACACGATCCACACACCGACCGCGACGTGGTGGATGTCGCGGCCACCGAGGCCGCCCGCGACAAACAAGAGAAGATCAAAGAGCGATTCAAGGAATGGATTTGGCAGGATGATGCCCGGCGGGAAAGGTTGGCACGGAAATACAACGACGAGTTCAACCACACCCGGCTCCGGTCGTTCAACGGCAATCATCTCACCCTGCCTGGGGCCAGTCCTGCGATTGACCTCCGCTCACACCAGAAAGCCGCCGTGTGGCGCATCCTGCAAACGCCCAACTGCCTGCTGGCCCACGTGGTCGGGGCGGGCAAAACTTACGTGATGGTGGCCGCCGCCATGGAGTTGAAGCGGCTGGGGCTGGCGCAAAAGCCACTGATTACCGTGCCTAACCACATGCTCGGCCAGTTCACGTCCGAATTACTGGGGCTGTATCCCGGGGCCAACATCCTCGTGGCCACCAAGGACGATTTTGAGAAAGAGAAGCGCAAGACCTTGATGAGCCGGATAGCCACAGGCAATTGGGACGCCGTCATCGTCACCCATTCCGGGTTCGAGAAAATCCCCGTCGCACGGGAAACCCAGGAGGAATTCTTTCAGGAACACTTGCGGGAACTGACTCTGGCCATCGAACAGCAGCGAAAGGAGGGCGACTGTCGTATCATCAAGGCCCTGGAACGCGCCAAGAAGCAATTGGAGTCCAAGATGAAGGAAATGGCGGCGAATGAGAAGAAAGACGACGGGCTCACGTTTGAGGAATTGGGCGTGGACCGGTTGTTCGTGGACGAAGCCCATTGCTTCAAGAACCTGTTCTATGTCTCCAAGATGACACGCATCGCCGGTCTGCCCCAGACGGCGTCGCAGCGCGCCTTTGATATGTTCCTGAAGGCGCAGCATGTGCAGCGAATGAATGGTGGAGGAGGCGTGGTGTTTGCAACGGGCACGCCGGTCACCAATAGCGTGGCGGAAATGTTCACCATGCAGCGGTTCCTCCAGATGATGACGCTGAAGGATCAGAACGTGGCCCATTTCGATTCCTGGGCGGCGACCTTCGGCGAGCCGGTGACGGCGATGGAATTATCCCCGGACGGTTCTGGCTACCGGTTGCACACGCGCTTTGCCCGGTTCATCAATGTCCCGGAATTGATGCAGATGTTCCGTCAAGTGGCCGACATTCAAACGCAGGAGATGCTCAAGTTGCCAGTCCCCGAATTGAGGCAGGGAAAACCGGCCGTCATCAGTTCTCCGTGCTCACCGGAATTGAAAGAGATCGTTCAGTCGCTGGTCGAGCGGGCTGAGGCATTGCGCACCGGCTCAGTTGATCCACGTGATGACAACATGCTTCTGGTCACCACCGATGGTCGTAAGGCAGCTCTGGACTTGCGATTGCACGATCCATCGCTGCCCGACCATGACAACAGCAAGGTCAACCGGGCAGTCGAGATGATTGAACGCATCTGGCGGGAGACTGCGGATGGCCGTTCCGCGCAATTGGTGTTCTGCGACATGTCCATTCCGACCGGCGGCAAGGGATTTTCGGTCTATGAAGACATACGCGGCAAATTGATTGTGCGAGGTGTGCCGGAAAAGGAAATCGCCTTTATCCAGGATCACGATAGCGATGCCGCCAAGCTGATGCTGTTCCGGGATGTGCGGGCAGGCAAGGTGCGGATTCTTATCGGCAGCACACAGAAAATGGGCACCGGTGCGAATGTTCAGGAACGCTTGATAGCCTTGCATCACCTCGACGCGCCATGGCGGCCAGCGGATGTCGAGCAGCGCGAAGGCCGCATCCTGCGACAAGGCAACTCGAATCCTGAAATCCAGATCTACCGATACGTTACCGAAGCCTCGTTCGACGCCTACATGTGGCAAACGCTGGAGACCAAGGCCAAGTTCATTGGCCAGGTGATGACCGGCGAGAGCGATTTGCGGCGCATCGAGGATATTGATGGCACGGCCCTAACCTATGCCGAAGTGAAGGCCATCGCGTCGGGCAATCCGCTCGTGATCGAGAAGGCCCGGATTGATGCTGAGGTCGCACGCCTCAGCCGATTGCATTGTGAACACCAGGAAACTCAATTCCGACTCCGGTCTCGGGTCCGGCACCTGACCGATGAGCTTCCGCGTCTGGAAAAACGGTTGGAGGATGTGGGCCGGGATATTGGGACACGTCAGGACACCAGCGGCGACAAGTTCGTCCTGATGCTGGAAGGCCAGGAGATCCGGGACCGGGGGATTGCCGGCGAACTCCTGCTCCGTCGGGCGGAACGGATGCGCGGGAGTCGCTCCGAGCGCCTGGCGGGCAGCTTGGCAGGCTTCCAGTTATTCGTTGCCGACAACTTCATGCAAGGCCCCGAATTGGTGATCAAGGGGACCACGACCTACACCGTCAAAGTCACCGACACAGCGCTGGGCACCATTCGTTCACTGGAGCACACGATTCAGCACCTCGAAGAACTCTCGGCGAATCTGACCCAAAACATTCAGGACAACCGGAAACGGCTGGCGGACCTCCATGTCCATGCCGACACACCCTTCGAATACGCTGAACGCCTCGCTTCGCTCAGTCGCCGCCAGCAGGAGATTTCGGACGAACTGGATTTGACCAAGAATCAAACGCCAGCACAAATGGAGACAACGGAGGATAGACAAGAAAATGTCGCGGTTGAAAGTTAGCGCCACCACATTCGATCTTTGGCCTATTACTGAAGTCGGCGGTCGGACTGGGGCCTTTTTGTGCTCAAATCGGGGCTTTTTGATCCGATTCTAAGTGACTACTTCAGGACATTTGCGCTAACACCGGCAGAATTTGAATTATCTCCGTTATGCACAGTTTTATGCACACTTTTATCGGCTTATCGGGAAGTCAGACCCTGCAGAGGGAGTTGCTGGCAGCGTGGAGTTGAAATTTGCCCAGGTCCGTTTGGAGGTATGGCACCTCTACGTTTGTGCCATGCGGATATTCGATGTCGAAATTCGTATATGGCACGGTGTTTATTGTGGGAGCGGCAGCACACACAGAAGGCCAGTGTACAGGGTCTGTCAGTTGGAATTTTGATGCTAAATGGTCGCAATAGCCGGATGGTTTGCTGGACCTGGCGGGGAAGACAAAATTCGAGGCGGGACTCGGGCTACTGAAATAATTCTCCACCTTTGTAGAGAAATAGCGCACGCCGTCGAGGGTGGTTTCTGTGGTGAGCCACTGCAGGATCAACTGGGGCACCACGTATTCCGGCTTGAATGGTTCGCCTGTGTTTCTGACTTTGATCGAAGAGGCGGCAAGAAGAGGCCAGCAGACAGCCTGTGCGGTGATTAGGTCAGAGAGGCGTGAGGGGCCAGAAAGGTCTTTGGCGTGGGTACCGCTTCTTATGAGACCGGCGAACCAAGCAGGGCGCCACCCAAAATCCAGCACTTGGAAGGTGGCTCCGGAAATGGGTTTGAACCTTGCCAAGTATAGGGAATCAATTGGTGGTCTGCCATATTCTTCCCAGCACGCATAAACGGTGCTGCCTAAGTACAAGGACGGCAGTCCCAGAATGCTGTAGCGGTAGGAGGCTACTTTATGCCTTTCCTGAAACGGGACATGAAACATGTCTTGGGCCGACGTCGGTACGGGTGGTTTGTTGCCACGGATTCGGTAGAGATGGCTTATGACGTTCGAAATGTCATGGATCGAAAACATGGCCTGGAAGTGCGCCCGGGCTATGCCGAGTGCATCGGCCAATGGCTTGTAAGCGCGTGGCGGATGGCCAAGAAAATACTCTCTGATTGAGCGTTGAATCGCGTCGCAGAGCGTGAATGCCGAGGTGTACTCCTGGGCTATACGGGCTGACAGATAGCCATATGGAAATGGAGTAATCTGGCGAAACACTTTAAGGTAGTCGGCGTAGATTTGACTGATGTATTCGTCAAATGATCCGGGATAGGTTTCCCACGAGCGCGGCAGCTCAAGCTCATCGGATTCAAAGAATTCGATTATGTTCATTTATCCTCCGCCGATGTTACCGCCGCGTTATCGACAAGGGTTTCATTCCTGGAAATCTGTTTTTCAATACGCGGCGGTTCCTGAAGTTGTCGCAGAAGCCATTCAAGCTGAGTGCGAGCGCTCGCAATGACAGCGTGATATGACAAGAATTTGGTCCTTTTACCGGTGTATTCATCGCAGAGTTTTGGATCGACCTCACCCCCAACGACCAATATTTCTAGCGACATGCCCAATCGTCCAGTCAGGGAATCTGCATACTGTATCGCTTGATTTTCAGCCTGCCTCCCGACTTTTAAACAAGGCCGCTTGAACTCGACTAGGAGATTCTGTCGAAGAACGTTCCCGGCAAGCAGAAGATCAGGACGGTCAGCCGCGTCCTTGTCCGTGTACTCCTGTTGAACGAATTGCTGTATTATCGTTTGAAGTTGCTGATTGCTTGCCATCAAGCTGTATTCGTTGCCAAACACCCAGAGATTGTTCTGCAAAGCCTTGTGCATCTGGGCTTCAGTCGTCTTCTCATCGCACGCCAACCGATCAATCCAATCCAAGAATTCAAGTCGGCGCTTCGCCTGAATACCCATGAAAGCCAAATCACAAAGGCCGAATTTCTCCAGCGCGTTAGCAAAATGAAAGACATCAACCTTCTCCGCTTCGTTGATTTCACGACAAACGGTCCAGTATTCGTCCATTTCGAGAGCATCAAGAACAAGCTCGATCAGAACATCGATTCGTTCCTCCTTTTCACCCTCCTGATAGGCTCGGCTGATTAATTTTTCAAGACGCTCACGAATGATCGGACGGCGGTGCTCCGGGACTGTCTCCAAACGGCGTTTGACCTTCTGCGCCCATCTACCTTTAGCCAAATTAAATTCTGTCGAGTGGGTTTCTGCCAGGCTATTTGTAACCACATCTTGAATAACTGACGTGAGATATTCAAAGTTCTTGTCACATTCGATGACATCCCCACCGGCAGCCGTGAGTTCGAATGCATCAGCGGCTACCGCGATTTCACCAACGACTCTGCGCCGAAGCCGGTCGGATAGCGTTTCGTTGTGCTCCAATCCAAACAGATGGGAACGCCCCATTGCTTTTTCCCCAGCCCTCAGCATTAGACCTGCTTTACTGCTCGGCACAGGCTTGTCTGCTATTGTCCAATTGACCACTGCTACTTTTCCATTGGGCAGTGTAACTTCCTTCGTGAATGATCGTCCTGCAATGTCATGGCGGAAGACTCGGTCACCATTCACAAATACGGCAAAATCCGTTTCCTTTCCATAATCGTATGCGAGGATTTCTCGCAGGCGCTCGGATTGAGGAAAGAGAAGATTTTGATTTAAACTTCGCAGGGAAATGACTGTACCATGGTCTTTAGGATCACAATCGTCAGAACTGAGAGGCAGTGGAATCCGCTCAAGGTCCTGACCAGCTTTGAGCATATCATTCTTGGCGATGCGAAGGTTAGTGCACTTGCCATGTGCTTTTGTTTCCAGTTCCATTTCGGCGGCCAACGTGAGACCTGCAAATTTTCCGATGCCCCTGCGCCCCTTGACTGTGCGTTGACGGTTTGGGGTTTTCTCGCCCTTTCGCGTCCAGCGTGGATTCGCAATATTCAGATATTCGTTTTCGACCTCTACCGGTTTCATTCCAGCGCCGTTGTCACTGATCATAATAGGATCAGACGACAAAATACCCGGAAGCGTGACATGCACTTCAGTTGCTTCGGCATCCCAAGCGTTGTCGATTAATTCTTTAATGGCTTCTTCGCTTCGCCGATAGCTTTCTCCCAATATGGCCGTCAGCCTTGGGTCAACCTTGAAGTGGACGTAATTGCTCATATTTTCTTTTGGGGGAGGAAGGCATATCTTCCGTTTATTCCTTCTCGAATCCCTGATTGTTGAATTTCAGGGTGCGACAGTTCTCGCTTACGGTCCGCACTGTGGCGTCGGGCACTCCAGACGGAACACTTGCCTGAATCTCTATGGTCACTTTGACAACGGCCCCAGGGAGGCTGGCGAGGTGTTGGATCACCTCCTTGGCCAAAGCGTCCATGTCGCGACTGATACGAGTTGCATCGACCTCGACGTTACCAAAGAAGTGATTCGGCTTCTCCACTGATGAAACTGATGGCGAAGGCGAAGCCTCGGTCCCGACATCTTGCGGAGCGGAGGCTGTTGTCGGCCCGCCTGCTGCCGAAATTATCGGTGTAATCGGTGCGGACTTCGCGGATTCCTCCTCCTCCAGTTGCCTCGCAGCCCTCTCAGCTTTCACAAGCAAGCCAGGAGCACTGTCGGAAACGGCCACCACTTTCCCGGCCCGCAGGCCCAGATAGTGACCCGCTTTCTCGTCAAAACTCTCCGCAAAAGCAAACGTTTCAGAACGCCATGTCACCGATCCAATCCCCTCGCGAATCGCAGTTACCAAGACCTCTGGGTCGCGCGGACGCTGAAGATACAGGTAGCTGGCAAAGTCCTCCACCAACTGTTTTACCGCGACGTGATCCCCGCGCCACAGCGGAATCTTGTCCAGCTCCAGCCGGAGTGATGTTGAATGAAACAATGCGATTAGTTGGCCGTCATTCTTCAACTTCTTGGCCGCACGCACCGCAAGTGAATCGCTGCCGCTGACCCTCGAAGTTTGCCATTCAAGCGCAGCTTGAGCGCTGTTTTGCATGGGAGCCAGCAGCCATTGAAAAGTCTCAAAAATCCGGCTTTGGGAAGTTTTATCCCAACTGCCCCGCTGCGAGGTCGCTTGTCGAGTTTGAAACGGATCGAGATTGAGTTGGGCCGCCTCGTCGCAAATGGACTTCCACGCGAGGAAGTATCGAGTGGCCGCCTCCAACTCATCGAGGCGGCTCCGGTCCACGGCCAGAAAGACAAGCGTGTTGCGGTAAAGACGTGGGCTGTTTCCGCGCTTTTCCAAAATCTCTGTCGCCGCCTGGATGGCTGGATTCGGACCTTCCTTCGCGAAAGGCTTGTCCACGTTGAGCACTACCAAACGAGTTTCCAATTCATCCGGCACGTCTCCCGAGCCACTGGGAAAAGCATGAACCTTCGGGAACTCACCTCGATTCCTCAGATCGTCTTTCACTCTCCGCTGAATCTCTTCCGCGACCTTTTCGGGCTCGCGCTTCAGCAACTCGGCCCGGTCGTCGGCTAGCTTCGTAACCGTCGGCTGAGTCGCATACCAGTAGCGGGCGTTGTCCTGATATAGATACGTCGCTGCCTGTGCGAGGTAACGCAGTGCGTCTCCAAATACTGCCGGAGCTTCACCGGGTTGAACGCAACCCAACTTAATCCGGCGGTCTTCTTCACCCCGGTTCGCCGCTCCGGGAGTAGGAGCAGAACCGAGGAACAACGTCCGTGCCACGCGGAGACAAGCTTGGTAACGCCCCAGATTCGGGCGGTCGCCGTCAAGCTTGCGCGGTAAGGAACCAAGGCCATCCACGTCGCGTTCGATCACCGTCTCCCATCCGCCCGGCAAATAGCTCGTGAGCTGCGACACGATGCCAGGATCATCGAGAGGGATATTGGCGGGCAGAATCAACGGACCCTTGTCGTTGTCGGCCCAGAGCCGATGAATCACCGCAGCCATCAACCGGAGGACGCCACGCGTCCGCTGGAACTTCACCAGACCAGACCAATCCTGATACAGGCGCGCGAAGACTTCAGGATGGATGGGATACGCGGCCTTGAGTTTTCGCTCGAAGTCAGCCTCGCGGCATTCCGCGGGGAATTCCTGGTGATGCTGCCGATACAAATCACAGAAGGCTTTGGCGGTATTGTCCCGCGCGGTGAAGAGCGTGTTGTCGCTGATCGGCTGAAATAAACGCCGCCGAACAATCTCAAAGCTCTCGTCGGCATTCGCGGGGCGCCAGGCAGTAGCCACGCGGCTCACGACATTCCGCAACGCCGCCAAGGCTGCCCGACCTCTCATGCCGCCGACTTCTTCATCGTGTGCGTCGCTGGTAGGTGACACCCCGCCACCACCGTCCGTCGAGGCGGGCAAGCTGACTACGAGCATCGCTTGTGGCGCAGCTTTCACTTCTTCGGTGAGGGTCTGAGCGAAGGTGAACTGCGTCTCGAAGTCGCCGCCGGGTAAATCCTTATCATCGTGCAACTGGCGCGCGTAGGCGACCCACTCATCTACGAGGATCAAGCAAGGCGAGAACTTTCGTAGAAGCTTGCCCAAGGCGTCGCCAGGATTCGTCGCCGTCTCGTCTGCCTCCTTCAGCAAGGCATAGCCCTCCTTGCCTCCGAGCTGCCAGGCGAGTTCACCCCACAAAGTGCGCACGACCGTGCCATCATCCTTCTTGTCAGGTTGCCCTGGCTTGATTTTGTTACCGACGAGCACCACACGTTTCACACCGATTGTCAGTGCCTGCTTCGCTTCCTGCATCACGGGTTCAAGTCCAGCCAAGTCCGTCACCTGCCGTCCCGAAAACAAGTGATATAGGGCCAGCATCGAGTGCGTCTTGCCACCGCCAAAGTTGGTTTGCAGCTCCACCACCGGATCACTGCCATCCCCCGCCATCCGTCGCACCGCTCGCACGAGCAGGTCTTTCAACCCGACCGTGAGGAACGTCCGCCGGTAGAACTCCTGCGGATCACGGTATTCCTCGGAACCGCGTCCTTGGTAAACTTCCCACAGGTCCGCCGCGAACTCGGCCAACTGATAGCGTCCCGATGCAACATCAGGATGAGGGGTCACGATTTCCCGCCAAGGCTTGAGACCCGCCAGCGGCGCGTCGAGTCCCAGCGTCGTTTGGCTCTTACGGCGCTCGTGGCGAGCCTGTTCGTCGAACTTCAGCCGAAGCAATTCAGCGGACTGCTTGGTCAGTTCATCAGCCTGTTCCCGCGCTCCCACGGCATTGAGCAATCGTTGCATCGAGTCGAGCGCCCGGTAGGCGTCGTCCGTGGTGAACGTTTTCTGGTGCGCCCATTTGTTTCGCACCTCGATCAACTCGCTGGTCAGGCTGCGTTCGGCCCGTCCCAGCGTCTTGGCGAAGACGTCGTTCCAGCATTCCCACAGCACTTTCAGAACGGACCCAGCGTCCCACTCAGGCGCTTCTTCGGTTCCGCCGACCTGCATTCCGGCTCCGGTGACTTGTTTCACCGTGGCCCACCATTTCACTCCATGCGCTGATTTAAGTTCGCGCTCCACGAATGCCGGGAGTCCCGCCTTCAACGTTTCGAGAGCCTTGCCGATGCGCTCATGGTTGCTTTGTGCCATAGATTAGTGCTGGTTGAATTCGCTCTCCCACTCTCGCAAGAGATTTATGATCTGTTCAAAACTTGATGGTTTCCCAAAGAACATTTGCTGCATGTTAGCATAATCGTCCCGCAACGCCTTCAAGCGATGTTCGGGCGGCGTGATGTGCAACGTCCCTATTGCCGCTTCGCCGTAGCGCGCCCAACTTGTTTTGAAGAACAGGTTCTTGTGCTGGGCAACTCGTGCGAGTAGTTCTGGCTTCGCAATGGCAGCCGTCGCCACTCCTTTGCGCACCAATTCGTGAAAATCGGCGTAGTGACGCGAGAACCGGTCCGGCATTGCCTTCTCCACCGGACGATGAAATTCGGCATGAAGGATGGTAGCCTTTTCCCAGAAGGTTCGTTCTGCCGACAGCACTTTCACATCGGCACTCGGCTCACGAAAACCCTGCGGGAATTCTTCCGCGACGTAAGGAGTGATAGTTTTTGATTCGCTTGGCCAGTGGTCTGCCCGCGCTCCCATTTCGATTTTCACCACCCGCCGAATGTATCCGGTCGCATCGGGTTTAAAGCTGGACGGATAATCAAACATCAATGTCTGCTGGTCCGGGTCGTCATCGTCCGCACGAAGCGACCACTTCTCCGTCGCTTGCAACTTTGCCGTGATGGCTTGCTCCAGCGCGGGTTGAAGCACGGAAGTGATTTTCTGTTGGCAGGCAGTTTTCAACGCTTCGATCCGGCGTTGCTTCTCTTTGTTGCTCGTGCCCGCCTCCGGCTCATTTGTGCCTCCGAAACCGAGCCAGCCACGGTCAATCGAAACATCAATGTCCTCCGAAAACCGTTCGATGACCTTGAACACCTTTGAGAGGGACGTGCCGCCTTTGAAAATCAAATGTTCTCCAATCTGCGGCAGCCCGAACAATTCCTTCAACGTCCAGCAAACCCAGAAGTCTTTCTCCAGAATCACGGCGTCCATGCCGGTCTTCAATGCCGCGCTCTCGAAGAGTTCGACACGCTGCCGTTGGGAAAGTTTTAGAACAGTATCCATGCCTCAAGGTTGAGTGATCTCCTGGGCAATTGGGCGCATCCAAGCCACGAGTTCGGGAGTGAGGGATGCCAAACTCTTCTTGGTGTCCACGTCCAAGGTTTTCCTGAGCTTGTCCACATGCTTCGGCATGTCTGCGCTGCCTTTCAGATAACGGAGAGCCTGAATCACCAATCCTGCCCGCTGGCCAACGCCCAGCAGATTGCGCGGCGCGGAGCGGCGAAACACCAGCGTCAATTTCCCCAACGACACTTTTCGTGGCAGGCCATCCGTCAAGATTATGATCTTGGCTGGCACCTGCTCCGACAGCCCCAACGCATTGGCGGCGTAGGTTCCAGTGAATTGCCACTTTGCGTGGCTGCCATCCATTAACGCCTGCACCGTCGCCATAATGTTCGGCGCGGTTTGCCCGGTGATGGGATGGGCACGCGGCAAGTCGTAAAGCCCACGACGAATCCGCCGAATCTCCCCCGCCTTCACCAATCGGCTCAACGCCTTCCGGACCGCGTCCGGGTTGCCTAGTTCGGCAAAATGCCTTGGCGCGAATACCGAAGCATTCGGTTTTGCCCGCATGGACCGAAGGATCGATTTATCAATTGATTGGGCCGCTTTCATCGTGTTTCCATTGTCACACAAACTGACCAGTATTTGTGACAGACATTGCGTTGCGTTGCAAGCCGATTCTGGCAAATCCAAAGCCAGAATATCGAGACCCCTGTTTGACACAAAACCCATCGGCGAACCTGTGAAAGTTAGCGTCAAATGTAGTGCCTGAATGGGAGTGGTGCATTGGGCACGGTTGGTCCGCTGACCAAAACTTCGCCAACGGCGTCAGCAAATTTCAGCGTGACCGGCACGCCGTCGGCAAATCTGCACGAGTTGTAATTCAACTTGGTCAAAGCGAGCACGTCTTGGAGGACCGTTTCGATTGGTGCTTCGCCCCTGTTGACCTCAACAAACAACGGCGACGGAACTTCTTTGCCGGGATATGTTTGGAGACGAGGAGTGAAACCGCGTGACCAAAGATAAGCGGATCGGCTGTCCTGGACCCAGGCTGTCCCTCGCATAACAGGCATCGAACCCTGCTCGCGGTAGAGCCTGAAACCATCGCCATCATCAATCTTAACGCCCACAACCTGAGTGCGTTTTCCCGCCGCTTCCAGGAAGCCGTTCCATTCTGGCTCTTCAAAACGAACTCTTCCATGAACAAAAAGCTGTTCAGGGGGGTTCCCGTCGTGCTTGGCCTTGTAGGACTCAACGGCTTGGATCAACAACTGATAGGCTGCGTTTGTGGTCAGATGGAAATGGCCTCGCTTTCCCGTCATCCACGGGCCGACGTTGCCCTTGAAAACCACTCCGTCACCGGAATCAAGGAACATTTGTGCGGCGCAACAAGCCGCCTGCGGATCGGCGTTCTTCTCATCGCGCTTGTAGGCGAGACCGACGTAGCAGACACCTTTTCTCACGCCGTTCAACTTCCACGGACGGCCGCCCACCTTGTAGTAAATCGCCGATCCCAAGTTCCACGCGATCTCCGATTGCAACTTGTCCAGTTGACGCGTTGGCTTTCCAGCCTTGTTCAAAAACTCGCGATGCGCGAGAGTGCTTTCGCGCACGACTTGAGTCAGGATGCTCTGCGATAATAGCCGCCCCTTGATTTGATTTCTGAAATCCGGATCATATTGATAGGGAACCGCCGCTTCGTTCCACTCCCTAAACAACGCTGGCTGCTTTTGAAGTCGATGCGCTTCCGATGGCTTCATCGTTCCAGTCGTTCCAACGCGAAGTCCCCTTTCTACCGTCTGCGCAGGGCGGCAATATCTATAAACATCCTCGGGTGCGATGATGAACCAGAGTGTCGGCTTGTCCTCCTCCGTGCGTATGGCTTCCAAAATCCGTGCGGTGACAAACCCCGCCGTCTCGTAAACTCGCTTGAACCGCTCGCCAATGAGCACATGCTTCATCAAGTCCGACTCATCGAACTCGACGCTAACAAGCGGCTTTACATTGAAAGGAATGCCGAACGCCGCCTCGAATCCTGGGAATGGTGGCCGTAGGCGTGTTGGTTTTTCCTCCACGACCGGGTGCTGGATTTTCTGCACCCACTCCGCGAAGCGGCGGATACCCGTCTTCGTTCCGATGACACCGTAACGAACGCCGAAAGTCTGAGCTGAATCGAATGGCCCGAAGAGACTCAAACCGTCGCGTGGGTCTTCGACACTTTGGCCGTGCCCGAACAGCAGCGTCGGTTCAGGTAAATGGATGAGCTTGTTCACGGTTCGACCTCCTCGTCCTCGGGTTCCACAGCTTCTTCCTCGTCGCGCTCCGGTTCTTCGACTGGCGGTTGTTCCTCCATAAAGTGAAACGAGACTGGACTCTCAAACAACATCGGAATCCGCTTTGCGCCAAGTTGCTGATCAGAGGACAATGGAATCAGGATTTCATCGCTATGGGAGCCTGCTAGAAACGACATCGTCGCCAGTATTCGGTCGAGCCAATCGTCATTATACCAGTTCTTGCATTGGCTGCGGCGGGCCGCGTGCTGTTTCGCTTTGCTCTCGTAGAGAACGCCATTTTCCGTGAACGCGACGTGCGCTTTGATCGCAAATCCAGTGAACGGCCAGAAGACAGGGCGCGCCTGAATTCCAAAATGCCAGTTGCGATAACGGGTTATGCCTTCGTTCGCAGTGAACGATTTGTATCCGACCATTGCTCGCCAGCCTCTTTCACCTGCGGGATTCAAGAAGAACACCTTGTCGTTTTCGATTAAGCCCTGCTTGAACCAGTAAAATCTTGCGCCGCCGGACAGTTCATACGGCAACAGCCCCTTGGATACAGCAAACCGTTCAAATCCATCCTTAAACATGCCGATCAGGATGTAGCGCGCGTCTCGTCGCTCGATTTGTGGATGCTTCAGCCCGTCCTTTCTGAATCCTTCTGCGCTCAATTCCAGGCTATTGACTATTTCCAGCCCATGTTCACCGAGCCCGGCGGAAAGTTCGTCTGCCTTTTCAAATGAAAATAGGCAACTGCCGTGTGGTCGGGTCGGGACTGAGAACTTAAGAACATCATCTTTGACCGCTTTCTCAAATTTGTCCTGCGGGTCAATCGAATGCAGCCAGACCGTCTTGGGCAGTTGCGTGAACTCGAACCAGTTCGATGCGCAGCGTTCTGGTGTGGGGAGCACGCCTTCCGCCACTGAGTAATTATCCCGCCACCACTTCGTCACGGAATCGGGGGAGAAACGCGCGTCGCGTGCAATGCCATCTTCTTGCAGCTTCTCCAGCAGCTTCCCGTAGCCAACAGCCCAGCCTTTCGAGAAATCAATGCAGTTCAATCGTTGAAGCTCGATGTTGATGTCGTCATGGCGGATATCATCTATCCGAAGGGGAATAATGAAGTCATGGATGCTCCTCCCGACTTTTCGGGCGACGGTCAACTCCATCAACGCACCCTGTTTCTGGTTCGACGTTTTCGAGAGCACGAACAGGAACTTTGCCGTCCTCTCGCGTATCGCGACCTCGATGTCCCGCCAAAATTCTTCTCCGCCGAGTAGCTTTGTCAGGTCGGACCACATCGGATAACCTTCCCGCGCTAGACGCAGCGCAAGCCATCGCGTGAACAAGTTGTCCTCTGGATTCGCATGGCTCACAAAAATCATGTTGCGCATGCCGGATGAACTGCTTGTGGGTTGCATGGTCAGAAGGGGTATTCAGGTCAGTATAAGATAGGATTCCCACACTTCGCGCAGACGGTCGTTTGATAACTGCTGGCCTCGACGTGGAAGTGATGCACTTTTTGATCGTCCTCTGGGAAAACGATTTTGATCGCGTCACCGGAAAACACTGGTGCATTGTTCTTCCAGCAAGTTCCCAAGGACGAACTGGCATACCAAATCACGTTCTTCATTCCGTTGGCATCAATCTCCAAGCTTCCCGACAGACTGCCGGAAACGTAGTAGTTCTTGTAAGCCTCGTAGGTGGGATCGTCGTATATGGAGTTTTTCTCGACCCAACTGCCAGATGCCGGAGTGGTGTGTTTAACGAACTTCTGGAGTTGGTAACTGCTGCCCGTCAAATTGACCGCTTCCGGGTTCGTGGTTGGATAGTGCCTAAGCGCTTGGGCACAAGGATGACAATAGTGAGAGCTCATTTGCGGTGTGTCCTTTTCAAATCAATTCCCCTTGGATCGGTAAGGCAGTCTTTTGTTCGTCGGCCAGGCGTTTCAAATCGGGCCAGGCCAGCACGAGCGCGTTGTAGCCGATGGCGTCTTGCGACCATTTGCGGCGTTCGCAGACGGTGTAGAGGCGATAGCTCAGGTCGCGCGCGATTTCGGCAACCGCACCCAATTTCCGCATTGTCCCGGCGGCGGCTTGCTCGCCGCTGTCGAGTGAGCGGATAAGATGATGAGTTGCCTCCCAAATGGTCAGTCGTTCATCCGTGGCCGGGTTCCAATCCGCCGGGAGTTCTTCCTTCTTCAGCAGACGCACCTTGCCGCCTTTGGCTTCGAGGATGCCGGCGTCCTTCATGCCTTGGACGCTTGTGTTCTTCGCCGTCGAGAGCGTCTCGGCCTGGCCGTAGGCACCCTCGGTGAAGCCGAATTGGTCGAACCACGCCAACGCCCAGCGCGTGTCCGCGTCGAACTCGCCTTCCTGTTCGGCCAACACATCGTCGAGCGATTGGTTGATGAGCGACAGCGCGGTGCGGACTCTCATTGCCGAACCATCGGTTTCGAGCACGCGCGCATAACGGCTGTACACGGCCATGCCCGGCCCGATGGCGGCCTGAGCCAGATCCACCGGCGCGATGTTGCCTTTCTGCAAATTCCGCAGTGCCTCGGGCAACTCCCGCTTCAATGCGGCCAAAAAATTGCGGCGCGATGCCACTTCCGCGTCTTTCGGTCGAGGACGGCAAACCAGAACAATTGAGGAAGCAAGGGCGTTCATGTCTTTCTTGAGTGCGTTCGTGGCTTCACTCCGAATCGGCCATGTTCCGTCAATCTGCCAGCCGGAATCTGCCAAACCCTGCAAGAAAGTTTCCCAACCTGTCGAAGCGCGGGAAAAACTCGACTCTTCCTCCTCATCTTCAGCATCGACTTCTTCGTCTTGAGCCTGCTTAAATGCGTAGTAGATGGTCGTTGGGAAAGCCGGATTGGTGGCTCCGCGCATCGAGACAAATACTTCTTTGAGGCCATCCTCGAAGAATGCTTGCGCTCGGGACTTGTCACCATCGAATCGGTAGGGAGTAGCAACCAGCTCTGCACCCTTCGGTGTCAGGACGGTGTCAAATAGAGCGGGATAGATAAAGCCAATCGAACGCCGCAGCCAAATGTAAAAGAAATCTGACAGATCCGCGTATCCGATGTTGTCGTAGTATGGCGGATCTGTGCTGAAGCAGAACTGTGATGTGCAAGCCAGTTGTTGGGCGGCTTGTTGACTGACGCGACCGCATTTCCCTTCGGGCAGATTATCCAGCACCTCGCAAAGTGAAGCGACCGTGCCAACGAAGTCCCCTCCTGCCCCGGCAAAGGGATTGGTTTCTGCAAAGTCCCACTGCATCTGCACAGCTTGCCTGCCGAGAGCTGCTGCCAAGCGATCCATGCCACGCTCCCAGATGGCCAAAGAACAATTGCGAGTAAGCGTCTTGCTGATCGCGAAGGCGAGATACGTGCAAACCGCATCCGCATACGCTTTATCAGAAGAATCCGACATGAGGTGGGAGTGAGCTCCTTCAATCAGGTCGGACAAGGCGGTAAGAGCCGCAAGCTGTCGCTTCGTGAAAAGATCACCGAACGTGGTCATCCCGTAGTTCGGGGTTTTGAAGTCACGTGGGTTCTTCGGAAGGCTCGCATCGGGCTTCCAGGCTGGCTCCACATTCGCAGCAACTTCGGCTTGAATGTCACTCGGCGGCAGGTAGCGACGACCACTCGGCGTTTCAATTACCATCGCCATTAAGCGGGCCTGCATTCGTCCTGCCTTTCCCTCATCTCGCACGTAACTAAGGGGCATGGGAGTTCCGGTGAGGATGCAGCGTCCACCTCGCCTGCTTGCCGTACCGTCCGGGGGGCTTCCCGCACCCGTGCGAACTTCAAACCGGTAGGTCATTGTGCCCTGGTCCACTACGGGTTCGATCCACGTCTTCTTGCCCGCCTTGGTGGAGAGCCAGAACGACCGCACCAGTGGGACATGCGCGCCTCTGGCCGCCGGGTTGGGACTGGCCACCGTGCGCGCCCACAGCCAGGCAATCACCGTCGCTTCTCCGCCGCCGTTTTCCTTGGGCAACCTCACCTTGGGATAGAGATGGCCGATGCGTTTCTCCGCCTCGTCGCGCATCCATTGACCGTAATAACGAATGTCCTCGGCCAACGCCGCCGCGCCCTTCCACGAACCGGACGCGCTCAACTTCTTTCGCGAGTCCGGGTTGACTGGCGGCTGGCCTGCAAACCTCGGTGGGATTTCAATCAGCGCCTTGTTGATGAGCACCGGCACGGGATTCAAATCGCTGGCGTGCGCCACCAAACCGAGCCGTTGCGCCTCCAACGGAATCGAACCGCCACCGCAAAACGGGTCGTACACCGGCGGCGGATTGCCATTGCAGGAACGGATGATCTCGGCGCGGGCGGCATTGAGCACGCGGTCGTTGTTCGAGTTCTCCCACTTCACCAACTCTCGAATGATGTCGAACAACCGTTCCCGCTCCGTCTCAACCAGGATGTCTTCCACCTTTGGCTCCAGGCCGGGCGGCGGATTGCTACTGACCGGCATTCCTGACGCCGCCGCTTTGTCGAAAAGTGCCTTTCGCGCATCCCACGCTTTCTTCTGCACCCCGAAAGCTTTCTCCGCCGCCTTCCGCTTCGTCACATCCGCCAGCAGTTCCGCCACGCATTCCGACGGGTCATCCACCAGCGACGAAAACAACACCGCCCGGCACGCCGCCAAGGGTCGACGCGCCCACCACAAGTGCAACGTGGACGGATGCCCATGCCGAATGGATTTCTCCCGCGCCGCCTCGCGATTGATGTCCTCCAGAGGCAGCGCCACTTCGATGAGTTTCTTTTTGTTGGTCATGATTTGGGATAGAAGCTTTGAATCGGCAATTTGCTGCCATCAAGATTGACGACATTCAAACCGACGGTGGGGTTACCAAGCGGCTCAACTTGTTTGATCGAAAGCTTGCCAATGGCATCCGGCGTCACCGCTACGACTTCCTCACACTTATTGTCGTCCAACGCCACCTTGCTGTAGCGCAGAACGCCGTCGTAGCCGTTATCCTTTAGGTAATCGCGGTTTGCTTCGATGATCTTGCAGGAGATTGAACGGTCAGCGTTGTAATATTGGCCGCTAAAGTTCGCATCGGGCACGTTCCTCAGATCAACGAGGCGCAGATTCGCGTTGAGCGTGAAGTGAAATGAGTTGTCGGGATACGGAGTATTCAGGTGCAGTTCGCCAAGCGATGTCTCAAATTTTGAGGAAAACTGACTACCAGAGGCCCCCGACGCAAAGTCGCGTCGGTTCGGTGCTGTGGACATCCAGCCCAAATCGTAGTCGTGCAGCATTCCTGTGCCGACGAAATGCAGTTCGTTATTCCAGTTGGCCGGTGCGATCCCCAAGAGATTTTGAAACTGATATGGGTTGTTTGAACTCATGCTCGTGCGAGGTCCGTTTGGGACGGCATTAGGTATTTCGGAACGATTTGGAAATGTGGTTCACCGTCTGTAGCTCGCGATGGAATGTTGAGACGGTAGAGTCCATGCGCAGGCATCGGGAATGGCACGACTCCCTGTGGTTGCAACGACCAGCAAACGGCTTTGGACGGTGTTACCTCATCTTGCTGTGGTGGGCGGCTGGCAATCCGTTTGTCGCGCTGTTCGCGTTGAAAGAAGACTCCGTAGTTCACTGGAAAATCCGAGATCACCGGAGCGTTGAGCAACCCCAAGACACTGTCGCGAATCTCGACGCTCATCGAAATGACGTGCGTCATTTGCGGCATGCTGCGGATCACGACGGCGTGAATCTGCGGCGTTGCCTCCAACTCGTGGCCAATGCCGTGCATGATGTCTTCATCAATGTTGTCGAAGGTGGTGATGCCAACGATGTGTAAGGCCGCAACGTGCGGTGGGTCGGGAAACTTATGGGCTGCGCTCGAAAGGAAGCCTTTCCCCAGCCGGGAAAACGCTTTTCCGTCGGACAGTCGAGGCCAATCGGAACGACGAAACTTGGCCTCCACGTAAATCGGGTAGCCGCTCGCCTGCAATGCCCAATCCACGTCTCCGCTTACCCCGGCGAACTGGCCGCCACGCCGCAGAGCTGACGGCGACTTCCATCCGGTAAGCCAAAGCAGTTCCTCAATCGCGCTGAGGTGTTCAGATGCAGTCCGAAGGCAGGCCCTTGGCTGGTGCTGGTCATCCGATGGCAATAGCGCGAGGGCATCCAAAGCCCGGAGCAAACGGACGGGGCATCCGAGGTTTAGACCGATTCCATCGCAGGAGTTGACAAACGACGGATGGAGCGGGTCTTCATTTGTCGGTTGGTCAGTGCCACGGCGGGAGTTTGGAACGAAGTAGTAAATGACGGAAGGCAATCCGTTCGGCAATCCTGGCTGAGGTGGGCATGCAAGCTCACGAAGCTGCGCGGGGAAATCGAAGGGCAACTCGACCGACGCCAAATGCCCGTCCAAGCGACGAACCGCCGCCACAGGATCAGCAAAGTGGCGTTGAAACAATCGGATTAGCAGTTCGTCATTCACGGTGGATACGTAATCAGTCGAATATGGCTGCGATGATATTGGAAGGATTCGGATTAGTCTGGCCTTGAATCTTCGACAGGGCGAGGCGTTCCCATTTTGCTCCGTTATGGAGACTCACCCAAAGTCCGTCGGGAATGGCTGCTTGCCCAACTATCACCATCACAAAAGCTTTTAGTTGATGTCGAGATTTCTTGAAGCAGTCCTCCATGCTCTCGAAATCCCACTGGGATGGGTTGGGGTTGCTTTCGGGATGAGTATGCCAATCGCCGACAAAGTGAAGTCCATCGTCGAACAGACGCTTGATTTCGACGTTCTGATTTCGATGATCCGGCTTGAACCAAGCCCAACCATGCTTATCGGTGGGGTTCGGGCCAGAAGCCCGAATCACGCGGACTTCGGTCTTCACGAATTGCGCGAACAGTTGCCCTCCGGTTTCAGTTTTGATTTTCCCGTGCTGGCGATGCTTAACGAAGTGCGCGACGACTTCAGGGGACAAGCAGATTACCGTACCAAGTTGTTTGGACTCGTATCGCAGTTCAGGAGATGTGATAGGGATTTTCAATTGCAGAGAGGACATCGGGGGTTGCGCTCCCATCGGTGCGTGAACATCCGTCTGCCCTGATCGGTGGTTGGCAATCTGTCTTTCCATACGCCATGCAAATTTCCTCCGAGGTCGGAAAGGCGAGAAAGATTCCCAACCCAGGTGCGCCACTCTGGGTGGATGGTCCTGCCGCTTAGAAAGTCGAGAGCTAGTTCGGCAATCAGAGCCTTTGTGGGCGCGACGTCGGTGACGCCATACGGTTGATAAAAATCACCACACCCGGTCGCGCGTAACAAGGTTTTGTCGGGCGCTTGCCATTCGACGACTCGGCCTTCAAAAGAGCCATGCTCCGTCATGCCACAGGCAAGACAGCCGCCGTGGTTGTTCACCATGACTGCGTGTCCTGCAATGCCGTAGGCTTCAGTCCACGCGAAGATTATTGGCGGAAAATTCGGCCACTGTCGCGCCGCGACGTTGAGCGCGCAGTCGCTCGCCCAATCGCCGGTAGTGGAGATGATCAAATCAAGCCGCTCGAAAACGTTTGGCCTTTCACGAAGAATCGTTTCGATGTCGTGACCGCCACTGGTTTCGACGGAAATTCCAGGCAGTTGCTTTTTTAGAATGGTTTCAAGCGCGTCGCTTTTGTGCTGGCGGGCGTAATCAGCGCCGAGCAGGTGACGACCGATATTGTCGAGAGAGAGAACCTGATTGTCGGTGAGATAAAAACCGCCCACGCCACTCTTGGCGAGAAGGAGCGCAACATCTGCCCCCAAAGAGCCGCAGCCAAATATCCCGACTCGTTTCTTGCCGAACTCCGCATTGCCGCCGGTACCGCCACGCGCATGAATCCATGCGGCGTCGGCACGAAAGACGTTTGCTCCAATCGCCGACATTGCACCAAAATACCTGTTCAAGAGAATTTCACGCGGCATCTTTCCCTGACGGAAGCCGTCGCTCTTGCAGTTGCGCACGCCTTTCCCAGCTACGGCAGTTATCTTCGGCTCTTTCAACACCAGCCCGGCGAAGACCGGCCCGGCAGCCGTCGCGAAACCGAACATCACCGGCAAGGTTCGTGAATCCTGCGGAGCAATCTGAATGAGAGTCTTGTCAATGTCGGCGTGGGACGTTATCGCCAACCGGCGAAAGCCCGCACTCGTGGCTGGGTAATCTTCGGGGTAAATTGGTTTGTTCGACCAGACAAACACGGAGGGAACGATCTCCATGTTTTTTGGCAAAACGCCTCCGTCGAGGTTCTTCACCCATTCCCGACATTCCGCTGATGTTTCCGCAAATAACGTGAACTTATTTCCCGACCAACAGTGGACAAGACGGCTTTCTTCCCTGTGGGTGAGAACGCTCCAGAACGGCATGGCTTTCTCGATCAGGTGGCCCGGCCAATAGCTCTGAAATTCGGTGATGAAGTCCTCGCGGTTCGTGCCAGCAACCGAATCCGCAAGTAGCAGGCAGGCTTGGTCTAGAAGATACTTAATTGTTTCCTTCGGACGTGCCGGGGAGAATGAGGCTGGGCCTGAAGTCAGACACAGCCTTCCAGTTTTCTCCACATGCGGAAACTTCAGGTAGCAGGAAGTATCCTGAAGCAGGATTTCTGGCGGATGAAAAGGAAAGTTGGGACCGAGCCGGATGCGGACAACAAATGAATGGTCCGCCACGGGCAATTCGGCGAGCCAGCCCGCGAAGGTATGTCCTTCACGAGCCAACTCCCGTTCAGTCATGCGTCGGGCGGAGCGTTCAGAGATCAAAAAATCGTCAATCTCCTTGATTTGCACCTCGCGCACACGCTGGACAACTTTGGCGCGTTCAACCAAACCGGCCTCCCCCTGCTTTTTGAACGGGCGCGGTTGGTACGTCGTTGGCGATCACCAGCGAACATTTTGAACTGCTTTCGTCAATCTGGTCGTCGAAGTAGTCGGTGTCGAAGACTCGTCGCCATGCTTTGAGTCCCTGCTTTTTTGAGTCGGTCGTTTGCGTGATTTCCAATTCAGAAATTGCCCACTCCAGCCGCTCACGCAGTTCCTTCATGCAGGCGTCTTCGTTCGTTTTGGTGAGCGTCCCGGCAACCACCGGATGTTGGACCAAAAGCGATCCATCCAGCCGTGACTTAATGGATTTGAGGAGATTGTAGAATGCCCGATCTTCGCGCTCGTCGTAGTTCCAATAACGCTCATTCGTAAGCACGGTCAGGACGAAACCGCTCGGCATATTCCAACTCGCACGACTTATGGCAAACTTTTTCAACAGTCTTACCATCCGGCGCATTTGGTGGTGGCCCGCCTTTTCCTGGGAGGAATGTTTGGCGTTGAGTTGCTTCTGAAACCATTCGGTGACGGCTTCTGGATTGGATTGTTTCCAATCGGCGCTCGCCAGTTCATAGAGCGTGCTGTCGGAATCAGGGTTTTCCATGCGATAGACGGGAACGTCCACGTGATGACCTTCGTTGTAGAAGACGCGCACACAGTTGTTCCGAACCTCGGGCTTATTCTTGAAGGCATCGTCATAGAGGGCATCGCAAACCATCTTCCGCGCATCGAGCGGGGTTTTGTCCGCGCCTTGTCTTCCTTTAAGCGACTCCTTCGTGAAGACGACGCCGTCGTCAATGTCGTAGTCATTTTCAGGATGTTGGACGGTCGTTCTCATGGCGTAAGAGCCCTGGAGCACAAAATGACTTGGGGGCGGTTCGTCAGCGACCTTTAGTCCATCTTTTAACCGGCGCTCATTTGCTTCGGCTTGGTCGGAAAGCTTCTTCCGAACATCTTCGGACAGTTTCACGCGATCAACATGGAAATTCCTAATTTCTTTACTGCAATCAATCATAGTTTCAGCTCCTTCTGGTTTGGTGTGGTGAATTCCCGCATACTTCGGAACGTGTCGGCAATTATTTTACCCTGCTCATTTGTGATTTCGTCCTGACAAAGTCGGAAGGCCGCCACAGCGTCGTCTGCGCCGAATGTAGCAAACGCGTGCAACGCATCTGGCGATGCCAGATCCATTTGAAGGAACTTTAAGTGCGCCTCCGAACGGCGCTCTTCCGGGAATCGAACGATTCTGATTTGTCGGGCTTCGGTTGAGAGGCACTTAACCAAGAAATGCGCGGCAAAATTAGCGCTCGAAGCCTGAGCGTTCATTGAAAGTGTGAGTGCTTTTGCGCCGGCTTTCCAATGCCATAATCCCCGGTTAAGGGATTTCTCATTCAAAAGCATCCCTTCTGGAGCCGAACAGGTGCCCACGGACAATATGTGGATAGGTTGGTTTGGCTTAGCCAATTGCAACGCTTCTATCAACGCAATCAACACAGGATTATTCGCTGCAAGCCCGCCGTCTGCATAGCTTTCAAGCACTTGTGAGTCGAAGGGAGAACGAATGCCAGCAAGAGGAAGAAAAATTGGAGCGGCACTGGTTGCGAGACACAAATCTACGAGGCTATATGGGTCATCAAGGTTTTTCGTCGGAAGGTGTGGAGTTTTGAAGACTCGAAATTTCTCGTCCAATAGATTTACGGCGGTGAGGCACAATCCGATGTTTCGGCTCTCATATAACTGCTTCACTGTTGTATCGCCAAAGAGCCCTTGCAAAGCCTCCCGAAGTGGTGCGGACGAGTTCGCTGGCTTAAAGAACGATTTGGCGGCCCAAATCAGGAAAGCCACCGGGCTTTGCGGTTGAGGGTTTTTGAAAATCTGCGGACCCACATTTCGATAGAGGTCAACAACCTTTGAAATCGACAAACCATACGCCAATCCGGTGGCAAGTATGCCGCCAGTGCTCGTGCCGACTATCAAATCGAATGCCGCCCCAATGTCCAATTCTGGAATTGATCGTTGTTCAGCGAAGCGCAAAGCCAGACGGTGCATCAACGTTGCAGTATACAGTCCACGCATACCGCCCCCGTCCAGAGACAGTACACGAAATGGTTTTGCTTGATCGGGATGACTCATACGGTTGCTATCGCCCCACTCTCTCCAGCAAGTCAGAGAGTTTGAAAGTTATGCTGGCTGTCGCGAAATCCGGTTCCTGCTCGAAGGGTCGGTCGAGGTAGCGTGGTTTGTCCACCCCGTTTGAGCTAATAAATACAACGGCCAGGATGAACTCGTCGGGCTTGTTGAGTGCGGTGAGGATTTCGTTCTTGGTGACCGTTATTGTCTCCGCGCCCTGGGCACGCCCCTTTACCTCGATGAAACGCAGTTGTCCGCCTTTGGCGTGCCCATGCGGGTAGCGGGATTCAATGTCATACCCCCGATTTTCCTTCGACACGTCGCGTGGCTCAAAGCCGAGGGATCGTTCGTGGGCGAATACGGCTTCCATGGCGAGGCGTTCAACTTCACGGTCAGCAGTTCCATAGGGAGGAGGCGTCTCCCGCAACATGCCCGCCGATTCAGAAGCCGAGGCAAACCAGCCTAGCGGCACGACCAAGGCTCCTCCCAAAACTGTGGGCGGGCGGGCACTAATCTGCCGTTCGAGGGCAAGTTCAGCCCGGCGTTTCTGCAAGCGCTCATTCAAATCATCCGCGCGTTTGCGGGCATTCGATGAGTTCAGTTTGTCCCCGGCCTTTCCAGCCTCCTCACGCGCGCGAAGTTCGCGCGCTCGTTGATCCCAATGTTGAATCTCGCTGAGCAAACGCCTCTGAACCTGTTCCAACGTTTTATCCACAAGCGCCTCCCGGCGAATCCTCACCTCCCGCAGGTGTTCAGGAACCAAGTTGCGAATGGCGTGTTCGGTGGCTTTGCGCTCCACGCCATCGGCCAGCCACGGCTCCCCTAACAGAGGAACCAAGAGCCGTTTTTGTTCTTCGGTCGGTGGCGTATAGTCGAGATACGGTGCAGCACCGGCATTCACCAGGGTGCCGTCGCGGGTGATTTCAACAAATTGGAATCTGCGGGAAACCACGCGTGAATTCCCTCCGGCATCGCGACGCCCATCGGTAACGCTATGCTCGTAATAAAAAAGTAGCCGGGGTTCGATTCCATTGTCATTGGTGTCCACCAAAACGGCACCTTCCCGAAGCAGGCTCCGATGGCGCTCCAGAATTAAATCGAGGCAGGAATCGAGCAATGGATGACCAGGAGCAATGAGGGCGGCGGGAGGTTTTCCAGCTTCCCGAATACGGTCTTTATGGAACGTGACTCGCTCATAAGCTTTGAGCACCGGTGCGCGTTGACCGATGATGCGGTCACGATGGCGAATATCGCCGGGAACGTGACGAATCTCGTAGCGATTGGTCTCGCGCCGGTTGACGGTTCCGCCGAGGAATTCAAACGCTTTCAGGAAAAACGAACCGATGTAGTGAGGCTGTAGTCGCTGCGCTTCCGCCCGCTCCATTTGTTCCCGGATGTCCTGAACCCGCTTTGGGTCGAGCGTCTCGTGCGCAAGCGACCGATTATGAATCAGGTCACGAAGGCGTTGCGCGTCCAGTTGTTCGTCGATGACGCGGTCGAGTTGAGCGCGAACCTCGGGTTGATCACCATAGCGGATGGCGCGGACCAGCAAGTCCTTCAGAGGCTGGTCGCGGAAGACTTGCCCGAGAACATCGAAAACCGCGCCGCCAAGCTGCTCTCGTTGATTGGCCAGCTTCTGGAGCAATCTCTGCCAGACTTCGCCCTCGCGGGTTTCGTGCGCGACGAGGTTCCACAAATGGCAAACCTCCTTTTGACCGATACGATGGATGCGTCCGAAACGTTGCTCGATGCGGTTCGGATTCCACGGGAGGTCGTAGTTGACCATCAGGTGTGCCCGCTTGTGGAGATTGATACCCTCGCCAGCCGCATCGGTGGCCAGGAGCAACAGCACTTCGGGATCATTTTCAAAAGCTTCCTGCGCCTGGCGACGACGTTCACGGGGAGTGCCGCCGTGAATGGCGACAATAGCGTTCTGGTTACCAAGCCGCGTGGCAAGCTTGTCGGCCAGGTAGTTCAGCGTGTCGCGCTGCTCCGTGAAGATCACCAGTTTTCGGCGTAGCTTGTTGACATCAAACATATCCGGAAGGTCGAGCGTCTCCGACAACCGCTGCCATTTGGTGTCGTTGCCGGAGCGGCGAAGCTTTAAGGCTTCCTGAGTGAGGTCGCGGAGGATGGCGATTTCCGCCTCAAGTTCAGCGAAGGTCTGCGCGGCCGTCGATTGATCCACAATCTGTTCCTCGGCTACTTCCGCTTCGGTCTCTGGAGAGTCTTCGATGTCTTCAATTTCCTCGTCCGTAAGATCATTCGTTTCTGTGATCGTTGCGTTCACGGAAAGAGCGCTGCGACGGAGTAGTCGCTCTTCACGAAGCCGGTCTTCAAGCCTCCGCAGGCGGCGGTCGAGTGATCGGTAGATGGCCTCGGGCGATGATGCGAGGCGGCGTTGCAGCAATGTCAGGGCGAATCCAATGGTTCCCTTGCGGTTTCCATTAGTGAGTCTGTCGGCGTTGTTAAACTCGCGCCGGACGTATTCAGTGACGGCTTTGTAAAGGGTCTGCTCATCATTGCTGAGTGAGTATTCAACCGTGTTTGCTCGCCGCTCCGGGAACAGCGGTTTCCCCTCCATCGTGACGAGTTGCTCCTTCACCATGCGCCGCATGACATCGGAAACATCCGCTACGTGAGCGCCATCACGCGGTTTGCCCTCGAACCGATCCCCGTCGAGCAGGGAAAGGAACAGATGGAAATCCTCGTCTTTGCCATTGTGCGGGGTGGCCGTGAGCAAAACGAACTGTCGGGCATGGCCCGAAAGCAACTGCCCCAATTTGAATCGTTTTGTGTACTTCACCTCCGAGCCGAAATAGGTCGCGGACATTTTGTGGGCTTCATCCACAATCACGAGATCCCAATCGACGGCGGTCAACTTCGCCTGGATGTCCTCGTTTCGGCTCAACTTGTCGAGGCGTGCAATACACAGGTTGTGCTCCTGAAACCAGTTTCCGGTGCGTGCGGCGGTCAGCCCCTCGTTGGTCAGAATCTCAAACGGGAGATTGAATTTCTCATCCAGTTCATCCTGCCATTGTTCAACCAAGCTTCCGGGTGAAACGATCAGGCAACGATCCACGTCTCCGCGAATGATGAGTTCCTTGATGAGCAGGCCAGCCATGATTGTCTTGCCCGCTCCGGGATCGTCCGCGAGCAGGAACCGGAGCGGTTGTCGCCCCAGCATCGTTTCGTAAACGGCGGTGATCTGATGCGGGAGCGGGTCAACGGCGGAGGTGTTCACCGCGATGTGAGGGTCGAAGAGGAATGCGTAGCGAAGGCGTTGAGCTTCGGAGACGAGGCGGAATGTAGCCGCATCAGCCGTGAAGCTGAGCGGGCGGCACTGCTGGACCAGCGAAAGGGAAGATTCACGGTCACGGTAAAGCAGTTCCTCGCCGGGGCGACCCTCGGCATCCACGAAGGTTATCGAGAGCACGTCGTCGCCGAAACGCTGCACCTGCCGAACCGTGACATGCTGATTGGCAAGCAAGCCATTCAGCACCGCACCGACCGTGATGTGTTCAAGTTTGACCACGCCACCACAGTGGAGTAACCGATTCTCATTGTGAAGCCCGTTATTTGCATATATCCTGACTGCGCAATCAGGTATGCTTCCTGAAGTTGTCGCTAAAAATGGATTCTCGCTGGATCGGCTCGCCACGCTCTGTAACGTGATTGAGTCGGGATCAATCACTGCGGCTGCCGGGCCGAACACGAGCCGCCAAAGCCAGTTCAGTCGGCAAATCAAAGAATTGGAAGAAGCTGTTGGCGCAAAGCTGTTCGAGCGGATCGGAAAAACTCTGAAACCCACGCCATTCGGGGAGCAGTTGGCTCGGATGAGCCGAACTTTCTTTGGGGCGGTTGCGGAGCTTGCGTCAAATGAAGCTGACAAGCCTGGGCAGCTAAGCGTTGGCGGTGGTGAAGGTATGCTTCGTTGGGTGCTGGTGCCCTGCATCTCGGCTCTGCGGGAACTCGATCCGCCAATTCATTGCAAGGTGCGGTGCTTGCGGAGCGCCGAAATTGTCCGCGAACTGGAGTTGGGGCGGATTGACGTTGGCTTGGTTCGTAAAACTGCCATTTCGGAAAACGTAGCTTTTGAGAAGATTGGAACGTTCGAGTTCGTGCTCGTCATCCCCCGTCGACTCTTGCGTTCTCGAAGTGGTGAGGAAGCCTACGAAGGCAAACCTTTAGCCTACGCTGAACTCACAGGAGAAGGACAACTGGCGACAATGGCGCGGGATATTTCCAAAGAGGCCGGAATCCATTTGAACCGCGTTATCCAAGCGGAAACCCTGTCACTCCTCCTTGCTGCGGTTGAACACGGGGATGCCGCCGCTTTTCTGCCGACACCATCTACTTTCGCGCTACCGAACGACCGGTTCGCGGTTTTGCAGATCGAGAACATCGACAAGCTGAGTCGCGAAATGGTGTTGGCTTGGATTCCTGAAGCGTCAGACCAAAAGCCCGCGCTCAAGAGGGCGATCCGCGTCCTTTCCCGGAGTCTTCGACAATCGATGTCGGATTATGCGAGAGTTCCCGGCAACGACGCGGGAAAACGGTAAAAGGATCGGGATTAGCTCAATACGAATGGCCCATCCCGCGCCACCCCGCACAGCACCAACTTCCAGCGCCTGTCCGACGCTTGCAGATGAGACCGACATTGGTCCCGCTATAAGCTTTTGTGGTGCATGTGTCTGGCTCCCCGGGCAGCCTTGCTCTTCCGTCGAATTATCTGTCATTGAATGGCAGGCGTTGCGGCAAAAATTGCTTTGTTTCGCGTCGGCAACACCGACCCCGGTCGCAATCGCGCTCACCAGCTTGCTGACGGTGTCTGATTCGCTCCTTCAGACCCGGTGCCAGTGCCTTGGATTGGGAGTGGTTTTGGGTGCTGGAGTTTCTTCCCTCATGCCTTGTGCCTGGAGGATGGCGTGAGCGCGGGCCTTCTCTTCAGCGGTCGGTGGATGTGACGGTAGAATTTGCGCGAAGCGTCCCTGGGCTTGGTCGAAGACCTCCACGCTGGTTTCACCAAAGCCGCGGAACGCACCGGCAGCGGTGCGCAGGATGGGTAGGAATCGCACCTTTTGAACGCCCACCGCTTCCCCGATTAGCGCCACAACTTCCTGGCGGTCGGGCGCTTGGGAAGGCGGCAGGGTGAGATCAAGGGGGACGCCCGGTACGGCGTGCCTGACCCAAGATTCAAGGACCATGACCCCGGCTGTGGCACCGTGTGCGAGGGCTAAGAGACGCGCAGTAGTGGTGAAGTGGTTCTTTGCCTCCTCGTCACCCAGGTTTCTGGGAACGTAAATGCCGGCCCCCGTAGGGCTGAGGAGCAGGAACGTTCCCGGCACTTTTCCGTCGTAACGGAGAGAGAACTCCGCATAGCGTTCAGCGTGACTGAGCAAGTCATCGAGGGGAGTGGGCTTAAGTGTCATAATAGAATAAGGGATGGTCAGTTGGTTGTTTTTGGAAGGGTCATCGGCGCGGAGCTTGCGGCGTGCGCCTGTTTTCCAAACGTCATTGCGTTTGGACATTTGCGGGTTCAACGGCTGCCGGGCTCGGAGTGAACTGGCCTTGCTCTCGTCGGCCGTTACGGCGATGACTCAGCGGGGAGTTGGGAACCTTTGTGCGATTCTTGCGGTGCCAGTGGTTTTGCACAGACTCGGTGGCGCGGCAGAGCCATTTAACATCACCACTCAACTGCTCCAAATCGATGGTGGCAAAGTGTTTAGTCGAATTTGGCGATGGACGTCCGAGCGGCTTGAGTAAGCCGGCCGCCATGAGTATCGGCAGGTCGTGAACCTGAAAACCGAGAAACTGGGCGGCCTGCTCCACGGTGAGGCGTGCAGGCAATCGGGGCAGGGAAAGCAGATGCTTCTGGTCCGTGTTCATAAGCGAGGCCTGAGTGTGGATTCAGCGGGTAGCGAACGGGTCGGCGTGTTCTGACGCACGTTGAGATACGGCAGTCGCATTGGGCGGTGAGGCAAGAAACGGCGAGGGTCGATGGCTCGCTCAGTCCTCGCAAGCCGTGAACCATGGCAAAAACCGCGGCCAGGGGAGGACAGCGGATAGCGGTCAGGCCTGCGGGCCGATGTCCTTCTCCAGGGTCTGCGCGCAGATCCAGGTGTGTGTCGTGTCGGCCACCTTGGCGAGGACGAGTAGGTCGTCACGGCCAAAGGATTCGGTGGACTTCCACTGATCGTCCTCCTTTTCCTTGAAGAGGCGGCTGAACGTGGCGTTGTAACGAACCCCGTTGCAGGTGTTATTCTTCCAGATCGCGGCCTTGATGGAGCCGATCCGGACCTCATGGGCTGGTTTGTCTTTTGATTTTTGCATAAGAGTGTCGGAATCCATTTCACCTCCGTGAAAAACCGCAAGCCAGATCCAAACCATGTGCGGCAATTCCATCCACAAGGCGCCGGTCTGACTCCGCCCATTATGGTACGAGCTTTCGCGATTTTCGAAAAAATCAGCGCGGCCGTGCATTTGCGAACCAGAAGAGCGGGTGGATTCATGGCAGAGTGATGGGAGGTTTGGAGGAAACGCTCGTGCCTGGACTCGCCGGTTGTTGTTTTTCGACCTGCAGGCGGCCTTCGATGACCTCTAATCGGTTACTCACGGCCTGCAGCTGGGCGCGCACGAGGGTGGACTCCCTCACGGCGTCGCGGAACTCCTGGGTGCGCGCGTTGAGAGTGCGGAGCAATTGATCCAGCGATTGCACCTGATTCACCAGCACGCGAGAAGTGGCGCGCTGCTCGTTGAGCTCGGCGGTGAGCGCGTCGCGAAGCATAATCGTGGTGGTGCTGGCGGACGGCGAACCGGCCGGTGGCAGCACGAGCGCGGCAGGTGGCGTGAAGTTTGGACGGCTGGTCTGTTCGCGTCGATAGAGGGTGTGGGCTTCATGCAGCATATTGGGATCGCGCGGGTCCACGTAACGTCCGATGGTGTAGGGAGCGATCTGGTCGGGGAACCAGACGGTTTCGCGTTGGTCGGTTGGCAAGAGCGATACCGGGACCATGCGGCAAGGTGGGTTGACAGGTGGGTTGGACTTGCAACCCGTGTCGATGGCCAAAGCGAGGGTGAGGGTGACAAAGATAAACAACGGATGAGTTTTCATGGTTTGTTTGCGGGCGTGGATTGAACGGAGAAAGCTGCGGGGGGCGAGGCCGCGACGCGGAGATTGCCGATGCGCGCCTGCGAATGGTCGAGGGTCTGGATAATGTAGAGATACATCTGTTTGCCGGCAGCGACACGCACATAGACGCCGTCACGGCGGATGGCCTCCAGCACCTGTTGTGCATACGTATTCATGACCTGACTGGTGCCCGCGAGCGCGGCGTTGCGCGCGGTACCGGAAATCTGGGAACCGAAGACCGTGGTGCGACTCTCCTGCAGCCCGGAAGCCACGGCGGACATGAAGGTCGCCAGAAACATTTTGATCTCGGCATTGGAGTCGCTCTTGCAGATTTGTCCCTTCAAACCCGCGCTGCCATCGGTAATGCCCCAGCCCGTACCCGAGCGACCTTCCTCTCGATCGAGGGCGATGCCCCGCACGACGAGTTCCTCGCCACTCTGCCACACAAGGGTCCACGATCCGCTCGCGACGATCCGCTCGCGCATCCGATCGATGCTGGCCTTGCCATGAACTTCCGTGCCAGCAGGGATAACAATACGGCCGTCATGCCAGAGGTCATCAGTGACCAGCGCAATGATGGGGGTGTCGATGTTGGCCGAGTCCACCGTGTTGACCAAAACGCAGCGGATCAGGCGTCCGGCGGGCGCATACAATCCGAGCGGCGGCGGATTCGTATCCGGCGGGAGTTGGACGTGGTAATGCAAAGCGACCAAGGGCGAGTTGGTTTTCACAGGCGGCGGCGGCAGGGGTGCCGGTGGCGCTGGGGGTGGTTGCGGTGAAAAGCTCACCACCGGAACAGTGGGGCGCTCGTAACGGGTCGTCTGGACCGGTGCGCTGTTAGTGTAGAGGGTCATGTCCGGAGCCTTACGGTGTGGACGCAGGGCCACCGCGAGGCCCAGGATAAACAGGATGACCAAACCTGCCGCCGCAACGGCGGCTGGGCGGGAGACAATCGCATCGAAAATACGGGAGTTATTCATTGCAACCCAGGGAGATGCTAAAACTAAAACCAAAGCCCCCTTCCGCACCTCGGAGGGAACGTCGATAGGAATGCACGTAGCGAGCCGGCAGAGAGTAAGAGCGCCTGGGCGGAACATAGATCGGGGTGTCATCCCTGGTCCAGGTTGAGACCATGGGCGACCGGCTGGAAAAGCCTTGTGAGAATGGCCTCGGCTGGACGCGTGCTGGAATCCGGTCGGCAGGGGCCTCATAGTCGGGCCAGCGTTCGACCCCCGCTGCGGCTCGAGCGCGAGGCGGCGCCTGAGGCTGGGCAATTACTGGAAGAATCGAAGTGCTGGCGGACGGCGGCGTTGCCGCAGCAGGCCTGATCTGCGGAGCCTCGGTCGCCTGCCACCGGGTCGAAGCTGGGGTGTTGGTTTGAGGTGCGGGTTGGAGTCGGTTGAGCAATACCATGAAATTATTTTTCGGCGAGAGGGCGTTGCGCGAGCCATCCGGCGTGCCGGTGATGGCAAAGTAGATTGGCACCAACGTTCGGGCGGGCAGATTGCCTGTGGCATCGGTGATGGACTGGTAGTAGAGGCGTGTGCCGGCACGCACCATGAGACTCTCCGGGATGAACTGGATGGGGGTGCTCAATTTGTTACTGACACCGATACGGAAAATCAGCGTGTCCTCAGCGTCGAAACGGTACACTTCCTCGGTGCAAATCGTATAATCACCGTAGTCCCGCAGTGCTTTTGGTCTGACCACCTCGACCGCCGCGACCAGGGCCGGATGTTGCTGCTGGAGAAGGCCGTGCGCTTTGGCCGTGTCGAGCAGCCCGAGCAGCCTCGCTGGCGGCATGAGACGAGGCGTGGGATTGACGCCCGGCTCTGGCGGGGCCTCAAAGAGGACCGAAAGCCAGGGCTGGCGTGATTCGACCAGATCCAAAACGTAAGTTTGGCCTTTCCATGTCATGTTGAGCGTCGTGTTGGTATTGGCCACCAGTGCCCGCAACGAAAAGCTCGAAGAGCCGGGTTGAACCGAGAGCAGAAAGAGAGCGTCCGGGTGTGCCTCGGTGGTCACGAGCGCTGATTCCAAGTCGGAGGGCGGGCTGGGCAGACGCACGGTGGTCAGACGTTCCAACGCTATTGGAATCCGCGTTACCGCCATTGGATTCAACACAAGCCGTTGAATGGCGTTGCTCGGTTGCGCTGTGGCAGACACGGCTGCCAGCAGCGCAAATAACAGTGCTTTAGGGAGCAGGTTTTTCATATCGCAGCGTGAATTGGGTCACCAGGGTTGGCTGGCGCCGGTTGCGCAAGAGATCGGGATTAGGTTTGAGCGTCAATCGGAGCATGAAGGGAACGACCTCGGTGAACGGCACTTTTTGGATCGCGCCCCAGCGGGCGAGTTGCCCGGTGATCTGCACCTGGACTTCTTCCGGGCGCGTTTCGATGGCATCGATGCGGCTGATTTGAGGTTTCTGCTGGATCTGCCGGTCATTGAATTCACTGGCGTCAGACGCCTTCAAGGCGGTGGCCTGCTCAAGGGCGCCCGGCGACAAAATCGCTTGCAGGATCTCCGGCTGATCGAAGTCCTTGGGATTACGGAGGAGTAGCGCGTTGGCGGCGAGCAGACCCTGCTGCACATGCAATTCCTTCGCCTCGATAAACCTGGCCCCAGGCGCCACAACGACATTGCCATTGGGGTCGAGGACGACAAATAAAACCTGCTGGCGCACGTTGGACAAGGCCACGCCAAGCGCGAGGGCATTTCCTATCAGGGCGAGCAGGGTCACCCAGAGGCTCAGCCGGGCCAGGCGGTCCTTGCCGGCCAGGAACGCCGAGGGGATGAGCAGTCTGCGGATGGGTTCGATTCGCTCCGAGAGGACTGGGGTGATGCGTTCGGTTTCCATGGTGTAGCTCATTTCTTTCGCGCAGCTTCAGCGATATCCCGGGCCTGCTGGTCGCCGCTGGGATCGCCCGGTTTAGGCTGCCAAGGTGCGGACGAAGGTCCTGCGGTGGCTGACCGAAAGGTGTCCAGGTTCTGCTCGCCGATTACCGAGTGGGTGTTCGGGGCCGGGGTTGCGGAAGCGTGCATGCGTTGCCAGACCTGGCCGGCACCGTGCAACGTGGCACTGACCGCCTGGCGCGCGCTGTGCGCCGCAACAGGAAGTCCGAAATAGGAAGGCAACCCAGTATTGGCCACGAGCTGGGAGGCGTGGGTAAGAACCTGCGCGGGCCCGGCCGAACCGACGATGAGCTTTTGGATGTACAAAGGTGCCAGGGCGGAAGAAACGAGAATCCAAATCGCCACGACACCCACCGCGAGCAATGTCTTAAGGCCATATCCCAGCGATCCAAGCACTGATCCGCCTCCAATGAAGTCCTGGGCGGCGGCGGCGTCCAGCAGCCCATCAGTAAACGTGGCTGCAAGTGCTAAACCTATGGGCCAGAGTATGATGCCTATTATACGCAGCAGATGTCGCAGCCCGAGGCTGCTGACAGGGCGGATGGCCAGGCAGGGAAATAAAAGAGGAGAGATGGCCCAGCACAAGAGGAGGATGGCGCGCTGGAGGTTATATACCAGGAAGAGCACTGCCATCGCCAACCAGGAGATGAGGGTGAGGACGGCATACATGATGGCCTCGAACCAATTGGCACTGAAAAGCGTGTCCCAGAACGACGACTGATCCTGCCCACCGGGCGCGTTCTGGGCGGAGGCAAGTAACTCCTTGTATCTGGCCGCAACATTCTCCGGGCGGGCCGGGATGAATTGTTCGATCCACTGTTGGACAAACATTTGGCCCGCAGTGACCAACTCGTGCGACTGGGCCAGCAACAGGACCACGAGAAACAGCAGCACCAGGAACTGGATAAGCCGGATGGGAGAAGGCGGCCCGTGCCAGAATTCGACAGCGAAGGCGATGACCAACAGGATCATCGCCCAGGGCAGCAGTGCTGCGTTTAAATCAGCGCAGCTTTGCACGAACCGGGGGAATGTTTGTTCAAACGGAGTCATAATCAGGGCAGTCGTCGGCGCGGATCAGGGATGTGAACGGGCGTGGTGTCCGGGGTCAGAAAATTGGCCAGCTTTTCGGAGGCCGCGTGAAAATCCGCCACGCGCTCCTCGCGGTGCGCCAGCTCCTGCCGGGCCGCGTCGGTCTGATTCTCGACGTGCTGGGCGAGCAACCGGTTCAGCGCCGCTTCGCGCTCCCGGTCAATCGCAGAGAGCTCCGCATTTTGTCCAGTGAGAATTCCTTGGAGTTTCTGGACTTCGGAGAGGGTCGAAGCGGCCTGTAACTGGGCCAGCGATTTCTGGATCTGCGCTCGCATCTGCTGTCGGCGTTCCTCGGTGTCGTGCATCACGTCCTCCATTGCGATCCTGGCCTGGGTGACTGCATCGAATTTTTTGTAGCTCTCGGTGGCGCGCTTGACCTGGCTGCCGTCGGCCGTCGTAATAACCTCGCCGGGCGGACGGTAGAGGCCATTGCCATCATAATGGAGTGCTGCCGCGCCGCTGGCTAGGCCACGCAACTCCTCCAAGGTTCGACCGACACCCGTGGTCCCCAGGCTGCGGATCAGGTCGGTCGCCGAACTGGGCTTGATGGACGCCGGATTGCCGAGGCGATCGAGTTCGGTCTTTAACTGGTCGAGTTGCTCCGTTGCCACACGCACGTTCTCAAGCACCTGGCCGAAGACGGAGGAATCCGTCACGGGTATCTGGCCGAAAGCCCGGCTGACCAACAGCAGGGCCAGAATAAAGATGAATCGTTTCATAACTACTCCTGTATCCGAATAGTGCGACGGGTCGGTTCCAATAAAATTTCGTTCTCCCAGTGTTCGGGGATTACCACATCGATGAGACGGTAGGATTGCTCAGGTTTGGTGCGCTGTTGATCCTGGAGATGCCAGTAGAGGGTCTTCACCGCATCGCCGCTGCCGCGAGTATATCCGTCAGAGTAAGCGTTTTTTTCGCTGCGACTCTTCCATGCCTGAAATCCTTCGCTTAGCAAGACACCTGCCGCTGCTCCTCCAGCGGTGGCGATCGGATTGCCATTGCTGAGTTCGTAGCCAGCATAAGCTCCACCCGCGCCTAGCGCGGCGTCACTGAGTGGGCGTTGGAGGCCGGCACAGCCGCAGAGAATCGGCAGCGCCATCAGACCGGGTAATAGAATGTTTTTAAACATGATTTGCATGGTTGAGGGTTGAAACGGGAGCCGCTGGAGGGACTTCGTGGGGTAACAAGGTGTAACGCACCGTACCGCAGACGGGCTGGCGCGCATCGCTATGCCAGTATAGAAACTCACTGTGCTTTTCCCCGGTCTGCTGGTCCGGACGTGGAAATCGAAGGATCGCTTCCTGAGCGGCGCGGGAAAGCCCAAGGTCCTGGCTCAGGCGCTCGATATCGCGGCGGTCACCGGTGTTGAAGATCAGCCACGCGCGGGTGTTGCCAACGAGCGAAGCGCGAAGGGCCGTATCCGCAATGCGGGAGTATTGCTGAGACACAATGATCACCTGGACATTTAGCTTGCGAAATTGTTCGATTGACTCCCGCAGAATTGCCTCACCTCCAGGGATTTGCAGAAAACGTGAGACCTCCTCAACAACGAAACGTTTGAGAGCCTGCCGGGGCAGTGTCAGGCAGCGTTGCCGGGTCGCATGAAAAGCACCAATGCCAACGACCTCCTTCATTTCTCTGGCTGCCTCGGGGATGAAGCCGAGTTCGAAATGGAGGACCGAGCTGGTTAACGACACGTTCGGAATACCATCGAACAAAATCCCGTAATTGCCCTCGCGTGTCCACGGGAACAGGAGCGTGGCCAGCCAACGACACTCTTCTTCATCTTCGTCCGACATGGAGAAATACTCCTGGAAGGCGCTGAGCGTGAGTTCCTCCTCAGGCTTCAGATAGGCAAAGGCCAAGTCGTGGACCTTGCGAGTTTGGGTGGCCTCGAAATCACGCACAGCGGATTCCGAAAGTCCAGCCAGCAGCGCGGCCGCCTCGTCCGGATGTTGGTGCTGCCAGTCGCGGAAATCCACGAAGGCCTCGGTTTCGGAAATCCGGTGTTTCCGAGCCCAGTTGTCCAACGCCAGGGCATGGCGGACAATTGCGTCGCGCTTTTCCTCAGGCCAGGTTTGGAGGCGCTCCTGGGCATGTTCATCGCAGAGTTGAGCAACAATGCGTGCGATAACCGCCGAGCGACGTTGCATCTGCTCTTCCCCGTTCCGGACGCCCGCCATCCGCAGGAGCGTGCCGGTGAACATGGCCCTGGTGATTGAAGTAAGTGGTGCTCCTTGCGTTGCGAAGATGGGCAGCGTCAGGGTCCCGTCCAGGCGCACGTCAATGACCTCCGCGCCGCAACTCTCGGTGTACGGAGCCAGTGAGCGGCCTTCTTCGATGATGGCGGTAAAGGCAATCATGCGCTCGTCTCGAATAGGATTTTCTGCAAGACCACGCTCTTGCCTGTTCCGATGGCTCCGACGATGATCATGTTTTGGGGGGTCACCCCTGAACCTTCGCCCAAGAAGTTGACCAGATTCACGAGGTTGGCGTCCGCGCCGGGGAACAGGCAGTCCGTGGGGCCGGGGTGGCCGCCGAAACTGCCACACCAGGGCAACAGGTCCGCGGTGCTGCGGTCTTCCGCATAGTGCCGAAACCCCGAATGCCGACTCCACATCCACCCAGGCATCGTCTTGGCAAAGAGCTGGCGCGAGGTGGCCGGTAGCGTAGCCTCATAGTATTGCGCGCCATTCATCGCCTGGATCGCACTTTTGACCGCTGCCGCTTTCGCGGCCAGTTCCTCGGATGTCCGGGCACGGACGATGACGATGAACTCAATTTCAAAGGGCACGCCCTCACCGCTGGCAAGTCGCCGAACTTTTTCGTCCATTTGGGCCCGCGCCACCGCCAGCCGTTCGTCCGGTTTGCGGGCCAATTGGTGATGGATACGGTCCAGAGCGGGCCGCAGGCGATTGAGGACGATCTCCTTGTCCAAACGGTGGACGTGAACGGTTGTGGTGAAGTCGCCAAATGGCAAATGGACCAGGCGATGGATGATCGTGGGATACGTCTCAGTGGGCAGGCGCTTTAGCGTTAAAGCTAGATACAGCCACCCATCAAGGACAAAGCCCTGCCGCCCCAAACCACGCAACTCGGAGTGCCAAAAGCTCTCCAGGAGCGAGCGTTCAGGATCGAAATGCGTCGTTGGATCATAACTGACGCGCTCGCTGAAGGATGGATTGAGGGTATTAGCCCAAAGCCGAACGTGATCGGCTTCGGTGAGCGGAATCGCGCGTCCGCCTATGGGCTCTAAAGATTGATGGACGGTCTGCTTGAATTGGGCGAAGGCCGTCCGTGCTTCGCTTAACAAATGCGCATATTCCCGTTCACTGGGTTGCCGCAACCATGAAATGGTGTCCGGACTTAGGGGACATCCGAAAAAGATTACCACCCGCACGCAACGCAATTCATGCCTCTCCCGACGCTGCGAAAGGGAAATGAAATTCGCGTTGCGCAAAAGCCGGGCGGCCGGATTGGCGCACTTTTCCGTCTGCCGCTGGTATTCCAGCAGGCGGAGGCCATCGCCGCTATCCTGGAATTGGATTACCTGCAAAGACCAGTTTTCGGGCAGCAGACGCAGAATGAGGCCAATGACGTCCTGTGCCTGGTTCCGCTGTTCAAAAGATGTTTTCTGCATGTCAGGCATTTGGATCCAGAGGCCTGACGCGACGTGGCCGCCCGCCGGACCGGGGAATTGGATCAGGTCGCCAAAAACGTATCCGTCTGGTAATGTGTCAAACATGGCGCAATGGATGTGGAGGGAATTGACGGGGCGGCACGGCGTGCCCGCCGGTGACGAGTGAATCGATCAGATCGAACAAATACCCGGGAGGTCTCCCTTGATACCCGAGTCGTAAGAAGGCGACGACGGCGATCGCGGGGAGCGCGGCCCAGCCAAGGGCATCGAGGAAGTCGCTGCCCAGCCCGTAGTAAAGGCCGGTGAAAAGGCCCAGGCTGGCGAGCAGCCCAAGGCCTATCCACGGGAATAGGGCTGTCTCGATGCCGAGGAATGCTCCTTGGAATTCGTCGGCGCTGTGCGTGGCGGTTAGACGGAGGTCATCTTCGTTCATATGCGGAAACCTCTTTACATTTGTGTGCCAGCCAACTTGGCGAAGTAATAGACAAGTGGTACGGCCATGACGAGGATGAAGCCCGCGGTCAGCGCGACCACGCCGTCGAGGTGCCGCCCTTGCGCGATTTGAATGGCGCCATAGGCCACTAAGCAAACTCCAAGCAAGATCAGCACCCAGGAGAGGAATTCAAGAAATGACTTAATAGCCTCCTTCGGATTTACTTGGGCCAATACCACACTGGGCTGGGCTGCTGTCAGCCACAATGCATGGCCGTTGGAAGAGCCAGCAACTGGCAGTGGCAGTGCAGGCGCGGCGAGCGCAGGCGACAGAGCGAAGGCAAGCAGCGTCGGAGCGATGTGGCGGGCCAGCGCCCGCCGCCAAAGCAATGCGAGGCCTGCGAGAAAGGATGGGCCGAAGGCGCGCCCGGCGATTGGCAAGGCGCGAACCAGAGAATTATTTGTGTTTTGCATGATCGTTTTTTTATTCGTGGTTTTCAGGCGCGTAGTGCGTTCACTTAACTCTTCCGTTTGTTAGGGCGCGTTGGTTGCGCGGAAAGTGGCAGGTCGGCATTTCGGCGGTCCCTGATGGGCGACGCGGCGGGAACCATCCAGTGATGCCGGAGTAGGATTTCTTGCATCTGGAGCCGAATGCGGTAAAACCGGCTCTTGAGACTGGACTGCGAGACGCGAGGTTCATCTTTAGAGCAATTCAGCAATTTCTTTGAGGGATAATCCTTTTTCATATTTTAAGCGGATAAGTTGTTGATCTTTGATGGACAAATGTTGCAGTGCTTCGTTAAGTTCCGCCCGGAGGTCGGCCAGCCAGAGATTGTGCACAATTGCTTGGTCAGCAATTTTCAGATCATCGTAGAGGGAGGTCAGCAAGTTACGTGTCCTCTGTTCCTTACGGCTGCTGTCAATGCCGTCGAAGAAAATAATGCTCAGGAGCAGGGATTCGAATGACCCTTTAGAGGGATCGAAACTCAGAAGAGCTTCGAGCATGGCCCCATTTACAACGAATTCTGGATCTGAAATGCCCCTGCGCCGGGCGAAGCATAAGGCCAGACCGAGATGCTCATCATTAAGTTGCTTGAATAGCAGTTCCTGCTCAGGCGTGAATGGCTGGCCGGCCTCTACGGATTGGTTTTGCTTGCGCTTGCGATGAGGCTTTTTCATAATTTGATCCGATTCGGCATTGTTGTTTCGTTTTCGACTCCGCGACCCAACCATCCGGTGAGGCGCACGTCCCATCAGAGCAGATTCATATAAACCTTGGGGTGATTTCCGTTTAGCCACTCGGAATAAACCCTTCGCTGGTGCGGAAAGCAGGCGGTTGCGGGGCTAAAAAACGGGCGAAATCCCAAATAAAATGACAAATTTCGAGAACGTGAAAAAGTATCCGCCCATTGGAAGACTGGCGTGGTAAGGATTTTGAGTGTGCCAATTTCGTCCGCCAACGGCACACTGCGGAACCGTGCGAAATTGCCATTACTGGCTTAGAAAATACACAGCCATTCCATGGCAACACATAGATAATCAACAAGTTGTGATAGTTCTATTTGAAAAAAAACAGAGGTTGTTTTTGCTTGTACGAAAAGTTCTACGTTCAAAATGCCAATTAAAACGATCTTTTTTCACTCTGAGCAGGTCAATTCCTATGGGATCGCTGTGCAAAATTTAGGGTTATGATTGGAACGCGAATACCAGCACATGGAAGCGATATTGACACGGAGACTGCCCATTGGGAGTCCGTATGAAGCTATAGGATTTCGAATACTTGAGGATAAGAACGACAGTGCGTCGTGTCCGCTGCAGCAAAGAATCGAGGTGTATCTCTGGTTCGGGATCCGCAGCGAAAAAGCCTGATACCATAGTTCTTCTGGCTTGATGCTTTCATTATCCTGGGGTAATCAAAAGGCCGTGACGCCCGATGAGATAAACCAGCGAGAATCGCTGCTCGACCTGAACGAGCAGGTGTGGAAGTTTCTTAAAATGCTCAGCAAGTGTCCGCGAGGGCGGAGGTGGGAGGATCTCTCGTCGGTGCATCAGGAGGATCTACGGTTTTTTCACGAACGGATTGATTTCTTCTTGTGGAAAGTCTCGCTGCACGAAGGGGACCACCTCGAAATGATTGCCACGGCAGTGACGGAAACGCGCCTCGTGCTCTTTAGGCTGTTGCATAAAGCGCACGATGGATGGTTCTCAAGGCGATGGCGCGCCCGATGGACCCTTGAATCCTTGCCGCCGAACGTATGGCTTTTCCGCCAGGTGCGGCAGAGATTAGCAGAACTCCGAATCGACTTAGGCCCGATCATGCTCCCGGTCCAGCATGATCGCCTTCACGCTGCGAAGGGGTTCGCTATTGTCCATGATCCCGTGCAGGTGCGGTTGGCGGCAGAGCATTGCTCTTTTCGCAGTCCCAAACGACGCGGGAGTCAGGCTATAGAAGGAAACCTGATCAAGACGGGCAATGTCTCTCCAGAGACCTGTTGTCGGCGGGCGTGTGATCTCTTGCTGATCGCGGCGCTTGGTTTCAGAATACGGGAGGCATGCCTCCTATTGGGCCTGAAGAAAACCAAGTATATTGACATGACTCAGGAATGTGACGAAAACCGGAACCTCTTGATCTCCGGCCAAGCGGATGCAACGCGTGGCGCAGCCATTCCCGCAAATCGAGCGCCTTGACCTATGAAGGAACCATTTGAAGAATTGAGTGCCCGGCTGAATCGCGAATCTGCCGAGTCTGATGCGAAGTTGCTTCAGTTCATCCGCGAAGGGACCACAGAAGATCAGTTGCGTGAAGATTGGGACCAACTTCGCGGTGTCGGTTCACCACGGGTTAGCGCCCAGTCCGGGCAACTGTGTTGGTGGCGGGAGTTTCTGGCCGCCCTTTGGGCCGCGCACATCCCGCAGAAGCTCGCAACTGGAGTATCGATCGGGGCTGTGTTGCTGGTGGGATGGTTGATTCTGCGGCCCGGCGGTATTCCACTACGCAGTGACCGCACTTGGCAGGTTGCGGGCTTGCGGTTGCCCAACGAGATGCGCATTAAAGTTGGCGGAGGACTCCTGCTGTCGGGAGACAAATTGAGGTTAGAGGCGGTTCTGGGAGAAGGCAAACGCGGGGCGACTGATGATGTCCAAGCGTATCAGATTCACTTCGAGGCGCAGACTAGCAGCGGTGAAACGGTTCGCTTCAATGGCACTCTGTTGGTCACCAACACACCGGGCACAACCAGTATCCGAAGCAAGCGTGACATCCTGGGCGCCGTTCTCGCAGGCGAATGGCAGGTGGGCCTCCTGGTGACCAACATGGTCAGCCCTCCCTTCGTGCCGTAACTCAGCCAAATTGACACGGCGGGCTTCCAGAAATTCTCAAAGCTCGATTGAGATGCACAAATACCAAGTGTTTGGTGGCCCTGGCAGGCGTTCAAGGTCCATTTGAGTTTAGAACAAACGGACCAGCCCATTGCACAGCTTGGACCGGTGTGTTTTTCTCACGCCAGTAAGTAAGTTTCGTGCGTTGCACCCTCGCCAATGCCCCGGGTGCGTCGCCAGATTTCAAGGCATCGGCGTAAAATGCCGCCATGAACTCCTGGGTCTCCTGGCTCCATACCGGCCACAAGGTTATGAGCATGTGGCGCGCTCCAGCCAGCGCGAATGCGCGGCGCAGACCGAACACTCCCTCCCCGGCTTGCACGGTCCCCACCCCGGTTTCGCAAGCGCTCAAAGCCACGAGCCAAGTGCCTTGAAAATCGAGCGCGGAAATTTCTTCGGCTGTCAGCAGGCCATCGTCTTCGGGAAGAGGCCGTTTGCGTTCTCGCATGGCGGCCAGGGTTTCATTAGCGCCCGCAAGAGCGAGCCAGGACCAGGCCATTGCGTTGACGTTGGCTTGGCGCCAACCCGAATTGGCAGACTGGATTGTGTCCAGCGAACCCGATGCGGTGGGCAGGAAAGTGGCATGTGTAGCCAGCGCCAGGAGATATGGGGGCGGCCTTGAGCGGAACGCAGCCTCGCGTGCGGCAGATCCCGCAAATAGTTTCACCGGTGAACACCCGTTGGAAGTTGCGCACGCGGCCAGGTATTTACCTTCGATTAGGGCGGAATCCAACGGCCCGTAATTCTCCGGCAGGTGGCCAGCAACGCCGATCGAACCACTGCCACCCTTCCCATTGCTGCGCGAAAAATCAGGGACCCAAATGTCCACGGATCGCTGGGCGGATGTCTGAAAGGGTGGAGCCAGCAGATCCCGGGCGCTCGTGACATAGCGAAAAAAACGCTCTTCACCCAGAAAATGATCTCCCTGCCATAGCGCCGCGAATGGCACAAAATTCAATTCTCCATCGGGGGCGATGATAATCCAACGCGGACGATCAGTCATCACCGCTGCAACCTTGTCCCAAACTCGCTCGCGCAGGGATCTTAAAGTTCCAAGGAGGTCCTCCCTGGCAGGTGGAATGTTCGCGCGCATTGCAACCGAAAGACTCGTCACGAGTTCAGCAATCCCATCCTTCCCCAGGACCGGCCCCAATTCCACCCATCGAAGTGAGTTGGTTTCGAAGACAAGTGCTCCGAAAACGGGCTCGGTTCGCCCGGGACCGAGCCAGCGGCGAAACCGCACATACTCGACGAGCGCGGTGTCAGGCGGCAAACTGGCCTGGACTGCACCAATTTCTGCGGTGAAGGAATGGCGCAATTCGCGCATTGCGGAGAAACGTTCCGCCATCTTCGCTTCCAACCCTTCGATGGTCTGGTCGACACTTCGCAGTTCACCAACCGCCACTGAATGGCCGTTGGCGGTCAACTGCTCCATTCGGCAACGCTCCAGTCGAGCCTTCGACAACGTACGAAGCGTGGCGGCTTGGTCTGGATCGAGACTAGGTCTCGCCAATTGGCGTTCTTCAATCAGCGAGTCCAGGACCGCGCCTTTGAGTCGGAGCAAAGCCGTGCCCAGTGGAACGGGATCGCTGGGGGCAACTGCAGCAAGGAGGGTCAACAAATCGGGGAATGCATTCCGGGACAACCGATCGCGTTCGGATCCAAATCGAAGCACCTCCCGCCAGAGGGATTCCTCGGACTGGAGCGAACGGGTTGCGAGTTGCAGAGCCTCATTTGTCCGGCCCCGATCCAGTTGAAGCAACCCGTAATCGCGGGCGGCCACGGTAGCATACCGCAGCCGATGGCGCTCGAAGGCCGCCAGAGCCCGCTGGTAAAGGACCTCCGCCTGATCCCACTCGCCCCGCATGTGCCGAATGTTGGCCTGGCAAAAGACGGCCATTGAGGTGAGCGGATAATCCGGTCCAACAAGCTGCTCAAGGGTGGCGCAGGCGGTCTCGGATTCCTTCAGTGCCTGGACCAGATTCGTTTGCTTGAAATGGACGCAAGCGATGTTGATGTCGCTCTGAGCCACGAGAATATTCGTTTCGCCGAATGCGTTAGCTCGGATGCGGCGTGCCTCCTCATGATACCGCAATGCCTGAGCAAGGGATCCTTCCTCGAACGCCAACAGGCCCCGTTGTTCCCAAACTTCAGCGACGTCCGGGTGCCCCAGCCCACGATATTTCGCCAAGATATCCAGTGACTGCTGCAGGCTTGCGTCGGCCTGGTCCGGCCTCCCCAACTCACGTTCGAACCTCGCCCATTCCTGCAAGCTCAATGCCAGCTCCAGGCGCCGGTTTGGATCCCGTTGTGCATTCCGTTGTCGGGAGGCCAGCGCTTGTTGGAGTAAGTCATGTGCACGGGCTAGATCGCCTTGGGCGAGTGCCAGCGAGCCCAATCGTTCCTGGCTCGCACAGACGAGCGGATCATCTTCGCCACCTTGCGCAAGGCCCTGGCGTAGAACTGAATCAAAGCTCCCACGTGCGTCAACGAGGTTCCCAAGATTCTGTTGGCAACTGCCAAGGTCAATCAACAGACTGAGATAAAGCGGACTATTCGTCCTGGCCGACACACGAAGTGCGGCCACACACTCCTGGAGAATCGACTCAGCTGCAGCAGCGTCCCCTTTCTTGGAGAAGGTTTGTGCGAGGTTCCGGCGCACCGCCACCAAATCGAGGTCAGCAGCGCCACGCACCCGGCTCAGGCCTCCAATGCTATGCTGGTAAATCGCGATGGCATTTGACCAACGACCCTCATCCCTACAGACAGAGGCGAGGTTGTTATCGATCAGCAAACGCAACGGCAAAGAAGCAGGCAGATTAGTGACCAGCGCCAGTGCCGCCATATGCTCGGACTTCGCCCTAACCATGTAACCTTGGCTGCGATGCAACTCGCCCAAAGCCGTCAATGGGGTGGCAGCCAGAGCCGGATTAATCCCGGACGCCTGCCTCAACAAGCTCAGAGAGGCTTCGAAAAGTGCTTCGGCGCCAGGGTAGTCCTGCAAATTCTGCAGGACCAGCCCATGATTGTTCAACACAGTGGCGAGCAATTCTGGGTTACGCTTGTCTTGTTCAAGAATACGCTCGGCCCGCTCGAAAAAGGGCAGGCTGTTCGTTCGATCCCCTTCGCGTCGGTACGTTTCACCAATCTGATTGAGGGTATCAGCAACCCGTGAGTCATTCTCGGTCAGAGCTTGAATCCTACTCTTAAGACAATCATTAAGAACTTGCCGGGCCTCGGCATACCGGCCCAAGGAACCAAGCAGTTTCACCACAGTCGTTCGAGCTACATCCGTGTTCGGGTCGGACGGTCCCAGCGCTGTGACGAGGATCTCTACAATGGCGCGGCGGAGATCCAAGGCTTGGGTGTATTCTTCTTTAGCTTCCAACTCCGCCGCCTGCCTGCTCATGGACATGGCGCGGTCGATGTCTTGGCTGGTGGAAACGGATTGCTCCTGTCCGCAGAGCGGGAGGGCAAGCACATAAAGCGTTACGGCCAGGATGAACAGCGTCCGGCTGAGCACAATTCCAGTCGACAAGGATTGGGGTAACATGACCAATCCATTGTGGGAAAAGCTACACCAGCGTCAATGGAATATCGACTTGGAATCTCTTGACGTCTGGCACACAGGACGGCGCAGCCAGTCCCAACTTTTTCGACATGGCGGTGCAACCGAAGGGGTCTCGTTGACGGATAACATGACGGGAACACGCGTTCCCGTTATATGGAACAACGATCCTTGGAACTGGGTGGCGGGCTGTTTCGCCCGGACCTTCGCCGACTGCACGAGAACCTCACCGCCCGGATTCGCGGGCAACCGCAGGTTTTGTCACGCCTGGTCGAGGCGCTGCACAGGCGTGAGCTCGACGCCGTGCCACAGAGGGGCTCCCGCGATGCGTTCTTCTTCGCCGGTCCGACCGGCGTCGGCAAGACGGAAACGGTGCTCAACGTGGCCGAACTCCTGTTCGGGACGGGCCGGTTCCAGCGCTTCGACTCTTCGGAATTCGAAACGCCGGAAGCGACCGCGTTTCTGCTGGGGAACCGCACAGGCGACTCTGGACGCTTTGGCCAAGTCTACGCCAAATGCCCTGCAGGGATCTGGCTATTCGATGAATTCGAGAAGGGCCATTCGAAATTCGTCGATCTGTTCCTCCAGATGACGGAGGTCGGTCGGATCACGTTGGCCAACGGCGAGACATTGGATTTGAGCCGCATCTACCTGTTCGCTACCAGTAATCTTGGCTCAACGGAAATCCTGGGCCGTGTTCATCTGCCTTTCGCCAGCCTGGAGCGCCATGTGACCCGCTGCGTTAGACGGCACCTGCGGCCGGAACTGCTCGCGCGGTTTGGCCCGCCGTTTGTGTTCCGACCGCTCAGCCGGGCCATCCAAGAGGAGATTGTGGAACAGAAGCTCGAGGACTTCCTCGCCTGGCAACGGTGCAAGGGACGGCGAGTGACCTGCGATGCCGGCGTGCTCCGCCTGCTGCAACGCCGCGGCTTCTCGCCCAAGGAAGGCGCCCGCCCCTTGATCCGGTTGATCGAAGAACTCTGTGGCAATCCGATCTGCCAGGAACGGTTGGCGGGAAAGAACGGCGATGGACGGCTGGAAGTCGAACCCGGAGGCAATAGCCTTCGCTTTGCAAAATGAGTGGCTCCGCGTTCAGTTGGGTGGACCGTATGCTCCAGGACTATTTCAACCCTATGGAAATTGCCGCGGGCTTGGTTGGACTGCTGATGGTCGCAGCGATCTTCGCCTGGCTGAGCCGGTTCCAGCACAACCGACCCTCCGTGGTGGCCCGGCTCAAAGGGTTTACCTGGAACCGTCAGGTCTTCTGCCAGCACTTTCTGATCACGGGCGCCACCGGTTCCGGCAAGACTTTGAGCGGTATTTCTTGCCTGCTCTTCCAGGTCTTCAAACACCAACAATCATTCGGTGGACTCTGTGTGGATGTCAAAGGCGTCCTGCACGAAATTGTAACCGAGATGGCGACGCACTTCGGACGTCCGAACGATGTCCTGCTACTCGAAGTGCGACCGATGCCGGGACGGTCGGACTGGAAGCCCAAACACCGCTTCAACCTGGTTGGCGACCGCCGCATTCCCTACGCGACTTACGCCCGTTGCGTTGTGGACACAGCCGTGGCGTTGGGCAATCGCCAGGAACAGAGTTTCTTCCGGCGTGCGGCGCAGATCCACATCGCCAAGGCGCTCGAAGCGCTGGATGCCCTCGGTTATGGCGTCACGCTGGAGAATGCCCACGACCTTCTCGTCAACCCCTTGGACACCGCAGACGCCCTCCGGCATCTGGAGTCAATCGAATCCGCCCGCGCCCTGGCGGAACATTTCCGCAACTATCTGGCCCAGCCACCGGAGCAACTGGCCGGTATCACGGGAACGGTGAAAAACTACCTGCACTACTTCACGGAGCCCGCCATCGCCGAGGTGTTCTGCCAGGATAGTACCTTCGCGTTGCAGGAGGTGGATCAGGGCAAAATCATCTGCCTGGCCGTGCCCCAGCGCTACCAGACCGAACGCCGCTTTGTCGGCACTTTTCTCAAGCTCTTATTCTACACTCACGCACTGACGCGCTTTGACGCGCCGAAGGCCGAACGGGCGCAGCACAACCTGTTGTTGCTGCTGGCCGATGAATGTCAGCACTTTGTCACCACCAGCGAAGACGGGCTAAGCGACCACGCCGTGGTGGACGTGATCCGGGAGGCGGGGGTGGCCGTTATCGCCGCGACGCAAAGCACCACGTCGCTCATCCCGGCGCTCGGCGCGGATCAGGCCAAGGTCTTCACCTTGAATTTGCGTAACCGGCTCATTTTCGCCGCTGCCGACGAGGACGACGCCAAGGCGAGCGCGGAGTTCCTTGGCAAGATAATCAAGCGCGAGAAGTCCGTGACGCGTAGCGAAGGCCGACATTCCGAAACCATCCATGAAAGCGAATCCTACCGCATCAAGCCGCATGAACTGCGCAAACTGCGCAAACACCAATGCATCGTCGTCCACTGTGAGCGCGGCTTCCGTAAGGCCGTTCTGCCGCCGCTGGAGCCCGACGGCACCGTGGCGCGCTGGTATCGGCGCCGGTGGTTTTACTTCTGACGCCGCGCGCGGCGCCCTATCGGCGGACCCTCACGAAGTGAGGGGTCGACGATAGGGGTTGGTGTCTCAGCTCAGAGCACTCACAACTCACAACATAATCACGCATATGATCACGGCCCGACCACAGAAGAATCTACAGACCGCGAAGGAGTATTTCAGAAAGCACCTCTCTCAGGGTGATTACTATTCGGAAGGTCAGAGCGTCGCCGGCCGGTGGTTTGGGCATGGCATCGGGAGGCTTGGGTTGGACTCGTCATCGCCGGTCACCGAGACCGCGTTCATTAGGTTGTGCGACAACGAACACCCCGCGACGGGCGAGCGGCTCACCGTCCGCCACCGCCAGCAGGACCGCCGCGTCTTTTATGATTTTGCCGTCTCCGCGCCAAAAAGCGTGTCTGTTCTGGCGCTGACGGTGGGCGACCCCCGGCTTATCAACGCCCACGAGGAAGCCGCGCGCGCGGCGTTTTCGCGGGTGGAGCGGGTCGCGGCGACGCGAGTCGGGAAAGGGGGGTCGCACGCCGACCGTCACACGGGCGAGATCGTTGCGGCGGAGTTTCGACACGACACCTCGCGCGCGTTGGACCCTCAGTTGCACAGCCACTTCGTCGTGTTCAACGGCACATGGGACCCTGTGGAGAGCCGGTGGAAGGCGCTCCAGACCTCAAAGATGTTCGACCAGATGGCGTTCTTTACCGAGGTTTATCGAAGCGAACTCGCCCTCCGGGCGCGGGCGCTGGGTTACGGCATCCGCAATACGGCGAACGGATTCGAAATCGACGGCGTGCCACAGGACATCCTTGACCGGTTCAGCAAGCGGCGGCGGGACATCCTTGCCGCCGAACCGCAGGCCGTCGCGGAACTCAACGCACGCCGACAGCGAGAACTGGACGAAGCGGTCCAGGAGAGCCAGACCCCGGAAGCGCGCGCCGCGGCGGAGCAGGCCCGGCGCAATTTCCTGCCCCTGACCGCGCTAACCAATACCGGGCGCTCGCATCTGGCTCACGCCACCCGCCCACGGAAGTCTGATCACTTGAAGGCCGAGGAAGTGCTCGCCTATCAGCGGGGGCAACTGACCCCTGAGGAACTCGCGGCCCTCCGCCGGCTTGTGTCACCCGGAGAGGCAACGCGTCATGGATCGCTGATCCCGGGGTTTAGTTTAGCTCCGGCTATCTTGCCTGCCTCCGCTCTGATCCCGACCATCGGCCCGGCGGAGGCCATCGACTACGCGCGCGACCATCTCTTCGAGCGTCGCAGCGTCGTTCCGAGGTGTCACCTCCTGACGGAAGCGATGGCCTATACCCGGGGTTTCGTGACGCTGCTCGAGCTGGAGACTGATCTGGCCCGGCGTCAGGAGTTCATCGCCGTGGATGAGATGCTGACCACTGAAGGAACATTGCGTCAGGAACAGCGCCTGCTAAAGCTCGTCAACCAGGGCGTGGGCAGGGTCCGACCGTTGAACGCGGCTTTCGTCGGCGACGCGAAGCTCACCCGCGAGCAACGCCTGGCGCTGCGCCACATCCTGTGCTCGCCTGACCTCGTCCTCGGATTACGTGGCGGAGCTGGCACCGGAAAGTCCACCCTGCTGCGGGAAGTTCTGAAGGGCATTGAGGAGCGCCAAGCGGCCATTATTCTGGCGCCAACGACAGCGGCGGTCGAATCGCTGAGGAAGGAGGGATTGCCCCGGACGGCCACGGTGCAGCGGTTCCTCGCCGATCCGGAGTTTCAGGCCAGCGCGCAGGGCCAGGTGCTGGTGGTGGATGAAGCGGGCTTGCTCTCGACGAAAGACCTGCTCCCGCTGGTCGAGTTCGTCCATGCCCACCAAGGTCGTCTGATACTCTCCGGCGACACCCGGCAGCACACCGGCGTCGAGGCTGGCGACGCCCTCCGGCTGCTCGAACGGCAGAGCGCCCTGCGCATGGCCGGCGTGCAAGGCATCCGGCGGCAGAGCGAACGCGAATACCGCGCCGCCATCGGTGAGCTGGCTGAGGGCAAAGGCAGCGAGGCCCTGGCTCGACTAGACCGCCTCGGAGCCTTGCACGAGGCGGATGAGGAGACGCGCTATCCGCTCCTGGCTTCGGAATACGTTAATTCGCTCAAGGCCAACAAGTCGGCACTGGTGGTGAGTCCGACCTGGCGAGAGATCTCGCGGGTCACCCAGGAAGTCCGGACCCAGCTCAAGGCTGCGGGTCTGCTCGCGCGCGAGGAAACCGAGTTGACTGTGCATCATGCGAGCAAGTGGACCCGCGCCCAGAAACGCGACCTGCGTAACTACCAAGCGAAGATGGTGCTGACCTTCCACAAGGGCGCGAAAGAATTCGTCGCAGGTGAATGGGCGGAGGTCGTGACGGTTGAGCCGGACGCGTTGGCGGTCAGGAAACGCAACGGCCAGATGGTGACGGTGACCAAGAAGCAGGTCGGCTGCTTCGATGTGGCCGTGCGGGTCAAACTGCCGGTGGCACCGGGCGAGCGGCTGTTGATCCAGTCCAACCGCAAACCGGATGGCCTGTTCAACGGCCAGATTGTAACGGTCAGGCAGGTTAAGGCCGACGGGCGCGTCCTGTTGACCGACGGGCGGAGCATCGCACCGGATTTCCGGGCGTTCACCCACGGTTACTGCGTCACCAGCCACGGCTCGCAAGGCCGGACGGTGGACCATGTGTATGTGGCGGTGGATTCGGCCTCGGCGCAGGCGGCCAATCTGAACCAGTTCTATGTGAGTGCCTCTCGTGGCCGGGAGCAGGTGAAGGTCTTCACCGATGATATTGAATTCCTGCGCCAAGCGGTCACCCGCTCGGCCGCGCGCTTGTCGGCCACCGATCTGTTGGAACGCGCTCGCGTGGCGCAGCGAGAGGAGATCAAAGAGCGGCCCGTCCTCAACCCAAGGTTGGCGGTTTAGCTATCCTGCATCTTTATGCTCCGTGGAAAAATAGACACCCCAGGCACCCTGACCCCGGCCCCCATTACAAGGCCACCGCCACCGTCGGGCGAGGACACCGGGATCCCCAGCGTGGAACAGCCCTACGCGACAGGGGAACGCCCACCGGGCATTGTGTTCTACCGCGCGAAGAACAGCTTCTGGCTGCCGTATCACTTGCTGCAACGGATGGAGTTTGAGGCCGACCAGTTGAAATTGGTGTTCGCTACCGAGGATATCGTCATCCGTGGTCGCAGCCTGCATCCGCTCTATATTGAACTCACGCGTCAGACGGTGTCGCGCATCGTGGAGCAAGGGGAACGCTATGCAGCCCTCTCGGAAGCCGGAACGCTGGTCTCTGGAATCGAGAGAAGTCCTCACATGGACGACCCACAGCAGCAGCAGTGACTTGAGCATCGTTTCATCCAAGCTTCCCAAGGTGGAACGGCCCAACGCTCTGGCACTGACGCTCCTGGAGAAACTCGCCCGCAGGGCGAGCCGGATTTTCTGCGGCCCGGGCAACACTCCCATGGTTTGGACGAAAGCCTCCCCCGTCGCGGGGAGGCTTCGTCATTCAGGCGGCTACAGCGGGCTGTTCTCCCGCTGTTGGCAGCTTGCCGCGGATGTAATCGGCGGCGCGTTGCGCGGCCGAAGCCGCCCGCACCAGAATCCGGCTGTCTTGCTGGAACACGCGCATCCAGCCTTCGATGTAGCTGGCCTGCAAGGCGTCCGTGCTCGCGTTCTGAATCCCCGCGAAGCCGCACAAGAAAGCCGCGCCGAATTCGGCCACCAGTTCCTCGAAAGAATATTTTTCAACAGGATCGCCTTCCGCCGTGGCGAAGCGGTTCAGGCGCCGCAGGTGTCCGCTGCCATGAATGAGCTCATGAAAAAGCGTTGCGTAGTATTCATCCGCGCTCTCGAACTGGCTCAAATGCGGCAGCGTGATACGGTCCAGCATCGGGTTATAGGCCGGGCTGCTGGTCACAGTGTGAACGATTTGCGGCTTGTCCGGCATCACTTCGAGCATCTGCTCGGCAATTTCCAGCCGACGGTTCGCCGGGTTCAGAACATCGTCCTCCGGGCGCGCAATCCCGTCGACTTGGTCGAGGTTGAACACGGCGCTGACGAATGGCATACATGGTGGCAGGTTTTCCTTGCCGGTTTCCTGTCGGCGTTTCTCCAATTCCGCCGCGGTGCGCCATTTCCAGTATATCACCAGGGTGGAGTGCTCGCCTTTGCGAACATGTCCGCCGAGGCGCTCCGCCTGGCGGTAGGTTACCCAGTAGCGGGAAGCGTACTCTCTGCCGCCCAGCACCAGGAGGTTCAAGCCCCGGTATTCCTTTCCGGTGTTCAAGCTCTTGGGCAGGCCGGTGCGCCAGGTCTTGCGCCAAGGGACCTGACCGGCAGCGAGTTGGTTCAAAATACGGCTGGTTACATTCTCGTAAATATTCATGATTGTATTCTCCTTGTGTTTCCGTTTGAAAAGCGCCGCCGGTTTCATCCCGGCGGCAGGTGTGCAATGTTTTTTGGGCTGCCTCACAGCTCGCCGTGCTCATAAAGCGAGTAGAAGGTTTCGTTCCCAACGATCAGGTGGTCCAGGATCGGAATGCCGAGCAACTCACCTGCTGCTTTCAGGCGCTGGGTCACAGCGCGATCTTCGGTGCTGGGGGTGGTGTCTCCGGTCGGGTGGTTGTGGCCGACCACGAGCGCGTTGGCTCCGGCCACCACAGCGGCCTGGAAAATTTCCCGCGCGCCGACCAGACAGCTCGACGCGGTGCCTGTGGCAGCAACGTAATAGCCGACCACCTGCGTGCGAGAATCCAGCAGCAGCGCTACAAAATGCTCCCTGACATTATCGGGCAGCACTTGCCGGATGAGCCGCGCGGCATGGTTGGGGGAATGCGCAGCGTCGAAGATCTCCCCTTTCTTTCCCCGGTATTTCAGCGTCAGTTCGCGAACATAGGTTACCGTCATATCAAGCCTCCAAAAGTTTGCCCCACCGCCTCCCCAGAAGAACATTCCCCTGGAGTGGGGGGCGGGGGTGTTTTCGCGACCCGGTTCAAACACCCCCGCCCCCCACTTCAGGGGATTTAAAAACAACCAGGCCAGCCCGCAGGGATGACCACTTAGGAATGAGGCGGAGTCGGGGCGGATGAAGCGGAGGCGAATGGAAATGCAAGGCGTGACAGTTTCCTGCTGGCGCGCCTTGCCCATTCGCCGAAGCGCCGCCTCGCGGAGCCCAATGAAAAAGATCGCCCGTCAGGGCGAGACCTTGAATGGGAGGTGAGTAAGCCAGCTCGGGAGGACTGATGGCTGGCGGTTCCAATCGCTCACTGCAGGACGGAATTATTCGGACGTCCGAAGTTGGGCGGCTTTCTTCTGTTCAAACTCGAGATAACCCTGCCCTTTCAACTCCGCGTCCTTTCGCTGGCAAGCGCCTGTTCGAGGGCAGCCACAACGCGTGTAATCGTCGCCTCGCCTTGCTTGAATCGAATCGTCACGGTTGCAGTGTCCAGCGCGATGGTGACGGGGGCATTACGCCTTTTGACAGGCTTACCCTGCTGCTTGGCAGCACGGACTTGGCGTGTGGTCATGTTGCCCGCTTGGGCCTGCTGCCAGAGGGTGCGTTGCTGCTCTGGATCGGATACCTTGGCAATTTCGAGCAGCACCGATTTGTTGATATGTTCGGAAGTCTGCACCTCAGCCAGGAGGTCCGGGCTGAGTTGGAGAATACGCAGCGTTTCGTTCATCGAACTCGGCGCCATGCCCAAACGCTTCGCCAGCGCACTCTGGTCCAGGTTAAATTCGTCCTGCAATCGTTTAAACGCCCTGGCCTCCTCCAAGGGGTGTAGATCCTTGCGATGCAGGTTCTCGATAAGTTGCAGTGCCAGCCGCGATTGTTCCTCCACCGTTCGGACGATGCAGGAAACCGATTCCGAATTCAGGGTGCGACAGGCAGCGAAACGCCGTTCCCCGGCCAGGATACGGTATCGCCCACCGTCCACCGCTTCGACAATTATCGGTTGAAGCAGGCCATGTTCACGGATGGACAGGGCGAGCTCGGTGAGGTCGCCCAGGTCCTTTCGTGGTTGATGGGGATCCGGATCGATTAATGACAACGGGATGGAGACCAGTTGCGGTTCATCCCGGCCGGTTGGGTCGAAGTTCAGGACGGCGTTGCCCGAGGCCTGTCGGGCGAGCCGGTCTTTCAGGGCGATGGCCATAAGTTTTGTATTTCCTCTGTGAGTTGTTGATAATCATTGGCTGCACGGCTGTGTTTCGCGTAGGCGACCACGTCGCGTGGTGTGTCCTCGGTCTGCGCACGATTGAGCACCTCGCATCGGGCGATGCGCGTGGCCAGGAGTTGATCCCGCAAGGGCTCGAGAGCGCGCTCCACCAAGTCGTTGGTCACCGTTGCCTGCGCCATCACCATGGTGAGCAGGATGCGGTAATCCCAGATGCCGTTGAACTGCTTCACGCTGCGAAGGATTTCGAGCAGGTCACCCAAACCGCGCAGGGCGTAACCCGAAGGCTGCGTCGGAACAAGAAAGTGCCTGGCCGCCACCATCGCGTTGACAGGCAGAACGCCTAACGTGGGCTGGCAATCAATAAGCACGTAGGCGAATCCTTGAAGGCCCTCGAGGGCGTGGAGCAGCCGCTGCTCGCGAAAGTGCCGGGTGTGCAACAGCGAATCTGCTTTGGAAAGGCTGAGGGCGGCGGGCACCAGCTTGAGCGCTGGCAGGTAAGTCTCAGCGATGGCAGCCTCAATCTTCGCCGACTCCGACAACAACACATCGCCGATCGTCCGTCCGGAGAACTGCTCCGGGTCGAGGCCAAGGCCAATGGTCGCGTGCGCCTGCGGGTCAAGATCGATCAGCAGGGTTGGGCGTCCGGAGCGGGCCAGGCCGGCGGCCAGGTTGACTGCGGTGGTGGTCTTTCCGACGCCCCCCTTCTGGTTGATGATGGCGATGGTTCTCATGCGTGGGCCTCCTGTGTTCCGGAATCAGCCACATTGCCGCTGCCGAAGCGGTGCAGATTCCTCTGTGTATCCCATTCCCAAAATCCCAGGACAGGATGCTGCGCGTGTTTGTCGAAGAAATCCACGAACGCCAACAACCGGTTCTTCTCACTGTCGAAACGCGCCAGCCACTCGGCGGAGGTCAGAAACGGACTGCTGCTTAACGAGTGACGGGATTGGCGCCGGTCTTCGGCGAAAGCTTCGTAAAGCTCCGGGTTGGTCCGCTGTAGTTCTGCCTCGGCCTGCCGCAGGTATTGCATGTATTCGGGTGTAAACGTCGCCTGGTGAGCCGCCCGGGCCTTCCCGAGGGCCTCCGTTTGGCGCGCCGAGATTTCGCCCTGGAGCACTCGCAGAAACCGGTCACCGTAAAGCACAAGCGCCATTGACAGGTTCGGCTTGGCCCGCAGGTCGCCTTGGTGTTTATCCCGCATCAGCCGACCAAAGCGGCGGCCCCATTCTGGGACCATCGCTTCGTTGCGCTGCAGCGTTAGCAGGCGCGCGACGAACTTCGCCGCCATTTCGATGTCCTTGGGGAAGGGTTCCGTGGCGGCCTCGCCGACATACGCGTGATAACCGGCGTAGTAGTGACTGGCGAAGGTGCGGCCCAGGCGCAGCCCCAAGTCCTCGACTGCGCCTTCTGGTTTGGGCCAGTCCTGCTCAATGGAGCGGCGGAGGAGCCCCAAGCGGTTGTGCGCCGCACCACGCAACGGGAGCCAGTCAATCTGTCGATGGATGACATCCCGATCATGCCGACTGGTGAGCAGCCGTGCCGTCGCCGGATCGAAACCAGCCTGTATGAGCAAATCATAACTGGCAGCAGCAGCAGGAACCTCAAAGTTGGCACCCTTGGCAACCGGTGTTTTTCCTGCTGTTGTTTTATGTTCTGTTTTAAGTTCTTCTTTTATGTTTATACCGTTCACCTTTTTGTACTCTCCTCCGTTCACTATTTTGAACTGGTTCCGTTCACCTTTTTGTATTGAAGTTCCGTTCACCTTTTTGAACTGGCATCCCTCGCCTGCGCCCTCATCCCGCGTTTGCGCGTGTGAGACCGCCTCCGGTTGAACCAGCATCCGGCCATTGCCATTTGCCCAACGGATTCCATAGGTCGCCGCCCGGCTCCCCTGTCCGGCCACGGGGTCAAAGCAGCCCGCGTCCACCGGGTCGAGGTAGCCCCGATGACACGCCTCGACCACCGCCGCATGCACATGCTGGCGCGACAGCCGGGTCAGCCGGCTCAACTCGGTGATCGAACAGCTCACTGGCACTCGACGCTCTCCGCCCGGTCCCCATTGGATGGAGCGGAACAACAGGGTGCCCACCACCCGGATGACCGAGCGCCGCTCGCGCGGCAGCAGGTAGTCGAAAAATGCATTCGGGATGTTTTTTCGTGACGCCTTCGGGCGTCGGATTACCCGGGTTCCATCCTGTTCCTCCAGCAGCATCGCATCCGGGTAATAGAAGCCCCGAAACTGCTCCAGTGTGTGCGCGTGCTGGTCCGACGGGTCCCAGCACAGCGCGTACGTCGCACCTTCAACGTAACGATGTTCGAACTGCGGCGAGGAGGCCGGAAGTCGGCAGAGAAACCGGTTGGCCACGGCTTCCTGAATCGCTCCAGCCACTGCCCCGCGCGAGACACCGGCCTGCTCGACGAGTTCCTGGTAGGTGAACCGTAACTGTTCGCGGGTGGGATTACCCTGGTCGTCCACCCAGCCCAGAAGCTTGCGCAACACGTAACCTGCTATGCAAATCGCGCCGCGCGAGGAGTTGGGAATGACCACCGTGAAGAATTGGATGGGCGTGAACGTGACGTTGGCCCGGAAGTCTGGGAAGCCAGGAAACTCGGGATTGGCCGTCACCTCGTGGGTCATAGCTCAACGCTCCTCGGAAACAGCCGCTACCGTTGCCGGTGACTGCGGCGGCTGCGTGGATGGCGGCAGGGGACGCCCGTTCCGCTCGGCGTGTTCACGCACAATTTGATTGATGCAGAAACTCCTGTCGCGGTCTTCCTTTTCTGCCAACTCGTGAAGGTAGTCCAGCACCGCCACTTCGAGGGTAACGCCGGCTGAGCGAGTGAAACGTCGTCTGCGCGAACTCATTGGTCTCCTCCTTGCGAAGTCTCCATGGTTCTCGTAGCACACCACGACCGGGCATGACAAGGGGCCTTCCATTGTGCGAGTGTCGGTAATTTCATGTCATTGGTTATTCCGTTGGAATACCGCTTGCCGTTGCAAAAATCTTTATAATAGCGGTCAGATGCTCGTTTGCCTGGGGTGGTCGCGCATCCGCCCGCTTCTGGCGAAGGCACATCCACTCGCTTCTGGTCCAAACCGTGTCTCATATTTTCCGCTACCAACGCCGGGCGGGAAGTGCTACGCATGGCACAGTGGGAGGTTTTGTTCTCCCCCAAACGTGAGGATTGCCCACGCAATCTTTGACGTCGTTGTGATCGGCGCTGATACCCGGCAAACCTGGCTCACCACCAGGCTAAGGGGATGGTCTTACCAACCGTCATTTCAGTGTCCCGTAGAGCGTGGTGCCACGAGAGTGGCCCGCCACGTTCGAGGGAGGCTTTCGGAAGTAATCCCGCCTTACCAGCGGAGTAATCTCCGGATTCTATCCCATAGCGAGATGGTGCTCGTGAATGCGGGCGAGCGGGACACGCCGGTTGCTGAAATGCAGCCGGTCGGTCCTGTCCAAAATGGGTGCGTCGTGCCCGGGAGCATGGCAAATCCCTCGGCGGGAATCGGACCAAAGCCGCAAGGCCAATCGGGTGCAAGGCTCGACAGGTTCGTTTAACGCGCGCTGGCGTCGGGAGCTTCCCGGTGGCAACACCGAGGAACCGGAGGCCGACAACCTCCGGGGTTCTGCCCAAACAGCAGACCGTGAAAAGCTCAACGATGAGAGGGGCGTCAAGCCCTTGCCAGTTAACGACAGCAGAGACGGAGCCGAATCGGCGAAGTTCAACCAGGGTGGGTAAGGGGGCGCTTCTGTATTCTATCCCCTGAAATCAGTCCCGCAGTGGGACTGGAAACCATGCCGGGGCGGGAGCCTCGGACATGCCTGGTGAGCGTGGACGCTTGCGCGTCCAGCCAACGTGACTGCTGTGGTGAAGGACAGGAATAACCGCGCAAGGAGTGTGGCGGCCGGAGTGGTATCCGGTGCCGGCGTGTCAGCCGGTGCTTCAATAGCCGCACTCTGATGAGAGTGCTCCAAGTAGGACCAGGCAGAGCCTGGACCCAATCGCCTTCGGCTTTCGAGCCGAAGGCAGGGTGTCACTCCAGCAAGGCAGTTGGAGCGGCGGGTGCGCGTCAACGGGTGGTGCCGGGCGCAATAGCACACACGAAAGGGGTGACGGGATAAATCGGTCACAACGATGTGGTGGGCAGGTGGATTCAAACTCCACCTGCCCGCTGCCTGACCGACAAAGATTTGCGTTCCGCGCATCGTTCCTGGGGACAGGCCACGATGCATGGAAGGCAGCCTTATACATTGGAGAAACAGCCATGAGTGGGTGAACGAAGAGGATTTACGCACCCGCTACCGCCATAGATGGGCAACTGCAACACTGGAATGCAGCGCGCGCGCCGTGATGGCACGCCCGAGGAACCTGCGCTTTGCGTGGACCAGAGGTTCTGAGACGGGCTTGCGGGCGGCGCGTTATTTGAGCGAGTGACAGGCTGCAAGAAGGTTACGGCTTTCGGGAGGTTGCGCCGCATAAGCAACCTTCCACCCTTTAGACGCCATAACACTGTTTGGAGGTGTGGTATGGCGTATCGGTGTGTGGCGGTTTCCGTGGCCGGATTCGTCCAGCAACTGGCCGTGGCTTACGTGGCCAATGGATACTGGTTTTACGTGATGGGCCGGGTGCCGGATCCCAAAGATCCGGCCAGCCTCGACCACAAGATGGTGACGCAATACGGGATCGATGTCTCGAAGTGGACGCGGGCGCGCTGCAAGAAAACGGGTCAGGCGCGCGTGCAGTATCTTCGATACGGCCGGTTCTTTGTGGTTCTTGCAACCCACGGAGAGCATCCGTTCTTCGCCGTGGAGGGCAAGCAGGTCCGGGATCTCCGGCGGCATCCCCTCCATTTCATGGGTTATGCGATCAGTTGCCGTCAGGGACGCGATGGCAAGACCTGGCACCCCTCAGTCCGAATCGATCGCGGCTTGTGCCTCGAATTGAAGGCCCGTTTCGCTGCGCTCGCCGTGCATCGGACGGTCGAGGAGTTGTGCCGCGAACTGAGGCGGATTGATTTTGAGCCCTACGCGCCCGTCCGCGATCAACTCCGCGGCATCCTTCGGGCCGTGAACCGCCGCCGCAAAGCCGCCGGGCTGGAACTGGTGCCCCGGGAAGCGCTCTGGCTGCGGCGAATGCCGGTCAAGCCATTCGGATAACCTGTGCTACTGAAGATAGCCCAATTCGCGCAAAGATAGGAAATCCCTGGAACGTTCGGTGGTGGCCTGACCTAGGATGATATGGTCCAGAACCTCGATTTTGAGCAATTGGCCCGCTCGGACCAGTTCGCAGGTGACTTTGATGTCAGCCGCACTAGGTGTGGGGTCGCCACTGGGATGATTGTGTTATGTGAAGAGCGGATTTATGTGGAGCAGGAGGGCTAAATCGATGGGCAGAGGCTTTGGTGTCGCGGCTTCGCGGTTTCGGCGCTTCACATAATTACAGCTTGGATAGCCACGATAGGAGTTCATCATCGTTCCGCCAGGAGCGTCGGCCCGTTGCCTTCGCGGGGATCAGTTTCTCCACCGACTTAAGTGTTTTGCGTTTCATCTCCAGATCAATCTCGACATAGCCGTTGGTGGTTTCGATGGAAGCGTGGCCCAGCCAGGACCGGATCATATTCAGGTCCACGTTGGACTGAAGCAGGTGCATCGCGGTGGTGTGACGCCAGGTATGAGGAGTAACCCGTCTGGTGAGCAGCGAGGGACAAGTATTCGCCGCTTCAGCGACGCGCTCGGCGATGATGTAGCGCACCCCAAAACGGGTGAGGCGGCTGCCTTCGCGGTTGACGAAAAGCGGCGTTGCCTCATCGAGACGCACGCCACGTTTTTCTAAATACGCTTTGAGAGCGGTGACGGTTTCCGTCCAGAGTGGACAGGTGCGCTCTTTCCGACCTTTGCCGTGGATGAGAACGGTGTGCGGACGGCTGAACCGCAGATGGTTCACGTCCAGATCAACGAGTTCAGACACGCGCATCCCGGTGTTGTAAAGCAAGCGCAGCAGGGCGTCATCACGCTGTCCTTGCATCGTCCGGCCATCAATGCCGGCAAAGATTTTGAGCACTTCATCCCGTTCCAAATAGTTGGCGACGTGGTATGATCGGCGTTTAAACGGCACTGCCAGGATGGTCTGGGCCTGGGCAATGTGACGCGGGTCAATGCTGGCCAGGTAATTGAAAAAAGCATGGAGGGCGGCCAGCCGGGCATTACGAGTCGGGACGCTGTTTTTGCGGATTTCCTCCAGATGTTTCATGAAGGCACGAACCGCATCGGCAGTCAGGTCTTCCAGAGTCAGGGTGGTGCAGGTTTTCCGATGTCGGCGACAAACGAACTCCAGAAAGAGCTTCATGGCATCCCGGTAGGCCAGCACGGTATGGCCGCTGAGGCCGCGCTGGGAAAGCAGGTGTTGCTCAAAGAACCCGCGCATGGGTGTTGCGATGTCAGTCTTTGTCATAAGTTTTCTTTCTGCGCAGCGTTGGCACCGCGAAGTGGGAATGAAACCGCGTGCCCGCACTTTCCAACAACTCTGCCGTGGCCTGAAGATAAACTTCGGTGCAGGTCACCGTGGAGTGTCCCAGATAAGTTGATAACACCGGCAGCTTGGCGGCCAGATTCGCTCCTTCCCGATACCAGGCAAGCAGACGATTGACAGCGAAGGAATGACGAAAGTCATGGATGCGCGGGCCACGTTGCCCCGGCGGCTTGCGGATGCCGAGCTTGCGGATGATTTCCAGGAAGATAGTGGTGAACCCCGCCTCTCCGTAACGCCTGCCACGGAGATTAACAAAGAGGGGTGAGTTGACGTCCGTGGACATGCCAGCCATAGAGCGCTGATGCAGATAAACCCGGAGTTGCGTGACAGCGGAGGAGGACAAAGGAACGTTGCGAGTCTTTTTAAACTTGGTCTCGCGGATTAACAGCATGCACCGTTTGAGGTCAACGTCCGCCAGAGTCAGCTTCAATGCTTCGCCGATCCGCAAGCCGGTTGTATAGAGCAAACCAACGAGATTGGATATGACAACCGGTCGCAGGCTCCCGAGTGGACCAATCCGCCTGGCAGCGGCCATGATTTGTTGCACTTCCTTGAGCGAGTATATATATGGCGCCGGACGGGTGCGGCGCGGCAAAAAGCTCTGGTGAACCACACAGGTTCGCGGATCGAAGTGGGCCAGGTACCGGCAGAACTGGCGCAGCACCGAGATATGATTAATCCGGGTGCCGATGCTCAAGTATTCCAGACTCTTGATCCGGCGCTCGGCGATTTCGCGCGTGATGGTTTCTCCGGGTTGGAGTTCGCTCAACAGAAAGCGGTCCAGGCCAATGAGGAGTTTCTGGCTGGAGACACCTCGCCGGCCTGCCGCATTGCGTGTTTCCAAAAAACATTGGAGTCGGAAAGCCAATGGACTGCGAAAGAGGCACGTTGCCATATGTTATCCTTTCTCTGGCCAGGGCATGGCCGCTTCGCGCAGGGTCTTCAAATCCGCCTTCGCATAGATGAACGTAGTGTCGATGTAACGATGGCCCAGCACGTCGGCGATGGCTTTGATCGGTGAGTCGTTCGCCAAGGCGCGAATAGCCCAGGAATGACGGAGTGTTCTGGAGCCGCCGCCAGCCATGGTGACGCCGGCCTTGCGCATGTATTCTCGTACGAGATGGGAGATAACCAGACTGTTGAGCGGGCGAACTGGCGCTTTGACCGTGAGGAAGACTTCCCGGAACGGTGTTTTGTCAACTCGGTGGCGGAGATAACCGATGAGAGCGTCCCCCACGGTGTCCATCAGCGGCAGGACCACCTCCTTGCCGCCTTTTTGGGCGCGAATGCGGATTTGAGAACGCTGCCAATCCATGTCGTCCAGCAATAGTTCGGCGACCGAGACACCCCGCAGGCCATAAGCCATCATCAGAACCATGATCGCGTAATCCCTCGCGCCGTTCGGCGTGTTTTTGTCAATCGCGCCCAGCATCCGTTCCAAAGCCGAGTCTTCCATCCCTTTGGGCAGCGAAGCATGGCGATAACGCCGGACAGGAGGAATCAAGCCCGAAAAATCGATGCGCGTGTGCTGGTGTGCGGCGCAGTATCGAAAAAACCTGCGGAGAGCCCCGGCCAAAGCAGAGAGATTTTCCGGGCTGTCTTTAAGGTGTTGCTTCACGTAGCCCTCGACCGCCTCAGCCGACAAGGTTTTGAAGTGCTTGGGACCGGCTTTCTGCCGCAGGGTTTCCAGGAATGAACCGACCTGCGCACGGGCTCTCTGCATCGTGACCTTGGAAAACTCGCACTCCTCCTGGAGATGTTGGAGATAGGGATCAAGCAGCCAACGGTAGGGTGTTTTTACTGGTTTTGGCTTGGACGGCTGAAGGACTTTGATTTGAATCAGATAATCCCATAAGCGGTTCAGTGCGTTCCGGGCGGTATAGCGTGGCGAATACAGGCAAGCCGTTCGGCTTTGCACCAAATAGAGCTCAAGAAAAGAATCCCGGGCTGTCTCTGTGATTTTGCTGGCCTGCATAATCCTGCTTTCAATCAGGAAAGCATTGAACTGGCAGCATTTTCCTAAAATCCCCGTGACCGAATCGGCGGCATATCCGCGCTCCTTGAGGTGGGCGGCAAAGCGGTCGAAATAAGGGCCAATGGGGCCGCGTCGGAAATCGACGAGGGTTCGTTTTTCTCTGTACCAGAATTCGAGCATAAAATTGACGGTGTTTTTTGGTTGAAACCGGCGGAGCAAAGGTGAACGATTACCAGTTTAGAGTTGGAGTTTTCAAGATTGCTGCGATCACGCGGTTTTTGCCTATGCACATTCCCACTTCATAAAAAAAACCGCAGTGCTGTAAAAAGCACTGCGGTTATGTGAAGCGGACCATTTCAAAACGAACAGTCGGGCTGCCGTTGTGGGGACTGCTTCGCCGCATCGACAATCGAGGCATCGGGGGAGCGCAATTCAATAACGCCAGGAGCAATACAGGTGACGTGAACACGATTGCCGGGATTGAACCCCGCTTGTTCAAGCCATCGTCCCATGAGCCGAATTTTTGGTTTGATGAGGCCCTTCCAAGGGTCGCCATCGGCCTCAATCTTCAACGTGCGAACAGTCGGGTTCGCCTCAGTCGGTTGGTGCGATTTGTTTTCAAGCATGACGACCCCCTCGCGGCGAAATCCGCATGGACCCCAATACCACATGCGTCCATGGAAGTACAGCCATCCCTCTCGACTGCGCCGCAGCACGAATTAGCATCCCGACCGCGCCGTCACTGCACATAAATCCGCACTGCACATAACATAATTTATGTGCTGCGACACATAAGTTGTGCGCGAGAATGATGGCCGCCGCCCGATGGGCTATGGCCGTGCCAAAAACTTCGCGCGGATGGACCAGAATGGTGTCCAAGGTGCCCTGGGAGATGGTTTGCACCGCAATCAGTCGCCGACGGGAGTTCACCAGGATCGTCTGGAAAACCTCAACGGTGTAAAGCCGGTTTCGCTCACGCAACAGGTCCGCCACACGTTCCGGGGCGTCCAGCATGGGCGGCTCGATAATGGTCTCGTGGCTGAGGCGCTGGGCGAGAAGGAAGGCCGATTTGATGGCTGCAGCGCGTGATTTGCCGACCCCTTTGATTTGCTGGAGTTCGTTGAGCGAGACCTGCGCCAGCTTGGTCAGCCCTCCGTATTCTTCCATCAGCATTGTCGCGGCCGATTTGCCGGTCAGCGTGGAAAGCAGGTCAACATTACTGGCATGCTCGAAATGTTCCATGGATTGATCCCTCCCTTCGATGGGACGAATCTTACCACTGTTTGAATCCTTAAGGAACAATTTGGAGGCTGTGTTCTATTGCAATGACCGTGCCATGGATTGGCCGGAAACGACGTGTTACATGTTACACCGAAGTGGAGGTCCGAAGACCGGCGGCATCGGGGCGAGGAGGCCCGGGCGCACGCCCCTTGGATCGCGGGCCTCGAAGCCGAGCGTAGCGAGGGGCACCCTGGGCCGCCGCAGTTGAGGGCCGGAACGATAGGCCACGAACTGGCCGATCTAGTGTTCCTCGTCTTCAAAACGATTTTCAACGGCGAGACATCAGCCAGCCCAGCCAGCGCCGCCAATGGGGAGACCGCCGAAAGGCATTGATGAGCGCGGAGGAGGAGCGAGAGTTTCTGGCACCTTGGGAGGAGAGGGTCAAAAGCGGGGGGCTATTGGTGCTTTCGCCTATTCGGGCCGCGCTGGCGCAACGCCTGGGGCGTCCCGTGGCGGAATCGGTGGTGTATCGTTTTCTGGCGCGGCATGGCTGGCGCAAGGTTGCGCCCGACATACGCCACCCCAAAAGCGATCTCCGCGTTCAGGAGGAATGGAAAAAAGCTCCCGGAAGCGCTGGCATCCTTGCTGACTCTTGAAACAGTGCGAAGGCGCAAGGTCCGAATCATGTTTCAAGACGAGGCTCTGTTTGGCCGAATGGTTCGGATTCGCCGCTGCTGGTCGCCCTCTCCGTTGCGGCCGAAGGTCGACAACGGATATGATCGTCAATTTGTCTATGTTTACGGGGAGGTCAGCCCGCTGGAAGGGCAATTGGATTGGATGATTTGCAAAGAGATGAATACCGAGCGCATGAGCGAATTTCTGCGGCAAGTCAGTCAAGGTCATGAAAATGAGTATATCGTTATGGTTCTCGATGGCGCCAGTTCTCATAAATCAAAAGAGTTGGCGATATCTGAAAACATGTATTTTCACCGGCTGCCCGCTTATTCCCCAGAACTCAACCCCCAGGAACATGTCTGGGATGAGCTTCGAGAGAAGGAGTGTATTGAATCGCATTTGTCCGTTTCGTTGGTGTGAGTTATTGCACGGCGCGGAGCAGGCGCAGTATCCGCCTTCGAAGGCTGGTTTCGAATTCTTCGGCCTGCCCAATGTCAAGCCGAGCCTGCGCGGCGCAGGCATTTTGAGCAATGAGCGCAACGAACCACTTGGTTGTTTTTTTGGGAACACATTTTGCGGGTGGTTTTTTCTCATCTCGCTTTTGAAGTTCCTCACCTTTCCACCGTCCCATTCATAAGGCCATAAGGCCACATCCGATTGGCGCTATTCGACCACGCTGGCCAATATTGGCCTTCATAATTAAATCAAATCAATGGCACGCAAAACAACAAACTGTTTGGCATGAATAGGTTATGTACTTTTTCAAAATTCTGGAATGAACCCTGCTACGGACGCAGCATGGTTCGAGTCATTGGTTTAATGCTGATCGTTATTGGCCTATCCACAGCCCGCCTGCTGTCGGCCCAGCCTCTCATTGGCCACGACGTTCCCTTTGAATTCCGTGATGGATTGCTTTGGGTGCGCGTTCAATTGACGAATCCCTCCCGAACCTTACATTTTCTTCTCGATACAGGAGCCACAGTCAGCGCGGTGGATGAAGGTGTGGCAAGGCAGCTTGGATTAGGGTTTGGGGAACGGATCAAGGTGCAAGGCGTGAAGTCCGAAACCGAGGGTTACTGGCCAACAAAGTTGACGGCCAAGCTGGGAGATTATCCTTTGCCAGAGAAACTCCTGGCGGTCGATCTGAGAACGTTAGGTTCGGCCTGTTGTCAACCGGTTGACGGCCTGTTAGGGGCTGATTTTCTAAAGGATAAAGTCGTCCAAATCGATTTCAAGGCCAGCCAGCTGCGGTTTGGAAAAAGTGCCGTTCAAGTGATTCCAAACCCCGATACACTACCATTAAAAAACCGGGCTGGTAAGCTGCTGGTGCCGATTAGCGTCAATAGCGGAAAAACTCAATGGGTTCGCATGGATACAGGATGCGCATCCAGCCTGCATTGGGTTGTTGGAAAGGATATTCCAACCGCCCGGAATGAAAAGGTTTCGGTCGGTCTGGCGCCCCTTTGCATTCCATGGGAGACGACCTCGGTTCGTTTGGGACGCACGGATTTTCAGCACGTCCCCACGGGACTGCATCGGGGCAGAATATTCAACGGTGAGGATGGTCTGCTTGGAAATGGCCTGCTGGCCCAATTCGACCGGGTGACCATCGATGTCCCAGGCAGGAAACTGGTCTTGGAGAAGATCAAATCTATTACCGAGCACTGAAGCGCAACCGGTTCTTCTCTATCGAATCCCTTGACGCAGGTTGAGCGGAACGCAAACGCTCACACGATTGTCGGGCGGTTTGAGCAACCGCATCCGACACTCTGGTTTCCAAGGGTTTACCTTTTCAGTCAACGCATCCCACTCGATTGCCCGGAATTGGGTGATTTATTCCAGGCGATGACATTTATCATTTTTTCTGAGGGATTGTGTCTTGTGCGGGGTATTAAGAGCAAAGAATAAAACACGAACCGGTAAAAACACCCGATTCGCAGAAAGGAAAAATGAACACCAATAAAACATTCAATGGAATCATGGCCTTGATCGCAGCTCTAACCGTCGCTCAATCCGTGAGTGGGGCGGATGTCTTGCTCACTCCTAGCGCAGCATCCCGCCAGACCCATCAGGTCTCTGGCATTGCAAATGATCGGGATTTCGTTCATAGCACAGCACAGAGCACCTTCCAATCGCCTCGGGGATTGGCCAACCAGACACGGGTAGTACCTGCGCCATCGACCAAGGATAAGGATTTTGTTCATAATCAAAGCCCTTTGCGTCCCGGTAAGGATCCACTTCGTGAACAATACACCCGTTATTTGAAATCGACCGGAAAGGACGCTTATCAACTGGCGCCGATTAAATAAGGAAAATTGAAAAATGATGGTGAAAAAGTGTATTGCGCTGGTTTCCGAAATTCGGCCTCATCAAGAAGGATGGAGGGCTAAAAAGGCCCTCCAAAACGGAAGCAACGCAGTTTGGAAAATATGAAACTAATAATGAAAAAATATCAGATTCTTCTGCTCGCTTCGTTTGCACTCGCGGCTGTTCCTGCCGGCCTAGCTCAAAGCTGCTGCGGGGGTTCGATGGCTGCTTGTCCCATGACTGGCGCTCAGATGGGGAGCAACACCACGGTGCAGGCTCGCACCGGCGTGCTCCTGTCAGCGCCAGCCGGCGTGGCTAAAGCGGTATTGGGCGATTACATCGCGATACAGGCTGCCCTGGCAAAGGATTCCCTCAGTGGCATTTCCGAGAGTGCGAATGCGTTGGCAAAAGCTGTTCAGGATGATCAAACAAAGTCCTTTCCAGCGCAAATCTCCAAACAGGCGGAAGCCTTGTCCCAAGCCACGAATTTAGCGGCTGCCCGCGAGACATTCAAATTATTGAGCCAGTCTCTCATCGAATACGTCAATACACGGAAGATGACAACGGGAACCTATTACGAGGTTTATTGTCCTATGGCCAAGGCCAAATGGCTGCAAACCGAAAAAACCGTCACCAATCCTTACATGGGCCAGGCAATGCTCGAGTGCGGGCAATTGGTGCAGGTGATCAATGGTGCGGACGTCCCTCACACAGGGCATGCCGGCCATTAACACGAACACGAACGACGATGAACGCGAAATTCAACGGTTCCTTGCTACTGCTGGAACGACACGCCCATGCCACGAACACCGGTCCTCCCGAGCGTGTCGCGGGAAGACCCCCGGTGGCGCAAGCCACAGTATCTACTCCACAAATACACCAACATACTCATCTTGCTGACAACCAGGTTTCAGGAAGATTACCCGCCGGATCCTCAACTGAATTGCTTGAAGCATTATACTAAAGTATGCCCACCCCATCAACGTCCCCTCATGCCGACGGAAGCATGCAACAGTTGCGTTGCCGCCGACGTTGGCCTGTCGCAATTGCGGTGGTTGGCTCAATGCTTGCGTTCGTTTTCTGGCAGCCGATTCAGACCCGGTTCCTGGAGTATTTAGTAATGCGGAACGATGATCCAGCGCCAACGGTGCTCTCGGAAGTCGCTGATCGACTCGGGAATCCAACGGAGTTTCTGCTCAGACTCTGGCGCACACCGAATCTCTCCAATCATCAGTTTGTTCTGGAATACTTGAGGCAGCATCCGGACTCCAACCCGGACTTGTTCACCCCTTTGGAATTCGCAGTGCTGGCGGCAGCACATGACGTGGATCTCGAAGCCAGAGAACAAGCCTTCAGTTTGCTGGCTCGGATGAAACATCCCGAATTGCCTCGCCTGGCCCGGGAACAATTGGGCGATGTCGATCCTGAGGTGCGCGCGCTGGGCCTGCAAATGCTGAATGGTGCAGCGGTTTCGAACGATGTGCCAATGGCCATCGCCTTGTTGGGCGATCCTGACCCGCGCGTGGTGGTTTCCGCAGCCAGCCTGTTGCGCCATGTGACCGGGCAGGACTTCGGCATCCGGCAAACACAAGCTCCACCGCGATTCTCTGGTCCAGCGGCTCAGACACCATCTCCAGCCAATCTGGAAATCATCCACCAGGGCGTCGAGCGATGGCAGCAATGGTGGAAGGTCCACCATACGGAATACCCTGCCTCATCCACACAGAGCCAAAGAAAACTCACAACACCAAGCCTTGCGATGCCCGATGTCACATTGCAGGATTTAAGCGGGCATGAGGTTCGCATTTCGGCCTTTCGGGGCAAGGCCGTTCTGCTTAGTTTTTGGGAAGCCACCAATGCCCTGAGTCTGGTCGAAATATCCACCCTGAAATCGCTTCAGACCCGGCTTCAACAACGTCTGACAATCCTTGGCATCTGCTTTACCGCGCCCGTTCTGCAGGACTGCGGCGACCACGGGGACGAGCACGCAGACGAAAATGAATCTGGAGGCGGGCACGCTCATAAACATGTATGCCCTCCGCCTGACCTGGCTCAAATCCGAGGGCAGATTCAGGATGTTGTGAAAGCCAACAAAATCAATTATCCGGCGCTTCTGGATGAGAAAGAAGTGCTTAAGGGCCGCGACTTTGTTGGGCAGATGCCAACCTATGTGCTCATTGACACGCAGGGGAACATTCGTCGCCGGTTTGTCGGAAGCAGAACGGAAACCGTTTTCGCGGCCATGATCAATGAATTGTCAGCAAACGGCGAGTGACCGCAGAAAAGCCAACCAACTGCGACATCATGCCTCGCTGGAGGCTGTGTTGGTTGTGCTTTATTTTCAGGGCGATTGAAATAATTCATAGGCCAGGATTCAAAAGGAGTCGCAACGGCAAACTCCTGGCAAGAGTAAAAGGTGTTCGTCCGGGGGTAAAGATTCTCAATTCCTTACAATCTCTTTAAGGAATGGCGCTTGGGAATGATACCCTCACGCCATCCCGATTCATTTGAAACCAATCATGCCCTGTGCTTTGGGATCACTCTCAGAACTTATAGATGACGTTGAGCGCCAGCGAGAGCGCATTGTTGTCGTTGACGCCAAAGGGGCGTTGATTTGCCAGATCATGGTCCCAACGAAACTCCGCCCGGGTGACGACGTTGGCCCAAAGCGAGTAGTCCGTAGTGAAGGTCCAGGCAGCGACCTCGTTGCGTGGATGTGACGTGGTGGCTGCCGGATCCAGGCTATACCATGTGCCGACCGTGCCCGTGGCGTATTCCGCGCGGCTCGCGAGCTTGAGTTTCTCCGTGGCCTGATACATGAGATATATTGAGGCTGCATTCGCATAGCTGGAAGCCACGGTGGGCGTCTCTTTCGTGCCCCGGTATTCCCAGGCATAACCCACTGTGAGTTCCTTCAAAGGCGTTGCCACAGCGCCTCCGACGTAAAAGCTCGTAATGTCACTGGCCGGGCTGGTGGCTCCCGAACCCAGACCGTCAATCACCCCAAATCCCAGTGTGCTGCCTCCAAACCAGCCAAGGCTCTTGGGTGCGGTGAGCGTGATGAGTCCCATGTAAGTCTTCTCGGACTCAGCGGCGGCCACACCCGCCCGTGTTGGACGTGCATTCAATCCCGGGGACCAGGTGTTGGCAACGCCGGCCTGCGCCCCGATGATCTCGTTAAACTGGTAGCTGGCCAGCACTCCGGTCATTTGCGTGGGCTCGATGAAGAAACCATAAGACCGGCTGAAGTTGGGATTATTGGCGCTTTCAATGACTTCGTAACCGAGAAATTCTGTGAAATTGCCGACCTTAAGGGTGATGTCGTTTCCGACCGGAACTTTCAAGTTCACATAGGCATCTTTCAGGGCGAAGTCAGACAATCCTGCCCCGGGGGACTGGTTGTAATTAACCGCGTCGGGCCCAAACATCATCGTGAAATTGTAACCGGCAGACCATGGGGTCTCGTCCAATGGCTTGCTTAAAGTCAGGAAGACCGCGTTCAGGTTAAAGCCATCCTGTTTTCCCGTGCCGTCATAGGATCTCCCGGGAAAAGTGTCTCCTGGCTGCGGATTGTTTACACCCCTTCCACCATTGCCGGAACCAAATTTCCAGATCGCAGAGGTATCGACATACCCACTGAGTGTCGTGCTGGACAAAGCCGTTATGACCGCATGTTGCTGTTCCTCCGCCTGCAGTAGGCCTGGAAGCGTGATAAGGCCTGTAGCGGCCAAGGCCAAAGTCCACGGACTGCTTTTCGTCACTGGTCTCATTGCTTTCCTTTTTCATTCGGTCAGTTGCGCGTCTCCCGTCCCGCCGCCAACGTTCATCGACCGCTTTGTGTTTTCTGATTTTAAGGTTTTATTGCCCTCCCAGATGTAACCGGGAAGCCTCAGCAACGGCCCATGCACAGACCATGCCAAGGCTCCAAATTGCGATGAAAATCCTTCCTGCCACTCCTGAATTACCGTCTAGTCAACATCTCGTGGCTGCATCAAGAATGGAGTGTGCGTAAAGATGATCACTTGGTTGGGCTGTAATTATGCAGAATGTGCAATAATACGCACCATAAGCACCTGACATCGCCGCTCGTTGTATTGTGCCTTAAGCCATTCCCCTGCCTTCGCATTCGATTTGTTCTGCGTCGCCGATGCACGGATAGGGGAATAAGTTTGAAGCGGTGAGAATGACGGGGTTTCAAAGCCTCAATGGAAACAGAGGTCAAAGGTCAGTACTCAGGTCCTGTGTTCGATCTAAAGAGCGAGACAACATTGCCATTGAAACACATTGCTGCCCAAGCAGGGTAGTGATGACGATCCATGAGCGCCAATGTCGCACTACCCCGTTGGATGAAAACGACCGCTGCAATGGGCAAAATCGTCAAGTAAAATGTAAAGTAAAGCTTGTGGTCTCCAAAGTTGCGGGTCCGATTCACGGTAGGGTTTCACCCCATGGCAATGAGGGAACGCGCCGCCTAGGTTGCCCTGAGCGTTAAGACCGGCGTCACAATATACGAAAGAGAATACTATTAGCGGCGGACCAAATACTGCCGTGTCCAAATAAGCGAAACCAAAATCACACCTATGAAAACAACAAAACTAATCTGCAAATACCTGACACTCTCCAGCATGATCATGGCAATCGCCGCCCTGGTTTCGCTGCCCGGCTCCATGCGAGCCCAGGAAATGAAACCCATGAAAGGCGGGGAACACCTGATGATGCTCAATGCCATCACCACTCCCGAACAAGTCGAGGCGCTCAAGCCGGGCGACACCGTTGCCATGGCCTGTCCCAAGTGCAAAACGATCGTCGTTGAAAAAGTGACAACCGAAAAGGGACACATCGCCACGATGACTCCGGGAGAGGTGCATATGTGCTCTGGTTGTCAGACCAGCATCGTTACCGTTGGCACCGGCAGAACTGCACATAACGAATTGAAGCACGTTTGTAAGAAATGCGGCAGCGACGCCGTTTTCTGCTGCGCCACTATGAAAAACGCCCCGCCGACGAAGGGCATGGATACCGAGAAGTAACTCAAACAAAAACTTTGATCGCAGGCGGCCAAGGGGGAACTCCTCCAGGCCGCTTGTGCATTGTCGGGGTGGGCAAGCTGCATGAGATCACGATCAAAAGCCTGAACGCCTTGATTATCGAGAACAGCCCGGATGCACGGTTTTGAGAAATCCCGGCATCATCATTGACTTAACAACAGACACGGGCGAGTGTGCAGTTGTGTTAGCATATCTGATGGATATCATTATTATATGCGAGCATTCCGCAAATCTGTTTATGAATAAGAAACTTATATCTTTCAGCGCAATGGCCGCTGCATTGCTGCTGAGTTTGGCCGTTGCAACGCCCGTCGAAGCTCAGACTTGGATGACCAACGGATTGGTCGCCCACTACCCGATGCACGGCGATGCCAACGATGTGAGCGGCTACGGCATGCATGGAACGTTGACGGGCTCACCCTTGATGACCACCAACCGTTTTGGAGATTCTGGTGATGCCCTCGGCTTCAATGGGGGGATGGATGCGATCATGTTGACCAACCTAAACGTGAACATGCTCACCAACGGTCAGAACACAGTTTGTCTTTGGATGCGATGGGATGGCGGTGTTGATGGCAGCACCAATCCGGTTGCCATGCCCTTCGGATGGGGGGACACGAATCAGAATTATTGTCTGCTATTCCAGCGCGCAGGAGCCGGTCGCTTTGGCTTCAGTGATGGCATGGGTGATGTCTATGGCACGAATTTCGGCTCCATGTTATCGAATCATTGGGTCCATGTGGCCGCCGTCTTCAACAACGGCGACATGATGAACTCCGGGCTTTATATCAATGGTCAGCGGGTGGGCGGATCGATGACGGCTGGTGGAATGCCGATGGGTATGGGAATGGGGATGATGGTCCGGCGAAGCGCGAGTCCGATGGCTTTCCTTGGTGGATTTGGAGACCAAGGTTCGGTTCCTTATCACTTCTTTGGCGCGATGAGCGACGTGCGCATCTACAACCGTTCTCTCACCGACGCGGAGATTGCCGCCCTGATTCAGATGGATGCCGCACCCACCATGCGGATGATGGAAGGACCCACAGCAGGCACTGAGAATGTGGAGTTCAATTCAATGATGATGGATTGGCAGTTCCAGATGCAGTTTTCAAGCGATCTGACGCATTGGACCAACTACTCGGATGTCTTCATGCCCGGGTCGAATACGATGGTTCGCACGATTGATATGGGAGGACCGCAAATGTTCTGGCGCTTACAGGCCAAACCTTGAACAGCGATCAGGTCGGCTCTTGCCTCAATTGATTGGACACCGAACACACCTTCATTTGAAATTCGATGCCCTTTCATATTTTGTTTGAACAATTTCTGCACCCGCGTATCTTACCAATTGTGAGCAAACTCACCAAAGCAGTAGCGCTTATCGTGCTGGCCCTATGGGGACTGGCAGTGGTGCATTGCAAATTGGAAGTGTTGCCCGGGCTCGATTTCCTCAAGATTTCCTGTGTTGCAGGCTTGTCGCAGTCCTCCCTAAAGCATTGCGAAGGCGATGGCTGTGGTGCGGTTGAAGATGGAGGCTGCGAGGTTGAGGATGAGACGGTTTCTGCCCCTCAACCCCTTCTCAACTTCGCGCTTCTAACCTCGTTGATTGAGGCCCCATTGCCTGAACTTCAGACTTGCCGCTTCGTCGCGTCCCATACTCCGCCTGACATTCTCAGAATCTGGCAGTTCTCTTATCGCACGGCACTTCCCGCCCGTGCTCCTTCCCTCGTTTCGTAAGTAGTCCCGTTCGGGACTTTCCTCTCCACGCGGAGTGATTTCACGCCGTGGTTTTAATTTTTCCTGTTTTAGATTTAACGTTTATAATGCTTATGAAGCGACACATTTATTGCAGCTTACAGTTTCTGCTGGCACTGGCGTTTGGATGCACGGTGGCTTTGTCTCAACAAACCAATTTGCCTCCCGACACATCTTCCCCGGAACAGCGCGATGCTGCCACATTGGAGACGCTGATCTCCGAGGCGTGGACCAACAACCCGGAAGTGCGCTTGTTTGAAGCCGCTGTCGCGGGCGCACGCGGCGAGTTGATCACCGCCAGGACCTGGGACAATCCAGAAGTATCCTTTGCCCCGGGGGCGGTTTACACAAAAGAGAGTGGCAGTTCATCGCGCACCGATTTTCACAGTGATTTCGGGGTATCGCAGATCATTCTCTTTCCGGGCAAACGAGCCTTGCAGCGGGCGGTGGCGGAAAAGACAGTTGAAACCCGCCAATTGGCGCTCATTGCTTTTCAAACTCAACTTGCCATTCAGGTGCATCGCTCGTTCTACAGATTGCTGGCCGCACGGCAGATGGTCGCCTTGCGCCAGCGGCATCTGGAGCTGGCTCAATCATTCCTTGAAGCGGCGCGAAAAAAAGTGGAAGGAGGATTCGCACCGGACTTCGAGCAGACCAAAGCTGAAGTGGACGTGGCGGCGAGTCAGAAGTCACTGCGTGAATCACACGCTGACGAAGCCGTAGCTCGCACAGCGCTCAATTCGCTTGTGGGCCGGAAGCTGGACGCAACGGTGTCCATTGCCGGTGAGTTTAGCGAAAGCCCATCCGTGCCGGAGGAAGCAATATTATTGAATCATGCCCTGGCACATAACCCGATCCTGAAAATCCAGGCGGCGGAAGTCGAGCGTACCGGTATAAGTCTTGCGCTTACGAAGAAGTCGCGCCTGCCGAATTTCACGGTCGGCCCGTCAGTGGAATACCGCGAAGGCGAGCAGATTTATGGGATGGGAATCTCGCTGCCCTTGCCGTTTTGGGACAAAAAGAAAGGTGCGATTACCACGGCCACCGCCGAACAACAACGCTCAATGGCCGAACTCGAAACGTTGCGCAGGGACATCGTGCGTGATGTGAGCAGCGCGGCACATTTGCTGACTGCGGCGAGGGAGTCTCTCGCCATCTACACACCGGCATTTCGCGCCAAACTCAAATCCGCACTCGACAGCGCCTCGCAAAGTTACGCGGAAGGTCGCACTTCGCTACTCATTTATCTGGAAACTGAACGCACTTATTACGATACGGAGGCCGCCTATTACGAAACCTTGCAGCGGCTCTACGACGCCCAGGCCGCGTTGGAGGCGGGATTGGGAATGCCCTTGAGCGAACTGGAAAAGTCCAAACCATCAACAAACAAGTAAACGAAAGACAACATGAGCCATCGAATCATTTTATTATTCGCAGTCGCGCTGCTGGCGGGCGGACTGGCGGGTTGCGGACAAAAGGCCGAACCCGTCCAGGAGGCCAAGCCGGAACCCAAGCACGAGGAAAATATCGTCATCCTCACGCCGGAGAACTTGAAGCACGTAGCCTTAAAGATTGAATCCGCGACGTTGAGCAGTCTCGGCGCGACGCTCAAGACGGCAGGTCGCATCAGTGCCAACTTGAACAAGACTGCCAAGGTTACATCGACGTTTGAAGGCCGACTGACCAAACTCAACTTCGACCTGAACGACCGCGTGAAGGCGGGTGGTGTGATGGCTCTGGTCGAGTCGCCGGAATTGCTCGGCAAGCAGCTTGAAATCAAAGCTCCGATTGATGGCGTGGTTATCGACCGCAAAGCCACAACCGGAGAATTGGTGGACAAGGCAAAGGAAATCTACACCATCAGCGACCCCACGCAACTTTGGACGATTGCCGAAGTAAAGGAGCGCGACATCGCAGTGGTAAAGGTAGGTCAGGACGCGGCTTTCACCGCGATAGCCTATCCCGAGGAGAAGTTTCACGGCAAGGTGGTGCTGATCGGCAATCAGGTGGAGGCCGGTTCGCGCACTGTTGAGGTCCGTATTGCCGTGGACAATGCCGACGGCCGTTTGAAGCCGGGCATGTTCGCCGACGTGGAGATTGTAACCACTGTTCTTGACAACGTGTTGCTCATTCCCGACGGCGCGCTGCAAACTGATGGCGACAATCAAATTGTGTTCGTCTCGCTCGATGGAAACAAATTTGAGAAACGCGTCGTGAAGCTCGGCCTGGAACAATCCGGGCGCGTCCAAATTCTTAGCGGTGTGAAGGCGGGCGAGAAAGTCGTCACCGAAGGAAGCTTTATCCTGAAATCGGAAATGCTCAAAGGCCAGCTCGGAGAGGAATAACCCCTCGAGCAGAACATTTATGAATCAAGCAACACTTGCCCCAATAATCGCGACGGGTTTCACGGTGGCTTTCTTGCACGCGGCCATCCCGACGCACTGGCTGCCCTTCGTGCTCACGGCACGGGTGCAGAAGTGGAACAAGTCGAAGACGCTGTTCATCACGACCTTGGCCGGCTGCGGGCATGTCCTGTTCACCGCCATTCTCGGCTTCTTTCTCGCGTGGCTGGGCATCACTTTGAACGAGAAGATTGGCCGTTGGTTTCCGTGGATTGCAGGCGGAGCGCTGCTTGCCTTTGGCCTCTACTATGTGATTCAGCAAATTCGCAGCAAAGGCCACGGACATTCGCATGGCTCTGGCAGACACGCGCAAGACCGCAGTGAAGTGGAACGCGGACCACGCGGCGGTTTCTTCGTGAACACTGCCCACGGCTTTGTCGAAATCACCGTCTTTGAAACCGGCGTGCCGCCGCAGTTCCGGCTCTTCTATTATGATGAGCACAAGCGGTCGTGTTCCGCGCCCACTTCCGATAGCGTAACAATCGAAACTGTGCGGCCCAACGGCGTGCGCCAGACTTTCGTTTTTCGCGAGTACGGTGAGTATTTGGAATCCACGAGCGACATTCCCGAACCGCACGAGTTCAAGGCCATCCTTCAACTGTCGCATGGCAGCCATGCCCACACCCACGAGGTGCAATTTGAAGAACACGACCAGGCCCATCACGGTCATGACGGCTGCAACCACGGCGAGGCGGCAATGCCGCCGCGCAAATCCGATTGGGCGGCGATCGCCAGCCTGCTCGCGTTGCTGACTTTTTCGCCCTGCGAGGGATTCCTACCTGTTTATGTCTCCGGCGTGCGCTATGGCTGGAGCGGCTTCTTTCTACTCACGGTAATTCTTTCGGTGGCCACGGTCACGGGCATGGTCGCCTTTACCTGGCTGACGCTCGCCGGAATGGAGAAGTTGAAACTCGCGTTCCTCGAAAATTACGAGCGCGGCATTCTTGGCGGCCTGCTGTTTTTATTAGGATTGCTCGTGATCGTTCTTGAACATTGAAACTATGAGCGAGGAACATAAATATCCTTACCACGGATGCTGCGATCGCAATTACGATTCTTCAAAGCGCGACGAAATGCCGCGCGAAACGATTTTTAATCCTGGCTTTCAAGCACGCGCGCAAACCACTCTTCGCGTCGCCGGAATGGATTGCCCTGATGAAATTGCCGCGATTGAAAGGGTGCTTAAGCCACTCGGAGGCGTCGGTGAGATCAAGGTGAACCTCATGGCGGGGACGGTGATGATTAGTCATGAAAAGGCGGTCACGCCGGAACAACTGATTAAAGCGATTGGAACGACAGGATTGAAGGCTTCGCCAATGGCGGATGCTCACGGAACGGAGGATGAACACGGTAACGATTCTACCAGCGTCCGTCTTGTTTCCGTAATCGTCTCCGGCATCTTCACCGGAGTTTCACTCCTCTTTCAGTGGCAGATGTTTTTCCTATCTTTCGGAAAAGTTGCCGCCGCCATGATCGCCATGATCGCCAGCGGCTGGCTGATTCTTCCAAAGGCGATTCGCGCCCTGCGCCATTTCTCCCTCGATATGAACGTGCTGATGAGTGTCGCGGTGATTGGCGCAGCTGCCATCGGCGAATGGACGGAAGCAGCAGCCGTGGTATTTCTGTTCGCTTTGTCTGAACTGCTCGAAGGATTCAGCGTGGGTCGGGCTCGCCGCGCAATTCAATCGTTGCTTGAACTAACGCCCGACACCGCGCTGGTAAAACGCGGTGACCAGATTCAGGAAGTGCGCATTGAAGAAGTCAAAGTGGATGAAACCGTCGTCATTAAATCGGGAGCGCGCGTGCCGCTGGATGGCGTTGTCCTTTCCGGCGAATCAGCGATCAACCAAGCACCAATCACTGGAGAATCCATGCCCGCTGAAAAGAAACCAGGCGATACCGTGTTCGCGGGCACAATCAACGGCGAAGGCTCGCTTGAAGTTAAAATCACGAAGGCTCACACCGACACCACGCTGGCAAAGATTATCAAGCTCGTCGGGGATGCGCAGAGCCAGAAAGCTCCCTCTCAACGGTTTGTTGACCGGTTCGCGAAGATTTATACCCCGGCGGTTTTCGTGATGGCCATTCTAGTTCTTTTATCTGGCCCATTGCTCTTTCACGGCGCATGGCTTGCCTGGACCTATCGCGCCTTGGTTTTGCTCGTCATCGCTTGTCCATGTGCACTGGTTATTTCCACGCCCGTCTCGATTGTTTCTGGACTGACGGCGATGGCGCGACGGGGCGTTCTGATTAAAGGCGGGGTATTCCTTGAGGAGATTGGAAAACTGAAAGCTCTCGCTGTGGACAAGACCGGCACGATCACCGAAGGCAAACCTCGTGTCCAACAAGTGATTTCGTGGAATGGAAAATCCGAGGAAGATATTCTGCGTGTCGCTGCCGCAATTGATACGCACTCCGAACATCCGCTGGCACAAGCCGTCGTGAAGTATGCGGAGGAAAAGAAGATCCAGTTCCCGCGCAGTGAAAGCTATCGATCCAAAACCGGCCTGGGCGCGGAGGCGCAAATTGATGGTCATACATACTTCGTCGGCAATCACCGCTTCGCACACGAGTCCGCCGTCTGTTCCGATGCGTTGGAGAAGAAACTTGGTGAAATTGAAGCGCAAGCAATGTCGGTTATCGTCGTGGGCCACAAACCACACGAAAGCTGCCAAGGGGAAGTGTTCGGGATTCTCGCGGTTGGCGACACGATTCGTCCTAATGCCTTCGAAGCCATCAAATCGCTACACGCGGCTGGAGTTGAAAAAGTTGTCATGCTCAGTGGGGACAATCAACGAACGGTGGATGCAATTTCCAGGCAGGTCGGCATTGATGAGGCAATAGGCGATCTGCTGCCTGACCGGAAAATCGAGCGCGTTCGCGAACTGCTCGCGCAACATAAACACGTCGGCATGATTGGCGATGGCGTGAATGACGCGCCCGCGATGGCCGCAGCGAGCATTGGCATCGCAATGGGCGGTGCGGGAACAGACACGGCGATTGAAACGGCGGATGTCGCCTTGATGCAGGATGACTTGAGCAAGGTTGCTGAAGCAATTGCTTTGGGCCGTCGCACCGTCCGAATCATACAGACGAACATCGCCTTCGCGCTTGGAGTCAAGGCAATCTTTCTCGTCCTGGCGTTGCTCGGTCACACGAGTCTTTGGCTGGCGATTCTCGCCGACACTGGCGCGACTCTGGTTGTTATCGCGAACGCGCTGCGGCTGCTTGGAACCCCCAGGAATATTTTGAAAAAGTGAATTATGATTAACCCCATCCTCAATTTCTCCGTCCGTCAGCGTCTGCTGGTGATTCTCGCCACGGCCATACTTGCTGGATTCGGCTGGCTGGCCCTCAAGCAAATCCCGATTGACGCCTTTCCCGACGTGACCAACGTGCAGGTGCAGGTGCTCGCCACGGCAGGCGGCATGTCACCGCCCGACATGGAAAAGCTGGTCACTCGCCCCATCGAAATCGAACTCGCCGGATTGCCCAAGCTCACGGAAGTGCGTTCGGTATCCAAAATCGGGTTGTGCGTCATCACCGTGGTTTTCGAGGATGATGTGGACAACTACTTCGCCCGCCAACTTGTGTTCGAGCGGATATCGGGGGCGCGGGGCAAACTGCCGGCGGGCGTTGAAGTGCAACTCGGCCCGATCAGCACCGGTCTGGGCGAGATTTACCAATACACCCTTGTCAGCAAGGACAAGAAATATGACGCCACCGAATTGCGCACCATCCAGCAATACATCGTGCGGCCCATTCTGCGCACCGTCCCCGGCGTCACGGATGTGAATTCCTTTGGCGGACTCGTTAAGCAATACCAGGTGCTGATCAAACCCGACCGGCTCACTTCCTACGGCATCACATTGCAGCAGGTCTTTGAGGCGCTGGAAAAGAACAACGCCAACGCAAGCGGCAATTTCATTGAACACGGCTCCGAACAATACGTCGTGCGCGGGCTGGGCCTGGTCAAGGACACGAAGGACATCGAGAACATCATCGTCGCCACGCACGAGCACGCGCCCGTCTATGTACGCGACGTGGCGGACGTGGTGATCGGCGCGGAACTGCGGCAGGGCGCGGTCACGGTCAACGGCGAAGGCGAAGCGGTGGCAGGCATCGTCCTTATGCTCAAAGGGGCGAGCGGTCGCGACGTCGTCAATGGGGTGAAGGAAAAACTCCCCGCGATCCAGAAGGCGCTGCCCAAGGGCGTCGAACTTGTGCCGTATTACGACCGCACGGACTTGGTAAAGAAGGCCATTCACACGGTCACAAAGGCGCTGCAAGAAGGCGCGATTTTCGTCTTCATCATCCTCATCATATTGCTGGCGGACATTCGCAGCGCCATCATCGTGACGTTGGTGTTGCCGCTGGCGGCGCTTTTCGCGTTCATCATGATGAAATGGTATGGCTTGAGCGCGAATCTCATGTCGCTCGGCGGTCTGGCCATCGGCATAGGCATGATGGTGGACGGCGCGGTGGTGATGGTGGAGAACATCCACCGTCACCTGACGGAGAAGCCCGAGGAACACAAAAAGCACGAGCACGCGGGCAAAACCGAGATCGTGCTTTACGCCGCCAAAGAAGTGGGCCGTCCGATTGTGTTCGGCATCTTCATCATCATCGTGGTGTTCCTGCCACTGTTCACTTTACAAGGGTTCGAAGGAAAAATGTTCAGCCCGCTCGCTTTCACTATTTCGTTTGGATTGCTTGGTTCGCTGATTCTCTCTCTCACATTCGTGCCGATGCTCTGCACCTACTTTTTGAAGCAAGTGCCGCATGAGCACGACCCGTTTCACATCCGCTGGCTGAAACACACTTACCTCGTGCTGCTGAAACCCTGCGTGCGCCGCCCGTGGCTCGTGGTTCTTCCGGCGGTGCTGGCGCTGGCGGGTGCGCTGGCGCTCGTGCCCCGCATCGGCACGGAATTCTTGCCGACCTTGGATGAAGGCGCGGTGTCCATCAAACTCCAGCGCCTGCCCAGCATCTCGCTGCCGCAATCCCTTGAGCTTTGTGGTCGGGTGGAAAGAATCGTCAAACAACTCCCCGAAGTCATTGACGTGGTTTCCCGGACGGGCCGCGCCGACATTGCCTCCGATCCCGAAGGCGTCAATTCCAGCGACATCACCGTCACACTCAAGCCGCGCGAGCAATGGACCTCGGCCAAGACCAAGGAGGAACTCGTGGACAAGATGCGCGAGGCCGTCGCGGAAATCCCCGGCGTGGCCGCCAGTTTCACCCAGCCGATTGCCCTGCGCGTGGACGAACTGGTCAGCGGCGTGAAGTCCGCCATTGGCATCAAGATTTTCGGCGATGACCTCGACGTTCTCAAAACCAAGGCCGAAGCGGTGGCCCGCGTCCTCGGCAAGGTGCGCGGCGCGGCGGACATCAACGTGGAAAAAGTCAGTGGCCTCGCCTACCTGCAAATCGAAATTGACCGTGGCAAGATCGCGCGCTACGGCATCAACGTCGCCGATATTCAGCAAGTTGTGGAGACGGCCATCGGCGGCAAGGAGGCCACGCGGGTCTTTGAAGGGCAGAAGGTCTTTGGACTCGCCGTTCGCTTCCCGGAGTCGGCGCGGAGCGATGTTTCCCCTATCCGCCAGATCCTCATCGCCACGCCACAAGGCGCGCTCATTCCGCTCGGGCAACTGGCGAAAGTTTACGTCACGGAAGGTCCGGCGCAAATCAGCCGTGAAATGGCACAACGCCGCATCGTCGTCGAGTGCAACGTGACCGACCGCGACATCGGCGGCTTCGTGAAGGAGGCGCAGGCGAAAATTGATGCCGCTGTGAAACTGCCGCCCGGCTATTTGATGACGTGGGGCGGACAATTCGAGAACCAACAGCGGGCGATGAAACGATTCAGCATCGTTGTGCCGATCACCATTGCGGCGATTTTCCTCCTCCTGTTCGGTTCGTTCAACTCGGTGAAGCAGGCGTTGCTCATCATTCTGAACATCCCGTTCGCGCTGATTGGCGGCATCCTCGCGCTCGTCATCGGTCACTTCAACATCAGCGTGAGCGCCAGCGTGGGCTTCATCGCGCTCTTTGGCGTGGCTGTGCTCAACGGTATCGTGATGGTCAGCTATTTCAATGAACTGCGTCGCGAAGGGATGAACGTCGAACTGGCCGTCGTCAAGGGCGCGATTCTCCGGCTGCGCCCGGTGCTCATCACCGCCAGCGTCGCGGCGCTCGGCCTTGTGCCGATGCTCTTCGCCACCGGGCCGGGGAGTGAGATTCAGAAACCGCTCGCCGCCGTCGTCATCGGCGGACTCATCAGTTCAACGCTCCTGACGTTGTTCCTGCTCCCGACGCTCTACAAAGTGTTTGAGCGTGAACTAGTAAAAGTTACGACGGTGCACTTGGCTGAACCGCCGTCAACAAAGGAGATCTGAAACTTGAAATCTCGATTCAAAACCATCGGAACTTTCTTTGCGCAGCTTCTGACGAGAGCACTTTTGAACCCCTCGAGCGCAGAGGCGCACTCGCCGCAAGAGCGGGAAATGCGTGGAATCATTCAAGGAATTGATCTGCAAACACGCACATTGACGGCTCAATCGCCAAACCACAGTCAACCAGCCGCACTCGCTTTCAAATGCGACACAAAATTCATCAAGGATTGGAGGTTCTCCGACTCTGCCGGCCCTGAGGAAAGGATTACGAGTCTGAGCTATTGTCGCGCAATCTTTGCCGGAAAGCCGTTCGTGACCAAAGTGGTTTAGGTAGATCGCAACTCAACGTGTAAAAACCATGAGCCGTTGGAAGTCACCGCAAGTTGCCGCCTTGCGCGCAGAACGCGCTGCTAAGGAGGCAGAGCAGGCTCGCAAAATGAAGCGTAAGAGCCGACTCATGATCATTGGCGTTGCGATCCTTTCGATTGGCCTGGTTGTGACAGATTACTTCTGGCTGAAAGCGCGGGCACAAAAGCGGCGCGAGGAGCACATGCGAACTCGTCACCGGCCCGCGCAAACCAACGACGCCGTTCGTGTCCCGATTACTGGCAACACCAATCTCAACCAAAAACCATGGGTGAAACCTCAAGAAAAAGATTGAACATATCTTGTCTTTCCAGTATCTATTTTCTGAAATGCGTCGTCGTTGCTTGAACATCGTGATAATCGGCTTGATGGCCTTCCTCTGGGTGGCTCAGGCGGCGCATTGCCAGATTGGGACGATTCCGGGACTTGATCTTCTTGCGTGCGCCAGCGGCGGGAATGCCGAAAATGAAGCTCATTCCTGCTGCGGAGGTACGTGTAAGAACATCGAATCCCGCGAGCAGAAAGCAGAGAAAATGAAACGCCCCGCCGCTCCCCGGCCTGAATCTCTGCCTTGGTTGGCAACTGCCTTGGCTGCTCTCCGTTTGTCAGAGTCCGACAATGATCGCAGTATTTCATTCGCGGACGTTCCGCCGGAACTTCCCAAGTGCTGGCAGTTCTCCCATCGCACAGCCCTTCCTCCCCGTGCGCCTTCGATTGCTTCCTAAGTAGTCCCGGTCGGGACTCCCTCTCCGTCGTGGTGTAAAACGCACCGCGCATCTCCGTTTGCCATTTATCAGGTCGTTTTGAGTCCGCACTCGGTTGTCCGTTTTTAGTTTGAAATTATGAAGAAAAGAATTGATGCAATTGCCCTTCGTTCCGTCGCGTGGTCGCTGGCATTCACCGGCGGCTGCCTCTTGGGATTCGCTGCCCAAGCGGCTGATTCGCCTGCGCCACCACCGTCGGTGAGTTCAGCGACCAATGTTCTGACGCTGGACGGGGCGGTCCGCCTCGCGCTGGAGAACAACCCTGAACTGCGCGCTTCGGGGGCGCGGGTGGACGCGGCTTCCGGGCGGGCCTACCAAGCCAGGAAGTGGACCAACCCGGAATTGGAGTTGAGCGCCGAAGACTGGCCGGTGAGCAACGGGCGTGGGTTTTCGGACGCCAAACAGACGATCGGCGTGGCCCAATCGCTGCCGTATCCAGGGAAGAAGTCACTGGACAAGCAGATTGGGGGCGCGGGAGTGAAGCTCTCGGAAGCGGAACTGGCGCTGCGCCGGACGGAAGTCGTCCGGGACGTAAAGGCGGGATTTTTCCGCGTGCTGGCGTCCGAGCGGTTGGTCGAGGTATCCACGCAACTGGTGGCAGTGGCGGAATCTTCCGCCGGCACGGCGCGGAAGCGGGTGGACGCCGGGGCGACCGCGTATCAGGAGCAGTTGCGGGCGGAAGTGCAGTTGGAACAGGCGCGGACGGAGCTGACGGGCTTTCAGCGGGAGCTGGCCAGCGCACGGCAGATGTTCGTGACCCTCCTGGGGCGGCCCGACTTGAAGAATGCCAGTCTTTCCGGGTCACTGGCGGAAGGGCCGGAGGCGAACCTGCTGGAGGAGGTGGGAGCGGAGCGACTGGCCAAGCATCCGAGCACGGTTGCCGCGCAAGCCAACCTGGACCGGGCGCAACTGGCCTATCGGCGGGCGCGGCTGGAGCCGTATCCCGACGTGAAGATGGGCGTATCGGGCGGACGCATCGGGGCCTCGGACCAGTCCATCATCCAACTGGGCTTCTCGGTGCCACTGCCCCTCATCGACCGTGGCAAGGGGAAACAGCAGGAAGCGCGGGCGAACGTGAACGTGGCGGAAGCGGAACTGCACGGCGTGCAGCAGCAGTTGCAGCGCGAGTGGGCCAACGCACACAAACGCTACCGCACCGCCGCCGAACAGGTGTCCAATTACCGCGAGCGGATTCTGCCGAAAGCGGGCGAGGCGCTGCGGTTGGTCCAGACCGGATTTGAACAAGGCAAGTTCAACTTCATTGATCTGGTGGACACGCAACGCACCACGGCAGAAGCACGGCTCGCCTATCAACAAAAACTGCTCGAACTGAACATCGCCCAAGCGGAACTGGCGGCGTTACTCCAACCACAAACCACCCAAACTTCAACCATCAAGTAAGAATTCGACCATGAAAAATCATTACACTCTGAAATTCGTTGCCCTGACGTCGGTCGCCGCATTGGCGCTGCTGACCGGATGTTCCAAACAAACCGAATCCGCAGGCGACAGCGCAGACGACGGTCACGGGCACGGTGAAGCCAAAGCCCATACCGAAACCAAAGTTGGCGTGGTGATGTGCTCTGAGCACGGCGTGCCTGAAGCGGAGTGCGCCGTTTGCAAGCCACACCTCGCGGACAAGCTCGAACCAGGCGAGAGCATGAAAGTGCGACTGCCTTCGACGAACTCGACGGCCATCGTCGGCGTCCAGACGGCTACACCCGAGACCGGGGCAATTGCCGAAGGCATTCAATGCGTGGCTGAGGTCAGCTTCAACCAGAACAAGCTGGCCCAGATCGCCGCGCCCGTAAGCGGCATCGTTCAGACGGTGGACGTGGACCTGGGCACCAAGGTTGAGGAGAAGCAAGCCGTGGCGAAAATTTGGTCCGCCTCGATAGCGGAAGCGGTCGCCAAGGCGGTGCTGGCCCACCAGACCCTGGACCGTGAAAAGAAACTGCGCGCTGACCGCGTGACTTCGCAGGCCGGGCTGGAAGAAGCGGAAGCGTCCCACCGCTCAGCGTGTCAGCAACTCCGCACGCTGGGCTTCACCGAGGAGCAGATTGACGAGATGGGGCAGAAACCCCAGGAGCAGGTGTTGATGGAGGTCCGCGCGCCGTTCGCGGGTGAAATCGCCGAACGGACGGCCGTGCGCGGGGCATTGGTGGAGGCGGGCAAACCGCTTTTTACGCTGGTGGACCATTCGACCGTGTGGGCGATGCTCCAAGTGCCGGAAGCGACGCTGGCGCGGGTGAAAACCGGCCAGGCGGTGGAATTACGCGTGGATTCGCTGCCGGGGAAGGTGTTCGTGGGCAAGCTGACGTGGGTTGGCCCGGCGGTGGATGAACGCACGCGGATGGCCCGCGCCCGCGCCGAGTTCGCCAATCCGGACTGCGAGCTGAAGGACAAGATGTTTGCCACGGCGCGGATTCTGACGCGCCAGGCGGAAGGGGCGATGCTGGTGCCGCCGTCGGCCATCCAGCACATCGAGGGCAGGCCGTTCGTGTTTGTGAAATTGGGCGAGGATTTGTTCGACGCGCGGGCGGTGCGCCTCGGAGCGAAGTTCAACGGGCGACAGGAAATTCTGACCGGCGTGAATCCGCAGGACCTGATCGCGGTGAGCCATGCGTTCGCCATCAAGTCGGCGATGCTGATGTCAAGTCTGGGCGCGGGTTGCGCGGATGACTAGGCGCGACAACTCAACTTACCGATTTCCATGCTAAACTTTATCATCAACTTCTCGCTCAAGAACCGTCTGCTGGTCTGCATTCTGGCGGCGGCGCTCATCGTCATCGGCGGGCGCAGTTTGAGCGTTCTGCCGATTGACGCCTTTCCGGACACGACGCCGGTGCAGGTGCAAATCAACACCACGGCGGCGGCGCTGAACCCCCAGGAGACCGAGGCGCAAATCACGCTGCCGGTGGAACTGGCGGTGAGCGGATTGCCGGGCCTGAAGAACGTGCGTTCGATCTCGAAGTTCGGGCTCTCGCAAGTGGTGGCCACGTTCGACGACACGATCAACATCTTCAAGGCGCGGCAGCTCCTCATGGAGCGGCTCCAGACGGTGGAGTTGCCGGAGGGATTGGAACGTCCGCAACTTGGCCCCATCGCCACCGGGCTGGGCGAGGTGTTTCATTATGTGGTGCGGTCCACGGACACGAATCGCACACCGACGGAATTGCGGACGTGGCAGGATTGGGTGGTGAAACCGCACCTGCGCAAGGTGGCGGGCGTGGCGGAGGTCAACACTTGGGGCGGATTCGAGAAGCAATACCATGTGGTGGTGGAAACGGATCGACTCGTCAAATACCGGCTGACGTTCGAGGAACTGGTTGAGGCGTTGCAGGCGAATAACCAGAACGTGGGCGGTGGACAGATTGTGCGGAGCGGCGAATCGCTGCTGGTGCATGGCGTGGGCCTGACCACCAATGTGCAGGAAATCGCCAACATCGTCATCACCAGCCATGACGGCACTCCGGTGCGGGTGCGCGACGTGGCCACGGTGAAAGAGGACCACCAAATCCGCCGGGGCGCAGTGACGGCGGATGGCCGGGGGGAAGCGGTGCTGGGACTGGGTTTCATGCTGATGGGCGAGAACAGCGCGGTGGTGACGCATGCGCTCAAAGCCAAGCTGGCGGAGGTGCAAAAGTTTTTGCCGCCGGACATCAAGTTGGAGGTGCTCTATGACCGGACCGAACTGGTGGACAACGTGATTCGCACGGTTGAACACAATCTGCTCGCGGGCGCGTTGCTGGTCATCGCCATCCTGTTTGCGTTCCTGGGCAACCTGCGGGCCGGGCTGATTGTGGCGGTAGCGATTCCGCTTTCGATGCTGTTTGCCGGCAACTTCATGTTGCAGGCAGGCATTGCGGCCAGTCTCTTGAGCCTCGGTGCAGTGGACTTCGGGCTGATCGTGGACGGCGCGGTGGTGATGATGGAAAACGCCATGCGGCGGATGGCGCTGCGCCAGCATGAGTTGGGGCGCGTGCTAACGAAAGACGAACGTGAGGAAGTGCTGCGCAGCGCGCCGCTGGAAGTGGCGCGGCCCGTGGCGTTCGGTGTGGGCATCATCATGATCGTGTTCCTGCCCATCCTCACGCTGGAAGGGATCGAGGGAAAAATGTTCAAGCCGATGGCGCTGACGTTGATCTTCGCGCTGCTCGGCTCGCTCATTCTGGCACTGACGCTGACGCCCGTGCTGGCGTCGTTGTTCCTGCCCAAACAGGTAAATGAAAAGGAACCGTGGCTGGTGCGGCTGGCGCACCGGATTTATGAACCGGCACTGGGCCTAGCGCTGCGGTTTCGCAAGCTCACCGTGTTGGTTGCGGTGGCGCTGTTCATTGGGGCGATGCTGATTGCCGCGCGCATGGGCGGGGAGTTCCTCCCGAAGTTGGGCGAGGGCGCGATTGTGGGAACGACCGTGCGGCTGGCGGGCATTTCGGTGGACGAGTCGGTCGCGCAAAATGACCGGATTGAGCAAATGCTGATGAAGGAGTTTCCAGACGAGATCGAACACATCTGGACGCGGCTGGGCACGGCGGAAGTGGCGACCGACCCAATGGGGGTGGAACTGGCCGACTTTTTTCTGGCGCTGAAACCGCGCGAACAATGGAAGAAGGCGCGCACCCAACCGGAGTTGACCGAGAAGATGCGCGACGTGTTGAACCAGGTGCCGGGCATGAAACCCGCCTTCAGCCAGCCTATCGAGATGCGGCTGAACGAACTCATCGCCGGCATCCGGGGCGACATCGGCATCAAAGTCTATGGCGACGATTTGGAGGAACTGCGGCGGTTGGGCGGCGAGGTGCAAGCGGTGCTGGCCGGGATTCCGGGTGCGAGCGAGGCATCCGTCGAGCAGTTGACCGGACAAACCTTCCTGCAAGTGCGGGTGGACCCGCAAGCCATCGCGCGCTACGGCGTGCCGACGCGCAATGTATTAAACGTTGTCGAGGCAGTCGGTTCGCGCCGGGTGGGCGACGTGCGCGAAGGACAGCGGCGTTTCCCGCTGGTGGTGCGTTTGCCGGACCGGCAGCGCACGGACCCGGACGCGCTGGCCGCGACGCTTATTCCGACTGCTGCCGGGTCGGTGTTGCCTTTGAATCAAGTGGCGAAAATCACCGAAATGGAAGGCCCCTCCACCATCAACCGGGAGTGGGGCAAGCGGCGAATCACGGTGCAATGCAACGTGCGCGGGCGCGACGTGAAAAGCTTCGTGGCGGAGGGGCGAGCGAAAATTGCCGCGCAGGTGAAACTGCCCGAAGGCTACACCATCGAATGGGGCGGGCAGTTCGAGAACATGGAACGCGCGAACCGGAAGCTGATGTTCGTGGTGCCGATGGCGCTGGCACTCATTTTCGTGTTGCTCTTCTTCAGTCTCAAGACTGTGCGCGAAGTGCTCATCGTGGCGTCGGGCATTCCGCTGGGATTGGTTGGCGGTGTGCTGGCCTTGTGGCTGCGCGGCCTGCCGTTCACAGTCAGTTCGGCCATTGGCTTCATTGCCTTGAGCGGTGTGGCCATCCTCAACGGTTTGGTGCTGGTGACGTTCATCAAGCAGAAACTTGATGACGGCACGCCCTTGGAGCAGGCCGTGCGGGAGGGGTGTCTGGTGCGACTGCGTCCCGTGCTGATGACGGCGCTGGTGGCAGCGGTGGGTTTCATTCCGATGGCGGTCAACGTCGGCGTGGGCGGCGAAGTGCAGCGCCCATTGGCAACGGTGGTGATCGGCGGCATCTTCACCAACACATTGTTGACATTGCTCGTCTTACCGGCGCTTTACACGCTGTTCAAGGGCAAGAAGACCGCCGAAGTGGAGGTGTAACTCGCGCAAACCATCAACGAAAGAAAAGTCATGAAAGAAATCAAAGCCATCATCAAACCCTCGCGCCTGGAGGAAGTCGTCCACGCCTTGCGCCAAATCAAAGACCTGCCCGCGATCACTGTTTCGACGGCGAACGGATTCCTCGCCCAACACGGCACATTCGACCAGGTGGTGAAGACCAAACTGGAAATCATGGTGTCCGATGATTTGGTGGAAGCCGTCGTGCAAGCCATCCAGAAAGCAGCGCACACCGGCCTCGCCGGCGATGGGCGCATCTTCGTGATTCCCATTGAGGAGACGGTGAAGATTCGCACGGGAGAACGGGACACGCACCAGTAGCCACACCTTGAGTTTATGAAAAACACAACCAAGTCCAAAAAGAACAAGAGCGGGCGAGAACCACAAAAGATACGGATCGAGTTCCACGCTGAACAGGCGCAAGCCGTGTCCATCGCCGGGACGTTCAATGACTGGCATCCCCAAGCCACGCCCATGAATCCTTTGGGCGAGGGCCGCTGGGTCAAGGAACTGGTGCTGCCGCCGGGCCGCTACGAATACCGTCTGGTGGTGGACGGCGAGTGGCTTTGCGACCCGGCGGAGACGGAGAAAGTCCCCAACCCATTCGGCGGCTGCAACTCGATTCTCATAGTGAGAGGTGGGGCATGAAACACCGTCATCATGGTTTTGGAGCGCACTTGGAAGTTCACACGCAGGCGGTGGTTCGATGCTTGGTTTGTGCAAAACAAATCCGCCCTGACGATGAAGTATTTGAGATTCATCATGCTGGCACTTCGCACCGCGTCTGTTGCCCGTCCTGCGCGGCAAAATTCGAGGCGTCGCCAGCAAGCTATATCGTCATGTCGTGAGCATTCGCCCTAACTCGCAACTGTTGTGACAAACGCGGCTAAACAACAGGAACAAGTTCCAATGCGGCGAGCCTGCATTCTCCACGCCGAGGACGACCGGTTCACTTCCATGTCCATTGCGCGATTGCTGACCCTCAAGGGATTCAAGGTCGAAAGCGCGACGAACGGCTTGGATGCGCTCACGGAACTCCTGTCCCGTCCCGCCGCCTACGATTTGATCATCACCGACCAGTCCATGCCCTCGATGACTGGCATAGAGTGGTTGCAGGGAATTCGTGAAAGCGGCTTTTCGGGGAAAATTATTGTGTATGCCGCCTCGCTGCCGGAGGACTTGGCGGGTCGCTTGCGGGAATTGGGTGTGGAAAGGATTGTCCACAAATCGGAGAGCCTCCAATCACTCCTGGAAGCCATCCACGAACTGTTGGGAGAGGCATGAAGACTTCACTTCTTGTCACCTTTTCGCCGGTGGCGGAACTCCGTGTGCCGATTCAACACCGGCCACAATTGACCCGGCGCTGGCGCATCCGTGTTCGCAAACAAACATCCGTTTACCTCCGACGCTCTACGAGTGTATCGAGTGAATTGTCACTTCAAACCAGCCCTCGGAACGTGTGGTGAGTGCAAGCGCGTTGAATGCACCTGCACCTGCGAGCGTTGATGGATTTGGCGCGACAGCAGTTTCGCTCAACCGCGCCCCTTCAGGCTGACATCGCGGGCGTGACAACGTCCACAGCGCCGCTACCATCCGTAAGGCCCGACAAATCATGAGCGAGCCACCGTCCACACGACGGAACTTTGAAATGTGCAAGCCACCGCTAAAGAATCGCAACCTGCCGACAGCAGACCGATCAGGGTTTGAATAGCATTTCTCTCGTAAAAATGATGCAACGGACTACGGAACGGAGGTCCAGCCGCGCCACCGCGCGGGTTGTCATAAGTCCGTCCCCTCGTAAGATTAGTTTGAACATCTCTGGTTTATTGGTTATTCTATTCCCGTGAATCGGCTGAAGCCATTTGTAACGTTGATCGTGTTGGCGCTGTGGGCGTCATGCGTGATTCGTTGCGAGGCCGTGAAGCTGGGTTGCTCCACAGCGCTCTTCTGTTGTAGCGAACAATCCGACGACTGCGGCGACAAACCCGCATCCGCCGATCATTGCGTGTGCAGTTGGATCAAGTCCGGCGGCATTATCTCGGAACAAACCGCTGTTCCCGTCCTGCATCCGGTTGACCTTGTGCTCGTCCAGTCACTTGTGGAATTGCAAGCTCCGCTTCCTCAAACCCGTTCGGTCGAAGTGCATTCCTCCCTGCCTGAACTTCTCACAAGTTGGCAATTCTCCCGTCGCGCCGCGCTATCGCCGCGCGCTCCTTCGTTCGTTTCATAAACCGTCCCTCGCGGGACGTTCTCTGACGGAAGCGGTGTGCCCGCCCGCTACGAAGGTTTGATTCCCTGTTTGGTTTGGTTAGTTGTGATTTTTATGAAGCGAATGTGTCTTGGCAGTCTGATTTTGATAGCCGTGCTTGGTGGCGCGGCGCATGGAGCGGAAACGAATAACGTTCCGATGGCGGTAACGGCCACAAATGCCGCGACACTGGACGCCTTGGTCGCGGAAACGCTGGAGCGGAATCCTGAACTCAAATTCTACGAGGCCGAAATCGCCGCTGCGAAAGGCGGACGCAAGACTGCCGGGTTGCTCGCCAATCCTGAATTAAGCGGCGGCGTCGGCAACAAGACCATCCGGGGCGGCGGCGTGAATGCCGAAGGAGTCGCGTGGTCGGTGTCGGTCTTGCAGCCGTTCGAGTGGCCGGGGCGACTTGGACTGCGCAAGGCTATCGCCAACCGCGATATTGAACTTGCCGAGCTTGGTTACGCGCGATTCAAGGTCGCGCTCGCCGGGCGGGTGCGGGCGTTGGCCTATGGATTATTCGCCGCACAGGAAAAGGCGGCAGCCACACGCGAAGTGGCCGAGCGGTTCAAGGCATTGCGCGAAGTGCTGGTGCAACGCGATCCCGCCGGACTGACGCCACTGCTCGAAACGCGCGTCATCGAGGCCACCGAACTGACGATGCAACGCAAGGCGAGCGACGCAACGCTCGCCACGCAATCGGCATTGCTCGAAATGAATCAACTGCGCGGCGTCGCACCGGACACGCGACTTGCAGTGAGTCAGACGCATCTGGCATTTCGTCCGGCGGAGAGCCTGGAAACACTCACGGCCCTCGCGCACACCAATAACTTTGAACTGCGCCTCCGCGCAATCGAACTCGCACAACAAGGCTTCCGCGTTGACCTCGCAAAGAACGAGCGTTACCCGGCCATCTCGCTTGGGCCGACGATTTCGGAAGAAAACGCGGGCGACCATGAGCGCATCATCGGCGTGGGCGTTTCACTCCCGCTGCCGCTGTGGAATCGCAACAAGGGAAACATCCAAACGGCGATGGCGCGGCAGATGCAGGCCGAGGTTTCGCTGAACGTCACCGCGCGCGAAGTCGAACGAAAGGTGATTGAGGCCGCGCTGACTTACGAAACGAAGCTGCGCCAGATGGCATCGTGGCGACCGGATTCCGTGGAACACTTCCGCGAGGCTGCTGAATTAGCCGACCGCCATTATCGGCTCGGCGCAGTGCAGATCAGCGTCTATGTCGAGTTGCAGAAGCAATATCTGGAAGCAGTCGAGAGCTTGCTCGACACGAAAAAGGAAGCCCTTGAAGCGGCGCAGAATCTTGAATTGCTCACCGGCCTGACCCTGCCGCTGTCGAGCACCACGACGAAAGAGGAACAGAAATGAGAACCACCATTCTACTTGTGCCGTTGTGTTTGGCGCTGATCGGCTGCGGACACGAGGCATCAAAGAAAGAGGTGAGCGAGACGACAGGAAAAGGTTTGCCGACTTTCAAGGAAGGCAAAGGCTTGTCGCTGTCGGAAGAAACGCGGCGATTCATTGGATTGGAAATTGCCGAAGTGAGCGAACGCAAACTGGCAGGCCAGGTCATAACCGAAGTTCAGGTTTATCAGACCGCATCCAGTTCGGTTCAAGCCATTGGCCTCATCAGTCGGGAGCAAGCAAAGCTCTTGCAGCCCGGCCAATCCGTGTCTTTGGCGACCAAGGACGGCAATTCCACCGACGGCAAACTGATTCGCGTAGATGAACAAGTCCAATTGGCGAGCGGACAGGTGGAGCTAATTGTCGAGATTCCAGGAACGGAAAAAGAATATGCCCGCGGAATTTCTCTCACGGCAACATTCAGCGCCGCCAAAGAGGAAAACGTCACTGTGATTCCCCGTTCCGCGCTGCTGCGGGCTGCGGAGGGAGATTTTGTTTATGCGGTGAACGGCGACCACCTGACGCGCACAGCGGTAAAAGTCGGCGCTGACTCCGGTGATTTTGTTGAGATCATGGACGGCCTTTATTCCGGCGACAAAGTTGCAGTCAAGCCGGTGCAAACCCTCTGGTTGACGGAACTGCGGTTCGTAAAAGGCGGCGCGGCCTGTGCGGATTAAACGAGAACAAAAATGATTAACCGCATTCTCGAATTGTCCCTTCGCCAGCGCGTGTTCGTTTTGATGGCGACGTTTGGGCTGATTGGCGTCGGCGTCTGGTCCATGCTGCGTCTACCGATTGATGCCGTGCCCGACATCACCAATGTCCAGGTGCAAATCAATACCGAAGTGGCGGCGCTTGCGCCGGAGGAAATTGAAAAGCTCGTCACCTTTCCCATCGAAACTGAAATGGCCGGGGTGCAAAACCTCGTCGAATTGCGCTCCATTTCAAAGTTCGGTCTGTCGCAAGTGACGCTGGTGTTCGAGGATGGCACCGACATTTATCGCGCCCGCCAACTGGTCAACGAGCGGCTGCAAAACACGCTGGAAGCCTTGCCGCCCCGCGTCCAGCCCAGGCTCGGGCCGATTACGACCGGCCTTGGCGAGATTTATCACTACGTCGTTGATTACAAGCCAGGCGCAACGAATAAACCCGCCACGCGCTACGAGCAGCTGCTTCAACTTAAATTGATTCAGGATTGGACCATCAAACCGCTTCTGCGCAGCGTCCCAGGCGTTGCGGAAATCAGTCCTTCGGGAGGCTACGAAAAACAAATCGTCGTCCAGCCCGATCCGCAAAAAATGATGAGTGCTGGAATCGGCTTCGACGAATTGGCAGCGGTCATCAGCCAGAACGTGGAGAACGCGGGCGGCGGCGTGATTCAACAAGCCGGGGAACAGATTTCCATTCGCGGCATCAGCCGGGTGCAAACGACGGATGAAATCGCGAACCTGCCGATTAAGTTCGGTTTCGCCAAAGACCCCATCAAGGTCAAGGACGTGGCGGAAGTCGGAATCGGCTCGAAAGTTCGCACGGGTGCTTCACTGGAGAACGGTGAAGAAACCGTGTCGGGCATTACGCTCATGCTGGCTGGCGGCAACAGCCGTCTTATTGCCCGAAGCGTGGACGCGCGTATCAAGGAGATTCAAAATAAATTACCCGAAGGAGTGGAGATTCGCACCACTTACGACCGCAGCGATCTCGTCAACCGCACCATCAGCACGGTGAAAAAGAATCTCTTTGAGGGTGCGGTTCTGGTCGTCGTGGTTCTGTTGCTGTTGTTGGGAAACGTTCGCGCGGCTCTCATCGTGGCCGCCGCAATCCCGCTGGCGATGCTCTTTGCCCTGACCGGCATGGTGCAGGGCGGTGTTTCGGGGAATCTCATGAGTCTGGGCGCAATTGATTTCGGACTCATCATTGATGGCGCGGTCGTCATCGTCGAAAACATCGTCCGCCAACTCGCCGAGAAACAGCATCATCTCGGTCGTCGTTTGACTCGCGAAGAGCGGCTTCACGTGGTCTTGAGCGCATCGAAACAAGTCGGCTCACCGATGTTTTTCGGCGTGGCAATTATCACCATTGTCTATCTTCCCATTATGGCGCTGACCGGCGTTGAAGGGAAAATGTTTCATCCGATGGCCTTGACCGTGATGTTCGCTTTAGGCGGCGCGCTTGTGCTGTCGCTCACCTTGATGCCCGCGCTCTGCTCGTTCATTTTGTGCGGCGACGTTAAGGAAGGTGACAACTGGGCGATTCGTGTGGCGAAGAAAATCTATGCTCCCGTCCTGCACGGTGCGCGGCGTTTCCGCTGGTTCACGCTGTCAGGCGCGGTGGGATTATTTGCGCTTTCGGTTTTCGTTTTCTCCCGGCTCGGCGCTGAATTTGTGCCCCAACTGGATGAAGGGACGTTCCTGATTCAAATGGTCCGCACCACCAGCATTGGATTGGATGCCGCCATTGACATGCAGGAGAAAACCGAGCGTGTCTTGCTGTCAGATTTCCCGGAAGTCGCCCGCACTTATTCGCGCATTGGCACGGCAGAAGTGGCGACCGACCCGATGAGTGTCAACGTGGCCGATACTTATGTGTTCTTTTCTCGGCAGGAGAAGTGGCGCAAGGTCAATGGTCACACCATCACCAAACCAGAATTGGCCAACTTGATGAGTGAGGTGATCAGCAGGAAAGTTCCGGGGCAGGCTGCGTTGTTTTTGCAGCCGATTGAAATGCGATTCAACGAACTGCTCGAAGGCACGCGCGCCGACATCGCCGTGAAGGTCTTTGGGCCGGATTACGACATCCTCGAAAAGGGCGCCAAGGAAATCCGTGACATCCTCGCCAACATTCGCGGAGCGGCGGACGTGGACTTCGACGCACTCGGCAAAGCGCCTGCTCTGGAAATCACGCTGAACCGGACGAATCTTGGAAAGTTCAATTTCCGCGCGGCGGAAGTTAATAATGCCATTGCCACGGGACTCGGTGGTAAGACCGTCGGCACGATTGTCGAGGGCAACCGGCGTTTCGACATTGTGGTTCGGATGCCCGAAGCGTCGCGGACGAAGATTGAGGGCTTGAAGTATCTCCCGGTTGACGGAAGGGACGGCAGCCTCGTCACGTTGGGGCAGCTTGCCGATTTCAAAATGGGCGAACAGGTGAACACCATCAATCGCGAATCCGGCCAGCGGCGACTGGCGATTGTTTTGAATCTGCGTGGTCGCGACGTGGAGAGCTTCGTGAAGGAGGCGCAGGAGAAAATCCAGCAGGTGAAATTGCCGGAAGGTTACTACGTCGAATTTGGCGGGCAGTTCAAGAATCTCCAGCAAGCGCGGGCGCGGCTCATGATTGTTGTCCCGGTCGCTCTGATTCTAATTTTTCTGCTGCTCTTTGCCGCCTTCGGCAGTCTCCGCCAGGCGTTGCTCATTTATTCCGGCATTCCACTCGCCGTCACGGGCGGAGTGTTCGCCCTCGCGTTGCGCGGTCTGCCCTTCAGCATTTCGGCGGGCGTCGGCTTCATTGCGTTGAGCGGCGTCGCCGTCCTCAACGGCCTCGTGATGATCAGTTATTTCAACCAACTACGCGAAGAAGGTAAAGGCGTGGCGGACTCCGTTTTTGAAGGCTCGCTGACGCGTTTGCGTCCGGTGCTGATGACGGCGCTAGTCGCCAGCTTCGGTTTCGTGCCGATGGCTCTGGCGCACGGTGCGGGAGCGGAAGTTCAGCGTCCATTGGCGACCGTCGTCATCGGCGGCATTCTAAGTTCCACTTTCCTGACCCTCGTGCTGCTGCCGACGCTTTACGAATGGGTCGAGAGAAAACAAGAAACGAAACAACCAAACGAAAGGTAAAACGATGAAAACACTAACTCGCATCATGGCCGTGGCCGCGCTGGTCTTCGGAATCAGCCTCGCTCACGCCGAAAAATTCACTCCCGGACCAAAGGGTGGACGGCTCTTGGAGAACGAAAGTCCCCGCGCCGAATTCTTCGTCGAAAAAGACAAGACCGTGACCATCACGTTTTACGACAAAGACCTGAAGCCCGTAGCGCCCGGCGAGCAGGTTGTGACGGCGATTGCCGAAGCGAAAAGCGGCAAGGTAAAAATCGAGTTTGAAAAGAAAGGCGACGTGCTGGTTTCCAAGACGCCCCTGCCCGAAGGCAATGATTACAACGTCGTGGTCCAACTCCGATCCAAGCCGGACGCCAAGCCGCAGAATTTTCGCGTCAAGTATAACGCAGCGATCTGCGGTAAGTGCAAGCGCGCAGAATACGCGTGCATTTGCGACGAGTAAGACATCGAACCGCCGTCAACCTCGAAACACTTAAATATGGAGATGATGAGGCAATCCAAAATTCCTAAAGTCGGTACCGTTGTTGTGTTGATGGCTGCGTTCCTGACAGTGCAGAACGCCGAGGCCTGTTCGCCGCGTGCTCGTGAAGCTACCGCCGTTATCCAAACCATCAATTATGACAAGCGTGCCTTGTCGCTTAAATACCCACACGGCAGAGGCCCGCGCGAATGGAGGTTTGTGTCGAGCACCAAACCCAAGGAGGGGGGCGTGTGACAGTTTACTATCATTCGCCATTCTTCGCAAAGCCGTTCGTGACCAAAGTGGTTTGGGTAGATCGCAACTCAACGTGTAAAAAACCATGAGCCGTTGGAAGTCACCGCAAGTTGCCGCCTTGCGCGCAGAACGCGCCGCTAAGGAGGCCGAGCAGGATCGCAAAATGATGCGTAAGAGCCGACTCATGATCATTGGCGTTGCGGTCCTTTCGATTGGCCTGGTTGTGACAGATTACTTCTGGCTGAAATCCCGGGCACTAAAACGGCGGGAAGAACATCAGCGAATAGATCATCGACCCGTGCAAACCGATGCTCCACCTCGCGTATCCAATCTCAGCAACACCAATTCCGCCCAAGTGCCCTGGGGGCCTTGTCTCACAGGATTCGGGTTCATCTGGGAAGTTTGTTCCCAGGATGCTAATTCACGTTTTATAAAGTGCTTAGAGGCAGAAGTCCTGAAAGTGCATATTTAAGGCAGAACATCAAGTGGACTGTCGCCCCAAAGCACTTGGAATAGCCTCGCACAGAGCGGCTTAGCCCTTAGCAAGGTCGGAGCTTTACAGTTACAACCCTTTACGCATGAGCCGCTTTCTTCCGGGCCATTCCAGGTGTCTGATACACGGTGAACTATGACATCAGGAACAAACTCGCCGGATGAACCCATTTTTATGAAAAACACCATCACAGCAATCAAGCGCGGGGTTAAAGCCGCGATGGAGGAGACACTCCTCCCGCGTCAGTTTCAGATTAGCGGCAAGCAGGTGGTTTGCTCGCTTTGCGGGAGCGACGGTTTCCAGTGGCATGGACATGGCATGGCGGGCACAAGATACAAAGCTTTTCATCGAGGGCTATGCTCTTCAGTGCTGCCAGTGCAGTCATTTGGAGTTCTTTGGGAAAAGTCCAGAAGAGCTGTGAAAGGAGAAACGAACAAAACGATGCACGCGAACCGCCGCCCCGCGTTTTGGTTTCATCACGTGGGATTTTTCAGGTATTGGAATGGCAGCCATCGCCCGTTTCCAGTGGCGGTCGCTGATCTTCATCGTTCGGCCAAGAACACGAGTCATGAATAATCCGAAGCTCTTGAGAATTGTGACAGCCGTTCTTGCGGTCGCTCTGTGCATCTCGCTGGGCTTTTTGGCTCGGGCGCTATCAGACAATTTCGCCTGGAAGTTGCAGGTCAAGAACCTCGCCCAATATGAAGGGGTGACAGTCGCCAGACAGGATTTCCAGGCGGGCAGGCTACGGTTGTTTGTTGTTGCCGGTCGGCGGGAAGTGGATGAGTTTTCTGGCACAAATGACGGTCCTTTCGATGTCTGGTTTTCGTCGTATTTCCCTGAGATTCCAGCTTATCGGTGTGCAGCAGAGACAAGGGTGGCGGCCTACGACACCAAGATGCGTTTTTGGCAGCAGCATCCGGAGCGCTTGCCGGGTAACACAAATGCCACTGTGCAGGGGAAAGCGCAATGAAACACCCCCGGACGAACAACCAGTCGCCGGAGCCAGCCGTCGTGGGCGCTGGCAGATCCGCTGTCGCGGTTCACGCCGTGACTCGGCAGTGTCTCAGTTTTCTGCGTTGACCATTGTCCCATCGTGCGTCCAACTTCCTTCCTTAACTCGTTCGACCCCATCCTCGAATTGAGGTTCCGGGCAATGGATCAGGAATAGAAAACTAGCTTAAAATCGAACGGCTATTCATATGCGTATGCACTCCGCCCGAATTCAGAAAGGTGGTCATCAGGCGGGAAGGGAACCTCCGCATTTCGCACAAGGGGCCGGTAATGTTAAGTCGTCGGTTCAGCCGCGGCCAATCAAGCAGCAATTCGCCCTGCCCATTCTTGCTGGCTTGCGGTGCGATATGGCAACGCCGCTTCCTGTAACAAGAGCGGATCGCTGACCGACTCGCAGTCGGCATTATCGAACATGGCACCGACTTCACGGCGGATGAACGGCCCCATTTGCGGCCAGGTGATCCGATGCATCCCTACGGCGTTGATGCCTTCGGGAATCGCAACCGGATGCGAGTGGGCGATGAACTCACCGCCATCAATCACGTCCGTGACTTTGTGAATGGTCAGCACCAGGTGCTTTCGCCCATCCCGCACCATGGCAGCGATGGGGTCGGGGCCGGGATACGATGGCCAGATGTCGCCGCTATGGTGGAAGTTGAAGAAACCAAGTTCCGGGTAACCAATGACTGCGGTCGGAATCTTTTGGCCGAAGGTCGCCATCAGGCAAAGTTCCGGACGCCATTCTTTGAAGAACATCTCCTGGAACTCCGGCGCTTTCACGCGGCCTGTGAATACCGGCAGGCCATGCTCTTGCGCGAATCGCGGCACCAACAGTTCATCGTCATGCGTGTGCGGGTATTTCCACAACCGCACATCGGCGTGGGTAAACGTCTGCGTCGGGTCGTCGGTGGCAACCCCCACGACGACCACTCGGCTGGCAATGGTGCCAAAGAGCAGTTCCCGAAGAACATGGTAGCCGCCCATGAAGCTGCCAAAAACCGCGACGCGGGTCTTCGGTTCGAGAGCGGCGGATAGATTGCGGGTGAAGCGGAGTGGGGTGGCTCCGCTCAGGGCGGAATATGGCACGGAATACATGGCACGCGAGCGTTGCTGCGGGCAACCCACTGCGGGAACTAAAAGGATGTGACCCAATCACACCCCCATTCGAGGCACGGTTGATCATTCGCCGTTTTCGAAGGAGACCCGCAGCCGAAGCCGCGCAATTGCAATGAACACATTACATATCGTTCTAATACGCAATATATGCAAATAGATAGTGGAATGTTTTTATATGTTAGATATCACACCGCAAAGCGGGCCTTGTCGAGAGCCTTGAGCGTGCCAGTTTCCTGGAGCAACCGTTCGACGACGGCCACGATGGCTTCGCCGTGTCCATCACCCCTGACCTGACAGAAATCATGCCAGTTTTGGTCGGCACTTCGCTTGAGCCGTTCCTGTTCCGCCTTGATGTCACCCATGGCTCCGCCTTCATACAAAGGCGCTTCCGAGAGCAACCACCGAAATATATTTTCAAGGAATCGAGTGTTCCGGCCATGGTGCAGCAGGCCAAAGGCCGCGGTTTCAAAAGCGTGCGGTCCTCCAAAGAGAACATATCGGCCCCGGCCATGCCGTCCGGCGACGGCAATAGGCAACGAATACAACGAAATCTCCCGAAGAGTGCGGTTATAACTCACGCAATTTCCCCCGGGCGAATAGACCAGCGCCTGCGCGTCAGCGCCGGGAATCACAGTAAAGGTCGCCATGTGGCGCCAGGTAACGCTGTCAATCCCACTGGCGGCCCAGGACAGAGGAATCAGCTCGTGCTCGGTTGTAAAGAGGGATTGCAGCGGATGAGTCGTGCGCACCCGCTTTAGATCGATAATCGCGTCATCGTTGAGCAGGCAGCCCAGAGGCGCGAACAGTTGCCCCAGGTTGGTCTGGGTGAATGAATCCCCGAAACGGTAGGCGAAGGCCAGCAGACGGCCACCCTGGCGGAGACACTCCAGAATTCGGCAAATTTCATCGGAAGTGAGCAATGACGCGGGGTCCTGCCGCCAGCATTCGCCGTCCGGGTCGTATTTGCCGGTCGGTGGTGGGATAACCAGCAGGCGGGCGCGGGAGAGGTCCATCGGTTTGTGATTCTGGCTGGTGCAAATCCCGCCCAGGCGCTCGAACAGTGCGGTCATGCCAGCGAAGTTGGTGTGCCGTTGGCGCGAGGTGAAGCCCGTCTGGTCCCAATGCGCTTGGCCATGGGTTTCATCAAACAGGATTGGGATCAGCGAAGCGTCGGCTGGCATGATCAGGCTCGCGCGAATGGAAACGGTAAAAATGGTGGAGAATTGTTTATAGGCACAATTCTCAAAAGCCTCGAACCTTACAGGAAGAACCTCTTACCGAATCAGTCGCGGTTACACAGCGGGGGCCGGGGCAGGCTGGGTCTCACTCTCCTGGGTCTGGTTAAAGATCCAGGAATGGGCTTGATCCGCTACCTTGGCCACCTGCAACAGGTCATCGCGACCGAAGCTGTCGGTGGATTGCCACTGATCACCGTCCTTGTAGAGGCGGCAAAAGGTGACGTTGAAACGAACTCCGTTTTCGGTTTCATTTCTCCATACTGCCGCCTTGATAGCGCCCAAGCGCACTTCGTGGACGGGTTTTGTCTTGGTTTTCATGGCTGATACGTTTGTTGACATGGATTCCATGTGTTTGTCCTTGCATAATGTGATGCCCGGCCATGGGCATCGGGATGCATTTCGATCCATACCACGTTTGAAAACCCAAAGCAACGGCACCAGCCGCATTCGGCATCGCCGATGGCTGGCCGTGTGGAGAGGCCTGAATTCATTGACTTTATTCCATGCGGATTTCCGATTCCGGTTGAAAAGAGTTGCCCTGCAGTATCCTCGTCGGCCTGTTGACTAGCCACAGCGAATTGGGAGATTCTTGAGGGACCAGGATGGTTTTCTTCAGAAAGGGTTGAACAGGTTCACGCGCTCAACGATCTGGTCTCTGCCGCCACATGGTCTTCGATTTCCTCTGGGCGTTTGGTCATTTGCAGGCCAACACATCGCAGAGGTTATTTCCACCCGGATCCAAGCTCGTGCCGCATGGCGCCCGGTTGGAAAGTGGATCCAAAATGCCTGACCGGAATCGATCCGGTCGGCGGCACAGCCGAAAGAACAGCGTATGAACCATGATACAACCAACTTCAAGGCACTGGCCTTGACGGAAGACATGCTCCGCGTTCAGGCCCCAAGCATCTTTGCTTCCGGCCCGATGCTGGGCGTCAGTCGACGCTACACGTTCGTGCCCACGGCACGAATCATCACCGGGCTGAAGGATCTCAATTGGGTCCCGGTCCAGGTGGAAGAACAGCGCATTCGCACCGAAGCCCGGCGCGGGTTCCAGAAGCATCAGCTTCGGTTCCGCCGCGCCGAGCAGATGGAGACGCTGGATGAGTGGAACGTGGAACTCGTCCTGCTCAACTCGCACGATGCGGGTTGCGCCTACCAGTTGCATGCCGGGATTTATCGCCGGGTGTGCAGCAATGGGCTTGTCCTGTCAGAGGGGAGCTTCGAAACCATCCGATTCCGTCATGCGGGATTGGAACCCGATGAAGTGATCGGGGCGAGTCTGCGGGTGCTCGACTATATGCCCAAGGTTGGAGAACTGGTCGGGCAATTGCACGCGCGGACACTGGAAACGAGGGAATCGCTCCTCTTTGCGCGGTCAGCCTTGGCACTTCGGTATCCACAGGTGCAGGAAGCGCCGGTGGATGCGGAAACGCTCCTGAAGGCGCATCGCCCGGAGGACGAAGGGACCGACTTGTGGCGGACCCTCAATCGCGTACAGCAGAACCTGATCCAGGGAGGCGTATCCGATTGGCACAAGGACCGGCGCGGGAAGCTCCGCTCCATACGCAGGCTCAGCGGCATTGACTCCAAAGTCAGTGTCAACAAGGGCCTCTGGAGTCTGGCGGAACGCGTGGTCAAAGGGGAACCGTTGGAAGTTGAAACGGTCACAACCTAACCGCGAGGTTATTCTGAAGGTTACACGGCTTTTGAGGATTGTGCCTAACAAACAACCCTCACCCTTTAATCTCAGATCGGCTCTGTCCTGTTGTTAAACGCAAACGCCGACTCGTTGGGGCTACTCATCCAGAATCCCGCAGAAAACGGTCGCCATCCGCCCACTGCTCGCTAACCGCTTCGCGGCGCCCAGGGTATTCTCAGCACCATGCAAACGCGCATTATGTCGAGTTACGGCAGGTCTGCTGGAAAGCTCCTGATGAGCTGCTGCCGTGCCATTTGCATAGCGCATTCAATCCATGAGATAAATGAATTATGGACCCTGTAATCACCCAGAAATCTCTCGCGACCGAAAAGTGGTTTGTCGAATTGCTGGCCGGCAAGGGTTTCGCCAAGTCCTCGGAAAACACATTCACAAACGGAAAGGCTTCAATTCGGGTTGATGGGGCTCATTTCTGTGCCGATGCGGGTATGGAGAATACCACCTATAAGGCGAATTTCCGCAACGCCAATCGGCAAACCGTTACTTTCATGGTGGACCAAATCTTGAAAATGCATGCGTTTCTTACCGAGGAGGAATTGGCGCAGGAACGAGCCGAAAAACAAAGCGTGGATCGAGCTCTGGCCGGTATTGCCATTACCATCAAGGATGGACCGGACACCGGCGTCGGGATGCAACTCCGGCAATTCCTCTGGTCCCTTTACAACATGCACCATGTGGTCAACCTCTGGCGATTGACGGCTGATCTCGATAGCCAGCATGCCGCCTGGGTCGCGGAAGTCTTCGCCGGTGTGCTTGGCGGATTGGTGAAGGACACGGACCTGAAACGCACTTTGCAGGTTGCCGGAGAAATGGAGCGCTGGGAAAGGGAACATTCCGGTGAAAAGGTCGCGGTCGCACTTCAGGAAGCAGAGAATATCATTACCGCGTTGACACGAAAGGCTTCCCCCAGCCGGACACATACGGTGTTGGTCTCTCTGTTGAAACGTATTGCCGAGGCTCAACGGGAACTCCGCGAGGAGGATTCCCAGGTGCCGAAATCTTCATAAGCCGTCACTCACTCCACCAACATGCCTTTCACCCACCAATCCGATGCGATGGCATTCACTCGTTCTGCAGCCGCACCAACCGGGATCAGGGCGAGGGGAATTTTACCTAAGCCAACGTCCTGGTTTTGTAGGATTGTTGAGCCTGCTGCCCATGATGTGCAGGCCATGCCAACGCGGTCCCACGCTAACGCTTCAATTCGACAATGATCACCGGCCATCCAGAGTGTTGTGGCACAAGTCCCCGAAGGGGTGCGGGTAACGAGCCTGGTGCGCTGCGCTTAGGAGTTCATTTTTCCTCACAAACTCCAGAGTGGCCAACCCCAAAATGGCTATTTGATGCTCTCGACAAAGAGTTTGGCTTCACGCTTGATCCCTGTTCGACGCACACCAATGCAAAGTGCCAAAAACATTACACGCGTGAAGACAATGGCCTGCTCAAGTCCTGGAGCGATGAGGTTGTTTTCATGAATCCGCCGTATGGCGACGCAATCGCAAGCTGGATGGCCAAGGCCCATGGCGCGGCAATGCATGAAGGAGCAACGGTGGTTTGCCTCGTCCCGTCGCGCACGGACACGGCCTGGTGGCACCGATTCTCCATGAAGCACGAAATCCGGTTCCTACGCGGGCGGCTCAAATTCGGCGACGGAAAAAACTCTGCGCCATTTCCCTCTGCCATTATCGTAATGCGCCCAGCATCTTTTGCTATCCGGGCTCATCCATCCCAAAATGACCCATGAGCGCCTCACGCTTACGAACCGCAAAGACCTTATCTCTGCTTGATTCCGGCGCTACAGTTAAAACACTGCTTTATCAAAGCATCCTAATCTAATCATGCATCTGCAAACGGCGGTCCCACGAGGAAATCCGTTGGACCAGCTGGATTTGGCCGCACTGGGCGTGTCGTCGGCACTCGACGATCACTACTTGAAATCCGGATGGCTATCGCGATTGGGACGGGGAGTGTTTAAGTTCCCCAATGACATCTTGCGGGAGCAAGACTGTTTCCGGTTTCTAGCCCGCCGAATACCCGGCCTTCACATCGGCGGAAAAACGGCTTTGGCTTGGCGCGGTGTCCGCCTCAATCTTCCTGCGCATAAACGCTTATGGTTGTGGGGGATATCAAAGCCAGGATGCCCGGGTGGTTCACTCAACGGTTTCGCGCTCAATATACGGCGCTCAATCTGTTTGACTCAACGCTGCCCAAGGATTTCGGAATCCAACCCCTACCGGAAACTCCCGGTGGAATTCTGGTGTCAGAATGCGAAAGAGCTGTGATCGAATTGTTGAGTGAAGTTGGAATCCATCAGGGAATCGAGGAAGCTCCCAACATTCTGGAGGGTGCCCGCTCGCTACGTCCGGATATTTTGGCAACGCTACTCAAGCTTTCCCTGCGAGCGAAAAAAGCCAGACTTTGCGTGCTTTGGGCTACTAAACTCATGCTACCGTGGGCCGAGGCCGCGCTAAAAGCCACAGGGGAACAGTTCGGCCATAGTCGCTGGACCGCCCGGCTTAAAGACGGAACGATCCTGATCCTAACAGTGTAATGGAAATGATCCATATAGAAACAGTTCGGCATCTTCTCGAAGCGATGCCGGTGGTGCTTCAAACGCCAACCTTTGCCATGAAAGGCGGAATGGCCATCAATCTCTTCGTCGAAGACATGACACGTTTGTCGGTGGATATTGACGTGGTTTTTACCGATCACCATGGCCCGGTTCAAATGCGCATAAATGAAATCCTGTCCCGGCGTCGTGCCCCAGTGTCGGACCACAAGCGGATTCACGTCCGAGAGTTTCAGTGGACGCTTCAGCAGCGGATTGTCGTAGAGGTAAATCTGGCCGACCGACAGATAGTTGGCAGCGCGCCAATAGGCGTCCATCTTGTGGAGCAATTCAAGAGTGAGAGTTTTTGTTTTCAAATCTTTCATAAATCACAGTCTCATTTTTCGCAGCCGCAAGGCGTTGCTGATCACAGAGACGGAACTCAAGCTCATCGCAGCGCCGGCGATGATCGGGCTGAGCAGCCAACCGAAGAACGGGTAAAGCACACCCGCCGCCACCGGAATCCCCAGCGCATTGTAGAGAAAGGCGAAGACGAGATTCTGCCGGATGTTGCTCATCGTGGCGCGACTGAGGCGGATGGCTTGGGCAATGCCACGGAGGTCACCTTTCACGAGGGTGATGCCGGCACTTTGCATCGCCACGTCGGTGCCGGTGCCCATCGCGATGCCGACTTCTGCTTCGCTTAGCGCGGGCGCGTCGTTGATGCCGTCGCCGGCCATTACAACGTGTTTGCCTTCCTCGCGCAACTTCTTGATGTGGGCGACTTTTCCGGCGGGTTCGACCTCCGCTTCCACCGCATCCAGGCCGAGTTGCTTCGCCACTGCGTCAGCCGTACGACGGTTGTCGCCGGTGAGCATGACGAGTTTCAAACCGAGCGTGTGAAGTTCTTTGATGGCTTCCGCAGAGGTGGATTTTATCGGGTCAGCCACAGCGAGAATGCCAGCAGGCTTTCCATCCACGGCGACGAACATCGCGGTCTTGCCTTCTTCCTGAAGTTTTACCGCCGAGGCTGCGAGCGGCTCCAAGCCAATGATCTTTTCGTTTCGCAGGAAGTCGGGTTTTCCAACCATCACATGCCGACCAGCGACATTTCCCACGACACCGCCCGCTGTCACAGAACGAAAGTCTTTCACGTCAGCGAGCAGGAGGCTCTCCTCTTTGGCAGCCTGCACAATCGCAGCGGCGAGCGGGTGTTCGCTGTTCTGCTCCAATGAGGCGGCGAGACGCAGAAATTCCTTCGCGTCGAAACCGTCGGCGGGCAGCACATCCACGAGCTTGGGTTTGCCCTCGGTGAGCGTGCCCGTCTTGTCCACGACGAGCGTGGTGACTTTTTCCAAGCGTTCGAGCGCCTCGGCGTTCTTCACGAGCACGCCTGCCTGTGCGCCGCGTCCGACGCCGACCATGATGGACATGGGCGTAGCCAGACCGAGGGCGCACGGGCAGGCAATGATGAGCACCGCGACGGCGTTGACGATGGCGTGCGCGAGTTTTGGCTCCGGACCCAGCGACATCCAGACAACGAAGGTAACCACCGAAACCGCCAGCACCACCGGGACGAAAATGGCCGCGACCTTGTCGGCGAGACCCTGAATGGGCGCGCGGCTGCGCTGGGCTTCGGCCACCATCTTCACGATCTGCCCGAGCAATGTGTCGTTGCCGACCCGTTCGGCCCGCATGACGAAACTGCCCGTGCCGTTGACGGTGCCGGCCGTGACTTTATCGCCGATAGTTTTTTCCACCGGGAGCGGTTCGCCGGTGATCATGGATTCTTCCACGCTGGAGTGACCTTCAACCAATGCGCCATCCACGGGTACCTTGTCACCGGGCACCACGCGTAACCAATCACCGACTTTCACCTGGTCGAGCGGGACTTCATGATCGCCACCGTCGGCGACTTGTCGCGCGGTGGGTGGAGCGAGGTTGAGCAACGCTTTGATGGCGCTGCCCGTGCGGCTGCGGGCGCGGAGTTCGAGCACTTGGCCAAGAAGGACCAGAACCGTGACCATCGCGGCGGCCTCAAAATAAATGCCGACCTTACCCTCATGCTGCATCGTGGTTGGGAACAGGCCGGGCGCCAGTATCGCTACCGCACTGAAGACGAATGCCGCACCCACGCCGATAGCAATCAGCGTGAACATGTTCAGGTGAAGCGTCATGATGGAGCGCCAGCCGCGCTGGAAGAACGGCCAGCCCGCCCAGTAAACTACGGGCGTGGTCAGCGCAAATTGTAGCCAACGTGAAGCATCGCTCATCACCCAGGCATCGCGACCAATCGCGGGGATCAGGTGTGCCATCGCAAGGACGAATACCGGCAACGTCAGTGCGGCACCGATCCAGAAGCGCCGCGTCATGTCGCGCAGTTCGGTGTTCTCACCTTCTCCTGGGCTCGCAGTCCCCGTCTTTGGTTCGAGGGCCATGCCGCACATGGGGCAATCGCCGGGATGATCCTGCTCGATCTCCGGGTGCATCGGACAGGTGTAAATGGTTTTGCCCTGCAGCTTCTCCTCCTTCTTCTCTTCGTATTTTGTGGTGGCGGGCGTTGACAGAAACGTTTTCTGGCAGTGCTCGCTGCAAAAGTAAAACGTCTTTCCGCCGCGTTCAGCGTGGAGCGACGTCGCTTCGTCCACCGTCATTCCGCAAATGGGATCAATGGCCATATTGGTTCCGGTCGGGATTCTACCTTACCAACAACATGCGCATTTTATCCACAGCAGCATCCAGACTTGCCCTCCGGCTTGGCACCGGCGGGCGTGGACAGGAACTTTTGCCGGCATTGGTCGCTGCAAAAGTAGTACGTTTTTCCATCGCGTTCGGCGTGGAGAGCGGTGGTTTCGTCAACGGGCATGCCGCAGATGGGGTCTCTGGTCACGGTTTTCGATTCATTCATGGTCATGTTTCTTTCTTGGTTGTTGCTACTGGTGGCACTGGCTTTTGATCCGGTGTTTTACGTTGTGCCGAATTATTTGGAACGTTTTCTTCCCGTTTTTCAGTACTCTGACCTTTTTTAAGTCTCAGCAATCGCGCGTTGATAGCCACAATCACCGTGCTCGCGGCCATCAGCACCGCACCCAGCGCGGGAGTGAGCAATACTCCCCACGCATAAAGCACTCCGGCGGCCAGCGGAATGGCGACGACATTGTAGCCCGTGGCCCAGACAAGATTCTGAATCATCTTCCGATACGTGGCGCGAGAAAGCTGCACGATGGCTACGACATCCAGCGGATTACTCCTTACCAGAATGACGTCAGCGGTTTCCACCGCCACATCGGAACCGGCTCCAATCGCGATGCCCACATCAGCCTGAGCCAGCGCCGGGGCGTCGTTCACGCCGTCGCCAGTCATGGCAACCCGCTTGCCCCGTGACTGGACCTCTTTCACTTTGGCGGCTTTGTCCTGGGGCAGGACTTCGGCGAAGTATTCATCCAGCCCGACCTCGTCCGAAACCCATTTGGCCGTCGCTTTGTTATCGCCGGTGAGCATCATGCACTGGATGTCCAACGCCTTGAGCGCAGCGATGGCTTGCTTCGCCTCAGGTCGCACAATGTCGGCCAAGGCAATCGCTCCTTTCAATTTTCCGTCAACAAGGACAAATACGACCGTCTTGCCTTGGGCTTGCAGTGGCTCGACGCGTTTGTCGGTGAGTACAATGTTTTGTTCGTGCAGGTAGCCGGGACTAACCACCTTGATGTCTTTGCCCTCGACCCGGCCTCCAGCTCCTTTGCCCGGAATGCCTTTGAAGTTTTCGACGGGCAGCCTCTTTTCCGAAGCAGCGGCGATGGCCTTGGCAATGGGATGTTCGGAATTCGCGTCCACGGAAGCCGCGTAAGTGCGCAACGTTTCTTCATTGATGTCCTGCGAAAGCACCAGTGTGTCGGTCACGCCAAAGCGACCTTCGGTCAGTGTGCCGGTCTTGTCGAAAATGATGGCTTGGAGTTTTCGTGCGCCCTCGAAAGCAACGCGATTCCGAATGAGTAATCCGTTTTTCGCGGCCAGAGCCGTGGAGACCGCCACCACCAACGGCACGGCGAGACCTAAGGCATGTGGGCAGGCGATGACCATCACAGTCACGGCGCGTTCGATGGCAAATGCGAAATCCTTGCCCATAAAGGCCAGCCAAACAACGAGGGTGATCACGCCTCCTCCCAGCGCCACAATAGTGAGCCACAGCGCCGCCGTGTTGGCGAGGTCCTGGGTTTTCGATTTGCTTTCCTGAGCCTGTTTGACGAGGCCGATGACTTGGGACAGAAACGAATCCTTGCCCGTACCCTTGACCTCGATGGTCAACGAACCTTCCCCGTTGATGGCTCCGCCGATGACTTTTCCGCCAACTTGTTTTGGTGCCGGAGTTGATTCCCCGGTGAGCATCGCTTCATTGACTGAACTCTCGCCCGCAACAATGACCCCGTCTGCAGGAATCTTCTCGCCGGGCTTGATCAGGACTTTGTCATTGACCGCCAGTTCGCCGAGTGGCACGTCCTTCATACTGCCGTCGGGCATGAGTTTATGCGCGTCGGAAGGCATGAGTTTAGCCAGTTCCTCCAAAGCGCGCGAAGCGCCCATCACTGACTTCATTTCAATCCAATGACCGAGCAACATGATGTCAATGAGGGAGGCCAGCTCCCAAAAGAACATCTTGCCAGTCAAACCGAATACAACGGCACTGCTGTAAATATATGCCGTCGCGACGGCGACGGAGATGAGAGTCATCATCCCGGGTCGGAGCGATTTGAGTTCCTCGATAAACCCTTTAAGAAAAGGCCAGCCGCCATACCAAAAGACTGCGGAAGAAAGGCCGAACAACAGGTAGAGATCGCCGGGAAAATGGATGACTTCCCGCAGTCCCACCAGCTTTTGGAGCATAGGCGAGAGGCCGAGAATCGGCAGGGTTAGTACCAGTGAGACCCAGAAGCGCTTCCGGAAATCCGCCGCCATTTGGGCATGATGGTCGTGATGGTCGCGTTGATCCGGATGGTCGGGGCCGCCGTGCGACGTTTTGCCTTCGGCCTGCAACCAGTTCTGCTCGGCATGTCCCTGCGGACGGCCTTCTTTCTCATAGATGGCATATGCCTTCTTGGCCAACTCGTCATGCGTCGACTTGGTTTCGGGTTTATCTTTGGTTGCATGGTCGTATTCTTTCATAGGAAATCTCCGCTTGTTTTTAGGGAATCACACTTGTCGTAAAACTCGCCGCGTTTTTCCCTCGCTGGTTTTCGTAACCGATGCTGGCGTGCCATTCGCCCTGGCCGGTGGGCCGAATGGTGCCATTGAAGACTCCGGGGCTTTGGTCCTTCTCCAATTGTGCGGTGGCTTGCATCTGCATTCCGGGCATGTCCATGCGCAACTCGAACCAGACCGAGCCGGCATCCACCGGCTTACCGGTGGCGTCGGTGACTTCGATGCGAATCGCGTTGTCGCCCATGCGAAGGAGCGTGCCTTCGCCAAGGACTTTGATCTTATAGGGGCCGACGATCTGGGTGGTTACCACGACAGTGGGTTTGGACGGACCACTCAAGCTGTGCCACAACCACCATCCGCCGCCACCCAGCACCAGTGCTCCCATGACCATTGAGGCGATCAACAGCTTGCGCACGGGTTTCGCCGCCGTGGGCGATGCTTCGACGCGTCGGCTCCGCCAGAGGAAATAGATCACCGGGATAATGATCAGGGTCAGGATCGTGGAACTTACCATTCCACCGATCATGGGGGCGGCGATGCGCTTCATGGCGAGCGAACCAGCACCGTGACTCCACATGATCGGCAACAGGCCCGCGATGATCGCGCACACGGTCATCATTTTCGGACGGACGCGTTGGACGGCGCCTTCCATGACGGCGTGGTAAAGGCCATCGAGTGTGGGTTTGGCCGTATTTTGTTTGAGATGCTCCCATGCCTCGTCGAGATAAACGATCATCACCACACCGGTTTCGGCTGCTACCCCGGCCAGGGCGATGAAACCGACGGCCACTGCCACACTGAAATTGTAGCCGAGCGCCCACACCAGCCAGATGCCGCCGACCAGAGCGAACGGGATACTCAAGAGCACGATCAGGGCTTCGATGACGTTTTTGAAATTCAGATACAGCAAAACGAAGATGATGAGCAGCGTCAGCGGTATGACGAGCGTCAGCGTTTCGCGCGCCTTGAGCATGTATTGGTATTGCCCACCCCAGGAGAGGAAGTAGCCGGGCGGCAGCTTTACGTTGTCGGCAACCAATTTCCTGGCGCGGTTCACATAGGTGCCGAGGTCAACCCCCTTGGTGTCCACGAAAACGAAACCGCCCAACATGCCGTTCTCATCGCGGATGGCGGGTGGGCCGGTGCGCAAGCGGATGTCCGCCAATTGTTCCATCGGCACCTGCGCTCCCGTCGGAGTCGGCACGAGCACGCGTCGCAAGGCCGGCAAATCTTCACGCAGATCGCGGGCGTAACGAACGTTGATCGGATAACGTTCGCGGCCTTCGACGGTCCAGGAAATGGTCTTCCCGCCAATGGCTGACTCGATGATGGTTTCCACATCGCCGACGGTCAGTCCGTAGCGCGCGATCGCGTCGCGGTTGATGTTGAAGTCCACGTAGTAGCCGCCGGTGACGCGTTCGGCGAAGGCCGTGGCGGTGTTGGGGTCTTTCTTCAAGACGCCTTCGATCTGTTCCGCCACTTGCTGAATCACGCCCAGGTCCGGCCCCAGCACTTTGATGCCGATCTGACTGCGAATGCCGGTGGCCATCATCTCGATGCGGGTCTGAATGGGCATCCACCAGATGGCCGGAGCGCCTGGCGTCCGCACCAGTTTGTCGAGTTCGTCCTTGATCTTGTCGAAGGTCATCCCGGCACGCCATTGCTCCTCCGGCTTGAAAGTAATCACCGTTTCGGTCATGGACAAAGGCGCCGGATCGGTGGCGGACCGCGCGCGGCCAATCTTGCCATAGACATGCTCGACCTCCGGGTAGCTGGCGATCAACGCGTCCTGCCGCTGCAACATTGCCTTGGCCTCGGTGATGGAAATGCCCGGGACACTTGTGGGCATGAACAGCAGTGTGCCTTCGTTGAGCGGAGGCATGAATTCGGAGCCGATTCGCTGCAACGGAATCCAGGTGATGCCCAGAACAGCCAGCGCCAGCAGGAGCGTCAGCCACTTGAAATGCAGCGCGAAGGTGACGAACGGCCGGTAAGCCCATGTGAGAAAGCGGCTGATGGGATTCCGGCCTTCGGCAGTGATTTTGCCCCGGATGAACCATACCATCAGGATGGGTACGATGGACACGGACAGCAGCGAAGCGAAGAACATGGAGAAGGTTTTCGTGTAGGCCAGCGGTTTGAACAGCCGACCCGACTGCGCCTCCAACGCGAATACCGGCACGAACGACACGGTGATGATGAGCAGCGAGAAGAACAGCGGCTTGCCGACCTGCTTGGCGGCCGAAACCACCACGTTCATGCGGGTCAGGTCAACGATCTCCCGTTCGACCGGCGTGAGGGACGCGTCGCCTTCCTTCTCGCGTTTGGCGCGGGCATGGTTCCACCGTTCGAGCCATTTGTGGGCGTTCTCAATCATCACCACTGCCGCATCCACCATCGCGCCGATGGCGATGGCGATACCGCCCAGTGACATGATGTTCGAGGAGACGCCGAGCGATACCATGGCGATGAACGAAAGCAGGATCGCAATGGGCAGAACGAGAATCGCAACCATCGCGCTGCGCAAGTGGAACAGAAACAGGATGCAGACCAGGCCGACGATGATACTTTCCTCAATCAGCTTGTTCCTGAGATTCTTGATGGAGCCGAGGATCAACTTCGAGCGATCGTAGCCAGTGACAATTTTCACGCCCGGCGGCAACGAAGGCTTAAAGGCTTCGAGCTTTGCCTTGACGGCCTGGATGGTCTTGAGCGCGTCTTCGCCGTAGCGCATCACCACGATGCCGCCCACCGCCTCGCCCTTGCCGTCGAGGTCCAGCACGCCGCGCCGCATGTCCGGGCCGAAGTGGACATTGGCGACCTGTTTGACGCTGATCGGCGTGCCGTTGGTGTCCACGCCGATAACGACCTTCTCGATGTCCTCCAGCTTTTTGATGTAGCCGATGCCCTTGACCATGTATTCCGTTTCGCCGAATTCGATTACGCGCCCGCCCACGTCGTTGTTCGATTCGCGGATGGCCATCACGAGTTTGGGCAGCGGGATGTGGTAGGCGAGGAGCTTGTTCGGGTCCACGTCCACTTGATACTCGCGAACGAAGCCGCCGATGCTCGCGACCTCCGCAACGCCGGGTGTGTTTTGCAGGTAGTAGCGAAGCGTCCAGTCCTGAAGGGTGCGCAAATCGGCGAGACTGTTCTGGCCGGTCTCATCCACCAGCGCGTATTCATAGACCCAGCCGACGCCCGTGGCGTCCGGCCCCAACGTGGGACGGATGCCCGCCGGCAGGTCGCCCATGACCTGATTGAGATATTCCAGGACGCGTGAGCGAGCCCAATACATGTCCGTGCCGTCCTCGAAGATGACGTTCACGAACGACAGTCCGAAGAAGGTCTGACCCCGCACATATTTGACGTGTGGTGCGGCGGCCAGCACGCTGACGATGGGATAAGTGATTTGATCCTCGACCAATTGCGGATCGCGGCCCGGCCATTCGGTGAACACGATCACTTGCACGTCGGATAAATCGGGAATGGCATCCAGGCGCACGCGCTTGACGGCGATGACACCGGCGACGATGAGAAACACGACGCCCACCACCACCAGGAATTGATTGTGCGAACACCAGCCGATGATGCGTTCGACAATCGTTTCCTCGCGAACCGGCCCGGCGGGCTTTGCCGCAGCGGAGTTCCCTGGCTCTGCTTTGCCAGCCGCTGAATCCGGATGCTTTGTGCTTTCCGTGTTCATGTTGCTCAATGCTGATGGCCTCCACCCGAACCAGCGGCGCGAAGCTGGCTCTCGCTATCCAGCAGAAAGTTGCCGTCCACCACGACCTTTTCGCCCTCCGCCAAACCTTCATTCACGATGAACTGATCACCAACATTCGCTCCGAGCTGAACACGCTTCGGGATAAAGTGGCCCTCCGTCGCCTCAACAAAAACATACTGCCGTGTGCCGGTGTCGAATACAGCCGTCGCCGGCGCTAACAGGTGCTCGCCTTGATCCACCTTGATTTCCGCGGTGACATACGTGTCGGGTTTGAAAAGTCCATCGCGATTGTCCATCACCAGCCGGGCGGTGGTGGTGCGGGTCTTGTTTTCTGAAAACGGAAAGATGAAATCCACCTTGGCCTCGAAGACGCGGCCCGGATTTGCGCTCCCTGTCACGGCTGCCTTCTGTCCGACTTTCACCAGGGGCAGTTCATATTCGTAGATGTCGGCGTTGATCCAAACGGTGGTGAGGTCCGCAACGCGGTAGAGCGTCATGCCGGGGCGGACCATCTGAGCCGGATCAATGTTCTTTTGAATCACGTAACCGCTGACGGGTGCGCGGAGTTGAAGCGTGTCCATCGGTTTGCCGGAAGTTTCCAGCGCGCGGATTTGGTCGTCCGTGATTTCCCAAAGCTTGAGCCGCTTGCGCGAGGATTCCAGCAGCGTCTCCGCCTCGGTCATGGCTTCCGCGCTGATTGCGCTGTTGGTGGCGGCTTCGCCGGACGGCAGGATGTGCTTCAGTCGGGCGCAGTGGCGGTAAGAGAGCAGGTATTCGTATTGCGCGGAGTAAAGTTCCGGACTGTAGATGTCCAACAACGGCCCGCCCTGCTCGACGAATTGGCCCGGCGTGTTCACGTAAAGCTTCTCCGCCCAGCCCATGATGCGGGCGTTGACGTTGGCGAGCTTGGTCTCGTCGTAGGTCACGATGCCGACGGCGCGAATCGTCACCGCAGCGTTTCCGTTCGTAACCGCCCGGGTGCGGATGTTGATGAACTGCCGTTGCCCCTGATCCAGATCCACCGGGCCGCGACCGGGAACGACTTCGTTGGTGGACGCTGTGTGGCCGGTGTGTTTTCCGCCGGGCATCGGCATGTCGCCCATGTTCGTCGCACCGGTGGCCGGCGCGTTGGTGGTCGCGGGCATCGGCATCTTCATGCCGGGCATGGACTGGTCCATTTCCGTCGTGCTGCCGTGATTGGTATGCGTTGCGGATGGCTGCATGTTCGTGCCGCCGTGGTCCGCATGAGTGGACTCGCCGGACTTTTTGCCGCAACTGACGGTCACGACTGCCAGGACGGCAACCGCCACAGCGGCGACTACGCCGCTCAAGATTCGATTGGTGCAAAGTCGCTTCATGGTTTCCTTTCGTTTGCCGGTGCGAGCGTTGGAGGTTCACCGCCAGCCAGCTTTTCCACTGTGGCAAGTCCTTGCTCGCGATCGGCCACGGCCCGCTCGTAGGTCAATTGGAACTCCAGCAAAACGCGCTCGGCGTCTATGAGCGACAGAAAATCGGATTTGCCCGCCTCGAACGAACGCTGAATCACCTTCAGGTTCTGATCGGCTTTGGGAATCAATGCGTCGCGGTAAAGGGCAATCTTGCGCTCCGCGTCCTGGTATTTGAACAGGGCGAGTCTGAGATCGGTGCTCAGGCGGTTCGCGCGGTCCTGGCGGTCCTGCTGCGTGGCCGCGTAACGACTCTCCGCCTCGCGCACGCCCGCGCGATATTTTCCCCACCACAGTGGAATGTTTACGGAAAATCCAGCCATCACCGGGTCTTTGCCGCTGTCGGCGACACCCGACATCCGGGCCGGGCCGGTTTGGACGTAGTCCACTCCCAGCGTTACGTCCGGATAGAATTCCTTCTTTGCGAGAGCGATTTTCGCTTTTTCCTGCTCAGCCAGGAAATCGAGGCTCTTGAGTTCCGGGTTGGATGACTTCAATTGATCGAGTAGTTGCGACGACTGGGCGGTTAGCGTCGCCGGGGAATTGTTCGTCGGAAACGGAAGCGCCGATTCAGCGGGCCGGTTCAGCGCGGCATTAAGGCGGGCCACGAGAGGATGCTTGAAGTCCTGCAACGTGCGCAGCCGGTCGCGCAATTTGTCGAGTTCCACCTGCGCCTTGATCACATCCCCGTGCTCGGCCGTGCCCGACTCATACTTCGAGCGCGCCATTTCTTCGAGCAGCTTGAGCAGTTCCACGTTCTCTGCAGTGACGCCGACGGCGCGCCCCACGTAGTAAAGCTCGTAGTAAGCCTGTTTGACCTCGTCGAAGAGCCTGAGCTTGGCGGCTTCGTATTGCTGCTGCATGACGTTCGCGCCTTCCAACGCGAACTCGCCTCGCAGTTTCAATTTGCCGAACCATGGGAACATCTGGCTGAGACCCACGCGTTGCTCCTGCGGCCCGACGCGAGTTTCAACTTCCTGGATGAAATAACCGTAGTTGAAGCGCGGGTCCGGCAGCGTGCGCGCCTGAGTAACCATTGCCAGTGCGGCTTTCCAACGATTGAAGGCCGCCTCCAGTTGCGGGTTGTTGAGCGCGGCGTAGGCTAGGTAATCATTCAGTCCCGAAACCTCGTTGAGTTCCGGAAGTTGCTTGCGGGCAGAAGTCGCGCTGCCGACTTGCTCGTGGGAACGAGTGGTTTCTTCGACTTTCAGGGCCTGAGTGGAACTGCGCTCGGACGTTGAGGCACAGCCCGACAGCACCAGCGCGAGGCCGACAAATACGCGACAGAATACGATTCGTTTTGGCGCCTTCATGGTCATTCCGTCGGAATTTCCGATGAAGATGTTGCGCAAGGCATTCCTCACAATGGAGTTGCTTCTCAACGTGTGGCGTCATTGGCCGCACCCGTGGTCTTGGTATTTGTCGGCATATTCATATTTGGCATATCGTTGGTCACCATCATATTGGTGGTTCCATGCATCATGTCTTGTTCATGGTTCATGCTCGAATTGGTGGATGGCGTCTCGGTTGAGTTGCCTGGGCTGTTTTGATTGCAGCCCACCAGCGCCAATGCGGCCAGAACGGCGATTGCTGCAAGTCGAATAATTGGTTTCATAAGCCTATTTGTCGTTTTTACTTTCATGGCTGTTGCCGCCTGCCTGATGGCAAAGGCGTTCCGGCAGCCAATTAGCTCAATCAGGCTATGGCGTAATCTGTTCCTTCGCTATGGGGTTTTCTCCCCATGCGAGATTTCATTCCAATTAGCCTGCAGCCGCTTCCGTTATGATTTTAGCAATGGTTTCCTCCACTTCCTGCGCCACATCCTTCAATTGCGGCGTATTGAATAATGCCAGCAGAGTGGTTGGCTTCAATGTCGCCAGAGTGGTTTTACCATCCTCCTCGTAAATGGAAATCCGGCAAGGCAACGCGGTGGAGACGCTCATGTTTTGGTCGAGCACCTTCTTGGCCTGTTGCGGCTGACACACCTCGAAGATCAGACATTCGCGGGCGAACTCCACCCCCTTCTTGTTCATGGTTTCTTTGAGATTGTGAATTTGCATGACGCCAAAGTGATTGGCCTGAACGGCGGCCTGCAACGCAGCAGCCGTCTCGCTTACAGTTTTGTCCGTGGATAATCTGATCAACATAAATATTTTTTGGTTAAGAGTTTAATTTGCGGGCGGGGGATTGGTTTCCGCGGTATGATGATGCGCTTCTTCGCCAGTCACAGCTTGCAGAGAATCCCGTTCCTGCGCGGTCAGCTCAGGCAGATGATGAATGAAGGCGACAATTTTCCAGATTTCTTCGTCGGTGTGCGTGGGACCGAAGGCAGGCATGGCAGTCATCCGGATGCCATGTTTGACGACCCAGAAGAGTTCTCCGTCCGGCGTGTCGTCCCCTCCCTTGCCCAGCGATGGCGCGGGCGGATTGATCCCCTTGGATAACTCGGCCCCGGCCACGTCAGGAGCCCCATGGCAGATGACGCAATTCTCGCGATAATGGTCGAGGCCCGTGGCGATGGCCGCCGGATCGCCGACATAAGGATTCTTCTCCTTCGGAGCGCGATTTTCAACCGATCGGTCCCGCGCCCACGGCGCGATTGTTCGTTCGATGAGGCCGGGTTTTACGTCCGCTCCCATGTTGATCGCACCCATGGCCAGGACGAGGATCGGCACGAGGAGTGTGACCAGAATGCCAACCACAAAACTCAACAGGATGATCCATTTCTTCTTCATTTCGCTCCTTTCCCATTAGCGTTTCATTGAAAGGCGACCTTGGAGGTAATAGCCGTTTAGCTCACAGTTTTGTCTATGTATAATTTGCCCAGAATTGGTTTCCTTTCATGTTAAAAAGGTCGCTTCACGGGCGCGTCGCAAACGAAAGATTACTTCTTGGCCATCTTGCCAATCACAACGACCAGCAGGACAACCACCGCTATGCCAATCACCGCCATAATCGTTATTCCTCCGCCCCCCATCCACCCATCCATCCGTCTGTATTGTTCATCATGTACTTTTGCTTTCGGTTTGTTCTCCACCGTTCTCACCCGACTGATAGGGCATTTGAGAAACCCGATGCACTTCGATTTGCACTGGTGCTCACATTCACATTGCTTCAGCGTGTGCGGCTTCGCTATAGGGTATAACCCCACCCGAACAATTAGCGGCACTTGCGATCGAAAACGGATTCGTCGAAAGATGCGTTTTATTGCGTCGCTAGAGTCTGCTTTACTACCAAGTCATTAGGATGCACTACGCTACTTGAATAAAATATCGAGCAAAAAGGGCACGTTTTTCTGCCAACTGCAGACTATCCTACCGACCTATCAGCAAGTGCCCGTCCTTTGATATTTTCAATCGTTGAAGTGACGTTGGTGTCCCCGGTCACATTTTCACCTACGGTATTTGATTGTTTGCACCAGGTCGCCAGGATTGCACTGGCCTGAGCCGCAAGAATCATTGATTTTCTTTTAACTTTTTGAGCCGCGAAATCCGCCCATAAAATAGATAACGAGGCAGATTACCAAAATCAGACCAAGGCCGCCGCCGCCGATGACGGGACCGCCAAAATATAATCCGCCGCCGCCGAACAGGAGAAGCAGGACAACAATGAGTAATAACATATCCATGGCCTTAGAATGACACACAGCTGCACGGTTCCTATGGGGTCTTCGCCCCATAAAGAAGGTGAACCTTTCGGGATCCTCTTGAAAAATCACGCGATAAAAAAGTCAGGAACGTTGCATTTTAGGCGATTGCAGGAACGCCACGAGGGCAGCCATTTCCGTCGGCGTGAGATTCCCGGCAAGCTTCCAATATGCATGCTCCGTTTTTGGCAGACGACGGAACCCATTGCATTACGGCGACAGCCATTTCGGCATGGCGGCATTATAGTTGAAAACCAGTCGTGAACGGCTGGCTTTGCCATTTTGAAGACGACGCAATCTCCCCACGGACAATGGCGGTCGCGCAAAGAACATTGTTCACAGTTCCCAACAATCTCCCGAAGGTATAAGGCTTGCGCAGAATGGTGGCCATGATGACCGGCAGGGCCATGCGGCCGGCGTGAATCTTCTTGAGCAACTCAACGCCTGACAGCCCTTTGGGAATTTTTGGTTGGCGATCAGAATGTATGGTGCTTCGCCTGGAATACCCATCACCTATTTCCCGATGGATGAATTTTCACACCCCATAGGGCACATTTCCGCCTTGGTCCTACTTCCAGGAGCGTCCTTCGTTAGAATATAGAGCCTTTCAGTGTCATTCAACGGACACCAAAACGGACACCAAACGAGTTAAAAGGGGTAGGTTTGGGTAGTGAGCGATTAGGCTTGATTAGCCCGTAAAATATGGGATTTTGACGGTGTAATGTGGGTTGCTTGACTCAATTCCGACCCTCGCCTCCAACTCTAACTGCTTTTGCAGCAATGAGTTGGAACGAACGGAAAGCCGATGGCTAACGGTTTGGCTAACAGTCTGAGGAAGGCCTCACATTGTTCCACTTTGTGGCACTTTACGCCACAACGGGCTAACCGCAGGAATCAGAACGCAGATAGGCTCGACTCAGAAAGAGCCATGAAAGAGCGTTATCGTTTGTTCCTCCGTCGCAAAAGCGTTTACTACGCTTTTGACAACACCACCAAGACCTTCGAGAGCCTCAAGACCAAGGACAAGGCCGAGGCCACGCGACTTTTGCTGGCGTTCAACGAGGCAGGCAAACAGCCCGCCATGAATCTCGGACTGGCCCGCGTTTACCTCAAGCACAGCGATCCCATGGTCAGCCAGCGCACCTGGCAGCACGTCATGGATGAGATCATCAAACTGAAATCCGGGCCCACCCAATACCGCTGGCAGACCGCAGCCAAGGACAAGGCGTTCGACCTCATCCGCTCGCGGCTCCTCATCGAGACACAGGCCGGGCACCTGCTCGAGGTGCTCCGGAAGGGCACCGTCTCGACCAACGTATTTCTGCGCAAGCTCCACAATTTTGCCCTCGACATGAACTGGCTCATGGCCCCGGTGATCGTCAGGCCCCAATGGCCCCGGTTCCGTTACAAGGAGAAACGGGCCATCACCTGGGAGGAGCACCTGCGGATCGTCGAGCGGGAAACCAACCCGGAACGGCGGGCCCTTTACTGTGTCTGCTGGCATCTCGGCGGGGCCCAGACGGATATGGCGCTGTTGCGGGCTGACAACATCGACTGGAAGGACAAGGTCCTCAACTATGCGCGCTGCAAGACCAGTGAACTGGCCCAGATCCACATCGGACCGCAACTGGAGGCTGTGCTGCGGGAGCGGCCCGGTAGGTGCTGCACTTTTCAACCGCCGTTTACAGCCACAGATGCCACAGGCTGTTCTTTTGGGAGGCGCTTGAGGGTGCCCAAGATCCCTAGGATGCTCAAAGCAACCACAAATCCGGGGAAGCGATACGCATGCCGGAGTTGTCGATGTAGTTCGAAATATTGGCATCGAAAATCGCAACTAGTTTGCAAACCACAAAAAGCCTTGATTTACCCTGCAAACAGAGCCTCAAATGCTGCTCTTCCGTTCATGATCACCCACACGCGGACGCGAATACCTAAAACTTTGCACGAAGACTTGGACAGGCATCTGACCTCCATGCCGCGCGTCATCGCTTTGCCGGTATGCGCTCATCGGTCAAAAGCCTGCTGGGCGCCAAACGCTGGAACCCCGGCTGCCAGCGGCTCAATGACCAGATCGTTGTCTATCTGCGCCGTTGTTGGGAGGAAGAGGGTCCGGACCACAAGACCACGTTGGTCATTCAGTAATATGCGCGCCGGTAATGCCACCGCCCAGATTTGACGGAAACGAAGCCGTTTCCAAGGGGTAGTTCAATTCCCGCCACGCGTCGATCCCGCCCAGAAGGGGCCGGACACGGGTGATGCCTTTGCGATGGAGCAACAGGGCCACTCGCGCGCTGCTCACTTCGTTCGGGCACGAACAGTAGACGATCACCTCCCGGTCTCGAGGAATTTCTTGGTGCCGTTGCTCCACTTCATCGACAGCCAAATGGACGGCACCCGGAATGAGTGAAGGATCGAGGTGCAATTCCACACCGGGGCGTAAATCCAAAATTACCAGATTCTCACCCGCTGCCTGCCTCTCACGAAGTTCGGAAACCGTAATCCGCGCCATACGTAACTCTCGCAAAATCCGTTGCCGCTGCCAGTATTTGAACCCAATATACAGGGTCACAAGTCCAACTGCCACGCCCAGCGCGCTGCCTCCCATGCTGGCCAGCGCGGTGGTGAGCTTTTGAATCTGGTTGCGGAACAAATAGCCAAGCAAAATGAAGCAACCTACGTAAAGGGCCGAACCAAAACCGTCTGCAATAAGAAAACGGTCGAATCTGACGCCGGACATTCCGGCCAGCGGCGGAGCCACCGTGCTCAAACCAGGCACGAATTTTGCGACTATAATCGCTTTGAGGCCGTGGCGCGTATAGAGATTTTGAGTCCGACGAACACACGAGTCCGGTTCCAAAGAAATGCGGCAAAGCAAGCCCAGGATGCGATGGCCGCGGTGTCGTCCGAGGTAAAACCAAACCGCATCGGCAATCAGGCAGGCCAGCACGGCAATCCCAAGTGCGAGGACGGCATTGAACTTCCCGATCGCGGCAAGCGCGCCCGCAGCCACCAACAAGGGCACCGCAGGCAGAGGCAAACCCATCTGCTCCAGAAATACCGCAGCGAACACCAGCGGGAGGCCGTGGCGAATGAGAAATTGGGTTGTTTCATCCATAAATCCCGCTCAATTGAAAGTGCAGGTGGCGAAATAACCAGGCAGGTCATCCGTGCCAAATACCAAAGTCCTCATGGTTTGTAATTGTCGATTGGAGTTATCCGGTTGAGATCTGAATTTTCGGTGCCGTCAGATGGACAGGGGCTTGTTTGCTGCTGACGGGCAGCCGGACTTTGAATCGGGTTTCGCCCGAACGAGATTCAAACTCGATTTCCCCGCCATGGCGGTCGGCCACGATGCGATTGCTGATGATAAGGCCAAGGCCGGTGCCGGTGCCAACGGGCTTGGTGGTGAAAAATGGCTCGAACAGATGCGGCTGGACCTCCGGCGGTATTCCGGAACCATTATCCACGATCTCGACGACGAGTTGATTGTCTTCCAGGCAGGTTCCAACACAAATCCTGCCGGTGCCATTCACGGCGTGAATGGCGTTGTCTATAAGGTTCGTCCACACCTGGTTGAGCTCGCTGCCGTAAGCCATGATGCGTGGCACGGAGTGATCATACGCCTTGACGAGCGTCACGTTTTTCAATTTGTGGCCAAGCATCGTCAGTGTGCTTTCGATACCTTCATGCACATCCACCTCCTGCATCGGAGACTGATCCATGTAGGTGTAGGATTTGACGGCCTTGACCAGTTCGGTAATGCGTCCAGTGCTCTGCTCCACTTGACTGAGCAACAATTTCAGATTCAGACGCGCCTCGAGCCAGCCCAGCGCAGCCACATGGCTTTCTTCCGGAAGAGGACGCACCAATTCGTCCAGCCATGCATTGTCCACGCCGACACTGACGAAGGTGGGAGCGAGTTCCCAGGAAGCGGCCACACCGTGGGCTTCCAGCCAGTTTGCGATGATCTCCGCGCGATCGCTGCGTTCAAGATGATCGATCAATGGCGCCTTGGCGAGCCGTTCCAAAGCGTCTTGCGAGGCGGCCAGGAGGTGCTGCCAATGGTCATGCTCAAGAATTTTTGACAATTGGCAGAGGAAAACCTGGATGCAGTCAGTGGTTTGCTGCAGATGTGAGGCGGCCCGCCAGGCTGCCGCGGCCGGGTTATTGAGTTCGTGCGCCAGACCCGCCGCCAGGGTGCCCAGGGATGCGAGCTTTTCCCGCTGCAGCGAGTAGCCTTCCATGTTGCGCACCTTGGTTGCCGCGCTATGTAAAAGCGATCGGGCCACCAAACGGCAGTTGCTCAACATTTGCCAGAACTCCTCCTGACCGAGTCGGTATAATTTGGTCGGCTTTCCAATGCGCGCCGTCGCCATCCAGGGAACATCCAACAGCAGCGTCGTTTCGCCCGTGAAATTACCAGCTTTGACAACGCCCATCAGCACTGATTGGCGATCATAGGTTCGCGTGAGGCGCACTTCACCCTCAAGCACCAGGAAGAAGTACTCAGATCGTTCCCCTTCGGAAACCAGAACGGAACCGGCTGGCACTTCAATGATATCCCCTGGAGGGATGCATCCCCATTGGGCATCGGTCAACTCGGAAAAAAGGGGGCTGGAACGCAGTTGCTGGAGTGTGGCAGGATCCATAACTAGGACAGAAGGCCAAGGTATTCGTGCACGAGTTTCACAGCCATGGCTCCCTCGCCCACCCCGGAAGTGACGCCTTTGGCGGAGCGATGCCGTACATCGCCCGCAACGAAAATGCCCGGTACGCTGGTCTCCAGATAGAAAGGATCGCGATCCGCGGTCCATCCAGTTGGCCGCCGCCCATCACGCATCAAATGCTGCCCGGAAATCAGGTAGCCTTGCGCATCGCGCTCGACAATTCCAGCGAGCCAATCAGTGCGGGGAATGGCGCCGGCATAAATTAGAAGTGCACTGGCGTGCACGGTTTCCTGGAAATGGGTTTTGCTGTTTTCAATGGTGATCGTTTCGCATCGGTCAGAGCCACCCACGGCGATGACGCTGGAGTTGAATTTCAACGCGACATTCTTCGTGGCGGCGATCTGGTTTTCCAGATACTGCGACATGGTGTCCGATAAGGCATTGCCGCGAACCACCATTGTAACCTGGCGGGCGAACTTGGAGAAATACATGGCGGCCTGGCCCGCAGAGTTTGCGCCACCAACAATGTAAATATCGCCATCCCGATACGAAAAGGCTTCTGACATGGGGGCATAGTAGTAAACGCCTGCGCCATTCAATTTCTCCAGTCCTGGCACGTCCAGCTTCCGAAATGCAATGCCCGTGGCAATGAGCAACGCGCGGCATCCGATCTCAACCCCGTCTGCGAGTGTGAGCATGCGGGCCGGACCCTCAATCCGGACGCTTTTGACCTCTTGAGGTGTGAGGATTTCCACGCCGAAACGCCGCGCCTGCGCGACCGCCCGCCGCGCCAGATCCGAGCCGCTGAGCCCCACCGGAAATCCGAGATAGTTTTCAATGCGGGAACTCCGCCCGGCCTGCCCTCCGGGCGCCTCACGTTCGACCAGCAGAGTGCGCAAACCGTCAGCCGCTCCATAAACCGCCGCCGCCAGGCCGGCCGGGCCCCCTCCGGCAACGACCAAATCATAAAATGGAAATTCGGCTTTGGTTCTCAGCCCCAGTTTGCGGGCGATTTCAGCGATCGGCGGGTTGCCCAGGAAAGAGCCGTCAGCAAAAATAACCATGGGCATGGAATAAACCGTGGCACCCGTTGTGGTAAGAAGCTGCTTCGCTGCCTCGTCCGTTTCGATGTTGAGCCACTGATGGGGCACAAAGTTGCGTCCAAGAAAATCGCGGATTTCGCTTGATTGAGGTGACCAGCGATGCCCAATGACCCGCACACCTTCAAACACCGGATGGTAGGATGCCTGCCAATCATCCAGCATATCATCGACCACGCCATAAAGGAGTTCTTCTGGTGGGTCCCAGGGCTTCATCAGGTAATGATCGACATGCACACTGTTGATGGCACGGAGGGCGGCGTCAGTATCCGCGTAGGCCGTCAGCAGCGCGCGTTTGGCCGCCGGATAAAATTCGATCGCCTTTTCCAGGAACTCCACGCCGGACATGCGCGGCATTCTCTGGTCCACGAGAAAAAGGGCCACCGCCTCGTTGCGAAGCTTCAATTGCTTCACGCTTTCGAGTGCGGACGCCCCGGAATCAGCAGAGATGACCTTGTAACGATCGCCATATTGCCGACGCAAATCACGTTCCACAGCGCGCAATACCTCAGGATCGTCGTCCACTGTCCAAATCACGGGTTTAGACATAACGTTGCACCCTACTCCATTTCCCTACTTCGTCCAAATTTGGGGTCGCAAGAGTGAGGGTGCGGGACAAATTTCTTCGGCAATGGGGAAAAGCCAACGGAGCTCCAAGGAGAACCTGCGGCGAGATATCGCCGGAAACCGCAAGGCACGACCGCCAGCGTTACGGGAAGAAAGCGTAAGACGTAATTGTGCGGAAATCGCAGTTCCATGCTGTTGAGACTCCCTGGCCTTCCCCATTTATGAATCGCATGTTCACGGCCATGTGGTCCTCATGAGTCTGAGCCAGTCTTCCACCCACCTCCAAGGGCTTTAATAAGTTGCACGGCGGCATTCAGACGCTGGCCTGCGAGTTGGACATTGGTTCGCTCCGCTTGGAGGGCTTCCCGGCTGGCATCGACGACTTCGAGATAACTGACAATGCCCGAGCGATAACGGTCTGTGGCCAGGTTGGCGGCGCGCCGGGCGTTGAACAGGGCGCGCTGTTGCGCAGCCGACTGCCCGGCCAAGTAGCGGATGCCTGCCAGGCTGTCCTCCACGTCGCCGAAAGCAACCAGCACCTGCTGGCGATAGCGGGCGACACTCTCTTCGAAAGCGGCCTGGGAGCGTTTGTAGTTGGCGCGGTTTCGTCCACCCGCAAAGATCGGGAGCGAGAGGCTTGGACCAATGCTCCAAACGCGGCTATCCCACTTGAATAGGGTCTGGATATCGCCGCTCAGGTAACCACCGGAGGCCGTGAGGCTCAACGCCGGGAAAAAAGCGCCTTTGGCGACTCCAATGCGCGCATTGGCGGATGCAAGCTGCCGTTCGGCCTCCGCCACATCCGGTCTGCGCTCCAGCAAATCCGCAGGAAGGCCTGCGGGTATGGAGGGCGGCTCCGGATTCCAATTGGTCTCTGTGGTCGCTGGCAGGCGGAAAGTCGAAGGGTTGCTGCCCAGCAGGATGGCCAGGGCGTTTTCCAATTGGCTCCGACGCCGGGCCAGCGCTGCGGCATCGGCTTCTGTGGCGGCCAATTCGGTCTCAGCACGGGCGACATCGAGATCATTGCCGACGCCTCCTTCAAAACGGCTGCGTACTAATGCAACCTGCTCTTTGCGCAAACTCACTGTGGCGGTAACAGTGGCCACCTCCGCATCGAAGGATCGAAGCGCAAAGTAGTTTTGGGCGACGTCGGATTGGAGCGTGAGAAGGACATTGTAGTAGTCAGCCAGCGAGGCTTGAGCATCCGCGCGGGCACTCTCAAAGCCGCGACGCACCCGTCCCCAGAGATCGAGTTCATAGCTCAAGTCCAGCGGAGCGGTAAACGTGTTGGCGGTGATGGCTCCAAAACCGGGATTTTGGTTCGGCGAATAGCGCTGGCGTTCAGCACTGGGAGCCAGGCTGAGGCTGGGAAGTAAATCGGCGCGCGCCACCCGCGCGATGGCGCGGGCCTGACTGACCCGCGCAAAGGCCGCTTTGAGGTTCGGACTGGACTGAATGGCCCGGGCCTCCAGTTCATTGAGACCGGGATCCTGGAATACTTCCCACCATTTGTCCTTGGGAACATTGTCGAGCGGACGGCCCGGTTTCCACGAGCCAAGCTCGGCTGCCTTATAATCGGCAGGAACTGCGTTTGTCGGACGTTGAAAGTCAGGCCCCACCGTCAGCAGCCCGCCTGAAACGGACAACGCACTGACCATGGTGAATGATACCAGGACCACCAAAACCAATGGGGATGAATACGCCCTGATCGTGTGCGCCCCGGACTTTGGGCATAAGCAGGCTTGCAACCTTTCAATAATGCCCCGTGGGTTGATGCATCTTTTGGACACTTGCGTTTTCATGGTTATAAGGCGGGAGCCGGAGTTGCCCCGTCCGCAGGTTTCACCACAGGCGACGGGTTTTTCTTGAAGCCTAATTTCATCAAGGTGGTGTAAAACACCGGGGTCAGAAACAGCCCGAAAAGCGTCACGCCAATCATGCCGCTGAACACCGCGACCCCCATGGCCTGACGCATCTCGGCGCCGGCCCCATGCGACTTTACCAGAGGAAATACGCCGGCAATAAAGGCGATGGAGGTCATCAGGATGGGCCGCAGGCGCAAACGGCAGGCTTCGATGGCCGCCTGGTAAGGCGGAAGCCCATTGTCCTGCTTGTGCTTGGCGAACTCGACGATCAGGATGGCGTTCTTGCAAGCCAGGCCGACGAGCACAATCAGGCCGATTTGCGTAAATATATTATTGTCGCCGCCTTTGAGCCAGACTCCCGTGATGGCGAATAAAAGGCACATCGGCACGATGAGAATGATGGCCAGTGGAAGGCGAAAGCTCTCGTATAGAGCGGCAAGAACCAGGAACACAAGCAGGAGGCAAAGTGGATAAACATAGACGGCGGTGTTGCCCGCAAGGATGCGCTGGTAAGTCAGCTCGGTCCATTCGAAGGTCATGCCTTTGGGCATATTTTCGGATGCCAATTTGGTGATGAGCTCCTCGGCCTGACCAGAGCTGAACCCCGGAGCCGGCCCGCCGTTGATTTCCGCCGCGGGGTAACCATTGTATCGCATGGCACGGTCGGGCCCGTGCGTTTCCGTCACCTTGACCAAAGTACCCAGCGGCACCATCTGGCCCTTGGAATTGCGGGTCTTCAACCGGGTGATGTCTTCCAGACGGTCGCGAAACGGCGCGTCGGCCTGGGCGATGACCTGGTAGGTCCGGCCAAAGCGGTTGAAATCGTTCACATAGAGCGAGCCGAGATAAATCTGCATCGACTCGAATAAATTCTGCAGAGGCACCCCCTGTTGCTTGGCCTTGGCCCGGTCAATATCCGCGTCGAGTTGCGGCACATTCACCGTGAACGTCGAGAAGACACTGGCCAGACCGGGAGTCTGATAGCTTTTGCCGATGATGCCCTGCAGGTTTTGATAGAGCGCGTCATAGCCAAGATCGGCACGGTCTTCGACAAAAAGCCTGAACCCTCCAATGGTGCCGAGGCCCTGGACGGGCGGCGGAGGCACCGCCAGAATAAAGGCCTCCTGAATGGACCCGAATTGCTGGTTTAGCGCGGCGGCGATTGCCGGACCGCTGAGGTTGGGACGATTGCGCTCTTCGAATGGCCGCAGGGTGAAAAAGACAATCCCGGAATTGGGCGCGACGCTGAAGCCATTAATGCTCAAGCCGGGAAATGCGACCGCGCTTTCGACTCCGGGCTGCTTGAGACCGATGTCCGACATGTGCCGGATGACCGATTCCGTCCGGTCGAGCGAAGCCGCGTCCGGCAGTTGGGCGAAGGCCACGAGATATTGCTTGTCCTGGGTGGGCACGAAACCGGTCGGGACCTTGCCAAAACTCCAGCCGGTCAGAAACACCAGACCGGCATAGACCAGCAGCGCGACAGCACTCTTGCGCAGCACCGCTCCGACGCCAGCCGAGTATTGATTTCCGGTCCAGGTAAAAAACCGGTTAAACGGACGGAAAAACCAGCCCAGCGCCCGGTCCATGAGTCGCGCAAACCAGTCCTTTGGGGCGCCATGTTCCTTGAGCAGGACGGCGCACAGCGCCGGAGATAGTGTCAGGGAGTTGAACGCGGAGATGACGGTGGAAATCGCGATGGTGATGGCAAACTGTTTATAAAACTGGCCGGTAAGACCACTGATGAATGCCGTGGGCACAAACACCGCGCAGAGCACAAGCGCCGTGGCGACGATGGGACTCGTGACCTCGCTCATGGCCTGTTTTGCGGCATCGTGAGGGGACAAACCCAGGGCGATGTTCCGTTCGACGTTTTCAACAACCACGATGGCGTCATCGACCACGATGCCGATGGCCAGTACCAGCCCGAAGAGTGACAGATTGTTGATCGAAAAGCCCAGCGCCAGCATGACCGCAAATGTGCCCACGAGCGATACCGGCACCGCGGCCAGCGGAATGATCGAGGCGCGCCAGGTCTGGAGGAAGAGGATCACGACGATGACCACCAGCAGGATCGCCTCGAGGAGCGTATGCACCACCGCCTCGATGGAATGACGGACAAAGATGGTGGGGTCGTAAACGACGGCGTAGTCCAGACCATCTGGAAAACTCCGCTTCAATTCTTCCATCGTCCGGCGGACTTCGGCGGAAAGTTGGAGCGCATTCGCACCGGGCGTCTGAAAAATCGGGATCGCCACGGCTGACTTGTTGTTCAGGAGCGAGCGCAACGCGTAGCTGTCCGCCCTGAGCTCGATGCGCGCCACGTCCTTGAGTAAAGTCTTTTCGCCATTGGGGCCGGTCTTGAGGATGATCTGTCCGAACTCTTCGGTGGAAATCAACCGGCCTTTGGCATTGATTTGCAGCTCAAACTGGACCGGCCGGTTCACCGGTTGCTGGCCAATCGCGCCCGCTGCAATCTGCACATTCTGTTCACGAATGGAGGCCACGACGTCGCTGGCGGTCAGATTCCTCGCGGCAATTTGATCCGGATTGAGCCAGATGCGCATGGCATAGTCCCCGGAGCCAAAGACCCGCACGTCCCCCGCGCCGGGAATGCGCGCCAACACATCCTTGACCTGCAGCGAGGCGTAATTACGCAGATAGACCTCGTCATAACGGCTGTCCGGTGAATACAAATGAACCACCATGGTGAGGTCCGGTGACTGCTTCGTGGTGGTGACGCCGAGTTGCCGAACCTCCTCCGGCAGCTTGGGCAGGGCCTGCGAAACCCGGTTCTGCACCTGGACCTGGGCCTTGTCCACGTCCGTGCCAAGCTTGAAGGTCACTGTCAGCGCCATCACGCCATCGGGAGTGGCTTGAGAAAACATGTAGAGCGAATCCTCAACCCCGTTAATGGACTGTTCCAGCGGAGAGGCGACTGTTTCAGCAATGGTCTTGGGGTTGGCGCCCGGATAGGTGGCGCGGACCACGACGGTGGGAGGAACCACCTCGGGATACTCGCTGATGGGCAGGCGCCACATCGCAAGCAACCCGATGATGAAGATCAACATGGAAAGCACCCCGGCAAAGACAGGCCGCCGGATGAAGAAATGAGAGAAGTTCATGGAGTATGATCAGGATTAAAACCGGTGCCAAATGACACAATTGACAAAATCGACACAGATGACACCCATCGGGACACGTTATTCGCGCTGCAAGGAATCCGCCGTTTTGGCGACCGCGCTTCGGCTTCGATAAAGACCGCTGGAATAAGGACTCAGGCTCGCCGAGGCGCTCTGCTGTTGCTCTTGCGGCGCCACCAGCATGCCGGGACGGACGCGTTGCAGGCCGTTGACGACAATCTCTTCAGTCCCCTGCAAACCGGATCGAACCACGCGCATTCCTTCCACTGCGGGACCGAGCTTCACGGATTGGTAGGCCACCGTATTTGAAGTGGTGAGTGTAAGGACATATTTCTGCGCCTGATCGGTGCCGATGGCACTCTCCTCAATCAGCATGGCCGGATGTCGATCACTCAGAGGCACACGAATACGAGCGAAAAGCCCTGGCAAAATGCGCCCGTCGGAATTCGGAAACACAGCTCTCAGGAGAATGCTGCCTGTGTTCGCATCAAGCCGGTTATCGAAGGACTCAATGTAACCCCGGTGGGAGAAATCCGTTTCGTCGGCAAGCTGCGCTTCGACGGGGATTCTGCCGTCGCCATCGGTTTCGAGGCTCTTGGTGTGTGCCAATGAATTGAATTTAAGGAGTGAATTCTCGTCGATGTCCGCATAAACGTAAACTGGATCCACGGAGACCAGCGTGGTCAGAACACTGGCCCCACCGGCCAGGCCGCTGACGTAGTTGCCCTGAGTCAGAAGCGCCCGGCTGACCCGCCCGTCTATGAGGGCGCGCACCTGGGTGTACTCAAGGTCGAGCCTGGCTGAATCAAGCGCCGCCTGTGTCGCGAGCAATGCGGCCTTGGCCTCCTGAAAGCGGGACTGCCGGGCATCGGCATCCTCGACTGAAATGGCCTTGTTCGACAGGAGTTGAGGCGTGCGTTCCGCCTCCCGCCGGGCATTGTCAAGCCGGACCCTCGCCTGCTCGGATTCCGCCTGGCGCTGATCAAAAGCAGCCTGATGCCAGCGAGGATCGATTACAAACAGCACATCCCCTTTTTTCACCAGTTGGCCTGACTGGAAGCGCACCTCCTGGATGTATCCAGAGACGCGCGGCCGCACTTCGACCGATTCCACCGGCTCGCTCCGCCCGGTGAATTCATCCCATTCCACAATCTCCTTCTGCGCCACCGGTGCGACAGTGACGTGGGGCAAAGGCTGCTTTTGAGGAGCCGCAACTTTTTGGCTGCAGCCGGTTGAAACGAGGACCACAAGACCCAACACGAGGCAAAGCGCCTCCAGACGTAAAATGTTTCTTTGTTTCATAGTATTTGAATCGGCAAATTCGCTTTTTCGATCTGCCATCACTGGGCAGTCCAACCCCCATCCGCCGCCAGGCAGGCGCCGGTCACGAAGGAGGCCTTTTCCGAGCAAAGCCAGAGGACGGCTTCGGCAATCTCTTCAGGATGACCGAGGCGGCCAATTGGATGCATGCCGGCCAGACGGTTGAAAAAATCGGTACCCGGGCCCCCCGTGAAGCGGTTGAGCATTGGGGTTTCGATGCCGCCTGGAGCCACCGCGTTGATGCGAATACCTTGTTTGCCGTATTCCAACGCTGCCGTCCTGGTGAGACCCAACACCGCGTGTTTGCTGGCCACATAAACACTTACTCCGGGGAAGCCAATCAGGCCGCCCACGGAGGCGTTGTTAACAATCGCACCACCGCCACTCTTTAACATCGCTGCGATCTCATGTTTCATCGTGAGCAGAACACCCAGGACGTTCGTGTTCATGACTGCCTGGTAATTTTCGACCGATTGCTCGTGTGTTTGTTTTCCCACTTCGCCTTCGATGCCGGCATTATTGAAAGCCGCATCGATCCGCCCGTAGGCGGCGAGCGTTTCGGCCACCAAGCGCTCCACCTCGGCTTCGTTGGACACGTCAGCCCTGACGAACCTGCCCTGGCCTCCCGCCTTCTTTAGCACCGCGATGGTTTCATTCCCTTCGGTCTCACGCCGTCCGGAAATGACAACTTTTGCACCGGCCCCTGCGAAGGCGAGCGCGGCTGCGCGGCCAATTCCGCTGCCACCGCCGGTCACGAGAACAACCTTTTTTTCCATCAATAGTATCATAAGCGTGTTTTATTGGCAACATTCGCACACCTACTTTACTTTGGCGCGAGTCGCCCCGTGCGCGACTGCATGCTATTTCCATGCCAACCAGGCTTTTCACCGCGACTAATCGCTGCAATTTGTTGGCAATGAAGCCACTGCATCATTTTTGCCATCGAACCTGTTCATGGCCTGAACAACACGCCGAAACGTTTTCAACTTTAAAGCGTGATCGGAACAACGACGCCACGTTGCGCGGAGTGTCGTCCTGGCCTATGTTCCGTTCCATGAGCCGAATGGCAGAAGCAGAATTGGTTGCCGGTGTTGGCCGGGAGATCTACTCCGAGCCTGAGCCATTCTACCGCACGGCACTGGAGAGCCTGGCAGAAGGCGTGATGATTCTGGCCGCGGACTGCCGCATCCTCTATGCGAATCGATTGGTATCCGAAATCACCGGCTATTCACCTGAGGAATTACTGGGCCAGACGCCCGGCTTGCTGCGCGCCAATCCGGACGCTGGGGATTGCCCGGCCGACGAGGAGCCCGACGGCGAAATCCAGCGATTCGAGTTTGAAATCAAGCGCAAGGACGGCCGCCTGCACTGGGTGCGTGTAAAATCGACCCCGTTTCGCAATAACAGCGGTGAAGTGACTGGCCGTGTGGTGGCGCTGAGTTGCATTGCCAGACAAAAGAATCTCGAATTTGAAAACGAATTCCTCCAGGACGAATTTCGCGCCAGCGTTGGTAACATCGTCGGGCGAAGCCAGTCGCTTCGGAATGTGCTGGCTCAGATTGGAACCGTGGCTCCAACCGACGCCAACGTCATCGTTCTCGGCGAATCCGGCACTGGCAAGGAACTGGTTGCGCGCGCGATCCACGATTTAAGCACCCGCAAGGACAGGCCCCTGGTCCGGGTCAACTGCGCCTCCATACCCAAGGAATTGTTCGAGAGCGAGTTTTTCGGCCATGTCCGTGGATCCTTTACCGGCGCCATCAAAGACCGGGTCGGGCGTTTTGAATTGGCGGATTCCGGCACGCTGTTCCTCGACGAGATCGGCGAGATTCCCCTCGACCTGCAAAGCAAACTGCTGCGCGTCATCCAGGAAGGGCAATTCGAGAGGGTGGGAGACGAGCGAACGCGCACCGTAAAGGTGCGTCTGATTGCCGCCACCAATCGTGACCTCTTCGCCGAAGCCAAAGTCGGCCGTTTCCGGCTCGACCTTTATTACCGGCTCAGCGTCTTCACGATCGAGATCCCGCCGCTGCGGGAACGCCCGGAAGACATTCCCGAACTGGCCGACCACTTCATCAAACAATCCGCGCGCAACCTCGGCATGCCATGCCCACGGCTCACGCAATTCCACGTGCGGCAATTGCAGGCTTATGACTGGCCCGGCAACATCCGGGAATTGCAAAATGTGATCGAACGGACCGTGATCCTTTCACGCGACGGAAATCTGCAATTCGACCTGCCGCGGCACACCATCGCCGACATGGCCCCTGCCAACCGCATCACGCCGACTCAGGATGGCGATCCGCAGGATGAGCTTTCATTCGATGAACTGGCCGTGCGCGAACGGGAAATCATCGTCGCAGCCCTGCGCCGGACCCATTGGAAAATCTATGGATCTGACGGCGCCGCAACCCTTCTGCGAACCAAGCCGACCACTCTCGTCTCGAAGATGAAACGATTGAAGGTGCAAAAAGAGCTTTCATGACGTTCCCAGCGCTTTCTAGGCGCTCCCAAAACCGGTTTTTCAGCATGTCTATTCTATGTAAACGGCGGCTTAAGTCGAATGGCACTAATATAGAGTGGAAGATACGTGATTTCAGCTATTTGCGCTTTCTCACTCCCGGCACCTTTTCCAGGATGGTCTTGAGGGTCAGGTGGTTCAGGGCAGCCGTACGGTGCCTTTCAATCTCGAAGGTTTCGCCCCCAGCATCTCGGGAGCCAGCAACAGCTTCGTAGTGCAAGTGCGCGCGACGGATACCGGCGGCAATGTGGGAGTCTCGACACCGACGGTCATCCACTTGCTTCACGACACCACCCCGCCCGTGCTGCTGCGGACGGACCCGGCCGAAGGCGAAGTGAAATTCCGCGGCCTTGATACTGTTCGTCTATTCCTTTCGGAACCCCTGGCCACCACCAGCCTGGTCGCTGCGAATTTCGAAATAACCCACGAGAGTGGGCACGTCACCCGCCCCACTGCCTTTACCCTGCGCGACTTCAATCGAGAAGTGGAACTGAAGATCCCCCCCTTGGATCAGCCCGGGAACTATCGGTTGATCATTCACGCGGCCACGGTCACCGACGGAGCAGGGAATCCTCTGGGAAGAGCGGATATCATCAGCGCGTTTAGCTTGTTGCGATATTCCATCCGCTGGGCTCGGCTCGACGCGGGCAATTGGTTTACCGCGACGAATTGGATCCCACCCCGGGTCCCGCTATCCAACGACTGGGTTTACATTGGCCCCAGTTCCACGAACACCTTCGTCCAGATCTACACGCGCACGCCGGCCACTCCGGATTTGGACCGGGTGCGTGTTCGAGGTCTGGAGTCCGAGTGCGACCTGGTGCTTTTTTACGCGGACCTCCACGTCGATGAACCCTTCGTGGCCAATGGCTGGCTCTACTTGACCGCCAGCAAACTGACCGACACGCTGTTCGTGCCCGGAACAAATTCCGGATTGGGATATGGTCGCGTCATTTCGAACCCATTTGTCACCAAAGAAGGCTTCTTCTCCGTGCTCGACGGAGTGACGATTCGGGGTAATTTGACGCTCGCGCCGGGTAATTACAACCTCATGAATAGCCTGACCTTGGAAGGACATGCTTATGGCAGGCGCGACCGAAATATCAACAATACCGCGGTCCTCAACGCCACCCGTGACACCGTCATTCAGGGACCGGGCACGTTCCACGATTTGCCCCTCGATATCGCCAGCGCGGAGTTGAACGCCCCGAATCGGCAAGGACCCTTGGTGACCATCGGTTCAGACGTAACCTTCAGGGGTGCTCTGGAGATGGCGATGGAAGGCGCCTCATGCCGACTCATCAACCGCGGCCAGCTGCTGGCCGATGAACCGCTCCCGTTTGCCGGAGGATCCTACTATTCGCGGATCATCATGAACGGCGGCCAAACGGGTACGAACGAAGCCTTGATCAACGAGGGAACGATCGAGGTCAGCAACGGCTATCGGCTTCTTGTCTCAGGAGCTGCCAACACGCTCCTGGTCAATCGAGGAAACCTTAAAGCCGATACCAACGCCTTTCTTTGGTTAAGTGTACCCCTCGTGGCTCAAAAAATCCTTTGCGAAACGGGCGGCGTGGTGCAGCTTGCCAATGCTCCCTTGATGACGGAATCTGGCCAGGTCTCGGAACTATCTGGGCCCGGCCGTTGGTTTGCCATCAACCCCCAATTCCAAGGCGGAACCATTCGTCTAACGCATGGCGCGACGCTGGAAGGATCGGCCACTTTTGACAACGTCATCTTCGAAGGGGAGTTACACAATTACGACTGGTATAATTCACGCAAGCTGGACTTGCCGGGTTATATCTCGAGCTATGGTAGAGAGGTGCTCGTCCGGACGAACCTGACACTGAACGGCTTGATCGCGTTTCATGGCCAATCCCCGTCGGACGGCGGAGGGCGTCTTAATTTCTACGGGAATCAATCCCGGCTCGACGGCCAGGGCCGTGTGGACTTTCAAAGCAGCAGTCACGCCAACCAGGTGGCGAGCGGATTCGGGGATCTCAGCGGATTGCTCACGATCGGGCCGAACATCACCATCCAGGGCAAAGCCGTGACCATCGGCAATACCGCGGGCAGTTACGGCCAGCCTCCCTACGTTGAGAATCAAGGCACCCTGCTGACACAGCCGGATGACTACCTGAATCTGGGCACCTACGGTTTCACGAACGCGGGCGTGATCCATATCGCGGGAACGAACATGGTCGGCGCCATGTTCAACTTCGCCCAGACCGCCACTGGCAGGCTGGATTTTGAAGTCACCGGTACCGCTACGGGCCCGGTCAATGGAAAGTTAACGATCCCCGGTGCCGCGACACTGGACGGCGCGGTCGCGCTGAGTTTGATCGCGCCCTTTCAGGCCGCGGCGGGTGACTCGTTTGAACTGCTCGCTTATGCATCCGCCCAGGGGCGATTCACCTCGCTCCAAACACCACCTGCTCCCGCAGGCCTTGAATGGGTGGCCGAATACAATCCAACGAGCTTCCGCCTCAAGCTCCGCGTCGTGGGTTCCCTACCATGAACCTATTACACGACCGTGATTTGTTAAACCGAAATTCGAAATACGAAGGGCCTGGATGATGCAATGCTTTGAGACAGCCAAGATTTACAATCGACGAAGGTGTATTAAATCAATACTCCACAGCCGATTTCAAACGAACCTGCCCCCGGAACTGATCGCATCTGGCCAGGCTCATCCAATGCCGCCAGGGCCTAAGAATCCTGCCTGAAAGTTGACGCGCATGGTGGCCTCAAAAGTCCTGTAATGGGGCCACGAATGCGTCAAATGCTCTTAGCGGGCCCCACTGCTCGCACCATGGAATTCACAAATTGGCCGGGCTGCACGGGGTGGCGGAGCCGGTTTGCCGGGTGAGTGATTTTGACACCGCGCCCTCAAAGTTATTGAGGACGTTAGTCCAATCCAGAGTGGGTTCCCGCGCAATCTTTGGCTTTGACCTGCCCTTATCGAAAAGCACAATAATTCTTTGTTGGTGATGCACTTTGGGTTGATTCGGAACCCTTAGGAAGGGCGATTTTTCGGTGGCCCGCTCTGCAGGTTTGTCGCACTATTCAGGGGGGCGGTGAGCGGCGGGAAACGACTTTCGATGATACCCCCCGGAAGCACCTACGCCTGGTTCAAGAACTTCTGTTTATGCTCCAGGCCCGCGCATTCATATCGCTGCCTCAGCTTGCCCAACACTTCCTCTCGGGTCTTCTGACTCATGGTTTTGTCCATTCCGGCCATGGTAACACCCACTTCTGGCGCAACGATCCCTTTTACCAACTTTCCCGCCCCGCCTCCGATAACAAAACTTTTGTCTCAATTCGCCAGTAGCGGGCGAATGGTACGGTGACTGAGGCGCTTTTCGGCCAGGTTGCGCAAGCTTTCCAGAAAAACGGCGGTGAAGATAACGACGCTGATGACCATGGAATAGAGGTATGGATTGGCGTTCATGATGACGAGGCCGTTCTCAATGGTCTGAATCAGGAGAGCACCCAGCAATGTTCCAGGCAAAACGCTGCCTCGCCCCCCGAAGAGGCTGGTCCCGCCCAGCACAGCGGCGGCGATGGCGGCGAATTCTTTTTGCTCGCCGAATTTCGGTGACACCGCGCCGAGCTGGCCCAGCGAAACCATCGCGGCCACGGCGGCGCAAAGTCCGCTTATGAGATACACCTTTGTGAGTATGATGCCAGTGCGCAAACCGGCCTTCCGGGCGGCCTCGACGTCGTGACCCACGGCATAGACCTGCCGGCCAAAGGTGGTGCGTGTGAGTGTGAGATGCGCGACAACGAGCAGGCCGCCGAAGATCCATGCGGGCAAGGGCACGCCCAGGAGCTGCGCCGTGCCCAGTTGCAGAAAGCCATCGGGCAGATTCATCGCGCGGGTCTCCGTGATGCGCAGGCCAAGTCCGCGCCCGATAAACAGGGTGGCGAGTGTGACGATGAAGGCGACCACGCGGACTCGCGTGATGAAGAAGGCATTGAACGCCCCACAGACGAGGCCGATCGCGAGCATCGCCAGCAGGGATATTGGCAATGGCAATCCTGCAAGCGCCATTTTCCCCGCCACCGCCGCAGCCACAAACATGATGGCGCCGACGGACAAATCCACCCCGGCCGTGAGCAATACGAAGGTCATTCCAATTGCGACTATCCCAGTCGAGGAAGACTGTACGAAGATATTCACCAGGTTGCGCGGCTCCAGGAATTTCGGTGACTGTGCGCCAAAGAATACCAGCACCACCCCAAAAAGTAACAGGGGCGCAAAGTCGAGCAGACGTTGGGCAAAGCGGTTCACGAGGCGCCCTCCGTGGTGAGCGTGGTTCCCAAGGCGGCGCGCAAAATGCGTTCACGATCGAATTGGGGACGCGTGAGATCGTCCACGATTTCACCGCCATTCATCACGAGGATGCGGTCGCACAGGCCCATCAATTCTTCCATTTCCGATGAGATGACGAGAATGCCCGCACCCCGGTCGGCCAGCTCGTGAATGAGCCGGTAGATTTCAAACTTCGCACCCACGTCAATGCCGCGCGTGGGTTCGTCGAGGATGAGCACGCGCGGCTCGCAGAGCAGCCATTTGCCGAGGACCACTTTCTGCTGATTGCCGCCACTTAGAACGCGAACCGGTTGGGTGTCGCGCGTCTTGGCATCGAGCCGGACAATCTCCCGGATACGAGTGACGGCCGCGTCCAACGATTCTCTGGAAAGCCAGCGCACCGGCGCGCGCCCATGCTCCGGCAGAGTGGCGAGCGTAAAGTTATCGGCCACTGTGGCATCGAGACACAGCCCCTCGGTACGGCGATTCTCGGTGAGAAAAGCCACACCGCGCCGGATCAGGGCTCCTGGCGTGAGACGGCGCAGGGTCTCACCTTCCAGACGCACCTCACCCGACGCGCGGGGATCGAGACCGAAGAGTATTCGCGCCAGTTCGGATCGGCCAGCACCCATCAGACCGGACAGGCCAAGAATCTCCCCGCGACTGAGCGTGAAAGAAATGTCTTCTACGACGCCGGGCTGTGACACGTTGCGGACTTCGAGAACAGGCGTGTTGGTATGCAGTCCAGCCTTTGGATCATTCACACCTGTCCGCAGTGGAGGCTTGCGCTCCGGGAAGACCTGGTTGAGGGTCCGTCCCACCATGAGCGAAACGAGCTTCTCGGTGGTGAACGTGGACGTCGCGCCTGAGCCAACCACCTCCCCGTCGCGCAACACCACAATCTCGTCGCAAAGCCGGAAGACATCCTCCAGCGTGTGGGAGATATAGATCATTCCCACGCCTCGTTCCTTGAGCCGTGCAATGAGCGAGAAAAGTCGCTCGGTCTCGCGAAAGCTAAGGGAAGTGGTCGGTTCGTCGAAAACGATGAGGCGCGCGTCGATGCTCAAAGCCTTGGCGATTTCCAGGAGCTGCCTTTCTCCTGCTGAAATGGTTTCGACAAGGCGATGAGGCGGAACGTCGAGACCCACCTCCCGCAGCAATTCAGCAGCGCGCTGACGCATTGCACTGCGGTTAATGAGCGGGGTGATGCCAACGCGCGGAAATTTCGTGAGAAATAGATTTTCGGCAATGCTCAGGTTGGGAAATAGATTCAACTCCTGATGAATGAGAGCAATGCCGTGGTCTTCCGCATCTTGCGGCGTAGCCGGCTTGAACTCGAGCCCATTCAAACGGATCTCCCCTTCATCCGCGGCCAGATTGCCGCCAAGAATATTCATGAGCGTTGATTTGCCGGCGCCGTTCTCGCCAACAAGACCCACCACGCGTCCCGCCTCGACCCTGCAGTTGACGCCTTTCAAAACCCTCACGCCAAAGAACGCTTTTGAGATGCCGGCAAGCGAGAGAAGTTCGTGGCTTATTGTCATGGCGTTTGCACCCAAAGCGAACCGCGAACAACGAAACGGTTTCTCATCGCATCCAACACCGCGGCGAACAGAATTACGGAACCTTTGGCCATGGTGATCGAGAACTGCGAGAGGTTGAGCAGGTTCAATGCGTTATCGAGAACGGCAAGAAACAGCACGCCAAAGAACGTCCACGCAATTTTTCCTTTTCCACCGAAGAGACTCGTTCCGCCGACAACCGTCGCGCCGATGACATCCATGAGAATTTCATGGCCGAGCACCGGCGAGCCGGTTTCCATGCGGCCAGTCAACAGAATGGATGCGAGCGCCGCGCAAAGGCCGGATACCACATATGCGGCAAAAGTGATCGCGCGAACGGGCACGCCGGATATGTGGGCGGTCGTCGCGTTTTGGCCGACCGCGTACAACCAGCGCCCATACACAGTGCGACGAAGCGCAAAGTGCGCAACAAGTGACGCGGCGAAAGTGACCGTAAGCGCGATTGGGAGTTGCTTGCCAATGGCCAGAAAGGAGGCGGGCAGATTATAAATACTCCTGGACTGAGTCAGCCAGATCGCAAAGCCGCTGATGAACATCCGCGATGCCAGGGTCACAATAAACCCCGGCAGGTGCAAAAACGCCACGACAAGTCCATTGGCCGCACCCAGTGCCACGCCCAGCGCGAGCATCGATATCAGGCCCATGGAAGTGACCACGATCCCGCTTTCCCCGGTCATCAACTTCGCCCCCATCACGCTGGTCAGGGCGATGATGGACGTGACGGAAAGATCGATGCCCCCCGTGATCATCACCACCGTCATTCCAATGGCCACGATCAGCAGCGGCAGCAGGTAGCCGAGAATGTTGAGCAGATTCGCTCCGCTCAGGAGACCGGGCGTGAACGGCGCCAGTGCAATGAACATCACCACCGTCAGTCCAAACACCAGATATTCCGAAAGGACGAGGCCGGCCAGTTTGCCGGTGGCTCGTGGCGCGCCATGTGTGAGGGCCGGAGCGGTCATGCGTGGTTCCTGCGCGACATCCCTGCAACGCTGAACGGTCTTGTCATTTCTTCACATTTGCGCCCCACATGCGCGGCGCCATTTCCTTCAGGTTGCCTTGGTGAATCACAAAGCCAGGATCGAGAATGAGGTCGTTGACAGTTTTGCCATCACGTCTATCAAGCAGTGCCTGCACACTTTCCAGGGCCTCGAAATACACATCCTGCACACCGGTTGCGTCAACATATCCATCCACGAGCATCCGGTAGGCGGTCGCATCGCCATCGAAGCCGCCGAGGATGATGTGGCCTGGTTCCCCAATTTTTTTGTAGCGTCCGGCGGCCTTCAATGCGGAGCTGATTGAAGGAAAGAGAAAGTCCGACGACGTGAAAATGAAATCTATGCCCGGATTGGCCTGCAAAGCGTTCGCAACGCCCGCTTGTGCCTTCTCCTGGTTCCACTCGCTGGGAACGCGTGCCACGACTTCGATGATGTCCTCGTTCCCTTTCAACGCGTCTTCGAAGCCGTCGCGCCGGCCAATCGCGTTGATGTCGCCCATGTCGCCGAGCACGACCATCGCCTTGTGCTTGCCGCCGGTTTTCTTGGCCTGCTCGATCATATGAGCCACGGTTTCCCGGGTGAGCTTTCGATTGTCGGCGACAACCGAAGTGGACTGCGTGTCGTTTTTGTCGGCCGGGCGATTGAAGAGCACGATGGGAATTTTCGCATCGTTCGCCGCGCGAATCATGGGAATGCAGGTCTTCGCATCCTTTGGCACGAGGATGATTCCGTCCACGCCGCGCGCGATGAAGTTTTTCACCTGCTGCAACTGACGGCTCTCATCGCCATCAGCCACGGCCTCAAGCACACCGATGTCGCGCTTCTTCAACTCGGCCTTAATCGCCTCGAAACCCGCCACCCAATACTCGGTCTGGAGTGTTTCAAAGGCTACGCCCACGGTGAGTTTCTTCGCGCCGCCAGAATCGGTTCCGGCGGGTTTGCCGCAACCACAGAGGAATGCGATCAAGAGAACAGGGAAAAGGCGCGATGCGATTTTCATAAAGTGGTTCAGTGTTGGAAAAATGTCAGTAATTCGATGTTTTGTCCAGCTGCATCAGCCTGATTCAGAATCGTTTTTTCAATTGGTGCTTTGGGGAGGTTCGACAGGGTGATCCCGGGACATCAAGGCGGGCTGATCTGTTGAAAACCAGCCCGCCTGCGATACTGCGGTCTTGCGAATTACCGGCTTATGAGCCGGTAGAATTGGCCGCTGCCTGCAAGTGAGAGACGCACTGTCTTTTTGTTGCCGTCAACGACTGGCGTCGAGCCCTCATCCGACCAGTCTCCCTGACTCAGGCCGGCGCGTGATTGAAGCTGGAAGTTCGAAGCCGCCTCCCAGGTGATCACAAGTTGGTTGCTTTCCCGCGCGGCGACGATCTTCGGCGATTCGGCCACAGGAACCCCTGCTGGCGCTTTCTGAACCGCCTGAATTTCCGCCAATGTGAGCACTTTGTTGAACACATTCAGTTCGTCCATCAAACCGCGGAAACAGCGGCTGTTCCCTGCCCCGGCCGCATTGCGGGCTCCATTGTCCACGGCGCTGAAGTTGCCTGCGGTTAATTGGCCGATGCTGTTGATCGGGCCTTGGGGATAATCCGCCGTGATATCAACCGCCGCAGCCTGCGAAGGAGAGCCAAAGTAGAAGCTGGCATTGGCTGTCGCCAATGTCCCGTCATAGGTGACCGCAAAGAAGACCCAATTCTCATTGCCCGCCGCAGGGTCTGCGGTGATGCGCGGAGAACTGAGTGCCGCGCTGTATGGGTTTCCATCAGGCCATGTGTTTACCCCCAGCCACAGCACGCCATCCGCCTGTTGCACCAGGTCGAAACCGCCGGAACCCAGTCCAGCCTGGCAGTAAAACACGCGGTTGCCGCCAGGACCGTATTGCAGATCGCGGCTGTTCAACCAACCGGTCAGGGTGAAGGCTTGCATGGATCCCAGTGTGGGGGTGACGGAGGTCGTCAAGTCGAGAGCCCGGCCACCCTCGCCATCCGCAATCACGCCAAAGTCCAACGACGATGTGTTGGCGGTGGGGGCAAATGCCCCCGTGGGTGTCAGGTTGGTAAAGGCCGGGAATGCATTGGCCTGAACCAGGCTGGCGGCGCCGCCCAGATTGCCCAGGTTCGCCGTTGTGGTGCCACTTCCTTCGGAGAACGAGAGGAACACCTTGTGGTTATTCTCAGCCAGCACGGTCAAGGTCGAGCGCTGACTGGTGGCGGTGTTTTTGGAGTTCGTGACCAGAACCCAGACTTGGTCGCCGCTATCGGACACCGTCGCGCTGTTCAGCGTGTAATTCGCGTTGGTCGCGCCCGCAATGGCGGTTTCAACACCAGCGTGCTTTTTCCACCATTGAAAACTCAGAGGCGGGGTGCCGCTGGCAGTGACTCCAAAGGTCGCGTTTTGGCCTGTGAAAATTTTCACACTTTGCGGTTCCTGCTGAATGGCCACCGGTTCAACGACGGCCGGTTTATAGGCCGGGGCCGTTTGTTGTGCCTGGATTTCGGTGAGTGTCAATGCCCGGTTATACACGTTAATCTCGTCCATCAACCCACGGAAACAACGGCTCCCGCCGCTGGGGCCGGTTTCTGTGCGCGCGCCCGCGATTGTGCTGAAGTTGCCAATGCTGAGCGGCCCGGTGCGCGCCACAAGACCGCGACTGTAATCGGCCGCGTAATCCAATTGCGCCTGCTGGCTGGGGGTGCCGAAATAATAACTCAGATTTCCAGATTCAAGCGTGCTGTCATAGGTGACCGCGAAGTAAACCCAATTGGCGGCGCCCGCCTCGGGATCGGCGGTAATTTTACCCACGGTGCTCGCCGGACCACCAGGGTTCGCATCCGGCCACTCGTTAATGCCGATTCGCAGCGAGCCATTGGCAAGCTGCACGAGGTCCACTCCGGCGCCACCGGGAGTTTCCAGCGCGAAAGCGATTCGGTTTCCGCCCCAGCCCTCATTCAAGTCTTTGCAATTAATCCAACCGGAGATGGTGAACGACGCAAGCGGCCCCAGGGTATTGTCGAATGCATTGGTCACATCGATCGCCCGGCCGCCTTGTGAGGCGGCGATAACCCCGAAGTCCACGCACGCGGTGTTCTCAGTAGGGACATAAGATCCCGTGGGAACATTGGCGGAAGTGGCGGGATATCCCTGAGCGATTGCATAAACGCCATTGCCCTCCAGGTTGCCGAGGTTGGTCACCGTCATGCCGCCCTCGGAAAACGACAGGGACACCTTGTGTCCGGACTCAGCCACAACCGTGAGAGTCGCAACATCACTCATCAGGTTCGCGGTTACTGAGTTGCCGACCTTCACGCGGAATTTCGCGCCGCTGTCGGCAAGTGTTACCGCGGCAATCGTGTACGTTTCATTGGTTGCACCGATAATATCCACACCATCCCTTTGCCATTGATAGGTGAAAGGCGCAGCGCCATCGGCCTGCACGAGGAACGTCGCCGGCTGATTGGCGAAAACCTTGAGACTCGCCGGCGATTTGGCAATTGTGGCCGGCACAGGCGGCAACGCCCCGTTGAGCTGGGCTTGTTGAACCTCCGCCAGTGTCAGGGAACGATCGTAGATTTTGAATTCATCCACGAGCCCGCGAAACACCCGACTGCCACCGTTGGGGCCCTGCTCATTGCGCGCGCCAACGACATCGCTGAAATTGCCGATGGTCAGCATGCCGGTGTTTTCGATGAGACCGCCGTTAGCAAGGCCTCCCTTGTAGTTATTCACGGTGTCAATCGAAGCCAGTTTGGTGGGACTGCCAAAGAAATACTTCATGTTTCCAGAGTCCAGCGCGGAATCGTAAGTGGCCGCAAAGAACACCCAGTTGCCGGGCCCCGCCTGGGGATCCGCCTTCAGCACGCCAACGGAGCTGGAAGGCCCGCCGCTGCCGCCATCAGGCCATTGATTGATGCCGATGCGCAAGGCGCCATTGCCGAGCTGTACCAGGTCGAAGCCCGCACCGCCGGGACCGTCCAACGCAAATGCAATGCGATTGCCACCCCAGCCTTCGTTGAGATTGCGGGCGTTCAGCCAGCCGCAGATGGTAAGGGCATTAAACGTGCCCAACGTGCCCAACGGGTCGGTGGTTAAATCCACAGAGCGGCCGCCCTGGCCTGCAACGATGTCGCCAAAGTCCACCGAGGAGCTGTTGTTCGCAGGGGCAAAGGGACCGCTGGGAACGAGATTGGTGAAGGTTGGAAACGCATCGGGTTGGGCCAGGGTGGCGGACCCGGCCAGCGAACCGCCATTCACAGTGATTGCCCCGTTGACTTCCGAGAAGCGCATCTCGACGACCGGAGTTGGCAATGCCGCGTTAAGAAGAGTGCTGCATAGCGAGAGGGCGGCCAGAGAAAAGGTCGCCCAGGCAGGCCTGCGACTTCTCGCATACTCACCCTGAGACTTTGTGGTTGAATGCATGGTTGTTTCCTTTGTTTCCTTTGGTTTTTGAAATCTTCGTTGGATTGACGCCTTCGGCGTCCCACCAACAAAGGCGGTTGATTTTGCTTTTTGATTCAGGTTGAAATGATTTTGCATCTGGCTTCGCGGCGGCGGCGGTCGAAAGGCATCCGTTATTTTGGCGGCGCAATGTGATTGGTCATCCATTGAAAATCCCCCAATTCGCTGGTGCCGATGAACGGCAAATCCGGATAGGGACGCAAGGTGGCGCCATCCGCCCCTTTGACTACTTTGGTTAAACCTGAAGTGCGCCACTTGCGAATCTCGGAATGTCCATCGGCAAATACGAAGCCACCGGCATTGCCGTGACGGCCGGAAGGCGCGTCCAGCCATTTGTTCTTGCTGAATTGACGCATGTTATCGAATGGAAAATAATGGGCGTCATTGATGCTGTTTTCGTGCTCATCCAGCAGCACAAAGAACTGCGTGGGCCCCGGGCTGGTCATTTGCGACATCCTCATCACATTCCGATATTGAGATGCACCAGTGACATAACCGCTCGGGGGGCCAAAAAAGGCGTTGGCGGCGAAGCTGATGACTCTCGCGCGCAATTGGTTTTGATATCGCAACTGGCTGCGATCGGCTGCGCAGCGAAATGTCTGTGGGTTCTTCACGTACCGGAAGGTCGGGCTGTTTAGTAAAATGCGATTGGTAATCCCGTCCGGCACCTGGTCATACATGCCATCGCACCAGCCCGGGACACCCGTTTCGCTGAGCGGTCCCAGCGCGGCGTCGTTGTTATCCAGGCCATACAGTTGCCAGGCGAGCCCGAGCTGCTTTATGTTGTTCATGCAGTGCACACCCGTCGCTTTCATCTTGGCTTTGGAAAGCGCCGGCAACAACATGCCCGCCAGAATGGCGATGATGGCGATGACCACGAGCAATTCGATCAGCGTGAATCCCATCCGCCATGAGGATCGAAGGGAGCGAGGGGGGAGGTCGACACAATGACATGTAATAGGCTTAAATCGTTCGGAAAGTCTTTTTTCTGAAGAAAATGCCAATTCAGAGGATCGAATATTCATGATGGATATGAATGGGTATTATCGTCTTGCGCCATAGGTGGGATGCTCTTTATCTCCTCATCCGCAACCCAAGCCCGGACAGCCTTCAAACAAACTGCGGCAACGTTAATCGGCCAGGCGGCGGGGAACCCTGCCACGAACTCAAACGAATTTGACGTCACTTTGTGTTGCGTCGGAAATCGGCTCATAAACGGTTGCGGCTTTATTCTCTAAGGATGACATTTGCGAATGTCTGGTGCTAGAATAGGACGATCAAAGAATAGGACGATTTTTACCCGCCCTCACATTTGCCAACGGTTTCGCGGATGGGTCTCCCGTCTTTTACAATTGGATCAACCCATTTTTGCTTCAGGTGAATTTTGTCCAAAACAAAAATAATCGTCTCCTAGCCTTGAAAGCCAACTCCATTTAAGGTCAGTTGCACTGGACATGAGAGAATTGAGATTTGCCATTATAGGCACGGGGTTTTGGTCTCGCTATCAACTTGCGGCATGGAAGGAACTTCAGAGCGTTCGCTGTGTTGCCCTCTATAACCGCACACGCTCCAAGGCTGAAGCAATGGCTCGCGATTTCGATATTCCAGCGGTTTACGATGACGTCGAAGCCCTGCTCTCGAAGGAACCACTTGATTTCATCGATATCATCACGGACGTCGGCACGCACCGGCGATTCGTAGAATTGGCTGCTGCTCACAAGGTCCCAGTAATTTGCCAGAAGCCGATGGCGCCATCCCTTGCGGACGCGCGCGCCATGAACACTGCCTGCCGTGAGGCTGGGGTGCCATTCTTTGTCCATGAAAACTGGCGATGGCAGACCCCCATTCGCGCCTTGAAAAACAGGCTCGACGATGGACTGATTGGGCGTGTATTCCGGGCGCGGATTCAATACTCGAACAGTTTTCCGGTGTTCGACAATCAACCGTTTCTCAAGGAACTGGAGCAGTTCATCCTCACCGACATTGGCACGCATATACTCGACACGACACGCATGCTTTTCGGCGAGGCCAGCACACTCTTCTGCCGCACCAGCCGGGTGCATCGGGACATTCGGGGCGAGGACGTCGCCACGGTCATGCTGGGAATGGATTCCGGCGCCACAGTCAATTGCGAGATGAGCTACGCGAGTCGCGTCGAACATGACCGGTTTCCAGAAACCTACATTTTCGTTGAAGGCGAGCTGGGCTCCATTGAATTGGGCCCGGATTATTGGATTCGAGTCACCACGGCCGCCGGAACCCTCGCCCAACGTTGTCCACCGCCCCGTTTTCAATGGGCGGATCCACGTTATGATTTAAGCCAATCCAGCGGAGTGGCCTGTAACGCCAATTTGCTCGAGGCGCTGCTGCATGGTCATCCCGCGGAAACCACAGGCGGGGATAATTTGCGAACGCTCGAACTGGTTTTTGGAAGTTACGAGTCCGCACGCACAGGCCAGGTGGTGAAGTTGCCATTTGGAACAACCACGAATTAATAAATGCATTTGCGTTTGCCATTCCATCACAATCACTTTCGTAATACTGCAAAAAACGGTAACCAACACCCTGGGCAGCCTCTAATCTTATGACAACAATCGCTTTATTTGGAGCCGGTGGGAAAATGGGATGTCGGATCATCGACCATCTTGCTTCCAATCCAGCCTTCAAACTTTTATGTGTCGAAGTCAGTGATTCCGGGCGGGCCAACCTGGCCCATCGGAAGTTGACGCCCATGGCTCAGGACGTTGCCCTCGGCGAGGCGGACGTTGTCATCCTGGCCCTTCCCGATCGCGTTCTGGGCAAAGTGGCGGCTGAAGTGGTTTCCAAAGTCAAATCCGGCGCCATGGTGATCACGCTCGATCCTGCCGCCGCACATGCCGGTGAATTGCCTGTCCGCGCCGATATCACTTATTTCGTGACACATCCCTGCCATCCTTCTGTCTTCGATTGCGAGGATGATCCTGCGGCCCGGGCCGACTTCTTTGGAGGAACCAACGCCAGGCATCCCATCGTTTGCGCTCTGATGCAGGGTCCGGAGGGCGACTACGCCAAAGGGGAAACTCTTGCTAAACTATTTTTTGCGCCAGTTTCCAGAAGCCACCGTATTACGGTCGAACAAATGGCCATCCTCGAACCTGCAATGGCTGAAACCACGGCGGCCGCGCTCATTCTGGTCATACGCGAGGCCATGGATGAAGCCATTCGCCGCGGTGTTCCTCCAGAAGCGGCCCGGGATTTCATTTATGGCCACATCAAGGTTCCCCTGGGCATCGCCTTTGAAAAGGTCAACTTCACATTCTCTGACGGCGCAAAGCTGATCATGCAATACGGCCGGGATCGCATTCTGAGGCCTGATTGGAAAAAAGTCTTCGAACCGGAAAGCGTTAAAGAACAGGTCAAAGCCATTGTCTCAGGTCAACTGCCTCCCGCGCCGCATCAGGATTAATTCATGCAACTGGGCATAGGCTCTTATACTTACACTTGGGCCGTTGGCGTGCCAGGTCATCCACCGGCGCATCCGATGACCGCGCTGGAATTACTCGATGAGGCTCATAAGCTCGATGTGCGCGTCGTCCAGATTTGCGACAACCTGCCGCTGGCCAATTTGAATGAAGCCGATATTGCGGCATTTGAACAAAAGGCGCGTCAATTGGGAATTGCCATCGAACTCGGCACGCACGGGTTGGAATCCTGCAACCTATTGACCCACCTGAGGCTGGCTCAGCGTTTTGGCTGCTCGTTCCTCCGTCTCGTCATCGATGCCAACGGGGATGAACCCTCGCCAGAACAGGCTGTGGAAAGGTTGAAGGAATTCATGCCGGAATTTCAGCGCGCCAAGGTCAGGCTGGCCATCGAAAACCATGACCGGTTCACCGCGGCCACACTCGTTCGCATGATCGAGCAGCTTGGGCCCGATCGCGCCGGCATCTGTCTGGATACGGCCAATTCACTGGGCGCGTTGGAAGGCCCGCGTATCGTGGTCGAAACGCTCGCGCCCTACACCTTGAATTTGCACATCAAGGACATCACCATCCGTCGTGTGCCCTCCAAAATGGGCTTTATCGTCGATGGCTGTGCGGCTGGCAGGGGGCACCTCGATGTGCCATGGATCCTTGAATGCCTGCGCGCGCATGGCCGGAATCCCAACGCAATCGTCGAATTATGGACTCCTTACGGGCCTGCGCTCGATGAGACCATTGCCCGGGAACGGTCCTGGGCTGAAGAAAGCGTCCGCAATTTGCGCGCATTGATGCCGGCCTGAGCCTTCAGGCCAAAACCATTGGATGAGACTGGTTTTTCGCATCTATAAAACTCATGGTGGCGGGCCATGCAGTCGGCGATTATGAAACCAATTCAAATGAATTCCATAACTCCACCAACGTCCGTCACGTTGCACGCCGGACCGCTTGTCCTATTGTTCGAGCCGGACACAACTTTCCTGCGCCGCATCAGCCTCAACGGTGTGGAGATCCTTCGCTGCATTTATGGTGCGGTGCGGGATCGCAATTGGGGAACCGTCCCGCCACAAATCCATGATTTGAGTGTGCTTCCGGAAAAGGATTCCTTCCAACTTCATTTCGGTGCGGCCTGCAAGGAAGGTCCGATTGAATTCGTTTGGAAGGCAAGTATTCATGGGGCCTCGGATGGCACCATCCAGTTCGATTTCGAGGGTGAGGCCCTCACCGCTTTTTTGCGCAATCGCATTGGCCTCTGCGTCCTTCATCCCTTGACGGGTTGCGCAGGGGAGCCCTGCCTGGTGGAACATATGGATGGTTCCGTCGAATGCGGCCAATTTCCGAAACACATTTCGCCTCACCAGCCTTTCGAGCAAATCCGTGCCATCACCCATGCGGTGGTCCCAGGTCTCAAGGCCGAAGTGCGTTTTGAAGGCGAGATCTTCGAAATGGAAGATCAGCGGAATTGGACCGACGCATCGTTTAAAACCTATTGCACGCCGCTGTCCAAACCTTTCCCGGTGCTCATCGAAAAAGGAACGCGCATCCATCAATCGGTCACCTTGCGCCTGATTGGCAATCCGACAACCGTGGCCGCCCCCGCACCAAAACCATGGATCGATGTCGATGTTCCCACGGCGCCCGATCGCGATTTGCCGCCCGTTGGCCTGTGCCTTTCAAGCCCGGCACGCCGGATTTCCTCCATAATGATGGAGCGCCTGCGTGCGCTTTCCCTGTCGCATTTGCGGGTTGATTTGCACATGGGCCAGACGGACTGGAGGACGCATTTGCGATATGCGGCCGAAGTGCTCAGCGGACTCCCAACGTGCCGATTGCACCTGGCACTCTTTCTGACGGCCAGCTTCCAGACGGAATTGGAGCAACTCCGGGATGAATGTCTTCACTTTGATTCTGGCAACCTGCAATGGAGTGCCGCGGATACCGTTTCTTTATGGCTTGTCCATTGCGAGAGCGTTTCCAGAATCCCTGAACCAATGCTGAAGGCCGCCATGGTCATGCTGAAACTGGTTGCACCGAGAGCGCTTTGGGCCTCGGGCACCAACGCCCATTTCGCCGAACTCAATCGAAATCGCCCCTATCCTGAGTTTCCCATGCTTCCTTGTTATTCCATGACTCCACAAGTTCACGCGAACGACGACCTTTCGCTCTTTGAAAATCTGGAAGCTCAACTGCACACTGTGGAATCGTTGGAAGAATTCTCGAGCCGCCCCGCGGTCATTTCCCCCATCACACTGCGGCCGCGCTTTAATGCAGTGGCTACGGGAACAGACATCGTTGCATTGGAGCCAAAACTGCCCGCCTCGGTGGATCCCCGCCAATTGACACTCCAGGGCGCCGCCTGGACCTTGGGAAGTCTCTCCAGGCTTTGTGTATCGAAGAAAGTCCATAGCCTGACCTACTATGCCACAGCAGGCTGGCACGGTGTCATGGAATACGATGAAGGTTCCCCATTCCCTGATCAGTTTCCCTCCTGTCCCGGAACTGTCTTCCCCCTTTATCATGTCTTTAAACAACTGGCTGGCAGCACCAGAACAACGCCAACCCATGTCAGCGAACCGGACCATTTGGCGGCATTAACGCTCTTCGATCGCCAGGGGAATCGTTCAGTTCTACTGGCCAACCTGACCCTGGCTCCACTGGAAGTTCGCATCCGCTCCGCTTCACCTGCTTCAACGGTTCACTGGAAGTTTCTGGACGATGCCAATGCCCACCAAGCCGCGGTCAACCCTGAATCGTTTGCGGAGCAACCGCACTCGTCAGCGCAAATGGTGGGCAATGCATGCAAACTGTTAATCCCCGCCTACGCATTCGCGCGGGTCACATTTGATTGAATAACCAGTCAACCAGTCAACATATTGGGCCTGGATTTGGTTAAGCGCGCCTGAACCGCTTTTTACTTTCGCTTGTTTGTCGGGGCCGCTAAGATGAATCACATGTGAAGCCGATTACAACTGACATAGCCCTTAAAGATGGTTTTTCGAGCCTGCTCGAAATTTGTCGCAGGCTGAACTTCGAGCCGCACAATATCGCGCACCAACTCGATGCCCGTGGCCGTTATGAAGTCGAATTGGACCGGGAGTTTCCGTTTCTCATCAAGCTCTTTCATTATTCATCACGGCAGCACACACGCGGCGCCACATGGCATGAACGTCTCGAGTTGTTCATGCCTCTGGATGGGAATGCCAGGTTCCAGATGGGCGAAAAGGAAGTGCACCTCGAACAGGGAGACATCCTGGTGGTGGACAACATGAAACTCCATCAAGTGGTGGACTTCCGAGGTTTCGACACCCGAGTCATAGTGATCAGCTTCATGGCGGAGTTTGTTTACAGCCTCGGATCGCCATCGCAAGATTATGGTTTTCTACTTCCATTTTACTCGCGCACAGGCAATCGCCCGCACGTCCTGCACCTCACCGACCCCGATGCCCCGTCCGTCTATCAAGCCATTGCCAGGCTCCTGTCCATTTCCTTTGAAGAAAAGGACCGCCAGTTTTATCAAATTGGGTGCAAGGCATTCTTCCTGGAAATGCTCTACCACCTCGCGCGACATTTCCGGGGATCTGAACTGCTTAAATGGGAATTTGTCCGCCAGCAGCAGCGTTCCTTGCGCCTCAAACCTCTCTTCGACCATATCAGCCGAAGTTTTTCAGACAAGCTGTCCGTGGCGGAAGCCGCTCGCATCGCCCGCATGAGTCCGCCCCAATTCATGAAGACCTTCAAAAAAGTCGCGGGCATGACCCTCATTTCCTATATCCATCACGTTCGGCTTTCCAGCGCGGTCAACCTCCTGACGGATACCGACCTGTCCATCGCGGAAATAGCTGCCCGCGTCGGTTTCACAGACCAAAGTTACTTCGATAAGCGCTTCAAAGCCTCCTTTGGCCGGTCCCCGAAACAATTCCGATCCTCGGAATAGCTGGGCACTAACCGGAGAATCCGCACCAAAACGCGATCTTATTCACCATGCGGTCAGCACCGATCAACCCGCTGGCGCGAGCGTCCTCAAAAAGCGACCAATGGATTCGATCCATGCGGCACGATTCGACAATTAGGATCGTAATTGATGCACTTTTGACGTAGTCAGGCGCATTCGCGATCCAAATTGCGCGTTTTCCGCTGCGTGCTCCGCTCACTTGGCCAGCGGAGTCCAGCGAAACATCATTACGTGATTCAATCCAGCGTTTTCCAGGAACATAACGTATTCGCCGCTTTTACGGAGCGTCACGTTCAGGGCGTTGTCTGAGTCAACGCAACCACCACTCCCCTTGAAGCCGTTGATGTCGGGCCGGATCGTGCCGACGCAACCTCCATCATCCAGCCGGTGGACACGGACAAGGCCGTAGCCGTATGCGACGAAGAGGTATTTACCGCAGGCCTGCATCGCCACCGGCGCGCCGCCGCCGTAGTTGATATTGGGAGTGTATGACTTGTCGTTGAGCGGCAAATTGATCGTCCACCGCTTGATCCTTCGGGCTGGATTGGACCAATGCTCAAAACAGATCAAAAGGTTGCAGGCATTCTCCTCGGTGCCGGGCGAACCGCCAGCGATCAGCACATCGTCTCCGGGGATGTAGAACAGCCGGCGAAGCCGGTCGCCGGTGAACTCCGTCGGGTAAGGGTATGACACCTCGGAGGCCCGGCGATAGATCGGGTTACCGTGCGGATCAAGCCCCTCGCAAGGAAGATGGAAAATGGTCCCGTCCCCAGAGCATTGCCAGATGCCAGCAGCGACGTCCAGGTGCATGAACCCCCAACGGGGCTTCCGTCCCACTGAGGCGAACTCTGAGGGGTCAGGGACTCCGTCGCCGTTGCCGTCGGTCCAGATGAGGGTTTCAGCGTCCTCCGGCCAACGCTTGCCGTTCTCCGGGCGCCAGGTGCTGGCTCCCGCCATGTACCCGCACGGCACAGCGACACACCCTTGGCCGAACTTGTAAATCTCCAGATTGCCCGTGCCCTGGGCGCCGCAGTAGAGGAAGAGTTTGCCACCGATCCGCCGCACGCCATTGATCAAGCGATGGCTCGGGCCGTGGAGATCGGTCACCCGGCAATCGAGGGGATACTTGAAGCGATCTACTGTCAATCCAGCCAGGGACTGTTCACTGCCAGGCGGTTTGCTCCAGTCCATGATGAAGAGGTTTTCCTTGGTGTAAACGACGTTCTCATCGGCTGGGTCAGTGCAGGCGGTGTCCAGCCAATTACCCAATCCATATACATGCCAGAGTCGTTCGCCCGCGGGGGAATAGGCCTCGATCAAAGCGTTGTACCAGGAGCCAAAGACAGTGCCGACGTAGAGATTACCGGCTGCGTCGAACCCAAGGCCTCGGATCCAGTGGAATTTCCTGGGCTGGCCTTTCCCCGGCTCGCCCGAGAAGATGCCGCCCTCCTCACCGAACGTGCCCACCTTTCTGGGAATGTTTGAGACATCGTAGGTCCATATCTGGCTATGTCGGTTCAACCCACCGACCAACAGGTAACCCTTGGAATCCACCGCCAACGCGCAAGGGCGCTCGAAGTCCGCGATCTCCGGTCCGGGCTTACCATCCTTTGAAAACGAGAGGATCTTGAGGCCGCCGGTCTCGAAAGGCTCCCTGCCAGATGTGCCTTGAATGACCCAGATCCGACCGTCCGCACCAATCGCAACCGGTCCCGGGCTTGGGACGGCCAATGCGCGTACCTCCTTCATCGTCGACGTCGCCAGAACACGAATCTTGCCGGTGGCGTAGTCGCTCATGTAGAGCTCGCCACCCTTGAGGGCCAAGCCCTTGATATCGCCGCCGGTAATCGGCGAGCGGTTGTAGGATTCGTCTCCACGGCGGGTCCGAAACAGGCCAATCCCAGTGCCAATGTAAATGTAGGAGTCGTCTGCGGCGACCGCTGACGAGCTGCTGCCAAAACCGCTGTCATAGTCGTATTTGGTGACAAACCGGCCGTCCTTATACGAGGCGACCCCGCCGTAGCCCTCAGCCACGCCGGAGGTGAAGACCGTCCCATCCGGTGTTACGGAAAGGCTGCTTATGTTGACTGGCACTGACTGATGCCCCTGATCCCTGCTGAACGAGTTCGCCAGCCAGGAATGAATCACCGAACCCGGCATGCTGCCGCCAGTGGCGGGTGGTACGGTATTCGTCGAGTTTTGGGCTTGAACCGCCGTGACGATGAGCAGGGAAATGGAGAGAATGACGATGTTTGTCATTTGTTCGAATCAGGTCTTTTTGGAGACGAGCTCGGAGATTGCGAGACCATCCTTAACACCTCTGCATCACTGATGGCCAGGTTGTAAAGCCGCACGTCATCGAGACGTCCATGAAAACAATCCACCCAGGATTTTCCCTGGGAATTAGAGTTGCCTCCAATGAGAAGAGGATTGTGATCCGCGAATTTGAACGGAATCGTGCAAGGTGCCGATTTCACCAGGCGCCCGTTAACGTAAAGCCGGAGCATGGCGTTGTCATAGGTTCCGGCAAGGTGAATCCACTCACTGGTGGGCAGGTCTTCGTCGCTCTTGATATTCTGGTAATGCGCGCCGTCCGGATCCACGGAGAACAGCGCTTTGTTCTTCACTACCGCCAGCCCGAAGTATTCCGACGCTCCATCCTTCACTTCACGCGACAGGACGGTGTTCCAAGTGGTGTCGGCATTGCGATTCACCCAGGCGGTTACACTGATGCCGCTCTTGAAGTCGTCCAACAGGGCGGTATGCGGAACTTCGATCAGCGCATCCTGGTGGCATTCGATGCCTCCTCCCGCCTTTCCTGCGGCAGGGACGGCACCCCGCAATATGCCATCGTGGCCATTTCGGGAAGTGTCCTTCGCGATGTCGTTTCCCGCTGCGTCGAAACTCCATGCGGCAACCAATTCGCCGCTCGCAGATTCGTCCGCGCTGACGGCGACAGTCCAGCCGGCGCAACCCAACGCCACGAACACACTGACGAATAAGTTTTTCATAAGATCTGAAGAATGTGAATGACTCATTGTTTGCCTGTGGTATCAAGCACCAGCACCCAGTCGCCATCGGTCGGCGGCTCGAAAGCGATGCGCTTCTTTTCAACAAACTCACCAATGCGCAGGGCCTCGCCATTGCCGGGATTGAACCACCACGCGTTCACCACGGTGCCGGAGAGTTTGGTTAGATCGATCGTGAGCTTTCGCTTCGTGGGCAGATAGCTCAGCGCAAAGGAGCCGTCGTTCGCCAGTGCGGTCACTGCATAGTTGTTGGTCGCGTACACGCCGCGGCCCTCAACGGCCACAACGTTCCGCACGTCGGGCATGAGCTTCCACCAGGGGCGGGATTCCAGGAGGGCGCGAAAATGTTTCAAGCTGGCCGCTCCCGGCTGTGCCATCACCTGGCGCCAGTTCGGCGGCAAAATCCAGTTTGGCGAGCCGTAGGCGTGACCGCAACCGCCACTCAGCACGCACGAGTAAGCGTTTTTGCGCGCCTGCACCGCATTGCCCCATGAATCATGCTCGCCTTCGTAGGTGGATTCACCCAGGAAAAACGGACGCACAGGAATTTTGGCAAATTCGGCATGGCTGACTTCGTAAACATCCGGCATGTCCTGGGTCCACGCCTTGTTGAAACCACGAAAATAGGTATAGACCATCGAAACATCCAGCCAGCGTTCGTCCGCAGGCCAAATATCAGTGCTCGAATGCGAGGAGGAGGCGTGATACGTGATGAGTTGTTGGGGTGCGGTGTCTTTCAATCCAAGACCAAGCTGGCGTATCTCCTCGCGGGCATTGTCAGGGTCGATGTCACCGCCCAGAATCCAGATCACGTTGGCAAACTTGCCGTAGCGTTTTCCCAGCCAGCGCCCGAACTCGCGGGACTTTGCGGCCCCATTGGCGTTGAGCGGCTTGGGGGCGCCGTCCTTCTCCACACCGGCCCAGCCTTCTCCACAACATCCCGACCACGCCGGAGCGATGGCCAGAAGCAGGTTCAACTTCTCCGCCTGCGCCACGACCTTGTCCACATGTGCAAAATACTTCTCATTCGGCCGGGCGAAATCCTGTTCCGGGAGCGTCCCGGCAAACGGCGATTCCCCCGCGCGATTGGTCCCGCCAAGGAAGCCGGTAAGCATGACCTGGACGGTATTGAAACCTTGGGCACGGCGACCCGCGAGATATTCGGCGGCTTCTGCTTCGGTCAGTTTAAGAAAAATCATCCAGGCCGTGTCGGCGTTATAGAGGTAGGGCGTCCCGCGCTGGTCCTGTAGATGACGGCGATTCTCACTGATCTTGAGCGGAAAGGCGGGTTTTTTATCGGGGACAGATAGCAGCATGCCGGGAAGCCCCGCTACACCAGGATTCTTTTCCATGGACGGTGCTTCCGCTGTTCCGCCGTTAGCCACACTCATCACCACCAAAGCCATTACCAATAAAAACGGGTTCATTTCTAATTCGTTTTAACAATTTGCTCAGTTTCCCAATGTGAATAACGAAAACTAGCACGCTGATAATGGCAGAAATAGAATTTTAAGATCAGATTTTAGGATGAAATTGACTCCATGCACGGCAGCGATTTAATCCTGTTTATAAGGAAACATGCGCCACCAGCCACGCGACCGTTAACTGTTCCTGCGCGCGCCGCATCTGCAAACACACTCTTTCTGCGCCACTGCGCCTGGAAATCAATCTGATCGCCATCAAAACCATCGCCGATTCTGGGATGATTTATGTAAATGCCCGGCAGACTGAACGATGATTCCCGCCATGTTGCGAGTGGTGAATATTTTGAAAGTCACGGGATCTGCTACGGTGTTAATTTTGTCCTAATTATTTATCAATGTGTCCTATCGCCTGGCATGGGTTGGAGGCAGGCTGCTTAAGATGCTTGCGCCCTGGTTCCAATGCTTTTGCCTGACCCTCGGAATGTTGATGCTCGCTGCGCCATCTGTGCGCGCGGATGCAACCCTGGTTTTCAATGAAGTGATGTACCACCCCGCCACGAACGAGGCGGCGATGGAATGGGTGGAATTGTACAACCAATTGGCGGTGGATCTGGATGTGTCCGGATGGAACCTCAGTGGAGACATTGGGTATGCTTTTCCCTCCGGAACACGGGTCCCGGGCCGCAGTTTCATCGTCGTGGCCATTGACCCGGCCGCGCTCCATGCGGCCACCGGATTGACCAATATTCAGGGGCCTTTTACCAACCGTCTGGACAATGGCGGTGGCACGCTGCGCCTGCGCAACAACAATGGCCGGGTGATGGATGAGGTCCGTTACAGGTCCGAGGGCGAATGGCCGGTGGCGTCCAACGGCGCAGGGCCCTCTCTGTCCAAGGTGGACGAGGACGCGGGCAGCGCTGACCCCTCCCATTGGCGTGCCAGCCTCCAATTGGGTGGAAGTCCCGGGACCATGAACATGCCGCCGACTACAACCAACACGCTCAGGCGTATGCTGGTGCCGCTCAACCAGACCTGGAATTACGACCAATCAGGCGCCGACCGGGGCACGGGCTGGAAGGAGCCGGGCTTCGATGACTCCGCATGGCCCGCAGGCCGGGGTGTGCTGGCGGTGGAGGATAATGCCGCTGTGAGATCCCTGACGAACACCACGCTTTCGCTGACCGGTGCTTCCGGCCAACCGGTCATCACCTACTATTTCCGCACCCATTTCGCTTTCACCAACGACCTGGTGAACCTCATTTTGTGTGCCTCCAATTTGCTCGATGATGGGGCGGTGGCGTATCTGAACGGGACTGAGGTTTATCGGTATCGGATCGCCTCTGATCAGAATTCCCAAACCCTGGCAGGGAACCAGACCGGCGAAGGGGTGCTCGAAACCACCAATTTCTGGAGCTCCGCCTTGCGCCAGGGCGATAATGTCCTCGCGGTGGAGGTGCATCAGGTCAACACCGGCAGTTCCGACGTGGTGTTCGGGTTGCAATTGGACGAGATCACGGTCATCACCAATAATCCCGCTGGCTCTGTCGCCGCCAGCCTGCCCGTGGCATTCAATGAAATCTCCTCCGTCACCAACGCGGAGTTCTGGGTTGAACTGGTCAATCTCTCCACGCAGAGCGTCGCACTGGACCACTGCGTGCTGGGCCGCTTCGGCAACGTCAATGAACGCGAATTCGTGATCCCGGCCCGCACTCTGACAGCGGGGGAGCACTTGGTTCTCGATCGCGCAACGTTGGGCTTCGGTGCGGACCCGGGTGACCGGGTGGCGCTCTTTGCACCGGGCAAGGCGGCGGTACTCGATGCCGTGGTGGCCGGAAGCCACTCCCGCGCCCGCCTGCCGGAAGGCATTGGAGAGTGGCTAAGGCCCAGTGAACCGACTCCCGGCGCGACCAACCGTTTCGCGCTCTGTGAGCAGATTGTGATCAACGAGATCATGTACCGCCACAAGCCTCATCCATCGGTGAACGGGCTGCCGGCACAGGGCAATCCCGAGGAATGGATCGAGTTGTTCAATCGCGGCACGAACGCGGTGGACCTGACCGGATGGGCTTTGAAAGGTGGCATCGACTACGCTTTTGCGCCGGGCAAAACTCTTTTGCCTGGGGCCTTCCTGGTGGTCGCCAAAGATGCAGCCATCCTGCGCGCGGCCTACCCGGCCTGCGACATCGTCGGGAACTTCAGCGGGAAGCTCTCGTCCAGGGGGGAGCTTCTGCAGTTGGAAGATGCGGGCGGCAACCCGGCGGATGAGGTGCGTTATTATACTTCCGGGCATTGGTCGGAGTACGCGAACGGCGGCGGATCCAGTCTGGAATTGCGGGATCCGGAGGCCGACAACTCGAAGGCGGAGGCGTGGGCGGCGAGCGACGAGAGCAGCAAATCCGAATGGCACACCTACTCTTACCGGATGGTGGCGCAGGCCAGCCTGGCGGCCAGTGCGGACGGGCAATGGCGCGAGTTCCTGCTGGGTCTGCTGGGCGAAGGTGAATGTCTGGTGGACGACATTCGCGTGGTGCAATTGCCCGCGAACAATCCCGTTTCCCTCCTGAGCAACGGCGATTTCGAGAATGGCCAGACCGAATGGCGGGTGCTCGGGACGCACGCCGCCAGCCGGGTGATCCCGGAACCGGGCAACCCCGGCAACCATGTGCTGCGCGTTGTCGCCACCGGGCCGCAGGAGCACATGAACAATCATATCGAAACCACGCTGGCGGGCGGCCAGAGCGTGGCGAACGGGCAGCTTTATGAAATTTCTTACCGGGCCAGGTGGCTTGCCGGAAACAGCCGCTTGAATACCCGGCTGTGGTTTAACCGCGTGGCACATACGACTGAATTGGCGGTGCCGCAAGAGAACGGCACGCCCGGCGCGCGCAATTCCCGCTGGGAGGCGAACCTCGGGCCGACCTTCGCGAAATTCCGACACCAGCCGGTGGTGCCGAACGCGGGCGCCCCGGTCACAGTGTTCGCGCAAGCAGAGGATCCGCAGGGAGTGGCCTACTGCCAGGTGTTCTGGTCCGCCGCCGGCGGTGTGTTCACGAGCGCGCCCATGACCCGGCAGCAGGACGGGATGTTTGCGGGCGCCATTCCCGGCTTCGCGGCGGGCACCATCGTGCAGTTCTACGTGCGGGCTGTGGATGGCTTGGGGAGGGTGGGTACGTTCCCGGCGCGCGGGCCCGGCGGTGGCGCGCTTTACAAGGTCAACGACGGCCAGGCCAATGTGAGCCTCAAGCACAATATCCGCATCATCACCACGCCGGCGAATGCCGCGCTCCTGCACGCGGACACCAACGTGATGAGCAACGACAACCTGCCATGCACGGTCATCTACGACGAGCGCCTCGCCTATTACGAGGCGGGCGTGCGGCTTAAGGCGAGCATGAACGGCCGACCGTTCCCGGACCGGGTTGGTTTCCACCTGTCCTTCCAGCCAGATCAACTGTTCCGAGGTGTGCATGCGGCCATGGGACTGGACCGCCGTCCAGGCGATTCCTCTCCAAAAAACGAGGAGATCGTCGTCCGCCACATCGCCCTGGCCGCGGGCGGTGTCCCCGTCATGCACCTGGATGTGGCCCACGTGCTGTCCCCGCGCGGAACCGAAAACGGCCCGGCACTGCTGACGCCGAGCTACGAAGATGAATTCATTGAAACGGCATTCGAGGGAGGTGGCGACGGACTGCTCTTCGAGATGGAAGGTCCTTACGTTTCAACCACGTCCAATGCGCAAGGTTACAAGCTGCCCCAGCCCAACAATTCAGGGAATTACGTGGACGTGGCCGACCGGGGGGACGACCAGGAGGTTTACCGCTACCACTACATCCAAAAGAACCACCACGACGAGGACAACTACGCGCCCTTGATCGCGCTTTCCAAAGCGTTCAGCCAGAGTGGCGCGGCGCTGGAGCCGCAGACCGCCCAGCTCATGGACCTCGAGCAGTGGCTGCGGGCCTATGCCGTCCTCACCCTCTGCGGGGTCAATGACACCTACACATTCTGGCTCCAGCACAATATGATGATGTATTTTCGCCCCTCCGATCACAAGATGGTCTATTTGATGTGGGATAATGATTTTTCCTTCGCCCGTTCGGCGACCTCCAGCATCGTCGGCGACCAAAATCTGGGCAAAATCATCAACCTCCCTGTCAACCTGCGCGTGCTCTACGCCCAGATGCTCGACCTGATGGACACAACCTATAACACGAACTACATGTCCTACTGGCTGGGTCACTACGGCCCCTTCTCCGGCGCAAGCTACACAGCCCGGTTGAGCTACATTCAGCAGCGCACCGATTACGTCAGGAGCGTCATTGCCAGTGCGGGCGGCAATAAGGCCTTCAGCGTCAGCGCCACCAACCTGAGTGTCAGCGCAAGCAACCTCGTCACGCTGACCGGCAGCGCGCCCGTGTGGGTGAAAACCATCACCGTGAACGGCGTGGCCTGGCCTGTGACATGGACCAGCCTGACCGGCTGGACGCTGAAAGTGCCGCTGAGTGCCGCCACGAACTCCCTGCAGATTGCCGGGCTGGACTTGCGCGGCAACCGCGTCACCAACGCCGCCTTCACCGCCACGGCCGTCGTCAGCGCACCGCTGGAATCTCCGATGGGCCGCGTGGTCTTCAACGAAATCATGTTTCACGCCGCCGTGCCGGATGCGGAATTCGTCGAACTCTTCAATCGCTCCACCAACACCACTTTCGATCTCTCCGGCTGGCGTGTAAACGGACTCGACTATACTTTCCCACCGGGGAGTTCCATTTCGCCGCGCGCTTATCTGGTGTTGGCGAAGAACCGGTCGGCATTCGCCACGGCCTACGGTGGCCCGGGCGCCCAATTCGATGAGTATGGCGGCGACCTCCAACCCGACGGGGAAACCCTCACACTCGTCCAACCTGGAGCCACTCCCGCTGAGGACGTTGCGATTGACCAGGTGCGCTACGAAGGCGCGCTGCCATGGGCGGCCGTGGCGGCCGACGGCACCGGATCGTCCTATCAATTGGTTGACGCCAGCCAGGACAACAGCCGTGCGGGCAACTGGACCGCCCGTTACAACCCGGCTGTTAACCCGGCGGGCCTCTCCACGCCCGGCACGGCCAACCAGTGGAATGCCACCCTGCCAGCGTTCCCAACGCTATGGATCAACGAAGCCCAGATGGAGCACACGGCGGGGCTGTTCGATAATCACGGCGAACCGGATCCATGGATCGAACTCTACAACGACGGCGCCAATACGGTGTCGCTCGACGGACTCTACCTTTCCGGCACTTATACGAACCTTGCCAACTGGGCTTTTCCTGCGGGTTGCAGCCTCGGCTCAAAGCAATTCCTCGTCATTTTCTGCGACGCGCAAGCTTCCCAGACTGCCAGCAACCAACTCCACACCAGTTTCCGGCTGCCACCCGGCTCCGGTTCGGTCGCGCTGTCCCGTTTATACAACGGCCAGCCGCAGGTGCTGGACTATGTCAATTATCGAAACCTGCCTGAGAACCACAGCTTTGGCTCACTCCCGGATGGCCAACCGTTTGGTCGTCAGCAATTCGTTTATTCCACTCCCTTGGGCGCAAACGATGGACGCGCCGCGCCGGTGACGCTCTTCATCAACGAGTGGATGGCAGAAAATAAACAGGCATTGGCGGATCCGGCGGACAGGGACTGCGAGGATTGGTTTGAAGTTTTCAATCCAGGCACCAACCTCGTGGATCTGGCGGGCTGTTACATGACCGATACGCTCACCGACCCATTCAAGTACTGCGTCACGACCAATGGTGCTCACATCATTCCGCCTCAGGGCCACCTGCTGGTCTGGGCAGACGAAGAAACGGAGCAAAACACCGATGCCTCGGGCAACCCACGCCCGGACTTGCATGTTAATTTCAGACTGGCGGCGACTGGGGAGGAGATCGGATTGTTCGCGCCCGACGGCACGCGGATTAACGCCGTCACTTTCGGCCCGCAAACCAACGATGTGAGCGTGGGCCGGTATCCCGATGGCGCGGCGCGTTTTGTTACCATGCCGGGAACCGGCAGCCCTCGCGAGACCAACCGTATTTCTGTGGCCAATACCGCGCCGGTGTTCATGATCGGACCGCAATCCGGTGGCGGCCTGGAATTGCGCTGGGAGGCCCGGTCCGACCAAAATTACTGCCTGGATTACAAGGACGATCTCGGCGCGCCCTGTTGGACGCCGTTCTGGACCAACACCGCACAGAATGGCGTTCAATTTCTGACCGTCCCCACCACAAATTCGGCGCGTTTTTTCCGAATCCGCTCCGAACCAGTCCAGTCCAACGGGCCTGGCATCTGGTGATGGAATTGGGATGGTATAAATTGTAGGAAAATCACATGGATGGACGGAGTGGAGACGCAGGTGATAAATCGTCCTTGGTCGTGATAAGGGACATATGCGGGGCAGTAGCCCGACTTTCGATTCTGGGCGGATATTTTGAAGGAGGCCGCCCCAAAGGTCTTCACTAAAGAGCGATGCTCTTTGCGGTTTTTTTTGCTTTGTTGGCAGGCATCGCAAGCACCGGGCCACAGACTGTGCCTGATTACCGGTAAGAGCCGGATTCACATGGCGCTTCCAAATTTTGGCCGGTGGCCAAAAAATGGAGCCACCCTGATCACTTCCCGAACAACTGCGGCAACAGCGTCGTCAGCGGCGGAACATATGTGATGAGCAGCACGCCGACAAACTGCACGCCCAGCATGGGCAGAACCGCGCGCATGACCTCTCCCATGGGCTTGTTAAAACGGTAGGATGCCAGCAGCAGGTTCAGTCCGACCGGCGGGGCAAGAAACCCGAGTTCCATATTCGCCAGGAAAATGATCCCCAGGTGAACTGGATTGATCCCAAACGCCAGCCCAAGGGGCACCAACAAAGGCACCACCACCACAATGGCCGCGTAAATCTCGATCAACCCGCCCACGAACAGCAAAACCACGTTCAATCCCAACAGGAACAGCCATTTGGATTTGATCGTGGCCGTTGCCCATGCCACCGCCTGATCGGGTACCTGGGCATCCACCAAATATTGAGTGAAGCCGAGCGCTACACCGAGAATCAACAACACCCCTCCCACCAGCAATCCGCAATCCGTCACCACCTCTACCACGGTCTTGGGGCGAGCTTCCGTCACTGCGGATTCTGACAGGTGAGGGTCCCGCTCAGTTCCAGTTGGCGGGCAGGATCCCCAACCAAAGATCTTCAAGTCGCGATAGACAACCGTTTCCACCAGAAAAGCATAAAAAGCTGTCAGTGCCGCAGCTTCAACGGGCGTGGCGAATCCACCGAACAAGGCGACCAAGGCGACCACCGGAAGCAGCAGCTCCCACTTGGCCAGCCACACCGCAACCAACGCCTCGCGAACATCAAACCGTTTCAGGTTTTTTTCCAGTTTGGGTCCTGCCGCCACGCCCCACCAGATGGCGAGCGCCACCATCACGAAGCCGGGTAACAGGCCGCCAAGAAACATCTGTTGGATGGTGACGTCGGCCCTCGCTTGCGACGCAATGATCGCATACAAAATCAGCGGCAGACACGGTGGAAACAGAATCCCGAGCGAGCTGGCGCCCGTCAGCAATCCGAGCGCGGTCCGTTCCCGGTATTTCGCACCGATCAAGACCGGCATCAGCACGCCGCCCAGCGCGAGAATGGTCACACCCGATCCGCCGGTAAACGATGTGAAGAAAGCGCACATCAGCGCTGTCACGATGGCCGGACCGCCGCGGATATGACCGAACAACGCATTGAACACACGCACGAGTCGTTTGGATGCGCCTCCCTCGGCCAGAAAGTATCCAGCCAGGGTAAACAGCGGCAGCGTCGGCAGGGATGGATTAACCACCAGGCTGTAGTGTGACAGAGGCACGGCCGCGATGGGAGTCCCTTCGCCCCAAAACAGAATGAGCGCCGCGCCGCCCAGGATGGTAAACACCGGCGCCCCCAGCACAGTGGCCAGCAACAGAATTCCCAGCGCCGGCCACTTCAATTGGGCGGGCGACCCCGGCAACCAGACCGCCGCAGCAATAAACGCGCCTGTTAAAATCATCGCCATGGTGCGACCTGACCACGTCTTTGAGGCTTTCCATATCAGCCTCAACGCGATCAGGCTAAAACCCAGCGGCAGCAACATTTCCACGTACCAAGTCTTGATGCCATAAGCAATGACATGGCCGGAGGGGATCTCAGACTGGACAAACAGCAAGCTTGCCACGGAGAGAAAGACCGACACTGTCGCCGCAAACGATTGGCTGAAGATGGTCACCACCGTTTTCAAACGGCCGTGCAGATTGGTGGTTAAAGCGGATAGCGCCAGCAATCGTCCGTCCCGGGCCGCAACGGCTCCGCCCAGCATGCCAACGATCAGGGTGAATTGCTGGACGATCTCTGTCGCGCCAGAGATTCCGGCATGCGACATCTTGCGCAGCACGCTCTCCAACACCGGCATCATCATCATCGCCAGCAGCGCCAGGGTTACACCAAGGTTCTCGACGTTGCGTAGCCAGCGGACAATTCTCCACGTCCCGGGCCTGCCATTTTCCAGCGGCGCAAGTTCGGCAGACAACGGATCAGTCATTGTATGAAGTCGTTTGCCGTGTGATGGTGCGGGTCCAGGCAGTCCGTGCCGCGCGAAAACCCGTCGCCAGGATTTGGCAGGTGTCCGGCATTAAGCCCGACACCGGTCAGGAAGAACTGCTTTTGCACCGTATTCATATCGGACGATTATAGTCACCCGGCGCCGGTGGCAGGCAAGCTTATTGAGCATTGCCTTTTGGACCGTTCCAAACACACAGGATCGTGGCTTCCGGCGGCCACTACCAAATGAAGACGCCCAAATATTTTGAAAATCCATGCCTTCCCGTTTTTCGCCTGCCATCGTGCGCAGTTTTGGCAGGCGTGACATTGTTTTGGGATTAAAGCGCTTCGTATTCCCGCTAAAACCGGGCATCGGTTTTTCAATTTGCAGTGCAGTGCAGAAAAGCGGAGCAAAGTGCGTGCGCAATCTTGAAATTGACATGCTCCTGGTTGGATGGTTTTTCATTGCATGGGTTCAAAAGTGAGCCGGTCTTCTGGGACCGGGCCATCTTCTGCATGGGTCAGTGCTCCGATTCTTCAGGAATTTCCGGGATGCCAGGATCATCCAGGATTTTCACAGCTCTCCCGTATTATATTGACACGTCAATCCGTATCTGACATGATGATGATCATGGATCAAAAACAATTCCCTGTTTGTTTTAGGAAAACCACCGATGCCATAAGACACCTGCTCGTTCTCCTGCTGTTGATGCTGGCGCTCCCCGCCGCGCTCCCCGCCGCGCTCCCCGCCGCGCTCCCCGCCGCGCTCCAGGCCCAATTCAACTACACCACCAACAACGGCGCGATCACCATCACGCGATATAATGGTCCAGGCGGCGCGGTCACCATTCCGGAAACCATCGACGGCCTGCCGGTCACCAGCATTGGATTCCAGGCGTTCTGCTGGTGGGGCAACCTGACCGACGTCACGATTCCCAATAGCGTGACAAACATTGGTGTGCAGGTTTTCTCCTATTGCACCAACCTCTCCAGTCTTACCATCCCCAACGGAGTCGTCTCCATCGGCGACGGCGCGCTCAGTGGTTGCTCTCGCATGACCACCATCACGATTCCGGACAGTGTCGTCACTCTTGGAGATACAATGTTCCGTGACTGCCGTGGCCTCACGAACATCACCATGGGCCGGAGCGTCACCAATCTCACGACGGGAATGTTTACGGCATGCACAGGCCTGAAGACCATTACGGTGAATGACCTCAACGCAGCGTATTGCAGCATCGAAGGTGTGTTGTTTAACAAGAGCCGGACAACGCTCATCCAATATCCAAACGGAAGAATTGGCGGCTACGCGATTCCTGAAGGCGTCACCAACCTCGATGCGGCATTCTCCAATTGTGCGAATCTGACCGATATAGCGATCCCCAAAGGTGTCATCAGTATTGGCGATTACGCGTTCTATGGCTGCCCCGGCCTGCGCGGCGTCATCATCCCGGAGAGCGTTGCCAGCATCGGCAGTTTTGCGTTCTATAACTGCGAGAATTTGTATGAGTTTTATTTTGCCGGGAACGCACCCAGCGTTGGGGCGTCGGTCTTCCTTGAATACAATATCACTTTTTATCGGACCGTTAATGCCACCGGATGGGACCCGACATTCTGCGGTCGTGTGACCAAGTATTGGGATCCGGCGTATTGGAATCCGCAGCCTCCTGTGCGTCCCGGCTTTATTGTCGAACCGACCTGCTTTGGGTTCCCCATCCCAGGCACCAACGGCGCGAACGCCGTGGTGGAGGCCTGCACAAACATCGTCAATCCCGTTTGGATTCCGGTGGGAACCATATCTTTCAGCGGCAGCAACTACATTTTCATCGACAACGAATGGACGAATTATCGCGGCCGTTTCTACCGCATTATCAACCCATGACCCGCGTTTGAAACGCCTTCCTTGATCGGAGAGAATACAAGGGTTTGACAAATTTTATCGGCCGGTAACCGGACGCCGCATGAGGTCACGCGGCCTGCAATATTACCGCACGCGCCTGCTTGTCGGCCCGTTGCCCTCACCGGGCGTCTTCCATGTCTTCGCCCGCTTGTCGCTTTTGCCCATCGTCCTGAGTCCAGAACTAACTCATGCCATGGGCGAATCCTTTTCTGAGCCGCGATTAAAACGTCTTTCTGGAATGGAATGTCAACATTCGGCGAGCAACAGTGACCCATTTCAAACGGTGACAAATTGTCACCGACTGACGACCGCCATTATTTGACGGCCCTTTTCAACACTCTTCCCTGTTCTGATTACACCGCCAAACGGTGGCAGGCCAGGTAAGGAAGTTGTTCGGATCAATGCGTCGCAGCAAGGAAGTCCGCCGCCAGAAAGGCCAGCGTCCTGGTGCCAACGACCAGCGCGCTTTCGTCCACAAAGAAAAGCGGGCTGTGGTTTGGAGCAGCCTTGGACGGATCCTGATCTCCGGGGGTGACGCCGAGGTAAACATAGAGGGATGGAACCACCTTGGCGATTTCGGAAAAGTCTTCGGATGCGCCGCTCAGCCGGCCCATGGCCACATGGCCGTCCGCCGCCCGTTCCAACACTGGAAGCATTCGTTCCGTGAGTTTTTCGTCATTCACCACCGGATCGTAGTTCTTCACGATCGAGACCTCGGCCCTGGCCCCCGCGCTTTCGGCTATTTTTTTGGCAACCAGTTTCGTATCCCGCTGCACTTGCTCGCGGACCCCTTGATCGTAGGTCCGGATGGTTCCTGTCATGCGCACCGATTCGGGCACGATATTATTTCGCGAGCCCCCGTTGATCGTCCCGATCGTCACCACAACGGGCGAGGCCGTAAGGTCGGCTTTGCGGCTCACCACGGTTTGGAGGCCCGAGATCAGCAGGGCCGAAGTTGTAATGGGATCGGTGGTGTTCCAGGGCATGCCACCGTGACCCTGGTTGCCGATAACGGTAATGGTGAGCGTATCGCTGGCCGCAAGCGCTGCGCCGGGACGGTAGGAAATCTCACCTGAATGACCGGGCATGACATGCACCGCGAATGCAGCGTCCGGTTTCAACGGTTCAAACAGCCCCTCCTGCAGCATGAGCCGGGCTCCCCAGCTTTTGGCCTCGGTCGGCTCGAACAAACTGGGCCCCTCTTCGGCCGGTTGGAAAATGAACAGCACCGTGCCAGGCAATTGCTCTTTCAGCCCTGCCAGAACCTCCGCGGCCCCCATCAGCATGGCGGTGTGCGCGTCGTGTCCGCACGCGTGCATCACATCCCCCTCTCTTCCGAGATACGGCTGTCTGGCTTTGGACGCAAAGGGCAGCCCTTCCGGTTCTTTGACGGGCAGCGCATCCATGTCCGCCCTGAGGGCGACTGTGCGTCCCGCCTTCCCGCCCCGGAGCACCCCGAGCACCCCGGTGTGGGCGACATTTGTGCGGACTTCCATGCCCAGGCTGAGCAAATGCCCGGCCACAATCCGGGAGGTGCGAAGTTCCTGCTCCCCAAGTTCGGGGTGCTGATGGATGTCTTCTCGCCAGCCAATGACTTTCTTTTCGAGGGCGGCGGACCGGGCCCGGATTTCTGCTTCGAGAGCGTTGTCGTCGGCTGCCGCGGCAGGTGGTGGAACCAGACAAGCCAGCAATGCCACAATCAGGAGGGATGCAGATGCGCTTTTCATGTTCGTCCTTGGAAGTGTTTTAAAAACAATCTCGCAACTCGTTATCTACTTTAGCACAACCAACGGGTTGTCGTGCCCCAAAAAGAAGGACGGTCCGCATCCCGGGTGCGGGACAAAACTCAGGAAACCGGTGAAAGCCTGAACCGCTCGAACCCAGCCAGGACGCCAATCGGCGGTGTGCGCCATTAAGTCCGGCGCGTTGGCATCCTCCAAACCGTCCAGTAAACCCAGGGTAAGCACCCTAGTGCGCCGCCCTGGGTAAACCGTCCACACAATAGAAACCCCATGATTACTTGCCGGCCATATTTTGATTCCCAATGCCTGTGTACTGCAGTAAACCATCATGAATCATGAACACCTTCGACATCGCTATCATTGCCGTCGGGATCTTTGGCCTGGTGATATGGATTCGAGGAGGTCGTCGGCGTTCCATCAGCGACTGCGTTCTTGGATTGGTGTTGGGCGTTGTGGCGAGCGCCCTCTATTTCTTCCTCTTCAGCCTCACACGCACGGCCTGGCCCCGCATCCCGGCAGGAATGCCAGCGCCGACAATATCACACGACAAGACACCCATGAACATGGTTTTGGACCTTTTGAAACCCGTAGGGTTTACAGATATTAGCCGGTGTGTTGAGCGAAGCGATACCACCGGTTTACGAACCCTCAACGATTCTCCCCGCATCCCGGAGGGATGCCAGCGCTGACATCATGGGCTCAACTTACCTGAGTTTGCATTACCACATCGTATTCTCCACGAAGAACCGGGAGAATCTGATCGCGCCGGCGTGGGGTTCCCGGCTTCACGAATATCTTGGAGGGACGATTCGTGGTCTTGAGGGGATTCCGCAATGCATCGGAGGTGCGCGCGATCATGTGCATATTCTCGCGGGGTTGAGCGCCAGGCATGCGCTGTCTGATTTCATGCGCGAATTGAAAAAGGCCTCTTCAAGCTGGGTTCATCAGGAGATGGCATTGAAATCGTTCGCGTGGCAGGAGGGTTATTCCGCCTTTACGGTCAGCGCTACCGCACGCGATGCAGTGCGGACCTATATTACCAAACAAGAGGAACATCATCGGATAAAAACATTTCAGGAGGAATTGGTGGAGATGTTGAGTCGGGCGGGTGTTGAATATAATCCGAAGTATTTAGATTGAATGTTCTGCGACCCCTGCCGAGGTCGATCTTGGTTTTGCGATGGTTCCGGGGGTGTCGGTCGTCAGACGACCTTAACCCCCGGCTAATATCTACAAACCCTCCGGGTTTGATTTTGGACGAAGGTTTCGTTCTGGTGGAATCTGCAAATCCTCCGGGTTTGAATCGGGACAAAAATGGGCCGACCGCACACTTTGAGTAAGCTGTTGAGAGGGATGTCCGGGGGGGTCGCGAAGGACGAATGTTGGGCATCCCGGCAGGGATGCAAGCGATTAGCCGGTGTGTTAAGCGAAGCGATACCACCGGTTTACGAACCCTCAACGATTCTCCCCGCATCCCGGCAGGGATGCCAGATTGGACAGGCCGGGAGTCGAATTGAATTTGAATTCTCCCCCTAATGCGTTCACTTTGTTCGATGCTCAGTCGGTCCGTTTATTTTGACTACAACGCCACCGCGCCACTGGATCCCCGGGTGCGGGAGGCGATGCTGCCGTTCTTGGACGGCATTTTCGGGAATCCCTCCAGCATGCACCGCGCCGGTCAACAGGCCCGGCTGGCCCTGGATGCCGCCCGCGATCGCGTCGGCCATGTCTGGCGCTGCAAACCCTCCGAGGTCGTCTTTACGAGCGGCGGCACGGAGAGCAACAACATGGCGATCTTCGGAGCCGCCCGCCGGATGAAATCCCGGGGCCGCCACCTGATCACCTCCGCCATCGAGCATCATGCCGTGCTGAACTGTTTTGAATCCCTCGCCACCAAGGAGGGCTTTGAACTCACGATCCTGCCCGTCACCCGTGAGGGCCATGTCACCCTCGAATCCCTGGCCCACGCCTTGCGGCCCAATACCATCCTCGTCTCCGTCATGGCCGCCAATAACGAGACCGGCGCCTTGCAGTCCGTGGCGGAACTGGGCGCCCTCTGCCGCGAACGCGGTGTGTTGTTCCATACGGATGCCGCGCAATGGTTTGGGAAGGAACCCGTGGAATCCATCCACCAGTTCAATGCCGATCTGGTCTCATTTTGCGCGCATAAACTTTACGGCCCCAAGGGCATTGGCGCTTTATACGTCAAATCCGGTGTCGTGCTTGAACCGCTGATTCATGGCGGCGGCCACGAGAACGAACGCCGCGCCGGAACCGAGAACCTGGCGGCCATTGCCGGTCTGGCGGAGGTGATGGATCATTTCGTCCAGGTGCCGGTTTTTCCCAAAGAACGCCTGATGGTATTGACGGAGGGCTTCAGAAGCGCATTAATGAAGCTGCCGGGAGTGAATGTCGTGACGCCGCCGTCGCAGAGGTTGAGCAATACGGTGACGATAACGATACAGAAATGCGATAGTGCCACTGTTTTGGCCGGTTTGGACCTGGAAGGCATCTGCGCCTCCAGTGGTTCAGCCTGCACGGCGGGGTCGATTCAGCCGTCGCACGTTTTGAAGGCGATGGGCATTCAGGCGGAAGCCGTGGTCCGTTTCTCCCTGGGGAGGGATTCGACGCCTGCGGAGGCGGAGAGGGCGGTGAAGGCATTGGAGACGGTGATTAACCGGAACATAGGTGTCCAATAAGAGACCAACAAGGGGTGAACAACCGGGCTTGTGTGTGAATAACCCGGGTCATTCACAAATGGCCCTGGTCAATCCGTCGGGTTGCACACCGTTTGAAAAACGTCTAAGTGCCTGTCAGAGCCTTGACAGCGAAGAGTGCCTCTATTATTCACATCATATAATAATAAGAAGATATTGGTTAAAAGAAAGATTCATAGTAATCTGAGCGCGCCATGAAATTGACCATTCAAAAAGAGCAGCTTCTAAACGGCCTGCAAGCCGTGCAAAATATCGTGGTCGCCCGCACCACGCTCCCCGTGCTATCCAACGTTCTGTTGCGTGCGGAGGGAAACCGGCTCGAAATGACCACGACCAACCTGGACGTGACCATTTCCTGCTCTGTGGAGGCCACGGTGCTCAAGGCCGGATCGGCCACGGTGCCGGTGAAACGTTTCTTTGGCATCGCCCGCGAATTGCCGGCGGCGGAAATCCAGATTGAGTTTGATGAACGCAACGCCTGCAGCCTCCAGGCAGGCAGCGCCTTTTACAAAATCAACGGATTGCCCGCGGAGGATTTCCCGCCATTGCCCCAGTTTGCCGAGGAGCGCAAAGTGATCCTGCCCCAGGACAAGGTGCGCGTGATGCTGCGCCGGACCTCCTACGCCAGCTCCATGGACGAGGCCCGCTACGTGCTCAATGGCATTTTCTTCAGCATCAAGGAACACAAGATGACCCTCGTGGCCACGGACGGACGCCGCCTGGCGCTGGCCGAGGAGGATGTGGAAGTGCCCGCGGAGAATCAGGCCGAGTTCATCGTGCCCAGCAAGGCCATCAACGAACTGAACCGCCTGCTCCAGCCCGGTGGCGACATGGAGATCTCCAGCAAGGGCAACCAGGCCGCCTTCCGAATGAAGGACATCAAAGGCTTCACCACCCTGCTCATCACCAAATTGGTCGAAGGCAATTATCCCAATTACCGCCAAGTCATCCCCTCGGAGACCAAGGAGCGCGTCACGCTCGGTCGTGAGGAACTGCTGCAGGCGCTGCATCGCTCGGAATTCATGACCAGCGACAAGGCCAACTCGGTCAAACTCAATTTCACCACCAACAACCTGACCATCACCGCCAACGCGCAGGATGTGGGCGAAGGCCGCGAAAGCATTGCCGTCAATTACACCGGCAAGGACATCTCCATTGCGTTCAATCCGGGTTACATGATGGATCCGCTGCGCATTCTGGAGGCGGACGAGGTTTATCTGGAGCTGTCCGATGAGCTCAGCCCCGGCCTGCTGAAGGTCAACGAGCCGTTCCTGTATGTGCTGATGCCCATGCGGACGAATTAGAGGTCAGGCGTAAGACCGAGCAGACCACAAAAACATTGCAAACGCCATGTCCGCGCATTTGGACTCAACATCGATCAAACGCATGGCGGGCGTGGCGCTTTTTGTTTTAATCCTCGATCAATTCACCAAATACCTGGTCTTGCGCACGCTCGGTTATGCGGATCAACGGGTGGTGATCGATGGCTTTTTCAAGCTGGTGCATTGGGGAAACACCGGCGCGGCATGGAGCCTTTTTACCGGCAAGAACAAGATTCTGGCGGCGATCTCCCTGCTGGCATTGGTGGCGCTATTCTACAGCCGTCGCCATTTTGACGCCCATACCCTGGCCGGTCAATGCGCCCTGGGCCTTATGTTTGGCGGCATTCTGGGCAATCTGACCGATCGGATTCACATCGGCCATGTGGTCGATTTCCTCTATTTCTATGTCATCCCCAGGGGTGGGGACGAAATCGGGTTCCCGGCCTTCAACGTGGCGGACTCGTCGATCTGCGTGGGCGTGGGCCTGCTGTTCATCCTTTCCTGGCGTGCCGAACATGGCATGGCCCCCCAGACCTGAAGACCCGCCCCGGAGTCACCAGGCGCTCGCAAAGGCCCATGCCATGAATCTGGACGAAACGCTTCCGACCGGGATTCGCCAGAAGAGCCTCTTTCTGGGCGGACCCACCGCCAGCGGCAAATCGCGCGTCGGCTTTCTCCTGGCCGAAAGACTCGGGGGCGAGATCATCACCGTCGATTCCATGCAGGTCTATCGGGGCCTGGACATCGGCACCGCAAAACCATCCCCGGAGGAACGCGCCCGCGTGCCGCATCACCTCGTGGATATTCTCGATTTGAACGAGGCTTTCGACGCCTCGCAATTCGCCTCGCGCGCGCAGGTGGCGGCGACGGATATTCTGAAACGCGGACGTGTCCCCATTTTCTGCGGCGGCACCGGCCTCTATTTCAAGGCCCTGCTCGAAGGGCTGGGCGAATCCCCCGGATCGGATCCCGTTCTCCGCGCGGCATTGGAACAGACCCCTCTGGAGGAATTACTCGCGGAATTGCAGGCGCGCGATCCCGAGGCCTTCGAGCGCATCGACCGCAAGAATCCGCGCCGCGTGATTCGCGCCGTGGAAGTCCTGCGCCTGACGGGTCAAAACGTGACCGCGCAACGGGCCCGCTGGAAGGCTGAACCCGTGGAAAATCCCGTGTTTTTCGCCGGACTGGAGCGCGACCCGGAGGATTTGAAGCGGCGCATCGAGGTGCGCGTCGATGAAATGTTCGCCCAGGGCCTGGAAGCGGAGACCCGGCGGTTGCTCGCGTTCGGTCTCGAAACCAATCGGAATGCCATGCAGGCCATCGGCTACAGCCAGGTGGTCGATTTCCTCCATGGAGCGCGATCCCTTGAAGACACCATTGCCCTCATCAAACTGCGCACCCGCAAATACTCCAAACGCCAGATGACCTGGTTTCGCCGCCAGGCCCGCGTCCAGTGGTTTGCCGTGTCGCCGGAGGAATCCCTGGAGAAGATCGCCGGTTCCGTGGCTGATGCCTTTGCGAAATTTCGCCAAACCAATTGATCGGTGGACAGAACCAGGCCCGCGCGGGATGATATTCCCCTGTGACAGAAAGTTTCGACAAGACATGGAGCCGGTCGCCCAAAACCCGTGCGGCCATTGCACAGGGAATGGAAGTGGGACTGCACATCGGCGCGCAGCTTTACGTGTCGCTGCGCGGCGAAATCATTGCGGATGCCGCGATGGGCGAGAGCCGTGCCGGTGTTCCCATGAGGCCGGACACCCTCATGCTCTGGCTTTCCGCCACCAAACCGACCATTGCCGTGTGCATCGGCCAGCTTGTCGAAAAGAAGCTGCTGGCCTGGGATGACCCGGTGACGCGCTTCATTCCCGAATTCGGCCAATGGGGCAAAACCACCATCACATTGCGCCATTTGCTCACGCACACCGGCGGTTTCCGGGCTGCGGACCGCTACGATCATGGGACCGATTCAGCGCAAATCCTTTCGCAAATATGTCAAACACGCCCCGAACATGGATGGATTCCCGGCGAGAAGGCCGGTTACCATAAGGCGTCCAGTTGGTATGTGCTGGGCGAGATCATCCGCCGCGTGGATGGGCGACCGCCGGGTCAATACGCGCGCGAGGCGCTGTTCCTTCCGTGTGGCATGAAGGACGCGTGGATCGGCCTGGCCCATGAACAGGTTCGCGCCTACGGAATGCGCCTGGGCCTGCTGCATGTGACGGCTCAGGGTTGGCCTGAATTATATCCGGGCGAGGACACGCCGGAGGGCTTTGAAATGTGCAAGCCCGGAAGCCACGGACGCGGACCGATGCGTGATTTGGGCCGGTTTTACGAGCATTTGATACGGCTTCGAACGGGCGACACTCCCGCAGCGCCGATTCTCCAGCCGTTCACCGTTCTCGAAATGACCCGGCGGCAGCGCGAGGGCAAGTTCGATCACACCTTCCAGCATAAGGTGGATTGGGGCCTGGGTTTCGGGATCGATTCCAATCGATACGGCGCCGACACGATCCCCTATGGGTTCGGGCGGCACTGCTCTGAAGATACCTTTGGTCATGGCGGATCCCAATCCTCCGGCGCCTTTGCCGATCCCGCGCATGGATTGGTCGCCGCCTGGGTTCTGAACGGGCTGCCTGGCGAAGCCGCGCATCAGCCGCGCGTCCGCGCCATCAACGCCGCCATTTACGAGGATTTGGGGCTGGTTTGAAGCTGACGGGAAGCTGCGAACAAATGGGTGCGTGGCGACCCGCAAAAAAACGGTTCAACCGATCCCCAACCACACTCAGAAATCGAAAATGTTCTTTATATCCTTCGCGGCTTCGCGGCTTCGCGTGAGAACATTTTCCTCATCCCCAGATTCCTGCGTGGCTGAAATTCGTCCGTTGGATGGACGAAAATCGTCCATTGAATGGTTGAATATCATCGGAATTACAGTTAGATTCCTGGCCATGATCAGACGAAACGTGGAGCAGGCCATCCTGGCGGGGCTTAAAGATACGCCCGTTGTCTTGCTCGTGGGCGCCCGGCAAACGGGAAAAAGCACATTGATTCAGTCCGATGCCTTTCAAAAGGGAAAACGCCGGTTTCTCACATTTGACGACGCCAGCGTGCTGGCTGCCGCCAAAGCCGATCCAGCAGGATTTCTGGCTTCCTTTTCTGAGCCGCTGGCTTTGGATGAAGTGCAGCGCGTGCCCGAGCTTTTCCTGGCGCTCAAGGCATCCGTGGATCGTAATCGTGTCCCCGGGCGCTATTTGCTCAGTGGTTCCGCAAACGTGCTGTTTCTGCCCAAGGTCGCCGATTCGCTGGCCGGGCGGATGGAGGTCATCACCCTGTGGCCCTTCTCACAAGGGGAAATCGAAGCGGTGCGTGAGGATTTCATCGATGCCGTATTTGCACCGACACTGCCTCGAATCAAGCCTTTGGACAAATGGGATGAACGAAAAGAGCTCCAGCATCGGGTGCTGCTGGGCGGGTTTCCCGAAGTGCTTGCCCGCGATTCGTCCGAACGGCGCAAGGCCTGGTTTGGGGCCTACCTGACGACAATACTTCAGAGGGACGTGCGCGATCTCTCCCATATCGACGATATTACGGCAATGCCACGGTTGATCTCGATTCTGGCCGCGCGGATGGGGGGTCTGCTGAATGCAGCCGAGCTTTCTCGAGGTTCTGGAATCGCCCAGACAACCCTGAAACGCCACTTAAGCCTTCTCGAGACCATATTTCTCTTTCACCCCCTGCCCGCGTGGTCCACCAACGTGGGAAAGAGGTTTGTAAAAATGCCGAAGGTGATTCTCTCGGACACGGCCCTGGCGGCTCACCTGCTCAACATCACACCGGAAAGAGTGGCTGAAGATTCGGGTTTGTTGGGTTCGTTGCTCGAAAACTTTGTTTGCATGGAGTTGGTCAAACAGGCGGCATGGAGCCGGGAAAATCCTCAACTGTTTCATTGGCGCACGCATGGCCAACAGGAGGTTGATCTGGTGCTGGAATCGGGCAGTCGTCTGGTGGGCATCGAAATCAAGGCGCGTGCCAGTGTCACGGCTGACGATTTCAAGGGATTAAGGGCCCTGGCTGCAGAAGCAAGGGACCGATTTGTTCGTGGTGTCGTCCTCCATGGCGGGCGCGAGATGCTCCCATTTGGAGAGAATATGGTCGCGATGCCGGTCAGTGCATTGTGGCGGCTTGGCGGGCCGGCAAAAAACTAAAAGCTGCGGCCCTTGCGCCAAGATGCAATCAAGCACGCGCGAAGCCTGTTTCTCATCCACTGGATTTCTGCGTGGCTGAAATTCGTCCGTTGGATGGACGAAAATCGTCCACGGAACGGACGATTATCAACCATTCCTGCTGCGCACGCGGGAAGCGGACAGGCGGTTTCCCGAGCCGCAGCTAGACCACAAATTCCAACTCGGGCGGTTTGGGGGCCAGACCCATGGCATGCGCGCGAGTCAGGAAACGGCGGATGGATTCGCGGCCCTTTTCGCCGTAATCCAGCGTCCAATGATTCACGTACATCCCCACGAAGCGGTCCGCCAGAGGCTTATCCATGTCCCGCGCGTATTGGAGCGCGTGTTGCACCGCCGCGGGCCGGTGGTCCAGACCGTAGGCGATGCTGTTCATGATGATGTCCGCGATGATCTTTCGCTCAGGTGGCGGAATGCGCTTGTGAATGACATTCCCGCCCAGCGGCAACGGCAGACCTTCGTTTTCCTGTCCCCACCAGATGCCCAGATCCACGCAGAGCTGCAGGCCTTCCTTCGCGTAGGTGAGCTGCCCCTCGTGAATGATCAGGCCGGCATCCGCTTTTCCTGAACGCACCGTGGCGAAGATCTGGTCGAAGGGCACCACGATGAAATCGAACTCCCCCGCCCGCTTGCCCAGCCAGAGCTGAAGCGCCAGAAACGCGCTGGTCAGCAGTCCGGGGACGGCAATGCGTTTGCGGGCCAGTTCCTCGCGCGAGTAAGGTTTGGGGGCCACCACCATGGGGCCGTAACCATCCCCCATGCTCGCCCCGCTGGGCAGCAGCGCGTATTGATCGCACACATGCGAGTAGGCGTGAATGCTGATCGCCGTAATATCCAGCTCACCCCGCTGCGCCCGTTCGTTGAGCGTCTGAATATCCTGGAGGATGTGTTCGAAGGTGTAGCCTCCTGTTGACACCAGCCCACGGGCCATGCCGTAAAACATGAAGGCATCATCGGGATCGGGCGAATGTCCCAAGGTTAACGCGCGTTTATCCATGGGGAAAAATTTAACATTCACCCCACCATTGTCACGGAACGATTTCGATCCAAAACAGCCTATTCTTGGACTCATTTTATCCGTTTGACACACCCCGGCTTCAAACGTAGCCTAGGCTTAAGATTTATGCCTGAGAACATGCCTGAAACACCGAACACGCCCAGCGTGCCAACGCCTTCCAACACGGCTGCCGGTATTCCTCCGGTCGCCCCCAAACCGGTCGAGGCTTCCAAAGTGCAGCCAAAAAAGGAAACGGTGCGCATTAATCTGCCACCCAAACCGACGGCCGCGCCGGCAATCAAACTGCCCACACCCGCTTCGGCTCCCGCCGCCCAGGCCCCTGCTCCCGCCGCCTCGGGCGCGCCAGCGGCCCCTGCTCCCGCCGCCTCGGCTCCTGTGGCCCGGCAGACGGCTGGGGCGGCAGCCCCGGCCCATGCTGCGCCGAGAGTCCCGGCGCCGGCTGGACACCCTGCGGCATCGATCAGCAAAATCGACCAGATACTCGCTCTGGCGGCCGCTGTTGTCGCGGTGTTGGCGCTCGTGCGGGCCTTGATGCTTTAATTCTACAGGTTCCAATCGCTAACCACTGTTTGTGCCGATGCGGGGACCAATTAATTTGTGGATGCGATTCATTTAGTAACGCTCACGGCTGCCAATTTTAAGGCAGAAGTCCTGGAAGCCAGCCTTCCCTTTTTGGTCAGCTTTTGGGCTGGCTGGTGCGCCCCCTGTAAAATCGTGGACCCTTTGGTCGAGGAAATTGCCTCCGATTACGATGGGCGCGCCCGTTTCGGCAAAGTCAACATTGACGATGAGGAGGCGCTGGCCATGGAATATGGCATTCGTGCCGTGCCCACATTGCTGATTTTCAAGAATGGCGAGGTCGTGGACAAAATGATCGGCGCCCATGCCAAGCACGATCTCACGGCCAGCCTTGAGAAACATTTATTCGTCTGACACCCATTCCTGGAAGAAACAATTCCTCGCGGGGCATTCACGGGTGAACGCCAGTCTGCTTCGGCACTGTGTCTGATCCCAAGGGGTTCTTTGCCGCATCCCAGCACATCTCCTGCCAGAGCGTATAACGCTCCATGAGGTTCCTGTCGGCCAGATAATTCAAGTCCACCAGGCTCGCCCGTTCCATGCCCGGCTTTCCGTATTTTTCCTGCCCCAGTTCATTGGCCACGTGCACCGCTGCGAGCGGTGAAAAGCCGGGCTCCAACGATTGAGCTGGCTGATGATGGTAAACGACAGCCTCGATCACCGGATCCGGCAGTCCCCATAAACTCAGCAGATAACCGCCCACCTCCGCATGGGAGGCTCCAAAGACCGCCTGTTCAGCTTCGTGGAGGGGGATGTTCCTGGCCTCCGCCATGGAAATCGCCTCCTGGTAAAGGCCGGCTAAATTCGTGGCCAGAACCAATTTCCCCATGTCATGGAGCAAACCGCCCAGAAAGCCATGGTCCACGAGGTGCGGATCGGCCTGTTCCCTGCTGCAAATCCGCTTCGCCAGCACTGCGGTGGCCCAGGAATGACTCCACAAACCCTCCAACTGGCACGCGCGCACCAGGGCGGCGTCAAATTGTGAAAATACCTTGAGCGAGATCACCAGCGACTTGATTGTTTCCACTCCCACATGGATCGCCGCCTCCACCGGACTGGTCACCCGCCGGTTCAGCCCAAAAAATGGCGAATTAACCAAACCCAAAATCCTTGCGCCCAATTCTGGCTCCCTGGAGACGATTTCACCCGCCCGCGACAGCGATGCATTCTCCGATCCAATGTCCCTGGCCAATTCGACATAAAGGGCGGGCAGGCTTGGAATACGGTTCCATTGAGAGGCCAGACGCGCCATGTTGGGGCTCGTGAGCAGGTGGTTGCGGGGAAAGACCCGATTCAATGTTTCCTGAATCACCTTGGGGTCGCACGGCTTGATGAGGTATTCATGGGCCGTCCCAAAGAGCCGGAGCAGGGTCGGTCGCTCATCATTCCAGCACAAGATGATGCGGGCCGTGTGGGGATGACGCTGCTTGACGGCGGTCAGCAGTTGCTCTCCGTTCATCCCGGGCATTTCCAGATCTGAAATAATGATATGGAAGGGCTGGACGGCCATGAGCTGGAGGGCCTGGAAACCGCTTTCCATAAACTCGAATTGCCAGTCCTCGCCCATCGACGACAGAAGATGGCGCAAGGTCTGCAAGACCTTTGGTTCGTCATCCACTACAAGGACATTTTTCTTCATGTTTGCGCCATTCCGGGTCGAATCCAGACTGTCCTTGGAACGCATCGGCTGCCGGAACCACGCCGACCGTGGCACGAAGACCTTTTACCCTTCCGCTGTTGGTCCAAGGATCCAACAGCCACGAAGCACGTCACATGCCACCGCCCTTCAATGAGGGTCAAGGGCGTCGTTGCTAACGGTAAAGATTTGAAGACGGGAAGTCAGCTCGACAAAACAAACACTCTTCCACCTGTTTTTTCCCCAGACTCCCATTGTCGCCGCCCGGGACAATTTGTCTCAAAACCAACCCTTGATCCTTTCCCAGATCGAGGGATTGGCGGGCAGACTCAGTGTCATAACCTGGCTCGTTACGGATCCCGCAGTATTGGTCACCACGGCGGTATAGGCCCCCGCGTTCTCACTGGTCAGGCGCGGAATTTCCAGAACCGTGTTCGTTTCGCCCGGCAGCGGCGATCCTTTGAAGAACCAGAAATAGCGCAACGGCGGAGTGCCGTTGGCCGATACCCTCAAAGTGATCTTGCCGCCAATGGCGCCGGTTTGTGTCAGGGGCGAATTGGCGATCATCGGGGGCGACAGCACGGTCAAGGTCACAGGGGCGCTGGTAATGGCACCAGCCACATTGCGAACGATGACGGCGTAACTTCCGGCCATGTCGCGGGTGACATTGGTGCAGACCAATTCAGCCGCATTGGCCCCTGGAAGATTGGTGCCGGACCGCAGCCATTGATAATAAAGGGGGCCCGCGCTTTGGGCCGTCACATTGAAGGTCACCCGGCCTCCGGCAATTCCGGACTGGCTGCGCGGCTGGGCCGTGACATAAGGAGGCAAATCAACGGTGAGAGATGCGGGCGTGCTGGCAACCATACCGGCCTGGTTGGCGACCACGACCGAGTAATTACCGGCATGCGAGGGCTGGATATTGTTTACGACCAGGTTTGTGGCGGTGGCGCCCGCCAGGTTGGTGCCATTGAACCGCCACTGGTAAGTCACAGGCACGGAACTGGTGGCCATTACAGAAAAGCTGGCATTTGCGCCCACCGCGCCCACAAACGCCTCGGGTTGCTTTGTGATTTGAGGCGGTAACACGACAATCAACCGCGCCACCGCGCTGGTGATCGAGCCTGCGGCGTTGGCCACAACGACGGAATAATCTCCAGCGCTGTTGTCCAGGGCGGCGGGCACCATGAGGTTCGGTGAAACCGCCCCAGGCAGGTTGGTGCCGTTAAATAGCCAGCGATAGGTCAGCGGCCCCAGGCTGTTCGCACTGACGCGAAAAGTGACTGCAGCGCCGCTGACGGCCGTTTGCGCCTCAGGGGCCTGGACGATTTCCGGGGGAACGATGACCGTCAAATTAGCCGGAGCGCTGGTCACGGTCTCCACCCCGTTGCTGACCACCAGGGTATATTCCCCGGCATTCTGCGAAGTGACATTGGTCAAGGTCAGGTTGGTTGATCCAGAGGTTGGAAGGTTCGTGCCGTTCAGCCGCCACTGGTAATGCAGCGGACCCGCTCCGCTGGCGGCCGCGGAGAAGCTGGCGGTTTTGCCCACCACCACCACTTGATTATCCGGTTCGCGTGTAATCAATAACTGCACTTTGCCCCGATGCCGGGCGTCTCCGCGGAACATCGGCCAGGAGCTGGCTGAGGGACCGCTTGCGCCCTTGAATGCGTAGAGTTTGGAGTCTTCCGAGCCAACATAGATGGTGCCATCCGATCCGATCACAGGCGAGGAGCGGACCAGGCTGGCCGTTGCATAAGCCCATTTTTTGTCTCCGTCCGGTCCCACGGCGTAAAGTTTGTTCTCGTCCGAGCCGCAATAAATGGTCCCGTCCGCAGCCACCGCAGGAGAGGATTGGACGAGATTGCCCGTAATCAGGCTCCACTTTTGTTCGCCTTTGGGAGTAATGGCATAAAGCCGGTTATCCCAGGAACCGACATAAATCGTTCCGTTCGCGCCAATGGCCGGTGAGGAGTAAATATGGCTGTCGGTTTCAAACTCCCATTTCTTGACCCCGTCCGGACTGAGCGCGTAGAGCCGGTTATCCACCGAGCCAATATAGATCGTCCCGTCTGGCGCGATGGCTGCGGAGGAATACACATAATGACCTGTCGTGAATTTCCAATTCTGATTGCCGTCACTGTTCAGGGAATAAACGCTGCGATCCCAGGAACCGAAAATAATGGAGCCGTCCGCCGCAATTACAGGAGAGGACCGAATCACTCCGCTGGTGGCAAACGCCCATTTCTGCGTTCCGGTCAGGCTGATGGCGTGGAGGTTAAAGTCGTCCGAACCGACATAGATCGCGCGCGTGCCGTCCACCGCTGGCGACGAGTAGATGCGTCCACCTGTGGAGTAGGCCCATAGGAGCGCACCGGTCGGTTTGAGGGCATAAAGCTTCTTATCGAAACACCCGAAATAAATCGTTCCGTCCAGACCCACGGCCGGGGAGGAAAAAATCGGGCCTCCTGCCACGAAATGCCACTTGGCCGTGCCATCGGGATTGACCGCCTGAAGTGTATTGCCGGAACCGGCGTAGATGGTGCCGTCAGCCGCCAGCGCGGGCGAAGCGTTCAGGCGTCCCGTCGCGGTATAATCCCAGAGTTTGGTCCCGGCCATCTGGCCGCGCGCGCCGAGCGCGGCCATGCAGAATACGAGCGCGGCCACAATGCTGGATCCCGTGCGGTTCCTCAACAGGCGCATGGCTGCCGCGCTGGCTATTCCAAGGCCCGTCTTCAAATGTGCAAAGCTCAATTCCATGGCGAATAACTTCATACTGCGCATCGTCGTGTTGGAATTCAACCTCGAAAACCTTTTCTGTGGCGTTTGGAACGCTCGGGAGCCTTTGGCGAGCGTCGGACCGGACCGGCAATGCGCCAAATGTGCGTTATCGGTATTCAGCCATCAAAGGCTTGCCTTCGGAAGGCGATTCATGCTAACCCATCGATAATCCATTCATGGTTACTGGCCTGAATGGTGTCGATTAATGTTCTAAAACCTGGTTTCAAAGGCTCTTTTATGGATAAGCGGACGCAGTCTTCCTTTTTGTTTGTCTGGCAATGGATTGTTCCAGCGCTGGCGTTGCTCTTTGGGTCCTCTGTTTTGGGCGCAACCACTTTCAGCGTCACGCCTTCCTCCCTTGCGGACAACGCTTTGGGTCCGATCACCCTCCAGATCGGAGGTTTGCAAACGGGCGAGACCGTTCATGTCGGCAAATTTTCCGATGCCAATGGCAATGGTGTCGTAGACCCCGGGGAATTGATGATCCAGGCTTTTCAGTTGATCGACGGCCAGCTCACGGTCATTGGCGGCGTCACCAACGTGAATATCCCTGGTGACCTGGATGCAACCTCCGGAAGCATTAAAGCCCAGTTGAATCTAAAAACAAGCGGCATGGAGCAGCAGCTTGTCGGTAAATATATTTTCATGCTCGTCAGTCCCACCGGACGATTTGCCCCCATCACCGTCCCGTTTCAGATTAGTAACGCCGTTCGCGGCCAATCCATCAGCGGCAATGTTCAGAGCGGTGGCTCTGCGGTCCCCAACGCAATGGTCCTCCTGTTTATGCCAGCCGCCAACGGCGAAGGGATGAACCCCCAGGGCGGCATCGTTGCGGACAACGTGGGACACTTCAGCATTCAGGCTGCGCCCGGGAATTACATGGTTGTGGCGTTTCGGAGTAATTACGTGGCGGATATGTCAAGCGGCCCTAACGTCAACCTGGTTGCCGGCGGCTCGTCCACCGCTAACATCACGCTGATTCCGGCCACTCGCAGCGTCTCGGGTCGGGTGACGGCGGCATTCTCTGACAGCGGATTGCCGGGCGTGATGGTTCCTGTTGAATCGGAAAACGGTGGCATCGCGATCGGATTTACCGATACCGACGGCGCGTTCAAGGTTCCGGTCATCTCCGGCCTGTGGAAGCTGTCGCCAGACAGTGCGAATCTCGGTCTCTTGGGTTTTGTCTCCTTAAGCAGTTCGTTGCGCACGGATGCCACCAGCGGCAATGTGTCCGGGCTGAACATCGGCGTGCCCCATGCTGAAAGTTTGTTCTATGGCCATGTGCGGGACCCGTTTAATCAGCCGATGAGCGGCGTGAGCCTCTACGCCGAGGATAGCTCGGGAAATTATGAGGGCAGCGCCGTCACAGATGAAAACGGACGCTATGTCCTGGGTGTCTCGTCTGGGTCCTGGCGTGTAAGCGCCGATAACAAGAATTCTGCCTACTCCAACTATATCTTTTCCCAGATGTCCAACACCATCCAGGTCGGCAACGGGCAGTCTTATCAGCAACACTTCACGGGTATCGCTGCAAATTTTCACATCGCTGGAACTGTGAAGGACAACGGCGGCGCGAGCGTGTCGGGTGTGGGTGTTTACCTCTACGGCACGGCCAATGGCGCCCCCTTCCAAAACTATACCAGGACGGATGACTCCGGTCATTATTCCCTGGCTGTAGCGCCTGGCTCATGGCAGGTCAGCGTTAATTGCGAAGGAAATGATGGTTTGTCTTCGCGCGGCTATTCGTGCGTTGGCAGCCAGGCCGTTGTCATTTCCAATGCCGATGGCTCGGTCAACTTCGTGGTCTCTACCTGTCCCAATCTCGCCGTGCGCACCAGTTCTCTGCCCGACGCGCAGAACGGTTCCAATTATTATGCGCAACTTGAAGCCGACGGTTGCCAGTTGCCCTTTCACTGGTCCCTCGCTCCTGGTTCCGCGAGCCTGCCCCCAGGCTTGTACCTGAATGATGATGGAACCATGGGCGGACAATGCCAGAACTCCGGTAATTTCAACTTCACCGTTCGGGTTACGGACTCGTCGCAGAACACCGCGGATCGGCAGTTGTCGATCCAGGTCGCGGGCTCCGCTCTTCAAATCAACACTTACGGTTTGCCCACTGCCACCATTGGCTCGAACTACTCGGCGCAAATGACCGCCACTGGCGGCCAGCCTCCTTATGTCTGGTCCATACCCCCGGCCTCGGCCAGCCCTCCGTCAGGCATCACGCTCTCCCCGGACGGCCTCTTCTCTGGCATGACCACCAATGCCGGCACGACCTATTTTTATGTGCGTGTCACAGATGCCACGTCGAACTTTGTAGAGACATTTTTTTCGATTACCGTGGTTTACCCAGCTCTGGCCATTGAAACAGCCACACTGCCGAATGCAACGGTTGGTCTTCCCTACGAAAGTCAGCTTGTCGGCGTTGGAGGCCTGGCCCCCTACTATTGGTCCCTGGCCCTGGGTTCGGCCAACCTGCCTCCGGGCTTGAATCTTGGAACCAACGGAGTCATTTCCGGCACACCCACATCGAGCGGCAGTTTTGGTTTCATCGTCAACCTCAGGGATGCGAATTATGCCAGCGCGAGTCGCACGATCGGCCTCCAGATCCAGGCGGCCCAGGTCCGCCCCTCACTCAGCGCGCCCGGCAAATCTGCGACCGCCCCGAAGTTCCAATTCACGGTCAATGGAATCCAGGACCAGTTGTACACCATCGAAACCACCTCGGATTTTAAACAATGGACTCCTGTGATGTCCACCAACGCGCCCGCCGGCAGCTTTCTCATCCAGATGGACCGCTCGACCAATCGCGCGACGTTCTATCGCATTAAAGCGGGCGAGTGAGTCGGAGTATACCACCGCGCGGAACCAGGCGGCGTTGTAATTAAAAAACAGCGCCGCTGGGCTGCGCCAGAAGGATTGGGGAGCGCTCGAAAAAGTGGTTTGCGCTCTCCAGCGCCTCTTCCAGGTTGGCGGCCTTGGATATGTCCACATTGAAGTGGTGACCGAATGGGAAATTAGCCGCGTAATACCTTGTGAACATCTGGAGACGCCGCAGGGCGATGAGCGGCGGGAAATCCTCGCTGATGTATCGATGCATTTTGCGCCAGATTTCTCCGGGGTCCACAGCCTCGGCGCGGTCCCATGAGGAAAAAATCCAGGGCCGGGCCACAGCCATCCGTCCGATCATGATCGCCGCTGCGGGCTTCAGCATCTGCGCCTGATCGTGAACGCTTTTAGGCCCCGAGAAATCCCCGCACGCAATGATGGGCAGCCGGGTCAGCGATGCTGCCCAGGCCAGCAATTCGTGGCGCGCGCGGCGCTTGAACTTTTCCTCGAAAAACCGGGGATGCAGGGTAAGGGCGTCCACGCCGGAATCCTCCAGAAACTTCACCCTTTCCTCAAAACGCGATTCCCAGTCCACGCGCTGGCTGCCCAGGCGGATTTTGGCCGTAAGCAGACCGGGCCAATGACGCCGGGCCTCCGGTACTGTAGAGCGAAGCGCCTCGAAATTCTCGAATAACGCGCTGCCCGCCTCGCACTGGCGGATCGTCCAGGCATTGCAGGCCAGATTCAGATCGACCATTTCAACTCCATTATCCGCCATCCGCCCAAAGATGCGCTCCATCGGATCCCCTCTGCGCACCATGAGCTGAAAAATCAACGCCCCCTCGCCGGGACGCTGCCGCAGCCAGGGTGAAGCGAAGAAATCCTCGCTGAGAATCTGGCGCGCCGCCAGCATCTCCGTCCAGACAAGGCCACAGCCTCCCAATTCCGCCAAAAGACGGCGAAAGGCGCTGTGCGTGTAGCCCGCCAGTGGCGCGCAAAACCGGGCCGGGGCAAAACGACGTCCCCGCAGGATGCACTCATCGAACATGAGCGATCAATGTAACGCCAGAAGACGTCCTTCGTAAAACACGAAGATGGATGGTTTTTAAACACGGGTGCAGGACAAGGACGCCGGTCTCGAATCATTCACGCTTCCGAGGTTTCCTTCACTTCAGGGGTGCAGTGCCAGCACGCGGAAAACTGGCCACCGATCGTTTCTCCGCATTTGGGACAGACCCAACTATCCTTCATCTCCCCCTGCGGGTGCTCCATGTTATCCACCAACTCCATCGCCCTGGAATAATCCGCGTCGTCCATCACCCATAGTTCCGGGAAGCAATCCGTGATGGGCGCCAGTCCCGCCGCCGTCTTGATGGTGCAGGAGATGCCTTCCTTTTCCAGCAGATTGCGCACCATTTCAACTTCCGGAGTTTCGTTCGAGCCAAATACCTTTTTCATAAAATTTCGGTTTGATGGGCGTGTGCGGCTCCTGACGTCTGTCTCTCCACCTCCCGGTGAAGCGGTCATCCGGCCAGGCCCCGTTGTGCGCGTGTTAACTCCTTGAGCATACACCCTTTTCAGTTAAAAAGCCATCTTCCTGTCTCGAGAAAACCACCGGACCGCGTCTTGTAACCAACTTAGGGAATCAGGGACACAACGAAAAACGACAACGATAGGAGGCGCGTCGGGACAGGATGAAGCCTTCCGGCGGCCTCAACTTCACGCTCCCGTCGGTTGCGTCAGTTCATAGACATGTGCGGGCTGAAATACATGGAGTCGGCGCAGAATTTCAGGCGCAAAAGGAAGGATATGCGTCAGGCGATTCGACTTGGCGCGCAGGACGACAATGGCAAATGGAAACCTCCCGGTCTTATGCTGCCGGGGGAGGTTTTTATCCACCGTCAGGAACACGTCATATTCCCAGAATCCGTGATGAGTTGGAGCAATTTACCGTTCTTTATGCCCGCCCAACCGGCCTGGGGAACAGTCATGACGACATGTCCGGGAAACTCCCCAGCCAGGTCCTTCGGGAGACATTCGTCGAGGAGCAGTCTCATTCAGCCGGGTTGGGCCGCTTTTTCAATCATTGCGTCAGCCGATTGCTCCAGCAGGACGATGGCCTGTTTGCGGGAAACGGTCGGATACTGTTTTAGAAATTCATCCAGCGAATCACCGGCTTCGATGTAATCCAGCATCACCCGCACCGGCACCCGTGTCCCGGTAAAACACGGCGCGCCGCTCATGATGTCCGGATCAATTGTCACGACCGATGTCTTCTTCACAACCGTAATTAACCCCAGCTTCGTCCTAATGACAACACCGCAATAGCACCCGGGCTTTTCCTCAAGTCGGCGCCTCGGGATGCACTGCCTCAAATTCCCGCGCCCGGGGGTCACTTGACCAACCGGGAAGTCAAAATTATACTGCCAGCAAAAATGGAAGAGCTTGCTGAAACACCTGCTGAGGTTGCCCCATCGGACTCAGCCCGTCTGAATGATCTTAAGAAGTTCACATCCGCTGGTCGTGGTTATTGGTCCCAGGTATCCGATGCGGATTGGAACGATTGGCACTGGCAGTTAAAGAACCGCGTCACCAATTTGGAACAATTGGAGCGTCTATTGCCCACGCTCACGCCGGAGGAACGCGCGGGCGCCCTGCTGGCCAACCACAAACTGGCAATGGCCATCACGCCTTATTTCTTTAACCTGATCGACGCCTCGGACCCCCTGTGTCCCATCCGCCGCCAGGTGATTCCGCGCATCGAGGAAACCCACACCGCATCGTGGGAAATGATGGACCCCTGTGGCGAGGACTCGCATTCGCCCGTGCCCGGACTCGTGCATCGGTACCCGGACCGCGTGTTGTTTCTCGTGACGGACCGCTGCGCCTCCTATTGCCGGTATTGCACCCGCTCGCGCCTGGTTAGCAACGCCGCAGGTTATGATTTTCATCCCGAATTCGAAAAACAGATTGCCTATATTCGGGAACATCCGGAAGTGCGCGACGTTCTTTTGAGCGGAGGCGATCCGCTTTTGTTCAGCGACGAAAAACTCGAGTATTTGCTCCGGCGCCTGCGCGAGATCAAGCATGTGGAATTCCTGCGCATTGGAACGAGGATTCCGATTTTTCTGCCGCAGCGGATCACCCCGGCATTGTGCGACATGCTCCGGAAGTTTCATCCCCTGTTCATGAGCGTGCATGTGAATCATCCGCGCGAATTAACCACGGAAGTCCGCGAAGCGTTGGGCCGGCTGGCCGATGCGGGCATCCCGCTGGGCAACCAGTCCGTACTCCTGCGCCACGTCAACGATGATGTGACGGTGATGCGCGCGCTGACGCAGAAGCTCTTGATCTGCCGCGTCAAACCTTACTACCTCTATCAATGCGACCTGATCGCCGGATCTTCCCATTTGCGGGCGTCGGTGCGCAGCGGTGTGCAAATCATGCGCGGCCTGCGTGGTCACACCACCGGTTACGCCGCGCCCCAATATGTGATCGACGCGCCGGGAGGCGGAGGCAAAGTGCCGATCAATCCCGAATACGTTCTGAGTTTTAATGCGGATCGCGTGGTCATCCGCAACTACGAGGGCCGCGTGTTCGAATATCCGGAAGTGTCCGATGGCGCGCCCAAAACCCCGTCGCGCAAGGTGCCCTGCCTGGCCAAATCGCCCTATTACAAGATGTAATATCATGAGCGAAAGCACCGCCGCCAAAAGCGCCCGCGCCGCGAAAATATGCCAGGCCCTGGCGAAGACGTACCCGGATGCGCATTGCGAATTGAGTTTTCGCAACCCTCTGGAATTGCTCGTGGCCACGATCTTGTCCGCCCGTTGCACCGACAAGCAGGTCAATATTGTGACGAAGGCGTTATTCGAAAGATACCGCAGCGCGGCGGATTTTGCGGAGGCCCCGGCCAGCCAGTTGGAGGCGGATATCAAATCTCTCGGATTTTTCCGCAACAAAGCCAAAAACATTCAGTCCTGCTGCCGCGCGCTCATCGAGAAGCATGGGGGAAAAGTCCCGCGCACGATGGAAGCGTTGGTGGAATTAAGCGGGGTGGGTCGAAAAACGGCGAACGTCGTTCTGGGCAATGCCTTTCAAATCAACGAGGGCGTGGTGGTGGACACCCATGTCGGACGACTGGCGCAGCGATTGCATCTGTCCTCCAAAACGGATCCTGTGGATGTGGAGAACGATTTGATGCCCCTGGTGCCGCGCGAGCAATGGACCCTCTTCAGCCACTGGCTTATCTGGCATGGCCGTCGGCGTTGCCCGTCCCGCAAACCCGATTGTCCCTCCTGCGAAATCCGCACTCTCTGCCCCTCGGCGGACAAAGTGTAAACTCAAACATGCGCTGAACCAACACGACACGAACTCCAATCACAGCTTCGCGATTCTGAAAAAGGAATATCGCCTACATTGGATTAGGGCAAGTGAAATTAGCTCCAGTGAAATTAGCTCCAACGCGGACGCATGTCCAAAATAGCATTTTTCGCATTAAAAACATTCGAAATAGTGTTTGATGGCACCGAGTAGGTCATGGACCGATTTGAGCATTTTCGACATGCTTTAGAAAATGCGTATCCCAAGTGTGTTGCGCACAAGATTCCGGCACTCATTATTGATAACCGTACTTCGCTCCCGTTTACAGAGTAAAGGTTTGCGCTAGGATAATCAAAGAGACGCAGCCTCAAGAGATTGTCTAAAGCCATGTTAAAGACCCTATTATCCAAACCTAACATGCTTTGGAGGATGCTGATTTGAACACCATGTTCGGCCCATTCTGATTCTGGCTTTTTATACCGCTCTATTTGTTCATAAAAAACGTCCAAAACTAACGCATCATTTGGGACAATTGCTTTAATATTTCAATGAATGTAGATTCAGAACCAGTCTGATTATTTGGGTTTGCTGCTGACGCTAACAACGAGGCCCATCTAGCCGACATATCATCGTTATCTTCAAGTGTTGCCGTTTCCAATAGTGGAAACAAAACTTTAATGTTGACCCTTGGTTCACGAATCCCCTCAGCCTCCAAGACTGAAAATGTTAGCTTCAGCAATTTAAGTTGGCGTGCCCAGCGCCAAACGCGAAGCTTATCACCGAATATCGCTCCTAATTCGTCAGCCGTAGGTCCGAGCAACCTGCTTACGAGACCTTTGGCTTCTTCGGCAATTGCTGTCGCCGCTAATGATGCTGTGACTAATTCACTCATAAGCTTCTAAAGTTCCATCGGATAATAACAAATACGTTAAAATGGCTCATTCAGGTTCAAATCCAACAACACTTTAAATCCCGCAGCACTGCTCGAAGCCCATTTAAGTCCTCACTCCCCCCCCTCAGACGCTAGCCTTTGCTCGCGTAATAGGCGTCCACTTTGCCGGCCACGTCCTTGTAGCCGATATCGACCTCGTAAATCTGTTTGAACTGCTCGATCGCCTCCTCGGTCTTTTTCATTTTTTCGAGCACGCATCCGAGGGCGTAAATCAGCTCTTTTTTCTCATCGTCGAAAACGACCTTCTCCTTGATGGCGGTTTGGAGCGTGCGCGCTGCCAGATCGTTCATGCCGCGGCTTGCGAAGCACTGGCCCAGATAAAAAAGAGATTGGACCCGCCGGTGCGGATTGTTCTGGGACTTCTGAAACTCCTGAATGGCCTGGCTGATTTGTCCGGCCTCGTAATAGAGCTGGCCCAATTCGAAGCGGATGCCCAGATCCGATGGGAATTTATCCGCGCGGGTCTTGCACTCGGCCAGTTGAAAGGCCTGTCGATCCGCCTTGATTTTGGCCACACTTTGCGCGTAATCGGGCGCTTTGGAATCCAGTTGGGATTCGAGAAAATCGAATTTTTTCAGATTCGTCTCGGCGATGTTTTTTTCGATGCTCGAATCGCTGCCCATGCCCGCGTCCAGGATCCGCTGATAATAGGACAATGAGACGTCGAATTCATTTTTCTGCGCGTGCAAATCGGCAAGGGAGCGCAGCAGACGCAGATTCTTGGGTTCACGAACCAGCCGGGCTTCATATTCCTGAATGAGGTTGGTCGCCACATCTGCAGTTTTCACTTCGCGCTGCTCCTGCTCCAGCGCCTTCGATTGTTCCTTGTCCTTGAGAATATCCCGGTAGGAGCCTTCCCCTTCCGACAAGGCGTTGTAACCGCCTTCCTCCATGGTGCGGTGAACAGAGAGGTTCTTAAGGGCCTGGGAGATTTCGTTGTTGTTGGGATCGTTTTGCTGCAGATCCGTAAGGATTTCCTCGGCGCGCTCTCCTTGTCCCGCCGCAGCCAGTGCCTTGGCCAGTCGCAAGGCCAACTCCCGATCGCGCGGCGCGGTTTTAAACACAATTTCCAGGGATAGCACCGCCGTCCGCGGGAGGTCCGCCGCCACGGCGGCATCAGCCAAAAGCTTGTGCGCCATGGTACTGTGCGGATCCTGATTCAGAATTTGTTCGGCAAGCTGGATGGCCTCCAATGGATTGGAGTGGAGGGCAATCCGGCCACGTGCCAGTAACGGTCCCGTGCTGGTGGCCTTGCCCAGGGCGCGCATGAAGAAGTTGGAACCGGCGCCGACTTTCTTAAACTGCGCGGCGCGAAGGGCTTCGCGACAATCGTAAAAGCCGGGCTCCTTTTCCAGAATCTGGTTGAACAGGCTGATCGCGTAATCAAAGTTCTGCCGCTCATACGCGATCCGCCCTTTTTCATATAAATCCCTCCAATAGGATGGAATTTCATTCTGACTCTTCTCAGGCATATTGGGAACTTATGGCGTTGAGGAAAAAAACTCCACTGTAAAATTGCGGTCTCAATGACACGGCTCGTCTCCGTAGAAAAGGGTTGCTCCATCTGAGCCTTTTTTTTGCTTTTGACATTTGATTCGTGCTTGCAATCCCTCGCTCAGATCAGCAGGCTTGAGCCTATGAAGTCAAAAGTTCTAACCATCGTGCTCGTTCTTGTCTGCGTGGCACTCGGCATTTTCCTTTTCCTGAACACCAAGAAATCCCAGGAAGAGCTGAAGGTGGCGGAGAAACAACGCATTGATTTATCCAATAATTGGGCGCGCGCCAGCACCCAACTCAATGAGCAGCAGAAGGTGAATATCATCTTGGAGACCAACATTGTGCAGCGGACCGAAGAGGTCGTGGCCTTCTCGAATCAGCTCACCCAGGTCGGCGCCAAACTCGCCAAAACCGAGGCTGAGGCCAAAGCCGCCGCGCAAACCGCCCAGGAAGAGCTGGCCAAGCGCGATGCCAAGATCAACGAGCTCCAAACCCAGCGCGACGACCTGACCAAGCGCATGGAAGAACTCAATGTTTCCATTACCTCCTTGGAAGCGCAAATCGGCGCCACAGAGAAAAAACTCACCGCCGCCGAAGGCGATCGGACTTTCCTATTAAAGGAATTGAAACGGCTTCAGTCCGAGAAGGCTGAACTGGAGCGCCAGTTCAACAACCTGGCTTTCCTGCGCGAACAGGTGCGCAAGTTGCGTGACGAACTTTCCATTGCCCGCCGGTTGGAATGGCTGCGCCGGGGCTTGTATGGCTCGACCGTTAAAGGCGGCGAGAAATTGCAGAATGGTTTCGCCACACCGGCAGCAAATACCAATTTCAATCTGAACGTGGAATTGCGGCAGGATGGCACGGTCAAGGTGGCTCCGGTCAATACCAACGCCCCTGCGGCTGCGGCCAGCGCGCCGGCCAAATAAGCGCGGCTCGGATTTCATAGATGAAAAGGCGGACTTCGCGAGGTCCGCCTTTCTCTTTGCAGAACGGTCCCGGTATTGCCGGGTAAAAGCACCCACTATGGGACCATGCGCCCGGTTTTTAGCTTCACGGCGCCTTCGGAAATAATCGCCGCCAACCTGCCGGGTCCGGTCTCATAAATCGCAGGCCAGTTGTATTTGAAGCCCGCCTTCCAGGGAGATTCTTCCAACTCTTGCCACGTTTTAGCCCCGTCCTCGCTGATGGACAATGTGTTGGAACAGGAAGTAAGCAGGATGCGGCCATCGGTAAGAACGATAACGTAAGGCGCCGCTTCATGACCGGGAATGGGTGATCCAAGAGCCGGGGGCCACGAAATTCCATCCTGAGATAGCTTGTAATGCACGATGCCTTTTCCAAGTCCCACGACCTCATAGACTAACAAAAACTTTCCATCGTTCAACCGGTTGACCACACCCATGCCCGGCCGCAATTTTCCGCCACCGGCTTCCTCCACGATGCGAGTTTCTGGTCCCCAGGTTTGACCGCCATCGGTGCTGGTTTTCTGGGACAACACCTGGCTGTAACCCTCAAGTTTTTCGTTGGAGTAGATGACGCTGACTTTCCCATCCGGTAACTGAAATAAAAAGGGTTCCCAGAGTCCCCGGCTTCCGGCTATTCCCTTGGCAACTTCGCTGGTATCCACCTGGCTGGTCGCCTGCCAGGTCCGGCCACGATCCACGCTGCGATAGACGGGAAGGTGGTAGGATTGGCCATCAATGAGGGAACGACCGGTCAAAAGCACCACTCCATTCGAGAGGGTCAGCAGATGGCCGTTGTCCAACTTCCGTCCGGTCTCCCGAAGTTCGGCTGCAGATCGCCATGGCCCGCTCGGATTGGTGGCGCGGTAGAGACACAGACGGCTGGGTTCGGTCTTCGAGAAGCGCGTGATTACGGACAGCCATTCTCCATCCGGCAGCGGCGTGAGCCGACCCCATGCGCCGCGGTCAATGGTGGTTTCCGCGCTCCAGGTGATTTCAGCGCCCATGGCGGAAATGGCGACAATTGGCAACAGCCAGACTGCAACACGAATGGCCATCAACAGAGTGGTCAAGCGAGGCGGTGCATTCACTGTATCTCTTTCTTGTTTGGATGTCCGGCGATGGATCTGGTGCATGAGCGTTTATGCCTATGGAACTGCTGGTTTTTGGACAATCCCTTTAATGAATTCCGCAGGTGTGATCCCGCGCTCATTGATATGGGCGATGGGTTGCCAGCCTTGAGGCCCGGGTTGTGTGGCTTTGGCGAGCCATTCGGCGGCGAGGGAATTGCGGGTGCGTTCAAAAGGCCACTGCCCGGCTTTTTGTTCGCATTGTTTGCGCAATTCATTCCATTGGCTCAACCAGACATATTGGAGCGATAGATGACTGTTTTTGACCCTCCACAAAAGGGCGGGATCGGCAGCGGCGGCGTTTTCGGCCAGACGCCAGAGAGCTTCGGATTTGGACATGACCTCAAAATCCAGGAAGGTGGTGGTCTTGGGATCTGATTGGGCTATGTTCAAATCGCGCGCCAATTGACTTACCAGAATCAAGTATTGCTCGATGGGTACTGCCGCAGCCTTTCCGTAGTAGCCGCAGAGGAATTCCCAGATCAACGCCCGGTCGTTCTGGTGGGGATTCCACATGAGCTGGGCCGTAATCCAGGCCTTGAGTTCGGCCATTTCGCCCCCGTTGGACTCATAAGCGCCCTCGGCCATGAAGCCTTTGACGTTGTGAGCGTAATAGAAATCAAGATTGGGCCCGATGACAAAGTAATTGGGATGGGGCTGGAGGTAGCGCCCGAAATCGGTGTCGTAATTCCAAACATAGAGCCGTTTGCTGATTTTGGACCAGTCGTCGAGATCGCTTCCAAAGGTGGAATTGGACCACTGGCTCATGGGAACGGCAAAAGTGGATTCGATGGAGCAGAGCCGCACGATGACGTTGGATTCGGGTCGCACGTTCTTTGGCGCGTGTCGGGTATATGTGTAGGCGAGCGTGTCGATGGCAATCTTGGGATTAACGGGTTGAACACGCCGCGCCACGGCGTTGACGAAAGTCAGCAATGTGCCCGCAGGTCCGCCTGTGGCGGCGTCCATCGCCAGGCAGTTCGAGCATTGGCAACTGCTGACGTTGTCATTTTGCGAGACAGAGAGGATCCGGGCTTTGGGAGAGGCGCCCAGCGATTCTGTGACCCGTTTGCACACCTCTTCGAGCAACTGGGGATTGGTGAGGCAGAACTGGCTGTTCGTTGGGGTGCGCACGCCGTTGACCAGCGCGTACCATTCCGGGTGCGCGGCGAAATAAGTTTTAGGCGGAATCAGCGGGTAAAGGGTGTGAACGAAGCCGTTATACGTAATGTGCCCGCCCAGTTCATCGGTCAGGCGGGCGGAATTGCCATTGCATTGATTTCTGGCGGCCCAAAGTCCGTCCAAGGCATGATTCCATAACGCATCCCGGTATTCAAAAGCGGGGGCGACCTGGAGGTTCAAGGAGGGAATCGCAATCCGGGATTGTTTTGGAACCTCAGTGGCCCAAGGGGTCCACCAACTCACGTTGCATTGCTGGTGGAGAAATCGGTAAACGGCATATAATGTGCCGCGGGTGCGTCCGCCGGCCAGCAACAACCGGTGTCCCGAGGTGCGAAGAATGATTTCCTCCTCGCCCAATTTGTTCCACTCGATACGGGGGAAATAACGCTCCGCCGTCGGCCCGGGCCCGATGACGATGGCTTTCTCGGGAAGGTCCGCCCCGGCCTGAAGAATTTCAAAGTGCGTCCCGGTGATTTGCTGCAAATAATCAGCCAGTTCGCGCGCGGCAAACAGCTCCGTCGCAGTGGCTCCTGTCTGCGTGTAAATGGCCGCGCCCGGTTGGGCATTCTCACCGACCACAAGGGCACTGTATGCGGAAGCCGCCCGCGCCCACGCGAACAACGCGCAGAAGGCGCAAAGCAGGAATACGATCCTGCATTTTGATATCGATATCGGAGGAGAAATTCCTCGAGGGCATGATTTTGGCGAATTCATGCCCTGAAGATAACCGTCGAAGCGCCGAAGTTCAACCCGGCTCAGCCATCAGAAAGGAGCTTGGCTCCGTGGCGGTGAACGTGACCGTCTGCATGCACGCAGGCGCGAGGCAAAAGCCGCCTTTGCACAGAACAGAATGGCCGGCGTCGCGGTCAAATCCCAGTTTGCCTTCGATGACGCCCATGATCAGCGATTTTGTGCAAGGCAGCGTGGCGGTTTGACCAGTTCCAAGCCGTACACGGCGCACCTTGAACAGGGGATCGTTCACCAGTTCAGCCGTCTCCACGCCGTTGATGATCTCGATGCGCGGGTGGATGAGCTGGGGCTCCAGATCGTCGAAATCGATGCAAGCAAGTCCTTCCTTCACATGAAGCGCGCGCGGCTTGCCGTCCAGGCCCACGCGGTTCCAATCAAACAGGCGATAGGTGGTGTTGGAATTCTGCTGGACCTCAAAGATCATGACACCGGCGCCCAGGGCATGAACCCGACCGCTGGGCAGAAACACCGCATCTCCCGGTTTGACGGCGATCCGGTGGAAGCAGGTTTCCAGCGTGCCATCCTTGAGCCGGTTCTCAAAATCCTGACGGGTTACGCCGCGACGCAGACCGACAAATATTTCAGCCCCCGGAGCCGCCTGGGTGACGACCCACATTTCGGTTTTTGGTTCACCGCCCAGTTCCGCAGCCTTGGCAGCGGGTGGATGGACCTGCAGGGAGAGCATTTGCTGGGCGTCGATGATTTTGACCAGCAACGGATAACGCCCATTCAGGGAGGCGGCGCTGCCGAGCACCTCTTTGGCGTGATTTTCCATGAGCCAGCGCAAGTCCTTCCCGGCCAAAGGACCGTCAGCGATGACGCTTACCCCTTCGGAGCGGTCGGTGATTTCCCACGATTCGCCGATGGTTTTTCCGGCGGGCACATGTTTGGAATACACCTGTTCGAGCAGGTGTCCGCCCCAGACATTCTCTTTTAGAACCGGATGAAAAATTAACGGATATAGCATACGCAATATATTACGGAGCGGCGGCGTTCCAATTTAACCCATCAAACCTTGTCGGCCTCGGTCGTTGGAGCTGCCGGTGGATTCTCAATCACTGCGGCCTGCTGTTCATTGTAGCGGCCGAAGGAGCGGAATTTTTCGTAACGCAGCCGCAGACGCTCCTCCACAGACAGGGCCTGGATGGCGTCCACATGCTTGATGAGCGTCATCTTGAGCGTTGCTGCGGAGGTCTCCAGATCGTTGTGCGCGCCACCGATGGGTTCGTGAATGATCTCATCGACGAGCTTCATTTCGAGCAGGTCTTTGGCGGTGATTTTCAACGCCTCGGCGGCCTTGGCGGCGGCGGCGCGGTCTTTCCAGAGGATGGCGGCGCAACCTTCCGGGCTGATGACGGAATAGTAGGCGTTTTCCATGATGAGCACGCGATCCGCCACGCCGATGCCCAGGGCGCCTCCAGACCCCCCTTCGCCGATGACCGTGGCGATGATCGGAACCTTGAGCAGCGTCATCTCGCGCAGATTCACAGCGATGGCTTCGGCGATGTGGCGTTCCTCGGCTCCGATGCCCGGATACGCCCCGGCGGTATCGATCAAGGTGATGATGGGCAGGCCGAATTTGTCCGCAATACGCATCAGGCGCAGGGCTTTGCGATAACCTTCAGGATGCGCGGAACCGAAATTGCGCAGGATGTTTTCCTTGGTATCCCGCCCTTTCTGCGTGCCGATGACCATGACCTTGCGGTCGTTTAGTTTGGCAAAACCACCCACGATGGCGTGGTCGTCCGCGTAGAGCCGGTCGCCATGCAACTCGGAGAATCCGGTAAACGTGGAACGCAAATAATCCAGCACGTAGGGTCGCTTGGGATGCCGGGCGATCTGAACACGCTGCCAGGCGGTCAAATCCGCATAGATTTGTCGCCGTGTCTCTTCGATCTTCTTTTCGATTTGCTGAATCTCGTCGCCAAGGCTGATGGCCATGTCGTGCGTTTCCGGATGCTTTTTCAAGTCGTCCAGTTTGCGCTGCAACTCAATGATCGGTTTTTCGAAGTCAAGCTGATGCTTCATTAGTCCCCCCATTTTATGTGGGCGAACGCCCCATCGCAACGAGAAAGCACCAATGCAAAACGGGACGGGTTCGCGCCCGACAATCTATTTGGCGGCGTCCAGCGGTTTGATGCGTATGTTGCGGTAGCGGACGAATTGCTGGGTGAAATCACCGCCTCCATGCACCTGAAGCGCAATGCCACCCTGGTCGGGATGACGCTTTTCGGTCTCCGTCCATTCCATGATTTTCACGCCATTGATCCAGGTGGTGATGGCGGGAGGATTGGCGGTGATGCGGGCGCGCAACTCGTTCCACTGACCATGCCGCCAGAAAAACGGCCACGACTCTGGCAGAACCGGCAGGGGCGTGGGCGCCTTGACTTCCTTGATTTTTTCGGGCGCGTCCAAAAAGGAATAATTATAGACGGACGGTTTGGCGCCAAGTCCACCCTCCCCATAGATGCCCATGAGATTGCCGCCACTGTGATAATCGATCATGGCCTGGAAAGCCGTGCCATTCTCCGTGCTGCGCAGGAACAGGCCGCTGTCCGGTCCGAAATCGTTGTTCATTTCGAGGATGATCTCGAAATCTCCATAAGGTTTGTCGGTGATGAGAATGCCGCCATTGCCCGGGATGTCCTGACTGCCGGTGATGACCCCGTTTTCCACGACCCATTTGCCGCCGGTTTTGTGGTCGCTCCTGGCGCTGTGCCCGGTTTGGGCGCTCACATGCCAGCCAGCCAGCGTTTTCCCGTCAAAGATGGGAATAAAGCCCTCGTCCGCAGCCTGGGCGGGGAGACTCAAGGAGGCAAGACAGCACGCCGTTAGAAAAGTGGTTGTCAGGGAGATTTTCATGGTGAATGGACTATAACACGTAGGCGGCCCCGGACAAGGCGATAGTGGGCGATTGCGGGCGGAAGATGCCCACGGGGAGGAATGATGGATAATCCACAGATGCCGCCGATTGGCACAGATGGGAAACCATGGATTTTGTGGTGGAATGGGCCTAATCCATCTTGATTCCAGCAGGTTACATGCAAATTGAACTCAAATTAAGCCCGATGGGTCGAAAATGTGAACCCAATGTGTTAAATACGCTTGATACTAGCATAAATACGGCGTAATGCAGTAATAACACTAGATCTGCGATGAATAACTTCCGTGATCAAGGCCAGTTTTCTGGAAAATTGGACATCGAAGAAGCTCTAAAAAGGCTGAATGCCAAAATGGTTTATGGCGGGTTGGATCCGGTAGAGCTCGTCAGTTGCGGTGGGGCTTCGCTCAACCTTATGGGATGGGTATCCCGCTCCACCAGCGATGTGGACATCCTTTGCGTGGCGCAGGTGGACGCCACAGGGAAAGTGAAACTGCTGCCAGGAGTGCCATTGCCACCCCGGTTCATTGGGTTGATTGCGGAAGTGGGCCAGGAAATGGGCATCGATGAAGAATGGTTGAATCTCGGTCCGGCTCCGTTAATGGAGTTTGGGCTCCCTCCGGGATTGGAGGACCGGCTCACGCGCACAAGTTTTGGCCCCTGTCTGGCGCTGCATGTGGTTGGCCGCCTGGATCAGATTCATTTTAAGCTGTATGCAACGATGGACCCAGAGACCCGGATCGAGACGCATCTGGGGGACTTGTTGGACCTGGAGCCAACCGCAGAGGAGGCTCAGGCTGCCGTGGATTGGTTGTTGATCCACAAAACCAGCCGGGATTTCCGTCGTAAACTCAAACAGGTATTGGACCGAATCGGGCATGAAAAACTTGCTGCAAGAATTCAGGACTGAATTGACTCAGACCGTGCTGAACCGCCTTTGGTCGGCCTGGTCCCAAGTGGGTGTGATGGGAGGGGCAGCGCCGTCCCGTTCCCGCATTGTCGATCCTGAGCCATTGCTTCTCCTGACTTGGGCCTGCGCCCGGCAGGATGCAAGAATGTTCGATGAAGTGTTGGACTGGCTCGTGGAGAACGGCCGTTGGATCAATGTAATGCGACTCACAGCCCTCATGAAGGCGGACAAAGTCTGCCCACCTTCACTCGTTGGCGCCGTGGCGGCCTTCATGGCCGAACGTGTCAGGACACCCAAGTGGCGGAACCTTGCCAGGACATGCCGCCCCGAATCCGGTGCGTCAACCGAACCGTTATTCCAACACCAGGGCAAACCGCTGGTCCTGATGGATCAGGAAAGCGATGGGATCTTTTCTGCTTACGGCTGGCTGCGTTCAGCGATATGGCTCCGTGAACAATCCCAGAAACTGCCGACATGGACACCGGCCAGCCTGGTGTTGAAGTGCCGGGCTTTTTTTGGAGTGAGCATTCGCGCCGATGTGTTCGCCTATCTGGTGGCGCATGGTCCCGGCACCGCCAGCCGTTTGGCGCGCGAATTGGGCTATTCGCAACGTGGTGTTCAAGAAACACTGATGGATATGCAATCAGCCGGGCTGTTTCAAACCCGCTATGACGGCAGCCGGAAAGAGTATTCCATTGATTCCGCCAGGGGCTGGCCGCTTTTGTTTGAAGCGACGCCTCAACGCGCCGAATGGTTCAACTGGAGGGCGTATGGCCGGGCCGTTTCCATAATTTGGGATAAGGCATTCACGATTAAAGAAGAGGGGCTCTCGGATTATCTTTTTGAGTCGGAGATGGCCAAGGCGTTGAAGGAAGCGCAACCCGACTTCATCGCCGCCGGGCTGGCACTTTCGGAGCGTCCAACAACCGGGGAATTTCTGGACAAGTTGAAGCGAGATTGATCATTGGAAGTTGTCAAAGTGGGATGCTTGATAGCCCGATTTGGGGGCGATTTAAGCAGGTGTCGTTGTTTACCCGGCGGCGGGCGCGCTGTCTTGTAATATGGGCAGCGTGAAGAAAAAGGTGGCGCCGCGATTGGGTTCGGCCTCGGCCCAGACTCTGCCACCGTGACGCTTGACCACCCGCTGCACCAATGCCAGGCCCACGCCTGTGCCCTCGAATTCCTCCACTCTGTGCAGCCGCTGGAACACCCCGAAGAGCTTGGAAGCGTATTTCATTTCGAATCCCGCGCCGTTGTCTTTCACCGAATAGACTGCTTCGCCGCCCTGGATGGAACCGCTGACCACAATCTCCGCCCGCTCGCGCTTCCGCGTATATTTCAGGGCGTTATCGAGGAGGTTCACCCACACCTGCTGAATGAGCGCCGGATCCGCCTCCGCCCCCGGCAGAGGTTCCATGCGAAAATCCACCACTCGCTCCGGTTCGCTAAAGGCTAATTTGTCATAGACCTCGCGCACGAGCCTTGTCATGTCGATGGGCACTTTTCTGAGGGACTGCCGGCCCAGCCGTGAGAATCGCAAAAGGTCGTCGATAAGCTGGCCCATGCGCACGGCTTCGGAACGGATCACCTCGAGTTCCCGCTGGCCATTGCTGTCGAGCTGGGGGCCGCAATCGCTGACGAGCATATTCGCAAAGCCGTTGATCGTCCGCAGCGGGGCGCGCAGATCATGGGAGATGGAATAGGAGAAAGCCTCCAATTCTTTATTCGCAGCCTCCAATTGCGCGGTGCGGTCGCTGACGCGCTGTTCCAGTTCGATGTTCAGCTTTCGGATTTCCTCCTCGCTCCTCCTCAATGCCGCTTCGGCCTGTTTGCGGTGGCTGATTTCGCGGGAGAGCTTCTGATTCCATAAAATCAATCCTGTCAGGATCACACCGAACAGGGCCAGCGTCCTCCATAACAGTTTGTAGTTGAATCCATGCTCGTAACGGATGGGCACCCATTTACTGTAAATCTCAGCGCGTTCCATTTCGGACGCCGAATCCAGCGCCTTCTGAAGTATTCCGGCCAGGATCGCCCAGTCTTTTCGCACCGCCATGGCGGTCTCATTGGAGTAAGGAGTCTCCCCCGCAATCTTGAGATTACTCAATTTCAGCTTGGCCAGGTAATAGCTGGTGACGAGCATGTTATCGATCAATGCAAAGACCTCGCCTTTTTCCAGAAGGTGCAACCCATCCTTCACCGACGGGACCTTGACCAGTTGGATACCCGGAAAGTCGCGCGGAATCAATTCGATCGCCATGTATCCCTCGACCACGGCCACTTTCTTGCCCGAGAGTTCCCGCATATCGGAGATGTAAGTCACATCCGAATGGGTGAGTATGACGAGGGGAATTTTCATGTACGGCTTGGTGAAGGCCCAGAATTCCGTGCGTTCGGGGGTCACGGTTACCGAAGTGGTCATGTCGATATCCCAGCGCTTCAGACGCTCAAAAGATTGTTGCCAGGTCAGATTGCGAATCCGCACAAACTTGATCCCAAGGCGCTGTTCGATGAGCTTCAAATAATCGTCCGCGATGCCTGTGGGTTCTCCCTGTGCGTCGGCAAATTCAAACGGTGGCCAGCCGGGATCCTGAGTAACCCGTATGACGGGATGCGCCCGCAACCAAGTCCGCTCCTCCTCGGTTAAGGTTTTAAGAGCGGAGTTTGATTCCGGCGGTTGAATGGCGGCGCTATTCGACTCTCCCTGCACCCGACCGGTCTCCTGCCCGAAGCAGGCGGTGGCGGTCACAACGGCCAGGAATACAACGGCCAGCGCGAATACGGCGGCAAAACCCAGGCGCGCTTGGAGTGCCATCGGTGACACACCATTGGGGCGCGTCATACTGGCAAAGGATTCCGCCGTTTTCCTGATGTCAGACATGGTTTAGGCATTTGATTGTACTCGAATCACTGGCATTTGTCACTCACGCCTTCCTGCGAATGCGCTGTTGGGGTGCAGGACAAAATTCTTCGGCAAGATAACATGGTCTATAAATGAAATCCCTCTCTCCAACTCTCTCCCCACTCGTGCCTCGCGGGGCGAGAGAGAAGATCGCGCGTTCAGTTCTTTGAGCCGACCGTTTTCATTCGGCCTATATACTTCCATGTCGGTTAAAAGCCTTTTTCGGCATGCAGAAGAATTTTGTCCTGCACGCGCGCTGTTGCTCTTAAAAGTAGCTGGGCATTCCGTTGGCTTTGCCTTAAACTGCGGGTATTCTCTGTTTATGAAAACAACGACAAAACGCCTTTTCCTGTCCGCACTGGCCGCCATTGTGTTCCTCAATTTCGCCGCTCGTGCCGCCGAACAGAGCCCTTACCCGTTCTTCCCCTTCTGCATCGACTGGCATGATTCGCAGAAACGCAATTTCGAACAACAGGCCGTGATGCTCAAGGAACTGGGCTATCCCGGTGTGGGCCACATCTGGCTGGATAAACTCGAGGAGCGGATCAAGACGCTCGATGCCGCCGGGCTGAAGCTGTATCAGATCACCATGACGGTGGAGCTTGCGCCGGACAAGACGCCGTATGACACGAACCGCTTCAAGGAAGTCTGCGCGCTTATCAAGGGCCGCCATGTGCAATTCTGCCTGCTGCTCAATGGCGCGAAGTCGTCCGACCCGTCCGTCGATCCGCGCGCGGTCGAAATTCTGCGCGCGATGTCCGATCAAGCCAAGGATTCCGGAGCGCAGTTATTGTTGTATCCACATCAAAGTTCCTGGGTCGAACGGATCGAGGATTCGGTGCGTGTGGGGGACAAGGTGGACCGCCCGAATGTGGGCGTGATGTTCAATCTCTGCCACTGGCTGCGCGTGGACAAAAGCCGCGACTACCGCCCGCTGCTCAAACAGGCGATGCCCAGGCTCTGGGCCATCTCGATCAATGGCGCGGATGAGTTCGACGCGAACCCCGGCTGGGACCATTACATCCAACCGCTCGACAAGGGCAGTTTCGACGTGGGCCAATTTCTCAAAACGCTCAAGGAACTCGGATACAAAGGACCGATTGGGCTCCAGTGCTTCGGAATCGGTGGCGATACCCGCGAGCACCTGGCCCGCTCCCTGGCGGCGTGGCAGAAGCTCAGTGTGAATTTGAAGGACTGAGGAGAGACCAACCGCGCGCATCCGTTCGACCTCTTGCGTTTGGGATACTCAAAAGTATCTTAGCGGATGCCGGACACTCCTGACATACCCGAATCAAACGATCCATTTGGGAAACAAGTGGCGCTTACCATTGCCCTGCTGGCCGTGGTCCTGGCCGTGATTTCAAACAAGGGTGACAGCGCGAAAACGGACGCGATCATCAAAACCAACGAGGCGTCCGACCAGTGGGGGCACTATCAAGCCAAGAGCTTGAAACAAAACCTGTGCGAGACCGAGGGGCGACTATTGGCATTGCTACAAACCAGCGTCGATGCCACAGCCCGGACGGCCGCCATTGCCAAAACAGAAAGCGACGCGAAGCGCTATAATTCCGAAAAGGAAGAGCTCAAGGTTGAGGCTGAAAAACTCGTTGCCGCCGCCGACCACAACAGCAAAATCAATGACCGTTGCGATCTGGCATCCCTTGGATTGCAGATTGGCATTGTGGTTTGTTCGGTGTCGATTCTCTCCAAATGGCGGCTCTTCTGGTTCGTCGGCATCACACTCGGTCTCATCGGCGGTGCGATTGGAGTCACGGCGTTCCTGATGTAAATTCAGGGTTCGGACCAGGGCATACGAACCTGACGCTGCTTCAGATTAATCGCCAATCTGGCCGGGCTGGCCAGCGCCGGGCGAAGCAACGATGCGTGGCGCCTCCCACGCCTGGAAATTGCCATCGTCGGACTTATGAACCTCGACGTGGCCGTCGGCGAAACCATACGCCCTTACCCAACCGCCAGATGGGCTGGCGATACTTTGATTCTCACGCAGCACGATGATATTGGCCGGATCGGTCAACGCCGATGAAGAACCATGGTAAAGGATATCGAACTGATTGGTCGCCAAAAGGGTTTCGTCTTTTGCATTGTCGGGCAAATAAGAGGCTGCCTGGCCAAAGTCCGCCGGATAGCGGCCCTGGTTTTTCTCAGCATAAGTAAAAAATGCCATAATCCAGTTTTTGGCATAGCCCATCTTGGCGATTACTTGCTGCTTCCTGAGCGCATCCTTTTTTTCCTCATCCTCCGTGGTGGCCGGCTGGTTGGTCTGAGCCGTCTGACGAGCCAATTGCGCCTGGGCATTGGCATTTTCAGCAAGCAGTCTCTTTAACACGCCCACTTCGCCGCGCAGCTTCAGCAGTTCGCTTGGAACAGCACTGGCGCGAGAACTCTCCGCCTGCTTGACCAGGTTCGAGAGACGCTCGTTTTCCGCGTCAACCTGGCCGAGGCGGGCGATCTGGTCCCGCAACGACTGGTTCTCCATTTTCAGCCGGGCTTGTGAACGATACGATATTACGAGTGGAGTGGCCAAACCCGCCACAATCACAGCACTCAGAATTCCTGCTTTTAACCTCGTCATAATCATTAATTTGAAAAGAGTTCCAGTTCCAGACGCGGCCCCTGCCGCAACTCCTCCGGCAAGCGCTGCGGTCGCAATACTGGCGGCATGCGCAGCGGTTCGGTCGCGCGGTGCTTCCGGCCGATGTCCAAAGTATGGTATGCCAGCATATTATCTGCTGTAAGCTTGCCTATTGTGTGTTATTATCGCTCTTTCTTTTTAGGAACCTCAGTTACTTGCGTGGGTCTTTGCTCGTCAGATTGTTAATGAGTCCGTCATATCCAACGCAAGATATGACGAATGCTGGCACCGAAAATAACAATGGTACAAGGCGCCAGATATCAAAGAGTCCAGATCGTCGATCGAATACATCACCGCCCTGGAAAAATAAAATGGAATATATCCCTATAACGACGAGTATCAGTTGGCACGCAATCCATATGAGAACTCCCGTTTTAACCAAGATTATTTTCATTATAAAATGCCCCTAGTTGGGTGGTATCCGGCACTCAAACGACAAATGCTAATGCATCAGACCCCTGCCGCCACCAAATCCACCGGCGGCATGCGCAGCGGTTCGGTCGCGCGGTGTTTCCGTCCAAAATCCGTGTAGGCGCGTTGAACCTGCGTTTCGGTCAATCCCATGACGGGAGCGGCTTCGGCGGCAGGAATGCCGTGTTCCATGGCATACCAAAGCAGGTCCATGGTGGTGAAGGGCATGCGGAAAAAGAACTCCTCCTGGCTGCACGGGGCGCTGTAAGTATCCGTGGTTGGCGTGCGCTTGAGGATGCTTTCGGGAACGCCCAGGTGGCGGGCCAGTTGATAGACCTGGGTTTTGTAGAGGTGGCCGATGGTCTGGATGTCCACGCCCGAGTCGCCGTATTTGACAAAGAATCCCTGGTCGTGCTCGTTTTTATTGGCGGTGCCCAGAACGGCGTAATTGTGGAGCTCCGCATGGTAATAGAGCATGGACATGCGGGTGCGCTGCTTGAGATTCGAGGCCGCCACGATCTGCAGGTAATCGGGCGCGGGCAGCGGTTTGCTCGATTCGGTGCCATCGGGCGCAACAATTGTCACGGAGAATACATTCATCGCGTCCGAGTCGAGCAGGTTTTGCGGCAGCACAATCTTGGCCTTGTAACCCAGCTTCGCATCGTATTGTGGAAACACGCGCTTGATGGCTTCGTCCCGGCGACGATAACACCCGTAGCCTTCCAGTGCCGGAGCAATATCCTCGCGAATCGGTTTGACCCCGAATTTCTCGGCCAGCTCCCGCGCAAACTGCTCGCTCACCGGGTCGGAATCCTTCTCGGGCAACATCAACGCCACGATTTTATCCGGGCCGAAAGCCCGCACACCCAGGGCCAGCACCAGCGCGGAGTCAATCCCACCGCTGATCCCCACCACGCCGCCGTGGCGACGCATGACGGCCCGCGCCACATGCCGCATCGCCGTTATGATGCGGTCGGTTTCCACTGCCGCGTCGAGGACCAGAACATCCTTGTGAAAATTCATATCGTGTTTGTTTATTAGTATAATCAGGTTAAGGAGTCACGTCTGAACTATGGTTTAAGTATCCCCGTCGGCTCCCGGTCCCGTGCATTCCTTCACATCGTCGCGGTCAGACAGCGGCGGTGGCTTCGCAAAATGTTCGATGAATTGGCGGTGGACCAGTTGCGAGGAGAGAATCCCCGCCAGCGCCATGTCGTCGGTTTCCCCAATGGCCGAGCCCTGCTGGAGTTTGCGCACGAGTTGATCCACCGCCGCGGATTTAAACAGGCCTGCGCGGGAGATGCTTTCATGCGAGAGCAGTTCGAGCACGTAATCGGGCGTGTTGTTATTGAAGAAACTGCGATGGATGGGCGCGCGATACGGGCGCTTGGGCCTTTTCCAGATTTCCTCCGGCAGCCAGTTGCGCGCGATTTTCTTAAGCAGAAACTTCTCCGTAAGGCCGCGCAATTTCAACCGGGCCGGAAGGCGGTTGCAATATTCGATCACCCGGTAATCCAGAAACGGAAAGCGGCCTTCCACCGCGTGGGCCATCGCCGGACGATCGCCTTGGGAGGAGAGCAGGTATTGCGGCAGGAAAATCGTGGCCTCGAGGTATTGCGCCTGGCCCAGGCGACCCCAACTTTGAAAGCCCGGAGGATACCAGGGACCGTCTTCGCTCCGGGCGGCAACCGCCAGATCGTCCGTAAAGAAACGCCGTGCCCGACGCGTGTTCTGCCAGCGAATCGCGTGCGAAAATCCGGGCTCAGCGGCCTTATCCAAATCCTTGCCGAAAAAGGCCGTGAGGAACGACGCCGGATTTTGACCCAGCCCGCGAATGTCGGGATAGAGTTTTTGAAAGAGCAGCGGGCGTCTCTTGGACTCCGGCTGGCGTGCGCAGAATTGCCGCACCATCGCTTCCTTGAAAATGTCGTAGCCCGCGAGAAATTCGTCCGCGCCCTCCCCGGTGAGCACGACTTTATAACCATGGTCGTGGACCAACTTGGAGAGCAAAAACATCGGGGCTGGCGCGGTGCGCATCAGCGGTGTTTCGGTGTGCCAGATGACCTCTGGAAAGACCTTGCCAATGTCGGCATACGTTGCTTGCACCACATGATGTTGCGTTCCGAGGTTCCCGGCCATTCGGCGCTGAAACTGGCTTTCGTCGAAGCCGGGATCATCGAACGCGATGGAAAATGTGTCGAGCTTTGCACCGGTAAAATGGCGGACCATGTAGGCGATGAGCGATGAATCCAGACCGCCGCTCAGATACGCGCCCACGGGCACATCCGCGCGCAGCCGGATGCGTGTGGCGTCGATCAGTTTCTCGCTCAATTCCTCGATGTAGTGTTCCAGAGGCAGGCCATTGCATGCCGGGCCTTCAGTCAATCCGGCTGCGGGAAAACGGATTTCCCAATAGCGCTTAATTGTCAATCCGCTGGCGTCCGCCTGCAAATAATGTCCCGGTGGAAGTTCGTAGATGTCCTTGAACGCGGTTCGCGGCGACAGCGCGCTCCAATAGGTGAAGACCTGGTCCAGTGCCACGGGATCCAGCGCCGCGGTCACTCCGCGGTCCGAGAGCAACACCTTGATCTCCGAGCCGAAAAGGAAGCGCCCCCGGTTAAGCGTGTAAAACACAGGTCGCACTCCGACCCGGTCGCGAGCGAGAAACAGACTTTTGTTTTTCGAGTCCCAGATCGCGATGGCAAACTGGCCGTTCAAGTGGTCCAGACAGCCCGGTCCCTGTTCCTCGAATAAATGAAGGATGACCTCCGTGTCCGTGTTGGTGGAAAAACGATGCCCCCGGGCCTCCAGTCCCGGACGCAAATCCACATAGTTGAATATCTCCCCGTTGAACACGATCCACAGCGTGCCGTCTTCGTTGCAGATCGGTTGCTGCCCCGCGCTCAGATCGATGATGCTCAAGCGCGCGTTGCCCAGTCCGGCGTGGGCATCGCGGTATATGCCGAACTGATCCGGACCCCGGTGACGGATCATCGCCAGCATCTGCCGCAGATCCGCCGCCGCCGGAGGCGGTCCCGCATCCATATTGACAATCCCTGCTATCCCACACATACGATGTTATGACTTGACCGCGATAAATAATGCTCCTGACAGGCGGCGCGCTTGCGCGGACCGGTCGGGCCTGAAATAAATGCACGCACCAAAACTGGGGAGTCAGTCGGTGTGTATGGCGCAACTTTCACAAGGGCGTTTCGACCAGTTCGGAACGTTTGATTTTCCCATTGATCGTCCGCGGCAATTCCGCGCGGAACTCGACAAACTTGGGCACCAGCAACTCCTCGAGACACGCCCTGCAATGCGCCCGCACCTGCGTGGCGGTCACTGATGAATCATCAACCACCAGCACCGCCTTGATCGCCTGGCCAAGAATCGGATCCGGCACACCCACCACGGCCACCTCGCGCACCCCCGCGAGTTTCATCAACGCGTTTTCAATCTCCTTCGGCGCGACCTTCTCTCCACGGCATTTGATGATGTCGTCCTTGCGCGCCACAAAATAAAAGTAGCCTTCGTCGTCCTGGCGAAAAAGATCGCCCGAGCGAAAGACCCGCTCGCCGTCATGCCGGCCTGGTTGAAACCGCACCGCGCTCGTTTCGGGAGCGTTCCAATAACCCCTCATCACATGACCTCCGCGCACGATGAGTTCTCCTGTACGTCCGGCGGGCACCCGACATCCCTCCTCATCCTCGATCCAAGCCTCCGTACCGGGAATGGGCACGCCCACGGAATCGGGCCTGCGCGCGATTTGATCCGGCGGCAGATACAAGGTGCGCACGACTTCCGTCTGCCCATACATGGAATAGAAACGGGCATTGGGAAAACGCTCCTTCACAGCCAGGACATGGTGGCCGGGCATACCGGCGGCCGCATTGGTCAGGTAGCGCAAGTTGGATAAATCGTAGGCCGAAAGATCCATGGTCAGCAGCATGTTAAATATCGTGGGCACCCCGGCAAATCCGGTGGCCCGCGTTTTTTGCATGCTCTCAAGCAGCAGATTTGGAAAAGTGAACGATTTCTCCAATACCAGACAAGCGCCCGTAAAAAAGGTTGCCATTAGCTGGTATATGCCATAACTGAATGCCAGTGGAAGCACGCTCAGAATGACGTCCTCCTCGTTGTTTTCCAGATACTCGACGATGGCATTGGTCGCGAAGACCATTCCCCCGTGGTGACACATGACGCCCTTGGGATTGCCGGTGGTGCCGGAGGTATAAATCAGGCAGGCCAGGTCGGATGCATCGCCAGCGACAGGTAGGTCCTCCATTGACGCGGCAGATTGGGCGAGGCCGGGAACCGTTCGCGCACCGTTCAAACCTCCTGCGTCCATGATGAACTTCAGGCTGGGGGCGGCCTCCCGCAAAACTTCGAAGCCGGGCATGTTACGCAGGCGCCGATCCATGAAAAGGCCCGTGGCCCGGCAATCGTTGAGAATGAAGGTCAGCTTGTCTGTCCTGGTGGATGGGCTGACCGAGACAAACACCGCACCCGCCTTGAGCACGGCAAAGATCCCGACCACCAGGTCCACTGTATTCGGCAGCCAGAGCGCGACCCGTTCCCCGCGTTGCAGTCCGCAGGCCACCATTTCCGTCGCCAGGGAATCCGCCAGCGCGTTGATTTCGCCGTAGCAAAGTCTTCGTCCATCGCAAACCAACCCCAATTTGTCAGGACTGCGGCGGGCCGAATTCTCCAGAAAATGTTGTACGAATATTCCGGCCATGATTGCCGGGGGCCTGATTTACAGGCGCGTTGGTGGTTGTTTTCTTTTTCCTAGGCCGGTTTGGCTTCCACGGTCGCCAGTTTGCGACGCACGTATTCGGACAGCTTGTTGACCGAATCGAAATTATCCGGGGTCACATCCTGCGGATCCACTTGAATGCCAAATTCGGTATTTACAAAGGTCGCCAATTCCATGACGCCCATCGAGTCGATGATTCCCTCTTGAATAAAAGAGGCATTGTTGCTGAAACGATATCCCTGGTCGCTAAAGAGCAAATTCTGAGCGACGAATTGCTGTATCTGCGCTTCGAGTTCCATGTGTGATTATTGTTAATGCACCCCTGTTAACGCCAACAACATACCGATTTAACCTCTGAAAGCAAGCGACCCACCACGAAACCGATGGATTGCGGCGAAACGAAGGAATGTTCCAGGAATCATATATTCAAACTCATGACAAAACGATGGAGAAGGATTCCTTTCAAGACAGTAGAGATAATAAATATGAAGTAAACTAAAGCAATGAAAAAGAAAATAAAGAATATTCAAGGCAAACAGACTTTGAAACTATTCGATATAATATCACCATTAACACATCAATAAAAAATAGAACGGATCTTCAGCCCTATTCAATAAACTACACAGACCCATTCTGTTCCCTGATTTTCGATTGCCGGGCGGCCTCCACAGGGGCAGACTGACCTTCATTATGAATCAACGTGATTTGGCAAAGGCATTGAAGGTGGCGGTCGAAGCCGCACGCGGCGCAGGCGCATTAATGCGCAAGAACCTGCGGGCCGTGAAAAAGGCGAATCTCGTTGTGCAGCATGATATTAAACTGGAACTCGATGTCCGGTGCCAGAAGCTCATTGAAAAGATCCTGCTCAAGAGTTTCCCCGGTATTTCGGTGTTGGGTGAGGAAGGCGTGGCCGGCGATCCAAATTCCCAATACCGTTGGGTGATCGATCCGATCGATGGCACAGTGAATTTTGCCTACGGTATCCCTCACGCCTGTGTTTCCATTGCGTTGCAGGAGTTTAAAGGTCCATCACGAAGCGATGCGGGCTACCAATCGGTCGTCGGCGTGGTTTACGATCCGTTCTGCGACGAGCTTTGGACCGCTATTCGGGGAAAAACCGCCCTTTTGAATAATAAAGCCATTCATGTCAGCAACCGTTCCAAGCTTGCCGAGGCCGTGATCAGCCTTGGTTTTTCAAAACATGACGCAGGTTTGAACAAAATGCTGCCCAAATTGCAGGATCTGGCCCATCGCGTGCGCAAAATTCGCATCATGGGGGCTGCGGCCCTGGATTTAGTGTATGTGGCGTCCGGTCGCTATGATGGCTTCATGGAATCCGGTTTGCGCCTCTGGGATATCGCGGCGGGCGGACTGATTCTGGAGTGCGCCGGTGGCGAATTCTGGAATGAAGCGCTCCCGGGCGATCATTCCTTCCATATTGCCGCCACCAACGGACTGTTGCGCAAGAAACTTACCGCCCCCTTGCGCGGATAGACCAGCGTTGGATGGTAACCGGATGTTTTCGCAACGAGGAAATGTTCCACGTGGAACATTTGCACTGCATGGCAGTTCAGGACGGGCGAACTGAGGTAAGGCGAGTCTGCCGAGCAGAACTCTGCGGATCCGCTCCGCGCCCACCCGGTTCTTGACGCTCATAGGAGGGCGGGCAGTCCTCTGCACGCCGTTGCATAATCCCGCGCTTGGGATCAACACGACGGCGCGCAACGGAGTGCGCGCCCAACCTTGAACGCCATGGCCGTTCCTGCGGTTCTGCGTCAATCCTCAACTCTAAGTCCACGGTCAATCCAAAACCCACTCGCGCCTATTGCGCTTGGGCCCATATCGCCTACAATAACCTCTGCATGTTCGTTTATCCGAAGAAGTATGACGTGATCGTGGTTGGCGCAGGTCACGCCGGTATTGAGGCCGCGCTGGCGGCGGCGCGCATGGGATGTCAGACGTTGATGCTCACCATCAATGCCGACACCATCGGCCAGATGTCCTGCAATCCCGCCATTGGCGGACTGGCCAAGGGACATCTCGCGCGCGAAATCGATGCCCTGGGCGGCGACATGGGAAAAGCCACCGACATGACGGGTCTCCAGTTCCGCATGTTGAACACGCGCAAGGGACCTTCCGTCTGGGCCCCCCGAGCGCAGTGCGATAAGAAAGCCTACCAATTTCGTCTGAAGTGGATTCTCGAACGCGAGCCCCGTCTCGATCTCAAACAGGGCCAGGCCATCCGCCTTCTGCACAAAGATGGCCAGGTGACTGGATTGGAAACCTCCCTGGGAACCCAATATCTGGGAATCACCGTCATTTTGACCACCGGAACCTTCCTCCGGGGTTTGATGCATATTGGGTTTAACAAGATCCCCGGCGGACGTTCCGGCGAGGCTCCGTCACTGGGTATATCGGAATCCTTGAAGGAACTGGGTTTTGAACTGGGTCGCCTCAAGACAGGAACGCCACCCCGGTTGTTGCGTCGCAGCATCGATTTCTCCCGGACGGAGGTCCAGGGTGGGGATGAGCCGGTGCCTTATTTCACCTATTGGAAAGACGATTTGTTCCACGTGGAACATTCCGGCATCCAACCCAACGATATCGGCCAGTCCCAAGGCAAGTATCCGCCGGGATCCATTCTCGACCGCTTGAACGGCCAGTTGCCCTGTCATATTACCTACTCCACCGAGGAAACGGCCAAAATCGTTCGGGCGAACCTGGACAAGTCGCCTCTGTATTCCGGCGTGATTGAAGGGATCGGTCCCCGCTATTGCCCCTCCATCGAGGATAAAATCGTCAAATTCCCCGACAAGGAACGCCACCAGTTGTTTCTGGAACCCGAGGGGATTCACACGGATGAGATCTATGTGAACGGCTTTTCCACAAGTCTGCCGCTGGAGGTTCAATATGCCATGGTGCATTCGATCATCGGTTGCGAGCATGCGGAAATCCTCCGCCCGGCCTACGCTGTCGAATACGATTTCGCGCCGCCGACACAACTCCATCCCTCGCTCGAAACCAAGCTCTGTCGCAATCTTTATCACGCCGGACAGATCAACGGAACCTCGGGTTACGAGGAAGCCGCCGCCCAGGGATTGATGGCGGGCATCAATGCCGCCCGGCGTGTCCGATCCCTGGAACCGCTGGTGCTGCGTCGGGATCAGGCCTATATCGGGGTGTTGATCGATGACCTGGTGACCAAAGGCACGGCCGAGCCTTACCGGATGTTCACCTCCCGCGCAGAGTATCGCCTCCTGCTCCGCCAGGATAATGCGGATGCCCGGCTCTCACCCATCGGTCATGAAATGGGGTTGCTACCGCTGCGAAACTACGAGCAATTCGTCGCCAAGCGGGCCTCCATCGATCTGGAATTGGAGCGATTGGCCAAGACCCGTTCGGGCGCCAATACCCTGGCGCAACTCCTGCGACGCCCCGAAATATGCTATGCGGATTTGCCCGACAAGAATTCTGCTTTAAGTCCCGAAGCCGTGCAGCAGGTTGAATTCATCCTCAAGTTCGCCGGTTATGTGGCCCGGCAACAGGAGGAGGTGGAGAAATTCAAGACCCTGGAGGATAAGCGGATTCCCGATTGGCTGGATTATAAAACCGTTCCCAGCCTGCGGACGGAGGCCAGGGTGAAACTCGATAAGATCCGCCCCACCACCCTTGGCCAGGCCTCGCGCATCTCGGGCGTTTCCCCCGCAGACATCAGCCTGCTCATGGTCTGGATGAAACGCGGCCCCCAGAAAGAGTTGGAAACGACAGAAAGCGTTTGAAGAATAGTTCGTTACGAACGCGCCCCAATCGCGATTTCAATGAAAATGGCGGACCTCTTGAGTCCGCCATTTGTCCGTCTGTCTTTAAGTGGGCTCCGGTTTAGCCAACCCTTTGCAAGAATCCGTCCGGCGCGACCGTGACGAGCAATTTGTTTTCAATCACCTTGTCGATTTCAAACTTGAGAGGCTCTCCGTCCGCAGCCTTGCGGCCCACTTCCTTCAAACGGCGCAGGTATTCCCAAACGGCGGATTTTGGATTGTTTCCCTTGCCCCACGGGCGATCGTTGTAAGTATCGTCAGGCAGATCTTCGACCACGGTGTCGAACACGACACAGTAACACTCCTTGCTGGTCAGCGGGGCATAGGCTTCCAGTTCGCCAAGCACATGCTCATGGGTATGATTTGAATCGAGGCAGATAAGGATTTTCTTATATCCTTTGGCGATTTCATGCACCTGTGCAACGATCTCTGGCGCAACGGAAGAGCCCTGGATCATATCGATGCGATGGGACATGGGGTGCGCTTCGATGGCCGCGCGGTTGTGGGCGCGGATGTCGATATCCAGTCCCAATACACGGCGATGCGTGGCACGGGGATCGAGCGTTACTCCCGCTTCCACCGCGTCGCAATAATCCAGAAGGGCGAGCATGGACGCGCTCATGATGAGCGAGCCGCCATGAGCGATGCCGGTCTCGATAATGAGATCGGGCTTGGTTTTCCAGATCAACTCCTGTATCGCCACGATATCCTGCGGGTATTGGATGATGGGCCTCGAGAGCCAGGAGAAATTGTAGGAATACTGCGCGGCAATGGAGGATAACAACAGGGCCCTTGCATCCCGCTTCAAGAGTTCGTTGCCATTGTTTGCTGCGATACGCGCCTGAACTTCCTGATCAAATTTATTCATGGTCCACCTTGTAGTATTGGTATTGGTTTCCGGATTGAGCAACGATCTCATCCAGATAATTCGAATTCATTACGAAAATGGTGTCTTTGGGTTGCAATATTTGCATCGCTTCATTGGGCGATTTAACGCACAAACCACTACATGCCAGGTATTTGCCTTGTTTTGCCGGGTTAATGTCGATGACCAGATCGATCCCGATGCCCATTCGCTGCATGTAGATCGAAAAAATGACGCCTTTTGAAGCCCCGCCCCAGATGGCTTTGCGTTGATTTCGTTTTACAACCGAAGCAATGTTTTGAATGTCATTAAGAAAATCACCAGGAAAGTCCAGAGGTTTCGATTTGTCGATGCTGGGTTTTCGCAGACTTGCCAAATCGGCCACGACGTAAATGTATTGCCCGTTAAAACAGTGGCCGCTTTCCAGAACGCGAGCAAACATCTGGTGAAAGTCATTGACGCGGAAGTAGTTAACGTGTTCGTAGAAAACATCGAACCAGGCGCGATGATGGCATATCCAGTCGAAGCAAGGCACTTCGATGTAAATAATCCCTTTGCCTCCGTTCGCGTGCGCAATGCTCGAGAGAAAAGCAAAAGGATCCGGGATATGCTCCAAGACGTGCCGCAAAACAATGCCTTCGGCTGACAAGCCCAGTTCCCGCTCAAAGAGGGCCTTGATCACCCGGGGATTTCCGCCTTCATAAGCAGGGTCTATCCCGGTGATGTCGAAACCAAGCGCATGGAGGTGGTCGAGGAAATAGCCCTTGCCACAGCCTACTTCGATCAAGGTTTTCCCTTCAAAATGTCGGCGAATGATTTGCGTGACCGTATTCAGGTGGCTCTGAAACACAGTCGAGCAGGCCTGTTCATTCTGGTAGCTCTTGTCATAGACGAGCTTTTTGGGATCAAACGCGGCGTTAAAAACCAGCCCTGTCCCGGTATCCTGAACCAGCACAATGTCCCCAGTGGGGCTGTTCAACGCTTCCTGAGCCGTATTAAACATCCGATTTTGCAGGACAGGGAGTTTTTCCGCTCTAAAGATTTCGCGCTGGCTCATAAGTATTGGCAACCATTCAGGTCTTTGCAGTTAACTTGGAAACAGAATGACCACTTAGAGAGCGGGCGGCAAGCAGAAGTATGTTCCTTTTCCTCCAAAGGGCGCCCGACAAAATTCTTCAGTTTGAGTGGGAACACCCCGCAAGGAGCCTGTTCATCAGGCACGCCCAGTTCAAAAACAATTGCTATTTATCTTGCAGTCAGCCCTAAAATGTGTTCTAAAGGTTACTAATTGCCACTTGCGTAACAAAGTGACGTCTGCCTGCGTCTGCAATTCTGGTCTGTCAATTTTGGTGTTCAGCTGTTAATGCGGGGATTCACGAATACTCGTGCGTCAATATTACTTTGGGAGTTTCTATGAAAATAATAATGCGACAATTATCCCGGTATGCTTCTTCCGCGCTTCTCGTTCTTGCCAGCCTCTGCCTGTGGCATTGCGCCTCCAGCGCGTGGGCGGCTGATGCGATTGGCAATTCAACAAACCCGCCGCTGGCAACCATTCAGGCGCCGCAAGGTCTGATCGGCTGGTGGAAGGGCGAGGGTAATGTGATGGACTCGGCGGGCAGCGCGAACGGCTATGTGACAAATGGTGCAAGCTTTGGCATCGGCGAAGTTGGGGTCGGCTTCAGCCTCGACGGCACGAATAATCGGGTGGTTATTCCCAGTTCTCCAGCGTTGAATTTTGGATCCAACCAAAACTACACAGTCGAAGCTTGGATCCAAGCCTATCCCACCCCCGATAATTATCAAGGGATTGCCGTCATCGTGGGCAAGTCTTACACACCTGATCCCAGCAGCTGCGTTGGATGGTTCTTATACATCGACAAAGGCAAGCTCGGCATTCTGATTTCGCAAGCGCCCATGAGCGCCGGCAATTCCTCTTTCTATGTCGCATCGGATGGGCCAAATGTTCAAGACGGGATGTTTCATCATGTGGCAGTCACCATGAATCGGAACTCCAGTACCGGCGGCAAGCTATACGTGGATGGCAATGTGGTTTTGGCCTTTGACCCGAGCTTGGAGTCAGGTGACCTTTCAACGACCACGCCTCTGTACGTCGGAAGTCATGATAATCCCAGCCTCAAGTGCAATTTCAAAGGCATTATCGATGATTTGTCCATCTATAACCGGGATTTGGTTTTAACGGAAATCTCTTCAATTTATATGGCCGGCAGAGCTGGTAAAGTTTCCTCCTCCCAATCCTCGACCATGCCTCTTGGGATCGTCGGTTGGTGGAAGGGAGAGGGCAATGTGGTGGACGGCATCAACGGCGCAAATGGTTACACGACCAACGGCGCAAGCTATGGGCCGGGAAAGGTGGGAACCGGCTTTAGCCTCGTTGGCACGAATAACAGGGTGATCGTTCCCAACGCCCCGATGCTGAATTTGGGAGCCAGCCAGAACTTTTCCATTGAGCTTTGGATGCAGGCCCAACCCACTCCAGGCAATTACAACGGAATTGCTGTCATCGCGGATAAGGCGGTCAGGCCTGATTCAAGCACGTCAACAGGTTGGCAGCTCTATTTGGAATACGGCCAGATCGGTTTCCAATTGTTGCCAGGCCCCATAAGCAGTCAAAGCCGTTGGACTGCCCCAGGCATCAATCTGCAGGACGGCCTGTTCCATCATGTGGCGGTGACCGTGAATCGCACTTCACAATCTGGAGGCAGGTTATTCGTGGATGGAAATGTGGTTTTGACCTTCGACCCGACGCTCACATCGCAGGGTCTTTCGACAAACGGGATTCTCTACATTGGCAGCCATGGCAGTCCCGATATCAATGCCTTTTTTAAAGGCATAATTGACGAAGTTTCTGTCTATAATCGCGATTTAACCGCCACAGAGATCAATACGATCTACAAGGCCGCCGGCGTCGGGAAAAGCACGGAATCCATCGCTCCATTTATTTATACGCAACCTGCAGGCGGGCAGGTAGTGAAGGGAAGAAGCGTAACTCTCGACGTCGGAAACGGAGGCACGCCGCCGTTGGCCTATCAATGGAAATTTAATGGAATCAATATTAGCGGAGCGACGAACAATACCCTGCTGGTGGAGAGTTTCCAACCCGACAATGCCGGCAACTACACAGTGGAAATAAGTAACGCAATGGGTTCCATCACCAGTTCAAATGCCGCGCTGACTGTCAAATTGCCGCTGCCGGCGCCACAGGGACTGGTGGGCTGGTGGAAAGGGGAAAGCAATGTAATGGATTCGGCCAGTATTGCGAATGGTTACGAAACAAACGGGGCTGGTTATGGTTCGGGCAGGGTGGGAACCGGCTTTAATTTCGACGGTGTGGATGATCGCGTGGTGGTTCCCAATAATCCAACACTGAATTTTGGCACCAATCAGAACTTTTCAATTGAGGCTTGGATTCAAGCCCAGCCCACTCCTGATAATCTGTCAGGTTACACCGTCATTGCAGACAAGGCTCTGCCGCGTGATGCCGGCAGTGTGGTGGGATGGATGTTCTATATGGAATACGGTCGGCTCGGTTTCCTGATGTCCCAGGCGCCCATGACTTATGCTGGCGCCTCGTATTGGGAGGCCCCGGGTCCTGATCTTCAAGATGGCCTGTTCCATCATGTGGCGGTCACTGTGGATCGAACTTCAAGCACGGGCGGCAAACTATACGTGGATGGAAGCGAGGTGATGACATTTAATCCCACCGGGGAAAACGGCGATCTTTCGAGTGTGGCGCCGCTGAGGATCGGTAACCATAATAATCCCGATTTGGCCTGCAATTTCAAAGGCATCATCGACGAGCTTTCCGTGTATAACCGTCAGCTGACGGCGGCGGATATCAGAGCCATTTACGAAACGGACAGCGCCGGGAAGAGCATGGAAGCAATCGCCCCAAGTATTATCGCTCAACCGGCAGGTCAATCAGTTGCACAGGGTAGTAGCGTCACCATTGATATTGGCTTCATCGGCACGCAGCCGCTGACTTACCAATGGAATATTAATGGAACCAATATTTCGGCAGCGACCAACTCCTCGCTTGTCCTGACTAATTTTCAAACATCCGACGCAGGCGCCTATGCCGTGGTGATCAGCAACGCCGTCGGATCCATAACAAGCTCCAACGCGCTATTGACATTCAAACCACCGATGCCTTCGCCCCAGGGTCTGGTGGGATGGTGGAAAGGGGAAGGCAATGTGGCGGACTCCGCCGGCAATGCGAATGGTTATGTGACCAATGGAGCTGGTTATGGGCCCGGCGAAGTGGGAACAGGTTTCAGCCTTGACGGTGTTGATGATCGGGTGATTATTTCAAATACTTCGGCACTGAACTTTGACAGCAACCGGAACTTCACGATTGAAGCGTGGATTCAAGCCCAACCCACCCCTGGAAATTATAATGGGATCACCGTCATCGCGGATAAGGCGGTCAGGCCCGATTCCAGCACGTCAACGGGTTGGCAGCTTTACTTGGAATACGGCCAGCTCGGCTTTCAATTGTTGCCGGGTCCCTTAAGTAGTCAAAATCGCTGGACCGCCCCGGGCATCAATCTGCAGGACGGCCTGTTCCATCATGTGGCGGCCACCGTGGATCGTACTTCACATTCTGGCGGCAAGCTATTCGTGGATGGACGTGTGGTTTTGAGCTTTGACCCGACGCTCACTGCGCAGGGTCTTTCGACAAACGGCGTTCTCTATATTGGCAGCCATGGCAGTCCGGACATCAATGCCTTTTTCAAAGGTATTATCGACGAGGTTTCGATCTATAATCGCGAGTTGACCACCAACGAAATCTACGCGCTCTACAGAATAGCGGACGCGGGCAAGACCACGGCGCCATCAGCCCCGGCCATCATAGCGCAGCTTGCAAGCCAGCAAGTCGTGCAGGGAAGAAATGTGACCTTGGATATTGGAGTCGTTGGCACCCAGCCATTTGCTTTTCAATGGAGCTATAACGGGACCAATATTGATGGAGCCACCAACAAGGCATTCTCAGTGAGTAATTTCAACTCAGCCAATGAAGGCGCTTATGCAGTCACCGTCAGCAACGCACTCGGCTCGGTAACGAGTTCCAATGCCGTGCTGACTTTGAAACTGCCGATCACGGCGCCAGAAGGCCTGGTGGGTTGGTGGAGTGCCGAGGGCAACGTTTTGGACAATTATGGCAAGTCCATCGGTTACACAACCAATGGCGCGGGATATGGGCAGGGCGAGGTGGGAACCGGATTCAGCCTGGACGGCAAGGAAGGCCGGGTCATTGTGCCCAATGCGTCCCTGCTGGATTTTGGAACCAACCAGAACTTCTCGGTCGAGGCCTGGATTCAGGTCTCAAACGTTACCGCACCATACTACGGCGCCCTTGTTCCCATCGCGGCAAAAACCATCGGCACCTCCTCGAGCGGTTCGGTGGGATGGGCGCTTTGCATGCAAAATGGTTGCCTTGGTTTGCAGATGTCGCAAGCGCCTCTTGCACCAGGAAATATTTCAAAATGGATTTCGGGAAGCCCGAATTTGCAGGATGGCAAATTCCATCATATCGCGGCCACGGTGAATCGAACTTCAATCACCGGCGGTCGGCTTTATGTGGATGGAAAGGTGGTTCGGAGCTTTGATCCCACAATTGAAAAGGGAGACCTTTCAACATCGGGTCCATTGTATATTGGCGGCTACGACAACGCCACCAATACGGCTTCGTTTAAGGGCATTCTTGACGAATTGTCGGTTTATAATCGCGCCATGGCTTCCAACGAGATTGCTGCAATCTATCAGTCGGCCGATGCCGGCAAGTTCTTGAAACCATTCGCCCCGATTATTATAACGCAACCTTCCATCCAACAAATTGCTCAGGGAGGGAATGTAAAGCTTGAGTTTACGATCGCAGGTACCGAGCCGTTGACTTATCAATGGTTTTTCAATGGCGCGAATATTGCCAGCGCCACAAACAAGTCGCTGGTGTTGACCAATGTCCAACTTGGCGACGCGGGTGCTTACGCGGTCAGCGTTACAAATGCATTGGGATCGGCAACAAGCTCCAACGCCGTGCTGACCGTGGTATTGCCGATAACGGCGCCGCAGGGTCTGATCGGCTGGTGGCGCGGGGAGAGCAATGTGGTGGACGAATTCACCGGATCGATCGGTTACGAAACGAACGGTGCTGGTTTTGCCACAGGTGAAGTGGGAACTGGCTTCAGTTTCGATGGCACGAACAGCCAGGTTGTGATACCCGATTCGCCGACCCTGAATTTTGGGTCCAACCAAAACTTCTCGGTCGAGGCCTGGATTCAAGCGCAGCCGTTCGCCCAGCCCACTTATCCCAATTATGGACGCTATAGCCAGAATGTCTCGATAGCGGCTAAATCGTTTTATTCCATGGATCTCATGCAGGAAGTGGGCTGGAAGTTTTCTTTGGATAATGGCTCGCTCCTGTTCATGATGACGGAGGGAATTGCCAATAATATCAATCCCACGGCTTGGATGACAACGAACACCGTTATCACGGATTCGAATTTCCATCATGTGGCCGCCACGGTGGACCGCACATCCAAAACAGGCGGCAAGTTATATGTGGACGGAAACTTGGTTCTCACATTTGATCCATCCTCGCAGAACGGCGATTTGTCGAATACAAGTCCGCTGCTGGTTGGGACCAAATTAAACATGGTTTTGATGCCAGGCCCCATGGCTACCTTTAATTACTTCAAAGGCATCATCGATGAAGTGACGGTTTATAATAGGGCACTTTCGTCCAACGAAATTGCCGTAATCACGCAAGTTGGCATTGGCGGAAAGTTCATGCAGCCAACCGCCCCCATCATCGCGACGCAACCCGCAAGCCAGAGAATTGTGCAGGGTAATGACATGACCCTGGTGGTCGGAGCCGGAGGAACGCAACCTTTGACCTACCAGTGGCAGTTTAATGGAAGCGATATGGCGAGTCGCACGAACTCATCGCTGGTACTGACCAACATCCAGTTTATTCAGGCCGGCGCATACTCCGTCAAGGTGTCGAATGCCCTTGGTTCCGTTACCAGCAGCAACGCCCTAATCCGGGTGGACTTCCCGCCCGCCACAGTACTTGTGGCTAATGCCAGCGGTTCGGCAAGCGCGCCCATCACCGTGCCTGTCGTGTTATTGGCCAATGGCAATGAAAACGCCGTCAGCTTCAGTGTGAACTTCGATCCGGCAATTCTCACATTTGCCAAAGTGGTTAAGGGTTCTGGAGCGATTGACGGATCGTTATTGCCCAACACCAACCTTGTCGGCACCGGAAAACTTGGCCTGATTCTGGCTTTGGATCCAGGCACGGTGTTCAGCGCAGGCACGCAGGAAGTCGTCAAAGTGAGCTTCAATGTGGCCACCACTCAGGCAGGCTCAACGTTGGTCACCTTTGGGAACCAGCCGACCTTGTCTCAACTCTCGGATGTTGACGCGATTACCCTGGCCGCAAACTATGAGGACGGCACGGTAAGCATTGCCGCTGCTGACTTCGAGGGCGATGTCACTCCGCGCCCGAGTGGCGATAGGCAGGTCACCCTGACTGATTGGGTGCAGGAGGGACGCTATGTCGCGCGGTTGGATAATCCTGCAGGTCCGGGCGAATATCAACGCGCCGATTGCGCGCCGCAAGCCACCCGTGGCGACGGGGCCATTACCGTGATCGATTGGGTGCAAGCGGGGCGCTATGCAGTTGGATTGGATCCGCTCTTGCCGGTGGGCGGTCCATCGGCAGAGATTCTGCCGATCATTCCCCTGGACAATGTTTCCTCACGCATCACCGAGACCACCGCGGGTTGCGAGGTGAAAATAGTGGAGTTAAACCTTGTTCAAGGCCAGTCAGGAACTGTGAGCGTGGTTTTGGAGGCGCAGGGCACTGAGAATGCCTTGGGCTTCAGCCTGGCCTTCGATCCAACGGCCATCCGTCTTATCAAGGCGAGCAGGGGAAGCGATGCCACCGATTCTTTTCTCAACGTGAATACCAATGACGCCGCCTCAGGCCGCGTCGGTGTTGCGCTCTCGCTTTCGCCGGGCCAGACCTTTGGAACGGGCGCCAAAGAAATACTGAAATTGAGTGTTCAAGTCGCCGCTTCCGCGGCCACGGGACAATCCACATTCACATTCACGGATGTGCCCGTGACCCGGGTGGTGTCTGACGTCACCGCCATTGCGTTAATCGCAACCTTCACGCAAGGAGTCGTGGATGTCGATTCATCGATCCCCACGCTGCGAATCAACCGGCTTAACGATCAAGTGGTTCTGTCATGGCCGGATTGGGCGACCAATTACGTGCTGCAGGTCACCGGAAATTCCGGCACTAACATGACCTGGACCAATTCGGCGGCCGCATCGATCCTGACCAACGGCGCAAGCGTGGTGACCTTGCCCGCATCCGCACAAACTGAATTGTATCGTTTGATTCAAATTGGTTCGCAAGGGGGCAACGGTTCTGCCGCCCTGCAAGCGAAAGCAATCCTGAGAGGCGCCACGCGAACGGCTACGCCAATTCCGGGAACCACACTAATACTACCGGGACCGATCAGGGGCGTACCCTATCCGGGCTCGACATATCCGAATTCACCGTCGCCCGTGCGATATAGACCTGCGCCAGAGCAACTCCTGGTCCCTTGACGTCAATGTTGAAGAGCACTCTTATTTAAGAGCAGATCGGCTCAGGAGCATTGAATCATGCCGATCATATGGTTGCCCGAGCCGTGAGTGACTCCAGGGCAGGTTACAGGATTGAACAGCATTACTCAGCGGGTACATCCAGCCGGGATGCCCCCGCTGAGTTTTTGTCTTGCCCCCTGCACGTTCCATTCTCCGGGCTTGTCAAATCATGATTTCCGCTGTTTATAGGCATTGATTTATGAAACCAATTACGCTCTTTTTTGCAGGCGGCGTCCTGGCGGTCGGCTCCGTCATCATTTCCGCTCAAAACACCAATCTCACCACGCCTTCGCCCTGGTCCTCGGACCTCAAGGCCGACTATTCCTATGTGGGGGACGCGCAAACCCATTTCAACGGCCAAAAATGGGGCGATCTCTCGGAGAATTCCGGGCGGTTGCGCTATGATTTAACCCGTAAAATGAGCGACACCTATGGCTGGCGGGTGGGCATTGGCGTTGATGAATACGCATTTGACGTGCCTGCGGGAGTCCCGGTTCCCGACCGCGCCGAGGCCATCAGCCTGCGTTTGGGCGACCAATGGAAATTTGCGGACAAGTGGACGTTTCGCGCGGGAATTGAGCCTGGGATCTACCATGACGGCAAAGACGTGAAGTGGCGGGATGTGAACGTGCCGTTTTACGCGGGGGTTTCTTACGAGGCCAATCCCGATCTGACGTGGATGTTTGGCTTGCGGGTCGATGTTTGGTCGGACGTTCCCGTGCTGCCTGGCGCGGGTGTGCGGTGGAAATTCACCGATGACTGGACTCTGAACCTGATGTTTCCCAGGCCCCAGTTGCAATACGCGGTCAACGATCGCGTCACGGCGTATGTGGGCGGGGATTATCGCGGGGGATCCTTTCGGACCGCCAGGAATTTCAAGGTCAACGGACTCAACGACGAAGTCATGGACCATCGGGAAATTCGCGCGGGCGCGGGTGTGGATTGGAATTTGACCAGTTGCCTCACGGGTGAATTCGAGGCGGGATATGTCTGCTACCATCGGTTCGAATTCGATAACAAGGACGTCACCGTGAAGGCGGATCCCGCTCCCTATTTGAGCGCCTCGCTGCGGTTCAAATTCTGATCGCCCGTTCCACGGTCAATGCGAGGGGAAAACCTCGCGCCCTGCCCTGCGTTGACTATTAGTTGACTATTGGTTCTTGAAACCAAAATAGCCGCGTTCCTTGATGAGCTTGACCACAGGGGCGGGCACCTGGCTTTCCCAGTCGGGCTGCCCGGTCTGGATCATGGCCAGCACATCCTGCGAATGGATCTTGAGTAGAGCCTCATCGAAGCCTTTGATGAAGGCCAGATGGTTGTTTTCGAGCAGATGCGCGTAGAGGTGCTGCAGATGCGGAGCCACGCGGAGCGTGTTTGCGGTGATCAATTCGCCGGAGGTCTCGCGCAGGGGGTGAATGTAGAGTTTGACGGCGTTCTTGAATAACCGGCCGAAGGACTCAAGAATGCCGCCCTCCAGATCGGAATAGTACTTCTCGTTAAAAATCTCCACCAGCGTGGGGATGCCCATGGCGATGCCAATACGACGTTTGCTGTTGCGGGCGAGGTAGGCGGACAAGGGATAGAACCGCGAGTAATTCGAGATCATCACGTTCCGGCCCAGCGCCCCAAGCAAATCGACACGCGCGAGAAAATCGCTGTGATCGATCGTGCCGGTCGCGAGCAGGTTGCGCATGGTGATTTCCATCAGCTCCACCACCGGCTCATTCTCCAATTTCTCCTCCTCGATGAACTGGGCTCTGGCACACTCGATCATGTCGATATTCAGGAGGTTGATGGGCCGAAAACTGCCGCGCTCGACAATCAGCGGTTTGTTGTGAAGGATTTCCGAGGCCTGCATGACCTCGCCATCGGGCGTGAACATCACTGCGGTGGTCAGATTTTGATGCACCAGTTGCAGGTTCATCAGGCGGTTGTCCACCCCTGTAAATGCAGGGCCTGAGAATTTGATCAAATCGACCTCGATGCGCGCAGCGGTCAGGCTGTCGAGCAGCGAGGCGATCAACCATTCAGGCTTCTCGTGGTGATAATAGGCGCCGTAAATAAGGTTCACGCCAATGGCGCCCAGGGCCTCCTGTTCCAGCACATTCTCATGATCGAGCATCCGCACATGAATCACCACCTGGGAGGGTGCGCCGCCTGGCTGGGTTTGGAATTTCATGCCCAGCCAGCCGTGGGCGTCGTCGGGACGCGAGAAACTCCGCGCGGTCACCGTGTCCGCAAAAACAAAGAAACAGGTTTCCGCACCGCGCTTGGCCGCAAGGCGCTCCAGCAGCAGCGCGAACTCATAATCCAGCATTGTCTGGAGCCGTTGGCGGCTCACATAACGATCCGCCGGGCCATAGATCGCGTCGCTGAAGGTCATGTCATAGGCCGAAATGGTCTTGGCCACCGTTCCTGCGGCCCCGCTCACCCGAAAAAAAGCACGCCCCACTTCCTGGCCCGCGCCAATCTCGGCAAATGTGCCGTATTTGGCCAGATCCATGTTGAGCTGAAATGCCTTCTGATTTGTATCCAAAACCTCGCGAATCATGCGGCTGTAACATTCACCACCCGCGGCATTTCGGCCAGTGAATAATCAGATCGTGATTCCATGGATGGGTTCGTTCCACACCAAAACCAGGTGTTGCCCGGGATCTCTCACGAGGGCGGCGTGTAAATGCTCGACATGCAAAATGAAAGCGTCAAATTGACTCTTAAATAGTAACGAAAAGCTCGCAAAAGGCCTCTGGCCGGTGTAAGATGAAGGGTAAAGATGAACATTCGGACAACAGCAAAGTATCCATGGCCCAGATTGAAGGATCGCTTGAATCAGCGGCCCGTTTCACGCGTGGAGGCGCTCCGGCAGCTCCAGACCATGATGCCACTGAGCGCGAGCGCTTTGCTCGAATTGAAGCGGAACGGCCACGACTCATCCAATGGGCCAAAGCCAACGGCAAACTAGGCGGCACGATTCCTCCCGAAGATTCCAGAGGCGGTGAGCACCGCGTCTTTTATTGCAAAAAAACCGACCGGTATCTCAAGTCCACCATTCCCGAAAAACACAAAGGCTTCGGCATCGCACTGGGATCCCACACTCACGGGGCAACCCCTTCTGAGTATCTGGACCGGTTGGCCCTCCAAAATAAAATCTTCAACGACGATATCCGCCTTGAGTGGGTGGTAGTCAAAGAGGGCATGCCAGTTATCATTACTTCTCAACCTTTCATTTCAGGATCACACCCGTCTCAAGAACACATTGACGAAATGATGATCGAGCACGGTTTTGAAAAAATTATTGCCGGGGCGTTTTACGATCGAGATGAGGGTTTATTGGTGTTTGACCTGTTTCCGAAAAATGCAAAAACGAATGCCGCAGGGGTGATCTGTCCATTCGATCCGGTTGTGCAACGCATTACGTCCGAATTTGCAGAATTCTTGCGCGATTTTCCTGACCGTATTCATGACCGGTGATGTAAGAGGTCGCAGATACTGCCTGTGTTATTTCGTCCTTGGCCAATCACGACCTCCCAATGCGGATTCTTCCGCGTGGAAAAGTCATTTGTTCCGCACCCCTGATACGGTTTCCACAGGTAATCATCCGTTGGCGAGGAGAGCCCCGGGAAGCTCCCCGCAGCTAACGGTGAATAACTGTGCCGCCGCCAAAAAATCGAGCGGTGAAAAACTTTTGTCGCCGGAGTATAATGCTTCTGGCGGCATCGCCCCGGATGGATCACGGTCATACACCCCTTGTCTTAAGAAGACTGAGGAGAGTTTACCGGCCCGTCCGACGGCGCCTGTCAAAAAGTCTGAGAGAACTATTGCCCGCGAGGCTTCCTGTATCAGGTTGACTGACGACAGCGCTCCGATGCCCCGTAACGGAGGATCTATGAAATCATGGTTGGAGATATCCTGTTTTGCCGGATTGGATTGGGCCCGGGATCATCACGATGTGGTCATCGTCGATCGAGAGGGCAAGATCGTGGAACAGTTCCGCTTCGAGCATTCCCAGGAGGGCTGGGAGCAATGGCGGAAAAAGACGGCGCCCTTCGCCCCTTTGGCGGTGGCCATTGAGACGAGCTTCGGCACGGCTGTGGACCAGCTCCTGAGGGGGGAGGCAACGGTCTATCCGGTCAATCCCAAGAGCGCCCAGCGGTATCGGGATCGCAAGGTGCCCAGCGGCAGCAAGACCGATTTTCTGGATGCCTGGTCTCTGGCCGATGCCTTGCGGATCGACGGGCACGGTTGGAAAGCGCTGGTCCCAACGGACGCGCTGACCAGCCAGTTGCAGATGCTCTGCCGGGATGAGGTTCATCTCATCGGTCAGCGCACGCTGTTCGTAAATCAATTGCAACAAGCTCTCTTGGAATACTATCCGGCGGCCCTGGAGGCCTTTGAGGATTGGACCATGGCCTCGGCGTGGGATTTCATCATTGAGTTTCCAACGCCTCGTGCGCTGGTCAAAGCCGGCAAGCGACGGTGGGAAAAGTTCCTGCACGTTCATAAGCTCTGGCGGCCGGAAACCGCTGAAAAACGGATGGGCATTTTTGCACGGGCCGATCAGTTTTGCGGCTCGGCGGCCCTGACGGCGGCCAAGGGCACCCTGGCGGTGAGCCTGGCCAAAATGTTACGCACGTTGCAGCAGCAACTGGATGTTTATCACGCGCAAATCCAGGCCTTGTTTGCACAGCACCCCGACCATGACTTGTTCGGTTCGCTGCCCGGAGCGGGCTCGTTTTTGGCTCCACGGCTGCTGGGAGAAATCGGCGGCGGGTCGGGCCGGTTTGAAAGCGCACAGCATCTGCAGGGCATTGCGGGCACGGCTCCTGTGAGTTATCAATCGGGACAAATCGACAAGGTCCGCATCCGCCACCACTGCGACAAGTTCCTCCGCCATGCCGTGCATCTGTGGAGCGATTGCAGTCGCAAGAAATGTCTTTGGGCACAGGTTTACTACCAGAAAAAACGGGAAGAGGGCAAAAGCCACGCTTGCGCTTTGCGGTGTCTGGGCCAGCGGTGGCTCAAAATCATCTGGAAAATGCTCCAAACCCACGCGCCCTACGATCCGGAAATACATGCCAAAAACCAGCAGCTGCATGGTTCGTGGGTGCTGAGTCTGCAGACCAAAACCGCCAGGTAATTTTGGTGAATAACTTTTATGAAAAACCATTTTACAACACAGAGAACAACTCGCCTTGCCCCTATTGGACGGCGTGGCGGTGTCGAACGCTTCTGACCAATTCGAAAATGAGGCTCACGATGCCCACAACCCAGCCAATGGGATAAGGAAGGATCAGCATTCCCCACCACATGGAGTGTTTGCTCGCCCCGCCAAGTCCCCCCCACGCGCTCAGTCCGAAAAGCGCGCCGACCCCGACCGCGATCATCAGGAAAATGCACAACCATTGAACGCGCAGGTCGCGTCCGCTGTTGCCCAGGTAAATGCCGAGAGCCACCAGGCCGCTGCCGGGAAGGATGACGAGAGAGCCCTCCAGCGGATCGACGGCGCCAATCAACATGGCGATACCACCGACAATGACGAGAATTCGGGACCAGAGCTTGCGTGTATTCATGGAGTAAAGGCCGCCTGCGGCAGGATCAATTGAACTTGCACACTCCTTAAGTTGGTGATGCGCTTAATATAGTGTATAGAATCTATTATGTCAATAATAATAACATGCATAATAAATCCCTACTCGCTCCGGATGGCGGTGGCGGGGTCGAGACGGGCGGCGCGGATGGCGGGGAGCATGCTGGCGGCCATGCCGACGACGACCAGGACCAGACTGGAAACGATCAACGCGGACAGGGAGATGGAGAGGTGAATGTCGCTCTGCCCGGAGGTGTCCTCAAACAGCGGTCCCAATAGTGGGAGCGAGCCGATGATGCGCACGCTCAGCGCGGCCAGAACGCATCCCAGCACGCCACCGCCGATGGTCAGCGCCAGGCCTTCCACGAGGATCTGCCCCAGGATGTCCTTGCTGCGCGCGCCAATGGCTTTGAGCACGCCAATCTCGCGTATCCGCTCGGTCACGGACACAAGCATGATGTTCAGCACACCAACAGCCCCGATGCTCAGGGTCAGTGCCCCGATGATGGACAGTAATATCTGCAGTCCCATGCTCAGGTTCGTGACCAGAGAGCGAAATTGGTTCCAATCCAGGATGGTCACGGCCCGTTCGTCGCGTGCGTTGAAACGATGCTCGCGAGCGAGGGAGGCCCGAAGTTCGGCGATGAACCGGGTCCGGAACTGGTTGTTCACCGGCAATACCACAATATTGTTCAGGTAACGCGCGTTGGTCATGGTCGCCATGGTCGTGTAGGGAATCAGGGCGGTGACATCGTCGGGCGCGCTGTAGTTGCTGATCTGGGTTTTCTTTTTCAGCACGCCGACCACTGTGAAGCGAAGGCCGTTGATTTTAATGTCGCGACCCAGGGCTGGAAGACCGCTGAAGAGCTGGGTCTTCACATCGGCTCCGATGACCACCACCCTGCGGCGTTGCAGGATATCGTCCCCGGATAGAAAGCGCCCGGTTTCCATATCCATATGCCGGATCCGCTGAAACGACTGATAAACCCCGGCGACATTGTAACTGCGCGTGCGATACGCAAAATTCACCGGGAAGAAGCGCCTGACCTCGGGGGAAATCGCTTCAATCGTGGGGACACCATCCGTAAGGGCCTTGATGTCACTGAATTCCAGACCGATCCCCCGCCCGGAGCGTTCGCCGCCTGCCTGCAGGCTGGTCTGTCCGGGGAAAATCACAATCAGATCCTTGCCGATCTGGTCGAACGCCTGGGTAAGCGCGAGCCCGAATCCCTGCCCATAGGAGAACAGCAGCATCAGCGAGGCCACACCCCAGGTGACACTCAGCATCGTGAGCGCCGACCGCAGCCGGTAATGCCACAGCGCCTGGAACGCCTCACCTATGACATGCCGCATCATTCGTGACGCAATGCCTCCACTGGCGCGAGCGCGGCGGCACGTCGCGCCGGATACACGCCGGAAATCAAACCAATGCCCACCAGGGTGCCAAAGGCGAGCCATGTGGTGGTGGCGGTGATGGGGAGTCCGGCAAACAGCGTGGGCAGTGGCAGCCGGCCCACGAGGTTGCAGACGATATGCGCGAATATAATTCCCAGGGCCCCGCTGATGAAGGTCAGAGCGAGGGCTTCGAGGAAGAACTCGAGCAGGATGCGGCGTGACTTGGCGCCGATGGCTTTCTTCACCCCAATCTCCCGGGTGCGCTCCGCCACAGAGATCAACATGATGTTCATCACACCCAGCCCGCCCAGGGCCAGCGTGACCACGGCGATCACACTCAGGAAGATCTGCATGGAATCGTAGATTTTGGTGACCATGATGGCCTGGCGGACCGTGTCGTAAATCCAAAGCGAACCTTCATCGGTGGCCTTGAATCCGTGGTTGCGTCCCAGAGCCGCCCGCACCTGTTTCACGGCTTGCTCGTGATCCAGTGCCGTGCGTGGCGTGAAAATGATGTTATCGATGGCATCCACCCCCACGAAGGAACGACCATCCGGGAAATACCGCGACATCGTGGAAAACGGAATGAGCACCTTGTCGTCGTCCTGACCGTTGTAACTATTATTCTGGTCCTTCTTCTTGAGCACGCCAATGACCCGGAATGGAATGTCCTGAATCCGAACCTCGGCATCGAGCACGGGGCGGTCCGCAAACAACTGCTTTTTCACATCCGCACCGATCACGCAGACCTTCTGTTCGTTCTGCAAATCACCCAGACTTATGTGCCGACCCTGGCCGAGGTCCATGGAGCGGATGGTTTGATAGACGGGTTCGATGCCGTGGGTGGAAAACCGGCCGGAATTGAACGGGCTGACCAGTTTCATAAAACGATCCAACTCGGGGGAAACCGCATCGACCAGGGGGCATTCCTTGCGGATGCGCTGCACATCCTCGTTCTTGAGAATGATCTGCCGCCCCGCCCGCTGGTCCCCGGCCTGCAGAGTTGTCCGGCCGCCCCACACGATGACGATGTCCCGGCCCATGACATACAGCATGTTCCGGTAGCCCTGGGCGAAACCGTCGCCAATCGCCATCATGAAGATGATCGAAGCCACGCCCCAGCCGATGCCGAACATGGTGAGGAAGCTTCGGAGTTTGTGCGCCCACACATCCCGAAAAGTCTGGGATAATATTTCAACCGCCCACGTCATGGCAGCACCAGCTCAACGCCATCTCCCACACCCTCCACCAGCTCTGTTTTCTGCCCGTTGGAAATCCCGGTCTTGATGGGTATTTTCACAAATCCCAGCTTGGCGGCGGAGTCATGCTTTTGCACGGAAGGCTTGCCATCGCGGTCATAGACAATGGCGGATTCGGGAATCAGCAACACACCTTTCTTTTCCTCGAGAACCACCTCGGCATTGGCGCTCATGTTGATTTTCAATTTCCCCTCGGGATTCGCGATCCCCACGCGAACCTCGAATGTGCGGACGTTGTCCCGTTCCCGGCCCATCGGTGCGATTCGCGTGACCTCGCCCTTGAACGATTCGCCGGAGAAGGATTCCACTTTGATCCGCACCGGCATGTTGGTGTGGATCTTGCCCACATCCGCCTCGTCCACCTCGCCTTTGACATAGACGCTGCTCATGTCGCCCAGGGTCATGATCAGGGTGGCGGCGCTGCCGAGATTCAGAATGGACGAGACCGCGTCGCCAACCTCTGTATCTCGCGTCAGAACAATCCCTTCGATGGGCGAGCGGATCGTGGCATTTCTCAGGTTTTCCTCCGCCCGATCCAGCGCCGCCCTGGCTGCGGCAATGCGCGCCTGGGCCTGGGCGACCTGGGCTTCAGAGCCGATGACCGCCGCCTCCAGCATCTGCTTCCGGTTGGCGGCCACCTCGAGAGTCTTTTCCACGTCGTCCACCACCTGCTGGGAGGCAATTTTCTGAGCGAAGAGTTTCTGGGTGCGCTCAAAATCCCGGCGTGCAAAGCTCAATTCCGGATTCACCACCTCGATTTTGGCTTTTTCCTGCGCGGCAACCGCCATTTTCAAATTCGCCTCCTCACCGTCCAGGACCGCCTTGGCCTCGCGCAACTGGGCACGAGGGTTATCCTTATCCAGTTCCGCGAGAATCTGCCCCTCCTTCACCTTGTCGCCCACGTCCACCTGCAACTCCTGGATGATACCGTTGGCCTTGGATTTGACCGCCACCTTTGAGAGCGCCTCGATATGCCCGATGGCGACCACCGAGCGTGCAATGTCCCCCCGCTCCACACGGACCAGTTTTTCGGGTGGAATCGGCTTTGGCTTGTTTAAAAAGAGCCACATCAGGAGCCCCGCGACAATGGCAATGCCCGCCAGCGCAAGCGCCAGTAATCCCCATCGAAAAGACTGCTTCTTCCTCATGGCTCTATGTCATCTGTAAATGGTGTGGTGCATGCTGAGACTCCCCGCAGGATTCCCCCGATCTGTTCCTTTTGGAACAAGACACAATCATCCAACGGGCGCTCAGTCACCAATAAAACACAGGATACCTGAAAAAAGTTGCAACGAAATTGACAAGGCAGTTCAACGGCGCGCCACGCGATAACCCTGAATGCCGTGGATCGGATGAACCCCAATTCCCGGGAACACGCACTGCGTCCCGGGGTTCTCAACCAAGCCTCTTACGGATGAACTTTGATCCTGAACAGTTGCGGCGCGCCGGAGGGTTCCGCAGGTTCGGTGGCGTTCATGGTGCCGCCGCTTGCCCGTGTCCAATCCATCCGCGTGGCCCAATCCATGCCGTTGGTGCTGGATTCCAGCAGGTAGGCGCGTCCGGACGACGAGGTCCAGCCCAGATGCACCGCGCCATTGGTCTCGCGCACGGGCATGTTAAAGTGGAAGTAAGACTGGGCATTCGTGGGATTTGTGCCCGCGAGAAATTCCGAGAGATCGGTCTGGCCATCGCCATCCGTATCCAGATCGCCGGGATGACTGGCTTGCACGGAGCCGAAGTACTGCTGCTCCCAGACATCCGGAATGCCATTCTGGTTCACATCGACGAACTTGTAATCGCCAATTAACACCAGCTTCTGACCGACCACCAGGGTATTGGTTTGCGCCGCCGGGGTATCATAGAAGATCACCGGCTTGTATGTGATGACATACTCGCCCACGGGGGCATTGGTCAGCGTCTGGCCCATTCCCTGACCGGCAATGCTGACGGGGCCTGAGAGGGTGTATCCCGCCTGGGCGAGGTTGTTCGTGATGACGACCTCACCCAGAGGGGTGTTTGTGACGGTGATGGAGACATCGTCCAAAAGCCATCCCGGGCGGGCGAACTCGTCGAAGGAAAGCAGCCCGTAATAGAAGGCCACATTGACGATCTGGCCAATGTAGGGTGTGAGATCCAGTTCGGCCTGCTCCCAGCCGGCGGATACTTCATCCGAGTATTCGGCGAGTTGAATCCACGAGGCGCCGTTGTTTGTCGTGATATGGATCTGGCCATATTGGTAGATGTCCATGTCCGAAAGGCTTGAAAAATCATAGCTCTGCCAGAAGCTCAGCGTGGCCTTGTTGCCACCGGTCAAATCAATGGCGGGACTGATCAAGTAGGTGTCCGCCGTGTCGATGGCGGCTCCATTGATGCAGCTACCCCAGGCGTCCGGAGGCGAATGCGCCTCGGTTTCCATCCCGTTTTGCGGCACTCCCAATGTCCATGTCGTCTGCGTATAGCCCCCTTCCCCATCCAACACCGTCCAATTGGTCCCACCGGTGTCCATGTTATCCGTCCACGGGGGAACCACTGGGATGAGTGTGCGGAAGGTGTAAAGCTGGTTGTTGTTGTCGTCCACAGCCGTATTCCCCGCCGCGTCGCGGCTCACCACCTGATAATAGTATAAACGGTCGGGCACCAACCCGTAAATGGTCAGGTCATGCGTCGGAGTAAACTCGGCCGCATAAGCGGTGCGACCAAGGAATCTGGATTCGCCAAATTGCACCAGCGCATCGGTGTCCTTGGTGGTTTCCCAGGTGATGGTGGCCTGTTGATAGTCCGGTTCCACGGCGACGGATGAGATGGTTGGCGCGACGGTGTCCACCAGTGCGGTGGCTCGGATGCGCGCGTTGCCGGAGGTGTCGTAGTATTCCGCCCAGACGCTGTCCCCGCTGTTGGCGCGCAGGAGATTTGCCGCCGGGGCATTGGTTGCGGAGGCCAGGGTGATGGATCCGCGGAAGAGTCCGGAACGCGTCGTTTCATGCAGTGTCAGAGTCGTGCCTTTGGAATCCGTGGTGCTGAACATCTGAACGTCCAGACTACCCTGACCCTCGAAGTCCGAGTCCGCCACTTCCACTGTAATCTTGGAGGGCAGTGTGTAGGCGAGGCTGTCCAGCGCGATGGTGGCGATGCCGTTGACGCCCGGCGCGAGGAAACTCAGGATGTTGCGCAGCAGGTTGGCGCGGTTGTTGGGCGCGGGATCGGTCATTGAGATGGCATCGAGCGGGAAGGAAAGGAACACCACGCGTCCCGTGCTATCCTGTCCGGTGCGGGGATAACGCAGCCCGGCGATCTTGCCCGACGCGCCGTCCAGAAAGATCGGGGCGGCATTGGTGGTGGGGGTGATGGTGTCGGAGACATCCGGCCCCAGGTCGATGTATTCGACGGAAGGATAAATGGAATAATCGAGATTGATCGCCATTCCCGAGGTGATCGGATCCTGTTCGATGCCATCCACCGATGGCACCATGACATCTTCCGCGAAGGTCTGCACCTGCAATACATTGGTCATGAAGGCGCTCGTCGGTGTGGAGCCGCCATTGAGCCGGCTGAGCAGCTCCATCGAGGCAATCAACAGCGAACCGCCGCTGTCGAGATAAGTCGCCAGGGTGGCCTGCTGGGAATTATCCAGCGAGGTATCGCTCCAAAAACTGTCGTTGATCCGCCAGACCACCGCCCGGAATGCCCGCAGTTCATTGGTGTTAGGCGTCCTGCCCTCGGTGGCAACGTCCCACACTTCGTAGCTGACACCGGTTTCATCCAGAGCCGAGGTGAAATTACTCACCGGAATCGTGTCGGTGAAGCCATCGTCAAAATAGTCGTTCACGAGTAGCACGACCGCTGCGGGCGGCACTACGAATGAGTAGTATGCCCCATTATTATTGTTGGTGGAGGTGTTGCCAGCCGCATCTGTCGATACTACATAAAACCAGTTGGTCGAGTTGACCGGCAGGTTCGGCAGCACCACCTGGTGGTTCTGGCTCAATGCGCTGCCACCGGCAGAAAAGCCAAACGCGAGGTTCGTTCCATAATACACCAGGCTGCCGGCCGATTCGTCTGTGATCCAGGAAATGGTGGTGCGGCCGAATTGATTGGTGAAGCTCACTGCGGAAATGACCGGTTTCACGAGGTCCGCGATCGCGGTGGCCACGCGAGTCCCGGCAGGCGAGGCGTCCTGATAGGTTGCCTCGATGACATCTGCATTGGCGATATGCAGCCGTCCATCCGCCGTGATCGGCAGACTCGCCGTATCGACCCGACCAGTGAACACGCCGTTCGCCCCCGAAGCCTTCAGCGTTAAAACCATGTCATTGGTTTGCGAAGTAGAATGAATTTTCACCGGCACGGAAGGCTGGCCGGACAAATCGTAGTCGATCACCCGCACCTGGATTGTCGAGGGAATCGTGTAGGCGGAACGGTTGAACGCGATCAGCCCCACTCCCGGCAGCGGCAGATCCCCGGATATGACCAGGGCAAAATCCTGATCGATGGCGCTGGTATCCACACGGGCATCTTCAACCACATTGCGGGCGTTGACGCGCACCAGGTATTCGCCCGCCTGCGGATGGGCCAGATGCACCGCTTCGACATTGTTGATGTTGTCCAATGTGGTGGCGTCCGGGATCGATTCTCCGCTTTGGAACTGATTTCCGCGATAGACCACGCCGTCCGGCCCGGTGACTTCGAGGTCCAGATCGTTGACCAGGGCGGGAATGGCGGCGGGCAGGCCCGGCACATCCGTATAGGCCAGGGTTATTTTCAAGGGCTCGTCCGTGATCCCCACGACGACGCGGTGTTCGTAGGTCTGGCCGGTGGTCAGGAGCACCGTCTGATCCAGAAAATCGTAACGCCGGTCCGTGCCAATGACCGCAGTCAGGTCCACTCGGCCCCAACCCTCGTCCATGTTGGGCACCGGCAGGTTCCCGAAAGACTCGTCGAGCGGGGTCGCCGAGTTGATAAGCGTGGCTTTGACCAGCGCCGGTGACGGGGTGGCGTTGGTGTGCGTATCCCGGTAATACTGAACGAACACGGCGGCCGCGCCGGAAACGTGCGGCCCGGCCTGACTGGTGCCGCCCTGGTATTGGTAATTGGGAGAAATGCCCATCCAGGCGTATTGGTCCGTGGCGGCGGAGGATTGCAGGGACGAAATCCAGGTGCCAGGTGCCACCACATCCGGCTTGATGCGACCATCTTCGCACGGGCCGCGGCTGGAGAAATCCGCCATGACATCGGGGCCATCCGTATAGATATACAGATCGGTGCGGTCGTTTTCAGATGCGCCGGTCGCAATCACGTTTTTCGCAACCGCCGGGCTTCCAACTGTTTGCACCCCTGGACCCGCGTTTCCAGCCGAAAACTCGAGGATGTAGGATTGATCCCCCGGCGTCTCAGCGTCCGCGTCCCGAACCAAGGCGTCAAATTCCGCAGAATTCAAGTCATACCGTCCCTGGGTGTCGTCCCCCCAGCTATTCGAGCCCACCACGGCTCCGGCGCGCTTGGCGTCGTGCGTGAGGGTTTCATTGCTGGGTGGGGCGAAAAAATTGCCGGATCCATCGAAAATGCGCTGGGCGATGAGATGCGCGCCGGGGGCCACGCCCAGTCCATAAAGCGCCCCGTTTTCGTCCACTTCGCCGGTGGCGCCGTTGCCAGCAACAATTCCAGCAACGTGGGTTCCGTGGCTGTGCTCATCCGATGCGTCGGTCAAACCGCCGTAGAAGAACAGGGCGTCCACACGCCCCGAGATGTCCGGGTGCATTTGCGTGACATCGCCGCTATCCAACCCGCTATCTGCCACGGCAACCGTCACGCCTTTACCGTTATACCCAAGCTCATGCACATAAGCCGGATGGCCCCCATCGGTGCTTTCGCCCGCCACAATCTTGGTCGCCACTTCGTCATACAGTTTGGGGTGCGCGACCGGTTCGATCCACAAAACAGATTGGGATTGGATCAGGTTGTTTAATTGATTGGCGGGAACGCTTCCCGTCAGGATCGCGCCAAAACGGAGACGGGAGATGCCGTGAAATTCACGCATTTGAGCACGCACAACGGCGGCGTCCTGGGTGGTGGCGTCCGGCGTGAGCAGAACCCGGACCTGGGGGGTATTCGTGAGCGAGGCCTGTGCCAAAACGGATTTCAACGCCTGGTGGAGCTTGTGTTCCGGCCGGTATTCGCCCACCCAGCGGACGCCGGGCAGCCGACGCAGCGCGCTCAGGAGTTGTTGGTTGACGCGCACCACGCAGGTGTCCTCGGGCACAAAGCGCAGCGGATGCGCGCCCAGGGATTCCAGCGCCTGCCGCGACTCCGCTTGCGGATGGTCCTTGAACTGAACGAGAAACAGGCCGGAAACAGGATGCTCGACGGACTGCGGTTGCAGAACGGCCGCCGCCGGTTCCGGTGTGGCGATGATTTCGTTTCGCAGCCGGATGAACTTTTGATCCCCGCCTGCCGCCGCCAGACACCAGCCCAACCAGACACAAAACACGCCAGTGCGCAGCGACTGGGCGAAAACATGGCAATTCATGGCCATAAACGATTCATTTATCTCAAATCAAAAACAATTATCGAAATAATAAGGCAAGATTTGTGCCGCGCGCGGAAAAAGAATTTTCGGCACGGACGCGGGCGGGAGCCATGACTGAGTTTAAGCACAAAATACCCTTCTGGATGGAGCCGCGAGACCTCAGACCAGCCTGCGTTTGTCATCCAGGCACGGAAGACGTTGGCGTGCAAAAGACCACAACGTGTGGTCCGTTGCCTATGGCTTCGTCGGTTTTGCCGGGCTTGCCGGGACCGAATTGGTTGATTTCGAGGGGCTTGGCGTTTTGGCGTCGGCCTTTTTCTCAACGGCCTTGGCGGGAGCGGCTTCCTTGGGCTTGGCCGGCAAATAAAGTGCGGTCAAATCGTATTTGGCATCGCCAAGGGCCAGTGCCCGCCCTTCCACGGCATCGCCAACTGTAACGGCGCTCATGATTTCCGGCTTTTCACCGGCATAAAACCGCGTCTCCGCAGTCACCTGATAGACGGTCTGCTTTTTGCCTTTTTCGAGTATGACGGTTTTAAGGATGGGATTCACGGCGACAACCTTGCCGCTGATGGAGACAGGTTTCCCGTGGCTCTTTCTGGCGGCAGGCTTCGCAAGTGATTTTGAGGCCGGGATTGTCGGCACGGCGTTGGTGGACGTATCGGCGGCAGCCACGGAAACGAGCGGCAGGGCGGCCAAAGTCGTTGCCAGGATGAAAGCGGCAAATGTTTTATTCATAAGGCTAAAATTGAACTATTCAGGGACGATTCAAGCACCTTTATAAATGAGTTTAAGGCGTTTGTTGCATGATTGCAATGAACAATGCCCCACGGAAACAGAATTCCCTGGTGGCGGCCTTCTGGCGAAAGACGCTTTTCCCCGTCCTCAATTCTTATGGCACGAGGATCGTGCGGTAGAATTGCTGACCGACCGGTTTAGTCACGAGAATCCGCTTTTGGGTGGTCGTGGCGGAGACGTTGGTTTGGGTCTGCCAGGCGCCACCCATCGCACCCACACTCTGGATTTCGTAACTCCTGCCCGGCACGGTCTGCAAGTACAGCGCGTTTTGATCCGTGCCAATGGCGGTTTTGTCATCGTCGGACAGGTCAGCGAGTCGGGGTGCGCGCTCAAATTCCAGCACAGAAGCGGCCGTGGTTGGATCCGTGCCCGCCCGCATTTCGGCCATGTTGCTCATGCCGTCCCGGTCGGCATCGTCCGTTTCCGCACTGGCCTCAGGAAACTTGTCCAGCAACCCGGACGATTGCGCCCATGCCTGATAAGCAGACTCGTCGATCCATAGTGCAGTCCGCCGTCCCCCAAACGTGGGTCCCCAGCCCGTGGTGCCCGCGCGATAATAGACGACCATATTTGTGGCTGTATTGGCGGGCTCAATGGCGCCGACTAGTGCAGGTGCATTCCCTTCATAATAAATCCCCGTCAGGCGGGTGCAGCGGGTGAAAGCCTCAACATTGATGACGGTGACACTTGCAGGAATTACAATGCTGACAAGGTTGCTGCAAAATCCGAATGACCAACTGCCTATGCTGGTGATGCTTCTCGGGAGTGTGACATTTGTCAGGCCTGTGCAGAAAGAGAAAGCCATGTCATCGATTTTTGGAAAGTTGTCTGGAAAATTGATGTTCGTCAGACTGGAACAGGTGCTAAAAGCGAAATGACCCAACCGGATGACGCTTCCTGGAATGGTGAGATTCGTCAGACTGGTGCATTGATCGAACACACGCATGCCTATCGAGCTAACGCTGTTACCAATATTTACGCTTTTCAAGCCGGAACATCCATAGAACGCAAAATCTCTTATATCAGTCACGCTATCAGGGATCGTAATACTCGTCAGGGCGGTGCATTCGTAAAACATATCGAGTTCGATTGTCTTGAGGCTGTTGCTGAGTTTCGCACTTATCAGTTTAGGGCATTTGTAAAACATCGCTAAGCCGAGTTTTGTGACGCTGTCCGGAATTTCAATATTCGACAGATTGACACAGTATTGAAAGGCCACTTTTCCAATACTAGTGATGCTGTTTGGTATCGTGATATTTGTGAGGTTTGTACAACCATAAAATGCGCCTTCGCCAATGGTGTTGACAAGTCTTCCGAAAAGCGCATTCGGAATGGTCACGGCGCCACCGGGACCGGCGTAGCCGGTTATCGTGATGGTGGATCCATTTTGCAGGGTTACGAAATCAACGCCCGCGGGATCGATCCACAGCGTGGTCGGCCGTTCGCCGAAAGTGGCGCTCCAGTTCGTCGTTCCAGCGCGGTAATACACCGTGACGTTGGTGGCATCCAGAAACGGAGCGACCGCACCGGACAATGTTGGCGCGCTGGCTTCGAAATACAGGCCCGTCAGGCCGGAACATCCCGAGAACACCCCTTCCCCGAGGCTGGTCACCCGGTAGGGGATAATGACACTTGCAATCTGGGCGCAATCGGCAAACGCAAAGCTTCCAATGTTGGTCACACTGTCTGGAATCGTAATATTTGCAAGGCCGACACAGCCAGAAAAAGCCCTGTCACCGATGAGGCCCACGCCGCTGGCGAAGGATATGTTGGTCAGTCCGCTGCAGCCAGCGAATGTCTCCATGGCTATCGTTGTAACCTTATTGGGAGCCGTGAAACTCGCCAGATTGGTGCAGCCCTTAAATGCGGCCACTCCAATGTTGGTAATGCTCTCAGGCATTGTGATATTTGTCAGAGTGAGGCCATGACCAAAAGCATCGTCCCCAATACTTGTGACCGGCTCGCCAAATATGGTGTCTGGAATGGTCACATTTCCCCCTGTCCCTGTATAACCAGTGATGGTGATGGCCGCGCCATTTTGCTGGTATGTGAAATCCTGAACATCGGTATCATACCACACCGCCGTGGGCTGACCGCCAAAGCTTCCACCCCAACCTGTGGCTCCCGCACGATAATACACGATTACATTGGCTGCAGTGTCGAATAAACCACCGGGTCCGGGCAATGCGGGCGCATTTCCCTCAAAATAAACCTGTTTCAGGCTGGCACATCCTGAGAAGGCCAATTCCCCAATGGTGGCAATGCTTCCAGGGATGATAAGCCTCTCCAAATTAGTGCTGGCAAGGAAAGCAGAGGGATCGACGTTGGTGACAGACTCACCAAAGATTGTATCCGGAATGGTTGCAGATCCGCCTGAACCCGTGTAGGCAGTAATGGCCATCGTGGATCCGTTCTGCCGATAGGTATAATCCTGGACATCGGGATCATACCAGATGGCTGTGGGGAATCCGCCAAAGCTATTGCCCCAACCGGTTGTTCCATTGCGGTAATAGACAGTCACCATATTGCCTCCAATTAAAAGTGTCTTGTGAGTGGATAAGGATGGCAAATTACCCTCGAATAACAAGCGTGTCAGATTTGTGCAGCCAGTGAAGGCATGAACATAAATGTAACCGGTGCTGGCTGGAAGTGTGATGTCTGTCAAGCTGGTGCAACCGGCGAATGTAGATTCTTCAATTACATAAAGGTCGTTTGGAAGTGCGACGTTCGTAAGCGCAGTACAATTAAAAAAGGAATTGCTGCCGATTCTATTCAGACCATTTGGAATGGAAATACCGGTCAACCCACGGCAGTCAGAAAAGGCATAGGGTGTAATTTCATAGGAGGCATTGGTGATCGCATAACTGCCGATCCTTCCGCCAGGATAGGCGATCAGTTTTTTCTTATACTGGTCCCACAAAACACCATCAATGCTGTTATAGGATAAGCTAAGGCTGTTCACATTTGTGTCCGTGTTGATGGCCGTCAACCCACTACAGCCGGAGATCGCCGCCGTCCCAATCTTGGTGACGGTGCGGGGAATCGTGTAGTTTCCAACTCTGGCTGGTGGATACTGAACTAGCAGCGACTTGGTCTTGTTGAGCAGGGCGCCGTCCAACATGCAGTAGGCGCTGTTAAGGGGGTCCAGCGTAAAACCCATCAGGTTGCCGCACCCAAGGAACGCCATGTCACCGATGGTGGTCACACTTGCCGGGATCGCGATATTTGTCAGGTTACCGCAAAAAGCGAACGCAGTGGATGCAATATTGGTGACCCCACTGGGGATTGAAAAACCACCGGATGTCTCTCCTGGTAACTGAACAAGTGTAGTTGCGTTCTTATCGAACAATACGCCGTCCTTGCTTGAAAAGAACTTGTTTAAAGGATCCACTATGAACGCCGTTAAACCGGTGCATCCAGAAAATGCAAAAAGTCCCACGCTGGTGACGCTGCCTGGAATCGTGACTTCTTTAAGACCAAGACAATCCGAAAATGCCAGAGACCCGATCTTTAGAAGTCCATCTGGAAGTGTGAGACTCCGCAAGCCTGTGCAGCCAAAAAATGCTCTGGTTCCGATGCTTTTTACCCCTGGCATCATAATATTTGCGAGGCTGTTACAGCCGAAAAACGCATCATCGTTGATGTTTGTGACACTGTTTGGGATCGAGATGCTTGTCAGATTTGTGCATCTATTGAACGTCAACCCAATCCCGGTCACTGGGCGATTATCGATGACGGATGGGATGACCACGTCTCCGCCTGGACCATTGTATTTTGTAATGATTATGTAATTGATGTCCGCGAAATATGTGAAATCACCATAAGTCTGCGCCCGCCCCGAGGTCATCGTTCCAATGAGTGCGACCAATAGGAGGCAAAGGCTCCAGCGCGATTTGGCGGGGGATCGGAACACATTAAGGCAGCCCAACCGTAAAACGGCCCGCAGTATAACCCGGGATATTCGGTTCATGATGAACCAGTAATGTCTTACAGGGAATGGAATGCAAGCGGCAAAATAACTGGGAGCCGGCCATCCATTCACCTCACGCCATGTTCCCAGTGAATCCCACAGCGCTGGCCGGATCGCCACGCATTCCAGCCAGTCCTGTCGAGCCCGTCCTTGTGCGACGGCGGCGGCGAGGTTATTCTGGCAAGATATTGTTATGATACATCAAGAAGAGCATTTCCAGGGCAATGACATGGTCAGGGACGTGGTGATCGGCATGGCCGATGGGCTGACCGTTCCCTTCGCGCTGGCGGCGGGCATTTCCGGCGCGGTGAACGCGGTGCATATCGTGGTGACGGCGGGCATCGCGGAGATCGCGGCGGGATCGGTGGCGATGGGCCTGGGCGGCTACCTGGCGGCGCGCAGCGAAATGGAGCACTACCACAGCGAGCTTAAACGGGAGGAGCGGGAAATTGTGGAGCTGCCGGATGTGGAGGAACGGGAAATCGCCGATTTGTTCAAGGCCTATGGATTGACGGATGAAGAAGTGGCGCCCGCGGTGGCAGGCCTGAAGCGCAATCCGGTGGCATGGCGCGATTTCATGATGAAATTCGAACTGGGTCTCGAGGAACCCGATCCCAAGCGCGCGCTTCAATGCGCGGCAACGATTGCCATCTCGTATGTGGTGGGCGGTCTGGTCCCCCTGGCGCCTTACATGATTCTCAACGATTCGAGTACGGCCCTGGGCTGGTCGGTGGTGGTCACGCTCATAGCCCTGGCGGTGTTCGGATTTGTGAAGGGGCATTTTACGGGGGTGTCGCGCATTCGCAGTGGCCTGCAAACGGTGGTGGTGGGCGGTTTGGCGGCGGCTGTGGCCTTTTATCTGGCGCGCCTTTTTTCATAGAAAACGCGCGGATGGATGGGCTTGATGCGGACGACAAAAGCGCCCTGCACTTTTTCGCGTTGAATTAAGCCGTCCATTTATATATGCTGGTGTCACAAAAATTAAGGACTCAATGAAAAAAGCATTCATTTCGATCGTGTTGTTGGCTTTGGCGGTCCCGGCCTTCGCGGAAGATGCGGCGGTGACGCTCAAGGATGCCAAGCAAACAAACAGTTACAGCATTGGCATGAGCCTGGGCAATATCTGGAAGACTCAGGAATTGGATGTGGACCTGGACGTCATGCGCAAGGGTATCACCGACGCGATGAGCGGCGGCAAAACCATCCTGACGGAGACTGAGGCGCGCGCCGCGCTCAATCAGATGCAGCAGGAAGTGCGCACCAAGATGGAGGCCAAACGCAAGGTCCAGGGCGAGAAAAACAAGACCGAAGGCGAGGCCTTTCTGAAGGAAAACGCCGCCAAGCCCGGCGTGGTCACACTGCCCAGCGGTTTGCAGTATAAAATCACCGCCGAAGGCACCGGCGCCAAACCCACGAGCAACGACACCGTTACCGTCAACTATCGCGGAAAGCTCATCGACGGCACCGAGTTCGATAGTTCCTACTCTCGCAATCAGCCCGCCACATTCGCCCTTAATCGCGTCATCAAGGGCTGGACCGAAGGCATTCAGCAGATGAAGACCGGTTCCAAATGCGAACTCTACATCCCCTCCAACCTCGCTTACGGCGAGGCCGGTTCGGGCATGAAAATTTCGCCCAATGCGACGTTGATCTTCGAGGTGGAACTTCTGGCCATCAAAGCCGCAGCAACACCCACAAACCAGCCCGTCACCAGCGACATCATCAAGGTGCCTTCATCCGAGGAAATGAAGAAGGGCGCCCAGATCGAGGTGATCAAGAAGGACGACCCCCGCGTAAAGGAAGCGGAACCCAAGAAGGCGGAGTAATTTACGACTTTTTAATGCAAAGACCGGCGGGTCACAAGCCCGACGGTTTTTTTTATGCCCGCGTTTCTTAGGCTTTGCTGACGCCGGTTGAGGGGCCTGGTTCGGCCCGGATGATGCGGTCGTCGAAACTGGGTTGGACGATATGTTCGCGCGGCACGGTGAGGAATTCGGCCTCGTTCCATGGGCCGTCTAGCCACCGCTGCAAGAGGCCGCTGTCCCCGGCGATCTCCTTCATCTTCCATCCATTGCGCCCGCAAATCTCAGCCACCTGTTCCTGAAGGCGCATGGCCTGATCGAAATCGAACCGGATCAACAAGCCCTGGTGGTAGCTCTGCATCCATTGCTCGGTGAGACTGGCCAGGTAACGGGCGTTGTCCTCGCCGTATTTGGCCACCAACTCCGCAAAATTCCGCCCCTGCGTGATGGCGGGGATTTGCGTGGCCATGTCCTCGGAGGGCGCGGCGAGGCCCTTGGCGCGGGCACGGCGATGCGGGAATTCGATCCAGCCCGCCGTGAAGAAATAGGTGCCGGAGTTTTCGTTGAACACGGTTTGGTAGCGTTCCCTGGAGCCGAGGAAGAACGTGAGGCAATCGTGCGCCCGGGGAACAATCAGCGGCGTGTGACGGGCTTCCAGTCCATTGAGAATCTGGTTGCAGATGCCGTAACCGACCAGAATGGCGTCGTAGCGGCCTGCGGGCACGGCATCGATGCGGCTCTGCAGATCGACATGGCCCTTTTTGGGCTCGTCGTGGTTGCCCACGGGCAGGAATTCCAGATCGGCCACGCTCGGCGAATGGGCCACCGCCCAGCCGATCTCCCGGCAGGCAACCTCGCAGGCGATGATTTTTAAATGCTGCATATTGTATGCTTGTGTTCCCGGCGCTCTCCTTTGTCCTGTAGGCCGGGTGCCCTCACCCGGCGCTCCCAATGCTCACGCCTTGCATCCCAGGCCGAGCACCTCTTTGCAGTATTTGATGCTGCGCTCCAATTCGGCCTTTTGGTAATTCTGCTCCGCAATTTTTTTGTCCACGCCTTCCGGGGCTTTGTAGGGTTCGCGCTTGGTTCCACGACGGGACATGGCCACAAAGGCCGCGAGATCGGCGGCATGGGCCTTGGGAAAGGCCTTCCAAAATTCATCCTTCAAATAGGGGAACGACACTGAAAAGCCCGAGATGATTTCCAGAATGAAGGGTGTTTGCGGGCAGAGTTGCGCGAACCGGCGCGCGTAGGCCTTGAAGTCCATCTGGCCCTCCCCAATGGCCGTCCACTGCACCATGGAGCCATCCGGGTAATCCCAGATGGCCGAATCGCGCAGGCCGGTGGTGACGGCGTAAGGCCCCAGGGCCTCCAGGTTGCGCATCGGATCTTCCAGTGTCCAGGTGGCATTGCCGCAGTCCATGGTGGCCCCCACGTAATCGCGCCCGGCTTCCTCGATCAAATTCACCAGCTCCCATCCCTGCATGTCGCCGGCGTGGTTTTCGATGGCGATTTTCACCCCCGCATCCAGCGCCTGCGTGCGCGCCGCTTTGAGCACCTGGATCGTATCCCGAATGCGCGCCTCGATGCCCCCCTCGGTCTGCCTATCTTCCCGTGTGCCCTGCACGCAGCGGGCCACGGGCGATCCCAGCGCATGGGCGGTGCGGATCAGCAGGGACAGGTATTCCCCCGCCGTGCCGCGATTTTTGCGAAACGCCTTGGACGTGGGACAGATGCTCCAGCCGCCCACATGGATTTGCAGGCCCAAATCGTCCGCCTTCTTCTTCAAGTCCTTCAACTTGTCCTCTTCCAGGCTCTCGAAGACGTCGAGATCCGAGAAGAACATCACATCGAGCTTTTGTTCCGCGGCGTAATCCAGGAATTGCGGCGCCTTCCAGCCCAGGGCGCGCAGTGAAAAATTATCGAAACCAAGTTTGGTTTTTGTGGCGGCAGAGGCGGATTCCGCACCGATGACGGGCAGGGCTGCGGCCAGTCCGATGCTGGCGGCGCCGAGGGTTTTGACAAAGTTCCGACGGGAAAACTGTGGGGCGCTTTTTTCGAGGGGCGTCATAGACATTGCTTTCGATCGCATTTCATTTACGGGCTTGTTTCTGGCGATCAATTTAAGGGGTTCGCCGCGGTTTGCGACAAAAAAGGAGGCGGGGAAAAAAGTCCCGTCCTGAAACAGGTTGTCACAGATGAGACAATAAACGGTGTCAGAAGGGTGGGAATAAGGTCCAGTGATTCGTTTAACCCGAAATCCGAAATACGAATGGTCAAGATGATGCAATGCTTTGAGGCAGCCATGATTTGCAATCGGCGAGGGTGTATTAAACCCGAACTCCGAGATAGAAAAAGAGGTCGCAATGCGCAACCTTCTGAGGCAATAGGGTTTGATGCTAAACAAGCCCGCTTCAGACTCGCACAAAACGACCCCAGTCGAAATTAGCGCTCTTTTCGGCCAAGCCAAGCTCTATCTGGATGAGACTCCCAAGGCCATAACCCCCTTCGGCGGTCTGGCTTCATTCATAACCTTTTTGGGTCAGATCGGCTATGCGCAGGCGGTGCAGCGGTGCTTGCCGTTTGCCGCGCCCACTTCACCTAATGCCATTCCTCTAGCCCATACGCTGACCAGTTTTATCGTATCTGTGGTGGCGGGAGCACGCCGCTTTGCCCACTGTCAGTGGCTGCGTGCCGATCATGTTCTGCACGCCATGCTGGGGATGGAACGTTTCCCGGGCGATGACACCATCCGCAACTTCTTCCTGCACTTTGGCCAGGGCCACATCGAAGCGTTCTGGCGACCGCTCTGGCGATGGCTGCTCAATCTGCTGGCCTGCCCCAAGGCAGGCTTCTCGTTGGATCTGGATTCGACCGTGTTCTGCCGGGAGGGTTCGCAGGAGGGGGCTGCCAAGGGGTACAATCCACGCCGCAAGGGGCGCAAGAGCCATCATCCGCTCCTGGCGGTGCTGGCCGAAGCGCCGTTTATCCTGCATGGATGGTTGCGCAGCGGCAACACCGGAGCCGCGCGCGGGGTGGTGCCGTTTTTGCAGGAGGCATTGGCCCTGTTGCCCGAGGGAACGTGGATTCGGTGCGTGCGTGCCGACAGCGGGTTCTTCGATGAGGCGTTAGTGACGTTTTTGGAAATGCGCAAATTAACCTACATTGTGGTGGCGCGCATGACCTCCACGATCAAATACCATTGCGTGGGAATCCAGAACTGGAAAGCCATCGATGAAAATCATGCCGTGGGGGAGTTTAGAGCCCAACTCTTTGGCTGGTCCACTGCCCGGCGATTCGTGGTGCTGCGGGAGCGGATCAGGGAAGACAAGGAGGCTCTGGGTCGCAAGCTCATTGATGTGCCCGGTTACACCTTTCGAGTGTGCGTCACCAACCGAAGTGAAGGCGCGCTGGAACTGTGGAGGGACTACAACGGAAGGGCCACCATCGAGCAGCGGATCGAGGAGCTGAAGAATGATCTGGCTGCCAACGGTTTTTGCCTGAAATCGTTTTTCGCCACCGAGTCGGCGTTTCTGGCGGTGCTCTTCACATTCAACCTGCTGAGTCTTTACCAGCATCAGACCACTCCAACCCAGCCATACCGCCAGCCAGGAACATTGCGGACGACGGTTTTTCTGGCGGGAGCCCTCTTGGGAACGATGGGGCGTGATGTGGTGGTGAGGCTCTCGGCGGCCTGGGGTGGACTGGCTAAACACAAGCCGTTGATAGAAACCACGTTGAACTGGTTGAAAAGCGCGTCGCCGAAGTTGGTGCCACCGGAAGCCCGGCAAGCTTTCGGAGGGGGCGGAATATGACCGGAGGGGTTAGCGGTTCCCTAAAAAAACCGACCTAACTTCGGAGTTCGGGTGTGCGCCAGTGAAATTGGTAGCCTCGTGGGTGAAAGTCCCGCCGGTCGAATTAGACGGTTCACGACCGAAATGCAGCGTCCGGGACGAGGCCGTGAGGCCGAACCACAAGCGGGACGCTGAAAGAACTGTCGGGTCGTAACGAAAGTAAACCTCATCAAATGAGCTCCGAAACCGAAATAACCGGTAAGCCGAGCCGCTACCCGAACGGCGAAGGCAGAAACGCGGCGTCATCAAATCGTCAAATGGGCGCTGTTGATTCCGGCGGAGTCAGCGAGGGCGACACGACAGGAAGGGAAACCAAGGTAAGCTGGGAGATCTCTGGAGGCGGGGCGATAAAGCCTCAACCGCCGGTGCAAGGAGGAACACCCTCCGAGGCCGCACGGGCAGCCAGAGAAGTCGGAGTCTTCCATAGTAGCGAAGAAGCTGGGGCGACCAAAACCCCGGCGGAGCCAAGGGAAGGCACTTGGATCGAAGCGAATCAAAACAGCGAGGGACAGGGAGATGGCCTTGAGGGAGTGGAAACACTTTTTCAACGGATAACAACCCCGATAAAAGTTCAAAAGCTGCAGCGAGCGCTATATTGCAAAGCCAAGGCTGAGCCGAAGTATCGGTTTTACAGCCTCTACGGAGAACTGCTGCGGAAGGACGTGCTGGAAACGGCAATGGCCTCCGTGGCGCACAACAATGGCGCGGCTGGGATCGACGGGCAGACATGCGACGTCTATCTTGCCAGCGACGAAGCCTGGGACCAATGGCGGAACCAACTGCTGGAGGAGTTACGCACGAAGAAGTATCGGCCAAGCCCGGTGAAGCGTGTGTATATACCAAAAGGAGACGGGAAGCTGCGACCCCTGGGCATCCCGACAGTGAAAGACCGGGTGGTGCAGACAGCGGTGGTGATTGTATTGCTGCCGATTCTGGAAGCCGATAGTCATCCGAACAGTTACGCCTATCATCCCAAACGCAATGCCCACCAAGCAATGGAGGCGATCAAGAAGGCTACGCTGACAGGACGCGTCGAAGTTATAGACGCGGACTTAAGCGGGTATTTTGACAGCATTCCCCACAGGCGTTTGTTGCGCATAGTGGCCAAGCGGGTCAGCGATGGAACAATTCTCAAGCTGATCGCAGGATGGCTGCGCGCGCCCGTGAATGAACCGCAAAGCGACACAGGGAAAGGCGGGACAAAGGGGGGGCAAGGTCAGAATCGACGGGGGACTCCGCAAGGCGGGGTTGTATCGCCGATTTTAGCCAATGCATACCTCAACCAGTTGGATTGGGAAGTCAACGAACGCTGCGAACTCAAACCCGTGATGGTGAGATACGCGGATGATTTCGTGATACTCGGACAGCCGGGGCAGGGACGGGAACTGATGGAACGACTGGAACGATGGCTGAAGCAACGCGAGTTAGTGCTCAACGAGAAGAAGACCCGCTTGGTGGACCTCCGCCAGGATGGCATCAAATTCTTGGGATTCGCGCTAACAATGCGACAGGGGAAGGGGAAATGGAAATATCCGCATGTGGAACCCCATCCCAAGAGCCAGAAGAAGTTTCGAGACGGGATTCGGGAGAAACTCAACCGAAGCACGCTATGGCGTGATATCGGAGAGGTGATTCCCGAGCTCAACAAGAAACTCAAAGGTTGGAAGGGTTACTTTCACTACGGGAACAGCACCAAGGTGATGGGCCAGATGAACGAATACGTCAGCAGCAAGTTACAACGATGGTTGTGGCGCAAACACGGATGTAGTCGGGCGCAATGGTCCACATACCCCAAGGAGGATCTCTATGAGCGTTATGGTTTATACCAAATGCCGGAATATGCGGCATGGAAACGATGACGTCGAAGCGATGCAACGTATGATCCCCGGAGAGCCGGATGCGGGAAAACCGCCTGTCCGGTTCGATGAGGGGCGAAATGCGACGGTCATTGGCCACGGCCATTCAATCCGTCCATTTCGCCTACTCTACTAAATCAATACTCCACAGCCGGTTTCAAACCATGGATGGCCAAATGATTGCGTCAGATGGGCCGTTCCTATTTCGGATTTCGGGTTTAAAGCGGCTGCGGTGAGGGAGCTGGAAGAGGGCGAAATGTCCTTTGATGCGATGTGGCGCAAGAAAGCGTTGAGGTGCTTGCGCACGGCCACCATGGGGAGCGCAGTCAATTTGCGAGGGCGCATTCGTTCTTGAATGCGTCCTTTTGCATAATGCCGTGTTACGGTTTTTCCGGCCCAAAATGCAGGTCTTTGACGTGCTTGCCGATTTGCATGCGGGGAGATTCCCTTGTCAAAGGCTGGTCCAGGATGACGACGTTATCAAAGGTGACATTCTGAACATTGTGCTCCGGGGTTGCTCCCTCCAGTTGGACAAGGTAGTCGCCGGAACCGCCCGAGATCGATACATTCTTGAAAACCACATTACTCACAAAACCCGGCGTTTGGGTGCGCATGTATTGGTTGATGGTCGGTTTGAGCCGGATGAACTCGTGCTGGCCCTCGCCATGCAGCCGGACGTCCTGCACGCGGACCTGTTCAAGGTGCATGTCCTCCCCCGGCTCAAAGAGAAAACAGGTCATGGTGAAATGAATGATGTCCACATTCCGGATTTCAATCTGCCGCATGAACGCCGCGCGGCTTTCGTGGCCCAGCAGGAATATCCTTGCCCGGTCGCACCAAAGCACGGAGTTTTCAACCGTGATCTGTTCCACATTGCTGTTGGGACCGGTCTTTTCGAGTCCTTTCAATGCAACGCAGTCATCGTCCGTGCGAAAGAAGCAGTTGGAGACGAGGACATCCTGCGAGTTGCAGGGATCAATGCCATCGTCGTTTTGCACCCGCGACCCGCAGAGTTTGACGTCACGCACCACCACATGCGAGCTGTCCCGGGGAACAATGGTCCACCCGTAGGCCCCGCGCATGGTGATGCCGGACACCTCGACATTGGTGCCGCGAATATCCACCAGGTTGCCGTTGGGGCCCTTGGTCCATTCCCAATCCGAGCCATCCAGAATTCCGCGGCCCGTGATCCGAATGTTGTTTCCATGGGCGATGACAGCGCCTTTGACGACCGCGCCCGCGGCGATGTAAAGTGTCTGATCATTCGTCAACTCAATGCGCGTCGGCTTGTGGATGCCGGGTCCAAAATAAACCACACCCGGGGCATTCGTTGCGGGCTTGTTTTCTTCCATTGGATTGGCAAAAAGCAAAAGCGGCCCCTTCTTGCCATCCGGTTCCACACTGACTTTGGCCGGTTTGTCGAAGGTCAGAACCAACGTGTGGTCGTCTTCATGAACGACCTTTGCCACAGCAGTCGATGGGCGCACCACAGCCTGGTTTAAGGAACGTTTCGAGGTGATGCGGACGGTGACTTTCCCAGTCATGTCAAAGTTGGCAAACGAATAGGGGCCGCCGTAATCCATTCCCTTGTTGGCAAAAGGCGGGTCGAGCACGCGGGCTCCATAAACAGCCACGTTCCGGCCCATCGCGGAGACTTCGTAATCGGTGGGGAGGGGCTCGCCCGCGGGCGCCGGGGCGGTGACAACGGCCGGTGTCTCCGCATGGCTGAGGCCCGTTGAACATCCGATCAGCGCGCCAACGAGTAGTAAAACGACCTGATTCAATACGTGCATAAAATGTTTGCCGAAGGCATCTGCAGGGCCGGCATCATCCATCTTCCTGAATCCTGTGCCGCGCCCGGAAGCGCCGGTTTTTCCCCGTCCCGGGAAACAGGAAAAAACAGAGCTGGAATGGGAAGCCCAAGATCCCTCCGGCTCTGGAGAAAAATCAGCGGGCCAGTTGCTTTTCCAGGTAATTGACTGCCTGGCGCACGCTTTCATCCACTTCCATGCGATCTTTGACCAGCTTGCAGGCGTGCAGCACCGTCCCGTGATCGCGGCCACCGAACGCCTCGCCGATCGCACTCAGCGAATTTTCGGTCATTTGCCGGGAGAGAAACATGGCGATTTGACGGGGAAACGCGATGTTTTCGGGCCTGCGTTTGCTGACCATGTCGGTCATGCGAATATCGAAATGCTCGGCCACCCGTTTTTGGATGATGGTGATGTTGATGGTAAAGCGCCCTTCCTCGTGAAGTAATTCCCGCAGAAGTTCTTCCGCCAGTTCGAGCGTCGGTTTCTTATTCGTCAACGTGATGTACGAGGTCAGGCGGATCAGGGCGCCCTCGAGGCGACGGATATTCGTGCGAATCCGGTCCGCGATAAAATGAATGACTTCGCTCGGCAAATGAACGCCGATCATGGCCTCTTTTTTCAGGAGAATGGCCACGCGGGTCTCGACATCCGGCGGCTGGAGATCGGCCACCAGACCCCATTCGAGGCGGGACATGAGCCGCTGCTCCAGGTTCTGCATCTCGGCCGGAGGACGGTCGCAGGTGAGCACGATTTGCTTGTGGCTCTCGTGCAAGGCGTTGAACGTATGGAAAAACTCCTCCTGAATGCGTTCCTTGCCCGCGAGGAATTGAATGTCATCGATCAACAGCAGGTCGGTCTGGCGGTATTTCTTGCGGAACTTGACCAACTGGCTGTTTTGAATGGCGTCGATGTATTCGTTGGTGAATTTCTCGGAGGACAAATAGGCGACGCGCGCGCCCTTTTTCTGGCTTAGCAGTTGCTGGCCAATGGCATGGAGCAGATGCGTTTTTCCCAGACCCACACCGGCATACAAGAAAAGCGGGTTATAGGATTTGCCGGGAGATTGTGCCACGGCCATGGCCGCCGCATGGGAGAAACTGTTGGTGCTGCCCACGACAAACGTGTCAAAAGTGTATTTGGGATTGAATCCCAGGTCTGCCGGGGAGCTGTAATCCAGCGTTGCACCGCCGCTTTTGGCCTTTTTGGGCTGAACCTCGGGTGCGGGCAATGAAGCCGCTGGAGCGGTCGCCGCAATGTGGAAATCAACCTTGATCTGTTGGCCGGATTCGTGCGAAAGGACGTTCTGGAGCAAATCCAGATAGTTGTCCTTGAGCCAGACCTCGCAAAAATCGTTGGCCACTTCCAGAGTGACGACGTCGGCGACCTGGTTGACGGCTCGCAGTGGGGCAAACCACAGATTATAAAGATCAGTGTTTAGCATGGTGCGCAGGCGCTCTTGCGCCTTCCCCCAAATGCCTTCAACTGATGTTTGCATATTCAATTCTCCGCCCCTCGCTGGAGCAAATTATTCACGCGGCTTTGTGACGGTTTGGTTACGCCGCTTTTTGTGTGGCTCTCCACCGCCGGACGGCGTCGAGAACCTCACCACAAAAAACACAGGGCCTCAATGGAAAAAAATAACAAAAAAGCGCATAACGCAACCTTTTGATTATAAACTGTTTGAGTAAAGCCCAGGGTTGTCTTACCGAGCTGCTTTCCATCATCCACTCCGGCAGCCATCGCAGCCCGGTTTAATGTCGTCATGTTTTAGAGCATCCAAAGTCTTCTGCATAGGACAACCTTCAAATTCTTGTTCACCAGTTATTCACAGGAGGATTTTGCCTTTGTTTTATGCCGAAATATCCACAAATTCGGGCCTCAATTTCGTTGAAATGCCCGAATCCCTAGCCTGCCGCCCGGTGAATAACTCTTGCACCCCTGTGCCCCAAAGGCGGAGTCAATGTTCTGAAACAGACACTCCGCGTCCCGCCATTTGTAAAAACCGCGTAAAATTCATGCAAAAAGCGCGAAAAAGCGCCCAAATAACCTGCCAAAATGTTATTTTGTTAAATCCATATGCTGCTTATGGAGAGCAGTTTGCGTCCATGCAGGGCAGGGCATTGCCCCCAAACTCGCCCTCGCATCCCCCCATAATCCTTGAATTCTTTCCGGTCCTCACCAAATTAGCAGCCGTATCATTGACTCTATGAAACGCCAAAAGATTTCGGAAATGGTCGTGGATTTAGCCGGGGACTACATCGGCCAGGGGGCTTCTTTGGAAGAACGACAGTGCCGTCTTAAACTCGCTTGCACCTGTTGGAATTACGCATGCGCTCCGGAAAAAACCGGCAAGGCGCAACTGGACATCTACATGACCGAATACCGCAAGTGGAATCCCGAAGCCACGGATGAAGACTGCCAGAAGAAAAAACGAATGCTCGAATCTTTGATGCGGGAGAAGCGCAAAAAATATCCGAACGTCAATTCACAGATTGTCTCCTGCGATTTGATGTCGGGAGTTAATGAGGAAAGACTTGTAATCGCAGTAGCCCCTCAATGATCCGGGCACTGGTTTGTCGGAACGACCATTCTTAAGGCTGGCAGAACGAGCCGCCCGGAGTTTCCCCCCAGACTCATTGCCCGCAACACTTCTTGTATTTCAGGCCGCTGCCGCAGGGACAAGGTTCGTTGCGGCCGATTTTGGGCTCCCGCACAAACGGGACCGAGAGGTCGTATTGGGGCTCCTCATCAATCGGTTCGCGAGGGCGGAAATTGTGCTCCATTGATGGTAGAACCGGATGAGGCACCGCTCGTAGTCGGGCTTCCTGATCCTGGAAACCGTCCGGCTCCTCGTCCTCAGGATGAAAGGACGCCCACCACTCCATTTCGCCAATGGCATCGGTGATGACGCAGTATTTGTCGCTGTCTGCCAGATTATATTCGAGAAGATCCTCCTCAAAATTTTCCAGCTCAATATAACAGGGATCGATCAGGCCTCTGCTGAAGGCTAGCCGCACATCCTCCACCAATTCCGGCGCGGGCATATTCACCACGGCATCAACCAGCCCGCACCATGCATACGAACCGTCATGAGGGAGACGGCCATCGAACAGACTCTTAAAATAGCCGACCACCTGCGCGCGAGGCATCTGTCCGGTGTGCTCCAGCACCAGGAAGGCCTCGATGGCCGAGTTGCGAACGAACTCGTCCACCTTCTTGTCCTCAATCAGTCGCTCCAAAAGAGTCGGATCGCCATTATAAACGGATCCGAGTATCTGACCCAGCGATTCGGTCACCGTGTCGCCGAACAGATCATACAACGTGTCCTCAGGCGCGCTGAAGAGTTTTTCCATCAACGGATAGGCCCGCTTCTCGCGGAATTGCGCCAGTAGAAAAAGCGCATATTCATGGAGCATGCAATCCGTGCGGCGGGCCCACGCGGCAGGATCCCCGGCCACCATCTCCAGCACATGCAGCAACTCCGGCGTGATGGCCTCCTGTTGCTCGATGGCCGCCTGCATGGCCTCCAGGGGGAAACGGCCCCTGTGAAGCTCCAGTTCCTTAAGGATTTCGGGTATCGTCATATCTCAAAACCGTTTTCTTGAATATCATTCTACCAGCGGGTCCCCATCCCGTCATCCATGAATTGTGTCTCCCATGTCGCTTGTCTGCCCCCGTTCTTGATTTGGCCCGCGCAATTGCCGATAGTGGGATTCGATTATGAGCAAAACCTTGTTTGAAAAACTCATCGCGCGCGAGATTCCCGCCGATGTGGTGTATGAGGATGATTCCGTGTTCGCATTCAGGGACATCAAGCCGCAGGCGCCGGTGCATGTGCTCATCGTTCCCAAAAAGCCAATCCCGCGCATTGCGGAGGCCATGTCGGCCGACCATGCCGTTCTGGGCCACCTGATGCTCAAGGCTGCCGAGGTGGCGCGCAAACTGGGGTTGGAGGAATCCGGGTATCGCCTCGTGTTTAATAATGGGCGCGATGGCGGGGAGGCCGTGCCGCATCTGCATTGCCACATCCTGGGCGGGCGCCCCATGGCCTGGCCCCCAGGGTGAGGCTTGCGCTGCAGAATCCCGCCCCATTATTAACCCGGCTCTTGGGTTGAAAGGTGTGAATGCGTGGGTTATAAAAAGCCCATGCGATCATTGCGCCTCTTTTATGCGGCTTTTGTGGTGTGCCTGTTTACGGGTCTGGCTTCGGGAGCAGGGGACGAGGCCCGGCTGCTGAGGTTTCCGGCCATTCACGGCGATCAAATCGTTTTTTCCTACGCGGGCGATCTCTATACGGTGCCCTCCAAGGGCGGCGTGGCCCGGCGTTTGACCAGCGATGTCGGCTACGAAATGTTCCCCAGGTTCTCGCCGGATGGGCGCCAGCTTGCCTTTACCGCGCAATATGACGGGAACACCGAGGTTTACCTGATGCCCGCGGAGGGCGGCGTCCCCAAACGCCTGACCTACACCGCCACGCTGGGCCGCGACGATGTCTCGGATCGCATGGGGCCCAACAATGTCGTGATGGGCTGGCGGGACGACGGCCATGTGGTGTATCGCACGCGTCGCGCCTCGCTCAACGACTGGCTCGGACAGCTCTACAGCGTTCCGGTGGAGGGGGGAATGTCCGTTCAATTGCCCTTGTCGCGCGGCGCCTGGTGCTCTTTCTCGCCCGATGGCAAAAAGATGGCCTACAACCGGGTCTTCCGTGAATTCCGCACCTGGAAACGCTATCGCGGCGGTCAGGCCGACGACATCTGGATCTACGATTTTGCCAGCGGCCAGACCACCAACATCACCCAGAATCCGGCCCATGACGTTTTCCCCATGTGGCACGGCAACACGGTCTATTTCAATTCGGACCGTGACGCCCTCAAGCGTTTCAACCTCTACGCCTTCAACCTCGACACGCAGGAGACCCGGCAATTAACCCATTTCGAGGATTACGATGTCAAATTCCCGTCGCTGGGCGACGAGGCGATTGTTTTTGAAAACGGCGGTTACATCTACCGGCTGGATTTGAACAACGACACCGCGCCGGAAAAGGTGTCCATCCGCATTCAGGAGGATCTGGTGTCGGGCCGCAACAAACGTCTGGACGTCTCGAAGCACGTCAGTTCCTTCGATGTCTCGCCGGACGGCAACCGGGCCTTGTTCGGCGCGCGTGGGGATGTCTTCACGGTTCCCGCCAAATATGGCAACACGCGCAACCTGACCGCCACGCCGGGCGTGCATGAGCGCGACGCGCAGTGGTCGCCGGACGGACGCACCATAGCGTATATCTCCGACGCCACCGGTGAGGATGAGATTTACATCCGGCCGCAGGACGGCAGCGGCGAACCGCTGCAACTCACCCATGATGGCCATGTTTACAAGTATCATCCGGAGTGGTCGCCCAACAGCCGGAAGATCCTCTGGTCCGACCGCGAGCAGAAGCTCCACTATGTGGATGTGCAGACGCGCCAGGTGACGGAAGTGACGCGTTCGGATGTGTGGGAAATCACTCAGTATGTCTGGTCGCCCGATTCCTTGTGGATTGCCTTTGTCAAACCGGAGGTGGAAAGTCATGCGACGCTTCAACTCTATTCCGTGGCTTCCACTCTGATCACGCCCGTGACCGACGGCTGGTTTTCAATCTCGGATCCGGCCTTCAGCGCGGATGGCAAATACCTGTTTTTCGAATCCAAGCGCAGCTTCGAACCCGCCTCCAGCGAGATCGAGTTCAACTACGCCTACTTTGACATGGGTCGGATTTACTTTGTGACCCTCGCGAAGGATGTGAAGTCCCCATTCGAGCCTAGAAGTGACGAGGTCAAAATCGCCACAGCTTCCAAGACCGATGCCAAGGCGGACGCAAAACCAGACGCAAAGACAACCGACGAGGCGGCCAAGGATGAGAAGAAGGATATCAAGAAGGAAGACAAGGCCGACAAGCCCGTTGTGACCGTCAAAGTGGATTTGGAGGGGATCGTCGAGCGCATTGCGGCGTTGCCGATCGGCAGTTCGGATTACTCGGGAATCACCGCGCTGGAGAACAAAGTTTACTACATGCGCCACGGCAGAAAAGAGGACAAGGCGAAACTCCTTTTCTACGACCTGGAGAAACAGAAGGAAACCGAATTGGGCGAAGTGGGCGGCTATGCCATTTCCGCTGACCACAAAAAGATGCTAGTCAATATCGAGAACGCTTATGCCATCATGGACACCCCCACGGGCCGGATCGAGATGAAGGACAAACTCAACCTCGGCGATCTGGAGATCCAGCTCGATCGTCAGGCGGAGTGGCATCAAATCTTCGCCGAGTGCTGGCGGCAGATGCGCGACTTTCTCTTCGATCCCCACATGCGCGGAGTGGATTGGGCGGCGATGCGCGCGCGCTACGAGCCCCTGGTGTCCTCGGTTCAGCACCGCGCGGATTTGACCTATATCATCGGTGAAATGATCGGGGAGCTGAACATCGGCCACACCTACGTCGGCGGCGGGGACTATCCCAAACCGGAGCGGATCAAGACCGGGTTGCTGGGCGCGCAGATCGTGAAGGATCCGGCCTCGAAATATTTCCGCATCGTAAAAATACTGAAGGGCCAGAACTGGGAGCCGGGCGTCCGCTCGCCATTGACGGAGATCGGCGTGGAAGCCGCCGAGGGCGATTACATCACCGCGGTCAACGGCGTGCCGGCCGACCGCATTGCGGACATTTACGAGGCGCTGGTCGGTAAGGTGGGACGCCAGGTGCGCCTGCAAATCAATGCCAAGCCGTCGTCCGAGGGCGGCCATGAAACCGTGGTCCTGCCCATTGGCGATGAGCGCCCGCTTTACTATTACACCTGGGTGCAGGAGAATATCGCGAAAGTCACGAAGGCGAGCCACGGCAAGATCGGTTATGTTCACATTCCCGACATGGGTGTGGAAGGCATGAACGAGTTTGTGAAGTATTATTATCCGCAGTTGCGCCGGGAGGGATTGATCGTGGACGTCCGTGGCAATGGCGGTGGGAACGTTTCCCCTCAGATCATCGAGCGGCTGCATCGCGAACTGGCCATGATCACGATCGCGCGCAATTCGATTCCGCACGCCAATCCGGATGCCATGCAGTACGGGCCCAAGGCCTGCCTGCTCGATGAATTCTCCGCCTCGGATGGCGACATCTTTCCGTATCGGTTCCGCACCTACAAAATGGGGCCGCTCATCGGTAAACGCTCCTGGGGCGGTGTCGTGGGCATTCGCGGCTCGCTGCCCTTGCTGGACGGCGGGTTCCTGAACAAACCTGAGTTTTCGCGATACGATATCGAGGGCAAAGAATGGATCATGGAAGGTCACGGCGTGGACCCGGACATCGTGGTCGAGAACGATCCGGCCCGCGAGTTCGAGGGGGTCGACGCGCAGTTGGACAAGGCGGTGCAGGTGGTGCTCGAGCAGATTCAGGCCCATCCCCCGCGCCTGGCGCCTCCTCCGCCGTATCCTGACAGAAGTCGTTAAGTCTCCGGTTTAAAGACAGCGTTGTAACGGTTGACACTGATTATGGATGAACTGGTGATGACGCCCGCGACGGGCGCGCGGCTGCTTCGGTTTGTGGGCGATACGCTGCGTTTCGGCCTGAAACCGGCGCGGCCGCAGCCGCTGCCCGAGGGTTGCCGCGCCTTTCTGCGCACCAACCTGGGCCGTGCGGGCGCGCAACGCGAGGAAATCGTCAAGGCCCACGCCGGCGGCCTGCCGCTGGCCGGAGCCTCCTGGCGGGACATCCCGTTGAAGGCGGGCGCGGACGAATGGTTCGCGGAATTTCCCGTGGTGGAGGTCGGCTATTTCAAGGCCAAGGCCTATGTCGTCGATGCGACCGGCCGTCAATATTGGCCCCATGGCGCGGACGTCGGAGTCAGCGTGCATCCCAACGATTGCCGCACCGGGAACACCCTTTATTGCGCGTTCACCCGCATGTTTGGCGCATCCAAAAGCCTGTCCGCCACTTTCGACGCCAGACGCGAAGACGAATATCGAAAATTTGACGCCGCCGGTTTCACCCTGATCCCCCCCTCCGGAACGCTGCGCGATCTGGCGGCTCAGACTCCCCATATTTTTGGCACGCTCGGCTGCCGCATCCTGCATCTGCTCCCCATCAATCCCACGCCCACGACCTACGCCCGTTTTGGCCGGTTCGGAAGCCCCTACGCCAGCCTGGACTTTACCGCGATCGATCCCGCGCTCGTTGAATTCGACCGCAAGACCACAGCTGTGGACCAGTTTCGGGAACTCGCCCGCGCGGTCCATGGACACGGCGGCCGCCTCTTTCTGGACCTGGCCATCAACCACACAGGCTGGGGTTCGACCCTGCTCAACACGCATCCCGAATGGTTTTTGAAAAATGACAGGGGCGACTTTGAAAGCCCCGGCGCCTGGGGCACCGTCTGGGAGGATCTCGTCGAATTGGCCCATCGCACCCCCGATTTGTGGGACCAACTGGCCGGGGTCTTTCTGGTCTGGTGCCGTCGCGGCGTGGATGGTTTCCGTTGCGATGCCGGATACAAGGTTCCCACGGCGGCCTGGCAGTTCATCATTGCGCGGGTGCGGCAGGAATTCCCCGAAACCATCTTTTTGCTCGAGGGCTTGGGCGGCTCCTGGGAGGCCACCGAGACCCTCCTGACCGAGGGCGGCATGCAATGGGCCTATTCGGAACTCTTCCAGAATTATCAGGGCCGGGATGTGGCCGCGTATCTGGACTACAGCCTCCGCCAGGCGGAACGCGTCGGGTGCTATGTCCATTACAGCGAGACCCACGACAATCCGCGCCTCGCGGCGCAACCCCTGGGCCGCGCCTGGTCGCTGCTGCGCAACCGCCTCTGCGCCCTGACCAGTGTCAGCGGCGGGTATGGATTCACCTGCGGCGTGGAATGGCTGGCTGCGGAGAAGGTGGATGTCCACCTCTGCAGCGGCATGTCATGGAACAGCGCGCAGAACATCGTCGGCGAACTGGCCACGCTCAACCGGCTCCTTGCGGGCCATCCCTGTTTCTTCGATGGCGCCCGGCTGACCCGGCTCAGCGGGGATGCGGCCCCGGTTTATGTGCTGCGCCGCGAAGCGGCGGAAGGCGGCGCGCTGGTGCTCGTGCTGGTGAACACCAATGTCACGGAGTCGGGGGAGGCCATCGTGAAGATCGACGGCTGCCCGATCCTCGAGCGCCCCTTGTTTGATTTGCTGGGCCAGCCTCTGCCGCCCATGGAATCGCGCTCCGAGCGCATGGTCCGCTTCACTCTGCGGCCCGGCGCCTGCCATTGTCTCGCGGACGCTCCAATGCCCGATCCGGCGGTGGGCGACGCCTACCGGATGGCTCGCGCGCAGGCGGCCCGCGCATTGCAGGCGATTTGCCGATACCTGCCCGCCGAAAACATCGGAACCTTTTCATGGCGTTCCCTGGCCGGCTTTTTGGTGAAGGCGGGCCCCGAGAAGTTCCTGGCCTCGCTGTCCGTGCTGGAGGCGTCGGCCGTTTCCGAAAACTTTGGATCCGCTCTTGAGGCCGCGCTGGCCCGCGACGTTTACCCCCGCGTGGTCGTGTGGGAATGGCCGGATCAACGGCGCGTCACGCTCGTGCCGCCGGATCACTGGCTTCTCATTCGCGATTCCGGGCCTTTTCAAGCCACGGTCCGCAGTGCCAGCCGCGAGGAAATCCGGCACCTCTTTTCGTTTCGCATCGGCGATGTCCATGTGTCCGCCGTGCCGCCCAATCTATTCGACCATGACACCCTCCTCGTCGTCGAGCGCCACGCCGCGGGAGACGCCGTGGCCAGGGCAAAAATCCGTTTCCTGGCCGCGGCGCCCGTCTGGCCGTTTGAAGCTGCGGCCACCGGCCCGGTGGAGCGTTTTCTCTCCCGGGAATCCCTCGCGTCCCGGACCGCCCTCCTGACCAATGGCCGCGGGGGCATGGCCCGCCTTTGTCTGGACCTGGGCCGCGTCAATTCCAAATACGACTGTCTCCTGGCCGCCAATTTGCACCCCACCGTTCCCGTGGACCGCCATGTCTTCGCCAAACGGGTCCGCGTCTGGATTCTCGCCGATGGTTTTCAATCACCCCTGGACGCTCAGAATCTCGCCGGCTTCGATCCGGGTCCGCCCGCAGTCTGGCGGTTTCAGGCCAGCGCGGGGGATGGCCGCCGCGTCGAAATCCATTTGATCGCCGACATGCTGGACCACGCCAACACCACCGTGCTCCGCTTCGTGCGTCCTCCGCATGGTTCCGCGATCGGACGCGAATTGCCCGATGAATGCCCGGTGCGTTTGATCGTGCGCGTCGATATCGAGGACCGAAGTTACCATTCGGAAACGCATCGCAATCCGGCCGCCGATTTTCATTTCATGAGCCACTCCCGCCCGCTTGAAGAGCGCGTCGGCTTCGAGTTCACCCCGGCCTCGGACCGGTCTTTGCGCGTCTGGGCGGATGGCGGTCGCTATCACCACGAGGCCGAGTGGTGTAGTCAAATTTCCCATCCCGTGGAACAAAGCAGGGGCCAGCCAGGCTCAGGCGATGCCTATAGCCCGGGTTGGTTTGAGCTTCCCATGAGCAGGGGCGGCGCTTTCATCTTGGCCGTCAGCGCCGAAGCGCAATGGCCCGCCCCTTCTCAAATTGCGGACTTTGAGACCCGCCGCGTGCAGGCAAACCAACGGGCTGTGGAACGCGCCGCCTTGAACGATCTGGATCCCTTTGGCCGTCAACTCACACGCGCCCTGCAGGCCTTCATCGTCGATCGGGACGCCGGCAAGACCGTCATCGCCGGCTATCCCTGGTTTTTGGACTGGGGACGCGACTCGCTCATCTGCGCCCGTGGCGCCCTTGCGGCCGGCTTGGACCAGGAAGTGGTGGCGCTGCTGGTGGTCTTTGGCCGGTTCGCCGCCGCCGGCACCCTCCCCAATTCCATTTTTGGCAATGACGCCTCGAACCGCGACACCTCCGACGCCCCGCTCTGGTATGGCGTCGTCTGCGAGGAGGTCGCGTCAAAAACGGGCATGGACATCTATTCCACCGCCGTGGACAAACAGGGACGCACCATTGCCGAAGTGCTCCTTGAGATTGCCGACGGTTATGCCCGGGGCGCATCCAACGGCGTGCGCATGGACCCGGCTTCAGGACTCATCTGGAGTCCCCCGCATTTTACCTGGATGGATACCAACTTCCCGGCGGCCACCCCGCGCGAAGGCTACCCCGTGGAAATCCAGGCGCTCTGGATTCGCCTGTTGCGTCAGTTGGAGCGCCTTGAGGCCGCAGGTTATTGGAGCCGCCGGGAACGGCCTTCCCTCCCGGACGGAGCCACCTTCGGCGCACTTGCGGACAAAGCCAGCGCATCGTTCCAGAAATTGTTCTGGCTCGAGGATAAAAGCTGGTTCTCCGATGTGCTCCTTGCGGCTGCCGGCGTCCCCGCGGCTCAGGCCGTGCCCGACAATGCGCTCCGCGGCAACGGCCTCATCGCCGTGAGCCTGGGCATTGTGACAGGCGAACGAGCCCGCCGAACCGTCGAGGCCGCGCGTCGTTATTTGGTCATACCGGGGGCCTTGCGCTCCCTGGCCCCATTGCCCGTCTCCCCGCCGCTCCCTGTGAGGGACGGGGAAGGTCATCTGCTCAACGACCCCGTCAATCCTTATTTCGGACGTTACGAGGGCGACGAGGATACCCGGCGCAAACCCGCTTATCACAACGGCACCGCGTGGACATGGACCTTCCCGATCTTCTGCGAAGCCCTGGCGGCCGCCTGGGACCATGCGCCCGAGGCGGTGGCCGCCGCGCGCGCCTACCTGGGCAGCATGGACCAGACGATGCTGGAAGGTTGCGTGGGCCAGATTCCCGAAATCCTGGATGGCGACGCTCCCCACGCCCAGCGCGGCTGCGACGCCCAAGCCTGGGGCGTGACCGAGGCCCTGCGTGTCTGGAAATCCCTTTCAGCGCCACCGCGTTAAATCTCCGCTGGCTCCGGGCGGAAGCGCGGGCGTTCTCGCCTGCGGGTTCAAGCGGCGTCTCGCGAAGTTCGCGGCTTTTGTATGGAGTCCCGTCTTTGGACGGCATGGCGTTCAAATCGAGGGGCGCATCCATATTTTTAACCCTCTCCAACGACGGGGTCACCATACCTTTACACTTTTGCACGTGCGAGACCTTGGAGGGATGGTTTCAATCGGGACTTTGATCCACCGCATTTGTTCCAGAGGCAGCGTGTCCTGCGCCCGAAGCGCGGCGTCGGTTTTCAGCCACCTTTACGGGAGCGGATGGTTACATTAAACTGTGGCGTGGTTACAACAATCGTTTTCGATTTGGACAGTTGCCTGAGCGCCGCTGATGAGCCGGGCGTTCACCTGTTTCAACCCGCCTTCGACGCCATCACGAAGGCCAATCATGGCTCCCACACGCCCGACATGCTTCGGCAGGCCTTTATCGAAATGTGGCGCGTGCCTTTCGATGCGGTGGCTCAAAAGTATTGCTTCACTCCGGCCATGCGCGACGCGGGCTGGCAGGTGTTGCTCCCCCTGGAAGTCACCACTCCGATGTCCGGTTACGGCGACATCTCCGTGCTCAAGGAGCTGCCCGTGAAGCGATTTCTGGTCACCTCGGGCTTTCGCCGCCTCCAGGAAAGCAAGATTCGCGCCCTGGGAATCACTCCTCTGTTCACGGCGATTTTCGTCAATGCCATCGACGAACCAGAGCGCCACGGCAAGCAGGGCATCATCGAAGCCATCCTTCGCGATCATCGACTCCAGCCCGCGGAAGTGCTCATCGTCGGCGACAATCCCGATTCCGAACTGGCCGTCGGCCGCCGTCTCGGCATTCGCACCGTCCAAACGCTTCGACCGGGCGTGCCCTTTTCGGACGCGGAAACCCACCATATTCACAGTCTCCACGAACTCAAAGGCCTCATCGCTCAGGCGCGTTGATGTCTGAAGTGCTTCCTTCGCACCGGCCTTCCACAGCCTGCCGTCCCCGTCAAAACTCCCGGTGGAGTTTGCCATGTTTGTGCATTAGCTTTGGGCGCGGCGTGGATGAGATTGCTTCATGAGCTCGTGAATGCCCCCAGCGTGCGCCGGATGAATTTTGTTATGAGTGCGAACATGGATTTACCGCAGGGCGCTGCCCTGCCGGATTTTGCCGACTGGAAGAAGATTGTGGCCAAATACCAGAGGCCCTCGGTGCCAAGGGCGGTCTATCAAATGGCAAACACACTGATCCCGTATGTGGCCCTGTGGGTCTTGATGTATCTGAGCCTGGGAGTGTCCTGGTGGCTCACCGTTCCGCTGGCGGTTCTCGCGGGGGCATTCATGGTGCGCGCCTTCATCATCTTTCACGATTGCGGTCACGGCTCGTTCTTCAAATCGCAGATGGCCAATCACATTGTCGGAGCCATCACCGGCGTGCTGACGTTCACGCCCTATTACCATTGGCGCTGGCAGCATGCCGCCCATCACTCCAGCTCGGGCGATCTGGACCGCCGCGGCATGGGCGATATCTGGACGCTGACCGTGCAGGAATACCTGGAATCGTCGCGCTGGAAACGTTTCGCCTACCGCCTCGCGCGCAATCCCGTGGTGCTGTTCGTGCTCGCGCCGCTGTTTCTGCTGGTCTTGAAGCAGCGTCTGCCCGATCTCAAGGCCCCGACCCGTGAGCGTTACTCGGTTTATTGGACCAATCTCGCCATTGGGGCAATGGCGGCGGGCCTGATCTGGATTTTCGGTCTCGAGGCCTACCTCATCATTCAGTTGACCATTCTGCTTGTGGCCGGCTCGGCGGGAATCTGGCTGTTCTATGTCCAGCACCAGTTCGAGGGCGTGTATTGGGAGAGGCGCAACGAATGGGATTACGCGGAGGCGGCCTTGCAGGGGAGTTCCTTCTATAAACTGCCCAGGGTCCTCCAATGGTTCTCGGGGAACATCGGCTTTCACCACATCCATCATCTCAGTCCAAGGATTCCCAATTACCACCTCGAGAAATGCCAGAAGGCCGAGCCCCTGTTCCAGACGGTGAAGCCCGTGACCTTTTTCGCCAGCTTCAAGTCGCTCACGTTCCGGCTCTGGGACGAGCAACGCCAGAAGCTGGTCGGCTACCGCCGCTTGAAGGAGCTTCGAAAGGCCCGGCGGCCGGCGTCTGGTCCGCTTTGAACCTTTGCGACTTTGCTGTAATATTGAAGGAGAGGGGTGCGGCGAAACGGCGTCCCCACAAGATTATTGTCACGAATAATAATAATTGAATAAACGTCATGAAAGCGACACAAGCTCTGCACGATCTGGGCCAGAGTCTCTGGCTGGATAACATCACCCGCGACCTGCTCAACAGCGGCACTCTCAAGCGTTACATCGAGGAGTGGTCGGTGACGGGCCTGACCTCGAACCCGACGATTTTCGACCAGGCCATCAAGAACAGCGCCTCCTACGACACCGCGATCCACAAAGGCACCACGGATGGCAAGACTTCAGAGAACATTTTCTTCGACCTGGCCCTTGAGGACCTGACCCGCGCCGCGGATTTGTTCCGGCCGGTTCATCACCGCACCAATGGGATGGACGGCTGGGTGTCTCTGGAGGTCTCGCCCCTGCTGGCTTATGACACCGCCAGCACCATTGCCGCCGCGAAGGAACTTTCCGGGCGGGCCGACCGCCACAACCTGTTCATCAAGATACCCGGCACCAGGGAGGGCCTGCCCGCCATCGAGGAGGCCATCTTTGCCGGGGTGCCCGTCAACGTCACGCTCCTGTTCTCGCGCGGCCAATACGCGGCGGCGGCGGAGGCCTACATGCGCGGCATCGAGCGGCGCATTGCAGCCGGGCTTAATCCCCATGTCTGCTCGGTGGCCTCGGTCTTCATCAGCCGCTGGGACGCCGCCGTGGCAGGCAAGGTTCCAACCGAATTGACCAACCAGCTCGGCATCACCATCGCGAACCGCATTTACAAGACCTACCATGATTTGCTGGGCTCGCCTCGCTGGAATCGCGCCTACAATTCCGGCGCCCGGCCTCAGCGCTTGCTCTGGGCCAGCACCGGCACCAAGGATCCCAAGGCCTCCGACGTCCTCTACATCACAGCACTGGCCGCGCCGTTCACCGTGAACACCATGCCCGAGGCCACTTTAAAGGCCCTGGCCGACCACGGGAAGATTGGCGCCAGCATGCCGATGAATGGGGGCAATTGTGAAGAAGTCCTGACCCGGTTTGCAAAGGCGGGAATCGATGTGGATGCGCTGGCCGCACAGCTTCAGGAGGACGGCGCGAAATCGTTTGTGAAATCCTGGAACGACCTGATGGCCGTGATTGCGTCCAAGAGCGAAGCACTCAGGCAGACCGCATAGTCGCGCGATTGCACCCATAAACTTAAATCACATGCGCATGGGAATCGCCGCCGATCATGGCGGGTTTGAGCTCAAGGAAACGCTGGCCGCCCAACTGCGCGCGGCGGGTCATGAAGTCCTCGATTTCGGCGCTCACATGCTGGCCCCTGAGGACGACTATCCCGACTTCGTCATCCCGCTGGCGCAGGCGGTGGCGGCCGGGAAACTGGAGCGCGGTGTCGCCGTTTGCGGCAGCGGCGTCGGGGCTTCCGTGTGCGCCAATAAGATCAAAGGGGTTCGCGCCTGTCTGATCGAAGACCACTTTTCGGCAAGGCAGGGCGTCGAGGACGATCACATAAACCTCCTGTGTCTGGGTGGCCGCACGGTGGGGCCGTCCGTGGCGTGGGATTTGGTCCAGACCTTTCTCGCCGCCGAATTCAGCCAGGCCGACCGTCACCTCCGCCGCCTCCGTAAAGTATCCGCCCTCGAGGATGAACATAGGCCGATCAATTTGGGGTAGGGCGGGCAGTCCTCTGCACGCCGTTCTATTTGTCCCGCACCCTGGGTATTTTTGAAGCCGCGATGTTTCTTGATCGGACGGGGCCTGGTCTGCTATGAATAAGCCTCATGCCCTGCAAACCATGGTCGCTCAATAAGGGTTTTCGATTTACCCGTGTAATCCCGATCAGTGTGCGTACCCTCGATGGCATCACGAACATACCAGAGGCCAAACCCCACAGCCACGCGAACTCAAGCCAACCCCTTAACGCGATAATAAATCGACCATCATCGACGGTTGGCCCCGGTCAGTGAGTTATTATTTCAAATTCGATTTACTCTGCTTATGAATACGCATTCGGACATGAAGATCTGCAAGATGTGTTGCATGGAGATTCCTGAGAAGGCGCGGAAATGTCCCCACTGCCACCATTTTCAAGACCGGCTATCCCTGGTCCTCTACCATCCTGGGTTCGGCGTCACGCTTGCGACGCTTCCGGTGATTGTCATGATGATTTTCGTCAGCCGCATGTTTGATACGGGCAAGGACTTCGAGCTTTATAAAGACCAGATTGTTATCACAGACAGCCAAATGGCCTTTGGACGGTCTGGCTCAAATACGACTGTTGCCGTTTTGGGGACGATCAAGAATAACAGCCCAGTCCCGTGGAGGGATATTCAGTTCCACGTCGATATTTTTGACGCTCAAGGCAAGCGCGTGGATGTTGCGGAGCAGCAACGCTATGGCGATAGATTGTCAACAAACTCATCATCCTCTTTCAAAGTATCGTTTCGGAGGGAGTTCCCCGAGACGAATTACGTGAAGCACGCTATTCGAGTGGTGGGAGCACGGGACGCGAGGGCGCGCGGTGGTGATTAGTCTGGACAGGAGTTTTCATGAAATCAACACACATACTCATTGCTGCGGTACTTCTGGCGGGATCTGTGTTCCTGATGGCGCAGGAGACCAATCAGACCGGCAACCTGACCAACATTGTGACCCAGTTCGATTCTCTCAAGGAGCCTAAAATAACGACCAGGCCGAACGAGAAGGTCATCGTGGTGGAGGCCAGGGGCGATCCGAGTGTCATCGGTTCAAAGGCGTTCGGTTTGTTGTTTCAAATTTACGGCTCCATCAAGGAAACGCCCAAGGGCCCCATGCAGATCGTTCCGCGCGCGCGCTGGCCGGTCTATCTGGACAGGCCGAAATCGGTCTGGATTGGCATGTATGCCCTGCCTGTTCCTGAAAGTGTCACCTCGCTTCCGCAGTTCAAGGCGGATCCAGATTTGAAGGTCACGCTCACGCAATGGCAATACGGTCTGGTGGCCGAGATGCTGTATGTCGGGCCGTATGATAAAGAGGAATCCACGCTCAAATACCTGAACGATTTCATTGTGCGCCAGGGGTATCGGACCTTCGGCGGCCATGAGGAGGAGTATATCGTCGGTCCGGGGATGAACGGCCAGAGCGATCCGGAAAAGTATGTCACGATCCTCCGCTATCGCCTGCGTAAAACCGGCACCACCACCGATTGACCGATTGACGCATTGACTTTACGGTCTCGAATAAAGGAACATCACCTGCAACGCGCACAACAAATCACCTGCGGAAAGTTCCAACCAATTAAACTATGAACAAACTAATTCACGGCCTGATCGCGGCGTTCTTCGCCTTTGCCTGCTTTTGCCTGTGGGGCATGCTGAATCTTACTTCGCATGTCATGTTTCGCGTGTCCGATAACCCGCCGGCGTTCACCCAGTTTTGCATCAGCCTCAAGCCGCTCTATGTGGTGCTGCCGATCGTTGCCGTGGCCTACTGTTTCTACGTCTGGATTCGGAAGGCCGACACGCGCCGCTCCTGGGTCTCCTTTTTTGCCGCCACGATGGGTAGCCTCGTCGTGGTCATGCTGCCGACCCTGCTCGCAGTCTGGCTCCCGGTGATCCAGTTCATGGACATTGCGACGAAGAAGTAATGCGACGGCAACGCCGGGGTGCAGGACAAAATTCAGGAAGCTGGTAAAAGCCTAAACCTTACGAACCCAGCCAGAACGCCAGTCGGCGGTGTGGGGCATATAATCCGGCGCGGTGGTATCCTCCAAACCGTGCAATAAACCCAGGGCTCGCAATACTTCTCCTTCTCCTGGGGGAGAAGGAAGGGATGAGGGCGGTCGTCCTTTCAGATCTGACTTTTGCCGGACCCTCAATCGGCCCCCCGGCCATTCCCGAAGCTTTAGCTATATTTGTTTCGTATACACTCACATGCCCTTTTAAAGGTCTTTTTCGCTTGCCGAAGAATTCTGTCATGCACCCGCGACGCCGCCTCATTTGTCATGGCAGGCTCATGCCACTGGCTCGCCATCGAATTGTTTCTGTTCCAGACGCGCCGCGGGCCGGTCGAGGGCTTCGCGGCGCAGGACGAAATTCCATTTCCAGATCTGGTAAATCCCGGGGTAAACCAACAGTTCCAGCAGGAATGAGGTGAAGATGCCGCCAATCATCGGCGCGGCGATGCGCTTCATCACATCCGCGCCGGTGCCGACGGACCACATGATGGGAACCAGTCCCAGGAACATGGTGGCCACGGTCATGAACTTGGGCCGGAGCCGTTGAACCGCGCCGTTGCGGATGGCGGCCTGCAATTCCACAAGATTGCGCAAGCGTCCCTGCTGCTTCGCCTGTTCGCAGGCGAGGTCGAGATAGATCAGCATGAACACTCCCGTCTCCGCATCCACGCCCATCAGGGCAATCAGCCCCACCCAAACCCCGATGCTCATATTATAGCCGAGGAGGTACAGGAGCCAGATGGCGCCAACGGCGGAAAACGGCACCGCCAGCAGAACGATGCCCGTTTTGGCCAGAGAGCGCGTGTTCATATAGATCAGCGCCAGGACCAGGAACAACGTCCAGGGAACGATCATCCTCAGGCGCTCTGTCACGCGCTCCATGGCCTCGAATTGTCCGCTCCATAATAACGCGTAGCCGGGCGGCAGGGCCACCTGTTCGCGCAAGGCGCGATCGGCCTGGGCGATGTAGCCTCTGATGTCACTGCCTGATACATCCAGATGCACATAACCGGTCGGCAGTCCGTTTTCATTGCGGATCATCGAGGGCCCGGAGGTGAGACGCACGCGCGCGAGTTGCCCAAGTGGAATCTGTGCCTGCCCGTCGGCCGACGCGACGAGCACGCGTTCAATGCTGCTGACGTCGGAGCGAAAGTCGCGCAGGTAACGCACATTGACGGGATAACGTTCATGTCCATGAACGACGGTCGTCACGTTTTCACCGCCAATGGCGTTGGCCACGGCGACCTGGGCCTCGTCAACGGTCAGTCCGTAGCGGGCCAGGGCGGGCCGGTCCCAATCAATGTCCAGGAAGTAACCGCTGCCGGCGCGTTCGGCAAACACGCTGCGGGTCCCTGGCACTCCCTTGAGGACGTTTTCGACTTTCGTCCCGATTTCTTCCAGCACCGCCAGGTCCGAGCCGGAAATCTTCAGGCCCAACGGGGTTCGAAAACCGGTGGTGAGCATCTCGACACGGCCCTTGATGGGCATCGTCCAGCCGTTGGCCAGGCCGGGAATCTGCAGCGCGGCGTTCATCTGGTTGATCAACTCTTCCTGCGAAAGATGGTCGGGCGTGATGTGCCGCAGCACGCTCTTGAGCCACTCGGGAGACCAGGCCGAATACCAGGTCGGGATGCGTCGCCATTCGCTTTTGGGCTTGAGGGTGATGACGGTTTCCAACATCGAGAGCGGCGCGGGATCCGTGGCCGTTTCAGCGCGGCCGGCCTTGCCCAGAACGCGGTCCACCTCCGGGAATTGTCGAATGATCCGGTCGGTGACTTGCAGGACCTTCTGGGCTTCCGCGATCGATATGCCGGGCATGGTCGAGGGCATGTAAAGGACCGAGCCTTCCTCGAGCGGCGGCATGAATTCGGAGCCGAGCTTGAAGAATACCGGGACGGTGATGATCACCAAGGCCGCCGCGGTTCCGATGACGAACCACTTGCGGTTCAGCGACCAGGTCAACACCGGGTTGTAGAGACGAATCAAAACGCGGCTGATGGGATGCGTCGATTCGGATCGGATGCGTCCGGCGAAAAGCGACGTGGCGATGCGACTCAGCCATTGGGGGCGAAATTTGAAGTTGCGGACATGGGTGAGCGTGACGCGCAGCGCGGGATCCAGGGTGATGGCCAGCAGCGCGGCGATGATCATGGACAGTGACTTGGTGTAGGCCAGCGGCTTGAACAGCCGCCCCTCTTCGGCTTCGAGGGTCAGCACCGGCAGGAACGAAACCGCAATCACCAGCAGGGCGAAGAATGAGGGGCCGGCCACTTGTTTGATCGCGCGGACGACGACGTCCTGGTAATGACCGGGGCGACCCTCGCCCTCCCATTTCTCCAGACCCTTATGCACCTGCTCGACGACGACAATGGCCGCATCCACCAATGCGCCAATCGCGATGGCCAGGCCACCCAGGGACATGAGGTTCGCGGTGATTCCCATGAGTCGGAAAGGGATGAAGGCGACCAGAATGGCAATGGGAATGGTGATCGCCGGGATGATCGCGCTGGGCGGATGCCACAGGAAAATGAAGACAATGAGAACAACCGTGATGATGACCTCGATCATCGTGGCTTTGAGATTGCTAATGGCCCGATGAATCAGGTCGGACCGGTCATACACCGGGACGATCTTCACCCCCTGGGGCAGCCCGGGTTCGATCTCGCGAATCCGCGCCTTGACCCGTTCGATCACTTCGAGCGCGTTCTGGCCTTGTCGCATGATGACGATGCCGGAAACCGCCTCGCCCCTGCCGTTGAGATCGGTCACGCCCCGGCGCAGGTCCGGACCGAAGGCGACCTGGCCCACATCGCGAATGCGAATGGGGGTGCCGTTGCGGCTTTCGAGCACGAGATCCTCGATGTCTTCCAGGGACCGGATGTAGCCGTGGCCTCTCACCATGTACTCGCTGCCGCCAAACTCGACCAGCCGCCCGCCAGTCTCCACATTTCCGGCGCGCAGCACATCCGCGATCCGGCGCACGGGGATGCCGTAAGCCTGGAGGCGGTTGGGGTCGAGGTTGACCTGGTATTGTTTGCCAAAGCCGCCCACAGGTGCGACCTCGGCAACGCCCGGCACCGATTTGAGGTGGTAGTTCAGGTACCAATCCTGGCAGGCGCGCAGATCGGCCAGCGAGTTGGTCCCAGATTCGTCCACCAGCGCGTATTGATAAACCCAGCCCAGGGCCGTTGCGTCCGGTCCCAGCAAAGTCGTCACGCCCTGGGGCAGGCGCGGCGTCACTGCGGCGAGGTATTCCTGTATGCGCGCCCGTGCCCAATAGAGATCGGTGCCTTCTTCAAAAATGACATGGACGTACGAATAGCCGAAGTCGGAGAAGCCGCGGACCGCCTTGACTCTTGGCGCGCCGAGCAGCGCGGTGACAATGGGGTAGGTCACCTGGTCCTCCACCAGATCGGGACTCTGATCCCAGCGCGAGAAGACGATCACTTGCGTGTCGCCCAGATCTGGAATGGCATCCAGGTTGACATGCTGAAGGGACCACCACCCCGCAATGCAGGCCACACCGGTCAGGAGAAAAACCAGGAACCGGTTGCGCACCGAGAAATCAATGATGCGGTTTATCACACCCTAACGTTCCTGCATTTTATGGTCTGATTTGGACATCGATGCCACCTGGTATTTCACTGGGCTTTCATCGAATTGCTTTTTGCAACTCTCGCTGCAAAACACAAACCGTTTTCCCTCATACTCACTGGTCAGTTGTGCGGTTTTTGCCCGGGCTTCGTTCACCTTCATCCCGCAGACTGGATCGGTCATCGGCCTGGATTGAACACCCGCAGCGGCCAATTTCATCCGGCTCTCGGAATCGAGCAGGAAATATCCTGACACCACAATACGTTCATCAGGCATCAGCCCCTTCACGATTTGGACCTGGTCCCCGTGGCTCCAGCCCGGTTCCACTTCGCGCGGTTCGAAAACGCCCGGCCCGCTCTCGACAAACAGGGTTTTGCGCATTCCCGAATCCAGGATCGCACTCCTGTTGACCACGATGGTCTCGGAATAGGGAACCGTCAGTTCCACGTCCACAAACATATCCGGGCGCAGCCGGTAATCGGCATTCCCGACTTCCAGACGCACCTGCAGGGCGCGCGTCACCGGGTTAAACTGGGGAAGCCCGTTGCAGACTTTCGCCTCCAGCGGGGCGCTTTCCCCGTGGATGCTCACACGGGCGGCCGTGCCGGGCTTCAAGTCCCGCGCCTCATCGCCAAAAACATCCGCCACAATCCACACATGGTTCAGCTCTCCCACGCGGAAAAGTTCCGTGCCACGGTCGAACCGCAACCCGGGAAAGGCGTTTCGAGCAAGAACCACGCCCGCGACCGGGGACCGTAGCTCGATGTTCCGGGCAATCTGCCGCGTGCGGGCGATCTCCTGAATCTGCGGCTGGCCCATGCCCAGAAACTCCAGATTCTCCTCGGCGGATCGGATCTGAACCTGGGTCATTTTGATTTGTTCCGCGCTTTCCGTATCCTTCGCCCGATCCATGGTGTTGAGCGCATAGAGGTAGGTCTGCTGCGCGGTCAGGAAGTCCCGGTTATAGTAGGTGGCCAGTATTTCGTCCTTCTGCACAAGGCTTCCCGATACTATGGGACCGGAGCTGCGAACCCACCCATCCACCGCCGACGCCACGCGATACACGCAGGTCTCATCCAGTGCCACCTTGCCCAGCACCCGGACCACCCGCGTTCCAGAGGTCTTTTGAGCGCGCGCCACTTCCACCCCGATGAGCTGTTGTTTTTCAGGGGTGATTCTAACACTTCCCGCAGGCAGGGAGGCGGGCGCGGACGTTCCATTCGCTCCCGCCGCCGCATCCGCATACACCGGTTCCATTTTCATCCCGCAGGGCGCCAGGCCGGGCTTGTCCGACGTGTGGGCCGGATTCATCGGGTCCACGTAGTAAAGAATCTTGTGGGTTTCCAGGGATTCGTTGAAGGCAAAGTCCCGATGGCCATGCCAGGTGCCAGCCAGAAAGGCCGCAATCCCAACCAATCCAACCAAACCGATTATTGCCGGAAATCGAAATTGTTTCATGCGCCCTAAAACCGCATCGAAGAAACCCCGGCGTCTTGACGCCGGGGTTTGTCCTCTGCCGTTGGTCTTATCAATTCTAATCTCGATGGCCTTGGCCCCGGGCGGGTGTCACGATCATCGCGTGCATCATGTCATGCTCTTCGTGTTCGAGAATGTGGCAGTGCCACACAAACTCGTATCCCTTGACGCCATAGCTGGCCAGCAACCGTGGACTGTACGGCGCATTGCCTGGAGGCAGATCGAACTTCATATCCACAGTGACCACCTCGCCGGGATTCATCCGCACTGTTTCTTTCCAGCCCGCCTCGTTTCCGTCGGGTCCGCGTCCCGTGTTCGGAATGGCGAAGGGCATTCCATGCGCATTCAAGAGCGGCACGGTTTCCCCGGACGAATTTGTCCCGAAGGCCCATTGCTCCCGTTTCCGAACGGCCACATTGACCAGATGGAAGTGCATCGGGTGCGTGTCCCCCGTGAAGTTGAAGATTTGCCACCGCTGAACCTCGCCGTCCTCCGCCACTTCCGTCGGAGTGGAAACAAACATCGCCGGATTCGGCGCGCCGATCAATTGACGCAGGCGTCCGAATTCATCGAAGTCCTCGTTCAGAGTCTTCACCTTGGCCGGAGTTTTGGGGAATATCAGCATCGACGGCTGCGTCAGCGCGAAGGTGATCGGAAGCGCCAGTTTCAGCGTGTTCAACGTGTTGGTGAAATTCAATTCGCTCACCGTCTTCGAGCCGACCTTGAACTTCATGATGATCCGGGTGTCGGGACCCTGGCCGGCCAGATTCGCGGGCGCCCCGCCGATGCTGCTGAGGTCCGGGCGGCCGGTGTAATAGTCGTTGCGGATGTCCCCGCATGGGAACGGTGCGGGCGCGTCGTTGTAAAGAATGATCTCGCTGCCGGGCGCTACATCGCGGAAATCGACGATGATGTCCGCCCGTTCCGCCGGAGCCAGCAACAGGTTGTAGCGGTTGACATTGCCCAGCGTCGGGTCGCTGGCTCCAAAGCGAGAGGTCGTCTTGAAACCCAGCGGTACGGCCGGATCGTTGAGCACCACCGGCTGCAACAGAAAACCGCACTCATTGCCAATCTGGATCATTCTCGGTCCCGAGGCGTTCGTGGGAATCTGAAGCGGGTTTCCGTTGGGGTCCACCTCGGTGAGCGACGGCGCCAGCGTGATCCCGTCGGCGGAACCATCCGCCTTGTAAAGCATCAGATTGAAGAACCGCGCCTGCGACCCGTTCAGTAGCCGGAACCGGTATCTCCGCCGATCGACCGGCAGCACCGGATAGGGAGCCCCATTGACCAGCATGGTATCCGAGAAGAATTCGGGAACCGTCGAGATCGGAGGAGTGACAATTCCTGGATTGTCCCACCGGCCCGTTCCACTCGTGCTCAGGTTGGGATCCGAGAACAGCATCGAGGGCAGGGGCGGCACTTCATAGGCGTGCGGATACCACAGGCTGCCCGCCACGGCTCCGGGCGCGCTTTGGTTGTAGAGCGGATCGGTGGCGGTGGCGCCGCCATCCCAGAAGGTCTTATCCTGGATGACCAGCGGTATCCCGAGTGGGAACGCGCCGCCATGATTCGGCAGAATTTGGCGGCGAACCAAGTCCGCTTCAGCATCGTCGGTGATCAGGTAGGCGCTGGCCAGGCCCGCATACGCATTGAGCCGGGTAATCCCATGCGCGTGATCATGATACCATAGGAAACGCGAGCTCTGGTCGTTGGGATAATCGTAGATTGCGGCACCCGGCTCGGCCCCGTTGAGATAGCTTGCGCCATGCAAAAAGTTGTTCGCACTCGAATACCATGCGTATGGGCCGCCGTCACTGGTCCAATGGAGCAGGCCGCCGTGAAGGTGGACGGCCATGCGGTCCGGACGTGCTTCGTTTACGATCGTATTGTCGAGCGCAGTCGGATCAATCGGCAGGATGTGCTGGCCCGGCAATTGGTTGATCATCTTGAGCTTCACCGGTCTCCGCCGTTTGGCCACAATGATCCCGCCCAGATACTTGCTATCGGGCGACTTGGCATCCGCGTAACCCCAGAAGGTCGTCGGCGGGATGTCCGGATGTAACTGCTGGGTGAACTGTTTGGCCACGACTTCGTAATAGTCCGTGCCTTTGTGCTTTTGGGTGTCTGGTGTCAGCACCGGAATGTAGTTTCCGAAATTGTTTGCCCCGCCCGGCCCGAGCGCTGGCAATCCCACAAGGAACTTGCGAATGCCCGCCGGGCTTTGGCTGTAGGGGAAGGCCATGTTTGGAAGGAGCGTGATGCCAGCTCCGGCAAGGGCCGTCCGTTTCAGGAACTGTCTTCTGCTGAATTTGCTGTAGTTACTCATGACCGCCTCCATCTAGTATGGTTCGCTGTTGACTGATACTGCATTTGTTTGCCGCCCCAATTGAGTCAGGTCGGCTTGGACCAAACTTCCAGGCTTCAATGCCCGCCCATGAAATCCCCCCACTCTGTTCCCACTGACCATCCCCTTTATGAAGGCATGAGTCGCTTGAAGGTTGATTGATTCTCAAAGTAGGTGAACGGCTCCTTTATAACAATAGGGGCGGGTACTATCGATGCGTAGGATGGCGTCCTATTAAATTATTCGAATCGACGAAGGCCGCCGGAATAAGTTCCCGCAGCATGAATGGTGAGGCGAGCGACATATTCCTTCTGCAATAGTGACCAGCCCAAAAAATGCCGGTGGAGTAGTTAGCGTGACTGCCATCCCCGGAGAGCCGGTCTCCAGACCGGCTTACCGCCTGCGAATCACCATACGGGTGATAATCTCCCCATATCGGCCTTCTTAAATCTCTGTCTTTTTTTCGCGTAAATTCGACTGTTGTTCAATATTGCGGGTCGGCAGACGCAGCACGGCATAATCATCGCGATACCGTGCGCTGCTCCATGGCCAGACCTTTGCCTCGCCAACCAATCCAGCTTTGACGGGATTGGTTTCGATGTAGTGCAAGGCTTTTCGGCGCTGATCTTCGCTTCTAATCAAAGTATCCCAATATTCCCGTTCCCAGAAACTTCCTTCACGCCGTATTTTCTTATTTCCCTCACGCGCGACAAATCCCTTCCAACTCTTTACGAGCGCCGATAACGGTGTTTCCCATATCTGTAAGATTACGTGAACATGATTTGGCATGATGACCCACGCGTCCAGTTCATACCGCTGTCTGTCGAAAAACCGCAGTGCTGCGTCGGCCAGTTGCGCCAGGTTGGGATCTCGAAGCCAGCAAGCCCCATGCCCCATGTCCAAATAGGCCTCCAGGCGCTTGCTCCGTTCACGCCTGTCAACCAAACGCAACAAGGCTTCCCACTCGTTCCGACGGTTGGCTGGCATTGAGTCCCAAAGCCGAAAAGTGACGAACTGTGTCACGCCAGGAAAATCGCAGTGCGGCAAAATACCCCGTTGATGCCATCCGAGAAAACCTTTCGCCTTTACTTCTTCGTTCAATGGCTCATACCAGACGCGTTTTCCTTCCACGAGTTGCTGCAAACCCGGATTGAAGGGAGGGCTCGAGCGCGCATATCGATGGGCAGAGGCTGGCTTTCTGTCCTTGGAGCTAGGTTCAGCAGGTTGGGCTTCACTTGGCTGATCCGGATTCATTTCAAAACGGTTGGTCAATTTGTTTGTCCAAAGTCCATTTAAATTCAGCCCATCGTTCGGAGTGCCGGTCTCCAGACCGGCTTACCGCGTTCGCACCACATCACGTCCACCCAATGACCACAATCCATCAGGTCGCCTCAATCTACCGTTTCTGCCTTTCTTTCACCGTTTCTCAATCCCACGCCTGATGCTGACAAAAAACCAGCGCACCGGTCGGAGTGCCGGTCTCCAGACCGGCTTACGGCGTTATTGAATCCAACGGTTCCAAATGCGCCGCAGGCCCCGCACGCTGCGGTCTTCGGAGTGCCGGTCTCCTGACCGGCTTACCGCGTCCGAACTACCTCATGTCCAACCAATCACCACAATCCATCAGGTCGCCTCAATCTACCGTTTCTGCCTTTCTTTCACCGTTCCTCAATCCCACGCCTGATGCTGACAAAAAACCAGCGCACCGGTCGGAGTGCCGGTCTCCAGACTGGCTTATGGCGTTATTGAATCCAACGGTTCCAAATGCGCCGCAAGCCCCGCACGCTGCGGTCTTCGGTGTGCCGGTCTCCTGACCGGCTTACCGCGTCCGAACTATCTCACGTCCACCCAATCACCACAATCCATCAGGTCGCCTCAATCTACCGTTTCTGCCTTTCTTTCACCGTTCATCAACCCCACGCCCCAAGCCGGTTAAATATCGGTGCATCGTCCGGTGTTGCATTCGTTCGGATGCCAACCGCCAACCGACTCCTGACCCTCATCTGACTATGATCACCTCAGGCATCGTCACCAGATCGAACACGAAGGCCGAAGAGGTTTCGTGGTGGATATTTTCCCATGGGGCGAGTTCCAGGACCGGGCTCGAATCGGACGTCTGCATGAGTTGGGCCTCGGGGGCATCCAGTTTCGTAACTGTTGGAAAACGATTGGCCTCAGGCAACTCGATGTGACCTTTACTGGTCGTGCGGGCCACGATAACAGGACGGGCCTTGTCCACATTGGCCAGCATCAGGTGCGGCCCGACCCATAGGGTGACGCCTTCCTGGCGGTTGATCTGTCCGGACTTCAAAACCACCGGTTGCATCCGGCGATCCTCAATGCGGGGCGCACCGGAGAAAGTCACCGTGGCCTCTCCTTTGGAACTGGCGCGCAGGGCCAGGCGCAGATAGCCGTTCTCCTCCCGGACCCGAAGCGCGCGGCCCGAGCCGTCCTCAGCGGTCACTTGCGTGGCCCAATAGGGACGCCGCACAAAGAGCTCCGGCAGCTTCTCACTGTTTTCGGTCGATTCCAGATGAATCCGGCATTGAATTTCGCCCAGGGTGGCTTCGGTGGCATTCACCGCCACCTTCCATTGCCCACGCGCGGTCTGCACCGGAGCCGTGGCTGTCACAGGGAAGTTGACGAACACGCCTTTGGGACTGCCGACCACAACGTAGCGCTTGAGAGTATCGAGACCCATCAAACCATGGAACGTGCAGCACCAGACGGCCTCGGTGAATTGCGGTTGCATCAGCATCGGGCCTGTGGCGTCGCAAATAAACTCATGATGGCCGTAACCGCCATTGGCCGTGCGGTTCATGGCATAGTGGTTGAAGGCGTGTCTCTCCGCCATGTCGAGGAATTGCGTTTGGCCGGTGAGTTCCCATAAACGCAGGTTGAGCCGCAGCCAGTCGGCCTCGCTGCAACCTTCGTCCCGGAGAAAACTGACCTGGAATTTCTCGCCCACACCGCCCATGGGCCAGACGTAGCCGTTCTCGACGGCCTTGCGCCATTGGGCAATGGGACGCGCCAGGTATTCAGACTTGCCGGTGACTTCGTAGAGGGCCAGGAGCCCGTAATGGGTCAGGAGATTGCCATGGCTGTGGTCCACCGGCAGCGTGTCGAACCGCCGGAAAAATTCCGCCATGCGTTCCGCCTGCTGGAGGTAACGTGCTTCGTGCGTCTCTTTATAAAGCAGCACGAGACCTTCGATCGCGGGGAAGTAGCACGTTGTGTAACCGGCGGCGTAAGTGCCGGTCATGCGATATTCCGCCTCATGCGCGGGATCGAGAAAACGGTTGGTCGTGGCGCAGTAAAAATCCCCCAGGCGTTTGGCGGCGGTCAGGCACTCCTCATTTCCGAAGGCCCGATACGCCTCGACCAAACCCACCAGCAGGCGCGAGTTTCCCCAAAGTATGGGCAGCAGCTTGGCGCTGGAACTCTCCGGCTCCATCGGCATGTTCCAATCGATGTCGCGTCCGAAGTGCCCATCGGCCTTCTGGTATTTGCCGAAATCCTTGAGCACCTCGGGCAATGTGGGTGGCGTCATTTTCCCAATCGGCGACACCAGGCTGGCGATCTGCATGAACCGGCCGGAGATATCCCCGCTGTAGTTGACGAAAACGCGGTTGGTCTCAAACGAGACATCCGAGCGCAGGAAAACCGCGGAATCATACGGAGACTCGCTGAGGCGTTTGATGCCCAGGGTGTAGGCCGTGCCCAGGGATCCACCCAACTCCACATCCCGCGCTCCGGGCAGTGTCCAGACGGGACCGGAACCGGATCGATTCGGGGCGGAAGACGGCGTGGCGGCACTGGCCAGCGACACGGCGCAGACCAGTAATGGCAAGGTGATGCGAATTGGGTTCATACTATTTAAATTCATGGTTGAAACAAGCGCTTGAGAACACGCGGATCTTCTTTTGCGGACGGATTGATGAGGACCACCGGCTCGCTGGCCAGGGCCCCGGCATAATCCGGAACGCGATCCCCTGTGTCCCGACGCCAGATCAAGTCGAATTGATATTCCATGATGCCGTGCTCGTCAGCAACAAAGTTGGTGTACCAGAAATTGTTGAAGATCATGGCCAGCAACCGGTTGGGATCGGCTGGCGGAGATTGGCGCAGGGCCAGCGTGGGCGAACGGCCAAAGGTGACCAGCGGCGCATCGCGGCTCACCCAGAGCCAATGGCCTTCCGGGGTCGTATAGTCGGCCCAGCCGTCGATGGCGAAATAATCCCGGCAGGTCCCCTGCAACTGGTCTGTGAAGGGCGTGTAGGGCTGGCCGCCGCTGCTGACCACGGGCAGGGTATTCCCCGTCGGCAGCGGAAAGGCGACGTAAAAGATTTCCGGCGCGGCGGACGAAATCCGGTTCAGGCGCAGTGTGAATCGGGCGCGCGGCGTGTTCTTCCAAATCTCCACCACGCGCGTGGCCCATTGAAGCCGCGGATGCCGCAGCGCCTGTGTATAAATGACCGTGTGCGGCGTTTGCTCCACCGTGGCCTGCTCCTCCTCCGCGCCCACTTCGCCAAGCACCTCGCGACGCAGGCGCTCCCGTTCCTCACCTTGTCGTCCGCGAATGTCCCCCAGCACATGACGCGGCGCGAAGCCCTTGACCTGGATGGCCGAGAAATCGCCAAATCCTTCCAGAAAGAGGGATTGTTTCATGCCTGGCCATGAGGCGGAAAGCGGCCATCCATGTGGATTGGTTTTGATTTCAGGCGTCGTGGGACTCGATGGTTTTTCCTCCATCGCCTTCGTGCTCAGCCGCAGGTGGCGGACGGAATCCGCCGGGAGTTTCTCCACCCAGAACTTCGCCACGCGGTTGGGAACGCGGTCCGGGAAGGTGGCTGAAATATCCTCACGGCTCAGGTCCTCAGGTTTTTCGGGGCGGCCCCATTGAACGCCCGGCTCAAAATACAGCTTCATTCGCGCCCCCGTCTGCGGATCCTCAACGGACTGGTAGTTATCGCGCAGACTGGTGGCGATTACCCGCACCCAACCGCTGAACGGCGCTTTGGCCGGATTGGCGACAAATATACCTTCGCCTTCATTGGCGAGCCGCGTGTGCGCGCGCTGGGACAACAACCATTCGGCTTTGGCCATGGGCCGATAAGCCAGCAGGCTCTTTTCCGTGAACTGCGCCTGCGTATCCAGACTGTAGGGCTTGGCCACGCTGAGACTGGAACCCCAGGTGTGCTCGTCGAAGAGGCAAAGATCGCGATACAGCGAATTCATGGTTTCCAGGGCGCGCGGATCCGAGGGCCCCCAAACGGGCGACTGCGCGGCGGCCAGATAACGCTTGGCCGCGCGGCTGGCGGCCACTTCGCGAGGCGCGGACCCGGTGCCGTTGGCCCACCAGTCGGTCCATTCACCGGTGTGCTCCGGTGCGGTCGGTCCCATGGCCTTTTCCATGCGCGTCATGGCGTCGGCCGCCGTGGTGAGTCGCAGGATGGGCTGGAGCTTCAGCCGGTTCCATTCCGCAACGAAATCGGCCAGCGGAGGAAACGGGGGATCGTTGTCGAAACGCCATTGGCTGGTGATGGAAATGGTTAACAGATCGTGCTTGTAGCCGGACTTCTCCAATTGACTCAACCGTTCCAGGCAGAGCTTATGCGCCGCGCGCACGGAGGCCTCGTCGCTGCCGAGGATGTCCCCAGCCCGAGGCGGACGGAACGCGGTATCCGAGGCGCGGGGCACAGGTCCGCGACGCCACTCGCCCGGCTCGAAGAAATCAAAGCCGGACCCGTAGCCGATGTTCAGCCAGACGAAGAGGCGGCGGCCATCGGGCATTTTCCACCAGAAGGCTGAGGGACGCTGGAACGGCACCCCGCCGCTGTCCTCGTTGATGCCGGTGAAGAGCTGATGCACCCCGCGATCCAGCAACGCCAGCGCGGCGGCGCGGGGCACGCCGTTGACGTCGTTCTGGATGGCCACCGTGGGACGGACATTCCGCCACAATTCTTCCGGCAGCCAGTGGACCATCGTCTGCCACTGGTCGGCGTTCATGAAGGGCGTGTTATTGCAGGCCAGCGCGGAGACCTCCAACTGACCGGCGCGAACGGCCTTGAGAAATTGTTTTCGGCGTTCCGGCGTCGCCGCCTGCCACCAATCGTTCACGGCCAGCGTGGATTCCGCCGTCCAGTAAAAGCGTTTCGCGGCCGGGCCTTTCATCGAGTCCAGAATGGCGTCCACCGCGATGTCGAGATACCGCCGGTAAAGCTCGCGACACACACTGGGACTGTCCGTGAAACCCACATCGGTGTGTGAGAAATGAACCAGGTTGATTTCCTTGATGACTGGTTTGGATACAGGCGGCGCATCGGCGGCCGTGGCCACCAGGGCCGTGAACGCGAACAGTGGCAATAAGGATTTTAATCGCATAATCAGTCAGGGTTTTTCGGTTGAAGGGTGAAGAGTCGATTTTCGTTCGAGATTGCGTTTCGGGGTGGAGCAAAACCGGCAAGTATGATCGCGCCGAGAATCAGCAGTCCGCCGAGCAACGTCCGCAGGGGAGGGACCTCGTGGAGAACCATCCATGCCAGGGAAATACCATACAGCGGCTCCAAACCAGTGAGAACGCTGGCCACCTGGGCGCGAACGGTGGCCAATCCCCGGATGAACAGCACATGCCCGCATGCGGTGCACAGCAGGCCAAGGACGATCAGTAGCATGGCATCGCGGAGAGTCATGTGGATCCCGCTCCCGCAGACGAAGGGCAGTAGCAGCACGGTGGCCACCGCGTTTTGCCCGGCGCCCAGTTCCACCATTTCAACCATGGCCAGCGCCGGGATCCCTCGCACGTATTTGCGGTTTAGTATGGAGAGGATGGCGAAGGTCAGGCCCGATGCAGTGCCCCAGACGACTCCCTGGGTCGGGTGCTGACTCAGGTCGAAATTGGGCGCCACCAACACCAGTCCCGCAATGACCAGCAGGCAGGTCATAAGATCGAATGCCTGGAGCCGTTCACGAAAGGCAACCGGTTCAAGAATCGTTACAAACAGTGGAAACGAGGAAAAACTGATCAGGCCGATGGCCACCGTCGAGACCTGGATGGACTTGAAAAATGTCAGCCAGTGAACGGCCAGCACCGATCCCGTCACGGCAAAGAAAAACCAATGCGGCGATTTCAGCGGCCGCGATGAATTTCGAATCCACAGCAATGACCCCAAAGCCAGGGCGGCCAGCAGCGCACGGCTGAAAACGATGACAGGCGGCGGGAGGGTGAGCATTTTTCCAAGCAACCCCGCCAGGCCAAAAAGAAAGACCGCAACATGGATGGACGCCAGTCCGCCGGGGACACTCTTCCTGGCTCCGACTGAAACCGACAGGTGAGCCTCATTCATCCGGCCTCCATGGATGTTCGAATGCGCAGCATGGAGGCTGCGATCGCCCGCGGGATGGAAGCGCGTCCACTCATTCCACCGCGCCGCCGTGAACCCCATGGAGGCGAGTCCAGACGTTGTATTTTTTTTGCGAGCAGGGCATCCATTCCATGTCGTGGAGATTGCCATCCCACAGTAGGATGTCCACAATTTCCGTATTTTCCATGGTCATTCCGCCGCCTGCAGGCTCAGAAAGAACGTGGCGCCCTTGTCCGGCTCCGCCTGGGCCCACACGCGTCCGCCGTGGAGTTGGACAATGCGCTGGACAATGGCCAGTCCCACTCCCGTGCCCTCAAATTCGCGATCGCTGTGCAAACGGTTAAACACACTGAAGAGTTTCGTGGCGTGCCGCATGTCGAACCCCACGCCGTTGTCCCGGACGTAATACACGATTTGCGATGGGTCGATGGGCGGTGCTGGTTGCTTGGGCGCTTCCACGGATGCCCAGGCGGGATCGACACCCGCCGCGATAGCGGGCCGCGCGCTGTATTCGGCCATCGTCATGGACCCAACCTCGATCACCGCGCGTTCTTTTTTCGAGGAATACTTGATGGCATTGCCGAGCAGGTTCACCCAAACCTGGCGCATCAGTATCGGATCTCCAAGGGCCTGGGGCAGGGCGCCCACACGGAAATCGATTCGCTGCCGCCCATCCGGCGTGGTCAATTCCAGGAACAATGAATTCACCAGACTCGCCATGTTCAAGGAGGAGGGATGCAACGCCGCCCGACCGATGCGCGAGAAGGTCAGCAGATCATCGATCAAGCGGCTCATGTTCCGGGTGTTGTCACCAATGACCGCGCAAATGCGCCTCCCCTCGTCGTCCAGATTCGGACCGTAGCTCTCCTGCAGGATGTGCGCAAAGCCGTTAATGGCGCGCAGCGGCGCGCGCAGATCGTGGGAAACCGAGTAGGTGAAGGATTCGAGATCCTTGTTCGCGGCTTCGAGCTGCGCCGTGCGCTCCAGAACGCGCACCTCCAGGCCCGCGTTGAGCTCCCGGATCGTCTCCTCCGCGTGTTTGAGTTCCGTGACATCCGCGCCCACGCTGAATATCTCGGAGACCTGGCCCTGGGCGTCCCACACGATCCGGTTTGTCCAGGCGATCCAGACCCGCTCCCCGTTGTGTCGGATGTTTTCATTCACGTTCTGTTCGAAGGCCACCGGATCGGCGCAAATTTGTTCCATGAGACCGCGCATGTCGCGGCCATTGCTGTCCGTGGCCGGAACGATGGTGCCCATGACATGGCGGCCGATGATCTCCTCGGCCGAATATCCGAAAAACTCCAGGCCAAACTTGTTCAGGAAGTTGATTTTCCCATCCGAACTCCAACGGAGAATAATGCTGTTGGCCTGCTCCACCAGCTCGCGGTATTTCCGCTCGCTATCGAGCAACGCCTGCTCCGTGAGCTTTTGGTCGGTCACGTCCCGAAGCACTTCAATGGCACCGCAGCGGCGACCCTCGGCATCGAACAGCGGCGCCGCCACACCCCAGATATGAGCCCCCCGGCCACCCCGCAGGAGGGGTAGGAAGTCCTCCGCAAAAACCCTGTCGCCGATCTTCCAGACGCGCTTGTAAAGCGCCTCCGCCTCGCGCGATGGCTGGTCCAGCAGATCCACCAGAACCGGCCTGCGTTTCCCGAAAAAAGGCTCGGCATAGGCGTAATCCCCCCTTCCCAGCACCGCCTCCTTCATCACGCCCGTCATGACCTCGCAGGCCCGGTTCCACGCCACAATCCGTTTGTCGTGGTCGATGACAAATGTGGCGTCCGGCAGAAACTCGATGATGCTCGTGAGTTGCCGATTCGCCAGCAGTAACGCCTCGTCGGCCTGCTTGCGCGCAGTGACATCCGTGACCACGCCGTCCCAGACCACCTGGCCGTCGGGCTTCAAGCGCGGACGCGAGCGTATCTGCATCCAGCGCCACACTCCATCCACCCGCTGCATCCGCACCTCCATTTCGAAGTCAGTCATTTTGGCAAGGCTGCTCGCCTCGACGACCCGTAGCGTATTGAAATGCTCCGGTGCGATCTGCCGATGCAGCACGCCTGGGTCCCTCAACGCATCGGCCACCTTCACCCCATGCAGCCTCTCCACCCCCGCGCTCAGATAGACAAAGCGTGACGCGCCGTTGGGATCGTGGAGATACTGGTAAACGTAGCTGTCGGGAAGGTTGTCCCCAAGCAAACGCAGCCGTTCCTCGCTTTCGCGCAATGCGTTTTGGGCCTTCTCGCGCGCCATCAATTCCATCCGCAGCAGGGAGGTCAGCAGCGCCGCAGTCACAATCACAAACGCCAGGCCTTTGTAAATCGACCAGAGTGTGCGGGTGTCCGGATCGGTCACCAACACCGCCAGCAGACGGTCCGAGAGGAGAATCCACAGCCCGGCAAACACAACGTAAGGCAGGACTATCCGCACGATCCCTTGATTAACAGCATTCTTCATGGCGAATATGCGTTGGCGTTTCTCGCTGGTCATTGCCGCAGGAACGAAATGCGGCGGGCACTGCGACAGACCCACCCGGCTTTAGCCCATGTCCAAACACCAGCTTGGAAATTGGTTACAAGCCCGAGTATAATTCCGAATGGCTGCTAACACAAGGTTCGAAAGAGGGTTCGAAACCTCACACAGTTCCGCTCACCTTCTTACCGCGTCCAAATTTATTTCCCCACCCCAACTCATCCGTGGTTGGTAATCCTGTCCATCCTGACTATCCATGTGAATAACCCACAATGCTCTTGCCTCTTTGCCCTTTCCCGGCCTTGATGGGCCCATTGCCTTAGGTTGGTTGGCGGTGGACCGCGAAGAATGGATGGCCCGTCACGTTTACGGAGAGTGATTATGAAAACATTGATGCGAATTTCAGTTGGCCTGTCCTTGCTGGTCTTGCTGGCCGCGCGGGCCGCTGCCGGTGAGGTCGCGCCCCGGCATCTGACGCCCATTCCCATTCAACAGGTGACCGTTGACGATGATTTCTGGTCGCCGAAGCGGAAGGTCTGGCGGGAGGTGACCATTTTCGATGCCCTCGACAAGTTTGAAAAGGATGGGGCCATTCGCAACTACGATCGGATTCGCGATGGCGCCAGGGACGGCCATGAAGGACCGCCTTTTCTGGACGGCCTGCTCTGCGAGACCATCCGGGGCGCGTCCGATTTTCTCCTTTCCAATCCAAACCAAAACCCCACCCTGGAGAAACGCCTCGATGGTTACATCGATCACATCGCCGCCGCGCAGGCCAGGGATCCGGAGGGCTACATCAATACCTACACGCAATTGGCGGAGCCGGGGCATCGTTGGGGACTCCATGGCGGCAACGATGTGGTTTCACACGATGTCTATAATGCCGGCTGCTTGATCGAGGCTGGCGTTCATTACTACCAGGCTACCGGCAAGACCAAGCTGCTCAGTGTGGCGGCGCGCCTGGCGAATCACATGTGCGACGTGATGGGGCCGCCGCCCAAAAACAACGTCGTTCCCGGACATGCGATCTCGGAAGAGGCCGCCACAAAATTATACCTCCTCTTTCACAGCCAACCGGCGCTCAAGGGAAAAATGCCGTTTGCCGTCCAGGAAGACCGCTATCTGAAACTCGCCTCATTCTGGATCGAGAATCGCGGCAATCACAAGGATCGGCAGGATTTCGGAAAATTCGCCGGGGCCTACGATCAGGACCACATGCCCGTGCTCGAGCAGCCCAGCATCGAGGGACATGCCGTGCGGGCCACGCTGATGTGCGCCGGTCTGAGCGCCCTGGCAGGCGTCAATGATCGGGAGGATTATCGCCAGGCCTCCGAACGGCTTTGGCAGAGTCTGACCGGGCGCAAAATGTACATCACGGGCGGAGCGGGCGCCACGGCCGAGTATGAGGCGTTTGCGCCCGACTTTGTGTTGCCCAATGACGGCTACCTCGAGACCTGCGCAGCGGTCGGCGCCGCATTTTTCAGCCGCAACATGAATCTGGTTTGCGCCGATGCCCGGTATGCAGACGAAATGGAGCGCGTCCTTTACAACGGCGCCCTGTGCGCGGTCAGCGTGAAAGGCAACACCTACTACTATCAGAATCCGCTCGATGTGAAGAAACCGCTCGAGCGCTGGTCATGGCATGGCTGCCCCTGTTGCCCGCCCATGTTTTTGAAGATCATGGGCGCAATGCCGGGCTACATCTATGCGCAGGATCCATCCGGCCTCTATGTGAATCTGTTCGTCGGCAGCCGTGCGCAAGCACAACTACCCGGCGGCAAAGTGGTGCTCCGGCAGACAACCCGCTACCCCTGGCAGGGTGAGGTGAAAATTGTAGTCGAACCCGAGAAAAGCACCGCATTCGATCTCCATATCCGCATCCCAGCCTGGTGCCAGGGCAAATCGTCAACGGACGACCTCTACCAAATCGCCGGCCGTCCGGAACACGGTGGGGCGCTGTTCAAGATCAATGGCAAAACGATTGAGAATCCAGAAATCGTTCGCGGTTATGCCCGGTTCAATCGCAAGTGGAAGTCTGGCGACACGGTTGAGTTGACCATGGACATGCCGGTGCGCCGTGTGAAAGCCAACCCCAGGGTCGAGGCCGATATCGATCGCGTGGCCTTGATGCGCGGGCCCATTGTGTATTGCGTGGAGGGCATCGATAACCCCGATGGCATGCGCAACCTGTTTCTCTCCAAGGAAGCGGTATTCACGGCGGAACATCGTGATGACCTCCTGGGGGGAGTCACCTTGGTGCGAGGAACCGTTCAAGGGGCCTATCGAAACACCGATGGCCGCGTGGAAACAAAGTCCGCGGAAATGGTCGCCATCCCTTACTATGTCAATTCCAACCGCAAACCTTCCCAAATGATGGTGTGGTTGCCGGAAACACCGGGGCTGGCTCAACCCCAACCCGTGCCAACCATCGCCAGTCGCGCCCGGCCCTTGGCCTCGCATTGTTGGCCCGCGGACAGCCTGGCCGGCATGAACGATCAGATCGAGCCCTCGGCTTCAGACGATACCCGGATTCCGCGCTTCACCTGGTGGGATCACCGGGGCACAAAGGAATGGGTGCAGTATGACTTCGACAGGCCGCAAAAGGTCTCCGCCGTGGACGTGTATTGGTGGGACGAGCGGCGCATCCAGGCGCACTGCCGCGTGCCGCAATCCTGGCAATTGCTTTACAAGGACGGCGACCAGTGGAAACCGGTTTCCGGCGCAACCGAATACGGCCTTAAAATGGACCAGTATAATCACGTCCGATTCGCTCCGGTCACCTCCACCAGCCTGCGCATCGAGGTCCAACTCCAGCCCGATTGGTCCGGCGGCATCCTCGAATGGCGCGTCGAGTAAGCATAAATAAAGCCAGAAACTGGAATTTATTTGCGCACATGTTGCGCACCGACGATTTACAGGTGAGCAAAATTTGCGCACGCAGTATTGGAGGGGGAAGGAGTGTTCAATGCATGGATTCAGCAAAAAAGGCCAATCGGCCATCAAAACACAGCATTTGGCACGTTCAAGGCGCCGCAGGCCGGGCTGTCAGTCCGGGTGGCATCCCTATTGCTAGGAGGATGTTTGAAACGCATGGGACTGGGACTAATGTACTGTTGTCACAGCCAATTTGGACCGGGTCCCACAAACTCAAAAAAACGGGAAGTGAGAGCAGTTATGAAGAGAATCATTAAATCGACATTGTTGGCCGGAGCGGTCCTATTGTTTTCGGGGTCGGCGTCCCTTTGGGCGCAACCCGCCGCGGGAGGTCCCGGCGGCGGTCCGGGAAATTTCGATCCGGCGCAGATGCAGCAACGGATGATGGATCGTTTTCGCGAACAGTTGGACGTCAAGAGCGATGACGAATGGAAGCTGATCCAGACGCGCATTGAAAAAGTCATGACCGCCCGGCGCGAAGCCGGCGGCATGGGAATGGGCGGGATGGGCATGATGGGGCCCCGCCGCCAGCAGCAGCAAGGTCAGGACGCCCAGGCCGCCCCCAGCACGAACAATCAGCAGCGCCGTCAGCGCGGCGGGATGTTCGGTCCCCAGACGCCCAATCCGGACGCGGAAGCGCTCCAGAAGGTGATCGAGTCCAAGGGATCGAAAGAGGAAGTCAAAGCCAAGCTGGATGCCTACCGCGCGTCGATGAAGACCAAGGAGGCGAATCTGGAGAAGGCCCAGTCGGACCTGCAGCAGGTTCTCTCGGTCAGCCAGGAGGCCCAATGCGTCCTGATGGGACTCTTGAAGTAGTCTGAACGCGGATTGCAGGAAAAAGCGATTTACCCATGGCGGATATGCAGGAATTGCTGGGTCAAATGATTGAGAGGCGGCAGATGTCGCCCCGGGATGCGGAACTGCTGGCACACCAGTGCCAGCAGGGCCGCAATCCGGCCGTTCAAAGCGAGGATGATGTGCTGCGCTGGCTGGCCCAGGAATATGACCTGAGCTTTTCGGCGCTGGAAGGCATCGAACTCGACCGCCAGTTACTGTCGCTTTTTCCCGCCCGCATCTTATTCAAGGAGCAGGTATTACCCCTGAGCCGGACCAACGGAACGGTGGAGATTGCCACCAGCCGTTTGTTTTCCACCCAGGGTCTGGATGCGCTCAAGACCCTGACCGGTCTGAAACTCAAGCCGGTGCTGGCACCCACGGAGGCCATTCAGCGCGAGATCAAGAAACAGTTGGGCGTTGGCGCGGACACGCTGGGCACGCTCGAGGAAGAGACCCCTCTCCAGGTGGTGGACGAGGATCGGGACGAGGATACCAATCTGGACAGCGCGGCGGAGGATGCCTCGATCATCCGGTTCGTCAATCAGGTGCTCCACGACGCGGTGGAATTGCGGGCCTCGGATATTCATCTGGAGCCATTTGAGAACGAACTGCAAATCCGCTACCGCATTGACGGCGTGCTCCAGGAAGTGCCCGTTCCCCCGCAAATCAAACGCTTTCAGCCGGCCATCGTCTCCCGCGTCAAGATTTTGAGCCATTTGAACATCGCCGAAAAACGACTGCCCCAGGACGGACGCATCAAGATCCGCTCGGACAAAATCGAGATCGACATCCGCGTGTCGATCATTCCCATGCTGCATGGGGAGGCGGTGGTCCTGCGTCTTTTGCGCCAGGACACCTCGTTGTTCAACATGTCCGACCTGGGCATGGCGGACCGGGAATACAAACTTTTCAAGTCGGTGCTGGGGATGCCGCATGGGATCATGCTGGTGACCGGGCCGACCGGCAGCGGCAAGACGAGCACGCTTTACACCGCGTTGAACGAAATCAACGACAAGGTGCGCAAGATCATCACGATTGAAGACCCCATCGAATATCAGATGCGCGGGATCAACCAGATTCAGGTTTCCGAGAAATCGGGCCTGACATTTGCAAGGGGATTGCGTTCGATTTTGCGCCACGATCCCGATGTGGTGCTGATTGGTGAAATTCGCGATGAAGAGACGGCGCAGATCGCCGTGCAAGCCTCGCTCACAGGGCATCTGGTGTTTTCCACGCTGCACACGAATGACGCGCCCGGGGCGCTGACACGCCTGGTGGACATGAACGTGGAGCCTTACCTGGTGGCCTCGTCGCTGGAGGCGGTGCTGGCGCAACGGCTGGTGCGTGTGCTCTGCCCGCACTGCAAAACGGTGGATGATTCGCCGGCGGCCAGGGCCTTGACGGAAGAAGAGCCGCAACTGCACGGGGCGAAGTTGTTCCGGGCGGTCGGATGCCGGGAATGCCGGGAGACGGGTTATTTCAGCCGGCACGCCATTTTTGAAATGATGGTGCTGGATAACGAGATCCGGCGGATGATTCTCAAGAGTTGCTCCAGCGGGGAAATTCTTGAGGTGGCCCGGCGCAACGGGCTCAGAACCCTGCGCCAGGACGGCTGGCGGTTGGTGCACGAGGGAGTGACCACGGCGGACGAAGTCATGCGTGTCACCAAGGATCAGGCCACGATCCGGGAGTAACGCCATGACCCATCCCGGTAAGAGCATGACCAGGTTCGCAAAAGGGGCTTCCAGCGGGGAGACGCCAGCGATACAACCCGACTTCTGCGGCACAAACCTGCCTTCATTAACTTCAATTGCGGGTGGCCACAGGTCCTCGCAGGCAGGGACGTCTGCACTACAGCCCAATTTCCAGTGGAGGGATGCCGCGGAAACCTTCCGGCAAGGCCCCCTGCGCCACAGCCCAATTTTCAGGAGGCTCGCATGATCGCATTTGAATACCGGGCGATCGAGCCCAAGGGAACGGTGGTTACCGGGAACCTCCAGGCCGAAGGGCGGCAGGACGCCTTTCGCCAGTTGGAGGCCAAAGGCCTGAGACCCCTCAAGCTTGCCGAGACCAATGCCGCCACCGGCACGGCCAAGGACAAGGACGACGCGAAGGGTTGGAACCTGGAATTGCGGTCGAACAAGATCACGGCGCGGATGCTCGAGGATTTCACGCGGCTGCTATCGAACCTTCTTGCGGCGGGCATTTCTCTGAGCCGCGCCCTGGTGATTCTGCACCGGGAAGCCCCGTCTCCCGCAGCGGCGGAGAAGTGGAAGGCGATTCATGACCGGGTGGTGGACGGAATGTCCCTGGCGGACGCGATGGCCCTGTCCCCGGAGGTGTTTCCGAGGGTTTATGTGGCCATGGTGCAGGCGGGCGAGGCGGGCGGCTTTTTGGACGTGGTGCTGGCGCAGATCGCGGATTTTCAGGCGCGGGACAAGGAAATGCGCTCGAAGATGCTCACGGCGATGCTTTACCCGATGATTTTGCTGGTGCTGGCGGTGGGGGTGTTGATCTTCCTGCTGGTTTTCTTTATTCCACAGTTTCAGCTTTTGTTTGCCGGGTTTGGCGCGGCGCTGCCCTTGATCACCCAGATCATCGTCGGGGCCAGCGTGGTGGTGCGCACCTATGGACTGTTCGTGGCGGCGGCGATCGCGATTGTGTTTTTCTCGGTCCGCAACTGGTTCAAATCCCCGGCGGGCAGCCGTGTATGGGAGAAATTGATGTTGCGAATGCCCGTGGTGGGGCCGCTGGTGGCGAAGTTCGCCATGGCGCGCTTTTGCCGGATGCTCGGGACGCTGCTGGGCGCGGGGGTGCCCTTGATCAACGGGTTGAACGTGGCGCGCAAATCGCTGGGCAACCAAATGCTGACCGATGCGGTGGCCGAATCGATTGAGCGGGTGCAAAAGGGCGATCCCCTGGGAACAAGCCTTTCGGGCTGCAAAGAGCTGTTCAGCGGTTCGGTGCGGGAGATGATTTCTGTGGCGGAGGAAACGGGGCGACTGGACCAGGAACTGGTGCGTCTGGCCAATGTGACCGAGGTGGACCTGGACCGTCAGTTGAAAACGGCCGTGGCATTCGCGGAGCCGGTGATGCTCTTTGTGATCGCCGGGTTCATTGGCACCATCTTCATCGGCATGGTCATCCCCATATTCTCAGTTCAGGATTATATTAAATAAACCCAATAAAAAGACGTTTATGCAAATCAACACGCGCATCGCGCTTCGAAACAAACTCGGATCCCGCAGCGGCTTCACGCTGGTGGAATTACTGCTGGTGCTGGTGATTCTGGCCACCCTGGCGGCCATTGTGGTTCCCAAATTCTCAGGCCGCACCGAACAGGCGCGGGTGACGGCGGCCCAGACCCAGATCTCCAACTTCGGCGTGGCGCTGGATTCCTTCGAAGTGGACTGCGGCTTTTATCCCAAGGGCAAATCCGGGTTGCAGGACCTGGTGACACAGCCCCGGGACGCCGCCAACTGGCACGGGCCTTATATCAAGGGCGAGATTCCCAAGGATCCATGGGGCAACGAATACGTTTATGAATGCCCCGGCAAACATAACGACAAATCCTACGACATCATGTCGATGGGGCCCGACGGACGGACCGGCGGGGATGACGACATCTGCAACTGGCAGACCAACTCGAAGAAGTAATCATGCGGTTCCCGGCAAACAACGTGGCGTTCACCCTGGTGGAACTCATCCTGGTGATGGCGCTGCTGACGATCGTCATGGCGGTGGCCGCGCCCTCGTTGTCCAAGTTTTTTCGCAGCCGGGATATCGAGACGGAGGCGGGTCGTTTTGTGGCGCTGACGCGCTACGGACAAAGCCAGGCGGTGTCGCTGGGTAAACCGATGGTTTTGTGGGTGGATCCCCAGGAGGGCTGTTACGGATTGGATGAGCAGGGAACCTCGCCAGCCAACAGGGTCCGAACTGGCAACGACCGCAATAAAACCCAGACGGGCGTGAGCGATGGGAGCGGGCGGTATTTCGAACTGCGCGAGCACAGCAGCATCGAAGTGAGCCGCACGGACCAGCTCACCAATGGACTGGCCTCCATGCGATTCACGCCGGACGGGGCCATCGATGAGAACAGTGTGCGGCAGGTATTCATCCGGGACGATGAGGACAGCGCCATCCCGGTCCAGCAATCACGCAACCGGTTGTATTATGAAATTGGGCCACGCACCAACATGGTCAACGCGAGGCGTTAGGCGGGCGTTCACCTTCGCGGAGGTGCTGGCGGCACTGGCCTTCATGGCCATTGTTGTGCCGGTGGCCATGCGGGGCGTGCAGGTGGCCAACCGCGCGGGAGCCGTGGCCGCGCGCAAGGGGGTGGCAACCCGACTGGCGGAAACGAAGCTGCAGGACCTGGTGGCGACGGGGGATTGGCGCACCGGAGTGCGACAGGGACAATTTGAAGGGCAATGGAAAGATTACCGGTGGCGGTCGTTGAATGAGACCTGGAGCCAGGACAGCATGCGGCTGATCTCGGTGGAAGTGACTTACGTGGTTCAAAACCAGGATTACACCGTTCTTTTGGGATCCCTGGTGGTAAACAATTGATGAAAGCGATCCATGTCATGCGGTCAGGCCGGCGCCTCCCGGGGTTCACCCTGGTGGAGGTGCTTGTGGCCACCGTTTGCATTGCGATCGTCATTCTGGCGCTCAATTCCACCATCTTCACCGCCATGCGGCTGCGCACGAAAACGACGGAACTGGTGGAAAAGGCCATTCCGTTGCAACATGCGCTGACCCTGATCACCCGGGACTTGCAGGGGATCATGGCCTCCAACGGAACCCTGGCGGGATCGTTGACCGCAGGAACCTCCCTGAGCACCGGATCCGCGCAGATGGGCGCCAACTCGGGCACCGCCCAGCCGGGATCGATTCAGTTCCGCACCTCGACGGGCGTGATCAGCGACGATGAAGAGGTTTACTGGGGGGACGTTCAAAACGTGTCCTATTATTTGCGCCAGTCCAGCACCTCCGATGACACTTCCGCTCCTGGAAAGGAACTGGTGCGGGCTGTGACGCGCAACCTCCTGGCCGTCAATACGAACGATTTGACCGAACTGCCGCTCCTGGATGGGATCAAAACCCTGGAGTATCTGTTCTACGACGGCACGCAATGGACCAATGCCTGGGATTCGACGGTGGCCAGTCCCGCATTGCCGCAGGCCATCAAGCTGGTCATCACGATGGAGCCGGATGAGGACCAAAACCAAAACCACCAAAACCACCAAAACCAGATACAGCTCCAGACGCCCTTTGAAATCACGGTTCCCGTGCTTGTTCAAACCCGGTCCAATGTGACGGCGTCGGCCAGCGGAGGTGGAATGTGAAGGTGCTCGCGATCATCAACGTGGGAGCAGGCACGATGCGGCGGCGAAGCGGCCAGGGTGGAACGTGCGGCTCGGTGTTGATCATTGTCCTGTGGATTGCCTTCGGGCTGGTGAGCATCGCCCTTTATTTCGGGCATTCGATGGTCTTTGCCTATCGCGCCTCCGACCAATACCAGGCGGGTGTGGAAGCGGACCTGGCGATGGAGGGGGCGGCGCGTTACGTCGGCTACATCCTCACCAACGCGGCCAGCATCGGCCAGATTCCCGAAACGAACGCCTATCTGACGGCGGGGGTTTCCATCGGCAACTCGACGTTCTGGCTGATCGGTCGGGGCGATCCGGAGGCCCGGCAGACGGTGCCCACCTATGGCCTGATCGATGAGGCGTCGAAATTGAATCTCAACACCGCCACCACGAACATGCTCGAGGGTCTGCCGCGCATGACACCGGAACTGGCGGCGGCCATCATCGACTGGCGCGATTCCGATGAGGAGGCCACGAGCGGTGGGGCTGAGGCTGAATATTATCAACGGCGCAATCCGCCCTATTATTGCAAGAACGCGCCTTTTGAAACCATCGAAGAATTGCGTCTGGTGGCGGGAACCGACCTGACCATCCTTTACGGGGAGGACGCCAATTTGAACGGGATTCTCGATGCGAACGAGAACGATGGTAATGCCTCGCCGCCGGATGACAACCGCGACGGCAAGCTCGATCCGGGCATTCTGGAATATGTGACGGTGTTTTCGCGGGAGTCCAATATTCGCACCAACGGGGAGCCGCGGATCAATGTGAACAGCTCGACGAATAATGCCGCGCTCAGGACGTTATTGCAGACGGCGATCGGGCAGCAGCGCGCCGGCCAGGTGCAGAGCCGGATTTCGGCGGGCGCGGGACGGTGGCGCAGCCTGCTGGAAGTCTATCTCAACAGCGGAATGACGACGGCGGAATTCGGGCTGGTTTACAACGACATCAGTGTGACCAACCGGGCGCAGATCGAGGGCCTGATCAATATCAATACGGCCCCCGCCGCCGTGCTGGCCTGCATTCCCGGCATCGGTCCGGACAATGCGCCCCAGGTGCTGGCCTACCGCCTTTCCAAAACGGTGGACGAACTTAAATCCGTGGCCTGGATCACACAAGTGCTCGACCGGGCCTCCGCGATGGCGGCGGGCCCCTACATCACCACCCAGAGCTACCAATTCTCCGCGGACATCGCGGTCACAGGCCATGATGGCAAGGGCTATCGGCGTAGCCTGTTTGTTTTCGATACGAGCGAAGGCGCGTCCAAGATTCTCTACCGCCGCGATCGCGGGCGTTTGGGCTGGGCACTGGGCGCCGAATCCCGGACCGGCCGGACGCAAGGAAAGTTAATTCGTTAATGAAACTGTTTAAATCATATCGCCCCTCGTCGGTGTTGGGCCTGGCGTTGGAAGGCCGCCAGCTCGAAGGAGTCTTGTTGCGACGCTCCAATGGAGGGTTCATGGTGGCGCGCCGATTGCACACCACACTCTCCCTGGATCTCCTGACGGACGATCCGGAACTGGTGGGCCGTGAAATCCGCAATCACCTCGAGGAGGTGGGCATCCACGAGCGCCGGTGCGTGATGTGCGTGCCCCTGCAATGGGCGTTGACGCTCTCGGTGCCGGTTCCCGACCTGTCCGCGGAGGATGCGGAAGCCTTTCTGCACATGGAAGCCGAACGGAGCTTTCCCTATTCGCCTGACGATCTTTCGATCATCCAATCCCGGCATGTCGATGCCAGGGGCGGCGGTTATGTCTCGCAGGTGGCCATTCCCAAGGCCCACCTGGCGCGCGTGGAACAATCTCTGCGGGCCGCGCGGCTCAAGCCGGTAAGTTTTTCTCTGGGGATCACCACGCTCACTGCGGTGGCGCCCACCACGGAGGGTTTGCTCACGCTGACGCTGGGGGAAGGTTCCGTGGAATTGCAGGTTTCAACCGGCGGCGGGGTGGCGGCGCTCCGAACCATCGAGGGCGCCTTTGAAACCGACGGTGGCAGGACCTGCGCGGATGCGGATCTGGTGAGCCGGGAAATCCGCATCACCCTTGGCCAATTGCCCAAGGCGCTGCGGGATCCCATCAAGCGGGTGCGGGTGTTTGGCCCCGAGACCGGGGTGCATCCATTGCTCGACGAACTCCGGCCCGGCCTCAAGGAAATGAACCTGGCGTGTGAGCAGGGGGTTCTGCCGTCGATCGATGGATTCGATTCTCTGGCACCCGGACAAAGCGGGGCGGCCGGAGCGGCGGCTCTTGCGGCGGTTTGGCTCAAGGGGGAGGAACCGGATTTCGAATTTTTGCCGCCGCGCCAGAATCCCATGACCCAGATGCTCACGCGGTTCTCCTCGCGGCGTGTGCTCTATGCGGGGGCGGCGGTGGGGGCGGTGGCGCTGGTGGTGGCACTGATGTTTTCCTGGCAGCAATGGAAGCTCTCCTCGCTGGAATCGCGCTGGCGGGAGATCAAGCCGCGTGTGGAGGACATTGTGGCCATCCAGCAGCAGATGCGAAAATTCCGGCCGTGGTTCGATGTCTCGGCGGAGAACCTGCGCGTGCTGCGCAAGCTCACCGAGGCGTTTCCCGTGGAAGGTTCGGTCACAGCGAAGACGCTGGAAATAAAGGATTTGACCGAAATCAATTGCTCGGGCCAGGCCCGGGACAACCAGGCGATGCTCAAGCTGCTGGATCAATTGCGGGTGTCTCCGGCGATCAGCGATGTGAAAGTCCAGCAGGTGCGCGGCAAGTCTCCCCTGCTATTCAATCTGAGCTTTCGATGGACGGAAGGGGCAAGCCATGAAAATTAAGAATCGCGAGAAATTATTGCTGTTGGGCGCGGCCCTGGTGGTGGGGCTGCTGGTGGGGGATAAACTGGTGCTCACGCCCCTGACGCGGGTCTGGACGGCGCGTTCGAAGGCAATCGCGGACCTTACCAAATCACTCAACGACGGCTCGGTGCTGCTGAGCCGGGAACGCGATGTGCGCGAGCGCTGGACGGGCATGACCAGCAACACGCTTCCGGCCAATGTCTCGATGGGCGAGAGCATCGTCCTCAAGGCCGTGGACCGCTGGGTGCAGGCCAGCCAGATCAGTTTCACGTCGATCAAACCGCAATGGAAACAGAACGCCGAGGATTACATGACGCTGGAATGCCGGGTGGATGCCTTTGGAGGGATGGAAGCCCTGACCCGTTTTCTATACGAGATGGAGACCGATCCCCTGGCCATCAAGGTGGAGGATCTGGAAATTACCGCGCGCGACACGGCTGGACAACAGCTCTCTCTGGGCGTGCGCTTCACCGGCCTGATGCTGACTCCCGAGAAAAAATGAAACCGCTTGAAAAACGACGAAAACGGACCGGTTCAGGGCTGCGACTCCTGGTGGCCCAGGGGATGGCATTGCTATGGCTGGGCGGAGTGGTGACGCCAGCCCAGCAAGGGCCTCCGGGCCCGGATACGAACCAGCCTGGGCCATCAGCCCAGGAACCCTCCGCAGGACCGGAGACCAACCCACCAGCCGGACCTGCCGCCGAGCCGCCCATGAACCCGGGGCCCGATCAAGGCCCGCCGCCGGAACAGGAACCGGACGCAGACGCGCAAGCCAAAACACAGGAGGCGCCGGAGCAAATCAAGGTTTCGCCCGCGGCAACCAATCCATCGGCGATCACGGAGAAGAGACCGGTCCCAACCTCTGGAACCAACCAATTGCAATCGCTGGCCGCAGAGCAAAAGCCCGTTGCCACCGGGACAACCAACTCACCGGTAGTGCGGGAACAGAAATCGACCAGGAACCGGGAATCCAGGCGTCGGACGGCGCCGGAGGAGGATTCCGCCGTGGGCACGGGAACGAATCTGTTGGCCTTCAAGATCATTTACGAGCGCAATATATTTAATCCGAATCGCGGACCGCGCGCCTCGCGCCGCAATGAGGCGGATGCGCCCAAGCCGGTGAAGATCGAGGGTTTTTCACTGGTGGGAACGTTGATGTCGGACAAGGGGGCCTATGCCTTCTTCGATGGCACGGAGGCCCGCTACCAGGCGGCGCTCCAAACCTCCAATAAAATCGCCGGTTATACGGTGGCGGCGATCAACCCGAATTTTGTCACGCTGCGCTCGCCCAGCAACAGCTTCGATTTGGTCATGAACATGCAAATGCGAAAACAGGACGAGGGGGACTGGGAATTGACGGTCGCGACGGGTTCCTGGAACAGCACCAACAGCGCTTCTTCAACCAACGCCACCGTGGGGGCTTCGGATGAAGAAGGGGGCAACGATGCCGCGGCGGATGCAGTGATGAAACGATTGATGAAAAAACGTGAAGAGGAGTTGAAAAAATGAAAGCTTTGAAATTGTCCGGTTTACTCATGATCTCGGCGATGGGGATCCATCCGGCCCAGGCGCAGGAGGCGACCAACGCCGCTCCCGCAGAAACCAAACCCGTGCTGAGCGCGCCAGCCCAGACCAATGACACCGCGCAGGCCAATCCGCCCCCGGCGGATCAAAAAGGAACGCCCCCGGCGGCCACGCCCGTGCCCATGGTGACGACGGCAACGAACTCCACGGTGTCTTCGAATGCGGCGCCCGGGGCCCTGACGAATGCCGCGGGCGAGAAGTTGTTGCGCCTGAATTTCCATGGGGTGCCGCTCTCGATGGTGCTGACCTACCTGAGCGATGCGGCCGGGTTCATCATTGTGCTGGAGACCGAGGTGACCGGCAAAGTCGATGTCTGGAGCCAGAACCCCGTGACGGTTGACGAGGCGGTCAACCTGCTCAACTCCATCCTCAATAAAAATGGCTACGCCGCCATTCGCAACGGACGCACGCTCACGGTGGTCAGCCGCGCCGATGCCAAGACGCGCGATATCCCGGTGAAGATCGGCAGCAACCCGGCGGAAATTCCCAAGAACGACGAAATGGTCACACAAATCGTTCCCGTCCGCTACGCCAACGCGGTGCAAATGGTCAAGGACTTGCAACCCTTGCTGCCGGCCTATGCGTCGCTCACGGCCAATGAGAGCGGCAATGCGCTCGTTTTGACGGACGTGCAGTCGGATATCCGGCGCATCGTTCAAATCGTCAAGGCGCTGGACACCTCCATCTCGAGCATTTCCACGGTCAAGGTGTTTCCGCTGCGTTTCGCGGATTCCAAGGAACTGGTGGCGGAGGTCAAGGAGCTGTTCCCCACCCAAAACGCCGCGGGCAACGGCGCTAACAACAATCCCATGGCGATGTTCCCGGGCTTCGGCGGACGAGGCCGGCAAAACACCCAGGCCGCGAGCACCAGCGAAGCCCGCACCGCCGCCGGACGCGTGACGGCCGTGGCGGATGAACGCACGAATTCGTTGGTCGTGAGCGCCCCGGATGATGCCATGCCGGTGATCGAACAGTTGGTCAAGGAAATCGACACCAACGCGGAAAACATCACCGAGCTGCGGGTTTTCCATCTCAAATATGCCGATCCCGTGGAAATGGCCGATCAGTTGACCTCGCTGTTCCCGGATACGACATCGAGCGCCAACGCGCGCTCCTCGATCCAGTTCGGACGGGGCGGATTCATGCGCGGGGCCATGGGGGGCGCCCAGGCCGCGACCTCCAGCAGCCGGGCCCAGCAAAAGAACCGCGTGCTGGCTGTGCCGGATCAGCGCACGGCCTCGGTGATTGTGACCGCGGCATCCGATCTGATGCCTCAGATTTCGCTGATGATCGAACAGTTGGACGCGAACCCGGCGAAAAAGCAGAAGGTGTTCGTCTATTCGCTGGAAAACGCCGATGTGGATAATGTCGTGGGCGTTTTACAGGACATGTTCCAATCCTCGAACTCGCGCGGCTCCTCGACGAGCACACGGCAGAATAATGCCCTGAGCACGCGCCAAACCCAATCCAGCCAGTCCACGTCCTCTTCGACGTCGGGTAACAACCGCAGCTCGGGTGGCGGAGGCTTCGGAAACTAGGAACCATCATGAACCTGGCTAATAAAACCATTTTGAATAAAGAAAGAAATATGATTGCAAGGCATTTTCGATTTGCGGGCGTTCTGGCCCTGCTCCTGGTGTTGTTCCTGGCCGACGCCACGCGCGTCCTGGCCCAGGCCACGCGCAGCGGCAGTTCAACCCGCAGCGGCAGCAGTTCCCGCTCGGGCTCCAGCTCCCGCTCGTCCACGCGGGAATACAACTCCAACGGCATGATCGGTGATGCCATGATCAGCAGCGATCCCGAGACGCGCCGCATCATTGTGATCACCGACGAAGACACCAATCTGAGCATCAGCCAGGTGGTGACCAATCTGGACCGGCCCAAGCCGCAGGTCCTCATCAAGGTCGTGTTCCTCGAGGTCACGCACAATGGCGGTTCGGACATTGGTGTGGAAGGCAGTTACACCCACAAGATCAGCAACTCGACAACAGGGACTGTTTCAACGCTCTTCGGCGGAATGGCCCAGCAGACCAGCGGCGGATTCTACAAGGTTCTCAGCGATGATTTTCAGGTGACCTTGCGGGCCATTCAAACGGCCGGAAAAACCGAGGTGCTCTCCCGCCCGTCGATTCTGGCCCGGAATAATCAGCTGGCGACCATCATCGTGGGTCAGGAGATTCCCATCATCACGGCCACCCGGCTGGATATTAACAATAATCCCATCAACACCATTTCCTATCAGGACATCGGCATCATCCTGCGAGTGACCCCGTTCATCACCTCGGACAATCTGGTGGAAATGATCGTCTCGCCCGAGATTTCGAGCCTCACGGACCAGACCGTGCCCATCGCCTCCAACGTCAGCGCGCCGGTCATTTCAAAGCGCTCCGCGGACACCGTGGTGGTCACACCCGACGGCTCGCCCGTGGTCATCGGCGGTTTGATGCAGAACCAGAAGATCGAATCGGTGCAGAAAGTGCCGCTGCTGGGGGATATCCCATGGCTGGGGATGGCCTTCAAACGCACCATCAAAACGGACACAAAAACCGAGTTGATTATGATTCTGATTCCGCATATTGTACAGAAGCCCTCGCAACTGGCCGCCATGTCGGATCATGAGCGCGGGCAGAACGAAATGACCCCCAAGGCCTTTTCTGAGAAGGAGCTCGACCGCTACATCGACACTCTGCCGGTGAAGACGGAGACAGTGCCTGGAACCGATCCCGTGCCAGACACCACGAAGAAATCATCCAGCAAGAAGAAGAAAAAGTGACCCACACATGTTCGCGCGCAACAAACTAATCTTCCGCCTGCTGGTGGCTGTGTGGGCGGTCATCATCGTCTGGCAGGCGATGGAACATCACCGGGTGACGGAGCAGGCCCGAACGGCGGTCATCAGCCGCGCGCGCGACATCACGGGCACACTGGGGCTGGTCATCCGATCCCAGCGGCGGTTTGGCGCCATTGTTTCCAAACCCAGGCTCGAATCCGCCCTCAAAGAGCTGGTCAACTCCGACAAGCTCAAATCGATCGTTCTGCTCAATGCCTCCGGGGACGAGGTGGTTTCCGCGGGCGAACCAGTCGATTTGAACAACAAAGGCGTGCCTCAAAAGGATATTCACTGGGGCAAGAACACCGTGACCATTGTGAACCTGGTGGATCTGGGGGCCTCGCTCCAGCAGGACGGCACCAATTCTGTTCCCACCATTGTCGTCACGGAGCCCAATCCCCGGGATATTCATCGGGACAACTGGCCCCGCTTTGGCCCCCCGCCTGCGGGCACGGGCCCCGGTGATGAAGGCGGCACCAACAGGCCCGCCCCCGATATGACGCGCACCAATATCCCCCCGCCGCCACCCAACATGGAGCATGGTGAAGACGGGCCCGGCGATGGTCCGCCCCCGCGCGACATGGTGCGCTCGAATATGCCGCCTCAGGACATGCGCCGCTTTGCGGGCCCCCGTTCCGGCTTTCGCCGTCCGCCCTGGATGAGCGAGGAGGAGTATAAATCGGTGATTGAGAAGAAGGGTTTGCACGGTCTGGCGGTGGTGCTCTCCACCATTGATTTTGAGGAGGCATCGATGCGCGATCTTTGGATGCGGCTGGTGATCTGCGGATTTGCCGGATTATCGGTCGTGAGTTTTGGACTGGCCTGGCGGAACCTGGTGAAGTCCTCCGAATTGCAGATGCGCCTGGTGCGCGCCCGTGAGGCCAATTCGCAGTTGCGCGAGATGAACGTGGCGGCGGCGGGCCTGGCCCACGAGACCCGCAACCCGCTGAACATCATTCGCGGCCTGGCCCAGATGATTTCCAAGGCGCCGGATGTGCCGCAGGAAATCCGCCAGAAGTCCGTGGATATCACGGGCGAGGTGGACCAGGTCACGGTGCGGCTCAACGAATTCATCAATTATTCCAAGCCACGCGAGGTGCGCCGCTCCCCGGTGCTGGTCAGCGCGGTGGTCGCGGATGTGGCGCGTGCTCTCAAGAGCGACCTCGAGGACAAGGAGATCACACTGGAGCAGCGTGTGGAAGGCATCACGATCAACGCCGACCAGCAGTTGCTCCGTCAGGCGCTCTTTAACCTGGTGCTTAACGCGATCCAATCCGTGGAGCCCAAGGGCAGGATTGAGATTGCCACGCGCAAATCCGGTCCGCAGGAGGCCTGTTTCGAGATCTCGGACAACGGTCCGGGCGTGCCGGAAAGCCAGCGCACCGAGATCTTCCGCCCCTATTTCACGACCCGCGAAAAGGGCACCGGCCTGGGCTTGGCCATTGTCAAACAGATCGTCATGGTACATGGTTGGGAAATCGAGTGTCTGGCCAATGACGGCAAAGGCGCGCTATTCCGCGTCAGCCGCATTGAGCTGATCGCTCCCAAAACCGAACATGCCGCCAGCTAAAGGATCCGCAGACCATAACGAGGGGCCGTGCATTCTGATCGTCGATGACGATGCGGGACAGCGCAGCCTGCTGGACTCCTTTTTGCGCGGCCAGGGTTTCCAAACCATCGTCGCCTCCTCCGGGGAAATGGCCCTTGAAGCCCTGGGCGTCCACCCCGTGAGCATGATGATTTCGGACGTTCGCATGCCGGGCATGACCGGTCTGGAAACCCTTCGCAAGGCCCGCCAACAGCATGCCGTCCTGCCCGTCCTGCTCGTCACCGCGTTTCCCGATGTGCGTGACGCCGTGGGGGCTATGCGCGATGGCGCGGTCAATTACCTGGAAAAACCGATCGACCTGGACGAATTGCTGGCCACGGTGCGCAAAACCACCGGAATGGAAACGCCCGCCGCGCCCATACTGGCCCAGATGCCGCCGTTGCCCGAAGGAGTCGTGGCCATGAGCCCGCTCATGCAGGCCGTGTTCCGGGACGCCTTCCTGGTGGCCACCTCGGACAGCCGCATCCTCATCACCGGGGAAAGCGGCGTGGGCAAGGAAATCCTGGCCGACGTCATCCACGCCTGGAGTCCCCGCGCGGCGGGTCCGCTGATCAAAATGAATTGCGCAGCCATTCCCGAGAACCTGCTGGAGAGCGAGCTTTTCGGACACGAAAAAGGGGCGTTCACCGGCGCGGTCAGCCAGCGCATCGGGCGGTTCGAGGAAGCCAGCACAGGCACACTGCTCCTGGACGAGATTGCGGAACTCTCCTCCGGTCTCCAGGCCAAGCTCCTGCGCGCGGTTCAGGACGGGAAGTTTCAGCGCGTGGGTTCCAACAAGGAACTCCACACGCACGCCCGCATTCTCGCCGCCACGAATCGGAATCTGGAGAAGGAAGTGGAGCAGGGGCGGTTTCGCGAGGATTTGTTCTACCGCCTGAATGTCATTGAACTTTTCGTTCCGCCGCTGCGCGAACGCGTGGCGGACATTGTGCCACTGGCGGGCCAATTTGTGGCTTCATTTTCAAATCGCCGGGCCCGCTTTTCCGCCGCGGTCATCCAGGTGCTCGAGCATTATTCCTGGCCGGGAAACGTGCGCGAACTGCGCAACGCCATGGAACGGGCCACCCTGCTCGCCCACGGTGAATTGATCCTGCCGGACCACCTGCCCATGCGGATGCGCCAGCCAGCGCCCGGCGTGGCCGTCCCCGATGGTTCGCAACCCGGCCCGGCCAGTCAATCCAGTCAATTGGAAGACCTGGAACGCCAGGCCATTCTGCAGGCCCTGAGCGATCATCGCTACAACCGCACGGAAACCGCCAAGGCCCTGGGCATCAGCCGCCGCGCCCTCACCTATAAAATCCAGTATCTCAAGGAAGCCGGTTTCCAGACCGATCCGGTGTGAGCCGGGGCGTAGGAATCGCATTCGCCGCGGCGAATGATTACGGGTGCATGGGATTTTCGGGTGGTGTTATTTCCAAAGGAATTGATGCAACTCCTTCGGAGTAGGGTTGGGGGGCTGCTTCCCGGGGTAGCCCTCGGCGGGCAACTCCGGGCTGTGTGATTTTCATTCTTTCAGAATGAACCAAGGGGATGGCAATGGAGGCCTCTCCGCAGTTCTCAAATTGCCGAGCGGCGCTGCAAGGCCGCCTGTCGGAAGTGGCCACCGCGTGGGGTTGGCTGGGGCAGGGCATGTGTTTTGGCGGCGGTGCAGCCGCAGCGCACCTGATCCCGGCATTTGGCCACCGGGGTGCGCCGGGCGTATGCGGTTATGGATTCAAAGGTGTCCAGCCCCGCGGATTCCAATCGCTGGCGGTAAACTTTCTCGAATAACTCCACGACGGCCATAACGTCGTTCTTGGCCTGGTGGCTCTGACTCGGAGTCAGGTGAAAGCACTGTTTGAGGACATCGAGGCGGCAACTGCTGGTTTCCGTCACCAGTCTGCGTGCCAGCATCATGCTGCAAAAGCCCCGCTGCCCAATCCGGGGAACGCCCAGTCTCGTCCACTCCGGCTCAAGGCATCGGTTCCAGTCGAAGCTCAGATTATGCGCCACCAGCGGGTAGTCTCGGGCGTAGTCTCGAAAGGCTTCATGGACATGACGCGGCTCCTGGCCGTGCCTCCGCAAATATTCCCGGGTGTAGCCGTGAACCGCGACCGCCTCCGGTGGTATCGGCACATCGTGATTGAGCCACATTTGAAACGGCTCGCCGACCCGCTCCCAGCCCTCCATCAACTGGCCGGACAGTTCAACGACGTGGATGGGATCCAAAAGGCCGTCGGTCTCGGTATCGATGATGACCCAGCGTGTTCTTTTCATGGCATGGTGCCTTGGGTGAGCCTGTCTTCCTTGGAGGCTCCAGATCGCTTCAAACGATCGAGGATATCGAGTGCCTTCTGTTTCATCGGGTGCGATGTTAGAAGAAACGCGCTGAAAAACAACAATGGATCTTCACCCGACGGATATGGGGGTGCAGGGCAAAATTCAGGAAGCTGGTAGAAGCCTAAACCGTACGAACCCAGCCAGGACTCCAGTCTGCGATGTGGGGCATGTAATCCGACGCGGCGGTATCCTCCAAACCGTGCAATAAAACCAGGGCTCGCAATACTTCTCCCTCTCCGCTCTGGGGAGAGGGGCGGGGTGAGGTGGCTTTTCGGTTCCCATCATTCCCGTCCAAATACACCAGCAACCCCCAATTCCTCCTTCTTTTGGAGAAGGCCGGGATGAGAATTCCCCTAAACAGAAATTTCGCGCATTGAACCCCTGAACCATGTATTTATGCAAGTTTCTTGTAATGAAAGACATCCCACTTTGGGTTCATGGGGAGGGCGGTCGTCCTTTCAAATCTGACTTTTGCCGGACCCTCAATCGGCGTCCGCCCATTCCCGAAACTCTTACTATATTTGTTTCGTATATACTCACATGCCCTTTTTAAGGACTTTTCGCTTACCGAAGAATTTTGTCCTGTGCCCCGGATATGGCCGATCCCCGTGAATTGTGCCAGGCCGGATCGAAGAGCCGTTCGAAAAAGTCAGCACCAGGGATTGCGCAAATGCCAAAACAATGATGATAATCCGGCCCATGATGAAACTGCATTGGATGGGCTTGCAGGCGGCGCTCTACACGACGCTCTGCACGGCGGTCTGGGTGTTGGCGGGCGCGTGTGTTGCATTCGGCCAGTCCGCGGCGCCCGTGAAGTCTGTTGAGGGATCGAGCGTGGAAGCGCCCCGGTCGGGCAACCCCATTCTCCACGGCTGGTATGCGGATCCCGAGGCCACGGTCTTTGGGAACCGCTATTGGATCTATCCCACCTTCTCGGCCCTTTACGACGAGCAGTTGCACTTCGACGCCTTTTCCTCGCCGGACCTCGTGCATTGGACGACGCACGCGCGCATTCTCGACAACAAGGAAATCCGCTGGGCCAAACGCGCCATGTGGGCGCCCGCCGCCGTGGAGCGGAACGGAAAATACTACCTGTTCTTCGGCGCGAACGACGTGCACGAGGGCGAAATCGGCGGGATTGGTGTTGCGGTGGCGGATCGGCCGGAGGGACCGTTCAAGGATTTGCTGGGCAAGCCGCTGGTCAACCAGATCGTCAACAAGGCGCAGCCCATCGACCAGTTTGTGTTCCAGGACAAGGACGGCCAGGATTACCTGATCTACGGCGGGTGGTCGCACTGCAACATCGCGCGGTTGAAGGCGGACTTCACCGGCCTGGTTCCGTTTGCCGATGGGACCACGTTCAAGGAGATCACGCCGGAGCGTTACGTCGAGGGTCCCTGCATGTTTATCCGCAATGGCAGGTATTACTTCATGTGGTCCGAGGGCGGCTGGACCGGCCCGAATTATTCGGTGGCCTACGCCATCGGCGATTCCCCGCTCGGCCCGTTCAAGCGCATCGGGAGGATTCTCCAGCAGGATCCGCAGGTGGCCACCGGCGCGGGGCACCATTCGGTCATCAAGGTTCCAGGGGCGGATGAGTATTACATCGTTTACCATCGTCGGCCGTTGACCGAAACCGACGCAAACCACCGGGAGACCTGCATTGAGCGGATGGAGTTCGATGGAGAGGGCTTCATCAAACCGGTCAAAATCACCCGGGAGGGAGTCGCCAGCAGGCCCCTGAACGCAGCGCGCTGACGCCATCCGCAGACACGCCCCAATGCCTTTTTTATTTCATTGTCCATTCCTCCGTTCGCCAAGCCCACGCGGCGGCACCTTCCCAACCGCCCAATAAACCCGCCGCTCGCAATACTTCTCCCTCTCCGTCGCCAGATGGAGAGGGCCGGGGTGAGGCTCTCCTTTTCTATTCCATACACGGACATTGAATGCTACAATTCACTCATGTCCAGCGCCGCCTGTGCTTTTCGTAAGAAGCCCACTTGGGCCGGACACCTTGTTTGGAGCTGGCTGCGTGACAGGCGGTTCAGCGCCTTCAAATTCCGTCGGGAACATCCCATGGGAAAATACTTCCTGGATTTTTACTGCGCTGAAGCCTGTCTCTCGATTGAACTCGACGGCGGACATCACGGATATCCTGAACAACAGGCTCACGATGCCGAACGGACGAAATTCCTCACTGCACTGGGCATCAAAGAGCTGCGCTTCTGGAACTCACACTTGAGGCGCGACAAACAGGCGATTCGCGACACGATATTCCGAGAGTTACAGGAGCGCGCACCGCATCCGCTTCCTCATTACACCCGGCCAATGACCCTGCCCGACAAATCTGGATCAATTTGAGATCAAAACAAAAAACAGCCCTTGTGGAGACATTAACAGTGTTTAGCCATCCCCACTCAAACCCAGATAGCGGCATTCCAGTTTCATTCCTCCGTTCGCCAAGCCCACGCGGCGGCACTTTCCAAACCATCCAATTGTTCCAGAACCGTCCAATACTCCTCCCTCTCCGTCGCCAGATGGAGAGGGCCGGGGTGAGGCTCTCTGGTTTGAACTGCTGGGGCATTCAATACCTCATGCGTCCCCACCCGGCGTCCGGGGTTCGTCATTGCAGTTCGGTTGATTAAGAAACCGCCGCGTGCGTCGCCCCACGGATCGCGACGTCCAAGGCTTCTGTATGGAGTCCCGTCTTTAGACGGCACAGTGCGCAAAAGCGAGTGTTCATGAATATTTTTAAACCTCTCGATAATCCGAAAACCTTCGCGAAATCCCCAAGCTCACCATTGCTCTGTCTCCCATTCAAACGATTCCCTCCAAGCATCCCGGCAGGGATGCCAGCGATTAGCCGGGGGTCGAGGTCGTCCGCGACCGACACCCCCGGACACGCACCCCCAAACGATCACGATCCCGGCAGGGATCGCAGACCCTTTTCAATGAGGTCGTGCGTCCCCGCCCGGTCAATCGCAATCAAGAACTCCGTAGGACCACCACGTTTATCCAACTTTAAAACCTCCATTTTCAATTATCCATTTCCTTCCTCGTCCGTGATATCAGTGGTTAAAAATCCTGCTCATCCTGCTTATTCATGTTGATATTTTTTCACCCACTTCTTTCCATGTAATTTGTAACGAGTGACATCGCACTTTGGGTTCATGGGGAGGGCGGTCGTCCTTTCAGATCTGACTTTTGCCGGACCCTCAATCGGTCCCCGGCCATTCCCGAAGCTCTTGATAAATTTGTTTCGTATAGACTCACAGGCCCTTTTAAAGGTCTTTTTCGCTTGCCGAAGAATTCTGTCATGCACCCGTGGCAGGCTGAGCGATTGGATTTGCCACCAAAGCACGATCCCATTAAGAATGGCGCTGTTGCATCCACACCGCCTTGAAATCCATGCAAAAAATACGTTCGAACATTACGGCAACTTTCGCGCTCCTGGCGATGGTCTGCGCACTCCCCGGAAACGCGTCCGCCGTTGAATCGCTGCAGGAGAGCTTCGCTCATCCACCGTCCGCCGCAAAGCCATGGGTGTATTGGTATTTCATGGATGGCAACCTGACACGCGAAGGAATGACCGCGGATCTGGAGGCCATGAAGCGCGCGGGCATCGGCGGAGGGACTTTTCTCGAGGTCAACATCGGCATACCGCGTGGACCGGTCGATTTTATGAGTCCGCAATGGCAGGACCTGTTCGCCCACGCCATGAGTGAGGCCGACCGGCTCGGCATCCAGATCGCGCTGGGGGCGGGTCCCGGCTGGTGCGGCACGGGCGGCCCTTGGATCAAGCCCGAGTTGTCGATGCAACACCTGGTCGCCAGCGAAACCAATATGACCGGGCCTGCAAAGTTCTCGGGAACACTTCCGCAGCCACAGCCCCGCACCCCCTATTTCGGTGAAGGCACGCTGACGCCACCCCTCAAAAAACAATGGAAGGAGTTCTATCGCGACGTGGCTGTGCTGGCGTTTCCAACCCCTGCAGGCACCAACCGCATCGCGGATGTGGATGAAAAGGCCCTTTATTATCGGGAACCGTTTTCCTCGAAAGCCGGGGTGAAACCGTTTTTGCCCGCTCCGGCGGAATATCCGGTCCTCGCCGTCAATGCCTGTATTCCGACGGGCGGGATCGTGGACCTCACCAAAAAGATGTCTGCGGACGGTCAATTAACCTGGAGCGTGCCTCCGGGTCAGTGGACCATCATGCGCCTGGGCCGCACGCTCACCGGCCAGACCACGCGCCCGGCGCCGGACCCGGGTCTTGGCTTTGAGAGCGATAAGTTCGATCGCGCCGCACTCGACGCGCATTACGCGGACTTCATACAAAAGCTTTTATCGCGGGTGTCGCCGCACACCAATTCCAACGGCGGCCTGACCATGCTGCATTTCGATAGCTGGGAAATGAGTTCGCAAAACTGGTCGCCCCGCTTTCGTGAGGAATTCAAGAAACGGCGCGGTTACGATCCGTTGAAGTATTTGCCCGCCTACACAGGCCGCATTGTGGACAGCGCGGAAATGTCCGAACGGTTTCTGTGGGATCTGCGCCAGACCGCGCAGGAGCTGGTGGTCGAAAACCACGTCGGCTACCTGAAAACATTGGCCCACAAAAACAGTCTCTCGTTTTCGGCGGAACCCTACGATCTGAACCCGTGCGGCGATCTGACCCTGGGCCGCGTGGCCGATGTGCCGCAATGCGAGTTCTGGTATCGCGGCTTCGATACGACTTACAGCGTCATCGAGGCGGCCTCCGTCGCGCACACCTGCGGGCGCAACATCGTGGTCGCGGAAGCCTTCACATCGGAGCCGGGGGAGGATTGGACGGCGGATCCGGCGGCGTTGAAACCGCTGGGCGACTGGGCCTTTTGCGCCGGGGTGAACCGTTTTGATTTCCACCGTTTCCAGGCCCAGCCCTGGAACGACCGCAAGCCGGGCATGACGATGGCCGATTATGGCGTTCACTGGGACCGCACTCAGACCTGGTGGGACATGGTCCCGGCGTATCATGAATACCTCGCGCGCTGCCAGGCCCTGTTGCAGCGCGGTGTGACCGTGGCCGATGTCTGTTTCCTCGCGGCGGAAGGGGCGCCGCAGGTGTTTCGCCCGCCCACCTCCGCGGTGAGGGGGACACCGCCCGATCATTCCGGCTACAATTTCGATGGCTGCGCGCCGGAAACCCTGCTGGAACGCGCCGTGGTGAAAGAGGGGAATATTGTTTTCCCCGGCGGCACCAGTTATCGAATTCTGGTTCTTCCCGAGGTCCAGACAATGACTCCCCAACTCCTGCGCAAAATCGAATCGCTTGTGCGCGCTGGTGCCACGGTTTGGGGGCCGGCGCCCGTAAAATCGCCAAGCCTGCAGAATTATCCAAAGTGCGATGCCGAGGTGAAGAAGCTCGCGCAGGAAATTTGGGGCAACTGCGATGGCAAAACCGTTTTCTCGCATGCATTGGGCAAGGGCAGGATGGTCTGGCTCAAGAACGAGATCAAGCCGACGGAGCAATACGGGGATTTCGCCGCCATCACCACTGTGCTCAGCGAAATGGAGGTGACGCCTGATTTTGAGGCCGATGGACCCATCCGGTTCACGCACCGCCGGGATGGAGAGGCGGAGGTTTATTTCGTTGCGAACCGCGAACCGCAGGCGGTCGAGGCCAGTTGCCTCTTTCGCATCGCCGGGAAGCAGCCCGAACTTTGGGACCCGATGACGGGCGCCACCCGCGCATTGCCGCAATTCACCGAGCGTGACGGACGCACCACCATCCCCATGCGCTTTGAGGCGGCGCAGTCGTTCTTTGTCGTCTTTCGCGCGCCGGCAAAGAGCAATGAACCCGGCGCGCAGAATTTCACTCCCTTGAAACCGGCCTTCAGTTTGACAGGTTCCTGGGAAGTGAGCTTCGACCCCAAGTGGGGCGGGCCGGAAAAAATCAATTTCGATTCGCTCGCCGACTGGAGCCAGCGAACGGAGCCCGGCATCAAATACTATTCCGGCAAGGCAACCTATCGAAAAACGTTTGAAGTCCCGGACGCGCTCCTGGCATTGGGTCAAAAATGCACACTCGACCTGGGCGCGGTGAAAAATCTGGCGCGCGTTCGATTGAATGGACGCGATCTGGGGGTTGTGTGGTGCGCGCCGTGGCGCGTGGAAATCTCCGAAGCCCTGACCAAGGGAACCAATCGCCTGGAAATCGAATTGGTCAACCTGTGGGTCAACCGGTTGATCGGTGATAAGTCATTGCCGGAGAATCAAATGTACACCTGGACGACCCGGAATCCCTACAAAAAAGATTCGCCACTCCTCCCATCCGGCCTGCTTGGACCCGTGAGTGTTTTGACGGATGCGAAAACTACAATCAGGCCGCCCAACAACTGATACGGTTCCAATGGTATGTTGAAACCATGAAAAGAATAATGAGCTGCCGGGCGAATGTATTTGGTGGAGTTGAGGCGATCCTCCGTGTTGTTTAACCAAGAGATATGACACCCGTTGGATATCAGCGATGGATCTGGACACTCACGGCGCTTTTGATCGCGGCATTCCTTTGCACGGGTTATTGGTTTGTGCGTTGGGGTTTTCTCCACGTGCAGGTTGCGTCTGGCGAGGAGCAGACGCGGATGTTTGAGGAATGTCTAAATCAGGCATTGCAGAGTACCCAGCCGGAACGGATCGTTGGATTGATGGAGGCTGCCATCATTTACTATCCATCTGGGACGAAGCAAACCGCCGGTTCGCATCTTGACCGAATGGTCGAGCGGAGTCGCCAGCGAACGATTCAAGACATGATTACCCATTTACGAGCCACGACCAAAGCAGATTTGGGAAGCAATTCACAAGTGTGGATCGATCGATACGGAGAAAAAACACTCCTCCAATCAGATGGACCAACAAACGTGAGCCAGACGATACGCTCACTTACCAATGCAACGTCATCGGTGGCTGGCTCCCATCGCGAAACTCTGAAATAGGGCACAAACATGCGACAAGTATTACTCATCATTTCGGTGGTTGGCTTTATTATTTGCTTTTTGAGTATCGATGCCTCCTTAGGCAGGCCTACATCTTTCGACCTACTGAACGATGCGGTTCAGAAAGCAGAAGCTCAATCGCCGGGCTTGGCACCGGAGTCGCGTAAGCAGATTCAGTTTTGCATCGGGGAGTTAAGACGCTTTCATTTGGCGGAGGTGGACCGTTGCGCTACAGCGCATCAAATTGCCTTGGGTGGGTTGTTTGGGATTTCACTGACTTCACTATTCCTTTATGTCTATTCGAGACGAAAGTGCGTCTAATCAATGCGTTGCTGCGAACCTGCCACTCCGGCGTCCCTTTTGAGTGCCTCACAGCTTTCAGCATTTCAGTTTTGAATATTTCCACGTCTGTGCACCTGTTTTTCCGCCCCACCGGGTTCCCGTTCGTGCCAATTCAGATTTAGGGCTGGAGGTTGGAATCGCGCGTTCGGTTCATTCAATTGTGTGCGACAGCTCTTTGTATATGCATTGGCAGCGTTCTTGAGGGTTTCTCCTTTTGAATGTGAAATTTGTTCTGCCCCCGCCAAGGAGCCAGGGACGTCAAATGGGTAATCCGCTTGCCGGGGTGGCCAGGACAGGCTAGGTTTCCTTCAATATGGCCGACCCTGAACCTCCGGTTTACGGAAATTTCAATCCGCCGCCTCTGACCGCGCCCGTGCCGCCACCCCGGCGCCGGGGCCGGGGGTGGATGGTGTTATCGCTGGTGCTGATGCTCCTGCTCTTCTTGGTCCTGGCCAGCGATTTCGTCCGCTTTGTCCACAGCCTCATGGGAGGCTCTCACGCCGCGCGCAGTCGTCCAAACAACCTCATTGAATCGGTGGTTGAGGACAATGGCGCAAAAGATAAATTTGTGATCATCGATATCCAGGGGATCATCACCGGAGATCTATTGGATCGTGGAATGGACATGGTGGAGTTGGTCAAGGACCAGCTCAAGGCCGCCGCGGAGGACAAGGAAGTGCGCGCGGTCATTCTCAAGGTGGACTCCCCGGGGGGAGAAGTCATGGCTTCGGACGCGATCAGCGAGGCGATTTCCCGTTTTCAAAAAACGTCGCGAAAACCGGTCATCGCCTCGTTTGGAAGCGTGGCCGCCTCCGGTGGCTATTACGTCAGCGCGCCCTGCCGCTGGATTGTCGCCCATGAATTGACGATGACCGGCAGCATTGGTGTCATCATGCATGGTTACAACTACCGGGGATTGCTCGATAAAGTGGGCGTGCGTCCGGTCGTTTTCAAAAGCGGTCCCTACAAGGACATGCTGCGCGGCGATAAAAGCGATGAGGAGATTCTGCCTGAAGAACGCCGCATGACCCAGGCCTTGATCGACCAGACTTACAACCGCTTCAAGGAAGTCGTGTCCGCAGGCCGACACGATTTCCGCGATAAGAATAAAAACTTCGGCAAAGCGCTGGTCAGCGACTGGGTTCAATACGCCGACGGCCGGGTTTTCTCCGGCAAGGAAGCTTTTCAATACGGGTTTGTGGATGAATTGGGGAATTTTGAGACGGCGGTGGAAAGGGCGAACATTTTGGCGGGAACACGCGAGGCCAACCTGATTCGCTATGAGATGCCCTTCGAATTGGGAAACATCCTGCGCATGTTTGTCAAGAGCCAGCCGCCTGTCATCAAGCTGGAGATGGGAGTGGAGGCGCCCAAACTCAAGGCCGGTCATCTCTATTTTCTGAATTCGGCTCTCTAAACGAATTATCGCACGGCGATTGATCCGAGACATGAGCGCTCTGGAACCACCAGATACGCATTATTTATCAGCCGCTGAGGGTTGGTTGATGCTTGGTGTATTGCACGAAGCACGCCGTGAGCTGGGCCGGGTCCAGCCTGAGAACCGCCGCCATTCCGAGGTCCTGAAGGTGCGCTGGCGCATTTACGCCGCCGCCCACAAATGGCGTGCCTGCCTCTCTGTGGCCCAAACCCTGGTGTTTGAGGAGCCGGCCAATCCTTTTGGGTGGGTGCATCGTTCTTTCGCCCTGCACGAGATGCGCCGCACTCATGAGGCCTTTGAGGGGCTTCTTCCTGCCGTCGAGTTATTTAAGAAGGATTTCATCATTCCTTACAATCTCGCCTGTTATGCCTGCCAGTTGGGTCATCTTACGGAGGCATGGACGTGGTATCGACGCGCGCGCGGCCTGGCCGATGGCGGCATGGTTCAAGCCATGGCCTTGGAGGATAATGATTTACAACCAATATGGGATAAAATCCGCCTCCCGGGAAAACGCACCTCCAATCCAACCTGAGACACACTTGGAATAAGCAGACGCGAAATTTATGTTTAAGGCCGCAGACTGTTATGCCGATCTACAGTCATACAAAAGGCCCCGTTCCGGCTGTAATGCAATGGTATGCGGCATCGGGCCGGCTTTTTGTATAGAAATGATCGGATTATTTCCAAAATTAACCTTTTTTTTGGCGTGCTGCATCTGTTTCCAGGGGAACACAATGCGGGCTGTGGCGGAATCCGCCACCAATGCCACCGCCTTGGTTTCCTCGGTCGCAGAACTGCAGGATCTGCCTGCGGACGAGGCTCTCAATGACATTCCAGTCAGGATTAGCGCCACCGTGCTTTACCACGATGTCGGCTGGCGAAACCTGTTTTTGCAGGACGGCGGCCGGAGATTGTATTTGTCGGCTATTGATAATCAAACCCAGTTTGAATCCGGAGATCTGGTTGAAGTTTCTGGCTCCACCGACATTGAAAGCGGTCGGATTCAGGTTTACAAGCCTCAGCTTCGTTTTCTGAGTCATGGCCCGGTGCCCAAGCCACTAAAGTCCACGATTCGAGACCTGCGTCAGAATTGGGGGGCGTGGGTCGAGTTGGAGGGTACAGTCAAGTACGTTGGAGTGAATAAAGGCCGGTTGCTATTGAATCTGGAGCAGGCAGGCGAACGATTTCAAGTGACCTGCCTGAACCCGAATGCCGGAGACAATTACTACTGGCTGGTGGACGCGCATCTGCGTCTGAGGGGAGTCAATGGAACTGATTTCAACATCAACCCCGTCCTAAACCACTTGTTCACGCCGGGCTTCACCAACATCACCATTCTGGCGGCTGGCAGCACCAACTTCATGCGGCTGCCAACGGTGACGGTCAAATCCCTGTTGGCCATGGGAGCAAACCGCACCGCCAACTCAAGGGTTCATTTGCAGGGAGTGGCTGCGGATATCCGACAGAGTGGCGCGATCAGCCTGACCGATTCGACGGGAACGATACTGGTCAAAATCCCCAACAACATGGTCCCGGATACGCAGGAAGCCATCAATGTCTGGGGTTATCCGGTTTTCAGCCAGGGCCAAATATTGATTGAGGATGGCATAATACAGTTGGTAAGCATCAAAACTCCCTATCCGAGAAACGCAACGCAACCCAGCCAGGAGGACGCCAGGAATCCAACCCCCACGCTCATTACAAAGGTCAAGGAGCTGAGGGCTTTGGCCGCTGATGTGGCTGTTAAAAAGATTCCGATACGGTTTCGCGGGGTGCTCACTTATTATGATTCGGACTGGAAAAATGTTTTTTTCCATGACGGCGAAGAAGGGATTTATCTCTTTTTAAAAGAGTATCCCACGAACCTGTTTTGCAGCCAACAAGTGGAAGTGACCGGAGTCACCGATCCCGGCATGTACGCTCCCACTGTCGCAGAGGGGGTTTTAAGACTTTTCGGCGCGGCCAAAAAACTGCCCGAGCCGACCAGGGCCACATTGAGTGAACTGCGGACCGGAGCCTTCGATTCGCAGTGGGTCGAGACTGAAGGGGTGGTGTCCGATGTGGATTCCAAACCCCGGCATCTTCAATTGGAAGTCCGCGCCCAATCAGGCCGGTTCAAAGCAATCATCCCAAACTACGATGACGAGACGCCGACCAATCTGATCGGCGCGCGCGTCTTGTTGCGAGGGGCGTGTGGCGCGGACATGGGTTGGGACAGAACCAAACTGGTGGGTATCAACCTGAACATGGCCACTCTAAGCGCTCCGTTTTTCGAGATATTGAAACCATCGCCCAGGGACCTTTTTGAGGCCAAAGCCGTCGAGATTCAGAGTCTTTTTCTCTATAATCCAGCCCTCAGTTCAGGGCAGATGGTCAAGATATCGGGGCGGGTGACGCTGATTGAGAGCGGCCTCGATTTATATCTTCAGGATGCCACCGGCGGTTTGCACGTTCAACTGCTGCGACCGGAGGTTGTGCGTTTGGGGGACGTGATCGAGGTGATTGGATTTCCAACCTCTAACAATGGAGCGATCTCCATCACCGATGGCCGCCTGCGGATTCTGGAATCGGGCCGCCCGGTGACGCCCGTGGAAGTTGAGAATATCGAAAAGATTCTTTACACCCAGGTCTATGACAATCAACTCATTCGTTTGAAGGCGTATCTGCTCGAACCGGTTCTTCCGCAGGATCGTCCCCAACTGAAGCTGGAGACCGGGGCCTCGATGTTCATCGCCACGCTCGAGCAAAGCGGACCCAACAAACCCATGCCCGCGTTGCAACCAGGCAGCCTGCTGGAGCTGACGGGAATTTGCATTTTGCAGGTCGGCGAAGAAAGGCGTCCCAACAATTTCCGATTGTTGCTCCGCAATACGGATGACATCCGGCTGGTGCAGGGCCCGAACTGGTGGACACCGCAACGCACTTTTCGGGGGTTGCTCATTCTCGTGGCGTTTGCCGGGGCGGCGATGGGGTGGGTCTGGCTTTTGCAGCGGAGCGTGCGGGAGAAGACGGCCCAAATTAAGGAACAAATTAAACAGGAGGAGGTTCTTGAATCCCGCTACCGGGAATTGTTCGAGAATGCGAACGATCTGTTTCTGACAATGGATTTGCAGGGGCGCTGCACTTCGCTCAACCGCGCCGCCGAGCGATTTTTCGGCTATACGCGCCAGGAGGCCCAGGGGATGAGCTTCACCGATGTGGTGGTGCCCGGGCAAGTGGAGATGGTGCGAGGAAGGCTCCAGACCCTTTTGAATGGGCGCACGCCGGAAACCATCGAGTTGAAGGTCATTCAGAAGAGCAAGAAAATCGCGATCATCGAGATCAACGCCCGGGTATTCCACAAGAATGGCCAGCCCGCAGGGTTGCAGGCGATCGGGCGCGATGTCACCGAACGCACACAATTCGCGCAGGCACTGGAGCACGAGCGCAATTTGCTGCGCATTCTGATCGATCACATGCCCGATTCGGTGTTCGTCAAGGATTCCCAGGAACGCTTTCTGATCACCAACAAGGCGTATGGCCGCATGAGAGGCAACGAGGTTGCCGATGCCTATATTGGGAAGACTGTTTTCGACCTTTTTCCCGCCGAGATGGCCGACCGGTTCCATCAAGACGACCTTTTGATTTTGAAGCAGGAGAAATCGTTTTTTAATCACGAGGAGAAGACCATCGACGCCCAAGGGGCCGCCCGCTGGCTGGTGACCACCAAAGTGCCGCTCAAGGACAGCCAGAACGATGTCATCGGATTGGTGGGTATCAGCCGGGACATCACCGAGCAGAAGGAAAAAGAGAAGCGGCTGCGGCAGCTCTCCATAGCGGTCGAACAATCCCCGGCCTCCATTGTCATCACGGATACCAAGGGAGTCATTGAATATGTGAATCCCAAATTCACCGAGCAGACCGGGTATTCGCTGGAAGCCATCCGCGGGAAAAACATGCGAATTCTCAAGCCGGACTCCTCCCAGCAATCGGTTTATCTGGAATTGTGGTCCAATGTATCCGCAGGCAGGGAGTGGAAGGGGGAACTGCAAAACCGCAAGGCGGATGGCCGTTTGTTCTGGGAATCCGCGCATATCTCTCCGATCAAGAATGCGACTGGCGAAGCGACTCACTTCCTGGGCATCTATGAGGATATCACGGAGCGACGCAGTCTCGAGGCGCAGTTGCGGCAGTCGCAAAAGATGGAATCCGTGGGTCAATTGGCGGCGGGCGTGGCGCATGATTTCAACAACATCCTCACGGTGATTCAAGGGCACGCGGAAATGTTGCACGCGGAGCCGTCCATCACTTCTGAAAACCGGGAGGCGCTGGACCAGATCACCTCATCGGCAAAACGCGCCGCCAATCTCACCCGCCAATTACTGCTTTTCAGCCGCAAACAAGCCATGCAGCCCCAAGCCCTGGATTTAAGCCATTTGATTGGCGACCTGGGTAAAATGCTCCAGCGAATTCTGGGCGAGCAAATCGAGATGCATACCACTTACCAGAGCGATGGTATCATCATACAAGCCGACCCTGGAATGGTCGAGCAGGTCATCGTCAATCTCTGCGTCAATGCGCGCGATGCCATGCCCGACGGCGGCCTGTTGCGTCTGGAAACCAATCTGGTTGAGTTTGCCGAAAACACTCCGCTGCCTCACGCCGAGGCCAGAACCGGCCGGTTCCTCTGCCTGTCCGTGGCTGATTCGGGTTGTGGAATGGATGAGCCAACCCTGTCCAGGATTTTCGAGCCGTTTTTCACCACCAAGCCCAAAGGCAAGGGAACAGGCCTCGGATTGGCCACCGTTTACGGCATCGTCAAACAGCATCAAGGCTGGGTTGACGTCAGTAGCGCGCCTGGCAAGGGCACCACTTTTCGCATTTACTTTCCGGCCGCCGAAAAAGAGGTCAAAGCCAGTCGCGACAACCCGGCGTCCGAGACGGCCCGTGGTGGCTCCGAATGCATCCTCGTTGTTGAGGACGAGGATTCTTTGCGACTGATGGTAAGGATGGTCCTCAAACGGCAGGGCTACCGGGTGATCTGCGCCTCCTCGGGGCTGGAGGCTTTAACCTTGTGGAAAGACTGCGCCAGCGATGTGGATATCCTGCTCACGGACATGGTCATGCCGCACGGCATCACGGGACGCCAACTGGCCGACCGGCTCCTGGCGGAGAAACCTTTCCTGAAGGTCATTTACTCCAGCGGCTACAGCGTGGATCTGGCCTCCTCCGGACATATGTTCCAGAATGGCTTTAATTTCCTGCCCAAACCATACCGCCCAGAAGATTTGGTTAAAATTGTCCGGAATTGCCTGGATCACAATCAGGAAAAAGCGAACGCGTAACGCCCGCACTATGGACGCAAAGACGTAAGCGCCAGAACCCTTTTTCAGGCCCTCTCCACGATCGCCTCCGCGGCGCTGTGGTCCACCACGCGCACCGCAACTCCCGCCTCGATCATTTCCCCCTGAGTGATCACGTCGATGATTTCCTCACCGAACCGGGCCTTGCCTCCCGGCCGCAATGCAGAGACGGCGACGCCCACCTGTCCCATGCGCGATTTTTGGATGCGTTCCGCGGCCTCCACGGACGTCACACCGCTTGCTGAATGGGAAACCAGTTCTCCATAAATCGCGGTTTTGGGCAAAAACCGGCTCAAGATAAAACCCACCGCCAGACTACCGAAAATCGCAATGGCCATTCCCTGCAAAGGCATTCTTAACTGCGGCAGGCTGGGAATGACTGGCATGCCTGGATACACATCCACCATCGCCATCATTAGCCCCAAAAACATCAGGGCCGCCCCACTTGCTCCCAAAATGACGGTTCCCGGAAACACGAATATTTCGAGGATCACCAGCACCATTCCCAGAAAGAATATGGCGGCCCATTCGAGACCCGAAAGCCCGCCCACGTAACCGCCGAGGAAATAGATCGCGAAGGCCAGCACGCCGACAATGCCCGGGATGCCGAAGCCGGGGGTTTTGAATTCGATATACACGCCGATGATGCCAATGATCAGGAGAATCGGGCTGATGGCATTGATCCATGTGGCCAATTTCTCCGCGCCTGTGGGCTGGATGTCCACGCGCCGCGCTCCGGCGTAGCCCAAATCCTTGAGAACATCCTCAATCGAATCGCGGGTGCCCAGCGATAGCAGCGGTTTGGGCGGCGTGCCAAATTCCTTCTCCGCCTCGACATTGGTCAGCGTGAGAATCTCCCCTTTTTCATTAATCACCTGGCCATCGATGATCAGGTTTTTGTTCTTGTCAATCATGGCATCGACCACGGCCTTATTATGGCCGTTTTTTTCGGCGCAGGTGCGCACCAACGCGCTGATTCCAGAGGTGATCTTTGCCTCATAGGTGTCCGTGGTTTTTTCGATTCCCGTGCCACCGGGCGAAAGCATGATTGGTGCGGCGGCCCCAATGACGCTCTGGGGGGACATGTAGATTTTCTGCGTGGCCACGGATATGAAGGCTCCGGCGGAAAAGGCCTTGCGATTCACGAAGGTGGCGGTCTGGCCCTTGAATTGGCCCAGAATCTGAATGATCTCCTCGGTCACATCCACCCGTCCCCCGTTGGTGTCCATGTCCAGCACCAGCAGATCGGCGTTGGCTTCCATGGCTTCTTTGACGCCGCGTCGCACCAGATAGACCAGGGGCGGCATGATATCCTCGCGGATTGGAATGACATACACCAGTGAAGCCTTCTCGGGATTCAAGACCGTCCTGGCGACCGCACCCTGCGGAGCCGCAACCCAGGAAAACAACAGAAAGAGAAAAGCAAGCCACTGTTTCATACAGCCAGCCTAATATCCATCACGCCAGAATGCAATGGGATCCATGGGAGTGGGCGCAAGACAAAGCTCCTCAACGAGCGGGGAAAAGCCCCTTCCGTGTGGTGATTGAATGAATGGATTATTTCGCTTGCGGATGATATTTGCATGCCCCACTTGCTGGTGGTCAATCAACGGGTCTTGATCAGGCGATAGAATCGGTTCTGTCCGGTGGCATCATTGGTGATGGTGTTCCACCAATCAACCCGAGCAGGCGCATTGCTTTGTGTGAACCAGCCATTGGGATCCTTCAGGTTGGTCGTGCTTTGAAGGTTGTATCCCAGGAGGAAACTGCGCCAGGAGATCACATGGCTGGTCTTGAGCTCGGTGATGGCCAGCAGCGGCGCGGGGCGCACGACTTCCAGCGCGACCAGTTCGATGCCTGGGCTGTTGGTGTCGAGATTGCGGCTGTATTGTTTGGTGACCGGGCTGTTCCAATGTTCATGAACTCCCAGGCTGGGCAGACGTGTGCCGGTTTTGGCCGGGTCATAGAAGGTGCCGGACGGCGGATCATCGGCCAGGGCGGCTTCGTGCAGGTAATCCTCCGCGCCGCCGGCCATGTCCGCTTGATTCACAAGGTTGGGCCATTCATTCAAGAGAAAGTCATAGCAGACGGAATCAATGGCCACGGGATCCTGCGAAGCAAAAAGGCTGGATGGCCAATTTCCATTGAACGGGGCGGTGTTCCACTTATACGGATGGGAACTCCAATTCTGCCCGGCATACAATCCATCCACGAGGTAGAGCATCACCTTGCCACCCAGATGCGGGTGGCCCATTAAATCCACATGGGCACGGTAATGTCCCAGGCCCGGCTGACCCGTCGCCCACGGCAGACTTTTGTGCATGTCTGAGTAATTCACAATCCCGGGTTGGTTTCGCCCGAAGGCGTCGCGGAAATACCCGTCGGGGCAACGGAGCAGCGCGCCATAGTAATTCTTGGCGCAGGCGGTGATCCCACCGCCGCTGTGCGATTTGATCACAGGCAGATTGATGATGTAATCCGCAATGGCAAACGGTACAGGCACGTAATCCTGCAGCACTGGTCCTGATAGCGGCGAGTTGGTGACGCTCCAATTGAATGGGATCGTCGAGAACTCGGTTCGCATCCTCCCCGAGCCGCCGTAATTATCGAAATAGTTCACATCCGGGAATTCCGGGTGCAGTTGGTCCCAGAGGTATTTCGGAAATAATCCCGTGGGATCGCCGATGTAGAGATTGGTCTGATCGACGCGCACGGTGTAAACCAGTTGCCGCAGCAGGGTGAGAATCAACTGAGGGGCGACATCGACCGAATTCAGCCAGTGCCCGTCGTAGGAGTTCTTCTTTTCGTAGTTGCCGTAAATATCCACGGTATCGGTGCCTGATCGGGCGTTGCACGTCGTCAGGTTTATCTTGATGGCGATCTTCTCTCCCGGCTGGTAACCGACCACACCCTTCCCATGTTTGGCGTTAAAGTAGGTGAAAATGGATTTCCAGGCTTCCGCATCCGAGTTGGTTCCTCCGAGGGACTGAATGGCCCTGGATAGCATGGTTTCGACTGTGGTCAGGTCGGTGTGGTTTGTTTCATACCAGTGTTCGGGGGAACTGTATCCCTCCCAGGATTCGCCATCGGGACTTACCGTTCCGGAGAATGTGCTGTCAGGAGCGTGAACCCAGACCACGCGACCGGGAAAAACACCTTTCCCGACGCCGATGGGGCCATGGGCCGGATTGCTGGCGAGTGATCGCGCGATCGGCAGGCTGGTGACCACCAGCACGGCGGCGGCCAGTGCAGCCGATCCCCATAAACACGTTTTCCAGAATTGAAGATCGCGGGTTCGACTTCTGCGCCAGGCAGCGGCGGCCCCGAGCAATGCCAGCACCCAAACCACAAAGCTGCTGGCCAGCGGAAAGGCCACCCGCTGGCATGGATACGCAGCCCGGCTGGGCTTGGGAAGGACCCGGATGAGAAACCAGATCAGGGAAAAGAACCCCATGCCCGTAAAAACCCAGGCCAGCCAATTGTGCCTGGGGGCAGGGCCGATCACGCGCCCCGTCACAGGGCATGTCTGCGGTTTATCAGTGGTGCGTCTGGAAAATAGACCGGTCAAGAGCTTGGGCATACTCATCGCAACAACCTTTGGATTGAATCAAATCAAATGTGCGCTGCTGTGGGATGGAGTCAAGGGTGGCATTGATGGTCAGAATTTGTAGGGAAGCCTCCATCGACGATATTCAGTTTTCCACGCAGGCCGTGCCAGAGCAAGGCACGATCGCCCTGTTTGCATTGGGCGCGATTGCGATGATGGGGCAATTCGCGCGGCGCAAGGGTTTATGCAAGCAGTTCTGGCATAACTCCGGGTTTGGCCGGAAAAAACTTTGTCGGATTTTATCGCTGGTGGGTATTAAATGGGTGAGATGAATCCGAAATCGGACGCCCAACTACTCCGGGAATACGCCGGGCACGGCGCGGAGGGGGCGTTTGCGGAGATCGTTCACCGGCACACGAGCCTGGTGTATTCGGCGGCATTGCGGCAGGTGAATTCGCCCGACGTGGCCGCCGAGGTGGCGCAGACCGTGTTTGTGGACCTGGCGCGCGGGGCAGGGGCGTTGTGCCCCCGGCTGCCTGAGGACGCTTCGCTGGCTGGCTGGCTATGCCGCAGCGCCCGGAACATTTCGCTCAACCTCCGGCGTAATGAATTCCGCCGGCATTCCCGCGAAAGGCTGGCCATGGAGCAGTTCGATCCAAACCCTGAAACCAACCCGGACTGGGAACCGCTGCGCCCCGTGGTGGATGAAGCGCTGGGCGAATTGAGCGAGCCCGATTATGACGCGCTGGTGATGCGGTTCTTCAAGAACCAGGATTTGCTCTCGGTGGGCCGCGCGCTGGGCGTGAGCGATGACGCCGCCCAAAAGCGGATATCACGGGCGCTCGAAAAACTGCGCGACATTTTATCCCGGCGCGGCATCACGACCACGTCCGCGGCGCTTGCCGTTCTGCTGTCCGCGAACGCAGTCCAGACTGCGCCCGTCGGATTGGCGGTTGCCATTTCCAGCGCCGCCGCGTTGGCCGGAACCGCACTGGCCACCACCGCTGCCTCAGTGACCGCAACAGCCACCCAAACCCTCGTTATGACGACTCTGCAAAAAACTCTTGTTACAATCGCCATCATTGCCGCCGGTGTGGCGACTCCGCTGGTGATTCAACACAAAGCGCAGGTCCGGTTGCGTGCGGAAAACCAATCGTTGCGGGAGCAGGTGGATCGATTGTCACAGCTCACCGCGGAGAACGAGCGCCTGTCAAATCTGGTCGCCAGGGCAACCCCGCCCGCGCCAGGCGGCGTGTCCTCCGATGTGCTCAGGCTGAGGGGCGATGTGGGGCTTTTGCGGCGGGAGAATGAAGAGTTGGGCCGGCTCCTGGCGCAGCAACAAAAGACGACGGCCGATTTCATTCCGAGCACGGCCTGGGCTGATGCTGGCACAGCCACCCCGGAAGCGGTCGCAGGCACTTTCGCGTGGGCCATCAAGGAGGGGAACAAGGAGAAGCTCGCGGAAGTATTGACGTTCATGCAGGACCAGACGAATGCGAATACGGCTGGATTTGTCGAAGACGTCTCCAAGTTGTTTCTGCCGCTGATGTCCGAGATTGAATCCTCACGGCTTGTTTTCACGGAAAACCCCGCGCCGGATGAGGTGACGTTCTGGTATCAAAGCCGGTTCAAGGACGGACACTCGATGGTGTCTCCGATCAGCGTCAAACAAGTCGATGGTCAGTGGAAGGTGAAATTGATTATAGGCCCCTCAGGCGTGAACAAATGAGGACGGTGCCGCGACTTCATCCTCCCCCGTTTACACGGCCGGTCGTTTAAGCCCCATTTTTTTCATTCTTGAGAGCAGCGTGGTGGGTTTGACTCCCAGGAGTTCGGCCGCGCCGTCAGCGCCTTTAATCCTCCATCCGCTGCGTTCGAGAACGGCGAGCAGGTTCTCACGTTCGCGGCGCTGCATTTCCGCTTCGGTGAGGAACTCAGGTGCTGTGGTGTGGGCGGGATGCGGCTTGGTTGAAGGCGCGGAGGATGCGGAATCGGTCTTGGGCAGGTCAAAGTATAATGCGCCGCCGCGCGCCAGGATCACGGCGCGTTCGATCACGTTGCGCAATTCCCGGATGTTTCCCGGCCAGTTGTAGCTCTGAAGCCGGACCACGGCCGCGCGCGTCAACAGCGGTTTCGGGCACCGGAGTTCCTTGACTGACAACTCGACGAAATGCTTCGCCAGGAGCGGGATGTCGTCCTTGCGTTCCCGCAGGGGGGCCACCTGGATTGGAAACACATGGAGACGATAGTAGAGATCCTCGCGAAAACGGCCGGCCGCCACCTCTTTCTTGAGGTCCCGATTGGTGGCGCCGATGATGCGGACGTTGGCCTGGCGCGTGCGGTCCTCACCCACGCGTTCGTAGCGTTTCTCCTGGAGGACGCGCAGGAGTTTGCCCTGCATTTCCATGGGAACCTCGCCGATCTCGTCCAGCAACAAGGTGCCGTTCTCGGCCGTCTCAAAGCGGCCCGCGCGATCCTTGATGGCGCCCGTGAAGGCACCTTTCACATGTCCAAAGAATTCGCTTTCGAACAGTTCGCGGGGAATGGAGGCGCAGTTGACCCGGACCAGTGGGCCGTCCTTGCGCAGGCTGCGCCGATGGATTTCGTGCGCCACGAGTTCCTTGCCGGTGCCGGTTTCGCCCAGGATGAGAACCGAGGCCTCGGTAGGAGCCACCAGATCGATCTGGCTGATGATCTGGCGCAAGGCGGCGCTTTGGCCCACGAGGTCGCCGAAGGCCTTGGCCTGGACCACTTCCTCCAGCAGGTAGGTGTTTTGGAGCTCCAATTGTTCCTTCAGGCGTTGGATTTCGGCAAACGCGCGCGAATTGGCGATGGCTGCGGCGACCTGGTCGGCAAAGACCCTGCCCCATGTCCCTGATTCCTCCGGAAGATCGTCGCGGGTGAAACCGATCATGACGCCCAGGGTCTCGCCTCTGAAAATGATTGGTGTTGCGCCACAGCCGCGTATTTCCTCGTGCTTCACCCACTCAAATCCGAACATGGTTTCGGACTGTTTGTCCATGTGCCTGAGGACGAGCTGTTGGCCCGAATTCGCCACTTTACCCATGATACCCACTCCCAGCGGTAACCGGGCGGTCAAATCGTCAAAACGCGGAATATCCGTCGCGGAATCGGAGATGGACACGCCTTTGCCTGCTGCAAGATGAAGACATTGGGTTTGGTCGGGGCAATCTGGCCGACGCGGGCAATGGGAACACCGGTCGCCCTTATCAATGAGCCAAATCTGCAGGGACGCAATGTCAGGACGCTCGACTCCCCGGCAGACAAACTTCTGCAGGAGTTGGTCGAGGGTCTGCTCATGCGCCATATCCAGGAGAATGTGGGCGACGACATTGGGATCGAACCGGTTATCGCTGGTAACTTCCATGATGGTTACACTCTGACAGAAAGGGGGCGAATTGGCAACACGACTCGAACGATATATCGTTCGAGCGAAATATCGCACCTTAGCTAATTCCCCATAATTTTGTCGATATGCCCTTACCATCAATAGTTTACATCGTTATAATCGGCCTGGCACAGATAATGATTATTTAACGGTGAAGGTAACTAATGAACGATAATACGAACGAAACACCGATCCGCCGGATCGCTGAAAAGGACTTCGAGTTGGAAGTTCTGCGGGCGAAGCTGCCGGTATTGGTGGCGTTCGAGGCGCCGTGGAGTCGCCCCTGTCATGTGCTTTTGCCGGTGATGGCTGAAGTGACGACCGCGTGTTGCGACAAAGTGAAGTGTTTCACGGTCAATGTGGATGACAATCCCGACCTTGGTTTGTGGTATGGGATTCGGTCCATTCCCACTCTGGTTTTTTTCCTCAACGGGAAGATACGGGACAAGATCGTCGGAACGGCCACCAAGGAAGCGATTCTATGCAAACTGCAGACAGTCTTCCAGCGTGGTGAATCGACAACTCCGCCTCCTGAATCAGATCACGAAATATGAGCGGTACTACTTGTGAGCCTCATCCTAAAGAACCGGTGTCCCGTTACTCAGCGAAACGGACGCGGCATCATATTGATTTCTTCTGCCATGCGCCCGGCGCAAAGCAGGTCAGCCTCGCGGGAGATTTTAACGATTGGCAACCAATGGCAAATCCCATGCAACGGATGCCGGATGGAAACTGGATGCTCAGTCTTGAACTTTCCCACGGTTACCATCAATATGTATTTTTGGTGGATGGACGTTCGGTACTGGATCAGAACGCCACAGGCACGGCGCGCAACGAGCGTAATGAACCGGTATCGTTGATCGCGGTCAGTTGAAATCCCCCGTAAACTCCACCTTTAACACGGAGCCATACTTTGAAATTTCGAAATAATATCCACTCATCCGCAATTGTTCCTATGCAACTTAATAACCAGGCTCATCATTTTACGACTCATTGGAAAGCGCTCCTGGCAGCCCTCTTGTGTGGGTTGACCCTGACCGCCTGCAAGCGCCAGGCCCAGGCTCCCATGACACCCCCCACGCCGGAAGTGGCGACGGTGACCGTAGCGCGGCAGAAGATCACCCTGACCACGGACTTGCCCGGGCGCACCTCCCCATTTCGCATCGCGGAAATACGGCCGCAGGTCAACGGCCTGATCCTGAAACGCTTATTCACGGAAGGTTCCGACGTCAAGGAAGGGCAGGAATTATACCAGATCGATCCCGCCCCGTTCCAGGCCGCGCTTGACAATGCCATGGCGGCGCTGGGGAGGTCGGAGGCAAACCTGCCTTCCATTCAGTCCAGGGTGAACCGTTATAAAGAAGCCCTGGCCGACAAGGCGGTCAGCAAACAGGATTTCGAAGATGCCGATGCCGCCCTGAAACAGGCGACGGCCGATGTTCAGTATTATAAGGCGATGGTGGCGACGGCGACCATCAATCTCAAATACGCCCATGTGGTCTCGCCGATCTCCGGTCGCATCGGCATGTCCACCGTGACGGATGGCGCCATCGTCACCGCGTATCAGCCCGTGGCACTCGCGACCATCCAGCAACTGGATCCCATCTATGTGGATGTGCCCCAGTCCACCTTTGAGCAACTCCATTTGAAGGAGCATTTGGATGCCGGTCACATCAATCGCGACGGAACGAACCAGAACCAGGTGCAACTCATTCTCGAAGACGGCTCGGCATATCCCCTGGAAGGAACACTTCAATTCCGTGACATCTCGGTCGATCCGACGACCGGTTCTGTGATTTTGCGGATGGTGTTTCCCAATCCAAACCGGGTTCTGCTTCCAGGAATGTTTGTCAGGGCGATCGTCAAGGAAGGGGACACCGACCAGGCGATCCTGATCCCGCAGCAATCGGTTTCACGCGATCCCAAGGGCAATCCTGTGGCGTTGATTGTGGGCGCGGAAGGCAAGGTCGAATCGCGGATGCTCACGGTGGAACGCACCATCGGCGATCAATGGCTCGTCACCTCCGGGCTTCAACCTGGCGACAAGGTGATCGTGGAAGGCATGCAAAAAGTGCGGCCAGGCGTCCCGGTCAAAGAGGTCCCCTTTGTGGCCGGTCAGAAGCCGCAGGCGGCGCCCGCAAAAAAGGTGGAATCGGTTTCAACTTCGAAATAACGGAGGCACGCAATGCTATCAAGATTCTTCCTCCAGCGTCCTGTGTTCGCCTGGGTCATCGCCATCATCCTGATGGTGGCGGGTGGTCTGGCGATTCACAACCTGCCCATATCCCAGTATCCGCCGATCGCACCCCCGTCGATCGCCATTACGGCGTTCTATCCTGGCGGTTCTGCGGAAACAGTTGAAAACAGTGTCACCCAGATCATCGAGCAGAAGATGACCGGGTTCGACAAGATGCTCTACCTCTCGGCGAGCAGCGAATCGTCCGGCGCTTCCCGAGTCGAACTCACCTTTGCCCCGGGAACGGATCCCGACATGGCCTGGTCGCAGGTGCAGAACAAGCTTCAACTGGCCATGGCGAGCCTGCCTGAAGTAGTGCAGCGCCAGGGTGTGCGCGTCAGCAAGAGCACGCGCAACTTCCTGTTGGTTGTGGGAATGATTTCGGAGGATGGGAGCATGGACGGAAACGACCTGCGCGATTACGCCCAGTCCAACCTGGAGAAGGTGCTCTCACGGGTGCCGGGCGTGGGTGAGGTTCAGGTCTTCGGCAGTCAATACGCCATGCGCGTTTGGCTCAACTCGGACAAGATGAATGAATTCAAGATGACGATTGAAGATGTCGTCACGGCGATGCGGGCTTACAATGTGGAAGTTTCCGCAGGCCAATTCGGCGGCGCGCCTGCAGTGCCCGGCCAGCGGTTGAACGCGAGCATCGTCGTCCAGAGTCTGCTCAAGACACCCGAGGAGTTTGCCTCGATTCCCATCCGCACCAATCCGGATGGTTCCGTCGTTCGCGTCAAAGATGTGGGCCGTACGGAACTGGGGACGGAGTCTTACGATGTGGATGTCTATTATAATGGGAAACCCTCCTCCGCACTGGCCATCCGACAATCGGCCGGCGCCAATGCGCTCGAGACGGCGGACAATGTCAGGGCCAAGATGAAGGAGTTGAGCGCCTTTTTCCCAACCGGAATGAGAGTCGTTTATCCCTATGACACAACACCCTTTGTGAGAGTCGCCATTGGCGAAGTGGTCAAGACCCTGCTGGAGGCCATTCTGCTGGTGTTCCTGGTGATGTATCTGTTTATGGGAAACATGCGGGCGACGCTGATCCCGACCATCGCTGTGCCGGTGGTCATCCTGGGAACGTTCGCGGTGCTGGGATTTTTCGGTTTTTCCATCAACATGCTCACGATGTTCGCCATGGTGCTGGCCATCGGCCTGCTGGTGGACGACGCCATCGTGGTGGTGGAAAACGTGGAACGCATCATGAGCGAGGAGGGACTTTCACCCATGGAGGCCACGCGCAAGTCCATGGACCAGATTACCAGCGCATTGATCGGCATTGGCCTGGTCCTCTCGGCGGTGTTTGGACCGATGGCGTTTTTCGGTGGGTCCACCGGTGTCATTTACCGGCAATTTTCCATCACCATCATGGCGGCCATGCTTCTTTCGGTTGTTGTGGCCCTGGTGCTGACGCCGGTGTTGTGCGCGTCCCTGCTCAAGGCGGTGCCCAAGGGGCATGAGCCTGCGGAAGCAGGGATTTCATTCATGCGCCCGTTCTTCCGCTGGTTTGACCGCCTCTTTTTTGGGGCCAGGGAGCATTACCTGCTCCAGGTGGGCCGTTCGCTCACTCACAAGGCGCGCTACCTGGTGATCTTTGTCCTGATCGTGGTGGCGATGGGATTCCTATTCCGACGGATGCCCACGGCTTACCTTCCGGACGAAGACCAGGGGATATTGATGGTTCAAGCCATTCTCCCGGCCAATTCGACCCTGGAACAAACCAAGGAGGTGATGAATCAAGTTCGAGAGCATTTCATGGTTGCCGAGAAAGATGTCATCGAATCGTGCATGACCATTTCGGGCTTTAGCTTCTCCGGTCAGGGACAGAACTCAGGCATGTCCTTCGTCAAATTGAAGGACTGGAAGCTCCGCGAACGGCCGGATATGAAGGTCATTCCCGTGGCCGGGCGAGCCATGGGAGCATTCTCCCAGATTCGCAACGCCATGGTGTTTGCCTTTGCGCCACCGGCGGTCATCGAACTGGGCATTTCCAAGGGATTCGATTTTCAGTTGCTCGATCGTGGTGGACTCGGGCACGCCCAATTGATGGGCGCCCGCAACCAACTTCTGGGGATGGTCGCAACAAGTCCGGTGTTGACCAAGGTGCGTCCCAACGGACTGGAAGATGTGCCCGAATACCGGGTGGATGTGGATTGGGAGAAGGCGGGCGCCTTGGGTGTTCCCATCACCTCGATCCATAATACAATCGCGGCCTCTTTTGGCAGCGCCTATGTCAATGACTTCATTCAGGGCGGTCGGGTAAAGAGGGTGTATGCCCAGGCCGACGCGCCGTTCCGCATGTTGCCCAAGGACCTGGAGCGCCTTTACGTTCGCAATAGCGCGGGCAGGATGGTTCCTTTCTCCGCGTTTGCCTCCAACCACTGGACCTCCGGTTCGCCGAAGCTCGAGCGTTTTAATGGATTTCCGTCGTTGAACATTGTGGGTGAAGCCGCACAGGGAAGAAGTTCCGGAGAGGCCATGCAGACGATGCAGGATTTCGTGAAGAACCTTCCACAGGGAGTCGGCTATGACTGGACCGGGCTTTCCTACCAGGAGCGCCAGGCCAGCGCCCAAACCGGACTGCTTTATTCCTTTTCCATTCTGGTTATCTTCCTGTGCCTTGCGGCGCTGTATGAGAGTTGGCCGATCCCCATCTCGATTCTGATGGCGCTGCCTCTAGGCGTCATTGGCGGTGTGATCGGCACCACGATGCGGGGATTGCCCAATGACGTTTATTTCCAGATCGGGTTGTTGACCACACTGGGTCTGACGACAAAGAACGCCATTCTGATCGTCCAGTTCGCCAAGGCGCGCGTGGATGAAGGGATGGGCATGATCCCGGCGACACTGGAGGCGGCGAAACTGAGGTTACGTCCCATTGTCATGACCTCTCTGGCCTTCGGTTTCGGCGTGCTGCCGCTGGCCTTTGCGAACGGCGCGGGCGCAGGCGCCCAGATGGCCATCGGCACCGCGGTGCTGGGTGGCGTGGTAACCTCCACATTCCTGGTGACTTTGTTTGCGCCACTATTCTATGTGTTGATCCAAACCACCTTTGGCAAAAAGAGAACGGCGGCGGCAGCCACAGGCGGCGAGACAAACTCTTCTGCGAATCATTAACATGAACAAGAACCTTATTCTTTTGCTGGTTGGAATCGCCAGCGTCCCGGCCGCCTGCACCCTGGCTCCCAAGTATTCGCGTCCACAGGCTCCGGTGCCTGCGGCATGGCCCGCTGGCGGGGCTTATACGGAAGCGCTGGCATCAACCAACGCCACGGAAGTACCGAATCTGCGATGGCAGGAATTCTTCTCGGACGAGAAGCTTCAAAAAGTCATCGGCACCGCCCTGACGAACAACCGCGACCTGCGGCTGGCCGCCTTGAATGTCCAAAATGCGCGGGCCCTATATGGCATTCAACGAGCCGACCTGTTCCCCAAAGTTGAAGCCACTGGAAGAGGGAGCAAGCAGAGTCTGCCCGCCGATCTGTCCAGTTCCGGCAGCCGGCAAACCGTGGAACGTTATGATGCCAATCTCGGTGTGGCCTCCTGGGAAATCGACTTCTTCGGACGCATCCGCAGCCTGAAGGACAACGCACTGCAGCAATACTTGGCCACGGAACAGGCACGCCGCAGCGCGCAGATATTACTCGTGTCCGCAGTGGCCAACACCTACCTCACGCTGGCAGCTGACCAGGAGAATCTCAAGCTGGCGCAGACCACCCTGGAGACTCAGCAGGGCGCGTATGACTTGATCAAGAAGCGCTATACTCTGGGCCTTCTGCCTGAGCTGGATCTGTTCCGCGCGCAAACCCAGGTGGATGCCGCTCGCGGTGATGTCGCCCGCTTCACCCAGTTGGTGGCGCAGGATCAAAATGCCTTGAACCTCCTGGCTGGGGCTCCAGTTCCGGGCGAACTGTTGCCCGCTGAGTTGGGCAAGGTCACGCCTCCGCGCGAAGTCAGTGCCGGCCTTTCCTCCGAAGTGCTTCTGCGCCGACCGGATGTGCTTCAAGCGGAGGATTTGCTCAAGGCGGCGAATGCCAACATTGGCGCCGCACGCTCGGCGTTCTTCCCGCGCATTTCGTTGACTGCGGCCGTGGGCACCGCCAGCAGCGACCTTTCCGGCCTGTTCAAGTCCGGCTCGGGCACATGGAGCTATGCGCCGCAGATTGTGATGCCCATATTCGATGCGCGCGTCTGGGCCGCCCACAAGGCTGCGAAAGTGCAACAGGAAATCGCCGTGGCCCAGTACGAAAAAGCCATACAAGGGGCCTTCCGGGAGGTGGCCGATACCCTGGCCGTTCGCGGCACCGTGGGCCAGCAGGTCGAGGCGCAACAATCCCTGGTCAAAGCCGTGGGCGAAACCTTTCGGTTATCCACTTCGCGCTATGACAAGGGGATTGATAGTTACCTGAGTGTTCTGGATGCGCAGCGGTCTTTGTATGCCGCGCAACAGGGTCTCGTTTATCTGCGCCTGGCGAATCTCGTCAACCATGTGCAGCTTTACGCCGTATTGGGCGGAGGTTGGAAGGCAGATGAGACAACGCAGGCCAGGGCCACCAGCACGGCAGCCGCCAATAAAAAGAAATAACCAGGGTGGCTTGACAAGAAGAGTCAAAGGCTGAACATCGATTCGCGCCGGAGCCAGGCAGTCAGAATGCCTTCCCCGGCGCGAATGTTTTTGTTTGACGCCCTCAAGCCAATGAGGAGCCCTTCCCATTCATGCCACTGATTCTGATCTGAATCCGTAAAAGTGTGGCTTCCAAACCAGCGCTTGCGCGATGAAAATGGCGGCCTAAAATTCCGGGGTCGATGGAAAACCAATTCGAAATAAAAAGACCCGCGAAATTGCAGAAGTTCTTGCGGCGTTTTAGTCGGAAAGCGATTCAGAAGGGAGAATCGCTTTTTCAGAAGGGCCTTGTGGCCGGCCTGACTTGCGGCGAGCCGGACGGGGAATATTCCGCGGTCGTTCAAGACTCCAAATTCCACCAGGTCGATTTGTTCCACGATGACCTGGATGGATGGGATGGGTTCTGCTCCTGCCGCGAGGGCGGGTTTTGCAGTCATGTCTATGCCACCGCGCTGATGTTGCTGGCGGAAAGCAGCGCCACAGCGGTGCAGACGCTCAGTGACGGCGCGAAGCCGGTCGTGGCCGTTGCGAAAAAATCAAAAGCGCCGCCTCGTCCGCCCAAGCCGCCTGAGTCGGTCCCTGAGGATCCCCTGATCAAAGCACTGGGTCGGCCCTTGAATGCTGCTGAGGCCGGTTACTTAAAAACCCTGGGCAAACTCTACAACGAGTGCCAGAAGATGCGTTCGATAAACCGATGGCATCTGGGCGAACTGGGATTGCATTTTCCGGGATATAGCTGGGATGCCTTGAAAATCTGGCCCTCGTTTCCAGAAACCATTCACCTCTTCTGGCTCTACATCGCCGAAGCCGCGCGCGAAGCTAATCAGCCCATCCCGGCCTTCATGGGTCCGGTCAGCGATTTGACCCTGATCCAGGAATCCATGCGCCAATGGAAGCGCCAGCGGGAAATCGGGCATTGGAAGCATACCCTGGAGGAAAGCCACATGGCGCCTTCGATCCCGGTACGCGTCCAAGCTGAAGAATTGGATTTGCGGGTGCGGATGGCCGGAGACAATTGCACGCTCGAGTACAAGACTCCCGGCATGGAGCAGTTCAAAGCGGTCAACTCCAAACAGGCGAAACATTTCTGGGAGCGTTACGAATACGATTCCCTCCCGTTTCACCCCATTGCGGAGATCCTGTGGCAATTGATCGGACCCAGGGTCGTCTCAGGTTATGGAACCGAGTTCCACCACAAGGATCCCGCAGCCGCCAAAATCCTGGGCCGCATGCTGCGCAATCCCTTGCTGGCGGAACGAATCGTAAACGAAGAAGGCCTGCCGTTCGTCCGGGAGGATGAACCATTGAAGTGGTCCCTGACACCTGCTGAAGACGAGACCGGAGATTACGGCCTGCATTTGACCCGCGCTGATGGCTCCACCCCGCCTCCCTTTTTGATGATCCTCGATGGATCGCCACCGCTCTACGTCGGCGGCAAGGCCATTTTCGTCGGGCCTCCGCCTCATCTGCAATCCCTCGATCCATATCGTGAAAACAAAATCCCGGCGCCCGCCCTCGAAACCGTGGCCGGGGTGCAATTCCTCGAGAAACTTCGCCTGGAGCCGCCTCCGCGCCTCCGGGAGCGCATCCAGCGGCTGTCCATGCGGGTCACCATTACGGCCGAGCTTAAATTGCCTTACCGGGAGGCGAGGCACGAGTTTTGTGTAATGGAAGTGACCGCTTCCTCTGCGGATGGAAACGTGCAGGAGAAATGGGGCGGTTATTCGTGGACCCACACCAAAAAGAGTCCGCCCGCTCAAAGCCCTGGTCACGATCCGGATACACTGGTATTTTACGACCGGTCCGCCCTTCATGAGATTCCCGCTTTATTGGAGCCGCTGCAATTGCAGTTTGACATGGGCTTCGGCAGACTGGGGGTCCGGGTGACCAGGAAATTTCCCGAGCTGTTCGCCGACTGGCTGCGGACAGTGCCCCGGCACATCGAACTGCACCTTTCGGGCGACTTGGCATCGCTGGCCAGGGATACGGTTTCCGGACGGGTCCGCCTGGAGGTCCAGGAGTCCGAGATCGACTGGTTCGATCTCCAGGTGGTCGTCGATGTCTCGGACACGGAGTTGACCCCGGAGGAAATCAAGCTCCTGCTCAACGCCAGGGGGTCGTTTGTCCGGCTCGAAGGCAAGGGCTGGAGGCGGATGGAATTCGCATTGACCGGGGAAGAGGATGAACGGCTGGCCCGGTTGGGACTGAACCCGCACGAGCTGACCGCCGAGCCTCAGAGAATGCACACCCTCCAACTGGCGGACGAAGCCGCCAGAAAATTTCTCCCCGCCGAACAAGCCGGGCACATTCAGCGGCGGGCCGAAGAAATCAAGGCGCGGGTCACGCCGCCGGTGCCCGCCGGATTGGTAGCCGAGCTGAGGCCATATCAAGTGGAGGGCTTTCATTTCCTGGCCTACCTGAGCGCCAACCATTTCGGAGGCATTCTGGCCGATGATATGGGCCTGGGTAAAACGCTCCAGGCGCTCGCATGGCTCCTGTGGCTGCGGGCCATGCCCGAAAATGTGGCGCGGCCTGTTTTGGTCGTCTGCCCCAAATCGGTGATGGACAACTGGAAGGCCGAGGCGCAGCGTTTCGCTCCGGGTTTGAGCGTAAAAACATGGCGCCCGGGCGAATTGGAACAATTGCCCAAACGCACCGCGGAAGCCGACATTCATGTCCTGAATTACAGCCAGTTGCGCCTGCTGGGGGAAACCTTGGTTCCCATCTCCTGGTGCGCGGTGATTTTGGATGAAGGGCAGTACATCAAGAACCCCGGCTCCCAGACAGCGCAAGTCGCCCGCGCCCTCCGCGCCAGCCACCGCCTGATCCTTTCTGGAACCCCCATCGAAAACCGCCTGACCGATTTGTGGAGTTTGATGTCCTTTGCCATGCCCGGCATCCTCGGCAGCCGCCATTCGTTCGGAAAGGTGTTCGACGCCAAAAACGACCCGCTGGCGCGTCGGCGGCTCTCCGCGCGGGTGCGTCCGTTTCTCTTGCGCCGCACAAAATCCCAGGTGGCCAGGGACCTCCCTGACAGGATCGAGGAGGATTTGTTCTGCGAGATCGAAGGCGAGCAGCAAAGCCTCTACGCCGCCGAATTGAAGTTTGCCCGGCAATTGCTCCTGAAGACGAAAACGCAAAAACAACTGGCCAAAGAGCAGTTCAATTTCCTGGCCTCCCTGCTGCGCCTGCGACAGATCTGCTGCCATCCGGCGCTGGTCAAACCCGACTCCAAGGCCGAAAGCGCCAAGGTCAACGCCCTGTTGGAACAACTCGAACCTTTGATGGCGGAAGGCGAAAAAGTCCTTGTCTTCTCGCAGTTCGTGGGGCTGCTGGAATTGCTCAAACCAGTCCTCGAAAAGCAAGGCTGGCCCATTTATTACCTGACTGGCGCCACCGAAAACCGGGGTGAGTTGGTCAAAAACTTTCAATCCGCCGAGGGAGCCGCGATCTTTCTCATTTCGTTAAAGGCGGGCGGATTTGGCCTGAACCTGACCGCCGCCAGCTACGTCGTTCTATTCGATCCTTGGTGGAACCCGGCGGTGGAAAACCAGGCCATCGACCGCACCCATCGTATCGGTCAGGATACCAAAGTGATCGCCTACCGGCTGTTGATCAAGGGCAGCGTGGAAGAAAAGATTCGCGCTCTGCAGAGGAAGAAGTCCGCGATGGCTGAGGACGTCCTGGGAGAGGAAAAATTCGCGCAAAGCCTGACCATCGAGGATTTGCGGTTCCTATTTGAAGAAGAATAAAAGTCCCCAATTGCCTTCAAACCGAACCGACAGGTCTCCGCATCACCCTGTGGTGAATGTTCCGGTCGATCGCATCAAGCCCATTTCATGGAATCCTCCCGTGCAGAAAATGGCCCAAAGCCTGTGGTGCAAGCCGTGGGCCAAAAATGGTGCCTTTGCTTTCTGACGATTCTGCAATCTCTACCGATTGACCAAATTGGCGAGGTTGAAGATGGGCAGGAACATGCAAATGACGATGCCGCCGACCACCACGCCCAGAAATACAATGAGCATGGGTTCAATCAGGGAGGTTAAACCCGAGAGAGTGGTTTCAATTTCCTCATCCAGGAAGTCAGCCACACGCTCGAGCATGGCGTCGATCTTGCCGGTTTGCTCGCCTGCAGTAAGCATCCGAATGATCATGGATGGAAAAATCGGGTGTTTTCCCAGCGCCACGGAAATGCCATCGCCTTTTTCGATGTCGTTGGCGGCGGTTTTGATCGCCTTTTCCATCATCACATTTCCGCAGGTGGCCGACACAATATCCATCACCTCGAGAATGGGCACACCGCTGCGCACCAGCGAGGAGAAGGTGCGTGTGAACCGCGCCAGGCAGATTTTGTGCGCGATGGGGCCAAAAAGGGGCAGCTTGATGCGCAGGTTATCCCAAAACTCGCGTCCCTGCTTGGTCTTGATGAAAGCAAACCATCCATAAACGATCAGACCAAACACTGGGAGCAAATATAGCAGATAGGATTGGAGCCAGTTACTCACAGCCACGAGCATCAACGTGGGACCCGGGAGTTTTGCATTGCCAAAGCTTTTGTAAATATCGGCAAAGACCGGTACCACCTTGACCAGCAGGAACACTGTGATGCTTATGGCAATCAGTGTGACCGCTATGGGATACATCAGCGAGGATTTGACCTTTTTGCGCAAGCGGGCCGTGGTTTCCAGATAAGTGGCCAGGCGCGCCAGAATCTCCGCCAATAAGCCGCCTTTTTCGCCCGCATCCACCATGCGGACATAGAGTTTATTGAAAGTTTTAGGGTGTTTTTGAAGCGCTGCGGAGAAGCTATCGCCACCTTCCACCCGGCTGCAAACGTCCTTGATCACATCCCGCATCACCTTGTTCGAGGTCTGTTCCGCCAGACCTTGAAGTGACTGAACCATGGCCAAACCGGCGTCGAGCATTGTGGCGAGCTGCCGGGTGAACACCACCAGGTCCGCCAGGGAAACGCTGCCACCGGCCGTTTTTCCCTGTCGCCCCTTCTTCTCCTGAATGTTCACCACCAGTAGATTACGATTGAGCAGCGTGGCAATCGCCGCCTGCTCCGATCCCGCATCGACAGTGCTCCGAAACTCCCGGCCCGAACCAGCTTCCCGAGCTACATAGGTATATGTCGGCATATCGAACGCTTGAATAGCAAATTACGGGCCAGTCTTCAAGTCTATTTGCCCTGCGGACCGGTTCGAGCTGGAACCGGCCCCGGCCGCTCAAACTGAAAAAGGCTGCGCCAGATATCCCGCAGACCTCCAAAAAGCCCCTATTCACGCATGAATCGCCATCCATGCGTCGATCAGGGAATACCTTGAAAAAAGCTCCGATCCAGAACAACTATTGCGGTCTGGCGAGCACCAGACGCCCTTCCAATCCTTTGCCGTGATTTGTCTCACTGTGAGACACGGCTGCTTCTGTAGGAAGTTGGCGGATGGCAACCTGAGTGCGAAGATAAACGCATGTTCCGCTTGATGAACTTTTGGCGTTTATTCTCGGTGCCAGAGTTTACCGCGAGACAACATCGGCATCACGGGATGCGTGCTGGATGGTTGCATTCATTGAAACGGGTGCTTTGAATCGTCACCACCGCGCGATAGGCGGGTTTTAGAACGATGGCGTGGATGCCTCCGCCCAGTAAGCCGCCCAAAAATGGAGCCCCGATATACACGGTGAGCCACCCCCAGCCGTTCGTTGTGAACGGCACTGTTCCCCAGCCGGCGAAGCTCGAAAATACGCGTGGACCGAGTTCGCGCGCCGGATTGAAGCAGGCCATCGATAATGGACCAAACAGGCCAATCAGCAGCGTGATGGTCAGCCCGATAAGCGCTGGTGTAAGCTTCTGAGGCCTCTCCTGATTGGCTTTGTCCGTGAGGCCCCCAATGACGATCAAGAGCAGGGCCGTTCCAGTGCATTCGGCAAAAAACACTGCGGCGGGCGAGGTTTTTGCCCGCAGGGCATCGGTTAATGGCTGGCCGCCAGGATTGGGATAATATTCCCCGAAAAGCATGGCGGTGGCCTCGCCGCCGGGTTTGGCCCGCACAATGTCATGGCTTTGCTCATAGGAGCGGATTGCCGCGCCAAAAAGGCAATACAACACCGCCGCCGCGACAAACGCGCCCAGCCATTGGGTGGCCATGTAGGGAAGTAAGAGACGTCGCGGAAAACGGTTCCATACCACCATGCTCAAGGTCACCGCCGGGTTCAGGTGCGCTCCGCTCAAGGCGCTGGTGAGATTGATGGCCAGCGCAATGCCCACCCCCCAGACCACGGCAACCTGGAAATTTCCGGCAAAGGCGGACATTGTCACACTGGCGCAGACGCTTCCACAGCCGAAAAACACGACCAGGAAGGTCCCGCAAAATTCTCCAATAAATCATCCTGGTAACATGAATGTCCTTATGCTTGAGCTGTTAGTCGATGAGTGGGCTGGGGTTTTCCTGGCTTGAAACATTCCAAGTGCCGCCATTGCGTCTTCAATCCAGGAAAGCGCTCCGCCACCTTTGCCACCGCGCTTTCAACAGCCGTTCGCATTGGGGCGGGGTCCAATTCCGCGCGCAGATTGACAATGAGAGTCCCACCTGGCACCGGTTTATCCAGACGCCGGGCCAGCTCGGGTTCCAGGTTGCTTCCCACCAGGTTGATCATGGCCGGTCCGGAAGTCTCCGGCTCGGCCACGAAGGTCATTTTTAAGTGGGCGATTTCCGCTTTTTGACCGGCGAGTCGTTGCCGAACCTCGCAGGCCAGATCCAGCAACAAGGCGTTCGCATCGAAAGCCTGCAATGACCGGAACTGGATCTTTGCGTTGAACCAACCGAGCCGGGCTTCACCATCGGCGTAGATCTCGTAGTCCACCTCCATGAGCGGACGTGCCGTGTATGTGTCTTCAAGCAAATGCGCAAACCACTCTTCGAGGTTCTCACCGGTGCGGGAGGACACGGTCCAGATTCTGGCGTTTGGAAACCGGGCCTCCAATGCGCCGCATAATTCCGACTTGGTCCCAGGCGAGAGCAAGTCCGACTTGCTCACAACAATCAGGTCCGCCTCCTCGAGTTGCTTGAGATAGATGTAACGGATCTTTTCTGAGAAACCATCCCCGTTGCGCAAACCCAGGGCTTCAAAGGCGCGCATGGGATCGACCATGACGCTGACCGGGGCGATGCGGTATTCCCTCGCATGCAAACGCCGTAGGGGATTGATCACCGTGGCCACGAGGTCCGTGCAACTGCCCACCGGTTCGGCCAGATAGACTTCAGGTTGAATGTCCAGCTTTAGCCGGGCCGAAGCGGAAACCAGATCGTCAAAGCGACAGCAAAAACAGCCGCCGGAAATCTCCTCCGCGCGAAATCCGCCCGCGCGCAGCCATGTGGTGTCAACCAGTTCGCAGCCCTGGTCGTTGGTGACCATGCCCACCCGTAGGCCCTTCCGGGTCAGGAACGCGGCGAGGCGGGAAAGCGCGGTGGTCTTGCCAGCGCCCAAAAACCCGCCGATCATGAGGAACCGGGGCAGGGCGGGGTTGGTTATGGTGCTCATATGCGCAATAATGCATATATCGCGCCTTCAGAGACAACTCTTTTTTCCGTCGAAGCGAATCCAAAATGACCCGATAAGATTATGGACCTGTTCTAATCGGAATCGCTTTCACGCCATAAACGCCCAGTGGGAGCCACACGCCCCGGTTCAACGCACCGTCGGCCTTGCTTAAATCGGCCCAATAGCAGCCATTGTAATCGCTGGTGGCCACGAACCTCGGTTTGGCAGGATCGGTCGCATCATACAGGAGATAAGCACCGTTATAGTCATGAGCCACCAGCAAATCCCCGAACAAAACCAGGGAATCCGCCGGACTTTTCAATGTGGTCGCGCCAAGTTTGATGAATTTCCCGTTGTCGCCAAGCATCCACGATTCAATGGTGTTGAGATTATTGGTCGTCGTGTCGGCGTGCCCGATCAACAGTTTGTTTCCCGACAGGACGATGGGATGTGCGCCGGAACTTAGCGACAGGGAGTCCACGTAGTGAGCCGAAACGCCGTCATAAGCCAGGGCGTCAAGCCACATGGACCAATCGGTCGTGCCATCCGGCTTCCAACGATAGCTGGCGGTATAAACCACAGCGCCTTGATGGGAGATTGCAGCCAGGCTTCCGGGCACGTTGACCGGCTTGCGCGTGATCGGATTGGTGGGATCCGTGAAATCAACCACGTCCAAATAGTAGCGATACACCCACGATCCATATACTGGCCCGTTCGTGTCGTAGATGACGGTCACTGGTTTCACGGCGCCACCAACGGAACCGATGGCAGGCGCCGGAATAAATTCCGATTCCTGATGTGTGACATAAAGGAGTGAATTTTGGGAGAACGCCTGGCTGAATCCCCAACGGTTGGTGTCGTTGAGGGTGACTTGGGAAACGAACTGCGGGTTCGCCGCATCGCTGACATTAAACGCGGTGAATCGTTCGTTCTGGCCCCCGTACCACGGATAATATCCAGGCATGATGGCCATCTTGGGTTGGGCTGCGTCAAGAGCCATGTAAGGCCAATAATAGCCGTTGCCCGAACCAGCGAGAACGAGGACATCCTCCCTGGGCCAGAGCATTTGCAGCCCATAAGCCGAATAGTTGCTGAGGCTCAGACTCTCCTTCCCGAGTCGTGTGATTGAAGGTAGTTGGCTGATGTCAAATACGGATAGAATCAGAGTTGGCGGCGGGGTATTCGTATCCACGGTCGCACCGGTGGCATCCGTGGCAGCAAGGAGCCATGGATAATAATAGGTTGCAGCCTGCGCGACATAGAGACGATTCCCATGAATGGCGGCACATGCCATGTTCAGGTTGTCCTCCAAGGTTAACTTGGTGAGAATTTCACTGGTCTGATTCGCGCGGGCCACTCTCAGGATGGGAGCGGAGGGCACGGACTGCCAATAGAAGTAATTCTGGGCATTGGCGAACTCCAGTAGATAGTCTCCCGATAGCAGGACCTGATCGGCCGACCAGGCCAGATCAACTGTGGCAAGGGTCTTGGGGTTGTCCCGATCCGCAGCATCGACACCGAGCAACTCCCATCCGCTGATGGAGAGAATGGCGTCGCGATGCAACGTGGCGCGACGGGGCGTCAGAGGATGATCGATGACACCGCGCAGTTTGAGGGCATTGGTGGAGGCATCGGCCAGGTTGAGATCGATCAACTGAACGCGATTGGCCACGCCATTGGTCTGGTATCCCTGATAGGGCACCAGGATCAAATGCTCGTCCGGCATCACGTTGAACGCCTTTTCATCGTTGTTGGCCTCGCTCCAGGAGTAGTTGTCGCCAATCGGCACTTTGCTCACCAGGGTTGGTTTGGAGGGATCGCTCACATCGAACAGTGACACGGCCACGCGCCAGGAATTGCTATTATCGATGCCAATCGTCAGCAACTGGTTGCCCAGCGGTTCGATATAGGTGGACCAGCCGGGAACCTCCAATTTGCCCTGGATGGCTGGTTTGGCTGGATTCGAGAGATCGACCACCCAGAGAGGATCGATTTGGAAAAACGTCACGATATAGGCGCGGTTGCCATCAAAGCGGGTGGCATGCAGTTGATCGCCATGAGCCAACTCGAGTTTGCCCAGCGCCACTGGCTTGGATGGATCGGCCAGGGAGTATGTTTGCAGCGTGGTCACCCAGCGACGGACGGTGTCCCATGAAGCCGAGATGACGGTGAAGGTGTCACCGCTGACATTCATTTTGAACTTGTCCTGGACCCATCCGGCCGGGGTGATTTTCGACAGGCTCTTGATGGCGCCATCCGGCGCGGAGATATCAAAAACCTGAATGCTGGATTGATACCAAATGGAGGGTTCCTGGACGCCGACGAACAGATACTGATCCGTGGCGGTGATGACGTTACCGTAGCCCGAGGTCCAAGCCGAGCCTTTGGAAACGGGCTTGCCGGGATCGGAGAGGTCAAAGGAGGTAATCATCGTGCCCCATTCCCAGCCATTGTTGGGATCGTTCGCAATGGGACGACTGGTTTCCGAGGCAACGTATAACGCCGTGCCCACCATGCGACTCTCCTGGATGTAACCCGGCACCGTCAGTGTGGAATCCACCGAGGGCTTTCCCGCATCGATCCGGGCGATGATCACCCGGCTGTCCGGGCCCGAGCACCAATTGCGAGTGAGCAACACCGCATGATTCGAATCGACCAGATACATCTGCTCGCCAGACGCAGGCAGGTCAAGAGTTCCCGTGACCACAGGAAGGGCCGGGCTGGAAATATCGATCACCTGCAGGCCCCGGTATTGATTGAAGAAATACATCGTGTCTCCGTCGATCTTCCAGATGTCCGATTCCACCACCGTGCGGGTGGCCGTTGTGCCGCTGGTATCGACGCCCGGAGTGGCGGCGACGCCCTTTGTATCGGTGAAGAGGGTGCCTGTATCGATGGTTGTTGGCGAGCCCGCGTCCGCAAAGCTCGTTTGGCCCTGGTAAAAAAAGGCGGGGAGGGCTTCCTGGGCATCCGCGCGCACGCGCAGCAATTCCAGAGATTCGGTCTTGGGAAGCGTGAAAGTGATCGTTCCGCCCTGGCGATCCTGCAGACGCTGTACTGCGGCTGGGGCCCATGTGCCCGCACCCAGACGGCTCCGGCTCTCGAGGGTGACTTTGGTCACCCCAGAGGGAACGTTAACGCTTACGATAATGTTGGTGGCATCCGTTCGAACATCGGTAATGACCGGTTGTTCGAGTTGTACTAGCTCCGAAGCTGCGCGCAGCGGCGATTCGACAGGCACACCTGCCAACAAGAAGCCAAACCAGAGAGCGACGCTGACGAGCAGGGTCGTCCGACCGAAGAGCGGCCGGAAAATATTCTGAGTTTTCATACGAAAAGCACCGAAAAAATTGATTTTATCCAACCGACTGACATACAATCTACTACTTTATTGGCCCTTGTTCAACCGCGCATTCCGGAATTAAACAGGTTTCAGCGTTGCGCCTAAAAAGCAAAATCCGGGGCGGTTATCAACCAACCCCGGATTCCGTTTTTTATCCGGTCTTGTGAACCGGTTTTGAAACACGCGGCAGGGATCGCCCGACGCGCAAAGTGTCGTTCGCGGACGCCGCCTCAGGGAGGCGTGACCTGCCGGGCCTGTTCCGCGCCCACGCAGAGCCGACGGTTGACAGCATTGAGGTAGGCACGCGCGCTGGCCTCGATGACATCCGTGCTTGCGCCCTTGCCTGGAACGAGGTTGCCATCGCCAAAATTGACCTTGATGGTGACTTCGCCCAGGGCGTCCTTGCCCTGCGACACCGCGCGCAAGGAATACTCCATCAACTTGCCCTGCGTATTCGTGAGCCGGTCAATCGCCTTGAGCGCGGCATCCACCGGGCCGTCTCCGATGCTGGCGTCCTGGTGGGGCGCGTCCTCTTTGGACGCGCCGGCCTTCTTGAGCCGCACGGTGGCGGTGGGGACCATCTGGTTGCCGGTCGAGACGCTGATATAATCGAGCGACCAGGTTTCCACGACCTCGGTGATGTGGCCGCCGACCAACGCCGAGAGATCGTCGTCATAGACAAATTTCTTTTTGTCGCCGATTTCCTTGAACCGGAGGAAAATCGCGGCGATGTCCGCCTCGGACAACTTGAACCCGAGGAATTTCAAACGGGAGGCCACGGCTGCGCGGCCGCTGTGCTTGGTGAGCGGCAATTCGGTGAGACCCCAGCCGACTTCCACCGGGTCCATGATTTCGTAGGTCTCGCGTTTCTTGAGCACCCCATCCTGATGAATGCCGCTGGCGTGGGCGAACGCGTTCTCGCCCACAATCGCCTTGTTGCGTTGAACCAAGAGGCTGCACATGCGGGAGACCAGGCGCGAGGACTTGACGATTTCGTGAGTGTTCAATCCGCAATCAAACCCCGCGTAATAATCGTTTCGCGTCTTGAGCGCCATGACGACCTCCTCAAGCGCGGCGTTTCCGGCGCGTTCCCCGATGCCGTTGACGGTGCATTCGACCTGGCGGGCGCCTGCGCGTACGGCGGCGAGGGAATTGGCCACGGCCATGCCGAGATCGTTGTGGCAATGCACGCTGATCACCGCCGCGCCGGATTGGAACTCCGGCACTTCACGGTAAAGATGGCCGATGAGCGCTCCGAATTCCTCGGGAACGGCCCATCCCACGGTATCGGGAATGTTCACCGTGGTGGCCCCGGCGGCGATCACCGCCTTGCAGACGCGCACGAGAAAATCCGGTTCCGTGCGCGAACCGTCCTCGGGCGAGAACTCCACATTCTCGACGAACGTGCGGGCGAGCTTCACTCCTTCGACGGCCAGGCGAACGATCTCGTCCTGCGGCTTGCCGAGTTTGAATTCGCGGTGGATTTTCGACGTGGCCAAAAACACATGAATGCGGCCGCGCTTTCCCGCAGGCTTGACCGCCGCCGCCGCCGCCTCGATATCCGCAGGCACGCATCGCGCCAAACCGGCGATCATGGGCCCCTTGATCTCGCGGGCGATCGTCTGCACGGCCGTGAAATCCCCTTCGCTGATGACCGGGAATCCGGCTTCAATCACATCGACCTGCAGGCGGGCCAGCTGCCGTGCGACCTCGAGCTTCTCGCGGAGGTTCATGGACGCGCCAGGGCACTGCTCTCCATCACGGAGAGTCGTATCGAATATGATGATGCGGTTGTTTTTCATATGTTATAAACGCAAAAAACCCCATCGCTTTTTAGGGCGGTGGGGTTGCAAAATTCCTGATTGGAACACTAAAACCCGGCCGCCACGCTGCTTAGCAGCAGCGCGCTCATCAGGGCCAGTCGGGCATTCGTGTCAACCATCATTGCCGCCACTCTATACCGCTTGTGACAGCGAGTCAAGCGACAAAATTCGGGACCTGCGCGGGGCCGAATCCGTGCTTGTTTATCAGGCGCACAAATTCCGCGATGCCGCGCTTTTCGTCCGCGCCCAAATGGTAATGGATGTGCCACGTCAGATAGTCGCGGCGAAAATCCATAGTGTATTCCGTGCGGTCCCGGATGATTGAGTCGATCGTGTCCAATCCAAAGTCCCGCGCCTCGCGCAACTGGAGGCGCATCGAGGCGTTTTCAACACCCCGTCGCAACGCCCACACCGCAAACGTGAAGGGCAGGCCGGTCAGTTCAAACCATGCGCTGCCCAGGTCGAAAATCTCGTGAGTGTGCGGTCCCGTGAAATAATCCAGCGCGCGGTCGCCGATCAACAGCGCGCAATCCGGCAGAGGCTCGCTGGCATCGCGTAACAGGGGCTTGAACTCAGGCTTCACTCCTCGTTCGGCCAGTAGCACGCGCAACAAGTTGAAACCGGAGATGGAGGCCGGATCGCAATACACTTCCTGAATCTCGGCGATCGGTTTCTTATGCAGCAGGAGCACGCTTTGCACTTCCCCAAGGCTGCCGATGCCGATGCCATCCAGCACATCGTAACGGTCCTGAAGCACCACCTCGGCCAGGCTCACCAGCGCGGCGTCCAGTTCGTCTGCGGCCAGCATCCGCGCCAGCTCGGAGGGAAAGACGCGGATGACCTGGTCCTCAATGCCGCGAACCAGCGGCGCGGCGTTCAGATACGGCACGGACCCCACGCGGAACGGAGCCAGGCATTCGTTCAAACGATCCTCGCGCTGGACGTGGCGAGCCCGTTCCTCACGCTCCAACCGATGGATCAATTCCTCCGGCGTTTCCAGAGGAGCCATCTTGAGCTTGGGCAATGGTTCGTCTTTTTGGTCTGGCATTGATTTGATTCGATTAACGGACGTAGCAGACCGGCGCGCGAGAATCGGCAACCACGACTTTCTCCATGCTGGTCTTTCACATGTCCATGGCATTGATCGGGTGGGCCGCTTTGTCGGTGCTCCACATTATAATTGGCATGTTATTTGTTAAATGTGCGGCTTTAATAGTGTGGTCTGTTCCGAGAAGGAGATCAGGATTCAGGGAATTGAATTTGCATTCTCAATGTTGGGTTGAAACAAGCCCCTGCGGATTTTGTTCCTGCCAGCGCCAGCCGTCGCGGCACATGGAGGGGAGATCGTGACGGGCTTTCCATCCCAACAAGCGCAGCGCTTTGTCGGCGTTGGCATAGCAAGCGGCAATATCCCCAGGACGGCGGGCCACCATCCGGTGATTGATCTTTCTGCCTGTGGCCTTCTCAAAGGCAGAGATGACTTCCAGCACGCTATAGCCCACGCCCGTGCCCAGATTGATCGCCTCGGCGCCCTGGAGTTTATCCAGATTTGCCACTGCCAGCACATGGCCCTCCGCCAGGTCCACCACATGCAGGTAATCCCGCACACCCGTGCCATCTTTCGTCGGATAATCATTCCCGTAAACCGAAAGCTGTGGGAGCTTACCGATGGCCACCTGGGTGAGATACGGAAACAAGTTGTTCGGAATGCCGTTGGGATCCTCGCCGATCTTGCCGGAGGCATGCGCCCCCACCGGGTTAAAATAGCGCAACAATGCCATTTTCCAGCGTTTGTCCGCCTTGGCCAGATCCCGCAGCATTTCCTCAATAAAGAGCTTGGTGCGTCCGTAAGGATTGGTCGCCGAAAGCGGTGCTTCCTCTGTCAGTGGCAGTTGCCTGGCCTCGCCATAGACGGTTGCCGAGGAGCTGAAAACCAATCGATGGCAATCGTGGGCCGCCATGGTTTCCAGCAGGACGAGGGTGGAAACCAGGTTGTTGTCGTAATACTCCAAAGGTTTTTGCACTGATTCGCCCACGGCCTTCAGACCGGCAAAATGAATCACGGCCTCGATGCGATGGGTCTCAAAGACCTTCCTTAACGCAGCCCTGTTCCGCAAATCCATCTCATACATCTGGAAGGTGCGTCCGGTGATCTGCCGTACGCGATTGAGTGCCTCGGGCTTGCTATTGCCGTAGTTATCGAGTGCCACCACCTCATAGCCCGCTTCGAGCAGGGCGACCAGGGTATGACTGCCAATATAGCCGGCTGCGCCGGTAACAAGAATAGACATAAAAAAAGAGAGGTCAGGCTTCTGAGATCAGAGGTCTGAAGGCAGAAGCTTGCAGTATGGAAACCATTAATCGTTCGGTCGGGGAATTTGGGATAAGTCAAACCAAAGGCGCACTTCGTGCCGGTCAATTCGCAGGGGTTTGTTCACCGGGCGATGTAACATGTTACGCCACAGATAAGTTCATAACCGCTGAGATTGCGGACCGGCGCGTCAGCACCCAGACTACTGACCATCGTTAAAAGTCACCAGACGCATAAGCTTGCGCATGACGGTTGTGTTTACAGCATGATTTCCCTGTCTGCTGGAATCCGATGCCTGGACTTCTAAAAACAAAGTTGGATTTTGACCATAAATCGATGCAAATGCAAGTGCTGGAGTCGAAAAGTCAAAAGTCAAAAAGGAAGAGGCCGTCACAGGATTAATGAGTGGCGTGGATGGATCGTTTTAAGCAATGGTGGCATCCGGGTTGTATGTCGGTCCATGGCGTTTTCCTGCATCCTGATGCAGGAAAACCTCAGGTCCTGGCGAAAAGCCGGGGCGAGCCTTGAATCGGGCCGGGAACCGGGTAGAATGTGATTATGCCACTCGACACGCTTCCTGGGCCAGCGGAGCAGCCGGCCAACACCCAGTTGGCCCGGATTGTCCTGATGGCATATTTGCTCACATTCATTTCGGCGCGCGTGCTGGTGTTCCTGATCATGTCCCGGCGAATTCCCGATTTTTATTTGCACATAGGCGGAACCCACATTCACCATCTGAACTACGGTATTTTTCTGTTGTCTATTCTGGGGGCGTTTCTGCTTTTCAATCGACCGGATGGACGGATTTTAAGAATTGCGGCCGGGGTTTATGGGGTTGGGATGGCGCTGACTTACGATGAGTTCGGGATGTGGATTCGATTAAGCGGGCACTATTGGCAACGGGCCAGTGTGGACGCCATCGGCGTCCTGGCGGCGGTGTTTGGCCTGATCGCCTATGCGCCGTCAATCAAAAGGTTCCGTCCCCGCCACTGGGGGAGCGCGGTGGTGGTGACGCTGGCGGTGGCCGTGTTTTTCGCGATGCTCGCCGAGTCCTTCCACTACGCGCGCCGGGTGATGGGCCCCAGGCTCGAGCTTATTGAATCCAACGGGCCGCAATGAGATGTGGTGGGCGATGGGCGGCGCGATGGGGAGCAAAGCCTTTGCTATCCCACCCCTTTTTCCATGCCGAATTAACTTGAAAGCGCGTTCCTAAAGTGGCTTTTATAAACAGACACTCAAACCCGATACCAATATAACCATGAAAAGACGCAGTTTTCTCAAATCCGCCGCCATTGTCGGCGCGGGCGCGCTCATCCTCCCCAAGGCCAGGCTGTTTGGCGCGGATGCCGCCAGCAACAAATTAAACATCGCCCTCATTGGCACCTGGGGCCGCGGCGAAGCGCACTTCGACGCGATCTCGAGCGAGAACGTGGTAGCGCTGTGCGACGTCAACGAAGACCATCTGGCTTTCGGCGCCAAGCGGTTCCCCAATGCCAAGACTTATGTGGATTGGCGCAAGTGTTTGGAGCAGAAAGATATTAACGCCGTCGTCTGCTGCACCGCCGATCATCATCACGCCTTTGTGGCCACCTGGGCCATGAACCGCGGCATGCATGTTTATTGCGAAAAGCCTTTGGCCAACTGCGTCGAAGAGGCCCGGACGGTTCGCGAAACTTACCTCAAAAATAAAAACAAACTGGCCACTCAGTGCGGCACACAGCGCCACGAATTCGAGAATTTCAATCGCGTGCGCGAGATGATCCGGGACGGGGCCATTGGGAAATTGGAGTCGGTCAGCACCTGGGGTAACCGTCAGATTCCCAAACCCGGCTATTTCCCGGCCGCAGGCGAACCGCCCAAGAATCTCCATTATGACCTGTGGATTGGGCCCTCGCCGATGCATCCCTACAATCCGGGCTATTTCGTGGGCGGCCCCGGCATGAATTGCCTCTCCTGGAACATGTATTGGGATTTCGGTAACGGCCAGATCGGCGATATGGGCAGCCACACCATGGATATTGCCTGGAATGCCATCGACGCCAAATTGCCCACAGCCGCCGAAGCCAAGGGCGAGCCATACAATCCGGAGGTCAGCCCCGTCCGCATGGAAATGCACATGGATCATCCCGCCAACGATTGGCGCAAGGGTATCCGCGTTTCCTGGTATCAGGGTGGTGCCATGCCGGAATCCCCGACCCGCATGATCGACCTGAACAAGATCGATCACGGCGCCATGTTCGAAGGCTCGGAAGGCGTTCTGGTTTCTGACTTTACGCAGCGCGTATTGTTCCCAAATGGCGACAAGTCCAACATGTCCTATTACAAGCCTCGCGCCAAAGAGGACATGATTCCGCGGATGGGCAATTTCCAGAAGCAATGGATCAACGCCTGCAAGAGCGATCTTAAGACCGCCTGCGACTTCGAATACAGCGGCAACATGATCGAGAACATGCTCCTGGGCATGGTCGCTTATCGTGTGGGCAAGAAAATCGAATACGACAACGTTGCCGGCAAGGTGACCAACAGCCCCGAGGCGGATGCGCTGCTGCGTCGCAAATACCGCGACGGTTGGCCGCTTAACGGTTAGACCTATTCACTGTTTTTCGTTTATCACGCTCCCGTCGTCCGCGAAGGCGACGGGAGTTTTTTTTAATCCGTAAAACAGCCGAGGCCCCATTCTGCGAACTTGCAAGTCAGCACAGCAGTCAGGCGTCACTCCCTCCCGGCCGGGCCGACATACTCCCGCGCGATGACGAGATTGTCGAAATACACAGTGTTCGTGGGGTTCCTGGTCCAACGATCCGTCACGTAAGACTCAAGCGTGAGGGCGTTGGCCCTGAGCGTCTCGGTTTTGCGCCAGTTGATGCCGCGCCAGTGGCCGAGGAGTTTTCCATCAATCCAGAAAGCCTGCTCGCCATCGGGCTGGCCCGGTGTGTTGTGCTTGAGCATGAACTCGGCGCAAATCCAGCGGTTCTTCTGAATCACCTCCTGAGGCTCGGGCAGAAACGAGTTGCCCCAGTATTTGCCGTCCGGAGAAACCTTCATCTCATGCCAGTAACTGTAGAAATTCCACTTCCCGGGCGCATTCCAGCGGGCCCAGTTGCCCCAGGGTTCAAGAGCGGTGGAAAAGCGTTCATCGCCTGCCGGAAGTAGGCCGGCGCCGCCAAAGCCGGTCCACTTGTCGCCGCCACGCAAGCCCTTGTTGGCGCGCAAGGTAACGAAGTGATGGACGTAGTCGCAACCCGGATCGAAGCGAACGTAAAAGCGCACAAAGAGCCGGTCGGATGGCTCGAACCATTTCGTAAGGCCGTCCCCCTGATTCTCGCCCAAACGCGCCTCGACTTTCATGCAACGCTGTCCACAGACTTCGCCGTTTGCGGGCACAAGGCTTAGGGCCTTGCCTTTGCCCGCGCCTTTCTCGTCCCAGCGCGCGCCCAAATCGCCGGTTTCAAAGTTGTCGGCAAAGATCACGGCCGCGTTTGTGCCAATGCCGGAATCCGCCTTGAATCGCGCCGCAAGTCCCTGTCCTTGAGGCAATTCGCTGCCCGCAGCGTTGAGGCCGACCAGTGGAATAACGGTTCCAACCCAAAGAGCGGTCAGCAGAATGGACTTCTGAAAAGAGGGCAGCCAGTGAATTGATTTCATGATGTTGTTGGTGTAATCGCGTTCAGCCTGGCGATTGATGGTGAGTTTTGTTCTTTTACCGGGATTCAAAATGGCCTTTGAGGAGGTACGCGCCAGGCCCCTGAGGAAGCGTAAGCCTCTTCCCCGCAAGCATCGTCACGTTCGTAACCACCCTTTCTGTCAACGGGTTACGCACGTCAACCCACAGGTCCCGCCGGGCTTCCAAGGTGATGCCGCCACCAAGGATTCCCATCGGCAGGCACACAAATTGATCTCCAGTGATCGAGCCGATATTTTGCACGCAACCGTTGGTCGGGCCGGTCACCTCGGGCCAATACCGATTTGGCATGTCGTTGCAAAGAACGGTGAATGGCGCGCCGGGCTCAATGCCGTCATTCCGCGTCCAACGAGCCAGGTCTGGAGGGAGGATTCTGCGCAGATGCTCAAAGGCATCGATTCCGGGGACCTGCTCGAAGCGCAGCGGCCTGCCTGAAGGCGGGCAACATTGCTCATAGCCGTAAATGCCCGCACGCGAGTGGAAGACGTAACCGGGCAGGTTCGCAATCCAGGCAAAAGCAGCGGCACTACAAAGTTTGATGGGATCGCTCTCGGCATCCACGGAAGAACCGGGGCCGATCGGCTCGTTGCTGATGACTGGAGGCACGCCGGGCAGATTGCCGACGCGGTAACAGTCGCGCACCGGGAGCCAGCCGCCCTCGGGTGTGCGTTTGTCCCGGCTGAAATGCACGGTGGCCAGATCGGCGGCACTGCCTTTGTACATGGAAATAATCCCCTGATTGGAAGTGTCGTCATAGGAAGTGATCGCCACCAGCACGGGTGTTCGGTCAGAAAGGAATTTCGTGAATTCGCGCAGGTCCTCCACCCCCTGGGCACCGGGAAAACCGTTCTGCCAGGCTTCATTGGCCACCTCCAGAAACATCAGATTTTGTTCATGACCCGCAATGGCTGCGAGCACCTTGTCCATATGCGCCTGCCTCGCTGGCTTGGACGGCGTCACGTATTGCGCATCGGCAAAAAGGGTGATCTCGACCCGCAGCCCATGCTGGCCGGCCAAGGCGAGTAAATCGCCAAACTGCTGCCAATAATCCGGCCATCCTGCCACAACCCTTCCAAAGCGATTCGTAAACGTGATCGGCGCGATCTCCATGCCCTCCCAGCTCACCATGCTGAGAACGCGCACGTAGTTGAAGCCCCGGGAGGCCAGGAAACCCAGGTTGCTCTCCAACCGGGCGCGGTCATATTTCGCATCATGCAAGGCCTGGAAGTAAGAGACTCCCAGCCCAAGAAACGGACCGGCATCATCGCAAAAGGATTTTCCGGACAATTGAACAAGATTGGTGCGGGATGCGGCTTTGGGCGGTTCCGAGACCGGGGTTTCGGCGGCGGCAAGCCATTCAGAACAGATCAGAGTAAGGACCGCGATAAGGGTTCTCATGGTTTGGCGTTCCCGTCTTTTCGCTGGAGCAAGAGCACCCAATCTGATTTCGATGGCGCTGCGAACCGGTGAGTGGCTTTGTTTTCGACATTTTCGGTCCCAAAGGAGAAGCGGCCGCTTACAGGATCATACCAACGGGCGGTAAGCGGGGCGGGGAAGCCGGACAGGTCGATTTCCACTGCCTCGTTATTTGGAAGGTAGGCAACCGCGAAATCTCCCGACGCGCTTTTGGCCAGGACCATGCGGCGTGTGACATCGTCCGGTTGGTTCAGGATGAGCGGGTGGGCGGGCTCGAGCCGCCACCATTCGAGGGCGGCGAGGAAATCGTGCAGGTGTTGCATTTGAAAGGCGCTGTCCCACTGGAGCGCTTTTTTCCAATAGTCCGATTTGTCCGGGTCATTAACCCAGTTGAAGATGCCACCTTCGCCTCCGGGAACATTCGGCGGCGTTTCTCCGGCGCCATAGGTGTAGCCAGCGGCACCCGACAGCCATGTGCGCCATCCGAGGGAGCGTGCGTCCACGGCCCGCCAACCCTTCCCGCCCTGACCGTCGTACATCGCCTCGAGGTTGATGACCGGTTTGTGGGGTTCATGGCGGTAGAGATACAGGTTCCATTCAATGGCATGATGCGCGCACCAATCGATGTGGCCTCCGTTATGGCCGCTCTGGACACCGGCGAAATCCATGTAGGGTTTGTCGTAGTAATTGGTGGAGAAGGTCGGCACCGGCTGGTCCCATGGCGTGCCGGGATGCTGTGTAATAAGGTGCATCGTGGTGGCATCGCGAGCGGCGCGGCCCACGTCGTCCGCCAATGGCATATACTCGCTGTCGAAACTCGGTGAGAAGCTGACGCAGTTGCCGAACAACCGCGCGATGATGTTCCGGGCGAAAAGGCACGCGTTGCTGGATTCGGGATAGCGCGAGACGGGTTCCATGAGGCCGACCATCATTACAACCATGCCGTTCTCGTTGGCATATTGCACCTTGCGCTCGAACATTTGCCAGAAGGCGGGATTCCAAACCGCGCACGATTTGTCGGTGAAGGGCTTCTGCCCCTGGCGATTCACCGCGCCAGCCCATTCCGGGGCGGATGCGATTTGGATCACAGAGAAGTGTTTGGCCTTGCGGTCCGCAATATAGGTTTGCCACTCGTCATCGCTGGAGCGAAACGGCACGGCCCATGCGGTGTCGCCAATCCACAGGAAAGGGGTTGCATCGTTAAATGTCAGGTAGCGCCGATTCTCGCTGACCTTCAGAAAACCGTGCTGATAAAGCGGGTTGGCGCCGTTGTATTTCGAAACGTTGATGCGGCCTTGCCGCCCATTTAATCCGGCATTCGCGGTGTCGGAGCATTCAGTCTGCCAATTCCAAGTCCCCGGCACAGGGAAGGCGCAGCGAATGCGGAAAATGCTCCCGCCATCCCAGAAACCATAGGTGCGGATGATTCGTTTATCCGGCCCGGTGTAGGTCACCCGCAAAGTCACGTCGGCGTAGGCGTTAGTATAGACGCGGGTGCTGGTCAGGACATGTTCCCAGCGCTGCCAGGTTTGCGCTCGGGACGGATCGAGCCCGGATTGAGATTCCGCTGCCCTGAGGTCTGACAGGCAAAGCACAAAAAACAGCCAGGCGAGAAGCGACTTCAATGCTTTCATGTGTATAAAGGAATTGGTGCACACAATAGCATTCCAAATGGATTCTCAAAGCTTCTTTTCGAGAAACCACATCCCAATGACGATTAAGTGAACGCCTGTGCGTCGAGCGTGGCGCACGCAGGGGCGAATGTGAATTTCGAGGGGATGGCCGACTTCCAACCCCTCAGCAATTGCGATGGCCACGCAGGCTGAAGCCGGGACTCCATACCAAGGAGCGCATTGTCGTGCGCCTTTATCATGGCCTTCCCCCAGGAGAAAGCGCAGCAAGGTGGGTCGCATGAAAGCTTGGACGGTTCTCAGAATAGGTCTGCGTGGGGCGGACGGATGGCGGCTGACTGCACGTCCTATCCGCAAACGTCCCGGCGTTGCGAACCGAAATGGTTTTTATCCCACGGTTTCGCCGATTCTGAGCGAACGCATGGACATGGAACCCAACGTGACTTTTTCTGCAAAGAAACCGATTGCATCCTTCTTGTCCTGCAGGGCCAGCACGTAGAGCAGGGGCAGGTAATGCTCGTTCGTGGGGACGGCCTGTCGAGCCGTGGTTCCCAGTTTCGAGTAATGGATGATCGCCTCGTGATTGCCGTCCAGAATGAATTGTCTCATCCGCTCGTCAAATTCCACGGCCCAGTCAAAGGCTTTGTCCTCCCAGACGATGTCCCGCAGGTTGTGAACGATATTGCCGCTGCCCACGATCAATACCCCCTTCTTCCGCAGGCCCCTTAATTCTTTGCCCAGCTCGTAATGGAATCCGGGATCCCTGGTGCGATCCAAACTGAGTTGAATGACAGGCACATCGGCTTGAGGGAACATCCGCGATAAAACCGACCAGGTTCCATGATCGAGCCCCCAATCGATGTCCAGGCCGACGGGAGTTTTTCGAATGGTGCCCTGGATGTATTGTGCCAGGTCCGGCGCGCCATGCGGAGCGTAGTGTACCCGGTATAGCGCCTCTGGAAAACCGTAAAAGTCGTATATGGTTTTTGGCCGCTCCATCGCGGTGACCTGCGTGCCCGCGGTCTCCCAATGCGCCGAGATGCAGAGGATGGCCGTGGGTCGGGGCAGTTTTTGCGCCGCCTTGATCCACGCCCGGCTGAACTCGTTGTCCTCAATCGCATTCATGGGGCTGCCATGCCCGATAAACAGGGCGGGCATCTCAAACCCGGTGTCGGGGGCTTCAGCGAAAGTGCGAATCAGATCTTTGGGATTCATGTGGCATTGTTCTTTGAAACTGGCCTGAATTTAAATTGTCCCCTGGCCGGGCGCAAGCGGACTTCCGGGGCACGACCTTTTCCTTTGATACGGCCAGGAAAACCTCACTTCCAGAGGGCAGGATATTTACAGGCCGCGTTGGGCCGCCGCCGATTAAATGCAAATAGTTGTTTTGTCGTTTAACATCCAAGGCGGCCAGTCAGGCAAGGATCAAAATTCGGCTAAGGAAGTTTGTGGGATGAACGTGTCCTGTCGAAGGTTCGGTAGGGCTTGCTCCGGTTTGGACGGGTTTGTATGGTAGCGGGGCATGCTGATCGTTTCATATTGTTTTGCGATTGCGCTCTTCTCGATGGCCGGGGGGATGTTGCCATTATCCAGCCGTGTCTCCCATTTGATGCTGCAGGTCTATCTGAGCCTGTCAGCGGGGGCCATGCTTGGGGCAGCGTTTTTTCACATGTTGCCGGAAAGCGCGGAATTGGCCGGGAAGAATTTCGGATTGTGGACGATTTGCGGCGTGATCGGGTTGTATATGATCGAGCGTTTCCTGAGCCCGCACAGCCATGACACATCCGAAGCCAATCCGCACTCCCACTCCCACACCCATGAACACGAGGGGCACGTGCATGAGGACCATGAGGATCACGAAGGCCATGCGCACTCCGAGGCCGAGCCTGCGGCGCCGGCCATCGCCGGTTGGTCTGCGGTGATCGGGCTCTCCATACACACGATACTGGGCGGCGTGGCACTGGGCAGCGCGGTGCTGGCCGGAGCCAAGGGCCTGGGAATGGCGGTGTTCCTGGCCACTTTATTGCACAAGCCCGCGGATGCCCTGACCATCTCCGCCCTGCTCATCAAGGGTGGCACGAAACGCAGCCGGGTCTTTGCCGTTCAATGTTTTTTTGCCCTGCTCATACCCGCCGGGGCGGCCCTGTATTATTTTGGCCAGTCGCTCATTACCGGGAGTCTGGAAACGCCTTTCCAGGGCGCGGTCCTGGCCTTTAGCGCCGGAACCTTCATATGCATCGCCCTGTCGGATTTGCTGCCCGAGGTCCAATTCCACCGCCACGATCGTGGGCGCTTGTTCGCAGCGGTGATTGCCGGAGCCGCCATCATGTGGGCCACGTCCTTTTTCGAACCGAGCCATGGCCATGGCGACGAGCATCCCGCGACCGAGGTCCTGAAGAATTAGGGGGCAAATCGGGGTTTTCGACTTGGAATGGACGACCTATTGCGAAGGCGATTATTAGACATACCGTCGCGTTTTTGTACACCACTCAGAAACATTCCCACCCTTGAGCGATAAAGCACTCATGGGCCCATGGCGGATTTCGTGCCTCTGACCGATAAATGAAGGCTATGCCTAAGGTCCACAGCCTGAACTCCCGCTTGGCAGCATTCGTTGAAACCTCCTTTGACGGAGGAGTACTGTCAGCGCTTGCTAAACAATGACATCGATTTCATAGGGCGTCGGGAGAGGAAGTCCATGAGTTTGGCCAGACCGTCGCATACTTGCGCAATCCTATATGGCCCGGCACATAAAGTGCTAGTCACACTCATCCATGTTTGTTGCAGTACCTATAATTATTTGGCTGGAAGCGCATAAGTCGGATTGTACGAGGCGCGAAAGCAAAAGAATGTGCGCAGAGCGGCGGCCCGTGGACTCTTTTGGGACTGGTTGGCGCGTAGCCGCAACAGTGATTGGGACACATTCAAAGCCGGGCGGACAGTCATACATCCGCGTTGTTTGAACCGGAGTTGGGTTAATTGGGGCGTAAAACTCTGGCGATGAAAACACTGCGACAATTGAAATTTGTTTGTGGTTATTGGGTATGGTCAATGCGGCCATTCGTATTGCACAGCCCGGATCACGCAGCCCCTCTTATCAAGCCATTGGAAATATGAGAATGCGCTATCAACGGGGTAAAAGAACCTCCGGTTTTACGTTGGTTGAAGTTTTGGTGGCCGTTGTCATCCTGAGCATTGGTTCGGCGGCTTTGTACTCTGGGATTGGGTATGGGTTGAAGTGCCTCGCCCAAATACGCGAGGAACGACGTGCAGTTCAGATTCTATTGCAGGCCACCGAGACCCTTCGGATGTACAATTGGGACCAATTACACAGCTCCAGCTTTTTGCCCTCCGCCAAAACATATTCCTATAATCCCAGCTCGACTCGCAGCCCGGGAGTCACCTACACCAATCGCATCGCTGTAACCACCGTGCCGTCGGCTTCGGAAAATTATCTCACCAACCTCAGTCAGGTCAATGTCGCGATTGACTGGACCAGTGGAGGCAGCTCGCACCACAGGGAAATCACCACGATCTTCGCGCGCAGAGGATTACAAGTGTATGTCTATTAAAACCAGGTTTCTATTGGATACACCTCGCAAAGCAGGAGGTTTTACCGTTGTGGAGATGATGGTGGCCTCTGCGATCGGCTGCTTGATATCGCTGGCGATTATCATCATGACAATTCACACGCTTTACAGTTTCAGGGCCTTTTCAAATTATGCCGAGAGCGAGAGGGAAACTCGAACTGCCACGGATTGGCTAAGCCGGGACATTCGACAGGCTTCCAGTGTGGTCCAAACGACGACAAACGACCTTGCTCTCTTAATAACGAACAATCTGGTCACTTATACTTATTATGCCGCCACACGCACCGTCACCCGGCGCGCAGCAAACGATTCAAAAGTCCTTCTGAGGGACTGTTTGAATGCGGGCTTCACCATTTATCGGGGAAGCGCCCTAGGGGCTGCCTATGGGCAGTTTGTGCCAGGCACCAATGGTGCCAAACTTGTCGGATATTACTGGCACTGCGGAGTCACCAATGGAGACGGATCGGTTAATTCCACCGATGCTGATTCGGCTCTGGTGGTCATGAGGAATTAGCCACATGAAGTCATCCATATATAATCACAAGGAAGAGGCGAGTATTCTGGTAACCGCGCTCCTCACAATCACCGTGCTGATGGTCAGCATGGGGGCGTTTCTTAGTCTGGTTTCTTATCAATTGCGGAGTGACACCCGCTCGGAGTGCTGGAACATGGCGATAGCCGTGGCGGAGGCCGGTGTTGAAGAAGGGCACGCCCATCTTAACCAGAACGGGCTGTCGAATCTTGTCTCCAACGGCTGGACGTCCACGGGTACCAATACTGTTTTCAAAACACGCCGACTTGGAAGCAACTATTTTTCAGTCACCATTTTTTCAAACAGACTTGCCAGGATTGTTTCCGAGGGGGCGGTTTGGGTGCCTGCAAGCACCGGCTCAAACTATGTCACTCGCAAGGTGGAAGTAACCGTGAAGAATCCCGGGATCCTCAGAAATGCCCTCCTGCTGCTTAATTCAGTCGGTGGAAATGGTGGAAACCCGATCATCGACAGCTTCAGCTCCACCAACGGGCCTTATACCCTGGCCACCCGTCGGGATAATGCCGACATCCAATGCCTCGGCACGAATTCCGGTTGTGTGGATGTCGGTAATTCGAAAGTGTATGGGAAGATAAACACACTGCCGACCGGGTCCGTCATCTGTGCAAACGGGGCCATCGGGGACACGAACTGGAATGCCACACAAACCGGGATTGAGCCAGGCTGGGTTGACAATAGTATGAGGGTTTTTCCTGTGCCCGACGCACCCGTGGCTGCATTCACAGGGAGTTTCCCTGACAAGGGAAGCTATCAGGGCACCAATTATTCTTACGTCATGGGCACCGGTAAATACTACCTATCCTCTCTCAACCTGAGTGGCCAGGGTAACATGATTGTAACCGGCGACGCCCAACTGCGCATCTCCAACTCCATAAAAATAGCAGGTCAGGGCTGCATCATCATTGCGTCCAATGCCTCTCTCACTATTTATATGGAAGGATCATCGGCATCCCTCAGCGGGCTTGGCATCATTAATCAAAATGGTCTGGCCTCAAAATACATGTTCTATGGGAGCACGAATACCACCTCCATAGATGTCACAGGCAACGGAGATGCTTACGGGGTTTACTATGCTCCTCAGGCGGATATGAAGCTTTCGGGCAACGGCTCCTTCTGCGGGGCTTTTGTCGCCAAATCTGTCAACAATGGCGGAGGCGCGTCCATTCACTACGACGAGGAACTTGCCAAGCTGGACGTGGGAAATTACGAGTGGACCATCGATAGCTGGAACGAGCTGTAACCTTTGTTGCGACTTTTGGGGAGGCAACTTTCCATGGCATCGCCCGGTCTTTCGGTTGGCGCCCCACATCATCGTGCCAACCGGTTTGCAAGGCTCCGCAGAATAAGATCACACATAAATCTTCCGCCGGGCTGGCCGTTTCCACAGACCCGCCAAAATCCCGGCGACCGACCAGTGCGGTTTTTGGCCCTTGCATTTGGCCCGATCGTGGCCCAAGTTGATCGAGCGAACAACGATTGAAAGCTTTAATAGAAACAGCCAACCGGCGGACGGAACGTGCGTTCCTGGTGGGCGTTGAATCTGGAACACGCACGACACTGGAAGTGGCAGACAGTTTGGACGAGCTGGAGCAACTCGCTGAGACGGCGGGGGGGGAGGTGGTGGGGCGCGGCGTTCAAAAGATAGAGTCCCCCACGGCAGCCACATTCATCGGGTCGGGCAAGGCCCGCGAATTTGCCGACCAATGCGCAGCCGAGGACATCGATACCGTGATTTTTGACGATGAACTCTCCGCCGCCCAGGGGCGCAACCTCGAAAAAGTCTTCAACATCAAGGTTCTTGATCGCACGGCGCTGATTCTCGATATTTTTGCCCAACGCGCGCGCACCCGCGAGGGTAAATTGCAGGTCGAACTGGCCTTGCTCCATCATTTGCTGCCCCGGCTGACACGTTTCTGGGGCCACTTGTCCCGTCAGAAGGGCGGCATCGGCATGCGCGGCGAGGGCGAAACGCAGTTGGAGACGGACCGCCGGAAGGTCCAGGAACGCATCCTCAAGCTCACCGAGGAACTGCGCGCGGTGCGCCAGCATCGGCTCACGCAGCGCGAGGGCCGCCAGCGCAACATCTGGCCGCTGGCTTCCATTGTCGGTTACACCAACGCCGGCAAGTCCACGCTGTTCAACGCGTTGACGGGCAGTGCGGTGCTGGCCGAGGACAAGCTTTTCGCAACGCTCGACCCCACCACGCGCCGCCTGCATCTGGAGACCAAGCAGGACGTTTTATTGTCGGACACGGTCGGTTTCATCCGCAAATTACCGCACCGGCTCGTGGAGGCCTTCAAGGCCACGCTCGAAGAAGTGGTGCAGGCCGATTTGCTGTTGCATGTAGTGGATGCGAGCCATCCTCTGGCGCTTAATCAAATCCTGGCGGTCAACCAGGTCCTCACGGAAATCGGCGCGAGCGGCAAGCCGACCCTGATGATTCTCAATAAAATCGATCGCTTCGAGAATCCCGACGTTCTGGCGCGCTTTCAGGAGCAGTTCCCCAATGCGGTCGGCATCTCCGCCAAAACGGGCGCCGGGTTTCCCGCGTTGCTGGATGAATTGAGCAAGGCCCTGCGACCCATTCGCCGGCTTGTGGCGTTAACGATTCCCCATGAAGGTTCGCAGATCATCGCCCGCCTGCACGCGGTGGCGCAGGTGGTGGAACGGGATTATGATGGACCCGCAGCGCGGTTCAAGGCCCGGATTCCCCCACATCTCATGCACGAATTTGAGCCTTTCCTGGAGCCTGAGGTTGAGGCGATTCCAACCGCTGTTTAGCTCGTTGGGATAGCCGATAGCCCTTTGGAGTTCGGGACGCGGGTTAATGCGCCAGGCTAAAGCTTGAACTGCGGTATCCTCATCAGCTCCCCGCCCTTCATGGCGGAGGCGTGAGCCACGATGCCGCCCACGGTCATGTTCAGCGCCTGTGCAATATCCACCAGCGGTTTGCGATTCTGAAGAATGGCCGTGACGAACTCGTTCATGAGAAAGCCGTGCGATCCACCGTGGCCGCCAAGGTCCACCCCGGGCGGAAGCGGCGGACGAATCAGGTCCGGCAGATTCTTTTCCAGGCCTTCATATTGGGCGTAATAGGAGCCTTTCTGGCCGCGGATGCGGCCCATTTCACCCCCGTAACCGGGCGAATCCCAACTCACCCCCATGCGCGCCATGCCCCCTTCGCTGGTCCGGAATAGCGCGATTTCCGTGCCAAAGGGATTCTGATAGGGATTGTTGGCCGGCTGCAAATGCGCGATCTGGCTCGTCATGCCCATGCACGAGACTTCGGTGAAACTGCCGCCGGACACACCCACATAATACGCGTTTGAATGGGTGGGATACCATTGCGGCGGCAATCCAATACGCCAACCCTTGTAGGAATCAATCGGGGTGTCCATGTAGTGGAAGTATTCCCCTTCGGCATAAATCAACTTTCCGAGCCCTCCGGCATTGTAAATCTGCCGCATTCCGTAGAGGTCCTCGTGAAAATACGAGGTCTCGAACATCATGTATTTCAGGCCGCTCGCCTTGACCGCCTCAAACAGTTTGTGCGCATCCTCCAGCGACCCAAACACCGCTGGCACCGCCGATGCGACGTGCTTTCCGTGCTTCAAGACCTCGATGCAATGCCGCGCATGACTGGGAGCGTCCGTGGCCACGAACACCGCCTCTATGCGGTCATCCTTTACCAATTCCTCCAGCGAGGGATACGTTTTCGCGCAACGGGTCACCTTCGCCAGTTCCTCACAACGCTCGGGAATCAAGTCGCTCACGGCAACAACCTCCACGTTTGGATGATCCTGAAAGCCGAAAGCGGAAGCGAACTTGCAGACGCCATTGCCGACCAGTCCCACACGAATCTTGCGGTCGGAAACAGGTTTCCACCCCTTGGAAACGTCCATAGTGGTGAGCGCTTTCTCGAAGCCCTGAACCACCTTCTCCTGCGCCCGGGCCGTCGGCGTGACCGCCAGGGCCGCAGAGCCCAGCCCGACGGCCTGCAGGAACGAGCGTCGCGTGATGGAATTGATTGGGGATGGTTTCTCTGAGGCTGCGGAGACTTCATACCGGGGTTGGGGGTCGCTTTGCATGAGTTATCAATAGGTCCGCCCTCCCGGTCGCGTCAACCCACAAAAAAGCTAAAAACCGTATTCCAAAACAGGAATCAAAGGGGCTTGTAAAGGGCCATGGCCTGGGACCCGGTTACTGCCTCCCAAAAACGGATTAACTTGCGCGATATATATCGTTATAGTTGCAGAGTCCGTTGAGGCATTGAAAAACCATTGGGGAGCGGGATTCAGAACTGTGGCGACAAATCAGAAGAATATTGGACGATACCCGGTGGTGCCCAAAGCGGGAAGACCTTCGCAAGTGGTTGCCGCTGAAAAGGAAATCACCGTCCGACTTCACGCCTTAAAAAAGGGCGCATTTTGGCGCGAAAAAGTTTTGACAATTTCTCCATTTTCGCACCGTCGAAATCTCGTTATTTTGGATGAAATCAAGCCGATATTTAACGATTTCACTTTTTTTAAGAATTCGCTTGCTGCCACTACCTGTAGTGCTAGTTTGCCGTGGTAATACCACTAAATGGGGTATCTACGCTTTTGTAGGGTGTAGAGATCCCGGTATTGAAACAACCAAGATTTTTAACTCCGATCTGATGTTTTACGCAATACGCGGCTGGGTTTGTCATGCCCGGATTGGCGCGCTGCTCCAGAGCGGAAGAGTGAAGGAAAGATATGTTGGATGCCCAGGAAGAAATGATCAAACCGACGAACGGAACCTCACGGGCTCGCGCGTCCAAAGCGAACCGCAACCGTGCTCAGGAGCCCGCCCATGATGCGGCTCCCAGGAAGTTGCAGTTAGGCTTGGAACGGGTGTTCAGCGATGCGTCGGTCAGCCCCTTCGACCAGGTGGAATGGGACAAACGGACCGCCGAAATCACCGATGACGGTGGCAAGTCCGTCTTCAGGCAGGAAGGGGTGGAAGTGCCCAAGACCTGGTCCCAACTGGCAACCAAGGTTGTGGTGTCCAAGTATTTCTACGGCGAACAACACACGCCGGAACGCGAAGTCTCGGTGCGTCAGTTGATCCACCGCGTCTGCCGGACGATTGCGGATTGGGGTATCAAGGACGGATATTTCAGCAAGGAAGAGGGCGAGATTTTCTACGACGAGCTTTGCTGGCTTTGCGTGAACCAATACGGGGCGTTTAACTCTCCCGTGTGGTTTAACGTGGGCCTTTTTCACCAATACCACGTTGGAAACACCTCCGCGCTCGGTAATTGGTATTATGACCGGACCCAAAACGCGCCCGCGCGCGCCCGCACCCAATACGAGTATCCCCAGTGCAGCGCCTGCTTCATTCAGTCCGTGGAGGACAACATGGAGTCGATCATGCACCTGGCCTACAGCGAGGCCATGCTGTTCAAGTTCGGCTCGGGCACCGGTTCGGATCTGTCCCCCATTCGCAGCGCCCGGGAAAAACTCAGCGGCGGCGGACGCCCCAGCGGACCGCTTTCGTTCCTGAAAGTCTATGACCAGGTGGCCAATGTCGTGAAATCCGGTGGCAAGACCCGTCGCGCCGCCAAGATGAACACGCTCAAGGACTGGCACGGCGACATCGAGGAATTCATTGACGCCAAGCAGATCGAGGAGAAGAAGGCCTGGGCGCTCATCGAGCAGGGCTACGATGGTTCCTACAATGGCGCCGCCTATGGCAGTGTCATGTACCAGAACGAGAATCTCTCCGTGCGCGCCAGTGACGAATTCATGGAAGCGGCCCTCGCCAACAAGGAATGGTGGACCCGTTCCGTAACCAAGGGGACGCCGCTCGAAAAGAAGGACGCCGCCAAGCTCCTGCGCAAGATCGCGGAAGGCACCTACATCTGCGGCGATCCCGGCATGCAGTACGACGGCACGATTCAGCGCTGGCACACCTGCAAGGGCACCGCGCCGATTCACTCCACCAATCCCTGCTCCGAATACGTGTTTCTCAATAACACCGCGTGCAATCTCGCCTCGCTCAACTTGATGAAGTTCAAGCGCGAGGATGGCGTGTTCGATGTGGAGCGTTTCAAGGCTGCCATCCGGCTGTTCATCACCGCGCAGGAAATCGTGGTCGATAACGCCACTTATCCCACGGCGGAAATTGCCGAGAACTCCCACATCTTCCGCACGCTGGGTCTGGGCTTCGCCAATCTGGGCTCCCTCATCATGAGCTACGGCTACGCCTACGATTCCAACGAGGGCCGGGCCATGGCCGGCGCCATTGCAGCCATCATGACCGGTCATTCCTACGAGCAATCCGCCGTGATGTCCGGCGTCATGGGCCCGTTCAAGGGCTACAAGGATGCCCGTTGCAGCGGCGTTTCCAAGCCCCTGGCCCCGGATAACGTCGAGCCCATGCTGGATGTCATCCGGATGCACCGCGAGGCGGTGGAATCCATTCAGCCGAGCGAGGAGTTCAACTACCTCAAGACCGAGGCCCGCAATTGCTGGACGCGTGCGCTGGACATGGGCCGCAAACACGGCTATCGCAACGCCCAGGTGACGGTTCTTGCCCCCACGGGAACCATCGCCTTCCTGATGGATTGCGATACCACCGGCATTGAACCGGACATCGCGCTGGTCAAATACAAACTCCTGGCCGGCGGCGGCATGCTCAAGATCGTCAACCGCACTGTGCCCGAGGGCCTGCGCCGCCTGGGTTATTCGGCCGAACAAATCAAGTCCATCGTGGCCTACATCGAAAAACGGGACACGATCGAGGACGTGGTCGAAGATGGCAAGCTGGTTTCCAGCGGGCTCAAGCCTGAGCACCTGACGGTCTTCGACTGCGCATTCCGGGCCGCGCGTGGCAAACGCAGCATCCATTACCTGGCGCACCTGCGCATGATGGGCGCGGCGCAGCCGTTCATCAGCGGCGCCATATCCAAGACGGTCAATCTGCCCAACGACTGCAGCGTGGAGGACATCCAGGACGCCTACGTGCAGGCCTGGAAAATGGGCCTCAAATGCGTGGCCATCTACCGTGACGGCTCCAAACGTTCCCAGCCGCTCAACACCTCCAAGACGGCCGACGCGGTCCCGCCTGAGACGGTGGCCACGTTGCAGAGCCAGATCAAAATCCTGGAGGCCACGATTGCCAAGATGCGCGAGAAACTCGGCAAACCGCTTCGCCGTCGTCTGCCCGAGACCCGCACTGCCGTGACCCATAAGTTCGAGATCGCCGGCCACGAGGGCTACCTGACCGTCGGCATGTTTGAAAACGGTCTGCCCGGCGAGTTGTTCATCACCATGGCCAAGGAAGGCTCCACCATCGGCGGTTTGATGGATTGCATCGCCACGCTCACCAGCCTGGCCCTCCAATTCGGCGTGCCCCTGGACGCCCTGGTCCGCAAGTTCGCGCATCAGCGGTTCGAACCGTGGGGCTTTACCAAGAACCCGGACATCCGCAACGCCAGCTCGATCATCGACTACGTGTTTCGCTGGATGGCCTTCCAGTTCATTCCCGGCTATCGCGCGGCCAATACGCTCACGGCGATCCAGCCCGAGTTGGCCATTCCCGGCCTGCAGGAGGAGATCAAGAAAAAGGTCAATCGCAGTGTCCCCGAATTGCCCGTGGCGGATGGCGACGACGAGGTGTCGGAAATAGCTGAGGTGACCTCGCTGGATGATGCGCACAAGCACTTCCAGGCGGACGCCCCCCCGTGCCCGGCCTGCGGCCACCTGACCATCCGCAACGGCGCCTGCTACAAGTGCCCGAACTGCGGCGAGAGCCTGGGATGCTCGTAGGATTTAGGATGTCGCACATCCGGGAACCATCCGCACAAGGTGGTTTTGGATATTGCAATGAGCTGCGCACGACTGGCGTGTTCAGCTCATCTTTCGCTCTCTGAACCGCCATGGTTTTAGTAGCGCTGGCTTTAATCGCACTCAGTGGCTGGACGTTCTATCGAATCGTCCGGGTCTTGCGCCATGGCGCAGCAGCGCCGGTCTGGTGGGCCGTGTTCGCGCTGTTCACGCTGGCTGGAGTGGTTCTTGGTATCTGGCTGGCATTCTCATTCGAGTACCAGGCGTCACCAAGAATGCGTATCGTGAGCTTCCCGCTTCCCATTGGGTTTTTCGCATGGGAAGAGGATCGGTGGACCGATTTCGTTACGCCGGAATGGTACATGTATCCAGCGCTGGCGGCAAATGTATGCATCACAGCAACCGTTTGCGTTATACCGGTATTCACTGCCTTTCTACTCCGTCAACGCCAACACCGAAAGGACCTGCATGCAACTCCCATCTGACCACCGGCCTGCAATGAACGCCGCGAGGTGCTCTTTTTCTATTGAGCTTGTTTGTCACGGAACCAATAATAGTGAACTTTCGATAACATAATGTTATACAAACGAGCCATAGTCCGGATCACTATTGCCTTGATTCTTGCCGTTGCAGCCTGGTTTCTCGGAGGTTTTTTGTTTACTCCGAAGATCGATTTGCAGAAGCACAAACCCATAGGTGACCAGCTCTGGTCGAGGATCGAGGCTTATCGCAGCGCTTCCGGGCATTTTCCCCGGTCTGAGGAGGAGCTTCTTGAGTCTAATGTATTTTCCAGCGCCGAACGACGGATGTTCCTGGATCGCAATTTTGGTCACCGTAAGTTTCATTACATCGTTCAGGAGCGGTATGGTCCGTCACTTACTTTGGATCACATGCCAGGAGCCTTGAGTGGCATTACAGTTTGGCGCGACAAAAACAAAGCTGAACCAGGCGGTACAGCATCCGGGAGTCAACCGTTTGGCGCAGAGACAAATGGCACATCCTCGCCAGTTGGCACCGGCCGCTGACCTTTCTCGTTAAGTTAAAGGGCGATGCGTGGAGCCTTATCAGAATCGAACGTTCCAAAAAAGTTTTAGAATAATGCGATTAAGCAACTACAAAGACGATTTGCTGGAACGGCTGAAAGATCCGGAGTACGCTGCTGCATATCTCGCGCAGGTAATGGAGGATGGAGATAAAAATGCGTTCTTGATCGCGCTCCGGGACGTTGTCGAAGCGGGCGGAGGCATGAGTGTCGATTGCGGAGCATACGGACATCAAACGGCAAAGCCTTTACCGGATTCTTTCAAAAAATGGTCATCCCACATTGACCACTCTGCAGGATATTTTGAAACCTCTCGGTCTGCGTGTCATTGTGATACCTCTCGTTGTCTCTTCCAGACAACAAATTGGCAAAGGCCGACCTCGAACTTTGCGCAAAACATCAAAACCCAAGGCCGTAGGCATTTGAAAAGTTGGAAACCCTTGGCGGGGTTTTCAGGCACTCTTCCTTTTGTTCACTCTGCCGTCTAAAGACGGGACTCCATACAGTGGAAGGCGCGGGTGGTGGGCGACGCCGAAGCAGTCGCCCGTGCTACGGATCAAGCCCGGCTTCATGATTTTCAGTTGTTGAATTGATTTGGATCACTTCACACCCAGGCGAGGCGATCCTTATTTCTGCGATAGAACAGGCCCACAAGGCGCATCCAGACGAAGAACAAATAGAGACTGATTCCCTCAGTGACAAAACGCATGACCCATGCGAATAGCGAGCGGCGCGAGATAACGCCCGCACCCGGGTCCGGCTCGAAAAGCGAAGTTGCGAGATTGGACGCCCCAATGCCCAGGGCGAGCAACCCGGCCAGAAGCAGATAGTCCGGGAGATTTCTGAAGATGGAACGGATGATGAAAACGGGACTCAGCACCATCAGGGTGTCGGTTATCAGGAACGCCAGGATGGCCATTGGGAAGTAAAGGCAGGTGATTCCGTAAGCTGCGTAGAGCAAAATACCCGGTGTATTCTCGTTAAACCCGGAACAAAAATAGAAAAGGAAGACGGGACCGAAGCAAAAGCAGGTGAGCACCGTGTAGCGCAAATAAAGCCCCACATTCTCGCGCCAATCGAGAGCCGTGAATGGCATGTTGGGGAGTTGATCCTGGCCATCGATGGTCGAGTGAATGATTTGCTGCAAGAGAATCACGAGGTAACAGCCAATGACCACGGTGATGATCAGGCTCACCAGGCCCAGGATGTTGGAGATGCTCGACTGAACCAGTTCCATGAACAATACAGCGGCGATGTAAGCCAATGCATCGCCCCGGATAGGATACATGCAAGCGCCGGGCAACTCCTGGAAGAAGGATCGCGGCTCCGCGTATTCGACGGGTTGTGGACGGGAACGAGGCGTTGGCAGGGTTGCGGACGGAGGCGCGGATGGAGGCGGGGCCGGGACGCGCGGGATGAATCGCTTTACCGGCGGCGTGTCCATCGTGATCCGGGCTACGCCCGCCTGGAATGTCTGGCCCGGGGCCAGGACGGCATGGCTCACCGATTCGTTGGCCAGCCAGGTGCCATTGGTGGAGCCCGCATCACGCACGATGACGCGCCCATCGGCATCCACCAGGATGTCGCAGTGATGCCGGGAAATCGTCGGGTGCTGGATGACGATTGAATTGGTGTCCGCCGTTCCGAGCGAGTATTCGCCGGAAGTCAAATCGACCCGGGTCTGAGGCGTGCCTTCACAATCGATGATCAGGGTTGTCATGCCATGGTTCAATACCCGGCGCCAAACCACGGGCGGAGTTCAGTGGTGCCGGAAATGGACGGACTGAATAATGACACCGCGTGCTGAAAAATCAATTTGCATCTGTGGCAGAGCCAAAGACGCTGACGCCGCCCAGTGACTTGCCAGTCCTTGACAGCCCCCTGAGTCCGCCTATGGTTCCCATCAAATCATGGACATTCAAAATCACCGTCAAATGTCGCTCAACCACCTGTTTGGAAAGTTATCCCGGGGAATATGCGCGGCGATCTGCCTTTTGCTGGCGACGCACGTCCATGCTGTGATTCGGCCGCCTATTGTACCCATTGCACCGATTGCAGGTCATGTGCCCGCGGTAGTGCCGGGCCTCAAGTCCGTGGGTCGCCTGCCGCAGACAAACCATCTGCACCTGGTGATCGGATTGCCCTTGCGCAACCCGTCCACGCTGGAGGGTTTGATGACCGAACTACATGACCCGGGCAGTCCCAATTACCGCCAGTGGCTCACGCCGGGGCAATTCACCGAGAAATTCGGACCCACTGAGGAGGATTACCAAAAGGTGCTGGGTTTCGCCAAAGCCAATGGCCTGAAGGTCACCGGCCAGCATTCCGGTCGGATGATGGTCGAGGTGGACGCCCCTGTGGCGATTGTCGAACAGGCCTTTCACATCGCGCTGCATACTTACGCGCATCCGAAGGAAAACCGCCTTTTTTACGCCCCCGACACCAATCCAACGGTCGATACCGATCTTCCCATTCTACACATCAGCGGCTTGGATAACTACATCGTGCCCCATCGCCTTGGCGAATCGCTCAAACCCATTACGGCATCCACGACTTCCACGAATTCCACCAGCGGAGGTATCACGCCGTATGCCACTTCCATCATCAACGGAAATTTCATTGGCAAGGACTTCCGTAACGCCTATGTGCCGGGAGTCACAAATACCGGCGCGGGACAGTATATCGCCATCGTGGATGTGGGCGGACCTTACTGGCCGTTGGATGTTTACATGTATGAGACCAATGCGGGTTACTCCACCAACATTGTCATCACAAACATTCTGTGCTCTGGAGGCACCGGCATTCCTGCCAGCACCAATGTCGATGAAGGCGAACAGGTGCTGGACATCGACATGGCACTCTCGATGGCTCCCGATGCCGTCATTCTTAACTACGAAGGTGAGGCCCACGCCGTATTCGGCCGCATCGCCAGTGATAACCTGGCCAAACAAATGACCCTGTCGTATGGCTTTGGAATCGACTCCACCATTCTCCAGATCTTTCAGCAATTCCTGGCCCAAGGACAGGCGCTCTGCCAGGCCTCCGGGGACGGCGGCGGCGATCCCAACGGCGGAACCGGGCTGACCGGCTCGCCCTATGCCACCATCGTGGGCGGGTCGCACCTGAGCATGAGCGCTGGCAAATGGGCCTCCGATGTGGTCTGGGGCGGCAGCGGCGGCGGCATTAGCGGCTATGGGATTCCCAACTGGCAGCTGGGCGTTGCAACCATTGCCAATCAAGGCTCGACGGTGTATCGCAACTATCCGGACGTCTCGATGCCCGCGGATTATATTTTCACCGTCTATAAACATGGTCAACTCGTGGGCGGCACCGGTGGCACGAGCGCTTCCTCGCCGCTGTGGGCCGGGTTCATGGCCCTGGCCAACCAGCAGGCCGCATCGCTCGGCAAGCCTGCCATCGGATTTCCGAACCCCGCCATTTATGCCATCGGCAAAGGTCCCAGCGCCACCTATACCAGGTGCTTCCATGATATTACTTCGGGCAACAGCGGGCGCTACACGGCCACCGCAGGTTACGACCTGAGCACGGGTTGGGGAACTCCCACCGGCAGCAACACCATTGCGGCATTAATCGGCACGGGCACGAACGACTTCATGTTTTTCGCGTCCAGGGACTCACTCAGTTTCCTGCGCGGCACCACGGCCGCGAGCGCCTCCACTGCTTTGACAGTCACCCGCATGAATGGTTATTCCGGCAGCGCCACCTTTACCATCTCGGGTCTGCCGACTGGTGTGAGCGCCGCGTTCAGTCCGGTAACAACCTCCACCACCAGCACATTGACACTGACAGTAGTCAGCACCGCTCCGGCGGGCACCTTCACTTCCGTCATCACCGCAACCTCGGGCGAGCTCGTCCACTCCGTCAACCTGACCCTGACCATTGCAAATCCGATCCCCGGCACCACTCAAATCAGCCTGGCCTCTTACTATAACCGCACTGGTTTCTATACGGACGGACGCGCCTTCGGCACGGGCTTCGATGGAAGCTATGCGGCCATGTCGGCGACGCTGCTGGGTTCGTGGGTGGGCTGGAATGGCTGCGTTTTCAATCTCGGGCCTGCCAATGCTCCCGATGTGATCTACTGTGCCGGCCAGACCATCCCGATTACTGGCGCCAACACCACCACCCTTCTGATGCTGGCCGCCGGTGTTAATGGCAACCAGCTATCCAATAAATTCGTCCTTACTTATACTGATAATACTAAAGTCACCAATACACAAAGCTTCAGTGACTGGGCCAAAGCGAGTTACTTCCCCGGTGAATCCGTGGCCGTGGCGATGGCTTACCGCAATGTCCAGCAAGGCGCGCAGGAGACCGGCACCCCCGTCAACCTTGATGGTTACAGCTTTAATCTCAACCAGGCCAAAACCCTGAAGAGCATCACCCTACCCAACAATGCGAACATCGTCATCGCAGCGATGGTGCTGGCCAATGATCCGGTCACCGTTTCGCTGGCGTCGCTTTATAATCGCGCCGGAATCTATTCTGATGGCACCAACTTCAGCAACGGGGGAATCGACGGCAGCGGTTACGCGTATTCCGCAGCGCTGTTGGGAGGTTCATTCAACTGGACCAACACATCCTTCAGCCTTGGTCCCGCCAATACCTTGAATGTCATTAGCTGCGCCGGCCAGGTGGCCCCATTGCCCGCCGGCAACTTCTACAATCTGCGTATGCTCGCAACAGGAATTCAGGGTAATCAGACTTCGCAATCCTTTATAGTGAACTATACGGATGGTAGTAGCTCCACGTTTGTACAAAGCCTCAGCGACTGGTATTCGCCGCAGAACTACGCCGGAGAAAGCAAGGCGGTCGTCATGGGCTACCGCAACTCCAGCGGCGGCGGTAAGGACAGCCGCGTGTTTAATCTCTATGGTTATTCCTTCGCGCTCAACAGCACCAAGACCGTGGCCAGCATCAGAATGCCGGGCAACGGCAACGTCATCGTTGCGGCAATCAGTTTGGTTCCCAACTGGCAGCCGCTCTTCAATGCCAGCACTTTCACCCTGGCGAGCATCATGGCCGGAAATCCTTTCACAGGATCCCTGACGACGAATGTTTACGATCTCAATGGTGGCGTCCTCACCTACTCCAAGGTCAGCGGTCCCGGCTGGCTGACCGTGCAGGGCAATGGCGTTCTCTCGGGTACGCCGCTTTCCGCGGACGTCGGCGACAATGGCTTTGTGGTCAGCGTCACGGATTCAGGCAACCTGTCGGGCACGGCCACGATGAACATCGCCGTAACGGCCGCGCCTCCGATCGTGTCGTCCATTTCACGGGACAGCACCAATTTGGTGGTTCAATGGACCGGCGGCATCGCGCCCTATCAGGTGCAGGTGGCGACAAACCTGTCAGTCACCCATTGGGACAACATCGGCGGTCCGATCGGCTCCAACAGTTTCAACATCACACCCGACTTGTCCGAATCCTATTACCGGATCATGGGCCAATAACCGGTTTGGCGAGCCTCCTGCGGATGGAAGCGATGGAGGAGCCGGTGATGCAACGGCGCCGATCAACTCACAAACACCCCAAAATCTGAAACGCCTCGGGAAAATGCGGGTAATTCTCGAAAATGACGTGATCATCGGATGTGCATTATTGCCCTCGAAGGAGGGTGCGCACTTTCTGCAATGATTTCATGACCTCTCAAAACGGTTTGCGACGCTCAATTTTGAAGACGTACGCGTAATCGCAGGGTTTCGTCTTTGGGGTTTCAATGCTCAGACTATCCTTTGTCATTTCCCATTTCAGGGGTTTGCCGTTGCCGAGCATGGTGATGGACACAATTTCTGAAGGATACAGTCCCGCCCATGTGTCGCCTCTCGGAGCGAGGCTTTTAATGAGCACCTTGTCACCAGGCCAATCGAGTGCCGTCGCGTAAAGATTGTGGTCCTTCACCGTGAAACGGATATCCTGTCCCGTGTAACGCAGGTCGTTCTTCTCGTTGAATCCACCGCCGCGCTCCAGATGGGTCGGCCCCTCTCCGGCCAGAACCCAGCAGGTGGTGCCATAGATGGCCTCGCCGTTGACATGGAGCCATTTCCCCAAATCCAACAACCGGTCTTTAGCTTCCTGCGGAATTGTGCCATCGGGTTTCGGGCCGACATTGAGCAGCAGATAACCGTTTTTGCTGACACGGTCCACGAGGTTATCGACAAGATTGTCGGTGGTCTTGAACCCCAGTCCCTTAACATATCCCCATCCCTGGCCATCATCGATCGAAGTGTCGGTGATCCACTCGTAATAGGTCAAGTCGGCTTCCTGGCCCAGTTCGAGGTCGAGCAGGCCCGCGCCGGGGGGCAAGTGATGGCCTTTGTATGTGACCACCACTTCCTTTTTTCGCGCGGCGGCCTTGTTGTAATAGTGGGCCAGCATTTCCTGTTTGTAGATATCGGGGATTAATTCTAGCCCAAAGTCGAACCAGACCATGTCAGGATCGTAATTGTCGATGACCTCAACGATCTTGCCCTTCCACTGGTCAAGAAACGCTTTTGTGGGCAGGGCGCCCTTTTCATGGATGGGACCGTAGAGGCCGGAATAGCGTGGGTCACCACAGTCGTAGCGCTTGTCCCAGGTTGGGAAATAGAACCAGTTCTCGGCATGATGGAATGCGGTGACGAATTTCATGTCGTGCCTCTTGATTGCCTTGGAGAGTTCACCCACGACATCCCGCTTGGGACCCATTTTGGCCGCGTTCCAGTCCGAATACTTCGTGTCCCACATCGAGAAACCGTCGTGATGCTCCGCGACGGGTCCGGCAAATCGCGCGCCCGATTTTTGGAACAAGTCGGCCCATTCCTCGGCGTTGAACTTTTCGCCGGTGAACATAGGAATGAAGTCCTTGTAGCCGAATTTCTCAAGCGGACCGTAGGTGGCCTCCTGGTATTTGCGTTCGGGCCCATTGGCATTCCAATAAACGTGGTTGGCATACCAGGTGCAGTTCGGTCCCTGGGCTGGAACGGAATAGACACCCCAATGCGTGTAGATGCCAAACTTGTCATCCCGCAGCCATTGCGGCGTGCGGATATTCTTTAGGGAATTCCAGGTGGGTTGATAGGGCTTCTCCGGCGCCGGGGCGCCTCGAAGATCGGTCTGGAGGCCGTCACCCGCTAACACTGCGAAAGCCGCTAGTAAAAACGCACGATGCAGGCTCTTCTTAAGGCACGACGGTATCATTTGGTACTCCATTATTTCGGTCCGCGTTTACGGTCTGGAATGGATCCCATGCAAATAGCGGGGTTTGTGTGCAGTGTCACGATTAAATGCTTCTATTTCGAATTGCCCCGACTCCTCATTCCGCCACTGGCCGAATTAGATGTTTCGTGGCTTTGCGATTGACGCCGCTGAGGCACTTTATTAGGAAATGCAAATCAGGGTTGAGAAATGCAAACGCCAACAATGAATTCTCCCACAACCGACGGGGCTTCAATTCAAACCGCTTCTATGTCCGGACATTCATCTGCGGGACGTCTCGACTACATCGACAACCTGCGTTCGAGCATGATTTTTCTGGTGGTGGCGTTTCATACGACCATCACTTACAGCCACATTGGAAGTTGGTATTACCAGGAGCCGAATCGCGTGGACGGCGTTTCCGCCATTGCTTTCTTCACGTTTGAGGGACATTGCCAGGCGTTCTTCATGGGGCTGCTCTTCCTCCTCGCCGGCTATTTCGTTCCCGGCGCGTTTGACCGCAAGGGTCTCCGGCGTTTCCTGATCGACCGCTTCGTGCGGCTCGGCCTGCCGTCGCTTGTTTATATTTTCGCGGTCCAACCGTTCCTGCAAAATCGCCTGCTGCACATCGGGGGGGACAACTTTCTGGATTATTATCGCGGCTATATCACGTCGGGCAATTTCCTCACCAGCAGCGGGCCGATGTGGTTCGCCTTGGCCTTGCTCGGCTTTTCAATGGTCTATGCACTGATCCGGGTCGTGATGCCAGATCGCGCAAGCACGTCCCGGCGGGCCGTTCCCGGCGTGGCGGCGCTGCTCGCTACCGGTGTGGCGATGGGTGTTGTTTCATTTCTGGTCCGGCTGGTGCAACCCATCGGCACCAATATCCTGAATATGCAGCTCTGTTTCTTCACGCAATACATCGTGCTGTTCGCCGTGGGCATCATCGCGTTCCGCAACGATTGGTTTATGAGCCTGCCCAGGAGCCTCGGTTACCGCATGCTGGCCGGGGTGGCGATAATCAGCCCGCCCGCGTTGGTGGCGCTGATCGTGTGGGGCGGATTTCCCGAACGCAGCCTGGCGCCCTACGTCGGCGGCTGGCAATGGCCGAGCGCGGCCTATGCGGTGTGGGAACAATTGGCCTGCGTGGCGCTGTGTGCCGGGCTGCTGGTGCTGTTCCGCGAGCGGTTCAACCACAGCAACCGGATTTCAAGGGTGCTGGCGGAGAATTCCTTCGGCATGTATTTCCTGCATGCGCCGGTGGTGGTCGCAGTGACATTGATGTTCGGCTGGCTGGCGCTGCCGCCCATCGCCAAGGCTGCGGTAATGGCCCCCATTACCTGCCTGGCCGTCCTGCTATTCGTGCATTTCGTGGCCCGCCGCATTCCTCTATTCAAGCGCATTCTGCGGTGAATCGCGGTTGGGGTCGGGATGCGCCTTTGCGCGCACCCCATAACGAGATCCTCACTCTATTATTTATTGGCCGCAGTGGTCTTTACGAGCAACTCCATCGTTTCGGCAATATCGTGCCGCAAAGCCAGGAGCTTCGTCGGATCCTGCAGGTAACCCTCGAAATAGTGTTCATCCCCGGCGGCCGTATAGTTGCCGCCGGCGATTTCGGCCCGCTGGAGCAGCCGTTCGGCCTGGACGATCAGGGCTGGCTGCGCCGCCGTTTTAGAGGCGGCCTTTAACCTGGCCAATTGATCACGCAGCATCCATAGGTACTCGTGGTCCTCCAATCCTTCGCGCATGAGTTCGAATCGGATCGTGCTCAGCGGGGCTCCGTATTTTCCATTCATGCTTGGGAACCACCAGTTATTGCCATAATTCCGTTGGCTTCCGTACCAACGCATGTCCGGCGTTACCGTCATCGCCCAGTCGCCGATCCAGAAGAAATCGTACTTCCAGTAGCTCCAGAATTGCACGCGTGGAGCGATGGCCGGATCGCGGAGATTGAAGTAGCTGTGCATATAGTAATCTCCATAGCGCTTCCCCATCTTCCGCAGTTTCGCCAGCGTCGCCACTGGCGCCCGCGCCGTCCACAAGTCGAAAAGATTCAGAATCTCCGGATCGTCCGGCACGTCCCGGCCATTGACCACAAGCACGACGCGCGGATCGGCCTGTTTGATCAATCGCGCCAATTCGAGGGTCTTCTTCACCACCGCGTGGCCGGACGAAAAGCTGGGAATCTCGTCCGCCAGGAAGATCACCGGCCCATTCCCGTTCTCGTCGATGCTGATGCCCCTGGCGCGGCAATGCTCGGCGATGGTCCTGATGTAGCGGAGCAGCTTCTCTTTGAACTCCGGGGTGAAGTCATCCTTCAAATCGTAAAGTGACGGGGCATACCTGGTCGCGTCCTTCTTGGGCAGGACCGGATCCCAATAGCGCATGTACCAATACTCCTTCTCTTCCTTGCCGCCGAATGTGAATTGATTGATGAAGTCGAGATAAGGCACGAGTGTCGGTTCATAGGCAAACCTCGGCCAGTGCAGCTCCTTGTAGCAATACTCGCGCGCCTGGTCGAACGCAGTAAAATCAATTTTGTCGAAATCCCAATGCCCGTCCGCGTTCTGCTTCCAGGGCACGCGCATCGCCCCGGCGTAATTGGGGCGCGGGCCGAATTGGGTTTCGTAAAGCCGGTGATCCGCAAAAAATCTCATCCGCGTGCGGTACTGCGCGACTTCTTCGTCGTCCCCGGTGGTCGTTCGGACCTTCGCCTTCGCCTCGGCCTCGTTATTTAGATCGATCTCGCTGTCGTAATAATAAACAGAGTCCGTGGCGAAGGCGCAAATGTGCGGTGTCGGGGCCAGCGCAAAGTCCCAAACCTTCAGCCTCAGTTTGACCTCGGCGAGTTTCTCCCCCTTGGCGGTCAGAACGAACGTGCCGCGATACGTTCCCGGCGCAGTCCCCGGCGGAACTTTGGCCGTCACCCAGAAGACGGTGTTCTGCCCCTTCGGGCACGCGACACTTTCCTTTTGCAGCAGCAGGTCCGGGATCTCCTCATCGTAACTGGAATGCAGGCTACCAATCGGGTTGTAATTCAGATTCTCCACCGCAAGGGTCCCGCCTTTTTCATTGGTAAGCGGCGCCATGATCAGTTTCACATCCGCCAGATCCTTCTGCGAGGTGACCACGAGTTGGAATGGTTCGTACTCGCCCTGGGCGGCTTCGAGGACGACTTCTTCGCTCTCGGTCGTCGTGGCCGGAAGGGCTTCTTCAGGGAAAACCTTGCGCGTGGCATGGTCCGCCCAAAGAACCCAGGAGTCCGTCTTTTTCAGGACTTTCGCGGAGGACGCATTTGAGAAGTCCGGTTTGTCGCCGGGCTTCAGGTTGAGAGCGGCAGTGAACGCTTTCTCATAATTGCCCTGGAAGGGAGTCACCACAAAGGTGCATTTCTCCTTCATACCGACCTCAAACCTGGACGTGGTGCGCTCGCTGATGGCGCTCACGCACTCCTCTTTGACATGGGTGAAAACGAGTCCTTCCCCCGTCTCGCTGCTGAAGAAACACTCGGTCCATGGAAACGGCGGGCCGGTGTGCAACCGGGGAGATTTCACGTCATCCAGCCGGATGCGCCCTGCCTTTGCCCCGTTCCTGCCGATCAACTCAGGATACGTTGCGGATTTATTCAACCTGGGTGTCAACGGCGCGTAGGGCAGGTTAAACCCGAACGTATCCGCCTGCTTGCATTCCAGCTCGTAGACGAATTTCACGGAGGCTCCCGTGACCGGAACCGTCACCCGTTGCGTCAGGTGGAAGTGTGGCGTATCGCCAGTGAACTCGACCGTCACCGCGCCATTGTTTTTCTCGATCCGGTGGCTGCCATTGGAAATCTGTCCGCCTGGATAGCCCGCATTCACTGAACGGAGCGCGCCATTCTCAACGTATTGGTAGTACAAACAGAAATTATTAACGATCAGGTTCTGGCCGCTGCCCGGCTTATAAACCAGTTCGCTCGGCACAAAGTTGAGCGCACCGTCAAACACCAGTCGCACGCTCTCGTTCTCGACCACCAACCGCTGGCCTGACTCCGCGACAATCACCTCCGCCTGGTTCGTCAGAACACCGACCAGCGACAGGGCAAGCATTAATGAAATGATATGGACACGGTTGTTCTTCATAACGATGTGGGTTCCATGCTTCTACCCACCTCTGACGTCGAGGAACCACGATATATTCATCGCCATGCCGGGCGGCATCAAACGCACCAACAGCCCACCCAGCATGCCGCCGGCGCAGCTCCCAATCCCACGCGCTCTCCAGCGCGCGAATGAGGTTGCGCGCACAAGCAAGCTCGAACCCGACTGGTCCGCACATTCACATGGAGCGGTGTGATGTTAAGGCTTAAATACATCCCAGGTCAATCGCTGAATTGAACCTGCTGCAGAGCAGGTGGATCAATTAACATCCCATGGAGTCGCGATTGCTGCCGCCCATCGTCTTCCTGTGCGTTCTGGCGTTCGTGCATTTCGTGGACCGCCACAATCCGCTATTGAATCGCATCCTGCGGTGAATAGAGGCCACATTCATCGCAAAATATGCGGCGAATAATTGTTGTAATCGCCGCAGAATAAGCGGAGAATAAAGCTGTGAGCTATATTCACGAGCGCGCAGACTGGCCGCATTTGACGTGGGACAATGCGAAGTTGTTGCCGTTGGTGGCGGAGGTCCGTCATCGGCAGGGGCGTTTGCTTGGACGGATGGAGGGGCTGGGCTTTCGACTGCGCGCCGAAGCCAGTCTGGCCACACTGACTTCGGACGTCATCAAATCGAGTGCGATTGAGGGCGCCATTCTGGATGCCGGTCAGGTGCTCTCATCGATTGCGCGGCGGCTGGGTCTGGATTTTGGCGACAACGCGCAGCCCGGTCGGGATGTTGAAGGGGTGGTCGAAATGATGCTCGACGCGACCCAGAAATATGCCGAACCGGTGACGGTGGAACGGCTGTTCAACTGGCACGCGTCGTTGTTTCCCACCGGAAGAAGCGGAATGCGGCGCATCGCGGTTGGAGCCTGGCGTCCGGCGGCAATCGGCGCAATGCAGGTTGTGTCAGGTCCGATGGGCCGTGAACGGGTTCATTTTGAAGCGCCATCGGCGGACCGGCTTCAGCGCGAGGTGTCGGCATTTCTCAAATGGTTTGAGAGGGCGACCGAAATCGACCTGGTGCTCAAGGCGGGTATTGCGCATTTTTGGTTCGTGACCATTCATCCGTTTGAAGATGGCAATGGCCGCATCGGCCGCGCAATAGCCGACCTGATTCTTGCCCGGTCTGAGGGCGCCAGCGAGCGATTTTACAGCATGTCTGCGCAAATCGAAGCTGAAAAAAAGCAGTATTATTTGAAGCTGGAGCAAAGCCAAAGAGGAGGCACGGATATTACCTCGTGGCTGGAATGGTTTTTGGGCTGTCTTGGACGAGCCGTTGCGGGAGCTGAAGACGGACTGGCGGGTGTTCTGCGAAAGGCACGAATCTGGGCGCGAATCAATAACCAGGAGCCGGTAAATGAGAGGCAGCGCCGGGTGATCAACCGTCTGCTGGATGGTTTCGAAGGAAAACTATCCACGTCTAAATATGGCAAGCTCGCCAAATGCTCCGCAGATACAGCGTTGCGGGATATAAGGATACTTCTCGACCGAGGGATCCTGATCCAGGAGGCAGGCGGAGGCCGTAACACGAGCTACCGGCTATCCGACCCGGAGCGTCCGTCTGAGCCGTCCAGCAAAGACTGATATCAGTCGCTGATGAGCGCGTAGACTTCTTTCGTCGCACCACTCACCTACCATCCCTTGCTCCAGCCCTGAACTGCGTCACTTTTATGGTGTCGGTAAAAGAACCGATTAGGAAGAACCGATAATTCACACTACTGGACGCTAATAAAGACAGTGAAATGGTGATGCCGAGATCATCCGGAGGCTGGTATGACAAGCCAGAGCCTCCGTCAAAAATCTGAATCCCCTTCCGATCAGCCTTTATTGCGTTTATTTGCGTGAATTAGCGGTTTTAACTCTTTATGAGCTTTTCCCTCTCATTCTCACTTCCCCACCTCAAAGTGATACCGCCCGGAGCCTGCTTCGAAGACGGCCGCGCCGTTTTCCATGCGCAGGAATTTCAGTCCGCGAGCCTGTGTAGCCGGGTGACCGCCTTCGCTGACTGCGGTGACATTGGCGGCGGGAACGCACACGGTGGCGGTGGTGTTGGCGGGGATGCTCACGTTCCATGTGAAGACCCCCTTGTCCTTGCGCCACTCACTGCGGACAGGTCCGCGCTGGGTTTTCAGTGACGCCGCGATATGGTCCAGGCCTTCGACCGCCACGGGCCGCATGAGGATGTGGGCATAGCCGGGCTGCTCGGAATCGGGAGCGATGCCCGCAATGTTTTCGTAGAGCCAGATGACGAGGTCGCCCACGAGCATGACATGGTTGCCGGAGTTCATGGCGGGATCAGCGGTGTTGCCGTTCCACAATTCCCAGATGGTCGTTGCACCGTGTTCGAGCATGTAGCCCCAGCTCGGGTATTCGGTTTTGGTGGCGATGCCCAGGGCGAGGTCCGCCCGTCCCTGTGCGGTGAGCGCGCGCATGAGCCACTGGCCGCCGATCAGGCCGGTGCCAATGTGACCGCCAGTCTCCTTCTCGATCTTGTTGGTCAGGTGTTCAAACACGGCCTGGCGTTCGTCATCGGGCACCATGCCAAAGGCCAGGGGCAGCACACTCGAGGTATGGGAACCGTTGTCGTAGAGGTGACGGGCGCGGTCGAGGTATTTGGCGTTGAAGGCCTGCTTCATGCTTGCGGCGCGTTCCTCGTATTGACGGGCGTCCTCGGTCAGTCCCAGGAGCTTTGCGTAACGGGCCATCAGCCGGAGGTCATGATAGAAATAGGTCGTGCCGAGGACTTCGCCCGAGGTCTTGCGCTTGGGGTCCTGCGAGTGAATCAATTTCTGTTCCTCGGGCGGCACGCACCAATCCCCATAAGTATCGCGCGGCATGAGGTTGTTGGTGATGTATCCGCTCATGTGCGTGATCCATTGTTTCATGGCCGGATAATGTGTCTGGATCAATCGCAGGTCTCCGTATTGGTCGTAGAGCGCATCGGGAATGATGACGGCGCTGCTGGGCCAGGTGACATTGTCCGAGTAGATCGGCCAGTAAGAGGGCGCCACATCGGGTATGGAACCATTGGGTTGCTGGGCGTCGGCCATGTCGCGCAGCCACTTGCTGTAGAGCGCGGCGGTGTTGAACATATAGCCCTCGCCCCGGGACTCGGCGGAGCGGTCGCCCAGCCAGCCCTGGCGCTCATCGCGCTGCGGGCAATCCGTGGGAATGCTGCGGTAATTGCCACGCACGCCCCAGCGGACGTTCTTGTAAATGCGGTTGAGCAACTCATTGGAACTGGTGAACTGGCCAACCGAGTCAATGCGGTCATGCACCACCTTGCCCTCGATACTCGAGAGTTTCGGTTTTCCGGGGAAGCCCTTGACTTCCACGAAACGAAATCCGTGATAGGTGAACCGCGGCTCATAAACTTCCGTGCCCTTACCTTTAAGCGTGTAGAGATCAGTCACCTTGGCCGCGCGAATATTATCCAGATAGAGCGTGCCATCGTCACGGAGGGTTTCCGCGTGCCGCAGCGAAACGGTGGTTCCCGCCGGGCCGCGTACGGTCAGGCGGCACCAGCCGACCATGTTCTGCCCCATGTCGAAAATGAAAACGCCGGGCTTGGGTTCGGTGATGGCCTTGGGCTTCAAGGTTTCCATCACACGGATGGGCTCGATGCTCTGGGACATCAATGCGCCCGCCGGACCTTCCACCTTCTGCGCCGCCTGCCAGGAGCCGTCATCGAATCCCGTCGTGGCCCAGCCGGGCAATTCACGCCGGGCATCGTATTCCTCGCCGTCGTATTCGTTATTGGCACGAATGGGGCCTTCGGTGGTCAATTTCCACGTTTCATCGCTCACCACTTCCTGCACCGTGCCATCGTTGTTTTCGATTCTCAGATGCAACAGAAGCTTGGGATACCCGTAGCTCCCGGTGGTCATGGGTTGGGTGAGGCGGGGGGAAAAGTAACGGCCGTTTCCCAGCATCACGCCAATGGCGTTCTTCCCGTTTTTCACAAACGAAGTGACATCGTGGGTGACGTAAAAGGCGCGTTTGTTGTATTCGGTCAGGCCGGGGGACAGCACATCGTCGCTGATTTTTTTTCCGTTGATGTAAAGCTCGGAAAGCCCCAGGCCGCTCATGTAGGCGGTGGCGCGGCGAATTTTATTTTGCGTCTCGAACTCGTGGCGCAACAGCCGCGCGGGCAACCGCCGGGATTCGTCCACCCAGGCGATTTTATTCCATGGACCCATGCCGTTGGCACCCAAATCCATGGCACTTTGCCAGTCTTTATCGTTATCCGATGCCCGCCAGGAACCATCGGTGGTGAGAATCATCGGTTCGCCACTGGCAAATTCAATCCGCACCGCGCCCAGCAGTCCGGCGGGATTTGGGCTGGCGCCGACGTTTCCGGCGGTGACGGTCAGGACGTTGGCCCCTGCGTGGAGTTGTTCCGTAATATCCATCCGGATCAACTGTTGGAAGGTGTTGCCTGTGCCTGTCTTAACGCCATTTGCGAAGAAGGTGAAATCGTTGTCGGCAGTAAAGAAGGCCACGGCTTTCTTGATGGAACGGCCGACCGGAAACTGCAATTCACGCCGGAAAAAACGGGTTCCTACAGGAGCGCTGGCGGCGGGATTGCCCTCGGGGAACCAAATCCAGTGCGCGGCATCGATTCCGGTTTGGGGCGCACCGGTTTCAAGCCCTGAATCCAGGCCAATCCATTGCGCTTTCCAATCTGCGGCGTGGAGCAAACCCATGCTCCAATAGGCGGGCGCGCTCCAACCTGAGACCTGATCCTTAGCATCCCAGACACGGACTTTCCACCAGCAGGCCTGATGTGAATTCAGGGGAATTCCGGCATAAGTTATTTGCGCGCTTTGGTTTGTGGCGACGCGGCCGGAATCCCACAGGTCGCCTGCATTTCGCTCCAGAACCTCCTTGCTCCCAGACACTAACACTTGGTAGGCGGATTGGGACAAGCCCCGCGCGTTGGGCGAAATTGGCTCCAATATCCAGGAGAGGCGAGGGGAGGTGGAATCAAGGCCTTGTGGATCGACCCGGTATTCGCAGCGCAACTCAACCGGCCGCATCAAACAGGCTGCGGCAGTTGCACTGTGAGCGAATAGCAGAAGGCACACGGCCGCCAATAAGGCCGGGAGCAGTTTGGATGCGGATTTTTTCATGAGATTTGTGTGTTCCAAAGCATTAAAGATTTATGGGACCCACTGAACAAGAAAAATTTATTCCATGAGGAACTGTAGGTTCCTGGGGGCGTGTCAGGGAGTTAACAGGCGGCCACGCTGGATTACCGGTCTCCTGACCGGCTTTATGCCCGTCTTTTATCCGCAAAGCTCTAACACACGACCTGTGCCGCTCAACTCTTTTTCGATAGAACTTGGCGCACCCAATCCTGGTGGTCGAGATACCATTGGATGGTTTCCCGAATGCCGCGCTCGAAGGTGTAGGCCGGCACCCAGCCCAGGGTGTTTTTTATCTTGGTGGCGTCGATGGCGTAACGCCGGTCGTGGCCCAGACGGTCGGTGACGAATTTGATGAGTTTTCGCGAATCCCCACCCAATTGCGGTGCCAGTTCGTCGATGGTATCACAGATCAGTTCGACCAGTCGCAGGTTGGCCCATTCGTTGTGGCCGCCGATATTGTAAGTCTCTCCCAAATTTCCACGCGTCAGCACCTGCCAGAGGGCGTCCGCATGGTCGCGCACATAAAGCCAGTCGCGCACGTTCATGCCATCTCCGTAAACCGGCACGGGCTTGCGCGCCAGCAGGTTTTGAATGACCACGGGAATGAGCTTTTCGGGAAATTGATAGGGCCCGTAATTGTTCGAGCAATTAGTGATGACCGATGGCAGGCCGTAGGTGTGGAAATAGGCCCGCACCAGCAGGTCGCTGGAGGCTTTGCTGGCCGAGTAGGGCGAGTTGGGGGCGTAAGGCGTCGTTTCCGTGAAAAAACCCTCCGCACCCAGGCTGCCATAGACTTCGTCGGTGGAGATGTGATGAAAACGACGGTCCGCCACGTTTGCACCCCAGTAACCGCGGCAGGCCTCGAGCAGATTGAACGTGCCCACAATATTCGTGTGGATGAAATCGCCCGGGCCGGTGATCGAGCGGTCCACGTGGGATTCGGCGGCCAGATGCATCACATGGGTGATCTGGTGCCGGGTCACGACGTCGGTGACATCGGCCTTGTTGCGAAGGTCGGCGTTGACGAAGGTGTATTTTGGATGCCGGCTAACAGCCTCGAGGTTCTCAAGATGCCCCGCATAGGTCAGGCAGTCCAGGTTCACCAGGCGGGTGACTTCGGGCTTGTCGATGACCTGTTGGATGAGGTTGGAGCCGATGAATCCGGCGCCGCCGGTCACAAGTAAATTCATGATCATGTCTGGGGTTTCCACTTCCGCAACGAATCTTCAATGGCCTCCTGCACCGGCCGGATGCGCACGCCCGCGGCCTGGAGCTTGGAGGTGTCCAGAACGCAATTGGAGCGCGGTGTTTTGGCGGCTGTCTTGTAAAATTCCGCATCGTCCGCCCAAAACTCGAACGGACGGCCGGGCCGCAGGAATTTCTCGATGGACTGCACCACCTGGCGCGTGGTGACCCAGCCGGGATTGGTGATGTTGTAGATCCCAAACGGGGCGCGAGCGTCCCAAAGGTCCAGGCAGGCGCGCACGTAATCCGTGCGGTGCGAAATGGCGTTCACGTTGACGTACACCTTGGGATACCGCTGGACCTTCGTGAGATAGTTGCGGGGATTATCGAATTCGTCAAAGGGAATGCGCAGCCGCCAGGTGAACACATGCGGCATGCCGCTGATCGTCTCCTCGGCCAGCGCCTTGGTGCCGCTGTAAAAGCTGCACGGCGGACGCCGGAACGTGAAATTCGGCTCGTCGGTCTCCAGATAACCCGAAATCAGGGACGGATCGCGCTCCCACACGGATCGCGCCTCCGGGGTCATCAGGTCGCGTTCGGCGCGGCCATGGAGCTTCGCGCCGGAATAAATGCAGCCCGAGGAAACATGGCCGAGGGGGACGCCCGCAGCCAGGCAGGCCGAGGCCAGGGCCTGGGGAAAAAGGGTGTTGCCCTGGAGGGTGTCCGCCCAGGCCAGTTCGCAGGCATCCACATTGGGCTTGCCGGTGAACCCGGCGGCGTTGATGACGAACTGCGGTTTGCGCGTGCGCAAATAATCCAGCATGACGTCAAAGCGCGTGTAATCAACCTGCTTTCTTGACAATGGAATATATGGCCGTTTGCGGGCGTCAAGCTCGCGCGCAAAAGCCTCCCCGATGTAACCGGTGGCACCCAGCAGTATGATCATATTTCTTGTGTCGCACTCCATCCGGTCGAATGACAAGGCAGGTTGCCGGACGCCTCATGCGCCGCCCAATATGGCTCATGTCATCATGCCTCTCAAGTAAAAGAATATTCCGCGCGGCATGGAGGCGAGATTCCGATTTTTGAAACCTTTGATCCCGTGGTGGGTTGTTTAACCATGATCGTTGCAAAAGAGAAGGCCACACCATGAGCTTATCCATTGAAAAGGTCGGAAAGCTGTATCGCAACAAAGTCTGGGGCCTGAATGATTTCAGCCTCGAAATCCAGCCCGGGGTGCTCGGTTTGCTGGGGCCCAACGGCGCGGGAAAATCGACGTTGATGCGCATTCTGGCCACGATCACCCGCTCTACGCGCGGCCGGGTTTCCTGGGAGGGCATGGACATCGCGCAAAATGCCAATGCCTTACGGAAAGTTCTGGGTTATCTCCCGCAGGATTTTGGAGTATATCCCAATCTGAACGCCGTCGAGTTCCTCGAATACCTGGCCGCCGTGCGCGGATTGGATGGACGCGCGGCCCGCAAACGCATTCAGGCCCTGCTTGAGCTGGTCAATCTGAGCGACGCGTGCCGCCGCCCACTCGGTGGATTTTCCGGTGGCATGAAACAACGCGTCGGCATTGCCCAGGCCTTGTTGAACGACCCGCGCTTATTAATCGTGGATGAGCCTACCGCCGGGCTGGATCCCGAGGAACGGGTGCGCTTTCGCAACCTCCTGGCCGAACTCTCCGGCGAGCGCATCGTGATCCTCTCCACGCATATCGTCTCGGATGTGGAAGCCGTGGCCACGCAAATGGCCATCATTGCCAACGGTCAATTGGTCATTCATGCCACGCCGGAAGCTCTCCTGAAAACCGTGGCGGGAAAAGTCTGGGAATGGGTCGTGCCGGGCACTGATCTGGCCGCCGCGCAATCAAACCGCCTCGTCAGCGGCTGCACGCGCCGCAGTGATGGCCTCCATCTGCGCGTCGTCTCCCACCAGCCTCCCGGTCCTGCGGCCCAATGCGTGGCCCCTACGCTCGAAGACGCCTATTTGTTTCAGCTCGCGGCACATCACGACCCGGCAACCGAATCACCATTAACCGTGACCGCCTGCGCCATGGTTGATCGGGAGGACGGCCGACTGGTTACGACTGAATCCAGGTAAGCCCTTTGATTTCATTGCGGATTGAAATGATACACCAGCCATGCGGGGAATCGCCCTCACAATCCCGACTTAACCTTTTTAACCCAACATGAAAACCCTGCGCGCACTCTACCATCTGGCTCGCGCTGACTTCCTCGAACGCGTCCAACGCTACAGCTTTGTGGTGACTCTGCTGGCCGCAACCTATCTCGGACTGGCGGTCGTCTCGGGTGACATCAACCTGCACCTGGCTCAATACCGCGGAGTGTTCAACTCCGCCTGGGTCGGCTTGCTGATGACCCTGACCACCACCGTCTTTGTTACGCTGGCGGGTTTTTATCTCGTCAAGAATGCGGTGGATCGCGACCGCCAGACCGGCGTGGGCCAGATACTCGCCGCCTCGCCCATTAACCGCTTGACGTATCTCCTCGGCAAAACGCTCAGCAATCTGGCCGTGCTGGGCGCCATTGTCATTGTGCTGGCGCTCGCCGCCGTCCTCACCCAGTTGACGGCGGGCGAGGCAAGGCAGCTTGACCTCTGGGCCTTGCTTTCCCCCTTTATATTCCTGGCCCTTCCCGCGCTGGTCTTCGTGGCGGGAATGGCGGTGTTCTTTGAAACAGTCCCCTGGTTGCGCGGCGGCTTTGGCAATATCGTATATTTTTTCCTCTGGCTTTTGCTCTTTTGCGGGGGCCTGGAAACTCAAAACGCTTACGCGGACTTCACCGGATTTCAATGGGTCGCTGACAAGGTTGGCGATTACCTTCGCCAGACCCAACCCGATTGCGGGAGCGGCATCGGGCTATCCATCGGCGATGGCGATGAAGGCTTTCGCTCGTTTGTTTGGCCGGGGTTCGATTGGCTTTCCACGGCCTGGTGGCTGCGTTTATATTGGATCGGCGTTTCATTCGCATTGATTCTTCTGGGCGCGCTCTTTTTCGACCGTTTTGACCCCGCGCGAACAGGTTCGCGCAAATGGGGCGCAAAACGCGACGGCGCCGGTCTGGCGGCAATGCAGCCCGCACAGCCGGTCTTCAGCACTTCGGAAATGGTCCATGGCACGATGGGTGTGAACAGGCCGCGATCATCCGCAGGATTCAATACCGCATCGTCGCCCCAACAAGGCTCCGGTTATGCGACGATGCTCCAGGCTGAACTGCGGTTGATGTTCAAAGGCCAGCCCTGGTGGTGGCATGCCGGGGCCATCATCCTCCTGATCGCCAGCCTGGCCAATCCCTTGGAAAAATCGCGCGAAGAGTTGCTCCCGTTTGTCTGGCTCTGGCCCGTTTTGCTCTGGTCGCAAATGGGCACTCGCGAAGCCAGGAATAAAACCCATCAACTGCTCTTCAATGCCCCTCATTTCCTGACACGGCAATTATCGGTGGTCTGGCTCGCGGGCGTGATTCTGGCACTCGGATCCGGCGCTGGCATCGGCATCCAACTCGTGCTGGCGCACGATTGGAGCGGGCTCATGGGCTGGACTGTGGGGGCGCTTTTCATTCCCACCGCCGCCCTCGCCATGGGAGTATGGAGTGGTTCCGGTAAACTGTTTGAAGGCCTTTTCATGGTCTGCTGGTACATTGGCCCCATCCAAAAGCTTGGCATGCTGAACTTCATGACCACTTCGTCCGCAGCCGTCTCAGCCGGGCTTCCTGTTTTATATCTGGTTGCAACGGTCGCATTGCTCGTTGCCGCTCTAATCGGACGACGCCGTCAAATGGAGATGGTTTAAAATTGGCCCTCGTTGTCCAAGCCTCTTGCGCCACGCGCCCCATTTTCCCGGAGGCTGGCGTTTCCCCATTTCCATGCAGCCCAACAGCGATTCGCGGAAATATAACCTCTTTGCGCAAGGGCCGCATTCGCGCATTGACACGGGCCGCAAATCACTTTAAGATATGCCGGTAGATTGCATAGCTGCGCCCCGAAGGGAAGTTTCGGGGCTTTTTAATGTCGCGGTGGTTCCACGCAATAATATGGCAAACACAATTTTAGTCGGCGCCCAATGGGGCGACGAGGGTAAAGGCAAGATCATCGACGTGCTCACCGAGCAGGCCGATGTGGTGGTGCGCACGCAAGGCGGCAACAACGCCGGCCACACGGTTTATATCAAAGGGACCAAATACGTATTGCACCTGGTGCCCTCCGGCATCCTGCGCTCCAACAAGATTTGCATCATCGGCAACGGCGCGGTGATTGACCCCTTGAGTCTGGTCGAGGAAATCGACGGACTGGAGAAGGTCAAGGTCAAGGTCAAAGGCCATTTCTTCATCAGCGAGACCGCCCATGTCGTGTTCCCCTATCACCGCATGCTCGATGAACAGCGCGAGGCGCTCAAGGGCAAGAACAAGATCGGCACCACCAAGCGCGGCATTGGGCCTGCTTATGGCGACAAGGCCGCCCGCACAGGTCTGCGCATGATAGACCTGATCAATCCCGTTCGCTTCGAGCGGTTGCTGACCCAGCGCATCAAGGAAATGAACGGTGTGCTCAAGGCCTTTGGCGCCAAACCCATGTCGTTCAAGAAGGTGTTCGCGGATTACACGGCCGCAGCCAATCGCCTGCGCCCGTTTGTCACCAACACCGTGGTTCAGCTTCATGAGGCCGGCAAAGCCGGAGCCAATATGTTGTTTGAAGGCGCCCAGGGCACGTTCTTGGACATCGATCACGGCACCTATCCTTTCGTAACCTCCTCGAACACCACGGCCGGCGGCGCATGCACCGGTTCCGGCGTTCCGCCCAACCGCATCGACCGCGTGGTGGGCGTTGTGAAGGCCTATACCACGCGTGTGGGGGAAGGCCCGTTGCCCACGGAGAACGCGGAGATCGCCGACATGCTGCACGGCATGGGCCGCGAATTCGGCGCCACCACCGGCCGGGCGCGCCGCTGCGGATGGTTCGATGCTGTGGCCACGCACCACGCCGCCATGGTCAACGGCATCGACGAGCTTTCGGTGACCAATGTGGACGGTCTGGACACGGTGGAAACCATCAAGGTGGCTGTGGCCTACACGGCGGGTGGCAAGCGTTACAATTACGTGCCCAACGACATCGAGATTCTGGCCCAATGCCAGCCGGTGTACGAGACATTCCCGGGTTGGAAATGCTCCACGACTGAAGCGCGCACCTGGAAGGAACTGCCGGTCAAGGCCCGCAACTATCTTAAGGCCATCGCCGCGCTCACGGGCGCCAAGCTCACGATTGTTTCGGTGGGGCCGGGCCGCGAACAAACCATTTTCGTATAGAGCGAAGCCGGGGAAGCGGCGCGCGAAACGCCGTTTCCCGGTTTGATTCAATGACCGCCCAGAATTCGCAACTCAGCGCCGTTGCACAGGCGAATATTCCCGCCCATGCGGCCATCATCATGGACGGCAATGGACGCTGGGCCAAGGAACGCCATCTCCCGCGCGTGGAAGGTCACCGGAGGGGCGTGGAATCCGTGCGCTCCATCGTTCGCGCCGCGGGTGAATTCGGAATCAAGTATCTCACGCTCTACGCGTTCTCGGTCGAAAACTGGAACCGTCCCAAAGACGAGGTGGACACGTTGATGACCTACCTGGCGCGTTATCTCAAGAACGAGATTGGCGAACTGCAGAAAAACAACGTTCGGCTGGAGGCCATCGGCCAGATTTACCGCCTGCCGGAATTTGTTCAGGAACAATTGGCGAAAACCAAGGCCGCCCTGGCGCGCAACAACGGTCTGACTCTTATTCTGGCCTTGAGCTACGGCGGACGCACCGAGTGGATTGAGGCGGCTCGAAGCATTGCCGAAGAGGTCAAGAGCGGCGGGATGGAACCGGCGGAAATCAACGAGCACGTCATTTCCCAGCATCTCTACACACGGCATTGGCCCGATCCCGACCTGCTCATCCGCACGAGCGGCGAAATGCGCATCAGCAACTTTCTGCTCTGGCAGTGCTCGTATTCGGAATTCGTGGTCGTGCCCACGCTTTGGCCGGATTTCCGCAAGCCGCAATTGGCGGAGGCCCTGGAGGAATTTGCCCGGCGACATCGCCGTTACGGCGGCGTCTGAGCTGTTTGAACGGCACGATTCAAGGCCTCCAACACTATCCCCGGCGTCAGTAATTCGGGCAACACCTGTGGCGGCAGATCCGTCCGTTTCGGATACACCAACACCATGGGAACCCCGGCGCGACCGAATCGGTTCAACTCCTTCGTGATCTCCGCAGGCACCGTCGTGTAGTCCGCCAGCAGCGCGACTGCATTGATCTCCTTGAGCTTGGCCCGAACGGACGGGATTTCGATGCTCACCTTTTTGTTCACCTGGCAGGTGGCGCACCATTCGGCGGTGAAATCGACAAATACCGGGCGTCCCTGCGATCGGGCCTGAACAACCGCCTCCGGTGTCCAACGCTGCCAGGCAATGCCTCCGGGCGATTCCTGGAGCGACCCGGACCCACTGGCTTCCTGTGTCACGGGTAAACGCCAATGCAACTGGCCTTCGAGGACCGTCGCGTAACCGACGAGCAACAGCACTGCGATCACCGAGATCGCGAGTCCCTTGCGTTTGCGTCCGCGCTGGACAAACTCACCGAACACCCACGCCGACACAGCGATGATCACCAGAAAAATCCCCAGCCACCAGAACCGGCGTCCATAAAAAATCGGTGCCAATTGAAAGAGCCAGATGGCGGTGGCCAGCATTGGAAAACCCATCGCCACCTTGAATTTCTCCATCCACGCGCCCGGTTTGGGCATCCAACGCAGCAGGGCCGGATGCCAGCTTAGCAGCACATACGGAGCCGCAAGGCCCGCGCCAACCGTGAGGAAAACCGCGATGATGATCGTCGCCTGTTGCGTGAACGCAAATCCGAGCGCCGCTCCCAGAAACGGAGCCGTGCAGGGCGTGGCCAATACCGTGGCCAGAACGCCATTGAAGAACGCGCCCGCCGCGCCCTCGCGTCCCGCCAGTCCACTGGCCGCCTGCGTGACCCTGAAACTCATCACCACCTCGAACACGCCAAATAAATTCAACGCGATCAAGGTAACCAGAACCGTCAGGGCCACCACAAACATCGGATTTCCAAATTGCATTCCCCACCCCGCCTGGTGACCCGCCGCTTTTACGGCCAGAACCATCGCCGCCAGCGCCAGAAACGAGGTCAGCACGCCCGCGCCATAGACCAACCCCAGCAACCGCACGCGTCCCGGGTTCTCCTTGCTCTGATTCACGAACCCCAAAACCTTCAAGGCGATGACCGGCAGCACGCACGGCATGATGTTCAAAATCAATCCACCGATGAACGCATACAGCAGCCAGGCCAGCAGGGGTTTCTGGTTTTGCGGCGGCAAGGCAGTCGCCTGGATGGCTGCCTTCACTGCGGAGCCCGCCAGTGGCGTCGGGTGCAGTTCCACCTCGACCCCGTCGTTTGGCACGCCGTTGGTTCCCGCATGGACCATCAAACCCAGGATGCTTTCAGGCCATTGCGCACCGGTTCTTTCCACCTTCCTCTGCAAACGCACCCGGCCAGCCTCATTAGTCGGCTGCGTGGAGAGGCCGGTTACTTTATAGACGTCGCTCTCGTATGGGAAAAAATCCGCGGTTGCGGGGAGCCCGTCCGCCTTCCACTCGATATTCAAAAGATGGACGTCGGGAGCCGCGGCAACCGCCCATGAGGCATCCACCTTGATTTCCGCATCGCGACGGGGCAGACGCGCGCGCCAGGTGTTTATGGCGGGAGCGTCCGGGGAAAGCAATGTATCCGGGCCTATTCGCAATCGCGCCGTCACCTCGCCCTCGCCAGGGATGCAGGTTTCCTTGCATTCCAGCCACGAAAGCTTGGCGCGAACTTCGATATCCATCCCGGCGGCGTTGGTGGCCATGGTGATCGGCACGAGCAACACCACTTCATCGTGATAAATGAAAGTGGTCAGGTCGGAATCGACGATTTTTTCGGGAACCGGCCATTGAATGTTCCCGGCGGTGATCCCGGGAGGCAGCGTCCATTCCACCTGAATGGGAGCGCCCGAGTCGCCACCGTTGCGCCAATAGGTATGCCAGCCTGGCTCCATGACCAGACGCACCCCTGCAAGGATGGTTTGCCCCGGCATGGCCTGGGTGTTCTCAAGGAGAAGGCTTGGACGGGTGTGGGGCGCGGCCCCTGCCGGTGCGAGAACACAGGCCAGAACCAGAATCATCAATAATTGTAACCGCCATCGCATGTGGGCATTATACGCCAATGCGGCCGCACTATCCAGAGATTCGATGGGGTCTGTTAGTGGAGGGGTAGTTCATCTAATTCTGATCAACACCGTTCCCGTTTTTCGCGCAGAGCCTTGCGCAATGCGGGCAGCGACCGGGTGTTCACCACGTCGGCACTGGTCAGCCAACCCTTGCGGGCCACACCCACGCCCAGTCGCAGAAATTGCGCATGCTCGTTGCGGTGCGCGTCGCAGTTGATCGCGCAGAGCACTCCCTTGGTTTTGGCGTAGGGCCACATCCGCCAATCCAGATCGTATCGGCGCGGATGCGCGTTCAGCTCGATCCACGTGCCCGTTTCCCCGCAGGCGTCAATCACTGCGTGCTGATTGACGGCATACGGTTCGCGCTCGAGTAACAACCTCCCGGTGAGATGGCCAATCATGTGCACGAACGGATTCTGGGCCGCACGAATGATGCGTTTGGTCATCTCGGCCTCGTTTTGAGTAAACCCGCTATGAATGCTCGCGACCACCACATCCAGTTGCGCCAGCAGATCGTCGTCGTAGTCCAATCGTCCGTCGCTCAGAATATCCACCTCCGCTCCGCTTAGCAGTTGGAACGTTTCGCCCTCATCGCGAAGACGCGCGTTGATGTCGTGAATGGCCTTGATTTGATCGCGTAGCTTCTCTGGCGACAATCCATTGGCCTGCACCGCCGCCTGGGAGTGGTCGGTGATCGCCCAATAGGAAAAACAATGCTCGCGCATGTGCGTGACGATGTCGTCCAGAACCACCCGGCCGTCGCTCCAGCTTGAATGATTGTGCAGCGAACCCCGAAGCTGGGTCCACTCGATCAGGCGCGGGATGGTGTCATGTTCGGCAGCTTCGAACTCGCCCTTGTCCTCGCGCAACTCGGGCGGCACATACGCCAGTCCCAGCTTCTGATAAATCTCCTCCTCGGAGTGGCACGGCTTGAGGAGATTGGGATCGCGGGTTTCCTGTTGGGACTCGAAGAGGCCGTATTCGTTGAGGCGCAACCCGCGCTGAATCGCGCGCTGTCGCATCACGATATTGTGTTCCTTGCTGCCCGTGAAATAGGCCAGGGCGAAGGGATACTCCGCATCGCTCACCACGCGCAAATCCGCCTGCAATCCCTTGTCGAGCACCACGCTGGCCTTGGTGTCGCCCTTCGCGCTCACACTGATGATGCCCGGCAATGCGGTGAAAAATTCAATAACCGCCGTGGGTTTGGACGAGGAGACCAGAAAATCGACATCCCCGATCAATTCCTTGTTTCGGCGCAGGCTGCCCGCGATCGAGCAACGGATGACGTTCGGATGCCCTCGCAGCGCTTCGAGCACTGGCTCCGATGCAATCGCGGTCTCTGAAAGCAGGTGTTTCGAGGCATAACTGCGATGAAACTGAATGCCTTCCAAGATTTTGGCCTGGGATTTTTCGCCGAAACCCTCCAGCGCCGCCACTTTCGAGGCCAGACAGGCCGCCTCCAGTTTTTCAATGGAATCGATCTTTAAATGGTCGTAGAGGGCTTTGACTTTCTTGGGGCCCAACCCCGGAATGTCGAGCATGGCCGTTAGGCCGGGGGGTAACGAAGCCTTCAGCTCGTCGTAATAAGCCAGTTTGCCGGTGGTCACCAACTCGGCGATTTTCTTCTCCAGGCTGGCGCCGATCCCCTTGATGCCGCCGAGGCGGTTCTCCGCCACCAGAGTTTCCAACGGCTCCGACAGTCCGTCCAGCGCCCGGGCGGCGCTCGAATACGCACGGGTCTTGAAGGGATTCTCGCCCTTCAATTCCAAAAGAGTCCCGATCTCAAGCAAAACATCCGCCACCTGATTCTTATCCATTCCATCGATAGTTTGAATCCAAAAACCCGTCCACGCAAGCCGCGCGTGACTCAACCGGACGCAGCGGGCGCAGAACAATATTTCGATGTATTAGGTTGGTTTTGCGGCAACGGTGGAACCAGCGTGCGGGGCTCGCGGCCCTCCGGTTTCGCTCATGCACCTTCTTCAGTTTGCAGCCGGTTTCGATGCCTCGGGTGCCCGGTCAGCCAATCTTGTCCGCGCGCCGCGAACGACGGTCTGGAAAATAAGCGGGGCGGCGGGGCGGTCGAAACGCTGGGTGATGGTTTGATAGAATTCGCGGGCGTGGGTGTGACGTCCGGCGTCCCAGAGCATGTCACCACCTGCTTTAAGGGCCTGGAGGGTATCCCATTCCTGCGCGGGGTAACGCTGACCCACGCTGCGGTAGTGTTCTGCGGCCTCATCGAGGCGGCCCTGGGCGACGCGAACATTTCCAAGGCTTCTGAGGGCCTGCGCACACCAGACGGTTTGCGCGGGATGGTCCTTGAGCACTTTTTGATAGCCCGCCGCGGCCTGTTCCAGGAGGCGGGTCCGTGCTTCGCCGCTGGCCTCCGCGGAAGGCAGGTGATACTGCCTCACGGTGGTATTGAACAATTCCCGTGCGGCGGCTTCGTCCTGTGCTGGGGTGAGCGCCGGACCCCCACAACCCGTGAAAGTCCACACCAGAAAACAGAGGCAGAGGAATGCCAGTATCCGATTATTTCGTAACATTGGCGCCATAACGTGTGGTTAGGTCGTAAGTGAAGGTGCGTTGTTCGCGGGACTTGAGAGGGATGACAAACTTGACCTTGTTGGCGTCCACTTTTTCATTGGGCGCCTGGGTGTCGATGGACCAGTCCCCGGTGAAGTTGCGCCGGATATCCAGTGTGATGTCGATGTCCTTGGAGTTGCGCACCTCGAATTGCCAGGTTTCCTTGGTGGTCCAGCCGGAAACGTTGCCCTTGTCATCGAACCGGATATCGGATTTTTCCCAGTTCATCAGCACGGGTTTGACGAGCACCTCCTGATCCGCGCCCAATTCGAGGTCCACCTGCTCGTTGATCGGGATGTATTTGACTGAAGTGCCGCCAGTATATGCGTAAAGGCGGTCTTCACCGAGAACACGGAAAGCCTTGACCGCGCCGTCCGGCAGCGGTTCCTTGCCGAGCTTGCTCTTGGTGTCGTTCTTGAACCGGTAAAACCGCACCACCTGGTCGTTCCACTGTTCCTTCTCGAACTTGTAGTAGCTGGCAATGGGCACTTCATCGGCCTTGAAGGATGGCAGGCGCTTGGACCAGCCGTTGGGAATGGTGTCGCTGCCAACCACCGTGTACATGAAGTATTCAGAGAGGCCTTCCTTGACGATATCCTTGGCTTTGAGGCTGTCGAAGGCGAAGGCCAACCTCCGATTTCCACCGCCAAAGCCCGGTTTTACTTTCCCGCTCTCCGACTTCATTAGGGCTTCTTTCATTTCACGGTTCGCTTCGAAACCAAAATCCTGCGGCCGAAAGTTCTGCGCCAACTGCGAAATATCCTCCACAAGCCGAACGACGCCCACGATCAGTCGCACCTGGGCATTCTCGTAATCCTCACCGCTGTTGTTGGTCACGCGCACCGCCCCGGACAGGGCCATCATTTTCTCATCGCGAGTGGCCTCGGCCACATAATCCGCCGACCACGTAATGCCACTGGTGAAGTAACGAATCTCCACCTCCACTTCCCCGGCGAACTCGCTCTGGATGCGCCACTCTAGAGTATTGGTTACACGCGGCGGGAAACTCGCGTCGAGGACGTCCACGGCATCGGCGTGGGTGAGCGCTCGAAACTCCACCGACGTGGGATCAATCAACGTGTTTGCCCAGGAAAACTCGAGATGGTTCAATCCTTTGCGCAATGTCAGGATGCGCGTCTCCTTGACCAGTGTCAGATCGGCGGAATTGTAGATGGTCAGTTTGGTGGAATCGCGTCCGGGTAGCGTGACTACGTTGATGCGCGCATGGCCCGTGGCGGCCGTGAGCAGGCCAACCCCCAACAGGATCCATGGCAATTTGGTTTTCATAACAATCAATCATTCCCGATCGCAATGGACCGGCGCATTTCAAGGAATTAGACGGGCTCCCGAAAAATATCCTCCGCAAAATATACCGCGCTGAGGTGGCCACCCCATCACCAGAGTGGAACGGTGACAGAGAGCAAAATACTTTGCCCGCGCAACGCCGGTTGACGCTGCGCGGGCTGAGCATGGGTTCTTAATGTATCTCCGAAACCGCTGTGGTCCGCAGTGTGACCGGTCCAATCAGGCCGGATTCCTGGAGTTGGTCATCCTTTTTCCAGAGCCTCCAACTCGTGAAGGTAAGGCGGCCAGTGGGACTGGGCTTCCCATCGTTGACCCACTGTGGCCACCCCTTGAGCGTGCCGTCGCCGTTGCGCTGGCTGTCTTCGGGTAGTTGCTCGTCGCCGATCAGGCGGTTGATCCAGAGGTTGACAACCTTCACTTCGAGCACATTTTCGCCTGGCTTCAGGGCATTTGTAACCTCCACACGGAACGGAGGTTTCCAGAGGATGCCCAAGTCGTGGCCGTTCAATTTGACTTCCGCCATCACGGCAACCTTGCCCAGATCGAGGAAGAGACGGTTGAGGCTTGAGGGTTGCGAGCTCAGGGTAAAGGTCTTCCGATAACTCGCCGTCCCGGAGTAGTAGCGGATGCCCTCTTCGGAACGCTTGGACCAATCCTCAAGCGGGTCGAAGGTCGCGCTTTCAGGGCCGCCCCACTTGGGATCAAAGCGCACCTCCCATGGGCCGGTCAATTCCATCGATTGCGGAATAGTCTCCACTTTCACCTTTTGCACCTGACCGGAGGCGCTCACGAGTTCGTATTCGCCTGGCTCGCGGGCTTCCAATTGGGCGTGCCCCTGCGCGTCGCACCGGACTTGCACAACCGCGCCCGGTGGCACGGGCCCGGTGACAAAATCCACCATGTCCGGATCCGTGCCGGTCAGGTGGAGGCGTTTGCCGTTGAGCGTGTATTCCACATCGAGTGTTTTTATCAGGCCAAAAGCCGGATCATCGCCCGCCGCCATGCGCGCAACGAGGAAACTGCTTTCCCCGGCATCCAGGAGGCGCTGCAGCTTTTCCCGCACGTCGCGAGTCCGCTTCGGATCGCCCAGCACGCCGTAGCGCGCCACCTCCACCCGCGCGCCGACCGCGTTGCGCCCCAGAAGGACCGTGTCTCCATCGCGCCATTTCCCGGTAAACGACTGCCCGTCGATGCTGTAATCGACCTCGAGCGTCTTTACCACATTCAGGGCGGGATCGTCTCCATCGGCCATCGCGGTAACGGGAAAGCTATGGTCGAACGCGTCGGCTTTGACCTGCACTTTTGCCGTCACGTCGCGCGTGCGCTGCGGGTCGTTCAGCACTCCGTAGCGCGCCTGGCGCACGGTGATCTTCAACGGCGGTTCCTGTCCGGCCGTGAGAAGCGTCTTTCCTGCGCGGCGCACCTGCGCGATGGGGTCGCCGTCTCCTGAGCGTTCGCGGAAAATTACGAACACGGAGCCATTCGGCCCCAGCGTCAGCGAAACACGGGTGACTCCGTCTTTCACTTCATGCACTCCGGCGCGTTCCGTAAGCCCCGTTTCTGGCGACCAAAACTCCGGAACCTTGCCTGACACGCGGAAGGCGCATGTGGCGGTGGTTTCGAACGGCTGGCCGTTGGCCACGAAATAAATCTCCGCGTCGCCGCTGCTGCGGTGGATGAAGCGCCACGGCTGGCCGCAGACGAAATCGGGTTGCACCCCGCTTTGTTGCAGAACCTTTTCGACCGCCAGTCCCCAGACGATGCGCCCCTTTCCAAAGGCATGTTCCTTCACCCCCTGGCCGTCGCAATCGCCCCAAAGCTCGGCGCCCAACTTTTGCACTTCCTCGTCGCACTGCGGATGGCCGCTCAAGCTCGGTGACTTCAGCGGGCGGGGGCCGACCACCGTGGCCCCGGCTTCGACGAGTTCCTTGAGCTTGCGCAGCAACCGCGGCGTCATCGTCCGCGCGTCTGACAGGGCCAGCAGACGGTAACTCATGCCATCCGGCAACACGATGCGCCCATCGCGCACGGACATTCGCGTCATCACAGCGTCATCGGTGCATTCATCCCAGTCGTAGCCGTTGCGCGAATGGTTGCCAAAACCCATCGGCGGGGCTTCCGCCTGGAGATGGCAGACATCCGCGACGAACAATCCCTGCCGCAGTAAAAACTGGCAGCGCGCCAGATACTCGTGCCACGCGCGCGATTGCTCCCACCAGGTCTGCGTGCGCTCGTAATGCTGGCCCCACGGCCCCATCGTCATGCCCGGACGGTAGTCGGCCCACGGCTGCATGGCGTAGCGATGAAAGACGAAGCGGTTGATGCCCTCGCAGAACGCGCGGTCGCCCAGCGACTTCAACAAGGCCGGATGCTCGCGCCACCGTTCCTGGTCCCCCGACGTGAAGGCTTCCGCTCCGATGATCGGTTTGCCATAGACGTGACCCGCCGAGGCCATGCCGCGGCAGGTTTCCATCGAACCGCCGCCCGGGGTCCAGAACTCGCCCATCGGCTCATCGGCCTGGCCGCCATAGGGAATGTAGTCGCAAGGGCTGCCATAGGCTTCGCAGGTGAAGCGCATTGCGTTCGCGTTGGCCAGCCCGTGGAACCGGCCCGCATAGTTCTCGATCACCAGCTCGGAAACCGTGCGCCGCACGTCCCAGAGAAACCGCTCCGACACTTCGAGGCTGCTCACGACACGCCCGGTGAATACCGGCAGGAACGGCGTCAAATCATAGCCGTGCCGCTGCTGGAACTCTTCCCGCATCTTTGCGGTCCAGTTCTGCGAACCGTTCTCCCAACTGTCAATGTGTGTGGCCACCAGGCCGCCCGGCGTGCGCTGCGCCGTGATGCCCGTGTCGCCCGCCAGCCTGGCCATCATGCCGTTGAAATTCGCCTCGATACCTTCCTTGCTGAGCTTGTCGCATTCGAGGCCGCGACCCGTCATCGGCGCAGGCGCGTTTTCAGCGCCGGTGCTCGTGTGGCCAATGCGCAGAATCGTCCACTCTCCCGCTGGCACATCCCAAACCAGTCGCCCGTTTGCATCCATCCACGCGGCCAGGTTGGTGATCGCATTCTGGCCGATGATCGATTTCTCCGTCAGTTCACCCTTCCCTGGCTTGCGGCCGCGAAAATTCTGGAACGCAGCCTTGGACTCGATCCCCGGTATGCGGTAGTCATCCATTGCTGGAAACGCCTGCACCGCGATGTCGCGGTAATACTTCGCGGTTGCCACTGGCTGCGCGAGCTCGCCCTCAAAGTGGAGCGGGCCGGCGACGTTGGTTTCCGTCCACGTCACTTCCTGCATGGATTGCTCGGGTTTGATCCACGGCCCGCCGCTGCCGTTCCAGCCGGCATCGTCGTTCATGTTAATTTCCAGATCCAACCGGTTCGCCTCGGCGTGGACATGGCGGAACAAGTCTCGCCATGCCGGCCCCATGAAATCCATCGGTCCAACCGGCGCGCCCTGGTCTACTTCCATGATCAATCCGCCACCAATCCCAACGCGCTTCATCGCTTCGAGGTCGGCGGTAATACCATTGCTGGTAATGTTGCCGTTGAGCCAGAACCAATACACCCACGGGCGCGCGGAATCAGGCGGGCGCGTGAAACCTTTCTCCAGATCGGAAACCGGCTCGGCGGCCAGCACCGTGGCTCCGAGGACCATAAGGGCAATGGTGCTGAGCTTGATAATGGATGGGAATTTGCTTTTGCAGCGCTCCCGGATTTTGGTCGCTGCCCGGGTGAAGGAGGATTGGTTTTCGCTCGCTCTCATTTCGATTGGCACCGTGCCAGACCGGATCGAGGCGTCAAGTGTCAAGTTTCGCTGTGGTGCTCCGGTGAACCGGAAGGTGTCTACTGGCTTCTGATACGAAAGTAACCATTCGAATTCAGAATTGGAACCGTCACGAACTGAGCGCTGGTGGTGAACGCCGGTCTCCAGGATGGGGGAATGCCAGCGGTTTGCTCCACCACATATGCGGACGATTGGGCTGTCCAGTTCAGGTTGAGATTGGTTCCAAAGCGGGCTGCCGAGACCGTCAAGCCGACCGTCACCACCGCTACATCGTAACTGACGGCATGAACGCCATCGTCAGCGCTCAGAAGCAGCGTATAGACGCCTGGCGCGCTAAAAGCGGCCGTGGTGTTGGTTTGCGAAGAATTGTCAAAAGTGACCGTCCCGGGACCGGAATAGGCGCGCCACTGCACCCCGGGTACCGCCGCGCTGAAGGAAACATATCCGCGCAAACTGGCCAGGGCACCTGAGGATACAACTTGATTCCCACCTGCATGGGAAACAGGACCGCCGGGTGAACGGGGACCCGCTGTAGGACCCGTGGTCTGGATGACTTCAAAATTGGTGATTCCAATCGTGGAAAGATGATCGAAAGCTCCCGCAGGCCAGCGATTGTCCGGGGTGACGGATATGGAAAAGAAATTGCCGTTATCGGCCACAATCGCGCCGTACTTCTTGAAAGCCAGCAGGACCGCCTTCTCTTCTCTGGTCCATTGGGAGGGAATGGAGAAGTTGGATTTGAGCCGCAGCCGCTGGCCCATGGAGGGCACGTTGGTTTGGGAAGCAGCCGTCGTGGAAGCGTAATGGGTGGCCGGATAGAGGTATTCCTTGCGCGTACGTTTGACGACCAACCGCATCGCATGCTCGACCATTCCCCGCTGGCACTCGTCATAACGGACCAGGGCGGGAAACATCGGCAGCCCGGCCGCGTCTCCGGAAGTCCACCCCGCCGGACGCAAATTATTGCTGTTTAAATCGAACTTCGCCCCATTGGAAGCTTCCCAATTGGAGCCCACCAGCTTCGCCTGCCACATCTCACGGATCAAGCCCGTGCCCGGCTGCACAAGGATCGCGTGGCGGTCCCCGCCTATGTTTGAAACATCCTGTTGCCACTGCACCAGGGTCTGGCTGCCGGTCCCCAAGGGCCAGGTCTCAATCGGCATGTTGGAGGGGATTGGGTAGGGGCCGGGATCGGATTCGTCGGGATAATCGACAAAATCGACGGGCACCGGCGATTGATTGTCGGGCACGAGAACAAAATTCATTTCAAAAAACGGCCTCAATGTCTGACGAGAGGCGGCGAGGTCGTTCGTGATTTGAGATATCATCGCGGCGGAATTGGCCAGGAGGGGTCGCCGGGAGATGTCCTCATTCCATGCACTCGTGACTGGAAATATTTGCATGGCGCCCACCACGGCATCCGCCTCCGCCGTGTTGAAAAGTATTGATTGGGTAACCACGGGGACATCCCCCAGGATGCGTCCCTCCTGATTGATGCGCGTTGCAGCGCATGCTGAGGCGATGACCCATCCGCCGGCCAACGCCAATGCAATGCTGAATCTCATGGGCAGAACAGGAGCAAAATATGAGCCAATGTGGCTTGCGACAAGACTCTTGATGCTTCCGGAGCCACTCGCACGACAACCGATACAGAATTTTGCGTTCTTGCCGCGCTATGCAGGGTAATTCAAACGGATAATCCGGGTTGCGCTTGTTTTCGGCCAGTCGTGCGGCGGCGACCGGGCTCAATTTCGGCTCAACCTGCACGTCCAATTGTACAAACTGGACAGACAGATGCCCACCGGGAGTTAATGCAAGGACATGTGACATGATGCGCGGACCAGACTATCACCATTCCCCAATGCAGCATCTGTTTCAAAAAGCTGGCGAGCTTGCCTGTGCGTTTTTCCTTATTTAGCGTTTTTTTATCTAAACGGATCCTTCCTTCTCAATGGCTGCCACCAGCCAGGTTGATCATCACGATGCCCACGATTACCAAGGCGATTCCCGCGCATTTAAGCAGTGAGTACGATTCGTGAAAAATCAGGATGCCGATCACGGCGATGATGGCGGTCCCCAAGCCGGACCAAATTGCATAGGCCACGCTGATATCCCATTGCTTGAGCGCCAGCGCCAGCGCCCCGAGGCTCCCAATATAGAGGACAAACATGGCCACCGTGGGCACGGGACGGGTCATCCCGAGCGAAAGTTTCATGCAGGTGGTGCCACAAATCTCCAACAAGATGGCCGTTAACAATAAAACCCATTTCATATCGCACAGTTTAAACCGCAATTCTCTGATTGCCAACATCACGCAGGGCGCATAGTCTGCCCGTCAAGCTCGACATTAGAGCGGTGTCGGTGTCAGAAAGACAGAATGTCAGTGATCTAACAAAAGTTGACAATAAATTGGCATCCCGCGGTCCTGCAGGTGCAGAATCCAACGCGCTGTCTCGGAGCCTCAAATCACAATCCAAGTATCATGAACGAGTCCAAACTCTTTGTGGGCAATCTCTCCTACGAAACCCAGGAACACGACCTGCAGGATTACTTCGCCCAGGCCGGCAATGTGACCACGGTCACACTCATGCTCGACAAATTCTCAGGCAAATCCCGCGGATTCGCCTTTGTCGAATTCGCCTCGGCGGAAGAAGCCGCCAAGGCCGTCGAGCAATTCAATCAAAAGGAATTCCAGGGCCGTCAGTTGACGGTCAATATCGCCCGTCCCCGCGAAGACCGCCCCCCACGTTCCAGCGGTGGCAATTCGCGGTACCGCGACGAGCGCCCGAATTATCGCAACGAGTAATTCATCCAAAATTCAAAACGAATACCGCGCTATGGGCGCGCGCAAACGCGCTCATAGCGGTATTTGATCTGGTTTTCGCATCGTCCTGGCCCGCCCCGCAATGGCCCGCCAGCCATCCCATACGTGCATCAATGCCCAGACGGGATGTCTCAATAGCATCCGCGGCCCGGCATAGCGCATGACTTGTTTGATTTCCTCTCGTTGTCTGGGGCCGTAGCAATGCACAGGGCAGCGGGCACAGGTCGGCTTCTCCGCGCCAAAACGGCAGCGCGCCAGTCGTTCAGCCGCATACGCCGCCAATGAGCCGCACGCGGCGCAGAGTTCGCCCTGCGTTCCATGCTGATCGTGGCAATAAAGATCGAACAAGGCCGCCACAGTCCTGCGCTCGCGAATCAGGCGGGAGGCCTGGGATAATTCCGTACTCATACCGCCCGTAACCTGCCCCCGGCCGTCTCAAGTCGCCTTGACCCAGATCAAGCTTTTGCTCTTCGAGGATTCATCCGCTTTTATTGCGGAACGGCTATTTGATCGGTGAAAAAACCTCCGGTGCCATGAAGACCGATTCCACTTTGGTCGTCAAAGGGCCGTTGGTTTCGGAGGCGCTTTTGGCCGCAATCCAATCAGGATCCTTGCGGAAATCCGCGAAAGCCTCGGCCCCGGCTTCCTTGCTCTTATGCGCCAGGATGTAGATCAGGGTGTTCTCGGGTTTGGTTTCCAACGCGGTCCAATAGCCCACGCTGGTCATGCCGTGTTTGGCGAAGAGGGCCACGGTATGATCGCGGAACCGGGCTTGGAGCGCGTCGAGTTTGCCCGGCGCGGCGGTGTAGGTCCGCAGTTCAAAGGTGCGGGGAGCGGCTGCGCTCGAAGGTTTGACCAGCGGCGAGAAGTCCGTGGTTTTCAGAAAATAGGATTCCACCTTGGTGATCAGCCGGCTTTTCGACTCGGTGGCTTTAACGACCTCCTGCCATTCGGGATCCTTGCCAAATTCGGTCCATGCCTTGGAATGCGCCTCGCGATTCGGACTGGCAATGATGTAGATGATCTTGTTGTCGGGATTCTCCAGTGGCGTCCAATAACCGATGTTCGTGAAACCGTGTTTTGCAAACAACGCGCAGGTGTGGTCACGGAAGCGGGACTCCAGATCGCCCAACCGGCCCGGAGCCGCATAGTAAATCCTCATCTCGTAACAACGGGTATCGGCGTCAGCAGCTGTTAGCCAGCAAGCGGAGGCCGCCAGGACCACAATAGTCAACAGGGTCAGTAATGTTTTCATGATGCGTCACCTATGATCGGCCCGAGGCGCAAAGGCAAATATTTTCTAAGACGATTTGCGTTTATTGAGCTGCCGAACATGGGCTCAAACCGATCACCATGACTCCAGATCTGTTATTGAGCCGCCCAGGCGCTCGGAGTAGAATGAGGCATGACCCAAAACGCTGAAATTGAGGCCATTTACCATTCCCGGATTCTGAAGGTGGCGGCGGATTCTGTGGCAAACGGGGTGGAGCGTGGAATGCCTCTGGAGGTGGAACCGGCGGATTATCCTCCGCCCCTTCAGCTTCCCCGGGCGGTCTTTGTAACCCTGATGATCGGGGACCGTTTGCGTGGCTGCATCGGCACTCTGGAGTCCCTCCGTCCGTTGATTTCCAATACGGCCGAATACGCTTATGCGGCCGCCTTTCGCGATTCGCGTTTCGATCCCGTCACGCGCCAGGAATACCCCCGGCTCCAATATCATGTTTCCATCCTGAGTCCCCCGGTACCCCTGCCGTGCGATTCCGAGGAGGAATTGATTGCAAAAGTCCGGCCCGGGATCGACGGTTTGATACTCGAGGACGGTCCCTGCCGGGCCACTTTTCTGCCTTCCGTGTGGGAGGATCTGCGCGATCCGGCGGAGTTCATCCGTCGGCTGAAAATCAAGGCGGGCATGCCTGAACGCGGTTGGTCGGACACGATGACCGTGCGGATTTATACCGCGCAAAGCATCGGTTGACACCGTCCGGCAGCCGCAAATCCCTGTTGTTTCTGACCCACGCCTATTGATTGTCTGGCTTGTCAGGCTTCTTGCGATTGTGGTTCGGGAGCGGGGGCGGGGCGCTGAGTTTGCGGTAAATCCAGGTTTCAATGGGCCGCAGCGGTTGCAGCCAGCGATAAAACGGCGAATACACCAGCCGCAGACGCATCACCGAGAGGAACATGACGAGCGAGGTTTTGCCCAGAACGACTTTGGAACCGATCTGATCAGTCCATTCGGTGGGCACCTCGAGAATGGAATATCCGGCGCGTTTTAGGACGTATAAAAGGTTGATATCGAAGGCCATATCCGCAATTCGCAATGCCGGGTGAACGCGTTCCACCGCCTCGCGCTTCATGACTTTGGCCCCGCATTGTGTGTCCCTCAGATTCATCCAGAAAAAACCCTGCACGATCATGTGGAATATGCGGCTGGCAAACTGACGCTTGCCCGACTGGCTTTGGTGAAGAATTGCCCCGGGTAGCCAGCGCGAACCGATGACACAATCCGCGCGGTCGCACTTTTTGACGAGATCCAGAAATGCGGCTGGAGCTGTCGCACCGTCCGCATCCACATAGCCGATGAGATCGGCCGTGGGCCACAGCTTCAACCCTTCGATAAGGGCGCCGCCCTTGCCGATAGGCGCGGGGAAATTCAAGGCCCGGATTTCCGGGAACTCCGCCGAGGCGTCTTCAACAACGCTCAATGTGCCGTCGTTGCAACCATTTAAAACGACGACCAATTCGAATTTCCCGGGGTAATTTGCGCGGAAATAGGTGGCGTAGTCCCTCAATACCGGGGCAATCCGGCGTTCTTCATTGTACGCCGGGATCAGGAGCAGGACACTGGGAACTACTTGGGTCACAAGGTATTGTTTAGCAAATATTTTCAAAAAAGCAATCGGCGCGATGCCTTCTTTTCAGAAAAATCGAATATTCCGGTCAACCCGACTTTAACTCCTTGTAACCAACCGCCGCGCTATGCCGTCTTAATCACCGTAATGAACGAGATTTGCAAGCCGGTAACGGAATCCGGTTTCAGGACTCGAACGACTACAAAGACAAGTTTATGAAGATGATGAAATACAGTGTGATCGCGGCGCTCGCCCTTGGCGGGTTGGTAATGACAACCCCCATGACCTTCGCTCAGGATTCGGCCACAACACCGACCGCCACGCAGAACGGAAGAGGCCAACGCGGCCAGGGTCAGACCATTCAAGCTTTGACCAAGGAACTCTCCCTGACGGATGCTCAAGTCAAGGATGCCAAGCCCCTTTTTGAAAAACGCGCCACCGCCATGAAGGAACTGCGCGCCAAGAACCTAGACAGGACGGAAATGCGTCCGGCGATGCAGAAGATCCAGAAGGATTTCACCGACGGCATGAACAAGATCCTCACTGCCGACCAGAAGACCAAATGGGAAGCAGCGCGCAAAGCCGCCCAGGAAAAGGCCCGCAATCGCGCTCCGCAGCAATAAGACACCGCTCCCATTCAATTCACCGGATCCATTTCACAATGGATGCGGATCTGAAATATAAAAAAGTTGGATCGTCTGATCCAACTTCTTTCTGTACACATAAAAACCTGTGCGAGACCGCAGAAGCGATCCCAACCAGGTAATTATTTGCGGGATTCCCCGGTCAGGGGCCGAAAACCGCGATCAGCCGGATCAATGGCAGCCGCAGCCGCCGCCACCACCAGAACTGCAACACCCTTCTTCCTGCATATCCTCTTCCACAGGCAGGCGTCCCAATTCGAGAGTCTTGCTCACATGTTGAACGACGAGTTTTTTCAAGTCGTGGAGGGATTCCTGGGCGTCCAGGAAACCAGTGGCCACCGGATTCTTGAGTAGGGCGTCGCGCTGTTTTTCAAAATCCTCGATTTCGTCGGGCGTCAGTTGGCCGCCTTCCTGTTGCTTGCCGCGCAGGGCGGTGCCCAATTCAGAAACGGCCTGGTATTGCTTCCGGGATTCCTCGTGATCCATGAATGCCTGGATGCGATTCTGCAGGTCTTTATACTCGGGATGATCCAAAATGAGCTGGCAAAGTTCTTTTGTTTTAAGAACCACTGCGCCGTTGGATGCCATTAATTGCGTCATACGATATATCTATTGCGGACAGGGGCGAGGGCATCATTGCCCAAACCGCCAGCCAGAGGATAATACATCACACTTAAAGCCAAAGCGCAACTCCGGGCAAATCGATGTCGCGCGGTGTGCCGACCGCACGGAAACCTGACGGTCCATCAGGCCGCGGGCCATGTGGAGGAGGCGCTCTGCGGACTGGCGTTGAGCTGGCGCACCCCATCCACCACATAAAGGGCGCCGGATGCCGCCGTGGTCAGCGCGGTGGCCAGGGCCAGGTAATAAATGCTCGCGGAATTCCATTTGAGCAGCGTCCAGCTCACCACCACCATCAGGAGAACCGTTGAGATCTTTCCAAGAATGCGCGGTCGGACCCGCATTTTGCCGCAGGTGTAGTGAATAACGAGGGAGCCGAGCAACAAAATGGCGTCCCGGCTGAACACGATCGCCGTCAGCCACAGCGGCAACTGGTCGAACCGGGGGCGATTGTTGAAACTCAGCAGGATCAGCGCCGAGATCAGGAGGAGTTTGTCCGCCAGCGGATCCAGCACCGCGCCCAATTCGCTGAATTGATTGTAATGCCGCGCGATGTAGCCATCGATGCCGTCGCTGATGGCCGCCAGGGCAAAGGCGAGCACCGCGATCAGCCGACAGACTTCATTGCCCGTCTGTACATAGTACACCGCCTGCACAATAAACACAGGTATGAGCAGTATCCGCCCGATGGTGACTTTGTTGGCTGTGGTCATGCAACTTGGATGGTTCCTCTCCCGCCAATGAACCATGGAACCACTGTCGTCGCGCTAAACATAAGTCAATAGTCAATATTTAGCAAGGCGGGCCCGCCTTCGACCGCGCGCGCGAGAAATATTTCGGGAGGCTTGACACGCTGGCTGCGGCTTGTTTGTGTGGGGCCATGTACGCCCGTTTTTCAGTTCGCACAACCGTGCCTTGAGAGGAAAACACCATGCCAAATTTAACCCGTCGCACTTTTCTAAGTTCCATCGGTTTGACCGGCGCCTCCCTGTGCCTGGGAACCTCGTGGGCCACCGCCAGGGTTCCTGGCGCCAATGACACCGTTCAGATTGGTGTCGCCGGACTCAACGGACGCGGCGGGGACCATATCAACGCGTTCCTGGAAATGAAGAACGTCCGCATCGCCTACCTGATCGATCCCGACAAGCGCACCTGGGCGGCCAAGGTCAAAATGATCCAGGACAAGGCGGGATACACCCCAAAAACAGTGCAGGACGTCCGGCAGGCGCTCGAGGACAAAAGCCTGGACGCGGTATCCATTGCCACGCCTAACCACTGGCATTCGCTGATCGCCATTTGGGCCTGCCAGGCGGGCAAGGACGTGTATGTGGAAAAACCGTGCAGCCATAATGTGCGCGAAGGCCGCATTCTCGTGGAAACGGCGCGCAGGTATGACCGCATTGTGCAACACGGCACCCAGAGCCGCACCGGGACACTTGGCGTTCAGGCCCGTGAACTCGCCAAATCCGGTCAGTATGGCAAGCTGCTTGTTTCCCGCGGACTGTGTTACAAACCGCGCGTGAGCATCGGCTTCAAGCCCGAGAAAACTCCCCCGCCGGAACTGGACTTCAATATCTGGCTCGGGCCCGCGCCCGAACAGCCGTTTCACGAAAACCTGGTTCACTACAACTGGCACTGGTTCTGGGACACCGGAAACGGCGACATCGGTAACAACGGCGTTCATCAAATGGACATTGCGCGCTGGGGCATTCCCGGGGCCACACTGCCCAGGAGTGTCATCAGCCTGGGGGGCCGTTTCGGCTATACCGATCAGGGCCAGACCGCGAACACGCAGATTGCCATCTACGATTTCGGCGCCACGCAGTTGGTATTCGAGGTGCGCGGGCTTAACACGGATGGTTTCAGGGGACAGAAAATCGAAAATTTCTTCCACTATGAAAAAGGGACGCTGACCGGCGGGAAATACACTCCCAACGAAGGCGGCGAGGCCATCAAACTGCCCACTGGTCAATTCAAACTCGGGCCGGGCGATAATCACTTCGCCAATTTCATCGCCGCAGTCCGCAGCCACAAAAAGTCTGATCTGAACGCTGAAATTCTCGAGGGCCACTACAGCAGCGCCCTCTGTCATCTGGCCAACATTTCCTATCGCTTGGGCGAGACGGTTCCTTTCAATTCCAAGACCAAGGCCTTTGGCGACAACAAGGAGGCCTACGATACGCTCGCCCGCATGGAGCAGCATCTGGCGGGTGAAAACGGCCTGAAGCTCGACGGCCTGCAATACCGCCTGGGACGCAAACTGATCATCGACGCCAAGTCGGAAAAGATCGTCAACGATCCCGAGGCGTCGAGGATGCTCACCCGAGAGTATCGCAAACCGTTCGTCGTGCCGGACAAAGTGTGAGGTGCTAGTGACGAACGGGACACCGGGCGTTGGGATGTCACGAATTGCGGTTCTCTGGAGCCGCAAAATCGGATTTCCCCTGGTTCCGGTCGCGTTGCTTTACACAGCGGGCATTCTTTTGGGCCGTCTGGCTCCAGCGCCGTCCCTGATGTGGCTGTTTGGCGGTTGCCTGCTGGCGCTGGCCGCCTGGTTCATTTCGCACAAGCAGCAGAGTCGGTGGCAATGTTCATTGGCCGTGCTTTTGGTTCTGGCAGGCTGGACGAATCTGGTCTGTCGCACGCAACCGCTATCCCCGAACGATCTACGGTTTTTACTTAAAGGCGAACCCGAGCTGATCGCATTGCGCGGAGTTCTGACGGAAACTCCGTCCGAGCGGATTCAGGAGCGACGGGGCCGGGAATATTCGCGTGCGCTTGCCTTGGTGGACGTCACTCAAATCGAACGCAACGCCAATGGAAATTGGGAACCGGCCTTTGGACGGGTGATCGTCAGCACCACGGGGACACTTCCGCCCAGCTATTACGGTGGACACGGAGTGGAAATTGCCGGCGTGATTGAATCGCCCAAATCCGCCGCCGCAGAGGGATTGTTCGATTACCGGGAATATCTCTATTGGCAGGGGGTCCACTTCTCAGTGCGCGCATCCACAAACGATTGGAAGTTGATCGCACCCGATCCCGGCGAACCCTCAGTATCCGATCGTTTTGCCCAATGGGCGCATGGCGTTCTCGCGCGCGGTTTGCCTGTGGAGGACGAATCGCTGCGCCTCATCTGGGCCCTGGCGCTGGGATGGAAAACCGGCCTCACGAACGAGGTGTCCGAGTCTTTCATGCGGACCGGAACGATGCACATCTTCGCGATCAGCGGCCTGCACATGGTCTTGATCGCGGGCATCCTGGTGAGCCTGCTGCGCGTGGCGCGGATTCCCAGAGGGGTTTGTGGCTGGCTGGTAATCCCGGCCATCTGGTTCTACACGGGTGTCACCGGCTGGCAATCCTCGGCCATCCGCTCCACGGTGATGATGACCGTGGTCATTGCCGGCTGGGCTTTGCACCGTCCAGGCAATTTGCTCAACTCCCTTTCAGCGGCAGGTTTTATTCTGTTGCTGTGGGATCCGCGCCAGCTCTTTCAGGCGAGCTTCCAACTCTCCTTTTTCGTGGTGCTCATGCTGGGCCTGCTCTCACCCGTCTTCGCGGAATTGCGGGAACAAATCCACCAGACCGACCCAATGCTTCCGGATAAGCTGCGGCCCGGGTGGAAACGAATCCTGGAAACTCCTTGGCGTTGGCTCACTGCGAGCTTCAGCACCTCGTTTGCGGCGTGGGTGGGATCGCTGCCAATCATCGCCTGGTATTTTCACATGATCACCCCGGTGAGCCTGCTGGCCAATCTGGTCATCATCCCCCTGAGCAGCTTCGCGTTGATGTGCCACATGGGCAGCCTTGTCTGCGGTCCATGGTGCGACTGGGCCTGCGTGCTCTTCAACCATGGCGGCTGGTTTTTTATGACGGTCATGGTGAAATTGAGCGATTGGATGGCCCAATGGCCCACTGCATTCCTCTATGTTCGCCCGCCGGGAACGGTCTATTTCCTGATCTATTACGGAGTGCTGTTTGGATTTTTAGTCCTGTCTGGCCCTCCCAAGACCTGGCGGCGATGGGCCGTCGCAACCGCCATTTTTGTGGGCCTTCTTGTGCTTCTTCCATTGTCGAACCTGCGTATCCATCCGCGCCTGACCGTGCTCGCGGTTCAGAATGGCGATGCCATTTTTCTCGATGCGCCATTCTGGGAGAAGGATTTTCTGATCGATGCCGGAAATGAGGAAACAGGAGAGTTTCTCGTCAAACCCTTCCTGGGCGCCCAAGGTGTAAACGGGCTCCCATACTGCGTTCTGACGCATGGCGATATTGCCCATGTGGGCGGATTTCCTGTCATTCATGAGACTTTTAAACCGCGCCGGTATCGGACAGGTGCGCTTCCGTTCCGGTCCCCGGTTTACCGGCGGGAATTAAAGGATTGGAAGGATAAGATACAGAGCGCATCCCGGGGCGCGCGCATTGGCATCTGGACCGTGTTGCATCCTGACGCCGGAGATTCCTTTTCATTGGCCGACGATAAGGCGCTGGTGCTGCGCGGCACAGTCGAGGGAGTTCGCGTCCTCCTGCTTTCGGACTTGGGCAAGTTGGGCCAGCGCGCGTTGCTGGAACGCGAACCGGATCTGCGCGCGGATATCGTGGTGGCTGGCTGGCCTTCGAATGGCGAGCCGCTTCAGGACGATCTGCTGGCGGCCATCCAACCCCGTCTCATTCTCCTGAGCACCGCAGGCACACGTTCCTCGAACGCATTAAAGAAACAGATGCTCGCTCGACTATCGCGCTTGGGCGCAGAAGTCAAAACCACCGAAACCTCCGGTTCCATGACTCTCGAATTCGCCCGCGCGCAATGGACACTCAAGGAATATGGAAAAGTCGAATGATGCCGTCAACCTCCGGTTCATTGAAACCGGCGTTGCTTTTATTAAGGAACCAGACTCAGCCTGCGCGTTCAGCGCGAAAGCGTGAGGAAGTTCTTCAGAATGGTCCGGCCCTGGTCGGTCAAAATGCTTTCAGGATGAAACTGCACGCCCCAAATCGGATACTCCCGGTGGCGCACGCCCATGATTTCGCCTTCCTCAGTGTCAGCCGTAATTTCCAGGCACGTCGGCAGGCTGTCGCGTTCGATCACCAGGGAATGATAACGCGTGGCATTGAAAGGATTGGGCATGCCCGCAAAGAGGTCCTTGCCATTGTGCCGGATAGGCGAAGTCTTGCCGTGCATCATCCGGTAATTGACGTTCACCGTTCCGCCAAACGTGTGACCGATGCATTGGTGGCCCAGACAAACACCGAACACCGGCAAATGCGGCCCGAAGGTCTTGATGATCTCGTTGGAGATGCCCGCCTCGCGCGGCGAACAGGGGCCGGGCGAGACGAGTATGCGTTCCGGGTTCAGCGCCCGGATTTCCTCCAGCTTCACCTGGTCGTTGCGCAGCACCTTGACATCCACCTGCAATTCCCCGAGGTATTGCACTAGGTTGTAGGTGAATGAATCGTAATTATCTATGACCAAAACCATAAGATCGTCTCGGCCAAGTTAATGGATAAACCCCGTGTTGCGCCAGTGATTTGTTGATCCACGAGCCGGAAAGCCGGAAATGCATTGCGGACCAATTCAGTTTCAGAGTTCGGCCCGTGTCCATTTGCGAATCGGGTGTTTGAGATTATGTTGTGGTTCAATAACGCCGCAACGAATGCGTCATTTCGGTGCGCGTTAAACACGGACAAGGAATTATGCCCAAAAAAGTGGAAGTAAATTTGAAACCGGGAGACAAGGCGCCCGATTTCGATGCCCCGGCCAGCAACGGCGGTCGCATCTCGCTGGCCAGCCAGGCCGGAAAAAATGTGATTTTGTATTTCTATCCCAAGGATGACACCCCCGGATGCACCAAAGAAGCCTGCGCCTTCCGCGATCATTTCGCCGACTTCCAGAAAAAAGGGGCCGTGATTCTGGGTGTGAGCGTGGACCCGGTCGTGTCCCACGATAAATTCATCGCCAAATACAAACTGTCGTTCCCCTTGCTCTCCGATGAGGACAAAAAGATCGTCCATGCCTACGGGGTGTGGGGCGAAAAAGTGTTCATGGGGCGCAAATACCAGGGCACGCATCGGGTCACTTTCTTGATCGGACCGAATGGAGTCATCAAGAACATCTGGACGGAGGTCAAACCGGGCGAACACGCCGAGGAAGTTCTCGCGGCACTTTGACAAAACACAGTTTTGGTATTACAATGAGGGCTGTGGCTTTTGAGAACAATTAAGGAAACAATAAAAATATTATGGCACTGAATGTTGGGGCCAAAGCGCCCGATTTTTCCCTGAAATCCAAACAGGCCTCCGGTCTGGTGGACGTGAAACTGAGCAATAACTTTGGCAAAAAGAACACGGTCGTCCTGTTCTTCCCCCTGGCGTTCACCGGCGTTTGTACGGCGGAAATGTGCGAACTGACCAACAGCCTTTCCCAGTATTCCTCCCTGAATGCCGATGTCATTGCCATCAGCGTGGACAGTCCTTTCTCGCAGGAAGTCTGGGCGCAGAAGGAAAAGATCAGCATCACGCTGGCCAGCGACCTGAACAAACAGACCGCCAAGGCCTTCGGCGTCCTTCTGGATGACCTGGGCGGGCTGGGATCGGTGAGCGCGCGCGCCGCGTTTGTGGTCGATAAGAATGGAGTCGTTCAATACGCCGAGCAGACCCCCACCGTGAAAGACCTTCCGAATTTCAGCAAGGTCAAAGAGGCCCTGGCCAAACTGAAGTAAGCGCAGTCGGTAATTTCTTTGGATTGGCAGGCAGCCGGACCCTCCTTAGCGGGGCGTCCGGCTGTTTTTTTAAGAAACCTGTTCTCAGCCAGGCACCACGACCCGGATCTTCTTCGAGTGCATCTGAAGCGTTGCAGGCAGCCGACCCACGAGTTCCCCGTCCAGTTCAAAACCCACTTTTTCGTCGCATTGCAGCGTCAGCGTTTGCGTTTGCAGGTGCGTGACACCTCGTGTGGGACGCCTGAACGTCGCGAGAGCCACCGGCGCGCAAAAAGCCAGAAAGGCCGTGTTGATTTTGGGAAACAGGGCGACATCCATTTTGTGATCGCAAAGGTCCGCCTCGGGAAAGAGCCGGAACGGACCCCCGTAATACCGGCCATTGCCAATCACCACGGCATCAGCCACCCCTTTCCCCTCTGGAGTGCCCCAGTCAATCCTGGGATGCCGCTCCAACAACGCGATGCAGGCCGCCACGCCATAGGCGATAAACGCGCTCCTCTTTTTCCATTTCCAGCTCACCAATTCCACCGCTCGCGCGTCGGGTCCGGCGCCGGCCAATTGAATAAAATAACGGCTCTCCATTCCCAGCGGGGAGGAGAATCGAGCCTCGCCCAGATCGATGGATCGCTCCGTGCCTCCGCGGATGATTTCCCAGGCGCGCTCCAAACGAGTCGGCAGCTTGATCTCCAGTCCGAATACATTTGCGGTACCGATCGGGAGAACGCCGAGGCGGGAGCGTTCGAACCCCCCGGGAGCGTCGCCGATGCCGTTGACCACCTCGTTCACCGTGCCATCACCGCCGGCAGCCACAATCGTGTCGAAGCCCTCAATCACAGCCTCCGCCGCCAGGAGACGCCCCGCCCCCGCCGCAGGAGTGGGTTTAAGGGTGCATTCGCCGCGCAGGCCCTCCAGATACTGGCGCAGGCGTTCGGCTTTTGCCCCGCGGGCCGTTGGATTATAGATGATGCAGGCGCGCATGAGGGACTCTTTGACCATTTCAACGGGTTCGCACGAAACCTTTGTATGCGAAGCGCGTTTTCAAGAAAAGGCCGAATTCCAGCCACGCAATGTGACGGTCCTTGAATGGTGAATTTCTGGTGAAATGAAATTCCCAGAAACAACGATCAGGCGCCCGCTCCGCGGCCGGGGTGTGAAGAGGGAGGTGAATCTTTGGGCGCCTCCGGCTCCTCCTCAAATACCTCCGGATACAATCTGTGTGCGCACTCGGGGCACAGACCATGGGTGAATGTCGCGGCAGAGTGCTGCTCGACATAGAGTTCCACCGTGTTCCAGTAGCCGCCGTCGTCGCGAATTTTCTTGCAGGAGGCGCAAATAGGCAGCAGGCCGGAAAGGGTCTTCACCTTGGCGATTGCCTCCTGCAATTCCACTATCAGATGCTCCCGTTCCACCTCGATCTCTTTGCGCTGGGTGATATCCTCCTTGATGGCAAGGTAGTGGGTCACCTTTCCTTCAGCGTTGCGAATCGGCGACAGGGAGGCCATTTCCCAGAAGTAGTCTCCGTTCTTTTTGCGATTGTGGAATTCACCCCTCCACTCGCGTCCATCCTCCAGTGTCCGCCACAGCTCCAGGTAAAACTCCGGCGGATTTACGCCCGACTTGAGCACCCGCGGATTCTCTCCGTAAACTTCTGCCGCGCTATAGCCGGTCACCTCGGTGAATTTCGGGTTCACATATTCGATGCCCCCCTTAGTGTCCGTGATCACGATCGAGCACGGGCTTTGCTCCACGGCGCGCGAGAACTGCCGCAGACGCTCCTCCGTCGCCCGGCGTTCCGCGATTTCAATGGTCAACGACTCGTTGACGGCATCCAATTCGGCGGTGCGGTTGCGCACTTTTTGCTCGAGTTCCTCCTGCGATTTCTGCATGTGGCGAACCATGGAGTTGAACGTCACGGCCAGATGACCGACCTCGTCTTTTTCATGAACAGTGGCGCGGGCGTTCAAATTGCCCCTGTCCACCTCATGGGCGGCGCGGTCGAGATCCCGCAGTGGGTGGGAGAGGCGGCGGGCGACAAACAGCGTCGTAGCCATGGCCGCCAACAGCATGACCAGCCAAAGCGCCGCGACTTCCCAAGCCGCCTTTCGGGCTTCCGCATTCAACTCGCTCTTGTCCTGTTGCACCACAAGGCTCCAGTGCTGGCCGGGCGAAACCTCCACCGTCCGATAAGCCGCAAGCACCGCACGGCCCTGATAATCCGTCGTCTCCTCTATCCCTTCCAGACCCCTGGCTGCCTGGCGAGCCATCTCGCTGCGATTGAGGTTGCTGGCGGTTCCCGCAGCGCCCTGGGATGTTCGATCGATGTTGAGAATCACCCCTTGGGAGTCCATTAACAGCGACTTGCCGGTCGATCCCTGCAACAACATGCGATGCCTCAATGGCGCGAGCAGGTTATCAAGCCGGGTTTCCAATACGAGCACCGCAGCCGGCCTTCCCGCCTCCATTATCGCGCGGGATAAATGCACCACGGAATTGGCCGAAAGCGGTTCTCTGTGAAGCTCCAGAACAGGAACACCCGGCAGACCTCGCGCATTCAAGAAACAGCCCGCTTGCGATAGATTGGAACCCAGCCGCGTGGGATCCGTGGACGCAATCACCAGACCGGTCGCCGCATCCACGATCTGGAGACTCTGGTAGATGGTTCCCGGACCGACCCAGGGTTTGATCTGCGCCAGCAGCGCCGCGTTGATGGAATGGTTTCTCAGGCTCAGAATGCGCGCGGACGTCAAATTGGCCGTTCCGGCGGCTTTCAACTGGGTTTTCCAGGCCGCCACCGCAGCCTTTATGCCGGGGTTTTCGGCCAGACCCAGACTATCGGCCTCACGCTCCTGACGCCATCCTTCAAGCCATGTTTTCTGAATGTCCGCAATGGCCGCCAGCCGTTGGTCGGCCTCAGCGCGGTGCATGCGCAATTCGCCAACAATGGAGCTGTGCGGCAGCCCGAAGAGGTAAATGACGTTGATCGCGGCCAGGAAAATGAGAAAGACCGTGCCAAAACCCAGCAACATTTTGGAACGTATGCCAAGCCCGGCTGGCTCATCTAATTTGGTCGAACCATCCTGATCTCCCGAATTCATTATATGACAGCGGCTTTCATTGATTTTTCGTGCTGCAACTTGGACTGGCGCGCTCCACTCGTCAAGCGTCCCGGGGATAACGTTGACAATTATTTGCGCGCGGGGTTGAAACCGGCCAATTCCCCTTCTCACGCTATTGGTAAAGCACCTGTTGGCATCCTCTTGCCGCACCCGGCCTTTGAGGCTATACTAAGCCCATCTTGTGAGGCGCTTATGAAACGAAGAGTCTTTATCAAAGTGGTTGGCGGTGTCGCGGGCGGTCTGGCCGTGGGCGGTCAGTCTTTTTTATCCGCTGCGGACGCGGTGGAAACAAAAGTGGAGGGGCTGCCCAGACGCCCCCTTGGGCAGACCGGCCGGAAAATATCCGTGGTCGGATTTCCCGGGCTGGCCCTCATGCATTACGACCAACAGCGCTGCACCGAGGGAATCCATAGCGCCTTCGAACGCGGGCTGAACTATTTCGATGTCGCTCCCGCCTATAACAATGGCGATTGCGAAATCAAAATGGGCATCGGCCTCCAGGGGCTGGACCGTGACCAATATTTTCTGGCGTGCAAGACCAACCGCCGGGACAAGGAAGGCGCGCGCAAGGAATTGGAACGCTCGCTGACCCGCCTCAAGACCGATCATTTCGACCTCTATCAGCTCCATCATCTGCGACAACCCGCCGAAGTCCGCGAAGTGCTCGGACCGGACGGTGCTCTTGCCACCATTCAGAAGGCCCGGGACGAGGGGAAAATCCGCCATGTCGGATTCTCCGCGCACACGACCAAGGCGGCCTTGCAGGTTATGAAGGAGTTCCGCTTTGACACCGTCATGTTTCCCGTGAGCTTTGCCGAATATTACACCGTCGGCTTTGCAAAAGAGGTCCTGGAATTTGCGGAAAAACAGGGTGTGGGCGTCATCGCCATCAAGCCGTTGAGCATGGGCCAATGGCCGCAGGGCATGCAAAAAACGCGCGAATGGTGGTACCGCACCACGGAGAGCCAGCGGGAAGTGGATCTGGCCATGCGCTTTGCACTCTCCCAGCCAGGCGTCGTCACGGGAATTCCGCCCTCATTCCTGGACCTTTTGGACAAGGCCATTGAAGCGGGCAAAAACTTCAAACCGATCACAACCGAAGAATTGGCAGAATTAAAGGAAATCGCCAAATCCTGCGAATCCTACTTCAAGACCGAGGATGCCAAAGTAGTGGCCATGGGTGGATCGCCGCACGAACGGACCACAGGCGAATGCCCGCACGATTACGGCCATTTCGCCTGATCGCATCGCGCTGCATATCTCAGGTTTCAGACTGGTCCGCTTAACGCGGGAACATTCCCGGAGGCGGCACGCCGCCCATGCGCCCCATCATTTTCTGGAATTTTCCGAATTTCTTCATCATCTGCTGCATCTGATTGAAGCGGTTGAGCAGGTTGTTCAATTCGGAAACCTGAACGCCGCTGCCCTTGGCGATGCGAATGCGGCGTTTGGCGTTGAGAATGCTCGGATTGCGCCGTTCCTTCAGCGTCATGGCGCAGATCATGGCCTCCATGTGCTGAAATTCCTTCTCGCTCTTGCTGAAATCCACGCCTTTGGCCATCTGACCCGCGCCCGGCAGCATGTTGACGATGTTTTCGAGCGGCCCAAGTTTCTTCATCTGGCGTAACTGCTCCAGGAAGTCCTCCAGCGAGAAAACCCCTTTGCGCATCTTCTCCTCGAGCTTGCGCGCTTCGTCGGCATCCACCGCCTCGGCGGCTTTCTCGACCAGGCTCACCACATCGCCCATGCCCAGAATTCGGGAGGCCATGCGTTCAGGATGAAACACTTCCAAGTCCTCGAGTTTCTCGCCCAAACCGGCCAGTTTGATCGGTTTTCCGACCACGGCCTTCATGCTCAGGGCCGCGCCGCCCCGGGCATCGCCGTCGAGTTTGGTCAGCACGGCGCCGGTGATGTTGAGGGCTTTGTCGAAATGGGTCGCCACGTTCACGGCCTCCTGACCGGTGGCGGCGTCGAGGACGAGCAGGATTTCCTGCGGGTGGATCATATCCCGCAACCGAACTAGTTCTTGCACAAGTGGTTCGTCGATCTGCAGACGACCGGCGGTGTCAAAAATGAGCGTATTGCATTTGTTGGCCCTGGCATATTCCAAGGCCTCGCGGGCAATCTTCAGAACATCGGTTTCGCCCTTTTTGACGAAGACCGGCAGGGACAATTGTTCGCCCAGGGTGGCCAACTGGTCCATGGCGGCTGGGCGATAGACGTCCGCAGCCACCAGTAAAGGCGTGCGGCCCTGCTTGTTAAGCAGACGCGCGAGCTTGCCCGAGGTGGTAGTTTTGCCCGAACCGTGCAAACCGACCAGCATGATGCAGGAGGGCTCGGCGGTCAGGTTCAGGGCGGCATTCGAGGAACCGAGGAGCTCCACCAGCTCATCATGGATGATTTTGATGATCTGCTGGCCGGGATGAATGGTCTGGATGACCTGCTGGCCGATGGCCTTTTCCTTGATCTTTTCGACGAAATCGCGGGCCACCTTGAAATTCACATCGGCGTCCAGCAGCGCCATGCGGACATCACGCAGGGAATCACTTACGTTGGATTCGGAGATTTTCCCGAGCCCGCGCAGGTTGCGGAATACGTTCTGGAGCTTGCCGCTTAACGAGTCAAACATGGGTCAAAACTAAATTAAGCGCCGTGGGTTGACAAGAGCGCGTGCGTTTGGCTTAATGGCCGGACCGTTTTTTCGGTAACGGGCCGTGGTAGAATACCCAAGTGGCCAACGGGGGCAGACTGTAAATCTGCTGGCTCACGCCTTCGAAGGTTCGAATCCTTCTTCTACCACCATTTTCTTCGTCATCCGCAGGGAGTGAAATTTTGCGTTCAACCGGTTGACCATGGGTTGACTGCTGGTCAACCGGGTTGAATTGGGTGGATTTCTGGAGCTGCCAGTACCCGGCCTCAAGGTACCGGTACCAAAACCACCCGATAGAACCCCTGATCGACCGGTTTGTTGATGAGAACCCGCTTTTGGGTCGTGGTGGCGGTTATGTTGGTTTCGGTCTGCCAGACACCACCGAATGCGGTCACGCTCTGGATTTCGTATTTCCTTCCCGCCACCGTCTGGAAAAAGAGGGGGTGTTGGTCCGAGCCTATGGCGGTTTTGTCCTCGTCCACCAGGTCATTGGGGCGAGACACACGCTCAAAGGCGAGTTTCGAATTCGGACTGGTCGGATCGGTGCCCGCCTGCATCTCGGCCAGATTGCGCATGCCGTCCTGATCCGCATCGTCGGTTTCGGCACTGGCATCGGGATATTTGTCCAGCAAACCCACTGTCAGCGCCCATTCCTGATAGGTGGGTTGTTCGACCCATAGCACCGTCGGACGACCGGCAAATGTCGATTCCCAGCCAGTGGTCCCAGCCCGATAATACACCGTGACATTGGTGGCATTTTGAAAAAGGAAGGCAGGAGCGGGCGTGGGCGCATTGCCCGCGAAATAAACGGCCGTCAGGTTTGAACAATTGGCAAAGACCGATGAGCCGATACTAATGACGCCGGCTGGAATCGCGATGCCCTTCAGACTGCTGCAGGCATTGAAAACGGAATCCCTGATATTGGTGATGCCGCTGCCGAACACCACATTGGTAAGATTGGTGCAACCAGAGAAGGCGCTGCTGTCGATTGTGTAAATATTGTCGGACATTTTAATGTCAGACAGTGTAGAGCAGCCTTTGAAGGCGTTTGCTCCTATTACGCCCACCTTAATGTCTTGAATGATATCCGGGATCACCACGCTGCCATTGCTTCCCGTATATTGAGTGATCGTGACATTCGATCCGATGAGAGAAAAATTGAAACCGATCAGATAGGTTGACTTTCCCGCCAGGAATCTGCCCCAGCCCGTGGTTCCAAGATAATAATATATTTTGACACTCCCGGAACCAAACGCGTTACTGGCGACGAATGAAGGGGCGTTGCCTTCAAATACTACAGAAGTCACACGGCTTCCAAACAATACGCCGGACTCAATGTCTGTAACGCTGCCGGGGATGGTGATGTTGACCAAACGGCCGCAGCCAAAAAACGCATATGATCCAATGCGCGTGAGACCGTCGGGGATTGTGACATTGGTCAGGCTGCTGCAATTGTAAAACGTATTGGACTCGATGTTGATGATTCCATTCGGAATCGTCACGTTCCACAGGGCGACGCAATTGGAGAAGCACTGACTTCCCATGCTCGTGGCGCTTTCTGGAAGTGCGATATTCGTCATCGATGTACAGTCTGCAAAGGCCGCCGAACCAATGGTGGAAACGGTTTTAGGCAGGGTGACATCGGTCAGAGCTCTGCAACTCCGAAACGCCGCATCCCCTATGCGGGTGACGCCGTCGGGTATCGAAATATTCGACAGATTGGTGCAACCATAGAATACTTCAGAAGCGATGGCGGCCACACCGGGTGGAACCGTAATATTGGCCAAGGCAGTGCATCCATTGAAGGCATCATAACCGATATTCGTCACACTGCCGGGGATCGTCATATTGGTCAGGGCCGTGCACCGGGAAAAGGCGTAGTTTCCAATGCTTGTAACGGTGTTCGGAATGGTGATGTTTGTTATACTGGTGACGGCTGGAGAACCATAGGAGTATGAGAAAGCGTAATCCGCAATGCACGTTACCGGCAGACCGTTAATGCTGGCCGGTATGACGACATTCCCACCCGCCCCCATGTAGCCGATGATAGTGTAAGCGGATCCAATTTGCTGATAGGATAAATCAAGGGCCTCGGTTTTGTCCCACAGAGCCGTCGGGCGGTCTGCATATTTCGTTCCCCAGCCCGTCGTTCCAGAGCGGTAATAGATCGTTGCCATATTCGCATCTAGAAATGGGGCATTCGCCGTGATCACACTTGGAGCATTACCCTCAAAATAAACTCCTGTCAGATTCGAGCAGGCCTCAAACGCGTAGCTTTCGATTTTGGTGACGCTGGCAGGAATCGTGATACTCGTCAGCCCAACGCATCCAAAAAAGGCAGAATCCATTATAACCTTGGTCCTATTGGGAAGAATGATGTTGGTCAGGCCCGTGCAATTATAAAACGCATTTCTGCTGATGTTGGTAATGGTTTGAGAAATAGAAATATTCGTAAGGCCGACGCAATCTGAGAACGCAAAACCACCGAGCTGGTTGACTTTATTCGTAATACTGTAACTGCCGGTCTTTCCTGCCGGGCAAGCGATCAGTGTTGTCAGGCTTTTGTCGAGCAACGCTCCATCGACCGTTCTAAAAACGGAGTTCGTAGGGACTGCAAAATCTGTCAGACCGGCGCAGCCCGCGAAAGCGGATTCCCGGATGGCGGTGACGGTCGAGGGAATCATGTAACTTCCAGTTTTGCCACCCGGAAACTGCAGAAGCGTGCTCTGGCTTTTATTGAACAGCACGCCGTCGATGCTGGAATAGTTTGTGTTGGCTGGGTCCACTGTAATGTTTGTCAGGCTGCTGCAACGAGCGAATACACTCTCCCCGTAAACACTCACAAAATAAATACTCGGAAAACTTAGAACAACACTCTCTGGAATTACGATATTAGTCAGGCTGGTGCAGCGATAAAATGCAGATTGATCGATAAAGGTGACGCTGTCGGGGAGGTTGATGTGTGCCAGTTTCGTACAGCCATAAAACGCCGACGGCCCGATGTTGGTAACCCCTTCAGGCAAGGTGACGCCTGTCAGTTCAAGGCAGTCTTTGACGGCTGAGTTGTCGATGGACTTGACAGTGGCGGGGACCACGTATTCGCCTTCTTTGCCTGGTGGGTAGGCAAGCAGGATCGATTGATTATTGGTGAATAAGACTCCATCGATGCTCGAATAGGCTGGATTGAGGGGATCCACCGAGATCGTCGTGAGGTTGTTACAGCCACTGAAGACCCAATGTCCAATCTGGGCCAAGCTGGCAGGGAGCGCGATATTCGTCAGACTGGTGCAAGACCAAAAAGCAAGAGTGCCAATGCTGGTGACCTTGTCGGGTATATTAATATCCGCCAGATTGTTGCAGTCAAAGAAGGCCGTTTGTCCAATGCTGAGCACACTGTCAGGGAGCGTGATGCTTTTAAGCTTGTAGCAGCCTATGAACATCGTATCAGCAATATTGGTGATATTGTCGGGCAAGGTGACATTGGTCAGACCTGAACAACCGCCAAACGTGCCTGTTCCAAAACTAGTGATACTGTTGGGAATAACGACATTGGTTAACCCCCTGCATGCCTGGAATGCATAACTGCCCAAGGTTGTGACACTGTCGGGGAACGTTAATCCCGTTATGTTCGTGCCATTATAAAACGCCATATCCCCAATGCTGGTCACCGGTTTGCCCTCAATGACATCCGGGATGTTCACGTTGCCGCCGGGGCCGGTGTATCCGGTGATGATGGCCGAAGTGTCGTTGGTCGTGTAGGTGAAGTCGCCAAACGTGTCGGCTCTAGCCAAGGTGAGCAGGCCGGATAAAACAAGGAGTATGGGGATGGCAAGCCACTGCGCAACGGTCATGGTTTGGAGAACACTTCCGTTGCTCATCGTTTTTCTCATACTGCCGTTCTATCACTTGCTGAGGCACTTGCAATAACTGTTTTGCTCTGCCTGGGGATGCAGGACAAAGTCAGGCGAGTTTTTAAATGGTTCTCGCCCCGTTCGTGCCAATACAGGTTTTAGGGCGAAATAGGAGAAATGCGTCACTTGGTTGCCATAAGAACGCCGCCCCGCTGGGGCTGGGGTCTCGTGGTTTTTCGATTTCTATAAACATGGCACTCCTACGGAGTTTCTGATTGTGGCCCACCGGGCGATGACTCCCGCGGTACAAAGGAACGCCGCAGGGCCGGACATTTGGATACGGATCGCCCGGTGTGTGTTTTTGATTCAACCCTTGCAGGGTAGGGGATTCCAGGGGGCGATTACCCCGGGTAGGCCACGTCGGCCAACCCGGGGCTGAGTGATTGCAACCCGTTCCGGGTTTCGCTGGAGTTTGGCAGGGAACGCCGGGGTTGGTTTCACACTCAGTTCCCAACGCTCCGCTTCGAAACGATAGTCTGGCGCAGATTGACGCTGCGGCGTGGCCCCGTTGGATGAAAGTGACCGCTGCGATGGGCAAAATGGTCAGGAATAGTGGATCATATAATGGTTGCTCCCATTCAGGGATACCTTGAGCCATGGCGAAAACAATTCCCGGCCTTATGGCACCAAAGGCGCCAAAACGATTCGATAGAACCCTTGATCGACCGGTTTATCGATGAGAACCCGCTTTTGGGTCGTGGTGGCGGTAACGTTGGTTTCGGTCTGCCAGACGCCACCGAATGCGGTCACGCTCTGGATTTCGTATTTCCTTCCCGGCACCGTCTGGAAGAAGAGGGGGTGTTGATCCGAGCCTATGGCGGATTTGTCCTCGTCCGCGAGGTCGTTGGGGCGAGCCACGCTTTCAAAGGCGAGTTTCGAATTCGGATTGGTCGGATCGGTGCCGGCCTGCATCTCGGCCAGATTGCGCATGCCGTCCTGATCCGCATCGTCGGTTTCGGCGCTGGCGTCAGGAAACTTGTCCAGCAACCCCACCGTCTGCGCCCATTGCTGATACGTGGGCTGCTCAACCCACAACGCCGTCGGGCGACCGGCAAATGTGGAGCCCCAGCCGGTGGTGCCCGCGCGGTAATACACCGTTACATTGGTGGCTAAAGAAAACAGATACTTGGGTACGGGTGTCGGAGCGTTCCCCTGAAAATAAACTCCTGTCAGGCGTGTGGCTTTAAAGAATGCATCATCTCCAAGGCTGGTGACGCTGCCCGGGACTGTAACATTCGTCACCCCCCAGCAGCTATCGAACGCGCTAATGCCAATTGCGCTGACCGTGCCGGGAATCACATAGTCACCCATCCTGCCTGCCGGACATTGAATGAGGGTTGACTGGCTTTTGTCGAACAGTATGCCATCGTTGCTGGAATAGTTCGTATTCTGGGTGTCCACTTCAATGGCTGTCAGTTTGGTGCAGCCAACGAAAGCTTTTTCATCGATGCTGGAGACCCCGGTTGAAATCGTGAGATTCGTCAGCGCGGTGCAGTCTGCAAACGCATAGGTGCCAATTTTCATGACACTGTTCGGTATCTCGACGCTGGTCAGGTTGCTGCAAGATGCGAAGGCGGAACCCAATATATTGGTAACACCGCTGCCCATTACCAAGCTGGTCAGATTGCGGCACATGAAAAACGCGCTGTCTCCGATGCTATGGACACCATTGGGTATTATGATGCCGGTCAGGACTCCGCAGTTCATGAACGCGGTCCCCCCTATGGCCACCACTTGCTTGCCCCCAATGGCATCCGGGATGGTCACGCTGCCACCCGGACCGATGTATTTGGTGATGGTGGCCGACGTGGCGTTGGTCGTGTAGGTAAAGTCGGAAATTGGGGATTGTTCGACCCATAGGGCAGTCGGGCGGCCTGCATATTTCGTTCCCCAGCCCGTCGTTCCAGAGCGGTAATAGATCGTTGCCAAATCAGCATCTAGAAATGGGGAATACGCCATGATCACATTAGGAGCGTTTCCCTCAAAATAAACTCCTGTCAGATTCGAGCAGGCCTCAAACGCGTAGCTTTCGATTTTGCCAACACTGGCCGGAATCGTGATACTCGTCAGCCCAACGCATCCATGGAAGGCGGAATCCATTATAACGTTGGCCCGATTGGGAATAATGATACTTGTAAGGCCCGTACAATTATAAAACGCATTACTGCTGATGGTGGTAATGGTTTGAGGAATCGAGATATTTGTCAGGCCGGAACAATCGGAGAATGCATAGCCACCGAGCTTGTTGACTTCGTTCGTAATACTGTAGCTGCCAGTCTTGCCTGCCGGGCAAGCGATCAGTGTTGTCTGGTTTTTGTTGAACAAGACTCCATCGAGCGTGCTAAAAATGGAGTTCGTAGGGACTGAAAACCCGGTCAGACCGGCGCAGCCCGCGAAGGCGGATTCCCGAATGGCGGTGACGGTCAAGGGAATCATATAACTACCAGTTTTTCCGCCTGGAAATTGCAGGAGTGTGGACTGGCTCTTATTGAACAGCACGCCGTCGAGGCTGGAATAGTTTGTGTTGGCTGGGGCCACTGTAATGTTTGTCAGGCTGCTGCAACGTGCGAAAACATTCGCCCCGTAACTGCTCAAAAAACTGATTACAGCACTCCCTGGAATTACGATATTAGTCAGGCTGGTGCAGCGATAAAATGCAGATTGATCGATAAAGGTGACACTGTCGGGGAGGTTGATGTGTGCCAGTTTCGTACAGCCATAAAATGCCGACGGCCCGATGTTGGTAATCCCTTCAGGCAAGGTGACGCCTGTCAGTTCAAGGCAGTCTCTGACGGCTGCGTTGTCGATGGACTTGACAGTGGCCGGAACCACGTATTCGCCCTCTTTGCCTGGTGGGTAGGCAAGCAGGATCGATTGATTATTGGTGAATAAGACTCCATCAATGCTCGAATAGGCTGGATTGAGAGTATCCACCGAGATCGTCGTGAGGTTGTTGCAGCCACCGAATATTGAGTATCCAATCTGGACCACGCTGGATGGGAGCGCGATGTTCGTCAAACTGGTGCAGTAAAGAAACGCGGTCTTTCCGATATTTGTGACGCTATTTGGGATGTTAACACCCGTCAGGTTTGAGCAGTTTCGAAATGTGTCATATCCAATGCTTGTCACGCTATCCGGGAGCGTGATGTTGCCAAGGCCGCTGCAATCAGAGAACATCGAATCCATGATGTTTGTGATCCCGTTGGAAAGCGTGACATTCGTCAGCCCATAGCAATAACCAAACGCGCCTGATCCAAGACTCGTGACGCTGTTGGGGATTACGACCTCCGTCAAACGCCCGCAATCGAAAAACACATACGCACCAATGTTGGTAACGCTATTGGGAATCGTGATCCCTGTCAGATTGGTACAATTTCTAAACGCGTTATTCCCGATAATCGTCACTGGTTTACCTCCAATCGCATCCGGGATGGTCACGTTGCCGCCGGGGCCGGTGTATCCGGTGATGGTGGCGGAAACGTCGTTGGTGGTGTAGGTGAAATCGGTAATTGGGGATTGTTCGACCCACAACGCGGTCGGGCGTCCCGCATATTTCGTTCCCCAGCCGGTGGTGCCCGCGCGGTAATAGACGGTGACGTTGGGGGCGGTATCAAACAGACCCTGTGCGACGTTTGTCGGCGCATTGCCGTTAAAGTAAACCCCTGTCAGACGGGTGCAGCCATAGAACGCAAACCCATCGATCAGGGTGGCGCTGTTGGAGATCGTGACACTCGTCAAATTGGAACAACCCGCAAAGGCCCCGCCAATTATGTTGGTCACGCTTCCAGGGATGATGACGCTTGTCAGATTGGTGCGGTCGGCGAACGCCAAATCTCCAATGGCCGCGACCGGGAGTCCGAGAATTGTAAGTGGGATGGTCAAGGCACCCCCGGAACCTACGTAGCCGGTGATCGTGGTGGTGGTTGCATTTTGCTTAAAGGCGAAACCACGAACACCAGGATCAGAAATTGGCGCGGTAGGCACGCCGCCATAGCTGGAGCCCCAGCCGGTGATTCCCGCGTTGTAATATACCGTTTTTTCCCTGATATTAATATTCAAATAGTTTGGAGGCCCTGGAAACCTGGGCGGATTCCCTTCAAAATAAAGGTCCGTCAGGTTCGAGCAACCACTGAAGGAATTGCCATCCAGCCAGAGGACACTATTGGGGAGTTTAATGCTGCTCAAACTGGTGCAACTGCCGAACGCATACTTATCCAGCTTCGTGACGCTTGAGGGTATTGCTACATTCGTTAATGAAGCACAGCCGGAGAATGCCCCCTGCCCAATGGTTGTGATTCCGTAGGGGATGGCAAGATCGGCCAGGCGTGAACAGTTGGCGAATACATTGCTTTGGAGCGTTGTTACATGGCCTGAAATCAGCACGTTGGTCAGATTGGTGCAACCGTAAAACGACGTGGTTCCGAGTGCCGTGACGCTTCCCGGCATTTTAACGCTTTCCAATCTGGTGGAACCGAGAAATGCTGATCCCCAGATTTGCGCGACGCTGTCCGGGATTATGTAATTGGCTGTGTTGGCCGCTGGAAATTGATAGAGGACAGTCTGGTCCTTATTAAACAGAACGCCATCGATGCTGCTGTAGGCTGTGTTAAGAGGATCCACTGAAATGGTGATTAAACTCGAACATCCACTGAACGTATTAATGCCGAGGTTGATAACGCTGGCCGGAATGTCAACATTCGTCAGGCTGGAGCAGTCGGCAAACATGGAAAAGCCGAGGTTCCGGATGCCATTGGGAATGGAGACACTCAGCAAGCTGGAGCACCCGACAAACTCATACGAGCCAATGTTCGTAACGCTATTGGGGATGTAAATATTCGTCAGACCCGCGCACCCGGCAAAGGCTCCGTTCATAATAGCGGAAATACCGTCGGGTATCGAATAATCTCCAGCCACGCCAAGCGGGTACTGAACCAAGTTCTGGCTCTTGTCGAACAATACGCCGTCCTTGCTGAAGTAAACGGGATTTGAATTATCCACGGTGATAGACATCAGATCGGTGCATTTATAGAACACATAACCGTCAATGTTCGTGACGCTGGCTGGGATATTTAAATAGGTCAGACCAGTGCAATCACTAAATGCATTACGCAAAATGCCAACAACGCCATTGGGGATCGTTGCATTGGTCAGACCCCTGCATGCTTCAAATGCAGATTCACCAATCGTGATAACGCTGGTGGGCATCGTAATCCCTGTCAGGTTCGTGGAATACCTAAACGCCGAATTCCCTATGCTGGTCACAGGTTTGCCCTCAATGATGTCCGGGATGATCACATTGCCGCCGGGGCCGGTGTATCCGGTGATGGTGGCCGACGTGGCGTTGGTCGTGTAGGTGAAATCAGTAATAGGGGATTGCTCGACCCACAACGCGGTCGGCCTTCCTCCGTAGGTGGATCCCCAACCTTTGGCACCCGCACGATAATACACCGTCACCTGGTCAGACCCCAAAAACACACTGCTATTATAGGACAAGGGATATGAATTGCCTTCGAAATAAACCGCCTGCAAAGCGGCACAGTGTGAGAACGCAGAATCTCCGATCTTGATGACGCTTTTAGGAATGGTGAGGCGCGTCAGATTGGCACAACCCGAGAAGGCAGCAGTTAGAATATTTGTAACGCTCGAGGAAATCGTTACGTTCGTGAGACTGGCGCAACCGTAGAAAGATGAACTGTTGAGGATGGTGACGCCTTCTGGAACTGTAAAGTTGCCAGCCTTGCCCGCCGGACAACAAATGAGCAAAGTGTGGCTCTTGTTGAACAATACACCATCAACACTGGAATAGGCCGTGTTGAGGGAGTCCACAGTAATTGCCGATAGACTGGAACAGTTCATGAATGCGGTATTTCCAATGCTCGTGACGGCTTTGGGAATCGTTACATTCGTAAGGCTATTACACGAGAAAAATGCCTGCATTCCGATATTCGTGACACCATTGGGAATTCTTACATGCGCCAGGTTGGAACAGCAAAAGAAAGCGTAATTCCCAATATAGTTCAGGCTGCCAGGCAGCGTAACTTCCGTCAAGCCACTGCAAGAGTAAAACGCTTCAATTCCGATCACCGAAACACTGTCGGGAATTGTGACATTCGTCACACCAATACAACCAAAAAATGCCCCAGCCCCTATACTGGTGACTTTCTTGCCGAGAATGGAGTCTGGAATGATAATGTTGCCGCCTGGGCCGTTGTATTTGGTTATACCGGCGGTTGAACCATTGGCAAAATAAGTGAAATCGCCAAAGGTGTCGGCTCGCCCCAAGGTGAGCAGGCCGGATAAAACAAGGAGGATGGGGATGGCAAGCCACTGCGTGACGGTCATGGTTTGGAGAACACTTCCGTTGCTCATCGTTTTTCTCATGCAAGCGTTGTATCACGCAATGAGACGCTTGCAATAACTGTTTTGCCCTGCCTGAGGTGCAGGAAAAAATTCTTCGGCAAGCGAGAAAGTCCTTATGAAGGGCATGTGAGTCTATACGAAACAAATATAGCAAGAGTTTCGGGATTGGCCGGGCGCCGATTGAGGGTCCGGCAAAAGTCAGATCTGAAAGGACGACCGCCCTCATGGAATGACGACCGCCCTCCCCATGAACCCAAAGTGGGGTGTCTTTCGTTACAAGTTACATGGAAAGAAGTGGGTGAAGAAACATCAACATGGATAGGCAGGATGAGCAGGATATTTGACCACTGATATCACGGACGAGAAAGGAAATGGATAATTGAGAATTTTAAAAAAAGACAAACATCCAATGGATGGGGATAGGCAGGGGAAAATCCGCAGATGAAACTGAGAAACGCAGATTAGGAGAACGAGAAGAGGGTGGATTTTGAAACCGCGAATGAACGTCAATAATTGGGGATCGGGAAAAAGGAATTGAACCACGAAATATGCGAAATGGAAAAAAGGATTGACGCACGCCCTCATCCCGACCTTCTCCCCCAGGAGAAGGAGTAGTGTTGCGAGCCCTGGATTTATTGAACGGTTTGGAGGATGCCGCCGCGTGGGGTTGGTATAGGAGGAAAATATTAGTTGGTATGGAAAAAAGGATTGACGCACGCCCTCATCCCGACCTTCTCCCCCAGGAGCAACGGTATTTAATTTGAGAGTGCAAAATCTGCGTTTTTGAGGATTTGGTTCATCAGGACAATGAGTTTGCGCATGACGGCGGTGAGCGCGACTTTGGCGGGCTTGCCCGCCAATCGGAGTCGTTCGTAGAACTCCTTGAGTTGGCGATTGCAGCGCGCAGCCACCAGGGCGGCCATGTAGAGGGCACGTCTAACGGCGGCTCTTCCGCCACCGATGGAGCGGCGGCCTTGCCACTGGCCGCTTTCTCGAGGATGTGGAGCCAGTCCGGCCAAGGCGGCGGCCTGCCCCCGATTGAGCGTGCCCAACTCGGGCAGCTCAGCCAAAACCCCCAAGGCGGTAATCGCGCCCACCCCGGTGATGGCTTCGAGTTTTTTTGCGCGTTCATCCAGTTCTGTGGTTTTCTGGCGCAGCGCTTTGAGTTGGGTCTCGATATGCTCCAGATCCCGTTCCAATCGACGCAGCAGGCTCTGGGCCTGGCGGCGCAACTTGGGCAGCGTGAGGCGTTCGATCTGATGGCGCTGGCTAATAAGCAGATCAAGGATCTGAGTGCGGCGGCGAACCAGTTCGGTCAACTGCTCCTCCACCTCGGAACGCGCGGGCGTGGGTTTGGGGGCGAAGGCCTGCCCATAGGCGGAGAGGACGGCGGCATCTATACGGTCGGTTTTGGCCCGTTGTCCCTGGGCGCGGGCGGGATTGATGATGCTGACAGGAATGCTGGCATGATGGAGGGCGTCAGCCACCTCACGCTCGTAGCCGCCGGTGGCTTCACAGATGACGTGAGCGCCGGGATGCTGCGCCAGGAGTTTGACGAGCTGGCGATGACCGGCGGCGGTATTGGGCAGATGGTGGGAACGACCGGCCAGTTGGAGATCAAGACTCAGCTTGGCAATATCCAAACCAGCGTAGATAGTGGTCATAGTGTTCTGGCTCATTCTTGTAAATACGAGCAGGCCTTGGTGGGCCGCTCAAGCAACGGTTCGAGTTTAGGACACAGGCACGAACGGCTCTGGCTCCTCGCGCATTTGGTTAAAAACCAATGCAAGAAGGAAACGAGCTCGTCCGCGCCACTGTCCTGCCGCCTGCAGGCGGCAGGACAGTTCCATCTATTCCGTCTTTTCAAACAAAACAAGAATAGATGGAAAATCAGATACAAGAAGGAGGAGTATTGGGAGATGTCGGTGTGTTTGGATGGTTTGGGAGGTGCCGCCGCGTGGGTTTGGTATAGGAGGAAAATATCAGTTGGTATGGAAAAAAGGAATGACGCACGCCATCATCACGGCTAAGCGCTGGCATCCCTGCCAGGATGCTTGAAGGGAATTGTTTGAATGGGAGAAGGGAAGAATGTGGGTTTTACGAATTAGAGCAGGCCATCGGATTATCGAGAGGGCTAGAAATATTCAAGCTTCCCTCCATTTGAATGGTGCGCCGTCTAAAGACGGGACTCCATACCCCGGAACGCCGCGCGCCGAGAATGACGTCACCCATGGCATTACACTTTTGGCTGCAGGATCGTTGGTTTCCAGACCAGGGGATTAGAGTGGGTTTGAGACGGTGAGCGGATTGGAAATCCGCGATACGGCAGGTTTGAAACCTGCGCTACGGGTTGCGGTGTGGACGCGCGGGGGATTGATTAAGTGTATGGCATGCCGTTGCGCTTTTTGGCCGAAAAGGTTCGTTAAACAGGTTCCAACAAAAAAGGGGCTGCCGTTGTGGTGGCAGCCCCATGCGTCATGTTTCAGAAGAGGATCAGATCTCCACGGTCTGGCCGGGAGTCGGCTCGAGAATCTTGATCCGCGGATGACGGGCGTGAATCTCCTGCTTGAACCATGCGATGGATTCGTCCTGGCCGTGGCCGAGGACAATGGTGCGCGGGTTCACCTGCGCGACAAAATCCATCATGTCATTGCGGTTGGCATGGGCGGTAAGATCGAAAATATCCATTTCGCATTTGCGGGTGAGTTCACCGGCTGATTTGCTAAAGAGGAAGGTATCGCCCGGTTTGGTGATTTTGAGGTGACCGCCGGGGGTGTCGGGATCCGCGTAGCCCACGAAGAAAATGGCGTGCTTTTCATCGCTCATGATCCGCACCGCCAGGTCGTGCGCGGCGGTGTTCTCGCTCATCATTCCCGAGGTCACCACAAAGATGCGGCCGCCGGTAAGGCGCATTTTCTGGGCCTGACCGGATTCGAGCACCTGCAGATCGAGGGCTTCATTGAGCATCAACGCGCTGTGCTGGCGGCAGGTGCGGTGGGCCTCCAGGTCGTAGATTTCCGTAAAGACGCGTCCCAGGCCGCCAATATAGATGGGTTGGCGCTTGAGTTTGCCCTCCCGCATCATCAATGCCAGCATGGCCAATACTTCCTGTGTCCGCCCCAGGGCGAATGAAGGAATCAGCACGCTGCCCTTGCGCTTGAGAACCTTTTGAATGGACTCGGCGAGGCGCTGGACCTCGTTATCCCGGGAAAATCCGGGCGGCAACGCGCGGCTGCCCCGGGTGGTTTCCATGAGGAGGACATCCGCCTGAACTTCCTGGCACCGGGCGCCGCGGAGCAGGGTCTGGTCATGGAAACAGATATCGCCGGTGTAGAAAAACGTCTCTTTGCTGCCGCGAACCATGACTCCGGCGGAGCCGAGGGTGTGGCCGGCGTCGAAGAATTCGAGCGTGGGCGAGGTGAGGCCGGCGCGGGATTTGTGAAACGCGGCCCATTCGATTTCGCGATTGTAGCGGAACCCCTGGAACCGGGCCGAGAGTTCGTCCACCTCGTCATGGTCATAGAGCGGATAATCGGGGATGCCCAGCTCGGTGCGCTGGCGGGTCATGACATTGACCGAGTTATGCAAAATCCGTTCGACCACGTAATAGCTCAAGTCGGTCATCAGGACGTGCGCGCGGGGAAACTGACGCATGGCCAGCGGCAGGGAGCCGACATGATCGTGGTGGCAATGGGATATGGCGATGGCGTCCACATCCTCTTTTTTGATCTGACCGTAGAGCGGCAGGCTGTCTGTGCCTTCGCGTTTGGGGTGGGTTCCGGCATCCAGGAGCAGTCGATTGTCCTGAATATTCAACAACCACGCGCTGGCGCCAATCTCCTTTGCGGGGTTTAAATTCGTAATTCGCATTTTTAATTCATACCAAGGGCGCAGCGGAAAGTTTCATCACAACAGAGGAATGAAGCGGATCGACCGGGCTCTTGGTTACAAGATTCCAATAAAACAACGGCCTACTCTAAGCGCATAAGCGCCTCTGCGCAATGGAAAACAAAATCGCAAACGGTTCGGGTCGCCTGAAATGCCGCGCCAGGGCGCAGGACACGATTCAGGATTGTGGAAGACTGCCATGGCAGTGCGCTGTTTTAAATCGGTTTTGCGGCAACGGCAGAACCGGCTTGCGGGGATCGCGGCGAAATTGAAACCGCCCGATTCAATAACACCGTAAGCCGGTCAGGAGACCGGCGCTCGTGTGTCTGGCAGGTATTGGATCTATTGGGATGAAAGGAGCCCAACGGGGGCGGTGACGCCAACCGTAGCGGTAGGCCAGGTTCGATCCGCGAGGGTCGGACGCGAAAGGGCCGAGAGCAAAGGCGCGACCGTAGGAACACGAACGGGCAGTGAGGCCGGGTGCGTGGGTTAGCTGGCGAGTAACGGCGAAACCCAAAGGTCATCCAAACGCATCAGGTAGAGCCCGGCGGCGCGCGCCGACAGAGTCAATACCGACCCAGAGAGATCTGTCCCGTGAGAGCGGGACAGAAGTCAGCAGAGGCCATAGTAGTGATGAGGCCCGGTGAAAGCCGGGAGGAGCGAAGGGCCGAAGGAACAAACGGAGCCAACCAAGGCGTTGGACATGAGGACGAGTGATGGAATGAAGCAACAGGACGCAACAATTACGGTTACCATCCTGGCACTGGCAAACGGCGGGCCCAACGCTGGAAGCGCCCAACCCGTCGAAGTATTCCGGGGTCACATGTCTGCACGACTGGGAAGGAAGAACTCTGAATGTTCCAACCGCCGGATGCGAGAAAACCGCACGTCCGGTGGTGTGGGAGGGTGCCGGGGCGAAATCCCTGGCACCCGACCCGATCGAAGTCACCTGGCGCCCTATATAGTTATAGGACGTTTCAAGGCCTTTTTCCATTTCCTGAAGAATTTTGTCACGCACCCTTCGCCATTTTGGCATGCGTTGACACCTGGGGGGTGGGCTGTTAGCGTAATTGTCTTATAAAAATGGCAATGGACTATAAAAATTCGTTGAATTTGCCCAAGACGGACTTCCCCATGAAGGCCGATCTGGTGTCCCGGGAACCCCAGCGTCTGGAAAAGTGGGAGTCGGGCCAACTGTATGAAAAAATCCTGGCCCGGCGGGCGGCGGCCTCGCGGTTTATTTTGCATGACGGGCCGCCGTTCGCCAATGGGGATGTGCACATCGGCACGGCGCTGAACAAGATTCTCAAGGATTTCATCATCAAGTACCACACGTTGCGCGGGCAGAACGCCCCCTATGTGCCGGGCTGGGATTGCCATGGGCTGCCCATCGAATTCAAAGTGGTGCAGGAGCTTCGCAAAAAGGCCGGGGAAGCCGCCGCGGGGGCCGATGCCGCCACGATTCGCAAGGAATGCGCGGCGTATGCGCGCAAGTATATCGATTTGCAGCGGACGCAATTCAAGCGCCTGGGTGTGCTCGGGGATTGGGAGCATCCCTACCTGACGTTGGACCCCGCGTATGAAGCCGCGGAGCTGGGAATGTTCGCGGATATCGTGGACAAGGGCTTCGTTTACCGGGGCAAGAAACCGGTGTATTGGAGCATCCCGTGCCGCACCGCGCTGGCCGAGGCCGAGGTGGAATACCAGGACCATGTGAGCCAGAGCGTGTTTGTGAAATTCCCGGTGATCGGCCGGCCCAACACCTTTGTGGTGATCTGGACGACGACGCCGTGGACGCTGCCCGCGAACCTGGCCATCGCCTTTAATTCGACCCTGAGCTACACGATCGTGCATACCGGCGATGCGAGCTACATCGTCGCTGTGTCGCTTTTAAGTTCCGTGGCGGAGAAATGCGGCTGGGAGAATTACCAGATCATGCGCAGCCTCACCGGCGAGGAACTGGCGACCTATGTCTGCCAGCATCCGTTCTGCAACCGGCCCGCGCCGTTGCTGGCGGGAGACGCCTTCGTGGAGAGCACCACCGGTTCGGGCTTTGTGCATATCGCCCCGGGCCACGGTCTGGAGGATTATCAACTGGGCCGTCAGAATGGCTTGCCCATCTACTCCCCGGTGGACGACAACGGCTGCCTGTGTTACACGCAAGACCTGCCCGTGGAGCAGCAGATGCCCGCGTCGCTGATCGGCAAAAGCATTCTGGAGAAGAATCACAAGAGCGATGCCAACGAGGCCGTTCTGGAGATCCTGCGCGAGGGCCAGATGCTTCTGCGCCAGGAGCCTTACACGCACAGCTACCCGCATTGCTGGCGGAGCAAGACCCCGGTGATCTTCCGCGCCATGGACCAATGGTTCATCCGCATCGACCATCAGGATTTCCGCAACCAGGCCTTGAAGGCCATCGACCAGGTGAAATGGATTCCCGACTGGGGCAAGAGCCGCATCGAGGGGGCCGTGAAATCCCGCCCGGACTGGTGCATCTCGCGCCAGCGCTGCTGGGGCGTGCCAATCCCGGCCTTTTACGACGCCGAGCGCACTCCCATCCTGGACGCGCGCATCGTGCGCAACGCCGCCGCGTTATTCGAGAAATCCGGCTCCAATGTGTGGTTCGAGAAAACCGCGGAGGAATTATGGGCGCTGCTCCGGCCCGCGGATTGGAACGGTCCCGAGGCCACCGCGAAATCGACCGACACGCTGGACGTGTGGATCGATTCCGGTTCCTCCTCGCGCAGCGTTTTGCAGAAGCGGCCTGAGCTGGCCCATCACCTGGCGGGTGTGGACGACTGGCAGGCGGATATCTACCTCGAGGGCAGCGACCAGCATCGCGGATGGTTCCAGTCCTCGCTGTTGCTCTCCCTCGCCGGGAATGGCGCGCCTCCCTATAAGACGGTGCTCACGCACGGGTTCATGGTGGATGCGGATCGCGAGAAAATTTCCAAGAGCAAGCAGGGCCAGGGCGGTTACGAGAAACCGCAGACCTCGGAGGCCTATGTCAAAAAATATGGCGCGGACGTGGTCCGGCTCTGGGTGGCCTCGCAGGATTATCGCAACGACATCATCGTGAGCGAGGAGCGCATCAGCAAGGTGGGCGAGACCTACCGCGTGATCCGGAACTCCCTGCGCTTCCAGCTCTCGAATCTCTTTGATTTCGATCCCGCGAAGCATCTGGTCGCGCCGGAGAAGATGACCGCGCTGGACCGCTGGATTCTGGACGCCTTTGCCGTGCTGGAGACGGAAATTGCCGCCGCCTACGAGGCGAGCGAGTTCCATGTGGTCTATCAGAAGATCAGCCAGTTCGTGGCGGTGGAGCTTTCCTCCGTCTATCACGATGTGGTGAAAGACCGCCTCTACACCGACGCGGCGAATTCGAACCGCCGGCGTTCCACGCAAACCGCCCTTTACTTGCTGGCGCGGGGCCTTTGCCAGGCGCTCTCGCCCATCCTGACCTTCACTGCGGACGAGGCCTGGGAATATCTCCCCGGCGTTCAGCCAGGCGAATCGGTCCATGCCACGGATTGGACATTATTGGCGACCCGGCGTACTGAAGAGGAGCAGGAGACCTGGAAAAAGCTGATGCACCTGCGGGACCTCGCGCTGCCGGAGCTGGAGAAGGCGCGCCAGGCCAAGCTCATCGGCAAATCGCTTGAGGCCAAAATAACGCTGACCGGACGGGCGGCCGAATTGCCCGCAGCGGATGCCGCAAAGGAAACGCTGCGCGAGTTGCTCAACGTGTCGCAACTGGAATTGATCCTGGACGAGGCGGACGTGGTCGTTTCCGTGGCGCGCTCCGGGGGTCAGAAGTGCGAGCGCTGCTGGCGCTGGGAATTGACGGTGGGCAGCCACACAGACCACCCGACCATCTGCGGGCGCTGTGTCGAGGCCGTGACGGCGTAAGGCCGCATTAACCATTTCCGTGTGTGAGACCGGGGGACAGGTCCAGGAAAACCTGCTCCCCGGTTTTTTTTATTTGAACCCGATCCCCGGTATGGGTCGCAGACGGGTCAGTGCGCGGGTGCGGGACAAAATTCTTCTGGGAGGATCTTTATGGAACCCCTGATACGGTTTCCACAGGTAATCATCCGTTGGCGAGGAGAGCCCCGGGAAGCTCCCCGTAGCCAACGGTGAATAACTGTGCCGCCGCCAAAAAATCGAGCGGTGAAAAACTTTTGTCGCCGGGGTATAATGCTTCTGGCGGCATCGCCCCGGATGGATCACGGTCATACACCCCTTGTCTTAAGAAGACTGAGGAGAGTTTACCGGCCCGTCCGACGGCGCCTGTCAAAAAGTCTGAGAGAACTATTGCCCGCGAGGCTTCCTGTATCAGGTTGACTGACGACAGCGCTCCGATGCCCCGTAACGGAGGATCTATGAAATCATGGTTGGAGATATCCTGTTTTGCCGGATTGGATTGGGCCCGGGATCATCACGATGTGGTCATCGTCGATCGAGAGGGCAAGATCGTGGAACAGTTCCGCTTCGAGCATTCCCAGGAAGGCTGGGAGCAATGGCGGAAAAAGACGGCGCCCTTCGCCCCTTTGGCGGTGGCCATTGAGACGAGCTTCGGCACGGCTGTGGACCAGCTCCTGAGGGGGGAGGCAACGGTCTATCCGGTCAATCCCAAGAGCGCCCAGCGGTATCGGGATCGCAAGGTGCCCAGCGGCAGCAAGACCGATTTTCTGGATGCCTGGTCTCTGGCCGATGCCTTGCGGATCGACGGGCACGGTTGGAAAGCGCTGGTCCCAACGGACGCGCTGACCAGCCAGTTGCAGATGCTCTGCCGGGATGAGGTTCATCTCATCGGTCAGCGCACGCTGTTCGTAAATCAATTGCAACAAGCTCTCTTGGAATACTATCCGGCGGCCCTGGAGGCCTTTGAGGATTGGACCATGGCCTCGGCGTGGGATTTCATCATTGAGTTTCCAACGCCTCGTGCGCTGGTCAAAGCCGGCAAGCGACGGTGGGAAAAGTTCCTGCACGTTCATAAGCTCTGGCGGCCGGAAACCGCTGAAAAACGGATGGGCATTTTTGCACGGGCCGATCAGTTTTGCGGCTCGGCGGCCCTGACGGCGGCCAAGGGCACCCTGGCGGTGAGCCTGGCCAAAATGTTACGCACGTTGCAGCAGCAACTGGATGTTTATCACGCGCAAATCCAGGCCTTGTTTGCACAGCACCCCGACCATGACTTGTTCGGTTCGCTGCCCGGAGCGGGCTCGTTTTTGGCTCCACGGCTGCTGGGAGAAATCGGCGGCGGGTCGGGCCGGTTTGAAAGCGCACAGCATCTGCAGGGCATTGCGGGCACGGCTCCTGTGAGTTATCAATCGGGACAAATCGACAAGGTCCGCATCCGCCACCACTGCGACAAGTTCCTCCGCCATGCCGTGCATCTGTGGAGCGATTGCAGTCGCAAGAAATGTCTTTGGGCACAGGTTTACTACCAGAAAAAACGGGAAGAGGGCAAAAGCCATGCCTGCGCCTTGCGATGTCTGGGCCAGCGGTGGCTCAAAATCATCTGGAAAATGCTCCAAACCCACGCGCCCTACGATCCGGAAATACATGCCAAAAACCAGCAGCTGCATGGTTCGTGGGTGCTGAGTCTGCAGACCAAAACCGCCAGGTAATATTGGTGAATAACTTTTATGAAAAACCATTTTACAACACAGAGAACAACTCTCCTCGGTCCTCTCCCCGTTCGTGCCTCACGGGGCGAGGAGGTGGAATGCGCGATTCGCAAGGTTTTGGCTTTTGGACGCATGGAAGCAGAAAAGATCGCTGATGGCGCACAGCGGACTAACAGCCCTATATACTTCCATGTCGTTTTAAAGCCTTTTTCGGCATGCTGAAGAATTTTGTCGCGCGCCCTCAGTGCGCGCATTTAGAAAACACGGCTTGCACTTCAAATGAAGTCTGTTTCTATAGTTACTTCTCGTTTAAGTCTTTAATCATTTTCGCAAAATCTGTATTACAAAGTCTTTTCATCGCAGGGTAACCTCCTTTAAAGAAAGGACAGAGCATGACTGTTAGCTCTTTATCAGTAAACAGGCCTTCTCTATCCGTGATGAATACCACCGCTGACACCCATGCACAAAATGCACCACATCCCGGAGCAATTATTGAAATAGCCGTATTTACATCCGAATACTGATTATACTCGCACTTGAACAGTATAAGAGGCAAAGCGGTTTCGATTAAACACAGCCCCGCGATTATTCTCGTTGCAAATCGAAGCCAGGCGGTTGGATTAATATCCGGAGTGAAGGAGCAGGAGCCATCTTTGAAATAAAAACTGCAAATAATAAAGCACGCCATTGAAGGGACAAATAATATGCATAATATTTCATCGCTTAAATGACATACATTGGTTATTTGCAATATATACAATACTTGATTTAACAAAAAGCATACCACAGACACCAACGCAAGCATTCTGCGGAAATGTTTCAATATCATAAAGTTTGTTTGCTCCAAAAAGGTCACCTATAAGATGCTTCGTCCTTGTTAAAGTGATGCGTTGGCTCTTGAGGAGTCACGGCCTTATTCCTTGGTTTCCATTCATTTCGCTATGTTCCCGAGGACCACAGTTCTCGTCATGTTTCCCCCGAATGGCCACGTCCCTCCGGCCCATGACATGGCAAATCACTCCCGGATACCCGACTCTCAACTTGGGTGGCATGGCCATATCCTGCCGGATTCACCCAAAAAATCAACAATGAGAGCGCCGAACCAAATCTGCCCCCGGTTTCTTTTGACTCAATGCTGGACGCGCCTTTTTTCGTCAAAAAGGGAGGGTGCGCTTGGCGCTTGCGGGACGGAGCGTCTCACGTCAACATGTGTGAATCGGATATGTTGACTATTTCGGATGTTACAAAGGCTTTTGGCGGGCGGACGTTGTTTGCAAATGCGACGGTGCAGGTGGATCGCGGGGACCGGATTGGACTGGTCGGGGCGAACGGCGCGGGCAAATCGACGCTGTTTTCGCTGATCCTGCGCGCGCAAACGCCTGATGAGGGCAAAATCATCCTGGAGCGGCGCGCCAATATCGGCTGGCTGCCCCAGGAGAGCGAGCCTGCGGGCCAGGAGACTGTGCTGCAATTGGCGATCGGCACCGGGGCGTCGATCATCGGATCGGACCAGGGGGAGGAAGAGGATGCCGAGGACGAAGGGCTGGCCTATCACGAGGAGATGGCGGCCGCGGAATTGGAGCCCAAGGCGAAAAAGATCCTGCGCGGATTGGGTTTTCGCGAGAAGGACTTTGACCGTCCGGCACGGGAGATGAGCGGCGGCTGGGTGATGCGGGCGCGGCTGGCGAATCTGCTGGTGCGCGGGCCCGATCTGCTGCTGCTGGACGAGCCGACCAACCATCTGGACCTCGACGCGCTGTTGTGGTTCCAAAGTTATTTGATCAATTACCCGGGGGCGATTCTGCTCATTTCCCACGATCGCGAGTTTCTCAACCAGATTGTCGGGTCGATCGTCGAAATTCATCAGGGCAAGCTCATGCGCTACCAGGGCAATTACGAAAGCTACCTGGAGCAACGCCAGGCGCGGCTGGAGCAAATGGAGGCGGCTTACAAAAACCAGCAGCGCGAGATCAACCGGCTCATGGATTTTGTGAACCGGTTCCGCGCCAAGAACACCAAGGCCGCCCAGGCCCAGAGCAAGCTCAAGCAGATCGAGCGGATGGAAAAGCTCGCCGCGCCGGACGCCGATGAGCGCGAGTTCGAATTCCGGTTTCCGCAGCCGGAGCGCAGCGGGTTGAAGGCCATCAAGCTGGAGCATGTGACCTTCTCCTACGGGACCACGCCGGTCTATACGGATTTGAATTTCGTGGCGGAACGCGGCGAACGGACCGTGCTGGTGGGGCCGAACGGCGCGGGCAAGTCCACCCTGCTCAAACTCCTGGCCGGTGTGCTGCCGGTTAATTCCGGTCTGCGCGAGCCGGGGTTCCGCGTGAAGGTCGGCTACTATTCGCAATACCGCATCGAGATGCTGCATGCGGACCGGACCATTCTCGAGGAGGCCATGGACACGCCGCAGCGTGTGACGGAGACCTTTGTGCGCACGGTTCTGGGGTCGTTTGGTTTCTGCGGCGACGATGTGTTCAAGGAGGTGAAGGTGTTGAGCGGCGGGGAAAAAAGCCGGCTCGCGCTCGTCAAGTTCCTGCTCGATCCGCCCAACCTCCTGCTGATGGACGAACCGACCACGCATTTGGACATGGACGGTGTGGAGGCGCTGATTTTTGCGCTCGCGAAATTTGAAGGCACGCTGATTTTCATCAGCCATGATGTCTTCTTCATTCGCGAGCTGGCCGATCATGTGGTGCATGTGAAGGATGGTGTCCTGCGGCATTTCACCGGCGGTTATGCCTACTACCTGGACCGCATGGCGATGGAGGCGGCGGCGGCCGAACAGGCCCTGGCGGCACGGCAAAGCGTGCGCAAACCCGTGGTCGAAACCCCCACGGTTTCGTCGCGCGAGCAGCGTCGTCTGCTGGCACAACAGCAGGACGCGCGGGCGAAGGTCCGGCGCGAGCAGCGCAAGCATGTCCAGGAGCTCGAGAAGGAAATTCACCGGCTCGAAGATCTCACGGTGAAGCTGACCGCGGAGCTTGAAGACCCGGCGACCTACGAGAAAAAGGACGGACGTGCCGCCGCGGTCAATCGTGAGCTGGCGGGCATCAGCGATCGAATGCCCCACCTCATGAAGGATTGGGAGGCGGCTGCCGAAAAGCTCCAAGTCATGGAAGCGGATTGAGAGTCCGCAGGTAAGGTGTTTAATTCACATGGATGTGCAGGATGCACAGGATTGAGGAAAAACAGGACGTTTGCGTGAGCATCCATTTGTGACGGGTGCATCACAATATTCTTCGGCAAGCGAAAAAGTCCTTAAAAAGGGCATGCGAGTATATACGAAACAAATATAGCAAGAGTTTCGGGAATGGCCGGGCGCCGATCGAGGGTCCGGCAAAAGTCAGATATGAAAGGACGACCGCCCTCATCCCGGCCTTCTCCCCCAGGAGAAGGAGGAGTATTGCGAGCCCTGGGTTTATTGCACGGTTTGGAGGATGCCACCGCGCCGGACTACATGCCCCACACCGCCGACTGGCGTCCTGGCTGGGTTCATACGGTTTAGGCTTTTTACCAGCTTCCTGAATTTTGTCGTGCGTACATTTGTGACACGCACTGCGACACACACTTGCATTTGAATCTCCGCGCGCTAGGCTGTTTTGCAGCCATGAACGAGGGAAAAATCCAGGCGGAGGATCGCCCCATGTTGATCGCCATTTTCCAGCAGAACTGGGAAAACGTGCGGCACATCAAGAACGAGCGGCTGACCTTCGCCAATTTTTACGCCGTCATCAACGCGGGCGCGCTGTCCCTGCTCAACACCGTCAAGGGCCAGGGTCGGGCCGAGATTTTCCTGCTGCTGTTCCTCTGGTTTTTTTCGATGCTGGGCCTGTTGACGAGCCTGCGCCTGAAGGCCGAACTGGAGGAGTGCCTCGAGAATATCGACGCCCTGCTCATCACCACGGGATTGGAATCGTTCATGGCGATGGGAGTCACAAACAAGGAACGGATGCGCTATCCCAAGTTCCGGTGGATGTTCCCCGCCTTCTACTCGTTCACCACAACCGCCTTTACGGCGCTCCTGCTCTACAATTTGTTCGCCGGGCGGCTGCCATAAAAAAAGCGCGCGGAATTTTGGAAAATCCCGCGCGCCCAGTAATGCAAAGATCGCCGTCAGCGGCCTGCAACTTCTCCGATTTATTTCGCGTTCAGAAGCGTCTGGTAAAATTCAAAGGCTTCCTTGGGGGTGCGCTTGTCATGGACCACGGCGCGAATGGCCTTGAGCATGGCAATGGGGTTCCCGGCCTGGAAGACATTGCGTCCCATATCGACACCAGCAGCGCCCTGTTGGATGGCATTGTAGGCCATCACGAGCGCCTCGTTCTCGGGGAGTTTCTTGCCACCCGCCACCACGATCGGCACCGGGCAGGAGGCAGCGACTAGGTCAAATCCAGTGTCGCAAAAATAGGTCTTCACGAAGGTCGCGCCGTTTTCAGCGCAAACACGGCTGGCCAGGGCCAGATAGCGCGAGTCGCGCACGAGTTCCTTGCCCACGGCGGTGACGCCCAGCGTCGGAATGCCGTATTTATTACCGAGGTCGGCCGTCTTGACCATGTTCGAGATGGTTTTCGCCTCGAACTTGCTGCCCACAGCCACCATGACCGCCAGGGCCGAGGCGTTGACGCGAATGGCATCCTCGATATCGAGCACGCATTCATCGTTGAGGTCGGTGAGCACGGTGGTTCCCGCCGAATAGCGCAGCGACACCGGCTTGGCGCAGGTGGGCGGCACGATGGAGCGCAGCGCGCCCCGGGTACACATGATGCAATCGGCATGCTCGATCAGCGGCGTGATCGTGAGGTCCATGCGCTCGAGTCCCGAGGTGGGCCCCATGATGTAGCCGTGGTCGAAGGCGAGCATCACGGTGTGGCCGGAGGCGGGATTAAAAATCCGGCTCAGGCGGTCTTTCATTCCCCAATCGACATGGTCGAGTCCCTTGAGGAAAAATCCGTGACGTTGAACAGGAATACCGATGCCGTAATCCGCGGCATCCTTGTTGGAATCATTATCTGCCATAAGTGGTTTATTTTAATTACTAATAATTGGTGCGACGCTTCAGACTGCTTCGCTGAAGCCTTTAAAAATCAGGGAAACGGAGACGGCGCCTGGATCGGGATGGCCGATCACGCGGTCGCCGAGATTACGTGCGCGGCCGAATTTGGCGCGCATGGCGCGGGTGGCTTCCGCTCCGGCGGCGGCGGCCAGGGCGGCGTGCTCCAGGGCGGACTTGATGCCCTGGGCGGGATCGGCTGTTTTCAAAGCATCCAGCGCGGGCAGGAAGGCGTCCATCATGGTTTTATCCCCCACGGCGGCCTTGCTCTGCTTTTGAAGTTTGGCCACGCCCGAGGTCATCAGGGCGACAAACCCGGCGCAGTCCAGCGTATCCCTGCCGCCGGTGCCTTCGCTCAGTCCCATGAAAAAGGAGCCCAGCAACGGGCCGGTGGATCCCCCATCGCAGGACATGACATCCCAGGCCACCTTCGAAAAGAATGCTTTCAGGTCGCCGCCCGGAGCTTCATGCGAGGCCTTGTCCACGGCCTCCATGGTGCGCAGGATCGTGGTTCCGTGGTCGCCATCGCCCACGGCGGCGTCGAGCCGCGAGAGCATTTCGTGATGCGTGCGGATTTGCGCCACGGCGCCCTGGAGCATGGAGCAGATTCCGGAGTATCCAATGGTATCGGTATCGGTCATGATCGGAAAAAAATTGGTGTTAAACCCGAAATCCGAAATAGGAACGGCCCATCTGACGCAATCATTTGGCCATCCATGGTTTGAAACCGGCTGTGGAGTATTGATTTAATACACCTTCGCCGATTGCAAATCATGGCTGTCTCAAAGCATTGCATCATCTTGACCATTCTTATTTCGGATTACGGGTTAAGCGGGACGGGGCGGTCCGCCACGAAGGGCAAAGAGCCGTCCCCGTCCCGCAGGTGTTGGGAGTATTATTTAACCGTCAGCGCGGGTGTGTCGCACGGGGCCTTCCAGTATTTCAATAATTCGTCATCCATCTTCGCGACGAACATCTGGAACCCGGCCATTTCCTGCACGGTCAGGATTTCGGCGCATTTGGCGGCGGCAATATGGATGCCCTGGGCATCGAGATGTTTTTTGCAGCCGCGCAGCACAATGTACATTTCCATGAGCGTGGTCGCGCCGCTGCCATTGATGATGAGCAGCAGACGATCGCCCCGGGCGGCATTGACGGCCATGGCCAGCCGCGAAACCATCATTTCGGCGGTGCGATCCGCCGTCATGATCTTGCTGGGACCGGTGCCGGCCTCGCCGTGCTGGCCCATGCCGATTTCCATCTCGTCATCGGGCAGGTCGAAAATGGCCTGACCGGTGGAGGGATGGGTGGCGGTTTTCATGGCGACGGCGAGCGTGGCCATGCTGTTGTTGAAACGTTCCGCAATGGCGTAAACCTCATCCAGACTTTTGCCCGCTTCAGCCGCCGCGCCGGCAACCTTGAACAAGGGAACGCAGCCGACCAATCCGCGGCGATCCTCGATCGGCGTGTTGGCCCCGGGGGCAATGTCCTCATGGGTGAGCAGCATCTTAAAGGGAATGCCCTCCTTGGCGGCCATCTCGGCGGCCATGTTCGCGCTCATCACATCGCCCGCGTGGTTGAGCACCACAAAGAGAATGCCTGCCGGACGGTTGGCCAGGCGCAACGCCTCCAGAACCTTCGGTGGTCCAGGCGCGGCAAAAATATCGCCGACCACGCTGTAATCGAGCATGCCTTCGCCCACGAAACCGCTCAGGGCGGGTTCATGACCGGCGCCGCCCAGGGTGACAATGGCCACCTTGTCCCTGGATTTGGGCCGGGCGCGGCAAACGATTTTGTCCGACTGAATGCTGATCACATCGCTGTGGGCGATGGCGAATCCCTCGAGCAGCTCGCGGGTGAGTTGCGTGGGATCGTTAATGAATTTTTTCATCGTCATGGCGGTGTTCTCCCTGGGTTTACTTCGTGAACTGCATGTATTCAATCGGTGCGTCGCCGTCCTGAATGAATGCCACGCGCAAGCCGTCCATGGGAACGAACGGCTCCACAATGACCTTCTTGCCGGCGAGGGCCGCATCCAGATCATCCACGGTATAGGCGACGTGGGCGGTTTTCTTCAGCAGGTAATACATGGGGCTGCCGGCCTCGAACCGCAGCCACTCGATCTTGTGTTCGCTCTTGTTGGCGTCCGTGACGTAAAGCTTCGCCCCCTCGAGATAAATCTCGTTGGGCTGCTGCTGGGTGGTTGGGATTCCGATGTGGTGAAATTCCATTTTCATACGGTTATTCCAGTGAATGATGGGTTCGCGGGAGAATTAGAATTTGACGTCGGGATTCGTGAACCGGAGTCCGTCGCCATCGTGGAAGCTGCCGTATTCGCTGACGATCGCGCCATTGGGTCCGCCCATCATGAAATGCTTGGCGGTGAGACGATTGAGGGTGGCGATGTCACCGGGCTGCATTTCGTGGTATTTGGAGACGGTGATGAACTTCTCCTGGCTCTTGGGCAATTTGAATCCGGCAGGCAGAGGGCTGCCTTCTTCGCCGAGGGTGAAAATGCTGCCGTTGCGGACATGCCAGCTCTCCATCTTGGCCTTGCCCTTGGCGGTGGCCGCATGGGCATGCTCCACGATCATCTGACCGGGCAGCAGGTAAATCTCATGCGCGAAATAGCCGGCCTCCTGGGAATTAATCCAGAAAATGCCGCCCATGCCCACGTTCGCAAAATCGCCCAGACCAAAATCCGTGGCCCACATATTCGTGCGGAGCGATTCGGGCACGGGATAGCCATAAGCGCCCATCATGTCGAAATAGGCCTGCTTGGCCTTCTCCACCTGGAATTTTCCGTCCTTGTAGAAGTCCTCGTTCTTCATTTTCGCAATTTTCACTTTCTTCACAGTCTTATTATCATTGTCTTTGGCCATGTTATTAATGCACAGCGCGGATGTCGTAACGACAAATGCGGCGAGCAATAGCAGGCGTCCGAATGTTCCTCGTTTCATTATATTCCTTTGGTTGTTGTGGTTGTTAAAAAATGGCCGGTGACCCGGCCTCTCATTGAATCATCGCTGGCAGGGGCCCGGCAAAGGTTTCCCCTCTTTGGAAAGCATTTCCACCGGCATCATGGTGCTGTCGCCCGTGGGATTCGAATAATGCCAGACGGCTTTTTTCTCGCGGGTGATTTCGACCAATCCGCATCCCGCCCCATCCTGATAGGCCCGGTAACAGCCCATGACCAGGTTCTCATTGGCCAGCAGGTGCATTCCCGTCAGGTTCTGCAGCTTCAATTCCGGCAGATCGCGACAGGCAAATTCCCACACCTTCCCCCCTTTGGCGTCATACTCTGTGACCTGGTCGAGGCTTGTGACAAGGGTGGTGCCTTTGGGCGTGCGCAAGGCGGAGAAGGCCACGCCACCGGCCACTTGCACCTCCCAGACCACACGTCCGTCGGGCGTGTATTCCTTCACCTGGCGCAGGCCGGAATGGCAGACGAGATAGTTCCCGTTGTCCAGCTTGCGCGCCATGCGCATGTTATGATGTTCCCCCAGCTTGGACGGTGTCGTTTGCAGTGTGAAAACGATCTGTCCCGCGGCGTCCAACTCGAGCACGCGACCCGTGGAGTTCTCCCCCACAAGGGTTCTGCCATTGGCCAGCCTTTGACACGAGAACGCCCCGCCGCCTTTTTGCTCCGCGGGCTTGTATTGAAAAACGGTCTTATGCTCCGGGGTCACTTCGGTCACGGTCGCCCCGTCGGCGAAGAGCACGTTTCCGTTGGTCAGCATCCAGACGTCATGTGTCAACTGGGCGGGCTGCTGCCAGAGCACCTGGCCCGCCGGATCGAGGATCAACACCCGGTTATCGCCCGCAGCCAGAATGCGTCCCGAGGGCGAACCGACGATCAGGGGCGTTTCCGCCCGCAAACCGCCCGCACCGATCAGGAGCGCCAGCAGACCGATGACTGCTGGCGCGTTCGTAAACAGGGATGTGCCGCGCATGTTGTTTGGGTTTTGAATCCGGGTTAATCGGTCACGACGACGCGGAACCCGACGTTGTAAACATGCTGCCAGGCCGGATAATCCAGTCGGGCGGAAACGGTGGATTCACGCGGCCTTTCGGACCATGAACCTCCACGCACCACTTTGGAGACGTCGGAGCCCGCCTTTGATGGCGCCGTATCCTTGTACGGATATGGCCGGTAATCATCCAGCGTCCATTCGGCCACATTGCCGATCATGTTTTGCAGACCCCACGGATTGGCCTTGTAATGGGAAACCTCGGCGAGCATCAGCACACCGTCGTTGAACCGGGCTTCCTTGGGAACATAGTCCCAGAACTTGTCGGGGTTGGAGATTGGCTGAGGATCGACCCCGGAGACGGCCAGCTTTGAAATCGAGGCGTCGGAGAGATTCGCAAACGTTGAGAAATCCGAGTTCAGATCCCCATAGAACATCGGCGTGGAGGAACCGGTCCGACAGGCCCATTCCCATTGCGCCTCGGTGGGCAGTGTCACCTTCTTGCCGGTGCGCGCGGAGAGCCATTTGCAGAAGGCCATCGCCTGGTTCCAGTTCACACGAATGACCGGCAGGTTCGGGGCATCCATCAAGTAGCCCGGACGCACCTGATCCTTGTAGTGCTGATCATAGTATCCGTTGCGATGGTTGGGATCGAACTGCTGATACTGCTGCAGACTGATCTCCGTCGTGGCCATCCAGAAGGGCCTGGCGATTTTCACCGCAGTCATGGGGAATTCATTGAGCGCGCCATCCACGGCGCCCATCGCGAACTGGCCGGCGGGGATTTTCTTGAGCGCAATCGCCTGGCTGTTGCCCAGGTCCAGGGCCATGGCGTTTTCGCCCAGGTCGGCCTGCAATTTTTGGGCGGCGTCGGGACTCAGCGGCCAGCCGTCCACGGATACCGCCGCAGGACGCGCCGCCATCGGCTCGGGTTTGACAAACTCCACCTTCGCGGTGCTCACTGCGGGAATGGCCTCGATGTCTTCATCGACATTGGAGTACTTCTTTCTGGAATCATAACGCCGTTGCTCGAAGTTGGAGGGAATTTTCGCAACCTCATGATACGTGCCGTAGGCGGGAACGTTGATGTCGATCCAGGTCAACAGACGGTCCCAGCCCTCGGCGTTCAACTTCACATTGTAATGACCCTTGCGCAGCATCTGAATCAAGAGGCTGGTGTTGGCGTGGAATTCCAGAGGCGTTAGAACGTGGTAATCGCCTTCCGGTCCGTTGCGACGGATGTATGGATGCAGGTTCAGGTAGGAAACCGGCAGATCCGAAATGCCGCCGCTGGTCGGGATGATGCGTGTGTCGGCGAAGTTGGGGCGTCCTTCCTTGCTGCCGTTATGGCAACCCACGCAATACTGATCCAGCACAGGCTGAACCTCGCGCAGGAAGCTGAAGCCGCGTTTGGGCCCGTGCCATGGCGTGGGTTCAATCGGCGCTTTGCGGGCGGCAAGGCCCAGCTTTGGCGCGGCGGCGGAGTTCTGGCGCTCATGACAGCCCACGCAGGAAACGACTTCACCGGGCATTCCCACAAACCAACTGCGCATCAGTTGGAGGGCCTTGCCTTCCTGATCGAGCGGCTGGAGAGCCACCGGCGTGTTGGCCGGGATTTTGAACATGGCCGAGCCATCGGATTCCACCGGCACGGTGCCGATCATGCGGCGAACGTCCCATCCGCCTTCCATGCCGACAAAATAATGACCGCCCTGGTTGCGATAGGAATACTCGTATTGGAACAGGCGGAGGTTTTTCACGGAACCGCGCGGCACGTCCTTGAGGCCGGGACCGGCGTAAATATCATGCACGTAAACCGTGGCATTCGTATCGGCCAGTTTCACCTTGTCTGGAATGACCGGGGGACGGACGGTTTTGCGGAAGGGCAGCGGCTCGAACAAGGCGTAGCCCGGCTGCTCCTTTAGAAGCAGCATGTTGTCGAAAGTATCCACCAGGTACAGGCCCCATGCAGCCGAGGGAGTCGGCTTGGCGGAAACCAAAAAGTACTTATCGCTCAAGGGATAGGGATGCAGGAATTTCGGCCAGGAATCCGCCACCAGCTCGTCCTTGATGACGTCCGGAACCGGTTTGCCGCGACCGGGAATGCGCTGGATCGCGCCGGTGTTTTCCTGACGGCCTTTGGAGACGTCGAACAACACCATTTCGCCCATGCGCGCCACGCCGTGATGGCCGGAGACGATGCCGACCAGCTTGGTCGAACTGCCCGGCAGGGGCCGCGCGTAAAAGAGCGAGTTGGGCCAGTAGGAATTGCTGCCGTAAAGCTCCATCTGGCCGGTGCCATCGGGATTCATGGACATCATGATCCGGCTGAAATAGTGGGCTGAATCGGTGTATTCCCAGCGCAGATACATGATGCGGCCGCTGGGCATCACCACGGGATACCAGTCGTTGTCCTGGTCGAAGCACAAACGGCGGATGGTCTTTCCCTCCGCGTCCATCAGGTGAAGATTGGCCACATAATCCGAACCGCCCACGCATGGCACGCCCTGGAAGGTGCTGGTGGAATCGAACATGATCCGGCCATCGGGCAGATACACGGAATCGTAGCTGTCGATATCGGTTTCATCGGCGGGTGTCACCTGGCGCAGGCCGGTCTTGTCCGCCTTGATTTCAAACACCTGCCACTTGTTGTGGGTGCCAATGGAGGAAAACATCAGCTTGTCCGCGTCGAAATTCAGATCGACATCGCCGACATAGTAATTCTTTTCGGGCTTGTAGAAGGTCTCCAGGGCCGCGCCGCCTTTCTTGTATTCCAAAGTGGCGATTTCGTTTTCCGTCTGGGGATTGATGCTCGAGTTACCCTGCCAATTCTGCGGCAGACAGAGGTTGCCCTCGGAGCGTTTGACGAGCAGGACCTTGTCGAAATCCAGCAATGGATTGGCCAGAAGCGCCTGACGCCGAACTTCCTTGAAGCTGGAAAGGGCGGCCAGGGACTTGTTTTCCCCATTTTCGAGCCCGGCCTTGATGGTCGGCAGATCTTTTTCAAAGGCCAGCACCGCCTTCAAGGATTCGGGTCCGCCGACGTACTTGCCGGGGAACGAGGCGTTGAGGTCTTCAACCGCCAGGCGCAGCGCCGTCAGGTCCAGCCCGGCCAACTCAGCCCGGGCTTGTTCAAATGTGGTCGCCTGCCCGGCCAGCGAAAGCACGAGCTGGATCCACTCGGGGCTGGTGGGGGCCGTTTTGGCCTGAACCAATGCCGCGAGTTTCTCACGATCGGCTGTGGCGTCCTTGAGATTCTTCAGCAAAGCCTCCGCCGCCTGCTGCTCGATCTGGGTGTTTTCCGGATGCGCGAACCACTGTTCCGCATTCACATACTTCGAGAAAAGGCCCGATGGCCCCGGAAAATTATGCGCCACAGACCCAATGGCGCCCACCGTCGAGGCGTCCGTGCTAAAGTAAATGCCGGAATCGCCGGTGCGATTGAAGATTTTAACCAGGACCGTGTTGGTGCCTTCGTGCAATTTGGCCTGGATCACGTCCGCGTCCGGGGTGGTTCCGCGTGGAACGTCATTGGACAAAAGTTTTTCACCGTTCACCCAGCATTCCACGCCGTCGTCGCTGCCCAGCCCGATTTTCAGCGGACGCGCCTCTTTGACGGTAATGGTGCGGTAAAAGTAGTTGGCCGTGGACGCTCCCGCCTGGAGCGAATGCACCACGCCATCGGGAATCTCGACCGCCTTCCAGACGGGCTTGTCGTTTTTAACCGCCTTCAGGTCAACGCCTTGCTCGGGAAACAACGCATCGGAAAACGACTGCGCTTTCAATCCCCCCGTTGTGACCCACGGGGATTCGACCAGGTCGGGTCCGGACTGCAGCGCCGCGCGCCGGGCCAGCATCGCCGCCGCCCAATCGCCGCTTTCAGCCGCCACGGCCATCCATGCCGATCCGATCAGCAGGCCCGCTGCCGCCAATGTCCCCAGCCTTCTCCCTGCTCCACAACCCGCGATACCATTAATCAGTGATTTCATGCGTCATCTGTTCCCGTTTTAAGTTGTTTTTGACCGTTGGAGTCCAACAGCCCATATCCCAGCCGTCCGGAAATTATTCTGGCGTGTTCCATGACCGTCGCGCCCACCCTGGCCAGATCCTCCAGGCGCATGCGTTCCATCGGTCCCGTCGTCCAGATCGACGCGATGGGATAGCCATGCCGGTTAAAGACCGGCGCGGCCACGCAGTGAATGCCCGCCATTTGCTCGCCCCGGTCCAGGGCATAGCCCTGCGCCGCCACTTCATTCAATTCATGGATGTAAGTTTGGACGTCGCCAATGGTGCGTTCATTGAATCGTTTGAAAGAAATTTTCTTGAGGACGGCCTCGCTCTCGGCGGAGGGCATCCAGGCGAGGATGGCCTTGCCCGGCGCAGCCACGTGCAGCGGCAGGCGCGCGCCCAGATCGACCGAGAATTTAAAGGGATGAGACCCCAGCACCTGCCCCAGCACCACCAGTTCGCTTTCGACAATGGTGCCAATAAGGACCGTTTCCCTGAGTTGGTCGCGCAGTTTCTTGAGGATATCCACGGAGAGGGACATCAGGTCCTCCTCGGCAAGTGTCCGGCTGCCCATGGCCACCAGCTTGCGGCTCAGGCGCAGGGTCTTGGTTTCCTCGTCGCGCACCAGGTAGCCATATTCGACGAGGGTCATGGCAATGCGGTAAACACTGGTCTTGGCGCAATGCAGGAGGGCGGCGATTTCGGATTGCTGGAGGCCATCCGGGTAATCGAGCAAAAGCTCCATGAGCTTGAGGCCGCGCTCGAGATTGGGGACCTTATAACGGGATGCGGGCTCTTTATTGACTGGTTTTATGAGAGACAGGGCGCGCATTAGTTCACTGGTAAAAAATAGTTTTGCCAGTGAAACTGAATTGCCCTACGTTTTCTGTCAAGCGTGTTCCAGTGATTCTGCGCAAAAATTGTTTTTTTGCCGCGTGAATCGAATCCTCTCGCGATTCGTCCTCTCATGAGGCACCATGACCGCTCACAACATTCATTGAATTATGCGATTGCCCGCTTTGCAAAAGCTCCATTGGAGCCTGTTGTTCATCGCCATTTTGGCGATTCAAAAGGTTGACTCGGCGGTTGACTCCTCCGCAAAAACCGGCCCGGCGGACTGGAACGCGCCGGTGGCGCTGGCTGCGGGACCCGGTGGCGGCGAGCTTTTTGTGGCCTGCGCAAAGGCCAGTCGTGTGAGCGTGCTGGAAACCAGGGGATTCACGGAGACGCGCTCAATCGCCCTTCCTGGGAATCCCTCCGGCCTGGCGCTATCCACGGATGGCAAAACGCTTTACGTCACCTGCTCGGGACCGGTGAGCGAGCTGGTGGTCATCGATGTTTCCGCCAATAAAATCCTGCGCGCCATCAAGGTAGGGCATACGGCGCAAAGCCCGGTGATTGCGCCCGACGGCGCTCTCGTTTATGTGTGCAACCGCTTTAATAACAGCGTTTCTGTGGTCGATCCCGCTGCGGGAAAGGAGCTTGCGCGCATTCCCGTGGAACGGGAACCGGTGTCGGCAGCGGTCACGCCGGATGGCAAATACCTCCTGGTCGCCAATCACCTGCATAATGGACGCTCGGACGAGGGAGTGGTGGCGGCCAAGATCAGCATCATCGACACGGCCACCCGCAAGGTGACGAAGGAGCTGCAGTTGCCCAACGGCAGCGGTTTGCTGCATGACATCCGGATTTCGCCCGATGGCCATTATGCCTGCGTGGCGCATGTGCTGGCGCATTATCAGCTTCCCACCACGCAGCTCGAACGCGGCTGGATGAACAGCAATGCGATGACGCTGATCGATTTGTCGAACCTGACTCTCGTGAATACGGTGCTGCTGGATAATGTGGACAGCGGCGCGGCCAATCCCTGGGCGGTTGGCTGGTTGGCCGACGGCAAGACGTTGTTTGTGACGCACGCGGGAACGCATGAGCTGAGCCTCATCGATTTCCCGGCGGTGCTGGCCAAGCTGGCGAAACTGCCTGAGGCGCTGGTGAATCAGGATGCCGTGCAGGATGGGGAGGTTTCGCGAATCCAGTCCGATGTGCCCTCGGATCTGTCCTTCCTGGCGGGCGTGAGAATCCGGGTGCCGCTCAAGGGCAAAGGGGCGCGCTCGGCGGTGGTTTGCGGGGACCGCATCGTGGTGGCGGATTATTTTACCGATACGCTCGAAAGCATCGATCCCCGGAAGGACCAGGCGACGAGTCTTGTTCAATATCCGCTGGGAACCGGTCAGGCCATGTCGATCACCCGCAAGGGGGAATCGCTGTTCAACGATGCCACGCTCTGTTTTCAAGGCTGGCAGACGTGCGCCAGTTGCCACACGGACGATGCGCGCACGGACGCGCTGAACTGGGATTTGATCAACGACGGCATTGGCAATCCCAAGAACAGCAAGAGTCTGCTCTACTCGCACGCGACCCCGCCGGTGATGAGTTTGGGCATCCGCGAAAATGCCGAGGCCGCGGTGCGTTCCGGCATCCGCTATATTCAATTCACCACGCAGCCCGCCGAAGTTCCCGAGGCCATGGATGCCTGGCTGAAAACGATCAAAGCCACACCCAGCCCGCATCTTGAGAATGGTCATCTCTCCGCAGCGGCCCAGCGCGGGCAAAAAGTGTTCGAGAGCACTGAGGCCCGATGCGCCACCTGTCATAAGGGGACCTACATGACCGATCTGCAGCATCATGAAGTGGGCACGGCCTGCGCCACGGATAAACCGGGCGAACCGTTCGATACGCCCACGCTGCTGGAAATCTGGCGCACGGCTCCCTACCTGCATGATGGTTCCGCCGTCACGCTGCGGGAGATTTTGACTACGAAGAATCCCCAGGACCGCCATGGCCGGACTTCGCACCTGACACCCAAGCAGATCGACGATCTGGTGGAATACCTGCTCTCACTCTGAAGATCCGCCGCGCCCGGGAGCGGTCCGTTGACCATGCCAAACGCGATTCCAACTCCAGCCCCCACGCTGGTCTGCTTTGCCGTGCCCGAGGAGGCCCGGCCGTTCCAGAGGCTTCTGGGTTTGGGTCAGGCTCAAAGCCCTGCCGTACGCGTTGCCGTCTCGGGAATGGGTCGTCGGAATGCGCAGGCGATGATCGACGCGGAATTCAAAAAAGAACGCCCCGGCCTGGTCCTGACCTGCGGTTACGCCGGGGCCTTGAATCCGGAGCTTGCCTTGGGTCAGATCGTTTTCTACGCGGATTCAAAAGTGCCGAATGCCTCGCGCCTCGAAGCCTTGGGCGGGCGCGCCGTCCGGTTTCTGCACTCGGATACAATCGTGGTTACTGCGACCGATAAGGCACGGCTGCGCGCGGAATCTGGTGCGGACGCGGTGGAGATGGAGTCCTCGATCATCCGCGCCGCGTGTCGCGATCAGGGCATTCCCAGCGCGACGGTGCGCGTCATTTCAGACACGGCCCTGGAGGACATGCCGCTGGACTTCAACGCCCTGCTGACCCCGGACCTGAAAATGAATTACCTGCGGTTGAGCGGGATGATTCTGAGTCATCCGCAGCGCATTCCCGCGTTGTGGAAGTTCGGCAAGGAAACACGGAAGGCGGCGGAGGCCCTGGGGAATTTTCTGGTGAGGTTTATTGGAGCGTGACGGAGGCGTTGTGGGGGAGGCGGGGAAATAACCACAGAGGCAAAGAGGCACGGAGAGACAAAGAACGGGTTATAAACATGGATAGACAGGATGGGCAGATTTTTAACCACGGATTAGACGGATGGCACGGATAGGGACTTTAATTTCGAGACGGGATTATTTACTCAGCGTATTCGAACCTCAAATCCAAAGTCACGGCTACTGGCTGTTGGAGATCCGATTTCTCTATGGCTTCAAAGAATTTGTAGATCAATGCGACCGCTGACGAGTCCGATAATAAATGCGTTTGAATCAACTTTAGGACGTAGGGAACGCCGTAAGCCCTAAGTTCTGTGTCTCCCATTCTTTTAATAATCTGCAACTCTCCATTGATACCAGCTTCGATTTCGATTCCGCCGCGACGAAGGTCATCAATTAAAAATACCGGGTTGTAGAGTGTCATTACGGCGAATTCCCTAAACAGCAAGGCTTCTATGACTTCAGCCTCCATCGGCCACCAAAAAAGCGGCCTCATCCCCAGCAGCAAACTGTAGCGGCCGTTTGTAGGATATGGCAGCCAATCGAATCTAGGTCTGTAGTCTTTTAGAGAACGGTCCGTTATTCTGCGAATAAATTGCGTGTTGTATAAGCGATCAACCACTCGTTTCTTTGACAACTTTGAGGTTAGGCGTGAATAAAGCGTATTTCCCTTGAGCCTAATCCCGACGAGGAGCAACCCTCTGTCAGCTTTGATCGAACCAATGGCTACCCGGACAGTTTGTCGGTAAAGATCGGCAACTTTTGAATGGAGGTAATCAGCCCCCATTTGCACAGGTGCGACTCCACTATTGAAGACAAGAGGCTTGAGTGCATCCTGAATCCCAACAATTTGGCGCTTGAGCCGCTCGAGCATCTGTGGCGGTAACGGCTGATAACTGTGCTGCGTGGTCTGGTCTGAAGCTGTTTTGGGTAACCGCGATTTATTAAGCTTCGGCCCAACTAAATTTATGGTGACGACCAGCTCACTATCACCTACAGCGCGGGTCTTGAGTTCCCCAATGCCAGCAACTATTCCTTCCGATAGATCGAAGAGGCTCACATCACCAATACGTAAAAATGTGGTAATTGAGTGGGCCAAAACAAAGTAATCCCCAAACATCGGGCATCCCCGAATAAAATGAATTTCGCCTCTACCGCCAATTCCAGTTGGTAGATGAGGATTTGCTTCGTGATTAGCGTGGTTCCGAAGCAACTCGTGTTCGTTTCGGTAAAATATCCACGCAAAAGAGTCTCCCATTACTTTACCCACATCCATAGCTTTGGTAATGAGTTTTCTATAACCACTGAGAATGTGAAGTCGATAACCAAACCATTTCTGATTCAAACCTGATTTGCGCGATATCAAATCTCTTTCCTCCTCACAAACTTCTTTGTAGAGCATCTCAAGGAAATATAGAGTGTTTCCGAGAGTTGGTTGAAAAGTGATGACAGCAACAAACACCTCTGCTTTAATGTCCACGCACCTGCGAATCGTTAACAATTTCAACCAACAATCTTTGAACGATTGTTCAGCCTCATCGAGCGCACCCTCTATTTGTTTCTGAGTTAGCATACTGTTGTGCCTCTTGCGCCCAGCCCACCTACACCAGATGGGTTCACCCACTAATCAGCGTGCAAAGCTTTCTTATTTTGTACTTTCTTTGCGGTGATCAATGGGGCGGTGATTTTCTCGTAAAGGGCAAAGAGAAATTCAACGCGCTTGCGGTCGTTTTCAAAAGGCTCGGGGCGATAACATTTATCGACGGCCTTGTCCAAAGCAGCGTGGGCCGTCACCAGTTCCGGGGGCATGGTCAATGGATCGTAGAGATCGGCGAGCGTTGAACCGGGATATTGTGCGCGAGCGTCCAAGACACCTTGAGCCGCCGCTTCGACGGCCTTTTTCTGTTTTTCGGAAACATCCTGTGGCCATGGAAAGTTGTTATAGACAAGCCCGGCCGAGTAACGATATCGGCTTTCTAGGCGACCTGCCACGTACCTCATCCATGCCATGTGCATTTGGGATGTGGTTACCCCGAAGGTATAAAGGCTCGCTTCGGGAATCGTGTAAAGAAGGTTTGAAGCGATAATGTCTTTTGTAAGGTATCCAATCGGAATATATCTTCGCGTTTCAGAGGAAACCTCAGGAACGGCCAGATAATCTGAATTGGGCTGGCGAAGCTCTGCAAAGATTGCCGGGGTTTCCGCCTGTTCGCGCGTCTTGGCCTTTGGGCTCTTTAGCCGGAAACTACGAACAGCTTCAACCCTTTCGAGTATACAAGAGTTATGTCGCCAAACGCTCGGCGAGGCCCCCAAAAGCCACAGACAATACCTCTCGCCTCCATTGATTAATTCTTCGGAGCCTAACAAGCGGCGCACCAACGGTGTTACTTCAGGGTGATCGTTAAGGAGTTTTAAGCGCTCTTCCGGAGTTAGCATCAAGTTCCCACCGTCCACAGGTTTACTCCCATAGACCATTGGCTGGGCATTACATAGGGGAGACGTACGCTTTTGCATACACAAGTCACTACCCTCGACCAGGTATGGATTGATATTTTTAACTTCAAGAGCCGATGGGCTATGCGGGTCACTGTCGTAGTCCCATATCTTCTTTAGGGATATCTCGCCTTTGCCAAAGCCAATAATGACAACATGGACATGGGCCTTGCCTCTTGCTTCGCTTGTCCATGCAAATGTGCGGTGGGCGAAGTGAATCTTTATATGATACCGCCCGAATAGTTCTCCCCAAAGAATTCCCGGTTGCTCACCTTGGCTAATACTGTTCGTGGAAACAAAGGCGCATCGTGGGCATGCCGTTCCGAGGTATTCGGCCGTCTTGAAATACCAGGCGGTGACATAATCGAGCACGCCAGCCCCTTTAACCCTTCCCCAGATATGATCCATATCCTCTTTCTGAGAGGAGGTCATCAAATGTTTCCCCACAAACGGGGGATTGCCGAGAATGAAGGCACACTTTTCCGGGGCGATCACGGTTTTCCAGTCGATGCGGAGGGCGTTTCCGCAAACGATGGTGGGGGATTTCTTGAGTGGCAGACGCTGGTAGAGCTGGCCGAAGGCTTCCGAGACCTCCAGATTCATGAGATGGTCCATGAGCCAGAGGGCGACTTCGGCGATGCGGGCGGGCCATTCCTGAATTTCGATGCCGAACATCTGGTCCACGTCCACCCGGGAAAGGCGGTTGACGTCGTCCAGTGTCATTTCCGTTTGTTTGCCAAAAAGCTCCTTCAACAGGGCCAGTTCCAGACGCCGCAACTCGCGATAGGTGATGATGAGGAAATTTCCGCAGCCGCAGGCGGGATCGAAAAAGCGCAGGGAGCAAATCTTCTCGTGAAATTCCTCGAGGCGAACGCGGCGGCGATTGGAACGGTCCAGCCTGATGGTTTCGAATTCGGCCCAGAGGTCGTCCAGAAAGAGGGACCGGACCACCTTCAAAATATCGCGTTCCGAGGTGTAATGGCCGCCGATCTGGCGCCGGGCTCTGGGCTCCATCACCGCCTGGAATAGAGAGCCGAAGATGGCGGGGGATATCCGGGACCAATCGAAATCCGTGCATTTCAACAGGGCGTCCCGCATGGCCGAGTTGAAATCGGCAAACCCGAGGTCTTCCGAATAGAGGTCCCCGTTCACGTAGGGGAACGCGGCGAGGGTTTCGTCGAGATTCTTTTGGCGCTGCTCCGGTTTTTGGTTCAGCACGGCAAAGAGCCTGGCGAGGTGCATGCCCAGATCGGAGCCGTCCGCGCTGGTCCGGTTTTCGAGGTAGAGGCTGAAGGCTTCCCTCTCGAAGAGGCCGGTATCCTCGGCAAACAGGCAAAAGAGAATGCGGACCAGGAAGCGTTCCAAATCGTGACCGGTGTAGCCGCCGCTGGCCAAGGCGTCGTGCAAATCACCCATTTTTTCAACGGCCTTGACGTTGATGGGGTCCTGTTCCTCGTATTTGTGCTGTTTGTAACCGGGGATGAACGCGAAGTGGTGAATGTTTTTGTGGAATTCGGTCAGAGGAAACTCAATCGGCTGGTAAGTTTTCGGGTCCTCCGGCTCGAGGTCGTGGATGGCGATTCTGGCGAAGTCCGAGACGATGACGTAGCGGGGGATTTCATTCTGCCGACCGGAATTGGCGAGTTCCTGAATGTATTGGAAGGCCTGCGAACCCGCCCGGCCAAGATCCTTCCCGGCGGATTTGTGTTCGGCCAGGAGCATTTTCTTCCAAAAGAGATCGATGTAGCTGAAAGAGCCTTTGAGATTCTTTACGGGTTCCTCGAAGGTGGCGACCAGACGGCGCTTGAGGCCGAATACGTTGAAAAAATCATCCCAGAAACTTTTGGCTTCGGCGTCCTCCCTGGTTTCAGCCTTCCAATCCTTCGAAAAGACAATGGCACGTTGTTTTATCTCGTTCCAACTTAAAGGCATAACGGTGCTCTTATAGGGGTTAATTTGTTTTTGAGCAAAACATATTCGACCGGTCCCAAGGCGGGGAAAATGACCGCAGAGGCAAAGAGGCATGGAGAGACCAAAAAACGGAATATAAACATGGATGGGCAGGATGAGCAGGATTGGGGGATGGGATTTGATTCAACGCTTACAGCGTTGGGATTTCAGGGGACGGGGACCCCGGGTAGCCCTCGGCGGGCAACCCGGGTCTGAATGATTTAATCCCTTCGGGATAATGAGATGCAAATCCCGCGCCGCAGTGGTTGATTGGAGATTAAGCGCCACCATATCTGCCAGACTGGAACAGGTCGCGCCACGATTCGGCAATCGTCCCACCCACGCAACCCTCATTGGAATGCAATCATCCAACCCCGATCAACCAACCTCAACCGCATTCCGTAATCGCCCCATCCGCGCAATCCTGTAGGGATTGCAATCACTCAGCCCCGGGTCGCGAGGAACGAGCCACCCGGGGTCATCGTCCACCCTCCATAATTTCCCCAACGCTGTAGGCGTTGAAGCAAATTCGTGAATCGTAAATCCTCGGAGCATGCCTAAATCCCTTGCAAAGATTCTCGTGCATACGGTTTTCTCAACCAAAGACCGCCGCCCATTTCTTCGTGACAAATTGCTCCGGCAGGAACTGCATTGTTACCTTGGAGGCATCCTGGCCCAACTCGAATGCCAGCCCATCCTTTTTGGCGGCGCGGAAGACCATGTGCATCTGCTCTGCGCCTTGTCGCGCACCTGCGAGGCGTCCGCGATGGTCAGGGAAGTCAAACGCGGATCAACGTTGTGGTTGAAATCAAAAGATCAGACCCTGAACGATTTTTCATGGCAAAACGGCTACGGCATTTTTTCAATCGGTTTTTCACAAATTGCAGCAGCGCGCAAATACATCACAGAACAGGAGTGCCATCATCGCAAAATCTCCTTTCAAGACGAATACCGCGAATTCTTAAAACGATACGAAATTGAATGGGACGAACGCCATGTATGGGACTGATCCAACTCCTACAGCGTTGGGATTTCAGGGGGGGCGGGGACCCCGGGTAGCCCTCGGCGGGCAACCCGGGTCTGAATGATTTAATCCCTTCGGGATAATGAGGTGCCAACCTGGGCAGCGCTTTCCCCGGCAACCTGGGCTGAATGATTGCAGTCCGTTCCGGGTTGCACGGAGGATGGGCGGTCACGTGCAGTGCAGGGGGAATTTTGAATTTTGAAGAGATGTCCGACTTTAAATGCCTCTGCCATACGATGTCCGAACCGGCTGAAGCCGGGACTCCATGCCCCGGAACGCCGGGTCGGGGGACCCGGCCTACAAGCTGATGCGCCTGAATATGTTGTACGCCACGCGCCTTCGTGCGGCATTATATAATGCTGTGCCGCAGGGTTTTATAGAATGGCTGTATGGAAGGATCAAAGGCACAGAGGCGAATGGAAAGCCGCAGTTGAGGCAAGGACGGTGATTCAAACCGGTGAATGGGTGTGAATAAACGCCTATCATGAGAAAATTCGGGGAAATCCCAAAATATTCCATTTTTCTTTCAAAATTTGCATAAAAAATGAACTTTTCGCCCGCAGGTTCGTCGAACGTGTGGTAATTATACGGGGTATAGGTTGTTTAGAACCGGCGGTTGCTCCAACAACAGTCGGGATTAGACATTGGTTAACGGAACAGGTTGTTTGGGTTAAGCGGGCGTCGCAAGGCGTCCGCTTTCCTTTTTTTTCAGGGGTAAAAGATTTTTGTAACCGAACTGGCTGTGTCGTGTCACTTATTATGGAATGTTTGGTGCTGGCTGTCCTTGTGACATCTGGTTGCAAGCATTGGTTAACGGAACGGGTTGTTAAGGCTGAGCGGACGTCTTGTGGCGTCCGCTCTTTTTTTGGTGTGGGATTTGTAACCTGTCAGGGGGTTGGTGCGTCAAAGAAGGGTGTACAGTGGTTGTACAGGGCAGTTTTCTGCCGGCAGTCCAATTATGACGGCCGGGATTAAACAGAGGTTAACGGAACAGGTTGTTTGGGTTGAGCGGACGTCGCAAGGCGTCCGCTTTTTTTTGAGGTTGAACCCCGCCCGAACCTGCCACACACTGGACCCATATGGGCGCACAATGGAAACAAGCCGGACGTGAAGCAAATGCGCAGAAGCGCGGCCAGATGGTCGTGAAGCTCGTGCGCGAAATTGTCGTGGCCGCCAAATTGGGCGGCGCGGATCCTGAGACCAACGCGCGCCTGGCGGCGGCCCTGGAAAAGGCCCGCAAGAGTTCGGTGACTCGGGACACCATCGAACGCGCCATTAAAAAAGGGTCGGGGCAGACGGATGAAAAGGTGGTTTACGAGCTGGTCACTTACGAGGGCTTTGGCCCGCACAAGGTGCCCGTGGTTGTGGAATGCCTGACCGATAACCGGAACCGCACCGCGCCGGAGATTCGTAATTTGTTCAAGGGCGGTTCCATGGGCCAGCCCGGCAGTGTCGCCTTTTTCTTTAATCACACCGGTGTGATTGAGGGGACGCACACCGATACCACCCGAGACGCGGAGACGGACGCCATCGAGGCGGGCGCGCAGGAGGTGGAGCCATTGGAGGCCGATGAAGTGCCCGAAGGCCAGAAGGGCGCGCGGTTCATGGTGGATGCGCGCGAACTGGACCATGTGACCAAGGCCCTGAAGGCGGCGGGGTGGAAGATTCTGGCGTCGGAAATCCGCTATGTGGCCAAGAGTTTCCCCGAGCTTTCTGAATCGGCGCACAAGGAAGTCGCCGCGTTTTTGAATGGATTGGACGATCACGACGACGTTCACCGGGTCTATGCCGCGATGCGGTAGGTTTTGTCCCTGCTGGGAAAAGTGGGTTTGAGGTCGGTGGACTGTTCCCCTCGATCCGGTCGATCGGGCCGGGGCTGCGCGTGATGCCGCGGTCGCTTCGTTTCCAATGAGTTAAATCCCCGGACTCAACATGCAATAATGCGGGAGGCCCCTCCCCCCAACAAGGGGCGCGTTACATTAAGTTTGATAATGCGCCGACAGCGGTTATAAATGCCGGTCATAAGACCGGGTTTAAAACTGTGTGCGCTGGCATTGCATTCAGGATTCCTGATCGTTCAGGAATGGTTCGCCCGGAACAGGATTAGTAATTGTGACAACCAGAGCTTTGAGTTCAGACGAACCCCGCCGGCGCGCGGTCATTACCGGCATCGGCGTAGTGGCCCCCAACGGACAGGATGTGGATACCTTCTGGCGTTCCGTTCGCGATGGGCAAAGCGCGGCGGATTGGATCACGCAGTTCGATACAACGGCTTTTGCGAACAAGATCGGGGCGGAGATACGGGATTTCGATTGCACCTGGTTTCTGGACGCGAAGAAGACGCGGCGCTACGACAAATGCATTAAGTACGCCATTATTGCGGCCGCCAAAGCGGTGAAAGATTCCGGCGTGGACATCGCCGCCATCGATGCCGACCGGCTGGGGGTCGTGGAAGGCACAACGGCCAGCGGGTTGGACAGTGTGTTCAAAGCGCACAGGCCGTGGGTTCTGGGCAATCTCAAGAATGTGAATCCCATTCTTGTCATCAATGGGTTTGTGGGAGAGGGGAGCAGCGCCGTGGCCCTTGAACTGGGACTGCATGCCCATGCGATCACGTTATGCAGCGGGTGCTGTTCGAGCAATGACGCCATCGGGTACGCATTGGACATGATCCAGGATGACGAAGCCGATGTGATGATCGCGGGCGGGGCGGACGCGCACGTCATGTCGGAGTTGTGGGCTTGCTTCTCCTCGTTGGGGGTGATGACGGAGCAGAAGGAGAATCCGAAGGGGTCCATGCGGCCCTTTAACCGGCAGCGGGATGGATTCGTGCTGGCGGAAGGCTCGGTTTTCCTGGTGGTGGAGGAACTGTCGCACGCACTGGCCCGGGGCGCGCGCATTTACGCGGAATTGCTGGCGCATGGACGGAGTTGCGAGGCGCATCATTCGGTGGATCTGCACCCGGAGGGAGTAGGCACGGTGCGGGCGATGGAGAAAGCGATGAAGAAAGCGCGCCTTGAGCGCGAGCAGATACAATATATCAATGCGCACGGAACGGCCACCAAGACCAATGACCCGATCGAAACGAAGGCGATCAAGAAATTCTTTGGGGCTCACGCTTATCGCCTGGCGGTCAGTTCCACCAAACCGATCACCGGCCACATGATGGGTTCGGTGGCTGCAGCGGAAACGGCGATCTGCGCCTTAAGCCTTTTCCACGAGGTTATTCCGGCGACGATCAACCTTACAGAACCGGCGGCCGGTTGCGATCTGGATTACGTGCCCAATGTGAGCCGGCCTTATCCAATCAAGTATGCCCTGAATCTGAGCAGCGGGTTTGGAGGGAAAAATTCCTGCCTGGTTCTGGGGTGTTATACCCCGGGCGCAGAATGAATTTTTACGTAATCACCACGATCACGGCGGCGATTTTTCATCTGCTGCTGGTTGGATTCGTCCTCAGTCAGAATCTTCGTTCGAGCGTCAACCGCGTTTACGCCTTTTGGGGCGGGACATTGACGCTGTGGAATCTGGTCTGCTACATGAAGTACCAGGCCTATGTGAACCACAACGAACATTCGGGCCGGATATGGCTTCAATTCGTGCATCTGAGTGTCATAATGTTGCCCCTCGCATTTTACCACCTCTACTTCCTGATCGCTCGCGTCAAAAAACCGATGGTGCTGGGCGCGTTTTATTTCGTGACCGCATGTTTTGCGGTCAGTGTCTTTACCCCTTATTATATTCGCAGCATTTATGGAACGCCGTTTGGCTATGTCGTCAAGGGAGGTCCGGCGTTCTATTTGTTCATGGTGGCCTATTTCATCGTCGGAATTGTCACGATTCCGGTTCTTTATTTCCATCAAAAGAGACTCGCGCCCATGCACCGCAACCGGCTGCGTGCCCTGCTTTTGGCTTTCACCATGTTCGTCCTGTCAGGAATGCACGACATGGTGCTGGTCCTGGGCAAGACAAAATACCCGTTGTTGGGATTCCAGATTTATCCGGTGGGAAACCTGACAGCGATTTTTTTAGGCCTGGTGGTGGCGTATAGCGTGCTTCAACATCAAATGTTGAACGTTCATGTGACCTTGAGCCGGTTTGCGGCGCAATTAGTGCGGGTGATGTTCATCTTCTTATTGGGCCTTCTTTGCCTCATGATTATGTATCTCATTGCGCCGGCCAAATTCTCACCGTTCTCCTTATTCAGCGGGTTGTTTGTCCTGCTCGTTTCAGCAACGTTAACGTCGGTTTTGTTTCCGCGTTTTTTTGGCAAGGGTGAGGAGACGCTGGAACGCCGGATTTTGGGCGACCGCTTCGAATATCAGGATCGGGTGCGCGGATTTATTCAGACGATTCCGCTATACGCCGATTCGGAGCTGCTGATTTCCGACCTGCACGGTCTGTTGGTCAACACCATGGGGGTGAAGACCTACCAGATCATTCTCCTGGATGAGGCCAGGCGGGAGTTCTCGATGTTCCGGGCCGAACCGCCCGCGTTGCACGATAAAATCCCGGGACTGAGCCTCAATTCGCCCATTTTCCACTTTTTCCAGAGCTCCAATGCCGATTTTCTGGCCTATAAACTCGCCTATGCGCTGCCGGGGGAGACGGAGGTCGAGCGGAACGCGCGCAAAGTGCTCGTGGAATACGATCCGGAATTCTGTTTTCCACTCACCGCCGAGGGCATGCCTTTCGGCCTTTTGCTGATTGGCGAAAAAACGTCCAGCGAACCTTATACCACCCAGGACATCAAACTCCTGGTCGAAATGGTTAAGAACCTGGGTCTGGTGCTCAACCAGATCCGGCTCAAGAAGCAGATTCTTCTCAGTGAGGAAATGGAATTGATGGGCACGATGTCCCGGGGGATCGCCCATGATTTGAACAACCTCCTCACTCCCGTATTCACCTATCTGCAACTGGCCGAGTCGGGTTTCCAATCCGAGGAAATGCGCACGGATTTGCTTCCCTCAGCCATGCGCAACACCCAGGCGATCCGCAATTACGTGTCCGAGGCGCTGTTTTTCTCCAAGACGCAGAGGCTCCAACTGCAACTTGTGCCATTGGACAAAGTGGTTCAGGCGGCGGTGGCGCTGGCGCAAAGGAGCTTGAAGGAAAAGGGGATCGCCCTATCTGCGGAGACTCAGCCGGGGATCGAATTGGAAATTGACGAAGTGCTGATTCAGCGGCTGATTGGGAATTTGATCAGCAACGCCATTGACGCCTCCGCTGAAGGAACGAGAATCACAGTCCAGGTGCTGCGGCTGGGAAAAACGGAGGCCGCGCGGGATTGGTATCGGCTCTGCGTTTCCGATCAAGGCGAGGGGATCAGCCCGGAGAATCTAAAGAAAGTGATCACTCCCTACTTCACAACCAAGGACTTGGGGAGCCAGACGCGGGGCTTTGGATTGGGGCTTGCCATTTGCCGTAAAATCGTGCATCTCCATGGAGGACAATTAACTATCGAGAGCGAGTTGCACATTGGCACCAAAGTAAATGTGGATTTACCAAGTCGGCAAATGATCCAACCCGATGTGGCTGTTGCCGCTAAAGCATGAAAACGTTGCTGGTCCTGGGGAAAAACCCCGCGCTTGCCGCCTCCTTAAGGACGGTGCTGGACCCGCAAGCTTATCGTGTTCTGGCCAAAGGCGAGGTGTGGGAGGCGGAGCCGCTTTTACGTCCCGGATTGATCGATGCCTTCGTGTTGGACGCCGACCAATCCTCGATGCAGCCCCTGCACATGGTCCAGAGGTTGCGCCGGGCGATCACCGGCTGCCCGATTTTTATTTTCACCGAGTCCCAGCCGTGGACCTGGGAGGAGGAAGCGTATCTCGAAGGTGTCAATCAGGTGCTGACCAAACCGCTGAGGGGCCGACTCTTTAACGCCATCCTTGAGCGACTTTGGGCAGCGACGCCGCCCCCCGTGAGCGGCGCCCTTCCGACGGTGAAAGCCCCCGAACGGGCGGAGAGCGATCCGGCCCAGAGCATGAGCCACACGCTGGGTGTGTTGCGGGATTTCTCCGCGGTATTAAGCCACAGCCTCTGTTCGGAAGCGCTGCTCAAGCAGTTCCTGCTGATGCTGCGGGAGATCATGGGGGTGAATCGGGCGGCGATATTCCTGCGCCAGCCGCCCCCCTCGCTTAATCCCACAGGGGATCCGGGCGAGGACCGCCAGATGCCTTCGGCGTGCGCGATCGGCATTGCGCCCGAATTTCTGCAGCACTTTGCGTTATCCCTTGAGGCGGGCATTGGCGGCTATGTGTTCCGCAGGGGGCGCATTTTAAAGAGTCAAAGCGAGGATGCCCTGCGGGATGTGGAACTGCAAAAGGAGTTTGAATTGCTGGGGGCGCAGGTGGCGATTCCGATCCTGGACCGCGAATCGCTCATTGGGGTGGCGGTGTTCGACAGCCCGCTCACGGGAGAGCCGTTCACCAACGAAGTGCTGGCGCTGGCTTTTCATTTGCTGGAGCAATTGGGCCTGGCCATCAAGAATAGCTGGCTTTACGACCAGCTTTCCGCCAATCACGAGATGATGACGGACATCCTCAGCCAGCTGGCCAGCGGCTGTGTGGTGGTGGGCCGCAATCTCGAGATCCTCCATGCCAATCGCATGGCCCGCTCCCTTTTCTCGCAACGGGAAGGCTACGTGCTGGCGCTGGACTTTTGCGAATTGCCCCAGACGCTGGGAAGCAAGGTTTTCGAGGTGCTCAAAACCGGCAAGGCCGCCCCTTCGTTCAAGTATCGTCAAAATCAAGGGGGCGAGAAAATTTTCGAGATTCTCATCAGTCCTTTCCACCGGCGCAATGCCAACTCGCCAAGCGCCGCATTGGTGCTGATCGAAGATGTCACGCAGATCGAGCGCACGAAGGAGCTGGAGATCGAGTCGGCCAATCTGCGTCTGATGGCCGGCATGTCCGAACATCTGGCCCACGAAATAGGCAATGCCCTGGTGCCCGTTTCCACGCATCAGCAGCTCCTCAACGAACGTTGGTCCGATCCCGAGTTTCGCGACAGCCTCAACCTTGCCATGGGCGACAGTGTTCATCGCATTGGGCGCCTGGCCCGGCAAATGTTGTATCTGTCCCGGGACAAGTTTGAAAAGATGGAGTCGATTCCTCTCGAATCGCTCATTTCCGAGGCCTTTGCGGTGGCCCAAAACAACCAGAGCGCCAGGCAGGCGAAATTGGTGTTTGAGAAGAGAGAGTCCTTCACTCTGGCCGGGGATAAAGCCGCGTTAAGGCACGCGCTATCGGAAATCTTGCTCAATGCCATTCAGGCCAGCCCGGAAGCTCCCGAGGCCCGCATTCGCATTCACCGGGGCACCAACGGCCACAGCCAGCTCGTCCAGATCGAGGTCCGGGATGGCGGTCCGGGATTCACCGCGGACGCGATGCGCTGCGCCCAGCAACCCTTCTTCTCAACCCGCAATGTTGGAGTCGGCCTGGGGTTGACTGTCAGCCGCAAGATCATCGAGGGCCACCACGGGATACTCGATGTGGGCAGTGGAGAAACAGGCGCCAATGGCATCGTATGCGTGTCCCTGCCCGTCAAAATCTGAGTGGAAGGCCGAAATCCGCCCAGGCTCCAGCGAACGGTGAATCTGCCGGGGGCGAAAGAAGCCGTTCCTCCAGCCGCCAGCGGTTGAGACCGTGGTTCACCCGTGTCGGTTCCAACTTCGACTTATGAAAAACCTTGTTTTCGCCTTTTTAATGGGGACCTTTGCTGTTGGCGCCGCCGATTCGGCCACGCCGCAATTGGAAGTGCCAAAGAATCTTTATTCCCAGTGGTCCAATGGGCCTTCGGCAGCCCCATCCTTTTTCCCGATTGCCGTCTGGCTCCAATCCCCGGCCAACGCGCCCCAGTATTTGAAAGCGGGGTTCAACACTTTCGTCGGCTTGTGGAACGGCCCGACCGAGGAGCAACTGGCCACGCTCAAGAAGCACGGGATGAAAGTCATTTGCGACCAGAACGAAGTGGGTCTGAAGCATCTGGACGATCCCATCATCATCGGCTGGATGCATGGGGATGAGCCGGATAACGCGCAATCCCTGGGGTCGGATCACGGTTATGGACCGCCCATCCCGCCCTCCAAGATCATCGCCAATTACCAACGGATACGTGCGGCCGATCCGTCACGGCCGGTGATGCTCAACCTGGGGCAGGGTGTGGCGTGGGATGGCTATTACGGACGGGGCGTGCGCACCAACCATCCGGAGGATTACCCCGAATACATCAAGGGCTGCGACCTGGTTTCGTTCGATATTTATCCCGTGACGCACGAATCCCCCCAGGTGGCGGGCAAGCTCTGGTATGTTCCGCAGGGCGTGGAGCGCCTGAACGGCTGGAGCCGGGGAACGAAAGTCGTCTGGAATTGCCTGGAATGCACGGCGATTGAAAGCACCACCCACAGGCCCACACCACAAAATCTGCGTTCCGAGGCCTGGATGTCCCTGATTCGCGGTTCCCGGGGGCTCATTTATTTTGCGCATGAATTCAAACCGAAATTCGTGGAGGCGGGATTGCTGAAGGATCCCGAAATGCTGGCTGCGGCCACCGCCCTGAATCATCAAATCACCTCGCTAGCCCCCGTTCTCAACAGCCCGTCACTGCCGGGGGCGGTCACCGTTCAGTCGCGCAATGCGGAGGTGCCCATTGCCGCAATGATCCGACGCCTGGATGGGGTGACTTATGTATTCGCAGTTGGCATGAGGGATGGCCGCACCGAGGCGGAATTTCAGTTACGGGACCGTACCGGCGAAACGCCTGTGGAAGTCCTGGGAGAAAACCGCAGTCTTACCTCCAGGGACGGACGGTTCACCGACGCCTTCGGCCCATGGGATGTGCGGATTTACAGGCTTGGGGACCGCAGCGCGTCCGCAGGGTCTGGAACAAAGTAATCGGAACATGGAGAGTTTCCGCGTCGAAACTTCCCGCTTGTCCGTTGTTCGCGCATCGGCACAATAACGGGCATGGCACAGATGGATTGCATTGCGGCGTTAAAGGCATTGGGCGAGGCCAATCGCCTGCGTATCCTGCGCCTGCTGCTTAAAAGCGAGCTTGACGTTAACGGTATCGCCGAGACGCTGGCCATTTCCCAATACAACGTCTCCAAACATTTGCGCGTGTTGCGTGAAGCCGGATTTCTCGAAATGAAGAAACAGGGCCAGCAACGCCTCTATTCCCTCACCCCATCCTTGCGGGCGCATCTGGCGCACAACCGCAATGTATTGCGGCTGGATTGTTGCACGTTCGATTTTGACAAGCTGCCGCAGTAGCCGATTCAAGCTATTGCAAATAAGTTGGTTGCAATAGCTCCACCCTCCGGGTTCCTCCGTGGCTAACTTTACAAACCGGGCATCATGGATTACTGTGAGCGTGGCAGTTAATTGAGATCGATCGTGCCTCCGGCGGTTTTCCCGCCTTTGGAATGAATTCCGGTTTCGTTGGGATTGGAAATGGAAATATTATGAAGACAATGGCTCCAGTGAACCCTGCAAAGAAAGCGGCTCCGAAATTAGGGGTAAAGCCTGCGGCATCGGTTGCGGCGGCTCACCTGAAAAACCGCGGCATAACCCCGCTACTCGGGAAGAAATTGATCCCTGTGGTCAAAAGCCATGTCAAGATCGCCAAACCTCAGCCTCCCCAGATCGAAGACCGCGAGGAACCCAAGCCATTGCTCCAGTGGCCTGCGGACGCTCTTTTGCGCGAGACGACCCGTAACCTGATGGCCATTAAGAATGCCGGGGTCGAATACGAGAGTATTGGAGATTATTTTAACAGCGGCGATCTCGCCTACCAATTGCAGGAAATCCTGCGCAATATCCAGGAGCTGAGCCGCAAGACTCAGCGGATTCGCGAAGCAAAGAATTCTTAACAGCCGCTTGGAGTAGGATTTTCAGGAGTGATTCAATGCTTGGCCTGTTCTTGGATGGGCCGATGTGTTTATGCCCATCGTAACAGCCACCACTTCATTCCCCTGAAACCTGTTTGCGGAGTTTCTTTTTGAACGAATTGTGGGATTTGTTCGCAAGAATGCGCTCCTTGGCGCTGCGGCTGCGGCCACGTTTTTGGCGACGTAGTTTCTCCTTTTCAGAGCGTGCAGCGTCGGCCCGTTCGCGTCGGATCGCCTCGATTTTATCAAGGAGCAGACTGCGCGCAAGCAGGCGGTTCAATCCCTGCTGGCGGGTGGTTTGACACTTCACCTGCAGACCCGTCGGCAGGTGGGTCAACATGACGCAGGTGGAGGTCTTGTTCACGTTTTGGCCGCCGTGGCCGCTGGATCTCACAAACGTCTGCCGCACGTCGGATTCCGACACCCCCAAAGTTTCCATGCGGTGCAGGATCTGCGCCTCCTTGTCTGGAATGGTTTTTGCGTCGTTCATGATTGCTCCCCATATTTTGGCTGGCGGACTTTGTAGGTCAGCAGTGGACAGAGCGTGGCCACCACCTCGATCAATCCGGCATCCACCAGCGCGCCAATGACGGTCTCGATCTTCTTATACGCCACCGGCGCTTCCTCATACAGCAAATCGCGATCCTCACAGATCACCCGGCTGCCCAACTCGGTTTGCACCAACTGTTCCGGGCGAAACCGGTCGCGCACCCGGGCACGCGTATCACCCCGGGTCCACTTGCGTCCAGCCCCATGGGCCAGCGACCAGCCATGGGCGGCGCCATCGCCCAGCGGCTTCACCAGATAGCTCAGGGTTCCACGGGAACCGGCAATGACCAGCACCGGAGCTTCGGAAGGGGTCGCGCCCTTGCGATGAACGCACAAGGTCCGGTCTCCCTCGCGCCGGAGTGTCAGGCTGTTATGGCAACTGTCGCAAACCAGTTTGTGGCCGCCACCCATCTGCTCCATCCAGCGCCGGGCAATCAGGGACCGGTTGCCTCGCGCCCAACGCACCGCCTGATCATGCTGTTCCAAATAGGTCCGGGCATCCCCGGAATCCAGGGGAACGCCTGCCGCCGCATGCTTCTCCACATAGCCGCGCAAAATGGATTCCCCTAAACCGCGCGAACCGCTGTGCACCAGCAAACATATTCGATCCTTGTCCAATCCCAATTGTTGCCACACCCCGGGCGAATCCACCGATTCGATGCGCTGCAATTCAGCAAAATGGTTCCCGCCGCCGATGGTGCCCAGGCTCGCGTCAAAAGGGGTTTCCGTGATGCCTTCATCCTGACGCCACTGGTCCAACAACCCTTCCCAGGGGGATTCCAATCCGCTCAAGCGTCCGGCCCATCGGTCGAGTTTGACTTTGCGCAAAGGGATATCGGTCTGCCAGAAACCCATGCCGCAGCCGATGTCGTTGCCGATCAGGTAGGGATAAATCCGGTCCGCCGCCACAAATGCCGCGCCCACCGGGTGGCCTTTGCCGGGATGCAAGTCAGGCAGTCCAACGGCCAGCACCATTCCCTCCAGCAGTGCGGTTTGTTCGAGTTGTCTGACGGCTTCGCCTTCCATCCAGACCTTGGAGGAGGCGATGAGACGCACGTGATTAGTTTGCATGAGAAAATTGAAATTGATTGTCGGGAAATGGAAAAACGAAAGGGTCACAAACTGCGAACGCAGTTGTTTCCTGAAGAACCAAACTTAAATTACTATCACCGAAAATGGATGTATTGCGCCCTCAATGTGAGACGACGGCACCCACTTTGCAAGCCAATATTTGACAGGCATTGAAATTGGGGCGCAGGACAAAATTCTTCCTGGAGGATCTTTGTCGAACAACTCACTCCAACTCCCCGCTCGTGCCATGTTCAGATGTCAGGGCGAGGGAGAGGACGTGCGCGGTTGGTTGATTCGGTGGCGGCCTGTTATGGAAAGGGGCGACGCGTCATCGGGTTCATTGTTGTGCGGCGCGCGCCTTCACCAGGTCGAGAACAAAGATGCCGTGGCCGACACCAGCGGCCTCGCGCGAGTTGGCCATCTGAAAGGCAATGAACCGGCCATCGTCGCTCACGACGGGATTCGACGCCTTGTACCCGGGATAGTCGCTGAAATAAGTGAGCCGTTCATAAGCGCCGCTCCCGTCGAGTTTGAGCTTCCACAAGTCAACACAACCCGGACCCTTGAGGTTTTGTTTGTCGCATTCGACGAGCGTGTATTCACCGTCCGGGAAAATGCCCTCGGGCTCGTCATATTGGCGGAGGGCATTGGAATAATTGATGACTTTCTTCGTCACCAAGTCGATCCCGGCGACCTCCGTGGCTTGGTAACCGTAAGCGCTGAAGGTCAGTTCGCGTTCTTCGGGCGGCCGGTAGTTCTGCGTCTCCAGTGTGCATTTGAAGGGAAGATCGCGGCTGTCAATGATGAGTCGCTGGTTTGCCAGTTGGGGCGTGCCGTCCTTGTAAACGATGTCCGCCTCCTGCATGCGTGAGCTTCCTGCCGGCATCTCGTCCGGATATTCGTCGGCGACGTGCGTCCATGCGATGTGCTGACGTTTGCGGGAGACTGCCGGGCCTTCCGAGCATTTGGTGCCCAGCGGAACAGCGGGTTTCGTCCCGGTCTTTTCAAGAACGTAAAGCCAGCACTGCACCCGCGCGTCGCCCGATTTTTTTGGTTCAAAATTCTCGGGGCCGGAAAGCAGGATGTCGCCGTTGGCGAGGTAGAGGGCGCGTGTGTAGCCGTGGTGCGGGTAGTGGGCGGTGCGGTTGCGAATCCGCATCGTCGCGAGGTCAAGCTCCATGGCGTCGCCGAAAGTTTTCGACAAGAACAGGATGTGCTGTCCGTCGTGCGACCAATCGGCCCGTTCGCCAAACCAGGTCACCTGGCGGATGTGCGGCGGCAAATGGTCGGCGGGGCTATCGCCCGGCGCAGGATCGGCGGCGAACAGAACGGGAAGGACACCCAGCCAGGCGGTGAGGGCCAGATACAGTGGTTTCATACTTTGTTTTCAGGTGATAAAGGTTCAATGAAATCGCGGCGAACGGTTCACAGGTCAATGGCCACGACCTCATGGTCCAGAATGGCCGGCACCGTGACGCACAGGTATTCGCCAGAGTGCCCGGCACGAACACTTTTCCCGGCGGCCAGAAGCTGGACCTTTTTGGCCCGCGTTCCGTCGGGCAGACGCACGCGGACCTTCTGTTCGCCGATGGGAATGAGTTCGCGCACCGGTCCCTTCATCATCATCGGGTTTGTGAGGTTGACCAGATGAACGGTGAGGGAGTTCTTTTGCCGCCACAGGGTGACGTCCAGGACACCGGGGCCGGTGACGGTGACGGGGGGCGGTTCGTTCGTGGCCCAGGTCACTGCGTTGCGAAGGAGCTTTAAGTGATCCACCGAAAGGACTTCCCAAAACGTGCGGTCGATATCCCACGGAAAATAGGCCACCCGCCCTGCGCCCAGCTCACGGAGATAGACTTGCGGCACGTCGGTCTTGAGCACGCGCGGATAGACCTGCTCCATCGGGAGGTCGGGGTACGAGGGGATCAGCGTGAGCGGGGGATTTGGAAAGGGCCGGGCGGCCTGGACCTCGACGCAGCGCACGCCATTGATGATACGGGTAGCGTCCTCCAACCCGGCCAGAAGCGGATGGCGCCGGCCCGTCGCGGGATCGGATTCGAGCCGCAGATAGGAATTCTGCATCGGGCCAGTGATACTGCCTTTGAAGTTGACTCCAAAGAGGTCGGCCAGGCCGAAGTCTTTTCGCTTCACCCCCCATTCGTCGTAAAGGCTCGTTTCATAGGTGGCGATGAGGCCGCCGCCCCGTTCAACAAACGCGTGGAGCTGCGCGCATTGCGATTCGGAAAGGGCGGCAATGTCCGGCAGAATGAGCGTCTTGAACGGGCTGATGTGCGCCTGGTTGAGCAACCGGTCATGCACCATTTCGAACGGTATGCGCGACTCGATGAGCGCCTGATACCAGCCCAGCGCGTGATCCTCGGCACGGCCACCGTGAAACCATGCGGTTTGCTGCGAATAAACGAGGCCGACGCGCGCGAGGGGACGCTCGTTGCGCAGGTATTTCTCCCAGCGGGCGTAGCGGCGGTAAAGATCCTCCACCGGTTTCAGCCAGCGTTCGTCATGGAGAACGCCGGAAAACTTGGTGAACCACGGGCGCAGGTCATTGGCGACACCGTCCGCCACCCAGAGACGAATCTCCGCTTCGTTCTGCACGCTATCCTTCCAGCGGTAGGGTTCCTCGACGCCCACGCTGAAGATGCCGACGATGGGTTTGCGGCCCATGGTGGCGCGGAATTCCTTCCCGTTTTTACCGTTGAGCCACGGGGCCGCGAGACCCCGGCGGGCCTGTCGGTCCGCAATCAGGGTGGGTGCGATTTCGCCGATGCGTTGCATGTCGAGCGCACTGGTCGCGCCGCCGCCGGTGTTCGGGATGACGCACGAGTCGGGATTGATTTTGCGGACCTCGGAGTCCCACAGGCGCCACAAGTCAAAGAGCCTTTGCTGGTTCCAGAGAATGTAGGCCCGCCGCGCTGGATCCTGTGGATCACTGGTGCGGGGCAGCTTGTGCCCCGATGCGGTTTGGAAGTTCTTCTGGCAATGCTCGCAATAGCACATCCCGGAGCCGTCCCAGCGGTTGATGAATATGGCGTCCACGCGGTAGCGGGACATGATCTCCTTATGCACATCGGTCATGAACTCGAAGTTGTAGGGGCCGAGTCCGCAGGTCACCCACATCTCTGGAGAGGCCCAGTGCCGGCGTGGCCTGCCCGCCGCGTCCACCGCGATCCAATCCGGGTGGGCCGCCTGCACCTCGTTGTAGGTCGCGTGGGGGTCGGTGCGGGCGATGACAACCATGCCCAGCTTCCGGCAGCCGGCGACGAGATCGCCAAAAACGTCGCGGTCGCCCAGCCATGCGCTGCGATGATGGAACGGCACCTTTGTTGGATAATAGGCGACACATCCGCCCGCGCTGAGGCAGACGGCGTCGGAGCGGGTTCGCTTGAAATAGTCGAGCCAGAACTGGATGTCGAACTTGCCCGGGTCATCTTCGACGAGGGTCAGCTGTGCCCAGCGCATGGGCTTGTCCACCCAACCCGGTGTGGGCGCGGCTGCGGCGATCATTTCCGCGCCGCTGAGCCGGGTCCACGACAGTTCTCCCAGGGCGACTGTTGCGCCAGCGACACTGACGGTTTTCAAGAAGCTTCGACGATTCATATGTGTTTACGCCGTCACCGGTCGGTGTTTCTTAATGAATTCAGGATCGATTTCCACGCCCAGTCCGGGGCCGGTCGGCACCTTGATCTTTCCGCCCACGATCTTCAGCGGCGAGGTCTTGCACTCAAAAGGCACGTTGGTGCCCAGCCCCTTGAACTCATGATGGGCACCGGCATTGGGCAGCACGGAGACGAGGTGACTGTTGTACAGGAAGCCCAGGCCGCCTCCGGACATGTGTGGGACGATCGATTTGCCGAACGCCGCCGCCATGCGCCCGACCTTCACGGATCGGATGAGGCCGCCGAAGTAGTAGCTGTCCGGCTGCACAATCTCGATGGCGTCATTGGCGATCAGCCAGCGGAAGTTGACAAAGCCCTGGTCCTGCTCGCCGTTGGCGATCGGAATGGTCAGGGCGTCGGCCACCTTCTTGATGGCTTCGAAGTCATCGTACATCACAGGCTCTTCAAAATAGGCATACTTGTTTTCCTCGAGCAGCTTGCCCACACGGATCGCCTCGTCCACCTCATAATAGCCATTCGCGTCGGCATAGAGCGCCATGTCGCTCCCGAAAGTCTCCCGGAGCAGGGGGATCAAACGTTCGCTCTTTCCCACGGGACCCGTGGCGCGCATGTCGGTGGTCATGAACATCAGGCAGCCCACCTTGATCTTGAGTGCCTTGGCGTCGTATTCCGCCACGGCCTTCCTGATCCGATCGAAGGTTTCCTCCAGGGGGCGCTCCCGCCATTCGGTCGCCACATAGACGGCGACTTCCGGATGATGAATCTGACCGATCAACTGGCCGAGCGATCGTCCGGCCATGCGCCCGAGCATATCGAGAATGGCGAACTCGAGGGTCGCCAGCGGCAGCCCGAGGGAGATTCCATTGTAGCGGAAGTTGAACCCGTAGATGTAAACCTTCTCCAGAATCAGATCCAATTCGCGGGCATCCTTGCCCAGGAAAAATGGGCGCAGGTTCTGAAGAAATATCGGATAGAGCAGGCTCATGCCGCTGTGCGCGACCGAAATGCCCTCAGCGCCGTCAGCCGACCGGACGCGGCACAGGTAGCTGTTTTCCGACCGGAGCAGTTCGACGCTTTGAATGATGACGGGGCTGGTGAACAGCTCCTTTTTCAGCACAGGCTGACGAAGGATTTCGAGAAGCCTGGCCTGCCTCGCTTCGACGTCCTGCAGGCGGACGCGGCCCGCACTATCCGCCCCGCGCGAGGACAGGGAAACCAGTGGCGAGGCCAGCCCTGCGGCTGCTGCCGTTGAGAGGAATTTTCGTCGGTTCATAAATCGGGTTCTGCGTTTTATCAGCGCTGCAGCTTCACCACTACGTAAGGCGTCTCCTGGTTCAGGTCGGGATGGATGCCGCCGTTGCCATCGTTGTCCATCGCCTCGATGAAATACATGATGTCCCAGGTCGGAGGGAGATCAGCCAGGGGGATGACCGCTTGATACCGGCCTTCCACACCAGTGGGAAGCATGGACACGGTGCGGTAGTCCTGATGCTGGTTGACGCTGCGAAAACGGAGACGCACCCACTTGACCCCGGCTGGATCGCGCACTTCGGCGGTAATGGTGAGTGGCATGCCGGCCGGGGCGGCAAGGACGGGCTGGTGCAATACCTGAGGCGGCGTCCCGTCACCCGCGATGGTGGAAGGCTGAAAGCGAGGCGCGGACCTGGCTGCGGGATTGGGCTTCAAATCGCGCCGCATTCGATCCAAAGTGGCCAGGCCCTTTTCGAGCGCCGCCAGCTCATCCTTCCAATGTCCGCAAAGGTCGGCGCCGCGCACGCCCATCATGAGGTCATTGGTGTAAAAGTCTCCCGCGGCCGCCACGAGTTGCCGCCACGCTTCGATGGCGTTCCGCTCCTCCGCGATCGCTTCATCGAGAGCCTTCGCGTCCTTGCTCCGCTCGAACAGGCGGAAGTTGACGGCGGCGGTGATTCTGCGCGAGTGATAGAGCGCCAGGTTGGCAAGAATCTTAAGATCCGTGAGCGTGGACTCGAGTTCCCTGCCACCGCGGGCGTCCTTGTGTTGCCCGGCCCCGGCCACTGCGGAGGTGATTTCGGCCGCGGTCTGCGCGAACCAACGGCTGTTCGCGCCGGGCCGTATCTTCGCCGTTTCACCGCCATCGAGGAGCAATTGCGCCTCCTCGTCGAAGCTGGCGAACTGCTGAATGTCACTGCCCTCGGCGCGCGCGTAGGCAGGCAGGTCGCCGAGCCGCTGTTTCTCCGCCCAACCGCGGGTCATGGGGAAGCTACCATACGGGTAGCACGAAGCGACAATGCGGGGCAGCACCTTGCTGGCCTGGTGCAGACCTTGCTCGATGAAGGGGGCGGATGCCTGGCCAAAGCGCCTTTCGAACTCCCGCTGCCAGATTTCCGACGGTGAGTCGGGGTTGTAGCCCAACCGGCCGAACACCTGGAAGAAGTGCCAGTAGCGCTCGAACTCGTATTGGTAGTAACGGTGCGGCGGCGTCAGCAAGTCGAACGGTTTTGCGTCGTGCGGCTGGGCCTCCATCTTGGTGCAGAGCGGTTCGTTCACCTCGAAACCGGCGCCGTCGTAGAGGCGGGTGCTTTCGACAAAACGGCGCGCGTAATCGGGATCCCCCCACAACAACACGCGCGCGGTGCCGCCGTTCCACAGGCGCCACAGCATCTGGTAGCGTTGCGGGTAACGCAGCATGTCCGCGTAAGAGTGGCGGCGGTCAAACTGGTTCTCGCGGTTGACGTGGGTGGGATGAAACGGCAGCCCCATTTGTTCCATCCAATACTTGGTGGTGATGCGAAACGGCACACCCACCGCCAGGGCGCTCTCGATGACTGAGTCGGGCAGCCCCTTGGCCCGCAAATCGAGTCGCAGGTTTGGAGCCTCTTTTTTCATCATCTGGAACACGTCGCGCCAAAAAACCTCCTGCTCGCCGGCTTTCAGGCCGGATTCGTCATGCATGCGGAATTGAATGGCATCGAGCGCCGGGACCTGCTTCACAAACCGGGCGAGCGCGGCCTGGGTATAAGGGACGAGATTCTCCGCCGTTACGCCCCAAACCAGGCCGGGCGTGGGCTGTCTGGTGGCTGCATCCGCTCCGGGAATGCCACCGCCCTGCACACCGCCGCGATAGATGTGGTCCCAAATCCCCACGGTGAACTTCACGCCGCGGTCGTGCGCCATCTGGATGAGCCGGTTCAGCGCCCCGAGGTTGCGCTGTTGCTGTTCCGGCGTCAGGCCCACCATCCGCACGCCGGGGAATCCTTCCACGTCGAAGAAGTAAGGGTAGCACGGCGCCAGAAAGCCGCCGTTTTCATAACCGAAAATCACCACCAGCGAATTGAACCGGTTTTGCGCCAGCACATTGAGATACCGCGCCCAGTAGGCTTCGTCGAAAAACCGGCTTTCCCAATACGCCCGGTTAAAGGTGTAGATGGAGAGCGCCCGCTCGGACGCGCAGGGCTTTTCCTCCACGTCCCGGACCTCGCTAAACGGTTGCTCCGCCGACGCCGCCCAGCCAACCCGGTCTGCGACGTCCAGCAGCGCATACATTAACCCGCGTGGGTCGGCCCCGACGATCAGGAGGACGGTTTGGTCGTTCCGGCTGAACTTGCGGATTAATAGCGACTCCGGTGTCTTTGGAAACGGGAGCTTCAATTCGGTCAGGAGGGTCGCCGTTTCTCCGATGTCCGATGTGAGGCTGGCGATGACCACGAATCGGCCATTGGCGCGTTGGAACGAGGCGGCTTCCGCCAGCGATACCCCTTTCGCCTGTAGGGCTTCCTTGAGCTTGCTCAGGCCATGCTGGATGGGCTTCGCGGTATCGGCACGGATGACCAAGGAGACCAGCGGAGCGTCGGCGGCAAATGTTGCAGGTGGAAAAATGGCCAGAAGAGAGAGCACACCAAAAGCGACGGGCAAGATGCGTTTCAAGATGGCTGCAATGGGAGTCACAGCCGGATTCAAGCAGGGGCTGGAAAACATGGCAACTGTTTTGAAGGACGGGCGGACGGCGAAGCGCGCGGCCTTTTTTGGTCTTTTCCCAATACAGATGAAACCACATCCCGATTTCATGCCTTTTGCCAGCTTTTCGATCGGCAAAATGCGGGATTTTGAAGCTGTAGGGGTACGCAAAAGCGGCGCCGTTTCCAGCGCCGCATCTGAGGATGGGTTTTTTTTATATGCGATACTAATTCGCTTATTTCAAAATCGGACGAAGAACAATGTTCCGATATTCAATTCCAGCGTGATCTCCCTGCAAATAAATTGGACCCGGCTTGAACTCATCAGACCAGAGGGCGCCGCCTGTGCAGCCCAGGAGGGGTTGGTTATCGATGATTTTTTTGCCGTTCAGGATCACCGTGGCATGACGGTCGCAGAGGGTGATTTGCACGGTCTGCCGCTCGCCTGCGGGCTTTTCAGCCGCCTCAGTGGGGGTTAAACGGCTGTAAATGGCGCCCATATTATGGGAATCGACCGCATGGCCGTAAGTATCGGCCACCTGGCACTCATAGATGCCGCGCAGGTAAATGCCGCTGTTGCCGTTCTTGGGAACTCGGGCCTCGATATTGAGCTGGAAATCCTCAAATTCCTTTTCCGTGCGCAAATTGCCGTAGTTTTTGTGGGGTTTACCCTCTTCCTGGGCGGGATCGTTGATCAAAATGCCGTCTTTGACGCTCCATCCATTGGCCTGATTTTCATCGGTTAACTTCCAACCTGAAAGGTCTTTATCGTTAAATAACTTAATCGGGTCGCCGAATTTCACATTATTCAGGTCCGGAGCGGGCGGAACGGCCGGAATCCGTTTGCCGGTGAATTCCTCCCGGGTGATGCCTTCGCCGTTTTCGTTGAGGTGGAGGATAACGAGATTGATTTGGTCACCATCGACTTTTCCGGTGATCAAATCGGTGAATTGCTGGGTGCGGACCACTTTGCCGCTTTCATCTTTGCGCTGCACCTGCCGGGTGCGGGAAACGTAAATGGCGTCACGATCGAAGACGACACTGGAGGCGGGTTCCACGCTGCCGCCGCCCCAGAGAACGCCGGCATCGTACCAGCCTTTTTCCTGGGTGACGCCCAGCCAGCCGGCGCCGCCGCCCGGGATGGTCAGGGCCCAGCGCCCGATGAAGGGGTTTGAATTATCCGCGGCGAGAACTGCGCCACCGGCAAGCAGCAATGCGCCCGCGATCGAAGCAAGGTGTTTCATAGACATGATGGAGTTTGTTATTGCGGATTATTAATGCCACAGGTTCCGGGATTGGGCAAGGAAGGAAGCGGGTGCATGAAATTCACATGGATGGACAGGATGCACAGGATGCACAGGATAAAAAGGGATGTTGGTTCGCAAAAACATCCATGCTTGAATTCCTTCCGATTCAGAGCGCCAGCAGGAGCTTTTTGATCTCTTTTAGGCGCGCAGAGGCGGTTTTCTTGGTCATGCGCGGAAATTTTCCGGACATCATGATGTAATCCTTGTTGCGCTTGAGCATCAATTTATCGAGGCGCGTTTCAATTTCAGAAACGCCCTTCCCGGCGGCCAGGATTTTAAGTTCGGCAATGCTCAGCAGCAGTTCCAGCGATTCGGGCAATGGACCGAAACGATCACGGCACTCGTTTTTGAGGGCGGACAGGGATTCCTGATCGTTGGCCTGGGCGAGTTTGCGATAGATTTCCACGCGCTGGCGGTCGTCGGGCACGTAGTCATACGGCACGAATGCCGCCGCATGGCGGACGGGCACCGGAGTGTCGATGGCGCGGGCGGAGGGTTCGGAATGCCAGGTGGCCACCTCGCGCGGAATCGAGATTTGGTCTTTGGACTGAACAGCCGGTTTCTCAGCTTCTTCCAGAGCCGGGATGCCCGGTTGGAGGTGGATGAAATCGATGCGAACGGAGACATCGATTCGTTTCTTGACCGGCTCGCCTTTCAGGGCGCTGACGCTTTGCTTGAGAAGCTGGCAATAGAGCTCGAAGCCCACGGCGGTGATGTGACCGCTTTGCTGGGGGCCCAGGAGGTTGCCCGCGCCGCGAATTTCCAGGTCGCGCATGGCGATCTTAAATCCGCTGCCCAGGCTCGAGTATTGCTTGATGGCGCTGAGGCGTTTCCGGGCGTCCGAGAGCAATCCGGCATGTCGGGGCAGGAGCAGGTAAGCGTAGGCCTGATGTTTATAGCGGCCCACGCGCCCGCGCAATTGGTAAAGGTCGCTCAGGCCGAAGCGGTCGGCGCGGTCGATGATGATGGTGTTTGCGTTGGGAATATCCAGGCCGCTCTCGATGATCGTGGTGGAGACGAGCACATCAGCCTGGCCATTGATGAACTGGGACATGATGTCCTCAAGTTCGTCGCTTTCCATCTGGCCGTGGCCCACAACCAGTCGCGCCTGCGGAACCAGCGCGCGAATGCGGTCGGCAACAATGCCGATGGTGGCGACTCGATTGTGCAGGAAAAAGACCTGACCCTGGCGGTTGATCTCGCGCAGGATGGCGTCCCGAATCACGCGCTCGTCGTAGGCAATGACCTGGGTTTCCACCGGGAGGCGGTCATGCGGCGGCGTCTCGATGGTGCTCATGTCACGCGCTCCGGTCAGGGCCAGATAGAGCGTGCGCGGAATGGGCGTCGCGCTCAGGGTCAACACATCCACGAGATGGCGCAGACGCTTGAAACGTTCCTTGTGGAGCACGCCGAAGCGCTGTTCCTCGTCGATCACCACCAATCCGAGGTCCTTGAAAGTGATGTCGTCCTGAATGAGTCGGTGTGTGCCGATGACCACGTCCACCGCGCCGCTGGCCAGGTCCTGGACCGCGCGCTTTTGCTGGGCGCGGCTGCGATAGCGGGAGAGCAGTTCGATGCGCACCGGGTAATCGGCCATGCGCTCGCGAAAGGTGTTGAAATGTTGTTGCGCGAGAACCGTGGTGGGAACCAGCACCGCGGCTTGTTTTCCACTCATCACGGCCTTGAACACGGCGCGCAGGGCCACCTCCGTTTTGCCGAAACCGACATCGCCGCAGATGAGCCGGTCCATCGGCTTGGGATTCTCCATGTCGGTCTTGGCATCGAGAATGGCTTTGTGCTGGCCGGGGGTTTCCTCGTAGAGAAAGGAGCTTTCGAATTCCCGCTGCCAGGGGGTGTCGGGAGGAAATGAATGGCCCATTTGCGCGGCGCGCGCCGCTTGAATGGAGAGAAGCTCCGAGGCCAGATCGCGAACGGCGTGCTCGGCCTGAGCCCGGGCCTTGGCCCAACGCGCGCCCCCGAGCGTGTTCAGCGGCGGACGGACCTTGCCCGCGCCCACGTATTTGCCGACGAGGTGGGCTTCCGTCACCGGGACATAGAGCTTGGGCGGCTCCTGATCGGGGCTGCTCGCGGCGTATTCGATTACCAGGCATTCCTGGCCCTGGCCCGGTTCCTTGCGGAGGTTGACATCCTCACCGCGCCGCCGCGTGGCGTTGAAGGGCATGACCTGTAGGCCGCAATACCGCCCAATGCCATGCTGCAAATGCACGACATAGTCGCCTTCCTCGAGTTCTGTAAAATCGATTTCCAGGGCGGATCGGGTGACCCGGGCCTGCGGCGACTTGAGCCTCCGGGCCGAGGGTACCCGGTAGCGTCCGAACACCTCGGCATCCGTCACCACCACCAGCCGGGTGTCGTCAAGCAGAAAACCCCGGGAGAGCGTTCCAATGAACGTCTCCATGGGTTCCATCTCGGGCGACGACTCGGGGTTGCCCAGACCGCATTCCGCCCAGACTTCCTTGAAGCGCTGCAGTTCTCCGGCATTGTTGCAGAAGACGCGCACCGCATACCCCTGGCGGCTCCACCGATGAAGTTGCGCGAAGAATTCGAGGCGCTGCGCCTCGGCCACTTGCGGATCCGGCGCTTGCACATCCATGGGTCGATAGGCATCGAGGCTGGTCATGGCCATGTCCTCGTTTTCCATAGCCAGTTCGCTCAATTCAACCGCGGTCGATCCATTGGCCTCGAAGCGTTCGCGCGTCTGGCTCCAGGGAATGTAAAAAGCATCCTTCACCGGAATCTGGGCCTCGTACAGCGCGGCCTGTTCCTCCAGCAAATCCGGTTCGAGCAACAGAATAATCGAATTCGCGGGCAGGTAGTCCGTGAACGCACCAAGGCCCTCGATGGGACGCCCCTGTTCGCGGGCCTGGATTTCCACCTGGCGCAGCAGGCCCAGTTCGCCGCCGGGCGGGAGGAGGATTTGTTCAAGAGGCCCAATGGACATCTGCGTGGAGGGATCGAACCAGCGCAGGGATTCCAATTCGTCCCCGAAGAATTCGAGGCGCACGGGTTGCGCGGCCGTGATGGGATAAATATCCAGAATGCCCCCGCGCAGGGAAAATTCGCCCGGCTGGGTGACCTTGGCCTCCGGCTCATAACCCTGTTCCTCGAGCCAGACCGCCAGTGTCCCCGGCTCGATGTGTTCCGCGCGCGCGACGGCCCGGGTGCGATCACGCAAGGCCCCGGGTGAAAACGTACTCTGCATCAGGGCGGAAATCGTGGTGACGATCACGGGCGCGGATGTCGATGGCGCGGTCAAATCCACAGGGGATTGAAGACTCAACAATGCCGTGAGTGTGTTGAGGCGGTCGCTGATGACATCGATGTGGGGCAGCTTGCCTTCATGCGGCAGGTTTTCCCACGCGGGATAAAAAAAGGCGGCGTGTGAGGAAGCGGCGTTCGCGGCGGTGACTTCTGCAGGGGACGAATCGAGAAACCGGAGCCAGTTTTCAACGTCCTGCTGGAGGATTTCCTGGGTCTTGCGGCCGGTGGTCACGGCCATGATGGCGCGGTCCGGAAATTGGTGACGCAACACGGCGCACAAAAACGGCTGGGCTCCCGTGCTGACTCCGCCCAGGGACAAAAGTCCCCCATTCTCCATGCGCCGCAGCAAATCCTGCACAGCGGGAGATTTCAATGCGCGTTCGATCAAAGCGGCGCCATCCGCGTTTGGACGGTTCTGCGCCAAGCGGGTTCAAACTCGCACGGAGACGGCGGATTCGTCAAGCGGGGTTGCAGGAAGGCAAAAGTGGCAAACCGCACTTTGAAAAACACGTCTCCGGCACAGTGCGGCCCGGACGACTTTTTCTCCCTGACTCTTCTATCTGGTTGAATGAAACGGGATTGGGGTTAGGATGGATTGTCGAAATCGATATGAATTGGCGGGTGGCAGATTGGCGAACCTGGATCGCCGGGAATGGGTATGGCGTCGAACGCGTCCCTTATGCAAGAGATGCAACAGATGCAGCAGTGAGAAATGGCGCGACCGAAACGCGTCTTGTAGTTTCATGACATCGGAAAATCCATTTGTGCCTGTTGAAAAAGCCCCGGAATCTCATTCCCCGGCCTCATCGAATGTCGCGCCCAAGCCCGACGAACCGCAGGCCTGGCAGCCGCTGACCTTCGGGGGCGTGGCGCGTTTTGCGCGGGCTCATCTCGCGCGCATTTACCTGATGCAGATTCTGTTTGCCGCAATCAGCGGCGGGGTGTGCATCTGGTTTTTTGCCACGGCATGGTCCCCGGTGATCGGAGAGGCCATCCGGCAACTGCCCGAACAGGGCGCGTTAAATCGGGGCGTCCTGGAGTGGAAGGGTCATTTCCCTGTGCGTTTGGCGGCCTCCGCCCATGTGAGCATTGCCGTGGATCTGGACGTTTCGATGCCGGACGCGGAGGTGGGGGATTGGGTGTTTGTCTTCAACCGCAAGGAGATTCTGGCCTCTTCAATTTTCGGTGTCTTCGCCGCATCGTATCCAAGGGAATGGAGTTTTCCCGTGAACCGGCCATATCTCGAGCCCTGGTGGGGCGCGCATAAGCCCTTCCTTCTTGCGGGCATTGGCGTGGCGGTGGGTGTGGCACTGCTGGTGTGCTGGATGATCATGAGCCTGGTCTATGCGCCGGTGGTGCGCCTGGGGGCATTCATTCTGGACCGAAAACTTTCCATGTCCGGCGCGTGGCGACTGGCCATGATGGCGTTGATGCCCGGATCGCTTTGGGTCTGTGTCAGCCTGATTCTGTATGAGACGCGCACCCTCGAGATCATCGGCTTTCTCGCCGCTTACATCCTCCATTTTATCGTGGGCTGGGTGTATGTGACCGGCGCGCTCTACAACCTCCCGAGCTCGATTTCCAGCGCTGAGGCTAATCCATTTGACGCCAGTGCGTCACCGCCGGCCGAGCAGAACCTTTAAGTTCATGAACGCCGTGGTCATGGCCTCGCGGTCCGCCTCCCGATATTTCTCGGGCAGATAGCGCCGGTCCGAGCACGACAGAACCGCGGCCAGTTCCTGAAGCGCCAGAAGATTCGGGTCCAGTGGATCGATGAACGATCCGGCGGCCGCTTCAAAGTCCTCCAATTGCACGTCCGTGTCCCGCTTTGCGAGAACGGCGCGTTCCTGCGCGCGGACGAGCACCGCTTCCGTGTCCGAGCCGGTCAGCGGGCGGGTGCCCAGTTGCGCGCGTATGAAATCCTTCACCGGATCGGACAGGGCGATTTTTCGGGAACGCGCCACCGTGGAGAATAGTTCCAGCACCTCGTCCGGCGTTTGCGCGGGAAACAGCGGGATGCTCAAGCCGAAACGACCCTGGCGTTTCATGTCGATGGCCAGCAGGTCCGGGCGCGAAGTCATGGCGATCCACAGCTCGCGGCCCCGCAGCGAGGAATCGCCGATGTGCGCCGCGAACGTGGCGAAGACCCGCCCCGAAATGCCGCTGTCGTCGCTGCCTCCCTCGCGGGTGCCGAACACCGCGTCCGCCTCGTCCACCACCACAATGACAGGCCCCAGCGCGCGGATGGTCATGAGGATGCGCATTTGCTGGAGCTCCGTATCGCCCACCCATTTGGAGCGAAACTCGCCCAATTCCATCACCGGCAACCCGCATTCCGCCGCAAAACAATCCACAATGAACGACTTGCCCACACCCACGCGTCCGGGCAGCAGCGCGCCGCGTTCGAGCACCTCGCGTTTGCCGTTTTTGATCAGCCATGCCAACTCGCGCAACTTAATCTTCGCCGCCGCGTGCGTGGCCACGGAATCCAGATTAATGCCGGGCTTGGGATTCTTGAACCGCACCAATCCCTGGCAGAATTCCTCGATCAGCCGCTTTTTGCCCGACGCCACCTGAGCGGAGGTAACCCGCACGCCGTTGCGCACCGCTTCGGCCAGCAAATGTTCGATTCGCAGCAGGTTCAAGCCGGACAACTGCACGGCCAGTTCCTCCAGCGTGTAGTCCGACCATTCCGCCGCTGGCTTGCCATCGACCAACCCCTTGATCGTGTCAGATTGGAGGAATCCCGTGCGCTCCTCGGCGTCCGGCATGTCGATGTCGATCTGGGCCACATGCGGATTTTGAAGCAGGTCGGCGTTGAGTTTTCCGGCGGATTCGGCCACCAGGAACACCCCCACGTCCAGCCGGCGCATCTCCGGGGATGCCGCCCATTTGAGCAGCGTGACCAGCGCCATGCGTTCGTCGTTGCTCGCATAGGCGTCCGTGGCCGACGGGATGATTTTCTCCGCAAAATCGATCACCAGCGTGACGCCGCCGTCCTTTTCCTCGGCCATGCGCATGAAAAACCGGCGCAGCACCGGGGCCAGCTTGATGAACTCGCGCGGCGGTCCCTGCGACCGAAAGCTCGTATTCTCCACCTGGTCATAGATTTCCAGCCACGCGAAAAAGCGCTTCTGCATCGCGGCAGAGCCGAACGTCAACCCGTCACCGATATCGTAGAATAAAAGAAACTCGCGCTCGGGAAATATCCGTCGCGCCAGAAAAGTCTTCAGCGGGACATAGGTGGGGCCATTGCCATCCTGAACGGGAAACACATCATAGATGTTCCCATGCAGCACGAAGAGGGAATAAGTCCCGGCGTTCCAGCGTCGGGCCAGTTCGAGAGCCCAGCCCCGCAACGGCAGCCGCGTGGGAGCAATGGCTGTCGGCGCGGGTTCAATCTTGACTGGCGCGACGGTCTTTGCGGAATTTTCCTGTGTCATGGTTTCGTGCTTTGTTGCCCTTTGCGAACTCGATCCTCCATCAGCGTCCGCCTTGCGCCGTGCGCGAACGCGCGCTGGCGGCATTTGGAATGGGTTTTGCGATCACCGGCGGCACCACGGTCTGGTAGCCAATTCGCACATCCGTGGCGGGCATGTCCCCGGCCAGATCCTTGAACTCGTCCAGCTCGGTCAGCCACTTGTTGGTCTGGTCCAGGTGCTCCACCGTGGCATCAATGCGCGCGGTCAGGCTCTCGGCGTTCCGGGTGGCCACGGCGTCGGCGCGAATGAGCTTGATCTGCTGGTCCAGACGCTCCTGTTCGGAAACGGCGAGATCGAGATTTTCGTGAGCCTGTTGCACCCGTTGCAGACGCTTGTGCAGGACTTCGAGACGTTCCATCCGGGATTCAAGCAGACGCTGGCGCGAGTCCACGGCCGGACCGCCACCCTTGGCCTTGAGGGCATCGACCTCGGCGCATAGGGTTTTGGCCTCCGCCTCGGCCGCGGTGACCAGTGCGGGCACGTCGTCACGACGTTCGGTTTCCAGAAAACGCTCCAGGGATTCCTCGATGCACAGCAGCCGCAGATAGGTCCACATCAATTCATCGAGCTTGCGCAGGCGCGGATCGGTGTTGGGATCGCTGGATAGGGGATTATCCGCGCTGGCCTCCTCGATGTCTCGGCACACCCCGGCGAGCGCATTGTAGCGTTCCCGTCCGGATTGGCCTAGCGCACCCAGCAACGCCTCGCGCTTTTGAACAAAGACGGCAATCTGGGCCATGGCCTCGGCGCGTTTTTGCTGTTCGTCGCGGCGGTTCACCCACCCCTTGAAGAAGGGCATCTCCGGCAGGTAAATCCATCCCAGGGCGTAAATGGTGGCCCCGGCGATCAATCCCAGCGCGCTCGCACTCAAAAAGCCAGCCCCCAGCGTCACCAATCCCAGCCAGACATGGTGCGGGCTTTTTAAAAACTCACCGTGGTAATTGGGCGGTTGTTCGTCCATGCGTTGTTAACGCAAGATAATTTACAAGAAAAGGCGGCCTGTGGCCATGCTTTTTCTCACTGGCCTGAATCTAAGCCGGAGCGGGGCCGGGCGCGACTACAGCCTGAGGGCCGTTTTGTAACGGGCTCGGAGTGCTGGAAAGGGATGTCACGCGAAGCGGCGAAGGCGCGAAGTGGATTAAACCCGAACTCCGAAGTTAGGTCGGTTTTTTTAGGGAACCGCTAACCCCTCCGGTCATATTCCGCCCCCTCCGAAAGCTTGCCGGGCTTCCGGTGGCACCAACTTCGGCGACGCGCTTTTCAACCAGTTCAACGTGGTTTCTATCAACGGCTTGTGTTTAGCCAGTCCACCCCAGGCCGCCGAGAGCCTCACCACCACATCACGCCCCATCGTTCCCAAGAGGGCTCCCGCCAGAAAAACCGTCGTCCGCAATGTTCCTGGCTGGCGGTATGGCTGGGTTGGAGTGGTCTGATGCTGGTAAAGACTCAGCAGGTTGAATGTGAAGAGCACCGCCAGAAACGCCGACTCGGTGGCGAAAAACGATTTCAGGCAAAAACCGTTGGCAGCCAGATCATTCTTCAGCTCCTCGATCCGCTGCTCGATGGTGGCCCTTCCGTTGTAGTCCCTCCACAGTTCCAGCGCGCCTTCACTTCGGTTGGTGACGCACACTCGAAAGGTGTAACCGGGCACATCAATGAGCTTGCGACCCAGAGCCTCCTTGTCTTCCCTGATCCGCTCCCGCAGCACCACGAATCGCCGGGCAGTGGACCAGCCAAAGAGTTGGGCTCTAAACTCCCCCACGGCATGATTTTCATCGATGGCTTTCCAGTTCTGGATTCCCACGCAATGGTATTTGATCGTGGAGGTCATGCGCGCCACCACAATGTAGGTTAATTTGCGCATTTCCAAAAACGTCACTAACGCCTCATCGAAGAACCCGCTGTCGGCACGCACGCACCGAATCCACGTTCCCTCGGGCAACAGGGCCAATGCCTCCTGCAAAAACGGCACCACCCCGCGCGCGGCTCCGGTGTTGCCGCTGCGCAACCATCCATGCAGGATAAACGGCGCTTCGGCCAGCACCGCCAGGAGCGGATGATGGCTCTTGCGCCCCTTGCGGCGTGGATTGTACCCCTTGGCAGCCCCCTCCTGCGAACCCTCCCGGCAGAACACGGTCGAATCCAGATCCAACGAGAAGCCTGCCTTGGGGCAGGCCAGCAGATTGAGCAGCCATCGCCAGAGCGGTCGCCAGAACGCTTCGATGTGGCCCTGGCCAAAGTGCAGGAAGAAGTTGCGGATGGTGTCATCGCCCGGGAAACGTTCCATCCCCAGCATGGCGTGCAGAACATGATCGGCACGCAGCCACTGACAGTGGGCAAAGCGGCGTGCTCCCGCCACCACAGATACGATAAAACTGGTCAGCGTATGGGCTAGAGGAATGGCATTAGGTGAAGTGGGCGCGGCAAACGGCAAGCACCGCTGCACCGCCTGCGCATAGCCGATCTGACCCAAAAAGGTTATGAATGAAGCCAGACCGCCGAAGGGGGTTATGGCCTTGGGAGTCTCATCCAGATAGAGCTTGGCTTGGCCGAAAAGAGCGCTAATTTCGACTGGGGTCGTTTTGTGCGAGTCTGAAGCGGGCTTGTTTAGCATCAAACCCTATTGCCTCAGAAGGTTGCGCATTGCGACCTCTTTTTCTATCTCGGAGTTCGGGTTAAAACAACCTCTGAATCTCAAATGATGCCTCACAACGACGCTCCTTATCCCGTCCCATCCTGCAATCCTGTCCTTTTTATCTTCTTCGCGCCTTTGTCTGAATCGGTTCATATTCACGATCCCGTATATTTCCATTGCCAGAATTAGACGGCGGAGCATGATGTGAATACGCATTGTTCGCCGGGAGTCAATGACTCAGGAGTTATTATGAAATATTCCATCCACATGGCGGTCGTTTTGTTGCTGGCAATGTCCGCATGGACGCACGGGCAAAATCAAATCGTTATCAGAATGCCAAAAGCTCCGGTCGATCAGGTGTTTGCATTCTATCGAGATTTTAACACGAACACCGCCTTGGTCCTTTCTTCGCAATGGGCCGGAAAGCCTCCCAAAACGGTTACTCTGGTGACCGATAAACCGGTCGAGCGGGCGAGCGCCACCCGGTTGGTTGAGGACGCATTGGAAAAGCAGCACGGCATTAAGTTCCGCCACGTCAGTCTGGAGGAGGCACTGGCCTTGGACATGATCGCTCTGAGTGGAAAGGACACGGTTCTGGCCGTGTCGCTGCCCCCGTTTCCGAAACATTCATCGGCTGACGCAAGCAATGAAGTCCGCTCCATTTCTTTTTCCCGCGCATCCCTGGAGCAGGTCGGTAATTTCTACGAAACCCTATCTGGCACACGGGTGATTTATGACGAGTATTTAGCCCCACACAATGGATCCATGGTAATCGATCTGAAGGTCACTGGCCCCATGACGAAGGAGACCGCTCGGAAGCTCCTGGATATGACTCTGGCCATGCAAGCCGCCATCAAGGTGAGTCACGATCAGTCCGGCCAAACGCTATGGTCATGGGATGTGCTTTGCCGCGCGCCGAAGGCAAAATGATTCCCAGTGAACCTGTGAAAGTCCTTATCGTCTGCGCTCAAAATAAGATTCGGAGCGTCACCGCCGAGAAGATGTTTTCGGGCTCGCCGCATTATCAAGTCCGGTCGCGCGGCGTCTCCAGGAACGCGCGTGTGAAGCTGACCGCAGGAGATATCGGCTGGGCGGATATCATTTTCGTGATGGAGAAGGATCATAAGACCAGGATCGTGAACGATTTCAGGGAAGAGGTGGTTGGCAAAAAGATCGTTTGTCTGTTCATCGAGGACATTTACGTGCCCATGGAAAACGCGTTGATCGAGGAGTTGCGATGCAAGCTCGCGCCTTATCTTCAGGTGCCTGAATGACGGAAAGCTATCACGGAACCGATTCTCACGCGAAGACACGCAGGGGATAAAAAGGACAGGATGACAGGATGGGAACAGGATAGGAGGTCCATCCGCAGATGAACGCGGATTAGCGCACAGACGAAACCGCGATCGAATGCGAAATCGTCGGCTTCGCGTGATACAAAATCATTTCCTTCGAGCAAATCGCTCAAACCCGTGATCTTCGATATTTCCATTGCCAGAAGTGGATGACGGTGCAGTATGTGAACACACATTGTTCGCCGGGAATCAAAGTCTCAGGAGTTATTATGAAGTATTCGATCCATATTGCGGTCATTTTGTTGTTGGCATCGTCCGCGTGTGCAAAGAGGGACGTTCAAATGTCCATCCGATTCCCAAATACTCCCGTCGATCAGGTGTTTGCATTCTATCGAGACTGCAACCCGAACACCGTCCTGGTCCTTTCGTCGCAATGCGCCACAATGGAGAAAAAAACCGTTAATATAATGCCCGACAAGCCGATGGACCGTTCCAGCGTTATCCGGTTGATCGAGGACGAATTGGATAAGCAGCATGGCATTAAATTCCGCCACGTCAGCCTGAAGAAGGCACTGGCCTTGGATACAATCGATTTGGGAAGAAAGGAAACAGTTCTGATCGTATCTCTGCCCCCGCCTCCGAAACAATCATCGGCTGGCATGAGCAATGAAGTCCGCTCCATAAGGTTCCCCTCCACTACTCTGACGGAGATCAAAAAATACTATGAAGGCCTATCGGGGACCACGGTGCTTAATCTGGGGAGTGGCATGCAACCGCTATCGATCATGCAGTTTAAGCTGAATGCCGATGGCCCCATGACGAAGGACACGGCTTTGAAGATACTGGACATCGCCCTGGCCGTGCAGTCGCGCATCAAGGTGAGTCACGATCAACCCGGCCAGACGGTGTGGTTGTGGAGTTACATCCCGCCACTCAAAGTAAAATGGTTCTTCTGGAATTAGCGGGGGGGGGTATTTTGCAGTCAATCGAGGGCAAATGGGGAAAGAACCAATGAGAATGGGATTTCCGACAGCAGGGGCGTGAGTGCTGGGGCGCAGAGCTCGCAGCCCTGCCCATTTAATTTCGTTTTGATAAACCAGTGGTTGCGGCATGGCCTTAAATGACCGGCAACAAATTGACCCATTTGGGATGGAGCGCGGCGAAGGCGGCGTCCAGCGTGGCCACTTTGCCGCCGCGACGGCGGGCCAGTTCCGCCAGCCAGGCATCCGTGATCTGCCTGGGTCCGGTAAGCAAATGGTGCGGAACATCAAGATAGTTGAAACCATCGTCCCAGAAATGGTGTTTGGGGTGGTTGACAACCGCCTTGAGAGTGGCCCAGGCCGCCTGCGCCGAGCCGTCAACGGCCATTTGCATGTGCAATCGCAGGAGCGTGCCCTGGGTCACGGCGCAGGTTGCAAAAGGTGCCGACCTCCCGCCAAACCAGTTGCAGCAGCGTTCATGGTGAACATGATTTCTCAAAACCAGCGCGACCAGCACATTCCCATCCAATAGCTCAGTCATGATTTCCAGTGGCGCAGGGTTTCCGCTTCTTCAGCCTGGGCAACGTCTTCATCGGTAACCTTCTGTTTGCAGTCCACCACCGGGAGTCCCGTCCTGGAACTCCGTTTGCCACCCGTGCCGGGTCCGCTGCGGGCTTCATTAACCCGATGCAGCAACTTGTTCACGGCGGCGCTGATGGAGCAATCCTCGGCAATGGCCAGCGACTTGGCCATCCGGTGCAGGTCATCATCCAGATTGATCGTCAGTCTCATGGGGATAATATGGTGCGTTGGTGCGTTGGTGTCAATGTGGAGACAGGGAACGGGTGGGTCCATTCCGATTTGGGTGCATGACAGAATTTCTCGATAAAAAAAGAACTCTTGATGAACCCCCTCTCTCCGGCTCTCTCCCCCCTCGTGCCAATTCAGGTTTTGGGGCGAGAGTGACGAATCGCGCGATCGGTATTTTGGACAGGCTGTGTTCATTCGCCCCAAGCACTTCCATGTCGTTTTTAACGCCTCTTTCCATTCCTGAAGAATTTTGTCCTGCCCCTCCAATTTTTCCTCCTCCAATTTGGCCATTGACGCCGCCGGTGGTTTCTGGGGATTTTAGTGCTGACTTATGGCTAAAATGCAACGAGCGCTGCTTTCCGTATTTGATAAAACCGGATTGATCCCGTTCGCCCAGGCGCTGGCGGAAGAGGGCATCGAATTGATTTCCACCGGCGGCACGGCCAAGGCCCTGCGCGAGCACGGATTGACGTGCACGGACCTGAGCGATTACACCGGGTTCCCGGAGATGCTGGATGGACGTGTCAAGACGTTGCATCCCAAGGTTCACGGCGGCCTGCTGTTCATCCGCAACAATCCGTCCCACGAGGCGGCTGTGGCCAAACACGGCATCAAACCCATCGACCTGGTGGTGGTGAACTTGTATCCCTTTGAGCAAACGGTTTCCAGGCCGGGCGTGACCCTGGCGGAGGCCATTGAGAATATTGACATCGGCGGCCCCTCGATGCTCCGCAGCGCCAGCAAGAATCATGAGAGCGTGACGGTGCTGATGGATCCGGCGGATTACCCCACCGTGCTGGCCCAGATCAAGGCCACGGGTAACACGACCCTCGAACTGCGCCGCAAACTCGCCGCGCGCGTTTTCGCCCGCACCTCGGCCTACGACGCCGCCATTGCGGCTCACTTGATCAAGGTGTTCGGTGCGCAAAGTGCCGTTCCCGCCGCCACCGCCCCAGAAGCCGTCGCGGTCAAGCCGGTCAGCGTGATGCCCGCCAGTCTGGTTCTGGATATTCCCCAGGCCCAGGAATTGCGTTACGGGGAAAATCCGCATCAAAAAGCGGCGCTCTACGGCAATTTCCAACAGTATTTCCAGCAGATCCACGGCAAGGAACTTTCTTACAACAACATCCTGGACCTGACGTCTGCCGCGCAGCTCATTGCCGAGTTCACGGGCGAGTTGCCCACGCTGGCCATTCTCAAGCACACCAATCCCTGCGGCATGGGGCAGGGGCCCACGCTCAAGGACGCGTGGGACAAAGCCTTCGCCACGGATCGCCAGGCGCCCTTTGGCGGGATCATCGCGGTCAATCAGGTGCTCGACGGACCCTGTGCCGCCGTGATTGCCGAGATTTTCAGCGAGGTCATCATCGCTCCCGATTTCAGCACCGAGGCCCTGGACATTTTGCAGAAGAAGAAAAACCTGCGCCTCATCCGCATCATCAAGGATATCCGCACCTCCCGTCCCTTCGATCTGCGCAGCGTGGGCGCGGATTCGTATCTGATGCAGGAGCGGGATTTGAAGACCGTCAAGGAATCCGAGCTGACCGTCGTGACCCGGCGCGCGCCGACCGCCGCCGAACTGCGCGCGCTGCTCTTTGGCTGGCGCGTGGTCAAGCATGTCAAATCCAACGCCATCGTGTATGCGGCCGCGGACCGGACGCTGGGCATTGGCGCGGGTCAGATGAGCCGGGTGGATTCCAGCCGCATCGCGGTGTGGAAGGCCGGTGAAGCCAAACTCTCGCTCAAGGGCAGCGTGATTTGCAGCGACGCCTTTTTCCCATTCCCCGATGGTTTGATCGCCGCCGGAGAAGCGGGAGCCACGGCGGCCATTCAGCCCGGCGGTTCCAAGGGCGACAAGGATGTCATTGCCGCCGCCGACGCACGGGACATGGCCATGGTCTTTACCGGTTGCCGCCATTTCCGGCACTAATACAACCAAAGCCGCTTTCGAAATACCGGTAGGGCGAGGCTCCCGCCGAGCCATCATATTATGTCGGCTTGTCGAAGAAAGGCTCGGCGGGAGCCTCGCCCTACCGTGCTCATGCGCCGATAACAGGCGGGTGCGGATGAGTCCGTCGCGTGCTTTTCGCGTTGCAGGCCCCGCGTCCACTTGCGGCTTGTATAAATGGCTTCAATGTATTATTCTCCAAGGCAGGATATATGAATTACAGCATTTCGCACCGCTCGGCGGCGCTTTCACCTTCATTGACACTGGCCATCGATGCAAAGGCCAAGCAGATGAAGGCCGATGGTTTGGATGTGGTCGGCTTTGGCGCCGGCGAACCTGATTTTGAAACCCCGCAACACATCAAGGACGCGGCGGCGGCGGCTTTGGCCGCAGGATTCACCCGTTACACGCCCAGCAGCGGAATACCGGAGCTGCGCCAGGCCGTGGTGGACAAGTTAAAGCGGGATAACGGCCTGACTTACAAAGCCTCCCAGGTGATCATTTCCTGCGGCGGCAAGCATTCCTGTTACAACACGATCCTGGCCACCTGCGAGGAAGGGGACGAGGTCATCATTCCATCCCCCTACTGGCTGAGTTATCCGGAGATGGTGAAGCTGGCCGGGGCCACCCCGGTGATTGTGCCCACCACCGACAAGACGGAGTTCAAGGTCACGCCGGACCAGCTCCGCGCGGCGATCACGCCCCGGACGAAGCTCTTCATTTTCAATTCACCCAGCAACCCCACCGGCTCGCTCTATTCCGCCGCGGAAGCCAGGGCGCTGGGGGATGTCTGTGTCGAAAAAGGCATCTACATCATGAGCGACGAGATCTACGAGAAGCTCGTCTATGATGGAGCCACGCATACCAGCATGGGCTCGTTTTCGCAGGCGCATTTCGAGCACACCATTCTGGTGCATGGCCTGGCGAAGGCTTACGCCATGACCGGCTGGCGCCTGGGTTACCTGGCCGCGCCGGAGCCGATCGCCAAAGCCATCGACGCCATTCAGAGTCACAGCACGAGCAATCCCTGCTCCTTCGCGCAAAAAGGCGGCGTGGCCGCGCTCAACGGTCCGCAGGATCACATGCCCGTGTGGCTCGCCGAGTATTCGCGCCGGCGCAGTTACACCCACAAGCGGCTCAACACCATTCCCGGCATCAGTTGCGTGAATGCCAAGGGCGCGTTCTATCTGTTTCCGAACATTTCCAAACTGGGGCTTTCATCGACCGAATTTTGCGCAAAATTGCTCGAGCAGGAGAAGGTGGCCGCCGTTCCCGGTATTGCGTTTGGCGCGGATGAATACCTGCGTCTCAGCTACGCGACGAGCATGGCGAACATCGAAAAAGGCCTGGACCGCCTCGAAAAATTCGCGCGCGCGCTGGCCTGACCGAAGGCTTGACCGTCCGGCGATTTACAGCGCCCAACTCGGGAGGACCTCCGCGTCCAACGGGGTGGGCGCTTCGCCTTTCAAACATTTGCGCTCCGCCAGGACGCCGATCATCGCCGCGTTATCCGTGCAGAAACTCCCCGAGGCCAGACGCAATTTGATACCCTCCTTGCGGCAGGCGAGATCCAGATCCGCACGAAGACTGCGGTTGCAGGAAACCCCGCCGGACACCGTGACGCACCCGACCTTTAAACGGCGCGCGGCCTGGAGGGTTTTGGCCACGAGGGTATCCACAATCGCAGCCTGCGCGCTGGCGCACAAGTCGAAGAGACGCGCGTGATCCTCCATGATCTCCGGGTGATCCCGGAGAAAATAGCGCACCGAGGTCTTCAATCCGCTGAAGCTGAAATCATCCTTGCCATCACGAATCATGGGGCGCGGGAAATCATACGCATCGCGGTTTCCCTTTGCGGCCAAACGATCCATTTGCGGCCCGCCGGGATAGGGCAGGCCGATCATTTTCGCGATTTTATCGAAGCACTCGCCTGCCGCATCGTCCACCGTCGATCCCAGCACCAAATGGTCCAGTTCGGCCCGAACATGCACGAGGAGCGTGTGTCCGCCGCTGACAATCAGGGAAACGGAGGGTTCGAATGCGGAGAAATCCGAGTGCGGTGGATCGCCGGTGATCCAGGCCGAATAAAGATGCGCTTCGTGGTGATTGACGCCGAAGAGCGGTTTATTCAGGACGAAAGCCATGGATTGCGCGGCCTTGAACCCGGTCATCAGCGCATTGGGCAGACCCGGCCCGCGCGTGACCGCAATGGCGTCGAGGTCCTCCACGGAGGTGTCTGCGGATTTGAGCGCCGCCCGGGCCACGGGCATGAGGTTGCGCAGATGCTCCCGCGCCGCCAGTTCTGGAACCACCCCTCCGTATTCCGCGTGAAGGGCGATTTGGGACGAGATCACGTTCGAGACGACCCACCCGTCCCGGATCACTGCGGCGCTGGTTTCGTCACACGATGTTTCCAGGGCCAGCAGCCTCATTTGGAGGCCACTTTTTTGGTCATGCCCGTCGAGCGTTCGGAGTAGATCAAAATGCCCTTGAGCAATTCCTCGGCCCGGTCCAGTTGGACATCGCGGAGCTCGCGCACCGCCGCGCGCCGTTTATCGTCGAATCCCTCGTAAGCATCCACGCCGCCGGGCAGCCGCTTGATGATCAACGCCTCTTCGTCCTCGGGCGTAATGGGAATCTCGATATCCGGCGTGATGCCGCGTTCATGAATGACGCGATGGCTCGGGGTGTAATACTTCGCCGTGGTCAACCGCAGGGCCGAACCATCGGGCATGGGCAGGATGCTTTGCACCGAACCTTTGCCAAAGGATTGTTCGCCCACGATGATGGCGCGCTGGGGCTTCACGTCCTGAAGGCAGCCGGCCACGATTTCCGAGGCGCTGGCGCTGCCGCCATTGACCAATACCACCATCGCCAGGGAGGCGGCCGGGTAATCCCCATTGCTCCGGGCGCGATATTCGGATTTGCGGGGCGCCATGCGGCCCTCAGTGGTCACCACCAGTTCGCCCCGCGGCAGGAAAAATTCGCACACCTTGACCGCCTGATCGAGCAGGCCGCCCGGGTTGTTCCGCAGGTCCAGCACCAATCCCCGCATTCCGTGGGCCTGGAGCTTCTTCAGCGCGGCCTCCAATTCGGTCGCGGTCGGCTCGTTGAACTGGGTCAGCCGGATATAGCCGATTTTATTTTCGTCCACCGGGAATTCGCGTCTCCCGTTGATGTCCTTGACGGTATCCACCTTGATGACCGCCCGGTTTAATTTGTAATCCTTGGTGACACCCGAGCTGGGCCGGAAAATCGAGATCGTGACCTCGGTGCCCGGTTCACCGCGCAATTTCTTGACCACATCCTGCATCGATAGTTTCTCTGTGCTTTTGCCTTCGATCTTGACCAGCCGGTCCCCGGATAGAATTCCCGCATTGAAGGCGGGGGTCTCATCCATGGGCGTGATGACGGTCAGGAAACCATCCCGCAAACCAATCTGAATGCCCACGCCGCCGAAAGCGCCTTCGGTGTCTTTCTTCAACTCGTCGAATTTCACCGGCTCCATGAATTCGCTGTGCGGATCCAGCGTGCTGATCATTCCCCGCAGCGCGCCGTAAATCAGGTCCTGGTAGCTCGTCTTGTCTCCGTCCACATAATCGTCGCGCACGCGTTCCAATACGCGTGTAAACAGCTCCAGATTATCGTAAACGGCATTTTTGTCCGCCGCCTGGGCCGAGCCATAATAGAGATGCGCGCCCCAGAACAGGTTCAGCCCGAGGACCGTCATGACGACGACGTAAAGAATTCGTTTTTTCATACCACTTCCGTCGCAGCCCATTGAGCCATATCTCAAGGCTGCCACCGCGCGAAACCCTATTGCGATCCCGCACTCTTCCCTGACATTAAAGGCCCCCCTTCAGTTATTCAAGGGCAGGATTCGTTCCGCGCGCTGAAAGGGCTCAGGACAAAGTTCTCCAGCAACCAGAAAAAGACCAAAAAATGTCAATGGAGTATATAGGGTGACCGGTGTCTTCGGAGCGCCGGTCTCCTGACCGGCTTACGGTGTTCTCGAACCCAACGTTTTCAAATGCCCCGCGATTCCCGCACGCCGGTGTCTTCGGAGCGCCGGTCTCCTGACCGGCTTACGGTGTTCTCGAACCCAACGTTTTCAAATGCCCCGCGAACCCCGCACGCCGGTGTCTTCGGAGCGCCGGTCTCCTGACCGGCTTACGGTGCTCTCAAACCCAACGTTTTCAAATGCCCCGCGAACCCCGCACGCCGGTGTCTTCGGAGCGCCGGTCTCCTGACCGGCTTACGGTGCTCTCAAACCCAACGTTTTTAAATGCCCCGCGAACCCCGCACGCCGGTGTCTTCGGAGCGCCGGTCTCCTGACCGGCTTACGGTGTTCTCAAACCCAACGTTTTCAAATGCCCCGCGAACCCCGCACGCCGGTGTCTTCGGAGCGCCGGTCTCCAGACCGGCTTACGGTGTTCTCAAACCCAACGTTTTCAATGCCCCGCGAACCCCGCACGCCGGTGTCTTCGGAGCGCCGGTCTCCTGACCGGCTTACGGTGCTCTCAAACCCAACGTTTTTAAATGCCCCGCGAACCCCGCACGCCGGTGTCTTCGGAGCGCCGGTCTCCTGACCGGCTTACGGTGCTCTCAAACCCAACGTTTTTAAATGCCCCGCGAACCCCGCACGCCGGTGTCTTCGGAGCGCCGGTCTCCTGACCGGCTTACGGTGTTCTCGAACCCAACGTTTTCAAATGCCCCGCGAACCCCGCACGCCGGTGTCTTCGGAGCGCCGGTCTCCTGACCGGCTTACGGTGTTCTCGAACCCAACGTTTTCAAATGCCCCGCGATTTCCGCATGCTGGTTCAGTCGTTGCCGCAAAACCGATTTAAATTCAGCGCACGGCCATGGCTCTTTTCCACACTCCTGGATTTTGTCATGCTCCCTTGACCCACCGCGCGCGGATTTTCTGCTCCACGTCCTCCTGGAACTTGCGAATGTAACCGGTGACGTATTGAGCCGGATCCAGGCTGGCGTCACTGACCAGGGGCGTGAGGTCCATGGCAAACGTCAGGTGCGTGGCCTGGTCCACACCATGGGGTTCCAGGAAGGTGGCGTTGGCGCGTCGCCGGCCCAGAACGGCCAGATCATAACGTTTGCCGCCGGAGATTTGCGAATCGAACACCCCGGAAAGCGCGGCCGAGAGATTCTCCCGCGCGCTGACATCGAGCAGGACCTTGTCGGCATCGTGCAGCCAGTCGAGCGCGCGCCAGATTTCGCAGCCATATACTTTCCCCGGGCGCTGCCCGGCGGGAAGCGCGCGCAGGGCCTGAACCACGGCGGCGGCCACGGCCACATGCGTTTCGTGCTTGTCGGCCAGGTTATGCGTATAGACCACGGAGGGACGGGCTGCGGAGAAAATCGCGATGAGATCGTTCTTCAAGGCGGCATTGGTGGCGTCCTTCAATTCCGCGCTGGAGTAGTCGAGCTGGAGCATCGCCGCGTAATCGCCGATCTGGGCGGCGTCCCGCTGCTCCCGGCGTCGCACCACCTGCATCTGCGCGTCGGTAAAATCCGCATACGGCCCGATGCGGGAACTGCCCGCGCCATTGGTGCAGGTGACCCCCGCGAAACGGGCTTCCGTCTTGCGGTAGCAGGCCAGAATGCCGTGAATCGCCATGAACTCGAGATCGTCCTGGTGGGCTCCCACGCCAAGATGCGTGGCGCGGTTCAGCGCCTGGGGAAACGGAGCGCCGTCCGGCGCGTAAAGATCCGCTGTCGCATGATATAATTTCATGATTTTAAAATTCTCGGATTTCCATTCTGATGGCTGATGGGCGGGAGGCTCGCGGCGGCGAAGGCCTGGCCCACGCGCCTGCTGCGTTCATCGGGCACCACCAGCGCCACGCGATCCTTAAACTCGGGAAACGCCTTGTCAAGCACCGCTCTCGCCTTGGCGATGATGACGTCCCCGCCGGCCCCGGAGGTCACCCGGCCCAGAACCAGCAGATTGTCGAATTCATAGAATCCGGCGTAAAGCGGGATCGTGTAGCCAAGATACACGCCGATGGTTTCGTAGATTTTTTGCGCCGCCGGATTTCCCCGCTCCATCAGTTGCTGCACCTCCTTGAGGCGTTCGGGCAATCCCATTTCCGCCGGGAACGTGAGTCCTGCGGCCGGCGCGAGCTTGTTGACCGCCTGCTGGGAGAAATACTGCGCCCCCACCCCCGCGTCGCCGGACCATTCGTCCACAGCCGCCCCGGGATTCAAATCCACGGGCGCAAAGGCCAGTTCGGTGAGCCGGCCCGTCAGATAGCCCCGGCGGTCCAGGTATCCGGCGGCCTCGCTCGATCCCATCGCCACGCCAAGCACGCCGTGTTTTTCCAGCGACATCGCCCCGGCCAGCGCCGTGACATCGCCGTCATTGAGCACTTCCAGGGGGACATTCCACTGCTTCCGCAATTGCAGAAACATGGGGCGCACGCTGCGGTCGAATTCGGTCTGCGGCACCGCACGGAAAAGGGAGGCCGCCATGATCTGGTTGTCGATGATCACGCCGGCGGAACTCCCGCCAATGGCATCGACGCGGGGAAGGTGCTCCGCGGCGGTTTTCAGCCCCTGGTTGATGAGCTTGTAGTGGTATTGGGGATCGGCCTGATCACGCGGATTCCATGGAATTTCAGCGCTGAACACCAATTCGCCATTCTTCACGGCAGCCAGTTTGTAATCGCTGGCCCCAAGATCGAAACCGATGCGGCATCCGTCCAGATGACCGCCGAGCAAAAGCCCGGATTCCCTGGCTTCGGGCACGTCGTGCGGCGCCACCAGGGCGGTGGTAAACACCCGCTGGTAGGCCCGGGACATGAATTCCGCGTCGAACCCCCGCGCGCCCCCGATGCGGTAGGCCGCCAGGATGGGATCGCAATAGGCTGCGGGACCGGACAGGGTCAGACTCCAGCCGCCCCAGGCCCAGAGGAGGAATTTGACAACCCGTTCAATGAGGCGCGCCACTTCCGCGTCGTTCGCGGTTCCCGGAGGCGGGGTTTCCAATTCGTAACGGCTGACCATTTCCCCGGCGCGCTCGACAGCGATGATGACACGCTCGCGGCCCGGCAGGTCGCGAACCGCGTTGCGGAGGTTGTTCAACCCCAAAATCATGGGTCGAAACCCGGCATCCAGCGGAGCGCCAACGGCGGGCGTCCCCAATTTTATATATGGCAAATGCGATTTATCCATGGTGGATTTAATCCTTGAAGGCCTCGCATCGCGGCAATGTCCATGCGCATGAACATCCGCATGCAAGGCTTTCAATTCTCACACTTACCCTTTGAAACTTCTTTTGGCGAGAAAGAAAAAATGACTTCCGACAGGCCTGTCTGCGGGTTCCATTCGGGGCCGGGTTGACACGCCCGATCAAGTCATTAAAGTCGGCGTTGACGCCTGCGGTTTTGAGGGCGGCGCCGCAGTGCGGAAACCTTGGAATGTTTGAAAACACCAAAGCAGGAACAGGAGCCATGAAATGAACGATTTACCGGCCAAACCCGGCAACCAGGCCCGCGGGACGGACTTGGGCAATTCCGCCGCGTTATGGAAGCTGCTCTGGGATTTCGATCCCAATGGATTGCTCGTGCTCGATGACGCGATGCGCATCATCCTGGTCAATCCCGCCATGTGCCAGATGTTGAAAACGAAGCGCGAACGGCTTGTGGGCGAGCTGGCCATCGATTTCCTGGACGACATTTCCGATTTCGAGCACGCCTTTGTCACGCAGGAGGAAGTGGTGGGACCGGAGGCGTCCTATCCCCGTTTCGATCTCTACGCCCGGAAGGTGATTTTTCCCGTTCCGAACGAGAAGGTGGTTGCCGGCATTTTTGTCGATCTGACACACGAATGGAAACAACAGAGCCAGCTCGAGGTGTTGCGCTCCCGGACGGCGCAGGAAGTCCGCAATGTGGTCGATAAGCAAATGCGGGTGGCCCAGGAGATCGCCGGCCTGCTGGGCGAAACGACCGCGGAGACCAAGGTAAGTCTGCTCCGCCTGCTGGACCTGCTGCGCCCGGATCATGAGTGAGAAACCCATATTTTACGAGGTTTTTCCCCTCAGCCTGAAGCGCCAGGGAGAGGAAGTCTGCGGGGACCAGGTCAAGCTGTTCCGCACGCGCGAAAAGACCATCATGGTTTTATCGGACGGCCTGGGCAGCGGCATCAAGGCGACCATTCTGGCCCGGCTCACCACTGAAATCATCGTCACCATGCTGCGGGCCGGGGCTCCGTTGGACGAGGTCATTCAAACGATCGTGGGCACCCTGCCGACCTGTCGCGAGCGCGGTCTCGCCTACGCCACGTTTGTCATTCTTCAAATCCAGCACGCGAATGGGCGGTTCACCCTCGTCAGTTTCGACAGCCCGCCGCCCATACTCTTGCGCCGCCGCCAGCCGCGGCTCCTGGAATCCCGATGCGAAACGTTGTCCGGCAAATCCCTGTGCTTCAGCGAAGGGGTTCTGGAGAGCGGGGACTTCCTGGGATTAATGAGCGACGGTGTCTTGTACGCCGATAAAGTCCCCACGATGAACCAGGGCTGGGGCTGGTTCGAAATCGCGGCCTGCCTTTCAAAAACGGCCCGCAACGGCATGAGCTCCGCCGAACGCCTCGTGCAGGCGGTGATGAATGAGACCCAAAAACGATACGGCGCGGCCGTTGGGGACGATGCCACTTTCGTTGGCGTTCTGGCCCGGAAACCCCGTCGGCTCGCCGTTTTCACTGGTCCGCCCACCGATAAAAGCCGGGACGCGGCCTGTGTGGAAAGGCTGTTGCAGTTTGAGGGCCGGCGCGTGGTCTGCGGCGGAACCACCGGCAATATCGTCGCGGAATATTTGGGCGAGGTCATTCACACCGATGAAAGCACCGCGCGGGAGGGCATTCCACCCGTGGGCGATCTGCCCGAAGTTGACTTGATCACGGAAGGCATCCTCACCATGGCCCGGACTCTGGAACTGCTTAAAGACAGCGGCGGCAGCGCGAGCCATCTCCCCGTGGACCGCAATGGTGCCGTCCTCCTGGCGCGCAAACTTCTCCAGGCGGATTCGATTCTGTTCCTGGCGGGTGAAAGCGTGAATCCCTTTTATCAGAACCCGCAGTTGCCCCGCAGCATTTCCATCCGGCGAAGCCTGGTGACCCAGTTGGCGGAGGCGCTCATTCGCTTCCAAAAAGAGGTGACGGTCGAGTGGCTGTAGAAATCCGCTCGCCGCATTGTCACTGCGAATGGGACAGACATTTCACCGCATGAACCTTTGAAAACGACTGCTATAAATATCGCAAACCAGCAGGCTCGACTCGTGTTCGACGCAAAGGTGAACCCGAGTCGGCCGCAGGGATAATCCAACGACTTTCATTCCATGGAAGATCGAGGGATCGCAAAACTGGGGCTGTAAAAATAATTGTGTAAGTGGCCTGAGAGAGATGAAAGGATTAACGACATGGCCATTACCGATGAAGTGCTAAACGAACTGCTTAAAGATTATCAGAAGCCCGAAGATTTATTGGGCAAGGATGGGATCTTCAAGCAACTGCAGAAGCGGCTGCTGGAGAAGGCAATGGGAGCGGAGTTGACGGTACATTTGGGTTACGACAAGCATGACCCGGCGGGCCGCAACTCGGGCAACTCGCGCAACGGCACCAGTCCCAAGACCCTCAAGGGAGAGTTTGGTCACCTGGAGCTGGCGACGCCCCGGGATCGCAACGGAACCTTTGAGCCGCTGATCGTGGCCAAGGGGCAACGCCGGTTCGAGGGATTTGACCAAGCGATCCTCAGTCTGTATTCGCGTGGCATGACGACGCGGGAGATTGAAGGGCACCTGTTGGACATATACGGGGTGGAGGTGTCGCCGACTCTGGTCTCGCAAGTGACCGAGGCGGTGTGCGCTGATGTGAAGGTCTGGCAGGACCGACCACTGGAGGAAGTTTACCCCATTGTCTATTTTGATGCGCTCTGGGGCAAGGTGCGGCAGGACGGTCAGGTGGCCAAGGTGGCGGTGTATCTGGCGCTGGGGATCACGATGACCGGGCAGAAGGAGGTTCTGGGCATGTGGGCGGCTCACAGTGAGGGGGCCAAGTTTTGGCTGCATGTGCTGACGGAGCTTAAAAACCGGGGAGTAAAGGACATCTTTATTGGCTGCGTGGATGGGATTAAAGGCTTCCCTGAAGCGATGGAAACGGTCTTTCCGGCGACCCAGGTGCAGCTCTGCCTGGTGCACATGGTGCGTAATTCGCTCAGCTACGTGGGATGGAAGGAGCGCAAAGCGGTGGCCGCCGATTTGAAGGCGATTTATCGGGCGGCGACGGTGGCCCAGGCCGAGCAGGCGCTGGAGGCTTTTGCCCAAAAGTGGGACAAAAAATACCCATCGATCAGCAAGAGTTGGCGGGCGCACTGGCCGGAACTGATCACGTTTTTGAAGTATCCTGAAGAGATCCGCAAAGCCATTTATACGACCAATGCGATTGAGTCGGTGAACCGATCGCTGCGTAAAATCACCAAGAATCGGGGCGTTTTTCCAAACGAGGAATCCCTGCTCAAACTCTATTATCTGGCGCTGGAACGGGCGGCCAAAAAGTGGACCATGCCCATCCACAATTGGGGCCAGGCGCTGAACCGATTTGCCATTGAATTTGGGGACCGGATGCCCCAGTTGGCTTGAGCCGCCATGAAAACTGGATACGCAAGCCCATTTAACCGCAGGGGGCGCGAGCTAAGGCTCAAAGCTCGCCCCCTGCTGGTTCTATCTCGCTGCGAAAACGCAGGGAGTCATAACAACAAAAAACAAAACTAAAAAATCACTTACACAGTTTTCTTTACAAAACCGCAAAACTGGATTAAACTGGCAAAATCGTCCAGTTTGTGATACTGATTTCCACTGTGAAGCCACCAGGTGAAGTACCCCCGGCCAACCTTGGGCCACCTTATCGGCGGCCGTTTGAAGAGGTGCTCGCCTCATTTGGCACGGACCCGCAGCGCGGGCTGAGCGATGCCGAGGCCCGGGCCCGACTCGGGCAATATGGGCGCAACGAGTTGGCTACCGAAAAACGGGTGCCGGGCTGGAGGAAATTCCTCGCGCAGTTCGGCGATGTGCTTGTCATCCTGCTGCTCGTAGCCGCCGCCATCTCCGCCGCCCTCTGGCTGGCGGAACGCAAATCATCCCTGCCCTACGAATCGATCGCCATCATGGCCGTCGTGCTCCTCAACGCGATCATGGGCTACATTCAGGAATCCCGCGCGGAATCGGCCCTGGCTGCGTTGCGCCAGATGGCCGCGGCGCGCGCGAACGTCATGCGCGATGGCGAGCGGCGCAGTATTCCGGCCGCTGAGATTGTCCCCGGCGACCTCATCCTCATCGAGGAAGGGGACACCGTTCCAGCCGATGCGCGCCTGATCCAATCTTCAGTGCTCCAGACGGCGGAATCAGCTCTGACGGGTGAAAGCCTGCCCGTTTTCAAGGAGATCGATCCTGTGCCTGGCGAGGCCGGGGTGGGGGACCGCCTCAACATGGTCTTCAGCGGCACGGCGGCGACTTACGGGCGCGGCAGTGCGGTGGTCACGGCCACCGGAATGCAAACCGAAATGGGGCGCATCGCCGTCATGTTGAAATCGGCTCCCAACGAAACCACACCCCTGCAAAAGGAGCTCGCCAGGGTCGGCAGGCGGCTGGGCCTTGTCGTCATTGCCATCGCCGCGGTGATGAGCGTCACAATAATTCTCGTGGAACACGTCCGCGGCCTTTCCGCCCTGTTCGATGTCCTCATCCTCGGGGTCGCGCTGGCCGTCGCAGCCGTCCCGGAAGGCTTGCCGGCGGTGGTGACCGCCGTGCTGGCCCTGGGTGTCCAGCGCATGGCCAGGCGCAAGGCCATCGTGCGCCACCTCGCGGCGGTCGAAACCCTCGGTTCGGCCAGTGTCATCGCCTCCGATAAAACCGGCACCCTCACCAAAAACGAAATGACCGTGCGCGCCGCGGTCACCGCCAGCGGGCGCGTGAGCTTCTCGGGCACGGGTTACACCCCGGAGGGTGAAATCCAGGTGGAAGGCGGTTCCCCGTTGGAAGGCGCGCTCCGCGTGGAATTGCGCCGCGTGCTGACCGTGGCGGACCGCGCCAGCAACGCCGTGCTCCAGGAGCACGACGGACGCTGGTCCGTCCAGGGCGACCCCACCGAGGGCGCTCTCCTGGTCGCAGCCCGCAAAGCCGGGCTTGAGGATGAAACACTCGACGCGCGTTTCGAACGCGTCGCCGAAATCCCTTTCTCCTCAGCGCGGAAGCTCATGAGCACCATCCACACGGACTCCGACCAGCAGGAGCGTTTGCTCGTCTTTACCAAGGGCGCGCCGGATGTGCTCGTTTCGCGCTGTTCCCAGGAATTTGCAGGCGAGGAGGTCCGGCCTTTGAGCGACCAGCGGCGCGCGGAGATTTTGCAGGCCAATGACGATCTTGCCGGCCAGGCGCTGCGCACGCTGGGCGTTGCCGCGCGCATTTTGCCCGCCAATGCCCTCGAACACGAGCAGGCGGATGAGCATCTGGAACACAAGCTGATCTTCCTGGGCCTGATCGGCATGATCGATCCGCCTCGCGAGGAGGCGAAAATCGCCGTCGCTCGCGCCAAAAGCGCTGGCATTCGCCCGATTATGATCACCGGCGATCATCCCAAAACCGCCGCGATCATTGCCACCGAACTGGGCATCTGCTCGGACGGGCGTGTCATTACGGGCGCAGAGTTGGAGAAAATGTCGGATGAGGCCCTCGCCTTGAAGGTGCCGGATGTCTCGGTTTTCGCCAGGGTCAATCCCGAACACAAGCTGCGCATTGTCAAGGCCCTGCAAGCCAGCGGCGCGGTCGTGGCGATGACCGGAGACGGGGTCAACGACGCCCCGGCCCTTAAAACTGCGGACATCGGCATCGCCATGGGCATTACGGGCACCGATGTCTCGAAAGAAGCCGCTGACGTGGTGCTGATGGACGACAACTTCGCAACAATCGTGGCGGCGGTTGAGGAAGGACGCGCCATCTTTGACAACATCCGCAAGTTTCTCCGCTATCTGCTCTCTTCGAACATGGGCGAAGTTTTGACCATGTTCTTTGGCGTCCTCCTGGCAAATAAAATCGGTCTGCACGCCGAAAGCGGCAAGCTGATGCTTCCGCTCCTGGCCACGCAGCTTCTGTGGATCAACCTGGTGACGGACGGCGCGCCGGCACTCGCCCTGGGCGTCGATCCCGCGGACGACGGACTGATGAACCGCCCGCCGCGCCCGCCGGGTCAGGGTGTCATCACAGGCCGGATGTGGGCGGAAATCTTTTTCATTGGCGCGATTATTGCCACAGGCGCGCTGCTGGTGCTTGATGCCTCCCTGCCCGGGGGCGCGATCGAAGGTACGGGCAGCGTGCGCTACGCCCAGACAATGGTTTTTACCACCCTGGTATTCTCTTCGCTCCTCACTGTGTTCGTGGTGCGCACTCCGGAGAAAAGCGCGTTCCACGGTTTCTTCCGAAATCGCTGGTTGTGGGCCACGCTTGGCCTGTCCCTCGCGCTTCAGGTGGCCGTGATTTACGTTCCTTTTCTTCAAAAGGGTTTTTCGACCGTCAGTCTGAGTCTTGCGGATTGGTCCCTATGCGCCCTGGTCTCCAGTTCGTTGTTGTGGCTGAGCGAATTGGCCAAGATCATCCTCCGCAAAACCGCGAAATAAAAACCGTCCCCTCCGGGACGCCGCTTCCGGGCGCCATTGTTTCCGAAAATCCGCCATCCGCCTCCTGTTTCATGCCTCCACGCCATCCCTGCTTTAGGGGATACCGCCAGTCCGCACTTTCAGGCTATCCTGACGAGAATAGATATGATAATCAGGCTCCGAACGATGAATCGCATTCCAAAGTCCGCCTGGCTGATTCGAATTGGAGATTGGATGGCCAATACCGCCAATACCGCCAATACCGGCGTCATTGAATGGCGCGGGTAATAGCGAATCCATGCTCCGGCCCGGTGGACGAATGCAATAATCAAGGAACCATGCAGACAATAGCCGGATCAGCAGAAAGTAAGACAGAGAATCGCACAGGCGCCGGCCAGACCCAGCGCGGGCCCTTGGCGATCATGACGATTTTATTCTTCATGTGGGGATTCATGACCGTCTGGAATGACGTGCTCATCCCCCGGTTCAAGGAGGCCTTCACTCTCAGTTATTTCCAGGCGATGCTCGTCCAATTCGCCTTTTTCGGGGCCTACGGCATCGGTTCGCTCATTTACTATGTCATTTCGATGGCCTCCGGCGACCCGATCAACCGGATTGGCTATAAAAACGGCGTCATCATTGGTCTTCTCATATCGGCCTTTGGCAGCGCGCTATTTTATCCGGCCGCAGTCCTGACCTCGTATCCGTTCTTCCTGATCGCGTTATTCATTGTCGGGCTTGGGTTTGCAATGCTGCAAATTGCCGCCAACCCCTACGTCACGATCCTCGGCCCGGAACGCACCGCGTCGAGCCGGCTGAACCTTTCTCAAGCGTTCAATTCCTTCGGCACAACCATCGGTCCCATCATTGGCGGCTGGCTCATTTTCACTTTTTTCATGACCAAGGACTCGCACGGGGCCGACTCGGTGAAGGTGCCCTATCTCTGCTTTGCGGGAGTCCTGGCGATGCTGGCGGTGTTCTTCAAATTCATGCATCTGCCCAATTTCGTTAACACGGACAAAATCGAACGCGGCGGCTCCGCCCTCAAGCACCCCCATACGATGCTCGGCATGGTGGCCATCTTCATGTATGTCGGCGGCGAGGTCACGGTCGGCAGCGCCCTCATCAATTATCTGGCCCTGCCCAAGCTCGGCAGTCTGGACCACACGGCGGCCAGCAAGTTCCTGGCGTTTTATTGGGGTGGTCTGATGATCGGCCGGTTCATGGGATCCTTTGCATTGAGCGACATGCGCAAATCGCTCAAGAATACTTTCGTGGCACTGGTGCCGGTGGTGGCCTTTGCCACCGTCTGGGTGGTTTCGGGCAGGGAAAACGCGATGCACATGGGACCCGCACTGGCCGTTTTGCTGGTCGCCTTTTTCCTCGGTGAAGCCAGCGCCCACCGCATGCTTGCCTTGTTCAGCAGCATCATTATCGGTTTGCTGCTGACCAGTATGGCCACGTCCGGCGAAACCGCCAAATGGGCCATTCTGGCCGTCGGTCTGTTCTGCTCCGTGATGTGGTCGAACATTTTCTCTCTGGCCATCGAAGGGCTTGGGCCGATGAAGAGCCAGGCCTCGTCGCTCCTGGTGATGGCGATTATTGGAGGCGCGGTTCTGCCGCCGTTGCAGGGGGCCATTGCCGATCATTATGGCATCCAGACCTCTTTTATCGTGCCGATGCTGGCTTTTGCTTACGTCGCTTTTTACGGGATTTACGGGTATCGGGCGGGGCGGACAGTGACAACCTGACCGGTTTTAGCTGGATACCAGTATCTGGGAAAAGTAAATGCCGCCCGACGCGGCGTCAGGGAAGCACTGTGCGGATAGCGAATCGTTGTCCGGGAATTTTTAACGCATGAAAAAGCACTTATTATCAATCCTCTGTTACGGCTTTTGCCTGGCCTCGCTGATGGGCCAGAGTAAACACAGTCCGTCCTCGCAATATCCCACCTACGAGGGCCGTGTCATGTGCGGCTATCAAGGCTGGTTCCGCGCGCCCGATGACGGCGCGAAGGAAGGCTGGGGGCATTACAGTCTGCGCGGCAAATTCGATTCCACCAACGTCCATCTGGATTTCTGGCCGGACGTCTCGGAATATGAAAAGACCCACGCCACGTCCCTCACGAATCAGGACGGCACCACCGCCCGGGTCTTCAGTTCCTGGGATGCCAGCACGACCGATCTCCATTTCCGCTGGATGCAGCAATATGGAATCGACGGTGCCTTCATGCAGCGGTTTTTCGGCGTCACACGCAACGAGCAGGAACGCCGCAAGAATCGCGTGATCCTCGGGAACGCCCTGGCCTCTTCCAAAAAATACGGCCGCGCGATTGCCGTGATGTATGACCTCTCCGGTCTCCGCACCGAGGGCGAGGATTGCTCCTCGATCATCCAGGACTGGAAGGAACTCGTCGATGAGTTGAAAATCACTTCCCAGGGCGCCAACCAGACCTACCTTTACCACAAGGGCAAACCACTGGTGGCCATCTGGGGATTGGGTTTTCCCGATCGCTCCTACAACATCCGCCATATTGGAATGGATAAGCTGATCGACTTCCTCAAGAACGATCCTCAATACGGCGGTTGCGCCGTCATGCTCGGCGTCCCCAATTATTTTCGCGACTTGAATGTCGATTGCCTCCCCGATCCTTATCTCCACGAATTGATCGCGTCGGCGGATATCGTCATGCCCTGGACCGTCCAGCGCTTCACGCCGCTGGTGCATGCTGAACCCGCACGCTATGCGGCGCAGGTAGAGGCCGACCTGGCCTGGTGCGCCACCAAAAAAGTGGACTACGCGCCCTGTGTTTATCCCGGCTTTAGCTGGCACAATCTGGGCAAGGCCGAGTTTGCCGGCGGCCCGATCCTCAATCAAATCCCCCGCCAGAAAGGTGCCTTTTATTGGAACCTGATGAGCGGAGCCATTCAATCCGGCGCGAAAATGATCTACGTGGCCATGTTCGACGAGATGGATGAGGGAACGGCCATTTTCAAATGCACCAACAAACCGCCGCTCGGCCCCAAGCTATGCGACTATGAAGGCATGCCCTCCGACCACTATCTGTGGTTGACCGGCATGGCTGGAAAAACTCTGCGCGGCGAGATTCCTCTTTCAACCAAATTGCCAGTTCGGGACGCTCAATCCAAATAGACACTTCCATGAAACTACTCACTCACTCACTCGCGGCGCTCTTTGCCGCCACTCTCTTCGTCGCGGCCGCGCCAACCCCGGACCAGTATTCCGTGCGTGATTTCGGGGCCGTCGGAGACGGAACCACCGACGACACCGCCGCGTTCCAGAAGGCGCTCGACGCCGCACGACAGGCCGGTGGCGGCGTGGTCTATGCCCCGCGCGGCAATTACTTCTTCGCCGGTCATCTCAATGTCCCCGCTGCGGTGACCTTGAAAGGCGTCTGGGAATCGGTTCCCTCACACGTAGGGTTGCGCGATCGTGGCGCGGCCAAGCCCACCGATGATGGCACCACATTCCTGGTCACCGAAAACGAGGGCAAGGAAGACGGCCCGGCGTTCATCACTTTAAATAACAACAGCACTCTCAAAGGCGTGGTCCTCTACTATCCGAAACAGGACACCGATGCCGAACCGAAGGCCTATCCATGGGCCATTGCGATGCGCGGCAAAAATCCCGCAGTCCTTGCCGTCGAGTTGCTCAATCCTTACAACGGCATCGATGCCGCCCACAACGAGCGCCACCTGATTCGCGATGTCTCCGGTCAACCCCTGCGCCGGGGCATTTTCGTCGATGACATCTACGACATCGGCCGCATCGAAAACGTCCACTTCAATCCCTGGTGGAGCATGAAACCCGTTCTCTTCAAATGGCAGCAGGAGCACGGTGAGGCCTTCATCTTTGGCCGCAGCGACTGGCAATACGTTTTCAACACCTTCTGCTTCGGTTACCAGGTCGGTTATCATTTCATCAAAACGACGGCGGGCGTCTGCAACGGAAACTTCCTGGGCATTGGCGCGGATGATTGCTTCACCGCCATCAATGTCGAAGCCAGCGCGCCCTTTGGCCTGCTGATCTCGAATGGCGAGTTTGTCTCCTTCCACGGTCCCGACCCCACAATGGTCGAGGTCGGCACGAACCACACCGGCACCGTCCGCTTCGCGAACTGCGCCTTCTGGGGTCCCTGCAATCAAATCGCCAAAATCGCCGGACGCGGCACGGTGGGCTTCAGCGATTGCACCTTTGTTCAATGGGACACCAAAAAAGAAGGCCGTCACGCCATTGAAGCCGTCAGCGGCACTGTGCTGGTCCGTGGATGCGAATTCCGCGAGGACAAGCCCCAGATTCGACTCGGCGAAGGCGTCCGTCGTGCCGTCATTTCCGACAACGTGGTCATGGGAACACTGCGCCTGACCAACAACAGCAAACACACCGTGACGGTCAACGGCAATGCCGGCGATCAATGACAAGTTGACCCATCGAACCCGATTCCAGCGTTATGAAGAATCCATCCAATCCCACCTTGCGGAAAGCGTTCGCCCCAGCCCTGGCGCGGACCGCCCTCGTCGCTCTGGCCTCGCTCACTCTTTGCGTGACCGGCCTCGTCGAAACGCTGCATGCCGCGGAGCAATCCGCGCAGACCGTGGCATCCGCGAACTTCGCAGGCGCAAAGTCGGACTGGCATGGATTCGATCGCTACGACTATCTGATGGATGAGGCGGACCTGAGCATCAAGCCCGCCGATGAAAAGGTCACGGGCGAGGTTGCGGGCCAGCGCCGCTGCATTGTGGTCACTCCGAAAGTGGCGGAGCCCGGCAATCCCTGGTCCTGGCGCGGTTGTTACTGGGACCACGAACCGCAGACGGAAATCGAGTTGCTCAAGCGCGGTTTTCACATTGCCTACATCACGGCCAACACCAATCTGCGACCGGATAAAAAATGGGACGCCTGGTATGCGTTCCTCACGGAGAAGCACGGGCTCTCCCGCAAGCCAGCCTTCATTGGCATGAGCCGGGGCGGCGAATTCGGTTACACATGGGCCACCGCCAATCCCGACAAGGTCACCTGCATTTACGCCGATAACCCGGGCGCCAACCGCGAAGTCTTCTCCAGACTCGTTGACCTGGCCACGAACGATGTGCCTCTGCTGATGGTCTGCGGCAGCATCGATCCGATATTGGGACTCGTCGCGTTGCCTGTTGAGAGAATCTACCAACAGTTCGGCGGCAGGGTTTCCATGATGATCAAGGAAGGCGAGGGTCATCATCCGCACAGTCTGCGCGATCCCATGCCCATCGCGGACTTCATCACGCAGAGTTTTCAAGCGACCCCCGTCACGCCGCCCGACTTCGTGGGCGCAAAGTTCAGAAGGACCTCTTTCTACAGCACCGAGAGCTCCTATCGCCATTATCCGAAGGAAGGCAACTACATCACCTGCCGCGGACCGTTGTTCTCGGAATGTTACAACCGTTACGCCTTCGAGCTGAACGGTGTCGAGGGAACCATCAATGTCATCGCGCCCCGCAAGGCTGCCGCAGGCAATCCCTGGGTGTTCCGCACCGGTTTCGTGAGTTCGAGTGCGATGGTGGATCTGGCTCTCCTGGCCAATGGCTATCACATCGTCACCGGCCCGGTTCCCTACAATGCCGACGGCCCGATCCCCGCGCATTGGGACGCCGTTTATAAACACCTCACCGACCACGGTTTCTCCAGCAAGCCCGTGATGGAAGGCGCTGGCGGAGCCGCTGGCGACGCATACGCCTGGGCCATCGAGAACCCCGACAAGGTCTCCTGCATCTACGCCGAGAATCCTGTGATGCGCAGCAAAATGTCGAAATCGGTCCTGCTCGATAACCTCGCCCCATTGGCCAAGGTCGGCGTTCCCATCATGCACGTTTGCGGCAGCCTCGATCCCTGGCTTCGCGACAACACGCTCGTGGTTGAGAAACGCTACAAGGAGCTCGGGGGTCAGATCAGCGTCATCGTCAAGGAAGGCGAGGGGCATCTGCCCACCGGTCGCAGCGATCCCATGCAGGCCGTCGAATTCATCACCGGCAAGGCCAGGTAAACAAGTTCGAGGCTTGATGTTTCATGCCCATTAGAATGAGAATCCGAAAATGATAACCCTGACTACATTGGTTGCGAGTAATGCGATTTTCGGAACACACTATTTTAAGCGGTTCGTTGCGCTGGCGTCAGTCTGTACTTTTATTCTAGTTGGCGCGGAAACCATTCGCGCCGACGGGCAATATGTGAAAGCGGAACCACCCCGGCCCAGATGGGGTGGAAATGCGGTTCGCGCGCAGAAGTCCTGCATTCCAAAAGTTGCTGATATCGAAGCGGTCAAGGAAGTCAAAAACATCATCTTCATGATTGGCGACGGCATGGGTATTGCGACCACTTACGCCGCCATGTCCTCGGTCGATCATCCGCTCAATTTCGAGCGTTTTCCTGTGACTGGTTTGCAGAAGACCTTCTCGGCGGATAATTTCATCACCGATTCCGCCGCGGCCGGGACGGCTCTGGCCAATGGCAAAAAGACTCAAAATGGCGTGATCGGTTTGGATGCGAAGAAAAATCGCACGAAGTCCATTCTCAAGCTCGCGCAGGAGCACAACCTGGCAACGGGCCTGATCGCGGTGACGTCCATCACGGACGCCACGCCCGCAGCCTTTGTGGCGCATGTGTCCAACCGGACCAATCAGGAGGCCATTGCCATGGACATCATGTATTCAGGCGTGGATGTCTTTGTCGGCGGCGGTTACAACTATTTCGCCAAGCGTTCCGACAAGCTCAACCTGCTGGATGGTCTTGTGGCCCGCGGATACGAGGTGCACACCAACATGGCGAAGGTCGGCAAATCCCATGCAACGAAACTCGCCGCGCTGGTCGCTCCCACACAGTGTGCCTACCGCCTGAAAGGCAGGGGGGACATGCTCCCGGTCGCCTCCGCCAAGGCCATCGAGATTCTGAATAAGAACACCAACGGTTTTTTTCTCATGATCGAGGGATCGCATATCGATCACGGCGGCCATGACAACGATGCAAAGGTGCTCGTGGATGAAGTCCTCGATTTTGACGAAGCCCTCGGCGTTGCGCTTGATTTTGCGAAGGCGGACGGCCACACCCTCGTGGTGGTCACGGCCGATCACGAAACCGGTGGGGTGACCATTATAGGCGGGGATATGAAGAAGCATACCGTTAAATTGAATTTCTCCACCAAGGGCCACACGGCCGTCATGGTTCCCGTCTATGCCTTTGGACCGGGCGCGGACAAGTTCACGGGCATTTATGACAACACTGCGTTGATTGGAAAACTGTCGAATAGTTACGGATTCAGCCAGTAATGCATTTGTAGTATGGAGGGGTCCGCTTATGCGATGTGCATGGTCAGGCCCCAATGACCGCCGACTATCCGGATGTATATAGCTCATTCCTATGAATACCTGGACAAATCACCTCCGGCTCGAAAATAGATCCCGCACAACAGGGCGTGCGCGTCTCCTCACGCTGATGGCACTGGCGGTTTGCGCCTGTGGTTTTGTCGCCTCTCTTTACGGCGCTGAATCCCCCGCGCAGGACAACGCCGCCGCTGCGGTCGAAGGCGTGAAAACGCAATGGCCGGGCGGTTTCGATCGTTACGACTACGTGATGGATGCGCAGTCTCTGGCCGTCAAGCCGTTCGGCGACGGCAATGCCAAAGGTCTTGCCCGCTGCGTGGTCGTGGTTCCAAAGAAGGCCATTACCGGCAAGCCATGGTCCTGGCGCGAGTTCTACCCGGAGCACCCGTCCCAAGCGGAGATGGAACTGCTGGAGCGAGGTTTTCACGTTGTCTATACTACTGCAGCCTCGCCTGAGCAGCACGAGGCGTGGCGCGCGTTTATAACGAATAAATACGGATTGGCAAAGAAGCCGGTCGTCATGGGCACGAGCCGGGGGGAGCTTAAAGCCGGCACCGCAAAGGTGAACCTGACCCCGGAGGATACGAAGCAGCCTGTCCATGACAAGGTCTTCGGGCGTGTCCTGGTTCTGGAGGTCAACGGCGAGCGCGTGGCGTTTGTCTCGGTCGATCTGGGCATCTACACCAGCCCGCATCTGGTCGCGTCCTGCAAGGAGAAGTATGGCATTTCACAGATGGTTCTCAGTTCCTCCCATACGCATTCGGACCCGGGCGGCAGCTATAAGGCCTTTTACGAGGAACAGATCACGCAGGCGGTGGAGGCGGCGGTCAATAACATGTTCCCCGCAAGGATTTCCGCCGGCCACCGGAGTTTTCCCCAACTGGGTTTCAATCGTTTGATCGTGCGTGAAGACGGCCACGCCAGGGAATCCTGGTTCTCCGACGATCACTACACCTCCGAAAATCCCGAGCGCATTCCCTTCGGTCCGGTCGATCCGGAAGTCGGCGTCATCAAAGTCGAGGACCTGTCCGGCCAGCCCCGCGCCATCATCATGAATTACGCATGCCACGCCGATGTGGTTTGCCAGAACTACGCCATCTCAGCGGACTACCCGGGAGCCGCCGCAAAGTATGTGGAGGAGGCCTTCGGGAACAACCTGAACTGCCTCTTCGTTCAGGGCGGCGCGGGTAATATCGAATCCTTGATCATCAGCTCGCGCCGTACCGGTCCCGACGATCCGTTCCAAACGGACTACTCAACCATCGATAGAGTGGGCAAGCTATTGGCTCATGAGACGATTAAGCTGGCGAAGACGTTGAGCCCGAAATCGACAAATGAAACAAATGTCCGGTTCATGAATGACTCGCTCAAGTTTACCGGCCGTTACGACAAGGATGCGGAATACGATATCCATATCTCCACCCTTGTGATCAATGACGATATCGCCATTGCCACTTTCCCCGGCGAGCCATTCATCCAGCTCCAGCTCGAATGGAAGAAGAAGATGGAGGGGTTCCATCCATTCCTCTTCGGCTACACATGGTATGAGGGCACATGGCCCAATTATGTGCCGGACATCAAATCCGCCGCCGCCGGAGGTTATGGAGCCGATATCGACGGCCCCAAAATGATCGAGGTCGGTTCCGGCGAGGCCATCATGAACAAGCATTTCGAGAATGTGTTCAGGCTCACCGGATTCATGCGCGAGGCCTCGGGACCGTCGGGTTTTGTCCCCGGTGTCCGTTGGAATGTCACGCCGGTTCCACGCGAGACAATCAATCCTCAATAACATTCACTCAAGGCAGGTAATATTATGAAAAGCGATAGTATTCTTCTGGCCGGACTTTTGATGTTCAGCGCCAGAGCAACCGCCGTGACGTTCGTGGTGGGGCGTGCAGTCCTCTGCGCGCCGCCCATCCAACCCCACGCATCCAACAAATCCACGCGCGCGCAAATGATCCCCCCTCACCATCGCCAGAAGGGGAATTTCCCCGGGCTCTACTGGCCAACGGATGATTACCCGTGCAAACCCTATCAGGGAGGCGCCATTAGATGACCTTTCTATGCGGCATCACATTTGTCCCCGCCCGGCTTCACGTATTTCGCCAGATAAAGAATCCCCGCTCCGCCGATCAAGCAGGCGGCGGTGTCGGCGTAAAAGGGAAATGGCGGCAGGGACAACCTCACACCATGAACCAATAAAATGGCCCCCTCAACCAACATCAGAGCGCCGAACCAGGGAATGGCTGCGTAATATTTCTGAGGTTTCAGCATCAGAATAAAATACCAGCAACCCACAAGCGCGAATGCCCCGGAAGCCATGCGGAGCCAATAATCCAGCATCCGGTCATATTCAATCGGCTTTGCACCCAAGCCTTCTAATGCCTGCGAAGCCGCCGACCAACTCAGGAAGACGCCAAAGATTGACACCCCCCACGCAAAGGCTGAAAAACCAAGAAATAACCTCAGCAATCGAACGTGCATAACGTCAGTATTCGGAAGTCCACATTATTCGACTCGGTATGGGTCACGGAGAAAAAATGCCAGACATTTCGGTTGCGTGACAACATAAAAAGCCGGGATTGCACCAGCCCGAGAATTCGGCGCGCCCATTCGGGTGCAAATCAGTTTTCTTCAGAATACTCAAAAAGGATAAATGCCAGTGGAGTATGGAGGGTTAATGCTGTCTTCGGAGTGCCGGTCTCCTGACCGGCTTAACGCGCTCTTGAATCCAACGGTTCCAAACGCGCCGCCCTCCGAGCCATCGTCCCCCTGCCAGGAATGCCCTTCCCGGTTGCCCCCATGATAAGAGGCTTTCCTTATCGGCCCGCAGGCACTAAATATCTGGCATGACGATTTCCGAATTACTGTCGGACGAGGCGCTGAGGCAGCGTGAATTTCCGGTGACACGCGAGAAAGTCTTTCTGGCGCATGCCGGGGTTTGCCCATTGCCGGCGCGGGTGGCGGGCGCCATCAGCGCCTACGCCGGCCAATGCACGCTGGGCGATCAGGAGACGCTGGTCCCGGCGTTTCGCATGAACACCACGCGGGAACTGGCCGCGCGGCTGCTTCATGCGAAAGCCTCGGAAATCGCCTTCGTCGGGCCCACATCGCTGGCGCTGAGCTTCGTGGCCACAGGCCTGCAATTCAAGCGGCACAACAATGTGGTGGTCTATTACGACGATTACCCCTCGAACGTTTACCCCTGGATGGCGCTGTTCCATAAGGGCGTGGAAGTGCGTTTCCTCAACATTCGCGAGGTGGGCAAGATTCGTCCCGCCGATATCATCGGACAGGTGGACGAACAGACCCGCGTGGTGGCCCTGGCCTCGAATCATTTTGTGACGGGATACCGTCCCGACTTGAATGCCATTGGCGCGGCGCTGCACGACCGGGGAATTCTGTTTTGCGTGGACGGCATCCAGACCCTGGGCGCTTTTCCGACCACGGTGGAGAACATCGATTTTCTGGCGGCGGACGCCCACAAATGGATGCTGGGGCCTTGCGGCGCGGGCATTCTCTACGTGCGCGAGTCGTTGCAGGACTCGCTGAAACCGCAGGTCCACGGTTGGAATAATGTCCAATGCCCGGATTTCATTGCGCAACCGGAATTGGCGTATCAGCCGGGCGCCCGGCGCTACGAGGCCGGTTCCACGAACATCCTGGGCCTGGTGGGACTGCATGCGGCTCTGGAATTAATCGAGGAAATCGGGGTCGATAACATTGCGGCCGAACTTCTGCGCAAACGGGAGTGGCTGGTGCCCGCGATTCTGGAAACCGGGTTCAAGGTTCTCAACACGAACACCCCGCCGTCGGCCATGAGCGCCATCATCGCCCTTTATAATCCGGATCAGGACATGGCGGCGCTGCATCGCAAACTCGAGGAGGCCAGGATCATCACCTCGCTGCGTTCGACGCGAAATGGCCACAAGTATGTGCGCCTCTCGCCGCATTACTACAACACGGATGAGGAATTGCACCGCCTGATCGCAGCCCTCAAAGAATTCAACGCCCAGCCTCCAAAAACCTGATCACGCCACATGCGCGTTGTCCTCGAAAATGTGAGCCACGCCCTCGGCGCCACTCCGGTGCTCGACGGGGTTTCGTTTGCGATCGAGGATCACGAATTGTTTTTTCTCCTGGGCCCATCGGGTTGCGGCAAGACCACCCTGCTCCGACTGGTGGCCGGATTTTATCAGCCTGACAAGGGCCGCATTCTTTTTGGCGACCGCGAGATGAACGGTGTTCCCCCGCACCATCGCAACACGGGAATGGTGTTCCAAAACTACGCGCTGTGGCCGCATTTGACCGTGGCCCAAAACGTGGCCTACGGGCTGGAGGTCCGCGGCATGAGCGCCGCGCAAAAACAGGAGCGCGTGGCCGATGCGCTGGGCATTGTGCAGATGGAGGCCTATGCGGAGCGCTCGCCCAACCAGCTCTCCGGTGGCCAGCAGCAAAGGGTGGCCCTGGCGCGGGCGCTGGTGGTTCAGCCGGATGTGCTCCTGCTGGACGAACCGCTCTCGAACCTCGACGCCAAGCTGCGCCTGGAGATGCGCGAGGAAATCCGGCGCATTCACGCCCGCACCCGCATCACCACGCTCTATGTGACGCACGACCAGAAGGAAGCCCTCTCGATGGCCGGGCGCATGGCGGTGATGCGCGCCGGACGCATCGAACAAATCGGCCCGCCGCGCCAGCTCTACCGTTCGCCTGCGAACCGGTTCGTGGCGGATTTCATGGGGGAAACCAATTGGCTGTCCGGCACCGTGACCCAGGCGGACGCAAATGGTTTGTCCATACAAACGGGGGCCGGGATATGGAGGGCATCCGCACGGGATGGCATTCAAAAGGGCCAGAAGGTATGGATGGGATTTCGCCCGGAAGCAGCCCGTCTGGTTGAACCGGGGAATGGCAGCGCGAGTGCCGTCATTGAGGAAACCACGTTTCTGGGCGAGATCGATCAATACCAATTAACCCTTGCTCCAGACACGCGGATCAAGGTCTTTGAGCAAAACGCCCCCGAGGGCCGCCAGCCGGGCGCCACGGTTTGTGTCCATGTCGCCCCCGAGCATCTCATGATCTTCGCGGCGGAAGAACAATGTAAGGTTTGATGACCACATCGAAACAACAAACCCGGAGGGTTTGGAGAAATTAGCCGGTGGTTGAGCGAAGCGACACCACCGGTTTGCAAATAAAAAACAACCGCATCCCGGAGGGATGCCAGATTTTGCGCTATGTCTTCGACATACCTGAGTTTGCATTATCATATCGTGTTCTCCACCAAGAATCGGGAGAATCTGATCGCGCCGACTTGGAACTCACGGCTTCACGAATACCTTGGCGGGACGATTCGCGGGCTTGGAGGTTATCCCCAGTGCATTGGAGGTGTGAGGGATCATGTTCATATCCTTGCGGGTTTTAATGCCGTGCATTCTCTGGCTGAAATAATGCGCGAATTAAAAAAAGCATCTTCAATGTGGATTTATCAGGAGATGGCTTTGAAATCGTTCGCATGGCAGGAAGGTTACGCCGCCTTTACTGTAAGCGCTCCCGCCAGCGATGCAGTGCGGAACTACATTTCCAATCAGGAAGAACACCATCGGATCAAAACATTTCGAGAAGAGTTGTTGGAGATGCTGAAAAGATCAGGTGTCGAATATGATGTGAAATACCTCGATTGAATCTTCTGCGACCCCTGCCGGGGTCGCGTCCGATAACGTTGGTATCCGGGGGTGTCGGTCGAGGACGACTTAACCCCCGGCTAATCGCTGGCATCCCTCCGGGATGATGGGTAAATCCAGAACAGTGCATTTTTACCATTACCGGCCAGATTGATGGCCTGAAAGTCGAATGTTTTGTCTGCCGTAACAGCGCAATCACCCCGCAGTATTTGACGGCCGGATCGGAAGAACAAACCCGGCGGGTTTGAAGAAATTAGCCGGTGGCGAGCGAAGCCACACCACCGGTTGACGAATATAAAAACAAGCTGCATCGCGGAGGATGCCAGTTATCAGACCTCGTCGAGAAGGTGGGAGAACATGCCGTCGCGCAGCTTGGGTTCAAACCAGGTGCTCTTGGGGGGCATGATGCCGCCGCCATCGGCGATGGCCATCAATTCCTCGATGCCCGTCGGATACATGGAAAAGGCGCACGCGCACGCGCCACTATTGACCAGCTTCTCCAATTCCGCAGTGCCACGAATGCCGCCAACGAATTGAATGCGCTGGCTGGTGCGCGGATCGTCGATGCCCAGCATGGGGGCCAGCACATGCCGCTGCAAAAGACTCACATCGAGACGGTCAATGGGATCGGGCGCCTGGGTCAAAGCTTCGCGGAAGACCAGTCCGTGCCATTTTCGCTGAATGAACAGGCCCACCTGATGCGTGCGCGTGGGAGATGGAGCCGCCGTTTTCTGAAATTCAAACACCGTTTCCAATTCCTTTAGAAACGCCTCCGGGGGGCGGCCATTCAAATCCTTCAACACCCGGTTGTAGGGGAGGATTTGCATCTGGTTATGCGGAAAGATCACGCTCAGAAACCATCCGCTGGAGCCCGCGCCGTGTCGCGCCTGCCACACCCGCCAGGCAGCCGCGCTGCGATGATGGCCATCGGCGATATAGAGGGGATTGATGCCCGCGAACTCTTTTTCAACGTGCTCGATCACCGCCGGTTCCTTGATGACCCACGCCTGATGACGCACCCCGTCCGGGGCGACAAAATCGATGTCCGCCTGGTCCGTGGCGATCTTCGCGAAAAGCGCGTCGAGCGCGGGCCGCGCGCGATAGGTCAGGAAGACGGGTCCGGTCTGGGCGTCCAGGGCGTCGATGTGATTGACGCGGTCCTGCTCCTTGTCGGGGCGGGTCAGCTCGTGTTTTTTGATCACGTTCGCGCCGTAGTCCTCGCAACTGGCCACGGCCACCAGTCCCAGTTGGGAATGCGCGCCCATGACCTGGCGGTACAGGTAGAAACAGGGCGTTTCCTCGCGCCGCAATGCGCCGGTGACGGATAGTTTTCGGAAATTCTCGCGACCCTTGGAATACACCAACGGATCATGCACATCGATTGTGGCGGGCAGGTCGATCTCCGGTTTGCTGACGTGCAGGAAACTGAGCGGATTGCCTGCGGCCATGACGCGGGCCTCGTCCGAGGACATCACGTCATAGGGCAATTCACAAATCCTGGCGGCCAATCCGGGATTGGGCCGCAACGCGCGAAATGGTCTGATGTGCGACATAAATTCGGGGACAACCCTACGCGGAAATGTTGAGCCGCGCATCAGGAAAATACGGGCTTAAAATGTTGAGGGTGCAGGACAAAACTCCATCGCTCCATTTGGACGTTGAAAAATCCGGGTCTTCGCCTAAGGGTATGGGGATTGTAACAACACGAGGTGTGATTATGGATAATTTTGAATATCAGAATCCGGTAAAAATTGTTTTTGGAAAAGAGGCCATTGCCAAACTCGGCGAATTGGTTCCCGCGCGGCGCAAGATCCTCATGACCTACGGCGGCGGGTCGATCAAGAGCAACGGCGTCTTTGCCCAGGTTAAACAGGCCCTGGCTGGCCGCACGCTGATCGAATTCGGCGGGATCGAGCCGAATCCCCGTTACGAGACCCTGATGAAGGCGGTGGAAATCTGTCGCGAGAAAAAGGTGACCTACCTGCTGTCCGTGGGCGGAGGGTCGGTGCTGGACGGCACGAAATTCATCGCGCTGGCGGCTCAATACACCGCGGGCGATCCCTGGGACATCCTGGCCAAAAACGCGCCGGCCACGGAGGCCCTGCCCATCGGCTGCGTTTTGACGCTGCCCGCCACCGGCTCGGAAATGAATTGTTTCTCGGTGGTCTCCCGGGAATCGACCCATGAGAAACTCGCGTTTGCCAATCCGCTGGTGTTCCCGCAATTTTCGGTGCTCGATCCAGAGACCACGTTCACGCTGCCGGTGCAGCAGACGCGCAACGGTGTGGTGGACGCCTTCGCGCATGTGATGGAGCAATACATGACGCGTCCGGCGAGCGCGCCGCTGCAGGACCGCCAGGCTGAGGCCATCCTGCACACGCTGGTGGAGGAAGGCCCCAAAGTGCTCGCCACTCCCGAGGATTACGCGGCCCGCGCGAATATCATGTGGTGCGCCACGCAGGCTCTCAACGGGCTGATTTCCTGCGGCTTGCCCCAGGATTGGACCACGCACATGATCGGCCACGAAATCACCGCGCTGCACGGGCTGGACCATGCGCAGACGCTCGCCGTGGTCATGCCCGCGGTTTGGAAGCATCAGAAGCAGGTGAAATCCGCCAAGCTCGCGCAGTACGGCAAACGCATTTGGGGTGTGGATGGCGCCAACGCCGCAGACCTCGCCATCGAAAAAACCGAGGGCTTCTTCCGCTCGCTGGGCGTGAAGACCCGCCTCTCGGAATATGGCGTGGACGGGAAGAACTTCGAGGAGATCGGCAACCGCATCGAGAAGCGCGGTCTCAAGCTGGGCGAGAACCAGGCGATCGGCAAAAAGGAAATCATCGAGATTCTCGAGCTCTGCAAATAAACAATTCGCATGTCCAGGAACCATCGGGATAAGCCCGCGTAAAATATGAAAATTCAAGGTCTCTTCGTGGCGTTGGTTTTTTGCGCGCCGATGGTTCCCGCGCAGGAGGAGACCCTGGATCTCAATAACCTTATTACCGCGGGCAAGGAATGGGCGCAGGACAATCTGGATGATCGCGTGCTGGGCGCGCTGGGCAATGTCGATGAGGCGAAAGTGGGTGAATTCCTCAATGTCTTTCAGAAGGAACTGGCGGGGGATCGCGTTCTGGACCTCGCGGCGCTCCGAACAAAGGCCACCCTGTTTTTGCCGCTGTTGGAGTCCCATCCCCAGACGCAGCCCTATGCCAAATGGCTCAAGACCCGCATGGATTATTTCACGGCGGCGGAAACTCTGAAACAACGCAGCGCGGCGGTGACACCCGCCAAACCCACCACGCCCTCCACCAAGCCCACAAAACCGACCAAGCCCGTCACTCCTTCACTGCCGGTGGCGAATCCATCCGCGGAAGCCCAGCGGCAGGTCTGGCGCGAGCAACTGGCCAAACGCCCCGCGCCCGTTGAAGCCCAGCCGATGGTTCCCCGGCTCAAGACCGTGTTCAACGCGGAGAAGACGCCGTCACAATTGGTCTGGCTGGCGGAAGTGGAGTCCTCGTTCAATCCCTCGGCACGGAGCCCATCGGGCGCCACCGGTCTTTTCCAGATGATGCCCGCCACCGCACAACGCCTGGGCCTGTCGTTACGACCGCAGGACGAGCGGGTGAATCCCGAGAAAAGCGCCCACGCCGCCGCCCGCTATCTGAATTATCTGCATGGCAAGTTCAAGAACTGGCCGCTGGCCCTGGCCGCCTACAATGCCGGGGAGGGCAATGTTCAGAAATTGTTGACCAAACATAACGCCAAAACATTTGATGGCATCGCCACGCATCTGCCCGCTGAAACGCAGATGTATGTCCCCAAAATCGATGCCACGCTGCAAAAACGGGAGGGCGTGAGCCTGGCCCAATTGCGCGCGCCCCGGGCCTAAGCAATGACCTGCGTACCATGACCTCGAACCCGCAAAAACCGCTGCGCGTTCTGATCGTCCCCGACAAATTCAAGGGCACACTGACCGCGTCGGAAGCGGCCGAAGCCATCGCGCGCGGCTGGCGGCGCATTCGCCCGAAGGACCACCTGACACTGTGCCCGATGAGCGATGGCGGGGACGGATTCGGGAGCGTGACCGGGCAGGCCCTTCACGCGGAAAAGCGAACCACCATCACCGTGGATGCCGCGCATCGGCCCCTCAAAGCCACCTGGTGGTGGTCGGCGAAAACCCGCACGGCGATTGTCGAATCCGCCCGGGTCATCGGCCTGGCGCAGTTGCCGCCGGGGCGTTATCACCCTTTTGATTTGGACACCGCAGGCCTGGCCGCTGTGTTTCAGGATGCGGTGAAACTGGGAGCCCGGAAGTGCTGGATCGGCATCGGCGGCAGCGCCACGAACGACGCCGGCTTCGGTCTGGCGCGCGCGCTGGGCTGGAGTTTCTGGACGCGACAGGGCGCGCCCATCGAACGCTGGACCGATCTGCATCGGCTGACGTGGGTCGAATCCCCTGAGTCCCTCCGACTGCCCGAGCTGCATGTGGCGGTGGACGTGCGCAACACCCTGCTGGGAGTGCATGGCGCGTCGCGGGTCTATGGACCGCAGAAGGGGCTGACCCCTGCCGATTTTCCGCTCGCCGAGAGCTGTTTTAAACGTCTGCGCAAGGTGATGCGGGATTACCATGGCGCGGACCTGGCGCGGGAACCCGGAACCGGTGCGGCGGGAGGTTTGGGCTTCGGATTGCGCGCATTCCTGAACGCGAAGCTGGAGTCGGGATTCGAGGTGTTTGCGAGTGCGACCAATTTGCGCGCGGCTGTGAAATCGGCGGACCTGGTGCTGACCGGCGAAGGTGCAATCGATGCCTCCACGGTGATGGGCAAGGGCGTGGGGGAAGTGGCGCGGCTGTGCCGGAAAAGCGGCGTGCCGTGTTTTGGCCTCGGGGGCGGCACCGAGAGAATTCCGAAAGTGGAGAAGGCGTTCACCTCCGTGTTTGGAATCGTCCCCGATTTGACCAGCCTGCAGGAGGCGAAAAAACGGCCTGCCCATTGGTTGGAAAAACTGGCTGGAGAAGTTGGCGGCGCAGGTGGCAATCCGTGTGCGATGACGAAAAAAAAGACCCTGTAAAAACAGGGTCTCTCGTTAAATCATTAAAACAGGTTTTACGCCGCAGCCTGGTCCTGCTTGAGATGCATGATCGGCTTGCTTTCGCCGGTGACGGCCTGGCGCGTGATGGTCACCGAGACCACGTTCTTGTTGCTGGGCACCTCGTACATCACCTCGAGCATCAAGCGCTCGATCAGACCACGCAGGGCGCGGGCGCCGGTTCCCTTCTTGATCGCCTGGGCGGCGAGTTCCTTCAAGGCGTCCGTTGAAAATTCCAATTCCACATCCTCCAGCGACATCAGCTTGATGTACTGCTTGGTGAGCGCGTTCTTGGTGTCGGTAAGAATGGTGACCAACTGTTCCTCGGTCAGTTCATCCAGAACGGTGATCATGGGCAGGCGGCCGATGAACTCGGGAATGAACCCGTAGTTGAGGAGATCCTCCGGCTCGACCTTGTGCATGATTTTATGCGTGTCCAGCGCGGCGGTCGCCACACCCTGTTCCGCTGCGGAAAATCCCATCACGCGATTGCCCAGCCGCCGCTGAATGATCTTGTCCAGACCGACAAACGCGCCCCCGCAGATGAAAAGGATGTTCGTGGTATCGACGCGAATGTATTCCTGCTGCGGATGCTTGCGTCCGCCCTGGGGCGGCACGTTGCAAATGGTCCCCTCGAGGATCTTGAGCAACGCCTGCTGCACGCCCTCGCCCGAGACATCCCGCGTGATGGAGACGTTCTCGGTTTTGCGGGCGATCTTGTCAATTTCATCGATGTAAACGATGCCCATCTGGGCGCGTTTGACATCGTAATCGGCATTCTGGAGCAGCCGGAGCACGATATTCTCCACATCCTCGCCCACGTAGCCGGCCTCGGTGAGTGTGGTGGCATCGGCAATGGCAAAGGGTACATCCAGGGCCTTGGCCAGGGTGCGCGCCAAAAGCGTCTTGCCCGAGCCTGTGGGGCCGATCATCAGGATGTTGCTCTTCTCGATATCCACGCCGTCATGACGCGTCGGAGCCGGAGCTTCCGCACCCTCCGGCACCGCCGGGGGCTGGATCGACTGGATGCGCTTGTAATGATTATGAACCGCCACCGCGAGGGTCTTCTTGGAGAAATCCTGACCCACGCAGAAATCGTCCAGCCGATGCTTGATGTCCGCGGGCCGCGTGAGCTTCAGCTTGAAGGCCGGTTTCTTGGTGTCGGCGGCGGCCTCCTTGTCGAGGATGGTCTTGCAATAAACAATGCACGCGTCGCAGATGAAAACGCCCGGGCCGGAGATCAGTTTTTTGACCTCGGCGTGCGACTTGCCGCAGAAACTGCACAGCGTAAGATTGGTGGGACGAGCCATTATCGTGACGTGGTTGAGCCGGAGGAGGAACCGGCGGCTGGTCCGTTATCCACCTGGGGGGCTGGGCCGCCGCTCAGGTCCGTGGCGCGGGCGTCCGCCAAAGCGGGGATTTCCTTGCGCGATTTCACCACTTCATCCACCAGGCCGTAATCGCGGGCCTCTTCCGGGGACATGAAATTATCGCGATCGCAATCCTTCTCCACCTGCTCAATCGGCCGTCCGCAGTGGTGGGCGATGATCTGGTTCAGGCGCTGCTTGAGCCGCAGCATGTATTTGACGCGGATTTCCACATCGCTGGCGGGGCCTTCCGCGCCGCCCAGGATCTGGTGGATCATGATGTTCGAGTTGGGCAGGGAGAACCGCTTGCCCTTGGTGCCGCCGCACAGCAGCACCGCCCCCATGCTCGCGGCCTGGCCGATGCAATAGGTGTTCACATCGCAGGTGAGGAACTGCATGGTGTCGTAAATGGCCAGTCCGGCGGTGACGCTGCCGCCCGGGGAGTTGATGTAAAGATGAATATCCTTCTTGGGATCGGTCATCTGCAGGAACAACAACTGGGCAATGACCACATTGGCCACCATGTCGTCCACAGGCGTGCCCAAAAAGACAATACGGTCCACCAACAGCCGGGAATAAATATCATAACCGCGTTCTCCGCGGCCCGTCTGCTCCACCACCATGGGTACGAGAAAATTTTGCATCGTGCGTTAATTATTAACTGAGAACAAAACTACTGGAGGGGGTCCGAAGCGTCAAGCGCGGCACAAGGCGCCCAAATGGGTTGGGCGCACGACAAAATTCTTCAGAAAACCGAATAAGACCAAAAAATCCAGTGGAGTATATAAGGCGACCGGTGTCTTCGGAGCGCCGGTCTCCTGACCGGCTTACGGTGTTCTCGAACCCAACGTTTTCAAACACACCGTGATCCCCGCATGCCGGTGTCTTCGGAGCGCCGGTCTCCTGACCGGCTTACGGTGTTATTGAACCCAACGTTTTCAAACACACCGTGATCCCCGCACGCCGGTGTCTTCGGTGCGCCGGTCTCCTGACCGGCTTGCGGTGTTCTCGAACCCAACGCTTTCAAACACACCGTGATCCCCGCATGCCGGTGTCTTCGGTGCGCCGGTCTCCTGACCGGCTTACGGTGTTCTCGAGCCCATCGTTTTCAAATACACCGTGATCCCCGCACGCCGGTGTCTTCGGAGCGCCGGTCTCCTGACCGGCTTACGGTGTTCTCGAGCCCAACGTTTTCAAATACACCGTGATCCCCGCACGCCGGTGTCTTCGGTGCGCCGGTCTCCTGACCGGCTTACGGTGTTATTGAACCCAACGTTTTCAAACACACCGTGATCCCCGCATGCCGGTGTCTTCGGTGCGCCGGTCTCCTGACCGGCTTAGCGTGTTCTCGAACCCAACGTTTTCAAACACACCGTGATCCCCGCATGCCGGTGTCTTCGGAGCGCCGGTCTCCTGACCGGCTTACGGTGTTCTCGAGCCCAACGTTTTCAAACACACCGTGATCTCCGCACACCGGTGTCATCGGTGCGCCGGTCTCCTGACCGGCTTACGGTGTTCTCGAACCCAACGTTTTCAAATACACCGTGATCCCCGCATGCCGGTGTCTTCGGAGCGCCGGTCTCCTGACCGGCTTACGGTGTTATTGAACCCAACGTTTTCAAACACACCGTGATCCCCGCATGCCGGTGTCTTCGGAGCGCCGGTCTCCTGACCGGCTTACGGTGTTCTCGAACCCAACGTTTTCAAATACACCGTGATCCCCGCATGCCGGTGTCTTCGGTGCGCCGGTCTCCTGACCGGCTTACGGTGTTCTCGAGCCCAACGTTTTCAAACACACCGTGATCCCCGCATGCCAGTCTTCGGAGCGCCGGTCTCCTGACCGGCTTACGGTGTTCTCGAGCCCAACGTTTTCAAACACACCGTAATCCTCGCATGCCGGTGTCTTCGGAGCGCCGGTCTCCTGACCGGCTTACGGTGTTCTCGAGCCCAACGTTTTCAAACACACCGTGATCCCCGCACGCCGGTGTCATCGGAGCGCCGGTCTCCTGACCGGCTTACGGTGTTCTCGAGCCCAACGTTTTCAAACACACCGTGATCCCCGCACGCCGGTGTCATCGGAGCGCCGGTCTCCTGACCGGCTTAGCGTGTTCTCGAACCCAACGTTTTCAAACACACCGTGATCCCCGCACGCCGGTGTCATCGGTGCGCCGGTCTCCTGACCGGCTTACGGTGTTCTCGAACCCAACGTTTTCAAACACACCGTGATCCCCGCACGCCGGTGTCTTCGGTGCGCCGGTCTCCTGACCGGCTTACGGTGTTCTCGAACCCAACGTTTTCAAACACACCGTGATCCCCGCACGCCGGTTTTGCCGTTGCCTCAACGCCGTTAAAGAATCAGCCCACCTTTCCACACTCCTGATGTTTGTCATGCGCCCAATTCGGTTTCAACGGGCTTGCAAGGCTCACGCGGCGCTTTACACTCCAGCCAGGTCAATCAGCATAATACGCAGTTCATCCATTGAGCGCCGGAGCGGGGTCTGAGGCGAAACCGGAAAACCAGCCTTGTCATTTCAGTGCCAATGGTTTGAATACACCTTGTACTGCACTTGCGATGCAAAAACATGGCAGAGGATAAATTTATGAGCGAGACGTTCCGAAAAATGACCGCCGGCGAATTCACCCGGCGACTGAAGAAAATGTGCGAACACCCCGACAGCCGGTTCGCCTTCTTTTTGGGCGCGGGCTGCTCGGTCTCCTCGGGGATTCCCGACGCCGCCCGGCTCGTCCGCCAGCACTGGCTGCCGCGCCTGCGCGACCTGCGGGATCCCGCCCGCAAGGATGTGGACAAATGGGCCGCGGAGAACTTCTCCGGTTACGAGCCTGGGACTGCCGCCGCTTTTTACGGCGAGGTCATGGAGGAGCTTTTCCTGCTGCCCGAGGAACGCCAGCGCGAAATCGAACTCCTGTGCGACGCCCGTTTTCCCGGCTTCGGATACGCGGCCCTGGCCAGCCTCATGACCCAGTCCGACGGCCGGTTCAATGTGGCCCTGACCACCAATTTCGACGATCTGATGGCCGACGCCCTCTACCTGTTCACCAAGGTCCGTCCGCTGGTGGCCCCGCACGAGTCCCTGGGCAATTACCTGCGTCCCACCCGGACCCGTCCGCTCATTGTCAAACTGCACGGGGATCATCGCCTCGCCCCGCTCAACACCGTTCGTAGCACGGACGACATCCGCAAGGACGTCGAGAAACGCGTTCGCTCCGTCATTCGCGACCGGGGCCTGATTTTCATGGGCTACGGCGGCAATGACGAATCGATCGTCGAACTGCTCTCGGAATTCACCGAGGAGGCCCTGCCGCTGGGCGTTTATTGGTTTGGCTCGGAACCGCCGGCCGGGGCCTTGCGCACCTGGCTGGAAAGCCGCCAGGCCGTCTGGGTGGACCAGGCCGATTTCGACGAGTCCATGCTCCTGTTGCGCGACATCTTTGCCACGCCGCATCCCGAGAGCAAACGGTTCGACCACGTTTTTGCCAAATACACCTCCACCTACCAGGCCCTGACCTCGCGCGTGGGGCAGAAGGCCGGCAACGCGCCCGATGCCGCCGCCCTCAAGGAAGCCGTCAAACGCACCGACGGGTCGTTCCCGGACTGGTGGTCCGTCGAGCTGGAAACCGAGCGCCTCAAGCAGAACGATCCGCTCAAGGCGGACGCCGTTTACGCCAAAGGTATCGAGCAATTCCCCAACTCGAGCGAGTTGCTCGGCAGCTACGCCAATTTCCTGCGCGACGTGCGCAAGGACAATGTGCGCGCCGAGGACTTGTATCAGCGTGCGCTCACCCTGGACGCCAACAATGTCGAACTGCTCCAGAATTATGCCTTCTTCCTGGCCCGCATCCGCAAGGATTTCGACAAGGCCGAGGAGTTCTACAGCCACGCGCTGAGTCTGGAACCCAACAACGCCCGCCTCCTGGCCACCTTCGCCAGTTTCCTCGCGAAGATGCGCAAGGATCCCAAGCGCGCCGAGGAAGCCTATCGCCGCGCCCTGGCCATGGACGAGGCCGATCCTTATCTGCTGGCCAGCTACGCGGGCTTCCTCCTGGCCCAGGGCCGCGACGAGGATGGCATGGCCGTGCTCGCACGGTTGATGCCCCAATCCGGCGCTGAGGAAACCCCCAATCTCACCCTCGAGACCGGATTCTACTTGCTGGCGCATGGCCCTGCCGAAGGCCGCACCCATACGATTGCGCAACTTAAAAAGGCCCTCAAGGCCGGTCGCCGCCGTCCCGGCCTGATCCTCGCGCCCAATATCGTCAAAGCCCGCCAGAGCGGTCATCCGGATTCGACCTGGCTTGAGAAGCTCGCCTCCGTCATCACCGACGAGGCCAATATCAGCGTCCTGGACGATTGGGCCGCCTGGAAATCGGCATAGCCCCGGATTTTTTCAGACACGAAAAAAGGCGCGTTCGGAAGAACGCGCCTTTTTTATTACGTTGCAGGCGGTCAGGCCGCCCGCAGGAGATCAGGAAGAAGTTTTGGTTACTTGCCAGATTCAAGCCAAAGCCTGATTATCCAGGCAACAAGAAGAATAACAATCATCGCACCGATGAGTATCGCCCATTTTGATGTTCGCTCGTTAAAACGATGAAATTCTTTCGGGTTATGGATAATGGGCGCGGACATAGTTTCAAGGTGTCGAATCCATCTCAAGACATGGATTAAGCTAAACCAGGGAATTTAAGGCGTAAATTGATTATTCACATACCACCAGACGCGCGAACGATTGGGCGGAGAAGGAGCGATCAAATGCCTCGAATCAACGGGTGCAGCGAACGGGAGACAGCTTGTTGTGCATAAAACAAGGTATGCTATTTTAAGCCGTCTGCCCTTTCTGTTGCGCTGAACTTAAAGGTGAGTGCTTCGGCGATAGTCCTTGATAAATAACCACATCTCTGGTTTCATATCAGCATGGCAGAAGGACAGGTCACCGGTTCTTCCTGTGCATGGACTCACGCATTATTACGATGATCAGCTGATTACGCATGAGAATTCGATCCTATAAATGGATTTCAGTTTTCCTTCTAGCCCTCGTAATTGTGAGCGGAATCGGTTTTGTGGTTGTTATTAGAGGCTACTTCGAACTTACGCTGGAACTTGGGGCAGTACGAGGCGAATGCGAGCTTATTGAGTCATTGTGGGTTCCTTCCAAGCTTTCAGATCCACATGCTGCGGCCGAAGCATTGCTACGGCTGAAGGAATATCACCAATCCATTTCGCCGAAGCAGGGTTCAAATGCCGATAAAATACTTAAACTTCACAAACGATCCGTCGAGCGTGAAATCATCCAGTTTCTTAGAAACAAGACCGGTCAAGACCTTGGTGATGAGCCAGATAAATGGATCAAGAATTACGCCACCTTGGGGGCGAACCCAACAGGTCAAGCACACCGGAGCCTTCCTGTTGGCCATTAAACACCCAAACACATGATGGGGAAAGGGAAGTTGGTTTTTGGACAAAAAAAGGCGCGCTCTTTCGAACGCGCCTTTTTTATTACGTTGCAGGCGGTCAGGCCGCCCGGGAAACATCAGGAATGCACGTTGGCCAATTCCTCGTTGGTCACGACGTTGACGATCTTGAATTGCTCGACGTGGAGGGTGGGTTCCGCGCGGAATGAGAGTTTCCCATAGAATTTCTTCTCCAGGGCGATGAACAATTGTTCATCCTCACCACGCAACCGTTCCAGCACCGCGCTGTTGACCACGATGCGCAACTGGAAGTCCGACTCGTCGCGCTGGCGCTTCTTGAGGATTTCAGAAAGCTTGCGCTGGATTTCCACACTCATGGTGACGGGGCTCTTCACCTTCGCCCGGCCCTTGCAATACGGGCAGTCGTCATAGCTCGAGGCGCGGACGCTCTCGGAATGGCGCTGGCGGGTCATCTCCATGAGGCCGAGCTGGGAGATGGGCAGGATGTGGGTCTTGGCCTTGTCCCGCTTGAGCCCGTCCTTGACCTTCTGATAAACCGCCTGCTGATCCCGGCGCGACTTCATGTCGATGAAATCAAGCACCACCAGTCCGCCGATGTTGCGCAGGCGCAGTTGGCGGCAGATTTCCTCGGCGGCCTCGATGTTGACCTTGAGGATCGTCGATTCCTGATCCTTGTTGCCCTTGTGGCTGCCGGTGTTGACGTCGATGGCCACGAGCGCCTCGGTTTCGTCGATCACGATGTAGCCGCCGCTCTTGAGATGAACCTGGCGGGCGAAGGCGTTGTCGAGCTGGCGGCTGATGTTGAACCGGTCGAACACCGGCTGCGATTCGTTGTAGAGCTTGATCTTGAATGCGGACCGCTTGGAAATCCGGTCCGTGGTCTCGCGCATCCGGTTGTATTGCTCCTGGGAATCGATGATCACGCGCTCGACGTCCTCGGTGAGAAAGTCACGCACAGCCCGTTCGATCAGGTCCGGCTCCTGGAACACGCAGGACGGGATTTTCTTGTTCGTGATGTTGTCCTGGATGCGATTCCACTCCTCGAGCAACAGCGCGAGGTCGCGGACAAAATAGCGCGCCTGCTGGTCTTCGCCCGCGGTGCGGATGATGACCCCCATGCCGTCCGGGATGGCGAGGCCGCGGAGGATTTTTTTCAAACGCTGGCGCTCCTCCTGCTGGTCGATCTTACGGGAAATGCCGCTCTGATCGGAGTTGGGCAGCAACACCAGAAAACGTCCCGGCAGGGCCAGGTTGGTGGTGACGCGGGGGCCCTTGGTGCCGATCGGCCCCTTGGTCACCTGGACGACGATTTCGCTGCCCGGCGGGTAGATGCGGGGAATGTCCCGCTGTGTGATGCGGGGTTTGTCGCGTTTGCGGTTCTCGCGCTCCACGATTTCCACGGTGCTGTCGAAATTATTGGGGACGATGTCCCAGTAGTGCAGAAAGGCGTTTTTCTCAAAACCGATATCCACAAACGCGGCCTTGAGGCCATCCTCGAGATTGCGGACCTTGCCCTTGTAAATGCTGCCCACCAGGCGATCCTCGCCCGTGCGCTCCACGGTGTATTCCTCGAGCCGTCCATCCTCGAGCACCGCCACGCGGGTCTCCAGGGATTCGGTGTTGATGATGATCTCCTTGTGCAGCTTTTTCTTGGGATGAATCAGCCGCTGGACCTTCTGGATCACCTTGCTGGCCGCGGCCCGCAGGGTATCGACAAAGCTTTGGGGCGCGGCATCCGCCACGGGCACCGGCTCGTAGGAGGCTTCCATCCTGACTTCCGCAGGCGGCTCCTGCCGGGTCTGGCGGTATTCGCGCCGGGTGCGCGTGGGGGCCTGCTCCGCGGGTGTCTCGGGAGGCAATCCGGCGGCCGTGTTTTCCGCACGTTCGATCTCGCGCGCATGGCGGGCGTTGTCGAAAACCACCACTTCAGCGGCTTTGCCGCCCACGGCCTCGGCCCGGGCTTCGACTGAGGCGCGCTCCGGAGGCAGGTTCGGAGTCAGGCCTCCGGTGGGACGGAATCTCATGGTGTTGCGACGTCGTTTAGAAAAAGTTCTTTCGCTCATGTTAATAGGCTTTCCGATAATAATAGATGTTTTGCAGCATGCCGGCGGCGATCAACGAGCATAACACCGAGGATCCGCCATAGCTGAGCAGCGGCAGTGGTATTCCCGTCACGGGCATAATGCGTATGTTCATGCCGATATTAATAAAGACATGGCTCAGGAATAGTGTCACCACTCCCACGGCCAATAGTTTCCCCAGGCGATCGCGCGCCTGGCCGGCGGTTCTCAGTCCGGCAAATAGAACCACGGTGTACAGCGCGATCACGACCACGCTGCCCACAAATCCTTTCTCCTCGGCAATGACGGAGAAAATGAAATCGTTGTGCGCCACTCCCCGTGGCAAAAAACCCAGGCGGATCTGGTCGCCCTTGCACCAGCCCTTGCCAAAAAATCCTCCGGATCCCACGGATATGAGCGCCTGGCGCACATTATAGGAATCGTTGAATTGCTGGATGCGCGCCAGACGCCGGACCTCGGGGCTGGCGTCCGCCGGGGCGTATTCCTGCCCAAAATAAACGAGCAGGCGGCGCTTCTGGTAATTCTCCAGCTTGATCTGCCAGCCCACCGGCGCATACAGGATGTCCACCAGGATCAACCCCACCAGCAGCGCCGAGCCGCCGATGAACCGCCGCAGGAAACGCACGGGCACCCCGGCCACATACATCATGATCATGCCCACCGGCAGCAGCACCAGCGCGGAACCCAGGTCCGGCTCCTTGAGGATGAGCACGAACGGCAGCAGGGTCAGACCCAGGCCCTTCCAGAAAACCCCCGACTGCCGCAATTCCTCCACAGGTCGGCTCAGGAAATGGGCCTGTGCAAAGATGAAGGCCAGCTTGGCGAATTCCGATGGCTGGAACTGGAATAAGCCCATGTTGATCCATCGGCGCGCCCCCCATCGGATCGTCCCGATGCCCGGAATCAGGACCGCTATGAGAAGCAGAATCATGATCCAGTAGTAAACTAGCGCCCATCGCGCCCAGACCCGGTAATCCATGATGCAGAAGAAAAACGCCATCAATGTTCCCAGCCCGAACCAGACGACCTGTTGAAAGGCCAGTTGCCGGTACCAGGGCACGTCGGAAAACGTGTCGCGCGCGCTGGTGGCACTGTAAATAAAGGTCACCCCCACCAGGAACAATCCCAGCAAGGCCAGACCCAGCGGCCAGTCCACCCGCGATTCGCGTTCGTTGAGGGTTCTCTCGTACATCGCTCAGGTGCTCATTCGACGCATGCTCATCGGGCGGCCTCCGGGAACGGTGACACCTGCGCCACGAGGCGTGGACCGGCGCTTCCCGTTGTCGCCTGGTCCTCGATCCGTTTGAGGGCCTGGTAAATATTATGGGCCACCGGAGCGCAGGTGCCGCCGCCCGACCCGCCCCCTTCGGCCACCACGACCACCACGTAGCGCGGGGTTTCGTAGGGGGCATACGAGACAAACCAGGTGTCCTTGCGCACGACCGCGCTGCCCCGGGTCACCTGCGCCGTGCCGGTCTTTCCGCACACGCGCATACCCGTCACAGCCGCCTCTTTTCCGGTGCCATCGCTGTCCTCCACATCCGCCAGCATCGCTTCACGTATCAGCTGCAAATTCCGGGGGCTCACATGCAGATCCCCGCGAATCTGGCCCGCCGGGGCCACCTTCACCGGGTTGCCCGACCGGGGCTCGATCCGCTGCACCAGGCGCGGCCAGAAAACCTTGCCCCCGTTGGCGATCGCGGCGGTCATCAAGGCCATTTGCAGCGGGGTCACCGTGATATAGCCCTGTCCGATGCTCAGGTTGGCAACGTCTCCCTGTGTTATCGGACTGCCCTGGTCAGCCTGTTTGGCCGCCCAATCGGGCGTTGGGAAAAAGCCGCTCACTTCCTGCATCAGGGGAACCTGCGCCTTCTGGCCAAGGAAAAAGCGGCGCCCCATCTCCATGATATTCGTCAGCCCGACGTCCAATCCGTGAAAGATAAAATAGGAGTTGCTCGACAATTTGAACGCGCGCCTGAAATCGTAATCTCCCGCCGGCGCGGTATCGCGGATATTCTTCCGGCCCAATGAAAAATAACCTTTGCTGTGATAAACCTCCGCCGGATCCAGATCCCCGGCCTCCAGGCAGGCGAGCGCCACGATGATCTTGAAAATGGATCCCGGCGCGTAGGAGCCAAAGGTGGCCCGGTTGAGCATCGGCTTGCCTTCGGGATCGCTCAATTCCTCCCATTGTTTGGCGCTCATTCGCGGAATGAAGGAATTGGGATCGAACGTCGGCGCGGAGGCCACGGCGATGAGGTCTCCATTGCGCGCGTCCAGCACTACGGCCGCTCCCTTCCCAGCGGCGGTCATTCCACGCAGGGCCTGCTCGGTCGCGCGCTGCACCCGCGCGTCGATGGTCAGTACGACGTTGTTGCCCGGAACGGCAGGCGTCAAAATATTCTCGCTCTGCCGGTAACCCTTGTTATTGATCACCACCGCCTTGACGCCCGCGCGCCCGCCCAGGTCCTCCTCGAATGCCCCTTCGATGCCCACCCGGCCTTCGTAATCAGGCAGGCCCGGCAGGCAATTGGCGGAGAATTCGTCGTCGTCGTCCGCGGTGGTTTTTTCCACGCGCTGCAACTGGCCCAGGAGATGGGCCGCCAGATTGCCGTTGGTATAGACGCGCAAGGGCTGAATATCCAGGTTCAGGCCCGGCGGTTTGTAGGGGCTTTCCTGGAAGATGGCGATGTGCTGCGGCGAGAGATTCTCGAGAATGGGCAGCGGCAGGACCAGCCGGTTGGTGTAGTGCCCCAAAAACCGGTCTTCATCCAGGATCAACGGCTGATGAAACATCTCGCCCACCTCGAACACGGCGTTGCTGACCACTTGATAACGGGTGCGCCGACCCAGCGCGTCCAGCTCGGTCCGGCTGAGTTTGCGGCCCTCGCGCGCTTTTGCAAAGGCCTCCTGAAACTGGTTTGAGAACTCCTCGAGATAGAGGTTTACGTTGTAACTGGGCTGGTTCTCCGCCAGCGCCGTGCCATTGCGGTCCAGGATATTTCCGCGCAATGCCGGATAACGCACCCGCCGCGAAGACTGGTTCTTCTGACTCCGCTCGTACTCCTTGCTCGACACCACCTGCAAATACCACAAGCCCGCCAGCAGGATGCCCATGGCCACCGACACCATCAGGGTCAAAACCCAGACGGGCCGGTCGTTTCTTTTCAGTTGGTCAAAAACCAGCATGGCTCTCAGGTGCGTCCGCGCACAATCTCGCGGTCTTTGCGAAAGGTCGATTCCGTGACCACGGCGTAATTAAACATAATCCCCAGTCGGTCGAACAAACCGAACACCACCGGCCCGGCCAGTGCCCCCCCAAACGCCATCACCAGCAGGGTCCACCAGGAACCCCAACCGGCCAGCGGCCCCAGGTCCCGCAGGCCCGGTGCGATGGGATTCAATTCGATCGGTTGGGCCAGATCGGGATTGCCTTCAGCCCAAAGCGTGGAGACTTCGGGGCGATTCAGATTCAGCGTTGAAAGCAGGAACAGGCCGATCAGGGCCGCGCCCAGACAGGCCGCGCCGCTGATGATGAACTGGGCCACCCATTGATCGCGCAACACCAGTTCCCGGAAATGATAGGCCGCAAATCCCACCAGCCAGAGCGGCAGAATACTCGCCCCCAATGGATTGCGGGAAAGGGTGTCGAAGACCAGCCCGCCGGCAATGGAAAGAATGGCCAGGGTCTTCAGGTTCAAGCGCAGCGCCGCATAAATCGCCAGCACGGGCAGCAAATCCACCTGCACTCCCAGCCAGCGGCGCGGGACATTGATCACGGATTCCAAAAAAACCACCACAATGGCGGCCAGCACGAGCAATGCGGTGTTGGTCCAGTTCATGGAAGCAGCACCCACACTTCCTCCAGCGAATTGAAATTCACCGCCAGCTTCACCCGCGCCTCGGCATACAGGCCAAATTCGACCATGCGGTAATCGAGGATTTTCCCAATGACGATGCCCGGAGGAAACACGCCGCCCTGGCCGCTGGTCAGGACCGACTGTCCGGGTTTAAGAGCGCTGTTGCGGGATAAAAAGGTTAAATCGACGATGCTGTTATCCGTCGGATCCGCCGGATTTGGAACGATCACGCCGGTATTATCCCGGGATTCGAGGATTCGCGCCGCCACGCGGCAGGAGGGATCCCCCGCCAGCACCACCTGGGAATGCGCCGAACCGACCTCCGAAATCCGGCCCACCAGTCCATCCGGGCAGAGAACGGTCAGGTTGGGCCGCATTCCGTCCTTGAGACCCGCGTCGATCTGGACCGCGCGCCACCAATTGGCCGGATCGCGTCCCACGACACGGGCGAATTTGACCTTCCATGCCGTCGGTTTTGGAGCGCCCAGAAATTCGCGCAACCGGGTGTTTTCGCGAAGCAATTCCTCCCCCTGTGCCGCCAGAATGCGCAATCGCTGGTTTTCCTGGCGCAATTCCGCCGTCTCGGCCAAAAGGGTGCTGCGGGAAACGGCGGCGTCCGCCGTTTTTTGGGTTAGGTTATGGGAGACGCCGGCCAGACCGAAGAGGGGCAGAAAAATGCCGCCCAAAGTCACCTTCAGTCGCGCAGTCGCCCTGCCGGGCAGGCTGGCCATTGCCAGCGCCATCAGCAAAACGACAATTGTTATTATAAAAGACGGCCGTTTCAACATCGCCTCACCCATGCGTCATGGGGGTGAACGCGAGAAGAAATCAAAGACGGATCAGGTTTTCGAAAAGGCAAGCCGTTTCAAAAATTGGAGCTCTTGCAGCACGCGGCCCGTGCCTTCGGCCACCGCGCTCATCGGATCGTCCGCAATATGCACGGGCAGACCGGTTTCCTCGGCCACCAGTCTCTCAATCCCGCGCAACAAGGCGCCGCCTCCAGCCAGAATAATGCCCCGATCCACCAGATCGGAGGCCAATTCAGGGGGGCATCGCTCCAAAGTCAGACGAACGGATTCCAATATGCTCGAAAGGGGTTCTTTAAGGGCTTCCCGAATTTCTTCAGAACGGACGGTTAAAGTCTTTGGAAGACCGGCGCTTAAATCGCGCCCCTTCACTTCCAAGGTCAATTCCTGTTCCAATGGATACGCTGATCCAATACGAATCTTGATTTCTTCTGCGGTGCGTTCACCGATCATTAAATTGTAGGCTCGTTTCATGTGAGCCACGATCGTCTCGTCGAACTCGTCTCCCCCCACCCTCAAGCTCCGGCTAAAGACTATGCCCGCCAGAGAGATGATGGCGATCTCACAAGTTCCACCGCCAATATCGACGATCATGTTGCCCGCCGGTTCATGGACAGGCAGGCCAACGCCAATGGCCGAAGCCATGGGTTGTTCGATTAAATAGACTTCCCGGGCACCCGCGTGGGTGGCCGAATCCTTCACAGCCCGTTTCTCGACTTCGGTGATTCCCGAGGGAACGGCTATCACCACCCGGGGCGCAATCAGCTTTCGATGATGCACTTTCTGGATGAAATAGCGAAGCATGGACTCGGTCACTTCGAAATCCGCGATGACTCCGTCCTTCATCGGCCGAATGGCGACGATGTTTCCCGGAGTGCGCCCCAACATGCGTTTGGCTTCCGTGCCCACAGCCAGAACGTTGGTCGTCCCGGCCTCGATGGCCACCACGGAAGGTTCCCGCAAGACGATCCCCTGGTCACGCACATACACCAGGGAGTTTGCGGTCCCGAGATCGATCCCAATATCGTTGGAAAACAGGCCTTTTAATTGTGCGAACATGAACTGTGCCTAAAACATCGCCAACTTATGGAAGTTCGCACGCCAGGGTCAAGTTAATAAGCAAAACAAATGCAAAACTTTCGCAACCCTGCCTTTTAACCCGAAATCCGAAATAAGAAGAGTTCAGATGATTGCGTCAGATGGGCCGTTCCTGTTTCCGAAATCGGTTTTAACGCTCCCGCGCAGCCGTTCCCCACACGTCCACTCGCTGGCCCAAGGTGTCGCCGGGCAAAATCACGCCAAACCAGGGTTCGTTGATGTTGGACACACGCCCCTTCCATGTCACCGTGCGCGTCTCGATGGGGTTCAAATCCAACGACTTGGTCTCGCCATCGACGATCAGATTGGTCGTCCGCAGATGGAATTGATGATTGCCGTGGCCTCGGGTGTTAACGTTAATGGTCACTTCTCCGGCTTGCGAGGTGGTGCTGGTGGCTTCGACCGTGAAGGTTTCCCTCAAATCCAGATAGCGTCGGCTGCCCGGTAGCACCGTAATCGTCTGGCTGCGTTCGCCATGCGTGATCCGGTAGCGGCCCTGGGGCACTTCAATGACAAATTCCCCCGATTTTTGATTGGCGGCGGTCGAATAAACCCGCCCGGTCTCCACTTCGGTGAATTCGACCATCCGGTTGATGTCGGACCGACCCACGCCCGAAACGACCGCCGGACCGTTCAGGTCGATCATCAGCGAGAGCCATCGACTCGAGGGATGCACCCAAACCTCCTTATAATTGTAGCAATTTGCCGCCGGCCAGTAAGGTTTATCGTTATTGGCCCGCGTTTCGATGCCTACCGGCAGGGAACCGGCCATATCGCCGGACAGCGCGGTGTATTGGGGCGCATAATCGTAACCTTCGCCGTACATGGTGCTCTGGGCGAATGGATTGCGACCCACAACCCATTGCAATTCCAACTGGGCCAGCGCGCCCGAATCCAGATCGCGCCGGAGTTGCGCCGCTGTGGAAAGCGCCTTGGTTTGGGAAAGGGTCGTGCCGTGGTTGCCCCGGAAGGAGGTCCAGGCGGGGAACATTTTCAAATAATACCGGCTGCTCAACGAAAAGCCGTTGCGCACTTGTTCCTGATACCAGGGTTCCTTGTTTTCCTCCAAATCGTAAATCCCGCTGGGAATCATTCCGTAAGGATCGGTGTAACGCGCGGTGGCCTTCAGGTATTCCGAATACAGGGCCACGGCGGAATACCATTGCATCCATTGGGCTTCATTGGGAAAGGTCAGGCAAAGATCCGAAAGGGCGGTGATGGCCGCCTGGTCGTGTCCCCGATGGGTGTAATGCAGGAGATGGTCCCGCTGGGGTGTGGTGTAAAAATAACCCGCCAGCGGCACGCGCCAGGGTTGGTATTCCCGTTGCTGGCATTTAAGAATCACCTCGGCCAGTTCCATCGCCTTGGCGGCATATTTTTTCTCCTGCGTGGCGTGATAAAGTTCCATCGACGCCCCGGCTCCGGCGGCCGCCAGTTCAAGATTGGGCGCCCCCAGTTTTTTCAACGCAAATTCCCAATCCTCCTGCGCGGCCTGAAGGCAACGGGCGGACAGCGCGGGATCGCGATCCCGGAAAAAGGCCGCCGCCAGGGCTTCGGTGGAGGCGCCGGTAAAACTCTCGAACGGGCTGTCGTGAACATCCCCCTGCGTATCGTCCACGGTGCCCATGATGCCGTCCGTCCAGTAATCCATCGTGGCCCAGGTGACGCGCGACCCATCGCCAAACCGGGTCTTCAACACCCAGTCCAGGCCCCAGCGCGCTTCCTCCACCAATCGCCGGGCCAGTGGATCCTGATTTGCGGCAACGCGCTCGGCGGCAGTTTGTTTTGCGTCTTTCTTCAGTGCCGGTCTTTGGAGCAATGCCGCGTTTTGATTGAGTTGATCGGCCAGGGCCAGCATGGCGTAAGTGGCTTCAGCGGTGTTGATCAAACCCTGGGAAAGGTCTCCGGCATCGTGCCAGCCGCCATTGATGCCGATGTTCTTTCCATTATGCGCGGCCTGCCAGTCCTTGTGGCAGACATCGTGAATGCCCGCAATCGCGGCGCCGCAGCGTTCGCAGTAGAAAAAGTTAATCGTCTTCCAGATGGTCTCGCGCCAGACGTCGGCGCTGATGCGAAACTCGGAGGTCACCACCGAACCGGCCTTGATGACATATCGGCCCGGCTCGCGGATGTCGGAGAAATCCAGCTTCTGATGCGTGCCCACAGCCGTGGCCACCGTGCGCACCGGACGCCTGGCCACGGTGACGCCCGTGTCCAGATTGATGACCTCGAAGTATTCGGATTTCAAATCACTGCCCAAAGCGCTCTTGGGCCCGCCCGCCTCGTATCCCGTGGTGCTGAAGGCGATGGCGCCGGGCTGAACAGTCCACCCCTCATAATGATCCTCCACCACCTGCTGGAGTTCCAGCCGGTCGATGTCGTAGCAAACCTGCGTGGCCGCACCCGGCTCATTGCCTTGCAGGCGGTAAATGAAACTCACCCCCGTGACCCTGTCCCGGGACAAATGCGGAATTTCCCAGAGCACCTGGTTCCATTGGTTGGGCTTGAGGAGGAAGAAATTCAGGCCTTCGCGACCATAGGCATCGGGCACTTTGACCTCCCCGTCGTTATGCAACACGACCAGCATGGAGATGACCTTGAACCCCGGCAGTGTGGGATAAACCCAGAAAGAAAGGCGGTTGTAGGCGCTCCAGTCCTCGTTGTCCACATTGCGCCGGACCTCCGCCTCGCCGAAGGGACGGCCGGTGACGGTGCTGGGCTTTGGGCCGACGGTTGGGGAGGTCAGCCGGATGGATTGCGCGCCGTCGCGAGTGCGCTCCGTGGTGAAACTTATCGCCCCAAATCCGTTGTGGATCCAGTGGGCCGGGGTTTCCATATCGTCCACCAGACGCGAGGCGATCACGCCCTTGGCTTCCATCCAGCGGGTGGGCGCGGCGTTGGATTCGTTGATTTGCATGGGCATGGCGGGCGGCATCTCCCATTCCCGTGCCTGCACCCCCCATACACACAACCCCAATAAAAAAACCAAAATACTTGCCATATACCAATCAATTGTAACTAAAGAAAATTAATCCGCATTTCCATTATAGCACAAACCGGGGAACTCAGGAAGGAAGGTTGTGTGCGGAAGCTCCGCGCACCTCGTCCGCCCAGTCGCTCACCGCCGCGCGCATTTGCACTCCGGCGTTCAATTTGGGCTTCACGAAACGCGGGGTGAACCAGGGGAAAGTGCCCACCAAATCCTGCGTCACCAGAATCTGCCCGTCGCAGTCCGGCCCCGATCCGATGCCGATCGTGGGAATGGAAATCGCCCGGGTGATGTCCCGCGCCACAGGCGGCGTCACCAGTTCCAGCACAATGGCAAACGCCCCGGCATCCGTCAAAATCCGCGCATCCTCGAGGAGGGCGTCCCGTTCCCGGTCCACCTTGCCTTTGATGTGATAACCGCCTTCCAGAAGCACGCTCTGGGGCAGCATTCCCAGATGGCCCAGGAAGGGAATGCCCGCTGTCACAATCGCGCGCACCTGTTTCTCAATCGTTTTGCCGCCCTCGGCCTTCACCGCCTCCGCCCCGGCCGCCACCAGACGCCGGGCATTGGCCACCGCATCCTCCACGGTGTCGTAACTGTGAAACGGAAAGTCCGCCGCCAGCAGCGCCTGCGGCTTGGCCCGCGCCGCCGCTCGCACATGATGCTCCATCTCCGCCATCGTCACCCAGGTGGTGTCCGGATAGCCCAGCACCACCATTCCCAGGGAATCCCCCACCAAAATCAGGGGAATGCCCGCCTCGTCCAGCAACCGGGTCATGGGATAATCATAAGCGGTCAGGGACGCAATGCCCTGGCCCTTCATCTTCCGAATTATTTCCGCCGTAATCTTCATTACATTAACCGACCAAGCATCCTACCGTGCAGCGGTTGAAACAAGAGGAAAGTGGAGGGGGACCCTTTGTTGGGTGCAGGACAAAATTCAGGAATCTGCTAAAAGCCTAAACCGTATGAACCCAGCCAGAACGCCAGTCGGCGGTGTGGGGCATTAAGTCCGGCGCGGTGGCAGCTCCTAAAGCGTGCAAAAAATCCAGGGCTCGCAATACTCCTCCTTCTCCTGGGGGAGAAGGTGGGGATGAGGGCGGTCGTCCTTTCATATCTGACTTTTGCCGGACCCTCAATCGGCTCCCGTCCATTCCCGAAACTCTAGCTGTTTTTGTTTCGTATATACTCAAATGCCCTTTTAAAGGTCTTTTTCGCTTGCCGAAGAATTCTGTCATGCACCCCCCTTTGTTCCATCAGGTTTTTATCGTGCGCCCCCCACTGCAAGCGCATCACGCAGCGCGCCTTCGAGTGTCGGATGCAAAAACTCGAAACCGCCCTGAAGCAATCGCGCCGGTTGCGCCCTCTGGCTCGCCAGCAGAAGCCCATCGGCCATCTCGCCCAACACCAGTCGCAAAGCAAAAGCCGGTGCCGGAATCAATGCGGGCCGGTGCATCACCCCCGCAAGTATCCGGGTGAACTCCCGGTTGGTCACCGGCTCAGGCGCGCAGGCGTTAACTGGCCCCTGGTATCGATCAGACTCCACCAGCCGCAGAATCACCCGCGGCACATCCTCCAGCGCGATCCAGCTCCAGTATTGACGGCCATGGCCCATGCGTCCGCCCAGACCGAGCCGAAATGGCGTCAGCATCTGCGGCAGCGCGCCGCCCCGGCCATCGAGCACCATCCCCAGCCGCATGCGCGCCACGCGAATCCCCGCCGCACTCGCCGGTGCGGTCGCATCTTCCCACGCCTGCGCCACCTCCGCCAGAAATCCAGTCCCTTGAGAACTTTCCTCGGTCAACACCTCCGCCCCGCGGTCCCCGTAATATCCCAGACCTGATGCGCTCACGAGGACCTTTGGCGGGCGGCTCCATTCAACCATTTTCTCGCACAAAAACCGCGTGCCCACACGGCGGCTTTCGAGGATTTGTCGTTTCTTCGTCTCCGTCCATCGACCCGCGATATTTTCCCCCGCCAGGTGAATGACCGCGTCAAAAGAAGAGTCGGAATCGATCCTGCATTGGCCTTGCTCCGGATCCCACCAGCAACCCGCAAGCGTCTGCCCTCCCTTGGTGCGCCGCAACGGCGTGACGCGATGTCCCAGCGACTCCAGATGAGCCGTTGCCGCCCGTCCGATGAACCCGCTCGCGCCGGTCATTAAAATATGAAGCGATTGCTCCGCCATGACACTTTGCCAATCCCTTGCCTCCTGCGCCGTCACCGCCACTCGTAGCGCCGACTTCCAGTCGGCCACAACCCATATTTTCCTACGTCAGAATCGCAAATTTGCAATCGACCGCCCACTCGTAGCGCAGGCTTCCAGCCTGCCGTATCGCCGACTTCCAGTCGGCACCAGCCCACCTTTTCCTACGTCAGAATCCCAGATTTGCAATCGACCGCTCGTTCGTGAATTCGCCGTTTACCCGCGGAGTTTTGTTCCCACCCGCGAATATCACGCCCACTAGCCCCAACTCACGGAACCATTCCCGAGAACTTGAGCACTTGCAGGCCCACGTAGCCCAGAAATCCGGTGACAGGCAGTGTGAGCACCCAGGTCCACACCATGCGCTCGACAATGCCCCACTTGACCGCGCTGAAGCGTTTGGTGGCTCCCACGCCCATGATGGAGGAGGAGATGACGTGCGTGGTGGAGAGTGGAATGCCCATGTGGCTGGCCACTTGAATGACCGTGGCGGCCGTCGTTTCCGCGGCGAAACCATGGATCGGCTGCAGCTTGACCATTCTATGGCCCAGCGTGGCAATGATGCGCCACCCGCCCACCGCGGTTCCTGCCGCCATGGTCAGGGCGCAGATCACTTTCACCCAGCCATGCACCTCGAACTTGGGGGTTTTGAGAAAATCGAGCCATGCGGGCAATTGATCGAAGGTTCCCGCGTTGGTGGCGGTAAAAAGGCCCAGCGCGATGATCCCCATGGTTTTTTGGGCGTCGTTGCCGCCATGGCTGAACCCCATGAAACAGGCGCTCACAATCTGCAGTTTGCCAAACAACATGGTGATCGTATGGGGCGCCCACTTGCGCAGGAGCAGGATGAGAAATCCCATCAGGACGAACCCAAGCACAATGCCGCACAAGGGCGAGGTGATCATGGGAATGACCACCTTGGTCCACAGGCCCTCGGTTTTATGGGTCGTGGCGTTATAGACCGACCAGTGGATCACCGACCAGTTGCCTCTCGCCGAGGCCAGCGTCGCCCCGCACAGCCCGCCGATCAGCGCGTGGCTCGAGCTGGAGGGCATTCCAAGCCACCAGTTGAGCACTCCCCAGATGATGGCCGCCATCAAGGCGCAAAGGATCGTGGGCAACGTGACAAACTGGGTGTCCACCATTCCCTTTCCAATCGTCGTGGCCACCGCCGTGCCGGTGAACGCGCCCAGCATGTTGAATAGGGCCGCCATGATCACCGCCTGCCGCGGCGTCAGAACCTTGGTGGAAACAACCGTGGCGATGGAATTGCCCGTATCGTTCGAGCCGTTGATGTACTCGAACACCAGCGCCACTACCAGAACGCACAAGATGAGTATCATGGCTGATGGTGGCTTGCCTTAGGAGTGCTTCAACACGATATGAAAAACGATGTTGCCCGCGTCCCGGCAGCGGTCGATGACTTTCTCCAGCAGTTCGTACAGGTTCCGCAGGATGATCACGCGCATCGGCTCATATTTCCCGCTGTAAAGCTCCTTCAGCAGTTCCAGCATCAGATTGTCGGCCTCGCCCTCGAGGAATTGCAGCCTCTCGTTTTGGTCCTTCGTCGTTTCCAGCTTGGGCTGCTTGCGCAGATCCTTCACCATTTGATGCACCGCGCTGGTGCATTGGGCCAGCAGTCGGGTCTGGCGTCCGAAATCCTCCCCTTTGAGCCATTGCTGGCACAGCAGCAGCCGCTCGCCAAATTTCTCGACCGTCTTCGGTATCTTGTAAAGGGCGCTGGAAAGGGCTTCGATGTCTTCCCGCTCCAGCGGGGTCACAAACGTCTTGCACAGTTTCTCGGCAATCTCCTCCGTGATCTTTTTGTCTTTGCGGCGGGCCTGGATGAAATCGGCGAGGCCCTTCTCCACATCCTGACTCTTCAACATCTCCGTCAGCGCTTCGACGCTCCGGCACGACTGTTCGGCGCTCGCTTCGAGCATGTCGAAGAATTTGCCATCCGAACCTAACAAGTGTTGCAGGGAAAACATATTCCCTCTTTTGTCACCGAATCGTAACAATAAAGCACGCAAATTCTGACTCTTCAGGCACCGTTCTTGCTGGCATGCCCGTTCTCCAAGTCTTCACCAAGGCCCGTTCCTGACCCAGGCGGTCCCTTTGGGCATGGATCTTCTTTCGGGATTGGTGTGTGAGAAATGCGCCTTGATGAAAGTTATTCTTAACGAAGAACAAAAAAAGCACCGGGATGAAGCCCGGTGCTAATCCGAGACCGTAAGCTCTCAGCAGAGCGGAGCCTTAGCTCTGCCCGCGTTTGCCGGCGTGATGGTCGAGTTGGAAAAGGCCGTTGCGGTTGTCGCCCACAAGTTCCAGTTTGACGACCAGATCCCCGACATTCTTTTCCTCTTCCACCTGTTCGTCCAGGAACCACTTCAGGAAGGACTGCGTGGCGAAATCCTTCTCCTCGCCCGCCAGTTCAAAAAGCGCGGAAATCGAGGCCGAAACCTTCTGCTCGTGGGCCAGGCTCGTCTGGAAGGCCTCCAGCACCGACTTGTATTCGCTCTTGGGTTCGGCTACCGCCTGGAGCTTGATCTTGCCGTTGCGCTCGGCGATGTATTTGAAGAATTTTTTGGCGTGCTCCAGCTCCTCCGAGTATTGGACTTCCATCCACTTCGCGAAGCCGGAGAACGGGGTCTGTTCGAAATAGGCTCCCATGCCCAGATAAACATAGGCCGAGGAGAATTCGAGGTTGAATTGGTTGTTCAGCGCCTTTTCTATTTTAGGAGATAATTTCATTCGCCGAAGCCTATCACAAAAAGCGGTTTTTTGCAAGGAGACAGAGATGATTAAGACCCGGTATTTTCTGGCCATAAAAGCACAATAAACCGGCGCTGGCCGCATGTGTCTTCGGTGCGCCGGTCTCCAGACCGGCTTACGGTGTTCTCGAGCCCAATGTTTTCAAACACACCGTGATCCCCGCACGCCGGTGTCTTCGGTGCGCCGGTCTCCTGACCGGCTTAGCGTGTTCTCGAACCCAACGTTTTCAAACACATCGTGATCCCCGCATGCCGGTCTTCGGAGCGCCGGTCTCCTGACCGGCTTACGGTGTTCTCGAACCCAACGTTTTCAAACACACCGTGATCCCCGCATGCCAGTCTTCGGAGCGCCGGTCTCCTGACCGGCTTACGGTGTTCTCGAATCCAACGTTTTCAAACACACCGTGATCCCCGCATGCCGGTGTCTTCGGTGCGCCGGTCTCCAGACCGGCTTACGGTGTTCTCGAACCCAACGCTTTCAAACACATCGTGATCCCCGCATGCCGGTGTCTTCGGTGCGCCGGTCTCCAGACCGGCTTACGGTGTTCTCGAACCCAACGCTTTCAAACACATCGTGATCCCCGCATGCCGGTGTCTTCGGAGCGCCGGTCTCCTGACCGGCTTACGGTGTTCTCGAACCCAACGTTTTCAAATACACCGTGATCCGCGCATGCCGGTGTCATCGGAGCGCCGGTCTCCAGACCGGCTTACGGTGTTATTGAACCCAACGTTTTCAAACACACCGTGATCCCCGCACGCCGGTGTCTTCGGTGCGCCGGTCTCCTGACCGGCTTAGCGTGTTCTCGAACCCAACGTTTTCAAACACATCGTGATCCCCGCATGCTAGTTCTGCCGTTGCCTCAACGCCGTTTAAGAATCAGCCCACTGCCATGGCTGTTTTCCACACTCCTGATTTTTGTCATGCACCCGCATCTGTCTTCTGGCCGAAAAAAGCCGCCAAAACGCCGCTGGCCACACGTGTATGTGTCTCACATGGTTACAAAACCGTAACATTTCACTTTCGTCGAACGTGTATTTTCCAGGGATGTCTCTATAATGACCGCGACGAATGAACACTCCCCGGCGTAACCGCAAGCCCACATTCCTCTGGCAGGGGATGTTGATTGTGCTGCCAGCCCTGATGATGGCCGGTTTCGGGCTATGGTCGCTGCGTCAGGACCGCATGCTCGCAAAGATGGAGGTGGTGGAGCAGGCGCAGAAGATCGCCAAAGACTTGGAGGGCATATACTTGCCAACGGCATTTCAGGTTGGAACCCCCTCGGAAAACACCAGGGAAGTGCATGGGGAACCGGCCATTGTCTGTCTGTTGAATTCCCAGGGGCAACTTCTCTATCCTGCTGAATGGAAAGACTTTCCAGCTCCAGAGCCGCTGCCGATGGAACAGTTGACCGAAAGCCAATCCGATTTATGGGCGGCAGCGCAGGAAGCCCTGTTTGCGTTAACGGATACCAATACCGTACTGACACAGGCGTTTCTGACGCGTGTGATGGACGAGGACTTCCCCGGTTCATTCCCCGCGCTGGCCGCCTATCAACGCGGTGTTTTATATCAATCCGCCGGAAACGCGGCGGAGGCGCAACGTTGCTTTGAGTGGGTGGTCGCCTTCAACAAAATGGAGCGCCCGGTCAGCGAGGGCGGTCTGCCCTTGAAGGTTCAGGCGGGTCTGCGCCTGCTGCAAATGCCGGATTACGCCAATCCAAAGGCGGCAAAAACCCGCACCCTGATCGCCTTGATCGCGAACGAGGCCATCCGCCATCCCACGACGTTGTCCGCCGGATGGCTTGCGGCGCTGCCTGAGAATGAGCCCTGGATGGAACTCTGGCAGGATCAGGAGAGCGGACGCCTGCTGGCGGAGCATTGGCGGCTCTGGGAGGCGGAATGGAATTTCCACACCAATGAGCCATCCCGGAAAACGGCGTTTAAAATGGCCTGGCATTGGCTGCCGCTGTCTGGAGACCGGGAACTGCTCGTCATGCCCTCGCAGACGGATGGCGGTGTGGCGTGTGTGGCCATCACGGATGAAAGCGCGGCGCGCATCGTTCTGGAGTCCGTGCGCTCGCTGCAAACCCCCGCTTATTTTGGCCTGCAGATCGATGTGGCTGGAAAATCGTTGCTTTCTGTAACGAACGATTCCCCCGTGATTGCGGATTCCTCGTTGGGTCAGGCCGCCTCCGCTTTCCGCGTCCAGGTGCGCCTGGTGGATCCCGATGCCTTTTACTCCCGGCAACGCACGCGCACCCTCTGGATGGGGGCGCTGATCGGGCTTTCCATGGCGGCGGTGCTGGTCGGATTTGCCACCGCGTGGCGGGCCTTCCGGCGTCAGCAGCAGTTGAGCGAGATGAAGACCAATTTCGTTTCCAGCGTCTCCCACGAATTGCGCGCGCCCATCGCCTCGGTGCGTCTCATGGCCGAGGAGTTGACGCATCAGGACCGTCCGGACCCGGCCAAAGTGCGGGAATACCACAATTTCATCTCGCAGGAATGCCGGCGCCTCTCAGGCCTGATCGAGAACGTCCTCGATTTCTCCCGTCACGAACAGGGACGCAAGGAATACACGTTTGAATCCACCGACCTGGAGGCCTTGCTCACGGAGACCTCGAAGCTGATGCAGTCCTACGCCTCCGCAAAAAACATCACCATCCGCCCCGTGGTTCAGGGCACGCCCGAACCCTTCGAGGCCGATGGCCGCGCGCTCCAGCAGGTGCTCGTGAACCTGATCGACAACGCGATCAAGCATTCGCCGCAGGACGCCGAGGTGGAGGCGGGTGTTGGCTTCGAGGCCCGTCAGGTTTCGCTTTGGGTGGAAGACCACGGCGAGGGCATTCCGCCCGGCGAGCAGCAACGTATTTTCGAGCGCTTCTACCGTCGCGGCAGCGAACTACGCCGCGAAACCCAGGGGGTCGGCCTCGGCCTGGCCATCGTGAAAAACGTAGTCGAGGCGCACAACGGTTCCGTGACGGTTCGCAGCGCCCTGGGCAAGGGCAGCCGCTTCACCGTCACGCTCCCCATTCACAATCACGCATCATGAACACTTCCGCCCGAATACTCGTTGTCGAGGACGAATTGCCCATGCGCACCGCCCTGCGCGATTGCCTGGAAGGGCAGGGTCACCGCGTGTTGCTGGCCGCCGATGGCGAAACCGGCCTCGACAAGGCCATCCACGAAAAGCCCGATCTCGTCGTGCTGGACATCATGATGCCCAGGCTGGACGGCTTTGCCCTGTGCGCCGAGCTGCGCCGCCTGGCCCTGTCCACGCCCGTGCTCATGCTCACCGCCAAGGACCGCGTGGAGGATCGGGTCAGCGGCCTGGACGCCGGGGCGGACGATTACCTGGCCAAGCCCTTCAGCCGCGACGAATTCCTGGCCCGCGTGCGCGCCCTGTTGCGTCGCGCGCAGCGTCAGGCCCAGTCGGCTCGCACGCTGGAACTGGGGACGGTGCGCATCGATTTCGTCCGTCAGCAGGCCACCAAGAACGGCGCTCTGCTGCATCTGACCGCGCGCGAGTTCGCCATGCTCCGGCTCCTGGCGGAGGCTCCCGGCGAGCCGGTGTCGCGCGACCGTTTTCTGGACGCGGTCTGGGGTTACACCGCATTCCCCACCACGCGCACGGTGGATAAACACATGGCCGGATTGCGCGCGAAAATCGAGGACGACTCCGAGAATCCCCGCTGGCTGAAGACGGTTCACGCCGTGGGCTACCGCCTCGATTGCGCGCCCGCTGAGTCAGCGCCCAACCCCGCTCAAAACAACCCGTCCGAAGTTACAAAACAGTCACAATCCACCGGAGGCGATGGCGCAGAATGCACGCGGCACTAGAGATGGTGCCTGAACTCTTAAAAAAACTTGGACCATGAAAACGAAATCGATTCTCTTAACGGCCGCCTCCGTGCTGGCCTCCGCCTCGCTGGCCTGGGCGCAGGATAACACCCCCGCGCCTGAAGCCCCCGCCGCTCCGGCGGCAGTGGCGCCCGCCTTACCACCTCCCTCCACTCCACCCGTTGCGCCTGTGCCAGCGGTTGCGCCGAATCCGCCCACACCCGCAGCCCCAGGCGCGGGCGTGCGCATGGGCGGCGGCGGTGGAATAAGCAGCGGCTCCTCTGCGGGCATCGCCGGTGGTGGTGGCGGCGGATTGACCATTCGCTCTTCCACAGGCGGCGGCGGTGGAACCATAAAAGTAACTCGCGACGGAGTCATCCTCACTCGACCGACTAATGGACCCGATACCACCGTCGATGTGGTCACGTCCTCCACGCAGGATCTCGTTGACGAAGCGTCGGAACCGTCGGAGGTCAACACGGGCATGATGGAGGAGGAAGGGCAGTTGAATCTGGACGCGGCCATCAAGCGCTATCAGCAAACCATCTCAAAGTTTGACAGCCGCCGGTCCGCCACCGCCCAGGCCGTCTTCCGCCTCGGCGAATGCTACCGCAAGATGGGCCGCATGGAGGAGGCGAAAGTCCAATACGCCCGGATTCTGCGCGAGTTTCCGGATCAGGAGTCGCTAGTCAAATCCAGCCAGGCCTATCTCTTCGGCAATGCCAACCGCAATTTCAATACGCGGCTGGAGAAGATCGTCAAACGTCGCGAACCAACGGTGACGAGAAAGGGATCCACCTTCACCACCACCGAGCGATCCGTCTCTTCCGCAGGAGTGTCCCCGGAGCATTACGGCGAAGCAGCCTCAGCGGACGCCCTGCAAAACAACTACGATCAGGAACTGGCGCTGATGCAAAAGCAGATCGCCGAGGCGCAACAGAAATTCAAACAGGGAGCCGGCACACAAACAGAGGTGGACAATCTGCAGCGCGAACTGCTGAGACTCCAACGCGAGAAACTGGTGGCGGATGCGGGGCAGCGGAACTTAGTCACCATGGATCCCACCACGGACCTGCCGGTCGTCACCTCCGCAGCCGATGCAAAGGCGCAAAGCGACTTGGAATTGATTCGCCGGGAATTGGCCAAGGCGGAGCTGGAATCATTGCTCAAGGAACGTGAGGCTGATGAAGCCACTGCCAAAGTAGACGCCGTGAATCGCAAGCTGGACAAACCAGAACTGCTGGCTTCGGTGCTTGGCACAGATCCGCTTTACATGAAGCTTAAGGGCGAATACGAAACGGCGAGCCTTAATGCACTCGGTGGGAATGTGGTTGGCGACGAGTCAAACCGGGTCGAACTGACAAGGAAACGCCTGGCCTACTACGTTTCTGATATTTGCCTGCCCCAACTGGTCGAAATGAAGGAATATGCCCGGCGCAAGGCGGTATTCTCCAATGATATTGCCATTACAATGAAGAAGCACCTCAATGAAATGGAATCGGCTCAGGACCCCTTTAAACACGCGCCCAGCGCAATGCCGAAGGTGGAACACGCGCCTGCGGTCGAGCACTCACCTGACGCCGCGCCCAAGTCACCCACACCGTCTCCCGCACCCGGCGAGACGCATTAATCCATCCCGCGCACGCGCCGCAAATCTGTAGCGGCGCTAATAATTAGCCGGGGGTTCGGACGTCCGCGACCGACACCCCCGGAAACCTTTTCCCCATCCATGTAAAATCCTGCCCCCGGCCAACCCCGCGCGGCGGCACCTTCCCAACCACCCAATCGTTCCAGAACCACCCAACACTCCCTCTCCGTCGCCAGATGGAGGGCCGGGGTGAGGCTCTCCTTTTCCTTCACTGAACCGGGCGTTTGTTAGTTATGTTCGATCCCTCCGTTCGCCAACCCCGCGCGGCGGCACCTTCCCAACCACCCAATCGCTCCAGAACCATCCAACACTCCTCCCTCTCCGTCGCCAGATGGAGGGACGGGGTGAGGCTCTCCTTTTCCTTCACTGAACCGAGCGTTTGTTAGTTATGTTCGATCCCTCCGTTCGCCAACCCCGCGCGGCGGCACCTTCCCAACCACCCAATTGTTCCAGAACCACTCAACACTCCTCCCTCTCCGTCGCCAGATGGAGAGGGTCGGGGTGAGGCTCTCCTTTTAAATATCGCATATTAGGTCCATAATTAATTGTCAATTGTCCATCGTCAATTATCCATTCTTCCCTTTTCCCCATCCATGTAAAATCCTGCCCCCGGCCAACCCCGCGCGGCGGCAACTTCCCAACCACCCAATCATTCCAGAACCACCCAACACTCCCTCTCCGTCGCCAGATGGAGGGCCGGGGTGAGGCTCTCCTTTTACATATCGCATATTATGTAAATCATTAATTGTCAATTGTCCATCGTCAATTATCCATTCTTCCATTTTCCCCATCCTCCCCATCCTGTGAATCCTGTCCCCCTTCCCGTCCCCGTCATTCCCCCCGTGCCTCAGTGGTCGTCTTCCAACCCCCATCCTCTTTATCCTGAGTATCCATGTTAATATTGCCCCCTTTTCCCGACGCGCTCCCTCAACTTGCTTGCTTTTGAAAACATCGCAACGCACTCTGGCAACCGAATAACTCCTATGATCGCAGGCGCATTAATTAAACGAATCCGGCAAACGTATGCCAGGCAAGACTATGCCACGTCTCTTTTCCCAATCCATACTCACGGGTTGTCGCGGAGGATCGCATCGTTCCAGATCTTATGGTGCCTAATGATGGCCGGGTTGCCGGGCGGATTCGCGGCCGATTTGCAGGGCACGATCACTAATGGCGGTTTTGAGCAGGGGCTTGACGGATGGCGGGCTTTTTGGTCGCGCGCGAAAAATGCGGGCGGGGCCTACAGCGACACCACGATTTTCCATTCTGGCAAGGCGGCCGTGCGGATCGAGCACAATGGCGGCCAGGATTGGAGTTTCGAGCCCGTCGCGCGGTTCGACGTCCAGCCCGGCGACCTCTTCGAATTCGATGGCTGGTTTAAGCTCGCGGGGCAGGGGAGCGTCACCTTGGGCGTCTCGACCTGGGACAAGAACGGGCAGGTGATCGATTGGTCTTATGGCGGGAAAACGCTGCGCGAGGGCGCCGAGTGGCAGCACGGGCGCGCGCGATTCGTCATTCCGGCCGGGGTGGCGCAGATTCAGCCGCGCCTGATCGGTTACGGCCCGGGCACCAACTGGGTGGACGATCTTGCCCTGGTAAAAAAGGCCAATGTCATGGCGGCCCGGCGCACGGATTTGCCTCCCGCGCTTTCCCTGGAGAATTCAAAATTGTCCGTTCAGGTGGACACGCGGGAAGGCACGCTGGCGGTTTTGGACAAGCGCACGGGGCGCACATGGAAACAACAGGCGCTCTCGCCCGATATCCAGGTGCAGGATGCCAGGACCGAGGCGGGCTGCATCCGGCTCAACCTCCTGCACGTCCCCCTGGGAATCGATCTGGTGGCGCGCCTCCGGATCGATGCGGAACTGCCCGAGGTCACCTGCGAACACTCCGGCCAGGGCGAACTGCCGGAGGCGTTGAAGTATCCCCATCCTTTTGTGACGTTTCCCGGCGATGATTTGATCATCCCGATGAATGAAGGCATCTCCTACCCGGTCGATGACAAAAGCATCGACCCCTTCCGCCTTGTGGCTTATGGCGGGCACGGGATCTGCATGGCTTTCTGGGGCGTGGTGAACGGGGCTGCGGGCCAGATGGCGATCATTGAAAGTCCCGATGACGCGGCGATCAAGCTCAGCCGCATTGACGGCCGCCTCGTGGTCGCCCCCGAGTGGGATCCGCAAAAGCGGCAGATCGGGTCCGCGCGCCGCTTGCGCTACGTGTTTTGCGATCAGGGCGGTTATGTGGCCATGGCCAAACGCTATCGCGCCTATGCCCAGAAGACGGGCCTATTCAAAACCCTGGCCGAGAAACGTCAGGCAAACCCGAACATCGATTTGCTGGTGGGTGCGGTGAATGTTTGGTGCTGGGATGGAAACGCCGTGTCCCTGGTCAAAGAACTTCAGGCCTCAGGCATCGCCCGTATTTTATGGAGCAATGCCCAATCGCCGGAAAATCTGCGCGCCTTGAATGACTTGGGCGTTTTGACCAGTCGTTATGATATTTACCAGGATGTCATGGATCCCGCCAATTTCCCGCGCCTGCGCTTCTTGCATCCGGATTGGACCACCGCCGCCTGGCCCAAGGATATCATCACCGGTGAGGACGGTCACTGGATCAAGGGATGGGGCGTGGAAACCAAGGACGGAGGCATGGTCAGTTGCGGAGTCATTTGCGACCAGCGCGCCCCGGATTATGCCCGGGAACGGATTCCGGCGGAACTGGCCACGCATCCTTACCGCTGCCGGTTCATTGACACCACCACCGCCGCCCCCTGGAACGAATGCTATGATGCCCGCCATCCCATGACACGCACCGACAGCAAGAAATACAAAATGGACCTCCTCAAATACGTGAGCCAGGACTGCCGACAGGTCACCGGGTGCGAGACCGGCCACGATGCCGCCGTGCCGTTTGTCGATTATTTCGAAGGCATGATGAGCCTCGGGCCCTACCGCGTCCCCGATTCCGGGCGGCGCATGAGCCAGATATGGACCAATGTCCCGGAGTTGGTCGCGAAGTTTCAACTCGGTCACAGCTATCGCCTGCCGCTCTGGGAATTGGTTTACCATGACTGCGTCGTGGCCCAATGGTATTGGGGCGATTACAACAACAAGCTGCCCTCGCTTTGGGACAAACGGGACCTGTTCAACGTTCTTTATGGAGTGCCGCCCATGTTCATGTTCGACCGCAAACTGTGGGAGACGGAAAAAGCCCGCTTCATCCAGAGCTACACCAACACCTGTCCCCATGTGCGCCAGGTGGGATATCAGGAAATGACCAGCCATCGCTACCTGACGCCCGATCGTGCGGTGCAGCAAACCGTCTTTGCCAACGGCGTCACCGTCACCGTGAATTTTGGCGCCCAGCCCTTTTCATTGAACGATCGCGTTTCAATCCCCCCGCTCGGCTACAATGTGACGCAGCCCTGACGCACCGCGCCCGGATCGAATTCCATTTGGAGATCCGGGCGCAGCCATTCTTGGCGCATCCTGGTGGTAGGCGTGCAGTCCTCTGCGCGTCCATACCGCAACGCGTAGCGCAGACATCCTGTCTGCCGTATCGCAGATATCCAATCTGCAGGCGCTGGATTGCACGAGCGAAGGCCAATCTCCACAGAAATCGAACAACCCCAAGAATTAAGTTCCAGCCAGGTGACCGCGCCGCCTGTCAGTTTGCGATCGACGTGACGTTTGTGGTAGGGCGTGCAGTCCTCTGCGCGCCGCCCGTCCACCCCGTGCAGCCGCATGTGACGAATCGCCCAATCGTTCCTGCTCCCACGCGTCCATAATTAAAAAACGTCTAAACACGCCTATTGACCCTTTCGCCCCAATCAACCACTGGCACGAGCGGGGAGAGAACACAAGAGAGGGGCTTGTTTATTGGTCCCGCCCGGCGTTGCCCTTCCTTCCCTGACGTTATCAGCCATTCCCGGCCGTATCCTGGTGGTAGGGCGTGCAGTCCTCTGCGCGCCGCCCGTCCACCCCACGCGGCCGCATGTGACGAATCGCCCAATCGTTCCTGCGATCCACCCTGCTACTCCTTCTCCTGGGGCCGGGGTGAGGTGGCTTTTCGTATCCCGTCCACTCTGATTCCCCGTGCTCTCCGCGCTTGTTTCCATCCCTCCCAATGCTCCGTCCGATATACTCCCTGCTTCCATACGTCCATGATTAAAAAACGTCCGAAACATGCCAATTGACCCTCTCGCCCCAATCAACCTCTGGCACGAGCAAGAGAACACAAGAGAGCGGTATGCTTATTGTTCCAATCCCGTCCATCATTATTATCCATGTTAATATATTCCTTTTTCTCTTTCTTTGCGAGGCTGCCCCGTTCTGGTTGGCGGATAAACAGTGGAATCCAAACAAATAGTGTATGGTTAAGGGTCGCACCCTTTATATGCGCAACCATTATGGAGGCACACCGTGAGGCTTAACTGGCTGGGTCGGGCAATGATGAACAATGCTCTCCGCTCTCTGGGCCAGCACTACGCCGCCTCCTGGCTCGAACAACTCGGCGGTCGGGTCGAGGGCGGGCGCGCGCTCGAAGTGGGATGTGGCCGCGGGGTCGGTGTGAGGATTATCCTTGATCGGTTCAACGCCGCGTCAGTCGCAGCGATCGATCTCGACCCGAGGATGATTGAGCATGCCCGGCGCCGTCTCGCGTCTTACGGGTTGGATCGCGTGCAACTGAGCGTGGGAGACGTTACTTCCATCAAGGCCGGTGATGCGACGTTCGATGCAGTGTTCGACTTTGGAGCGATACATCTGGAGCCGGATTGGCGCAAAGCCCTGTCAGAGGTCCGTCGGGTTCTCAATCCGGGCGGCAAGTTCTTTTTTGAGTGGGTCACAAGCAGCGCCCTCCGACTGCCGTATCCCCTCGTTACCGAAGCCTTCGGCCGGATGGAACCGCCCGATCCGCATCTCCTGATGCACGAGCTCGAACGGCAGGGAATCATGGTTGGACAGAGCTTTGTCCGCCCAAGACTGGCGGCTCTCACCGGCTTTGTAGGTGATCTGATTGGCGTGGGTATGGTGGCATAGTCAACGAAAGGTTCACTATTCTGATCCAAATCGAATGAGCCACACGCTGAATAAACCGCCGGACCCAACCGCCGATGGCGCTGTCTTCCTTGCCTGGCGTATTCATCCATTCCCGGGCGCATCCTGGTGGTAGGGCGTGCAGTCCTCTGCGCGCCGCCTTCCTCCACACCCTTCTTTATCCCGAAGGGATTAAATCACTCAGCCCCGGGTTGTCCGCCGAGGACTACCCGGGGTCCTCGTCCCTCAGAGCCCCCAACGCTGTAGGCGTTGAATCAAATCCCACCCCCGACGCGCTTCAAATCAATCCTTTGGACCGTGAAATATCTGTTAGGTCACCACACTTCGTGCGCTCCACCCTCGACACTTCTTTTTCTCCACGCGTCCATAAACTAACAACTCGCGAAACACGCCTATTGACCCTCTCGCCCTGCGAGGCACGAGCGGGGAGAGAACACAAGAGAGGGGCTTGTTTATTGTTCCACATCCTGTTAATCCTGACCATCCATGTTAATTTATTCCCCCTTCCCGTCCCCGTCTTTTCATCCTTCTGTCAATTGTCCATTTTCCCGGTGCCTCCGTTGTGAGCTTGTTCTGGTCGTTTTTTCATGTCCTTCATTCCCAGTAAATTCTGGACACAATTCGGCTAATGGCCCAATCTCCTGTCGATCAAACGAATTTACCAATCATGTGAAAAACTGTTTTGGAATGAATCCATAAATCTCAAACCCCTCATTTCCAATGACCGACAAATCTAAAATCTCGCGGCGTGATTTCATCCGGGACGGTTCCGTGGCTTCCCTGGGATTCTCCGCCGGCCTGGCCGCGCTGAATCCGTTGCGCGCGTTCGCCGGCGATCCCAATGCCGCTTTGTCCGAGGAGGACCGCGCGGCCATGCGCAAAACCCGCAGCTACAATCCCGGCATGGAGTATCGGCGGCTTGGAAAAACGGGTTTGTGGGTCTCAGCCGTCAGCATGGGCGGGCATTGGAAACGCATCGATAAAATGATCGGGGCGAAGGCCGACTTGAGTCCTTACGATGCCCCCACGGAGGCCACTGTCGTGCCCGCCTTCGAACAAAACCGCCGGGAAGTCTTAAACCACTGTTTTGAGGTTGGCATTAACTGGATCGATTTCGCCGGGGACAGCGAGCCGGAAGTCTATTCGAAAATCATACGCGAACAGCGGGAGAAGGTTTACATCGGCTACTCCCATCCCGCGAGCGAGCTGCGTGTTCCGGAAAATCGCACCGCGAAAAAATTGCTCGAGCTCCTCGACGCCGGGCTCAAACGCTGCCGCCTGGAATACGTGGACCTGTGGCGGCTCATGGCGTTGGAACGGGGCGGTCGCCATACCCAGGGCGAAGTGGACGCGATGCTCGAGGCGCTGGTCACCGCGCGCAAACAGGGCAAATGCCGCTTCACCGGCATGTCCACCCACGACCGGGAATGGGCCAAGACCGTGATTGAAGCGCATCCCGATGTCATTCAAGTTCTCGTCTTCCCCTATACCGCGGACACCCGGGAACTGCCCGAGGACAGTCTGTTTGAAACCTTGAAGAAGCACCAGGTCGGCACCTTTGGCATCAAGCCGTTTGCCAGTAACGCCATTTTCAGGGGCGATGGTTCCCCCACGGGCCCATTCGTCGCCGAGGACGATCGCCGCGCCCGTCTGGTCATCCGCAACATTTTGTCGAATCCCGCCATCACCGCGCCGATCCCCGGCCTGATGAGCAAGCATCAAGTCGATAACATCGTTCTGGCCATCAAGGAACGGCACGACCTGGACTTCAGCGAACGGATGGATTTGAAGCAGATCAATCGCGAGATGTGGGCCAATCTCACCCCGGACTACCAGTGGCTCAAGGAGTGGAAGTATGTCTGAAGTGCAACGCCGCTCCTCAATCCGCCACATAAGCCGACGTCTTTGGCCATTGCTCCCGCTGGACCTTTACGGACTTATGGCGTGTGTCCTCGTCAGCATCGCGCAAGGTCCGTCGCTACTGGCCGATGACACCACGGACGTGAAGAAAACCGTCAAGCCAGCGGATAACTCCTATTGCCTGGTGTGCCATGCCAACCTGAAACGGGAGGAATTAAACAGCGTTCATCAGAAGGTCGGCGTGGGTTGCGCCAAGTGCCATGGCGAATCCGATAATCACAGCGCGGACGAGGATGCCCTGACCGCGCCGGACATCCTGTATGCGCGCGACAAGATTGCGCCCGCCTGCCTGAAATGCCATATGCCCAAAACCATTGCCGACGTCCCGGATCATGCCCCTTTTGTGGAGGAACCTTCCCCAAAAACCGAAAAGGGCCCCGCGAAAATCAAAACCTGCACGGACTGTCACGGCAAACACCGACTGGAAGTCCGCACCCGCAAATGGGACAAAAACACCCGGAAACTGCTCGCCGACGATGGCGTGCGCATGATGCAGACCAATAGCCCGGCGCGAAGTGCCCGATGAAGTAAATAATAACGAAGTTAAAGAGTGTGTGTCCATCGGTGGTAGGGCGTGCAGTCCTCTGCGCGCCGCCCACCCATCCCACGCATCCAATAATTCCAAGCGCGGTCAAATGTTTCCTTTCGCACTCCCCAACCTGGAACCCGTTGCATCACCCAACCCCAGGTTACGAGGAAACAAACTACCCCGGGTTTGCCTCGCACACCTCTTTATCCCGAAGGGATAAAATCATTCAGCCCCGGGTCGCGAGGCACGAGCTACCCGGGGTCCTCGTCCCTCAGAATGCCCCAACGCTGTAGGCGTTGAATCAAGTCCATCTCCCGCACCGCTGAAAATGGACTCAGGAAACCAAACCCGGAACATGCGCTGGACAGCGGGCTAGTATGTTGGTTTCATGTCAGACGTCGATGGCCTTCCGCCAGTGATTTGGATCGCTCGATGAAAACGCCATGAAATGGTTTGGCTCACTTGGTCTATTCCTTCACGCGTATGAGGATTCGCGACGCATTCCGAAGTATGAAATGCGAACGACGATCTGTCATGCCAGGTCCGTCAAGGCTGCAAAGGCCAAATTCCTCAAGGAGTTTGCAGATTACGCCCAGCATGGAATACGCTTTCTTAACAAATGGGAGGTTTTTGAGATCGATGGCATTCCAGGCCGGACTCCAATTGAGGCAGCACACCAGTTGATCACCACTGATCTCACACCCAAGGAGTTCATTAAAGAGCACTGGCTCGGTGACAGGCCCAAATCCTGCAAAGACAAGGGATGGACGCACTCTTGGCACAACATCGACAGATCACACAGTGGCTGTTACAACTGCCGCGCCATCAGAAAGGGACGGCTTTGGGAACTGGCAGCGAACAAAACGATCCAGACTATATCTAGCCGGCCACGGGCCAGAAACCGCTAATCTTACCCGTTAGGCTGCACCACTTTTATGCGCTCATTTACCCACATTCTATTGGTCGTTCTCAGTTTTGTTGCGATTTCGGCAGCCGAATGCGCTGCAAAGACAGTCGTGGTCACTGCGAAGCCCAGATTTCAGCACCAAGGGCAATTCGTTGACCTCATCATCAGCGACAAGAATCATAGCTTTAATATTAGTTGGGGGATGTCGCCTTACCTTCAATTCATCCCGGTGTCCCTGGAGACGAATCGAGTTTATACCTTCACAGTGGCTCAGACTACATTGCGCAGCTTCAGTATCCCGGAGTTACGCAAAGTTAAGTTGGATGGCAGGACGATTTACGACATCGAAATATGCGAGGTGCACAAGACCAGGATGAAGCACAAAGTGGTTCGTGTTGCTTACGGACTGATCATTCCTGGACCCGACGAACCGTCAGGTGTTACTGAGCGACGGTTGTTTCCACATCGCCGTGAAATTTCCTTCGGTGGGTGTGTCAGCACACCAGACAGCCCGAAGACCGAGAGAGTTTATGTTTGCTCCGAGTGCAAGAAGGCATGCGACAAGTGGAGGTCAGAACACAAAAAGCCCCAATGAATATTTCAGACGCGATTGCAGACCGGGAGATTCTCGCTTCCGGGTTGGAGGACATCACCGGGATTTACGAGATTGTCTGGCGTTTTGGCACTTTGTTCCCGTCTGCATCCATCGCAGACAAATATGATGTGGCAGACAGGCGAGTCCGCGAGTTGGTTCGTGGCGGTCACATCCGGCTTATCCGGAGATTTTTTGGGCAGCACGAGCGGATGGAGCCGATTCACGATGCTGATATTGATAGTATCTTGCGATTGCCAACAGCATGGTATCCGAGTGAGTTGAGCGCAGAGGCATCGCAAATTTCATACGAGACCACAGATTCAGGAGCGCGGCTTTATGAGCGTTGTAAGACGGCGGAATAATAAACCGCCGCCTGGCGCTATCCTTCCTTTCCTGACATCTTCAGCCATTCCCGTCCGCATCCCGGCGCTAGGCCACCCCACTCCGCCACGCCGTCCGCTAAACTTCTTTTTTCCCACGCGTCCATAAATAAACAACCTGCGAAACACGCCTATTGACCCTCTCGCCCCAATCAACCACTGGCACGAGCGGGGAGAGAACACAAGAGAGGGGCTTGTTTGTTTCCTCTTTCTCCCTCCATCCTGTTAATCCTTTTTATCCATGTTAATATTTTCCCCTTTCCCAGCCCTGTCTTTCCATCTGTGCCCCGTGCCTCTGTGGTGCGTGTCCCTCTGGTCGTTTTTCCGTCCGGCGTTTTCCATTCCTTGCCTGACAGTTTAAGCTTGTTCGGGTTAACTCACACCCATGACCGCAGGCACAACAGTGACAACAGTGACCATTGCGCGCCACGCCATGGCGACCCGCTTCGAAATCCTCCTGCACGGGGAGGATGCGGCGCGTCTGCGGGCCGCCGCCGAGGAAGCCCTTGACGAGATCGAGCGCCTCGAGGCCCAACTCAGCCCCTTCCGGCCCGGCAGCGAGATCAGCCGCCTCAACGCCCACGCCGGACAGCGCCTCATGCGCGTCGAACCCGGCCTCTTTAATCTCTTGCAAAATGCCAGGCAAATTAGCTTCGAGACCGGAGGTGCCTTCGATCTCACCGTGGGGCCGCTCATGGACTGCTGGGGCCTGAGCGCCGGAATTGCCGAAGGTCCACATCCCGCTCCCAAACCCGAAACCATCGCCGCCGCCCGCACCCTGACCGGAATGGACAAATTGCTCCTGGACGAATCCCAATGCACCGCAGGCCTGGCGCTGGCCGGAATGCGTCTGGATCTGGGAGCCTACGGCAAAGGTTGGGCCGTCGAACGCGCCGGAACGATCCTCCGCGAGGCCGGAATCACCAGCGCGCTGATCCACGGAGGCACCAGCACCGTCTGCGCCATCGGCACCCCGCCGGACGCCGACGCCTGGAACATCGCCCTCGAAAAACCAGACATCGCCCGCCGAAACCGGATATCGTCAGCTTTGGTCAATCTGCGGTCAACCCGTGGTCAACCGGTTGACTGTTCAAATCCGGAAGTTCGCCCCTTCACCGTGATCCCTCTGAAAAACGAAGCCCTCTCGGTCTCCGCCACCTGGGGAAAAGAGTTTCAAGTCATTGGCTCGGAAGCCCCTATGGGCCACGTCATCGACCCGCGTTCGGGCCATCCCGTCCCGGGTGCGCTCATGGCGGCCGTCGTGCTGCCATTGGCCTCCGAGACCGACGCCTTTTCCACGGCATTGCTTGTAACCGGTTCCGCTGGAGAAGAATCCATCCAGCGCCTGCGCCCCGCCATGCGGACCTTTCTGGTGGCCTAACCCTGCCAATCGGCCCAATTCCGAACCATCATTCCACTTTCGAGACACGGAATTGCTGTAAATTGTTGATTTTTGCACTTTTGAGACTGGCACATTTCCCGCTTAACACCTCACTGGTTAGTGTTGTTCCTTGTGAGTATGCGGTGGGTGGTGCGCAGGCGAATTCATGGTGCCTGTGGATGCCACACAAACGCTGCACGATTGCCCCTCGCGGCCTAAATTGTTGCGATGGAAGCCATTCCCGCCCCCTGGATTTGGCCTCCGCCCTCGCTCCAAGGATGGCTCGCGAGGGGTTTTCTTCTTCAATAATCAACGGTCCCTTCACCAAACAACCATTTGCGTTCACGCCGTTTTGGGGAATATTGCGGCATATGGCAAAACGAGTGTTTTTTTCGATGATGGCCATTGCGGCTTTACTGGCGGTTCCGATACTTTCTGGAGCTAACACCATGAATACCAATACCCAATCACTGGCCAGGGCAACATTCGGCGGCGGTTGCTTCTGGTGCACCGAGGCCATTTACAAGGGCATTGACGGGGTCAAAACCGTCGTCAGCGGTTATGCCGGTGGCCACACAAAGAATCCCACCTACAAAGAAGTCTGCACAGGCGAAACCGGCCATGCCGAGGTCACCCAGATCACCTACGATCCGGCTAAAGTGTCTTATGAGAAGCTCTTGGACATATTTTGGGCCGCCCACGATCCCACCTCACTCAACAAGCAGGGCGACGATGTGGGCACGCAGTATCGTTCAGTGATATTTTATAGTGATGATTCCCAGCGCGAGGCCGCCGTTAAATCCAAGGCCGCCCTGGCCGTGTCCGGTGCCTTCAAAAAGCCGATTGTCACTGAAATCAAACCACTTACGGATTTTTATCCAGCGGAAGATTATCACCAGGATTACTACGCCAGGAACCCGAATCAACCCTACTGTTACTTCGTCATCCGGCCCAAATTGGAGAAATTGGAGAAGAAGTTAAAGGCGCATTAAACACCTGGCATTCTGGCGGTTGGGAAAATGCCGGGCTAGGGATCCGGCCTGTGGATTTCTGCGCTTATCAGAGTTCTCGCGGTTTTCGTATTTACCTCCCGCCATGGCGCGCTATCTTTCCCGGATTATGACGATGCAACCAACGCAACAAACGAGCGAAGAGTTATGGCAGCGCTTTAAGGCGCATTACGCGACTTTTCCAAAGCTGGGTCTTTCCGTGGACATCAGCCGGATGAAATTTGCCGATGAGTTCTTCGACAAAATGAACGCGCGCACCCAGCGGGCGTTCAAGGCCATGGCCAAGCTTGAAAAGGGCGCCATTGCCAATGGCGATGAAGGCCGCATGGTCGGCCATTACTGGCTGCGCAACACGGCCATCACGAAGGATCGGGCCATCGCCACAGCCATCACCAAAGCCATCGCGGACATCAAGGACTTTGCCGCCAAGGTGCATTCCGGCGCCATCCAGGGCGAGCGTGGGCCGTTCAAAAACCTTCTGGTTGTTGGTATTGGCGGTTCCGCCTTGGGCCCTCAATTTGTCGCCAGCGCGCTGGGGAATCCGGCCACGGACAAGCTCAAGCCCTTCTTCTTCGACAATACCGATCCGGACGGCATGGACAAAGTGCTTGCCGCCCTTGGCAGCGAATTGGGCCAGACCCTGGTGGTGGTGATTTCCAAGTCTGGCGAGACCAAGGAAACCCGCAACGGCATGCTCGAGGCTAAAAAGGCCTACGAAAAGGTCGGTCTGAATTTTGCAAAACACACCGTGGCGGTGACCGGCGAAGGCAAATCGATGGACCAATTGGCCATCAAGGAAGGCTGGATTCAGCGCTTCCCGATGTGGGATTGGGTGGGTGGGCGCACGAGTGTAACCTCTGCGGTTGGATTGCTCCCGGCGGCATTGCAGGGAATCGCGATTGATGACCTGCTGGCCGGGGCTAAAGCATGCGATGAGCAGACGCGCATCTACAACGTTAAAGAAAACCCATCTATCCTGTTATCGTTGATGTGGTACCATTCCGGTAACGGTAAAGGATTGAAAGACATGGTTATCCTGCCGTATAAAGATCGGCTGGAGTTGTTTTCGAAGTATCTGCAACAACTGATCATGGAATCCCTCGGCAAGGAACACGACACCACGGGCAAGGTCGTTAACCAGGGAATCGCGGTTTATGGCAACAAAGGTTCCACCGACCAACATGCTTATGTGCAACAGCTTCGCGATGGTGTGCCGAATTTCTTCGTGACCTTTATTGAGGTTCTCAAGGATCGTTCTGCCGCCAGCATGGAAGTCGAACCGGGGGTGACGAGCGGGGATTTCCTGGCGGGTTTCCTTCATGGAACGCGCAAGGCGTTGTATGAGAACAATCGCCAATCCATTACGCTGACCATCAACGAGGTTTCACCGTTTAGCGTGGGTGTGTTGATTGCGCTTTATGAGCGCGCTGTGGGTTTCTACGCCACCATGGTGAACATCAACGCCTATCACCAACCGGGCGTGCAGGCTGGCAAAGTGGCTGCGGGCGAACTGATTGACCTGCAACACAAGATTGTGGCGCTGCTTAAATCCGCTCCGGGCAAGGAATTCAAGCTGGAGCAGATTGCCGCAGGCATTGGCCAGGCGGATACCGTTGAGAGCGTGTTTAACATCTGCGAGCATCTGTGCGCAAATCCTGGACGCGGCGTGCGCAAAGTGGCTGGCGCCAATCCGTTTGACGCGGGCTACACGGCCGCCTGAGCCGCAAACTACAGCAAAAGGCGCTTGCATTGACGATTCAAGGCGGGATTCACGAAAGTGGATTCCGCCTTTTTGCTTTTCGCTGGATCGGTTGGCAGGTTTAATCGTCGGCATGTTAACAACGTCATTGGTGCCTGCGGCGCAAAAAGATTCGCGCCGTTTGATGATCGTTCTGCACGGCTTGGGGGACAGCATGGAGGGCTATGGCTGGATGCCGCAGACTCTGGACCTGCCCTGGATGAACTATCTGCTGGTCAACGCTCCAGACGAATATTTCGGCGGTTATTCGTGGTTCGACTTTGAGGGAGACCCCAAACCCGGCATCGATCGCAGTCGGGAGCAGTTGTTCGAAGTGATCCGGGACATGGTGCAACGGGGGTATCCTGTGAAGGAAATGACGCTTTTCGGATTCTCCCAAGGCTGTCTGATGGTTCTCGAAACGGGGCTCCGGTATCCGGAGGTTTTTGCGGGACTGGTGGGGATCAGCGGATTCCTGACGGATCCCGCAGGTTTGATCAAGGGATTATCCCCGGTGGCGGCACAGCAGCGGTTGCTGGTCACCCACGGGACGCTGGACCCCCTGTTGCGTATCGATACCGTGCGCCCACAAATCCAAAACCTGCAAAAACAGGGTCTGAACATTCAGTGGCGTGAATTTGCCAAGGAACACACCATTGCGGGCGCGGCGGAAATCACTCTGATCAGGGACTTTGTCACCGCAGGCTATGCGCTTTAATAGCGGCCTGTACCTTAAAATCCCGGCCTGCCACGCGGGTTTTTGACCACGGGATGCGCGACTTCAAGTGAAGCCAGGCAATTAAGAGTCGGATCAATTCTGCCGATGTCCTGATTGAACAAGTGTCTTGAGCTCTCGCTGCTTGAGAAAGCAGAGCGATGGGTATTGATGATGAATAAAGAATGCAAGTGTGATGCAAGTGGCTGATAGAAAGAATTATCGAGGTATCGCAAAAGGTGCTGTCGGCCTGGGAACTGTCGGCTGGATGACTCTGGCGGTCTCCACCTTGCAGGCAGCGCCGTATTCCACCAGCGGCGTGGTTGCGGCGGTTGGCGGTCTTGAGCAGCATGTATGGGTTGTTCAGTTTCTTGTGATTGCCGTTATCGTTCTAGGAATGGTGATCGTTGGATTAATCGCCAATATTCGGCGTCGTAAACGGATTGAGGAGCAACTGCGATTGGACGATACGCGACTTGAGGCGCTGGTCAAACTAAGCCGGATGCAGTCGGCTCCCTTGAACGAGATTGCGAATTACGCTCTGGAACAAGCGCTAAGCCTGTCCAAAAGCCAGGCGGGCTACCTGGCTTTTGCCAGTGAGGACGAAAAGACGCTGACCATGTTCGAATGGTCCAAGACAGTCATGGAAAAGTGCGCCATGAAGGAAAAACCGCAGGTATTATCTGTGGAAAAAACCGGGATACGTGGAGAAGCGATTCGTCAACGAAAGCCCATCATCACAAACCACTTTCAGGAGTCGCATCCCTTGAAGCACGGCCTTCCTGAGGGGCATGTTCCATTAACGCGCCATCTGACCGTGCCGGTCTTCGAAGGCCAGCGCATTGTTGCCGTGGTCGGCGTGATCAACAAAGCAGGTTTGTATGGAGAATCGGATATCCGCCAGCTTTCCCTGCTCATGGATGGCCTGTGGAACATGTTCCAGCGGGAGAAGGCCGCCAGTTCCCTCAGGGAAAGCGAGCAGCGGCTCAAACAGTCCCAGCGTATCGGCGGGATTGGCAGTTGGGATTTGGACATGCAAACGGGAACGCTTGTCTGGTCTGAAGAAACTTTCAGAATCTTCGGACGCAAGCCCGGGGAATTCGTTCCCACCCGCGCTTCATTCATGGAACTTGTTCTGCCTGAGGATCGCGACAGGGTGAGTAACGCTATGAATGCGGCGATGGAATCGGGTGATGGTTACAGTGTGGATCATCGCATTATCCTGCCCGGGGGCGCCCAGGGCTGGGTTCGGGAGGAGGCGCAAGTCTGCCTCTCGCTTGAAGAGCACCCCGTCAAACTGCTGGGCACCGTTCAGGACATTACAGAAAGACGCCAGTTGGAGGAACGATTTCGCCAGGAGCAAAAAATGGAGGCGGTGGGCCAGCTTGCCGGTGGTGTAGCCCATGATTTCAATAACATCCTGACCATCATCCAGGGCCATGTGGGCCTTGCATTAAGCAATCCGGATCAGGAGAAGGACCTGCGGGAGTCCCTTCAGGAGGTGCGAACGGCTGCGGAACGCGCAGCCAGACTGACCCGTCAATTGCTCGCTTTCAGCCGTCGGCAAATGCTTCAGGTGCGTTATGTGGATTTGAACGACATCATCGATAATTTAATGAAGATGCTTCATCGCCTCCTGGGCGAAACGATCCAGCTCAAATTCGATCGCGCAACATTTTTGCCGGGCGTTGAAGCGGATTCTGGAATGATCGAGCAGATCATCATGAACCTGGTCATCAACGCGCGCGATGCCATGCCCTCGGGCGGGAACGTGACGTTGCGCACTTACGAAAAGGGCTTCTCAAAAGAGGACTCATGGAAGAATCCCGATATTCATCCCGGAGATTTCGTCTGCCTGGAGGTTGCCGATACGGGTTGTGGCATGGACCAGGCGACCATGACCCACATCTTCGAGCCTTTTTTCACCACCAAGGAATTGGGCCGCGGCACCGGCCTGGGTTTGTCCACAGTTTACGGCATTGCCAAACAGCATCACGGCTGGGTTGAAGCGGAAAGCACGATGGGCGCGGGCGCGGTTTTTCGCGTTTACTTTCCCGTATGCGCGAAGCCGGGCGTTTCGATGGTAAAACCCGGCCTTCATACGAACGTGGCAGGCGGCACTGAGACCATTCTCGCGGTCGATGATGAAATGCCGGTGCGCCTTCTGGCCCGGGTTTGCCTTCAACGCAGGGGCTATCGGGTTCTGGAAGCGGCCAATGGCCGGGAGGCGCTCGATGTCTGGAAAAAACACCGCGACGAAATCGATCTGCTGCTGACCGATCAAATAATGCCTGAAGGCATGTCCGGTCGCGAGCTTGCCAAACATTGTCTCAGCGAAAAGCCCGGCCTGAAAGTCATTTACTCAAGCGGTTACAGCCTGAACATGGTTCAAGAGGACTTGCGCCTGACGGAAGGCGTCAACTTTCTTCCAAAGCCGTATGATCCTGTCAAGCTGGTCAATGCGGTTCGCGCCTGTCTCGATTCGTAAGTGGCTGGGGCGTCGGTAGCGCGCCTCGATGAGTCGTTACCGGAAGGCCCCCAATCAGGGTTTGACGGGCACGGCGTAAATCTCGGTGGGCGCGTTGGTGCTCATGGAAATCTGGGCTTGCACGCGAGTAATGTTCAATGACTGCGCGCCGGATGCCTGGGTGTTTTGAACAACGGGGGTGGTGGTGGCCAATTCCAAAAAGCCGCGCACAGCCACAGGCTGTTTCAAGGTCTGGTTAACGCCATCCGCATGGAAATAAACTTGCAGCCTGGGCGACGCATACTGTTGTGCCGCAGTATTTTCGCCCACGCCTCCAAGCCCCCCACCACCAACTCCCTTTTGGCGACCGGCAACTGCGAAGTTATCCGTTGCCTGATTCATCTGGTTCTGGTTATTCACGGCTCCCAAATCCATATCGCCGACAATCCACTCGCCGACATAGACCGAACCATCGGCATCGACCAATGAGATGCGGCTGCCATTCTGCTCCAGATCAAAGCGTTGAAGCACTCCCAGGCTGGCTTGATCCATCGCGCCATTGGCGGCAATCAACCCGTTGGAGACAATGGCATTGTTGACGACGGCCTGATTCGCGGCGCTATTTTGATAAGCCTCTTTCCTCAAGGAGTTTGCGGCTGGGAATATCTGAATGAACCGTTGAACGGCCACAGCGATGGGCTGAAAGCGGTTGCCGCCAATGTTCTGAGTGATCTGGCTCTGCGCGGCGCTTAGTCCAGCCAGGCGCGTTCGCGTCATCGTCACTGCATTGGTTTCATCGCTCAGTTTCACCTGGGCATTCAAGGCCGGTGTATCGGCTGCGGCCACCTCGGATCGGAGCGCAACTGAAGGCGATTTAAAGAGGCGTTCAGTGCTGGCAGTGGATGACTGGTCTTTGTCGGCCCGCGCCTCCAGTCCGTAGGAGTAGGCCAGTGCGCCATCGGCTGGCTTTGCCTCACTCACCTTGGGCTCATTCAAGGCCAGGCTCACATAGCCTGATGCCGCAACAGGGGCGGGCATACCAGCTGGAGCAACCGGCGAAGCCGGGGTTTTAGCGGCCGTTGACGGCGCAGGACCAGAAGCACCGATCACGCCGAATTTGCTTTCCACTTCCTCTTTGGCGGCGACAGCGCCGGTTGGTTTGAGAACTTTTTCCGCAAGCAGGAGGTCTTTGTTGTCGGCAACCGATTTGGCTGCGGTCAAACGTCCTCCCACGGCTGGCTGTGAATCGGCGGGAGCGAGACTTGGTTTTCTGGCGAGCCGCTGGAATGCCCCAACGTCCTTCTTTTTTGCAGATTCGTCCCGCGCGTCCAGCGTGGCTGCGGGCGGGGCGGAAGGGGCGGCTCGGCGGGAGTCTCGCCCTACCAACGCATCGGTTGCGGCTGAGGCGGGGGCGGACAAGGTGGCAGGACGCTCGGCGGGCGTTAATCCTTCACGATCTGCCTTGGATGCGAACGTGTAGGCGGGATTTTGCGCCAATTGCGGGGCGATGAGCCAGATGGCGAGTCCCGCCACGGCCACCGTGGCCAGACCCACCGCGAGACGCGGGTATAGTGAGGAGCAGAATTCGCGAAAGGTTCCCGGACGTTCCGGCTTATCCTGTAGCTGACCATGGAACCGGCGCGTTTCGTTCAGAAGGAGTTGCCGTGTGGCGGGATGCGGCTCAAAGCGCGGCCCGGCGGCATCGCGTCGCTTTTGCGACCATGCCTTCAGCATCTCTTCACTCTGTTTTTGCGGCTCCGGCGGCATATTGATTAGACGATAAATTCCTAGGTTTCCTCCAGCCAGGCCTTGCCACGGACGAGGGATTCCAGGCGGTCCAGGCAACGACTCAGGCGGGAGCTGACGGTTTTGGTGTTGATTTGAAAGGTCAGTCCCAGTTCCTCATAGCTCATATCGGCGAAATATCGCAGCTCGATCATCTCCCGGCAGGGTGCCTCCAGATTCGCGAGGGCATCGACAATGAGTCCAGCCCGTTCGGATTGATCGAGTTGCGCGTCAGGCGCAGGCGCGGGACTGGGCGGGTCCAGCGGCGGGAGTTCGTCAGGGCCGACTTCGCCTGTCGGATGCAACGGGAGGGGAACGTGGCCGCCGCCGCGTTTGGCCGCATTCTGGCGCGCCAGGTAATCCCGGGATTTGTTGGCGGCAATGCGAAAGATCCAGGTCTGCAACTGACTGTTGCCGCGAAAGGTATTCAGGCTGCGGATGACGGTGAGAAAGACTTCCTGGCAGATTTCCTCTGTGTCTTCGCGGTTGAAGTTGCCTGAGAGTTGGTAAACGAAGCGCCCCACCGCGTCGTAATGGAGATCGAACAACGCGTTCCATGCCGCCTCATCGCCACGGCGGCATTTTGCGATTAATTCGCTTTCCTGCCCGGAATCCATCGCGGGTCAATGTAAACCATTGGAGGGCGGCTGGCTAGCGCGAAGGCGCGGAGGAAATTGTTAATGGATAATGGACAATGATAAATAAAAACAGTAATGACAGGATGGACGATAATGACATGATAAGAAAAGAAGCATGAGGAAAGCTAGGATCTATTTCATAATTTGACGCGATCAATGCGTGACGCTTTTGCCGGAGCGGAACTTCTCGATGGTGTAGGCGGCGGGGGAGGTTGTCTTGCGGCGGGGTTCGTCCCAGGTCTTCATTTCCTCGATGGATTCAAACAAGGCGATGCAGGCGGTATCGTAGTCCACGCCCGCCAGTTCAGAGACCAGGCGGGTGCTGCGGTCGATGAGCTTCTTGTTCGAGGCATCGACGTGAGCCATCCAGTTTCCGGTCAACCGACCCATCTTGCCCATGGTTGCGGAGGAGACATTGTTCAGAACGAGTTTGGCCCCGAGATGCGCAAAGAGCTGTAGCGGTGTTTCCGGAATATCCACGTCCACATGGATCTGTCTGTCGTTCCAGCCTGATGGGGAAGTCCGGCCAATGACCAGGGCGGACCGTTGGTCGAAGGACGTCGTGGAGGATAGAAATGCGCGATGCCAGGCGTTATCGGAACCGTCGTTCAACAGGGAGGCCTCACCGCCGATCAAGACTGCCGTGGCCGTGTTGGGTTTGACCTCCGTACGGGACGCGTCCGGCTCGTTGCCGATGAGGTATGTGTTCAATCGCTCCCGGCCAATCTGTGGCGGATTGGCGATCAACTTCGCAGGGGCCTTGAGAGTGATGTAGGTATTCGTATTCCATTCCAGGCAGCGGGGCGCGTGCTCGAGCAGGCGCAGCCAAGCGGCCGGAGTGGGGCGCACGGGATCTTTCACAAACGCCCAGGAAGCAGGAGCCGCGGTTTCCAGCGTACTGCGGAACGGAGGGATTTTAAATGTTGGGGAACGCTCGGTGGTGTCCGTAAAAATATCCAGCAGGTAATCATTGGCAAAATAAGTGATGCGGCCCTTGTGCGTGTAAAGGTCGGTTTCATCATCCACCATCCGGGCCAGAGCAGCGATGTTCGGCTGCGTGCGGAGTTGCTGGAGCAGCGTTTGAAATTGCGCGAGCCGCTTTTCCGGCGTCAGGTCCGCGAGTCCCAATCCGGCGATTTGCGTCGGGGTGAGACGCGTCTTCAGGTGATCGGCCAGGGCCATCTCGAACGCCGTGCCCGCGACGAGCATTTCGATGGTCGTGGCCTGCATGCGTGTGGAACCCGCCACCGCCATAGGGCCGGTGCAGAGCACCAGCTTTGTCACCGCATCGTTTTCCACCACCTTGCGGCAGCGGTCCAGGTGGGAGGCGAGCAGATCCGCCGGATTGTTAAACAGGAAGAAGACGCGCGCCTTGGCATCGACGCCACGCCACACGGTGCCGATCACGGAAGAGGTTTCGCCGCCCTCGGAGATCGCGATGAGCACGTCCCCTTTTCGGATGCCGGCCTGCTTGACCTGGTGATAGCCAAAGTCGCTGAAATCCTCGAACATCTCGACTGAGCGGACCAGGGCGAAGTCACCCCCGGTCATCACCGCCGAAGTGCGTTCCGCCATGTCTCCGCAAACGGCTCTGAGCGCGGGTTGCTTCTCGAAGGTTTCGCGCCAGAAACGACGGTTCGCCGCATCGAGCAGAATCGCGAGCCGGCCCGTCGCGCCGCAGCCGCTGAAATAAATTTTGCGTTTCCTGTCCAACGCCGTCTTGATGGCGGCGCGCATTTGGGCGAATTCCTTCCCCGCGAACACCTGGGCGGTTACTGGAGGGATATCGTCATCCACACTCAGCAACATGCTGACCGCTTGCGCGGTGTTGGTCTGCAAGGCCTGGGACAATCCGCGTGTTTTGGGATGCGACTGTTCGGTGGGCAGATATCCCAGGTGGAACTGCGTTTCATCCTTGATGAAATGCAGGGCCTGTTCGCGCGGCGTCTCGGTTCGCTGGCCCAGTCCGTTGGTGCACCAAAGCAGGTTGGCCGCCAAAAGACAACCCGCCAGCCATTGAATTGGCGCGCTCCGCCGAATGCGTGACGCCCCGCCGACGAGGGAACCCAGGTTATGTGTGTCGCTCATGATGAGCCGCATTGTGTCACAATCGAGTGGAACATCAATCATGCTCATCACTACTGTGGTCCGATGTAGGCCGAGGTGCGGTCCCGCATCCAGAGCCAGTCACGCCGATCCATTTCGTTCACGATCACTTTGCGATTGCCGAGTTTGGCGGCCGGGTCCAGCCACTTGTGGCTCTCGGAATGCCCATCGGCAAAAGCAAAGCCGCATCCGCCATTGTGGTAGGTTCCCGGGCCATCGATCCACTTCGCATCGACCATTCCGAACGCGAAGGCGGCGTCGTTAAGCCCGGAATCGTCCTCATCCACCAGCACCCAAAGCTTGGATGGACCGGGCGCGCCGATGTTTGAGAGTTTGCCATAGGTCGCCCAGGGGGAGTCGTGGAGGTTGCTGTAATTGTTGTTCAACCAGGGGCCATTCACAGGCACCGAGGGCACTCCCGAGTGCGGCGGAAAAGCATCGTTGATTCTTTTCGTGCCGACGGCAAATCCAGGACATACCGTCCCCACCGCCTGATTCATGGAGAACGTGCGCACGGCCGATATCTTCATACCCTTCATCGCGGGATCGTCCCCTTGATAATAGCCCGTTCGTTTGTCTCCCGGACAATGAAACAGGGAAACTTTTCGTTCGATATACAAGGCCAGCAGGCTGCGTGTTGGATCTTTGAGCAAATCCGGATTGAACTCCGCCGGCCCATTGCGCCCGGCCACCCCGGAACACCAATTGTGCCCTGTCAACCGGGTCGCGTCATCGGGATTGGGCATGAGCAAGTCGTGAAAATCGGTCGCGTAAAGAGTAACGGCGGTCATCATTTGCCTGCCATTGTTGAGACAATAGATTCCCTGGGCCTTCTGCTTGGAGCGCGACAGGCTGGGCAAGAGCAAGGATGCGAGAATCCCTATGATGCTGATAGTCACCAGCAGCTCGATCAGCGTAAACGCCGGTGAGGCTTTGGATTTGAGAGGACAGCGAAGGCATGGTTTGAGGTGGGCTTGATTGAGTGACAGCATAATAATCTGTTAATTTGGGCGATTAAAATTTCTGAACCCTGGTGAACCGCATCACACTCCTACAATGTGATCAACCCGACATAATGGACATAAAACAATGAGATTATATACCCAATGCTGATTATGATGCAAGAACAAACTATTGAAATGGGCATTTAAATGCGGTGTTGACACCATGGGCTGCATGGCAAAAATGCAATTCAAACTTGTTTAATCACGAAATTTTATGGCTATTCAAATACGCGATGCCGCGCAGTGCCGTTATGATGTCATGGCGCTGGGTGAATGCATGGTGCGCCTGGCTCCTCCGGGCCATGGACGGATCGAGTTTTCCAAGACGCTGGAAGTCGATGTGGGCGGCGGGGAGTTCAACGTGGCCTATGCGTGCGCGCGGTTGGGGCTGCGCGGCGGGTTCATCAGCAAGCTGCCGGATAATTATGTGGCGCGGATCATCCTCAATCACGGTCGTGCCGTGGGGGTGGACATGGCGCATGTGCGCATGGAGAAGTATGACGGGGTGGGACGCCAGAGCCGCGTGGGGCTGAACTTCACGGAAGTGGGCACGGGGGTGCGCGCCAGCGTGACGATGTACGATCGCGGTCATTCGTCGGCCAGCCAGATGCGTCCCGAGGATATCGACTGGCAGAAGGTTTTTGACGCAGAAGGTTGCCGCTGGTTGCACACGGGGGGCATCTTCACGGCGTTGTCGGATGATTGCGCGGCGACGGTCAAGGCGGCGGCCCAAGCGGCGAAAAAGGCCGGAACCATCGTGAGCTACGATCTTAATTTCAGGGGCAAACTATGGACCAGCGAGAAGGCCATTGCCGTGACAAAGGACATAGCGCCCCTGGTGGATGTGCTGATCGGCAACGAAGAGGATTTTCAGAAGGTGCTGGGATTCCAGGTGGAGGGAGTGGACGACAACCTCTCCGCGCTGCCCATCGATAACTACAAGCGGATGGTCGAGCGCGTGGTGGCGAAGTTTCCCAATGTGAAGGCGGTTTGCACGACGTTGCGGGAGGTCAAGAGCGGCCTGGTGAACAACTGGTCAGGCATTCTTTGGTATGACGGCGCGTTTTACGAGGCGCGCAAATTCGAGAATCTCGAGATCGAGGATCGTGTGGGCGGCGGCGACGGTTTTTCGAGCGGCATCGCCTACGGGTTCACCACGGGGATGAAACCGCAGGACATTGTGAATTTCGGCGCGGCGCACGGGGCCCTGCTCCAGTCGACCCGGGGCGACACTTCGCAGGTGACGCTGGATGAAGTGCGGCATGTGATGAAAGGCGGCAGCGCGCGGATTCAGCGTTGAGAAAACGGGGGGACTCCGGGTTCGGTAAAATCGCAAAGGCGGACATGGTTTTTAGCCAGTCCGCCTTTTTTGCGCAATTCAGTTTGGAGCGACTTGATCAGGGAGCAACGCGGATCCTGTAGAAGCGCTGGGTCAGGTTGGTTGTGCCGGGATCGACAACAGCAATGGTCTTAGTCGAAAAGCTGAATACATTGGTGGCCAGCGGATACCATGTGGAAAAATTCCTGGTCCATTCGACCACGCAATCGCGGCCCGGCGGACCGCTGGCTTTGACCAGGGTTTCATTGTTGGTCATGTAGCTGACATTGCCCAGGGCGGTGCTCAGATCGCGCACATAGTAGGCGCGGTAAAAACGCAGGTTTAAATACACAGAGGTCGGGTCCTTGAAATCGTAATTCAGACTGACAAAATCGTTGGTCAAAATCGGGTACCAACTGGACATGTTCCACGCGGCCTCGACGATGAAACCGTGGCTGGGCCAGCCACTGGCGCGCAGAGTCTGGCGCCCGGCGGAATCCGGTCGTCCGGCGCTGAGCAGCAGCACAGGCGCGGAGGCTGTCCGGACGCGGTACGCCGGGGTTTCAGCGCGCGGCGTGGCATCCTGAATGGTCAACGGTTCTCCGGAGAAGATGAATTGCCGCACTGTCTCCCAATTGGTCTGGCCGGTGGCCACCTCGAGCACGGCGCCGCCATAGACGGGGCCTTGGAGTTTGAGGGAGTGTGTTCCATCTCCGTTGGGCGTTGTGGCCAGAATTTGCAACGGGGTGTCCGGTGCGGCTATGGCGCGCGCGGCAAAATTCGCCGGCGGGTTTCCCTCAAAGGAAAACAGTTGCCAACCTGTGGATGTGTTCATCCAGAAATCGTCATAGCTTGAACCGACCGTAGGGGCTTCGTAATGGTTGATCCCGGCCCGGTCGTTGTAAGCGCCGGAGAGGCCGCCGAATTTGACGGTCCAAGTGATGGAATTGGAAACGGCAATCGACAGGTTTTTCAAGGCCAGGACATTGTAGCCAGGAAAAATCCGCAGCGGGGCGCTTTGATAGAGGAGGGTGCCCGGCGGCGAAAAATCACCTGTGGGATAGGGGTTAAAGCCGTCATTATCATAGAGGCGCACGATGACGGTGGCCTCCTTTTCGGGCACAAAATCACCCAGGTATTCTAATTGAAATTCGGTCAGGGTGCGCGCCGTGCCGCCCAACGCAATTTCATCTCCGTATTCGAGCGGGGAGGGAAAGAAGAGATTGTTATAGGTATTGGCCGTGTTGTCGTAAACGACTTCATCGGCGCGGAGGGCGGAGGCAAGGCCCAGGCTCAGGCAGGTCGTAAGAGCCAGCGGGCCTGGCAGGGCGGCCCGGCACAATTCAAGAAAATGTTTCATGGTGATTTCGGAGTTGAAAGTCGCGGGCATGCGGATGATTTGCCCAGGCACAGGGTTTTGCGGTTCGACACGCGGAGGGGGCCTTGTGAACACAGGGCTGACCGAGCCCTTCCATTCTCATTTTTACTCTGGCGCAGAACCGGCACATGATAGAACACAATTTGAAACCGTCCAAGGCGCAGCCAGTCGCACCCCTAAAATCCGGCCACTCCCCCCGCGGGCACTTCAACATTCCAGTGACTGCGGTTATTGGCGTCTCAGGTGTTATAGCATCACGAACGCCTTCAGACATGCAAGCACGAAAGTCCAAAAAACCAGCTTTTGTAATGAATCTTTCCTGTGCCAAGATATGCCAAGAATTGGCCAATGGACGTGGAGTCATCCACGGATCAACATGGTAGTCTGACGCTGACAGCACATCATGTATTCTGACCCATCCATATTGGATTCAGGGCGGAAGAACCCGTTTATCGGGGGTTCAAAGGGGCGGCGGCATGCCATAACACGGGTCGGGGTCCGCAATGCGGTCCGGGCCGAACGGGAGGAGCGGGGTGAAGGACCCCGGTTTCTCGGGCGACATTCCAAGGGTATAAGTCATTTGAGTGGAACGTATTGCAACTATTTAAACTTTAGGCTTGGCAGGGTGGCAATGGGCATTAGAGAATATGATTCCGAAGCCCTGTTAATAGCTTTTTTTAGTAACATTAAACAAAATTGTTTGCAGTCAATTAAGTAAAGGAATCACAATGTCATCGGTACCCTTGTTTTCTCGTCCCGCGACCCTCCCCGGCGCTGGTGTGGCGGATCCAGCCCACGATGTGCTCCGCGGCGACCAACGCGGACCTCTGGATTGCATATTCTCCCCTAAAAATGTCGCCGTGATTGGCGCCACCGAAAAACCCGGCAGCGTGGGGCGCACGGTGCTGTGGAACCTCATGAGCACGCCGTTTGGCGGCGCGGTGTTCCCGGTCAACCCCACCCGGCCCAGCGTTCTTGGCATCAAGGCCTACAACAAAATTTCCGCAATCCCCGAGAAGGTGGATCTGGCGGTCATCACGACCCCTGCGGCCACCGTCCCGGGCATCATCGCCGAGTGCGTTGAAGCGGGGATCAAGGGCGCGGTCATCATTTCCGCCGGGTTCAAGGAAACAGGGCCGGCCGGTGTGGAATTGGAGCGGCAGATCCTGGAGCATGCGCGCCGGGGTAACATGCGGATCATCGGCCCGAACTGTCTGGGCGTAATGAACCCGATCAGCGGCGTCAACGCGACCTTCGCCTCCACAATGGCGCGTCGCGGCAATGTCGCGTTTCTGAGCCAGAGCGGCGCGTTGTGCACTGCGGTGCTGGATTGGAGCTTGCGCGAAATGGTCGGTTTCAGCGCGTTCATGTCCATCGGCTCGATGCTGGATGTGGGCTGGGGCGATTTGATCAGCTACTTGGGCAACGATCCCCATACCAAGAGCATTGTGATTTACATGGAAACGATCGGCGACGCCCGGTCGTTCCTGTCTGCCGCCCGCGAGGTGGCGCTGACCAAGCCGATCATTGTGATCAAGCCGGGCCGGACCGAGGGCGCCGCGCGCGCCGCCGCGTCCCACACCGGTTCACTGACCGGGAGCGATGACGTGCTGGAAGCGGCGTTCAAGCGTTGCGGAGTGCTGCGCGTGAACAATATTTCCGACCTGTTCTACATGGCTGAAGTGCTGGCCAAGCAACCGCGCTGCAAAGGCAACCGGCTGACGATGATCACCAACGCCGGCGGTCCCGGCGTGCTGGCCACGGACGCCCTGATTTCCAATGGCGGGCAACTGGCCGACATCTCCAAGGAGACCATCGAGGCGTTGAACAAGATCCTGCCCGGCGCCTGGAGCCATAACAACCCGATCGACGTGCTGGGAGATGCGGGCGCGGATACCTACGCCAAGACGCTGGAAATCGCGGGTCGCGATCCCAACAGCGATGGTTTGCTGGTAATTTTGACGCCGCAGGCGATGACCGATGCGACGGCGACGGCGGAGAAACTCAAGGCCTTCGGCAAGATTGAAGGCAAGCCGGTGCTGGCCAGTTGGATGGGCGGCAACGATGTGGCCGCGGGCGAGGCGATCCTCAACCGTGCGGACATTCCGACATTCCCTTATCCGGACACCGCCGCGCGTGTCTTCGACGCCATGTGGCGTTACAGCGACAATTTGCGGGCCCTGTATGAGACGCCTGAGTCTGCGGCGGACGTCGCGGAAACAGTCGTTGGCCGGGCCAAGGCCAAGGCCATCATCGACCAGGTGCGCAAGGAAGGCCGGACGATCCTGACCGAGTTCGAGTCCAAGGAATTGCTCAAGACCTACGGGATTCCGACCGTGATCACCGAAGTCGCCAAGAGCGATGCGGAAGCGGTGAAACTGGCGAACGAGATTGGCTATCCCTCGGTGTTGAAGCTTTTCTCGGAAACCATCACGCACAAGACGGATGTGGGCGGCGTGCTGTTGAACCTCAAGAATGCCGAGGAAGTCAAGAACGGGTTCAACCAGATCAAGGAATCGGTGACCAAGAAGGTGGGCGCCCAGCATTTCCAGGGTGTGACGGTCCAGAAAATGATCAAGCTCGGTGACGGTTACGAGATCATCCTGGGCAGCAGCATCGATCCGCAGTTTGGGCCGGTACTCCTGTTCGGCATGGGCGGGCAACTGGTGGAAATCTTCAAGGACAAGGCGCTGGGCCTGCCTCCGTTGAATACCACGCTGGCGCGCCGCATGATCGAGCAGACGAAGATCTTCACCGCTCTCAAGGGTGTTCGCGGACGCGGTTCCGTGGATATCAAGGCGCTGGAGAATTTGATGGTCGGGTTCAGCCAGTTGGTGGCCGAGCAGACCTACATCAAGGAAATCGACATCAACCCGTTGTTCGCCTCGGCGGACGACCTGGTGGCGCTGGATGCGCGCGTGATTCTGCATGAGGCCTCCGTGACGGAAGACAAGCTGCCGAAGCTGGCGATCCGTCCGTACCCCACGCAGTACGTCTCGAGCTCGAAGCTCAAGGATGGCACGCCGATCACGATCCGCCCGATTCGTCCCGAGGACGAGCCGATGCTGGTGAAATTCCACGAAGGACTCACGGATCGCAGCGTTTACATGCGCTACTTCCAGAAGCTGAACCTGAACGACCGCATTGCGCATGATCGCCTGATGCACATCTGCTTCAACGACTACGATCGCGAAATCGCATTGGTGGCGGAGAAGAAAAATGGCGGCCAGAACGAGATTCTGGGCGTCGGCCGCATGAGCAAGGTCTTCGGTCGCAACAAGGGCGAATTCGCCATGGTCATCAGCGACAAGTATCAGAAGCAGGGCCTGGGCACGCAACTGGTGCAGAAGCTCACGCAGGTGGCTCGCACCGAGAAGCTCAGTTCGCTGTCCGCCGACATGCTCTCCGAGAACGAAGAGATGAAGCACCTTTGCCAGAAGGCGGGATTCAAGGTGGAGGCCAAAGCCGGTTCTCCGCTGGTCCGTGCCGAACTGGCTTTGTAAGCCGTAAAAACAATGGGTCGCGCAAGCGGCCCTTAATCCGATGCTGATAGGAAAAAATTTATGATTCAGCGCCAAACCGCCAGGCGGCGTGTCAAGCCGCCTGGCGGGTAGCTAAAAGAACATCGCGTCGAAGAACCCCGGGGAGCGAGTATCCCTGGCGCCCCGGAGGTTCCCATGAATGACTCGGTGCGCGCCACGCGTCCGGAATGGGACAGGACTCCCGGATTCGCTGAGGCGTTAAGTGTCCTCCCAGGCTGTGAAGGCCTGCGAAGCTGCATCCAGTGCGGCACCTGCTCGGGCGTCTGCCCGGTGGCGGCGCACATGGATTACTCCCCCCGCCAACTGATCGAACTGGCCCGGTCCGACTTCAAAAACAGGGTCTTGAGCAGCCGTTCCATCTGGCTTTGCGCCTCCTGCTACGCCTGCACCACGGCCTGTCCCCGCGAGATTCGAATCACGGATATTCTTTACACCCTCAAGCAATGGGCCATTCGCGAGGAAGTGCATCCACGCCGATTCACCGTACCGGTGCTGGCGCGTGAATTTTCGAGCATGGTGCATGCGCGAGGGCGGGTGACGGAGAACTTTCTGGCTTCGCTGGTTTTCTTCAAAACGAACTGGCTGGCCGCCCTTGGGATGTGGCGGCTGGGGTTGGGCCTCCTGAAGCGGGGACGATTCCCGCTGAAATTGGAAGCCATCAAGGACCGGGAATCGTTGAGGCGGATGTTGGATACCGCCCATGCCATGGAGTTAAAGGCAGGCGAGTCCGCAACCGTGCGGCGGGAAGGAACGCCGGGTGAGGGCACCCGGCCTACAGTGGGGGAGCGCAAGGAGGGGACGCTGGGTAGGGGTAGCCGGCCGACAGGGGACAAATACACGCCTAAGGAGGATCACGAGTCATGAAAATCTCCTATTTTCCCGGTTGTTCGCTGAAAGGCACCGGCCGTGCTTACGAGGAGTCGCTCATTCCGGTGCTCAGGATTCTGGGCGTCGAGTTGGAGGAATTGGAGGACTGGAACTGCTGCGGCGCCACGGCCTACCTGGCAGTGGATGAAATGAAGGCGTGCGTTCTGGCCGCGCGCAACCTGGCCCTGGCGGAGAAGGTCGGCGCGGAATCGCTGCTGGCCCCTTGCAGCGCCTGCTATCTGGGATTGAACAAAACGCAGCATTATTTGCGCGAGGTGCCCTCCATCGAAAAGGTGACGCGGGCCGCCCTCAAGGACGCCGGCTTGAGCTTCCACGATAATCTACGCGTGATTCATCCGCTGGACCTGATCGTCAACACCCTCGGTTTGGAGGCGGTCAAGAAATGTGTGCGCCAGCCGCTGACACAGGTGAAAGTCGCGCCCTACTACGGGTGCCAGATTGTCCGGCCTTACTCGACTTTTGACGACGCGTACGATCCGACGACAATGGACCGGTTGCTGGAGGCGCTGGGCGCCACGGTGGTGCATTATCCGCTCAAGACGCGGTGTTGCGGCAGCAGCCTGACGGGCGTTCTGCCGGAGGCGGGACTGGACTGCGCGCGCCTGCTGCTGGAAGAGGCGCTGCGGCGCGGGGCCAACGTAATCTCGACGGTCTGTCCGCTCTGCCAGTTCAACTTGGACGGATATCACCATCAAATCACAGCGCAGTGGGGGCCGTCGAAAATTCCCACGGTCTATTTCACACAACTAATGGGGCTGGCCTTTGGGCTGGGTCCGAAGCAATTGGGGCTGCACCGGGGATTCATTCCCATGCAGGAAACGCCCGCGGCGACGGGATTACCGGGCGAGAGCACAGCCCGCGAGGAAGCCCATAAGGAAGCCCATGAACTCCGATCCTAACGCATTGCGCATTGGATTTTACGTGTGCCATTGCGGCCACAACATCGCGAGCATGGTGGATTGCCCCGCGGTGGCCCAAAATATGGGGAAACTTCCGGACGTGGCGGTGTCGCGCAATTATAAATACATGTGCTCGGACCCGGGGCAGGAATTGATCGGGCAGGACATCCAGGAATTTCATCTCAACCGCATCGTCATCGCCTCGTGTTCGCCGTTGTTGCACGAGCACACGTTTCGCGAAGCCGTGGCGCGGGGCGGACTCAATCCGTATTTTTTCCACATGGTCAACATCCGGGAGCACGATTCCTGGGTGCATGTGGACCGGCAGGAGGCGACGGACAAGGCGATCGACCTGTGCCGGGCGGCCATCGAGCGGGTGAAGCGGCACCGGGCGCTCGAAGTCACCAACGTGCCCATCAATCCCGCGGTGCTGGTGGTGGGCGGCGGCATTGCCGGGATCCACGCGGCGCTGACGCTGGCCGAGGCGGGCAAGAAGGTTTACCTGGTGGAGCGCGAACCGTCCATCGGCGGACACATGGCCCAGTTCGACAAGACCTTTCCCACGCTCGATTGCGCGGCGTGCATTCTCACGCCGAAGATGTCGCGGGTGGGAGCGCATCCGAACATCACACTTTGGGCCTGGTCGGTTGTGACCAAAGTGGAAGGTTACGTGGGGAACTTCGAAGTCACGGTCAAACGCAAGCCGCGGTTTATTAATGAAGACTTGTGCACGGGTTGCCAGGAATGCGTGGCCAAGTGCGTTTACAAGGAGCCGAAATTCACGGATTCCTTCAATGAGGGCCTCGGGCGTCGTCGTCCGATTTACATTCCGTTCCCCCAGGCGACGCCGCAGGTGGTGATCATCGATCCCGAGACCTGTCTGCAATTAAAGACGGGGCGCTGCAAGCAGACCTGCCTGGAGGCGTGCGCGGACCGCAAGGCCATTGATTTCACGCAAAAGGAAACGTTCGAGCAAATCAAGGTGGGCGCCATCATCGTGGCGACCGGGTTCAAGGCCTTCGATGCGGAGCGCCTGCCGCAGTACGGGTACGGACGGCATCCCAATGTCTATACGGCGTTGGAAGTGGAGCGTCTGGTCAATGCCTCCGGGCCCACGGGCGGGGATGTCATTTTGAGGGACGGTGGCAAACCCAAGGCCATCGGCATCATTCACTGCGTGGGTTCGCGTGACAAGCGGACCAACCGGTGGTGTTCGCGGGTGTGCTGCATGTATTCGCTCAAGCTGGCGCATCTGCTCAAGGAACACACCGAGGCGGAGATTTATAATTTCTACATCGACATGCGAACGCCCGGCAAGGGCGCCGAGGAGTTTTACGACAAACTCCTGACCGAGGGGGTGCATTTCGTGCGGGGTCGCGTGGGCGAAGTAACGGATTGGGCCAGTCAGCCAGGCGAGGAGGGGCGGTTGGTGATATGCGTTGAAGATACCCTGGCTGGCTGTGCCCGTCGCATTCCCGTGGACATGGTGGTGCTGTCCACCGGGCTGGAACCGCAAAGCGATGCCCAGGCGGTGCGGCGGATGTTCAACATGAGCTGTGGCACGGAGGGATTCTTCCTGGAGCGCCATCCCAAGCTGGGGCCGGTGAGCACGTTCACCGAGGGCGTTTTTATCGCGGGATGCTGCCAGGGGCCAAAGGACATTCCCGACACGGTGGCGCAGGCGGGCGCGGCGGCGGCGGAGGCGCTGGTGCTCATCGACAAAGGCCATGTGGAGCAGGAACCGAACACGGCGCATGTCATCGACACGTCCTGCTGTGGCTGCAAGTCCTGCTTGCCGCTCTGCCCCTACACGGCGATCACGTTCCTCAACGACCGCAAGGTGGCGTCCATCAACGAGGCCCTCTGCAAAGGCTGCGGCACCTGCGTGGCGGCGTGTCCGTCGGGCTCCATTGTCCAAAACCTGTTTGAAGATGGGCAGATCTTCAGCGAAATCGAAGGAGTATTGACCCGATGAACACAGCCTGGACACCGCGGATTGTGGCCTTTTTCTGCAATTGGTGCACCTACACCGCCGCCGACCTGGCGGGTGTTTCGCGCCTGAAATACCCGGCCAATGCGCGCGTGATTCGGGTCATGTGCTCGGGGCGGATCGATCCCCAATTTATTCTGGAAGCCCTGGCCAAAGGGGCGGATGGCGTCCTTGTGGGCGGGTGCCATCCCAACGACTGCCATTACGGCGAGGGCAACTACAAGATGCTGCGCCGCTTCCGGCTGTTGCGCCGGATGCTGGCGGACATGGGCATTCCCGCGGAACGCGTGCGGCTGGAATGGATCTCGGCGGCGGAGGGGGAGAAGGTCAAAACAGTGATGACCGAAATGGTGACGCAACTCGCGGCAATGGGTCCGCTGAACCTTCCGGGACGGTTCGAGGAGTGGGATAAGGAAATGGACGCGTTGGAGCACAAGGTTCGTGAGCAGGAGGTGGCGCATGTCTGATAAGCCCAAAATCGGAATTTACTGGTGCGCTTCCTGCGGCGGCTGCGAGGAGGCCGTGGTGGACCTGGCGGAGGACATCCTGGGTTTGCTGGAAAAGGTGGAGATCCTTTTCTGGCCCGTGGCGCTGGATTTCAAAAAGTCGGATGTTGCCGCGATGCCTGATGGACATCTGGCGGTGACGCTGCTGAACGGGGCGATACGTACGTCCGAGCAGGAGGAAATGGCCCGGCTGTTGAGACGCAAGAGCCAGCTTCTCATTGCCTACGGCGCGTGCGCCCAAATGGGAGGCATTCCCGCACTGGCCAATCAGTTTTCACGCGAGGAAATACTGCGCTGGGTTTATGAAGAGGCGCCGACCGTTCAACGCGAGGGGGCCCGGCGTCCGATGCAGGAATTCAAGGAACAGGGGCGCACGGTGAACCTGCCCGAATTGCGCAACCAGGTGCGCGCGCTCGACCAGGTGGTGGAGGTGGATTACTACATTCCGGGATGTCCGCCCACGCCGAGCATGACCCAGTCCGCGATTGGGGCGATTCTCGCGGGCAAGCTGCCGCCCAAAGGTTCGGTGCTCGCACCGGACATGGCCCTTTGCGGGGAGTGCCCGCGCAAGGCGAGCAAACCCACGGACGTGGCGTTCACGGAATTCAAGCGTCCGCATCAGGTGCTTCTCGATCCGGCGGTTTGCTTCCTGGCGCAGGGGGTCGTGTGCATGGGACCGGCCACGCGGGGAGGTTGCGCCGCCCAATGCACGCTCGGCAACATGCCCTGCACCGGTTGTTTCGGACCCACCTCCCGCGTGCGGGATCAGGGGGCCAAAATGCTCTCCAGCCTTTGTTCGAACGTGGCGAGCAAGGAGGAGGCCGAGATCGACCGCATCCTGGAAGGTGTGCCCGATCCGGTGGGAACCTTTTATCGCTATGGATTGGCGAAAAGCCTGCTGCGAGGCAAGGCCAGCCTGTAACACCCATTGGTTATGGAAACCGCCATTCAAAATGCCTGGAACGAAGGGGCCGCACGGGCCGGGGACGCCTATCAACGCGAGCGTCGCCGCTACACCATTGATCCGATCACCCGGTTGGAAGGCCACGGGAAGATCGATATTTTTCTGGATGCCGCAGGCGGTGTGGAGCGGGCCTATCTCCAGGTGCCGGAACTGCGGGGATTCGAGGTGTTCAGCATCGGACGCCCGGCGGAGGACATGCCGCAAATCACGAGCCGAATCTGCGGGGTATGCCCCACGGCCCATCACATGGCGGCGACCAAGGCGCTGGATGCATTGTATCACGTTCAGCCGCCCCCGGCGGGCCGCATGATCCGGGAGTTGATCTACAATGCCTTCATTCTCGAAGACCACGCCCTGCATGTCTATGTGCTGGGCGGGCCGGATTTTATTGTGGGTCCACAGGCCCCGGCGGCCCAGCGGAACATCCAGGGAGTGATCGAGAAAGTGGGCGTTGAAGTAGGCAAAAAGGTGATCGCCATGCGGCGGCGTCTCCGCGAATTGATCTCCTATTTTGGCGGCAAGGTCGTGCATCCCGTGTTCGGTCTGCCCGGAGGCGTCTCCAAAGGCCTGGCCCCCGGGGACCTGCCCGAGTTTCAGCAAATCGCGCGCGACGGATTGGAATTCGCGCTGTTCACCAACCAGGTTTTTCACGATCTGGTGCTCAAAAATTCGGAGTATCTCAAGCTCATCCTCTCGGATCCGTTCACGCATCCAACCTATTACATGGGAATGGTGGATAAGCGCAATCGCGTGAATTTCTACGATGGAATGCTGCGCGTGGTCGATCCCAAGGGGCGCGAGTATGCAAAATTTGCGGCCGCCCAATACCGCGATTTCATTGCTGAGCACACCGAACCGTGGAGCTACATGAAGTTCTGCCATCTCAAGCCCCTGGGCTGGCATGGATTCGAACCGGGTCCAGACAACGGCATTTACGCGGTGGCCCCGCTGGCGCGGCTCAATGCCTCGGACGACATGGCCACGCCCAAGGCCAGCGCCGCGGCCGGGGAATACTTTTCCGCGCTGGGCGGACGCCCGGTGCATCACACCCTGGCCAACCATTGGGCGCGCGTGATCGAGATGATTCAGGCCGCCGAGCGGATGATCGAATTGCTGGCGGATCCGCAAATCACCTTCACGGAAATTCGGACCCTTCCCACCGCAACACCCACTTCCGGGGTTGGCGTGGTGGAAGCCCCGCGTGGTACGCTTTTTCACGATTACGAAACCGACGAGCGGGGCCTCATACGCCACGCCAATCTGATCGTGGCCACGCAAAATAATGCCGCGCGCATTGCCTTGAGCGTGGAGAAGGCGGCCAAGGGCCTGATCCATGGTGGCGTGGTGAGCGAGGGATTGTTGAACATGGTGGAAATGGCCTTCCGCGCCTACGATCCCTGCCTGGGCTGCGCCACGCATGCGGTGACGGGCGAGCCGCTCTATTCCATTCGTATCTACGGACCCGACCGCAAGCTCCGGCAAAGCATTCCCCCGGCCAAATCATAATAATCGTAAGAATCGTAAATTGATTGAGAAAACGACGAAGTTTGCATTGCAAACCGGGCTGTCACAGGTTACATAACCGCCACCATGTGGCAGCTTGTGAAAGAATTTGCGTTGTTTCTCAAACAGGAGAGACGTTGGTGGCTGGTTCCGCTGGTCGTCATTCTGCTGATATTGGGCGCATTGATCATTTTTAGCAGCGGCTCGGTTCTCGCGCCGTTAATGTATCCCTTCATGTAATGGCCAACCCGCTGCGGCAAATACTGGGCCTCTCGGCCTACTACCACGACTCAGCCGCAGCCCTGCTACGCGACGGCGGGGTGATTGCCGCCGCGCAGGAAGAGCGGTTTTCACGCCGCAAGAACGACGAACGATTCCCCAGCCACGCGGTCGAATTTTGTCTGCGCCAGGCGGGCATTCAGGCGGCGGAACTGGACGCGGTGGTTTTCTACGACAAGCCGATCACCAAATTCGCGCGCATGCTCGAAACGTATCTGGCCGTCGCGCCGCATGGCATCAGGACCTTCCCGCGCGTCATGCCCCCATGGCTGGCGGAGAAATTGAATTTGCGGAAAACGATTCGCGACGAAATGCCCGGATTGCGGCGCGAATGCCCGATTCTCTTCACCGAACATCACCAATCCCACGCCGCGAGCGCCTTTTATCCATCGCCGTTCGAGGAGTCGGCCATTGTGACCGTGGACGGCGCGGGGGAATGGGCCACCACGACGATCGGGCGGGGCCACGGGCATCAGATCGAGATGCTCGAGGAACTGCGTTTTCCGCATTCGCTGGGGCTGCTTTATTCGGCGTTCACGGCCTATTGCGGTTTTCGCATCAACTCCGGCGAATATAAACTGATGGGACTGGCGCCCTATGGCGATCCGCGATTCGAAAAGGCCATTTACGAGCATCTGATCGATCTGAAGCCCGACGGATCGTTCCGGCTCAACATCGAGTATTTCAATTTTCTGCGCGGGTTTACCATGACCAACGGCCGGTTTCACCGGTTGTTCGAGGGGCCGCCGCGCAAACCGGAGGATAAGATCGAGACCCGGCATCTGGATGTGGCGAAATCCATCCAGAAGGTTACCGAGGAAATCATGCTGCGGCTGGCGAGGCACGCCCGCGCGTTGACCGGGCTGCCGAACCTCTGCATGGCGGGCGGTGTGGCTTTGAACTGCGTGGCCAACGGACGTCTGCTGCGGGAACGCATTTTCGACAGGCTGTGGATTCAACCCGCCGCTGGCGATGCCGGTGGGGCGTTGGGCGCGGCATTGGCGGTGTGGCATGGGCAGTGGAATTCGGAAGCGCCGCCGCTGGATTTCAGTCCGCCCAAGGACGGTCGCAACGACACGATGCAGCACGCCTTCCTGGGCCCGGAATTCTCGGAGGCGGAAATCGAGGCGGTTCTGAAGAGTCACGGCGCCATTTATCAGCGCTTCGAAACCGACGCCCTCATGGACCGCACCGTGGAATTGCTGCGCGCCGAAAAAGTCGTGGGCTGGGTGCAGGGACGCATGGAATTTGGCCCGCGCGCGCTGGGGAACCGCTCGATCCTGGGCGATCCGCGGTCCGCGAAAATGCAGTCAATGATGAATTTGAAGGTCAAGTTTCGCGAATCGTTCCGGCCCTTCGCCCCGGTGGTGCTGCGCGAAAAGGTGTCCGAATATTTTGACCTCGACGTGGATTCCCCCTACATGCTGCTGGTCGGTTCCGTGCAACCCCAACTGCGCCGCCGTCCGGCGCAATCCGCCCAGGGGCTGGATTTGCTCAAGGAGGTTCGCTCGACCATTCCCGCGGTGACGCATGTGGATTACTCCGCGCGCGTGCAAACAGTGACCGCCGCGCAGAATCCCGTGCTGTATGCGCTGCTGAGAAAATTCGAGACGTCCACGGGTTGCGCGGTTTTGGTGAACACCTCGTTTAATGTGCGCGGCGAGCCGGTGGTTTGCTCGCCCGATGACGCCTACCGCTGCTTCGTAAACACGGAGATGGATTACCTGGCGCTGGGACCCTTCCTGCTCGAACGCACGGCGCAACCCAATCGCAAGCTCGCCACGACTTTCGACGCGCAACCAGATTAAGCGAATCAAGCCATGCAACCCAAGCTCAAGGAAAACCCACGCGAATGGCAGAAATTCACGGCGGTGATGGTTCTCATGGTGGAAGTGATCTGCCTGGCGCTGCATCGGCGCGGGATGATGCACACCACGGCAATGGGTGTGGCGGCAGTGGCGCTCCTGCTCGTGGTGCTGGCGAGCCTGATCCGGCCTCAATCGTTTCGCGGCTTTTATCGTTCCGGAATGACCGTGAGTTTCCATGTGGGCCAGGTGATGGGTGGAATTTTGCTGAGCGTGTTTTTTCTGTTGTTGGTGACTCCCATGGGACTGGTCATGCGGCTGTTTGGCAAGGATTTGCTGGAACTCAAGCGCGACAAGACCGCGAAAACTTACTGGCGGCCGGCGCGCAGCAATCCGAATTTCGACCGGATGTTCTGAACGCCCCGTGACTTTATCCTGCGTTCCAAGTTTTTGGGGATTTGATTGACCGGAGCGGGATTCTGGTTTACTCGGAGACCATGAAATCACTTCTGAGTCCGTCCGCACGAATGGCGCAATCGCGGCGGGACTTTTATCCAACCGTTCTGGCTTTGTTTTTTCTCTGCGTGTGCGGTGTGTCCTTTGCCGCCACGGCTCCGGCCATTCTCGAAACGGATCATTTGCGGCTGATCGTGACAACCGAGACGGGCGTTTACCAGGTGCTGGACAAACAATCCCAGGTGACCTGGAATTCGAATCCGTTCACGCAACGTATGGGAACCGTGGTCTTCAAGATCGACGGCGCGGATCGCGAGTTTTCCCTGAGCCGATGCGAGGTGGCGCCTGCTTCTGGGAACAAGCACAGCCTGCGACTGACGTTCCATCCCATCGACGTGCAGCCTGCCGCCACTGTGACTGTGACCGTTGAGGCGCTGTCGGATCGCAGGACATTGGAGTTTCGCTGTGAGACGGCGAACGCCCCGGATTTGGTGCGCGTCAGTCTGCTGGAGAATGGCTTCTATGTGACCGATGCCGACCAGGGTTATGTCGTGGTTCCCGTGCGCGAGGGATTGATGATTCCGGCGAACAGCGGGAAGGCCTTCACCCACTCCTTCGACACTTACGCCTACGAGGGTTGCCACATGACCATGATCGGGCTGGTCAAGGGCGGTTCGGCGGCGATGGTGACCTGGAGCGATGTCTATGGCCGCGTGGATATCCACAGCGCCATGACGCCGGTGGCGGCCCCGGCGGTACAGGTGGTTTCCCCAACGCTCACGCTCCATTCCAAAAATCCCTCGTTCAAAATCCAGTTCTGCGGGCGCGGGGATTACGTGACACTGGCCAAGGCGTATCGCGAGGAAGCCCGCAAGTCAGGCTGGCTGGTGACCTGGGACGAGAAGCTCAAGAAACATCCTGCCGACGCGAAGCTCTTCGGCGCGGCCAATTTCAAATTATGGAGCGCGCTTACTCGCGAGATGAACTCCGAGAGCACTCAGGAGAAATCGCTGAGCGTGAGTTGGACCTTCGACGAGGCGGCCCAGGTGGCGGAGCATATTCATAACGACCTCGGCCTCACCAATGTGTTGTTCACCATTGGCGGATGGATTCACCGGGGCTACGACAACCAGCATCCCGACATTCTGCCGGCAGCGCCCGAATTGGGTGGCAATGACGCGCTCGCGGATTGTTCCCGCCGTATTCTCAAACTGGGCTATCTCTTTTCACTCCACGACAACTACCAGGATATTTACAAGGATTCGCCTTCGTGGAACGAGAAGTATATTACCAAGAACCGCGACGGCAGCCTGAGCGCGGGCGGCAGTTGGGCGGGGGGCAGGGCCTATCTGACCTGCTCGAAGATGGCATTGGAACTGGCCAGACGTCCGCAGAATCTCACCGCTGTGAAGCAGTTGACCGGCGCCAATTCCTACTTCATCGATACTACTTACGCGGCCGGACTTCAGGAGTGTTTTGATCCGGCGCATCCGCTGACCCGCGCGGATGACATGCACTGGAAGCAGGCCTTGTCCGACTATGCCCGCGATGTGTTTGGCCAGTTCGGCAGCGAATGCGGTCGGGAATGGGCCATTCCGCACGCCGATTTTTTCGAGGGGCTCACCGGAGTCAGCGGCACCTACTATCACAATGCGGGCCTTCCGGAGAGTTTGGGCGCGTCGGTCATTCCGTTCTTTGAGTTGGTGTATCGCGATACCATCGCCGCCTATGGCAAATACGGTTACGACATGAACCAGGCCGCGGAGTATGTGCTCCAACACATCCTGATCGGGCGTCCCTTGAATTATCACGAAGTTCCGGCCCATCTTTATTGGAAGAATTACACCAGCAAGGCGGACGCCCGACTCGCTCCGCCCACCCCCAACGTGGAAATCACCGGACCGCGCGAGTTCCGCGTGACTTACCATTGGGTGGTCAGGGAACCCCTCGCACAGGATTACCGTGCCTTCAACCATTTCACGGATGCCGATGGCAAAATTCAGTTCCAAAACGATTACACACCCGCACCCGCGACATCGAAATGGGCTCCCGGCACGCTGGACCAGGGACCGTTTACCGTGCATGTGCCTGAGGGGCTGACCGGCACATTTACCATGGGAACCGGCCTCTTCGATCCATCCACCGATACCCGGCTGGCGTTGGCGGGCACGGATGGTGGCGGCCTTCGATATTCGCTCGGCAGCATCAAAGTGACCGCCACCGGGATCGAGTTCATACCCGTCGGAAACAAGGTGGCGGAACCGATGGTCGATCCGGGCCTGTTCGTGCGCGGGGATCAGGGCTGGACGCAGGGGCTGCATCCGCAGGATCGTTTTCTCAAAAACACCTATGAAGTGCTCTCGCCACTCAATGAGTTGACCGCGCGCATGCAAATGACGAGCCATGTGTTTGTGACTCCGGATCGCAAGGTGCAGAAGGCGGTTTATGGGAAGGGCCGCTCGGCGGTGGAGGTGGTGGTGAACATGGGGCGCGAGCCGTATGCACTCCAGACACGTCGTCACGGGCTGGTGCAACTGCTGCCCTTTGGGTTCGCGGTCGAATCCGCCACATTTGCCGCATTTCATGCCCTGTCTTGGAACGGCATGGACTACGCGCGCCCTGTTATGTTTTCAATCCGGTCCGCCGATGGAAAGTCGCTGGAGTCTTCGCGAAAAATCCGTGTGTTTCACGCCTTCGGCGATCCACGGATCAAACTGGCCGGAGCAGTTCACACCGTGGAGCGTGAACAGTTCGTGCCGCGGTGAGAAGACGATGAGGGACAGGAAGTTTTGACAGGATGAACAGGATGGGAAAAAGGATTTGAATTTAATTGAGTTGGGGTGGCTCACGCCATTTCGAGGACGGCCTGGACGAGTTTGTTGATGCCGGCCTCGGCTTCGGTGATGCGTTTGGCGAGCATGTAGGCGGGGGTGGAAACGATCTTCTGGCGTTTATCGATGACCACGTTGTGGACGGTGCAGGCGACGTGTCGTGCGCCGGAGGATTGGAGTGTGGCGGCGGTGTCGGCGTCGCTGCCGATGGTGAATTCCACTTTTTCGGGGCCAAAGAGTTTCGCGCCAATGGCGGGTGCGATGCAGACAAAGCCGATGGGTTTTCCCTGCTTGTGCACTTCCTGAAGCAGGCGTGAGACTTCCTGGTTCACGCCGAATTTCTCGCCTTGCAGGGCGTAGGTGCAGAGATTGCTCACTGCGCCGAAACCGCCGGGCAGGATTACCGCGTCGATGTCTGATGCTTTGAGCTGGCTTAGAGGCGTGATATTGCCACGGGCGATGCGCGCGGACTCGGTGAGCACGTTGCGCATTTCGGTGGTTACGGGCTGGTGGTTGAGGTGGTTGGTGACGTGGTGCTGTGGAATGTCCGGCGCGGCGCAAACGACCTGGGCATTGGCCCGGTCCAGCGCCAGAAGAATAAGAACGGATTCGTGAATTTCGGAACCGTCATAAACACCGCATCCCGAAAAGATAACCGCCACTTTTTTCATGGTCGTATTATACATTATACGGGGCATGCATGCAAGCTTAAGCCGGTCATTCTTTGCGATTCCGAATTGCTCCAAAAGGTAATGGAAACCATGCTTTGCTTCAGAAGGGTGCTGTCCAAGTCATGCATCCGTCTTTTGATCTGGCATTGCCCTGAAACATTTCGTCGTGAAATTACATTTTCCTGTCCAAATCACCTTTCCCGCTGGAAGTAATTTGGGAAAAATGCTGCACTCAGACCGTTGACCCATTGGAACTCGAAACAGTTTTATGAAGAGATTAATGATATTATCTGCGGTGTTGTTGTCCGCACTCATCGGCTCGTCACAGGCGGCGGAGAAAACTTTTATCGATTATTTTCTGCCGATGCCCATCCAGAGCACTTTGGTGTCTAACGTGTGGGGCGCTCCGGGAGTTTTCCCGCGCGATCCGCAGAACGGCCTGGAGGATGTGACCATGAAACAGTGGTGTTACTGGGACGGCCAGATTATCAAGGGGCCGGAAGGCAAATATCACATGTTTGCCAGCCGCTGGGATCAGGCAAAAGGGCACAACGGCTGGTGGAGTTCGCTGGCGGTGCATGCGGTCAGTGATAAAGTCACCGGGCCGTATGGGGACAAGGGCCTTTGCTGGCCAGATAATCAGGGTGGAAAAGGGCACAACGTGACGGCGCTGGTTCTGCCGGACGGACGCTATGCCGTCGTGGTCAGCGAGACCCGGCCGGGCGATGTCTTTGTATCCAAGTCCCTGGATGGCCCCTGGGATTTACTTGGAACGATCAAGGTGGCCACCAATGATTTCAGCGGCGAGGGACGCATGTCCAACGTGAGCATCATGGTTCGTCCCGATGGCGATTTCATGATCGTGCCAAGGTCCGGTGCCATTCTGATCAGCAAAGAGGGCGTCCTTGGGCCTTACACAGTCCAGGGCCCAAGTGTTTATCCGAAGGTGGCCGGCCTTCCATTGCGCGATCTGGAAGATCCGGTGGTGTGGCATAGCGGGGGATTGTATCACATCGTGGTCAACGGCTGGAGCGACCGCAAGGCCTATCACATTACCTCCGTCGATGGCATCAATCACTGGACCTTCCGGGGACTGGCTTACGATCCGACGAAGGACTTTGTGCGTTATACCGATGGGACCGTCAACCATTGGGAAAAGCTGGAACGCCCCGGCGTTATCCTTGAGAATGGCCATGTGATTGCCGTCACCCTAGCGGCCCTGGACGTTCCCAAAGACGAGGAAAAGGGAAACGACGCCCACGGCAGCAAGATCATCGTGATTCCATTCGATGGCGCCGCTTTGGATCGCGATCTGCAAAACCTTTCCAAACCGGGAGAGGCTTCGAAGTAAGAAATCCACACATCGATCATGCCCCAACCCGTCGCGATGGACTCTGGCCGCCGCCCTGGCCGGCCAGTGCCGTTTTGCTTTGACGGGGATCACATGACCTTGGTGATCCCCTCGTAATATTCCTTCAACAGCCCCGTGACCACAGTCGCTGTCTGCAATCCTGCATTCTGACAGACTCATGAAAGTTTGACGCAGGTCAATTCTGGCGACCGGTAACGTGCTATATTGTGAACGGTTATTCACAATACCAATGCGCGCGGCTAAAAGAAAAACCGAAGTTCGCCAGGAACAAATTGCGCAATCTGCGCTGACGCTGATTGCCCGACATGGTTTCCATCGTCTGAGTATTGCAGCGCTGGCGAGGGAGGTGGGCGTGGTGCCCTCTGCCATTTATCGCCATTACCAGGGGAAGGAGGAGGTGCTGGATGCGGTCCTGGAATTGGTCTCCCAACGATTACTGGAAAATGTGGAAGCCGCGCGGCGGGAGACTGCGAACGCTCTGGAGCGCCTCCACGCCCTGCTGATGCGACACGTGGCTCTTGTTCAAAACGGCGTGCCCATTCCACGGGTGGTTTTCTCGGAGGAAATCTTCACCGGGCACAGAAAGCGCCGTCAGCGCGTGCATCAGATTTTCCAGCAATATCTCGGCCGTGTTGCCGGGATGATTCAGGAGGGACAACGCGCCGGGGCCATCAGAAGCGAGTTTTCGCCTGTAACCTTGTCCGTGATGTTTCTGGGCCTGGTGCAACCTTCCGCAATTCTCTGGTTGATGAGCGAAGGCGAATTTGATTTTCCGCAACACGTTCAAAACGCCTGGCAAGTGTATTGCCGGATGATCCAGACAAAGAATTAAAAGGGGCGCGCGCCCATCGTTTTAAAAAACAACCACACATTATAAAAATATGGAATCAACACCGAAATCCAAAGGAGTGCCAGTGGCACAACCCGCCAAAACCCTTGAATTGGTCAATTACCAGGAAGGCTCTGTGGTCAGCCGGGAAATCCTCAAGAAGCCCACTGGCAATGTGACTCTGTTCGCCTTCGATGAAGGCCAGGGTCTGAGCGAGCACACGGCCCCGTTTGACGCCCTGGCGCAAGTGCTGGAAGGTGAAGCGGAAATCACCATTTCCGGCAAGCCAAACCGGGTGACAGCGGGCGAACTGATTCTCATGCCCGCCGGACAACCCCATGCCCTAAAGGCGATCCAGCGGTTCAAAATGATCCTGACCATGATCCGCGCCAGCCAACAGCCATCTTCCTGATATACTTATGAATGAAACCCCTCGTTCCTATCGCAAGTTATGGCTGAGTTTGATCAGCGTCATGGTCCTCTCCTTTGCCGTGCTGGGCTATTACGGCACTGAAATATACCGACAGGCTCCACCGGTTCCCAAGCGGGTCATCACGACGGATGGCAAAGTCCTGTTTACCGGGCAGGACATCAAGGACGGTCAGAATGTCTGGCAATCCATGGGTGGCCAGGAGGTCGGCACCATCTGGGGACATGGCGCCTATGTGGCCCCCGATTGGTCCGCAGACTGGCTGCATCGCGAAGCCGCATGGTTGCTGGACCACTGGGCCATTGAATCCGGTGGCAGGAATTACGAGCAACTCACGCTCGAACAACAGGCCGCGCTGCGGCAGCGGTTGAAGACTGAAATTCGCTCGAACACCTACAACGCACAGACGGGTGATATCGTCGTTTCACCGGCGCGCGCCGAAGCCATTCAGGCGGTGAGCGCCCATTACACGAGTCTCTTTGGCAGTGACACGAACCTCCAGACTCTGCGCAAGGCTTATGCGATCCCAGCCAATTCCATCAAAGATCCCGAGCGCCAGCGGTTGATGAACTCCTTCTTCTTCTGGGCCGCCTGGGCCTGTGGCACGGAAAGGCCGGGGAGCACGATCACCTACACCCAAAACTGGCCGGCCGAAGCACTGATCGACAACCATCCAACCGGTTCAATCATCGTCTGGTCGGTGATCAGCTTTGTCGTTCTGCTGGCCGCAGTCGGCGCGATGGTCTGGTATTTTGCAATCCAGCGACACAAGAACCCGGAGGAACCAATCATTGTGCCGCAATCGGATCCGTTGCTGGCCCTCCAGGCCACTCCGTCCATGAGAGCGACATTGAAATACTTTTGGGTGGTTGCGGCATTGCTGGTCGTTCAGGTGGCGCTTGGCGCGGTGACCGCGCACTACGGCGTGGAAGGGGATGCGTTTTACGGAATCCCGCTCAGCCAGTGGCTGCCGTACTCGGTGGCCCGCACATGGCATACGCAGCTCGGCATTTTCTGGATTGCCACCGCCTGGCTGGCCACGGGATTGTTTGTGGCGCCGGCCGTTTCCGGCTACGAACCGCGCTGGCAGAAACTCGGGGTCAACTTCCTCTTTGTCTGCCTGCTTGTGATTGTCGTTGGTTCTCTCGCTGGCGAGTGGCTCGGAGTGCAGCAAAGACTGGGATACGGCGCCAACTTCTGGTTCGGCCATCAGGGCTACGAATACGTGGACTTGGGCCGTTTCTGGCAGATATTTTTGCTGATAGGACTGTTCCTGTGGCTTTTCCTGATGGGTGGTTCGCTGTGGCCTGCATTCAAGAATCCGGGTCCGAATCGCCACTTGCTCGCCTTGTTCCTGGTGGCTTCAGCGGCCATTGCGATGTTCTATGGAGCCGGGTTGATGTGGGGACGCCAGACCCATCTGGCGATGGCCGAATATTGGCGCTGGTGGGTGGTGCATCTCTGGGTGGAAGGCTTTTTTGAGGTTTTCGCCACAGTAGTGATCGCGTTTCTCTTTACACGCATGGGCTTGCTCAAAACCGCAAGCGCGACAACCGCGGTTATTTTCTCGACGGTGATATTCCTCTCCGGCGGAATCCTGGGTACGTTCCACCATCTCTATTTCAGTGGAACCCCCACGGCCATTCTAGCCCTTGGTGCGACCTTCAGCGCCTTGGAAGTGGTGCCGCTGGTTTTGATAGGATTTGAAGGTTACGAAAATCTGACGCTCAGCCGGGCGCGCCCTTGGGTGGGGGCTTACAAATGGCCGATCTATTTCTTTGTGGCGGTGGCCTTCTGGAATCTGGTCGGCGCTGGCTTGTTCGGGTTCCTGATCAATCCGCCCATCGCCCTCTATTATATGCAGGGCTTGAACACCACTCCGGTCCATGGGCACGCGGCTCTGTTTGGTGTTTATGGCATGTTGGGCATTGGGTTGATGCTCTTTTGCCTGCGCGGGTTGACCCAGCAAATGGCCTGGAAATCAGGCGTGCTTTCATTCAGCTTCTGGGCGTTGAATATCGGCCTCGCACTAATGATTCTCCTGAGCCTGCTGCCGGTTGGCTTGATGCAGACCTGGGCGAGTGTGGAACACGGCATGTGGTATGCGCGTTCGGCGGAGTTCCTGCAACACGGCGTCATGAACGATCTGCGCTGGATGCGGGTCATCGGCGATACGATCTTCGCGTTCGGAGCCATTGGCATCGGGTGGTTTGTGCTGGGACTCAAGACCGGATGGTCTCATGCAGGGCCGAGAACGGAGTAAAACGTTGATGTGTAGTTGACGTTTTTTGGTTGTTTCGCAGTGGGTCAGGATGGTCCCGTTGTGACCATCCCGGCCAACGGGCTTGTTTCCAGCCCCCGGTAATATTACGGAAATGCCGGGTCAATTGTTTTTCCGGCAGAACTGCGAGTCACATTGCAAGAACCGGCCATCTGCTTTCTTTGCTGCGCCTTCAGATTCCATGGTAACGCTCCCGGCGTCCGCTGCTTATTTTGCTTTTCAAAGTTGTGGTAGCGGATTACAAAAACGCGCACCTTATGATGGAATTCATTGGGAAATATGAGGAGCTTCAAAAACTCGTTGACCGGCTGAATGGCGTGGGATTCAACCTGGACGCTGGGGCGGTGGAACGCGGGCAACGGCCTGGCGGCAAATGAAGAAGGTGGTTCTTTATTCTGACGGAGCGTGTGAGGGAAATCCCGGGCCGGGCGGTTGGGCGGTGGTTCTGACTTACGGCCAACATCAGCGGGAAATCGCCGGTGGTGTTCCAGCGACGACCAACAATCGAATGGAACTCAAGGCTGCGGTCGAAGGACTCAAGGCACTCAACGCACGCTGTGAAGTGGAGTTCTTTACCGATTCGCAATACGTTCAAAACGGCATTTCGGAATGGATCAGGGGCTGGAAAGTCAGGGGTTGGAAGACCAAGGATAAGAAAGCGGTCAAGAATGAAGACCTGTGGAGGGAGCTTGATGCCGAATCTGCAAAGCACCTGGTGACCTGGCGATGGCTCAAGGGACATGCAGGCCACGAAATGAATGAGCGGTGCGACTTGCTCGCCAAAAAGGAAATTCTGAAAATTCGTCAGAGTTACAGCCCGGAAAAACTCAAATCGAGTCTGGGAGAATTCAGACGCATTCTTGCCGCCGCCGACTCCAATGGAAATCTTCCCGGCTTGACCTGATCCATGCCTGCGCTGAAATGGGTGACCACTGAGTTTGCCGCTGAATTTCCCATAGTGCTCTTCAAACGCAAACCAGGTTGCGGAATCAGTCATCGGTGCGGTTCGTGCAACGGCACGTGACTTTCAGCCCGATGACCATCTTGCCATTGGTGCCAACAGCTCGGTTTGAAAAAATGGCTCCGTGACGGAACGGCGAAGCTTGTGCCTGTTTCGATAAATGGGACAATCGAACACAAAGCCGCGACAGCCAAATTATGGGCGTCGGCGACCAGCGCCTTCAGGCCTTGGGCAATGGAGGATACCCAACGTGGAGAACTGGCGATAATCGATCACTTGGAAGCCGCGTTCTTCCGCTTCATCATTTTCTGATACGCGGCCGTTTGCTCAGGAGTCGTAAGATAGGGTACCAAATCCTCTAATTTGAGTGTCTTAGTACCGTTAATAATCGGCGAAGCTTCAAACGCCGCTTTCATCGCTGAAGCAAGAATACTCATCTCCTGCAAATCTCCAGCACTGGTGCCTCTGAAACCGTTTTTCCCAACAGCCTGTATCGCTTCTGAATCGGGAGATTTTAGCGTGATGAGCCAACCATTTGTCTCTCCTGAACCATCCCACTTTGGAACGTTGCTCTCAGGTACGATTTGGTAGCGTCTCAAGATTTCGTCTGCCGGGGGAGTATCGAAATAGGACGCCAGTTGTGAAAGTTCTGTGGGAAACTCTCCATGATGGTTTTCCAGAAACTTTCGCAACGCTGTCTCCGCAATCTGAAGGAAGTGGTTTTCGCCACTCGCACGCAGACGGTCAAAAGCTGCACGGTAATCATCATCCGTATCCAGTTTGTGACTGGCAGCATTAAGCCAATCCGCATCAGTTAAAAACTTTAGTTCAGGGATTTGCGCTTCCGGGGTTTGCTCCAGTCGTTGTCTGAGCCGCCCAACCCGGTCGAGCCATGATTTATCTGCCGAACCAGCCACACCGCTCTCTTCCCTCGACCTTAATTCTGATTCCCGGCGCAATCGGGTTACTTCACCACGTAGAGCCAACAATTCCCGATCGTTTCTGCTTGCTTTCGCCAATGTGTCGGCCATTCCGACCAGACGATTTGTCGCGTCACTAAGTTCGCGCTGCAATTGCTCGATGCTTGCTTTCAACGGCGCCTGCCCTTGTTGGAGCGTTTGCGTTTCTGCGCGGGCGTTTGCTGCCTGGCGGGATTCGTAGATTCCTGTGCCCACGGCGGCGGCGAACACGACAGTAACAATAGTTTTTTGGAGTGTGGTCATGGCAACAGTTTTGGAGGCGGCAATAACTGCCGTGGTGGTGATGGCGGTTCCCGAAAGTGCGGCGGCAGTAATGGTGGCGGCGAGTCCTGCAGGTGCGGCTTGGACGGAATTTGCGGTAATGACTCCAGCAATCAACCCTTCTGAAACGGAAACGCCTTTCTTGGAAAAGAATTTCCGCAGTTTTTCTACAGCACGATTTACCTGCATGCGTGCCGCGTCCTCAGTTGTTCCCATTGCGGCCCCGACCTGTTTTAATTCCCTGCCGTCAAAAAATCGGAGTACGACGGCATCGTGCTCCTTTTCACCCAACGAGTTTAATGCCTCATCCAATAGCGGTGCTATTTGCTTCCAGGTGTCGGAATCCGGTTCGTTCAAAAGCGATTGCATCTGTGACTTCTGTTCGCGGAATTGACGTCGGTGTTCAGTTCTTATTGTGTTGGCGGCGATATTTCGTGCGGTGCGGCAAAGCCAGCCAGAAAGAATTGTCTCCGGACCAAGTGATTTTGCTTTTCGGGCCAGGAGGATGAACACGGCTTGGGAAACTTCCTCAGCCAAATGAGAGTTTCGGACCTGGCGCAGGGCGACTGAATAAACCAGATTGATATGCTGCGATACCAGCGTGGCAAACGCCTGTTCGGAATTGCTCTGGGCATATTCCTGCACAAGCGTCATATCGTCATTCATCATGTCATTGGTATATGTCCGCTAACGTGAAAACCGAACAAATATTTTGGAAGGCTTTTTGGAAATGGATTTCGGAATGCCCGCCCCTGTATTCGGCTGCTTTGTCGCCACCACGTAATCCAAAAGGCCAGTTGGTTCGGCCAAAAAGAGCGAGCGTCGGCTCGTCTGCCGTCAATGGATTTGACGTTCATAGCGAACAGAATGCCCGGCATGCGCAGAAAGGGTCTGGCTGCGACCTGAACGGTAGAGGTTACGCGGATGAAACCGTTGGTGGCTCAGATGAGTGAAAAAATTGAGGATGGGGTGGCCGACGGGACTCGAACCCGCAACAACAAGCTCCACAAGCTTGGACTCTACCATTGAGCTACGACCACCAATCCGGCTAGCAAATTTATCAGGAACGCCACCCGCGTCAAGCGCCGGATCCGCTATTTTTGGGCGTGAAAACCGCCCCTCTTTACCATTCGATGATCGCCGCGCCCCACGTCAACCCCGCGCCGAACACCACGAGTAGAACGTAGTCGCCCGTTTTGATCCGACCTGTGCGAACCGCTTCGTCCAGGGCGATGGCCACGGAAGCGGCAGAGGTGTTTCCGTATTTGTGCAGGTTGAGAAATACCTGCTCAGGTTTGGCGTCGAGACGGTCCCGAACGGCCTCGATGATGCGCAAGTTGGCCTGGTGCGGAATGATGCAGGCTATCTGGGACACCTCCAGACCGGCGCGGAAAAGAGCTTCCTTGCCCGCCAGGCACATGGCGTTGACGGCGTTCTTAAAGGCTTCCTTGCCTTCCATGCGCAAATAATGCAGCCGGGCGTCGACCGAGGCATGCGTAGCCGGGCAGCGGCTGCCCCCGCCGGGCATTTGGAGGAGTTCGGATTTTCCGCCGTCGGCTCCCAGACAGGTGGAGATAAGTCCATGCGCGCCAGGACGGTTCTGGAGGATTGCCGCGCCCGCGCCGTCGCCAAAGAGCACGCAGGTGTTGCGGTCTGTCCAATCGACGATGGAGGAAAGTTTCTCGGCCCCAATCACCAGCACGGTGTTGTAAGTGCCGGACATCACGAACTGGCGTCCGATCTCGAGTCCGTAAATGAAACCCGAGCAGGCGGCTTCGATGTCAAAGGTGGCCGCGCGGCTTGCGCCAATTTTTTCCTGAACCAGGCACGAGGTCGCGGGAAACGGCATGTCGGGCGTGATGGTGGCGACGATGATCAAATCGATCTGGTCGGCCTCGATTCCGGCCATTTCGATGGCGCGCCGGGCGGCGTTGGTCGCCAGGTCGGAGGTGAATTCATCCGCGGCCGCGATGTGTCGTTCCTTGATCCCGGTGCGGGTGGTGATCCAATCGTCGCTCGTCTCAACCAGTTTTTCCAACTCGGCGTTGGTCATGAGCCGTTGAGGGACATAAGATCCCACGCCGACAATGGAGCAGGTGCGGCCTTTGAAATCGGGAGCGCTATGCGGAGTTTTGCTGCGCGAGGGTTTGGGGGTGTTTGTCATGAGGAGGCGTGCGCCGTGTGTTGGAGCTTATCCATTTCCGCATTGGCGCGCGCGATTTCCTGGTTAATGGAATGGTTGATGTTGTGTTTAACTGCATCGCCAGTGGCGCGAATGGCGTTCCTGATGGCCCGATCGTCGGCGGAACCGTGGGCGATCATCACGCTCCCATTGAGTCCGAGCAATGGCGCCCCTCCCGCTTCTGCGGGATCCAGACGGTGTTTGATGGTCTTGAACGCGCCCCGGGCCATCCAGGCGCCCAGGCTGCGACCCGTAGTGCTGGTCAGTTCCTCCTTGAGCCACGCAAAGAGATTGGTGGCCAGGCTCTCGCACGTCTTGAGAACGACGTTCCCAACAAAACCGTCGCACACGACCACGTCCACCCGGTTGGCGAACAGGTCGTGGCCCTCGACGTTCCCGATGAAATGAATGGGGCATTGTTTGCAGAGCTTGAAGGCTTCCAGAGTGAGTTCATTGCCCTTCACATCTTCAGTGCCCACGCTTAGAATGCCCACGCGCGGCTTGGCGTAACCCAGGATCTTTTGCGAATAGACGCTGCCCATGATGGCGTATTGGGCCAGGTGCCGGGGGCGGCATTCCACATTCGCGCCGGCATCCAGGAGAACAAATTGGTTTTTGGGCGCTGGAATGATCGCCGCAATGGCTGGACGATCGACTTCGGTGAGCGGGCGCAGGCGGATGGTGGCTGCGGCTACCACGGCTCCGGTGTTTCCGGGGGAAACCATGGCCTCAGCCCGGCCTTCCTTCAATAAATCGACGGCGCGGAGGATTGAGCAATCCTTTTTACGGCGGAGTCCCTCCACGGGTTTGTCCTCCATGGTCAGCACCTCGGAGGCATGGACCACCGTCACGCGGGAATCCGTGTTACCGCATTTTTTGAGTGCTGCCTCGATTTCCGGCTGTCGGCCGACCAGGAACAGTTCCTGAATGTTGGCGTTGAGTTGGAGGGCCTGTAATGCGCCCTTGATGACGACCTCGCACCCGTGGTCGCCGCCCATGACATCAACAACAACTCGCATAAGGATGAAAAAAGCGCGGCCCTATAAAGACGCCGCGCTCTCAAACATCAATTAAGCTGTGGCTTTAACGTTGATTACCTGGCGGTCTTTGTAAAAGCCGCAGGCTGGGCATACCCGATGTGGTACGTAAGGAGCCGCGCATTGCGGGCAAACGCCCAACTGGGGCAATTTTAATACACTGTTATACGCCCGGCGCATGCGCTGGCGACTTTTCGACGGTTTGCGTTTGGGAACGCCCATAAATTATCCTTCTGACTACAATTTCAGTTTATTTAATACGGCCCAAGCGGAGGAATCCACATCATTTCCAGCCATATTGGGGCCTTTCGACCCGGTAACGGCTTTGGATGGACCCAGTCCCGGGCACCCGGCCTCACACAACGGATGTTGTGGAATCGCGAGCAAAATATCTTCCCGGATATAGGGCGTCAAGTCAATCAGATCGTTCTTTATCGCTGGAGCGTCCTCTCCGACCATCGGCAGATGGCAGGCCCAATCGGGAATATCGATGATTTCCTCGATCTCTTTGAGGCATCGCACGCACTCGCATTTCAGCTTCAACGAAATATGACCGCGGGCGAGCCACGCGTTGGTAAGCTGTTCGACCTCAATTTCATAGCTGACCGGAGAATTCGCATGAACACACTCGTCCGGCGAGCCCCAGTCCAACTCTTCAAGCGGGATCACGCCGCGCAGCTCCACGCTCTTCTGCTCCAGTTTGCGGACGTTAAAAATGGCAGACATAATATTTTCCTTTCCCAATTAAAACTTAAAGCGCCTGTTTGGCAAGTTTGGCTGCCAGCGCCCGTTCCACATTGGCCGGCACAAAGGGGCTTACATCCCCGCCCAACCGCGCGATCTCCTTGATGATTCGCGAGCTCAGGAACACGAAAGTTTCCTTGGGCATCATGAAAATCGTCTCCACCCGTTCATTGAGCTTTCGATTCATCAGGGCCAGTTGAAATTCGAACTCAAAGTCCGACACCGCCCTCAAACCCCGCAGCACCGCGTCCCCATTATGCGCGACCACATAGTTCACCAGCAGTCCCGTCAGGACATCCGTCTCCACATTAGGCAGATGCGCCACAGCAGGGATCACCAACTGCTTGCGCTCTTCACAATTGAACAAGGGCGACTTGGTGTCGTTATTGGCCACCGCCACGATGACGCGGTCAAACAATTTGGCCGCCCGATAGATCAGGTCCAGATGGCCATTGGTCACCGGATCGAAGCTGCCCGGATAAATTACCGTTCGCATTGTTCCATAGCCTGCTATGAGACTGGAAATTAGCAAGCAGAACCATGAAGGCGGTTGCACCCTTTTAATTTCGAGTGGACACTTGCGAGGCGGCTGCTACCATGCGGTCCCAGAATTAGTCACGCATGAAAAAGATCGAGGCAATCATCAAACCCTTCAAATTGGAGGATGTCAAAGAAGCTTTGGCCAGCCTGGGTGTGGAGGGAATGACAGTTTCCGAAGTCAAAGGTTTCGGACGCCAGAAAGGGCACACCGAAATCTACCGTGGCAGCGAATATACAGTCGATTTTTTGCCTAAAGTGAAGATTGAAGTGGTTTTGGCTGATAACGTTGTTTCCGCAGCGGCGGACGCTATTGTCAAGGCCGCCAAAACTGGAAAGATCGGTGATGGCAAAGTCTTCATTTATCCGGTCGAAAATGTGATTCGCATTCGCACAGGCGAGACGGGCGAGCAAGCCGTTTAATTCATTCAGAGAGCAGGCCGCCGCAAGCCGCCCTTCAACCGGGAGCTGCGGGGCATCCTTTTTTAACCAACAACAACAAACCAATGAGCACAGTAAAAAGTGTACTTGAAATGGCCCGCAAAAACGAGGCCAGAATGGTGGACCTCAAGTTTGTGGACACCTTCGGAGTCTGGCAGCACTTCACGATGCCTATGGACGAACTGACCCCCGAGGCGTTCGCTGAAGGCCTCGGATTTGACGGATCGTCGATTCGCGGATGGAAATCCATCGAAGCCTCGGACATGCTGGCCATGCCCGATGTGGAGACCGCCTTCATGGATCCCTTCTGCGCGGTTCCTACCCTCTCCCTGACCTGTACCATCGCCGAGACCGGCACCCTGGAGCCTTACTCCCGGGATCCCCGCGGCATGGCCCAGAAGGCCGAGAAGTATCTCATCAGCACGGGCCTGGCCGACACGGCCTACTTCGGGCCTGAAGCCGAGTTCTTCATCTTCGACAACGTCCAGTACGATTCAAAGACCAACGGCACCTTCTACAGCGTGGATTCGGGCGAAGGCATCTGGAATTCGGGCCGCGATGAAATGCCCAACCAGGGCTACAAGATCCGCTACAAAGAGGGTTACTTCCCCGTCGGGCCTGCCGATACACAGCAGGACATCCGCACCGAGATGTGCATGCTCATGGAGCAATTGGGCGTCAAGATCGAGCGTCATCACCACGAAGTGGCCACCGCGGGCCAGGCGGAGATCGACATGCGGTTTAACACCCTGGTCAAGACCGCCGACAACTTGATGGTCTATAAATATGTCGTTCGCAACGTCGCTGCCAAGCACGGCAAGACGGCCACGTTCATGCCCAAGCCCCTGTTTGGCGATAACGGCTCGGGAATGCACGTCCACATGTCCCTCTGGAAAAAGGGCAAGCCCCTGTTCACCGGCAGCGAGTATGCCGGCCTGAGCCAGATGGCCATCCACTACATCGGCGGCATCCTCAAGCATGCGCGCGCCCTGTGCGCCATCTGCAGCCCCACCACCAACAGCTACAAGCGTTTGGTCCCAGGCTACGAGGCCCCCGTGAACCTGGCTTACAGCTCCCGCAATCGTAGCGCCGCGGTTCGCATCCCGACCTACAGCGAGAATCCCAAGGCCAAGCGCATCGAATACCGCCCGCCGGATCCCTCCGCCAACATTTATCTGGCCAATGCCGCGCTGTTGCTGGCCGGTCTGGATGGCGTCCTTAACAAAATTGATCCGGGCGAACCCCTGGACAAGAACATCTACGAGCTGCCCCCCGAGGAACTCAAGAAGGTCCCCAACGTTCCCGGCAGCCTGGGTGAAGCCCTCGAATGTCTGGAGAAGGATCACGAATTCCTGCTCAAGGGCGACGTGTTCTCGAAGGACTTCCTGGAAATGTGGACCGCCACCAAGCGCAAAGAGCATGATGCCATGCGCCTGCGTCCGCATCCCTACGAATTCTTCATGTATTACGATGCTTAAATCGTAAGAACTGAGCGAGTGGGCCGGTCTTGACCGGCTCTGGAGTTTGGCCCCGGACTAGACAAACCGCTGGTGGGATTATTATTTTGTTGCGCGTGGTCTAGTTATGTGACTAGATATGGCCACTATGGGTTATCCAACTAAAGTCCAGCTCATCCAACGCAAGCAAAGCCAGCAATGGTACATCAACTTCCCCTCCGCCATCGCCCAGGCCATGGATTTCGACAAGGGAGAGGATGTCCGGTGGACCATTGCCGACAAAGGTCACCTCATTCTCTCGCGCGACCAGGTCCCCCCCAACCCGGTCGCTTTAAAAAAAACGCCTCCCTCCTCGACCAAATCGAGGAGCTGATCGATCTATGTGCTCCCGGCTTCTCTTCCCCGCAGGCCTGGGCTCGGGGCCGCCGCCATCTGCTTTCCCAGTTGGTGTGCTTCGGCCGCCACACCATTACAGGGCTCTTGCGCAATCAAAACCGCACCCAACAGGATTGGACGGCCGATTACCGCTTCTATTCCGAGGATCATTTCGACGAGGACTGGGTTTTCGACCGGATCCGCGCCCAAATCGAGCAGGACTTCCCGTCCAAGGATCCTCTGGTCGTGGCCATGGACGACTCGCTCTTGCGCAAAACCGGTCCGCGCATCTTTGGCTCCCGTTTTCAGCGTGATCCCTTGAGCCCCCCATTCCAGGTCAACTTTGTCCGGGGTCTGCGGGTCCTGCAGATTTCTGCGGCCGTGCCGCTGGGCTCACAAGGGGCGGCACGGATGATTCCGGTGGACTTCCAGCATGCGGCCCTGCCCGCCAAGCCGCGCAAGGATGCCGCGCCAGAGCGCTGGGCCGCCTACCGGGAGCAACGGGCCAAAATGAATATCAATGTGGCGGGCCGCAATCGCCTGACCCACATGCGCCGGCAAATGGATCAAAGCGGTTCGAGCCAGCGGCCGCTGATTGCCACCCTCGATGGCCGCTTCACCAATGGCACCGTTCTGGGGCAGATTCCGGAGCGGACCACCCTCATTGGCCGCGTGCGCAAGGACTCGGCCTTTTACTTTCCCCCGACAGGGCAGGCCGCGCACGGCCGCAAACGCAAGTATGGGGCCCACTGCCCCACGCCGGAACAACTGCTCAAGGACCCGGCCCAACCCTGGCAAACCGTGGAGGCCTTTGCGGCAGGCAAACGCTACCAGTTCCGGGTCAAAACCCTGGCGCCCGTCTACTCGCAGATGGACAAGGCCGGCCACTCCCTGCGTCTGGTCGTCATCGAGCCGGTGGCTTACCGCCGTACCAGGTCCAGCAAGCTGGAACGGCGCGAACCGGCTTTTCTCATCTGCACTGATCTGAATCTGCCCCTGGAAAAGGTGGTGCAGTTTTATCTCTGGCGATGGGATATCGAAGTCAACTTCCGGGATGAGAAAACTCTTCTGGGGGTCGGACAGGCCCAGGTTCGGTCCGAGGCTTCCAATCAGAATGCCCCGGCGCTGGCCGTGGCAGCCTACGCGCTACTGCTCCTGGGCGCCGTCAAAACCTACGGTGCCGACGGCCAGCCGGAGACCTTCAAACGCCCGTGCTGGTACAAACGTAAGCCCGGCCAGAGAGCCACAACCAACGAATTAATCACGCAATTGCGTTATGAACTTTGGGCTACAGCCCTAACCACCCATTTTCTGCCGCTCTCATCAAATACCATTCCCACCCAGAACGGCAGAAAATGCGATCCACCACTAGAAGCCGCCATCTTTCTAAGTCTTAACTGATCGTAAGGGGGCCAAACTCCAGGGCCGGTCTTGACCGGCTCAGTCAATGACTCTTCAAAACCGGCGCGGACACTGAAAAGTTCGCGCCGGTTTTTTTATGTCGGTATTAAACGCCATAAGAGACGTCATTGCTTGGCTTGGCCAACGGCCTGGGTTTCCGCACCATAAATCATTATTTATTCTGTCGCTTGATGAAGGTGCACTTTCGGGCGTTCCCTGCGGTGTCCCAACGAAGAGGTTTATTTTGAGGATTTGGTAGCTCCATAACCGTAATAGCCGCCATTGTAAATGACCACATACATGTCGTAGTCTGGGTCTGAAAGATTATCACCATCGCGAATGGGGATTCCCTCGGGATTGAAACTCCCCTTTTCAACAATTGCCCATGTTTTGGCTCTCTCACTGTTCGGTGAATTTGGTTGCGGGGGAGTTACCCAGCCGGGTTTCGCGATTTGGTAATTTTCCAAAAATGAATCCATGGGTTCTTTGAGATACGGCATCAACTGGGAAAGATTAGACGGAAGCTGTTCATTGTTTGATTTGGCGAATTGCACCAATCCTTCATTGACCGCATTGGCAAACCTACTCTTTGCGGTCCACCTCAAATGTCCCATCGCCTCGCGGCAAGCTGCGTCGCTGTCAAGGTCCCGTTTAGCAGCTTCATTTAACCAATCCTGTTCGTTTAGCAACTGCAGCTCAGGAGTTTTCTTGCCGGGCCACTGGTCAAAACGTGCCTTGAGGAGCTTTGCCCGATTGAGCCACGCTTGCGCCAGAATCGCGGTTGGGTCATTTGTATCTCCTGTTATTCCTTGCGCCAGTTGTCTTGATTCCTTGTGCAACCTTCCCACTTCAGAGCGCAACCTTAACAATTCGGTTGTATTACGGTCCAACCGTTCGTTTTCCTCCCGAATCGCCGCGAGTTGAAGAGCGGTCTCGTCTTGTGCTCTTTGAAATTGTTGGATTTGTTCGTTCAGCGGCTTTTGCTGTTGCCGTAGTCCCTGAATCTGGTCGCGTAGTTGCAAGGCTTGGCGGGCCTCATAGATTCCCCCTCCGAGAAGAACTGCGACGGTGGCGGCGACGATGGTTTTCTGAAGTGTGGTCATGGCAATGGCTTTAGTGGTGGCAATGGCTTTAGTGGTGGCAATGACTTTAGTGGTGGCAATGACTGTTGTCGTGGTGATGGCGGTTGCAGAAAGAGTTGCGGTGGTAATGGCAGCGGCAAGACCTGCAGGTGCGGCCAGCACTGAATTGCCGGTGACTGCTCCTGCAATCGCCGATGCAGACAGCGTTACTCCGCGCTTGGTGAAAAACAGCCTTAGTTTTTCCACCCCGCGATTCACCCGCATACGCGCCGTGTCGTCATCCGTCCCCAGCGCCGCCCCGACTTGTTTGAAATCCTTGCCCTGAAAGAATCGGAGCACGACCGCGTCATGCTCCTTTTCCCCCAGGCAATTAAGTGCCTCATCCAGCATCGGCTCGATTTGTCTCCAGGCTTCGGAATCCGATTCGTTCAAAATGGATAGCATGTGTGCCTCCTGTTCGCGGAATTGCCGACGATGTTGAATTTTCAGTGCGTCGGCGGACGCATATCGTGCCGTGCGGCAGAGCCATCCGGGTAGAATGGTCATCGGACCAAGCGATTTTGCTTTGCGTGCCAGGATGATGAAGACGCCTTGGGTGATTTCCTCAGCCAGATGGGGGTCGCGAACTTGGCGCAGGGCGACCGAATAAACCAGATTAACATGGCGCGATACCAGCGTGGCAAACGCCTGCTCGGAATTGCTTTGGGCATATTCCCGCACCAACGTCATATCATCGCTCGTCATGTCATTGATATATGGACGCCAACGTGAAAACCGAACAGATTATTTGGTAGTTTTTTGGACGGCGGCTTCGAGAATTCAGTCCTTGATGTGTCGATTGGGTTTACCCACTTTCTGTATTGGCATGCTGTCGCCTCACGTCTTCAAAAACCGAACCATTCATTTAAACAATGCGAACCTGATTAAGGTCTGACATCTTTCACGACTTGCGCTACTATATCGCATGAAAGAATTAAACCACCTTTTCACCAACAACCGCGCCTGGGCCGGCCAGATTCGCGCCAGAGATCCTGAGTTTTTCCTGAAACTCTCCCGCCAGCAGAGTCCTCAATACCTCTGGATCGGTTGTTCGGACAGCCGGGTTCCCGCGAATGAGATTGTCGGCTTGCTGCCCGGCGAATTGTTCGTTCACCGCAATATCGCCAATGTCGTGCGTGCGGCCGATCTTAACTGCATGTCTGTTCTGCAATTTGCCGTGGATGTACTGAAAGTGCGGCACGTCATTGTCTGTGGCCACTACGGATGTGCGGGGGTGCGGGCCGTGTTGCGCGGGGACAGGCTCGGTTTGGTGGACCAATGGCTCCAGAGCGTTCAGGAAGTGCGCCAGAAATACGAAACGCAGTTGGCCACGGTGGTTGACGAGACGCAGCAGTTTGACCGGCTTTGCGAACTGAACGTCGCCGAACAAGTCGCCAGTGTGTGCGCGGCCAATAGCGTCCAGAGCGCCTGGGCGCGGGGCCAATCGCTCGCGGTGCATGGCTGGATTTATGCCGTGACAGACGGCTTGCTGCGTGACATGGACCTCTGCGTCACCGGCCCGAATGGATCGGTTCCCCTGGGAAAACCCGTCTGAAGGTCATTACCCGGGAATTCAACGGCCAACTCTGTGACCGCACCCCGCACCTTACGGTTTAGTGACGAGCGCCACGCCGTCCAATTCGAATAGCAGGTCGTCGCGACAGACATCGGCCACGACACAGATGCCCGGGAAAGGGTCGAGACCGCGCCGGGCGGCAATTTCGCGCCAGATGGTAAGATCCTCTGCGCGCTTGAGAAAAACCGTGGCGCTGGCGATATCGGTCAGCTTGGCGTGACCCTGGGCGATGAGCGTTTCGATATTATCGAGTGTGCGTTCGATCTGGGCCCGCGTATCGCCGGGGTAAAGGCTCGCGCCGGTTTCATCGATGGCCGCCGTGCCGGAAATCTGGATTTGTGCGAAGTCGCCCTCGGTCAGAATGACCCCACGTGAGAAGGCCGCTCCATAACGAAAAGCATCTTTCTGGCGCAGATTGGTCAGGCGCAACACATGCGGCCGCTTTTCAGGTTCGCCCGCCACGGCCAGCACATCCATCAGGCACGCGGCATTGAGCGGATTGGAGCCTTTGATACCTGTGCTGGCAGGCAGTTGGAAGGCCACCGGACGCGTATCCTTCGCGGAGGGCATGAGGCCCAAGCCCGTATAGGCGCCGTTACGCGCGAGATTGAAGGCGTCATACCACTTGAGAATGTCCGCCAGATAAATCCAGGTCCGCGCCACCTGCCCGTAATTGGTTCCCTGGGACTGCAGAAGGCGCTGCGCGCGGTCGATCATTGCAACGGTTTGCTCCTCGCGGGTGCCAGCCACGTGCGAATTCATCCCGTTAATTCCCTGCAGCAGGAAATAGGTGGCTCCACGCCGTGTCCAGCCTCGTCCGCAAACCTGCCCATCGTCCAGAATGTCCCAGACCCGTCCGTCCTTTTGCGACGGCTGGAATAATTGCATCTGAATTCCGGCGAATCCCTCGCCCCAGACAGGATGGCCCTGAACAAATGTCAGAGGGGAGGTTCCGTGAACCATGCTCAATCCTGCGCTTTGACGCCCTTTGAGGATGGCCTCGCGGTGACTGAGGCTGGCGAAAATGCGTTCATGGAGACAATGCCAGTTCTCGCCGGTCAACAACTCCCGGATTTTGGCATAGGCGGCAGCGGCGGCGGCTTCTGAATTCGCACCCGCACGCACGCAAACGGTGATCCATCGCTGATCGGGCGTCGGCGTGGCGATCGTCAATTGAAACTCATCCTGCTCGACTACAGTAAGGCAATTCATGTCATTAATAGCAATGGGAGCTTGGGCATCCGAATGACCGGCCCGGTTTGGGGCCGTCTTTTCGGGATCAACAGGCGTCATGGCACACGACCGCGCATGCACTTCCATCAGGCTTGCAGGTATTTTAGAGGCGGATGGGAACGACGTCACGCTTTTTGCGTGGGTGGCTGCCAATTTGATGACCCAAATTCTCTATCGAATCCGCCGTATGGCGTTGATCGGGTGTTGATCAATCACATTGGGGTAAATGCCCTGGATTTTTGTGTCGTCGTAATAATTGATGCCCTTGTAGAAAAACAGCGGCACAATCGGCAATTCATCGCGCACGAGCAAAGTCTCGGCTTTTTGGAGTAATTTTTCCCGGGCGTCCATATCGCTTTGCAGGCCCGCCTGGTCCAGCAATTGGTCGTAAGCATTGTTTTTCCAGCCGGTGCGGTTGTTACCGTTATCGCTCAGGAAAAGGTCCAGAAAGGTGTTCGGATCGTTATAATCGGCCACCCAACTGCTGCGGCACATATCATAATCGAGCGCGCTTTGGGCGGCGAGCAGGGCCTTCCATTCCACCTGGCGCAATTCCATGTGCAGACCCAGTTCGCGTTCCCACATCTGCTGCAGCTCGACGGCAATTTTCTGGTGCATTTTCGCCGAACCGCCCGCCGCCGCGTTGAACATGTAGGTGAATAATGGAAAACCAACTCCTCCCGGGTATCCCGCCTCGGCCAGCAAACGCCGCGCCGCCTCGGGATCGCGACCCAGGCCTTCCGGGGGATGATAGTGCGGAATAATGGGCGGTGTGATTTGGGAAGCGGCCTTTTCTCCTGCGGCGGTGATTTTTTCCACCAGTCGTTGCTTGTCGATGGCCATGGCGAGCGCCCGGCGAACACGGGGATCATCGAACGGCTTTTTGGTGACGTTGATTCTGAAAAAATAGACACCCAGGTAATCGAACGTATGAAAGTCGGGGCGGCGGAGCAGGTTGTCGAGCAATTCGGCGGGCGCGAGTTCCTTGTCCCAGACGATGTCCGCCGCACCGGTCAGGTAGAGGTCTAGAGCGGTGACCGCCGATCCCACGGGCAGTAGGTCCACGCAATTATTCTGGGTATTGGCGGCATCCCAGTAGAGCGGATTTTTCCGGAGACGAATCTTGTCATTTACACGCCAGCTTTCGAGCAGATAAGGCCCGCTGACGGGCAAAGGCTTTGCCAGCAACCACCGGTCCTCAAAGGCCTCGATCGTCTGACGCGGCACCACGGCCATCGTCGGGCAGGCGCAAAGATCCAGAAAATAAGGGGTGGGACGGCGCAGTTCGACGCGTAAAACCTGTGGGCTCAGGGCGCGCGCCCCCACAAGGGCGGCGTTCGTAACGATGCCACGATTAAACTCAGACGCGTTCTTGATGGGGAACAACTGGCTCGCGTAGTCCCCGGCCGTATAGGGATTCAACACGCGTACCCAGGAATAGACGACGTCGGACGCTGTGATGGGCGCGCCGGTGGACCAGGTCGCGTTGGTGCGCAGGAAGAAAGTGTAAACCGTGCCGTCGGGTGAAAGTTCCCAGCGTTCGGCCAGTCCCGGCACGGGCGCGCCGGTGCGCGGATCGTTGCGCGTCAATCCCTCGAAAAGCGCGCCTGTGGCGCGGAGGTCCGCCTGACCGGTAACGACGGCCGGATCCAGGGATTCGGGTTCCGCGCCGTTGAGAATCACCAGATCGGCCCGGGGTTCGCGCGGTTTGCAGGCCGGTTGAATGACCAGGAGCGCGAGGAGACAGGCCTGAAGCAGTACCGTGCATCCGCGGAAAAATGCGCGTTTGAAATCCATGAATACGGCGCGGAATCAAGGCCGCCGGGCTTCGGAAGCGACATCCGCCAGATAGGCGCGATACTCGCACTGCGGCATCTTCCCCACCAACGCCTCAAACTGATCCAGGTTAATGAAACCCCGGTGGAATGCGGCCTCCTCGGGACAGCCCACCTTGACACCCTGCCGCTTTTCGATGGTTTGCACATAGGCCGAAGCCTCATGCAGGCTTGTGCTGGTGCCCGCATCCAGCCAGGCAAAACCACGGTTGAGCCGGGATACCCGCAGCGCTCCGCGCCGCATGTAGGCCACATTCACATCGGTGATTTCCAGTTCCCCACGCGCCGAAGGCTTGAGCTCGCGCGTGATTCGCACCACGTCGTTGTCGAAGAGGTAGAGACCGGGCACGGCGTAATTGCTGCGGGGATGCGCCGGTTTTTCCTCAATGGAAATGGCGCGATTTTCCGCGTCGAACTCCACCACCCCGTAACGCTCCGGATCGTTCACATGATAGCCGAAAATGGTCGCGCCGGATTGAAACTCGGCAAAGGCGCGTTGAAACGTATCGCCCCCGTAAAAAATATTATCCCCCAGGATCAAGGTCACCGGGTCGCTGCCAATGAAGGATTCGGCAATGAGAAACGCCTGCGCGATCCCGGCCGGATGCGCCTGTTCCCGGTAGTCGAAAGAAAGTCCCCACGCGCTGCCATCCCCGAACAACTGGCGAAATCGGGGCAGATCCTGTGGTGTGGAAATAAGGCAGATTTCACGAATGCCGCCCTCAATGAGCGTGGTCAATGGATAATAGACCATTGGCTTGTCATAGACAGGCTGCAACTGTTTGCTGGCCACTTTGGTCAGCGGATAGAGGCGGGAACCGGCGCCACCCGCTAAAATGATGCCCTTCATGAGGCTCTAGTATAACCAGCACGCCCCAATATGCAAAGAATTGTTCGGTGGCGTTCCTAACCGTGAATGACCAACTGGATGGTGTCCGGCAGGTTGCGGGCGACCTGACTGACGACATTGCCCTTCAAAATTGTGGCGAGCGTGTGTCGGTGGGCCGCGCCCAGAATGAGCATGTCCACGCCCAGCGTGGCGGAAAGATCGAGAATGGTGGCGGCGGGATCCTCACTCAGCATGTAGAGCGGCACCACAGGCACCTCGTATTGCCGTCCCAATTCCAGCATGCCATACATGATTTGAGAGGCTTGCGGGTTGTTTTGCCACTTGGGAGCTTCCGCCATTTCGATCGGGGCAGGCAGGGCTACGGCTAATTCGCGAACATACAGCACGTAAAGTGTGGCCTGGCGCAGCTTGGCTTCCTCGAGCGCAAATTTTAATACCGGCGTGATGCCGCGCGCCGCGACCAGAATCGTCGCGTTCTGGTCGAGATTGATTTTTATATTGGTGAAGGCCTCGGCCGAAACCGCCGCTGCCATCTCTTTGGTGACGGTGAGGGTTTGCAGACCCGCCCGGTTTTGCGCGTAGGCGCGCAATGCCAAACCCGTCCCCAAAATGCAGATGGCAAAAAACAGGGCGTCGGGCTTGGTCTTGGCGATTGTTAATTCCACGGTGAACAGCACGATGAACGTGGCGGTCATGACCACACGTTCCCAGAGAGCCAGCGGCAGTTTCTTATTAAAACTGCAACTGCCCAGGTTGACCGTGATCGCGCCAACCACGCCGATGGCGTAGAGGTTGGCCAGGGACTGCATGTTGTTTGAGAAGAAGACCACGATTACCGGCAGCGAGGTGGCGATGATCATGGGCCAGCGCGGAACGCCGTGGCGATTGAGTTTCGTGAAGACCTTGGGCATTTCACCGTCCCGCGCCATGATGTAGATCAAACCAATCAGAGCCACACCGGCGGTGTTCACCGCCCCCATCAGGAGCATGCCTACGACCAGGCCCACCACTATTCCGAAAACATGACTGAAGTGGACGCCAAAGGCCAGGTTTCCATATTGTTCGGCCAGGTAGCGCAGCATGTCTTCGCACCGGTCCTTGGGAATGTCCGGAGCGCCCGGCAAGGAAAGCATGGCCCAGCCCAGCAGCGCCGTGCCCAGCACGACTTCGATGCCCACCGGCAGAATGGATTTGGTCGCCTCGCGCACCACCTGGGGTTTGTCGTTGGAGCTGCCTGGATCCAGCTTGAGCACGCCGGTCAAGTTGGCAATGGTTTCCACGCCGCTGAGCGCCAGGATCACGCCCACAAAGGAAACCCATGTCTTGCCAAACCCCGCGTGAGACGTCTGCAAATTGGTCAGGGACAAATGCGGGATGCTTAACGCAATGATCGCCATCACCACCAACACCATGGGGAACGCAAGAGTGACCGCCAGAGTCCCGCTATGTTTGGGACCGAAGGCATTCAGGAACCCGAAAACCATGATCAGGCCGATCGCTCCCCAACCCACATACGCCTGGGGAACGCCAAAGTAACTCATGGCCGACCAGGCGCTTATGGCGGACGTCACTGTCAGGTCCGCCACCAGCAGCAATGCGCCTGTGACCGCCAACAACCGGCTCTGGGTGCGCGCCGCCGAGTAAACGCCACCACCTTCCGGGAAGTGTTTGCACACTATGACATAGTTCCAGCAAACCAGGGCGGTCAGCAGGCAGACGGCAAGGATTATTGGAAAAGACGCATAACCAGCCGCAAGGAATGCCAGGCCGATGACATAGGCCTTGCTCGTTCCCAAATCCCCGTAGATTAAGGCCGCCGCCCTCTTCCAATCCACATTACGCGGCCGGTGCAGGGTTATGCTGTCCATTATATGTTAAAAAAAAACACCGGCTCAGCCGGTGGAAATCCAAAAATTGCTCAAGCCTGTAGGCAAGCTCTGCAATATAAATTCGGAATATGCCCGAAAACCTGCCTTCGGTCAATTCCATTCCAAAAGCCCGGATTGGCGAATGGACAACCCATTGCGCCATAATGGCGCACATCCCTACAAACAAGAACCTGTCAGCGTTGGACATTTGCCGGGCTCACATTCACATGTTGCCAACGTGGCATTTGCGGAGCAGCATGGTTTCGTCGTTAAAATTGTTGCTGTCATGGCCCAGTCAAGCCATGCAACAAGTCAAGCCCATGTTATCAATCTGTGAAGTGCTTTGGACGGAGTTGGTGAGGACTTCTTCAATGAAGTCGATGATTAACCCATAACAAACATGAAAGACAAACAGTTTGCATTCATGCAGCGGATTTCCATTGCGAGTTGTTTGTTTGTACTGGTGTCTGCCCTGGTTAGTTTTTCGGTGCACAAATTCAACTTGTTCACGGCCGGAATTGTTGAGTTTGGCCTGCTATGTTCGGTTTTTGTTTTTATTGCCAGCGTGTTATTCATTTTTACCTGCCGAATGCATCGAACGATATATTGTGCGTTGGCTGCTGGATTTGGGATTCTCCTTTGCCTGTTGCTGTTTGGATTCAATGGACGGAGCGTGTTGTTGGAATTACATCAGTATCGAAGAGATAGATGGTTCCTGGAGTTCGGGAAACCAATTTTCGAGAAATACGTATCACAAAACATAAAATCCCTTGGACAAACGTATGAAGAACTCCAGTCGGATATTTCTGACGTTAGAATCATGGGGAAAAGAAATGAAGATGGCTCGGTGGATTTGGAATTTGTTTTGGTGGGAGGAGTCCCGCGCCAAGCCTACTTATACCACACCGGAGATCCATCTGGAAAGTTCTCAAGACAGTATAAAACAGCAAAAATGGTCACCAATGATTGGTATGATGTATCGTTTTAAGAGGTGAAAATTAAGAGGCAATAGAAAACCCTAACCTGACTTTGGGCGACACCGCAGGATCACAAACGAAAAACATTCACATTCTGGAGGACCGCCAGCGCCAGCGTTTCAATTACGGGGGACCAAGATCAAATCAAACCCCGCTTTTTCAGCAGCGCTTCCATCGCCTTGTCCATCATCAGATCGGCCAGGCGTTTGGTGACTTCGTCCAGCGCGGCGCTGGCGGCCTTGAGACGTGGAATGTCGCCGATCTTCGTCATTGAATTCTCCGTGGCCAGGGCGTATTCGAGAATCTGCATGGCCGTTTCGACCTGTTGACGATATGTGGCGTCGAGTTCGGCGGAGCATTCGGCCAGTCCTTTGCGGGTGGCCACGAGCACTTCTCCGGCGCGCACTTTGGTCTCGATCCACTGGCGCGCCTTCAGATCGTCAAAGGCGTTTTCCAGCGATTCCTCGACCATCTTCTGCACGTCCGCGTCATTGACATCGACGGCCGATTTCATGGTCACCACCATCTGGTGGCCGGTTTTGATGTCCCGTGCCAACACATGCAGAATGCCGTCGGCGTCGATCTCAAACTGCACGCCCACCCGCGGCACGCCTTTGGGCGCGCGTTCGAAATCCAGCGTGAATCGTCCGAGGCTCCAGTTATCCGCCGCCCGTTCGCGTTCCCCCTGCAGCACATGAACCAGAACGTTGGGCTGGTTGTCGATTGCCGTGGTGAACACCTCACCCGCCTTGGTGGGAATGGTGCTGTTGCGCGGAATGATGACATTCATCAGGCCGCCAAAAACTTCGATGCCCAGCGACAGCGGCGTGACATCGAGCAACAGCACATTCTTGAAACCGCCTGACAAAATCTCCGCCTGTATCGCCGCCCCTAACGCCACCGCTTCATCCGGATTTTGCGAGGTGTTGAGCACTGGACCTTTTTTGCTGCCAGTTGCATCATCGCTGGCGCAACTAAAAATCTCGGCCACCATCCGGCGCACCAGCGGCATGCGCGTCTGGCCTCCAACCAAAATGACCTGACCCAGATCCGAGGATTCCACATGCGCATCGGCCATCGACCGCAGGCAATGTGCCCGGGTGCACGCCACGATGTCCCGGGTGATTTCTTCCAATGTGGCGCGTGTCAGCGGAACGCTGAAGCTGAAATCAGGCGTCAGGAAGGGCATGGCCACATCGACGGTTTCGACCGTGGACAGCATGATTTTGGACTGCTCAGCCACTTCGCGAACCCGTGCCAGCAATGGCGGCGCGATTGTGGGATCAGGTCCTCCGGCGGCCTTGATTTTCTCGACGATCCACGCCACCAGGCGACGGTCCAGATCGTCTCCGCCCAACTGGGTGTCCCCGTGCGTGGAGAGAACTTGGAACACGCCCTCGCGCAATTCGAGTATGGAGAGATCGAACGTGCCGCCGCCCAGGTCATAGACCGCGACCTTTGTGCTTTCCTTGAGCCGTTCCAAACCGTAAGCCAGCGCGGCCGCGGTGGGCTCGTTCAGAATGCGTTCCACGGTGAACCCGGCCAGTTCACCGGCCTTCTTGGTGGCGTTGCGCTGGGCATCGTTGAAATACGCGGGAACGGTGATGACCGCGCGGGTCACCGGTTCGCCGAAATGCGCCTCAGCAGTAAGCTTGAGTTCCTTGAGAATTTCCGCGGAAACATCTTCCGGCGTCAGCGTGCGTCCCGGGATATTCACCGTGACCGGTCCGCCGCCATTGCCCTGCACCGGGTAGGACACCTGCATTTCCTCCCGGGACACTTCCGCGCCGCGACGGCCCATGAACCGTTTGATCGAATAAGCCGTGCGTTCCGGTTCGAGCACGCGCAGTCGCGTGGCTTTTTTACCGGTGATCGTTGGAGCGTCACCGTTGGGATAATGCACCACAGAAGGCGTGAGCCGCACTCCGTCGGTGTCCGCTATGACAAACGGAATCCCCGAATCCACAGTGGCCACCAGCGAATTGGTGGTGCCCAAATCGATGCCAACGATCCGGCTCATTACATTTTCTCGGTGGTTTCGATGCCCAGGACCTCCAGCCCTTGCCGGAGCACCTGCGCCGTCAGCATGCACAACGCCAGCCGGGTTTCGCGCTCCACCCCTTCAGCAGCCTTGAGCACCGGGCAGTTTTCATAGAACCCGGTGAAATATCCCGCCAGTTCATACAGATAATTGCACAGGTAGTTCGGACGGCAATCGTCCACCACCGCCTGGAGCACCAGTCCGAAATTGAGCATGTGCCGCGCGAGCGCGATCTCTTGCGGGGCCACCAGCGCGAGCTTGCCGCCGGACGGAGTCTGGCCTGCTTCCTGGGCCTTGCGGAAAATTCCCCGGATGCGCGTATAGGCGTAGAGCAGGTAAGGGGCGGTGTTTCCGTTGAACGCCAGCATTTTGTCCCAGCTAAAAACGTAATCGCTCTGCCGGTTGGGCAGCATGTCCGCGTATTTCACCGCGCCCAGTCCCACGATCCGTGCGATTTCTTTGCGCTCCTCCTCGCTGGCTGTGGGATTCTTTTCCGACACCACGCGGAACGCCCGTTCTTCGGCCTCATCGAGCAGTTCGGCCAGTTTGACCGTCTCCCCGGAGCGCGTTTTGAACGGCTTGCCATCCTCGCCCAGGATCGATCCGAACCACACATGGGTCAGTTTGACCTTCGCGTCGGGCATCCAGCGCCGGAACGTGGTGAAGATCTCCTTGAAATGTTGCTGCTGACGGCCGTCGGTCACATAGACGATTTCATCCGGCGACCAGGTGGCCATGCGGTATTCGAGTGTGGCCAGGTCGGTCGTGGTGTAGGTGGCCGCGCCGTCACTCTTTTGGATCACCGCCGGGTGTTCCTTGAGTTCCGGAACATCGTCGAAGAAAACCTTGATCGCCCCGTCGCTCTCCTTCGCCAAACCGGCCGCAACAAGCTTTTGAACCACTTCGGGGAGTCGCGGATTGTAGAAGCTCTCGCCCAGCGTGTGGTCGAATTTGACGCCCAGCCGTTTGTAAATCGTGTCGAATTGAACCTCGGAGAGTGCGATCATTTCACGCCAGATCGCCAGGTTCTCCGCGTCTCCGGCCTGGAGTTTCGCCAGTTCCAGCCGCGCCTGTTCGTAGAGCGCCTCATCCGCATCACAGGCCGCGTTGATGCTTTTATAGATCCGCTCCATCTCGCTGATCGGATCCCGCTGCAGCGCCTCGCGATTCACCTCACGCTTCCATCCCAGCAACAGTTTTCCAAAGGCTGTGCCCCAATCTCCAATATGGTTGTCCGTGATCGCGTGGTGGCCGAGCAACCGTTGGGCTCGCGCCAGGCATTCGCCCAGAATGGTTGAGCGGATATGTCCCACGTGCATCGGCTTGGCCACATTGGGGGAGCTGAAATCCAGCACGACCGTGCGCGGCGACACCGCTTTCATCAGGAACAGCGGACCGCCCGCCATCGCCTCCTGCAACTCGGCGGCCATGGCAGCGCTTTTCACGCGAAAATTCAGAAATCCCGGTCCGGCCACATCCACCTTGTCGCACAAATCCGTGACATCGAGTTTTTCGAGCACGCTTGTGGCCAATTGGCGGGGGTTCATCTTGCGCTCTTTGGCCAGGCCCATCAGGGCGTTGGCCTGGTAATCGCCAAACTTGGCCTCGGGGCAGGGGCGGACCAGCACACTGTCCACGGACGCATCGGGCAGAACGGCTGTGACGGCCACCCTTAAACGTTGTTCAATAGTGTTGTAGATCACAGAATTGTATGAAATTTAGTAGCAGAAGAATTAATTACACCAACGTGAACTCTTTGCGGGGCTCGTAATCCGCGTGCCTCCGGAAACACCGCCTTCATTTCTTCGCGGAATGCGACTGGATGGCACCAAACATCGTCGCCGCATCCGGTCCGTTCTCGAGGATTTGTCGGAAATCTTTATTATGCAGAAGTTTGGCGATATTGGCCAGGGTGTGAAGATGCTTCTGAAACTGACCTTGAGGAACCAGAAAAAGCATGACCAGGTTGACGGGTTGGTTGTCCAGCGCGTCGAAATTCACCCCTTTGGTCGAGCGGCCCAGGGATCCGACGACGTCCCCGATCAAATCCGTGGAGGCATGCGGAATGCCGATCCCAAAACCGATGCCGGTGCTCATCGACTGTTCCCGTTTTTTGACCACAGTGGCAATGGCCTCCCGATTCTCGGGCTTGATCTTTCCGCACGCCACGAGATTGTTCACCAGTTCATCAATGGCTTCCCACCGGTTGTTGGCCTGCAGGTCCGTAATGATCTGTTCTTTACTGAGAATGTCCGCGAGCGTCATACCAGATACCGAATTTAAACATATCGCCTGAAAGCAAAAAGGTTTTCAAGCGCGAATTCATTTTATCGACAAAATATGGCGCCAGACTCCCCATGTCGTGCTCCAAACCCAGCCCAAGGCCACAGTCACTGGCACCCTCTCCGTCAACCAGGCCAGTCCCAGTATTCCTATCGACACATTTCCCAAATAGATAATGACCGCTGAGAAAAAATATCCGTGCTCGGCCAGATCGGACTGCGGTCCACACAATATGGAGAAAGTCAACGTGACATGAAACGCAAAGGTCGCCCCCAAAAGCAGGTGCAAGCCCACCTGATACGGATGCAAATTCCACCCCAGCGAGGCCAGTTCCCAGCCTGCCGCTGCCATCATGGTGTAAAACGGAAAAAAATAGGGGGCCAGTGCGATCAGGAAATTCGTCTTTGTGATGACCACCTGTCCTCCTTTGGAGGTCGCCTTGAATCGCTTGACCCTTCCTCCAAACAACCAGGTCCACAGGACATGCGTTAATTCATGACCCATCACGTAAATCCACATTGGCCGCGGCAACATGAGAAATACCACCAGCCAGCAGGCCGCGCCGGATAAGAATCCAACCCAGAACAAATCGTTATCCACGCCCGCGCTCACGACCCTGGCCAGCGCGATGGAAATTCCCCAGCACAACGGGAGCAACGCCAGGGCGATTCCCATTTTAACGCCCTTGAGCAACCAGCCTTTGGGCATCAGGCCAACACCTTTCTTGATCCCGAGCGGGTGCATTCGCTCAAGTGCCGCGCTGGACAATTAAATAAAACCATAAAAAAACCTGTCTCCCTTTGCGGGGAAACAGGTTTGCAAAATAAAACGGCAGTCTGAATTAGTGACCGCTCGGGGAAGAATACCGCGCCGGGTCATAACCAGGCTGAACCAAAGAGGACGGCGTGGAGGCCGGAGGAATCACCGGGGTGTATTGGATGCCGCGGATCGGGCCGGGCTTGATGGTCACCGTGCCGCCTGTGCTGACTGCACCGCTATTTCCGCTGGAGCGGGTGCGGGGAGCCGAGGCGATCTGCGTTGCCGCGCTGGGAACAGCCGTGCTCACAGATTGCGTGATCTTCTCGCTGTATTCGGGAGCGGCGGCGGAGGCGGCCGTGGCGATCGAGCTGGCGCGACCATTGAGCATCGCAGCCGCAGCGGCGGAAACAGCCGGAGAGGTCTCAGGAGCCGCAGCGCTGATCGCGGAAACCACTGAGGAAGCCACATTGGCATTCTTTGCAATTGCGGCGCGGGTTAACGCGACGGCCATCGCTTCGCGATCTGCGGTGGGGGTTTGTTTCACCAATTTTGCAGCCTTGGCTGCCATTTCTGTGGCCGGAACCTTGCTATAGGCCTTTTTCACCGATGCCAACTGGACATCGCTGAGGGCGTAAGCGGAACTGGCGGCAACCGTTAACAACGCGGCGAAAACAACCGTGGCTTTGATCATAGTTTTCATTTTCATAAAGAACTCTCTTATCCAATAGAACCCGTTTATATATTCTGATGTGTAATCTACCTTGATTCAATACTTCGAGTCAAACCCAAAATTAAACTTTGTGCAAATTTAATAAATTCATTGCAGCAATATCCATGCCGCATCTTCCCTGATTCAACGTTTTCCATGGCAACCATTTGAGCTGCCCTGCTCTGCACCACCTGTCGGATCAGGTCGTTGCCGCCGATTTCGCCGCCTCGATCAATTCCCAGAATTTCGGATTATCCTGCAACGCCGCGTCCTCGCCAATCGGCAGGCTCGACCGGAATAAAAAATCCTTCAGGGAGTTTTTGTTCAATATCCGGTGGACCACCAGCCCCAGATCGTGTCGCTCGAAATAAACCCGATACTCGCCCAACCTGAAGCGGTGTAATGTCTTGCCGCCTCGCTCCAATTGTCCAAAAGCGTCCATGCTTGACGCCATGATTTGCTGGGGCAAGCCCCGAAACTGCCCCATGATGTGAAGCTGCAATTCCTTGGGCATGCGTGATAATTCCGCGGCGCTCGTGGGATTAAAAATGATCTGAAAAGGTCGCATGTCGTTTTATGGGACAAATATGCTCCAACCCATGACCCGGGTCAAGACAGCCTAACCCACCTAACGAACCCTTATTGGTAGCGCGTATGGGAATCGCACCCATCTTTCAGCCTTGAGAGGGCCGTGTCCTAACTGATAGACGAACGCGCCGCCCATTGGTCACTTGACACATGATCCTATCGGCACAAAAAAAACTGTCAATCCTGCCGGTAAATTATTTGAAAGTTCGGAGTTTTTCGCCCTCTGTGCGTCATTTTCGCAACGCATTGCGTTAATATGGCGCATTTTAGCCTGTTAACGCGCCGCCCGGCTCTCAATATTGAGAATCCCCGCATCCCCACACTGCGCGCGTTGTCGCAGCGCATGGTCCACTAGCACAAGTGCCGTCATCGCCTCGACCATGGGCACCGCCCGGGGCAGCACACAGGGATCGTGACGTCCGCGTCCTTTAAGCGTCGTGTTCTTAAACCGGATATCCACAGTGTCCTGTTCCACCATGACAGTGGCCACCGGCTTAAACGCCGTGCGGAAATAGATGGTTGCACCGTTCGAAATCCCCCCCTGAATGCCGCCGGAACGGTTGGTGGGAGTGAAAACCTTGCCGGCTCGGGCGCGGAAAGCATCGTTATGACTCGTGCCCGTCAGCCACACACTCTCAAATCCCAGCCCGATGTCGAATCCCCGCGCCGCTGGCAGGCTCATCATCGCCTTGGCCAGATCCGCCGTGAGCTTGTCGAACACCGGTTCGCCCCAGCCCGGCGGCACACCACGGGCCACGCCTTCCACCAATCCTCCCACGCTGTCCCCCTCCCGGCGCATTTTCTCGATCAACCGGATCATTTTTGTCGCCGCAGCCTGGTCTGGACATCGGACGATGTTCGATTCGATGTCGGATTCCTGAACGGTCTCAGGATCCACCCTGGCCAGAATCTTTTGCACCTGGCTGACATACGCCAGCACTTGAACGCCAAATTGCTCGCGCAACAGTTTTTTCGCAATGGCTCCCGCCGCCACCCGTCCGCTCGTTTCACGGGCGCTGGCCCGTCCGCCGCCCTGCCAGTTGCGGATCCCGTATTTGGCAAAATAGGTGTAATCCGCATGCGAAGGCCGGAATTTCTCAGCCATCTCCGAATAGGCCTCGGGCCGGGCATCCTCGTTCTTCACCCACATGGAAATGGGCGTCCCCAGGGTCTTGCCTTCAAAAGTGCCGGATAGAATCTGAACCGTGTCGGATTCCTTGCGGGGCGTGACAATGCTCGATTGCCCCGGCCGACGCCGGTCCAGGTCGGGTTGAATATCCGCCTCGGTCAGTCCGAGACGCGGCGGACAGCCATCGACAACCACGCCGACGCCCCCTCCATGTGATTCGCCCCACGTCGTGACGCGAAAGAGATGACCAAAGGTGTTTCCCATATTAACGATGCGAACGCAAACATACCCGGCCCCGCCTGAAACGTAAAACGCAAAACGTCATGCGCCTCCTCAATTCCGCTGAACACCATCCTCTTAGTAATAGCCAATCAGTGTTTAAAACCGATCGCTCCCCGCCAAGCGCCCTGGAATTGGCATTGCGGTCCCGGCTCGTTCGGGGATAATGCAGGCAACCGAACGCGCCTGGGGCGCGCGCGGTTTTCGTCACATGATCGACTGGAAAATTCAATCCAGGGCGCGGGCCTGTCAGGCGTGCGCCCGTCCGTTTGTCGAGAAGCAGCTTTACTACACGCTGCTGCTGGACAAACGCAACATACTGGAACGCTCGGATGTCTGTGCCGCCTGCTGGGAGGCCCAATACGCCGAGGGCGCGCATGACCGCAAGGGCTTTCTGTCCTTCTGGCATGGCGTTTACAATGCCCCGACACCGCCGCCCGCCGAGGCCATACGCAAGGAATCCGCCGAGACGCTCCTGCGCAAGCTGGTTCAGAGTGCTGATCCAGCCCATGGTCCCGCCTGTTTCATCCTGGCGGTCATGCTCGAACGCAAGCGCATTTTACGCGTCAAGGCCCAGACAACGCTGGATGGCCGTCGTCAAATTGTTTACGAGCACCCCAGGGAAGGCGACCTGTTTCAAATCACCGATCCCAATCTCCAGCTTCAACAGTTGGAAGCCGTGCAACGCCAGGTGGCCGATCTCCTCGAACACGGCCTGCCGGATTCCGGTGAGAACCCTCCACAATCCGCTCCCGTTCTGGCTGCCACGGAAGCTGCGGAGGATCAAGAGTCAGAGACGGTGTCGGAATCCGCTCCAGAGCCCGCACCAGATCTGGCGTCCGTTAACCCGGTCGAGCCGGGGCCTGAAGCCACCCCTGGAGCCGTCGTTGACCAGACGCCACCCCCGCCCGCATAATGACAGGAGAGCGCATGGAGGATTTGGATCACCTGATGGATTTGCTGGGATACACCTTTCGCGACAAGGATCTGCTGCGCCAGGCCCTCATCCACCCCTCGTTGCTGCGCGAGAATGAACCCATTCCCCGCAACAACCAGCGGCTGGAGTTCCTCGGTGACGCCGTTCTCCAACTCTCCCTGACCAACGAGCTTTACGAGAAGCATCCGGACCTGGGCGAAGGTCCGCTCACCAAGGCCCGCGCCCAAATGGTCAACCGCCACTCCCTGGCCAGCCTGGGTCGCCGTCTAAACCTGGGCGACCACCTATACATGAGCCGGGGCGAGGCCGCCAACGGCGGACGCCAGCGAATTTCCTGCGTCGCGGATGCCTTTGAAGCCGTGCTTGGCGCGATTTTTCTGGATGCGGGCTACGATACCGCACGCCGGTTTGTCCTGGATCAATTCGCGGACGCCCTCAAGCAGGTCAACGCCCAGTCGGTCGATGACAATCCCAAAGGCGAACTCCAGGAAATCCTCCAGGCCCAATCGCCCAAGGCGCCCACCTACGAAATGCTCTCCGCCAGCGGACCCGATCACGACCGCGTGTTCGAATGCCGTGTGCTCCATCTCGGTGTCGAATTGGGCCGGGGCACAGGAAAAAACAAAAAAGAAGCCGAATGCCAGGCCGCGCTTGCGGCCCTGAAAGCCCTGCGAGAATCAAGTTCGGTTGGGAACGTTCACAATGGCCCGCCAGCTTCCAGCCCCGACCGCATTTCCCATCAATAGTGGCGAAGGACGACCCTGTAGCAACCAATACAATTGCGCCGCGCCGCGCGTCAATCGTACGGGGAATCTTGCATTAATATTATGGGACTCGATGCAATACAACGGCGTCCTTGCAAATCGTTTTGTTGTTCTCGCCGTGATGGTTCAATCAAGCGCTTTCCTGCCGACGAGTTCAAATATGCTCAAGGGCGACCCAGTTTTTTTGGCATATAGGATTATTCCCTATAAGGGATTAGGTCTGCTCCCTATTGTCAGAAATGAGGGAAAATACTAATCTGTCAGTCCAATACCAATTGCAATTGGAAGAGATTCTGGTATAATTTGTGTTGGGGAGAAACTTTGGCACAGTTTGCAATCGGGAGAAAATCTGGTACAATAGCGTGGTTTTAGGTTCGGCTGCAAAAATCGGAAACGGCATTTGCAGTATTCGGTCGTCGTTTTGGAAATTTAAGGAAAAGTTAAGCATCATGAAAAGCTGTAATTCGCCAACTAACCTCAGAAACTTCATTTCCCAAAGCGCCAAAACCAACTGGGCACAAGGCTGCCTGCGATTTGCGTTGGCCGCGTTCATGGTGGCAATGCTGGCTTTCACCGCCAGGGCCGACATCCTGGTGATTCCCAACGTCGGACCTTTTGCGGGTGGCAACACCGTCACAATCACCAACACCACTGCCACCTTCGGTACGATCACAAACGTTCTTCTCGATGGCGTGCAGGCGACCATTGACGCGACCGATGCGACCTCTGTGACCTTCACCGCCCCGGCGGTCGGCTCGGCCGGGCTCAAGGACATCCTTATTCAGACCGCTGAAAATGTGGACACCACATTGACCGGCGCCTACACGGTGAATCCGGCGGGCCAGATCGGCGTCAGTGTTCCCGGTTCAGGTGGATGGACCAACCTGAGCACCGGCACCGACAACAGCGTCTGGTCTCTGGCCTATGACGGCGCCAACGTATATGCGGGCGGCGATTTCCTGACCGCTGGTGGCGTTCCGGCCAATTACGTGGCCAAGTGGGACGGGACGACCTGGTCGAATCTTGGCAGCGGTATGAACGGCACGGTTTACGCTTTGGTGCGTGCCGGCGCCAACCTCTACGCGGGTGGCGCGTTTACGACCGCCGACGGCGCGACGGTCAACTCTGTGGCCGTGTGGAACGGAGCAAGCTGGAGTCCTCTGGGCACTGGCATGGACGGCACGGTTAACTCCCTGGCCTTTGACGGCGTGAATCTCTATGCGGGCGGTTTCTTTACAACCGCTGGCGGTGTACCTGCCAGTAACATTGCCATGTGGAATGGGGCCAGTTGGTCCGCAGTCGGTACCGGCACGGACGGCGCGGTGCTTGCCTTGACCTACAATGGCACGATCCTTTACGCGGGCGGCGACTTCCTGAATGCCGGTGGCGTAACAGTCAATTACGTTGCGATGTGGGACGGCACTACATGGGCCCCCCTTGGCTCCGGCATGGATTCCACGGTGCTTACCCTGACGCATGACAGTGCAAACCTTTACGCGGGCGGCGCGTTTACGTCGGCCAATGGTGCGTCGGCCGCTTATGTCGCCATGTGGAATGGCGCGAGTTGGAGCTCCTTGGGTACCGGCATGGACACCCCTGTTTATGCCCTGACTTCTGACGGAACAAACATTTATGCGGGCGGCACGTTTACAACTGCTGGCGGCGTGGCGGCCAGCTCCGTGGCCATGTGGGACGGGACAAGCTGGACAAACATGGCCAGTGGCACGGACGGCTTCGTTTTTGCCCTGGCCCATGCCGGGGTTGATTTGGTTGCGGGTGGGCAGTTTGTCACCGCCGGTGGCGTCACCGCCATCAACATTGCGGAATGGAATGGCGCAGCCCCCGCGTCCTCAGGCGTGGAACCCAGTTCCGGCCCATATACTGGCGGCTTTACAGTCGTCATCTCCGGCTCGAACTTGGGCGACGGAGGCGATATTATCGATGTGACTCTGTGTGGCGTGAGCGTCGCCTCCATCACCAGCCAGTCCGCCTCGCAAGTCATTGTGGTGGCAGGGGTGGGCACTCCAGGCTTGGGCGATGTGCGGGTTTTCTCCAAATCCTTTGGAGAAACCGTCAAACTCAATGGCTTTACCTACACCGGTCCGGGCATGCAAGTGCTGGGCGTGGACGGTTCAGTGATCGCCACGGACAGCGGCGCCTCTCTTGCAAACGGCACAGCCTTCGGGCATATCCTCGTCGGAACCTCCGTCATTCACACCTTCACCCTGACTAACAACGCTCCAACGGAAGCGGGTATTGCAGGTTACGCAACCAACGGGCCGGATGCGGCCTTCTTTGGAGTGACAGGAATTCCGGCAACCATTCCCGGTGCGGGCTCGGTCCCCATCACCGTAACCTACCACCCCCTGACCATCGGCAGCCACACGGCCTTTCTAACGATCACAAACGATCCTGCCGCGGCTCCCTACACGGTGAACCTGTCCGGCTCGGCCTTCCAGATCTCCCCCGTCATCGGACCTTTTGCGGGCGGCAACACGGTCACAATCACCAACGGCGGCTTGGGCACGATCACCAACATCCTCGTGGGCGGTGTGCAGGCTGCAATTGTCAGTGCTCTTGCGGATTCAGTGACCTTCACGATGCCAGCTTTTACCACGCCTGGGATCAAGGACATCGTCATTCAGACCTCAGACAGCGGGAGTTTCACCTTGGTCGGCGCCTACACAGTGAATCCGGCGGGCCAGATCGGCTCCAGCGTTGCCACTTCCGGCGCATGGACAAACCTGAGCACCGGCACCGACAACAGCGTCTGGGCTCTGGCCTATGATGGCGTGAACGTGTATGCGGGCGGCGATTTCCTGACGGCCGGCGGCGTGCCAGCCAATTACGTGGCCACATGGGACGGGACCAACTGGTCCAACCTCGGCGGCGGGATGGATGGCACGGTTTACGCCCTGGTGCGTGCGGGCGCCAATCTGTATGCGGGCGGCGCGTTTACGAACGCCGACGGCGCGACAGTCAATTCTGTGGCCGTGTGGAACGGCACAAGCTGGAGTCCTCTGGGCACCGGCATGGACGGCACTGTTAACGCCCTGGCCTTTGATGGCGTGAATCTCTATGCGGGTGGCTTTTTTACAACCGCTGGCGGTGTGCCTGCCAATAACATTGCTATGTGGAATGGGACCAGTTGGTCCGCAGTCGGTACCGGCACGGATGGCGCGGTGCTCGCTTTGACCTACGATGGCGTCAACCTGTACGCGGGTGGCGATTTCGAAGTTGCCGGTGGCGTAGCAGTCGATTTTGTTGCGCGATGGAACGGCACGACTTGGGCCTCTCTGGGTGCTGGCATGGATTCCACGGTGCTTTCCCTGACATACGACAGCGCGAACCTCTACGCGGGCGGCGCGTTTACGACCGCAGGCGGCGCATTGGCAAACCATGTGGCCATGTGGAACGGGACAAGCTGGAGCCCTCTGGGCACCGGCATGGATACCAGCGTTTCCGCGCTGACTTCTGACGGAACAAATTTGTTTGCGGGCGGCACATTTACAACCGCTGGCGGAGTCCCGGCCAGCTCCGTGGCCATGTGGGACGGGACAAGCTGGACCAACATGGCCAGTGGCACGGACGGCTTCGTTTTTGCCCTGGCCCATGCCGGGCTTGACCTGGTTGCAGGCGGGCAGTTCGCCACCGCCGGTGGCGTCACCGCCATCAACATTGCGGAGTGGAATGGCACAGCCCCCGCATCCTCCGGTGTGGAACCCAATTCCGGCCCCTGGACCGGCGGTTTTACGGTCGTCATCTCCGGCTCGAACCTGGGTGACGGTGGCGATATTATCGATGTGACTCTGTGCGGCGTGAGCGTCGCCTCCATCACCAGCCAGTCCGCCTCTCAAGTAATTGTCGTGGCTGGAGTGGGCACTCCCGGTTTGGGTGATGTGCGCGTCTTCTCCAAATCGTTTGGCGAGACCGTCAAACTCAACGCCTTTACCTACACTGGTTCCAGTCTGGAAGTGCTGGGCGTGGACGGTTCCGTGATCGCCAGCGACACGACTCCTTCTTTGGCAAACGGTTCCGCCTTCGGTCATGTCCCCGTGGGATCATCCATCCTTCACAACTTCACCCTGACCAACAGTGGCCCGGTGGATTTGAATATTTCTGGATTTGCGACCGATGGAACGGATGCGGCATATTTTGCCGTGGCGGGGATTCCGGCAATCGTCCCGGCTGGCGGCGCGGCCGCCTTTACGGTGACCTACAACCCTCTGGTCGTTGGTGATCACACAGCCTTGCTCACCATTACGAACGATTCCCCCACCAATCTCTATCTGGTGAATCTTTCCGGATCGGCCTTCCAGGTCACCCCCGCCAGCGGCCCGTTTGCGGGTGGGAATACAGTCGTAATCAACAATGGCAATCTGGGCGCAATCACCAGTATTTTGGTGGGCGGCGTGCCTGCGCTTTTTGATGAGTTCAGTGCAAACCAGGTAACAATCACCATTCCCGCAATTGGCTCTTCCGGGCTCGTGGACATCGTGATTCAGACTTCTGACATTGGCAATATCACGCTGGCCGGGGCCTACACGGTCAACCCGGCGGGACAGATCGGGGGCTTTGTAACCGGGCCAAATGCCTGGACGAACCTCGACAGCGGACTTAACGAGCGAGTGTATTACGGTTTGGCCTATGACGGGACCAACCTGTTTGCGGGTGGACTCTTTACCACGGCCGGCGGACAGCCAGCCAATTACGTGGCCCGGTGGGACGGCACAAACTGGTTCAACCTCGGCATCGGCATGGACGAGAGGGTGCTTAGCTTGCTCCTGGTCGGCACCAACCTCTATGCGGCTGGAGATTTCACGCACGCAGGTGGAGTGTCGGCAAATCATGTCGCCAGGTGGGACGGAACGAGTTGGTCCGCAGTTGGCAGCGGCATGAATAATTCGGTTAACACCCTCGCGTATGACGGAACCTACCTCTATGCGGGCGGTGATTTCACGCTCGCAGACGGCTTGCCTGCCAACAATATGGCCAGGTGGGATGGCACAAGCTGGTCGAGTGTCGGCGGCGGAATGAGCGGTTCAAGCGATTCTGTTCGCGCTCTGGTGGTTGACGGCCCGAATCTATATGTGGGTGGCAGCTTTGCGACTGCCGGGGGCGTGCCTGTCAGCAATATGGCCAGGTGGGATGGCACGACATGGTCAAGCTTGGGCACCGGCATGAACGGCGGTGTTTATCGCTTGGAGCTTGTCGGGACGAGTCTGTATGCGGGAGGGTCATTCACAACCGCTGGCGGCGTGCCCGCCGACGATGTGGCGATGTGGGACGGCACGAGCTGGAGCGCTCTTGGCCTCGGCATGGACAGCACCATATTCGCTATGGCGCATGATGGGACAAACCTGTACGCGGGTGGCGCATTTACAACAGCAGACAATCAGCCTGCGAATTATGTCGCGATGTGGAATGGCACCACTTGGACGAACCTCGGCACCGGCATGGACGGGCGCGTTTTATCTTTGCTGCATGACGGGAAGTCATTGTATGCGGGCGGCTGGTTCACGAACGCCGGCGGGGTGCTCGTCAACCACATCGCCAAATGGACCGCTCCGGTTACTCCGTTTACAGGAGTGGAACCCAGTTCCGGTCCCTGGACCGGTGGCTTTACGGTGGTCATCTCCGGCTCGAACCTGGGCAATGGATCGGATATCACCAACGTGACGTTGAATGGTGCCAGTGTCGCCTCCATCACCAGCCAGACCTCGTCCGAGGTTGTGGTGGTGGCTGCGGCAGGCGCCCCGGGATTGGGCGACGTGCGGGTCTTTTCCACGAGTTTTGGTGAAACCGTGAAACCCAACGCCTTTACCTATACCGCCCCGGGCCTGCAGGTTCTGGACTCCAACGGCCTCTTGGTTGCCAATGACAGTCCCGCCTCCCTGGTGAGCGGCACGGACTTCGGAAGTGTCAACTTGGGTTCTTCCGTCGTTCATACCTTCAGCCTGACCAATGACGGAACGACAGATCTGACCATTACAGGTTATTCGACGAATGGACCTGACGCGGCGAATTTTGCGGTGGATGGTATTCCGACAACCATCCCGGTCGGCGGTCAGACCAGTTTCACGATTACCTACAGCCCCTTGTCCGCGGGGGGTCACACGGCCTATCTTACGATTACCAACGATTCGCCTGCGAATCCCTACATCGTGAACCTTGCCGGTTCGGCCTTCTCAGTGATCCCCAACGTCGGGCCTTTTGGGGGCGGCAACACGGTCACACTTAACAACGGCCTTTTCGGCACGATCACCAACGTGTTGGTGGGAGGCGTGCAGGCCACAATCCTGAGTTCTGCCGCGAATTCCGTGACCTTCATAATGCCGGCCTTCGCTTCGGCCGGGGTCAAGGACATTGTCCTCCAGACCTCCGATAATGGGGAAATCACATTCCCGGCTGCTTACACCGTCAATCCGGCGGGCCAGATCGGTTCCAGCGTTGCCGCTTTCGGTGCATGGACGAATCTGAGCACCGGCACCGACAGCAGCGTTTGGGCTCTCGCTCATGACGGCGTGAACGTGTATGCGGGCGGCGATTTCCTGACCGCCGGCGGCGTGCCAGCCAACTACGTGGCCAAGTGGGACGGGGCGACCTGGTCGAACCTCGGCGGCGGGATGGACGGCACGGTTTACGCCTTGGTGCAGGCTGGTGCCAGCCTTTATGCGGGCGGCGCGTTTACGAACGCCGACGGCACGACGGTCAACTCTGTGGCTGTTTGGAACGGCACAAGCTGGAGTCCTCTGGGCGCCGGCATGAACGGCACTGTTAACGCCCTGGCCTTTGACGGCGTCAACCTCTATGCGGGTGGCTCTTTCACAACTGCGGGCGGTGCGCCTGCCAGTAACATTGCAATGTGGAATGGCACATCTTGGTCCGCTGTCGGTTCCGGCACAGACGGCGCGGTGCTTGCCTTGACCTGCATCGGCACAACCCTCTACGCAGGTGGCGACTTCCTGAACGCCGGTGGCGTGCCAGTCAATTACGTTGCGACGTGGGACGGCACGACATGGGCTCCTCTGGGCACCGGCATGAATACAACGGTGTTTGCCTTGACACACGACAGCGTGAACCTCTACGCGGGTGGCTCCTTTGTGACCGCCGGTGGTGCGACGGCCAACTCCGTGGCCATGTGGAATGGCACAAGCTGGACCGCCCTTGGCGCCGGCATGGATCCAAGTGTTTACGCCCTGGCTTACAACGGAACCAGCCTGTATGCGGGCGGCACGTTCACAACTGCTGGCGGTGTGGCCGCCAACTCCGTGGCCATGTGGGATGGGACAAGCTGGACAAATCTTGCCAGTGGCACGGACGGTTTCGTCTATGCCCTGTCTCATAACGGAACCAGCCTCGTGGCGGGTGGTCAGTTCAACATCGCCGGTGGAGTCGCCGCCGTCGATATTGCTCAATGGAATGCCACAGCCCCTGCTTCCACAGGCGTGGAACCCAGTTCCGGCCCCTGGACCGGCGGCTTTACCGTCATCATCTCAGGCTCCAACTTGGGTAACGGAAGCGACATTTATGACGTGACCCTGTGCGGTGTGAGTGTGACCTCCATCACCAGCCAGTCCGCCTCTCAAGTAATCGTGGTGGCTGCTCCAGGCACCCCCGGTTTGGGGGATGTGCGGGTGTTCTCCACGAGCTTCGGCGAAACGGTTAAAGCCAACGCATTCACTTATACCGCGCCTGTCCTCGAGGTGCTCGGCACGGACGGTTCGGTGATCGCCAGTGGCAGCGCTGCTTCAACGGTCAATGGCACGGACTTCGGCAGTCTCGCCTTGGGCCTGAAGATGACAAACCAGTTCTCGATCACCAACTCTGGCGACCAAGTTCTGAATATCAGCGCCACAGCCTTGACGGGTGATGCGACCTTTGCGCTCCTCGACACACTGCCCGCCACCCTGGCCGCAGGCGCCTCCTCCACGTTCCGGGTTGAATTCAACCCGACCGCGTTTGGACCCTCCGCAGCCACATTGTGGATCACCAACGATGCAATTGCCGGCACCTACTCAGTCCTGCTGAGTGGCGCTGCAGTCGGTTCGCTGGGCACTGAAACGGCCGGGTCCACCACTTGGGCGGGCGGCGGCAATTTCACCTGGGAGATCAATTCCGCCACTGGAACCGCAGGCGCGGATCCTGGCTGGGACTTGCTCGATATCACCGGCACGCTGGACATTACCGCCACAAGCGGGAGCACGTTCACTCTGAACCTGATCACTCTCACACCGCCGGCAAATGCGCCCGGTGCCATGGCCAACTTCGATAATACCCTGGCCTACGATTGGATGATTGTCCGGGCCAGCGGCGGTATCATCGGGTTTGCCCCGGATCGCTTCAGCCTCAACACGAGCGGATTCGCCAACGGCCTGAACGGTGGCCTGTTGACCCTCGCTCAGGTTGGCAACGAACTCCATGTTCTCTTCAGCCCCGCGGGCAACCATGCTCCCGTCGCTGAATCCATCACCGCTGGAGTACGCCAGGGCAGAAGCCTGACCTTGAGCGTCGCCAAATTGCTCGCCAGGGCCACCGACGTGGATGGCGACACACTCACGCTGGTCGGTTTGAGCCCCAGCAGTGCGGGTATGACCCTGTCACTGGCGGCGGGTCAGATTACTTACACGCCGGCCATCGCCTTCTCCGGCACGGATACATTCACTTACACCATTGCTGACGGGCACGGGGCCACCGCCACCGCCACGGTAACCGTGACAGTCACACCCGCCGACGCGGCGTCTATCAACGTGGTGTTTGGACCCGTGGTCAACGCGGGCAACTTCGTGGTGCGCTTTGCGGGCATACCGGGCTATGAATACACCATCGAGTCCACCGACAGCCTCTTGCCCGCCACTTGGGTGAAGAAGCAAAATCTAATCGCCCCCACAACCGCAGGGAGTTTTGGGGTTGGCGTGTTCGAGTTCACCGAACCCACCGGAGGAGCGACCAGTCGCTTTTATCGGACTGTTTGGCCGGCCTATGAATGAAAATGAACCTGACGGCAAAACTTTAAGAAATACAAAAAAATTCACTCAAGAAATTTATGAGAAAGAAAATTTTGAAGCAGGCCATCAAACCGATCACCTTGGCGCTCCTCTTGACGGGCCTGCCCGCCTTTGGCCAGGTGACTTTGACATCGAGTTGGACCGGTTCTCAGGCCATTCCTGACGGCGATGCCACAGGCATTGCCTATAACTTCAACCTGACCGATCCGGCAACCGTGATCCAAAATGTTTCGGTTACCTTGAACCTTTCAGGCGGATGGAACGGTGACCTTTACGCCTATTTGTCCCACGGCACCGAGTCAGCGGTGTTGCTCAACCGGGTGGGCGTCAGCGCCGGCAACGCAGACGGCTATGGAAACCCCGGATTTTCCGTGACCTTGAGCGGCAGCGCCCTGGGTGACATTCACAACTACCAGGCCCTTAGCCCGAGTTTTAACGGTTCCGGTCAGCTAACCGGCACTTGGGGGGCTGATGGGCGTAGCATCGCTCCAAACTCATTGGGATCGGCGTTCGATTCCGCTCCTCGGAATGCCACGCTGAGCACACTCAACGGGACCGATCCTAACGGAAACTGGACGCTGTTTATCGCGGATGTATCGGGTGGATTCACCTCGACCTTGAATGGTTATACGGTGGAGGTGACGGCCGTGCCTGAGCCAGCCGAGACGGCGCTGGTGATGGGCGCCATCGTTGGCCTCACCGCTCTGGTGCTAAAAAAACGCAATAATAAAGCGCAGTTGGCCGGATAGTTGGCCCGCTGGCTTTTTAAAGAAACTTCGAAGAGCATCGGTCAGTGGCACTTGCTGACCGATGCTTCTTTTTTGTTCGTTATCGATCCGCAGTTTTATTGGGCGGATTGCTTCTTCGCGATGTATTTCACATCTTCAAGTCCATCAAACGTTTATTTCAGCGCATTGTATTTTTCCAGCGCCCAGCGTTGCCATTCGATCTTTTTGCGATTCCGAAATGCCGGTTCCTTCCACGGTCCTTTCGCCATCGCCAGGGCCTCCTGCTCGGCGAGCGGGGCTTGACCCAATCGCGCCACCTCGTTCGTTTGGCATCCACGCCGGATCACGGCCTGCCAGGCGCTGCGCAATTCAGGATGCACGTCCACCAGCAAGGCCCCGGCCATCGCCGCCACCAGGTCACCCCGGGCGCGCGCCTGGTTGCCATCGAACTTGAAGGTTTGCTTCAGGTCGAAAGGTGAATACTCGATGTTGCTCACGTCGTGGTAGCGCTTGTAGAGATCGGGCCGGACCGGCATGCGCTCGATGGAGAACTGGCGGGCCCCGCCCTGATATCCTTTGGGCAGATACCAGAGTTTCTGACCCGTCTCGGAGAGCACAAAATCGACGAACCTTCTGGCTTCCACGGCGTGCGGCGCCCCTTTGAGCAGCGCCAGCCCGTCAGGGACAATCCCGGCCACGTCCTCGGGCAGCGCGAATACCAGTTCAGCGCGTCCGGCGGCGGCGATCTGTGTGAATGCATAAAAATCGATGGCGGGCGCACAGGCCGTTTCGCCCAGCGTGACGTCTTTGGCGGTGTTGGATGAAAAGCGGTCGATTTTGCGGGCGTTGCCTGACAAACAGGCCAGGAGCTGCCACCCGCGCTCCCATCCGTAGGCCTGAAGCAGCGTTTCAAACATCGTGATCATGGAGCCGCTGTTGCGCGGATCCCCCACGCCCACCCAGCCTTGAAGGGCCGGATCCGCCAGTTGGTCCCAGCGAACGATGGCAGGCAGACCCATGAGCTTTTGAACCCGCTTATTTTGTAGAATGCCGAAGCTCGAGAGCGCCGTCCCATACCATCGATGCCCGGCATCGTAGAGATCCACGCCCTTCCAGTTTTGCGGAATCCCTTCGAGGATCGCCGCGGCGGGAACATACGTTTCGCACAGGCCGCGGTCCGCGAGCATCAGGTAAGGCTCGATGCCGCCGCCAAAAAAACAATCGATGCCGATGCCCCCCGGTTTGCTGGCGAACTCGGACAACACAAATCGCATGGCGTCGGTGGAGCCGCCCACGTCGCGCCATTCCACTTCCGACTCTTCATGATACTGCGCGCGATACCATTCCGCATAGGCGCGCGCGAATTCGATGCGAATCGCCTCGTTATGCGGCGAGATGACGACCACGTGATTCTGCGCGTGCGTGGAGAGGGCGAGCATCCAGAGCGATGCAACGAAGCCCGCCATCCAATGGGTGAGGTTTCTCACAAAAGCATGATCACAGCTTTAACAGTATTGGCGTCCCGGGTGGGCGCGGGGTCAGCGAACGGCGCCCGCCAGCGGCTGTGGCGGTTTGGACGCCGGGCTCTCCAGAAAGTCCCGCGTCAACCCCTTGAGCAAGTCCACTTCCAACAGGAACGCGTCATGCCCGTAATCGCTTTGGATTTCCATGTAGGTGGCATCCACGCCGCGCTTGAGCAGGGCCCGCACCAATTCCCGCGATTGCGACGGTGGAAAGAGCCAGTCCGAGCTAAAGCTGACGATCAGGAACCTTGCGCGCGCATGCTCGAACGCATCCGCCAGCGAGGGCAGCCCCGCCGACATGTCGAAATAGTCGATCGCCTTGGTGATGTAGAGAAAGGCGTTCGCGTCGAAACGATTCGTAAAGGCGTTGCCGCGATAGCGCAGGTAGCTTTCCACCGCGAAATCGGTCTCGAAATCATACCCGTACTGCGGCCGTTCCTGGAGGCGACGGCCGAATTTTTCGTGCATCGAGGCATCGCTCAGATAGGTGATGTGCCCGATCATGCGCGCCACCGCCAGGCCTTTGCTTGGAGGTTCGTTGTCGTAATAATTGCCCTTGCGCCAGTTTGGATCCGCGTAAATGGCCTGACGCGCCACTTCGTCCAGCGCAATGGTCTGCGGGGAGACCCGCGCGGTCGAGGCCAGGATGAGGGCGTTGCGCACGCGATCCGGATGCGACACCGCCCATTGCAGCGCCTGCATGCCGCCCATGCTCCCGCCCACCACGGCGAGGATCTGATCGATGCCCAGGAAATCCATGAGCACACGCTGGGATTCCACCATGTCCGCCACCGTCACAATCGGGAAATCCAGTCCGTAGCGCCGACCGGTCAGCGGGTTCATGGAACCCGGTCCCGTGCTGCCCTGGCATCCGCCCAGCACATTCACGCAAACCACGAAATAGCGGTCCGTATCGAATATTTTCTTCGAGCCCACCGCCTCCTCCCACCAGCCTTCATGGTCCCCCTCGAAATGGGAGGCCACGTGCGAATCCCCCGAAAGCGCGTGCAGGATCAGAATCACATTATCCCGCGCAGCATTGAGCCTGCCGTAGGTTTCGTACGCGAGCGTGAACTCCGGCAGCACCGCCTTGCTTTGCAGCGTGAGCGGTTGCCGGAAGGTGACCAATTGAGGTTTGCTGACCATGCCAGGTATTCGGGTTACTTGAACAACCCTCAGCCTTTCACGGCTTTTTTCAACGCCATATCCAGGTCCGCTTCGAGGTCTGAAATATCTTCCAGGCCTATCGATAGCCGGATGTAATCCGCCGTCACGCCCGTCGCCGCCTGTTCCTCGGCCGTGAGCTGCTGATGCGTGGTCGAGGCCGGATGAATGACCAGGCTCTTGGCATCGCCAATGTTCGCCAGGTGCGAAAACAACTGCACCGAGTCGATGAACCGTTTGCCCGCCTCCATGCCGCCCTTGATTCCAAAGCCGACCAGCCCGCCAAACCCCTTCTTCAGATATTTGGCCGCCATTTTGTGCGCAGGATGCGTTTCCAGACCAGGATAGGTCACCCACGCCACCAGGGGATGCTTCTGGAGATACCGCGCCACAGCCATTGCGTTCTCCGAATGCCGTGCCTGGCGCAGGCTCAAAGTCTCGAGCCCCTGAAGGAATTGAAACGCGTTAAACGGACTCAGCGCCGGGCCCAGATCCCGCAGCAGCGTCACCCGCACCTTCGTGATGAACGCAATATTGCCCGCGCCGGGAACGTTGCTCAGTGCATCCCAATAAACGAGCCCGTGATATCCGGGATCGGGCTCCGTGAACTCCGGGAATTTCCCCTTGTTCCATGCGAACTTTCCCGAGTCCACAATCACACCGCCAATCGACGTTCCATGCCCGCCGATGTACTTCGTGGCCGAGTTGGCCAGAATATCCGCCCCGAAATCGATCGGACGCACCAGGCCCACGCCCACCGTGTTATCCACCACCAGCGGAATGCCCGCCTCGTGCGCGATCTTCGCCAGCGCCTCGAAATCGGGAACGTCCAGCTTGGGATTCCCGATCGTTTCCGCAAAAATCGCGCGGGTCCGCGGCGTGATCGCCTTGCGAAATGCCTCCAGATTTCCCGAATCCACGAAATGCACCGTCCGGCTCAACTTTGGAAACGTGTAATGGAAGAGCTGATACGTCCCGCCGTAGAGATTATTGGCCGACACGATTTCGTCCCCCGGCTGCGTGATCGCCAGCAGCGCCAGCGTGATCGCGCTCATGCCCGAGGCCACCGCCAACGCGCCCGTGCCACCTTCAATCGCCGCAATGCGCTGTTCGAAGACGTCCGTCGTCGGATTCATCAACCGCGTATAGATGTTTCCGAATTCCTTCAGCGCAAAAAGATTGGCCGCGTGTTCCGAGCTTTTGAACACGTAGGAAGTCGTTTGATAAAGCGGCACTGCGCGCGCCCCGGTCGCCGAATCCGGCTCCTGGCCCGCGTGCAACATCAGCGTATCCAGCTTGGTCGTTGAAATCTTCATAATCGTGGTTTCTCCAATCCGGCCCCTTGGGTTCTTATCTCATATCCATTACCCGGGAAAAGCCCGCAACGGCCGTACTGGATAACCTATCCTCTGAAAACACCTCCCCTTCAAGTGGAAAAAGCCCCGATGCCTCCGCAATCCGGGGTTTGGAGTCCCGGCTTCAGCCGGCCAGGTGATCGTATTTCCCCGTCGCTATGAGCGTCATTCCCAGCCCGTTAGCGGTTTGCTTCAAGGGCCGTTCATCTCCGCAATCTACGAGTCAAATCACCCACCGCCGCACTTCGCGTAACGCACCTATAATTGCCTGCCCACGCCAACAATGAATTGACACCCACACCCATTTGCCAATGATGGCCACCGTGTCACCACTCGTCCGCAACAGTGGAAGAAAAAGGAAAGCAAGCATGCACAAATGCAAACGCAATAATCCGGCGTGTCCTTCAGAAATTATGAGCCGTGCGCCCAACCTGATCAATTTGTCAAACCATCGCCCGTTTCAGGTGGCATTTACTGAATATGACCGTTAAATGACCTGCAGAATATGGGTGATAAACACCTTCAGGAATTGCGCAGTGCTCTGGAAGGGAAAGGCTGGCGGTTGCTTCGCCAGGATGAAGGCGATGGCTACCGGATTTCAGCCGTGTGGCGAATCCAGCGGAGCACCCGCATGGAGCCCATCGAACTTTTTTTTGAAGGACTCAACGATCTGCATGTATTGCCCATTCAAAAAGCCTATGCGTGCGCGGTTAAAGATCAGAAGGAAATTTCCGTTTATTTTGGATCGATGAAGGAGTTTCGTAAAGCGCTGCCTGCATTTGTGATCGCCTTGGATCAGTTGGAACGAGATGAAAACAAGACTGCTTAACAAACCGACTGCACCGGAGCTCGCGATAACGTCTCGGTTCCATGCCGGATGTCGCGGGCGTGAAGATTGTTTATCTGTAGTATTCTAAATGGCTGACCCCAGAATTATGAAGCCACACATTGTTGCAGACGGAAACTTGAGACTGCGACAGGACAAAAAGTTTCAGACGCGATTGCAGGAACTGAGCAATTCCATCCGCGCCCGCCATGTGGCGGAGCTCGCCAAGGCTGGTTTTTTCCGACGACTGGTTTTGCGCTGGCGCATAGCCACGGAAGTTCGCAAAGAACAGCGAAAGCTTAAGCCGTCACACCAATCCCTTTACATCAGCCGTATCGCACCGCGCGTTTAGTTAACCCCACTCACCCCATCACATCTATGTTCATCACCACTACATTCTCATTCGAGGGATATCAGATCGTCGAATACAAAGGCATCGTTCGCGGCATCATTGTTCGCGCCCCGACCATCGCTCAAGGCATTGTCGGCGGCCTCAAGAACATCATCGGCGGGCGCATCGGCGCCTACACCGAGATGTGCGAGCAAGCCCGCCAGCAGGCCTATGATTATATGTTGAAGCATGCCTCTGACCTTGGCGCCAACGCGATTGTCGGTGTCCGCTATGATGCCTCGGAAGTTGTCAGCAGCGGCTCGGCAACGGAGGTGCTGTGCTATGGCACCGCAGTCGTTATTCAGAAAATATGAGCCGCGCGATCCGCTGACTACACCACCAAACCAACGATTATGACTAACGAAAGAATGCAGTGTCCAAAATGCAATGGACAGATGGTGCAGGGGTTTGTGCCGGATTATTCCCAGTCGGCGGCCCTTGTCGCAGCCTGGCATCTTGGCCAACCCCAAAAGTCATTCTGGACCAAAACGAAAGTGTCGCATTCAGAAGGTTTGCCCATTGGCGCCTTCCGCTGTCAGAGATGTGGTTACCTGGAATTCTACGCGGATGCCCGATTCGCAGCGGAATGAAATGGCAGGTTGCTTCCTCAACACTGGCATTATTTGAAATACGCCCGCCCGCACCAGATAAGCGTGGAAAGATCCACTACGCTTGCCGCCCAAGCGCAGACTGGGGTGAGGGGTTCCATTGAACCAAGCCCCACCCCACAAAAAACCGCCAACTCCAACGGCGTCGAATCAAAGCCTTAATTTGCTTTGTCTTACTTCGCCGCAGCTTCCCTGGTTGTTGCCTCTTTGGCCGCTGCCGCTTCTTCCGCCGGGGTGGGGGCGTTGCGCTTGGCCATGATCGCCTCCACAATGGTTGCCGCCAGCTCGGGTTTGTCCACGAGCGTCTGCCGCGCCGCATCCTTGCCCTGACCGATCAATTCGCCATTAAACTGGAGCCAGGCCCCTTTTTTCTCGACGACACCGTGGTCCAGACCCACATCGATGATGCTGCCTTCCTTGTTGATGCCGTGGTTGTAAATGATGTCGAACTCGGCTTCGGCAAAGGGCGGGGCCACCTTGTTCTTGACGATCTTCACCTTCGTATGATTGCCCATGGCCAGACCGGCGGAGTCCTTGATCGTGTCCTTGCGCCGGATGTCGATACGCACGCTGGCGTAGAATTTCAGGGCCTTGCCGCCGGGGGTGGTTTCGGGGTTGCCGAACATCACGCCCACTTTTTCGCGCATCTGGTTGGTGAAAATGCAGGTCGTCTTGGCCTTGTTGAGCAACGCCGTGAGCTTGCGCAGGGCCTGGCTCATCAACCGTGCCTGCATGCCCATCGTCGCCATGCCCATCTCCCCTTCGAGTTCGGCCTTGGGAACGAGCGCGGCGACCGAATCGATCACGACCACGTCCAACGCGTTGGAACGCACCAGCGTTTCGCAAATGGTCAGGGCTTCCTCACCGCTGTCGGGTTGGGAAACCAGGAGGTCGTCGAGGTTGACGCCCAGTTTCTTCGCATAAGCGGGATCCAGCGCGTGCTCGGCATCGATAAACGCGGCCAAACCGCCCATTTTTTGCGCGTTGGCAATGACATGGAGCATCAGCGTGGTTTTGCCCGAGGATTCCGGCCCGAAGATTTCTACGACGCGGCCCCGGGGCAGGCCGCCCACACCCAGCGCCAGGTCCACCGCCAGCGCGCCGGTGGGGATGACGTCGATCTTGACCTTCGACCGGGCGTCGCCCAGGCGCATGATGCTGCCCTCGCCGTAGGTCTTGGTGATGGACGCAATGGCCGATTCCAGGTCGCGGCGGCGGGCGGTCTGGAGCTTCTCCGCCTCGGCAGCGCGGGCCTCAGAATTTTTGTCAGCGTTTTTATCGGCGGTTTTTGCAGCCATAATCAGTGTCGTTAAGTTCGTTTTTGTTAGTACGGAACACCCGGCCCTTAGTCAATGGCCAATTCACCGAGTTCCACCAGTGCCACCACTTGGGCGGTGTCCTTATGTGTGCGATACTGCCGGATGGGGTGGGACATCCGCTGTCCACGCTCCCGGATTCCTTTTGCGCACAGCCCCATCATCCTGCAGCACCGGTCCCGTTTTGCAAGCCTGACCGCAGTGCATCGAAAGCTCGAACACCCGCCCTCACCCTATGAAATCCCGATTTCCGACCGCTTCGTGAAGGATTGCGCGAAGGCGGCATTATATTAGGATGTGGCCGATGAAAGTATTGGGCGGATTAACTTGGATGGGGGTGGCGCTGGCTGTTGGCCTGGCGCTGAGCGCGCAGGCGACCCTCTTCATTCCACTGGGGCTTGCGGATCTGGCCAAAAAAGCCGATCTCGTGGTGCATGGCGTGGTTCTTGCAAAGCAGTGCGAGGCCGACAGCCAGGGGCGGATTTTCACCAAGGTGGAATTGCAGGTGATCGAGGTATGGAAGGGCGAGGTCAAAGGCAGCCCGTTGACCGTCGTTCATGGCGGCGGTGAACTGAACGGCCGACGCTCGATGGTGACCGGCCAGGTGGATTATCAGCCGGGTCAGGAGACGGTGGCTTTTCTGGTGCGCAACGCGCGCGGAGAGGCGGTGACGCTCGGTCTGGCGCAGGGGCAATTCCAGGTCTGGAAAGACGCGGTCACAGGCGAGAAGTTGGCGCGCAATATTTTTCTGGGCGGCGGTTCTTCAACCAATGGCTCCATTCAAAAACTGGATGGCGGCGGGAACACGCGGTTGACGCTCGACAGCCTCAAACGCCAGGTCAAGGAGTCTGCGCAATGAAAAGGTTTCTGCCTCAGCTTGGTTTCTGGCTTCTGAGTTTGGCGACGGCCAATGCGTTCGTGGCCGAATATGACCCCAGTGGGCATGTGCGACGGTGGAACTTCGCCGCGCCGGATGGGTGGGCCAGCACGAATGTTCTCAATCCCACGACCAAGGCGATTCGTTTCCAACTCGCCATGGATGCCTATTCCACCGCGCACCGGGATGCCGAGTTGAACGCGCTCCGGGCCGCCTTCACCGAGTGGCAGGTCATTCCGGGCACGATTGTCAAGTTCGAGGAAGGCGCGATCGCGCCTGTGGGCATGGATGTCAATACCTTGGACAACACCAATGTGGTTTATTGGGCCAGGCGAGGCACGGCGAATAACGGCTACGACAATCTCTTTGGCGCGCTGGCGGTGACCTTCTGGGACACTTTCACGGAGGACAACACCATCGCCGAGGCGGACATCGCGTTTAACGGGGACTACAAATGGTCCGCGGCCTTTCTGCCCAGCGGCAATGCCTATTCGATCACGGCGGTGATGGCCCATGAAATCGGGCATCTGCTTGGACTGGCGCATTCGCCGGTGGGCGCGGCCTGCATGATGGCGCGGGCTGAAAGTGGCGCGGCGCGGCTTGAGGGCCTGGCGAGCGACGATATCGCGGGCGCGCGGTTTTTGTATCCCACAGCGGCCATGAGCAGTTCCGCGTCACGATTGAGCGGAAAGGTCACGCTGAATGGCGCGGGGGTGTTTGGCGCGGCAGTCATGGCGGAGGACGCCACCGGCAACATCCTGCAGGGAACCGTTTCCCAGACAAACGGCAACTACTCCATGTTCGCGCTTCCAGCCGGCACCTACCAGGTGCGGGTCACGCCATTGGACCCGGCCTATGGCGGGCATTTGCTCACGGGTTACGATATTTCGGGCGCGTTTGGGGGAATTACGACGAGCTTCCTGCCCGCCACACCCGTGGCCACCACCGTGTCCAGTGGAGCCAATGCCGTCAAAGACTTTGCGGTCACGGGCGAGGAACCCGCCCTGCGGATCGACAGAATCCGCGTCCAGACCACCTCGGCCGATTCCATCACTGTGCAGAATGCCCCGGCGGCTATCGTGGCCGGCCAGAGCAACGTCTGGGTGGGCGTGGCGGGCCATTCCCTGCCCACAGGGGGCGCCACACTGACAATCGCGGGCGACGGAATCACCATCAATCAAAAGATCTACACGCCCAATGTTCTTTCCGACAGCATCGGTCTTGTCAACTTGATTTCCATTAACATCAGTGTCGCGAGTAATGCCACGCCGGGCATGCGTTCCTTCCTGCTTCAGCAGGGAACCAACCGGGTTTATGCCAACGGCTTCCTGGACCTGCAGCCCGCCCCGCCGGACGTCAATCATGACGGGCTCGATGACCGCTGGCAGAAGCAGTATTTCGGAGATATCAACAGCCCGAACGCCCGGCCGGCCGCCGATCCCGATGGCGACAGCATGAGCAACCTCCTGGAGTATGTGGCCACCACCGATCCCACCGATCCGGCCTCGTGCCTGAGAATCGACAGCGTAGAATACTATTTGTACCAGGGTCATGTGACCTGGCGGAGCGTTTATGGAATGACCTATCAGGTGCGCGGCCTGGACAATGTTGCCGGCACCAATTGGATCAACGTAGGTTCGCCGGTCACCGCCAATGGGGATACCACCCGGTTCACCGATCCGCAGGTGGGCGTGACCCAGCGGCTTTATCGCGTGCTCCTTGTGCCGTGATTTTGGATGTGTCACTTTTTGAACCAGGCACCATGAATCTCCACGAAGCCCAACAGCGCCACGCGGATCTTGCCGCACAAATTCGCGCGCACGATTACTCCTACTACACGCTGGCGAAACCGACGATTGCCGACGTTGAATACGACCGGCTCTCGCGGGAATTGCTCGATCTGGAAAAACAGTTCCCATCGCTCGTCACGGCTGATTCGCCCAGCCAGCGCGTCGGCGGCCAGCCGCTCGGGGAGTTCAAGTCCGTGCGGCACGTCCTTCCGATGATGAGCCTGGACAATACTTACTCACGGGGCGAGGTCCGTGAGTTCGTGAACCGTGTCCAGAAGTTGCTTCCCAATGAGGCGCTGGAATGGACGGTGGAGCCCAAGATCGACGGCCTCGCGGTGAGTGTGCGTTACGAAAATGGCGTTCTCGTCACAGGCGCAACGCGCGGCGACGGCACGACCGGGGACGACATCACCGCCAATTTGAAAACCATGCGCAGCCTGCCTCTGCGCCTGCGCGGGAGCGATCTGCCCAGCGTGCTCGAGGTGCGCGGCGAGGTCTATATGCCCACGGCCGGTTTCAAGAAACTCAATGCGGAACGCGAGGCCGCCGGTGAGGAACCGTTTGCCAATCCGCGCAATTCCGCCGCCGGTTCGCTCAAGCAACTCGATCCCAAAATAGTTGCCCTGCGACCTCTGGAAATCGTGCTCTACGGCCTCGGGGAAGTTCAATGGCCCGGCCGCGCCGCGCATCTTCCGGAAACCCAAATCGCCCTGCTCGAGTGGCTGCGTTCGCTTGGATTCAAGACGCCGGAGAAGCCGCGTCTCTGCAATTCCGTGGACGCGTTGCTGGAGGCAATTGACGCGCTCGATGCCGAGCGGCGGAAGTTCGCCTACGAAACCGATGGCGCGGTGATCAAATTAAATGCCTTTGCCCCGCGCGAAAGCCTGGGATCGACCGCGAAGGCCCCGCGCTGGGCCATGGCCTACAAATACGCGCCGGAACAGGCCCAGACGCGTTTGAATGGGATCACCATCCAGGTGGGTCGCACCGGCGCGCTCACGCCCGTGGCGGAACTGGAGCCGGTGTTTCTGGCGGGCAGCACCATCAGCCGCGCCACCCTGCATAACGAGGACGAACTTCGCCGCAAGGATATCCGCATTGGCGATCTCGTGGTGATTGAAAAGGCGGGGGAGGTCATCCCGGCGGTGGTCGGCGTGGTGACGGATAAACGCACGGGCCGGGAAACCGTTTTTACATTTCCGAAGAGCTGTCCCGAATGCGGTTCAACGGCCGCCAGGGCCACCGGTGGGTCGCTCGATGAACTCGGCGTTGTGTGGCGCTGCGTGAATCCCGATTGCCCCGCACAGGTTCGCGGTCGCATCGAGCACTGGTGCGCGCGCGGCGCCATGGACATCGAGGGCGGCGGCGAGGTTCTCTCCGCGCAACTCGTCCGCGCGGGACTGGTCCATGATGTGGCCGACCTCTACCAGCTTGATGTTTTTAAACTCACCAGCCTCGAGCGCATGGGCGGGAAGTCCGCGCAGAATTTCATCGACGCCCTGGAGACGAGCAAGAAGCGGGACCTCTGGCGGCTTGTCTTTGGCCTGGGCATCCTCCATGTGGGCGCGGGCGCGGCCAAGGCGCTGTGCAAACGCTTTGAGACGCTCGACGACCTGATGCGCGCCGACGCCGACACGTTGCAGAATGTGGGGGACATCGGGGAAGTCATCGCCAAAAGCATCACGGGCTGGTTCGCCGATCCCCTGCATCGGAAGCTCATCGAGAAACTTCGCGCCGCCGGTCTGAACTTCCGTTCCACCACCTTCCAGGCCACACCCGCCGCGGGCGCGTTTGCCGGCAAGACATTCGTTCTCACGGGAACACTGCCCACGCTAAAGCGGGAAGAGGCGGCGGCCCTCATCGAGGCGCGTGGTGGAAAAGTCTCCGGCAGCGTGAGCAAGAAGACGGATTACGTCGTGGCCGGTGTCGAGGCTGGATCGAAATTGGAAAAGGCACAGTCGCTCGGAATTGAAATACTCGACGAGGCCCAATTTCTAAATTTGTGCGGGGAGTAGTCACGTTCGAATGAACGTGCCGCTCCTCTGGAGCTTGAATCGCCTGATGGGAAAATTCCTATAAACATGGCGCTCCTCTGGAGCTTGCGCCACCCCAACTCAAGATACATCCCCGTCATTTTCCCAGCGCCATGAGCGCGGCATAATCATAATCACTTCACCAGCTTCTCGTAAATTCTTACCTTCTGGCCGACCTTGAGTCGGGTCGTGTTCAGACCGGGATTGATGGCCTTCAAGTCCGCGATAGAGATGCCAAACTTGTGTGCAATACGTGCCACGGAATCACCCTTTGCAATGACATAAACACGAAGGTCGTAGGTTGAACCCGGCAGCGAATTCGTGGCCGACAATAATGCCGCGTCCTCTCGGATGCTTTGAGTCTGTGCCTGGCGTTCAGTGGCACAACCCGCCATAACCAGGGCAGAAAGCGCCACGGAAACAATAAGCAATGGATGTCCTATTTTCATGATGTGTGATGCGGTCTAACGACCCAAGTTCAGCGATCCGACGCAAGGGACGCATGGGTTGCAGCCAGTGCGCGATGGCCCGCCGCCATTCGCTGATGCGCATGTCAGGTGGCGTTCGTATAACCAATGATTTCATGTTTGCTTCGGCCTCTTGAAGTAGAGCACATACTGAACAACTAGCCAATCGTAGCTCACGCTGACGAGTTCCCAACCTTCCTTTCCAAGATCGTCGCAGAGTTTTTTGACTCCAACGAGCTTGTTGGAACGCAGCCGGAAAATTCCTTTGACCGTTTCAATTTTGTATTCCCAGAGTGTCATGGTGACGGGATTCCGCCTATACGGATTAATATTCTCAAACGCAGACGGAGGAAATAAACCGGGTCTCCGCTGTCTGAGTTGCGAGAATAACCCTGCATCGTATTAAAAAGCAAGACAATAGTGATTTTTGTTCGTGGCGCGACGGAAAATAGTGTCTGGGGTGATGCGAAGCGGTCCAGCATGCGCTTTACGCGTTGTTAAGCGCCCAATCGATATTCCTGAAGCGTGCGCACCGAATGGGCGGCGGCATACCAATCGCACCAGATCAGTTGGAGGCGGCTGACCTCCGTTTCACCAAAGTCGAGCTGACGGTCTTCTTCAAGCAGGGAAGTCAGCCGTTTCAAATTGGCAACCGGCTTTTGAAACCGCATGGCTGTAATATGCGCGGCGGTGATTTTGTAGCGACGGTCCAACATGCCGCCAAAGCCGCCGCGCGCGAAAGCCGCACGCAGATCGTCGCGGATTTTTGCCAGACCATCGCCCGTTGGAAATCCCTGGATGAGCACGCTGCCGGGCGCCGCCGTGACACCCTTGAAAGCAATCTTGAACGCAGGCTGGCGGCTCAATACCTCGCTGAGGATGGGACGGCAGGCGGCGAGTGAACGCATTTCCTTTCGCCAGAGTTCCGAGCCGGAGATGATGGAGAGCACGGTGACGTGGAGTTCCTCGGGACGGTAATAATATTGCCCCGGGCAAACTGTGGCCAGTCGATCCAGGTAATCTCCCACTCTGGCTTGCACGGCTGGTGACGGGCGCAACACGAGGGTGACACACCGCCGCAAATCGGTGGTCCTGTGCGACAAGAGCGGGTCAATCTGCGGCTCGCCCCGCTCAAAAGCGGACGCGGCCTCGTTCCAAAGCCCTTCGTAAATTGCCGATGTATTAGTGGTCATTTTCAAAACAGCCAACGTGGCTCAGTGTGGCCATTCGAGGCTGGTTGATCAACTGTGGACAGATGCACTGGTATGTATCGGGCGCAGAGTAGAAATCCAGGCGCAAAACGGACCGAGCTTGAAAGACGGAAGCAAAATCCAGAACTGCAATGCCTCGCACCCGCAGCGGCGTCCTCGACAAGGCCAAATACCAGGAACTCTGCGGGGAACAGGTGTCTGGTCAAAATCCGGCATGGGGTGAACACCCCATGGCGGTCGCATGTGTTTCCGCATAAACTGGAAGTTGGGCTTAAAAGTTATTGGCTTTTCCAAGCCGCACCATCGGTCGAAATCCATTCAGAAGATGGAAATATGAGCAATGACCATCAATCAGGGGATATGCCCGGCCAGGACACGGAGTTTCGACGCATGGAGTTGCGGAGTGAACAGGCGATCCACGCGTCCGAACTTGGTTACCGGCGGTTATTCGAGGCAGCGCAGGTGGGCATCCTGATATTGGAAGCCGACACGGGGCGCATCATCGACGTGAATCCCTTCCTGGTCGAGTTGCTGGGTTTTTCTCATGCCGAACTGGTCGGCGCGCCCCTCTGGGAAGTGAGCGCGTTTCGGGAGATCGTCTCCGACAAGACCGCGTTCGATTCAATACACCAGGTAGGTGGTTTTCTCTCCGAAAATCTGACTCTGAAAACGAAAAATGGGCGCATCATAACAGTGGAGTGTGTCAGCAACGTATATCAGGTCGGAGACAGGAAGGTGATGCAATGCCACATAAACGACATCACAGAACGCAAAGCGAGGGAAGCGGCGCTGCAAAACGTCGAGCAACGGTTGCGGCTCGTCTTCAGTGAGTCACCCATGGGCATCGCGCTGGTCGGCGAGGATGGCCGACCTGTGCTGACGAATGCGGCCCTGCAAAAGATGCTCGGTTATACGGGCGAGGAATTGTGCCGGATGCCCTTCACGGTATTCACGCATCCGGATGATTGCGCGGCGGACCACGAACTTTACCAACAATTGCTCCAGGGCGCACGCAAAAGCTACCAGATGGAAAAGCGCTTCATCTGCAAAGCCGGTAAAATAGTACATGTGCGTCTGACGGTGAGTGTGGCGCGTGAGGCTGAAGACCACGCGGATTTCGCCATCGGCATGGTCGAGGATATCACAGAGCGCCGCCAGTTGGAGATGCAGTTTATCGAAGCGCAAAAGATGGAAGTAATCGGGCATCTCGCCAGCGGCGTGGCGCATGACTTCAATAATATTCTCGGGGTCATCATGGGTTACAGTGATTTGCTCAGGATGGAGCTGGGTGCGGGCAACCCATTGCAAACCTATGCCGAAGAGATCAGGCACGCATCGGACCGTGCGGCCCGGCTGTCACAGCAATTGCTTGTCTTCAGCCGCAAACAACTGGTGCAACCCGTCGTGTTCGATCTCAATGATGTGGTGCGGGACATGGACAAAATGCTGCGAAGGCTGATTGACGAGAACATCGAAATGAACTTTGTTCCCGAAAAACAAATCGGCCGTATCAAGGCCGATCCCGGTCATGTCGGGCAGGTGCTGATGAATCTGGTCATCAATGCCCGGGATGCCATGCCCAATGGCGGCCATCTCGACATCGCCACCAGCAATGTCACGCTCGATGAAAATCACGCGGGCGAGGACAAGGACACAAAACCCGGGGAGTATGTGATGTTGAGCGTCAAGGACACGGGCAATGGCATGACGGACGAAGTCAAAGCACACTTGTTTGAGGCATTTTTTACGACCAAACCACCAGGCAAAGGTACAGGACTGGGGCTTGCGACGTGCCATACCATCGTTGAACAATGTGCCGGCCACATCGAATTTTTCAGTGAAGTGGGCAAAGGCACGACCTTCAGAGTTTATTTTCCACGGGCCTATCAACCATTGAACTCCAGCACGAGGATTTTAAAAGACGGGCCGCTGCCGCGCGGAACGGAGACCCTGCTGGTCGTGGAAGACGATCCCGCCGTGCGGCATCTGGCGGCCGACGTGTTGAAAGCCCAGGGGTACATCGTCCTGCGGGCTGCGAACGGTCAGGATGCATTGCGCATTGTGAATGAACACAAAGGATCACAGGTCAGCCTGGTGATCACCGATGTCATCATGCCGCTGATGGGCGGCAAAGTGATGGCAGAGTGGCTCAAGACAACCAATCCCGATATTAAAATCCTCTTCACTTCGGGCTACACGGATGACGCCATCGCTCATCATGGCGTGATTGAATCGGACGTTTCGTTCCTGCCCAAACCATACACTCCGGGAATCCTCGCCCGAAGGGTCCGCGAAATGATCGATGCCGCATGAGTTGAGCCGCCTGTATGTTCAAGCCCCCTGAATTGTCGGCCAGCCGCACGACCTGGAATCGGATCACGTTCCGCATTCTTATCCCACTGGTTCTGATGCTGGTCGTGTTGCAGGCGACCTTTGCGTTCTCAGTCTGGCGTATTCAACAGAAGCAACTGTCCGCGGCCACGGAACTCTCGACGCGGGAGGTGGAGCGATTGCTGCACGCCGAAGAAAGTCAAAAAATTGCCTTTTTGAAGTCGATCCTGGAAGCCGTCATGAACGACGAACAAATGGGCGAGGCGTTTCAGCGACATGACCGCGCGGCGTTGCTGGAACGCGCCGGTCCGTTGTTCGCTTCGCTTAAATCCGGGCATGCCATCACACAATTTTATTTTTATCTTCCCGACCGGACGGTGCTGTTGCGGATGCATGATCCCGGGGTCAGTGGCGATAGGATTGACCGCAAGACGCTGCTGGCGGCGGAACGGACGGGACGGGCTTCAGCGGGCATCGAGTTTGGTTTGAACGGCGTTTACACCCTCCGGGTTGTTTCCCCATGGCGTCAGGCCGGGAAGTTGCTGGGTTACCTCGAAATGGGCGTGGTATTTGAATCCATCACCCGGGACATCCATAACCAATTGGATGAGGACGTGGATTTTGTGGTGGTGGTGGACAAAAAACATCTGGATCGGCAGCAATGGGCCGAGGCTGCAAAACGCGCCGGGCGGGCGGATGATTGGAATCGATTCCCGAATATGGTCCTGATCGTCAATACGACAGAGACACTTTCACAACTCGCGGTCGATTATCTTCTGGCGACAAATTGGACGAAAAGTTCCTGGCAGGAGGGCAATTCCCGGGCGGTCCTTCTCCCGCTGACCGATTTCAATGGTGAAGCTCCCGGCCAGTTGATCGTGATTCAAGATGTGGCGGAACAGGTGGCGGCAACGGGCCGATCTCTCCGTTTCGTTTTGATGTTTAACATCATTGTGGGCGCGGTGGTGCTCGGTTTCTTTTATTACTTCCTGGTGGGCGTCGAGAAGGACCTGTTGGATCGGACCATGGAGTTGCGGCGGAAGACGGCCTTCCTCGAAGCCCAGGTGAATTCCTCCATGGATGGCATATTAATGGTCGATAATAATGGCAGTGTTGCCATTGAAAACCGCCGTTTTGTTGACTTGCTAAAAATTCCACCGCATGTCGCTCAGGAGAAAACGAGCGAGAACCCGATCCATTGGGTTGCGGACATGGCCCAACATCCGGAGCAGTTTCACAAAAGAGTCACTTACCTTCATGATCACCCGGACGAAGCCAGCCATGATGAAATCGAGCTTAAGAACGGGATGGTGCTGGAGCAATACACGGCTGCCGTTGTTGGGGAGGACGGGAAACGCCATGGTCGAATCTGGAATTTGCGCGACATTACCTGGCGCAAGGAGGCGCAAGAGGCGTTGCGCGCATCAAAGCGGATCCTTGAGGGGATCATCAACGCAATACCCGCGAGGATATTCTGGAAGGATGAGAATCTGGTTTACCTGGGTTGCAACTCGGTATTTGCACGTGATGCGGGGTTTGCCGATCCGAAAGACATCATCGGGAAAGACGATTACCAGATGGGCTGGCGTGATCAGGCGGAATTGTATCGCAAAGACGACTATCAGGTGATCGAGAGTGGCAACTCCAGGTTGCTCACCGAAGAGCCCCAGACGACTCCGGAAGGGAACACCATCACGCTACTGACGAGCAAGGTGCCTCTGCGCAATTCCAGCGGGGAAATCTGTGGGATCATCGGGATGTATATGGATATCACTCCGCGCAAGAGAGCCGAGGAAGCATTGTTGGAAACCGAATCCCGTCTCGCTCACGCCATGAACATGGCGCAGTTGGTGGCCTGGGAGTATGACGTGGACCGCGGACTTTTCACCTTCAGCGATCGCTACTACGTTTTTCAAGGTACCACCGCCGAATTGGAAGGCGGCTACCAGATGTCCGCCAGGGATTTTGCCAGGAAATACGTCGTTCCGGAAGATGCACACCTGGTGGCCGATGAAATTGCCAACGCCGTTGCCACGACGGATCCGAATTACCAAAAGGTAATCGAGAGTCGCATTCTTCGCCGGGACGGCACGATTCGATATGTGCTCGTAAACATTTCGATTACCAAAGATGCCGCAGGGCGGACCATTCAGATCCATGGCGCCAACCAGGACATTACGGAGCGCAAACAGCTCGAAACCCGAGTGCTCCAATCCCAGAAGATGGAAACCGTGGGCAAGCTGGCTGGCGGTGTCGCCCACGAGTTTAACAGCATTCTGACGGCCATCATCGGCCAGAGCGAATTGCTTCTGGAAGACCTTCCCGCCGGGAGCCCGTTGATGAAAAATGCCACCGAAATCTGCGAAGCGGCCCGTCGGGCCGCCTCAGTGACCCAGCAGCTCCTGGCCTACGGCCGCAAGCAAATGCTCCGACCGGAGATCCTCGATCTGAATCGGGTCATCGCGGACATTTCCCGTATGTTGCACCATTTCTTGGGGAAAGATGTGGATGTGCATATTGTTCCGGCTGCAGACCTGCATGCGGTGGAGGTGGATGCCGGACAAATTGAGCAAGTGATCATGAACCTGGCAATCAACGCGCGCGATGCCATGCCCACCGGCGGCAAACTCACGTTGGAAACCGCCAACGTCTCATTCGATCCGGAGACCGTGGGCCGGTATCCCGAATTAAAACCAGGAGACTATGCGATGCTGGCCATCACAGACACCGGCACGGGCATGAGCGCCGAGACAAAAAAACACCTTTTCGAGCCGTTTTTTTCAACAAAAGATGTTGGACAGGGCACCGGATTGGGGCTGTCCACCTGCTATGGCATTATCAAACAAAGCGGCGGGCACATCAGCGTTTATAGCGAGCCGGGGCGGGGCACGATTTTCAAAATATATCTCCCGCAAGTCGGACAGAAGCCGAACAATCGCCTGCCGCGTCTTGACTCGGATTTGCCGCGCGGAACGGAAACCATTCTGCTGGTGGAGGATGATCGAGCATTGCGGGAAATGGCGACGACCCTGTTAATACGCTTGGGTTACAAAGTTTTGGCGGCAGCCGATGGCATCGAAGCCTTGAGACTGAAGCTGCAGCACGGCGGCGGACACATCGATTTGTTATTCACGGATGTCGTCATGCCGCACATGACCGGCAAGGAGCTGGCTGATCGTTTGAAAATGTCGAGTCCAGACACGCGGGTTCTTTACACCTCCGCATTCACTTCAAATGCCATCGTCCACCAAGGCGTGTTGGACAAAGGCGTGGCGCTGCTGCAGAAACCGTTCACGCCGTCCGCGCTGGCTCAAAAATTACGCGAAGTGCTAAACGGACCGGCGGATCTGAAAGCTTAAGACGTTCTTAAAATCCCCCTGTCGTTTTATCCAAATGAGGGTATAATGGCCGGACGATGACGCAAAGGCGATTGGATAAAAAGGGCAATGGTGGATTGAGTGGGTTTTCCACACGGGCGGTGCATGCGGGCCACGGTTTCGAGGGAAACACGGGCGCCGTGATGCCCCCGGTGTACCTGACCTCGACCTTCGAGAGCGGCAATGCCGATGGATTCGACTACACACGTTCGGGGAATCCCAATTTCAGGATTCTCGATGAGTGCATGGCGTCGTGGGAAGGGGCGCGTTTTGCAACCTGTTTTGCCAGCGGCGTTTCCGCCATCACGGCTGTGGTATCCAGTCTCAAGAGCGGCGACCTGATCCTGGCCGAGGAGAATCTCTACGGCTGCACCTATCGGATGTTCGAGCGCGTGTTCGCCAAGTTCGGCTTGCGCGTTCTTTACGCCGATCTTTCAAAGAAGGACAACTGGGAGTTGATCGCGCGGGAGCATCCGACATTGGTGTGGCTGGAGAGCCCGACGAACCCGCTTTTGAAGATTATCGATATTGCCGGCATCGCCGAAGTGGCCAGGAAAGCGGCAGTGGAGACCCTTGTGGACAACACCTTCGCCTCGCCCTATCTGCAACGTCCGCTGGAGCTGGGCGCGACGCTTTCGCTCAGTTCGACCACCAAGTATATAAATGGCCACAGCGATTGCCTGGGCGGCGTTGTGGCGACCGACAGCGCCGATTGGCACGACCGGATGGTGTTCGCTCAAAAAGCGCTGGGGCTGCAACCGGGTCCATTCGATGCGTGGCTGACCACGCGCGGGCAGCGAACGCTGGCCTTGCGCATGGAACGGCATTGCGACAACGCGCTACGGTTGGCCCAGTGGCTGGAGACGCAGACGGGGGTGGGCCAGGTGCGGCATCCCTTCCTGGCCAGTCATCCGCAGCATGCATTGGCGAAACGGCAGATGTCGGGAGGGTCGGGACTTTTCACGGCGGAACTGGATTGTTCCATCGAGGCGGCGCTGGAGTTTTGTCGGCGCTTGAAATTATTCACTTTGGCCGAGAGCCTGGGTGGTGTGGAGAGTTTGATCTGTCATCCGGCGACCATGACGCACGCCTCCGTGCCGGCTGAAGTGCGGAGGAAAGTGGGAATCACGGACGGGTTGCTGCGGTTTTCCGTTGGGATAGAGGATTTCGAGGATTTGCGGGCGGATATCGAACAGGCGCTGGAAGGGGTGAAGGCATGAACGCACAAGATTTGATCCAACATCCACTGTCCACGGGCGAGACCCTGGGACACGCGTTGCCCGAATCCACTCACGCCGTGTCGATGTCGCTGCCCCGGTGGAGCGATGTGGTCGGCTACGAAGAGCATAAATCGGAGGTCTGGTCGCACATCAAAATCGGTTATCCCCGGTTTGTTTATCATCCGCTGGTGCAGGCGTTGATCCAGCGTCTCGATGCAGGTCCGCACTGTCTGCCTTTTCCCTCGGAGCGCGTTGCGAAATTGTGCGTGGCCTATATTGAACGGGCCACTGGAGAACCGGCGCGGGTTGTGGTGGTCGGTGGCATCCGGGGGACAAGCACCACGGAGGCCGGGGCGGTGGCGCTGCGGTCCTTCTGGCAACAGACGGGCCTGATTGTCTCCAGCCGCCACGCGGAGGCACTGCTGGAGGGACGCCCGCAGGATTCCGATGCCAGGGATGCGCGGGATTCGGTGCGGTGGCAGTTGGCGGGGCTGTATGACTGCAATCCTGACGACGTGTTTTTGACGCCCTCGGGGATGGCGGCGCATTATGCGGCCCTGCGCGCGGTCAATACCTGGCGGCCCGGACGGCCCACGGCGCAACTGGGATTTCCATACGCGGACACCTTGAAGCTGCAGCAGAAATTCGGTTTTGGGGCGCATTTGCTTCACAACCTGCCAACCATTCCGCAGGATTTGAAACAGTTGATCACGGCGCATTCCGTGGCGGCCTGTTTTTGCGAAATTCCCGGCAATCCGCTGCTTGGTTCCGCCGACATACCGGCCATCACGCCCATGTTGCGCGAGCATCGGGTGCCGCTGGTGATCGACGACGTGGTGGCCACGCCGTTGAATATCGACACGCGTCCCCATGCCGCGCTGATTGCGACGAGCCTGACGAAATTCATCTCGGGCACCTGCGACGTGATGGGTGGGGCGCTCATCTGCAATCCCGCCTCCCCGTTTTTCCGCGAGCTCAAGCCGATCCTGCGCGCGGGGCACGAGGAATTGCTGTGGGGCGCGGACGCCCGGGTGCTTGCGGACCAGGCGCGCGGTTTTCCGGAGCGCATGCGCCGTCATAACGCCAATGGCCTGTTCCTGGCGGAAAAGCTGCGGGCGCATCCCAACATTGAGCGGGTGTGGTATCCGAAATGGGAATGCGCGGACGCTTACGAGGCGCTGCGTCGGCCGGATGGCGGCTATGGCGCGCTGCTGGCCTTCCTGCCCCGCAATGCCGCCGAGACGTCGCCGCGGATTTTCGATGCCATGGATGTTTGCAAAGGGCCGAGCCTGGGCACGATATTCACGCTGGCCTGCCCCTTCACGCTGCTGGCCCATTACAACGAATTGAACTGGGCCGAAGCCTGCGGTGTTCCCCGGAATTTGATCCGCATATCCACCGGCCTGGAGGATCCCGGGGACCTCTGGCGGCGCATGGAGCGGGCGCTTGAATTGAAGTGACACCGGGCCGGGCGCACCCTAAACGTGACGGGTGCATGATTATGGCGCAATAGCGTTGGCCGCGTTGGCGGTGTTGTTCATCGGATTGTCCAAGGCGGGCTTTGGTGGCGGCCTGGGCATGCTGGTGACCCCGTTGTGCGTGCTGGCCTTTGACGCCAAAGTGGCCATCGGCGTTCTCCTGCCGCTGCTGTGCGCGGGGGACGTGTTTTCGCTTTACCATTACTGGGGCAAATGGGACCGGCGCAACCTGCTATATCTTGTGCCCGGAGTGGTGGTGGGCGTGTTGATCGGGGTGCAATTCATCGGCCAGATTTCCGCGCGTAACCTGAACCTGTCAATCGGCATCCTGGCGGTGGCGTTCGTCCTGTTTCAGTTCTTCAAAGAATACATATTCCGCGCCGAGGGCGTGTTCAAACCCGGTCACGGTCTGGGCATTCCCTGCGGGATCGGGGCCGGATTCACATCCAGCATTGCCCACGGGGCCGGACCGGTGGTGAGCGTGTTCTTGATCCCGCAAAAGCTCCCCAAGGAAATATTTGTGGGCACCAACGTGCTCGTGTTCACCTGGGTGAACTGGATCAAGATGCCCTTTTTTGTGGGCCACGGAATCGTCACGCGGGAAACCCTGATCACGAGCCTGGAATTCCTGCCGATCATCCCGGTCGGTGTTTGGCTGGGGGTGTGGTTGAACCGGAAGTTTTCCGAAGGCGTTTTCACCCAGTTGATCTATTTGTTCACCTTCCTGGCGGGCATTGAGTTGATCTTCAATTTCGATTTCGCCCATTGGTTTAAATAGCGTAAAAATCGGCCATCGGTTATAAGGAATTATCACCATGTGCGAAGAATCCGATAATGACTGCCGGGTGCCCTCAACCGGCGCGTTGGCAGATGTGGGGCCAGCGTTCGCGAATGTTGTAGGCCGGGTGCCCTCACCCGGCGCTCTCTCCGAGCCATTGCCCCGCCGACTTCGACGACTCCACCGCGTCTGGCCTGATCGTGATGGCAATATTTCGTATTTTCTGACCATTTGTGTGGAAGGTCGCGCCCATGCTCTGGCTAATTCAGACACGTTTGGACGATTGACCGATTTTCTCGTCGATTCCCCAATGCGTTATGGATGGTATCCACGACGGTTCGTATTGATGCCGGATCACCTTCATTTGATTGCCCACCAAAGCCCGGCGGCGGTGCGGTTGGGCCAATGGATAAAGGCGTTGAAAGTTGTGGTGCGCGGATTGGAACGGCGAGATATTCGACAGGGCAATTCCCCGGAACGCCCGGTGGGGGCACCGGGCCTACAGGGTGGAGCGTTGGCAGATGTTGGATGTCCGAGGCCAACGAATGCGAACAATGTAGGCCGGGTGCCCTCACCCGGCGAAACTTCATCAGGAGTCAATGACGTCCACGAATTTACCCGCGACCAAACCGTCTGGCGTTGGCAGGAAGGATTCCACGACCACAAATTCCGCTCCGTCGAAAGCGAACAACGGAAATGGGAATACATATGTTTGAATCCTGTGCGTTACGGCTTGGTGGCCCGACCGGAACAATGGTCATACGGCGGTGAGATTTATTACGATGCGAATGTGGGACCACAATTGGTTGCGGGGACGCCACCGTTATTTGAGACGGGTTTATTGATGGAACCTTCAGATTGCATCGAGGATGGCCAATCGGGTGTGGATGCATCCTCGACGCTCGAAGGCAGCAAAAATGGAGGGGCGCCAGATGGGCCATCCTTATAATTTCAATCAAGATCGCATTGGAGGGGTTGTGGATTATGCCGAACGCCCGGTGAGGGCACCGGGCCTACAGGGTGGCGCAAGGTCCGTTCGGGGTCCCTTATTGGCCGGAGTTCTGGCACTGTGTTTGTGCATCGGTGATTCGGTGGCGGCGGAACAGGCGCCGCTTGTGATTCAGGAGGGTCCGCCCCCGATGAGCACGCCGCCGACTCCGGTTTCCAGTTCGAGCGCGGAATACTGGGTGGAAACCTGGCGAACGGACAACGGCCTGCCGGATAACACCATCAATGCCATTCTGCAAACCCGTGATGGTTACTTGTGGTTGGGGACGGCTGGAGGCCTGGCGCGGTTTGACGGGGTTCGTTTCACAACGCCGCTGTCGGCTGAATTCAAGGGCGTGCGGATCACCGCGCTGTGCGAGGATCGATCCGGCCGGTTATGGATCGGGACGCAGGATGCGGGTCTGCTCTGCCGGCAAGCCGGCGGCTATGTGCATTTCACCAAGACCCAGGGTTTGCTGGATAACACCATCACCTGTCTGGCGGAGGATACCTTTGGAGGGATCTGGATGGGCACGCCCGCAGGCTTGAATCATTTCAAGGACGGAGTCATTTCGAGCTATGCCGGGCCGGAGGCGCTGCCGCACGATTTCATTTCAGGCATTCACGCCGGGCGTAGCGGCAACCTCTGGATCACCATTCGCACCGGCGTCTGCCAGTTCCGGAACGGGCGCGTGGTGCCGTTCGAATACAAGGATAATAACCAGGGCCGCAACGCCGAATACCTGGGCGTTTATGAGGATCGCGCCGGCAATCTTTGGGCCTATGGCGACACTTTTTTACTCAATGTTGGTCAGGGCAAACGCTTTAATTATTTCAAATCCAGCGATCCATCCTCCTCGCGCGTGTGGACCATTTTCGAGGGTCAGGAAGGGGACCTGTGGATCGGAACCAGCGGACGCGGCCTGTTTTTATTTCACGACGGGCGGTTCGAAGCCGCCCCCGTGCAGGAAGGGCAATTGGCCAACGACATCCGCGCCATCTTCCAGGATCGCGAGGGAGACCTCTGGGTGGGGTCGTCCGGGGAAGGCTTGTCGCGTTTGAAGCCGCGTCGCGTGCATGTGGCTGGAACCGAATCCGGGCTGCCGGATCGCCATTTTCGGGCGCTGGCCCAGGGCCCGCAGGAGCGGACCTGGGTCGGGTTTGAGGACGGCGGGTTGTGGCAGGGGCCGGAGGGGCATTTCGAACAGGCGCGCCAGATCAACGGTTTCGATCCCGAATCGCATATCCGCTGTCTTCTGGGCGGCGAGGACGGCCGGGTGTGGGCTGGAATCTGGGGGATCGGTCTGGCGCAGATTAAAGAGGATAAAATGGCCCTTTATACGATGGCCAACGGACTGGCCGATCCGCAAGTCACGGCGTTGTGCGAGGATTCATCGGGGGTTTTGTGGATCGGGACGCAGGGCGGGCCGTTGCAGAGCTGGGATGGACGGCAGTTTGCGACCTTTGGTCGCAGGGATGGACTGCCGGGCCAGGCCATTCTCTGTCTCCTGGCGGATACGAACGGCGCGGTTTGGGCGGGCACCGATGGGGGCGGCGTTTTGAAGTGCGGGAAAACCGGTGTTTCGCCGCCTGTGTTCGGGGGCGTCCGGGTGGCGGCTCTTTGCAAAGACCGCGAGGGCCGCTTGTGGGTGGGCACCGAAGGCCGGGGACTGGGCTTGATCGTCGGCGGGCAAGCGCGTTTCTGCACCACGCTCAACGGTTTGCCTTCGGATCGGGTTTCACAAATCCTGGAGGACGATTCCGGTAATCTCTGGCTGGGTGTGCCCGAAGGCATCGCGCAGATTCCAAAGTCCGTGGCCGATGAATGGGTTCACCGCCAGGCGCCCATCCGCTGCCTGCTTTACGGGCCGGAGGATGGACTGCCCGCCAGCCCGCGGGGAAACGGGTGGAAGGCGGCCCGTAAATCGCCCAACGGCAGACTTTGGTTCGCGACCGAGTCGGCACTCGTGGTCGTTAATCCCACACAGCTTGTTTTCAACCAGCAGCCTCCGCCGGTCATCCTCGAAACCATACGCGTCAACGGGCAGGTCGCGTGGGATGCCTCCGCGCGGCCGCTCCTGAGCCAGCTCCAAATCCAGGTCGATGCGGAACACGACAAGCCGGCGACACCGTTCCTGAGAATCCCCCCCGACTGCCGGAACATCGAATTTCAATTCGCCGCGCCGAGCTTCATGGCGCCGGAAAAAGTGCGCTTCAAATACCGGCTCGAAGGCTTCGACCCGGACTGGGTGGATGGCGGGGCGGCGCGCCAGGCCCGCTACGGAAAACTGGTGTCGGGAGCTTATGCTTTCAAGGCCACCGCGTGCAATAACGACGGGGCTTGGAATGAAGCGGGCGTGGAGGTTCTGCTGGAGGTGTTGACGCCGTTCTGGCGGACCTGGTGGTTTTTGGGCCTGAGTGGCATTGCGTTCATCGGTGCGATTACCGGGGGCATCCGGCTGGTGTTGCTGCGACGCCTGCGCCGGCACCTGCGCCGGGCTGAGCACCAGCGCGCCATGGAGAAGGAACGCACGCGCATTGCCCAGGACATGCATGATGAAATCGGCTCCAAACTCACCCGCATCTCCTTCCTGAGCGAGATGGCCAAGGCGCAGGCCGAACCGATGCCCCAGCTTAAACAACAAATCGATTCCATTGCCCTGACCTCGCGCGAGCTGCTCAAGAACCTTGACGAAATCGTGTGGGCCGTGAATCCGCGCAATGACACACTCGAAGGCCTGGCCTCGTATTTAGGCCAATACGCCACAGAGTATTTTCAAGGGACGGCCATCCATTGCGAACTCGAACTGCCCGCCCATCTGCCCGCCTGTCCGCTGAATGCCGAATGCCGCCACAACGTCTTCCTGACCTTCGAGGAGGCGTTGAACAACGCGCTCAAACATTCGGGCGCTTCACGGGTTCGCGTGGAAATGAGCCTGCCGCCCAATGCGTTTTGCGTGATGGTGACCGATGATGGCGCGGGTTTTATTCTGGAAAAGAGCGCTGACGGCACTTTTAAACGGGCGGGCACGATGCACGGAACACGCATCTCCAACGGTTTGCACAATATGCGCCAGCGCGTCACGGATATCGGCGGCGAATGCGCCATTGAGAGCCAGCCGGGCAGGGGGGTGAGCGTGCGGTTGACGATTCCCCTTCCACAGGGTAACGAGAAGGGAAGATTTGACAACCTGCATTGAACCGGCGATGGATGTTTTTGTTCCGGCCCGGCGCATCGCATTAAATTGACATGACCATCTCCATATCGATTGTCGAAGACGACGCAGGCCTGCGCGAGAGCATCACGCAGTATATCGGCGCTTCACGCGGGTTCCAGTGTGTCAGCCAGTATGCCAGCGCCGAGGAGGCCCTTGAGCATCTGGCGCAGGACAAGCCCGACGTGGTGCTCATGGACATCAACCTCGAGGGCATGAGCGGCATCGAATGCGCGCGCCGACTCAAGACCGCAGCCCCGGCCATTCAAATTCTGATGCTGACGGTCTTTGACGACACGGAACAAATCTTCAACGCCCTGGCGGCGGGCGCCAGCGGTTATCTGTTAAAACGGGTGAATCCACCGAAGCTTTTGGAGGCCATTCGCGAGGTGCATGCGGGCGGATCGCCAATGTCCGGCCCCATCGCGCGCAAGGTCGTCAGCTCGTTTCAAGCCCAACAAGCCTCCATCCCACAAAAAGCGAATCTCTCGCCGCGAGAACGGGAAGTCCTCGAATGCCTGGCCCAGGGGCGGGCTTATAAACAAATCAGCGATCAACTGGGCGTGAGCATCGATACCATTCGCACTTACATCCGCCGCATTTACGAGAAACTCCATGTCTGCTCCCGTACGGAGGCGGTGGCCAAATACCTGAGGCCGTGACGTCAGCGCAGGTCAGCACCGTCGGCTTCCTTACTGGCCGTTGAGCATCCGGTTCTTGATGGTGGTGATTTTGCGCGCAATCGTTTTCAGATTGCGCGAGGGATAGCGGGCGGTGATGCGCTTGAGGCTCAGGGGATGCGAGGCGGGCGTGTTGATGCCAAACTCGGTTGTGCAGGCGGTCTGATAACCGGCTTCCATCACCAGGTTGCGCACATGCTCGTCATACTCGCCATAGGGATAGCAGAAGTGCTGAATGGGCACGTCGAACAAATCCTCCAGCCGTTTTTTGCTGGCGGAAATTTCCTCCTGGGCGTCGCGGAGGGACAATCGGGAAAGCCGGGCGTGCGTGAGCGTATGCGAGCCAATTTCGTGGCCGGCCGCCAGCCAGGTCCGCACCTGGGCGGCGTCCATGAGCGGTTCGATCACCTCGCCGTCGCGCAGATCCCATTCGTTGTTTTTGCCGATTAAATTGGCGACCAAAAAAAGGACGGCCTGAAGCTTGCGGCGGTTGAGAATCTCCAGGGCGTTATCGAACACGCTGCTGAACCCATCGTCGAAAGTCAGGGCCATTGAGCGGGCGGGAGCCAGGCCGCTGACAATGCGTCCCAGTGATGGGGTGGAATATCCCGCCTCCTTTAATTCGGCCAGTTGCTGATCGAATCGAGTGGCGCCCAGGTACAAACCCTTCAGGCGCGCTCCCGCGGGCCGCGCGCCGATCTTATGATACATCAGTATCGGAATGCCTGTGGCGAAATACTCCTCGAACCCTTCCAGAGTGGAGAAGTATCCCGGCAAATCTTCAAAAGACATAGGGCTTAATATGGCAGAAACGGAACGAAAGTCTAAAAACAAAAAACCGGGGCCGCCCGCAAGGACGCCCCCGGTTTGAGTGCAAATATGATTATGCCGCCGGGGCCGATCCGGTCTCTTCCTCGACTTTGGCGTGCAATTGGAGGAAGTCCAGCACCTTGGCGGTCACGACCTGCTCCTCGATGGCGCCCAAGGCGTTGCGTTCCCGCAATTTTTTCACGAACAACTCGGGGCGCATCTGGGCCTGGGAGGCCAGCGCGATGATGCGGCGCGTCATTTCCTCGTTGTTGGTGGTGATTTTCTCGATCTCGGCAATGCGCATGAGCACAAAGGCGGTTTTGACCCGTTCCTTGGCATTCACACTGGCCACGTTGTAAATTTCATCCTTCTTCTCGTCGATCAATTCCCGGGCCACGCCGCGGGTCTGATTTTCCCGGACGATGTCATAGACGACCTTGCGGGTCTCTTCCAGCACCATGGACTCGGGCAGTTCGCAGGTCAGCTTGCTGGTCAACGCCGCAACAATCTGGTTGCGAATGCTGACGGTCTGTTTCCGTTTGAGTTCCTCGCCCAGATCATGACGAACGCCCTCGATCAGCTTTTCGAGGTTCTCGGCGCCGTAGATTTTTGCCAGCGCGTCATCCTGCGGCGGCAGCACGGATTCCTTGACCTTCGTGGCTTCCACTTCGAAGACAGCCTTTTTGCCGGCCAGGGCGGGTTCGACAAATTCCGCCGGAAAATCAACCGTGACGGTGCGTTTTTCACCCGCCTTCATTCCATCCAACTGCTCGGTGAAGCCGGGCAGGAAGGAATCCGTTTCCAGGCGCAGCCAGAAATCCTTGCGCTCGGAAAGCCCTTTGGCCGTGGGAGCCAGTTCGGTGAGCGGCTTGCCGTCGCTGGTGCCGGTGTAATTGACCACCAGGAAATCACCCTTGCCCGCGGCGCGATCCACATCGTTGAACGACGCGCGCTGCTCGCGCAGGACCACCAATGCCCGGTCCACATCCGCCTGCGTGACGACAACGGAGGGGGCCTTGACCGTCAGACCCTTGTATTCAGGCAGCTCGAATTCGGGCGCCAGCTCGACTGTGGCGGCGAATTGATATCCCTGCTCGCGGCTGAACTGGATTTCTTCGATATCGGGATAGCCGACCACATTAAGCTTTTCCTGCTTAAGCGCCTCGCGATAGGCGTCGGACAGAAGTTTGTTCTTGGCCTCTTTTTCAATGTCTTTGGCGAACATCTTTGCCACCCGGTCGCGGGGGGCTTTGCCCGGCCGGAAACCCTGGATTTGGGCAAACCGCTGGACTTCCGTCGTGGCCTTGTCCAAGGCGGCAGCGACAGCGGCGGCATCAACTTCCACCCGCACCAATTTTTTACAGGGGCCCAGATTCTCAACCGTTACATTCACTTTTATCCTTTCAAATCATCCTGCCGGATACACTCTTGAGTCGCGCGCCGGTTCGCGACGCTCCATTTCGAGTTGGTTAGCCTAGAAAACGAGGGGGCCAGCGTCAAGCGCGCTCTGAACGCGTTTTTTTGCGCCCTATTATCCGGCCTTTAAAGTTGCCATGATGATTGGGTTGGTATAAAAACAACTTATGTCAAAAGCGATTGACAGGCGAACGGAATGGAGCCCTTTCCATGCCGGAGGAAAAGTCTCCTGCCGCAAACATGGAATCCAATGAACCACGAGGCGTTTTACAAGGTTAGCTACGGGCTTTACGTCGTCAGTTCCGCCAGTGGTGGCCAACTCAACGGCTATATTGCAAACACCGCTTTTCAAGTCACTGCGAAACCCGCCCGGTTTGCCGTCGCCTGCAACAAGGACAACCACACTTGCGGACTGATCGGTCAGAGCCAGGTCTTTGCGCTTTCGATTCTCGCCCAGGACACCAAGGCGGAATTGATCGGCCTTTTCGGTTACCAATCAGGCCGGACGGTCGATAAATTCGCCGCAGTGCGTCATCGAACAGGCCAGACCGGCGCGCCAATTCTCCTGGAGGATGCGCTCGCATGGTTTGAATGCAAAGTGGTGCAGACCATTGATGTCGGCACACACCTGCTCTTCGTGGGGGAAGTGGTGGATGGCGATGTAACCGATAACCCCCAGCCGCCCCTTACGTACGCTTATTACCGGGATGTCAAGAAAGGCAGGGCGCCGAAAAACGCCCCCACCTACCTTGAACCCGCCAAACCTGAACCGGTCGCCAAGACCGATTCGAAGCCCGACAAATACGTCTGTGCCGCCTGCGGCCATGTTTACGATCCGGCCGAAGGTGACCCGGACGCCGGCATTCCGGCTGGCACACGGTTTGAAGATTTGCCGGAAAACTGGGTCTGCCCGGTTTGCGGCGCCGCCAAAACCGATTTCACAAAACAATCTTAATACTCACACTTAACCTCAATTATCGAACTTATGGAAAAAAGTCTCAAAGGAACACGCACGGAACAAAACCTCTTGAAATCATTTGCGGGGGAATCGCAGGCGAGAAATCGTTACGAGTTTTTCGCGAGTGTGGCGAAGAAGGAAGGCTACGAGCAGATTGCCGCCATTTTCCAAAAAACCGCCGATCAGGAAAAGGAACATGCGAAACGTTTTTTCAAATTCCTGGAAGGCGGCGAGTTGGAGATCACGGCCGGTTATCCTGCGGGCAGGATTGGCACGACCGCCGAAAACCTGAAAGCGGCCGCAGGCGGCGAAAACGAGGAATGGACGAAGCTCTACGCGGAGGCCTCAGAAGTTGCCAGGGCTGAAGGTTTTATTGAGGTGTCGGTTGCGTTCAAATTGATTGCCAAAGTGGAGGCCGAGCACGAAAAACGGTATTTGAAGATCCTGAAGAATCTCGAAGCGAAGCAGGTTTTCTCCAGGGAAACCAAGGTTAAGTGGCAATGCCGTAATTGCGGCTATGTGCATGAAGGCACGAATGCACCCGACAAATGCCCCGCCTGCCAGCATCCCCAGGCTTATTTTGAACAGATGGAGGAAAACTACTGAGCGGCCTTTCACCGGCAGATTGGATTCACGGATGCGGATTGCTTTCAGATGGTTTTCGAAATGGCGTTATTAGGTGGCAGAAAAGCATCCATCGCCGTATGATAACGATCATTACACGCATGCCATGAATACACGAATTCTGCTGGTCATCGGATTGTTGACGCTCCCTTTGCTGTCCGCAGCCGCACAGTCGCTGCAGGACCATCCACAGATCAATGTCTCCGGATCCGCAGAAGTGAAAGTCACGCCGGATGAAGTGGACATAAACGCGGGCGTGGAAACCCGTCATGAGCGTTTGGATGAGGCCAAGCGGCAAAACGATCAACGGGTTTCCAAGGCACTGGAGTTCCTCAAGAAAAATGGCGTGAAGGACAAGGACATTCAGACGGATTACATCAACATTGAGCCGGTTTACGATCCGAACGCGGGCGTTGATCCGCGAACCGGCCTGCCCATACCTGGATTCGACAGGCAAAAATCATTGGTCGAACCCACCTATTATCTGGTGCGCAAGAATATTGGCGTCAAGCTGACCGACATCAGCCATTTCGACATGGTGTTAAGCGGCCTGATCGATAATGGGGTGAATCACGTTCACCATATCGACTTTCGGACCACTGAATTGCGCAAACACAAGGACAAAGCCAGGGCGATGGCCATTCAGGCTGCAAAGGAGAAAGCAGACGCCATGGCCTCGGAGCTTGGCGTAAAGGTGGGAAAACCTTTTAGCATCAACGTCAATGATTGGAGCGGGTGGACCGGCTGGTCACCGCAAAACGCCTGGGGATTCGGAGGAGGAGGTGGTGCAAACGCCATGCAGAATGCCTCCCAATCTTACGGTGGCGGCGCAGGAGAAGCCGGCGCCACTTTCTCAGTGGGACAGATCAGTGTTTCGGCGAATGTGAATGTGTCCTTTCTAATTCAGTAATGACGGGTCTTTAATGGTGAAAGGACCCACATCAATGCTGAAGTCGTATCTCCTGAAGTTTCTCGTATGGGCCTTGGTCGCAGCGTGCCTTGCACGGTCGATCTATGACTGGGTCTTTGTGGATAACGGTGTGCAATACTTCACCGGAGACCGTTCGCATATTCTATTGTTATTGGCCAGCGCCTGCGGGGGAGTAATCAACGTTCGATCATGCACCACGGCATGACTTTTAAAAATGTCACTAAGGGGCGGGTAGGTGAAGGCAGCCCCTATTGTTGTCCATGCTGCGGTTGTCGGACGTTGGATCAGCGAGGAAGCTTTGAGATTTGCCCGGTTTGTTTTTGGGAGGACGACGGGCAGGATGACCACGATGCCGATGCTGTGCGCGGCGGCCCTAATTCTGACCTCAGCCTGACTCAGGCACGGAAGAATTACAGAGAATTTGGCGCTTGTGATCGCAAATCACTGGAACACGTCCGCAAGCCGACTTCAGGAGAACTTTGAGTCACTGTTGTGCGGATAAAGGATCATGAGAGAGTCCGAATACAACCCGCTTAACAATAACGGGTGACAGTGGCCGCTGAGCCAAAGCATATGCTTAAAGACGAAGAGGTGATTCTGGGGATGGAACGCGCGGCGCTCGACCGGTGGGGCAATGGCGATCCATCGGGATTTCTGGAGATTTGCGCGCCTGATGTGGTTTATTTCGATAACACCCTGGAGCGGCGTCTGGACGGGCTCGACGCGTTGACTGCCCACTATGGTCCGGTGCGAGGGAAGGTTTTCCTGGAACGTTACGAATTGCTCAATCCCAAGGTGCAGTTGTGCGGTGACGCCGCCGTGCTCACCTTTAATTTCGTCGGTTACGCCCAGGGCGGATCGAGCCGTTGGAACTGTACGGAAGTGTATCGACGGGCAGAGGGGGAATGGCGCATTATTCAAACCCACTGGTCTGTCATGCAACATGCACTATGAAGCCGCGCGAATGAGCCGAACCCCCAGGTTTTGGTCCATTTAGTAAAAACCATGCCCACACCAATTTATCTTATCTTCGCCGCTCCTGCAGCCGCCTGGCTCATGGGCGTCATTGCATGCCTGTTCGCATTGCGTTGGAGCATCGCTGCGGTGCCACGGCGATTTTGGGCTGCAATCGTCGTCTCCGCCATGGCCATTGTCATCGGCTATGTCGGCCTCACGCGGTACAAATTGAGCTATTCCAAAAACTCCTCTGACGGTACGCATTGGAGCATCAACTCCAAATGGTTTTTCATTTCGCTGATCATTCTCGGCGCAGTTACGCTCGGACTCGCGCTTTGGAGGCGGTCACGTCCCCGCCAGATACCACCCATTCAAATAGATAATCCTACGGCTCGTACACGAGCACTTTGAAACTGCCGACAACCGCCTTCGGACGTTGGCGCGGCCCCCCGGCGGCTTGTTCAGGCGCTGGTTCAAACTTCGCGGAGGAGAGATAAATCCGGTGCGTTTTTGGGTCGAGCGTCATGGTCCGCGCCCCGCGTTCGGTCGTCAATGTCTGCACGACCTTCAATTCGTCGGGCGTGGCCGCCTCGGCAATGGTCACATTGCCTTCGCCATTGGAGCTGAATGCCAGCTTCGTTTCGGGATCGAACGCGGTGGCATCGGCGCCGTCCCCGATGGGAACCGTGGTGACTACCTTGCCATTCGTGTTGTCCATCATCACCATGAATTTATTGCCGCACACGATGAACAGCCGCTGATTGGGCACGTCGATCGCCATGCCGGAGGCCTCTTCGCCCGGCGCAATGGGCCAGGTGTTCACGACCTGGTGCGTCTTTGTGTCGATGACCGCAACCTCGTTCTTGTCCTCGATGTTCACATAGACCCGTCCGGCCTTCGTGTCGGTCGTGGAGAATTCCGGTTTGCCGCTCAAGGGAATCGTCGCCACCACTTTGCCCGTGGCCGCCTCAAACACTGTCGCGGACTTGCCGCGCCCGTTGAACGTGTAAACCTCCTGTTGTCCCGGCTCGTAGAGAATCGCGTCCGGATTCGCGCCAGTGGATACTTTGGAGAGGGTCTTCAAGGTCTTCAGATCCACGATGCTTGCCTTCGACTCCTGGCCGTTGCTGGCAAACCCGCGCTGAAGTTCGGGCGCGATGGCAAAACCGTGAACGCCCGGAGTGTCGGTGACTTCGCCCACGACTTCGTTTTTGTCCAGATCGATGACGACCACCTTCGTCGCATGTGATACATACAGGCGGCGTGCCGCGGCATCGACTGAGAGATAGTCCCATCCCCCGTCAGCGCCGACGGGGATTTCCTTGAACAAATGATATTTCACTTCTGCGGCACCAGCCGGAATGGCCGCAAGTAGGAGAGTGCCCAGGGTGATAACGCCGAGCAGAGGGCGAAAATTCCGTTGGATTAAAGTAGTCATGTTTGGACGGTATGCCTCCGCGAGGATTTTGCAACTGCATCAAAACTTCCGAATGGCGATGGCGAAGGAGCGTGGCGGTCAGGAACGGCGGGCTGATTCAATTACATTGCGGCACTCACCAGAGTGGCCGTTGCGGATGGGAGGATTCACTGCACCTACTCCGACGCTCATGCCATTGACTCATGCGAAATCGTGGACAGGCCCACTCACGCCGGTCCCGCCTTCTCAATAGCCTCAACCAGGGATTCCATGTTGGCGGTCGGGGCGGCGATATCCACTTTTACGCCCAGGTCGTTGACCAGCCCGGCGGTTTTGGGGCCGATGGTGGCGATGCGCAGACGCGGGAATTTCCTCCGCAGCTCATGGAGGTTGAATCGTTGGTGGAAGTAATCCAGGTCGAAGTAGCCCGCAAAGGTCAGCCAGTCGGCGCCCGTATTGGCGAAGCTCGCCGCATCGCCGCGCGGATCCTCGTCATCCACCACGCATTCGTGCACCGGCAGGTCATCGACAATGGCGCCTGCCTCCCGGAGGCAATCAGGGATGTCCGGCACGACAACAAGTGGCCGCGCCAGCAGGATGCGCCGGCCGTTGGCTCCACCAAATGGTGCGAGCACCTCGAGAATCGGCGGGCCTTGATGTTCCGAGGGAATGGCGTCCACGCGCAGTTTCAACTTCTCCAGCTCGATGGCGGTCAGGGGACCAAACGCGCAGAGGCGCGCATGGCCCAGGTCGCGCCAGTCGCGATTGTATTGGAAGAATTGTTTAAAGAAAAACGCCACGCTCACCTGGTTGCTGAACATGATCCAGTCATAGGTATCAAGGCGCGACATGGTTTCGCGAACCCGCTCCGAATCCGGTGGCAGTTTGCATTTCATGCCCGGAATCTCCAGAACCTCTGCGCCGCGTTCCCGAAGCAGGCCGCAGAGTTCGGGTGACAGTTCGCGCGACAACGTGACCACGATGCGCTGACCCATCAATGTGCGGTGTCCGAACCAGTCGAGCTTGGACCGGAGTTTGACCACGTCACCAATGATGGTAACCACGGGCGGGCAGAGTTTGGCCTCGGCCGCCTGGGCGGCGATGGTTTCGAGAGTGCCTTCGATCACCTCCTGGCGGCTGGTGGTGGCCCAGCGGATCAATGCCGCCGGGGTGTTTCCTGGGCGACCATTGGCCTGGAGCAGGCCGGTGATGCGTTCGAGTTGCTTGAGCCCCATGAGAACGACGAGGGTGCCGGTCAGGCCGCCCAATGCCTCCCAATTCAGACGGGACTCGATGCGCGCCGGGTCTTCGTGTCCGGTGATCACGGTGTAGCTTGAGCAAAAATCGCGATGGGTGAGGGGAATCCCGGCGTAATTTGGACCGGCCTCCACGGAGGAGACGCCGGGAATCACTTCAAAGGGAATGCCCGCCTCCACCAGACGCATGGCCTCTTCGCCGCCCCGGGCGAATACGTAAGGATCGCCCGCTTTGAGCCGGACCACGCATTTGCCTTCGCAAGCCTTGGCGATCAGCGTGGCGTTGAGTTCCTCCTGGGAAACCGCACGGGTTCGGTCGTGTTTACCACCGTAAATGATCTCCGCGCCCGGCGCGGCCCATTGAAGCAGGGCGGGATTGACCAGGCCGTCGTAGAGAACCACCTGGGCACGCCGCAGCACCTCGGCCCCGCGCAGCGTGAGCAACCCCGTGTCCCCCGGACCGGCCCCGACCAAATAAACCATTCCCGTATGCTTCATGCAATCTCACTGTAGTCTGGCAATGGGGAAATCTCCACTGGAACCGTATCGGGTCCAAGCACCAGCCGCAGCAGGGTGGTTTTCACATTGGGGCAAGAATGACTTCGATGCCTTTTCCGCGCAACGCGGCCACCAGGTCCGCTGGGGCATTGTTATCGGTAACGATTACTTGAATAGGGGTTAAATCGCTCAAAAACGATACGGATTGGCGTCCAAACTTGGTGTGATCGATGCACAGAATCACGCGCCGTGCGGCATGAATCATCGCTTTCTGTATCTCAATCAGAAGTCCGTGGGAATTGGTCACCCCTTCTGCAGTAATGCCGCCGGCGCTCATAATCGCGACGTCCGCGTGCATTTTGGAGAAGGCTTCCACCGCCAACGGACCCACCAATACCCCGAGTCGGGGATAGATCACGCCACCGGAGAGAATGATCTCCACCTGGTTGGCCGAGGCGTAGAGATTGGCCACGGGCAGGGAGTTGGTGATGATTTGTGGCTTTTTGGATTCGAGGTAGCGGGCCACATGATAGACCGTGGTGCCCGCGTCGATAATGACGCTTTGGTTGGGCGCGATTAACTCCGCGCAGGCGCGGCCAATGGCCTCCTTCTCCGATAATTGATGTGTGTCGCGCGCGGCGAAGGCAAATTCGTCCGAGTGCGGCGCCACGATGCGGGCACCACCGTGGGTGCGTCGGGCCTGGCCGCTGGCTTCGAGCACGGCGAGGTCGCGGCGAATGGTGGATGGCGAGGCATCGACCACCGTGGCCAACTCATCCAGCGAGGCAAATTCGACTTTTTGGAGAAATTCCCCAATCCTCAATTGACGTTCTTCGGCCTGCATGATGCTCATATTTGGAAGATATTGAAAATATTTGCAAGATTAGTTTGACAATATTTCAAAATATTGGCCAAATGGAGCTCAACAAAGCAAAATATGGCGTCCACTCAAGCAATGCCGCAGAGGGCTGTGATCGAGCACATGGTGCGTCAGGTCGTTTATGAGCGTCTGAATAAACCGCTCCCGCGCACCGCAGCCGCCCCCAATGCCCTGGTGGTGAATGTCAGCGCGCGTCATTGCCATTTGACCCCGCAGGCGGTGGAGGCGCTGTTTGGCAAGGGCCACACGCTCACTCCCCACAAGATGCTCTATCAGGATGGGCAATTCGCGGCGAAGGAAACCATCACATTGATCGGGCCTCGGAGCCGGGTCATCTCCAATTTACGCATATTAGGTCCCTGTCGCACCCTTAATCAGGTGGAATTGGCCTACACGGATGCGATTGCGCTTGGGTTTGAGATTCCGTTGCGCATTTCAGGCGACATTGCCGGAACCCCGGGGTGTATGTTGATGGGGCCGGAAGGCTTTTTCGAGATGGAGACGGGCGTCATTCGCGCCATGCGCCATGTTCACATGAACTCGCAGGACGCGGCGTTTTACGGTGTGAAAAAAGGGGAGGCGATGCGGCTCAAGATCGGCGGCCCCTGCGGTATAACGCTGGAGGAGATGCTGGTGCGCGTGGATGAAAGCTTCAAGCTCGAGGTCCATATTGACACGGATGAAGGCAACGCGTGCAACCTTCGCCCCGAGACGCCGTGCGAACTGGTGAAGTAAAGAATTTTCAGGTCCTGGACAAATAACCATTTAATACAAAACGAAGGAACAAATCATGAGCGATGCAATCGGAATGATCGAAACCAAGGGCTACATCGGTAGCGTGGAGGCCAGCGATGCGATGGTCAAAGCGGCCAATGTGAGCCTGGTCAAAACCATCCCCATCGGCGGCGGTATGATCACCGTGCTGGTCAAGGGCGATGTGGGCAGTGTGAAGGCGGCCGTGGAAGCGGGCGCGAAGGCGGCGGGCAAGGTGGGTGAGGTGATCAGCTCCCACATCATTGCGCGGCCCAACGAAGAGCTGCTCAGGGTTTTCATGGATGCCCCCAAGGCGGGCAAATAATAAAGGCTCCGCCAGTGGACGCCCGGGGTGTCCGCGGTGGGGAACACAAACAAACGATTTAAAAGAACGGAACCAATTTTATGGCACAACAAGCAATCGGAATGATCGAAACCAAGGGTCTGTGCGCTTTGATCGAAGCGTCGGATGCGGCCTTGAAATCAGCGAATGTCACCTTCTCAGGCTGGGAAAAAGTGGGCAGCGGCTATGTGACCGCGTTTTTCCGCGGCGACGTCGCGGCGGTCAAGGCGGCCACGGACGCGGGTGCGGCGGCGGCCTCCCAGGTGGGCCAGGTGATCAGCGTGCAGGTGATTCCCCGCCCCCATGACGACCTCATGGGCCTGGGCAAGTGGCTCCAGAGCTAATCGCTGGATGTCCGTTTTGGGACTGGACGCATTTGCGGCATGAAAATACTCGTTGCGAATCTCGGTTCGACCTCGCTGAAGTACCGGCTGTTCGATTTTCCGGACGGTCGGGAGCGGATGCTCTGCCGTGGCGGATTCGAGCGGGTGACGGATTACGGCGCGGCCATCGAGTCGTGCCTTTCGGAGTTGAAGCAGGGCGGGTGGATTGCGCACGAGCGGGAACTGGCGGCGGTGGGTTTCAAGCCCATCATTGCCCGTGGGATTACGGGCTGCGTGCGGATGGATGACAACGTCCTGACCGCGATGGAGGCGTACAACGGGATGGCGCCGGCACACAATCCTCCCTACGTGAACGGCGTGCGGATGTTCCGTCTCAAGATGCCGGAGACGCCGATGGTGGGGCTTTTCGAGAACGCGTTCTATCAATGGGCGCCGGAGGCTGCGGTGCGTTACGCGGTGCCGGAAGACTGGCATGCCATGGGTGTTCGCCGCCAGGGCTACCACGGGGCCAGCCACAAATTCATTGCCGAGAGGACTGCGGAATTGCTCGGGCGCGAGGATGTTGCGGAACGGGCGCGTCAGCTCTACGTCAATGGCGGCACAAGCCCGGTGCGTTCGCCCCATCTGCGGGTGATCTCCTGCCATTTGGGCGGCAGTTCCTCCGTGGTGGGCATCCTCAACGGCACTGCGGTTGGAGCGAGCATGGGCATGAGTCCGCAATCGGGCCTGCCCCAAAACAACCGGGTGGGCGATCTGGATTCTTTCGCGCTGCCTTTTGTCATGCGCCACACCGGCATGACTCTAGAAGAGGCGGAACGGCAAATGTGCAAGGAGTCGGGCCTTAAAGCCCTTTCCGGCGGACTCAATGACGTTCGCGACATACAGGCCCAGGCGGCTCAGGGCAATGGCGCGGCGAAACTGGCCCTGGATGTCCTGGTGTATCAAGCCCGGCATTGGATCGGCGCTTTTATGGCGCAGCTCAATGGCATCGACGCCCTGGCATTCACCGCGGGCATAGGCGAGAACGCCCCGGATTTGCGGCAGGCGATTTGCGCGGATCTGGACAAGCTGGGCGTGAGCATCGATCCGGAATTGAACAAGGTGCGTGGTCGCGAGGCGGTGATCAGCCCCGCGGGCGCCCCCGTAAAAGTAATGGTGATACCGGCCAACGAAGAGCTGGTCATCGCCCGTGAAGTGAGAAGATTTTTGACAAGCAACCCCAAGTAAAACATTAGTAAAAACTGATTTATGGCACATCAAGCAATTGGATTATTGGAAACACGCGGCCTTGTGGCCCTGGTGGAAGGAACTGACGCGATGCTCAAGGCCGCCAATGTGGAATTGGCCGGACCCATGACCCAGGTGGGTAACGCCCTCGTTACCGCCGTGGTGGTTGGCGACGTGGCTGCCGTCAAGGCCGCAACGGATGCCGGCGCGCAGGCGGTCAAGGCCATCGGCGGCGATCTCGTCAGCGTGCATGTCATCGCCCGCCCTCACCAGGACGTCGATGTCGTGCTGCCCAAAAAAGCCGGCAAGTAGGATTTGGCTTGGTTCATGCCGCGGCGCCGGAGGCTCAATCACCCCGGCGATGCAGCGGATAACACACGGCGGTCTTGATCGAACCGGCCAGGTCTTGAGGAGTTCTGCAGTTCATGCAGGGCTCCGCCTGCGGTTCACAAACCCCCAACAACCGGGAACATTATGTTTTTAGCCAAAGTCGAAGGCTCAGTGGTGGCGACCAAGAAGGACGCCGGTCTGGCCGGACGCAAGCTCCTGATCATCCGCCCGCAACTGGTGGATGACAAGAACCCCACCCAATTCAAGGCGGGTGTGAACACGGTGGTCGCGGTGGACAGCGTGGGGGCGGGCATCGGGGAACTGGTGCTTTTCTGCCAGGGCAGTTCGGCGCGCCTCGCGCCCAATCTCAAGGAAGCGCCCGTGGACGCCGTCATTGTCGGCATCGTGGACGAGGTGGATGTGCTGGGAAAACAAATTTTCAGCGCCCGGACCAGCGTGTGAGGAACCAGTGGGTGTCGCCGGTAAAAATGCATTGATAATTTAGTCTATGAGCAATCAAACAGTGGTGAACGAAACTCTGATTCGTGAAGTGGTGGAACAGGTGCTGGGTCGCCTGGGCCAGGCCAAGGCCGCGTCAGCCAGTGGTAATGGCGGCTGCAACGTCCCGCCTGCGGCGCCGCGCGCGGTTTCTTCGGTCCGGCATTTCGGCGTGTTCCAGGATGCCCGTGAGGCGTGCGAAGCGGCGGCGGTCGCGTTTGCCCAGCTTTCGAAATTGGGCCTGGCGGGCCGGCGCAAGGTGATCGAGTTGGTGAAGGAAATTTCGTTCGCGAACTCCGCTGTGTGGGGCAAGCTCGAGTTGGAAGAGACGCATATCGGTCGTCTGGACCATAAGATCGAGAAGCTCACGGGTCTGCGCGGGTTGCCGGGCGTCGAGTTTTTGCAGCCTTACGCGTTGAGCGGGGATCACGGGATCATGCTGGAGGAATACGCTCCATTCGGTGTCATTGGCGCGGTTACGCCCTCCACGCATTCCATTCCCACCATGGCGGCCAATATCATCAGCATGGCGGCGGCGGGTAACAGCGTGGTGTTCAATCCCCATCCCGGCGCGGTCAAATGCGCGGTGGTGGCGGCCCGGGTGTTCAATGAGGCGATCTTCGGGGAACTGGGCATCGAGAACCTGGCTTGCGTCATCGAGCAGCCGACGCTCGAATCCTTCCAGGCCATTGCGAAGAACGAGAATGTCAAACTGCTGTGCGTCACCGGCGGCCCCGGCGTGGTCAAGGCGGCCATGTCCACAGGCAAGCGCGCCATCTGCGCCGGTCCCGGCAATCCTCCCGTGCTGGTGGACGAAACCGCCGAGATCGAAAGAGCGGCCCGTGCGGTGATTTTGGGCGGGGCCTACGATAACAATTTGCTCTGCATCGGTGAGAAGGAAGTCTTCGTTCTCGATGGAGTGGCGGATGCCTTCATGAGCGCCCTGGAAAAAAACGGCGCGGCCCGGATCAATGCGCAGCAGTTGGAGCGGTTGACCAAGGAAGCCTTTGTTTTCCCCGAAGGGCAGGGTGGGGGTTGCAGTCATGCGGCGGTCAGCCGTCAATTGATCGGCAGGGACGCCTCGGTGCTGGCGCGCATTGCCGGAGCCCGCGTTCCGGATGGGACTCAGTTGCTTTTTGCGGAAACCGACGCGAATCACCTCTTTGTTGAAGAGGAACAAATGATGCCGTTCGTTCCCATCGTGCGCGTGCGCAGTGTCGAGGAAGGCATTGCCGCGGCGAAGAAGGCCGAGCACGGTTACAAACACTCGGCGATCATTCATTCCCACAACGTCTCGAACATGACGGCGATGGGCAAGGCGCTCGACACCACGTTGTTCATCAAGAACGGCGCTTGTGTGGCCGGTCTGGGCAGCGGCGGCGAGGGTTACTCGAATTTCTCCATCGCCACAACCACCGGCGAAGGCATTTGCACGCCGCGCACCTTCACCCGCACCCGTCGATGCGTGTTGGTGGATAATTTGCGGATCGTTTAATCAAACCATGAACCTCTGCCGCGTCGAAGGCAATCTGACCGCCACCCGGAAACATTCCAGTTTCCAGGGCTGGCGCTTTCTGATCTGCCAGCCGATTGGCCCGGGCGGAGAACCGGAGGGCGCGCCCGTGGTGGCCATCGATGGCCTCGGCGCCGGTTTGCATGAGCGGGTGCTCGTCTCGACGGATGGCATGGCCGCGCGGCTTGCCGTGAAAGACCCCAAAAGTCCCGCCCGCATGATGATTGTCGCCATTGTGGACGAGGTGGAAGCGGCAGCGAAAGGGGCGGCCCGATGAGACTCGGAAAAGTCATAGGCCGCGTGACCTTGAGCCAGACGATCCCCGCTCTCAAGGGGGCGCGCTGGTTTCTCGTGAGCCCATTTACACGGGATCATTTTCAACAGGGCGAAGTTGCGCCCGCGGGATTGAGCAAGGACCCTTCGCCGGTCGTCTATGACGATCTGGGCGCCGGAGTTGGCGATACGATCGGTTACATTGAAGGTCGGGAGGCGGCGATGCCCTTTCCCCAGCCGACGCCGATTGACGCAATCAATGCCGCCATTATTGACCAGGTTTTTTACACACCATTTAAATGAAAACTCTTATTAGCGCTCGTGATGTCGAAGAATTGCTCCGCAAAGGCGGCAATCTGGATTCCCTGCCGACCGACGCCATTTATACGCCGTCGGCCATCGATCTGATCCGCGACTCGAAGAACGGCAAGGTGTCCCAGCCGGTTGTCCAGGCCAAATCCGAATCCGGTGCGCCAGCGCCAGCCTCCGCAATTCCCAAGGCCTCGGCTCCCGCGGCGGAGCTCGAAAAGTATTTTAACTCGCCCGAGGTTCACGCCCTCAAGGAATTGATCTGCGGCGTCGGTCACCGTTTGTGGCAGCGCAATTACGTGGATGGCAACGGCGGCAATATCTCGATCCGCCTCTCGGACGAACTGGTTCTTTGCACGCCCACGCTCGTTTCCAAGGGCGCGCTCAAGCCTGCGGACCTGTGCCTTGTGGACATGGAGGGCAAACAGCTTGCCGGCGTCAAGCCGCGCACGAGCGAAGTGCTCATGCATCTCCAGATCATGAAGGCCCAGCCCAAGGCCAAAGCCTGCGTTCACGCGCATCCGGCCCACGCCTCGGCTTTTGCAGTGGCAGGCATTGAACCTCCGACCTGCATGATGCCCGAGTACGAGGTGTTCTGCGCGGTGGCGGTCGCCCCCTATCGCACTCCCGGCACGCCGGAAATGGGCAAGCTCATCGCGGAACTGGTCGATAAGCACAACACGATTTTGATGGCCAATCACGGCGTCGTGGCCTGGAGCCATAACAGCGTGGAAGAGGCCTACTGGCGGATGGAAATCATCGAGGCCTACTGCCGCACGATCGTCATCGCGTCGCAGTTGGGCAAGCCGATGAGTGGCTTCAGCTCGAAACACCTTCAGGATTTGCTCGCCATCAAAAAGAAGCTCGGCTTTGTCGATCCCCGGTTCGACCTCAAGGAATGCGAGCTCTGCGACAACAGCGAGTGGAATCCGGGCATAAACTGCCAGATACCCACGGAAAAACCGGTCGCGGCGGAATCGAGTGCCGAGGCGGAGCAATTGGTGAAGACGATCACGGACATGCTCGTCGCGAAAATGAAGGGCTGAGGGTCGGTTTATTAGTTTTTTGGTCAACGCGGAATCCAGACATCAAACGAGTATGAAAGTAACCATTATTGGCGGCGGCGGTCGGGTGGGAAGTTGCGCGGCGTTCGCATTGCAATGCGGCGGTGTGGTTTCTGAGATTCAACTTTTGGACGCCAATGTGGCCATGGCCGAGGGCGAGGCGCTGGACCTGCTCCATGGTTCGTCCTTCTGCGCCGACCAGCGGATTTACGCGGGCGATTACGCGCGCGCTGCGGATAGCGATGTGTTCCTCATCACGGCCGGCCTGCGCCGCAAGCCCGATGAATCGCGTCTGGACCTGATCAACCGCAATGTCTCGCTCTTCATGCAGATCCTCGCGGGGATCAAGACGGCAGGCCTGCGCAAGGACGCCCTCGTTTTTGTGGTCTCCAATCCGGTCGATATCCTGACGCAACTGGCCATGCAACAACTGGGCCTGCCTTGGAACCAGGTCATGGGCCTGGGCACAATGCTCGACTCGTCGCGTTTCAGCGCGTTCATTGCCGACGAATTCAAGCTCGCCCCCACCCAGGTCCGGGCGCTCATTCTGGGCGAACACGGGGATTCGATGACCCCGATCTGGTCCTCCGCCAGCGTGGGCGGTCTCCTTCTTACCAGCCTGCCGCAGTGCACAGCGGGAATCCAAAACAAGCTCTTCGAGCGCACCAAGGGTAGCGGCGCCGAGGTCATTCAGAAAAAGGGCGGTGCGGGTTGGGCCGTCGCGGTGGCCATTCGCGAAGTGATTCACGCCATTGCCCTCGACCAGAAACGCCTCCTGCCGGTCTCCACATTCCAGCGCGGCTTGTATGACATCCGGGACATCTGCCTGAGCGTGCCCACCGTGGTCGGCCGCAAGGGAGCCCTCGAACAGGTCGAGCTTACCCTCTGGCCCAAGGAAAAATTGGCGTTGCAGAACTCCGCCAAGGCCCTCAAGGAAACGCTGGCCAAGGTGAAGGTTTAGTCATTCGGCATGTCACATGGAAAAATCCCTCGATACAAAACTGGCGCAGATCAAGGCCGACCGTAACTCCAAGGCCTTCATTATCGCGGATGCCAAGGACGCGGACATGGCCTTTGGCGTGCGCGCTCCCGGGCCACGCGATTATCTTTCGAGCCAGGGCGCCCATGCGGCACAATTTTCCCCCGAGGTCTGGACCCGTGACGAGTTCGGCCACCGTAATCTGCCTGAGTTTCTGGACATCATTCGGGATGTGACGCATCAGGGTTTGGTGGACATCATGCTCATGTCCGCCAGTGTGAATGAGCGGTTGTCCATCGAGGAAGGTCTATTCAAGAATTCGAAGGTCACGCCCGCCGCCCGCGCCAATGACACCACGGATGTCTGGGCCGTGCGGCATGGGACCTACATCAAGGATCCCGCCCAACCCTTTCGCAGCGCCACCATCGATCATATCCAGTGCGGGAAACAGGAATGCGCGCGCGATGGCTCGGATTTTCCGGGTGCGAATCTCGGATTATATTCAGTTACTTTCGTCAACGACCTCGAACAGGACCGTGCCACGCTCGAGGCCTTCAAAGCCTTCCGTCTTGAAGCCGAGAACAAGGGCTTTCGCTATTTTCTCGAAGTGTTCGATCCCAATGTCGATACCGGCATCGCTCCGGAGAAGCTTGGGGAGTTCATCAACGACAACATCCTGCGAAATCTGGCCGGAGTGACCGAGGCGGGGCGGCCCCTGTTCCTGAAAATCGTTTATCACGGTCCGCGCCTCATGGAGGAGTTGGCCCAATACGATCCCCAGTTGGTTGTGGGTATTCTCGGCGGCAGCGCGGGCACCACATACGATGCGTTCAAGCTGATCCACGACGCCCAGAAATACGGCGCGCGCGTGGCGTTGTTCGGCCGCAAGATCAACGGTGCGGAACACCAGCTCGCGTTCATCGAAATGCTGCGTCTGATCACGGACGGCAAGATCAGCCCCGAGGAGGCCGTGCGCGCTTATCACGGCGTGCTGCAGGGCTTCGGCATCAAGCCCAAGCTCGCCTTGGAGAAGGATCTTGAGCCGACCGGCCAGGCCATGAGCTACGGCGGTGAGAAGCCGAAAACGATTGTGAATTTTGCCTCCGCCAAACCGGCTGAAGCGGCCAAATCCGCAGCTCAAACCCCGGTGGAGAAGCCCAAAGCCCCGGTCGTGAAAGTCCAACCCGGCCCCGCATCTTCCTTGTGGCCCAAAAAAGCGGACGGCTCCCCTGACTTCGAAAAGATGACCTCCGCCCAGCGCTGCTCCTACGACCTCGCCCGCCTCACCCGAATTTACGGTTGAGCCAGGTTTCCTCCTGTCATTGGAGCGCCGACACCCTCCCGCAGCACTGGAGGTGCGGATTTCTCGAATCCGGCGGTTGAAACCACCGTCCTTGCTCACCTGCCCGAATGAGTCCTGCGGCCAATCACCGTCGCTGGTTATAAGTCTCCAGCGCGTATTTCTCCACAGCCAGTTCTTCGGCACGGCGCGTCAATGTAACATCCGGAGTCACCGACTCCCATTGCGCCTGAAAATCCTTCGTTGCCGCCTCGCACATCGCCTTCTGCCAGACGGTCCGCGTGATTCCCGGCGGCTGCGGCTGAACGGAACCCTGGATTAACAAACCGTTTTTTGTGCGACGCTGCGCCGCCCCGGCCATCTTCCGACCCCGCCACAACAAATCGTATTTCTCCGCCCCGGCAAAACATTGACCCGGGATTTCCTTGCGCGTTTCCGGGCATAACTCGCTGGCGATATTGAGCAGCGCCATCGACGATCGAATCCACTCATGAAGCCGCTGGTAGCTCAGCACCGCCTGCAGCCGATACCACGGGTGCTGCGGCGGAATCGCCACGCTGTAAGTCCAGTCCGCCTGGTGCGGCACCAGACCTCCGCCCGTGGGACGGCGCAGCAACGGCCGCAAAAGTGTCCACCGCTCGATATCCGCGTAATGCTGAAAATAACCAAACGTCGCCGCCGGTTCGTTCCACCCATAGAAACGCAGCACCGGACGCCCGCTCTCCGCCGCGCCCAGCAACAACGCCTCATCCAGCGCCATATTCCATGTCGCGCCGCACAACCCCGAATCCATCACCAGCCATAATTCAGACATGCCGCCCATGATTAAACGGAGACCCCGCCCCCTCCGCAACGCAAAATCCGGCAATTGCGGGATAGCGACAACCGCCAATCCCAAGATCCAAATTACATTCCACTTTCCATATCCAATATCCCATATTATTAGCGCGGATTAGTGTGGATTAGCGGTTTCATTCCTTCTTCCGAAAACCCCACGCGCCGGCCATCTCCGAAACTCAAAACCGCCCCTGCATGCGCCATGTATCCTCCGGGCAACCCGTTCCGGGTTGCAATCATTCAGCCCCGGGTTGCCCGCCGAGGGCTACCCGGGGTCACCGTCCCCCCGGAATTCCCAACGCTGTAGGCGTTGAATCAAAACACTTTTGCGTCCTTGACCCAATCATCGCCTCCTCCTAGTTTGAGTTCATTCACGGAGAAATGGGCACACGCAAAACCCGATTGTAAAATGCGTTACATATTGCAGTTCAACGCAAGCACGCTCAGGGACTGTTAATCGAAGTCAAGATGCACCGTAAGAGCCAAACCATGATAACCTGCCACTCGAACATCTCAGCGACTTATTTCGCGTCCGGCATGGCACACATATTATGCGAGCAGAAGGCGGAGTTTACCTTTATCTCATCGAGAGATATTACAATGGTTTGCCATGACGAATCATCCTGAGAGGGAGAATGTTCAACACCGATCCCGTTGCACCCCGGATCGAACCAGTTTTCGCAATCCATACACAAAAGGAAATCAGCCATGTATCTCGACCGAATCCATCGTCGGCTCGCCGAACTCGCGGACCTCGGCTGTCTGGAAATGAGCGATGTGGCGCCCTGCACAGAGGAAGACCTCGTCGCACTCGAAAAGAAGCTCGGCTTCCGCCTGCCGGGCGTCGTTCGCGAGCTCTACTTGTGGGGAGGGAATGACCTCGGCAGTGTGTTTGGCGCAATGGATGTGGTGGACTTCGGTCAGCACATGGAACACGACTACCGGCCCGGAGCTCGCGAGACACTCCTGGAGGCGGGCGAAGATCCTGCCATCGTGGACGCCCAGGCGCTGATCGTGCAAGTGGACTGCGATGGCCAGTTTTCTTTTGTCCGAGCCGACCAGGGTGACGATCCGCCAGTTTATACTCACAACGAGCAGGAACCCACTTTCTGCAGTTGTGCGCGATTCAGCGACTACCTTGCCCTCATGGTGGAGCAGTCCGCCGGGATTGAGGAGATTGAGTTGGTGCGTTCCATCGCGCGTTTACGACGGCTGGCGGAGCTTCTGGCGCACCAGGTCCGGCATGTCCTGTTCTCCGGTGAAATTCAGTTCGTGACGATACCTGACGAGGTGTTCGAACTGAAGGAACTGCGCAGCTTGAACCTCGTCGGTAAAGGTCTTCTTGAATTGTCGCCTCGCATTGGAGAACTGGTTTTCCTCAGGCGGCTCGACCTCGCTCGCAACTCGCTTTCGTCGCTGCCCATGGCACTGACCGAATTGGACGAACTCGAAGAACTGGATCTCGCCGACAACCAGTTGATAACCGTCATCGGCGCACTCCGGAAACTGCCAGCATTGCGCTTTTGCTGTCTCGCGGGCAACCCCCTGTCCCCGGAGGAACTCAACCAACTCCGAAACGAGTTGCCCCAGATCGAAATCATCTTTGCCCAACCTTGAGCCAAAGAGACACCTTCGTAATACCACTTCACCGCTCAGTTGCTGACCCGGAGCTTGAAGTAGCACCGACCGCTGGCAGGCAGGGACGCGTGCTTCATGTTGATGCTAAACTGGCCATTCGTCTGAGACCACGCCGCTGCGTCGCAGAGTGTCCAGTTTTTGAGGTCCTCTGAAAACCAGAGTTCAACGGTGCCCTCCAGCCCTGCCTCGTCCGCGATCAAAAGGCCTTCGGCGGTGACGCGAGGATTGGTAAATGCCGGCGGCTCGGGGAGCCCGGGCGTGCCGGAGGTCACCCTGCCCGGACGCCAGTTGTCAGCCGTGCTCCAAATCGGTTCCGGGGCGGCGAGATCGACCGCCACAAGCGAGGATCCCGTGTTGAAGGTCCCGGGATACCAGAGCTTCGAGTAGGTGAACGTGAGTATATTACTTCCCTTGGGATCGATGATCGACAGCGCTTCACCGCCCCGCGAAAGCTTGCCACTGGTCCAGACCATCACGTTGATACTATTCGTGGCATACCGTGTGGCAAAAGCCTCCAGGTTGGCCACAAGCGCCATTCGCGCGCCCGCCGCAAGCACCACGTTCGTGAACGTGTGTGTAATGCCGCTCACGAAACTCACCCCGTCGAGATTCAGCGCATTCGTGCCGTTATTGCGCAGCTCAAGCCAGCCAAAGTCGTCGTCGATATACGGACTGCCTGCATCCGGCGCGGGCGGCGCATACATGAGCTCGGAGACGCGCAGGGCCGCATAATCCATCGGAGCGCGCTGGACGGTGAGCGCATTTTCAGAAAGTGCGCTCCATACGGCGCCGTTGTAGGAACGGGCCTTGACGGTGCAGTTGTTGGTAACGGTGATATCGGCACCGATGCGTCCCTGGCTCGCCGGTATCGTGAGCGAAAAGTCGAAGTAGAGGTCGGAGCTTCCCGCGTTGCCCTGGTGTAGCTCGACGGCCAGGGTGTTGGTGCCAACCCGCAGCATCTGGGTGGCATTGACCGTGCGCGCGAAGTAGGTGTTCTGATCCGGCGAACCCGCCACGCCCGCGGAGTAGGTGTCATACGTCGGAGTCCCCGGGTTCATGTTCTCGCGCAGTTCGGTGACTTCCACGCCATTGAGATAAACCACCGCGCCATCGTCCCGCAGTATCTCAGCCAGCAGGTTTGGAATGTCATTAGTAGAATTTAGTGTGAAGGTGTGGCGCAGATAGGTGGTGGTTACTTGCGGCGCCGTAGTTCCATTGACATAGCGGCGGGTTGTCGTGGCCACCGGATTGACTGTCGCGCTGCCTGCGAAACCAAGGATGGCAGGTCCGTGCGACCAGGTATCATCCGGAAAACCATGGGACCGCCATGTGAGTTTGCCCGAGGCGGGCGGTTCGCTGCCGCTATCAAAGTAGCGCCAGTCCGCGCCGCGCGCAACAAGCGTGCGAGTGCCGGTGTTGCCGCTACCGTATGCGGCCTTGATGGCGGACGGATTGATGCTGCCATCGGGAAGACGCGGATCGGAGCCGTCCGTGGTGTAGTAGAATATACCGGCGCCGGAGAGATGCAGGAGGTGTCCCGATGGAACTTCCCTGTTCATTACCGAGTAGTCGGGAGCATCGATTGACGGGAACCAGCCGCGGGTGCGGAAATGGCCGATAATAATATCACGGCGCAGGCTCAGGTAATTATTGACGACCGCGTTACAGGCCGGAATCCAGTTCGCGTCCCTTGTCTTGCCCCGGCCCCAGCGGGCGGACTCGGCAATGATCGCGAGATCGATTTCGTTCATGCGGCTGCGAAAGCGCTTCTGGGCGTTTGCGGGCGTGAGAGCGCCGTCGCCGTAGAGTTGTTTCTGCACGAGATCGGCAAAGCGCAGGCGATACTGCGGGTTCTGGCAGAGCCGCTGGTGGAGCGTCGCGGGGTTGAAACTACTCTGGGTGGTCAAACCGGCCCCGCCGGTGGTGGTGTCGCAGGTTACGGGAAAACTGTCGTTGGCGCCCAGGGAATGTTCGGCGTCGTGGCGCAACCATTTGAACCCATCGGGAGCGGTGCGGTGGAAAAGCGCAAACATGTTATTGGGCATCCCACCCCAGATGGAGACGGGCGAGTCCGGGTCGCCCGTGTAGAGGGCGGTTAACATGTAGAGGATCAGGTTGTCCTCGTCGAGATAGACCGGGTAGGCGGGATTGGGTGTGCCGTCCGGATTGAGGCCTTTGACGCGCTGGTAGTTATTGGAGTAAGCGCCGCTAAAACCCTGGTTGATGGCAATGTCATGCAGCGCGTAAAAGGCGTCGAACGTCCCGTCGCTGGCGGTGGTGGTATAGCCCGGCTGGCTGGTCTTGATGCAGTCCCATTCGTCGTTGTTGCCGCCCATGTAGGTTTGCGCGTAATCCGCATCGCCGCGCTCCTGGGTCTGGAAGAGGCCCCAGTACTGGCCATTAATATAGAGATGGTAGTATCGGCTCCGCGTGTAGGGCATGCCCATGTCCCGCTGGGAATCGCGCGAGAAGGTCTCCCGCACGAAGGTATCCTTGGGACTATTCTCATAAGCCCACGAATAGTTCTGGGAAGTGCGCAGATCCACTTTGTCGAACTCGGACGCGCCCTCGTCCCCAAAGAGCGGAAAGCGCAGCTTGCCATCGCCGTAATCGGATCGGAAGAACAGGCGGAACGAATGCTTGGGATTGGCGGAGCTGCGGCTGTACGCGCCGCGAATGCGCAAGCCGGCGTCGATGTGGAACTCGGATCCGCTCCCTTTCACAGGGTCGATCAATTCCACCGACACCGGGCGTTCCCAGGCGATGCCATCGTTGTTTGGATTGACGTAGATGCCGCGCTGCGGATTGACCAGGTTGCCGAGGTCGGTCACCAGCGAGATGGAGGGGATGGCATTGGTCATGCCGTTGCGCAGGCGGTCGGCATCCCCCGTCACAATTTCCTGCCGCATCCCATATTCCATCACATGGTTGTTGACCTGTCCGTTGGCGGGCCAGCCCGGCGGCGCTGTGGATGCCTGTTTGAGAATGTCTTCGAGGAAAAGCCAGGTCACCGTGGTGATGTTCTGCCGCACCGTGTTGGGATCCACCACGCACGCGCGCAGTGTTGTGGTTCGCGTAACGGTGAACGGGCTTGTAAAACGCTGGGAGTTGGTGCCGGGCGTGCTGCCGTCGAGTGTGTAGCGAATTGTCGCATTTGTATCAGGGCAGACGAGTGCAACGGTGAAGGCGCTGGTCTTGTAGCCCCGAGGCTCGCTGACGGCGACGACCGGCGTCGGCGCAGTGTAGGCAGTGGCGTTGGCAACGCCGGGGGTCGGCTTTTTGAAATAGGCCTGGAAACTCTCGCCGCTGCGCCAGGCGAGTCGGGGTGCGATGATAAACTCCGACTGCGCGGCGGAATCGTTCAGCGCGGTAATCGCGAGCGTGTTCGTGCCCACCGTGAACAGCGATGCAGGAACCGAAAACGACAGCCACTGCACCGCCTCTTCCAGCGACCGGGCCGATGTGGCGGCGCTGTTCCAGGCCAGCGACGCGGGAGTATTCAGCGCCGCAATGGGCGTCCCATTCAGGGTGGCGTTGAAACCGTCCGCGCAACGCACCGATAGCGTGAAGGTGTCCTCCGCGGCAGGCGCAACCTTGAGGTTGAAATTCCACTCCGCGTCCAGGCGCGAGTTCACATTCTTCATGGCTGTGGCCACGTCCGTCTCCACCAGCGAGCCGATCGCGCCCGCGTGAAGTATGCTCCCGGCGGGATCGCCCGTCAGGCGGAAGACACCGGGAGAAAAGAACTCCTGATAATCCTGCGCCGCGGAAAACTCAACACCCGCCCCGCCTCCATTTTCGTAATAGATCAGGCGCAGGTCGTAGATGCCCGCCACGGGAAAATTGAATGTGGCCAGCGTGGTATCGAAGCCGCGCCCGGTCGTGTATTCAGAAACGAACTCTTCGCCGTGTCCGGAAATACGCAGGCGGAAACCGTCGTCGCTGCCCACCGCAAACGTCCACAACCCCGGGGCGGGAACGCTGATGGACCCTTCGGCCACAACAACGAAATTGTCCTTGTCCTGCCCTGGGAAAATGTGACCTGGAAAAAGCTGATCGTTCGTGAAGCTGCCGGAACTCGAGTTGGCGTAGAAATCGATGATGTCGTATTGCCCCACGATGGGGTAAGCCTGATCGGTTTTCCAATACCCTTTGTCGGCAACCATCGTCTCGGCGGTGTCCACGTTGTCGATGGAGCTGTTCATCTCATAATAACGCACAGTGAAGGTCCCATTCGTGCCGCTGAACCCCAACGCCCCGGTCGCGGACGCCCACGGCGCGGTGCCGTCCGCATTTGGAATTCGGTAGCGCAAAGCAGCGCCCGCCCCCACAAGCTCAAGCTCGCGGGGAGTTCCGCGGCCATAGGAAATATCCGTCATTTGCGGCGGATACTTGGGCGCGAACGCGTCCTCAACAGTCACACCATCAGGGCGGACCAGCGCGAGATACTCGCCGCCTGTCGAGAGACTGAAATTGGCGTGCAATTCGCCGTTCGTGATGGAAAGCGCGGAACCGTCCGCAAAAACGACGCGATAACCATGGGCCGCTATCGTGGTGCCGTCCGGGATGCGCCATTTGGCTGGCATGGAAACCAGGTCGGTCAGATACCAGCCACTTAAATCCACGGCTTGCGGGCCGTTGTTGACCAACTCGATCCAGTCCGCCGGAACGCCCGCTTTAGTGCGCAAGCCCCCCTTGTTGTCCGCAACGAACTCGCTGATCCGAACCTCGGCAACCGCGCCCTGCACGATGCACAGGGCCAGCCAGAAAATGGCAAAAACGGCCCATCTCATCCGTCCAGGCCTGGCGGATCGAGAAACAAAAACCATCAGGAATTGCATCGTGGTCATCGCACTGAACATTGCGCAACCCCTCCGCAATTGTCACTCGATTTCACCTCATACCGGTCATGTTCCGCACAGAACAATATTCTTCAGGAAATGGAAAAAGGCCTTAAAACGCCATAAAAGCATATAGGGCGTATGATCGCAGCCAGCCCATGGAATTGAGCACGCGGCCTTGCACCGGTTTTCTCCCTCTTCTCCATGCCAATGAAGGATGAAGGTTGGAGAGGGATCCTTCCCTGACGTTGTCTGCCATTCCCGGGCGCATTCTGGTGGTAGGGCGCGCAGTCCTCTGCGCGCCGCACTTCAACCCCACGCATTCAATAATTCCTTGCGCGGTCAAATTATTCCTATCTCACTACTCAACCCGGAACGGGTTGAATCAATCAGCCCCGGGTCGCGAGGCACGAGCCACCCGGGGTTCCCGTCCTCAGAATTCGCCTACGCTGTAAGCGTTGCATCAAATTCAAACGATGCCCTCCAATCCCCAGCGCCAACGGCGCGACTCCATATCAGCCTGGGCTGGAGCGAGTCCGCGAGCGGAGGCCCAGGTAAACCGTCCCCAACATCACCAAAAGCCCTGTAGGGGCGTCCCATGCGGTTGCGCACTGGATCGGCAACAAATAGAGCCCGTTTCCACCCGTATCACGGACATCCTCGTCTGCGGGCTCATCGGGCGTCCCCGCCCGGCGAACCGCAATCAGTCTTCCGATGTTTCAAGGCGCGCTCATTCAGGGGAATCGAAAACTCGGATGTCTTGCACGAAGGGGGGATGGACTGGTTGTGCTCAGAGTATTCAGGATTCAGGAACCAGTTTATGAAACCTAATCAAACGGAACCGCACCATTCTATGGGCTAACCCCTTTTAAGGTATCGTTTCTTACCAAGCTGTTGTTTACGAAATCAATCCTTCGGGCAACTGAATCACAGGCTTTTTTTCTTCTGTTTCTCAAGCTCGGCCTTCCGTGTCATTGGGAGTCATCAAATCTTTCTCGCAACTCTATGTTTGGCCTGACCTCTTGTATCGCCTTTAGAATCCTTCTATAATGAGGTTGCCCCGATTTGACGGACACAGGAGCGGAGCGAAACTTAATGAAAAACCGTATGAAGCAATCTGTGATTCCCGATTCCAAGACTCATCCGAAGTATGATTCTGCATTTAAGCAGGAAGCCGTGAACCTCTGGAAATCCAGCGGGAAATCGGCAGCCACGGTGGCGGCTGAGTTGGGGATAAAAATGGAGCGGCTCTATGCCTGGCGCGCAAAATATGTGCCGCTGCCAACAGGGGAAGGAGCCGAAACAAAGACCCGTGAGCAGTTGCTGGCCGACAATGCCGCTTTGTTGCGCGAACTGGACTATGTGCGCCAGCAGCGGGAGATTCTAAAAAAAACGTTGGGAATTCTTTCGGACCCCCAGAGCAACGCTATCAACGGGTTGAAGCGATGAAAGTCGATCATCCCATCCGCCTGCTCTGTGAGGCCTTTGATGTGTCTTTTAGCGGCTACTATGATTGGTGCCGACGGCAAATCCAGCCTTCGTTGCGTGCCCGTCAGGACGCCGTATTGAAAGGGACCATCACAACGATTTTCAATGGCAGCCGCAAAACCTATGGCAGCCCGCGCATCCAGATCGCCTTGAAGCACCAGGGGCACTGCCATGGTCGCAACCACATCGCCCGTTTAATGCGCCAGGAAGGCCTGCAGGCGCGTTCTAAAAAGCGTTTCAAGGTCCGAACCACCGACAGCAATCATGATCAGCCCATTGCCCCCAACCGGCTGGCTCAAGCCGCGCCACCGGACCAACGCAATCAGACTTGGGTCGGGGACATCACCTACATTGCCACCGATGAAGGCTGGCTCTATCTGGCGGGAATTGAAGACCTCTACAGCCGCCGCATCGTGGGTTGGAGCATGAGCGAACATATTGACGCCGAACTGGTTCTGGCGGCCTGGAACATGGCCTGCATTCAGCGACAACCCGAACCCGGATTGCTCTTTCATTCAGATCGGGGAGTCCAGTATGCCAGTCAGGATTATCGCCGGGCGATGGAAACCTCCGGTGCCCTGGCGAGCATGAGCCGCAGTGGCAACTGCTATGACAACGCGGCCATGGAATCCTTTTGGAGCACCCTTAAACAAGAACTGGTTTATCGCCGGGTCTTTGCGACCCGAGCCCAGGCCCGACAGGCCATCTTTGATTACATCGAGACCTTCTATAATCGACAGCGTTTACACAGCACACTCAATTACATGTCTCCTGTTGACTTTGAAAATATATCCAAATAACCTATATGTGTCTTCTGTGTCCGATTTATCGAAGCAAGCCCAATAATGAATGCCGGGCCTCAGGACGTCTGGAATCCGGTGCCGTTTCCCACCAATGTCCACGAGAAACGCATTGGCATAATCATAGTCTCGCCAATGCTTTCCCTCCCATCGCATTCTGTGAAAAACAAGTTCCAACATTTGGACTGAATGCAAAGGTATGCTTCCAGTCCGTTTTTTCTCAGTGTTCTTGGTTATAACCTCCCACCTAAGTATTCCCTCGTCCACGCTTAAGGTTGCGGATTGACCACGATAGATTGAGCGGACCACCACACATCCCAGAAAAAGCCAGACCGCACTTGCCACACACGCAATAGTCAGCAGTACAGGGTCTTGCTTTTTAATGGCGCACAAAAGACAAAATCCCGAAAGAGATATCGCAAGCAGAATGGCAAGCACCCCGCTAAACATACTCTCTTTAACGTGCACAATAGTTTTCAAGTAGTTCAGAGTATCTGTTTCCTAATTTGTAAACGGGCCACCCATAGTATCGTTCACATTTCATAATCTGAGCTATTCCCAAACCAGCCTCCAGACCTGCACCCACCCGAACCGGTCAAGCCCAACCGATCTGATTTGGCGCATGAATTAATCGTTCCCATGGCAATCACATCGTTGACAACAAACGCAACCTGCTCCCCATTAATCGCCTTGGCAACAGGTAATTCTCCGCCCTCATGTCCATCAAAGTAACAATTTCTTTCCGTTCTATGCGTTTGTTTCTTTGAGTTCTTTGCGTTCTTTGCGTTCTTTGCGGTTACTCAACTTCCCCTCCCCCTTTTTCTCCTATTTGGCTTATTTCGTGGTTAAATCTCTCATTGCGGAAGAACTTTGTCATGCGCCCGGTGATGTTGAGCGCAGGAAGCTCCGACAGAGCGGCAGCTCATGCCGCCCCGTCGGAAAGGAAGAATGGTTGATTCGCCCGCGCTTATTTCAGCGGCGTGAGACTCACCTTGCGGAAATGCACCTCGCCGCCTTCGGATTGCAGCCCGACGGGTCCTTTACAGACCTCGATCCCGGTGGCTTCATTGATTTTCTCGCCGTTCATCCAGACGGTGTAGCGGTCGTCCTGGGCCTGGACCTCCACATGATTCCACTCCCCGGCAGGCTTTTCCTTGTCCATCATCTTTCTCACCCCGGTGATATCCCCGCCGAGCGCGTGCTTGCTGACAAAAAAGGAACGCGGCTGATTGGTGGACATGTTCATATATTGCAAGGTCAGAATATCCCCCGCGCTGCCATGCTGCAACTGGGTCTCCGAACAGGCAGGCAGGGCCATCAGCGGCTCATGAATGCGCGAAAAAATCCCGCTGTTGCCCGGCTTGGCACCCGGCGCCCAGCGATATTCCACCACCAGCCGGAAGTTCTTCACCTTTGGGCCGGTCGAAATAAAGCCCACCGGCGAACCTTTGCAGATGATCATCCCGTCCCTGACCGACCACACATCCGCTTTCTGGACCTTCGGATCCAGCAAAACATAATTCCAGGCATCGATATCCTTGCCATTGAATAAGCTGATCGCTCCGGCGGTCCCGCTCTTCTGACTCTTGCAGCAGCAGCAGCAGCCGGTGACGAAGCTAAGAGCCACCAGGCTCAACGCTGTTAATACAGGTTTGATTTTCATGATGTATTGCAGTCTAATCCAAATTCCAGTTCGACAACAAGGAACCTTTTTTCGACTTCAATGGTTCGGGTTTTCCCGACACAGGCTTTTTCCATGGCTATATCCTTGCGCCAATCCCTGGGACATCCCACCTGGGCGGCTCGCGCTCGTCCCGTCCCAACTCCACTCCCAATTTGCTTAATTCCATAACCCATGTGAATGTAGGGCGGAGGCAGATCCGTCGGCGACATGAGTCCAGGCGATACCCGTTAAGGAGAACAGCAACACATCACACCTTTGAGGATCCTATGAAACTCATTCTTAAATATCTGCTGGCCGCGTCTTTGCTCGTTGGCGCTCCAGCCCTTTCCGCGGCGGACTCCACAACAAAAGCTCAAGACAAGGCAGCGGGCGCGACCAAACCGGCCACTGAGAAAAGCACAGTCAAACGCGATTGGTATCCCTTCGCCGGCATCGTCGGTTCGGTGGACAGGCAGGCGAATACCGTCTCGCTGAGTAAAAAGAGTGGGGTGCGCGTTCTTAAACTCGGCTCCAAATCGACGCTCGAAATCAATGGCAAACCCGCCACCTTGGGAAGCGTGAAAGTCGGCGACTACGCCCATGGAAAACTGCACAAGGATGCTGCGGGAAACGAGGTGATTACAAACGCCAGATTCGACAAGGAATCCCCAAAGAAAGAAAAGGGAGACTCCGCCAGGGATCCCTCAACCACGCCCGCTTCCAAGTCGGCGAAATAGACTCCCCGGCACAAATCAATCCTTCGCAATGAAACCTGAAACATGAATCGAGGAGAGAGTATGAACGAAATGATCGAGCAGTTGAAACAACAGTTTGCCTCCTTCGGTCCCAATTTGTTGGCGGGCCTCGCCATCCTCATATTGGGCTGGTTGGTGGCGGTTTTTGCAGCCTCCCTGGTGCGCAAACTCCTGGGCAGGACTTCGGTGGACAACAAGATTGCCCAGTGGATGAGCGGCCCTGGCAGCCAGTCCGCGATTCCGATCGAGCAATGGGTGGCCAAGGCGGTGTTCTATTTGATCATGCTCATAGTGCTGATCGCGTTCTTCGCCACCATCAAACTCACCATGGTGACCGATCCGCTCAACGCCCTGGTTCAGCCCATTCTCTCCTATCTGCCCCGGCTTGTCGGCGCGGCCATCCTGCTGCTGGTCGCCTGGGTGCTCGCCACCGTGTTGAAGAAAGTCACGGCCGGGGCCTTAAAAGCGGCCAGGATCGACGAAAAACTGGGCGGCGCAACCGGCGCGGGCGAAAAGGCCGCCCCCATGAGCGACACCTTCGCCGATGTCGTTTACTGGCTCGTCTTCCTGATCTTCCTGCCGCTCATCCTTCAATCGCTCAACTTGCAGGCGCTTTTGGAACCGGTCACCGCGCTGTTCAACAAGGTGTTCTCGTTCCTGCCGAACATCATCTCCGCCGCCGCGATCATGGCCATCGGCTGGTTCATGGCGCGGATCGTCCAGCGCGTCGTCCAGGGCCTGCTCTCCAGCGTCGGGGTGGACCGTCTCAGCGAGAAATGGGGGCTGGCCGCTTCGCTCGGGAAACAGAAACTCTCCGGCGTGCTCGGCCTTGTGCTTTACTTCGTGATCCTGGTGCCCGTCCTGATCAGCGCCCTCTCGGCGCTCCAATTGGATGCCATCACCAAACCCGCCAGCGATATGCTCGGCAAGATCATGAGCGCCCTGCCCAACATCATCGGCGCCGCGATCGTCGTGGGCATCGCCATCGTCATTGGAAAAGTGATCTCCGGCATTGTGGCCAATCTGCTGGCCGGTGTGGGCTTCAACAACGTGCTGGTCATGTTGGGATTGTCCAAAGAGCCGCCGCAGGGCCGGCAGACACCGGCAGCCGTCGCCGGTCTTCTGGTCATGGTCCTCATAGTCCTGCTCGCCACAGTCACCGCCACCGATATGCTGGGTTTTCCCTCCGTGGGAGTGCTGGTCCAGGACTTCATCAAGTTTGCCAGCCACATTCTCATGGGCGCCGCAATTTTCGCGCTCGGCCTTTTGCTGGCTCAGATCATTGCCAGAGGCATCCGATCAGGCGATTCGCCCAATGCCTCCCGTCTGGCCATGGTCGCGCGCGTCGTCATTCTGGCCCTGGCTGGAGCCATGGCCCTGCGCCAGACCGGCCTCGCCGACGACATCGTCAACCTTGCCTTTGGCATCACTCTGGGCGCCGCAGCCATCGCATTCGCCCTGGCCTTTGGCCTGGGCGGTCGCGATGCCGCCTCGCACACTCTGGAGGAATGGCGCGCCACCCGCGACAAGGACTCATCTCAATAACCCAACCCTGTAAAAGGTCAGGCGAGATCGGGAAAACCGCTGACGGGAAATCCACGTTCAATCTCAAGGCCGTCAATCGTCAGATCATCGGAAAAAGCGGAATGTATTCCTCGGGAGCGGCGGCTGGGAACGGCATCGAGTCCGTCAGGAAGAACTGCCGCTCCACGGGAATCCAGAATCTGGCTTGGACGGGACTCTCAATAAAAGCTCAATAGGAACCGGAAGCAGGCGCATTCGCTCTCCGACGAGCAATGCCTGTGGTTTGGCGCGCGCCGCCGACAACGATGGCGGATCGGCACCCTGTGCCAGCGCGGTCTTAACACATTTTAAGGGGCGGGAGTATGATGCCCCCACCCCCCGGCCACAAACACCAAACACCCCCAGGGCTAGGCAGAGGCCTTCGAGCCGTTTGGAATAAGGGCGTCATTTAATACAGCGCAGAGCGCAGAACACTTCAGGCGTGAAGTCTGGCTCCGCTCCTACAGTATCGCGGCTATAGCAGCACTGCTTGTGCCATGTTGAGGCCTTGGGCGCTTTCATTGGGCATTTGGCTCGGTTGGTTCCATCTTTGTTCATCCAGTGCTGTCCCCCCACTATTCACCCATGTGCTTTTCATCAAACGTGTTATGCGTGTTGAGATTCGGTTTTCGGCTCCCATTTGCCAGCGAAACCAAAAATGAACAATTTCAGATTGATTCACACGCTTGTGTGTGTCTGGCGCACGCGACTGTTAACTCGATCGACACAATCTCGAGCCGCAACGGGACATTCTAATATAGAAATGCATCGTATTGAGATGCTTATGATGTTTCATTGAGGCGATGAATGTTTTGTTAAATCCCATTACAACTTTCCAATTTAATCGCTGCGAACGCCGGTTGCCTTCCCGCTTTTCACAAGCAATGACCCTCCTTCTCTCGAATTGTAATTCCTTTTCATGAAACATCCCCTATAAGCTTGCAATTCGCAGCCAATCCTGTCACAAATCTTTCTCATTACCATGGAAGTTATAATTCGTCCAAATGCCGAATCCGCCGCGATGCTGGTCGCGCACATATTGGCTAAAGATTTGCGGGCAAACCCATCGATGGTCATGGGGCTGGCCACCGGCCGCACAATGGAAGCGGTTTACCGTCACCTCGCAGGCATGCACCGCGAGCAGGGGCTGGATTTTTCCCTCAGTCGCACTTTCAATCTCGATGAATACGCCGGACTGCCCCCCTCAGATGCCCGTTCGTACCGCTCCACGATGAACATCCACCTATTCAGCCAGGTGAACATCGATTTGCGCAATACGCGCCTTCTGAACGGCATGGCCGCCGACCTGGATGCCGAGTGCCGCGATTATGAACAGGCCATTGACAAGGCGGGCGGCATCGATTTCCAACTCCTGGGCATCGGCCGCGCCGGGCATATCGGGTTCAACGAACCCCTGTCCGCACTCCGCTCCCGCACGCGCGTCAAAGCCCTGGCCCCATTGACCCTCGAGCAGAATGCCGCCTTTTTCGGAGGCTCCGAACGCGTTCCCCGCCGCGCCCTCACCATGGGTGTGGGCACCATTTTGGACTGCCGCCGCTGTGTGTTGCTGGCCACCGGACGGGAGAAGGCGGAAATCATCGCCAAAGCCGTCGAAGGTCCCATCACGGCGATGATATCCGCCACCGCTCTGCAACTCCACACCCGATGCACCGTCGTCGTGGACGAGGAAGCCGCCGGACGGCTCCAGGGTGCCGATTATTATCGTTGGATTTTTGCCAACGAACCGGAGTGGGCGGATTTTAGAACACTGTAAAGGGGCGGACGGAGAGTTTACCTGCGCACAACCGGTCCGCAGGAGTTGGGAGGAAAAACACCGCAGGAGGGTCGATTATGAATGATCAATCCCATGAGGATGGCCAGAAATGTCCTAATCAAAACAAATCCAGGACAAACCAATCCAGTGGCAAACAGGTTTCGACGAAAACCGCCCGGTTTCACTTCACAGTTGAGGCCGAAAGCCCCCAGATCAACGTCACTGTGGCCCCCATCGACCTGAAACTTCCTCCCCCAGCATGGCCCGACTGGCCTAAATCACAACCCAATCCCTGATCGATGGAAACCCACCCCAGCCAAAATCCCGCTCCAATCCGCCTGACCGAAGCCGGGTTGCTCGCCGTGCGCGTTCATGCAAACTCCGGCGCCATGGCGGCGGACGCTGCCAGCCTTGCGCGACAGCACCTTTGCAATGCGTTGAAGGAACGCGGTTCAGCCTCCGTCATCTTTGCCTGCGCCACCTCGCAAGTTGAATTCCTTGCCGCGCTGACCGCGCAACAGGGCATCGATTGGAGTCGGATCACCGTTTTCCACATGGACGAATACCTGGGCATCGGGGCCGACCATCCCGCCAGTTTCCGTCGCTTCCTGCGCGAACACCTGATCGGGCGCGTTCAACCCGGCTGCGTTCATAACCTGGAAGGCGACGCCCTCGAGCCGATGGCCGAGGCCATGCGTTATGCGGATTTGCTTCAGGCGCGCCCCATCGACCTGTGCTGCCTGGGGGTGGGTGAAAACGGCCACATTGCCTTTAACGATCCTGCGGTCGCCAATTTCACGGACCCGCTTCAAGTCAAAATCGTCAAGCTGGACGACGTCAGCCGCCTTCAACAAGTGGGCGAAGGTTGTTTTCCCAAGCTCGAAACCGTTCCCCAGTACGCCCTGACCCTGACCATTCCCGCCCTTTGCGCCGCGCGCCAAATGCTCTGCGTGGTGCCGGAACGCCGCAAAGCCCAGGCCATCCGCATGGCCTTGTGCGGACCTGTGACTCCCGCCTGCCCGGCCTCCTATTTGCGCCGACAATCCCACGCCACACTCTGTCTGGACGCCGACGCGGCCAGTGAAGTGGATTGGGCGGCTATTGCCTGATTTGCCTGACTTGCCTGACGTATTGCGGTCTTGCAGTCCTGGAATCTTGTTGGGGGTGTGGCCTGATCCGGGCATTCGCTTGCGGGCTCGCTCCAGACCAGAAGAACGGCCTTTCAGCCCTGAAATCCCATTGGCACGGAGATGCGCGGAACTATCACGCAGTCTCAACCAATGAAAAACCCCTCCCGGAAGATCCGGAAGGGGTTTCAAAGGATTCTATCTGAAACTCAGATTAGAACTTGTAGATGACGTTCAAAGCCAGCGACAGAGCGTTCTTGTCGAGTTGGCTCGCGCCTACTCCACCGAAGGCGCCAGCGCCGCCGTCCATGAAGTGGTCAACGCGGAACTCAGCGCGGGTCACGACATTCGCCCACAGGCTGTAATCCACCGTGAAGGTGTCAGCGATGACTTCGTCGTTATGACGTTGGAAGTTGGCAGGCACCACGAAGGAATCATCCGCAAAGAACGTTCCCTTGGTGGCCGAAGCGTATTCCGCGCGGTTGTTGAATTTCAACTTCTCTGTGGCCTGATAGGACAGATACAGAGCCGTGGCGTTCGCATAGCTGGAACCCTGCTTCCCGATGGAGCCGTTCGAGCGGTAGTCGAAGGACGCACCGACGCTCAAACCGGTCACAGGCATCGGCAGAGTCACGCCAGTGTAGAAATGGGTCATGTCGCTTGTGGTCGCGCTGGCTGCGCCATTGAGACCATTGATGACCGCGCCGTAAAGGGTCGCGCCCTTCAGGAAGCCCATGCTCTCGGGAGCCGTCAGCGTCGCGCCGGCCATGTAGGTCTTCTCGGACTCTGCGGCCTGTTGCCATCCGCCATTGCCATTAACCCGCCATGCGCGTCCGTTAATGGGACTGTTGATGGTATTGGCCACTCCGACCTGCAAGCCCAACCATTCGGCCACCTGATAGCTGGCCAGAACGCCGGTGTGCTGCACTGGCTCAATGTTATAGCCATAGGAACGGCTATAATTGGGGTTCTTGTAACTATCGAAGGTTTCATAACCCACGATCGTATCGAAAACACCCATTTTGAAATCCAGGCCATTGCCCACGGGAGCGCGCATGTTCACATACGCCTGCTGGATGGCGAGATCCTCGCTGGAAGCGCCGATGATGCCACGATAGGCATTCGCATCAGGACCGGCCAGGATGTCCGCCTTGTAGCCGGCGGCCCATTGACTCTCGTCCAAGGGCTTCTCGAGGGTCAGTTTCACCACATTCAGGTTGAAACCATCCTGTTTGTTGCCGCCGTCAAATGAACGACCCGGCATCTGGTTATTGCCCGTGCCAAACTTCCAGATGGCAGAGGTATCCACATAGCCGCTCAACGTCGTGGACGAGAGGGCTGTTGCAACGGCGTGCTGAGCCTCCTCAGCCTGCGCGATCGATCCCAAGCTAACCACACCAGCCGCGGCCAGCGCCAGTGTCCATTTATTAAAGTTCATTCTACTTGTTCCTCCTGCGATGTTTTTTTTAGCTGCATTGCTTCTGTTAAGTGCGTTTTAAAGGGTAAAATAACCGTTTACCCGCGCACCAAAAGCAAACTAAACAATCCACTTTCGGTTACAACTATGGAAATTCGACGTCGTTGACAACAAAATATTTAGGCTTTTTTGGTTTTTTTGAAAATTTATCTCCAATAATTCCCAATATTTGCCCAAAAAACGACAAAACCACGTTTTGCGCCAGCGAAACAACCCTTCAAAAACTGGCATCGTTAATGCTTCCCATGGAGTTTGATACTTTTCTGAGTGGAAAAGCGGGCGGGTCTTGTGATGAAATCCGTGTGACACCCCAATCCCCGCCCATTTATCCGCCCTTTTGGGGCGTTCTTTTTCTATTCAACGCTTTATCGCCAGCCACCGTTTGCCAGGCAGAGTGTCCCGGCTTTAGAACGCCTGACAAAAGTTTGGACGGTCTGCCGCATTCCAATCCCCAGCATGGTGTTGCTCCCGGCACACATCGATGCGCCGCTTAACCGTGACCCATTCAGGATCGGGCGGAACCGGCTGGTTCCAACGGGCCATCCTCCTGCGGGACCGGGACGAACTGATCCCGCCAGGCCCGCTTGAACGGATAGAGAAATACGGTTCTTGCGAGAATCCCGCGGATTTCCGGACGCGTGATTTTCACACGAACCGTTCCATCCAGAACATTGGAAACGCGCAGCTTCTGAATCGTTTTCTGCCCGATCAACAGCGGCCAGGCACAGGCCAGGCGCATCCGCGGGTGGGTGCGCGGCAGCGCGTTGGTGTAGGCCCAGCCTTCGGCCAGATGCTGCTCGGCCCGCTGAAGGTAGCTCAAATAAAGGGGTTTGAACCGCCCTTCGGCCGAGGTGTTCAACAAATCGGACGGCTGCAATCCAACCCGGCCCAGCGCCTGTGAAGGAATGTAACAACGGCCCGTTTTAAAATCCGCAGGCAGATCGCGCAGTATATTCACCAACTGCAGTCCCTGTCCGAAACGAATGCCCGACTTGAGCAAAGACACCTCATCCACCGTGTTGGGCTTGAACAAATGCGCGCAGCACATCCGCGTCCAAAACTCCCCCACGCATCCCGCCACCCGGTAGGTATAATCATCCAGCTCGGTATCGGTTTGAAGTGCGATCACGTTGGGAGGCGCCGCGCCCCCAAACCGCTGCAAGTCCAGCTCCTGGCCACTGGTTATCGTCTCGACTACCGAGCGGATTCGCTCCCGGTCGGGAGGGTCAAATCGGTTTAACAGCGTAACGGCCTCCTCGATCCGCTGAAGAAGAATCCGTTCGGCGGGCGTTCCCTGCTGGCGGGCCAGCAGACTCAGATCCACCGGTTCGGCACGCCGCCCTAAAATCCGTTCGCGTAACGCCTTTAGGGCATCCATCCGCCCCGCCAAACCGACCAGGTCCGTATCCGCAATGGTGTCCGTGGCCCGCGCCAGCAGATAGGCCAGGCCAATCTGCGGTCGGATGCCGGAAGGCAGGACTCTGAGCGTCAAATAAAAGGATCTCGAGACGTCCTTGAGCAGGAGATCCAGCGAAGCAGGAATCGTGTTTCGCATCGCTCTCAGTCTGGACTTATTTTAAAAAAACGCAATGGCGGCCCTTTCAAAGCCATCATTTCAAGTCCGGGGAGGGCTGCTTCTTCTCCGCTTCCATCCTCTCGGCAAACGTCCGTTTCCAGCGCGCCAATTGCGCGCCCACCAGCGCCTGGCCGGGAGAACCCGTGAGCCGCCGCATATTCATGGCCTTGGCCAGATCGAACACCTCGGCCGCATCGGGCCCGAAGGTCGGATTCACCGATTGAAGTTCCTTGAGCGTGAGTTTGTTCAGCGGTTTTGCCAGTTTCTCAGCCAGAGCCACAACCGCGCCCACCACATGATGGGCCTGCCGGAACGCCATTCCCTTGCGCACAAGGTAATCGGCCAGATCCGTCGCGAGAAGCGCCGGATCCTCCGCCGCCGCCGCGCACGGTTCTTCGTTGAGATGCGAGTGGGCGAGCATCGCCGCCATGATCTGAACCGTCCCACGCGCCGTGTCCATGCTGTCGAAAACCCGCTCCTTGTCCTCCTGCAAATCCCGGTTGTAGGTCATCGGCAGCCCTTTCAACAAAGTCAGAAGCGCCATTAAGTTGCCGATCGCCCGGCCGGATTTGCCCCGCGTTAATTCCGCCAGATCGGGATTCTTCTTTTGCGGCATGAGCGAGGAACCGGTGGTGTAGGCATCGTCGATTTTGAGAAAATTAAACTCCGCGCTGACCCACAAAATAATATCCTCCGAGAGCCGCGACAGATGCACCGCCAGCAGGGAGGCGACAAACGCGAACTCGATCGCAAAATCCCGGTCGCTGACACCATCCATCGAGTTTTGACTCACCCTCGGCTCCCCCTTGCGATTCACAAACCCAAGCAATTGGGCCACGTATTCGCGATCCAGGGGCAGCGTCGAACCCGCCAGCGCCCCGCTGCCCAACGGGCAGACATTGGCCCGCTGAAACGCGTCCTTGAGCCGGTCCTGGTCCCTCTCCAGCATTTCCACATAAGCCAGCAGGTGATGCGCGAAGTAAACCGGCTGGGCCCGCTGCATATGGGTATAACCTGGAATGAGTGCCGTGCGGTGGCGCTCCCCCAAATCCACCAGCGCCGCCTGCAATGCGCGAATATCCCGGGCCAGATGGATCATCTCGCGTCGCAGCCACAGGCGCATATCCAGCGCCACCTGGTCATTGCGGGAACGCCCCGTATGCAGCTTGGCCCCGGCAGGGGCGCGGCGTGTCAATTCCGCCTCGATGTTCATATGGACATCCTCGAGTTCCGCTTTCCACTCGAATTTGCCGTCCTGGATTTCCACCGCGATGGCATCCAGCCCCTCGATGATCTCCTTGAGCTCCGCCTCGGTCAGCAACCCGACTTTTTGCAGCATGACCGCGTGGCCGATGGATCCCAGGATGTCGTCGCGCCACAAACGCCAATCGAAGGAGATCGATTCGGTGAACCGGGCGACTGCCTCTTCCGGACCGCTGGTGAAACGGCCGCTGCGCGATACTGGACTTGAATTGCTCATACCTTGGCCCCAGTCTTTCCCAGCGGCGGGAAAAAGGCATCAAAAAAAGTCGTCGCGCGCCTTATTTTATTCAATAAGCCTGCTTGCCAAAATCAGGCCTTTTCGATTATATACTCAAGCCAGCATGAAACATACCGCAGGTCTTACGCTGGTCATGACAACCGCGCTGGCGCCAACTGCCGTTTTTGGTCTGGGCTTGCGCGTGCCGGATCAGGATCCAAAAGCCATTGCGCGCGGCAACGCCTTTACCGCCACCGCCGACAATCCATCCGCCGTCTATTACAATCCCGCGGGCATCACCCAGTCCACGGGACATAATGCCAGCGTCGGTGTCAATATCGTGACCCTGGGCTCGGAACGTGAGGCCGGCGGCCAGACCACTTCCACAAGGGACAGCGTCCATGTCCTGCCCCAGGTCTATTACACTTACGGCTTCACCAACGTCCCGATTGCGTTGGGCATGGGCCTGTATTCCCCTTATGGCCATGGCATGGAATGGCCCAACAACACCACTTTTCGCCAGACCACCATCGAGGGGTCCATGACCTATTTGACCCTCAACCCGGTCGTGGCCTGGAAGCCGTTGGAGACTCTCTCCATCGCGGCGGGGCCCACTCTTAATTATGGCGATACCGAACTGCGCAATGGAAAACTGCCTTTCAGTTGGGTCAATGGGGCGGATTCGATCCGGTTTCGCGGCGATGATACGGCGGCTGGATTTAATGCGGGCGTTCTTTGGCATCCATTGGAGCAACACTCCTTCGGTCTGACCTACCGCAGCGCCACTTCGATGAATTTTTCGGGGAACGTCAGGGCCTATGTCCCCCTTCCTCCGCCCAATTACGCCAACTTCAGCACCGCCGCCACCGCCAAAATAGATTTCCCACAGCAGGTCGTCCTGGGCTATTCCTATCGACCCACGCCCAAGTGGAACCTGGAATTCGACGTCGATTGGACCGATTGGGATTCCCTGAACACGGTCACCCTCAAACCCGCCATCGGCGCTCCCACCGCGATCCCATTCAACTACCGGTCCAGCTTCATGTATGAGTGGGGCGTGACCCGCTATTTCGACAATGGCTACTCCCTGAGCGGCGGCTACATGTTCAGCGAAAATTCCGTTCCTGAAAAGTGGTTCAGCCCGGGAATTCCAGACTCGGACCGTCACGTATTCAGCGTCGGTATTGGCAAACAGTATAAACGGATCCGTTGGGATGCCGCCTATCAATTTGCTTACGGTCCATCCCGTGACATCTCTGGCAGCATCAATCCGGGCGTTAGCGGCAGTTATACCTTTTTAAGCAATGCACTCGCACTCTCAGTTGGACTCAACTTCTGAAACCAGCGTCCAAACCGCGTTTGGCTTGAAACCGGTCAAATCCGCGGCCGGGACACCCACTGCGGCACCCAAGCCACGCCGCACTTTGATGGTCGTGGATGACGAGGAAGGTCCGCGCCAATCCCTGCGCATCGTCTTCAAGGACGAATACAACATCCTCATGGCCAATGATGGAATCCAAGCCATCGAATTGACCAAGTTGCATCATGTGGACGCCGCCATCCTGGATATTCGCATGTTTGGCATGACAGGCGTGGATCTGCTTGAGCGTCTTAAAGCGGTCGATCCCAACATCGAGGTCATCATGCTCACCGCCTATGAGACTTTCGAAACCGCCCGCCAGGCCTTGCGTTGCGGCGCCTGCGACTACCTTAACAAGCCTTTTGACATCTCCACGATGCGTGCCGCCGTTTCCAAAGCCATGGAGCGTCGCTCCCTTTCCGACGAGGTTCGGGCCAATCAACGCATTCTCGAGGAGCTGAAAACCGAGATTCATAAACAGCGCGAAACCCAGGAGATGATCCGCACCCGCGGCGAAATCTACGCCAGCATTATTCACGACATCAACGGACCGTTGACCATCATCTCCGGATTCATCGAGACCATCAACCAGCGCCTGTCTGACTCCCCGCGGATTGAAGGCGAAGACCTGTCCAGCATCAAGGAGCGTCTCGAACGCATCACACGCCAGGTCAATAATTGCATCGAAATTTCCCGGCGCTACCTGCGATTCCTGCGCGAAGGCCAGAATGAAGCCAACCTCGTCGCCGTCAATCAGATCCTCCAGGACGTCGTTCAACTTCTGCGGCATCACCGAAGCGCCGCCGGTCATCAAATCAGCGCCGAACCGCTTGTAACGGAGGCCTATGTCCAGATCAACGGCACCGAGCTCATTCAAATACTGCTCAATCTTGGCATCAACGCCCTTCAAGCCTCAGCCGCCGCGCATCGGGTCGAAATCATTTGCAAACGACTCGATCACCCTCTGGACATGGCTGCCTTGGAGGATGGCCCGGAAAACCGCTTTGTCTGCGGCGAATCCTTCAAAAACACCGGGCCTCTCCTGGCCATCGCTGTGGCGGATAACGGCCCTGGCATAGCTGCGGATGTCCTCCCGCGCATATTCGAACCCTATTTCACCACCAAGGCCGTCGGTCAAGGTACCGGCTTGGGACTGCCCATCGTTTCCAGACTCGTCAAGGAGGCCCGTGGAGCCATTCATTTGGAGACCAAGCTTGGCCATGGGAGCTCCTTTACCGTCTATCTCCCAGGCATGGACACAAACGCGCCTTCCAGGTAGCCTCGAATCTGCGTCCAACAACCGGTTGCCTTTTCAAGGCCAGCCATTAAATTCATCGCATGGTTTGCGATACAGCCTGTGACACATTGGCGCAGCGGGTGTGGGATGGCGAACGGATTACTCCGTCCGAGGCCCGCCTGCTTTACGATCTGCCCCTCCACGATTTGGCCGCCTTGGCCAATCGCCGCAGGCACTTGGCCAAAGACTGCGCTTACGAAGGCCGTGGCAACGAAATCGTCACCTATAGCATCGATCGCAACATCAACTACACCAATATTTGCGACGTCTACTGCAAATTTTGCGCCTTCTATCGGGTGGAACGCGACGCCGATGCCTACGTGATCGGTTTTGACGAATTGGACCAGAAAGTTCAGGAGACCGCCGATCAAGGCGGCACACAAATTCTCCTGCAGGGCGGGCACCATCCCAAATTGAACCTCCAGTGGTATCTGGACTTCCTGAACCATCTCAAATCCAGATTCCCGCAAATAAACGTTCACGGCTTCAGCCCCAGCGAGTTCATCCATTTTGAAAAAGTCTTTCAAATGCCCGTGGAAGAAATCATCCGGCAATTCGTCGCGGCCGGTTTGGGCAGCATTCCCGGCGGTGGCGGTGAAATCCTGGTCGATCGCGTTCGCCAGCGGATCTCCCCGCGCAAAGCCATGAGCGACGACTGGCTGCGCGTGATGGATACCGCCCATCGACTTGGCCTCAAAACCAGCGCCACCATGATGTTCGGCCATGTCGAAACCATCGATGACCGCATCGAACACCTCGAACGGCTCCGCCGCCAGCAGGACCTGACTCACGGCTTCACCGCCTTCATCTGCTGGACCTTTCAAGCCGAAAACACCAACCTCAAAGTCCCCATGGTCGGTGCCCATGAATACCTGCGCACGCAGGCCTTGAGTCGTATTTATCTGGATAACTTCCCCAACGTGCAAAGTTCCTGGGTCACCCAGGGCCCGCACATCGGCCAGATCGCCCTGCAATTCGGCGCCAACGACCTCGGCAGCATCATGATTGAAGAAAATGTCGTATCTCAGGCCGGAGCCACCTTTCGCATGACCGTTGCGGACATGCACCGCCTCATCGAGGACTTGGGTTACGAACCCCACCAGCGCGACAATTGGTATCGCCTGGTGAACTAGGGACGCTGCCGGGCCTCGATCTTGAAAATCCGACCGGTCGTGGCCGCGAGATCCATCGGATGCGCTCCTTCCAACGGAAGGTCTATGGTGTGATTCCACCCTCCTGTCCCGCTAATATTTGGATGCAATGCCGTTGTTGCCTGTCGCCCGCCTTCTTGTTATGTTTTTCCAATGTCGAAGGAACCATTGTTAAAGCTGGACTTGCCGGGAATCCCCAAGGTCAAGAGCGGCAAGGTGCGGGAAGTTTTCGATCTGGGCCCCGAGTTTCTATTTGTGGCCTCGGACCGCATTTCAGCCTTTGATTGCGTGCTGCCCAACGGCATTCCCCACAAGGGGGAAGTGTTGACGCAGCTCTCCCATTTCTGGTTCGACCAGACCGCCGGCCTCGTTCCCAATCATCGCGTGCTGGCCGCCGACGCCCCGCTGCCCGCCGTGCTCCAACCCTTTGCCGACGTGCTCGCCGGACGGAGCATGATCGTCAAAAAAGCCGCGCCTCTGGCCATCGAATGCGTGGTGCGCGGTTATCTGGCAGGTTCCGGCTGGAAGGAATACCAGAAGCGCCAGACCGTGTGCGGGCACAAGCTGCCGCCCGGTCTCAAGGATTGCTCCGAATTGCCCACGCCCATTTTCACGCCGTCCACCAAGGCCGAAACCGGCCATGACGAAAACATTTCCTTCGATCAGGCGGCGGCCATCGTGGGGCCGGCCATCGCCGCCCAGGCGCGGGATTTGAGCCTTAAGATCTACAATTTCGCCCGCGCCCACGCCCGGCAGCGCGGCATTATTATTGCCGACACCAAATTCGAGTTCGGCCTGCTCGACGGTCAGCTCATCCTCATTGACGAGGTGCTCACGCCCGATTCCTCCCGGTTCTGGCCCGCCGGACAGTATGAGGAGGGCCGCAGCCAGCCGAGTTTCGACAAACAGTTTGTCCGGGACTACCTCGAATCCCTGGATTGGGATAAAACCCCGCCCGCGCCCGCGCTTCCTGCCGATGTGGTGGCCAAAACCACGGCCAAATATCTGGAAGCCTACGAAAAATTGACGGGTAAAAACCTTTAAATCAGGGACGCCGCCTGGAGGGTCGAAACCCCGTCCCAGACCCTCGGGAGCGTTCGACGGTATTGGCATTGGTAATTGGGCCGCGCATGGGGTCTGGTTTGGATTGGTTTTTGACTGGATGGCGATGCAAAATCTCGTTGAGGATTTCCTCCAATACCTGCGCAATGAACGCGGCCAGTCCGGTCTGACCCAGAAAACCTACGCCGCGCTGCTGGGGGAATTCGTTCAATGGGCGGGCGAAAGCGGCATCCAGAATTGGAAGCAGGTGACGCTGGCGCACCTGATGGATTACATCCAGCACGAACGCAGGCGCGCCCTCAAACCTCCGTTTGACAAGCCCGGGCGCATTCTTGGCTCGGAAACCGTCTATCTGGAAATCGCCGCCCTGCGCGCCTTTTATAAATATTGCGAGACCGAGGATCTGCTGCCCGAGAACATCGCCGAAAACCTGACCCTGCCGCGCCGCTGGAAGCGCCTGCCCAAAGCCCTGACCGCCGATGAAATCCAGCGTCTCCTTGCGGCCATCACCCCCGAAACGCCCAGTGTCAGTTGCGATCAGGCGGCCCTTGAACTGGCCTATGCCTCGGGCTTGCGCCTCGCCGAATTGCGCGGCATCCGGCTCGAACAGCTCCATTTGGAGGCGGGATTCGTAACGGTTATCGGCAAAGGAAACAAAGAACGCGTGGTTCCAGTCGGCCGCAAGGCCATCGAAGCCCTCCGGCATTATCTGGACACGGCGCGCCCGGCTTTGGTCCATCCCAAATCTCCCGCCAATGTCTTCCTGACCCGGCGCGGCACCGCTTTCGCCGCCCCGACCTTATGGTTGCGGGTCAAAAAACGGGCGCGTTTGGCCGGAATAGTGCGGAACATCACCCCCCACATGCTCCGGCATAGCTTTGCCACGCATTTATTGGAGCATGGGGCGGATTTGCGCGTGATCCAGGAATTACTCGGGCACGCCAACATCAGCACCACCGAGATCTACACGCATGTGGAAGGGGCGCGTCTGCGGGAGGTGCATCGTAAATTCCATCCCCGTGGATAAACTTCCCCCGCGACAGCGACGCGTTACGCGGAGACTTTGGCCGGGGCCGGGGCGGATTTTAAGGAGTGCGCTGCGCGTCGTTCCATCGCGGTGGCGATGAGTTCAGCCGCGCCATCGAATCCCATTTGATCCGTGTTAATGATCAAGTGATAGAGCAGGGGATTGTCGATGTCCTCGGCAAAATATTTTTTCAGGTAACGGCGGCGCTCACGATCCTCTGAATCCACAAACTCATACGCCTGGCTCTCGTTCATGTGGTAGAACTCGCTGGCCTGGCGCACGCGTTTCTGCAGCGGAGCGACGAGGCGGACATGAAAACAATTCTTCAATGTGCTGGTCACCACCGATCCGCCCCGCCCGATCAGGATCACGCCGCCCATGCGGGCCAGTCGCAACAACGTGTCCGTGGTGTAATGCACCAGGGTCCATTGGGATGGTTGCACTCCGAGGATCTCCCGCACGCCCGCATTAATCCCCAGCGTCGTTTCCTGACGCATGAACTTGGCGATCCGGGCCGGAAGATTATGGTCCGCCAGAACCCGCTCGACCAGGTCGCGGTCGAACACGGTCCAGGGACAGTGATGTGGCTTCTCCCAGGCATCCAGCAGTGCGGCCACTTTATCGGCGATCGTGCGCCCACCGGAACCGGTCTGGCGTGAAATGGTTAAAGTCGGACGCGACAACGCGCCGCCGGACGATGCTTCCCGGGAGGTGTTCAACTGGCTGTCGATGAAGCTTTTGCATCTTTCAAAACTGACGGTGTCGCTCATATTATTCCTCCGCGTTACGTCCCCGCCGACGCAAAGCAACATGCAAGCGCCAAAGCCTGGAAGGACTATCTAACCATAATCCAACGCAGCCATTTTATCAAGTTCAACTCAGATTGGAAAAAGGCGCAAAAAAAGCCCCGCTCTTATCAAGAGCGAGGCTTTGAAACCGCTCAATGGGACCGTTATTGGACCGAACGCGTTGCGTGGTCTTGAAGCCAAAGTACGTCCTTGTTGTTCGGACAAACAATGTTGTTTTGCACCGCCTGACCTTTTACCAGGGGCGGACGCGTGCGCGCATCCAGCCATTTATGGATCTCAGAGTGGCCGTCCGCGAACGAAAAACCACCGGCGCCGTTGTGATAGGCAGCGGGAGTATCCACCAGGATATTCTGTGCGGGTTGCGAGGGAAAACCGTTCATCTGCACAACATAGAAGGCGTCGTTGATGCTATCTTCGCGTTCATCCAGCAGGACGAACGTTTTGCTCGGGCCCGGCGCGGTCATGTCGCCCATTTTTCTATAAACCCGCCAGGTATTATTCGGCCAGCCTTCCTGGCTGTTGTTGCTGAATGCCAGATCCCCATTACCCCCCACGTAGTTGTTCATGGACATGCTGCGCACACGCGTCTTGGTCACTCCTCGCGCGTTCACTGTGGAATTGTCGGATGGGCACTTATAGACGGCCACATTCTTGACGTATTTCCAAAGCAGGCTCTGCTTGATGTCCTTTTCTGGATCCCAATTCGAGAGGTTGTTGCCATTGTAATCCAGAACTCCGTTGACCCAGGCAAACTTTCTTTTGACGGCGTCCGTTTCGCAATAGGCGTACGGCAGTTGATCGAGGCTCTCCTCTGAGTAGATGCGCCAGGCCAGCATTAATTGGCGATGGTTATTGAGACATTGAATGCCCTGGGCCTTGGACTTGGCCTTGGACAGGGCAGGGAGCAGCATTCCCGCAAGAATGGCGATGATGGCGATGACCACCAAAAGTTCGATCAGGGTGAATCCAGGGGGGCGCTTGGAGCGGTCCCGGAATCTTTTTGAAAGGCACGCGGACAAATTCATAAAGTTCTCCAGAGTAATTGCACTACACGACTCCGGCTTGCGCCGGAAATTCCACAACGGGCCGTTGGTTTAATTAATTTCATCGGCCTCCAGTCCAACTCAACAATTAAGGCAGGCTGAGGTTGCGGCCTGAAACGGTCAATTGATTCAGGAGGGTCGCACCGTAAATAAAATGTGTCCTCAGAGCCATGCGGTCATGGATCCCCGCCAGGTCTTCCGCCCCGGCATTTATTTGGATGCCGGGACGGAAGGGGACTGGAGGGATTTGCCGATTTACTTAAGGTTTGTAAACCCGATAGAAGGTCTTCGCCGCGCTGGACGGGAACACCATGTAATAACCGCGGGTGTCCACCAGCGGCTGGTTGGTGACGCTGGTCCAATTCTTCACATCACCCAGATCGGTGCTCTTCTGGAGGGTGTAGCCACCAGGAGTCGTCGGCCAGGTCACGCGCACCGAGCTTTCAATCGTCAACTCCGGCGAGCCGGGTTGCACGCCCGGAATGGGCCAGGAATCCAGTTCAGCGGCCGTCAGCGCGCCCTTGGAGATCTTGAATCGATCGACCGAACCGACGTAAGGGTTGCCGCCCCCTTCCGAGCCAAACCAGGCCGTGGTGTCCGTGCGGCCAAACAGCACGCCGTCAACATAAGGCACGGTGTCGGCCAGGCCACCATCCACGTAGAACCGGATTTCCTTGCCGTTCTCATGAACCACGGCGGCATGGTGCCATTGACCGTCGTCAGGAATGATGGCGGTGGCGGATTTAACGTCGGCCTTGCCGAGCGTGGTGACAAACAAATGGCGGTCAGTGGCCATCGAGAAGGCCAGGGCGCCGCCCGCGCAGTTATTCAGGAAAATTACGGACTTTTCAGGATTGGGCAGGGCGCCGAATTTCAGCCACGCCTGCATGGTGAACGAGGGATCCGCTTCATCGAGCTTGATCAACACAGTGGGATCCGGAATGGTCACCCGGTCGCCGTTTTTGAAGTTCAACGCGTAATCGTTCGTCTTGCCGGACGGCGTATCGGTGGTGAATGTGGGCGCTCCGGCAAAGGCCAGCTTGTAAGGGTAGGAAATACCGGCGACGAGTGAGGCGTTGCCCGTGCTGGCGTAAGGTGGCGCCGATTCCGTGAAGTTAAAGTCCACCAATGTGCTGGTCAAGGCCGCCTTGGGCGTGGCCGCCACGCTGTCCAACTGTTCGGCCGTAAGAACGGCATTGTGAATGCGGAAACGATCGATGTTGCCCTGGAGGGCGTTTCCGCCCACGGATTCAGCGCCGATGGCCAGATAATTGTTGCCGAATGCACGGGGCAGACGGGTTTCCGGTATTTGTGCCACGAGGCCGCCGTCCAGGAAGAAACTCGGGCCCACACCCGGTTCCCAAGCCACGGCCACATGGTGCCAGGCTCCATCTGGAGGGAGGCCCACGTTGCTGTTGATATCTACAATGCCGAACAAAGTGAATTGGATCTCCACTCCAAATGCCCCTGAGCTGTTCAAACCGAGTTTCCAGGAGCTTCCATACCCGCCGATGCCTTCAAGCACGCGTAAATCGGTCGGATCCATCTTGACCCAGGTCTCGATGGTGAACGCGTTGGTCTGGGTTTGGGCCAGGACCTTGTTGGCGCTGTCGTCCACGACCAGGTAGGCATCCGTTGCGGGGTTGCCAATGTTCATGCTGACCGATTTGTCCGTCGCGGAACCCGCGGGATTGTCGGTGGAGGAGACGGCATCGCCCGGGGGAACAAAATTGCCGACCATGCCGACAAGTTTGCTCACCGAGTCCGTCACATTCGTGCCCTTGCCTTCATCGAAGCTGAAGTCCACCAAGGGAGTTCCGGCGGCCATGGCGTTCGCCGCCAGGCAGACTCCCGCCAATAAGACGCCGGCCCTTCCGGCTGTTCTTTTCAATTTTCGTGTATTCATGGTTTGTGTTGCTTTTGTGTATTACTTTATTTGGTTTTCGCTGGAGGTTACCGGAACAAATTGGTTCGAAGGAGGCGTGGATATTCGGGCGGCGCCGCTGGAATTGGCGGAATTAAAAGTCCGCCACGCGGCTGAAGACTGTATTCTTCCCCGTCGTTAAAACAAGAATGGCTGCCCATGGTTACCCCGAATAAGAGAATCGTTATCCACATGACCCAGCTTGATTCCATAAGCTGGACGCAAAGATCCCAAACAATTCCATTACGCAAATCGATTTATAACAGGACACCCCAAAACAAGCCATGTTCTGCAATCTGATACTTATGTCTTTTTGTCTGGTGTTTGGAGGTCTTTTCGAGCAGAATTTCGCCCTTGTGAACTCCGTGATCGATGGCATTTTGCGACAATCCTTGCGCACTGAATATGTTCAGGCGGAAGTTTCGTCTCTGCCCTTGAATCATACGACCGGCTGGAGGACGATGCCCTTCTTTATGTTTTCACGGGCCGGAACCGGCTCCGAGATCATGTTTCTGGAGGATGACAGGCAATGGAGGGCTTCTGCGGGTGAATTAATTGTCCTGCCCGCTGGTATTCGCCACAAGGTCGATGTGACCTCACCCCGCGAACAGCGCCAGTGGGCCCATGTTAATTATTTCATCCTCGGCAATGTCGATTTATTCAGTTTTCTGCAGGCGCCAATCCTTGTGGGAAAGGAAATTGGAGAAAAAGCGGGCGAGGTGATCTGCGAATGGGTCAGCCAGCAAATTCAACTGCAGAGGGATCCGCTGCTCGTGGCCGTCAAGCAGCATGAATTTGCCATGCGCCTCCTGGCGTTGCTGATTCCGGTTTGCCGCTGGAGATCCGATGCGCAGGAAAAGTTGGACGGCCTGCAGCGGTTGAATCCGGTGATCCAGCATATGCAGCATCACCTGGACAAATCCATGACACGGGACGAACTGGCCCGCATGAGTGGCCTGTCTCCCGCCCAGTTCCATGTGGTTTTCAACGCGATCATGCAGGCAACTCCCATGGATTATCTGCGCGCGCTCCGCCTGCGCCACGCGCAGCGGCTTTTGATCATGACCTCGGAACCGGTCAAAGATATTGGAGTCCACAGTGGCTACGAAGATCCGTTTGTGTTCTGCAAATCCTTCAAACGTGCCTGCGGTCTCAGCCCCTCGGAATATCGGAAAAGAACGCGGGTTCATTGAACCCGAAATTATTCATGAAAACAGTCCACTTTCTCGCCCTGATATTTGCCGTGTTCACTCTCGGCGTGGCGGCGCAGGCGGGCACGGCGGATGCGCGCGGGGCGTTGCCCGCCCAATTCATCCTCATCAATAACGCGCCGGGCCAGCCATGGAACGCGCAGAATCCCGAATCCTTTCAGCGCGCCCAGTTCGAGGAAATCCAGCGCACCTTCCTTGTTCCCACGGATAGTCGTGTTCGCGTCGGCGTCAGCTTCATCTTCGACTACCTGGCGACCACCAACGACGCCGTGCTGGTCCAGTCCCTCCGGCGTTTCCTGGCGCTGGCGCGGGAGACCGACACCCCCGTGTGCGTGACGCTCAGCGGGGAATACTGGTGGCAGGGCCGGCCTGATTTGTGGAACTGGTGGGATTCGGACAAACCAGGATACAATCCCGACAACCGTGAGAACGTGGAATGGTCCTCGTGGAGTTCCGGAGACGCCCTCAAGATCGCCTGGCTCAACTGGGGCCGCCAGATTCGCATTCCGCCCCCGCCGAATCTCCTGAGCCCGCGCTACCGCCAGGCCTGCCGGGAGAAGTTGCGCCTGCTGGTGCCGATCCTCGTGGACTGGTCGAAGGCGTTGCCCGACGGGAAGAAGGACCTGTTCGTCGGTCTGAAAGTCAGTTGGGAATCCGCCATTGGCGTGAACGGCTTTTATTACACCAATGGCAATTCCCTGCTCGATCAACCGGAAGCCAATGATCCAAAGACCGGCATCAACCCGCAAATCATTCCCTCGCGCGGCGTGGCGCAAATCGGCTATGCGGCGGTGAAAACCGGCGGCATTCGTAGCAGCGGGGAAATCACCGAGGCGGACCTCGCCGAGGTCGTGCGCCGCCACGTCGAGGATAACGCCCGGGAAGCGGCGCGGCTGGGGTTGCCGCGTGATCGCATCTTCACGCACTGCGGCGGATGGAAAACGGGCGAATTGCTTTTTGACGTTGCTGTGAACAGGTTCTCCTCACCTGGCTGGAGCTTTTACGAGCGCGTGATCGATCCCGCGAAAAACATCGGCGTTCAACGCGCCCTCAAGCTCAGCGATGCCCCGTGCTGGGCCGCGTCCGAGTGGCTGCACCAGGGTGACAATACCGTGGATGCCTGGCGCGAATCCATCCAGGGCACCCTGGCCGATCCCCGTTGCCGGTTTCTTTGCATTTATAACTGGGGCAACGTCCGCGACAGCGTGAACGCCCAACAAGCCATCCGTGAATTTGTGAGTGCCAGCGGAAAATTATCCCCGGTCGTGGGGCTTCCGGAACCTGCGGTCAAGTGACCTTCGAATTAAGGATTTTGATTTGGGGATGGCGTATAGGTGTTCTGCTTTTCCCAGGCATCGAAATTCCCATCGTTGGATGTGGCCACTTGCACCCTGCCATCATCAAAAAGATAAATGCGCTTCCATGAGCCGTCTGGAGCTTGTCGGGAGAGCCGTTCGCGAAGAGCCACCATTTTTGGATTTGTATGATCAGGGTCTCGAGCCCCTTTGCCAACGATATCAAAGGAAGCCAGATCAATTCCACCAATTGTGAACGATCCGCCCAGTTCTTTTGATAATTGGGCATAATTTGTTGGATATTGATTGCCGTTGTCCATGAAGAACAGTTGCAAGGCAAGGCCAACCTGCTTTGCCGCAACCGCTGTTGCGGATTGATGCTTTTTGAATTGTTCCTCGGCGGACATCGCCGCCGCCAGTTGCTGCTCGGCGGCCTGCTTCCCCTGTGCCGCTTCGCTGGCCTGGCGTCGCAGCACGCCCACTTCACCGCGCAATTTCAAAAGCTCGCTTTGATTCGTATTTGATTTGGTTTCCTCATTTGCGTCGCGCAGGGCCGCCGCGCGTTTCATGGCGTCGTCGCGCTCGCCCTGCAATTGCTGGATTTGCCCGGCCAGCGACGCCTGTTGTTGCTGGAGGGTTTGGTTTTGTCCGCGCAGTTGGGCGGCCTGGCGGGCTTCGTAGATTCCCGCCCCGGCCAGCATGGCGGCGGTCACGGTGACGATGGTTTTTTGCAGGGTGGTCATGGCAATGGTTTTGGCGGTTGCGGCAATTACGGTGGATGTGGAAACCGCCGTGCCCGAGAGTGCGACAGCGGAAATGGTGAGGGCCAGCCCAACGGGTGCCGCGTGCACGGCATTGGCGCTGATGGCGACGGCGAGTCCGCCCGCGCCGATGGTCACGCCGCGGTGGGCGAAGAAATCGCGCAGCCGTTCCACCGCGCGGCTCACGCGCTTTTGAGCGGCGGCGTTGCTGATGCCCAGAAGTGCGGCTATTTCCGGCGCGGATTTCTTTTCGAAATAGCGGAGCAGGAGCGCGTCACGCTCGGCGTCGTCCAGTTCGCCGAGGCAGGCGTCCAGGTGCGGCGCGATGTCTTCCCATGGGGCTTCGTTTTCGGCGGAGAGAAGATGATTCATGGCGGCAGCCTCTTGTTCGCAGAGTTGACGGCGCACAGCGGCGCGGACGGATTTGGCGGCGAGGTGCCGCGAGGTGGTGTGCAGCCAGCCGGAGAGCACGGGATGCCCGGCAAGGCGCGCGGCATTTTGCGCCAGCGCCACGAACACGGCCTGGGTCACGTCCTCTGCGGCATGCGATTCGTTGACCATGCGAAGCGCGGCGGAATGGACGAGGTCAACGTGCCGCCGGACAAGTTCGGCGAAAGCGGCCTCGGAATGGTGTTCCGCGTAGTCGCGCAAAAGCTGCTGATCGGTCAAGGCGTTCACTCACGAGATAATACCCGCACCCGTCAAACTCGGACAAAGAAAAGAAAACAAAGTTCAATTGCATCCCGCCGCGCAAAAGAGTAAGATGCGTTGACATCGGCACACTTGGATCTGGACGTTATGAAAATCCTGAAAATTGTGATCTGCGTGGCATTGGCCATTGGATTCTTCCTTGGCCTTTTCGGAATCTGATTCGCAAGTCACCCAAGCCCTACAGGAGTGGAAATTCCACGCCAAGGAAGGTTAATATCCTTCTGCAAGGCCGCCAACCCACCCGCACGCAGTTTCAGCCGAAGCGTTCTTCCATTTTTCGTCCTCCCGCCTCTCGCTGCACGATCCGAGTTCGAGCAAGAAATGAGGCTCTTCCGCCAATAACCGTGTAGGCGCATTTGCGGCAGCGTGTTAAGATAGGCTTACACACGAGTTAAAGCATCTAATGAACAATCATTTACGAAAAACAATTTGAGCCCCCCTTCGTGACTCCCGCCTCACGGCGGTGTCCGCTCGCGACTTCACGAATCGGGACATCCATCGCCCATCCGGGAAACGGTCCGAGATTGGACCGATAATCCCATTCGCGGGATATTCATATGCCGCCACAAATTCTAAGGCTTTTGATTCTGACACTGGCGATAGCGGGTTCCTACTTCTCCGCCAGGGCGGTTCTCAAGCCCGCATCCTTCGGCCAATATGGATGGTATCGGGGGGATGCCCTCGTGGAACTCGCGGACCGACCCATCAACTACGCAGGCAAGGCGACCTGCGAGGATTGCCACGATGAAGTGGTGAAGGTGAAGTCCAAGTCCAACCACAAATCCCTGTCCTGTGAATCGTGCCACGGGCCGAACGCCGGGCACGCCAGGGATTATTCGATCGAAACCAAAAAAATCAAAGACCCGAAGTTTTGCCTCATTTGCCACGAGGCCAATCCGTCCAAACCGGCCAAATTTCCACAAATCGATCCGGCGGAGCATTTCAGCGACTCGAAGTGTGTGGAGTGTCACCTGCCGCATGCCCCTTCCGAATCTCCACCCAAATGAAAGCACTTATGCAAAACCGGCGTCAGGCATTGCAGGCCATGGGAAAGGCCATCGGCGGCTTTTGCACCTTAATGGTGTTCCAGCCTGCGCAGGCCGCGTTCGCCCAGTTATTGGGTTTGGCAACGCCGTCGCCCGATAAAACGAATTCCGCGGCAGGCTCGGACAAATCCAAGCCCACCGCCAAATACGATCCGGCCGCCCACTATTATACGATGGTGATCGATGTCGATAAATGCATCGGCTGCGGTTTATGCGCCAGCGCCTGCAAGCAGGAAAACAAGGTCATCGCCGAGCCGTTCTACTTTCGCACCTGGATCGAACGCTACATCATCAAAAAACCCGGTCCGGGCGCCTCCGAGGCACGAGGTGAAACGCTGGTGGACTCTCCGAATGGCGGCATCGACGGTTTTCCACAGCCAAAGGTCCCCAAGGACGACATCCTCAAATCGTTTTTTGTGCCCAAGTTATGCAATCACTGCAACGATTCGCCCTGCATCCAGGCCTGCCCCGTGGGCGCGACTTTCGAATCCCCGGATGGCGTGGTGCTGGTCGATCCCAAATACTGCATCGGTTGCGGCTTTTGCATTCAAGCCTGCCCTTACGGCTGCCGTTTTCTGAATCCGATCACCCGCACCGCCGAAAAATGCACCTTTTGTTACCATCGACTGACCCAGGGCTTGAGGCCGGCCTGTGTTGAAGTATGCCCCACAGGCGCGCGCCTGTTCGGCGACATGAAGGATCCCGCCAGCGCCGAACCCGTACGGCGTTTTGTGCAGGAGAACAAGGTTCAGGTGTTGAAACCCCATCTGGGAACACATCCCAAATTGCTCTATGCCGGGCTGGACAAGGAGGTCCGATAGTATGTCCCCCAGCTTGATACAATCCCTGTCCGAAGCCCTCAAGCAGGTCCAGGGATACATCTATCCCAATGACGTCACCCTGCTGTGGAGTATCGTCATCGTCGTTTATCCCTACATCACGGGATTGGTCGCCGGCGCGTTCATCCTCGCCTCGCTGGTGCGGGTGTTCAAGGTGCATGCGCTGGAGCCCATCTACCGCCTCTCGTTGTTGACGGCCCTGGCGTTTCTGTTGATCGCACCCTTGCCGCTGCTGGTTCACCTGGGCCATCCGGAACGCTCCTATGAAGTGATGATCACGCCTCATGTGACTTCGCCCATGGCCATATTTGGATTCGTCTATGCCTGGTATCTGATGGCCGTGCTCCTGCTCGAACTCTGGTTCGATTACCGGCGTGACTTTGTCGAATGGTCGAAAACCTCAACCGGACTGAAACGCCTCCTCTACCAGGTTTTGACTTTGGGGGTGTTTGACGTGTCTGAAAAAGCGTTGAGGCTGGATGATCGCATGGGCAAAGCCATTACAATCGTCGGCATCCCCTCGGCCTTTTTACTCCACGGCTACGTTGGTTTCATCTTTGGATCGGTCAAGGCCAACCCATGGTGGGGGACTGTTTTGATGCCGGTCATCTTCATCTTTTCAGCCATGGTCTCCGGCATTGCCCTGCTGGTGTTCCTCTATATCGCCATTTCAAAAATACGGAAAACCGTGGTGAACATGGCCTGTCTTGACGCCATCGCCATGTTTCTCTTTTACGCGCTGGTGATTGACGCCGCCTTTGAATCGCTCGATTGGATTCATCGCTTATATGAAGCCGAGGAATCCATCGATGTCCTGGTGCTGCTGGCCTCGGGAAAACTCTTTTACTCCTTCCTGCTGGTCCAGGTGTTTCTGGGCACGCTGGTGCCATTTGCCCTGTTGGGCACAATCCAGATCTTCAAGAACAAGTTTCGGGCCGGGACGCTCGAACGCATTTACCTTCTGAGCAGCCTGCTGGTGTTGGTGGGGGTGTTCGCCATGCGCTGGAATGTGGTCATAGGCGGACAATTATTCTCCAAGAGCCTGCGGGGCTTTACCACCTACAAGCTCGATCTCATCGGCCAGGAAAGCGCGATCACCGCGGGGGTGCTGATGCTCCTGCCCTTTGTGGTGCTTTGGATATTTACCGCGTTGTTTCTACCGCGAAACAAACCGCAGGCCGTGGCCGGTTAAGTCCGCACTGGAACCTGGAATTCGCTCGCAGGGGCGATCAATCCACCGGCTTGGGCAGGGTGCGCCACTGGGTGACCAGGCCGTTCACAAACGTGATCTCCGCGCGCACATAATCCCGGGCCTGGTAATCGTGATCCAGATAGCGCTGAACCGAGGAGCGACCATCACCGTAGGTCACTTCGCGGTAGGTCCAATAATACTGCCCCTGCAAGGTGGTGTCCTGATACAGCCATGTGGTGGTGGCGCCCGCTGCGGTTTCGCTCTTGAGAATCTGGGAGGGCTTGCCCCAGGCCATATACACCGCGTCCTCGTTCATCCCCACCTTGATTTCGCCCTTGTCCACCAGGCTCTGCAGATTCGTCGGCAACGCCGCATAAGCCGCAGGACGTTCCTGCTTGCGCGATTCGACCGTCTGCGTGGCGCATCCGGCCAGTCCAAGAATCCCCGCGAGTGCCCATAAACTCCAAAAACTCAATTTCATCCCCTCAATGTAACAGATCATCCATCCACAACGCCATGGGAATTCACTCTCTCGTCACAGTCAGGATGCAGAACAAAATTCTTCAGGAAATGGAAAAAGGCTTTAAAACGCCATAAAAGTATATAGGGAGATTTCCCCCGCTTAACCGCATGAAACGGACGCGCGATTCTTCTCTCCCGCCCTGCGAGGCACGAGCGGGGAGGGAGTTGGAGGGAGGGGTTTCATTAAGCGTCCTTCCTTTTTCACCGAAGATTTTTGTCATGCACCCCTCACGTCGCCACCGCTTCGCAATATTTTGACCCGAACACCGTTTAATGCTATTTTGGCAACGAAGAATGCGGTCGCCTCTTACTGCAACGGTTGCTTTTGTCCTGAGCTGGGCCTACCTCTGGGTGGTCCTGGTGACCGGCTGTCTGCATCACCACGAAAGTGTGGGCGCGCAAAATCCCACGCACCAATGCGCCGCATGCGCCTGGCAGGCCAAGGCGATTTCAGATGCGCCCGTCATTCATCCTTTTCAGTTTCAGGCGGTTTCTGTGGAGATGCCCGAGCGTTGGGCGGCCATTGCCTGGTCCGCTTCAATTTCCAAAGTCACCGCGGCCCGGGGTCCGCCTTCGATTTTCGCATAGTTTTTAAGGAGCGTTCGGCCCGCGAGAACCGGACATGTTAATCCGTGTTTGCGTCCGCATAAACGCAAGTGCGGATCGAGAAAAAAATGGAAAGCAAAAGCACGGGATGCAATAGCCTCCCTGCATGATTTGTTTCCGCGAAAATCGTTAAACCCATATGAAGTTCCACTATTTGACACTGCTGATTTGCGCGTCGGCCAGTGTGACCACAGTCCCCGCCGCACAGGTCGATCCCGCCGTTGTTCAGTCCTTGAAACAGGAATTGGAGGACTTGCGCCAGCGCACCCGCGCGATCGAGGAAAAAATAAACCAGCTCGAAGCCTCCACAGCCTCAACGAATCTTGCCAACACCAATCCCGCGCCCGCCGTTCTGACGCTTCCAGCAACCAATTCCCCGCCGACTCTCGCGGGCGGTGGCACGGTCGGAACCAATGCCGCGACGCTGAAAAAGCCCTGGTCCGCCTCGGACCCGATCACGGTCGTGCGCTCCGGCTCCTCCTATATGAACGTGAGCTTTGGTGTGGTGGGGAACGCCGGTTGGTCCACCGCGCCCGACGTGAGCAAGTCCCTGCAACTCGGCGACCACGATCCGATCCAGCGCGGCTTTTCCCTGCGCAACGCCGAGCTGGCCTTCGATGGCGCGGTGGATCCCTATTTCAAGGGGTTCGCGAATATTGCGCTCAAGCTCGATCAGAACAACGGCACGGACATCGAGTTGGAGGAGGCTTACCTGCTCACCACCTCGCTCCCGGGTAATCTCCAATTAAAGGCGGGCCAGTTCAACGCCGAGTTTGGACGCCAGAACAGCCAGCATCCGCACCAATGGGCGTTCGTGGATCAGCCGCTTATCCTCAACCGCGCGTTCGGGCCGGACGGCATGCGCAATCCCGGCGCACGCCTCTCCTGGCTCGCGCCCACGCCCAATTACACCGAGCTTTTCCTGGGCGTGTTCAACGGGCAGGGCGGCACCGCATTCAGTTTTCGCGATCCCGATCTGGTGGCGACTCATGGGCGCACGCCACTGGAGCGCAACATCACCGGACCCGGCGATTTTCTCTACGTGCCCCGCGTCTCCAGCTCGTTTGAACTGACGCGCTCGCAGACCCTCGTGGTCGGCGCGTCCGGCGCGTTTGGGCCGAACGATTCCGGCCCCAATTCGCGCACGGAGGTTTACGGCGTGGACACTTATTGGAAATGGAAACCGTCCAACGCGGGCGGCGGTTTCCCATTCGTGGGCTGGCAGAACGAGGCGCTCTATCGCCGTTATGGCGCGGCGGCGGATCCCGTGGCCGGGCTCCCCGCCGAGACGCTGCACGACTGGGGATTTTATTCCCAACTGCTCTACGGCTTCCGCCAGGGCTGGGTGGCGGGCCTGCGCGGCGAATACGTGGCGGGAAACACCGGCGCTTACGATCCCCTGGATGTTTATCGCGGCGAGCGCGAGCGCGTTTCGCCCAACATCACCTGGTATCCGAGTGAATTCTCGAAAATCCGGCTCCAATACAATTTGGATCACGGCCAATTGTTCGATTACGAGCACTCGGTCTGGTTGCAATTCGAATTCGGCCTGGGCGCTCACAGCGCGCACAAATTCTAAATCTTAACCCAACCCATTTCCCATTTTGAATCCCTTTATGAAATCAATGTTTCGCACCTTGTTTTCCAGAGCGTCGGCAATTGGTGCCGCGCTGTTCCTGATCCTTGGATTGCCGCTCATGGCGCAGGCCAAAATAAATGCCGTGTCCACCACACCTGATTTGGGTGCCATCGCCACGGTCATTGGCGGGAAATTCGTGGAGGTCACCTCGCTGGCCCGGCCCACGGAGGATCCGCATTTCGTGGATGCCAAACCCAGCTTCATTCTCAAGCTCAACCGCGCCGATGCCCTGATCGAGGGCGGCGCGGAGTTGGAGATCGGCTGGCTGCCCGCGCTGCTTGAGAACGCGCGCAATCCCAAAATCGAGGCCGGTGCGCCCGGACGCATCTCCTGCGTGGAGGGCGTGGATTTGATGGACGTGCCCGCCACGCTGGATCGCTCCAAGGGCGACATCCATGCCATGGGCAATCCGCATTACCTGACCGATCCCATCAACGCAAAAATCGCCGCCCAACACATCTGTGCCGGGTTTGTGGCGTTGGACGCGAAAAACGCGGAGTCCTATCGCGCCAGTCTTGCGAAATTCAACGCCCAAGCGGACGAAAGCCTCGCGCGCTGGCAGAAAATTCTCGAGCCTTACCAGGGCACACGACTCGTGGCCTTTCATAATACCTGGCCGTATTTTGCCCGGCGGTTCCACTTGAGGATCGATCTCTTTCTGGAACCCAAACCGGGGATTCCTCCCACACCCGCGCACATGGCCGAGATCATCGACACCATGAAAAATGAACATCTCCGCGCCATCCTCGTGGAACCGTATCAGAACCGCAAAACCGCTGAAAAAGCCGCCACCGAAACGCACTCGATCATTCTGGATTTCACCCAGTACCCGGGCGGCGTTAAAGGCACCGATGGAGGCTACATCGAGCTGATGGATTACCTCGTGAACACCCTGGCGAAAACCCTCGCCGCACCCTCGAAATAGCATCCTGCCATGAGCGATATCATTACTGTCATGCTGTGGCCGTTCCTGGCCTGCCTGTTACTGCCGTGGCTGCTCGTTTACTACGGACTGCACATCGTGAAGCGCGAAATCATCTTTGTCGATCTGGCCCTCGCCCAGGTCGCCGCAGTCGGTAATTGCATCGCCATCCTCATGGGCTACACCAACCACGACTGGCAAACCTATGCCTCGGCGGTGGGCTTCACCTTCGTGGGCTCGGTGATCTTCACGCTCACGCGCACACGCAGCCGCCGTGTGCCGCAGGAGGCGCTCATCGGCATCGTCTATGTGGTGGCGGCCGCCCTGGGCATTCTGCTCCTGAGCCGCAGCCCGGAAGGCAACGAGGAATTGCGTCGCACGCTCATCGGGGACGTTCTGCTCGTCACGCGCCCCGAGGTGTGGAAAACGCTCGCGCTTTTCGTGGTGATCGGCGTGTTGCACTTCATATTTCGCCGGCAATTCCTGGCCATCTCCTTCGATCCCAAAGGCGAACTGGCCCAGGGCAAGCGCGGTCCCTGGTGGGATTTCCTATTCTATGTCCTGTTCGGATTCGTGGTGACGAGCTTCCTGCAGATCGGCGGCGTGCTGCTCGTCTTCACGTTCCTGATCATGCCCTCGGTGGCGGCCAATATGCTCTCCCGATCATTGCCCGTGCAAATGGGCATTGCCTGGCTCTTTGCCACCACGGGGAGCGTATGCGGTCTGGTCTTGTCCTACAAAATGGACTTCCCGGCCGGTGCGGCCATCGTGTGCATGCTGGGCGCGCTGTTGCTCTTGCTCGGCTTCGCCACCTGGTGCGTGCGCAGAAGGAGGAGTCCGCAGGTTGCACCGATCCCCGCAGAGAAAGAAACGCTGATAGACTCCAATTAACGCGTATGTCCCGGCTGCCTGGAGGATGGGCGCTTGCGCAGGGGACTGGAGGCGATGAGCAGGCTGCGGTCGCGCAATTTTTCGAGAATCTCAAGTTTCCGGGCAAAAGGCAGCGCGGCGAGTTCCTTTCGGGCCGCCCGCTTGCTTTCCAACATTTTTTGCATCCAAAGATTCATTCGCTTTCCTGCCGGTACTGTTGCACGAGGTTCTCCCATTTCGCAAGCAACCCGTGGTGCTTCAAAATAGGATCCAAACGATTGGCATCGAGCGCTCCGCTCTCAATGAATTGCCCGATTCGGATATTATCCTTTCTTCACCCAGTCCTCAGCGCGATGGCCGCGGTCGCGCGATTGACCCAACAAGCATTTGTGCGGGCGCCTATGATTCGGGTATGGGCAATTTCGCGTTTGGATGTTCCGCGGCAAACGCCTTCAACCATTGTGCGTTTGAGTCCCACATTACTGACCCGTCCGTCATCAGAACGTTTATTCCGTAGCCATGGTGATTTCTCATCCGGCAATCATACATCAATGGATATTGGACGGCAGTCGCGTCTGGGGCGTGTGGCGGCTTCGACCAATCCACATATATGTAGTCGCTCTGACTACTGGAATTGGAGTTTGTTTTGACGCCGGGGCAGGCAAGCAGGCGACCCACCATCTTCTTGTCCAAAGATTCGAGAGTTTCCGGCCACTGATTGGTATGGTCCTGACGGTAAAGCCTGATTGCCGACCACAAGCTGCGCAACTGCTGCCTGCAATTCTGTCGCTCCGCCAATGAAGCAGCCTTTTCGCATGACGCAAAAAGTCCAATGACGACAAGTCCAATCAGCGCGGCGGCAAAGATGTGTTTCGTTACATTCAAGGTTTTCCACGATTGGGCCTACCCCTCCTGGCGCAGCAATTCGAGCATGGCGCGGTCCAGTTTGTGGCCGTGGAAATCTTCGTAAATCACGCCCGGACGATCGCTGTCCACCACACCAAAGGGGCCCCGCAGGTTCCAGAGCGACCAGCCCCAGCCCGCTTCCTTCCAGAGCGACAGAAAATCCTTCATCCAGGCCATGGCCACCGCGTGCGGCGTGCGATTGAACGCGCCCCATTCGCCGACATGCACGCCCACGCCCAGTTTCTGCAACGCCTGCCACGGCTTGATCCGTTCCCGGCGCAGACGTTCCTTATCCACCACGTCCCCTTCCTTGAGCTTCAGCGGCCAGGTCGGCTCCTCCCATTTATCGGAACCGCCGATCCAGTTGGCCTTGTAGTGGCTGATGCGCATCGGCTCATACCCGCGCGTGCTCTGGCCAATGCCCAGCGGCGCGAGACTGGTCACCGGGCTCGTGCCCCACTTGAGGCCGTCGGCGATGATCAACCGGTTGGGGTCCTCGGCGCGAATCGCCTCCACGAGCCGCTTGACCACGCGCAGATAATCCGCCTCGGGATAATCCCCCGGCTCGTTCAACAGATCGAAGCTGACTTTTTGGCTCGGAATGCCTTTGTAGCGTTTGGCAAAATGCGCCCAATGATACGCGCTGGCCTCGAGGGCTTTCTCATCCTTCCACAGGCTCAGCGGTTCGGCGGGCGGATTCACGCAATAGCCGGGCGCGCGGTGGAAATTGATGTTCACATGGATCTTGTATTGCTTGCCCCAGTCCACGACCTGGTCAATCTCCTTGAGCACGCTCTCCTTGATCTCCAGCCATTTCGCGGGGTCCGCATCGGCCCAGCAACGGTAGGACAACGGCAGCCGCACAAAATCGAATCCCCACTCCGCCATCCACGCAAAATCCGACTCCACAAACGGGTGCTGATACTCGCCATTGAATTTCTCGAGCAGATTGAAACCCCGCCACCGTGGCAAATGGGCCGCGCTCACGACCTCATCGGCCGCCGCCATGGAGTTAAGCGTTCCAAGTGTTCCCAATGTGCCCGCCGCAATGGCCGCCGCGCTGGTGGTTCCAATAAAATGCCTCCGGCTGATCTGGTGTTGTTGATTCATGACGCCATGACGCCCGGAAATCGGGAAATGATCAATCTATTTTGGACCAAAAAAGTCAGGGGTCTGCCACCGGTTTTCGCCGGCAACAGACCCCTTCGTCGCCTTCAACAGGCAGACTTTAAACTTCCCGCCCCTGCTAAATACCCAGTTTCTTGAACCGCGCCTTCACATGCTTGAAGTGGAATTCGAGGTTGCAGAGCTTGTCGATTTCCGCGCGCGACAGGTGTTTCGCCACGTCCGGATCGCCCGCCAATTGCGTCTTGAAGTCCGCATTGACGTCTCCGGCATTCTTGGCCTGCCAGGTTTTCATGGCGTTGCGCTGGACCAGGTCGTAGGACTCCTCGCGGGTGAGCCCCTTCTTGATCAGCGCCAGCAGGATGGTCTGGGAATTCCACATGCCCAGGGAGAGGCCCAGGTTGCGCATCATGTTGTCCGGATACACGATCAGGCCCTCGGTCAGCTTCGCCAGAGTCGCCAGCATGTAATCCAGCAGCGTGCAGGAATCCGGGAAGATGATCCGCTCCACCGAGCTGTGGCTGATGTCCCGCTCGTGCCACAGGGCGACGTTTTCCATGGCCGCAATCGAATTGCCGCGCAGCACGCGGGCCAGGCCGGTGAGACGTTCGCCGGTGATGGGATTGCGCTTGTGGGGCATGGCGCTGGAACCCTTCTGGCCCTTGGAGAAAAACTCCTCGGCTTCGAGGACTTCGGTCCGCTGCAGGTGGCGGAATTCCGTGGACCAGCGTTCGATGCTCGCGCCCACGAGCGCCAGCGTGGTCATGAACTCGGCATGGATGTCCCGCTGCACCACCTGCGTGGCCACAGGCGCCGGACGCAATCCGAGTTTCTTGCAGACGGCCGCCTCGATTTTCGGAGACAAATGGGCGCTCGTGCCCACCGCGCCGGAGAGTTTGCCCACGGCCACGGTTTCCCGGACGGACTCGAGCCGTTGCAGCGCGCGGCCAAATTCATCATACATCAGCGCCATCTTCATGCCGAACGTCGTCGGTTCCGCATGAATGCCGTGACTGCGGCCAATCATGGGAGTCATCTGGTAGGCGTTGGCCTTTTTGGCGATGATCTCGCGCAGGGCCTTCACGTCCGTGATCAGGAGGTCGGCGGATTGCACCATCTGGACGGCGAACGCGGTGTCCAGCACATCGCTGGAGGTCAGGCCGAAATGCAGCCAGCGGCTGGCCGGCGCCCCGATGTTCTCGGCCACATTCGTGGTGAACGCGATCACGTCATGGTTCAAGGTGCGTTCCAATTCCTTGCAGCGGTCGATGCTGAAGGCGGCCTTGTCGCGGATCTGCTCGAAATCCTTGCGTGGCACCAGGCCCTCTTCGCACAACGCCTCGCTGGCCAGCAGTTCGATCTGCAGCCAGGTCTCCAGCTTCCGCTGTTCCGTCCAAATCTCCCGCATCGCGGGCCTCGAATATCTCTGAATCATTGGAGCCATGATAGGGGATGCCGCCGCAAAAGAAAAGCCCTCTGATGCCATAAGGAATGCCTTGCGCCTCCATACCTCAACTCGTAGCGCAGACATCCTGTCTGCCGTATCGCGGATTTCCAATCCGCCAGCCTTCTCAAATTCCAAGGCACCGAACAAACTTCTCCGGTTCGCGACCACCGCGACCTTCGTGGTAGGACGTGCAGTCCTCTGCGCGCCGTTGGTAGTATCACAATGTAGGCCGGGTGCCCCCACCCGGCGTCCCCGCTGGGATCATCGGTTTACGACCACCGCGACCTTCGTGGTAGGGCGTGCAGTCCACTGCGCGCCGTTGGTAGTATCACAATGTAGGCCTGCGTGCCCCCACCCGGCGCCCGGAGAACGGCCTCACTCAACCAAAGAACCGATCACGCGATTCGCCACTTTTGCCCCAAAACCTGAATTGGCATGAGCGGTGAGAACACAAGAGAATTACAAACACCTCATCCGTTTTCCCAATCCTGTCCATCCTGAACATTCATGTGAGAATTCTTTTCCTGCGTTCCTTGCGGCAAATCCAAACCGATTTAGTGATCGTCGATTTCATTCCTCCGTTCGCCAGCCTTACGCGGCGGCACTTTCCAAATCAACCAATCGTTCCAGAACCGTCCAACACTCCTCCCTCTCTCACGGCAGTGGGAGAGGGGCGGGGTGAGGGTCGGTTCTTTTCAAAACGACAACCCATATTTCCAATATCGCCCAAACACCTCATCGCTTTTCCCCATCCTGAACATTCATGTGAGAATTCTTTTCCTGTGTTCCTTGCGGCAAATCCAAACCAAATTGGTGATCGTCGGTTTCATTCCTCCGTTCGCCAGCCCCACGCGGCGGCACTTTCCAAATCACCCAATCCTTCCAGAACCGTCCAATACTCCTCCCTCTCCTACGGCAGTGGGAGAGGGGCGGGGTGAGGGTCGGTTCTTTTCAAAACGACAACCCGCATTTCCAATATCGCCCAAACACCTCATCCGTTTTCCCCATCCTGTCCATCCTGAACATCCATGTGAGAATTCTTATCCTGCGTTCCTTGCGGCAAATCCAAACCGAATTGGTGATCGTCGGTTTCATTCTTCCGTTCGCCAGCCCCACGCGGCGGCACTTTCCAAATCACCCAATCCTTCCAGAACCGTCCAACACTCCTCCCTCTCCCACGGCAGTGGGAGAGGGGCGGGGTGAGGGTCGGTTCCTTTCAAACCACAAACCGCATTTCCAATATCGCCCAAACGCCTCATTCCTTGTCCCCATCCTGAACATCCTGAACATTCATGTGAGAATTCTTTTCCTGCGTTCCTTGCGGCAAATCCAAACCGAATTGGTGATCGTCGGTTTCATTCCTCCGTTCGCCAGCCCCACGCGGCGGCACTTTCCAAATCACCCAATCCTTCCAGAACCGTCCAATACTCCTCCCTCTCCCACGGCAGTGGGAGAGGGGCGGGGTGAGGGTCGGTTCTATTCCAAACCACAAACCGCATTTCCAATATCGCCCAAACACCTCATCCCTTTTCCCCATCCTGTCCATCCTGAACATCCATGTGAGAATTCTTTTCCTGCGTTCCTTGCGGTTAAATCCAAACCGAATTGGTGATCGTCGATTTCATTCCTCCGTTCGCCAGCCTTACGCGGCGGCACTTTCCAAATCAACTAATCGTTCCAGAACCGTCCAATACTCCTCCCTCTCCCACGGCAGTGGGAGAGGGGCGGGGTGAGGGTCGGTTCTTTTCCCAATGCGCCGACCGTGGAGTTCCGTCGGGGCTTTGAAGCAACATCTTTGGTCTGGAAGATTCTGGCCCTCTCCGCCGCCGGATTCTTTTTGCGGGCGCTGGAATTAACATTGGACAATGTCGGCCATTGTGGTTTATTGCATCTTGTTATGACCGATCCGCGATACAGCACGCTGGCACGTTTGCTCATTGAATACAGCACCGCCCTGAAAAAAGGCGACCGCATCCTCCTTGAGATGATTGACGCGCCCGATGATTTCACGATTGCCCTGATCCGCGCCGCGCGCGCGGTCGGCGCCACGCCCATGGTGACTCTGCGCCATTCGCGCATCAACCGCGAAATCCAGTTGGGCGGCGGCGAAACGCATGCCGCGCTGCTGTGCGACATCGAGCTCCATCAGATGAAGAAGATGGACGCCTACATCGCGGTGCGTGCCGGTCACAACGCCAATGAAAACGCCGATGTTCCCGGAAAAACCGCCGCCATTTACGCGCGCGTCCTCCGGCCGGTGATGAACCACCGCGTCAATAAAACCCGCTGGGTCGTTCTGCGCTGGCCCACCCCGGGCATGGCCCAGGCCGCCGGCATGAGCACCGAGGCCTTCGAGGATTTCTTCTTCACCGTCTGCACCATGGATTACCGCCGCATGGCCAGGGCCATGGAACCCCTGCGCATTCGCATGCAGGCCGCCGACCACGTGCATCTCAAGGGACCCGGCACCGATCTGCAATTCAGCATCAAGGGCATTGGCGCCAAATCCTGCAATGGCCGCCTGAACATTCCCGATGGCGAGGTTTTTTCCTGTCCCATCAAGAACTCCGTCAACGGCGTCATCCAATACAACACCCCGTCTGTCTATAGCGGCACGCGCTTCGAAAACGTCCGCCTCTCGTTCAAGGACGGCCGCATCATCCAGGCCAGCGGATCGAATGAGCATCGGCTCAACGAGATTCTGGACACCGATCCGGGCGCGCGGTTCATTGGCGAATTCTCCCTCGGATTCAACCCCCACATTCTCAATCCGATGTGCGACACGTTGTTCGATGAGAAAATCGCCGGCTCGCTCCACTTCACCCCCGGACAGGCCTACGAACTGGCCGATAACGGTAACCGCTCGGCGGTTCATTGGGATTTGGTCCTCATTCAGCGCCCCGAATACGGCGGCGGCGAAGTCTGGTTCGACGGCGAATTGATCCGCAAGGATGGCCTGTTCCTGCCCAAGGACCTGCGCCCGTTGAACCCCGATCAGCTAAAATGACCGACCCGGTTCCGCCGGACGGCGGGGACCTCCCGCCGGTCGAACTGCCCATCAACGGCATGCTCGACCTGCACACCTTCCGCCCGTGCGACACGAAGGAACTGCTGCAGGACTACCTGGCCGAATGCCGCGCGCGGGGAATCCTCAAGGTCCGCATCGTCCACGGCAAAGGCACCGGCGCCCTGCGTGAAACGGTCCACACCCTCCTGCGGCGCATGCCCGAGGTGGTCTCCTTCAGCCTGGGCGGCGACGCCTCCGGCGGTTGGGGCGCGACGATCGTGGTTCTCAAATGCCTGCCAAAGAAGGAATGACGCCAGAATAGTCAGCCCTCCCAATGCTTTCCGCAAACGGCGTGACGGGTGACTCCGACGCGCCTTCGTTAACCCCGAAATCCAAATAATCCTTCGCCCCGCTACGGATTGGATACATGCCGTTTTTGTTAGACCACGGCATGGTCATCTTTTGTTTTGCGCCACGTAATTTGGTGATTTCTTTCCAAGCCGCCAATTTCGATACGTATCATACAAAACAACCACTAGCATTTGGGCTATGCCTAACCATATAACTAACTGCACACAAACGCCAGACAATATGGAAAGCCCATTGAGAATCTTTACCAATCCAACAACAAATAGGAAAAGACCGCAAGAACCGCCTCCAAGACGCGACACATGATATTTACTTCCACCTCGTCGAATCGACTTCAAGTATTCAGGACGAAAAACCACGACCGCAAATATTAATATACTGGCAACCAATAAAACAATGCCGAGCCAGAAACTTTTCATTGTGAATATCGATCGCAATGCCGCTCTCAAGGATTAACGAAAAAATCTCAGCCACCGCCGACTCGCGACGTTAACCGCGACAGCGGAACGACAAGGGCCAACCGGTGTTGGCTCCGGCGACTGGTCAGGCCACATGGTCACTCTGGCAAACTCGGTATAAAAAGCGTAATGCACAGTGTAAATAATAGTGAACCTGCGATGTTCAAAGTCTCCAGCGACTTGTCCTTGATAATCCCTCGTCCGTCAAGAGCCAGGCGAAATACTTCCAGCAACAAAATCGCGGCTGCTAAAACCAACGGCTCGAAAAACGCATTGCTGAGCGTCTTTCCGCCAAACGAATTAACCAAAACAAACCACAAACAAATCGGCGCTCCGCTGGAAATGACCAAATCACCTGTGAGCTTCTTCTTGAACAGCCATAATGCAATCGCAAGCCCAACCGTTACTGGAACCAAATACTCCAGCAGCGGAATCAATATCATTGGGATTATGCTCATGGATAGTGTGGCCCAACAGTATTCATTGTCTCAAACTCAGACGCCGGAAACAAACCGGGTTACCGGTGCCCTTTCGGCGAGATTAAACTGGTATCGCCTTAAAAAGCAAGGAAAAATGGGGTTTTCTTCGTGCCGCATCGGAAAATGGTGTCTGGGGTCGCGAGAGCGGGCGTAAAACACCATTCAGGAAGCTGCCAAAACCAAAATCCACCATCACCCTATTGAATCCATGTCCCTCTGGTCTATGGAATAAATCCATCAAGGGCTATATACTCACAGGCCCTTTTAAAGATCTTTTTCGCTTGCGGAAGTATGGCGTCTGGCGCCCTTGCGGTCAGCGCCCGCTTTTTTGGGACTGGCCAACCGGGCGGGTTCTCGCTTTACTGGCGCGTCCTGTTTTAAAGGTATGTCTCAGATGCTCAAATCCTCCGGCGCCATGGGCGTCGCCACACTGGCCAGCCGTCTCCTGGGCATGGTCCGGGAGATGGTGTACGCCCGTTTCATGGGGGATGGCTGGGTGGCCAGCGCGTTTGTGCTGGCGCTCATGATTCCGAGCCTCTTCCGGCGGTTGCTGGGGGAGGGCGCCCTGACGGCCGCGTTCATTCCCATCTTCAAGGACAAGGAAAAAAACGCCGGTGAGGCCGAGATGTGGAAGGCTGCCAACGCCGTGATTTGCGGCCTGGTGGTGGCCGGGGCCGTCATCTCCGGGCTGGGCATGTATGGGGTTTCCGTGGTTCTGCTCTACGATTTCACCTCGGGCGAAACGCGGCTCATGCTCCAATTGCTGCGCGTGATGTTTCCCTACATGCTGCTGGCCTGCCTGGCCGCCATCTTCATGGGAATGCTCAATGCCCGCGGCCGTTTCTTCATTCCCGCCCTGGGCGCGCTGGTGATGAACCTGGTCATGATCGCCTCCGCCCTGTTTCTGGCCCCGCACATGGGCGCGAACCTGCAAACGCAAATCTTCGGGCTGGCCATCGGCATTCTGGTGGCCGGCGCGGCGCAGGCTGCGTTTCAATTACCCTCGCTGCAGAACCAGGGCTTTCGATTTGCCTGGGTCTCCCCGTGGCGCGACCCCGTCGTGCGCGAAGTGGTTCACAAAATGATCCCCGGCGCGATCGGCGTCGCGGCGTTCCAGCTCAATGTGGTCATCACCCAGAGCCTGGCCTTCTGGGTGGACAAGGAAATCGTCGCCTCCTTCAACTACGCCGTGCGCCTGATGGAACTGCCTCAGGGCGTCTTCGGCATTTCACTGGCCACCTACATGCTCCCCACTCTGGCGGGACTGGTGGCGGAGAAGAAATTCGACACCTTCCGTTCCACGCTCCAGCAGGGCCTGGGCTACCTGTGGTTCATCAACCTGCTCGCCTCCGTGCTCCTCCTGGTTCTGGCCGCGCCCATCATCCGGCTGCTCTTCGAGCGCGGGGCTTTCACGTCTGAATCCACCGAACGCGCCGCCTTTGCGCTCGCCTGCCTGGCGCCGGGACTCGTCGCCTTCTCCACAGTGAACATCCTCGCACGCGCATTTTATGCCCTGGGCGACACCCGCACCCCCATGCGCGTCAGCGTGTTTTGCCTGGGATTGAACGCCCTGCTCGCCATTCCACTCGTGTTAAGCTTCAAGCAGGGCGGCTTGGGAATCGCCAACACCCTCAGCGGCGTGGTCAACGTCGGCCTCCTCTTTTACGCCCTGCGCCGCTCGCTCAAAACGTTCGATCTGGGCGCCCTCAAAAACTCCGCTCTGTCGATGCTCGCCGCCGCCGTGGCTGCGGGCGCAGTGGCCTGGATCACGCTCTATTTCTGGGAAAAATCCTTCGGCCACTACGGCCTGCTGCTCAAGGTGGGCGCGGTCTTCGTCCCGTCCATTGCTGCCGCTGCCGTTTATTGGGGTGTGGCCCTGGTCGCAAAAATACCCGAGGCCCGCGCCAAACGCTTCACCGGCGTGGCCTGATAAACCCGGTCCTTCAGAGTCCTCGCATTATCGCCCTCCGTCACCGCAGTTCGTAGCGCAGACACCGTCGCTGTCGCATCGCGGATTTCCAATCCGCAAACTCTGAACAAATCAGACCATCCTCAGATGCAAAATCGATTCCACTCGACAACTCCACCGTTACTAAATACACATCGCAAGCCGGCTGGTAACCGGCGCCACGGAGCCAGGCGCAAGTTCGGTTGGCCTTGCCGCGTTACACCGCAATCCCCCCGGGTTTCGCGTAACCAGGCTGTTGAATTCATCCCGTTCAATGGCTCCATCAACAAAAAGTGAACCTTTCCCCGCTCAAACGTTATTAACGGGCAGACTGGATCGCGACGCCAGAAACACGGTAACGAAAATATGCTTATGAAAACTCTGAAATCGATCTGCACCACAATGCTCGTTCTGACCGCCGCCGCGGTGGGCGTCGGGGCTCAGGCACTGCGCACCGACATCAATCCCGCGCTGATTTATGGCCGGGCGTTCCTGGCCGCTCCGAATCTGGCCCAGGCGGACTCGGATTATTTGTTTACGAATGGCTGGAATGGCCAGAAGTTTCCGGAACGCTTCACCAGCCTCGTCAAAGAGTACGACAACGAGTTCGAGCTGGTTTGCGCCGCCGCACAGTCGAAGGTGCCGTGCGATTGGGGCATCGATATGTCCCCCGGCCCGATGACGCTGCTTCCCGCCTTGTCCCGCGCCAAGTCCGTGGCGGTGACCACGCGATTGCGCGTCATGTGGCACTTGCAGAATGGACGTCAAACCCAGGCCTGCGATGAATTGCTCGGCGCATTTACGCTGGCGCGCAATGTCTCCCGCGACGGAACGCTGATTTCCTCGCTCGTCCAATTTGCCATGGAAAACATCGTTTACTCCTCCATTGCCGCCAATTACGGCCGCTTTTCCCCGGAAAACTTGAAACGTCTGGTGGACGGGATGGATGCCGCGCCTGCCCGGAGCGCCGTCGCAGCATGCATTCCGACGGAGAAAGCATTCTTCTCGGATTGGGCGAAAAACAAGATCGTCGAATTACAGAAGAAGTATCCCGGCAACGACGCCAAAGTGCTGGAGGAGGTTCATCAGTTCATGGCGTTTGACAGTCCCGAAGAGGGGCAGACCAACTCCTGGCCCCGATTGCTGGAAGCCGCCGGTGGCACAAGCGACGGCATTCTCAAACTGCTCCGGGATGGAGAACTGCTTTACGATAAAATCGTGGCCTTTCTGAAACTGCCGTACGCGGAGTATCAAAGCCAGGAAAAGGACTTCGTCGATGAATTGGAGAAATCCACAAACCCGATCATTTCGAAAACCGTTCCTGGATTCGTCAAATCGCGTCAAAAGGAATTCCGCACACAGGCCACTCAGGCCATGGTGCGCGCCGCAGTGGAATACAAATTGCACGGGGACGCGGGACTCAAGAGCGTGAACGATCCCTGCGGAAATGGCCCCTTCGCCTTCAAACGGTTCGAATTCGAGGGCGTGGACCGCGGTTTTCAGCTCACATCCGCCTTTAACATGTCCAAAAACATGGCCGTCCTCATCTTCGTGGAGAAGGAAGGCCCCCCGTTCCAGGTGGACGGAAATTATCCGGGGCGGGCACTTCCCACAACCGCGCCCAAACAGTAAACTAATGTCAGTCTTGGAGGCCGGGCAGCACCTCAGAGGGCTGTTCGGCACTTTTGCTGATGATTGAATTGTGGCTACGCTGAGTCCAACACTTCCCGACATGGAGACGCCGGACACACAGGGGCTGCTCGACCGGGCGCGGGGCGGGGATGCCGATGCCTTCTGCGGACTCTGCCGGACTCAAGAGCCCCGGCTGCTGCGACAAGCCGCCGCCCTTTGCGGCAACGCCACCCAGGCCGAGGATCTCGTCCAGGACACGCTGGTGGAAGCCTGGAAACACCTCCACCGCTACAACGGCCGCTGCCAGTTCTCCACCTGGCTCTGCGCCATTCTGCTGAACCGCCACCGCAACAGCCTTCGCGGAAAACGGTTCCTGTTTTTCAGGTCCTTCTTGAAATCAGAGGACAACGCGGTTCCTGATCCCGTGGAACAAATGGCCGATACCGCGGCATCGCCTGACGAGGCGGTCCAACAACGGGAGCAAGTCGCGCTCGTGCGAAAATGCGTGCAAGCCTTGTCTGCGAAACACCAGGAAGTGATTTTGCTGCGGTTCCATGCGGACGATTCGTTGGAAGGCATCGCCGCAGCCCTGGGCTGTTCCGTGGGCACCGTGAAATCCCGCCTCTTCCATGCCCTTGACAAATTGCGGGCAATGAAGGAATTGACCACGCAGTATCCGAATCTGGAAATGAAAGCGAGAAGACCATGAAACCTTGCGTCGAAAACCAAAAACGAATCGCGTTGCTGGCAGTGAACGCTCTGGAGTCGTCAGAGGCCCGCGAACTCCGCGCGCATCTGGAGGTTTGCAGTGGTTGCCGCCAATACCACCAGGAAATCGCGCGTGTCACCACCGCGCTGAACGCGTCGGCGCCATCCGCAGAGACCGAGGTTTCCGAGGCCTTCCATCGCCGGGTGGCCAATGCCGTGAGGGCTCAGAAGACCACCTCTGCGTGGGAGGAAACAGTCGATTTGCTGACCGGCCGCGTGTGGAATTGGCGCGTCGCTCTTTCGGGTTGTGCGGCGGTGGCTCTGGGATTCGCCCTCCTTTCACATTTCCAGCAGCCAACCCCTGTTCAGATTGCTAAAGTAACGATCGCTCCGACCGTAACGGTTGCCGACACCGAGATCGACCTCGAGCCCTCCATTCGCAACTACCAAATCGCCGCCAATCGTTCTTTTGAAAAGTTGGATGAGCTGCTCACCAAACAAGCGCGGCAAAATCCCTCGTTTGCTCCCGCCTATACCGCTTCGTCATTGGCGCTGGCCAATGGATCGGAATGATGGACCGGAATGACCGGGACGCTCCACAATCATCCCCTTCTCAACCGCCTTTTCATATCCACAGCCGGATAGATATAGCGCACCTCGGCTGCGGGATATTCAATGGGCTGATAAGACACATTCAGGCTCTCCAGGCGGATCACGCTCCCCTCGGGTCCCGTCCGCCGCAGCCGCTTGAAGAGCACTCCCGAGCTGTTCGCCAGTCGGCACACCACGAAATCCCCGTTTCTCGGCTCCACGTTGGGCGCGAACACCACCAGATCCCCCGCGTAAAACTCCGGCTCCATCGAATCGCCCTCGAGTATCAGCGCAAAGGAGTTCGCATCCCGGCAATCCGTTTCCACCGAGTCATCAATCTGGTTGCAGAGATCCCCGTAATCCAGCGCCTGACCCGCCCGGGCCCAGGAAACCACCGGCACCCGCCGTGGAAACTCCTGGTTCACCCGCACGATCCGCGATTCCCCCACCGCCAGCTCCACGTTGCGCAACGCCTGCAAAAGCTGCGCCGAGGCCTTCTGATACCCCCGCGCAATCTTGCGCATGGTTTCGGACTTGATCGCCACCCGCGCCGCCAGTTCGTCGGGGGCCAGCCCCGTTCGCCGGCAAATACCGGCAATCTCATCGGCCTGAGCCTGGAACTTGATGATCATAGTTAAAAAAGTGCGAACCGCTCTTGACAGTGTCACAATAAGACTTATTATAGTCTTATTATGACAAACGCCACTTCTCCTAATCAACTCCTAAACTCCGCTCAAGTCAAACAGAATAAGCCGTTAATCCACAAATCCGCCGCATCGGACAGTCTTAACAAGTCTATCGCGCGTCTCAATACGCCAACTCCTCCGGATTTCGATTGGCAGTCTCTCGTTCCCGCCAAAAACCTCCTCCGCGTGCAGGAAGTCGCCCACATGCTCTCCTGCTCGGTCGATCACGTCTATAACCTGCTCGAGGAAGGCGCCCTGAAAGTCGCCGTCGATATTCGCACCCAGGGCGCCCGCCGTTCCTGTCCCCGCGTGCTCCGCGCCAGCGTCTTGGAATTCCTCCAGCGCAGCGACCTGGCCAAAAAATGTGTCTGAAACCAGCCGGGCATCAGACCGCATCAGGAAAAGGAAAACCACGCACAGGGGGTCGTCGAACCCAGCGCGAATACCAATCCGCCAACCGTCTCAAACCCACAGTCCACGGCCGAAATCGCAAAACTTAATCCATGTGGCGCCGTCACCGCAACTCGTAGCGCAGGTTTCCAATCTGCAAACGCTGAAATGCAAGAGCGCATTCCAATCTTCACGCGTCTGTAAAACCGCAAGTGGAGCGCCGGTCTCCAGACCGGCTTACCGCTCTGAACCCTCAGCAACCCAAAGCACAGTCACCGTTACTGCCGTTACGCAGCCACCCCACCTGCTTGCGCATCCAAACCGCAACTCGTATCGCAGATTTCCAATCTGCAAACGCTGGAACGCACGGGCGCATTCCAAACTTCACGAGCGCGCAAACCCCAATGCTGCGCGCCGTCACCGCAACTCGCATCGCAGCTTGCATCATCCGTTGGTTGGTCGTCTTTTTTTCGACTACCCTCGAGCCGATTTACCAGGAGCATGAACAATGCGCGCTATAGGAAAAGTGCGCAGTGACGATACACAATTGTGACATGCAAGTTCCATCAAATGGTCTGTCTCGGCTTATGGCTGATTCATGCGGGAATTCCCCAGCATGCGCAGGCCGCGCTGGCGCCCGAAAAACTCTACCAAAAAGTGCTGCCTTCGGTGATGACCTTGGAAGTGGAAAACCAGACCGGGCAGAGGTTTGTAGGCAGCGCCGTGCTGGCCCGTGCAAATGATGTGGCGCTGACGGCCTGGCACGTCATCGCCGATGCGCGTTCCGTTTGGGCCGTGTTCGCTGACGGCCAGCGCGTCAGAGTGATTGGGTGCATCGACCATAACGGCGTCCGCGATCTGGCATTATTGAAACTGGAAAAGAAACTCCCCCGGCGACAGGCGACTTTATGCCCTGACCTGCAATCTGTGGCGGCCCGGGCTTACGTGATCGGCGCACCCAAAGGTTTTGATTTTAGCATCGGCGACGGCTTGATCAGCCAGGTTCGGAGCATAAACGGATTTCTGCAGTATCAGCTTTCCTGTCCCATCTCTCCGGGAAATAGCGGGGGCCCAATCCTCAACAATCGTGGTGAAGTCATCGGCATTGTCTCGTGGACCAAGACGGACGCGCAGAACGTGAGCTTTGCCATTCCAGCCCGGGAATTCATGGGACTTAACGTTTCCCTGCCGCCGAGGACTTGGGGGGAAATGGCGGCCAGCGCAAGCTCCTTCCCGTCTCCCAAGTCGGGTAAATCGGGTCATAAACCGGCCATGATGTCCGAAGACGACGCCGATGCCAGAACCTACGCAGCCTTCAAGAGTCGGCTCAAAGAATCCGCAGGCAAGACCGTGACCGTCGTTCTCCAAGAAGAAGCGCGAACAAACACATTCACGTTTACGGTCAAGTGATAAATATCTGAATTGGCACATATTGGTTTCAATGCGTTACCACATTATAGGCCGGGTGCCCTCACCCGGCGTCCGTTGAATTGCCCCCCCGAACGCCTTTCTCTGGGCGCGGCCTTTGAGGGTTTTGTATGGAGTCCCGTCTTTAGACGGCGCAGCATTCAAAAGGAGGGAAGTTTGAATATTTCTAACCCTCTCGATAATCCGATGACCTGCTCGAATTCGTAAAACCCACCATTATTCTATTTTCCAATCAAACGATTCCCTTCAAGCATCCCGGCAGGGATCGCAGACCCTTTTCAATGAGCTCGCGTCCCGCCCGGTCAATCGCAATCAAAATCTCCATCGGACCGCCACGTTTATCCACCTTCTTGCGCGTCCAAACCGCAACTCGTAGCGCAGACATCCTGTCTTGTATGTTTGAATTTGCCACTTGTTTGTTGGTTCGCGTTGAACAAGAAAGAAGTGGTGTCCCTTCCCCGCCTGCAGGCGGGGAAGGGACGGCGGACGCGTGTTCGTTCCAATCTTGGTCTGGTGAAAGCCAGACCGTACGGCAGCATGAATCGCGCTCGCCTTTGTCCGAAACTCGAACCGTTACCAGAGCGGCGTGTTACAACGCCAGCTCGTATTTGCAAGAATGAGTCCGAACAACTTTAATATTATGACTGAAAAATCCGCCCCTGTCCATGTCGGTCTGGACGTCGCCAAGGCCACTCTCCAACTTCACCTTCCCGGACGGCTCCTGGACGTGACCAACGATGCGGCGGGGCACACACAACTGGTCCAATGTCTGGGTGCTGTGCCCGGTGCCCACGTGATCCTCGAAGCCACTGGCGGCTATGAGCGTGCCGTCGTGGCGGCACTTCACACGGCCGGTTTACCCGTCAGCGTGGTCAACCCGGCCCAGACCCGTGCCTTCGCCCGCGCCACCGGCCAGCGGGCCAAGAGCGATCCGATCGATGCTGCCAGCCTGAGCGCCTTCGGCAAGGCCCTGGAGCCCGCTGCCACCACCGCCCCGACGCCAGCCCACACTGAGCTCACCGCCCTGGTGACCTGGCGCGAACAACTCAAAGATCTCCTGACCATCGCCAAAAATCAGGCCGAACACCACGACTCACCCTTCGTCCGCACCGAACACGCCAAGCTGATACGGCATCTGGAAAGCCGTTTGGCCGCAGTGCTGGCCGAATTAACCGCCGCCCTGGCCCGCCACGCCGTCGAGCAAAAACAAGTCACCCGCCTGGCGGAAATTCCCGGCGTGGGGATGCTGACGGCCGTGACGGTAGTGGCGCAGATGCCCGAACTGGGAACCCTCAACCGGGGCCAGGCGGCAGCCCTGGCGGGGCTGGCCCCGTGGGTGCGCCAGAGCGGCCCTTGGGAAGGCCAGCGTCACATTGGTGGCGGCCGGACCGGGGTGCGCCGCGCCCTCTACATGGCCTCCGTGGCAGCGGTGCGCTGCAATTCCATCCTCAAGGCCTTTTATAAGAGGCTGCGGGCGGCGGGCAAGAAGCCCAAAGTGGCGCTGACAGCAGTGATGCGGAAACTCATCGTATTGATGAATCATGCCCTAAAAGATCCCAGATTCTGTGTTGCTCCATGACACCGTTGCTGCCGTATCGCGGATTTCCAATCCGCCAACCGACTCAAACTCGCAAGGCGCAGAACTTCATCCTACGGCATGCAGAAACGCCATAAAACGCCATCGGAGCGCCATTTCGTAAAACCTACCAAACTGCGTGCCCCCCCACCCGCTGGCTCGCTATCAAAATCCACCACGGATCGCCACGTTTATCCACCTTCCAAACCGCCCAATTAACCGCTCGACTTGCGGAACTTTCAATTCCTCAATTATCCATCATTTCTTCCCACGCCAAACCCACTGGCGCGCGGCCTTTGAGGGTTTTGTATGGAGTCCCGTCTTTAGACGGCGCAGCATTCAAAAGGAGGGAAGTTTGAATATTTCTAACCCTCTCGATAATCCGATGACCTGCTCGAATTCGTAAAATCCACCATTATTCTATTTTCCAATCAAACGATTCCCTTCAAGCATCCCGGCAGGGATCGCAGACCCTTTTCAATGAGCTCGCGTCCCGCCCGGTCAATCGCAATCAAAATCTCTATCGGACCGCCACGTTTATCCACCTTCTTGCGCGTCCAAACCGCAACTCGTAGCGCAGACATCCTGTCTGCCGTATCGCGGATTTCCAATCCGCCAACCGACTCAAACTCGCAAGGCGCAGAACTTCATCCTACGGCATGCAGAAACGCCATAAAACGCCATCGGAGCGCCATTTCGTAAAACCTACCAAACTGCGTGCCTCCCCACCCGCTGGCTCGCTATCAAAATCCACCACGGATCGCCACGTTTATCCACCTTCCAAACCGCCCAATTAACCGCTCGACTTGCGGAACTTTCAATTCCTCAATTATCCATCATTTCTTCCCACGCCAAACCCACTGGCGCGCGGCCTTTGAGGGTTTTGTATGGAGTCCCGTCTTTAGACGGCGCAGCATTCAAAAGGAGGGAAGTTTGAATATTTCTAACCCTCTCGATAATCCGATGACCTGCTCGAATTCGTAAAATCCACCATTATTCTATTTTCCAATCAAACGGTTCCCTTCAAGCATCCCGGCAGGGATGCCAGCGATTAGCCGGGGGTCGAGGTCGTCCGCGACCGACACCCCCGGACACCCAACCCAACCAACACGATCCCGGCAGGGATCGCAGACCCTTTTCAATGAGGTCGTGCCTCCCCGCCCGGTCAATCGCAATCAAAAGCTCCGTAGGAGCGTCATGTTTATAGAAATCCAACAACCACGATATTCAAGCTCCAGAGGACCGCCACGTTTATCCACCTTCCAAACCGCCCAATTAACCGCTCGACTTGCGGAACTTTCAATTCCTCAATTATCCATCATTTCTTCCCACGCCAAACCCACTGGCGCGCGGCCTTTGAGGGTTTTGTATGGAGTCCCGTCTTTAGACGGCGCAGCATTCAATAGGAGGGAAGTTTGAATATTTCTAACCCTCTCGATAATCCGATGACCTGCTCGAATTCGTAAAACCCACCATTATTCTATTTTCCAATCAAACGATTCCCTTCAAGCATCCCGGCAGGGATGCCAGCGATTAGCCGGGGGTCGAGGTCGTCCGCGACCGACACCCCCGGACACCCAACCCAACCAACACGATCCCGGCAGGGATCGCAGACCCTTTTCAATGAGCTCGCGTCCCCGCCCGGTCAATCGCAATCAAAAGCTCCGTAGGAGCGTCATGTTTATAGAAATCCAACAACCACGATATTCAAGCTCCAGAGGAGCGGCATGTCCATCCACCTTCTTGCGCGTCCAAACCGCAACTTGTAGCGCAGACATCCTGTCTGCCGTATCGCGGATTTCCAATCCGCCAACCGACTCAAACTCGCAAGGCGCAGAACTTCATCCTACGGCATGCAGAAACGCCATAAAACGCCATCGGAGCGCCATTTCGTAAAACCTACCAAACTGCGTGCCTCCCCACCCGCTGGCTCGCAATCAAAATCTCCATCGGATCGCCACGTTTATCCACCTTCCAAATCGCCCAATTTCTGTTTTTTTTCTCCATTGTCCATTGTCAATTATCCATTCCCCCTCCCCCCCCATCCTGCACATCCTGTCTATCCATGTGGGCTTGCTTTGTGCTTCCATTTGAATAGCCCCTGTCCTCAGTTTTTTGTCCTCCCCGCTCCCGCAAATAAATCACTTGATGTCTTGCCTGTGAGGTGTTTTTGGGAATAAAAAGAACGAATCGCTATGAAAATGACCCATCCACGCCACTGGATTTATTCGCTGATATTGTGCGCCACCATTCTGGGCATTGCGCGGCCCAACCCGGCCCCTGCCGCGCCAGCAGCGCCTCAGACGGACGTCGAACCCCTGCGCGCCCAATGGATCTGGCTCAACCGGCGGGACGTGTACGATTACAACCAGACCATTATTCTGCGCAAATCGTTCCGCGTTAGTGATGCCGAAAAAGCAACCCTCCGCATCACGGCGGATAGCTACTATCGCGTCTTCATCAACGGGCAATGGGTCAACGACGGCCCCTGCCGGAGTTGGCCGGAGCATTTCCAGTTCGATGTCATCGATGCCGCGCCTTACCTGGTCAGCGGCGCCAACGAGATTCGCGTCATCGCGCGCTATTACGGCGTGGGCGATTTTCATCATGTGCCCCGCCAGGCCGGCTTCCTGGCCCAACTCGACGTGACGCATGGGAGCAAGGTCATGAGCATTGTCAGTGACAGTTCCTGGGAAGCCGCCAATGCCCCCGCGTGGACCCAGAACACCCCCAAGGTCAGCATCCAGATGGAGGCTTGCGAACTCTACGATGCGCGCCTCGAGGACTCGCTTTCCTTCAAGCACGCCGCCGTCCTCTACGACGCCGACAAGGGGCCGTGGAAGGACCTGAGCGCCCGCGACACCGCCCTGCTCACTAAGGAACCGGTCTCGTTCAAAACATTTCTCGGCGCAAAAGCCGTGCGCGCGGATGGTTGGGATTTCTGCCTGCCCGCGGCGCGTTTGGTGCATCCCGGTCTCATCGAAGCCAATCACAATGCCAGTTGTGCCAGCGGAATGGCGACCCTTCTCAACGCACAAACCGATTGCACCATCGAGCTTCAAAACGACGGCATGCGCATCAGCGTCGATGGCCAGATGGTTGATAACAAGCCGCTCAAAGTCACCGCAGGCACGCACATGGTCCTCGCATTGGTCAGCGATATTTACGGTCACAACAAGGAAAAGGCCGTGGGTTTCATGAATCCGAAAGGCTTCACCCTGGAGAATCCCCTGCGCGCGGGCGAAGAAAACCCGTGGTGTTTCATCCGTTTCCCCGAGTTTGCCTTGGCCGACACCGATCTGCAATGGCCCTCGTTCAGGACCGAAGGCTCGCCCCTGGGAAAAGCCGCCAGCGGTTACGACCAGGCACGCACGGAGTTATTCAAACAGGTGAAGGATGCCGACACTTTCAAGCAATTCGCAGGCAAGCGCGCGGAATTGATGGCCAGTGACAAAATGTTCGTCAAAGATACCTTCTGGCAGTTCACCCAGCGCAAACCCGTCGGCGACGCCACCGCGCTGGTCCGTAATCCCTCCGGTTTGCTCTACAACACCCCGGAGTCCACAGTCGTCAGCCCCTCGCCCCAAGGCGACGTGGAACTGCTCTATGATCTGGGCGAGCAGCGCTGCGGTTACTATCAATTCGATCTGATGGCCGACGCCGGCGTGCAGGTGGACATCTACGGCATCGAATACATCACCCCCGAAGGCCGCCTGCAGCACAGTTGGGGAAACCGCAATGGCATGCGCTACATCACCAAAGAGGGCGTGAACCATTTCACCTCCCTCAAGCGCCGCTCCGGTCGCTATGTGTTCATCACGTTCCGCAACTTGAAGACCCCCGCGCGCATCCGGGAGTTTAAGGTGATCGAATCGACCTACCCCGTTCAATACGCCGGCAGCTTCCGTTGCAGCGATGAACGCCTCGCCCGTATCTGGGACATCTCCACACGCACGCTCAAGCTGTGCATGGAAGACACCTTTACCGATTGCCCGCTTTACGAGCAGACCCATTGGGTGGGCGACGCGCGCAACGAATCGCTCCTCGCCTACGGAGTTTTCGGGGCGGGTGACCTGGCCCGCCGCTGCATCGACATCACGGCCCAATCCCTCGAGCGTTACCCGATTGCCGGTTGCCAGACGCCCTCCTGCTGGGAATGCCTGCTGCCCGCCTGGAGTTTCCTGTGGGGCATTTCCACCTGGGACCATTACGAGGCCACGGGCGACAAGGAATGGCTCCGAAGCATCCAACCGGCGGTCCTGAAGAACTTGAAAGGCGCGGAGCAATTCGTGAATGACCGCGACCTGTTCAGCGGGCCTTTCTGGAATATGTTCGACTGGACCGGCGCGGACCAGGGACAAAAAACCGTCCTGCACAACAGCATGTTCATGGTCGGCGCGATCGATGCCGCGTTGAAGGAAGCCGATGCGCTGGGCGATACATCAAACACCGCATGGCTGAAAGCACTGCGCGCCCGCCTGGTGGGCGGCATCAACAAGCTCTGGGATCCGGTGAAGCAGTCCTATCCCGACGCGATTCGGGATGATGGCACCATCAGCCCTTCCATCTGCCAGCACACCAGCTTTCTGTCCCTGCTTTATGACATTGTGCCCAAAGACAATGCCGCCGCCGCGCTGAAGAACCTCACCGCTCCGCCCGAGAAGATGGTCCGCATCGGCTCCCCCTTCGCGGTGCTCTATCTCTACGAGACATACGAGAAACTCGCCATGGAGGATCAGATCGTCAGAGAGATCTACACCAACTACCTGCCCATGGTCGAAAGCGGCGCAACAACCGTCTGGGAGAGTTTTCCCACCGGCACCACCGGCAGCGGCGGTTTCCCCACCCGCAGTCATTGCCACGCCTGGTCCTCGGCGCCCTCCCGATTCCTGAACCGGATCATCCTTGGCGTGAAGGAAACCTCGCCCGGCGGCGCCTCGGTAACGATCAGCCCACGAGTCAACCGGTTGACTTGGGCCCAGGGCACCACTCTCACCGCTCGCGGACCCGTGGATGTAAGCTGGAAACTCGAAGACAAGACGTTGCGCGTGAATTACTTGGCACCTGAAGGCACCAGGGTGGAATTCCTGAAAAACAGCAGCCACGAAGGCTTGAAACTCGTGGTAAACGGTAAACCGGTTGAATGAAGCGCCTGCTGCTATTCATCACGTTCGGATTGCTGACCACAATACCCGGTGAAATACTGAACCAAGTCCTTGCCCGGCACGACATTAGAGCCTTTCGCAGCACCATGATCAGCTACGTCATTTTGCTGTTTATTGGCTTCTTCGTGGCAAAAGGCCTTTGCCGGCTGTTCAGGAAGCGATGCTATGCCGCCCTGGCAAACTACCTGTTCTTCGGAACGCTCGGCTTGATGGTCGAATGGTTTTTGCTGGGGAACGCTCCGGTAATCGATCCACTCCAAGTGGTTACACAGCCTGGTATGTTCACGTTCTGGGCTGCAATGCTGCTCACGCCGTGGCTGCTTTTGGAGCCTCCCGAGTTCTCGGCATTGAAGAAGCGATTCGTGAGGTATTTCGTTGGATTCTCTCTTTTATACCTGTCTGTGGCCGTGCTGCTTCCGAAAGAAAAAGGCGGCATCTTCTTCGGCTTTATCCTTTTCGCCACCGGCTATGTCGGCCTCAACTATTACTTCTGGCAATACTTCCAGATGCTCAAAAGGCCGTCGTGAAGACGGCCTGTTGCAAATCCCTGATAGCGTTCCACATCAGCTCACAGCGATGAGTCCAACCCGCTCGTTTTTCGCGTTGCGGGAGATTCCAGTGGCACGCGGATCCAGCGTAGGCACTCCATCGACCAGGAACAAATACTGGTGATGTCCATGATGCAGAGGGATATGCGCCACCCAGCCCCCGTCGGGTTGGTGCTTCATCGGATTGGCATTGGGCTCCCAATTATTAAAATCGCCAATGACCGAAACCATCTTGGCTTGAGGCGCGAGGCACAGAAAATTGATCGCTCGGCTCGTTCCCTTCGCCGAATAACGATCGGTTTTCCGAATATTCGCTGTGTAGGATTCTAAAAACATTTTTCCAGCAAGTTAAATTTTTAGCCGTTCCAACCTAATTATTAAGTGCTGACGGCTTTCGGCAATAAATTGAGCATAAGTCGTGCCTCTGGGCAAGCCTCTTCATTTCGGGAGGTGAAGAGTTTCAGCATGCAAAACGAATTTGTAACTAAATCAAATGCGATAACGATATCGCTTTCAAAATAACACAATATATCGGGTTATTATCACAATAATTAACCTTTAAATCGCAATGGTTATCATTTGCTGAATGTTGAAATGCGCTGAAATCTAACACTGCCCGCGTGCTTTTCACACCCTGTTAATGCATCGGGTTTTGGAATCCGCCAATCCATACCCGGAGCGCGATCCTTAGTCTCTCAGATGGTCCAGCCCTTGCGATAGGCTTGGCTCAACACGGCAGCCGCCTCGGGGACATTGGGCACTGTGAGGTTGGGTCCGTCCCATTCAAGCCGTTTGCCGGTGCGCAAAGCCACAACACCCAGTAGAACGATCTCAGTTAATGGCCCTGCGTAATCGAAATTCGACTCGGCTGGTTTGCCGCCTTTGCACGCTTGCAACCATTCCTGATGGTGATTGACGGAGCGGAGCAGGGTGGGTTGTGGGGATTTGAAATCGCGCGGTTGGGGCATTAACCGGGGTGCGCCACCCAGCGGTAGAACGATCCGACCTTTGGAACCGATGAAAACGGTGCCGTTTTTAATGCCAGTGCCTGATTCAGCAGCCTCACTGACCATTGGTGCGCCCCCGTCATACCAATGCAGGCGCACGGCGGGCAGGGGGCCACGCGAGGGAAATTGGTAACGGACAGTGGACGATTTGGGGGCGGATTCGGGGGTCATCCCAATCGCCTCAGCCTCAACGAGTGCGGGTTGGCCCAGATTCAAGGCCCAGAATGCCGCATCCAGTATGTTGCATCCCATATCGCCCAGAGCGCCATTGCCGAAGTCCCACCAGCCGCGCCAGTTCATGGGTTGGTAACAAGGATGATAGGGACGTTCGACCGCGGGTCCGAGCCAGAGATCCCAATCCAAATGCGGTGGAACGGGCGGGGTATCAACAGGCCGGGTGAGGCCCTGGGGCCAGGTGGGCCGGTCGGTCCAGCAATAGACTTCGCCCACCGGGCCGATGACTCCGCCTTGAATCCACTCCACAGCCTGCCGCGTGCCATCGGCGGAATGGGTCAGGTTGCCCATTTGGGTGGACACCTTGTGTTCACGCGCCGCTTGTGCGATCAACCGGGCTTCGGCCACCGTATGGGTCAGGGGAGTTTCGCAATAGACATGTCGGCCCGAGCGGATGGAGGCCAGGGTGGCCACCGCGTGAGTATGATCGGCGGTGCTGATCACCACGGCCTCGATGTCTTTTTGCTCCAGCATCTTGCGAAAATCGCGATACGGCTTTGCAGCGGGGAATTGCTGTGTGGCTGCGGCGAGGTTGTTCGCGTTGGTGTCGCATAACGCAACCACGTTTTCACCCGCCAGAGCCGCGAGATTTTCAGCGCCTTGTCCGCCGCAGCCAACAAAAGCGATGTTGAGCTTCCGTCCGGCCTCCTGACTGCGGAGGAGCGTTGGGAAACTGAATGCCGCACCCCCTGTCAGGAGCGTGGCGCACTCCAAAAAGCGACGTCTTGATAAACCGCTGACCATATTCTTTTTCAAGCTGCACGATGCACAAACACGGCATTATGCCTACCCACCGGACGCCCGCTGCTCAAGAAGAATCGCAAATCCCAATTTTCGCACGAGAAGGAAAAATGGACGCGCTGCGGTCTTTCGGATAGGATCGGGGCATGGCAGTGGAAATGGAAATTGTTTATGAAGGGGGCCTGCGTTGCAGTGCCAGACATGGACCTTCGGGCCAGGTGATCGCCACAGACGCTCCCGTGGATAACGGAGGCAATGGGGCGGCGTTTTCGCCCACCGATCTCGTGGGTGCCGCCCTGGGCGCCTGCATGTTGACCATCATGGGAAAGGTGGCTGACAGGAATGGCATCGACCTGCTGGGAACAAAGGTCCGCGTCACCAAGGAAATGGCCAGCGAGCCGGTGCGTCGAATCAAACGGCTGGGCGTTGTCATGACGTTGCCGCCCGGATTGACGCTATCGCCCGAAAACCGCGCCAGGCTCGAGAATGCCGCCCACACCTGCCCGGTGAAGCAAAGTCTGCACCCCGATGTCGTGCTCGACATCGTATTTGAGGGTTAGTCGCAGGTTCAATATTTTGCAGGAGCTGCCGCCAGGCAATCGTAATATCGCCGATGGCGTTCAAGACGGCTTTGCGAACAAAGCCTTCAAGCAAACTCTTTAAAAGGCCGATGTTGATTTCATGCGCCGAATCGCTAAGATGCGATTCGCGGGAACGTTATGATTTGGAATGTGATTTGCATTTGGCCGTTCCATTCGCTGTAGTGGGGAGTCAGAGCCCTTGAAAACCGATAAAATATGCCTGCTGCGTTAAGCACCAGTGAAGAAGCCCAGTTGATGCAGACGATTGAGATGTTCGAAGTGATCACTCAATCGCAGCCTCTGGACTATCAATCCTTGGAAATTCTCAAGGAGGCCTATTTCAAGCTCGGTCAGCACAAGGAGGTCATCAACACTGCAAAACGCATCGCCCAGGCCTACGTTCAGTTGGGCCAGCTTTCCTCTGCCATTTTCGAATACGAAAGTGTCCTGCAACTCTTTCCCGGCGATCCGGATGTCATCCAGGCCCTGTCGCAAATCGAAAACCGCGCCGGCAGCATCTCCGATCATCCTCCGGAAGTTGAAGCGCCCGACAAGAAAACCACCGAATCGGTCAGGTTTTCGGCCAATCCCAACAATTCCACCCCGGCCATGCAATCCTCTGGAGCTTCACCGGCCGATGTGGATGATGGGCGCAAGATCATGAGCAAGCTCTTTGTGGACGGCAAGCACATGACCGAAGGAGATTTCAACCGGTATTGGCGCACACCGCCGTTGAACGATTCGCCGTCGCAGGTCATTCCGCCGTTTGTCATTGTCCTGGCCGACAAAGGGATTTTGCCGCTGGAAAAAACGGTCAAGATCGTCATGGACAAGGCCCGTCTGGGATTCCTGCCCATCGATCGCTACGAAGTGGACATGGACGTGGCCCGCAGCGTTCCCAAGGAGATCTGCCGACGCTGGTGCGTCCTGCCCTTCGATCGGATGAGCAAATCCACTCTGGTGGCCACCGCCAATCCCTTCAATAAACAGGCCGTTCGGGAGTTGGAGCAGGTCACTCAGACGCGCCTTCTCTGGTATATGGCCAACCCTCCCGACCTGGTTAAATCCATACAATCCATATTTCGCTGACACACCCACCCATGACGGCCATCAAGACATTCGGGGAACGCATTGCTGACGCACTGATCGAAGACGGTCTGATGACGCAGGCGCAATTGACCGAATTGCTTCAATTACAGAAGAAAGAGGGCACCCGCCTGGTGAAGCTCATTTCCGAGAAGGCGGGCGTCAACGAGATCGATATGATCGTCTCGATGGGCCGCGTCCTGAGCACCGCCCCCATCAACCTGAGCCGGGTCACCATTCCACCCGAAATTGCCGCCATGGTTCCGCATGACATGGCCGTGAACCACAAAGTGCTCCCCGTATCCCGATGGGAGAACCGCCTTTACCTGGCCATGGCCGACCCCTTGAACGTGCTCGCGCTTGACGATATCAAGCGCATCACGCACATGGAAGTCACGCCGATGATCGCCAGCGAGAAGTCGATCATCGACAAGATCAACAGCCTCAACACCTCCAAAGGCTCCATTGAGGACATCATTCTCGACGCCCAAAAACTCGCGGATGCCGATTCGGAATCCGACAACCTGGAATTAAAGAAGGAAGACACCGAAAACGTCAGCTTGGATCAACTGGCCGCATCGACCGAGGAGGCCCCGGTCATCAAACTGGCCAACCTGATCCTCGTTCAGGCCATCAAGGATCGTGCCAGCGATATTCATCTCGAGCCTTTTGAAAAGACCGTGCGCTTGCGCTATCGCATCGACGGCGCGCTCATGGACATGACTCCGCCCCCCAAGTCCATGCAGATGGCGCTGACCTCCCGGCTCAAAATCATGAGCAACCTCGACATCGCTGAGCGCCGCATGCCCCAAGACGGACGCATGCGCGTGCGCGTCACAGGCCGGGACATCGATTTGCGTGTATCGTTCCTGCCCACCGTGCATGGCGAGAAATGCGTGTTGCGCGTCTTGGACAAGTCCAATCTCTCCGCCACCATGGACAAGTTGGGGATGGATGCCGTCACCTTTAAACAATTCAAAGGTGCCGTGGACGCCCCGCACGGCCTGCTGCTGGTCACAGGCCCCACCGGCTCGGGCAAGACCACCACACTTTACTCCGCACTGAACGAGCTCAACAATCCCGAATTCAACATCATCACCGTTGAAGACCCCGTCGAATTTCAGATACCGGGCATCAACCAGGTCCCCGTTCGCAAGGATATCGGGCTGACCTTCGCCAACGCGCTGCGCTCCATTCTGCGTCAGGATCCGGACATCATCATGATTGGTGAAATCCGGGATACGGAAACCGCCGAGATCGCCGTGGAAGCCGCGCTCACGGGTCACCAGGTGCTCAGCACCATGCATTGCAATGACGCCCCGGGCGCCATCTCCCGCCTGGACGACATGAACATTGCGCCCTTCCTGATCTCCTCCTCCGTGATCCTCTCCTGTGCCCAGCGCCTCATGCGCCGCATTTGCCCGGCCTGCAAGGAGCCGGTGACCTATCCTCGAAAAATGTTCGAGGATCTGGACATTAACCCCGGGCTGTTTGAGGGAGCCGCCCTTTATCGCGGACGCGGCTGCGAGCGGTGCAAGAAAACCGGCTATGCGGGTCGCCTGGCCATCATCGAGGCCATGACAGTGAGTGACGAAATTCGCAAGCTGATCATCGATCGTGCCGGGGCCATGGACATCGGTAAAATGGCGATTGCGCAAGGCATGAAAGTGCTCCGCACCGTCGCGCTGGAAAAAGCCCGCGAGGGCCTCACCACCCTCGAACAGGTTTTGGTCATGACCGCCAATCATTAATGGGCCGCCAGACCGAATTGGCATTTGAATTGGTGCGGGTCCTGGATGCAAGCCGCACCGCGCCGCGCCGGCGAATGCGGGACAAAAGATCGAATTGAAATGCTAATGGCACAGTGGCAATCCATCGTCGCGCGCGTTGTGCAGGGCCACCGGGTCGCCTCGGGACTCAATGGGGACCCGCGCTTTCCGGGGGGCACACTCCAGATGCAGATTCCTTACTTTCTCGCCCTTGGTCTGGATCTCCGTCCCTTTTATCCCGGCACGTTGAATGTCAGCATCGCCCCGTGCCGCTACCGCGTGGTCAAGGCGCGCCATACCTTCGTCAACGTAAAATGGCACCCCACGGAACCGGCCGAGGACTTTTCGTTTTTTGATGTGCGCCTCGGGCGTCCTGACGCTCCGTCCCTTGAGGGGTTTATCTATTATCCGCACCCCCAAACCAAGCCGGAGCATTTTCAGCAACCGGGCGTGCTGGAACTGCTGTTTCCCTATTTGGAATCCATGTCCTACGGCGATGAGGTGCGCCTGGAAATACCCGCATCGCAAATGGCCATTGAGTGTTCCAATGTCCACCCATGAAGAGGCGTGTTGTCGAATTTCGCCCTCCTAAAACCACAAGAGCGTCATAATCCGCATGAGAAATTATTTGAAAAATATTCACCGAGCCACCTTGCTGGCTCTGGCCGTCAACCTGGCCTTCCTTGTCCGTTGTGGCGCAGGCGATTTATCGATTGGCCGCTTCGGCAGCACCAACTACGGCGATTGGAAGATGACCGGAACGGCGTTCAAACCGGGACCGGCTTCAGGCGGGCTCCTGCCAAAGTTGGAAATTGAAAACTCCTCCGATGATCGAGTGGTCAGCAGCGAGATTGAAGGGGACGCGCCAACGGGCACACTCACCTCGCCGGAATTCAAGATTGCGCGGAAATACATCGCCTTTCGCATCGGTGGCGGCGATTACGAGCGTCATACCTGCCTGAACCTCCTTGTCCACGGCAAAATCGTCCGCAGCGCGACAGGCTGGAGAAGCGATCGGCTGGTGCCCGCCAGTTGGGATGTGAGCCGGTTCAAGGGCCAGAAGGCGAAAATCCAGATCGTGGACGAGGCCAGCGGCGATTGGGGGCATATCAATGCGGACCACATGGTTCAGACCGATACTCCGGAGCGGTTGCCCGTGGTGACCGAGCCGCTTTACAGGGAGCCTTTGCGGCCGCAGTTTCATTTCACGGCCCGGCATTGGACCATGGACCGGCTCAATCCGCGCGAACGCCAGGAAGGTTGGATCAATGACCTGAACGGTTTGATTTATTACGATGGCGAGTATCACCTCTTTGCACAGCGCTGGGCCAAATGCTGGCTTCACGCCGTGAGCCGTGACCTGGTTCACTGGACCGAACTGGAACCCGCTTTCTGGGAGGAGACCTTGGACAGCGGTGTTCAGTCGGGAACCTGTGTCGTCGATTACAACAACACCTCGGGCCTCTCACCCAACAAGACCACACCACCCATGATCGCGTTCTGGTCGAGGTTCGATAATCGCACCCAGTGCCTTTCCTATAGCCTGGATCATGGACGCACCTGGAAACGGTATGAAAAGAATCCGCTGATGATTCGCCCTGAGCGCGATCCCAAGGTCTTCTGGTATGCCCCGGGCAACCATTGGGTCATGATGCTCTATGGAGACAGCCAATATCATATTCTGACCTCCACGAATTTGTTGAATTGGAAGGACGAGCGCAAACCCATCAAGGACAGCTTCGAGTGCCCGGACTTCTTTGAACTCCCTGTGGACGGAGATCGCGCCAATATGAAATGGGTGCTGATTCAGGGCAGTGGAAAATACTCCATCGGCGCCTTCGATGGCGTCGAGTTCAAGGAAGAGACCTCCCGGTATTCATGTGACATCGGACCCAATTTCTATGCCACGCAGAGCTGGGGCAATGTGGAAACGGGAGATGGGCGCAGGATTCAGACCGCCTGGATGCGGTTTTCGCAATTCCCGGACATGCCGTTCAACCAGATGGTGAGCTTTCCCTGTGAACTGACCCTGCGCAGTACGCCCAATGGCCCGCGCATATTTCGCGAACCCATCCGTGAAATCGCAAATCTTCACAGAGGGCAGGACACATGGACGAATCGCACATTGAAGGCCGATCAGGCGCTGCCGCTGGAACCGTCTGGTCGATTGTTTCACATCCAGGCCAGACTCAGCATTCCTGACGGGACCAAACTGATTTTCAATATTCGCGGTGTTCCCGTCATTCTGACCTCCAGAACGATCGAATCTGGAACCAGTCCGGCCTCAGTAGTGGACCGGATCAAGACGGTGGAAATCCTGGTGGACCGCACTTCCATTGAGGTGTTCGTCAACGGCGGCGAGATTTCATCCACCCGGTTTGTTCTGCCCAAGGACAACGGCATTTCAGTAAAAGCCGAGGGAGGGTCCGTCACTATTCAGTCGCTCAACGTATGGCCTCTCAATTCGGCTTGGGCGAAAGGTTCGGGGGATTAAAATGACAACACCTCCGCAGAATGAACGGGGATCATGGCGAACCGCCAATGACCGTGCATCTACACTGGCAGATGCAATTTCAACCAATAAACAGGGTGGTTGGATTTGACCTCCGCCGTTTTCCTTCCGCGACCAGGGACCAGAGGTCAGAAATCGGAGGTTAAAGGCCAGGTATGGGTTGGAAAACGAAAGTCGTCTTCCCGGGCGGTTTCGATCCTGCCGGAGGAAAAGATCATAAGTCTGGCCTCCGGCGACAAGGCCATGCTGGCGGTCGCAAACCCTGGTGGAACCTCGAGAATTTGAGGGTTATTGGCAGATAACTTGAATTGTTGCACTGGCAAATGGGCCGATGGGTTTTGCCAGTCATCCGGTTGAACGACGGCGACCAAATACTCTCCATTGACCGCAAAAAACCATTTCCAATCCCTTTGGTGTCCCACCCAGCCCCGCAGCTCGTTGGGGCGAGCCGGGCAGATGGTGTAAAACCGATCCACCAATTCAAAGTCAAAGGCATTGACGTGGCGGACCTCGCCGCGCGCGTCAGAGTGCAGGCCGCCGTCGATCAATTTTGGAAACGCCATTTGAAAAAGAAGTCAGAGGTCCGATTTCTTCCAGATGACCTGGTTGATGTAATCGACGTAGCTGAGGATGATGCGGACGACCTTTTCGGACACGTTGGGCATGCTGTAGTCTTCCACAAGCCGGAGGGTGCGTTTGGCGCCGCGCTCCTGGCTGCGCAGGACGGCCAGGGCTTGCTGCACATTTGCCAGATTCATTCCCGTCATGATGACGGACGCCTCTTCCATGCCCTCGGGACGTTCGTGGGCCTCCCGGATGTTGAGCGCCGGGAAATTCATGATGGAAGATTCCTCGGTGATGGTGCCGCTGTCGGAGAGCACGGCGATGGATTCGATCTGGAGTTTTACGTAATCGCTCAGACCAAAAGGCTTGTGCAGCTCCACCTCCGGGCGGAGTTTGACGCCTTCGGACTCCAGGCGTTTGCGAGTGCGCGGGTGGGTGGAAAAGATGATGCGTTTGCCGTATTCGGTCGCGAGGCCGTTGAGCACCTCAACGAGCTTCGCAAACTGGCGCGGGGAATCGACGTTTTCTTCCCGATGGGCGCTGACGACAAAGTAATCCCGTTCTTTAAGACCAAGTTTTTGCAGAATTTCCGATTTTTGGATTTTGGGCAGGTAATGATGCAGGACCTCAAACATGGGGCTGCCGGTCTTGATGACGCGATCCGGCGGCAGGCCTTCGCGCAGCAGGTATTCCCGTGAAATGGCGCTGTAGGGAAGGTTGATGTCTGAAATATGATCGACGATCTTGCGGTTGATCTCCTCGGGCACACGCTGGTCGAAGCAACGGTTTCCGGCCTCCATGTGGAACACCGGGACTTTGCGCCGCTTGGCCGGATAGGCCGCCAGACAACTATTGGTGTCCCCAAGGATGACGAGGGCATCGGGTTTCTCCTGTGCGATCACGGCGTCCGACCGGGCAATGATCTGGCCAACGGTCTCGGCGGCGTTTGCGCCCGCAGCCTCGAGGAAGTGATCCGGTTTGCGGATTTCGAGGTCCTCGAAGAACACCTGGTTCAGCTCGAAATCGTAGTTTTGTCCGGTGTGGACCAGAATATGTCTGGTGTGGCGGTCCAGAGCGGCAATCACGCGCGAAAGGCGGATGATCTCGGGCCGGGTGCCAAGAATGGTCATTACTTTCATATGAAATAGAGGTCAGCGGGCAGAACGTAAGGTCATGGGAACATCCCATCCTGCTTTATAGTACGTTTTTGAAATAGGTGTCCGGGATTGTCGGATCAAAAATCTCGCTCGCCCAAAAAAGGACGATCATTTCGGTGGCGCCCACGTTCTCGATGGAATGGGTGTAGCCGGGAGGGATGTCCACGACGCGGAAGTCGCGACCGCTGACCTTGTGCTCAATAATCCCGCCATTCAGGATGTGCCGGAAGCGAATGACAGCCTCGCCTTCCACCACCATGAATTTCTCTGTTTTTGTATGGTGGTAATGGTTGCCGCGGGTGATGCCCGGCTTGGTGCGGGAAACGAAAATTTGACCGAATTGGGCCGACTTCATGAATTCCGCCAGGCAGCCGCGATTGTCCGTTTTGATTTCCAGTCCGTATGCAAAATCAGGTCCGTCCAGATAGCTGAGATAGGTGGCGTAAAGACAGCGGGTGAACGCGTCATCCATGGGCGGAAGCCTCAGGGTCGTCCTGGACTCTCGGAAGGAACGTATCTTCGCCGCCAGTTCACCCAGCGTGACTTTGAAAGAACGCTCCACACCCCGGAATTCACCACCAGTTGGCTGTTCTTCCATCGTTTTGAGGAACGCCTCAACCACATCATCGATATACACCAGTTCGAGTTCGCGCGAGGGATCCGAAATGGAGACCGGCAGGCCGTGGGCAATGTTGTGGCAGAATGTGGCTGTCACAGAGTTGTAGTTGGGGCGGCACCATTTTCCGAAAACGTTCTTCAAACGGAAAATGACGGCGGACGCACCCGTGCGCTCCGCCCAGGACATTAGCGCCTCTTCGGCCATTCGTTTGCTGACGCCATAGGGATTGTCGAGTTCCGCCTGGATCGAGGAGGACATGACCACCAGGGGGGTGCGTTTCATGGCTTCCAGTCTCGTGCAGATTTGCTCCGTGAATCCCGTGTTGCCTTGTTTGAACTCATCCACATTTTGCGGGCGGTTCACCCCCGCCAGATGGAAAATGATATCCGCCTGCGCCAGTGCGGCCTCGAGCTCGGAATCGGAAACGCCAAGGTCGTATCCAATGGCGCGCACGTTTTGGTTGCGGCCAAGGGCCTCCATCAGGTGCCTGCCAATAAATCCAGCGGAGCCAGTAACTAATATAATCATGTGAGTTCAGTGGGCTGAGTGCTTGCTCGCAGCTCGGCGCGCGATGGCTTCGTGCATTTCCGGCAGCGTGAGCAGCAATTCGGACATCTGGTCGAGATTCAGTTGCCGGGCGTTGTTGGAATTAAATTCGTGGGCATTGCCCATCTCCGGATTGCCTTTTGAGAAAAAGACGTCGTAGTTCAGATCGCGGTTATCGGCCGGAATCCGGAAGTAATCTCCCATGTCCTCGGCCCCGGATGCTTCCTCCTGGGTCAGGAGCGTTTCGTATTGCTTCTCTCCATGCCGGGTGCCAATGACCTTGATGGGATTGTCCGCATGCAGCAACTTTTTCACCGCCTGGGCCAGCAGGCCGATGGTCGCCGCCGGGGCTTTTTGCACGAAGCGGTCGCCGGGCCGGGCATGCTTGAAGGCAAAGAGCACCAGGTCCACCGCGGCATCCAGATTCATCATGAACCGGGTCATATTCGGATCGGTGATCGTCAAGGGTTGCCCATCCTCAATTTGTTGAATGAAGAGCGGAATGACGGAACCGCGCGAGGCCATCACGTTGCCGTAACGTGTGCCGCAGAAGACCTGCCCCTGCTCCGCAGCCACGCGGGATTTGGCGACCATGACTTTCTCCATGATGGCTTTGGACATGCCCATGGCATTGATCGGATAGGCCGCCTTGTCGGTGCTCAGCACGATCATGCACTTCACCTTGGCCGCCATGGCCGCCTTGAGGGTATTGTCCGTTCCGATCACATTGGTTCGGATCGCCTCCATCGGGTAAAACTCGCACGAAGGAACCTGCTTCAGTGCCGCCGCGTGAAACACAAAATCCACCCCCTGCATGGCCTCCGCAATCCCATCCGGATTCCGCACATCCCCGATGTAGAACTTGATTTTCGGGCTTTTATAGAGATGCCGCATGTCGTCCTGTTTTTTCTCGTCCCGCGAGAAAATGCGGATCTGCTCAATTTCCGATTTGAGGAAACGGCGCAGAACGGCATTGCCGAAACTGCCCGTGCCACCGGTGATGAGAAGAGTTTTATTTTTGAACATAAAAAATGATGCGTCCAACCCCAGCCCAATTCAAGCCTGTCTTTTGGGCGAATATTCAACGGGACAAATGTCAGAGGGCGGACCTGTACAGCCGCTAATGGGCAAATGGGCGAAGCAATCCAGTTTTAACCACGAAACAATCGAAATCCTTCCTTGGTCTGTGTGCGATTGGCCCATTGAAATAACGCCTTGAATGATTCTCGCAGGGCCTTCGGATATGACGCGGATCTCCTTTGCTCTTCGTCGATACTTGGAGACATGGGCTGCCTGTGGCGCCCCCTAAAAGGGAAGGATTGGATGCGAACCTCGGAGCAAAACACAACAAGTCGCAGGATCTCAATCTAACGCCGCAAAAATTTATGAAAATTGCATTTCCTGAAGAAATCCACCTCCGGTTGCTATTGGCGTGATGATCGGGCGGGAGGAGGAGTCTGGAACGATTTGGATTCAAGATCGTAACGACCTGACCGTATGTTCCGGGGCCAGACTCCAGACCTGGGCCAATGGCCCAGGCTGATATCAGGCCGCGCCGATGTCGCTCCTGACTTCTGACAAGCATCGTCGGGTGAGGGCACCAAAGCCTACAGTGTTTCCCGACCAATGACTACGGACCGGGGGCAGTTTTTCGCTGCCCTCTGCCCTTTGATATCAGCCCTCAGTCTTTTTCCGCTGACTTCTATCCGATGGGTTTCCACACACGATCAAATCCAAGACTGTCGAAATCCTTGATATTCGCTGTGGCGAATTCCGAAAGGCCCTGGATCAAGGCGCACAGACCCTGAAAGTAATTTATTGATGTCATTCCAAAGTAAGTATTATAACGCTTGTATGGTCACAAGAACTGCTCCTCGATTTGCATTGGGTATCGCCTGTTTGGTGTTTCCTTTTTTGGGGCTTGCGCAGCCTCTTGACCATTTCTCCTGCAACACCGCCTCTGGTTTTGCCACCAATGAAATCCCTTTCGCCGTCACCCTGCAGGCGATGGGCATGGATGGTCTCCCAGCCGCTACCTGGCAGGGACAAATCGCACTCACCGCGTCCACGGCAAAACCGGGCACCCCGATCATCACGGAGGTCTTCAGCGCAGGCGGTGTGATTGAAATTGGAAATCCCGGGCCCGAGCCTGTGGATCTCAGCAATTGGGAGATCCAAGCGCTGCCATGTTATCCTGCTTATTATTCTCCTCCGACCGCGCCGAACGCCCGGCTTCGTTTCCCCGACGGCACCGTATTGCCGAGCCAAAGTGTATTGACGTGGTCCGATCACGGGGTGGCGCCTGGCGCTTTTCCGGCATTTGTCAGTTCGAAGCGCTTTTCTTCTCAAGTCGGCACCTTCTGCATTGCGCGATTATTGAACGCTGGAGGGGATGCAATGGATGAAGTTTATCTGAACCATTCCGCTCCGGCCCCTCCGAGTGCGTTATGGAAGGGCTATGGCCTTCCGGCATGTCCGGTCAACCTCAGTTACGGTCGGTTCGGCGCCTCCAGCCATTTTAACGGTTTGGACTGGCGGACAAACACTCCCTCCCTGGGAGTCATGAATCCAGACCTGCAACGGCCATGGACCAACTCAGACTGGTTCCTCTCCACCTCGCCATCGATGATTCACATGAGCAATGGCGTATGGACCGGCTTCGTCACTGTGTCTGGAGGAAATCATGGAGCTTTTTTACTCAATGCAAACAACGGCGAAGGAGTCTCCGGTGCGAGCGCCCCGATCGCGCTGGTTGACAGCCCCGCGATCAAGCTCGTGGTTCCTCCCGGTGTCAGCGCCGCTTCGGAGTTGACGGCCGGTTTTGCCGGTTACCTCACGATCCTTCTCCCTACAGCGTCATCGAACGATCTTCCGGTCAGCATCACCCTCAGTGACACCAACGAATTCATCGCTCCCACCAAGGTCGTCATTCCCGCGGGATCAAACACCGTCCAGGTGCCCATTACCAATTTTGATGATAGCATCGCCGATGGCGACGCACTCGTCAGGCTCTCGGTGGGTGCTTCAGGCTATTCCACAGTTTCCGTCACCCTGACGAATTCGGATGATGAGTCGGGGACTCTCTACTTGATGGTACCCGCTTCACTGCCGGAAGATTACAGCTTTGGCACTGAACAGGGACAGGTTTTCCTGTCCGAAGTGGCGCGACACGATGTGCTGGTGCGGCTGAGGGCCGACCCTCCCATTGAGATCCCCGATTCGCTCATCATTCCAAAAGGCCGGCTTTCCCAATCCTTCCCCTTGGTTGTCGTCGGCGATTCATTGGTCAACCCAGTCCCATGGCGGGCGCGTGTTCAAGCGCAGACAGGCAGTTGGCCCTGGGCTGAGGGGATCCTCCAACTGATTGATGACGCGAATGGCGGTTTTTCCTTCACCCTGCCCCCTTCAATGGTGGAGGGAACGACCGCAACCGGTCAGATCCTGGTGAACACCCCCCACGAGAGGGAGACCATCTTCACTCTGATTTCCAGCGCGCTCAATTTGAAAGTTCCGACAACGGTCACCTTGGCTGCGGGATCCCTCGGCACAAACTTTGTCATCGAGGCTGTGGATAATGCGGCGACGAATTCCACTGTTCAGGTGCAGGTGTATGCCCAAACAGAAGGCCAATCCTCGATTTCTCAGACGGTTTCGATTCAAGACGACGAGGTCAATCTTTATGGCCTGGCTTTGCAGTGGATTCCACCGGTGGTGTTTTCAGGCCAGCCTTTTGCCTTTTCCGCCAGTCTTGTGGACCCCGGCCAGCAACCTCAGTTTACCAATGCCCTGGGTCAAATAGACCTGGCTGGGGTGGGCAGCGAGGCCCGGATCGACCCGAATATTAATCCCGCGCAGTTTACCAACGGGTTCTGGACCAATAATATTCTGATCGAGGGAGAGGCCTTTGGAGTGCACCTTGATGTCTCCGCGGCCGGTTTTCAGGCCAGCAGTTCCCAGTTTGATGTTTTAAAGGGCTGCAACATTCCCATCGCCCTTTCTGACGCCGTCTGGAACAAGGTCAGCGGACAATTCCTGGTTGCGGAATCGCCGCAGGGCAATGTTCCGGCCCGACTCACTGAGATTGATCCCTGGACAGGCGCCCGGGGGCGAACCATGGATTTGCCCAAAGCCGCCAAACACGTGGCCGTCTCGGCCGACGGCCAGGTGGCCTGGCTGGCCACGACCGCAAACACTTTTCAACGCATTGATCTGGCGGGCTGGCACTTTGACCGCGAGTATCCAATCAATGCCTCGAACACCAACGCGTTTGCAGTGGAGATCGCCGCCCTGCCCGGAGACTCTGAACGCTTCGTAGCCGCAGTTTACTCAAGTTCGGCCTATAAGCTGGTTGTTTATGACCACGGACAGCCGCTTGTCAAAAGCGCCACACTGCCGGGTCCGGGCGACTTTACAACGCTTGTCCTGGGGCGCACCGGCGAAGTGTTCTGCCTATCGTATAGTTATTTGAGTCGGCTCATGGTTGTTTCAAATGGAGTTGCATTGGATCGGGCGGTGTTCGTGTCTAGTTCCTACGGTTGGATTCCCAATCTTTTTTACGAGGACGGCAAGCTGTTGCGAGGGACGGGCGAGATGTTTTTGGCTGACACACTGGCAAGTGCCGAACCATTTCCGACGACTCCCACTGTGCTTGGCATTCTGTGCGCGGACAAGAACAAGGCCTTGTTCGTTGAAGGGGATCTTCTTAAGGCTTACGATCTGACAAGCCATCAGGTGCAAGGCTCACACTCATTCCCCTATTCAATTGGATCTGCTCCCCGGTTCCTGCGTTGGAGTCAGAATGGTTTTGCCATCTTCATGCCCGGCCAGTCCCTCACCATATTTCAAACACCGCTTTTGACCACCAACCTGCCGGACCTGGTGCTGACGGCGCATGTCCCAGAAACAAATTTCAAGCCCACCAACGTTGATCTCGCAAACTTCAACTGGGAATTTGGAATTACCAACCACGGGTCAGGCATGGCGCCAGCCGTTGTGCTTCACCTTAATACCGGCACCACCCGATCCTTGGGCACCCTGGCCCCCGGTGAAGGTGTTTCCGTGATGATTCCACCAGCCAACATCTATATGGGTGGGATTGCGAGCGTCACGGCCACTGTTGATTGCGACCTTGCGGACTCGAATCCTCAAGACAATACCACCACGGCAACTATTCGCATTGGAACACAAGCGATGCCTTCAACAAGCCAGTTGGTTCTGGGCATGACCCATTTGATCGCCTCTCCGACTGGAGACCGCTTATATGCGGCCGTGGCGAAATCCGCCGGAGAGCTTGTTGACGGTGTCGCCGTTGTGAATCCTGAAACAGGAACAGTGGAAGAGATTCTGCCGATCGGGCCGGAACCAAAGCATCTGGCCATCTCATCCGACGGCGGCAATCTTTACGTCCTTCTGGGAACCAATCAACTGGTCCGGTGGAATCTTAAGGCCAGCACCAATGATCTTTCCATCTGTTTTACCAATGAAACCGTCTTCGATTTTGCCCCTGTTCCAGGATCGCCTCGCAGCCTTGTGGTTGCCACCTCGGGGAGAATTGCAGTTTTTGATGATGATCAGATGCGCCCAACCACTTATACAGGCATGGGCGAACGTCGCTATGTGGGATTCACAGGAAACATACTGTGGGTGTCGGAACCCGGTTATTTGACATCGCTTAATCTCTCCTCTGCGGGGCTTTCCACGATCTCAACCAGAACATTTGGCCGTTATGCGGATTATTGCAGTCCATTTACCAGCGATGACACCCATCTCTTCTTCAGTGGCGCCATCTTTGATGCCACGCAGGGACTAAGGCATGATTTATACGGCGACCAGTTTGCCGCGGATGCCGCCAATGGCTGTGCCTTCACCATCGTGGGAAACACCTTGTGCAAGTATTCGCTGGGATATTATGACCTGACGGGCCAACAATGGCTTCCGGTGCGTACCGATATTTACCCTTCTGCCGCGGATCCCGTGCGTTGGGGTAAAGGCGGGCTGGCATTTCGTAGCGGGCAGCAATTGCTCATGGTCCGCACCCCGCTTGTTCCCGATGCAACCAAAGTGAATTTGAGCATCTCCATCACCCCGCCGGTCGCGCCAGCTCCCTACGAAATGATGGAATGGTCGATCACGCTGACAAATAATTCCGATGTGGCCGCCGCCCGCACCATGTTTGCAGCCAATTGGGGAGATACGTACGACCTGCAAGTCGAGGGAGCGTACTCGTATCAAAGTTATTCCACCCTTCTCTACGAGGCGGGAGACTTTCCCGCTCATTCCTCGGCCACTGTCAAAATACGCGGCCGGAGCTCTCTGTATGAAGGTAATTTTAGCATGACCGCCAGCATTCAAACCGCCGCAACTGACACCAATCTTATCGACAATGCCACCACGGTTTCCGTGTTGATAAAGAATGAGCCGGCAGATTTGGGCATCCGCATAACTCCAACTCTGGAGCGATTACACGTCGGTGATGAGTTCGAGGCGGCAATCATCCTTACCAATGCCGGTCCTGGTCTCGGAAAGGAAATCGCCATTCGTCTTTCTGGAACGGACGCGTTTCAATTCCTTGGAATCAAGGACGACGCTTACCCCATGGGCACCATTGGCCCCGTTTTGGGTAATGTGGCACCCCACGAAAGTAGAACGGTCGTGCTTCGATTTAAAGCCCTGCTACCGGAACAAACGGCCATTTCTGTTAGTACATCTTGCGTGGTTCCAGATCCAAATCTGACAGACAATCAATTCACATCCTGGATCTATGTGTATCCAAATCAGACAAACCAGATTCTCACAGAACTACAGTATCCGACAGGGGCGATTTGGGCGTGGGATCGTTCCAGGCAACAAGTAATCGCTGCGTTCCCTTACAATGCGCAGTCGTTGTTTATCCTGGATCCCGTCAGGTTGGAACCCCTGCGTGAGATTCCATTGCCCGGGTACCCTGAATTTATTGCACCATGTGACAACGGCATCCATGCCTGGGTGTCCTATGGAGGTGGCAGCGCAGTGCGTGTCAATCTTGAAACTGGTGCACTGGATCTTCAGTTTAATTACTATCCCTCCCAGTCTCGGGTTTACTCCATTGCCACACCTCCCGGCCAATCTAATATTCTGGTCGTCTGCTTTGCTCCGGGGTGGTATGAAACCGTTAATTTAAAAATCTTTGATAAGGGTATTCCTTTATCAAGCGACTCCGGGACGACGACCTGGAGGGGATTGGGAGTGCCCATGCAATTTACGCCAGACGGGAGGCTTTTTACAGTCTTGCCCCAAGTTCTCCAGGAATTCAAGGTGACCCCGGTTGGGCTTGAGGTTGTCGGGCAATGGGAGCCTGCCGGACTTTCCACCAATCCTGCCTATAGTTACGCTTCCAACCGGCTCTTCTTTGTCTCGGGAAAGGTCCTTGATCTGTCAACATTTGCCGTGGACGATACGTTGCTGAATGGGTCTCCACTTGTTGCCGATAATGAAACCGGTTTTGCTTACGTGGCGACTGCAAGCCGAATGTCTTTGGGAGGAAATCCGATGATAATCAGCCGTTACGACGTCACGACCCTGGCGCTGAAATGGCAGCAGGATTTCCCAATGCCATATTCAGAGGTCTCTGGTATTCTCCCCATGGGAACGAATGGATGTCTCATCATTGGAAACAAAGTCTGGCTATTGCATCCGGATCAAACAGGGACTGCCAAACCGGATTTGGATCTGGCGCTTTCGGTGGATTCGGTTTCCTTTGAAGAATCGGTCCCATTTCCAGTCCACGTGGCAATAACCAACAGGTCAGGTTGGGTTTCACAAGTAACCACGTTATCATTGGATTTGCCCTCCGGACTTGTTTTCGCGCCGGGAAGCACCTATGCCGGAACCAACTCAGCAACAATTGACCTCGGGCTGGTTTCTCGCGGGACAAACCTCACATTTCTCGTGTCAGCCCTCACGAATGGTTCCTTCACTATTCATGGCGCGCTGACAAATGTTATTATGGATCATGCGCCTGCGGTCAACCAGCAGGAGCTGCTCGTCAATGTGATGGCTCCACCGATCTTCCTCTTCGATGACATCGCGGTTCTCGACGGGGCTGCCTATCAGGATGCCGACCTGACTGGGCGACTTTCCCGCCCGGCAACTAAGGATATCCGTGTCTCCTGGAGCATTACACTCCTGACGGCTCAAGCCAAAGATTTCTCGGAGACGTCCGGGGTTTTTCTGTTTCCTGCAGGTCGGACAACGGCCATATGCACGCCAATCGCGTCACATTATCTTCCAGCGCCGGACAAGACGGCGCTCCTGACCTTTACGTCGAGCGATGTGTTTCTGGCTCGGAGCAATGCGCTGCTGACCATCCTTAACGATGACTTTCCCCAGGTGAGCGTCACAAATGTCACTGTGGTCGAGGGAAATTCATCGATCACCAATGCCGGATTCAAAGTCACCCTGTCCGCGTCGGCCCCTTTTCCTGTTGATGTGCGCTTTCAAATGGCACCCGGGACCGCGACTCCAGGGTTGGACTACATTTCACGCCAGGGCTGGCTCCACTTCAATTCTGGCGAAACGGTCAAAACCATTTCAGTTCCCGTCATTGGTGATACGATTTACGAGCCCAACGAAACGGCCAGCTTTGTGCTGCTGGAAGCGGTCAATGCGGGTTTCGCATCCAGCCAGGGATTATTGACAATTAAGAACGACGATAGACCATCCCCTTCGGTCCTCTCGTTGGATGCGAACACCGGTGGGCTCCAGATCCGCTTTCAATCCGAGCCTGGCGCCATTTACCAGATGCAAAGCCGCACCAACCTGACAACCGATGGCTGGCACACGATGCCCGGAACACTCCAGGGCGATGGCAGCCAGATGGCCTTCCCTCTATCTGAGCCAATGAGGGACTCCGTTTTCTTCAGAGTGACCGCCAAATAGAGGCAGGGGCCGCCTGCCGTGTTTGTGGCGCAACCAAAGGCATTGCCCGCAATGCAACTGTAATTCCCGGCGGAATCGAGAGATACGCTGGGAAGGACCAATGTAACATAGGTGGCGCCGTCCAGGTTGGTCCCATTGAACTGCCATTGATAGTGCATCGGATAAGCTCCTGCCACCCCGGATCCGAGGATTACTTTCATAGCCCATTTAAACGTTTGTTTTGAAAAGCTCGTTGGCGATAAATAGAAGTCGAAGCGAGTGCAAGTGATCACTGGTCGTTTCTGTCCAAAGGCATTTGCTCGAACAGCCAAAATGAACATCATTATGCAATAACGCAGAAAAGTTCAGTATGGAACGCTAGTTTGGTTTTCGGGAAGGGCATTCCTGGGAAGTCGCAGATGACAGAATGGCAATCTTTAATCGGATCACTCACCAACGGAAATAAGCAGCCTTTTTTCCAGCGCCGGGCTGATGAAGAAACGTGCTTCGACGCGCAAGCGGAGGACTTCCGCTTTGAGTGAAGGAATGCGGTTGATCTGGCGTGCGTGCCGCAGGACACCCAGCACCCCGGTATGGGCAAGACCCAATTGGCGGGCCTTGAGCCGTGCGGCAGATTCATCGAGAAGCACCAGGGACGCTTTCGTCTCCAATGCCAAGGCAAGAGCCTCTGCCTCTCCCATGTCCAATGCCCGTGCAAGGTCGCTGGGAACACTTCCCACGAGGGGAATAACTCGAAGCCATCCGTCTTTTACCGCCTCTTCGAGGCATTGGCTGGCACGTGGGTTTGGGTGTCGGCTGAGTTCGGTCCAAACGCCGGGAGGAATTGTCACCACTCCGAGTTGCTCGCGCAGCAAGCCCAAGCGACCGATGCTGGCAAGGTTGGATAGTGGCGATGTGTTACTGACCGCCAGCATAAAGGAGGTCAGCATCCAAATCGTCGAGACCGTATTGTCGCGGGATATTTCGCTCCGCCAAGGCAACGCCAAGGGCGTAGCGATCCAGCTTGGCCAGGCGTGCGGCCTGCCCGAGCGACAACCAGCCGCTGGCATAGAAACGGCAGGCGAGTTCGATCTGCATGTGCCGCTCCCGTTCCCCCGGCTGCAAAGGAAGGCTGGCGAGAGCTTCCTCGTCAAGATCGAGAGTGATACTCATGGATTCAACATAAGACATGGACTTGGATTGGCAAGCCAATGTGGTGAGGCATAGACTTAATCTGCGACTGAAAAACACCCCTTCGGTCCTCTCGTTGGAAGCGAACACCGGCGGGCTCCAGATCCGCTTTCAATCGCAGCCTGGCGCCATTTACCAGGTGCAAAGCCGCACCAACCTGACGACCGATGGCTGGCACACGATGCCCGGAACACTCCAGGGCGATGGCAGCCAGATGGCCTTCCCTCTATCTGAGCCAATGAGGGACTCCGTTTTCTTCAGAGTGACCGCCAAATAAGTGGCGCAGGCCGCAGGGCGGACGAGCCTTGCTCAATGCTCGACCGCCTTGTAAAAGCGGAGGGGTTGGTTCGTTGCTTCAGGATCGCAATACAGGAGCGATCCTGTCACAGGTGCATTGGTAAAAAGTGGGACCCAATCGACGAGATTGGTTGAGGCCATGATCACGATGTTTCCATGGCCCGACAATTGGTTCAATTGCGAGGCGAAGCCATTTTGTGAAAGGGTTGAGGGACCTTTGAACACAGACGCGGAGCGCAGCACTGCAAGGGTTGCCGCCGTGTTTGTGGCGGAACCAAAGGCATTGGCCGCAATGCAACTGTAATTCCCGGCCGAATCGAGAGATACGCTGGGCAGCACCAACGTGACATTGGTTGCGGCGTCCAGGTTGGTCCCATTGAACTGCCATTGATAGCGCATGGGATAAGCCCCCGCCACCCCTGAACGCAGGACCACTTTCGCGCCGGTATAGGCCGTCCGATTCAAGAACGTCCTGACTACCCGTGGCGCTCCGTCGTTTACCAGAACGGCGGCGTGACGGTATCCAGCGGATAAGGCAACGACATTGCTTAGATTATTCGGAACCAGAGGTGTATAAATGTCATAATCGCTTGGCATGAGCGTTCCATCGTTTCCCAGAATAAGCGCGTAATCCGTATTGAATGACAGATAAGAACTCGACGCCGATACCGCCGCAATGCCATCAAACCCCTGGAAAGCAGGAAGACCTATGGGTTGAACCGCTCCATCCTCCAGGAGCAACCATGCCGTTGCTCTTCCTGCAGCAAGAGTAGTAATATTGCTCGTTCCCTGGGCAACGTTCAGTCGAGTGGTGATGCCATTGCTTTGCCAGACAGGTCCATTACCCCACTGAACAACGCTGCCATCCGTTTTTAGCGCAAATCCATTGCAGTATCCCGCGGAGATTCCCACCACATTGCTCATTGCCAGTGGAATATTTAACTGGCCGTAGGCGTTATCGCCCCAGCCCACCACTGTCCCATCGCTCTGTAGCGCAAAGGTATCATTGCCTGAGGCGGCAATCGCGGTCACGTTCGTGAGACCCTCGGGAACCGCCAATTGACTATAAGTATTATCACCCCATGCGGCCACGGTTCCATCGGATTTCAATGCAACCGTGTGATCGAGTCCCGCGCTGATGAACACAACGTTGCTCAAACCAGGAGTTACGTTGGTCTGCCCATAGCTGTTTCTGCCCCAACAGAGAATCGTGCCGTCATTGCGCAGTGCGGCCGTATGCGATGTACCTGCTGCGACAGCAATCACATTGCTCACTCCCAGCGGCGTGGCATAGGGTTGGCCAAACCGATCCCAATATTCCAAAACCACAGAGGAACTGACCTCCAAAATTGCATTGGAGCTGATCGCTGTTCCCTGATCGTTGCTGATGCGGACATTGTAACTGCCGGCATTGGTGAATTGCAGGCTGGACAATGCAAGCGTGCTGTTTGTCGCACCCGGGATTTCCACGTCATTATAGCGCCATTGATATTGGAACGGAATCGAGCCTTTTACGGTGACCGCGAAAGTGGCGTTTCCGTTAATGACGGCTGTCTGGTTCGCGGGCTGTTTGGTGATTGAAGGTGCGGAGCCGTTGACAACCACCTTCATATTCGAGCTGGTGGCGAAGCCAAAATCATTCGTCACGACAACCGTGTAAATTCCGGCATTGGCGAATTGAACATTATTCAAGGCCAGCGCGGCATTGGTGGCGCCGGGAAGGTTGGTTCCACTGAAGGCCCATTGGTAGAAGAGCGGGGGGGTGCCTGTCGCGGTAACCGAGAGCGTTACATTGTTGCCGGCATTGGTGGAGACATCGCTGGAGTTGGCGGTGATGAGCGCCGCGGTGCCACCCGGGACGATTTGAACCTGATCCAGCCAGGCCGTGCCACCCGCATAAGCAGCGCGCAGTGGATACAGGCTCCAGGTCAGGATATTGGTGCCTGCGCCCAGGTAATGATTCGCCTTTTTCCAGTCCACCGTGCCAGTAATTGAATTTTGGATCGTGCCATTGATGCCAAACGCCAGGCTATCCCAGAATGAGTCGCAATTGACCTTCCACCAGAAAGTGATGGTGGCAGGTCCGGCAACTGTTCCTTGTAGAGTGGTTTGCTGGCTGCCGGTAATGAGACCACTCTGGGCCGCAGAGACTCCGTCGTGTGTGGTGTTGGTCTGTGGAAACCATGGCACGTTGGTCGTGCTCCAGAGGATTCCGGTTTCATTCACCGAGGCGGCCAGGTCGTTGAGGGTGTAAACCTGAAGCAATGCGTTGGTACTTTGGGTTTTGCCAAAGGCATTGGTGACGACTAAATAATAATTGCCGCCATCAGAGACCTGAATGTTGGTCCGCGTAAGTGTGGGGCCTGTCTGGCCCTCAAGGGGCGAACCATTAAGCATCCATTGATAACTGAGGGGATTTGAACCCACAGCGCCTGCACTGAATGTGGCTTGCCCGCCCACCAAGATCTGGAGATTGCCCGTCTGGGTGAGGATCGTGGGCGCCGAGGGCGTGACAACTAGAATGGCATTGGTGCTGGTGGCCAAGCCAAAATCATTGGTCACCAGGACACTGTAAGTGGCTGCGTGATTGGATTGAACATTGGCAATGGTGTAGGAAGTGCCGGTGGCCTCGGGGATGCTTACCAGATTGGAGTACCATTGGTAGGTCATCGGCGGTGTGCCCACGACCGCAACCGTGAAGGTTGCGTTGTTTCCCGCGCCAAGGGTCTGGCTTTTGGGTTGTGTGGAAATAGTGGGGATAGTAGCCCCCGGCGTGAAAATGACCTGGTCGAGATAGGCCGTGCCGGAGTTAAAGGACCCTGGGGCGCTGGCGTTGACCGCTTTCCATGCCAAGGTATGGCGGCCTGGCGCCAGATAAAAGGTGGGATTTCCCCAAATGGAACTGCTGTACTGCCGCAGCGAGGCTTGAGCCACCGCATCGACCAGGAATGTAAAGGTCGCATTCATCGAGTCCGTCCACCAAAAGCTGAGAGTACCGGGCCCGTTCACGGTGGTCTGGAGAATCATTGGGACGTTATAGGGCAACGGTCCGACCGCCGCCGCGATTCCATCATGGGTATTGGTGGCTTGCGCCACCCAGGGGATCTGACTGGAATTCTGCCAGACCAGGTTGGTGGCATCCAGGGCGTCTGCCAGATCCACAATATTCAGAAAAGTGTTGGAGCTTTTGGTGGTGCCATACTGATTGCTGACGATTAGGGAATAAATGCCCTCGTTGCTGAATTGTGCATTGGTCAGGGTGATGGCCGAATTTGTAGCCCAAGGAATAGCGATCCCATTAAACTGCCATTGAAAGGCCATCGGCGGATATCCGCTGACGACAGCTTCAAACGTGGGAGTTGAATTCTGAAAGACCGTGAGGCTTATCGGTTGCTCGTCAAAAAACGGAGTCAGATCCGTGACCGTCAGTTGAGCCTCCGCACTGCGCGCCATTCCGAAAACATTGCTCACGACGAGTTGATAAAGGCCTTCATCCTCCCATTGGATGTTCGGGATTCTCAGGGAGGCGCGAGTGCCGCCGGGCAGATTCGTTCCATTCTTCAACCACTGCCAGGATATGGGCGAGGCTCCCAGGATGGCCGGGGCAAAGGTGACCTCGCCTTCCAGATAGGCTTTTTGACTGTAGGGTTGGTTGAGAAAAGCGATGGGGCCATAATTGACCATCGCCATACAGTGATAACCCCCGGCTGATATGGACGAGACGTCGGCCAGCTCGGACGGAACAGTCGATTGGCCATTGTCGTCCAGGCCCCAGACTGCCAGCGTACCATCCCATTGCAGGGCCATGCAGTGTGCCGCTCCCGCAGCAATGGCCACCACCTCGCTCAACCCGCCGGGGATGTCCGACTGACCGGATCCGTCATCCCCCCAGGCGACCACGGTGCCATCCGCCTTGAGTGCAAGGCTGTTCGAATCGCCGGCCGCGATGGCTACCACGTTGCTCAAACCCGCGGGAACATCGATTTGCCCGGACGAGTTTAGTCCCCAGGCCACCACCGTACCATTTTTCTTCAGGGCGAGACTATGGTATCCGCCTGCTGCGATGGCAGTCACACCCGTCAGATTGGTTGGAACCATCGCCTGCCCGAAGTTAGGACTGGAACCTTTGGATGCTCCTGCCCCCCATGCCACAACCGTTCCGTTGCTTTGAAGCGCCAGGTTATGATACCCTCCGGCGGCAATGGCGGTCACATTGGTGGCATTCGTTGGCACCTTGGTCACATTATAGGAGGAATAACCCCAGGCTGTGACGATACCATTGCTCCTTAACGCCAGGCTGTGATACAACCCCGCGGAGATGGCCGTGGCATTGGTCAATGTCGTCGGCACGCTGATCTGTCCGTTGCTGTTATTTCCCCATGCCTTCACCCTGCCATCCGGCTGCAAGGCCAGGCTATGGTATCCGCCGCCGGAGACGGCGGATGCATACATATTGGCGGGCACCACGGATTGGTGAAAGTTATTATCCCCCGCAGTGTTTCCCTCACCGGCGCCCCATGCAACGACATTCATCACGTTTAGCTGTGCGGGGTCGCTGGTGGTCGTTCCATAATCGTTGGTGACCATGACGGTGTAGGTTCCAAGTTGGGCGGACTGAAAATCATGGATGTTTAAACTGGCATTGGTTTCTCCGGAGAGCGGGAAGCCATTATGGAACCATTGATAATTCAGGGGCGGTGTTCCAACCGCGTTGGCGCTGAACGTGACGTCTGAAGTCAGGCTGACCGCCTGATTGGTAGGATTCAGAGTGAGGATGGGAGCTGTCCCGCCCTCCATATAGGAGACCTGATCCAGCCACCCGCAATCGGACGAGTTTCTATCCGGGGCATGTTTGGAATAGGCCCAGGTCAGGGTATGCGTTCCGGGGATTAAATAATATTTTTTTTGTTCCCAGGGCACGGACCCTGAAATTTGATCCATTTGCACTCCATCCACGTCAAAAAACAGAACATTAACATCCAGCATGGATGATGCTTGCCACCAAAACGTCAGTGTTCCAGGGCCATTGACGGTGGTCTGGACCAGGGAATTCTCACCCGCAGCAATCGCACCGCTCTGAAGGGCCGCGACTCGATCATGGGTGATGGTGGTTTCCATGAACCAGGGCTTATCACCGCTGATTTTCCATGCCAGGTTTGTGGCATTCAGCGCATCCGAGATGTCCCATACATTCAGCCAGGCATTGGTGCTGATCGTGCGTCCGAACTCATTGGTGATGACCACCGCATAGGTTCCTTCCTTGGCCAGATTGACCGCAGCCAGGTTTAATACCCTGTTGGTTGCCAGGTCAATCTTCGCCCCATTGAACAGCCATTGGAAGTTCATCGGCAAAGAGCCGAGCGCTTCGACGGCGAATGTCGCATTCTCATTTGCAAAACGGGTCGCACTGGAGGGCTGAGCCGCGATCATCGGAGCCACGTTTTCCACTGTCAGCAAGGCATTGGAGCCGCGCATCGTTCCAAAGGCGTTCGACACCACGACACTGTAGGCTCCCGTATTGAAGGTTTGGCAATTAGTGATCGTAACCTGTGCGTTGGTGGTGATGGCAAAGTTTGCATCCTTGAAGAACCAGAGGTAGCTCATGGGAGAAAGCCCCGTTGTGGCGACGCTTAAAACCGCATTCGTGCCGCTATACACAACCTGGTTTGTCGGTTGATATGTGATGACTGGTTTCAGGATATTGGACATCGCAATGCCCTCGATCTGGCGGGTGTTGCCGTCGAAATACCAGAGTTTGCGATTCTGACGATCAACGGTTTTGTTGGTGGACACAACGGGCAAGGTATAAATCATTTGTCCAGAGGAGGCGTCAAATGCATATCGATCGCTGAAAGCGGCCGCGCCATTGGTAGTGCAACAATATATTTCCGTTCCAAACTGCCCTACATGAGACAAATTTGCGTCATACACGGCGCTCTTCCAAAACAATCGGGATCCATCCATGCTCATAACAACATTGCGGAACTTATTATAATACATGTCCGCCTCGACTTTATACAGGGAAGCGAAATAGTCATATCCAATATCGTATTTCGTGATCTCGTCTTTGTGTCCATAGCTGTTGCTGTCCCCGTGATAATAATAGCGGCCGGATGGATCACATTCGCCATCTCCGTGTTCGAGTTGCGACGTGCCAACAAGGATTCGAGTGGTGGTATCGATTATTCCCGCCATAATCCCTCCAATAAGGCCTTCCTGGTCGCCTTCGGTAACGATCCGGCCGGGGAGCCCTCCGTTGATTTTGTACACGTCAGTGCCCAGGGAAAGCGGGTCTGCTTCCATTTGCGTTTTCAAATCGACAACCCGCGTTTGATGATAGCCCCAATTTGAAACATAAAGCCGGTCGTCAAACCGGTTTATGCTCATATCGGTGGGATTGATTCCAATGGGGATCACTTTTTCAGCGATTCCGGTGCTGGTGTTTATGAACAACAGGAATGCGTCTGAAAAACTGCCACTGCCCGGATGGAGCACGTAAATATAATCCCGGTTCGGGTCCGCGACCATCTTTGAGGGTTTGAGGTCGAACAACTGCAAGACGACCGCGATTGGCAGCGATTTTCCATTTTCCGTCAGCGTAATAAAATTAGTGTGAAGACCTGCCTTGAGATTGGATGTGTCAAAACCAATGGTCACTGAAGACGGGGTGGACCCGTTGGTGGCCGATGCGGACAGCCACGGTTGGTCAATGACCATGTTCCAGCGTGTCTCAAATTGCGCGCCGATGGACAAGGAATGTGGGGGAATGGCCAATCCGACTGCGCCATAAAGGGTCATTGTTTGTGGCGAGACCGCCAGGGGTGAAGGTGTGAACGACCATACAGAGCCTGCCGTTATGCCGGAGAAGCCCACGGAATCGACCCGCCAATAATACGTAATGCCCGTTTTTAGCAATGAGGGCAATGAGAGGAAATTGGTGGAGGTTGGCCCCAGATACAACACAGAATGGATGTCCGCTGATGTCACCGCGTCCTTGTTTGTTCCGAAATACACTTGATAACTCAAGGCCAGCGGTTGGAGCGTCCATGATACCTTGGGCAATGGAAGACTAATAATCGAACCATCCGGCGGCGCGGGATCGAATCCCGGGCCGGATACAGACTCAATGGTCGACATTGGAACCACCACCAACTGGTTCGAAGCACTGTTGAAGGAAAAGACTTTTTGTTGATCCCCCGAAATGGCCATGATTTGGGATGCGAAGGGCCAGGAATAAACAATCTGGCCATTGCGCGCATTGAAGACATGCTGCGTGCCGAGGGCAAGATCGCCATGGAGGGTTGTAGCCCAGATTTCCTCCCCAAGCGATCCAGATTCAATCAAGTTGGTGTTGTAAACATAGCCTTGCCAGAATAGCGTGCTGCCATCAGGCGACAAAAGCAGATGGCGCGGGCCGAATCCATGTTTGGGGCTGTCGGCTATATCGGCAAGGCTATCATTATCGACTTGCTTCTTTGTGATGTTGGCCGGTGAGTTGTCACTAGCACGATAATAGAATGACCCGCTCGGATCCGTTTCCCCGTCCCCCTCCACCGCGGCCCATGGCAACAATCCGACGACCTTCCCCGTGGTGGTATCCACAATATTCACCCAAATCCATTGATTTCCACCTTCCGTAATTATCCGTCCCGCTTTTCCTGCGTTGACATTGTAGATGTCCGGTCCCAGGTTCAATGGCGGTAGCAAGGACTGAGTCGTCAGATCCACAACGTAAGTGGCATTTTCCTGCCAACTGGCGATGTAGAGCCGGTTTTCTCGATAATGGACGGTCAAATCCGTCGGATTGTTTCCAATGGGCAGTGTTTTCTCGATGGTATTATTGGTGGTATTGATGAATAACAGATTCCCCTTTTGCCCGGCTGTAACGGGCGCCTGTATCGCATAGATATAGGGACGCTGAAGGTCCGCGGCCATTTTTACCAACGCGCCGCCCGGCACTGGAATGGGGATGAATTGGGCCTGCACCGCCGGATTCCAAAGGAGGAAGGCGCCGAGCAGGAATACAAGGAGGCTTGAATAAACAGGACGACATGCGGAGCTCCACCACGAGTTCGTGCGATCAATGGGTCCTTTGAGTAAAATCAGGGTATTGTATAGAGCCATGGAAACAAACGACCAATCACCCTCGAATTTGGTGGATTCAATTCTCATATGGTGAATTCATTTAGCAGCTCAATATGTAAAAATGTCAATGAACGAAAGAGAGGATTGAAGACGCGAAGACACGGAGGGCGAAGGGCGAAGGGCGGGAAACGGGGAAAAGAAGATTATCTATCTGAAGCGCCTAGATCTCAAAGTCAAATACGCACTGGAAAAGGACGCCGGGTGAGGGCACCACGGCCTACAGTATTTCCCGACGAAGGACCAGGGACGCTCTTTGACAGCCTTTTTTAACTCATATCCACCCTCTTCCCCAATACACCCACCAGCCGATTTTCTCGTGGAGATAGAGAGCCAGCGATTCAAAACCACCCTGGCGCGGTATTATGGAAAACGAGGTTGGAACGGTGCCATATGCACGGAAATCGCAAGCGACCGGTGTGACCTGAATGCCCTGCTTTGCAAACAAGGCGACCGAGCGTCGCATGTGTAGGGCGGAAGTCACCAGAACCACGGACTTCCATCCATGTGCAGCCTGGAGTTGCTTGAAGGCAAGCGCCTCGTCATGGGTATCGCGGCAGGTGCCCAGATTGGTCAACATGATCCCGGGCAAACCCCAAGGCTCCATCCAGAGTTGCACTTTCGCGGATGTGGGGATGGCCTGGTTCTCCACCGGCACGCTGCCGCCCAGCACAAGGTTGGTGGTCAATCCCCGGCGGGCCATCTCCATTCCCGTGAAGGCTCGGGAACCGGCCGCCGAAATGGCCACCCCGCGAATATCGTATTGCGATTCGTAAAAACCACCGCCCAAAACCACGACAGCATCCACCCGCGTCTTTGGGAATTCCTTTGCGTCTGCGTAAACCCGTTCTTCAGCCGCTACCAGGACGGCAGGGAAAGGTGTGCTGCCGATCAGAAAGATCAAGAGTGTTGGCACGCCGAGCCAGCAGGCGCTTCGCCATTGGCGACGCCAGACCAGCCAGGCGAATCCAAGCGCCATCAGGAACCAGATAATTCCGAGTGGTTCGGTTAGTGGTAGAATTAAAGATTTCAAAGTTAAAAACTGTCCTTGGTCCTTGGTCGCTTGTCAAAAACAAGTTATAAACTGTCCGTGGTCTTTTGTCCTTGGTCCTTGGTCGTCAGAGAAGGGAAAACAGTTGAAAAAGCAGCCCATGACTGAAAAAGATGTATGTCGCTTATTGCTTTGACCAAGGACGAGGGACCAAGGACGTCTTTTCCCGACCTCGGCCCTCTTGTGTTTCCTGCCCTACGCCCTTTGCGCTCAACCCTCACCTCTCCGCTCCTGGCCCTTCGCTCTTCTTGTGGTCATCGACCCGCGTCACAGGAAATGAACTTTATTGTACTTTATTTGTGCAATCTTAAATATATGGGATGTTCATTTTTACCTGCGCTCTGATCTCCGACTTGCACGGACGCCGGGTGAGGGCACCACGGCCTACAGCGTTGCCCTGACCAAGGACTACGCACGTTTTTTGCCATAGGTCCGCTGCACGTATTCCTCCCATTCAGGGTCGCGTTTGGTTTTGCCGCACTCAAGGCCCCAACGAGTAATGGCAGCATAGTCGAAGGCGGGATCGATCTTGGCCATTTTATTGTGCCAGCGGATATAGGCCGCGATCGCGTTCAGCGCGATGGACAGGTAGTTGGGAGGCGGGGGGCGCCGGACGCCGGGGCTCATCCGCGTCGCGTGGTAGGACAGACGGTGATACGGCAAACGATCCAGTTTGACGTTGAGCTGCCGCCCAACATTACGGATTCCAGTCCTGGACGGCTTCGCAGTATTCATCGTTGGGCATTTCCCTGGTCGGGCTTGTGAATTGAATGGTACCCGTTTCGCGCATAATCTGGCGTCGCAACGATTCGGCCATCGCCAAAAGCCGGGGCGTCGGGACATCGGAATAATCGCGCTTTTTGATTTCCTCCTCGACGCGCTGGAGTTCCCCGGCCAGGGCATTGACCCGGTCTTCGGTGGTGGAGAGGGCCTTGTTGCGGAGTTCCTCCATGTGGATGGCGCGGAGGTTCTGGAGTTCGAAGCGGAACTTGCGGCTCCAGTTGACGAGTGTGCCCCGGGAGACGGACAGTTCCTCGGCGATGGCCGCAAAGGTTTTGCCCTGACCCCGCAGGACAATGAATTTAGCTTGAGTTTCCTGTTCGATCATAATTCTGAACATGCCAGGGCGGCACGCCCCGGCGTTTAACCACGACACGCGTCGCGGGTATTGTTTATAGTTGAATTATTGTGAACGTTTAAACGAACGCGAGGTACGTTTCAGAAGTTCACCCTACCCTTTCCCACCGGGAAAGGCCCAGGAAACTGGGGGTATCTGGCGCTCCACCGGAGCGAGGTTACCGGTTGACCGATTACAGCACCGCCATAACCATCAACGGGGGACAAGATAGAGGAATCCAAAGGATTTGTCAATAGGCAGAATGAACAAAATGAAAAGCAAAGCGCTGAGAGCGGAGGGCGGAAGGCGAAGCCAATAGAGGTCAGACGTCAGAGGTCATGGGCTTGCTTCGATAAATCGGACACAGAAGACACATATAGGTTATTTGGATATATTTTCAAAGTCAACAGGAGACATGTAATTGAGTGTGCTGTGTAAACGCTGTCGATTATAGAAGGTCTCGATGTAATCAAAGATGGCCTGTCGGGCCTGGGCTCGGGTCGCAAAGACCCGGCGATAAACCAGTTCTTGTTTAAGGGTGCTCCAAAAGGATTCCATGGCCGCGTTGTCATAGCAGTTGCCACTGCGGCTCATGCTCGCCAGGGCACCGGAGGTTTCCATCGCCCGGCGATAATCCTGACTGGCATACTGGACTCCCCGATCTGAATGAAAGAGCAATCCGGGTTCGGGTTGTCGCTGAATGCAGGCCATGTTCCAGGCCGCCAGAACCAGTTCGGCGTCAATATGTTCGCTCATGCTCCAACCCACGATGCGGCGGCTGTAGAGGTCTTCAATTCCCGCCAGATAGAGCCAGCCTTCATCGGTGGCAATGTAGGTGATGTCCCCGACCCAAGTCTGATTGCGTTGGTCCGGTGGCGCGGCTTGAGCCAGCCGGTTGGGGGCAATGGGCTGATCATGATTGCTGTCGGTGGTTCGGACCTTGAAACGCTTTTTAGAACGCGCCTGCAGGCCTTCCTGGCGCATTAAACGGGCGATGTGGTTGCGACCATGGCAGTGCCCCTGGTGCTTCAAGGCGATCTGGATGCGCGGGCTGCCATAGGTTTTGCGGCTGCCATTGAAAATCGTTGTGATGGTCCCTTTCAATACGGCGTCCTGCCGGGCTCGCAACGAAGGCTGGATTTGCCGTCGGCACCAATCATAGTAGCCGCTGAAAGACACATCAAAGGCATCACAGAGCAGGCGGATGGGATGATCGACTTTCATCGCTTCAACCCGTTGATAGCGTTGCTCTGGGGGTCCGAAAGAATTCCCAACGTTTTTTTTAGAATCTCCCGTTGCTGGCGCACATAGTCCAGTTCGCGCAACAAAGCGGCATTGTCGGCCAGCAACTGCTCACGGGTCTTTGTTTCGGCTCCTTCCCCTGTTGGCAGCGGAACATATTTTGCGCGCCAGGCATAGAGTCGCTCCATTTTTATCCCCAGTTCAGCCGCCACGGTGGAGGCCGATTTCCCGCTGGATTTCCAGAGGTTCACGGCTTCCTGCTTAAATGCAGAATCATACTTCGGATGAGTCTTGGAATCGGGAATCACAGATTGCTTCATACGGTTTTTCATTAAGTTTCGCTCCGCCCCTGTGTCCGTCAAATCGAAGCAACCTCAGTCAGGAAAAAAAGGCGCAGAGCAACGAGCGGAAACGGGGAGGGCAAGAAAGACAAGAGGTCAGATGTCAGAGGGCGGAGGGCGAAGGGCGGAGGGCAGAGGGCGGAGGGCGGAGGGCAGAGGGCGGAGGGCGGAGCGAGAAACGGGGAAGGAATAGGTCACCTACCGCATAGAGCACATAGATCTCAAATGGGCTTGCTTCGATAAATCGGACACAGAAGACACATATAGGTTATTTGGATATATTTTCAAAGTCAACAGGAGACATGTAATTGAGTGTGCTGTGTAAACGCTGTCGATTATAGAAGGTCTCGATGTAATCAAAGATGGCCTGTCGGGCCTGGGCTCGGGTCGCAAAGACCCGGCGATAAACCAGTTCTTGTTTAAGGGTGCTCCAAAAGGATTCCATGGCCGCGTTGTCATAGCAGTTGCCACTGCGGCTCATGCTCGCCAGGGCACCGGAGGTTTCCATCGCCCGGCGATAATCCTGACTGGCATACTGGACTCCCCGGTCTGAATGAAAGAGCAATCCGGGTTCGGGTTGCCGCTGAATGCAGGCCATGTTCCAGGCCGACAGGACCAGTTCGGTGTCAATGTGCTCGCTCATGCCCCAACCCACGATGCGGCGGCTGTAAAGGTCTTCAATGCCAGCGAGATAGAGCCAGCCTTCATCGGTGGCAATGTAGGTGATGTCCCCGACCCAAGTCTGATTGCGTTGGTCCGGTGGCGCGGCTTGAGCCAGCCGGTTGGGGGCAATGGGCTGATCATGATTGCTGTCGGTGGTTCGGACCTTGAAACGCTTTTTAGAACGCGCCTGCAGGCCTTCCTGGCGCATTAAACGGGCGATGTGGTTGCGACCATGGCAGTGCCCCTGGTGCTTCAAGGCGATCTGGATGCGCGGGCTGCCATAGGTTTTGCGGCTGCCATTGAAAATCGTTGTGATGGTCCCTTTCAATACGGCGTCCTGACGGGCACGCAACGAAGGCTGGATTTGCCGTCGGCACCAATCATAGTAGCCGCTAAAAGACACATCAAAGGCCTCACAGAGCAGGCGGATGGGATGATCGACTTTCATCGCTTCAACCCGTTGATAGCGTTGCTCTGGGGGTCCGAAAGAATTCCCAACGTTTTTTTTAGAATCTCCCGCTGCTGGCGCACATAGTCCAGTTCGCGCAACAAAGCGGCATTGTCGGCCAGCAACTGCTCACGGGTCTTTGTTTCGGCTCCTTCCCCTGTTGGCAGCGGCACATATTTTGCGCGCCAGGCATAGAGCCGCTCCATTTTTATCCCCAACTCAGCCGCCACCGTGGCTGCCGATTTCCCGCTGGATTTCCAGAGGTTCACGGCTTCCTGCTTAAATGCAGAATCATACTTCGGATGAGTCTTGGAATCGGGAATCACAGATTGCTTCATACGGTTTTTCATTAAGTTTCGCTCCGCTCCTGTGTCCGTCAAATCGGGGCAACCTCACAAAGATAGAAATGCAATGGAAAAGAACGCCGTGGGGAGGCGAAGCGCTGAGAGCGGAGCGCTAAGGGCGAAGGGCAGCCAGCAAAAAAGCGAACAACCAACATCGAACGTCCAACGTGCAATGGAAAAGGCAAAGGGCAAACCAGACCCGGAATCAAAGGTTGAAAATACGGGTCCAACGAGTATTCTAACTTCATGGTAACAGTCGAACAATCGCGAATTTCAATTGATCCGAAGGTCTGTCACGGCAAGCCGGTCATTAGTGGAACGCGGGTTCTTGTCGCCAACATTCTGGGCGCGTTGGCCACAGGCCAGTCCAGGGAGTCGATTTTGCAGGATTACCCGTCCATCAGAGAGGCGGACATCGATGCGGCGCTGGATTTTGCCACGCAGATGACGCGGTTTGAGTCGTTCGACTACGAACCCGTGGGCAAATGAAGTTTCTTGCCGACCAGAATTTCCCCCGCACTTGCAAGGAACTGCTGGAGGAATTGGGTCATTCCCTCTGCGAACTCAGTTACGATCCCAACACGGGACTGAGCGACGATTGGCTGTTTGCGGAAGCTCAGAAGCAAAACGCCATATTCCTCACCACGGACAAGGATTTTTTCCACACCATTCCATTGCTCCATTCCACCCACGCCGGAGTTATCGTCATCACGCTGGCGCGGCCCAATCGGGATGAAATCCTTGAGAAGTTGCGCTGGGCGCTGGTGTTCAACCAGTCCAACCCGATTGCCGATCATGTAATCCTGCTTCGCGACCATCGTGTTTTATATTCCAAGCGCACTGGAGACTTGTAAACGATTCAAGCGTGGGGCCCCGCATCCGGTGTGCTCCGATCCCATTTTGTCGGCTCTTACCGCTCAGCCCTCCGCCCTTAGCGCTTTTTGACCAAGGACCAGGGACTACGGACGTTTTTTGCCGCCCCTCTCCACAATCCTCTCCCCGTTCGTGCCTCACGGGGCGAGGAAGAAAACAGCTACGCTTCATTCGGGCAAAACCGTAGATGTGTATCAGAAATAAACAAACCCCTCTCCACAATCCTCTCCCCGCTCGTGCCTCACGAGGCGAGGAAGAAAAATAGGACGGGCGGTTTTCCCGGGGTAGCTCGTGCCTCGCAACCCCGGTCTGAATGATTTAATCCCTTCGGGATAAAGAGATTGCAGTGCTCTTCCCCGACTACGGACTAGGGACCAAGGACTTTTTTTCGCTGACCTTTGACCTCTGGCCTCTGACCTCTGGCCTGCCCGGATACCCGCGATTCCGGACCAAGCCCATGCGGTGACAGGCATGCGTCGAACTGGTTTTGGTGGAGGTTCTTAGAGCTTCAACCAGCGTCCAAGCGCGGCTTTCACTTCACTCACGACGCGAGGATCAAACTTTCCAGGAGCTTTGCGGACGAATTCGGTGAATTTCACCGGTTGGATGCTCTGGACGTTGATATAGCTTTGCTCCGGCAACCACGGCACACGGGGCAGGGAGACTTCGTAAGCGGTGTCTTCAAATTGTCTGGTGATCAAAACCACGCTGGCCAGTGCCAGTCGCGCATCGGTTTGAGCCGCCAACACAAGCGCGTAACGCGGTTTGCCAACCAGGCCCAAGTCAATGAACCAAACTTCATCGGGTTGTGGGACCGTCTTCACTCTTAGAATTCATCAGCCAGACTATTGCGGCGGGCGGCAGCGCTCAAAACCTCGTCTTCCGGGCTGTCTGCCTGGACGGGGAACGGGATTGCACGGCGCTTTATGATCTGTTTGTAGAACAACTCCAATGCCGCCCGTGGTTTCAGTCCGATCTCCTCCAAGACGGCTTCAGCCTGGCGTTTTAGTTCGGGGTCAATACGGCTCTTGGCTATTGCGCTCATGTACACAATGTGGCCCAAACGTGTCTTTCTGTCAATCAGCCTCATGACGCCGACCTGAGGCCTGCGATCCCTGCCGGGATCGGGTTCAATGCTGCGCAATCACCCGGTGGTGTCGCTGCGCTCACCGACCGGCTAATGGCTGCAAACCCTCCGGGTTGGTCAGAGCCTGCCCTCTGACTTTGCTATTCTTGACTACGGACTAGGGACCAGGGACTACGGACGTTTTTTGCCGCCCCTCTCCACAATCCTCTCTCCCCGTTCGTGCCTCACGAGGCGAGGAAGAAAAATAGGACGGGCGGTTTTCCCGGGGTAGTTCGTGCCTCGCAACCCCGGTCTGAATGATTTAATCCCTTCGGGATAAAGAGATTTCAGTGTTTTTCCACGACTACGGACAAAGGACCAGGGACTACGGACGTTTTCTGCCGCCCCTCTCCACATTCCTCTCCCCGTTCGTGCCTCACGGGGCGAGGAAGAAAAATAGGACGGGCGGTTTTCCCGGGGTAGCTCGTGCCTCGCAACCCCGGTCTGAATGATTTAATCCCTTCGGGATAAGGAGATTGCAGTGCTTTTTCCCGACTACGGACTAAGGACCAAGGACTAGGGACGTTTTTTGCCGCCCCTCTCCACAATCCTCTCCCCGTTCGTGCCTCACGAGGCGAGGAAGAAAAACAGGACGGGCGGTTTTCCCGGGGTAGCTCGTGCCTCGCAACCCCGGTCTGAATGATTTAATCCCTTCGGGATAAAGAGATTTCAGTGATTTTCCACGACTACGGACTAAGGACCAGGGACTACGGACGTATTTTGCCATACGCTTTTTGAGTGCGCATGACGGCCAGTCCATACAAGCTCCAAAAGCAAATTGCGCCCAGGCTGTTGGCAATGATGTCACCGAATTCGAACGAGCGATGGTAGTTGACCATGACGCCCTGGATGACCTCCATCAGGATGCCGTAACCGATGGCTCCGACCAGAATGAGGCGATACCCGGGTTTGAATGACCAATGTGCGGAGGCGGTCCAGCGCGCGATGGCCACCAGTCCGCCGTAGAGCAGGAAGTGAAAGAGTTTGTCGAGGTGGGGAAATGGCAGAAGCCGATACAGGCCTGTAAAAACCCTGGCAGGAGCCAGTGAAGCCCAGGTGACCAGGACCATGTACGCGATGAGGACCGCCCAGCGGAGCGGCGGTGAAACGGGGAAGGAACGGATTATCCACCGCATGGAAGTTTAAAAAACGTAAAGTGCTATGGGCGAAGCGGCAAGGGCGTTCAAAATAGAGGTCAAACGTCAGAGATCAGAGGTCAGGCGGCAAAAATCAACATCCAATGGCAATTGGACGAAGGACAGTCAAACCAGAGATCTGAGACGTCAGATGTCAGAGATGTTACGCCACACACACCCGGCCGACATATTCTTTGACCTTGGATACGATGTATTCAAGTTCCTCATTAGAGAGCGACGGGTAAACGGGCAGGGAAACGCAACCGTGCCAATGTTTCTCCGCATTCGGGAAATCGTCCGGTTTAAGTCCATAGCGCTCGCGGTAATAGGTCATCCGATGCAGTGGCTTGTAATGGACCGAGGTGCCGATCCCAGCTTCGGCCAGCAGTTCGATAAGGTGGTTTCTCAAGACCGGGGCTCCCTCTTTCAGAACGACCCAGAACAGGTGGCACGAGTGATCCGCCAGCGGTACCCCAATCAAGGGCAAATCCAGCCATTCGCAGTCCGCGAGATTCTTTAAGTAATACTCGAAACAGCGCTGGCGTTCCTGACGCATCACCTCAGCCCGTTCCAACTGTGCCAGCCCGATTGCAGCGTTAATGTCCGGCATGTTATATTTGAACCCGGGGGCCACCACGTCGTATTCCCAGGACGGCTTGTCGCTGGTGAAGCGGTTCCAAATGTCGCGATCGATGCCGTGCAACCGCATGGTTTTGGCGCGCTTGTAGATGGACTCATCATTCGTGACCAACATGCCGCCTTCACCGGTCGTGATCGTTTTGTTGGCGTAAAAACTGAAACAGGTAACGTCACCGAAACTCCCCACCACTCGTCCATTGAGCCGGGTGGGAAAGGCGTGTGCCGCGTCCTCGATCACTTTGACGCCATGCGAACGGCAAACACTCAAAATGCCAGGCATGTCCGCCGCCTGACCTCCAAAATGGACCACCATCACGGCCTTTACCATTTGATTCTGCGCCAGCGCCTTCTCCAAAAGCTCCGGCGTCAGCAGACAACTTCCATACTCCACATCCAAAAAGATCGGATCGGCTCCCAGATACCGAATAATTTCAGCCGTGGCTGTGAACGTGAGGGTCGGGACCAACACCTTGTCGCCAGGTCCAATGCCGATCGCTTCCAGTGCGAGGTGAAGGGCGGCCGTGCATGAATTTACAGCACAGGCATATTTTCCACCCACAGACGCGGAAAAGCGGTGCTCGAACTCGAGCGCCTTTCCGGCGGTGGTGAGCCAACCGCTGCGCAATACCTGCTGAACATAATTCAGCTCCTCACCGTCACAATCAATTTTTGAAAAAGGAATTCGGCTCATGGAAAATTCAATCAGGAATTTGCAATAGCCTGATTATTAAAAGGGGTTTGTTTGATGGCGACATCTCTAGCCTGTGCCTCGGTTTTTATATGAATCGCATCTCGCGCTGCTTCCGCACGAGCAATGGCTTCGTCTGCCGTTGGTCCTTCCGCAATCACATGACCTACTCGCGACAAGCTGGATGAAATCTCGGGCACAAAATCTCCGATTTTTGTGTCCAATTGAACGATCTGCACTCCGGGCATGGAACGTGCCTGCTCCACGCCCATTATGTTGGAGACTACTCCGGGTAAGGGCGTCAAATAGCGAATCGCCACCCCCTGAGGGGCATGATGAGGCTTCAGATCCGGTTCCTCGCCGAGTGCCAGGCTGATTGCTGCCGCCACCATGTCAATTCCAGTGCTCCGCGGAACCAATTCCGTCGTGATGAAATCGCCACCGAGGCGCGCGCCAATCTCCATCAAAAACGGGCCTTCCGGCGTTAGCTTGACTTCGGCATGCGCGGCGGACCAATTGATTCCGAGTGCCTTCACACCCTTCAGCGCAGCATCCACCACCTTTTGGCGAGCATCCGAAGAAAAACGGGTCGGTTGGCTGTGGCCCGTCTCTACAAAATGGGGACTCCCAGTGGTGACCTTGTCGGTCACAGCAAGCACCTCATATCGACCGTTCCACGACAATATTTCCACGCTAAATTCCGGGCCGTCCACAAAATGTTCCACTACAACAGAATGATCCCTGCTCTGCTCCAGAGCCTCGCGGAATGCACGAACTACCATGCTGTCCGTAATCCCCGGTCCCAATCGGGTGATGCCGCGGCTGCCGCTGTTCCGGGAAGGCTTCATGATCACAGGCAATATAACAATCCCAACCGCATTGAGAGCTCCATCAAGAGTTACAGCTTCAACCGACTGCGGGCTGGGTGCACTGCCTGCTTCAAAAGCACGCCGCATCTGCACTTTATTAGTGGCGCGGGCCACGGTGGCACAGTCAGGACCAGCCAAATGCAGTGTTTCATTGATTAACCCGAGCGAGTTCATCGCAACTTCCGAGCAGATATGGATGACTCCATGCACCTTTTCCCGGATTGCCACATCGAGGCATGCCTTGGGGTTGCTTATATCGACAACAACTGGCAGATCAGCGAGTGGAAGTCCTGGAGCCGCAGAATTGCCATCCAGCACAACTACACGCAATCCCATACGTTTCGCGGTTTTGATCGCCGGGATTTGCAGCGGGCCCGCTCCCAAGACCATTAAGGTTCGTTTCACACGTTGGCAAAAATATTGGCTATACGGGAACAACGAAGTGTCCATTATCGTCGCCTAAGGCCAAAAACCAAGTTTGATTAATATGGATACTTAAATTCGAAAACCGTCGGATTTGAACAAAGCACTACTGGAGAGCAACCGAAAGAGGGAGAACTCACCTCAAAATTCATTTTCGGCATCCAATTCTACAAATCGGATATTGTTAAGATACCGGGCTAAAATCCGACGAGTTAATTGTGCCCCAAACACAATATAAACGGGCGTCAAAACAACAATAAGAAAGTCCAGAAGCAAGCTCTGATGCTGGACATAGGCGGCTTCCACCTCATACAGGCATTCATTCTCAAGGTGCCGTCCGCCTACAACCGCAGCCAGGCCAGTGATGCCCGGACGCACCCTCAAACGCTCATAGGCAGTGGCGCTGTATGTTTGCTCATATTTCGGCTGGCCCGAACGTGGTCCGACAAATGACATGTCACCTCGGATGACATTGATAATCTGGGGTGTTTCATCCAAGTGTAATATCCGAAGAATTCTCCCCACCGAAGTGAGACGCGGGTCTGACTTACCCACGATCAGCTTTCCGCTGCTGCTAAGCAGCGGCTTGGCATTATGTTTCATTGAACGGAATTTCAACATTTCATATACCTTCCCGCCCCAGCCAAGGCGGCTGTCTCCATAAAAAACTGGACCCGGACTGGTTAGCTTGACCAAGGCCGCAACAAGAAGCATCGGAAATCCCAGAAGGAGGGAAAACAACACGGAGAGAACCAGATCTACTAAGCGCTTACCCGGCCAAGGAGAAACCAGAATGATTTCACGACCAAGAGGGGTTACTACAGTTTTCATTACGAAACGGATTCCAGAAGCAACCGAGTGCATTGGGCCGTGCCAGATGCACGGGAGAATCGGTCTTCAAAAAGTTTGCGCGCCGCCCTGCCTGTTTCAACTCTGGTTTCGAAATCCAACAGCTCTTCAACGGCAACCTGGAATCCTACCGCGTCTTGAGATGCGCAAACACGACCACAATGACCGGCGCGAATATACCGCGCGATGTCACAGTCGGCATCCACACTGGCCAAGACTGGAAGCCCGGCAGCAAGATATCCCAAGACCTTACTTGGCACACTGTTTTTTCCGGCTCCGGGAAGAAGCGTCACCAGCCCTATATCCGCACTATGAAAGACTTCGCTCAACCGATCCTCTGGTTGAAAGGGGAGAAACCGGACATTTTCCAGTCCTTGCTCTGTAGCTCTAGCTTGGAGTTCGCGCTTGAGCGCCCCTTCTCCGACAAACAAGAAAAGAATCCGGCTCTGAGACTTAACTCTGGACGCTACGTCAAGGACGAGACCGCCCCCACTGATCAAACCAATGGTGCCGGCATACAGGATAACCAGTGCATCGGCGTCGATATGATTTTCCTCGCGCCAGTTAGCGGCTCGGCCCTGAGGCTGAACTCGACTAGCCTCAAGCCATAGAGGAACAATTCCGATTTTGCCCTCTGAAATGCCGCGTTGCACCAATGTTTCTTTCTGCCGTTGCCCGATCACCCGGATACGCGCCGCATGTCTACAAACCCATGTGTCCATTTTGAGCGCCATTCGGAACAATAGCCCGTCTCTGATGGCTTTTGCCTCAAGTGCGGCTTCAGGATAAATATCGAAAATTCCATACACATAGCGCGCTCTCCGTAAACGAGCGGCCAGGCAAAGGGCAAGCGGACCTGTTAACGGAACTGTGTTGGAATAGACAAGGTCCACCTTGGGGCCAAATAACACCGCCAGAAAAGAAGAAAGGCTGAAGCTCAACCAATAAGCAATTCGCTTCCGTGCGGATTTATTTCCGGGCAGAAAATGCCAGATACGTTGAACAGGCACTCCATTATCCACTTCGTTTCCGCAACACTTCCGCTTGTAACCTGGAAACAGCTTCCCCTTCGGATGATTGGGCCAGCCGGTCAACACCCGAACCTCGTGCCCACTTCTGAGGAGGTCCGTAGCCCATTCATGGGTCATGATTCCTGCAGGGGCATTCTCCGGCGGGAAAACCGCGCAAACCAACAAAACACGCATCTGAACAGATTCTTTTACCGGATTTTCCGCCTATTTAGCATCCGGACTTGCCTTCACGCCTGATCAAGTGTGGGAATCGTTTGAGCTCCATCTCCATTTTGTAATCTTCCAGCATCCTTAAATAAGGATAGTGGATGGTGTAGCCCAAATCCCGTTGAGCCTTGGAAATGTCATAGAGGTAGGTATGAACTTCGTTTGGCTTGGTCGGGTTGTTTACGACCGGAACCTCGTGCCCTGGAGGCGAAAAGACCTTCGCAATGCCCTTCGCCTCTTCCTCAAGCGTAGTGCGTACACCGGAAGCAATATTGTACAATCCCGACGCCTTTGCACTGTGAATGGCTGAAACATATGCATTAGCCACATCCTTCACATAGACCAAATCGCGCCCCTTGCTCCAATCACCCCAAACTTCTAAAGGTTCGCCAGCCATTGCGCGCAGTATGAACCGTTTGAAACCAGTCACGTGCAATTGGCCGTTCGAATAGATCTCTGTATGCGGGCCATAGCCATATACAGCCGGAAGACGAAAACTTAGGGTTTGCAGCCCAAACTCTTGCCGGTAATGTTCGGTGAGATCTATTCCTGCGATTTTGCTTATGATATAGACCGCATGATCTCCTGTTAGGCTGATGCTGCGAGCATCCTCTTCACGGATCGGCCGCCCAGAATCCCAAAGCCTAGCCACATCCGAATGAGATGTGGTGTTGATGAATATTTTCGCCTTGCAACGACGAGCATATTCCAGAGCGTTGAGTGTACCAGTCAGGTTTATATCGATATAGCTCTGTGGATTGTAATCGACGACATTTGCAGGCACCAGCGCAGAGAGAAGAACGACTGCGGTCACATCCTTGGACGGAAGACGGTCGAAATCCCTGGCCTTAGTCATATTAATCTCGATCCAGGGGATCCGCAATTGCTTATAAAATGAAGAAGCCTGTGGGTTCCTCCCGCATGCAATAACGGGCTCTTTGCGTTTCAACAACTCATCCGTAAGATAAGTACCAATGAATCCGGAAGCTCCAAGCAAAATGATCATTTGAGAATAATAGTTTTTTCGAACTTGGATAATTTCGTAAAAGGAGAAAGAATCTCTTCGCCAACCGACTTATTTGCTCAAGTAAAGCTTATTCGTAACAAACCGAGCTTTCGGAGAATTATAAGAAGCCAAACAGACTACGAAAAAGTCGTCCTTCCCCGCCAAATCCCGCCCCATTTGTGCCGGAACCACCTGCTCAGGGGGGACAAATCGCATTGACGATGGCGATATTGAACATCAGTTCTTGGTTACGGCTTGCTAATGAGAATCAAACTACGAGACCGCAATTCTGCCGAATACCAATTTCACGGGCAGGATTTCCGCCGACAATGGACCATGGCTTAACCGGTTTTATAACGACAGATCCGAGTGCCGCAACAGATCCTTCCCCTAGCGTCACCCCAAAGCATACCATGGCTTTTGCGCAGACCCATGATTTGCTCCCGAGCTTGATTGGTGCAGTGATTAACGTAAAATCGGCATTATGAACATCATGACTTGCTGTACAAAGATAACCGTATTGACTTACAATAGCATCTTCTTCCAGCGTAACCATGGCAACATTATAGCAATCGACATCTTCGGCCAACTGGCTTCGTGCCTTCATTATTAGATTCCATGGAGCCCATACTTTTGCGGTATTATAGACTCGAGCTGTTGAGGCGATTTGAGCGCCAAAACAAATCAAGAGAAAACGCCGCCATGAAAATAAAAACCGCGGAGATGGACGAAATAAAAGCAACCATACGGATGACCAAATGTATCGGCGCAGTTGCTGACGAAATAAAAACGGGCTTTTAATTCGAGCTGAGCGTGACATCTTGAATTAATCAATGTGAATACAGGCGGGCGGCGTTCCGCCGCCGAGAATCCACTTGTAAACGTCCGTCATTTGAGCGGCGATTCGGGACCACACGAAACGATCTTCCACCAGGCGCCGACCTCTTATCCCCATCTCAACTCGATCCGCTTGCGACATGTCGGCGAGTTGATGCAATCCCGCTTGGAGGCTTTCCAGATTTGTTTCCACCCGAATGGCGCAATCATTTTCAAAACCTTCAGGCAAATTGCATTCCGGAGTCATCAGGACCGGCTTCCCGTACGACCAGGCCTCCAGCACGGCCATGGGGAGTCCTTCACTGTACGAAGGAAGAACAAATGCATCGCAATTTGTGAAGCACAATTCCTTTTGCGCGCCATGTTTTGGGCCAACGAATATTAACTCATTGGAATCCACCTCTTGCTGCCAATCATTATCCTCGGTTTCACCACAGTCAGAATATTGAATACCCAAATCATCGGCCAGCGTCTTAAGCTGCTCCTTGTGTCCCACTTCGCTCCATCCCGCAATGACTAAAGTCCAGCCATTTAACTGCGCCATTTTCCATGCTCTGACCAAGTCAAGAAGTCCCTTCTTGGGATGAATGCGCCCTAAATAAAGGAGAACGTTCTGTCTTCTCTTGTTAAATGTGGCTTGCCTGTTCCAGGCATCTGGGGCGATTCCAGGCAAACAGGTTCCATTTGGAATAATACACACTGGATTATTAAGACCAAAGGATCGGACTGACTGCAGTTCAGCATTGTTTAGCGCATGAATACATCGTGCCCTCTTCAGACTTTTTTTAGCGTAAAGGATCAATGCGAGGTATTTCTTCCATTTTGAATAATTTAAAGCCCAAGGATCTATCTGCCCATGGGGGGAGACAAGATAAGGAATCCTTTTTCCCGGATCCAATTGATTTATCATTAGAGACTGGTAGCCCCATATCGAAACACTATGGAAAATATCCAGCCGAGAATGCTCAATGGCATGCCTCATGTTTGGGGCATAGCCGAAGCGTTTCGGCCCTTTTAGGCAATATTCGTGAATAGGAACGCCACCCCACAAATGCCGATCTGCTAGCGAAAATTCGTCTTGCGTCCCAAATACGTTGATACGATTTGATCGAATTTGCAACAAGGATTGAGTCAGACCGGTCACTGCCCCTAGCACCCCGCCAGCCATTCTGGAGACGGAACCCATTATGAAACCTATTTCAGTCCTTTGGTGCATCACCGGTCTTTATTCTTTTTTGTGATATTCTCTCTACCGGTGCAACAACGCCCAAAGCAAAAGCTTGTTTACCCACGTTGCCTTTGGGATTGGTGTTGAAAGTGCCACTTTCACGGCTTGAGAGAGACCTTCGGCAAAACGTTCTGGTCCCCAATGGGAAACAATTTCTCGGCTGGCGCTGCCAAAGGCTGCGAGTGGAAAATCCGAAGACGACATTTTGAGCATGAGCCGAGCCATTTGATCAACATCATACGGATCAAATGTAAAACCATTAACCCCCTCACGAACCAAGTCCTGCGCGCATCCGCAACGATTTGAAACAAGCACCGGCAATCCCGAAGCCATGGCTTCATTGACAACTAATCCCCATTGCTCCGTTGTACTGGCATGGACGAACACTTGAGCACAGGCATAATAAGCCGGCAAATCGGGGTATTGTATAAATCCCGGCATAAAAACATTGTTAAATAAGTTGAGTTTTTCGATCTCAGATTGAAGATTAGATTTAAGCGCGCCATCTCCAAGTAAAACCAGATTATATGTTTTTGACGTGCGCTCTCCTCGATTAAGATTTTCTGCCATCTCGCGATAGCGAGCATACGCCTCAATTAAACGGAATAGATTCTTTTTCTCAACAAACCGTGATGAAGCCAGAAAGTATAACTCTGGCAAACGATATCGCATTCTGACTTCGGACTTGTGACCTATAGCCTCCAAAACGCTATCGGAAAAGTAAGAATTATCTATTGCATCGTATCCCAAAAATACATTTCGCGCAGGGATCCCTAACTTAACAATGTAATTCTTGTGTGGTGCTCCTCCAACCAGGGCCGCATTTCCCAGTCTAACGATCTGGCTTTTTATGGCTTCCCGCCATGCCCACCGTGACACATCTGAAGACGTGCTCTCGGACATTATGATAATAGGTTTAGCATTTTGGATACAATACTGCATGGCGCCATGAGCTGCAGGGTCCTGCCAGCCAGGAATCACAACCGCCGCAGGTTGGATTCTCTCTAATGCAAGCATGAGCTGACGTCTCACCAAACTCACCGACAATTTATGAGCATCTTGGTTCTTAAACAAAATCAATCGCTCAAACCCATCGGTTCCGGCAACACAATCCCATGCATATGTTTCATCACGCCCTGAAGTTTCCACCGCCACAAGTGAAATCATGGTTGACGCCGTCTTGAGCCGAGCGAAATGGTATGGTCCCAATCGATGAAAAACGACACAAATCTTCATTTGAGGCGACTTTTGGGGATACGAAAATATTTTTGCGAAACAAGTGGCTGAAGCTTAGTTTGTTTCATAATTCTTTTCTTTGCCGATAAAAGAAACGAAGGAAAGATTATAAAAATAATTATTATTAAAATCTCAAGAACCATACGCGAAACAATGACAGGAGCACTACTAACAACGGAAAATGCAATATTGAATGCAAACACACTATATAACATTCTAGGAAGTAAATGGTTGTTTGAACTAGTGTAATGCCATAACATTTTGAAAAAACGAGCAAAAAACATAAAAAACACAGCGCCGACAAGCGAAAATTCGCTAAATACCGAATATGGGCCCGTCATATAACTACCATAAACAACGTCCACGCCGCAAAATTCATTAAATATTGCGCCATCATCTTTGACTTTAACAAATAGTGAATCCTTAAATTCTCTGCTCGTAAATTGTGCGGGCACAAAAATATCTATCAGTGCGTTCCAAAAAACGGCGCCATAATTAAACTCAAATTGTGAGAAACGTGCCGCCGATCCAATCACTAAATTATTCATGCCTTCCCCTTTCTCGCCGACAAAATAATTATCCGTGGCTGTTTTAATATTCACGGTTTGGATAGCCCCGAGAACATCGCCTGTCATATTGGCTTGAGAGCGCCAATACGGCGCCGCGATGACGATTAATCCCGCAAGGGCAAAAAGTCCAATGAACGCCGACCGCGGCAAGGTCCACTTTTTTTCGAACCATAAACAGAGAAATACATATAACCCAATTGAAAATGTAACACTTCGCCGACCAAGAAATATAATAATGAAAACCGGATAGACAAACATCCCTATAACAATGAGCCACTTTAAAAGTGAACCTTTTCTGAGAACCGATAAGAAAGCCAGTATCAAACCAGGATAAAGCAACTTCATGATATATATATAAACGACGGGCGCGCCACTCCATTCCAAAGCATAATGTCCGCCTCCCATGAATTGCTGTTCAAACCCCCCCGCTAATGTTGCAAGCTTGTAAGCTCCAATAAAGCCGATTCCATAGCAGGCAGTTCCAATCCAAAAAAATGTATTTGTGGGAACTGAAGGCATCTTGTCCAACAACTTGGGAACGAAACCAGTCCTTCGAATTGGAAGGCTATAACCCATCCAACCGGCCAGCAAACAGAGGATACAAATCACAATGGCCCACTCAACTCCATAGTTATCATAAACAACGCGCGGAAGACGTCCTGGATAAAAAACATGATTTACAAGCTGAGGTACAACTGAAAAAAGAAATGCGGCTGCAAATAAAGCTTGAAATTGCAAGGCTCCATCCCGCTTCCGCAAGGCGTGCAACAGAGCAAAAGCGGAGAGAACGAGCAGGCTATAAAATAAGACGTAGGAAATCATTGAGGGTGACTCTCAAATATCACTAACGAACTCGACGCCATATTTGTTTTAAAAGTGTTTTTGCATTTTGTTGCAGCCGAAGGAGAGGTGAATTCATTCCTAAAACGCCCATTTCCAGTTCGGCAACCCGGGTCATTAGTTCCTTTGTTCCCATGCTAATCCGATTCCTCAAGGATGTTTGTTGAAAAAGATAATAATGGAATGCAGCTTCCTTATTCCGAATCATCGGAAAATTTAGCGAGCGAATGGCATCCTGGAGCGAACAAGGAGTGCGCACCAAGCTATCAGCAGCAACTTTCATCATTTCGCGCCCGGCTTCTGTCCATACCAAGGTTAAATTCGAACCAAGAGGGTTATTACTGGGCGATTCAATACCCCAGGGATCGCCTAATGTAATGTCTGCATAGCATGCCGCAAGACAGTCAGAGCATAAACGACAGGCTGGCACAACCCAGCAGGTGGCATGGAAAAAATAATTTAAAAATTCTATTTCGCCGTTATGCAGAAAACCCGACTTTCCGGGCCAGCCGAAACCTCGATAAAATACGCTTGAATCGGGAGCATCATTCCCTCTAAAGAAACGCTTGATAGCCTTTGTGTGTCCTAAAGTCTTTTGCTTTCGACACATTATGGCAATCTTCAGAATTTCGGTTTTGGGCAGATAATACCGAAGCAACGCGCTCGCAGCCTTGATTTGGCATGGTAATCCGATCAACAACACTCGCTTCCAATTTCTGTTGCGCACCGCGAGGTTTTTCCCCCAAAGGATGGGGCGATAAAGCGAACACGGAATTCGTTCAAGCTTGGGAGGAGTAGTAATCCAGATTCCTTCTGCCTCGGAACCCGTTGGAATGACTGCCCGAGGGAAAGGCAATGCTGCTTGATAAACTACACCTGAAATTCTGAGCCCATTATTTTCCGGGTAAAAGAGTGAATAGGTTGCGTCCACGTGTTGCTTTTGTAGCAACTGGCCAATGAGAGTGCGGGCTGTTCCGCCGCTGGAGGCCATCCAGCGGATGTTGTCGTCCGCTGAATGCGTAAGATGAATGTCTTTTGCTGCGGATATGTTCGCCTCAGTAAGGCGATCTTTTGGCAACTGTTGAGAAGGACAGACTCTGGCGCAAAAGCCGCATTGGGTGCATTTGTCCTTATCGACACTGATATGCACCAAGCCATCTCTCAGAATTTTAAAAGTCAACGCGTCTGGTTTGCACGAGGCGAGACATACTCCGCATTGGCAGCATCTTAATGGATCAAATTCGATAACACCGTCTTCCCTTTGAGTGAGCATAAGTATCTCAAGTCAGGGCTTTTCGCAGGAATTCGTAGGATTTCACGACATGTTTGTGAATGCGCTCCTGAACTTCGGCATTTGAACCAGGAGATGACTCCAATAATCCGTCCGTTATCTGGGTTGATTGGGCGATCATGTTGGATTTAAATCCATATCGTTCGCAAAAATCATAAAGCCTAAGAGAGCCTTCGGATTTATGGTCGATCATAATCAGAGGCTTTCGTTTCTGAATTGCAAAAACGGAGCCATGGAACGAATCCGTGCATACAATCCTGGATTTGTTTATCAGATCAATCCACTCAGCGGGCCCTGCATTGGAAACAATGAAATCCGCTCCGTCGAATGCCCAATCCCTTAGCGCGCCGGGTGAAACACATACCAAAGGTAGGTTTAGCCTTCGTCTTATTTCTTCTGTAATTGAAATAGTGTTCTTTGCTACCACACGATTTGGAGTATAAAGTAAGATGTAATCTGAAAATGGCAATTTTGGAGTTTTCGACTCAAAGTCAAGATCAACAAGCAAGGTGGGATCCGAAACAATAGGGACGTTGCTCCCTGTGAGCTGATTAATAATCCCTTGCGACATTGTATTCCGCACTGATATTGCGTGGAACGATGGAAGCGCATGGCGGACTCGGTTCAAGAAAACCTCGGGTTGTTTGTCATGACCAAAGCAGGCTGCATAACTGACCTTAATTCCTTTAAAACATTTAGAATCGAGAAGGTAAACAGGCCAATTCCAGTCCCCGTTCCAAACTTGATCGCTCCCAACGATGATAGCGTCATAATTGGTGGCGCATTCCCAAAGTTCGGGGAGAAATCGGCATGGGGAGGATAGGGAAAGATTTGTTTTTCTAAAGGAATCAAAACAGCTATAGTGACCACTTCCATAACGCCATTTCCCAAGAAAATACAGAAGAAGTCTACTACAGGCCGGTCCCATAAAGCCAGCCCATTTATGTATATTCTGAACTTTGGATATGGGGTTGAAATCCAATATATCCGATCGTATTCCAATTCGATTTAGTGCTTTTTGAAGGGCTGCGCACTGCAGCACTCCCCCATAATTCTGGCAAAAATGGAAACTTAGTATGCCTACCTTCATTCTAGTGAATTAAGTAATTGAATTAATCACGCCATCTCTAAAGCGCTTCCACGTAAATTGCAACGCCAGTTTACGAGCTGCGATTCTTATATTTGAATGACTTTTAGTTAGCGTCGAAGCTAAATGCGAGAGTTTAACCGAAAGCTGCTCCCAGTCACCTGGCGGAACCATAAATATTCCATTGGACTCATTGCCCAAGTCAGGCAGGACGGTATTAGCGGTTCCAAGGACGGGGCAACCGCATGCAAGAGCCTCCAAATAGACTTGACCGAATCCTTCAATGAGTGAGGGCATTACAAAAAGATGCGATCGTGAGTATAGAGAGATCAATTCTTGATTCAAGACACCAGGCAATAAAACAACGTCTGGTGTGTCACCCATCTGTTTGCGAATTTCCGGTGCGATACCCCTGCAAATTACGACAAGTTTCTTCGGCCCTTGAAAGGAAACATGTTTCCATGCTTTCAGTAGGCAATCCAGACCTTTTCTGGTAATACCAGAGCCGACAAAGATTGCTTGAAAGCAATCGTCAGCAGGCAAATCAAAAGAGTTTAATGGGGCAAAATCGCAGCCGTAAGGTATCACACGGCAAATATTTTCATCTGCCCCAGCCCAGATCAAGGACTGTTTTGTAAACGTGCTTGCGCAAAGAATTAAATCAGAATGTTGCCAAGCATCCGTCAGTGGTTTCAACAGTTCTGGATGTCCTTTCAATACGGAGGACGCCGACTCGACAACGGAGGTCGGTGCGTATTGTTTGTATATTTCCCTCTCGTAGTCATAATGGGGGTGATATTGAAAGAGAACTCGTTTGGGAGTGTGGGAAAAAGAAGTCAAAAAAGCTTCGTAAGCGTAGGAGGAATAAAGCAATAAACTCGATTTACGTGCTTTTGCCATTTTTGCAGCAGCAAGGCTCAAGGTTCGGGCGTACTTTGCGCCTCTGAAAAACCTCGACTGTGCGCTCCCTTTAAAGATCTGAGAGGCGAGGAATGCGCCAGGCTGAGACCTTACATTTTTGTTCATAATCCCATCGCAATGCCTTCCATTAATGCTTTCTGCAAGGCGGCATGGTAAAAAACGTGCCATGCCCAAAATAAAATCCTTCGAATAAAAATCGGTTATAAACGATTCAAGCACTCCGGCCTCCTCAAGGGCAAATGGCACTTGGTAGGAGTCGCGGCGGCCAGGAAATGCGCAAATATACTTTTCGTTTCGATCCATAGTAAACAGTTGCCAACAGGCGGAAACTTAAATGTGGATGCCTAAAGCGGCATCTATACAACCCTAAGCCTCCTTGCTTGAAAGTATTGTATGAACTCCTTATGAAAATTGGTCTCCTCGAAAAGGAGCGTAAATGCCGATATTTTACTGCAAATATTAAAAGAACGGTTACATTACTAAATTAGAGCATACAAGACATGTGTTGCGCGAATGCAAGTCATTCGTTCACCATGGGCAGCCTTGACGCGATTTTCATTATGCTGAAACTCCCCTTGAAATCTAAAATATCATAAAAGTGGATTGCCATTATCGGACATGGGCACGGCGACGGCCGCACAACCATGACAAACGATTTATTCTGCAACAGTTTAAACTTATAAACCTCGACGCTTTATAAACCTAGCAGGGCATCCTGCCACAACAGTGTATGGATCGACATCCCGGACGACGACGCTGTTCGCTCCTACCACGGCGCCATTACCAATATGGACACCCGGTCCAATAAAAGCCCCTCGTCCTATCCAAACATCGTCACCGATATCGATTGCTGCGCCTCGATAACCCTGTATTCTGAAGGGAGTATTCGCGTCCTTAAACTCGTGATTATGATCACGCACCGACGTTAGTTCTCCCAAAGCTGAATTTTTTCCAATGCGAATCCCGTGCATGGATATAAGCACACAACCAAAACTGATGGAAGCTCCTTCGGCCATTTTGATGTAGCTCTTATTTTCGGTGCAAAGAAAAACATTGTCCCCAATACTACAGTTCTTGCATAAAAAGATGTTAGCATTCGGCGAACCGAAACGAATGTTTCTGCCAAAACGTGATCCCCATCCAATGTGGCCGAAGTAACTTCCGAGAAGTAGCCGATATGAAACAGCGCGCAGCCAACTTGTCAGATAGTGGTTGCTCCACCACAAAGATTTAGAAATAAGTAAAAGCGGACGCATATGGTCACAAACAACAAATGCACATAAAAACTGCCTCTGCTGGGAAAAGAACAATGCTTTTCGTTTGTTCGGGAAATATTTTTGATTAGCGCATGGAGGTGGGATTCAGGCGTTTGATATAAAGCAAGCTCACGACCCAGCGAACGAACTGAATACCCACCCAAGCACAGCCAAGGCCGGGACCTTGCATGGTGGGTACCAAAGTGTAAGAAAGGATTATGAATACTATACTGCCTGCAATATATATATGAAAAACTTGCCAGACTAAACCACTTCCAACCATGATCTGCAAGTTGACGGTGGCCATCGCCTCGAATGCGACCGACAACAGAAGCAGCCGAAGAACGAAGGCGCCGGTCTGAAAATCCTTACCATAAGCAAAAAGGATAGGTCCTGCAAAAGTGGCCATTATCAACAATATAGGAAAAATTGTTGCCAGTATCACAAACTGCATTAATCGAAGCACTTTCCTTTGTGTTTGTGAACCTTGCTCCGCCCGTGAATTTGTATATACCGGGAGAACGGCTGCCACTACAACGCCTATCATTGCCAATGGAATATTTCGCAATTGAAGAGCGCTGAAGTAGTCGGCTAAGTGCTCGTAACCTTTAGCCTGGCGAGCGAGAAGGGACTGACAAAGCCACGCAACAGGAATTCCAAGCATGTTGGTAAGCACCAATGGCAAGTTGAAACCCCATAGCAAGCTCAATTCGCTTTGCCATCCGGTCGCAAGCATCGGCACCTTGGCTTGACGTGCGTGGCGCTTGATTATCCAAAAAGAAATGACGCACACGAAAGCCTGTGAGATCGCTAAACCCCAGACTGCTCCACCCAAGCCTCCCCACCAACAACCTGCGATCGAAAAAGTAAAATTTAAAACGCCGACCCACAGATTGACCTTTGCAGCTTCTCGAAAAGCCTCAAACCCGGAAAGAATGCCCAGTTGTCCACCGTTAACGCTGGTAAATAGTAGATAAAGTGCGCTGATGCGCAAAATGCCTGCCAGACCCGGGTTGGCTAGAGAATGCAGCGCCAGCCAGGGTGCCGCAAAGAACATACCGATGGCACCAACTCCCCCTGCCACCCAGCACATACACTCGGACAAATAGATGATGCGTCCAGCTCTTTGTGGATTAGTTTTGCGGAATTCAGCGATATGCTTTGTCGCCATCACTCCCAGTCCAAAGCCTGCGACTGTTCCAAACATTCCCACAGTGGATTGCACCATTCCCAGAGCGCCAAAAACTTCCTTACCTAATATTCTGGCAACAACAATGGTGCCAGCCAGTGCAAATCCTCTGGCCAAAAGAGTTCCTAACAATGTCCAAAACGCGCCACGCGCCAAGCGGTAGCCCAAAGGTGATGCTTGCAGTCGTCTCCAACTGGTTGCAAGAAAACCGGGCATCAGTGCTAGGAGGCGATCGGTTAAACTGATTTGTGGATTGCTAATCAAACAGGTTTAAATAGCCAGTGAAACAATACTGGTGGTGTGGATTTCAGATTGCGGGTTTCAGAATGAGGAAAATAACGCTGGAACATCGAGTGCCAAGCTAAACGAACACAAAAACTCAAAGTAAGTCGGGCTGCGAGTTGGCTATCGTCAAAGCCGGAAGCCTGAGGTCAGAGGCCAGAGATCAGAGGCCAGTAATGCAAAGGCAAAGAGCACAGCGGTAAGAGCTGGGAGCATGGCAAACGTAAATCAATAACTCAGCGTCATTTGGAGGGCAACCTGGTTGTCGTCAAAACCATCGGTTTGGCTCGATTTCAGGGTGCGGAAGTTGTAATAGATGTTGGAGTGCAGATTCTTGGTGATTCGGACGTCGAAGCTGGGGCGGAGGGTCACGTAATCGTCGCTCCGATCCGCGGTTTTCGCGGCGGTGCTGGACTGGTATTTGTAGTTATCGTAGCCAATGCCCAAGCCGATGAAATAGCGGTCCCCGAATTGCTGGCTGATGCCGCTGCTGATGCCCGTGATGATGTAATTCTGGCCGGAATAAACCGAGGCCTGGTCCCGGCGGTAGCCACTGAGATAAACTGCGGTGCGTTCAAAAGGCCGGTAATTGCCGTCTAGGGTAAAAATTGGTTCCAGACTGTCCTCGGCCCCCTCGAATTGGCGCATCTCGCCACCGGCGGCCAGCCCCAGATCGACACGGTCGGCCAGTTTATAGCGGGCACGGGCCAGTAGCTGCTCGTATGTCTGGGATCGATCCTGTGTTTCTGTGTCGCCCAAGGTCAAACCGAAACCGGTATTCAACAGAGGGGTTATCTGGTAATTGAGCCAATTCACGGCGCTCCAGTCGGTGTTTCCGTTCAGCCCCAGATTGGCCTCGTAATCGGTGCTTCTGCGGCGCAGGTTCATTTCCGCCGAGGTTTTCTCGCTGAATTGGTAGGCCCCCATGATGGATGAGGTGATTGTTTCCACATTGGCGCGCCTGCTGGCTTCAATGACTCCGGTATTCTCGCGCGTGTAGCCCTGGTTCACGCCCAGGATGAGCTTGGCCATGGGCAGGAGGGCGTCGAATTTCAGTAGATGGTCCGTGGAGTCGTTCTCGGAATAGCGGTTGAACCAGTTGAACCTAGGGCCGTAATCGAGCATCAACAGTTTTCCCGGCCAGACCTCGAGGGGGGTGGTGATGTAGGTGCCGGGGGTGATCCCCATGAAATTGCGGTCATTGAGCAGGTATTCCGTGATGGCCATGCGGTCCCCGGCCACGATGCTGGCGGCGGGATTGACGGACCAGATGAAATCGGACTGGGTGTTGTGGGAGGCAATGAGGATGTTGTCGTCATACATCACGCCGGTGGTCAGCCTCGGGTGGATGTCGAACGGACCGACGCGGAGGTCGGGCAGGCGGTCGGAGAAAGAAGGCCGGGAGGCCGCAGAGGGCTGAGAGCTCAGAGCGGAGGGCTCGGCAGCGGCAGAGGCAGCGGGAGCAGAGGGCTGAGAGCTGAGAGCTGAGGGCTCGGCAGCGGCAGGCTGAGCAGTCACGGCCTGAGTAAACACGACAACCGCGGCGGAGATTAGGCTGGTGGAGCTAATTTTCATAGGCAGCGAGTAGGCTAGGGTTAACAAAAGGCTGAGGGCTGAGCGGTAAGAGCCAATAAAGCTAATGGCGAACAAGATGTAAAAAGCTGAGCGGTAAGGGCATAGCGTAAATAATGCAAAGCGGAAAGCGGTTAGAGCGTGCGAGCCAGGTTTGTTATTTTACGGCTGAGTTCGTCGGACTGGCGGAGAAGGAGGGTTGCTTCGTCCGGTTTTAGCAGGGACATTTCTTCAAAAACATATAGCATGGAGGCATTTTCGAAAAGCGATCTGCGGGCTATATTCAGATATTGTTTAAATTCCTGAGGATGAGGGCTGGCAGAGCCTTCAGCAATATTGTTGGAAACAGACAAACCAGCGGCACGCAACTGCTCTGCGTAGCGCCAAAACTTTTGGTTATCGAGATGGTCTGCAATTTGATGAAATCTTACGGCAAGCTCTTTTGCCATTTGCCAGCATTCCAAATTCTCGAATCGCCAACGGGGCCGGTCCATAATTAAAGATGCTTAGGGCTGAGAGCGCAGGGCTGAGGGCCAAAAAATGGCTGGGAGCGCAGAGCGGTAAGGGCAGTCGCAAAAAAAGGCGTAGGGCAGAGAGCTGAGGGCCGAGAGCCAAAAAACGGCTGGGAGCGTAGAGCCTAGAGCGCAGGGTTCTTGGGTTTTGTAAAGAAAACTGTGTAAGTGATTTTTTAGTTTTGTTTTTTGTTGTTATGACTCCCTGCGTTTTCGCAGCGAGATAGAACCAGCAGGGGGCGAGCTTTGAGCCTTAGCTCGCGCCCCCTGCGGTTAAATGGGCTTGCGTATCCAGTTTTCATGGCGGCTCAAGCCAACTGGGGCATCCGGTCCCCAAATTCAATGGCAAATCGGTTCAGCGCCTGGCCCCAATTGTGGATGGGCATGGTCCACTTTTTGGCCGCCCGTTCCAGCGCCAGATAATAGAGTTTGAGCAGGGATTCCTCGTTTGGAAAAACGCCCCGATTCTTGGTGATTTTACGCAGCGATCGGTTCACCGACTCAATCGCATTGGTCGTATAAATGGCTTTGCGGATCTCTTCAGGATACTTCAAAAACGTGATCAGTTCCGGCCAGTGCGCCCGCCAACTCTTGCTGATCGATGGGTATTTTTTGTCCCACTTTTGGGCAAAAGCCTCCAGCGCCTGCTCGGCCTGGGCCACCGTCGCCGCCCGATAAATCGCCTTCAAATCGGCGGCCACCGCTTTGCGCTCCTTCCATCCCACGTAGCTGAGCGAATTACGCACCATGTGCACCAGGCAGAGCTGCACCTGGGTCGCCGGAAAGACCGTTTCCATCGCTTCAGGGAAGCCTTTAATCCCATCCACGCAGCCAATAAAGATGTCCTTTACTCCCCGGTTTTTAAGCTCCGTCAGCACATGCAGCCAAAACTTGGCCCCCTCACTGTGAGCCGCCCACATGCCCAGAACCTCCTTCTGCCCGGTCATCGTGATCCCCAGCGCCAGATACACCGCCACCTTGGCCACCTGACCGTCCTGCCGCACCTTGCCCCAGAGCGCATCAAAATAGACAATGGGGTAAACTTCCTCCAGTGGTCGGTCCTGCCAGACCTTCACATCAGCGCACACCGCCTCGGTCACTTGCGAGACCAGAGTCGGCGACACCTCCACCCCGTATATGTCCAACAGGTGCCCTTCAATCTCCCGCGTCGTCATGCCACGCGAATACAGACTGAGGATCGCTTGGTCAAATCCCTCGAACCGGCGTTGCCCCTTGGCCACGATCAGCGGCTCAAAGGTTCCGTTGCGATCCCGGGGCGTCGCCAGCTCCAGGTGACCAAACTCTCCCTTGAGGGTCTTGGGACTGGTGCCGTTGCGCGAGTTGCCCGAGTTGCGGCCCGCCGGGTCATGCTTGTCGTAACCCAAATGTACCGTCAACTCCGCTCCCATTGCCTTCTCCAGCAGCCGCTTCTGCAGTTGCTTGAAGATCCCATCCTTGCCCAATAAATCTTCGGGCTTCTGATAATCTTTAAGCAGTTCGTTTAGCACTTCATCGGTAATGGCCATGTCGTTAATCCTTTCATCTCTCTCAGGCCACTTACACAATTATTTTTACAGCCCCGGTTCTTGCTCTGAGCACTTAGCACTTAGCACTTAGCTCTAATCTGCCGCGCTCTTTGCGCTTCGCTCTCACCTCTCCGCTCTTTGTTTAAAACCACACTTCGTGCTCGTCAATTCGCATCGCAAGCGATTGACTGTCAATTTGTTGTAAAAAATCCCATTCCCACTGATTCGATCTGACCTCTGACTTCTGCCCTCTCTTACCACTTAGCTCTCTGCTTTCTACGCTTAGCCCTTCGCACTCTGCGCATTTAACGTCTTCTGCATAAGCACTTTAAACATTAAACCACCCATTCGGGTATTGCGACTAATGCCAAAGCTTATAAAAGATTGGCGAGGAATGGAAGAGCCAGATGCAGGAATCGAAGGGTTTGTTGCAGTGAACGCATGCTTTTCTCAACGGCAGGGGGCTGAGAGCGGAGCGCTGAGGGCAGAAAACCAGAGGTCAGAGGTCAGAGATCAGGTGTCAGAAAAAAAACGGTCCTTGGTCCTTAGTCCTTGGTCCGTGGTCGGGAAAACAAAAAGCAAAGGGCACAGCGCCAAGGGCGGAGGGCGGAGGGTGACTACCACAAAGAGCGCAGAGATCACAAATAAACGCAAAGGGCGGAGGGAAAGGCGGTTATTTAGACATGATGGACAGGATCCGCAGGATGAGAATTCCCCGAACCGAAATTTCGCGCATTGAACCCCTGAACCATGTATTTATGCAAGTTTCCTGTAATGAAATACATCCCACTTTGGGTTCATGGGGAGATCAAAAAAAGCTGAGGCCAAAGTTGTGAATTGAGTCAACCGCCAAACAAAAAGTCATGAGAAAACCATTTCGCAAATCAGGTTCCAATGACTTTTTCAAGGTCCGGTATTTCAAAAATCAGGCCCGCAGTTGTTCGAGGGCTTACGCATTGCGTTGAAGGAATCCCTCGGTTGCCAACCGACCTTCGAACGTTTGGCGAAAATTCTGAATGAGAATGTCAGCACGGTGCACCACTGGCTTACATCCCAGCCCCATACCCATTTGGTCGCCTTTCTCGCCCTTATGGAGCGCCTATCCGAACGCAAGCGCCACGACCTGCTCCATGAATATTGTCGCGAATTGCCCAGTTTGGACAATCCACGGATCGCCCACGATCTGCTGGCCGTTTCCGGACTGGAAAGAATCCTGGGCAAAAAGAACGGGCTTAAGTGGATCTGTGGCGGATCGGAATTTCATCGCACTTTCCAACATCTAAACGTAGTGACAAAATTCCTGAATGCTCAACTTGGAGCATCCAGGAGCATACGATACCGGAGATGGGCTTGCCTTGGCTCAATCCGTCTCCGGTGGTTCGAGCAATCTGCGGAGCAAATTACGGTGCCCGTGCATTGCGCGTTGCAGCACCACTTCGTTGGTCAACACTTCGTAAAACAGGATCTGATTGTTGAATGGCCGGAAAACGAGGAAGAAGCGCCACTCGCGCAGACGCGGGTGGGCGAAGCCGCCGCGCGGGCCAAGATGCGGTTGCCGGCCAGGCAAATTACAAGTGGCTTCCACCGCATCGAGATAAGGAGATAACAATCAGCCACGCTCCAGCCAGCGTTGACGGTGTATCACTCAAACTGCATCTCGACATCGGCGACAAAGCCGTCCGTTTTGCGGACGATCATGCAGCGGAGGTTTTGGTGCGCGCCCGAACTCTATCGCGGATGGCGTCGAAGTCCGCCCTGGTCAGCGGGGTGGTCGGTTGGTCGGCGGCTTCCAGCAACCAGGCTTCGAGTTCCGGCGTAACCTCGAAAGGCTTGCGCTGCTGCTCGCGCAGGGAGCGGAGCACGTCATTGGCCAGTTCGCTGGCGTCAGCACAAGCGCCGGTGCGAACCTGTTCTTGCAGGAACTCTTCAACGTCTTTGGCGAGAGCAATCGTCACGGCAATACTGTGCGGCAGAAGCCACCGGGTGTCTAACCTCCCAGAGACAGTAGCTTGTGTGACCAGCGGTCGTGAATCTTGAAGGATGACTCGACCGGCGGATCGATCTGTTGATGCTGGCTTAAACGAGCCCGAACTCGGTCTTGGGCCTGGGCGGCAGCCTCCCGCTCCCCCAAGCGTGCCGACTCCGGTAAATGGCGCCCCAATGAAACGTTGTTCTTCGGTCATGGTTGCGGCACTCATAGCGCATGGCCAAATGACTCCATGGCTCGTCGGGCTTCGGCGGCCATGGGCAGTGATTTTGCAAGCAGTGATTTTATTCCCAGTGCGTCAGTAATCGGTTGAAGGGCTTGAATCAAAGGAAGGGAGTCTGTTTTTATGATTGCGGGTCTGAAACCAGAGGATCGAATCGATTGAACCAACCCCTGGGCGGCGGCCTGGGCCATGGTGTCTTCAGGGTCGGCGAGCATGAAGCCCAGCACCGCACCTGATTTGGAATCGACTCCCAGGGCGAGTTTTGGGAAATAGGGTCGCGGCGGTTGGAGAATGCGCATGGAGGAGTAAAATGCCGCCAGTTCCCAGACACTTGCCGCCTGCTGCGGCAATTTTATCAAACCGGCCAGGTCGCATGCCTCAGGTTGAACCACGGGATCGGGTGTCAGTGGGGCGGCAACAAGAGTGTGCCATACCAATTGGTCTGCACTCAAAGGCGCGGATCCGGCGGCTGGAAGGAATGGAAAAACGTTGCGTTGACGGGTTTCATAGATCGTTGGGTTGGCACGAAAGAACTCCGCAAAACGGGTGGCATTGCCCAGGTCATCGAGCAAAAGGCGAGCCTCGGCTTCCTCCAAAAACCATGGAACATAGCCGGGTTTGTGACTTTTGAATTCCGGATAAAGCCTTGGTTTTAAGGTCGCAGGCTTGAAATCAATCGCTTTCATAACCGCACGGTCGTGCTTATCAAGCTCTTTGACAGGCACAAAATCGGCCAGCAAGGCATCCTGGTGGAAAACGGCATCCGGATGTTCCGGTTCAAATTGGCCATTTAAAAGGCGCAGAAGGAAATTGGCCCCCGTGCTGCCGCGATAAGTGACCACCCCAAAAACCTCCCCCATTCCGCCCAGCACGGAAACCAATCGTGTGCCATGGGCGTTGCTGACACCGAACACATTGGAATCGTTCATCCACTGCCAGGGGGCCAGCTCTTGAACGCGGGTGGCGGCACGGTATAACTCACGCCATAGATCCAATGGGACCGACGGTGGAATGGGGGCGGTATTCTTAGCCATGGGTCAAGCCTGTCATATTCCTGGAATTCTGGCAACCCGCCACACACCTTGTCATTTGGGTGGCAGAAAAGGCAAAGGGTAGAAAAAGCGGAGGGCAGAGGGCGGAGGGCGGCAAAAATACGTCACTGGTCCGTAGTCCTTGGTCCTTGGTCGGGAAAACAAAAAGCAAAGGGCACAGCGCTAAGAGCGGAGGGTGACTAACACAAGAGGCCAGAGGACAGAGATCAGAGGTCAGGTCCCAGCCTGGGCCATCGGCCCAGGTAATCGGCCCCAAACAAATCAAAGGGCGGAGAGCGGAGGGTGGAGCGTAATTAAAACGTCCTTGGTCCGTAGTCCTTGGTCCTTGGTCGATAAACCAGAGGGCGGAGGGCGGAGGGCAGAGCAGCCAATAAACACGAGTTATGGGATCTGACGCATAATCATGATTTATGCGGCACATCCGATATTGACGTTTTATCGGACTTGGCGCATATTTGTGGCATGATTGGTCTGGCTCGTGATCCAAAGCAAATCGGAAACCTGATCCGCCGCGCCCGCAAGCAGCGGGCTTTAAGTCAAAAGGCGCTTGGCGATAAAGCAGGCTTGCGTCAGGAAACGATCTCCCTCATCGAGAACGGAAATCCCGCCGCAAAGATTGAAACCATTCTTGGACTGCTCGCGGTCCTTGACCTGGAATTGCACATCGCCCCCCGTTCCAAAGGGGGATATGACATGGAAGGCGATCTCTGATGTCCCGCAAGCGTCTTCATGCACCTTTGCGGGTCCTTCTCAATAATCGTCTGGTCGGGTATTTGGAGAAGCAGGCAGGCGGCGCGGTCTCTTTTCAATACGTTGAAAGCTGGCTTGCCTCAAATGACGCCATCCCCCTCTCCATGTCGCTCCCTTTACGCGAAGATGCTTACAGGGGGGAACCGGTGGTCGCCGTTATTGAAAACCTGTTGCCCGACTCCGACATCCTGAGGCGACGGATTGCCGGGAAGATCGGTGCGAAGGGCACTGACGCCTTCAGCCTGCTGTCTCAGATCGGCCGGGATTGCGTTGGTGCATTGCAGTTTGTTCCCGATGACGACAAGGCTGCTCCTAAAACATCGGGCATCAACGGGGAGCCCATCGATGAACAAGAGGTTGAGCAAATACTCATAAACCTGGTTCGGGCGCCTCTGGGACTCGACCTGGATGAGGAATTTCGCATCTCCGTCAGCGGGGCCCAGGAAAAGACAGCCCTGTTACACCATGAAGGGCAATGGCTAAAACCGCACGGGACGACGCCAACCACCCATATTCTGAAAACCCAGATCGGAACCTTGCCCAATGGGATCGATCTCTCGAACAGCGTTGAGAATGAGTATTACTGTTTGAAGCTCATGACCGCGTTTGGCCTCCAGGCGAATGCCGCCAGAATAAGGTATTTCGGAAAAACCAAGGCGCTCGTTGTGGAGCGATTCGACCGGAGATGGACCAGCGACGGACGATTGCTTCGGATTCCACAGGAAGATATTTGCCAGGCTCTCTCATGTCCTCCCAGCCAGAAATACCAGAACCAGGGCGGGCCTGGCATGGTTGACATTCTTAAATTTCTGAAAGGAAGCGATACGCCGCTTGAAGATCAGAAGGCCTTCGTGAAAGCACAAATCCTGTTCTGGCTTATTGGCGCGACGGACGGCCATGCGAAGAACTTCAGCATTTATTTGGGACGAGGCGGGCGATTCAAGCTGACGCCGGTTTATGACGTTCTGACCGCGCAACCCAGTCTGGATGCCCGTCAGATCGAGCGCAAACAATTGAAAATGGCCATGTCCGTCGGAGACAGCCGACATTACAGGATTGATGAAATCAAAGGGCGTCATTTTATCCAGACTGTCGAGCGCGCTGGTTTGCCCGCAACACTCGCCAGAGAGGCGATGGATGAAATTGGCCGGAATGTCGAAAGGGCATTCAACACCCTTGAGAAGCAGCTTCCACGAGGCTTTTCCGCAGAAATCCACAGCTCAGTGAAAAGGGCAATGACGTCGCGGCTGAAGAATCTTTGAACGTCAGTAACGTCCACTGAAAAGGCAAAGGGCGGAGCGGTAAGCCGATGTTATGGACATGATGGACAGGATCCGCAGGATGCGGTCAAAAAACGCGGAGAGCGGAGGGCAACTAACACAAGAGGTCAGAGGCCAGAGGTCAGCAAGAAGCGCGAAGAGCAAAGAGCGGAGAGCGGAGAGCGGAGAGCGGAAGGAAGGGAGACTACCGCAAAGAGCGCAGAGATCACAAAAAAAGCAGATTGAACCGCTGATGGGCACTAATTGACGCTGATCTCCGGCCGCTTATTTTTGGCTATTACCTCTTCGCGCTCAGCCCTTTGCCCTCCGCGCAAGCCAGAGGGCGGAGGCGCAGTGCGTGTTTTTTTTGAGGAGCGTCGGAGTTTTCAATCCTCCCCGAAGAAATCCAATCACTCATCCGATCGAACCAGCCTTTGACAAGGGCGGGATCAGTTCCACCCCGGCATGGGCGATCCTGGAATCCAATGTGGCCAGTTTCATGTGGCTCCTTAAAGCGAGGTCCGCCAGGTAAAAATCGGTGATCTCTTCGTTCTTTCGCGGCCTCGATTTCAAGGATGGCAAATCGTCGGCCACAAATTCGGCGTGGGATTTTTCGATGAAGGTCCGCAACAACTCCCGGGCCGTCGCCAGCTCGGCATGAATTGCTTTAGGATGGCTGCTGATTCTTAAAAAGCCGAGTTCCGAAATCGGGCAGGTGGCCACCGTTTTATCTCGAATCCAGGCATCCGCGCGCGCATGCTCGGTATGATTCACCCAGAGGGCGGCAATCAGAACGTTGACATCCAATAAATAGGTCATGGCAGATCATTCAAAAGTTCCCGCACTTGAGCGCTGGTGATGGATCGGCCGGTGTCTCCCACCGGAGGCCTGCCTTTGCGATGAATGATCCTGGCCTTGACCGGTGCCATCGCGGCCGGTTTTTCAAGGCGCACCAAAACGAGCCGGCCGTTTCCCTCGGGTTGCACGGAAACCACATCCCCGGCAGCGATGCCGGCTTCTTTTCGCGCCCGGGCGGGTATCACCATCTGCCCGCGCCCATAGATCGTTGCATGCATAAGCTGAAATTACTGTAAGCAATGCTTACGGTCAAGAAAGGCAAGGCCAAGCCGGAGTTTTAGACATGATGGACAGGAAACGCAGGATGCGGTCAAAAAACGCGGAGGGCTGAGCGCGAAGGACGGTGGGAAGGGGGTGACTACCGCAAAGTGCAAAGATCACAAAAAAAAGGCAAAGGGCAAAAAGGGCGGAGCGCTTCGAACGCCCAACAGCGAACAACTACATTTTTACCGCGTTCCTCTGGGATGGCCCGGGGGGGTGCCTTTGCACAACAAGCCCCTAACGCTGCTCATTGGGAAAAAATCTAGATCTGGTAATCGGCGATCAATTCGTCGCGGGCGGCCTTGCTGGTCACGCGCACCGTCAACCCCTCGAACACCACCAGCGAACGGGCCGGGACGCTGTTGGTTAAAAACACGTTGGCGCCGATGGTGCTGCCCGCGCCCACCACCGTTTCCCCGCCCACAATCGTGGCCCCCGCGTAAATCGTCACATTATCCTCGAGCGTCGGATGTCGCTTCTTGCCCCGCAAGGCCTGCCCCCCGGCCAGCGACCGCGCCACCAGGCCCACGCCTTGATACATTTTCACGTTCTCGCCGATTTCGCTCGTTTCCCCGACGACGGTGCCGGTGCCGTGGTCGATGAAGAAATGGGAACCGATGCGCGCGCCCGGATGGAGGTCGATCCCCGTGCGGGAATGCGCCCACTCGGTCATGATGCGCGGGATGAGCACCACCTGCTGAAGATAAAGCTCGTGGGCCATCCGTTGAATGGAGATGGCCTCCATAAAGGGATAGGAGACGATCACCTCGTCCTTGCTCAAGGCGGCGGGATCCCCATTGTAGGCCGCCTCGGCATCCGTCTGGAGCAGATCGCGAATCGCCGGGAGCTTGGAGAGAAATTTCAGGGTCAAATCCCGCGAGAACTTGTCTTCATGGCCCGGGGTCAGGCCCTCCGGCGGGAAATAATCGAGACTTTTGCGGATTTCGTCCTGCAAGCGGCGTTGAATCAGGTCCAGGAGGCCTGAGGTGATGCACTTGAGTTCCGAGGTTTGAATCGGCTTTTCCGTGAAGAAACCGGGAAACAGCAAACGCAGCAAATCCGCCGCAATCAAGGCAATCCCCGTCTTGGACGGCAGATTCGCACCATCGAGATGGTTGATTCCGCCCGCCCGCGAATAGGAAGCCAGGATGCGCTCCGTCAATTGTGGCATGGTTAAATGCACGTCAGCCACTATCACCAAACCGGCCTGAAAAGCAAGTCGCAGCCACAGAGTGCCGGAACTGCGAGATCGAGGGAGTCCGAGACCGGCAAGGGATCGGCACCGGCCGGGTGTCGCAACGCACCAGGAGAATTCGTTCTAAAAACCAGGCAGGGCGGGCCGTCCTCCGGGCGGTTAATCCCCGCCCAGTCTGAAAATAACGCCGGTGCTCAGGTTGGTGAACGAGCCGCTGCCGGTGACCACGCGGCGGGCTGCGCGCACTGCGTAAAGGTTTCTGTCGCGCACGGGTTGTTCATCGGCAAATTTGGTTTCGTCGATCGGTCCGGCGATTCGCTCGAAGGGTTCGCTCAAGCCGCCGGAGCGATACACATAATACCGGGTATCCGGCTCGGACGCGGCGCTCCATTCCAGGCGGACCCGGCCCCGGGATTTGCTTGAGGTCAGTTTTTTCACGGGCGGGGTGATCTGAAGGCGGAGCGTGGGGTCCCCAAGGAGTTCGGGCACGACGGAGCCGCCCGGGCGAAAGAAGTTGGTATTATTCAGGAACCGACGCATGCCGCCGCCGATCGGTTCGCCCATGGCCAGACTCTCCAACGGCAGGGTCATGGCGCGGGCCCAAACGATGCCCAGGCCGCCGTTGCCCGTTGCCAGAAAGGTGCGCATGAGGCTGTTTTCAAAATCCCACTGGCCCAGATACGAACCGTCGAGCATGGCAAAGGCCACGGGCGGTTGACGCGCGGGATCGGCCAGCATTTCCGAGGAGGTTTGTTTTGGACCGGCATCGATGGAGCTGGGGGAGGCAAACCCGGTCCGGATGCCCAGCAGGGCCGGGGTATTGGCTTTGAAGAAATCGGCCTGCTGCATGGTCTGCGATTCGCGGCCAAACCAGCGGCTGGCGTTCATGATTCCCGTGATGTATGCGTAGCTGTTCAGGGGATACCATGGATTATTGACCCGGTTCCCCGAATAAAAACCGCCGTTCATCAAAACACGGTTGGCAAACGGGAGTTGCCCGATGCGGTACCGGTGGGTTTTGACGAGGTATAGCCGGGTCAACTCGAGTTCGGAGACCGCTTTAATACCGGAGGGCGGCGCGGTGGAGAGTGCATTCAAATGCGAAAACTCCACGCGGCCAAATGCGAATTTCAGCGGAGAAGGGACTTCGTTCTGGTCCCATTTGCCATCCCCGGGCAGGTTGGACGTGCTGCCGGGACGGACGTTATTGCGAGTATCGGTCCATTTCCCGGGTGTCGATACATCCGCATAGTAGCTGTCCGTGGGCCAGGGGCGGTAGAGATGACCGTCGGGGTTCACAAAACCGGAGTATGGGGTGGCCACATGCCCCAGAATGTAGAGGCTCCAGTCGTCCTGCGGCGCGGTGGCAAAGTCGGAGGCAACCATCTGGCGAATCCGGGCGATGGGATTGGTATTGGCCAGCCAGTCCGCATCGTTGTGCCGGGCGACATCATGCCGAATCACCTGCCAGCCGTCTCCGGCGAGGTCATCGAGAAGTTGCTTCAATTCGGTTTTCAAACCACCGGCGAGTGTTTGGTCCACGAGCAACACAACATGGCCACGGCGTTCCACAGGCGGGGCGTCGATGGAGGCGTATAACCGGGGATATCCGCCCAGGAAAGGCACCCAGGGCGAGCGGCGGACCAGCCGGTATTCGTAGCGAACGCCGGGTTGGGCGGTGGTGTCGCGGTAATCCCAGCCGGTGAGGCCTTCGGCCAGCGTGACCCAGTTGTTGGTATTGTTTGCACTGCCGGATTCGCTGCGTTGAATGGTGTTGGTGATCGTCCCGGCATTGCGCCAGAAAAGGTGGAGGGCCGGTGGCGCTGTTTCAATGACGGCGCTAAAGGCGCCTTCGTTCTGCCAGGTTTGAATCGGACTGTTGGGCACGCCGAAAGTCTCCACTTCATCGAAGGCGCCCCCTGCGGGCTGGGAGCCGCCGAGCGTGCTGCCGATGCGAAATCCGCTGGCGCGCACTTCGGGACCGGGAATAAAGGCCATCCCGCCTCCAAAAACGGGCTGGGCGGCATCGACTTCAAGCCGGGTTTCCTCGGCATTGTAGGAGAAGACGATTTCATGCCACGTATTGGATTTCCAGCCGATATCGCCGAGGAGCAGGGTGGCGGCCCGGTCATTGGTTTCCACGCAAAAGCTGATCTGGTTGCCATCCGGTGTCAGGTTCAATACCCACACCCCGGGGTATGGCGGTTTGTCTGAGAAACTGCCGACCTCGATCAGTCGGCCATAAACCCCGGGGCCGGTTCCCCCAAGTTTGGCGCTGGTCCAATCGGGCTTGAAGAAGAAGCGAATCGTGCCGCGCGCGCAGTCCAGGTTCACCCGCCCGTCAGGCTCGACGAGGCGGTATTGCAGCACCGCGTTCGAGCCGGAGGCCAGCCGCACGGCGCTGCCATTGAAGCTGGGAACCTTTTCGAGATTGGTGGCGATCAGCGGTTTCTGGCCATCGTCGCCCGCCCAATTCGCCGAGGCAAAGCGCCAATGAGCCAGGGGGCGGCCGGGTTCCGCACCGTCTGCCGCGAAGGTTGCAAGAGTCGCGGCGCATAAAACGATGGCTCCCAGAATTGTGGAACTTAAAGCAGAATAGTGCTTCATATTAATGTATAACGCTTCCTCCGTGAGACCGCATGGCAGATTATGACCGACCGATCACCCGATGGACCTTCCCGGCGGCGGTTTCAGATTTGGCAGGCCTTCGAACGTCAACCCAGGATGGCGGATTCGAGGCCCAATCCTTGACTTTTGCGGGTGTATTCCGGCCTTGCAGTTCAGTGGCAATTACGTACTCCGGGATGATAACATTCAAAAACAGCTTCGGCAGGATGTGAATGGCATCAATAACGACGAGATAGCGGATTGGAGAGGCGTCTGATACAACAAGATTCATGTGGGTCCGAAGATGCTGCAGATGCTCTTCCGATCCTGCTCCAAATCTTCGAGATCATAGTGCCTGTCGCACTGGTGGCTGGCCAAAAACGCCTCGGTGTCTTCCCAATCCAAATGCAGCATCTGAGCTACCTGGCCGCGCGCGAGTTCCCCGGACCGGTATCCTTCAATGGCGGCCTGCTCTAATAAATGCCGTCCGATCTGTTCCGGTGCAGCCCCATATCGGCTTGCAACATCGCCAGGCAGTTCCACCGTGACGGAAACGCTTTCCTTTCGGCGATTTTCGTTTGCTCCTCTCATGTTCAAAATATACCACTCCACACCTTGTCCTTTCAAGTTTTGTCGGGATTAGTCCTGGGCTGGCGTCTGGCGGCCGTCACTGGCGAAGCTCTCAGGCGGGAGCCGTCTTCAGCCGTGATTGGCAAAAATCTGGCGGATCACGTCCTCAATGGGGACTTCCTGAATGTCGATGTCCTGCACGGGCAGAGCGTCGAGCAGGCTTTTGCAGGCGGAAATGACACGTTCCCGGGGCACCTTGATCAGGATGCGTCCATGATCCGCCTCCACGACCTCGCCGTATTGCTCGAGATGCAGACCGACCAATGGGGTTGCTGGTGGACATTGAATGCTGACGAGCTTGAACCCGGCAAAGCGATCGAGGATTTCCGCCAGGAGGCCGTCGAAGAACAGGGTCCCCTTGTCGATGATGATGACACGTGGGCAGAGGGCCTCGATGTCCGCCATGTAATGACTGGTGAGCACGATCGTGGTGTGGCGGGTCCGGTTATGGTGCAGGAGAAACTCCCGGATGATTTTTTGGGATGTGACATCCAAACCGATGGTCGGTTCATCCAGCAGGAGCACCTTGGGCTGGTGGAGCAGCGAGGCGATGAGCTCGAACTTCATGCGTTCGCCCAGGGACAATTCCCGCACCATCACGCCGAGCTTGTCGGTTACGGCGAGCATGGAGGAGAGTTCGTCCAGGGTGGCTTCGAAGGCGTGCGGGTCCAGACCGTAGATTTTGGCGTTGAGTTCGAGGGATTCGCGGGCGGGCAGATCCCACCAAAGCTGGTTTTTCTGGCCCAGCAGCAGGGCGAATTGGCGTCGGTATTCGTCCCGGCGCTCCCAGGGGGCGAAGCCCAGCACGCGGGCATCCCCACTGGTGGGATAGAGCAGGCCGGAAAGCATCTTGAGCGTGGTGGTTTTGCCCGCGCCGTTGGGTCCCAGGAAACCGACGAATTCACCCGGTTGAATCGAGAAACTGACATCCCGCACCGCATGGGTCAGCTCGAATTCGCGATGCCAAAGCCCCTTGAGGGCGCCCGCCAGGCCGGGCTGTTTCTTATAGCGGCGAAACACCTTGCCCAGGTGTTGCACCAGGATCACGGCGTCGTTGGGTGGGTTTTCCTTCATGAGTCAATACCGACAAACCACAGCTAAACGCCAGACGCGCGCGCAGGCAAGCATGAACAAATCGACAAAGCGCGCCAAAACGGGCGCAAATCGTGTCCGGCGAAGCGATCAGAGGATGCTTTCGGCTTTCCCGGAGCGGCATAATGGGTTATGAGAGAGATGCGGTGCGGGTCGGTGGATTCGCGCCGCGGTTATATATCGACATGGACAGACTCTTACTCATCGATGACGAAGCGGATGTGCAATACTCCTTCCGCCGGATTTTTGACACTCCCGAAATCGAGCTGAGCACTGCGGCCAGCGGCGAGGAGGGTCTGGCACAGATTCCCCATTTCAAGCCGGACCTTGTCATCATGGATATCCGCATGGGCGGCATGAACGGTTTGGAAACCCTGCGCCGGTTGCGCCTGATCGACTCGAAACTGCCGGTCATCATGATGACCGCCTATGGCACGACCCAGACGGCCATTGAGGCGATGAAGCTCGGGGCCTACGACTACATGCTCAAGCCCTTCGACGTCCCCAAGCTCAAGGAGATTGTGTATGCGGCGCTCAAGGCCTCGCGCGACATGCGCCAGGTGGTCACGTATCAGAACACGCCGGACGCCGAGGACGTCGCCTCGGGCATCATCGGACACACGGAAATCATGCAGGGGGTGTTCAAGCTCATCGGGCGGCTGGCCGCCTCGGACGCCACGGTGCTGATCACCGGCGAGAGCGGCACCGGCAAGGAATTGGTGGCGCGCGCCATTTACCACCACAGCCAGCGCAGCGACCAGCCTTACCTGGCGATCAATTGCGCGGCCATTCCCGAAAACCTGCTCGAAAGCGAACTTTTCGGCCACGAAAAAGGGGCGTTCACCGGCGCCGCCACGTTGCGCATCGGCAAATTCGAGCAATGCCACCGGGGCACGATTTTCCTGGATGAAATTGGGGACATGAGCCTGCCCACGCAAACGAAGATTCTGCGCGTGCTTCAATCCGGGTCCTTCGAGCGCGTGGGCGGCAGCCAATCCATTCAGGCCGATGTGCGCGTGATCGCCGCCACGAACAAGCCATTGGAAAAGGCGGTGGCCGACCGTCAATTTCGCGAGGACCTCTTTTATCGCCTGAATGTGGTGCGCATCGAAATGCCGCCGCTGCGTCAGCGTGCCGGGGATGTTCCGTTATTGGCGGCGTATTTTCTGCGGAAATTTGCGCGCCAAAAACAACGGCCGCCCAAGTCCATTTCCAGCAAGGCGATCGCCATGCTCCAGGAATATCGATGGCCGGGCAATGTGCGGGAACTCGAGAATGCGATTCAGCGCGCGATTGTCGTCAGCCAGGGAGACGTGATTCTGGCGGAGGATTTTCCTTCGGAAATCATGGGGGGTGCGCAGGGGTTCGCATCGGGTAAAATGGCATCGACTGTGCCGTCAATTTCACCCGTTGAGGCCCAGTCTCTGGATATTCCGACGCTGGCCGGACAGTTATTCGCGTGGGCGCGCAAAAGCCCGAACTTGAAAGTGCTGCCCGCCATTGAGCGCGCGCTGGTCATTCAAGCCTTGAAGGAGACCAAGGGGAATCAGTTGCAGGCCGCGAAACTGTTGGGAATTACCAGGGCGACACTGCGCAAACGGGTGGAAAAATTCGGCATTCGCCAGGAATTCAACGCGCAATAACGCGCGATTCTTCGCGGGCTCGCGTGAAACGGATCGCGGCGCTATCGTTTTATTGTTTTGGACGGCGGCCCAGGCCCCAGATGAGCCAGACGGCAAGTGCGACCAGGAGAATGAGCCACCAGAGGTAGCGCAACTCGCGGGCGGCCATCTCGACGAAGGCGAACATGCTGGGAAAAATAACGATCAGTACCAGCACCACCACCAGCAGCACGAGCATTTGAATGGCGGCTCTTAATCGCGGATTCATCGAGCCCGAGTGGTGCCGAACGGTTGTGTGGACAATCCGGTTCGGTTGGTTGCCGGTTTCATGTGTTTGCTGATGTCGTCGATGGAAAGCAGGAGATTCGCCCCGCTGCCGGAGGCGCCGACAACCATGGGGGATCGACCGTTCCAATTCTGGAGAATCTGGAGTTTGATGAAATCGGGATTGGCCTTGAGCGCGGTGCCGCGGACTGCGATGGCGTCGGCCTCGCCCTTGCCGCGAATGATCGCGGTTTCCGCGTCAATCTGGGCCTTGAGCTGCGTGAACTTGGCCTTGGAGGCTTCCTGTTCCTGGATCATCTTCATTTCGATGGCGGCTTCCAGTTCCGACGAAAGCGTCAGGTTGTAGATGACCAGATCCACGACATCGAGGAAATTGGTGCCGATCTTGCGGCGCGCCAGTTCCAGAGCCTTGGTTTTTACCTCTTCGCGGTTTTTGACAATCTGCTCCGCGCTTTGCGTGGCGGCGACTTCCTTGAGGGCTTCCTGCACACGCGGAGAGATGAGACTGTCGAAGGGATCACCCGCGAAATCCTGGTAAATCTTCACGACCGAACGCTCGGGAACGCGATAGAGCACATGCACCTCCATCTTCACCTGCTGAAGATCCGAGGAATAACACTCTGCGGGCATCGGCTTGGTCTGCTGGCGGATGGACAGCGGCACAATGGTCGTAACAAAAGGCTGTTTGAAACCGAAACCCTCCGGTTTGAATTGTGGCGACACTGTTCCCAGGGTGACGGCCACGCCGCGAAAACCCGGTTGAACAACATAGGTGGCCGAGGAGGCCAGGAGGATCACAACGAAAATCAGAATCGCCGCGCCCACCAATCGCGCCAGATGGACGGGATTGATCTCTCCAAGTCTTGCGGGGTCAAATTGAGGCTTGTTCATTATTTACCCTCCTTCAAAGAAGGTTGCCCGCCTGAAATGAATTCGCCCAGCGGCAGAATCATGTTCGCGCCGGTGGCTTCCGGCCCGACGACCAGTGGCGTGACGCCATCCCACAATTCGACGATTTGTAATTCCAACACACTTGGATTCTCCCGCAGCGCCTTGCCGCGGAGGTTGATTGATTCCGCCTCACCCCTGGCCTTGATCACCACGGTGCTGGCTTCGATTTCCACCTGCTGTTGGGCGAAACGCGCGCGCGCCGCCTCCTGTTGCTGGACCATCTTGGCCTCGATGGCGTTCTCCAGCGATTTGGTCAGGGTGATATCCTCCAAAACGATGTCTTCGATCACCAGCACATCCCCCACTTTGCGACGGGCCGTTTCGAGCGCCTTGCTTTTGATTTCCTCCCGTTTCTGCACGATCAATTCCGCGGTGCGCTGGGCGGTGATTTCATTGATGGCCTCCGCCACACGCGGCTGAATGAGCGACGCAAACGGCTCGCCGCTGAAGTCGCGAAAAACGCTGACCACGGAAGATTCCGGCACGCGGTAGAGCACCCGCACATCGATCTTCACCTGCTGCAAATCCGAGGAGTAACAATCGGCGCGCATCTGGGCGGTCTGCTGGCGGATCAACTGCGGAGAGATCATGGTGATGAAGGGCAGCTTGAAGCCAAAGCCCTCCGGTTTGAACACCTTGGACACCTTGCCCATGGTCACCTCCACGCCGCGATGACCGGGTTCAACAACATAGGTGGCGGAGGAGCCTGCCATGATTAATACAAAGATAATCACCGCGCCGCCAATCAATCTGAATAGAGTCTTGGATTCCATGAAACGTTAACTTTACGTATATTATCCAGCCGTTCTCATAAAAGCGAGGGAAATCGGATTCGGGGGAGACCTCTATTTCAGGAATTGGCGCGTGAATAACTCGCTGAGCCGATGGCGTCCGTAAGGAGTGCCTGCAACGCCGTGGCCACATTCGATTGCTCGGCATAATGCGGTCCCATGCCAGCGATCCCATTTTATTAATAAACCTCTTTCAGCCCCGCCTACTCACCGGCCTTTCCAACCGCCTTTTCCGCGCCCGTGATTTCCGAACAGAAGTTGAAAAAGGCCCGCTTGCGTTCCGAGCTGATCCCCCAGTTTACCGGCGGAGATTGATAACCTTCGTCGAACGTCTCCCCTTTGCGCCGATAGTCGAACCAGCCCCATGAGACGTGGTCGCTCAAGGCGGCGGTAAAATTGTTCGTCGGTTGATCGAATTTCTCGTGGTCGTCCTCGTTGATGAGAATCGGCATCGGCTTGAACGTGGGCACGGCGCGCGTCTTGCGGATCAAGTCTGAAATATTTTCCGGCTTGTTCGCGCCATTGCCGTGTATGAGCAGAAAGTCCGAGACCGCAACCACGTTGGCCGTTGGGACGACGCAACCGCCAAACGACGTGCCCGCCAGCAGTCCGTGGCCATCGCTGGCTTTCGTCGCGCGCACTCTCCCGATGAGTTCCGAAACGCGGTCAGGGCGCAGGATCGGGGGCTGATAGCCGGGGTTCGTCTCGTTGTTGATTTCCACCAGCACATTGCGCCAGCCGCCTTCCAGCAGCCAATGCGTGACTTCGTCCGTTGCGCGGAGCACCGCCGTGTCGTTCGCGAAACGGGGCGATTGTCCGAAATAAAAATAGCCGACAATGACGACCATTCCCTGATCGTCTGCGGCATCCAGGACCCGGCGCATCCGTTCTGCGAACTCCGGTCGCAAGGCGCCATCGGCAGTGAAAGCCCCGGTTTCCCAGGGTTGCGCGCTGGAATAACCCTCAGGGGAGCCGCCTTGGAAATTCACCGTGACTGCGAGCAGGCCATGACGTTTCCATTCCGGCATCGCCGCGATGAAAGCGCGCACGTTGCGCTCTGCGTCCCACTTGCCGGTGTCCGCGTAAGCCCAGCGCGTCGTGGTTTTCGGATTCAGGTCATCGAAGATCGCCTGCACCATGCGCGAATTGAGCAACAGTCCTTCGACACGATGCCCCTTCCACGAACGCCCTGCGTAGGTCGGCTTGCCGTTGATCTGAAAATCCTCGCCAACGATGCGCACATTTGTCTTTCGCGGCGGCTGGTCGGCTGCGCTGGGCTGTTGGCAAAGAACGCTCAGTAGCGCGAGGAGCATGAGGTATGGTTTCATAAATAAAAATCCGGGCGGTTGGGTTTGTCCTGGGCATCGTCAGGTCTGACCGAGACTCCGCGGTGACCATTGTCCTGGCACGATTTCATTGGTTGCAAACCGTTCTTCTACGGATCACCACTGTGGCAGGTCAACTTCTTTCTCCAATGTCCTCATGCGCGCAACAGTGCGCCGGAAGCGCATTTTGGGTCATTCCTTTATTTCTGTTCAATACAATCGGAACGGGTTATGCTTTAGTACATCCGATGCACGCAATAAGCCGGTTGAATTTGCGAACGTCTTTAATCCATGGAGAATCAAGCTAGCATTCTTGATTATGTGATCGGCCTGACCGTTCTTGGGGCTGTGGTCGCCGGCATCGTCTGGTTGTGCGTCCACGCCGTGCGTCGCAGCTCAGATCCCCTGCGCCTGGTGTTTTACATGGTGGCTTCGCTGGTTGTGATAATCGTATTCAGCGGTGTCCTTGGCGGTGGCCGCAATCTACTCAGCATGTTTATCTTCCTGTTTGCCCTCTGGGCTTCGTTCATCCCCGCCGCCATTGGCAGCGCTGTTGGCAGCCTTTACGACGGCCGCAACATTCCCCAGGTGCCCGAGCCGTTCTATTCCACCGCCGAAGGCAGGCGCAACGCCGGCCAGTATCCGGAGGCCATTGAAGCCATCAGGGCTGAACTGGCCAAATTCCCCACCGACTTCAAAGGCCAGATGTTGCTGGCCGATATTCAGGCCGAAAACCTCAAGGACATCGTGGCTGCGCATGAGACACTCCAGAACATGATCGCCCAGCCGGGACATGACTCCAAGAATATCGCCTTCGCCTTGAACCGGCTGGCCGACTGGCATATGAAACTCGACAAGGATTTGGCGGCGGCAAAACAGGCCATTCAATGGATCATCGACATTGTTCCCGGCACCGAGGCCGCCTACCAGGCCACCCAGCGTCTGGCGCATATGGATCAACTGGCACCCGGCGCTGAGCGACGGCGCTTTGTGGTGACGGAACAGACCCGATACATCGCATTGGAGGACGGTTTCGATGGCTTGAAACCACTGCCAGAGGACTATGAAGCCACGGCTGCGAAACTGGTCAAGCGCCTCGAGGAGCAACCCGCGGATAATGAGGCCCGCGAGCTGCTGGCGATCCTCTACGCGAGGCGCTTCCAACGCATGGATTTGGCCCGCGAGCTCATGGAGCAAATGCTCATTCAGCCCGGCGCTCCCATCAGCCATCGCGTCCACTGGCTCAATCTCCTGGCCGATCTCTACATCACCGTCGCCGCAGACCCCGGCGCTGCCCGCGAGGCGCTCCAGCGCATCGTCGAAACCTGCCCCGGCACCGTGGAGGCCGAAAAAGCCAGCCAGCGTCTCCTGTTCATCGATCGCGACCTTAAGAATCAAAAGGAAGGCGCCACGCTGCAGCTCGGTGATTATGAGCCACATATCGGCCTGAATGATCCAAAATCCCCTTCCACTGATAAACCGCGTGCTTGATCCTGGACGATGGGTGTCTGGTCCATGCCTGTACCCAAGGCCGGCGCAATGCCTTTTTTCTGTCCAATACGACCGCAAAGGTTTACATTGCATCCGATCCGTCACACGCAATAAACCGTTTGAACCCGCAAACACACTAATTCCATGGAGAATCAGGGCAGTTTTTTTGATTATGCGAAGGGCCTGGCGATTCTGCTGGCTGGAATGGGAGTCCTGATCTGGCTCATCGTGTATTCTTTGCGGCACAGCGAGGATCCGTTCCGACTGCTGAGCCGCATGGTGGCGTCCCTGGTCGCGTTACCGATCATCTACATCGGTTACATCTCCGGCATTCCAGGTTTCATCATCATTTGCGCCCTGGTTGCGGGGATCATTCTGGCCATCATCTGGACGCCCTACATCACCGCCGCCATCGCCACACCCTTCACCAATCTTTACGACGGCGGCAAAGTCGCCGCGGAACCCAAGCCCTTTTATTCCATCGCCGAGGGCAGACGCAGCACCGGCGAATACCAGGAGGCGATCGCCGCAATACAGGCTGAACTGGCCAATTTCCCGAACGATTTCCAGGGTCAGATGATGCTGGCCGATATCCAGGCCGAGAACCTTAAGGATGTGGCCGCCGCGCAGGAGACCCTTCAAGCCATGCTCGCCCAGCCCGGACACGACTCCAAAAATGTCGCCTTCGCCTTGAACCGCCTGGCCGATTGGCATCTGAAAATTGACAAGGATGCCGAGGCGGCCAGACAGGCCATCGAGTGGATCATCCAGATGTTTCCCGGCACCGAAGCGGCTTACCAGGCCTCCCAGCGCCTGGCCCACATGGACAAACTGGTCTCCGGCGAACACGAGGCGCAGCGGTTCGTTGTGAAGGAGCAGACCAAATATATCGCGTTGGAGGAGGGGTTCGATGGTATGAAACCAGCGCCGGAGGATTTTGAGGCGAGCGCCGCAGCCCTGGTCAAGCGCCTTGAGGAACAGCCATCCGACAACGAAGCCCGCGAGCAACTCGCCATTCTTTATGCCCGGAAATTCAATCGCATGGACCTGGCCTGCGAATTGATCGAACAAATGCTGGCCCAAACCGGCGCGCCCACCCGCCACCGTGTTCGCTGGCTCAACCTCCTGGCCGATCTGCAAATCTCCGTGGCGTCCGATCCCATGGCCGCCCGCCAGGCTCTCCAGCGCATCATCGAAACCTACCCCGGAACGGTCGAGGCCGAAAAAGCCACCCAACGCCTTCTCTTCATCGATCGGGATCTCAAGAATCTCAAGGCCCGCACCACCCTGCGCATCGGTGAATACGAACAAAACATCGGTCTCAAAAATCCCAAATTTCCGCCCACCGATAAACCCGGTGTTTGATTCTTGAGAATGCGTGTCCGCCGCAGCCGCCTGGTCAGTTGTAGTCCGGGTGCCCTCACCCGGCGCAATGCCTTTTTTCTGTCCAACACGGATGCAAAGGTCTATATTGAAGCACATCAGTCACGCGCATTAAACCCGTTGAACCCGCGAACACCCAAATTCTATGGAGAATCAAGGCAGCTTTTTACAGCACGTGATTGGCCCGGCCATTCTGGTGGCGGGCATCGGAGTGATCATCTGGCTCATGGTGCGTTCTGTGAGGCGGAGCGACGAACCGATGCGCCTGATGACCCGGCTGGTGATTTCGCTCATTTTGATTCCCATTCTCATTTTTGGTTATCATTTGACCAATCCGATCTTCTTTTTTCTATTCATGCTCGTTGGAGGGCTTATCGTGGCCATCATCTGGACTCCGAGCATCACCGCCGCCATCGCCAGACCCTTTAGTAATCTCTATGGCGGGGGTGATTTCTCCTCCGACCCGGTGCCGTTCTATTCCATCGCCGAGGCCAAGCGCAAAACCGGCAGATACCTGGAGGCCATCGCCGCGTTGCGGGGCGAATTGGCCAGATTCCCAACCGATTTCAAAGGCCAGATGTTGCTGGCCGATATCCAGGCCGAGAACCTTAAAGAGGTTGGCGCGGCGCAGGAAACCCTTGAGCTCATGCTGGCCCAACCCGGGCACGACTCCAAGAATATCGCCTATGCCCTGAACCGACTCGCGGACTGGCACCTGAAGCTCGACAAGGATGTCGAGGCGGCCAAACAGGCCATCCAGTGGATCATCCTCAAGTTTCCCGGCACCGAAGCGGCTTATCAGGCAAGCCAGCGCCTGGCCCACATGGACCAATTGGTCTCGGGAGGTGGCGAGGCGCGGCGATTCGTAGTGACCGAACAGGCCAAATACATTGCCTTGGAGGAGGGTTTCGAAGGATTAAAATCCAAGCCGGAGGACTTTGAAGTCACAGCCGCAAACCTGGTCAGGCGTCTTGAGGAACAGCCCTCCGACAATGAAGTCCGCGAACAGCTCGCCATTCTATACGCCCGGCATTTCAACCGCATGGACCTGGCCTGCGAACTCATCGAACAGATGCTCTCGCAAACCGGCGCCCCCACCCGGCATCGCGTCCACTGGCTCAATCTCCTTGCCGATCTGCACATCTCCGTGGCCGCCGATCCTTTTTCCGCACGCAAGGCCCTCCAGCGCATCATCGACAACTCCCCCGGCACCGTGGAGGCCGAAAAAGCCGCCAAACGCCTTCTGTTCATCGATCGGGATATGAAGAACCTGAAGGAAGGCACCACCTTCACCATGGGCGAATACGAGCAAAACATCGGACTCAAGAATCCGAAATACCCCTCCAGCGGCAAATCCCACGATTGATCCCAGGTGGACGCGTGGCCTGGCGCGCTCGCCACGACTTGCCGGGTTTCCAACCTTGCAGGTTTGAATTTGCCACTTGTTTGTTGGTTCGCCTTGAACAAGAAAGAAGTGGTGTCCCTTCCCATTTTGTCTTCGTATCTTCGGTTACGGGACACCCACAATATTGCACTTTGTGTTTCAGTCTTGTTCGTGGAGCCGATGCCGATGATTCCGTAATAAAAGTCTAAAGTTAGTGTGCTTCCCTTCCGTCGGGTCGCCACCGCCAGATCGCCAGAATCGCACGTCCGCACAGACTGCGGTCCGGGCGCCCCCACCCGGCTTCAGGCTGCTCAACGCTCTTGCATTAAACAAATTGCATGTTGGTTTTGGATCGCTATAAGATTGGTGCCTGGCAGCGGTGAAACCATCGGAGGAACCTATGAGCATGTGGCAAAATCTGAAAAGCGCAACCAAGTCGTCCAACGATCGTTGGATCGGAGGCGTTTGCGGTGGATTGGGCGCGGCAACCCCGATCCCGTCCTGGATGTGGCGCGTTGCCTTTCTCTTCTCCCTGCTGGCCTTCGGCGTCGGCTTGTTACTCTACCTGGTTTTGTGGATCTGCATGCCCAAGGATAAAACAATGGCCATTTAGTATTCGGCGCCGACCCGAAGTTTGGTTCATGGCTGGTTTCGAAAGCCGCCATTCCACCAAACCACATTGAATTCGTTTTCCTGAAACCCGGTTTGTTTTCAATGCCGTAAAGTCTCTCCCCTTCTTTCCGCGGAATCCCCGCCACGACCAGTTTCGGACGCGATGACGCAATTGCCGAAGGTTAATGTCCTGCACACTTGGGCCCCGGCGGTCCTCCATGCGGCATTGACGGCGCACGGGCGGTAAGCCAGAGTACCCAATAGGCCTTAACCGCCGGACGTTCAGTTATTTTGAACAACGTGCTGGAATTGTCTGGAGCCAGCAAACAATACGTTTCGGAACAAAGGCTTGGAAGGGTGCGATGGCAAAACTAATCGGAAACGGAAATCTGACGACATTCACCCGGGTGGTCATCCTGATCGCCTTTTACTTCATTGGCGGGCTGCTCGGGAAGTCGGCGTCGTTTCTTTCCGGCAGCATGGTGCTGGTCTGGCCGCCGGCGGGCATCGCCCTGGCGGCAATCCTGTTGTTTGGTTACCGGTTTTGGCCGGGAGTGGCGGTGGGCGCGGTCCTGTTTTCATTCATGAACGGAACGCCGTTGGGCTTCTTCACCCTGGGAACGGCAATCGGCAACACCATGGGCGCCATCGTCTGCGCCTATCTGCTCAAAGGGTTGATCGCGTTTGACAATGCGATGGAGCGCACACGCGACGTGACCGGGTATATCGGGCTGGCGTGTTTTATCGGCACCACCGTCAATGCCGCGTTCAATGTCCTGAGCCTTGCGTATGCCGGCACGGTGTCTTGGGACGATTTGTTTCCCACCACCCTGGCCTGGTGGGTGCCGAACGCCCTGGCGGCATTGGTCATCGCGCCGTTCATCCTCGCCTGGGCCACGACGTCCACCATCCGCTGGACTTCCAGGCTGATGCTCGAAGCGGCCATTTGCACCTTGGGCCTGGTGTGCGGGACTTTGATTTCCTTCAATTCCTGGTTTGTCTATGGAATTCAAAACTATCCACTGGCCTACCTGCCTTTTCCATTCCTCGTCTGGGGCGCCTTGCGGTTTGGCCAGCGGGGGGCCACCACCGGAACGCTGGTGGTTTCCGCCCTCGCCATCTATGCACTGCATAATGGGACGGGTCCATTCATGGCCGGCACGGAACGGGACAGCCTGATGATCATGGGCAGCTACATCGGCATGCTGGCCGTGACCAACCTGTTGCTCGCGGCTGCGGCGGCCGAGCGCCGGCTTGCGGAGCGGGCGGTTTCAGAAAGCGAAAAACGTTTCCGCGCGGTGGTGGAGGACCAAACGGATTTGATTTGCCGCTTCAAACCGGATGGCACGCTCACACTGGTCAATCCCGCTTTCTGCCGCTTCCATGGCAAAAAGAGCGAAGAGCTGATCGCCACGAACTTCTTCCAGACCCTTTCCGAAGAGGATGCCGCCATACCTCTGAGCTACATCAACTCGCTGCCCCGGGAAGAGCCCATGGTTTCGTTCGACCATCGCCTGCACGGTTCGGATGGCCTGGAGGTGTGGCACCAATACAGAATCCGCCGGCTTTTTTCAGAGAAGGGCGAGACCCTCGAATTTCAAGCGGTGATCCAGGACGTCACGCAGGCCAAAAACGCCGAAAAGGCATTGCGGGCGAGCGAGGAAAAGTTTCACTCGCTCATCGACAACATCCCGGATGTGGTCTGGACCGCCACAGAAAATCGCGATCTCATTTACATCAGTGACAACGTCGTCAAGCTGCTCGGATACAATTCAGTGGAACTCCAGGAGGCGGGGCGGCAGCTCTGGCTGGATTGCATCCATCCTGAAGAACGCGCGCATGTCGCCCAGGCCTACCAGGAACTCTTCGATAAAGGCGAGAAGTTCGACGTGGAATACCGCTTCCGCCACAAGGACGGTCAGTGGGTCTGGCTCCATGATCGGTCTCAGACCGCGCGACTGCATGACGGGATTCTGTGTGCCGACGGCATTTTTCTGGACATCACACGCCGACGGCAGGCGGAGGCAGCCGTACACCAGGCCAGGGATGCCGCCGAATCGGCCAACCGGGCCAAGACGCATTTCCTGGCCAACATGAGCCACGAACTGCGCACGCCGCTCAATGCCATCATCGGTTTTTCAGAAATTCTCGCCGACAAGACTTTCGGGGATCTGAACGACCGGCAGCTCAAATACAGCAATAACATTCTCAATAGCGGACGCCATTTGCTCCAGCTCATCAACGATATCCTGGATCTGTCCAAGGTGGAGGCCGGGCGTGTCGAACTGGTGCGGGACAAGTTCGACGTGGCCAAATCGTTGCGGGACGTGGAATCGATTGTCAAAACTCTGGCCCAAAAAAAGAACATCCATCTGGGTTTCGAGGTTCCACCCGACCTTCCACACCAGTTTGCGGACGAGGCGAAATTCAAGCAGATCATGTACAACCTGCTCAGCAACGCCATCAAGTTCACGCCGGACGGCGGAAGAGTGACGGTGGCCGCCGCCCTTGAGGGCGAAGCCGCCTCCCGGGGAACAACAGGCTCCTCAAACGGGGTCACCGGCGAATGCCTGAAGGTCGCTGTTTCGGACACCGGTATCGGAATTCAACCGCGCGACCATCAGCGAGTTTTCGTGGAATTCGAGCAGGTGGACTCGTCCTACGGACGCAAGCAGCAGGGCACCGGTCTGGGCCTGGCCCTGACCAAACGCCTGGTCGAATTGCATGGCGGGCAAATCCGGGTGGAGAGCGACGGCATTGAAGGCAAGGGAAGCACCTTTACGTTCGTGATTCCAACCACCGCAATCGGGGACGAGCGGCAAAGCCTGGCCGCCCATGTGCAGGCGGTGACTTCGAATACGGAGCAGCAAACGCTGTTCGCCGGGCTGGAACACTTGGAGAAAACAAAGGACAACACGCATCGACCCGGAGGCAAGCCATGAACGCCCGCCGTGTGCTCATCATTGAGGATAACCTTTTGAATCTGGAACTGGTCGCCGATCTGCTCGAAGCCGGAGGCTTCAAGGTCTGGTCGGCGGCCACGGCCCAGGAGGGGCTGCGCATGGCGCGCGAACTTCTGCCGGATCTGGTGCTAATGGATTTCGGTTTGCCGGATACGGACGGCTTGTCCGCCACGCGAAGCCTTAAAGCCGATCCAGCCACGCGCCACCTGATTGTGGTGGGCCTGACCGCCCACGCGATGAAGGGCGATGAGGCCACAGCGCTCGAAGCCGGCTGCGACGGTTATCTGACCAAACCCATCAACACCCGGACCTTCGTCGATACGATCGCCAAATTCATTCCGGGGGCAAATTCGCGCCAAAACAACCCGTAATCCCTGGAACATGTATGCAAAGCGAAACTCAAAACACCAAATTGACCGCCAAACCGGGGCCGCCTTCCAAGGGATCTGTCCTGGTGGTGGATGACGAAGAGCAAAACCGGGGGCTTCTGCGCGATCTTTTGGAGGCCCACGGCTTCGAAGTGGCGGAGGCGGAAAACGGAACCATGGCGCTGGAGAAAGTGGCGCAAAATAGGCCCGACGTCATCCTCCTTGACCTGATGATGCCCGAAATGGACGGCTTCGAAGTCTGCCGCCGGTTAAAAGGCGCCGGGAAGACGGCCCACGTCCCCATCCTCATGGTGACGGCATTGTCTGAACGCAAGGAACGGATGATGGGCATTGCCGCAGGCGCGAACGACTTCCTTACCAAGCCGATCGATATTCAAGACGTGATCCTACGGGTTCGAAACGCGGTTTACACCACCCAGCTTCATACCCAGCTCCAGGCCGAGCAGGAAAAATCCGAACGGCTGCTGCTGAACGTCCTTCCCAAACCCATCGCCGAACGGATGAAGAACGGCGAACTCAACATCGCCGATTACATTCCGGACGCCACCGTGCTCGTGGCCGATCTGGTCGGTTTCAACGCGCTCCTGAAGCATGTTGATCCGGAACAGGTCGTCTTCCTGTTAAACGAGATTTTCTCCACCTTCGATCAATTAACGGAAAAATTCGGCGTGGAAAAAATCAAAACCAACGGCGGCCTCTACATGGTGGCCGGAGGGGTCCCCTCGCCACTGCCGAACAATGCCGAGGCCATTGCCGAATTGGCCCTCAAAATGCAGGAGGAAATCGGGCAGTTCAACCGCCAGTACAACACCTCCTTCCTGGTGCGCATCGGGATCAGCTCCGGATCGCTCATCGCCGGGGTGATTGGCCGCAAAAAGTTCGTTTACGATCTCTGGGGTGAAACCGTCAATCTCGCCTATCGACTGGCCACTGCGGGTGAAGCCGGAAAAATCCAAATCGGCGAAATGACCTACGAACGGCTGAAAGACAAATACCACTTCAAAAAGATGCCCCGCATTGACGTCCAGGAAGACACCAACCTGTCCGCCTACTGGATGGACAAACCGGCATGGCGCTTCGCCCCGAGTTGAATTCCGGTGGAAAAGCCGGGGGAATCCTTCTCGCAGCCGAGGCGAAGAACAAACTCATAGAATTATACAAAACGAATCCAGAAGCAGCGGACTTTCGTAAATGGGAGGTCGAGCTACGACATCAGTTCATCGGCAAGGATGGAAGCGGGATTACCACGGTGGCGGATGTCGCAAAAGACCTGTGATCGAACAAAAAACTCCCTCACCCTTTCCCTCTGTCGGGGGCGAGGGGATATCCTTTCCCGCGCGGGGGCAATGCGAAACCGCAGCATTCATGAACGCCCCGCGGATTTATCGGTCTTCTCACTTTTGCAGAAGAATTTTGTCTTACCGCACTTTACCCCCTTAAATTAGCCGCCAATCGGGCTTATCGCCTTTAAACGCAAGGGATTGAGGGGGAATGTAATAGTTCATATGTAGCCATACATATATCGATATTATATTTGACTATAAAACGCGCGTAACGTATTATGTGGCCATTATGAAGTCCGGCAAGCGTTTCCACCTCGAAATCCAAAGCCACAGGGCCAATCCCATCGGCCTGATCCGCTCTTCCTACCGCGACTCCGACACCCAAGCTGTCAAACACACCCAGCACGGGCGCATCACCGGCGTGTCCCTGGACCAGCTCAAGCTGATCCAGGCCGCCTTTCAGGGCAAGGTCGTCCCCAAGGAGGATCCCAACGCCTTCCAATGCACCGATTCCAGGGAATACGGGGCCAGCCATGCCGTTGTGGAAACGGCCCGCCAATTGGGTTTGGACACCATTCTTTACTCCCGCAACGAGCCGTGGGTCCGGGATTGCCTGGCCATGATTGCTGGCCGGGTGGTTTATGCGGGCAGCAAACTGGCCCTGTCCCACCAGACCAAAAACAGCGCTCTGTGGGAGATCTGCGGGGTCACTGGCGAGGTGGATGTTGAAGACCACTGCTACCGGCCGATGGACCGGTTGCTGGAGCGCCAGGAGGCCATTCAAAAAGCCCTGGCCAAAAAACATCTGCGCAATGGCCATGTCGTGCTCTACGACATCACCAGCAGCTATTTTGAGGGGGCCTACGAGCAAAGCGACGTCGTGCTTTTCGGCTACAACCGGGACTGCAAGAGCGGACACGAGCAGGTGGTCCTGGGTTTGCTCTGCGACGAGCGGGGCTGTCCGGTGGGCATCGAACTCTTTGCGGGCAACACGCAGGATGCCCAGACGGTGATCGATAAAATCCAGGAGCTGCGCCGTGAATACGGTTTGAGCGAGGTGACCTTCGTGGGCGACCGGGGCATGATCACCCAGGCCAACGCGCAGAAGCTTGAAAAGGTCCAGGGACTGCACACGCTCAGCGCGCTGACCCATCGGCAGATGTTCGAACTGCTGGAGCGCAAAGTCATCCAACTCGAATTGTTCGACGAAAAGAAGATCGCCGAGGTGACCGACCCGGACAAGCCCGGCCAGCGCTATTGTCTCTGCCGCAATCCAGACACTCAGGCCCGGGAAACGGCCACCCGCCAACGGTTGCTCGAGCTCACCCGCCAGGGTATGGACAAGCTCGTCGAGCCCAAGAAAAAAAGGACCCCTGAGAAACTCGGTTCCCAGGTGGGGCGGCTGCTGGAAAAATACAAAATGGGTAAATTCATCCACTGGGAGGTTAAAGAGGGGCGGCTGGAATACCATTTGAAGCAGGAAGCCATCGGGCAGGAACAACTGCTGGACGGCTGTTACATTATTACCACCACCGTGACGGAAAGCCAGATGAAGACGGCCCAAGTAGTGGCCACCTACAAAAGCCTCACCTTTGTCGAGCAGGCCTTCCGCACCCTCAAGACCGTGGCCCTGGAGATTCGGCCGGTGTATCACAAAAAGGATGATCGCATCCGCAGCCATGTGTTTTTATGCATGCTCGCCTATTACGTTTACTGGCACATGAAGCAACGATTGCAGCCGCTCTTTGAAAAGGATGGCAAGGGAAAGAAACGTCAATGGACCATGGAAAATGTGATTGAGCATTTGCGCGGCATCCGCAAACAACAAGTCAGCGTGGGCGGCGTGCACTTTGAGCAAATCTCTCAGCCCAACGAACAGCAGCAGGAAATCCTGAATCTGCTCGGAATCAAGCTGTAGCCATTTTGTTGAAATTCAAAATGAGCTCCACACCCTTGATTCTATTGGAGATTTCTTGTTTTTAAGCGGGGTAAAGTGCGTCTTACGCCCGAACCGCAAAATTCCCGATGGCCCATGGAAACGGTCGCGGTTGCGATTGATCCTGGATTTGGGAGGAGTCAAAGGCGCTTGCTTCACGGGGGGGGTGGCGCGTAGTTTACGCTTGCGTCGGCCCTAAAAAGCAGACGGTTTAATCATGCGAAAAATCGGCTACATCGAGCATCAGGCAGAGGCTCAGGCACTAAGCAATTTGCTTTTGGTGGAGGGTATCGAGAACCAGATCGAGGAGGACGGTCCGCAATGGGCCGTGTGGGTTCATGAAGAAGACCAACTGGCCCAGGCCGGACAGTTGCTCAAATCCTTTCAGGAAAAAACCGTCGCCGCGGACCCCGTGGAGGTGGCGGCCAAAGCGGCCCAATTGCGCGCGGCACAATCCCGGGCCAACACGAATTATAGGGACAGGGTTCACACCCGGGGCGAACTCCGATCCAGCATGATGGGTCACAGCGCGGGGCCGATCACCATTCTGTGCGTGGTGATCTCCGCCATCGCCTTCATTTTATTGAAGCTGGGCCGACCTGAAATCAACTGGTTCTTTATCACGGATAACCCCATTTCGGTTTTCGGAATGGACCGGTTGCGGGGGTTGACAGAAATCCAGCAGGGACAGATTTGGAGATTGGTCACGCCCATCTTCGTGCACTTCGGATATCTGCACATTATTTTCAATGTGATGTGGATGATGGACCTGGGCGGCATGGTTGAATCCCGGCAGGGCAGCCGATTCCTCGCTTTGCAATTGACAGTGATCGCCATCGTCTCGAACCTTGCCCAGTATTTGGTGGCTAACCCAATTTTCGGCGGGTTGTCCGGCGTGGTTTACGGGTTGCTGGGATACATTTGGATCCGTGGCAAATACGATCTGACCTCGGGTTATTTTCTGCATCCCACGACGGTGGGAGCCATGTTGATCTGGTTTATCGCCTGCCTGCTCGGACTTGTGGGTGGCGTGGCCAATACGGTCCACGCTGCCGGTCTGGTGATGGGCATGGTCTGGGGATACGCCGCAAGTCGGGTGAAATGGCGATCCTGAGCCGGTGGGTGCGGATCGAATGGATGTGACAGGTGAATAGTGCGGCAGGGCGGGCCGTGCTGATGGTGTTTTCTCTTTCAGATTTTAAATCCGCGAGACCATTGGAAACAGCCCTCGGGTCCTGCTTTTCCCGCGCTTGCGAAGGGACGCGGAGTGGTTCTACTATGTCCCGGATCGTCAGGAACCCATGAGCGACACCCTTTCAGAGCAGGTCACGCAGTCTGCGGTACAGGAGGAAAAGCGAAATCTCCTGGCCCGACTGCTTTCGCACCTGGCCCATGAGATTCGCAATCCCCTCAGTTCGCTGGATATTCATGTGCAGCTTTTGGAGGAGGATCTGGCGGTGGGCGCGGCTCAGACGGCGCTGCCCAAGCCCATTCTCGACCGTTTCCAGATCATTCATGGAGAACTGCGTCGTCTGGAGAATATTGTGACACGCTTTCTCCAACTGGCCGGGCCCTCGGACCTGGAACTGGCGCCGCTGTCGCTCAACGACCTGATTCTGCAGACCCGCGATTTGCTCGGTCCGGACGCCGAGGAGCGCAAGGTGCATTTGGAGGTGGAAATGGCGGAGGATCTTCCCAAAATCACGGCTGATTCGGTCCAGCTCAGCCAGGCGCTGATCAATCTGGTCATTAACGCCCTCCAGGCCGCGCCCGCCCGGGGCCATGTGTGGCTGCGGACGCGCCTGCTCTCCGCAACGGAACAAGTCGTGGAAATCTCGGACGACGGTCCGGGAATTCCGGCGGCAGATCAGGCGCGCATTTTTGAACCTTATTTCACCACGAAAAGCCAGGGCAGCGGCCTGGGATTGTGGATCACGCAGCAGATCGTGCTGGCGCACACGGGCACGCTCACGGTGACGAGCCAGGCGGATCACGGTTCGGTTTTTACGATTACACTGCCCGTTCAACCCGGCGCGAACAAACCCTGACGGCGGCTTCAAACGCCGATCCTTTCCCATGATTTCATGCAATTAACGCAACAAACCAAACCAAGCATTCTGGTGGCCGATGACGAACCCGGCCTGGGGCTGGGCATTTGCGAGGCGCTCGAACGCGAGGGTTACCAGGTCACCACGGCTCAGGACGGGGAGTCGGCATTGAAGCTGGCTCAACAAGGCGGCTTCCACCTGATTATTGCGGATGTGCGCATGCCGGGTTGCACGGGGGTGGAATTGCTCGAGCGCGTCAAGGCCACAAACCCGGAGGCGATCGTCATTCTGATGACCGCTTATGGAACGGTGACTACCGCCGTGGAAGCGATGAAACTGGGCGCTTACGATTACCTGCCCAAGCCGCTGGACTTGCGCCGGCTGCGGGCGGTCGTGAAGCAGGCGCTCGAATTTCAGTCGTTGATGGTCGAGAACAAGGAGTTGCGCCAGCGGCTGCAGAAAAAGAGCGCGTCGAGCCTGTTGATCGGCACGAGCGAACCGATGCTGGCCGTGACCCGGCTCATTGACGAGGTGGCGTCCAGCGATGTCACGGTGTTGATCCATGGAGAAAGCGGCACGGGCAAGGAATTGGTGGCCCGCGCGATTCACAGCAAAAGCCCGCGTCACAGCAAGCCGTTCATATCGGTCAATTGCGCCGCGCTGCCCGAGCAGCTGCTCGAAAGCGAATTGTTCGGGCATGTCAAAGGGGCTTTCACGGGCGCCTACACCACGCGCGCGGGGCGCTTTCAGATGGCCGAGGGCGGCACGCTGTTTCTGGACGAAGTGGCCGACATGCCCGCCAAGGGTCAGGGCGATCTGCTGCGGGTGCTCGAGGAAGGGGCCTTCCGCATGGTCGGCAGCAGCGAATCCACGCAGACCAACGTGCGCATTGTCACCGCCTCCAACAAAAACCTGTCTCAATCCGTGCAGGAGGGAAAATTTCGCGAGGACTTGTTCTACCGGCTCCATGTGGTGCCCATCGAACTGCCGCCTTTGCGGGAACGCGCCGAGGATATTCCCCTGTTGCTGGTGCATTTTCTCCAGCAATTTGCGGCGAAACACCATCGCACCCATCCCAGTCTCTCGTCGGAAGCCGCGCAGGTTTGCCAGCGCTACCGCTGGCCGGGAAATGTACGTGAATTGCGCAATATCGCGGAACGCCTGATCATCACCGTGCATCACAAGGTCATTGAGGCCGCGGACCTGCCCGAGCCGATCCGGCAATCGGTCACCGCGCAAAACGAATTTCGCATCCGCGCCGGAATGCCGCTGGAGGAGGCGGAGAAGGAATTGATCCGGCAGACGCTGGTGCATGTTTCGTCGAATCGCGAGGAGGCCGCCAAGTCATTGGGAATCAGCCGCCGAACGCTGCAATACAAACTCAAACGCTACGGGTTGCTGCCTGGCGCGGAACCCGCTGCCGCCGAACCAGAGCCAAAAGATGAGACGCCGTAATCCATTATCCATGAACCAGGCGGCAGGAAACCCCCTACGGGAAGGGCGGTTTTGGAAGGGTCGCTCAAAAAACGCCTTTCTGTGCAATAATTGCGCCAATTCATGAACAGCACCGAAGAAACGCGGGTCGTGTATTTTGTAAATAACTTATAATGAGACTTTTACAAATACGACGCCTGCATGGTGCGCAGACTGCTATAGTCAGGAAGTGGAATTTCTCGTTTGAATCGGGAAATTCATAAGAACGGGATAAAACCATGACTCTGGGTAAATTCACAGAAACCAAGCTATTGGTGCCGAGGCTTTTGAGCACGGACCACATGGGGGCCATCAAGGAACTCAGCAAACGGCTCTATCTGGCGGGGCGGATTGACGATTCCCTGGCGTTTTTCCAGGCGGTTGTGGAACGGGAGTATATGCTGCACAGCACGCCGGAGCGGGGAGTGGTATTTCCCCACGCGCGGGGCCATGGCGTGAATACGTTATCGTTTGCGGTTGGAATTTCCGCCGAAGGAGTCCCCTGGGGGTCGCCCCGCAGCCCATTGGCGCGGGTGGTCGTGCTGCTGGCGGTTCCGTTGTCTGAAACCCAGGTCTATCTGAACCTGCTGTCCAGCCTGTCGCGATTTGCCCAGGAGGATGATTTGCTCTCAGGACTGTGCGAATGTCGCCAACCGGAGGATATGTTTGCCCTGCTGGATTCGATCGTTCCGCCCTCCAATGCGCATCATGGCTCACATGGATCATCGATTTGATCAGGGGATGACCGCAAGTGAATATTAACCGGTAAGAGATTTAACCGCAAAGAGCGCAAAGAACTCATAGAAAGAGGGTTGCAGAGGGTTTATAGAGGTTTTTGACAGCAGGAAAGCGCTACAAACCAGTGGAGTGATCGAGGCAAGTTGCGCGTGCGCAAGTTCCTATCTATGTGGTCTTTGCGCTCTTTGTGGTTAAATCTTTCACCGTTTTCAAAATTCAGACAAAAAAATGCGCGGAATGCATCGAACTGCTGATTTCGATGTACCGCGCACTAATGGATTCTAAATCGAATGCTATGGAATACCTACGTTTGACCTATGACGGGCCGCATCTCATTGAATGATAGCGGCCTGCAAACGTATTCGCAAAACAAGAGGCTTAATTACTTACGGATGCCCTTGTTCTTCTTGCCCTGACCTTGGGGTTTCTGACCGGCAGGTGCAGCCGACTGAGGCTGGGTCTGTTGGTTCGAGGAATTCTGACCGGCGTTGTTCGTATTGTTGTCGCTCATAAATGTATGTTTTATGTTTGTTACTTAACTGGCTGATTGTTTTATCAACCGCGAACACAATATGCAGGGGGCGTGCCAGAGGTCGGATATACTGTGTATAGGCCTAGTATATAACAAGATATGAATTATTGTGAGGTTTTTCGATTTTGGCCGCTGGGAGCTGGAAAGCCGCTTTTGCGCAATAGTTGCACCGTCAGCGGAACCCTGCGTGCAACACATTGCCCATTAGGAAGCGGATGAACCCAATGGAACGGGTTGTTTTGGGGGAAAGAGGCTCCGTTCGTGGTTTACAGAATCAAGAATCATCGCCCCTCCATGACATCAAGCAAGGCGCCGTTGGAATCCAGTTCCATATCCAGGCAGGTTCCACTGCCTCTGCCAGGCTATTTGGAAAACAGGACGATGCGGTTGGTGTTTGTGCCGCGGGCGTTATTATCCACGCCCCAGCAGTTGGCTGTTTTGGTGAAGATCTGGGAGTTGATCAGGACCAGCCTCGGATGCAGCCCTGCCGCGATGCCGCATTCGAGGACGGCATCTTCGAGGCGCGTGGCTCCGGCATGGACCTCCCCCACTTCGAAGGCGATATGGCCCTTTGGATGGAGCACGCGGGCCAGTTCCTTGAACACGGCGGTCATGGCCTCGCGCCACACGTCGAGTTTCTTGGGCACTGTCAGATGCACGCCTTCCAGATCGATTCCCAGAAACCAGCAGCGCAGCCAGTTGTCGCCCGCATAGTTGACGATATCGAGAAACGGCGGCGAAGTGACTACGAGGTTCACAGAGCCGGAGGGGATTTCAGGAGTCGCCGCGCAGGATTGGGTCAGGAGCATGGATTGCTTCGACGCGCGGGCAAGGGTTGCGCGCGTTCCCTCATTCAGTTCAGCCATAAGCTGCCGGGATTTCTTGAGTATGATCGTCGGCACCATCCGCCTCGGTGGCGTCTGATTGCGGCGCATATTGATGCGCGTCTGGGACTTGATGGAGACGGCCTGATTGGGCGGCAGCGTATAGACGCTGAAAAAACCGGCGGAATGGCCTGTGAGGCGGTTGAGGGCGACCATGGCAATCCAATGGTCCACGGAGTCCGTGAGGTTCCGCGCCTTGCGGTCCAGCAGGTATTCCTTAAGGGCGATGATTTCCCTCAACGTGTCCGGGTGATAGAACACGAGCAGGTCTTCGCGCCACTCTTTGGCCCTGGAAAAATCGATCTGCGCGATCCGTTCAGAAACCTCCTTCTCCGAAGGGGGACACAAACGTGGACGGGTCAAAGTGACACTCAAGGGATTGACATCGCAGCCGAGGGGTTCGCGGCCCAGCAGCGCCGCCTCGATGAGCGTGGTGCCCCGGCCCATGAAGGGATCATAGACACGGTCGCCGGGACTCGTGAAACGCTCAATGAAAAACCGGGGCAACTGGGGCTTGAAACAGGCCCGATAGGAAACTTCGTGGAGGCTGTTCGCGGCGCGCTGTACGGCGGTCCAGAACTCATTGACGTAGGTCGGCACGTCGCGCTTTGTGCCATCCGACATCACGCTTGGGGTGGTCAGAATCTGGGTGGGCTTGCCAAACTCACAGAAGGCCGCCAGTTCGGACTCGATCGCGGCCTCGATTGACGCGTGCGTTTTTTGGGGCGCGCGCGCCGCCGCGGCCGCTTGCGACCGCTTGCCCAACTTCGGTTTCCCCGGTTCCACCGACACAGTGTCGGCAAAGCCAAATTCCAAATGAGCCGGATTTGTTTTTGCGCGCACTGGAAAAATTCGGATTACCGACTGAGCACGACGTAATTTCTTTTGCCTTTGCGCAACAACAGGTGTTTGCCGAAAAGCAAATCCGCAGAGGTGACGTTGCGATGAGTTCCCTCCACGCGGGTATTGTTCAGATAAATGCCGCCGCCCTCGACATCCTTGCGGGCCTGGCCCTTGGACTGGCACAAGCCGGAAAGCACCAACAGGTCGCCAATCGGCGTTCCCGCACCCTCCAGCGGCGTGGCGTCCAATGACTTCGTGGGGACTTCACCGGCGACATCGTTGAAGGTGGCCTCGGACACACCGGTCAATTCGCCGCCGAAAAGAATTTCACTGGCACGCACGGCGTCGGCCAATGCGGCCTCGCCATGAATGAGCGTGGTGACCTCGCGAGCCAGGGCCTTGTGGGCGGCGCGGGCCTCGGGTTTCTGCGCGTGTTGCGCGGCCAGGTCGTCGATCTGTTCCTTCGGCAGGAAGGTGAAAAACTTGAGCAGCTTGATCACGTCCCGGTCGTCGGTGCGAATCCAGAACTGGTAAAAACGATAGACGCTGGTTTTCGCCGGATCGAGCCAGATGGCGCCCGCGACGGATTTGCCGAACTTCGAGCCGTCGGCATTGGTGATCAACGGCACGGTGAGTCCGTAGGCCTGGCGGTTGAGTTTTTTGCGGCACAAATCGATGCCAGCGGTGATGTTGCCCCATTGGTCGCTGCCGCCGATCTGGAGTTCGCAATCGAACGCCCCGCATTGGTGGCAGAAATCGTAGGCCTGGAGCAGCATGTAGCTGAACTCGGTGTAGCTGATGCCGACCTCGCGATCCTCCATGCGGGCGCGCACGCTCTCCTTGGCGATCATCATGTTGACCGTGAAATATTTGCCAACGTCGCGGAGAAAATCCAGGAACGTGATCGGCGCAAACCAGTCGGCGTTGTCGTGCAGGCGGGCGGGATTGCCGGGGCGGTCGAATTCCAGCAGGCGGCGCAACTGGTTCTTCACGCACGCGATGTTGCCGGTGAGCGTTTCGCGATTGAGCAACTGGCGCTCGGTCGTTTTGCCGCTGGGATCGCCAATCAACCCGGTGGCTCCACCGGCGAGCGCAATCGGCAGGTGGCCGCACAATTGGAAGCGGCGCAGCGTCAGCAACGGCACGAGATTGCCCACATGGAGGCTGTCCGCAGTGGGGTCAAATCCACAGTACAGGGTGATCGGACCCTTCTCCAGCCGCTTGGCCAGACCGGGCATGTCCGTGCAATCCATCAATAATCCGCGCCATTCCAATTCCTGTAAAATATTCATGATCGATCCTCGAGGCGTGGGGGCGGAAACCGGTCGTTCCGGAAAAATCGTCCGCTCTCAAGCCACGATTGTCAGCGATTCTAGGGAACGTTCCGAAAAAAACGAATATTTTATCGCGGAGGAAAAAAACGGCCCGAGTCGAATCCAATGAAAACATATCAGCAGTTGCAATCGAGAGAGATAATCTACTTGCTGAGGCAGCAGTCAAAAGCACTTGAAAAATGAAGTGCCACAAGGAAAAGGCGATTTTCAAGAACTCCTTTTACTGAGAGAAAGGCACATTTGCCCTCCGTTTGAATTATTGCTGAAACGTTTATCGCCGATTCTCTGGAGCGTCTAACAAAGCAGCAACACTACGAAATGCTTCAAAGTTCTTTCCAGAGATATTGATTCCTGTTCGAAGCCTGTCAAGGTACTCAAAGTATTTTTTAACTTCATTATTACGATATATCCGAATGAATTCGTATTTAATCAAATTCAAGTCTTTGAGTGTGATTACACCCAAACGATGTAGTACTGCTATCTTTTCGAAATAGCTCAGAAGAAGGTCAAGCATTCGCTCCTCAGGGGAATTGTGAAATTCTGGACCATACCTAAACTGACCATAGTCTATCGAATAAAACATTTTCGCGGCTTCAGGATCTGCTGTATATTTGTGAAATACAGAGACGATGAATTCTGCACGTTTGCGCTTGGAGTCCTGCCAAAGCTGCCAAAGCGTGAGAAATAACCCCAATGCCGCCATCAGGAAACCGGCTGCAGCAATAAGATCGCCAAGACTGAATTCTGGTTTGAATGTCATATTAAGTCAGAAGCGCATATCAACGTTATTCCTTTAAACCGCCAAAACTGGAAACAAATCGGATTGCCAGTAATATTTAAGTGAATAAACGCATGATATTACATTCAGAGCAAGACATTATTTATGCCGAAAAAAGTACATGCCTGCAGGAAAATCTGGAATCAGCGAACGTCAGCGCGAACGGCGAGAACGCATATAAACCTGGAGCAACGCCACAGTTAAACCGAGACCAACAAAACAAAGGGCTGAAGGCTCGTGAAGGACCTTATCACAGTTTGACGACGACCTGTCTCGACTTCCAATAAAAGGCAAAACCAGCGGCACCCATCAGCAAGGGCACGAGAAACAGCCAGCCAAGGTCGAAGTGGAATTGAAATTCATCGCGCTGCAGCGATAATGGAATCTGGGCGCAAACTCCCATCAATCCAAAAATGAGCGGGGCGAGCGCAAACCAAAGTCGCCGTCTCTGAGTGGATGCGCGCATCGAAATCAAACCGCTCACGCAGAGGCCGCCCCAAACAAGCAATACAGCGCCCAGTATGGCCAGTATGGGCCAATACTCGCGCGGGTCGTTGATGATGTCGTGGATCAATTCGCGCATAATTTTAATTGTTGGAGAACGCTCCCCCCATGGTTCGGTTCGTGCCTGGTTTTCGAATTCGTTTCACCAAACAGCCTGCGGCGACAGTTGCGGTCTCTCGCAGTTCTGCCTGCTCTTATGATTGTCAGAATCTCACGCCGCCAGCAAGATTGTTTGCGCGCGAGTCGGCCACGCCATTGCGGCGGCGATCGCGCAGGGTTAGGGTAGGCGGCGGCGCGACCGGTTCCAATGTGGAAAAGGCGGCCGCGAATGAGCCGGTTTCTTGTGAGCGAATTAACCGAAGATAACACGATCGTGATTCGCGGGGCGCGCGAGCACAATTTAAAGAACATCTCGCTGGAAATCCCGCGCGGCAAATTTGTCGTGGTGACGGGTGTCAGCGGTTCGGGCAAGAGCACGCTGGCGTTCGATCTGCTGTTTGCGGAGGGGCAGCGGCGGTTTCTGGACGCGATGAATGCCTATGCGCGGCAATTCGTGGAGCAACTGCCCCGGCCGGACGTGGATTTGATTTCGGGCATCCCCCCCTCGGTGAGCATTGAGCAGCGCAACAGCCGGGGCGGCGGCAAAAGCACGGTGTCCACCGTGACGGAGATTTACCATTTTCTGCGGCTGCTTTTCGCGCGTTTGGGAACGACCTACTGCCCGGATTGCCAGTTGCCCGTGGAGGCGCGCACCCGGGATGCGGTGGGCCGCGCGCTGCTCCAGGAAATGAAAAAGCGCGGAGACCTCCTGCTCCTGGCGCCTGTGGTCAAGAATCGCAAGGGCTTTCATACCGACGTGGCGGCCTGGGCGGCGCGACGCGGTTATGCGGAAATCCGGGCGGATGGGAAGATGCTGCCGACGAGCGAGGTGCTGCGGATGGACCGCTTCCATGAGCACAACGTGGAGATTGTGACCGGGATTCTGGAGAGCAAGCGCGGCCACAAGGGCCCCCCGGCGCAGGAGTTGATCGACGAGGCGCTCAAGCTGGGCGGCGGTGTGGTGTATGCGTTGGACAATCACAAGACGACCACGATGCATTCCACGGAACGGGCCTGCCCCAAATGCAGCCGTTCGTTTGAGCCGCTGGATCCCCGGATGCTCAGCTACAATTCCCCTCGTGGGTGGTGCCCGCGCTGTCGCGGTTTTGGAGAGCTTTTCTTCCTGCCCGATGTGGAGCGGGGCGCGAACGCCGAGTCCATTGAGGAATCCTGGTATAGCTGGCAGGAGGGCGAGCGGGAGCCGTGCCCGGAATGCGGTGGCGGACGCCTGAATGCCGTGGCGCGGGCCGTGCGCCTGGACGCGGTCGTGCGCGGTGGTCGGACCCCCGGTCCCACGCTGGATCTGCTGGCCGCAATGGATGTGCAGGAAGCGTCGCGGTATTTTGGGAAGTGGCAGTTGACGGGCCGGTCCGCAGCGGTGGCGCGGGATATCCTGCCGGAAATCTGCGAGCGGCTGAAATTTCTTCGCGAGGTGGGCCTGGGCTACCTGCAACTGGGGCGCGGCGTGACGACCTTGTCCAGCGGCGAGTCCCAGCGCATCCGGCTGGCGGCGCAACTGGGATCGAATTTAAGCGGGGTGCTCTATGTGCTGGACGAGCCGACCATTGGCCTGCACGCGCGGGACAACGAGCAATTGCTGGCCACGCTGGCGGCGTTGCGCGCGCGTGGGAATTCGCTGGTGGTGGTGGAGCATGACGAGGCGACCATGCGCCAGGCCGATCACATCATCGACCTGGGACCCGGCGCGGGCGTGCATGGAGGCGAGGTCGTGGCCAGCGGCACGCTTGCCGAATTGATGCGCCACCCGGAATCGTTGACTGGCCAGTTCCTGCGGACCAAGCGGACTTATCCCGCGCGGGGCGAGCGCCGTCCTGTGACAGGGCTGAAGAAGATTTCCAAGGATGGCAGTTCTGGTTATGCAGGCTGGCTGGTGCTTGAAAAAGCGGCGCGGAATAATTTGAAGGACGTGACTGTGGCGTTTCCGCTGAACCGCCTGGTGGTGGTGTCCGGCGTCAGCGGTTCCGGCAAGAGCACGCTCACTCGCGAATGCCTGCTTCCGGCGCTGGCGGCGAAACTCGGGAATGCAAAGGGCAAATCCGTTCCAAACAACCAGGGTGGCACGTTGCATGGATGGGAGGCGCTCAAGGCGGTTTATGAAGTCGATCAGGCGCCCATCGGACGCACGCCTCGTTCCATACCGGCGACCTATGTGGGCTTTTTCGACGCCATACGGCAGATGTATGCGCAGGTGCCCGAGGCGCGGTTGCGCGGCTACAGTCCAAGCCGGTTTTCATTCAACAGCGCGCAAGGGCGATGTCCCGAGTGCGAAGGCGCGGGAGTGATCAAACTGGAAATGAATTTTCTGCCTGCGGCACTGGTGCGTTGTGAAACCTGCGCGGGCACGCGGTTCAACCGCGAAACGCTGGATATTGAATTTCACGGACGGAACATTGCGCAGACGCTCGACTTGAGCGTGGCCGAGGCGATTGATTTCTTCCAGGCGCTGCCCGCGATCCGGCGTCCGCTTGAGGCGCTGCGCGATACGGGGCTTCATTATTTGAAACTGGGCCAGACCAGTCCCACACTGAGTGGCGGCGAGGCCCAGCGCATCAAACTGGTCACCCACCTGCTTTCCGGATTCAAGCAGGCGGCCGGGGCGCGTTCCCGCATGGGGGCCGCAGGGTCGTCCCTGTTTTTGCTGGAGGAACCGACCATTGGGCTTCACGGGGCCGATGTGGTCAAATTGGTGGAGGTTCTTCAAAGACTACTGGACGCGGGGCACTCGGTCATCGTCATCGAGCACAACCTGGATTTGATCGCCGAGGCGGATTGGGTGATCGATCTGGGACCGGAGGGTGGGGCGGGGGGCGGAACGGTCGTGGCGTGTGGTCCGCCGGAAATAATCGTGCGAAATAAGGACTCGCAAACCGGGCGGTTTTTGCGTAATCTGCTCCGTCCATGAGCGATCCATACGAGGAAATAGTGGATGGTGAAACGCTGCTGCGGCTCCCTCCCAGCCCGCGACACGAAGTCATTTGCCAGCGGCTGCATGCGACCGTGGCCACGGGGCTTGCCACCGTTTCCACGTCCCGTCTGCTTGCCGCCCGCTCCGTCGTCCAACTGGCTGCCGGAACACTGGTTCGGCCGGATCTGTCGCTGGTGACCGCCGCCACCGGCAAAATCTGGCTGGTCGCGGAAATCATCAGCTCGGACGATCATAAATCCGACACGGTCATCAAAAAGATGATCTATGAGGAAATCAACCTGCCGAGGCTGTGGATGGTAGATCCACGGTATAACAACGTGGAAATCTATCACGGCACCCCGTATGGTCTGGCTCTCAAATATATTCTTGCGGGGAAGGACTTGATCACCGAGGCCCTGCTGCCCGGTTTGGGCTTGACAGTGGACGAGCTGTTTCAGGTTTGAAGTCATTGCGAGAGGGGGCTTTCCAGCATGACCCCGTGCGGGAAATGGCAAAAAAGGAGGAGGAAATAACAAAATCGGTGTTTTTAAGTTGCTTATGGTTATGATAAGCTAAGCGAAATCATGAAGGGCCCATTGCGAATTCGTCCCGGATCGAATCATGGAACCGACGTCAGGAGAGGACGTGGGGCGCGCGGTGGTTTCATCGAAGTGGCGGAGGGTCAAAGACTTGGGCAATAGAGGTGGCATGAAACGATTTCCTAAATATCCGGGCAAAATCCCTCAGTTGATGTGGATTTGCGCGCTCTTATTCGCGACCGCAAACCGCCTGTCGGCTTTCGACACGGGGACGCACTTGAAGGGTATTCACCCAGGCGGGATGCCGCCCCAGCCGATCATCACTTCCCTGAACCAGACGGGGCAGAATTTCACAATGACATGGGACGGTTTCAACGGTCCCTATCGGATTGAGGCCACCACCAACCTGCATGCGGGCCAATGGGAACTGATTGGTAGCCCCACCTATTTTTCGTCCAACACTTTCCAGGCTCCAAACCCGGCGATGGGCGTGATCCGCATTTCCGGTCCGGCGCCGATCTTTGCCGGGGCGACCAACTGCACGACCTGCCACAAAAGCGTTCATACGGACTGGATGGGCACCACGCATGCGATTGCGCTGGAATCCCTGAAAAGGATCGGCATGGGGAACAACGCGTCGTGTCTGCCGTGCCACACCGTCGGTTATGGGCTTTCCACCGGTTTCAAAGATGAGGCCACCACGCCGCAGTTTGCGGGGGTGCAATGCGAGAATTGCCACGGTCCGGCGGCCGATCACGCCGCCAATCCAGCCGATCCGCTGACCATTCCGCGCAAGGAGATCGCCTCCACATTGTGCGGCGGCTGCCATTCGGGCGTCAACCATCCGACCTATGAGGAATGGTCGAAGTCCGGTCACGTTCGTGTCACGACCGTGCCGGCGGCCTATTTCTTAAATACCGATACCAACACCAGCGTGGCGCGGATGAATACCTGCGGTCCCTGCCATTCGGGGGCGGTGCGCCTCTCCATGATCGATGGTCGGCCATTGCCGTCGCCTGCAGAAGCCGCCGAGGTGGCCATCAATTGCATCATTTGTCACGAGCCTCATAAATCGACGGTCAACGGCCATCGCCTGCGCAGTCCTGAATACTCGACCAATTTCTTTTCCTACAACACCGCCGCCACTTTTGCCTCGCAATACAATCCGGAAATCAACATGTGCGGCCAATGCCACAACGCGCGTGGCGCCAAAGTGACGGACAGCTCGCGTCCTCCGCACGGTTCTCCCCAATACAATATCCTGTTGGGTAATATCGGCGTGACGAACAACAATAAGCCGATTATGTCCCCGCACTGGAAGATTTCCAATCAATGCGCCCATTGCCACATGCAGCAGCGCACTGTGGATCATCCCACCGTGGAGAATCCGGTTCTCACCGGGCATTCCGCCCGGGTGGTGACCCTGGACACCTGCTTGGAGTGCCATGATTCGCCCCAGGATACGATGGATACGGTTCAAACGGACATCATCGCGCACATTTACATGATCAAGGGTTTGCTCGACCAGTGGGGCAAAACCAAGTCCAATCCCGCGCTGCGCGCAAAATACGGAGCGTTGGCCTGGGAATACACCGCAGCGGGTCCGCTCTCGAGTCCGGATGGCTCCCTTTCAGGTCCCAGCGGCACCGAGCAGGGGCTCATAACACAGCCGATCAAGGATGCGCGCTTTAACCTGTATCTAATCGATCTGGACGGCAGTTATGGCGTGCATAACTCGGGGTATTCGTATTATTTGCTCAAGGTGGCCGAGGACAAAGTCAGGGCCGAATTGGCGAGGCCTTAGCGCCCGTTTTATTAAACAATGGACTCAGGGCTGAGAACTTAACGCGACGCATGCGGCCATGATTCCGGCGCATTGCGCGCAGGACGTGCCGCAACCAGTACAAATCACATTTATGGGGAAAATCAAAAGGAATTGGAAAAGTCTTCTGGCATCGGCGCTGCTGGTGGCATCAGCGGCTTTTCTGGTTGTTTCCTGCGAAACGGTGCATCGAACCGTGGTGGTGCCGCCCAACATTCCAGGGGCGACTTTTGTGGGTTCGGATGCCTGCGCGCAATGTCACGAGAACATCACCCGGGACTTTCCCACGGCCACGCATGCGCGATTGCGGGCGCAGGGGACCAACGCGTTCAACATGGGCTGCGAGTCCTGCCACGGACCCGGCAGTCTCCATGTGGAATCGGCGGGTGAGCGCAAACTCTCCACAAACTTCAGCCCCGGCCAGCCCAGGGTGCGCTCGGGCAGCCAGCGGCAAACCATCGTCAATCCCCGGCGCAATGCGGACAACTGCTTCGACTGCCATCTGGACAAGCGGGGCCAGTTCGAATTGCCCAACCATCATCCTGTCCCTGAAGGCAAGGTGAGTTGCGGCGATTGCCATGACCCGCACAAGGGCCCGGCGGTCAAGGAGGGTGGAACCTCCCTGCTTTCAGAGAACGAGACCTGTGTGAAGTGCCATACGGCACAGCGCGGGCCTTTCGTGTTCGAGCACGAGGCCATGCGGGAGGGCTGCATCACCTGCCACGATCCTCATGGAACGGTAAACGCCAAAATGCTGACCAGCCGCAACAGCACACTCTGTCTTAAGTGTCATTTCCAGCAGGTTCAGGGCGGGCGGATTTTGATCGGTGGATCAGACCATTCGCTGCGGTTATCCCAGGGCACCTGTTGGACGGGTGGCTGTCATGAGGCCATTCATGGTTCCCAAGTCAATTCATCGCTGCGGTTTTAACCCTTGGAAAACACGTGAAAACCATCCAACCCCATCCGGCACTCTGGTCGCGCCTCAAGCGGTGGAGCCGTTTCTGTCTGGCCGCCTGTTTGCTGAGTCCCCTGGGCGCGTGCGCTGATGACGCCGCCGCAGATGCCAAAAAGCCCGCGGACGCCGCCAAGCCGGCCGCCGCCGCGCCTGCCGAACCGGCTGCCGCCGACAGCGCAAAGACTCCTGCCGCGCCAGAAACCAAGCCTGCGGACGCAACAGAGGCCAAGCCGGCCGCCACTCCCGCAGACGCGGAGAAAAAAAAGGATTCCGCCGAGGCTGAAAAGCCCGCCGAAACCACCGATGAAGGTGTGCCGCAGTTTAACAACTGGATGGAGTTTTCCACAGGCGGGGTCATCTCCGACGGCAACGGGGCGGCGTTTCGCCAGCGGCACTGGATCAAGGACGATCCGTTTGGCGGTCTTGAGGACATGCACTACGAGACCAAGGTCGGGAAAAAGGACTTTTTCCAAATCGACGGCCGGGCCTTGTTCGACAACCACGATTACAACGTCCGGATGGAATTGGTCCGTCCCGACTTCGGTTTCGTTCGTGGCGGTTTCACCGAATATCGCACCTGGTATGACGGCAATGGCGGATTTTTCCCCGCAACCGGCACGTGGATGAATTTGTTCGACGACGCCCTGCATGTGGACCGGGGCGAGGCGTGGATCGAGACCGGATTGAATCTGCCCAAGTATCCGAGCATCACGCTCAAATACAGTCATCAATTTCGCGAGGGCCAGAAGGACTCCACCGCGTGGGGCTATGCGCATCCGTATGGAGCGGGTCCGGTGCGCGGTATTGCGCCATCGTTCTGGGATCTCGATGAGACGCGGGACACCGTGCAGATCGATTCGAAATACACCATCAAAAAGACGGACCTGGGCATCGGCCTGCGCTATGAAAGGACGGATGACAATAACGCCCTGAAATCGGTTCAGTGGCCCGGAGAAAGCACCCAGACATTCATGACCCAGAAAGAGGGGGTGAAGTCCGATTTGTTCAATGTCCACGCCTTTACCGAAACCCGGCTGAACGAAAAAGTGCGTTTCTCCTCCGGCTATTCCTTCACCACCATGGACACGGACCTGTCCGGCAGCCGTGTTTACGGGGCGGATTACGATGTCGGCTACAGCATGCCTCTGGCCACCTCCCTGGGCTACCTGGCGCTGACCGGCGGCAGCCAGTTGAACGATTACCTCATGAACCTGAACCTCATGTGGACTCCGGTGAAGTCGTTTTCCATCGTGCCTTCTCTGCGTGTCGAAAAGCAGGAGTTGGACAGCGTGTCGTCGTTTCTTCAAACCGGTGGCGGCTCGATCATGAACGACCAGCAAATGGGCGCCGCCAGCGCGCGCAATCTGCTGGAAGTGGCCGAGCGGCTTGAGATGAAATATACCGGGGTCACCAATTGGGTGTTTTACGCCCGGGGCGACTGGACGGAAGGGGACGGCGATTTGCGCGAAAACGGCGGCGGCGGTCTGTCGGGTCCCATTCTGCGTTTCACAAAAGATGAACGCTTTATTCAGCGCTATACGGCGGGGGCCAACTGGTATCCCTTGCGCCGATTGAACGTCGATTTCCAGTATTACCACAAGATGCGGGATAATGATTTCGATCACCAGATCGACAACACGCCCAATGACAGCACGGAACGTTATCCGGCCTACCTGTTGGTTCAAAATTTTGAAACAGACGATGCCAACATGCGCGTCACGGTGCGCCCGCTCAACAATGTGACACTGGTCTCGCGCTATGACTTCCAGCTATCGAGCATCAACACCACGCCGGATTCCATTTCCGGCCTGGGCGATGTGCAAAGCTCGGAGGTTGAATCGCATATACTGGGGCAGAACGTCACCTGGGTGCCCTGGAAACGGCTGTTCTGGCAGGGAGGCATCAATTATGTCTGGAGCAAGACCTCCACTCCTGCGAGCCAATACACGCAGGCGGTGCTGGATTCGCAGAATAATTACTGGGACCTGAGTTCCACCGCGGGCTTCATCATCGATGACAAGACCGATCTGCAGGCCCACTACTTCTTTTATCGCGCGAATAATTACGAAGGGCCATCCGCTTATATTCCATACGGAGCGGGCGCCCGGGAGAACGGTGTGACCCTGACCCTGACCCGGAAACTCCGTGAGAATTTGCGGATCACCTGCAAATACGGTTACTTCGATTACACCGATGAAACCTCCGGCGGCCACAACGACTACGCGGCGCACCTGATCTATACGAGCCTGCAATATCGGTTCTGAGCCGACTCTGAGCGCTGGGGATTGTTCCAAGACAAACCAGGCACTCGAATGATCGCATGGGTTGGTGGTGCGGTTTGGTCCTCAAACGATCCCGAGCCGTCGCAGAATCTGAATCGTCCAAGTCGCCAATTGACCTGCGAGGCCTTGCAAACATGGGTGCCGGGATGGCCCGAAAACTGGGACGAGTTTCCGCTTGATCTGAGATTTTCGCATGATAAAAATTAAGTAATGCATTTAGGCCGGAAAATAATCTTAACGATCGCGCGAGTGTTGAGTGTCGAGTGTCAAAAAGCGGCTTTCCATCCATTGCTTCAGAGTAATGCCTGTTGAACGAAGCTGTATTTCAATAAATTACATTTTCACCCTGGCCTTCAGATTATAAAAATAAAGTTATGAGTCATAAGCACGGAGAGGCTGTGTGGTATAACATACACCCGGACAAGGATGTGCTTCATGATCATCCCTGGGGAGACATGTCGCAGGTGACCAATGCGGCCGCCATAATTTCATTGCTTCCAAAAGCCCCCTGCAAAGTTCTCGATGCGGGATGCGCCGATGGCCATCTTTCGCATTTCATGTCGCTGTGCGGTTACGAAGTCACTGGCGGTGACGTTTGCGAAGATGTTTTGAACACCTCCAGAAGTCTGCAGGTTAAATGGAACAAGAAGACATCGACGGCACAATTCAAAGTGCTCGATTATGATGAACTGCCCATCAACGAATGGGATGCCATCGTGTTTTCGGGATCGTTGCATCACAGCCGCGACCAGGTAAAAACCCTGAGATCAGCCTACAACGCCCTGAAACCAGGCGGCGTTCTGGTGGCCAGCGAGCCAGGGATGTTCCATGGTTCAAGTCATTTTGCCAAAGACTGGGCCGATAAAATGGATGTCACAGAAGAATCGACTCCTCCTTGGAGGACGGCTTTCCGCGGATGGCAGATTGGATTCAGGAAGATCAAAGTATATCCCAATCCGGTCACACTCCACAAGGTGGCCTATCAGTTGGACGGGCTGACCACGCATCCGTTTATTAGAACCATCCTGAGCATTCCTTTCGGGCTTCAGGCGGTGGTGTCTGCGAAATGGCTGCATGGTTTGATCCGGATGCAAAAGATACTCCCGAGTCAAAATTAAGGGCTGAAAGCCTGATCTGCGGCAGTCTGGGTTACAGCGAGTCCGCGAGCGAAAGCCCAGGTCATGCCACATCAAAAATATTTCCCACGGCCTGTAAGGCCGGGACACCAACACCACGATATTTTTGTTCCATTTCAAACCCACGCATATCGTTCATCCAATGGATTGCCATTCCTGGCGCAAAACCGGCGGTATTCCGTTTGGAAATCTTCCGTTTTATGATGCTCGTCCTGATTCTGGATATATTTTCGCACTGCCTCCACATGCGCGGCGCTGACACTGAACGCGCCATAACCAGCCTGCCATGCGAAATCCGAATACCACGCATCTTTTGTTTTCAGCCAGCCTGATGCGGAGGATTTCACCGGCTCGATGATTTTTACCAGGGCGTGGTTTTTTGATTGCGCAAAATGGATATGCACATGGTCGCGCACGGAATTGATTTCGAGGAGCGGCGACTCGTGATTGTTCAAAATGCTGGCAATATAGGCGTGGAGTTGTCCGCGTTCCTCGTCGCGAAGGAGCGGTCTCCGAACTTTGGTGCTAAAGACCAGGTGAACGATGGTGTTTACCAGAGATTGAGACATAGAAATATTTCGCCCTTAACAGGGCTCATAATTCATGATTCGTTCCTGCCCTGGGCCTGCGCTCGCGGACTCGCTCCAGCCCAGGCCATAAAATTACTGCCCTGCGGGCTTGGTATTGGCGTAATTGGGATCATCCCATAGACGCAAATACCCAGGGCCCGTCTCCTTTGAAACGGTCCCTGTCGGAAAACGGATTAATGTCCGCCGGCCATTTTCACTTCCGGCATGGTTTTCGAACCATTGCCGGAGTTCTTCCCGCTGTTGATGGATTCAGCCTTGCTGTATTTGGACCAGTTAAAGGCGTAGAAGGCCACGAAAGCGAAGCAGAACATCGGGACAATGAAACCACGGGAGATGTCGTATTTGTCGCCGACCGCGCCCATAACCTTGGGCAGAATCGCGCCGCCCATGATCGCCATCACCAGATAGGCCGAGGCTTTCTTGGCACGGGCGCCCAGACCGAAAATGCCCAGGGCAAAGATCGTGGGGAACATGATCGACATGAAGAAATAGCTCAGGAAAACGCATGCGACCGACAGCCAGCCCAGTTTGCAGAAGACCAGCAGGGTGGCCAGCACATTGAGGACGCCGTAGAGGCACAACACTTTGTGCGCCGCGAATTTCTTAAGCAACGCCGCGCCGCTGATGCGTCCCAGCAGGAAACAAATAAAGGCCACGGAGGCGAGGTTCGCCGCGCCCTTGTCGCTGATATGCCGCACGCCGCCTTTGCCGACTTCAATCCATCCCTGCAACCAGCCTTGCAGGAATCCAGAATTGGAGGCCAGCGTGGCCATGGCGGATTCCCATGATTCGGGAATGGCCGGGACCTGCGAGACGCCGGTTTGCGCGGAGACGGTCATGTAATTGATGAAAAAGCTGAAGATACCGGCCTGGGCGGCGACATAAAAGAACTGTGCGGCCACAGCCATCGAAAAGTGCGGGTGCAACCAGATGGAGTGCGACGTCCCGGGCGTGGTGTCGTCCAGATGATAGTCGTCCTCGGTCTTGATATCGGGAACGTTGGCAAAGTAGAAGATCACGGCCAGGACAATGACCACAATGGCCACCGCAACGTAAGGGATATAGAGAGTCTGGCTGCCGGTGCTGTTACCGGCGGCATCCTTTGAATAAAAATACATGCTGCCCGCGATGGGTCCCAGAATCCAGCCGACGCCGTTGCAGGATTGGGCCAGATTGATGCGGGTTGCGGCGAAGCGGGAATCCCCCAGCACAGTGGTGTAGGGATTGGCCACGGTTTCCAGGAAGGTCAGACCCGAGGCAATGACGCAGACGCCCAGCAGGAAGGCCCAGAAGGCGGCGATTTGTGTGGCGCCAATGAACCAAAAGCCGCCGACCGCGACCAGGAGCAGACCAGAGATGATGCCGCCCTTATAACCCAGCCGACTGGCCAGGAATCCCGCGGGCAGGGACATCAGGAAGTAGCCCAGATAGTGGGCGAATTGCACCCAGGCCGACTGCGACAAGGTCAAATGCAACTCCTGCTGGAAATGCTTATCCATCACGTCGATCATCCCGTTGCAAAATCCCCAAAGGAGAAAGAGCGAGCTGACAATCGCGAAGGTGAAGACGACGTTTTTTCCGTCGGCCGTAACGAACATGCTTTTTTTATTGCTGCTCATAAAAGATATGGGCTTGAAAGTATTCTTAAATGGTTATTTCACGAATGCGGTCTTGATCTCGGCCAGCGAAACCCCGAGCACGGCTTTGGAGATTTTATCCAGCGAGGCCTCGTCTCCGGTCAAATGCATCGTGCGATGGATGTGGGAGAGACTTCGGCCCGGAGCCAGCGCCGCCGCGGGAGAGGAGGATTCGATTTCGTAGAACGGCCCCATCGGTTTTGCGCCGGGGGTGGGCGGGCCGTCGTTGTAGCTGTTGGCCGCGTCGCCGCCGTAGGGGTTGTCCTGGAGCTTCCAGAGGGAATTCACATAATCGGTCACGCCCTTGGGCTGGTTGAATTGCACGATTGTGAGAACCTTGTGCTCCGCATCGTAACTGCCCAGCACGGATTTGCTGCGTTTGGGATTGAGGCCGATCTTGCTGCGGTATTTGCCGTCCGCCGAGAGAAACACAACATTGTCTTTTACGACCAAACGATCTTCGGGAATGCTGCCGAAATAATCCGACGTCACCTTCACGCCAAGCTCTGATTCAGGACCGGATTTGATGGGCGCGACAATGGTTGTGGAGGGTCCCGGTGTGAACATGCCGAGGATCCAGACGGAGAGCAGGCCGGTTTCCTTTTTCCAGGCTTCCTTGCCGTTGTTGATGATCCGATTGTTGGATTCGTAGGCCACCAGGATCACGTCCTTGATTGGCGAAATTTTCAGATTGCGCCAGGCGGTCGCGGTATTCAGCAGGCGGACGTCCCGTTTGACGGCGACATCGAATTTCGTTCCCGAGTAATTGGTCAGGGAAAACTCGGCGCCAAACAAAACCTTGTCGGTGGATTTGCTGATGACCTTGAAGGGCAGGGTGTCGAAGATCGCGGGCGTGAACCAGTTGGCGAAATCGAACTTCACCCCTTTTTCAAAAAAGATGGAGAATTGGCCGCCTTCCGGCCCCATCCAGAAACGGTCCTCACCGCCGAAGGCGTTCATGTGCGGGAGTATTTTCCCGGATTCAATGAGTTCGCGGTTGATCCAGCCGTAGCTCAGGCCCGCGTCGCCCCCTGCGGCGCTCGTCATCACGCGGCCCTGCCATGCGGGCACCACGGCCACCTTGGCGTCGCCCTGCTTGTCCTTGAGCACGATGATGTCGGTGTGCTTTTCCAGAAATGCGGTGTCTTCGCCGAAGTTGGCGGCGGACACTCCTTGAGAGAGCGACAAAGCCGTTGTCAGAATTGCCAAAAATGTTGAGGCGGGTTTCTTATTCATAAAGAGCCATGCGGGGACATTCCGCGTATATGTTTGTATTTTACTGAGGTCCAATTGGATACAGCCTGCGATTCAGGCGTGGCAACGGGACTGCGCACATCCGCAAACACCAAACCGCCCGGTGTCAGCCGATGGAGCTTGTCGTATGGTCTGGCAGAACTCATGCGCAATAAAAAACGTGGACGATCTCGCGAGTCTGCCTCGCCGGGCTCGCGTTGGCAATATGGGAATAAGCGTCCCATTGGAAATTTAGAAACTAATCCATCGGGCGGCTGCGTACTGAATTGACAGGTCGGCCCGTGTCTGACACCAAGGTGGGCATGGGCCAAAATCAAAATTCCGCATGTATTATCAGACCGGTCCGCGCCACCAGGCTATTGCTGTCGCTGGTTCTATTGGTACTAATGGCGCTGCCGGTCGCGCTGCAGGCCCAATTCACTTATACGAGCGATAACGGACTCCTCACCATCACGGGATATACCGGCACCAATACCGCGGTGACCATTCCGGACGTCATCGACAGTCAGCCGGTCAACATCATCGGGACTTGGGCGTTCGCCTATAACACCGGTCTGACCAGCGTCACCGTGCCCAACAGCGCCACGGCCATCGAGGAATGGGCCTTTTATGGATGCACCCTGTTTAGCGTCGGGATCGGCAACAACGTCACCAACATCGATAACAACGCATTCTATAGCTGCACCAATCTGGTCAGCGTCACGATGGGCAACAGCGTCCGCATCATTGGAAACTCGACTTTTGCCGGTTGCACAAACTTGGGCAGCATCACAATCCCCGCCAGTGTCACCAGCATTGGAAACTCCGCCTTCGCCGGCTGCACCGCCCTGACCAATGTCTATTTTTTAGGGAACACCCCCACCATCGGTTCGTCTGTGTTCAACGGGGATACCAATGCAACCGTCTATCACATCCCCGGGACAACGGGCTGGACCCTGAGCTTTGGGAACCGGCCAACCGCCTTGGGCAACCCGCTGGCGCCCCAGTCGCAATTCAATTACACAACCAACAGCGGGGCCATTACCATTAGCCGCTACATTGGCGCGGATGGTGCGGTCACCATACCGGAGAAAATCAATAACCTGCCGGTCACCAGCATTGGAATCGGAGCATTCGCCTACAACGCCGGGCTGGTCAGCATCAAAATCCCCAACAGCGTCACCAACATCTCGGATTGGGCGTTTTATAGCTGCGCTCATCTGACCACTGTCACGATGGGGAATGGCGTCGTCCGCATGGGTGAATCCGCGTTCAATCGCTGCGTCGGGCTGAAGAGCTTCTATTTCCACGGCAGCCCTCCCGTCCTGGGTCCCTCTGTGTTCGTGGGGGTCAAAGGCGCCATGGTCAATTACATGCCGGAGGCCACGGGTTGGGGCGATACCTTTGGCGGTTTTCCAACCCAGTTGTGGAATCCGGTGTTGTTGTCCAGAGATGGCAATGTTGGCGTGGTGAACAATCAATTTGGCTTCAACATCATTGGCAACAGCAACCTTGTCGTCGTCGTGGAAGCCTGCACCAATCTGGCCAATGCCACCTGGTCCGTCGCGGGTACCACCACCCTGGACGGGAGCACCTTCCATTTCATCGACCCCTTGTGGGACAATTATCCCGCCCGCATTTACCGTCTGCGCACCCCGTGAAACAGATTACTTCGCGATGGTTGTGATTTCTCCCGGTTTTAGCTCGTAGGTTTTTCCGCGGATGGCAGCCCATACGGATATTTTTCCCGGGTTTTGCACCGTGTTGCCATCCGGCGAAACGACGAGGTTCCTGGCCGCATCGTAATAGTCGAGCATCTCGATGTTCGTTGCGTACCAGATGTCCTTGCGGTTGCCGTAATTTTTTCCAAACTCCTCGATCAGGTTCCAGCAGTGGTTGTCGTTGAATTCGTAGCTATGCCCCCAGATGGCCATCAGGGCCGGGGTAGCCTCAAAGCCCATCAGTTTTTTGCCATCCTCGTTCATTTTATTGATGTGGCAGGTGGTCACCCAGAAGTAAGGGCGCTTGGGATAGGCGAACCAGTCGTGCGTGCCAACGACCCGGGCATAACGGATGCCAAAACCCGCAAGCGCCCTGGCGACACGCTCGTCTCCCTCGCCTCCCGGATAGGCCAGGCCCCGTATTGGATAACCGACCAGGGCCTCCAGCGCCTTGCAATCGTCCACCACTTGATGGCGTAGTTCCTCATCGCTGCACTTTGTCAGGTTGGGGTGGTTTACCGTATGCGAGGCCACCTCGTGATTCGCATATAAGGCCTTCACGTCCTCGGATTTGACATACCCCTCCTTGTCGAGTTGACCGCTGACCAGGTGAAAGGTCCCACGCAGGCCATAACGGTTCATGATCTCGACGAGCTGGTGATCATAAATGCGCCCGTCGTCAAAACTGAAGGTGATGGCTTTCACCCGCCCACCCGGAAAGCAGAGCCTTCCATAGGTATCTGGAGTGTCGCAATCGGTGACGATTTCCGGCGGCCTGGATGTTGCTGGAACTTCAGGCGCATTGGCCGCAGGCGCCATCGTTGCGGCGAGCCAGCAGGCGAAGATGGCGGACAAACAGACAGAATTCATGGCTTGGGGTCGATTACGGAAGTTTCGCAGTGATGCGGCCCGGCTTGGACGCTGAGGCGATCTTCCTGCCGTCGGCGAAAATTTGAAATCCGGCGCCACGCCCATATTTTTTTCCAGTTTTGTCCCAGAGGATCGTAAGGGTTTTCCCGTGGTAGTGGACGCGGTCGAGGCAGAAGAAATCCCAGGTGCCTTGCGGAATCAGCGGATTGATCTCAACGACCTCGTCGGCGCGCGGGCGCAAGCCGATAAGGCCCGTGATGACGAGGTCGCAGAAGGTCGAGTGATTGTAATCCTTGCCGCGCTCCTTTGGCGTGCTGTTGCGGCGCAGGAGCAGCGTGCGTGAAATCCAATCCCCCGTGAATGGATTCAAGTTCTCGTCGATCCAGGGAATGGTTTTTCCATCCTCAGTGGTGCGGCGATGGCTTTTTGAGAACGTTTGCAGGGCTTCAAAATAGTCCGCGCCGGTGATGGCCGTTTGCTCGTAATTGTTCAGCACATTGGCCATGGCGGTGAGTGTGATGGCGGTGGACATCGGCCAGCTCGGGCCGTTCCACTGGCACTCATGGCCTTCGTAGCTGATGACGAATTTGGGGTGGCGCTGCTCCGTGACGGTCGGGCCGTAGGGTGCCTTGAAGCCCTTGGGATCGGTCATTTGCTTCCACGCCGCCTCATATCCGGAATTGCGATCGGGGAGATTGAAATACCAGGGCGTCAGACCAATCTCCTCGCGGACGTCCACCCGCTTCATGTCCTGTTCCGCGACCGGCTCGTTGCCGCGCCTGACCATTTTGAAAAACTGCGCCTCCTTGTCCCACAGAAACGTCTGCACAAAATGTTTGATCCCGTCCGCCTCCGCCTCGAATTTTCTGGCAACCTCGGGCTGGCCGGCCAGGGTTGCGATTTTGGCGAGTGCCCTGGCATCGCCATACATGTAGCTGTTGATCGTGGGGCGGTAGCCATTGCCGCCCACGGCCACCTCCATGCCGTCATCATTGTCATACTGCCAGAAGTGGCCATTGGGATCGCGGCGCTTTTTCTCCCATTCCTGGTAATTGGCCACCAGATCGGGAAGCAGTTCTTTTGCCGATGTTGGATTGCCGGTGACCATATATCGCGCCCACATGGCATCCGCCGCCCAGAAGCTGTATTTGCGCGGATCACCGCCTTTGCGAAACCAGAACACGGCGTAATCGTCGAGGATCTTCGCGTCCTTGAGCCAGCGGCCTTCGTAGAAGTGATGCCCGGCCGGACAGGGGATCGTGTTGTATTTTCCCGCCCACGGCACGTCGGGCAGAAACTCCGTGATCACGATGCCATCAGGGGTCTGCCGGATGTGCTTGCGAAAGGTCCACCAGCGGAAGTAATAGGTTTTTTCGAGCTCCTTATCCGGGCAATCGAGCAGCGGAATATTTTCTTTCAGGAAATCCCACGCCGCTGCGTTGGGATAAAGCTCTTTGTAGAGTTCATTGTCGTCGGCATTGAACGCATCGACATACGGCTTGAAGACGTCGGGCTTGAGGACGTCTGCCGCGCTTGCGATGAACATGGAGAGGCCAATTAACGCGAGCGTTGGAAATAAGTGTCCGGCTGGATTTTTCATCAGGTTGGGAGGAATGGGTTGTCGGAGCCACATAAGGAGATTTTGGCGGAACGTTCGTTCAGTTCGTTGGAATCGGTTTTGGCGAGGTCCGGGGCGGGGACCAGATGTATTCAGGGTCATCCATTGCATATCCACTTTTGATCTGCATTTCCCTATTGTCCAGCCAAATTAAGTTTGCTGCATTTGTTTGTCATGCATCCGGCTGATCCATCTGGCCTTTCGCCGATACCGTCACCCCTCAGCTCCAATCTCAGTGGACAGCGGCAGAGCTTGTCGCAGGCATGAGAAGAACGGCCTTTTTGGAAAAATTGCATTGGGCCAATGACAGAATTCAGGAGTGAGGAGTGGTATGACCCAGCCGGCGCATTTACTTGAAATACCAACCCGCCTCTGCGCATCCTGCAATCAGTTGAGCATGGGTAAAAAACAATTTCCGGGTAATTCTGTCAGCGCCGACCGTCCAAAGGCCGTCTGCGCCGCGCGCGGGCTTTCAAGAACTGCGGATTTCACAAGGTTGCTGCTGCTCCTGATACTTTTGCTGTCCTTGCCCATGGCGCTCCAGGCCCAATTCAATTACACAACCAATGGTGGTGAGATCACCATTACGGGATACACCGGTGAAGGTGGTGCGGTGGCCATTCCCGACATAATCGATGGTCTGCCGGTAACCTGTATCGGCGATTGGGCATTTGAATACTGCGGCAGTCTAACCAACATTACTCTGGGCAACCATGTTGCCAAACTCGGAGACTGGGCATTCTATGGCTGCTACAACTTGACCTCGTGCGTGATCCCAAACAACGTCACCAGCATTGGATTCAACTGTTTCTCTTCCTGCATCAGACTGACCAACTTTGTGATCTCAAGCGGTTTGACAAACATTGAAGCTCCCGTGGTCTCTGGCTGCTCAAGACTGCGTGCAATCACTGTCGATGCCTTTAACCCCTCCTATTGCAGCATAGACGGAGTCTTGTTCAACAAGAGCCTGACCACGCTCGTTGAATGCCCGCCACTATTAATGATGCCCTGCACAATACCCGACAGCGTTACCACCATCGGAAGCAGTGCATTCGCTGGATGCGGCTCCATGACCAGCATCACGATTCCTGACAGTGTTAATATAATTGGTGGCAGCGTTTTTGCAGATTGTGCCAACCTGACCAACGTTTTCATAGGAAACGGCGTGACCAACATCGCATACAGTGCGTTCTCTGGCTGTTGGAGCCTGAAAAGCATTATAATTCCTGACAGTGTTTCCAAAATTGGAGCTGGGATATTCAAAGACTGTATCAGCTTGACCACCGTCATTTTTGGCAAAAATGTCAGGTTTGCTGCAACGCCGATGTTTTCTGGCTGCACCCGCTTGGCCAGTGTCTATTTCAAAGGTAATGCCCCCTTTGTTGATCCACATATGTTTGACCATTTATATTATGTAACAGTCTATTATTTGCCTGGCACCACCGGTTGGAGTTCAGGATTCGCAGGCCGTCCGGCCAAATTGTGGAATCCGCATCCGCTCACGACGGATGCCAGTTTTGGCATGCGAACGAATCAATTCGGTTTCACCATCGCTGGCACCACAGGAATTACGTTCGTCGTGGAAGCCTGCACCAATCTGGCCAATCCCACCTGGTTTCCAGTGCAAACCAACACCCTGTATGGCGACACGGCTGATTTCAGCGATCCCGCGTGGACGAACAGCCCCTCCCGTTTCTACCGTTTCCGCGCCCCGTAAGCGGGAATTCCCGGGTTTTGGGCTCTCATCCAATCCCCGGCGCGCCTCTCATTCCAGTCTTGACGCTGGGGCCATCCGAAGCATCCTTACAGGTCAATTAAGGATAAAGGTAATTTAACGCATGATGACGTGTCACGAACTGCTGGGGTTTATGTCGCCCGCCCTGGCCAATGAGATTTTGGAATTTGCGCACGAGAACGACAAGAACCTCTACAAGGCCACCATGGCTTCCGTGGCGGAGTCGCTGAAGCTGCGCCCGGTTTTTTTCGAGCGCAAATCGCGCGCGGATCGACATGCCGCCATGCTGGGCATGCTCACACGGCCCCGTTTTGAGGCCGTGGCGGCCAACTTGATTCGCGGGTGGCTGGTGCAGGGGCAGTCCGGCATGCTTTCGGATTTCCTGGATGCGCTGGGCGTGCCGCATCAAAAAGGCGTGGTCGAGGCGTTTCCCGAGAAGGTCGATGACGCCAAATTGAATCAGGCGGTTGAGGCCTTGCTGGCCAAACACACCCCGGAGCGCGTCGTGGTTTATTTGAACGCCTTTTGTTCCATGAACGAGGTTGGATGGCCGAACCTGGAAAAGATGCTGGATAGCGATCCGCGTCTCCAGTTGGCTTAATTGGCTTATTCCGCCTGATACGTGCGCCGGATGCAATCCGTTCCGGCGCTTCCCTCCCGATCGGTGATCATAAAAAAAGGACCGTGTTTGCACGGTCCTTTATCGTCCTTTTGCAATGATTCCCGCCCTGATTAAGCGATCAGCTTCTTGAAGCGCTCATAGGCCGCATCCCACTGTGCGCCATCCTTGGGTTCCACCACTTTGCCCGCCATCGAGGTGGCGACCACCGCGCGCGCGGCGTCCAGTGACGGCAGGTGTCCCAGCGCGATCGCCTGGACGAGGATGTTGCCTGTGGCGGTGGCTTCGACCGGACCGGCCACCACGGGGATCTGGCAGGCGCTGGCGGTGAATTGATTCAAGGTATTGTCCTTGCTGCCGCCGCCCACGACGTGGAGTTTCTCGATCTTGCGCCCGGTGATCTTCTCCAGGTTGCGCACCGAATGCCGGTAGTAAAGCGCGAGGCTTTCATAGACGCACCGGATGGTCGCGCCCGGAGTGGTGGGCTCGGGCTGGCCGGTTTCCTTGCAGAGCGCGGCGATTTTTTGCGGCATCTGTCCCGGCGCCATGAAGCGGGCGTCCGAGGGATTGATGAGCGAGACAAAGGGTTTGGCCTCCTGGGCCATTTTCTCCAGATCCGCGAAACTGTATTTCTGACCGGCGCGCTCCCATTCCCGGCGGCTTTCCTGCACGAGCCAGAGGCCGATGATGTTTTTCAGGAATCGCGCGGAATGGCCCACACCGATTTCATTGGTGAAATTCGCGTCGCGGCCCTCGGCTGTAATCAAGGGTTTCTCCAATTCCACACCGATCAGGGACCAAGTGCCGGAGCTAAGATAGGCCCAGTTTTTGCCGCTGGCCGGAACGGCGGCCACGGCCGCGCCCGTGTCATGCGAGCAGGAGGCCACCACTTCGATGGCCGGAATGCCGGTCTCCCTGCAAATGCCGGCCTTGATGGGACCAAGCTTTGTGCCGGATTGGACAATGGGCGGCAATTGGTCAGGACGCACTTTTACCGCGTCGAGCAGCATTTTCGACCAGGTGCGTTTGCGCGGATCGTAAAACTGGGTCGTGCTCGCCAGGGAAACTTCCGACTTGGCATTGCCCGAGAGCATGTAATTGAGGCCGTCCCCGACGAGCAGGATCTTTGCGGCCTGGTTGAGACGCTCGGGGGTTTCCATGTTCAATTGGAACACGGTGTTGAAGACCAGGAATTGCAATCCGGTTTCCTCGTAGATCGTGGCCCAGGGAATGCGCGCCTTGAGTTCTTCCGCGCCTTTGGGGCAGCGGGGATCGCGGTAGGCAAAAGTGGGCTGGATCATCGCCCCGTTTTTGTCGAAGAGCAGGTAATCGACGCCCCAGGTGTCGCAACTGATGCTCGAAATGGGCAAATTGCGTGACGCCACTTTCTTCAGGCCCTCCTTGATGGCGGCGAACAGGCCCGGAATATTCCATTGCAGCGAACCGTTGATTTCCGTGGTTCCGTTGGGGAAACGATGAATTTCCTCAAGGCTCAGGTGTTGATTGTCCAGTGTTCCCAGGATCAGGCGGCCGCTGTCGGCGCCCAGATCGCATGCAAGATAATATGTAGCCATGGCGTTTGAATGCTTGTTTTCACGACGTCTTAGCCGAAAATCGTTGACCGATCAACAACTAACATGCTGGATGAAAGCGGCATCTGGCTCTGCCGCCGTTGATTGGGGGCGGGGCATGGCGTATGATGCCGCGAACTGGAACCGCGCCATGAATGCGAACCTGGCGGGATCACTGCCCGCGCCTTCGCAACCAGACCGTGAATCCGGTTTTAATCTGGAGAGCAACGTGCTGATGAATGCAACGTCAACCCAGGCCCCGGGAAAACCCTGGTGGCTGAGAATATTGATCGGGCGCCGCCCTGTGCTGACGCTCATTCGCGTGGCCATCTGGGTCGCGGCCGCTTTTTTTGTTTTTCGAGTCGTTCTGCTGCCGGTGCGCGTGGAGGGGATCAGCATGGTGCCCTCTTACAAGAATGGCGGCGTCAATTTCATCAACCGGTGGTCCTACTCCCGCCATCGTCCGCAGCGTGGAGACGTGGTCGGCGTGCGCTATGTCGGCCTGCATGTCATGCTTCTCAAACGCATCATTGCCTTGCCGGGTGAACGGATCGCAATCCGCCAGGGAATTGTTTATATCGATGACCAGCCCCTGGACGAGCCGTACGTCAAACTTTTCAACCCAACCTGGCAGGAGGCTGAAGTCACTCTCAAGCCAGACGAATATTTCATCATCGGGGATAACCGGGGCATGCGCAGCGACGAGCACACGCACGGGCGGGTCGAAGGCCGGCGGATCGTGGGAAAGGCTTTGTTTTGAGGAAAATCATGCGGATCGTATTTGCGGTGGGGGCGCTGGCCCTTGGTTTCTGGCTCTACACAGTGCTGTTTCCATCTGACGAGTCGGTCATCAGGAAACGGTTGCAGACGATTGCCCGGCTGGCCTCCTTCAAACCCGGGGAAGGCGACCTGGCCCGTCTGGCCAATGTCAGCCAGCTCACGGCATTCTTCACGCCGGACATTTCCATGCGGTTTGAGGGAACGCGTCCTGAATTGCAGAACCTTTCAGGCAGGGACACACTGCGGCAGTTGTTTATGGTCGCGCGCGCGAATCTCCAGCGCATGAGTGTGCGCTTCCCTGACATGATTGTGACGGTCAACCCGGATGGGCGCGCGGCCATGGTGGATTTGACCATGGTGGCCGATGTGAACGCGGACAAGGACGTCATACTTCAGGAGCTAAAGCTCGATATGACCAAAGAGGACGGCACATGGCGGGTCAGCCGGGTTGAAACGATCAAGGCATTGAACCGATAAGAATCGTCTTGATTCATGGCAGACATTCCCATCCCGAGACAGCGCCGGGACACTGGGAGAGATCGAATTCCAGTCCTTAATCGCATGGAAACAGGTTTCGCCGGTGTATTCGAGCTTTGACGGGGGCCTGCAAAGTGTTAAAGAATACGGTCTGTTTGCCACGGTTTTAACACGGTTCAGCCCGGGTGTGATTGGCTGGCAGGGTCGTGATATGCGTGGAATAAAAGAGCGCCACGTTTGCGTTTTAAACGTTTGGAACGCAAACTGCTCAATCGCTCTCGCACTGGAGGGGCGCCATGGTGTTTAATATGATGTTTTTGCATGACAAGAAAGTCGGCTTGCGCCATTGGCGCATGCCGATTCGTTCCGGTGGATTCACGCTGCCCGAAGTGGTGATGGCTATTGGCATTCTGGCCCTTTGCCTTGGCGGGATTATTACAGGTTACGTTTTTTCGTCGAAGCGAGTCGAGTGGTCGGCCTATTCGCTCGCGGCCCAATCCATGGCCTTGCAGCGCCTGGAGCAGGCCCGCGCCTGCAAATGGGATCTGGGAAGCTACCCGGTCGTGGATAATCAACTGCAGTCCAGCAACTTTCCCCAGCAGGTGCTGGTTCTGGACATCCCCATGAACAGCACGAACGGCATTCTGGCCACAAACATCACCGAGGTGATCGACATTCAGACCAATTATCCACCCATCAAACTGGTGCGGGTGACTTGTCGGTGGCCGTTCGTCAATGGCAAAACCTACACCAATACGATTTCCAGTTACGTGATCCCCAGCGCCCTTGGAGAATGAAGATGAAACCTCTTATTAATTTGCGCGCGCGCTTGAACCGGGCCTATACCCTGGTCGAGATCATGGTCTCCATGGCCCTCTTTTCCATGGTGGTGATAGGGGTTGTGACCAGCAACATTTTTGGATTGAAGCTCTACGAAATCGCCAAGACAAAACTTGGGGTCAACGAATACTCACGCCGCGCGCTCTCCATGATGGTCACCGACATTCGCGAAGCCAAATCCACCTGCGTGGGGTCTGGGACCGCCACCACTTTCGTCGAACCGGTCGCTGGTGTTGTGCGCCAGGGAAACGCACTGCAAATCAATCCCCTCCGCAACAATACCAACGTCTTTATCCGCTATTTCCGGGATAGCGACCAGCGGATCAAGATGGTGACCGACACCAATGCCACGCCGGTCATTGTGGCGGATTACGTTTCCAACAACGTGGTGTTTGCCGAGGAGGATTACCGCGGCACGGTGCTGACCAATCGTCAGGCGTCCTGCGTGGTCTCGCTGAACCTTAATTTTTATAAGATCGAATTTCCCGTCGTGATCATCGGCCAGGGCGGATTTTATGAGTATTACGCCCTTCGAACCCGCATCACGCGCCGCTCTGCGGAATAACATACTCAATTCAAACGCACATGAATATTCCCAATCCCAATTTCAATCTCCCCCGGCGCTCCACCGCTGCCTTCGCCCTGATCTGGGTGCTTGTTTTTTTGGCTGTAAGCATGGTGGTTTTGGGGGGCGTGATGGCCTGGACCACGACTGCCGCCCGGCTCACGGATCGTAATAACCAGTACTCGTCCTCCCTCGCGGCCGCCGAGGCCGCCACTGAAAAGGTCGTTGGCGCCATCATGAACGATTTTCGCAACGGCAACCAGGGCCGGATTTTCCAGAACATGCCCAACTACAAGCTCATGGTCCCCACCACTTCCGAGAATGCCGAATGGGGTAAATACACCTTCACCGATCCTTTTGGCGCGTTGAACCGCATATTTGTCACCAATTTCTACACCAACGTCTTCACCAACGTCGATGCCCAGTACGCCGGCCTTTTGGGATACGCCTCCAAATACCGCGTGGTGGCCAACGCCGTCAACACCTCCGGTCCCGATCAAGTCCCCGCCGCCGTGCAACAGGATGTGCAGGTGGCCACGATTCCCATTTTCCAATACGCCATTTTTTATCATAACATCCCCATGGAGATTAGCTGCGGCCAGCCCTTCAACATCTACGGGCGTGTTCACGCCAATCAGGAAATGTATGTCCTGCCAGACAGCACCCTCAAATTCTACGATACCGTCACCGGCGTGCGCGACATCACCTTCGGACGCATGCCCGGGGACTTGCGCACCCCGCCCAGCGGCACCGTCCAATATCTGGGGGGCATGGAGACCCATGCCGCAAGTTTAAACCTGCCCATTGGCACCAACAATTCCCCTGAGGCTGTTCATGCGTTGTTGGAGACTCCGCCCGCAGGCGAGGATCCCACCACGGTCATGGGGCGTCAGCGCTATTTCAATAAGGCGGAATTGATTATCACCGTGACGAACGTGGCCTCGAGTTACCAATCGAACAATGTGACCTCCACCACTAAGAAAGGCGTTACCACTTACACAACGAATGTCGTGACGGTGAACGTGACCAATACCATCGCCTTCGTCAACAGCGGCCGGATCAACAATTTTGCCACCGTGGTGGCCTCAAACGAATTTCGCAGTTTCATCACCTTGACCAATAGTTTCACCGATGCCCGCGAGGGTAAAACGGTCCGCCCCATCGATATCAATGTGGGCGCCCTCAAAAAATGGAGCGAAACCAATAGCACCCTGCGTCCCGTCCTCGGGGGCGATGTCTCACTCATCTATGTGGACGACGACCGGAACCTGTCGGCATCCGAATTGGGCGCTGTGCGCGTTTCCAACGGGCGGGATCTGCCCAGCCGGGGTCTGACCCTGGCCACGGCGCGCCCCTTGTATGTGCAGGGACATTATAACTGCACCAATAATGCCGCCCTTGGCACCACAAACACAACCACCACCAAACCCGCCTCGCTGGTTGGAGATGCCATCACCGTTTTATCCCCCCAGTGGGTGGATGCCAACAGCACTGCGGCGGTCGGATCCCGGGTGGCCATCAACACCACGGTGAACGCGGCTTTTCTGGCGGGCATCGTGGAAACCAAGACTTATAACACTTACAGCGGCGGGGTCGAAAACTTCCCCCGTTTCCTGGAAACCTGGGGGGCCTCGGCCGTTTTCACCTATAATGGGTCCATGGTTGTCATGTTTCCCAGTGTTTACGCCACGGCTCGTTGGGGGCAATCCAACGTTTACGGCCCGCCCGCGCGCAATTGGGCCTTCGACCAGAATTTTAAGAACGCGAATAAATTGCCTCCCGGAACGCCCAGTGTGAACAAGCTTTTTCGCTCCAAATGGTCCTCCGTGGCGGTGGGATCCACCGGGATCTCGGATAATTGGATCCACGGGGCATTCTGATAATGAGAAGAACCGTGACAATATTCATCAGAAAATCGAAATAGTCTTAAAACGCCATGGAAGTATATGGCGCGAATGACCACAGTCGGCCCAAATAACCGCACGCGCACATCTTCTCTCCCGCCCTGCGAGGCACGAGCGGGGAGTTGGAGGGAGGGGTTCCATCAGGAGACCTTGCTTTCTTGCTGAAGAATTTTTTCATCCACGCATAATCAAAATGACCGGTGTTCCGGTCTTGTTTAAACGATCCCGCTCGTATAACTCTAATGCATGTCAATTAAGGGATGCCTGTCACGCGCGGGACTCTTTGTCCTCGCAATAGTGACAATGACGCGGTTGATCGTTGGCCTTGCTCAGGCTCAGGAGCCTGCCGACGCCGGTATTCGGCTGGAGCGGCGCGTCGCGGCAGAGCCTGAGTATCACCAAAAATATACGAATATTGTTGTCATCCAGGGGGGGCGAAGGCTTGTTTTTCAGCCACCTGCGGGCTGGTTTGTCCGTTTGTTGGCGGCAGATCAGAAGGTGCTCTGCCAGCCGGTGGGGGCGGGTCAATGGTTATCGTTGCAAATTGTTGCAACCAATGCCCTTGTAACTAAACCCGAAATTGTGCCGCTGGCGCTGAACGCAACCAATTCCCCCGTCGCAACCAATGCGCCTGCGCCATCGAACGCATCCCTCGTCAAGCCCGAGACGCTCGAGGGATGGTACAAGACCACCATTCCTTCCGCGAAAATCACCGAAACGCATGCAATCCGCGTCAACGGTCTGGACGCTCTGGCCGCCACGCTGCAATATTCGGATAACGGGGCATTGCGTTTCTACCAGGCGGCTTGTGTGGATTTGTTCACGAATTTTGTCCTCGTCACCCACGCCATTCCGGGCACCAACAATGGCTCCGTGTATCTGAATGGCGTGCTGAACTCCCTCTCGCTCGAAACCAACGCTCCCGCCCGCTGACGCGTCCGCCCTGCGTCCGGGATCAGCGGGATTGCCGACGATCTGCGTCACACCGCTTCCATAAGCCCCGTTTATGGGGAGAAATGGCGCTTTTCAAGGTCTGTAAGTGCTTAAAAGCGAGCTAAAACGCGTTATTCCGGGCCGAAAAAAATTCCACAAATTTTGTTGCATTGGGAAACGAACTGTGGTCATATATTGGACAGTTCCCAATAAACCAATCAGTTGATTAGCTTGATAACCAGAGCCGAAGTGCGTTTTTCCGACGTGCGAGAGCATGGGCGAGTGCCATTGCTTGCTTTGGCGTTTGGGCTGGTCACGTAGCAACCAGACAGAGGATAACATATGCGATACACGCGACTCAAAGTGCTCGCGCTGGCGCTCGGGATGGCTGGGTTAGCCACCTTCGGGGCCAAAGCAGCGGGCGAGGTGTTCATAGACGCAGATATTGGAGCCCCGACTTTTGTGGGTTCATCGACCGTATCTGGCACTCAAGTAACCATAAAAGGCGGCGGTTCCGATATTTGGGACAGTGCGGATCATTTCCATTATTATTACACCGTTAAAGACGGCGGTTTCGATGTCATTGTGCGGGTCGTTGACCTTCAGGGTCCGGATAATTGGACCAAGTTTGAAATCATGGCGCGCGAAGCGCTGGATGACGGCACAGGAACCCTGGTTCCCGCAGCCGGTGATCGCCACGTCAGCTTGATGACCACTCGCGCGGCCGGTCAAAACCAGATTGGTCTTCAGGATCGTCTCGTCAGAGATGGCGGCTCGGGCAATCCTGGCAGCACGGCGACTCCCTCCTATCCCAATACATGGCTGCGTCTCACCCGTTCGGGTGCCGTGATCTATCTGTATAACGGAACAGATGGCGTAAACTGGAATGCGTTGGGTAATGTGGACACCAGCGTGACCGCCGGTGGCGCCTTCCCCAGCAAATTGCTCCTCGGTTTTGCCGTCACAGCGCATAACGACGGGGATGTGAACGGTGCGACCGCCGTGATCGACAACGTGCAATTCCTGGTTGCTCCGCCGGAAGTCACCGCTTCCACTCCGGCCAACCATGCTTCCTACGTGAGTCCTTCCACCAGTTACGCCTTCACGATGAAATCCGTGCCAGGCGTGGACGTGACCAACATTGTCTTCAAGGTCAATGGCGTGGACAAGAGCTCTTCGTTGACGTTCACTGGAACACCCAATGAGCGCATTGGAACTTACCCTGGTCCGTTCGTCGAGAATCAGGTCTATAATTTCCAGATCACCCTCAAGGATGTCACCGGTCTTTCGAGCACCGCCAACCTCTCTTTTGACACCTTCCTGCAAACCAACTACAGCGTTGAAGCCGAGGATTTCAACTTCAGTGGCGGCCAATATGTGGATAATCCTCCCATTGGCTCGCTTTCTCCTTATGCGCCCGCGATCGGCACGCCCAACATCGACGAGTTTCGTCCTGATACCGGTGGTAATCACGATTACCGCACCTTCACAGATGTCAACGGCATAACGACCTCAGATGTCGTCGGTGTGCGCGTGCGGCCCGGCAACGAGATCCTGCGCAAAGCTTATGTGGATGCTGCGGTTAGCGATCCCCTCGCCGAAGATTACATCGTCGGCTGGCTCGCTAACACCGAATGGCTCAATTACACCCGCACATTCCCGGCCGGCACATACCAGATGTATGCCCGTATCGCGCATGGTGACGGCAATGGCTCGGTCAACCGCATGGACTGGGTGACCAGTGGTGCGACCACCGCCAACCAGGTCACCGCTCCGATGGGTATCGTCCAAGGCCCCACAACCGGTTCTTATGATGTCTTCACCTTCACTCCGTTGACGGATGCAGTGGGCAACAAGCTCGTTCAGCGCATTACCGCTGGTGTCAAAACCATGCGTTATACCAAGCTCTCGGGCGGATGCGACATGAACTTCTTCTCGTTTGTGCCCGTGGCTGATCCCGGCACCCTGGCCCCGTTCCTGTCTTCCGTTTACCCGACGCCCAACCTGACGGGTGTCAGCCCTGTGGCGGATATCACAGCCTCGATCACGGATCGCGACACCAAGGTCAATTCCGCCAGTGTTCAATTGATCATGGACGGAACCAACGATATCACTGCTGGATTGGTGAAAACCACCGTGGCCAGCGGGTTGAACCTGACCTATTCCTCGACGAACATCTATCCCGCCAGCAGCGTGCATACCCTGACGCTGATCTATGCGGATAATGCGGCCACGCCGAACAAGTTCACCAACACCTGGCAATATACGATCACGGGCGGTTACACCATTCTGCCCGCCTCAATCGCCCTGCCTGTGGGCAGCGGCCAAACCCCTGGTTTCACGACCCGCCTGGTCCAGACCAGCACCGGCAGCGCGAACACGACAGCGTTCACCGAAGAAGAACTGATGGGCGTCTATCCCATCATTTACAGCTCGGCGGATTTCACTGCCCAGGTGATCAATTATAACGGCAATGGCAGCTCCGGCAACTTCGCCAACGACACGCTCTTCTCGACGGCGTTTGGTGCGGCCATTGTGGACGCCAGCGCAGCCAACCTGGCCACGGAAACCGTGACCTATCTCGCCCTCAAACGCGGCTTCTACCGCATGGGTGTGAACAGCGATGACGGCTTCCGCGTGACTGCGGGCACCCTCCCTGGCAATACCGCCATCAAGGTCGGTACCGTCCTCGGAGAATACAGCGGTGGCCGTGGCGTTGCAGACACGGACTTCGACTTCGTCGCCCCGTTGGACGGCGTCTATCCGTTCCGCCTTGCCTATGAACAGGGCGGTGGCGGTTTCGGCTTCGAGTGGTTCTCGGTGGATCCCGTGAGCGGCGTTCGCACGCTGATCAACGATTCGGCCAGTGCGACCTCGATCAAGGCCTATCGTTTCAGCTCCGGGATGCCGCAGAATGTCGTCACCATTGTGAGCAATCTGCCTCCGACGCTGCCGGTGGTTGAAAACACCAAGCTCTCGCTCTCCGCGACAGCCACGGCGTCCCTCTTCGGGGACACCATCACGAACAACGTCCTGTTCGTCTATCACTGGACCCGGGACGGCGCTGAAATCGTGGGCGATACCGCCATCAAGGGCACATCCGGCCCGATCTTGAGCATCGACCTAGCCCAACTCTACCAGGGCGGTCTCTACCAGTGCGAAGTTTCGCTTCCTGGTTTCCCGTCCATCAAGAGCGTCGCCTGCCAGGTGACCGTGGCGGCTGATACCATCATTCCCACTGTGACCTCCATCAGCGGCAACGGCGCGTTGAACAGCATCACGATCAACTTCTCGGAGCCTCTCAATGCGGGCACGCTGGTCGCCTCGTCCTTCTCGGTCGATGGCGGGCTTACGATTACAGGTGTGACGCCGACCGTGGATCCCAACACGGGCAACACCATGCAGGTGGTTCTGTCCACCATTCCTCAGACCGAAGGCAAGCGCTACACGGTCAACATCAACAACGTGACCGACAGCGTTGGCAACACGATGGTCAATGTGAAGGCGTCCTTCAACGCCTATATCACGGATCCCACAGTCAAGATGCTCTGCGAGTTCTATGATAACATCGGCAGCATCGCCGCCCTGCAGGCCAGCGCGAAATTCCTCGCCGACATTCCGGATCGGGTTACTCCCGCGCCTGACTTCCAGACACCGACTTGGGAAAACGGTTCGACCTATGGTGGCCGCCTGGCCTCCGTGGTGACGGCTCCTGTCACAGGAAACTATGTGTTCCACCTCGCCACTGACGACGGCGGTCAGCTCTATGTCAGCCAGGATGAGACTCCGGGTAACTGGGTTCTCGCTGCGGATGGCGTGACGACCTTTGTGGCCTCTGTTACGAGCTGGACCAATCAACGCGAGTGGGGAAATGCCTCCTCGATTCCTTCGGCTCCGATCCCCCTGGTTGCGGGCAAGAAGTACTACATCGAAGCGCTCTGGAATGAGGGCGGCGGCGGCGACGGTTGCGCGGTTGGCTGGGCGATCCCCGGTAACACGAACATCGTCGTCATCCCTGCCAGCGCCATGGGCGCCCAGAAAGTGGATATCAGCAACGCCAAGATCATGATCGGCCAGCAGCCTGTGGCTCTGACGGTCGCTGAAAACGGCGCTGCGAGCTTCTCGGTCACCGTGACCAATGCCGTTTCGCAGTTCAGCACCAATGCAGCGGTGGACTATCAATGGCAGAAGAATGGCGCGAATGTGGCCGCGAATGGCAACAGCGCCACTTACAGCATTGCAGCGGCTGCGCTGGCTGATAGTGGGGCCACCTTCCAGGTCATCATGCATGTGCCCGGCCTGAGCGTGACCAGCGCTCCTGTCGTGTTGACGGTGACCAAGGATTCGACCGCCCCGGTGGCCGTTTCCGCGGGAACATTGGCTACCGCGCCCACAACCGTGGGTGTGCTGTTCAGCGAGTTCGTGGATACTGCCAGCGCGCAGACCATCGCGAACTACACGGTCTCCGGTGCGACCGTCACCAGCGCGACACTCCTGCCCAGCGGCAAGGCGGTGGCACTGGCATTGAACGCGGCTGTCGTGAGCGGCGCCACGGTCAAGGTTGAGAATGTCAAGGATATGGCGGCCACGCCTAATACGCTGGCTTCCACGACGCTGACAATCGCCTTCAACGACCTGACATCCAAGGATGTGGGCACAGTCAACACGACCAACAGCGCGCTCTTCACCGATCCCATCTATGTGGGTTCGACAGTGGCGCTCGGTAATGGTGCGTTCGAAGTGAAAGCCGGCGGTACCGACATCTGGGATGTTCGCGATGGTTTCCACTTCACCTATAAAGAAGTGACCGGTGACTTCGAAGCGAAGGTTCGCGTCGAGAGCCTCCTGATCACCTCCACTTGGACGAAGGCTGGTTTGATGGTTCGCGAATCGCTGGATGCCGGCTCACGCAACCTCAACACAGTGGTGGATCCGACAGCGGGCGCCAACGTCTGGGAGCCGAACTACCGCGCCGAAACCAATGGCGCCAGCTCCGGATGGCCGGGTGAAATCGCCCGCGTCAGCCCGGTGACCTATCCCGACGCCTGGATCAAGCTCAAACGCGAAGGTCAGGTCATGACCAGCTTCAAGAGCACCAATGGCGTGGATTGGGTGACCCTGGCCACCTACACCAACACGTCCACCACCAACCCATACCCGGCGAAGATGCTGGTGGGTATGTGCGTGACGGCTCATGACAACGGCGGCACGAACACCGTCGCCGAACTCCGTGACTACACCTTGACAACAGGTGGAACCGTCGAAGTGCCGACCATCACGGTCAGCCGCGTGAAGCCCAATATGGTCATCACGTGGGATGCCGCGAAGGGTGCTGGCTTCCAGCTCTACAGCGCGCCGACGATCAAGGGAACGTGGGCCGTGGAAGAGACGTCTCCTGTGACCGCCAACGGCGTGGTTACCGTGACTCTGCCGACGACCGAAGACAAGCGGTTCTTCCAACTTAAAAAGTAATTCCGGGATAACCGGTTTAACTTAAATCACGAGAGGCCGGGCCCTAAAAAGCCCGGCCTCTTTTCTTTTTCAGTAGGCACTCACGGGCCTCGGAAAACCAATCCCGGATTGGGATCTGAAAAAAAGTTGGTGAGAGTTGTTGACATGGTTTCGTTAAATTGTTTCCGTTCATTCCATGAGACGGGCATCCGGCTGCCGCGGAACCATTCTGAGGTTCCGCTCGGGGCAGGCGCGTCAGGCGTTGAAGCGATAACGCCGGAGCGCCGGGAGTATTTCTGTCAACAGGTTCCCGGACAAGAGGGCGGCATTCCATCGGTCCATTATTCCCGCCGCCATTATTTTTTGTAACTGGAGTTGAGTGATTTAAATGAAAGAGTCGATTAGGAAAATAACCGGAGCCATCACGGCTCCTCGCGGATTCCATGCGTCGGGCGTGTTCTGCGACATCAAAAAACTCGGCACGGGCAAGGGCTCGAACAAGGGACGCAAGCGCGACCTGGGCCTTCTGGTGTCCGAGGTGCCCGCCACCGTCGCCGGGCTGTTCACCACCAATCAGGTTTGCGCCGCGCCGGTCAAGGTGAGCCTGGTCCGCGCCCAGCAGGAGACCGCGCGCGCCATTGTGGCCAACTCAGGCAACGCCAACGCCTGCACGGGCGCCGTTGGAATGCGCGATGCCGAGGCCATGACGGAAATGGTCGCCAGCCGGTTGGGACTGCCCGCCCGCGAGGTTCTGGTGTGCTCCACCGGGCGCATCGGCGTGACGCTGCCCATGACCAACGTGGAGCAGGGCATTGCCTCCGCAGTCGCCCTGTTGGACAAAAGCCCCGACAGCGCGCATCACCTCACAGAGTCGATCATGACCAGTGACACCCGTCCCAAAGAGGTGGCGGTTGAATTTGTTTTGAACGGACGGAAGGTGCGGCTGGCGGGAATTTGCAAGGGCGCGGGCATGATCCAGCCCGGTATGAGCGTCACGGGTCGTCGGCCCGCGGCAATGCCCCTCCATGCCACCATGCTTTGCATGCTCACCACGGATGCCGCCATCGAATCCCCCGCTTTGAAGGCCGCATTGGAAGCCGCGGTCGCGCAGAGCTTCAACCGGATCACCGTGGACGGCGACATGAGCACGAACGATTCGGTCATCATCCTGGCCAACGGCCTTGCCGGGAATAAGCGTTTGGAACTGGCCCGACGGCCGAGCGCCGATTTTGTCCGGTTTCAGGAGGCATTGGATTATGTCACGCTGGAACTGGCGAAGATGATCGTCCGGGATGGCGAGGGGGTCTCGCGGTTCGTCACGGTGCGGGTCTCGGGCGCGGAATCGTTCGCGGACGCGGATGCCGCGGCGCGGGCGGTGGCCAACAGCGCGCTGGTCAAGACCAGTTGGTGCGGCGGCGATCCCAACTGGGGCCGGATTCTCGATGCGCTGGGATATTCATCCGCGCATATCGTGGAGGAGAAGGTGAGCATGGGATACAGCCTGCCGGGAAAGGATACCGTCATGCTGGCGTTGCAGCAGGGCCAGCCGTCGTCCACGCCTTTGGCCGCCCTCAAGAAAATCACCGGACTCAAGGAATTCGACCTGCACATCGACTTGAACCTGGGTTCCAGCGAGGCCGTCATCTACACGGCGGACCTGACGGAAGAATACGTCGATTTCAACAAGGGAGAGTGAGCCAATGCAGACGTTGATAGCCAAGGCGGACACCCTCCTCGAGGCGCTTCCCTACATCCAGCGATTTCGGAATCAGGTTTTTGCCGTCAAATACGGCGGCAGCTTCATGGATTCCCCGGACCCGGCGGTGCGGGACGGCGTGGCGCGGGACGTCGTGTTTTTGGAGGCCGTGGGCATCAATCCCGTGGTCATCCACGGCGGAGGCAAGGCCATTACCCGTGCCATGGCTGAGGCCGGGATCAAGGCCCAGTTCATTCAGGGAATGCGCCTGACGGATGAGAAAACCGTGGAAGTGGTGGAGCGGGTTTTATCTCGCGAAATCAATCCCCAGGTGGTTGCTGCAATCAACGCCTTTGGCGGCAAGGCCCGCGGCTTCAGCGGCACCGAAATATTTCGCTGCCGTCGTGTCGGGGCGCAGACTCCGACCGGGCCTGTGGATGTGGGATTTGTCGGCGAGGTGATCTCCGTGAATGTTAAGCCCCTCCTGGACTGCATTCAGCAGAACATCACGCCGGTAATCAGCCCCACCGCCATTGGCGAGGACGGCCATGTTTATAATTGCAATGCGGATGTGGCGGCGGCGCAGACGGCCATTGCATTGAAGGCCCGGCGGCTGGTGTTCATGAGCGATGTGCCCGGCCTGATGCGCAATCCCAAGGATCCCTCCACGGTCATAGCGCACTTGCAGACCGATGAGGTGCCGGCATTGAAGGCGGCGGGCATTGTGGATGCCGGGATGATTCCCAAGGTGGACAGCGCCGTGGCGGCGGTGCGCGCCGGTGTGAGCAAGGTCTCGATGGTTGATGGCCGGGTGGCGCACGCGGTGATGCTGGAGATTTTCACGGATGCCGGATTGGGCACGGAGGTGGTTTTATGAAAGAAATCGTACCGTCGGAGCCGACGCCCATTGTGCATAATGCGGCGGCGGCCATTCAAAGCCTGTTCAAAGAGAACGTCATTCCCTCGTATGGGCGTTTTGACCTGGTGCTGACCCGCGGGCAGGGCAGCTATGTATGGGACGTGGCGGGCAAACGCTATCTGGACATGGGTTCCGGCATCGCGGTGTGCTGCCTGGGGCACGCGCATCCGGCCATCGCGCAGGCGCTGTGGGATCAGGCCCAGAAACTGGTGCATGTCTCCAACCTCTATTACACGGAGCCCCAGGGGCGGCTGGCGCGCGAGCTGGTCAAAAGAATCGGTCCGGGCAAATGCTTCTTTGGCAACAGCGGCGCGGAGGCCAACGAAGGGTTGTTCAAACTGGCGCGACGGTTCGGCCATGACGAAGGGCGCTTTGAGATTCTCACCGCGTTGAATTCCTTTCACGGACGGACCATGGCGGGCATTGCGGCCACAGGCCAGGACAAGGTCAAGAAAGGCTTCGAGCCGATCATGCCCGGATTCCGGCATGTGCCCTATAACGATCTGGAGGCGATGCGGCGGGCGATCAGCCCGGCCACCGTTGCGATCATGATCGAAGGCGTGCAGGGCGAGGGCGGCATCACGCCCGCCACCCCGGAATACCTGCTGGGCCTGCGGCAATTGTGCGACGAGAAAAAGCTGCTCCTGTTCATGGATTGCGTGCAATGCGGGCATTTCCGCACGGGCCGGTTCCAGAGTTTTCAACGCATCCTGGAAGGCGTGCCGGGCGGGGAATCGTTTTTGCCGGACGGCGTCAGCATGGCCAAATCGCTGGGCGGCGGTGTGCCCATGGGGGCCTTCTGGGTGCGAAAGCCGTATGCGGATCTGCTTGGGCCGGGCACCCACGCGAGCACGTTTGGCGGCACACCGCTGGCGTGCGCCGTGGCCCTGCGGATTCTCGAGGTCATCGAGAAGGAGAATCTGATCGAGAACGCCCGGACCACGGGCGCTTATCTGCAGGATGAACTGCGGCAGTTGGTTCAGAAATATCCTGAAGTGATCAAGACCGTGCGCGGACTCGGTTTCATGACCGGGTTCGAGCTGGCCGCAAATGTTCCCGGCCTGTCGGGGACTCCCAAAACACCTGCGGCGCGGTTTGTCGATCTGCTCCACCAGGCCGGAATGCTGGCCATACCCGCCGGCACACAGGTCGTGCGCCTGTTGCCCCCGCTGAACCTGAGCCGGACCGAGGCGAAGGAATGCGTGACCATCGTCGAATCGGTCATCGAAAAAGTAATGTAATGAAACATCTGTTGAGCCTGGAAAAAATGGACGTTCGGGACATGAATGACATCGTGTCCTCGACGGCGTCGATCAAACATGACCGCGGGCGCGGGATGAAACGCCCGCTGGAGGGTCGCACGTGGGCCATGATTTTCTCCAAGGCCTCCACGCGCACTCGCGTCTCCTTCGAGGTCGGCATTCGCGAACTGGGCGGCCAGGTGATTTTCCTCAACGCGGGGGAAATCCAGCTCGGCCGCGGCGAGCCAATCAAGGACACCGCGCGGGTTTTGGGCCGCATGACCCATGGCGCGGTGATCCGCACCTATGCGCAAAACGATGTGGAGGAATTTGCAAAATACTCCGGCATTCCGACCATCAACGCCCTGACCGATGACGAGCATCCCTGCCAGATTCTGGCGGACATCTTCACGTTTCAGGAGAAGCGCGGTTCCATTGCCGGCAAGTCCGTTGCCTTCATTGGGGACGGCGCTTGCAATGTGCCGATTTCCTGGATGTTTGCCGCCGCGAAACTCGGATTCGAGTTGCGCATTGGCGCGCCCAAGGCTTACCAGCCCTCGGCGGAATTGCTCAAGCGGGCCGGTGGACGCATCACCTGCCATGAAGACCCGCGCAAGGCCGTGGAAGGCGTGGACTTGATCTATACCGATGTGTGGGTGTCCATGGGCAAGGAAGCCGAGGCCGCCGAGCGCATTCGCCAGTTGGGGCCTTACCAGATCAATGCGGACCTGGTGAAACAGGCCCGGCCCGGCGCGCTGGTGATGCATTGCCTGCCCGCCTATCGCGGCAAGGAAATCGACGAAGCCACCTTCGAAGCCAACGCTGAGACGATTTTTGACGAGGCCGAAAACCGGTTGCACGTTCAAAAATCCATTCTGAGCTGGATCGTGAAGTCCTGAAAATGGCGTGGTGGTTGCAACCGTTTGTAGACCGGGTCCCCTGACCCGGCGTCCGGTTCATTGTAAATCCGTTGCCATCGGCCACATGCAAAGGAAGGGCGTGCAGTCCTCTGCGCGCCGCGATGTTTCAGAATAAATGCAACCCGATTGGAAACTTTTGCTGGGCCTGGCCCAGGAGGAAGTCAGGGCCACGCTGCACAAGCTCCCGCTTCGTCTGCGTGAAGAGGCGCGCCGATTGCCCGTGAGCTACGAGCGCCGCCCCAACCGCGCCCTGATCGCCGATGGCATTGAGCCGGACACCCTCGGTTTATTTGTCGGGCCCGGCTTTGACGAGGAGGAAAGCAGCGTCGATCCATTGCCGCCCCAGATTTTGTTGTTTTTGGAGAATATCTGGGATGCTTCGAAGGGGGATCGCGCGATATGCCGGAAGGAAATTCGTGCCACGTATCTTCACGAACTGGGGCATTACCTGGGACTGGACGAGGACGACCTGGACGAGCGGGGTTTGTCCTGATTTAAATTATGGCTGCCCGATGCCTTTTTTGCGTGCGACGCGGGTTTTCCGGGGTTAACAATTAAGGACATGAGCAACGTTCGCTTCGGCATCATCGGAATGGGGAACATGGGGCGATTCCACGCGGCCTATTTGAAGGACCGCGCGGTGCCCCGGGCCGAACTGACGGCGGTGAGCGACGCGTTTGCCGCAAACCTCGAACCTTACCGCGATTTGAAGACGTTCGAGAAGGGCGAGGATCTCATCCACTCGGGCGCCTGCGACGCGGTGATCATTGCCACCCCGCATTTCCTGCACACCACGCTGGGCATCGAGGCGCTGCAAGCCGGTTTGCATGTCCTCGTCGAAAAACCCATCTCGGTGCACAAGGCCGATTGCGAGCGGTTGCTGGCGGCGCATACGAATCCGAAGCAGGTCTTTGCCGCGATGTTTCAAATGCGCACCGATCCACGGTTCGCGAAGATCAAACACCTGATCGACAGCGGCGAACTGGGCGAACTGGTGCGCGTGGGATGGACGATCACCGATTGGTTTCGCACGGAGGCTTATTTTGCCAGCGGCGGATGGCGGGCGACATGGAAGGGCGAAGGCGGCGGGGTCCTGCTCAACCAGTGCCCGCATAATCTGGATCTCCTGCAATGGCTCTGCGGTCGGCCTTCGCGCGTGCGCGGGTTCTGCCAGTTGGGCCGCTATCACGACATCGAGGTGGAGGACAACGTGACCGCCTACATGGAATTTCCCAATGGCGCCACAGGCACTTTTGTGACCTCCACCGGCGAAGCGCCCGGCACGAACCGTCTCGAGATCGCCGGAGAGCGCGGCAGGGTGGTTCTGGAAAATGGACGCATCACTTTCACGCGCAATGAAGTGTCGATGCGGGAGTTTTCCCGCACCGCCAAAGGCGGCTTCTCGAAGCCCGATGTGTGGAATGTGGAGATTCCGTTCGACGCCTCGGGCGCAAAGCATCACACCATCACGCAGAATTTTGTCGAAGCGATTCTCGACCACGCGCCGCTCATCGCACCCGCCACCGAGGGGCTTTACTCGGTGGAATTGGCCAACGCGATCCTGTATTCTTCCCTGATGAAGCAGACGATTGAATTGCCACTCGATGGCGAAGCCTACCAGCGGAAACTGGAGCAGTTGATCGCCGAATCCAAGTTCGAGAAAAAGCCGGTTCGGGCGGCGGTCGATGATTTTACCAAGTCTTTTCACTAACAAACACTCCCATGTATTTAACCGGAATTGCTGACGAAGCGGGAGTCTCGCTCGAGACCCAGATTCGCGCCACCAGGACTCTTGGATGGTCGTGCATTGAAGCCCGCCAGGTGGGGCTGCCCGGTTTTGACGCCGCCAACATTCACGATCTGCCGGACGCGGCGTTCGAGCGCGTGGTGGAGCAACTCGCCCAGGCCGGTGTGCGCGTGGATTGCTTCGCCTCCGCGATCGGGAACTGGGGCAAGAAAATCGATCAGCCCTTCGATACTTCGCTGGCCGAAGCCCGGCGGGCCATTCCCCGCATGCGGCGCTTGGGCACACGCCTCGTGCGCGTGATGAGCTTTGCCATTCGCGAGCATGACGATCAAATGGAGGAGGAACGTTTTCGCCGAATGCGTGAGATCACCCGCATGTTCCTGGGGGAAGGCATCCAGCCCGTGCATGAAAACTGCATGAACTATGGCGGCATGGCCTGGCCGTTCATGCTCAAGCTCCTCGAAAACACCCCGGGATTGAAAGTCGTTTTCGACACGGGCAACCCGGTGTTCAATCCAGACCGCACGAAGCCCAAGCCGTGGCCACGCCAGGACGCGTGGGAGTTTTACAGCCATGTGAAGGAATTCATCGCGCATGTGCACGTCAAGGACGGCATCTGGAATCCGACGCGTAATGACGTGGACTACACCTACCCCGGCGAAGGTCAGGGCCAGGTAAAACGGATTTTGGAGGATTTGCTGGCGGGCGGTTACAACGCGGGCATTTCCATCGAGCCGCATCTGGCGAAGGTGTTTCACGATGCCAAATCCGAAGCCTCCGCCGAAAAGCAATTCGACACCTACATCGAGTATGGTCGGCGGCTGATGAAGCTCCTGGCGGAGATTCGCGCGGGGATCAAACAGGACCACTGACCGGTGCGTGCCGAGTGAAGTCGTCCGCAGATTGCATCCATGTATTTTCTAAAACGCCTGATCACGCTGGTGCCAGTGCTGCTGGTCATCAGTTTTCTGGCGTTTCTTCTGGTCCGGCTCGCGCCGGGCGGGCCCTTCGACAAGGAGCGCAAACCCGCATCCCCTGAGGTCGAAAAACGGCTTCAAGCCAAATACCACCTCGACGAACCGATTCTCGTTCAATACGGACGCTTCCTGGGCGGACTGGCGCGCGGGGATTTGGGGCCGTCGCTGAAGTTCCGCAATCACACCGTCACCGACATCATCCTCCAGGGATTGCCCGTGTCGTTGACGTTGGGATTGATGTCATTCTGTTTTGCCATGGGGCTGGGATTGCCGTTGGGCTTTTACGCGGCCATCCGGCGTGGAGGCTGGCAGGACCATGCGTCGAGTTTCGCCGCGATGCTGGCCGTGTGCATCCCGGGATTTGTGATGGGCCCCTTTCTGGTCATGGTGTTTGCGGTGCATTTGGGCTGGTTTCCGGTGGCCCTGTGGGAAACCCCCATGCACGCCGTGCTGCCCGTGATCGCCCTGGGCATTTATTTTGCGGGCAAGATCGCGCGGCTGACGCGCGAGGGCATGACGGGCGTCCTGCAGGAGCCGTTCATCACCACGGCGCGGGCCAAGGGTTTGAGCGATTGGGCCGTCTATTGGCGGCATGCCTTTCGCCTGGGGGTGTTGCCGGTGGTTTCCTATTCGGGACCGTTGCTGGCGGATTTGCTGACGGGTTCGTTTGTGGTGGAAAACATTTTTCAAATCCCGGGCATTGGCGTGTTCATGGTGAACAGCTCGTTGAATCGCGATTACCCGATGGTGGTCGGTTTGGTGATGGTCTATGCGGTGTTGTTGGTGGGCCTGAATCTGGTGGTGGACGTCGTCTATGCGGCGTTGGATCCCCGGGTTCGTTACTCATGATCTTCTCAATGCAAATTCAATCCAGGCGGGGCGCGGCATGAGTGATGCCAGCGCCTGGGGAAGATTTTTGCGGCAGCGTGTGGCGGTGGCCAGCGTCTGCTATCTGGTCGTTGTCATTCTATGGGTGCTGGCGGGGCCGTTCTGGAACACCTACGGCCCCGATCAACTTTCCGACGCGCAATTCCAGCCCCCCAGCGCGCAGCACTGGTTTGGAACCGATGTGCACGGGCGGGACTTGCTGGCGCGTGTGATTCACGGCGCGCGCATTTCGCTGCTGGTTGGCGTGGTAGGCGCGGGGGTGAGTTTGGTGATCGGGGTTTCATGGGGTGCCACGGCGGGTTATAAGGGAGGACGTCTGGACGGGGCGATGATGCGCTTTGTGGACATACTCTATTCGATGCCCTCGATTATTTTCGTAATCGTGTTGATCACGGCGCTCGAACAACTCGTTCGCCACGGTCTGGCATGGATGATTCCCGCCAGTGGTGGCGGTCTCGCTCGGCTGCTGCTGTTGTTTGCGGGGCTGGGGGCCGTGTCGTGGCTCACGATGGCGCGGATCGTGCGCGGGCAGGTGCTATCCCTGCGTTCGCGGGGATTTGTCGAGGCCAGTCGCGCCATGGGGGCGGGCCACGCGCATATCATCTGGTATCACATTCTGCCGCAAATCACCGGCATCGTGATCGTGTATCTGACGCTTACGGTGCCCTCGGTGATCCTGAGCGAATCATTCTTGAGCTACCTCGGGTTGGGCATTCAACCGCCGCAGGCCAGTCTGGGCTCGCTCATTGCCGATGGTGCGGGTCAGATCAACCCCATTCGCATCTATTGGTGGCTGCTGGTGTTTCCGGGCGGGTTCCTGGTGAGCACGCTCCTGGCGCTTAATTTTTTCGGGGACGGCCTGCGCGACGCGCTCGATCCCAAGAGCGGAGTCTGAGCTCGGAGGCGGGGTGTATGTCAAAAGTCTGCGCAAGCCGGGAAACCCTTAAACCGACATGGAAGCATATAGGCCGGACTGACTCGCGCAACCGAATGACTACAGGCAGCCGAAAGAACCAATCGCGCGACTTTATTCTCTCGCCCCGCGAGGCACGAGTGGGGAGAGAGCTAGAGAGAGGGGGGGCCAAAAAGAAGTCTGTCTTGCACCCCGGCGGCTGGCGGCGTTCATGCCTGAATTTATGACGGTTCCCGCCAAATCCACTAGTCCCGATAAACCCATCGTCAGCGTGCCAGTGCGCAAGCTCGTGGATTACGTGCTGCGCACCGGCGGTCTGGGAGGGGAGGGCGGGTTCAGCAGCCTGGATCGCGCCCGTGCGGGCATGCGCGGCCAGAAGCAATTGCAGGACGCGCGTCCCGCCGGTTATCAAACCGAGGTTCCGGTGGCCTGTGAAGTCGAGTGCCGTGATTTCATTTTGCGCGTGCAGGGGCGCATCGATGGTTTTCTGCGCACGGAAACCTTCGTTCACATCGAGGAAATTAAAACCGTGATGAGCTTCGATGCCTCGGGTCCCGACCCGCTGCATCAGGCGCAGTTGAAAATGTATGCCGCCCTGTGGGCGCGTCAGGAGCCGGGCGTGCGCATCGAAACGGTCCTCACCTATCTGAACCTCGAGACAAACGAGGTGCGCGATTACGCCGAGACTCCGGCCCTGGACGCCCTCGCCACTTTCTTCGAAGAGGTCACTTCAGCCTACGCGCAATGGGCGGAGGAGTTGCAGAACTGGCGCACCTTGCGCGATCATTCTTTGCAAGCGCTGGCGTTCCCGTATCCCGCCTACCGCGCCGGCCAGCGGGAATTCGCGGTCGCGGCCTACCGGACACTCGTGCGCGGCGGACGTTTATTCGCCGAAGCGCCCACGGGCATTGGCAAGACCATTTCCGTTTTGTTCCCCGCGCTCAAGGCCCTGGGCGAGGGTCGGTTTGTGCGGCTGTTTTATCTGACCGCCAAAACCATCGGGCGTGTGGTTGCCGAAAAAGCCCTGTCCGATCTTCGCGACGCCGGGGCGCGCTTGCGCAGTGTCACGCTGACCGCGAAGGAGAAAATCTGTTTCAATTCCGGCGCGCCGTGCGACCTGAACACCTGTCCCTACGCCATTGGCTACTACGACCGTCTCAAACCCGCCCTGGGCGAGGTCCTCAGCGTGGGCGCGCTCACGCGTGCGGCCATCGAGGACACGGCGCGCCGACATCAGGTCTGCCCGTTCGAACTGTCGCTGGACGCCGCGCTCTGGGTCGATGTCATCGTCTGCGATTACAATTACGTGTTCGATCCCTCCGCCTATCTCAAACGATTCTTTGCCGAGGACGTTGAGGACTGCGCCTTTTTGATCGATGAGGCCCACAACTTGATCGATCGTGCCCGCGAAATGTTTTCGGCCTCACTCGACAAGGCATCCGTGCTCGAGATTAAAAAGGCGGTGAAGGATGCAGCCCCCGATTGTGCCAAGGCGCTCGGGCGGGTATCGCGCGCGATGAATCTGTTAATGCGCGAGGAGAAGGAGGACCAGACCCAGGATCAGGAAAAGGACCTGTTCACGCTCTCTGATGGCTCGGTGGAAGACCCGGAAGCGGCGCGCAGAAGTCCGGAACGGCCACGATTGGGGCGCGAGGAGGGGTTGCGCGCGGTCATGGAATTGCCGGAGGAACTTTTGTCGCCGTTGCGCCACTTTCTGACCGCCGCCGGAGCCTGGCTCATGCGCAACAAACCGGCCCCGTGGCGCGAGGCCCTGCTGACTTTGTATTTCGACGTGTCCGCATTTTTAAGGATTGCCGAAATGTATGGCGATGGCTACGCAACCCTCATTCGATCGGGCCGCAAAGACGCCGGGGTGCGTCTGTTTTGCATGGACCCCTCGGGGCCGCTGCGTCAGGTGCTGGAGCGCGCGCGGGCCGCGGTGTTCTTCTCAGCCACACTCGCGCCACTGGAATATTACCGGGACTTGCTTGGCGGCGGGCCCAGGGACGAGGCGCGCACATGGCCCTCTCCATTTCCGCGCGATAACCTCCGTCTCCTGATCCAGGATCGTATTTCGACTTTGTACAAGGAGCGCGCCAATTCCGTCGATGAAGTCGCCCGGTCGATTGCCGCGCTGATCCAGCCGCATCGCGGCAATTACATGGTCTATTTCCCATCCTACGAATACCTGAAGCAGGTGTGCGCGCGTTTCGAGGTGATTCAACCCTCGGAATGCCGGGTCATGACGCAAACATCGGGCATGAGCGAATCCGAACGGGAGGCGTTCATGGCCGCGTTCGACGCGCCGCAGGCGGGGACTCTGCTGGGCTTCGCGGTCATGGGCGGCGTATTTGGTGAGGGGATCGATCTCACCGGTGACCGCCTGGTGGGCGCAATCATCGTGGGGGTGGGCATGCCGCAGCTTTGTTTGGAGCGGGATTTGATTCAGGACTATTTCCAAAAAACCAGGGGAACCGGGTTTGATTTTGCCTACACCTTTCCCGGGATGAACCGCGTGCTTCAGGCGGTGGGTCGCGTCATACGCGGTGAAACCGACCGGGGCGTGGTGATGCTGGTGGACACCCGCTTTGCTCAGGGGCGTTACCGGCGGCTCTTTCCCGCCTGGTGGCAGCCGCTTGCGGTCCGTGGCGACGAGGAAATCCTGTGTCAGGCCCGTCAATTCTGGGAGGGCGGTGACATGACAACAATACAATAGAAACCCGGATCCATCGCTGAACCTGTCATTTTGATTTTCCGTGGCAGGGTGTCGGGCAGGACTCTTGTTCCTCGTAGCGGCGAACTGGTGTTCGCCGGTAATATCTGAGCGTTCATCGCAATCCCCAATCGGACTAAACCATGCATGCGGATTCAGTAGGTAGGGCGTGCAGTCCTCTGCGCGCCGCGAAAAGCAGCACCCCTGCCTGGGGATTTCGAACGATCCCCGCTTCGAATTCAACATGCAACCGCCGCTTCAAACCGCAAAAAAAGGCAGGCTTTTCAGGCCTGGCTTTTGGCTTCGGTAAAATCCATTTCGCCTTTACGTTTTAATGAACCCGGTCAGTCAAGGGACGGTGTCCTTGGTTTAAACGTGATTGTGAGAGCGCCAATATCGCCCAGCGGACGATCGAAGATTCCGTACCCGGCCATGGCATTGTCGGACGTGGCTGTTCCGTTTCCCACGGTCATCAGCGGAAGCTCTGTCCCCTTCAAATCCACGCCGGTGAAAACTGGCGTGCCAAGATTCATCCCGTCGCATTCGTAGATAAGCGTTGAGTATTTGTCCGCATTGGTTCCTCTATCTTCTGCAAGGCTGATGGTGCATTGCCTGGGCCCGGCCGACGTCCCTGTTGCGGCGCGTCCCTTGAGCACGCGAATCCGTATGGGCACAAGCACATCGTTGACCAGATCGACCTCCTTGCCACGAACCGCCGTGGTGATGGGCGGCGTCGCGCTGAGATTGCTGCCGTGGCGCACCGGTAATCGGACTCCGGGGAAGTAGAAGACATGGCGTCCGCCAAAGGGTCGGATCTCGAAATGGCTGATCTCAGAAAGTTCCACGGGGCAGTCGAACGAAATCACCGGATTGTATCTGCCATTAAAAAAATGCGGAGTGTCCGGGAACACCTTCACGCCTTGCTTTGTGACAACGCAAATCTGGCCCTGGCCGAAATCCTGCAAACCTTCTCCAATAATGCTGTAAAGAGAACGCCTTGACCCTGGCTGAGAAGGCGGGCCCAGTGGTTGTATGTGTCCATTGGCGCCGACGGAATAACTCTGATAGACGTGCGGATGAAGGTCGAGAACTCGGAGCGTCCCCGCGCCCATCTGCACGGAAGCGTCCACCTGACAGGGAAGCCGGTAAACGGGATCCTTGGCCGCATAACTATGAGCGCGAAACCAGATATCCACCTTATCCGGCAGCGCGGTGGTTCCGCGCAATAGGACCGAGCCATTGGTGCAATAGCTTATGGCGGCATTATCGACGGACTGGCCAGTCTCGGAATTGAAAAGGCGCAGTTCAAGGACATCGTAAAATGCCGGTCCTGGACTGAGAAATACCTGTGCCTCATCCATCCAACTCGCGCAGCGGGTGATCGTCGGATCAATTCCTGACTTCGGAACAGGAACGGGATGTCCAACGCCGTCTTCCGTTGTGAGCGTGCCATCGCCATTATTTCGCACAACGGTGCTGATGGCGAATGTGTTTGGTCCGACTTTGATCTTGAGATTACGGGCTGCAGGCGCTTTCTCGTAGTTCCTATTCCCTGCGGCAACCAGGCTCGCAGGCCCGAGAATAAGAAGAAATGCGATGCTCATAACCCCAGTCAAAATCGGGGCCCATTTGACCATGCGACCAAATCGAGGCGTCTTTTCCAAACGGTCCAACCGCCGTCCCAAATTCGAGCTTTCAGCCATGGCAAAGCTCGTCCGGGTCCGGCCCGGTTCGACAATGCTCAAAGCGAACCGCGCCAGACTGCGCAAGTAGGTCTGGGTGTCGCCGAGAGCCTCGACCGCCTCCGCATCGCTGGCCTCTTCGCACGCGGCCTGGTGCGCCATGGGCATCCGCCAAACCAAAGGGTGAAACCAGCACAAAGCCTGGATCCACCGCAGCAGGTCATTCCAGAAAAGGTCCCGGTTGCGCACATGGGCTGATTCGTGGGAAAGAATCGCCGCCCAATCTTCCTGCCACTGGCTTTCCAGAAGATGCCGGGGAACCAGCAGGACCGGGTGTCGCCAGCGGGCCACGCAGGGCGAGGCAAGCGCCGGGTGACTCAGAATATGAATCGGTTGCACTGACACATGCACTGGCAATAGATCAGGTTCATGGCGTCCGCCTTTTATCAAAAGGTGAACCATCCACTTTCCATACAGAATACGGAAAATCATGAGTACCGCTCCAATGCTCCAAAGGAACACCATAATCTCTTCCATGCTCCACGCGGCAAGATCGCGTGCGGGCGCGGGCAGACCATTGCGATTGGGGGGTGCGGTTGTTTGTGGAATTGACGAAGGATGAACATCGGAATGGGTCAGACTGGCCGGAGGAGTTGTCGGAGCATGAGCGGTTTTGGACGCTGGAACCCGCCATTCCCAGGCGGGCAACTCATGACAAAGAAGAGGCAGGAGTACGATCATTAGGGCCGCCCCCCGCCACACCGCCCTGCGCCAGCCGGGATGAAACTTGTCACATATAAAATGGGCCATCCAGAACAGAATCAGTGCCAAAGTCATTTTGCACAGAACCACCGCCACGAATGGCCACTGGTCCAATTGTCTGGCGACTTCGAATAACAAACCATGGGTGTTCATGCCTTGGCGCCCCCGGTTTCTTTTTGGGTCAGTTTTCTCAGGCGCAGCAGTTCCTTCTTCGAGTATTTCTCCTCGGCGATCAGATGCTGCAACATGGCCTCCTTCGATCCGTTGAAAAAGGTTTCCGCCAATTGCTGGCACATGGTCTGAAAGGCGGATTTCGGCTTTGTTTTGGCTGTATACAGGAAGGCCTTCCCCACAAGCCGCCGGGTCACATGCCCTTTCTCAACAAGAATGGCCAGATAGGACCGGAGCGCGGGATTTTTGATGGGCTCGGAAAATTCCTTCTGGATGTCCGCGGGTTTGAGTTCTCCTTGCCGCCAAAGGATGCGCATGACTTTGATCTCTCCATCGGTGAATTTCACCATGCAGATAATATGCAGATACATCTGCACATAGGCAAGCTCAAATGCAGATACATCTGCACATCATCCTTGGAACCTGAAAACCGCCGCTTCAAACCGCATAAAAAAGGCAGGCTTTTCAGGCCTGCCTTTTCAATTAACAGCTACTTCGCGAACCCGATCAGGCGGGTTTGAAGTTGTGGATGGCGCGCATGTAGTGCGCGCGTTCGAACGCGCTGGGATCGGGGCAGTTCTTCTGGCTGACGCTTCCCATCATCTGTTGAACGGACTCGTATTCGTGCTCCGTCATCCAGGCCGCCATGTCGTTTTCGATGACGCGAATCTGGTCGATGCCGTGCTTGTAAAGAACCGAGCAGAGCATGGTGACATTGGCGCCGGCCATGAGCATTTTGATCACGTCCTGCGCGGTGTGAATGCCGCTGGTCGCCGCGAGGTTGGCTTGCACCCGGCCATAGAGCATGGCGATCCAGCGCAAGGGCAGGCGGCGGGCCTGCGGCGTGCTCAGCAGCACGTTGGGCTCGACTTCGAGCGTTTCCAGATCGATGTCCGGCTGATAAAACCGGTTGAACAGAACCAGGCCGTTCGCGCCCGCGTCATCGAGCCGCTTGGCCATGTTGGCAAAGCTGCTGAAGAACGGGCTGACTTTCACGGCGACAGGCAGTTTCACGGAGGCCTTCACAGCCTTGAGAATATCCAGGTAGGTCTGCTCCACCTGGACGGACGTGAGATTGAAGTCCGTGGGAATGTAATAAATGTTCAGCTCGATCGCGTCGGCTCCAGCCTCCTGGATTTTCTTCGCGTAGTCGATCCATCCGCCCGTGGAGGTGCCGTTCAAGCTCGCGATGATCGGAATCTTGACCGATTTCTTGGCCTTGGCGATGTGCTCGAGATAATCCTCGGGCCCGAGGCGGTATTCGGAGGATTCGGGGAAATAGCTCAGCGCTTCCGCGAAGCTTTCCGTGCCGTGCTCCATGTGATGATCCAGCTCATACTGCTCGAGGGTGAGTTGCTCCTCGAAGAGCGAATGCAGGACCACGGCGCTGGCGCCGGCGTCTTCCATTTGTTTGATGTTGGACAGATCGGCGCAGAGGGAGCAGGCCGAGGGCACCAGCGGGGTGCGTAATTTTAAGCCGAGATAGGTTGTGCTAAGATCCATTGGGTTCCTTATTTCAATAATATTTTATAAATTATGTCCGGCCCGCGCTAATGGGCGGGCCGGACCTGATATTTATCCTAGCTGCCTTGCGGCGCGATGACGGCGGGTTCCGTCGGGCTGGTCCCGTTCATTTTGCGGGCCGCCATGTAAGCATAAAGCTGCCAGCGGGCGTCCGCGTCGTGCTGGGCCTGCTCGAAGAGGCGCTTGGCTTCCTCGGGTTTGCTCTTGGTGAGCATCTTGAACCGGTTTTCAGAGAGCAGGAAGTCCTGCACCTTCTTCTTCGCGGCCTGCGAATCCAACTGCAACGGATTCTCCCCTTGCATCGAACGCCTTGGGTCGTAGCGATACAGGAGCCATTGGCCGGAATCGACCAGGCTCTTCTGATGCTCCACACCCACGCCGCGATCCACATCGATGCCGTGCGCGATGCAATGGCTGTAGGCGATGATGATCGAAGGGCCGTCATAGGCCTCGGCTTCCACGAACGCCTTGAGGGTGTGTTCGTCCTTGGCGCCCATCGCCACGCTGGCGACATACACGTTGCCGTAGCTCATGGCAATCAGACCCAGGTCTTTCTTGCCCAGGTTTTTGCCGCCGGCCGCGAACTTGGCCACCGCGCCGCGCGGGGTTGATTTGGACATCTGGCCGCCGGTGTTGGAATACACTTCCGTGTCCAGAACCAGGATGTTCACGTTGCGTCCGCTGGCCATCACATGGTCCAGGCCGCCGTAACCGATGTCGTAGGCCCAGCCGTCGCCGCCGATGATCCAGACGCTCTTCTTCACGAGTGAATCCGCCACGCCCAGCAACATCCGGGCATCGCTGCTCGTATTGCCCTTGAGCTTTTCCTTCAAGGCAATGACGCGCTGACGTTGGTCATAGTAATCGGATTCGTCCTTTTGTGCCGCCGTGTTGATGGCGGTGACCATGTCGTCGCCGAGCACCGGGGCCAGGCGCTGAACCAGTTCATGCGCGAATTCCTTCTGCTTGTCCACGGACAGGCGGAAGCCAAGGCCGAATTCGGCGGCGTCTTCGAACAGGGAGTTGTTCCATGTCGGACCGCGGCCTTCATTGGTCATGGACCAGGGTGTCGTCGGGAGGTTGCCGCCGTAAATGGAGGAGCAGCCCGTGGCGTTGGCCGCAATCACGCGGTCGCCGAACAACTGCGACATCATCTTCAAATACGGAGTCTCACCGCAACCCGCGCACGCGCCCGAGAACTCGAACAGCGGCTGCATCATCTGCTGCTGGCGCAATTGCGAGGTCTTGATCTTGCGGCGATCCATTTCAGGGATCGACAGGAAGAAGTCCCAGTTGGCCCGTTCCTGATCGCGCAGCGGCTCCTGCGGACGCATGTTGATGGCCTTGAGCTTGACCTCGGTTTTGTTTTTGGCCGGGCAAACATTGACGCACAGGACGCAACCGGTGCAATCCTCCGCCGCCACTTGCAGCGAGAACTTCAGGCCCTTGAACTCGGGCGACCGGGCTTCGGTCGATTTGAACATCCCCGGGGCGCCCGCGAGGCTGCCCGCGTCGTAGATTTTCATGCGGATGCAGGCGTGCGGGCAGATGGCCACGCACTTGCCGCACTGGATGCAAGTCTTCTCGTCCCAGACCGGAATCTCCAAAGCCAGATTGCGCTTCTCGTATTTCGCAGTCGAGGTGGGGAATGAGCCGTCCGCAACGAACGAACTCACCGGCAAATCCTCGCCGTAACCGGCGTAAATCTTGCCCAGCACATTCTGGACATAAGCGGGAGCGTAGGCGGGAACCGCCGGAGGCAGCTCATGCTTGCTGGTGACAGTGGCGGGAATCGCGACCTCGAAGAGGTTCGCCAGCGTTTGATCCACGGCGGCGATGTTCTTCTGAACGACTTCCTCGCCTTTTTTGCCGTAGGTCTTTTTGATCGCCTTCTTGATGGCTTCAATGGCCTCCTCGCGGGGCAGAACGCCCGACAACGCAAAGAAGCACGTCTGCATGATCGTGTTGATGCGGCCGCCCATGCCCGTGGCCTTGGCAACCTGCACCGCGTCGATGACGTAGAAACGCGCTTTCTTCTTGATCAATCCTTCCTGCACCGTGCGGGGCAGGTGATCCCAGATGGCTTCCTTGCTGTGATGCGTGTTCAGCAGGAAAATCCCGCCGTTCACCAACGGTTGCAGCATGTCGTAGCGCTCCAGGAATCCCGGCTGGTGACACGCCACAAAGTTCGCGCGGCTCACCAGGTAGGTGGAGCGGATCGGCGAGGGGCCGAAACGCAAATGGGAGATTGTGATCGCCCCCGCCTTCTTGGAGTCATAAACGAAATAACCCTGCGCATAGTTCGAGGTGTTTCCGCCGATGATCTTGATGGAATTCTTGTTCGCGCCCACCGTGCCGTCCGAACCCAGTCCATAGAACATCGCCCGCACCACCTTGTTCGATTCCGTCGAAAACTCGGGATCGTAGGAAAGGCTGGTGTTGGTGACGTCGTCCACGATGCCGACCGTGAAATGGTTCTTCGGGGTGGCCGCCGTCATGTTGTCGAAGATGGCCTTGATCATGGCCGGCGTGAATTCCTTGGAGGCCAGACCATAGCGGCCACAGAGGACCTTGGGCATGGTCTTGAGCGTGCCCCATTTGTTTTCCAGGCCTTCCATCAGTCCGGCGACCACGTCCAGGTAGAGGGGTTCGCCACCCGCTCCCGGCTCCTTGGTGCGGTCCATGACGGAGAGCGTCTTGACCGAGGCCGGGATGGCTTCCATCAGGCGCTTCACATCGAGCGGGCGATACATGCGGACCTTGAGAACGCCGACTTTCGACCCATCCGCGTTAAGGTAATCGACCGTTTCATGGGCGGCTTCACAGGCGGAACCCATGATTATGATCACATGCTGGGCATCCGGCGCGCCGTGGTATTCGAAGAGGCCGTACTGGCGGCCGGTCAGCTTGGCGAATTTGTCCATCGCCTTCTGCGTGATGTCCGGGCAGGCCAGATAGTAGGGATTGCACGCCTCGCGCGCCTGGAAGAACACATCGGGATTCTGGGCGGTCCCGCGCAGCACCGGATGCTCCGGGTTCATCGCGCGATTGCGGTGCGCGATCACCAGATTCTCGTCGATCATCTCGCGCATGATGTCCTCGGTCACCATTTCGATCTTCGACACTTCATGCGAGGTGCGGAAACCATCGAAGAAATGCAGGAACGGAACGCGCGATTCAAGCGTCGCCGCCTGGGAGATCAGCGCGAAATCCATCGCCTCTTGCACCGATGCCGAACTGAGCATGGCAAATCCGGCGGAGCGGGCCAGCATGACATCGCTGTGATCGCCAAAGATCGCCAGCGCGTGACTGGCCACGCAACGGGCGGTGATGTGGAAAACCGTCGGCGTGAGTTCGCCCGCGATCTTGTACATGTTGGGGATCTTGAGCATCAACCCCTGCGACGCCGTGAAGGTCGTCGTCAGCGCCCCGGTTTGCAGTGCGCCATGCACCGCTCCGGCCGCGCCGGCCTCGCTTTGCATTTCCGTCACCGAGGGAATGGTTCCCCAGAGGTTTTTCACCCCTTCGGACGACCATTGGTCGCACCATTCGCCCATGTTGGAGGAGGGGGTGATTGGATAAATTGCCATCACCTCATTACAGCGGTAGGCCACATAGGCCACCGCCTCGTTTCCATCGATTGTGCTAAACTTCTTAGTTGCCATTTTCTATTTCTTCCAGTTCCTGAATTTGCTCCAAGTATTTGAACACCTGCCGGGCTTCTGCCTCATCGACAATGCTGATGGCAAACCCAACATGGACCACTACGTAATCACCCACCTTGGCTTCGGGCACGTAGGCGAGGTTTATTTCCTTGATGACACCGCCGAAGCTCACCTTGCCGGAGCGCAACAACGCGTCCTCATTGGACACCTCTAAAATCTGACCTGGTACGGCTAAACACATAATAAACTTACTGAGCGGACAATCCCGCAGGCTTGTCCTGACCGGTTTCCCGGCGCAGTGCGGCTTGCGACCATCCGGCCGCTGCCAACTGGCCCAGCGCAATCCCTCCATCGTTGGGCGGAATCCGTTGGTGCCAATAGGGACGGAACCCCTCGCGGACCAGCCGCCCCACCGCCCGTTCTGTCAAATACCGGTTCTGAAAACACCCGCCCGTCAGCACCACCCGTTCCTGCCCCACCAGCCTTGCCACCCCGATCACAGCTTCCACCATGGAATTGTGAAATCTGGCCGCGATGATGCCGACCGGTATTTTTCTGCGCACGTCCTCCAAAATACCCCATATCAGTGGTTCCCAGTCAACTATAATAGATGCTTGTGGGTTTCCCGCCGCGCCATGAGCATTGCTTATATTATGGATTACCTCCTGCGGATCCATCTGCCGATCCAGCCGCATCGGGTAGGCCGCCTCCGTCGCCACCCCCCTGAGCGACCACTCCAGCCTTTGCGCCGATTGCCCTTCGTAACGCGTTTCCTGCCCCAAACCAACGAGCGATCCCACCGCGTCGAATATCCGCCCCGCGCTGGTCGTCACCGGCGCGTTCAGATCTTTCTCGAGCATGGCTCCTATAATGCGCAATTCCGTGGCCGAAAAGGCTTTGACCGGCGCCAGGTCCCCCATGGTCAGAACCTCCGGGCCGAACATTTCGTAAAGCAGCCCCAGCGCCGTCCGTCGCGGCTCTTTGATGGCCTTTTCCCCACCCGGCAGGCGAAACGAACGAAAGGTCGCCAACCGTCGAAACGAAACGCCGGTGACGCTCAAAAACTCTCCGCCCCAAATGGTTCCGTCCAGACCGTAGCCGGTCCCATCCCAGGAAACTCCCAAAACCGGCGGTTCGAGATCGTTTTCCGCCATGCACGCCGCCACGTGCGCATGATGATGCTGCACGGCCACCACCGGCAGACCGTTCTTTCTGGCGAACTGCGTCGATTGATAATCCGGGTGCGCATCGCAAACGATCGTTTCGGGGTGGTGCCCGTAAAGCCCCTGCAGGCTTACAAGGGTGGTTTGGAACGCCTCGAAGGCGGCTGCCGTTTCCAGATCGCCGATGTGCTGGCTCACAAAAATCGCCTTGCCCCTCGAGAGGGCGATGGTGTTCTTGAGTTGGCCGCCCACAGCGAGCATCGGGGGCAGGGAACGGCGCACCATGATCGGTAAAGGTGCATAACCACGCGCCCGGCGCATCACCAATTCCCGCCCAACCATGATCCGCGCCACCGAATCGTCCACCTGCCGCACCACCGGTCGGTTATGGACGAGATAAAAGTCGGCGATCCCTCTCAACCGCTCCAGCGCCTCGTGTTCATCGATGCAAATAGGCTCATCAGAGAGGTTTCCACTCGTCGCCACAATGGGTCCGCCCAGGTCGGCCATTAACAAGTGATGCAGCGGGGTATAGGGGAGCATCGCGCCGATGAAGGGATTATTCGGAGCCACTCCGGGTGCAATGGCGCTGTTCAACCCACTGCTAAGTATTTCAAGTAGAACGATGGGCGCTTCCGGCGATTTCAGCAATCGCTCCTCCAGCGCGGAGACATCACAAACCGCGCGAATGGATTCCATGGAGGGAAACATCAGCGCGAAAGGCTTCTCCTCGCGGTGTTTACGCTGACGCAGTTTTTGCACCGCCACCTCGTTGCGGGCATCCACCAGCAGTTGAAATCCTCCCAGGCCTTTGAGTGCGACCACATGACCCGCCTGGAGGGCTTGGACCGCAGTCCTTAGAGCTTCATCCTTCTGCGCCAATGGTTTGCCATCCGAATCCCACCATTCCAATTGCGGCCCGCAAACCGGGCAGGCATTGGGCTGGGCATGAAACCGCCGATTGGCCGGATCCTCGTATTCCTTCTGGCAATCGGGACACATGGGAAACCCCTTCATGCTGGTATGCGCGCGATCATAAGGTAGCGCCTCAATAATACTGTAGCGCGGACCGCAATGGGTGCAGTTTGTAAAAGGGTAACGATAACGCCTGTTGGAAACGTCAAATATGTCGCAAAAACAGTCCTTGCATGTGGCAATATCGGGTAAAACGAGCGCGGTTTTTTCACCGGCTTCACTGGGGCGAATCTCGAAAGTGGAATGACCCACGGGGTCCAGCCAGGAGTGTTCCAGACTCGTAATGAAGGCGTGCGGCGGTTTTTCGGCCTCCAGACGCAGGAGAAATACTTTTAAAACATCCTGCGCCCCTTCGACTTCGATCCAAACGCCTTGGGAATTGTTGTTCACCCACCCCTTCAGCGCGAGTTCCTGCGCGAGTCGGAACACAAAGGGTCGGAATCCAACGCCTTGCACCGCGCCGCCAATGAGGACTTTGAGGCGAATCATTTGCATACTGTATTGCAATCAAAGTGCCCGCAACTTTCGTCCGACTCAAGGGTGGTATTTGCGGAAAACGCGATTTGGTTGCAGGACGAAATTCTTTGGCAAACGGCAAACCCTAAAAACGCCATTTAGGTATGTGGGGCGAACTGACTCATGCAACGGAATGAATGGCGGGGGCAGTCCCCTGCAAGCTGCCAACGCAACGTCACCAACCGCGCGATTCCATTCTATCGTCCCGCGAGGCACGCGCGGGCGGAGCCAGACAGGGCCCGCTTTGTTGAGTTGACAGAATGTGGCTTTGGCCATTGACGTCAGGCAACCATATTGCGCATAAGTTACGCAATGGCCCCCATCATCAAATTCGATCGCATCACGAAGGTTTATCAGGGCCGTCAGATTGGCTTGGCGGATGTCTCCTTTTGCCTGCCATCGGGGTCAACCATCGGGCTGTTGGGTGCCAACGGTTCCGGAAAATCGACCGTGATGCGCCTGGCGTTGGGATTAATCACGCCCAGCGCCGGCGAAGTCGAGGTGTTTGGGCAGCGCATGAAACCTGCCTCCAAAGCGCTTCGGCAGCGCATTGGGTTTCTGTCGGACGACCCGGTGTTCCCAAAGGACTTGAGCGCCATTGGTTACCTGACCTTCGTCGGAAAATGTTTCGGATTGGACAGCCGGGAACGGCATTCAAGGATGGGATCGCTGCTCCGGGCGGTGGGCCTTATGGATGACGCCGGTCGGAAAATAGGGACGTATTCGACCGGCATGAAGACACGCCTTGGCATCGCCGCGTCGCTCATGAACGATCCCGAGCTGTTGGTTTGGGATGAACCCACGGCGGGGCTTGATCCCATCAGCCGTCGCCAAACCCTGGAGTTGGTGGAACAATTTCGCGGCAAGAAAACCGTCCTTCTCAGCTCGCATATCCTGGGTGACATCGACCGGGTGTGCGATCGGTTGCTGGTCCTCAACAAAGGCCAGCGTCTTTTTGAGGGATCTCGTTCCGAACTGGAGGATTTGCTGCCCAAGAGCGTCCTGGAGTTGCGCATGTCCGGAGCCACCGATGTTTTTCGCGCCGCCGTGCGGGACCGGCTCCAACGCGTTGACTACTCCCAGGATAATCGGCGATTGCGCATTGAGATGGGCTCGGGCGAGTCCGTGGGCGATGTCGTTGAGTCGCTATTGAAGCTGGCCCGGGAAACCGATGTCCAGATCGAAGGAGTGAACTCGACTGGCAGACAACTTGAGGACGCCTATTTGAAACTGATCAGCGAGGACGAATTCAGCGGATTCCTCCGAGTCACCAAAAAATGATCCCATGACCCCCAGGAATCCAACGATGACTCCCGATGCTGAAGGCCTGAAGAGCGTTCCTGACACTCTCTCCTCCCTGAACGGCGGCCGAAAAACGCCCTCGCGCTGGCAGTCGATCGGGCTCTTTGTGCGCGCTGACATGGAGGCGATCTGGCGGTCATGGCTCTGCCGTGGCTTTTTTTGTGGCAAGCGCTCTGATCTCGCTTTTGTTGCTTAAGGGCATGCAGGCAGAGCAAAAAGCAGCCAGCCAGATGCTCGAGGCCGTGTATGCCACCTATCTTCTGGTCTGGATGCATGGCGTGGTTTTCATCGCCGGCGCCGCACTGATGCGCGAAGCCGATTGCCTGAACGAGGCGATCCTTTGCCGGGGCGTCACACGCGGCGAATACATCACGGGCAAACTGATCGCCCGATGCCTCGCGGTCGTCATCATGATCGCCGGTGTATTGCTTCCATCGAGTTTCTGGGCGATTCGACAGGACAAACTGGTGCGCACCCAGGATGGCTTCGTCACTTCCGCCGCGCGAAACATCAAGGTGGAAGCCTGGGAGCCGAAGAAGATTTTCGTCGAGGTCAGCGGCACGATCAAGGAGATGAAACTCCAGGTCGGGGACGCCGTGCGGGCCGGGGATGTCCTGGCGACGCTGGATGACCGCACCATATTCGATGAACTGGAAACCGAACGGCGCAACGAGGAGAACGCCCACAACGAGGTGGTCAATGCCGGACGCCGCGTGGAAGACGCCCGACGCAATGTGGCCCAGGCCGAGGACGCCATGGAACGCGCGGAACGCGGCCTGATCAACAAGGACATGCTCAGCCAGGCCGAACAGGCGGACCGCCAGACCGACATCCGTGCCCGCAAACGGGACCTCAAGAATTCCGAGAGCCTTCTTCGGGTGGCTGAGGACGCCATCGCTCCCGCGGAGCGTGCGGTCGAGACCGCTCAGGCCCGGGTGCGCGAATCCCGGCGTCGTCTTGGCCATGTTTCCGTAACCGCTCCGATCCCAGGCTACGTGACCGAGGTCCTGGCCAACCCCGCGCAGTTCGTCAACGTGGGAACACAACTGGCCACCATCGCCCCTTTGGACGAATACCTCGTGCGCGTGCCGATTTATAAATACGACGAGTTCAAGCGCCTGAAAACCGGCCTTACCGCGTACGTGAAGATCGAGGCCAGCGAATACAAGGGCACCATCGAGCGGCTTGGCGCGATGACACAGCCGGACCGCTGGGGTCGCGACAGCAATTATGCAATCGTCCGTTTCAAAGGGGACGGCGCGCTCGGGTTGCTGGGATTACCGGCCGATGTCAAACTGATCCTGCCCCCACCCAAGGAGGTGCCCAACCGGATGATGGCCATGTTGAACACGCTCACGGGACAAAACGCCGACAGCGCAATCGGGCGTTCCGCTTCGGTCACCACGGGTTGGATGTTCATTGGACTTGGGAAGGTCATCGGCAGCGCCTGTCTGCTGGTGACGCTGACGCTGACGCTTCTGACACTCTTTCGCAACTCCCTCACGGCCATTCTCAGTGTCATCGGGCTCTATCACATTTCCAATCTGTTGTTCGATTTCGTCGGTCTGCGGGACATTTCGTATCTGGAAATGGTCGCCAACATGGCCAAGGTCCTGGGCGGAGTCGCCAAGCCTGTCGATGAGCTCACTGTCCTCGCGTGGCTCTTTGGACTGGCGGCGGCCTTCGGCGCATTGACCATCGGGCTTTTCATCTCGAGGGATCCGGTGAAATGAGGAGCGAATGAAGTATTTCCAAATCATCTTTTTCAGCCTGGTTCTTGCGGGGCTTTCAGTGTTGGCAGAACCGGCAGCCAGACCGCCAGGCGAGGTCTTCGGCATTCAAAGGTCTCATGACGCAGACCTGTTGGTGCTTCTGGATGGAAGTCGATTGACGGGCACGCTTCTGAACAAAACCTTCGCCTTGAGGACGGCCTATGCCCCATTGAAGTTCGAGAGCGGGATGCTGGCCGGAATCGATTTGGAGAGCGGTGACCAAAAGGGCGAGGTCATTTTAACCCGAACTCCGAAGTTAGGTCGGTTTTTTTAGGGAACCGCTAACCCCTCCGGTCATATTCCGCCCCCTCCGAAAGCTTGCCGGGCTTCCGGTGGCACCAACTTCGGCGACGCGCTTTTCAACCAGTTCAACGTGGTTTCTATCAACGGCTTGTGTTTAGCCAGTCCACCCCAGGCCGCCGAGAGCCTCACCACCACATCACGCCCCATCGTTCCCAAGAGGGCTCCCGCCAGAAAAACCGTCGTCCGCAATGTTCCTGGCTGGCGGTATGGCTGGGTTGGAGTGGTCTGATGCTGGTAAAGACTCAGCAGGTTGAATGTGAAGAGCACCGCCAGAAACGCCGACTCGGTGGCGAAAAACGATTTCAGGCAAAAACCGTTGGCAGCCAGATCATTCTTCAGCTCCTCGATCCGCTGCTCGATGGTGGCCCTTCCGTTGTAGTCCCTCCACAGTTCCAGCGCGCCTTCACTTCGGTTGGTGACGCACACTCGAAAGGTGTAACCGGGCACATCAATGAGCTTGCGACCCAGAGCCTCCTTGTCTTCCCTGATCCGCTCCCGCAGCACCACGAATCGCCGGGCAGTGGACCAGCCAAAGAGTTGGGCTCTAAACTCCCCCACGGCATGATTTTCATCGATGGCTTTCCAGTTCTGGATTCCCACGCAATGGTATTTGATCGTGGAGGTCATGCGCGCCACCACAATGTAGGTTAATTTGCGCATTTCCAAAAACGTCACTAACGCCTCATCGAAGAACCCGCTGTCGGCACGCACGCACCGAATCCACGTTCCCTCGGGCAACAGGGCCAATGCCTCCTGCAAAAACGGCACCACCCCGCGCGCGGCTCCGGTGTTGCCGCTGCGCAACCATCCATGCAGGATAAACGGCGCTTCGGCCAGCACCGCCAGGAGCGGATGATGGCTCTTGCGCCCCTTGCGGCGTGGATTGTACCCCTTGGCAGCCCCCTCCTGCGAACCCTCCCGGCAGAACACGGTCGAATCCAGATCCAACGAGAAGCCTGCCTTGGGGCAGGCCAGCAGATTGAGCAGCCATCGCCAGAGCGGTCGCCAGAACGCTTCGATGTGGCCCTGGCCAAAGTGCAGGAAGAAGTTGCGGATGGTGTCATCGCCCGGGAAACGTTCCATCCCCAGCATGGCGTGCAGAACATGATCGGCACGCAGCCACTGACAGTGGGCAAAGCGGCGTGCTCCCGCCACCACAGATACGATAAAACTGGTCAGCGTATGGGCTAGAGGAATGGCATTAGGTGAAGTGGGCGCGGCAAACGGCAAGCACCGCTGCACCGCCTGCGCATAGCCGATCTGACCCAAAAAGGTTATGAATGAAGCCAGACCGCCGAAGGGGGTTATGGCCTTGGGAGTCTCATCCAGATAGAGCTTGGCTTGGCCGAAAAGAGCGCTAATTTCGACTGGGGTCGTTTTGTGCGAGTCTGAAGCGGGCTTGTTTAGCATCAAACCCTATTGCCTCAGAAGGTTGCGCATTGCGACCTCTTTTTCTATCTCGGAGTTCGGGTGTGCGCCAGTGAAATTGGTAGCCTCGTGGGTGAAAGTCCCGCCGGTCGAATTAGACGGTTCACGACCGAAATGCAGCGTCCGGGACGAGGCCGTGAGGCCGAACCACAAGCGGGACGCTGAAAGAACTGTCGGGTCGTAACGAAAGTAAACCTCATCAAATGAGCTCCGAAACCGAAATAACCGGTAAGCCGAGCCGCTACCCGAACGGCGAAGGCAGAAACGCGGCGTCATCAAATCGTCAAATGGGCGCTGTTGATTCCGGCGGAGTCAGCGAGGGCGACACGACAGGAAGGGAAACCAAGGTAAGCTGGGAGATCTCTGGAGGCGGGGCGATAAAGCCTCAACCGCCGGTGCAAGGAGGAACACCCTCCGAGGCCGCACGGGCAGCCAGAGAAGTCGGAGTCTTCCATAGTAGCGAAGAAGCTGGGGCGACCAAAACCCCGGCGGAGCCAAGGGAAGGCACTTGGATCGAAGCGAATCAAAACAGCGAGGGACAGGGAGATGGCCTTGAGGGAGTGGAAACACTTTTTCAACGGATAACAACCCCGATAAAAGTTCAAAAGCTGCAGCGAGCGCTATATTGCAAAGCCAAGGCTGAGCCGAAGTATCGGTTTTACAGCCTCTACGGAGAACTGCTGCGGAAGGACGTGCTGGAAACGGCAATGGCCTCCGTGGCGCACAACAATGGCGCGGCTGGGATCGACGGGCAGACATGCGACGTCTATCTTGCCAGCGACGAAGCCTGGGACCAATGGCGGAACCAACTGCTGGAGGAGTTACGCACGAAGAAGTATCGGCCAAGCCCGGTGAAGCGTGTGTATATACCAAAAGGAGACGGGAAGCTGCGACCCCTGGGCATCCCGACAGTGAAAGACCGGGTGGTGCAGACAGCGGTGGTGATTGTATTGCTGCCGATTCTGGAAGCCGATAGTCATCCGAACAGTTACGCCTATCATCCCAAACGCAATGCCCACCAAGCAATGGAGGCGATCAAGAAGGCTACGCTGACAGGACGCGTCGAAGTTATAGACGCGGACTTAAGCGGGTATTTTGACAGCATTCCCCACAGGCGTTTGTTGCGCATAGTGGCCAAGCGGGTCAGCGATGGAACAATTCTCAAGCTGATCGCAGGATGGCTGCGCGCGCCCGTGAATGAACCGCAAAGCGACACAGGGAAAGGCGGGACAAAGGGGGGGCAAGGTCAGAATCGACGGGGGACTCCGCAAGGCGGGGTTGTATCGCCGATTTTAGCCAATGCATACCTCAACCAGTTGGATTGGGAAGTCAACGAACGCTGCGAACTCAAACCCGTGATGGTGAGATACGCGGATGATTTCGTGATACTCGGACAGCCGGGGCAGGGACGGGAACTGATGGAACGACTGGAACGATGGCTGAAGCAACGCGAGTTAGTGCTCAACGAGAAGAAGACCCGCTTGGTGGACCTCCGCCAGGATGGCATCAAATTCTTGGGATTCGCGCTAACAATGCGACAGGGGAAGGGGAAATGGAAATATCCGCATGTGGAACCCCATCCCAAGAGCCAGAAGAAGTTTCGAGACGGGATTCGGGAGAAACTCAACCGAAGCACGCTATGGCGTGATATCGGAGAGGTGATTCCCGAGCTCAACAAGAAACTCAAAGGTTGGAAGGGTTACTTTCACTACGGGAACAGCACCAAGGTGATGGGCCAGATGAACGAATACGTCAGCAGCAAGTTACAACGATGGTTGTGGCGCAAACACGGATGTAGTCGGGCGCAATGGTCCACATACCCCAAGGAGGATCTCTATGAGCGTTATGGTTTATACCAAATGCCGGAATATGCGGCATGGAAACGATGACGTCGAAGCGATGCAACGTATGATCCCCGGAGAGCCGGATGCGGGAAAACCGCCTGTCCGGTTCGATGAGGGGCGAAATGCGACGGTCATTGGCCACGGCCATTCAATCCGTCCATTTCGCCTACTCTACTTAACCGTCAACAACAACCGATTCTCTGGATTCCTTGAAGATCCGTTTTTTATCATTCAATCACCTACCGGCCAACAGACGCAAATACGGCGGGAAAAAGTCGGCAAGGTCGTCTTTGCCAATCACAGCGCGGCGCCTGCCGGGATGCGACAAGGTCACTATATACGCCTTAAAAATGGCGACTGGTGCAGCGGCGAGATGACATCGGAGTCTCTGACTTTAACAACTCCAGGCGGTAAGGAATCGTTCGATAGGATGACCATCAAATCGCTTGTATTCACAGCGAGCACCCCTCCGCTCGCCATCGTCACGCCGCGCACGGGCGGAACCGTTCAAGGCAAATTGGACGTGGAAGACATATCGATACAGTTGGATGTGGGGCCGGTGATCGTCATTTACAGGGATAAGATTCAAAGCATTAGCGATGAGTTTTCCCCGGTTCCCACCAGCGCAGCCGCACTCACCGCTTCTCATGAAGCCGATGCTCCAACGCAATCGGGCAGGATCGCATCCCAGCCAGGAACCACGAACATCGAAGGAATGGTTTGGATTCCAGCCGGCGAATTCAACATGGGCAGCCCCATCGACGAGGCGGGACGCGATGGAGACGAGGGACCAGTGACCCATGTGATCATTCCGCACGGTTTTTGGATGGGCAAATGCGAAGTGACCCAGGGCGAATACCAGGCGGTCACGGGAAAGCGCCCGAGCAACGCCAGAGGCGAAACGAACGGACCGGTTGAAAAAGTAAGCTGGTACGACGCGATGCAGTATTGTGCCCAGCGAACACAGCAGGAGAATCTGGCGGCGAAACTGCCTGAAGGCTATGCCTATCGTCTGCCCACCGAGGCCGAATGGGAATATGCCTGCCGGGCGGGGACATCCACGCGCTATTGTTACGGTGACGACAAGGGCGAATTTCGACTGGGCGAATATGCCTGGTTTCTGCGCAATGGCGGTTCGATGACCCACCCCGTGGGACTCCTTAAGCCCAATGCCTGGGGCCTCCATGACATGCACGGCAACGTTTGGGAGTGGTGCTTTGACCGCTGGCAGAGCATCCTGCCGGGCGGCAGCATCACCAACCTCCCGGTTGCCGGCGAAGGTTCTCTGCGTGTGGCGCGCGGCGGTTCCTGGCTCTATGAAGGGAAGGCATGCCGGTCCGCCAACCGGGATGATTACGGCCCATCAAACCGTTGCAGCGATGTCGGATTCCGAGTCGTTCTGGCCCCGCTTTGACGGGACCTGGCGATCAACACGCATTTTTCCCTCCTTAACCGCCCCGCCAAGGCTTGCTTGTCCGGATTGCTCTGTCGAATAAAGTTGAAAAAATCCGAATTTAAAAAAGAATCGGTACGTCGAACCTGATTGGACTGCAAATGAAGAAGTGGATTGTCATATTTATTGTCGTAGCCGTGGTGGCCACTGGAGCTTTTTACAAGCTGCGTAACAGCAAAGCTTTAGGAGTTTCAGTTGCCGAAACTGCGCGGCCCACCACCGCGGTCGTCGGGTACACGAACATTCTTTTTGCCATTACCGCCGCTGGCGATATAGGCCCTGCCGATCAAGTCTCCGTGCGACCGGAAATCAACGGATTGATTCAGGATTTGCCCGTGGATATCGGCGATAAAGTCAAAAAAGACAGCATTCTGTTCACCTTTAACGATAAAGAACTTCAGACATCGAAGAAATCCCGTCTGGCTGAAATAGCAGGTGCCCAACTCCAATTGGAAAAATCCGAGCGGAATTATAAACGCAGCCAACTTCTTTTTAACGAAAAATTGGTTTCGCAGGAAATTTTCGACGACAGCAAAACGGATTTTGAGCTGGCGAAAAATGCGCTGGAACGGGCGCAAACCGTGTTACATCAACTGGAAGAGCAACTTACAAAGACAAAAATTCTGGCTCCCTTTGACTGCACGGTTCTCACACGTCCGGTTTCCGTGGGGCAGGCGGTTTCCGGATCGGGTGGATTTAACAGCGGAACGGAAGTGATGACGATTGCGAATCTGAACGACATGATCATCAACACCCACATCAACCAGGCGGATATCACGCGGTTGAAGGTGAGCCAGGAGGTGGCCATCGAGGTGGAGGCCGTGCCGGGAATGAAACTCAAGGGCGTAATCGAACGTCTTGCGCCGCAAGCCACTGTGCGCAACGGCATCAAGGGTTTTGCGACCCGGATCGCTTTGAAAGAACTGGATACGCGAGTGCGTCCGGGCATGACCGCGAACCTGTCCATACCGGTCGCCGCAGCCGATAATGTGCTCACCGTTCCTCTTTCTGCGGTGTTCACGGAGGAGACCGAGCGGTTTGTGCTGGTGAAAAAAGAAGATGGGACGCTGGATAAGCGGCCCGTGACGATAGGAGTGGCGGATTTTTTCCAGGTGGAGATTCAAAGCGGATTGAAGCCTGGCGAAGTGGTTCTGATCGAGCCACCTGCGAATTTGGAAGGGGAACTGGCAGCCGCTTCAAAACCCGGAGATACGAAGGGAATCGGGCGTCCTTTGGGGAGCCTGGGGTTGACGAGCACAGCCTCCGCAGCCACGGTGCCAAAAACCAATCTGGCCATCGCAAAGAGTCCCGCTTCGACCAACCGGCCTGCGACAACTCCAGCGGCCCGCTAAATTCCAAATTTATGGCCCTGGTAGAGCTGCGCAACGTCAGTAAAATTTATACCGTCGGCGATGAGGAAATCCGGGCGCTCGACGATGTGTCGCTGGATATCGGCCCCGGGGAATTCATTTCCATCATCGGACCTTCGGGCAGTGGAAAATCGACCCTGATGCACATTCTGGGTTGTCTGGACACGCCGACCAAGGGAACGATCTGTCTGGACGGAACGATGATTCACAACGCCACGCCCCGGCAACTGGCCTCGATTCGCAATCAGAAGATCGGGTTCGTTTTTCAGTTTTTCAATCTGCTGCCCAAGTTGAGCGTGCTTCAAAATGTGGAGCTGCCGATGGTGTATGCGGGGGCTTCGGCTGCCGAGCGGCGGGAGCGGGCCATGGCGGCGCTCAAGATGGTGGATCTGGAGAATCGCAGCAAGCATCGCCCCATGCAGCTTTCCGGCGGACAGCAGCAACGCGCGGCCATCGCCCGGGCGCTGGTCAATAATCCACGCATTGTCTTTGCTGATGAACCCACGGGCAATCTCGATTCCCACACCGGCGAGGCCATTCTCACGCTATTTCACAAGTTGAGCACGGAGGGGCATACGATTGCGCTGGTCACGCACGATCCCGAGATCGCGGCGGTGACACCTCGGCGCATTGAGATTCGGGATGGAAAGATCGCCAAGAATGTCGATGCGCGGCTGGCGGGTTTGGATCGCACCGGCTTCACACTGCCCAAAGTCGAGGGTTCCGCCGCTGCGGCGCCCGGTCCCGCGTAAGGATCGATGAAGGATCGGAATCGCCTCCCGCACACATGAATTTCTCGACCACCATCCTGATCGGCTTCAAGGAAATCTGGGCGCACAAGTTCCGCTCGCTCCTGACGATGCTGGGGATCATCCTGGGCGTGTCGAGCCTGGTGGCGATGTCGGCCATGGTGAAGGGGATGGAGAACGGGATGAAAGAGGCGCTGATCGCGATCGGCGGCCTGGAAAAAATATCGGTCGAGGCGCAGGCGGTTCCTGTTTATCAAAAACATCTGGCGGATCAGGCCATGGGCGTGACGATGAATGACGTGTATGCGCTGCAAAAAAGCGCGCCGCTCGTCCGCTTGATCCAGCCGACCATGGGAATGCGGCAGCCGACGATCACGCGCGCGGGCAAGTCCTTCAATCCCTGGGTCTGCGTGGGCACCTGGCCGAGCGCGTTGGAGATGAATGAGCATGTCATCCAGTATGGGCGCATGTTCAATGACATCGACGACGAGCAGGCGCGCAACGTGTGTGTGATTGGCACGGCGGTGCGCGACGCGCTGTTTGGCGATCCCGAGGAAACCGGCAGGGAGATCATTCCACTGGGCGAGCGAATCAACATCAACGGGCGTCTTTTCACGATCATCGGAATGTTTGAGCATTACGAGGGGGAACTGGAAAAGAAGCAGCGGTTGCTCGCCAGGGAAGCCGGTCCGGCCCCCGCAGCCACCGGTCCGGCGCGCCGTCGCGGCGGCGGTGGTGGGAATAACCGCCGGGGCAGCTTTGTTTTTTATCTGAAGAACGCCACGGTTTACATTCCGCTGAACACCATGTGGGTGAAATTCAGGGCTTCCGCCGGCACGAACAACATTCCCGATCCGCGTCTGACCCTGTTGAACTTCAAGATTACGGATGTGGAGAAGATGGAGCCGGCCTTGCAACAGGCGCGCAATGTGCTAATGCAAACGCACAAGGGCGTGGAGGACTTTTCGTTTCGCACGCAGGAAAGCTGGGCCGAGAACATCACCACCTCCATTCGCAATGCCCGGATGAGCGGGGGAATCATCGCGGCCATCAGCCTCATCGTCGGCGGCATCGGCATCATGAACATCATGTTCGCGAGCATCACCGAGCGGATTCGCGAGATCGGAATTCGCAAGGCGATTGGGGCGACGACCTTCGCCGTGTTCATTCAAATCCTGGTGGAGAGCCTGGTGATCGCAATACTGGGCGGGATGGCCGGATTGGTGACGTCGTTTGGCCTGGTGCGATTGCTGGCGTATTTGTCGCCGGGAGACAACGCCCCGCAAATCACGGCGTTCTCCATGGTCATCGCCTTTGTGTTCAGCGCGGCCGTGGGCGTGCTGGCGGGGATTTTGCCGGCCATCAAGGCGGCGCGGTTGGATCCGATCTCCGCACTGCGCTACGAATAACCCGCCATGAACTTATTCAACGCCATCGTCGTCGGTCTGAAGGAGGTTTGGGCGCACAAGTTCCGCTCGTTCCTCACCATGCTCGGGATCATCCTGGGCGTGTCGAGCCTTGTGGCGCTGGCGGCGACGCTCAACGGCATGGAAAATGGCATGAAAGAATCGATGATCGCCATGGGCGGCCTGGACAAGGTGCTGTTGCGCCAGCAGGAGGTGCCGGCGTATCAGGAGCACCTGGCCGATCAGGCCCCGGGACGCACCTTGCGGGATGTGAAGGCGCTCATGCATAACGCATCGCTGCTGCGGGTCATTTCACCGGAAATGGGGATCGACGAAGGTCTGGTTTCCCGCGGGGACAAGTGGACCGAGGCGTCGGAAGTCGTGGGTGTCTGGCCCGCGGCCCTGGACATGAATCTGCACGAGGTTCAATACGGCCGTTTTTTCACGCCGCTGGATGAGGAATTCGCCAACAACGTCTGTGTGATTGGAACGGGCATCCGGGATGAATTATTCGGATCCCCCGAGGAGACCGGGCGCGAGATCATTCCCACCAACCAGGTCATTCGCGTCTGCGGCCAGTTGTTCACCGTGGTCGGGATGTTCAAGCAATACGAGAGCGAGCAGGACCGGAAGACACGCGAACTGGCGAAGACGCAGAAGAAGGTCGAGCAGGTGCAGAGCGGTCCCCCGCGGCGGCGCGGCTGGGGCGGGCGCGGCGGCTGGGCGTTCCGGCGCAAGAATAACACCGTGTATATGCCGCTCAACACCATGTGGCTGCGGTTTCGTTCCGCCACGGGCGACACCGATGTGCCCGATCCCAAGCTGACCGACATCGATTTGAAAATCGTGAGCATGGACAAGATGGAACCGGCGCTGCAACAGGCCCGCAACATTCTCATGATTTCCCATAACGGCATCGAGGATTTTACTTTTGGCACGCAGGAAGGCGCCACGGAAAATATCAACAACGCCATGCGCAACGCGCGCATGAGCGGGGGAATTATCGCGGCCATCAGCCTCATCGTGGGCGGCATCGGCATCATGAACATCATGCTGGCCAGCATCACGGAGAGGGTGCGCGAGATTGGATTGCGCAAGGCCATCGGTGCGACCGACGTGGCGGTTTTTACGCAGATATTGGTCGAGAGCGTGGTGATCGCGGTGCTGGGCGGGCTCTTCGGTCTGGCCACCTCCTACGGGCTGGTGCATCTGCTGGAGGTGCTCACCCCCGCGCAAAACTCGCCGGTGATCTCCCTGCAATCGATGCTGTTCGCCTTCGCTTTCAGCGCCGTGGTGGGCGTGCTCGCGGGGATCTATCCCGCGGTGAAGGCCGCCCGGCTCGATCCGATCCAGGCCCTGCGCTACGAGTAGTTTGGGGTTCAGTTGAGAGCGCTGAAATTGTTAAGGACTTCTGACCAGTAGCGCCAGCCCAGCAACAACCCTCCCAAAACGACTAGCCCCAGCGTTCCCGGCTCTGGACCCGGCTGGATGATGGTGAGCGTTCCCGCGTAGAATCCGTCGCCGCCATATACCATTGCACTATCGAGCACTTCAGTCGTGTTGTTAATGTTCGCGAATTCGCCTCAGCTAAAGACGGGATATTGATAGACCTGACCGATGTGCTGACTCTTTTAGCCTGGTATCCCGAAGGGATTAAATCAATTAGCCCGGGGTTGCGAGGAACGAGCTACCCCGGGTGGCGTCCTTATGGCGTCTCCAACACTGTAAGTGTTGAATCAATTCCAGTTGGGCTTTGGAAACCAGCCCTTCCTGACGTTTTTTGTCATACGCCTGCAACGCCTGGACGTGATAAAAAGTCATAAAAACTAGAACCCGATTCCCAGCCTCTTTGAGAGCCGCTATGGTATAGCCAGGCGATTCGTGGCGCCATCGAGAACCATGATGGTGGCGCCAGCTCTGGCATTACTGAGTTGACTCACACTGCCGTCAGCGAAGGCAACGTTTCCTTTCTCAGAATGCATTTCCTTGTTCCAGCCGATGGTGGAGTTGGTTGTGATATTAATCCACCGACTGTTGGCCGGTGCAATGTTGGTAAGATTTCGGTCTCCAGACATCACAGCGGAAGGGAAATCCTGCCGTGCATCCAGGTTTAAGAAATAACTGACATTTGCCTCGGTCAGGCCGGATGAAAAAGTGGTTGCTCTACGTTTGGTCTTGTCTGCAGGACAACGCAGGATATACGGCGTGCTCAATTCGTTGGACATGACCAGGAAATGCGGGACGACCGAACCGTTGGTGGTCCATTCCATGGTGCCTCCATTGGTCACGGATACCTGCATTGGATAATTTTCGTAGTGGTCTGTGGCCCAGACCCGAAAAGACAGACCCACATTTTTTAAAAAGCTGATGCATCTTATCCTTGATGCTTTGGCTTTTGCATTTTGGAGCGCGGGCAAGAGAATTGCCGCCAACAGCGCCAGACACGCGACGGTGACGAGAAGTTCGGTTCTGGTAAACGCCTTTGTCAGTCTGGTTCGTGCCGAGCGCATATATTCTTCAAGTTGATCCGACGCGATAGGGTGTGCAGATGATCAACCGTTATCGTTGGTTTGGTTCGTCCTGACAATATTCATTTTACAGCCTCTAACGATTGGTGCACAGGACAAAATTCAGGAAGCTGGTTAAAAGCCAAAACCGTACGAACCCAGCCAGGACGCCAGTCGGCGGTGTGGGGCATGTAGTCCGGCGCGGTGGCATCCTCCAAACCGTGCAATAAATCCAGCGCTCGCAATACTTCTCCTTCTCCTGGGGGAGAAGGAAGGGAGGGGTATGTTCTAAGGTGATGGGTAACAGTTTCTCCCAAGCACATGGGTTACACTTTGCGAATGTCATGGAAGGAAACCAGTGTGAAGGACGAACGAACAATAATGATCAGCGAGTATCTCAGCGGAGACTATTCGATAGCCGAGGTGGCGCGGCGTAGCGGGGTCGCTCGCAAGACCGTTTACAAATGGATTCGCCGTTATGAGGAAGGGGAGGATCAGGGACTCCAGGATCAGTCCCGGGCTGCGCACCATCATTCCAACGCTATTTCCGAGCAGATGGAGGAGTTGATTTTGGAATGGAAAGCCAGGCACCCTTTGTGGGGAGCCCCCAAGATTCAGAGCAAGCTCACCGGGTTGGCGGACTGTCCGGCTGAGAGCACGGTGAGCAATGTGCTGCGTCGGCACGGGTTAACGCGCCAGGTGCGTCGCAGGATCCGTTCCCATGGCAACGCGCAGCCGATGGCCGGCCTGCTTGGACCCAATGAGCTATGGTGTGTGGATTTTAAAGGATGGTTTCGCATGGGCAATGGAGAGCGCTGCGATCCGCTGACGATTAGCGACGCCTACAGCCGTTACCTGCTAGGCTGTCAGGGGATTGTTGGGGCGACCGGGCATTTGACAGTGAAACCTCTCTTTGAAGGCATTTTCCGCGAGTATGGGTTGCCCCTGGCGATTCGCAGCGACAATGGACCGCCGTTTGCCTCACCGGGGTTGGGCCGCCTGAGCCTGTTGTCGGTTTGGTGGATGCGGTTGGGAATCAGATTGGAACGCATTGATCCTGGGCATCCTGAACAAAATGGCCGGCACGAGCGGATGCATCGCACTTTGAAAGAAGCGGCGATAACGCCTCCGAAGGCGAACAAAGCGGCTCAACAAAAGGCATTTAACGCGTTTCGGCAGGAATTCAATCAAGAGAGGCCGCACGAGGCGTTGAACCAACACACGCCGGCCAGCGTGTTTACGCCATCCGTGAGGAACTATCCCGATCGGTTGATGCAGCCGGAGTATCCTGAGAGATGGGAAAAACGAGGGGTGCGCACCAACGGAGAGATCAAGTGGCAAGGAGGCATGATCTATGTCAGCCAGGCGTTAATTGGCCAGTGGGTCGGGCTGGAGCCGACCGGGGATGGATTATGGAAAGTGCATTTTATGAGTCAGGAACTGGGCCATGTGGACGAGAAGCGAAGGCGCGTGCACCTCTGGAACAAGAAAAAACGTGAGCCAAACAAGAATCAAATGTTCCCCGTCCCCTCGGTTCCACTGCGCCTTTGTCGCTACGCTCCAAAGGCTCCGTTCCACCGAGGGGACGGGGGCGAGTTGGGTCAAATGAAACCTCAAAAAGTGTAACCTATGCGCTTGGAAGAAAGTGTTACCTATGTGCTTGAACATACAGTTGAGGGCGGTCGTCCTTTCAAATCTGACTCTTGCCGGACCCTCAATCGGCGCCCGGCCATTCCCGAAACTCTTGCTATATTTGTATCGTATATACTCACATGCCCTTTTTAAGGACTTTTTCGCTTGTCGAAGAAATATGTCCTGCGCCCAATCATGTGATTTATCATTGTGCAAATTCGCTATAATGCTCTAATACTCCCACATTGCCGCTCGTCGGGGTGCGGCCTCTACGCAATGGGATCTCTGATGAAAATGCTTAAATCAATCATCGCTCTGGCCGCCCTATTGGGCTGCCTGATCATTCCCAGCCTTGCGCGGGCCGAGGAAGCCCATCCCGTGGTAACAGCCCTGGCCTCCACGACGCTGAGCGGGTATGTGGATACAAGCGCCATCTGGAATTTTGGACCGGGGATTGGATTATTGCCTGTTACAAATTCAAATCCCACCGGCACATTTCCCGGAATTCCAGATCCGTGGTATTTCACCAATCGGCCCACTCATTTCGTATCAATGCTCTCCTTCAGCACGGCCACAAATGCGTACTTTGCGGGAATGGGTGATTTTGTAATTGGATGCGACGGGCTTCAATTCAGCCTCGATGTTCCCGGCAACATCGTTTCTATTGCCGGAGCTACTTTATCGTCACCTTCCCGCCAGGTAAGCGTTGATCTCGGCCCGGCTCAGTTCTCCCCCATTTCCACCAATTCCTTCTGGCCGCCTTTCTATTCCGTTGACGGGGTTTGGCACTTCTCCGGCTCGGTTCCGCTTGGCGAAACCTTGCGCAACGCCCTGCAGGATGGACAAGGTCAGCTCACCCTATACTTAAGTCGCAATATCTGGGACCAGCAGCAAGAGGTCCTCCGGGGAAACCTCCTGGGTTTATCAGATCCCAATTTAACCAACTCCTCCGCCTGTTGGCTGCGCCATCCCCGCTCCATTTCAGCGCGCTATACACTGGCGTCGTCTGAAAGGATTCCGGCGCTTTACGAAGATGACCTGTTGGACTTGGATCACGACGGTCAACCTGATTACAGCCTCTCTGGTGGTTCGCTCTGCACCGCTTCCATCCCGCCATTCTGCACAACCTTTTTCGACATTTCCTGTCTGGTCAGCAACGAACTGCTCTTAAACAACTACTCTTCTGCGATTCTCGAAATGGGCATCGAGATCGGTCCACAACAAACAACCAATGCCACCTGGGGGTTTTCCAACTCGGCAAACATCACTAGCGTCGGCTTTGGCGCAGGCGAATACTCCTACTGGGCCGGTCCTCTGGGTTTCGCAGGCGAGGGTTACCTGGGCATACGCATGCCTTTGGCCGACGGCTGGCATTACGGATGGATCCACATCCGCCTCCCTGGTGCGGCCGAAGAGGGTTTTCTGATTATCGAAGACTGGGCCTTCGAGCCACAGCCCAACACCCCCATCCTCGCGGGTGCCAAACCGTTTACAGTTCCAGAGCAGTTTCTGGGCATCGTGCGCCCGGGCTTTCTGCGCGTCTTAATCCCCACCGAACCAGGTCGCAGCTACATCGTCCAGCGCAAGCAAGCCCTCGCCGCCCTCGATTGGGAAAACGCCACCTACTTTTTCATCGCCACTTCAACCGCCATTCAGATCGATCTGCCGCTGGGCGAGACCACGGGTTTCTACCGCGTTTTGGAAGCGGATTGATGCGCCACCGGGTTGTGCTGGCAGGCTGTCGCGAAGGATTATTCTCCGTGCAAGTGGGTGTTGCACCCAGGACCGAACCTGCGTAAAGTGAAGCTCCGTAAACAGTATCACCAACAATTAATTCAACCAAAACAGGATACCGCCATGATTTCTTCATTGAATCAGCAAGCTTCCCGCCGCGGATTTCTCAAGACAGCCGCCCTGGGCGCTGCCGCTCTGCAATTCGGCCTGCCCGCTCTTCTGGCCGCCGACAAGAAAATCCCCATCGGCCTCCAGCTTTACTCTGTGCGAAAGGATTGCGAGAAGGACCTTCCCAAGGTTCTCGAAACGGTGGCCAAGATCGGCTACAAGGGCGTCGAGTTTGCCGGCTACTACGGACGCAAAGCCACCGAACTGCGCAAGATGCTCGATGATAATGGCCTGGTCTGCTGCGGCACCCATACGCCGCTGGACACCATCAAGCCCGAGAATCTCGAGGCCACCATCGAGTTCAACAAAACGATCGGCAACAAGAACCTGATTGTTCCCTACATGGATCCCAAGACCAAGGAAGGCTGGCTCGAGATGGTCGAACTTTTCAACAAGCAGGCCGAGAAAGTCAAACCCGCCGGAATGCGCGTCGGTTATCACGCCCATGCCCATGATTTCCAAAAGCTCGACGGCGTTTCCTGCTGGGACATTTTCTTCGGCGGTACTCACGATGACGTCGTCATGCAGTTGGACACGAGCAACTGCATGGACGGCGGTGCCAACCCCGTGGAAGTCCTCAAGAAATACAACAAACGCGCCGTCACCATTCACATCAAGGAATGGGGTGGCAAGAGCGACGCGGTCATTGGCGAGGGCAAGGTCGATTTCCCGGCCGTCTTCGACATCTGCGAGCATAACGGCGTGACCGAATGGTACGTCCTGGAGCACGAGCGTGAAGAGGATGCCATCGAGAATGTCCGCCGCAGCTTCGAAGCCCTGAAGAAACTGGGCAAAGTTTAATCGCGCCAGTTCATTCTGGAAAAAAATATCAACCCCGTCCTGGATCTTCCCAGGCGGGGTTTTCATTGGTCACCGTGAATTTCAGGATTTCGCGAACAGGGAATATCATGTTCGCTTGCGGCCATGCGTCCCTTGTCCGCCGCACCCGCCTCATCGCTTGAATTCCCTGAATCCTAAAGCCAAAAGCTGCTTCCGCGCGGCATCTAGATTCGTTGCGGTAAAAAGCCGATAATATGGCTCCGACGGTTGTCCAGGTTTGAAGTAGAAGGAATCTGACTCTTTCGTGAAATGTTCAGGAATCTCAGCACGATACCGGCGCTCGCGGTCCAACATGTCATGCGTGCTCTGAAACACGCCGCAAAAATGCTTCTCGCTCTCGAACCAATGGCCTTCGCTATCGAGCGCGACGGACTTGGAAACTGGTCCAAGAGTGTGGCTGTCGCGATACCGGATTGCCATCCACCCGCCGTTCGCTGGGGTGATGAACGCGCCCAGTTTGGTGACAACCTTCTTCAATTCATCTGGCGTCTTCGCGGCACTGAGCAGGCGAATGGATTCCCGCCTCTGCTGCCCCGGCCAGAGCGAAGGCTCAACGTAGGTCATAAACCCGACAAAACCGACCGCCAGCAGAACGACCGTCAAAAATGTGATTTTTAGAATGCGCATAATGGTCGCCTGATGCCACACGTTTCGCTCAAGTGTCCGTGGGCGTCTCATCCCATCGGTTGCCGGGGGCGTATCCGCAAAGCCAGTTCAGAGCGAAGTGCCGTTCTACAGTGATGGACGTGACCTCGGACCACTCCTCTTCGCTCAAATCGCGATACGCCTTTCCTTTCGCCGGGAAATCCTCATCGATGCATTTTGGAATTAGCCCCTCCTGCACCCCGTTGGATGCCGAAATTCGCACCACATCGTCATAGCAGCGCAATCCCGCTGTCTTCAAATCCTCTTCATCCGGGAATGGTTCTCCACGTTCAATCAATTCACGGGTGCGACTGCGCCAGTGCCAGAACTCCGCCGTTTCGCGCGCGGCATCGATCTCGGACTCTTCGCGCAATCGGGCGGATCCAATGAAGGCGTTGAGGCCATCGGTTGGAACCTGTTCGAGGAAGTCGAAGCTGACCCGCGCGTCGTAGGGAGGCAACTGAGGCAGCATCCCAAGCGCCCATGCCAGCATTTGCGCGGCTTCAATCCTCCATGTTGCATTAATGACCTGCTGTTCAGTCATCGTCATGATGGTGCATGCGGCGTGCGCTTTTTCGAGGGGTGACAAATGCGGCCAAAGCCCGACATCGCGCAACCCCTGCCAGAATTGCCGGTATTGCGCTTCCGACGACCGTTGAAACTTCTCACGCTCCTCCGCGCTCCACTGGCCGGATATTTCCAGCACAGGCGCAATCACGACAGACGCCGCCACATGTCGTAGTATGAGCAACCGCCGCGCGGCATCCTCTGATGAGGGTCGTGAATGATTTTTTTCCATAACAGGGGATTCTCATTGCACCACGTACGAGGGCGGAAGTTCCGCCGGATCTGAGCCCCAGGACCGGTTCGGTTCAGCGCCCATTTCCAGTTCCAAAACCCCGCCCGCCACGATCTCCCTGTAATTCAGCCAGGCCCGATTCAGCGGTTTTCCATTCAATTTCGCCTGCTGAATATAAATGTTCTTTTCGGAATTGTTATGCGCGATGACGGAGAATGTTTTGCCCGCCGAATATTTCGCATCCAGCCGGAGGGTCACCTTTTTAAACAGGGGACTGCCGATCACATAAATGCCGTCCACGGGCGATACGGGATGCAGGCCGATCGCGCTGAGAATATACCAGGCGGACATCTGCCCGACATCCTCGTTCCCGCACAGTCCCTTGATGCCGGGACCGTAGGCGTGGTCCATGATGAAGCGCGACCATTTCTGACTCAGCCACGGTTGGCCCGCATACACAAAAAGGTAGGGCACATGGTGAACCGGTTCGTTGGCATGGTTGTAATAGTCGTTCCATTTGAAACTCGTCGGGGTTTTCTCGAAGAATTCCGTCAGGTGTTTCAGGAAATAATCCCGGCCCATCATCTCGATCATTCCGCGCACATCCTGCGGCACAAACCATCCCTGCTGGTAGGGATCGCTTTCCACGCAACCCTGGCCCTGCGTCGTGGCGCCCTGCCATTGGGTCCAGGAACCATCGCTGTTTTTGGCCCGCATGTTTCCCACGGTGGGATCGTAAATATTCCGGTAATTCAGCGACCGCTTGAAGAGCCTCTGCGCGTCGTTGGTTTGCCCCAGCGCCTGTGCAAAACGACCGGCGCAATAATCGAAATAGGCATTTTCCAGCGTCACAGAAATACTGCCCGGCACGAAACCCAGCGCTTCGTATTCTTTGCGATTGTTGCGCCCGCTTTTGGTTTCATCCACCGAGCGCAGGCATAGTTGATAGGCCTTTTGCGCATCGTATCCGCGTATGCCGCTCAGATAGGCCGCCGCAAACACCGACACTGCGGGATCCCCAACCATGCAGCCGGATTCGGCCGCCACAATTTCCCAGCGGGCCAGATAACCGTTGCCGCTCAATTCCGCCTGTTGCATCAGCGAATTGACCGTGTCATTGACGACATCGGGCCGGATGATGGACAGCAGTGGATACTGGCTGCGGAAAACATCCCAGCCGCTAAAGATCGTGCGATAGGTAAATCCGCTCGTTTTATGCACCTTGTGATCGGCGCCCGTATAGTCACCATCGACATCCGAGAAGGCCCGGGGATCGATCATCGAATGATACAGCGCGGTGGCAAATGCTTCCCGCTGCGCGTCCGTTTCGCCTTCGATCGCCACATTGGCCAGTGCCGTATTCCACGATGCGAGCGCGCTCTTGTGAACCGCCTCGAAGTTCCAGCCGCTGATATCGTGCTTCAAATTGGCCCGTGCTCCTTCGACGCTGGCAAACGAAATGCCGCATTTGAGCAAAACCTGTTCGCCTTCTTTGGTTGCGAACTCGGTGAAAAACCCAAGGTGATCGCCTTCCATTTCCCGGCAGTTCTCCAGGACCTTGGCCGCCGCCACCACTTTCCGATAACGCGGGCTTTCGATATCCTCGCGCTTCCGTTTCCAGTCCGCCGGAATGTCCGCCGACCAGACGCCAAATTTTGTCAGCGGCTTGCTGAACCGGGCGGAAAAATAGACCGTGTAGTCCGCCTTGCCATCGCCGTTGCCCCAGCCGCCCCCCGCCGGTGGGCACTTCATCCAACCTTCAATCGTGTCCGCACCCACCACTTTTACATACTGCCGGATGGAGGTTCCGCCCACACGATGCGCCAGATCGATCTGGATGCGCGATTGTTCGGATTGTGGATACGTGAATCGGAGCATGCCCGCACGCGGCGCGGCCGCCATCTCCGCGCGAATCTTATAGTCGTCCAGTGTGACCGCATAATATCCCGCCCTGGCCACCTCGGTCCCGTGATTAAACCGTGATCGGAAGCCATCTTCAGCTCCCTTGTCACCGCGTTCCGTCTTGAGCTTGCCCGTGGTGGGCATGACCTGGAAATTTCCGAAATCCCCATACCAACCCACGCCGCTCATGTGGGTGAAACTGAACCCTTCAATGGATTTGTGTTCCCACGAATACCCCGGCCCGTTGTCGCCGCCGGTGATCGTATCCGGACTCAGTTGAACCAGGCCAAAAGGCGTGGCCGCCCCGGGAAACGTCTTTCCCTCCCCATACTCCGTGCTCGTGCTGGCGCCAATCATCGGGTTGATGCTGTCCGCAAGAGTCCGCGCGGCGTGTCCCGGGGAAGCCAATCCCAGCAGGGCAACAGAGGCCATCAGATACGAATTCAGAATGGCCCGGCGGACGGTCCCGGTGGAACCGTCCCGCCGGTTCTTCAAGGCCGAAGTGACAACCTTATTCATGGCGCGCATAACGGATGATTTGCAATTATGAACAGTGGATTACTTTTTCAGCTCGGCGTTCAGACGGAGGGTTTCTCCGGCTTTAAGTGTCAAGGCTGCCGTCTTCTCTCCATAACGCGCCTTGAAGGCTCCGCCGGTCACGCTATGAATTTCCGCCGTTTGAAGTTTCCCATCCTTCCACTGGAGATTGACTTCCAGGCCGCCACGGGCCCGCAAGCCCTTCACACTGCCCGTGGGCCACGCCGCAGGCAGGGCGGGCAGAAGTTCGATCAGGTCGTTCTGGCTTTGCAGCAGCATTTCGGCAATGCCGGCCGTGCCACCGAAATTGCCGTCGATCTGGAAGGGCGGATGCGCGTCGAACATGTCGGGATAGGTGCGCTCCGGACTGAGCAGATATTGGAGAATGCTGTAGGCGTGATTCCCATCATGCAGTCTGGCCCAGAGGGCAAACCGCCAGGCCGTGGCCCAGCCCGTGGCCTTGTCGCCGCGCAGTTCCAGGGATTTTTTCACCGCCGCCGCAAGCTCGGGCGTCGTGCGCAAATCGATTTGCCCGCTGGGATACAAACCGTAAAGGTGCGAAACATGACGGTGATGACTGTCCGTTCCCGGCTTGTCATCCCAATCCTTCAACCATTCCTGAAGCTGACCCTCCCACCCGATCTGCATGGGAGCCAGTTTCTCGCGCGTGGCGGAAACCTTGTCGCGAAACTCCTTGTCCACGCCCAGTGTTTCCGAGGCTTTGATGCAATTGGCAAACAGATCGCGCAGGATCTGCAGGTCCATCGTCGGACCGGCGCAAACGCTGGTTTTGCCTTCAGGATGGCCGTTTTCCGGTGAAACGGATGGGCTGGTCACGAGCCAGTGGTGGGTCGGTTCTTCAACCAGTGTGTCGAGGAAAAACTCCGCGGCGCCCTTCATGGCGGGATAAATCCGCTTCAAATATTCCGTATCGCCAGTGAACAGGTAGTGATCCCAGAGGTTCTGGCAAAGCCACGCGCCCCCGGTGGGCCAGATGCCGGAGAACGGCCCATCGATCGGAGCCGAAGCCCGCCACAAATCCGTGTTGTGATGAACCACCCAACCGCGCGCGTTATACATTTCCCTGGCCGTGCGGGCGCCCGTCTGCGTCAAATCCAGCACCATGGCCGTCAGCGGCTCGATGCATTCGCCCATGTTGGCCGTGTCCACCGGCCAGTAATTCATTTCGGTATTGATGTTGATCGTGTATTTGCTGCCCCACGGTGGATTCATCGAATCATTCCAAATGCCCTGCAAATTCGCCGGCTGGCTGCCGGGACGCGACGAGCAAATGAGCAGATAACGGCCAAACTGGAAATACAGCGCGGCCAGTTGCGGATCGCCGCCCTCGGCGAAATGCGCAATGCGCTCATTGGTCGGCAGCTTCATCGCATCGGTTTCACCCAGATTCAACGTGACACGGCGAAAGAGCCGTTGATGTTCCTTGGTGTGCGCCGCGAGCAGGGCCTTGAACGGTTTCTTCAGTGCGGCCGCAATCTGTTTCTTTGTAATCGCCTCGGGATCGGCGCTGGTGTCTTGAAAGCTCTTGTAGCTCGTGGCCGCGGCAACAAACAACGTCGCGGAATTGGCCCCGCTGACGCTGAGTGTGTTATTGGTTCCCGCCACGATTTTTCCTCCCTGCGCCAGAATATGAACGCGGGACTGGAACTTCAGCGCGCCCTTGATGCCTCCAGCCGATCCATTGACGCCGCTCATGACCAATTCATTGGATTCGGCGGAAACCGTCGCCTTCTGCGGCGTCTTCATGCTGGCGACAAAGGAAATCTGGCCGGGCTTGTTTGCCGTAAGCCGCACCACAATCACCTGGTCCACTGGGCTGGAAAACACTTCGCGCAAATACTCCACGCCGCCCGCGGAATAACTCACCTGGCTCACAGCGGTGTCGAGATTCAAGTCGCGGTAATAATTTTCAGGGGATTGTGCTCCTGGAAATTCGAGGAACAAATTACCCACCGTCTGATAGGGCATCTGACCGATCGGTTTGGCCATCATATTCCGGCCAATCAATTTGTCGGCGTCATCGTACTTTCCATCGAAAATCAACTTCCGGATTTCCGGCAACGCGGCCAGCGTATTGGTGTTGTTGGGATTATAGGGACCGCCCGCCCAAAGCGTGTCCTCATTGAGCTGGAGTTGCTCGCGTTCCACCCCGCCAAAAACCATCGCGCCGAGCCGGCCATTGCCCAGTGGCAACGCCTCCGTCCAAACCTTGGCCGGCTGGCGATACCACAGGCTCAGCGGCGTGCGCTGCTTGGCAAGCTCCCTTTTGGCGGGGGTTGATGAACTGGGATCGGAACTGCCCTGTGCAGCATATGCGCCGTTGACCAACAGCGTGAATCCGAAAACCAAAATCGCGACTTTACAGTATTTCATAATTTTTTTGTAAACGATCCGGCGGCGTGCATATAACAAGTAATCTGGCCACCTCCAGAATCACAGCTCTTTTTTCGGGGATGCCGCTCCGGGGGTGCATGGCAAAATTCTTCAGCATGCCGAAAAAGGCTTTATAACGACATGGAAGTGCGTCCGATGCTTTGTCCTTGTAGTCCGGGTGCCCCCACCCGGCGTCCGGAGAACAGCCCCTCAACCGAATAATCCAATCGCGCGATTCGTCACTCCCGCCCTGCGAGGCACGAGCGGGGAGGGAGTTGGAGGGAGGGGATTCATTTTGGCTTTGAAAACACGTCTTTGTTCCAGAAGAATTTTCTCTCACTCCCGCGCTCCGGGGTGGGGGATCTGGCCAACGCCCTTGGGGAGGTCCGAAGATTTTCTCGAATCCGCTTGCCCCTGATTTTTAGTCTGCCATAGTCTTCACCGTTGTTGACGAACCCAAACAGGTTCGGCATCTTTTCTCGTTGTGGACATTGCCCGCGTGGCGGAATTGGCAGACGCGCTAGATTCAGGTTCTAGTGTTTAACGACGTACAGGTTCAAATCCTGTCGCGGGCACCATCACTTTCCCCCTTTAAAATCAGGGTTTTCAAGCGTAAACATCCCCTCCAAAAAGGGCTCGCAGTACACCTACAGTACAATGTTTATTAGGGCTGCGCATTATGGAACCGTCTAATCCACATAAAAAGGTTCTGGTAGAACTCTATGGCCATGAATGGCCGGTTTATCCCCTAAAATGCCGCAATTCAACGGTTTATCGCGTCTTCCACCGTGTCGATGGGTAGCACCGGATTTCCATCTCATTATCCCGAAGGGATTAAATCATTCAGCCCCGGGTCGCGAGGCACGAGCCACCCGGGGTCCCCGTCCCCCAGGAAATCCCAACGCTGTAGGCGTTGAATCAAATCCCATCCTCCAATCCCGTCCATTCCCCCTTTCGTTTCCGCCACACGCAATGGCCCGTAGCGTGACGACGGTTGAAACACCCATGGCGGAGCGCCGACTTTTAGTCGGCTTAACGCCTCCGATAAACCAGTTTGCGGGTATCGCTGCTCATCGGTTAAAACCCATCCCGTCCTGACTTTTTGTCTTATTCACTACTTCGCGCGAACCTTAAATTCCATTTTATTAGCGTCTATTACCGAGGATTAGCGGTTTCCTCCCTTCCGGCTCACCCCAGTCTCCCTCGGTATGGAGTCTCGGCTTCAGCCTGCGTGGACCGCTATGAAATCGAGCGGCTTGTAGCATTCGCAGCCTTCCAGCCGTAGCGCAGACATCCTGTCTGCTGTATCGCAGATTTCCAATCTGCAATCGTTGATCCTCCTCAATCGTGCTTAAATGAACAGGTCTGTACCTCTGCTTCAGCCAGTCAGATCATCATATTATCCGCCGCATCAACTTGTAGGCCGTGTCCCCCGACCCGGCGTCCCTCGGTATGGAGTCCCGGCTTCAGCCGGTTCGGTCACCGTATCGCAGAGGCATTTGAACTCGCGCAACCCTTCGAAATTCAAAATCCCTCCTGCATTCCCCCTTTCGTTTTCGCCACACGCAATGGCCCGTAGCGTGACGACGGTTGAAACACCCATGGCGGAGCGCCGACTTTTAGCCGGCTTAACGCCTCCGATAAACCAGTTGGCGGGTATCGCTGCTCATCGGTTAAAACCCATCCCGTCCTGACTTTTTGTTTTATTCACTACTTCGCGCGAACCTTAAATTCCATTTTATTAGCGTCTATTACCGAGGATTAGCGGTTTCCTCCCTTCAGGCTCACCCTGGCGTCCCTCGGTATGGAGTCCCGGCTTCAGCCTGCGTGGACCGCTATGAAATCGAGCGGCTTGTAGCATTCGCAGCCTTCCAGCCGTAGCGCAGACATCCTGTCTGCCGTATCGCAGATTTCCAATCTGCAATCGTTGATCCTCCTCAATCGTGCTTAAATGATCAGGTCTGCACCCTGCTTCAGCCAGTCAGATCATCATATTATCCGCCGCATCAACTTGTAGGTCGTGTCCCCCGACCCGGCGTCCCTCGGTATGGAGTCCCGGCTTCAGCCGGTTCGGTAATCGTATCGCAGAGGCATTTGAACTCGCGCAACCCTTCGAAATTCAAAATCCCTCCTGCATTCCCCCATTCGTTTTCGCCACACGCAATGGCCCGTAGCGTGACGACGGTTGAAACACCCATGGCGGAGCGCCGACTTTTAGTCGGCTTAACGCCTCCGATAAACCAGTTGGCGGCTATCACTGCTCATCGGTTAAAACCCATCCCGTCCTGACTTTTTGTCTTATTCACTACTTCGCGCGAACCTTAAATTCCATTTTATTAGCGTCTATTACCGAGGATTAGCGGTTTCCTCCCTTCAGGCTCACCCTGGCGTCCCTCGGTATGGAGTCCCGGCTTCAGCCGGTTCGGCCATCGTATCGCAGAGGCATTTGAACTCGCGCAACCCTTCGAAATTCAAAATCCCTCCTGCATTCCCCCTTTCGTTTCCTCCACACGCAATGGCCCGTAGCGTGACGACGGTTGAAACACCCATGGCGGAGCGCCGACTTTTAGCCGGCTTAACGCCTCCGATAAACCAGTTGGCGGGTATCGCTGCTCATCGGTTAAAAACCCATCCCGTCCTGACTTTTTGTCTTATTCACTACTTCGCGCGAACCTTAAATTCCATTTTATTAGCGTCAATTACCGAGGATTAGCGGTTTCCACCCTTCCGGCTCACCCTGGCGTCCCTCGGTATGGAGTCCCGGCTTCAGCCTGCGTGGACCGCTATGAAATCGAGCGGCTTGTAGCATTCGCAGCCTTCCAGCCGTAGCGCAGACATCCTGTCTGCCGTATCGCAGATTTCCAATCTGCAATCGTTGATCCTCCTCAATCGCGCTTAAATGATCAGGTCTGCACCCTGCTTCAGCCAGTCAGATCATCATATTATCCGCCGCATCAACTTGTAGGCCGGGTCCCCCGATCCGGCGTCCCTCGGTATGGAGTCCCGGCTTCAGCCGGTTCGGTCACCGTATCGCAGAGGCATTTGAACCCGCGCAACCCTTCGAAACTCAAAATCCCTCCTACATTCCCCCTTGCCGCCCATCCTCCGGGCTATGCGGAACGCACTGCAATCATTCAGCCCACGTTGCCGTGGAAATGCTACCCCGGGTCGCGCGTTACAGTTTTTTGCGGTCAGCTGCAGTCAATCGGAATTTAACCGGTTGACCGATATCGTGCCTGGATGTCGCCCATACAAACGCCCTGTCCCGATTCGTTTGACAAATCCGATCGATGACGCGTATTTCTTAAATACGCCGGACGGCCCACGGCAACGCTGGCCATAACGGTAATTTATTCCATAAAGGTGACGCTATGAATCGAAAAAATCTCCTCTTTCTTTTGTTCGGGCTGGCAAGTCTCCTGGCCTCAATCCAGGCTTCCGCACAGGGAACCTTGACGCCACCTGGAGCCCCTGCGCCCACCATGCGATCGCTCGATCAGATTTATAACGAAGTCACCAAACTTACACCGGCCAGCCCGCTGCTCCTGACGTCGCCTCTGAGTCCCACCCAGCAAGGCGTCATCCATATGGCCGCCAGGGGCCAAAAGCAGGGTGACATCAAAGGCGAATGCACCATTACAGGATTGGAAAACACCACCGTATGCATTGGCTTCACGCATGAAGTGGTCAGTCCACGGGATGCAACGACGGGCCTGCCCACCGGCAAGCGCCAGCATAAACCACTGACCATCACCAAGTATATCGACAAAACCACACCCTTGTTCTACAGCGCGCTGGTGAACAACGAGATTCTGACCGCGGTTTCCTTCAACTTCTTCCAGACCGACTCGAAAAACCAAACCACCAATTATTACCGGATCAAACTCACCAACGCCAGCCTGGTCGATATTCGCAGCAGCGATCCCAGCCAGGAAACCTTCCAATTCACTTACCAAAAGATCGAATGGAATTACGTGCCTTCAGGAATATTCGCCACGGATGATTGGTCGGTTTCGCCCTGATTGCCCGGTCCGGAATTGGGATGGATTATGAAACGATCTATCGTTTGGCTGTTGGTTTCAATCTGCCTGACTTTCTCCACACGGGCCGCCACCACGGTCAGTCAGACCAACCACTTTGCCTATGCCTCCAACCTGGGCTGGGTGGACTGGCGCGGAGACATCAGCAATGGGGCCACCATTGGCGACTACCTTTGCTCCGGTTACCTCTATGCGGCCAACGTGGGTTGGATCAACCTGGGAAGGGGGATGCCGCGAAACGGGATCCGCTACGGCAATCTCGCCGCGGCTGATTTCGGGGTGAATCACGACGGGGCGGGCAACCTCCAGGGCTATGCCTGGGGCGCGAACATCGGCTGGCTGACTTTTACCAACCGCGACGCCACCGGGAAGATTTACGACGGGCCGCGCGTCAATCTCATCACCGGCCAGCTCAGTGGCTGGGTATGGGGCGCCAACGTGGGCTGGATCAGCCTTGGCAACGCCGTCGCGTTCGTCCAGGTGAATCGCCTGCAATCCGGAACCGACGCGGATCGCGATGGCATTTCCGACGCCTGGGAATTGGATCACTTCGGCAACCTGACCACCGCAAATGCCACGAGCGATCAGGACGGTGACGGCCTTGGCGATCTACAGGAGTATCTCGCTGGCACTGATCCGAAACAGGCTGCCAGCAACTTGAAGGGCGCGCTCGCACCATCTCCGGCCGGTCCCGTCCTTGTTTTTACCTGGTTGAGTCAGCCGGGCTGCCAATATCGAATTCTGCAAACCGACAGCCTGACGCCTCCAGTTTCCTGGTCGGACATGGGATTGGGCTGGATAAATCCCGATCCCGGAGGACCCGCCATCCATCAGATCGACATGAACGGAGCGGCCAGCGCTTTTTATCGCCTCGAAGCCATCAAACCGCTTGGACCATGACACGCAGCACACTTTTGCGGGTGTCGCGGTCAACCGCAGTCAACCGCAGTCAACCGGTTGACCGACGTTTTCATGATGTATTCCTCACGTTATGGAATTTATGAGAACTCGTGCATGGTGCTGGGAGTGATAGGTTTACGGATGTGAAAAAACAAGCCGGAGTGAGTTGAACTTTGCAGAAACAAAGTGAAATTACTCCTTTTTTGCTTCCACCACTTGCAACTCCGCCACTGTGGCAAACTTGCGCCCATGCTGTTCGCTTAACACCACGAATTTCAGGTAGCGGGCCATGACGGGCTGAGGAAGCTGGATCAATTCTTCGGCGGCATCCCGATCAATCCGCCCTTTGGCTGCAGGGCCACCCCACGACTGTCCATCGTTGCTCAGATAGATTTCGTAATCCTTCACAAGGCCATTGTCATTGTCGTCTCCCCGCGCCACATACCTGACTGCGGCAATGTTCAGCGGTTGGGCATAGTCGATCGTCAGGAAATGCGGAGGATTTGCAGGCTCGCCGCTCCAGTGGCTGTGCCAGAATGTGTCCGTGTCGCCATCCACCGCGTGTTCCGCATCCCCTTCGCCTGCTTCAAAACTGCTGGCGGATACTACCTTGCCCTTGGGACTGGACGACGCGGCGGCCGGTTTTTCCATCTGCGGTTTGGCACGATTCTGCGGCGCCGTTAATCGTCCAACTGAGGAAAACTCCTTCTGCCCGGCAGGCAGCAAACGCAATATGTAGGAAAATTCCGCCGCCTCTGATCGTAGCATGTACGGCTCCAACGGACGTGGTCCGCACCCATTCGAGCCAACGCCCAGTGTGCGACTGGCAAGGGTCACCACTGTGCTGACGCTGGGAGGCAGATCAACGGTATATTCGATGGGCGTCATCACTTCGTCGGTATAAGGCAAAGCCGAGACTTGAAGGAAGCCTCCTTCGGCTTGCGCCATCAAGGCGGGAAGTCCTTTTCCATACAACGCCGCCCAGCGGACATCCTCGTGGTTGCCGCACTCCATCGGCTTTTCGTAAGGGGTCATCTGCTGACGCACCGTGCTGTCATAAAAGCCCACATCGGATCCGCGTTTGCGATCGGAATAATTCTCCATCGGCCCGCGACCTAAATAGGCGAAGCGGTCATACTGCTTATCGAGTTGCAACCGCACACCCAACCGGGCCAGAGGAATCCTCTTTCCCTGCGGCATGACTGCGTTGTCTACCGCAATCGATCCATCGCCATTGATCGTGAAAACAACTGAATGACTTACGCTGAAACGATTCTTACCCGTTCCCTCCATGACGGATTCAATCCGCACCACAGCAGGAGCCGTTTGTGTGGCTCCCATGCGGACGAGGCTCCACTTCAAATCATCCAGGCCGTATTGGTGCCAGTCCTTGTAGGCCCACATGTCGTCCTTCTGGTGCGGCGCCCGCCAGAGATGCAACCGTGGCCCGCCGTTGGTAATTAGCAGGCTCTTGCCATCGCACACCAACTGTGAAATTGTTCCGGTGGCCTTGTCAAAAACGACCTGGAAACCTTTTCCTGACACTGTGATTTGCTGTTCGTTCTGCTCCAACTGAACCGCCGCCATTTGGGCCGCATCGGCAACAACAGGGGCGGCATTGACCGGCAGTTTGAATTGCGCCGCGGCCACCTCATAACCTTTCCGGGCCCACCGCTCCGTTTTGGCCAGCGTGAAGGACAGGTTCAGGAAATATTCCGCGCCTGGTTTTGGCTGAATGCGCTTGAATGGAATGGTGACCAACTTGTCCGTGCCGGGAGCGAGGTCCAGCTCCTCCATGGCTCCCTTGTCCATCACTTTGCCATCTTCGGTGAGAGTCCAATGTCCCTTGAAGCCTTCAAGTGTGATGAAGGCGTATTTGTTACAAATCTTAACCTGCCCGGTGGAAAGATCACCCGCCTCCATGCCGATCCATTGATATACGCGCTTCATTTCCGGGTAATGAGGCTTGGGCGAACGATCTGAAAAGATCACACCCTTGTGGATGAAATAATGGTCGTTGGGCACTTCACCGAAACCACCCCCATAGGCGATATACGGGCGTTTGGGATCGCGCCGGTTGTAAACGCCCTGATCCTCCCATTCCCAAATGGCGGCTCCCATGATGCTGGGATACTTGTCAAAGATGTCGTTGTAATCGCCGATGGACCCCATGGAGTTGAACATCGCATGGGCGTATTCGCACATGTAATAAGGCTTGGTGTAATTGGTGCTGGTGGCGATCTTCTCAACCTCAGTGGGATTGGTGTACATCTGACTGTCCACATCGGCAGGGTTCCTCTTTCCAATCCCGAACGCCTCGTAATGCGCCGGACGGCTCTGGTCTATGGCTTTGATTGCTTTCAACGCGGAAACGAAGTTGCTGCCGCCTCCGCATTCATTGCCCAGCGACCACATGATCACGGAAGCGTGGTTCTTGAAATTCTCCACATTGGCCACATTGCGGTCCACAATCATCTTTTCGCAGGTGGGCTCGCGATCCAGAAAACCTCCGTAACCGTGACATTCCACGTTCGCTTCTGCGTTCAGGTAAATGCCCCATTCGTCACACAGCTCATACCAGCGCGGATCATCGGAATAGTGGCAGGTGCGAACGTGATTGCAATTGCCCTGCTTGAGAATTTCCAGATCGCGGATCATCCGCTCCTCGGTGATGTAATGGCCGGTGTCCGGCCAGTTTTCATGACGGTTGGCGCCCTTGAGCTTCACCGGCACGCCGTTGATGGTAAACACACGGCCCTTGATTTCGACCTTTCGAAAACCGGTTCTGGCCGAAAGAATTTCACCTTTCTTTTCCCCCGATAGCGTCAGCACCGTCGTGTAAAGATTCGGGGTCTCCGCCGTCCATTTGGTTGGATTGTTGACCGGAAGCTCCAACTCTACCGTTGTTTCCTCGCCGGGCTTCAATCCGGGAACGCTCACTTTCGTTTGCGCCACCGACTGCCCCTTCAAGGTAAAAACTCCGACTTCCAATTCTCGCGCATTCGCAAGCTCGCCCGAGTAATTACGCACCTTGGCTGTCACTTTGAGCGTCGCATCTTTGTATTGGGTGTCCAAGTCGGTCTTGATGAAATAATCGCGAATATGCACCTCCGGCGCACTCCAGAGAGTTACGTTGCGGAAAATGCCGCTCAACCGCCACATGTCCTGATCCTCCAGATAACTGCCCGCGCTGTAACGGTAAACCTCCGCCGCAACAAGATTCCTGCCCGGCTTTAAAAACCGGGTGATATCAAACTCCGCCGCGTTGCGGCTGTTCATGCTAAATCCCACCTTTTCCCCGTTGATCCACAGGAAGAATGCCGAGTCCACACCGTCAAAACAGATGAAGGTGCGTCGGCCTTTCCAATCGGAGGGCACTTCAAACTCCCGGCGGTAACTCCCCACCGGGTTGCGCTCGGTGTAAGCGGTGTAATTCTTGGGTGGTTCGCTCATGACCCGCGGCCAATCCCGTTGGAACGTGTAGCCAATGTTGCGGTAATACGGCGTTCCGTAACCGAGCAGTTGCCAGCAGGAGGGCACCGGAATCTCCTTCCAGGCACTCACATCAAATTCCGGTTTGTAGAAGTCCACGGGGCGTTGGGTCGGATGCGCCACCCAGTTGAATTTCCACTGGCCATTCAGGCTCCGATAAAACGAGGATTCCTGCCGTTTGGCCGCCAGCGCTTCCTTCAAATTGGCGTAAGGCATCAACGTCGCGTGGGCTGGCTCCTTGTTTACACCAAGGCATTGAGGATTCTCAATTTCAGGAGGCAGCGGGGCATCCGCTCTCGATATCAGTGGCAGACAACAAAGAATGCTCAAAAATAAAGCAGCAAACAACCGATCCGCACTTGTTTTTCTCATAGTCATACGGGTTACAACTTCATCCTGTCCAAGCGCAGGAAATCTTCAATAAGATATTGCTGATCTGCAGCGCTAAAGCCGGGATATTCGGCTGACCAATGCGGCGTGAGAAAGGGGGGGCACGAATCCGAATTCATTCCGAGTCGGCGTTCAGAATTAAATTGCCTTACTTCGTCGGGTGGCTGGAGATTCTGGTGCCACGAAGCTTTCGCCCGTTCCAGTTGACCATCACTTGATTCACCTTGCCCTTCCTGTTGCGGACAAACGTCAACCGAATGTCATCCCCGACGGTCGGGCCTGGGATGAAACTTGCTGCGCCCGTCGGAAAGAATTCTTCCCTGCCAAGTCCCGCCACATGCGCAATAAGATGGCCGCCGAATTCATCGGTCGTCTGTGAGATGTTTAACTTTGGACCGACACCGATCATTCCGAATAGCAATGTCTTTCGATACTGACCAACAAAGTCTTTGCATGCAGCCGGATCCATTTGGACCGGAGCAGGCGGCTCAGGAACATCCCCGGAGATTTGGGTCATTTCGATGGATCCCTGCCACCCCCAACTGGTCAGAACCATTTTGGAAGCCTGATGATCCGCCACGGGCAGGAACATGAGTTGGCAGTTCCGAAAGTCGTTGCAGAAGACCGATTCCGATTGCGGAAACATTTCTGCGCTCGGAACACGCGCGCGCTCGTCAGGATGCCCACGCCATTGAATGATGAATCGATTCGGCTCAAGGCGGATAATCCAAATCGTGCCATCAGCAGTTTTGTATTGGCCCACATAACGGGCAAGGCGTGCCATGTCCAGCTGGGATACGCCTGCGGGTTTTGGATATCGCCCGTCCAGCAATTGCCGCCACAGGCCTGGAACGAATGTGCTGTAGTTGGCGCAATTGGATAGAACAACGACACCCCGGCGCTTCCTGACATCGAAGCACAGCTCAGTTTGATAGCCATCGACCAGTCCGCCATGCTCGAAAACATCCCCGTATTCCTGCCACGCCAACGGTCGCTTGTCTCCAGACTCCAGTGAATGGAGCGCCTCCGCCTTCTTCATCAGCGCACTGAGTGGTGAAGGGGTCAATCCCGCATAGGCCGAGACAAATTTGAGCAGGTCATTCGCAGTCGAACGTATTGAGCCTGCGCCGAGGAGACTCGGCACGTAAGAATTCGTATCGTGATCAGGCGATGAAAAGCTCTGCAGCCGGTGGCCGGGAATCGCATGACCAATGGCCAGTCGTGCCTTCAGTTCGGGTGGCAGGCTGATTCGCGTGCTGCTCATGCCCAAAGGTTGGCAGATCCGCTCAACGACGAGTGTTTCATAATCTTTGCCCGCCTTCCGCGCGATGAGATGTCCGAGCAATCCCATCCCAAGATTCGAATATTCCCAGTGCATTCCTGGAGCCTGGCCAAGGGTGGAATGAGAGAGGAAGGCGTACAAATCTCCATCGCTTTCGCGCGGCAGACCGGAGGTATGCGTGGCCAGATGGAGCAGGGTAATCTCCCTGCCATGCCAGGTGGGCAATCTGACCGATTCGGGCAAGTATTTCTGCGCGGGATCGTCCAACTTCATTTCCCCTCGCTCAATCATGTCCTGCAGAAGCAGGGCCGTGAATACTTTCGCAACCGAGCCGATGTGGAACAGCGTGTCCCCGTCCACCTCCCGATCGGTGCCATTATCCAATTTGCCATGGCTGATGACCCGCGGGCCATGCTCATCCACGATTCCCACTGCAAGGCCGACGGTCTGTTTTTCCGTATCGACGTTGTCCTGCAGCATGGTTTTGATTTCGGCATCGCTGAGGAGATTGGTCGCGCCATTTTCGATGCCCGCGCGGAACATCTTCTGGCATTGAGCCTGCTCCTCATTCAAAATGCGACACGTAAAACCTGATGGTCCTGTGGTGTTCAGAACTTTCAATAGGAGATGGTTCTTCCCGGCCTGAAGTTCGACCGGGACCACGTCTTCGTCCACGCACACTCCGCGGCAAATCCAGTGTTCGTGGACTGGTTTGCCATTCAACCAGACTTTCACTCCTTCGTCGCTACCGATGCCGAGATAGGCTGCCTGCTTCTCTGACACCATGAACTCTGTCCAGGCATAAGTGATCGCGTAATCCATGGGATGACCGTCATTGGCAGTAAAAAAGACCCCTGTATCCGACTCCAATGGTTGCCACTTCATTGTGCGGCTGGAAATTTTGGCCTTCATTCCGACCTGTGGCAGGATCCGGGCCTCGCCACCATTGTCGAGCAGCCAATCCCGGGCGAACATCTGCTTTTGGGCCGCTTCATCCGGTGCCTTGCCACGAACTGTGGCAATGGGTATGGGCTTCAAAACCAACCAGTGTTTAAGAAACTCGCCGGGCAGCAGTTCCTCTTCGGCAGCCTGGAGAGCAGCCCTGCCTGGCATGAGAAGCGATAGAATTAGCAGAAAAAATAAAAGGCCGGATGGTCGCGTCTTCACTTGAAGACATGGCATAGCAGTTCCTTGTTATAGAATCAATGCCACAGACAAGGTTAATCGCTCGTTCACAACGTTCATCAAGCAGCCCTTCGCATGGCGCCACCACCGCATCAATGGTTCGGGCGGCACATTGGCATATGAGGCCGACACCTAACTGGGAGTCCAAGATCGGCTGGACAGCCCCTGCAATCTCCCCGTAATTCTTCGGAGCCAACTTCCTGCTCGTTTATCGCGATGACATGCTCCGTTTTTTCCACAGTGTTTCCCATCCATCGCCGCGCGTGGGGCGAGGAGGCAATTGAATGTCTGCGAAGAGCAATGCTTCGGCCTGGGCACCATAGGGCCCCATCAGCACCTGTTTGCCATCCGGCCCCACCAACAGCGAGCATCCGATGCATTGACGCCCTTGCCAGGGACCGGCGCCGATCGGACCCACATTGCTGACGCCGGTAATCCAGAGGTTAAAATCCCGTGCCACTGGCTGATAGTTATCAAGCCAGAGCTGACCGTAGGGCTCCCGTGTGTTGTCATGGCCGGCAGGCACCGCCCAGGCCGATGGCGAAAGAATCAGATCGGCCCCCATCAAACCCAATGCACGGCTGATCACCTGGCCGCGTGCAAAGGCATCGGCGCAAATCATCACGCCGATGGTGCCCAGTTCAGTGTGCGCCACGGTGAGACGGTCCCCTTGAGCATAAAACTTGTGCCCGATCTCCAGTTCGTTGAGCTTGCGATGCACCAACAGGATTTCGCCGTTGGGTGCAATGAGCACTGCCGAATTGAATACCTTCCCACAATCCTTTTCCACCAGACCGGCGCACACATGCACTCTGTTGGTCCGGGCGGCGGCGCAGAGGCGGGAGCAGGTTTCTCCACCGGGAATTGCATCCGCTTCAGTCTCCGCCGAGGGATGTGTCCACCCAAGATTCAAGGCCTCGGGCAGGATTGCAATCTGGGCTCCGTTTTGAGCGGCCTCGTTAATGCGCTGCTCGGCACGCTGCAAATTGGCGTTTTTACAACCGCCTTCCACGAGCATCTGTGCCAACGCAATTTTGAATTTTTTGGGTAAGTGGTTCACAAGTCTTCACTCGTTCCTATTCCAAGTGATTGAGGGATACACGATTTGGAAACGTCCGGTCCACTCGAAAAGCACGCTTCTTGTGACCGCATAGACCCAACAAAACACCCATGGAAAATGCTCAACTTTGAGAAAACCAACTCCCACTGCCGCCTACTCCCGCCAATTCCCCAGCGATCTGCGACATAAAAGATTCCAGAAACTCACATGATCTACTCGAAGTTTTCGTCTCGTCTTTCATCCCGCACTTTTGCCAGATCGCTTGGTACCGGACACGCCTGTTTATGGTCGCGTGCGTCGGTTTCTTGTTCAGGCCGTCACATTGTGAATTCTCGATCTCTTGGTGCAATGAAGCATCCGCTCTCGAAACCGTTGGCAGGCAGCATAGACGAACCTAAAACAAAACAGCAAACAACCGATCCGCATCTCCGGGCGCGAATCCAAAAGTATTCTGGCGATGCGTGGTCACCTCTGAGTAAAACAATCTGAGATTGAGGGTGCTCCTTCTTAATCCCCGATTTCCATGAGTTTGCGGTACAAGGTGGCCAGGCTGATGCCAAGGAGGGAAGCGGCCTTTTCCTTGTCTCCCTCGGCAATGGCCAGGGACTTCTTGATGTGGAGAACTTCCTGTTCGTGCAAAAAACCTTTCAAGGAATCGATAGGCCCGGCGTTACCCGGCACTTTGATCGTGTCAGTCGGATGGGCTTCAAGTAGGTCCGGCATTGCATTTGCTGCTTCGGCAGGGTTTACCCGCGAATCCGCTTCCATGCATTTTGTCGCCTCTGTCTCATAGCGGACGAAAATCGGCGGCAGGTCGGCCGCCTGCAGCATATCGCCATCGCACAAGGCCGCGGCCCTTTCAATGGCGTTCTCCAGTTCCCGCACATTTCCGGGCCAATCATGCGCCTCGAGCGCCGCCATCGCCTGTTGTGTGATCCGATAGGGTTTGCCGGTGCGGGGACTGAACTTGTCGCGCAAAAAGTGAGCCACCAGCAACGGAATATCCTCCCGCCGCTCGCGCAAACTGGGCATCGGTATCGCAATGACATTCAGCCGATAGTACAGATCCTCGCGAAACGTTCCGGCCTTGATTTTCTGCTCCAATGGCTCATTGGTCGCCGCCAGGACACGCACATTGACATAGAAAGGGACGTTTTCGCCCACGCGGCGGACTTCCTTCTCCTGCAAAACACGCAGCAACCGGCTTTGCAGAATTGGGGGCATGGAGGCGATTTCATCGAGAAAAATGGTCCCGCCATCGGCTTCCTGGAACAGACCTTTTTTATCGTTAACGGCCCCTGTAAAGGCCCCGCGCCGATGACCAAACAGCTCGGATTCCAGTAGATTCTCAGGCAAGGCGCTGCAATTGATTGGTATGAAGGGCGCGTTTTGCCGCCGACTGTTGAAATGCAGCGCGCGCGCCACCAATTCCTTGCCTGTGCCGCTTTCGCCCAAAATAAGAATTGTCGAGTCGGTGTTCGCCACCCGTTCGATCATTTTGAAGACCTCCTGCATTTTCGGGGCGGCGCCGATGATCCGGCTGAATTTGTATTTGGATTTGAGCTGTTTGCGCAGGTATTGATTCTCGGAAACCGCTTCATTATAGGACAATGCGCGCTGCACGCTCAGGCGCAACTCCTCGAGCTTGAACGGTTTTTCGACAAAGTCGTAGGCTCCCTTCTTCATTGCGTCCACGGCGGTTTCAATCGTTCCAAATGCCGTGATTAAAATGACTTGAGGAGGCGGAATCAAAGTTCTGGCGCGCTGGAGGATTTCCAAACCGGCGGGATGCGTTTTCTCTGTGTAGAGGTCCGTAATCACCAGTTCCGGGCAGACAGACTCCATGGCGTCCAAGGCGGCTCTGGCACTGGTGAATGGGGCCACCTCGTGATGATCGGCGCGGAGCATCTCGCTCACCATTTGCACCATGGTTAATTCGTCGTCCACGAGAAGCACTTTGGCCATGAGCCGGAAATTAGCGTTACTTAGGCGTGATTTCAATGCCGGAAACGTCGTTTTATGAGGCTTGCCAAGGAGGGAGCCTTCGATAATTATTGAACACAATACCCGTTTGAAACGTATATATCTATAACACTAGCACCAAAATTTATGAATCCAACAGAGCCAAACACTGTGTCCCTGACAACCCGCAGGGAATTTCTGAAGACATCCACCAAAGCCGTTGCGGGCGCCGCGCTGGTCTCGGCCATCTCCAGGCCCGGTTACACTGCGGAAAGCAATACCATTCAGGTCGCTTTGATCGGTTGCGGTGGCCGCGGAACGGGAGCGGCAGCAGACGCTCTCTCCGATAAGAGCGGCCCCATCAAATTGGTCGCCATGGCGGATGTCTTTTCCGATCGCCTCAAGGGCAGTTACGCGGAAATCAAAAAGAATTTCAAAGACCAGGTGGATGTCCCCGAGGATCGCCAGTTCGTCGGATTCGATGCCTACAAGAAAGCAATGGATTGCCTCAAGCCGGGTGATATTGCGATCTTCGCCACACCTCCTGGGTTCCGCTGGGTGCATTTTACCTATGCTGTCGAAAAAGGCCTGAACGTGTTCATGGAAAAACCCGTCACAGTCGATGGTCCTACAACGCGGAAGATGCTCAAGCTGGCCGAGGACGCCAAGGCCAAGAACCTCAAGGTGGGTGTTGGCCTCATGTGCCGTCACAGCACAGCCCGAGCGGAATTGCTCACCCGCATCAAAGATGGCCAGATGGGCGATATTCTCATGCTGCGTGCCTATCGCATGCACGGACCTGTTGGATCAGCCTTTACCAGCCCCAAGACTGAGAACGATAAGATGAGCGAATTGCTCTGGCAGATTCAGCACTTCCACAGTTTCCTGTGGGCCAGCGGCGGCTGCTACAGCGATTTCTACATCCACCACATCGACGAATGCTGCTGGATGAAAGACGCGTGGCCGATCAAGGCTCAGGCGATCGCGGGCCGTCATTATCGCGGCGATTGTATCGATCAGAACATGGACAATTACTCCGTCGAATACACCTTTGCCGATGGCGCAAAAATGTTTTTGGAAGGCCGCACCATGACGGGCTGCCATGAAGAGTTTGCCAGCCTGGCCCATGGAAGCAAAGGCTCTGCCATCATCTCCAATAACGGACATTATCCAGCCCCATGCCGCATTTTCAAAGGTCAAAACTTTGTCGATCAGGACATCGTCTGGAAGTTCCCGGGCAGCGAGCCTAATCCTTATCGCACCGAATGGAATCACCTGATTGACGCCATCCGTAATGATAAGCCTTACAACGAAGTGGTCCGCGGCGCCATTGCCAGCCTCGTGACCTCGATGGGGCGCATGGCTGCCCACACTGGTGAAATCATCACCTACGACCAAATCCTGAACGCGCCCCAGGAATTCGCTCCGGGCATCATGGATTTCACAATGAATTCGGCCGCTCCCGTTCTTGCCGATGCCAAAGGCCAATACCCCATCCCGCAGCCGGGTAAAGTCACCGATCGCGAATATTGATTTGATCGTGTTATTCGGGATTAATCCCGGGACACTATTTATTGATACGAAGGGCCGGACGCGTTACGCATTGATTGCGGCGTTGTCCGGCCTTTGCTTTTGGAGATCACTTTCGCGTTCAGATTCACACAGACGGGCGTTGGGCGAATTCATTTGTGAGGGTGTAATCCGGTGAGCCCGGGAATGACGCGCCTCTCTCCACGGACCTCCTTGGGATGGAGGCGAGGGAGTGGACGCAATCAGGAAAGGCCAGTGCTGGGGCGCTGGATTGCAGATGAAAGAACAGAAGGTTGGGTCAGGTTGGCAATGACGTGAAAATGCGGTTGGCTTCCTGGAGATGTTCCAGGGAACCGATGTCGTACCAAAGGCCGGGGACTTTCCACGTATAGACCGGCTGGCGGGTATAGAGCCACTGGATGAGACGACCGGGTTGGTCGGGGTTGTTGCCCTCGGCAATGTATTGACGGATGGCGGGCAGGACTGCGCGCGGGTAGTAGTAGAGGGCGATTCCGGTGAGTGTGCTGACGGGATTTTTGGGTTTTTCCTCAAAAAAAGTGATCCGTCCGTCTGGAGCCATGGAGATCGAATTATATTGTTTAATCTGCTCGAGATCGCCGACGTCATAGACGGCGAGAACTGGAGCCTGTTTTTCGCGGCAATAACGACCGAAATCTTCGAGGGAATGGCTGAAGAGGTTGTCGCCCGCGACGACAATGAGATCGTCGTCGATATTTTCGCGGTCCAGGACGAGGTGGAGATCTCCGATGGCGCCAAGTTTATTGGTGTCATCGGTGGAGTGGTCGTTGATGACGCGAATCTTGACGTCGGGATTCGGACGGTCCAGTTGCACCGACCATTCTTCGAACTGCACGGCAAACAGGTCGTTGGTTACGACGTAAACGCAGTCGATGGTTCCCACAGTGGCCAGTTTTTCCATGACATGGTCGATCATGGGTTTTCCCGCGACGGGCAGGAGGGGTTTGGGTTTCGTGAGGGTTAGGGGGTGCAGGCGGGTAGCGTAACCTGCGGCAAGGATGAGGGCTTTCATTTGGGAGTCGAATCTTTGGCGTCAAAGAGGCCCGGGGCGGCGGTCTTAACGAAGGCTTCGCATCGGGAAAGGATTTCGGCTGACGATTCGCTGGTCATGGCGAATTGAGCCAGAGCTTCGGCTTCGGTTTGTTTTAATCGACGAATAAGATACTTGATTTGGGGGATGATCGGGGGCGCAACGCTGATTTCATCCACACCCAAGCCAAGGAGCAGGGGGGTAAAAGTGGGGTCGCCGGCCATTTCGCCGCAGACACCAACCCAGACGTTTTTCTTGTGGGCAGCGTCAACGGTCATTTTGATGAGTTTGACGATGGCCGGATGTGTGGGCTGATAGAGATGGGCGATTTTTTCGTTCAGCCGGTCCACCGCCATGGAATATTGAATGAGGTCATTGGTGCCAACGCTAAAGAATGAGACGTGTTTGGCAAGGGCATCAGCGATCAAGGCGGCCGACGGGATCTCGATCATGACGCCCACGGGCATTTTTTCGTCGAACGGAATCTTTTCGTCACGCAACTGTTGCTTGCATTCCTCAAGGAGAGCGTTGGCTTGGAGCAATTCATCGAGGCAGGAAATCATGGGATACATGATGTTCACGTTGCCAAAGGCGCTGGCCCGGAGGATGGCGCGGAGCTGAATGCGGAAAATCTGTGTCTCCTGCAGGCAGAATCGGATGGCCCGCCAACCCAGGAAAGGATTCATTTCCTTGGGAAACTGAAGATGGGGCATGAATTTGTCGCCGCCCAAGTCGAGCGTTCGGATGACAACGGCTTGCGGCTTGAGGACTTTGGCCACCTGGCTGTAGGCCTCAAATTGTTCCTCCTCTGTGGGAAGGCGATCACGGTTGATGAAGAGAAATTCGGTGCGGTAGAGCCCGACTCCATTGGCGCCACTGGCCTGAACGGGTTCGGTGTCGCTGGCTTGTTCGACGTTGGCCGCGAGGACGATGGAGGCGCCATCGAGCGTGGTGGCAGGGAGATTGCGGACTTCCTCGAGCACGACGCGCAGGTCGGCCTTTTTGTGGACGAGTTGGCCGTATTCAAAAAGCGTCTGATCGGTCGGATTGACGATGAGCAGTCCATTAAAGCCGTCCACCAGCACGTAGTCTCCATTCTGGATAATGTGCGAGACGGACTGGAGTCCGACAATGGCTGGGATTTGAAGGGAGCGTGCAAGAATGGCGGTGTGGGACGTTTTGCTGCCCATGTCGGTGGCGAAGCCCAGAACCATTTTGCGGTTCATCTGGGCTGTGGTCGAGGGGGCGAGATCTTCGCTGATGATGACGACGGGCTGGGTCAGCGATTTGATATCTTCCCGCTCGGGCAGGCCCATCAGATTGCGCATGACGCGGTTGGCCACATCGCGCATATCCTTGGCGCGCTCACGTAAATATTCGTCGTCGATTTCGCTAAGGGTGTTGGCGTATTTTTCCGCAATGGCGTGAAAGGCAAACTCGATGTTGACTTTTTGCTCGTGAACCAAGCGGTTGACCTCTTCAATGATCGTCTGGTCCTCGAGAACCATCAGGTGGGCTTCGAAAATGCTGGCCTCCTGGGCGCCCATGGCCTCGTTGACGCGTTTTTGGACGTCAAGAATCTGATGGCGGGTTTGCAGAATGGCTTTTTCAAGGCGCGCGATTTGAGCCGGAATGTCGGCATCAGGGATGGCGCGCTTTTCGGCAGCTTCGCGGTGTTCGCCAAGTTTAAGGACTGTGCCTTTGCAAACTCCATCGGAAACCGGGATCCCGCGATATACTTTTTCGTTAGAACGAGCCAGTTGCGGCATGGTTGTATTATGTAAATCAGGGCGGACCTTTTGGAAAACTAAAAATTGCAATTATTTCGATAAAATGAATTTATTCGGTGCTGGAGAGGACGTTTCCATTGGTGGGTTGGCAAGGAAAACATAAATTACTTCGGATTATTTTAAGTGTCCTAAAATAGGACAAAAGTGTCCAATGTGTAATCAATTGAGTCATGCGTATGCATGAACCGCAACGAGTTGCGCGGGTGGAACCGGACGGGTGGCAGACTTCGAAAGTTGCTTCTGCATGGGGCATGAATGGGGGCGGAGTGGGAACAAAAAGGGCTTATTTGACAGGGTGCAAAAGCGTGCCTATATTTGTTGGAGTTTTAGAAAATGAAAACAAAACAAAACGAAATCAAGCGCACTTTGCGCATTCACTGTGGGTAGCGCGATATACAAGGGGGAAAGTAAGCAAGCATTGTGCCAATATATCTGAAAATAATAAGATAAATTGGAATGATAGTTAAAAAATATTTTGACAATATCGTGTAATGCCACGAATAAGTGTTGTCAGAAATTAGAGGTCTCGGTTTTAATTTGTTGTGCGGTGTCTGCCTACACTGCGTGATAAAGTTATTCGGTTATGAACAGCTTTATGGACGTTTGCCTGGCAGAGCCGTGTAATCAGGGTGTTGATACTGTCATTCCCTTCTGGAAACGCTTTTTCGACATTACCTGCATTACTCTCACTTTACCTTTTTGGTTTCCGGTGATGGGAGTGATTGCGATTGCGATCAAAGTCCTTTCTCCGGGACCTGTGTTTTTCAAACAGGAACGCGTTGGCTTTATGGGCCGACGGTTCACCTGCCTTAAATTCCGCAGCATGAAACATGGCGCGGACACGGGAGTGCACCAGCAGCATTTGAAGCAATTGATCCAATCGGATCGGCCCATGACCAAGATGGATCGCGCGGGAGATCCCCGACTCATCCCCGGCGCCGCCCTCCTGCGGTCCAGCGGACTGGATGAGCTGCCCCAATTGCTCAATGTGATCGCGGGGGACATGAGCCTGGTGGGGCCCCGGCCTTGCACGACAAATGAATTTGCGGATTATATGGAATGGCACAAGGAGCGATGCCGCACGCTGCCAGGCTTGACGGGGTTATGGCAGGTGAGCGGAAAAAATAAAACAACCTTCTCCGAGATGATCCATATGGACATCCACTATGCGCGCAATTGCTCGCTATTGATGGATTTGAAAATCATGTTCCGAACATTTTCGACTTTGTTGGAACAAGTCCGGGAATCACGCGCGAAAGCGGATTCCAAACTGGAGGCCGCCACTGCCCAGCCAAGGGCATTCACTGGCGCCGATTCTGTGATAAATGGGCCCATTACGGGCTGATCACCAGTTTATGCCGGTTTAGTTTTAAAATCCGCCTGCCAAGAAAAAGAAAAGAGAGCCATGAGCACAACTAAGAAACCTATCAACGTCGGCGTTGTCGGATGCGGTTATTGGGGGCCAAACCTCATTCGTAATTTAAGGAGTCTGGAGGATTGCAACTTGAAGTTGATGTGCGATCTGAACCAGCAGCGCCTCAACCATCTTCATAATTTATATCCGGAAGTCGAAGCGCATACAGATTTCAACCACGCCCTCAACGGAGCGGGCCTGGATGCGGTGGTTATCGCCACTTCCGTGAAGTATCATCACCGGATGGCCAAAGAGAGTCTGCTTGCGGGCAAGCATACCTTCATCGAAAAACCAATGGCCTCATCTTCGGAAGAATGCGAGGAATTGGTTGATCTGGCCCGCAAACAGGGTGTGGTCCTGATGGTTGGGCACACTTTCCTGTATTCGTCGCCGGTGCGGCGGATCAAACAGATTGTGGATGCGGGCGACATTGGGGAAATCCAGTATATCGCCTCGCGTCGATTGAATCTGGGCCTGTTTCAGAAGGACATCAACGTGGCGTGGGATCTTGCGCCGCATGACATCTCGATCATTCTGTATATCATGGGAGAAGCGCCGGTGAGCATCCATTGCCAGGGCGACGCGCATATCACGCCCGGAATTGAGGATGTGACGACGATGTATTTGAGTTTCCCCAAGAATCGTTCGGCCATGATTCACAATAGCTGGCTGGATCCGCGGAAGGTGCGCGAGATGACGATTGTGGGGACCAAGCGGATGATTGTGTATGACGATCTGGCGCCGTTGGAAAAGATCAAGATTTTCGATGCGCGCGTTGAAGTGCCTCCGCATTACGATACTTTTGCCGAGTTTCAATATGCCTATCATTATGGGGATGCCTACATTCCCTACATCAAGCAGGAGGAGCCGTTGAAGGTGGAGTGCCAGCATTTTCTGGATTGCATCAGCAGCGGCAAAACCCCGTTGACCGGCGGGATTCAAGGTCGGGACGTGGTGCGAATTCTGGAGGCTTCATCGCAATCCTTGAAATCAGAGGGAGGCCGCGTGGTTTTTGAGGCCAATGCTCCTGAGGCGCATCGATCGATCAGTGGCAATGGACATGCGGACAATCCTTCAAGACTGGAACTAATAAACGGTGTCAGCGCATGAGCGCCCCGCAAGGATCTCATTCGCTGATTGCGTCCGATGTGAAGTTGGGCGAAAGGGTTCGTGTTTACGCTTTCACCAACCTTTATGGATGCGAAATCGGTGACGACACCAGGATTGGCACCTTTGTGGAAATCCAAAAGGGCGCAAAAATAGGCAGACGTTGCAAGGTTTCCAGTCATTCGTTCATCTGCGAGGGTGTGACGATCGAAGACGAAGTTTTCATCGGGCACAACGTGACTTTCATCAACGACCTTTATCCCAGGGCGGTAAATGCCGATGGCAGTTTACAGTCGGACGCGGATTGGCAGTGTCGGCCGACTTTGATCAAACGGGGGGCTTCGATTGGGTCGAGCGCGACTCTATTATGTGGAGTCACGGTGGGGGAGGGCGCGCTGGTCGGAGCCGGCAGTGTCGTTATCAAAGATGTCGCTCCGTGGACCGTGGTGGCGGGAAACCCCGCGCGGGTGATCAAAGCACTGTGCCAGCCGGGCAAAACAAACGAAATATTAAATGACAACCAAAGTACCATTTCTTGATTTAAGGGCGCACCATGAGCCGCTGCGTGAGGAGATTCAGGCCGCAATTCAACAGGTGATCGACAGCAGCGCCTTTGCGGGAGGGCCGTTTGTGGCGAAATTCGAGGCGGATTTTGCGGAGTTCTGCGGTTGCGCGCACGCGATTGGCGTGGGCAACGGCACGGACGCCTTATGGCTGGCCTTGGTGGGCCTGGGGGTGGGCGTGGGAGACGAGGTGATCACCTCTCCCGGCACTTTCATTGCCACCGCTGAGGCGATCAGTCTGTGCGGCGCAAAGCCGGTGTTTGTCGATGTGGATGAGCAGACGTACACGTTGGACCCCGATTTGATTGAGAAGGCGATCACACCGCGGACCAAGGCGATCATACCGGTGCATTTGTTCGGTCAGATGGCGGATATGGATCCGATCATGGTGATCGCCCGCAAGCATCATTTATTTGTGGTGGAAGATGCCTGCCAGGCGCATGGTGCGACGTATAAGGGAGAAAAGGCGGGCACGATCGGCGATGCCGGTTGCTTCAGCTTCTATCCGGGCAAGAATTTGGGGGCTTTCGGGGAGGCGGGCGCGGTGGTGACTAACAACGCGGAATTGGCGAAGAAGATCCAGGTGTTTCGCGATCACGGCCAGGCCAAAAAGTATTACCACTCGGTTGTCGGATGGAATGCGCGCATGGACGGGATTCAAGGCGCGGTGCTGGGCATCAAGCTCAAGGGGTTGAAGCACAGTAACGAAGCGCGCCGCGAGCATGGGCGTTTGTATAGTCAATTGCTTGGGGGCATGGAGGAGGTCATCACGCCGCATGAGGCTGGATATGGAGCACACGTTTATCATATCTACGCGGTCCGGGTGAAGAATCGTGATGCGGTGTTGCAAATGATGGGGGAGAAAGGGATTGGCTGCGCGATTCATTATCCGATACCCGTTCATTTACAGGAGGCCTACCGCTCTCTGGGGTATCAGCAGGGCGCGTTTCCGGTGGCGGAGCGTTGTGCGGAGGAGTTTTTATCGCTTCCAATGTTTCCTGAATTGTCGCGGGACCAGGTTCAGACGACAGTGGAGGCTTTAATGTCCTGCGTGCAAGCGTCGAAATCGGAATATGCGTCTGCGGGCTGAAGCCAGCACAGGGTGGGCAACGGCGCTTCCCCGCGAGGAGACTTCGGTTGGCCGCCCGGAGTTGGAAGTGGTGGATCCAACGATTGGCGGGGATTGGGACAACGGCGTTCAGAGGCATCCCGAGGCCACTTTTTTTCATGGTGCGGCTTGGGCCAATGTCTTGTGCGATGCCTATCGGCATGTGCCTTTCTATATTTTATCGGCTCAAGGTGGGCGTGTAATGGGTCTTTTGCCCCTGATGGAAGTCCGAAGCATACTGACCGGCTGCCGCGGGGTGGCGTTGCCTTTTGCCGATGAATGCCCGTCTTTGGAAAGCGACCAGGCCAGCCGTGGCGCGCTATTTGAGAAGGCGCTGGAGATTGGGCGGAAGCGGCGTTGGAAGTATGTGGAATGCCGTGGATCCAACGGTTTTAAGGAGGGTGGTGCGCCGTCGGTCTCGTATTACGCGCACACACTCGATTTGGCGTCCGGCGAACAGGGATTGTTTGAGGGGCTGGATGGGGCCACGCGCCGGGCGGTTCGCAAGGCGGAGCACGAAGGACTGCGTTTTGAAATTGCGAGGAATCTGGATGGGATGCGGATTTTTTACCGGCTGCATTGCAGGACCCGGCGCAAGCATGGATTGCCGCCCCAGCCATTCGGATTTTTTCGGGCCATATTGACACGAATTCTGGAAAAAGACGCCGGGTTTATCGGGCTCGTTCATAAGGGAACGGAACCGTTGGCGGCTTTGGTATTTTTCTATTTTGGACAACGGGCCATCTACAAATTTGGCGCCTCCAATGAAAAGTTTCTGAATCTGCGGGCCAACAATCTGGCAATGTGGCAGGGGATTTGTTGGCTTGCGAATCGAGGCTTCAGGGAGTTGCACTTTGGGCGCACGTCTCTGTGCAATGAGGGTTTGCGCAGGTATAAGCTGGGATGGGGCGCTGTGGAGCGGCGCCTGGATTACTGGTGTTACGACTTGAAGAGAAACGCCTTTGTGGCGGAACAGGACCGGGCCGGGGGATGGCATAACCGGGTGTTCCGGGCGCTCCCTTTGCCGGTCTGCCGCTGGATGGGCGCGGCATTGTATCCCCATTTATCTTAATTTAATTATGCCCAACGAGATGGAATTGGTTATATTACGAGATATGGTGGCGCGCGCGGGAATGAAACAAAACACTGGAGTGTTCGCATGACAGAAGATGATGATGATGTGCAATCCCCAAGGTCTTCCATGGGGCTTGCGGACGTTTATTTTGTGTTGTTCCGGCACAAATGGCTTGTTTTGGGCGCGTCCCTCGCAGGGTTGCTCGCGGCCCTCGCCCTTTTCTTTCTGGACTCCCCTAAGTATCGCTCCGACGCCAAGCTTCTGATTCGTTATGTCATCGAAAACAAATCGGACAACCCGATGGGCAGCGATACGCAGATTAAATCGCCGGATTCGCGCGGAGAAAACATCATCAATTCGGAATTGGAAATTCTGACAAGCCGCGATCTGGCGGAGAAGGTGGCTTCATTGGTGGGACCGGAGAAAATATTAAAAGGATCCTTTGAAGAATCCAACAGCACTGCGGCGGCCATTTACATAACGAAGAATTTGACTGTTGAAGTTCCCAAGCGCAGCGACATCATCCGATTGAGTTTTTCTCATCCCGAACCTGCGGTCGCCAGGGAAGTGATGCAGAGGCTGGTCACGGCCTATCTGGACAAGCACCGCGAAATCCATCAGTCGGCGGGCATGTTGGATGAATCTTTGCAACAACAGACAGACCAGTGGCGAACGCGTTTGACATCCACGGAAGAGGAGCTTTTTAAAGCCAAGACCAACGCGGGAATCATCAACATAGAGGACTCGCAAAAGGTGATTGGGGAACAGATGAACAAAACCCGGATGGAATTATATGCTGCCGAGGCGGAATTGGCTGAAAAGCAAACATTCCTTAATGAAATCGGTAAATTGTCCGGCAATACTAACGAAAATCCAGCCAAAACGACCGACCTCTCTTCGATTGAAAAGATCAACCAATACAAGTCCGTCTGTGCGCAATTGGAGGCGTTTCGCAAGAAGGAGATGGACTATCTGGCGCAATACACGGAGGAAAATCCGCTGGTAAAGGCGGTGCGGGAGCAGATCGCGATGGCGGATAAACAAAGGCAGAAACTGGAGCAGGAGAATCCGAGGCTGGCCATGTCTGGCGTCGCCACGCCCGACAACCGCCAGCAAAGCCTGGATCCGCTGGCCGAGAGCAGTCGGATTGCGGCCTTGAAGACGAAAATTGAAATCTTAAAGGGCCAGTTGGATAAATTGCGCCTGGATGCAGCGGGGGTGGATCAGGCGGGATCGCTCATTCGGCAGCTTGAGCGCAGGAAAGAGTTGGAGGAGACCAATTATCGCTATTATTCGATGAATTGGGAGCAATACAGGCTGACCAAGGAAATGGGGCCCGGGAAGGTGTCGAATATCAGCACAGTTCAGGAGCCGTCGATTGCGGTGTTGGATCCGGGCAAACTATTCAAATTCATGGGGATCGCGCTTGCGGGCGGGATTCTAGCAGGCGTGGGACTGGCTTTCCTGATTGAAATGTTCCTCGATCAAACGGTTAAACGCGCGAAAGACGTGGAGACCAGGCTCAAAATTCCCCTGGCCATGTCCATTCCCCAATTGGACGCCTTTACCCGCAACGGGAAAAGTCAAAAGGGGATGAAGAAAGAGGACGGCACGGCGCTGGCGCTGTGGGCTCCAAATCATGCGATGAATCCATATTTTGAGGCGCTGCGGGATCGGGTGACGATGTATTGCGAGCGGGTGCCTCACAAACCCAAGTTGGTGGGGTTGACCAGTTGTTCGCGCCAGGCCGGGGTGAGCACGCTGGCAATGGGTTTGGCGAGCGCGCTTTCCCAGACAGGCGACGGGAAAGTCCTTCTGGTGGACATGAATCCCGAGCGGGGAGCGACGCATGCGTTTTTCGATGGAAAGCCAGCGACAGGTTTGTTGGATGGCTTGGAAGAGGGCAGACGGGATAACGCCCTGGTTCAGGAAAACCTCTACGTGGTTAATGGGAATTCTCAGGATTCGCAGTTCAGTGTTCTACCGCGTAAGTTTGCGAATCTGGTCCCCAAGCTCAAGGCCAGCGACTACGACTACATTATTTTCGACATGCCGGCTGTGACGCAGACGAGCATTACGCCCCGGTTGGCGGGTTTGCTTGATATGGTGATGATGGTGATCGAAGCGGAAAAAACAAACGTGGATATTGTCAATAAGGCAAGCGGCATGCTGACCCAGTCCAAGGACAATGTGACCGCGGTTTTGAACAAATACCACACCTACGTGCCCGAAAGGCTGCATCAGGAATTTTAAGGCGGGGGGCGCATTTGGGTCGGGATATCGATCTTTGCGAACGCATCTCAGGGTTTACCACAGAAAATACGCCTGGATTAAAACGTCAGGCCAGCTTTGAAGCGTGCGAATTGACAAGGACGAAGTCTGTACGGGTGTCTCGATAATAGACCGGTCAAGGAAGAATCACTTCCCACCTGTGGAATGGGCCTGCCCCAATTAAGTAAGCGCCTAAAAACAACGGCTTCCCGTTTTCGACATCCGAAAATCACCGACTCTTCTGCCATGGGATTCCTTGGGCCATATTATTGCGTCAAACCGTATATTCCAGGGCGGTTGCGTTTGATGATGCGGCGGTTTGTGGCCCGGCTTCAACTGGCGCGGTGCTCGGCAATCTGGCCCATCGACCTTAAAGCTGCCGACACGCCCGCTGGCTGGCGTGGGTGGCCGGGGAAAAAGCAGTTCGCTTTTGTTCTGACGCACGATGTGGAATCGTTAAGGGGATTTCAGAGATGCGCGACATTGATGGATATCGATGAGAACCACGGGTTTCGATCCGCATTTTATCTGGTTCCGGAGGGGGAATATTCCGTGGATGAGGCGTGCCTGAGATCGATGCGCAGCAGGGGATTCGAAGTTGGTGTGCATGATCTTAAGCACGACGGAAAGCTTTTCCGATCAAAAGAAGTTTTTTTTTCAAGCGCGCAGCGAATAAACCAGTATCTTGAGGAGTGGAAGGCAATCGGATTTCGGGCCGGGTTTATGCGGCATAATACGGAATGGGCGCATGCGTTGAAGGTTGCGTACGACGCGTCCACGTTTGACACGGATCCGTTCGAGCCGCAACCCGATGGATTGAAAACGATCTATCCGGCATGGATTGCGCGGGAAGGCGGAGGCGGTTACGTGACTCTCCCTTACACCCTGCCACAGGATTCGACGGTGTTTTTGTTGCTCAAGAACTCAAACATCGACATCTGGAAGAAAAAGATGGACTGGGTGGCGGAGAACGGAGGCATGGTTTTACTGGATTCGCATCCTGATTATATTGCCTTTGAAGGGGATAAGCAGACCTACAAGACCTATCCGGTGGCGCGATATGCGGAGTTTCTGACTCATGTCAAAAGGCGCTATGATGGCTGCTACTGGCATGCGCTCCCACATCAGGTGGCCGAATACGCAAAGAGCGAACTCCTGCGAGATCGCGCAACAGGGCAAATATTAGCGGCCAATAACAAATTATTAGCATGAAGAAGGTTTGGATTGACTTGGACAATACGCCGCATGTGCCGTTTTTCGAGCCCATCTTGCTTGAACTAAAGGCGCGTGGATATCCGGTGTTGCTGACGGCCCGGGACGCCTTTCAAGTAGCGGAATTGGCGGAACAAAAGGGATTGCCGGTGGTCAAGGTGGGGCGGCATTATGGAAAGAACAAACTGGTCAAAGTGGCGGGTTTGTTTTATCGCGCGTTGCAATTGATGCCGATTGTGCTCAGGGAAAAGCCGGTGATCGGGGTTTCTCATGGGGCGCGTTCTCAAATCATTCTCTGCAATATGCTGGGGATTCCGACCATCCTGCTTGCGGATTATGAGTTTGCGAAGTATCCCCCGCTCATGCGTCCCACCTGGGAGATGGTGCCGGAGGTCATTCCCAATGAGGCGTTGTACTGTCCGCCCGAACGGGTGCGCAAATACCCCGGTATCAAGGAGGATGTTTACGTGGCGAGGTTCAAGCCGGATGAGTCGATTTACGATGCCTTAAATCTCAAGCGGGATTGTCTGTTGGCGACGGTCAGGCCTCCGGCCACAGAGGCGCACTACCACAATCCGGAAAGCGAAGCGTTGTTTGACAGCCTCATGAACCGCCTGACCAGCATGCCCAATGTTCAGACGGTTTTATTGCCACGAAATAGAAAGCAGGGGGAACTGGCCCTTGGCACCCACCCGGAATGGTTTTCCGACCGAAAAACGGTCATTCCGGCCAGTGCCGTCGATGGCTTGAATTTGCTCTGGTTTTCGGATTTTGTGGTCAGCGGCGGCGGCACGATGAATCGGGAGGCGGCGGCCTTGGGCGTGCCTGTGTATAGTATTTTCAGGGGAAAAACGGGTGCGGTGGACACGTACCTTGAGCGGGCTGGAAAGTTGATTATGATCAAAACGCCGGAGGAAGTAATGCGGTCAATTCAGGTGGTGCGGCGGGATAAGACTTTTCACGCGGATCTGGGCAAGCCTGCGGCACTTTCCTCCATCGTTGGCCATATTGAGGCAATACTCAAGATGACCGGCGCGCAATAGGATGTTTAGAAGCAAAGCAAGATTATGGCAGGACTCGGAAAAATACTGATTGTGGCGGGCGCCCGTCCCAATTTTATGAAAATAGCGCCAATCATCAAGGCGCTGGAAAAGCATAACAAACAGGACGCCTCGGGAAGGTCCACGCTTTCCTATAAATTGGTGCATACGGGCCAGCATTATGACGCGAAGATGTCGGATGTGTTTTTCTCGGAATTGGGCATCCCAGCCCCCGACATCAACCTTGAGGTGGGATCCGGTTCGCATGCGGTTCAAACCGCGAATGTGATGTTGAAATTCGAGGCGGTGTGCCTGCAAGAAAAACCGGACTGGCTGGTCGTGGTCGGCGATGTGAATTCGACCATGGCCTGCACGCTCGTTGCAAGCAAATTGGGGATCAAGGTGGCGCATGTGGAGGCGGGTCTGCGCAGTTTTGACCGAACCATGCCGGAGGAAATCAACCGGCTCGTAACGGACGCGATTGCGGACCTGCTGCTGACCCCCTCGCAGGATGGTGATGATAATTTGCGCCGGGAGGGTGTGCCAGACGCCAAGATTCTGCAGGTCGGCAATGTGATGATCGATGCGGTGATTGCAAATCTTGGGATGGCGCGCAGCAATCGGATTCTGGATGAACTTGGGGTTGAGAAGAAGCCGTTCGTTTATGTCACGCTGCATCGTCCTTCGAATGTGGACGAACAATCCTCATTGGAGGGGATCATGAAACATTTGCAGCGGCTGGCGGGTCGGATGACTGTGGTCTTTCCGATGCACCCGCGCACGCGGAAAATGCTGGGCGAATTTCAAATTCATACCAACGGCAATTCGCAGTTTAAAATCATCGAACCGGTGGGCTATCACGAATCCTTGAGATTGACGGAGAACGCGCGGCTCGTTCTGACGGATTCAGGCGGGTTGCAGGAGGAAACGACTTTTTTCCGCACGCCGTGCCTCACGTTGCGGCCCAATACGGAGCGGCCCATCACGATTACCATGGGGAGTAATAAGCTGACGAATCTTTCAATATTGGAGCAGGACCTCGAAAATATTTTACGCGGCGAGGAACGTCTCGGGCGAGTGCCGGAGTTGTGGGACGGAAAGGCGGCATCGCGCATTGTGGAGGCGCTCGCCGGGGAGTGCTCTTGATCGGGTCCGCTTCCAGGTTAAAAAGTTTTTTGCGTGGTAAATCAATTCAGCCAGGCATGCAACGAAGTCATATGACGTCATGATTCATGTGATTTTCACATTGGATTATGAGATCCACGGCAATGGGGAGGGGTCTCCTGACGAGCTGATGGTCGAACCGACCAGGCGAATGCTTGGCCAGTTTGATGAATATGGGGCCAGGCTTACGATTCTGGCTGATGTCGCCGAAATTCTGAAATTCAAGGAATTTCGCGGCGAGGCCGGACAGGACATATTCCATTATCGGAAGATCGAAGACCAATTACGAAAAGCCATACAGGGAGGTCACGATGTTCAACTGCATTTGCATCCCTCCTATTTTAATGCCCAATTTGAGGTTGACCGGTGGCGCATGGATTGGTCCGAATACGATTTTGCCACGCTGGATCCCGATCGGATGAGCGCCATGCTGCGGGCCGGCCGGGACTATCTGGAGAGCCTGCTTCAACCGATGGATGGCCGCTACCGTTGCAATGTATTTCGCGCGGCAAATTGGGCGGCTCAGCCATCCCCGAATGTCGTGCGAGCGTTGATCGACGCGGGGTTTGTTGTGGACACCAGCGTCTTCAAATACGGGCACAGAATCGGTCGGGTCAATTTCGATTATTCGAATGCGCCCAGCGCTATTTTGCCCTGGCGGGCCTCCGTAAAAGACATCTGTGTGGAGGATCCTGATGGCAAGTTATGGGAGTCACCCATCTATTGCGAGCAACGCTGGTTGGGGGCATTTTTGACGCTGAACCGCCTCTATCGCGTCTGGCAGAGTTACCGGCATAAGTTCCCAAAGTCGGACGGAGCGGGCAAGGCGACAACGTCCGCTGGAACTAATGGAGGCTATGGTAAAGCGCGGGCCTCCTTGAAGGACCGGCTTTTCAAGAACGCATGGAAGGCGGATTTCAACCAATGTTCGGGGCGGCAATTGGTGAAAACCTTGGAAAGGGTCGAGCGCACGTATGGCAATACCCGGGCGGAAGTTCCTTTCGTGCTCATTGGTCACTCCAAATTATTCACGCCATACAATCAAACATCGCTTGCGCCATTCTTAAAACACGTTGAAGCGCATCCTCAGAAGTATTGCTTTAGTCGGTTTAAGGACATGCATTGGGAAAACGGATCAAAGGAAATCGCGCAGACAACAGGGACGACGACTTTATCACATGGTTGATCTGTCCATCATCATCGTCAACTACAAGACCCGGAGTTATCTGGAACCGTGCCTCGAATCGATCAAGGCATGTCGTCCATCCGTGAGCCATGAGGTGATCGTGGTGGACAACGCCTCTTACGATGGCTCGAAAGAGATGATCGAGGCCAAATATCCGGATACAATCTATATCCAGTCAGACGCGAACCTTGGGTTTGCAAAGGCGAACAACCTGGCCGGTAAGAGGGCCCTGGGGCGGGCTTTTCTGTTTCTGAATCCGGACACTCTGGTCCTGGGGACGGCGCTGGAAACGTTGTATGAGTCGTTACAGTCGGATCCTGCATCAGGGAGCGCCGGACCGGTATTGCTCAACAGCGACATGACGCTGCAGACCAGTTGCATCCAGTCCTTTCCGACCATTGTCAATCAAGTTGCGGATTCCGAGTATCTGCGGCGCGCGTTTCCAAATTCCAGTTTGTGGGGATTTTCACACGCCAACAAGCCGGAGAAACTACCTTCGGAAGTGGATGTGATCTCGGGGGCTTGTTTGATGGTTCGAAAAGAGGTGTTCGAGGCGGTGGGAGGGTTTAGCGAAGACTACTTCATGTATTACGAGGATACGGACCTTTGCTACAAGATTCGGAACAAAGGCTGGAAGAATATATTCGTTCCGCAGGCCAAAGTGGTTCATCACGGTGGCGGCAGCACCAAGGTGTCCAGCAGCACGTTCTCGGACGTGATGATGGCGGAATCGATGTGGCGTTTCTTCAACAAGACCAGGGGACGGACATATGGATGGGCGGGTCGCTGCGCGTTTGGCGCGGGCGCATTTGCGCGTTTATCGGTGTTGTCACTGGCCTGGCTGGCGCGCGGCAAAGGCGAACAACGGAAGCTGTTGACGAAGTCATTGGAGAAATGGCGCGCCTTGCTGCGCTGGTCCTTTGGCATGGAGCGCTGGGTGTTGCGATATTACTCCGGTGAGCGGCTGTCATGAATCGTGATTATGTAATAATTACGCCGGTCCGCAATGAGGAGCGAACCATTGGGACGACGATTGAAAGCGTTGCATACCAGACGGAGAAACCCAGGGAGTGGGTGATTGTCAGCGACGCATCGACGGATCAGACGGATGAAATTGTAAAGGTCTGGGCCTCCCGTCTTCCATTCATCCATTATCTGCGGCTGGAGAATCGACCCGACCGGATATTTTCCTCGGTGGTTTTTGCGATTGAAGCAGGGCTGGAGGCATTGCGCGCCAGGGATTATGGATTCATCGGCATACTCGATGGAGACATCCGCTTCGCTCCGGACTATTACATGCAAATTCTGGACCGATTTGAGCAGAACAAAAAACTTGGGCTTGCAGGTGGTTTGGTTCTCGATGTGATTGACGGGAAGCATGTCATTCAGGCCCAATACTTGAAGGATGTTGCGGGGGCGGTTCAATTGTTTCGAAGGGAATGCTTCGAGGCGCTGGGTGGGTTGATCGCCATTCCCGAGGGCGGCTGGGATGCCATCACGTGCATTGGCGCCCGCATGAATGGATTTGAGACCCGGACTTTTGAGCACATAGTCGTGGACCACCTCAAGCCGCGGAACAGTGGCATGGGAGGCTGGCTGACACGCAAGTGGATCATGGGATCGCGAGATTACGCCCTGGGGTATCATCCAGTATTCGAGTTTTTCAAATGCTGCGGACGAATGATGGAGTATCCCCCGGTCATCGGGTCGTTAACCTGGTGGCTATCCTTCGGATATGCGACAATTCTGGGGAAGAAGCGATTGTTGCCCGAGGCAGTGAAAAGTCAGGTTCGCAAGGAACAGATGGAACGCCTGCGGGAGAAGTTTGGAATGGGTCCGACCGCAAAGGCTAATGCCCGGTGATGCTGCTCGAAAATAAAGAAAACGGGTGAAGTATCTTTTATTAATCGGATTGTGCCTTCTGACCGTTCGATGCTACTCGAAGTCCTATATCCGAGGGCTTGCGATGGCCGGATTGCTGATCGTATGCGTGACCGATAAATTGCGGCTTGATATGCCGGGAGGTTTGCCTGAACTGACCATTCAGCGTTTGCTTCTGCTCATCAGCGTATATTATTGGCGTCGGGAAAAGCGTTATCGAATAAAGAATCCTGATCACGGAGTTATTAACACATTACTACTTAATATATTTCTGGTGTTCTTCTCAACCGTGTTTTCCATCGCCCTGGATTTGAGTCTCAAAAGTATTATTTCTCTGGCCTTCGAGGAATACTTCTTTTTCTGGCTCGTTTATACGAGCATGCACAATGAAAAGGATATACTGCGGGTGTTTAAACATATTGGGTATGGACTGGGGATTGTCGCGGTGCTGGGTTTTATTGAGTATTACACGCAGTTCAATCCCGTTGATGAGTATATCGTGCAGGGCCCCAGACCTGATATGGGTCTGGCCTATGCCGGGTGGTATGATGTGTTGGGGACTTTCCCTCACCGAATTTTATTTGGCTACGCGATGGTTTGCGGGGCAATGATCACGTTCGGGTGTTACTTTTTGGAGAAAACCAAACTTCGACGCATAATGTGGCTGGTCCTCCTCGCGTTTTTTTCTGCAAGCACCTATTTTTCAAACAGCCGTGGTCCATGGTTTGCGTTGCCCCTGGCTGTGGGTGTTATCGCGGTGTGGGGTAGTTCGCGAAGCCGGAAACTCATTTTATATCTTGGCCTGGCCATCATCATCGGACTTTTGATCAAGCCTGGCGTCCGGGAGACGATTTTCGAACTCGTCGGCGAGACTTTCCAGAAAGACACGCACAAGGGTGAATCGTATGAGTATCGCTGGCTGTGCTGGAGCGTTGCCTACAGAAAAATCGTCGAATCGCCTATCAGGGTTTTGTTTGGATACGGGGGCCTGTCCACGGAACGAATGGACCTGCAAGACATGTTTGCGTTCGGAGGATCGACTTACAAGCTGGGCTATACAAGCTGGGACAACCAATACGCCGCGAACCTGATCGAATATGGAATGCTGGGATTCATGGGGTTTAACCTGGTGTTTTTTGTCGTATGCACGAGACTGTTTGCCAGAAATTCACGATTAAGCCCTTCACTTGTCTGCGTAGTGACTTCGGCCAAAGCGATCATGGTTGTGTATCTGTTTCTCATGACAAATGTGTACAGCTTCAGTAATCAGTTGAAATACATGCTTTGGGGCATCATAGCGCTTGCCCTGGCCGCACCTCGAATGCGGGAGAAGGCGGCGATTGCGCCCGTAGAATTTGAGGTGACAGGGTTGCAGAGTGTAAAAGGTTCAAATGAGACCCTCTAAAATCTCTGTTCTTCAAAAAGGAGAACGAACGCGCATAACTCCGTTGCTTGAAGTTCTTGGGAAAATGCACCATGTGGAATGGCGTACATGCCGTGATTTGTCAGAACTAAGGGACGAGGACGCCGTCATCGCGCTGGATGCGGATGGAAAATGCCTCGATGGGCTGTCCGCCCGGGCGAAATCCGCACTGGTCTTCCCGGATCCTTCGCTGTGGAGTCACAGGAGGGATGTCGAGCGGTTCCAACTGGCGCCAAGCCCGGAAGCGCCCGCTGGGATGAGCGGCGCCTGGATGGGGGGGGCGCAGAAAACCAGGTCGGGGAATTGGGATCAGGATCTTTGCAGGCAGGTGGTGGCGCAGGATGCCGCAGGACCCATCTGGCTTCGGCGTCGTCAGGGTCAGGTGAGACTGGATGTTGCGATCGTGAGTTTCGAAGACACGGTGGCTTATGGCGTGTTTTCACCGGCAATGTGGCATGAACAGTTGTTGCAGTTGATCATTTTCATCGATTTTGTGCGTGAGGTTGCCGGCGATTCCCAATGGACGAATCCGGCGCCTACGGCGTCTGTGATCTTTGACGATCCCAATTTGCACAGCATGCGCTATGGTTTCGTGGACTATGTGGAATTACTGGAGAGCATGCGCCGGTATCATTATCATGTTGCGGTGGCCACCATTCCGATCGATGCCTGGTATGTTTCGCGGCGGGTGGCCGCTTTTTTTCGGGAACACCCCCGTGAATATTCTTTTTTGTATCACGGCAATGACCACATCAGCAACGAGTTGGCCAGAGACTGGACGCATGCGGAGCGAGCCGGGCTGGTCACGCAAGCGCTGCAAAGGATTGCCCGATATGAGGCTGCCCCCCATATCGAGGTGGAGAAGGTCATGGTGGCGCCTCATGGCGCGTGCAGCGATGCGATGTTGCGGGAACTCGCCGTGCATGATTTTCAAGGCGCGTGCATTTCCTGGGGTTCTTTAAATTATCACAATGGTGAAATGCCCTGGGCTAAGGAACTGGGGATCAAAAACACGGAAGTTATCCACGAATTGCCAGTGTTATCGCGCACTGCGTTTGAAGGGGTTGATGAAAAGAGCATTCGTCTGGCGCTGTTTCTGCACCAACCGATCATCCTCCGTGGGCACCATAACGATCTAAGAAAGGGGCTGGGAGATCTGGAAGAAAAAGTCCGCCTGGTCAATGAATTGGCGCATCCACGATGGGATTCCATCGGGCAAATCATGAAATCGAATTACAGGACGCGTCTGCGCAACGAACGCCTGGAAGTTCGTCCTTATGCGCGATGCGTTGAAGTGGAGGTCCCTTCTGAATGCGCGACGGTCGCGGTGGATGATATCCAAAGCGGTTTTGGCGTTTGGGACCAGAATTTGGGCGACTGGATTTGTCAGGAAACCCGAATCAAGGCTCAGTGCGAATCAGGCCCAGAGCATGGCTGCGGTTTGCACGCCGGTGGCAGAGTCACCATTCGACGAAAGAATCTCCTGGCGCAAGAAAATAGTGGTTTTATGAGAAAATGGCCGGCATTGTGGCCGCTAACGCGCCGTTTCTTAACGGAGACTCGGGATCGTGTGGCACCTTATGTGCGCCGATGAATTGATTTCTGGCAATCGACAAATGATTCCAACCGAAGAGATGGACACTGGAACCGCCCGGAAGGTGTTGCTTTTGGGGGCGGGATTTGACACTCAGAATCTGGGGGTTGAAGCCCTAGCAATCGGCACGCTCCAAATCATCAACACGCATTATCCCGTTGCGCAAGTCGAGTTGTTGGAATATGGGAAAACCAGCCAACAATACTCGATTGAGGTCAATGGAAGCAGAATTGAGATAACCACCCTAAACATTCGTTTTTCAAACAATATAACGTTACAGAATCATATTATTTGCTTGATCCTGTGTGGGATTGTGGTTCGAATGTTTCCGTCTTTCAGAATCCGATTGAGAAAATGGAATCCATATTACCATGCAATTGACGACAGCGCGGCTGCGTTCTCGATTGCAGGAGGAGACAGCTTTAGCGACATCTACGGGTTGGAGAGGTATTTCTATGTCACTCTGCCTCAACTGTTGATGGTGATCATGAGGAAACCCCTGCATCTGCTTCCTCAGACTTTTGGGCCCTACCGAACATGGATTTCCCGCGTGGTGACAAAATATTTATTAAGAAAAGCCGAATCGGTCCACGGTCGGGATCATCCAAGCATTGCTCGTATAAAAAAACTAATGGGGCCAAAGACACGGGATATAGGTTTTTGCCATGATGTGGCCTTTGGATTGAGACCGGAAAAAATGGCCGATACTTGCTGCCAGGCCGACCTGGCTGGAGGACCGATGGTCGGGCTCAATGTGAGCGGGCTGCTTTATTTCAGAAAGGCAAACCGCTTTGACTTGAAGTGCGATTATCGTCAATTGGTGGAGATGGTCCTGGATTATTTCTGCGGAACGTTGGGTCGGAGGGTTTTGCTGATGCCGCATGTCATAACCACAGAGGAAGACTCGGAAAGCGATGTGCGGGCGAATGCGGCTTTGATGCAGCAATTTAATGCGAGATATGGGAATCGACTGATCACTGCGGAAGGCATTACAAACGCGGCCCGCGCCAAAGCGGTAATTGGACGGTGTGATTTCTTTTTAGGCAGCCGGATGCATGCGTGCATTGGGGCGTTATCTCAGGGCATTCCGGCGATCGGTCTGGCCTACAGCGGTAAATTTGCAGGTCTGTTTGCAACGGTTGGGGTCGAATCCCTGGCGTTGGACATGACACAACTTGCGGAGGCTGAACTTATTAAACAAATCGCCGCAATATACGAGCAACGGGCGAAGTGGGGTGATGTTTTGCAATGCGAATTGCCGCAGGTGGAACGAACTTACGAGCGAATGGCGGCATCTTGGAAGGGCGGCATGCTTTCTGCTGAAGTGGCGGGCAGTTGGCATGTTTCGGCGGCGTTGCCAAAAAGCAGTTCGAAATGATGGTTCGGACATGTTTTAACAAAACGTCGAATTAATGATAGAGTCGCCTGGAAGGTCTCAGGCGGTTGCAGAGAAAAGGAAAATTTTATGCGAAGACTGGTATTCGCAATGAGTTATTGTTTTTTGTGGTTGGTTTCACAAGCTGTAAGCGCCCAAGGCGCGTCATGGTATGTGGATAACGTGGCAGCCGGGGCGGGCACGGGCAAATCCTGGACGGATGCCTGGAGCAGCTTCGCCAACGTCAGGTGGGGGACAGGCGGTGTCACCGCTGGAGACACCCTGTATATCAGCGGGGGCAGCAGCAGCAAGACCTACACCCAGAGCCTCAATGTCGGGGCGGGTGGCCAGGCGGGCAATCCACTGTATATTCGCGTCGGACAGGACGCCGGACATAATGGCCGCGTGGTGTTTAGCAATTCGTCGATCAAATGCAGCGACTATCAGTATTTGTATGTGAGCGGCCAATACCAATCATCGACCAATTTATATTTTAACGATATCACCACGGGTACGGAATACACACCGGCAATCGGCGGTTCTGGCGGCGGACATGTGGTGGAATATGTCATCGTTAACAACACCATGGCCGGGATTACCTTTGGCAATGGCCTCACTGCGCCTACGATCGTCAGGAATTGCGCCATCTATGGCGTTCGTGGCAAGGTCGGCATCTCCCTCCGCGGCGAGATGGCCGTCGGTCAGTGGGACAAATACGTAATTCAGAATTGTTTTGTGCAGGGCATCAGCTCTGGCGCCGCCGGACCCGACTTGATCCACGTAAATGCTGGCTCCACAGTGGCGAGCAATTATTTCACTTATCTGGCGGGGACTCCCAGCACCGACGAGCATCCTGACATGATCCAAGCCATGGGCCCGAAATATGTGAAGGTGTGCAACAATGTTTTCGATAGCCCCACGGATTCATGCGTGGACTTGGACTTGTGGTACAGTGGATCAGACACGACGATGACCAATGTGTATTTGTTCAACAATCTCGTGAAATCCACGAAGGGAAGTTACCTGGGCTGGCAGGGATTTCGTATCTATCATTCAAGCGGCGCCATTACCCGGATTCAGGGCTTGAAAATCTTTAACAACACATTGACCGATCTGGGCAACCGGACAATCGGAGTGTTTTATACTGGTGGATCCACGGTCGTCAAGGACTGCGAGATCAGAAACAACATCCTGGCCAACACAACGGGAATCAGTATTGAAGCGAACACCGGCTATAAGGCATCCGATTGGAACGTGGACTACAACGTGATTGCGGCCGGACCATCGGGGAACAGTACCTGCGTGGTGGCGGGGGCCCCTTATGTGCAGGCTCACGGTTCGACAGCCATGCCGGTGTTCAACAGTTACACGCAGAACTCGCCGGGCAATGACTTGCGTCTGTCGCAATCCGACTCTGTGGCCCGGGCCGCGGGTGTTGATTTGTCGGCATACACGCAGACGGATATCTCGGGAAGCATTCGCCCCAGTGGATCGGCATGGGATATTGGGGCCTATACGGGCTCGCCATCGGCGCTACGTCCGCCAACCCGCCTCATGATTGTCAATCAGTAGGACGACAAAGCAGATTCATTGCATTGAACGTGCCCGGCGGGAGAATTCCACTCCCGCCGGGTAATTTTTATGTTGGGAACGCCTGCGGCAAGAGGCGTTCTGGTTGCGGAACCGTGTTATGTTCTCCCGTGAGAACCGCAATGCTCATCCCGCGTCTGTTTTGCGAGCAGCTCTTAGCGCCATCTGCTTGTTTCTGAGGAGGATTTGCAGCGCCGGCTTTGGGATTTATCCTTTGCCCTTTTCGCAAACCAAGTCATTCTTCACCGACTGAGTTCGTTTCTTTACGAGGCTCTGTTTAAATATGCTGCCGATACCAACACAAAAAACAACACATGGGGGCGAGGATCGGACTTCGTACAGGCAGATAATAAAATCCACCGCCATCATCGGCGGTTCCTCAGTGATTGTCATTATTCTTGGAGCCATTCGCAATAAATTGCTCGCGGTCATGGCCGGCACGGAGGGCTACGGGCTGTATGGCAATTATGATATTATTGTTTCCATGGGCTACGCGGTGGCGAGCCTGGGAATTGGGATGAGTGGGGTGCGGCAAATATCCGAGGCGGTGGGCAGTGGCGATCAGGTCAAGGTTGCCGGAACGATCGCTGCGGTGCGAAAGGCGGCGTTGTATTTGGGGATCATTGGGACGGTTCTTTTTTACCTGTTCCACCGGCAAATCTGCCAATTCACCTTTGGCAATTACGACCATGCCCAACCGGTGGCCATATTGTCGTTGACGATGTTTTTCAGTCTGATCTGCATTGGGCAAAAGGCGCTTTTAAACGGCCTGCGGCGGATCGTGGAACTTGCCAAGATGAACATCTACGGATCCGCGATTGGAACCGTGGTCAGCATTCCGATCATTTATTATTATGGGATTTCCGGGGTGGCGTGGTATGTCGTGGCGATGGCGCTGATCAACATGGTAACCGCCTGGTGGCTGGCGCGAGGCATCGAGATTCCGGTTGTTCAGTTGAGCAGGAAAGACATGAATCTGGAGATTCAAAGTTTGCTCAAGCTGGGTGTGGTGTTGATTTCGGCAACACTGATGTCCACCGGGGCGGCACTGTTGGTGCGTGTCCTGGTGACGCGGCAACTCGGGCTCGATGCGGCGGGCTTGTTTCACGCCTCGTCCACCTTGTCCCTGCTGTATGTGGGATTCGTGTTGCAGGCCATGGGAACGGACTTTTATCCCCGGCTGACGGGGATAGCCAAGGATCATGTCGAGTGCAACCGGATGGTGAACGAGCAGGTGGAGATATCGGTGTTGATCGCCATTCCAGGGATTGTGGCCACAATGATTTTGTCTCCCATTGTCATTGAATTATTTTATTCGAAGACGTTCCTGCCGATGATGGATTTGCTCCGGTGGCAATTGCTGGGCGTGGTGCTGCGCATCGTGACCTGGCCGCTGGGTTACATCCTCCTGGCAAAGGGGGCGGCGAAGACCTATTTCATTTCGGAATCGGTCACCAATATCGCCTACATCCTCTTGATTGGCGTCGGGATCAAACATTTCGGTTTATCCGGGAGTGGAATGGCCTTTTTGGGAATGTATATTTTTTACATCGTATTGATCTATTTCATCGCTGCTCGCATGACTGGTTTTCGCTGGTCGTTCCAGAATATGAAATTGGCGGTGGTATTATTGCCGGTCGTGGTTCTGGCATTCCTGGTTTCCAGGTTTTGCGGCAGCCTTGTCAATGCGGTGGCTGGCAGCGCGCTGATCCTGTTGTCATTTATTTTCGTTTACCGGGAGACACGGCATCTTTTCGATCTGCGATCATTGGCGGCCAAATATTTAAAAATCGGCCAGTCGAAGGTATGACGAAGGATTGAGGAGAGACACGTTGCGCGAATAACTCTTTGAAGTTATTATCTAAGATATGGCGGTCGAACATCAGTATTTAAACCAACCAAGCAGCCTCAGGGTCGATCCTCAAGCCGTTAAAACTGCCAGTAAACGAGGGACGACGTTTCATTCAATATTTGGAGGGGTGATGGGCGAGTTGTATCATGTCAAGGTGTTTCGTCCGCTTGTGCGCTGGACACTGAACAGGTTTGAGCGCGGCACCATGTTTTCGAAGACCTGGCGGGAGATTCTCTTGAAGCAATATCAGGTCAAGGTCGGCATGTACACCTACGGGGAATGCTTGAAGCCGGGCTTATTGCCTCCGGGAACGGAGATTGGCAATTATTGTTCCATCGCCAATAATTTCACGGTTTTTCGTCGTAATCACCCTGTGGATCGCATTTCGCAACATCCGTTCTTTTACAATGTGAAGTGCGGCTTGATCAGTTACGACACTCTGGAAATCGATCTGTGCAACCCCCTGATCATCGAACACGATGTGTGGATTGGGGCTGGAACGATTATTTTGCCCAAATGTCGGCGCATTGGCACAGGAGCGGTGATTGGAGCGGGATCGGTGGTCACCAGAGACGTGGAAAAATTCAGCATCGTGGCCGGGAATCCGGCCAAACACTTGCGAGACCGGTTTCCAACCGAAATTCAGGAAGATTTATTGATAAGCCAATGGTGGAATTTCCCGGTGGAACTGTTGATGGAGAATCTCCCGGATATGATCAAGCCAGCCGAACATGAGGCGATTGGGCGTGTGATGAGTGTGGCCGGCAAATTCAATAAGAGCTGATATTTTCAAATGTTTTCGAACAAAGTCAGGACAGTTGAAGACATCGTCGGATGGAGGCTTTGCCTGGGATGTGGCGCCTGCGCGTATGTGTGTCCCGAGAAAAACATTACGTTAACCGACGTTCTGGAAGAGGGAATCCGCCCCCGGATTGGAGACAGGGAAAAATGCAGGGATTGCACGGATTGCCTGAAGGTTTGTCCCGCATGGACATTGGAAGCGGTGGATGGTGTCGCGCAAAATAACGGTTTTGCGGCGGTCCGGAAGTATTTTGGGGAAATTCTCGAAGTGTGGGAAGGGTATTCGGCGGATGAGGAGATTCGGCATCGCGGGGCTTCGGGAGGCATTCTGACGGCATTGGCTTGTCACTGTGTCGAGGCGGAGGGCATGTCCGGGGTATTACATATCGGACAGGACGACCGAAATCCCCTGGTGAACAAAACTTACTTGAGCAGAACCCGGGCGGAAATGTTGTCAAGAACAGGCTCGCGCTACGCGCCGGCCTCCGCATGCGACCGTCTGGATTTAATCGAGAAATCCGAAGACCCCTGCGTTTTCATCGGGCAGCCTTCCGAGGTTGCGGCTTATAGGAACGCGCAACGAATGCGTCCACAACTCAACGCAAAAACCGGCTTGGTGCTTTCGTTTTTTTGCGCCGGCAGTCCTTCAACCAGGGGCAATCAGGAGTTAATCAGACAGGCCGGCATCGACCCAGTAAAAGTGAAGGAGATACGCTACCGGGGGCGCGGGTGGCCGGGCAATTACGAGGTGTTTGGGAAAGAGCGGTCCACGCCTTTGTGGAGCACCACGTATCAAGACTCCTGGGCATTTCTACAGGCGTTTCGGCCTTATTCCGTGCATCTGTTTCCCGACACCAGCGGGGAATATGCGGACATCTCGGGAGGGGACCCATGGTATCGTGAAAAGGAAGAAGGGGAGGCGGGATCCTCGTTGATTGTTGTGCGGACAGAGCGCGGGCGCGAAATACTTCAGCGGGCCATGCGCGCAGGTCGCATTGTGGCCAGACCGGTGGGTGTTTCCGAGTTGTTGGAATCGCAAAAGAATCTCGCAGCCAAACGGAGTGCCATTTGGGGCCGGCAATTGGCATTCCAAACGATGGCCATTCCAACGACCCGTTATCGGGGTTTTGCATTGTTTGCGAGCTGGCTTGAATTGCCGACAAGCCAGAAACTGGCGTCCGTGTTTGGCACATTGCGGCGCATCGTTAAAAGAAAATATTACAAACGACATGAACTTCCCGATTAGCGCCGGAACAGTCCTGTTTTTAGCGTCGTCTGAACGTATCGTTATGAAGAGCTGCGGCCGGGTGTGGAAGACTTGTCGATGGCAGATTACGGCATGAGCTTGACAACAAGTCCGATGGAAACGAGCAATCTCGTCGCAGGCGACTCGGGAGCCGCCGAGCATGCCTTTTACCAAAATGTAAACGGCGTGAATATTTTCTCGGTGGTACACAAGGCCCGGCATCCCCAAGCCCAAGCCCTGCTGATGGGATCCCATGCGATCGATCGTCCGCTCGCCTATACAGCATGGAGAAACTGGGCCCGCTATCTGGCGGACAACGGGGTTGACGCGCTGCGCTTCGACTATCGCTGCATTGGGGAAAGCACCGGCTGTTTTGAGAAAACCGGCCTGCCGGATTGGGAGGAGGATGCCGCGGAATTGGCGCGACGGCTGCAAGAGCAGTCTCCGGAGCTGCCGTTGTTTTTAATCGGACTTCGCTTTGGAGGATTGCTGGCGACGAGACTTTTTGCGCGGGGTGTTGGCAGCGCCATGCTGGCCTGGTCGCCCAATGCCAGCGGACGGGATGTGTTGAATGAGGCGCTGATGCTGCGCATTGCCAACGACTATGTGTTGCATAAGATCGATTCCAGGAAGAAGCCGGAGTCCTACGTGGATAATCTCAACAACGGCGGCAGTGTCCTTATTGACGGCTATCTCATCACCAGCAAATTATGGGTCGATTCCGCCGGTTACACCTCGGCATTGCCAGTGTTGGAGGCCAAAGCTGCCGAAAGACCGTATAAAGTTGTGCGGTTGGGGAAGAAACACAGTCCTTTGATCTCGGGCATTGGACAATGGCAGGCGTTAAATCCCCGCGCTCGCATGGGCCACGTGCCCCTTAATCCTGATTTCAGTGAATTTTTCAGGGAAAACCTCTCATGGATCGAAGCGACTGTTGCGCAATTGAAGAAGGGTTGACCAGAAAGCTGCTCAGCATCCGAACCGGTGGCGCTCTTTTGCAGGGCACGGTTCACCATGGTCCGGCGTTTACAAATGACCTCAGGGATCGTTGCGGTAATGAGCATCGCGTGGGTGTGCTGTTCCTGAATCCGGGATATCTGCCGCGCTCGGCCCGGGGTGATTTGTATGTGCGGATGGCGGACCAATTGGCGCGCAATGGACACCTGGTCTTTCGATTCGATCTGCCGGGGTTGGGGGACTCTTCTGGAGAACTTCCAGAAAACGTGTTGACATTTTTTGTAAAGGTGCAGACAGGACAATATGCCTCGGAGACAAGTTTGCTGGTTCAGGAAATCGTCCGGCAGTTTGGCCTGCAAAGTCTTGTTTTGGTCGGCATATGCGGCGGGGCTGTGACCGCGTTGTTTGCCGCGCAAAAATGCAGTCCAGGCACGGTGACCGGGCTGGTTTTGCTGGATCCCACGTTCAAGACCTTTTCCGCTCAATTGCCGCCCAAGGCCCCGAAAACCGGATTCGCGAGGTTCTGGTCCGATACATGGGGCAAGTTCCTGGCGATGAATGCAAGAATTCGGGCGAAAATAGTGCGCACAGAATTTGGTGAGCGCCTGAGTGTGGCATATGCGCTGATTAAGAAAGCCGCGCGCATCCTTCTGCTCAATAAGTTGCCGGCCAACTCGAACATGGCTTTGATTCGATGCTGGCGCGATCAGGCAACCGGCGGACTGCCCATTCTGGTGTTCAACGCGGACAGCGAGGCGCGGCGGCTCGACGAATACGATTATAGCGGTTATCTGCTCAAGGGCGCCAGCCGCAACACCACCTGGGTTACCATCGAGGAAACCAATCATTCCTTTCTGGAGGGCAAAGCGCCCGAAATTCTTCAGGAGAACATCAACAAATGGTTGTCCACGCACTTCATCAATAAGGCCTGAGCGCGTGAATTCGGACTGCGACCGCTCGGCTGCGGCTGGTTTTCCACGCGGTCGGGCAACAGGCCAGCCTCTTCTCATTGGGTCGGCTGCCGAATGCGGCCTATCCAATTCGTCTTTCTTCACTTTTGCCAATCTCCCACGCAGGGAGCTATTGACAACCCCATCGTTCAGATTGCAGGATTTGCTCTAAGAAACCGGGTTGGTTTTGGAGCGGTTTTGCGCGCATACGTCCCGGGACGGCAGGGATTTGCGTCTGGCGTCCCGTTATTTCGAATATAACGGCACTTGCGCGGACTGCAGGTGTTTTGAGCTTTGATTTTCAAGTGGAAGAGCTTAAGCCATCTGCGGTCCTTGGTTTCATTGCGGCTATGAGTTCAAACAGTTTAGGTCGGATTCACGACAAGGCTTTGGTCGAGCCGGGCGCCGTCATTGGAGCCGGCACTCGTGTCTGGGCGTTTGTTCACATCCTGCCAGGCGCTCGCATCGGGGCGGACTGCAATATTTGCGATCAGGTGTTCATTGAGAACGATGTGGTGATCGGGGACCGGGTGACGATCAAATGCGGAGTGCAGGTGTGGGACGGGGTGACCATTGAGAACGATTGTTTTCTGGGTCCCAACGCGACGCTGACGAACGACAAGGCGCCGCGGAGCAAGGTGTATCCGGAGGAATTTCGCCGGACGCTCCTGAAGCTCGGAGCGAGTGTTGGAGCCAATGCGACATTGCTATCGGGGATTACAATTGGCCGTTGGGCGATGATCGGAGCCGGGGCGGTGGTCACGCGCGATGTGCCGGATTTTGCCTTGATTATGGGAAACCCGGGCCGGGTGCGCGGGTTTGTGTGCCGATGCTCAAGGAAGCTTGATTTCCACAATGGCGCCACGGCGCGATGCGTCTGCGGGGCCGAGTATAATCTGACGGGTTCCGACAGGGTTGAAGAGGTGAGCCGATGAAATTAAATGATTGCACATTAATAAACCTGCCCAAGATTGCCGATCCGCGCGGCAATCTGACATTTATCGAGGGAATGCGGCATATCCCATTCGATGTGAAGCGCGTGTTTTATTTGTATGATGTGCCGGGTGGCGCGGATCGCGGCGGACATGCGCTCAAATCGTGCCATCAATTTTTGATCGCGATATCCGGCAGCTTCGATGTGATTTTGCGTGACGGCAGGGAGGAGAGGCGGATTCATTTGAACCGGTCGTATTATGGATTGATCATTCCACACATGATCTGGCGTGAGATGGATAATTTTTCATCTGGTTCGGTCTGCCTTGTGCTGGCTTCGCATGGCTACGACGAGGCGGATTATTACAGGGATTACGACCAGTATTTAAAAGCCATGGGTGGCAACAATAAATGAAGATACCGTTTCTGGATTTTTGCGGTCCCTATGAAGAATTGAAGGGAGAATTGGACGCGGCCTACGAGCGGTTCATGCGCTCGGCCTGGTACATTCTGGGCAGGGAGGTGGAGGCTTTCGAGGAAGAATACGCGGCCTATTGCGGGGCGCGTTATTGCATCGGGGTGGGGAATGGCCTTGAGGCGTTGCACCTGATACTGCGCGCATGTGACATTGGTCCCGGGGATGAGGTCATTGTGCCTTCGAACACTTATATAGCGACATGGCTTGCGGTGTCGTATTGCGGCGCTGTGCCTGTGCCGGTGGAGCCGGATCCGGTCACGCTGAATATCGATCCCGCGCGCATCGAGGCGGCGATCACTCCTCGCACCAAGGCCATCATGCCCGTCCATTTGTATGGTCAGGCGGCAGACATGGATCCGATCATGGAATTGGCCCGGAAACATCATTTAAAGGTGGTGGAGGATAATGCCCAGGCGCAGGGGGCTTTGTATAAAGGACGCAGAACGGGCGCGCTGGGCGATGCGGCGGGGAATAGTTTTTATCCCGGGAAGAACCTGGGGGCCTATGGTGATGCGGGTGCGGTGACGACGAACGACCCGCATATTGCGGATCGGGTGCGGGTTCTTCGCAATTACGGTTCGAGAGTGAAGTATCACAACGAAGTCAAAGGCTACAATTCGCGTCTGGATGAGATGCAGGCGGCGATGTTGCGGGTCAAACTCAGGCATCTGGACGCCTGGAATGCGCGGCGTCAGACGATTGCGAAATGTTATTTCCAGGCTTTGGAGACTCGTTCAGGTATGCAATTGCCCGGGATCATGCCGGGTGCGGAATCGGTCTGGCATTTGTTTGTGGTGCGCCATTCCCGCCGCGCCGCCTTGCAGCAGTATTTGTCGTCTAAGGAAATTGGCACGATGATTCACTATCCGGTTCCTCCTCATCTTTCTGAGGCCTACAAGGAGCTGGGCTTTGCCAGGGGAAGTTTTCCGATTGCGGAAGCGTTGGCAGACACCGTATTAAGTCTGCCGATGGGACCCCATCTGAGCCAGGCCAGCGCTCTTGAGGTTGCCGCATGCGTCAATGGCGAATGGTGACCGCATATTTTGAATAAAAGCGGTTCCAGTTCATATCACAGCATCCTGAGGTCGTCGGCGATTGTCGGCGCTTCGTCGGTCATTGAAATATTCTTTCGAATATTCCGGACCAAATGCATGGCGTTGCTCCTCGGCCCCGCAGGGGTTGGTCTTTTTGGGATGTTCGATGCGTTGGCGGTGCTTGCCTCGACCATCGGCAGCGGGGGCATTGGATTCAGCGGAGTCCGGCAAATCGCTGAGTCGGCTCACGGAGCGGATGCCGGACGGACCGCCCGAATCGTGGTCGTTTTGCGCCGGCTGATTCTTATACTGGGGCTGGTTGGTGCGGTTGGGGTTCTGGTCTTCAGACGGATTCTTTGCCAGACGACTTTTGGCAATCTCGATCATCTGGAGGCGTTCACGCTTCTGGCGGTGGCTGTGTTATTTGGCACGATCAACATCGGCCAGCGCGCAGTGGTCCAGGGCTTGCGGCGCATCAAGGAATTGGCGGTGCTGAGCATCGTGGGAGCCTTTGCCGGGAGTGTCATTGGGGTGCCCCTCGTTTATTTCATGGGGGAGAAGGGCATTGTGCCCTGCATCCTGGCGGTCAATCTGGCAGCGGTCTTATCGGCCTGGCTCATCATTCGGCGGTTGGACCTCGGAAGCCCGCAAATATCGTTTTCGGAAGCCAGGGAACAAAGCGGCAGGATGGTTCGGCTTGGAATGGCGCTTCTGGGGGCCAGCGTCCTGACTCTGGCGGTCAATTACCTTGTTCGACTGATTGTGCTCAAAGGTCTTGGCCTGGCTGAACTGGGCTATTATCAGGCGGCATCCAATCTTTCCCTGCTCTATATTTCCTACATCTTGCAGGTCATGGGGACTGATTTTTACCCCCGGTTGACCGCCGAGGCCAGGGATCATGAAAAGTGCGTCCGCCTGGTCAACGAACAAACTGAGATCAGTATTTTGCTGGCGGTGCCGGGCCTGCTGGCGACGATGGCGTGCGCCTCGCTCATCATCAAATTGTTTTATTCGGGGAAATTCGATCTCGCCACCGGGGTGTTAAACTGGCAGGTGATGGGTTGCGTGTTGCGGGTGGCGGCATGGCCGATGGGATTTGCGTTGCTCGCGCAAGGGCGGGGCAAATTGTATTTCATAACGGAATTGGCGGCCAATTCGATGCATTTATTTCTGGCGTGGTTGCTGATCAAATTTGTCGGATTGCCTGGTGCGGGCATGGCCTTTCTGGGGCTTTACGTTTTTTATCTGGCATTGATTTACTGGATTCTAAAGTTCACCATCGGATTCCAATGGTCCGGTCAGAACATACGCCACATGACGGCCTCGATATTCATGACAGCGGTCACATTTCTGCTGGTTACGTTGTTCAAAGACCCCATTGGGGTTGTGTTGGGCCTGGCCGCCGCTGGGGCGGCATGCGCCTATACCGTGATTCATCTGAACCGCCTTCTTCAAAAAAATGTGATTATGATGGTGGTCAACCGGATCCGGGGCTTCATTCCAAAGATGTCAACGCAATGAAGTCTGTATTTCCAGCGTTCCATGGAATTCGCACCATCAGTGGCATTGACCAATTCTTCAAATGAGCGACTCTTCAAAACCGTTGGTGACTGTATTATTGCTGGGTTATAACCACGAACAGTATGTTGACGCGGCGATGAAGGCCATTCTGGCGCAAACATACTCCCCGCTTGAAGTCATCGCCTCCGACGATGGTTCCAGAGATCGCACCGCTGACATCATGGCGTCCATCGCCAGCGGTTACCACGGGGATAAGAAGATCATTCTCAACCGGAATCCAAAGCCCAATGGCATTGGCGGTCACATCGATATCCTCATGAAAATGGCCTCCGGTGAGTTTATCGTGGTTGCCGCCGCCGACGATATTTCGATGCCGGAGCGCGTTGCAGAGTTGCTTGCCGCATGGGAAGCCTCGGATCGAAAAGCCACCTCGATCTATTCTGAGTTCACCACCATCAACGCGGAAGGGACAATCACGCCTCCCACTGGGGAAGCTCCCCAGTACACGGGGGCCGTGGTTGAGCGGCCTGGAACGCTGGCCGGATATTTGAAAACGATTCAACCCATGGTGTGGGGCTGCACCCATGCCTGGTCTCCGAAGCTGTTTTCATTTTTTGGACCATTGACCCGGGACACGAATTATGAGGATGTCGCACTGAGCTTCCGATCTTTGGCAATCGGGAAAATACTGCGCATCGACAAGCCGTTGGTTTATTACCGCCGTCACGATGCGAACATGAGCACTACCGGGAACAATCCCCCCGTGAGTGACCCCAGGCAAATCGATGTTTATGATCGATTGGAGGAGACGCATATCAAGCGCAGCATCGGAGTGTACCAGGGCTTCAGGCGCGACTTGGAAGTATTGTTTGCGAAACAAGGCGTAAACGAAACGGAATACGCTGAGCTTTCCCGGCTGGCGGATGGAAAACAGGCCTTTTTCGAGGCTCGATTGAAGATGATGACCGGCGGATTGAGAGAGCGCATCGCGGCCTGTCCCACCGTCATCGCGGCTGATGAACCCCTCCAACTCAAACTCAAAGATGCCATGCGAGTTTTGCCAAGACCCCTGTACAAGCAAGTCTGGTTAATGAAGAATCGAATCAAAAGCGTGTTCGATTGATTGCGCTCTGGCGACGCCATGTTCTCCTATAAAAACGGCAACCGCGTTCCATTGCTCGTGCTGGCGGGGATTGTCCTGATTTTCTTGAACCCCCTCAGCGCGCTGGTCCGACTCGCGTGGGCGGATGACATGGTGTCACACGCCCTGCTGGTTCCCGCCATATCCTATTACCTGCTTTCTGTTGGAGCCCGGAAGAAGGGGGGGGGTGAAACAAGCTCTCGAGGGGCGGGCAAATCCGGGGGCGAAACGGGGCTCACGGGACGGAGAATTGGTCTGCCGCTTCTGGCCATCGGCCTCGTGCTTTACGGGGTGATCGTCTTCGTGCCTATTGGTTCTGCGACGGACCGCTTGTCCGGGGCCATTCTGGCTTTTGTAATGTGTGTAGCGGGAGCGCATTTTTCTTTTCTCGACCGGCCTGAAGTCGCGCGCAGCCTCTTTCCCTGCGCCTTCCTGATTTTCATGGTTCCCATGCCTGCCTTCATGTTGCATGGGCTGGAGGTCTTCTTTCAACATGCCTCGGCTGAGGCTGCCAATATATTTCTGGCTGTGACGGGAACCCCTGTTCTGCGGGATGGTTTGGTGTTTCAAATACCGGGGATCACCATCCGGGTGGCGGAGGAATGCAGCGGCATTCGTTCCAGCTATGTTCTGTTCATGACGAGTCTTCTGGCGGGTTATCTTTTTTTGCGAAGTCCGTGGAAGCGTTCTTTCCTGGCTGCGTTTGTGATTCCGCTGGGGATATTGCGCAACGGCTTCCGCATTTGCACGCTCGCCCTGTTATGCGTGCATGTGGGACCGGAAATGATCGATTCCCCCATCCATCATCGCGGTGGACCCATTTTCTTCGTGTTATCATTAATCCCATTTTTTGGGGTTCTCCTCTGGCTCTGCCGCATGGAGCGAAAGCAGCAGGAGAAACAGACGGTCGCGGTTCCTCCGGAACATTGACCGGATCATTACAAAAACAGACCTGTTTTCTCATTGTCAGTCTGATTTCTTGCGGCACACTTTCAACCCATGGATTTGCATTTTAGATATCGGGGTTTTAACCCCTGGCGGGGACTGGCATGTCTCGCCGCCATTGTTTGTCTGGCTTCCGCCACCCTTAAAGCTGAAGTGCCCCGGCCGGAGCATCCAAGACCGGATGCCTTTCGCGCGAATTGGGCGACACTGAATGGCGAGTGGCAGTTTGAGATCGATTCCAAGGCCGACGGGGAAGCCCGTGGTTTGATCACCGGCAAGGACCTTTCCGCCAGGATCATCGTGCCGTTCAGCCCGGAGAGCAAACTTTCGGGAATTGGAAACACCGCGCTGATGACGAACGTCTGGTATCGCCGGACCTTTGAAGTGCCTGCGGCAATGAAGGGCCAGCGCGTGCGACTGCATTTTGGCGGCGTCGATTACAAGACGTGGGTCTGGGTCAACGGCCAGCCTGTGGGCAGCCATGTCGGCGGCAGTGCGGCCTTTAATTTCGAGATCACAAAAGCCCTGCGTACGGGCGCCAACGAATTGGTCGTCAAAGTCTTCGATGACACGGCCAGTGCAAAACAACCCGCCGGCAAACAATCCTTCGGCATCAGCGAAGGGTGTGTCTATACGCGCACCACGGGCATCTGGCAGTCGGTCTGGCTTGAGGCGGTGGGCAGTTCCTTTGTGGAGAGTTTCTCCGTTACGCCTGATCCCGATCATTCCCGCGTCCTGGTTGAAGTTGGCGTCAACGGCGCGGAGCCCGATCTGACACTGACCGCCGAGGCCTTTGCGGACGGCAAGCGCGTGGGATATGAATCCAGCCCCGCACAGTGGCGCAACCATCGGCTGGTGGTTAACTTGAGCCGCAAGACGCTTTGGGAACCCGGCGCACCGTTCCTCTACGACCTCAAGTTTACACTTCGCAACGGAGTGCGGAAGGTGGACGAGGTGACCAGCTATTTCGGTTTGCGCAAGGTGGCCATCGATGGCCGTTCGATTCTCATCAACGGCAAACGCGTTTTCCAGAGACTCATTCTCGATCAGGGCTTCTATCCGGATGGCATCTGGACCGCGCCCTCGGACGCCGCGTTAAAGCACGACATCCAGATGAGCTTGGACATGGGTTACAACGGGGCGCGGCTGCATCAAAAGGTTTTTGAGCCCCGCTTCCTCTATTGGGCGGACAAGATGGGCTACCTCGTCTGGGGCGAATTTCCCAACTGGGGCTATAACTATCAGCCTGAGAATTACGCCAATTACATCAACGAATGGACCGAGGTGTTGCTGCGCGACCGCAACCATCCCTCCATCATCGGCTGGTGTCCGTTCAATGAAACTCCCGGACAGGCTGGCGAAATCCAGCAAATCGTCTGGCATGAAACCAAGGCCATCGATCCCACCCGGCCCGTTCTTGAAACCAGCGGCTGGTCGCATTCGATGCAGAACGTCGAAGTGCGCGATGATCATGATTACAACCAGAATCCCGCCGCCTTCAAACAGCGCTGGATGGAATTTTTCACCGATTCCGGTTCTCTGCCCGCGCCTGCGCGGTATTCGACCGGGGCCGGTCGACGGGAGATTGGGGTGCCTTTCATGGTCAGCGAATTTGGCGGCACGGTCTGGGGTGACCGGGTCGGCGGCTGGGGTTACGGAGAGGGCCCCAAGGATTTGGAAGGCTTTTATACCCGCTATGAGGGCTTGGTAGGCGCGTTGCTCGATAATCCAAACATGTTCGGCTTCTGCTACACGCAGCTAACGGACGTCGAACAGGAACACAACGGCCTCTATTTCTACGACCGGAAGCCCAAGTTCGACGCCCAGCGCATGCATGCGATCACGTCGCGCAAGGCCGCCTACGAAATTACGGGTCCCACGGCCCGGATACCCGCGGACGTGCGCCAGAGTGAATGGCGCGTGGTGGTCGGTTCCGCCGTCGATGGCGCCCTGTCCAAGCCCTACCGCAACACCACGCAGGCACCTGCGGCAAACTGGACCGAGGTGGGCTTCGATGATGCCGCCTGGCAGACCGCTCCGGCGCCCTTCGGCACCGTTGGCAAATTCCGCACTCCGTGGAAAACCAGCGACCTCTGGCTGCGGCAGACCTTCCAGTGGGATGGAGTGGATTTCAAAGAGGCCGCCCTCGCGATCTTCCACGACGAAGACACGGAAGTGTATGTCAACGGCAGGAAGATCTGGAATCGCGCCGGGTTCAACAATAGCTACGAATTCTTCCGTCTGGGCGACGCGTTGAAGACGGCGATCAAGAAGGGGGACAACACCCTGGCCGTGCACACGCACCAGACCGAGGGCGGTCAATTCATCGACCTCGCTCTGTTGGTTGCGAAATAAGGAAGCCTTCGCTTTTTGAAACGACAAGCCCGGTCCGCAAGACCGGGCTTTTTCGCTTTCAACAGGAACCATATTTGGGGCAATCAGGACAAAAATTCCGGATAAGATAACCAGGGCAGTGTCCGACTAAGGTATTTGTAAGAAGAAATAGTCGCAAAAAGGCCGGAGAGTTCAGAGCGCCGGTCTCTGGCCCGCTTGGCGCTTTGCGGTTTTCCGTACTCCTGAATTTTGACCTGCCTTCACTTACGTTCCTACCCTGCCGGATCGCGGGTTCCATAATCCCGTTGACGAGGCCCGGTTCTTGCCGGAATATTCGTAGCGGCATTGGCTGGGGAGGAATCGTGGCCCGGGCCGAAGCCCTTTTTATAAAATAAGTTTGCAATCGACTATGAACCTGGACGCCCTTTATTCGGAATTAATACTCAAGCCGACCGCCAAAATGGCTTTGGTGGTCATGGATGGTGTGGGAGACATTGCCATCAAGAAATATAATTACATGACACCGCTGGAAGCCGCCCGGACGCCCAACTTGGACGCCCTGTGCAAGGACAGCATTCAGGGCCGTCTGACGCCCGTGGCTCCCGGCGTCACACCGGGCAGCGGTCCCGGACATCTGGCCTTGTTCGGCTATGACCCCATCGAATTTCAAGTGGGCCGCGGGGTGATCGAAGCCCTGGGCCTGGGATTGGACTTGCAGGCTGGCGACGTGGCCGCCCGCGCCAATTTCTGCACGCTTGATGCCAAGGGCATCGTGACCGATCGCCGGGCCGGACGCATTCCCACAAACGTATGCGAGGAGCTTTGCGCGTTGATGGCGAAGAAAATCAAGAAGATTGGCGATTGCGAAGTCATCATCAAGCCGGGCAAGGAACACCGGTTCGTGGTGGTGTTTCGCGGCAAAGGCCTCGAAGGCCCCATGACCGATGCCGATCCGCACCGCGAGGGGTTGACCATTCCCAAGAGCATGCCGGTGGATCCCAAGTCTGCGAAGGCCAAGAAAGTGGCCAAGCTGATCGAGGAGTTTTACAAGCTGGCCCTGCCAGTGCTCGCAGGCAAACAACCGGCGAACGGTTTCCTCATGCGCGGTATTGCGCATCAGCCGGAGATTCCCATGTTTGAAGATCGTTACAAGATGAAGGCTGCGTGCATCGCCGTGTATCCAATGTATAAGGGCCTGGCGCAATTGGTGGGCATGACCAAGATCGAAGGCCCGCAAACCATTGCCGAGCAGTTCCAACGCTACAAGGCAGAGTACGATAACTACGACTTCTTCTTCATCCATTTCAAATACACCGATAAATTCGGCGAAGACGGCAATTACGAGGCCAAGAAGAAGGCCATTGAAGATTTCGACGCGGCGCTGCCCATCCTGCTGGAAAAACGGCCGGATGTCATTGCCATTACTGGCGATCATTCGACCCCGGCCCCGATGAAGGGACATTCCTGGCATCCGCAACCGGTGCTGCTCACCTCGGCGATTTCCGGCTCGGACAAGTTGGAGCGTTTCACGGAAACGGGCGCGAACCAGGGTTCCCTGGGCGTGATGGAAGGGAAATACCTCCTGCGCCACATGCAGGCCAACGCCAAACAGTTCGATAAGTTCGGCGCTTAATCCGTTTTTGGCTCCCGCAGTTCAAACAACGGGGAGCCTCAATACGCGTGTTGTTTTGAAGGGGTGTTTCGCTCAGGCGCCAGCCGCCTTTCAGGCGGAACGCCCTTCTTTGTTGAATACGGAGATATTTTTTGATGAAAGCTGTAATTCTGGCGGCGGGCAAAGGCACCCGAATGCGCGAGTTGACCGGGGAGCTTCCCAAGCCGATGCTCAAGGTCTGGGGCAAACCGATTCTTGAACATATCCTTACCGGTCTGGCCAGTGCCGGGATCAAGGACGTCTTCATCGTTACCGGCTACCGCGCGGACGTTGTCGAGAATTACTTCGGGACCGGCGCGAACTGGGGGTTGCGAATTGCCTATGGTCGGCAGGTGGTTCAGGACGGCACTGGCAAGGCTCCCGAATTGGCCCGCGAATTCATTGGCAAAGACGATTTTCTGCTGACCTACGGCGACATTCTCGTCAAGCCCGACACTTACAAGCAGATGGTCGTCCGGTTTGGGGAAGGGGACTTTTCGGGATTGATTACGGTCACACCGGGTGAAGATGTGACCAAAGGCGGGATCGTTTTGTTCGACAAACAATTTCACCTGGACCGACTGGTGGAGAAACCGTCTCCGGAGCAACTGGATTCCTTGCGGCAGGAAGGGCTGTTAGCCCCCGGCCAGACGGTTTGGTACAATGCCGGTGTGTATATCTTTAAAGCGCTGGTTTACGAATATACGGCGCGTCTCCAGAAATCCCCGCGTGGTGAATATGAGCTAACCGATGCGATCATTGCCATGCGCCGGGATAAACACTGCCTTGCGGGACTTCAAATTCTCGGACGTTGGGTGGATGTCCGTGATCCGGAGGTGTTGAGCGCCCTTGAGAAGAGCGCCGGATTGTAAAAGAATACGGGCGGAAGAAAATCCGCCCGCTGTCAAACGGTTTGAACTTCAGACTTCCAGGCTGATGAAGACCTGCGTCCGCAGCAGCCCGTGAAGTATTGATGCGCCGAAGTTCAGGCGGCCAGGTCCATAAACAGAGGACTCTTCTCCCGGATGCGCGCTTGGATTCCCGCCTTAAATCTGGCGGTTGCAACCTTTTCCTCAGCGAGCACGGGCAGCACCAGCAATGGAAAGGAAGTCATCCAAGCCAGGGTGGCGGCTTCAGAGACGGCTTGCCGCAGCGGCTCATGCGATGCATTAAGGGGCGCTTCCGCAAGCAGCTTTTCCAACACCCGGTCTTTGAGCGATTCCAAATGCCGCTCCATTTCGCCGCGCGATGGCACGGAGGGAACTGTGACTTCGAAGCGGGTTTCCTCTTCGAAACGAGCTGGCAACCTGTATTCGGTGGCGTTCATAAATTGATTCATTCTAATACTTCTGTGGCCGGTCTTTTTTCCTTCCGGCGCCTTTCTTTGTTCAAAACGAAAAACCCGCAATTGCACTGGCAACTGCGGGTTTTTCAAAATTAATTGATCTTCGATTACCTAACAACTCCCCCCGCAGTTTGATGGGAGCCAAATACGACGACCCGCACACATGACGCGCTGCGCGCCGCCGTGTCGGACGATCGATTTGGTTGTCAGTTTATGTGACATATTATTAACCGTTTCTTTCTATAAAGACGCCATAAGAAACCCTATTGGCCGTCATTTGTCAAATCGATTCGCAAAATTTGTTGCATTCATGGGGTCATTGCCGTTCAGGACGGTTGACAGCGGGGCCTGGTTCGGCGTCGATAGAGAGGTGACAGATGCGCTGCTGAACATCCTATTCGAAGACGCCGATTTGCTGGTGGTCAACAAACCGGCAGATTTGGTGTGTCATCCTTCCAAGACCGGCCCGCTGTCGAGCTTGATTGGACGGCTGCGGCTTTATCTGGGCGAAGGCGCCGCGCCCCACCTGATCAACCGCCTGGACCGTGAGACCAGCGGCGTGGTGGTGGTGGCGAAGAATCTCGATGCTGCGCGTGAAATGCGCCGCACCTGGGAAAAGCGTGAGGTGCGCAAGGTCTATTGGGCTGTCGTGCATGGCTGGCCTGAGAAAGCGGAAGGCGTGATCGTGGCCCCGATTGGCGATGACGAACTGAGCGTGGTGGTCATCAAAGGCCGGGTGTGTGAGAATGGGGCACCGTGTGAGACCGCGTATCGGGAATTGCGGCGCTGGACACGTTTTGAAAAGCCTTTTGCATTGTTGGAGGTGCTGCCATCGACGGGGCGCAAGCACCAGATTCGCATTCATCTGAGCCACATTGGCCATCCCATTGTGGGGGATAAGCTCTATGGAGGCGATGAGCGCCTTTACCTGGATTTTGTGCACAACCGGCTGAATGATGCGCAGCGCCAGATTCTCATGTTGGCAAACCAGGCTCTGCATGCGCGCGAGGTGCAATTGATCTTTCGTGGCATGGAGTGGCGATTCAAGGCGGAACCCGAGACGGAATTTGCCAGTTTCTGCGCGCCGCCGGTGGAATCCCTTTTGCCTCACTCTTGATTGAAATCCGGTTTTGTGTATGGTGAATAGACGTGAATCGCTTTGAACAAAAAGGCGCCAAACGTATCGAATAGAAGATTATGACATTGGGAATGATGATTTGGGGCAGTTATTGGTGGCTGATGATTCCAGGGTTGTTGCTGGGCATTTACGCGCAGATGAAGCTCTCATCCACTTATGCGCGCTTCAGGCAGGTGCCCTCCCAGAGGGGGATCACGGGCGCGCAGACCGCCCGTTATATCCTGGATCAAAACGGGCTACAGGATGTTCCTGTGGGCGAAGTTCCGGGAGAGTTGTCCGACCATTACGATCCGACGAAGAAAGCCTTGTTTTTGTCCAGCGATATCTATCATGGCACTTCCCTGGCAGCGATGGGTGTGGCCGCGCATGAAACAGGCCACGCTCTTCAACACAAAGTGTCGTATGCGTTCCTGAGCCTGCGCTCGGCGCTTGTGCCGGTGACCAATTTTGCCTCGACGGCGGCCTTCTGGATTTTCTTCCTGGGCATGTTCATGAATTACGCCAAGTTTGCGATGCTGGCGGTGGTTATTTTCGGAATCATCACACTGTTTCAAGTGGTCACACTGCCGGTGGAATTTGACGCCAGCAGTCGCGCAAAGGCGCAATTGCAGGCTCTTGGTTTGGTCTCCCCTGAGGAAAGCGCCGGAGTCAGCAAGGTGCTCAGCGCCGCCGCCATGACCTATGTGGCTGCCATGGTTTCTTCGGCCATGACCCTGCTGCAATTTGTTTTGATGGCCCGCGGCAGCGACCGGGACTGATTCTGGCCCTTATTCACGTTTCATTGAGCCGGTGGTTCTCCACGCGTTCTTTCTTTTTGTGGAGATTTTTCCGATAAAATGCTTGTCGAGCCATTGCATTTTGGCGGTCCCGGTTTATTTTAAAACAGCCGCAGTTTCGCGGTATTATGAATACGGCAGGAATAAGGGAAAATCCGTCTGCGCTGACCGAACGCCAGCGCGGTGCCTTAATCAGTCTCCTCGCTGATGAAGATCCCCTGGTTTATCAGGACATTCGCGAAACCCTGATTTCTTATGGTTCCCAGGTGGTGGATTGGCTCAAGCCCTATACCCGGGATTGCGATCCGATGCTGCGTCGGCGAGCCTGTGAGATCAGCCTCCATCTGGGACGTCAGAAAGCGGATACCCATTTCCTGGCCTTTTGTCTGAGTCGCGGCGAAGACCTTGATTTGGAGTATGGCACCTGGCTTCTAGCTCAAACCCAATATCCTGAAATCAACGTCAGCGCCTATCAGGCAATACTGGACGGCTATGTCATTGAATTGAGGGAACGCCTCACTGGCTGCTATGGGCCGGAAAAGATACTGGCCATCACCAACCAATTTTTATTTGCGGAATTGGGGTATGCGGGCAACGAGCAGGATTATTACGAGCCTGAAAACAGCTATTTCAACAAAGTGATCGATCGGCGCCTGGGCAATCCGATCAGCATGTGTCTGCTTTATTTGCTGGTGGGTCGGCGGCTGCGTTTTCCGCTGGTAGGCATTGGGATGCCCGGACACTTTGTCTGCCGATTTCAGACCCCCTCAGCCGAATTGTTTGTGGACGCGTTTAACCGGGGTAAAATTTTGACAAAAGCCGATTGCATCAAGTATTTGCTCCAATCTGGCCACGGTTACCTGGAGGGGTATCTGGCTCCCGTCAGTCCCCGCCGGATGCTGTTGCGCATGTGCGCCAACCTTCATCAGATCTATGTTGATATGGAGCAGTCAGAGCAAACCTCCCGCTTGCAACGCTATATTGTCGCGCTCTCCAAATAGTGCCCGATAACGCGGTTTTCGGCGGCATTTGATATTCGTGTAAGTCCCTTTCAATAAGTTTGTTGCGTTTTTGATTGGCGCGTCTAACCGGATTTCGGATTGAATTTCCCCGCAATCCCTCCATCATGGCTCCTGATTTATTGAAAGTCGCGCAAGCCATGAAACGCACACACCATTGCAATGAACTTCGCCCGGCGCATATCGGGCAAACGGTAACTCTATGCGGCTGGGTTCACTCCCGCCGCGATCTGGGCGGTCTTATTTTTATCGATATCCGGGACCGCGAAGGCCGTACCCAGACAGTTTTCGATCCCTCGGCCCTTGCGGCGGAACTGTTTAACAAAGCCGCCAGCTTGCGCAGCGAGAGCGTGATTCGCGTGACCGGTGTGGTGCGGCAACGTCCCGCAGGAACGACCAATTCGAAAATCGTGACGGGGGAGGTCGAAATTGTGGCGACCGAACTGGAGATTCTGAACATGGCGGCAGTGTTGCCGTTCCCGGTCGATGACCCGGAAGTGGCTGCGAAGGTCAACGAGGAATTACGGCTGCAATATCGCTACCTGGATTTGCGAAGGCCGGAAATGATGCGCAACCTGCGTCTGCGCAGTAAATTGGCGATTGCCTTGCGTCAGTATTTCGATGACAACGGCTTCTTGGAAGTCGAGACGCCGACCCTGTTCAAATCCACCCCAGAGGGCGCGCGCGAGTTTATTGTTCCCAGTCGCACCAACCCGGGGCAGTTCTTTGCGTTGCCGCAGTCGCCGCAACAGTTTAAGCAGATTCTGATGGTTGCCGGTGTGGAGCGCTATTTCCAACTCGCGCGTTGCTACCGTGACGAGGATTTGCGGGCAGACCGCCAGCCTGAGTTCACCCAGGTCGATCTGGAAATGTCCTTCATCGACCGCGAGGACATCTACAACCTGATGGAGGGATTGCTCAAGAAACTGTGGAAGGTGGCGCTGGATATCGACATTCCCACGCCGTTCCCGCGCGTGCCGTTTGCCGAGATCATGAACCGCTACGGCATCGACAAGCCGGACACACGGTTTGGTATGGAGTTGGTCGATTTCACCGAGGAATTTCGCGCCAGCACTTTCAAGGTGTTCAGCGGAACGATTGCCGCCGGCGGTGTGATCAAGGCGCTCAATGCCAAGGGCCTGGCCTGTGCCACGCAGGGGCAGATCGAGACCATGACCGAATACGCCAAGAGTTTCGGAGCCAAGGGTCTGGCCTTCATCAAGGTGGAGAAGGGCGAATGGAAATCGCCCATCGTCAAATTCTTCAGCGCGGCTGAAAAAGAGGCGCTGACCAAGAAACTGGCGATTGAGGAGGGGGACCTGATTTTGTTTGCCGCGGATCAATGGCTCAACGCCTGTGAAATTCTGGGCAAAATCCGTCTTTATTGCGCGGAGGTTCTCAAGACGTCCGGCAAGTTGACCATACCGCCGCATCAGTTCAATTTCCTGTGGGTGGTGGATTTCCCGCTGCTAAGTTTCGACAAGGAAATGAACCGCTGGTATTCGAGCCACCATCCGTTTACATCGCCTGTGGTCGAAGACATACCGCTGCTCCTGACTGACCCCAAGAAGGTGCGCGGTCAGCATTACGATGTGGTCGTCAACGGTGTGGAATTGGGCGGAGGATCGATCCGTATTCACCAGCCAGAGCTGCAGAAGACGATTTTCGAGCAGGTGCTGCAAATCCCGCCGGACGTCACGCAGGCCCGGTTCGGTTACATGCTGGAGGCCTTTAAATATGGCGCGCCGCCGCACGGTGGCATCGCGCTGGGCTTTGACCGCCTGGTGGCCATTCTCTGCGGCACTCCGAGCATTCGTGACGTGATCGCGTTCCCGAAGACCGCCAAAGGCACCTGCCTGATGACGCAGTCTCCGGCCAATGTCGATGCACGTCAGTTGCGGGATCTACACATTGAATTGAAGCTGGCCAAGAAACCGGTCGAGGTCGAAGTGAAGCCCCAGGCAACGCCTCCAGTTCCGCCGACCAAGTAAGGGCTGAACGCTGTTGAAGATTCAAGGGTCGCAAGAAATTGCGGCCCTTTTTTATGTCCCTGTATTGATCGTTTTATCAGGCCGACTTTTCACTCGTCCTGCTCCCAATCCAATCGAGCAGTAGAAACGTGCAGACGAAAAATGGGAATACGCCATAGAGAGTGTCACTGGCCGAGTGCGAGTTTCTGTCAATCGCTCGAAAGACCGCAATGCAGAATGCCAAGGCTGACAGACAAACGAAAGTCCCATGGACCGAAACCGGCAAGTAAAACCAGCCAAAGCGTTTAAACCATTTAGTTTTCATAAGTGTTTGAAGCAGAAAATGTTAAAATAATCACACATACGAAGGTCCTCTTTGGTAAACATATCTTTGCGATTCTGAAGTTGCAAGGGGTGGAGGCGACATAGGCTCAGTTACGGAATAGAGGTCAATGGGGAAGGGAGCCTTAAAGCGATGAAGTAGTCGTACGCTAAAAAGCCGCCCTGAGTTAAACAAGGCGGCTTTTGAAAAATGAGGACGTTATTGGACGGCTTGATAGAACATCCGGGTGTCGGTTCCGAGCGGAATGGTCACCGTCACGGGACTGGTGGTCACGTTGGTGGTGAAGGCCGGAGTGAAGGTCTTGAAGTCAGGTGTGCTGCGGATGACCATGCTGTGGCCGGCGGTGCAGGTGACCTGAAATTGGATTTGGTTTTTGTTCAAAACCTTTGCGTTCGAAATGACAGGCGCGGGCAGCGTGACGCCGCCCGTGGTGATCAGTTTGAAGTTGGTGGTGCGGCTCAACCCGCTCATGCCCGGTGACCCGCCCGGCAACAGGGCGATGTTTGTGCTGGCCAGGTGGAAGAACTGGAGTGAACCAGTATATGTAATGCCCGGTTGGAAGGTGCCTTTGGGAATGACGATGGAGGTCGCTGTGGCGTCCAGGTTGATGGGGATGCATTTATCGGGGGCGTGGAAGACCATGTTGGTGGAGTCGTTTATGGTGAGGCTGATTGCATCGAAGGCGGTGGGCGAGGGGTAGGCGTCCCATTGGAGTGTGAAATCGGCGTTGGGATCGACCGATTGCGCCGCGGTGAAATTGGCGACATGCGGCACGGTCGGTTTCCCCGAGTCGGGCAGCGGCGCTGTGGCGTTGTATGTGATTCCCGCAGAGACGGCGCTAATCTGGTAATTGCCCGGCGGATACGCGGTGTCGAATGCGGTCAGATTAGTTTGCGCTTCGTTGTAATAGGCGGAAGTACTGCCGAAGACGCTGAATACTTCGAGTGGATAGGTGGCTGCCGGAGTTGAGGGGACCACGACCGAGGCTGCGGTGAGAGTGGCAGGTCCACGAAGCGATACGCTGAAGAAGGCTCCTTCCACGGGGTCGAAAACCGGCGCGGCAACGCTGGTTTGCTGGTAATAATACAATTTGGAAAGTGCGACTCCCACGGTTTGGTTCAGGGTGTTGGTGTCATTGCAGGGATTGTTGGTGGAACCCTGCACGGTGGTGAATTTGCCGGTGTAGGTGTTAATGGCCAGGGGGTTTCCAGCCAGGTCGCGGAAGTTGGCGCTGTTGGTAGCGGTGGGATTGAGGGTCCAGGTGATGGTCGAGCTTCCGGGCAAACCGGCGGCGTAGTAGCATGAGAGGGATTGCTTGTCCGACGACCACACATAGGTAAATCCGTCGGGGGTCAGGTTGGAGCTCCATTGAATGTTCTGGGTCTCAGCCATTGGCTCGCTAAAGCTGAAAGTAATGGGCACGAAACCGGTGAGGGCCACGGCGGTGGCATTATTGGTCGGGATGCTGTCCGTGAAGGTGGGGGGTGTGGTATCGATCGGGCCGGATCCACTTGTTTTGATGGTGAACGTGGTCTCCGAGCTGTAGCCGACACTGCTCATTGTCTCGGAACTGGTGTTCAGGCTGGTGACGGAGTAAAAGATGAGGCGCCCGGTATAGGTCTTGCCTGTGATCAAGGTGTCGGCAACCACTGTGTCTGAGGTGGCCGATCCACTGAGGTTGGCGTTCATGCCCAAACCGCTGTCATACACCACCGAAGTTCCGTCCAGAATTTGGAACTGAATGAAATCATCTGCACCACTGCCCGCAAAAGAGGACCAGCTAAAGGTGAAGTCGGAGGCCACATCCAGAGACTGGGCGGCGCCGAAATTGGATAAATGGGGCGCGGCAGGATAGGCTCCCGAAGCCAGGGCGAGAACGTTTGTGGCATCTCCGCTTAAGAATCCGCCCAGGTTGTAATGATAGCGCACGCCATAATCCCCTGTGCCGTAGGCGGCATTGAATGCGGTTGCGGAGGCTCCATATCCGGTATAACCCATGTTGCCTCCAGAGACGTTTGCGAGTGGGTAATTACCTCCGGCGGGTGTGTTGACAGAAGCGCTGGTGACAAGGCCGGGGCTGAGGGGCTGAGCCAGCACTTGAAATATGTAGGGGTTGGATGCGGAGGCTACCACGCCGGATGCGGTTTGTGTGGAGCACTGACCTTTGTAGAGATCGACCCGGGAAAATCCGGGGACTGAGAACTGGGCTTGGGCAGCAGCAGTGCAAAGACAGAGGGCGCTGATCCACGGAACCAGGCTCCGGCCGTTCGAACGTGTTTTCTTCATGCTTCTTAATCCTTGAAGTGTTTGTTTTTCGAAAAAAACCAATGGTGTTGCAGCATAAGACATGGTTTGGGGAAGGTCAATTATATATCGATAACGCGGAACGAGCGGCGATATGCAGGAGAAATCCGCATATGGCGCAGAGAACCGCAAATCAGGAACAGGAGAAAAAGGCAAATGGAACCGCGTTAAGACTAAATACGCAAATGGGCAAAGGGCGAAAAGGAAATTGACCACTGGGGCACTGAGTCACGGAGGTGGAAAGGAATTGGAAAATTGACCTGTCCAACAATGAACATCCAACAACGAACGTCGAATTGGGCTGACCTCTGGCGAAGAGGATTTCAACATGGATGGGAAGGATGGACAGGATTTTAAACCACGGATTACTCTGATTTCACAGATGAGAAAATGGGGGTTTTACTGGGCTTTTTGGGAAGAAATTTGTCGTGCGCCCGGCCTTCTTGAAGAGTATCAAAGGTTTTGCAACCGGTCCCTGAAAGGCTCCAGATCCGGATCGGAGAGGGCCAATTGGAGGAGTTTCTTTTTGCCCAAGAGCGATTTGGCTTTCAGCAGCCAGTCCCACGCCTCGGTTAAATGCCCAAGCTGGGTTTGATAACAGGCCAGATTGTAGGCAACCAACGGTTCTTCGGGAAACAGGTGAGAGGCCGCAAGGAGTGACTTGAGGGCATGCCGCAGTCCATCTTTGGCCGCCCGACGCAGGGCATAGGATTGGTGCAGCCAGCCTGAGGCCTGTTCGGGGGCGCCCTGAATGATTTCCCGGGATACCACCAAAGCGCCCGGCCAGTCACCCAGGTTCTCACAAATCATCCAACGCATCTCCAAAACATCGGGATGGTTTCGCGCTTCCGCAGACACTTGATCGAGTTCGTTGCGGGCTTCCGCGGGGTTTTTCAGGTCCAGCCAACCCGACGCCGCCAAAACGCAGTGTATATCCGAAGGCTCAAGCCCTTTCATAATAAATCAAGGGCACGATAGGCGCGGGCCACGCCGACCACAAGTTATTTGCCGAATCAGGCATGGGGAGTTTTTTGTTGGGGCATTGGGGTCTGGTTTTTGACCGATAACGGCATTTGGCCTACAGGAGCGGCGTAAAATTCGGCGGATACACGCCGAGATTGTCCAGAGCCTTGAGTGAAACTCGCGCATTTCGCAAAGGTTGGCTTGTTTTTTCAAATATTTTGGCTTAAGAAGTGTCTTCAGCATGCCGTTATGCGATTGTGGGTCACTTGTGATCGCTTGCAGCATGAGCGATGCAGGCTCTTGGGAGGCTGTTTTGACCACGGTTGCGCGGGGGGCGATTCGCGGGTATGATGCGTTGTGGCAATCATGTTTTAGTGATTTATGGGGTTAAACCTGGCGAACACGCCTGTGAGCGGGGAACAAAAACAAATCATGCCGGACAGAAGCAACTCTTTGATTTTTGTGGTTGATGACGCGCCTCTCATCGGGGAAGTGGTTGAGGCCTTTTTAAAGATCGAGGGTTATCCGGTCCGATTTTTCGAAAATCCTGAGGTTGCATGGAAGGCCTTTTGCGATATTCCGTCCAAACCCAAAATGCTGATCACCGATTATGCCATGGAGCCTTTTCACGGCATTGAATTGATTGAGCGATGCTTGAAGATCGATCCGGGCCTCAAGACCATTCTCATCAGCGGCAACGTCACGGAAAACATCGTGCAACAGTTTCCGGTGAGGCCCGATTACTTCATGCAAAAGCCTTTTAAATCCCGTCAATTGCTGGCGGCTGTCGCGGGTCTTTTGGCCTCCGGACATTTCAATGACCGCAACGAACGGTGACCGGCCTTGCGACGGGATGCAATCGCAAGGCCAAATTTCCGTTTGTCGTCCTCTGGGTGGATTCAGTTTTTTTTCTGAAAGGCCGTCCGATGAATGGGCAGTCCCTGGTCCATGAATAACTTCTCGAAATCCGTGCTTACCGCGGTGAGTTCCTCGGGTATCGATGTTTCCTGGAAAGTGGGATTGGCCCGGCCTACTGCGGTCATTTGCCTGAAATAGTCGGTATCATCGGTGCGCAAGTGGAGGATGCCACCGGGGGCGAGCACGATTGCGGCCAATTCCATAAAGTGGGCGTTGATGAGGCGTCGGCGGTGGTGTTTGCGTTTGGGCCATGGATCTGGGAAATAGACGTGAATGGCCTGGGCGCAAGCGGGAGGCAGGAGATATTCCAGAGCGTAGGAGGCTTCGAATCTCAGGAGCCGGAGGTTTTTCAATCCGGCGCGCGGTCCTTTACGGTCGAGTTTGCGGATGCGTCCGAGCAGGCGTTCGACGGCCAGGAAATTACGCTCGGGATGCAGGGCGGCGTATTTGAGCAGGAAAGCGCCGTCGCCACAGCCCAGTTCGATTTCCAGGGGTTGGACGGAAGGGAACAGTGCTTCCGTGTGTATGGATTCGACAATACTGGAAGGAGCAAAAAAGAGCGAGGGTTTTTGGACCCCGCTTTTGCCCGCCGGATTTTCAATGACTGCGGTGTTCACGATTTATTTTTTAACGAAAAGGGCCAGGGAGGCGGTGTAACCGTGCAAAAAATTACGGTTGCCGACGGGGCCGATTTCCCCGTTGCAGAAAAAGCCGGATAGCCCAATCGTTCCAAAAAAATTATTAACGCATTGGGCGTCGTGATTGGGCTGGCCGAAGAGGCGGTAACCCCGTCCGTTGCAGCAGCACAAACAGCCTCCGTAAATTTGGGTGTGAGCCAGTTTTTCCTGGGAATGCTGCAGGAGGGTGCGCATGTCTTCAGTGGCCGCCTCGGCGTCGCGCCGCTGGAATTGCATGGTCTGGCCCTGGCGGGGCAGGGCTCCCACGGCGAGGATGCCAGAACGTGGATCGGCGGCCAGAAGGTTGCGGATCAGGAAATCGCCCCGGTGAAATTCATCCAGGTATTCGTTGATGACCAGGCCGATGAAAAGATTTCCCTGTGATTTTTGCTGGTCCTCGGAGTCCAGGTGATTGTAGGTGTCCGCCAGGACCTCGTAAGCCGGGCGGTTGGCGATGCGGTGGATGAGGTTCTGAGCCGATTTGGTAATGGTCCAGGTTTCGCCGATGGGGGTGCAACCCTGGGAGATGATGCTGTGAATGCGGACGCCGCCCGAGAAGGCGATGGCCACACCGCCGGATTCATAGACTTCGCTGTTGAGATAGACCTGGGTGGTTTGCTGGGTGAGCGTGCCGCTGGCCAGACCGCCAACGATGGCCACGCCGGGAAAGGCCTCGTTCCATTGGTTAAGCCAGGTCTCGGAATCAATGTGGAAGGGATCGACAAAGGCGAGCCAGCCATTGCAATCCTCCGGCTTGACGGCGGTCGTCTTGTGCCAAAAATCCGGTTGTTCAGCCCGGTCGAGTTGATCCTGTTCGAAGTGGCAGGCGTGAAGTTGGGCATTGGGCAGGTGGTATAATCCCAGGACCAGGCCCGGGGCGTCTTCGATTTCCAGATTGGCGGCGATCAAACTGCCGCTGGAACAGCCCGCCAACAGGGGGATTTGCGCATGAACGCGAAGGATTTCGAGAATCGTGCCGCTGTGCTGGAAAAGTGCGGGGGATATGAATACCAGCCCAAGCGATACCTTTGGTGCGGCGAGGCTGGCGCGGACCTGGGCGGCCCAAAGCTGCAGGGCCGACTCGTCAAAGCCGCCTTTCCAATGGGATGCCACCGCATGTTCGTTTTGCACGAGTACAAATTATCCGGCATCGGCGGAATGGCAATGCGTAACGACAAAAAGAGGAGATTTAAGGGATGCTATCGGAGCCACTTTAATTGGCGGTGCGCAATATACGGATCCACACGCGACAGCAGAAAATAGTACCACCGTTCCTTGATTTTCTGCCAGAGGGATCGGGAGTTGATCCAGTTTCCAAGTTCCACGCGGCGAGAATGTTGCAAAGCGTCCGTGAAGATGCGGGTGGCTTCGGTGGCGATGACGGGGCTCTCGAGCCGGAGCATGAGGTCGTAGTTGATGCGCAGGCTGCGAACATCGACATTGGCGGATCCGACGTAGGTGGCCGAATCGATGACAATCAGTTTGGCATGAAGGATTTGCGGCTGGTATTCGTAGATCTCAATACCAGCTTTGAGCATGGGAGTGTAAAGCCGGTGACAGGCCCATTGAGCGGGGGGAACATCGGATTTTCCGGCCAGGAGCAGTTGCACGCGTCCTCCGTGACGGGCGATGCGGAAGAGGTCCCGACGAATGCGCCTGGTTGGGAGGAAATAGGCGGAAATGATGCGGGCGCAGGCTCCATGTTCCAGGTCCTTGTGCAGCATTCGTTTGAACGAACTGAATCCGCGGCCCGGACCGCTGTGCAAAACCGTGTCGTTGCCGGAAATGGCGCTGGGTTGAATGGGGGGCTTTCGCAAACGGGCAAAATGTTTATGGCGGAGTTCGGCGCGTTGAAAGAGGAGATCGAAGGAGCGGGCCAATTCATTGACCAGTGGGCCGGTCAGGCGCAGTCCGAGATCCCGCCAGCCGTTGTGAACGCCATCCCCCTGGTATTCCGGGGCAATGTTGAAGCCTCCAACAAAGGCGTGCGCATCGTCGCAAACGAGGAGTTTGCGGTGATCGCGGAATCCGAAGCGCTCCAGGCTCATGGGATTGAACCAGTGGACCTGGCCGCCCGCGTCGCGCAGGGGTTGCCAAAAGGAATCGGATAAATAGAACGAGCCAAAGGAATCGATCAACACTTTTACCGTGACGCCGCGTTTCAGGGCTTCGATGAGGGCGCTGCGGAAATCGATCCCCAAAGGGGCGGCGGCAAAAATGTAGGTTTCAAGCCGAATACTTTTTGAGGCGGCGCGAATGGCATCCAGCATGGCCGCGAAAGCTTCATCGCCTGTTTCGAGCCACTGATGGCCGGGGATTACGGCCGGTTGCATGGTCGGCATGATGCCTTGTTTTGTAGCCGATTGGAAGGTGAAATTCGCCGAGGGGCAAACGACAAAATTCAAGGGCAACTGTTGGTAATGGTCCTTCTGGCAGGACGCCGCAGGAAACATCCGCTGGCGGGTGGAGTCACGGATTGGGCTAGAGAGGCAGGCGTCCAGTTTTTCATGTGAGGCTGACCGTTCAACGACGGGATTCGAGACGGGGAGCCGGAGAGCCGGGCGTTTGCGTTTTCGATTTTACCAGGAGCGGAGTTGGTAATAGCGCTGCGGTTGAGCCGTGGCGGAATCCGACCATTCGAATTCAAGCAGACAAGGGCTGGCGGGGGAGAATGGTGCGGGGATGCCGGGGGCAGATTGGACCTCAAAGACTCTGGCGTCGCCTGTCCAACGCAAAGTAAGCGGGCGGGATTCAGTGACGGCTAAAATCTCAAGTATTTTGGTCTCTGGCGGCGGCGGAGTGGCATCGGTGACTATAAAAATCCCGTCCAGGCCGAAGTCGGCCAGGTCTTCGAGTGGTTGAAAAGCGCCCACCAGTTCGAGGTTTCGATAGACGATGTAGCCCTGATCGCTCAAGAGAGTTCCCCTGGGAATGGGGCCAAGGGCGTTGTCCAGGAAACCGTTTTGAGTGGCAAACCAGATTTCGCCGTTGGGCCAGACATACAGGGCGGCCAGGCCATAATCGAAGTCGGGCTTGTCCGGCTGGAAATGGCTCAACAAACTGCGGTTCGTTTTGACGATGACGCCGGTGGTGGACAGAATATCGCCAGGCCCGATGTTCCCGGCGGTTGGGGAGACCGCGTTTGTGGCGATGGAAAACCAGATTTCGCCGTTGGGGCGGAGTTGGATGGCGTCCAGGCCCAGATCTGGCACGGGATCCTTGAAGCCGAAGGCGGCGGTTAATTCCTGGTTGCGTTTGGCGATGTGGCCCTGACTGGAGAGCATATCCCCGGGATGGAGCGGCCCCAGGGTTTCGCTCAAGGCCGCGTCGGTGATGGAAAAGAACACCTCCGCACCAGGCCCGATGTCGAGGGCATCCAACCCCAGATCGGGAACGACGGGCATGATGCCCAGGCGACCAAACAGGGCGACGCCGGTTTTAACCACACGCCCGTCCATGCTCAGAATATCGCTGCGGCTGACATGGTTGGTGGGATCCTTCCAGATGCCCGCAGTAAGTGCGGAACCGGTGGAGAACCAGAGTTCCCGAATGGGTGCGGCGCGGAGGTTGAGGGTGAAAAATTCGAACGGGTTTTCATTCGTTTGCGCGAGATCGATCTGGAGCATGGGGACCTGACGCGCGACGAAAGAGGTAATATTGGTAAAGGTTTTGTTGGTGGCGCCCTGCGCGGTATAAAGGGTTAATTGGAGGGTCATCAATTGGCGCACGGCGACTTCTCCGCCAACAATCCATTGCCCGTCGCCTTCAAGCCGGTAACCGCCGGTCGGCCAGTCTGCGGTCTGCCATTGGATATTGGTCAGGGAATAGGTGGAATCGATGAGGGTGCTCTTTTCGAGAATCAGATCGAATGAGCCGCGCAAGTTTTTTGGAATGGAGATTCGGTCGCAAACCTGGCAGTCGTTCAGAAGCGTGCTTCCCACCAATAACTGACAGCGCCACGGTGTGGAGGCCTGCAGGCCGATCAAGCCGGAGAAAAGGCAGACCATCAGAAGACATAGCGCATGGACGGAGCGACCGGCTTCGAACCGTGCAGACCTTGGTTTCATGTCCTAAGTATAGGACAAAAATGGGGTCAAGGCAAGACTACAAGCCCATTGGAACCGGGGCGGATCGCATCAAAACTACGGTCCGGGAAATCCCGCGATCCAATGGCAGGGGAATAACGGTTAGAGATCCCCCAACAGTCAAGGAATTGAGCCTGACCCGGTCGTTTTCAACCGGGGTTGGCGCATCGACTATTGCGACGAATGCGGCTTAACGTTTTTCCACCAGTTTCATGCCACACTTGGGGCAGTCGCCCGGTTTATCCTGCACGACTTCTGGATGCATGGAACAGGTGTATTGCACGGTCTTTTGAGCCGGTTGATTCGTGGATTGCTCCGATGTGTCTTTTTGAGTGGATTCCGAGCATCCTGCGAGGGCGAGGCTGGAAATCACAGTGACTGCCACAAGTGCAGCGATCTTTCCAAGTGATGTTGTTTTCATTTCGTTGTGTTTTATTTGGTTGTTATTAGTTTGTCATGGTCAAAGGGGTGGCATTAACCCGGCCAGCAATATGCGTAATTGTTGTCGCGCCCGGTAGAGGCGCATCTCGACCGCCTTTACCGAACAATTCAAGATGGTCGCGATTTCAAGCTGGTGCAAATCCTGATAAACGGCGAGGATCAAAGGCTGTTTCAGTTCCTCGGGCAAGGCGTCCACCGCTCTTCGCACCGCGTCGGCGCGTTCTTCGGTTTGCACCCTTTGATCGGGAGGAGACTCGACAGCACTCAGGGTATCTTTAAGACTGGATTCGGTTTGCCCGTTATCGGCGTCGAGAGAAACCTGCGGATGACGCGCCCGCCACCGATATCGGTCACGCACGAGGTTGCTGGCAATGGCGTAAAGCCAGGTTGTAAATTTCTGCCGCAGGTCGAATTTCGCGCGGTTTTGGTAAATTTTGACGAAGGTTTCCTGGGCCAGATCGCCAGCGTCAGCTTCGTCCTGCAGAGATCGCAACAGATAATGGTATAGTTTCTCAGAGTGCCTACCCATCAGGTCATTAAGGGCCTGATCGTGGCCTTGGGCCAATCGCAACATGTCCCGCGCATCCTGCTCATCGGAATTTGTGGCGTTCATGGCGCGGCGTCACCGGGAAGGCTCTTCGATCCTGTGATGGGCGTCGGCCATTGTGTGGCGGCTTTCCATGGCCTGGGATCGTAACACTGTTTGTGCCTGAACCCATGCCAGGTAACGGCGGCCTTGTTCGGGAGGCATCGCGCGGCTGACGTCCTGAAAGTGTTTCAGCATTTCCCCTTCGCATAGGGCCCGGGTTGTGGCGCGCTCTGTCAACAACTTCTGGATTTCAGGCGTCACGGTGGAATTCCCGCGCAGGAGAGTCTCAAGCTTTCGGTTCTGCTCTTCGATGATCCGGCAACGTTGGGCGCATTGGGGCAGGTAGGCCTCATGCAAATTAGTGATGCGAGAGAACTCAGTTTCGTTGAGATTGAATTCCTTTTTTAACCAGGCCAATTCGGGTTGAGGCTCCTGCAATAGGTTCCGACCGGGAGCCATTCCCAGGTAATAGAACCCGGTAAAGGCCGCGACACCCAGCACCAGGCCCAACAACAAGATAAGTCCGCCTTTCTTCATGGCTGGGAAGATTCTGCGAAGTAAGGATCCACCGACTGGACGTAGCGGGCGCCGAGGTGTGAATCCATACGGCTGCTCTTGATTTGCGCAGAAACCGAACCGGCCACGACGCCTAAAACCAGGAGACCCGCCACATACGAAAAGGCGATTTTTGGCTGGGGCAAAGCCACCTCCAACAAATGGGTCCACTGCGCCCAAATCTTCGATGCCGGTCGCTCTTGAGCCCTCTCAATCCGCTGCCAAACCTGATCCTGAAAAAGAGGCGACGGCGGAGTCTCCACAACCCATTCACGCAATACCGCGCGCAGGTGCTCGTCATTATCTGGATTCTGATTCGGTTTCATACTGCTGGCGACGCCATGAAATTATCACTTTTTGACATTCGATGCCAATCCTTCGGGTTGCGCGGGTCTGATCCAACTCACGCGGTTCGGTTCTTTAAGATACTGAAATGCATTAATCTGTTTAATTTCATCAGGACTCCCCATCGTCGGTCCACACATTACTACGTTGCTAAACGAAGAATCCCTCGCGGTCATTTTTCACCTCACTCGTCCCAATAAACAATCCCAACCCCGACGGCTTGAATTGCGCTAGACGGAGGGAGTTCGATTGGTTTATTGGGAATCATGGCTCAAGTGGTTTTGGCTCCGGTTGTGGGTTCGATCCAGTGGTCGGCAAGCGTTTGATACTCTGCGAACGCCACAGAAAATAGATGGCGGGATAGACCAGCAATTCCATCATGGTGGAGGTGACCACGCCGCCAACCATGGGAGTGGCGATGCGTTTCATGATGTCGGCCCCGCTGCCTTGACTCCAGAGGATGGGCGCCAGACCGGCAATGATCACGCAGGCCGTCATGGCCTTGGGGCGAACGCGTTTGACGGCACCATGATAAATGGCGTCCCGCAAATCGGTGACATTGCGCATCAGACCCCTCTTCTTCGAATCGTCGAACGCAAGGTCCAGGTACAGGAGCATGACCACGCCGGTCTCGGCATCAAGGCCGGCCAGGGCGATGATGCCGACCCACACCGCCACGCTTAAGTTGTAGTGAAGGAGCGCCAGGATGCCAATGGCCCCCACCAGGGAGAACGGCACGGCCAGCATGACGATGGCGGTTTTAATGGCTGAACGTGTGTTCAAATAAATGATCAGGACAATGAGCAGGAGCGTGAGCGGCACCACGATCATCAGGCGCTGCTGGGACCGGAGCATGTATTCGTATTGGCCACTCCAGAAGATGTTGTAGCCGCTGGGCAATTTGATCATCCCATTGGCCGTCGCTTCGTTGACCGCGCGCATGGCCATCTGAACATACGTGCCGATATCGATGCCTTTGACATCCACGTAAATCCAGGCATTGGGAGTGGCCGCCTCGCTCTTGATGCCCATGGGGGCATGGACGGTTTCGATTTTGGCCAACTGGCCCAGGGGTATTTGCGCGCCAGTCGGAGTGGGCACGACAATTTCACGCAACGCGCCCAGATTCTCCCGGAAGTCGCGGCTGTAGCGGAGGTTGACGGCATAGCGTTCGAGGCCCTCCACCGTGGTGGTCAAAGGCATGCCTCCCAATGCGACCTCCAACACGTCCTGAACATCGGCCACGGTCAGGCCGTAGCGGGCGATGGCGTCACGGTCGATGTTGAACTCGATATAATTGCCCCCCATGGTGCGCTCGGCAAAGGCGCTGAGGGTGCCGGGAACGCCCTTGACCACGGCTTCAATCTCCGAGGCCACACGCTCCAATTCGGCCAGATTGGGTCCGGCGACCTTGATGCCGACGGGAGTCTTGATGCCCGTCGCCAGCATGTCGATGCGGGTCTTAATGGGCATGGTCCATGCGTTGTTCAGGCCCGGGATTTGAACGGCGGCATTCATCGCGTCGGTCAGTTCGTCAGGCGTGCGGCGCCGGTGGGCAATGACATTGCCGATGTCGTCTTTGATATCGACCTCCGGCCATTCGTCTTCCGGCTTGAGCATGATGGTGGTTTCCACCATGTCGAATGGCGCGGGGTCGGTGGCGCTCTCGGCGCGGCCGACCTTGCCGAAGACATTCTGCACCTCTGGAAAACGGCGGATCATGCGATCGGTCGTCTGGAGGACTTCGCGCGCCTTGGTCGGCGAAATACCCGGGAAGGTCGTGGGCATGTAGAGAAGGTCTCCCTCGTACATTGGCGGCATGTATTCCGAACCGATGTTTTGGTAGGGGAAAATCTTTCCCACTTTGAAGGCCCAGTCCTTTGCTTTGCCGTCGGGCAGCACTTTCGCCGCAATCATATTCCAGGGCAGAAACACCCAAACGACGAGGGCGGCGGCAGAGAAGACCACCGGCCAGCGCCATTTGATGACGAAGTCAATCACCGGGTGATAGAGCCAGATGAGAAGACGATTGATGGGATTCTTTTCCTCGGCTGGAATCTTTCCGCGAATGAAAAAGCCCATGAGGATTGGCGCGAGGGTGATGGAGAGCAGTGCCGCAGCGCCCATGGAATAGGTTTTCGTGAATGCCAGAGGCTTGAAAAGGCGTCCCTCCTGCGCCTGGAGCGTGAACACCGGAATGAACGACACGGTAATCACCAGCAGCGAGTAAAACAGCGTCGGCCCCACTTCGATGGAGGCATCGCGGATGATGTCCCAGTGGGGCTTTTTGCCCTGATCGTGCTCCATATGCTTGTGGGCGTTCTCGATCATGATGATCACGGCATCCACCATGGCACCAATGGCGATGGCAATACCGCCAAGGGACATGATATTGGAACTTATCCCCTGACCATACATCACGAGGAAGGACATCAGCACCGCAATGGGCAAAATCAGGATGGCGACAAAGGCGCTGCGCAGATGCATGAGGAAGGCGATGCAGACCAGCGCCACGACGATGCTTTCCTCAATGAGCTTCTCCTCAAGCGTTTTGACGGCGCGGTCGATGAGCGCGCTCCGGTCATAGACAACGGTGTATTTGACGTCCGCTGGCAGGCCTTTCATGGCCTCGTCCAGCCTCTTCTTCACGTCGAGAATCACCTGGCGTGCGTTGGCTCCGTAGCGCACGACGACCACCCCGGCGACCGTTTCGCCTTCTCCGTTGAGTTCGGCGATGCCGCGCCGCATATCCGGGCCCAGCTCCACATTGGCGACCTGACCCAGCAAAATTGGAACCCCTTTATCGCCGACACCCACAGCGACTTTGCGCAGGTCATCAAGTTTCTCGATATAACCGCGCACGCGGAGAATGAACTCTTTTTCCGAGAGTTCGATGGAACGTCCACCCACCTCGCCGTTGCTGCGTTTGACGGCCATGGCAACTTCGGAGATGGAAAGGTTGTAGGCGCGCAATTTGGTCGGATCGACCGTCACTTGATATTGCTTTATGAAGCCGCCGACGGAGGCGACTTCCGCCACGCCTTCCACAGAGGCGAGTTGGTAGCGCAGATACCAGTCCTGCATGGAGCGCAGTTCGGCCAGATCGCGGTTTGTGGAGTTGATGGAATACATGAAAGCCCAACCCACGCCGGTGGCGTCCGGTCCGAGACTGGGAGACACACCGGCGGGCAGGCGGCCGCTCAAGCCACTCAGGTATTCGAGCACGCGGCTGCGCGCCCAGTAGGGATCCGTGCCGTCCTCAAAAATGACATACACGAATGAGAAGCCGTAGAACGAATAGCCGCGCACCACTTTTGCCTTGGGCACCGAGAGCATCTTGGTGGTGAGCGGATAGGTGACCTGATCCTGGACGATCTGCGGCGCCTGACCGGGCCACTCGGTATAGACGATGACCTGCACGTCGGACTGGTCAGGGATGGCATCCAGCGGGATGTTCTTGAGCGCATAAAGCCCCCCCATCACCAGCAGGATCGTTCCCAGCAGGACGATGAACTTGTTCTTAAGCGAAAAATCGATGATGCCTTTAAGCATAAGTGGCGGGCTTCGTGTTAATGTTGCTGAGGCATCGTGTCAGCGATTGGCGGAGCGCTCGAATGTTGTTTGCGCCAGGTCTCCTCAGCGACTTTCCCATGGGCCACTGTGCTGGTGGCGACCAATTCCATCTCGCATTTGGGGCATTTGCCGGGTTTGTCCGAAACCACGTCCGCGTGGGACGCCATCGGGCAGGTGTAAAGCGTGACGGGGATGGACGACGTGGGTTGAACTTTCTCAACAACCGGCTGGTTTGTGGCGGTGTTTAAAATGGGCGCCGCCTGCATCACGGGAATCAACGTCATGTCGCACCGGGGGCACTTGCCCGGTTTGTCCATGTGAACATCGTTGTGTTCGGGCATGGGGCAGGTGTAATAGAGCAATTGGCCGCCGGGTTGAAGATTCTTCAAGGTGGCAGCGGTTATAGGCACGAGTGTCATTCCGCAGATGGAGCACTTGCCTGAATGATCGTACTGGATTGAAACGTGCTCCGGCATTGGGCAGATGTACTTCACAGAAACATCAGAACGGGCGGCGTTGGTAACATTGAGTGCGGTTGACATCCCATCGTGGGCCGCCTGCGTCAGAGGTTCATTTTCGCCGGGCAAATTGGGATTGGGGCGAAGCATTTTCTGGATCGCCTCCCGAAGCTGGCTTTCCGAATCGAGCATGAACTGGCCGGAAGTGACGATCCGTTCGCCTTCCTTGAGTCCGCTGATCACCTGGTACATGTCGTTCTCGGCCTGGGGGCCCAGGATGAGGGTGCGGGGTTCAAACTTCCCGGCGTCGAGGGCCACAAAGACCGTGTTCTTCTCACCACTGCGCAGGATGGCCATATCGGGAACCAACAGCACGGAAGGGTCCAATTCAGAGGAGACCTGGACTGTCGCAAACATGCCCGGTTTTAGATAATAGCCCGGGTTGTGAAATTCCATCCGCACGCGCGCTGTCCGGGTCTTTTCATCCACGTTGGGATAGATGTAGGTGACCCTTCCGCGGAACTCTCGGTCGGAGAGATAGGACAGCGTGACAGTGGCTTCCTGTCCCAGCTTCACATAGGAGAGGTCCTGTTCATAAACCTGGGCCTGCACCCAGACCAGACCCAAATCCGCCAGCCGATAGATCTTCATGCCGGGTTCCACCATCTGGCCTTGAACCACCATTTTTTCCACTATAAAACCATCCATTGGAGCGAGGATGCGCAGGGTTTTGCTGGGCTGGCCGGTGCGGTCCAGGTCGGCAATTTGAGCGTCGGAGATGTCATAAAACTTCAGCTTGGTCAACGCGCTGATTTTGAGGGCCGTGGCGCCAGGCGCATTTGTTCCCTGCTCCCTGGCGAGCAAGTATTCCCGCTGAGCGCTGTAAAGTTCCGGGGAATAAATCTCGAACAACGGATCGCCGCGATGGACCTGCTGGCCGGTGGCGTCCACGTAAAGTTTCTCGATCCAACCTTTAAACTTGGTGGTCACATCCTCCTGTGAGGTTTCGTTGTAATCGATGGCGCCCACAGTGCGAATGACCCGGCGCAATGGACCGCGGGTGACCTTTGCCGTGCGGATGCCCATGTTTTGGATGGTGACGGAGTCGATCTCGATGGTTTGCGACTGGGCGGCAGAGGCCTCGTCGTCATAGACCGGGACCATCTCCATGCCCATCGCGTCCTTGCCGGGTGTCTGCCGCACTTCGCCCGGTGTCATCGTGGACTTGTAGTATTTAATCTTGCGCTCGCCGGTGTTTGTTGCGGGCGCGTTGGTGGTTCCAGAGGTTCCGGCCTGCTTGCGGATCGGCGTGAGTTTCATTCCGCAGATCGGGCAATTACCCGGTTTATCCTGGATGACCTGGGGATGCATGCCGCAGGTGTAAAGGGTTTTGGCCGCCTCAGCGTTTGCGACAGGCCCCTGCGCACGCCCACAACCCGTAACTAAGAGACCAGCGCCGACAGTCATCAACAAAGCCAGCGTGCATAGAACCGGCCATTTCCAATTCAGGGTCTTGCATTTCATAAATAGTGATTGGTTTGCCGGTAAAATTACATCCCTCCGGTCTGTTTCTTTGGTGTTGCGGGATTGCCGCCAGACATACCGGGAGACTTTGAATCTGTGGCAGAATTGGATGGTGGCATGCCCACGATGATCAGCGAGAGTTCAGCCAGGGTGATCTCGCGCTGCATGGTCGCTTCGACCTGGTCCAACTCAAAATTTAGCAAGGTTCGTTCCGCATCGGTCAGATTGAAAAAATCGATTTGACCGCCAAGATAACCTGAGCGAGCCACCTCCAGGGAAAGACGGGCTTTGGGCAACAATTGGTCAATGAGCAGGGCCAGGTTTCGCGTGGCCTCCCGATACTGGAAACTTCTGTCTGCAAAATTCACAGCCAGCGCAATTTGCTCGTCAGAAAGGCGCGCTTCAGCAGAACGTTTATTGGCTTGAGCCTCCGCGATTTGCGCCGCGATCTTGTCCCGCCAGATTGGCAGCGTCATCGTGCCCAGGGGACGATAGAGCGTCGGGTCCATCTGCGCGTCGGCCATGAGCCCCAGACTGAAATCAGGCCTGCGCGCGTTGCGAGCCAGCATTACCGAAACATCCGCCGCGCGCACCTCGGCCTCCAGGGCTTTGAGCCGGGTATTTTGAGCCATTGCGGTCTCAAGAAGCTTGTCGGAAGTCAAATCCAGGGGTGTGGATTCGAAGTTTCTTGGGATTGGAGGGGTTGAATCATGAGCTTTCAGCCCCAACGCCGCCTTGAATTGCGCCAGGAATGAGTTGCGCGAATCCTCAAGATTGTTGATCTCCGTCGCGAGACGGGCCTGCTCGATTTGCGCGCGGAGCACATCCTGCAAAGTCACCTTGCCCACTTCGTTTTGCGCGCGGGCAAGCTTTTCCAGTCCTGCCAGCAGATTGAAGTTCTCGCGATTGACGTGGATTTTCTCCTCGAGAAAGAAAAGCTGGTAATAGGTCTTCTTCACATCGAAGGCACTCTTCAGGACCGCCGACTGAAACGCGTAATATTTGGCCTGGCTTTCAGCCGACGCCACCCCGGCTCCAGCGCGGAGCTTGCCCAGCCACGGAAAATTGGCCATCAGCCCCGGCATGATGGAAGTGACGACATTCTGGATATCCATCTGAAACGTCAACTGCGGGTCGGGAAGCGAACGGGCCGTGGTGATGCGTTCCACCGAAGCCGCCCAGTCGTAATAGGCCGCCTCGACACCCGGCTGATTCAGAAGGGCGAATGTTAAATAATCGCCCAGGCTGGAATTGGTCGTTAGAACCGGAAGAGCGGGTTTTTGGTTATTTGGACGATAATTATTACCAGCTTCCTGAATTTGCCGCCGCGCATCCTTTTCTGCCCGGGTCGGGACTCCTTTGCAACCGGCAAGGGCAAAAAGCGCCACCCCCAGGAAGCCAGCCGTCGTTAAATAAAGTGCCCTCGTGAACCTCATGGAAAATATTATATTTAGTATATGTGAATAAGAAAGCTAACATTAAGGCGAGAATGGTGGGCATCCATCGCTTGTGGTTGTTTCAGTCCCAAAAGATCGATCACGGCTTCTTGCACAAAAATATTCATCGAAAGATGAACCGGCCTTTAATGGTGGTCCTGGGGGGGCGTCGCAGCGCTGCCCTGATCAGATGATCCGCAATCGACGGTAAGAATCATCATGCCCGTCAAAAGCACGCCGAAAAGGAGGAATTTTGGATCTTCCAACATAATTGTGTTATTTTAGCGATTTCAACCGATATGCCGATCAACAGGGCCTCGACAAAAATCCAAGCTTCGCCTGGATGCCTGAGAAAGCTTTCCAAATTGTGTCGCTGACTGGCACGCTCTTTATACGCGGCCCCATGGAATATCCCTCAAAGTATTTGTAATGGAAATTAATTCTATCGATTGTTGTCACAACAAGGATCGAGTTTTAATGGCATGGAATGCCGCAAATCATGACAACATGATCAGCGAGCACGCCGTCAGGATTGCAGAAAGCAGGGCTTTTTTCCAGATTGCCAATTGCAATATAGAAAATTCGGCAGTCGTAAGCGGGAATGTCCGGACTTCATCTGCCGCTTTAAATTCAAATTGCGGCCCTGTTTGCCACGCCAAGAGCATCGACAAAGCATCGATTGTTCACATGCCGACTCTCTCCATTAGGGACGCGATTGTGGTCTGCGGACTGCGAGTTTATTCCCGGTGGACGTTTCCGTTGTTCACTGAGCAAGAACATCCCACTGTGGTTGTCTTGGGTTTGTTAATCTGGGAGCGGCCGCGAATAAAGGTCCAGTTTGCGATGTTTCAGATATGCAGTTGAATCACTGCGGCGAGACTTGGCAACCGAGGACAGCATCCAGTAACTTGTCAGACGATAATGGAACGCAACGATATTGACCGGCAGGCCCTGTTCGGGAAGCGCCTGGACGAGAAGGCCCAGCACTCGCCGATCGCCGGCGATGAAGGTCCGGGCTCCGCTGCGTTCGCGTCCCAGACTCCGGGCCAGCCGTGCAAAGGCCGCGCCTCCAGTGTTTTTGTATTCAACCCCTTTTCCGAGGGGCATATCGCGCACGGACAGTCCTTCACTCCCGTAAAGCACCAGGCGAAGCTCGCCGAAGATCTGGCCAACCTGCCGCAATTCCTCTGTCAGTCGGGCGATATTGTGCTCTTGGCGAAGCGACCATCGGCGGGCTTTCTAAACGACCTCAAGCAAGCCGGATTTCCGTTGCCGGAGTTCGTCGAGCTTCGAGAAGGGCGCATCGATCCTGCCGATAATCTCAGTCAGCGAAAGTTAAGCCGTTTGCGGCCTTGGGCTTGGGGGCCGGACAGTGTCAAATTGTTCGAGCCGCTCCTTGCACGGGTGGCCTGCGAAACGCGAGTCGCAAACCAATATTTCAATGACGACATCGCCCGTCTTTATTCCAAGGCCTGGAGCGCGGATTTTCTAAGGAAGGTCTTGGATCGTCGCCGCCTTGGCGCTGGGATCGCCGAATCCTGGCTTTGCTCTAAGCAGGAGGCTGGCATCGCGGTGGACAACTTTGAGGATGCGCTTGGGGCCATCGCCACCATTCGTCGCCGTGGTCATCATCGCGTGGTGGTCAAAGAAGCGCTCGGCCTGGCGGGACACAATGCCATCCGACTATGGGAGCCGGAGCTGTTGGCGGCGCAGCGGCAGTGGCTGATTCATGCCCTGGAGGCCGGACGTCAACTGGTCGTTGAACCCTGGCTGGAACGCGAGTTGGACTTCTCTGTACAGTTGGAAATGGGGTCGCGCGACCTCAGGCTCTGCGGCTATACCGGCCTGGTCAACGATCGCAAGGGGCAATTCCTGGCCAACTGGGCGGAGGCCGGTTATAGCCGGTGCCTGCCTGCAAAAGTGGTCGCCTTATCCCATGCGCAGACCGATATTTCGGAACAACTTCAACGCCTCTACGGCGAAATCATTTCCGTGCTCGAAGCGGAATTGCAACGCGCCGGCTTTATCGGACCGATCAGTATCGATGCCTTCGTTTATCGCACGCCACTGGGGGACTGTCGGCTCAAGCCCGTAGTGGAAATTAATCCCCGTTACACGATGGGGCGTCTGACGTTGGAGCTGATGAAGCACACCTGTCCCGGAAGCAGTGGCCTCTTCCGCCTGGTCACTCACACCCAGGCGCGCACTGAAGGATTTGCCGATCTTTCCAGCTACGCCCGTTCCTTGGGCGAGAGCCATCCGCTGCGTCTCGAGGGTGAACCATTGCCAAAAATCCGCCGTGGAGCCCTTTGCTTGAACGATCCCGTCGCGGCACAGGTTTGCCTCGCAACGCTCACGGTCAGTCCCACATTGAACTGGCCCGGTTCACTCAGCGGCATTGAACCCCAGCCCACCCATTAACCATGCAGAAACTTATCATCATACTCGGGACAAATGCTTCCGGAAAGAGCGATCTCGGGATTCGCCTGGCCGGGCATTTCGGTGGCGAAATTATCTCCGCCGATTCCCGTCAGGTCTATCGCGGCCTCGACTTGGGCAGCGGCAAGATAACACCGGCTCAAGCCGCCACGGTCAAACACCACCTCATCGATGTCGCCGATCTCTCCGAATATTACTCGCTGGCGCAATATCAACGGGATGCTTACAGCGCCATCGACTCCATTTCCGGTGCCGGGAAAATGCCCCTGCTCGTTGGTGGAACCGGCCTATACATCAGTGCCATCGTCGAAGGTTATCAACTGGTGGATGTCCCGCCAAACGACTCGTTGCGTGCCGAGCTCGAGTCTCTTGCCCTCCCTCAATTGGTCGAGCGTCTTGAAAAATCGGATCCGGACGCGGCCAGCCGCATCGACAAAAGCAATGGACGCCGGCTCATACGGGCCATCGAAATCGCTTCCGCCGGTTACACAGGCTCTGAGGCCCGGGAGAAATCGCCCCGATACAATTGCCTTCAACTCGGGTTGACCTGGCCACGCAACATCCTCGAGGAAAGAATCGGAAAACGCCTCCATGAGCGCATGGCCAATGGAATGATCGACGAGGTCGCCGCACTCCGTGCCAGCGGCGTGTCCGACATCAGGCTCGACAAACTCGGCCTGGAGTACCGTTACATCACGAGGTACCTTCGAGGAGAGTTGCGCACCGTGGACGAGCTTTTCGCCCAGCTCGAAATTGCCATACGCCAGTTCGCCAAAGGCCAATTCACCTGGTTTAAGCGGGACAGCAGAATCATTTGGCTGGACCCCTTCAAAGACTATTTCCAGGAAGCCTGCCACCGCATCGGAGAATGGGAGCAAAAACTCCCATCGGCACCATAAGATCAGTAGGTGGACGTCCTCACTGAAATGCTTTTCCACCCAGGAGCCTGGTTATGGCTGCCGTGTATGCCGAGAACTCCTTTGTCACATGCGGGCTGCCATTCGGTTTGCCAGACCGGCCAGGATAACTGTTGCAGCCGTGTGTCTCCAAGGTGCGGTCATGATACTGGATTGAAAGCGACCAGTTTGTGCCATCACAGATGTGAGGATCTGTATAATCGGCACGCCACTGCCAAATATTGGCGTCATCCAGCGCGCGACGAAATTCCCGCCATTGCTGGGCCGTCGGAGTGATCTTCACGGCTTTGGACTTCCGGGACTCAGAAGACACCGAATAAAACAGGCTGCCCTTCCGCAGTCTAACGCCGTAGGAATTTCCAAAGTAGCCGCCAATGTATGCTGTGAAACTCGCTGGAATATCGTTCGTTTCTGCGGCAACGGACGAGTCCCGGATGACAGCACCCAGACAGGCGATCGCCGAAGCCACAGGGATCAGGATTTCTATAATCATATCATGCATCCGTTTGTTCCACGGCAGCGCTGCTGAACGTGTGCGGTCCAATCGGCCAAATGCAGAAAGATGAGCCACCGCCGATTCGCGACGTGAACCGCGACACCGGAACGAGATGGCCAACGGCGGCAGGCTTCTGAGACACTTTTTCTGGCATCATAGTCCCGATTTCGATGTGTAGTTCCATAATAAATCCATGTCTCTACTCAATCTCAAAGCAATTAGAATCGAGTGATCGCTGGGTGTCAGATTTCACAACCTTTCTTTTGGACGTCGTCACCAATATCGGTTTACGGGGCCAGAAAGGACGCATAATATGCTCCCCGAGGCCTATCTGCGCTCTCTTATCGATTTGAACAATAGACGTCTAAATGTGGATATTATCGATCCGCAGGTCACTTTGGCATGACCTAATCTTCACATAAAAATCTGCCAAATGCGTCTCCATCCAACCCTAAAAGTTGCAAATTCTGATGCGAACTTAGGAGTGTTTTCTCACTCGATGACATGCATGAGGTGGTGGGCCCAGCCGGATTTGAACCAGCGACCAAGCGATTATGAGTCGCCTGCTCTAACCGCTGAGCTATGGGCCCAACTAATTGAATTGCAATGACTTAAGCGTGGTCAAAAATAGCCAATTTGACAATCTGATACTGCAATCTGATACTGCTTGGATGAAAAAGCGCTCCAATCAGCCAGTAACAGTAGCTGAAAGCCAAAGTGACTGGGTAAAGACCCCGACGGCAAATTTGATCCGCTATAAACCATCTGGTGTGTATTTCGCCAGAGTTCGGATTCGAGGCAAGCTTTTTCGCCAGACTCTTAAGACTTCGGTCATTAGCGTGGCCAAGCTGCGGCTGGCGGATTTCATCAACGAGAAAACGGAAGAGTTGGGGGATGTCTCGCGGGTGGACGCAGGGAGGATGACGGTTGCCGATGCGGTCGCTCTTTTCCATGAGCGCCTCAACGGCCAGCAAAACATAAAAGAGGGGGCAAAGGTTTATCGTCGTAAATGCTTGGAGGCCCTTCTTAAATCCTGGCCTGATCTGGAAAGCACGTTGGTTTGGAAAGTGACCAAGGACGATTGCCTGGCGTGGGCCAAGAAATTTGCCGAAAAATACAGTGCGACGGTTTACAACAACACCGTTGGGACACTCCGCATGATCTTGGACCTGGCGGTTGAAAAGGGCGCAAGGTCGCAAAACCCCGCCTACGCGATTACAAAAAAGCGGGTGATCCTGAGGGAATTGGTCCTGCCATCGCACGAGCAATTCGAGAAATTCGTTACGAACATCGAAAAGGCAGGGGCGTGGTGTAGCCAGGAATGCAGTGATCTGGTTCGATTCCTTGCCTTCGGTGGGTTTCGTAAGACGGAAGCCGCGAATATTCTTTGGGGGGATTGCGATTTTGAGACCGGCCAAATGCGTGTGAGGGTGACAAAGAATGGCAAACCTCGAACCGTGCCCATGATCCCCGACATGAAGAATTTGCTTTTGCGTCTCAAGTCCAGCCGAACGGAAGCGTTACCCAGCGAACCGGTCATGCAATTACAGGAATGCCAAAAGGCCATGGATCGCGCCTTGGAAAAGCTCGGCATGCAACGCATGACGCACCACGATTTGCGGCATCTCTTCGCGACACGTTGCATTGAAAGCGGCGTGGATATTCCCACGGTCAGCCGGTGGCTGGGCCATCAGGATGGCGGGGCGCTGGCAATGAAGGTTTACGGCCACTTGCGCAGCGAACATAGCCAGCAAATGGCCCAGAAGGTCCACTTCTGAGTTTTGGAAATTGGTTTGTCTGTGGCCCTGTCTTTATAGGGTCGTTGTGCATCATCCTCAGCCGCACCCCTTCAAACCTGTGGCAATCGACTGTAAAATACCCTCAGATTGCCTCTTAAATTCCCCGTATATAGGCCGTTAAAATGAGGCAGAAAGATTAGAAACCTATGCAGCGAAGCGGTCGCCCCAGTTTAACCTTTTGTCGGTCCAATAGCCCCTTGTTGCACCGTGGTTTTACGATGCTTGAGCTGATCGTAAGCCTTTGTATTGTTGCGGCGCTGGCAGCAATGATGGTACCCGCGATTATCGGGGCGGTCAATGGTGCCAAGCAGGCTGCCGATAGTCATACGCTGGCGATTCTCAATGACGCACTCACGCGCTACAAGGTTGAGGGCGGTGGCGTAGCGGCGTTAACGGCCAGTACACCGATTTCCCACGTGATTGCGGCGTTGGGGCAAACGGTAGACTGGGGTGGCTTGAAACATCAGTTCCTAGGCAGGGGAGTAACCTACAGAGGCAAGTCCATTGATGCCAAGGGTGTGGCGGCACAGTATCGGTTTACAAGGTATAATACTTACACGGCGGAAACGGGGGGCACCAGCCCAGTGACGCCTAGTGGGCCCTATGTTTACGTGGCAGATAATATCCATAAGCTCGTATGCAAGTTTGATAGTAGTGAAACCTTTGTCATGTCTTTCGGAAGTGGCTACCTTAATCAACCCAGTAGTCTCACAATCGATGGCAGCGGGAATATTCTGGTCACAGATATGACCAACCACTGCGTGGTGAAATTCGATAGTAACGGAGGTTATCTCTCATCCTTCGGTAGCTCAAATCTCAGTTGGCCTCAAGGTATAACCGTCGATAGTAGCGGGAATATCTTAGTGGTAGATGCTTCCCCCCACTGTGTAAAAAAGTTCAATAGCGGCGGAGGTTATCTCTCATCCTTCGGTAGCTCAAATCTCAGTTGGCCAATCAGCATTGTCATCGACACTGGAGGTAATATCCTGGTGACAGATTGGACCAGCCATAAAGTTGCCAAATTCGATAGCAGTGGAGGTTATCTCTCATCCTTTGGCAGTGCCAATCTCACTCGAGCCGACGGCATCGCAATTGATGGCAGCGGAAATATTCTGGTGACTGATGATTCTAGTCATAAAGTCGCAAAATTCGATAGCAGTGGAGGTTATCTCTCATCCTTTGGCAGCGCCAATCTCACTGGCCCCACTGGAATTGCAGTCGTTAACAGCGGCAATATATTGGTGGCAGATTCTAGCGGCCATTGTATGGTAAATTTCGACAGCGGCGGAAACTATCTCTCATCCTTTGGGGGCACGAATCTCTCTTGTGCTCAGTATTTTATCGTTCGATAGGGAGTGTTCGCAAAGTCTTAACGGCATATGGGCGATAGGTATAATGGCTTTATAGCAAAGAGAATAATAAGTGACAAGGTATGGAAGGCATAGGGGCCTAAGGTAATAGAAGCGAGCGGCAATATGTGAGCACCACCGCAGCCTACAGCGTCACCAACGGTGATACATGGGCTGCAAGCACGGTTCCTAGTGTTGCGTGGAATTCAGTAGTTTATGGAGCTAGAAAATATGTGGCGACATCTAGTGCTACGCAAGCCGCCTATAGCACCGATGCCGGTGTGACATGGATTCCCATAACACTTCCCGCCCCCGGCAACTGGTATGTGACCGCCAGCCAATAAACAGTCCCCGACGAAGTTTGCTTGGGCGGGGATTGTAAGATAAACTTGAGCTGGGATTACGCGTTACTCTCCGCAGGAGCCGGAGGCGTGGACTTCTCCCCGCGTTCCAACATCGCCGCGCGGCATGGGAGCTTGACGCGCCCCATGTCGTCCGCGAAAATGTGCACAAGGCCGCATTGTGAAGCTATAAGAGCTGAAGGGAACCGGGTGGTCGTCTGGACGGTGAACACAAACTAAAACAAAAAACTGTAAGAGTTTGTTTCAAGAAGTGTGTGTTAAATTAAATCGCATAGGAATATTGACTGGGGCTTTTCATGAGCCCCAGCCGTGGTGGATTACGCCTCTGGGATATCGGGCTGGCTGCCGATCCATTCAAACGCTCGGGTTGCCAGCAGGCTGAGAACCAGAAGATTCTGATGGCCGAAACTACCTGATGACTTCCAAGCATCTCCCTCTTTGTAGGAACGCTGGAAGGTGACGTTGAACACGGGTCCTTTATCGGATTCCTGACGCCAGATGCTGGCGCTGACAGCCCCGTAGCGGATTTTATGCGCGGGCGGATTGTTGGTTTTCGTTGGCTTGGTTTGATTTTTCATAGGGATACTGAGGTGAAATCATTTGTGAAGCAAGGAGGCGGTCCTTGAACGGGGGAGTGTCGATTAAGAAAAAAATAAACGGTAAGACTTGGTATCATTCCTACCCCTTGCACAAGAAGTCCAAAGATATCGGAGGTGTATGGCAAGTCCAAAAAACGCCTTCAAACCGATTCAAAATGGATGAAGAAACTCCGCACTTAACGGGCTTTCTTCAAGGGATTTTAAATCCTGATCCGCTCAATTTCATCGAGGGTGATTTCGTCTTTTGTGCGGTCGTAAAGCTTGGTGGTGCGAGGGGATTCGTGGGCGGCGATGGCCTGGGCGTTTTCCAGGGTTCCGCCCGCTTCGATATAGGCGGTGATGCCCGTGGCTCGAAAGGTGTGGCAGCATACGCGGTCTGGCAGCCCTGCTTCCCGAGCCCGGCGCTTGATCATTCTCAAGGCATCGGTACGGCTCATGGCATGGTCTGAAAGGGTATTAGTGCGGCTGATCGCCGAGCGGAAGAGGGGAGTTTTCTTTGCGTGTTGGAGTCCGGCGGCGGTGATGTAGGCATCCAGATACGCCTCGGCGTTATGGTGAACGGGGACCTCATGGAATTTGCCGCCTTTTTCATGCAATCGAATCCAAAAGCGCTTTCCGCTGGCGTAATAATCCGAGACCTCCATGCCGACCATCGCACTGATGCGGGCGAAGGAAAAAACCATGAGCGCAATGAGCGCCCGGTCGCGCAGGCCCGCCAAATCAGGGACGGCGATGCTCTGGCAGTTTTCAATGACCGTCCGTAGCAGTGGAATGGAATTGAGCAGTTTACGAGTGTCCTTGGCGGTTAGGACGGGGGTCTTGCCTTTCTTGACCACATGCTTTGGACCGCGCACGGAGGCCGCCGGATTGTGGGGCACGATCTGGCCTGTGACGAGCCAGTCAAAGAGCATCCGAATGGCGGCCAGGTGTTGTTTGACCGAGGGGGCCTCGAGGGCGGTGGTGGCGGTGCGGGATTGAAACCGCTTTCCAGTTTGACTGTCCCGGAAAAACCAACGTTTCCGCGTTAACCGCTCCGGCAATTGCTCCACATAAGCGGCCACATGAAATGGCCGGAGACTTTTCAAATCCAACTGATGCTTTTCGCTCCAATCGAGGAATTGCACCACGGCTCGGGCGTAGGCTTTGCGGGTATTGGGATTACGGATGTTGGCGGTAAAGAATTCAATGAAGCGTTGGGTGGCCTCGGGTCCGGCAGCGGCGATGAGTTTAGGAAATGGTCCGCCTGCAAAAGCCAAAGGAAGGCTGGGTTGAGGGGTGTGCGGGATGAGTTCGTCGGCCATGGAGAATCCTCAGAGAAAGCTTAGGAATGCTTCGAGCCCGCAGGAGGTTGTTGTTGGACCATCCTTTCGAGCATACCTGACAGTTTGCGGATGGAATCGAAAACTGCAAGGCTTATATGTAAGGCGACATAATACAGTCTATTATATGCGTGTTGGATGGTCGCCTCGGTTTTTCACTCGATTGATTCATATGATGCCGGAAAGAAAATGATATTTATCAAGGCTCCTTCAATTTTCGGTAGGTGGCAAAATAGAATTTTGCAAAGCGTGCGCAGAGCGCGGGAAAGTCAGGAGTCGGCCAATGCTGGCGTGCCATGCCTGCCCAAGCAATGGCTTGCTTGCGATAGAAATACGACGTTCGGCGTTGGCCAATATTCCCTGAATAGGCCGGAATGATGGAGTGAAATAGCGCAAACTGACGTTCAATCCACGGTCGGGGAGGGGAGGGATTATTGCCCTCAACGCAAGCCGAGGAATCAGGTAATTGGCCAAATAAGGACTGGGTATGGATCGAAGGCATGAAGAATTCCCCCTCTTCGTCGGATTCCAAAACAACCGAGTGCCGGATGGCAACACAAAAGAAACCAGCAGAATGATCCGTTTGCTGGCTAAACGCTGCGACAGGTGTTCAAATTTGAAAAGCGCCAATCCCCTTCAAATCTAAATGACGCAAATTGCACTGTTCGAAAAACTGGGACTCGACACTTGCGTAAGCCATGCTCGTGCCAGGGATGCAGATATTGGCAGGACTGAATTCGATGAAGCGATAAGTGGCGGAAACGCAATTCGTTAAATCCTTCTTGGAGAGAGCATTCCTGCGAACGTGAGGGCCAAATTGGAAATGGAAAAACTTGGAACAATGTGCTGATCCAGCGCTAAAAAGTCTCCAAAACGGAGGCCGCCCATTATGATTCATAAAGGACGTTATGAGTCATAAAATAGCTCCTCGACTTTAAATTGTAGCCGACGCGCGCTGCGCGACATTTTACTGTCAATTTCCAATCACGACAGGTAAAATCCCATCCATTAAGAACGACGCGCATGCGCATTACGTGATGATCGATCAACTCAAACCGAACCAAGTACAGCGCAGGCTGAATTTCCCTGAGTCGGTCGAAGTCATCGTCATTCTTCCAAGCGATGCCCTGGCAGCCAAACCAGCCATAAGATGTGTGTCGACGCTCAGCCGCACGGACATCACCGCACCAAGCGTCAGTCTTCAATGCGTATTTGAAATGGCCCTATCCGATAAAGACACCGACATCCCTAGCCTGTCCCGCGCCGCGCTGCTCCAGAAAATCGAAATACAAAGCTGGTCGCTCAACCCCGACCGCTATGTGGACGTGGCCCATCGACGAAGCCATGCGCGACGAGGACCGCAAGGAACAGTTCGAAACGCTGAGCGAGGAACTCGAAACCCTCAACTCCACAGCACGGGAGTTGGAAGCTACGATTGCCAACAACGTCATGGAGATCCTCGAAGCATGATGAACCAACCCGTGCGCGTGCGGTTCTGTTCCCTTCTCCATTTGGGAGGGCCTGGGATGGCCGAACAAATTCACCCACACTACCGCAAAATCCAAAACCTCCGCTGGACGCGCGACGAACTTCTGCGGCGTCTTCTGTCGGTGTAGATCAATCTTGAAATCGATTGAACCATGCGCGACGAGTTTCTCCAAAAAACAAAAGACACCTTGGCTAAACGTGTCGGGACACACTGCTCAAATCCACAATGTTGGAAGCTAACGAGTGGTCCACGGGATGACCCTGAAAAAACGGTCAATATCGGAGTGGCAGCACACATCACTGCTGCGGAAGTTGGTGGCCCACGCTTTGATTCGTCATTAAGCGTTCGCCAACGTTCTTCCATCAGCAACGCGATTTGGCTCTGCCAGAACTGCTCGAAACTCATCGACAATGATGAATGCCGATACACGGTGGATTTGCTGCGTCAGTGGAAAACCTTGGCCGAAGAAACCGCGCGCCTCGGCGTGGAAACCACTGGCGCTACGATCCCGTTACAGCCAATATCCGACGTTGAAGTGGTCCAGGCATACGCCCAATGCTTTGAACGACAGGCATTTCAGGACCATTTAAGGCAAGAAGGTTCTATGGAGGCTTTCGACAAAGCGATTGAGGACACGATTGTCGGCATCAGCACAGGAAGCATCTGCACTCTGGATGGCAATGTCCTCATGCATGCGCGAGGGAAGGTGTTCTTAAAGGACCGAAGACTTCGCGAGCGAATGGATGTCATCGTAGATTTACTCCGGTGGATTCGCTTTCGCTACGCCGATGCAGTTAAACGGAAGGCAATCACCTTTCATGAGGATTCCGGCGGTACAACCTCCTATTGCATCCACGAGCAGGAATTGGCTCAATGGATGGATACCACTCGCACTCAAGTGCTGGAGTTGTTCAGCGAAGTCTGCCAACAAGTCGGCATTCATCCTCCCTTGCTTAGTCGCGGCCAAAGGCAAGAATTCTCTAGCGCCTCAGTTCCCACTCCGGCGTTTTCGAGCGTAGCGCCGACTAACACTCCAGCAGAGACATATCAGAAGCAAATATCACGATTTGTTCATGAGCTTAAAACACCCCTTGGCGCGATTAGAGGCGCTGTAGAGTTCCTCCAACAGACCGACGATCCGAACCAGAAGAACGAGTTGGCCAGAGACGTCGTTTCTTGGTGCATGTTAATCCATCGGTTGCTCCAAACCATCTCATTTCTCGGAACGTCGAATTGCAGTTATTTCTTTCAAAAAACACTACTGCTGCGAGACATCATCACCCCAGCAGCGAATTCGATTGAGATGCTCCTCAGGGAGCGTGGATTCGACAGGTCACAGATACATATAACCGACCTGTCAGTCATTTCCCCCTTGTTTTTGGATCGTTCGTGCTTCCAACAAGTGTTTTTCATTCTTTTGTCCAACGCAATTAAATATGCCCTGCCAAAAGGGCCCCTTCGTGTCCTCGTCAGGGCAAATCGAACCCAGAGCGCGCACCAGATTTCAATCTGCGACTGGGGGATCGGCATCGAGGAAGGCGAAAAGAATTCGTTGTTTCTTCCGGGTTTTCGCGGCCAGAAGTCTATAGCCATGAATGCTCACGGAGATGGGCTTGGGCTTACGCTGGCAAGAACTATTGTGGAGGTGCACGGGGGCACAATTGGTGTTCAATCGCTCCGCTCGCCTACCGAATTTCTGATTAGCTTACCGCGGACTTTGGAGTCCATTCTTCCCGGCCAATGGCACCCATGAAAACAAAACCGATCTTACTGATTGTTGACGACGACCATAAAGCAATGAGCTACTTCGTGATGGCTCTTGAGAACTCCGGCTACCGCGTGACGCAAAAATGCACGGCCTCCGATGCTATAGATTTTCTGAGCGCGTATTCGCAGACCGTGGACGGCGTTATACTCGATATGATGCTACCGCTGGGCCATGTGTCTCCCACTTGGAACGCTGATGACGAAATGTTCGGCGGGAAAGAAGTTTATAGGTATCTCCAGTCTACGCATCCAGGAATCCCCATTCTTGTTTTGTCGAATATTTCCAGTGGGAGATTGCTGAACGAGTTCCCTTCCAGCGACACCGTCCAAGTGGCCGTTAAGTGCGAGCATTCCCCTTTCATGATCGTTGACTTAATAAACCGCTTGGTTGGCTCGACAAGCTCGGGTGGGGACGAAGAACACACCCGAAACCCCTGAACTGCCATCATGATGAGCTGGAACACAAACCTAGCAGGAGAGCACCTCGCCATCGCCGCATCTACAGCCCAGCGTCTCCGGGTAATGGCAGGGCCAGGGACAGGAAAGAGTTTTGCAATGAAACGCCGCATCGCTCGGCTAATCGAAATCGATGGCGTTGACCCAAAGCGCATACTTGCCGTCACGTTCACACGCACGGCAGCTCGAGACCTGGAAAAAGAACTTCAAGACATGGGCGTGCCGGGCTGCGAAAACATTGTGGCAGGAACAGTTCATTCGTATTGCTTCCAACTCTTGCTCCGAAACGACGTATTTGAACTGCTGAGCCGTGTCCCGCGCGGTTTGATTACATTCAACAACCGGGGGATCTACGGCTACGAAGTCGAACCGTTGCTTGCTGACCTCCAACCGCTAGGTCACTTTGGAGCAAAGCGAGACATGACGAAGCGAATGCGCGCGTTCGAAGCAGACTGGGCGCGTTTGCAACATGAGCAGCCGGGCTGGCCGATTGATCGTCTCGATGTTCAATTTCATCATTTGCTCACTGCTTGGCTGCGTTTCCATCGCGGGATGCTGATAGGCGAGCTTGTCCCAGAGGCGTTGCGTTACCTTCGAGACAATCCTGCATGCTCCGCTCTCCAAGTATTCGACCACATCGTGGTGGATGAGTATCAAGACTTAAACCGCGCGGAGCAGGAACTCATTGATGTTCTTTCAGCCGGGAAGAAGGTTGCCATTGTCGGGGACGTGGACCAGTCCATCTACCGTTTCAGATACGCTCACCCGGAAGGCATTGAAGATTTCAGCAATCGCCACCCAAATGTTGAGGATCATGAACTCGACGAATGCCTCCGCTGCCGTGCATTGATTGTCACGGTGTCAGACAACCTTATTCGAGGCAATTACCCAGCAGGGGCGGACCACCGGCTCGTCACACTGCAACCACAGCCCGGTCCTGCCACGGTTCGTGTGGTTCAATGGCCAACGTTGGATTCGGAGGCGGATGGCATTGCGGCATTCATCCAGCATTTGGTAACGCAGCGCGGATTTACAGCGAAGGATATTCTGGTTCTTTCCCCGCGTCGGTTAATAGCCAACGAAATCAAACGCCGCTTGGCAGCTCCCGGATTCGGAATTGCCGCGCATAGTTTTTACAACGACAAACTGCTTGAACCCGATGCGGCTCAAGTAGCCATGACGAAGCTGCAACTCCTGTGTAATCCTGATGATCGGGTCGCTCTCCGGTACTGGCTCGGATCAGACAGCCCTACTTGGCGTCGAGGCCAGTATGTGACCTTGCGCGACTATTGCGAGGGGCACGACAGTTCACCAGCCGATGTATTGGCTCAAGTGGCGGCAGGACAGCTTCAGTTGGCCGGCTTGGACAGACTGACCACTCGTTACCAAGAGCTGCAGGCCGAAGTGAACCGACTGAAACAACTGAGCTTTGCTGACCTGTTTAGTGATCTCTTTCCCGCTGGCACTGTGTGGTCTGATCCGATTCGCGAATTGGTGACCGGGAAGGTTGACGCCGTTGAGGATGCTCAAGGATTGCTTGATTTACTTCGGACAGAAATCACTCAACCAGAAATGCCAGCCGAAGGTGATTTCGTGAGGATAATGAGCCTTCACAAATCGAAGGGCTTGACTAGCCGAGTCACAATCATTGTCGGCTGCATTCACGGGCTGATTCCTTTTGTGGATAATGACCTTCCGCCAGCCGAGCGAGCTGCTCACCTTCAGGAGCAACGGCGCGTTTTCTACGTCGCACTCACTCGAGCAAAGGAAGTGTTGTTGGTGTCTTCCGTCGCAAGTATTCCCCGCGCTATGTCCCACCAGATTGGAGCGGTGCTTCGAGGTGGTAATGCGCAACAAGGCAATACGGTCGCTTGCCAGTTTCTCCATGAACTAGGGCCGCAAGCGCCCGCGGCACTTCACGGAGCGAGTTGGAGAGCGGCAGGTTACCAATAGTCACAGCGCTTGTCTCCTTGTCGGCAGGCTAGAAATAACTTTTTGCCCGGTTTCCGTAGAGGGAGGCTAGTGTAGTTTTTCACATATAACTGGTGTTATATGTTCTGCGGGTTATTTTACCTGCATGCCGCGACACGCAATGACTGTCAACCTAACCGAAACTGATCGCCAAGAGCTGGAACGATGGGTGGCAGCACATCACACCCCCCAGCAAGTTTCGCAACGATGCCGTATCGTTTTGGCTGCAGCTCAAGGCCAGCAAGACAAGTTGATCGCCGACGACCTGAGCCTCAATTTCAAGACGGTGGCTTTGTGGCGGAAGCGTTTTGCGAGCGAAGGCCCTGAGAGCCTGTGGGATGTGGCCGAGGGGCGCGGACGCAAGCCCGCCTTAACTGCCGAAGATGTCGAGCAAGTGATCGCGGCGACACTCCAAACCAAGCCTGCGGGAGCCACGCACTGGAGTTGTCGCGCGATGGCCAAAGCCCGAGGCGTGAGCAAGGCTACCGTGAACCGGATCTGGCAAAGCCATCAGATCAAGCCGCATCGGACCAAAGGCTTCAAACTTTCGCGGGATCCGGAATTTCTGAGGAAGCTCACCGATGTTGTTGGCTTGTATCTGAACCCTCCCGAGAAGGCATTGGTGCTCTGTGTCGATGAAAAGAGCCAAATTCAGGCCTTGGATCGCACGCAGCCAGGATTGCCACTCAAGAAAGGTCGTTGTGGAACAATGACCCATGACTACAAGCGCAACGGCACGACGACGTTATTCGCCGCCCTGGAACTGGCGCAAGGCAAGGTCGTTGGTCAATGTTACGCACGCCATCGCCACCATGAGTTTTTGAAGTTTATGCAACGGTTGGATGCGGAGTTTCCCGGTGAGATCAAGTTGCATGTGGTCATGGATAATTATGGCACGCATAAGCACCCGCGAGTGCAGCGTTGGTTCAAACGGCATGACCGTTTCATAGCTCATTTCGTCCCAACCAGCTCGAGTTGGCTAAACCTGGTGGAACGGTGGTTTGGTGAGTTGACCGGCAAACGCATTCGCCGTGGAGTCTTTGTCAGCGTGGCGGATTTGCAGTCGGCCATCGCGGAATTCCTCGCTGCCTGGAACGACGCCCCCCAACCATTCGTGTGGACGGCGACGGTCGAGTCGATTGTCGATAAACTAAGCCGGTGCAAACATACGCTCGAGCGGATTAAACCCGGATGCACCCGTTTCAGAATGCGAAAAACAAAGGAATAATAACTCCAGTCGTTTGTGAGACACTACACTAGGAAGAGGTTCTCGTAGTCCTGAACGGTATCGTTCTTCTTCTGTGGATCGAAATGATCCACTTCCATGCAAGTTAAGCCGCCGGCGTAGCGCAAGTGCTGCATCGAGTAAGCACAGCGGTCCTGGAAATCGCGTCGTAGCGCGGGCAGGGCTTTTTCCCGGTAATTCCGAGGCGTCAGAACGCAATCAGGCGCCGGGCCTCGGGGAATTCGTGGAGGTGAAACCTTTGACATAGTCTTCTAAAGCGCCGAGGACTTTCCTTAAAGAGGCGAGCCGCTGGTCTTGTAGGGCGGCTTCATCGACTGGCATCGGCGATAAGGTCTTCCGACGCGAGTCGGCCAACTGGTCGAGCTCATCGCGTCCCGAGCGAGAAATTCTGCCGGTCGCTTCCAGTCGCACCAACTCACGGAAACGCTGCTCCTCCAACATCGCCAGCTTGGCGGTCAACAATTTGTGATCCGCCTCCAGAGATGCCATGCGGTTCCAATTGGCCTCCGCATTGGCGCGGGCTTCTTTGGGCAGATACTGGAACCAGTCAGGCTTCATCGTTATACGTTATATAAAAACAACAACACGTAAAAAGGTCAATAAGAAAAAACGTTCATGATTATTTTGTCATTCTTTTCTATCCCCGGCAGGTTCCCTGCGCCACCTGTCCTTGCGCTAGGTCTAGGTCAGATCAATTCCACCACCCAAAAGCAATGCCAACTCTTGGCTCCTCAGGATCACATCCCGTGAACCCCTGGCACAGGTTTGTGGCGCCCGTAGCCAGATAAATCAGGGTTGCGGCCCTATGGTTGAACATGGGGGAAGGAGGGACAGGTGTTGACGGACTTTCGCCGGATCAAAGCCATGAGCCAGTTCCAGGCACAAAGCGCCCAGCTAGCACAGTTGGTAAGGCGGGGATCCGAACGGGAGTGGCGTCCGCAAGGGCACAAACTCCACGTTCGGTGGAGAGGAATTAGGCGGGGAAATATGCCGCGCCCTCCGCAGCCACAAGGTGAAGGTTGAAAAACACAGGCCCATCCGTTGGGCATACTGGCGCTGCGTTAAGCCGCTACGCTGATATTCATCGAATCGCACCAGCTCATCCGGCGCATAACCGCGAAGTCTTCGCGAAGAAAGTAATCTTTTACGCCCCCACCAAGCTCCGTGAATCCAATGATGCGGTTCTTTGGTTTTGATGTGTTTCACGGCAACAAGGAGGCGCGCCGCCTAAGGAGGAGGAATGGGTGGAATCATGAAATCTGTCGCCTTGGCAAAAATTGCAAACAACTCGGCAGGAAGACTGACATTCGTGGACCTCGCTATGCTTTTCAGCTCGGCCAAGTATGCCAGAATGGCAGCCCGGAGCTTTCGCTCTTCTACGAGGTGTGGTGCGTTCAGGTCACAGATTCGAATCTGGGTCCTGCCAGGCGGCGTCGCTCCAACCAATTCGGCTGTCGAGGCATCTTCAAAAATGTGTTCGCCATAGTCCGCCTCTTCGCAGAGGTTGAGTAACCGCATGTCTTGGCTGGCCTCCTCATCCGTTGACCAGAACATTCCTTTGGCCCGGTTGCAGTGGCGGGAGGCCAGGAAGAGGTTCTCGTAGTCCTGAACGGTATCGTTCTTCTTCTGTGGATCGAAATGATCCACTTCCATGCAAGTTAAGCCGCCGGCGTAGCGCAAGTGCTGCATCGAGTAAGCACAGCGGTCCTGGAAATCGCGTCGTAGCGCGGGCAGGGCTTTTTCCCGGTAATTCCGAGGCGTCAGAACGCAATCAGGCGCCGGGCCTCGGGGAATTCGTGGAGGTGAAACCTTTGACATAGTCTTCTAAAGCGCCGAGGACTTTCCTTAAAGAGGCGAGCCGCTGGTCTTGTAGGGCGGCTTCATCGACTGGCATCGGCGATAAGGTCTTCCGACGCGAGTCGGCCAACTGGTCGAGCTCATCGCGTCCCGAGCGAGAAATTCTGCCGGTCGCTTCCAGTCGCACCAACTCACGGAAACGCTGCTCCGAAATTTCATCCCATGCCACAGCCGGTGCAGTAGACAGGATGGTGGGGGCATTAGCTCTTTCCGTTTCCTCGCAAAGAGCAAGCCAATCAGCGGGTGGCCGACTATGCAAATAATCGAAGGCGGCATCTGCAGCATTGGCAATGTCAGGGTCGCAATAGCCGAGAAATGGGACCAGAGCAATACAGTGACCACGCCCCGCCAGACGGTGAGCCTTCAGTGCATGAATCTGAGTGATTATCGTTCCCTTAACTTGTGGGTCTACGCTCGGCTGAGGCGAAACGCGATCACCGACCTGACAATGAGTTTGGATCAAATTCAACTCAAGATATTCAACGTAATCCTCGATCACAGCCGAGTGGCTCTGTTTGCGGTTTCTTGGCATCTGCTGCCAGAGTGCGCCCGCGGCTACGTTAACGGTATCGACGAGCCGTCGTATGGTTTCCCAGAAATCTGGAGCCAGAGCTATCTGTGTAGTGGGCATAGAATGGTCCTCGCTATGCCCCGAGCATCTTCTTAACAAAATCCGCAAAAGCAAAAGGTGAAACCTCAAACTTCGCCTTACACAGGGTTCCCTGAGGCAACACCTGAACCACTTCGGGGTCGTTGTAGTTCGTCAAAGCCACTAATGGCACACCAGGGAATTTCTTGCGGATAGCTTGGCTGATGAACACACCAGAGCGAAGCCCGCCGTCGGTTTCTTCCAGCGTTAGACGAGAGCCCGGCGGCATCATCATGTCCAGAACGATGATGTTTGGAGGTTGTGATGTGGCATCGTCAAGCCACTTGAAGGTTTCGTCCGTGGAATCAATCTGTCTGACCTCCAAGCCGCGAATTTGTAAGGCCTCAATGTAATAATCCATCGGACCGTGGTCGTCATCGATGAGAATAGCGGTGAACTTCATAATTGTTGCAAACGATTCATTTTCGGAGACATATGACGTAACGCGCCGGGCAGGCGTATCGTCACCCGGGTAGGCTCTCGCGGGGATGAGAATTCGACGGTCCCGCAATGCACACTGATAACCGCCTTGACGATTGCCAGCCCGATTCCCATACCGGCGACGTCGCGGTGCTGAGAACTAAGCTTCCCGCGAACACCTGCGAGGAACATGGTTTCGCCCTTTTCATCGCCTTTGTCCAAGCCGATGCCCCAATCCTCGACTTCGATGACATAGGAAGTCGGGTTCTTGGGCTCGCCTTCCACACCCACTCTGACATCCACTCGGAAGGAGTCCGCGCCGTCGTTGTATTTGATCGCGTTGACGAGGAGGTTGAAGAAGACCTGTTGGAACATCAGACGGTCCACTTCAAGCCAGGGAATCACCCCCTGAAACTGGGCAATGTGGATTCGGTCATCGGGCAGGCGATGCTTCTTTAGCAAGGCCTTAAGCTGATTCCGCACTGGAATCAAAACCCTGGTTGCCAGATCGGTGCGCTCGAACTTCGGCTTCAACTCGTCTATGATGGCCCCAAAGAGGTTCACGTTGTCCACAAGGCGACTCATCAACGCCTGATATGAAAAGATGTCGTCAATGTAGTCGGCACCGAACTCGCTTTTGAGATCCGTAATGCGGCGCTCTTTCAGACGTTCCCGGAGGAAGTCAGCCGCTCCCGTGATTCCAACGAGCGGATTCTGCAATTCGTGGGCGAGGCGAGTCAAAGCGAATGACTGCCGTCGTTGGTTGATGAGCAGGTCCAAATGAGGAAGCGCTGTCTGAATGATCGCATCGAGTCTTGCTGCGTCGTCATCCGTAAACGCGGTCGAGGTATGCCCCACTCCTCTTGAAATCCTGTTGTGAAGCCGAACAACGCCAATGAGATTACCGCCTCGTCGAGCCAGCGGAGCCGCAAGGCACTCTCGCCGATCGAGCGTCGTCAATTCAAATGACCTTCCCTTGTGCGCCTCGTTAGAAAACTGCATTTCACGCTCCTTCCAAGTGCGACCCGTCATACCTTCCCCTTCAAGATAGTAGTGCTCGCTTTCAGGAACGTCCTTGTCCCATTCGATTCGGCTTCTGGCTTCGCCTACGGGTTCGAGTCGGGTCTGGGATTCATCCACGAGCCAGATTGTCGCCTTTTCACAATGGAATAGTCGCTCGAGGTGGTGCATGAGGGCATTCACGAAAGGGACGACCCCGTTTCTGACTTCTCCACACAGATGGGCCGTGGCCCCTGCCGACGCAGAGCACATCTCGTCAGTCAGGTAATCTGCCCAAACCGAGATCAGATCGGCATAATGTTCAGCCCAGCGACATTCGTCCTCCGCCATCTCGCCATGCCGCACTGGAAGCTCCCTCTCGACGAAGACATTCAGAATATAGCGGATGTGATGAGCGTTGGAAGAATTGAAGACGGGTACGGTTATCATCCAGCGCGACTTGAGTTTCCTGAGCAGCTCCTGGTCGTCAAATTGGGATTGGATACCCTTATCGGATAGGTCGTGACACAACACCCTAGAGCTCTCGACGACACTTCCGGTAAGAGAATTCTTCCGATCGTATCTTACCTTGAATGCTTGCGGGAGGTACTCAGCGAGCGAGGCAGCGAGCATGTAGAGCTCATCGGTAAAAGGGTTGTAGCTCCACAGCATGACCGCTTCCGCTTCGAAAGCACTTCGGAGTAGACGGACGGCCAAGGGGTAAAACACATCAGGACCACGAACGGGTGCTGAGGCAAACTGGCGGGCCATTTGGACCTCTTGTAGCATTTGGCCGGCAGAGGCTTGGAACAGACTACGGTGGCGTTTCTTCTCCAACTCGGCAACTTGCTCGGCCTTCGGGGAGAAAGCTCGAAAATACTTCCCAGCCCACTTGGTCGCCCAAAATGCGCAGGTGAATGCAGCATGTTCTCTAGAAACTTCAAAGTGATCTTGTTCCAAAATCACCCAGCCATTGAAACCGATCTTGTGGAGTGTTTCCATCACCTTCTCAACGGGTACGATCCCCTCGCCGGGTGGGCAAAATCCGTGCGCGTAGCGGTGGGACCATCGCCCATAATCCGGTTTCCAGTCTTTGATATGTACGGCGGCCAGGAGGCCGAGAGCCTGATATTTTTTGACGGCTGCCACAGGATCATCTTCGGCCACGATGGCGTGGGCTGTGTCGATGATCACCTTTAAATTATGAGAGGACACCTTTTCCAGACGAGCGTCGACGTGTTTCAACTTGCGCACTGGCATAAACCAGTGCGGATGGAGAGCGAGTGTGAACGGGTTCGGAGGCTCCAATGCTTGGTCACACGCGTCCGTCCAAGAATCAATGTAAAGGTACGCGGAGCGGTCATTTCCGCAAAACGCCATCCGTTCCTCCAATGTCCCGCCAACTAGGCCTATCAATTCGAGACCATGTGCGTGAAGGCGCTCCTTGAGGCTTTGTAGGGTGCCGACGGGCCGGGCAGTCCCGTTCTCCCGCACGTAGATGTCACGGTGGTTCTGACCGAACTCCACGCCCTCATACCCGCAGGCCGCGACGACCGCCAGTAGGCCGTCGAGATCGTCGATCCGACGTCCCCAGACTACGGTTTGGAAACCAAGTCGCATCATAAAGTAAGAGGCATTACCTTTTGTAACGCTCGTTCTAAGCCGAGATGGTGCCCCATGGGAAACCGGAATTTACCTTCCAATTCGGGTTGAATTGTGGTGTGACGGCTAGAGGCATTCGTGATTCGCATTTCGGAGTTCGTAATTTGTTCGCGTTTCGCGGTGTGGTTAGGCAGCGCGTCCTGGTTGCGGTTCATGCGTCTACCCACGCGGTATTTCACCGTCATGGCACCGAAATCAGCAGCCAACGAACTGATGGTCGTATTTGCTGCGGCACTGGAGTCGGTAGCTGCCGCCAAAGACATCCGGCGTTTGAGTTGCATTCGCACTGGGCTAATAGAATGCATGTGTGGCAGCTTTTAGGCAAGTCTTTTTAGCAACTTTGTTTGCAGCCTTTTCAAGTGCTTTTACAATAAATCCATTATTTCAGGCTTCTCGCTGCTTTACTCGCCTTGGCGGATTTGAGGCGAATGGAAATGGTAGGCACATTGATTCTGGATGCCGTTGTCTATAGATTTGCAGCAATTCATGAAAGGGGCATCTGTTTAACGCAAGCGTCCCCTATATGTTGATTCATTTCGCGAAGGCCAGTCCCTTTGAACGCTGCAGGTTGTCGTCATCCGCATAAGGCCTGCTGAATATCGTCAGGGTATGCCCCATTTGCGTTTCAGCCAAACCCTCCTCGTCGAAACACCCCATACGATTTGCAATCCCCAGATGGCGTGTTTTCGCCAACGACTTAGATGCAAGGCTCCATTCCTGCCGCGAAGCGAGCCAACGCCGTAAAGCCTGGATCACAATCCCCATATCATCGGCTAGCCCACCTCAGCCGCCGTAGCTGGCCTCTATGCCATAGCAGTCTTGAACCTCTTGATGGCCGATCGCTAGTCTCTGGAATTTGAGCGCGAAACCTGCTATTTTAATTTTACTGGGTAACATTGTTCCGAGCGGCAACGAGGATTTACGGCGTGCGGTTGGTGGGATTCTAACTGGAGAGTGAAACGTTCCGGTTGAAAATCAAGCCTCGGATTTGCGTTTTTCTTTGACCAGAAGGATGGATAAGCCGACCCAGGCATCGATGAGTTTTCGCAGGCGCTTGTGATTGGCCAGTTGGGCGCGGACTTCCTTGACCTTTTCAGGGGGTACGAACCGGGAGGTGGGGTGTCCCAGATGGACGTAGCTCACCTTGTAATAGGGACCGTGACGCCGTGGTTTGACGGGATCCTTGCAGCGGCAGCCGATTTTTCCGCAAACATTGTATTGCCGGGAGAGGCTGCCCGGATGCAGGGGGCCTAAATCCAGGAGCTCTTTTTTGATCGCGGCGATCTTCTGTTCGATTTTTTGAATACGCAGTGTGTCGTTCATGTCCGATACTCTAAATATGGTATCGGATATTGCAAGCGCGTTTTTCAACAATTATCCAAAAAGATCCCAGGTCCTCTGGCGGGCCTGGATGCGGGCGGTCGAACCTCTGCGGCCCGCCTGCGCCCGAAGCTCCACCTTCCTGTGGCTGACCGTGGTGCTGGCCGGGTTGTGCATTCGTCCGGACCTGGCCGGGGTCACCAGTCTGGTCCGCGGGCTGGGGCTCTCCGGGGCCAGTTACCATTGCCTGCTTCATTTCTTTCATTCCAACGCGCTGCGGTTGGACACGCTGACCCTGCTGTGGAGCCGGACGCTGGAACGGATTCTGGCCCGGAGGCTGGTGCGGGTCAAAGGACGGCCCATTCTCCTGGTCGACGGGCTCAAACGGGGCAAGGAGGGCCGCAAGATGCCCGCCGTCAAAAGCCTCCACCAGGAGTCGGGCTCCAACTCCAAGGCGAGCTTTATTATGGGACACTCGATTCAGGCTGTCGCCCTGCTGGCGCAGGCCGCAGGGGTGTGCATGGCGGTGCCCGTCACCGCCCGGATTCATGAGGGTCTGCGATGGTCAAACCGCGACCGGCGCACCTTGCTCGACAAATTGGGGTCCCTCATTTTGGGACTCCACTGGAGTGAACCGGTCCTCGTCGTGGCCGATGCCTATTACGCGGCCGCCAAATTCGCCCGGGCTCTTCTGGGTCAGGGTCATCATCTGGTCACCCGCCTCAGAACCACCGCCGTCGCCTATTTCCCCGAGCCATCCCCAGGGACCAAAGGGCGTGGACGGCCCAAAACCTATGAAAACAAGACCAAACTCAAGACGTGGTTTCGCCATGCCAAGCAATTCACCAAGGCCCCCAGTCCGGTCTATGGCGCGAAAGACGTGACTTTGCGCTTCCTGAGCGCCGATCTGCTCTGGCGTCAATTGGGGCGGGTGGTACGCTTTGTCTGGGTGGATCATCCCACGCGCGGTCGAATGGTCCTCCTTTGCACGGATGTGACCCTCGAACCGATGGAGATTCTCCGGCTTTATGGTTGGCGTTTCAAAATTGAGGTGGGGTTCAAAGCCGCCATTCACACCGCTGGCGCCTATGCCTACCATTTCTGGATGCAGGACATGACGCCCATTGAGCGGGGCAGCGGCAAACAGCATGTCCATCACAAGTCAGAAGCCTATCGCCAAGACATCCGGCGCAAGCTTGGGGCTTATGAGCGCCACATCCAACTCGGACTCATTGCCCAGGGATTGATGCAATACCTGGCGCTCCACTTCCGGCGCGTTGCCTGGTTCAATTTCCACACCTATATTCGCACCGCAGTCCCCCAGAAACCCCCTTCCGAATGGGTCGTTTCCCAGGCCCTGTGCCATACGTGGCCGGAATTTCTCCGCAGTTCAGCCCAAAGTCTTTCCCTCAAGAAATTCCTGTCCTCCAAAACAGACCCGCGATTCTGTAGATATTCAGACGCCTTCAACCTCGACAAGGCTGCCTGAACGTTTCACTGTCCAGATTCTAATAATAACAACTCCTAAGAAATTCTCAACAAAAAGGGATTAGACGTGAAGAGGGCTTCATTTTTTGAATGGAATGTGCATTTGTATGAACAATCCACTTTTCAACTGTGCCTGTAATCTCGTAACGAGGAACATCCATCGAGTTTAGCGGAGATGATGGCGTTATTGGAGGCATCAAGAATCTGAAGTGCCGACATTCCGGTGAGATCGAGGCGTGTCAAACGGTTCGACTCGCAATTGAGCACCCGTAGCGACGTCAGATGGCGCACCTCAAGCTCTGTTAGCAAATTGTGGCCCACGTCGAGCGCCTGTAATTCCGTTATTCCATCAAGATTCAGATCGGCCAGTTTGTTGAAGCAACAATCAAGGAATTTCAGGGAAATGAAACCCCTTATGTCCAATTGGGTCAATCCGTTCCCGTGGCAATCAAGTGAAGTAATGTCACCCAGCGGCGTGGTGTCCTTAAATCCGGCGCAGGACCAAAAATGAATGAATCTGCTGCAAGCGAGCGAGACCTGGGCGGCATTGCTGACCAGAATGGTGCCGTCCTCCATTTTCCATGCGACAAACCCCGTAGTTGATTCAGCTTCAATGAGATAACGTTGTTTTCCGCCATTTGAAGCATATCCAATGTGCTCGGCTGGTGAGATCAATGACTCGGGAAGATTGGGTTGAGAGTCCATGGTGGTGAAACCGAGTGAATGGAAGGCTGGTCCTTGCGTCCCCAATCATAAATCGAATGATATTTAAGGTGTCAACATCTAAAGCTACGAGGCCGTTCAATCATTGTTTTTGCCGTGCGATGCGGCTAGTCGGAGCAATTCTGAGCCGGTAATTTCCAAACTGGCTGCGAGCAACAAAACCTCAAAATCTGAAACCCAACGAATACGTGATTCGATCTTGGCGAGGGTTTCACGGCTTATGTCCCACCCTGCGAGGTTAAGCTTTGCGGCTAAGTCCGCTTGTGTGAGTCCCTTTTTTTCGCGCAGATGGCGTACCACCGGGCCAACAATGTTTCGGGGCTTTTTCATATGTTCCAAAAACGGAACTTGACCGTAACGGAAAAAGTGCGATGGTATGTTCCGAATACAGAACAGAAGACTATTTATGTTCAAACGAAGGCTCGGTCAGAGTGTGAATGCAACCCAGTGTTCGGGTGGCTATTATTGCCCCCAGATTCTTGAAATGAGTTGCGGAGATTTTGCCGCAATCGGACCTGACATAACCAGCGAAGCGGCTGGATCACTCCCGCCCGGCCCTGGGGTGGGGCCAACGGAGCGCATCATACGAATTCCTCGCGATGTAATGGTGGCCGCACGACCCGATATTCCCCGGTCGATCTAGCGGCAAAAACTGTTGGCTTGCCATGCCTGTGCCGGTTCCTTTAGTAAGGAATTGTGGCAGAGTCTATTGCATGGATTAAAATAAACTGGTTCCAGGTCGTGCAAACGGTCGGAATCATGTGCGGTCTTTGGTTTACCGCAGCTTCTTTCCGTCAGGCCGCAAAAGCAAGGAAGCGAAAAATATCCTCGCGCTGTCAGAACAACACCGCGCCCTATGGAATGAAGCGCGCCATCGCGAAGAACTCCTACGCGTATTCCAAGCTGACAATTCGTTATCAACAAAACCGATTACAACCTCCGAAGAGGTTTTCTTAAATGAAGTCATTGTCTACTACGAGACCGGTTGGCAAATGGCGAAAGCGGGAACCGTTTTGACTTTGAAAAGTTTGGCGGCCGACATCCAAGGTTTTTTCAATCTTCCCCTTCCAAGAGCAATCTGGGAAAAGACCAAGAAATATCGCAATCCCAAGTTTGTCCGGTTTGTCGAGGATGCGATGGGATAGGAAAATGCTTCATCTCCATTCAGGATGCTTACGGCTTTGGCGGTCTATTGCCGTTGAGCGGTTCACTGAATCACATGTCATTTCTTTGGGGAAATCTTTGAGGAGACTCCGGGCTTTTGAGAGTTTGCTAAAACCTGTTTTGGTCTCGGTCTGGGTCGATATGCCGCCGATCTCGTTTGCCGTTCCTCGACGTTCACAACAGAATTCCCGGCGGCAGCCGCAACGTTGACGCGTAAATCCAACGGCATATCTTTGTCCAAAGGCTTATACAGGTATGTGTTTTCCAATGGTGTGTTGCCCAACAAGGCGGTTTCCAACTGTTCCGCCTCAATCTTGGAATCAATGGCATCCAGATATCGGGAGTAAATGGCTTCATCCTGTTTAATGATAAGCAAACGACAAAAGCAGAGTGAAAGGACAAGGACACATCCCAGCGGCATGGCAAAGGCGAGCAAAACGACAGAGGCCGCAATCTTCGTCAGAATTTCAGTCCCGGGGTCTTTAATTCGTGATTCGCCCCGGGTCATTGAGTGGCGCGGAATTGGTGAATTACGCCGACGGCTTGCCTTGGATTTCTCGCTTATTGCCAGGCCAATGAATGCAGTGATAACAAGAAGCCCTAAAAAAACGGAAAACAGATTTCCGTGATCAAGTATTTTCGCGAGCGGCCCGAGCCCAATGACCCCCAATATCTTTGCGCCCAACACCCCGCAAAAGGAACTCAGGAGCGTCGCGAAAAACCAAAGAAAAACGCCCACGCCCACTGAGTTGCTGTCAAAATATCGCTCGCCCATGTTCTTGCGAAAGAAGACTTCACTGGCAGAGGCGATCCCCTTAAGAAAACGCGGGGCGACGGCACCAACAGCGCGTTGGGAAAAGCCATAAAGCGTATCCTCAAAGGCACGGCCAGGATCATTCAAATAATCGGGTCTCATAATTTATTTTGATTGAACGTTAATTTCATAAATGGCCGACCTCCATTGGCCGCAAATTGATGCGATACCCACAACAAAATCGCCTCGCAGGTGCCATCACCTCCTTTTTTGAGTTTCGAGAATTCCTCGGGGCGAACAATTTCCTCTAAAACACGGGTGGTTGAGGTGCTGGTTTTTGTTTGGGTGAGTTTGAGTAAGTCCCAAAACCCCGGTTGCGGTTCTGGTGATGTGGAAAAGTTAAAGTGCGTCTTCGTTTCCTTGCCAATCTTGGCGGATGCCCACTGGTTGGTGTCATGATCACCGTTGGCGTGGAATACTTGGGTGTTCATGAGGCTGAAGACCCCCTCCACAGCATGGTGATTGTGGCCGAGCTGGAAGAAATTGTGAAGGTTCTGGGAGATGACGACATGGGCGACGCGGGATTCTCGCGCGGTGGCTTGGAAGTTGATATCGTGTGGAGAGAAGAAAAACTGACCTTCATCCTCCCATAGAAAAACCGGTCGGCGACGGTCTCCACTGCCAGGCATAGGCCTATGCTCAACAGGGCCCTCGATCTTATGATCCCACTGGAACATAGGATAGCGATGGGCGTCGGTGTCGGCGACAGCCCGACGCTCAACCATTGTTTGGAATAAATGCTTCCACGCCGCTTGAACGAGCAAACCACCCTGGCAAAAATCCTTGATGGGTAAATCGACGATGACGATATTTCCGTCCAAAATGGCCTCGGGAGTTAGGGTTGTTTCCGAACAAACCAACTCATGAATGCCCCTTCCGCCGAGGATATCCGCCATGCCGCTAAACCCAAGAATAATGGAACTGCGTGCTCGGTCGGGAAACCGGGGAAAATCCCTTGTCCAGTAACCTAAAACGCGTTCATAGACACGTTCCTCCTTTGGTGTATTAGTCTGGCTGGCGCGAGAGAGGATTGAGCCAAAAACTGGCATTTGCAGCCAATCCTGCTCGGGATTCGCCAAGGGTTTTTGTGGGGCGTAATTAAGAAACTGCTGAAGGCCATCAAGCGTCAAAGTTTCCCCTGCTAAAATAAACACCTCAAATAGCGAGCGCATGAGTTGATCGGTGGCATTTTTCCAAAACTCATCATTAGTTGATTGAGACGAACTGCGGGAAACGGTCTCGATGAGAATACGAAATAAACCCACAAGATTGTTGGCCAAACCCAGACCTACGCTCGGGCGCTGGCTCTCATAAGCCAAGATATTCAGTGAGGGACCATCGGCATTGATGACAATTGCGTCCCCTCCCCGACCGCATCGCTCGCATAAATCTAACCAACGCTGTGCCTCGCCGGGCTTGGCGGTCAAAACCAAGCCGCCAAAACCCGCGCCTACAAAGTTTTCTGCAAAAAGATTCCCGCTGCCGCTGGTTTTACCACTTCCGGGTGCGCCCAGGATTAGCACCCCTTCGTAGGAGTCCTTGATCTTCCACTGGTCTGCTTCGTCACTTCCAAAACGAATTAGACCTTCCTCGCCGCTCCAAGTCTTACCGTTTGTAAAAACAAAAAACTGTTCCGGTTGGATAGGAGGAATCCTTGGACTCAATGCAACCTTGGGAGACTGGGGAGTTGGGGGTGTGGCATCGGCGACAGGGGGGTGTAGTGGTGGTGCGGGATCAGTTGTGAGGGGTTCGGGAGTTTTGGCTTTAGCGGGCCTCGGGACGCGTTTCGTCTTGGGGGTGGGGACCAAGGCCTGGCAAAACTTCTGCACCCGGGCCACGGTGGTGATGACATCCTTGGCTTTGAGCAAGAGACAGATTTCCTCGCTTGTCTTGCCCCCCTTCCAAGCCGTTAAAATCGCCCCTTGTTCCGCCAGCAATTCAGGGAAATTCGGCAGGTGATCTGGGCAAGCTGGTTTGACCGTTGGAAGTGCGATTCCCATTGAGTGGCGCACCTGTTCAGCCAGGAATTGGATGTCATCCAGATTGATCAAGGGGCCCTCCCCTATTTCATCCCAATAGACCTCAATACAGTCGGGCGGTAAATAATCTGATCTTATGGTGATGCGCCGGTCGCCAGCCTCCTTCCCATGTACATTTTTCCCGCCGAAAACCTGTCTGGTCCGGCTGACGACTTCTCCCGAGGTAAGGCGCTCACTCAGCAAAGCATGTAAGCTGTGCTCTGGCTGATAGATGGCATCGCCGAGGGAAGCCGCCAAGCTCCCTCTTGCTCCAGAAAAGAAAACGGGGAATTTGGTTCCGCTTCCTGATGCGCCAAGATAATCCAAGAATATCACGGCAAGGGCCCGAGGCACTTTGGTCCAAGTGAAATTGTGCTGATTGTCGCCCTGCTGCCAAAAAACAACCGGATTGGATTTAAGGCATTGAAATTCGATCCGATCCAATTCCGGGCTGTCCTTGCCTCGGAATTTCAAGACAAGCACGCGTCCTGATTTGAACGGTTCAGAGGGGGTTTTGAGCAATAAAGGAGGGCCCCCTTCAATTTGCGAGGTTTTCGCCGACATGGATTTTGAGCTGATGTTGTTCATCGTGCCAACCCGTGACGGCTGGCGAAGGTGCCACGATCCCAACGGTTTGTCACGTATTTCTGAACGTTCTGAGAATATTTCTGATCCTTCTGAAGGTTCCTCCAATGGTGAATCCGCGTGGACGTGGGAAAATCATCACGTCGCCCGAGATGGCGCTGTGCGTAGCAACCTTAAACCATAAAACATTATGATAGGCTCCAATAACCCGACGGTGCGGCTTGAAAACAATCCCCATAAGGATTTGGAATCGGCCACGGTGAGAAATCTTTCGAACGATAATGTAAACGCATCATTACCAAGACCCTTGGTGTTTACGGTGGAAGAATCGGCTGCGGCGCTTCATGTGAGTACCAAGACGATTCGACGGCTCCTCTACCGTGGCGTGCTCACCAGTTCCAGGGCGCTGCGAAAAAAACTCATCCCACGGCAGCAGATTGAGGAGTTTCTTAAGGCAACCTGTGATGTTCCCAAGCGCTTAATATAACCACCTTAACGGCTAATTGTTATGACGAATTATTTTGGGTTTGTGTCCCTCCCTAAGCTGTGCTTAGGGGAGATGTCTGACGAAGTTTTTCAAAGTTTTAGGAGGAAATATTTCTTCAATTTTCAAGGGGATCATGAACAAGACTGCAAGTGGGGAAACTGGAGACCCTGAATTTATGTTACGCATCATCACCTCTGCATCCATAAACCAAGCCAAGAAATATTACAGTGAAGGACTCACTCGCGAAGGCTATTACTCCGAAGGCCAGGAGATGGCCGGGGAGTGGGGTGGTCTTTGCGCCGACCGTCTCGGTCTCAAGGGGACGGTTGATAAGGACGTATTCACACGTCTGTGCGACAACATCCATCCGGTGACGGGTCAGCCCCTGACCCCGCGCATGAAGGAAAACCGACGGGTGGGGTATGACTTTAATTTTAACGCGCCCAAGTCGGTTTCGCTGGCATACGAATGGAGTAAAGATGAGCGCATCTTATCCATCTTTCGTAAAGCTGTTCGCGAAACCATGGAGGAATTGGAGCACGACGTTGGGACGCGCGTCCGTGTCGATGGGCGAAACGAGGACCGGGTGACAGGCAACCTATTGTGGGCGGAATTCATCCACTTTACGGCCAGGCCCGTGGATGGGATTCCCGATCCACACCTGCACGCGCATTGCTTTGCCTTTAACGCCACGTTTGATCAGACGGAGTCCCGATGGAAGGCGGCGCAATTTGGGGATATCAAATATGACGCGAATTACTACCAGGCGGCTTTTCACGCGCGTCTTTCCAATGGCCTGAGGGAATTGGGCTATGAGATTGAACCGGTGGGCGGGGCATTTGAATTGGGGGGAATTTCGCGCTCCCTGATCGAGAAATTCAGCCGTCGTTCGGAAGTGGTGAAAACCAAGGAAAAGGAACTGGGGGACCTCACCGCGAAGGAAAGGGATGGACTGGCGGCCCTGACCCGGGAAAAAAAGGCCAAAGACCTGTCGAAAACCGAGCTTCACGCCCTGTGGTGGGAGAGATTATCGCCGGAAGATACTAACGAATTAAACGCACTTGGGGCGCATTTGGAACGGCGGCGTTACCAGGAGTTGGTAAAACCAGAACCCAAGCAGAATAAAGAAGCGGTTGCTTTCGCGCTGGAGCATATCTTCGAGCGGGCGAGCGTGGTCTCTGAGCGTGAATTGATCACGGAAGCCCTTAAATGGGGATACGGGCGGGCAACCCTGGCGGGCGTCAGGGCGGAGGTAAACTCCCTGCCATTGATTCGCGTGGAGCATAACGGACAAAAGCTCCTGACAACCCCAGAAGTCTTAAAAGAGGAAAAACGGATTGTGGAGCGTTGCCAGCGCGGAAAGGGAAAGTACCCTACCCTTCACTCCTACTGGCATATTCAGGATAAAGCGCTCAATGCACAACAGAAGGAAGCGGTCTTCCATGTTTTACGTTCTCGGGATTTTATTACCGGCATTGCTGGGAAAGCGGGCACCGGCAAGACGACTCTTTTGCATGAGGCGAAACGCGGCATCGAGGCCGGTGGAAATAAATTGATGGTGTTTGCACCAACGGCTGAAGCGGCCCGTGGGGTGCTCCGCAAGCAAGGTTTTGCGCAGGCGGAAACGGTGGCGCAATTGCTCTCGAGTGCGACGCTTCAGGAACAGGCCATGGGGGCGGTCTGGTGGGTGGATGAAGCGGGACTGATGTCCGCGCGATCCATGGACCGGCTTATGGGGCTGGCGGAAAAGCTCGATGCTCGTTTGGTGCTGGTGGGGGACACGGGCCAGCATCATTCCGTTGAACGCGGCAGTCCTTTTGATTTGATGGAGCGCTATGGGAAAATGGAGGTGGCCGGCGTTGAGATAATTCAACGGCAAAAGGGGGCCTATAAGCGGGCGGTTGAACAGATTGCAGAACGGAATTTCGCGGCGGCCTTCGATATTTTGGAAAAGATGGGGGCTTTTCGTGAATTGCCGATCCTCGACCGGGAAAACACGCTGGCGCGGGATTATCAACGGGCCTTTGCAAAAGGCAAAAGCGTCCTGGTGGTTTCGCCCACGCACGCGGAATGTGAAAGCGCCACGCAGGCAATCCGTCGCGAACTCAAGGAAAGGGAGATTATTGGGGAAGGAGTCAAATGGCGTATTCTATACAACCAATCATGGACGGCGGCGGAAAAGCGGGATTCCCGGAGCTATACGCTTGGTCTGGTCGCTCAAATTACCAGACAGGTAAAAGGCTTTGCCTTGGGCGAACAGCTTGAGGTCATGGAGATCAGTCATCGGCACGTGGTGGCCCAGAATTGCCGTGGGGAGAGCAAAAAGCTCCCCTTGAATACCCCGGAGGTGTTCAGCGTGTATAAGCGGGACGCCATCGAGGTTAGTGCGGGAGACAGAATCCGGATCACAGCCAATGGACGGAGTGAGGACCGTCACCGGCTCAATAATGGCGATTTGCACACGGTCAAAGCCTTTACGCGTGCTGGGGACATTGTTTTGGATAATGGCTGGCATTTGGGGCGCGACTTCGGGCATTTGGATTACGGCTATGCGACCACGTCGCACAGCTCCCAGGGTAAGACCGTGGATTGGGTCTTTGTGGCGCAATCAGGGCTGTGCACCTCGGGGGCCAGTGACGCAAATCAGTTCTATGTTTCGGTCTCACGCGGCAGGAAAGGTGTCACGATCTACACGGATGATACTGAAGCCCTGCGGGAAAATGTGGCGCGGGTGCGTGAGCGAATGAATGCCATGGAAATCATGCCTAAAGAAAAATCAAAGGAGGATCTTTCGCGAGCTGCCGAGGCGAAAATTGAGACTCAAGAGCCTCTATTGGAAATCACAAAAGCTGCGGAATTGGAAATGAGGACGCCCTTGGTTGAATCGCGTGAAATTTCAATGCCTGAGGTGGAGCGAGAAGATGCGCTGGAATTGGAGCGGTGAGAGAATGGAGTAATTCGAGTCATAGCCTAATTCCCGAGCTTATGCGCAAGAATGACCAAAATATGATGTATCACCGAATTATATTGACTAAACGGTGATGTATCATATTCTAATACATCATGGATGACCGTCCCCGCCTCTATGAAAATCTCCTCAAAAACCATTTTCTAAAGAACGAAAAAATGGCATTTGTGAGTGGTCCACGCCAAGTGGGAAAAACCACGGTATGCCGGTCATTGGCCGAAAATATTTCAATTGGGACAATTCCGACGACCGCCGGGTTATATTAAGTGGTCCGACTAATCTTGCGCGGGCCAGTGATATTGGAGGAATTAACCCGAAACCGCCCACGGTGGTGTTCGATGAGCTTCACAAGCATGTAAAATGGAAATCATTGATCAAGGGATTTTTTGACACCTATCAAAAGCAGGTTCGAATCATTGTTACGGGCAGCTCGCGCATGGATGTTTTTCGACGCGGTGGGGATAGCCTGATGGGGCGTTATTTTCTCTATCGAATGCATCCTTAGTCGGTAGCGGAGGCGATTACCACAGATATTCCGAAAGAAATAACACGTGCGCCGAGCGTTATAAGGGAAGACGATTGGGCTGCTTTATGGGAGCACGGCGGTTTTCCTGAACCATTCATTAAACGCGACATTCAAGTGACGCGCCGTTGGCGCTCGTTGCGGAATGAAGTGCTATCAAGGGAAGATTTGCGTGAAATCACGCGAGTGCAGGAAATCGGGACGATTGAAGTCCTTATGCAACTGTTGTCTGAAAACTCCTCGCAACAAGTGATCTATGCCAATTACGCGCAACACCTCGGGGTGACGGCTCAAACCATCAAACGCTGGGTAGATTTGCTTAATCGGTTGCATTTCGGATTTAGTCTTTCACCATGGTTTACGAGTATTTCAAGGGCTTTGCGCAAGGAGCCCAAGTGGTTCCTGCGAGATTGGTCTGGAATTAGTGATCCGGGAGCGAAAGCGGAAACCTTCATCGCCTGCCATTTGCTTAAGGCGGTTGAAGGTTGGACAGACATGGGTTTTGGGGATTTTGAGCTTCACTATATTCGCACGGCAATGAAACAGGAGGTGGATTTTCTCGTGGTGCGGGATAAAAAGCCATGGATGCTGGTTGAGGCGAAATATGCGGACTCAAGCGTTTCCCCGCATTTGTGGAGTTTTCAAAAACAGCTCCATGCCGAATACGCCTTTCAAGTTGTCATCGACCGGCCATATATCCAGGCGGATTGCTTTAGCCATCACGATCCGGTGGTTGTGCCCGCGCGAACATTCCTTAGTCAATTATTGTTATTTTCAGAATAGAGCATCAAAATCGCTTTAAACGGATTTTGGAGATAAGCAGACGGATAAAAGGAATTTGTTGCTCATCTTTGGATAGTTTATGAGATCGGGGTTGGAATTCACACGAGAAAGCGGGGAACAATTACCATAATTAATCCAATATCGCATTGACAACGTGAACATGATCTGTGATTATCTCGTCCAATAAATAGTCACTGCGGTAGGAATTGTTGATGGTGGACGTGTTGCTTCCTGTCGCTTCGAAATTGTTGCGCGGTAAAATATTTGCCATATGCATCATCACCTAATTGGTGTCCTAATCCTTCCTGCGTTAACGCACACATTTCATGATTACACGATGACCTCCGCAACTTCAGCCCGCGCGTCGCATTCACAGGCTGGTGTGCCATCCATTCGGCTGAATTTTGCCAGACGTGAACGGTTTTGTTGAGTTGGGATAGATAAGAGGAACCACCAAAACTATCCTGAGGTACTAGCAAATTAAGATGCGGAATATTTCATAGAAACATTGACCTCGCGTTACGGAAGTCGCGGCAGAATCCGTAAGAAATAATATGGGGTCTAATTTAACGAAAGTGATTACCGTGAATTCGATCAAAATTCTAAAACTCGCTAGTGTTTTGCAGTTGTTATTTTGCACACTCTTCAGAATGTATGGCCAAAGCATGCCGCCTGTACCAACGGACGATGGCGGATGCACAAATTGTCCCCCTTATACGAATTCGCCAACAACTTTATCGCCAGACCGTTCAATAATTGATTTGAACATCGGCTATGTTGGCACATTACGGTTAGCGCTCTATGATCGTGATAAACCCGCCACGGTTAGCGCATTTCTCAATTACGTCATCAGCGGTGCCTACTCAAATAACATTATTCACTACGATGCGACAAATTTTGTCGCTCAAGGTGGCAGTCTGCGAATCATTGATTATGGAAATGGCGGGCAAGCTGTGGTTCCCGTTGCAGAGAACGCCCCAGTAACGAATGAATTGGGGAGCGGTCAATTGTTCAGCAATCTGCGTGGAACAATTGCAATGGTCCATTATCCAGGCGAAACCAATAATGCCACCTGCCACTGGTTTATTAATTTGGCCGACAATACATCATTCGATTCGCCAGACCCAAATCATTCCTATGTTGTGTTTGGACATGTGATATCGGGGATAACAAATTTAGATAAGCTCAACCCATCGGCAACGAACACGACGATAAAAATAATGAATCTAGGAGGATGGTTGAACTCATGCCCTGTGAATTACTCGGCCTCACCGTCAACGGTCACATACTCAAATCTGCTTACCGTAACCTACAATCTCATTACAATGGATGTTGGATTGAAGGCGCAAAAACAAACAAACAATTCCATGTTACTGTCTTGGCAGAGTGTTAGCAATAAACAACAAACATTATCATTCAAGCCAGAGATCGGCGGGGCAAATGGGTGGACGGCCATGTGGACAACCAACGGCAATGGCGCTATCCAAAGTTTTCAACATTCAACCAATGTGGTGAATGGTTTCTATCGGCTGTCATTTTAACCCTGAGATTTCATGAAACGATATCTTCTCTTGTTCATATTGTGCGTGTTAAATGCAAATGCGGATACATTTACGGATGACTTGGCAACCAAGCGCAATGTTTTAGTATGGTATATGCGCGACCTTGGCCCGCTGCCGCCTGACAACTGGCTCGCCGGGCCCATGATATATGCGGTCAACAGCGAACTCTGTTCGGGGGATACCGAATACCACTCGATGGGTAATTTTGCTTTTAGAGAGCGCATTGGCACCGAGTATATATTTAGCTATGCTAACGTTGGTTTATGGAGTCCTACCTACCCAGCAAAGTATGCTTACAATTTAACCTTTGGAAGTTTTGGATTGCACGAAGCAGAAGTTCAACCTTATCCATACTTATATCACTTCGCAATGGATGCAGTTGGTTATAATATTGTCGGTCTAAAATATGAGGGGTTATTTATCACCACCGGCATCGATGGGGGATATTTGCTCGGTTACCCAATCACTCCTGGAGCATATTATTTTACAACAGACGGTTATAATGCCAACAAAACATTTGATATAAGGCAGAAAGTCGAAACTCCAACATTCCAGATTGCTGATTACTATTTCGGCAATTATTTAAATTATCCGGTGGATTCCAAAATGCCGAGTCCGCAAAAGACCCAGTCGCAAAGCTCTGGTGCGCTACTCGCCAATGGTGTGGGCACGACTAATTTGCTTATGGCATGGGTGAAAGAAGGGGTTTACCGTCCGGGTTACGCATTGCAGCCAGGGTATTCAAGTCCGCGTCTTTACACTTACATGCAGCAATATTTTGATGGGCCATGGGAAACAGAACCAGCGGCGGGAACGTTGCCGCGTCTTTCAACGGCCAATTGGAATGGTATTGGAAAAATAAACACAGCTTCTGCCGTTCGCACTGGAACAATGACGCCTTTGGGCTATTTTATTCCGAACGATTTTGGCAAACAGATAATTGTGACGCGACCCATGGAGAATGGTTTTTATGGCGAGTTGCCATTCTATGCTTTTCAAGTATATGTGGATAAGAATCGCGATGGAGCATTAAATACGACTGATGTAACGACTGCTGCCGATCCTCATGTGTTTTGGGTCAATAATGATTGTGATAGGAGCGTGTACACCGACGATGATCTTTGGGATGAAGATGAAGCTCCGATAACGGGCTCGCGCACCAGTGATGCAGATTTTGTCATCTCGAAGTTCCGCATCCCTTCGATGCGTGATCTCGAGGATTACGACCGTCTTCACGTTCGTGGCCTAAAAGAGCTTTGCCGCGATTTACCCACAGGACAGGGGTATTCAGTCGTTTTTCGCTGGAAGACAATTCTTTCGGGAAATCCGGGTATTTTCGTTTTTAAATCCGCTGATTTGAATGGAGGGGCTGGTTATCTTACGAATGCAACGAGCGCTGCTGAGCAAATACTTCCTACGTTGTATCCAACAAACTATGTGGAACCAGGAGTCAGCACGCTGGCTGTTGGACGAGTTCAGTCTGGAGTAAGTCCTGTGTTGCACAATGATTCAGCACGAGGAACAACTGACTATTTCATTTATTGCGGCACGAGCCGTGGTTCGGGTGAACTTGCAGTGAGCATATATAAGGGAACTGATCTTATCGGTGAATCAAGCGTCTTTCTCGATTTGCGCGACGTTAAGGAATTATATGAACGTTGGACCTTGGGTGATTCTAATGGCGGCACGCCTGCAACTAATCCTTCATTGGTAAGCGAAGGATTGCCTGCAGGTCTACCGGCTACGCAATTTAATGATGGCACATCCAGTGGTCAGCGTTACATTCTGTTTGTTCACGGATGGAACATGGCTCCGTTGGACAAGGACAACTTTGCAGAAACTTCGTTCAAAAGACTTTATTGGCAGGGTTATACTAATCACTTCGGCTCGCTACGATGGCCAACCACATATGGATTTACTGGATCGGGAATGGATATTCTTACGGATTCCGAGAATTATGATAATGGTGAATATACCGCCTGGCGCAGTGCGGAGGGTTTGCGTTTGCATTTGTTAAATTTGAACCAACGTTATCCAAGTAAAACATATATTGTCGCACATAGCATGGGTAATGTAGTTACTGGTGAAGCCCTTGCTCTGAACGCTGAAAAATATAATGGAGGTCGAATAGTTAATATTTATATTGCAAGTCAGGCTGCGGTACCGTTGCATTGTTATAGTGAAACCGCAGCTTCTGCGTATAACTTGGATTTTTCATATACTCCTACAATATTTCGGGTCCAGTATCCTTACGCCAACTGGGATTCTAAAACAGCCAATGTTTATCCAGGTTGGATGTCGACGAATATTGCCTCATGTGGGGCTAGGATTAACTTTTATAATGCTCATGATTATGCCTTATCAAAAGACCTATGGCAGTTTAACCAGACGGTGAAACCAGACCAAAGATTAACGTTCGGCTATCAATACATATCTTTTTATAATCTTCAGATCCCTTCCATATTCGGAAGTAGCATTGGAATTACTCCCACGCACATTATTCCATCACCAGCGCGGAAGGGGCAGTCACAACCATTGCTTCAGCAAGTGCCGGGTGTATTTATGTATTTCAGTCTAACAGGTATACGCTATCTCGATGCGGAGCGTAATCTTAGCAATATGTATGAAGTAATGGCTTATGCATCCGAGGCAAGAACCATGCCGCTCGGCGTTGTGGGGGAAAGTACGGTTATGGAAGGGCAATTCAATCTTTGGTCTGCCTGGCCCGTGGATACCGATCCAAATAATGGAAATGGGAATTATGCTCGAAGAAAATGGCATAGTGCCGAATTCAGATCGAACAATATGATTCAAAATCTTTATTGGGCGAATATAGTTGGAAGGAACGGTTTCTCGATATTTCAAAATCGTTAATGAAAACAACACGTTTCTATATTTATATGATTCTTGCAATGATTGCATTGCTATCTGTCTATTGTTTGATGAAATACCAAAAGACGGTGGTAAAAAGCGATCACATTGAAGACACTTCTATCAATGTAGAAACAAATTCAAAACAGTTGATAAAGCAAAGCAATGGCCTAAGTCCATTTGGAACAATTATCAGTGACAACATAACCTCCTCGAATCGTATTGTGGTAGCGGAAAAGAATGGGGTTCAGAAAACCGCCCAAATACCTTTGACTCTTGCCAATTCTTTGACGGACGACCAGATACTAGGTAGTTTATTTTACACAAATACCATGCCCAAAGACACTGGGGCGGGCCTGAATCAGTATTTGTCTTTCTATGGCCTTACTGTTGATGATAAAACAAATGTGTTGGCTGGAGTAGATATCGTCGGAAGCGTTTTGGTTGTCGACGGCCAAAATGCACCCAGGGAAGTTATTATGAAAACAGAATCTGACGGCGAAGGACGCTTCCAATTCAATATGGATTACGGTCAATTGATTGTGATTACAGTCAATAAAGGAACGAATTTCATTTCCCCACCATCTCAATCGTTTCGATATGGCGTGGGAGGTTATGGGGCGAACGATAGCCCACAAATAACCAACCCCAACGCCCTTGATCCAGTAACGTTTGTTTTGACAAAAAAGATCAAACCGGAAGAGTTGGTCGAGCTGCGTAAAGGTTTGGCTGCTCCAAATACAGGCGAACCAGTTAGGATTGATTTAACAACGGGCGAGATTGTTCCGACGGGTGGAGATTTAATTGTCTCAATCACCTGTCTTGAGCCTTATAAAGCGGGCGTGCATATCCCGTGGAAGCTTATGCTGCAAGCGACAGATGGTGGATTTGTCATGGTAAAAGCGACGCGCCTAGGCGATATGTTAGGAGCGCCAGAATATGGATATGATAAGATTATAATAGAACACACCAAGGACGACATAAACTGGAGTCCGCAATTTAATGGCATTATGTATTTAATGTCACGTAACGGTGGGATTTATGGGAAGATGACGTTTGATATGCAAACGCGTTGGGACGAACGAGGTGTTCTTTTTGGTTTTCATTCTTTCGTGAATACTAATGGTTCCCGAAATCTCCAAATGTCGACTCCTTGGTAAAGTATATGCTAAAGCAAGAATTAACATGACGAGTGGTTGGGATGATCGTGGGGTATTTTTTGGTTTAAAGGCCTTTGTAAACACTAATTGTTCACCACGTTTGCAGGATCATTCTGAATAGTAATGGTAATTTGCATCTCAATGGTCTGCACCATTTCTGAGGCATTTCGTTGCGTGCAACGCGGCGAATTCCTAGGATGTGATTGCAATTTGCTCGCACCCGGCTTTGCACTGGCACTCATTTTCCACGACTGACATTTTAGTTTTGGGGAAAATTCTCGGTCTTCAGGCTGCCGAGCCAGAAGCACGCAAGAGGTGCTGGAATCTTTGCAATCATGACGTTCCCCGTATCAGTCGGGATGGTTAGGCACTTGAAATCAAAAATATCCTTGGTGATCACATAACCACGCCCGACGCCGCGTTGTTCGCAGAAATGGCGAATTCCTTTGAACGCCTCGGTATCGGTTGGTTGGGCGCGGTATTTTACCTCGAAAGGCACGAAGCGACCTTCGATTGAGGCGATTATATCAACCTCCTCGTCTTTCTGCCCGCGCCAGTAGGAAAACCCAATGCTCTGCTGGTAATAGTGAGAGTATAGATGATTAAAGAACGCCGTTTCGGCAGCTATTCCAAGTCCGGCGCTATCCTCCAAAAGTGATTTTCCTTTTAAAAGAACGCTGGGAGCAATCGCCGCATCCGCCAGATAAACCTTATGGCGGGCACGGAGGACTTCTTTCCCGTAACCAAAAGGCGACAAGCGGTGGATAAGGTGGGCCGATTCCAGAAGCGCGATAAAATTATTGGCGGTTGGCTTTTTGACCTCAAGGTTTTTGCACAGTTCTGTTACGTCAAGGATTCCGCCGTCGTGCATACAGAGGTAAAGAAATGTTTGTTCCAACTCAAGGACCCGGCGCACTCCAAATAGCGCGGTCATGTCGCGCTTTAAAATCTTGTCGAGAATATCTTCGCGTAATAGCCGCTGAGCCTGGGGAATGTTTTCGATAAGCGCGGTTTGGGGATAGCCGCCTCTCAAAAGATACTCGTGGAAGTGACCCACCAATGGTCGGGCATCCGAGGCTACAGCGACAAAGCGTTCCTGAGGCCAATCAAAAACCTCTGACAATGAATGCAGGAGCGGAATCGTTGGCGGAATCTCAACCTTCTTAATTTTGAGGTATTCATAGAAAGAGAGCGTCGAAAGGGCGATGGTGTGCCAGCGCCCGACGCCGGATTCTTGGGCTTCAGAGACGAGGGGTGTGGCGGAACCTGTGGCCGCAATGCGTCGATCCTTTTGAAAATCAACCTGGTGTTTAAGCCAGACCTGCCAGTCTTTGGCGTATTGAATTTCGTCCAAGAACACATATTCAATCCCACCTTTGGAGGGTTCCACCTCGCGCCATAATTGCATGAGGCCATCCAAGCCGATGGGTTTTAAAAGTGGGTGGTCAAAAGTTGCGTATAAAATCTTTGAGGGTGAAACGCCCCGGTCCAGTAACCCTTGAATCGTTTGAAGCAATAAAGTGGTTTTCCCGACTTGTCGTGCGCCGGTCAAAAGGAGCGCGCGATGGGTGGGGGGATTTGATACCCACAAAAAGACTTCGCCAAAAGCGGTTCGATGCCACAGGGGTAAGTTTTGAGCGCGGCCATCGCGCCACCAGGGGTTGAATTGCCGTAAAACGGCCAGAAGCTCGGAAGAAGAAGCTGCCATGTTGTGAATATGTCAGCAGAATCTATATAAGTAAAGTATATATTACTTAAAATGGCAATTTAAGACATTTCTAATGATTTTGGGGCGGTTTTCTAATGCCACAATCGCGCGTCCCATGAATAGGAAATTAACCAACCTTATTTGATTTTTTGAAAATCGGACCCGTTCACAAGGCACATCCTAAAGGTCAGATTAACCTTCGATCAACTTGGTCCTGTTTCTCCGGGCATCGGTCGCACGCAGGGCGGCGATTTCCTCGGGAGTGATAGGAGCTTTTCTCCCTACCCTTCTGAGACCGATCCTGAGCACATCACTGGTGGTGATGGGCTTTCCCGTCCGTTGGTGTGTTTCCAGAATGATGTCGTTCACGCGAGCCACTTCGGTCATTAACAACCGTGTCGTGCACCTCTCGGCGGTCTTGGCCATCGACGGATTCACTATGGGTTTGGATTGAGGCGTTACGCTGGCGCTTGAAACGGCCACTTTTACGGAAGTGGGCGCTGCGATCGGCGGCGGCAGTGTTTCCGTCACGGTGGTGCTCGCGCCTAACGTGGCGGTGTGGCGTTGCATGATTTCACGCAACTGGTTATGCGTGTCGTTGGATTTGGTGGTCTTATTCATAATGTCTTAAAGTCCGATTGTCTGACAGTAGGACAACCCTATTTGGGGAGTGCCCGCGCCAGCTCTGTGGTCACGCGGATGACTTCTTCGCGAAAAACAGATGGAATTGAGCGCCAGCCCTGGAGCTGGGCGACCTGATAGGCGGTGCGGCGAACGAGATAGTTGTTCAGGGTTGGGAATGGGATTTCCTTCGCAATACCGGCCATTTCATCAAAGAAGCGGTTATTGGTCTGCACCAGATTAAAAAGCACCCGAGTGGGACCTTGCCGCAACGCCTGAATCTGGGCGGCGGTAGCCGCCGTGGTGGCAAGGTCCAGGGGGCTCGGAGTTGTCACCAAAACCAACAAGTCCGCCGAACGGATGGCCTCTAAAGTCTCGGGAGCGTGGATGTTGGGGGCGGTATCGACAACAAGAACGGAATCCCCTCCCCCTATGGACAGGCCGAAAATGCTGGCCGCCGTGGTGGCACTTTGTTGGGGATCGCGATCCTCGATGGATACGGATTGCCCCACCTCCTTAAAGGCGGCGGCCACGAGGGTGGCGCACGTGGTCTTCCCTACCCCTCCTTTTCCATTAACAAAAGCAATGCGTATTGGCATAAAGTATGATTGTCCTACTATAGGTCAATCAGGTTATCGGTCGGTTGTCAACCTATAGTCGCACAATCGGATGGTCAGACTTTCAGAATATCCAACAATCGGACGGTCTGACAAAAGGCCTTATGGGTCGCATCTCGCAAATGAAGTTTCTGAATAATCCCAGATAAGCTGGCTGATTGTCTGATGAGAGATCGCCCGATAGTCAGACAGTCGGACAATATAACAGATGCAGACAATCGGACATTCTGAGTATCCGATTGTCAGGCAGTCTGACAAATAGCCGTGCCGAACTCGTTTTATAAATCGGCTATCCCAAATGATGCCAGGCAGGTGTGGTGATTGTTTGCGAAGGGGGATTGTCACAATGTCGAACAGTTGGACAATATGACGAATTCGAGGCGCGGTAGGTTTATGTAGGGATCGATCCAATAGGGTGGGCGGGTGGGGCCTGGCAAATAAGCCCGCCTCCTTGAAAGAGGCGGGGGTGTAATTTGTCTGATAATCCGACAATCCGACAAACAGACGTTCGGACATTGCGCTTGGAAATTCCGCAAGCGCTCGGCGGCGGCGCGGTAATATTCGGCGTCTTTTTCAATAAGCATAAAACGTCGGCCCATCTGTCGTGCGGCGATGCCGGTGGTGCCTGAACCGCTAAACGGGTCCAGAACGATGTCGCGAGGTTGTGAAAAGGGCCCAATTAACGGCGTTAAGCTTTCCACAGGTTTTTGTGTGGGATGCAAACGATTGCCTGTGTATTTCCACGGCAAAACATCGGCGGGCGGGCAAGCGGGTAGGGGAGGATTGCCTTTGGCCAGGAGGTAAGCTTGTTCGTGTTTCATCTGAACGAGCCGAACACTGGAGGCGTAGCGCTTGACCCAGACGAAATGCCCGACCGGGCGAAAACCGCACTCGCGCCATGCTGACAAAAAGCGGTCGGCCTTGCTCCAGCCGTAAAAGCTGATGCAAAAGCGATTCGGTTTAAGCACCCGATAAAGTTCGGAAAAAGCGGGATACATCCAGCGGGAATTGTCGTCGTTGGCAATACGGCGGCCGCTCGTGTCCTGATACCGCACGAGATATGGCGGGTCTGTGAGAACCAAGTCTGCGCAGTCGTCGGGCAATTGGCGCAAAACCTGAAGGCAGTCACCATGGGTAATTTGGTTAACCATTGTGTCTAATGGGTTGCCGTGCTCGTGGATTTGCTGGGGGTTGGTGTCAGTGCTCAATTGCTCGGGATGGCTCGGAGCCCTGAACGGGTTATCGGGTTTTGGATCTGTATTCATATTTGTTTTCTGCAGCGGGTGCTGCTCGGTCTGGTCTATCGCCCTTCACACCTAAGGCCCGCGAATCAGGGCGGCCCGTGGGAGTAGTCTTCAGAGGGCACCGCGAAGGCCCCGTGATGAAAGCAAGACCGTGAAGGGCGATAGACCAGAACTGGAAGCCACGGCAAAAGGCATGAATGACAGGCCAAAACCGCCAAGGAGGAGGATTTCTTATCCGCCTCACATAATGACTGGGCTCGCATGTGAGGTTTCAAAGCCGTGAACGCTCACATGGGAGCATAAAAAGGGATTGAGCCATGGCTTTCCGTGTTTCGGGGTGGCATTCCAGGAGGGGAAGCGAAACCGGATAAGTCCTGGCGATAGGGGAAAAACCAGAGGAGTCCAGAGGGTACACCCTTTGGCGCGGGTCTGGGACGGCGTGAGTCCCAGCCGAGGAAACGAAAAACCCCGGTCTTTTCTTCCGGGGTTTTTCGTTGGGCGGTTAATTCTCGGCAGGGGTTTGAACCTCGGCAAAGGTGGTCCCTAAAATATAATCTGCCGCTTTCTGGGCCTGTGCCGCCGCGTGGACAATCAAGGCCTTGTCATTGCGCAACTGCTCCAGCCAGGATTTCACGTAGGCAGCGGAATTATCCAAGGTCCGCTCGACGATGTCCGCTTGTCCGCAAAGGAAAGCCGCGCCCAGTTCGGCGATGAGCTCCTCTTTGGAATAGGGATTGGAGCCAAAGCCCGCTTTGGCGGTAAGCGTTGAACGATTCAACCGCGAGTCATGGCCGGTCGAGTGGATGAGTTCATGAAAGAGCGTTGAATAATATTCCGCCTCGTGGTCAAACCGTGCCCGATCCGGCATCCCGACATAATCCTCTGAGGGGTCATAAAAGGCCTTGGTTCTGCCGTGCTTGATGGTGGGGCGTTTTGGCATTTTCTCGACAATGTCCTCCGGTTTGGCTGGCAAAATTGCCGCCGGGGTCGGGGTTTCGGGAATATTCCGCAATCCCTCGCATTGGGTGACATTGAAAACGTGATAAAGCCGTAAAAGCGGGATGGTCCGTTTCTCGTCGGATTCCTCATCCTCAAGGGTCATTTGTTTCCAGAAAACCACCGGACAGGATTTTTCGCCTTTGCGCACGTTGCCGCCGAGTTCCTGAGCCTGCCTGAAGGTCAGCCAATAGGGGGCTTCGTAACTCATAGCCAGCAATAGAAAAACGTTAACGCCCCGATAAGGCCTCTTGGTGATGAAATTACGAGGCAAGCCGGTTTGCGCCTTCCATGGTTTGTGCCAGGGAACGGTGCCTTGCTCCAGCAGTGAAACAATGCGCTCGGTGATATGGTCATAAGCATAACCGCGTGAGGTTGTCTGGGTGTTCCCGCTCAATTGCTCGGGATGGCTCGGAGCCCTGAACGTATTTTTGTTTTTTGGATTGGTATTCATGGTCTTTTTTTTTACAGCTCGTGCTGCTCGGTCTGGTCTATCGCCCTTCACACCCATGGCCCGCGAATCAGGGCGGCCCGTGGGAGTAGTCTTCAGAGGGCACCACGAAGGCCCCGTGATGGAAGCGGGACCGTGAGGGCGATGGAACAGGACCGGAGAGCCGATGCGAAAAAGACCTGAAGACCATGACAACAAAGGGAGGGGAAGGGGATTTGAAGAATCCGCCTCACACTATTTGGGTGGAGTGGATCATCGGCGATGCCTTGAAGCCATAAATCAGAAATCATCGAAAGATCGCCGACGAACACGACGGGGTTGGGTCCCGGCTCGCTTGTGAGTTTCCAAAGCCAGAAACGCAACGGAGCGGTTGGGAATTCCGCCCGCGCGGGGTTTCCTTGGGTCGCGGATCAGCGGAAGGCCCAATCAGCGAAGTGGAGTGGTGGCGCAGGAAAGCTCGCAAGGGAGCCCCTGGGGGGAAGCCAAGTCTGCAATGCTTTGAAGGGGAAAGGGCAAACGCTCGCAGTGTTGGCGATGGGGGATAAATACGAGAGATGTCCAGAGGGCTTGCCCTTTGGTGCGGGGTGTGGGGATGGCATGAAGGCCCCACGCGGCTGGATGCAATTGTTATCCAAAACAAATTAATACCGATAACATGGAACATCGCTGGCAAATCACCCCGTTCTCTGCCTGGATGAGGTTTAATTTAACGTATCCGTCAGGCGAAGTGGCTATAGGCAATGGCCGGGCTGAAGTGGTTAAATGGGGGGCGTGAAGCACCGAACTGCATCCTCAAATCGATTTCCGCAAACCACATGTGAACAACGTGCCCAATGGATCCTTCGCTATCACCAGAGTGGATTGACGCGGCGCGCCTTTGCTTCTGAGTATGGCATCGGATTGTCCACATTGGGGAGGTGGCTCAGAGACCCGGTGCCCACCGCCGTGGAACCACCCGCACTGCCACGCCTGCAGGAAGTCCCTCTGGCTTCCCTGCTGGGAAATTCGCCTTGGGCTGCGGAAATCACCTTTGCCGACGGGACCGCGGTGCGCCTGACTGGGGACCTGGCCGACCGACTTTTGCAACCCTGGCTTGGGGCGCGTTCATGATCACGCCCACTGCCGCCACACGTATCTTCGTTGCCCTGGCTCCGATGGACTTGCGCCAGTCCTTTAACGGGCTGTGTGCCTGGGTCCAGGAGTCCTTGCGTCAGGATCCTCTCTCGGGCCATCTTTTTTTGTTCACCAACAAACACCGGAACCGTCTCAAGGCCCTTTACTGGGACGGCAGCGGACTTTGGGTCAGCACAAAACGTTTGGAGCGGGGTCGATTTACCTGGCCACAAGGGGAGGGATTGCAGGCAAACTTGCGCGCCGAGGAACTCAGCGCGTTAGTCAACGGATTGGAGATCCGCGCACGCAAAGACTGGCGGCGAAACTGAAAGATTCTTAAAATAAATTGCGTATAACTATTGACATAATAATTTATATTGTTATGAGTAATAACAATGAATCCAGCACCGTCACTGACTCCCGAACTTCTGGCTCAGATGCCCGAGTCCTTCCGCGGTGTCGTCCTCCAGGCCGTTGGTCAGCTCGAAAGTCAGGTGCAGTCTCTGTCCAGCGAGAACAAGCTCCTGCGCCAGAAAATCGATGCCCTGATCCGCCAGTATTTTGGTTCACCCAAAAACGAGACCCTCGATCCCAACCAACTGCTTCTGCTCTTGAGCGGACTGGCAGGAACCTCCGCCCCGGTTGCGGCCACCCCGGTCCAATCCGCCCCGGCTTCCAAAGCCACGACAAATCGCAAACCGGCCCGTTCGGGGATTCCGGAGAATCTGCCCATTGAAAAGGTGGTGCTGCTGCCCGACGAGGTGAAAGCCAACCCGGACCAGTTCCGCCAGATTGACCAGCTGATCACACGGGAATTGGACTATGAGCCGGGCCGGTTTTTCTGGAGGGAAATTACGCGGCCAAAGTTTGTGCGTCGGACTGCGGCGGCCCCGGCCCCCGAAATTTCGCTCACGACACCGGAAGGCAAGCTGCCGCCGCTGGCGTTGGCCCTGGCAATGACCTCGTTGCCCGAGGTCAGGGAGGTTCTGATCGCGGAGCTGCCCAACCGGCTGATCGAAAAAGGACTGCCGGGAGTGGGCTTGCTGGTCCACTTGATTTTGAGCCGCTTTGAAGATCATCTGCCCTTTTACCGGCTGGAAAAGATCTTCCGGGAACGACACAGGGTGCCCATCGCCCGGCAGACAATGGTCGATTGGACCGAACGCCTGGCCGATTGGTTCCTGCCGGTCTATCGCGAGATGGCCGCTGGACTGCGCGCCGCCAAATATCTTCAAGCCGACGAGACCCCCATTCAATATCTGGACCGGGAAGTGCCCGGGCGCAGTTGCACGGGATACTTCTGGGTGTATGGCCAGCCAGGCGGAGATGTGATTTTCGAGTGGAAGACCAGCCGGGGCCGGGAAGGACCCAAGGCGTTTCTGGAGACTTTCAAGGGCAAGCTCCAATGCGATGGCTATGGCGTCTATCAATCTTTGGCTAGGGAACGGGAGGATTGGACCCTGATCGGTTGCTGGGCCCATTGCCGGCGATATTTCCATAAGGCCAAGGATCATGACCGGCACGCGGCCTGGTTTTTGAAGCAAATCAGCCTGCTCTATGAGATTGAACGACGTCTGAGCCAGCAGAAGGCCGGGCCCAACCTGCGGGAAGCCGTGCGGGCTGCGGAGGCCAAGCCCGTGCTCGCGCGCATTGGAAGGGCGCTGGAGAAAATCGAGCCCAAGATTTTGCCCCAAAGCCTTCTGGGCAAGGCCATCCATTATGCCAGGGGTTTGTGGACAGAGTTGAATCAATATGCCCAGTTCGGGGAGGTGGCGATTGATAATAATCCGATCGAGAACATAATTCGGCCCACGGCCATTGGGAAAAAGAACTTCCTGTTCATTGGCCATCCCGAGGCGGGCTGGCGAAGCGCCGTGATCTACTCGATCCTGGGCAGTTGTCATCGCCATAAAATCAATCCGGCCCTCTATTTGCGTGATGTGCTCAGCCGCCTCCCCAACATGCAGCAAAGTGAGGTGCCAACCATTACCCCAAAAGCCTGGGCCAAGGCACATCCCGAAGCGCTCGCACAGTTGCCCAAGTAACCGATGCCTTGTTGCGGGTGACTTCTGAAAGTTGCCATATTCGCCTTTCACGCCGCCAATCTAATCAGGCCAGCCCCACATTGCCTATTGCCACTTCGCCTGACGGATACAATTTAACCGAGTTACGCTCGGGTGAACTAGGCAGCGGGGGTGCAGAAGGTAAGGGACATCTTGGCCGCAAATCTAACTTCGGCCCAATCAAAAAGTCATCAAATTCCGGAAGACAAGGCGATCCGGGAAGGCTCGGCGTCCCCGGATCGCCTGGGAGTCGCGGTTTCCAGGTTCTCGACCTAATCGCGAAGCCGGTAGAGGAGCTTCCACTTGACGCAAGGTGAAGGAATAGCATCCGTTGTAATCTATACTCACCCATAACCCGCGCCGTAATCATGGCTTACTGGCCACATCTACGTAGCGGGTGCCCACCAACAGATAGAATGTCAGACCCTGCAGAGGGTGTTGATGGCGGCGTGGAGTAGAAACTTGCCCAGCCATCTGGAGGTATGGCACCTTTTCGTTTGTGCCAAGCGGATAAGTGGATCGCCATAGCGCTGTGGCGTTTAGTCCGGATAGCCGTTGGGTGGTCACAGGCAGCTACGACGATACCGCGCGCCTATGGGATTTGTGGGGCCACCGATCCAACCTATCCACCAACGAATGGAAGAATAATCTTCCCGGCCAGCCTTACTTCGAAGTGTTTCCCGGTCTGCCGATTCCAAGTAACTGAGCCAACAGGAATCCGAAATCTCCAGCTTTGAATATAGGAGTAACGGATCCACCTCTAATTTCGAAATCCAAAAGGGGTACATGCAGGATCGGATTAAGGCCATTGAGAAGGCCAGGGAGATCACTAGTCAATCCGGAGACCTGGACATCTGGATCCTTCGGGGCCATGCCCCAATCTCCTACGCTGCTCAATCTTAAGATTAGCGGCCTGGGAGTCGACGACTTGCGACTTCGATTCCTTTTTCAAAGGGTCGGCGTCATCGGCTTTTACTGTTTTTTTCAGAGTTTTTTGAGGCCCTGGGTCCTGGGTGGTGCGGTCGACTCCGGTAGCGATGGGGCCGTGGGGTATCGGCTGAAATCGGGGCGGCAGCAGGAAATAAGCAACTCCTGACCTCGGAATTGAACGAATTCGCATGTCGCATGTCGAATTACTGACCAGGCGAAGTGTCGGGTCGTTCGGTCAAATCAGCCTCAATCAGAAAAAACATATGCTTAATCTTAATTACTGGAACCTCACTTACCGAGAACATACTATCAATCTCCAACCAGGGAAAGCTGTTCAGGTGCTGCCTGGAGACGGATACATCGTGGATGACGCTCTGTTTCCCCAAGAAGCGCCAAGAGGGCCGTTTCGTCCGTCTCGTCCGGGAACAGCGAGTCTCGTTCCCTCGACCGAGGTTCCCAAACGGAATGATCTTCTGAGCTCCCAAATGGCCGTGTTTCAATCAACAACCGTAGAAGAAGAGGCCACAAATCTTTCTATAGCATTTTCGGCCAGATTTGGCATAGCGAGCGCCAAGGCTGCTTACGAAAGGGCCAGACTGGAGACGAGCTCAAAAATCATCTTTTATCTGCGAGCAGAGTCAACAAGTCCAGGAGATCAAATAGCTTCTGAGCAGATTCGTTGGAACACTCCACCCGAGGCCGAGGATATCTCAGATCCCGACCAGCGCATGAGGCAGTTTCTAGATGACTACGGTTCGCACTACGCAGTTCAGGTGTTTTACGGTCAATCCCTATACATTCGGGTTGCCTGCAACAGCCATATGCAGCAGGCACACGAGAAAATTTCTGCTGCAATAAACGCCGTTGGCTTGTTCTGGAGGGTTGGAGGCGAGTTTAGCAGAGAAGCGAGGGAGTTCTTTTCGAGTCAAGATTGCTCCATCGAAACCTCCCTCCTCGGCGGTGCTGTGAACCCATCGGGGGCGCTTTACGTCACGGGCATTGACCAGGTTCTGGACCTAGTCGATAAATTACGCAAAGGACAAGTGACTATTGACTCAGGCCCCTTACAGTGCAGAGTATGGTCCTACTGGCATACCTTAAAGGCTTTTCCGAAGTGTCGTGAACTATTTGATCGCTACACTCAACCGACGCCAGTCCCCACTCCATTCGGTGTGCCCAAGGGCACTGTTCTGATGTGGGCTCCAGATGAAGGTAACCTTCGTCGTGATAGTGCCTCGGGCGAAATCGTCGAGGTCATACCACCGGAGGGTTGGGTAAACCTAGATGGCAGCAAGGGCGGCAAGGATCTTACGGATCGAGTCCCCATGGCAGTGGGCAAGTGGTCACGTTTATGGGAACAGGGGGGGCGGAAGGACATTCCTGACGATGGTGCTCATACTCCTTCCGGTTCGCTTCCTTGGGGAAAGGGAGCCCGAGATGGATATGGTTTCCAAGGGGAAGGCGATGAATGTATGTTGCTCAACATTTCATTCAACGGAAATCCCATCCCTGGACACAATCACGGCGGTGAGAACCGCCCACCTTATTTCGGATTGTTTTTCATAATGAAGTTGTAGGAAACACCAAACCCTCTCAACCGAAGTGACCAACAACAGGGTACAGGGAAGTTGATGCTGTTGACCACCAAACACCATCCGAAACGGCCAGACCTCCCAAGAAGTCAGTCTGGCTGGCCTATAATCGTCCCATTTTGGTTTGCGGAAACAGCCGGGGAGGTGCCTCCCAAGAAGTCAGTCTGGCTGGCCTATAATCGTCTGGTATGGTCCGCAAGAAACAGAGGATTGAAGGGCAGGGAAAAAGAATTCCTGCGGCAGCTTGGTGAATCTCGGGTGGCTCGGGTCTGGATGAATGAAGATTATCGGACAGATATATTTCAAGCTATAGCGTCGGCACAGACCTTTATCGAATCAGTGTTAACCTAATTAGGCTTTCGATGCCGATGGTTTATTATCGTTACGAGCATCGCTCGCAAGTTCATTCGACTTCCGGAGGTGGCCAAGCGCAACGGTGTGCTTAAGCATCGCATCTGATGTGACCCAGAGTTTTCTCGATTGATTGCTTAGTAATGGGCAGAAAGTCGCCGCCAGCCGTCCGAAACGTCCCCTACAACGAAGTGCGGGATGCTTTCGACTGGCTGGAGATCAAAATAATCACGGCGTGACGTTCATACATCCGCCAATTTTGCAGTGACGGCCACCCAGCGGAGATGGTTTCTTGGGGGGATCATCATCTGCTTTATCGATTGCTGCCCATAGGGAAAACCGGTCGGGGAACCGTCGTTGGTTGTGCCTGCCACGGAAGAAAGTTAGGCCGCGATTTGGGTCCCGAGTAGTCCAAAGCGGCGCAGAATTCATGTCGAGGTCGAATGACATACGGGCGGCACTACTGCCGATATCGGGCGTGATGAAGGGGGAGGCTCCTGTCACCTTGACGCGCTCGAAGCCTGCAAGGAAGTCCGTAAATGCGAGCAAGGCGGCGAGTGGATTGCGCTCGAAGTTCGACCAAAGCGCATCCCAGTCCAAGCTGTCGGCGGATAGGTGCACTTGCTCGTGGTGCTCCGCGATTGCAGCGGCGATATGCTTGACGTCCGGACGCTGCCTTTCAGACGGGGCCATGCAATTAAGAAACTCGTGGGCAGAGAATAGTGCGTGGAGTCTCCCCCAAGAACGGGTGCGGGGGTCCTGGTCATTGCACCCTTCAAGATGCCAAAGAACCTCATAAGGGCTTTTCTGGGCCAGGAAGTCCTGCTGTGCCCTTATCATGGCCTGTTGTAGGTCTGATGGGAGGAGTATTCCGATTTCCGTAACTAGGTATCCCAGAATCTCAGCAAATTGTTCCCAGAATGCCGGCATAATTCGGTCAACCGCTTGACAGTGTCGAAATTCCCTTGCGGTCAGCAGGTACCATGTGGCTGTGTCATAACCGGCGTCATGCCAAAGCGCTATCGCAATCCATGCTCGCCTGAGCCAGACTTCCGGCTCGGTATCAAGCATTGGGCTGTCAAACCAGTCCGAATGCTGCGCCCGATACATTTCAGCCAGAGCCCCAAAGAGGGTGATCGGACGGCAAGAGCCCCGAGTCGCGCGGCTTCCGCAGACGGCGTCTCGTAGCCTTTTTTCGATTGGCATACCAAGGGCGACCTCTCCTATGAACAGGCAAATCAGGGTGTGAACCAAGTGGTCTCTATTCTCGTATGGGAAGAATTTTCGTCCGGCGAGGGCTTTTTCGAATTCCTTGCGCTCGTAGAAGGCACCGAGAAAATGCCGGATCCACTCGGGTGAAAGGCTGTGCCGAACGACAATCGGTCCGCACGGCTCCGCGTTGCTATCCATGTTCAGGCGAACAGCAGGGAGTGGGTAGTTGTGCTCAATGCAGAGACCTACAAGTTCCCTGAGCGGTGGTGAAAGTCTACCCCCGAGTATGGAAATAGTGCTATTTGAGAGATCTTTGAGGGGCTCGAGGTAGTTACCCCCTCTGCTTAGTGGCAGCGTAGAGATATGCCTCGCGAGGAGGTCTAATTTATCCTGCAGCCATAAATCGCCCATTGGTTTGCCGAAAGCGTTGGACCAAGACGTTTCATGGTTCCACGCCTCGTATGAAAAGTGGCTTAGGGTTCGTTCGATTTGAGTGCTCATGAGCCTAGTCGTTCGCGAACATGCGTATAATTCTCATTAGCGCCTCGGACATTCCTGTGGAATGTTGGTCGGCAGCGATGATCTGGGCGAGGGTGCTCGACGATGTTGCATTTGGAGCAATGTCGGCGGCATGCACAAGGGTCTCTCGGTGGGGAAGGAAACAAACTCTATTCTTCAGCCGATTCCAATTTTGTCTAAAGAGGGCAGCGATTCTCGCGGGTGTCAATTCCGGAGAACGATCCATATAAGCAGCAATTATTGGCGTATTTTCAAGGGCAGGAATCAGGAGCTCGGTGTTTTTTAGCAATGCCGCAGTGGTTGCCTCGCAAAAGTCCACCACCACGGCCAGACGATCGCTGAGGCAAGCTTGGGTAAGCCAGGCTTCTTCAGTCGCTAAGGCGATGATATCGGGTGCCCGAGGCCTTAACACTACTGTCATGCAGCCGTTGAGTCTTATTGTGCTTAGAAAGATGTCGAGTGCAAGGTGAGCCATGCCAGGGGCGGTATCGAAAATCACGTGCGAGAATTTCTTCTCCGTAATGAGGTGCTTGGCAAGCGAACAAATCCGGCGCTGGTTTAACTCGCTCCGTTCCGCTCCCTGGGCTTGATCCAATTTCTGAATATCAGAGGAAATGATGGAACCTGGCACGAGGGTAAGGCGATCTTTCCAGGCGGGGTCTCCGTCGGAGATGGGCAGAAGCATTTCATCTGGGAACCATTTATAAGCTGAAGGAGACGTAAACCAGTTTACGAATCGAACGGCCTTGCTCCTGCCAGGGCGGGTTGTGGGCAGGTAGAACTCCAGTGCGGGGCCTTCGTCGTCAGCGTCAACCAGGCAGACCTTATTATCGGGGCAGCGAGCCAAGTTAATAGCAAGCGCGATGGCAACGGTGGACTTTCCAACGCCGCCCTTACTTGAGTGAATGCTGATGACCCTCCCGTGCTGGATGCTTTCGTCGCTCAACCTGAAGGCCTCGTCAAGGGACGTCAGTTGGGCTAAATAGGCTGACGTACTTTTTACAATGGTCGTTAAGTTAGGTGTGAGATCATTTAGCTCAAGTCGGGCCTTGATGGCAGCATTGAGTGGGCGGCGCTGTTTGCTTGAGAGTTTTTCGAGGACAAAACCGAATACGGAGACACACTGTTCAACGATGCGCGGCGATGGCGATTGCACGCCTGATAAAAGTGATTCAAACGCGCGATCAACTAAGTCCCTCTCCTCAGCCGTCATTGGCCGTAGACACAGCGCGGCATAAAGAAATTCACCGGCCTCTTTCACATATTTGCCTGCTGCGAAAAGCAGTCGACACTTTTCGGCGGACTCGGTTAAAAGGTCGGTATGCAGATTGTAGTTGGTAGCCAATCGGGCGAGCATGAAGTATTCCTCGCAACGGAGGTGCTGAGCTTTGAGGAACTTAGCAGATGGTTTGGATAATGAGGAGAAGCTAGAAAGAACGCCAGCCCGATAGTGGTCTTTCAGGCGCTGTGAGATGGCGGATGGATCCTGCAGGGGCGTGCTGGTGTCCGGGTTGGGGTTGTTAGATGGAACATCTTTCGCTTTCATCGGGCATATTCCTTTATTGGGAGTTGGCAGGAAGCGAGGATTTCCTCGCAGGCTTGTTGAAGGATGTGCCGGCCGCCGGGGAGTTTGGTGGCCTCGGAGATGTAAAGGTCTCGGGCCGCTTCTAGGTCGTAGTCGAGAGCCCTGGTGATGAACGACGGCCACTGGCGGTCCTCAGGGAAAGTGGATTTCCATAGCCAACTTCCCATAAGGGGCATGATAATGTTGCCGTAGCAGAGGACGTCGGGCTTTGCGTGCAGTTCGCACGTTAGGGAGACGGTTTCGTCCAAGGATGCCTCATCTTCGTCCAAGAGGCCCAGGACGAAGGAACATGAGACTTTGATGCCCGCAAGTACGAGGTCGTCAACAGCCTGAATTATCGCCCGGCGAGAAATGAACTTGCCGTTGCAGCGGAGGATACGTTCGCTTCCCGATTCGATGCCGAGGAGGACGCTGTCCACGCCACAAGAAGCGAGCGCAAATGCGATTTCATGTGTGATGTCCCTGGCGTCGGCGAAGACCATCATTTTGATGTCGTCGATGAGTCTCTCTTTGCGCTGATGACAGAACGCGTCCATCCAGGGACCGTCCACCCATGTGTCACTAGTGTCGAGGATGTAATCCACGCCGAAGTTGTCCAGAAGGTAGCGGATTTCCTGCGCAACCGTTACGGGATCGCGGCTGCGGAAGCCCTTGTCCTGACGGGCGCAGAATGAGCAGCGCCGCTTGCAGCCGCGTTTTGAGAAAAGGTTGGCAGCCCGCTGGCCGGTCATGTTGATGAGGGTGTTGGTGCCGCGGTACTCCGCCAAGTATTGTTGAGGATCGATGCCGCCGAAATCGCGCGGGGGCATCTTCTGTTCCCAGACGTTTTCGAGGACCGTTTCCGTTCGAGCCAGGCCATGATTTGTCTTCAGGAGGAGATTTGGAACTTGGTGGAGGTCTATGGTTCCGTCAGCGAGCTGGCGCGACAGGGCCTGGAGGGTTGGTTGGCCATCGCCGATGCACACCGCGTCAATAATGGGTTCCATCGCGAGCGAGGGGCCAGCCGCTGTGGCCGGTTGGCCGCCGACAATGACCAGCGTTCCTTGTTTTTTTGCTTGGGCCGCGATGGCAGCGAGCGATTTGGAGGAGAGCGCTGTGTAGGTAAGACCGAGAACATCTGCACCCGCTGCCGAAAGACGGTCGAGGAGTCGCGGCCCTAGGATGGTGCCATCCAGAATTTCGACGTCGCAGCGGGAGTCCACGGAGTCGGCGAGGAGGAGGAGATCGAGAGGCATGTTCCATTGGTCAGCGGCGATGCGGGCATCGTCAATGGGGCAGCGCGCGAGCACAATCTTCGGTTTCATAAACATGTCGTGGGCAAGGTTAACTACTAGGCGCTTTGCTTGCAAGACTTAAGACGGACCCAGAGGGAGCCGGCGAGAAGAGTGAGGAGAACAACCGGCAGCGAAATCACAGAGATGCTAGGCTCGGCTTTGGCCAAAATCGTCACAAGAATAACTGACACGAGTCCAAGGACGAGACTCCAAAGGACGACTTTTGGATGGAGACGCCAGAGCAATCCGCCGAGCAGGATTGGGAAAAGGCCGACGCTCATTCCAGCGAGCGCAAAGGCGACTTTAAGGACATCTTTAAACAGCCACCCCGAGATAGCGGCAAGTGTGACTGACGCGATGACGATGCTTGCTGATATACGCCTTGTCGTGCGTTCATTCCTGATTTCGAGAATGTTGAGGACCACCGTTGGCGCGATGACGAACAGCGCTGTATCCGCCGTGGAGAGGATTGCAGAAAGGAGGAGAAGCATTCCAAGGCCCTGACAGGCTCTCGGTAAGAGGCTTTGGAATACTTTGACTAGAGCGTCCTCTGGGTTGAGGCCGGGGAAGTGGGCATAGGCGGCGAATCCGATCCCTGCGAGGATTACGCCAACGAAAGGCAGCGTTATGCCGGCGACGAGTAGGCCGCCGCGGACCGCACGCGTGTCTCTGGCAGCAAAGCAACGTTGCCAAAGTTCCGGGGCGGAGAAAATGCCCATGCTGCCGATAATCAGGAATCCAACGACATCGGCGCCGGATTTGGAGAGATCCGAGTGCGCAAGGACGGTCTTCGCGTTAGCCGGGGATATCAGTTTAGGCAGTAGGAAGACGAGGATGAAGAGGATTAGGACCCACTGAAAGATGTCGGTCGTAATCGAGGCGCGGAAGCCACCCGTGATGGTATATGACAGGAGGAAGAAAGCGATTATGAAGATGCAGGTGATGTAGGAAAGTCCGCTTAATCCCTGGAGGATGGTGGCACCCAAAATGAATTGGATGAGCAGCAGGGAGACATAAAAGATGACGTTGTAGAACGAGACGAGTTTGGCGGCTGGCTTGCCGTAGTGACGCTCAAAGTAATCGGACATGCCAAAGTAGCCATTGTCTCTGGCCTCGCGCTGTAAGCGGGCGGTGAAGACGGAGAAGAGGATGAACCCCAGAACAATTCCGATAAACAGCGAGATTGCAGGCCAACCGTATTTGTAAACGAAGCCGGTGTAGGTTACGAGAATGAAACCATCAAAGAAGCCGGCCGCGATAGAACAGCCTAGGCCCAATGGGCCGACCTTCCGGTCAGCAATCAGATACCAATTGAACCCCTTACCCTTGGAGGCGAGGTACCCGAGGATAACCAAGAATATGGCGTAAGGTATTAGGAGTGCGAAGTTAGTGTCCATGGGAGTATCCTTAATTTGTAAACGAAGCCGGTTTAGGTTACGAGAATGAAACCATCAAAGAAGCCGACCGCGATAGAACAGCCTAGGCCCAATGGGCCGACCTTTCGGTCAGCAATCAGATACCAATTGAACCCCTTACCCTTGGAGGCGAGGTACCCGAGGATAACCAAAAATATGGCGTAAGGTATTAGGAGTGCGAAGTTAGTGTCCATGGGAGTATCCTTAGAGTGCTATCAAACGTACTTAAGGCGATCGGCGATTTCGGCCATGTTGTAGGGGCGCTTGTCGGGGTTGTTATCGAGACATTGCTCGATGAGGTTCTTCATCGGGTTGCTGGTGACGTACTTGATGAGGTCGGGATCCGGTTTGCCTTCGAGCATGAAGAGGCAGAGCTTTCCAAAGGAGAAGATGTCAGCGGCAGGAGCGGCCTGGACGCCAGCAACTTGCTCTGGGGATGAGTAATGGGGGGTGTGGGCACCCTGGAGGGTTACTGCGGTGATGGGGCGGCCAAGGTATTTAGAGATTCCGAAATCGCCGATTTTCCACACTTTGTTCACTCGGAGTATGTTCTGAGGTTTGAGGTCACGGTGAACGATTTGGGCTTCGTGGATGCTTTGAAGGGTCTTGGCGAGGCCAATGGTGATGGCTTTGGTCTCGAGGATGTCGAGTTTGCCGGAGGCTTGCTTAGTGACGAAGTCGTGGAGGTTTCCGCCATCAGCGTACTCCAAGACGAGGTACTGCTTGTCGCCCTCGCGGACGAAATCACAGACGGCCAGGACATTGTCCTTGTAAGCCAGTTTCTGGAGGATTTCCAGCTCACGCCGAAACTGGGCTTCGAGCTGTGGGCTGCCGGTGGAAACGAGCACCTTGACGGCGTAAGTCTTGCCGTCTTCGAGGCTCACTGCCCGGTAAACGGTGCCGGATGCGCCATCACCGAGCTTTTCTTCGAGACGGTACTTGCCGTCGAATGATTGGACAGCAGGCTTGGGTACCGGTTTGGCCGCGACGGCCTTGTCTCCGGCCTTCTCGTAGAAAGGGGTGATTCTCGCCTGGATGTAAGGTTCGAAGTGGTTGCTGCGTACCAGGGCGGTGTGTGGGGCCTGGTTGAGGATCATCTGGCGGGCGATGTCGCGCTCCGATTTGTCCACCAGGCCGAGGTTCTCGGACATTACTTTGGCGTCCTCGCCTTCGAGTTGGAGGGCGATCTTAGTCCCGACCATGTCGAAGACCACTCGGTCGAAGTCCTTGACGCTTTGGGAGGCGAGAAGAATGCCGACGCCGTATTTACGTGCTTCCCGGATGAGCTCCGTGAGCGTCTCTTCGTAAGAAAGCTTGTGGGCTTCGTCCACAACGGCGAAAACGCGCATGGCCTGCGTGGGACCTTTGGCGAGCATGTCAGCGTAGATCTTCTGGAGGACGAAGCGGCTGACTGCGACCATTAGCTCGGGCGTGGCCAAGTTAGAAAGGCGTAGAACGTGGGTCTCTTTCAGTATCGCTTCGAATCCATGGGGATCGGGGCCATCGAGGAAGATGCCGGTTTCAAAAAGGGGCTGAACACGGAGGTTGAGATTGCGGACATTACCGCCGACTGTGGCCTCCATCTGCTTGAGGATGTTCCATACTGACGAGAAGCTCGGAGGCGGCAGTTGCCAGGTTTCCGGCTTGTTGGGTGCGAAGCCGGCGACGGCGAACGCCTGGCTGATGGCATCGCGTAGAATGGCGTGCTGAATGTCGCCGAGCCCGAAGATCTTTGCGAGGCTATTGGCAACCTGGTAAACAACCTTTAGGTAGGTCTGCTTCTTGCCAGTGTGCGGGTCAACGGGGAGTTCAAGCGGATTAACGTGGATGCCGTTGGCGGCGTCGAGTTCTTTGGCGTTGGCGCAATCGAGGAAGGACTTTCCGTCGGCGTTTGCAAGCTTGCCGGAAATGTACTCGCCTTGGAAGTCGAAGATGATGGAAGGCACTTTGGCCTTGGCGAGCTCCCAGAGAAAAGAGCTGGTGGTCTGGGTTTTGCCGGCGCCGCTCTTGCCAACGATTAAGATGTGCTGATTCGTAAGCTTCTTGGGTGCTATGGCTGTGGGATCCCAGAAGATGGGCTTGCCGGTTTCCGAGTTGATGCCGATGCGCAGGCGGAGTTGGCCCGATTCCGGCGGCGGTTGCGGCGTAGTCCTAGACTTGGCTTCCGGCTTTAGTGGGGTCGGGTACACAAATGGCGAAGGGGCCGGTTCGGCGATTTGAGCGGGCGGCTCATTCTTCGACGACTCCGCAATGGTGCCCAGGATTGTCGCTTTGTGTGGCGGGTACGACGCATGCGAACTTGGGGGTGTCGCCGGAGTCGTCGGCGATGGTGGCGTGACGGGTACAACGGCATTCGGAGCCGGGAGTGTTTCTGCTTGCGTTGGAGGTGGCTCCGTTGGATCTTCCTCAATGCCCAGTAGGGTTAGGATGCGTTCCCGGCCAATGATGAAGATTTGGTTGCCCTTGTAGTCTTCAGGCTGCTTGCTGACACCCGCAGTGTGAAAGATGTAACCGGCGTTCTCAAACTCAACGTCAAAGTTGCCCTCCTCAACTTGGCGGATGGCCTGAGATATGGCGCTGGCTCCTTTGGGGGATGGCTCCATGAGGCCATGGCGTCGGCTACGCTCGAAGTAGAAACGGAGGAGGTTGGCGAGTTCTTTGTTCTGCAGCTCGCGGTCGAGCCGGTCGCCGACGGGTTTGGGGACGAAGCGAGCCTCGAAGACCTTGCGAGTGTCCGCATTCTTCTGGGCGATCGCGTCCCTTAGCAACTGATCCTCGCTGGGGGCATCGCTACCGGTGCGGTATTTGACTTCGATCAGGCGCAGAACGAGCTTGCCGTTCTTGACGAAGGCGTAGATGAGGTCGCTACGCTTGATGCGGATGTCAGCTTCGTCCGACTCGCGTTTGTGATCGGCGAATAGATCAATGTGGGAATCCACCGGGATAAGGATGCCGGTCTTGAGGTCTCCCCCCTCTTGGAGAAGCAGCCGGGTGAGGGCGAGGCCAATGATTTCCTTGGCGTCCTTGGGATTGTTGATGAGTTTTAGCGCCAGCCGGCCGGAGATGGATTTCAGGACGTCGAGAATCTGCGAGGCTTGGAAGCCGGTGCCAGGGATCCCCATTTTCTTGAGGCCATCAGAAATGATGCCTTCGATTTCCGAAAGCCAGAAAGTGGAAATGATGAGGCGATGGCCGAGGCCGTCGAGGAACTCCGGGGTGTAATCAATGAGGTAGCTGCGGACGGCGCCACCGCCGGCGCGCGGGTTGTCGAAGTATTCAATCCCGAAGTTGCGGTCAATGGTGAAGACCCAGTCCGAGTGCTCGTGGATGTGGTTGATGAGGTGTTTATCGGTGTCGGAGAGCTCCAACTGGATGGCGGGCACCTTGTCGAGGGAGTTGCCCCAGTCGAAGAAGGAGGCTGAGAGTCGAGTGAGACCGTCAATGGACTGGAAGAGGGCTCGGGCGCAGGATGCGCCAGGTTGCAGTTCCGGGTTCTGGTTCGGGATTACTTTTCGGGACCATGTGGCGGAGTCGCCTTTGACATCGAAATCGGCGCGGTACTCTGCGAGCAGGTTATGGAGGCAGAAGCTGCCCGGGGGCGGCTGGCTTTGGCGAGTGAGAACCTTCGTGGAGAATCGGTCTATAAGGATGGTGATGTGCGCCTCGCGAAACTCGGTGCTGTGCCAGTCGCCTTCGGTTAGTTTGCGTTTAGAAAAGGTCAGTTTCGGGAACAGGGGGTTCTTATTCGGTTTGAGGAGTTCTTCGTCCACGTCCGGTTGTGCGCCTTCGGACAGAGTTGTTCCCTCTGTAACTTCGTCGAAGGCGCTGCCCATGATCTCGTAGCGTTGGTCGGCGTAGAAGGCGACATCGTAATTAAGGTCTTTGAAGTCGTCGCCCCTTTGGATCAGGCGAATGGCGTTGAGGACGAGAAGGCCGTCGCCGGGGTTGATGACGTTGATGCGCAGCGTTGAAACGTACGGATGATGCTTGAGATAGCGCCAGACGCGATCAGCGATGTGGGGCGCGGTGATGACGGTAATGTCGCCGGCGTTGAGCCTGAAGCCGAGGAGGCGCTGCAACATGCTAACGGCTTTACGGACATCGGGCGTCTTGCCGTTGGGCAGAATGCTCCAGTAAAGGTCGAGGTTGTCAGAGTTGACGTAGATGTCGTCGTTCTGGAACGCGAGGACGGAGGGAATGTTCAGGGAGTTGATGCGTTGGTGCGCCTCGCGGCTGACCATGGCGACGGCGTCCTTTTCGGATACTCCATTGAGCCGATCGGCCCAGGAGTAGAGCAGTTGCTGGTATTGGAGCAGCCAGAGCAGCTTGATGGGGTGGGTCGGAGCGAGGAGGAGGAGCTGGTCCACGCCTTCGGAGTCGCCGACCTTCAGGTGGATGGTATCAAGGCGACTAAGTTTGTGGGAAGCACTGAGAATATTGTTGACCTGACCGTCGCCTTTGGCGACTTTGAGCTTGGTCTGGACCTCGGCTAAGACCTCAATAAACGCGTTGGCATAGGCCATGATTTCGGGAGTGAAGTCGCGGAGATCGAAAATCTCGACAACGCCATTTCCGGGGTCTTTCTCTTCTAATCTCTCGAAGAGAGCGACGCGGGTTTGGAGGAACTGGGAGAAGGTGGCGAGATCGGAGACGGCGAGCGGGAAAGGCTTGAGATCATTAAGTTCCATCGCGCCGCGATTGGTGAGATCGCCCTGCCAAGCACCCAGGTTTTTCGGGTCGGAAATGGTCCATCGTTCGATAGCATGGAGGAGTGGGTTGATGATGAGGTGGTAGCGGTCCCGGCTCTTGAGTTTGAGACGGTAGAGGAATGGTCGGTGCCCTTCCTCCCAGCCTTCGCTGTCCACTTCTATCTTAGTGCGGGAGCGGCAGGCGCCGAGGAAAAATGCCTCGGCGCGGTTGCGGATGATGTCCATCTTTTTGGAGCCGCTCGGTTTCTCCTCTTCGCCGCCTTCGATCCAGAAGGGCTCGCTCCCGTCAGCATCGAGCATGATACCGGAGCGGTCGCGGGCCTGGACGATGATTTTCGCGGCGCAAGCTTCGCCGTCGGCCAGCTCGATGTCTTTAAGACTGATTTTGGAGCGGGTTTCGGTCTTCTTGTTGTTCTTGATGGTCTTCTTGAGCAGCTCGGCGCCCAATTCCTCGTCGTCGGTATCCCGCACGATTAGGACGACGAAGTGGCCGAGGGCCGGAGAGTTAGTCGGGTAGGTTCTCCACTTAATCTTGATGGGGGCCTTGGTGTTGGCGATGAGGTTGCCGCCACGGTCTTCGAAGCCTTCGGCGACTCTGTTGGTTTTTGGGTCTCGCAGGGGGTCAAAGTGGACCTCGACCTTTCCTTCGCTGGGGGTATCAACAAACTTCCACTTGTCAAAGTTCAGATCGGAGCATACGACCTGGTCGGCGAGAATGCCATGGAGCCATGCCTGGCTGTCCGCGATATTGCGTGAGCGGAGGTAGGCGACGAGATTCTCGCGGAGATTGTTGGCCTGGGGATCCAATTGAATGGTTTGGGCCAATTCTACCAAAGCTGACAGGGTGCTCTGGCTTTCATTGGTCAGCTCTCCAACGCACCTGGAGTTGCGGTCGAGGCGGGTCTGGAAGTTGTCCTGCTTTAGGTCGAGATCGGGAATGAGACCGAGATGGAACAGGTAGGCGCCGGCTTCGTACCAATTGGCGGCATCGTTCTTGAGTGCGAGGAGGTACTTGATTTGTTGGTCCACCGGCAGGCGGCGGATTGCGGGTTGGCTGAGGACGGTGGTGGCTACCTCCTGGCCGGGGGCCGGAAGTGCGTTGAGCATTGCGCGGACGTGAGCACGAAGAACGTTGCCAAGGTCGTAGGTTTTGAAAGTTTGGATGTCGTAGGAGTCTTCCGCGGGGAGGCGTAGGCCCTGGGGAATAAACGCGACCAGGACGCCAAAGTGCTCGCGATTACGCTTTTCGATTAGGGCACCGCTCTCAATTTCGAGTTCATTGGTGGTCTGGGTGGCGAGAACGTAACCTTCGACCTGGCGCTTTTGGAGGTTGGAATCTTTGGAGATGCGCTCGCAAACGATTGACATGACTTCGACGGGCAGGAATTCTACTCGCTGGCAATGGTTGTTTTGCTTTTCGAGGAGGAAGTCGCGCAGGTGTACAAAGACGGCTTCTGCCATTTCCTGGTGTAACAATTCGCGGGTGACTTCGAACATATATTTATCCGAGTGCTTTCTCCACAGCCGTCAAAACAAGACCTTCCCCAAGCTCTTCGTGTTGCCTGATCAGCGCTTGGCAAGCCACGAGTTTGTCTAGGGCGTGGTTTAGCTCTTCTAGCAGCTTTTCGCCTGGTCTTGCTACCTTCATCGTTTTGACCTCTTCTGGATGTAGGTGCTCGACGACGGAGCCATAAGTCTTCATGTTGAAGAAATCGTCTCCGAATTTAGAACGTAGAAAAAAGTAAATGTATCCCCGATATTTTGGGTCTCGCGGTGCAACGCGGAGCATGTCACCTCGCACCACAGTTCCATGCATGTCTTTCGTAACGAGTGTCACGTGGCCGACCGTTCCAGAGCCGCTGAGGAGTATCCACCCTGAAGAGACCTGCAGTTTGGCGAGTCGTGGGTCAGCCACGAGTGAAACGTAACGCCTTCGAGGGTTACGCTTCTGCATATCGGAAGGGGTCAAAAACGGCTTGGTGACCGCATCCTTAGGATCGTCTGAGAGGACAAATAAGGGACTCTGGAGGTACACCGTAAAAACGTCTGCAATCTCTTTTAGTTCTATTGTGTTTTTTGTGGCGCGTTCGAGTCGAATATAATGCTCATTGCTGACATATGATTCGGCATTGAGTCGAAAGCCAGCGACTCTTACAAGGCTTGGGGTGACTGTCATTGCGCTGCAACGGTAAGGGATGTCCGTTATTGGGCTTTGACAATGCAGCGGGATAGGCGCCGGCTGCCGGCCGTTTTCCGACCATCCTCTGAACAGAGAGGCGCACGCCCAAAGATCGTCGTCCAGGACTTTTCCTGTACTCTCGACTGTGGGTGAGCAATTGAGTAGGGTCTGTTGGGCAGCAGGGATGTATGCGTCGCGTTTGTTGATTTCGACGCCCCTATCGTCACGAATGTAAACTAGAGCTCCTCGCCTGTTTTTTCCGATGCTCCGGGAAGAACACATGAAAATGTTGTAGTCGCTCGGCTTGCCAAAACTCCGAGCGAGTTTCTCTTGTTCTGAAAGGCGCCGCAGAATGAGAACGCTTGTTTGGGTTCCGGTTCGAGGAAGGAAGGTCTCGACTGGAAGTTGTATGCTCGCGATTATTTCGCATTGGGATAAAATCCACGCGCGGAGGTATTCGTTTTCGGGTGTTCCGAGAAGGCCATTCGGGACAACCATTCCTAGTCGCCCGGTGCCCGGCTTGAGGAACTGAATGCAGCGCTCGATGAAGAGAACTTCTGGGGGCATGGCGGTTTTGAGTTTTCCGGTCATTGTCCAGCGCTTGTCCGACGACTCCCAAGAATGCGCCACGTCGTATTGTTCGAGAACCTCTTCACCTTCGACCTTGATCGAGGTTCCGAAGGGCGGATTGGCCATAACAAAATCCATGGTCCCAAGTTCAAGGATGTCCTGCGCTTCCTTGGAAGCCCAGTGGGTTGGTTTCCAGAGGGCGTTGAGGGCGAAGAGGCCTCCGCGACCGTCATTGTTCATGACCATGTTCATCTGGGCGGTTTTGACGAGGTTGGCATTGAAGTCCGCACCAAAGATGAACTTGCTGGTTTCATGGATTTCCGCGAACAACGCGCGTTCTTCCTGCAGGGTTGGTTTTTCTTTGGCCTTCCAGGTTCTGCTTGCGGTTTGGCGGAGTTTTTCCGAGACGTAGTTGAAGGCCACAACTAGGAACCCGCCAGTGCCGCAGGCTGGATCGAAAATGCGTTTGCCTGGCCCTGGGTCGAGCATCTTTACGACCATTTTCACCACGTTCCTGGGCGTGAAAAACTCACCTTTGGCGCCTTCGAGTGTGGGGCCGACGATGGTTTCATAGGCGACGCCCTTGACGTCCACGGAGGAGTGAATGAAGTCATATTTTTCGAGTTGGGCAACGATGAATGTAACAACCGCGTCGTTGAACAGGATGCCCTGGGTGGTGTCGGTGAAGAGTGGGCGGAACTCCTTGCGGGCGCAAACCTCGCGGAAGAGCTGCTCGACGCGGTCCTTGACTTCCTTCTGGCCGGGTGAGGCATTACGCTCGTCCGAATTGCGGATCGCAAAGCGCGGCCGGCCATCGTGCTGCTCATCTTCGATCTTGGCGAAAAGGATTTTGAGGAATTCCCAGAAGATCTGTTCTTTGGAACCGCCCTGGTTGGCGTGAATGAAATCGTGGCACCGTTTGAAGGCGTTCAGTAGGTTGGTGCCGGTGGCAACGCGAAGCCGGGAGCGGTCGGTTGTGAAAATGGAGGAGGCGTCCTCGCCCTTGCGGGGGAAGTCGTTGACAGGAAGGATGTCGGTGTCGAACTTAGCTTTCTTCTTCTGAAAGTAAATGGTCTCGACGCCATTGGTCCAGCAGGCGAATTCGGCGCTGGTGCAAGCAACGAGAGCCTTTTCGAGTTCGCCAGCGCCGCCCTTGTCATCGGTGGGCTGAACACCCGGCTTGGCGATATATATGAGGATGTGGAGGGAGTCCTGGTCCTGAGCTTTGGCACCGGCGCGGAAGACGGCGAGTGGCAGCGTGCGAGAGACGGAGCGGGAGCCGTCCGGAATTCTGATACGAAAGTCCGCTGCCACATCGGATTTATCGAAGCGGTATTCTTCGATGAGCGTCCGCTCGAAATTCTGGCGGACTTGCTCCAATTCGTTGTCGAGTCGGGGCTTGCCATCAATGAAGTCAATGATCTTGCCTTCCGAGGCCTCGGGTTGGTTGTGATCGTCGGGCATAAGTTAAACGTTGTCAGCGGTAATGGGAAAACGGGGTTTGATGACCTGAGAGATGGAGGCATCCGACAGATCGGTGAAAAAGCCGAGCTGACGGAGGCGATCCTTGAGAGCGCTGTAATTGTGCTCGAGGGCACGGGCGACGTCAGGGCTGTCATTAGGCGTGCCAGTGGTGTCGATCAGGAGGCCGTAGCGGTCGCGGAGCCATTTCACGAAGCTTGCGACTGTTTTGGGTTCGGTAATGAACTCACCTTGCTTGTTGATGCCGACAACAAAAAGTTGGACGAGAATTTCGAGTAGCTGATTGCCAAGAATGTACTTGCGGCGTTTGCCACGCCCACCGTGCAGGAAGCCGTCCTCGCGGTTTAGGCCACAGAGGGAGGCCATGAGCGCCTTGTGATTACGGGAACGGCTTTTGAAGGTCTTCTGGTAGAGGACCTCGACGAAGGAATCAAGCGGGTCGAGCTTGAGGTCCTGGATGGCTTTGATTTCCATGTCGGGCTCGGCATCTTCGTCGACCTGGGTGACTTCACTGAGTTTAGTCAGGAAGTAACCATCGACATTCTTATCGCTTAGGCAAGCGATGGCTTCTTCGACAGAGCCCTTGTAGAGCGACCCGCGCGAAACCTGAGCAAACTCGTCCAGCTTCTTTAGGACGTAATGAGCACGGAAATAACGGAACATGAGGCCGTAGTGCTTGGCGACCTTCTGCTTGGCGAGCTCGTCGCAGGTTTTATTTTGGCCGTTAGTGAGGTCAACGAAAATATCGGGGTGGTGCTCGCACTCGCCCATGAGGTGGAGGGTGTCCGCCTTGATGCCTTTGCACTTGGAGCAACGGTACTTCTTCGAGTCAACCAGTTTGAGCACGAGGGAAAAAGTGCGGAGGCAGTACAGAGCGGAGTGGAAGGAAAACAGCGAAATCAAGTATTGGATCAGCTCGCGACGGGGAATCACGTCCTTGTACACGAGGAGCCGGGCCGTGTCGTTGATCAGGAGCTGCTGATGAGCGGGGCAGAGGAAGTTGTGAGGGGGAACCTTTTTCCGGTTATCAGGCAGATCGGCTTTGAAATGCTCAAGCAGACGGAGGAGGAAGAGGGTTTCAACATCAAGAGCGGCGGCGGAGGGTTCGTGGATCTTCAGGTCAGTATCGCCAAATGGTTTAGTGCCTTTTTGGAGGTAGGGAAGAAGGAGGCTGTTTTCGCCGATGATCAGGTCGGTTTCACGGAAGACGTTATAGAGGAAGAGACTGAGGTCGCGGTCCTGGCTGCGAATGCGCGGGTCCAGGAGCTTAATGGTGCTCATGTGGATGGGCTTGAGGCTGGCGATGCGCTCCTTGCCGCCCCGGCCCATACCAGCGCGTATGCATGTGGAGAAGTCGCTGGCAAGCCAGTGCTCCAGCAAGCGCTCACGCTGGGGGTCACCAGAGACGCCCTGGAAGTGGGTGGTGTCGTCCTTGACAATCTCGACCAAGTTCTCGGGGTAGAGGGTATTCTTGGTGGTCGAGGTGATGGGGCGGCCCTTGGTGCGGATGAGGACTAGGAACCGAGCGAAGGCTTGTTCGAGGATGATGTTGTTTGCATCAACCGGCATCAGGGTGGCCCAGCGGAAGGATTTATGATTTTTTGTAATAGGCATAAGGCAACCTCACAGTTTAGTCATCGCGAGTTTGAGGTCCGGCGTGCGTTTGATCTTGAAGAGGCTGGTGTCATCATCGGTGAGGATGATGCTGTCGGATGGTCGGCAAGTGAGTCGGCGTTTGAACATGTCGAGATTTAGAAAGAACGTTTGAATCTCGCTAGCGGTGGGGACATAGCCGTCGTGGATGCGGCAGAGTACTTCAAACAAGTCGAGGGGAATCTCCAGCGTGGCGGATTTGTCGTGTGGGCGATAGTAGATGCAACTAGGGAGATACTCAAGGAAATCCACCTGGTTGCCAATGTCCTCCAACGTAACGAGGAAATCGGACGCGTCGAATGCGTAGAAGGCTTTTGTGGCGGCGCGCAGGGAATTGCCAGACCGGAGGCAGAGGCTTTCGCGGCCGACGGTCTCGTTGTAGATTCGCTCGGATTTGCTGATGGCGAGGGTGATCTGGTTGCGGAGCATGGCGTCGGGGTCGTTGCCGGTGGCGATGAACTGCATGAAACGGTCGAACCGGCGGTAGGGCAAGAGATCTTTCCAGATGGGGAGACCGCGCATCTTGAGTTTGGATTCGTCGCCTTCGAAGTAGAGTTTGCGGCGAGTGGCGGCATGGTAAAGCCTTGCGTTGATCTGGCGGCCCGAATCGGTGTCAAGAGTGCCTTCGGGGCGGTTACGGAAGAGCGTTTCGAGATGTGGCTGGTCAGCCGGGGAAGCCACCTCGGAGGTAAGAAAAAGGCTGCGGTTAGCGGGGTCGTCCGGGGCAGAGAAATTGATGAGATTGTCGAGCTTGGGGTTGCTGACGTAGGCGACGTCCATTTGGGAAAGGATCTGAGTAAGGCGATCGTCCTCCTGAGTATTGAAAATGGCGTTGTAGTAGAAACGGTCGAGGATGGGCTTGCCGTCCTGGATTTCGGCCTGGAGCTGAGGACAGGTGGACTTGTTAAACAAGACAAAGGAAAGAATGGAGCGCAAGTCGCGCATCGTGATATGGCGTGTTTTGCGGAAATGCACTGCGAGTATGAGCCGCTTTAAGCGTTGACGAATAACGGGGCCGACTTTCGGGCCGCGGAGGCTGTCCACGTTGTACTTGATGTAGCAGCGATCGGCGAAGATGCAGTTTTCTGGGATGCAGTGGTTCCAGAAGCCAGTCTGGTTGTCGACGTCGAGCAGGCAGTCGAGGAGTTTGTCGAAAATGCAGGGGGCGTCATCCACGCCGACAACAGAGCGGGAGTTGAGATTGATGAAAATGAGAGATTCGTTGGGACGGAAGCCTTCCAAGATCAGGTAGTGATGGACCTGCCTGCCGAGCCAGCGATATTGGGATTTGTTGAGAATGAAATCGCGCAGCTTGCCTTCGTTGATGGCTATGATCTTGGTGAAGGGGCCCGTCGGAGGCTTGTCGCCCTCGAACTCGTTAAAAAACCGGGCGAGGACGGAGTCGTTCTTTGCGCCCTGAAAATCCTGGCTGCCATCGTAGAGGGTCTGGAAGGAAGTGCCGTCGAGCGTAAAGGAGCAGCCGTTGTCGGTCCGGATGAAGTTTTGGGCACCTCGGTCCTGAGCATAAGCTTCAAGTCTCTGAATGTAAGCGGTTTTGCCGTCGCCAGCGTTGCCGCTTAGAATGACGAGTTTAGTCTTGGGGTTGAGAATTGCCGGCGTGAGCTTGGCGTCGAGTTTAGTCTCAACATAGGTCCTGGGATCGTAGTTGCGGGTGTTCTTGGTGCTCAACTCACTCTGGCTGTAGAACTTGAGGAAGTCGTCGATGTTGGGATTGTGGTTGTTCACGGGTGGACCTCATGATTTCGTACTGGGGCAACGTAGCGGTTTGCTATTGTGGGCATCAACGGATGCTTCGCTGACGACGTCCTCGGCGGCATGGCTACCCTTGATCCACTGGTCAATGACGGAGGCAAGTAATTTCCACATTCGGCCAAACCAGGGGACGGGCATATTCTTCCGGGGGGGCCATATTTGGACCGTGTCCAGGGTGAAGCCCAGATGCACCGCAATTCTGCAACCAATAATCCGCGTTTTTGCATAGGAATTGGCTCGAAATCCCGGTTAACAAAATGTCGGTCCGAATGAGTTTCGAACTAAAAATGGAATTTAGAGGGTCCTTTCAAAGAAGACCAGCAAAATCCTTATGAAACCGAGGGGGGACGAGTGAGGATGAACGAAGTGAATCCTATTCACAGCCATCCCATAACGACGTAAAAACCAGGCAAAAGCATTGGGTTTCCTCGAAAAGTGAGGCTTGATTCAAAAGGTGGCGTTGGGAGTTTTCAGGGTGTCTTACATAATCAAGTCGGCGTTTTTGCCAAAAGGCCCGTTTGCTGTCCCATGGTTTTAGCTGAATCCCGGCAGATAGGCCTGTTCCGGTGTGGCCAGATAGCGAAAGTGACCCCCGGCTGTCCCATAGTGGCGGAGCAAGCCCAACAAGTCCCATTTGCGCCATAGTGACGAGCGAAGGATGGTGAATAACCGACTGAAGCTATGACTCCAGTCCGATAGAAACGCCGCATACCTCAATAGTAAATACACCAGAAGCGCAGTCCACACCTGCCAGCGCACCGCGTTGGCGCTGGTGCCCAGAAAGTCGGCCAGTTGCAGGGTCTGTTTGATCTGCTTGAAGAAAACCTCGATTTTCCAGCGGCTCTTGTAAAGATCAGCAATGCTCTGCGCGCTCCACTCCAGATTGTTGGTCAAAAACTCCATCTCCACGTCCTTGCCATCGACCTGGACCAGCGCTCGAACCCGGCGCATGAGACACGGATAGGCCTTCTGCGAGGAGCGCGTGGTGGTCTCCACCAATTCGTCGGCCAGAATCTTGCCGCTGGCCCCGTTTTGATAAAGTTTAACCACCTTGAATTTGTGGCTGGTCTTGGTGCGGGTGACCCAAAAGACCTCCCGCATGGCCAGTTCGGCCAGGTGGCTGAAATCGACGTAAGCCTTGTCAAATATGACGATTTCGCCGGCCTTGATCCCCGCGCACACCTCCCAAGCTCGCCTGGCATCGGCATGCTTGGCGATGTCCACAATGGCAAAGCGGGGCAGAAAGCTTTGGAGGTCCAGACGCAGGTGGCATTTGGCCGCCAGCTTTGCGCCGATGGAGCCTGGCCCAATCCATGCACGAGGCGATCAGGGGAATGGTCGTCGAATCCACCAGATGAATCTGGCGCTTGAACTTGCGGGCAAACCGCGTTCCCGATTTGCCACTGACAAAGCGGGGGGGCAATTGCCCCAGATGTTCAAAGACCGCCCAGAAGAGTTTCTCGGCCATCTCTGCCGGGCGCCCCTTGTTGGAGTTGGAGAGGTTGTTGCGGGAAGGTGGAGTCGCCCCACGGATGCTGGAAAGAGGCCCCGAATGCAAACCCAGGGCATCACACACGTCGTTGAGTCCGATACAATGAGTCAACTGAGCGTAGAGTAGCGTCACCACATGACTCCACGGACTGAAGGTTCTGGCCCTCTTATCAACGCAGGTTTCCCGCGCTATTCTGGAAACCAAAAACCCAGGAATGAAGTTGCAAATCTGCCTTAACAGATTCAATTTCAAACCGCCTGGAATGCTTTTGTTTTTGTTCACCCCTGTCGTGTGACAGGTTAATCCAGAACGTTCCAGCCTTTTTCATTCATTTCCTATGGGATGGCTGTGGAACGATTTTGTTAACTTACTTTCCGCATTGTAATACATTCATTATCAGAAAAAATTCTGGGCGTCGTGTTTTTAGAAAATTGCGCGGAGAAAATGATGTTTCTGATTTCGAGTGTTCCATAATCGGTGGAGGGTTTTTGGTTTTGAAGTTCCACCAGAGTTCTTGTTGCTAATATGTCGGGAAAATGGCCGATTTCCCATCGGCCCTTAGAACCGTCAAAATGTGCATTTAAATTTGAAAATGCGATGGTGCAAAATATTTGCATTTGAATGAGTGTGCTCCCAAATGAAATCCGAGTCAATTTCCCTGTGGTGTGTTTATGCAAATTGGCAGTGCTGTTAGGAGGCATCTCAATTCTCCTGTAATCCACAGCCGTTCCATTGCACTTGTTTTAGAGATGGATATCCACGTCAACTTTGATAATTCGATTGCGCGCGTTCAGGAGAAAGAAATTGTGAGCACCTTTAAAACTGCGTAGAGCTCAATTCTTCCAAAAGTTATGGCTTCTTTCACGATAATGAAATTCCTAATGCTCAATTCGGTTCCAGCCGTGGTTATGGTTCGATTGTGGCGCATTTAGCAGAAACAACCTTGACGAGAGTACAGAGAGAATTACGGAAACTCCGTGGTTCTTTCCATTGTCCCTGGCTCGTGATTCAGAGTTGGATTCCCCTCTTGCATATGGACCAATTTTAGGATCGTCACGTGGCTGGTTTTTAGGATTCTGCCGACGGCTCTAAAACTGAGGCCTTCTTTGTGCATGCCAAGCGCCAGGGTTTTCTCCTCGGGGGTCAGGCGGTCGCTCTTGTGCAGGACCGTCGGATGAAAACCGCAGGCTTTGCAGAAATACCGCTGGCGTCCGCCGACAACGCCATCCTTTCTGAGATGATGATTTCCACACTTAGGGCAGGAGTCCATCTCTTATATCATGTAACGCATTGGATAGATGTCAATGGCATACCTATACCATATTACCACTACCCCTCACAACCTATAATAAATTACCACCCCCAAGAGTTTAGACATAATGTACCTCTACCGATGATGTTTTATTTGTTGTGGGTGCCCGTTCCCGATCGATTTAATCGCATTCTCAATGGTTAATCATTAGATGGGTACCATTTAAAGGACATAAAACAACTCCTCCTTGTAAAAACCTAATCTGAAGCGGTTTATAAACTTACTCACACCTCTCTTTTGAACTGTTGTCCAAACAATTCCCTAGGTTTTGAACTGTTGTCCAAACAAACCGCTGGGGCATTGAACCGTTGTCCAAACGCGAAACTGCCTAATTACCAAATCCAAGGGGCTTATTTCCTAGTGTTTTGAATGGGCGCGGAAATGGATTCCATGATGCGGTGGATGAGTCGGGCAGTTGGATTCTTGGTAGCAACAAGGCCCTCCAGGGAGGCGCCTTTGGCCTCTGCCAAGAGACCTGCGAAACGAGTATTCGTGAGGATGGCTTTTGCCATTTCAAAGAATCGCCGATGCTTGCCAATTTCCACTTGTGCGGTTTCAAGCATCTCAGTTTCGTAATCCGTCAGTGGATGAATATTGGAGAGTGCCTGATTTAAATGCTCTTGGGAACGCCCGCTCTTGAGATAGGCGGCGACCAGTTTGGAAGAACCATTTAGCGGCTTTGAGGCGGAAGGGGACTTTTCAAGCCAGGATTGAAGTTTCCAATCCGATTTATCCTCCGTTTCGACCAAGGCAACCCTAAAATGCCCGGAAAGGGTTTCAAGGTGATCCAGTTGTTGAAGGACCGAATGGCCTTCCTTCTCGTGCATCGTGAACACCCGTTTCCGCACGGATTTGTGAAACGGGACAGGGAAGGAGACCTGTTCGAGGAGTTTGGTGGCGTTAATCTCAAAGGGGTTGCTCGCGGTATGGTGATAGGCGCGGCTGGGGATGTAAAGGTAGATGGCCTGAGCCAAGGTAGAGCGGATCGAAGTGAAAACGTTCAATTTCAGGTGCTGTAATTCGGTGATGCGATTGAGGAGGCCCGAGAATTCCGGCGACAGGGTGCAACCGTTAAACCACATTTCGGATTGGTTGGAAGTGGCGAGGTGGGAATTGTTTTTGCGAATGGGTCGGTCCTCAATATCCACCCGTTCAATCAATCGGTAGGAGTGTGAAATTCCCGTGGTAACATTCGTGATGCGGATATAAGCGTCCGTGAGGTCTCCAAGAATATCCTTGATGGCGCGTGCGTAGCGCCCGCCATTGCTATTGGCATAACGGCGGCAAAATTCATTGAAGGAAAAGCGAATGAGGCGTGTGCCATCGTCATCGAAGGGATCGCGGAAACTCAAGAGGGAAAAGATCGCGCGGGCGTGGCGGACGTCGAGAGCTGGCGGAGACAGGTTGCGTTTGATGGGATGAAAACCTCCAATAGTATAGCTCCGGTTGCCGATGGTAACCTCGCGCGGCCCATTCTGTTTGGTGGCGGCAAATACTGGGCCGAGGAAATAATCCTTTGGAGCGGCGACCAAATATGCGCGGCTACGCTGGGGTAAGAGCTCTTGCAGCTCGTAGGTTGGACTGCCCCCATTTTCCTCCATTTTGTGCTAACAGTTCTAATACGATGAGGGTCACAATCGCAACACTGTTTTTGGAGGCCAAAGATTCTGATTGAATCAGCCTAAAACCTGCCATGGGGGACCAATCGATGTAGGGAAGATTCTTGCAGCAAGCAGTAGAGTGTGTCAAGGCTTGCAGCGCTTTCGAGCCGCATGAAGCAGGAAGACATGCTCAAATCCCAGGCAATGTCGTGGGTTCTCTGACAAAACTTTGAGCTTCATTTACGGTGTCCTGCAAAGACCCGCCCGATTTTAGATTGAGCATTTTTACAATGTCTTGCAGATCGGCGTATTTAATAAAGGAATATTGTTGTGTATTAATTTGAACCATTCCTGGGCTGCCTTGGTATGTTATGCCCCACTTTTCGGGCAATCCGCCGCTGCTTGAATTCGCCTCCCTCGATATCGGAACAATGCGGAGATAGTTGAAACCCATCGCGCGCGCCATTTTACGATTTAAGATGTGGTCCAACACATATTCCTTTAACGACTCATTGGGGAATGCGTTGGCGTATGCCTTTCTGTAGCCGCGGTAATTCACATGAACCCAAACCTGCTGGGGGTGGTGCAATATCACCGACTCTTTCATAGCCCAGATCGGGAGACGTCGATTTAGAGGGGGCGAATCATAGGGATGAACCAGAAGAGCCTTATTGGGCGATGCTGGCGTCAAGACACGAAAAATGTTACCAACATATTTTTCAATTGCCGCTTCGTTCTGCGCGGCAATGGGAATGTGGCAACAGAGGGGCAGGCCATAAACTCTCAGTGCCCGATTCCTTGCTTCCTCGTCAATTTCTCCGTGTGCCATATGTATTCAGGATTGGATGAATGCGGTTGAGCTCCTCATTGGGCACTTTTTAAACATCTTTTCGTTTAGGCTTGGTGTCGAGAACGGGCTTTTCAAGCTTTCAGTTGGTCGTCCATGAAACAATGTCGAGGGTTTATGAATCATTACCTTGGGCCGAACAACTGCGTTTTCTCACAAGGCAGGTTGTGTGTCCGTAGGAACGCAATTACATCAGGAAGAGTCTCAGTGTCTTTGGCCACCCGACTTTCCTCTGGATAAAGAGCATAATCTTCCGGATGCCAATCGTCGTGGATGCGTACGCAGTGCGTCTCGATGACATCCCGCAAGAAAATATCATTTGAGTAGATTTGTTCTCCTATGTTTATTGGAATTTCACGGCCGAAACACAAGAATCGTTTATTGATCTGGAGCATACGAGCCCATGCCCGGAGTTGAATACTGGTCCTCGTATCATTGGACCATGGGTAAGGCTGTAAATCGGAGATGTATTTGTAAATTATCCGGTCGTTGCTTAATTTTGCCAACGGAATTGCCAGGACCATAAAGACTCGGCATTCACCCTTGCGTTCCCAGTCTTTCCCAATACCCCAGCGCAAAAAGTGGGCTTCCGGTGAAGCAGGCACCTCAGCAAAGATGAGCGCATCTGCATGTTTGCTGACGAGGGCGAGCAATTCCTGAGGTCGCTTGTCATAGCAGAATTCCTCATGAATTCGGCCGTCCTCGCCATCAAACCACTCACGGCGAATCAGGAATAATTTTGCGATCCAATCAATTTTGGAATCATCAAGCCAGCTAATCAGTGCGGCATCTGTTTGAACATCGGTGAGCTGGATGGAGAATGGTGCTTTCTGAGTTTGGAGGAACCGAGCAAGATGAGCGGGCTCCAGACCATGCCCTTCAAAAACCTTCCGCACCCGATTTGCGATAGCGCGAAGTTTGGGATCGTCAATCGTTGGCGTCGAATATGTGGCAGTTTGTAGTCGTGTTTGGAGCCAAGCCACCAGGTGAGACCCAGTGAGCTTCTGCGTGACGCCATTTAAACGCACGAAGAATTCTCCACTATGGGTGCAATATGCAACCGTGGTCGCCCCTTTTTTAATCAGGAGTTCCACGATGCAGAGTTCCGCTGCGTCGGAACCGCCAGCGACAGGATGAAAATGCAATTGATATTGCGATAGATCAATCGCGGGTTTGATTTTGTTGAGCTCTCTGGCGACTGCACACCGGATTTGATCGCGGGATTCAGAGTCCAATGAAACCCCGACGGTGCATCGGTCCTTATCGCGGATGCCCCAGAAAATGCTACCTCCTTGCGCGTTCAGGAAAGCAACAGCGTAATTCTCTGCCGTATCAGCGATCGTACGTGCTGGATTTTGGCTGGTGACCTCCTTGAATTCGATGGAACCGTCCTCCTCCATTGCCACGGGCTGGTTTAGCACGAAAGGGGCTCGCGCGGGAGGCTGCTTGGAATTGTCCGGGGCGCTGTTCACATAAGTATATTAACAGGTTGGGGATTGCTTCGTCGAGCCGGTAAAGATGGTAGCTGGATGCTGAACTTTTGATTCTCTTTAATGGTGTGGGGAACGCCATCACCGTTGAACTGAATTTCATAAAATGTAAAAATAAGCCAATGAGCGTATGACCCTAAAACCTGGCCTTCGGGTCCAATCGTTTGAAGAGAAGGGCAGGGGATTCAAAACGCCCCAGTGGGGAACGGAATGGCTAAGAGGCCACGGCGGAATAGATGGATTCATCCTTATCCGTATAATGCTCGTAAAAGTGTTCAAAGACAGCGGAACACTTCTGCTGATAAACGTCGGGTGAATAAACACGTGGCAGTCCGGTGTCCAAGGTGTCCTCAATGGCCATCTTGAGTTGCGAGCGCGCGGAGGCCTTTTGTCGCCAATCGAGGACCAATATCTGGCGCAAGCGTGAGAGCAATTCGCGGGCGACCTTTTTGACTTCGGCGCGTTCACTGGCGCTTAATTCCGGTGCTGGGCGCGTCAGAATGTCGAACACGACCAATTCCTCCTCGGACATGTTTTCGCGGACATGCCGTTCCTGCTCTTTGGAGAGTCCCCGGCTCAGGTTGAGCAATTCCCCGAATAATTCCTCAATCGTCCGGCTGCCGGTGTTGTAGGAATCGATCAATTCCTCGAACTTCGTCTGGAAATCAATCCGGGTCTTATTCAAACGAATCAGTTTTTCGAGCTGTGCGCGGATGGCGGCTTTGAGCACTTCAAGATCGGTGTTCTTGTGTTTGGATTCCTCGAAACGGTCACGCAGGGCCTCGAAATTGATCTTGGACAAATCCATCCCTGGCGTCGGCTTGGTGGGCATCTCCACCCCCGAGATCGAGGCATCCAGCAATTTGTTGATGTCTCCCATCACCCCGGAGATGTCCGCCGGGTTGGGATTGAGCTTGGTGCGGATGGCCTGAGCGATGGCCGCCAGACATGCCGCTCGACCCACAAACTCAAGCGCGGCGGGGGAAGGTTTCACGGCGTTGAAAAGTGTCGTCACCAGCCTCTCGTGACCAAAAAAGGCATTGCGAACGGGATCAGGGGAAATAAGCGCGTTGACCGCATCATCCATGCGCTGTAAGCGCTGCAAGCTTCCGGCGGGGAGTTGCTCAATGGCTGGGAGCACCACGCCCTTGTTGGCGCAGAAGAGCCCCGCCTCATCCACCGCTTTGCGCAGTTCATCGGCGAGTTTTTGTTTATCTTTGACCGGAGACTTGCCATCCTTTCCCGCGCCGTAGATGGCCAATGCCTTTTCCAGGGATGTGAACACGTTGGCGTAATCGACGATCACGCCGCTGTGTTTGCCGGGAAACACCCGGTTTGCCCGCGCAATGGTCTGCATCAGTGTGTGGTTCCGCATGGGCTTGTCGAGATACACAGTGGAGCAACTCGGGGCATCGAATCCCGTGAGCCACATGGCGCATAGGAAAACCAGACGCAAATCGTTTTTCGGGTCCTTGAAATCCTCGTCCAGCGAATTGTCATTCATTCGCTGGCGGTGGGGAACGATGTCCAGACCGAGTTTACGCATCTGTTCGATTTCGTTCTGGCCCGGCGACACGATGAGCGCCATGTCCGTGGTCTCCAGTCGGCGCAATTGCTCGTTAAGGTCGCCCTGGGTTGCCGCATCGAGATTGTAACGTCCCATCTCCCTGCGCACCCGCTCGGTTTCCAGAGCCCAGTATTTCCGCACCTTGTCGTACATCTTCAGGGCGGTGGCCTTGTCGATGGAGACCACCATGGCCTTGCCATGAAATCCCCGCCCCAGGAAATGCCGCACAATATCCTTGGCCACTTTTTCGAGCCGGTCATCGCGCGTGAGGATGTGGTATTGGCGGCTCAATTCGAACTGGAGCCGTTCTTCCTGCTCGGGATCGAGCTCGGCGGACTCGATCAGGCGGTAGATGTCCTCGTTGAGATGGGGGTTGTCCAACTGCAACTCCGGGGTGCGGTTCTCGTAAAAGAGCGGCACGGTTGCGCCGTCCTCCACTGATTGCTGAAAATCGTAGATGGAGACGTAATCGCCAAAGACTTCCTTGGTGAGGGCCTCCCCTGCAATCAGAGGGGTGCCAGTGAAGGCCAGAAACATCGCCTTCGGCAGGGCCGCGCGCATATTCAGCGCGAGGGTATCGTATTGGCTGCGGTGTGCCTCATCGGTCAGAACGATCACGTCGGACCGGTCGCAGAGCATTTCCGGGGTTTGAAACTTATGGATCAGGGTGAAGACGTAGCGATGGTTCCCTCGCAACAACTCCCGCAAGTGCGCCCCGCTGGTGGCGTGGCATTCATCGCCTTCGGTGGGACTCACCGCGCCGCAGGCCTTGAAGGTCTTGGCGATTTGGTCATCCAATTCCAACCGGTCGGTGACGACCACAAAGGTCCAGTTGCCCGTGATCTTCCGCAGAACCTTCTGCGCGAAGAACACCATCGAAAAACTCTTGCCGCTGCCTTGAGTCTGCCAGAAAACGCCGCCCCGGCCATTCCCGGCCTTCCGGGCGGCCAGCATGGATGCGATGGAATTATTGACCCCGATGAATTGGTGATTTTGTCCAATGATCTTGGTCAGCCCCTCTTTGTGTTCCGAGAACAGGGTGAAATTCTCCACCAGGTCCAGGAGCCGTGTCCTGTCACAAGTCCCGCGCAGCATCACCTCCAGCGACACCCGGCGCGGTTCATCCTCGCGCTCAATCCGTTTCCACTCGAAAAACCGCTCCCAATCCGCCGTCAACGATCCCACCTTGCTGTCCGTGCCGTTCGAGGCAATGAGCAGCGCGTTATACCAAAAGAGGGAAGGGACTTGCTGTTTGTAGTGGACCAGATTTCCATCGAAGGCCGCGCGGGCGGGAACGCCGGGTTTCTTTAATTCGATCACCACCAGCGGCAGGCCGTTGACGAATCCCACCAAATCCGGACGGCAGGTATAGAGCTCTCCGGTCACGCTGAATTGGTTGACCAGCAGAAAATCATTATTCGCGGGGTGCTCCCAATCAATCACGCGTACTCGCTCGGATTTCTGACTGCCCCGCACGCGATCCGCCACGGAAACCCTGATGCCTTCCTTGAGGAAATGATACACCTCCCGATTCGCCGCTTCCAGGAGCATCGCGGAGCGATCACGAGTCAATTCATCCATGGCAGTGGCAATGGCCTCAGGTGGCAGTGTTGGATTCAGCCGCTCCAGCGCCGAGCGCAACCGTGAATTCAAGACCACATCGCCGGGTGTTTCACGCCCAAGTGTTCCCTCCTCGCCAAAAACCTCCTCCAATGCCGACACCGTTTGCCAGCCAAGCTCCGTGAACAGCCCAATGGCGGGCTGTTCAACAAGTTGGTCTTCGGTATAGGGGTGGTGGGGCATGATTATATTGACCATTCACCATCGAGGCTAAACCCAATGTTTTTAGCGTATTTATTGGTATGGCGGTGATTCATCGCTATGCACTGATTGTATTTGATACGGAAATTGTTGATGAGTAGTTAATTCCAATTTCACGATAATAGTTATCAACGTGCTTAAACGGATCAAGCTGTTTTACCTGGGGTTTTTGGTATGACCAATCGAGATATTCCCCTGAATAATTTAAAATCCGAAGGAATACTTTATAAAAAAGAGTTCTAAGTATTTCGGAGTTTTTCCAAAGTTCCTCATTCGTTGCTTTTTCGCTACGCGCATGTAATTGTTGATTGCGAGAACTAAGTGCAGCATTTTCCTCATCTGAAAGCTCTAATCCCAGCTCTATGAAAAATTGCCTTGTCCTTGCATTAGACCCCATTGCAAAAGAATTCTCCAGTCTATTCATCATTGCATTAAGAACCTTAGGGTCTTTCAAATTTTCCATGCATGGATTTTCGCCTCCGGCCTTCGCGAGTTTTTCGCGAACAATTTCAAATTCAGATTTCAAAAGGCATAAATAAGGCTCTTTCGAAGTGAATGTTCCGTGTGAGTTCGAAAATGGCGATTTGAACCATGCGTTTGTTAATATTTCGATAGCATTTACTAACATTGGCAAATTGACACCCATGGGAAGTTCCTGAAATGTCCAGTATCGCCAGAGAGTGTGATCTAAATCTAAGGCCTTTCTAAGTTTCAAATAAACAGGAAGCACCTTGGTTAAAACCGATTCAATATTCTGGCTGCTTTTGTAACGGTGTTTATCTACGGGCACCGGTGGATAGTCGATTTTAGAACATAATGAACGAATGTTGATCCCCCTTGGATTCCAACTTCGCATGTGAAAAGGAGAGTCATATTGGGTGCCAACAGGAGCAATCGTCCTATTTGTGTTGCTCAGTAATTTCTTAAGAAATGGCCACTCCTCACTGGAAAAAGATGTGTCCCCAATGTCAATCAATCGGCGACCTAAAACAAAACTTACGATTTCTGAAATCGCCTCACGTGTATCCTCGTCTGGAATATTCGAAAGTTTACGCGAGTACTCAATGCCGACATTATTAGACCAGACGGGCTCGAAATCACTTGGAACAGACCTAATAAGAAAAGAGTATGTTGGTGTCTGAATAAATGCACAGTCATTGTGGGTTCCCTGATGGCTACGACCTGATGCCATAGTATATGCTGGGAAATCCTTCAGTATTTTAATAAATATTTCTTCATTTTCGAGAAATGTTTTTCTAGGAAAGGTGAAACCTCTAGGTCCGTTTAAGAACCAATCAATATGTGTCGTTTCGTTTTGAGCATGCTGAATGTTTTGCTCTACACGGTTCGTAATGACATCCGCAGAGAATGTATTATTCATGCCCGGTGCCAAATCAGGATCGTATGATATCTCACAATCGATTATATGACAGTCATACAATGATATGGCGTAGTGATCGCGGGACCCCGATATGCTGAATGCTTCCTTCTGTTTTTGCTCCACCTCAGCAAATGGCCCAAATGTGCCGGTTGCAATGCCTTCGACTTCAGAATGCAAATAGTAAGAGTTATCTCGAGAGACCGTAGCAGAAACACTGCCAGATAATAGGTGTGTGGAAGGATCAAGTCGAGTCGCCTTTAGTGGAAATTGTAATCCTTCCCATTGAAGAAATGCATGAGAGTATTTTGAATCGACCCTATCATTCTTTCGATTTGTTTTCATGCTTTTCTATGAATTAGTATTTACCATGCTCCACAAACAACCCAATGGCGGGTTGTTCGACAAGTTGGTCTTCGGTGTAGGGATGGGCGCTCATCGTTGTTGGTAGCGCCAACGTCCGCCGACAATTAGGAGCTGTTCTGGAGTCATAGCACCGTTTTGCCAGCCAGTATCGAAATCAATATCATGTGATCTCGGAAGTTGGTCGTGAGGAAGTGATCTAATTGAAATACGAGAGGGCAGCATCGCTGCTTGGCCAACAAAGATCGCTTCCTGACGCCGCAATCCAGATAGCATCTTTGTCAACCCATCCATCGAGTCAGGCAAGATGGATCGCACATGCTCGCGATCAGCTTCATTTGTAATACGAAGGACGATCCAACTATTACACTGTGAGAGTACCGTCGCTTCAACTTCGCTTGGTCTTTGGGAGACCAATAGCAGCCCGAGGCCGTATTTGCGGCCTTCCTTCGCTACCCGACGAATCGCCTGCTGTGCTGCTTCATATTGTGCTGCTCCAACATTTGGCACATAACGATGCGCTTCCTCGCAAACTAAAAGGACTGGGCTTGCTTCTCTTTCAGATGGGGTTTGCCAAACCTTGATTAGAAAAAGCGTTCGTGCAATTGCTGCACTTGCTGTTCCTGCAACCTCGTTCGGCACACCTGATAAGTCAACAATTCGCATTGCTTGTGTTCCACCCAATAATTGGCCCAATATGGTTGGCAAAGGATCATCTTGGCCGTCCCATGGTTTCATCATAAAACGAACGCGTTCATCCCGAATAAGAGATTCCAATTTGCGAAGGACTTTATTGTAATCCTCATGATCCTTTTTATTCTTGTTATCTGGTCTTTGGGCATTCACTGCACCCACGAATCCCACATCGTAATTTGCACCGTTCATCTTACCGAATTCGTCCAGTCCAGTTGGGTCGCCGAGCAAGTAGGGAACGGGTGCATCCACGGTTATTTTGGAAATGTCGAGACCTTGAACGGCCTTAGCACCTGCTCTTCGTGCAGTAAGCAGGGCATTCTTTACAATATTCGATTGAGACGTTGCGGCGTATTCGGTTTTTCCAATTAAAAGAGCAATCGTTTCGTCTAAATCAAGCATCCAATAAGGCAATGCCAGTGTGCCTTCATCAGTTGATAAGCGTCTGTGGTTCGCGAAAGCAGTCCCATATTCGTTATGTGGATCGAGAATAATAATTGTTGGCTGCCATTTAGTATGTTTTGCAACTGATCCACGCTCGAGAATACTGTGGAGGATTGCAGCCACAGTGCCTGATTTCCCCGAACCTGTTGAACCAAGAATTGCTGTGTGCTTACCGAGCATTTCATTCATTTCTGCATAACAAGGTGTTCCACCAGAACCCACATGTTCGCCCAGGCAAATCACAGTTTTATTATTCTGTCCGTATATGAAACGGAGTTCAGCCTTTGGGGTAAGATAAACAGTTTGTTGTGGTAAAGGATAGGTCGCGACTCCACGTTCAAACTTAAGCACCCACTTGGGTGGCGTTAGATTTGAACTCCAAACCCATTCTCCTTCGCCAAAGAGGTCAGCCTCAACGACGCGCTCATCTCCAGAAGTCTGGGAAGCAATTCCCCGTTCTGACTCGTATTCCGCTTTCATGCGGAGGCGTCCAACAAACGCAAAAATCAATCGACGCCCAAAATGAATTTTAACGATGGAGCCAAACTGGCCAATCGGATAAGTCTCCCCAGCGTAAACGCGCGAAAGCTCGGACAGTTGTGGTTCTAACTCAGCAACGATATGTGCGCCGTCAACTTCGATTATTTTTCCGATGGCCAGATTATCGATTGTATCGTTAGGGTTGTATGATTCAGTGTTCATCGTTCACCTCCAAGCAGTCGTATAACGTTTTCAAACGTCCACCAAGGTAAATCTATGGACGACTCATTATTTGTGTCGCCATGCCAAAAACCACGTTTGCCATAGATCAGTAATTGTTCGCGAATGGTCTCGTCTTCATGCCATCTTTTGAGTGTACCTTCAAGATTATCATCAGACGAGAAAGCAACAACGGTCAGGCGTCCTTCGGACTCGTGAAGCGCGCGTTCGAGTTCAATATTAATATGTGAATCCCCAAACTTGTAACCACAAATAGCTAGAACACGTTGTGCCCCGTCTAATGGTCGGAGAATATCTCGTGCGAGACTTGCCAATTGAGCATAAGGGTCTCTCTGTGTCTCACGATACTTAGTTGAAGCTGGCCAGATGACGATGCGGTGATTTGTTTCGCCTATACCGCTGATGTTTTTTGAGACTCGCCTTGGCAATGGATCATCTGGAAACTCAGACCAATTGATAGAACCATGTAATTTCAGGACTCGCGCTGACAAACCGGTTTGTTTAAAGGTTTCAGAATTCCACCAACCCGTAACACCGCCTTCGATTCCGTCGGCGAAAAGCACTTTCTCTAAAGCCAACGCATCTTCGATAAGTGTGTCGTAATTAAGTACCAAATAATCTACTCGTTGATTTCCAACGGATTTTCCAGGCCGGACGGGACGATGAACCGCTCTGATGAATTTCAAATGAGTTTTAACAGATACGGTTTTATCAATTTCCTCGGCAATCGCCCGTTTGATTTGTTCAGCAGCTTCACGCAACAGGGACGAATCATAACGTTTTGTTGCTAAATCAATATTTGTATTGGCTGCACCGCGTGCCGCACGCCGTTCAGCGATGGCTAGTTGATCCACCAATTCGCTCAAATAGTCCTCAATGTTTGCATCTTTCGCACCTAAAAAGTATGCCTGAATTGCAGTTAATATCTCCTTTGTATTGGGGCTAAGATTGGTATTGTTAAAAACTTTATTTGTAAGCTCAGCAGCGAGCGGCAAGCCTGCGCATTTACTGCATCCCGCACCAAGTAAAAACGCTCGTCCACTTTGAGTCATTAGATCTTCTAACTTCCCAACAGCATCACTATATGGTTTTTGTTTAAGCGGTGAAAGGTCGTCAGGCGTTGGCATGGTCTTCCTTGATTTTTAGTTTAATCTGGTTCGCTAGCAATCGCGGCAGGAGCAGGTCGCGCGTCCGTCGGAGGTTTTGGTTTTGACGTTGAAGTGCGAGAATATTTTTAGACATTGGTTCAACAACGGACTCGAAGCGATGTACTAGTTTTATCGGTGGCTGGATGAATTCGATCGTCTTGAACACGCCACGGCTGATTTCCTTGAAAGTTGCTCCTGAGGCCATTCTCTGAAACGTTGGCACGTTCTCTGTCACCCAGTGAAAAAGGAAAAAAAGCGGAACGCACTCGTTTGGCAGGCATGTGATGAAGCCCTGATTGGTGCAGGCTTCATGCGTGTTGATTGCAATTGCGCCGATGGTTGCTCGGCTGGTTAGCATCACACTACGGGCTGGAAAAAGGCGCGCGGAGCTTTTAGCGAGTCCTACATCGGTAATCCGCTCGCCTGAATCGTCCATAAACATCGACGAGGCAGCTGTGAGATCGCTTGGCGAGAACCACTGAATGGTCCCGCCTTCCCAATACTCCGGTTCTTTCCGTGGCGGCGTTCCGCCGCCGGATATATCGAACGACTCCGCAACGGTTTTCACCTCCCAGCCTTTGGGGATTGGGCCGAGGGGGGATGGGGCCAGTTTGATCTTTTCGTGGCCGGGGAAACGGAAATTGACGAACCATTCGCGGTAGAGAGTGCGGGCCATTTCTTCCAAAATCTTGATGCGCCGCTGGCAATTCTCGATCAGATCGTCGTAGGCCGATAGGACGCCAATTATTTGTCTTTGCGTACTTAATGAAGGCAACCGCAGCGGGATGCGGCAAATAATTTCTTGGTTAAGTGAAGCCATCGTCGCACCGTGCGAACAATGGCTCATTATCCAGCTTTTGTGAAATTCAGTTTGGAAACAGTAAGAGAGAAACTGCGGCTCGACCTCTTTGCTGGAAACACGGAGGCGCAAACAGTCTGAACCTTGAAACCAACCTGCGTATTTCTGCCTGATGAAAACGTGTCGATCTACAGCACCTTTCCGACCGAAAACAAGGTCTCCAGCTTGAAGTAAATGACCGGAGAGACGAGTCACAGTCTCGTCATTAATATACTCAAGGTCGCCATCTCGGATTTCTCCAAAGCCAATGTTACGCACGTTAATGACCGGCGTGCCGTTCTGAACGTAATCGCTTGCATGCAATTGAGTTCCAAACGGCCCAGTTTTCAGCTCGGCTTCTCCGGTTTCGACTAAATCGTTTACCAGGATGTCCCTCCAGACCTCGCGCTTTTTTGAATCTCGTGCAAGATTCAGTCTTGAGTGAACTTTCACTTCTTCCCCCTTTTCTTCCGCTTGGGCGTGGGGGGCAATTGTTTGATGGCCTTATCGAAATCCCCGCCTGACTGGTCAGCCTTTTTGATGCGTTTGAGATTGAATTTCTCGTATTCTGACTCGGCGAGTTCTTTGGCCAATTCGTGGGAGATTTTCCCCGCATGGGTCAGGATATTGCGGTCATTGATGGTGAGGAAAGCGTGGAGCTTGGTGATCCAATCGCGCATGTGCATAGGGACGCGCCGCATGGCCTGGCCCTCGGCAAAGACGAGGTATTGCTCAACGAGGTTGTTCAGGGCGGCGAGTTCAGGCTCGTTGAGGTAATTCTTGGCGATGGAGACGTCCTCTTTGCGCACCTTGGGACCGCGCCAATTGGTCAGGCCCATGTTGGGCTTGGCGCTGTCGGCGCGGGAGTGGATGATTTCCGCCGCCGTCTGGCCTGTGATGGCCCAGTGCATTTTGTTCTGAACGGTCTGGAAAAACTCGATGCTGACCGGCTGGGTGGGGTCGTAATCAATGCTCGTGGCGTAAATATCGGTGATCTTTTGGTAAAACCGCCGCTCGGAGGTGAGGATGTCTTGAATCCGCCGGAGCAGTTCATCAAAGTAATCGAAGGGCTGATCGGGGTTTTTGAGGCGCTCGTCATCGAGGACAAAGCCTTTGACAATGAATTCGCGAAGCTTTTGCGTGGCCCAGATGCGGAAACGGGTGGCCACGGCGCTTTTAACGCGGTAACCGACGGAAATAATGGCGTCGAGATTGTAATATTCAACCGCACGGGACACCTGCCGGGTCCCTTCCTTGCGAACTAACAAGAATTCCTTGTGAGTTGCAGCTTCCTGCAATTCTCCCTCTTCGTAGATATTGTGGAGGTGTAGGCTGATGTTCTGCTGGCTGGTTTGGAACAACTCCGCCATGTGCTGCTGGGTGAGCCATGCGGTTTCGCCTTCCAGCCGGACATCGATCTTAAGCTGGCCATCTTCGCTGGCATAGACCAGGAATTGCCCCTTGGCGGGTGGATTAGGTTCCTGGGAGGCGCTCATGATTCCAAAATCTCCGCCGCGTTTTTGGCGATGGTGGCTTCGAGTTCACGCGCCTGGGTGTTCAGGGTTTCAAGCTCCTCATTGAGGGCCTCGAATTGAGTCTTAAAATCCTCATCGCTGACTTCCAAGCCGGGGGCGACGCCCACGTAACGGCCCGGATTGAGGCTCCAGCCCTGGGCCTCGATTTCCTTGAGCGTGGCGGCCTTGCACAAACCGGGGATGTCGGTGTATTTCGGCTTCTTGCCGAAGACCTCTTTAAGCTTTGCCTCGGTTTCTCCATTGCCGACGGTGAAATCAGGGGCCTCGCCGCGATAAAGGCGAACAATGTTGGCCAAAAAGGAAATCTGCACGGGCGTCCATTCCCGATGGGCGCGGTCAATCTGCCGGTAAATGTGCCGGGCATCGATAAACAGAACGGTGTCAGCACGGGGTGTCCGGGCCTTGCCTTTGTCCAGAAACCACAGAGTGCAGGGGAGGGTGACCGTATAGAACATGTTCGGTCCCACGGCGACCATCACGTCCACGGCGTGGCTTTGAATGAGCTGCTGGCGGCTGTCTTGTTCAGAGGAACGGGCATCCGAGGCGGAATTGGCCATGACGAATCCAGCACGGCCCTTGGGATTCAGCGCGGAATAAAAAAGCTGAATCCAGAGGTAATTGGCATTGTCGGAGCGCGGCAGTCCGAACGGGAAACGCCGGGCCGGGCCCACGGAGTCCTTGAGCCGCTCCTTATCCACCGCATCCACATTGAATGGGGGATTGGCCAGGACAAAATCGAAACGCCCCGTGGCGTCATGGGGGTCGTCGTAGTAGCTGTTGACGTTGCCGCCGTGCTTGACGTTGCCCTCGAGGCCATGAACGGCAAGGTTCATGCGGCAGAGGCGACCGGTATCGTCGGTTTTTTCCACCCCATGAATGGCGAGTTCGGAGGAGGGATTCTTCTTATGCTCGGACACAAACCGCGCGGAGGAGACAAACATACCACCGGAGCCGCACGCGGGATCAAGAATGCGCCCGTGAAAAGGCTCAATGATTTCCGTCAGGAGCCGGACGAGGCAACTGGGGGTGTAGAATTCACCACCCTTTTGGCCTTCAGAACGGGCGAATTCCCCCAGAAAGTATTCATAGATGCGACCGAAAGCATCGTAATCCACGGAAACTGGAATCTCGGAAACGGATTTGAGCAATTCCTTCAGCAGGGTGCTGGTAAAGAGATTAAAGGTCTTGGGGAGGACGCCAGCGAGCTGCGGGTTGTGTTTCTCGATGTCGCGCATGGCATCGTTGACAGCCTTGCCGACGTCACTGGCCTCGGGGAGGGCGAGCAGGTTTTCATAACGGGCATTGAGGGTCAAATAAAGCACGCCGTCCGCGTGATAGGCGGCAGGTTCGTCAATGCGCGAGCCTCGACGCGAGGAGGAGGAGCTTTTCTCAAGTCTGGCGCGTTGAGCAATAAAGCGGACCTCGGCAAAGCGCAGAAAGATAAGGCCGAGAACCGGCGCGGAATATTCCTGGGACTTGAGACCGGAGTTGGCGCGAAACTGATCGGCTGCTGACCAAAGCCGCTTTTCCAAAGTGTCGGAAGCGGTATCCTTTTCGACTGGTGCGACCCAATTCATGAATTAGGACTCTAATCTATAGGCTTAATGGAAATCTAGGCAAATCAAAAACCAGTGGCCATAAGGCGATATTTGAACTTCATGCAGAGTGAATTCTCTTGGCTCCTGAAAAGTGGAATTGGATGCGTGATCTTGCATAATTTTATGGACAGAAGGCCAAACCGATGCCGAATTGGATCTGATACTGCAATCTGATACTGGAGGGCTAAAAATGAGTCCTTTTGGGTCCAAAAGAGGGAAATTGAGGAAAAAAGAAAAATTTGCATGTCCCTTAGAGTCAACGTTTGTCCACGTGTGACCTGTTGAGTACCAAGCACTTACACGGATTATGAGTCGCCTGCTCTAACCGCTGAGCTATGGGCCCAACTAATTGAACTGCAATGACTTAAATGTGGTCAAAAATGCCAAAGTTGACATTTTGATACTGCATTACGCCACGCTAAGGACGAAAATGCGATTCCTTCTTCCAGCAACAGATCCCAATTTCCAGACGGATCATGTCAGGACCGGGCTGCGAATTGGTCCACTATAAACCATCGGGTGTGTATTTCGCCAGAGTTCGGATTCGAGGCAAGCTTTTTCGCCAGCGTGATTTTCTCCTGAGGTTGCTGCGGCCATGCACAAGGAGCCGATTACATGTGTCTAATTTGCAGCCAACTGGTTGCGCTTTTTGAAGTGTGTGCGACGGTGGACTCGTCTTTAAGACCAAATAAACTGGATTATAAGCAAGGAATATGATCATGAAGCAGCCTGGCGTCGAAAAGTCCCGCAGCGGGAAAATTTGGTCAATGGGTGTCGTTGCTTGTTGTTTGTGCATGCTGTTGGGCACGGCCTGGGGCGGCTTTGCTCAAGGCGCGCGTCTTCAGCCGCCCAAGCCGGATGGCAACGGCAATGTCATTCTTGAATTGCAGAGCCAAAGCCGGACCAATTATAGCGTTGAAAAATCCAGCGACCTGGCGACCTGGAATTTCCTTTTTTCGGGAATGACCAGCAATGGCATTTTGCGTTTCACCGATTCCCTGGACAGCTCCGACACACGGAATTTCTATCGCGGATGGGAGGGCACCAACGAAATGGGCGGTCCTCCTCCCCAAGTCCATCAAACGCTCGATCCCGACCAGAGCGTCACCATGCTCGTAACGACCAATCAGGAGATCCTGACCCTCACCAACCAGCAAGGAGTTCGTTTCACGCTGGAGGTGCCTGCCAACGCCTTTCTGGAACCGCAAATCATTTCGATGACCCTGGTGACCAACCTTGAGGGGCACCCCTTCGATGGCAGCAATCTCTGGGCGGTTGCGTTCGAGCCAGATGGCCTCGATTTTTTGGCGCCAGCCTTGTTGACCATTGATTTACCGGTTGCGGTGCCGGTTGAATCGCTGGCCAGCTTTTGGTATTCCGCAGACAGCACCGATTTCGGACTGATGCCCGACGCAATCTGGACGAATCGGATCCAGTTTCCGATTTACCATTTCAGCGGCTACGGAGCCGGGACAACCGGCAGTGGGGCCTACCAGGCGCAGGCGAATCGATCGGTGCGCAATGCCTTCCAGCAACTCAATCAACAGATCGCTGTGGAATTGCGAGGAGCACGCAAGGTGGGGAAACTGCCCTTCGGTGAGACCGCCTTGCCGGCGGACATCAAGAGCCAGGTTGCAGCTACCATTGAAAGTTTTCTCGATAAAAGGTATGGGCCGAACGGGCCTGTATTTATGGGGGACTGTTCCGGGGTCAATAAGGAGATTCTTCGAATCCCACAGATTCTGTTTCTCCTAAGGCGTCATGGCATGACGCAAGATGATGTCAGTCAGGGGGTGACACAAATGGTGGACAAGCTGTGTCCCGCCATCCAGGACTGCATGAGCAAGGCGCTCGCCGATTGCAGGGCGCAGAAACCCGGGGCATACGAGGCGTGCATCAGGCTCAAGCAAGCCGCCTTCGACAATATTAACACGTGCAATATCAGTTTCCCGTTGTCGATGCTTAGTCCCTGTGCGCCAGCGTGGGGCGGAACCCTGTGGTATCACGCTGAAGGCTCGACGAATGATGGCAAATCCTCGTCGAATCAACGCAATGCTTTGACCAGAGTCGTAAAACTGGAAGTCAACGCCGTTGTGACGGACTCGATTGATTTTTCGCCTGCGGACGGCTCGCATATTTTTGCACTGACGTTCGCGCGGAGCTGGCTTGCTGTCAGCAAAGGCAGTTCGACTGACGAAGCCTGGGGTTGTGAAGGCGCCGCGGATTATCCGAATGGCCTGAATTCGGTCATGAAGAAAAACTTGATGCAGTTTCGGACCAACGACGAGCAAAGCGTGCAACTGATGATTTCCGGCACCAATGTGACGATGCTCTCTTCCGTGGGCAGCATTTCCGGCCTGTTCGACGGTCCCATGGACTTGACCACAACAACCACCAAAAATGTGGATTGTTTTGGAAAAACTCTGAGTTTTTCCGTCAAGACCGCGACATCGAATTGGGGCTGGCCGGGTCAGGCAGACACCAAAGCCCCGAGTCAGGTTTTGATCACCACCAATTTGATTCAGATTAGTTGGACCAATTACAGCATGATCATGGATGCGCCTGTGGCCGAGAGAGTTTATCTCCAGCTTATCAAGAACGAGTAACCTGGGAAATGCCCGGATCAAAAAAGCCTTCTGAATTTGGGATTCCTGCTTCATCACTCAAAAAACCGTTCGAGGTCCTGGAAGACAGGATGGTCGGCCGGGTGGCGGCGGACTTCGTGGACATCCGCGAGCTTTTCGAGCTGGCGCACTACTTGATCGAGGCGGATATCTTCGCAGACGCGCAGCCAGATGCGACTGCGAGACGGGTCGGCCAGCGGCAGGCAGAGGATGCCATCCACGTTGAAGGCGCGGCGGGCGAAGAGGCCCATGACATGGGACATGACGCCTGGGTGATTCGAGACGGTGAGTTGGAGAATGGTGTTCATATTTACAGGTGTGCAGGTGTATTGCGCGATTCAGGATTCATGCGTGCGTCAGCATTTGCGAGTTGGGTCCACCGGGGCGCACCATTGGAAACACTTTATCATACACATCCACCGGGGCGTGAATGAGGTGCGGGCCGGGCACCAGCAGCGCGGCGGCGAGGGCGGCGGCGGGATCACTCGCTTCTCCGAGGCGCGTGGAAGGAATCCCAAAGCAGTTCGCTATGCCGGCAAAGTCGGTTCTTTTCGCATAATTCACGGCGATGAATCGCCCGCCGTAGAAGAGATCCTGTTGCTGGTGCACGAGGCCAAGCGAATGGTTGTCGAGCAGGATGATTTTCACATCGAGGTTTTCTTCGGCAAGCGTGGCCAATTCCTGGATGTTCATGAGGAAACTGCCATCGCCCGAGAAACAGACCACGGAGCGTCCGGGCGCCGCAAGCGCGGCCCCGATGGCGGCGGGCAGGCCGAAGCCCATGGTGCCGAGACCGCCCGACGTGAGCCAGGTGCGATGGGAGCGGAAGGGATACGCCTGTGCGACTTTCATTTGGTGCTGGCCCACATCGGTTGTGACGATGGTGTCGTCCGGGAGGCACGCGGCCGCACCCCGGATGATGCCGTAAGCGGTTGATGGATCATCCTCACCTTCGAGTTGGAGGGGATAAGTCGCGCGGAGGCGGCGGATTTCTTCCATCCACTCTTCCCGTTGGCTGGCTTCGACCATGGGCCGGAGCGCCTGGAGGGCATCACAGGCATCGGCGACAATCCCGATTGAGGTCGGTTTGATCTTTTCGATCTCGCTCGGGTCGATGTCGATGTGGATGATCCGGGCGCGCGGGCAGAACGCCTCGACCTTGCCGGTGGCCCGGTCGTCAAACCGCGCCCCCACGGCGATGAGGAGGTCGCAAACCTCAAGGGCGTGATTGGTGAATCGCGCGCCATGCATGCCCAGCATGCCGAGGTTCAGTGGATGGGTGGAAGGAATTGCGTCGAGCGCCAGCAGGGTGGGGGCGATTGGTATGGATGCTTTTTCCGCGAACTGCAACAAATCCTCCGCCGCGCCGCTGGCTATGATCCCTCCCCCGATGTAGAGAATCGGACGCCGGGCCGAATGAATCATATCAGCGGCGGCGCGAAGCCGGTCCATGTCCAAAGGCTTTGTGGGGTCTGGCATACCAGGCTCGGGCAGGGACTCGATCTCGATCTCGGCCATTTGCACGTCCTTGGGCACGTCGATCAGCACGGGGCCGGGCCGCCCGGACGAAGCAATGCGGAAGGCCTCGGGGATGATCCGGATCAGTTCGTGGGCGTCGCGCACCAGATAGTTGTGTTTGGTGATTGGAATGCTCAGGCCGTAGGTGTCAATTTCCTGGAATGCATCGGTGCCAATGAGCGCAGTGGCCACCTGGCCCGTGATGCAAACCAGCGGGATGCTGTCGAGCTTGGCGTCGGCAATTGCGGTCAACACATTCGTCGCGCCGGGGCCGGAGGTGGCGAAACAGACCTGCGGACGTCCAGTCACCCGCGCCATGCCCTGGGCCATGAATCCGGCACCCTGTTCGTGCCGGGCGAGGACATGGCGGATGCGGCGGCTGCGCGAAAGGGCGTCATACAGCGGGAGACTCGCGCCGCCCGGGATGCCCGCGATGATTTCGATGCCCTGGCGTTCAAGCAGGGTGATGATGAGTTCTGCGCCTGTGGTTTTCATTTTCTCTTTATTTGGCTGGCGCCGAAGCTTGCAGGCGGAGAAAACAAAAAACCCCGCCGGCTCGCACCGGCAGGGTTTTTTAAAATGTTGGACAAATCCCTACCGAGCGACGCTGTCAACGACAACGACTACTACGACCACTGACAGTGTAACTGCCAGCGCGGCGGAATTTAATATGTGTGAATGATTCATCACAACTTCGCCGCCAATGTGGACGCGGTTTTTTCCGGCGTCAACATTTTTGGAGAGAAATTTTATTCGGACGAATTTGACTCAAATCAAAAGACACAGGAGATCCCTTTCAATGATCCTGAGTCAGCAAAAGAAGAACGCGTTCTTTCTTATTTGGGAATTGAATTCGTTTGCCCCGAGTTTCTCGCTGCCATTTCGCGCAGCAATTCGGTGTAACGTTTTAGCATCTTTTCCTGTTCTGGATTGAGCCGTGATGTCCGGCTCATTTTAACCAGCCAGTCGTTCCATTGCATCGGAGTGTAAGCCGCAGGCGAATGTAATTCGTGGCACTTCGCGCATTTGCCCAGATACAGCTTTTTCGCTTCCTTTAGTTCGCGGGGTGAAATTCCTGGCGACTCGGTTGCGCCAGTTGAGATTGCGAGGAGAGTCACCGTCACCAACAATGCAGCCAGTTTTAATTGTTTCATCAGAAGGAAAATCCCGCAACCAAACGGGTGTTGACCCGCTCATGGCCTTCCAATTCGAACTGATGATTGTTATCCGCATTATCGGTAAAATTCACCCCGAATACTTGGGGCATGACGCTCAAAACAGCCCACCACCGGCCCCGGTGATAGCTGGCAACCGGCCCGAGATAGAACGCGGTGTTTTCCCATTCTGAGTAATTGGGGATTTCGTTGTGATCGCGCATTTCGACACCAACACCCCAATATTTTCCGATTTGGCGCGCAAGGCCAAAACTCAGTTCCACCTCTCCTTCAGAGTTGCGGTAGCGATCGGTCCATTCGGCGGCATGCGTCAGATTCAGAGCCCATTTCCAGCGTCCAAAACGCTGGCCCAGAATAATTTTGGCTTCGACCTCGGCTTCGTCATCGGAAAGACGCGGTTCAAGGTAGAGGGTCAAACCGACCTTGTGCTCGGCAGGATTCCAGATCTGGTAGCGGTTCTCGAATGAAATGCCATCCCACTGGAAGGTTGAATGTTTGATGCCGGTGCCGGGATCCCGAAAGGACTGTTGGAATGAGTTTAGATAGAGTTCCACCGTGTAATTGTCGGTCACACCATATTCGATGGAGTCACGAAACTCCCACCGGTTGAAATTGTCCTGTCCGACCGTGGCATTGCGCTGGCTGCGCCAGGTGACCCACTGTTCGAATTCCCATCCACCCTTGGGCATGGTTTCCGGCTCATAAGAATAACCAAACATCCGCTCGTTTGCCGAGGCGGAGAGACTCAGGCCAAAAAGAACGCAGGCCAAACATAAATTATTCGTCATGGCAAAACTCTAAATGAGACACGGTCTCAATAGCAACCCGAAAAACCTGCGCACCGTGGTCATGAATTAATGCGATCTATGAGCTTGTTGGCGTTGTCCCCATGGGATAATCTCGGCAACAATCCTTATGATCCCTGCCAAAATAATCTGCCTCGTGGTCTTTGTGCTGTTGGATTTTAATGCGTATTCCCGCGAGTTTGAAGGAGCGCGCACCAACTCAACACTGTTGAACGGTTCCTGGGAGTTTGCCGTGGGAACGGGAGACGAGACCGCAGGAACTGCTGCAGGACAGCAGAATCTGAAATGGAAACCGGTAATCTTGCCGGGTCCGTTCATGCCCTATTCGAATGAATCCGCGAACAGCATTAAATGTGTTTGGGCGCGCAGAAAAATTCAGATTTCCAGAACTCAGTCCGAGGGCATTGCGGTGTTGCGCTGGAACCGCATCGCCTGCGGTGCGGCGGCTTACATAAACGGTAAGAAGGTCGGCGAGAATGAACCCACCGGACCCTATCAAGTCATTCTTCCGCGGGGCGTGCTTCAGCGGGGCGAAAACGAGATTGTGCTCAAAATACGCGGTGCGGCGGGGGTGCGGCGGAGTCAGAGCGGAAATGCCTTGATCCCAGCAGGATTCGGCGTGGGCATGCCGGAAGTGACCGATGACGTGTGGATCGATTTTGCAGATGGGGCGTACGTGAAGTGGGCGTTGGCTATCCCTGATGTGGCCGGCAGCCGTGTGAGGATCCGTGTTACACCGGTCGGTCTTGAACGAATGGATGATTTGCGAATCGTCGCGCAGGTGAAACAATGGCCGGAAGGAAAGGTCGTCGGCGAAGGTCAGACGTTGGCCAGACTTGTGCCGGACCAGGATCCACTTGGAGGCGAACACTTCTTGGTCGAAATTCCGATGCCGGACTTCAAGCCTTGGACCCATGAGAATTGCCCTCTCTACACCGCCCGTGTGAAACTTGTCAGCAATGGGCGAATTCTGGACGAACTAACCTTCCGATTTGGGATGCGCGAGATCGGTGTGAAGGCCCGCAACTACCAATTGAACGGCAGGAACCTTTGGCTGCGCGGTTCGAATCTGGTGTTTGAATGGAACTGGGCCGACACCATCACTGGCCATGAAACGGATTACCTGGTCACTGAGGCCCGGGAGTTGAGCATGAACTCCTTCCGCACGCACACCCAACCGCCACCGAGACTGTGGTGCGACATTTGCGACGAGAACGGAACCATGATTCTGGCTGAGTTTCCGGTCCTCTACAATTACGCGGATTACAAATTCACAGCCGAGGAATACAAAATCTGGCATCAGAATGTGCTCACCGACGTGACTGGCTGGATGACCAGACTCTGGAACCATCCTTCGGTCATCATGTGGGTTTTGTCCAACGAATCGCGAGGAGACAATGTGTGGGAGGAGGGGCCCTATCAGGATTTCGTCAACGCATTCGATCCGACGCGTCCGACACTGCGGACCGGCTCCACAGGAACCAAAGAAAACTACGATTTGCATCCGTGCGGTAATGTCACAGAAACGGATGAAGGTCATCTTCAACCGCAGATTCGAGGATGGATCGAGGCAGCCGGTGAGCGCACCACCACGGTCACCGAATACATGAACGACTTTGGCCATCCACGCACGCAATGGACTGGAGTGGATGACCGGGCTGCGAACGATCTGGCGGTCGCCCAGATAGGGGCCGAGCATACGGAAGCGATGCGTCGCGCCCGGCTTGATGGCATCTGGCCGTACATGTATGCGGGTTGGACGCGGACGCGGCTCGCAGCCCGTGTCAAAGAAACCGGCAAGGGAAGCGCCATCTGGAAGGCCAACTACGCCGCACCACAATCGGCTGCATGGCACAGTTCGCTTTCTCCCGTGCTTGCCAGTCTTGATTTGTTCGATCCCAATTACACGACCGGGCAAGCTGTCACCAACGATCTTCATTTAATCAATGACTCCTGGCATGACGCCAGAATCCATGTGGATTTGTTGCTCACCCGGGAATGCCCTGAGTTTATTCCAGAAGCGAAGTGTTTTGATGAGCCAGTCCAAAAGTGGAGCTTCGATTTTGCGCTCAAGGCTGACTCTGTCGAGAAGGTGCCGGTTACCTGGAAACTGCCGATGGAGCAGGGAAACTATTGGCTCACGGCGCGCATGACCGGTGTGTCCGGACGTCCCGTGTTAAGCCAGCGTTTCGTGCGAGCCATTTCCGCACTCACCTTGCCCGCTGCCGTGAAAAAGCAGGAGTATGCAGTGGTGGGAGGGGATCATGTCGCGCAAGATTTTTTCCAGTCGCACGGTCTCCCGACCACTTCGAGGCTGGACGCCTTGATTCCCAATCAACATGTGGTGGTTATTTGGGATGCCTCGCGCCTCTCATCTGAAGAAAAGCGCCAAACCAAAATTCTCGATGATTTTCTGCGTGTTGGAGGGAAGGTGGTTGTCTTATCCACTCCTTCCTGGGACTGGTCGGAATTGTGCGATGTGAAGATCCTCCGCGATCCACGCTTCTCTCGCGTGTTTCCCTGTCAGGATCGCAAAGACGCGCTCCTGGCGGGCGTTGATCCAACCTGGCTGATCCGTTGGAATGGCATGCCCGGATCCGTTGCGGTGGGATCGCTGGAAGGTCCCGGCATGGCCAAAGCGGAGAAGATCCTTTGGGCGCGCGAACCGAAAACAACCGTGATGGCATTGGTTCCCGCCGCCTCGGGGGCCGGTCAAATCTTGTTTGCGCAGCTTGATCTAAAAGGGCGCGTGGATCGTTCCAAACCCGGCTACGATCCAGTGGCCGAGCGAGTCCTGCTCAGCCTGCTGGTTCGGCAGGATCGGTGATTTTACAATAGCCGGTTCTAAAAGAGGGCCTATCCCTATTCCGGCTTAAGTCCCAATGCCTTCGCGACCACGGCGTCAACCACGGGTTTGCCGTTCACCATTTTGCGGGCGAGGCCGAAGCCCTCGTCCCATCCCCAGACCGCCCAGCCAATGTGGTTCTCGGCCAGCACCTCGCCGAAATCGCGAAACCAGTTGGCCCGGTGCTCCGGCTTGCTGCGGGCGGGGAATACGCCAAACTCACCGCAATACAACGGCACCTCGTTTTTTGCGCCCCACTCGATGCCCTGGCGGAAACGCGCGGCCAATTTCTCCTTGTTCCAGCGCTCCCTGCCATAATTCTCGACCATTTTCTTTGAGGCAGGCGAGGCTTCCAGGCCAGCCAGGAGCGGTTCCACTGCCTCGGGACTCGAGGGGTAGGGGACGTCGTGCAATGGTTTGACGGCTTCGGAGCTCCAAGTCGCACCCTGGTGCGTGAAGGCAAACGGATCGTAACAATGGAACGAATAAATGACGTTCTTGTCAGACAGCAGTTTGAGTTTTTTCAACCCGTCTATGCCGCCCCAATTGGGGCCGGATGTCACAATGGTGTGCTGCGGCGCGTTCTCGCGGATGACGGCTGCCAACCGGGTGTTCAGCGTGTTCCATTCCTCCTCGCGACGATCGAATACCGGCTCGTTGATGATTTCGAGAATGGTCATTTCGGGATCGAACCGGGAGAGCTGTTTTGCCAGCGAACCCCAGAATCGGGCAAAGGCATCCTGCCAGGCCGGATCGAGTTCAGAGGGGCGGTCTTCGTTGTGAATATCGACCATCACCAGCAGCCCGGCGCGGTGGAAACGCTCGATGGCGGCCTCCAATTGTTTGCCGCGCTCCTCGATGATATCGCCCGAGGTTCGATCCATGATGACGCGCGGCGCCACGCACAGGCGCACATGTTTCAGACCGATTCTGGCCATGAACCCCGCCTCGTCCTCTGAAATATAGTTCGTGAAATGATCGGGTTGATTGCGCCGGGGCGAACGAAACCACAGGCAGACGTTGGCGCCGGTCGCCAGCCGATCGAGGCGGCTGCGCGGGACCGCGGTCAAGGCTTCAGCGGCGAATGGCGAAGGTGTGATGGCCAGGCCGCCTGCGGCCAGGGCGGTCAGGCGCAAAAAAGAACGTCGGTCCATCGACATTGGATTTGTCATAACGTCAATCGATTTGGGTTCCAAATTAGACGCGGCATGCACCGGAATATTCAACATCATTTCGCGAAGCCCATCCCCGGGAAACTGAACCGTAGCAAGCGCCTGCACCACGAATCCACGCTCGGGAAATTGGGTGGACGGCTGGGGAATAATGGGTTCCGGATCTGCGTATGTATGCAGAAAGCGACCGTTATCATGAGATGGGCTGTGTGTGGGGAATCATGGCTGGCACGGGTTGCTGGCGGAGTCAGGTGTGGTATCTTAAACTAGCTACGGAGCCATGGGTTTTCAGCAGGCTTCCCCGCCTGCGGCCAGTTCTTTGAGCGCCGTGGTGATTGAAAGGCGCAGGTGTGAGGCCTGCGCCATCGTATGTTTCCCAGGCAAGGATGCTTTCAAGGCTTGTTCAGTCATGAGACTTTACAGTTTGTTAAAGGAGGTGTCCGCTTTTTGGTGTTTTCGTTCCCGGCGCATTTGGAATTGCGTTTGAAAATATCGTTTGCGAATGCCGGGATACGTGCTTTCTTTCTACTAATAAAGTCCATTAGAGGACCAAATAAGAAAGCCAGGGTGGGGTTGCTGGGGCAGGGGCGGGAATCCACCTCATTTCATATGTTGGCCATCAATGGATGCCATGCCAGCGGCTGATGCGATTTATGAAAGAAGAAACGATCCTGATGGGTCCGCTTTGGACCGTCTTCCAACAGTACTCCACCCGCCGGATTCATTTCAGTTGCCTGCACCGGCGCGCTGCAAACCCATGTTCCCCAGGTTTTATGACGCAGTGGCTTTATCGTGCCGCGTGTATTCTCCTGTTTTCATTGGTCACGACTTCGAGCCTGAGTTCCGTTCAAGCGCAGGGCACGTTGACCAATGGAGTCAGCCAGGATGGCGCGATCTCGGCCGCAGGCGAAACTGATTCATGGACCATGGCTGCAATCCGGGGGGGCCGAATCACAGTGCAGATTGCAAAACTCACCGGCGGCGCGGGTTTTACCCCGATGATCGAAATGTTTTCATCTGACGGCCTGTCGCTTGGAGTCAGCTCGGGTGCCGTGGCGGCGCGACTCGATATCCAGGCGGGGACCAGCGGCAACCTCACCGTGATGGTCAGCGACGCTCATCAGACCGGGACGGGTAACTACCGATTGCTGCTTGCGCAGGTGCCGGAAGTGTTCACTGTGCCCGCTGGCGATGATGGCGGGGCGTTGGCCAACGGATTTAATCACCTGGGTACAATCGATCTGGGAGATTTGGATCTTTGGTCTTTCACCGCGAATGCTGGAGACCGGATCGCACTGCAGATTTCCAAACTTACCGGTGGCGCGGGGTTCGCGCCGATGATTGAATTATTTGGTCCTGACGGCGCCCGGGTGGGTGTTGATTCGGGAAACCTGGCCGCGCGAGTGGACGCGCAGGCTGAAACCAGCGGCACATATACGGTCCTTGTCAGCGCCAGGATTCCTGATGGCTCAGGCAACTACCAACTTCAATTGGCGCAGATTCCCGGCAGTTTTGTGATCCCGGACGGCGACGAGGGCGGTGCTCTGTCCGACGGGGTGAATCAGAGTGGTTCGATCACGCAGGGCGACCTCGATCTCTGGACTTTTGTGGCCAGCCCCGGAGATCATATCACATTGGATCTTACGAAACTGTCCGGCGGTGTCGGTTTTACGCCGAGATTCGAATTGTTTGCTCCTGCCGGCGGCGCGAAGGCATCCGCCCAAGGCGCAACAGCAGCGACGATCGATACGGCTATGGAGGTCGGCGGCACCTACACCATCCTTGTCAGTGATGGCACCAAGAGTGGATCGGGCACCTATCAACTTCACTTGACACGCGGCACCATCGCACCGGCTGGAGCCAATGTGCTCACAAATGGAGCGACTGCCCTGGGAAGCATTTCATCCGCAGGTCATGAGGATCTCTGGACCTTTGCGGCCAGTGTTGGCGACAGCATCGTCATTCGTGCGGGGGAGACGGTTGCAGGCAGCAGTCTGGCTCCCCAGTTGCGGCTCTACAATCCCGATAATGTTTTGATCAGTTCCTCCACCGCGGCGTCGGCAGCGGAGGTCGCGGTGCGGGCGACCAATAGTGGAACTTTCACGGTGGCCATCCGCAATAATAACGGCGGGACGGGCACGGGGGGCTATCGGCTGAGCCTGGCGAAAACAGGCAGCCTACTAAATATCTCACCCACGGATGAAGGCGGCCCCCTGACTAATGGAACAACTTATCTGGGCACCATCGACACTGGGGACATTGACGCATGGACATTCACCGCCAACGCGGGCGAAAGCATCGTTGTGCGGATGGGCGAAGTAACGTCCAGCACACTCACTCCCCAACTGCGCCTTTACGGTCCGGATGGGGTTTTATTGGACAGCGCCTACGCGGCTTCGGCCGCCGAAGTTACCGTGCGTGCCACCAATGGCGGCACTTTCGTGGTGGTGGCTGGCGATTTATCTTCCGGCTGGGCTGGCACGGGCAATTATCGGCTAAGTCTGGCGAAAACAGGCAGCGCACCCGCCATCTCGCCGACGGACGAAGGCGGCCCCCTGACTAATGGAACAACTTATCTGGGCACCATCGACACTGGGGACATTGACGCATGGACATTCACCGCCAACGCAGGCGAAAGCATCGTTGTGCGGATGGGCGAAGTAACGTCCAGCACACTCACGCCCCAACTGCGCCTTTACGGCCCGGATGGGGTTTTATTGGACAGCGCCTACGCGGCTTCGGCCGCCGAAGTGGCCGTGCGCGCAACCGTTAGTGGAACTTTTTTAGTGGTGGCTGGCGATTTATCTTCCGGCTGGGCTGGCACGGGCAATTATCGGCTAAGTCTGGCGAAAACAGGCAGCGCACCCGCCATCTCGCCGACGGACGAAGGAGGCCCCCTGACTAATGGAACAACTTATCTGGGCACCATCGACACCGGGGATATTGACGCCTGGACTTTCACGGCCAACGCGGGGGATAGCATCGTTGTGCGGATGGGCGAAGTAACGTCCAGCACACTCACGCCCCAGCTGCGCCTTTACGGCCCGGATGGAGTTTTATTGGACAGTAGCTACGCATCGGCGGCCGCCGAAGTGGTCGTGCGCGCAACCGTTAGTGGAACTTTTCTGGTGGTGGCAGGGGATCTTTCATCCGGTTGGACTGGCACAGGCAACTACCGATTAAGTCTGGCAAAAAGTGACAGCCCACTGACGATCTCACCCTCGGACGAAGGAGGCACCATGATCAATGGGACCACGTATCTGGGCACCATCGACACCGGGGATATTGACGCCTGGACTTTCACGGCCAACGCGGGGGATAGCATCATCGTGCGAATGGGGGAACTTGTGTCGAGCACTCTGACACCTCACCTTCGTCTCTATGGGCCGGATGGTGTTTTATTGGATAGCGCCAACGCGGCCACTGCTGCGGAAGTGACTGTGCGCGCCACCAATAGCGGGACATTCATGGTGGTGGCGGACGATCTTTCATCCGGCTGGACTGGCACGGGCAACTACCGGCTGAGCCTGGCAAAGACGGTCAGTCCGATTGTGGTTTCTGCTGGAGACGAGGGCGGGCCAATGACCGGCGGTGGCGAATATGAGGGTATGATCGACACCGGCGATATCGATGCCTGGACGCTCACGACTTGCGCAGGGGATATCCTTTCATTCCAGCTATCGGAACTTGTAAGTGGCAGCACATTGACACCTTTCATTCGCCTTTATGGAAGGGACGGGACGCTTTTGAAATCTCTATCAGGCGCTGCGACGGCGCAATTCACAATGACCGCACCAGCGAGCGGCACCTACATGGTGGTGGTGGGTGACTTGAGTTCTGGTTGGGCCGGCACGGGGACCTATCGGTTGGTGGTTAACGGGCTTTCCGATGGTTTGAAGGTGTGCCTGCCAACAGTGGCCGGCGGAAACCTGAACCTCATCGGTGTGGGCGGAGTTCCGGGCGCCAATTTCGTACTTTTCACGGCCACGAATATCACCACGCGGTTGGACCTCTGGACACCCATCCAGACCAATCAATTCGACCCATACGGAACATTTGCTTATACAAATTTCTTCTCCCCAAACGTTCCGAGGCAATTTTTTCTCATCCGACAATAACGACTTGCCTTTCACGAATACCCGGAGCCCGAAAGAACCGCTTTACCCTGCTTCGTGGGTTGCGAATTCCCTGCTCCAATGAGAACCAGGCGGCTGTAATTCATTGAGCATGGTGGGCAAATATGAACACGCGCAATTTCCAAAAGTTGGCCTCTTTTGATCGTTCCCGCGGCATTTATTAAGATTTGGGCTGTTTTACTTTAGGGAAAGCAGCTTTTGTTCCATTCGAGGACGCCGCAAAACCACTGGCACGTTCCGTGCTAAACCTCCGGGGTGCGGAAGATGATGGATAAATGTCTGCCGGGATGTCCGGGGATTGATAACAAGGGTGCAAAGCCGTCCTCAACGGAGGGTGCGCCCATGGGGTGTCGCGTTGTGGACGAATTGAGTCTGCTCTTCGACATTTCCTACACGCTCGAAAGCAGTTCGGATCTGCGTGACGTGATCCGGCCTGTGCTGCTGAAAATGGCGGATGTGCTGGGCATGAAACGCGGCACCATTACCATACTGAATCGGGATCAAAACGAGGTCAGCATCAGTGAGGCGATTGGCCTGCCCGACGAGCAGAGCCAGCAGGACTATTTGCAGGCGTGCCGCGAATTAATCCAACAGGCGATCAACACGCGACAGGCGGTGGTGGTCGCGGACATTTCCAGGGAACCGTTGCTGAAGCAACGCTGGGAACAGGAAAAGAAGCTGGATCCCGCGCTTGCCCGTGCGGCCTACATTTGCGTGCCCATCAAATTTGGCGAGGAGATAGTCGGCGCGTTGAGCGTTGAAAGGCTCCTGGACAAACGGGCGGCTTTGTCGTCCGACCGGCGGCTTCTATCGCTCATTGCCAGCGTTATCGCGCAGACCGTTCATTTTCATCGGATCACCCAGGAAAAGGTTGAGGCCCTCCAGCGCGAAAACAACCGCCTGCAGGAGCAGATTAAAACCAGTTTTCGTCCACCGAACATGATCGGCAATTCGAGCGCCATGCGTTCGGTTTACCGGCATATCGAGCAGGTGGCCAACAGCGCCACCACGGTGTTGATTCGCGGGGAAAGCGGTGTGGGCAAGGAACTCGTCGCCCGAGCCCTGCACGAGCAAAGCCAGCGCAAGGGCAGGGCGTTCGTGAAATTCAACTGCGCCGCGCTGCCGGAGTCGATCGTCGAAAGTGAATTGTTCGGCCACGAGAAAGGGGCGTTCACGGGCGCCGTTGCCATGCGCAAAGGCCGCTTTGAAGTGGCCGATGGAGGGACGATATTTCTGGATGAAATCGGCGATGTTTCCGCGACCACGCAGGTGAAGTTGCTGCGGGTGCTGCAGGAAAAGGAATTTGAGCGCGTGGGCAGCCACACACCCATCCGCTGCAACGTGCGCGTCATAACCGCCACCAGCCGGAACCTTGAGGAAATGATCGAGCAGGAAAAATTCCGCGCCGATCTATATTACAGGCTCAATGTATTTCCGATATACGTTCCGCCGCTTCGCGACCGAAAATCCGACATGCTCCTGCTGGCGGATTATTTTGTGGAAAAGTATTCCAAACTCAATCAGAAGTCCGTTCGCCGCATTTCAACAGCGGCGATCGACCTGCTGACGAGCTACCACTGGCCCGGCAATGTGCGCGAGTTGGAGAACTGCATGGAACGCGCGGTCTTGCTCTGCCAGGACAAGTGTATCGAAGCCCATCACCTGCCGCCAACGTTACAGAAGAAGGATGCGTCCGAGAAAAAGTCCGGCGGCACGCTCGATTCCGCGGTTTCCGCGCTCGAATATGAACTCATTGTGGCGGAATTAAAGAATTGCGATGGCAACATGGCTGCCGCGGCGCGGAATCTTGGGCTGACGGAACGCCAGATGGGGCTGCGCGTGAAACGGTTTGGAATCGACTATAAGCGCTTCCGTCTTGGCGGCCCGGAGGAGGCTACATCCGCGTAGGTTCATCCCTTAAAGCTACTTTAAGGTAGCTTTTAAATTCCTTCTTTGATTCAGCGCTCCACCTTCTTCCGGTTGCTTCATTCTGTACAATACCCCTGTGTTTGTTGCCTGGTATTCAGTTAAGGAAGCGGCTCCAGGCGCCTGAATAGTCAGATGGCATGCAAGCTGCATAAGGAGTTGTCGGTGAGCGAACAGTCCACCGACAAAGTCAGCCAGAAGAAATGAACGATTAAAACGATTATGAGAAAAGTTGCAATTTACGGCAAAGGCGGAATCGGCAAATCGACCACGACCCAGAACACCGTGGCGGGCCTGGCCGAAATGGGCAAGAAGGTCATGGTGGTGGGATGCGATCCCAAGGCCGATTCCACACGCCTGCTCCTGGGCGGACTGGCGCAACGCAGCGTTCTGGATACTCTGCGAGAGGAAGGCGAGGACGTGGAGCTTGCGGACGTTCGCAGCGATGGCTTCTGCAAAACCATGTGCGTCGAGTCCGGCGGGCCCGAGCCGGGAGTCGGGTGTGCAGGCCGTGGCATTATCACCTCGATCAATCTTCTCGAGCAACTCGGAGCCTACAACGCCGACCAGAATCTCGATTACGTCTTCTACGACGTGCTGGGCGACGTGGTTTGCGGCGGGTTCGCCATGCCGATCCGCGACGGCAAGGCCGAGGAGATTTACATAGTCTGCTCCGGCGAGATGATGGCGATGTATGCGGCAAACAACATTTGCAAGGGCATCCTGAAGTTTGCGCAATCCGGCACGGTGCGGCTCGGCGGGTTGATCTGCAACAGCCGCAAGGTGGACAACGAAAAGGAGATGATCGAGCAGTTCGCGAAGCTGCTCGGCACGCAAATGATTCACTTTGTGCCGCGCGACAACAACGTGCAGCGCGCCGAGATCAACCGTAAGACCGTGATCGAATGGGACGGCGCCTGCGGGCAGGCCGATGAATACCGCACACTGGCCAAGGCGATCGATCAGAACAAGATGTTCGTCATTCCCAAGCCGCTCACCATTCCCGAGCTCGAAAAACTCCTGATGGATTACGGCCTCTATAACTAAACGGATCGCACCATAAACAAAAAACCCCACAAATAAATGTCAACATTGGTTCAAGCAGTCGTACGTCCGGAAAAAGTTCACGATGTCATGAAGTCCCTTCTCGAAGCCGGATTTCCCGCGGTGACGAAAATGGATGTGTTCGGTCGCGGCAAACAACGCGGTCTGAAGGTGGGCGAAATCACCTATGACGAATTGCCCAAGGAATTGCTCCTGGTGGTCGTGCCGGACACCGACAAGGAACTCGTGGTGGAGACCATCGTGAAAACGGCGCGCACCGGCGAAAAAGGCACTTTCGGTGATGGCAAGATATTCATCTCGAAAGTCGAGGAAACCTACACCGTCAGCAGCGGGGCAAAGGACGCATGAAAAACATCATCGCCATCATCCGCATGAACAAGGTCAACGCCACGAAGACCGCATTGATAGACGCCGGTTTCCCGGCTTTCACTGTCCGTAAGGTCCTGGGACGAGGCAAGGGCAATGTGGATTTCCGGGTCATTCACGGGGCTGAAGCGGGCGCTCCGGAAGCCATTGCCCGCCTGAAGGACGACGGTCCCATGCTCATTCCCAAGCGGATGATGACCATTGCCGCCGAGGATGGCGCCGTGCCAAAGATCATCGAGGCCATCATCAAAACAAACCAGACCGGCCAGAAGGGCGATGGGAAAATATTCGTTCTGCCCCTGGAGGAAGTGGTTCGCATCCGCACCGGCGAGCGCGATGCCGCCGCGGTGAACTAAACCATCAACACAAATATTCCTATGCCCGAAACACCTGACGTTACTCCAAGTCCCTTGCCTTCCGCAGAGCAAGTGCGGGAGGAGATGTTGAAGATCTATCCGGCGAAGACGCGCAAAAAGCGTTCCAAGCAGATGATCGTCAACGACCCTGAAGCCCCGCCGGAAGTGGCCGCCAACACCCGAACCGTGCCCGGCATCATGACACAACGTGGATGCACCTATGCGGGCTGTCGCGGTGTGGTCATGGGACCGATTTACGATCTGCTGCAAATCACTCATGGACCGATTGGCTGCGGCTATTACGCCTGGATGACGCGTCGCAATCTGGCCCGTCCGAAGCCCGGCGAACCGAATTTCATGCAATACTCCATGTCCACGGACATGCAGGAGGATCAGATCATTTTCGGCGGCGAGAAGAAGTTGAAACAGGCGATCCAGGAGGCATACGACCTGTTCAAACCCAAGGCCATTGCGATTCTATCGACCTGCCCGGTGGGGCTCATTGGCGACGATGTTCACGCTGTGGCCCGCGAGATGAAGGAGAAGCTCGGCATCAACGTCATGGGCTTCAGCTGTGAAGGTTACAAGGGCGTGAGCCAATCCGCCGGCCATCACATCGCCAACAACGGCGTGTTCAAAAACATCATCGGCCTCAATGACGAGGCGGACGAGGCGGAGTTCAATCTCAACATCCTTGGCGAATACAACATTGGCGGTGACGCATGGGAAATCGACGGGCTGCTGCGTAAGTGCGGCATCCATGTCACCGCGACGTTGAGCGGCGACGTCAATTACACCCAGGTCACCAAGGCTCATACCGCGATGCTCAATGTCGTGATGTGCCACCGCTCCATAAATTACATCGCAGAGATGATGGAGAAGAAATTTGGTATTCCCTGGATCAAGGGAAATTTCATTGGCGCGGAATCCACTGCCAAGTCACTGCGCAAGATCGCAAAGTATTTCGAGAGCAAGAAACTTTCCGATCGCGTGGATGAGATCATCGCCCTGGAAATGCTCAAGCTCAAACCGATCCAGGCGGACATAACCACACGCTGCAAAGGCAAGAAGGTCGCCCTTTTTGTGGGCGGTTCGCGGGCGCATCATTATCAGGATTTGTTCCGCGACATCGGCATGGAAGTCGTATCCGCTGGCTACGAATTTGCTCACCGTGATGACTACGAAGGCCGCAAAGTTTTGCCAAGCATCAAGGTGGACGCCGATAGCCGGAACATTGAGGAACTGCACGTCGAGGCCGATCCCGCACGTTTCAAGCCGCGAAAGTCGCCGGAGCAACTGGCCGCGCTCGCGGCAGGCGGATTCACCTTCAAGGATTACGAAGGAATGATGGCGGAAATGAAAAAAGGCGTGCTGGTTATTGACGACATCAGCCACCACGAGATCGAAAAACTGATCGAGCTTTACAATCCCGACATCATTGGCTCGGGCATCAAAGACAAGTATGTCATCGAGAAAATGGGCATTCCCTGCAAACAACTGCACAGCTACGACTACGGCGGTCCGTATGCGGGATTCACCGGAGCGATCAATTTCTACCGCGAGATCGACCGGATGTTGAGCACGAAGGTCTGGAAATACGTCGTGCCGCCCTGGGAAAAGGAACCGCAGCTCACCGCCAGTTTTGGCAGTCCCGCCAAAAGGAATGGTGTAAAGCGTGAGAGCGAAACGAAATCGTTCGTCCGCCAGCCCGTGGCCACCGTTGACGAAGTCTGACCCCGTAACAAAGGAAAATATTTATGCTTAACGCAACGACCAGGGAAATCAAACCCCGCGAAGCACTGCGGATCAACCCCGCCAAGACCTGCCAACCCATCGGCGCGATGTATGCCGCGCTCGGCATACACGGTTGCATGCCGCATAGCCACGGATCGCAAGGCTGCTGCTCCTATCACCGCAGCCACCTGACGCGGCATTACAAGGAACCGGTCGTTGCCACGACCAGTTCCTTCACCGAAGGTGCATCGGTGTTCGGCGGCCTGGCCAATCTTACGCAGGCGTTGTCCAACATCTTCTCGATCTACAACCCGGATATCGTGGCCATTCATACCACGTGCCTCTCGGAGGTCATTGGTGATTCCATTCCGACCTTCGTGCAGAAGGCGCGGGACGAAGGCATTGTGCCGCCCGGCAAAATTGTCATTCACGCGAACACGCCGAGCTTTGTTGGATCTCATATCACCGGTTTTTCGAACATGACATCGGCCATGGTGCGTTACCTGGCCGAGAAAACGGGGAACGTCTTTAATCAATTGAACCTCATTCCTGGCTGGGTCGATCCGACGGACATGCGCGAACTGAAACGCATTGCCCGGGAAATGGGCGTGAAGATCGTCATGTTCCCCGACACGAGCGACGTATTGGACCTACCGCAAACCGGCGTTTATCACATGTATCCCAAAGGCGGAACCACCCTGGCGGAATTGAAATCCATAGGCGACAGCATGGCGACACTCGCTCTCGGTCATTTCTCCGCGCATCCCGCCGCGATTGAACTTGATGAAAAGTGCAACGTTCCCTGCGCCTTTCTGGAAACACCCATCGGTCTTACGCAAACGGACCGTTTCATTCATGCGCTCCGCAACTACGCTGGTGTGGATGTGCCCGCCTCGATCAACTACGAGCGCGGCCGCCTGCTCGATGTGATGAGCGACATGCACCAGTACTTCCACGGTAAACGGGTCGCCGTCAGCGGGGATCCTGACAACGTGATCTCGCTCGTGCAATTCCTGGTGGAGTTGGACATGAAACCGGTCTATGTCATCACCGGCTCACCCGGCAACCATTTTGAGCAACGCGTGAAGGAGATTTTGAAGGACCAGGCCCCCGACGCGAAGGTCAAACAAAACGCGGATTTGTTCGAGTTGCATCAATGGATCAAGAACGAGCCGGTGGATTTGCTCATCACCAATACCTACGGCAAATACATAGCGCGCGCCGAAAACATCCCGTTCGTGCGTTTTGGTTTCCCAGTGCTCGACCGCATGGGCCATCGGTTGTTCCCAACAGTCGGTTACTCCGGCGCCATGCGACTGCTCGACAAGATCATCGACGCACTGCTCGACAAGAAAGATCGCGAATGTCCCGAGGAATACTTCGAACTCGTTCAATAGAATATGAAAATAAGCGCACGCAACAAACTGCCCGGAAAGATCAAAAAGATCACCGCAGGACCGATTCATGCCGAAGTCATCATTTCCCTCCCTGATGGCATGGAAATAGTCGCCGTCATCACCCGGGAATCGGCAAAGTCTCTCGGCCTCAAAAAAGGCATGGAAGTCCGGGCAGTGGTAAAATCCACGGACGTCATGGTGGGCGTTTGCTGCGGTCACGAAGACTGCACCTGCACCAAATGAACACACACGCCGCCAGACCCGTTGCGTTCACACTCCGTCCCGCGCTGGAGAGTGACGTGACGGAATTGTTCGCCATGGTTCGCGAGCTGGCGGTTTTTGAAAAACTGGAGCACGAACTCCAGGTCACTGCGTCAAAGCTTCGCGAGGCGTTGTTTGGCGATCATCCGCTTGGTTTTGCGATCATTGCAGCCGCTGCCGGTGGAACGGTGGGGTATGCGATTTATTACCGCACCTTTTCTTCGTTCGTCTGTCGTGCCGGGATCTTCCTTGAAGACCTTTACGTGCGCCCGGCCTTTCGCAGGCAGGGCGTCGGTCGAGCCCTGCTGGAACGTGTGGCGGCCATTGCAACGGAGTCTCATTGCGGACGCCTGGAATGGAATGCGCTGCGTTGGAATGCAAACGCGCTCCGTTTCTACCGGGGCGTTGGCGCGTTGGAACTCGACGAATGGGTAATGTTGCGAATGGACGAGGGGTCCCTGAATCGCTTCGCTGCTGGAAAGGAGATCTCCAATTCATGATCGAAGTACTGCCATCCCGCTCGCCGCAAGTTGTGCGCAAGATCAATGGCGTGGCCACCGCCGACATGGCGTGCGGCAAGGCGAGCATCGCCGGTTCCGTGAGCCAGCGCGCCTGTGTGTTCTGCGGTTCGCGTGTGGTGCTGTATCCGATTGCCGACGCGCTGCATCTGGTCCACGGGCCCATTGGTTGTGCGGCTTACACCTGGGACATTCGCGGTGCGTTGTCCAGCGGTCCTCAACTTCATCGCAATAGTTTTTCCACCGACCTGCAGGAGCTGGATGTGATTTACGGCGGGGAAAAGAAATTGGAGGCCGCGCTGCTCGAACTCATTGCGCACTATCAACCCAAGGCGGCCTTTGTCTATTCCACCTGCATTGTGGGATTGATCGGTGACGATGTGGCGGCGGTCTGTAAACGTGTTTCCGCCACAACGGGCATTCCCGTGTTGCCGGTCAATTCCGAGGGATTCAAAGGGACCAAGAAGGACGGCTACCACGCGGCATGCGAGGCGATTTACAAATTGATCGGAACGGGCGACATCTCGGCGATCAGCCCTTACAGCATCAATATTCTTGGTGAATTCAACCTGGCCGGCGAGACGTGGATTCTCCGCGATTACTATAAGCGCATGGGCATTGAGGTCGTCGCATGCATCACTGGAGATTCGCGAATCGACGACATCCGTCGCGCGCATGGGGCGAAACTCAACCTGGTTCAATGCTCCGGTTCCATGACCAGCCTTGCGAAAATGATGGAGCGCGACCACGGCATTACTTTCAAGCGCGTGTCCTATTTCGGCATTGAGGACATGAGCGCCGCGCTTTACGACACGGCCAAATATTTCATCGCCGATCCGCAAATCATGGCGCGGACGCAGGCATTGGTGCGCGACGAAGTGGCGGCCATCTATCCCGAACTCCAGCGTTACAAACAGAAGCTCGCAGGCAAGAAGGCGGCAATTTACGTCGGTGGAGCGTTCAAGGCGTTCTCCCTGATGCGCGCATTGAGGCTGATCGGAATGGAAACAGCCATCGTTGGTTCGCAGACCGGTGACAAGGACGATTACCGCCAACTCCAGGAAATGGCCGATCCCGGAACGATCATTGTGGACGATTCCAATCCGCTCGAACTGGCGAAGTTCTGTCTGGAAAAGGACGTGGACCTGTTTATCGGAGGCGTGAAAGAACGTCCCATTGCCTACAAACTGGGGATCGGCTTCTGCGACCATAACCACGAGCGTAAGGAACCGCTCGCCGGCTACATCGGCATGTTGAATTTCGCAAAGGAGGTTTACGCCAGCGTCGCCAGCCCGGTCTGGCAGTTCGCGCCGCGTCGGGCAAAACGAAACACATTGGAGGCCGCACTATGAACAGCACTTTGGAATTGAAAACCAGGGCGGAAATCCTTGCGCCGCTCATCCCGAGTCGCGATTCGGACAAGTCGGACCCCATGGAACTGCGCTCCAGGAATTTCTCCTCCACGCGCAATGCCTGCAAGCTTTGCACACCGCTCGGCGCTTGTCTGGCCTTTCGCGGCGTGGAAGGTTGCATACCATTTCTGCACGGCTCGCAAGGTTGCTCTACATACATCCGACGCTATCTCATCAGCCATTTTCGGGAACCAATTGACATCGCCTCGTCGAATTTCCACGAGGAAAGCGCAATCTTCGGCGGCAGCAGCAATTTCACCCAGGGCGCGTTGAACATTCTCAGGCAATATCAGCCGCAATTGATCGGCGCGGCCACGACCTGCCTGGCCGAGACCATCGGCGAGAACATGCCCCAACTGATGCGGGAGGTGAAGGAGAAGCTCGGGGATCAACTCACCGCGCCCGTCGTTTACGTTTCCACGGCGAGCTATCGCGGCACACACATTGACGGTTTTCATTCCGCAGTGAGGGAACTGGTGGCGCAGCTTGCGGTTGGCGGTGGAAAATCCAATTGCGTCGCCTTGTTCCCCGGGATGGTTTCCGCGGCAGACCTTCGTTACTTGAAGGAGATTCTCAGCGATTTCACCCTGCCGTTTACGCTGTTGCCCGATTATTCGGAAACCATGGATGGCGCGACCTGGTCTGAATACGAGAAACTCCAATCCGGCGGCACTAAAGTATCGGCCATACGAGAACTCGGGATGGTCAGGGCAGCCATCGAGTTTGGCCGTGTCCTCACCGGCACACCCACCGCAGGAACCGTGCTGCATGACAAGTTTGCCATCCCGCATCGCCTTCTCGGTCTGCCCATCGGCATCCGCGAGAGCGACGCCTTCTTCGCGGCGCTGGAGGAAGCAAGCGGTTCCAGGACACCTATGAAACATCAGCGCGAGCGCGGACGTCTCGTGGACAGCTACATCGATGGACACAAATACTGTTTTGAGAAACGCGCCATTGTTTATGGCGAGGAGGATATGGTCATCGGCCTGACCTCGTTTCTTTGCGAGATCGGAGTCACACCAGTCCTGTGCGCGAGTGGCGGAAAGAGTCGCAAGTTTGAAAAATGCCTGCGCGCCGCCGTGCCGGAATTACCCGCGGGAACGCGCGTTGAGGAAGGCTTTGATTTCGCGGAAATGGACGAGGCCGCTCCGGCGCTTAAACCTGATTTTCTGCTTGGCAACAGCAAGGGCTATTCATTGGCGCGCAAGTCCGGCATCCCGTTGATTCGTGTCGGCTTTCCGATTCATGATCGTATCGGCGGCCAGCGCGTGCTCCACCTGGGCTATCGCGGGGCGCAGGAATTATTCGATCGTATCGTCAATGCGTTGCTTGATGGCAAACAAGAAAACTCACCCGTTGGTTACAGCTACCTATGAACACGACCACCGAAATTGATTTTGCAAACCATCCGTGTTTCAGCAAGGACGCCCATAAGAAATATGGACGCATCCATCTGCCCGTCGCGCCGCGCTGCAACATTCAGTGCAATTTCTGCAATCGCAAATACTGCTGCATCAACGAAAGCCGCCCGGGTGTCACCAGCACCGTGCTCACGCCGCAGCAGGCCCTCGCGTATCTCGACAATGTCATGACTAAGCGGCCGGAGATCACCGTTATGGGCATTGCCGGACCCGGTGATCCATTTGCGAATCCCGAGGAAACGATGGAGACACTGCGTCTCGTCCGCCGGAAATATCCGAAAATGATTTTGTGCGTTGCTTCGAACGGTTTGAACGTTGGGCCGTATGTCGATGAAATGGCGGATTTGAAACTGAGCCATGTCACTCTCACAATCAACGCGATTGATCCGGCCATCGGCGCGGAAATATACGCCTGGGTTCGTGACGGCAAGCGGCCGATCCGTGGCCGGGAGGCCGCAGCCATATTGAACGCGCGGCAGATGGATGCGTTGGTGCGGCTGAAGTCGCGCGGGGTCACCGTAAAGATCAATTCCATCATCATCCCCGGCGTCAACGATGACCACATCCCTGAGATTGCCAAAAAGGTTTCCGCGCTCGGGGCGGACATCATGAATTGCATGCCGCTCGTGCCGGTGGCGGGCGCGGCGTTTGAAGGCGTGCCAGCGCCGGATACGCTCACCACCGCGCGTCTACGGCTCCAATGTGGCGTGCATCTGCCGCAGATGACGCACTGTGCCCGCTGCCGTGCGGATGCCGTCGGTTACATTGGCGAGGAAATGTCCGCAGAACAGCTCGCAGGCATCCAGAATTACGCAGCCATGAGCGCAAATTCCATTGAAGAACAGGTGCGCTCCTATGTTGCTGTGGCCACAATGGAAGGTGCGCTGGTGAATCAGCACCTGGGCGAGGCGGAGCGATTTGTGGTTTATGAAATCAATCCGGAAAACACCGGCAGTTTCCGATTGAAGGAAATCCGGCAGGCCCCGGCGCCCGGTGGCGGCGATGCGCGATGGACCTCGCTGGCCGATTCTCTCAAGGATTGCCGTGCGCTGCTGGTCAATGCCGCCGGGCCCACCCCCATGAAAGTGCTCTCTCAGCACGGACTCAATGTGATCGAGATGGAAGGCTTGATCGACGAGGGACTGCGCGCAGTGTTCGCCGACCAGCCCATTCCCGCAGGAATGAAACGCCGATTCACCAGTTGCGGCGCAGGCGTGACCTGCAAAGGCACCGGCACCGGCTGCGGTTGAATTTGTTCCGAGCCATCAACGATTCATCATCAACCCCATAAAATCATGACCAAACCAACTCATCATATTTTCGTGTGTGGCAGCTTTCGCGCGACGGGCGCGCAGGGCGTCTGCCATAAAAAGGCATCGGCCCAACTGCTTCAATACTTCGAGCAGGAGGCCGGGGACCGCGGCCTTGATGGCGTGATGGTCTCCAGCACCGGCTGCATGAAAGTCTGCGATAGCGGCCCGGTCGTCATCGTTTACCCGCAAAACGTCTGGTATAAGCAGGTGAACGAGGAAGTCGCGGATAAAATCCTCGACGCCATCGAGAATAATACCGTCGCGGAGGAACACGTCCTGGCGTGAGTGCCACGCCTGCCATAAAGCCCTGGATCATTGACACCACGCTGCGCGATGGCGAGCAGGCGGCGGGCGTGGTGTTTTCACGCCAGGAAAAACTGGCCATCGCCACCGAACTGGCCCGCGCGGGCGTGCCGGAGCTCGAACTGGGCATCCCCGCGATGGGGCAGGGCGAGATCGCCGATATTAACGCCGTCTCCGATCTCGGCCTGCCGGTCAGGCTGACCACATGGTGCCGCGCCACGCGTGAGGATCTCCAGGCCGCCACGCGGTGTCGGGTTCACGGCGCACATTTTTCGCTTCCGGTTTCCGAACTCCATTTGCGCGCCTGGAAGAAGGACCGCGCCTGGGTGCTGCGAACGCTGGTCAATCTGGCCGATGAATTCCACGGGCATTTTAAATTCCTGTCGGTTGGCGCACAGGACGCCTCCCGTGCTGACCGCGAATTTCTCATTGAATTTGCACAAACCGCCGCTGGATTGGGCCTGTGCCGGTTGCGCATCGCCGACACCGTGGGCCTGCTGAACCCACTGCAGACAGGCGATCTTTTTTGCGCGCTGCATGCCGCCGTGCCGAATCTGGATCTGGAATTCCACGGGCACAATGATCTCGGCATGGCCACGGCGAACACGATTGCCGCGCTGGCGTCCGGTGCGGAAGCAGCAAGTGTCACTGTCAACGGCCTCGGTGAACGCGCCGGCAACGCGCCGCTCGACGAGGTCGTCATGGCCGCGCGATTAACCCTCGACCGAGATTGTGGCGTAAACACGCGGCTTCTTTCCAACTTGAGCGATTTTGTCGCCAGAGCTTCAGGAAGGCCGCTGCACCCCGAAAAACCCATTGTGGGTACCGCTGTGTTCCGCCACGAATCGGGAATTCACTGCGGCGGACTTTTGGAGGAGTCGGCCACCTACGAGCCATTTGCCGCGGAAACGGTTGGCCACGCCCCGCGAGAGTTGGTTCTTGGCCATCATTCAGGAACGCGTTTGTTGAGCCGCGAGCTGGAACGGTTGAAACTGCAATTGCCACCGGAATGGTTCCCCGTGTTGTTGGAGAAAGTCCGCCAATTTGCCGCGTGTCAAAAATGCAATCTTTCCGAAAAACAATTTGAGCAAATCGTTCATAAACTGAAAAAAGAATATGGCCTTCCTGATTTATAAAAAGAGCCTGGCAGGTGCGAACATCCGCTACGAACGTCTCGAGTCGTTGAAACTTGGCGGACGCGAAGGCTGGATCGCCCGCCATGTAAAATCGCTGCCTGGCGGTGAGACCGGCAGTTGGAATCTGACACCGGCCACAATGCTGCAACGGGCGGGCTTTGCATCCGACAACGGTGAATCGACCATAATATTTGAAGCCACCGGTCGTGATGCCACGAGCATTTGTCTTTATGAATTGATCCGGATTCATGGCAGTTGCCGGGATTCCTCCACACAACTCGCATTGGATTTTGACATCCTCGTGGATCAGAACTTTTCCGGTAACTTGGCAGAGTATTCCAGGCAATTTGAAATATTGGCGGGGCACAAACCCAAAGTTCTCGGCGAAACCCTCGCGCTATCCGGTGGTCCGAGCGGCGGCGATTGGAAATGGACCGAGTCAGCGGTGAACCTTGGTGTCACCGTTGTCCCGGCCATGGGAGTGTCTTGAAGGTTTTGAGTTCCCCCAATGCAACGCTGGTTTTCCACGGCGCAGCCTGAATCTGATTGAATTTCCAGGGCGCTGAGGTGTTGGTGACTGTGAAACTCATGGAGCTGCCGTTGAGAATTGCAGTGAAGGCATGGTCCGCCGACCTGAGTGCGGATGCGCTGAATAACCCCGCTGAACATAACCCGTTTTGATTATAATTCCACGGGTCAGAAGCGGTTCGCGATCTGACTCTCAATCCTGGGATGGCAATACTGCGGTTCCAATCGCGTGTCTTGCGTGTCTCGCATCGCATGTCCTGCCCACCATCCCACGCTTGACAACCGCCATCAAACCCATGGCACACTGGAAACATGAATTCGCGCAACCTGGCATTGATCCGTGTTCTTCTTTTTCTTCTGGCTTTTTCAATCGTCTGCTTAACCTCGGCGGGAGCGTCTGCGGATGCGCCGTTGCCCGCGCGGACCATTCTGGACTTCGACGACGGCTGGCGTTTTAGCAGGGGAGACTTTCCTTCAGCGATGTCCCCGGGCTTCAATGACGCTGGATGGCAACCGGTGAATGTGCCTCACGACTGGAGCAGCGAGGGACCGTTCAGCGCGGAATACGGCAGTGGCAATGGCTATGCTCCGGGCGGGATCGGTTGGTATCGCAAACACTTCAAGTTGGAAGCCGGCTACACCAACAAGATTGTCGCGGTCGAGTTCGACGGCATTTATGATCACTCGGAAGTTTGGATCAACGGGCATTACATCGGCGGACGTCCGTACGGCTACTCGAGTTTTCAGTGCGTCCTGACACCGCTGGTGCGCTTTGGAGGCGAAAACGTAATTGCCGTGCGCGTGGACCATTCCCGGTATGCCGATTCGCGCTGGTATACCGGTTCGGGAATTTACCGTCATGTGCGGCTTCGCTTGACAGACAAGCTGCGCATCGCCCACTGGGGCACGTATGTCACCACGCCTGAGATAACATCAGATTCCGCGACCGTGCGTGTGGAGACAACCATCGAAAACAGCACGGGCCAGCCCCAGTCTTTTTCTCTGGAGGAGCAAATCATTGCGCCTGACGGCCGCGCCATCGCGAGCATGGCTACATCAGGCGAGTTGGTGGACGGCACGAACCAAGTTGTGATTCAGACGATCAAGTTCGCCGGTCCGCAATTATGGTCTCCAGACTCGCCAGTGCTTTACACACTTAAGAGCCGGTTGAGTAAGGGGGCTGCAGTCGCGGACGAAGCCGCAACGCGGTTTGGAATTCGCACGCTCCGTTTCGATCCCGACAAGGGCTTCTTTCTCAATGGGGTTTCGATGAAGCTCAAGGGTGTGTGCATTCACCACGATGCCGGCAGCTTGGGCGCTGCCGTGCCGGATAAGGTTCTCGAACGTCGTTTGCGCTTATTAAAGGAACTCGGCGTCAACGCCATCCGCACAAGCCATAATCCCCCTGCGCCGGAATTGCTTGATCTGTGCGACCGGCTCGGCCTGCTGGTCAAGGACGAGGCCTTTGATGAATTCACCCCCGCGAAAAATAAATGGGTTACTGGTCGCAACAACGGGGAACCGAGTCGCTTTGGCTACGCGGAATTATTCAAAGAGTGGTCGGTGATCGACGTCTCAGACATGGTGCGTCGTGATCGTAATCATCCCAGTGTGATCATCTGGAGCATTGGCAATGAGATCGACTACCGCAACGATCCATTTTCCCATTCCGTTCTCGGGAACGAATACCGGCCCGGGAACCCTCCCGCGCAGGATCTGGTCACCTGCGCCCGACCGCTTATCGCCGCCATAAAGAAACTCGATCCCACGCGTCCCGTCACCGCGGCTTTGGCCACCGTGGCCATGTCGGATGCTGTGGGTTTTGGCGGGATGCTTGACCTCGTTGGTTACAACTATCAGGAGTCGCGCTATGCCGCCGACCACCAGACTTACCCCAAGCGGTTTATTTTCGGCAGCGAAAACGGCGGTGGCTGGACCCAATGGCTGGCCGTCCGAGACAACGACTACGTGGGCGGCCAGTTCCTCTGGACCGGGATTGATTATCTCGGCGAGGCCAATCGCTGGCCGAACCGCGGCAGCGGCGCGGGCTTGCTCGACCTGTGCGGCTTCAAGAAGCCCAGCGCATGGTTTCGTCAAAGCCTCTGGACCGATAAACCCATGGTGTATCTGGCCGTCACCGGCGGCGGCAGCGATGGAGCGGGCCGGGGACGCGGCCTTTTTGGAGCGCAGGAGAGTTGGAACTGGCCATCGAACGCCACCGTCACCGTCCGCTGTTATACGACCTGCCCGGAAGTCGTGTTGTATCTCAACGAAAAACCAGTCGGCACAAACCTCCTTGCCGAAGCGGTTCAGGGGGCGTTGACCTGGCCTCTTCCCTTCGAGTCGGGCACGCTCAAGGCTGTTGGTCGCAGGAATGGCAAAACCGAGTGTGAATTCACTTTGACGACCGCCGGACCTGCGGACCGGATTGAACTGCTTCCCGATGTGAGACAAATCCGTGCGGATGGCCGGGACATCTGCCATCTGGAGTTTCGAATTCTGGATGCTCAAGGCGTGCGCGTGCCAGATGCCGCATCAGAAGTGCGGTTTACCGTGGACGGCCCGGCGAAAATCATCGGCATCGACAACGGCGATCTGAACAACCCGGCGACCGGCAAGGATGGGGTGCGCAAAGCGAATCGAGGCCGGGGTCTGGCGATTGTGCAATCCACTGGTGAACCGGGCAAAATCCGGTTGACAGCCCGTGCGGAAGGCCTGAAGGAGTCAACGGTGGAACTCGAAACCCAGCCGTGAGGACGGTTGAAGGCGCGTCCGTTGAAGTATTGAGTTTGCATGCGCGTGTTGAATTGAGAATAAAACTAATGTTAAAAGGAGTCTTGAAATGAAATTTGTAATCGCTTTGCTGGCTTTGGCCAATCTGACGTTATCGGCTGCGGTTTCCTCAGTGCCCGATAAAGTTCCCTGCGCAATTCCCGATCGGCAGGATTTTACGCAACCCGACCGTGTGCATCTGACGGGTTGGGTGGGCGGCCGCATCGCGGCCAACGAGGCCAATCGTCTCGTGAAAATCGATACCGGGCGCCTGCTGGAGGGGTACCGCAAACGTCCCGGACGCCAATCCTGGGATGGGGAACATGTGGGCAAATGGTTGCACGCGGCGACCCTTGCCTGGGCGAACACTGGCGACCCCGCCTTGCGCGAGAAACTTGATATTACCGTCAAGGAATTGTGCAAATGCCAGCTTGAGGATGGCTATTTGGGGACGTATCTGGAGAAGGACCGTTGGACGGAATGGGATGTGTGGGCCCATAAATACAACCTGATCGGCCTGATCACCTACATGCGCTACACTGGCAATATGGAACCCTTGCCCACCTGCGAGCGCATGGGGGATCTGCTCTGCCGCACCTTTGGCGATGAACCGGGCAAACGCGATATCCTCAAGGCTGGCTGGCATGTGGGGCTGGCCCCGACCAGCGTGCTGGAGCCGATGGTGCTGCTCTATCGCATGACCGGTGAGGCTCGCTACCTGGATTTCTGCAAATACATCCTTCGCGCCTGGGAACAGCCCAACGGGCCGAAAATCGTTTCCACTCTGCTCACCCTCAAGCGTGTCGATAAGGTGGGCAACGGCAAGGCCTACGAGATGCTTTCCTGCCTCAATGGCGCCCTGGAATATTACCGCACGGTGGGGGGCGACCGCCGACTTCTCGAGGCCTGTCTGAACGCGTGGCAGGATATTGTGAACAACAGGCTCTACATCACCGGCGCGGCCAGTTACGGCGAATTGTTCCACGATGACTTTGATTTCCCCAATGTGGCCAATGTCGGCGAGACCTGCGTGACAGTCACATGGTTACAGTTCAACGCGCAATTGCTGCGGTTGACTGGCGAGGCGAGATTCTCGGAACAACTCGAGCATGTGGTGCTGAACCAGTTGTTCGGCGCGCAAAAGTGCGATGGATCGGCCTGGGGATATTACGTGCAGATGGAGGGCAAAAAGCCCTATAGCAGCACGCTCGACGGCCATTGCTGCCTCTCCAGCGGGCCACGCGGCGTTGCGCTGATTCCCACTTTCGCGGTCAGCACGGATGCCGACGGCGTGGTGGTGAATCTTTACGACTCTGGAAAAGCCAGCATGATCCTGCGAGATGGGGCGGTGGTGAACATTACCACGAAAACGCTCTATCCGAGCGATAGTCGGATTCGCATTGCGATCGATCCTGTTGTGACGGGCGCCTTCGCCGTCAAGCTGCGGATACCTGCCTGGTGTCAGACTTCCTCGGTGCAGGTAAACGGGAAGGTGGCAGAGTCCACACCCGGTGCGGACGGCTACGTCGCCATCAAACGTTCCTGGCACCAGGGTGACAAGGTGGAGCTTGACTTCAAACTTGAGCCAAAGGTGGTCGTCGGCGATCACAAGAACAATGGCAAGATCGCGGTTCTTTATGGTCCGCTGGTTTTGGCGGCGGATGAGGCGGTGTTGTCAGGACTTGGTCAGAAGATCGGCACTGTGGCCCTTGCAGGCGCCGACCTCGCGACGTTGGATATCAAACCAGAAGCCGCGCCAGAAAGCCTCCAAACATGGCCCGGCGCCCAAGTCTTCAGTGTCAACGCTGTGGCGCGCAAAGCCACTGCGAACGTTAAATCCGGATCGCCCGTGAGAATCCGGCTCATACCCTTTGCAGACGCGGGCGGCACAGGATCGCCTTATCGGGTATGGCTGCCATTGCCACAGGCTGCCAGCTCAAGTCTGCTGAATTCCGGTAAGGAAACCCGTTCTCGCCAGGGCAACGCAGAAGGTTCCATCAACGATGACGACACCACGTCTTTTGTTGTCACCTTCGACGGCCATCCCGCGACAGAGGATTGGTATGCGGTCACGATGGACGAAGCCGTTCAGATAAATCGGGTGGTGTTTGTGCATGGCAAAACCTTTCACGATGGCGGTTGGTTTGACGCCAGCGCAGGCAAACCCAGCATTCAGGTTCAGTTCACCAAAGACGGTCCGTGGGAAACCGTGGGCACGCTCAACGATTATCCATCTACGACTCCAACGATTGCGGCTGGGTTGAACGGTGGAGAACGGTTCCTCTTGAAACTTGAGAAGCCCACCACGGTGTTCGGTGTCAAAATCGTTGGAAAACCTGCATCAGGCGATAATGCGCAACAGGCCTTTTCCTCCTGCGCCGAATTGCAAGCCCTGCTGGAAGACCGCTGATAAACTATTAATAGGCGCATCGACACGGCTTATTTGGGCTCTGGGATGATTTGGTTTGGACATAACCAGAGCCCGCATCGATTGGATTTCACAACAGGAGGAATTCAGCACTCCCGACAACCTGGGGCGCGTCGTTTAAGTAAATGAACCAAACGGGTGCAGGACAAAATTCAGGAATCTGCTAAAAGCCTAAACCGTATGAACCCAGCCAGAACGCCAGTCGGCGGTGTGGGGCATTAAGTCCGGCGCGGTGGCAGCTCCTAAAGCGTGCAAAAAATCCAGGGCTCGCAATACTCCTCCTTCTCCTGGGGGAGAAGGTGGGGATGAGGGCGGTCGTCCTTTCATATCTGACTTTTGCCGGACCCTCAATCGGCTCCCGTCCATTCCCGAAACTCTAGCTATATTTATTTCGTATATACTCAAATGCCCTTTTAAAGGGCTTTTTCGCTTGCCGAAGAATTCTGTCATGCACCCGAACCAAACCGCGGCGACCGTTTTCTTTTTACTTTTTCCATGGTTCCCTCGACTATTGCTGGAAATCGAATTTGGGAGAACCTGCAATGAATAGACAACTCATCCACCCTCGCGACGAGATCATGCGCACGATGGAACGCATCTATCGGTATCGCATGACCACAACTTCCGGCGGAAACCTGTCGATTCACGAACCAGGTGGCGACATCTGGATCACACCTGCCCGGGTGGACAAGGGTAGTCTGACGCGCAATGACATCGTCCGTGTCACGCCCGAGGGCGTGGTGGACGGTCTGCATCCGCCGTCCTCAGAATTTCCATTTCATCAGGCGGTGTATGCCGCCCGGCCTGACATTCGCGCGGTGGTTCATGCGCACCCGGTTGCCCTGGTAGCGTTCAGCATCTGTCGCAAGACGCCCGACACGCGCTTGTTTCATCAGGCGCACTCCGTGTGCGGGCGGATCGGTTTCGCCCCTTATGCCTTGCCTGGCAGCGCGCAACTGGGACGCAACATCGCCCAGGCCTTCAAGGCTGGCTGTGACAGTGTCATTCTCGAGAATCACGGCGTGGTGGTTGGCGGCGAGTCTCTGTCGCACGCCTTCCAACGCTTCGAGGCCTTCGAGTTTGCGGCGAAAACGGTGATCAAGGGCCGGCAGATTGGGGAGGTGCGTTACCTGTCTGAGGCCCAACTCGAACAGGCGCACAACCGCAGTGTCGCTTTGGAATCCTTTGAGCCCGCCCCACCCAATGCCCAGGAACAGGAGTTGCGGAGGCAGTTGCATCTGTTTATGCGCCGTGGCTGCCGCCAGCGTCTGTTCATCAGCACCGAAGGCAGTTTCTCCGCGCGACTCGGCGAGGATTCGTTTCTGATCACGCCAACCCAGCGGGATCGCGAATCCCTCGAGATTTCCGACTTCGTGCTGGTCCAGGGCAATCATCGTGAGACTGGCAAGAAGGCCAGCCGCGCCGCCTTCGCGCACCAGGCCATTTACCGCCGCCATCCGCACGTTCAGGCCATCGTTTTCGCTCATCCGGTCAACGCCACCGCCTTTAGCGTGACGGACTCTGTCTTCGATACCCGGACGATTCCCGAAAGTTACGTATTCCTCCGTGACGTGCGGCGCGTCCCTTATGGCATACAGTATCTGCACGACGGCAGCATTGCGGATTATGTGACTGCCGCCTCACCGGCCGCCATTCTGGAGAACGATGGAGTTTTGGTGACCGGGGCCAGCGTGCTGGACGCCTTTGACCGGCTCGAAGTGCTCGAATCCACGGCCGAAGCCGTCATCAACGCCCACGCGATCGGCGAAGTATCCGCCATGCCGGACGCTGTGATCTGCGAACTCCGTGCGGCATTTAAGATCGGATAATGCAACAGCCGTTAACACCAAAGGCGAATATGGCTTGTTTGACACTACAATTGGCGGCCTCTAATCTGCGCGCATGGATTTGCGAGGGAAAAAGCTCGGTTTGCTGATCAGTGTTGCGCCTGATCATCCCAATTTCGGTCACGGTCTGGGACTGGCTGCGGCGGCGTTGGCGGCTGGCGTGGATGTGTATCTGTATTGCCTGGATGAGGCAGTGCGCGGGGTGAGCGATCCCAGGTTGCAAACCTTGAAAGAGGCGGGGCTTAAATTGCACGCCTGCGCCTATGGGGCGCACCGGCGGCGGATTCCGCTCTCGGGCGACGCGGTGTTCGCGGGCCTGACTGTGGTGAGTGACCTGGCGGCGGGGACGGATCGTTTTTGCGCCTTCAATTAACATGCCCCATAAATTGTTATTCATCATTGCCGGGGATCCACGATCCAGCGCGCGTCCCGCAGAGGCCATCCGTGTGGCCGCCGGTGTCGGCACATGGAAAAAGGTGGGCGTGACCGTGTATTTGCGAGGACCGGCGGTGCTGACGCTGGCCGAGTTTCCCGATGACTGGGTGGATGCGGATCATTACGAACATTATCTGCCCCTGCTGGGCGGGCTGGATGCGCCGGTTTATGTGTCGCAAGCCGAGCCGCTACTCGCGGAGTTGGGCGAGGCGCGTCTGCCCTACAAGGAGATCGACGATGCGGCCCTGGCGCGGCTTTGCGCAGAACACGACAGTGTCATGCGATTTTAATCATGAAACAGGTTTTGCATATTCTAACGCGCAAGGAAAACGATCTGTCCCGCATGATCATTGAACGCCAACGCGCCATGGGTGAAAACGAAATGGCGATGGTGGTGGAAACGGCGGACCTGACCGTGTCGAAGCCGGATTATTCCGCGCTGCTGGAGAAAATCTTCAAGGCCGATTCCGTGTGTGTCTGGTAATGTGGCGAAAGGCCAGTCGGTAAAACTCAATCGGCCTTTACGAAATCAGGCGATATTGCCGGGTCCAGGGATCGGTGCGGCAAATGTCTTTGGCATCGCAAAAATCACAGGCTGTTTTCGAGCCTTTTCGGTAAGGGGCCACAGTGGCATCCCCATTCAGAATACGCAGTCCAAAGTCCTTAATGAGCTGCGTGACCTGATCCAACTCCTGACGAAATTCTACTGAGCTCCGGCCATCGTTTTGGTTGCTCCAGGGTTTGCCTTCCTTCGTGAATTTAGCCTTGAACTGCCCGCTCGGGTTGGTGGATGCGTTCGCATCCAATTGTTCTAATGCGCCCAAATCAAACAGACCACGATGTTGCGCGGCTTCGCGGTGTTGCTCAAGCGGTGTCAGGTCGGCCTCCTCGCGGGTTTTGGCAGGTTCGTATTTACCACGAAGGTTGATGTAGAACGCCCCGGCGGGAATCAGTTCCGTGACACCCCATTTCGCGCAAGCGGGCTGGGCGGTGTTCTGTATCGCGGCCAGATAGGCGGGGAGTTGGATTTGGATTCCATTTCTTAGTAGAACGGCATCGATCTTCTTATCGCTGGATTTGTAGTCCAATACCGTGAACTGGGCGCGGCCGTTGTCCGGGGACTTCCACAAATCCAACCGGTCGATTCTGCCGTTCAGTTCCACAGCGCGAGTCTCATCCAGGGGCAGCCGCCACGCAGGTAACCGCGGAGTCTTGCCGCCAAAGGAGAGTTCCACTTCGATCGGATCGAATTGGCAGGTGGTCATCCAATCGAGCGCGACTTCGATGAAATCCTGTAGCGCGGCCAGGAGTGTCTGCGCGCGAAATGCGGTTGCAGGACTGGATTGGAGCAGGCCGAACTGAAACCCGGCAATCACTTTGGCGCCGATTTCGCCAATCAACGCGCGGCCTTCCTGAGGCTGTAAATCGCGCCAACGCTTCTTGCGTTCCATCAGGGTATCGTGAAACTTCGCCAGAACATCGTGTTGGAAATTGCCCTGTTCGCGGGCGGCCAGTTCAAAACATTCGCGCTCGCGGCCGCGCATGCCCGCGCTGACGAAAAAGCGGAAAGGACACATCGCAAAGGATTCGAGTTGCGAGATGGAGGTCCTGAGCGTGGCGCCATAAATCCGGGCAGCCTGTTCGGCGGAAAAGACGGCGTCTTCCTTATATTCCGCCAAGGGGCGCAGGCGCTGTAGCAGCGGCTCGAGCATGGGAATAGGACTGGGGATGCGCGTGACTGCGGCATCAGCGGGGGCATCGGGTGCTGATTCCGCGCTGATGTCCGCGAGGAGTGGCGGGATTAATTCGCACGGATGTTCCGCATTGGAAATTACCGAGGCGGTGGAAAAGTCCTCGGATTTCAAATCCGGGAAGACCCGCCTTACCCGGCTCAGGAATGGCGAGGGATTGAGCGGTTTTTCCTGGGCGTCCCGCAATGAACTGGAGAGAACAAGGCGCGAGCGCGAGCGCGTGAGGGCGATGTAGCCCAGATAGCGTTCACGGGCCATGAGGGCGCGTTGATTCGATCCCAACGCGATGCCGTGGTCCGCGAGCAAACCACGATCGGTTTCGGAAAGCAGGCCGGAGGAGGTGGGGACCGCCGGAAAAACGGTTTCGTTGAGCCCCAGCACAATGGCGAGGTGGAGATCTGGATTTCGCGAGCGATCCACAGTGCCGATGAGCACCTGGTCCAGCGCCGGAGGCACCACACCCACGGTGAGACCCGAAAGGCCCGCCTCGATGATGGGCAGCCAGTCGCGCAACGTGAGAGCGGTTTCGTCAAAGCCCTGCGTGAAATTCTCAAGCCAGGTGTGCATCTCGCGCCAGACCGTGGCGTGAACGGCACTGGACGTACTGGAGGCATCGCGGCTCCAACGCTCGAGCGCCGCGCCCGCATCGATCTGCTGCCAGAATTCGCGCAGTGCTTCGGCAAGCTGGTTGCCGGTTGGTTTGTTGCCCAACGCCCGGGTCAACGTGGTGAACGGGGCCATCAGCCGCACACGCAAGTCCTCCAGCCGCTCGCTTTCGTCGGCATCTGTTGTTTCGATGCGCTGCTGCCATTGGTCCCCCTCCCAGCCCCGGGCGAGGGCCAGGTTTTCGAGCCAGTCGATCTCGTTTTCCGTGGCGCCGGCCAGTCCGGTTTTCAACGCGCCAAACCAGTCCTTGGGCGCCCAGTTAAAGGCCACTGTGCGCAGCGCGTTCCGCGTCAGTTCCGCGAGCGGGTGGTGCGCCACGGATTCGCGACGATCCAGGAAGCAGGGAATTTCATAGCGCTCAAATACCCGGCGCAACAGGTCCTTGTAACCATCGAAAGATCGCAGCAGCACCGCGCAATCGCGGTAACGATGACCCTTACGCACGAAGCGCCGGATTTCACGGGCGGCCATGATGGTTTCCGCGGCGGGATTGGCACATTCGACCATGCGGATTGCGGAGGGATCGACGGGCGGCGGTGTGGCGGTGTTTGTCTGCGGCCTGGTCCACTCCTTTTCAAGCCGTGCCAGTGTGGACTGGTTGTCAAAGCGTCCCGGGTGTTGCCCGCGTACAAGAAGCTCGATCCGTGGCGACTCGCCCGCCGTGGCGCTCAGGTGCGCATGGCACTTTCGAAAGGCTTGTGCGGGGTGGGACCACGAGGAAAGCCAGGAGATTTCATCGTCGGTTTTATTCTCGATGCAGAAGGCCAGAGTCATGTCCCGGCAAGCGGGTGCGAGCGCGCTTAAAAGTTCCAGCTCCTGAGGGGTGAGTTCGGAAAAACCATCCATCCAAAGCCCCTCAATGAGAAATGGAGTGCCTTTGGCATCCGAAGAAGTATTGCGCGACCATTGTTTCAAGGCGGCGGCGGCCAAACTTGGCAGTGCGTCGGAATCCTGCAGTTCCGTGGCCGTCATCCACTCGCGAAACGCAAGACCGATTTTTGAAATATCGCGCAACTTGCGGCCCAGGATGTGATTCGCGGGCCAGCGTTGCGCGGCCCCGGCAAGACCCTCGGGCGAATGGCCGTAGTGGTTGAATTCCTTCAGGATTTCGCTCAGTTCCAGCGCGAATCCAGGCTGGCGCGCGGTGCCGCCAAAAAGTTCCAGATTTCCCTGATGACGCATCAACAGCGCGCGCAGCACCATGACACGGCCTTCCTCGGAAAGGGGCGCGCGCACCGGCGCGTTGAGCGCGGCCAGCACCCAGTCGGCCAGGCGTTCAAAGGAGACAACGTGCAGTCGAACGTAACCGGCGACATTCGGGTCGCAGAGCAACTGGCGCTCGAGTTGAAACGTGGCCTGCTTGGGAGCCAGCAAAATCAGGGGAGGTCCGTCCGGCGAGGACGCCAGGCGCGCACGCACTTCGGCCAGACAATGAAATGTCTTTCCGCTGCCTGCCGGTCCGAGGACAAACCGCATATTCACACCTTTCCCAATAGCATGTACAATGGGGATCAAGCGAGCTTAAAAGAATCTTGATTATGCAAAATATTCATATGGATGGGCAGGACGAACAGGATCAGAAAAGCACTCTGTTTATCATGCATATCCTTGTGAGAATTCTTTCCCTAACTGGGCGTTCAGGGAGGATTATTACACAGGGGTCACCGGACCGCGTTCGCCGGTCACCAGCATGAATTCGTGGAGGACATGTTCGGCGACTTGCTTGATCGCGCGAAAGTCGGTGTTCACCATGATGTCCGCCTGTTTGTAGAACGGCGCCCGGACTGCGAGCAGAGTCTGAATGCGCTGTCGGGGATCGGCGTCATGGAGCAGGGGACGATGGGTATTGCGACTGGCCCTTCGCCAAATGGTTTCTTCACCCGCCCAAAGGCAGACGATCAGCGCGTGTTCCTTGAGTTGTGCCAGGCAGTCCGCATTCGCAGCCAGACCGCCGCCGGTCGAAATCACGGTGCGGGACAATCCAGCCAGTTCACGCACCACATCCCGCTCGTATTCACGGAACCTCGCTTCACCATCCTGCTCGAAAATTTCGCTGATTCGCCGGTTGCACCGGGCTTCGATAAGGGCGTCGGTATCCACGAATTCAAAATCCAGTCGGCGCGCAAGCCAGCGGCCCACCGAGGATTTCCCGGTGGCCATGAAACCGATCAGCGCAAGATTGCGCATTTGCCGCGGTTGGCCCATCTCTAACCCATACTTTACACCCGCGCCGAAAGCACGCCAAAACTTGCGACAGTCAAAACCTGCTGAACGGGTCGGCAATGATTCATTCGCAACGCAAACCAGGGGGACGACCCGGGGTGAATATGAAATTCAAAATCCGCAGAATGTAATTGACCACATCCATAAAAGTATGGTATTAAGACGTTATGAAAGTGACTTCACTTTTACAAAGGCTGGCTTCCGTGTTCCTGCTGGGTGTTGGGTTGCAATCATTTCAAAGCTCCGCCCAGGTCGCCATTGGAATTCAAAGGGAAGGGGACCAGATCAACCTCATGGCGCCCGCCAGTCTGGATATTCCGCTGCAAGGCCAGGTGTTTCCCGAATACACCGTCCAGCGCAGCCGGGATCTGATGAACTGGGAACCCGTCGGCGGCAAAGTCCGCGGGATCAGCGGGGTTTCTGGATCGCAGCTCACCATGTCGCTAATGCCGGACAACGATCCCGGTTTTTACCGGGTGATTGTTTCGACCAATTCGGTCACCTCCCAGCAAACCGGGGCGGGCGGCGCCGAGGTGTTTGGCTATGGCAGTCGTTTCTCGGAAGAATTGGCGAAACTGGGCCTTCTGTCCGTGGATGCCTTTGCCGCCAACTGGCCGCAACCGGCGTATTTACCTCAAATCACATGGGATCCCACCACGGCGGCTTACTGGACCAATTTCAACACGGATCCCGCCGTGTGGAACGCAACTTATTCCACCAACACGCAGAAACCCCGTCTGACAGATTTTAGATTGGATCCAGCCGAAATGGCGATTTTTAGGAAGCACGGTTTTGTGGTCAGCGAACGGCTGGGGTCCCCGAGTTTTGCGCACAGTTATTACCGTATTTTCACGGATGATTTGCCTGTTTTCATCACGTCAGATTCCGTGCTGCATGCCTGGCATCGAACCTACGCTGGGATGCTGGAGGAGATGGAAGAGTTGCAGATGGCCACCTTGCTGGAGGAAGTCCTCACCAACATGTCGGCGCAGTTGCCGACGGTCTGGGAGCAATATGGCAAAGGGCCACTGCAGAACAGCATTCTCGATGCGGATTATTATCTATGTGTAGCGCGAAGCCTGCTGGACGGGAGCCAGGTTCCCAGTGCGTTGGGAATTTCCTCTCAGGACCTGACTGTGGCGACAGCATTGAATGCCGTTAGGGGCCAAGTTTACTACCCGTCTTTTCCGTTATTAGGTTCAAGGCGCGCCGTGGACTTTTCACAATTCAAAGTCCGCGGTCATTACACAAACTCGGAGCGTTTAAGCCGTTATTTTCAGGCGATGATGTGGTGCGGACGGATTGATTTCCGGTTGGCAGTTTTTCAGCCGAATATATATCCGATACGTTACGAGGATCCTATTCGCCAAATGGGAACGGTCGTGGTTCTGAATCATCTCATGAAGCAATCCAATCAATTCGAGAATTGGGCCACAATGGAGGATATCATACGCCAATTCGTCGGCATTACCGATTCGATGACTTTTGCCCAACTGGATGGATTGCTGAGCGCGGCCAGCATTCAGTCACCTGCCGACGTTCCAAGTTTGACCACACTCACCAATTTGCAAACGCGCCTGTTGACCGGCGAATTGGGCCTGCAAAGTGTGCGTGGGGATGTCTTCTATTCCCCCCTGAGCCGTGAACAAATCAAATTGCCGAGATCGTTTACTTTCTGCGGACAGAAATTTGTCATGGATAGCTGGGCCTTCAGCCAGGTCACCTTTGATTCAATCCTCTGGTCGCCAGATCAGGCGGGCAAAGTCATGTATGGAAAAGTATGGCGGCGCAAACCCAGTTGTCTGGATGTCGCATTTTCGATTCTCGGCAACGATCAGGTGGTGCCGGATTTGGTCGCACGAATTAAAAATGTCAACGGCGTGTCATTCCGGGATGGGTTGCCTTATCAGCACAATCTGTCCGCCGTCAGGAATGTGATCGACAGCCAGGATGCGGGCATCTGGACCAACAACATTTACACCGCCTGGCTCGGAGCGCTTCGCGCTCTTTCAGCGCCCACGGTGGACTCCAAATATCCCGAAGCGATGCGGACGCGCGCTTGGGCCAATAAAACACTGAATACCCAGCTTGCCTCCTGGACCGAACTGCGTCATGACACGTTGCTATATGTGAAACAATCCTACACAGGGGTGAGTTTATGCGGTTATCCTGCAGGATTTGTGGAGCCGCGTCCGGAATTCTGGCAGCGAATGGCCGACATGGCTGAATTGACAGCAGGAGCCATTTCCAATCTCTCGCTTTCGGGGTCGGTAACTCTGCCACGCGAGTCTTTTGGCTCCGTTAACATGCAACAGTATGACCTTGGTTCGGTTAAAGCGTCCCAAATCACCTTTCTGGCAAACTTTGCGGCGCAAATGCGGATTCTTAAAAGCATTTCTGAAAAGGAATTGGCCCAGCAGCCACTTAGCCAGGTGGAAACAGAATTCCTGCAGAACACCATGGAATTAACCTCATCTTACAGTTCCGATTCGCGCAAGTATAACGGTTGGTATCCAAACCTTTTCTACAGCAGATTATACGAGAACTTCGGTGTTCCCCATAGTGAGGGATCGGACAAATGGGACGCGATGGTGACCGATGTTCACACCGATGGGAGTGACATGCTGAGTGGCGATCCGGGCGCAGTCATTCATGAAGGGATCGGCCACGTCCATCTGATGATGATTGCAATCGATAATGGCCCGGATCGCATGGTCTATGCCGGTCCGGTGCTCAGTCATTATGAGTTCGAAATGCCTGGGATAACACGCATGACCGATGAGGAATGGAAAACCAACCTCAGAGGAGGAACGAAACCCGCATCACCGGAGTGGACCCAATCCTATCTTGTTCCGGCGAATTACACGCTTCCGCAAGGCTATTAGTTTGCTCTCGCTCAATGCACGAAATGCACGTAAACTCACTCAGTGATGCAGGATTCTGAACCATTGCCCATGAAAATGGTCGGCCGCAAACCTTCGACAGGAGGCTTGGAAGCGGCCAGCGGTTTTTTGGAGATGATCGTCGCCCTGCGCGGGGACAAACCCTTTCTCCCGAAAGGGGTTTACCGGTTCAAATCGTTTGAGGAGGCTGACCAATGGTCATTGGAGATGATGACGCGTCAAAAAGCGCGCGCCCCCCAACAATAGACGATTTGCTACGCTTGTGCGGCGAGCTGAATGCTCGTAGCGCAAAGTATCTGGTTATTGGCGGGATGGCGATCATCCAGCACGGCTTTGTTAGAGGCACTGAGGATATCGATCTTCTCATCGATTCTTCCCCAGAGAATTTCGAAAAGGTTCGTGCTGCCATGTTGACGCTGCCCGACGGGGCGGTTCGTGATGTGGAGCCGGGCGACTTGGACAAATATATCGTGGTCCGGGTTGGGGATGAGTTCGTTATCGACCTGATGAAGCTGGCATGTGGGATTGCTTACTCTGAAGCAAGCAAGGATGCCGTAATTGTCACGATAAGAGGCGTCGCAATCCCATTTGCTTCACCAAGGATGCTGCTGCGCTTGAAGCAGACTGATCGTGAGAAAGATGCCCTCGACCGTGCTTTTCTTACCAGGTTGCTACAAATCTGACCTCACGTATTCCTCACAAACAATTTTCCGGGCAATTGTTTGGCAAGACGCTTCATTTCCAGACTGAGCAGGGCGACCGAGGTTGGCGCAGCTCCTAGGCCGGTTTCGCGAATGATTTCGTCCATGTGCTTCTCGGATTCGCAGAGGGTGGCCAGGGCTTTTTGCTCATTTTCCGAAAGAGTCATCGTGGCGAGCCGTGACTGGGCTTCCTCGGGACCGGGGCGGTTGGCGGCAGGGAAGAGATATTCGAACTCGCTGAGGATGTCCCCGGCGCTTTCACAGAGTTTGGCCCCATTCTTGATGAGATCGTGACAACCCTTGCTGCGGGGAGAATCGATGCGCCCGGGGATGGCAAAAACCTGTCGGCCATAGTTGGCAGCCATGTTCGCCGTGATGAGCGCGCCGCTGGTAAGATTGGCCTCCACCACGAGCGTGCCCAGGGTCATGCCGGCAACAATGCGATTGCGGATGGGGAAGGTCTGCTTGTCAGCCTTTCGGTTGAAGGGGAACTGGGTGATCACGGCCCCGCTGGCGGCGCAACGTTCGAACAGTTCGATGTTCTCGGAAGGAAACACAATATTCAGACCGGTCCCAAGGACTACAACCGTGCGTCCTTTGGCGCTGAGCGCGCCCTGATGTGCGGCGGTGTCGATGCCTCGGGCCCCACCGCTGACTACGGTCACCCCGGCAAAGGATAACTGATAGGCCATCCTGCGCGCAGTCTCGATTCCGTAGGGCGTGGTCAGGCGGGAGCCGACCATGGCGATGGCGTTTTTATCCGAGGGTAACAGGCTGCCTTTGACGTAGAGCGCGATGGGCGGGTCGTAAATCTCACGCAGCAGCTCCGGGTATTCAGGGTCGGACTGGATCACCACATGGCAGCCGTAATCTCCAATCCGTTTCAATTCCGCGTCCAGATCCACGGTGTCGCGCCAATGGGCAATGGCGTTGGCAGTCTCCTCGCCGATGCCGTTGACACAGGCGAGGCGGGATTGCGAGGCGGCGAGAATGGTCGGGGCGTCTCCAAAAGAATCGAGCAAATGGCGGAGGCGGATGGGGCCGACGCCTTCGACCATATTCAACGCGACAATAGCTTCCCGGGATTCCATGCACGTGTATTAGCTGGAGCATGATAATTTCGCAAGGGAGAACAGACCGGTTCGCCTGCTCAATGGCTGCTTGCTTTTTGGGGCGGAACGGGTAGCCTCTGAATTGTGGTAAAACTGGTACTATTTGATGTGGATGGCACCCTGATTCGCACTCAGGGGGCTGGTATCAAGGCTTTTGAACGGACTTTTGCCTCGGAATTCAAGCTTTCCGGGGCAACGGACGGCGTTGAATTTGCGGGACGCACGGATCCGTCGATCGTCCGGGAAGTGTTTGCCCAATGCAAAATTGAACCTTCGCCGGAGAATTTTAAGCGTTTTTTTGGCACGTATGTATTCTGGTTGGACCATCTGTTGAGCAAAACCAACGGCGGCATTTGCGTGGGGGTATGGAATTTCATCAACGGCCTGATGTCGATGCCGGTTCCTCCCATGCTGGGTTTGTTGACCGGAAATATCCGGTTGGGCGCGGAAATCAAGCTGCGGTATTTTCATCTGTGGGAGCAGTTTCAAACTGGCGCGTTCGGGGACGATGACGAAAATCGGGATCACCTGGCCGGACTGGCGCAGAAGCGAGCCTCCAGCAAACTGGGCGTTCCCTTGTCAGGGTCGGAAATTCTGGTTGTAGGGGATACGCCGTTGGATATTCAATGTGCTCGGGCCATTCAAGCCAAAGTGATTGCGGTGGGCACCGGCGGCTATACGCTGGATGAACTCAAACCGTTCAAAGCAGACTGGTTGGTGGCCAATTTAAGCGAGGTCAACGCAACCGCGGTTTGCGGCGCGTAATCCGCTGCCTGCCGGATTTGGCCGCGACGGGATTGACACGGAAACGCAAAGGCGGGTGTATTGCGATTCGTGTTGCAGAGGTCCATTATTTGCATGAGACTAACCCCATGAGAGCGAAAGTATTCCTCTGCGTCTCGCTGCTCCTGAATTTGGGCCTGTTGGCCGCCGCCATCCATTTCGCCAATCGTGTCTCCCCGGCTCCCGCAGCGAAATCCGAAACCCTCGCGCGCGATTCAGGTTCAAACTCACCCAAGGATCGTGTCATCGTGCGGCGCCAGTTTTTTTCCTGGAGCGAACTCGAATCCACGGATTACAACGCCTACATTGCCAACCTTCGGGAGATTGGATGCCCAGAGACCACGATTCGAGACATCATCGTCGCGGATGTGAATCAGCTCTTTGCCCAACGCCGTGAAAAGGAAATCCCGATTCCTGAGCAGCCATGGTGGCGTTCCGAGCCGGAATGGGGCGCGATTCAGGCGTCCGCTGAAAAAAGCAAGGCCCTGGAAGAGGAGCGCAAGGCGTTGCTGGCCAAATTGCTGGGACCAAACTGGGACGTCACGGCTCTGGCGGCCAACCGATCCACAAATGGCGTCGCGTTTACCGGCGCTGTCTTGAGCCAGCTTTCACCGGAAACCAAGACCAGGGTTCTCGGGATCAATAGTCGCGCCCAAGCCCGCATGGAGGAATATCGTCTGGCTCAGGAGAAAGCGGGCAAGCCGCTCGATCCGGTCGAAATGGCCCGGCTCCGACAGGAGACTCGAGCGGAATTATCCCAAGTCTTGAATCCGGATCAAATGGAGGAATATCTCCTGCGTTATTCCGCCACTGCCACCCAGATGCGCCAGGAACTGTCGGGTTTCAATACCACGCCAGACGAGTTTCGCCAGATATTCAAACTGCGCGATGCCTACGATCAGCAGCTCCAATTGACATACGCGGGCAGCGATCCGGCCATGATCAAAAAAAGGCGGGAGATCGAGGATCAACGGGATGCCTCCATCCGGCAGGCCATCGGCCAGGAACGTTTCCGTTTTTACCAATTATCCCAGGACCCTCTCTTCCAGCAAACCCGTTCCACGGCGGTGGCCTCTGGCGCCCCGGCAGACGCAGTGCTGCCCATGTATCAGGTCAACCAACTGGCGATCAAGGAGCAGCAACGGATTAAAAACGACATCACCCTCTCGGCTCAGGAGCGTGATGAGGCGCTGAAGATCATCCAGAAGGATCAGGAACAGTCCTTGCAAAAAATCATTGCCTTGCGATCACAAGCCGAAGGCAAAACCAACGCGCCCGTGATGGACATGCCGCCTCTTCCTGGCAATTGATTTTACCCCCGTTTGGATCGCCTTCCGGGAAATCGATCAGGTCACTTTTGATTGCGCTGGCACGGCCTCAGCAAATTTCGCGTGCGCCTCAAAGTTGTTTTTGCTAGGAATGCGTCATGGACGAGTTGCTGAAGTTATTGCGCGAGGACGCGGCCCTCAAGCCGGCCCAGATGGCTGCCATGTTAAATCTGACCGAAGCGGACGTGCTCAAGAAAATCAAGGAGTACGAGGCGCAGCGGTTGATTCTGGGCTATCAAGCCGTTCTCAACGAGGAAAAGTTGGGCTTGGGCATCGTGCGCGCCGTCATCGAAGTGAAGATCACCCCCGAACGGGAGGGCGGCTTCAACCGCCTGGGCGAAAGGATCGCCAAATACCGCGAGGTGCGCTCCTGCTACCTCATGTCCGGGGCCTACGATCTGCTCGTGGTAATCGAGGGGAAAAGCCTTCAGGAGGTCGCCATGTTCGTTTCGGAGAGGCTGGCCACCATTCCCGGGGTTCTATCCACAGCCACGCATTTCATGCTCAAACCCTACAAGGACCACGGACTGTTGATGAGCGTTGAAAAGAACGAGGAACGCCTGTCGGTCTCGCCCTAAAACCCTTGTTGGCCCCCGTTGAATAATTTCGAGGCGTCCCGCAAGTTTTTTGCGCGGACTCTTCGCTTTTCTCCGCCGCTGATTCTGTTTACATATTCGTCGCGATGAATTTGTTGCCATTTAGCACACTAAAACCATTTGCTCCGCGCCGGTTTGTGCCAGTCCAAATCAATTTGGGGAACTGGGAGGCGATTGCACCCCTGTTTGACAAGTTGGAGACAGAGTTGTTCGTCTGCAAAACTGCCGATGCCCTCGAGAATTGGTTGCTGGACTGGGGCGAATTGCGCGCGGTACTGGATGAGGAAAGTTCGCGCCGGTATATCGCCATGACCTGCCACACGGATGCCCCGGAGGCTGAGCGCGCCTATTTGGAATTCGTGGAGAAGATCGATCCCCAGCTCAAACCGCGTCAATTCAAGCTTGAACAAATCTTTCTCGCGCATCCGCTCCGGTCGTCGTTGCCCAGGGAACGCTATCTGGTATTTGAACGCAACACGCGCCAGCATGTGGAGCTTTACAAGACGGAGAATGTGGTTTTGGAAACGGATGAATCCCGTTTATCCCAGCAGTATCAAAAACTGTGCGGCACCCTGACGGTGGAATTTCAGGGGGAGGAAAAAACCCTGGTACAAATGGGGCGCTATCTGGAGGAGCCGGATCGGGCCTTGCGTCAGAAGGCATGGGAATCGGTGGCCGGACGACGATTGCAGGAGGCGGGTAAATTCGATGAACAGTTCGATGGCTTGATGGCGTTGCGGGGACGTATCGCTGCCAACGCGGGTTTCGCGAATTACATGGAATACGCCTTCCAGGCCCGGGGTCGTTTTGATTACAAACCCGGGGATTGTCTGGAGTTTCACACCGCCATCGAGCGGGAGGTGGTTCCCTTGCTCAGGAAACTGCAGGCGGATCGGAAAAAGCGCATGGGATTGTCCGCGTTGCGTCCCTGGGATTTGGCAGTGGATCCGAAAAATCGCCCGGCGTTGCGTCCTTTCAAGGATGGCGAACAACTCGCAGCCAGGACGCAGACCATTTTTGATCGACTCGATCCCAAACTGGGCCGTGAATTTGCCACCATGCGGAACCTCCACCTGCTGGATTTGGAGAACCGCAAAGGCAAGGCCCCAGGCGGTTATCAGTGTTCGCTGGCCGAAGCGCGGCTGCCGTTTATTTTCATGAACGCCGTGGGGATGCAGCGCGATGTGGAAACCCTTCTGCACGAAGGAGGACATGCGTTTCACGCGATGGCCGCCCAAGGAGAGGATTTTTATCCCTATCGCGAGGCGCCCATCGAATTCTGCGAAGTCGCGTCAATGAGCATGGAGTTGTTGGGCAACGATTTCCTCGACGTCTTTCACGCACCAACGGAATGCGAACGCGCCCGACGCAACCACTTGGAGGGCATTGTGGATGTCTTACCTTGGATTGCCACCGTGGATGCTTTCCAGCACTGGATTTACACTCATCCTGGTCATTCGCGCGCGGAACGCGGGGCGGCTTGGATGGAGTTGATGGACCGTTTTGGGGGCGATGTGGATTGGAGCGGTTTTGAAGAGGTTCGTAAAAACCTGTGGCACCGGCAATTACACATTTTTATCCATCCCTTTTATTACGTGGAGTATGGAATTGCCCAATTGGGCGCGCTCCAAATCTGGGCGCACTCCCGTGAAAACCATGCCCAGGCGCTCGCGGATTACCATCGAGGACTGAGTTTGGGCGGGTCGCGGCCCTTACCGGAACTCTTTGAGGCAGCAGGGTGCCGGTTTGACTTCTCAGCCTCCACGGTGCGACCATTGATACAATTGGTGGACAGCGAGTTGGAGAAATTGGATCGTCATTGAATAATCAGGGTGTCGAGGCTATTGTAATACTGGAATGTTGTATGATCGACCATATATGCGGGACAACGGGCCGTCGCAAACTTGGTGGCACTCGGCCGTCATTTGCCTGATTATTGCCAACACCGCGATCTATCTCCTTCAGCAAATCAATGGGTTTTATCTCCACTGGCCGTTGACCCAGTATCTTGCGTTGAGCGTTGATGGAATGCGGCATGGTTATGTCTGGCAATTGCTGACATTCCAGTTCCTCCATGCCGGTGGCTGGCATCTGGTGTTTAACATGTTGGCTCTTTATTGGTTTGGACGTCCGGTAGAGGATTCTCTTGGCAATGGGCGGTTCCTTGAAGCCTATTTTGCGAGCGGTGTTACCGGTGGGCTGTTTCAAACGCTGTTGGGCTTTGCTTTTCCTGTCTATTTCGGGCAGGCGGTTGTGGGTGCTTCTGCCGGGGTCTTTGGGTTGATCACCTTGTTTGCGCTCATGGATCCCAGCCGTGTCATACTTTTGTGGTTCGTTCTGCCGGTGCGGGCGCTGTATTTTGTGTACGGCGCGTTATTCCTCACGCTGTTTTTCATTCTCGTGCCGTCGAGTTCGGGAGTGGCGCACGCGGCGCATTTGGGCGGAATCCTCGCAGCGATGGGTTATCTGAAATGGTTTGTTCAATCCGACCGCCGTCTGTTTAGCTGGAAAAGGTTTACGGTGGTCAGGCAGGAACCTGAATTGGTTGAGGCGGCCACAGCCAAACGCAGTTTCTGGCGGCGTTCCGAAAGCATCGCCTTGGACGACATGCCTGCGGAGGAATTCATCAGCCGGGAGGTGGACCCGATTCTTGATAAGATTTCATCCCATGGCATTCATAGTTTGACGGCGCGGGAACGCAAGATATTGGAGGCGGCTCGTAAAAAAATGGCACGCCGCAAATAGCCAGTACAGACTTCAACGATTTTCCATATTTATCGAATGGCCCGTTCACGCATGGCGTCCAATAGCCATCGTATGAACGGTGGGTTGGTCAATCGGTCCCATGGACCTTCAGAAAACGGATGCACTGGTGTCGCGCGGATTCTTCTGCGAAAGCGCCAGGACGCTTCCGTGTGTTCCGTTCTGCCAGAACGCCATAGCACGCATCCTTACGGCTGGCACACCCGGTTGACAGGCCAGATTTCCCGTTTTGCTCCCGCCACTCTGTCGTCCGGTCCAATCAGTTAAAACAGGCCTCATGCTTCCCCGGGGATTGAGGTAGGAATTCAAATTTCCCACATTTGGGCTCAAGAATGTCCATTTAACCCGAAATCCGAAATACGAATGGTCAAGATGATGCAATGCTTTGAGGCAGCCATGATTTGCAATCGGCGAGGGTGTATTAAATCAATACTCCACAGCCGGTTTCAAACCATGGATGGCCAAATGATTGCGTCAGATGGGCCGTTCCTATTTCGGATTTCGGGTGTGCGCCAGTGAAATTGGTAGCCTCGTGGGTGAAAGTCCCGCCGGTCGAATTAGACGGTTCACGACCGAAATGCAGCGTCCGGGACGAGGCCGTGAGGCCGAACCACAAGCGGGACGCTGAAAGAACTGTCGGGTCGTAACGAAAGTAAACCTCATCAAATGAGCTCCGAAACCGAAATAACCGGTAAGCCGAGCCGCTACCCGAACGGCGAAGGCAGAAACGCGGCGTCATCAAATCGTCAAATGGGCGCTGTTGATTCCGGCGGAGTCAGCGAGGGCGACACGACAGGAAGGGAAACCAAGGTAAGCTGGGAGATCTCTGGAGGCGGGGCGATAAAGCCTCAACCGCCGGTGCAAGGAGGAACACCCTCCGAGGCCGCACGGGCAGCCAGAGAAGTCGGAGTCTTCCATAGTAGCGAAGAAGCTGGGGCGACCAAAACCCCGGCGGAGCCAAGGGAAGGCACTTGGATCGAAGCGAATCAAAACAGCGAGGGACAGGGAGATGGCCTTGAGGGAGTGGAAACACTTTTTCAACGGATAACAACCCCGATAAAAGTTCAAAAGCTGCAGCGAGCGCTATATTGCAAAGCCAAGGCTGAGCCGAAGTATCGGTTTTACAGCCTCTACGGAGAACTGCTGCGGAAGGACGTGCTGGAAACGGCAATGGCCTCCGTGGCGCACAACAATGGCGCGGCTGGGATCGACGGGCAGACATGCGACGTCTATCTTGCCAGCGACGAAGCCTGGGACCAATGGCGGAACCAACTGCTGGAGGAGTTACGCACGAAGAAGTATCGGCCAAGCCCGGTGAAGCGTGTGTATATACCAAAAGGAGACGGGAAGCTGCGACCCCTGGGCATCCCGACAGTGAAAGACCGGGTGGTGCAGACAGCGGTGGTGATTGTATTGCTGCCGATTCTGGAAGCCGATAGTCATCCGAACAGTTACGCCTATCATCCCAAACGCAATGCCCACCAAGCAATGGAGGCGATCAAGAAGGCTACGCTGACAGGACGCGTCGAAGTTATAGACGCGGACTTAAGCGGGTATTTTGACAGCATTCCCCACAGGCGTTTGTTGCGCATAGTGGCCAAGCGGGTCAGCGATGGAACAATTCTCAAGCTGATCGCAGGATGGCTGCGCGCGCCCGTGAATGAACCGCAAAGCGACACAGGGAAAGGCGGGACAAAGGGGGGGCAAGGTCAGAATCGACGGGGGACTCCGCAAGGCGGGGTTGTATCGCCGATTTTAGCCAATGCATACCTCAACCAGTTGGATTGGGAAGTCAACGAACGCTGCGAACTCAAACCCGTGATGGTGAGATACGCGGATGATTTCGTGATACTCGGACAGCCGGGGCAGGGACGGGAACTGATGGAACGACTGGAACGATGGCTGAAGCAACGCGAGTTAGTGCTCAACGAGAAGAAGACCCGCTTGGTGGACCTCCGCCAGGATGGCATCAAATTCTTGGGATTCGCGCTAACAATGCGACAGGGGAAGGGGAAATGGAAATATCCGCATGTGGAACCCCATCCCAAGAGCCAGAAGAAGTTTCGAGACGGGATTCGGGAGAAACTCAACCGAAGCACGCTATGGCGTGATATCGGAGAGGTGATTCCCGAGCTCAACAAGAAACTCAAAGGTTGGAAGGGTTACTTTCACTACGGGAACAGCACCAAGGTGATGGGCCAGATGAACGAATACGTCAGCAGCAAGTTACAACGATGGTTGTGGCGCAAACACGGATGTAGTCGGGCGCAATGGTCCACATACCCCAAGGAGGATCTCTATGAGCGTTATGGTTTATACCAAATGCCGGAATATGCGGCATGGAAACGATGACGTCGAAGCGATGCAACGTATGATCCCCGGAGAGCCGGATGCGGGAAAACCGCCTGTCCGGTTCGATGAGGGGCGAAATGCGACGGTCATTGGCCACGGCCATTCAATCCGTCCATTTCGCCTACTCTACTTAAGGCATTGGCAGGAAAGAAATTCATCGCCATGCTCATGATGAAGCCCGGAGATTCTTGAGAATGCATTTTTTGAATGCGGAAACGAATTTCCAGTTGCGCACCAGCGTCAATTCTGGTGGAAATGAGTAGAACAATGAACAATCAGATAATTAAGAATATTATGGTGTGGAACAAAATCATTGCCCCTTTGGCGCTGTCGGCCGTTATTGGCATGGCCGGAACCGCTTTTGCAGCCGATAAAGAAATGGCGCCGATCGACATCAAGCCCCCAATTCCGGCTTTCATGGGCACGCCGACGGATATCGCTATTAATGAACACATTGAGAAGCCTTCGGACAAGCCCCGCGCGCCCTTTATGGCCCCCAAAGGAGTCACCAATCTTGCCTTGAACAAGAAAGTCACCAGCAGCGACGCTTCGCCCATTTCCGGCTCTTTGGAACTGGTCACCGATGGCAACAAGGAATCGGCCGACGACACCTTCGTTGAATTGCATCGCAAGGTGCAGTGGGTGCAGATTGACCTCGAGAATCCCGCTGAAATCTACGCCATTGTGATCTGGCACGCGCACAACACCCCCCAGCTTTACAAGAGCGTTGTGGTCCAAGTCTCGGATGACAAAGAGTTTACGAAAGATGTCAAAACCCTCTTCAACAACGATTACGAAAACGAAGCCGGTTTGGGTATTGGCACGGACAAGCAGTATTTCGAAAATTACGAAGGCAAACTCATTGACACCAAAGGTGTTAAGGGTCGCTATGTCCGCCTTTACAGCAAAGGCAGCAGCTTCAGCGCCCTGAATCGCTACACGGAAGTCGAAGTGTACGGTTTGGCCGCCAAGTAATGAACAATCGGCTCGTCTTGGGCCTCTTTGCGGTGGTTTGCCTGGCGTTCGCCTTGCGGACCACGCAATTGGACAATCGGCCCATGCATACCGACGAGTCGGTTCATGCCAGCAAGTTTCAAGGGCTGTGGGAACTCGGGACGTATCAATACGATCGCAACGAGTACCACGGCCCTTCTCTTTATTACGCAACGCTTCCTGTGGCGTGGATGAGTCACGCCAAGTCTTTCGCGCAACTTCCTGAGTCCGTTTTGCGCCTCGTTCCGGCCCTATTCGGTGTCGCTCTTATTTTATTGCTCGGATTCATAGTGGACGGCCAGGGGCGCGCGGCTGTTTTCTGGTCGGCTCTTTTCACTGCGGTCTCTCCAGCCATGGTGTTTTACAGCCGTTATTACATCCATGAGATGCCCTTTCTCTTTTTCACTTTTCTTCTCATGGTGGCCGCGTGGCGGTATTCCCGTAATTCGCGGTTGAGCTGGATGATTCTGGCCGGCGTGGCGCTGGGATTGATGCAGGCGACCAAGGAGACCTTTGTCTTTAACATCGCCGCGATGGTTCCGGCGGCGGGCCTCGTGTGGTGGTTGGAACATCGCCGTGCAAAGACGCAATCGAGCTCCCTTTCGGCGGCTGACCAGCCCGGTCAAACGTCGTCTTTTTCGTTCAAGCCCGGCCATTGGATTTTGGGCATTCTGGCCGCAGCGGTTGTTTCCGTGACCCTCTTTTCCTCATTTTTCACCAATGCGGCAGGTCCGCTGGATTCCATTCGAACCTACCTGCCATGGATGAGTCGCGCGGGGGGGCAGAGTCCGCACAATCACCCGTGGTATTATTATTTGGAACTCATCGGATGGACCCACCGCTCCAAAAATCTGGTCTGGTCCGAGGGATTGATCCTTGGCCTTGCGGTCCTTGGAATGATCGCCGGATTTCTGAGAAAGGGTCTGGAGGAAAAGCATGTCCCCTGGGTGCGCTTCGTGGCGGTTTACACGTTGCTGCTGACCGCGGTTTATTCAGTCATTTCCTACAAGACTCCGTGGTGTCTGCTCGGATTCTTGCACGGATTCATTCTGCTGGCGGGCATTGGGGCGGCTGTTCTTATCCGATCCTTCCGGCCTGTGGCGGTGAAAGTCATTATCGGGCTTATGTTGGTTGGGGCCACAGTCCAATTGGGGGGGCAGGCCTGCCGGGCGGCGTTTGTTTATTCGTCTGATCCGCGCAATCCCTATGTCTATGCCCACACCCTGCCGGACCTGGTGGAGATGACGGAAAAAATCAAAACCATCTCGCAGGCTGACTCCAGGGGCGCTGATTTGCCCATTAATATCATCGCAGCAGGGGGGGATTACTGGCCGCTGCCGTGGTATCTGCGCGAGCTCACCAATACGGGTTACTACGCGGATGTGCCGACCAATCGGAGTCCGGCCATCATCGTCAACTCGCCGAAATTCGCACCTGTTCTGGACGCTCGTCTGACCAATGGCTTTGCGGATGCCGGTCTGTTCGGTCATCGTCCGGCGGTATTTCTTCAGTTGCGGGTTGAAAAGGGCCTCTGGAAGAAATACCTGGAATCGAAGTCGGTCCCATCCAAATCCGGGTTCCAACCCGGCGGCTGAATTCTTGAGAGGGTGGGTCGTCTAAAAGGCGGTTCCAGAAATCGACCCAACTCAGCCTGCGGTCAACCCGGTTGACCAGCGTTCAACCGAAAGTCAACCGGTTGAACGCAAAAATCCACTCCTTGCGGGCGCATCGCGCGTCCGCTTCCATAAGTGCGTGAGAGTATCCCGGCTGGAGAGACCGTATTCAACGAAAAACGAAACTCGGACACATCGTTTTATGGTTCGTTTTGGTTGGATCCAGGGATGCTTCCGACGGACGCGACCCGGAATTTACAATCCACTTGAAATAAAGGGTTTTCCGAATTAGTTTGCCCGCTAACAAGGGCCGCCTACACCGGCCATTCCAAATGCAAAGTTCAACTGAAATTGGCTACGATGCCAAAGGCGAAAGCGATGTGATCATTTCCCGCGTCGATGCGCTTTTAAATTGGTGCCGCAAGAACTCCTTGTGGCCCATGCCGATGGGACTGGCCTGCTGCGCCATCGAGTTGATGGGCACCGCCGCCAGCCGGTATGATATTTCCCGCTTTGGCGCTGAAGTGATGCGTTTTTCCCCAAGACAGTCCGATGTGATGATTGTCGCCGGCACGGTGACCTATAAAATGGCGCTGGCCGTCAAACGCATTTATTTGCAGATGGCGGCTCCCAAATATGTGATCGCGATGGGCGCCTGCGCCTCGACGGGCGGGATGTATCGCAGTTATTCGGTGCTCCAGGGGGTGGACAAAGTCATTCCAGTGGATGTGTATGTTGCGGGTTGCCCCCCGCGACCTGAGGCGTTGTTGGACGCTCTTTTGAAATTGCAGGACAAAGTCTCACGGGAGCCGGTCATCCGCACACAGAAACAAGTGGCCTGAAAAATCACGCAATATGGCCGCCATCGATTTAGCAAACCAACTGCAAAAGCTTTTCCCGGGGATCATTGGCGCCCCTGGCGAATTTCGCGGGGAGGCCACGCTGGTGGTTTCCGATGCCCAAAAAATGGCGGATGTTTGCGCCCAGGCCCGCGATGCGCTGAAATTTGATTATCTGGTCGATATCTCCAGCGTGGACCGCTATGGGGACGATCCCCGGTTCTCGGTCGTTTACGAACTTTACAGCCACACTCACCACGAGTATTTGCGCCTCAAAACGGAGGTGTCCGAGGAAAAATCCGAGCTGCCCAGTGTGGCCGGACTCTGGAGTGGAGCGAATTGGCACGAGCGCGAGATTTTTGACATGATGGGCATTCGTTTTACCGGCCATCCGGATTTGCGGCGCATCATCATGTGGGAAGGCTATCCGCATCATCCCTTGCTCAAGGATTTCCCGGTGGCGGGCAAGCCGACGGACCTGCCTGAGGTGGCCTTTTCCGAACCAGCCCCGATTGAAGGCGGCCCCTTCATTACGGCGACGGGCACGGCCGACGCAGGCCAGCGTGAACCCCGGGCCCATGAAAGCGCGGCCGATTGACAGGCCCCAACAACAAAAGCGCGATGCCAACCGTTCAAGAACACCAATTTGCAGACGCCGCAAGAGCCGAGTCGGCGCAGAATTTCGCTCTGCCCGAACCGCTCGGCGAGAAAATGGTCCTCAACATGGGGCCGTCTCATCCCGCCACGCACGGCGTGCTGCGGATCGTTCTCGAACTCGACGGCGAGGAGATTCTCAAGGCGACCCCGGATATTGGTTATTTGCACCGCGGTGATGAAAAGATCGCGGAGAATATGACCTACACGCAGTTTATTCCCTACACCGACCGCCTGGACTACCTGGCGCCGCTGGCCAATAACGTGGCCTATGCGCTGGCGGTGGAGAAACTGCTGGGAATCGATAAAAAGCTGACCGAGCGCTGCCAATACATCCGGGTCATCTGCTGTGAAATGGCGCGCATTTCCTCGCATTTGCTGGGGTTGGGCTGTTACGCCATGGATTGCGGGGCCATGACCGTGTTTTTGCATACGTTTACGGAGAGGGAGAAGATTTATAATTTGTGTGAGTCGCTGACGGGGGCGCGATTTACGACCAGTTACACACGGATTGGAGGGCTATCTCGCGATTTACCAACAGGTTGGACCGATCAACTGCGGCGATTTCTCGAAGAAGTGGTGGTTGTGGTGGAGGATGTGGATAAGATGCTCACGCGCAACAGGATATTCGTGGATCGCACCCGAAATGTGGGGGTGATCACGCGCGGTCAAGCGGTTGACTACGGGTTGACCGGGCCGAATCTTCGCGCCAGCGGCGTGGACCACGATTTGCGCAAGTCCAATCCCTATCTCTGTTACCCTGAGCTTTCGTTCGATGTGCCGACTGGCACGGCAGGTGATTGCTATGAGCGTTACCTGGTGCGCATGGAGGAACTCCGCCAGAGCGTGCGGATTCTGCACCAATGCCTGGATCAGCTCCCCGGAGGACCGATCAACGTGGCCGACAACAAGATTGTCCTGCCGCCCAAGGAAAAGGTGCTCACCCGGATGGAGGAATTGATCCACCAGTTCATGCTGGTGACCGAGGGGGTGAATGCGCCTCCCGGCGAGATTTATTTTGGCGCTGAGAATCCGAAGGGGGAACTGGGCTTTTATATTTGCAGCAAGGGCGGGGGAACGCCTTTCCGCCTGAAGATCCGTTCGCCCTCATTTGTATCCATCAGCGTCTTGCAGCATCTGCTGCCGGGCCACATGATCAGCGACGTGACGGCCATTCTGGGATCGTTGGATTTTGTGATGGGAGAATGTGACCGTTAAAGGGTTCAGGGAATATCGCACGACATGAGTTTCGAAATACCAGAAAAACTCGGAGCGGAGATTGACGAACTGATCGGGCATTACCCGCAGAAACGCAGCGCGGCCCTGATGGTGCTGCACGCCTTGCAGGATCATTTTGGGTTCATATCCGATGAAGCGATGGAATGGTCCGCCACCAAGCTGCAGGTGGAGCCGATCTCCATCTATGAAGTGGTCACTTTTTATCCGATGTTCCGCCGGGCGCCGGTTGGGCGGTATCATTTAAAAGTCTGCCGGACGCTGAGTTGCGCGCTGGCCAATTCACACCAATTGCAGGCGCATTTGTGCGGCAAGCTCGGCCTGGATTCCCACGCGCACGGCCTCCAGACGACAGCCGACGGCAAGTTCACGGTCGAATTTGTCGAATGTCTCGCCGGTTGCGGCAGCGGGCCGATCATGATGTGCAATGATATTACGCATGAACGGGTTACACCTGAGAAAGCGGATGAGATTCTTGCGAAATGCCCATGAAAATCCGCCTGAAAAAACAACAGTTTGAGGTTGAAGTGGCTGCCGAACATGGATTTGAACCATGACAAACAGATCCAGAGTCTGTTGTGCTACCGTTACACCATTCGGCAAACAACCGAGGCACAGCTTAGATTTTTTATCGACGGAGTCAAGCCCCTCGCTTGAGACCGACGCACAATAATTTATGCCCGAGGAATATCGCCTGATTTTAAAGCACGTTGACGAGCCGGGCTACACGACGGACATCGAATGCTATTTGCGGCATGGCGGCTACGCCACGCTGACGCGGGCGCTCACCGTCGAACCGGTGGCCACGGGCGCGGGAGAGCCGCTGTCGGCTCCGGCGCAGATTCGTCAGGAAGTGAAGATTTCCGGTCTGCGGGGTCGTGGCGGCGCGGGATTTCCCTGCGGCACCAAGTGGTCGTTCATCGATCCCAAGACCACCAAACCCGTTTATCTGATCTGCAACGCGGATGAATCGGAGCCGGGCACATTCAAGGATCGCCAGATCATTTACAAGGATCCCCACCAGCTCATCGAGGGGATGATCCTGTCCTGCTACGCGAACAACGTTCACCTGGCCTATATCTACATTCGCGGCGAATTTGTGGAGGGGGCACGCATTCTCAATCGCGCGTTGAGCGAGGCGCGGTCGAAGAACTATCTCGGCAAAAACATTCTCGGCAAAGGCTACGATCTCGAGATTCACGTTCATCGGGGCGCGGGCGCGTATATTTGCGGCGAGGAAACCGGCCTCATCGAGTCTCTGGAAGGCAAGCGTCCGTACCCACGGATCAAACCGCCTTATTTTCCGGCGGTGATGGGCCTCTACCTGTGCCCCACCATCGTCAACAACGTGGAAACGCTTTGCGCGGTCCGACATATCCTCGAAATGGGTGGTTCGGAGTATGCCAAACTGGGAACACGCACGGACCCGGGCACGCGCATCATCAGCGTCAGCGGCCATGTCAAAAATCCCGGATACTTCGAGATTCAGATCGGGCAGTTCACGCTGGGACAGATCATCAACGATCTGGCGGGCGGATTGCGCGATGGGCATACCCTCAAGGCGGTCATTCCCGGTGGTTCCTCGGCCAAGATTCTGAAGGCCGGTGAAAAGTACAAGCTCAAAATCAAGAAGGCCGATGGCAAGGAAGACGAGCGCGAAGTCGGTCTGATGGATTTGCCCTACGATGCGGATTCCCTTCAGGCGGCTGGGTCGATGGGCGGTTCCGGCGCGATCATCGTGATGGACGATTCCACCGACATGGTCGCCGCCCTGGCCAACATCAGCGCCTTTTACGCGCATGAAAGCTGCGGCCAATGCACGCCGTGCCGCGAGGGATCGCTGTGGATGAGCAAGGCACTGAACCGGTTGAGCAGTGGCGATGGGGGACGCAAACAGGATGCCGATTACCTGCTGCACATCGCCAATAACATTCCCGGCGGCCGCACCATTTGCGCCTTTGGCGAGGCGTGTTCCTGGCCGGTCCAAAGTTTCCTGGCCAAGTTCAAAGGCGAATTCGAAGCCAGAGGGGCTGCGGCTGAAGCCAGAGGGGCTGCGGCCGAAGTCAGCCGGGCTGCCGACGCCAAAACGGCGGAACCGACGCCTCACGCTTAAACTGGAATAACAATCACATGTCCACCGCTCCAGCATCGAATCCAGCCCCGGCCGGCATCACCGTCAAAGTGAATGGCAAGCCGGTCGAGATGCCCCGCACCACGCCCCATCCGGTGACCGGTCAGCCCACGCCCACCACGATGATCCAGGCCTGCGAGGTCGTGGGGGCGATGGTGCCGCATTATTGCTACCATCCCAAACTGCCAGTGGCGGGCAATTGCCGCATGTGCCTCGTGGAATACGGCACACCGGCGCTGGGCCCGGACCGCAAACCGGTCCTGAATCCCGATGGCACGCCCATGATCAACAAGGCGCGCAACCCGGCCATCGCCTGCGCCACGCCCATTTCACCGGGAATGGAGATTTACACGGACACCCCGAACGTCAAGGCGATGCGCGAGGGGGTGCTGGAGTTTCTGCTGATCAACCATCCGCTGGATTGCCCGATTTGCGATCAGGCCGGGGAATGCAAGTTGCAGGAATACTCGGTGGATTACGGACAGGGCGCGAGCCAGTTCGCGGAGGAAAAGGTTCACAAGCCCAAGCAGTTTGACCTAGGGCCGCGGATCATGCTCGATGACGAGCGCTGCATCCTGTGCTCCCGGTGCATCCGGTTCACACGCGATATTGTAGGGGACGACGCGCTGGGATTCATCAATCGCGGCAGTTACAACACGCTCACGCGGTATCCCAACCGGACGTTCGATAATAATTACACGCTCAACACGGTGGACATCTGTCCCGTGGGGGCGCTGACCTCGAAGGATTTTCGTTTTCAGATGCGCGTCTGGTTCCTCAAGGAAACGCGCAGCATCTGCACGAGTTGCGGCACGGGTTGCAGTATCGTGATCGGATCGCGCGAGAATAAAATTCTGCGTTATGTGCCGCGCGACAACGACGCGGTCAATTCCTCCTGGATGTGCGACAGCGGACGCCTCAATTACAAATGGGTCGGCCGGGAGGATCGCCTGGTCAAGGTTCAGAAAAAATCGCCCAACGCGCTGGCCCAGCCGGTTTCGTGGCGCTCCGCCGTGGAGGAGATCGGCCAAATCATGCGTGTGGCGCTGCCGGGTACCGTGGCCATCATTGCGTCGGCGAGGCAATCCAACGAGGAGCTTTTCCTTTTGTCCAGGCTGGCTCAAAAATGGTCCGCGGTCACCGATTCGCTTCCCCGCCGGGGTGAGGCGGACAAATTATTGGTGAACGCGGATAAGAATCCCAACACGAACGGCGCGCGAATCATGGGGCTCGCGCCGGAGGTGCCGGGTTCCAATATCGAGGTGATCAAAACGGGCATCACGGCCGGAACCATCAAGGTCATGATCGTCGCGGGCGACAACATTGCATCGGTTATTGAACCGGCGATTTTAGGAAAGCTGGAGGCGCTCATCGTGACGGACATCCTGCCCAATGCGACGACCGCGCTGGCCCATTACCTCCTGCCCGGTTGCGCGCACGCGGAGAAGCGGGGGACGTTCATCAATGTGAAAGGCCGGCTGCAGAAGTTTCTCAAGGCGGTGGAAGCGCCGGGAGAGGCGAGGCCGGAGATTGAGTTTTTACGGGAAATCATCGAGCGCGCCACGGGCGAGACCCTGCCTGCGGACATCGAGGGGCTATTCAACATGATGGCCCGCGAGGTGCCCGCGTTGAAGGGGATCACCTGGGCCTCTGTGGGCGAAACGGGAGTGAACGTGAGTTGAGTGTATGACACGAAACTTACTTAATAATGCAGGGTTTTGGAATACGAAAAGGACACCCTCACCCCGTACCCTCTCCCTCTGGCGAGGGAGAGGGAGAAGAGTTGCGGGGACGGTGCGCTGGAGAAATGCAGATGCGCAGGGCGAACGAATGGTTGCTTTTGGGAAGCGAACGGGACAATTTGTGACGCCCCTACAGGGCTTTCTTTATTGGAGTGAACGTTACCTGGGCCTCCGCTCGCGGACTCGCTCCAGCCCAGGCTGTAATATTACGGCCCTTCGGGCCTGGGACTCGCATCCATCGTTGCTGGACAATACCATGTTCAGCCCGGACCATAACATTAAGACCGTTCGGGCCAATACGGGTTTCGGGCGAGAGAGTGGGATCGCGGGGACGGCGTGCAGAGGACTGCCCGCCCTACCACGAACTCTCCCGGGTCATGCCCATTCAAGTTTGGAGCGAGAGAGTGGGATCGCGGGGACGGCGCGCGGGGGGGAATGTGGACGCGGGGCGCGGACGGATGATTTCATTTGCGAAGCGATAGGGAATACGAAAAGGTCACCCTCACCCCGTACCCTCTCCCTCTGGCGAGGGAGAGGGAGAAGAGTCGCGGGGACGGTGCATTCAACTGAGCGTGTCCGTATTGCCATTCCGCAAGCCGATGGCTGGAATATTAAAGGAAACCCCTCTCTCCGGCTCTCTCCCCGCTCGTGCCTCGCAGGGCGAGAGGGAAGAATTGCGGGGACGTTGCGCTTGGGAAATGCGGATGCGCAGGGCGGACGAATTGTTGCTTTTGGGAAGCGAACGGGACAATTTGTGACGCCCCTGCAGGGCTTTTTTTATTGGAGCGAACGTTACCTGGGCCTCCGCTCGCGGACTCGCTCCAGCCCAGGCTGTAATATTACGGCTCTTCGGGCCTGCGACTCGCATCCATCGTTGCTGGACAATACCATGTTCAGCCCGGACCATAACATTAAGACCGTTCGGGCCAATACGGGTTTGGGGCGAGAGAGTGGGATCGCGGGGACGGCGTGCAGAGGACTGCCCGCCCTACCACGAACTCTCCCGGGTCATGCCCATTCAAGTTTGGAGCGAGAGAGTGGGATCGCGGGGACGGCGTGCGGGGGGGAATGTGGACGCGGGGCGCGGACGGATGATTTCATTTGGGAAGCGATAGGGAATACGAAAAGGACTCCCTCACCCCGTACCCTCTCCCTCTGGCGAGGGAGAGGGAGAAGAGTTGCGGGGACGGTGCATTCAACTGAGCGTGTCCGTATTGCCATTCCGCAAACCGATGGCTGGAATATTAAAGGAAACCCCTCTCTCCAGCTCGCTCCCCGCTCGTGCCTCGCAGGGCGAGAGGGAAGAATTGCGGGGGCGGCGCGTTTGGGAAATGCGGATGCGCAGGGCGGACGAATGGTTGCTTTTGGGAAGCGAACGGGACAATTTGTGACGCCCCTACAGGGCTTTTTTTATTGGAGCGAACGTTACCTGGGCCTCCGCTCGCGGACTCGCTCCAGCCCAGGCTGTAATATTACGGCCCTTCGGGCCTGGGACTCGCATCCATCGTTGCTGGACAATACCATGTTCAGCCCGGACCATAACATTAAGACCGTTCGGGCCAATACGGGTTTCGGGCGAGAGAGTGGGATCGCGGGGGCGGCGTGCAGAGGACTGCCCGCCCTACCACGAACTCTCCCTGGTCATGCTCATTCAAGTTTGGAGCGAGAGAGTGGGATCGCGGGGGCGGCGTGCAGAGGACTGCCCGCCCTACCACGAACTCTTCCGGGTCATGCCCATTCAGGTTTGGGGCGAGAGAGTGGGATCGCGGGGACGGCGTGCAGAGGACTGCCCGCCCTACCACGAACTCTCCCTGGTCATGCCCATTCAAGTTTGGAGCAAGAGAGTGGGATTGCGGGGACGGCGTGCAGAGGACTGCCCGCCCTACCACGAACTCTCCCTGGTCATGCCCATTCAAGTTTGGAGCGAGAGAGAGAAGAGAAGGACGCCGCGATCATTCATTTGCTTGAGGCTATTTGTTCCTTATACTTACCATATTGTTGTAAAGGAATGAATCGATTGCCGATGATTTTTGTCATGCGTCTCAACCCGATAATTGGATTGTGAACGAATTTATCATTTTTAGCGCGGTCAAGGTCGTGGTCGTCATCTCGATGGTGCTCTTTATGGTGTCGTACACCGTGGTGGCGGAGCGGCGGGTGTCGGCCTGGATTCAAGACCGGATGGGGCCCAACCGGGTGGGACCGTGGGGTCTGCTCCAACCCGCAGCCGACGCCGTCAAGGCCTTCCTCAAGGAAGACTATGTGCCGGGTCATGTGCGCAAAGTGTTTTTCTGGCTGGCGCCGGCCATTGTGATGTTGCCCGGGCTGATCACCGTGGCGGTCATTCCGTTTGGATCGAACCTGCGCGGTGAGCCGATGGTGATTGCGGATTTAAACATCGGCATTCTCTACACGTTCGGCATCGTCTCGCTGGGGGTATATGGGATTGTCCTCGCCGGATACGCCTCGAACTCGAAATACCCGTTTTTGGGCGGCATCCGGTCCACGGCCCAGCTCATCTCGTATGAAATTGCCATGGGATTGTCGGTCATTCCGCTTTTCATGATTGTGGGCAGTCTCAATCTGAGCCAGGTGGTGGGTTATCAGGCGGGCGGTTTCACCAATTGGCTGGTCTGCAAGGCCCCGTTGTCGTTCATCATCTTTCTGGTGGCGGCATTTGCGGAAACCAACCGTCTGCCCTTCGATTTTCCAGAGGCGGAGAACGAATTGGTGGCGGGCTACAACACCGAGTTTGGCTCGATGAAATTCGCGATGTTTTTCATGGGCGAATACGCGAACATGATCGCCGTCTCAGCCATGATGGTGACGCTGTTCTTTGGGGGATGGACGCTCCCGTTGTTCGGGCTGGACCAGCCTGCAACCTCGCTGTTTGTGGGTTTGCTGCATATCGCGATCTTCCTCACCAAGCTGGGCGCGTTCCTGGTTCTGATCATCTGGGTGCGGTGGATGTGGCCGCGGTTCCGGTTCGATCAACTCATGGACCTGGGCTGGCGGCGGTTTATACCACTGGCGCTGGCGAACCTTCTTATAACGGCGGTGGTTCTGTGGGCCATTCATTAACAAAAGCGTGATGACTAACCATCCAATGATGCGAACGAGGACCAGGAGAGGGAGAAGAATCGCGGGGACGGCGCGCGGTGGGCGGACGCATGATTTCATTTTGGAAGCGAGCGGGAATATGAAAAGGACTCCCTCACCCCGTACCCTCTCCCTCTGGCGAGGGAGAGGGAGAAGGGTCGCGCGGACGGCGTTCGTGGGGGAATGCCCGCGCTGCCACGCATTGCCGGGCGGTCGGCATTCTCTCATTCGATCGAGTACGTCTGCTATTCCTGCATTCTTTCGCAGCTCATTCATGCCATGATCATTGAACGCAAACCATTGACCTTGTGGGAGCGGCTTTACATGCCCGCCGTGATCAACGGCTTTTGGGTGACTGTTCAGCATTTCTTCCGCAAGAAAGTGACGATGCAGTATCCCGAGGAGCGCTGGGCGGTGCCTGCGGGTTATCGCGGGGCGCCGTACCTGGTCCGGGATCAGGAGGGACGCACTAAATGCGTCTCCTGCCAGCTCTGTGAATTTGTTTGTCCGCCCAAGGCGATCAAGATAACGCCCCCGGGACCGACGCCGGACCCTGCCACCGGCAATGTGGAAAAGCTCCCGAAGGAATTTGAGATCAACATGCTCCGGTGCATTTTCTGCGGCCTCTGTCAGGAGGTCTGCCCTGAGGAAGCCATCTTCCTGATGAAAGATTATTCGTTGACCGGCCTGACGCGGGAGGAAATGATTTACGACAAGGAAAAGCTGCTCGCGCTGGGCGGGACGCATCAGGACAAGATACATAAATGGCAGCATAAATAATCACCCATGCAGGACTTATCCCCACTTCTATTTTATTTGTTCGCAGGACTGACGCTCCTGTGCGGCCTGCTGGTCGTGGCCAATCCCAGCCGCAATCCGGTCAACAGCGCCATGTTCCTGGTGCTGACCATTGTTTCGATGGCGGGTCTGTTTGTATTGCTGCACGCGTTCTTCCTGGCCGCGATCCAGGTTCTGGTTTATGCGGGCGCGGTGGTGGTGCTCTTTCTATTCGTGATCATGTTTTTAAACCTCAAGGAGGAGGAGCGCCGACCGATACGCTGGATGGCGATCGGCACGGGCGTGCTGGTGGCCGGGTCGGTGGCCTGCCTGATCTTGTGCGTGGTGTCCGGTGTGACCGCGCATCCGCTGGCGGGAGCAGCGCCGGTGGAGGGTGAGACCATTCCGCTGGGCCGGGTGCTCTACACGCAATTTCTGCTGCCCTTTGAAATCACCTCGGTGCTGTTGCTCGTGGCGGTGATCGGCGTGGTGCTGTTGAGCAAAAAGGAGATAAAAGCATGATCGGTCTCAACCATTACCTGATTGTCAGCGCGCTGCTGTTTTGCCTGGGCCTCTTCGGGGTGCTGGTGCGCCGCAATCTGCTGACCATTTACATGTCGCTCGAATTGATGCTCAACGCCGCGAATCTGGCGGTGGTTGCCTTTTCCCACTTCAACCGGAACCTCGATTCGCAGGTGCTGGTGTTCTTCATCATCACGGTGGCGGCGGCGGAGGTGGCGGTGGGCCTGGCGCTGATCGTCGCGTTGTTCCGTCAGCGTCAAACCGCCGAAGTGGAGGATCTGACCTCAATGAGGCTCTAGCCATGATTGAAAATTTTCCCTGGATCATATTATTTCTGCCACTGCTCGCCACGGGCATCATCACGCTGATGACGCATCAGAGGCGGGAGTTGAGCGCGCGCATCTCCATTGCCGCCGTGGTGGTGGGATTCTGGTTGAGCTGCATCCAACTGCTCGATCCGCAGGCATTCTTGAAACCGCTCGAGCTGACCCAGACGTGGCTTTCCGTGGGGAACTTGAATGTCGATTTCGGCCTGCGGCTGGATCGTCTGAGCCTGCTGATGCTGGTGGTGGTCACCGGCGTGGGCGGGGCGATTCATATTTATTCCTACGAATACATGCGGGAGGATCGCTCGGTTTCGCGCTATTTCGCCTGCCTGAGCCTGTTCACGTTTTCGATGCTCGGCCTGGTGCTGGCGAACAATTTCCTGATGATGTTTATTTTTTGGGAACTGGTCGGCACCTCGAGCTACCTGCTGATCGGTTTCTGGTATGAAAAACCGTCTGCCGCCGATGCCGGCAAAAAAGCGTTTCTGGTGAACCGGCTGGGGGACACGGGATTTCTGCTGGGCATCCTGCTGCTCTGGGGCACGCTGGGATCGCTGAATTTTGACGCGCTTGAGCAAACGCTGAAGGCGAATCCCGCCGCGCTGGGCATGATGGCTTCACTGGGGGGAGTGTTGATTTTCTGCGGCGCGGTGGGTAAATCCGCGCAGTTCCCGCTGCACGTCTGGCTGCCGGACGCGATGGAAGGCCCCACGCCGGTGAGCGCCTTGATCCATGCGGCAACGATGGTGGCTGCGGGTGTTTACATGCTCTGCCGCGCGTTCTTTTTGTTCACGGCGACACCGCAATGGCCGGAGTGCCTGAGCATTCTCAACGGCATCACCGCGCTGGACATCATTGCCTGGACGGGCGGGATCACGGCGCTCATTGCGGCGCTCATGGCCGTGCAACAGGACGACATCAAACGCATCCTGGCCTATTCCACACTTTCGCAGCTCGGTTACATGGTGATGGCTGTGGGCCTGAGCGGTCCGCAACCGGCCATGTTCCACCTGACCACGCACGCGGGTTTCAAGGCCCTGCTGTTCCTCGGCGCGGGTTCGGTGATTTACGCGCTGCATCACGAGCAGGACATCTGGAAAATGGGTGGCTTGAAAACCAAAATGGTCTGGACCTTCTGGATGTTTCTCTTTGCGACGCTGGCGCTGGCCGGGGTGCCGCCATTCAGCGGGTTCTACAGCAAAGACGCCATTCTCGCGCAGGCATGGTCCACGGATCATCGGCTGCTGTTTCTGGTGGCGGTGTTCGTGGCGGCGTTGACGGCGTTTTACATGTTCCGACTGGTCTATGTGGTGTTCCTGGGCGCGGCGCGCACACCTGCGGCCGGTCATGCCAAGGAATCGCCATCCATCATGACGCAACCGATGATGTTCCTGACGGTGCCGACACTGCTGGCGGGCCTGTGGGGATTGGACCAATTTCTGGGAATGCAATTCGAGCCTGCGGCGGCTGGGCATCACCTGCCGTGGTATCAGTCGCTTTTCGCGCCTTTCGAACATGCGCCGGTGGCTGCCTTTGCCGGAGTGGCTGCGTGCGCCGTGGGATGGCTCGGGGCCTGGGGCCTGTATAGTGGTGCGAAGAAAGATCCGCTGCCCGCGATGCTGGGCGGATTCTCCAAGGCGATGCGCGACCGCTTTTATTTCGACGAGATTTACGAGAGGACTTTCATCCGCGCACAGGACAAAGTGGCGAAAATCGTGGCGGGGTTTGACCGCTACATCGTCTCCGGGCTGTGCATCAAAGGACTTCACGGCGGGCTCGAATTGAGCGGACGCTTCCTGAGGCTGTTCCAGACGGGGAATCTGCAGACCTACGCTTTTCTGATGGCGGTGGGGGTGGTTGTGTTGCTGTATTTCGCGGTGGTGAGGTAGGATCAAAAACCGGGGAAATTGACCACAGAAGCACAGAGACACGGAGGGAAGACAAGAGGGCCGGAAGGGGGGTTGGACAGGATAAGAAGGATGGACAGGATGGGAAAGCCATAGGCCGTGGTGGAGATTTAGCGGCGAAATATGGGAGATAAAGGTCAAGCTTCGGCTCCAAATGGGGCACCCCAATACCGTTTGGAACTGGTCACAAATTGTGACTAGTGCGGCGTAACATCCTCTTTTTCTGGTGATTGCTGGATTACTTTGGCGGTGGTTGAGGGATGAATATGTTGGGGCTTTTATACGCATTGATCACGGTGCTGGCCTGGGGCATCTGGCTGGCGCCATCGCAAAATGTTCCGCTGCGCAATCAGCAGATCAAAATGTTTTACGTGGCGTCCACAAATCTGCTGATCGCGATGGTGATCAGCCTGGCGCAGGGGTGGGGGCAGTTGACCTTGAATGTGATGTGGCTGCCTTTTTTGGGCGGGTTGATCTGGTCGGCCAGCGGTTTGTGCGCGTTTACCGCGACGAGCAAATTGGGCATGGCCAGGGCGTTTGGCATCTGGGCTCCGTTGAACATCATTGTGAGCCTGATTTGCGGACGGCTGTTGTTTCAGGAATTCGCGCATGCGAGCGGGAAAGTCATTGCGGTATTATTGACGGCGGTGAGGGTGATCATCGCCGGGGTGTTGTTGATTATTGCGGCACAAGGCAGCGGCGGCGCGGCGCGGGATCACCAGTCGATGTTGAAGGGCTACGCCGGGGCCGTGGGGGCGGGTTTTCTGTGGGGCATCTATTTCATTCCCATCAAAATGTCCGGGCTGTCTCTGTGGCTTGTGGCGCTGCCAATGGCGATGGGCATGTTTGCGGGCAGCGCGGCGCTGGTGCTGGCGGGCAGGCAATCGGCGCGTCTGGATAAAGCCGGTGATTACGGGCGGGTTTGCACCACGGGGGCGCTTTGGGCCACGGGCAATTATGGCATGTTGCTGCTGGTCGATGCGATGGGCGCAGGGAAGGGTTATACCATTTCCCAACTCTCCGTGGTGGTGAACGCGATCATCGGAATCTATTTGCTGAAGGACCCGCGTCCGGGAACGAGGGCGGCGCGGATGACGCTGGCGGGATGCGTGCTCGCAACGGTCGGCGGGATACTCATGGGACTGATCAAATAGCCCGGATCGAGGTTTTTATCTATTACGAAACGCTATTTCTCTGGAACCAGGAACTTCAGGCAGACAGGGGCGCCGATGCCCACCTTATAGCCGGTGTCGGTGAGGTTGCCGGTGGCTTCGTCGATACGAAAGACGATGATGGTGTCGGTGGTCTGGTTGGCCACGAGCAGGAACTGACCGGAGGGGTCGATGGTGAAATTACGCGGATTTTTGCCCATGATGAATGGATAATCGACCGGCTTGAGCAGGCCTTTGCTTTCAACGGAATAAATGGCGATGCTGTCGTGCCCGCGATTGGAGCCATAGACGAATTTACCGCCGGGATGGACCTCGATTTCCGCCGGGAAATTCTGGTTGGTCCAACTGAAGGGCAGGGTGGAAATGGTCTGGAGGGCCTGCAGGGAGCCTTTCGAATTGTCATGGGCAAAGGCGGTGATCGTGGAATCCAACTCATTGATGACATAGGCGAAGTGGCCCTTGCGGTCGAAGGCCATGTGGCGGGGACCCGCGCCCGGGCGTTGGGTGGCGTTCAATAATGGATTGGCCTTGAGGATGCCGGTGGCGGGGTTGAAGTCGTACACCAGAATTTTATCCAATCCCAGGTCTGCGACATAAACGCGGCGATTCGAGGCGTCGAGAAGGATGCAGTGAGCGTGAGGGGCGTCCTGGCGTTCGGCGTTCACGCTCGCGCCCTTATGCTGGATGAAGGAGACGGCTGCGCCCAAGCGTCCATCGGCCTGAATCGGGAGCGAGGCGATGCTGCCGCCGCCGTAATTGGCGACCAATACAAATTTGCCCGTGGCATCGACGACGAGGTGGCAGGGGCCCGTGCCGCCGGAGGATTGCTGGTTGAGCGGGGTCAAACGGCCGGAGGCGTCGATTGCAAAGGCGCTGACCGATCCAGCCTGTTTGCCCTCGAAGTCGGAAATCTCGTTTGCGGCGTAGAGAAAGCGTTTGTTGGGATGAATCGCCAGGAAGGTGGGATTCGGAGTTTCCGCAGCAAGGCCGTCCACGGAAAGCTGGCCGGTGGTTGGATCAAACCGGCAGGTGTAAATACCCCGGCTTTTCGGGCCGGTATAGGTTCCCACGAAAAGCTGGAGATCCGCTTTGGGCGCGGCGCTGGCGGCCGTCAAGGCGGCCAGAAAGAGAACAAACAGGGAACCGACCGCAATTTTCATGGTTTTCCACAGGCGCATGGCGGCATCCAAGCACAAAGAGCCGTCCGGCATCAAGCGCAATGGTCTTGGAGCCTGTTTTAAAACCGCAGGTGGCGCTGCAGCGTCCTCCCCTCTTTAGGGGATGGTGCGGAGATTGGAACTCAAATAAGGTGGCTGTAATTAGCAAATTCCTGAAAATATATGCAAACAGCTAGAAATCAAACTCGAACGCCTGGATCAAAATTCCTGGCAACAGCAACAGCGGGATGGGCCGCTGCATGCCTGATGCTTGGCGGCAGCGCCGCACAAGCGCAAAGCACGATCGCCAACGTTTACCCGAATGGCACAGTGCAGTTTCAGTCAACAAACTCGCTCTCCTTCACCGCCAGCTCTCCTGCCGGGGTGACGGACGTCACCGTGGAGTTGACGGGAACGAAAATGACCGGACAGACTTCACTCAAGGTCCTGAACCTGGCGGGCGGATTGACCGCCACCGGTGAAAGCACCAACAAAAGTGTGAGCGCGCCCCTGAGCGCCAACATGCGCTATTCGGCGAATATTCAAGTGACCGATGCGGCCGGCGCCAAAACCAATTCCATTGTAAAATTCGACACCATTGCGCCGTCGTACACATGGGAAGCCGAGGACTACAACTACGATTCCGGGAAATATTTCGATAACCCCCAGACCAACGCGTATCAGAATCTGGCGGCTGTCGGCGGAGTTGACGCGTATAATACCGATGGCGGTAGTTCATACCGGCCGGTGGGCACGAGTGCCGCCCCGGGCGGATTGTCAACGGAAGGTTGCGGTGACATCCCTCGCGCTCAATACGTAAACGCAGGGCTGACTGACTACGATGTCGGTTACACCTCTTCCGGCGATTGGGCTTATTACACCAGGACCTTCCCCCGAGGAACGTATAACATCTATATCAGGGCCTCCAATCCCAACGGCAACAGCACGGACACCATTGAAATCGCAAGTCCGGTTGAAGGACGCTTCAATGTTCCCAGCACAGGCGGCTGGCAGACTTATACCTGGGTGCCCATGGTGGATTCCTACGGCAATTATGTGGAGTTTGTATCCGATGGCAGCGTGCAGACCATGCTGGTTTCGACCATGGCGGGAACTTATAATGCGAACTTCTTCATGCTCCTGCCGGCCATTACGCCGGTCACGACGGTGTCTGATGCAACCCTGTCCAACATGTATCCCGATGGTTTGTATCAGTTCCAGGCGACCAATAAATTCGTGTTCACGGTGGATTCCACGCTGGGTGTGAATGCCAGCGATATCGTCATTCAATTGTCGGCGACCAATTTGACGGGACAGGGCACGTCAACGCTGTTGACCTCGGGTAGCGGCCTGACCGTTGCCGGTTCCGCCACCAGCCGGACGGTGAGCACCGCATTGACCAGCAACACGGTTTATCATGCGTTCATTCAAATCACGGATGCGAATGGCAATCCCTTCACGACCAACGTGGTTTTCGACACGATTACGGCCGACTATACTTGGGAAGCCGAGGATTGGGATTATGACAGCGGCAAATTCATCGATAATCCCCAGGTCAATGGTTACACCCTGCTGGATGGCGTGGAGACCATCGATTTTGCGCGGCCCGTGACGGGCGGCGGCAACTCTTACTCGCGGCTTGGGCTGGCGACTGAAAACGCGAATGATGTGGCGCGGTTGAGCCATGAAGGTTTTCAGGATTACGACATCGGCAACAACGGTGGCGGCAATTGGGTGAACTACACCCGGACCTGGCCGGCGGGCAACTATAACATCTTTATTCGCGTGGCCAACGGCAACAGCGGCATGACCCTGGAGTCAGGCAGCCTGTCTTTGGTGACGAGCGGGGTTGGCACAGCCAATCAGGCCCTCACAAAATTGGGCACCTATAACAGTCCCGGCACGGGTGGCTGGCAGGCCTATCTCTGGCAGGCCGTCCGCGATTCCGGTGGCAATCTGGTGGTATTTAGCGGAGGCTCGGTCAAGACCTTGAGGCACACTGTCGTTAACGGCAATGGCAATCAGGGCTTTTACATGCTCGTTAAGGCGGACGAACAGGTTCACACACTGCCCGTCGCCAATAACTTCGTGCCGGATGGGACAGCGATGTTCCAACCCACGAACAAGTTGAGCTTCACGGTGAATTCGGCGGCTGGCATTTCCACCAACGATGTCGTGCTGACATTGAATGGAGTCAAGGCGGTCGGCATGGTTTTCACCGGTTCGGCCAATTCCTGGAACGTCACCTGTCCGGTGGGGATGAATGCGGCCTACCGCGTTTTGCTGACACTCAAGGACAACTATGGTTCCAGCACCAACAAGTATGAGTTTGCCACATTCGATCCTTCGAAGACCTATATTTTCGAGGCCGAGGATTATGACTATTACAGCGGCCAATTCATCGACAATCCGCAGGTCAATGGATACGCCGGTCTGGATGCCACTCCGGAGATCGACACCCATACCGTCGCGGGCAACTTCGACGGCACGCATGTGCCTTATCGCTTCACCGGCCTGAACCAGGAGAATGCGAGCGACATCTTCACCGCTCCAGGACACGCGGGTTTTCAAAACTACGATCTGGGCAATACGGCTGCCGGCAACTGGGGCAACTACACCAGGACGTATCCCGCCGGGACGTATAACATCTACATGCGTGCGGCCAACGGTAACACCGGAAATTCCACCGGTGGCAGCATGGAACTCGTGACCAGCGGCCTCGGAACGGCCAATCAAACGACGACCGTGCTTGGCAACTTCGAAACCGTTCCCGCGACCGGCGGCTGGCAGGCTTACACCTGGGTGGCCTTGAGAGACAACGGCGGCAACCTGGTCAAGTTCACGGGCGGTTCGGTTAAAACCCTCCGTGCGATTTGCGGCGGCGGGCAGAACATGGACTACTATGCGTTGGTTCCGGAAGATCCCACCATGCCGGTTCTCAGCGGCCTCTATCCGGACGGCTCCGCCATGTTCCAACAGACGAACACCTTGAGCTTTGTCGCGGCGTCCCCAGCCGGCATCGATTCCAGCAGCATCGCCCTGACCTTGAACGGCGTCGTTGCGACCAACCTCGTGATCACGGGATCATCGACCAGCTGGAATGTCAGCTATCCGAACCTGACGAGCAACTCGGTCTATAACGCCAACATTTACTTCTACACGAAGAATGGCGCCGTGGTCTCCAAGAGCTTCAGTTTCGACACGTTCTCGTCTGCCAACTACACCTGGGAAGCCGAGGATTTCAATTATGACAACGGCAAATTCATCGATAATCCGCAGACCAATGCGTATAGCGGTTTGATCGCTGTGGATCTGGTCGATGCGCACAATACCGGTGGCAATGCCACATACCGGCCGGTGGGCACGACCGCCGCCCCGGGCGGTCTGGGAACGGAGGCCACCGGTGATGTTCCTCGCGCTGCATACATCGGCACCGGTAAGACGGACTACAATGTCGGTTGGAATGCTTCCAATAACTGGGCGAATTACACCCGGACGTTCCCCAAAGGAACGTTTAACATCTATATGCGGGCCGCCAATCCCAACGCTTCCAGCACGGATACTGCGGAAATCTCAGGTCCTGTCAGCGGACGCTTCAACGTTCCCGCCACTGGCGGCTGGCAGACTTATACCATGGTGCCCCTGGTGGACGCCGACGGCAAGGCGGTTGTGTTCACAGCCGATGGCAGCGCGCAGACCCTCAAGATCGCGACCATGGTTGGCACCTATAACGCGAACTTCTACATGCTGGTGCCAGCCACAGCGACAGTCATCACCGCACCGGTGCTGACGGTGTCGCGCAGCAGCGGCAACATCGCCATTGCCTTCCCCACGAAGGCAGGCGCCAACTACCAGTTGGAATACAAGAATCAACTCAACGATGACAGTTGGACCTCGGTTGGCAATGTGGTGGCCGGCAATGATGCCGTCCAGTCCGTCACCGACCCGATTGGCACCGCGAATCGCTTTTACCGCGTGCGTATTCAGTAGAGCATAAGGTAAGAACAGGAACCATCGATTTCCAGCAGTCGGCGCGTGTCGGCTGCTGGATTTCGTTTTTTATGGGCAGAGAAATCAGCATGGATGGACAGGATGAACAGGATTTTTAACCACGGATAAGACGGATGGCGCGGATGAGGGAGGACATGGATAATGGACAATTGAAAATGGAAAATTAACATGGACGGACAGGATGGACAGGATGGGGAGTGGATAAGAAGGGGGAACAGCCAACAGCGAGGGCGGGAGGAAAAGCGCGATCGATTTTTTGGGCCGACTGGGTTCATAATTTAATTGTTTCGCTGGTCGAAGCAGGTTCTAATCGGTCGCAATTCCACAAGACAAAAAGAGAGCACCATATGAAAAGAAGAGATTTTCTAAAAACATCGGTTGCCGTTTCGGCCCTGGCCGGGATCAGTCCGTTCAGTTTGACTGGCAAGGCTGCTGAATCAGGCAAGCCAGCCCAGGAGTATTATGAGATGCGGTTGTATCATCTCAAGAGCGCCACGGATCGCGGGCTGCTCGATGGATACCTGGAGAAGGCGGCGATTCCGGCCTTGAATCGACTCGGCATCAAGCCGGTGGGCGTATTCTCCGAGATCGAACCCAAAGAAGGATTTGGCATCTATGTGGTGATTCCCCATGCCACGCTGGAGAGTTACGCCACCGCGACCGCGCGGTTGAACGCCGACGCCGAGTATCTCAAGGCCGGGGCGGAGTATCTTCAAACGCCGAAATCCAATCCGGGTTTTGCACGCATCGACAGTTGGTTGATGCTGGCCTTTGCGGGGCTTCCCAAAATCGAGCTTCCGTCTTATTGCCAGGAAAAGAAGGCGCGGATTTTCGAGTTGCGCACGTATGAGAGTCACAGCGAGGTGAAGGCGCAGAACAAGGTGGATATGTTCAACGCCGGTGAAATCGATGTGATGCGCGAGGTGGGTTTGGGGCCGATATTTTATGGACAAGCCCTCATCGGCCGGGATTTGCCGCATCTGACCTATATGACCTCGGGTGAAAATCTGGAGGCTCATAAGAAGCATTGGGGCGCCTTTGGCGGTCATGCCGTGTGGAAAAAGCTCAGTGGCGACAAGCAATACGCCGACAATGTGTCCAAGATCACGAGCCGCATGATGGAGCCCGCTCCGTATTCGCAGATTTGATCTGAGGAGCTTTGAAGGCTCGGGTGTCCACGCTCTTAAGAGCGGAGGATGAGTTTTTATTAACCCAGCGTTGCCGCGGTGAGAGCGGTTGGCGCTGGGTTTAATTCGTGAAGGAAAGGGGACAGGATAAAGGAAAGAGAAAGAGTTCAACCACGAAACACGCGAAATACGCGAAAAGGGGAGAACTGAAGGAAATTAGACAGGATGTCAGGATCGACAGGATTGGGAAGGACGCCAAGGAGGAACCATGAAACATGCCTCGTGGCCCATGGTGAATCGCGAAGGAAAACGGGCCTTTTGAGTCAGCGTTTGGTTAAGTCCCGCACGGCGCGGCCAGCGGCGCTGAGATTTGCCAGTTTCATTTCGGAATACTTTCGCGAGAGGATGATCCCCTGCGCGCCCGCCTTCAATGCAGCCAGGGTGGCGGCGTAACTGTCGTCGGGGGACGCCTGGCGCGAGTTTTTGCCGGTGGGGATGCCGATGTCGATGCCGGGCAGGATGCGGCATTTGCCCTGAACACCCGCCAGGGCGCGCTGGGTTTCGCGGGCCACGTAATCCGGCGACAGACCGGCCGCAGCCAGGTTGTCGAGATTCGCTTCGTCACCGTAATTGAGCAGGTGGTTGTTGAAGCGAAGCAATTCATCGCGCGGGACATCCCGAAAGACAGTGGAGCCGACGTTGCGAATGAAGTTGGCGTAGCGTTCGCCGCCGCAGTTGTTATAGACGACCACCTTCAGAAAGTCCGCCTGGGCGGCGAGGTCCTCGTAGCGGCGTGTGGCGCGGAATATGGGGTTGAACGAGTTGACGTGCTCGATGTGAAAGCCGACCTGCAAATCCTTGCGAACGGCTTTGACCGCGGCCCGGACCTCCGCAAGGACCTGGTGCTTGCCGATGTCGAACAAGCGATCCCAGGCGATGATTTCGGGCCAGTCCACAAGCAAGCGCCAGAATTCCACAAAATAGCCATCGCTGGGTCGGCGGCCTTTGAGTGAGGCCTGCACGAATTCATCCAGTTTTTGATAACCCTGGCGGGCCCGGGCAAAATCAATTCCGTGCTCGCGCGCGGCCCGTTGGTGGTGCTCGCAAAAGCAGGTGACGCGTGAAGAAGCGATGCTCTGGGCGTGACTGGCTCCGAGCGCATTGAGCAAAGGGCCGTTTCGTTCGTTAAAGAACAAAATTCCGTCGATGTCGTAGGACTTGGTAAGATCGGTGGCCAGGCCGGACCAAAACGCACGAACGTCCGGGTGAAAGAGACACAGCGAACCCGCCTTGCGGCCCAGCAAATCGACTTCGACGACTTCCTGAACACCGGGGACATCCGTGCGGAAGACGTCTTCAATGGAACAAAAGAGCTTCATACCGCGTTTCCGGGCCTCGGGCAGGACAGCGGCGACGATGTCGAGATCGCCATGGTCGGGCGCGCGGGTCTGTTTGAGCACGGTATTGCGATAGAACTCCGGGTGCGGTGTGGCATAGTTGCCCCCGTGAAAGGTTTTCTCGTCAGACTCCTGTGAGCCGTGGTCGGGAAAAGGCTGGCCTGGAATCTGGCGACCGGCCAGGCCGCGGCCGTAGGTGAACGTGGTCAGGAAGATCGTGTTCACGGCGGCGCGCTCCTGGAGAATATCGAGAACGGGGCCCACGCCTTCGTCCACGAACGAGACGGCTCCCACTTGCATCCCGATCATTTTATCAGGCTCCGGGGATTCGCTGGCGCGAAGCGGACCGAGGCCGGTTACGGCCAGAGTGGTGAGGGCGGCGGTGTTCTTCACAAAGTCCCGGCGCGAGATGACGCTGTTGCCGATGTTGGATGGGGTTGCGTTCACAAACAAGAGCTTAGCCATGTGATCGCAGCCCGTCAAATACGGGCGCAGCCCGGCGTTGGGGAAATATTGGCCGGAAGTGGGGGGGGTGAGGATTGGTGATTGGGGATTGCGTCGTTCGGACACCGCTGCCAAGGCTGGCTCCCGGCCTGTTCCATTTGCAACCGCCTGACCCTGTCATGCACCCGGATGCGCAATTCGTCGATTTGATTCAACGCTTACAGCGTAGAAGATTTCTGGGGCGGCGATGACCCCGGGTAGCCCTCGGCGGGCAACCCGGGGCTGAGTGATTTTCATTCCTTCGGAATGAACCGGAAAGAAGGTGTCTCCGTGCTCATGGGACGTTGCGTGAGGGCGAGCAGCCTGCAACACGAAAAGCACGCGACGGACCCCATCCGCGCCCGCCTATTATCGGCGAAGATGGCTCGGCAGGAGCCTCGCCCTACCAGGAGGCCGCTTCCGGCGTCTTCAGCGCATTCGTCCAGTTTCGGCTTTTACCAACTTCCTGAATTTTGTCCCGCACCCTGGGCTTTTCGGGGCGTGGAAATATTGCTGGCCAGCGACGGTTGGCCGGGTATGATCGGCGCTGTTCACACACTTGCAGCGACGACAAACACGGAAAAAATTTATGCAAGACTGGAAGCAGCTATACGATGCGGTGCTTGATGGCAATGCAACCGCCGCGAAAACCGTAACCGAGCAGGCACTGGCCGACGGAATTGACCCGCAAACGCTGGTCGCTCAATACATGATCCCGGCGATGGACGAGGCCGGCCGGAGGTTTGAATGTAACGATTATTTTGTGCCCGAGCTGCTCATCGCGGCGCGCGCCATGAAGGCCTCGCTCGAATTGATCCGTCCGCTGTTGTCCGCCCGTGGGGACAAACCGACAGGCAAGGTGGTCATTGGAACCGTCAAAGGGGATTTGCACGACATTGGCAAGAACCTGGTGGCGGCGATGCTGGAGGGGGGCGGTTTCGAAGTCACGGACCTGGGCGTGGATGTGTCGCCGGAGAAATTTGTGGCGATGGCACGCGAGAAAAAGGCCGATATCATTGCGCTTTCGGCGTTGCTGACCACGACGATGCCGTCCATGCGGGCGACGATCGAGGCGGTGAAAGACGCGGGCTTGCGGGAGAATATCAAGATCATGATCGGCGGCGCGCCTGTGACGCAGAAATATGCGGAGGAAATCGGCGCCGACGGATTCAGTGAAAACGCGGCTGGCGCGGTTCACATGGCGCGCAAGCTGGTGGCCGTGTAACGAAAAAAGTTGAATTGGTCGCAGATGAAACCTTTGATTCAAACCTTGATGGAGGGCGGTCCGGTGTTGACCGATGGGGCTTGGGGAACCCAGTTGCAGGCGAAGGGTCTGCAAGGCGGGGAGTGCCCGGACCTATGGAATCTGAGCCATCCGGAGCATGTCACGGCGGTGGCACGGGCGTATGTGTTGTCCGGGAGCCGCATTATTTTAACCAACACATTTGGCGCGAACAAGTTGCGCCTGGCGGGGTATGGACTTTCCGACCGGGCTGTGGACATCAACAAGGCGGGAGTGGCGATTTCGAAGGCGGCGGCGGGGAATCAGGCGCTTGTGTTCGCCTCGCTGGGGCCCAGCGGCAAGATGTTGATGATGGGGGATACCACGGAAGAAGAGTTGCTGGCGGTATTCACGGAACAGGCGCGGGCGATGGCGGAGGGGGGCGCGGATGCGATCGTGGTCGAAACGATGGCGGATTTGACTGAGACGAAGCTGGCGGTAACGGCGGCCAAGGCGACCGGTTTGCCGGTGGTGGCCTGCCTGGTGTTCGATTCCGGCAAGAACAAGGATCGGACGATGATGGGGAACACGCCTGAGCAGGTGGCGGAGGCATTGACCGAGGCGGGAGTGGATGTGATCGGGGCCAATTGCGGGCAGGGGATCAGCGGTTACGTGGGGGTCTGTAAACGGATGCGCGCGGTGACCTCGCTGCCGTTATGGATCAAGGCCAATGCGGGTCTGCCGGAGATGGTGGCGGGTGTGCCGGTGTATCGGACCACGGCTGGGGAGTTTGCGGATCACATGCCGGCGTTAATACATGCCGGAGCGAATTTTATTGGCGGTTGTTGCGGCACGAGTCCGGACTTCATTGCCGCGTGCAAGACAAAGTTATGAATGGACGCGAACGAGTTCTGGCGATGATCGAGGGTCGGCCTTTGGACCGGCTGCCGTTGATGCCCATCACGATGATGTATGCGGCCGACCAGATCGGCGTGAAATACGGAGCTTACGCGGCGGATCATCGGGTCATGGCGGACGCGCAGATCGCCGTTGCAGAAAAATTTGATTTGGACTTCGTGTCCACGATTTCCGATCCGGCGCGCGAAGCGGCGGATTGCGGGGCCACGGTTCAATACTTTCCCGATCAGCCCCCCGGTTTCGATGAGCAGAATTCACTGCTGGCCGATAAAAAGAAGCTGGTCTGGCTGAAAGCGCCGGATCCGTTGAGTGGAGGCCGGATGTTCGACCGGGTGCAGGGCGTCGAACTTTTAAAGAAGCGGGTGGGTCAGGACAAGCTGGTGGAGGGATGGATCGAAGGTCCCTGCGCACAAGGGGCGGACTTGCGCGGCATCAACACGCTGATGACCGATTTCGGGGACGATCCCATTTTCGTGAACGACCTCATGGAGTTCGTGGTGGACATGGAGTTGAAGTTCGCGCGGGTGCAGGTGGAGGCGGGGGCGGATATCATCGGAATGGGAGATGCCGCGGCGTCGCTGGTGGGGCCGCGTATTTACGAGAATGTGGTCTGGCCTTTCGAGAAGCGGATGGTGGACGCGCTGCACGCCATGGGAACGAAAGTGCGGCTCCATATTTGCGGGAACACAAGGCGGCTGCTGGCGGCCATGGGTCGGCTGGAGTGCGATATCGTTGACCTGGACCTTGCGTCGCTGGCGGAGGGTCGCGCGCAAATGGGCGGGAAACAGATTCTGCTGGGAAACATTCATCCGGTGCATGTATTGCGAAATGGAACCGAAGCCGGGGTGACTGAGGCCATCGGGGTTTGCCACCGGGAAGCCGGGGAGAAATTTATCGTGGGCGCGGGGTGTGAAGTGCCGCGCGGCACGCCTGTGGAAAACATGATGGCGATGACCCGCTACGCGCGGGATCATGCGCCGGGTGGTTTCGCAGGCGGAAAATGATGTGCGGGAAAGATTTGAGGGGTGCAACTTGCGCCTTTTGACGGCTGAGTTAATTTGATCCACTTATGAGTCAGGTCGTGCTCTGGATATACATTGTGTTGTTGGTGGTGGGCGGAGTGCTGGGCTACATGCTGGCCCGCAGCAAAGTGTCGATCATCATGGCCAGTGCGTTCGCGCTGGCTCTCGTGTTATGCGCGGAGCGTGTCATTCCGTTCGGCGTGAGCACCTGGCTGATGGTGGCGTTGCTGGTGGTGTTCGGGATTCGCCTGGCGAGCACGCGGCGGTTTATGCCCTCGGGTTTGATGCTGGTCATCACGGTGGTGGCGCTGGGACTGATTAGTTTTTTGTGAACGGCACCCGTTCCGGGCGGATGCCAACCCTTGCAATATGAAGGAGCGCATTCGTCAATTGGCCCTCGAATTGGGCTTCGATGCATGCCGGTTCACAACGGCTTTACCCCCTTCTTCCGCGCCGGCTTTCCAGAACTGGCTCGATGCCGGTTATCATGGATCCATGGAGTATCTGGCCCGCAATGCCCCCAAAAGGAAGAATCCGGCGCTGGTCTTGGCTGAGGCCAGGAGCGTGATTGTTCTGGCGGCCAGTTATTATTTGGAGGAGGCAGCGGCTAACGATACGCAGATCGATGCCAGGAATAATGCGAGCAAGGGAGTGGTCGCGCGGTATGCGCGTTTCAACGATTATCACGAGGTGTTGGGGGCGAAGTTGAAGAGGCTGTGCGAGTGGATTGATGGGAACGGGTCGGCGGGTGGGCGATCGCTTTGGTACGTGGATACGGGACCGGTGCTGGAGCGGGATCTTGCGCAGCGGGCGGGGTTGGGATTCATCGGCAAGCACAGCAATCTGATCAGCCGACAGTGGGGGAATTGGATTTTTCTGGCAGAGATACTGACGCCGCTGGAATTGGAACCGGACGCGCCGGAGAAGAACCATTGCGGCCAATGCACGCGGTGCATCACGGCCTGCCCCACGCAGGCGATTCGGGCGCCGTTCACGCTGGACGCCCGGCGGTGCATTGCTTATCTGACGATTGAACACAAGGGGAACATTCCACTGGAATGGCGGACGGCGATTGGAAACCGGATATTCGGTTGCGACGATTGTCTGGAGGCGTGTCCATGGAACCGATTCGCGCAGGCGGGTCGGACGATGAAGGGGCAGGAGCGCGGCGGTTTGGCGGAGCCGGATTTGCTCGAGTTACTGGGACTGGACGAGGCGGGTTTTCGGGAGCGATTTGAGGGAACGCCGGTGCTGAGGCTGAAACGGGCGCGGCTGCGTCGCAACGTCTGTGTGGCGTTGGGGAACACGGGCGGTCGGGAGGCGATTCCTGACTTGGAAAGGGCGGCGGGGGATGCGGATGCCATGGTGGCGGAACACGCGGCCTGGGCGGTGGAACAGGTCCGAAAACGAGGGTGAGAGCGGTGGGCAAATGAGTCTATCGTTAATGCAATAATTGTCGTCAAATCTCCGTAATGAGTGCCACGATCAACACTACATCCGTTCCGCAGGCGGTGCTGGTGATTTTCGCGCTTACCTACCTTGGCATCGCGGCGGGACGCGTGCCGGGTTTGAAACTCGATCGCACGGGCATTGCCATGTTGGGTGCGATTGCGATGATGATTTTCGGCGGCCTGCAGACGACCGAGGTCATCAACAGCATCAACTGGCCCACCATCCTGCTGTTGTTCGGTTTCTTTGTGCTGTCGGCCCAACTGCGGTTGTCCGGATTTTTCGACGCGGTGGCGAACCAGATTGCCCGCCAACTTGGAAATCCGGCCCGGTTTTTGTTGCTCCTGATGCTGGCCACGGCGGGACTTTCCGCATTTCTGAACCACGATATTGTGTGCTTCGTCTTCGCGCCCATTGTCGGGGCGGCGCTGTTGAGGCGACAGCTTAATCCCGTTCCCTTCCTGATCGCGCTGGCCATCGCCAGCAACATCGGCGCGGCCGGCACCCTTGTGGGGAATCCGCAGGATATGATGATCGCACAGATTGCCGGGCTGGAGTTCGGGCTTTACGCGCTCTGGTGCATCGTGCCGGTGCTGTTCGCGCTCGGTTGCGCCTACGGGATCATCTGGCGGCTGTCGCGAAGTTGCCTTGTTGCCAATGTGCAATTGGCGTCCGCCCCAACTGTAAGCCAGCCTGCGTTTGACCGGACGCATACCATCAAGGGGTTGGTCATCCTCGTCGTCGTCATCGGACTGTTTTTCACGCCGCTGCCCAAGGAGCTTGTCGCGTTGACGGCAGCAGCCATACACCTGGCCAGCCCCAAGTTTCACACCTCCGACCTGCTCAGGCTTGTGGACTGGCCGATACTGGTGCTGTTCATGGCCCTATTCGTGGTGACGGGCGCGTTTCAATCCACTGGTTACGGCGGACAGGCCGTGGAATGGCTGGCGCGCGGCGGGTTGCATCTGCAATCGCTGCCAACCCTGACGGCGGTCACGGCCGTGATGTCCAATTTGATTGGCAACTCCGCCACTGTGTTGCTGCTCATGAAGGTGGCGAATGTCGCGCAACCTCCGGCGGCGTACGTGCTGGCCCTTGCCAACAGTTTCGGCGGAAGCCTCATCATCATTGGAAGCGTCTCCAACATCATCGTGGTTCAGCAGGCGCGCGAATTGGGCATCCACATCTCGTTTCGCGATTTCGCCCGTCTCGGTGTTCCCGTGACGCTGGCGGCGCTGGCGGGACTGGTCGGTTGGGTGATGCTGATGACTTGAGTGGAATTACAAATGACGACGGCCAGCCTCATTTCCAGAAACCCAACTGAAATCATACGGCCAACCGCACCGTGAGAAACGATGCCATCCCATGCAAAAGCGTCAGCCGTGGTATGGAACGGTGGCTTTTTTTGGTTTTGACTTTGGAGGGGTGGGGCATTGAAATGGTTGGGTTCACAGTTGTTTGAATTGAACGACCTGGTTTATAGTCTATGAACATATGCCGGGAATAAGACGGTGCAAAGGCCGGGGGTATTGTCACCCGCCGATCCGCGTTCACGGCAAGCAAAACTCAGAAGGAGAATACCATGACGTATTTGAAAAAGTATATTCGTTGCGGCCTGGGCATCGCCGCCCTGTCGCTCCTGGTCAACGCCAATTCGTTTGGCGCCGAACGCATTCCCGCGGAATATCGCACGGGCGGTTTCGCGATTGGCTGCCAGGCCTATTCGTTCAACCGCTTCACCGTTTTCGAAGCCATCGAAAAAACGGCTGAAACGGGCGGCAAAGTAATCGAGTTCTTTCCGGGCCAGAAATTGAGCAAGGAAGAGGCGACGGTGGTTTTCGATCACAACGCCTCGGATGCGACGCTGCAGAAGGTCAAAGACAAGCTCAAGAAACACGGCATCATGGCGGTCAATTACGGCGTCGTGGGCATGCCCAATAACGAGGCCGAGTGCCGCAAGGTGTTCGAGTTTGCGAAGAAGATGGGGCTTCAGGCTGTGACGACGGAGCCGGACATGGAGACGATGGACCTGTTGGAAAAACTGGTGAAGGAATACGACATCAAGGTCGGCATTCATAATCATCCGAAGCAGGACAATAATCCCAATTGCAAGGTATGGGACCCGAACTATGTGCTGTCGATGGTCAAGGGTCGCGATGCGCGCCTGGGATCCGCGGCGGACACCGGTCACTGGACCCGTTCCGGCATCAAGCCGGTGGATGCGTTGCGGATTCTCCAGGGCCACATCATCAGCAGCCATTTGAAGGACCTCAATAAATTCGGCGGTGACGCACACGATGTGCCCTATGGCACGGGAGTGTCGGACATTCGCGGCGTTTTGACTGAGCTGCATCGACAGGGTTTCGAAGGCAACGTCTCGCTCGAATACGAGTATAACTGGGATAATTCGGTGCCTGAGATCGCGCAATGCATTGGGTATGTGCGCGGATTTTCCGATGGCAGCCCGTTCATGCGCCAACGCAGTCCCGGTCCGCGGCCCGCCGGGATGAGTCCTGAGATGATGAAGCGCTACGGTATGACACCGGGGACAAACAATATGAGTCCCGAGATGATGAAGCGCTATGGTTTGACGCCGGCGGCAACCAATGCCGTCAAGCCTGCGGTGACCACCAAACCGGCTGAGACGAAGTAACGGGATCGCCAGAGCGATAATGTTTTTAACGAGGGACGGTTCACGCCGTCCCTTTTTTGTTGTACGGAGGGGAGGCGGAAGTTCACTCGAGATGCGCGGGGATTGAGAGACGAGGATTTTAACATGGATAAGCAGGATTGAGAAGGTGCTGGAGTCTGAGGAGCATTTGCTTGCGAACGGGAGGTTTGAGGGGTAAAAGTTGAGTCATGCAAATCCCATTGGTTATGACGGTTATCGGGCAGGACCGGCCCGGTTTGGTGGACGCGGTGGCCCGCCTGGTGGTGGAGCATGGCGGCAACTGGCTGGAGAGCCGGATGTGCCAGTTGGGCGGGGAATTTGCGGGGATTTTGCGTGTAAGCGTTCCCGCGGATCAGGAGGCGGCGTTGGGCCGCGCGTTGGAACTGCTCAAGGCGCAGGGGTTGACTGTGGTGGCGCGCGCAAGCCGGGAGCCACAAGCGCCGGAGGCCCGTCGGCTGGCGCGGTTTGAGATTGTGGGTCAGGACCGCCCCGGCATCGTTCACAATATTTCCAGCGCGCTGGCCAGCCAGGGCGTGAATGTGGAGGAATTGAACACGGAATGTGTGAGCGCGCCGATGTCCGGCGAGACGCTATTCAAGGCCGAGGCCAAGGTTCATGTGCCGGCCTCGTGCGACATGGCGCGGCTGCGGGCGGATCTGGAAAAGATCGCCAGCGATCTGCTGGTGGATTTCACGTTCGAGGAAATTCCTTCTTAAGACTTGGACTTTCTGCGCATAGATTTGCCGCCGTGGTTGCTGGATTTCGCGCCTGAGACGGCGGAGTTCCCGGATGAAAACGCGAAGATGCGGCTGGCCATCGAGCTGTCGGCGGAAAATGTGCGGCGCAAAACGGGGGGGCCTTTTGGCGCGGCGATTTTTGAGAAGGAAACCGGGCTGCTGGCGGCGGTGGGCGTGAACAGTGTGGAGCGGTTGAATAATTCGGTGCTGCACGCGGAGGTCATGGCGATCATGCAGGCCCAGTCGCGGGCGCAGTCCTACAACCTGAACGCGCCGCAATTGCACACGCACGAATTATTCACGTCCTGCGAGCCGTGCGCGATGTGCCTGGGGGCGATTTTGTGGAGCGGAGTGCGACGGGTGGTGTGCGGTGCGGCCAAGGCGGATGCGGAGGCCATAGGATTTCACGAAGGCCCGGTGTTTCCGGAGTCGTATGCGTATCTGGAGGCTCGTGGCATCGAGATCGTTCGCAACGTTCAGCGAGCCCGCGCGGTCAGCGTGTTCACGCAGTATCGAACTTCGGGCGGCGTGATTTATTGAGGGTGGCAAGAAGGGGACATTCAAGAGGCGAGACGCCTGGGTACGATTTTCAACACCGCTTTTCCGATTGAAAAAATATGGGGGCCAGCCATCATGCGGGCATAGCCTTTATTGAACTTATGAATAATAACGAATCAACAGACCGCGGGATTTTCGGTCGCCGTGCGTTTATTAAAACCGCGGCTTTGGCCGGTGCCGCAGCGGCCATTCTGCCCGCTGGAATCCTGAATGCCCAGGAGACGAAGAAGACGATCACCATTGCGCTGGTTGGATGCGCGCACATTCACACGCCGAGCTTTGTGGGGTTGATCAAATCGCGCAAAGACATCCGAGTAAAAGCGGTTTGGGATCATGACGAGGCCCGGGCCGCCAAGCGCGCCGGTGAACTCAATGCCCCGGTGGTTAAAAACGTGGCGGACATCTGGAGCGATCCCGAAATTCAGGCGGTGGTGATTTGTTCGGAAACCAACCTGCACAAGGATTTGGTGACGGCGGCCGCGAAGGCGGGCAAGCACATGTTTGCGGAAAAGCCGATGGGCGTTAATGCCAGGGACAGTTGGGCGATGGCCAAGGCGATCGAACAGGCCAATGTGCTTTTCACCACGGGCTATTTCATGCGCACGGATACGAAGCACCTTTTCCTCAAGGACGAGATTGCGAAGGGGAACTTCGGCAAGATCACGCGCATTCAAGGCTCGAATTGTCACAGTGGTTCGTTAGGCGGATGGTTCGACACGGAATGGCGCTGGATGGCGGATCCCAAAATCGCGGGTGTGGGCGGTTTCGGCGATTTGGGCACTCATTCCCTGGACATCATGATGTGGATGATGGGGGATGTGGAACGGGCGACGGCGGACATCAAGGTGGTGACGGGGCGTTATGGCGAATGCGATGAAACGGGCTGCGGATTGATCAAGTTCAAGAATGGCGTGACTGGAACACTGGTTGCGGGCTGGGTGGATATCGCCGATCCGGTGACGTTGATGATCAGCGGGACCGAAGGTCATGCGGCGATCATCAAGGGGGAACTTTATTATCAATCCAAGAAGGTCAAGGGCGCGGATGGCAAGGAGCCCTGGGATGATCTTCCGAAGGCACCCCGGGCGCCGATGCATCAGTTCTTCGATGCCATTGGCGGCCAGAAGGGTCTGCCGCTGGTGACCCCGCATGAAGCCGCGGCGCGCGTGAGCGTGATGGAGTCCATGTACAAGGGAAATCGCAAGCACACCTGGTGCGTTCCCGCGTAAGAATCGGCTTAATTAGTTTTGCAGTGCACAGACGCGTCTTGGGGCGCGTCTTTTTATTGTATCTGAGGTGGAAAGAGAGGGCGGATTGGAAGCATTGCAACCAGTTGGGGTTAAGCTGAATAAGTTCAATCAATGGGCCTCTGGAGGTGGTCTGAATTCAAAATAAACTGGTGTTGAATCGGGGCTTCCCTCAAAATCCCCGCCTGTGAACCTGGGCAAAGCCCACATGCAATGAAAGCAAAGATAATCATTACACCGAAGAAGGCCGTGGTGGACCCGCAGGGCAAGGCCGTTCAAAACGCCTTGTTGAACATGGGTTGTCAGGGTATCGGGGCGGTACATGTCGGCAAGTATCTGGAGATCGAAGTGAGCGGGGCACCCGAGGCGGCGCGACGCACGATCGACGAGGCTTGTCATAAAATTTTGAGCAATCCGGTGATCGAAGATTACCATTTCACGCTGGAATAAATGAATTTCGCGGTCCTTCAATTTCCGGGGAGCAATTGCGACCAGGATTGTGTGCATGTGCTTCATAATGTGATGGGTTACAGCGCGCGGTTGCTGTGGCACAAAGAGACTTCCCTGGGGGATGTGGATGCGGTGCTGGTGCCCGGAGGATTCAGCTACGGGGATTATTTGCGCACGGGGGCCATTGCGCGGTTCAGCCCGGTGATGAAGGCGGTGCAGGGGTTTGCGGCGCAAGGCGGACTGATTCTGGGGATTTGCAATGGGTTTCAGATCCTTTGCGAGGCGGGGTTGTTGCCCGGGGCATTGGTCCGGAACCGTTCGCTGCAATTTCGCTGCGAGCATGTGTTTTTGAAGACGGCGACGCGGCATTCTCCCTTTACGAGCCACGTTCCAGAGGGCCAATTGCTGCGGATACCGGTGGCGCATGGGGATGGCGGATTCTTTGCGGACGCGGCCACGCTTCAAACGATGAAGCAGAAGGATCAGGTGCTCTGGTATTATGCGGATGCGCAGGGCCAGACCACGACGGAAGCCAATCCGAACGGATCGTTGGAGAATATCGCAGGGGTGTGCAACGAGGCGCGGAATGTGGCGGGTTTGATGCCGCATCCCGAGCGGGCCAGTGAAAGCATTCTGGGCTGCACGGATGGCCTGCGGATATTCGAGAGCATGGTCGATTTTCTCCAAAAAAAGCCCCGGGCCAAAGCGGCTTGAGTTGGGTTTCGATGGTGGGAAACCACCAGACCGGTCACGGTTTGCCCGTTAATTTAAAGAAATCAGGCGCGGCAGCAGCCAATTTAACTTAATAATTTCGATACGATGAACGATCCCGAGATCACGCCGGAGTTAGTCAAAAAGCACGGGCTTACGCCCGATGAATTTGAGCGCATCAAGGCCATTCTGGGCCGGACTCCGAATTATACCGAGCTGGGTATTTTTTCGGTGATGTGGAGCGAGCACTGCTCTTACAAGAGCACACGGCCGTTGCTGAAGGGATTTCCGACCAAATCGCCACGGATTCTGGTCGCGGCAGGGGAAGAGAACGCTGGGATTATCGATATCGGTGGCGGATTGGCGATCGCATTCAAGATCGAGTCTCATAACCATCCCAGCGCAGTGGAACCATTTCAGGGGGCGGCGACGGGGGTGGGGGGGATCATACGGGATATTTTTACGATGGGGGCACGGCCGATTTGTGCGATTAACTCGTTGCGGTTCGGGGAGTTAAGTTCGCCGGACGTGCGAAGACTGTTTAGCGGGGTGGTGGCGGGCATCGCGCATTACGGAAATTGTTTTGGAATTCCGACGATTGCGGGCGAGGTTTATTTCGACGCGTCCTACGAGGGAAATCCTCTCGTTAACGCATTCTGCCTTGGAGTGTTACGTCACGATCAGATCGCAAGGGGGGCGGCCAAGGGGGTGGGCAATCCGGTGTTCTATGTGGGGCCGGCGACGGGGCGGGATGGGTTGGCCGGGGCGGCATTTGCTTCACAGGATTTAACGGAGGAATCTGCTGAACATCAGCGCGGTGCGGTGCAAGTGGGCGATCCTTTCATGGAGAAGTTGGTGATGGAGGCGTGCATTGAATTGCTGGCGACGGATGCGGTGGCCGGGATTCAGGACATGGGGGCGGCGGGTTTGACCTGTTCGACGTGCGAGACGGCGGCGCGGGCGGGCACGGGCATCGAGATCGATTTAAGCAAGGTGCCGCAGCGTGGCGCGAACATGTCCACTTACGAGATCATGCTCAGCGAGTCGCAGGAGCGGATGTTGATCATCGTCAAAAAAGGGCGCGAAGCGGAGGTTCAGCGGATATTCGACAAATGGGATTTGCCCTGGGCGGAGATCGGCCATGTGACGGATACGGGGCGGATGGTGGTGCGCAATCACGGGGCGATGGTGGCGGACATTCCGGCACGACAAATTGCGGATGAATCGCCGATTTACCAGCGGGCTTACAAGGAACCGGCTTATTTGAGCGAGGTGGCCAAATTCACGCTGGACCAGGTGGCGGATACGAAGACGCCGGTGGCCGTGCTGGAGAGTTTGATGGCCTGGCCATCGATTGCCTCGAAGAATTGGGTGTATCGCCAGTATGACCACATGGTGCGGGACGGTTCGGTGGTGTGCCCGGGTTCCGATGCGGCCGTGGTGCGAATCAAGGGGGATTCCCTGCCGCTGGCGGCCGGGGAGACGGTGCCGCCGCAGATTCCGGACCGTTACATTGCCATGAGCGTGGATTGTAACGCGTTCTACGTGTATCTGGATCCGAAGGAAGGCAGCAAAATAGCGGTGGCGGAGTGTGCGCGCAATCTGGCGTGTTCCGGTGCCGTGCCGTTGGGGGTGACGGACAATTTGAATTTCGGCAGTCCGATGAATCCGGAGATTTTCTGGCAGTTGCGCAAGTCGGTCGAAGGACTGGCGGAGGCCTGCCGGTTTTTCGATACGCCGGTCACGGGCGGGAATGTGAGCCTTTACAATCAGAATCCGAGTGGGGCGATCGATCCGACGCCGACGGTGGCGATGGTGGGTTTGATCGAGGATCGGGCGCACATCACGACGCAGTGGTTCAAGGAGGAGGGCGATGTGGTGATCCTGTTGAACGACGCGGTGGATGCGCAGGATGCGCTGGGCGGGTTGGGAGGTTCGGCCTATTTGTTCACGGCGCATGGATTGAAGACGGGCAAGCCGCCGCGTTGCGACATGCCCAGGGAGAAGGCGGTGCATGACACGGTGCGGGCGTTGATCCGGGCTGGCTGGGTGCGCAGCGCGCATGATTGCAGCGAGGGCGGGCTGGCAGTGGCGCTGGCGGAGTCGTGTCTGTCCCATCAAACGGCGCGCAACACACCGTTGTTGGTGGGCGCGAAGGTGGATTTGAGCGGGTGGGATGCGAGCCGTCTGGACGCCTTGTTGTTCGGCGAGGCGCAAGGGCGTATTGTGATTTCAGTGGCAAAGAAAAATGTCGATCAGGTGCTGGCCAAGGCGCGCGAGATGGGAGTGCCGGCAACGCGGCTGGGCGAAACGGGCGGGACGGCGCTGGAAATAAAGGCCAAAGGCCAAACGTATTCATGGAGCCTTGGCCGGTTGCATGGGTTATGGTGGAATGCGATCGCGAACGCGATGAAATAACCCGGCTCGAAAAGTTTTTCCTCATACACATGCAAAATTATCCCAAGCATTATTGCGGTTTAATGGGTATTTACGGCCATCCCAATGCGGCTGAGCTGACCTATTACGGGCTCTACGCGCTGCAGCATCGGGGGCAGGAGAGCGCGGGCATTGTGACGTCGGACGGCAAGCAATTCCGGGTACACCGGGGCATGGGATTGGTGCCGCAGGTGTTCACGGGGGACGTGTTGCATAACCTGGTGGGATCGATGGCGGTGGGGCACACGCGGTATTCGACGACGGGGTCGTCCCACATCCGCAACGCGCAGCCGCTGACGGTGGATTGCGGGCGGGGGCAGATTGCGATCGCGCATAACGGGAATTTGACGAATGCGGCGCAGTTGCGGGACGAGCTGGAGTCCCAGGGATCGATTTTTCAGACGACGGTGGACAGCGAGATCATTCTGCACCTGATGGCGCAACCGACGATAGGGGGGAATGAGAATAATTTGATCCAGACGATGCACCGGATCGAGGGGGCGTATTCGCTGGTCATCATGACGGAGCAGGAATTGATCGGGGTGCGGGATCCTTTTGGGTTTCGCCCGCTGGTGCTGGGCAAGGTGGACGATGCGTGGGTGCTGGCGAGTGAGACCTGCGCGCTGGATTTGATTCATGCGCGGTTTGTCCGGGACATCGAACCGGGGGAGATTGTCATCATCGACAAGAGCGGGGTGCGGTCGATTCAGGCGTTTCCGGACCAAAAACGGCGTTCGTTCTGCATTTTCGAGTTTGTGTATTTTGCGCGGCCGGACAGCACGATGCAGGGGCGCAGTGTTTACAAGGCGCGGGTGGAGATGGGGCGGCAACTGGCGCGGGAGAATCCGGTGGAGGCGGATCTGGTGATTCCGGTGCCGGACAGCGGGAATTGCGCGGCGCTGGGGTTCTCGATGGAATCGAAGATTCCCTACGAGATGGCGTTTGTGCGCAACCACTATGTGGGGCGGAGCTTTTTGCAGCCATCGCAGTTGATTCGGGATTTCAACGTGCGGGTGAAATTGAATTTGATTGAGGAATTGGTGTGCGGGAAGCGGGTGGTGATCGTGGACGATTCGATTGTGCGCGGAACGACGTTCAAGACGCGGGTGGCCAATCTCAAGGAGGCGGGGGCGACGGAGGTGCATGTGCGGGTGAGTTGTCCGCCACATCGCAATCCTTGCGTGTATGGGATCGATTTTCCGGATCGGAGCAAGCTGATGGCGGCGAATTACTCGATTGAGGAGATCCGGCAGTACATGGGGGCGGACTCGCTGGCGTATTTGTCGCAGGAGGGGATGGTGCGGGCGACGGGATTGCCGGAGGCGGGTTTTTGCATGGCCTGCTATGACGGGAATTATCCGGTGCCTTACGATCCGGTGCTCAGCAAGAACATCATGGAGCGGCGGCGCGGACGGGTAATGGGGCTGGGCGAGGCGCTTACCAAGGACGAGATGCAGATCAAACTGCTGTAAAAGAGAGGCGTGGGGCGCTGGTTTTGGATTCATGGGCCAGGCGGCAGGGGTAGTAAATTCGATTTAAGTTGTTTGTAGCGAGCAAGATGTAAGATTGATTTTCGGGTGGCAAAGATCGGTCAAAATAATTTAGAAAAACTTTGACATGAAAATTGCGGCCCCCTAGATTGGTGGCGGTTTAAGACCGAAAGAAATTGAAGCATTAAATCCTGACCTTTTTGTAAAAAGGAAGGATTAATGGGTATTTGTCGCTTTGTTCAAGAGTTGAACTTTGCACAAGAGATCCATGCCCATGTAGCTCAGTTGGCAGAGCGCGTCCTTGGTAAGGACGAGGTCACCAGTTCAAATCTGGTCATGGGCTCCATAATTTGGCTTGGGCTGGAAACGGCCAGTTTGAAAGAACAAACAGAAAAAACTAAAACACAGGAATAGCAATGGCTAAGGAAGCATTTCAAAGAACGAAACCGCACGTAAATATTGGAACGATTGGACACATCGATCATGGCAAGTCCACTCTGACGGCGGCGATTGTCGAAGTGCAGGCAAAGAGGGGTTTGGCGACACCGATTTCCTATGCGGATATCACCAAAGGCGGCACGGTTCGCGACGAAACCAAGACGGTGACAATTGCCGTTTCCCATGTGGAATATCAGAGCGAGAAGCGCCATTACGCCCACGTTGACTGTCCAGGACATGCGGATTTCGTGAAGAACATGATCACCGGCGCGGCGCAGATGGACGGCGCGATTCTGGTGGTGGATGCCTCGGAAGGCCCGATGCCTCAGACCCGCGAGCATGTGCTGCTGGCCCGCCAGGTGGGCGTGCCCACGATGGTGATTTTCCTCAACAAGGTGGATTTGGTTGACGATCCCGAGTTGCTGGAGCTGGTGGAGATGGAATTGCGCGATCTGTTGACCAAGTATGGTTTTCCTGGTGACAAGACTCCGATCATTCGCGGCAGCGCGAAGGCGGCTTTGGCGCACACACCCGAGGGCGAGAAGGCGATCGCGGATTTGCTGGCGGCGGTGGACGAATACATTCCGTTGCCGCAGCGCGAGATCGACAAGCCGTTCTTGATGAGCATCGAGGATGTGTTCAACATTGAAGGTCGCGGAACGGTGGTGACCGGACGTGTGGAACGCGGTGAGTTGAACCGCATGCAGGAAGTCGAGATCGTCGGCTTGAAGGACACGCGCAAGACGACGGCGACGGACATTGAAATGTTCCGCAAGTTGCTGGACAAGGCGTCGGCCGGTGATAACGTCGGCGTTCTTCTGCGCGGCACGAAGAAAGAGGATGTGGAACGCGGAATGGTTTTGGCCAAGCCGGGTTCGATCACGCCTCACACGAAGTTCAAGGCGGAAGTGTATGTGTTGTCGAAAGACGAGGGTGGCCGTCACACGCCGTTCTTCAACAAGTATCGTCCGCAGTTCTATTTCCGCACGACGGACGTGACGGGTAATGTGACTTTGCCTGAGGGCGTCGAGATGGTCATGCCTGGGGACAATGTTTCGGTGGAAATCGAATTGATTGCTCCTGTCGCCATGGAGAAGACACTGCGCTTCGCCATTCGCGAAGGCGGACGCACGATTGGCGCGGGTCGTATCAGCGAGATTATCGCCTGATCCGGCGGGATGAGATTTGCCTGGGCGGGGCTGAGAGTTGAAACTCAGCCCTGCCGGGCAAGCGAGGTGGTGGTCTGTCAGCGCGGGGAATCAGGACAGGCAGGGCTTAGGGCGGTAGCTCAATTGGTAGAGTAGCGGTCTCCAAAACCGTTGGTTGGGGGTTCAAGTCCCTCCCGCCCTGCCAAAACTGGCGATGCCGGAGGGGTGGCAGAGCGGTTGATTGCGGCGGTCTTGAAAACCGCTAAGGCCTAAAACCTTCGGGGGTTCGAATCCCTCCCCCTCCGCCAAGATTCGAGGATTTGTGAAAGATTATTATTCGTTAATCATTTGGGTGTTGGTGATCGGGGCTGGATTTGCCTATGCGTGGCGCAAAGGTCTCCTGCTTCGGTTGTCCAATTATATTCAGGGCACGCAAGAGGAACTGCGCAAATGCACCTGGCCGTCGAAAGAGGAGTTGAAGGGATCGACGGCGGTGGTGATGGTGTCGATTCTTTTATTGGGCGTGTTCACGGTGGGCGTCGATTTATTCATCACCCTGGTCGTGCGTTTGATAACTTAAGCCCGTTGGTGTAATTATAAAATGATGAAAAGCCAATGGTTTGTGCTTCACACTCTGGCCGGACAGGAGCAGCGGGTCAAGGAGAGCATCGAGAAGCGGCTTAAGGCCGAGGAAATGGGTGAGTATATCCATGAGGTGCTGGTGCCCATGGAGAAGGTGGCCGAGGTGCGCAATGGGAAGAAGTCGGTGACGACGCGCAAGCTTTATCCCGGGTATGTGTTTGTGGACATGCTTTTGTTGGACGATACTGCACGGATCATCGAGAAGCCGTGGTATTTTATCCGGGACACGCAGGGGATCATTGGATTTGTGGGAGGCGAGAGGCCGACTCCGGCGTCGCCCGAGGAGATTGCGTCGATCAAGGCGCAGATAACGGAGTCCGAGGATCAGGAGAAGCCGAAGGTGAATTTTGAGATCGGCGAGACGGTGAAGATCAACGACGGACCGTTTTTGAATTTCAGCGGCGTGATTGAGGAAGTGGATCCGACACGCGGCAAGTTAAAGGTGACTGTGAATATATTTGGCCGCAACACGCCGGTCGAATTGGAATATTGGCAAGTGGAGAAAGCATAGTTTTTTATGGCAAAAAAGGTAGTAGGCAAGATCAAGTTGCAGATTCCCGCCGGGCAGGCGAATCCGGCGCCGCCGGTGGGGCCGGCTTTGGGTCAGCAGGGGGTGAACATCATGGCCTTCTGCAAGGAATTTAACGCGGCCACGAAGGATCAACCTGGAATGATTATTCCGGTGATCATCACGGTGTTTCAGGATAAATCGTTTACGTTTATCACGAAGAGTCCGCCGGCTTCGATTCTGTTGAAGAAAGCGGCTGGAGTGGCGACGGCGTCCAAGATGCCCAATAAAGAAAAGGTGGGCAAGGTGACGCGCAAGCAGGTGATGGACATCGTCAAACTGAAAGCCAAGGATTTAAACGCCAAGGACGACGAGGCGGCATTCCGCATGATTGCCGGGACGGCCCGGAACATGGGAATCGAAATTGTCGGTTAAACATTAAACCGCGGGAGAGCGCACGCTCGTTTGAACCGCTATAATCATGCCCAGCAAACGTTATAAAAAGGCCTTGGAATTGGTGGATTCCAAGAAGTCTTATCCCTTGAAGTCCGCCGTCGAGATTCTGACCAAGTTCCCCAAGGCCAAATTCAATGAGACCGTGGATCTGGCGTTCAAGCTTGGGGTGGATCCCAAGCAGAGCGATCAGATGGTTCGCGGCACGGTGCCATTGCCTCACGGCAGCGGCAAGGTGGTCCGGGTGCTGGTGTTCGCGAAGAGCGGACCGGCGGCGGATGCGGCGACGGCCGCAGGGGCGGAATTTGTCGGCTTCGATGACATGATCAAGAAATGCACCGAGGGCTGGACGGATTTCGATGTGGCGATTGCCACGCCGGAGGCGATGGGCGAGGTGCGCAAGCTGGGCAAGGTGCTTGGGCCGCGCGGTTTGATGCCCAATCCCAAGACGGGCACGGTGACGGAAGACACTGCGAAGGCGGTGAAGGAAGTCAAGGCGGGCCGCGTCGAGTTCAAGGTGGACAAGGCGGGCAACGTGCATGTGCCGGTGGGCAAGGTGACTTTTGCGCCGGAGCAGATTCAGGAGAATGCGGCGGCGGTGATTCGCGCCGTGGCCAAGGCGCGGCCTTCGAGTGTGAAGGGCGCCTATATCAATAGTTGCACGGTTTCGGCGACGATGAGTCCGCCGGTGCGGGTGGATGTGCGGGAATTCATCTCGGCTGTTTAATAAGAATTTTCAAGGATTGGATGTATCATGCGTGCTGAAAAGAAATACATTGGCAGCGAATATGTTGCGCGGCTGAACGCCTCGCCATTTTTCATTATCGTGGATTATCGGGGCCTGGCGGTGCCGCATTTCACTGAATTGCGCAAGCGCCTGACGAAGGCGGGGGCCGAGATTCATGTCGTTAAGAATTCGATTTTCCGGATCGCGGCGAAGGAAGCCGGCGGCACGGAGTTATCCGGGGAGTTGGCGGGACAACTGGCGATGGTGACGGGGGCGCAGGATATTTCTGCGACGGCCAAGGTGTTGAAGACCTTCAAGGCGGAGTTTGAGAAGCCGAAGATCCAGTTCGGGTTTTTGGGCAAACAACGCCTGGAAGCGGCGGATCTGGTGATTCTGGCGGATCTTCCTTCGATGGATGTGCTGCGTGGAAAGCTGGTGGGTCTGCTGCAAACGCCTGCGACGCGGGTGGTTCAAGTTTTGTCCACGCCGGCGCAGATGCTGGCGCGTGTGATCAAGGCGCACGCCGAGAAGGCCGAACCGACGGGCGAACCGAAGGCGGAGTAAGTTATAATTTTGCGGTTGCCCGGAAAGGGGACTGCGGAAACACAAACAAAGTAAATCGTCGGCGGGCATTTTGCCGGCTTAAATTCCCCGCATATCGCGGGGGGCGACGAGACGGAAAGGTAACATGGCGGAATTAGATTCTATTATTGAACAGTTGAGCAAATTGACCGTGATGGAAGCGGCCGATCTGGCGAAGAAGCTTGAAGAGAAGTGGGGCGTGACGGCGGCGGCTCCTGTGGCTGTGGCGGCGGCGGGTGGCGCGGCAGGCGCTCCGGCAGCGGAAGCCAAGACCGCGTTTGACGTGATTCTCGTGTCGGTTCCCGCAGACAAGAAGATTGCGGCGATCAAGGTTGTGCGCGAGCTTAAGGCGGGTCTGGGTCTGGCCGAGGCCAAGAAATTGGTTGAGGAAGCCCCGAAGCCCATCCTTGAAGGCGCGAATAAGGCTGATGCCGATGCCGCCAAGAAAAAACTGGAGGAAGCTGGCGCCAAGGTTGAAGTGAAGTAATTTAGTTGGTCCGGTGATTTTGTTTTTAACCGGACCTCACCCATTTGGGTCGTTCGCGCGCGATGGGCGCGCGAACGGCCAAAAGGGCGTATAATATAGTTCTTTGCAAGCGAGTCCCTGGCTGAACGCGGGGGGCTGGCTTACTGTCATTTAGAGAGTTTAAGTGTAGTGGTATTGGTCAACTGAGATTTTCGAGGAAAGAAAATGGCTTTGCGAGCACCAGAGAGAATCAATTTCGGCAAAATCAAAGAGATTATTGCCCCCCCGAACATGATTGAGTTGCAGGTTAACTCTTACAAGGAGTTCCTGCAGTTGGATACGCCGCCGTCGCGACGTAAGAACATGGGGTTACAAGCCGTTTTCACGGAGGTTTTTCCGATCGAGAGTTACGATGGGAAGGTGGTATTGGATTACCGGAGTTACGAGATCGGGGATCCAAAGCTGGATTGGCTGGAGTGCCTGCGCGAGGGAGTGACTTTTGGGGCCCCGCTGCATGTGACCTTTATTTTGAAGGATGATGCGGGCGGCAAGGAGGAGAAGGTGTTCATGGGGGAACTGCCTCTGATGACTCCTCAGGGCACGTTTGTGATCAACGGCGCGGAGCGGGTGATTGTGAGCCAGTTGCATCGTTCGCCGGGTCTGGCCTTTGAGGCGACGCAGCATCCGAACGGGAAGATGCTGCATTCGTTCCGGATCATACCGGACCGCGGTTCGTGGTATGAGGCGCAGTTCGACACGAGCGATTTGCTTTATGTTTATCTGGATCGCAAGAAACGGCGCCGGAAGTTTTTGACGACGACTTTTTTCCGCGCGCTGGGCTATAATTCGGACGCGGATATTTTGAAGTTGTTCTACGATATCGAGGAGATTTCGATCAAGGATGCGGAGGGTCTGGAGGATTTGCAGAACAAGGTTCTTGTGGCGGACGCGGTGGATCCGGACAAGGCGATTGTGGTGGCGCGGGCGTTCGAGCCGTTGTCCAAGGCGGTGTTGCGGCAGATTGCCGAGTTGGGCGTGAACAAGGTCCGCGTGGTCGATACGACGGTGGACGATGGCATTGTCATCAAGTGTCTCAAGAAGGATCCGACGAAGAATGAGGAGGAGGCTCTCAAGGATATTTACCGGCGGCTGCGTCCTGGCGATCCGCCGACGGCGGCGAATGCGCGGGCGTTGATCAAGCGGTTGTTTTTCGATCCCAAGCGGTATGATCTGGGCCGGGTGGGCCGTTACAAGATCAATCAGAAGCTGGGACTCCAGGGCAGCGATGATATTCGCATTCTGACGAAGGAGGATCTGGTTGCGGCGACGAAGTATTTGTTGCGCCTGAAAAAGGGCGAGGGTTCGCTGGACGATATCGATCATTTGGGCAGTCGGCGCGTGCGCACGGTGGGCGAGTTGCTGGCCAATCAGTGCCGCGTGGGTCTGGCCCGCACGGAGCGTCTGGTGAAGGAGCGCATGACCTTGTTCGATCAGGGCATGGACTCGATGACGCCGCAAAAGTTGATTAATCCGAAGGCGTTGTCGGCGGTGATCCGGGATTTCTTCGGGCGCAGCCAGCTTTCGCAGTTCATGGATCAGATCAATCCGCTGGCCGAATTGACTCATAAGCGGCGTTTGTCCGCACTTGGGCCTGGCGGGTTGTCACGGGATCGGGCCGGATTTGAGGTGCGCGATGTGCATCCTTCGCATTACGGACGCATTTGTCCGATTGAGACGCCTGAAGGACCTAACATTGGTTTGATCGCGTCTCTGGCGACGTTTGCGCGGGTGAATTCTTTTGGATTTATCGAGACTCCGTACCGGAAGGTGGATAAGGGCCGGGTGATGCAAACGGTGGAGTATCTGACGGCGGACCGGGAGGAGCCGTTCACGATCGCGCAGGCGAATGCGGCGATTGACGACAAGGGGCATTTTCTGACGGAGAAGGTGACTTGTCGTTTCAAGGGGGACTTTGTCGATGTGGAGCCGGCCCGGGTGGATTACATGGATGTATCGCCCAAGCAGTTGGTGTCTGTGGCGGCGGGTTTGATTCCATTTCTGGAGCATGACGACGCGAATCGCGCGTTGATGGGTTCCAACATGCAACGCCAGGCGGTGCCTTTGCTGGTGACGGAAGCGCCTTTGGTGGCGACCGGCCTGGAGGAGCGGGTGGCGAAGGATTCCTGCGCGGTGATCGTGTCGGAGGAAGGGGGCAAAGTGGCCTCGGTAACGGCGGACAGGGTTATTGTGACTGCGGATGGGAAGGTTCCCGAGTCCAAGAAGAAGATCAAGCATGATCCTGCGGCGGGTGTTTACGTGTATGGTTTGCGCAAGTTCATGCGATCCAATGCGGCGACATGCATCAATCAAAAGGCGCAGGTGGCCCGCGGGGAGACGATCAAGAAGGGGCATGTGATTGCGGATGGTCCCTGCACGAGTGGCGGGGAGCTGGCCTTGGGACGCAACATTCTGTGCGCGTTCATGCCATGGAACGGGTATAATTTCGAGGACGCCATTTTGATCAGCGAGCGCATTGTCAAGGACGATGTGTTCACGTCGATTCACATCGATGAGTTCGAGGTGGGCGCCCGGGACACGAAGCTGGGGCCGGAGGAAATCACGCGGGACATACCCAATCTGGGTGAGGAGGCGTTGAAGAATCTGGGGTCGGACGGGGTGATCCGCATCGGAGCGGAGGTCAAGCCGGGGGACATTCTGGTGGGCAAGATCACGCCCAAGAGCGAGACGGAACTGGCGCCTGAAGAGCGGTTGTTGCGGGCCATTTTCGGGGAAAAGGCGGCGGACGTGAAGGATACTTCGTTAAAGGTTCCCTCGGGCACCTACGGTATCGTCATGGATGTCAAGGTTTCGTCGAAGAAAGAGGTGGAACGCACGGCGAAGGTGGTGGTGGCGCCGGACGCCAAGAAGCACAGCAAGCAGGTGCTCGAAGAGTTCAAGGGGAAGATGGATGAACTGCGCGAGCAATTGACGGACGCGCTGAGCAATATTTTGCTGGGTGAGAAGATTCCGCTGGATGTGGTGAATTCCGAGACGGGCGAGATCATCATTCCCGCGAATCGGAAGATCACGAAGACCCTGTTGCGCAAGTTGGCGGTGGTTTACGATCGCATCGAGATCGATCCTTCGCCGATTCGCAACAAGATCAACGAGATCATCGGGGCGTATAAGAAGAAATTCGACGATTTGCAGATGCAGCACGACGAGGAGATCGACCGGATCGAGTCGGGAGACGATGTGGATCCGGGGATCATCAAGTCGGTGAAGGTGTATATCGCCTCGAAGCGCAAGCTTTCGGTGGGTGACAAGATGGCGGGACGGCACGGTAACAAGGGTGTCGTGGCCAAGATTGTGGCCGAAGAGGACATGCCATTCCTGGCGGATGGAACGGCGATGGACATTGTGCTGAATCCGTTGGGCGTGCCATCGCGCATGAATGTGGGGCAGGTGTTGGAGACGCACTTGGGCTGGGCGGCGCGGTTGCTGGGATTGCGCTTTGCGACGCCGGTGTTCGACGGCATCAAAGAGAAGGACATCCGCGGTTTCCTGAAGCAGGCGAATCTGCCGGAGCATGCGAAGATCAAGCTTTTCGACGGGCGCACCGGCGAGTCATTCAACCAGGAAGTGGTGGTTGGGTACATTTACATGATGAAGCTGGGCCATTTGGTGGCGGACAAGATTCATGCCCGTGCCGTGGGGCCGTATTCGCTGGTGACACAGCAGCCGTTGGGCGGCAAGGCTCAATACGGCGGCCAGCGCTTCGGCGAAATGGAAGTGTGGGCGATGGAGGCTTATGGAGCCGCTTACACGTTGCAGGAATTGCTGACTGTCAAGTCCGACGATGTGCAGGGCCGCACGCGCATTTACGAGAGCATTGTCAAGGGCGACAACTCGCTGGAGGCCGGGGTGCCCGAGTCCTTCAACGTGCTGGTCAAGGAAATGCAGTCGCTGGGTCTGGATGTGAAGGTCGGATACACCAACCCGCAGGATCAGCCGGCGCAGGCCGCGACTCTGGCAGCGATATAATCCGGCAGCAATTTTGAATCCCTGATAGACGTTGGAAAATGTTATGATTAACGCCAAAGAAAACGCCCGTGAGATGCTGGGTTTGGAAAAGGTCAACCAGGTGGATCATGTGTCCATCGCGGTGGCTTCTCCAGAGACCATCCGGTCCTGGTCCAAAGGCGAGGTTAAGAATCCTGAGACGATCAATTACCGCACGTTCAAGCCGGAAAAGGGTGGGTTGTTCTGTGAGCGGATTTTCGGTCCTGTCAAAGATTGGGAGTGTTCCTGCGGGAAGTATAAACGGATCAAGCATCGCGGGGTGGTTTGCGATCGTTGCGGCGTGGAGGTGACACTTTCGCGGGTGCGGCGGGAGCGGATGGGGCATATCGAGCTGGCGGTGCCGGTGTCGCACATCTGGTTTTTCAAGTGCATGCCGTCCCGTCTGGGGTTGGTGCTGGACATGACGGCGCGGGATCTGGAGCGGGTGATTTATTACGAGGATTATCTCGTGATCGATCCGGGCAGCACGCCTTTGAAGCAGCATCAGCTTTTGAGCGAGGTGGAGTATCGGGAAGCGCGCGAGACTTACGGCGCCGAGGCGTTTGTGGCGAAGATGGGCGCCGAGGGGGTGCGTGACGCGCTGGCCAAGGTGGTTTTGCCGAGCCAGGTCGATGCGTTGCAGATTGCAATGACGGAGACCAAGAGCAAGCAAATCCGCAAGAAGCTGGCCAAGCGGATCAAGATTGTCCAGGGCTTCATGATTTCCAAGAGCCGGCCGGAGTGGATGATTCTGACGGTGCTGCCGGTGATTCCGCCGGATTTGCGTCCGCTGGTTCCGCTGGAAGGCGGACGGTTTGCGACGTCGGATTTGAATGATCTTTATCGCCGGGTGATTAATCGTAATAACCGGTTGAGGAATCTTTTGCAGCTCAAGACGCCGGAGGTGATCATTCGCAATGAGAAGCGGATGTTGCAGGAGGCGGTGGATGCGTTGCTGGACAATGGCCGCCACGGGCGCGCTGTGACGGGCGCGGGCAATCGTCCCCTGAAATCGTTGAGCGACATGCTCAAGGGCAAGAGCGGACGTTTCCGTCAGAATTTGCTGGGCAAGCGCGTGGATTATTCGGGTCGTTCGGTCATCGTGATCGGGCCGGAGCTCAAGCTCAGCCAGTGCGGTCTGCCCAAGAAGATGGCGTTGGTGCTTTTTGAGCCGTTCATCATCCGCCGGCTCAAGGAATTGGGCTATGTGCATACGGTGCGCTCGGCCAAGAAGATGATCGAGCGGCAGTCCGCAGAGGTGTGGGATGTGCTGGAGGAAGTGACGAAGGGGCATCCGGTGATGCTGAACCGCGCGCCGACGCTGCATCGTTTGTCGATTCAGGCGTTCGAGCCGGTGCTCATCGAGGGCGAGGCGATCCGCATTCATCCGCTGGTCTGCACGGCTTATAACGCGGATTTCGACGGCGATCAGATGGCGGTGCATGTGCCGTTGTCGGTGGAGGCGCAGATGGAGGCGCGTCTGTTGATGATGGCGCCGAACAATATTTTCAGTCCTTCGAGCGGCAAGCCGATCATGACGCCGACGCAGGATATCACGCTGGGCTGTTATTACATGACGGCCAATCCGCGCGAGGTGGCGTATCCAACGGGGAAGTCGAAGATGCGGCTGTTTGGCAACAAGTTCGAGGCGATGTTTGCCCTTGCGGACGGCGCGGTGGGGATGCACGAGCGGGTGTTGCTGGCGAATCCCGATTTGGGGACGAAGACGGTGTATGGGGATTCTGAGAAGAAGGTGATCGAGACGACGGTGGGCCGGGTGATGTTCAGCGAAATCTGGCCGCCGGAGCTGGGTTTTCCGAACAAGCAGGTGGGCAAACCCCAGATTGGGGAGTTGATCTGGACTTGTTACAAGGTCTGCGGGCACGAGAAGACGGTGATCATGCTCGACAAGCTCAAGGAGTTGGGCTTCAGCGAGGCGACTCGCGCGGGGGTGTCGATCGGCATCGACGACATGATTATTCCGAAGGAAAAGGGGCACGAGATCGAGGCGGCTCAGAAGCAGATCAACGAGGTCGAGAAGCAATACCGCAAGGGTATCATCACGACGGTTGAGCGTTACAACAAGATCATCGACATCTGGACGCATTGCACCGACCAGATCGCCAATGTCATGCTCAAGACCCTGGAGCAGAATCAGGGCAAGAAGGAGTATAATCCTTTGTGGCTGATGGTGGACTCGGGAGCGCGCGGTAATCGGCAGCAGGTGCGCCAGCTGGCCGGTATTCGCGGTTTGATGGCCAAGCCTTCCGGCGACATTATCGAGAAGCCGATTCTGGCGAATTTCCGCGAGGGTCTGACGGTGCTGGAGTATTTCAGTTCGACGCACGGCGCGCGCAAAGGTCTGGCGGATACGGCGCTCAAGACTGCGGATTCGGGTTACATGACGCGCAAGCTGGTGGATGTGGCCCAGGATGTGATCATCCGGGAGATGGATTGCGGCACGTTCAACGGGGTCTGGGTGCAGGCGATTTTCGAGGGCGAGGACGAGGTGGTCAAACTCCACGAGCGGCTGGTGGGCCGCGTTTCCTGCGATGACATTGTGGATCCGCGGGATGTGAAGAAGACTCTTGTCAAATCGAACGAGATCATCGATGAGGTGATTGCCAAGGAAATCGAGAGGTCGGGTGTCGAGAAGGTGAAGATTCGTTCGGTGCTGACCTGCGAGAGCAAGCGCGGGGTGTGCGTGTCCTGTTACGGGCGCAATCTGGCGACGGGCGACATGGTCAAGCTGGGCGAGGCGGTGGGCATTGTGGCGGCCCAGTCGATTGGCGAGCCGGGCACGCAGTTGACGATGCGCACATTCCACATCGGTGGAACGGCGTCGCAGGTGTTCAAGCAGCCGCAGATCAAGGCCAAGCACGACGGGAAGATTCGTTTCAACGATTTGCGTCTGGTGGAACTGGAGGACGGCAACAATATTGTTTTGAACAAGAACGGCTCGATCAGCGTTGTGGCGGATGATGGCCGTGAACTCGAGGCGCACACGGTGGTGATTGGCGCGGTCATCACGGCTGCGAACGGGAGCATGATCAAGAAGGGCGACATGTTCGTGCAGTGGGATCCGTACAACGTTCCGATTCTTTCTGAAAAAGCCGGGCGTGTGCAGTTCCAGGACATCATCGAGGGTGTGACGATGAAGCAGGAGCTGGATGTGACTACGAGCCAGGAGGCCATGGTCATCATCGAGCACAAGGAGGATTTGCATCCGCAGGTGAACATTCTGGACGAGCAGGGCGATCAGATTGCCGGTTTCCCGATTCCGTCGGGCGCGCACATTGTGGTGTCCGAAGGGGTGAAGGTGATTGCGGGAACGCTCCTGGCGAAGACTCCGCGCAAGACTTCGAAGACCAAGGACATTACGGGCGGTTTGCCTCGCGTGGCGGAGTTGTTTGAGGCGCGGCGTCCCAAGGATGCGGCGGAGATCTCGAAGATCGACGGTCTGGTGGATTTTGGTCCGACGGTGCGCGGCAAGCGCAGCATTCTGATCAAGGATCCGAAGACCAATTTCGAGGAGGAGCACCTGGTGCCGATCGGCAAGCACGTGATTGTCTATAAGGGCGATTTTGTGAAGAAAGGCCAGCAGCTTACGGAAGGTCCGGTTGTGCCTCATGAGATTTTGGATGTCTGCGGCCCGCAAGAGTTGCAGGAACATCTGGTCAACGAGGTTCAAGAGGTTTATCGTCTGCAAGGTGTAACGATTAACGACAAGCACATTGAGATCATTGTGCGGCAGATGTTGCGCAAGGTGCGGATCACGGAGCCTGGGGATACGTTATTTTTGTGGGGCGAGCAGGTGGACAAGATCGCCTTTGAGAATGAGAACCAGCGTGTGGACAAGATGGGTGGCAAGCCTGCTGAGGCGCAACCCGTGCTGCTGGGCATCACCAAGGCTTCTCTGGAGACGGATAGTTTCCTGAGCGCGGCATCGTTCCAGGACACCACGCGTGTGCTGACTGAGGCTGCGACGATGGGACGGGTGGATATTCTGCGTGGTTTCAAGGAGAATGTGATCATGGGTCACATTATTCCTGCGGGAAGCGGATTTAATATTCACCGGGATTTGAAATTGAACGCTCTTGTGGAAGCTCCTGAAGAAGAGGAAGTTACAGAAGAGGCTGCAGCGGATTCTGGTTTGGAACCGCTGTTGGGTTGAAAAAAAGTATAAAATAATGCAATTATTAGTTGCAGCGGAAGGTTGGGTTGGTAATATCCCCACTCCGTTTCCCAAAAAACAGGGAAAACTTTAAATTGGATACAGAGAAATGCCGACTATAAATCAACTCGTCCGTTTCGGACGCAGTAAATTGCGTGTCAAATCCAAGGCTCCGGCCCTGGAGAATGCGCCGTTCCGTCGCGGGGTATGTCTGCAGGTGATGACCCGCACGCCCAAGAAGCCGAATTCGGCCATGCGAAAAGTGGCCAAGGTGCGTTTGTCCAACGGATTCGAGGTGATCGCGTATATCCCGGACGAGGGGCACAATTTGCAGGAGCACTCGATTGTGCTGGTGCGGGGCGGTCGCGTAAAGGATTTGCCGGGTGTCCGTTATCATATTGTGCGGGGCACACTGGATGCGACCGGAGTGGAGAAGCGCCGTGTGAGTCGTTCCAAGTATGGTGTCAAGCGGCCCAAGGCGGGCGCGAAGGCGGCGGTCAAAGCGGCCTAATGTAATTTAACCCAAAGCCTGATAATCTGAATCATTTATGTCTCGTCGTCGTCGTGCGGTAAAAAGACCGATTGTTGAGGATGCAAAGTTTCACAGTGTTCTGGTGACCCGATTGGTCAATACTGTGATGAAGTGGGGTCAAAAGAGTGTGGCTCAGCGCATTGTTTACGATGCCTTGGATCAGATTCTGACCAAGAGCCAGGTTGCGGATCCTCTGGAAGTGTTTCAACGGGCGGTCGATAACGCCAAGCCGCGTCTGGAAGTCAAGGCGCGTCGCGTGGGCGGGGCCACTTATCAGGTGCCTTTGGAAGTTTCCGTGGAGCGGCAAACCTCTCTGGCATTGCGCTGGATTGTGGATCTGGCGAATGCGCGCAAGGGGACGCCGATGAAAGAGGCGCTGGCTGTGGAGATCATGGAAGCGGCCCAGGGCAGTGGCAATGCGATTCGCAAACGCGATGAGGTGCATAAGATGGCGCAGGCGAACAAAGCTTTTGCGCATTTTCGTTGGTAAAAATTTTGACGGAATACGCCCCGTGGTTGGTTGGATGATGGGGCGTTTTTTTGTCTGTGAATAGAATGGAAGTTTTAGTGGACATCGCAGGAACAAATAAACCGAACGTTACGGAAGGACAGCAGGCCAAGGCCGGCGTGTCTAAAAGCACCAAGGCGGAAGCCAAGAAGGCGGCCAGCGGTTCGGGGCGCCAGTACGAGTTGTGCAATACGCGTAATATCGGCATTGCCGCGCACATCGATGCGGGCAAGACGACGACGACGGAGCGCATCCTGTTCTATACGGGTCTGACTCATCGGATGGGGGACGTGGACGATGGCAACACGGTGACGGACTGGATGGAGCAGGAGCGCGAGCGTGGCATCACGATCACTTCCGCAGCCATCAGTTGTTATTGGACCCAGAAGGAAGAGGGTCTTAACAAGCTGTTCACGGGGATTGCGCATCGGGTGAACATTATCGACACTCCAGGGCATGTGGATTTCACGGCCGAGGTGGAGCGTTCGATGCGTGTTTTGGATGGCGCGGTGGCGGTGTTCTGCGGGGTGGCGGGTGTGCAGCCGCAGTCGGAGACGGTATGGCGGCAGGCAACCAAGTATGGGGTTCCGCGCATTGCGTTTGTGAATAAGATGGACCGCACGGGCGCCAATTTTGAGAATGCGGTTTTGGAGATGCGCAAGAAGCTTGGGGCTTATGCTTATCCGGTGTCGATTCCGATCGGCAAGGAGGATTATTTGACGGGTGTCATCGATCTGATCAGTCAGAAGGCCATCATCTATGATGAAAAGGATGAGATGGGTCTTAAGTATGATGTGACGGAGATTCCGGAGGAGTTGAAGGAGCAGGCGAAGACGGCTTTGAAGGAGTTGATCGACGCGGTTGCCAACAAGGATGACGCGGTTGCCGAGTTGGTGATCGAGGACAAGCCGGTGAGTATCGATTTGTTGAAGAATACGATTCGGCGGTTGACCTGCGCCAATGAATTTATTCCGGTTATCGGCGGTTCGGCCTTTAAAAAGCGCGGTGTCCAGCCTTTGGTGGATGCGGTGATCGATTATTTGCCTTCGCCGCTTGACATCCCTCCGGCCAAGGGTCAGGATGCGAACGATCAGACTCAAACAGTGGAGATTCTGCCTGACGACAGCAAGCCGTTTTGTTCGCTGGCCTTCAAGCTCTGGAGTGATCCTTTTGTTGGTAAGTTGGTATTTTTCCGGGTTTATTCGGGAAAGATCACGAAGGGCGACATGATTTATAATCCGCGCACGCACAAGCGTGAGCGGGTGAGCCGGGTGTTGATGATCCAGGCGGATAAGCGGGTGGATATGGATACGGTGTTTGCCGGTGAGATTGCGGCGCTGGTCGGTTTGCGCAATATCACGACGGGGGACACTTTGTGCGATGAGGATCACGCGGTGTTGCTGGAGCCGCCGACGTTCCCGGATCCGGTGATTTCGATGGCTGTGGAGCCCAAGACGCACGCGGACCGGGACAAATTGTCGGTCGGTTTGCAGCGTCTGGCGGAAGAAGATCCGACGTTCCGTTGCTACACGAACGAGGAAACCGGGCAATTGATTATTGCGGGAATGGGCGAGTTGCATCTGGAAATCATTCGGGACCGTTTGTTCCGTGAGTTCAAGGTGGAGGCGAATTCGGGCGCACCGCAGATTGCCTATCGTGAAACGATCACGAAGGCGGCCGAGGGTGTTGGCAAGTTCATTCGTCAATCGGGTGGCCGGGGTCAGTATGGTCATGCGGTGGTCACGATTGAGCCCAACGAGCGGGGCAAGGGAATTGTGGTTGAGAACAAGATCGTGGGCGGTGCGATTCCAAAGGAATACATCCCGGCGGTCATCAATGGTGTCGAGGAAGCGATTTCGGGCGGTGTGCTGGCGGGTTTCCCGCTGGTGGATGTGAAGGTGCAGATCATCGATGGTACTTTCCACGAAGTGGATTCGAATGAGCTGGCGTTCAAGATGGCGGGTATTTTCGCCTTCAAGGATGCGGCGAAGAAGGCTGGTCTGGTGTTGTTGGAACCGATCATGAAGGTGGAGGTGACGACGCCGGACGAGTATCAGGGCGATTTGCTTGGGGATTTGAACCGCCGTCGCGGTCGCATTAATGCGATTGAGGCGAAGAATCAGGCGACGGTGCTCAATGCGCATGTGCCGCTGGCGGAGTTGTTCGGATATGCAACGATCATTCGTTCGCTGTCCAAGGGACGCGCGGGGTATTCGATGGAGCCATCGCATTTTGAACAGGTGCCGAGTCAGATTTTGACTGCGATTCTGGACTCGAACAAGCCCAAGGCGGCGCGCACGTAATCGAAAAAAATTGACGGTTATTTAAGTTATGGCTGGACAAACTATTAGAATTCGTCTTAAAGCTTTTGATCATCGGGTGATCGATCAATCTGCCAGGGAGATTGTGGAAACGGTGAAACGCACCGGGGCGCGGGTGGCCGGGCCAATCCCGCTGCCAACCCGGATCGAACAGTTTACGGTGCTGCGTTCGCCGCATGCGGACAAGAAGTCGCAGGAGACTTTTGAGCAGCGGACGCACAAGCGGCTGCTGGACATCATTGATCCGACGGCCAAGACTGTGGACGAACTGAAGAAGTTGAATCTGCCTGCGGGCGTGGATATTACCATTAAGATTTAGTTGTTATGATCGGACTGCTCGGAAAAAAAATTGGCCAGACGCGCGTCTATGACGGCAAGGGAAACGTGGTGCCTGTGACGGTTGTGCTGGCGGGGCCCAACCGGGTCATCCAGTGCAAGACGCTGGAGCGCGACGGGTATAACGCGGTGCAACTGGGTTTCGATGACCAGAAGGAGCAGCGCTTGACGAAGCCTGCGCTGGGTCATTTCAAGAAGTTCGGCGCGCTGCCGGTGAAACGTGTGAAGGAGTTCCGCGATTTCTCGATTGCGGTCAAACCCGGCGACGTGGTGAATGTGAATGTGTTTGCCGTGGGCGACATGGTCGATGCGATCGGGGTGACCAAGGGGCGGGGTTTCGAGGGTGTGATGGCGCGTCATGGGTTTCGCGGTGGTGACGCTTCGCACGGGTCGAAGGGCTGGCGCCGGCGCGCGGGAGCCATTGGCCAGCGCTCGTTTCCCGGAACGGTGCTGCGCGGCAAGCGGATGCCAGGGCATATGGGGCAGGTGCAGCGGACGACACAGAATTTGGAAATTGTGCAGGTGCGCGAAGCGGATCAGGTTTTGCTGGTCAAGGGCGCCATTCCCGGAGCCAAGGGCGATTATGTTTTGATCCGGGAGTCCAAGAAGAACCCGAAGGTGGCGGCGAAGTAACAGCGGAGGAATCAAGCGCACATGAAGCTGACAATTAAAGATATACAAGGCACCACTCAGGGCGAACTGGAGATCAAGTTCCCGGTGGTGGAGGATGGCAGCGGCACGCAGGCGGTCCACCAGGCGGTGGTGGCGCAGCGGGCGGCTGGCCGGAGCGGGACGGCTTGCACCAAGACGATGGGTGAGGTGGCGGGTTCGGGCAAGAAGCCCTGGAGGCAGAAGGGGACTGGACGCGCACGCGCCGGTTCTTTCGCCTCGCCATTGTGGCGTGGGGGCGGTGTGGTTTTCGGACCCAAGCCGAGGAGCTATCGCCAGAAGATTGGCAAGACGGTTCGCCAGGTGGCTTTACGGAAGGCCTTGAGCGAGCGGATCAAGTCGGGGGATGTGACGGTTCTGAAGGATTGGACGATGCCGACTCCCAAAACGAAGGAATTTACCAAAGTGCTGGCGGCTCTGGATGTTCAGGGCACGGTGCTGTTTGTGGTGCCCGCTTTGGAGCGCAATCTGGCGTTGGCGGCCCGGAATCTTCCGGGGGTGGAGTTCATCACCGCGAGTACGTTGAACACTTATGAGATGCTGCGGTTCGACAGGATTATTATTACTGAGGGCGCGTTTGCCCAGGTCGAAGAGCGGCTGGCCAAAGCCTAAAACGCCATGAATGCATTTGACATCATCAAAACCGTGCGTGTGTCCGAGAAGGGCACGTTGCAGGGTGAGAAATATAACCAATACACGCTGATTGCCGATCGGCGGGCCTCGAAAACCCAGATCCGGCAGGCTGTGCAGGAGCTGTTCAAAGTCAAGGTGCTCGAGGTGAACACCATGAATGTGGGCGGCAAGGCGCGGCGGCGTTCCACCCGGCAGGCGGGGCAGACTTCCGATTGGAAGAAGGCCATTGTAACGCTGAAGGACGGGGATAAAATCAGTCTGACCTAAGCTTTTCATTGATATGCCAGTCAAGATATTTCGTCCATTAACTCCGTCCACGCGCTATATAACAATGGCGTCGTTCGACGAGATCACCAAGTCGAAGCCGGAGAAGAAGCTGGTTCAGACTCGCAAGAAAACCGGCGGGCGCAACTGTTACGGCCGGGTGACCAGCCGGGGACACGGTGGCGGCCACAAGCAGAAGATCCGCACGGTGGATTTCAAGCGGCACAATCACGGGGTTGAGGCCAAGGTGATCGCTGTCGAATATGATCCGCTGCGCACGGCGCGGCTGGCGCTTCTGGAGTATCCGGATGGTGTGAGGACTTACATTCTCGCGCCGGTGGGTCTGCAGGTGGGTGCCAAGGTGATGAGCGGTCCTGGAGCGGCTCCCGAGGTGGGGAATAGCATTCCGCTCAAGTCGGTTCCGGTGGGGATGCCGATTCATAATTTGGAGCTGACGGCGGGTCGCGGGGCGCAGATGGTGCGTTCGGCGGGCGCGGCAGCCAGTTTGATGTCCCGCGAGGGCGGGTATGCGATGATTCGGCTGCCTTCGGGGGAGATCCGGAAGATCAGCGAGAATTGTTACGCCACCATCGGGCAGGTGGGCAATGTCGAGCATGAGAAGGTGGTGCTGGGCAAGGCGGGCCGGTCACGGCACCGCGGCATTCATCCGCTTTCGCGCGCGGTCGCCAAGAATCCCGTGGATCATCCGATGGGTGGCGGCGCGGGCAAGACCTCCGGCGGAGGTCATCCAGTCACGCCTTGGGGTGTGATTACCAAGGGTTATAAGACGCGCAGACACAACAGATATTCAGACCGCTCGATCGTGGTGCGCCGCAACGGCCAGCCAATGAAAGTGAAATAGACTTATGGGACGCTCCATTAAAAAAGGGCCATTTGTAGATGGTTACCTGTTGGAAAAGATTACGAAGTTGAACGCGGTGGGCGCGAAGAAGCCGATCAAGACCTGGTCGCGGCGCTCGACGATCACCCCGGATTTTGTGGGGCACACGTTCAACGTGCATAATGGGAAGAATTTTCTGCCGGTGTTTGTGACGGAAAACATGGTGGGCCACCGGTTGGGCGAGTTCGCGCTGACGCGGACGTTTAAGAAACACGGCGCGCACACCGCCAAAGCCGAGGCGAAGTAGGATAATTTTTATGGAAGTGCAAGCAATAACGCGCAATGTGCGCATGTCCGCCCAGAAGATGCGCGAGGTAACGCGTCAGATTCAGGGGTTGGGGGCCTTGCAAGCGCAGGCCATTCTCGCGGTGGTTCCGAGGAAGTCCGCACGGCTGGTCGCCAAGACTTTGAAGTCTGCGATTGCAAACGCCGAGAATAACAAGGGTGCCCGGCCCGAGAACCTGGTGGTCAAGGAGGCTGTGGCGGGAACGGCGACGACAATGAAACGGTTTATTCCAAAAGCTCGCGGGTCCGCGGGCCCGATTTTGAAGCGGACATGCCAGATTAGAATCGTGTTGACTGAGATGTAAGAATTATGGGTCAAAAGACAAATCCTATTGGTTTTCGCATCGCCCTGAACAAGGACTGGCGCTCGCGCTGGTTCGCCGGCAAGAAGGAGTTCAGCAAGTTGGTGTCTGAAGATTATCAAATCCGCCGAATTTTAAAGAGCAAGCTGGAGGCAGCCGCTGTTCCCCGGATTGTCATTGAGCGTGCGGCCAATCGGTGCCGCATCACAATTTTCACGGCCCGTCCGGGCGTGGTGATCGGGCGCAAGGGCGCCGAGATCGACAAGCTCAAGGAGGAGCTTGGAAAGATGACCGGAAAGGAAATTTATGTGGACATCCAGGAGGTCAAGCAGCCTGAGACAGATGCGCAGTTGGTGGCTGAGAACGTGGCGATGCAGTTGGAGCGCCGCATTTCCTTCCGCCGGGCGATGAAGAAGTCGCTGCAAACGGCGATGGATTTCGGAGCGGAGGGGATCAAGATCCGGTGCGCGGGGCGTCTGGGCGGGGCGGAGCTGGCGCGGGCGGAGTTGTATCATCTGGGCCGGGTGCCGTTGCATACGTTACGGGCGCAGATTGATTATGGTTTTGCAGAGGCCAAGACGATGTATGGGAAGATCGGGGTGAAGTGCTGGATTTGCAAGGGAGATATGGTGAAGGAAAAAACAACGGCACCGGCGACGGTGACCGCGGCAAGCGAAACGGCTATTCCCGCCGCAGCGCCAGTGGCCAATTAATTTTCGGAAGGACGAGATATGTCTTTAATGCCGGCGAAAGTGAAGTATCGCAAAATGCAGCGTCGCAGCCGCTCGGGGATGGCCTCGCGCGGAACGACGGTGGCTTTTGGCGAATATGGATTACAAACCATGGAGCGGTGCTGGCTGGATACGCGCCAGATTGAGGCCGCGCGTGCGGCGATCAGCCGTTACATGAAGCGTCGCGGGAAGGTCTGGATTCGGATTTTCCCCGACAAGTCGATCACCAAGAAGCCGTTGGAAACGCGTATGGGTAAGGGCAAGGGCCCGGTGGTTTCCTGGGTGGCGGTGATACGTCCGGCGAACGTGTTGTTCGAGGTGGACGGGGTGACGGAGGCGCTGGCCCGGGAGGCGTTCCGGTTGGCGGCAACGAAGTTGCCGATCCGCACGAAGTTTATATCGCGCCACCGGATGGCGGCGAAGTAACCGGAGGTTTGCGAATATGAAGATTGCCGATTTCAAGGATTTAACGGTGACGGAGCTCACGGCCAAGGGCCGGGACATGCGTCAGGAGATTTTTAACCTGCGCCTGCAGCAGGCGGGGAGCCAGTTGGAAAAGCCCGACCGTTTGCGGACGTTGCGTCGCGACATTGCCCGGGTGGAGACTCAGCTGTCGATTTTGCGAAAGAAAGCCAGTTAATTTAGAACGATATGTCGAATATTCCATCCAACCGTGCCCACCGCAAAGAGCGGGTGGGCGAGGTGATCGCCAACAAGATGGCCAAGACCATTGTCGTGAGCGTGGAGAGGCGGTTTGCGCACCCGCGCTTCAAAAAAGTGGTGACTTCCTACAACAAGTTTTACGCTCACGATGAGAAGAGCGAAGCGAAGGTGGGGGATCAAGTGCGCATCGAGGAAACGCGGCCGCTGTCCAAGATGAAACGGTGGCGGCTGGTGGAGATCGTCGAGCGGAACGCCGAGGCGTCACCCGCGACGGCATAATGGAGAGGCTGAATTATGTTACAAATTCGTTCGATTTTGGATGTTGCCGATAATACCGGGGCCAAGCGGGCCGCGATGATCGGCGTGCTGGGCCGCAACCAGATGTATGGCGGGGTGGGGGATATCATCAAGGCCCACATCAAAGAGGCCACGCCGGATGGCACGGTTAAAAAGGGTGAAGTGGTAACGGCTGTAGTGGTGCGCACACGCCATCCCATCCGCCGCAGCGACGGGTCGTATCTGCGGTTCGACAATAATGCAATTGTGATCATCGATAACGATCAGAATCCCAAGGGGACCCGCATTTTCGGGCCTGTGGCGCGCGAGTTGCGCGATCTGAAGTTTGTCAAAATCATTTCCCTGGCACCGGAGGTCATCTGAGGTTATGCAGAAATTTCATGTGAAAAAAGGAGACGACGTGGTCGTCATAGCCGGTACGGAACGCGGCAAGAGCGGCAAGATCCTGCATGTGTTGCGGACCAAGCAGCGTGTGATTGTGGAGGGGATCAAGTTGATCAAGCGGCACACGCGCAAGAGTCAGCAGAATCCGCAGGGCCGGATTGTGGAGCGCGAGGGCACGATCCATATTTCCAATGTGATGCTCGCCGCGGAGCATGAAGCGCGCGCGGCCAAACGCGCCGGCAAAGTCGGGGCATAATACCGTATATGAAATCGCGAATTTACAAGAAGTATGTTGAGGCCGTGAAACCGGCGCTCATGGAGAAGTGGCATTACAAGAATGTCAACCAGGTGCCCCTGTTGGAGAAGATTGTGATTAACATGGGGGTTAGCGCGTCTTTGGAGAAGGGCGCGGTGGATGACGCTGTCAAGGAGTTGGGGATGATCACGGGGCGCAAGGCGGTGTTGAACCGTTCCCGCAAGAGCATCGCCAATTTCAAGTTGCGCGAGGGGCAGATCATCGGCTGTCATGTCACGTTGCGCGACGATGTGATGTATGAGTTTTTCGATCGTCTGGTGGCTGCGGCGCTGCCGCGCATTCGCGATTTTCGCGGGTTGAGTCCGCGCGCGTTCGACGGCCGGGGCAGTTACACGCTCGGGGTGGCGGATCAGACGATTTTCCCTGAAATTGAAATGGATAAGATCAAACGGACCCAGGGCATGGATATCACGATGGTGACGACGGCAAAAACGGATGCCGAAGGCCTGGATTTGTTGAAGATGCTGGGAATGCCCTTTGCCGAAGGAAAATAAGTTATGGCGAAAAAATCTTGGATTGAACGAGAGAAGAAGAAGCGTGCGGTGGCGTCGAAGTACGCCGCGATTCGGGCGGAGTTGAAGGAGCGGCATGATTATGTCGGGCTGTCCAAACTGCCCCGCAATGCGAGTCCTGTGCGCCAGACCAACCGCTGCAAGATTAGCGGGCGTCGCCGCGGTTATTTGCGCAAGTTTGGATGTTCCCGGCTCACTTTCCGCGAGTTGGCCATGAATGGGATGATCCCCGGAGTTACAAAAGCCAGTTGGTAAATCAGAGATATTTATGGATCCAATCGCCGATATGCTCAATCGAATCCGCAACGCCGGCCAGGCGTTGTTGCCGGAGGTCGAGTTGCCGCATTCAAAAATGAAGGAAGGCATCGCCCGCATTCTCAAGGATGAGGGTTACATCACCGATTGCTCAGTGGCGGAGAAGCCGCACAAGTCGTTGAAGTTGAAGCTCAAGTATCAGAACCGCAAGTGTGTGATCGAGAGTCTGCGGCGCATGAGCACGCCGGGTCTGCGTCGTTATGTCAGTTCGGGGGAGATTCCCCGGGTGCTGGGCGGCTTGGGCATTTCCATTGTATCCACTTCCAAGGGGGTTATGAGCGGCACGATGGCGCGCAGGAACCACCTGGGTGGGGAGTTAATTTGCATTGTTTGGTAAGGAGCTATTATGTCAAGAATCGGTCGTATGCCCATTGTCATCCCCGCCAAGGTCAAGGTTGTGGTGCAGGGTCGCAATGTGGCTGTTGAGGGTCCCAATGGGAAGATGAAGATGGAACTTCCTCCGCACACCAGCGCCAAGGTGGATGATGGCAAGGTGGTTGTGTCGCGCGATGGGGAGGATTCCGCATGCAAAGCCATGCATGGTTTGTCCCGGGCGTTGTTGAATAATTGCGTCAAGGGGGTGACGGATGGTTTTTCCAAGAAGTTGGAAATCCAGGGGGTGGGTTACAAGGCGGTGGTTCAGGGCAAGGTGCTGAATTTAACGCTTGGTTATTCGCACCCGGTGCTTTATCCCATACCCGAGACGATCAAGGTCACGGTACTGGAGAACACGAAGTTGACTGTGGAAGGGCCGGATAAGCATTTGGTGGGCCAGGTGGCTTCGGATATTCGCTCCTTCTATCCTCCCGAACCTTACAAAGGCAAGGGAATCCGTTACTCGGATGAGAAGGTCGAGCGCAAGGAAGGCAAGACCGTACAACAATAATTTGAAATGGCCACGGCCAAATCCGTGGCAAAAATATCATGAGAGTAGAGAACAAACATCGCTTAAAACAGTTGCGTTGCTGGCGCATTCGCAAGAAGGTCAAAGGCACGCGCGAATGTCCCCGGATGAGTGTGTGCTTCACGGGCAAGAATATTCATGTGCAGTTTGTGGACGACGATGCCGGGGTGACTCTGGCGGCGGCCTCCTCGGTGAGCAAGACAGCTCCGGAACGCGAGACGCTGGCGGCCAATGTGAAGAGCGCGAAGATTGTGGGGGCATTTGCCGCTCAACAGGCGATTGGAAAGGGCATCAAGCAGGTCGTATTCGACCGCAATGGCGCCCGGTATCATGGCAAGGTCAAGGCGCTGGCGGATGCCGCTCGCGAGGCCGGCTTGAAGTTTTAACTTTGAAACAGGAGTAACATCGTGGCGGAACAAACAAAAAATAGCGCAGGAATGGGGCGTGGCCGTGGACCGAGTCGCGGAGGCCGCAGAACCCGCTCGGGGTCTGATAATCCGGAGTTGGGTGCGGATGGCAAGCCGATCAATGAATTGGCCGAAAAGGTCGTATTCATCAACCGCTCTGCCAAGGTGGTCAAGGGCGGACGCCGTTTTAGTTTTAGCGCGCTGGTCATAGTGGGTGACCGTCGCGGTAAAATCGGACTGGGTTTGGGCAAGGCGGGCGAGGTCGCGGATGCGATTCGCAAGGGTGGTGAAATGGCCAAACAGCGGATGATTGCGGTGGCATTGCAGGAAAACACGATTCCTCACCAGGTGTTGTGCGATTTTGGCGGCGCGAAGGTTCTTTTGCGTCCCGCTTCGCCGGGAACGGGGATCATCGCGGGTAAAACAATGCGTGCCGTGCTGGAATCGGTTGGGATCAAAGATGTCTTGAGCAAGTCGATGGCATCGAATAATGCCGCCAATGTGGCCAAGGCAACGATTAAGGCCTTGCTGCAGTTGCGGATGCCTGCCGATATTTATCGTGGGCGCGGCCTGGCGGTGCCAGTGCGTCGCGTGCGTGTGGAGGGCGAGGTGGCAGCACCCGCACCTGCCGTTACTCCTGCAGCTTGATTTGATTTCAGATTATGCGTTTACATGATTTAAAACCCCGGCCCGGCTCGAAACATCGTCGCAAGCGCCTGGGGCAAGGTGAGTCCAGCGGTCATGGCAAGACCAGTGGCCGCGGTGGCAAGGGTCAATCGGCCCGCTCGGGTAGTTCCAACCGTATCGGATTTGAAGGCGGTCAAATGCCGCTGATTCGCCGCGTGCCAAAACGGGGCTTTAACAATGCCAGTTTCAAGACGGTTTATTTGCCGGTGAATCTGGAGGCGTTGAACGTCTTTGAAGATGGCGCAAAGGTGGATGCGAACGCTTTGAAGACCTTGGGCATGGCCAATGGCAAGGCGGACGGGATTAAAATCCTGGGTTCCGGCGAGCTGAAGAAGAAGTTGATCGTGGCCGCGCATGCGTTCAGTGCGACTGCGAAGGCGAAGATCGAAGCTTTAGGCGGTTCCTGCGAGGTGCTTGTGGTTTTTAAACCCAAGCCGAAGGTTCAGGCCAAAGACAAAGTTAAACAATAATCGGACACATCATGTTTTCCAGCATCGTCAACACGCTTGCCAACTGTTTCAAGATCCCGGAATTAAAGTCCCGGATCCTCTTTACGTTGTTGTTGTTGGCGATCTGCCGATTGGCGGCAATCGTTGTGATTCCCGGCTTGGACGGCGCTTTGCTCAAGGCTTACTTTGAGGCGCAGTCGGCCAAGGGAGGAAGTTCCTTGATGGGCATGTATAGCATGTTCACCGGGGGAGCCATGGAGCGCTGCGCGATCGGCGCGCTGGGGATCATGCCTTACATCAGCGCGACGATTATCATTCAGTTGCTCACTGCGGTGGTGCCGACGTTGAGCAAATTGGCGCGCGAAGAGGGCGGCAGGACGAAGATTATTCAGTATGGCCGGTATTTGACGGTGATTCTGTGTCTGGGCCAGGGTTTTGTGATGGCTTTGGGTTGGGAGAATCCGGATAAGATTTTCGGGGCCGCTCTTCCTGGAAAGCTCGTGTTGATCGAGCCAATCTGGTGGTATCGTATTCAGACGACGTTGATATTGACGACGGGAACGATGCTGATGATGTGGTTGGGCGAGCAGATCACGGATCGGGGCATTGGAAACGGTGTTTCGTTGGTGATCACAATCGGTATTCTGGCGCGGTTGCCCCAGGCGGGCCAGGCGTTGAAGGATATGTTTTTCCCGCCGGCGGGCATGGAGGGTCGGTTTAACGCGTTCCATGCGGTTGCGCTGGTTTTGTTGCTTGTGGCGGTGGTGGCGGGGGTTATTGCCGTGACACAGGCGCAGAGGAAGATACCGGTTCAGTATGCACAGCGGACTGTGGGTCGCAAATCTTATGCGGGCACGAGTTCCTTCATGCCGCTCCGGGTGAATTACTCGGGCGTGATGCCGATTATTTTCGCTCAAGCGATTCTGATGTTTCCGGATAAGATTCTGAGTGTGGCGGGTCAATCACTGGGATTGCCGTTGTTGCTGGGCATTGGCCAGAAGTTTCGCGAGGGCGAACCGATCTATTTGATCACTTATGCGCTCATGATTTTGTTTTTCTCGTATTTCTGGGTTGCGACGCAGTTTAACGAGTTGCAGATTTCTGATGATCTGAAGAAGTACGGCGGATATATTCCGGGTGTTCGTCCCGGTCAGGCGACCTGCAACTTTTTGCACAATGCCATGAGCCGGATTACGCTGGCTGGAGCGGTTTTCCTGACCGTTATTGCCGTCATACCCATTTTAATGTATAAGGCCATGCAGGTGCCGTTTGCGGTGAACACCTTTTTTGGCGGAACGAGCATATTGATTCTGGTGGGCGTTCTGTTGGACACGATGCGACAGGTGGAAACGCATTTGTTGATGCGCCACTATGACGGCTTCTTGAAGAAGGGTCGTCTGCGCGGGCGGTTCTGATCATGATTCTGATCAAAAGCGGTCGGGATATTGAAGCGATGCGGGCTGCGGGTGCGGTGGCTGGGGCAGTGCTGGAGGAAACCGCAAAGTGGATTACGCCTGGACTGACAACGCGGCAGATCGATGATTATGCGGCAGCGTTGATGAAGAAATACGGGTCGCGCAGCGCGTTTTTGGGATATCGCGGGTATCCGTGCCATGTGTGTATTTCTGTCAACGAACAAGTGGTTCACGGGATGGCCAGCGATCGGCGGGTGCAGTTTGGGGATATTGTAAGTCTGGACGTGGGTGTGGTGGTGCATGATTTTATCGGCGACACCGCCTGCACGGTGGCTGTGGGTGGCTGCGATGTGCTGTCGCAGAAACTGATCGACGTGACGCAGCAGGCTTTGTATGAAGGGATCAGCCAGGCCCTGCCGGGAAACCGGGTTGTGGATATTTCGCGGGCGGTGCAGAAGTTTGTCGAACGCCAGGGATTTAGTGTGGTGAGGGAGTTTGTCGGGCACGGAGTGGGTCGATCGATGCACGAAGAACCGCAGATTCCCAATTTCGTCGAGGGGGGGGCCTCTCCGAGATTGAGAGCGGGAATGACGATCGCCATCGAACCGATGGTTAACGCGGGTTCGGCGGCGGTGAAGATTTTGAGTGACGGATGGACGGTGGTGACGCAAGATGGGAAACCGTCCGCTCATTTTGAGCATACGGTATTGATTACGGATTCAGAGCCGGAGATATTGACGTGTCGCGAGAACATGCCATTAAAGTCGAAGGCACCGTGATCGAAGTGCTGCCCAACATGCGGGTGCGTGTTGAGCTGGCTAACGGACATCGGCTGCTGGCGCATATTGCAGGCCGGTTTCGATTAAAATTTGTAAAGTTAACGCCCGGCGACAAGGTCGGGATGGAATTGTCGCCTTTTGACCTGTCAAAGGGCTGTATCATTGAAAGTAGAACGGAAATAACGACATGAAAGTCCGCGCATCGGTAAAACGGCTTTGCGAACATTGCAAGGTAGTGAAACGGAAGGGCGTTATTCGTGTGATTTGCACGAACGCGCGCCACAAACAACGTCAGGGATAGAGAAAAAGCAATTATGGCACGCATTTTAGGTGTTGACATCCCGGGAGAGAAACGGATCGACGTATCGCTCCGTTATATTTACGGCATTGGCCCGGTGAATGCCCGGCAAATTTTGGTGAAGGCGGCCATTGAGCCGCATATTCGAGCCAAGGATTTGACCGAGCAGCAATTGTCGCAGATCGTTCACGCCATCCAGGAGGGCAAGTATGTGATCGAAGGCGATCTGCGCCGGGAGATCGGCATGAATTTGAAGCGGTTGCAGGCCATCAAGTGCTACCGGGGAGTCCGCCATTTGCGCGGGTTGCCGGTGCGCGGCCAGCGAACGCAAACCAACGCCCGCACGCGCAAGGGACCGCGCAAGACGGTGGGTGTGCAACGCAATCCGGATGCCAAGACTGGCATTCATTAATATTTGACTATGGCTGAAGAAACGAAAAAGAAATCCGCGCCCAAAACCGAGGGCAAGCCTGAAGCCGCGGCAGCGGTGGAGACGGCCAAGGGCGCTGTTGAAGGCAAGGCCGCAGAGGGCAAGCCTGCCAAACAAGGCAAGAAGCCTGCTGAAGGTTCGGCGCCAGCTCCGGCGGCGGGCGCAGCTCCGGCGGCACCGGCCTCGATGGTGGCTTCCGCGCCCACGGCGGCGGAATTGCTGGCTGACGATCCCAACGCCAAGAAGATCGTAAAGGCCAAGGGCTCGAAGAATATTCCGGTGGGTGTGGCCAATATTCTGGCGACGTTTAACAATACCACGGTGTCGATTGCGGACATGCAGGGGCATGTGATTTCGTGGTCGAGCGCGGGCAAGGTCGGATTTAAGGGTTCGCGCAAGAGCACGGCGTTTGCGGCGCAACAGGTGGCGCAGGATGCCGCGCGCCAGGCGATGTCCCATGGATTGCGCGAGGTTGAGGTGCGCGTCAGCGGGCCAGGATCGGGACGGGAATCGGCCATCCGGGCTTTGCAGGCGATCGGTTTGGAGATTACCACGATCAAGGACGTGACGCCCATTCCGCATAATGGCTGCCGTCCGCGCAAGAAACGCCGCGTGTAATTCCCGGCAAATGGCAATCTGAATCATTTAAGTTTATAGATTATGGCTCGTTATACAGGACCCCGCGTACGCATCAGCCGCCGTTTCGGCGTGCCAATTTTTGGGCCTTCGAAGTATCTGGATCGCCGCAATTACGGCCCCGGAGTGCATGGCCCCAAGTCCCGCCGCAAGACCAGCGAATACGGTTTGGGATTGGCCGAGAAGCAAAAGCTTCGTTACTACTACGGATTGATGGAACGTCAATTCCGCAATGTCTATGAGAAGGCGAAACGCCGTCGCGGCGTCACCGGCGAAACGATGTTGCAGATTCTTGAGACCCGTCTGGACAGCATGGTTTATCATCTGGGATTCGGCACGACACGTGCGGCGGCCCGGCAGATGATTTCTCATGGGCACGTGAATGTGAACGGGCGCAAGGTAAGCATTCCCTCCTATGCGACGCGTGTTAATGACGTGATCGAGGTCAGGAACAACACGGTGGCCCGGCAACTGGCTTCCAAGAACATGGAATCTTCCACAAGCCGGACGGTTCCTGACTGGGTGATGCTCAACAAGGAAGGCTTCAAGGGGAGCTTGATGCGTATTCCCGTGCGGGCGGATTTGCAGCCGATCGCCAATGAGCAGGCCGTGGTTGAGTTTTATTCCCGCTAATCAAACCGGTCCCCGATAAACGGGGGCCAATGGACAAGTATAAGGGCGCTGGGGAACTGCGGGAAAGGTTTCCGGGCGCCAGTTTAAAATTGTCTGGAAGGAATTTATGCCAGTACGTTTAGGTCGATTTGAAATGCCGAAGCGGTTGGTCAAGGATGAGACCACCGCGACGCCTACTTATGCCAAGTGGTTTGCCGAACCCTTTGAAACGGGTTACGGACACACGGTTGGCAATTCGTTGAGGCGTGTGCTTTTGTCCTCCCTCGAAGGGGCCGCCATTACTTCTGTGAAGATGGATGGGGCGATGCACGAATTCGCCGCAGTGGATGGAGTGGTGGAGGATGTGACGGATATTGTGTTGAATCTCAAGAAGATTCTGCTTAAGTCCGCAAACCGCGAACCGCAGATGGTGATGGTTTCGGTGAATAAGGAAGGTCCGGTTCTGGCTGAGGATATCAAGCTCAACCAGGGCATGGAGATCGTCAATCCCAAGCAATTGATTTGCACTCTGGATCGGAAGAAGAAGTTCGAGATGGAGTTCGAGGTCAAGGTGGGCCGCGGGTTCTGCCCCGGTGAGGAGAATAAGAAGCCCGATCAGGCCATTGGCTTGATCGCGATCGATTCCCTCTTTTCTCCCGTGACGCGCGTTCGTTACAATGTGGAGAGCGCCCGCGTGGGTCAGCGCACCGATTATGATCGGTTGATTTTGGAAGTGTGGACGGATGGGCGCATCGGGCCCGAGGATGCTTTGGTGCAGGCCTCGGCGATTTTGCAGCATCATCTGGATGTTTTTGTGGGCTACGACAAGAACGCGGTCGAGTTCGAGGAAGTCGTTGAGAAGCAGGATGACGAGCAGGCGAAGATGAAGAAGCTGCTTAACATGAGCGTCAACGAGATTGAATTGAGCGTTCGCGCCGCGAATTGTCTCAACAATGCCAATATCACGACCGTGGGCCAGCTTGCGATGAAGAGCGAGGGCGAGATGCTCAAGTATCGCAATTTTGGAAAGAAGTCTTTGAATGAAATCAAGGATAAATTAACGGCCCTGGGATTGTCCCTGGGCATGAAATTCGATCCCGCACTGTTGGAATCGCCCAAAGAAGAGAATAAACTCCTGAACTAAATTTCACTTGTATGCGTCATCTTAAAAGAACCGCCAAATTAGGGCGGACCGGCTCGCATCGTAATGCCATGCTGGCCAATATGGTTTGCAGTCTCATCAAGGAACGCCGGATCACGACCACGCTGCCCAAGGCTCGCGCGGCGCGTTCGGTGGCCGAGAAGATGGTCACTTTGGGCAAGAGCGGGACGATTCATGATCGTCGTCTTGCTGCTGCGCGCCTCCATCAGGAGGATGCGGTTACGATCTTGTTTAACGAGATCGCGCCTTCTCAAAAAGAGCGAAAGGGCGGCTACACACGCATCATCAAGATGCACCAACGCCAGGGCGACGCCGCTCAGTTGGCGATTTTGGAGTGGGTCGATGCGCCTGCGCGCGGTTCTGTCAGCAAGACAGAGGCTGCCGCTCCCACGACGACTGCTCCTGCCGTGGATGCGAAGCCTGCTGAAGCCAGCAAGCCTGCCGAAGACAAGAAGTAATCCGGCGTAGGTAGTATTTTTTCAAGCAAGGGTCCGTTTCTTAAGTGAGACGGGCCCTTTTGCTGTACGCCATGGATGGATGGGTGGGGCGGGACCAGGCATATCGATTTACGGTCCCGGGCGGTGAATTTGATTCCAGGTGTATTGCGGCGGGGATTCCGAGGGTGCGATGACCCCGGGATGCCCCGGGCGGGCAACCGGTTACGGATTGTCCGGTTTGTGATCGAATGGCTTCAGGTCTCCAGTTTTTGAATGGAGACTTCGATGGGGGACTTCAGGCCGTTCGGATTATTTGGCAACCAATTAATCTTCGGGCAGGGGTTTGTCTTTGGTTTCCGGGGCCCAATAGAGGGCGACAATGCCCAGAACGAAAACGGCGGAGAGAATGGTGGCCGATTTGCGGAACGGTTCAGCGATGCCGTGGCTGAGCAATGCGCTGTTCAAATACATGAGCATGGGAGGGAATGCCGCTGCGAGGTAGCGAACGGTGTTGTAGCAGAAACCAACTCCAGTGCCGCGCAGGCGGGTTGGGAAAAGTTCTGGAAAATAGATTGAGTAACCGCCAAAGACGCTGAGTTGGGCGAAACCCATCATGGGGAGCATCCAGTAGGCATCGGTGCCGGTGCGCAGGTTGTTGAATACAAAAATGGTGGTGAACAGGCACAGGATGAATGCGCCCAGAAACGCCAGGCGGCGTCCGTAGTATGTGGCGACAAATGTGAATGCCATCATTCCCAAAAAGGAGCCGGTATCCTGGAGGGCGGTTCCGTATCCGCGCACGGTGTCAATGACATGCTGGGGTTCCCCCTTGAGAGCGGTGGAGATGAGTTCCGGGGAGAAGAAGCCGATGCCCCAGAGGCCCGCCATTCCCGCCAGACCAAGGCAAACGCCAACGATAAGGTTCCGGCGCCAGACGGGATGGCGCAGCAATGCGGGAATGGAGCCCACACTTTCCGTTCCGGGAGATTCCTTTGCCTTGCGGCGGGCTTGTTTCCAAGGTTCAGGCTCGCGCAGCATGGACATGATGGGGACCACGAGGAGGGCGGGAAGCACGCCGACAAAAAAGAGGATGCGCCAGCCTGACAGGCCGAAGAGAAAATCGGCCTGTCCGGGCTTGATCTGGGTGCTCATGAGAGAGCCGATAATATTGCCGCAGGCCGATAATGCCTGGAGCGATCCCAAGGCAAGCGCCCGGAAATGACTTGGAACACTCTCCGCCACCAGGGTGGTCGCAGCGCCAAACATTCCCCCGACACCCAGGCCAACCAAAAAACGGTAAATCAGGAATTGTTCAGGAGTCTGGGCCATGCCGGAAAGTCCCGTAAATCCTGAATAAATGAGAAGCGTGACGGCCATGGTTTTCACACGACCGAGGCGATCACTCATGATGCCGAAGATAATACCGCCAGTGGCCCAACCGAACATCATGGAAGCCGTGGCCCAGCCACTCCAATCTTTGATGAGGGCATCGGTCACGCCGGAGCCGATGATTTCGCGCAAGGCTGGTTCACGCGAAAGGGCGAAGAGCCTCTGGTCCATGCAATCGAATAGCCATCCGCACGAGGCAATGATGACGACCATCCAGTGATAAATGGTGATGTGCTCGCGCGCCAGCGGGGAGGGTTTGGTTAGTGTGGCCATGTCACACCTGCGGCAGACTGGTTATAAGCAAGGATTGAATCATGAAAGCTAGATTTGGTCTGGCATGGCAGCGAGTCAAGCGCGAAGGTCTTAAAAAACGGAGAAAAAGCCAAAGAAGTTGGCCTGGAAGGGCTGGATCAAGGAGATCGAAGGGTTGACAGGGCGGTCAGGCGCGATTTAGTTAACGGGAATGGAACTTATTTACCCGCGCAGTCCGCGCGAAACCATGTCGGGCTGGGTCTTTTTACCCCGCTTTGTCGATAAAATCCGTTTACATCTCGCGGGGAAATTGCATCCCGACTATCAGGAGAATTTTACCAAAGGCTTTGACGGCGTGTGGCTGGAAGCTGCCGGCGTAAAGGCTGCTGATTTCATTGAGGTGGTGCGGGGGACGGTGATTGACGGGCAGGTGGCGGACTGGGTGGCGAAGAATGTGAAGCGGACGGAGGAGCAGAAGGCGGCGCACCGTGAAAGAGTGCTCAATCACGGACGACAGGCGGAGTTACAGGCGCGTTTGAAGATGCGCAAGGAGCAATCCGGCATGACGCATCGGGACGATATCCAGACTTTTGTGGATTACATCGACGCGGACGAGAAAAGGATTTGATGGAGCGGACGGGATTTTGAAAACGCTGCGGGTATTGCCCGCAGCGTTGAAATATCGCGGAAGCGGAGCTTACTTGGTGTCGAGGTAGCTAGTGACAAATTTCTGATAGCGCGCGGTGTTTTCCGGCATGAAATCGCGCTCTATGGCGCCGTTGGCCCCGATGATTTTCACTTTAACGGTGCGCGCAGTGGCGAGGGCGCGGATGTCGGAAGCAGAGGCCTTGTAGGTGGCGTCCTCGACGAGTTTGCCGCTGGTGGTTTTGCGGGTGTAACCGCTGCCCACACCGCTGTAACGGCGCTCCTGGCCGTCGATATTCAGGGCGAGGGTTTCACCGGGCTGGATATTGAGCCAGGCGCCGACGGACTCGTAGTGGACTTCGAGGTAATAGAGGACGGTGCCGTTGCCCTTGGAGATGCGGGAGGCGTTGAGCCAGACCTGAGTGCCGGGATTGGAGGCCAGGTCCAACCGGTTATCTGTGATCAACTCGTAATTATCCCCGTTGATGTCGTCACGATAGGAATAGAGACCGGGTTTGTTGGTTTCGCAACCGACCCACAGGCTCGCCATCAGCAAGAATGCGAATAATTTAATTTTCACGAAGTTTCCTTTTTCTAATCGACCACTGTCATGGATGAATTTCATGCTTACTTTAACAGACCGCAACGGCTTGAAAACAAAAAGTTTTATTTCAGGCGAGCGAGAAGTCTGGAAGCAGGAAGTGTAAGAAACTTGTCAGTTATCATCATGTGTACATCTTAATGCCCATGCGGCGAATGTCATCACAACAAGATCGGGTGCTGGCGCTGGTACGGAAGAGGATGGTCCTGCGATTGAAGGATGTCATTACGCATGGGCCGCACCCTGAGAGCCTTCGGAGGCTGTATCAAAAGGGTAAACTTGCGCGATGTTAGCGATTGGTTGAATCTTTGTTCGTTCGATTCGGAACATGGTTATGAAAGACCCCTTATTCTGGCTGATGCTTTTGTGGATTCCGGTGGTGTTGGTTTTGCTCGTTCCGTTGGTGATCATTCCCCGGATACGGATGGAGCGGCGCGCGAAAGGTTTGCTGGCCGAGATGCCACAACATGAGCGAAAGACGGTTTACCTGGCCTTTTCCTCAGGGTGGTACCGCGGTAAGGGAAAAGAAATGGCGACCAGGATTGCGGAGGAGGAAAATGGCGGCTGGATATTTTTGAAGGCGAGCGAGGCGAATCCACTCAAGACCCTCTTCGCATGGGGCGGTGGAATCAATCTGGAGTTCATACGAAAATGTTGATGGATATGGGTTGGGCTGATATGAGGCCTTGCCGTTGGCGCTCCAGAATGGCCAATTCCTAGGCGTCATAAAACAGGAAATGCGTGTGGCTATAGCAGGAAATGTGAAAGCCGTCCTGAATCAGCTGCATCAGCGGCCGAGCAGTTCAGCGACTTTGGAGCGGAGGTCGGATTGGCGCATGAGGGATTCGCCGACGAGGATGGCGTTTGCGCCGCAGGCGATCAGGCGTTGAACATCGGTGCGGGTGTGAATGCCGCTTTCGGCGACAAGCAGTTTTTCGGCGCCATGATCGGAGGCGCGCAACAGGGTGGCCAACTTTTCGGTGGTGGCCAGGTCCACGTCAAAGGTTTTGAGGTTGCGGTTGTTCACGCCGATGAGTTCCGCGCCAGAGGCCATGGCGCGTTTGAGTTCATTCTCGTCATGCACCTCGACCAGGACGGACAGTCCGGCCGCGCGGGCCAGGTTGTGGTATTCGCGCAGTTGACGGTCATCAAGGATGGCGACAATCAGGAGGATGGCGTCCGCACCCCATTCGATGGCTTGTAGAATCTGGCGCGGGTCGATGATGAAATCCTTGCGCAGGAGGGGGAGGTTCACCGCCTGGCGGATGTCGCGCAGGAAGGCAAGGGAACCCTGGAAGAATATTTCATCCGTGAGAACGGACAGGCAATGCGCCCCGCTTTGGGCATATTCGCGGGCGATTTGAACGGGATCGAAATCGGGCCGGATCACGCCTTTGGAGGGCGAGGCTTTTTTGACCTCTGCAATGAGGCCGACGGAGCCTTGGGATGCGCAACGCAAAGCACCGCTAAAATCCCGCACGCCGCCGCGGGCCTTGATGGCGGCCGCAAGACGCTCTGGAGTGGGGACGTCGCATTGGAGCGTGGCGACTTCAATGCGCTTTTGGGCGACAATGGTTTCCAGTATGTCCATGTTGGCAATGGCTTTATTTTATGGGCCTTGGAACCTGCTCATTAATCCTCCGCATCCCGGACACCGGCGAGGCGCTTGATGGGGCATCCGGCCCGCAGCCAGCCGCTGACAAAGGGATCCAGGGCTCCGTCCATGACCCCCTGCACATCGCTGGTTTCCACGCCTGTGCGCAAGTCCTTGACCATGCGGTAGGGTTGGAACACATAGCTGCGGATCTGGTTGCCCCAGGAGATACTGCCTTTATCGCCGTAGAATTTCTCCATTTCCGCGCGTTCCTGGTCCAGGCGCAAGGCGTAGATTCTGGAGAGCAGGATTTTCATCGCGGTGGCACGATTCTGGTGCTGCGATCTCTGCGTCTGGCTGGCGACAACCAGGCCGGTGGGAATGTGTTTGATGCGGACGGCGGTTTCCACCTTATTGACGTTCTGCCCGCCTTTGCCGCCGGAGCGGAAGGTGTCAGTCTCAAATTCCGTGGGCGGAATATCGGTTTGCTCGGTCTCGGCGATTTCGGCGATGACGTCCACGCTGGTGAAGCTGGTGTGGCGGCGTTTGTTGGAGTCAAAGGGGGAAATGCGCACCAGGCGGTGAACGCCGCGTTCGGCTTTGGTGAAACCGTAGGCGTTTTCGCCTGTGATCAAGGCCGTGACACTTTTGATGCCGGCGACTTCACCGGGGAGGGCGTCCGTGACCTCAAACTGCCAGCCGCGCGATTCCGCCCAACGCTGATACATGCGCAGGAGCATGCCGGTCCAATCACAGGACTCCGTGCCGCCCGCGCCCGCGTTTATGCTGATGATGCAGTTATTCGCGTCATGGGGACCGGAAAGCAGAACCTTGAGCTCCATGCTCTCCAGCTCGTCACGAAAACGGACCAGCTCGGCCTCGAGTTCCTTCTCCAATTTGGTCTGCGCGGCGGGCGGTTCGGACTCGCCCAGTTCCACCATTTCCTTGATGTCCTGGTGTTGCTTTTCGGCTTTGAGCAGGGGATCGATTCGTTTTCGAAGCACGGAGGCTTCATCGATCAATTTCTGGGCCTGTTCGCGGTTGTTCCAGAAAGCTTCGGACGCCATGAGGGCATCCAGCTCGGCCATGCGTTTTTGCGCGGTTGGGACGTCAAAGAAACCTCCGCAAATGGGTGAGTTTCTCGGCGGACTGGCGCAACTGGTCGTTTATGACTTCAAACATAGCCAGACTAATGTAGGGGCAATCCCGTGGGCTTGCCCAGTCGATTTTTAGGGAATCCGGCCATCGGCTACGGCGCGGCGTTTGTCAGTCCTTATCGGTAATGGCCCATTGGGGGTAGGTGGCGAGGGAACCTTTCTGGGCATGCCAGAGGATGCGGTTGAGCGTATCCTCGGAACAGCGATCGGGTTCGCGCAAATCCAATTTGGCGGACGCTTCCGCGAGACGGCGCTGGAGGCGGTCGCTGACTTGTTTGGGCGAGGGATTGAGTTGGTCGAGCGGGACGTTTGCGGGAAGGCTTTGGTAAGCGGCAAAGTCGGGCTGGTCGGTGAAGCAGGCGGACATGGGTGTGGCGGTGGCGTCCATCTGATTCATCGGGGGCAAGCCGAGAATGAGTTCCATGGAGCGAATGAGGCTGGTCTGGTTGTAGTTTTCGTGGATGACCGCGTGGCGGCGGGTGTAGGGGCTGATGACATAGGCGGTGGTGCGGTAGCCGCTGACGTGGTCCCAGCCGTCCTGGGGATCGTCCTCGATGACGAATATGCAGGTGTCCTTCCAGAAGACGCTTCGGGAAAGGGCCTCGACGATTTGACCGAGGGCCAGGTCGTTGTCGGCCACTTGAGCACCTGGCACGGGTGCTCCGGCGCGAGTGCCCGAAGTGTGGTCGTTGGGCAGACAGACGAGGAGAAAGTCCGGCAGTTTGCCGGTGCGTTCGCATTGTTTAAGGTCCTTGATGAATTGGGCGGCGCGGAAGACGTCGGGGACGTCGAGGTCCCAGCCAATGGTGTTTGTGACGATATGGGGGGCGAGTGAGGCGATGGCCGGGCGGCTGGAAATGGAGATCAACCCGGTTTGGTCGATAAAATCGCGATAGTAGTCTGTAAAGGTAATGGATTTTTTGTGTTTGGGATCGTTCCAACGGGTTTCGCCAATGGTGAATTCGCCGTAATCGCGGATGGTTTTTCCGTGGGCCAGCACGTTGTCCCAGATGAACCCGGCAGGAGAGTAGGCGAGCGCATCCACTTCGTCGTCGCCCATGCCGTCGGGATAACTGCGGGGGAAACCGGCGAACGATTTTTCCATGTAATCCGTGGCGAAGGCGCTATCGGACCATTGATGGCCGTCGGCGCTTAAAATGCCGGAACAATAGGTGTTATCGAGCAGAACGAATTCGCGGGCGAGCTTGTGCTGGTTGGGGGTGAATTTTTCACCAAAGATGCAGAGGGACGCATCGCCATTGCCCTCCGGCATATCGCCGAGGACCTGATCGTAGGTGCGGTTTTCCTTGATGATATAGACGACGTGTTTGAAGACAGAGGGTTCTCCGACGCGCTCGGGAATGGGGCGGGACGGTTGATTGGCGCGCGGGCGCAAGCTGGCTTCCTTCAACCGGGCGTGTTGATAATTGGCGAGGACGGTTTGGGAGTAACGGGCCAGGGTTACGGAATTAGGCCGCCGAATAATGGAGAGCGAGCCGTGGTATTGGTGGCTGTTGTATTTCACGGGTTTGCCCGGCTTTGGCGGAATACCCGATCCAACGCCCTTGATATTGGCCACGCAAAGACTTTTTCGGAGCGCATCATATTCTATGGCGCCGGGATACCAGCCTGTGGGGATCAATCCCGTGAGTTTGGATCGACCCGGTTTAAAGCGAACGACTGCGATGGCATTCTGGCTGCCGTTGCAGACATAGAGGGTGGTTCCGCGCGGGTCGAAGACGAAGGCATTGGGGCTGGCGCCAAACGGGTCCGTGGGATGCCAGCGCAAGGGAATGGTTTCGACGATCTGGTCGAGGCGGGTTTCGATGACACTGACGGTATCGCTTGCGGCATTGGCGACGGCGAGATAACGGCCATTGGGTGTGAGGGCCATGGCGGAAGCATGAAGGCCGGTGAGGATTTCCTTTGTGACAAGGCCTGAGGCAAGGTCGATGACGGAAACGGAACCTTCGCTGGCAATGAAGCGCACGGGATCCACCCGCACCAGGGTTCCCTTACCGGCGGGACCGGTGGAGGCGTTGGCATCGGGGATGCGTCCGCCCCAATTGCTGACATAGATATTGGTTTTTGCGAGAACGACCTCGTAGGGGGCAAATCCGACCTCCACCAGGCGCAGGGGCTTGCCTGAAGGCAATTCCATTTCGAGCAAACGATTCGAGAGATTCAGCGCCACATAAAGTCGGCGTGCGTCTGGTGAGATGGCCAGGCCTGCGGGAATATCCGCTTCGCGGCTTTTCAAGCCGCTGACAGGCAGGGGCAGGCTGCCGATTGGGGAGACATGGTGATTGGGATCGACGCTGAAGACTTTGATGCTGCCATTCACGTTGGAGAGATAAATGCGGGTGCCATCGGGCGAAAAAATCAGGCCGGTGTAACTGACCTGACCCTCTTTATCGGGTTCGAGAATATGGGTGGAAACCGGAGCGGCTTCCGGCGCGGTTTCACCGGGAAGGGTAACGCGTTGGAGAACGTGGCCGGATACAGGATCCACGACAATCAATTCGTGGGATTTTCCAGAAGTGACGAGAATGGCACCATCCGGGCTAAGGCGGATGACCTGGGGACGAAGGCCGGGAAGGTCCGCCTGGATACCCGCCGGGGTGAGAAATTGATTTATGGGCAGGACAATGCGGTTTTCATTCGTGGAGCCGCTGGTCTTCGGCGCGGGTGCCGTTGCCGCGCCGTGACAGACAAGGAGATTGCAAATTAGAAAGGTGCATCCCGCCCAATGCAGAAGGGCAGCATTCCAAAAGGAAGGCTTTAGCGAAGTAGTGTGCATTCGTGTAAAATGCCTTGAGGGGGTTCTACGATCAAGACCTTGTGTCCCATGGCATGGTGCGGGTTGACCCCTGATGGTCCAGGCCGTAAGGTGCAGGCGAACAATGACGACGATCAACACGCCAGAAGAAATTCAACGTCAGCTGCAGGAATTGATGAGCCGACAATTTCCCAGTTCCCCAGGGGCGAATTTTGCCAAGGCCGATGGGAGCACTGCGGATTCCGCCGCGCCCAAAACGCCGACTGCGGGCTTCAAGTTCGACTTTAAACCGCGGGATGTGAAGGCTTATCTGGATCGGTTTGTCATCAAGCAGGACGAGGCAAAGAAGGTCCTGAGCGTGGCCTTGTGCGATCATTATAACGAGGTGCGCCAGGCGCTGGAAGGCAAGCCACAGGTCAATTACGCCAAGCAAAACATTATTTTGATTGGGCCGACGGGGGTGGGAAAAACTTATCTGATTCGGAGCCTGGCGGACTTGATCGGAGTGCCGTTTGTAAAGGCCGATGCGACGAAGTTTTCCGAGACCGGGTATGTCGGCGGTGATGTGGAAGATCTTGTGCGTGAATTGGTTCGACAGGCCAATGGCGACGTGGCCCGGGCACAATACGGCATCATCTATATCGATGAAATCGACAAAATTTCCGCGTCAACCGGGTTGACCGGACGTGACGTAAGCGGTCGAGGTGTGCAGACGAACCTCCTCAAATTGATGGAGGAAACGGAGGTTCCCGCCCGCGCGCCCAACGACATTGCCGGCCAGATCCAGGCGATGATGGAGATGACGCGGACCAGCGGTCCCAAACAGCCGTCCACGATCAACACGCGGCATATACTGTTTGTGGTGAGCGGCGCTTTTGACGGTTTGCAGAAGATCGTTCAGAAACGGTTGAGTGAGGCCACGATCGGATTTTCAACCCGGGGCGACCGGTCGCTGAAGCCAAATCAGGTTCTGGAACAGGCGCAAACGAAGGACTTTATCGATTTTGGGTTTGAACCTGAGTTTATCGGACGCCTGCCGGTGCGCGTGCATTGCCATCCGCTGAATCAGGACGATTTGTTTGAGATTTTGAAGAATTCGGAGGGCAGCATCATCCGCCAGTATGAGCAATCCTTCGCGGCCTATGGGTTGGAGGTACTGTTCGGGGATGACGGGCTGAAGCGGATTGCCGAAATGGCTGGTAACGAACAGACCGGGGCGCGCGGATTGATGACGGTCTGTGAGCGGATTTTTCGGGAGTTCAAGTTCGAGCTGCCATCCACGGTGGTGAAAAGGTTCTTTGTGGGGCGCGCATTGGTGGATAATCCGGCTGTGGCGCTGAAGGAACTGCTGGCGGAGCGGGAGAAAGAGGAGCGGGCCGTGGGACGGGAATTGGTGCATGAATTTGCGCGGCGCTTTGAGGAGACGCACGGGATCAAGATTCGATTTGCGGAGGCTGCGGCGGATCGGTTGGTGGAACTGGCGCATGAACAGTCGGTTTCCGTGCGCGATTTGTGCGCCACACGGTTCAAGGATTTCCATTTTGGGCTGAAATTGATCATTCAGAATGCCGGAGAGAAGGAATTTGCTCTGGAAGTGGATGCGGTGGAGGCCCCGGACAAGGTTTTAAGCCAGTGGGTGGTGGCCAGTTATCGGGACAACCCGGCGGCAGCGGGCGCTTCAGGGGCGGAATCCGAGGTCAAAAATGGTTAAAAAATCGACTTGCATGCGCGTGTTGCGGGAGTAACATTATCGCGTAAACAAAGTTTGTCCATTGCTTGGAATCTGCATATCAAAAAACGCATGAGTAACGCTCAACCGGGAGGGGTGTCTTGAGTCGTCCCTTCTCTCCTCGAGGCTTTTCGGCACCCACCACATTCTATCGGGTTAACGGCAAGATCCGCGCCCGGGAAGTGCGAGTCATAGGAATCGATGGCAGTCAGCTCGGTGTCCTGACCACAACGGAGGCGCTGAATAATGCCCGCCAACACGGTGTCGATCTGGTGGAGATTGCGCCCAACGCGGTGCCGCCGGTGTGCCGGATTGTCGATTATGGAAAATTTCGTTACGAGATTTCCAAAAAGGACAAGGATTCCAAGAAGCATCAGCACGCCAACCGCGTCAAGGAAATCCAGCTTAGCCCCACAATCGACGCGCATGATTTTGGCGTAAAAGTGGCGCGCGGGATCGATTTCCTGTGCGATGACATGAAGATCAAGATCGCGCTCAAATTCCGCGGCCGCGAAATGGCCCACCAGGAGTTTGGGTTCAAGACGGTCGAGAGATTCATAAAAGAGGTTACGCCTTTTGGCCATCCCGACGCTCCGCCCAAGCTCTTGGGACGTGGGTTGAACGTGATGATCAGCCCGCTGCCCAGAAACAAACGCGCCAAGAATCCCAATGCCGTCGAGGGGCGATCCATGACGCTGCATGTGGAAGATGATGAATCGGGCGACGAGAATGACGAAAGCAACGAGGGCAACGAGAATCAGGAGCAGCAACGTCCCGCCAAGCCGGCCTCCAAGCCGACGCCGAAACCTGAACCCGGGAGCGAGACTGCCGGTGGGGACGGTTTGAACACGCCGTTCACGCAGTTGCAGATCAAGAGCTAAACGGCGGCAGGCAATTATCAGATTTTTGAACGCATTCGGAGGTTGGAGGTTTTCCTTCAACCTCCGTTTTGTTTTGGCACCCGACTTCCTGTGAGATTTGATGGGAAGTCGTTTTGAGGGGAACATGGTCATTCGCGACCCGGAAGAAAGAGATTGAACCGCCATGGATGAAATCAACGCAATGTTAGGTTAGGGTTTGTCTGTGGACGCTGAATTCTGGAATAATCGTTACGCCGTCGCCGATTACGTTTTTGGTGAGGGGCCCAATGGTTTTGTGGCCGAGATGGCGTCGCGCGTTCCCGCAGGTCCGGTGCTTTGTCTGGCGGAGGGGGAGGGGCGCAATGCGGTTCATTTTGCGACTTTGGGGCATTGTGTCACGGCCGTCGATCAATCGGCTGCCGGATTGGAAAAGGCCCGTCTTCTTGCTGCAAAACGCGGCGTCGGGATTGAGACCGTCTTGAGCGACCTTGGAGAATATCACATCCCACCGGAAGCGTGGGCGGGGATTGTGGCGACTTTCGCGCATTTGCCACCGCCGCTGCGGCGTCAGGTGCATGCGGAGACGGTGGCGGGACTTCAGCGCGGAGGCATTTTCATCCTCGAGGCTTACACGCCGGCGCAACTGGCATTTGGCACCGGTGGACCGAAATCGCCCGAATTATTGATGACCCTTAACGAGCTTCTGGTGGAGTTGGCGGGATTGGAGTTTTTGATCGCACGCGAATTGGAGCGCGACGTGGTGGAGGGAGGTGGTCACACGGGGCGCGGGGCCGTGGTGCAGATATTGGCGCGTAAACCCTGATTTGAGAGTTTGAGGCGTGCTGTGGGATAATGGGGAAAATAGTTGGCCATAGATTAACACTGACAAACACAGATGAGGGCGGAGGGCGGAGGTCAGCATAATTCCTGTTGCCAGGGCGGTATTTGGGGAGCAGGCTGCATTTGTTCAACGATGTGATTGCCACGAGGACGGCCCATTCATACGCCAAATCCAATCGGCTGAGCTTGACCGGTTCAGGCGGGCACAGCTCTGGAGGGCGGGAAAATGCATCACGCGGAGACGAGGAGAACGCGGAGAATTAGTGTGGAAAGGACCCGAAAAGCCACCTCACCCCGACCCTCTCCCCAGAGCGGAGAGGGAGGAGTTTTTCGCGTTTATGAACGATTGGACGATTTGGAAACTGGTACCGCGAGGGGGTGACGGACGAAGGAATGAGCGCGAGTACGCGGAAGGCAAATCAGGGATCAGAGGGCGGCATAATTCCTGTTGCCAAGGCGGTGTATGGGGAGCAGGCTGCATTTGTTGTCAACGATGTGATTGCCATGAGGACGGCCCATTCATACGCCAAATCCAATCGACTGAGCTTGTTCGGTTCAGGCGGGCACAGCTCTGGAGGCTGGCTTGGGAATAAATCAGCACTTGAAAAGTGAACGATATCATGGTCTGATCCCTTTACAATCCGGAGTTATGCAGTTGGTTCCGAAGTGCCAACATCCCAATATTCCCGGGGGGATATTCTGGGAAACAATGCATCCAGGAGGACCCGGAGGGTATTCGATCTGGGGAGACTAACCCAAAACACTATGAAATTGATCGACCTAGTCACATACTTTAGACACGGAGGAACTTTCGAGGACTTCTGTAAAACGCAGGCACTCAACGCCGAATCTGAGGTCATAGAAATCTACTCTCAGGTGCCTGTTGGCTTGGAATCGCAACTTGGATTTTTCCCCATCGAGGAAACGGAGGGGAAAGCCGAGTTTTCGTCGAATGGCGTTAAATACAAGACCCTTTTCGATTTTTTCTACTTCTTAGAAGTCATTGAAGATTTGAAAGACGCGCAGCTTCCCGAAGATGGTGAGCTTGCACAAAAACTACTGTCATACGCATTGAAAGACGCCTAGCAGCCTGTTGAAGTGTATCCGTCAGACCAAGTGGCTATAGGCAATGGCCGGTCTGAACTGGTTAAATGGGGGGCGTAAAGGGGTCACCCATTAGGGCAGGGATCAACAGAATAAAACGTTGCTGCTCCGATTTTTATCTTTTTCGGTTTTTTTCTGTGGTGGCTCGATAACGCGTCTGCAGGTTCTGACTCAATCCTGCGTTTTCGTCATTAATAATTTCGGATTTCGGGTGTGCGCCAGTGAAATTGGTAGCCTCGTGGGTGAAAGTCCCGCCGGTCGAATTAGACGGTTCACGACCGAAATGCAGCGTCCGGGACGAGGCCGTGAGGCCGAACCACAAGCGGGACGCTGAAAGAACTGTCGGGTCGTAACGAAAGTAAACCTCATCAAATGAGCTCCGAAACCGAAATAACCGGTAAGCCGAGCCGCTACCCGAACGGCGAAGGCAGAAACGCGGCGTCATCAAATCGTCAAATGGGCGCTGTTGATTCCGGCGGAGTCAGCGAGGGCGACACGACAGGAAGGGAAACCAAGGTAAGCTGGGAGATCTCTGGAGGCGGGGCGATAAAGCCTCAACCGCCGGTGCAAGGAGGAACACCCTCCGAGGCCGCACGGGCAGCCAGAGAAGTCGGAGTCTTCCATAGTAGCGAAGAAGCTGGGGCGACCAAAACCCCGGCGGAGCCAAGGGAAGGCACTTGGATCGAAGCGAATCAAAACAGCGAGGGACAGGGAGATGGCCTTGAGGGAGTGGAAACACTTTTTCAACGGATAACAACCCCGATAAAAGTTCAAAAGCTGCAGCGAGCGCTATATTGCAAAGCCAAGGCTGAGCCGAAGTATCGGTTTTACAGCCTCTACGGAGAACTGCTGCGGAAGGACGTGCTGGAAACGGCAATGGCCTCCGTGGCGCACAACAATGGCGCGGCTGGGATCGACGGGCAGACATGCGACGTCTATCTTGCCAGCGACGAAGCCTGGGACCAATGGCGGAACCAACTGCTGGAGGAGTTACGCACGAAGAAGTATCGGCCAAGCCCGGTGAAGCGTGTGTATATACCAAAAGGAGACGGGAAGCTGCGACCCCTGGGCATCCCGACAGTGAAAGACCGGGTGGTGCAGACAGCGGTGGTGATTGTATTGCTGCCGATTCTGGAAGCCGATAGTCATCCGAACAGTTACGCCTATCATCCCAAACGCAATGCCCACCAAGCAATGGAGGCGATCAAGAAGGCTACGCTGACAGGACGCGTCGAAGTTATAGACGCGGACTTAAGCGGGTATTTTGACAGCATTCCCCACAGGCGTTTGTTGCGCATAGTGGCCAAGCGGGTCAGCGATGGAACAATTCTCAAGCTGATCGCAGGATGGCTGCGCGCGCCCGTGAATGAACCGCAAAGCGACACAGGGAAAGGCGGGACAAAGGGGGGGCAAGGTCAGAATCGACGGGGGACTCCGCAAGGCGGGGTTGTATCGCCGATTTTAGCCAATGCATACCTCAACCAGTTGGATTGGGAAGTCAACGAACGCTGCGAACTCAAACCCGTGATGGTGAGATACGCGGATGATTTCGTGATACTCGGACAGCCGGGGCAGGGACGGGAACTGATGGAACGACTGGAACGATGGCTGAAGCAACGCGAGTTAGTGCTCAACGAGAAGAAGACCCGCTTGGTGGACCTCCGCCAGGATGGCATCAAATTCTTGGGATTCGCGCTAACAATGCGACAGGGGAAGGGGAAATGGAAATATCCGCATGTGGAACCCCATCCCAAGAGCCAGAAGAAGTTTCGAGACGGGATTCGGGAGAAACTCAACCGAAGCACGCTATGGCGTGATATCGGAGAGGTGATTCCCGAGCTCAACAAGAAACTCAAAGGTTGGAAGGGTTACTTTCACTACGGGAACAGCACCAAGGTGATGGGCCAGATGAACGAATACGTCAGCAGCAAGTTACAACGATGGTTGTGGCGCAAACACGGATGTAGTCGGGCGCAATGGTCCACATACCCCAAGGAGGATCTCTATGAGCGTTATGGTTTATACCAAATGCCGGAATATGCGGCATGGAAACGATGACGTCGAAGCGATGCAACGTATGATCCCCGGAGAGCCGGATGCGGGAAAACCGCCTGTCCGGTTCGATGAGGGGCGAAATGCGACGGTCATTGGCCACGGCCATTCAATCCGTCCATTTCGCCTACTCTACTAAAGGGTTTTTCCGCGAACGGAAGATATATGGCCTGCACCTTACGGATAAGAAAATGCCGTATCATATTAATGGAGACTCAGTTGTGAGAGATGGTTTTGTGCAACGCGGTGGATTGTGGGTTATGGGGCAAAGTGTGCTCATGGGGGCGGTGGCGATTGGCGGGGTGGTCTGGCATGGCGGTTGGCACAGTTCAATACTGGTGATCGTTGGAGCGATACTACTTTGCGGTTTTGCTGTTTGTGGTATTGCAGGCGCCCGGGCGTTGGGCCGGAATCTTACGCCCTATCCCAAACCATCAGCCCATGGCCGGTTGGTGCAATCCGGAATCTACGGGCTGATGCGACATCCGCTATACACGGCGGTGTTCTGCGCCGCGATGGGTTGGGCGCTCGTGTGGGAGAGTTGTGTCAGCCTACTTTTCGCAGTCGCTCTGGGCGTTTTCTTTAATGCCAAGGCGCGACGGGAGGAGCTGTGGCTGAGGGCGCAATACCCGGATTACGCGCAATATGAACAGCGCGTCCGGCGCTTCATTCCGTGGATATACTGAAGCGCCGTTTTCCGATCTGGAGCCGACGGAGGTTTATTTATCGGCGACCCAGAGAATGGATTGGCGGATCAGTTTGCGGTAGTTGGGATTGACGTAAGAGAGGTGGTCGTGGCCCAGTTCGAGATAGACGACGCGGGCCTTGCCGTAAGTATGGCACCAGGCAATGGTGGGGCTGCTGGTTGGTTCCGTGGTGGTGAGCAGGGGAGTCATACCCGGGATAACGCTGAAGAAACCATAGGTTTCCTCGTGAATGTCAAAATCAGCGAGGCCTTTGGTCACGGGATGTTTGGGATCGACCACATGGACCTTTACATCGACATCGTGCTTATAGGTGGAGGCGGGTTTGTCCTGGCCGTTTTCCTTGTAGGGCTGAAGGTAATATTTGCCGCCAATCATACGGGTGTATTCAGGCCAATCCTGATAGGAGGCGATACAATGATGGGTGGCCACGAGACCCTTGCCGGACTTGATGAGGTTTTCAAAATCGGCCTTGGCCTCTTTTGAAATGTCCTGCCAGAGATCATACAAAAGCACGACATCGTATTCTCCCGACCTGGCTGGCGTGAAGTATTCATGGGCCTTGGGGTGCTGAATCTCAATAAATGTGATGTCCGGGATGGACTTGAAAACATCGAAAAAGGCTTCACGTTCAAAATCATGGCCGCCGGTGACCACCAGAACACGCAATTTGGGAGCGTCGGCCGCCTGGATGTTCCAAGCCAGAACCAGTCCACAAAGAGCCGTCCAAACCAAACCCAGGAAATGTTTTCTTTTCATGATGGATGCGCTGTTAAAATTCAATGGTGACGGTCCCATCATGCCCGCTTAAATATGGCGGACAAGCTCGAAATCGGCGTAAGGCGGCGGGAATTGACCACAGAGGCACGGAGGGAAAAAGGAAACCGCTAATGGGCACTGATAAACGCTAATACGGATGGGAAAACAGGAACGTCAGTGCTTAGGTGTCAAGGAGCGAGACAGAATTGGCATGGAAACAAATAATGAAAACATACATGGATGGACAGGATGAACAGGATGGGGAGTGGATAAGGAGGGGAGAACCGCTAATGGGCACTGATAAACGCTAATGCGGATGGGAAATTTACATGGATCGACAGGATGGGAAGGATGGACAGGAATTTTAACGGCGGCGAATTAATCTCGAAGCGGTTCCAGAAGAATTTTGTGTTATGCCCGTAGATGGGCGTATTGTCCTGCGTGCATTCATTTCAGGAATACCTTGCGAATGGCCAGGGCTGGCTTTTTATCCCCGCCGCAATTCTACTCGGCGCGCTGCACGGATTGGAGCCGGGGCATTCCAAGACGATGATGGCCGCTTTCATCGTTGCCATTCGCGGCACGATTGGACAGGCGGTGATGCTTGGACTTTCGGCAGCCATTTCGCATTCGCTCATCATCTGGGTTCTCGCTGCTGCCGCGCTGCATTACGGCAACCAGTGGAATGCAGAAAACGTCGAGCCGTATTTGCAGCTTGGTTCCGCCGTGATGATATTGGGTCTGACGGTGTGGATGTTCTGGCGCACGCGCCGGGATTTACGCGCGGCTGCGGAACATGATCACGGCCATCATCACGCCCACAACGATTTGTTTAAACTTGAGCTTGGAAACGCCAAGCTGGAATTGAGCGTGTTTGAAGAGGGCGTGCCTCCCGTTTTTCGGATGCGCGCCCCGGATGATACGCGATTGCCCGACGCCCAGGACGTGACTTTGGAAACGGTGCGTGCCGATGGCGCGCGGCAGGTGTTTCAATTTGCCGCCAAGAAGGATTTTCTGGAATCCACCGTGGCCGTGGCCGAACCGCATATATTCGATGCGATTGTAAGGGTCGGTCGCGACGGTCAAAGTCGCGTTTGCCGTGTGGAGTTTCGAGAGGAGGAGCATCATCACCATCAGCACGATAAGGACGATGGCAGCAAAGAATTTCAAGACGCGCACGAACTTGCGCACGCGCAGGACATCGCCCAGCGTTTTGCCGGGCGAGTTGTCACCACGCCGCAAATTATTCTATTTGGGGTGACCGGCGGATTGATGCCGTGTCCGGCGGCATTCACGGTGTTGCTCGTCTGCCTGCAGTTGAAAAAGTTGACGCTCGGTTTTGCGGTTGTTGGCGCATTCAGCTTCGGCCTTGCACTGACGATGGTGACGATGGGGGTGCTGGCGGCATGGAGCATGCGGCACGCGGAAAAGCGTTTCAAAGGTTTTGGCGAAGTCATGCGCCGCGCGCCTTATGTTTCCTGTGTGCTGCTCGTGGCATTGGCCGGTTTCATGGCGTGGCACGGCTGGCGCGGACTGCACCCGTAAAACAGGGCGGGGAATAGTCGGCCGGTTGAGGGTTGTTCCGTTCAACCGGCCAGAGAAAAGTTGATGTGAATCTTTGTTATTCCTTGGCGTAATGGACGTCGGAGGAGAGCTGGATGAGGTCGTAGAGGATGTGCTCTGTTTCGTTGAGCGTGTAATCAACTACGGGAATCTCCTCCTCGTCGGCGGCTTCCGGATCGGTGGGATCGGTTGATTTTTCAGGGACCTTGACCAGATCGACGTCGTTGGTCTTTGGAACAAAAGGAACCAGGCCGGGTTGATCGGCGAGTTTGAGGGTGACTTCATAGACCGGTTCGGTGGAGACCGGGCGCGCCTTCATCTCTTTCTTCCGGACTTCGATTCTGGCTTTGGCTTCGTCCTTTTCCTTGCGCCGGATTTCCTCGTTCATGGAGACAGATTTTTCAGCCTGCATCTTTTTAAACCGTTCGGAATCCTCCCGCACATAATTGAAATCGGCGTTGGTGGCGACGCGTTCGCTGGAGAGTCTGGTCAGTTCGGCGAGCCAGGGTTTGACCATGTTGAGTTTATCGAATGTCGCGCCGGGAATCGTATCCCAAGGCATGGCGTTGGGCAGAGTTCCCTCGCCGATCTCGGCGACATTATTGATGGAGGGCAGGATGATGTCGGGGGTGACTCCCTTGAGCTGGGTGGAGGCGCCATTGATGCGATAGAACTTGCGGATGGTGATTTTCAGCGCACCCGGATTCTGAGTGGTGGTCATTCCGAATTGCTGGAGGATCATGCCCAGTTGGAGCAATTGCTGAACAGAGCCTTTACCGTGCGTGGACTGGTCGCCGACGATGAGCGCGCGGCCGTAGTCCTGAAGGGCGGCGGCCAGAATTTCTGAGGCGGACGCGCTGAAGCGGCTGGTCAGAATGATGAGCGGCCCTTCATAAAGGACGGATGGATCCGGATCGTCCTGGACCGAGATGGTGCCGTTGGAGTCACGCACCTGGACAACCGGTCCTTTCTTGATGAACAGACCGGTCAGTGTGATGGCTTCCTCAAGGAGACCGCCGCCATTGTGTCGCAGGTCCAGAACGATGCCTTTGACGTTTTCCTGCTTTAATTTTTTAATGAGGCGCGCCACATCCGCCGTGGTGCTCTTGGTGCTCTCGGCCTTGCCGGGGCCCGGCATGTCCGCATAGAAAGAGGGGAGATCGATCACGCCCAGGCGCACGCTATTGGTGGCGCCTCCCATTTCGATGACTTTGGCTTTGGCCTCTTTTTCCTCCAATTTGATTTCATCGCGAACCAAAAGGACGGTTTTACGCGTGGAAGGATCGGGGGCGTCCGCCGGGATGATGGTAAGTCGCACCTTGGTTCCTTTGGCACCGCGAATCAGCTCGACGACTTTGTTAAGCTTCATGTCCACGACATCGACAGGTTCCTGATCGCCTTGTGAGACGGCGATGATGCGGTCGTCGGGCTTGATGCGTTTACTGGTGGCGGCCGGGCCTCCGGGTATCAGCTCTTTGACTTTGCAGTAACCGTCCTCAGAACTGAGCAGTGCGCCGATGCCAAACAGGGAGAGCTTCATTCCGATGTTGAAATTCTCAAGAGAACTGCGGCCCATATAATCTGAATGGGGATCATAAGTTTGGGCCAGCGAGGTCAGATAGAGTTGAAGGACGTCGTCGCTGTCGTATTCCTTGAGAAACCTTTGAATGCGGGCGTAACGGCGTTCGATGACCTTGACGATCTCCTCGGGCTTCTGTTTGTTGAGTTTTTCTTGAAGGTATTCGTAACGGAGCCGTTCCCACCAGAGCTGACGGGCTTCATCGATGTCACGGGGGCGGGGGGCATCCTTGCGGCTGAGTTGGTAATTGTCGTCGGCAGTGAAATCCATTTTGGCGAACTTCAGCTTTTCATTGATGAATTCGACCTGCTGATCGAAGCGCTTGAGCATGCGCTTGAAAATGACGTAGGCCGGTGTGGTATCCCCCTCCTTGAGGGTAAAGACATCCAGAGAGTTGCGGTAGAGTTCAAAATCCGCGACATCGGATTGAAGGAAAATCAGATGGCTGGGATCCAGCGCATTGAGGTATTGGTCCAGGAATTGGGATGAGGCGGCGGCATCGAATGGCTTCCGCGTGTAATGCGAGCGGGAGAGAATGCGTGAAGTGAGCCGGGCGATGGTGGCGTCGTCGGGACCGGGAACCAACTTGACGGGTTTGGGACCTTTAGAGACGAAGAGATCGGCGGCGTTGGTGGAGGGCGCATTCGTGCCGGGAGCGTTCGTGGTGGGAGATTGGGCCCGGCCCAATGTCAAACCGAGTATCAGCACCTGAACTACTGCCAGAAGCCGGATTGCAAAACGATTCATCATAATGTTCAAAGTGTCTTACCTGGATTACCTGACGGCGTTACCAGAAGAAACGGACCTTCAGAGTCTGTAGCTTCATCCATGGCCTGGCCAAGGGATTTCATGAGAATTGACCCTGGTCAGCGTGTTCACGCATATCACAACCATCGGTCACTGTTCAGCGATTTCCAAGTCAAATTCAAGCCTGGTGGTGGAATCGGTGAGCGCGTTGCGAATCTCGATTTCCTTTAATTCCCAGTGTCCATTTACCTTGGAAAAGCTGCGGAGGCTGAACTCTTTAAGGAGCTTGCGACTGGCATCATAGGCCTCGGCGCGAATCAAACCGCCGGTTTCGTTGTCGATCCAGGAGCGAACACGGGAATAAGAACCGGGCACCGGGTTGGGGTTCGTGCTTTCCAAAACCTTGCAGGGACGGCTCTTGCGCATTTCCCGTTTAATGATTTTTTGGTCTGGCCAGTGGAAGAAATCCATTCCCAGATCCGTGAGCCAGAATTCGGTTCCGGCAAAGGGGATCATGGTTTGCCCCGGAGCGATGGCGGTTGGTTCGGTCAAGTGGCCATCGGGGCCTGAATGGGCCAGGAGGTATTGGTTGGGTGCGTCGGTGCGATGAATGATGGTGAGTTGAGCGGTGATTTGAGCTGCGCTGGGTCCCGCTTCGTAAACGGCCTGCCAGGAATTGGAACTGGTGGTGGTTTTAAGAGAAACGTACTGTTGGAGGCGGCGCCCTGAAGCTTCGCGTGTTTTCAAAAGTCCGGATGTGGCAAAAGCCTGTCCAGGGCCTTGATTGCAGAGGTCAGCAGCCAGGGCGCGGCCGTCTGTTTCCTGTTGAATAGGCTCGCTAACGGGCTTTACCGGCTGGCTGTGAGCGATTCCAACAAGGAATAGCATGGTAATAATCCACAACGCCAAAGTCGCCCGCATTGTCCCGGAGGCCTGCTGACGTAGATGGCGTTGTTGATCCCGCATGCGCGATAATATCATATTATTTAGAAGCGGCAGGGACGAAATAATTCAAAGACAGCCTTTTAACCCGAAATCCGAAATAGGAACGGCCCATCTGACGCAATCATTTGGCCATCCATGGTTTGAAACCGGCTGTGGAGTATAGATTTAATACACCTTCGCCGATTGCAAATCATGGCTGTCTCAAAGCATTGCATCGTCTTGACCATTCTTATTTCGGATTTCGGGTTTAATGAAAGGTTCGATTTTCCAATGGTCGGAGGCAAAGTGGAGGAATTGCGCCATTATTCTTTGACCCGGGCCACCTTGTTTGGCTTGTTTGTTTTGTCAGCCTTGGGTGGCAATGCTTTTGGGAGCGGTTGAAGGGCCAGAGGCAGGGCTTCAGAGATGTGGCTGACGAAGTGTGCGCGCATTTTTTTGCGGACTTCCTCCGGTACTTCGCTCCAGTCGTTGCGGTTGCGGGCGGGTAAAATGACGTCTTTGATGCCAAACCGGGAGGCGGCTAGGATTTTTTCCTTGATGCCGCCCACAGGGAGAATACGCCCGCGGAGGCTGATTTCTCCGGTCATGGCCAGGTTTGGCTTGATGAGTCTGTGGGTGAGCAGGGAGGCCAGGGCGACGGTCATGGTCAAGCCGGCGCTGGGGCCGTCCTTGGGGGTGGCTCCTGCGGGAACATGAATATGAATATCGTAGCGGTCGTAGTCGCTCAAATCGAGTTTTAAAGAAGCGGCCTGGCTGCGCAGATAGCTCAGGGCGGTTTGCGCGCTCTCTTTCATGACATCACCGAGCGAGCCAGTGAGGATCAATCCACCTTTGCCGGGCATCCGGGTGGCTTCAATGAATAATATATCGCCGCCCACCGGAGTCCAAGCCAGGCCAACCACGATGCCAACTTCGGTGATTTTCTCGGCTGTCTCGGCAAGAAAAGGGGGCAAACCAAGGAATTTATCCAGTGCTTTTGGAGAAATGACCAGGGGTTTGTGAATGTGATTGCCGTTGGCGAATTTGCGGGCGGCTTTACGGCTCATGCTGGCAACCTCGCGCTCCAATTGGCGCACGCCCGCTTCACGGGTGTATTCCTCAATGACGCGGCGCAAAGTGGGGTCTGGGAATTTAACGGATTTGCGCGATAAACCGTGTTCATCTAATTGGCGTGGAACGAGATATCTGCGCGCAATTTGAAGCTTTTCAGCGACGGTATAACTCGGCAGTTCGATGACTTCAAGGCGGTCTCGCAATGCGGGATGGATCGGGTCGAGCCAATTTGCCGTGGTGATAAAAAGGACGCGCGAGAGGTCGAACGGGAGGTCAATGTAATGGTCTGTAAACGTTTTATTTTGTTGCGGATCAAGAACTTCCAAAAGAGCTGACGAGGGATCGCCGCGAAAGTCGGAGCCGACCTTGTCGATTTCATCGAGAAGGATGACGGGATTGTTGCTTTCCACGCGGCGGAGGCTTTGGATGATCCGACCGGGCAGGGCGCCGACGTAGGTGCGGCGGTGGCCCCTGATTTCTGCCTCATCGCGCATGCCACCCAGTGAAATGCGGGCAAATTTACGTCCCAAGGCATCCGCGACGCTCATGCCAAGAGAGGTTTTACCAACTCCTGGAGGGCCTACGAGACAAAGGAGCGGGCCTTTGAGGCTGTTTTTGAGTTTGATGACGGCAATAAATTCGAGCAACCGGTCTTTGATCTTGGTCAGGCCGTAGTGTTGGGCGTTGAGAATGCGCGTGGCTTCTTTAAGGTCCACTTTGTCGTCGGTGGATTTGGCCCAGGGCAGGTTGATCAGCCAGTCCAGGTAATTGCGGGTGACGGTGTATTCGGCCACCGTGGGAGGGATTTGCTGGAGGCGGTCCAGTTCGCGCAGGGCCACGATTCTGGCTTCTTCGGGGAGGTTGTTGCGGGTGATTTGTTCTTTGAGAGTCTGCGTTTCCGCCGAGGCCGAGTCTTCCTCTCCCAATTCGCGTTGAATGGCCCGCATTTGCTCGCGCAAATAGAATTCGCGCTGGTTTTTGGACATGGAACTGGCCACATCCTTCTGAATTTTGCTGCTGAGGTTGAGAACTTCAAGCTCGCGGGCCATGAGCGGACCGAGGCGGGTCAAACGCTCTTTGATGTTGTTTGTGGCGAGGAGGGTTTGACGTTCCTCCAAATTGAGATTGAGATTTCCGGCAATCAGATCGGAGAGGCGGCCCGGATCTTCGGTGTTCAGGGCGGCGACTTTAATTTGGTCGGAAAGGGCGGGGGACAGGTTGACGATATCTTCAAACTGACGATGGGAGGTGCGGGAAAGGGCGTCCATTTCCAATCCCGGTTCCAGGATATCCTGGAGCGGTTGGACATGCGCGCGCAAGTAAGGTGTGTTGGCTTCGTATTTCAGGATTTGGACCCGCCTGAGGCCTTCGACAAGAATCCGGATTGTATTGTCCGGGAACTTGAGCATTTTTAGAACGCGGGCTGCGCAGCCATTTGGAAATAGATCGTCCGGCACTGGATTGTCGATCTCGGGCTTGCGTTGGAGGACCAGGACTAAGAAACGGTCGCCAGCGACGACGTCGTCAATGAGTCGAATGCTTTGTTGGGAATCAACCAATAGCGGCGCGGTCATTCCGGGAAAGATGACTACGTCTGAGAGGCCCAAAATTGGCATTACTTCGGGCAGGGATTGCGGTCCACGAGGTGGCGTCGCATCCGTATCTTCGGCATTCGCGTCCAGAATGTCGATTAATTCACTTTCCGACGGTGTCATCTATTATTCCCTTTTATTCGGTAAGATGGCGGCCGAGGAGAAATCCGCATGAATGGTTTAAGATTCTTCGCCGGAAACGGGAACAATGTGGGTTTTGGTTTCTGAAACTGTGCGTTTCGGGACGTCAATGCGAAGGAAACCGTTCTGATAAATCGCACGAGCCCGGCCCAAATCGTAACCAGCGGGGATTTCTATCACGCTTTCGAAGGCGCCATAATTGATTTCCATGACCAGGAAGCGGCACTTTCCAGAGCGGCATCCGTCAGGGCGAAAGCCGCTAATTTTAAGGTAGTTGCCTTCGGCGGTGAGTTCGAGATCCTCCCGGCGGATGCCAGCGATTTCCACTTTGACGACCAGGCCATCCGTGGTGGCATAGACGTCGGTATTGGGAATCCAGCAGGTTTCTGAAGACGCCTGACGGCTTGAAGCAGCCGCCATCCGGTGCTCCATTTGCAATGAGGACTTAACTTTGCAGATGGTCATAGAACACGGAGAAGTTAGGGGAATGAGATTGGGAATGCAAGAGTGTTGAATTAAAATTTCTTAACAGAATTCAGGCTGTGATCATTCTGTTGCGGAGTGCGCGGAGTGGAGGGGTAGGTTTTTCGAAGTTTGCCGCACGCATCACCGCAGCCACAGCCGGACTGGGCAGTGGATTTACTTGTGCGCAGTTGACGCCAAGCCAGAAGGGTGACGGTTCCCACTACAATTAAAATTGAAGTCATCTGCTGCCAGTCCATGTAAGCAACATAACCCAGAGAAGCCACTGCGCAACCGGGTTTTACATTATGCGGCAAATATTCGCTCGCTCCAATGCGGATTGCGGCCAAATCACGATGCATTTGCGATCCTGCTTGAGATTCGATTGGTGGTTTCTGGCGAGTCGTCCTTTACGAGAACTTGAGAAAGCGCCGATGCTGACCTCTTCGCCAGTCGCGGGAATGCGGAGACCGATGGTTTGAAGAAGTCCGAGGCAGAGTCTGCGGCAGTTGCGATCTGGATGAACGGGACGATTTTTGAAATTGGAACAACGACGCATGTGTGGCGCAGATTGAAGGCGTTGGTGAGGCGCTCTTGGATGGGTTCGTTGAGAATGGGAGTTGGTGAACGTGGTTGCGACTGTGGTTGAGATGCGCCGGGGCAGGATAATGGGGCTCGCGACAGGCGATTTGCTGTGCTAGGATTTGCTTTCGCACTGGGTTTCGACTGCAGGTCTGCGAGTGGATGGAGAGGGTTTGTGCAAGCTAAGTATATCGTGACTTAATTGTAATATAAATACATATGGGCAATATATTATTTATCACTGGAACGGACACGGGAGTGGGTAAGACGGTGTTGACCTCCTTGCTGTACGCGCATTTAACCCGGCAAGGTATTGCGGTTCGCGCGCTCAAGCCGTTCTGCACGGGAGATCGCGAGGACGCGCTTGTGCTATGGCGGCTGCAGGCTGGGGCTGTGGATCTCGAGCAGATCAATCCGTGGTATTATAGGAAGCCGCTTGCACCCTGGGTGGCAGCGGGGGGGCGCAGGCTTGGGGTCCCTTTGAAGGCTGTCTTGGAACATATTAAGATTCAGGCACAGCAGAGTCGTCTTCTTTTGGTGGAAGGCATTGGTGGGCTGATGGTTCCGTTGTCAACAGGCTATGGGGTATTGGAGGTGATTGTCGGGATTGGCTGCCCGGTATGTATTGTGGCGCCCAATCAATTGGGGGTGATTAATCACGTTTTGCTCACGGTTAACGCGCTCAAGACGCACAAAATAGCGAATTGGAGGGTGGTTTTGATGGAACGGGGGCAAAAAGGGGCGGCGGAGCGGACAAATCTTTGGGCTTTGCGTAAACTTTTAGGTGAAGAGCGGGTGGTTGTAATAAAACATATCAATTCTATTATATTGGAAATGAACAACTTAACTAAGTTATCAAAAATACTTCAAAAACCTCTTGCACTCGCGGCAGGATTCCGTAACTTGTCGCAACGTTACGGCGCGGTATGCGAGGTGGCGCAAGGAAAACGGGACTGAAAGAAACTGAAAAAAAAGTTTCAAAGATAGTTGACAGTCCGAGTGATGACGGTAGAGTGACCGGGCTTTTAGGAGAATACTGCGAATCGAAATGGAAAACGATTTGGTGTGTTCGAAAAAAAAGTAAAAGAAAAGTTTGAAATAGAATTGACAGGAAGAGCGGGAAGGGTAGAGTGGGCGCTCTTGAATGGATCCAGGTTAACTGGTAAGAAAGACCAGGACGTGGTTTTGTCGTCTCGAGAGAGACGGGGATTTTTGGGTGGAAACGCCTAAAGCTCTTTGAAAATTGAATTGTGCGATAAGTTAGAGCCCCTCAAAGGCCAGGAGGCGCAAGCCGAATGGTTTTTGAGATTTTAATCATAGTTAATAAATCCAAGTCTATAGGATTTGGTGAATCGACTAACGTTTTTTAAACGGAGAGTTTGATTCTGGCTCAGAACGAACGCTGGCGGCGTGGATAAGACATGCAAGTCGAACGATGATTTCAGGGTAGCAATATTCTGGAGTTGGAGTGGCGCAAGGGTGCGTAACACGTGGGCAATTTGCCGAGAAGTTGGGGATAATTCGCTGAAAGGCGAACTAATACCGAATGCAACCGTTGGGAGACATCTTCCGATGGTTAAAGTTGGGGACCGCAAGGCCTGACGCTTCTTGATAAGCCCGCGGCCTATCAGCTAGTTGGTGAGGTAACGGCCCACCAAGGCTAAGACGGGTAGCTGGTCTGAGAGGACGACCAGCCACACTGGAACTGAGACACGGTCCAGACACCTACGGGTGGCAGCAGTCGAGAATTTTTCACAATGGGCGAAAGCCTGATGGAGCGACGCCGCGTGGGGGATGAAGGGCTTCGGCCTGTAAACCCCTGTCATTTGCGAACAAACCTCCTTACCCAACACGTAAGGAGCTGATTGTAGCGAAAGAGGAAGGGACGGCTAACTCTGTGCCAGCAGCCGCGGTAATACAGAGGTCCCAAGCGTTGTTCGGATTCACTGGGCGTAAAGGGTGCGTAGGTGGTGGTGTAAGTTTGGTGTGAAATCTCCGAGCTCAACTCGGAAACTGCACTAAATACTACATTGCTGGAGGGTCGGAAGGGAGACTGGAATTCTCGGTGTAGCAGTGAAATGCGTAGATATCGAGAGGAACACCAGTGGCGAAAGCGAGTCTCTGGACGACTCCTGACACTGAGGCACGAAAGCTAGGGGAGCAAACAGGATTAGATACCCTGGTAGTCCTAGCCGTAAACGGTGCACATTTGCCGTGAGGGGATTCGAACCCCTTCGTGGCGAAGCTAACGCGTTAAATGTGCCGCCTGGGAAGTACGGTCGCAAGATTAAAACTCAAAGAAATTGACGGGGGCCCGCACAAGCGGTGGAGTATGTGGCTTAATTCGATGCAACGCGAAGAACCTTACCTGGCCTTGACATGTAGGTGGTAAAAGGATGAAAGTCCGATGATCCCGCAAGGGAAGCTTACACAGGTGCTGCATGGCTGTCGTCAGCTCGTGTCGTGAGATGTTGGGTTAAGTCCCGCAACGAGCGCAACCCTTATGTCCTGTTGCCACCCGGGCGAGAGCCCGGAGCACTCTGGACAGACTGCCTCATTTTAATGAGGAGGAAGGTGGGGATGACGTCAAGTCAGGATGGCCCTTACGGCCAGGGCTGCACACGTACTACAATGCCCGGTACAGAAGGATGCAATACCGCAAGGTGGAGCAAATCCCTTAAAACCGGGCTCAGTTCAGATCGTCGGCTGCAATTCGCCGGCGTGAAGCTGGAATCGCTAGTAATGGCGCATCAGATACGGCGCCGTGAATACGTTCCCGGGCCTTGTACACACCGCCCGTCACATCATGAAAGCCATTTGTACCCGAAGTCAGCAAGTCAACCGCAAGGAGACAGTTGCCGAAGGTATGGACGGTGATTGGGATGAAGTCGTAACAAGGTAGCCGTAGGGGAACCTGCGGCTGGATCACCTCCTTTCTAAGGAGAAGCAGTATCCGGGGTAAAAACCGGATGCAAAGTTCGAACCATGACGCAAGTTTTGGAGAGGGCTCGCTTATCGCACAATTCAATTTTTAAAAGGGTTTTGGGGAGTTCTTTGCAAACCTGTCGGGTGAGGGCGAAACCCTCTGGCGTTAAAAGGCCGGGGAAGGGGCTGTAGCTCAGTGGTAGAGCGTCTGCTTTGCAAGCAGAATGTCGGGAGTTCGACTCTCCTCAGCTCCACCAGGGGCCCGAAGCGGGCAGGGAGAGTTCAGCCAAGCGGGCCTGTAGCTCAGTTGGTTAGAGCATGCGCTTGATAAGCGCAGGGTCACTGGTTCAAGTCCAGTCAGGCCCACCATCTCCTCCACCGCACGATTTTTGACCGGAGCAATCCGGCCAGGTTCTTTGACAACTATACATGGTAAGATAGTAATAAGGGTAAAATTACAGTGAGCTGAGTTCTATTGTGTTTCTAACGAACCGATAGATATTTTTTTGATCAAGCTACTAAGAGCAGACGGTGAATGCCTTGGTGCCAAGAGGCGATGAAGGACGTAGTAAGTTGCGATAAGTCACGGGGAGCCGCAAGCAGGCTTTGATCCGTGAATCTCCGAATGGGACAACCCAGCCGCATTAATACGCGGTTATGATTGGATGAATTCATAGTCCAATCAAGCGACACGGGGTGAAGTGAAACATCTCAGTAACCCCAGGAATATAAAATGAAATGATTCCGTAAGTAGTGGCGAGCGAAAGCGGAAGAGCCCAAACCGGAGGGACTTGTCTCTCCGGGGTAGCGGGACCTTGACATGGCAGGTGAAGGACGAGCATAACGCTGTGGAAAAAGCGACCATAGACCGTGACAGTCGGGTATGCGAAGTCTGAAGCCGCCTAGAGGTATCCCAAGTAATGCGGTGCACGTGAAACCCCGCATGAATCCGTCCCGACCACGGGATAAGGCTAAATACTCCTTGGCAACCGATAGTGAACAAGTACCGCGAGGGAAAGGTGAAAAGAACCCCTGTTAGGGGAGTGAAATAGTACCTGCAACCGTCTGCTTACAATGTGTAGGAGCCCAGAAATGGGTGACTGCCTGCCTTTTGCATAATGAGTCTGCGAGTTATTGTCAGTGGCCAGCTTAAGTTCTTCTGGAACGGAGGCGAAGCGAAAGCGAGTACGAAATGTGCGTTTAGTCGCTGGCAATAGACCCGAAGCGGAGGTGATCTACTTTTGAGCAGGTTGAAACCATGGTAAAACATGGTGGAGGACCGAACTCGTGAATGTTGAAAAATTCTGAGATGACTTGAGAGTAGGAGCGAAAGACTAATCAAACCCCGTGATAGCTGGTTCTCTCCGAAATAGTTTGAGGGCTAGCGTTGGATAAGTACTCCATGGAGGTAGAGCACTGGATGGCTTAGGGACCCTACCAGGTTGCCAAAACCAATCAAACTCCGAATTCCATGGATCCCATTAATCCAGCAGTCAGGCTGCGAGGGATAAGCTTCGTGGCCGAGAGGATAACAGTCCAGACCGCCAGATAAGGCGCCCAAATACCATTGAGTGGAAAGGATGTGACGTTGCACAGACAGTGAGGATGTTGGCTTAGAGGCAGCCATCATTTAAACAGTGCGTAATAGCTGACTCATCGAGCGATGTCGCGCCGAAAATGATTGGCGATAAATGGTATGCCGAAGCTGCGGATTGTTGGCGGATTCGTCCGCCAATAGTGGTAGGAGAGCGTTCCAAGTGCGGCGAAGCCGAACCGAAAGGGACGGTGGAGCGCTTGGAAGTGAGAATGCAGACATGAGTAGCGATAAACCAGATGAGAATTCTGGTCGCCGTAAACCTAAGGTTTCCTGGGCTAGGTTCGTCCTTCCAGGGTTAGCCGGGTGCTAAGATGAGGCCGTAAGGCGTAATCGATGCGAATCGGGTTAATATTCCCGAGCCTGCTTGGGCGTAGTGTGATTGTGACGCAGAGAGAAAAGTGATTATGTCATCGAAAGACAGAGCTTAGACTTCGGTCGAAGCGCATCACCGGACAATCTGCCTAGAAAAGCGGTCATATGTTTCCCAGGCGGCCCGTACCGTAAACCGACACAGGTGGGTGAGATGAATATTCTAAGGCGCGTGAGAGAAACCTCTCTAAGGAACTCTGCAAAATAGCCCCGTAACTTCGGGAGAAGGGGTGCCTGGCGCAAGCCAGGCCACAGTAAATTGGGTTTAGCGACTGTTTAACAAAAACACAGCACTCTGCCAAGTTGTTAAAACAACGTATAGGGTGTGACACGTGACCAATGCGGAAAGATCAAGATGACTTGTTAGCCGCAAGGCGAGGCTCGTTTTCAAAGTCCCCGTGAATGTCGGCCGTAACTATAACGGTCCTAAGGTAGCGAAATTCCTTGTCGGGTAAGTTCCGACCTGCACGAATCGTGTAACGACTGAACCGCTGTCTCGGAGAGGATCTCAGCGAAATTGTAATGGCGGTGAAGATGCCGCCTACCCGCAGTAGGACGGAAAGACCCTATGCACCTTTACTGTAAGCTGGTATTGGGTTCTGATTAATGATGCGTAGCGTAGGTGGGAGACGTTGAGGCCGCGGCTTAGGTTGCGGCGGAGTCGAAATGTGAAACACCACTCTTTGTTAATTAGGATTCTAACCTCACACTGTTAGCCAGTTGAGGGACATTGCCTGCAGGTCAGTTTGACTGGGGCGGTTTCCTCCCAAATTGTAACGGAGGAGCGCTAAGCTTGGCTCAGCATGGTTTGCAACCATGCGTCGAGCGTATGGGTAGAAGCCAGGTTAACTGCGAGACCAACAAGTCGAGCAGATGCGAAAGCAGGCCCAAATGATCCGATGGTTTAATGTGGAATTGCCATCGCTCAACGGACAAAAGGTACGCTAGGGATAACAGGCTGATCAATTCCAAGAGTTCATATCGACGAATTGGTTTGGCACCTCGATGTCGGCTCATCGCATCCTGGGGCTGGAGAAGGTCCCAAGGGTCCGGCTGTTCGCCGGTTAAAGCGGTACGCGAGCTGGGTTCAGAACGTCGTGAGACAGTTCGGTCCTTATCCACTGTGGGCGCAGGAAACTTGAGGGGTTCATTCTCTAGTACGAGAGGGCCGAGAATGACGCACTTCTGGTGTGGCAGTTGTTCCGTCAGGAGCAGCGCTGCGTAGCCATGTGCGGAAGAGATAAGCGCTGAAAGCATCTAAGCGCCAAGCTCCTCCCAAGATATTGTTTCCCGGTCGCAAGACCCTAAAGACCCCCGGTAGACCACCGGGTTGATAGGTTAGGCGTGTAATCGTCGCAAGACGTTCAGCGGACTAATACTAATCGGTCGTGAGGCTTGATCTAATACAACAAAATGATCAATTTCTCAGTATCAGGGTAGTTTGACCCAATATCCCCATGTATAGTTTTCAGAGAACCTGTGGTTCTTTATAACACTTTTTTGGTGACCATAAAGCTGTGGTCCGACCCGATCCCATCCCGAACTCGGCCGTCAAACACAGCCTTGCCGATGGTAGTACTTGTATAGCTCGTGCGAGAGTAGGTTGTCGCCAAATCTTTTATTAATCAAGCCGGAGAAAGCAGCCCGGCTTTTGAATTTAGCGCCTTTGCTTCAAACGGGCGCGAAAGAAAAGTTTGAAATAGAATTGACAGGAAGAGCGGGAAGGGTAGAGTGGGCGCTCTTGAATGGATCCAGGTTAACTGGTAAGAAAGACCAGGACGTGGTTTTGTCGTCTCGAGAGAGACGGGGATTTTTGGGTGGAAACGCCTAAAGCTCTTTGAAAATTGAATTGTGCGATAAGTTAGAGCCCCTCAAAGGCCAGGAGGCGCAAGCCGAATGGTTTTTGAGATTTTAATCATAGTTAATAAATCCAAGTCTATAGGATTTGGTGAATCGACTAACGTTTTTTAAACGGAGAGTTTGATTCTGGCTCAGAACGAACGCTGGCGGCGTGGATAAGACATGCAAGTCGAACGATGATTTCAGGGTAGCAATATTCTGGAGTTGGAGTGGCGCAAGGGTGCGTAACACGTGGGCAATTTGCCGAGAAGTTGGGGATAATTCGCTGAAAGGCGAACTAATACCGAATGCAACCGTTGGGAGACATCTTCCGATGGTTAAAGTTGGGGACCGCAAGGCCTGACGCTTCTTGATAAGCCCGCGGCCTATCAGCTAGTTGGTGAGGTAACGGCCCACCAAGGCTAAGACGGGTAGCTGGTCTGAGAGGACGACCAGCCACACTGGAACTGAGACACGGTCCAGACACCTACGGGTGGCAGCAGTCGAGAATTTTTCACAATGGGCGAAAGCCTGATGGAGCGACGCCGCGTGGGGGATGAAGGGCTTCGGCCTGTAAACCCCTGTCATTTGCGAACAAACCTCCTTACCCAACACGTAAGGAGCTGATTGTAGCGAAAGAGGAAGGGACGGCTAACTCTGTGCCAGCAGCCGCGGTAATACAGAGGTCCCAAGCGTTGTTCGGATTCACTGGGCGTAAAGGGTGCGTAGGTGGTGGTGTAAGTTTGGTGTGAAATCTCCGAGCTCAACTCGGAAACTGCACTAAATACTACATTGCTGGAGGGTCGGAAGGGAGACTGGAATTCTCGGTGTAGCAGTGAAATGCGTAGATATCGAGAGGAACACCAGTGGCGAAAGCGAGTCTCTGGACGACTCCTGACACTGAGGCACGAAAGCTAGGGGAGCAAACAGGATTAGATACCCTGGTAGTCCTAGCCGTAAACGGTGCACATTTGCCGTGAGGGGATTCGAACCCCTTCGTGGCGAAGCTAACGCGTTAAATGTGCCGCCTGGGAAGTACGGTCGCAAGATTAAAACTCAAAGAAATTGACGGGGGCCCGCACAAGCGGTGGAGTATGTGGCTTAATTCGATGCAACGCGAAGAACCTTACCTGGCCTTGACATGTAGGTGGTAAAAGGATGAAAGTCCGATGATCCCGCAAGGGAAGCTTACACAGGTGCTGCATGGCTGTCGTCAGCTCGTGTCGTGAGATGTTGGGTTAAGTCCCGCAACGAGCGCAACCCTTATGTCCTGTTGCCACCCGGGCGAGAGCCCGGAGCACTCTGGACAGACTGCCTCATTTTAATGAGGAGGAAGGTGGGGATGACGTCAAGTCAGGATGGCCCTTACGGCCAGGGCTGCACACGTACTACAATGCCCGGTACAGAAGGATGCAATACCGCAAGGTGGAGCAAATCCCTTAAAACCGGGCTCAGTTCAGATCGTCGGCTGCAATTCGCCGGCGTGAAGCTGGAATCGCTAGTAATGGCGCATCAGATACGGCGCCGTGAATACGTTCCCGGGCCTTGTACACACCGCCCGTCACATCATGAAAGCCATTTGTACCCGAAGTCAGCAAGTCAACCGCAAGGAGACAGTTGCCGAAGGTATGGACGGTGATTGGGATGAAGTCGTAACAAGGTAGCCGTAGGGGAACCTGCGGCTGGATCACCTCCTTTCTAAGGAGAAGCAGTATCCGGGGTAAAAACCGGATGCAAAGTTCGAACCATGACGCAAGTTTTGGAGAGGGCTCGCTTATCGCACAATTCAATTTTTAAAAGGGTTTTGGGGAGTTCTTTGCAAACCTGTCGGGTGAGGGCGAAACCCTCTGGCGTTAAAAGGCCGGGGAAGGGGCTGTAGCTCAGTGGTAGAGCGTCTGCTTTGCAAGCAGAATGTCGGGAGTTCGACTCTCCTCAGCTCCACCAGGGGCCCGAAGCGGGCAGGGAGAGTTCAGCCAAGCGGGCCTGTAGCTCAGTTGGTTAGAGCATGCGCTTGATAAGCGCAGGGTCACTGGTTCAAGTCCAGTCAGGCCCACCATCTCCTCCACCGCACGATTTTTGACCGGAGCAATCCGGCCAGGTTCTTTGACAACTATACATGGTAAGATAGTAATAAGGGTAAAATTACAGTGAGCTGAGTTCTATTGTGTTTCTAACGAACCGATAGATATTTTTTTGATCAAGCTACTAAGAGCAGACGGTGAATGCCTTGGTGCCAAGAGGCGATGAAGGACGTAGTAAGTTGCGATAAGTCACGGGGAGCCGCAAGCAGGCTTTGATCCGTGAATCTCCGAATGGGACAACCCAGCCGCATTAATACGCGGTTATGATTGGATGAATTCATAGTCCAATCAAGCGACACGGGGTGAAGTGAAACATCTCAGTAACCCCAGGAATATAAAATGAAATGATTCCGTAAGTAGTGGCGAGCGAAAGCGGAAGAGCCCAAACCGGAGGGACTTGTCTCTCCGGGGTAGCGGGACCTTGACATGGCAGGTGAAGGACGAGCATAACGCTGTGGAAAAAGCGACCATAGACCGTGACAGTCGGGTATGCGAAGTCTGAAGCCGCCTAGAGGTATCCCAAGTAATGCGGTGCACGTGAAACCCCGCATGAATCCGTCCCGACCACGGGATAAGGCTAAATACTCCTTGGCAACCGATAGTGAACAAGTACCGCGAGGGAAAGGTGAAAAGAACCCCTGTTAGGGGAGTGAAATAGTACCTGCAACCGTCTGCTTACAATGTGTAGGAGCCCAGAAATGGGTGACTGCCTGCCTTTTGCATAATGAGTCTGCGAGTTATTGTCAGTGGCCAGCTTAAGTTCTTCTGGAACGGAGGCGAAGCGAAAGCGAGTACGAAATGTGCGTTTAGTCGCTGGCAATAGACCCGAAGCGGAGGTGATCTACTTTTGAGCAGGTTGAAACCATGGTAAAACATGGTGGAGGACCGAACTCGTGAATGTTGAAAAATTCTGAGATGACTTGAGAGTAGGAGCGAAAGACTAATCAAACCCCGTGATAGCTGGTTCTCTCCGAAATAGTTTGAGGGCTAGCGTTGGATAAGTACTCCATGGAGGTAGAGCACTGGATGGCTTAGGGACCCTACCAGGTTGCCAAAACCAATCAAACTCCGAATTCCATGGATCCCATTAATCCAGCAGTCAGGCTGCGAGGGATAAGCTTCGTGGCCGAGAGGATAACAGTCCAGACCGCCAGATAAGGCGCCCAAATACCATTGAGTGGAAAGGATGTGACGTTGCACAGACAGTGAGGATGTTGGCTTAGAGGCAGCCATCATTTAAACAGTGCGTAATAGCTGACTCATCGAGCGATGTCGCGCCGAAAATGATTGGCGATAAATGGTATGCCGAAGCTGCGGATTGTTGGCGGATTCGTCCGCCAATAGTGGTAGGAGAGCGTTCCAAGTGCGGCGAAGCCGAACCGAAAGGGACGGTGGAGCGCTTGGAAGTGAGAATGCAGACATGAGTAGCGATAAACCAGATGAGAATTCTGGTCGCCGTAAACCTAAGGTTTCCTGGGCTAGGTTCGTCCTTCCAGGGTTAGCCGGGTGCTAAGATGAGGCCGTAAGGCGTAATCGATGCGAATCGGGTTAATATTCCCGAGCCTGCTTGGGCGTAGTGTGATTGTGACGCAGAGAGAAAAGTGATTATGTCATCGAAAGACAGAGCTTAGACTTCGGTCGAAGCGCATCACCGGACAATCTGCCTAGAAAAGCGGTCATATGTTTCCCAGGCGGCCCGTACCGTAAACCGACACAGGTGGGTGAGATGAATATTCTAAGGCGCGTGAGAGAAACCTCTCTAAGGAACTCTGCAAAATAGCCCCGTAACTTCGGGAGAAGGGGTGCCTGGCGCAAGCCAGGCCACAGTAAATTGGGTTTAGCGACTGTTTAACAAAAACACAGCACTCTGCCAAGTTGTTAAAACAACGTATAGGGTGTGACACGTGACCAATGCGGAAAGATCAAGATGACTTGTTAGCCGCAAGGCGAGGCTCGTTTTCAAAGTCCCCGTGAATGTCGGCCGTAACTATAACGGTCCTAAGGTAGCGAAATTCCTTGTCGGGTAAGTTCCGACCTGCACGAATCGTGTAACGACTGAACCGCTGTCTCGGAGAGGATCTCAGCGAAATTGTAATGGCGGTGAAGATGCCGCCTACCCGCAGTAGGACGGAAAGACCCTATGCACCTTTACTGTAAGCTGGTATTGGGTTCTGATTAATGATGCGTAGCGTAGGTGGGAGACGTTGAGGCCGCGGCTTAGGTTGCGGCGGAGTCGAAATGTGAAACACCACTCTTTGTTAATTAGGATTCTAACCTCACACTGTTAGCCAGTTGAGGGACATTGCCTGCAGGTCAGTTTGACTGGGGCGGTTTCCTCCCAAATTGTAACGGAGGAGCGCTAAGCTTGGCTCAGCATGGTTTGCAACCATGCGTCGAGCGTATGGGTAGAAGCCAGGTTAACTGCGAGACCAACAAGTCGAGCAGATGCGAAAGCAGGCCCAAATGATCCGATGGTTTAATGTGGAATTGCCATCGCTCAACGGACAAAAGGTACGCTAGGGATAACAGGCTGATCAATTCCAAGAGTTCATATCGACGAATTGGTTTGGCACCTCGATGTCGGCTCATCGCATCCTGGGGCTGGAGAAGGTCCCAAGGGTCCGGCTGTTCGCCGGTTAAAGCGGTACGCGAGCTGGGTTCAGAACGTCGTGAGACAGTTCGGTCCTTATCCACTGTGGGCGCAGGAAACTTGAGGGGTTCATTCTCTAGTACGAGAGGGCCGAGAATGACGCACTTCTGGTGTGGCAGTTGTTCCGTCAGGAGCAGCGCTGCGTAGCCATGTGCGGAAGAGATAAGCGCTGAAAGCATCTAAGCGCCAAGCTCCTCCCAAGATATTGTTTCCCGGTCGCAAGACCCTAAAGACCCCCGGTAGACCACCGGGTTGATAGGTTAGGCGTGTAATCGTCGCAAGACGTTCAGCGGACTAATACTAATCGGTCGTGAGGCTTGATCTAATACAACAAAATGATCAATTTCTCAGTATCAGGGTAGTTTGACCCAATATCCCCATGTATAGTTTTCAGAGAACCTGTGGTTCTTTATAACACTTTTTTGGTGACCATAAAGCTGTGGTCCGACCCGATCCCATCCCGAACTCGGCCGTCAAACACAGCCTTGCCGATGGTAGTACTTGTATAGCTCGTGCGAGAGTAGGTTGTCGCCAAATCTTTTATTAATCAAGCCGGACAATAATATGTCCGGCTTTTTTATTTTACTGCCTGCGGCAAACAGGCCACATTGAGTCGAGTGAAAATTCTTTTTATTGGCGACGTCGTTGGTGAGCCGGGACGCAGGGCAGTCCAAACGCTGGTTCCCACGATGCGCCGTGACCTGGGTCTGGATTGGGTGGTTGCCAATGGGGAGAATATTGCCGGGGGATCCGGCATCACGATCAAGACGGGCAGTTCGCTGCTGGATTCAGGTGTGGATGTCATCACGAGCGGTGATCATATCTGGGATCAAAAGGAGTCCATGGGGTGGATCGTTCAGGAGCCCCGCCTGCTCAGGCCAATTAATTATCCGCCGGAAGCTCCGGGGCACGGTAGTATTCTACTTGAGAAGGATCCATTTACCCGCCTGGCCGTCATCAATGTTCAAGGACGGGTTTTCATGCAGGCTTTGGAGAATCCCTTCGTGGTTATTCAGCAGGAAGTGGCCCGATTGCGCGCCTTGACGCAGAATATTCTGGTCGATATTCATGCGGAGGCGACTTCGGAGAAAATTGCCATTGCGCGTTTTCTGGATGGCCAGGTCAGTGCGGTTATTGGAACTCACACGCATGTGCAAACTGCGGATGAACAGATTTTTCCAGGGGGCACGGCATTTTTGTGCGACGCGGGATTTACTGGACCGCAGGAAAGTGTTCTCGGCCGGCAAATCGGGCCTGTCATCAAGAGGTTCATGACTTGCCTGCCGCAACGTTTTCCTGTGGCTGAAGGCTCGATTGAGTTGCAGGGAGTCATCGTGGAGATCGACAACGAAACGGGCAAGGCCACGAAGATTGAGCGTGTTCGCAAACGCCTTCCATGACGAGTGTGCCGAGCCGTTTTAGCGTTTAACGGCTCAATACATAGCTACTTGGCGCAAAGGGTTTCAGGGTTGCCTGAAATGAGCCGTTCTTGATGGTAATGCGCGGTCCATTGACAGAACCACGCAGATCAACCGGTTCTGCGTAATTCAAATCAAGTCCAGTCGCACCCCTTGGCAGGCGCACCTGGCATTTTCCCGAATAACCGGCCATTTCCCAGAGCCGTAAGACAATGCCATCGCCATCTGGGTTAGGGCCAAAGGCGGTGATTTTTATCCCGCGCTGGGATAGTTCCAATCCGGTCTGAGTTACAGGTGATTTGCCACCGCTGTTTTCTGCAGTCGCAGCCAACAAGGGTTGGCGTGATTCTTCTGATGGGGTGATCAGGGATTTTTCGGAATTTTCACCATTCACTGTCCAGATGCGTATTCGCGAGGTCCATGTGCCTTGATTCCAGAGGCGGAAGTTTGTGCTCCACTGATTATTGAAGAGATTCACGAAAACATTGGGCGCTTTTGGAGAATAGTATTTCGAATATTGGTAACATCCCGGTTCGCCAAGGCTGACCAGTGGGTTGTCCATTGGGCATAGTCCGATGCCGCGACCGCTACGGTCTTGAATGGTCATTCCTGTGTTCAGGGCAAGAATGTCAAAATTGCAGCCGGGAATGATATCCATGGACGGATTTACGATGGAACCGAGGCGGCCCAATTTAAATTCCGGTTGGTCGATATTGAATGGCAGGCAAAGCCATCCGGCCTCAGGCCAGGGGTCAAAGGGTTTGTTGTGGAGCGTGATTTCCAGGTCCACATAGGGCAGGTTGCGATACATAATCACGCGCGTGGTGGTTGCATGGGCGAGGGTGGAATCGGCCACCGACTCCTTGATGGCAATCGCGGAAATGGGTGTTTGCTCGATATGCATGGAAAAAGTGCCCGGTGAAACGTTCACGCCATGGATCTCGGAGGCTGGAGGCAGACTCGGTTTGCCCAGTTCGTTGGTGCCCCATTCTGCGTCGATTTTTACATAGGCTTTGACATACGACTGCACCTGATCGTGGTCGAACCGCTGATAGAGATATTGCCCAAAACCATAATTGGCAGAGGGATTGACAAGCTCGCGACCGGATTTTTTATCGACCAGAGACCGAATCGTTCCATGCGAAGGATCCAGGGCAATTCTAAACCAGGCATTTTCCATGGTCCCTGCCGGAGAATCCACGGAAATATGGGATGGAGCGAGTTCCGCTTTTATTGGCACAAAGGTGCGGTATCCCATAGCCGGAATATCGTGTGCAATGAATTGAAGCGCATTGTCTGCGAAGGTCGTTGGGCACACTTCCCGGCCATCGACGGCTTTGAGGGCCGCGATGGCTTTTGACGAGGCCGGAACGCTGACGAGGTCGGAACGTTTCCAGGGTAGGGGGTTATAGACCACAATTCTATAGCCTTGGGCTTGAACGGATTGGGCGAGTGATTCGAGGTCGGATCGCAGTAGCGGCGCGATTAAATTGGTGACATTCTGGATGTGGGCGGTGTGTTCGTCCCAGGAGGATTCAATGCGATCGAAGCGGCCCGCAGCGCGGTCGGCGCGCCAGGAGTTGCCGAATTTCAATTGGTATTTGCCATACATCCAGGTAAAGGCACCGCCCCAAGTATGTTCGCCATAGAGCAGGCTTTCCTCGTAGGAGTTGGCGATTGTTGTGCCGATGGAGGGCCTCGGAATGCCCCAGGCCAATAATTGTGTGTGAAGGGCTTCTGCTGAAGTGATTTCCGGGCGGAAATTGCGGGCCAGTTTGGCACCTGCGGGATCGGACATGGGACCGTGAATCCAAGTGTCGGGCATGTCGCCGCGAACGATGGGCAGGTTCGGTTTTTCGGCGAGGAGCGCGTCGGAAAAGTCTGAGAGGCGTCCAATGCGGATTTTCACTCCGGGACATTCTTTGGCAGCTCGATCAAGGACGTCCTTGACCTCTTCGGGTGTCGGCGGGCCGTGGTTATCGCCGGTATGGATGAGGGCGAGCCAGGTTTTGTGCGGCCAGTTGGGTGGGGGAACCAGACCGGTTCCGTAGCCTTCCGTCGTGTACATGGTGAGCAGACGGGAACCATCGGGTCCCTGCCACCAAAACAACGGGGGCACGAGTGGTGAACTGCTGGCGGCGTTGCAACCCAAATGGAGAAAATCGACGCCGGCGTTTTTCAAAAGGGTTGGGAGAATCCAGGAATGGCAGGGGACATCGGTCATTTTGGCGTCGCGCGGCAGTTCCAGATGCAGCGACCGGGACAAACGCGAGGAATAGCCGAGTCCACGGACCAGGTCTTCGAGTTCGAGCAATTCGGTATGGGTGGAGAAGGGCAGGGCGTGAACCATGAAGCGTCCGTCCTGCATGGCTTGGAGAATGCGTTGCTTGCGGTCGGGCGTCTGCCCTGGCCAGTCCTCGAGGATCTTGGTCATCGGCCATCCAGGAACGGTCCAGACGAATTGCTGCTCCCTGGGAAGAAGCCGATTCTGGTCCACCACTTTCAGGGCGGCATCCATCATGGTGGTGCGATAGCGCTGAACGACGTTGCTGGCCATGTCGGTGTATCCGATGTCGAAGTGGGTTTTGAACACGACGATGACCTGATTGACGCTGGTGGCATTGGTGGTGGCCGAGGCCGCAGCGTGGCTGAAGGCGACTGGCATCAATGAAAAAATGAGAATGAGTAAGGCCAGGAGGACACCTGGGGTGAACTGCGCTAACCGGGATATGGTCTGCGGTGGTTTCATGGGAATCAATGGATGAAATATTTTGTGAGGTGTCAATGAAACTTGGAATGGGGAACGGCGGTAAGAAGTCGATATGAACCACGAAATGCGCGAAATGGGAAGGGAAAGATATTTCAAAGCTAACGTTTGGAGATCACCCGCTTTTGTGGAGAGGTTTTTTGGGTTAATTGTCTTGAAGAAATGTTCTGGCGCGCACCCTGTGCTTCAAATGCCCTCTCTTTTCAGTTGCGATGGAACCGAGGCGAGGCATTCTATGAATGAATGATTAGAGCGGGCCAGTCATTGGATTTGTGGCGCGCCTGGACAAACTCACTTGTCCGGGCGTTTGCACTTTCATTGGCCTTCCATTTCATTTTGTTCAGCGGAATCGAGATCGGACGGTCGATGGGCCTGTGGCAGACGACCGCAATTCCCGCCTGGCTCTCCGAGGCGGTAATTGAAAGCATGCGCACGTCCGCCGAGCAGAGCAAAAAGAACAAGGAACAGGACCTTGCCAGCATGCACGAAACACCGCTGCTCTTTGTGGAGGTGGATCCTGTTCAAACGGTGGTGACGCCGCCCAAAGAGGCCAAGTATTATTCCTCGCGCAATTCGACGGCGGCGAATCCTGACCCCGTCAAAGAGACGGAGGACCCTAAAATCGAGGGCAAACAAACCAAGGTCACCAAGACTCTTGATGTTTCCAAGCTTCAGCCAGCTCCAACCCCCAAGCCGGATCCCCTCAAGCCCACGCCCGAGACGCCAAAACCGCTCGAGCCCACCGTGGCCGAGGCCAAGCCAGAGGTGAAACCCCAGCCTGCGGTTGCGCAGGAAGAGGTCACACCCGGTCCCAAGCCCGGCGATATGGATATTGCCTCGGCCCAACCGAAACCGGCAGGCGCGCCTCCGGCCGCTCAACCATCCGCGCCTGCAACCGCAAGCCCGGAACCGCGCGTGCGTCCGCGCACAATTGCGGCGGCGCTGGCGCAAAAAGGGGTGCTCATTGGCGAGAAATCCAAGCAGGACGGTGGTGTGAAACGCCGGGCCACGATGTCCTCGCTGGATGTCAAGGCAACCCCGTTTGGGGCGTATGACGCGGCGATCATCGCGGCCATCCAGCAGCGCTGGTTCGATTTGCTTGACCAGAATGACTACACGCGTGGACGCACGGGCAAGGTGGTGCTGGATTTTCGACTGATGCAGGACGGGCGCATCACGGTGATGCAGGTGTCCGACAATGACGTGGGCGAATTACTGGGACTGGTCTGCCAACGGGCCGTGCTGGATCCGGCGCCCTACGCTCCGTGGCCCGCCGACATGAAGAGGATGCTGCATTCGAATTACCGCGATGTGCGTTTCACCTTTTATTATGAATGAAATGAATTCTGTCTTTTCGCTGATTAACTAGCCCGTTATTATAAACAATTATTATGTGGGAATTCTTAAGAGCTGGCGGACCATTCATGTTTTTTCTGGTCCTGACCTCTGTTGTGGCCGTGGCTTTCATCATCGAACGGGGTCTCGCGTTGCGCTGGCCCAAGGTCATTCCCCCTGCCGTTGAGGAAGCCATGCAGCACTGCCATGATCCCGAGGACCTCGGCCGCTTCCGCAACATTTGTCAGGCCCAGCCCTCGGCGTTGAGCCGGTTGCTGCTGATCGCCATGGAACACCTGGGATCCGCCAAGGCCGAGGCGTCGGACGCCGTGCAGACGCAGGCCCGCCATGAGGTGCTGCTGCTCGAGCGCGGACTGGTCATTCTCGAAATCATCGTGGGCATCGCCCCGCTGCTCGGACTGGTTGGCACCATTCACGGTTTGATCACGCTCTTCGGCGACCTGGCCCGCGCCGGATTGAACGATAACACCGTTGTTGCCAAAGGCATCGCCATCGCGTTGAACACCACGCTGACCGGCCTGCTCATCGCCATTCCATCGCTGATCGCCTGGAGTTATTACAACAAGAAAGTGGAGACCATGGCCGTGGAAATGGAGCGCATGCTCGATGAATTCCTGCGGCGGCTTTACAAGAAAAAAAAGGTCAAGGCCTAGGCCATGAAATTTATCACGCGCAAGCGGCGTACCGCGCCCACGATCATCATCATTTCGTTGATCGACATCCTGATCGTGCTCCTGATCTTTCTGATGGTATCGACCACATTCAAGCAGCAGCCCGCGCTCAAACTGGCCCTGCCCGAATCCAAACAGGGCAAACCCGGCGCGTCTGAAAACAGCCCTCTGGTGGTCACGATTGCCAAACAGGCTCCATACTTGTATCTCAATACCGATCCGGTCACGGCAGATCGCCTACAGAGTGAATTGATGAGTCGCGTGGCGAAGAATCCCCAGCTCACTCTCGCCATCCGCGCGGACACAGACGCACCTTTCGGTCAGATCGTCAAAGTGATGGACATGGCCAAACTGGCCCATGTCAAATCCGTGAGCGCCTTCACGAAGAATAATGCGGGGCAATAGCGGCGGCCGACGGGACTCGGACCTTCAATAAAAATTAAGGCGGAAACGGCGCGAAGCGTCAAAAAATCGTATTCATTACGAACGCTCAACCGCCTCTGGATAAGCAATGCGCACCAGGAGCGGCGCGCCGCGCAAGAGCCAGTAGGCCACGAGAAGCGGCCAGCAAAGCATGAGGACGGCAACGAATGAATTGCTGGCGGCGCTGGAGAAGAACATCGGGATGGCCACCGGCAGCCCGATCAATCCGTGATAAAGGAAACCCAAGCCGAGAAGGCGGACGGCGAGTTTGAATATTTCTTTCGATGTCATGGTGATTTGCATGTGATGTATCAGACCTCCGATTTTTGATCCTCCAGCAGCGCTCTGGCTCTCTCATAATCACGGGGAGTGGTCTGGATGCGAACGTATCCAAAGGTGTTCAGGTTGAACCCGATGGTCTGCATCAAATACTCGTCGGGAATAAAGGCTGTAATCCCCGCTGAACGCAGTCTGCTCACAATCATGTCCGCTGCTCCAAGCGTTTCGCATGTTACGAGGGTCACAAAGTCCTTCTGGCTGTCCTGCGGCGATAGTGGTGCGAACTCATACGTTGGTCGATCGGGATTGGGACCGCTTGCCGCAGCAGCGACAGAGTCCGCGACGAGCGGGGTGTGGTCGATGGGACACTCGACGACGTCGTCCTGAAAATCGGCACCGCAGTAAGAGCATGTTCTCATATTGGTATGCAGCAAATGGTCGGGCCGGCCAACCGTGGTTATGGTCTCCAATCAAAACACCGGAATCAAACCGGGGTTTCCAGTGGAAGATTGAGCGCATAATAAACCGGAGCATGCATTCATGGCAAGTATAAAATGGTTGTTTTTGAAGTGGCTTTGGGTTACAGAATGAACCGGTTCAAACTTTCCCACGGAGAAATTGTTTGCCACCCGGTTATAATGATTCGCCTGATGCAGCGTGCAAACTCCAGTGTTGTTACGAAATGGTTGGTTTCTAGAGAATATGGTTGGACTTTGTCATCAAGATTCGGGGGTAATCATAACTATTGACATCGCGGTGCATGTCAAGCATGAATTGGCCATGCCATGTCCATTGCGAGTTCCATATGCAGTGAAGGCGGGCGCATTATGAGATTATCTCGCGCTGCTGATTTCTGTTTTTCACCGTGTCGTGCCGTGATCTCCTTTCGCATGCTGGTCGTTCTTGTCCTTGTGTTGGCGGGCTTGCCTCCCGCCCAGGCAGATCCGAAGTCCACAGTGGCTAATCCTGGCGATGACGGGGATGCTTGTGGGCGCACAGTCCTTGGTGTCAAAGGCACTCAATTTACCGTCAATGGCCAGGCCTCGTTTCTGCTTGGCGCCAGTTATTATGGCGGTCTGGGAGCGCCTGAACACTTCGTCCGTCAGGACTTGAGCGATCTGAAGCGAGACGGTTTCAACTGGATTCGGGTCTGGGCCAATTGGGGCGCTTCTGAAAATAATGTGTCCGCCTTCGATTCGGACGGCAATGCGCGCGAACCCTTTCTCGCCAGATTACAGTGGCTGGTGGCGGAATGCGATCAGCGGGGAATGCTGGTCGATGTCACCTTGTCCCGGGGCGACAGCGGTGCGGGCCAACCCCGATTGCTGGGGCTTGTGGCACATCGTCGGGCGGTGGAAACGGTCGTAACCGCCTTGAAAACCCACCGCAACTGGTATCTCGATCTCTCGAACGAAAGGAATGTCGGAGACAAACGATTTACGAGCATGGACGAATTGAAGGATCTTCGGCAACTGGCGCGCCGGCTTGATCCCGATCTTCTGGTGACAGCCTCCCACGGTAGTGACATTGAACCGGAGGAGTTGGCCGGTTATTTGAAGACGGTGGGCGTTGATTTCATTGCCCCGCATCGGCCACGGGACAAACGTTCGCCTGAACAAACGGAGGCAACGACCAAGGATTATTTGAGCCGGATGCGTGATTTGGGCCGCATAGTGCCGGTGCTCTACCAGGAACCTTTCCGCCGCGGTTACGGCAATTGGCAGCCTGTGGCGGAAGATTTTCTGACCGATGCGCGCGGGGCTTTGGCTGGTGGCGCGGCAGGGTGGTGTTTTCATAACGGCAGTGGCGGGCCTAAAGGAGATGACCAACCGCGTTCATTTGATCTGCGGGCGAAACGTTTGTTCGAGCAGTTGGATGCGCAGGAGCAAAAGGCCGTTCAGTGTTTGCGGAACGGGGTTAGACAGACTCCGAATCCACGGACTGGAGGCTCTTCCGAAGAGCGGAATAAATAAGCGTCCGACACTGACTCCGTCCCCGCAGAAGTGGGACGGAGTTTTACGCATCGGTAGAACCCATTTGCGTCCGCCTGCTTTACCGGATCTTCACCAGCACCACGCCGTGACGCGGCACGGCGGTCTGGAAGGCCTGGTTGAATGAGCCCAAATCCTGCTGGCGCCACAGGTCGCGCACAACATGATTGCCCTTCAACCCCAGGGCGGTCCATTTGACGGTGACCGCGGTGGTCAACTCGCCGCGATTGAACAGGCCAACCGCCTTGGAGCCATCCTCCAAATCCCGGCTCCAGACTTCGAGGTCGCCATCCTTGGCGATGCGCCGTCCGGGGCGGCCCAGGCTGTCCTGATCGACTTCGATCACCTCGTCGTTGGTGAGGAGGCTCAGGGTGAAGTCGTCCATGCGCGTGATGTCGCCGCTGAAGATGAGCGGGGCCGCCACAAGAGACCACAGCGAGACATGGGTGTATTGCTCATTGGGGGTGAGCGGGGTCATGGCGGTCTGCCCCTTCCAGTTGCTCAGATAGCCGAGCAATAAATAATCGGGATCGTTCCAACCGCCGGGGCCTCCAAAGCGGTGCAAGTCGTTTCGTGAATACACATCGAAGCCGTCGCGGAATATTCCCGTGCCAATGCCTTCAAAGGACAGGCCCAGATCGCCGGCGGTGCGCCAGCTATGACCGCCGGTGCTCTTGCCCCATTCCCATACGTTCCCCATTCCATACTGGCAGAGGTTGAGAACGATGTCGCGCTTTTGCTCCTTGAGCAGGCGGCCCATGACGTCGTAGGGTTTACGGAAATCGGCCACCGTGCCGCCCTTGGCGATGCTACCATAGGAACACCAATCGTGTTTGAGAAAATCGAATCCCCATTCCGCGTAGCGCTGCGCATCAAGGGCCTCGTGTTCCCAGGCGCCCAGGTGTCCGGCGCAGGTCGTTGGTCCAGGCGAGGTGTAAATACCCGCCTTGAGTCCCTTGGTGTGAATGTAATCGGTCAGGGCCTTCATGTCAGGGAAACGCCGGTTTGAGTTGATGCGACCCTGGGCGTCGCGCGGTTCGCCTCCCAGCGAGGCATCATCCGAGCCGGGCTTGACCGCCCAGCAATCGTCAATATTCACATACATGTAGCCGTGATCGATCATGCCGCTGCGCTCCATGGCGTCGGCCGCCTCGCGCATGATCTTGTCGGTGACATGGCCTTCCCACACATACCAACTGTTCCAGCCCATGTGCGGTGTCAGGGCCAGGGTCTGGCCACAGGCAATCTTGAATTTGCTGCGGGCGGCTCCCAGGTTGTTGGACACCTTGAAGGTGACCCAATAATCGCCCGCCTTGGCCACGGTTCCCGAGATGATTCCCGTGGTTTCGTCCACGCTCAAACCTTTCGGCAGATCGGAGACCGCGTAGCGCAAAGGCCTTTCGCCGGTGGCGGGAATTTTATAGAGGAACGGCGAACCCGGGCGCACGCCGAATATTTTCGGGCCATTGATCCTGGGTTTGGGCGAGGGCTTCGGGGTGAGGATCACGGCTTCCTCGATCGGGGCAAAAACGGTCCGTGGCGTTTCTCCGGTCACGGCGAATTGCGCGGTCAGCCAGTCGGCGTGGCAGAAGTCGATGGCGCCGCTGACCGATTGCGCGAGAAGTGTCAGCATTTTTACGCCGCGCAGTGGTAGATTCACGGGTGCGGCCTGATCGCCCTTCTTCAACTCGGGGCTGTGCCAGAGGAGAATTCCATCTGCATAAACGCGGAAGACGATGGCGGAGCCTGCGCTCTTTGCATTGTCGTCCACGCCGCACAAGGCGCTGAATGCCTCGGTTCCGCCGTTCAACTCGACATAAATCCTGCTTTCCGCGTGTGTGCCCACGCCGTGTGCGAATTTCAGACCGCCAACGCTCAATGGTGTTTGGGTCACCGACTGGTCCGCCTGAGCGGTGCCCCAGCCTTGTGTCACTTTGGCCAAGTCCAGGGAGGAGAGCCAGATTTTGTCCGCGGCCTGCGCCGCGCAAGCCACGACGAGCAGGATGGAGAGATACAGGATTTTCATGATGCGCGCAGCTTAACAAATTCCGCGCTAGATGTCCACGTCGTCGTAGGCGGGATCAAAACTCAAGCGGCCTTCAAGAAGCAATGCTGTACATGAAAAAGGCGGAGAAGAACCGAATCATCTCCGCCTGTGAATTGAACACTATTAATTACTCCGGATCGGGTCTGGGCGCCCGCAGATACGGCGGCACATAAGGATTGGATATGGAGTGGACCTTTGCCGCGCTGAAGTCTGACTTGGCGCCGTGGCAGAGGGTACAGGTCTCCCTTTCATCGCCACTCCATGGATCGACCAGTGTCGGATCCGCAGTCATGATGGTAGCGTGCGCCTGAGCCACATCGCTGTCATGGCAGGCCAGGCAGGCGACGCGGGAAGGTTTTTCATTCCAACTCGACGAGATATGGCACTTGGTGCAGTTGCGAATATCCTGAGGGAATATTACGCGCGAGAGTGAGCCGCCGGAAACGACTTCATCCGGTTTGGCCAGGTAATTTCCAAAGTGGATGCCATGCACGCGGCGGTTCAGCGGTGAAACACCAAATCCGCTCTGTGAGTCTGTCCAATTGGTCTTACCGGTAAACTGGTTCATGTTGTCATGGCAGCTCTTGCAGATGTCAGGAATCAAGGGGACCGCGCGGGAAGTTGCATGCATTCTCGCATCCCCATGGCAATCCGTGCAATTCCCAGCCACTACAGGCTCAATATTCGTCGTGCCAACCTGGAAGTTGATATAGGCCCAACCTCCGGGGAAGGCTTGAGGCATGATGTCCGCAAAGACCGTGTAGGTGCCTGCGGCCAGATTGGTCACATCATCCAGTTGGTAAATGATGGCGGTGTCTGTGCGGGTGATTCTTGGATCGCGTTTGGAGGCGGAGCGCATGAACCGAAGCTCATTATTGGCATAGCTGGCCGACGGAACAGCGATATCAGCCGCAGTGGTCAGCACGGGCACGGTGTCGGCACGCGGTCCAGATACGAACAGGTTGGCCCGTTTCCATTCATTCGGCTGGACATTGGTTGAAACCAGGGGATCCACCATGTTGGTGGGGTTAATCACAGTGCCGGAGGCAATATCGGTCACCTGGATGCTAACGGTGGGTTTTTCGCCCGCAATGTAGAATTTGCCGTTCGCGGGAGTGCTCATGGTCAACGTCACCTTATCCTGGAAATTGGGAGGGACGACTTGGGACACATGGTTTTCAGTGATTGAATCTGAATCATGGCAGGCCGAGCAACGCGAATCATCGTTGCGCTGACCACCGCCATGAAGCACGCGGCCCGGAGGCAGCGTGGCCGCCGATCCGAACCAGGTATTATCATGGCAACTGCCGCAAGCCATCCGAGTGGGGGCTGTTTTCCAAACGTCAGTTTTATGACAGACGGTGCAGTTGCGGACGTCTGCGGGGAAAGCCAGATGTGTGTAGTCCCGGAAATTACCGGTGACTTCATTGGTGTTGAAATCCGAAGTCAATAGTTCGCCCATATGCACGCCATGGACCCGGAGCACAATCGCATCGGACACTTTGCCGCCAGTAACCGAGGCATCACTATAGGAAGCATAGCCATCGTTGTTATGGCAGAGTTTGCAGGAACGAACCGGCTCCATGTCGTAGCTCCAACTGCCAAGGGATGTTCCACTGGGATCGATATGGTGCAAGTAAATCTTGCCGCTGATGGTGCCTTTATGGCAGGGGATGCAACTGGTCTTTTCCACCACTTGAGCTTCCGGAACATTTGTGCCGATCTGGATATCGACATATTTCATGATCTGCTGGAGGGCATCGGTGCCCAGCACCGCGCGCACGCATAAGGAATAAGTGCCCGGGGCTTCATCGGTCACCGGTTGCAGGGCGTAGGTCAGCGTGGTGCCATTAATCTGAACATTGGGATTGGTCTTCAGGTTGACGAAATGGTGTGGGGTCTTGGTTCGGTCTCCCGTTACATTCAACAATTTTAGCGCGGTCACCGTTTTTATCGGATCCTGTGGGCCATCCATATAAAGATTGAAGGTGGCAAGCTGGTCCTTGGTGATTCCCTGCGCAAAGTTGTCCAGAATGGTCATTGTAACAACAGGGGCTTCACCAACGACGAAATGGGTTCCATTGGCCGGGGTGGATGCCTTGATCAGGACATTCCATCCCTTTAATTCCGCAATGACCTGATCTTCGCTGAGCACGCGGTAAAAGGCGGCCTGGTCATACCCCATGGGAAACATGGCGATATAGACCCCCGGTTGAATCTGCGAAACACGGGCGTCTGTAATGTCAGTCCATGGTGTATTGGTATCAACCGAAGTGCGGCTCTGGATACGGAAAGGCCCGGCGGAACCCCGGAACGTGATCATCGTATCGCCGGCCTGTGGCTTGGACAGGGAGAGGATATTCGGTGCTGCCGGGGGTGAGACTTGCGCCGAGAGCTTTCCTGGAAGCCCCAGCGATATAACCAGCGAAAGCGCGGTTAATCCTGTGGTCAATGCACGTGTTATCATGGTTACGGTTGCTGTATTAGCGTTAACTTTCCTGCATTCTTCCTGGCCGGGAGTGGCAAGTGTTTCCATATCCAGTCGCGGTCTCAAAAATCCAGCGTTGAAAAAATCTTTCATGCGCTCTCGGAATCTGAAAAATGCTTCCCCCAAGATGAACCAAAACCACCCGATGGATCAAATGAATAGAATCACCCAATGTTGTCTTATTTTAAGCATTAATTGCCATCCGCGCTAATGGATATATAAGCAACACTTACTCAACTTGAGTATAAAGAGTAAATGTTTTAATAATACGTAAAACTGATGGATAGACGCCGTTGCTTTCACCAAATAAAAAAATCAGATCGGCGTGACCGCCACGGCGGCGGTGCTGGCGCGCACTTAAATGGTCACTTTTTGCCGGGGTGTGGGCACCACGACTTCGGACTTGGGTTTGGCCACTCGCAGGGTTTCCGCAAAGGCCAGGGACTGGGTTTCCTCGCCGTGAATGACGAAGATTTTCTTGATGCTGCCATCCATGCGGTTGACGTAGCCAAGCAGCTCATTCTTATCCGCATGACCGGAAAAGGAATCGATGCTTTCGACGCGCGCATTGACCGTGTAAGGTTCGCCGAAGATGTTCACCACCTTCCTGCGCTCGAGGATTTGGGCCCCCAAAGTATTCTCCGCGCAATAGCCGATGAAGAGAACAAGGTTGGCGGAATTGCCGATGTGGTTCTTGAGGTGATGCCGGATGCGCCCGGCTTCGCACATTCCCGAGGCGCTTATGATGATGGCCGGCTCCTTGAGATCGTTTAGCTTCATCGAATGGGCCAGTTCCCGGATGTAGGTCAGGTTCTCCATGCCAAAGGGATTGGATTTTTCGCGAAGGAATTTGTAAATGTCGTCGTTGAAACATTCCGGGTGGAGCCGGTAAACCTCGGTGGCGTTCACGCTCAAGGGGCTGTCCACATAAATGGGGATCTTTGGCAAACGTCCCGCGTCGGTGAGTTGGTGCAGGGTATAGACGATGTCCTGGGTGCGACCGACGGAAAAGGAGGGGATGATGATCATTCCGTTATGTTCGAGCGTTTCGCTCACGTAACGGCAGACCTGCTCGCTGGCGCCCGGCTTGGACTCATGCTCACGCGCGCCGTAGGTGCTCTCGACTTGCAGATAATCCACACCCTCGACCGGCTGGGGATCGCGCAGGATTTCATCCCCGCCGCGGCCCACATCCCCGGAAAAGAGGTAGCGCAGTTTGCGTCCGTTTTCGTTCACATCGAGCACGACCTGGGCTGAGCCCAGGATGTGGCCCGCATCCTGAAAAGTAAGAGTGACTCCATCGGCCACGGGAATGGGCCGGTCGTAATTCAGCGAAATAAACTGGCGCACCGCTTTCTCCGCGTCCGTGGCGCTATACAGCGGCTGCACGGGCGGCAGACCCTGTTTGGCCCGTTTGCGGGAGACGAATTCCGCATCCGCCTTTTGGATCTCGGCGGAGTCCTCGAGCATGATGCTCGCCAGGTCACGCGTGGCGAAGGTGCAATAGATGCTTCCGGAATACCCCTGGCGGCAGAGATTTGGGAGGTTGCCGCAATGGTCCATGTGCGCGTGACTGAGGATCACGGCGGACAGGTCACGGGCGTCGAACGGAAAATTCCGGTTCCGTTCGATCGATTCTTCACGCCGGCCTTGATACAGGCCGCAGTCCAACAGAATCCGCCGCCGGTTGACCTCCAGCAAATACATGGAACCGGTGGTCGTTCGAGTTGCCCCAAGGAATTGAATTTGCATGGGACAACAATGCCCAAAACCCATCGGACGGCAAGCACTTGTGTGTGCGTTGCTTTTTGAAAATGACGCGCCGCTGGGAGTGGGCTGCGATTACTGCCGGAATGTGATACGCGCCCGGTTCATGTCATAGGGGGACATCTCCACGCGGACATTATCGCCGACACTGATGCGAATGAAATTTTTGCGCATCTTGCCGGAAATATGGGCCAATACTTCATGGCCATTCGGCAGAGCCACGCGAAACATCGTGCCCGGCAATACTTGAGTAACTGCACCTGTAATTTCAATCGGTTCTTCTTTAGCCATGCTTCCCGCCTGTTTTTGCTTCATGCTCCCGGCCTACCTAACCAAAATAGCCGGAATGGCTTTCACGGTTTCTCAAACGTGAACAATGCCAATGTGCTCGTTTTCCGTTTCCAATTCAATCTGAAAACGGCAGGCGGAAAAAGCCGGACCGAGAAGGCATTTTTCAAAGTTGGGGAAATCAGGTGGAGGCGCTGAGGCTCGAATAGAAAACGCAGAAAATAAATACTTAGGCACTGAGTTGGAAATACTAAAAGATACGAAGCAGAAATTGCAAAACTGCCTGACGAAAACAGAGGAATCGCGGAAGGGATTTTGTATGGAGCGTGCAATCATCATACTGTTAAGGACCGACGATCAAAAAATGCCAATGCGAATCCTGTAACAAATCCGTTCCCCAGTGTGTTTGTGTTTGAGTAGTGCGATGAGTGGCCGATGGCCTTCTGGTGCGCAGACAACGATTAACGACAAGGTAATTATGACAAAGGCATTCAATAAAATAATTCATCAATTTGCAGGTGCTGGCCTATGCGCACTGGTGATTTTCAGCACGATCGGCATCGGATGCTCGCCCTCGAGGACCACGGAGTCTTCCCGGGTTACAGGCACCTGGCTCGGTAAAATCATTGTTCCAGGACTTGAACTGAGGACAGGCTTTATCATCAGGCAAACAACCAATGGAACCCTGGGTGGAACTCTGAGCAGCATCGATCAGGGCGCGATGAATATTCCGCTGGATGAAGTCATTTGCACCAATAACCATCTAACAATCTCATTGCAGGCCATGCGGGCCAGCTTCGAAGGCACGGTTGAGGCCGATGGCAAAACCATTAATGGCAAATGGAAGCAAGGTGGTGGGGAATTGCCCCTGGCGCTGCAGAGAGTCGCCAAACTGCCTGAATTGAATCGACCTCAAACTCCCACCAAACCCCATCCTTATCGGGAGGAGGAGGTGCGGTTCCAGAACAGCAGGGCAGCCATTACCCTGGCTGGCACATTGACTCTGCCCAAGTCTCAGGGACCTTTCCCCGCTGTGATTCTGCTGACCGGTTCGGGCCCTCAAAATCGGGATGAAGAGTTGTTTCAACACAAGCCCTTTCTGGTCCTTTCCGATTACCTGACACGACGAGGCATTGCGGTGTTGCGCATGGATGACCGGGGTGTCGGTGGTTCGACTGGAGATTTTTTCGCTGCAACGACGGGTGATTTTGCCGAAGATGCCCTGGCTGGTGTTGCATTTCTCAAGAGCCGCAAAGAAATTAAACCGGATGGGATTGGATTGGTCGGCCACAGTGAAGGTGGCATGATGGCTCCGATTGCCGCGGCTCAATCTCGGGATGTGGGTTTTGTCGTCATGCTGGCCGGAACGGGCGTGCCATTCGGTGAAGTTGTGGTCGGCCAGATTACGGGGGAAATTCGAAGGCAGGGAGCGCCAAATGAGGTGGTTGAGGCGATTCGCGCCTGGCACCTGAAGATGTACGAGATTGTGGGCAAGGCCACCGATGATGCAACGGCTGAAAAAGAACTCCGAAATGCCTTCAATGCCCTCGATGCAAATGCCAGGCAAAGGATCGATTGGACACCCGCAAAACTGGATCAGGAATTGCCGGGCCTCTTGAAGCCTTGGTGGCGATATGCCATGCGCTACTCACCGAAAACCACTCTGGAACAGGTGAGGTGCCCGGTGCTCGCCCTGAATGGGAGCAAGGACACCCAGGTGATTGCCGCGGATAATCTCAAATCGATCACAGAGGCGCTCAAAGTTGGCCGCAACAGCCATTCGGCCACCAGGGAATTATCAGGGCTGAATCACATGTTTCAAACGGCCCAGACAGGCGCCGAATCCGAATACGTTCAAATCGAGGAAACGATGGCTCCGGTGGCGATGCAGACGCTTGGCGATTGGATTCTCCAATTGCCTTGCACCTCCAACTAAAGACGCATTGAGTGATTGTGGCGTCAAATGGGCGCAATGATTTAACTCAAGACGGCAGGGGATGACGATTCGTCCAGACAAGCATCAACTCCTGCCGTTCTAATGTTGATGAGAATTATCTGCTCGCCTTCCCGGTGAGCGCGTCGATCGAGATTTTGTACACACTGACTTTGTTCTCGTAACTTTCGATCATTTTCATCCCGCTTTCCATGTGGCCCGGCGAATACTTTTTCAACACTTCAATCAACGCCTTTTGCTTCTCAGCGCCGAGCATTTCAGTGGCTTTTCCAAACACAATGGCGCTGTCATATTTTGAAGTGAACTTATCGGGCAGGACCTGCGTTTTACCCACCACGGTGAACGAGACCTTTTTATTCGCCTTGATGTTCTCAATTTTGTGCCCCTCGGCCGCGCAGTGAAAATAGATGGCATCGTTCACATAACAATAATTGAGCGGCAGGCCATAGGGTTGCCCGTCTGCGGATGCAGTGGATAAAATTCCATACTCACCCTTCTGCAGGATGGCTTTGGCTTCATTCTCCGAGATGGCCCGGTCGGCGCGCCTGATTTTGTGTTCCATAAAGTATCCCCTCTCAACAGGGGAAACGTAACGGGTTTCGATTGGTGTTTCCCGCGAGACTTATCCGATTATGCAATGCAGGGCAAGACTTGCCTGAATTACTTTGACCGGCCCACGAAGCGACCGGCGGGGTTGCGCAAATACCCGCCGATCGCCTATTACACTGCGTTACTCCGCCCGGACGCGGAGGTTATCGAAGGTTGCTGCGGCGGATTGATACTGGCGCACTCCAATGGCGCCCGAGGCGTAAGTCGAATCGGTGACGACCAGTTTGGGCTGTTTCGATTCCGGCTGGTCATCCACAAACACGCTGATTTTCGAGCCGCGGGCCACGATCTTCAAGTGATGCGGCTTTCCCGCTTCGATTTGGAGTGGTGCGGAAGCGAGGCTCTTGTAGTGACTGCCATCGGCAAGGCCCAACTGCACATTGCCACCTTCAGCCGACAGGCCCACGTAGTATCCCAGATAGGCGTCGGCGCCCATCGCTGGTTTGGTGACGCGGAAGATCACGCCCGCATTTCCCTTGGAGCCGACCACCACATCCGCCTCGTAGGTGAAGTCCGCGAAGCGCGCGCCCGTGGCCACCGCTTTGACTCCGGGCCAGACGCCACCGCCCTCATTCGAGGCCGGCTTGAGCACGCCATTGCGAACCATCCACCCGCCACCATAAGTAATCCAGCCCGCCATGCTGCCATCATCGAACAAGGCGTTGAACGTCTTGAGCGTCGTGGCGGGCGCGCCGATCCAGGGCATGTCAGTGACCCGCAAACTCAGAGCGCCAAATGGGGCCAGGGTGATGGATTGTACCGGTTCAGCAGACTGTACCGGGCTGTAAGGTGGATCGAGCGCCATGCGTCCGTAGGCCGCGAGCCCCCAGTCCGGGAGCCTTTGCGCTTTGGCCGTGATGGTGACCGGCGGATTTTGAAACGGACTCTCGGTCATGGGCTGCCGGGTGAGCTTCAACGAAGCTGCCGGATTCTTCGGATCGATGGCCAGCGCGTAGTTCCACGGGGATTCCGGGGTTATCTCAAATTCGTGGAAGCCGCTTTTTTCGCGAGTGGCGACGGTCCATTGCTCCTTGATGCGCAGGGAGAAGAGCAGGGGACCGCTGGTGATGTGCAGGGAATTGTTGACGCCTTTCACGGCGCGCAATGGCATGGGCAGATCGACGGTGACGACATCGCCCGGGGTCCAGGTGCGTGTCAGCGTGTGAAAACTGCCGGGTTTGACGCCGCCTTGTTTTCTGCCATTGACCTTGACCACCGGTTTGGCGCACCAGGACGGAATGCGGAGCTTCAAGGGAAAGGCTGTCGGAGCTTCCGGTTTGACCGTGAAACGAACCTGCTCCTCGAAGGGATAGCCCGTCTCCTCGACAATGCGCACCGCGGTGCCAGCGCCCTGGCCGACCTTGGCGGAGACCGTGGTGGGCGCGTAGGCGAGAACCGCCAGGCCATTGTCGTCCGTCGCAGCCCAACTGTTCATGGTGAACTTGGGCCAGCCCATGTGGACATTGTAGCAGCAGCAGTGGCAGCCTGAATGCGGCCCGGGGAGCAACGCGTCATCGTAGTCCTGGAGAAAACCGTTTGCACTTCGTTTGGCGATGACTTCGTTAGCCAGGGTGTAGTATTGGTAGCCGCGGATGTCCTTGGTCCAGGCTGCGGGCAGGGCGTTAAAGGCGAGCGTCTCGAGATGATCGCCAAGGGCGGCATCGCCCAAAATCTGAAGCGAGGTTTCGTCGCTCAACATCTGTTCGACAATGGAGCAGAACTCCACACCCTGGCCTGAGCTGGTGCCGGAGAGAAATTCGCTGCCCGAATTGATTCCAAACGAGGTGCCGTGATCGCGCATAAGCTGGCGTTGTCCCTCATAAATGGATTCGCGGTCCTCTTTTGCGCCGGAACGCTGCCAGTAAACCGGCGGCAGCTTCATGGCCTGCGGAATATTCACATTATGCTTGGGATGAAAATCGTCGCCGAACCATTGAAATTGATTCTGGTGGTGAATGGCCACCCAGTCGTAGGCCTGCTTTTTGAGCAGGTCGGCCAGTTCGAGCAGGAAGGCATCGCCCGTGCGGTTGTAGAGCCAGAACGCCGTCTCCATGTCGTCCCCGGCGCGGGCCTTGCCCCAATCGCGCAGCGGGCGTCCCGGCAATGCTCCCAGCATGTGGCGATAGTAGCGCGTCAAAAAGGGAATCACCCGGGCATCGCCGATGGCATCGGCGTAATCGCGCAAAACATGGTTCATCACCATGCGCGGCCACCAATCGTCATTGCTGGTCGGCCCGTAAAAACCATCAGCGCGCTGGCTGTTTAAGGCCCATTCGATCCATTTTGTCGATTTGGCCTTCAGGTCGGCATCGCCCAAGGTGTACGCCAGCGGCACCAGGCCCTTGACGAAGTAGGGGCCCTTCTCCCAATTCTCGCCCTTGCCACCGAGCCAGCCGTTGCTGGAGTCCAGTTCGGGAATCGCCTCCTCGCCGTGTCCGGTCAGGCCGTCGCGCTGGAGCTCGAGTTGTTTCAGCAGCCAGCCATTGGCCTGCACGCTGCCCAGAGGCAGGGCGGTGAAGGGCTTTTCGTGCAATGGGGCGCGGTTGTCGATGTAGAGGGTGTTTGCCGCCTGGACGGATCCGAAGGTCAGCAGTGCCAGGGAGAGCAGGCCCGCTCTTTGCAATAGGGATGATAGTTTCATGCGTTTGACAGGTGGAGGGTAGCGAAAATCGTTTATGATAAAAAACAAAAAACCCGAAAATCCGTTCGTTGTTACTGATCGGATCTTCGGGTTGCAGTGAATCGTTATGCCCTGTTTATTTTGCGGCAGTGACGGGGACCACATCGACAATGCCGGCGTCGAGGAACTGGCCGCCCCGCGTTTGGATGCAGTGGATGGCGATGGTGTTTTTGCCCGGTTTCAACGTGGCTTTGGCGGCGGCGGAGATGGCTTCCTCCTCGTAGGCGGAAACGAAGCCGCTGAGGCTCGCTGCCAGGACGCCGTTAATATAGACCGTGGCATCCTCGTCGTGATCGATCGACAATTGGAGATTGCTCCATTTCCCGGCGGGCATTTCAAACTCGCGGCGAATCCAGATGTTATCGGTATTCCAGGTGGTGCGCACGATTCCGCCCGGGGTGCCTTTGGTACCGAAACCAGCCTCGCCCTCATTCCAGGCCGTGGCATCGAAGTCCGGTTTGAACCAGCCATCAGCGGGTTTTTTCATGGTGTAATGCCACTTCAAAGGCTCTTTGGTGGAGTCCGGAACCACGACAACCGTCTTGGGCGGAACCGGCAGCGCGGCCCAGTGCGCGGAGCGGGTGGTGTCCCGTGCGGCCCATTTCTTCCAGATCGCCTTGTCATAAAGCATTTTCAGGAACACGCCGCCAACAACCGGACGACTGTGCATGAAGGCGTGATGACCGCTGACGGTGTTGTAGGCATCGCCCATGCCCACGCGCTCGGGCGTTTCATTCACGTACCGGTAAACAGGGCTCATGATGGTCTCGAAATCGGCGGCATCGCCCGTCAGGCAGGCGGTCCACAAGCTCCAATCCAATTTTGCCAGGTCACCCTTGCCCCGGTAATCCAGGGAAACACCGAACGGATTCAACTTCGTCTTGTAGAAATCCATTTCCTTGCGCAGCACTGAATCGGGGAAGATGTCCAGGCCGAGGATTTTATCCCAGACCATGTTATACTTCTGGCTCCAGCTGCCCTGTTTGTCGAAGGCCAGCCGGAAATGGTCGCCATCATTGGCTTCCTTGACCCAGCGTTCGGCGAAAGACTTGGCCAGATCATGACACGCCTTGGCTTCAGCCTTGTCCCCGTGCATCTCGCGCAAGTAGCCATACGAAGCCAGGCCCAGGATGGCCTTGGCCGAGAGGTTCACGTTGTGAGCCAGGTGCCCCATGAAGTCATCTGTGCAGAGCTGGTTTTCAGGATCGAATCCCTTGTCCTTGAGGTAATCCGCCCATCGTTTGAGTGTGCCCCAATAAGGAGCGACGAAATCGACGTTGCCTTCCATTTGCGCCAGCGCGGCGACCAGGATGAGCATGTTGCCGGTTTCCTCCACCGGCATCTGGTTCTCCTCGGTCAATTCGCCACCGCCGTACACCTGGGCGTTGGCCTTGGGATAGGTGCCCATATCGTGCGGCGCGAAAGGCCATTTCCACCGCGGTGAACTGGCGTAGTCCAGATTGGAAACCAACATGGCCTTGGTCAGCGAGGGGCCGAAGAGCAGAAATTGGGGCGCCATCGGGTAGATGATATCCACGGTGCCGATGCAGCCGTTGCTGGTGTTTTCCTTGGGGAACAGCAGGGGTTGGCCGTTTTCATCTGCGGCGATCTTGTTGCCGGCCAGACATTGACGGTAGGCCAGTGCGCAGATCTGGGCGTATTTCTCACCACCCACTTTGCGGAGATCCGCCATCAATTCGTTATCGAAGGCAACACATTGTTTGGTCAGGGAAACGTAGTCGCGGGCGGCTTCCGTTAGAAGACCGGCGGCATCCAAACCGTTACGACGCCAGTAGGGGCGCAGGTTCTTCTTGAAATATTGGATGCTGTATTGGTCGTCATAGGCGAGGACCAGCCAGCGCGACACGGGTTTGTCCCCCACCTTGCCCATGGCAAAAGTCAAGGCGGCCACGGGCGTTTGCGCGCCCACGTTGACCGCGGACGGCATGCTGGGCGCCGGTTCCTTGGAAAGGGCGCCGGTGTTTACGAATGCCTCGCGGCTTTTCACCGAAACCACGCCGTAGGAGGTCGTCTGACGCACAGGCGCGGCCGCATACATATAACCCCAATCAATCCGGCGATCATCCCCGGTCTTTCCGAGAACTTGTTGATCTTTGGAACCGAATTTCACGGCCGCGAGTCGTCCGACTTTCTCGGATGAACCGGTCACCTGCTGGGCCGGATCGTCCACCACGGCTTCGGCGGTGTTATCGTAATAGACCGAAACGGCGTGTTTTGCGCCATCCACCGATTTGGCTTCCCAGGTCAGGTAGGTCACCGGCCGGGACAAGAGGTCGATGTTTCCGGGCAACGCGGGCGTCATAAAGGTCAGTGTCAGATGCACCCCGGCGTCCTCGAACTGATAAATGGTGCGCGTGGGCAGGACTTCCAAGCCGGTTTGTTTCATCGGCGCGACACCGGAGGGTTCAGCCCCCATGACGCGAAAGGCACGGTCGTCGATCCGCACCATGCTTGTGAGTTGGTTCGCTTTGCGGGTCCAATGCGTGGTGGGAACATCGGTGAGGCGGTCTGCACCGGACCAGATGCTAAAATAAGGATCGCAGGCCACCAGGGGCACTGCGGGTGGGCGCAAATTGGGTTGGGCTGCCTGGGCGGGTAGAATAATTGCGGCGGTGGCAAGCAGCGCGCCGAGTAAGCCGTCGGCCATTCGACGCCAACCAGGTCTCGTATGGGTAAGTTTCATATTATCCTGCCACCATAACCGTCAGAACTTGTCCCCTACAAGCCGCATGAAGTGGGGACACGCTTGAAGGCGTGGCGATACGAAAGCCCAATAAGCGCTCCGCGCCAGCGTGCAGAACGGGAGAAAACGGGCTGAAATGTTGACGGTGAGAAAAGAAACTGCGGATTCAAGCCTGCCGGGGGCTGTTCTCCCGGCAGGTTGATGCGGTATTTTATATGCGCTCTGAATTACTCAATCCTGCACAGACGGGCGGTGTAAGCGCCATCCACGCCGTCGGTGAAAGGGGCGAGCGCCCGTTCAGCAGACAACGTAAAATCGGGATTTTCCTTCAGGAACGTGTGAACCACCTCCTGGTTTTCCTCCGGTTCGAGGCTGCAGGTGCTATAGACCATGGTACCGCCCGGTTTCAGTTGGCCGGCGCACTGGCGCAAAATGCCCGACTGGCATCGGCTCAGGCGCTCGATTTCCTCAGGGCGCAAACGCCAGCGCAAATCCACGCGCCTGCGCATCACGCCGGTATTGGAGCATGGGGCATCGACGAGGATGCGATCGAATTGCACGCCAGTGGGCGCGGTGAGGGTTGAGGATTGGATCTTTGCGCAGGTGACACTCAGGCGCGCGCAGTTTTCCTCCACCAACTTGAGCCGCATGGTATCCATGTCTTCGGCGACAAGCTGACCCTGGTTCTTCATCAATTGGGCAATGAAAGCTGTCTTCCCGCCAGGTGCGGCACAGGCGTCGAGGATGGTTTCTCCCGGTTGCGGGGCCAAAGTGGCCACGGCGAGCAAGGTGCTGGGGTCCTGGAGATAAAATAGTCCTTTCTGGAAACTCGGCAGGGTCGCCAGCGGTGGATGGTTTTTTAGTTCATACACCGTGCCTGTGTCGAGCCAATCGCACATTTTTGGGGCGTACTCGACCTGTTCGGTCTGCCAGAGGGCCATGAGGTCGCCCACGTTGCCTCGCAGCGTATTGAGCCGGGCAAAGGTGGGGGGAGGAGTGTTGTTCCAATCCATCAATTGGATCGCTTTATCGACCCCGAAGCGGGTTTGCCACCGGTCATAGAGCCATAAGGGGTGTGAATATCCCAAGGCGGGCTGTTCTGTCCTTAGGAGCGCCAATAGGGCGACAGTTTGTTCACGCTCCCGTCCATACCCGCGCAAAACGGCATTGACGAATCCGGCCTGGGACGAGAAACCGCGCTTCTTGGCCAGTTCCACCGTTTCGTTGACGGCGGCGTAGTTGGGCACGCGATCGAGCCAGAACATCTGGTAGAGGCCAAGTTGCAACAATGTGCGCAACAATGGCTTTTGAGGACGACCGGCGGTTTTGCGGTCGATCATCCAGTCGAGGGTGGCCTGGGCACGGACGACTCCATAGACCAGTTCCTGCAACAAGCGCCGATCCGGCGCGGAGAGGCTCGTTTCAAAGAGCGCTTGTTCCAGACGTTTCTCGACGTATTCCTGCCCTGAGAGGCCAGGGCTTAAAACTTCGACCGCAATTTCTCTTGGTTTTGGCAAATGCACGCGGTAATAATGTCAGACTATTGAGTTCAGACGAGAAATAAAACTATGAGAGACGAGTTAGAGAAATTAGTGGCAGCAGGCAGAATCAACCGCCAACACGTCGAACCTCTCATGCAGTTGGCGCAGTCGGGGTACTGTATGCACAAGAGTTGGGGCTTCGGGCGCATCACAACGGTCGATACGATTTCCAGCCGGTTCATGATCGATTTCAGCTCCAAGCCCGGCCATTCGATGGACCTGGCTTTTGCAGCGGAATCCCTCAAACCCATAGCCAAGGATCACATTCTGGCCCGAAAGGCAGCGGATATCACCGGTGTGCGCCAGATGGCCGCCCTGCATCACCTGGATCTCATCAAGGTCGTACTGCAAAGCTATGGCGGCAAGGCCACTCTGGAGCAGATCCAGAAGGCGCTCGTGCCTGATGTTATTTCCGAGGATTGGCGCAAATGGTGGGAAGCGGCCCGGCATGAATTGAAAAAAGACGGGCATTTCCAATTGCCGAATAAGAAGAGCGAGCCGGTCATGTATCAGCCTGAGGTTCTTTCGCAGGAAGATCGGTTGATGTGCGATTTCAAGGCGGCCAAGGGGCTCAAGGCCCGGTTGACCCAAACCCAGGAAATCATCAAGACCCTCAGCGATTTCAAAGATTCAAAGGCGATTGCCGCCCAAGTGCTCGAACTGCTCAACACGGAGATCGGCACCCACCAAAAAAACCAGCCCTCGCTGGCCCTCGAAGCCATTTTCGTTCGTGACGAAGTCTATAAGGCTGCGGAAATTGAGCCCGATGGCTCAGCACTGACTGCGAAAGCCGTCTGGTCATTGAATCCAAGCCTGGACGAAGTCATCGATCCGATGCCCACCGCCCGTCACAAGCAGGCGCTGCATTCCTTCAGGGACTCCAACAAGGAAGACTGGGATCGCAAACTCCTGGAGTCCCTTAATTCCGCTTCGACCAAACTGTGTGGTGAAGCCGCCGATGTTCTCATTGAAGAAGGCCACCTGACCCAGATCAAGGAATTGGTGGTGCGTTTGATCAGCCAGCATGCCGCAAGCAGTGAATTGTTGCTGTGGCTCGCCAAGGAGCGTTCCGATTCCTTCGCCGATATTCTGGGGCCTGAAGTTTTCCGCGCCATGCTTACCGCCATTGAGCGCGACCAGTTTAATGAGAAAAAGTCCAATCGCCTGCGCGATTTCATCCTGGACGACAAATCCCTGCTGGTTGAATTGATTGAATCGGCCGACATCGAGGTGATCAAGGATTTGACGCGCACCCTGCAATTGTCGCCGAGCTTCGATGACATGGACAAACGTTCGCTTCTGGCCCGCATTGTGAAGCATTTCCCAGTCATTCAAGCGCTCATCTCCGGGGATCAGCATGCGCGTCAGGACACCAGCCTGGTCGTTTCCTGGTCGAGTCTCGAGCGTCGCAAGGACGAATACACGGAGCTGGTGCACAAGAAAATCCCGGCCAATTCCAAGGAAATTGCGATTGCGCGCAGCTATGGGGATTTGCGCGAGAACCATGAATACAAGGCGGCCAAGGAGATGCAGAAAATCCTGATGCGAAACAAGGCCGAATTGGAAAATCAACTCGGACGCTCCCGGGGCACTGATTTCGCCAATCCTCGCACCGACGTGGTGAGCATTGGCACCCGCGTGCGCGTGACCGATCTGATCACCTCTAATGTGGAGACTTACGCCATTCTGGGGGCGTGGGACTTCGACGCCGAGAAGAGCATCATCAGCTACCTCACGCCGATGGCTCAAGGGATGCTCAATCACAAGCCGGGCGACGAGGTTGAATTTGAGCTTGAGGGCGCGAAGAAGCGGTATCGGGTTGAGGCGATCGAGGCTTATAAAATGCAGGGCAGCAAGGAAGCGGGTTCGGAAGTCCAAGCCCAGCCACAGGTCTGATTCAAACCGGAATGAAATTTGAAAACCGCGGGTTAACGCCCGCGGTTTTTTATTGTTATGCCAGCGCTGAGAGTGGTGGCGGTCTGCTATTGCTTAACCCCGGTGAGGCTGCGTAAGAAATCGACTTCAAGCGTGCTATAAGGCGTACCGTTTTTGCGGAAGATGTCGTGAAACCATACCGGCGGCTCGCCCGCGTAGGTTTTTTCCCAGGAATCCCAGGGATAAATGGTCTGGGTCTTCCCCGAGACAAATCCCCAATTATATGCGCCCACTTTCGCCGCTTTCAAATAGGGGAGGATTATTTCGAACGTGCTGCCCGCGGGACGCGCCATGTATTCGGTGCAGAGAATTGGACGATGATAACGCTGGAGGGAGGCAACGCGCCCCTTCATTTCGTCGAGTTTTCCATAGTTATGAAAGGAAATGACGTCGGAGTTCTCAAACATGAACCGGTCGATTTCCGAGAGTTTATCCGTACTGGTCCAGTCGCCCATCCACGGCGCGGCAGTCAATGGCTGGGTGGGATTGACCTCGCGGGCCCAGGCGAATGCTTTCTTGATGAGCATCAGGGAATACTCGGCCTTGTTGGCAGGCTCGAATTTCACATAAGCCGGGCGGTTGATATTGTCGGGTTCGTTGAAGAGGTCCCAAGCATGGATTCGTTTGTCTTTGCGGAAATGGCTGATCACTCCCTGGATGTAGGGTTTCAATTCGTCGTGCCGGGCGGGGTCCTTGAGAATGAGCAGGCCCGGACACTGGACCCAGCCTGAATTGTGCAGATGCGGTTTGGGTTCGCGTTGCAGACCGGATTGGGGGAATGGATCCCAGCAGGCGTCCATCAGGACGAATATGACGCCGATGTGGTGTTTGTCAGCCAGAGTCAGGAATTTATCGATGCGCGCCACGAACCCTTTGGAATCCTGTCGCCAGGGAATATTATGCAAAAAGACCCGGATGCTGTTGAACCCCAACTCCTGGGCCCACTGCAATTCACGGTCGATCGTGTCGGTGTCGAACGTTTCAGCCTGCCACATTTCCAACTGGTTGATGGCCGTGCTGGGTGAGAAATTACAGCCGACGAGCCAGCCTTTTTTGGCCTGCCAGGCCATCGCCTTGTCCGCAGGCCAGGGGCCGGGTTCGGTCTTGGCGCCAACGGTTGCTGCGGCCACGAGGGCCAGAACAACCGCGAGGGCCCATTGAAAGAGTTTCTTCATAATATTAAACAGGGGATCATCATTAATGGAACGCGATGTTGAAGTAAACCTTTCCCTGCTGGGAATACGGTTTTCCACAGTTGATGGAGGGTTATTGTCCTCCGCCAACCAGTTTATTTGGGCGTGTCCAAAACGTGAATCGGTCGGCGAGGGCCGGGGCCAGGCCGCGTGGAAAATAGATCAGCGTGCAGACCAAAAGCAGTCCATAGAGCAGTTGCTCGTAGCGGGCAATTTCAGTAATGCCCATTTTTCCACCCAGGGTTGTGATGCCCTCATGCAGCAGCGTCATTACCATGGCGCCCAATATGCCCCCCCAGACGTTTCCCATGCCGCCCACCACCGCCATGGTGATGAGGCTGATCGAAAACATGAGGCCGAATTCTTCCGGCCCCAAGTACGATGGGGTATAGACAAAAGCGTAGAGGACGCCGCCCAATGCAGCCAGCACTCCGGAGGCGGTGAACACCTTGAGTTTTAATTGAAACACCGGCACTCCCAATGAGGCGGCCGCGTCTTCATCTCCGTCGATCGCCTTGAGCGCACGGCCCACAGGGGAGACGGTTAGAAATAACGCCCACAAAAGGACCAGCCAGACGACAAACCAGATGAAGTATGCCTTGGCCAGCGGGCGACCCGTTAAAAGACCGAAGAGGCTGAATTCAGGCAGGTCATAAAGCCCGGCCGCGCCACCGGTGATTTTGGATTTGGTGATGAATTCCGAGACGATGACTCCCAGGCACAGCGTGGCCAGCGCCAGGTGATGCCCTTTGAGCCGCAGCACCATGCATCCGGAGGCATAGGCCATCGCGCCGCCCGCCACCAAGGCCATCGGCGCCGCCAGCCAGACCGGCATGCCCATGCTGGCGCAGCAGACCGCTCCGAAATAGGCGCCGAATCCGTAAAACCCCGCGTGCCCCAATGATACTTGCCCCGTGAATCCCATCAGCAATGTGAGTCCGGTGACGATGATGGCGTAGATACCGCAGAGTTGGAGCAGGGGCAGCAGGTAGGCATAGCCGCCCCGCGCCAGCAACGGCAGCAACAGGATCAATGCAAGCATCAGCGCCGGGCCGCGCATAAGCTCCCGGTAGGTGGATGGAGTGGCGTGTTTCAAAAGGATTTCCCGGTCATTACGACTTAAAGCCTGCCATGCCTGACTCTTCAGATCGTTTCATCCGATGGCAAAAATTGACGGTATGCGCCCAGTATTAAATTGGCCTGTATGAACCTGGGTCTTTTTAAATAAACACCCTGCGTGCGTCGAGAGGAAAGCGGGAACTGGCTCCCTGCCTTTAATGGCGTCGCTGCCGATCCCTGTTTCGAAGGTGTTTTGTCGCCGTGGGTTGACGGATTGACAGCCCAAGCCGTATGCATTCCTCGATCATTGTCTGCCTGTCGAATTCCCAGATCGGATCGCCATTGGTCTCGATCACCCATTGGTTCCAGGGTGTCCGCCACAACCGCACCCTTGCGTCGCCTTCTCCGTTCTGGTCCAGAAGGATCATGAATTCCTCAGACTTTCCTTTGGCGGCGGCCCGTTTTCTGATTCCAATGGAATCGCTGTCTTTGCATTTTAATCGTGTTGTGATCATGTGACTTTTAACGTGGCATGATCATAGTCCTCTAAAATGTGTCGCATCAAACTTTAAACGCGCCGTCCCTCCGGCGCCGTGGAATTGGTGGAATGCAATCTGGATGGGGACAAAAAAACGCCGTCTGGCACGGGGCCGGACGGCGTTGTGAAAACAACGTTTAAAGCGGGTTATTTACCGGCTTTGATGCTCTTTTCATCGGGAATACGCATTCCGTAGAAGGAGCGATAGACGAAGATCAAGGCGATCACGAAGAAGATGGCGCCGATGATCCGGGATTGCTGCTGCAATTTCTGTTTCTCCATTTCGACGGCGATCTCAACCGCCAGCAAGCCGAAGAGCGTGGTGAATTTGATCACCGGGTTCAACGCGACCGAGGAGGTGTCCTTGAAGGGATCGCCCACGGTGTCGCCCACGACTGTGGCCGCATGCAGATCGGTGCCCTTGGCGCGCATATCCACTTCGACGATCTTCTTCGCGTTATCCCAGGCGCCGCCGGCGTTGGCCATGAAGATGGCCTGGAACAGACCGAAGAAGGCGATGGCGATCAGGTAGCCAATGAAGAAATAGGCATTAAAGAAAGGCAATGCCAGCGAGAAGCAGAAGATCACGATAAAAATGTTCCACATACCCTTTTGGGCATAGACCGTGCAGATACGCACGACTTCCTTGCTGTCCGCCAATGAGGCCTTCGCCGCATCGAGCTTGATGTGCTCTTTGATATAAACAACCGCGCGGTAAGCGCCGGTGACCACCGCCTGGGTGGAGGCACCCGTGAACCAATAGATCACCGAGCCGCCCATGAGCAGGCCCAGGATGATTTCCGGCTGCACGAGACTCAAACGGGGAATAACATCGCCGAAGACGTTTTCGAGGAGGATGATGATACCGAACACCATGGTGGTCGCGCCGACCACCGCGGTTCCGATGAGCACCGGTTTGGCTGTGGCCTTGAACGTGTTGCCCGCGCCGTCGCCCTTTTCGAGGAGGTGCTTGGCGTTATCAAAGTCAGGCTCAAATCCGAAGTCCTTCTTGATCTCAGCCTTGATGTTCTTGATGCCTTCGATCTGGCTCAATTCATAAACCGATTGGGCGTTGTCCGTCACCGGCCCGAAGCTGTCCACCGCGATGGTTACAGGGCCCATGCCCAGGAAGCCGAAGGCCACCAGACCGAACGCGAAGATCGGCGCGGCGAAGGAGTATTTCGCGGGCATCAATGCCACCAGAACCGGGTTCTGTGAAAAATAATAGGAGGCCAACATCAGAATCATGATGGTCAGACCCTGCCAGAAGGCGGAGAAATTACCGGCCACAAACCCGGACAATACGTTCAGGGAGGCGCCACCGTGCTCGGAGCAATTGACGACTTCCTTCACATGGCGGGAATTGGTGCTGGTGAAGACCTTGGTGAACTCGGGGATGATCGCGCCCGCCACCGTGCCGCAACTGATGATGCAGGAGAGGACCCACCAAAGATCAGCCATACCAGGGAGGTTGGCTAGCAACAGGTTGCTGGCCACAAAGGTGATGACAATGGAAACAATTGAGGTCAGCCAGACCAAATGGGTCAACGGAGCCTCGAAATCGAAATCCTTCTTGCCGCCGTAAAGCGCCTTGCTGATGATCTCGTTCACAAAGTAAGAGACCAGCGAGGTCACAATCATCAAACTGCGCATCACAAAGATCCAGATGATCAATTGGCCGCAGATCACGGGGCTGGCGGTAAGGGCCAGAGCCAGGAATGCCACCAAAGCCACGCCGGTCACTCCGTAGGTTTCGAAACCGTCCGCTGTCGGCCCGACGCTGTCACCCGCGTTGTCGCCGGTGCAGTCCGCAATGACACCCGGATTCTTGGGATCGTCTTCAGGAAGTTTGAACACGATCTTCATCAGGTCCGATCCGATGTCCGCAATCTTGGTGAAAATACCACCGCAAATGCGCAGGGCGCTGGCACCCAGGGATTCGCCAATCGCGAAGCCGATGAAGCAGGGGCCGACCAGGTCCGCTGGCAGACCCACCAAAATCAGGATCATGAAGCAGAGTTCCACGCACACGAGCAGCAAACCAACGCTCATGCCCGAGCGCAGCGGAATGCTTAACGTCAGAAGAGGATTGCCCTTGAGCGCGGAGAAGGCGGCGCGGGAATTGGCCCGGGTGTTAATCCGGATGCCGAACCAGGCCACACCGTAGGAACCCAGAATACCGAGGATCGAACAGGTCAGAATTACCGCCACGGTGCCAACGCTGTTTTTCTGCAATCCATAGAAATAATAGGTCATGCACGCCGCGATCAACACCCAGAGCACGGAAAGAAACCGGCCCTGCTGGAACAAATAGGTTTTGCAGGTCTCCCAGATGATGTCCGAGACATTCCTCATGGAGCTGTGCACGGGCAGTTTGTCTGTCTGGACATATTGCACCAGCCCGAACAACGCACCCAGAGCGCAGATCGCCAGACCCAGGTACATCAACATCATTCCCGAGACTTGCGATCCGAGAATGTTAAAAGTGACTGAATGAAGGTCCGGTAGTTTAATGTCCGCTTCGCCCGCCATAGCGCAAGCAGCGCTGGCGCCTAAGAGCGTGAGCGTTCCCCACGTACGTGATTTGCCAAACAACATATTTGTGTTTATTATTGTGTACTGTTATATTCTAAACCCGGTCAAAACCCGAAAGTTTAAAAAACTGAAGTATAGGCTATAAAGAAACGGCTGAATGGTGTCAAGCCGATACCCCTTTTCTGCGCTTTTTAGGGAATTGGGAAAGAATGTCCATTTTAGGGGAAAATTCGGACATTCTCCCATTTAGTCTCACTCTTACCGCCTCAATTGTATTGCTTTACATCACAATCGGCCTCGCAACTCTGGATAATTGCGGAACGTGGTGGTCGATATGATCGAATCTTTCAGAAAGCCTCTTTCAGCAACGGCAGCCGGATTTGGAATATGGCGCCCCGGCCTGTTTCCTCCCGGGTCGAAATGCTGCCTTTGTGGTCCTGGATGATGCGCTGGCAGATCGACAGGCCCAATCCGGTGCCTTGAGCTTTGCCATAGGTTGCGAAGGGCTGGAACAGGCGTTGGCGAATTTCCGGGGCGATTCCGGGCCCTTCATCCTCGATTTCCGTGATCAAATAGCCCGTAACGATGAGAAACCGCAGGGTAATCCTGCCGCCTCCGGGCATGGCATCCATGGCATTATTAATGAGGTTATGGATCGCATGGGAGAAACGTCGTGGGTCGAGTAACACGCGCAGATCGGGCGGGGGACTCTCAAAATCGATGAAAACGGAGCGCTGGCTGGCATCGGGCCGGATTTCCTCAAGCAACTGGTTGATAAACAATGGGTAATGGACGGGCGATAGCACGTTGTTGGTTTGCGCGCCACGCGTGAACTCCAGCAGTTCGTTGATCATGTCCGTCAACCGGGCGACCTGGTGATTGATGCGCCTCTGGGCGAGACGGCGCATTTCAGGAGTGGCCTGCTCCGTGGCGACAAGGTCCGCCGCCAGGTTGATGATGGCCAAAGGATTTTTGAAATCATGAACAATGGAGCGGGCAAAGCGGCCCACCAGGGCCAGGCGCTCGGCTTGAAGGAGTTCCTGGACATATTGGCGGTCGAATTCGCGCAAACGCCGACTGAACTCGCGGACCAGGGTGAAGGCCAGCAGGGGGGATCGCGCCAGGGCCTTCAACAAACCTTCCCGGGGAATGAACCACAAGGCGCAAAGCTCCTCGGCAATGGCTGTGGCGGATCGGTTGCCGTCGTCCAGAACCGCCATTTCTCCGAAATATTCGCCGGGTCCCAGATGGGAAAGCCATTGCGGGGATTCCTGTCCGGGGACCGTGGCGCAAATGCCAACTCTTCCATGAGCCACGACGAACATGCCATCACCGGGATCGCCTTCGCGAAATATGGCCTCCTGGGCGGCCACCTGCCTGAAAGTGCTGATGGCGATGACGGACGCCATTTCCGCAGGAGCCAACCCTTGAAACAGCCGGGCATGTTCAAGACCAACCATTCGCGTAGCATAATCGTTTGAGCCTCCTCCGTAAAGGACGAAAATCCAGAGCGTTTGACGGCGTAAAAAGGCTTTTCTTGGACTGCGGAAACGCATAGGTTTTGCGCGAACCACATTTAAGAACGCATATGAAATTACAACGTCGCGACTTTTTCAAAATGTCCGCCATGGCCGGCGCCGCTCTGGCCGCCCTGCCTCAAACCGTCAAAGCCTTCACACTGCCCGATCCGCAACCGGCCGCCCAATTGAATCTCTCCTGCCAGGAAGGTGTGGCTCCCGGCAAAACACTGACTGAGAAACTCGATTTCATGGAAGCCAACGGGTTCGTGGGTTTTGAACCCGGCGGCGGCAATCTTGGAAAACGTGTGGAAGAGATCAAGAAGGCCCTGGAAGGCCGCAAGATCAAGGTGAGCGCCATTTGCGCGGGCTTCAGCGGGGTCATCATTTCTGAAAAGGAAGAGGAACGCCAAAAGGCGATGGACTCCATGAAGGAGATCCTGACCGCGGCCGGAGCGCTGGGCTCCACCGGCTTGATCATCGTGCCCGCGTTCAATGGTCAGACCAAGATGGGTCACCAGGAAGGGCGCGAACTGCTCGTGAAACTCCTGGCTGAATTGGGCGACCATGCCGATAAGGCCGGAACGCGCATTCTGCTCGAACCGCTGAACCGTCGCGAATGTCATTTCCTGCGCCAGTTGGCCGATGCCGCCGCCATTTGCCGCGATGTGAACAGCCCCGGCATTTGCCTGATGGGCGATTTCTGGCACATGACCTGGGAGGAAACCAGCGACATGGGTGCCTTTATCTCCGCGGGCAAATACCTCCACCATGTTCATATCGCCAGCCGCAAGAACCGCCAGATGCCCGGCGAGGATGAAGGGGATAATTATGTGGATGGCTTCAAGGGCTTGAAGATTATCGGCTACCATGACTACGTGAGCCTTGAATGCGGTTCCAAGGGGGATCGCACGAAGACCATCCCCGCCGCAGTCAAATTGATGAAGGATAACTGGCAGGCCGCCTGATCGAGGATTTAATCCGTTTTTAGTGCAAAAGCGTCTCCGTAATTGGAGGCGCTTTTTTTGGCGTGAACCGCAGAAGAAGGGGCGGAATTGGAGTGAGAGTAATGTCTCGCTTAGGGGGGCGGTTTTGGGGTATTGTTGGTTAAGCCAGCCGTTGGCAGGCCGACTTATATTCGATGGTTAAGGCGATGAGAATTGTTAGTTGAAGATGGTAGGAAACACCATGAAATCCCCGCGAAAACCGAGTTTGTTCATGAAAGCAATCATGGCTTTGGCGGTATTTGTCGTGGTTTTCAGAGTGACTTTTCACTTTACCCCAGAAGGACGTCGTATGGCCAGGATTCATGCGGCCGGAGTTCATGCTGAGAAAGTGGTAGATCCATTGCTGGCCAAACAGATCAGGTTTGAAAGTGTCAGAGCGAATGGGTCCTGGAGGGGGCAAGGGTATCTTCTAGTGGATGGTGTTGTCGATACCGAGGCTGACTTGAAAGATTTGAAGCAATTGATATCGGACACGCATCCACCCGCGCCTGTCGATTGGGCTGTAATAGTTGTAGAACAAGCCACAAACAAGAGCAGGTTGAAACGATGATCTTATCAAACACAAGAAGTGCTCGCGCTATTCCGGTCCCGCAGGTTTTGGATTTGGTTCGTGTTGGCATGGCGGCCAGCCCTCTGTGCGATTGGTTATAGGGCGTGGGTTGGTTGCTCTATCGACTCCATCTTTGGAAGTGCGTTTCTTTCTGCGGGATTCGCTGCGATCCTTGTGCAGTCATTTCTGAGGCGGATGGTGATTTCAAATCTTGGCGTGTATCTACGAGAGTGGGAGCCGATCCGCTTTTGGTTGACCAATCTCCTGCTTATGGGGGGATATTGTTTTGTGATTTTTGCGATATTGAAAGCATGAGATCGCTATGTTTCGAACCAGGGCCGAAGGATGGTTCGCGCCGTTGGCGCTTGTGGTGTTTTGGAATAACGTTTTCCTGGGCCTTTGGCCCTGTTGGTTAAAATGTGCTCTCATTTTTCACGCGGACGACGACCTTTGACCACGGAGCGTTCGATTCCGTAATCCTTTCTGCTATTCGCTAGACTCGAAATGGGCAAGCGTCAGTCCAACAAAACGCCCCCCCTCACCATTCCTCAGTCCGTCATCAAATTGCGCCTCAACCGGTCAACAAAAAGAATTGTCGGAAGGGTTGGGTCACGGCAAACTGTGGGCATGATGCGGCAGGTTAATTTAGGAATGATTGGCGGGGGCACTGTGGGCAGCGGCGTTTACAAGGCGCTGCACCACAATGGGAGCCTTATGGCGTCGCGTATTGGCGTGCGGGTGAATCTTCGCAAGGTGGCGGTCAAGGCGTTTGATGAACCGCGGCCCTATCCCATTCCGCAGGAAGTCATGTCCACGGACTGGCGTAGCGTGGTCAATGATCCGGAGGTGCATATTGTGGCCGAACTCGCCGGGGGCACCACGATCGCGCGGGAGATGATTTTGACGGCGCTGCGGTTGGGCAAACCGGTGGTCACCGCCAACAAGGCGTTGCTTTCCGCCCACGGCGAGGAATTGTTCGCGGCGGCGCAGGAGCACGGGACGAATTTGTATTATGAGGCGAGCGTGGCCGGGGGCATCCCGATCATCAAAGCGGTGAGGGAGGGTTTCGTGGGAAACCGGATCACGCACCTTTATGGAATCGTCAACGGCACCTGCAATTACATCCTGACCCGCATGAAATTGGAGGGGGTGGAGTTTGCCGATGTGCTCAAGGAGGCGCAGAAGCTTGGATACGCGGAGGCGGAACCCTCGCTGGACGTGGATGGCTTCGATTCGATGCACAAGATCGGGATTCTGGCCTCGCTGGCGCATGGTTTTTGGGTGAACCCCAAGTCCATTATGGTGGAGGGCATCCGGCACATCAGCCGCACGGATATTCAATTTGCCGGCCAGCTTGGATATACGATCAAGCTGCTGGGGATCATCAAGAAGGTTGCCTCGAAGGCCCAGGGCGGCAAGGGATCGCGCATCCAGGTGGCGGTGTATCCGGCGCTGATTCCCTCGAGCCATGTTCTGGCCAATGTGAATCATGTGTTCAATGCGGTCTTCGTTCGCGGCGACGTCGTGGGCGACACTTTGTTTTATGGCAAAGGCGCGGGCATGGACGCCACGGCAAGCGCGGTGCTCAGCGACCTGGCCGATGCGGCGCTGGATTTGGATCAGGGAACCAAGCGACGCATTCCGCCCTTTGTGCCGCATGAACGCGAGGGTTCGGTGGCGCCCATTGAGGAGGCTGTGAGCCGTTATTATCTCCGCCTGAGCGTGGAGGATCGTCCGGGTGTTCTGGCGCAGATCGCCTCCATTCTGGGCGAATTGAATATCGGTATTTCCTCTGTGATTCAGCCCGAGAATCGCGAAAGCGGCGGTGTGCCGTTGATTTTGATGATGCACAGCGCACCGGATGCGGCCATGTCGCAGGCGCTGAAGAAGATCGGCGCCCTGTCGGTGGTGAAAGCGCCACCCGCCATGATCCGAGTTGAGAATATCGAGTAGGCCAGGAACCGCTTTCCTGCGAGTGCCTTGGACTCGGCGCTTCGGCGTCGGGTCCAAATTTTTGTTGATGCGCGACGACGGACGCACTAAAAGAACCTCCCATTACGGTTGTTAGCCCGCAAAGCTTCATTAATTGGCGGCCCGCGAATAATTCAACGCGGTAAGCTTTCGCCTGAGCGTTCCCGGCAATCAAACCCAGGAGAACACCACAGGTTGCCATGGGATAACAGCCAATGGATTGTGACGGATCAGATGAAAATTCGGAAATCAGCAATTAAGAGTTTGAGCAGTAAATCGGTGAATGTCGCCCGGCGCTCTGTGCCGTTGGCAGTGGTTGTTTCTGCGGCGCTGGCCCAGGGGGTCGGCGCCACTGAGAACGTGGCACGTCGCCCCTTTGCGGAATGGGCGGATCTGCCCGGGCAAGGTCAATTCGTGGTGTCGCCCTGGTATATGGAGGCCGAGGGATACCATATCTGGAGAGGCAGTACGCGCGAAGACGTCAATGTGATTCGCAAGGGTGAGGACTATGGGGTTGATTCGATGAACGGCATCATCGGATTCCAATACGGCATCGCGCCGAAATGGGCGGCGGATTTGAATATCGGCATTGGCACCGTGGGCACGCGCTCCTTCAACGCGGCGGGGGAATCCCAATCCACCACGGGATTGATGGACACCTCGGCGGGTGTGCGTTATCAGATTTTCAACGAGGCCGAAGCCACCTCCTGCTGGACGCCGACTCTGACCGTGCGGTTTGCCGGAATCGTGCCGGGCAGCTACGAAAAGGATTTTCCGTTTGCGCCGGGTAATCATTCGGCGGCCATTGAACCTTCTTTGCTGGCGAAGAAACATTTTGGCTGGACCGGTTTTGGCGCTTACGCTGATACCTATTTCCGCTGGATGCGCACCAGCGGCGATGACCAGTACATGGCTTCCGCCGGATTCTTCCAGGAGATCAAGAATTGGACCCTGGACGTGGGCTACCGCCATTTCCAGATGCTGTCTGGCGAGGACATCACGCGCAATGGATATGCGATCTGCTATTCGCCCCAAATCAAGGAAATCAGCGAATCGATTCAGGCGGGCTTCAACTACCGGACCACGAGTAAAAAGTACAATTACGGCTTCCAGATGAGCAAGACAGTGGATGGCCGGAACACCGATTCAGCCTTCTGGCTGGGCGTTTATGCGGATTTCACGTTTGGTGGAATCAAAAAAAAGGACGCTGTCGAATAAAATTGCGCGAGCCTTGATTTTAAAATGAAAAAACCACGCCGTTCCAAGCGTGGTTTTTTAATGCCCTCAAAAAATCATATCACGGGTTGAGATGATACCGGCGGCCCATGTATAGGATATCGGCAATTTGATAAAGGGCCATTGCGTCCTTCGCGAACTCAACGTCTTCGGGCGTCGGAGAGGTCAGGGGGGCCATATCGACTTTTTTGGGATCGCCGGTGTAGTATTCCACGCGGTCCATTAACCCCAAAACCACGAGCCGTTCCCTTGCGTAAAGCGCGATGTCGCGATTGTGATTCAAGTAGGCCCTTGGCTGGAGATCATCCGGCTTGAGCATGTCCCTTCCGAAGAAAAGCGATGTATAGGGGCGTCCGATCAGGCCCAGAATGGTCGGGGATACATCCAGAGAACCGCCCAGCCTGCCAATACGCTGGGGGGCTTTCACAACGGCCGGACCGGCGATGACCAGGGGGATTTCATACGAATGAATGGGAACGCTCTGGCTGCCATAAACGCGGGCCCCGTGGTCGGCGACCACGGCAAAAACCGTGTTGGTCCAGAACGCCTCCTTTTTGGCCATGGCAAAGAACTGGCCCAGGCAGTAATCGGAATATTTGACGGCGTGCTCCCGCCTGCGCATGTTCGGGTCTTCGGGAATGCGGCCTGTGGGATACGTGTAGGGCTTGTGATTTGAGACGGAGAGGATCGTGCCCAGGAAGGGTTTTCCCATTTTATTCATCTCCCGAAATTCCTCGATGGCGCGCTTGAATACATCCTCGTCGCAAACCCCCCAAATGGTGGTGAAAGTCGGTTTTTCAAAATTCTTTTGCTCGATGAACCGGTCATAGCCGTTATTCATCGTGAACGAGCGCATCCCATCGAAGAGGCCGCGCCCGCCATACAGGAAGAGGGTGGAATAACCGTCCCGCTTGAGGACGCGGGCAATGGTTTCCACGTTGTCCGACAAATCCCGCTTCACGATGGAATCGCCCGGCAAGGGCGGGAATGATGAGAGCACGCCCTCAAAGCCGCGCACCGTGCGGTTGCCCGAAGCGAAGAGATTGGTGAAAAGCAGGCCTTGTTCGCCGGCCAGCCGATCCATTTCCGGCGTCAGATTTTCATTGGTGCTTCCCAGGGATCCCCAAAACTCCGAGCCCAGGCTTTCCTCCAGGAATATGACCACATTCAGCCGCGGCCGGGTCGGATCGCCCTCTATTTTGCGCTCGATGGACTGGCCTTCACTGGTGAACTTTGCTCCGGGTTCCTCGAAAAGCTTGCGGGCGCGTTGCCAGGCTTCCTCCTGGGGAAGCGTTTTGTAAAAGGCGGCGTAATCCAGGTGGCGAGTCCAGAAGGCGGAGAAAAACGACATGGCGCCGTTATTGGCCATTTCGTTGATGATGCGATCCTGGCTGACATGCGGGCTTTTGAGGCTGAGTGTTGAAGCCATGGCAACAAACAAGGCGCAGCAGCCCACCACGATGGCGAAGCTGCGCAGTCGGCTCACGCGCCGCATCCACATGCCGGAAAACGTCCAGAAGGCCCAAAACACCCACGCCAGGCTCAGGGCCGCGCAGATGGCCACCACGAGAACGACCGGGTAGGTGTCCCAGATGTTGATGAACACTTCGTGAGGATAGAGCAGGTAATCCACCGCCACGGTGTTGTAGCGGGATCGAAATTCCTCGAAGAAGAAATATTCCGCGGCGACGGTGAATATCTGGATGAACCAAAAAAGGAACAGCCCGCCGCCCAGCAGAACCCGATGCCACCATTTGGGAAACCAGCGTTCCGGAACCAGGAAAAACCAGCCCAGCAGGGGCAGGGTCATCAGCAGGGCCACGGTGAAATCCCGTTGCAGGCCCGTCAGGAACATCCGGCCAATCTCGGAGGCCGCCGGCATCACGGCCGGATGGAAAACGCCAAACAGGATCGCCCGTAGCAGGGAGAAAAAAAGGATCAGGCAGATCCCAAACGCGGTGGCCAGGCCGTAACGGGACTGACGCCAGCCCCGGCTTTTAATTTGTGGTTCGGCGTCCATAGATGCAATATATCGATATACCCAGATTTGTCAGACTGTAATCTTCCCCCGTCATTTGTCCATCTGAACAACGATATTTTGGGTGTCAAGCTCATGACGTCCTGATGCATTGTCAAGATGCGCGCTTGCCAAACGGGCTGGGATTTTTTTATATCATGGGTTCAACAATGGCACTCATTGTACAAAAATATGGCGGAACGTCCGTCGGGAACCCCGACCGCATCAAAAATGTGGCGGCCCGCGTGGCGCGATATCGGGCGGCAGGCGACCAGGTGGTGGTCGTGGTGTCGGCGATGAGCGGAGTCACTGACGGGCTGATCAAAATGGCGCGGGAGATCATGCCGCTGCCGACCGAGCGTGAAATGGACATGCTGCTGGCCACGGGCGAGCAGACGACCATTGCGCTGACGGCCATGGCGCTCCAGAGCATTGGGGTCAAAGCCGTGTCGCTGACGGGCGCGCAGGCCGGTATCGTCACCGACGGGGTGCATACGAAGGCGAAGATTCAAAATATCACGCCCAGGAAAATTCATGAGTATTTGAACGCGGGCCAGGTGGTGATCGTGGCCGGTTTCCAGGGGCAAACGTCCGAGGGACAGATCACGACACTGGGCCGTGGAGGTTCTGACCTGACGGCCATTGCGCTGGCGGCGGCATTGAAGGCCAGTTTATGCCAGATTTACACCGATGTGGATGGGGTTTACACGGCGGATCCTCGAGTGGTGCCCGCCGCCCGCAAGCTGGACGAGATTTCCTATGATGAAATGCTCGAACTGGCCAGCCTGGGCGCCAAGGTGATGCAGTCCCGCTCCGTGGAGTTTGCCAAGAAATTTGGCGTTATTTTTGAAGTGCGGTCCAGTTTGAACGATAATCCGGGAACGATTGTGAAAGAGGAAACCAAAAACATGGAGGACGTCGTCATTCGCGGCGTCTCGCTCGACAAGAACCAGGCCAAGGTGACGTTGGTGGGCGTGCCGGACCGGCCCGGTGTCGCTTCGCGCATATTCAACGCACTGGCCGCCGCGGCGGTGAATGTCGATATGATCGTCCAAAACGTCAGTCATGGCGCGGGGGTTCAGGCCACGGACCTGTCGTTCACAATGGATAAGCCGGACTTGTTGAAGGCGCAAAAAGTGATCGAAAGCCTCAAGGCGGAGATCGGCTACACGATGGTGAGCGCGGACGAGAAGATCGGCAAGCTCTCGATCGTGGGCGTGGGCATGCGCAGTCATTCCGGCGTTGCCGCCAAGATGTTCGAGACCCTGGCCAAGGAAGGGGTGAACATCGACATGATCTCGACCAGCGAAATCAAGATTTCCGTGGTGATCTCACTGGCCCGTGGCGATGCGGCGATGAAAGCCGTGCATGCTGCTTTCCTGGGATAGTGACGGCAGGATCACGATTTGTTTTAAAGCGAAGAGGCCTGGCGTCTGGTGAAAACCCAGGCCAGGCCTTTTTTGTTGAGTCAATTGGCTTTCCTCCTGAATAGATGACTCCTTCAGGCGTCCAATCAGTTCAATGAAGCCTCATCCGATTTACTCTCTGGAGTTCCATGCCTTGCGACGTGGGCGCATGCTGATGGCCAGCGGGGTGGCGGGGCTGCTGGGAATTGGAATCGTAATGGTCTCCCTTGCCAATGCGGGCGAATCACCCGCCCGGTGGTCGTGGCAGGAACCGCAGGCAAAAGTCCTGCCAACCGGGGACATCGAGTTGGTCCAAAAACCCTTCGACTTCAAACCGGGCTCATCGATACGTTATGTCGATTTCGACCAGGGCGCCGACACCAACGACGGCCTCTCGAAGCAGTCTCCCTGGAAACACCATCCCTGGGATCCCAACGCCACCGATCAGGCGAAGACCTGCAAAAGTTCTCAAACCTACGTGTTCAAGCAGGGTGTGGTTTATCGCGGAGAATTGACCGCCAACGAGTCGGGCACTCCGGCCAGTCCAATCATTCTGACACGCGACCCCAATTGGGGCGTGGGGTCGGCCGTCCTCAGCGGCTCGGAAGTGATGACAGGCTGGAAGAAGGGCGCGGATAACGTGTCCATTCCTGAGCGCGAAAGGGTCTGGTATGTGGACCTCGACTGGGCGCCACGGAACGTCTGGATGGTGGGCCAGGACGATGCGGTGACGCGTGTGGCGCTGGCCCGCACCCCGAATTGGAACATCACCGATCCGGACGACATCAAGAGCGAATGGTGGACCTGGAAGAATCCCGACAAGCCATTTGACAATTACACCACCGTGAAAGGTCAGCGGCGGCATCTCGCGTTCGACAGGGAGCGCATCAACACCAACCAGCCCCAGGATTACTACGAAGGCGCCATTGTCTGGACCACCAAGGGCTGGGTGATGGGCAGCCCGTTCCAGGCCAACGTCATCGCAGCAGACCGGGAAAAAGGTTCACTGACTTTTGCCTGTCAATGGGGCGGCGAACCCTCCTACAAAATCATCCGCGGCTGCAAGTATTATCTCGAAGACAAGCCGCATTACCTCGACAGTCCCGGCGAGTTTTGGTTCGACAAAAAGGGCGGGGGCGGTCGTCTCTATATACGCCTGCCCGGCGACCAGGATCCGAACACGGTCCGCGTCGAAGTGGCCAAACGCGTTCACATGATCGAAAGCCGGGGCATGAGCCATGTGCGCGTGAGTGGACTCACCTTTCGCTTCCCCAATATCATCTGGAACCTGACCGCCGCGCCTTACTGGGTGTCCCACGAAAGCATCGATGCGGAACCGGGCTGTGTGCGGTTGCTGGGCAGCGGCACAAACATCATGGTGGATCACTGTGTTTTCGAGCATGTTCACAAGGGCGTTCGCATTAAGGCCGTCGGTTCTTCTGACGCCATCGACAAGGTGGCGGTGGAGGATAACGTGTTCACCGACGCGGATTCGGGCGGTGCCGAGATCGGCGATGGCACCACCTACGGGGACGTGGCCGATCCGATGGGCCGCCTCTACGACGTCCGCGTGATGCGAAACAAGTTCGACCACATCGGCATTCGTCCCGACCTCTTTGGCAAGGGCGGATCGCTCACGGTTGATTATGCCGCGACCGTGGAAGTGGCGGGAAACGTGTTTGACCGGGTGTGCGCCCAGGGAGTTGATGTCCATGGTGCCAAGGCGAATGACGCGGCCACGGACCGGCCCTTCACCCGCATTCTCATCCACCATAACAAGGCGGTCGATACATTGCTCAACGTGGACGACTTCGGCGGCATCGAAACCTGGCAGGGCGGCCCGGCTTATGTCTATGACAACATTTCGGGCAATCCCGGCGGCTATCGCAGTTGGGATCATGAGTTGAATCCCAATGCGGAAAATCGCTTCGGTCACGCCTATTATCTGGACGGCGCGTTCAAGAATTACCACTTCAACAACATCGCCTGGGGCAAGTCCAAGGGACCTGCGGGCAAGCTGGCGAACACTGCGGCGTTTCAGGAGATCATCAGTTACCAGAACACGTTCTTCAATAACACGATTTTCAACTTTGTGACCGGATCGCGCCGCCAGGCGCCCCAGGCGGGACAGGTCAAGTTCCTGGGCAATATCTGGCAGGGCATGGGTTACCGCGTCTTCCGCGATGCCGATCCCGCCCGCACCGCCGCCGCAGGCAACGAGGCCGATGCCGGCCGTCGTGCCGATGAATATGCCATCGATACGGATGCCTATGCGCGCAACGTCTTCCACGATCTCGGGGATGAATTCGGTGTGCTCGAATCTTCCGGGCGGTGGATCAAGACTCTTCCGGAGTTCCAGAAAACCCTGGGAAATTACAAACCGCTGGCTGCGGAGGTGGGTATCATGGCCGATCAACCGCCCCTGCGCGATGCCGCGGCTCACGACTTCCATCCTTCCACCAACTCGGCGGCGCGCGGTCGGGGCGCAAAAGTCTTTGTTCCATGGAGCCTTTACGAGACTGTGGGCGAATGGAATTTTCATCCGATCCAGGGCGATCCGACCCGCATCCTGGACGATCATTGGTGCATGTCCGCCTATTACACGGGCAGGGACGATTATTACAAGCAGCCTGTTTATCCGCTCAAAGGCATCAACATCGGCTTGCAGGATTACCAGAATGGTCCGCTGGAGAACTGGACCACGGGCGCCCTGCACTTCAACGGAACCAATCAATATGCCGTTTTGGGGAATGAGGAACTCGGCCGCACGGTCAACATCGACGCACGGGGACGCAGCGGCAGCGTGAAACGCACGGTCAGCGGCGCGGAATTAAGCAGCCCGCAAATCCACACCTCAAACTTCCTGATCGAGGCCTTCTTTAAGACAGCGGCGGGACAGACCGATGCACCATTGATCCAGAAAATGACCACCGCTGGCTGGAGCCTGGACGTGAATCCATCCGGAGGCGTGACGTTGAAGGCGAAAACGACCAATGCCACCGCCAGTCTGGCCAGTCGCCGGGTCGTCAACGATGGCCAATGGCACCATTTAATTGCGGAGGCTGACCGCAAGGCGGGAACGTTCACCATTTATATCGATGGCAGGAAGGATGCCAGCGGTCCCGGACTCAGGTCGGAAGCTTCCCTGGCCAACGACGCCAATCTTTATGTGGCAGGCACTCCGCAGGGTCATTGCCTAAACGGCACAATCGATTTCTTGCGCATCGCGCGCGGCACACTGGCTGACTCGAAGACGACGATCGAAGAACTCTATGCGTGGGAATTCAACGGGCCGTTCCTCGACGATATGACTGGTCGGCGTCGGCCCGCAGATGGCGGATACGCGGGAGCCTTGGATGGCGCCGCGCAGTAAGATTAGAAAGTCTGCCATCAGAACAGCTCCTGTCCTGAAGGCTGACCCATTTCGTGGCCTGCTTCAGCCCGGCTCCAGTATTACTGGAATAGCTGGGGCGCGAATTCGTTGAGGTATTCGCGCCAATTGATCCAGGTGTGGGCGCCTTCTGTTTCCTTGTAAACCACGTTGAAACCGTGCTTCTTGAACATCTCCACGGTGGCGCGGGAGGTCGCCACCAGGAAATCATCCTTGCCGGTGGCGAACCAGAACAACTTGAGGCCCTCCTTCAGTTTCGAATCGTCCAGCTTTGCCTTGTTCTGCTCTTCAAAGGTGGGACTGGCGGGTGTATTGGTGGCGCCTGGACGACCGCTGCCGGTGATGCCGAACACCCCGGAACTGTAAACACCCAGATAACCGAACTTCTCCAAATTCGGAATGCCGATGTTCAACGTCTGGCCGCCGCCCATGCTCAAGCCGGCCAGCGCACGGTTCTTCCGGTCGGTGGAAACGCGATAGTTCTTCTCAATGTAAGGCATGATGTCCGTCATGAAATCCTGTGTAAATTCATCGACTGTGGGCCGGGGGCCGCCCGAACGAAACGCGCTCGTATGCCCGGCTGGCATCACGACAAGCATGGGCCTGGCCTTCTTTGCCGCAATGAGGTTGTCGAGGATGAAACCGGCGCGTCCGACCGAACTCCACGAATCGTCGCTATCGCTCGCGCCGTGCAACAGGTAAAACACGGGAAACGTGCCGTTGCCCAACTCGTAGCCCGGAGGCGTATAGACGTGCATTCGGCGGAATCTCTGGAGCGATGTGGAATAATACGTCACCGAAGCCACCGCACCGTGCGGCACGTCCAGCGTGTCCATCCAGTCAACACCGGACACGTTGACCAGGCTCCAGATATTGTTGTTTGATTCGCTTGTGGCCGGATTGCGGGGGTCGATCACGGACACCCCATCCACATTGAAATTATACCGATACGCGCCGGGGTTGATGGGGCCGATGGTGGCCTCCCAGACGTCGTTGGTCCCTTTGGTCATCTGCGCGCCCTGGCCCAGGCCCGGGATGTCGCCGGCGGAGAGTCGCACGCTCTCCGCCTTGGGGGCGAGAATGCGGAAGGTGACCTTGCCTTCCGCGGTGACCTCAGGCGAAACCACCTGCGGGGCCATCGGCCCGGCGGCCCTGGCCGGTCGATTGGTGAGTTGGGCGAATGTCAACGATGGAAGGGCGGACGCGGCCAGCAAGGCCACTGTCAGAAGACGGCAAATGCCGATTCGAGTTTTCATGATCGTAGTGGTTGCGGAATGATGATGCCGAATCCTGAGTGAATCACGGAGGCCTGTCCAGAAATATTCTGACAACCAAAACCGGTCTATGCACGGCAGTGTCGGCATTTTACGCACGCCAACTGGTGTTGGTTGAACCGCCCAATGGGAATGGTGCTTCCATCACGCGGGTGGTCCACTGGTCGAAGGGCGGAATCAACCGGTTGAAATTGGTGATTTGAACTTGCATGGCATCCGTCGCTGGACGGTTCCCGCCAAACGGGTTACTTTGGTCGCATGATGCTTGAAGACCACGCTGGCGACATTGTCCAAAAATCACGGAAGGCGGCCAGGGTGAACGCCGCCGTTGCGGCCCAATCCGCCGGGTTGTCCCTTGAAGAATACGAGGTTTTCGAGAGTACTGGCGAATGCAGCCACCGGCCGAATTATGAAGTGCTGGCACCCATGCTGTCGCTGCATCCCGCGCGGTTGGACGCCATCGCCAATGGCTGGATGCCTGTGGCGCCGGATATTTCTCAGTGGCGCCAATTGCGCCAGATTTCCACCACACTGCGTGGAAACGCCGTCAACGCATATCTGGTTTGGGACGAAATCACTCGTGAAGCCGCCTTGTTCGACACCGGCTGGGATGCCGCACCCATTCTGGCCATCATCAACGAAAACGGTTTGGATTTAAACCACGTTTTTCTTACCCACGAACATGAGGATCATGTGGCTGGCTTGACGGGTATCCGCGATCGTTTTCCGAAAGTGCGAATTCATTCCAGCGCCGCCACTGCGCCTGCGGATCAACGCAATCGTTCCAATGACTTCATTCAATTGGGCAACCTGCGCATCACACTCCGGGCCACTCCAGGACACAGTCCCGATGGGGTGACCTACCTGGTGGGCAATTTTCCCGAGGACGCCCCCAATGCGGCGTTTGTCGGAGACGCGTTGTTTGCAGGGTCCATGGGGCGCGGATTTGAATCCACGGAACTGCTGCGCCGCTCAGTGCGCGAACAAATCCTCACCCTTCCCGAGGATACACTGATTTGCCCTGGACATGGTCCGTTCACCACTGTGGGCCAGGAGAAGGCGCACAATCCTTTTTTTGGGTAAGCTGCGGACTGCCTGGATTCTGTAAGTTGTTCGTGAGCGTAGCGCGGAGATCCTGCACGCCCCGAGTTTTGTCACACGATTGTAACCTGCCCGCCCTTTGTTTGTCACCGGGGTCTCTTAGATATGTCGTTGTAGGCGAGCACAACAACTCAACACAACGACATGAAGAAGAAAAAAAACAACCAATGGCGGACGATTTTGGCAGGATTGGTGGCCACAGCGGGCTTTAGTCCCATGATCCAGGGGCAATCTTCCGATGCCCTGTTGGACAAGTTGGTGGATAAAGGCGTTTTAACGGTGAAAGAGGCCAATGACTTGCGTGAGGAATCCGACAAGGGATTCAACCAGGCTTACCAGGTCAAGAGCGGGATGCCGGATTGGGTGACGAGTCTCAAGATCAATGGCGATTTCCGCGGACGTTATGAAAACATTGGGCCCAACAGCGGCGCGGCCGCTCCAGGTAGTGCGACATTCGATCAGTATATGGCTGATCGCAATCGCTTCCGATATCGCATGCGCCTGGGCATCACGGCGACGATTCAGGACAATTTCGAGGTGGGCATGCGCTTAACTTCGAGCGAGCCCGCCAAAGGCGGCTCAGGCAACGGGGGGGATCCCATTTCCGGCAACACCACCATGAGCAACAACGGTTCCAAGAAATTCGTCTATTTGGATCTGGCGTATGGGAAATGGACTCCGATCAACGATGGGGATTGGACAACGGCATTCACCGTGGGAAAAATGGAGAATCCGTTTACCACGTCGGACATGGTGTTCGATGGGGATTACACCCCGGAAGGCTTTGCAGAGCAATTTGGCTATAATATCAACAGCAAGCATGCGTTGAAGTTGAACCTGGGTCAGTTCGCCTTATTGGAAGCAAGCACGAAGGCGCGGGATCCTTTCCTGTTTGGTTCTCAATTGCGCTGGGATGCCACCTGGACACCCAAGTGGCAGTCTTCGATGGGTGTGGCGGGCTATCTGCTCACGGATTCAGACCGCCTGCTGACCTCTGCGGTTCCGGACCAAAACGCCGGTAACGAACGCGACGCATCCGGCAAGCTGGCCAACGCCTACAATCCCGTCGTGGTGGATGCCTCGGTGACCTATAACCTGAGTTCCTTTCCGCTTTACAAGGGGGCTTTCCCCATAAAGCTCGGGACCGAATACATGAATAATCCCGCCGCGAAGAATGCCAACGAAGGCTATTGGGTCGGCATGTTCCTTGGAAAATCGGGCAAAAAAGGAACTTGGGATCTAAGCTATCGCTGGAAGGAATTGCAGGGCAATGCGTGGTATGAGGAGTTTGTGGATTCCGATTACGGCGCTTATTATTCGAGCGTCAGCCCCACTCTCCCCCGGTCCTCAGCAGGAGGATATGCGGCGGGCACAAATGTGCGCGGACACATCATCAAGGCTTCTTACTCACCATACGATTCACTCACCCTGGCGGTCACCTATTTCCTGACGGAAGTGATCGACCAACCGCTTGCGAAGTCGGAACCAACCGGACGTTTGCAGATTGATGCCACCTTGAAGTTCTAATTTCCATTTCAACCAGATTATTATGAAACAATTATTATCGAAAATCGCGTGCATCGCGGCATTGACCGTCATGGCGGTTGCCTCACAGGCCGGCAACATCACGGCCAAAGGCTCGGATACACTGGTCATTCTGGCTCAAAAATGGGCCGAGACATATATGGGCAGTCACCCCGGGGTGACCATTCAGGTGACAGGCGGAGGTTCGGGCACCGGCTTTGCTGCGCTCCAAAACCAGACGACCGATCTGGCCAACGCATCGCGCAAGATCAAGGCCAAGGAAATCGAAGCCTGCATCAAGGCATTCAGCAAGCGGCCCACGGAATACAAGGTGTGCCTGGACGGTCTGTCGATCTATGTCAACACCGATAACGAGATCAAGGAATTGAGCCTCGAACAGCTCGAAGGCCTCTTCACCGGGCGGATCAAGAACTGGAAGGAAGTGGGCGGGGCTGACGCGCCCGTCACGCTCTACAGCCGCGAAAACAGTTCCGGCACCTATGAGTTCTTCAAAGAGCACGTGCTCAAAGGCAAGGATTTTGCAGCCAGCGCGCAAACGATGCCGGGCACGGCGGCGGTTCTCCAGTCGGTGGCCAAGGATAAGAACGGCATCGGTTACGGCGGCGCCGCCTATGGCGCGGGCGCCAAACATCTGCTGGTCAAGAAAGACGCCTCATCCCCGGCCATTGAGCCGAACGAGGAAACGGTCATCAAGGGAACCTATCCCATCTGGCGTTATCTCTACATCTACGTCAACCCCGCGCTCGACAAAGATGAAGTGGCGGCGTATTTGAACTGGATTCGCAGCGATGAGGGTCAAAAAGTGGTCAAGGACATCGGCTACTACCCTTTGCCGGCGAACTTGCGCCAGTGATTGCTTACCACTGATCCGCAGTTCCTCCTGCGATCAATGATGGTCTGGACGGCCCCGGTCTTTAGCCGGGTCCGTTCAGTAATGACAAGAACATCGGGCTTTAGCCCAATATTAACGTGACCAACCGGCCCTGGCATTTTGCCTGAGGCCACCACATTTTGAGCGCAATATCTGACATGCGGCCCGTCGCTCCCCGGAGCCGGATCAACCGAACCCCGGGCTGGATGGGGATCAAGCGCGGGCACAAGGCCAAACCTGTTGAGTGGATGGCTGAGAAGATGATCTTTGGGGTGTCGCTCTCGGCAATCGTGATGGTCTTTTTGATCTTCGCGTTTGTCACCCGGGAGGCGCTCCCAGTCATCATGGGCCGAACCAACACGGCTGCGGCGCGTGCGGCACGTCCAGTCGGGGACATGGACAAAATGTCGCCGCGCGAGCTTCAAGAATATCTGGAATTAACGCCCGCCGAATTTGAAAAAAAGGACAGGGAGACCATCAAACTTCTGATGGAGGTCAAGATCGAGGCGGGACAGGAATTGCGCGCGGACAAGGACTCTGAGATCAACACCTCCGCATGGTATTACATGCTGCATCCGTATCGCTGGACCGGGTATGACAAACGGGTTTCCATCTGGCAGCCTGTTTCGCAGATTGCCAAGTACAATATCATCCCTCTGATTGTCGGAAGCTTGAAGGTGACCTTTGTGGCGCTGCTTTTTGGGGTGCCCATGGCTTTGGGCGCGGCGATATATGTTTCTCAACTGGCCTCGCCGCGAGTGCGGGAATGGCTCAAGCCGATCATTGAATTGCTGGCGGGCATTCCTTCAGTGGTGCTCGGCTTTTTCGCGCTGATGGTCATGGCCAGCGTTCTGCAATACACTTTTGGCGCTCAATCCCGGCTCAACGCCTTTGTGGCGGGTCTGGCATTGAGTGTGGCCATCATACCGGTCGTGTTCTCCATTGCCGAGGATGCACTGACCAGCGTGCCGCGCAGTTATACGCAGGCCGCTCTGGCCCTGGGCGCGTCGCGTTGGAAGGCGGCCTGGCAGGTGGTGTTGCCGGCGGCGATTCCCGGTGTTTTTGCCGCTGTGGTGCTGGGATTTGGACGGGCCATTGGCGAAACCATGGTGGTGCTTATGGCCAGTGGAAACGCCAGCATCCTCTCATGGAGCCTGTTCGATTCAACCCGGACGATTACTGCCACCATTGCCGCGGAACTGGCCGAAACCGTATTTGGCGGAACCCATTACCGAATCCTTTTTCTGATTGGCTCCCTGTTGTTCATAGTGACATTTTTCTCCAACATGCTCGGTGAAATGGTCATTCACAATCTGAAGCGCCGGATGGAGGGCAAGGGGCAATGAGCGCTTTTAAGAACATACACCGTTTCAGGGCGCGCCAATGGGATGCCATTTCATTTTGTTCCACCGGCCTTACTGGTCTGGCCACCATTCTGATCATCGCGATCCTGGCCGTCATCCTGGGGAACATTCTCATTAACGGCTGGCCGCATCTATCCTGGAAATTCATGGCGGGCGGCACAGAGAAGGATATGTTCAGCGTGGGCGGTTCGGGAGTGATGCCGATGATTTTCGGCACCGCGGCTCGAGTGATTCTCATGAGCATATTTGTCATGCCTGTGGGCGTGATCACGGCCATCTACCTGACGGAATATGCCCGCACATCCTCACCGGCCACACGGATCATAAGAGGAGCGGTCAACAATCTGGCCGGCGTGCCCTCCATCGTCTTTGGATTATTTGGCCTGGGATTTTTCATCAATTTTATGGGGCAAAACATGGATGAATTGCTGCGCCCCGGAAGTCAGGAGCCATTGTGGGGCAAGCCAGCCATCGTCTGGGCATCCATGACCCTGGCGGTGATGACACTGCCGGTGGTGATTGTGGCCACCGAGGAATCATTGAAGGCGATTCCCCAGGGATTGCGGGAGGCGAGCCTCGCTTTGGGAGCGACCAAACTGGAAACGATCCTCAAGATCGTGTTGCCGCAGGCGTTGCCGGGAATCATGACGGGCGCCATTCTGGCGATCAGCCGTGCCGCGGGGGAGGTGGCGCCGATCCTTTTCACGGGCGCGGCCTATTACATGGCCCAGCTTCCGCATTCGCTCACAGACCAGTTCATGGACCTGGGTTATCATGTCTTCATTTTATCGACCCAGTCCCCCAATATTGAGCAGACCCGCCCAATCCTGTATGCCACAGTGCTGGTGCTTTTGCTGTTAACCTTTGCCCTGAACCTGGTGGCGATTGTCATTCGCGCGCGCATTCGCGCGAAAATGCGCTCACTCCAATAACCATTTTTATCATGGCTGATGCCACACTCCAAAACCTGGTTGTCAAAGACCGCAGCACTCCCAAAATGGAACAGGCGGGCGGGCCCTTCATCACGGTCGAGAATCTCGATCTTTTCTACGGCGCATCACAAGCGCTCAAACGCATCTCCCTCAATCTGCGCGAAAAAGTGGTCACCGCGTTCATCGGGCCTTCGGGCTGCGGCAAATCGACCCTGCTGCGTTGTTTCAATCGGATGAACGATCTCATCGACAATGTCCACATCAATGGGCGCGTGACTATCGCCGGGGAGGATATCTTTAGCGACGATGTCGATGTCATCGAACTGCGCAAGCGGGTGGGCATGGTGTTCCAGCGGTCCAATCCGTTTCCAAAATCGATCTACGAGAACATTGCTTACGGGTTGAGGCTGCACGGCATGCGTGACAAGGGGGAGATGGATGCGCGTGTCGAGCAAAGCCTCCGCCAGGCGGCTTTGTGGGACGAAGTCAAGGATCGCCTGCATGACAGCGCATTGGGGCTTTCGGGTGGGCAGCAGCAGCGCGTTTGCATCGCGCGGGCCATTGCGATCGAACCGGACATCATTCTGATGGACGAGCCGGCATCCGCTTTGGATCCGATCGCAACGGCCAAGATCGAAGAATTGATTCTCGACCTCAAAAAGGACTTCACGATCATCATTGTTACCCATAACATGCAGCAGGCCGCACGCATTTCCGATGAAACTGCGTTTTTTTATTTGGGTGAGCTGGTTGAGTTCGATAGCACGGTCAAAATATTCACGAAACCTTCCAAGAGGCAGACTGAGGATTATGTGACCGGGCGGTTCGGATGAGGCGTCGGATGCAGGCGAAGACAGGAATTTTAAGAAAAAGATAACCTTACACAGATATGCAACGGCATTTTGACCAGGACCTTTTGGTGTTGCGTGAAAAGCTGCTGACCATGGCCAGCCATGCCGAGCAATCGGTTAATTTGGCGATCAAGGCCCTGGTGGAGCGCGATGACGATCTGGCCCGCCAGGTGAAGGCGGCGGACGCCACGCTCGATCGATTCGAGATCGACATGGACGAGTTGGCCATCAAGCTGCTCGCCCTCAAGGCGCCCGTGGCCGGGGACTTGCGCCTGATCACCATGGGCATGAAAATCTCCCAGAACCTCGAGCGCGTGGGGGATGAGGCCACAACCATCGCGCGCCGCGTGCTCATTTTGAACCAGGAGCCTCCGCTCAAGCCGTTTGTCGATTTGCCCAGGATGGCCGGCATCGCCGTCCAGATGCTTTGCGGTTCTCTCGAGGCTTTCATCAACATGAACACAGTATTGGCCCGCGAGATCATTGCCCGCGATCATGAGGTCGATGACCTCAACAAGCAGGTGCATCGCGAGGTGGTCAGTTTCATGATCGAAAATCCGCAGACCATCACGCGCGGTTTGAATTTAATGGTTATTTCAAAGAGTCTGGAACGCATTGCCGATCATGCGACCAATATTGCCGAGGAAATCGTGTTTTTATGCGAAGGCCGGGATATTCGCCACGCGGCTCATCTTGCGGCCATTGAAAGCAACCAAACCTCCTAAGAATGAAATCGAAAATATTGGTGGTGGATGATGAGCCAGATGTCGTTGAGCTGGTCGAGTTCAATCTTCGCAACGCGGGCTTCGATGTCATTACCGCCGAGGACGGGGAGGCGGCCCTTAAGAAAGCCAAAAGCTCCGCCCCCGATCTGCTTGTTCTCGATATCATGCTGCCCGAAATCGATGGTTTCGAGGTGTGCAAACTGCTGCGTCGCGATCCCGCCACCGCCAAGATCCCGATCATCATGCTTACGGCCAAGGCTGCGGAGATCGACCGCGTCCTCGGACTCGAGTTTGGCGCCGATGATTATTTGACCAAACCCTTCAGTCCGCGTGAATTGATTCTGCGCATCAAGAAACTCATCCAGCGCAAAACCGGGGAGGCTGAAAAGGCCGAGCAATATCGAGCCGGCGCCCTGACGCTGGACACCGCGCGGCATATGGTGGCCGTCAACGACGAGCCGGTGGTTCTGACCGCCACGGAGTTCAATCTGCTCCTGATCCTCGTTCAGCGGCGCGGGCGCGTCCAATCCCGGGATCAGCTTTTGCGAGATGTCTGGGGTTATGACCGGATCGTCGATACGCGCACCGTGGATACGCACATGCGACGTCTGCGTGAAAAGCTGGGTCCGGTCTCGGAATTTCTGGAAACAGTGCGCAATGTCGGCTATCGGTTTACTGAGTGAGGCTTGGCCTTGTCCGATATGTGGATTGCACTGACGATTATTTTGGCGGCCGCCATATTGCTTTGGACGCTAGAGGAGCGGTGGCGGCGGCGTTGTCGTCTACTCCAGGAGGAGAACACAGCTCAGCAGGCAAAGCTGGATGCCCTTGCACATCAATTCGAACACGCCATCGCGCATCAAAAAGCCCAATTGGAGGCCTTTTTCGACAGCATGGTAGAAGGTGTACTCGTGCTGGATTCCGAGCAAACGGTTCGCCGGATCAATCCCGCGCTGCGCCAGATTTTCCAGATTAACGGAGAGGCCGAGGGCCTGAGTCTGATGGAAATCCTGCGCCGACATGAGTTGCTGGACCTGGTGCGGAGGGTGGAGAACGAGGGAAAAGGCGGCGGCATCGATCTGGAATGGGAGATTCCCCAACCCCGATTCCTTCGCGCCAATGCCATTCCGTTTCATGATCCCCTGGGAATCTCGAACGATGTCATCGTCATCTTTCACGATCTGACCCGCGTCAAACAGTTGGAGAGCATACGGCAGGATTTTGTCGCCAACGTGAGCCATGAATTGAGGACGCCTCTGTCCATGATCAAGGGCTACGTGGAGACGCTTCAGGACGGGGCCAAGAACGACCCCGTCTCATTGGCCCGATTTCTGAATATCATCCAAAAGCACGCCGACCGGCTTGCGTTCCTCATCGAAGATCTATTGACGCTCTCGCGGCTGGATTCCGGCAGGATGCAGTTGAATTTTCAAAATCTCGAAATTCATGACGAGGTGGAACGCGTGGTGCGCGATCTGACCGATCGCGCCGCTCAACGAAAGATCGCCCTCATCAACGCATTGCCCGCAGGCATTCAGATCAAGGCCGATCCCGAGCGGTTGAGCCAGATTCTGGTCAACCTCCTGGATAATGCCATCAAATATGGTCGGCCCGAAGGCCGGGTCGAAGTGGGCGGCGGAATGGTCCAGGACGGTCTGGTGGAACTCTTTGTCCGGGACAACGGACCGGGCATTCCGGCCGAATCCGTAAGCCGGGTATTCGAGCGGTTCTACCGCGTGGACCGCGCGCGCTCCCGAGATCAGGGCGGCACGGGCCTGGGCCTGGCCATTGTCAAACACTTGGTCCAATCCCACGGTGGCAAAGTATGGCTCGAAAGCACCCTTGGCAAAGGCTGCTGCTTCCATTTCACTTTGCCACTGGCGGCGGCGGAAAATATCCCGGCAACACCAGTAAAATCCTGATGCACGCGTACTGATCCGGGGTGGAACGGTCTTCGTTATTCGGGATGCTCAACCACGTCTTTTTTGGAGCTTTCGATGATCTTTTTGGCCTGTTCGCCCGGCACAGGGTCGTAATGGGAAAAGGACTTGGTAAAGAAACCGCGTCCCTGTGTGATCGAACGCAGCGCCTGGCTGTAGGTTTGAATTTCGGCCTCCGGCACTTTGGCCGAGATCCTCTGAAATGATCCGTCCGGGTCCATGCCCGCGATTTTGCCCCGGCGCGAGGAGAGATCGCCCATCACGTCGCCCGTGTACTTTTCGGGAACGCTCACGTGCAAATCCACGATCGGTTCGAGCAGAATCGGCCCCGCCTTTTCAAAGGCAAGCTTGAACGCCTCCCGTCCGGCGATCTGGAAGGCAATATCCTTGGAATCGACCGGGTGGGTTTTGCCGTCCACCAAGATGACGCGCAGATCGACAATGGGATAACCGGCAAGAATGCCTATTTCCAGACGGGTGCGAATGCCTTTATCGACGCTCGGACGGAAGGATTGGTCGATGACCCCACCCACGATTTTATCCACAAATTCGTAACCCGTGCCGCGCGGCAGTGGTTCCATGTCGATGGCCACCCGTCCATATTGGCCAGCTCCGCCGGATTGCTTTTTGTGGGTATAATCCACGTAGCGAACAACTTTAGTCACGGTTTCCCTATAGGAAATTTTCGGCGGCTTGCGATCCACCTCAACCTTGAACCTCCGTTTGAGGTTGTCGAGGATCATGTCGATGTGTACATCGCCCATCCCTGAGAGCAGTTCCTGGCGGATATCGGAATGGTATTTGAAGGAAAAGCTGGGATCCTCCTCGTGCAGTTTGTTGATGCCCATGCCGAGCTTGTCTTCGTCGCCCTTGGTCTTGGGGGTGATGGCCACACTGACCAGCGGAATGGGAAAGGGGATGTGAGGCAGAGCGTAGGCGGCCCCTTTTTCGGCCAGGGTATCGTTGGTATGGGTGCTTTTGAGCTTGAGCAGCGCGCCGATGTCGCCGGCGGCAATCTCCGTGGTGTCCACCCGATCATGGCCGCGCAGGAAATACATGTTGCCCGGCTTCTCGACAATGTTGTGTGTGCAATTCTGGACTTCAACTCCCGTGGCCAGTTTGCCACCGAAGACGCGCACAAGATTGAATTCGCCGATATGCTCCTCGGAAATGGTCTTGAAGACAAAAGCCGCCAGCGGGGCGCCGATCTTGCAAGGAAGGGCTTTATCGCCCGTGCCGTTTTTGGCGATGATCTCGGTGCGGTGCGAGGCCGGAGGGCAATAGGCCGCCACCGCGTCCAGAACCAGGTCCGTGCCCATGTTCTGAAGCGCGCTGCCGCACAGGAGCGGTTGGATGGTGCCTTCGAGCATTCCTTTGGCGATGCCTTTCTTCAGTTCACCGGCGCTCAGCGTGCCCTTGTCGAAATAGACGTTCATGAGGGCTTCGTCCGTTTCCGCCACCGCTTCCATGAGGGTGACGCGCCATTTCTCCACCTCCTCCCGAAGGTGTGCCGGGATGCCGATTTTAACACCCGTGCCCGAACCCTCGCGGGGGTAGGAATAGGCCTCCATGCTGACCAGGTCGACAACGCCGGCGAAGGTCGCGCCCGAACCGATGGGAATCTGTATGGGTGCGAGAGAGGTTTTGAAATGCTCCTGCAAGTCGTGGAAAACGGTCTCAAAATTCGCGTTTTCCTTATCCATGCCGTTTATGAAGAACAGGATGGGCAGCTTTGCGTTGCCGGCCAGACGCAACACGATTTCCGTTCCCACCTGAATGCCGCTGACCGCATCGACGAGAACGATTGCCGCATCTGTCACGGTCAACGCTGCGTTGACATCGCCCACCAAATCGAGAAACCCGGGTGTATCCAGAAAGTTGAGCTTGGTGTCTTTCCATTCGCAAAAACCCAGCGCCATCGAGAGGGTCATCTTGCGTTCTTTTTCGTCGGGACGACTGTCGTAAATACTGGTGCCATTGGACACTTTACCCAGGCGCGTGGTTCCTTTTGAAGTGAAACTGAGGGCTTCCAGCAGGGAGGTTTTGCCCACACCACCGTGGGATAACAAGCATGCATTCCGAATCGATTGAGCGTCGTATTTGTTCATTTGATCTCCATCTCGAAACTGAGCTTATCGGTTGCCGGGCAGCTTTCGCGTTAAAGCGCCGGTTGCCCAAGCTACGGACCACCCTTTCGCGGGGTGGAACAACTTCAAGGGCTATGGCCTTATAATATAAGGATTTGCGGTGGATTGGCAATCGAAATCCGTTGTGGGATGAAGAAATTTTGAAGATTGATTTCAACGGGCGCAAATTGAGGGCGGTAGCGTTAAAAATATTCTATGCAAATGCGGTGTTGGGTGTATTTTTTCAACTCGAAGCACATATTATGAACAAGAACCCATTCAAATTCTCATTTGGACCCTGGAACATCAGCGAAGGCGCCGATCCCTACGGACCGACCACGCGCCCTCTGCAAACTTTCGATTGGAAACTGGCTCAATTGAAGGAAAATGGCTTCGACGCCATGATGTTTCACGACGACGACGTGGTGCCGGACATTGATTCCAAGTCCCCCGCCCAGGTGATCAAGGAAGCCAAAGAAGTCAAAAAGAAGCTCGACGGAGCAGGCATTATTGCCGAGATCGTGGCGCCCCGGCTGTGGTTCAGTCCCATGACGATTGATGGCGCCTACACCAGCAACGATCCCAAGGCCCGTAAATACGCCATTGAGCGTTCGCTTCAGTGCGTGGACATCGCCAATGCCGTGGGTTGCAAGCTCATCGTTCTCTGGCTGGCCCGCGAAGGCACCTATATCCGCGAGGCCAAGAACGCCAAACGCAGCATGGAATACCTCGTTCAGGCCATCGATAAGATGCTCGGACATGACAAAAAAATCCGCATCGCCATCGAGCCCAAACCCAACGAGCCGATGGACCACGCCTACGTGCCCACCGTCGGCCACGCGCTGGCCCTGGCTCAATTGACCCAGGATCCCAAGCGCCTCGGCGGTTTGATCGAGAGCGCCCACGCGATTCTCGCCGGCCTCGATCCCGCGGACGAAATGGAGTTCGCCCTGACCTTCGGCAAGCTGTGGTCCGTCCATTTGAACGACCAGAACGGCCTGAAGTTCGACCAGGACAAGCCTTTTGGCAGCAACAACCTGCGCAGCGCGTTCAACCAGGTGCGCGTGCTCGCCCGCAATAATTACGGCAGCAAGGGCGAATGCGTCGCCTTCGACGTCCATTCCTTCCGCTCCACGAAGATGGAGCACGGCGTGGATCACCTGATCAACAGCCGCAAGACGTTCCTGAAGCTCCTGGACAAGGTTCAGACCTTCAACAACGCCGCCGCCGACAAACTGATTGCGAATCGCGATTACCAGGCCCTGGACCAGATGGTGATCGAACACCTGCTGGGCAAGTAACCTCCTCCGAATTCACCCGGAAGGGATGACCGCATTGAACGCCGCCAGGGCGATTGATGCGGCATCCCTTCCGTTTTTTTTGCGCCCGTGGCATTCGCCCGCGCCGCCCGCGTCACGATTTTCACATTTCCACTGAGGTTCGCCCTTTGCTTATTGCGGCTTGCATTCGGTTTTATATGTGACACTAATGGCTCATCATGAACGGGATATCCATGGTTATTCTGCGGCTGTTTTCACAGATTTCTTCATTCCAATTAATTCGTCACCCTTCAGTCGCGCGATGGAGCATCATTCCATTATTCCTTGTTCTTTCGGGCCTGCTGGGCGTCGCGAGAGCGGAGACGTTTGGCGATTTCACCTACACGACCAACAGTTCGTCGGCCACAATCACCGGCTACACCGGTCCCGGCGGCAACGTGACCATCCCGGATGTCATTGATGGCAAAAGGATCACCGGCATCGGGAGATCTGCATTCGCTTATAACACTAACCTTACGAATATTGCGATTCCTAACAGTGTCATAAGCATTGGAGATTATGCGTTTTATGAATGTAACAGATTGACGAGTATAGACATCCCCATGAGCGTTACCAGCCTCGGAATGGGTGCATTTATGGACTGCATTGGCCTGACCAGTATCGAAATCCCCAGTAGCGTAACCAGCGTTGGGCAAAGTGCATTCGAAGGTTCCACTGGACTGCTGAATGTCGCGATACCAAATAATCTAACCGTCATCGCATACAGAATGTTCACTGGTTGCAGTGGTCTGACGAATGTCACGATTCCAAACAGTGTTGCCATTATCGATATGTCTGCATTTTCTGGCTGTAGTAACTTGACGAGCATCTGGATCCCCGAGAGCGTAACTAACATTAGAGGTGGGGTTTTCTTTGATTGCATCGGATTGGCGACCATTGAAGTGGACTCTTACAATGCAGCGTACAAGAGCATGGATGGCGTGTTATTTGCCAAAAACATGAAGACTCTCATTAAATGTCCAATAGGCAAGAGCGGTGACTATGGCGTTCCCGGCATCGTTACCAATATCGATGGTGCGGCATTCTATGGTTGCACCGGCCTGACGAATATCACAATCCCAGATGGTGTTGCTATCATCGGTGACAGTGCGTTTTATGGTTGCACCGGCCTGAAGAATGTGACGATTCCCAAGAGCGTCAGCAGTATTATGAATAGAGCATTCTCTTGGTGTACCAACCTCGCAGGTGCGTATTTTGAGGGAAATCCACCAAAAATTGCGGCCATGGATGAATTTTTCGGTGCAAACCAAGTTACAGTGTACCATCGCATAAACGCTACAGGCTGGGAAACAACATTTACCACTCAGTCAACAGGAATATGGGACGCATCCGAAGTTACCGATTTCGTTTATCTAGACAATGGGGCAGCAGTAACAATAATCGGCTATAACGGCCCTGGAGGCCAAGTTCTCATCCCAGATATCATCCTGAACAAGCCAGTCGACAGCATCGGAAACACTGCGTTTTCTTATAACACCAACGTGACGAGCATCATCATCCCCAACAGCGTCACCCAAATTCCGGACTCAGCATTTTCATTCTGCACCAATTTGAAGAGAGTCGCAATTCCCGACACCGTCATTTCGATCGGACACCATGCTTTTGCTGGGTGCGCCGATCTTCTGGGTGTGAACATTGGGAGCAATGTAAAAAGCATCGGCGATTCGGCTTTTGAGGCATGCAGCAGTTTGACGGCTATCAGTATTCCTAAAAGCGTCTCCAGCATTGGTGAACGAGCCTTTTCTTTCTGTTCAAACCTCAGCACGATTTCGGTCGATGCGCTTAATGCCGAATATGGCAGCCTTGAAGAGGCATTGTTTAATAAAAGTCAAACGAGCCTTATCCAGTGTCCAGGTGGCACATTCGGAAACTACACAATTCCCAAAACCGTAACCAGTATCGGAGACTCCGCATTCGCGGGCTGCAATCTCCTGATAAGAGCCATTATTTCCAATAACGTCACCAACATCGGTTCTTATGCGTTTGCTTCCTGCAGCAACCTGACAAGTGTGTATTTTGAGGGTGATGCGCCCACCTATGGACCTGATGAGATCTTCAATAATGCCAATAACGTAACGGTATATTATATCGCTGAATCCACTGGATGGAGCGCGACATTTTCAGGTCGGCCAGCAACACAATGGATGGATTCAAATGTGCTCGATTTTATGTGCCAGCAAAATGGTTCTTCGATTACCATCACCAATTACGCAGGCCCTGGAGGCAACATTATCATACCTGATGACATTTTCGGTAAACGAGTTTACTCCATTGGGAATTCTGCATTCGCCAACAAGACGAACCTATACAGTGTGACCATTGCTGGTGGTATCACGAAGATTGGAATTGGTGCGTTCTCAGGATGCAGTAGTTTAACAAACCTTTCGATGTCGAATGGTGTTGGCAGTATCGGCGATAACGCGTTCAAGGGCTGCCGTGCGCTGACAACAGTCATAATTCCCAACAGTGTCACCGACATTGGTTGTGTAAACGGAGGTGGGGCGTTCTCCTCGTGCACTGCTTTAACAAATGTTACCTTGCCGAACACGATCAAGGTCATTTGGGACCGTACATTTCAACGATGCACCAGCCTGACGAGCATCATCATCCCTGATGGCGTCGGTTCGATCGGGTATTTGGCGTTCGATGGCTGCTCCGCGTTAACGAGTGTTACGATCCCTAACTCCGTCACCACTATTTACTCTGCGTTCTCAGGTTGTACTGGCTTGCTGAATCTCACCATTCCTGACGGCGTTAAGCAAATAATGTACGCGGCATTCGCAGGCTGCAATGGTATGACGAATGTTTCCATTTCCAAAAGTGTCACACGTATTGAGGACCTCGGATTCTCCGATTGCGCCAGTCTGAAGACCATCAGCGTGGATGAGCTGAACACAAATTATGCGAGTTTGGACGGTGTATTGTTTAATAAAAGCCAGACGGTGCTTGTTCAATTTCCCGCAGGAAAGGTTGGAAATTACGTAATTCCAAACAGCATCACCAACATTGGAAATTTCGCTTTTTTTGGCGGCGGCAGTGTGCCAAGTGTCACCTTGCCAGGCAGCCTCACAAAAATCGGCAATAGTGCATTCAGTTGGTGTGCCAATCTTTTGAGTCTGTATTTTGAAGGAAACGCACCAACAATCGCTTCCCCCAATTTGTTTAACATGACCACCAATGTCACAGTCTATTACCGCGCCGGAACCACGGGCTGGAGCAACACTTTTGCAGGTAGGCCTACCGCGCTGTGGGTTGAACAGCCCACTTATCAGGAATGGGCGCAAACGACTGGATTGCTGGCCAGGTTTCCTGACGCCAGTGCGGAAACCGATGACGCCGATCAGGATGGCCTGAATAACCTCGATGAAATGCTGGCGGGCACGGATCCCACGTCTCCGAGTTCCACGCTGAAGTTTGAAACCACGCCTCGCCCTAATGATTTGGTGGAGACGGACCAAACCGCCATCGGCACGGACCAACACGCCCTCTATTTCCAGGCGGTGCCGGGGAAAAAATACGAAATCCAGAGCGTGAGCGGTATTGGCGGCATATGGCAGACGGAAACCAATGTCGCCGCCACCACCACCCAAAAGCGGGTCGTGGTCAATAAACCCGCCGATCAAAGTTTTTACCGCGTGATGCTAGTTCCATAAGGCTTGTCTTGCGTGTGTTTTATGGCAAAAGTGGCGCATCCAGTGATCCGGGCACGCTTATGCAACAACCTCTAAAAAAGGGAAATTGGCCATGATGACAATTGGTTTTCACACGGACGCCTTCAACTCCGCCTATTGGTCTTTCGATAAATGCCTCGCATGGGCCCAGACCGCCAAAGTCCATCGGATCGAATGCGGTCTGATCGATGGAGTGAGTTGGATTCACGGACTGGGCTATCAGCCGCATCTGGCCGTGTATGAGGATACGGCCCTGCTGAAGAAAAAGCTGGAAAGCCACGGCCTGAAATTCTCGCAGATCGACGCCGCCTATCCCCTGTCCGGCGAGGATGGGCCGCTGCGCGGCGTGCCCTATGTAATGAAGGCGATCGAGTGGGCCGACCAGATGGGATGCCCCTGCGTGGACACCACCGACGGTTTGCTCAAGCCGGAGGGGCTGACCGAGAGCGAGTCGATGGAACTGATGAAACGCAGTTATCGACAAATCATCCGCGTGGCGGAGGCGCACAAGGTGATCGTGAACATCGAGCCTCACGGTTACTTCACAACCAAACCCAAAATGATGGCGCAGATGTTAAGCTTTGTGGACAGTCCCTATCTGCGTTTGAATCTGGATACTGGCAATACGTTCATCGCCGGACAGGACCCCGTGGCATTCTTGCGGGCGTTCGTGGACAAGGTGAGCCATGTACATGTCAAGGACGTCTCCGAATCGCTGGCTCTGGCGATGCGCGGCGGCCAGTCAGGCATTGCGGTGAGTCAATGTCCCTTGGGTGGGGGCGTCAATGCGGCCAACATCAGGGAATGCCTCAAGATATTGCGCGACTCGGGCTACCAGGGCGTCTTGAGCATCGAATGCGAAGGGCAGGGCGGCCCCATGATCAACCAGTCGCTGGACTGGTTGCGCGCCACGCTCACGGAATTGGGCATCGAGTTTAATTAGGGCCGATCGCGTTGTAACAAGGCGTTTTCAACTAAAACTGCGAGACGACTTCCCATTTGGCGGCATTCGCGGGCAGTTCAATGGTCTGCCTCAATGAATTAACCACCGCGGGCTTGCCGTTGACCGTTGCCGAACGGATCGGGCGGCCTTCGGGATGCCGCAGGCGCAGCAGGATGGTTTTGGGAAACGCGGTCTTGCTGATCGCCACCTGCGCGGTGATTTTTCCGCTGGCAACCTGGGAAACGATTTCCAGGTCCAATGGGCCGTAGTGCGTGGCGGCGCGGGTGATTTTTACGCGCTGGCCGTTCGCCATCCAGGCCCGGGGAACCCCCAGACCCAATTCGAGGGATTCGCCGCGCTCCATCACCAGCATCTGGCGCATCCACTGGATGAACTTGGATTCATCGGGTGTTTTGTAGAGCGGGCCTTCGCCCTGGCCCATCGCGGACATCCATTCGGCAAAGCATTCGATGTCGGGGTAGAGGCTGGCCCATGCGGTGTTGTAAAATGCCCTCAGGAAATTCGGCGTCTGATCGCGCTCCAGGTAGAGAACGCTCAAATCCAGCAGGTTCGGCTGGAGGGTGAATCCGCCCAGATTGAAGAAATCCTGGTGGGCATTGGTCAGGCCATAGCCCGACTCCGCGCTCATGAACAGATTATCCTCGAGATCCTGGATCATCCAGTTGGCGTAGGGATGGTTGGCCGGGTAAACACCGGCGGTTATCAGGTGGAGCGAGGGATACAGGGCCTCCCGAATCCATCCCTCGGTCTTGTGTGTCAGCGCATAGGCGCGGGATGGAACATACGGAACATAGTTGCCGTCACGCAATCGGACTACGGGAGTCGAGGCAACGGATTGCGCCACGCTATCCTGAAGATCGCGCAGGAAATCACTCGCCGCCGCCCGGACTTTTCCAGCTTGATCCTGCCGGCCGAGGGACAGGGCGTCCGCGGCTTCTTTCATGCCCATGTAGTAATAGGCCGATGTGGTGTAGTAATAGAGAAACTCATCCACGTCCTCAAGATCGCCGGCGGGCGGCAGACCATATTCCACGGGTTGGCGGCCCGAAGTGGTTTTGTACTTGGTGGTCTGGCGTTCGCGCGCCACCCAATCGGATGCCTTCACGAGTTTCGCGGCGTTCTGCTCCAGATAGTTTTTGTCACGGGTCCACAGATAATGCTCGGCTGCGGCGAACATGCCGAAACCGTGATGCATGTTGTAGCCTTGCGCGGTGTAAGGGTCTGGATCCTGCGGGTGTGCCGCATAAAGAACGCCGTCCTTGCTCTTGAAATTACCCGTGAGATTCCGCACGCCTTGATTGGCCAGAAAGGTGTTCAGCAGCCGGAGCGCTTCCCGATGCTCGCCGCGCATTTCCAGCGAGCGGATCACCATGGCCGTTTCGTTGAGGTAATTCGGATAGACGTGTGTGGCGGCGCCATGCTGGGATTGTCCGGTGTCGGGATCCAGATCGGTGGAAATGAGCACATGCCAGAGATTGGCTTTGAAAAACGAGTTCAGGTAACGATCTGGCACCTCGTAGGTCATGCTTGCGTCCGCGCGCTTCTTCCAATACCGCACCACGGTGTCATGCGTGTTGGTGAATGTGACGGTTTTCAGGGCGCGCGCCTCTTCGATGGTGAGCAGTTCAATGTAAGGAATCACCAAGTCGATGGCATGCGATTCTCCCGGGGGCAGCACGATCTGGTAACGAACCGCTTGCGGTGCCTCGGGCGGAAGCCCGGAGGCATCGACGGCGGGAGCGGTTTGCAGCGGCGCGTTGGTCAGTTCCAGTTCGCCTTTGCCGAAGGTGTTGAAGCGTCCCCGGACCGGCACCAGGCCGGGGTGTTCCAGTCCATCTGAAGCGGCGTTGAGCACCATGGCGCCATCCACGGCCAAATGAAGGGGCGTCGCGTGGTCAGGCATTAGCCAGAGCCGGGCGGTGCGCGGCGCGGAGGAGGTGTTCTTCATCTCAATGCGCGCCGCCAGCACCACAGGCTCCGTTCCCGTGGTGGATTTTAAATCGGCAATGTCCCCTTGCAGCGTCGAGACAACGCAGGTTTCCGTGTAGTTGATGCCGTCCTCCTGCCAGTCGTGGCGCACCACAGGCAGCCACCCTTCTTCAAGCTGGCGGCTGACTTGTCGTTGGGCGGGTCCGGATAAATCCGGCTTTTCCCCCGTGGCCAGACGGTACACCAGCGAGCCCCAGGTCCAGGGGCGCTGATCGGCATCCGGTCCAGGCGAACGCAGGCTGTCGGCAAATAATTCGATGTCGCCCAAGGGGGAGACGGCGATTTCCTGCCGCAAATCCGGCACGCCGAGAAAACAATGACGGGGGGCTTTTCGAGGGATCGCTTTGATTAAGGGCTCGAAACTCTGCTCCGGCATCCGGGCGACCTGTTCCATGACCGTGCCCTCGGTCCACACTTTACCCGCAGGCCCCTTCCAGGTTGCGTGCGTGAGATTGAGGGAGGCGTCGCTGACGAATACGCCGATGTCGCGGACAAACAGCCCCCCCTCGCGCAGCACATCGTCCACGAAGACGGAGAAGTCATGCAGGCTGCCCGTGCGGAAAAGAACATGGCCGCGGTCATTGCTCGTGCGTTCGGCCACATCGGCATATTCCACATCGACCAGCGTCGTGTTCTTCCCGCCGGAACTCGTCTTAAGAATGGTTCCATTGCGCGCTTCAAATTGCGGGTCCCATGAGCCGGAAACGGTTGATTTGATGTTCCACTCGAAGCGCAGTCGGGCTTGTTTGACTGCGGCATTTGAATTAACAGCCAGGCGCGTGAGGGTTGCGGGTTGGAGGCTCGAAATGCGCAATTTATAAGTTCGGCGGAAATCCGCGCCAGTCTTTTTGAGACCAGGCAACTCGTCGGTGTCCAGCGGATTCATTACGAAGGTGAATCCGAAAGTTCCCGGCGCCCCCACGGTCTTGGCGGTGACCCATTGGCCGTTGAACGGATCGTCGAGTTTCATCCAGCCTCCCGTGCCGTTATCCGGCCAGATGCGGTGCCACCATTCGATGACGATGTCCTCGGCTAGGATGGATTCGTTGGCGAAGCGCAATTGCACCACCCGCACGTCCCGCGGTTGCGTCCACTCGACAAGTACCGCCTTGGATGGGGTGAGTTGAACTTGCTCGCCCGCGGTAGCCAGTTTTGGAAGCTCGGTTCGGCGGCCGGCCTGGCGTGAATCGGACACGCTCACGGTGCCATATTCCGCGATGTTCGCAGGCTTGAAGGCGCCGGATTGGGCGCTAACCGAGTGTGGCGCGAGTGCCACAATTATTGCCAGCCAGAGAACGCCAAATTTACCGATACCCATATATTTAACGAGGGTGATGCTTGCCGCCCATGGGGGCAAGCTCAAAGAGACCCTCTGGAGTTTGCACCCGGCAATAGACCTTAAACGTTGCCTGAAATCAGACTTTCTTGAGTTTGGGGCCCTTGGTGGTGTCTTCGATTAACCACCCTTTGGCTTTGATTTCATCGCGCAACATATCCGCGCGCTTGAAATCCTTCGCCTTGCGGGCCGCTTGTCGATCCTCCAATAATTGCAGCATTTCAGCGGGGGCTTCCGTTTCAGCGGCCGTGCCGATTCCCAACACCGTGTCCGCCTGGTTCCAGGCCGCAAGCGCGTCCGCAGCCTGGACAGGCGTGAGCGTGTTTTCAGCCATCGCCCTGTTTTGCTCTCGCACCCATTCGAACACCACGCCCCACGCGGCCGACATGTTCAGGTCATCGTCGAGCGCATCCGAGAATCGGGCCAGCCATGGGGGCGTGGTTGCCGAGGGGGTGTTGCCCGCCAGAGCGCGGAGTTTGGCCAGGCATTCGTCAATGCGCCCCAGCGCCGTGCGCGAGCCTTGCAGGCCTTCCAGTGTGAAATTAAAGGATTCCCGGTAATGCGCCGTGAGCATCAGGTGACGGATTTCACGACCGGTGAAGCCCTTGGTCATCAGATCGCGCAGGGTGTAAAAGTTGCCCAGGGATTTGCTCATCTTTTTGCCTTCGACGAGCAGATGGGCGCCATGCACCCAGTATTTGACGAATCGATGACCGCATTCCTGCACCCCCGCGCCTTCGCTCTGGGCGATCTCGTCCTCGTGATGGGGAAAAGCGAGGTCCTCACCGCCCAGGTGCAGATCGAAACTTGTCCCCAGCAATTTCATGCTCATCGCGCTGCATTCGATGTGCCATCCGGGCCGGCCTTCACCCCAGGGGCTGGGCCAGAACACCGCGCCATCCTCGGGCACTCGCGCCTTCCATAACGCGAAATCCGCCACGGATTCCTTCGCGTAATCATCGCTGCGCACGCGTTCTCCGGCTCGCATGTTCTCGAAATCCAGTTTCACCAACTGGCCATAACGGCCTCCTGTGGCCCGGTACTTTTCGATGCTGAAATAGACCGAACCGTCGCTGGCTTTGTAGGCGACACCCCGGTTCACCAGTTTCCCGATCAAGGCCACCATTTCGGGTATGAACTGCGTGGCGTGCGGTATTTCGTGGGGCTTGCGGCAACTCAAGGCCTGGAGATCGGCGAAAAAGGCCTCCTCATATTGGGCCGTGTATTGCGTCAGGGACGTTCCAGCCTCGCGCACCCGGGCGATGATTTTGTCCTCCACATCCGTCACGTTCATGACGTGCCGCACATTGTAGCCCTTGAATTCAAGATGGCGCCGGACCAGGTCCGCAAAGACGAAAGTGCGGAAATTGCCAATGTGCGCCAGGTCATAAACGGTCGGCCCGCAGCAATACAGGCCCACATTTTTCCCGGCGGGATCCAGCGGCACAAATTGCTCCAGGGAGCGCGATAGTGTGTTAAATAGTTGTAAAGCCATACGCCAAACTGCCTGCCAGACTAATCAGAGGCCGGTGAAAGTCAAACGCTGCGGAAGGATGGATCGCTGCGATCAGGGATTGCGGATTCAGCGCGCTCGATTAAAAGTGGGGCATGATCATCAGGAGAACCGTGTGGCACCCAATGTCACTTATTGTATTGGCGGGTTGGTTTCTGGCCGGCGTGGCGCTCTCGCATGCCGCACCCCAAATCACGCCATTGACAGAGGCCCATATCGGCCAGCGCACCGCCTTCCGGCTCGACCAGGTGCCTGATTCGTCCAATCCATTTGACCCGGATCTCATCCGCGTCGATGCCACATTCACCGCTCCATCGGGTCGCGCCTACAGGGTCCCCGCATTCTGGTTTCAGGACTATCAAAGGACGCTTCAAAATGGGGCGGAGAAGTTGAACGCATCGGGAACACCCTTCTGGCAAATCCGATTCACACCCGCTGAGGTGGGCGAGCACACTCTGAGCGTTGTGGTGGCCACAAATGGCGTGTTTGCGGGTGAAGCGTCGATTTTTCACTTTACGGTCGCATCCAATCTGGCCCCGGCCGTAACAGGCTTTGTGCGCGTGGCTGCAGACCATCAATATTTCGAGACGCGGGACGGACAGCCGCTCCCTCTCAATGGAGCCTGTGTTTGCTGGCATGGTCCGCGGGGGACGCGGGATTATGACGACTGGTTTGGCGCGATGAGCGGGGTGGGGGAGAATTACGCCCGCCTGTGGATGTGGCCCTATGCCTTTGGCATCGAGGCCGAGCCATATACGCTTCTGCATTACCGGTTGGATCGCGCATGGCAGTTGGACTATGTGTTCGACCTGGCGCAGCGGGATGGGATTTATCTGCTGCTTTGCCTGGATTACCACGGCATGTTCCAAACCCAGCCGGATATGTGGGGCGCCAATAATCTGTGGACGAACAATCCCTATTGCTCACTTCAGGGCGGACCCTGCGCCACACCCAACGATTTCTTCACCAACGCGACCGCCCGCAAAATCTACGAGAAACGGCTACGCTACCTGATCGGACGCTACGGGGCCTGCCCCAATTTGCTGGCCTGGGAATTTTTCAACGAAATCGACAATGTCTATTCTGTCCTCAAGCCGGCGGACGTGGCCGCATGGCACGCGGATCTGGGTGCCTGGCTTCACGCCCAGGACCCCTTTGGTCACATGGTCACCACGAGTTTGACCGGCAGCTCGGACCGCGCCGAAATCTGGAATCTGCCCCAGCTCGATTTCACGTCGTACCACAGCTACGGGGAGGCGAACCCGGCGGTCCGACTGGACACCGTGGCTCAGTCGTTTCTGACCCGATACAAAAAGCCCGTCATGATCGGTGAATACGGGGTCAATGCCGCCGGATGGTCGCGGCCGCAGGATCCGTATTTGCGTGGATGGCGCCAGAGCCTTTGGGGCGGGGCCTTGAGTGGTTCGGTGGGCACGGGCATGTCCTGGTGGTGGGAGGAACTGCATGCCGCCAACACCTACACCTTTAATCGCTCGCTCAAAAATATTTTGAGTCCTGCGGCTTGGGGACGCGGAGCCTGGACCGCCATCCAATTTAAAACTTCTGGTTCGCCTCCCATCACGGTCACCACCCAGACGCCTGCAGCCGACGCGGCGCTCTTCGACATCACCCTGACTCCGGGTTCGGCCTGGGGCGGAAGCGCCTCCGGCCAGCTTGCCATTCCTAATCCCGATGCGGGAAGCTACGCCGCCACGACGTTCAACGCCTTCGTTCACGGCCAGGCGCACGCGGAGTTGCGCCGGCCGTTTATTGTGAGCGCCTGGTTCGGTTTGGGAGCCCGATTGGTCGCCCATGTCAATTCCGTTTCAACCGGCGCGATTCTTGCCGTGCGTGTGGACGGCGTCGAAAGTTACCGGATGAATCTGCCCAACCTCGATGGGGGCTACGCGGTCAACAATGAATACAACAAGGATTTTGGAATTTCATTGCCCGGGGGAAGGCATTTGGTTGAATTGTATAATCCGGGCAGCGACTGGCTTTATGTGGATTGGGTGAGACTCGAGCGGGTGCAGCCATCCGCCTATGTCACTCCGTGGGAACCCTCGCCCACGGCCATCGGGCTTCGGCAAAACCAATCGGCGCTGATCTATGCGATCGCGCCAAACGCGGCCTATCCCGCAGGCGCCACGAACGCCGTCCTGCCAGCTCAGAGCGGCAAATCCGTCACGCTCACCCAGTGGCCCGAAGGAGTCTTCGACGTTCAGTGGCTGGACCCCGCCACGGGAACAGCGCGGGGTCGCTCCAGTGCCACCGCACAAAACGGAATGCTCCAACTGGCACTGCCCGCATTCAGCGAGGACCTTGCGGGTCGGGTCTTGCGAAAACCGGAACTGGGTGTTTCTGAAAATGAAACCAATGGCATGCATCAACTCGTCATGAGCGCCGACCCCGGCGCGGTGTGCATGGTGGAAACTTCCACGAATCTGGCCGCCTGGACGGATTGGAGACTCCTCACCAATTCAAGCAACACGGTGTCCGTGAAATTGCAGGCTGGCCCATTGCCGGCAATGCAGTTCTTCCGCGCGCATCGTGCGGATTCCCATGGCGAATAGAGTGGTATGTAAACGAAGAGCCGCAAAAGAATTTGAGAATAACGGTATCGTGTGTTAAAGTTAAAAAAGATGGAGCAAATTGGCCGCAACAAATTCGACGTTATCATCTTTTTGATAATGTGAATGGCCGGGCCATGGACTCATCAAGAACGAAGCGTTTCATGCGCATGCATTTAAATGGCATGCCTGTGAAAATGGTGATTGAGTAATGCGCTTTGGTGCGGTGGATTTTATTCAGTCAAAGGGGCTGCATTCACAAGTGCGGCATTAGGCGGCTGAGGAATTCCGGAGTCTTGGTTTTCATTGGGAAAGGCTCTGTCTGATGGACAGTTTTGGCATGATCGACAAGGGTTTCCCTGCCGGTCTTAAGGTTGGTCGTAAATTGTTCAAAAAATTAGAGAAATTGGTCCGATTAAAAAATTATTGGGAACTAATTTTGTTCTAACAACTTACAAACTACAAATCACTAGAGGTACTATGATTCAACTGCACGTTAAACCGCTTGCCATGATATGCGTCATCGCGGCTTTGCTCTCCGCCGGGTGCTCAGTTTTCCGTGAACACCAGGTCACCGAAGTCACCAGTCCCACTCCTCCAAGCACGGATTTGACTTCCAAAGGTTATGATACGGTGGGTCGTCGTTGGGGTGAAGCCCCGGAAAAACCCGCCCCGGTGGTCACGCCTGTCGCCACTCCGGCTCCCGCAGCCGCGCCTGCCGTGGCCAAAACGGTCGATTACTCCGCCTTCGATATCAAGGGCGGATTGGTCACCCTCACCAAGAGGGTTCCTGCCTCGGTTTCGCTCGGAGAGGAGTATGCCTACGATTTGACGGCTACAGCCAACGAGCAGGCCGGCTTTGTGGTTGTAACCGACCAGATTCCCGAAGGCGCGACTTACATCAAGAGCGAGCCTCCCGCCCAGGTGGATGGCAACCTGCTGACCTGGAAATTCCCCTCCATGGACAAGGGGGAGGTCAAGAACATCAAGGTGTGGCTCAAGGCGGACAAGGAAGGTGAGCTCCAAAGCTGCGCCACCATCACTGCGGTCCCCCGCCAATGCACCACCACGTTTGTGGGCAAGGCGGCGATCTCGATTGAAAAGACCGGTCCTGAAACGGCCAAACTGGGTTCCGACGTGACCTACACCATCGTGGTCAGCAACAAGGGAACTCTCGCGGCCAAGGATGTCGTGGTTACGGATCCGGTTCCCGAAGGGTTCAGCAATGCGGACAACTCGAAGGAGCTTAGCTTCAAGGTGGGCGATCTGGCCCCCAACCAGTCCAAGAGCATTCCCGTTACCTTCAAGGCGAACCAACGCGGCAAGATTTGCAACGTCGCCACCGTCACCACGTCCAACGCCGGCACAGCCAAAGCGGAAGCTTGCACCGTCATCATGCAGCCCGGGTTGAAGGTGAGCAAGGTTGCCCGAGAAAAACAACTCCTCATCAACCGCGTGGCGACATACGACATCGTGGTCGAGAACACGGGCGACACCAAGTTGACCGGCGTGGTTGTGTCCGACAGCGCGGCTCCTGAAACCAAGGTGGTCGAGGCGGTCGATGGCAAGGTCGATGGAAACGTGGCCACATGGAATGTCGGCGATATGGATGCGGGCTCCAAGAAGGCCCTCGTCGTCAAAATCATGTCCGCCTCGCCCGGCAACTTCTGCAACAACGTCACAGCTTCCTCCGCTGACGGTTTGAAGGAAACCAGCCAGGCCTGCTCCGAATGGATTGGCGTCTCCGGCGTCCTGATTGAAATGGTCGATGATCCCGATCCAATTCAGGTCGGCGAAACCACGACTTACACGATTCGTGTCACCAACCAGGGCACAACGAGCAGCATCGAAGACGTGAACATCGTGGCCAGCTTCGCGGATGAAATCGATCCCACCACCGCTTCGGGTGGCGGCGTCATCAGTGGCAAGAAGGTGACCTTCCCCACAGTGGCCAGCATCGCTCCCAAGCAGGCTGTCTCCTACACCATCGTCGGCAAGAGCGTCAAGGCGGGGGATCATCGCATGCAAATCGATGTGACCACCAAGGATCGCACCAAGCCGATCAGCAAGTATGAGAGCACGACGGTTTATTAAGTCGTGATTCAAACATACCTCTAAAAGTTCGAGGGCTGGCAGTTTCAAATTGCCAGCCCTTTCCTTGTACGCCGGGAACTCTTAACATTCCTGATTCGCCCGGCGATTCATTGGAACGTGGCTTGTCGTGACGGACTCTTTCTGATATCTTCGCCTGGTACCGATCATGCGCTCAACACTGAGAGAAATACTAAGGGACATTGGAGACAAGAATAAGCTCTCGACGCATCTGGACGATCACCCGCTGTTGTTGGTCCTGCTCTACTCGACCTGGTTTCGCGTCGTGTTCATTCTTTTCGTCGTCGGCTTCTTATCCTTGCCAGCCGTGATGTTGCGGCTCTGGCGAACCACGCCGGCAGGATTTGTGCCCATCGTGCGTGTTTCAGGGATCGATCTGGCCCAATCCTGGTCGTTGCGGCGGACGGCGCGAGCACAAGCCGGGGCGGGCCGATGGGACGATGCCTTGTTTTCATTGCGGGCGGCTGTGGCCAACAATGCAGCCAATGTGGATACGGTGCGTGAGTTGCTCCTCACCAGCCTGAATGTCGAGGACAAACCCAAAAACATCGGCATGGTGGTCGGGCAGGCCTTTTGGTTGATGCGTCTCACCGCCACCAACCGCGTCGATACCGAGCTGTGTGTCCGGGCTTTCGACCATTTTCAATGTTATGAGCTTGTGGAAGACGCTGTCGCCCCTTTCGACAGGGAACTTTCGCCCCCCATTCAAGCATTAAGGCTCAAAGCTCATTTCGAACTGGGCCACGTGGATGCTTTTCAGCGGCTTTGGGGCAAAATCGGGTCCGAATTACCTGCCGATCCCGAACTCGCCCTTTACACCGCCGCCTATCAGGCCGGTTGGGGAACTCCGGCCCAGGCCGCACAGGCGCGGCAAAAACTCGAAGCCGCCGCCGCCGACCTCCATTCGCGTCTTTTGGCCAACCGACTGCTCCTAAAGGTGAGTCGCAAACTCCTCGATGAGCCGGGATATCGCTCCGCCCTCGATCAATTGGACCAATTGCGCGCCAGTTCAGGCCTCGACCATGTCGGCTACTGGCGCCTCTTGCTCGCGCTCGGACGAAAGCCTGACGCGCTGGAATTGGCGAAAAATTACCCCTATCCGCCTAAAACACCCTTGGAGGTCGTTCAACTCTGCGATATCTTCTCCGAACTCGGTTTAAAAGACCAGACCGGCTCCATGCTCAAATCCTACGTTCCCCGTTTTCGGGGTTCGGACGCTTTGTGGCTCTATTACGCGAGTTTCCTCCTGGACAACCAACAGTGGGAGGAAGTCCGAACTCTCGCGGTCAACATCCGTAGGGATGTTTCCGTCCGGGACGATCTGGCCGCCTTCAGCTATTTTCTGGAGGGACGCGCCGAATTGGCCCTGGACCGGCGCCCGCCAGCCGAGGCTGCATTTCACAAATGCCTCGATTTCGATTTTCGCCAGCCCAAGGTGGCCTTGTTCGTGGCCAATAATTTCAACCGCCTGGGATATCCTGAAATTGCCGCGCCGATCCTGATAAAACTCCAAAAACAGTACACCGACAGCATTGGCTATTGGCAAATGGTCTTCATCTCGGCCAATGAAATGAAACAGGCCGACCTGCTCCTCACGGCCGCGAGCAACGGATTTCGCCTTCAACCGACCTCCACCGTGGCGGCTCACAATTACGCCGCCGCGCTGCTCGTCAGCCATCAGCGTCCGGAAGAAGCTGTCCGCCTGACCATGGATGTGCTGTCGAGCCGCCCCGGCTTTTACCCCGCCATCATCAACCACTCCCTGGCCCTCATTGCCAATCACCGCCTCGACGACGCCGAAAAACTGCTTCAGACCATTCCCGCCGACCGACTCGGCCCCGAAGAAGCGAGTTCCTATTACCTGGCATCGCTTGAACTGCAGACGGGGCGTCATCAGACCGCTCAACTCCAGGAGACCGCCCGCCGGATTAATCTGAGCCATCTTTTCCCCGGAGAACGCGAATTTGTCACCGCCACCATGAAAACCAACACAGCCCTCGAGGCGGTTCCCGCAAAACCGTAAGCGGGGCACTGGGAAGCCCGAGGATGTTTTTGGACGCGAAAGTTGGAAACTGGGAAAAATATTTTGCAAGAGGCGGCAAGGATGAGGTTTGCGTGAATTAGCGATGGTATGGCGGGGGAAGAGGAATTACGGAGGGATTATTGTATTGCAAAGCGTTAATTATGAATTTGTTATAAATAATTAAATGCTCGGCAGAATGGAATTTGCAGCAGGTTCCGGGAGACGGTGGGAATCGGCGACATGAGAGAGGTAAAAAAGGTTCAAAAAATGTTTGACTCGATAGCTCGAATCTGAGAGATTTGAGCCACACACGGAAATAAAGGATAAAACAAATGAGAACAAAGACACTGTTATTAACGGCTGCATTGAGCGCGGTTAGCGCCGCTGCCGCCATGGCGCAGACGGTTTACTCCGTCAACGCGGTTGGCTATGTCAACAAGACCATCACCAAAGGTGCTTGGACGTTGATTGCGAATCCGCTCGTAAATGGTGACAATCTGTTGGTCACCATTTTGACAGACGCTCCTGCGAACACCGAAGTCCAGAAATGGAACGGTACGACGTTCATCAGCGCTAAGAAGCTTGGTACTGCTTGGACAGGTGCGGCAGGTGCCGTTGCTTTCAAGCCGAGCGAAGGTTTCTTCATCAAGATTCCCGGAACGGGCACACAAACGCTGACTTTTGTTGGTGAAGTGGCTCAAAACGCGGATTCGAATATCTCCTTCAATACTGGTTATAACTTGTTGGGTTCGGTGGTTCCTCAATCTGGCAAAATCCAGACGGATCTGCAATTCCCGGCCAAGGCCAATGATGAAGTCTTGACACTGAAGGCCGATGGTAGTGGTTATAATTCGGTCAAGAAACTTGGTACCGCTTGGGTTGGTACCGGTGGTGAACCCACAATCGACGTGGCTCAAGGTTTCTGGCTTAAGACAGCGGCCGCCGGAACTTGGACGCGTAATTTTAGCGTAAATCAGTAAAACAGACCAAATAATAAACAAATATGAAGAAAGAAATTGTCTTCTTAGCGTCGCTTGTCGCAGTTGCGGCAGGTGCACAGACGTTCCCTGCGGGAACAGTCTCTGCAGACACCAGCGGTCCTGATGTTCCCATATACTATTTGGCGCCGGGCACCAAGGCACCGTCCACAGTGTATGCAGAACTTTTGGTAAGCGCACCTGGTGCGAATTCATTCACCACAGTTGATTTGATGAGCGATACAGCCGGAAGCGTCATCTATTTCGACAACGGTTTCGGTAAAGGTGAAGCCTATTACTTTTATGATGGCAATCAAGTAGTTCCTGGAATTACTCCTGGAGCCTCTGCTGACTTCAAAGTTCGCGCTTGGACAGGTGCTGCAACCTATGATGCCGCAACGGCCAGAGTTGAATCGGCTGTCTTCACGCAAAACACGGCTATTTGGAATGGGCCACCGACGACAGCCACTGACAACCCCTTGACTCTGGCGGGATCGTTGACGATGACCACGACGATCGTTCCTGAACCTGCCACGATCGCGTTGCTCGCGCTCGGTGGTGCGGCTCTGTTCTTCCGCCGCCGTCAATAGTCTTAAGTAAGACTCTAATCTTTCACAGCCGCCCTTTTGGGCGGCTTTTTTGCGTACATTTGCCACGACTGACATGATCGCTTGGCTTGGCGAAGACCACGAAACATTGTGTTGTTCGGGGCAGTCTCACTCTGGTTATTTCGATGGATTGAACGGCTTCAGCCCAGCATTTACGATGATTGAGTTGCCCCAGGCAATTGCCCTCCTTGAGTGTCCACAGCGAAGGATCATTGTGCGGTGAAAGTCGCACCGCCTCGAAAAGGCGTCACGAACCGTATAGGAGTTTCTCCGGTCGTCAATGACGGTGATCAAGCCATAGGTGGTTATTACACAAAAAATAACGTTTGCTTAATGTCGTAATTGTGCAACAGGTGGCTATGGGGAAACCGTTGTTGCAACCGTGAGTCTATGATCTCGTCAATAATGGGAACCCAACTCCCGGAAAATATGAAGACAGGTATTGTGCTCCTCTCTTGTGTTGCTGCAGTTGCGGCCTGGGCGCAGACGTTTCCCCAGGCGATGGTGGTATTGGACAGCTCTGTTGGAGTTGTGCCCATTTACTATATTTCACCGGGAACCCGGGCGCCAGGCGATGTCTTTGTCGAGGTTTTGGCCAGTAAGCCAGGCGAGAACAATTTCATAAGCATCGATGTGATGAGCGAGACCAAGAACACGGTGCGGTATTTGGATTTGGGTCGGGGTCTCGGTTCTGCATATTATTTCTTTGATGGATCCGTGGATGTTAAAGGTATTCCAGCTATTCCTGGTGCATATGCCGATTTTGTGGTGCGCGCCTGGACCGGTGCGGCCTCTTATGATACGGCAACATTCAGGGCTGAATCCGCTGTAACAACTCAAGTTACGATGCCTTGGAACGGGCCGCCGGACCTTCCTCCTGAGAATCTGCTGGCCTTCAGTCAGGGCATGACCATGGAGTCAATTGTACCTGAGCCGGGCACAATTGCGTTGATTGCAATGGGCGGGGCGGCTTTGTTCTTAAGACTTCGATTGGTTCGTCACAGCTTATAATCCATCAGCGCCTGGTTCAGTCGTGCTGACGCGGGTCTCCAACCACATCTCGCTTCAACTTCTTCGGCGAACAGATGGCTGATAAATAAAAAGGCTTGCGTTCTTGTGGGTATCGGGCGTAAATGATGATCAAATCATACGACGCGTGGAGGTGTGATTTTGCGGGATCATCCATTAAACAAACCAATCGTTGGGAAAATATGAAGACTGGAATTGTCCTCTTTTCTTGGCTTACTGCAGTCGCAGCCTGGGCGCAGACGTTTCCACAAGGAATGGTTACGTTGGACAGTATCGCTGAAGATGTGCCCATCTACTATTTTATAGCGGGAGTCCAGTCGCCATCCTATGTCTTTGTTGAGGTTCTGGCCAGTGTTCCGGACAAGAATGCAGCAATTCTCATTTTGACTTCAGGCCCGAAAATTGGCGGGGTTGGTGAGATGCTGGTTGCGGAAACGTGGATGGCTGTCACATCATCGTTGCAATTGTCACTCAATTGTAACTTGTACCTTGGCGCTGGTACTGGCATTTCTTTAGCCCGTGAATGCGCGCACTTTCGATCACCTCATCCAACGGTTGCGCATTGTCGCCGCCGGGCTGCCTGATCGGCGCACGGGCGACAATACGATCTTCTCCATGGCTGACATCACCATGGCGGCTTTCAGCGTCTTTTTCACTCAATGCCCTTCATTTCTGAGCTACCAGCAGGCTATGGAACAGTCCCGGGGACGCAACAACGCCCGGTCCCTTTTCCAAATTCAGCGTATTCCCAGCGACAACCACATCCGCCAGACGCTCGATCCGGTGGAACCGAGCCATCTCTTCGGTCTTTTCGACGATCTACACCAGGCCTTCGATAAAACGGGCGTGCTTGAGGCCATGCGCGCGGTTGGGGGCACACGTCTGATCGCGCTGGACGCCACCTGGTATTTCAGTTCTTCCTCCAGGAACATTCACTGCCCCAATTGCTCGCAGATTGAGCATGCCAACGGACAACGGACTCATTACCACAGTGCCATCACTCCGGTCATTGTCAGTCCCGGCCATGCCCAGGTCGTGCCGCTGCGGCCCGAATTCATCACTCCGCAGGACGGGCATGAGAAGCAGGACTGCGAAATCGCGGCCGCCAAACGCTGGCTCCAGGCCCACGCCCGGCGTTACTCCACCGGCAACGACACCTTGCTGGGCGACGACCTTTACGCTCATCAACCCTTCTGCCGCCAAGTGCTGCTGCACAACTTTCACTTTTTCTTCACCTGCAAACCCACCTCTCATCCCCATCTGTCCAAGTGGGTGGAAGCCTTGGAAGCAGGCCGCGATCTGCACATCCTCAAGGCGCGGGTCAAAGGCAAATCCAACCGCTGGGAACACCACCACTATCAGTGGGCCAATGGCGTGCCTCTGACTGAGGGAGCCGACGCCTTGAAGGTCAACTGGTGCCAGTTGACCGTCACAGAGGCCGATGGCGCGGTGCTTTACCGCAACAGCTACATTACCGACCGGGTTATCAACGCCGACAACGTGGCTGGGTGGGTGGCTGCCGGACGGGCGCGCTGGAAGATTGAAAACGAAAACAACAACGTGCTCAAGAACCGGGGATATCATTTGGAACATAACTTCGGCCACGGCAAGAAACATCTGGCCTCCCTGCTGATGACAATGAACCTGCTGGCCTTTGGCCTGCACACCTTGCTCGAACTGGCCGATGCAAACTACCGATTGATCCGCGCCACCGTGGGAGCCCGGCGCAGATTCTTTCAGCACCTCGAAGCCCTGACCACCTATCTGCATTTCGAGAGTTGGGAGCGGCTGATGGATTTCATGATGCAGGGACTGGAAACAGGTCCCTACGCCACGCAAAAAAGCTGAAACCACCCGGTCGGCAGGAATACACGCCAGAAGCGCGTGAGGGCTGCGCATGCCCTGATCGGGCGCAACCGCTCAGGCCCACCATCCTTCACCGCATGCCCTTCCATATTTCCCAGTCCGCTTCCGCAGTTGCTCTCTTCCCACCAAGTCAAAATGAGAATTGCTGGCAAGAATGATTTCAGAAGCATCGATGTGATGTTCGAGGCCGAGAACACGGTACGGTATTTGGATTTGGGCGGGGGCCATGGTGCTGGATATTATTTTTATGATGGTGCTGTGAACGTTCCGTTCGTCACCCCTGATACCTATGCTGAATTCAAGGTGCGCGCCTGGACCGGTTCGATAACTTATGATACGGCAGCATTTAGGGCTGAATCCGCTGTTACAACTCAAATAACGATGCCTTGGAATGGCCCACCGGACTTTCCTCCGGAGAATCTGCTGGCGTTCAGTCAGAGCATGACCATGGGAATCTTGCCTGAGCCGGGCACTATTGCGTTGATTGTGCTCGGTGGTGCGGCACTGTTCTTTGGTCGACGCCGTTAACAGCAGGATAACCAATGCATCTGAAAAACATGATGAGCCCTTCACAACATACGCATTATCGCTGTCTCTGGGCTGTGCTCCTGCTGCTTGGCGGACTGTTTCTTTCAGGACCGGTATGCGCGCAGAATAAACCTGCTGGCACACCCTGGGATATGATCAAGCTGGCGGAGGCACCCAAGTGGACGGCGCTGGAACGCCCCAAGGGTGATGATGTGAAGGCGATCAGTTTTCCCGGGGTTCCGTTACATGGCAAACCGACGCGGGTATTCGCCTGGCTGGGTGTGCCGAAAGTGAAGGCTGGCGCGCAAGTGCCCGCCATGGTGCTTATTCACGGCGGGGGCGGCACGGCGTTCGAGGAGTGGGTGCGGCTGTGGGTGAGCCGTGGATATGCCGCCATTGCGATGGACACCTGCGGCCAGGTGCCGGTAGGCAATTATGGTCAATGGTTCCACGACGACCAGGGCGGGCCTGCGGGGTGGGGCGGCTTCGATCAGATAAACGGTCCACGGCAAGATCAATGGACGTATCACGCGGTGGCTGACGCGATCCTGGCGCATTCCCTGATTCGTTCTCTGCCTGAGGTGGATCCCGAACGCACCGGCGTGACTGGCATATCCTGGGGTGGTTATCTGACGTGCATTGTGGCCGGGGTGGATCATCGTTTCAAACTGGCTGTGCCGGTTTACGGCTGCGGTTTCTATCGGGATACGGTGTTTGAGGGAGAATTGAAAAAACTGAAGCCGGAGGAGGCGGACCAATGGATGGCGTGGTGGGATCCCTCGGTTTATCTGGGCGATGCGTCGATGCCCATGCTGTGGGTCACCGGGAGCAACGATTTCGCCTATACCATGAACGCGCTGCAGGCTTCCTATCGGCTTCCCAAAGGACCGCGCTCTCTGTGCATCCGGCTGCGGATGCCGCACGGACACGGTGGCGCGGGAGAAAACCCCGAGGAAATCCGGGTGTTCGCCGACGGTATTTTGAAGGGCGGGGCAGGGCTTCCCGACATCACAGGCACGGGACGCGAAGGGACCCAGGTCTGGGCCGCTTACACAGGATCCGTGGCCAAAGCGGAACTGAATTACACGCGGGATACGGGTCGATGGCAGGACCGAAAATGGGAGGCGGTGGCCGCGGAAAAGTCAGATAATCGCATCACGGCCCGGCTTCCCGCGGGCACGCGCGTTTATTACTTCAATCTCATCGACGAGCGCGAGTGTGTGGTGAGCACGGAGCATGCGGAATGTGATGTGAAGGAGCAGTGAGGAAAAAAGGCAATCAGGCTGACCCCCCTGACTAAGGCGAGGAGACAATATTTTCCGCGTGGGACAGTGCGAAACAGTGTGATTTGTGAAGGTCGACGAACAGGCTCCGAGCGATTCCACCCGTTCCGGGATGCCGAATCGGACGGATGCACCAGGGAGGATGGTCGATAAGCATGCCGCTCCGCTGGAGCTTGGGAATTCCATGGGGATGCCGCATGCTATAAACATGCCGCGCCTCCGGCGCTGGGAATGGGCGTGATTGAGCATTGATTGGCAGTATTGTAAATGGAAGAATAAATAATTGACGATGGACAATGTGTGAAATAAATTATAATGGGCAAATGATGGACCACAGGTTGAAGTGGGTGGTTTGGAGGGTGCCGCCGCGGGGGATTGGCGAAAGAAGGAATGAAAACGCCAAGATAATGGAAAGTGGGAATAGAGTTTAACGGCACGAAATACGCGAAAGGGAGGTTTTTTTTAGGTGTTCATTATGAAGCTTGTCATGTTTTGATGATACTCCCAAAATGGAAGCATCCATGAGCAATGAATTTCCGTCGCGATGACTTATTCACGATCACACTTATGAAAAGAACATTGAGCCAGATTTTAAAGACTGCGGCATGCATTGGCATGATCGCCGCCAGTTTCGTTTTGACCGAAACAAGGGCCAGGGGAGTCGATGCATTTGAACAGAACAAACGTCTTGGGCGAGGTGTGAATATCATCGGCTGGGATTCGATCTGGCAGAATCGGGAGCGGGGTAATTTCAAGGATGCTCATTTTAAGCTGATTCATGAGGCGGGTTTCAATCATGTGCGCATCAATCTGCATCCGCTTCGGGATGGCAAGCCCGACGCGAATGGCAAAATGCGGGATGAGTTTTTCAGCACGCTCGACTGGGCCATCGATGGCGCGCTGGCCAACAAGCTGCTGGTGATCCTCGATTATCACGATGACCTGGCCATTTCGCCGGATCCCGCCGGCAAGAAAAAGGATTTCCTAGCGACATGGACGGCCATTGCGGAACATTGCCGGGATCGTTCTTCGGATGTGATGTTCGAGATTTTGAATGAGCCGGCGGGAAAGTTCACCAAGGAATCCTGGGATGAATACTGGCACGATGCGCTGGCGATCATTCGCAAGTCAAATCCAGACAGGACGGTCATCATCGGTCCCGCCTCGTGGAACAATTTCAAGCAGATCGGGACGCTCGAGTTCCCTGAAAACGACAAGAACATCATCGCCACAGTACACTATTACGATCCGTTTCCTTTCACGCACCAGGGCACGCCGTGGACCGGTCAGAAGGACAAGACGGGCGTTGTCTGGGAGGGGACCGAGAAAGAACGCCAGGCGGTGAAGGATGATTTTGCAGGGGTTCAAGCGTGGGCGAAGAAGAGCAACCGTCCGGTGTATCTCGGCGAGTTCGGGAGCTATGAAAAGGCGGACATGGCGTCGCGGATCCGGTGGGCGGCATTTGTGTCGCGCGAGATTGAAAAGCAGGGCTGGAGCTGGGGTGTGTGGCAGTTTGCGAATGATTTCATGCTGTTCGATATGAAAACGCAGAAGTGGGTGGAACCGCTTCGTGACGCATTGATTCCCGCCAAATAAAAGGATTACGCATGCGCAAAGTCATTCTGGCAGCCTTCGCTGTCTGTGTCGTCATTGCAGGTGGTCCTGCTTTCGCCAAACCGGTGGATATCACTTTGGACAGCGGCGATGTGCTGCGCGTGGAGCCGGTGGCCGATAAAATCATCCGGGTCCGACTCAGCGCGGATGGCAAGTTCGAGCCGTCGCTGATGGAACGGTATGGAATCGTCCGCACCAACTGGTCGGCCTGCGAGTTCAAAGTGAGCGAGGAAAACGGGATCACACGCATTGCCGGTGCGAGCGGTTCAGTGACGGTTCGGAAGCAGGACGGACGCATGCAATTGCTCGATGCGAATGGCAAGAGTATTTGCGATCAAATCATTCCACAACGAACGCATTGGAACGACACGGACCTCGACGCATTCAAAAAGCGGCAGCAATCCGTGGAGGAATATTTCAAAGGCGAAAAACGAAAAGAAGGCCAGACGCAGGTTATCGGAAGCAACACGCAGGACAAGACGGCTTACTCGGAGAGCATGCATGAGTTTTTCCTGCCGACAAACTCGTTTGGGGCCACGTTTAATTTGGGAAGTGGGGATCGGTTTTATGGATTGGGGACTGCGTCGTCGCGGAGACTGGAGTTGCGCGGGTATGCATACAGGCTTTGGACCCAATACCGGGGTAATTTTGGGTTCAAGGCGGACGGTGGCTGGGACCAAACCGAGGGGCCCATCCCGCTGCTGATTGGAACGGGAGGCTGGGGTGTATTCGTCAACACCACATGGGTTCACTATTATGACATTGGCCGGTATCAGTCGGACAAGGCGTTCTTCTGGGGACCCGGAGGCCAGCTCGATTTCTATCTGCTACTGAGCGATTCCATGCCGGAACAGATTGCGCTTTATACGGATATTACCGGGAAGCCGCGACTCCTGCCGCAGTTCGCCTACGGCCTGACGTATGTCAGCCAGATCACGCAGAACGAGCACGAAATTCTCAACGATTCCCGGCTTTTCCGCGAGAAAGGCATTCCGTGCGACATCATGGGAATTGAGCCGCAATGGATGAAGAAGAATTACGATACCTCGCACGAGAAACAGTGGAATCCGGAGAAGTTTTATATTCCCGATTGGATGGGGCCGGATTCGAAAAGCGGGACTTTCATCGGGGGACTCGACCGGACCGGATACAAGCTTTCGCTCTGGCTGGTTTGCAACGATGACATGACCATGGAAGAGGAACGTCAGGTGGCCATTCAGCAAGGCAACGGTAAAGACTTTCCAGCGGAACCGGACGCGTGGTTCAACCATCTCAAGACCTTTGTGAGAAATGGAGCGCGCTGCTTCAAGATGGATCCTGAAAATTTGATTCAGGAACATCCGGGCCGGAAATATTTCAACGGCCGGACCGATCTGGAAAACCATAATCTGACCGAGGTTCTCTATCACAAACAGATGTGCCTGGGTTACGAGGAGTTTGCCAAGCAACGGGCGATGACCCACTACTGCGCCGCCTATGCGGGCGTTCAGCACTGGGGCGCGACGACCATGGGCGATAACGGCGGAGGGGAGAAGGCGTTGATCTGGATGCTGAGCTACAGCATGAGCGGTCATATGAACACCTCATGCGACATGGAAGCGCAGGGGCTGGGGCTGCATTTTGGTTTTCTGCAACCCTGGAGCCAGCACAACAACTGGGCTTCTGCCGGGCAACCGTGGTTCCTGGGAAAAAAGCAGGAGGCGATGTTTCGCGACTATGCACGGCTGCGGTATTCGCTGATCCCGTATATCTATTCCGCCGCGCATGTGGGCCACCTGACCAGCATGCCCATTTTACGGGCGATGCCGCTGGCTTATCCGAACGATCTGAAGCTGGCCAACTGCGTCACCGAATACATGCTGGGCGAGAGCCTTTTAGTAACGGCGTTTACGGATAAAGTCTATTTGCCTGCCGGAAAATGGATCGACTACTGGACCGGCGAGGAGCATGTCGGGCCCAAAGAAATGGCCTGCAAATGGCCGCAGAATCGGGCGGGCGGTTTATTCATAAAAGCGGGAGCCATTTTGCCCTATTGGCCTGACATGGATTTCGTGGGCGAATTGCCCGTAGATAAACTTAAACTGCACGTCTATCCCGAAGGGCAAAGCGAATTCACCCTGTATGAAGACGATGGGAATTCATTCGAATACATCAAAGACGCGGTGGCCAAAACGAAGATTACCTGTCAGACCAGCGAAAGCGAAGCGACACTCACCATCGCGCCTCGCATGGGTGCGTATCGAGGCATGCCATCCAAGCGCAGTTATGAAGTCTGGATGCACAGGGATCAGCCCAAAAGTGTAATGGTCAATGGAACCGCCGCAGACTGGACCTACGACACGGCGGCCAAAGCGGTGAAAATCAGCGTCACCGAAGACCCGGCGCGCAAAACGCCAGTCATCGTCGAGTGCAAGTAAAGTCGATGCTGGAAGGCGTATGATTCGCTCTTCAGCATCAACAGTTCGTTGCGGAGATGGGTTTCGATTACACCGTTGGATTGGCCGTTTTCAAGTCTGGCAGGTTTATTTGCGAAACGGCGCGGGCTTTGCGACGGAAGGTTGTGTAGAGAGTCGGGAGCACCAGCAGTGTCAGGACCGTATTGGTCACAATGCCGCCGATCACGACCGTGGCCAGCGGGCGCTGCACCTCTCCACCCACGCCGACATTCACGGCCATTGGTATGAAGCCGACCGCAGCCACCAGGGCGGTCATCAGCACCGGCCGCAAACGCACCAGGCAACCTTCACGCACGGCGGCCTCCAGAGGCGTGCCCGCATCGAGCCGTTGCTTGATGAAAGTCACCAATACCAGGCCGTTGAGAATGGCCACGCCGCTCAAGGCGATGAAGCCAATGGCCGCGCTCACCGTAAAGGGCATCCCGCGGAGCCACAGTGCGAGCACGCCGCCGACCGCGCCGAGCGGAATGCCCGTGGCAACGATGAACACATCCCGAAGGGATTTAAGACTGAAGAAGAGCAACACAAAGATCAGGCCCAGGGCCATCGGCACCACGAATCGCAGCCTGGCGTTGGCGCGCTCCATGTTTTCGAACTGCCCGCCCCATTCGATGCTGTAGCCTTCGGGAAGATTGACCTGTTCGGCGATCTTCTTTTGTGCCTCAGCCACGAAGCTGGCGACATCGCGATCGCGCACATTGGATTGCACGGTGATCCGGCGTCGGCCCCATTCGCGATTGATGGTGGCGGGGCCTTCCGTTTCCACCACCTTCGCGACCTGGTTCAATGGCAGAACCGAGCCAGTGGCCGTGGGAATGAGCGTGGCGGCCAGCGCATCGGGATCCGTGCGCAGCCGGTCGGGCATTCGCACCACCAGGGGGAAGCGCCGCTGGCCCTCGCGGATTTCGCCGACTTTACGGGTGCCCACGGCCTCCACCACGCGGAGCACATTGCGGGTGGGCACGCCGAGACGCGCCATGGCCTTGGGATCCATCTTAACCTGCAGGATGAGCTGTCCGGTGAGTTGCTCGCCAGTCACCTCGCCAACGCCTTTGATGGAGCCAAGCACCTGTTGGACCTGGTCGGAGAGCACTCGCAATTGCTCGAGATCGTCGCCGTAAATCTTGATGGCAACGTCAGACCGCACACCGGCAATCATTTCGTTCAGACGCATCTCAATGGGCTGGCTGAAAGACACGGTCATGCCGGGGAATTTGGCGAAGAGTTCCCGCATCTTCTCCACCAGCTCTGATTGGGTTCGCGCCTTCTTCCATTCCGCGCGGGGTTTGAGCGCGAGAAAGAAATCTGAAAGCTCGATGCCCATCGGATCGGTGGCGATTTCCGCGCTGCCCAGACGCGTCCAAATGTTGGTGATTTCGTTTGGGAATTCTGCAAGGAGAAGTTTCTCGATGCGGTCGTTGTAAGCGACGGCTTCCTCCACCGAAATTCCAGCAAGACGGACGGTTGTGCCGACGATGGCGCCTTCCCCCAGCTTCGGCAGGAATTCACCGCCCATACGCGAGGCGAGAACCGCCACGCCCACCAGCAGCGCCAATGCGCCCAGAAGTGTGAAAGCCCGAAAGCGCATCGCCAGGCCCAGCATTGGGGCGTAAAGGCGATGGGTCATCCGCACGAGCCAGGGCTCAGATTCTTTGGCGTGTTTGGGCAGGAACAAACTGGCCAGGACCGGAGTGAGCGTGAGCGCCAGAATCAATGAACCGGCCAGGGCGAAAATCATCGTCAGCGCCATCGGCTTGAAGAGTTTTCCCTCGACACCTTCCAGAGCGAGGATCGGCAGGAAAACAATGAGAATGATGCCCACGCCGAAGGCGACGGGGCGGGCCACCTCCAAGGGAGCACTGATCAGCGTCTCCTCCCGTTCCTCGCTGGTCAAAGGCCGTCCCAGCTCATGCTGCCGGAGCGTGAGACGGCGCATGGCATTTTCCACCATCACGACCGAGCCATCCACGATGAGACCGAAGTCCACCGCGCCCAGGCTGAGCAAACTGGCCGAAATTCCGGTCTGCAACATCAGGTCGCCGGCGAACATCATCGAAAGAGGGATCGCGGCGGCCACCACGAGGCCCGCACGCAGATTGCCGAGGAAGGCGAAGAGAATTGCAATCACCAGTAAGGCGCCCGCCATCAGATTATGTTTGACCGTCTCAATGACGTTATTGACCAGTTCGGTGCGGTCATAGAGCACCTCCACCTTCACATCCCTGGGCAGCGTTTTCTGCACCTCGGCCAGCTTATCCTTCAACCCACGGGTGACCACAGCGCTATTCTCGCCCATGAGCATGAAGCCCAGGCCCAGCACGATTTCGCCTTTGCCCGCGCCTGTGACAGCGCCGCGGCGGATTTCGTGGTCCACCTTTACCTCGGCGACGTCGCCAACGCGCACCGGCACGCCATCATAAGCCGTGATGACGATGTTGGCGATTTCCTGAACATTGGTGGTGAGACCCAGGCCATGCACGAGCAGGGATTCCCCAGCGCGAACGACCTGTCCACCGCCGACGTTCTGGTTATTGGCTTCGAGCGCCTCGACCAGTTGTTCCAGAGTGAGGCCGTATTTTACAAGGTGCTGCGGTTCAGTGACGACGTGGAACTGTTTTTCAAAACCACCCCAGGTGTTGACTTCGGCGACGCCGCGCACCTTGCGCAACTGCGGCTTCACGATCCAATCCTGAATTTCACGGAGTTCCATGAGAGTCCGATTGGTGTTGTCCGAACGGACCACATAATGGAACACCTCGCCCAGTCCTGTGGAAATGGGGCCAAGCTGGGGCCGGGCGATGCCTGCGGGCAGTTCGACGGTTTGCAGGCGCTCGGTGATGAGCTGGCGCGCGCGAAAGATGCTCGTGTCATCATCGAACGTGGCCACCACCTGCGAGAGGCCGAATTTCGAAACGGAGCGGATGTTGTTCAGGCCGGGCAGGCCGCTGACGGCAAGTTCGACAGGGAGGGTGATTTGCGCCTCGGCTTCCTCGGCATTCAGAGAGGGCACCGTGGTGTTGATTTGCACCTGCACCGGCGTGGTATCCGGGAAAGCGTCAATGGGGAGGTTCGTGAGCGAACGTCCGCCCACAAGGATTAGCACCACGGCCAGGATGGCGATGAGCAGGCGGTTCTTGAGCGAAGTAGTGATGATCCAGTCAAGCATGGGATAAGTCTTTCAAGTGATGGCTATGATGGTTGCAATGGTTGTAATGGATCAGTCATCGGCACAACCCGCGCCCAGACGCGAAATGAGGAACGCGGATTTGAGCGGATAGGCATGGTTTATCGCCACCACTTCCCGCGACTTCAAGCCCTCGATTATTTCGACGTTTCCCTCGGACCTGGCTCCGAGACGAACCACGCGGGCGTCAAACAAATCATCCGCCAGTTTCACGAAGACAAAATCCTTGCCGACGATGCGTTGAATGGCCGAGGTGGGCAGCAAGAGCGCGCCTTCCGCACTGCGCGTCAGGATGCGGGCCTGGGCGAACATTCTGGCTTTGAGCAAGCCATCCGCATTGGCGACTTCGGCGCGTCCACGCGCCATGCGACTTCTGTCGTCTACTTCCGCGGCAATCCATGTCAACTTGCCGGTGAAGGTCTGGCCCGGCAGCGATTCCACGCGTAATTCGACCGTCTGGCCGACTTTCACGCGGGCCAGCGCCGACTCCGGGATGTTCAGCATGGCCCACATCACCGAACGGTCCGCCACCATGAAGAGCGGCTTGCCCGCCTCCACCAGCGCGCCATGCACGGCCGTCCTCTCGATGATTTCGCCCGCGAAGGGGGCGCGCACCTCCAGAAACACGGGGTCGTTTGGTTTGGAGCCCATGCGGTCGATGTCCTCCTCGCTTAAGCCAAGCGTGCGGGCTTGCTGGCAGGCGGCGCGATGCTCGGCCTCGGCCTGCTGCAAATCCTTTTCCGAAGTCACGCGCTCCGCGCGCAACTTGCGTTCACGGTCCAGCGTCTGATGGGTCAGAACCGCCCTGGCCACGGCTTCCGCGATGGCTGCCGACCAGAGGGTCGCAACGCACTGCCTGTCCTCAACCTTGCTGCCGAGGTCGGCTTCCACGGACTGAACTATGCCACCCACCGGTGCGGCAATCTGAGCCAGTTTGTTTTGGTTGAAGGCCAGTTCGGCGTAGCAATCCACAGCGTCGGCAATCGTCCCGATCGTTGGGGTTGCGGTTTGCACTCCCGCAATGGCGGCGGAGTCATTGGCGGCGAGACGGACCTTGAGGCCTTCCCCGGTTTTCAATTGTTCCGCGAATAGCGGTTTGCAGATGCCACACTCGTTAAGCGGGACGTTGTGCTCCGCGCATATTTTAATGCCCGCAGGCACAGGGGTTTCGCCGGTCGTTTTTTCGTGATTATGGCCGTCGCTGTCGTTTTGGACGGCAGCAGCGCCCTGTCTGGAGCAGGCGGTCAGAAGCGCCACGGCGGCGAGCAGGGCCAGGAGGTTCAATCTGAAGATCATTTTCGTGTGCATAAGGATAAATCGTTAATGTTACTTTGTGGGCTGGCTGGATGATGCGGATGTGGGATCGACTTGCGTTCGACCAAGCAAGGCTTCGAGTTCGGCTTGTGCGATGTTTAATTCGAGCAGCTTTTGCAGGTAGGCCAGCCGTGCCTCCGCCGCCGTGCGCTGGGTGTCCAGCAGGTCGATGAAGCCGAATTTCCCCTGCTCGAAGCCGCGTTGCACCAAGCGCAGGGCTTCGTTCGACTTGGGAAGAATACGCTCGCGGTAGCTGGCCACTTGCTCGTTGGCGGTGCGAAGCCGGTAGCTGGCGGTTCCCCAGGCCCGCAGCAGGCGTTGCTCAATGGCCGCCGAATCGGCTTCCGCGATGGCCACGTTGGCGCGGGCTTCCTGCTTCCTTCCCTTCGAGCGGTCGATGATCGGCAGTGGCAACGAAATGCCAAACTGCACGATGGATCCCTCTCGTCCGGCCTCTTCGCCGGCAGAGACGCCAAACTTCACGTCGGGATAGGGTTCGAGCCGGGCACGACGCAACTCCAACGCAGCCCTTTCACGGCTGGTTCGGGCGGCGACCACGCTGGGATGCGTGGGCAACCATTGCGACGGCCCCTGATCCAGCAATGCCAGATTCGCGGTTTCCGAAAGCGTCCCGGACACCAACGCGTCCTCGATGTCGGCACGTCCGAGCAGCATCGTGAGCGTTTGCCGGGCTGCGACGCGTTCGCGCTGGAACCCCGCGAGCTCAGTCCTGGCTTGCTCCAAGGGGATTTCCGCACGCAACTGCTCCTGGTCAGGGGCGGCACCGGCGGCCACGCGTTTGCGCGCCGTGTCCGCTGACGACTCGGCCACTTTCACCAGTTCGCCTGATACCTCCACAAGGCGTTCCGCTGCGAGGACCTGGAAGAACGTTGCCTTCACGTCGCGCACCAATTCCAAACGGCGCAGGTCGTAATCCATTTCCGTAACGCGCATTCCCGCCGAGGCAATCCGGCTGTCCAATTTCTTTTTGCCGGGAAATGGGACGGATTGCGTCACGCCAACGAGCTTTTTGGCGTTGGAGAAACCCCCGCCTCCCATCGGCAAATCCTCCGCGCTCAGGGCCAGCTCGGGGTTGGACCACAGTTTCGACTGGTAAGCCCGGCCTGCGGCGGCATCGACGCGTCCGGTGGCGGCGCGCAAATCGGGATTGTTTTCCAGCGCCAGCCGGATCGAATCGTTCAGAGTAAGGACATGGGTCGAAACCGCTGACGATGATCGCGGGGCGGGGGAGTCAGCACTTTTGGCGGCGAATCCCTGGACGCAGAGGCCGCCGCAAACCAGCGACACCGCCAACATACGAAAATGGATCGGAAATAGTTTCTGTTTCATAAACATCGGGCACTACGCAAAACACGGGCACAAAACGGTTAAAGATTGAATACGGAATTAGGCGGTGTGAGGTCACACCACGTGGAAGGGAAGCCCCGAATGGGACTGCTTATGAAACGAGGGAAGGAGCGCGGACAGGGATCGCCGCGCGGATAAAGAACTGCCAGGGTCTAGGAATATCAGGAGGCGCCGCGGTAAGAACACCCACCCAGACCTCGGATGGAAGACTGTGCTCGAACTCCATCAGCGGAATACACGATACTACCACCAGAAGGCTGGGGCCTATCGACATCTCGTTTTGCGGCAATTGATACTGGCCGGTTTCCGCAGAGCAACAGCCGGAATCAGCGCAGTGGGAAGCGGGATCGGAAGCAACCGCGCTGCCAAAATCGCATTGCAGGATGGCCAACTCAGTCACCGTCTCCAATTGACAATGCATCGACAGCGGCGCCCAACCGAGCGCCATCAGCAGAATCAGCAATGTCTTTGCAAGCCGCACGAATACACAGGTAACTTCTAAACTGAAAATGTTCAATCCTGAATGTGGTTTTGTCATGCACCCCCCCCCAAAAAAAAGTTTGCATGACTTATGGCACATGGTGTTTTTCGGGGTTTGTGTTTACGATGGGTCCATGAAGGGATCGATCATTCACTGGCTTGCGGGGACGCGGGCCGGAGATTTGCTCGCGACACTCTGGCCGGCCAGTGTGGCGGGGGATTCGGAATTTCAGCGGCGCAGAAAGATCGCGGTCCGCAGCGCACAACTTGCCGCCCTTGCGTTGGTTGTCGTGGCCATCATTGGGGCGATTGCGAACAATTTCGATAACTTGTCTGGAGCGCGGCTGGCGGGGTTGGTCGTTTTTGGGTTCGCCTATACGGCGTGGAATATCATCGGCACCCGGGATATTGTTCGCGTGCTTCTGTGGGAACCGGACAGCACGCCACCGGTGGAGTTGTTGCAGGATGGAAAGGGCAGGGTCATTTTCTATTTTGCGGTTCAGCTCGGACTGGCGGGCCTGATCTATTCCTGCGTCGAGCCGAGCCTCAAACTGGGGCTGCTGTGGCTGGTGCTTCTGCCGCCCGTGGCGCACGGCGTCATACTGTTGCGCGCGCCGGGCATCGGCATCGTTGCCTCGGTGACCATGGGGATCTTTGGATTCTTCTTTGTGCGCTGGCACGGGTGGGAGTTGCTGCCCAACGCCCTGCTGGCCTTTGGATTTGCGGTGTTATTCACGCTGATTTTCACACTGCTAGCGGTCAGCTCTGAAACGGCGCGGGGGGAGGTGCAGCGGCTGGCGTGCGAGCTTTCGGACGCCAATGGCAAGCTCCGTGAGTATGCCGTGCAGGCCGAGGAACTGGCGGTGACGCGCGAACGCAACCGGCTGGCGCGGGAAATTCACGATACGCTCGGCCATTACCTGACCGTGGTGAATGTGCAGATCGAGGCCGCGCGGGCCATGCTGGACCGCGATCCCGACAAGGTGCGCGACTCCCTCCAAAAGGCCCAGTCGCTCACCCAGGAAGGGCTGCAGGACATCCGGCGTTCGGTATCGTCGTTGCGGGCATCGCCATTGGATAACAAGAATCTGGTGGATGCGCTGAGGCAGGCTGTTGAGGCCGTGCGCACCAGTGGATTAAGTGCTGAATTGGAGTTAATTGGAAAATGCCGGACATTGTCGCGACCCGCGGAATTGACCCTGTATCGCGCCGCGCAGGAAGGACTGACCAATGTTCAGAAACATGCCCAGGCTGCGAGCGTGCGGCTGGTGTTGGATTTCAGCGACACGACGAGAACACGATTAACGGTAACGGACAATGGTGTGGGAAGTGTTGAAAAAACGGGGCATGGGTTTGGTCTGCTCGGACTGCGGGAACGGGCACACCTGGTGGGAGGCGCGTTGAAGATTCGCACCGCTCCATCGGCGGGATTTGCGCTGGAAGTGGAGGTGCCGGGATGAAGCCCATACGTGTCTTGCTAGTCGATGACCAAGTCTTGTTTCGGGAGGGGTTGAGAACACTGCTGTCGATTCATCCAGACATCCAAGTGGTGGGTGAGGCGGCCAATGGCGAGGAGGCTGTGCAAAGTGTAAAGGCGCTGCAGCCGAGGGTGGTATTGATGGATTTGCGGATGCCGGTGATGGGCGGGGTCGAGGCCACCCGGCGCGTTCGAGCCGTCGATGCCCATTGCCAAATCATCGTGCTGACCACGTTTGACGATGACGAGGATGTGTTCGATGCGTTGCGGGCCGGAGCGGCCGGATATTTGCTCAAGGACGGGCCGTCCGGAAAGCTGGTGGAAGCGATTCGGGCCACGGCGCGGGGTGAATCGTTTTTGGAGCCGTCGATCACGGCCAAAGTGGTGGCGGAGTTCAACCGTCTTTCCAATAACCGGCGACCCGCGATCGCGCCGCTGGTGGAACCACTTTCGGAGCGCGAATGCGAGGTGCTGAGTCACCTTGCGCAAGGCAGGAGCAACAAGGAAATTGCGGTGGCTCTGGGATTGGCGGAGGGCACGGTCAAGAATCACATGACCAACATTCTGGGCAAGCTTGGGGTGCTGGACCGGACGCAGGCGGCGCTCAAGGCCAGGGAGTACGGACTTATTTAACCCGAAATCCGAAATAGGAACGGCCCATCTGACGCAACCATTTGGCCATCCATGGTTTGAAACCGGCTGTGGATTATTGATTTAATACACCCTCGCCGATTGCAAATCATGGCTGCCTCAAAGCATTGCATCATCTTGACCCTTCTTATTTCGGATTTCGGGTGTGCGCCAGTGAAATTGGTAGCCTCGTGGGTGAAAGTCCCGCCGGTCGAATTAGACGGTTCACGACCGAAATGCAGCGTCCGGGACGAGGCCGTGAGGCCGAACCACAAGCGGGACGCTGAAAGAACTGTCGGGTCGTAACGAAAGTAAACCTCATCAAATGAGCTCCGAAACCGAAATAACCGGTAAGCCGAGCCGCTACCCGAACGGCGAAGGCAGAAACGCGGCGTCATCAAATCGTCAAATGGGCGCTGTTGATTCCGGCGGAGTCAGCGAGGGCGACACGACAGGAAGGGAAACCAAGGTAAGCTGGGAGATCTCTGGAGGCGGGGCGATAAAGCCTCAACCGCCGGTGCAAGGAGGAACACCCTCCGAGGCCGCACGGGCAGCCAGAGAAGTCGGAGTCTTCCATAGTAGCGAAGAAGCTGGGGCGACCAAAACCCCGGCGGAGCCAAGGGAAGGCACTTGGATCGAAGCGAATCAAAACAGCGAGGGACAGGGAGATGGCCTTGAGGGAGTGGAAACACTTTTTCAACGGATAACAACCCCGATAAAAGTTCAAAAGCTGCAGCGAGCGCTATATTGCAAAGCCAAGGCTGAGCCGAAGTATCGGTTTTACAGCCTCTACGGAGAACTGCTGCGGAAGGACGTGCTGGAAACGGCAATGGCCTCCGTGGCGCACAACAATGGCGCGGCTGGGATCGACGGGCAGACATGCGACGTCTATCTTGCCAGCGACGAAGCCTGGGACCAATGGCGGAACCAACTGCTGGAGGAGTTACGCACGAAGAAGTATCGGCCAAGCCCGGTGAAGCGTGTGTATATACCAAAAGGAGACGGGAAGCTGCGACCCCTGGGCATCCCGACAGTGAAAGACCGGGTGGTGCAGACAGCGGTGGTGATTGTATTGCTGCCGATTCTGGAAGCCGATAGTCATCCGAACAGTTACGCCTATCATCCCAAACGCAATGCCCACCAAGCAATGGAGGCGATCAAGAAGGCTACGCTGACAGGACGCGTCGAAGTTATAGACGCGGACTTAAGCGGGTATTTTGACAGCATTCCCCACAGGCGTTTGTTGCGCATAGTGGCCAAGCGGGTCAGCGATGGAACAATTCTCAAGCTGATCGCAGGATGGCTGCGCGCGCCCGTGAATGAACCGCAAAGCGACACAGGGAAAGGCGGGACAAAGGGGGGGCAAGGTCAGAATCGACGGGGGACTCCGCAAGGCGGGGTTGTATCGCCGATTTTAGCCAATGCATACCTCAACCAGTTGGATTGGGAAGTCAACGAACGCTGCGAACTCAAACCCGTGATGGTGAGATACGCGGATGATTTCGTGATACTCGGACAGCCGGGGCAGGGACGGGAACTGATGGAACGACTGGAACGATGGCTGAAGCAACGCGAGTTAGTGCTCAACGAGAAGAAGACCCGCTTGGTGGACCTCCGCCAGGATGGCATCAAATTCTTGGGATTCGCGCTAACAATGCGACAGGGGAAGGGGAAATGGAAATATCCGCATGTGGAACCCCATCCCAAGAGCCAGAAGAAGTTTCGAGACGGGATTCGGGAGAAACTCAACCGAAGCACGCTATGGCGTGATATCGGAGAGGTGATTCCCGAGCTCAACAAGAAACTCAAAGGTTGGAAGGGTTACTTTCACTACGGGAACAGCACCAAGGTGATGGGCCAGATGAACGAATACGTCAGCAGCAAGTTACAACGATGGTTGTGGCGCAAACACGGATGTAGTCGGGCGCAATGGTCCACATACCCCAAGGAGGATCTCTATGAGCGTTATGGTTTATACCAAATGCCGGAATATGCGGCATGGAAACGATGACGTCGAAGCGATGCAACGTATGATCCCCGGAGAGCCGGATGCGGGAAAACCGCCTGTCCGGTTCGATGAGGGGCGAAATGCGACGGTCATTGGCCACGGCCATTCAATCCGTCCATTTCGCCTACTCTACTTAACGGAGGTTGCCGAGGTCATGGGATGCACATGACCACAAGGCATGACCTCTGGCACATCACAAGCTTCCATTAAACTGACACACTGTGCCTATAAATTATGGCGGAAGAGCATCAAAAAAAGAGAAAGAGCAGGCTCAAGATCTTCGGTTGGATTTGCGCGATGGGCTTTGTGGTGTTTGTTGTGGCGGGGTTGGTCGTGCTGAATCGCCTGCACAACTATCCCCCCAAGGAAGCCATGCTGGATATCAAGGCGGGTCTGGCCGTGCGGCATGGACCCAGGCAGGTGGAACGATTTCTCGAGGCGCGCTATGGATCGATGACCAATGCCGCCAATCGCGAGAAAGCGTTTTTGGATTTTTTCAACGTCGATCATATCAAGGGGCTTAACTTTCTGGTCAGCCACATGCCTGCGGAGCGACGGGGTTCAAACATAACGGCGATGGCGGAGTGGGTTGCAAACTATCGAGAGACCATGACGGCGGAAGAGAAAATGTATCTGGGCGAGCAACTAAACTCGCCGGAGGGAGTGGCCCAAGTCCGAAAGGCGACGTCGCAATACCTGCAGCAGGATGTCCGCTATCGGGCCGCCAACGCAATGGTGATCTCGGAATTGCTGACCACACTGACCACCCTCAAGAACCCTTGATTTGAACGCTATGAACCCCTGCAATGAGGAGTCGCACTGCGCTGATCTGCAGCACAGAATGGATTCGAAAATGGATTCAAAATCCGGGCATGCCTTCACATTGATCGAACTGCTGGTGGTCATCAGCATCATTGGCATCCTGGCCGGGATGCTGTTGCCGGCATTGAGCGGGGCAAAACGGAGCGCGCATTCGACGGCCTGCATCAGCAACCTTCACCAACTCGGCCTGGCACTTCATCTCTATGTGGAAGACAACCAAGGGCGTCTGCCTTTTTGCTCGATGCTGCCCAGCCAGTTTACCAACCTGGCGCCCATCACCACCACGCTTTACCACTATGCGCCCGCAAAGACAGTGTTTAAGTGTCCGGCAGACAAGGTGTTTTTCGATGTCGAGAAGACCAGCTACGAATGGAACTTTTTTCTCAATGGGGCGTCCTATGATCGTCCCGAAGAATGGTCCAAAATCACCAAAGCCCTCGTGGGAACGATTTTCGGTGCAAGACAAGACACGCCCTTGATGGGGGATGCGGGTCCGTGCCATATCGCCAAGGGAACCTTGAGCGGCAAGAATGCGCTGTACTTCGATGGGCGCGTTCAAAGGGCGAAAAACAATTAGAGGCGCAAAAATTCATCCCCGGATGCCCGGGGAATCACAACCATGAAAACCATACAACTATTGCAGTGTCGCCAGTTGTTTCTGGCGCTTGTCGTATTATTCCATGCCTGCGCGACCAGGGGCGAGTATGCGATTCGCAACGGGGATACGGTCGTGTTTTTGGGGGACAGCATTACCGCGGCGCGCGAGTACAGCAAAATCATTGAGAATTACACGCTGCTGCGTTTTCCCGAGCGCAAGGTCAGATTCATCAACGCCGGACGCGGAGGCGAGACGGCCCGGCAGAGTCTTGCGCGATTGGACAAGGATGTTTTTGGGGCAGGCGCCACGGTGCTGACGGTGGCCTACGGAATCAACGACATTGGCTGGGGCGTCAAGGCCGACGCGGCGCACCGCAAAGAGTATCTGGATGCCATCGGGGAAATTGTGGATCGCTGCAAGGCGCATGGGGTTCGCGTTTTTATCTGCTCGGCTGCGATCACCGCGGAAGATCCGGACAAGGCCGAACAGGGTTTTCTCAAGAAGATGTGCGATGACGGGCTCGCACTTGCCCGGAGCAAGGGGGCGGGAACCATCGATGTTCAGTCAGCGATGCGGGAGGTTCAGCGCAAGGTGCTGGCCGCGGGTGTCAGCGAGCCCGATAAAACGAAACAATCGCGAATGCACGCGCCGGACGGCGTTCACCTGAACGACCTGGGTCAGATGGCGATGGCGTTTGCCATCCTCAAGGGGTTGGGCGCTCCTGCGAACGTCTCGAGCGCGACCATCGACGCCCAGGCGCCAAAGGTTGTTTCGGCGGATGACTGTCAAATCACGAAGCTAAGGAAACTCGACCAGGGAGTCGCTTTTACCAGATTGGATGAACGGCTGCCGCTGAATCTCGCGCCGCTGTGGCTCCTGAGCGGATTTTATATTCCGATCCAGGACGAGTTGAATCGCTATCTCCTGACGGTGACAAACCTGCCCCAGGGCGAGTATGCGCTGATCGCATCCGGGAAAGAGGTGGGGACCTGGAGCGCGGAAACGCTTGGCGCGGGGTTGAACATTTCCTCGGTGACCACGAACGGATGGGAGCCGGGCGGGCTTTGGGATGCGCAGGGGCATACGCTGAAAGTCCTGACCGACATGCGGGATGCCCTGGCCAATACGCGACGCGGCATGGATGCCACGCTCAAGGCGCATCCGAGGCTGGAATCCCTGGAAGGAAAAGCGAAGGCATTGGAGAAATCGATTGTTGAACTTCAGCGCGAGATGGCGCGTCCAGTGCCGATGGCGTTTGAGATTCGACGGGCTGCGAAGTAGGGAGGCGGTCGATGTCGTTCATGCCGACGTTGGAAATCAGTTGCGTGTCCGGTTGCAGACATTGCAGCAGAGCATGACCGGTACTTTCGCCAGCACGCTCGCCACCGTCGGCAACTGCTAGAAACGACGACGAAACCAGAATGCGACATGGACGAGACCGATCAGTGCCGGCACCTCGATCAATGGGCCCACGACGGCGGCGAAGGCGACGTCTGACTTGATTCCAAAGACGGCGATGGCCACGGCGATGGCGAGCTCGAAGTTGTTCCCCGCCGAGGTGAATGCGAGAGTGGCGGAGCGCGGATAATCGGCGCCCAGCCGCTTTGCCATCACGAAACTCACCAGAAACATGATCGCGAAATAGAGCACGAGCGGGATTGCGATGCGCAGGACGTCCAGCGGCAGCCGCACAATGGCGTCGCCCTTGAACATGAACATCACAACGATGGTGAAGAGGAGCGCGGTGAGCGTGAGGGGGGAGATGCGCGGGATGAATACGCGCTCATACCATTCCTCCCCCTTGAGCGGCACGAGAATCACCCGGCTCAAAATCCCGGCGGTGAATGGGATGCCAAGGTAGATCATCACACTCCAAAAAATGTCACTCATGTGGACCGGCACCACGGCGCCCTTCAAGCCAAAGTAAGGCGGAAGCACGGTGATGAAGATCCATGCGTAGAAACTGTAGAACAGGATTTGGGCGATGCTGTTAAGGGCCACCAACCCGGCGGCATACTCGCTGCTTCCTTTGGCAAGTTGGTTCCACACCAGAACCATCGCGATGCAGCGGGCGATGCCCACGAGGATCAGCCCCACCATGTAGTCCGGGTGATCGCGCAGCAGCAACACCGCGAGCAGGAACATCAGCGCCGGTCCAACGATCCAATTCTGGACAAGGGATAGCGTGAGGATGCGCGCATCGGCGAAGACTTTTGGCAGTTGGGAGAATTTCACCTTCGCCAGCGGCGGATACATCATGAGGATCAGGCCGATGGCGATGGGCAGGTTCGTTGTGCCCACGGTCATGGGGTCGAAGAACCCCTCGGGATCGGCGATCACGAAATGGCCCAGCAGCACGCCAATGCCCATGGCGGCGAAGATCCAAACCGTGAGATAGCGATCCAGAAAGGACAAGTTCCTGGCCACATCGACGGGATTGGCGGCAGTAATCGATTTATCCATCACGAAAGATTTGTGTCCGGGCTCTGGTCAGCAGCAGCGACTTTCGGGTTTGGCGTTTGTGGCTGGCCCGGGGCAGCAATCGCTCTCTGGCTTTGGTGCAAACTCTCCATGCAGGAAGCGGTCAGCCAGTTTGAGAATCGCCTGGGCCGGGGCCTGTTTGACAGAGTGCGCGGTATTCACCGCAGCCGTCATGTCCTCCACAGAAACGCCCAGTTTACGCGCCTTATCGTAGTGGTATTTGAAACACGGTTCGCAATTGGCGGAGATGGCCGCGCCGATGGCGATCAATTCCGTCACAGCAGGGGAATAGAGCGACCCGTGATCAGCTTCCGAATCCTTGCAGGCGCACGCACAAGTGTGGGCTGGTTTGCGGGCTGTGACCTCGAGACTGGTGATGTATTCCGAGGGTTTGGAACCGGCAGGCAAGTGCTGGATGATTTTCTGATACAGCGGATCCTTCCATTCGGACATGCCATCAATGTAAGCCGATTTCGGATTGAGCACGATGTCCGTCAATCCGGCCTCGGTGGCCATGCGCTCCGTTTCTGAAACCAGCACCGCGCCCGCGACGCAACCGACCAGAGCCTCAACCATTTCGAGGACGGCGGGGGGCATGGGTTTGAGCATGGCAAGATCGGAAACGGCAACGCGACCGCCGGGCTTGAGCACGCGCGCCATTTCGCGCCACACCTGCGGCTTGTCCGGCGAGAGGTTGATGACGCAATTGGAAATGATCGCGTTCACACTGGCGTCGGCGATGGGCAGATGCTCGATTTCACCGAGACGAAACTCGACGTTGTCCAGGCCCGACCGTTCGCGATATGGAGCGATGTTTTTACGCGCCTTCGACAACATTTCCGGTGTCATGTCCACACCGATGGCGCGTCCATCCGCTCCCACTTTACGCCCGGCAATGAAAACATCGAACCCGCCTCCCGAGCCCAAGTCCAGAACCACCTCGCCCGGTTGGAGCGCGGCGAGGGCATTGGGATTGCCGCAGGAAAGGCCCATGTTCGCACCCTCGGGCAGGGCGGCCAGTTCCTCGGTGCTGTAACCGACATACTGGGCCAACTGCGTCGAATCTTCAGCGCTCGAACCGCAGCAGCTCACGCCGGAACAGCAGGATTGGTTCTTTTCCGCAATCCTGCCGTAACCTTCGCGGACGGTTTGCCGGATGTTTTCGGGATCGACATTATTTGGTTTCATTTTTCTTAAGGATGTACTTTGACATCAGGGAAATGACAGCCGGTGCAGGATTTGGTCGAGACATCGGCTAATACACCATCTTTACCATGGCAGGACAAACAACCGGTGGTCTTATCGCCCAGATTCACTGGTTTGGTCGCTGTTCCGGCAAAGCTGGCGTTTAGCAACTCGACGGTCTTATGGGCCATGTCCGCCGACAAACGGCGGCACCGTTCTTTGCGCTCGTCGCTGTAAGCGGTTACCTTGGCCTGCTTGACCCAGACACTGACGGATGGATGGCATAAAACGGAACCGGGTTTGACCGCAGGAAGGTTCATTTTGGACGCCGGGTTCCTGGGGGCATATTGAGGCAGTTTTGTGTCCTGATAATAGGAAAACAACGCATCGATGAGCGCATTGCGCTCGGTTCCATTGCGCACCAGGAGCGATATCGCCGCGGCTCCGCCATTGAGCGTTCCGCACAAAGTGCCCCATTCGGCGACGCCTCCTTTGCCATAATACATCATTTCACAGGGAAATGACTTGTAAGGCTCTCCCACCTTCTCCGCCAGTTGTGTGACAATACTGGCAAAAACGCCATACATGCATCCGGTTGCCGCAGTATGCATCTGATAGGAGAGCTCGGACGTCTGATCCGCATCCAACGTGACATAACGCCATGGTTGCGATGTGTTTTGCGTGGTTCCTTTTTCCGGCGGATTCTTCTCGGCCCCCAGCGCACCCAGCGCATAAGAACCCGAGGCCATGACCAGCGTTTGCAGCAAATGTCTTCGATTCAGTGTTTTCATTATTTCCATTATTCCGACAAGTTAATTTGTTCTGGTTTGTTAGTATCGTCCCGGCACTCGTCAACTTTTCACCTGATCCGAGGCAACGAGTTCCTCAACGTTCTCCACCACGGTTTGAACACAGCCGACACAAATATTGTGAAGCAGGTCCCGCTCTTTGAAACGCGCCTGTCCTTCCGCGGTTCTCAAATCACACCCATGGAGCAGGTCGTGACACAGGCAGGAACCATGCCGCTTCTCAAACCGTGACATTAGTTCGAGCGTTTTCTGGTAGGTTTGATCGGTTGCCGAGCGGTCCTGGCGGGCACCGCGGCCGTATTTGAGGCCCAGCACCATGACACCGCCCGAGACGGCGCCGCAGACTTCGCCGTGACGGCCAATGCCCGCGCCAAAACCGGTGGAGACCTTCAGCGCAATCTCCGGATCCAAGCCCAGTTCCGGGGCAAAGGCGAAGAGGACCGACTGGGCGCAATTGTAACCGGATAGGAACTTTTCTGAGGCAATTTCGCTTTTCGTTTTCATGATTTTAGCACCTTATTTTGTGCCAATATTTGACGCCTGCAACAAGGCCATGGAGCCGGGCAGCGTTTCGACGAATTTACGAATCTCATCCCGCACCCGCCGATACACGGCCAACTTTTCCTCGCCGTCCGGCATGTTCTTCGTGAGCTTCGGCGGGTCCTCAAATCCGACATGCACCACCTTTGCCTTGCCGGGGAAAATGGGGCAATTCTCGTTGGCATGGCCACAGACGGTGACCACGTAATCGAACACGACGCCAATTTCCTGGGGTGTCTTGGAATAGTGTTTCGAGATGTCCACGCCCGCCTCGGCCATGACTTTTACGGCGTGTGGATTCATTCCGTGTTTTTCGATTCCCGCAGAATAGGGATCCATGACATCGCTTTTGAGGTGGCGCGCCCAGCCTTCGGCCATCTGGCTGCGACAGGAATTGCCGGTGCAGAGAAAAAGGACTTTCAGCTTCGACATTGGCGTTTGCATATTTCAACGGGATCCAGTTTGAGAATCTTGCGCAGGTTGGCGGTGTCCTCGGTAATGCGCGGATCGTCGGTGAGCGATTTTTCGACCCATTTGAGCGCCTCCCGGGCGGCGGTGGATGCATTTTTTCCGGGAAGGGCATAGTAAATCCAGCGGCCTTCCTTGCGTGAATCTACCAATCCAGCCTGCCTCAAGAGGTAGAAATGCTTCGACATGGTGGACTGGGCCAGGCCGAAAAGCTCGGTGATCTGACAGGCGCAGAGCTCCTGCTGACGCAACGCCAGAAGAACGCGGATGCGGGTGGCATCGCCGAGGGCCTTTGTGATGTTCATGAAATCGCGCATGATGATTCTACGTCATTTCGCCATAAAACGAAATGAAGATGCCTTTAATGTGGGTGGCTGTCAACTGCCGTGTTGAGGAGGATGGCATTCAGATTTTCTGCCGGATTCCTTCCGGCTGCCGACGGCAGGCTTCGGACCTCGCGGCCATCTCCGCAGTATTTCACTTTTTCACCAGGGGATTGCGCACCTTAAGTTGCGGAAATGCAGAGAAGTCGCGATCCGCCGACCAGAGTTCGCTTATGCCGTGATGGAGACAGAGTGCGGCGATGCGCGCATCGTGGATGCGGGGGCCTTTGAGTCTCGCGGCGGTCGCGACGGCGCGCAGTTTCTCGAAATAACCGGGACCTTCGGCAAGGAACTCCGCGTTGGCACCCGCCCGCCAGGCGTCCACGGCTGCCAATGCCGCGCTGAGCGTCGTGGCCGGTCGGTATATGTTTGGGTGGGTGACGATGCTGATGAATTCATGCACGCAAGGCCAGGGAATGGCCCACGGCGCGGATTGATGCCGCAAGCGGTCAATCAACTCCTTCGCGGTAACATGGAACTCGCTGTCTCCGCGGTGCGAATAGACCAGCAGATTGGTGTCCACGGCGATCATGCGCCATGGCCCCTGTAAATTTCGTTGCGAATTCTGTCCCAGGAGGCGTTTTTGAACTCCTCTGTCAGGCCGCTGCCGCGCACCGTGACCAAAGGCGGGAGTTTCCGGGGACGATCCTGCTTTTCCTGCAGAACCAGTCGCAGGCCTTGTTCCGTCAGGGAACGAAAAGTCGTCTTCTTCCTTCGGGCCAGGAGTTGGGCGCGTTCGAAAAGGTCGTCGGCGATTTCAATAGTTGTCTTCATTGTATGGTAAGCCATATTCACATATATGGGCACCCATATCAAGTGGCATTTCAGAGAGACGCGCCGATTTCTCTCCAAGCCTTCGGTGCGTGCCGGTCACACGCAAAATGCGCGCCTTGAGTTGCGGAAATGCGGAGAAGGGGCGATCCGTCGAGCGGTGCAGGTGTGCTGTGATGCCGATATCGCGTAACAGCCTGAATTGAAAGTTGGCATGCGGCGGTTGAATGATGTTATCATTGCGACAGTGAAGTCAGCAAAGGCGACAGCGTTTTTCAGCGCGATACGAATTGGCCATGTGGTGAAAGCCTTGTGGCGAAGGTTTGTGCCGCTGCCTCGTGTATCATCGGATGCCCCAGACATTCACTCCCGAACTACCTCACTCCAATGATTGAATTAGAACAAAAAGTCACAGGTCTGATCTTGGGTAAGAATTACATACCATTGAACGTGCCGGAATTGTTGCGGGCGCTTCGGTTGCCGCCGAATCGCCAGCAGGAGTTGCAGAGTGTATTGCGTCAACTGGAGCAGACAGGAGCCATCGCCCGCATCAAGGGCAACCGGTATATCCAGCCACGGGAGGCAGACTTGATTCCCGGCCGGATTCGGATGAACCGTCAGGGTAAGGGTTTTCTACAACCGGACGATCCGGAGATGAAGGAAATCGCGATCCCGGAGGGGGCCACATCGACGGCGTTGCATGAGGATCGTGTATTGGTGCGTCGCGACATGCAGAGCAAGGGGCTGCGGTCGGGTGCGGCCGTCCCGGCCACTGGCACGGTGGTGCGCATCCTGGAGCGGCGACGCACACAGATTGTTGGAACATTGGAGCGGAGCCGGCAGTTTCTCTACATTATCCCGGACGATCCGCGCATACCGCACGATATTTATGTGCCGCCGCCCCGCGATGTGGGGCGGGCTGCGCAAGTGGGCGACAAGGTCGTGGTGGAATTGCGGGAATGGACATCGCGCAATACGAATCCCGAGGGTGAAATCATCGAGGTGCTCGGCGCCCCGGATGCCGAAGGCGTGGACATGCTTTCCGTATTGCGCCAATACAATCTGGCGCTGCATTTTTCCAAACCCGTCCTGCAGGAGGCGCGATCGTTTGGGACGACCGTTGAGCCCCGGGATTTCGAAGGCCGTGTGGATTGCCGCAGACATCAGGTGGTCACCATCGATCCCGACGATGCGAAGGATTTCGACGACGGCTTCTGCCTGGAGCGATCCGGACCGGACCAGTGGCGCCTGTGGGTGCATATCGCGGATGTGTCGCATTATGTCCAGCCCGGAAGCGCGCTCGATGTCGAGGCCTGCAAGCGCGGGAATTCAACCTATCTTGTGGACCGGGTGATTCCGATGCTGCCGGAGGCGTTGAGCAATGAACTATGCTCGCTCAAGCCGGGAGTCGATCGTCTGACCAAATGTGTCGAGTTTCACCTGTCGAGCGACGGGCGCATATTGAATACAAAGTTCTATTCCGCGGTGATTCATTCGCAACGGCGGCTCAGCTATCAGGAGGCCCTTGCCATTATTCAGGCCAGGCCCGCTGGTCCGATTGAAGAGATGCTCCATGCCGCGAACAACCTGGCGCAGCGGATTCGTCGCACGCGTTTCAAGGCAGGATCGCTGGCGCTGGATTTCCCGGAAATGAAGATCCGGCTGGATGCGCATGGACGGGTGGAGCGCATTGAAAAAGTCGAGACCGATGAGTCGCACCAGTTGATCGAGGAATTCATGCTGATGGCCAATGAGGCGGTTGCCACGCGGTTGATGAACCTGCACCGGCCCGCGATTTATCGCGTTCATGAGGCTCCAAATGAAACGCGATTGCAGGAATATCGGGAAGACGTGCTGGGTCACAATGTGCCCTGCGGCAATCTGCGCCAGCGCACGGAGGTTCAGCGGCTTCTAAACAGGCTCGACACCCTGCCCATCGGTTCGGCGCTCAAGATTGGTTTTCTCAAATCGCTCATGCGCGCCCGTTACGCGGTGGAACCCCTTGGTCATTACGGTCTGGCCAAACAGAAATACACGCATTTCACCTCGCCCATCCGTCGCTATGCCGACCTCGTGGTTCATCGCGCCCTGTTTGAGAAGATTTCCAGTTCAGCGGCCAAGCTGAGGGAAACCGCAGACCATATCTCCGTCACGGAACGCAACTCCGCCGACGCCGAGCGCGACAGCAAGGACGTGAAGTTGTATGCGTTTCTGAATAAGCAATTGAAAGACAGCCAGCCGAGGCTCTATCCCGCGCTGGTCACCGATGTTCGCAATTTCGGTTTCTTCGTGGACGTGCCGGGGTTGGCCATGAGCGGGTTGGTCCCTTTATCGGCAGTGGAAGACGACTTCTACATGTTCGACGCCGCGCGCAATCACCTTGTCGGACGGCGGTCGCGGCGGATCATCAGTCTGGGCGATCGCGTGACCGTGCAGGTTGCCAGGGTGGACACCTTCAAGAAACAGGTGGATTTCCGGCTCGCGCAGGATTATCGACAGGCACCCCGCCGTCCGGACCGGCAGCAAAAATTGAAACCCGGAATTGCGAAACGCCTTGCGCGTGGCGGCGGCAGGCCGAAACCCGCCGCAACGGCGAAACGTCAAGTGAGGTGATGCATTCATAAGATAACGCATTGAGTGCGTGGTTTTGCGTGGTCCCCGGGCGGGCCGTGGACGCGCCGGATGCCACCCTTATTTCGATGCGCTTACTTTGACAGTCCCTTTTGAACGAATGTCGGCGGAGGAACTTCCCACCATGAGATCGAACGTTCCAGGCTCAACCCGGAATTGGTGAATCTTTTCGTCGTAGAACGCCAGCTTTTCGCCTTTTAGCGTAAAACCAACCGTCTGCTTTTCGCCCGGATTCAGGTGGATTCGTTTGAAGCCGCGTAATTCCCTGACTGGCCGTTTTACGCTGGATTGCCTGTCGTGGGTATAAAGCTGGACCACTTCGTCGCCAGCGCGTTGGCCCGTATTTTTGACATCCACACTGACGGTCAATTGTCCATTGGCCCGGATTTCTTTTTGCCCCACGCTCAAGCGACCATAACTGAACCTGGTGTAACTCAATCCATGGCCAAAAGGAAACAGGGGCGCGCCCTTGAGATACATGTAGGTGAAGCCCTTGGTCACGTCGTATTCGTCCTGAGGCGGCACCTGCTTTTCAGACGCATAAACGGTGTAAGGCAAACGACCGGCGGGGTTGAAATCGCCAAACAGGACATCGGCAATTGCGTTGCCGCCTTCCTCGCCATCCCACCAGGCTTCAAGAACGGCGGGTGCATGGCTCGCCACCCAGGGGATGGTCAACGGTCCGGCATTGAGGAGAACGACCACTGTGCGGGGATTGACTGCGAGCACGGCCTTGACCAATTCCTCCTGGTCGCCCGGCAGACCCAGCGAGGTCCGGTCGCGGCCCTCCTCTTCGATCTTTAAAGTGGTGCCGACATAGACGAGGGCAACGTCCGCTCCTTTTGCGGCTTCGACGGCTTTTTTGAAACCCTCCTCTTTGGAGAATTTTGAGGATGGAAGAATCTCGCAGCCTTTTGCGAACCGGACTTCCGTTCCCTGCGGAACGCGGTTTTGGATTCCCTGGAGTGGGTTTACAGAAATCTTTGCGATGCCGCTGTAGCCGCCTGCGGTGAACAGGTCCGCATGCGGCCCGATCACGGCGATGCTCTTCACCTTGCTTTTATCCAGCGGGAGAAGTTGGTTCTTGTTGACCAGCAAAACGATGGCCTCCCGGGCCGCCTTGAGCGACAGTGCGCGATGTTCGGGACTGCAAATCACGTTGGTCGAGATCGTGCTGAACGGCACCATGGATGCAGGATCGAATTCGCCCAGGCGGAAGCGATCCCGCAGCACGCGATGGAGGGCATCGTTCAGGCGCGACTCGGGAAGAAACCCCTTGCGGACCGCTCCCGGAATATTCTCCATGAATTCGCGGTCCGAAAAATCACAACCCGCGTTGAGCGATTGCGCCACGGCGTCCTCGTAGGTCATTTGCTTTTTGGTGTGGCCTTCCACCATCGTGTGAACACCCCCGAGATCAGAAACGACGAAGCCCTTGAAGCCCCATTGGTTTTTGAGAATATCCGTCAGGAGCGCCTTGTTGATGTTGTTTGGAACACCATTAATGGCGTTGTAGGAGGCCATGATGGATTGGGCCTGGCCCTCGACAATGCAATCGCGGAAATGCGGCAGCCAATACTCATGCAGCATGCGTTCGCTGACATTGACGGATAATTCCTGGCGGCGGTTTTCCACGTTGTTCACGGCAAAATGTTTGAGCGTGGAGACCAGTTTCAAATACTTCGGATCGCTGCCCTGCAAGCCTGTGACAAACGAAACACCGATGCGGCCGGTCAGGAAAGGGTCTTCGCCGTAGCACTCATTGATCCGGCCCCAGTAGGGGTTGCGGCTGATATTGATGACGGGGGCGCGATAAATGAGGCCCTTTTTCTCGCCGGGAAAATTCGGGTCCTGGTGCCATCCGTTGTAAATAGCGCGCGCCTCGTCGGAAATGGTGTTCGCCACTTCGTGAACCAGGTTGGTATCCCAGGTCGCGGCCAGGGCAATCGAGACGGGAAACATGGTCGTCGGGCGATTCCACCAAACTCCGTGGAGGCACTGGTTCCATTTATCGGCTCGAATTCCAAAGCGTTTGACGTCCGGGCCGTTGTGGTTCAGCAGCGTCGCTTTCTCTTCGAGTGTGAGCTTGGAAATCAGGTCCTGAACCCGGTCCTCCACGGGGAGCGATGCATCGAGATAAACCGGGGTTGGTTCCGCCTTTGCGATGCCCAGGGCAAGCCCCAGGGCCGTGATGGTTGCGAACAGAACAGTTTTCATCGGGTTTTGGTTATGAAACGCATTTAATGAACGATATATTCTGATGGCCCATTGCTAGATCAAAATCAATTGGCTGACGAGGCTGAAATAGGGGTTGGTTTGGAGGCAAATGCATGACAAGAATCCTCTGCAAGAAAACAAGCTCTCACAAATTGAACCTTTTGACGGCTTTTGCATTCTACCAAGTGGCAATGCTCGTGGAAACCGCAGAACAAAAACTGCCAGTGAGCGAGGCGAGGGCGGGGGACGCCCGAGCCTGGGAGGTTCTGCTTGCCCGTTACCGATTGCCGCTTTACGCGTATGTATTTGAGCTCGTCCATCAGGAACAAACCAGCCTCGACATTGTCCAGGAGGCCTTCATCAATGCGGCCGCGCACATCCACAGCCTGCAGCACGATGAGAAGTTCGGGTCCTGGCTCTTCAACATCGCACATCAAAAATGCATCCAGCATTGGCGTAAACGACGCCCCAATGAGATTTCCGTCGATCCCCAGGACGAGGCTTACCCTGATGACTCGCCTGATCCGCAGGAATTGCTCATCCGCCGGGAACAGGAGGAGGCGTTCATGAAATTGCTGGATCAACTGCCCCTGCCGCAGCGTTCGGTCGTGCTGTTGCACTTCATCGAGGAATTCCCGCTTGAAGACATCGCGCGCATTACTGAGACGCGAATCGGCACCGTGAAATCGCGACTGCATTACGCACGAAAAGCTTTGCGAAAACTGATTGAGGAGGAGACATGAAAACTCCGCGGGAATTGATTTTGGAACGACATCGGGCCATTGAGTCCAGGCTGGATCGAATCCGCCCGGAGGAGCTTGCGGCTCAGGCACGGGCGGCGTTGGCGTCAACGGCCCATCCCAGTCCCACGAGGCAAGAAACCGGGCTTTGGGCGGTTGCCCGTGAATTTTGGATGGAATCGATCCGGCCCTGGCGCCGGGCCTGGATTGGCATGGCGGCGGCCTGGATCGTGATACTTGTGGCATTCGCGGCCACGCATGACACGCCCCAGATGGCGCGGGTCAAAGTGAGCCCACCCAGTCCTGAATTGATGGCCGCATTGCGCGAGCAACGGCAGATGATGCTGCAACTGTTCGAGCCTGCGGCTTCGGTGCGACCTGTGGAATCCAAGATTCCGGGCCCGCGCAGCGAGCAACGGATCGTCGCGTACTTCACCTGATTCGAATTTATGACAAACTCAAATTCAGCGCCAAATGTGTCGCGATTTCCCACGTTCGTGCGTTTGTTTCATTGGCTCGTGAGTTGGCGAATGCTGGGGCGCGTGATGGTGGTTGTGGGCGCGCTGGCCACGCTCGTGGTTCTGTTTTATGCGGAGGAAAATGTGCGCGGCAAACACGCGTGGAATCAATACCGGCAACAACTCGAGGCCAAGGGTGAGAAGCTGGATTTTTGGGCCTTTGTGCCACCGCCGGTGCCGGACGATCAGAACTTTACCATGACCCCTTTTCTCGCACCGCTATTTGATTTTAATCCTAAACCCTTGGAATCGGGTCAATCGCTTTGGCGCGATACCAATGGTTTTCAACGGGCCAATGAATTTGCAAAAGAGTTAAATTCCGTAAGATCTCCTGCGTGGGCAAGAGGCCAATTCACGGACTTCCAAGCCTCGATCATGAAGCCCAAGGGAATCACCTCCTCAACGAAAACCGCATCCACCAGGGCGGAATCCGCCGAGGAAGTTCTGCAAATCCTGAAGAAATACGATGCCGTGTTCGATGAGTTGCGGACCGCCAGCCAACGTCCCCATGCGCGTTTTAATGTCAAATACACGAATGAATTTGCTCCATCTACTCTGCTGCCGCACCTCAATTTCGTGGGACACGCAGTCGCAGCGTTTCAATTGCGGGCGTCGGCTGAGCTGGCTCTCATTCAGCCTGACGCGGCATGGTCGGATACCAGAATGTCCCTTTACATGGCAGACACCCTTAAGGACGAGCCATTCATTATCTCTGAGCTGGTTCGGAGCGGGTTGGTGCAGCGATCGATTCAACCCATCTGGGAAGGCCTGGCCGAGCACAAATGGTCGGAAGCCCAACTCCGGGAAATGGAACAGCGCCTTGGGCAAATTGCGATTCTGACGCCAACGGCCATGCGGGGAGAATTGGCCTATACGGTTTTAACCATCGATCAAATGCGTACCCAAGCAGAGAATGAATGGCGCATGTGGACGTTGCCTTTCGCAAAGACCGAAATCCCCCATTTTCTGATCCCTGACGGTTGGTTTTACCAGAACCAACTGGCAATCATACGATCCTATGTAGAGCTGGTGTTACCAGTGATCGATGAACCAAACAGAGTGTTTCCCGCCAAAGCCGTCGCAAACGAGGAGATTATAAAAAAGGAGTATGACGGTGGTTTTTCTCCCTATCGGTTCCTGATCAAACCATTCTTACTTGGCGAGGAGATGGATATGGCCCTGTTTGAAGCAGAACGCAAAATTGCTCTGGGTCAAACTCGGGTGAACGAAGCGATTGTGGCCTGCGCGCTCGAACGGTATCGTCTCGCCAATGGGCAGTTTCCAGAAACGTTGAATGCGATCAGCCCGCAATTTCTTGAAAAAATGCCGTTGGATGTGATCACGGGTGAGCCACTCAAGTATCGCCGCACCACGGATGGACAATTCGTTCTCTACTCAGTGGGTTGGAATGCCAAAGACGATGTTGGCACGTTGGCATGGGGTCGCGGAAAACTCCACACGAATCATGACAATTCGCCAACGGAAGATACCAAACTTGGCGATTGGGTGTGGCAGTATCCCGCGAAATAATAATTCTTCGCAGTGGTTTGGCGCATCGAGGAGTTGGCCGAAAAGACTTAATCCGCGCGCGGTTCCACAGGTCCGCGCCAGACGCTTCCGCCGAAGGTGGTGACATGCATCGCGGTGTCGTCCGAAGGATCAAAGGCGACGCGCTGGATATTTGAGAACGGCAGATCTTTGAATGGGTTCCAGGTTTTTCCATTGTCCTTGGACAGCCACAAACCCGCGCCGGGGGCTCCTTCCGTGAGTGTCATGTAAATCCAACCGTTCCGTTTGGGATGGAAATATCCGCCGAAAGTCTGCGGGCCTTCGCGGCCAATTCGCTCCCAGGTCTTGCCGCCGTCTTTCGTCAGATAGAGCCCGCCAGACTGGTCAGCGCCACCCGAATTGCATGCGCCGATGAGAATTTTGCTGCTGTCATGGGGATCAACCGAAAAGTCCTTGGGATAGAGCAACGGCTGCGAGTTCTTGATTTTTTCCCACGTTTCCGCGCCGTCCTTGGACCGATACAAACCGACGCCCTCGCTCGATAGAGGTTTCCCAGCGCCCGGTCGCATGGCGCAGATCATGGCAAAGAGAGTGCCATCCGGGTGAAGGATCACACGGGAGACGCGCATGTTTTGAGGGGCACCCAGACCGGATTTTTTAAGCGTCCAGGTTTTGCCGTCGTCAGTGGATTTATAGACGCCCTCCATGAAGACCCCGGCGTAGAGCGTACGCGAGTCCTTCGGGCTCTTGGGATCGAGCACGATACTCGTGACCGCACGGGCGGGAATGCCTTTGGCCTCGGGTTTCCACGAGGCACCGAAGTCTCTTGAAATGCAGACACCGCCGGGAAGGTTATGGCCGTGACGCTCTGAGATGATGTTGTCGTTGGGAATGTCATGCACATCCGAGAACGCGCCCCAGATTTTGCCGGGCGTTTCGGGATCAAAGGCCATTTCGTAACAAGTGTTGCGCCAGGGCGCCCAGGATTTCTGGTCCCACCAAATCCAGGTATGGCCCGCGTCGAGCGAGCGCCCCATTCCGATGTCGGTATAACAGATGTAATGGCGATTCGATTCGAAGGGATCGATGTAGTAGTTCCAAGTGGTGGTCACCACGAGACCGTTGCAGATCCAGGGGATGCCAGGTTTGGGCTTCTGGCCGGGAGCAGGGTAGGTGCTGCCATTGAACCAGTTTGTTCCGCCGTCGTGGGTGATGTGAGCCTCGTTCATGACGAGCATGACACGCTCAGGATCTGAATTGCAGATGGACACGCCAAACGGAGTGTCGCCGCCCTTGAACGATTGCCCAGTGGAGGCAATGACATAATCGGGCGCGACGTTGCATTGGGCAAATCGCGGGTCCTGGAAATAAGTGGCGCGCCAGGTGTCGCCACCGTCATCGCTTCGATAGACGGTTTCGTGATGCGGTGGATGAAACCCCGTGCTCGTATTGAAGGCATAAACCGTGAGCGGTCTGGCATCGGTGGCGAGCAGTTGATGGTATTGCGCAACCGCTCCGGCGGCCCATTCGTCTGCCTTGGTGGTCTCCTTGTTAATCCCTTGGCCCATCGCCGGTTGCCAGGTTTCGCCTCGATCCTTCGAGCGATATACGCCTCCCTTAATTGCGCCGTTCTCTGCCTGACTGCGGACAGTGCAGTAGAGCATTGCCACGCTGCTCGCTGCATCGGAGCCTCCCGCGAATCCCTCGACCTCTTTCCATGGCAGACCGTTATTCTTTTCCGCCCATGTGCGGCCTTCATCGTCGGAACGCCAGATGCCGTTCGCTGTGGCCGCAAACATCACGCGGCCTTTCGTTGTGCGATCAAAATGAAGTCCGATCAACCGGCCTGCGGACGCATGGCACGCATTCCACGTCACCCCGGCATCGCGCGACAAGTGCCACTGGCCATTACGCGTGCCTGCCAACATAAGGTCCGGGTTGGAGGGGTTAATGGAAATTTCGCACGAGAGCGAATCCTTGAGATTGCCGATGGGAGCGAAGGTCCTGCCCCGGTCCCGGCTGACGCGAAGCTGGCCGCCCGAGGAAGCGTATAGGATGTCCCGGTTGGCAGGATGAAAACCGGGGCGACATTGGGTGTCGCTGCGCAGTTGCGCCTGGTGAATCATGCGCCAATTCCGGCCGCCATCTTCGGAAATGTAGGCGGCGCCCATGTCGCAATTAATCATCATCAGGTTCGGATCGGCTGCGGAGATCGCGGGCGAGAACATTCCGCCACCGCCGGAAAAGCCGACGGGATCCCAGGACGTTGCAGCGATGGCTGGGGTGCAATGGGAAATTCCCAATGCCACCATGGCGACAAGGGACAATAAAATACGTTTCATGATCTGCTGGATTAATTGAGAAGCCGTTTAATGATCTTTGGCCAGAAACCACGGGGTTGAAATCATCCCACCCCAACTATCCGGCTTGTGATTGGCGATGAAAATCCTGCGCAATGTTTCGTCATGCGTCACCAGCGAGGTCCAGAGCAGTCCCGGCGCATTTTTCCAACGCTCGTCCGGTTCCCCTCCATCGATGCGCTGGAATTTTGCGTTCTCGATTTTCTGGTTCCACATAAAGTCGCGATTGGTGGCGATGAGTCGATCGAGGTCGGTCTTTGTGAAAACCAGCCCGTGTTCGAACGCGCAAGTGATGGCCTCAACGTCGATTCCGTAATAACCGCCGTTGGGATGCACGCCTACCCAATGGGCCGTTGCGCCATTGGGCTTGTAGTCCCAGGGCCCGGCTGGTTCCCAATAATTCCAGACGAAATACTTTCCGTTCACGCGGGTTTTCATGCGCGATTTCATCAATGCAAACCACTTCTCCGCCCGCTCCCGATAGGCCGCATTTCCGGTCACGTCATGCATCGCCACAAGCCACAGTGCGATATGATTGAGTTTGTTGTCGGGATTGGTGAATCCGGTTGATTTGCGATCGGTGTAGCCCGATGACCATTGGCCTGTCTGAAGGTTGATTCCAAAGGCGGGCACGACCCAAACGCCTCCGCCGTTGACCTCGCGCCAGCAATCGCGGGAGTCCCATTTTTTGAAGGTTTCCACTGCGAGGTTGATGTAGCTTTGCGCCTTCAGACCCCATTTTTCCTTCAATGCGGGAGACTTCAGAATCTCGTCCGCCATCAGAACGATGGGCCGGAACATCATGGCCTCACCCAGCAGACTGTCCGCCATGAACTCCTTCGACTCGTCGCCGCCGCCGTTGCCCTTGGGCCAGCCGATGAAGCCATCCGGTTCCTTCACACCGCGCCGGATGCAGGCGTCGGTCCAATCAATAAATTGTTCCACCCACTTGGGATCGTGTGTGGCCAGGTAGCCATAATAGTAAGCGTTTAGAAAAGGGCTTACGTGCCAGCCCAATTCCTCGCCCATTTCCTTGTCGCAGTAGCGGTTGCGTGAGTCGCCGAGAATGCTTTTCTCCCAGCGGGAGAGCCAGTCCCTGCCTTGGGAAGTGCTGAGGAATGGCGGTCTTGTCGAAACATCGGTGGCCAGCAGGGTGTGATTAAGGAGAAGGTTCGAGGCCGAAGTCAAAAGAACGGTTTCCACGGAAACGCGTTTAAGGAATGAGCGGCGGTTCATGAAGCAGGAGATTACACCTCGGGCCGATTTACTGCCAAGCTTTCCCTTGGGGCCAGCGACGGAGAGATTTGGGAACAGGATGACAGCAACGGGCCATTTTAATGTTCCTGGAAGCGGTCTTTTTCGGGTTTTTGATCCGCTTTTTGAATGGAAGCTTTGGGAACATGAGATTTTGGTTTCAAGAGAGTGTTGTTTGCGCTTGCCTGAAAAAATATTTTCCGCATATTAGGTGTCGTTGACGCAAGGTCGCCGGGCATGCTTCCAACCATGCGCGGTTGAACGGGGTGACAAAAGAGGTTGCCAAACGTTCCGGCTTTCGCGGAAACGGTTTGAAAGTGTTGATGATGAGTGGGATGGGGTCGTAGCTCAGTTGGTAGAGCGTCTCGTTCGCAATGAGAAGGTCGCAGGTTCGATTCCTGTCGGCTCCACCATCTTCGGTTTCGTGTCCTTCCGTCTTGCCCTGCAGGGCTTCGATGGATAGAACTGCTTTTGTGATTCCTAATTTTCTGGCGAACGCAGCAATGCGGGCGCGCATTCCCCGGATATTCGTCGTTTTTCTCGCGAGTTGGATGGTAGTCGTCACCGGCCTGGTTCTGGCGGTTTCCTGGAAAAATCACCCCCAACGGGCCGTACTCCTCATGGCGTGGGGATTAATCCTGCTCTGGATCGCGGGATGCGGGCTGGCGATGTTTCACTGGCGCGATTTCTGGTGTCGGCTCTCGAACAAGGTGCGATTGCCCTGGGGAGTCAAATTTGTTCTGGGCTGCACGTTCCTGGCGTGCCTGGAAGAATCCATCACCACGCTCATGACGAATTGCGCACCGCTCTTCGGGGTGAAAATCGGCCAGGCCTACATCACCGCCTCGGCCAATTATTTCGACGTCATTCTTTACCACAGCGTCGTCGTGTTTGTGCCGTTCTTCGTCGGTTGGGCGGTCATGCTGCGCTATTGGAAATTCTCGCCGTTCGCGGTGTTTGTTCTGTTCGGAATCACGGGGTTGTTTTGTGAAACGATTTCCTTCGGTCTGCAAAATCTCGGCAGCTTTGGTTTCTGGATGCTCGTTTACGGGCTGATGATCTGGCTGCCCGCACATTGGGCGCCTGTAGACCGTCCCGCGCGCGAGCCCCGCTGGTGGGCCTATCCGCTGGCCGTCTTCATCCCTTATCTTTTCATGCCGCTGATGCCGGTTCTCGCGCCGTGGATTTTGTTCACGGCAAAACATCCGTCGATTCATTTTCCGCCCATTGGAGGAGGGTGAAACAAGCCACCTCACCCCGGCCCCCCCCAAAGGCGGAGAGGGAGGACTTTTTCGCGTTTGCTGAACCATTGGATGATTGGAAAGGTGCGACTGCGCTGGATTTACGGGCGAGGAATGAGGGGGAGATAGCGCTCTGGAAAATTACTTTGCGAGGGGCCTCGGGTGTATTAGGCTCATGCACATCAAATCCATGAAAACGAATCTCTTCAAACTGTGGGGCGTGATCTCTTTGCTCGCCGCCTTGAATTTACATGTGCAAGCGGCTCCCGGCGTTGTGTATGAAGGCAAGGCAGGCCCGGGCCTGGGCAAGCACATCGTCTTCCTGGCAGGTGACGAGGAATACCGGTCCGAGGAGGGCCTGCCCCAGATGGCCCAAATTCTGGCCAAACGCCACGGTTTCAAATGCACTGTTCTTTTCTCCATCGACCCCACCAACGGGACCATTGCGCCCACGGCTCAAAGGAACATTCCCGGACTGGAGATTCTGCCCACGGCGGACATGGTGGTGATGCTGCTGCGCTTTCGCGAGTTGCCCGATGATCGCATGAAGTATTTCGTGGATTACCTCAATTCCGGGAAACCCATTCTGGCTCTGCGCACTTCCACGCATGCCTTTGCCTACGAGGCCAATAAACAGAGTCCCTACGCGAAGTTCGATTACCGCAGCAAGGAATGGCCCGGCGGTTTTGGACAGCAGGTGCTCGGGGAAACGTGGGTCGATCACCATGGTTCGCATGCCAAGGAAAGCACCCGGGGCATTCTCGCCGAGGCCTTCAAAACCCATCCCATTCTCAAGGGCGTCGATGACATCTGGGGTCCCACGGATGTCTATACGGTGACGCATCTGCCCAAGACCGCGCAGGTACTTGTTTATGGCCAGGTGCTTGCAGGGATGAAGCCGACCGACAAACCGGTGTCCGGCCCCAAGAACGATCCCATGATGCCGGTTGTCTGGATGCGCGAGTATCGGGGGGATTCGGGTAAAACCGCTCAGATCATCACCACCACCATGGGCGCCGCCAACGATCTCGAAAGCGCGGGTCTGCGCCGATTGCTGGTCAACGCCTGTTACTGGGCCACCGGTTTGTCGAACCAGATTCCAGCCAGCGCGAATGTCGATCTTGTTGGGGAGTATCACCCGACCAATTTCGGATTCGACAAAGGCATCAAAGGCGTCAAGCCCGAGGATCTGGCCTGGAAATAAAGGAAACGAGATTAGCGTTCCGGTCCCGGTTTGGGTTGACCGCTGGGGTGGTTTTCGGTTGACCGCAGGGGGTGAGACTGGGTTGACCGCACCGGTTGACCGTTGGGTTGATTTTGGGTTGATCGCTGGTCAACCGGGTTGATTGCTGGAAACTTTGGCGGAGAGCGGAAACCAGAGGTCTGAGATCAGCGGTCAGAGGTCAGTGGAAGAAAGCGGAGGCCGAAATTAACAGGAATGGGCAGGATGGGGGGGATTAACCACAAAGAACACATAGATCCCAAAGAACCGCCAATGAACGGGAAAAAAAACCACAGGGGCACAGAGGCACGGAGAAGGAAAATTCACATGGATGGGCAGGATTAACAGGATGGGGACCGGACTGCTGGGAGGTTCTGAGAAAAAGAGGTCGTGAGGAAGTTCAAATGTTTGAATGAAGAAACCTGAGCCGCCGCTGACTCGCGGGACGCGTGGATTGCAACCGGAGCGCGATGGCCGGGTCCGCCGCAGCGCATGGTTCTGCATTGCTGGTCATGCTCGATCCAAGTGAAACAAGGTGATCTCAGGCCGCGCGTTGAACCGCACGCGCAACAGGTGCCCAACACCGCGATTAATGTACATCCTGCGTCCTCCAGAAAGCGTGAACTCTCCTGAGGTGTACCGCTTGTTTCGAACCGGCAACAGTGGAGGCGGGAGAAATGGAGGCTTGCACTGACCCCCGTGGGTGTGCCCGGCCAGAATCCATCCTCCGTATTCCCCCCAACCCGGTTTATCGACTGTGTCAGGATTGTGGCTCAACACGAGGGAGGCTTGTTGCGGATCGAGGGTTGCCAGCGTTCGTTCCGGGTCGAAGCGACGCGCCCACAAATCATCCATTCCGGCAACCTGTAGGCCTTCGACGGCGGCAATCTCATTCCGCAGCACTCTCACCCCGGCGGACAGCGCCAATGCCGCAATCGCGTCCGCGACCTCAGGATGTGCCCATCCGGGGCCATAGTCGTGGTTCCCCAGGATGCCCAAGGTGGCCAGGTTACCCAACGGCAACTGGGCAAAAACGCGACCGGCATGTGCGAGGATGTTGCTGTCATAGCTGGTCAAATCGCCGGTATAAACCACGATCTCGGGGGCGAGGTCCCTGACCCGCTTAAAGATCTGCATGAGATAGGCATCCTCAACGCGTGGGCCGATGTGAAGGTCGCTCAACTGCACCAAACGTGCATCTTTCAGCCGGTCCGGAAGGTGCGCCACCGGGAGTCGGTGTTCGACGACCTCCACCCAGTGAGGCTCCCAGCGCCAGGTGTACACGCCCACGCCCAGCCCGAGACCGGATGCGACTGCCGTGGCTCGCAGGAATTGACGACGGGTGATCATGCAGACAGGGGCTTTGTGGGCATCATGCGGAACGGAGAAAGGGGAGCCACGCGGAAACCATGGCGTGGTAAAGCTGAAAACTCAGGCGCGGAACGGCCAGCGTCAATGAAGGCTGGCTTCCGCGATTTATCAGGTGGTGTCATTTTGGTATCCATTGATATTCAATGCCTGATGCTTCGATTATCCAGCGATGCCCGAATTGTGACCGGCCTGAACGGCTGGCTCCCGTACACTCCACGCTCTGGTTCAGCATTTTGGGGGTTATCGTTGAAAGGGTTGGGTAACTGCCACAGCCAACTCATGAGGCACGGCGGGATGAGCATTGCAAATGTCGTCGGCTGTGACGTGGGGCAGCGACGGCTGATGCTGGCGAATGGTGCGGATAATGCCGGAGTCTAGAGCCAAGAGCTGTTCAGTGAGACAACACGCGGAACGATAGCTCTCAACGTCAGCGTACCAGTCTGAATAGAGATGCTCACGCATGTAGCGAATCGAGAAATGTGTGGCCAAGCCTTCGTCCAAGACTATGGTTCTCTGTTCGCCAGACGGTGACAGAAGGTGGACGGCCTCGTGCGCCATCTGAAAACACGCACGCTCCATGTCGGTCGCGCATGCTGGACTAATCTGAACGACAACGTGGCCGCAATTTCCTGGATACCAAATCTGTGGAATGTTCCCGCCGAACTCAACACCCAAAAGTGTGTAGTTCCGGACACATGGGCCGTAGAGTTCCTGAGCAATGCCGAGGATGTGACCGAGACGAGAAGCAAGAGTCCACGTCCAGCCAGTGCCACTGGGGAGGGGTCTAGCATACAAAAGGTCGGTCTCAAATTGGACGTTTGCGATCACGGGTTCAAATAAATCCCGAAAGGAAAAAGTTGAGCCACAGGCATCGTGAGCCAGCACAACCAATAAAAGAAAACATAATGAAAAAGCAAAACTCGAAACAGCAAGGCGCAATGCCCGTTGGCTCCCGCGTCTTGTTAGGCCACAGGGTCATCGCCGCACCATCCAAACAAGAATAGAACCGGGCGGCGCGTGAGGACTCCAAGGCGCTGGAATCTCTACCCACAAGTAAGCTCCTTGTTGAGGTTTCGAATGGCGTCATTCCAGCTAAACGTCCTAAAAAAGGGAAGCCAATTCGGCGGCGCAATAAAGCGATGACCGCTACCCTCCCTCCAAATCGGAACAACCGTGCCGGCAAGACCGGCGGAACTGGCGCAAGCCTGTAACCTGGATATGCTGTCATGCTGGTCACTCTCGGACTTGTATCCGAACGATGAATCGAGCGGGATGACTATGAGGTCAATACCCTGCTCCCTGATGTGTGCGATTTTGTATTGCGACATAAAATATAAATGCGCTTTGTGGCCTAGCGCCGGAACTCACACGCGCTGGGCCAATGATGTGAACCGCGAAATCGGTACTGAGTGCGCCATCCGGCGCTGGCTGTAGTGATCCCGTTCGGCTGCAAATTCGTCATACTCTCACTTCTCGCTCTCGCGCATCTTGCGCACAGCCTGCTCAGCGGCAGCGGCAAGACGCTCATGTGCACTCATCGCTCGCCAGCCAACAACCATCCAGAAGATCGCTGAAAATATCGCGGCGAGAATCGCAAACATTGCGAGCGCGCCACCTGATGCGTTTATGTTCATAATGTAAAAATGGACTCGATGTGACTTGCGGCCGAACGACCGAGCTCGCGCACCACCAGGTGAGCGCCGACAACGAAAATGAAGGGAGCAGCCGAAAAACCAGAAGCGACAAAACTGAGGCGTCCACGGTTGATGCGTGCAACGACCTGGTTGGGCCACATAGCTCGTTTCATTGGTGCATCAAAATCGTCATAGCGATATATCCCAAAAGGAACTGAAGTGCAAAAATGGCGATAGCAATCAATGCCAGCTTACTCTGACGAACCCCAAAAAGAATTAGCGAGATAACCGTGCAAATAATCGTGACAGGCAAAGTGCAGACCACCACCGCAAATGCCGAAATGCTCGGATGATGACCTGTGAATATCTGGCAAAGCGCGATGGCCATCGTCACAAAACTGATGCTGGCGCAAACAAACGCGACCAAATTCGCACTTGCCGCGAACGACTGACTCTTGGAACTCGATGTCATACGTTTTGTGGTGTCATGTGGCCGAACGACCCGGCTCAGGCAGGCAGGGCCAATGGTGTTCAATTGCCATCCGAGATGCGAACCCGGCCTTGCCTGCAGTCGGCTGGTTCGGCCACATTGTGACGGCCGATTTCATGTGTAGTTGATGTTGCCAAAACCAAGGAATGAGCGGCAGTGAGGACACAAGAGAAACTGCTTCCGTTCAATGAACCCGATTCCCTTGGATTTTACCCAGATGAACTTCAGTTCTTTCTTGCAGTGGGGGCAGATAGGCCAGACGTCATCTGGCGCTTCCTGAATATCGAGCTTCTTAGGCATACATTGTCTCCTTTGCCGAACTTTGGTTATACGACGGTCGGTTCATTGATCCCAGCCGAAGAATCTGTCGTCCTTTTATTCGCAAGCTATTCATTAGCAATTGCTCGTTTCCTTGATATAGGACCTCCGGTTCGTTTATTGCAAGTCGGATCACGTCATTGGCACGCATTTCTCCGTGCATAATTGCAGGGTGTGCTTCGATGGGAAAGCCGTCAAGCGGTTAGTGGAAGAATAATGATCAGGGGAGGCGGCATTCAAGCGCTTTCCGTCAAAAGTTTAAAGATGCAGGGAAAATGTATTCGCAAGAAAGAAAGGCGGTGACATTCAGGACGACGATTTTCAGAATCCGGGGTTGTGAGTATTGCATCTGATTCAACTCCTTCGGAGTAGGTTTGGTGTGTTGGGGGCGATTACCCCGGGTAGGCCTCGGCGGGCAACCCGGGGCTGAATGATTGCAACCCGTTCCGGGTTGCCGGGAGGATGGGGAAGAACAGCGATGAAAAAAGAATTAACATGGATGTGCAGGATGAACAGGATGGGGGGGGAAGAGGAATGGATAATGGACAATGGAAAATTAGGGTCCCGGGTCCCGTCCTAAAATAGGTTGTCCCTAATGAGACAACAAAACAGTGTTCGAAGGGTGGGGATACGGTACAGTGAGTCGTTTAAAATGGCTGTGGTTCGGGAGCTGGAAGAGGGCGAAATGTCCTTTGAGGCGATGCGGCGAAAGTACGGCATAAAGGGCACGGGCACCGTCCAAAAGTGGGCTCGCAAGTACGGCAGGGGCGATTTAGGAAAGGTCATACGCGTGGAAACACCTAAAGAATTCAATGAACGGGATCAAATGAAGAAGCGAATCAAGGCTTTGGAGAAAGCGTTGGCCGATGCGCACATCGATCTGGCGATCGAGCGTGCCACCATCCAAGTGGCCTGCGAACGGGCGGGGATTAAGGATGTGGCGGAGTTCAAAAAAAAAGTGGCTGGGAAATAGCCCATTGTGCGGTCAGGGGAGGTTCGGCGGATCAGGAGGTGCCGGTCAAAGGGGTGTGTCGCCGACTGGGGATGAGCCGCCAGAACTTCTATGCGGGGCGCACGCGGCGGATGCGCAAGAAAGTGGAGGGCGACCTTGTGGCGGATTTAGTGCGTCAGGAGCGCAGGAAGCATCCGCGGATCGGGGCGCGAAAGCTCCACAGGACGATCAAGCCAGCCCTGGAAAAGGCCGGAGTAAAAATGGGGCGGGACCGCCTGTTTGAAGAGTTGCGAGAGCGGGATTTGCTGGTGCCGCCGCTGCCCCGGCAATGGCCCCAGACAACCCATTACAATCCCAGTTTGCCGGTGTTTCACAATGAGATCAAGGAACGGGAGGTGAAGCGGGCCAATGAGGTTTGGGTGGCGGATATGACCTATGTGCGGACCGACGAGGGTTTTTTATATGTGTCGCTGATCACGGATAAGTATTCGCGCAAGATCGTGGGTTTCCATGCCGATGAGACGCTGGAAACCAGGGGGACGCTTGAGGCGTTGGAGATGGCGCTGGCGGCACTGCCCAGGGGATTCAATCCGATCCATCATTCGGATCGTGGCTGTCAGTATGCCAGTCATGAGTATGTGGATCGGTTGAAGTTGGGCGGCCTGTCCATCAGCATGACGGAGGAGGATCATTGCGCGGAGAATGCGATGGCCGAACGGGTCAACGGCATCCTAAAGCAGGAGTATGGCATAGGGTATGGATTTAAGACCAAGGCGCTGGCGCGCAAAGTAATCAGTCAGGCTGTCAATCTCTACAATACGCGCCGATTGCATACGGCATTGAATTACCAGGTGCCCGAGGCCGTTCACATCCGGGGAACCGTCGAGTATAACTAAGAAGCCATACCGGCCTGAGAGGGGAGGGTCCGCGCCACAGTGCCCCTTCGGGTCCACTACGGCATTGGCACTTCGTGCCAAAGCCTCCGTTCCCCCGAAGGGGCACTGCTCTCCTCCTGAAGGTGTGGGACAGTAGGAAGATTCCCTCCGACCGGAAACCGAAAGAAATAAGACTCAGGAAAAAGTGACAAATTTAAACCAGGACTTGACCATAGGTTGTCCCTAATGAGACAACAAAACAGTGTTCGAAGGGTGGGGATACGGTACAGTGAGTCGTTTAAAATGGCTGTGGTTCGGGAGCTGGAAGAGGGCGAAATGTCCTTTGAGGCGATGCGGCGAAAGTACGGCATAAAGGGCACGGGCACCGTCCAAAAGTGGGCTCGCAAGTACGGCAGGGGCGATTTAGGAAAGGTCATACGCGTGGAAACACCTAAAGAATTCAATGAACGGGATCAAATGAAGAAGCGAATCAAGGCTTTGGAGAAAGCGTTGGCCGATGCGCACATCGATCTGGCGATCGAGCGTGCCACCATCCAAGTGGCCTGCGAACGGGCGGGGATTAAGGATGTGGCGGAGTTCAAAAAAAAAGTGGCTGGGAAATAGCCCATTGTGCGGTCAGGGGAGGTTCGGCGGATCAGGAGGTGCCGGTCAAAGGGGTGTGTCGCCGACTGGGGATGAGCCGCCAGAACTTCTATGCGGGGCGCACGCGGCGGATGCGCAAGAAAGTGGAGGGCGACCTTGTGGCGGATTTAGTGCGTCAGGAGCGCAGGAAGCATCCGCGGATCGGGGCGCGAAAGCTCCACAGGACGATCAAGCCAGCCCTGGAAAAGGCCGGAGTAAAAATGGGGCGGGACCGCCTGTTTGAAGAGTTGCGAGAGCGGGATTTGCTGGTGCCGCCGCTGCCCCGGCAATGGCCCCAGACAACCCATTACAATCCCAGTTTGCCGGTGTTTCACAATGAGATCAAGGAACGGGAGGTGAAGCGGGCCAATGAGGTTTGGGTGGCGGATATGACCTATGTGCGGACCGACGAGGGTTTTTTATATGTGTCGCTGATCACGGATAAGTATTCGCGCAAGATCGTGGGTTTCCATGCCGATGAGACGCTGGAAACCAGGGGGACGCTTGAGGCGTTGGAGATGGCGCTGGCGGCACTGCCCAGGGGATTCAATCCGATCCATCATTCGGATCGTGGCTGTCAGTATGCCAGTCATGAGTATGTGGATCGGTTGAAGTTGGGCGGCCTGTCCATCAGCATGACGGAGGAGGATCATTGCGCGGAGAATGCGATGGCCGAACGGGTCAACGGCATCCTAAAGCAGGAGTATGGCATAGGGTATGGATTTAAGACCAAGGCGCTGGCGCGCAAAGTAATCAGTCAGGCTGTCAATCTCTACAATACGCGCCGATTGCATACGGCATTGAATTACCAGGTGCCCGAGGCCGTTCACATCCGGGGAAGCGTCGAGTATAACTAAGAAGCCATACCGGCCTGAGAGGGGAGGGTCCGCGCCACAGTGCCCCTTCGGGTCCACTACGGCATTGGCACTTCGTGCCAAAGCCTCCGTTCCCCCGAAGGGGCACTGCTCTCCTCTTGAAGGTGTGGGACAGTAGGAAGATTCCCTCCGACCGGAAACCGAAAGAAATAAGACTCAGGAAAAAGTGACAAATTTAAACCAGGACTTGACCGGAAGGTAGATAAACATGCCGCTCCGCTGGAGCTTGGATTTCGTTGTTTGTTGGATATCTATAAACATGCCACTCCTACGGAGTTTCTGATTGCGGTCCGCCGGGCGGGGACGCCCGGAACATCTGCAGACGAGGACGCCCGCGATGCAAGGGGATGCCGCGAGAAAGGGTCCGACCATAGGATGGTGCGGTTATGGGTTCAGATGGACGATGAAAAGGGTGGGTGAATGCGGTCTTGAATGGACAATGGAGAATTGACAATTGACCGGCGGTTTGGAAGGTAGATAAACATGCCGCTCCGCTGGAGCTTGGGTTTTGTCGTTGTTCGATTTCTATAAACATGCCACTCCTACGGAGTTTCTGATTGCGGTCCGCCGGGCGGGGGAAAGACTTAACCACAAAGAACTCAGAGAACGCAAAAAGAACGCAAAAAATACAAAGTAGATAACCACGAAATAAGGAAATACGCGAAAAAGGGGGGAAGGGAGAACCGCTAATTAACGGTAATGGTCGCTAATAATTGCGGGGATGGTTGGTGAGTTTTTTAAATTCGAGGCTTTTCACGGGGCGGGAAATGGGTTTTATTGTCCGGCACGTTTTATGACGAAGACGGCACTTTTATTTGCAGGACAGGGCGCTCAGGCGGTCGGTATGGGGCGCGACCTGGCGGAGAATTTCCCGGGGGCGCGGGCGTTGTTCGATCGCGCGAACGCGGTGCTGGGGTATGATCTGGCGAGGGTTTGTTTTGAGGGGCCGGAGGGGCTGTTGACGAATACGGGGAATGCGCAGCCGGGGATTTATCTGGTGAGCTGGGTGGCGATGCAGTTGCTCCAGGAGCAGGCGCCGGGGCTGCGTTTTGAGGCGACGGCGGGGTTGTCGCTGGGTGAGTTTACGGCGCTGGCGGCGGGCGGGGCGTTGAGTTTCGAGGATGGATTGAAGCTGGTGCGTCAACGTGGGTTGCTGATGCAGGAGGCGTGCGAGGCGACGCAGGGGGGGATGGCGGCGATCATTAATCTGGATGAGGCGGCGACGCTGGGGGTTTGCGCGGAGGCGGGGGTGGAGCTGGCGAATTTGAATTGTCCGGGGCAACTGGTGATTTCGGGGGCGAGCGCGGGGATTGCGGCGGCATGCGAGCTGGCGAAGGCGCGGGGGGCGAAGAGGGCGCTGCCTTTGACGGTGGCGGGGGCGTATCATTCGCGTTTGATGGCGGGCGCGCAGCCGGGGTTGGAGGCGGCGCTGGAACCGGTGGCGGTGGCGCGGCCGAGGGTGACGGTGGTGTCCAATGTGACGGCGCAGCCGCATGAGGGTTCGCAGGAGATCAAGAAATTGCTGGTGGCGCAGGTGACTTCCCCGGTACGGTGGGAGGCTTCGATGCGGTATTTGCTGGCGCAGGGTTTCACGCGGTTCATCGAGTTGGGGCCGGGAAAGGCGCTGAGCGGGTTTATGAAACGGATTGACGGCGGCGCGCAAATGTTCAATGTGGCCGATGCGGCGAGTCTGGCGGCGACGGTGGAAGCGCTGAGCCGGGATTGAACCGTATTGATGGCGCGGACCGTGGGGTTCGCGGTTTTTTCAACATTTTTGCATATATGAGCAGTTTAGCGAATCAAGTGGCGGTGGTGACGGGCGCAGGGCGAGGCATTGGCCGGGCGATTGCGTTGAAGTTCGCCGCTGAGGGGGCGGATGTGGCCTGTATTTCGCGCACGCCGGAAAATGCGGAGAAAGCGGCGGCGGAGGTGCGGGCGCTGGGTCGCAAGGCGTGGGCGGTCGCGCTGGATGTGGCGGATTCGGCGGCGGTGACGGCTGCGTGCGAGAAGCTGGTGGCGGAGACGGGGCGTGTGGATATTCTGGTCAATAATGCGGGGGTGACGCGGGACACGCTGTTGATGCGGATGAGCGAGGCGGATTGGGATACGGTGCTGGATACGAATTTGAAAGGGGCCTTTTTGTTGACCAAGGCACTGATACGCTGTTTTATTAAGCAACGATCGGGTCGGATCATTAATATTAGTTCAGTGATCGGCTTGATTGGAAACGCCGGACAGTGTAATTATGCGGCGAGCAAGGCGGGTTTGATCGGGTTTTCCAAGTCGGTGGCGCGCGAGGTGGCGTCCCGGGGAGTGACGGTGAATGCGATAGCGCCGGGGTTCGTGGAAACGGACATGACGGCTGTGCTGAAGGACGATACCAAGGCGCTGGTGCTCAAGCAAATTCCGCTGAATAGCTTCGGACAACCGGAGGATATTGCGCTGGCGGCGCTGTTTCTGGCCGGGCCGGGCGGTCGTTACATCACGGGGCAGGTGTTGGCGGTGGATGGCGGGATGGTGATGTGAAAAGTGAAATTCAGGCTGGACGCGATGGCGGCCAACCGATAGAGAGAGTTAAAAGAGAGACTGAAAAACAATTTAGCGTCCTGAAAGGGGAAAAGTCCGAATAGGGGCTTGACGCCTTTTCGGGCGTCGTTTAGACACGCTGGAACAATCGAAATCACAAAACGGAGAAAGTCATGGCTGCTGAAAAATCGACAGAACAACGCATTAAGGACATCATCGTTGAGCAATTGGGCGTCAACGCGGATCAAGTGACCAGCGAAGCCAAGTTCATTGAGGACTTGGGCGCGGATTCGCTGGACACCGTGGAATTGATCATGGCCCTGGAAGAAGAATTTGGCATCGAAGTGCCGGACGAAGAGGCCGAGAAGCTCCAGTCCGTGGGCGATGTCATCAAGTATATTGAAGAAAACCAAAAGTAAGTCAGATTTGAATCAAGTCGGGCAGCGGCGGCACTAAGCAAGGCGAACGCTGCCTTTTTTGTATGGGTCAAAATTGGACAGAGCGCAGGGTCGTGATCACAGGCCTGGGTCTTGTATCCCCGTTGGGAAACAACGTGGAGACGGCCTGGAAGAATTTGATCGCCGGCCAATGCGGTGTGGATCGGATCAGCTCGTTCGATCCTTCGGCGTTCGATTGCCAAATTGCCGCCGAGGTCAGGAATTTTGATCCATTGCCCGCGTTTCCCTCCCCGAAGGAAGCGCGACGGACGGACCGGTTCACGCAGTTTGCGGTGGTCGCCGGTCTGGAGGCGTTGAAGGATTCAGGTCTGGATTTGGAGAAGGAGAATCGGGACGAGATCGGGGTGTTCATCGGTTCGGGCATTGGGGGTCTTTACACGACGGCGGAGCAGCATCAGATCCTGTTGCAGAAAGGGCCGCGGCGGCTTTCGCCCTTCATGATACCGATGTTGATACTCAACATGGCATCGGGAATTTTTTCGATGTATCACCGGCTGCGGGGTCCGAATGTGGCGACGTGCTCGGCTTGCGCGACGGCGACGCATGCGATGGGCGAAGCGTGGCGCACCATTAAGATGGGGGATGCGCAGGTGATGGTGGCCGGCGGCACGGAAGCGACGATCATTCCATTGGGTATCGGCGGGTTCTGCGCGATGAGAGCGATGAGCACGCGCAATGAGGATCCCAAACACGCATCGCGTCCATTCGACGCGCAGCGCGATGGATTTGTGATGGGGGAAGGCTCGGGGATCGTGATTTTGGAGGAGCTGGAGCACGCGAAGGCGCGCGGCGCACGCATTTATTGCGAGGTGGCGGGTTACGGGAACACTGCCGATGCGAGCCACATGACCGCTCCCGCGCCCGAAGGGGAAGGCGGCGCACGGTGCATGAAGATGGCGTTGCGTTCCGCGGGATTGAATCCCGGGGATATCGATTACATCAATGCGCACGGGACTTCGACTCCCGCCGGGGATGTTTGCGAAACCCAGGGAATCAAGAGTGTTTTTGGAGAATATGCGCGCCAATTGATGGTCAGTTCCACCAAAGGCGCGACCGGGCACATGCTCGGGGCGGCGGGTGCCGCGGAGATGGCTTTTTGCGCGAAAGCGATTCAGACTGGGATTGTTCCGCCCACGATTAATTACGAGCATAAGGATCCCGAGTGCGATCTGGACTATGTGCCGAATACGGCCCGCGAGGCGCGCATTGAGGCGATCGTGAACAATTCGTTCGGATTTGGCGGGCACAATGCTTCCATTGCAGCCAGGAAATTCGTTGGTTGATTTGAATTTGCGGCGGTTATCATTGGTTTTGGCGCCGTTCAGATTTTCAGCAAGACCAGGAGCGGATTGTGAGGATGCCGCGCTGGCGGCGACCTCAAATGAGAGTGAAAAAATTCACTTTGCGAAAAATACGCCCACTTACGATGCGTGCGTTTCAGGCCGTATTCATTGGAGTTTATATGGTTTCACACCCTCAAAACAGCGTTGAAAAATAATCCCGCACGCAGATTTCTCGGTCAAAATTAAAAAAAATTCGAAAATTTGCGCAAAAATTTTTGGAGTTGCGTCGAAAACGGATTGTGAGTAACTTCTGAAATTGAAGTGAATAAAAAGTAAGATTAGCAGCGGATACAGTTCATAATAAGTAATATAGTGCGATTCGGGTGACTCACAAAAAGTGTGAATAACCCGCAGCGGTTTTCTGAGGAATATTTGATCCCCGGTTTTAGCAAAATGAGTTGACGTTGGGTGGTGGTGGGGTAAAGTGGGGCGCGAAACAAGTGATGTGGGGCAAAAAGTGGTAATGTCCCATTGAAAATCAATATGTCAACCGCCGCGGTCAACCAACCGATTTTTTACAGTTCGCTCTTCAGGCACGGAGTGGACGAAAAGCGACGGTTGCAGATTCCGGCCAAATGGCGGCCGACTTCGGACGATTTCCAATTTTCTCTCTTTCTCTGGCCCAATGGCGCAGAGGTTGGTCCCTGCTTGATGGCGTTGCCGCCGGAGTTGTTGGTCGAATTGATGGCCAAGATCAAAACGTTTCCTTTTGCCGACCCGAAGGCGCAAACACTGAGGCGGTTGTTGGGGGCGGGTTCCACGCAGGTCACTTTGGACAAGGCGGGACGCATTTGTCTACCCCAGGAGATGGCCGATGCGGCTGGGATCTCGAAGGAAGCGGTGTTGAGCGGTTTGCTGGATCGTTTTCAGATTTGGAGTCCGGAGAATTACGCGCAGGTCGAGGCGCAGGATAAGGCATTCAGGAGCGAGGCGTTCCTGTTACTGAGCTAAGGAATCTTATGAGTCTGATGCAATTATTGACGGTGGGTCATAGTTTCATGGACGTGAAAAACGCCCCGAGTCCCTACCGGATCAACCGGCGGGGATTATTGCCGCGCTTCGATACGGTTCCCGTTGTCAAGGGGCCTGTGGCGGCGACGGAAACGGGGGTGGTTGCAGAGAATGCGGCGATTACAGAGAATTTTATCGAAGACAAACCGATGTTGATGACGCCGGAAACGGGATTGATGGCTTCTGCTGCCTCAGAAGCAACGGTTCCGGCGTCATCTGCTCCCTTTGTTGAATCGGAGCCTGAAGCGCAGGTCTTTGGAGGGACACTGGGTGCGGAACTGATGCGTCCGCGTGTGAAACTGCGTGAAGATTCATCCGGGGCTGTTCCGGGAACCGTGGTCGTCAAGAACGAGCCGAAAGTCTTCAAGAAACTGGGTTTGGGGCGGCTTTATTGGCCGGCATGGATGTTTTCGAGCACGGTGGTGGAACCGAATCGGCGTCGCGGGACGCGGGGTGCGAGTCGACAACCGGTGCGTGTGATGCGCAACTCGATGAGTTTGAGCGATGTGGAGATTGTGGCGGCTCCGTCCAGGAAGGCGGCGGGCGCGGGATGGAAAACGATGCCGTTGCAGGCATGGAACTGGCTGACAGGAAGCTGGCGTGGCCGTGGTTCCAGGCGCGGATAGAGAACGAGTGTCGAATTTTGTCCATAAGCCGGTGTTGTTGGAGGAAGTGCTGGCGGCTCTCCAACCCGCAAGCGGAGGCCGGTTTCTTGATGGAACGGTTGGGGGCGGGGGGCATGCGCAGGGGATATTGAGGGGTAGCGCGCCGGAAGGCTGGCTTTACGGGTGCGACCGGGATGAGACGGCGGTGAAGGCGGCGGAAGAACGGCTGGCGGAGTTTGCGGGGCGGTTCGAGATACGGCAGATGCGGTTCGATGAGGTGGGAAGCTGGATCGAACGGGGGACGTTGGATGGGGCGCTGCTGGATTTGGGGGTGAGTTCGCCGCAATTGGATGTTGGGGAGCGGGGGTTCAGTTTTCAGAGCGACGGTCCGCTGGACATGCGGATGGACCGGAGCCGGGGGATGACGGCGGCGGAGTTTTTGAGGACGGTGGAAGTGGAAGAGATGGCGCGGGTTTTCTGGGAGCTGGGCGGGGAGAGCGAGTCGAGGCGGCTGGCGCGGGAGATCGACCGGGTGCGCAGATCGTGCGCGCTGCAAACCACGCGACAGCTTGCGGCGTTGATAGAGCGGTGGAAGCCCCGACGCGGGGCGCGGTTGCATCCGGCGACGCAGATTTTTCAGGCGTTGCGGATGGCGGTGAACGACGAGTTGGGGTGTTTGGAGCGCGGATTGGAAGTGGTCTGGGGTTGTTTGAAAGTGGGCGGACGCCTTGCAGTGATCACGTTTCACTCGGGCGAGGATCGGATGGTCAAGCAGTTCGGACGGTTGCGGGCGCGGGATTATACGGTGGATGGGCCGGTGGATGTTCCAGCGCTGCGTCGTCCAGCGGCGCCGGAGCTAAAAATTTTAACACGAAAAGCGATGAAGCCGGGCGAGGCCGAGGAGGCCGCGAACCCACGGGCGCGAAGCGCGCAGTTGCGGGTTTTTGAAAAGCTCGGGTGAATGCCCCAAACAGGGTGGTTAATCGAGGAAGCGGGTTATGTCTCAAAACAGGAAAAGCCAGTCGGCCAGCGTGCGGTTAGGCACGGTATTGCTGGTCATAATCATCATACTGTTCATCGGGGGTGGGGGTGTGGGCTTTGTGTGGCAGAAGAGGGAGATCGTCCAGATGTCGCAAAAAAAGCGCCTCAAAGAGAATCACCTGGAGGAGTTGCGGCGCGAGAATAAGATGCACCGGGACCGTCTGGATTATTTGCGTCTGCCCTGGGTGCTGGACGTGCGGGCCAGGGAATTGAATCTGGGCCTTGCGCCGTGTCCGCTGGAGCAGGTGGTCCGGCTCAACGAGCCTGTGTCCGGGAACAGCTCGACAACTAATACCGCAGCGGGATTGCTCGCGCGACGGTCCGCGCCCGGAATCGAAGTTCACTAGAAAATTCGCCGGTTCCCCGGCATTTCTCCAAAACAACGTGAAATTTCATCGGAGTCGTCTCTTGATTTTGCCGACGCAAGTATGAGAAAGCCATTCCAGAAAAAAATACTGTGGTGGATGATGGGCGCGCTGATCGGCGGCTTTGTGGGGCTGGGCTATCGCCTGGTCGATTTGCAGTTGCTGCAGCATGTGGAGTTGGGGGAGATCGCGCAAAGCAACACGCGCCATGCCTATTATCTGGTGGCTCCAAGAGGGGATATCCGCGATTGCAACGGCAATCTGCTGGCGACCAGCAAGCTGGTCAAGACGGTGTGCGCCGATCCGACGCTGGTCAGCAATGAGCATGTGGGAAACCGCCAGGCGGAGGTCGCACAGGTGCTGTCGCCAATACTCCAGATGAGCGAAGCCGAGCTGGCCAGGCTGCTACAGACGCGGATGCTCACGAACAAGGCCGGGAAGATGGTTCCCGATCAATATGTGGTGCTCAAGCGCAAGGTCAGCCAGGAGGATTGGCAGCGTTTGACCAACGCGATGTGCAAAATCAATCTGGGAATGGACGACAAGAGCCGGCCTGTCAAGGATCGTTATGAATACCAGAGCCTGAGAGCGCGGGCGATTTATTCGGAGGACGATCAATTGCGGGTGTATCCCAATAAAAGCCGCGCGGCCCATGTGCTGGGTTATGTGGGCACGGCGATTGACCTGCAGTCTTCGAACCTGCTGGTGTCCGCCGAGGCGGCCAAGGGCGGATCCATTGCGACACCGGAGGCCAGGAAGAACGATGGGGATCTGAATATGCGGCGTCCGGTTGGGGTGGAGGGCAAGGACGGTGTGGAAAAGACGCTGGAAGACGCGCTCAAGGGGGTGCCGGGCTGGAGGGCGACCGAGTTGGACATGAGGCGGCGGGAGATGGTGGCGTTCCGCGATCAGGACGTTCCGGCGCGACCGGGGCTGACGGCGACGCTGACGCTGGATTTGGGCTTGCAGGAAATTCTGGAAACCGAGCTGGCGGTTGCGGCTCAAAAGCATTCGCCGGTGAGCATTTCCGGCATGATTATTCGGCCTTCCACGGGCGAGATTCTCGCCATGGCCACACTGCCGAACTTCGATCCAAATAATCCCGGCGCCTTCGATCCGAATGTGCGCCGCAACCGCGTGATCACGGATTTGGCCGAGCCGGGTTCCACGTACAAGATTGTGGTTGTGACAGGGGCGCTCAATGAGAAGAAGGTGACGCTGGGGGATTTATTCGATTGTGAACAGGGCCACTTTATCTATGCGGGGCGCCTGCTCAGGGATCACGTCCGTTACGGGGTGCTTTCGGTGGAACAGATCATCACCAAGTCCTCAAACATTGGCGCGGCCAAGATTGGCATAAAAATGGGGCCGGATTTGCTCTATCAATATGAGCGGGCCTTTGGGTTTGGCGAGAGGACTGGCATCGATCTGCCCGGAGAGCGCATTGGCTTGGTGTATGCGCCGGAGCACTGGACCAAACTTTCGATTTCCCGAATTCCGATGGGACAGGAGGTGGCGGTCACACCGCTTCAAATGGTGATGGCGATGAGCGCGATTGCCAACGGCGGCAAGTTGATGCGCCCGTGGATCGTGAAACGTCTCGAGGATGAAAGCGGCAAGTTGGTGCAGCAATACGAACCGCAGATGGTCCGACAGGTTTGTTTGGAGGCGACCGCACGGCAAATGGTTACGGCGTTGAAAACCGTTGCCGCGACCAATGGCACGGCACCCCAGGCGCAATTGGATAATTATATTGTGGCCGGAAAAACGGGAACGGCACAGAAATCTGGCGGCAAGCTCGGGTATTTGCCGGGGAAATACTTCTCATCCTTCATCGGTTTTTTTCCGGCGGACCGTCCGGAGCTGTGCATATCCGTGGTGATGGACGAGCCGCGCAACGGTTATTATGGCGGGCAGGCCGCGGCGCCTTGTTTTCATAACATCGGGGAGCGGGCCGCCAAGTATTTGAGCATTCGTCCCGATTCGCTGCCTGTGGATGTCATGGCGATGCCGCTGCGGACGAACCGGTTGACGACAGTGCGCGCAAGGTGAATGTTAAATCAGGGGTCATGGGATTGACCGAGGGTGGGGGGAGAGTGAAGTTGACATGTTGTTAAGTCAGATCATAGCGCAAGTCAAGACCTTGCATGTGGAGGGGGCATTGGACCGCGAGGTCACGGGGATCACTTATGATTCGCGGCGGGTGACCCCGGGGATGCTCTTTGTGGCGGTGCCCGGCCAGCATGTCGATGGGCACGATTATGTGCTGAACGCGGTCGATCGGGGCGCGGTGGCGGTGATTTGCCAGCGCAACGGATTCATCCAGCAGCGGGCCACGAAGATCATGGTGGCCGATGCCCGGGAGGCGCTGGCGCAAGTGGCGGCGGCGTTTTACCAGTATCCGGCGGGGAAACTGAAAATGATCGGGATCACGGGCACGAATGGGAAGACCACGGTGGCGTTCATGATCAAGCATGTGCTGGAGAGTGCCGGGGTGACGACCGGGCTGCTGGGCACCATTCGTTATGAGATCGGGGAAAGGGTGATTCCGGCGCAGCGCACAACGCCTGAGTCGCTGGATATTCATCAGATGCTTGCGCACATGGTCCGGTCGGGCTGCAAGGCGTGCGTGATGGAGGTCAGTTCGCATGCGCTCGAGCAGAAACGGGTGTTCGGACTGGATTTCGATGTTTCGATTTTCACGAACCTGACTCAGGACCACCTGGATTATCACGGCGACATGGAGTCGTATTACATGGCCAAGAAGAAACTCTTCAGCGGCGATGCCGGGGCGTCCCCGGGCAAGTCCAAGGCGTCGGTGATCAATATCGACGATACGTTTGGGGCGCGGCTGGCGGCGGAGACCGATGCGCAGGTTCGGGTGGAATACGGGATTGAGAAGGAGGCGGCTGTTCGAGCCACACAAATTCAACTGCGGGCGGACTGCACTCAGATGACCGTTGGAACGCCGAAGCAGAACTTTACCTGCAAGCTGCCGTTGATCGGTCGTCACAATGTCTATAACGCTCTGGCGGCCGTGGGGGCGAGCCTGGCGCTGGATGTGGCGCCGAGCGTGATTCAGAAGGCGCTGAGTTCAGTCCCGGCGGTGCCCGGACGCCTGGAGCGGATTGTGTGCGGGCAGCCGTTTGTGGTGCTGGTGGATTACGCGCACACGGATGACGCGTTGCGCAACGTGCTGACGACATTGCGCGAGATCACCAAGGGGCGGCTGTTGCTGGTGTTTGGTTGCGGCGGCAGCAGGGACAAGGGCAAACGGCCCAAGATGGGGCGTGTGGCGGCGGAATTGGCGGATGTTGCGGTGATCACGAGCGATAATCCGCGCAAGGAATCGGCGGCGGATATCGCCAGCCAGATTCAAGCGGGCTACCACGCCGTTCACGGAACAGATTGCCAGATTGAATTGGACCGTCGCCGCGCGATCGACGAGGTCATCCGCATGGCCCAGCCTGGCGACACAGTGCTGATTGCGGGCAAGGGGCATGAGACTTACCAGGAATTTGAGGATACGGTGGTGCCCTTCGATGACCGCGCGCATGCGGAGGAAACCTTGGAGGCGCTGGGATTCAGCAGCGCGCGCGGACGCAAGCAGACCACCGGCAGCCGTTGATTCGATTCGGCAGATTTCCGATTTTCATTGACCCATTGTGGAGGAACGCCCGCTTTCATTTTTTGTCAAGGCCTGCCAGGGGGAGCTGGTTGGAGCGCAGCCTGAAACCGTCGTGCGCCGGGTGAGCACGGATTCCAGGTCTGTTCAGGCGGGGGATTTGTTTGTGGCGATCCCCGGAGATCGTTTTGACGGGCATGGTTACGTGGCGCAGGCGCTTGCGCAAGGGGCGGTTTGCGCGGTGGTGGAACGCCGCGCGCTGGGGCAGTGGCCGGGGATGGCGGCGGCGAATCTTCTGGTGGTTGAGAAAACCCGCCAGGCCCTCGGCCTGATGGCGGCGGAATACCGGCTCGGATTCGAGTTGCCGGTGGTGGCCGTGGGCGGGTCCAACGGCAAGACCACGACCAAGGAATTGCTGGCGTCGGTGTTGCGGCAGAGGTGGAGCGTGCTGTGGAGCGAGGCGAGTTTCAATAATGAGATAGGGGTGCCGGTGACCTTGTTGAAATTGGAACGGGCGCATGGGGCGGCGGTATTGGAAGCGGGAACCAATCATCCCGGGGAACTGGCGCCATTGCTGCGCATGATCCAGCCGCGATACGGTGTTCTGACCAGCATAGGCCGGGAACATCTGGAATTTTTCGGGGATCTGGATGGGGTGGCTCTCGAAGAGGGCTGGGTGGGCGAAGCGCTTCCGGCGGACGGGACGCTGTTCATCAATGGAGATTGCGCCGGGGTGGAGCCCATATTGAAGAGAACGCGTGCGGCGATCACGCGGATTGGTTTTAACGCGGGAAACGACTGGTGTGTGCGGGGTTTGAAAATGGACGCCGCAGGGGTGGTGTTTCATCTGGATGCGCCGGACGCGCAATGGACCGGTGAGTATTTCGTGCCGTTGCCGGGGCGGCACCAGGCGACCAATGCGGCGCTGGCCATCGCGGTTGCGGCGCTTCTGGGACTGACGCGGGAGCAAATCCAGCGTGGTTTGACGGCCTGTCCGCCGCCAAAGATGCGGATGCAGGTTCGGGAGTGGGATGGGGTGAAGATTTTGGACGATGCTTATAACGCCAACGCCGATTCGATGGTTGCGGCGCTGCATACGCTTGGCGACATGGAGTGCTCCGGGCGACGGGTGGCGGTGCTGGGGGATATGGCGGAACTGGGCCCACATAGCCGGGCGGCGCATGTGGAGATTGGCCGGGTGGCCGGGGAATGCCGTTTGGACGCGGTGATTGCGGTGGGTCAGTGGGCTGGGATCGTGACGGCGGAGGCGGGGCGGGCGGGGGTGGGAACGACCATGGCGCTGCAAACGGTGGAAGAGGCGGGGGCTGCAGCCAAAGAGTTTGCGCGATCCGGCGATCTGGTTTTGTTCAAGGCTTCGCGGGCCCTGCGGATGGAGCGCGCGTCGGCGTTTCTGAATTCGAACAGCGGGTTGGAGGGGCATTGAGCTCACTGAACCGGCGATGCATGGAGTTTGAAGAGCGCCCGAGAAGAATTTTTATGGGTTATACTGGAGTGTTACTTTCATAGTCAGCGAGACCGGGTGTGTTTTATTATTTAAGCCAGTTTTTGTTGGAGCAGTATGCCGGGACGGAGTGGGCGGAGTATCTGGGACCGCTGCGGATGTTCAAGTACATCGCGTTTCGTTGCGCGGCGGCGGCCGTGACGGCGCTGCTGATGAGTTGGTGGCTGGGGCCCAAAGTCATCCGCTGGCTCACTCGGCTGAAACTCGGCCAGGAATACAAGGACAAGGCCGCCGAGGCGGGAGGTCTGTCCGCGCGCATTCTTGAGAAAAAGGGAACGCCCACCATGGGCGGAGTGTTGATTGTGCTGGTGCTGGACACCGTGGCGCTGATGTGGGCTCAATGGAATGCGCTGTTGATTTTGACCCTGCTTTCCGTGGTGGTGCTTACCGGCCTGGGTTTTTACGATGATTTCATGAAGATCACGCGCCAAAACAACAGGGGCGTGACCTCGGCCGTGAAGATGTTTGTGCAGTTTCTGCTGGCGGGGATCATCGCAGTCTATTTGTGGCATGTGCCAGCAACCAGCAATCTGATCACAGACATCATGGTGCCGTTTTACAAATATCCGGTGTTGACGGGCGCCGCGGGGGTGGGTCTGGTCATCACGGTTTTGAGCATCGTGGGAAGCTCCAATGCGGTGAATCTGACCGATGGACTGGACGGTCTGGCGATTGGATGCACGCTGATAGTGTCGTTCGTGTTTCTGGTGCTGACCTATGTGGCGGGCAACGAGAAGGTCGCGGGTTACCTGCTTGTGCCTTATGTTCCGGGGGCGGGGGAATTGACGGTGTTTTGCTCGGCAATGATTGGGGCGGGGCTGGGTTTTTTGTGGTTCAACTGCCATCCGGCGCAGGTGTTCATGGGGGACACGGGATCGCTGGCGCTGGGGGGCGCGTTGGGGATCATGGCAGTTCTGATCCATCAGCCACTGGTGCTGGTGATTGCGGGGGGAGTGTTTGTGGCGGAGGCGGCTTCGGTGATGATGCAAACGGGCTGGTTCAAGTTCACCCGGTGGCGGTATGGGGAGGGTCGGCGTATTTTTTTGATGGCCCCGCTGCATCATCATTTTGAGAAAATGGGCTGGTATGAGAGTCAGGTCGTGACGCGTTTTTACATCTTGTGCATCCTGTGCGCCGTCGTAGCCTTGAGCACTTTAAAAATCAGATGAGCACAGAAGTTCAAAATGAGACGCAGGGGCCTATGAGCCTATGGAAGCAACGCCGGGTGTTGGTGCTGGGGTTGGGTGCGAGCGGGGTGGCGGCGACGGAGTTGCTGTTGCGCGCGGGAGCGCGTGTGACGGTGGCGGATCGCGGGAATAATCCCGGTCTCGAAACGCATGCGCAGGCTTTGCGCGGGCGGGGCGCGGAGGTGACTCTGGGGGGTGGCGAGCTGGCACCGGACGGAATTTTTGACCTTTGTGTGGTGAGCCCGGGGGTGCCATGCGCGGGGCCGTGGGTGACGGCATTGCGCCAGCGCGGGGTGCCGATCATCGGCGAATTGGAGTTGGGATATCAATTTTCCTTGTGTCCCAGTATTGCGATCACGGGGACGAATGGAAAAACCACGACAACCGAATTAATCGAGCGGATTCTTTTGCACACGAACCGCAAGGCGGTGGCCGCAGGGAATATTGGTCTGCCGTTAAGCCAGGTGGCGGAGAAAACGAAGGATTTGGACATACTGGCCCTGGAAGTCAGTTCGTTCCAATTGGAGACGATTGAATTTTTCCGGCCCACGGTGGCGATTTTGTTGAACATCACACCGGATCACCTGGATCGGTATCCGAGCATGGTGGAATATACGCGGGCCAAGGCGCGTATCTTCATGAACCAGCAGAGTTTCGACTGGGCGATCATTCAGAAGGAGGCGCTTAACCAGTTGGAGGCGTTGGGAATCGAGGTGCCTTCCAAGGTCATCACGTTTAGTGCGAACGATCCCACTGCGGACATCACGCTGGACCGGGGGTTGCTGATCAGCAGGATACCGGATTGGGCCGGGCCGCTGATGGACATGGACCAGGCGAAATTGCGCGGACCGCATAACGCGGAGAATTTGATGGCGGCCCTGGCGGCGGGGCGCGTCATGCGTCTGCCCCTGGCGGAAGTGGCGTCGGCGCTGCGCAGTTACACACCGGCGCGGCATCGGTGCGAGCTGGTGGCCGAGGTGGGAGGGGTGAAATTCATAAACGATTCCAAGGCAACGAACGTGGACGCGGTGCAGAAGGCGCTTTTGACGATACAACGGGCGCCTGCGGACAAGCCGAATATCTGGCTGATTGCCGGGGGCAAAGATAAGGGGTTCAGCTATCACGAATTGGGGCCGTATCTGGCGCAACGAGTCAAGGGGGCTTTTCTGATCGGGGAGACCCGGGAGCAGATTCGGGCGGCCTGGAGCCTCTTTACCCCTTGCACCCTGATGAATTCGCTGTTAGAAGCTGTGAATGAAGCGGCCCGCCAGGCTCAGCCAGGCGAGGTTGTCCTGCTTTCACCGGCGTGCTCCAGCTTTGACATGTTTCAAAACTACCAGCACCGGGGGGAAGTGTTTCGTGAGGTGGTCCACGCATGGGCCGCCGCCCATGGGGGCGTTCCGGGCGATGTCGCCCGGCAGGATGAAAAGAAGATAAACTGAAGCATAGAATTTGATTTTAGGGACGCCGGGGTTCCGACGGCCTTAGAGAATGACCCAGCAACAAAAACACATAACACGCCACTTGTGGCGCACTGAAGAATGAATACTCCGAATCCGCTAGTTCCGAAGGGCTCGCTCCTTGAGCAGCAAAAGTCCAAAGGCAAGTCCAATTTGTTCATCGCCGTTTTCACCATCCTGGCGATCCACGTCATTTTATTCGCCGGCCTGTTGATGCAGGGCTGCCGACCAGCCAAACCTGAAAGCCAGAGTCTGGAATCCGCTTTGACCAATACGGTTCCAGCCGAGCCGGTCGTTTCGACCAACCCGGCGGTTCCTGTGCCGTCCACCAACGACTATTACGCCGTGGCGCCGACCAGCGCGCCTCCGGTGAACCCCGGCGCGTTGATGGCTCCCCTGACCAACACGGGCGCAGCCGCGTCCATTGGAATTGCCGACACGACCGCGCTGGGTGGCGAAGCCAAGAGCTACAAGGTGGCCCCGAACGATTCATTCTATAAGATTGCCAAGGCCCAGGGAATTTCCATCAGCGCCCTGGCCCAGGCCAATCCGGGCGTGGATTCGCGCAAGCTCAAAGTGGGGCAAACCCTTCAGGTTCCCGCGCCGGTAGCCAAGACTGAGGTCGCCGCCGCCAGTGCCTCCGCCACAGGAACGGCGACCGAGGCCGCTGTGAAGCCTGCGGCTTCCAAGACCTACATCGTGAAGGCGGGCGACACCATGACCAAGGTGGCCAAAGCGCACGGAGTAAAAGTCAAAACGCTGCGGGATGCCAACAAACTCAAGAGCGACCGTCTGGTGGTGGGGCAGAAGTTGAAAATTCCCGCCCACAAGACCGACGCGGCCGCTGCTCCGGCCGCCGCAGCGCCTGCTGCTGCGCCGGTGGAATCGGCGACCGCACCGATGCCGCTGGCCCCGGCGCCTCTGGCTCCTTTGACGAACCGGATGTAAAGAGGGCCGGCCTCCAAGAAACAAATTTGTTCTGGGTATAAACGCCAGGAGCGCTGTTCAAGCGCTCCTGGCGTTGCCGCTTGTCAGACTTCCATGACCCCGGCTGGCGACTTTCAAGTTGACCGGCCATTCAAGAATCCTCTTCGACTACCTATATGAAATGGACATTGACCATTTTGGGCTGGTGCGTGGCCGCGCTACTTGCCTTGGGGATCGTGATGTTGTTCAGCGCGATGATGGGGCCGGCACAGAAGGAGGGAAATCTCCTGATCAAACAACTGGCCTTTTGCGGCGTTGGCCTGGTGATGTTTGTGGTGATGATGCTCATCGATTACAGGGCGCTGCGTCCGTTTGTCTGGATCGTGCTGATGGTCTCGATGGTGCTGCTGGCTTTAGTGCTGGTGCCCGGGATCGGCATAAAAGTATGGGGAGCGAAGCGCTGGCTGCCGTTGGGGCCGGTTCGGATTCAGCCCTCGGAGTTTGCAAAACTGGCGTTCATCCTGGTGCTGGCGCATTACGGGGCGGCAAACCGCGCGCGAATGTCCACGCTGAAATGGGGGTTGATGGTGCCGCTGCTGATACTGGCCAGTGTGATTGGGCTGATCTTCAAAGAGCCGGATTGGGGGACCACGTTCCTACTTGTGGCGGTGTGCATGGCGATGCTGGTGCTGGCGGGTTCGCGCTTGATTTACCTGGCTCCGCTGGTTCCGGTGGGCATCGCGATCGTTTATTTCATGGTGTTGCATGACCCAGTGCGTCTGGCCCGGGTGAAGGCCTACATGGACCAGGAGGGCAGCAAGCAAGGAACGGGTTATCAGGCGTATCAGGCGAAAATCGCCCTGGGGGCGGGTGGATGGGATGGATTGGGATTGGGCAACGGTCGCCAGAAGATGGGTTTTGTTCCCATGAATCACACGGATTTCATATTATCGGTGATTGGTGAGGAGGTCGGGTTGCAGGTGACCCTGGGCATCGTGGCTGCATACATCCTGGTGGTTTTTTGCGGCGCCTTCATAGCCTGGAACGCATCGGATTCCTTTGGATTTCTTCTGGCATCGGGATTGACGTTTATGATCGGATTTCAGGCCTTCATCAATATTGGCGTGGTGACGAGCGTGCTTCCCAACAAAGGCATGGGGCTGCCGTTCATCAGTTACGGAGGATCGAATCTTGTCCTGTTGCTGATGTCCATCGGGCTGCTTTTCAGCATTGCGCGCAGATCCGGCGAAGCAGGGGACGAGTCCGACGGATTTGGCGAGCCTTCCACGGGGACGGTACCCTTCTGATGAGCGAAGCAATGAGTCATACCGTTTATATCGCGTGCGGCGGCACGGGGGGACACTTGTATCCGGGCATGGCCGTGGCCGAGGAATTGCAGGAGGCGGGCTGCGATGTGACGTTGCTGATCTCGCCCAAGGAAGTCGATCAATCCGCGGCCCGCTCCAATCCGCATCTCCAGTTTGCCACGCTGCCGGCCGTTGGCCTGGTGTCGATGAATTTGCCGGGATTCTTAAAGGGATTCTGGCAATCGTATTGCACGGCCAAGAGGCTGTTCGCGGCCAAACCGCCCCGGGCGGTGGTGGCGATGGGCGGGTTCACAAGCGCGCCGCCGGTCCTGGCCGCGCGGAGGTATGGCGCGGCGAGTTTCCTGCATGAAGCCAATTCGATTCCCGGACGCGCAAATCGGTGGCTGGCGCCCTGGGTGAACGAGGTGTTTGTGCATTTTCCGACGGCGGGCGGGCGCTTTCGCGGAAGGCATGTGACGGTGGCCGGGATGCCTGTGCGGCCGCAATTCCAGCCGATGGACGCTGAATCGTGCCGGGTGACGTTGGGCCTGGACGGGCGTTCCCCGATGCTGCTGGTGATGGGGGGCAGCCAGGGGGCGTCGGCGATCAACGATTTGATGGCGCGGTCGATCCCCCTTCTGGCAAAGCGTTTTCCACAGGTCCAATACCTGCACCTGACGGGTCCAAAGGACGAAGAGCGGATGCGAACCATTTACGGGGCGCACAAGCGTCGCGCGGTGGTGCGTCCGTTTTTGACGGAGATGGAACTGGCGATGAACGCGGCGACGGCGGCGGTGAGCCGTGCGGGGGCGTCCTCGCTGGCGGAACTGGCGGTGCTGCGATTGCCGGCGGTGCTGATTCCTTATCCGATTGCGGCGGACAACCATCAGTTCCATAACGCGATGCAATTTGTGGAAACGGGCGCGGCGCGCATGATGGGGCAATCGATTGCGACCCCGGAACTTCTGGCGGAGGCCCTGGAAACGCTGCTTATGGATGAGGGTGCCCGAGAGCCCATGCGTGAGGCGCTGGGTCGCTGGCAAAAGCCGCAGGCCGCGCGGGAGGTGGCGGGGCGGGTGTGGTCGGCCATGACGGGTCAGGAATTGCCCGCGAAACGCGAGTTGGAGAATTGATCGGCGCAAAGGGTGTTTGAAGTGAATTTCGAGGACGGAGTGAATGTTGAAGAAGTGCTGCGCGGGGCGGCACCCGGGGCTGTCGCCTACTTGGTTGGGGCGGGCGGTTGCGGGGTGAGCGGATTGGGCCACTTGTTGTTGGACGCGGGATTCCGGGTGGCGGGTTCGGATCTGACGCTCAACCAGGAGACGCGGGAGTTGGAGGCAAGGGGAGCGGTGATTCATGAAGGGCATGCCGCAAAAAACGTGGTCGAAGCGAAACCGTTTTTGATGGCGTGGTCATCGGCGATTCGTCCCGACAATGTGGAATTAATGGAAGCCCGGAAACTGGGTTGTCCGGTGGTTCGGCGGGCGCGGGTGTTATCGGCGTTGATGAACCGGCGTCGTGGAATTTGTGTGGCGGGCATGCATGGGAAGACGACGACCACCGCGATGCTGGCCTTTGCTCTGGAGGCTTTGGGGGCGAGGCCGAGTTATGCCATTGGATCAATGGTGGCCCAACTGAGTCCGCATGCGCGGTTTGCAGGCGCGGAGGATGGTTGGTTTGTGGCGGAGACGGATGAAAGCGACGGTTCGCTCGGTTGTTTTACGCCCGAGCAGGCGGTTCTCCTGAATCTCGACGAGGAGCATCTGGATCATTTTCCCAACATGGAGGCCATTTGCAAGGAGTTTGGGGACTTTGCCCGGAAGACGCGTGGGCCGGTTTTTTATTGCGCGGATGACGCGCGGCTGGTCGCGATGTTGGGCGAACGGGCTGACGGAGTGAGTTACGGGTTTAAAGCCGGGGCGCGCTATCGGGCGTTCATGGGGCAGTCTGGCAAGCGGGGTGAAACCTTGTTCCAAGTCTGGCAAGAAACGCAATATTTGGGCGAGTTTCGGACGCGGCTGGCGGGCGAAAAAAACGTGTCCAACGCGACGGCCGTGGTGGCGATTTTGCATGAGATGGGGTACGCGCCGGAAAAGATTGCGGCGGCGATCGCCCCTTTTGACGGCGCCCGGCGACGACAGGAATTGCTCTGGCACGACGGCCAGACGCGGGTTTTCGACGATTACGGGCATCATCCCCGGGAGATTGCGGCGACGCTGGCCGCGTTGAAAAGCGCCGGGAGCGGCAGGTTATTGGTGGCCTTTCAACCGCATCGCTATACACGCACACAGCATTTGCAGGAGCAATTTGCGGAATGTTTTGGGGCTGCGGACCTGTTGTGGATCACTGGGATTTATGCCGCGAGCGAGAATCCGATTTCCGGGGTGAGCGGCGAGGCGCTGGCCGAAGCGGTGCGCCAGCACGGCCAGGCAGTGCAATACGCGGCGGATTTGGATGCACTGCGGCGGGCGGTGCGGCAGACGATGAAGCCCGGGGACACGGTGATTTTTCAGGGCGCGGGAGACATCACACAGGCGGCGCATGAGCTGGCGCGGGAATTGGCTGAACATGGAATCTGTGCGTGAAATTCTAAGAATCCTGGCGGCGGAACATCTCCCGCTGGCCGGTGCGTATCGGCTCGATGAACCGATGGCGCGGCATACGACGATGCGCGTGGGGGGGGCGGCGGACGCTTACTTTGAGCCTGCGGGCGAGGAGGCGCTGGCGGCGATGCTGCGTAATTGCGCGAAACGGGGCGTGCCGGTTTTTGTGATGGGGCGGGGATCCAATCTGCTCGTCAGGGATGGGGGGATTCGGGGTCTGGTGGTGTGTCTGGCGGCAGAGGTGTTTGGCAAGATCGAGGTTGAAGAAGAGCGGTTGCGCTGCGGGGCCGGTGCGAGGTTAAAGGCCATTGTCATGGAAGGGCGGCGCGCGGGACTGGGGGGGATTGAATTCATGGAGGGAATTCCCGGGAGTCTGGGAGGGGCATTGAGAATGAACGCGGGGGCCATGGGCGCGAGTGTCTTTGGCGCGGTGGAGCGGGTGCGGTTCATGGATCTGGCGGGCGAAGTGGCTGAGCGGACCGCGTCGGAGATACCGGTCGAATATCGCCGTTGCCCCCTGTTTGAAAAGAATATCGCGCTGGAGGCGAGTCTGCGGGTGCGGCGGATGACGCAAGAGGCGATTGACGAAATCCTGGGTGAATATAACAGGCGTCGTTGGCAGAGCCAGCCGGCCGCACCCAGCGCCGGATGCATTTTCAAGAACCCAACGGGCCAGGCGGCGGGTCGATTGATCGATGAGGCGGGGCTGAAGGGAACGCGGGTCGGTGGCGCGGTGGTTTCGGACAAGCATGGCAATTTTATCGTAAACGAAGGTTCTGCGACGGCGAAGGACGTGCTGGCGTTGATTGGGAAGATTCAAGAGCGCGTGAAGGCGGATCGTGGAATCGCGTTGGAAACAGAAGTGCAAGTGGTGGGCGAGGAGGTTTGAAAGAATTTATGGGAAGGGTCAGGAATATTGTGGTGATGCTGGGCGGGACCTCCGCCGAACGGGAAGTGTCCTTGAGGAGCGGGGCGGCGGTGGCGGGAGCGTTGCGCGGGTTGGGCCACACGGTAACGGAGCTGGATCCGCAGGATAACGAGTGGACGTTGCCGAAGGGGACGGAGGTGGTGTTTCTGGCTTTGCACGGGACGTATGGCGAGGATGGCACGGTGCAGCGGCGGCTGGAAACGCTGGGGGCGCGTTACACGGGTTGCGGGCCTGAGGCGAGCCGCATCGCCTTCGATAAAGTGCTGACGAAGGAGCGGTGTGTCGCCTCCCACATTCCGACGGCCCGTTACGTGGTGATCGATGGGGCGTCCGCGCCCTGGCCTGCGGGGTGGGAGCCGCCGGTGGTTCTGAAGCCGGTTTGCCAGGGATCGAGTGTGGGACTGGAATTTGTAAACCAAAGGGGGGAGTGGACCGGAGCGCTTGCGAATGCGTTGCGCTATGATTCCCGGGTGCTGGTGGAGGAGCGGATCGCGGGACGCGAGGTGACGGTCGGGATTCTGGCGGACCGGGCGCTGCCGCTGGTGGAAGTGCGTCCGCATAACGGGGCCTACGATTACCACAATAAATATACGAAAGGGGCCACAGAGTATTTGTGTCCCGCACCGCTGGATGCCATGATGACGGCGCGCGCACAAGAGGCTGCCCTTGGGGCGTTCCGGGCGATTGGCGGGCGGGATTACGCGCGGGTGGATGTGATGATCACGAGTGCGGGCGAGCCGATGGTGCTCGAGGTCAACACGCTGCCGGGAATGACCGAGACGAGCTTGTTGCCCAAGGCCGCAGCGGCCGCAGGCATGGATTACGCGGGTTTGTGCCAGCGAATGATCGACCTGGCATTAGTCAGGCCGACCAGATGATGTGAGGTGTATATGTTTTGGAAGAAAAAATCGAGAAACCGTCGCGGGCGGCGGGATGAGGTGCTCGATGTCAAAGTTTATTCGCAGAAGGCGCGCGCCGCGCGCTGGCGGATGGTGACGACGGCGCTGGGCGTTTCCCTTGGCACGTTGATCGGGCTGCTGCTGCTTTGGCGCGGCACCGAGTGGACCCTCAACGCGATGGTCTTCAAGAACGAGGCGCTGGCGGTGCAGCGGATCGAGGTCCAGACCGACGGGGTGATCGCGCCGGAACAAATCCGGCTGTGGGCGGGTGTGGCCAAGGGGGACAATCTGGCGGGACTGGAGCTGGGGCGGATCCGGCGCAATCTGGAGCTGGCGCCGCTGATCAAGCACGCGTCGGTGGAACGGGTGATGCCCGATACTTTGAGACTGCGGGTGACCGAACGCGAGCCGATGGTTGAGGCGCATGTGCTGGCGCCCAAGGCCGACGACAGCGGTTATGACATTGTGTCCTATTACCTGGATGACGAGGGGTATGTGATGCTGCCGCTGCAAAAGGGAATGCAAAGGCCGCTGGCGAGCGCCGCCTCGGATGCGCTTCCCATTTTGACCGGTTTGAATCGCTCGGACTTGCGTCCGGGCCGTCCGGTGGAATCGCCGCAGGTGATGGCGGCGCTGAGGTTGATCGAGGCGTTCGAGAATTCGCCCATGTTTGGCCTGGCGGACCTGGCGCGCATCGATTTGAGTTGGCCGGATGTCCTGCAGGTCACGACACAGTATGGGAGTGAGATCACGTTTTCCATGGATCGCCTGGAGACGCAATTGCTGCGGTGGCGTTCCATATACGATGTGGGTGCCCGGGCGGGCAAGGGCATTGCCAGCGTGGACCTTTCCGTTACGAACAACGTTCCGACCCTTTGGGTGGAGACCGGCGCGGTCGCTCCAGAAAAACTCAAAGCAGTAAAAACCATCCGCCACAAGAAGAAAAATGTTCAGCTCCAGCAATAACAACATCGTCGTCGGTCTGGAAGTGGGCACCGCCAAGATTTGCGCGGTGGCCGGCGAATATAACGAAAAAGGCGCCTTGACGGTCATTGGCGTGGGCCAGAGCGAATCCCGCGGCGTGCGCAAGGGGGAGGTCGTGGATACGGTGCTGGCGGAGGAGGACATTCGCGCGGCCATTGCCGAGGCCGAACGGAACGCCGACATTGAAATTCACAATGTGTTTCTGGGGGTCACCGGCAAACATGTGCGCGGATTCGGGAATCGCGGCGTGCATACCATCGTCAGCGCGGATCGGGAGATCACCGACGAGGATGTGCAGGATGTAGTTGACAACGCCAAGGCGATCAACCTGCCCATGGGCCATCACGTTCTCCACGCGGTGCGGCAGCATTTTCTGCTGGATGGTCAGGATGGAATATTGAACCCAGTGGGGATGTTGGGCACGCGGCTGGAGGTGGAGATGCATGTGATTCACGGGGTCACCAACCGGATTCAAAACGTGTTTCGCGTCGTCAAGGGTCTCCAGATCGAGGTGGAGAACATGGTTTTCAACGGGCTGGCCAGTTCCCTGGCGCTGCTTTCCCCGGAGGAAAAGGAGATGGGGACGGTGGTGATCGATTTGGGGGCGGGCACGACCGAATACGTGATGTCCGCCAACGGGATCATCAAGCATTCCGGGGTGCTGGGGGTGGGCGGGGATCATGTGACGAACGACCTGGCCATCGGATTGAGAGTGCCGATCGTGCGGGCGGAGCAGTTGAAGATCAGTCACGGGCACGCGCTGCCGGACGAGAGTCTGCGGGGACAGACCTTTACGCCGACCAGCGAGTCCGGCCTGCCGGAGCGGCCGGTCAAACTGGAGCATTTGCGGCGGATCATGGCCGCGCGGCTGGAGGAAACACTGGAGATCATCGAGGCGGATTTATCCCGGGCGGGCCTGCTGGATTATGTGCGTTCGGGCGTGGTTCTGTGCGGCGGCGGGGCGCGCATTGCCGGCATTCAGCAACTGGCGGAGCGGATCTTCCAATTGCCGACCCGGATTGGAACCATACAAAACGTGGGCGGAATGAAATCTCTGCTGGAGCAGCCGGAATTTGCCACCTGCATCGGTCTGGTGCGTTTCGGGGCGATGCAGATGCAGCAAAAGGGGGCCGGACGCCCGCGCACGTGGGGATTTCGCCAGGCATTATCGGGTTTGCTGCGGCGCTAATGTTGAATAATAAAGCGAGTTGATTTTTATGAATACCGATTACCAGGATCAAAAAGCCGAGGGCGGGTTGAAACCGACCCTGGATATCCGATTTTTCGGGGTGGGGCGGGCGGGATGCCGGATCGTGGAGCAGATTGGCGGGTTGGGGATTGCCCCGGGCTCATTTTATGTGGCTGACACGAACAGTCATGATCTGGCCGGGTATCGCAACGCCCGGCGGGTGTTGATCGGCGGGAAGATCATGCGCGGCCTGGGGGCGGGCGGCGACATGGAACTGGCCACAGCCGCCGCAGAAGCCGATGGCCCGGAATTATCGGGCTTATTTACCGGAGCGGACATTGTGATATTGGTGGCGGGGCTGGGCGGCGGCACGGGGGGGGGCGCGGGACCGGTTCTGGCGCGGATGGCCAGGCAGACCGGCGCGTTGGTACTGGCGTTTGCGGTCATGCCCTTCGACTGCGAAGGCAAGAAACGTCAGCGTCAGGCGATGCAGGCCATGCGCCAATTGAAGGCCAGCGTGGATGGCACCATTGGCCTGCCCAATCAGCATTTGCTCAAGCTGACGCCTGAGGGAACGCCTTTGCAGGAGGTGCTCCAGACCGGCAACACCTGGATTCAAGAGGGAATCTGCGGGGTGTGGCGCATGCTGGCGCGGCCGGGATTGATCACGGTGGATTTTGCGGAGTTGAAGAATTGCCTGCGGGGACGGCACTCGGAGGGGGCGCTGGCCTCGAGCAAGGCCGCCGGCGCGGATCGCGCGAAAACGGCGGCGGATATTCTGCTGGCCAGCCCGCTGCTGGGGGATGCGGAGACTTTGCGCAAGGCGGACACGGTGCTTGTGAATATTGCGGGCAATACGCGCCTGGGTTTGCCCGAGGTGGACCAGGTGATCACCCGCGTCCGGCAGTGCTGTGATAATGCGAACGTGATTTTGGGGGCCACTTGCGACGACCAGCTCGGTGAGAATCTGGAGGTGACGTTGATTGCGACGACCCGCCAGACCGAGCCGGATGCGGCATCCCAGTCGGAGGAGCGGGTGAATCCCCGTTTTGGAGCGTCCCGTTCCAACGAGGGGCAAGGACTGATGGGGCTGGAAATCAATCCGCTGGATGGAGTGTCGGCGGAGCGCCCGCGTCCCGGATTGGTGGCTCCGGCGCCTGATCTGAATGCGGAGCAGACCGGGAAATTGCTCAAGCAGCAGGCCCAGGAGGACAGCCGGATTCGGAAGAACCTGCCGCAACTGCTGCAGGGTCAGTTGCCGCTGCAAATTGTTTCGAAGGGACGGTTCGAGAAAAGCGAGCCCACGGTGCATCGCGGTGAAGATCTGGACAAGCCGACGTATATGCGGCGGAGCATCCTGCTGAATTAATTTAAGATTGGTCGGGTTGGTTTGGTTTGTTTGGGTTGGGCCGGGTGTTCGCGTGTGCGGACATGCCGGCCCTTTTTATTTCTCGAAATGAACGGGCTTAATCCGTGCCCCAGCGTTTGAGAATGGGCTGGTAGGCGTCAATGCGCCGGTCCCGCAGGAAAGGCCAGTGGGTGCGGGTGACATCGACCTTGTTGAGATCCACGGTGGCGAGGAGGATTTCTTCGCGATCGGAGGAGGCTTTGGTCAATATTTCGCCGGAGGGACCTGCGATAAAGCTGCTTCCCCAAAACTCGAGACCGTCTCCGCCAACGGGTTTTTCATGACCGATGCGATTGATGGCGGCGACAAAACAGCCATTGGCGATGGCATGGGAGCGTTGAATGGTTTCCCAGGAGGCCTGCTGGGCGGCCCCGTAATGTGCTTTTTCGGAGGGATGCCAGCCGATGGCGGTGGGGTAGAAAAGGATTTGGGCGCCCTGGAGCGCGGTCAACCGGGCCGCCTCGGGATACCATTGGTCCCAGCAGATCAGCACGCCAAGGGTGCCAAAGCGGGTTTTCCACGCGCGAAAACCGAGGTCGCCGGGTGTAAAATAAAACTTTTCGTAAAACAGCGGGTCCTCCGGGATGTGCATTTTGCGGTAAATGCCCAGCAGGGCGCCATCGGCATCGATAATGGCTGCAGTATTGTGATAGAGGCCGGCGGCGCGTTTTTCGAAAAGGGAGGCAATGACGACGACGCCGTGCTTTTTGGCGAGGGTCTGGAAGGCGCGGGTGCTGGGGCCGGGGATGGTTTCGGCGAGTTTAAAATTGGCGTGATCCTCAGATTGACAGAAGTATTGGGAGCGAAAAAGCTCCTGGGTGCAGATGATCTGAGCTCCCTGGCGGGCCGCATTGGTGGCCATATCGAGCGTATGGCGCAGGTTGGCCGCGGGATCGGCATGGCCGGCGGATTGGAGCAGGGCCAGCGTGACCTGGGAGGTGGATGTGTTCTTTTTCCGGGGCATAATCAAAGTGATAAAACAGGCCGGTTCAAACCCTGCTGGAGACGCCCGAATGAGGCGCGCGCGCGCGAAATGCAGCCACCCGGGCGGCAGGAGCGCGAACGGCAACAAGGTGAAATACGAACTATCACAAGCGCATGGTGTGCTAAAAAACGCGACTGTCAAGGGGCTGAAAAGGCAAAAACCGCATTTTTATTGGGAAAACGCCATTTTTTTACTTGCAACGATTCTTTAAGGCGCTTTAATGCGTAATAAGTCGTTAAGACTGTGACTGAATTCCAATATTATTAAGATTATGGCTAAACCACTTACCAAATCACAGATCGCGGCGGCCATCGCCGAAAAGACAGGCGTGACCAAGAAGAACGCGGTTGAGATCCTCGATTATCTGGCCGAGTTGGCCTACAAAAATGCCAAGAATACCTTCACCCTTCCGGGCTTGGGTAAACTGGTGCTTGTGAACCGCAAGGCTCGCATCGGCCGTAATCCGGCCACTGGCGAATCGATCAAGATCGCCGCCAAGAAGGTTGTGAAGTTCCGCGTGGCCAAAGCCGCGAAAGATGCGATTTTGGGCACCAAGTAATCGCTTTTTATCAAATAAGGCGCTCTGCGAATAACAGAGCGCCTTTTTTGTGTACCCCCACGTACATGGTTTGGAGGCTCAGGTATCAAGCTGTTGGGACAAGAACCGATGCGCATGGAGTGACGACTTCCGGGCCGGTCAATGCATGGGGTCGTGTATTCATTGGAAATTTGGCAAACCGGAGGCACACTGCAAGGGATGCCGGTTAACGACGACATACAGATCGAAGAACAGTTTGAGCAAAAGCCGCTGAGCAAGGCCACATTCTCGCGGCTGTCGTTTTATTTGAGGCCTTACCGGCGGGCGTTCGTGTGGAATCTGATTTTGACGCTTCTGGCCACGCTGTGCCAACTGGCCGGGCCGAAGCTGGTGCAGGTGGGCATCGACCGGTATTTGACGCATATCGTGAGCGATGCGGTGGCGTATCAGGGGGTGTTGTTGGTGGGGGTGATTTACCTGATCAATCTGCTGATTGGCTGGGGAATCTCGGTGGCCCAGGTCAAGCAGGCCATTGCGATCGGACAGGGGGCGATGAACGACCTGCGGGAGGAGGTCTTCAAACACATCCAGAGACTGTCGATGAACTATTTCGACAAGACCCACCAGGGCCGGATCATCAACCGGGCGGATACGGACATCGATTCGCTGGATCGGGTGTTGACCTGGGGCGCGAACCAAATGGTTTCGAGCGGCTTGACGTTGATTGGGGTGGTGGCGCTGATGCTCCAATACGATTGGCGGCTGTGTCTGGCGGTCAGCGCCGTGCTGCCGCCGCTGGCAGTGGCCACGCGGCTTTTCCATATCCACGGCATGCGGGCCTATCGCAAGGTTCGCGAGCAATCCGCGCGGCTATCCTCGGCCATGGCGGAAAACATCGCCGGGGTGCGCGTGGTTCAGGCCTTCAGCCGCGAGGAGGAAAATCTGAATCGCTTCCAGCAAATCCACGCGACGCACAACGAATACGCGCTGGCGGCCGCCCGGGTGTTTCACACCTACATGCCGTTCCTGGGCTTCATGTCGGGCGTAGGCTCTGCGATCATTCTGGGCTACGGCGGAAGCCTGGTTCTCAAGGGGGAGATCACCATGGGCGAACTGACGGCCTTTCTCCTCTACCTGGGCATGTTTTTCGGTCCGATCCAGACGATGGGGGATTTGTATAATGCGCTGCTTTCGACGGCGGCCAGCGCGGAACGGATTTTTCAACTGCTGGACACGCAGCCATCGGTACAGAACCGGGATCAGGCGGCGCCGTTGGGAGTCATTCGCGGTCATGTGGTTTTCGAGCATGTGTTTTTTCATTACGACACCACGCCGCCGAACACCTGGGTGCTCGACGATATTTGTTTCGAGGCGCGCCCCGGGGAAACCGTGGCGCTGGTCGGACGAACGGGTTCGGGAAAGACCAGCGTGATCAGTTTGCTGGCCCGGTTTTACGAGCCGCAGAAGGGCCGGATTCTGGTGGATGGCGTCGATCTGGCCACCACCACGGTGGAATCCCTGCGGGCGCAAATTGGGATTGTGACGCAGGAAAATTTTCTTTTTACCGGCACCGTGATGGACAACCTGAAATTTGCGCGACCCGAGGCCACGGACTCAGAGGTCAAGGAGGCGGCGCGCGAATTGGGTGTGGACGCGATCATTGCAAAGCTCGACAAGGGCTACGAAACGCCGGTATCGGAACGCGGCGGGAATTTCAGCGCCGGAGAGCGGCAATTGCTGTGTTTCGCGCGCGCGATGGTGGCGCACCCGCGGATTCTCATTCTGGACGAAGCCACCAGCGCGGTGGATCCGAACACCGAGGCGCTGATTCAGGCGGCGCTTCTGAAGCTGGTTTCCCGGCAAACGTGTTTTGTGATCGCGCACCGGCTGTCCACCGTGCGCAAGGCCAGCCGTATACTCGTTCTGGAGGGCGGGCGCATCATCGAACAGGGGACCCACGAAACGCTCATGGCCGGAAATGGCCGCTACCGCGATTTGTACACTGAGTTCACGCGACAATAAAAAGGGCGCCGGAAACCACTCCGGCGCCGTAGTTACAACCCATTTCCAATCAACCCAATCAGACCAAATGTTTAGCCGATCTTGATATCGACGGTTTTAGGTTTGGCTTTTTCGCTCTTGGCCACATGGACCTTGAGCATGCCATCCTTGAATTCGGCGCTGACCTTCGATTCGTCGGCATCCTCGGGCATGACGAAACTGCGGAGAAAACTTCCATAGGCCCGCTCGATGCGATGATAGCGTTTGCCTTTGTCCTCTTTCTCGAATTTGCGCTCGCCGCGCAGCATCAAGACGCCGTTCTCGAGGGTCACCGCCACATCCTCTTTCTGGACATCGGGCAACTCCGCCTTAATGGTGTATTCCTTGTCGTCCTCGGCAATATCCACCAGTGGCGCCCACTCGGCCGCGCTGGCGTTCACGGCACCCTTTTCACCGGTCACCGGCATTCGTTCTACCGAGGGATTAAAAAGGGAGGCGAGACGGTTTTGCAGCAATTCCATTTCCTTGAAAGGATTCCACTTTCCAGTTTCGTTCTGTGTTAATGCGTTCATAGTCTCATTTCTTTCTGTGTTGATGCGTCGTCTTCCGCAACCCACGACTGACGGGCATCACGTTTTACATCGTTTAACGCCTCAGAAAGGATCATCTTCCGTGCCAGCACCGTGATTATTTATAAAACACTTGTAATGAATAATATACAGAAGTGGCGTTTTTAGATATGTGACATAATGACCCATGTATTACAGCATAAACATGAGACATTAAGCGTCACATTGTCCCTACACAGTTCATTATTTTGCCGTTAACATTTGACGGCGGCCGGATTCGCTGTGAGTGTAACGGGCCTTTGGGATGCCACGCCGGATGTTTGAGCATTTTCGGTCATGCGGAATTTTAATACGTATCATCGGTTTTGTGATTGCATTGGATGGGGGTATTGGTATTCTAATCCTTCGTATTTGGATAAAGAGAGGACCTCTTGAACTCGGAACTTTGTAACAAAGCACTAAAAAAAGTCGGCAACGCCAACACCTTGATTAACCTGGTGTCCAAGCGTGTCCGCCAACTGACATCAGGCGGCGGCGGCAACTCGAGACCCTTGGTGACGGAAACCGCCAATCAAGGTTGGGCGGACATTGCCTTGCGGGAGTTGATCGAAGATAAGATTGGCTGGGAAGCCTGCGAAGCTGAGCCCACGTCGGCGGAACCTGGAACCAAGAAGCGCAAGAAGGCTTAGCGGCGCAGGATAGCTTTCCTGGGGGGAGTTCGCGAATTTAGGCTGGAACCACAATTCCGGCCTGTTTTTGTCAACGGTCATTAATTCCTTTTAAATCCGATAGCCAGATAACGGCGAAAACGGACCATGGCCATGTCGGACATACTGAATAACTCCAAGGCGCGTCGCGATTACAATATTCTGGAAACCGTCGAGGCGGGCATCGCTTTGCACGGGACGGAAGTAAAATCCCTGCGTGGGGGCAAGGGGCAGATACGGGATGCGTTCGCGCTGGTGGAACGCGGCGAGGTGTTTCTTCACAACGCGCACATCGACGAGTATTCCTTCGGCAACCTCCAGAACCACCAGCCCAAGTCCGTCCGCAAACTGCTCCTCCACAAGTCCGAGATTCGTCGCCTAAGCTCCAGCCTTGCGGCCAAGGGGACGGCGCTGGTGCCGCTGTCGTTTTATTGGAAAAACGGCAAGGTGAAGGTTCTGCTGGCCGTGGGCAAGGGCAAGGCGGAATACGACAAGCGGGAGACGATGAAAGAGCAGGAGGCGGATCGGGAGTTGAAGCGGGCCACAATGCACCGGTTCAAGGGGCGCTAGACGATCGAAGGGTCGCCCGACGCGGGTCAATAGACGGTTCGCATGTTCCAAATTCTCCCATCCTTCTGATCTGTACACGAAAAAACGAGGTCCGGAGACCTCGTTTCAAATTGGTCGCGGAACGCTTAGGCCTTGGCGGCTGCGGCGGTCGGCTTCACATAGGTGCGCTTGAGAGGCTTGGTGACCAAACCCTTCTTCAAAGCCTTCGCGCAGACCTTGATATAACGCACTTCGCCATTGATCACGGCCTTGACGCGTTTCAAATTGACCATGAAGCGTCGTTTGGTAATCGCTGTAACATGCGTACCAATACCACCGCTCTTCTTGGCTTTACCACTGCGCCAGATAATGTTGCCCTTAACGGGGCGCTTTCCAGTCAATTCACAAATTTTAGCCATATACCATTCTTTCGCTCTAAAAGAGGGGACAAGCTAATAATTACATCGGCCCACCGCAAGCCAAATTTTGGATTTTTTGCAGGGCAGGCGGCTTTTGGATCATTTCAAGTGTGGATGCGAGGCGTTTAAACAGTCGCCCTGGCGCCGTGGTTCCCGGAATGCAGCAGTTTTTGCCATGATAATACGGGATGACGGGTGTCCGGTGCTCCTGCGAGCAGAGGACGGCCTGAAATGGAATTGATTTATACGATGGATCGCACCATAAGTGAGCATGCCCAATGCAAGACCTTCAAATCCTTTCTGGAGCCGCCGTGATTTTCTGTCGGGGCTGGCGCAAATAGGCGTGGTATGCACTGTCGCACCCGTACCGATGGCGTGGGGAGAGGAAACGCCCGCAACGGGAATTCCGGACCCGGTGCTGACCTTTCCAGGTCCATGGAGTTTTAATCGACCCAAAGCGGGGCTCATCCTGGTGACCGACCAGCAATTGGACGATTTGCAGGATCCCGACAAGGAAGTGGATGTCAGCCTGTCTTCGACACCCAACCGGATCACGTTGCGGAGTTTTTGCGCGCAACAACAGGCCGCCGGGGTTCGCACCATCATTCTGGCGTTCGACCACTTTTTCGCCCAATACCGGAAGGGGCAGGGGGAAAAAGGCCGCGAGTATATGCCGGATACGGATGCCTACCTCCAGCGCATCCAAAAGATCAGCCAGACGCTGAAAGAATACGGCCTGGGTCTGGAATTGAGCCTGCTCAGTCCACTGGAACTGGGGCCGGGGTATCGCAAGCAAACGGGCGGTCATGGCCGCTGGGTGCAATACCGCGAAGGAGTGCGCGACGCGAAGACCGGCTTTTACGATGTGCAACTCTGGGAGCACCGACGCTGGACCAATAACAAGGGAACCATCGATGTGCGGCGCGATGGCGTGCGCGTATTCGCGTTTAAGGAGCAACGCGTGGGGGGAACTGCTTTCTACGCGGTGAACCCGGCTGAAATTGTGGAGTTGAAAGAAAAGCCGGAGTTGCGCGAGTGGGAGGGGGCGTCGGTGGATGTGGGAGGGAGTTTCTCCGCGCGCCGACTCAGTGTCAGCGGAAGCGGGGATGCGCAGGCGGTGGGACTGGACCGTGTGCTGGTGGTTGTTTCCTATGACACGCCGGAACTGGATTATTTCAGTCCCCAGGCCGCGCCTTTCCTGAAAAGTCTGGTTCAACGTTACCACGAGGCGGGGGTGCCATTGAACGGGCTTTACTCGGACGAAATGCACATCCAGCAGGACTGGGTTTATAGCGGGCATCACGACGAGGGCCAATTCACGCTGCGATATCTGACGCAATCCATGGCGGAGGCCTTTGCTTCAACCTACGGTGCCGAATTCAAGGACTTCGAAAAGTATCTGGTCTATTTTTGCTACGGCCAGCATGGATTTTTATCCAACCTGGATGCGCGGCTGCAGGACCAGCATGTGTTGGATGGCTCGCCTGAGGGCATCCAGCGCACGTTCCTGCTGCGACGCCGGTATTATGATTTGCTGGATCGGACCGTGATCGGGTTGTTCACCGGGGCCAGGGAGTATGCCGAATCCCTCTATGGGCACGCGCTTGAAGCCCGTGCTCACGCGACCTGGGCGCAGAGTCCGACGATTGATTACTGGGAGCGGGGCAATCAACCGCACGCCCCCAAGCAATACGAATACACGCCGGATTTTCAGTGGTCGAACACCATCCAGCAATCTGCCGCAGCCTGCGCGGATTACTTTCGGTGGAACGATTTTCTCACGGGCGGGGGTAACGACCATGCCGAAGGGGGCTGGTCCGACCGCGACTACTATGCCCTGGCGCTGGCGTGTTCAACGGGGATTCTCAACCGGGTTCCGTATGCCTATGCGGCGCACTGGGGGATGCCTGCGGCGGCCTCCGAGCGACGACAGGCCCTTGTGGATGCCTATGGGACATCAGCGCAGCCTTCGTTTCAGGCAATCGAAAACTCGGAGCATCGCGACGTGGAGGTGCTGATGTTGTATCCGCTTTCGCTGGTTGCGTGCGAGGAACGTTTTGGGAGTTGGATGACGCAATACGGCTACGCGAACTACGTCACTGCGGAACGGTTGTTGTCCGCGGGCAAAGTGACGGGGGACGGGCGGATCGCCATGGCCGGACGCAGTTTCAGCACGTTGGCCGCGCTGTTTGAACCGCTGCCTCCGGCGGGCTTGATGGAATTTCTGGAGGACTTTGTCAACAAGGGCGGGCGCTTGATCTGGTCGGGCCCACCGCCGCGACTGGATATGAGCGGCACGGCGATTTTGGAGCGCTGGCAGAATCTCATGGGAGTGCAGCGTCTGGACTTCGCTCAGGAAGGACTTTCCGCACCGGGTCAAATGGTTGAATTCGAGGGCGCGCTCCAAACGGTTCCCAAACAAACCATCCTCACTGCGTTCCTCGTGGATCGTGTGTATCCGGTCGCGCCGCAGAAAGAGGCGGGTGTTCTTGCGCGAGTGGATGGAAAAATCACGGGCACCAGCCGCAAAACGGCGCAGGGCGGAAGCGCGGTTTATCTGGGATTCCGTCCCCGCGACGACCAGGCGGCCTCGCTGGGTTATGAAACGCGGACCTGGTTTGAGATTCTCAAGGCGTTGGGGGCGTATCCAAAGACACGGGAGAACGTGCCCACGCAGGATAATCCGAGTGTGTTGTCCCGGGAAAATCCCTGGCTGGCGTGCCGTTTCCCGAACGGGACAGTGACCGTGGCCGTGCATTACAATCGTCATGTGGAAAGCTGGCCGGGCGGATTCCAGCGCAATCCCAAGGAGGACGAAACCATCCTGGCGGGCAATCCACTTCCACCCGACCGTCTGGAGCTTAATGCGATCTGGATCAACGGTTGGAAGGTAAGTTACCGGGGGCGTTTGCTGGTGGCATTTCGCGCGGGTGAGGGCAATACCCTGCTGGCCTTTGGCGGCTATGATTGTGAGCGGATTGTCATCAACGACCGGGAGCATCGCTTCGCGGACAAGCCCATGCCGCATCTGGCCTGGGCGCCTGTGGCCACGAACCGGCGTGTGACTGGCGGGGCGGTGATGGAGATTTGGGCGGTGGGTGACGCCCTCATAAGTATTCCGTTGCCCCCGGACGCAATGAAGGGAAAACTGTTTTTCGCGGGAACCAAACTTGGTTCGCTGGGTGGCGAGATTCCATCCGAGTGCAGGGAAGGCGTCCTGCATTTTGAGTCAAAATCCAGTTGGCCGCAAAAGCACTTGTATTGGGGTGTATGACAAAATTCGTCGGTAAGAAAAAAGTCCCTTAGAGCCCCATCCCTCCAACTCCCTCTCCGCTCGTGCCTCGCAGGGCGGGAGAGAAGATATGCGGCACGGTCACGCTCGTGCCAATTCAGGTTTGGGGCGAGAGTGAGGAATTTTATCACGCACCTGTCGTCTGCAGCGATTTGGCAGGTGGCAACATCAATTGCAGATAGATTGCATCGAACCTTTGATTGAACTTCTGGCCGACATCCCGCAAGTGCGCGACCTTCTGGAATCCGAATTTCTCGTGCAGTCGAAGGCTCGGTGTCTGATCTGCGGAGATGTTTGCAAGAATGGAACGCAGGCCCGAGCGCCGCGCGGCATCAATCAGTGCCTGGAGCAACTGACTCCCAATCCGCTGACGGTGAAAATCATGATGCACATAGATGGAGTCTTCCAGCATGCCCGCGGCAGTGTAGGCCGCCCGGAATGAGCCGAGCGCGCCCCAGCCGACGACGCGCCCGTCATGCTCGGCAACCACAATGGGCATGGACGGTGTGTGCTCCTGATACCAGGCGATGCGTTCGGCTTCCGAACACGGTTGCGTGGTCCAAACGCAAGTGGAGTGCGCCACGTAATGATTGTAGATCGCGTTGATTTCGGTGAGGTCGGCGGAACTGCCCGGTCGGATGATGAGGTGGTCCATCATGGATTCGAGACTTTCAGGCAATGCAGGATTTGTCGGTGGTGGTAAACGTGGAGGGGTTAGGCGCTCGGGGGTGAGGACATGAACCGCGTGCGGAACTGGAGACGCCATTCCGTCTTGCCTGTTGCGATATTTTGTCAGGCTGCTGGTCGTAAATCATCTGCGTATCAAGTCAAAGCCCTGCCTTTTCTCTCTCGCCACGCAGCCCAGGCCAACATGACGAGATACTGCGCTATCCAGCCGATCAACAAAGCTGGCACCGCACTCCAAAGCAATGTCTCAACAAAAAAGCGCCAAATGTCATGGGTGATTCTGTAATCAGTCTGGTGCAAATAGCTCATCAAATAACCCCAGTCCGAAATCATCGAACCCTTCACATCGCGTGTCCTCGCCCAACTATAAACTATCGGCGGGACGCTAAGCGCCATCCATAGCCACCAATTTATCTTTAGCTTGCGATGAATTTCCATACGCGTAAGCAACCTAACGTGGATAGATGAGCCGACGCTGACTCGCGGCGTGAAGCGCGTCAACGGAATAGGCCGCGACAACGGCGGTTGGACCAGGAGATCGGTTAGGCCACGTTGTGACTCTCTGAAACATGACTCTTGCGTGTGTAAATGCTCCGCAATCGCTGCCAAATCCATAAGGCGACAGTATCAACAGTAGCAAAAATGAGTGCGTAAAGGCCGCCCCAAAGTACGCGGTCTGAAACCGTCGCTATGTCCTTGATAACCTTCCGCTCGGGATAAACGACGTATAGGTTGTAGTCGCCGATGCTCGCGAAACACGCCCACGCCACTAGGAGCGTCACAAAGAAAACGGTGGTGCAAGTGATTCGCATACGTTTCATGGCCTAACGACAAAAGTTGATCCACCGCCGTGTTGTGGCGTGAAGCCAGATAGCGGAACGGACCGAGACAACGGCGGATGGAGCCGGAGAGTGGGTAGATGACTTCATCAGTCAATGGCGTTAAGCAGTGAAGGAACCGCACCCGCAAACCAAACGAACAATCCGATGCTCCACGTTCCAATTCGGAAAGCAAAAGCACCCCGGCGGAATGGCAAGGGGACGACCTGACCGAGAGCGGCCAGTCCCAGAAAGGAGGCGCAGGCGGGCAAGCACCACCGGGCGGCCATCCATGCAGCACCATCGCCTGGTCTGGCGATGATGCCGGCGAACGGGCCTGTAACTGTGGCCAGCGTCGCCCTGAGGACAAGCGGGAGGTCGTGGTGTATTGCCCTCCAGTTCATCAGGCAGCAAAACAACACGAGCGCCATAAACGCTGCCAATAGTCCACCGGCGACAAAGACGTGAGCACGCGTGAAGTTATTTCGAAGGCGTAACATCGTCATCTAACGTAAAAAGCTGATCCACCGCCAACTTGCGGCGTGAACCGCGACAGCGGAACGCGCCGAGACAAGGGTGGCGAGCTCCGGAGAGTGGGTAGCATCAGGCTCATTTTTCCCTAAAAATCTTCCTTTCCAACTCGGTGTAATGGCCAGTCTCCAGTTTGTGTGGCGTGAGAATAGAACAGGAAAGTTCTCGTGACATATCATCGGCGAAAGTGTGGAAATGCTCATTCGCTTCCGGGTCGGTGAGCAGCCCGTCTAACTGCTTCCGAAGATTTGTCGCCTCGGTCACGGTCAGATAAAGCTGCAACACCATTACTGACTGTTCTCGTTCTGTGTCTAAAATGCGCATAAAAGTGGTGGTGCAGTGATTCCTAACCTTGAAAGTTGATCCGCCGCCGACTCGCGGCGTGAACCGCGACAGCGGAACGGACCGAGACAAGGGTGGTTGGTGACGGGGACTGGTTAGACGCATGTCTCATCTCAAAATCGTGCCGAATGATAAATAAAATGTGCGCGATTCTCCTCTGAAAATGGGCTTTCGCGAACTAAAGCATGAATGCCCGAGTGGCTAATCTTTGCAATCTTCACTCCGTTCAGCTCACAGGTCCAAGAGTGCCCGACTCCGGCAACTGGCGGAAGATAACCAGAAGAAACCTCTCTGGCGAAGATTTCTGGATCAACAAACGAATATATCTCGACCATCTTCTCATGTGGCGCGTCGCAATCATCGCCCGCACATACCGACTGGCGGGTTAAGAAGACCTGAATCTTCGGTCTGGCTTTTAGAATTTGGAACTCGGTTTTCATGCGCGAATGCCGCCCAACAGTATTTATTGTCTCAAACTTAGACGCCGGAAACAAACCGGGTTGCCGGTGCCCTTTAGGGGAGATTAACCCCGTATTGCATTAAAAAGCAAGAAAATAGTGTTTTGGCGCGGGAAAATAGGTTGGGTTATTGCGAATGATGCGCAAGCAGGTGGGACGCGCGGGAGATTGATGGAAATGATGCCGCTCCTACGGAGCTTGAATCTCGTTGTTGTTCCATTTCTATAAACATGGCGCTCCCATGGAGCTACCAATAAACCACACAGATTACCATGCGTTTGGCGGGGTTGGTCGCAAAGTGACTGAATGTCGCTTGATGCATTAAAAGCTCAAGGTAGAGAACCTCAGGGTGCGTAGGTTCATTGGCAGCCTTGCCCTACCGGGAAGGTCCGGGGGACGGCTCGGCGGGAGCCTCGCCCTACCGTTGTGCGGCTCGGTGGGAACCTCGCACCACCCTTGTGCGGCTCGGCGGGAGCCTCGCCCTACCGTTGTGCGGCTCGGCGGGAGCCTCGCCCTACCGTTGTGCGGCTTGGCGGCCTCGCCCTACCGTTGTGCGGCTTGGCGGCCTCGTACCACCGTTGTGCGGCTCGGTGGGAACCTCGCCCTACCGGGATGGTTTATTAGTCGGGTTGCGGTCCAACCTGGTCGAGTGGGAGCGGATTGAAACCGGTTTTTAACACGGGGGCGTCGGCGCGGAGGCGGTAGTTGCCAGTTGCCGGGTTAACGAAACCGGGATCGCCTTCGGTCCAGTTGTCGGTCATCTCGACTGTTTTTTCACTCATGCCATCGAGCCAGTCGATCCACTTGCCTTTGCCGAAACGGATATTACGCAGGATGCGGTTATACTTCGCGGCGGCGGGATCGTCTTCGAGGATGTTGGCCAGATGTGGATAGCGTGTGCTGTAGGGCGGTTGGTCGAATGGCACAGAGCGCAGGTTGCGGATCATCACCCAGTCGCCATCGGGCGCGAAGGATTTGGCGGCCCAGCCTTTTCCACGTTGATCGACATGGAGGGCGGGATTGCAGTCCACGAAAACATTGTTCTCGATGGTATTATCGCGGCCGCCGCCGAGCATGATGGCCCGGCCCGCGCGCTCGAAAAGGTTGCCCAGAACCGTCACACCGCAATAACAGTCGTCCAGGTAAACCGCCATCACCTCGGTATAACGATCCGACTGCGCGGCGTTGATGGTGGGGCCGATGTCATGAAAGTAATTGTAACGAACCACCGTGCCGCGCTGTTCCAGGTGCCGGCCCATATAGACGGCCCCCGCGTCGCCGGTTTGCGTGCAGACGCGCGAGATATCGTTGTATTCGACCATGTGATCGTTTCCGCCCATGAGGATCGCGTTATGCGGACCGTCGTGGATGATGTTGTGCGCGGCCCGATTTCCCACGCCGTTGATGGCGATGGCGGGACGATAGGTGCGATCCCAGCGGCTCTGGTGATGAATGCGGCAATTCACGGCAAAATGATTCGCAGGTTCCAGCGTCTTGAGATCTCCGCCGGTTAATTCAATGCCGGTGTCACCAATTTCAGACACCTCGCAGGATTGCACGCCGCATCGCGCGCCGCCCCGAATGATAACACCGTCCGTGCCCATATTGCGAATGGTGCATCCGGCCACGAGACAATCGTGAGAGTCGGTGATTTGAATCGCCTGCGCGCGCGAAGCCTCGAGTATCATGCCGCGCAAAACCAGATTTGCGGCGTTCTTAATGGTCACCATCGGAGTCTCCAGCAACGAAACCACCGTGGAACCTTCCTTCAAGGGTTCGGGCGGCCAGAAGTAGAGTATGCCCTTCTCGCGGTCCAGATACCATTCGCCCGGGGCATCGAGTTCCTCGAGGAGGTTCAGCGCATAGAAGCGGCGACCGGGTTTGTAACCGTAGGCGCCATGGGGCGGTACCGTGGCAATCTGGTGCGTTGCGGGATCGATGGAGGCGATCTTCTCGTGCGAGTCCGCCCAATCGAATGTCCAGTAGCCGTGGACCCAGGCATCAGGAGCATTTGTCCAGCGGGCGAGCCGGTCGGAATCACAAGTAAACACGCCACCCTCCGGACCTTTGGGCGCGTCTTTGATGATGGCCCATTGCTCGCCGTTCGGCCAGCGCGCCAGAGGCATCGGACGATTCTGAAAGAACAGTTCTAGTGCTGCGGGCGCGCCAGCGTGATTAAAACCCCGGGCCATCAAGCGGCCGAAATTGGTGACTCCCTGAGCGGGCAGGCCGGTCTGAAGCACATGGCTGCGCGCGGCGGGATCGAGAAGGTTGAGGATTTTCTCATCTGTGACCGGTTTCCAATCCCCGACCTTGCAGCCGCCCACAAGATGGACTTGTTCTTCATGATACGTCCGCCAGAGGACCGGGGCCGAGGTAGTGCCGCCATCTTTGGCCTCGAGCGCCAAGGTCCGTTCGATGCGATAGGTGCCCGCGCGGATTTGAATGACCGCGCCGGGGGCATTCGTTGGGGAAGCGGCGCGCGCGTCCCGGAGAACGTCCCGGGCCCGTTCCAGTGTGGCAAGGGGGCCGTCGGTTTTGGCGGCATTGGGAGCGGGCAAGCGTCCGGACCATTGATCGCGACCCTGTGGGGAAACGAAAAACTCGAGCGTGCCGTTGGTCTGCGCAGCCACGAGCGTGGTGGTGCTCAAGACCAGCGCGCTCACGAGAGCCGCCAGCAATGCGACAGAAAAGTTTCTGGTTTTCATGATCGTGCGATTAAATTGTGTGAACCCGCTCCAACAATACTCAGACGCGTAATCCGTGAAAACTATTGAGATTATCTCAAGATGTCGATTCCTCGGGCCATGGGTGTCGGCAATGGTTCAACACCACTTGAAGCGAATTGTGCTCATGGAAATCCCCGCCGCTCGTCGGCAGAGAATTGCGTCCGGTTAGTCCTTGGATTCGGACAACACCTGCTCCTGACGGGAGCGCAGGGAACCGATATCCTGGGATTTATTCTCCGGGTGCAGGGGATTGAGGGGCGACATGGCGCGCAGTTTGCCGATGATGTCCGGCAATTTCGCCAGGAGATAATCGATTTCCTCCGCTGTGTTATAGACGCCCAGGCTGAAGCGGACGCTTCCACGGGCCTGCATGGGGCTGATGCCCATGGCCACGAGCACATGCGAGGGGTCGAGCGAGCCGGTGGTGCAGGCCGAACCGCTGGAGGCGCAAATCCCGGCCTGATCGAAGAGCATCAGGATGGCCTCCGCTTCCACAAAATCGAAGGCGATGTTGGAAGTATTGGGCAGGCGGGACTGCGTGTTGCCGTTGACCCGGGTGTATCGAATGGTTTTGAGAATGGAGGATTCCAAACGGTCGCGCAGCGCGCGCACGCGGGTGTTTTCCTCCTCGATATGCGCCATGGCCATTTCGGCCGCCTTGCCGAAGCCAACGATGCTGGCGACGTTCTCGGTTCCACCGCGCCGACCGCGCTCCTGGTGTCCGCCCATGATGTAGGGTTGGAACTTGGTGCGGCGTTTGACGTAGAGCATGCCGACTCCTTTTGGGGCGTGGAGTTTGTGCGCGCTGAGCGAAAGGAAATCGACGCCCAGTTCCTTGACGTCGAGCTTGATTTTCCCGGGCGTTTGAACCGCATCCGTATGAAACGGAACCCCTTTGGAGCGACAAATGGCGGCAATTTCAGAAATGGGGAAGACGACGCCGGTTTCGTTGTTGGCGTACATGACCGAAACGAGGGCGGTGTCCGGCCGGATGGAGCGTTCCAGCAAATGAAGGTCCAGGCGTCCTTCGGAATCCACCGGGAGATAGGTCACGTCCACGCCCTGTTTTTTAAGCAACTGGCAGTGGGCCATGATGGCTGAATGCTCGACGGAAGTGGTTAGTATGTGGCGCTTTTGGGGCTGAGTCACCAGGGCGCTATGCAGGGCGGTGTTATCGCTCTCAGTGCCGCAACTGGTGAAGAAGATTTCCTTGGGATCCGCGTTGATCAACGCGGCAACCCGGGTGCGGGCGTCATCCAGAAACTGCCCGACCTGATGCCCAAAAGTGTAAGCGCTGGAAGGGTTTCCATAATACTCGCTCAAGATCGGTGTCATCGCCGCCACCACTTCGGGCGCTACCCGGGTCGTGGCATTGTTATCAAAATAGAAAATTTTGCTCTCAGCCATAAATTTTGCTTCGGATGGCGGCGGGTGATCATTGGATCGTCCCCGGGACACCCGATAAATATATCATCGCCAGTGTAGGTGAGGTCCGCCAAATCGCAAGAGGCAAGAGGAAATGCGGACTTGGTCAATCCTGCGGTCCTTGGTGAGGCCCGACAGTAATGCCCCGATCTTCAGAAAGAATTTCGGGGCTGAAGCCGGAATGGATTGTGGACCTAAAACGACGGCAGGGTAATCGAGGGCCCTTTGTTTTGGTCGATCACGCTGCGCAGATTGAGCGTCTGCCTGGTATTGCCTCCGGTTGTCAGGAAGAACCACTCCTTGCCAAACCCGGCGTCGATGTTGTCTTTAGACTCGAAATCAGCATCTGAAGCGGTGAACCGGGCCTTGGCGAGTGGATACCATTCCCCTTTGATGTCCTTGATCCAGCCGTGACCAAAACGCGCTTTGCGGACTTCCTCCACGCTTTTGAAATCCCTGCGGAAATCCTCAATAAACGAATACAACCCTTTCAAAGGAAGCCCGCCAGTCTGCGTGCGGAAGGTCACCAGATGGAGCCAGCTCTTTTTGCCGTTGAGATAAAGATAGCCCGAATAAGCCGTCTTATTGCCTTCCACCAGCCCCCGCACCAGGAACCGGTTGGTTTCTCCGATCTTCCAGTCGTAATCCATCATGCACTGGCCACCGGTTCCCTCACCTCCAAACCGTTTGATGCGCACCGCTGGATCGCTATGCAGCAATTCCACGCGGTCCTCCACCTTTACCGCAGACTGATCGTCGCCCTTGGTGGGATCCCAGACCGAGAAGATCGCGACCTTTTTGCCATCGCCCAGTTCCTGGATGCCAAAGTACCCGGTATTCCAACCGACAGCCATGAAGTAGCTTCCCGTTGTGGACTGATCCACAACTACTTCGTTGTAAATAAGTTCTGCATCCGGCGCCGGATAGCTCAGGTGTACTGAACGCGCTGCACGAAAGGGTTCCGCAGCCCTGGTGTTGCCCGCTGTTATTACAAACATCAATGCCAGGATTATGAGTTTCTTCATTATAATTTCACTTTTGTTTGGTCCCATTCATCCTGCTGGGACGCTCGATTTATTGTCAACACTGTGGAATGGCTTCATCGCGAGGGACTTTCGCCATCCAAACTGATGTGCAATGTCCCGAGACCAGCGGATTTGTGGCGCAGACATGCAGGTGATCAAGGGGACCCACGCTAAGCGAAGATTGCTCTTTCCTGGATAACGAAAGGTAAGCGGAGGACGCAAACCGGTTTTGACCTGAGTGGGGCAGGGCGTTACACTGCGGACGATGTCGTTACCGCCAGATTATCACATGCACACGCCGTTGTGTCGTCATGCCACGGGCGCGCCAGCCGAATATGCCACCCAGGCCTTGCGTCTGGGCCTGACCGAGATTGGTTTTTCCGATCACTCGCCGATGCGCTCGGACCATTTCGACGATTGGCGCATGCGACTGGATCAGTTGGACGAGTATGTGGAGGCGGTTCGACGCACGCAGCGTGATTTTCCGCAACTGACGATCCGGCTGGCTCTGGAAATGGATTATCTGCCGGGCCATGAGGATTGGATTCGGGAGCTAACGGCCCGGTATCCGTGGGATTATCTGATTGGCTCAGTGCATTATGTGCTGGGGGATTGGGATGTGGATAATCCGGCCAAGCAGGGGAAATGGAAGGATATGAATCCGTCCGAAGTATGGGCGGATTACTTCGAGCGTCTGGCCAAGGCGGCGGCCTCCGGGCTGTTCGATTACATTGGGCACGCGGATCTTCCCAAGAAATTCGGGGTGTTTCCCACGGCGGATTGCGCGGCGCATTATGAACGGTTTTTGCGTGTGGCGGGCGAAAAACAGGTGCCCATCGAATTGAACACTGCGGGTTTGCGCAAGGACTGCCATGAAATTTACCCGAGCCAGGCCTTTGTGCGCATGGCTTTCAAGCACGGGGTGCCGATCACCTTTGGATCGGACGCGCACGCACCCGCAGAGGTGGGTTTTGCGCTCGAGCAGGCGGTGCAATCCGCCCGGGACGCGGGATATACCCGCTACAGCCGGTTTGCGCAACGGAAGCGCACGGAGGCGTCTCTCTAAAGGACGGGAAATAAGGCGCGAAAAGGGGTTTCCGTCTTTTCCAAAAAGTGTGTTCGCCCTTGACCCGAGAGGCGGGCTGGAGGCTAATCGCGATATAAATGAAGTTGAATCCTAAACAAGTGGTGTGGGGGGTGGCGGGAATTGTGATCGCCGCCAACGTGCTGGTGGCGGCATGGTCATTTCGTTCGCATAAAACGGAAACACCTCCGTCGGTTAAAACTGCGGCAAATGTATTAGTATTAACCGGCGCGGTGGAGCGCATTCAGGAACTGCCTCAAACCACGAATGCAGCCCCGCAGAAGTCTGTGGAAAGCCCAGTGGAAAACCCTGTGGTGGCCGCAGTCACCAATGCTCCTGTGGCGCCGGTTGTCGCGGAGATTCCGGCAACGACAGCGGTTTCGAGCGCAGTCGAACCTCTGGGTGGAATCGTCATCACCCATTGGCAGGCGCCCACGAATGGGCCGGGGCTCGCGGAATTCGAGAAGGGTTTAAAGGCTGCAAAGGGGGAGGGTCAGCCCAAGGATTTGGTCCAGGCCGCCGAGTGGTTCCGACAATCGGCTGCGGCGGGCAATGTGGAGGGACAGTTTAATCTGGGTCTGCTTTACGTATCCGGTCAAGGGGTCGATAAAGACTATGTCAAGGCGGCCGAGTGGTTTAAGAAAGCGGCGGATCAGGGTCATCCGGACGCGCAGTTCAACCTGGCCGTTCTGTATATTGGGGGATTGGGTGTGACACAGGATAATACGGTGGCCGCGCAGTGGGCCCGCAAGGCGGCGGAACACGGGAACTACGAAGCGGCGTATAATATGGGGATTTTATACACCAGCGGTCGGGGGGTGCCCCAGGACGCGGCGCAGGCGGCGCGGTGGTTCCAGGTGGCTGCGGAAGGCGACATATCGGCGGCGCAATCCAATCTGGGCGTTTTCTATATTCACGGCAAAGGGGTGGCCAAGGACGATGTGCAGGCGCATAAATGGTTTATGAAGGCGGCGCAGCACGGGAATGCCACGGCGCAGTTTAACCTGGGCGTCATGTATGCCAAAGGGCAGGGGGTGGAGAAGAATCTGGCGGAATCCTATTTCTGGAGCAGTCTGGCGGCCATGCAAGGGGATGACCAGGCGGGCAATAACCGCGATCAAGTGGCCCTGGATCTGACGCCGAAGGTTATTGCGGAAACTCTCAAGCGCGTGACGTCATTTGCGATGACCAATGTCGCAGGGGGCAAGCCGTAACGGCGCACTCTTATTTCGCACGAGAAAACACTCTCAGACGCGAGATGGAGTGCAGTCAAGGCATTAAACATGATCAGTTCGATGCCGCGATTTGCAGCCGACTTTATTTGGTGGAAACAGAATTAGGTAATCACACTGCGGCAGAAAAATATTATAAATTGGCTGCCACCAATTGCCAAAAGTATTGCGCAAGTGAGAAGCGGCCGCCACTGACACAGGAGGAAGTGCGTATGCTCATTGAAATGGTTGACAAAAATGTGCAGGTGCCGCAATGGAAAGGGCAGATTAATGTTTCCTGTGATAATAGGCGAGAGCATTGATTTCAATACGTTTAGAGTTCGGATTCGTCGGTTCAGATCATGGTGGGCGCGCTCCCAGATGCTCACCGGACGATTAGCGCATCCACAGCCACCGGCCCGGGACCGCGATTGACGATGTTAATGGCGTGTTTGCCTGACACCAGGCCGGTCACTTCGCACACTGCCTGCCGGGCCTGGCGCGCGCCGATAATGGACAAATCCACCGTTGCGCGCGTTTGGCCGTCAATCTGAATTTCGATTTTTCCGGCTCCGGGTTCTTTCGGGGCGATGACTGAGACACTGCTGCCGGTGAATGAACAGCTCCAAACCACGCCGGGGGTGTCACTTGTCGTGATGTCATTGTTGAAGTCGCCGGCGCCCAGGTTGCAGCGGCGAAGCCAGCCGGGCGCCACTGCGCCTGGGTCATCGTCATTGAGCCAGCCTTTGTCATGCGTGATGCGCAAGACGCGGCAGGCGGAAGCCAGCGATTGATTGGTGATGCCCGCCAGCGGCTGCGGCGTTCCGCCGGGCGCCACGGTCAAACCTTGATCATTTTGCACAAACGACAGCGGGACATCGGAACCGAGGAGTTCGACTTTCGACACTTGGCCCAATGTCGCCCCGCCGGCACGCAGGGCTTTGAGCGTGATCGGGCCGTTGGTCCAATTCATCAAGGCGGCATAGACGTTGCCGTTGTTGCGCGTGTAACAGATGGCATTGGCCTCTTCCTGACAGACTTCAAATGGACGCGAACCATAGACCGCTTCGCCGTTGATTTTCAACCAGGCACCGATGTCTTTGGCAATTTGAATCACCTGTGGATCCAGATCGCCGCGGCCATGCTGGGTGAGGTTGAGCAAGAGCGTGCCGTTGCGCGAAACGTTCTGCATCAACAAACCGATTATTTTTTTCGCGTCCATGTATCGTTGCCCGGCCTTGTAGTGCCAGTCGGCGACGGTGGTTTCGGTCTGGAATGAATAGGGCATAATTTCCGGCTCGATGTCGGACTCGCTGCTCTTGACCAGGGCGCGTTCCACGAAGGGAATCAGTTCGGGGCTGTTTTTAAAGCTGTTGTAACGCCCACCGATGCACTTGAGGTTGATCACAACATCCAACTTCCCAGGCTTCCACTTCAAGGATTGGTTGTAGTAGTTTGCGACGAGCGGCGGAGCGAGAAAACCCAGCCCCATCTTGACACCCAAATCCAGCAGGGTGTCGCCCCCAGCCTCGTCAAAATAGATCGCGTCGGGATGATATTTGGAGATCGCGTCATCCACGCGCCACATAAATTGATTGGCGAAGGGCGAGAACAAGGGGTCCTTGTTGTTGTGAACCGGCCCGTAAAGGTCCACCGGATCCATGCCCTCCCACCACGTGCCTTTTCCGTCGCGGATCGTTAGGAGCGCATCGTAGGGCACGCCTTTTTTTTGGCCTTTTTTGTCGCTGGTGTAACGCACCGGCATGAATTGGCCCCACGTCCGGGGCGGAGAGGCGTGAAAGCCGATGCCAAACCGGATTCCCTTCTGGCGCGCGGCCTTTTCCCATGTGCCGATGACATCCACCTTGGGGCCGACGCGGACGGAGTTCCAGGGTTGATAGGCTGAATCCCAGCAATCGAAGTTGTCGTGGTGAACGCCCATCGCCATGAAATAACGGGCTCCCATTTCGGTGTAAAGGTTCATCAACTCGTTTGGATTCCAGCGGTCAATGACCCAGTTGTGGCAAATGTCCTTGTAACCGTATTCCGATGGATGGCCGAAGTTTTTGACGTGATAATTATACTGTGGATGGCCCTCCTGATACATGCCGCGCGAATACCAATCGCCATACTCGGGCATGGACTGCGGGTCCCAATGGGCCCACGCGCCAAACTTGGCCTCGCGCCACCACTCCGGCACGGTGTAACTCCGGCTGATCGCCTTCCAGTCGGGTGAATAAGGACCGGCGGCCACCGGCAAAGGCGGCAGGTTCCAAATATCCGGCGGCAACCCCAAATCTCCGTTGCCGACGATGATGCGATCAATGTTCACCGCGACATCGTTGGTCGCCAGACGGATGGTCAGCGTGGCCCTGGCGGGAATCGCCAGTTCAATGATTGCATTGAGAAAAGAATTGGTGAGAGCCCCGGAGGAATGAACATTCACCTTGCGCGCCGGTTGGTCGTTGACTGCGACGCTGATCGTCCCCACCTCCACCGACGCATAGCGAATCGCCAATTTGCTGGCAGCCGGCAGGCGGGTGAACTTGAGGCCCTGGCCGGGTTTGCACAAACCGACCAAAGAAGCTCCGGAGGCTCCGAGGTCGGCCACCTTGGACGCCCCAGCGACACGTTTGGCGGCTTCCGCCTCGATCATGTGCTTGTCGGCAGCGACGGCAGAAACGGAAGCGGAAAGTAAAAATAAGGATGCAACAACAAGAAACCGCAGGTCATGGAACAATTTGCAGCGCATGAAGACATTTTGCCAATCGGGTGATCGGTTGTCAAAATTGATATTCCAGAGGCGCGAAAGCCGCAAAAAAGCAAAAAATCGCCGGATGGGTCAATACTTGCAGTAGGCAAACGGCATGGACCCCACCCTTACACTGGGACCAATCGAACCAATCATTTCCCGCGGGACGAAATGGTTAATCCGCCGCCTGATGGGGCGTCGTTTTCGAGGCGTCGCAATAATTCCTGGACGATTTCCTGGAAGACAGGTCTTTTACGCATCACCTCGGGCGGTTCGTCCGGGCGGGGCACATCGAGAGTTTCCACCAGGCGACCCGGGTTGGCCGCCATGCGGAAGACGCGGTCGCCCAGATAGACGGCTTCCTCGACGGAATGGGTGACAATGAAGACGGTGGATTCCTGCTCCTTCCAGAGTTGGACGAGCAGTTCCTGCATGTTGAGGCGGATCTTGGGGTCCAGCGCGCCGAAAGGTTCGTCCATCAACAAAATCTTGGGGCCAAGAATGAGGGTGGCCGCAATGGAGACGCGCTGCTGCATTCCGCCGGAAAGCTCGGATGGATATTTGGATTCCGCGCCTTCGAGGCCGACCTTCTTCACCCATTCGTGGGCGCGATCCGTGCGTTCGCGGCGTCCCATGCCACGGAGCATCAGGCCGAAGGCAATGTTCTCCAGCACGGTGAGGTGGGGCATGAGCGAGTATTTCTGGTCCACCATTCCACGCTCGGAACTGGGGCTTACAATAGGTTTGCCAAATGCGATGATTTCGCCGGTTGTTTGCGGAAAATGAGGTGTCAGGGCCGCGAGCATTCGCAGGAGGGTGGATTTCCCGCAGCCTGAAGGCCCGACGATGGCGATGAGTTCGCCGACATTGGGCAGGTCGTGAATGACGAAGGAGATGTCCTGCAACGCAACTTTCGCCTGGTTGCCTTCGCCGAATTTCTTGGTCACGTTTTTGAATACGACCAATTCAGGCAGCCCGGTTTTAGACGACACAGCGGGATCTGTCGGGCCAGTTGAATCGGGCTTGGTTTCGGATGCGGGGGTGTCCATGCGGTTCAGTTGACGTAACGATAGGGGAACAGAATCCGGCCGCCGAGCTTCCACAATTGGTCGCAGGCGACGGCGATGGCGACGATGACGATGATGATGGCAAACATGGAGGCCGTGTGGCCTCGGCGTTCGGAGATGGAGATGAGATAGCCCAGGCCTTGCTCGGCATTGACCACTTCAGCCAGGATGATCCAGCCCCAACCCACGCCGTACACCCCGCGCAAATGATCCCAGATATCCGCCTTGGCCACCGGAAACAAGACGTGGCGAACGATCTGCCATTGCGAGGCGCCCTTGGTCACGGCCACATCGATATAGGCGGACGGAACGTCCGTGATGGTCTTGATGACCAGGGGCAGGAGCGCGACAAAACAGCCGATGAACAGGAACCCAACCTTCTGGGTTTCGGTCAGCCCGAACCAAGCGAGAGTCAAAGGGACGAATACGACGATCGGCACATAGGAGCCAATGAGCGCGAGCGGACGGAAGAAGGCCGACATGGGAGGAAAGGTGGCCATGTAAACGCCCAATGGGACCGCAACGATGGCCGCCAGCGTGAAGCCCGTGGTCACGCGCATGAACGAGATCAAGGCGCTACGGACCAAAGCCTGCTCAAAGTGCAGCCGGGGAAAAGCCGCCAACACCTCGACCGGGCTGGGAAGAATGAGCGGCATGACGATCCGGTCCTCCATGCGCTCGCCACGCGTTACAAACCACCACGCCAGCATCATGACTCCAACAAAGGCCGCTGTCAGGGCCAGGCCGCGCGTTTCGGGCAGCGTTTTGCGCACGTTCAGACCGCCGAAGCGCACCACGGCGGTCAGAAGTGTGACAAAAACCACCGCAAAGATGAAAAACCCCGTCATTATTCTTTCTCCAAGGGGAAGACTTTGACTTCAACACGGCGGTTTTTGCGGTTGTGATCCACATTGCTGGGATCGGTCATGCCCGGTAGCGGATTATCCCAACCATTGCCGATGACCTTGAATTTATTCGGGTCGAATTTGTATTTGGCGATGATGGCTTTCCGCACGGAATCCGCGCGATCATAGGAGAGTTGACGCACGAGGTCGGCGGGAACCACGCCCTTGCGGCTGGCGTCGGTGTTGCCTTCGACCACAACGTAGGCGTTGCCGAACGAACCGGCCATCTTGCTGATTTCCTCCAGGGTGGCGGGAATCGTGGCATCATACTCCGCATTGAGCGTCGATTTGTTTGGCTCGAAGGAAATGATGACGGCCTTGGTCAGGATTTCGCTGGAATCGGCTTCCGCCGTCTTGAACAAGGCGCCCGGCTTGAAGGTTGGCTGTGAGAGATCGCGAGTCTCCTTGTATTCCTCGGACATTTTGGCCAGAACGCCCGCCGCCTTGACCTTCGCCGCTTGAGCCGGGACGTCGATTGCGCCGAGGGATTTGTAGATCGTCGAAGCCCGGTTCCAGACCACTTCGAAATTGGCCGGGTTCATCGGGTCCAGGAAGAAATTGGAATTCTCCCGGTAATTGGCCAGATGGGCGTCGCCTTCGCTGATACCGCCGTCCTTGCCGATCATGTTCTGGCAATCCTCGACGGGCAGTTTATAGGCGGCGGACAGGATGCGGGCTGCGCCTGGAACGTCTTTGCGGACCATGTCCATGCCTTCGAAAATACCGCGCACCAGGTTGGCCGCGATATCAGGGTGATCCCGGTAGAAATCGTTGCGCAAGGCCCAGACGTCCGCGATCAAATGATTGGCCGCCGCAGTGCTGACCACGAGGCGGGTTCCGGTTACCTGCTCGGACACGGTGTAAATGTCCGGGGACCAACCAACAAAGGCGTCAAACGAGGTGTCCTGAACAAAGATTTTTGCCGCAGCCGGAGCGTCCCCCGCCCATTTGAAATCGACCTGCGCGGGATCGATCCCCGCGTCGATGAGTAGGGACATGATCAGGTAATGGCTGGGTGAGTTTTGAGCCAGAACCACTTTGCGGCGCTTGCCATCCTTCATGCGAAAATCGTTGATGCTCCGAATATCGCCACGGGCCACAATACCGTCACCACCAGACGACCAGTCCACCTGCTGGCAAATGACGGGGACGGTGCGGGAGTCCTTGACCAGTTCGGGCGCGAAGAGGGCCATCATATCGAGTGTGCCCCAGAGGACATGGCTGTGACCGCTGGCGAAGAGGTCACGGGCCTTGACCGGATCATCGACCAGCGAAAGCTTCACGTAGAAGCCATATTTCTTGAAAAAGATGCTTCCTTCGTTGGGCTCCATACCGTTGTTGGCGACGATGATCGGCGCCCAACCCGGCCAGACGTTGATTGGAAATTGAACGATGAGTTTGCCATCTTTCATCGGCTTGTCGTAATCGCTGACGCCGCTGACCGATGGAATGGCGGAACCATCGACCAGGGAGACCGCCTTGTCGCCGGCCAGCAACTTGCTGGTGACGTCGGTGGCGGGTTTGGCCGGCTGCCCGGCTGAGGGCGCGCCTGTCGGTTTGTTGGCGTCCAGGGCCTGTTTAATTGCCGCCGTGTCGAGGGACGGATTGGAGGATTTGCCGGTGGGGGCGATTTTATCCCACCAACGATAGGTGCCGAATCCGGCCACAGCCAGGATCAACAGCGTTAATACGATTTTTCCGCGAGCAGTCATAATTCTAGTCCTTTCAAGTACGGCTTCAAGGGTTCTGGGATCAACGGCGCAAAAGGGTCTGGCTCATTTCTCGGCGATTTTCTGGCGATCCTCCTTGGGAGGCGCGGCAACAGCCGGGGCGGCATCGGCCTGAACCATGCCCATCTTTTTCTTGTATTCCTGGAACAACATCGCGCCCCGGGCCTTGCGCATGTCCTGCTGGCGTTGGACGTTGGAGCCCATTTCCTTGGCCAGGTCCAGCGTCGCGCGCATCTGGCCTTCACCCGCCGCTGCGGATTGCCTGAGCTGCTGCATGGATTGGCCCAATTCGCCACCCATCATGCCCTGCAATTCCGTGATGGAGCCCTTCATCAGGCTGGCCAGGTTTTCGAGCGAACGGCCCACAGCCACGCGGACTTTGACCTGCTCGAAATCGCGCTGGAATTTCTGAATTTCGCGCAAACTCTGGGCGATGATCTGGGTGTTCTGCTGGTAAAGCTCTTCAAGGCTGTTGAGCTGGGACTTGTTGTCTTCCAAGTCCTTCTCCACATCGGAGAGTTGCTCGGCGTAATGCGCACCGTTGGCATCGTCATTGGCCGCCGCCGCCGCCTGGACCAGACCCTGCAAGTCCTCACGTCCTCGCTCCTGGCGTTTGACCTGGTCCTTGAGCAGGGCGATCTGGCCGGCCAGTTGGCCATTGGCGTAATGGGCCTTGTCGGCCTTGGCCTTGGCATCGCGAATGCCCCGTTCCACCACGGCCTGATTGATCGCGTCGGTTTCGGTGGCTTTTTCGGCAGCCAGCCCCATCCAGATGAACAGCCGTTTGATGGCTCTAAAGATACCCATATTCGTCGATTGTTAGTTGGTTGTTGATTTTGCGGGGGCCGCTTTGGCCGGAGGTTCCTCCTCTTCGAGTAGAATCTTCTTTTCGAAAATGTAGGTCAACTGCGATTCAAGCTGGGTTGCATTGGAGGCGCTGACCACAGTGGCCCCCTGTTTCTTAAGGGGATTAAACACGGCGGCGTCCACGTCAAAAGCGATGACATGGGTCTGAAACGCGGTATTGGCGCTTTCTGCGGCGGTTTTAAGTTTGGGCAGCACGGCATCGGGACTTGGTCCGGTGGTATTCATGCCATCGGTGACAATGAGGACATGTTTGTGCGTCAGCGGTGATCGAATGAGGGTTTGTGCGGCCAGGCTTAGGGAATTGCCCAGGGGGGTATTGCCATCGGGACCTTTGTACTGGGTGATCCAATCGCGAAATGGCTGCGGATTGAATGGGCCAAAGGGGACCGCAAATTTGGGAGTTCCTTGATTGAAGACAATCAGGCCGGCGTTAACTTTTCGAGGGGCGCCTTCAGAAGCCGCTTTCTGGTAGGCCTCCAACCGGTTCAGGATTTTACCCAGCGCCCGATTGGCGATGATGTACTTTGGAGCTGCCTGGCCATTTTGGTCCCGGACAGTTTCACGCATGCTTCCAGAGGTATCGCAAACGATGACCAGGGAAACACCTTCCTGCGGGGCGGGCTGGTCGGCGGCAAAGGAGGCCATTGCGCATGTCAAGCCTAGCAATGCGGCTAAAAGCGCTCCCGGCCTTGAGTTGGTTGGATTCATATCTTAGCTTGTGCAAGACTAACCATAGTTTAGCAGTTTAAAACCTTCACTGTCAAACAATAACCCAGTCCCAATCCGGTAATTCGGAGAGGGTCTGCTTGAACTAATATAAACCAGCCGAACAGATTGGCCTTTATAAAAACCTCTCCTGTTTATACCTGCATCGATCAAAAGCCGGTTTGAAGATATGGCTTGCCGGGATGTCAGCAAGATTTGCAAAGCGTTGACGACTGTCCAAAACCCAAGCCGCATAAAAAATGATGCCAAATGTGTTTTGTGCTGGAAATCCATGCGGCGGTGGATTATAGATACCCGGGTTCCCCAGCGGTTACCGGACGGTTCATAGGCAAGAGCGGATATGGAAGATGGACACGGCGTCTTGCGGCGGGCGCGCGGTCCGGAACTCGCGGGAAATAGCATGTAAAACAACCAACCGAGCTGATTATGGATATAACATTCAACTGCCCCAATTGCAAACAAGAGATGTTGGTGGACGCCGAGGACGTGGGACGCGAGGTGGAGTGTCCATCCTGCGGGGCGAGTATCACCATTCCCGGAGAGGAAGCTGCGGAAGCACGGCCAGCGGCCGAGGCTCCAGTAGAGCAGCAGCCTTCAGCCGTGCATCCCGTCAATGCAATGGCCTCTTCTGCCGCAGCCAAGGAATCCAAGCATTATGCGGTGCCAGCGCATGATGCGCCGACCGAGGTGCTCATCAGCAAGCCGAATAAGCCGCTGGAAGTCGCGGCCAAAGAGACGGATAAGAAATTAAGAATCCGGACCATCCGGCGCACGGATTGCGTGGAAGTAGGGAAGGATCTGTTCGATCAAAGGGTCTCTGACTTTCTGCAACAAGTGGGTGAGACCAATGTGGTCAGCATCAATTCCATTGCCTATACCCACGTGGATTTGGGATCCCATCAGTTAATGACGGATTTCGGCGTCATGATTGTTTTTAAGGGGTAAATCGCCCCAGACAACAAAGATCCAACTATTTTGGCGGGCGCGAGTTCGAAAAATAACGTTGCGGCGCCGTTGGCGTGGATCAGGCGAACTTGCGAGTCACGCATCAGTAATTCAAAGCCATATTTGAAAGCCAAAGGTTTAACCTCATCGGAAAAAGCCCCGATCCCTCTGGGTCAACCTGATGCGCTGCGTCTTGAGACAGGCGATGGAGTGCGAACGATTGAGATGTCGGGCGTCCTGGTTTCGCGCATGATTCATGAACTGACCAATCACCTGACCGTGGTGGCGGGCAATCTGCAGGTGGTGGAAATGGCGCCTGAGGATCCAGACCTTGTCCGCAAGGCGCTGGAATCGGTGCGTCTGGCGAGTGTGGGCATGACGGAGGTCGTGGAACGTTACGCCGGTTTTCGCCGACAGCTTCGGAACGACTCCCTGGGATGCGATCCGTCTGATTTTGCAAATCTGGTCATGAAAGGACCGCCGCCAGAGCCTTTTCAGGCGACGGGGCAAAACGCCGGGAGCGAATGGTGGGCGGACTGGAAGGTAACGGCTCCAACCCCCATGCAAGGATGGCTGCCCATTGAAGCGCGGTGGATTAACCATGCGATCTGGCGTGTGGCCGCTCTGAGCGGATCACCCAGCGGCGAAATCCGGTTTTTCCCGCCCGGCAGCAACCCGGACTTGCAGGGGGTAAGCACTTTAACAACCGGAAACCGGTTGGGGAATTTCCTGCACATCTCTATTTCCTGGAAGGGAGATAAGTCGTCTTTGGACCGCCAGGAATTGCATAAGCCCAGCACCCTTGCCCTGGCGGTGGTCATCGGGCTGGTGAGATGGGTCGATGGCCAGGTCGGCGTGGTGTTCCTGCCGCCCGACGAAAATCGATTCTGGATATTTCTGCCCATGGAACGTCGCAAGGATCCCACGACTGATGGAAGAAAGACGGCGTAGGGGCTGATCAGGCAGGCATTGCAGAGACAACAAAGGCGGTTTCGATGATTTGCGGGTCCATTGTTGTGCACGGTCCCGTTAGTCTTGAAGCGGTATGAGACTTTTAATGGCTGCCAATCCGGAGCGTTAATTTCCACTTCAATCATGGTTTCACGTTCCATGAGGCGTCGCTTTCCCAGAGATCGATCCACTCTGAGCCAATGGAGTCCGTCGCATATTTTCGACGCCAATACTTGCCGTCCGGCCATGCGACGTGTCAACATGGGTCTGAAGTGCGGGAAACATTGCGAGCATGGAATGAAGCATTGGAAACGTTTGTTCTGGCGGTCATTTTCGACCAGCGCCGGGGCAAACGGGCGGCGCTTGTGCGTGTGCTTCTGCTGGTCCTCTCGAATGTCTTCGCGGTGGCGGTCAAGGCGCGCCGATTCCTTTACAACATGCGAATTTTGAGGGATTCCACGCTGGGCGTGCAGGTCATCGCCATTGGCAACCTCACGGTGGGCGGGACGGGTAAGACACCTGTGGTGGAAAAATTCGCGCGAGAATTGCAGGACCAGGGCCGCACTGTGGCCATTTTATCCCGTGGCTATCGCTCCAAGCCGCCGCCCTTTACGAAACGTCTGATCAATAAACTGTTGTTGCGGGAGGACATCACACCGCCGCGCATTGTGTCGGACGGTAAATCGCTTTTGCTGGATTCCGAAACCGCCGGGGATGAGCCCTACATGCTGGCCTCGAACCTGAAGGACGTGGTGGTGCTGGTGGACAAGGACCGCGTCAAGAGCGGACGTTATGCCATCGAAAAATACGGATGCGACACCCTTCTGCTCGACGATGGTTTCCAGTATTGGAAGCTGCGCGGGCGTCGTCGGGATATTGTTCTGATCGATTGCCAGCAGCCTTTCGGCAACGAGTTCCTGCTTCCTCGCGGCACACTGCGGGAGCCGCCTTCCCACCTGGCCCGGGCGAGCACCATTTTCATCACCAAGAGCACTGGGGACACCACGGAGTTGCGCAAGCGCATCGAGGCCTTGAATTCCACAGCCAAGATCATCGAGTGCATCCATCACCCGCTCTATTTTGAGGACCTGTTCACTGGCCAGCGCCATGGCATGGAATTTCTCAAAGGCCGCAGGGTCGCCTCTCTGAGCGGCATTGCGCAGCCGGAAAGTTTTGAGGAAAGCCTCATTAAATTCGGGGCCGAGCTGGTGTATTCGAAACGGTTTGCCGATCACCATCGTTTCAGTCAGCAGGAGGTGTTGAATGTGATCAACCGCAGTAAAAAGCGCCAGGCTGAAGTCATCATCACCACCCAGAAGGATGCGGTGCGTTTTCCGAAGATCGACCGCCGGGACCTGCCCATTTATTTCATGCGTGTGGAAATCAAGATCATCAGCGGCGCGAGCAATTTCCAGGATTGCGTGCGCCAAATCTGCTTTCGATAGACATGTCATACCTCGTTTATTTATTGGTGCGCGCGCTGCTGTGGCTTTTGCGATTGCTGCCTTTGCGGGCCATCGCACGCGTGGGGCGGGCGGGTGGCGCGCTGGCCTATGCGTTGGATCGCAGGCATCGGCGCGTGGCGGTGGATAACCTGACGCAATGCTTTGGGGATTCGAAAACGCAGGAGGAAATCAAGGCGCTGGCGCGCGAAAACTTCAAGCGCATCGGCGAGAATTTTGCCGCAGCCGTGAAAACCTCCTCGATGAACGAGGCGGCCATTCGTGAATGCGTGGAACTGGTGGGCGCGGAGCACGTTTTGCCTGCCGCGAATGAAGGGCAGGCCAAAGGCAGGATCATCGCCATCGGCCACTTTGGAAATTTCGAACTCTACGCCCGGTGCAATTATTTTGTTCCCGGTTTGCAGTTTGCCACCACGTATCGCGGGATCAACCAGCCGTTGTTGAACCGCATTCTGCAGGACCTGCGCAATCAATCCGGCTGCCTCTATTTCGAGCGCCGCAGCGAGGGGGGCGCGTTGAGGCATGCCCTGCAAAATCAGGGTGTCATGCTCGGCCTGCTGGTGGACCAACACGCCGGAGATCACGGATTGCGCGTGCCGTTTTTTGGCCGGGATTGTTCGACCAGTCCTGCCCCCGGCATCTATGCCCAGCGCTATCACCTGCCGCTGCATGTTGCCATTTGCTATCGGGTCGGCCTGGGCCGCTGGCGTATTGAAATGGGCGAGGAGATACCGACATTCGAGGCGGGCGAGCCGCGTTCGTCCGAAGCTGTGGCCGCAGATATCAACAAGGCCTATGAAGCCGCGATTCGTCGCGATCCGGCCAATTGGTTTTGGGTGCATCGTCGCTGGAAGGCGACGCACTATCGCGCGAAATCCACCGCGTCGGAAACCGCCCATCCCACGCCGGGTTGAAATGTGTCATGGAGGCAATTCGCATGGCGCAATCCGATTCACCTTCACAATTCCGCGGATCCGGTAGCCCGGCAGATCAAAGGGCGAACCTCCAGGCTTTTGTTTTGCTAATGCCCGCCAATGGTCGCGGCGTGCGCCTGGTCGTGCGCGGCGTGAACTGGCTGGGGGACGCCATCATGACCACGCCCGCGTTGCTCCGCCTGCGTGAGTTGCTGCCCGAGGCGCACACCACCCTCTGCGGTCCCGACAAGCTGGCCGGGTTATGGCTGAACCATCCCGCGATCGATTCCGTGATGTCCATCGCGCATGACGATGGCTTGCTGAAAGTAGCCGCAACGTTGCGCGCTGGCGGATTCACGCATGCGTTGATTCTGCCCAATTCGCCGCGCTCGGCATTGGAATCGTGGATGGGTGATATTCCCTGCCGCATTGGATATGCCCGGTTTTGGCGCAACGCCTTTCTGACGCACAAGGTTTTCGACCGACAGGGTATTGTGCGCATGCAAAAAAAATCCCTGGCGCAAATCCAACGGTGCTGCGACGAACCTCTGCGTCAGGCGCCTGCAAGTTCGATTCCGCCCGAGGCGCATCATATTTATCATTATCTGCATCTCGTTGGTGCGATGGGTGCCAATTCCGCGCCGCTGCCTCCCCGATTGTATGTCACGGAACAGGAGCGTGCCGCCTTGTGCCAGCGGTTTCAGCTCGATCCCGCGCGCCTCTGGTGCGGGTTGAATCCCGGCGCCGAATACGGTCCCGCCAAGCGGTGGCCCATCGAGCGGTTTGCGAAGGCGGCCATCGAGGTGCAAAAACGCACCGGTTGCGGCTGGCTGATTTTTGGCGGAAAAGCGGATGTGGAGTCTGGACGTGCTCTGGCGGAAAAAATCCGTGGGCAGGCTGGGTCGAATAGCGCCAGCCCGGTGGTTTGTCTGGCGGGGGAAACCAATTTGCGTGAACTCTGCGCCGGGTTGGCCGTTTGCCGTGTGCTGCTTACCAACGATACCGGTCCCATGCACCTGGCGGCGGCGGTGGGAACGCCCGTGGTTGCGATTTTCGGAAGCACCTCCCCTGAACTGACCGGCCCTGGGCTTCCGGGGTCCGGGCAGCATGTCCTCTTGCGCTCCAACGCCCCGTGTTCGCCGTGTTACCTGCGGGAGTGTCCGATAGATTTTCGCTGCATGACGGGCATCAGCGCGGAGGATGCGGTTCACGCAGTCCTCGGCACCTTGTCGGAAAGAAACAACGGCGGATAGACCACCGTTGTTTGCAGTAACTTAAAACTCGAACGCCACGTCGCCCAGACGTTGGGCCACTTCCTTGAGCACGCGCTTTTCTTCCGTCTTGTTCTTTGCGATGAACGTGACGCTGAACCGCAGGAACGCGCCTGCGTCATCCCAGGGCACCGTCGAGATGAGTTTCTCGGTGATTAGCCATTGGGAGACGGCTTCGGCGCTGTCGAACGCGATCCGCGATCCGTCCTTTTTCACCGCGGCCTTGGGCGCGGGCACGTAGAGGAAGAACGAACCCTTGGGCTTCTCGGCCTTGAGACCCAGTTTGCGCAGGACCCCGACCAGCGCATCCATGCGGCGCGAGTATTTCGCGGAGATTTTCTCCGTGATTTCGGGATGTTCGAAGCAATACGCCGCAGAATGTTGCACCGCCAGGAATTGCCCCGAGTCCGTGTTGTCCTTCACGTCTCCATAGGCGCGGACGAGCAGGGGATTGCCCGCGACAAATCCGCAGCGCCATCCGGTCATGTTGAAGCTCTTGCTCGTGGAATGCAGCTCCACACCCACATCCTTCGCGCCCGGCGTGGCCAGGAAGCTCAGGGGCTTGCCCTCGAAAACCAGCGCGGCATAGGCGGCATCATGAATCACCACCAGATTGTTCTTTTTCGCAAAGGCGACCACCTTCGCAAAGAATTCCGGCGTTGCGCTCGCACCCGTGGGGTTGTTTGGGTAATTGATGACGATCACCTTGGCCAGCTTCAGCACGTCGGCGGGCACCGCATCCAGGTCCGGCAGAAACTTGTTCGCGGCGGTCAACGGCATGTTATGAACCTTGCCCCCGAGATAACGGGCATGCGTGCCGAACACCGGATACCCCGGCGTCGTCATCATCACATAATCCCCGGGATTGATCAGCGCGGCGGGCAGGATGGACAATGCCGCCTTGCTGCCGATGGAGTGAATGACCTCGGTCTCGGGATCGATGCCCTCCACGCCGCAGACATTCTTCAAATACCGCGCCGCAGCCTGTTTCAGGACGATGTCACCATTGTCGGCGTAACCGCGATTTTCAGGCTTCTTCGCCTCCTCGTGCAATTTGGCCACCACCTCGCGAAACGCCATTTCGTCCGGTTCGCCCACACCCATGTCGATCAATTCACGCCCAGGATTGGCCGCCAGAGCGGCACGCTTGGCGCGCTTGATCTTTTCAAACTTATAGATGGCGGTGGACTTGCCGTATTGGTTGCCGCCAATTCTCTCCGCAAACAGATTTTGAATGTAACTTTCTGACATAAAATGTTCCGCGAACCTTAATCCTCGCAGCCTGCAAACACAAGTTTAACTCCTCTGAGGCAACTCGGTGCAGAATCCAGGAAGATGCAAACAGAAATATAAAACCACAGTGGCACCAAAACACAGAGGAAGAACAGGTGCGGGAAGGGAGTTTGGAGAGAAGGACGGAGGTCCAGAAGACTTTTGCCCTGCGCCCGAGTTTAGGAACGAGACAACATTCGCATTGGAGCATCTGACCGCCTGAGCAGGATTGTGAGACGTTCCATGAGCGTGCATGTTGCGCTGCCTCGTTGGATGAAAGCGCCAGACGTCGAGTTGGACCTTCATTCAGGCCTTTGAACACAACTGGCGAGTATGGCGAGATGTTCCTTATCCCGGGCAGGGGTGAGGAACTTGAGGAGGCTTCCACGCGGGAACGTGGTCTTGGGTTAGTGCGAGGCCAGCTTACGATCTCGAATCTCCCCCTCTGCAACCTTCCATTCCACTTGATCGGAAGCATTTAGGCTGACAGCCTCGTAGATAAACTGAGGGGGAGCCCGTCGGCGACTTTTGTCGATCACCGTTGCATTCACAGAAAGGCATTGCCTCAAAATGGCTTCATTTTTACGAGGGATTTGGAGCGTTTATCGGACCCGGCAATGGAAGCGCGGGAAAAATCGGCTTGCGCCGGAATGCTGGAAGACTAGAATGGACTCCATTGTTGATGGGGTGGGGCCATAACCGGCCTTCTTCATATTTTTACCACCTGGAATTTATCACAACGTGAAAATTTTTTCCGGCACATCTAATCCGAATCTGGCGCGTTCCATTTGCGCTTATGTGGGCGTGGAACAAGGCAAGTGCTCTGTGAGCGCTTTCCCGGACGGGGAGACGTTTGTCAAAATCGAAGAGAACGTCCGCGGGGATGATGTTTTCATCATCCAATCCACCTGTCCGCCGACGAACCACAATTTGATGGAGTTGTTCATCATCATGGACGCCTTGCGACGGGCGAGCGCGAAACGGATCACGGCGGTAATGCCTTTCTATGGGTATGCGCGCCAGGACCGCAAGGACCAGCCGCGTGTGCCGATCACCGCCAAGCTGGTGGCCAATCTTCTGGTGGCGGCGGGCGCGAATCGTGTGCTTACGATGGACCTGCACGCGCAGCAGATTCAGGGCTTTTTCGATATTCCGGTGGATCATCTATATGCGGCGCCAGTGATGTATGAATATTTGAAGAAACAGTATCCAGACGGGGTGATGGTGGTCAGTCCGGATGTGGGCGGGCTGAAGATGGCGCATGCTTACGCGCAGACGCTGGGTTCGGACCTGGCCATTGTGGCCAAGCGGCGAAAAAGTGCGACGGAGATTGAGGCGATGACGCTGATTGGCGAGGTGGACGGTAAGAACGTGTTGCTGGTGGACGACCTGACGGAAACGGCGGGGACGCTGACGACGGCGGCCAATTTGCTGAAGCAAAAAGGGGCCCGGAGCATCCGGGCTTGCGTATCCCACGCCATACTGAATGATCTGGGCGTCGAACGATTGAGAAAATCGGCTATTGACGAACTTATCACGACTGATAGTGTTCCCCACCCTGACATTGAAGGCGTGAAGATGACGACATTGTCGGTGGCGGGATTGTTGGGCGAAGCGATCAAGCGAATTAATAGTAATTCGTCGGTTAATTCGCTCTTTGAGTTTAAAGGCGCGCGCACGAGCTAGACAGCGGATGGCGCCGCCGAGGCACGAATTGATAAAATGAAATCTGTACCCTTGACTGTTTTTCCGCGGTCGCTGGCGAAGCGAACCGGAGTAAAGAAATTACGCGTCACGAATCGTATTCCGGCCGTGGCCTATGGTCGCCAGAACCCGCCGCAACGGTTGGAAGTGCCGATCCTCGACTTTGAGAAGGCAATCCATGACGCAGTGTCGGAATTCGTGCTGCTCGAATTGACCGTGGACGGGGATCCCCGGCCCAAGCGCCTGGCCATCGTTCAGGAAGTCCAGCACCACGCCTTGAGCGGCAAGGTGTTGCATGTCGATTTCCATGAAGTGGCCGAGGACGAGAAGGTGACCATCACCGTTCCCGTGGAAACGGTGGGCGAAGCCATTGGCACCAAGAACGGCGGCATTCTCGAACACGTACTTTTCAAATTGCGCGTGCGCGCATTGCCCAAGGATCTGCCAGACTCCATCAAGGTCGATGTGACCGCGCTGGAACTGGGCAAATCCATTCATATTGGGGAAATCGTCCCGCCGCCTAACACCGAGATACTTGGCCTCAAGAAGGTGGTCGTCATCTCCGTGGCGGCTCCGATGACCGAGGCTGAGGAAGCGGCTCAAACGGCAGCGGCTGAAACAGCGCCGACCGAGCCCGAGATGCTCAAGGAGAAGAAGGAAGAGGGCGAAGAGGGCGCAGCTCCCGAAAAGGGCGGGGAGAAGAAACCGGCCGAAAAGGGCGGCGAGAAGAAGCCGGCCGAAAAGGGTGCCGCCGCCGAAAAGGGTGGCGAGAAGAAGGCCGAGAAGAAGAAATAATTTCGGGTGGGGCATGGCGAGCCGTGAAATGTCCCCCCGGCGCGCTTCATGGAGCCGATGCATCTTATTGTGGGGCTGGGAAATCCCGGCCCCGAGTATGCTCACACCCGCCACAACGCGGGTTTTATGGTGGTGGAGCGGCTTGCCTCGCGCTGGGGGGCCGCCTGGAAAAACGAAACACGGTTCAAAGCGCGCCTGGCCCGGACCGTGGTGGACGGGCGCAAGGTAACGCTGTGCGAGCCGCGCACTTTCATGAATTTGAGTGGTGAGGCGGTTCGGGCGTTGACAGCCTACCATCAAATAGCGCAGGATGGAATTCTTGTGGTGGTGGACGACGCGGATCTGGCTGTGGGCGTGTTACGATTACGCCCGGGCGGAAGCAGCGGCGGCCATCATGGACTGGATAGTGTGGAGCAACATTTGGGCGGGCGTGAGTACGCCCGGTTGAAGTTGGGTATCGGCAGGAGCGGAACCGCAGAGCGGCAAATCCGTAATCATGTGCTCGGGCGGTTTGATGCCGCCGAGAGCGAGCGGTTCGAGAAGGTACTTGAGCGCGCGGCCTGTCAGGCGGAATGCTGGTTGCTGAATGGCATTCAGCGGGCCATGAACGAATTTAACGGAACGATAGAAACAGCAGGAACAAAGGAACGTTAAGTGAAAAGGTACGAAGGTTTATTCATCTTGAACACCGCCGGCAAAGAGGAAGGTGTGAAAGAGGTGATCGATAAGATCACTGCGGAGATCGATAAGAACGGTGGCAAGGTGGAGACCGTCCAAAAGATGGACCGCCGCGCATTTTCCCGCGTCACCAAGAAGAACATGACGTCGGGATTTTACGTCAATTTTATCTTCGAGTGCAAGCCCGAGGGGATCGCCTTGCTGCGGTCGCGGTTCGCGCTTTCGGAGGACGTTTACCGGGTGTTGTTCTCGGAAGCATCAGCCACGCCCGCGCCGCAACCCGTGGCCGCGTAAGACGTCAGCAGTTATGGGCAACTTCAACAAAGTCATTCTCCTGGGGAATCTGACCCGAGACCCGGAGTTGCGCTACACACCCAAGGGCACCGCAATTGTCAAACTGGGCATGGCGATTAATCGCACCTGGAAAGACGAGTCGGGCGCCTCCAAGGAGGAGGTTACCTTTGTGGATGTGGATGCCTTTGGCCGCCAGGCCGAAGTCATAGCCCAATATTTGAGGAAAGGCCGTCAATTGTTTGTTGAAGGCCGTTTGCGCCTGGACACCTGGGACGATAAGCAGACCGGGCAGAAACGCACCAAAATGGGGGTGGTGCTCGAAAACTTCCAATTTGTCGATTCCGGCGGTGCCCGTTCCGGCGAGGAAGGCGGGGCTGCTCCCGCCGCGCGTCCCCGCCCGTCCGCCGCGTCGGCTTCCGCCGCGCCCAATGCGGCTCCATCCACTCCCGCCCAGGATGGTCCTCCCCTGGAGGAGGACGATGTGCCGTTTTGAGCACATAGCCCTGTAAGAATTTAAACCTAAAAGCAACCATTTTTAGTTATGCCTAAAGTCGAAGTCGTATTAACGCAAAACGTCGTGGGCCTCGGGTCCGAATCCGATCAAGTCAAAGTCGCCGCCGGTTACGCGCGCAATTATTTGCTCCCGTACCGCCTGGCCATTCCTGTGACCGCCGTCAATAAGCGGCGCATGGAAGCGCTCAAACAGCGCCGCGCGGAGCGTGAGGCCCATGAGTTGAACACCATGATGGAGCTTTCCAAGGCCCTGTCGAAGGTGACTCTCCTGATCAAGGTCAAAACAGGCGAAGGCGACAAGATTTACGGTTCTGTGACCGCGGGCACCATATCGGACGAGCTCAAGCATCAGATGGATGTCACGCTGGACAAACGCAAAATTCATCTCGAGAAGACCATTCGTACCCTGGGTCAATACGAGGTTCCCCTGCATCTGCATGCCGACGTTTCCACGACCTTGAAGGTCACCGTCGAGAGCAACGCTCCGAAGAGCACGCCGGAGGAGATCGCCGCGATTGCCGCCAAGGAAGCCGCCGCCAAGGCCGATGAAAGACCGGCCCGCAGGGAACGGCCCGAGCGCAAGGCTCAGGCGCCCAAAGCCTCCTAAGAAGATCGGCCAAAACGGCCGCTCGAGGAATTGCGAGTGCCAGACACCCGCTTTTTCAAGGTTTGATTTAATAAAAAAGACCGGAGTTTATCCGGTCTTTTTTATTGTCTGAATTAAAAGCGGATTCCACTATTTCACAAGTTTCCACTCCCCATTTTCCACTTTCACCATCACCAGTGAATTGATATCCAGACCGCAATGGTCGGTGGGGCTGAGGGTGTAAATGCCGCTCACGCCGACATAGCCACTGGTTTTTTCGATCGCGTCGCGCAGGGCGTTGGGTTCAGTACCGGCTTTTTTGAGGGCTTCAAACACAATTTGCACGGCATCCCAGGCATAGCCGGAATGGGTGCTCATGGCGCCGATTTTGCGATTCTGGAATTCTTTTGCAAAATCCAGCACCACAGTTCGTTGGGGATCATTCTCGGGCAATTGATCTCCCACCATGAGTTTTGTGGAGGGCATCGCGGTCCCATTGGCCGCCTCGCCCGCCAGCTTCACATAGGCGGCATCCGGCTGGCCGTGGCATTGGAATAACGGTATATCGGATGCGTTCTGGCTGGCATTTTTTGCAATCATCGCTCCCGCCGGGCCAATGGTCCAAACCACGATGGCCTGGGGTTTGGCGGAAGCCAGTTTCATCCATTGCACCGCCATGTCCGTGTCGTTGGGATCGAAGGATTCCTGGGCCAGAATTTCGATGCCGTATTTCGCGGCCATGGATTTGAGGCAGGCCTCTCCTTCCTGCCCGAATTTGTCGGAGGCGGTGAGGACGCCGATCTTCGTCAGGCCTTTTTCCTTGAGATGGGTGTAAAGCCGCTCGACCGCCGTGCTGGTGCGCTGGGGAGTTTTAAAGACCCATTTGCGCGCGGGATTCACCGGCGCGTCTCCACCCACGCAGGCCACCATGGGGATTTTGGCCTCCTCGATGGCGTTCATGCAGGCCATGGCCGCCCCGGTGGTTGTGGGGCCAATGACGGCCACCACCTTGTCCTTGCCCAGTAACCGTTTCAGCGCCACGACCGCCTGCGAAGGCTCGCTTTGCGTGTCGGCCACGATGAGTTCAATCTGGCGTCCATTTAGGCCGCCGCTTTTATTGATGCGATCCACCATCATTTGCGCCACTTCCTTTGTGGGCGCGCCGATTTGCTGGGCCTTTCCCGACAGGTCGAATAAACCGCCGATTTTGATCGCCTCTTCGGCGCGGACCGACAGGATTATGAGAAGGGCAGCGCCCACCGTTAAGAACTTATGGATCGAGTGCTTGATCATGGTGATTATGGTTTTAAGGGCCGACGCGGACGGTAGAGATCGTCTTTATGACTGTCACGCGAAATTATTTCCGAACGGCACAATCTCAACAAACTCCTGCATGGAACCCGTACCGCGCAGGCTTTACTGGCCCAGATAGGTCTGGCGTACTTCGTCTGAGTCCATGAGGTCTTTGGCGGGACCATTCATGACCACACGGCCATTCTTGAGCACGTAAGCGCGGTCCGCAACGCGCAGGGCGCCTTGAACGTTTTGCTCCGCGAGCACGATGGCCAGGCCTGAGTCCCTGAGCTGTCGGATTTGATTGAACATCGCGGCCACGAGCAGCGGCGCCAGGCCGGTGGACGGCTCGTCCAATAGGAGAACACGCGGAGACCCGGTCAACGCCCTGGCCAGCGCCAGCATCTGCTGCTGACCGCCGCTCAAACTGCCTGCGCGGTCCTGGAGTTTGGCCTTCAAATCCGGGAAGCGCTCGCAGGCCTGGTCCACGCGCAGGGCCATTTCCGCGCCCCGGATTTTTTGGGCGTAGCCGCCCATCCGCAAATTTTCGAGGACCGACATGCCGGGGAAGAGTCCGCGTCCCTCAGGCACGAGAGCCAGGCCCTGGGCCGCAATCCGGTGCGCGGGCCAACCTGCGAGATCACGGTCTTCGAGTTGAATGCGCCCTTCCTGGGGCAGTTCCAGTCCGGCGATGGTTTTGAGCAACGTGCTTTTGCCCGCGCCATTGGCCCCGAGCAGGGCCACGATCTCCCCCTTTTGAACATTCATCGAGATGCCGTGCAGGACGCGCAGCGGTCCGTAGCCGGAGCACAAATGAATTACCTTCAGCATGGATTGCATGAATTACCTCCGACTCCCAGATAAGCCATGCAGACCTTTTCATCCCGCTGAGCTTCCGTTGGCGCGCCATCGAAAATCAACGCCCCCCGATCCAGCACCAAAACGCGATGGGCGAGGTTCATCACCAGACTCATGTCGTGCTCGACCAGCAGGATGGTCGTGCCCTGGTTATGGAGGCGTCGGATGAGGCTGCCCAGAGCCGCAGTCTCGGTGGCGTTGAGGCCCGCCGCCGGTTCGTCGAGCAGCAGCAGGCGCGGTTTCAAGGCCATGGCACGGGCGATTTCCACGAGTCGCTGCTGTCCAAATGGAATTCCCCCGGCGGGTTGGTCGGCCAGGGCGTGAACACCGGCCTCCTGCAAAAGGTAGAATGCCTTTTTCATTCTCAGCCGTTCCTCGTGCCAGGCACGCGAGGTGGGGAGGCAGGCGCGCAAGAAACCGGTCTGGCCCATGCCCGTCATGACATTATCGCGAACGGTCATGTTGGGAAACAAACGCACGTTTTGAAAGGTGCGCGCAATGCCCAAGGCACAGGCGTTTTGGGAGGAAGCAATCCTGCCGCCTGCGCAAAGGATTTCGCCCCGGGTTGGCGTCAGTGCGCCTGCGATCAGATTGAACAGTGTCGTTTTACCCGCGCCATTGGGGCCGATCAGCGCGGCGAGCGAACCTTCAGGCAAATCAAACGAAACGGCGTCGACCGCGGTGTGCCCCCCGAATTGGCGGGTCACGCTACGGACGGACAACAGGGTCGGCTCGAGGCGATCACTCACAGTATCGAATCAACCGCTCCGTGCCACACGGAACAGCGGCGCTCATTCATAGAGGCAGGGTGTTTGATTGTCAGGTGAAAAGGACTGCGGTTGTGATAAAACAAAAACGGCGGCCTTTTGAGCCGCCGTCTCGAGAATACATTATTTTATGGGGCGTGCTATTTCCTGCCCTTGCGCGCGGCGGCATGAACCTTGGCCGCCACTTTCAATCGCAAGCCGTTCAAACGGATGAAGCCTGTGGCGTCATCCTGGTTGTAGGCCTGGGTGGGGTCGGCCTCCATCGTGGCGATCTGGGGGTTGTAGAGGCTCACGGGGGATTTGCGGCCGGCCGTGATGATGTTGCCCTTGTAGAGCTTCACACGGACGGTGCCGGTCACGTTTTTCTGGCTCTCGGTCACCAGAGCCTGCAGGGCGAGGCGTTCGGGAGCGAACCAGAATCCGTAGTAAACCAGTTCGGAATAGCGGGGGATCAGGGAATCGCGCAGGTGCATGACCTCGCGGTCCATGGTCAGGGACTCCATCTGGCGATGGGCGAAATGCAAGATTGCGCCGCCGGGGGTCTCATAAACACCGCGGGATTTCATGCCCACGAAGCGGTTTTCCACCATATCGACACGTCCGACACCGTGCTTGCCGCCGAGACGATTGAGCGTTTTCATCACGCCCAGCGGGTTCATGCGTTTGCCGTTGACCGCGACGCAATTGCCCTGCTCGAAATCCAGGATCACATACTCGGACTTGTTGGGGGCGTCCTCGGGAGAGACGCTCAATTTGTACATTTCCTTGTATTTGGGATCCGAGGCATCCATCCAGGGATCCTCCATGATGCCGGCCTCGTAGGAAATATGCAGGAGGTTGCGGTCCATGGAATAGGGCTTCTTGGAGCTGGCCTCGACCGGGATTTTTTTGTCCTGACAATATTTGATCATCTCGGCCCGTCCCGGAAATTCGCTTCGGAAGGAGGCGTCGCGCCAGGGGGCGATGACTTCCAACTCGGGGGCCAGGGCGGCGACGGTCAGTTCGAAACGGACCTGGTCGTTGCCTTTGCCGGTGGCGCCATGCGCGACGGCATCCGCCTTCTCCGCACGCGCGATTTCGACCATGCGTTTGGCAATCAATGGACGGGCGATGCTGGTGCCCAGGAAATACTGGCCCTCGTAAATCGCCCCGGCCTGCATCATCGGGAAGATGAAGTCACTGGCGAATTCCTCGCTCAAATCGTCGATGTAGAGCTTGGACGCGCCCGTCTTCATCGCCTTTTGTTTCAGGCCTTTGAGCTCGTCCTCCTGGCCGACATCGGCGCAAAAGGCGATCATCTCCGCCTGATATTTATCCTTGATCCACGAGAGCAGCACCGAAGTGTCGAGTCCGCCCGAATACGCTAAAACAATTTTCATAAGTCAGTTTCCAAACCTTGATCGTCTAAACCAAACCCTAATTAACGCAAATTTACGCCGGTAGAAAAGAATTTATTGCACGTGCGGCAACGGTCGCCGCGCGCCTTTCTTGCTTTTCACGGGGAGTTTGCCTATTGATAAGCGCATGCTGAACACGAGCGCGCTCGATCCGGCCCGCCTCGCGGGCCATCGAATAATACAGTTTTGGACCGCGAAAAACGCGCGTTCTGGCCGATTACTGCTGCCCGGGTATGGTGCCTGGTGGATGGGATTGCCATGAAGCCGCGCGTGCTCATTGATTTTTGCGATTTCCACCCTGGATTCAACAAGGTGGACAATTTTTTCTACAACCTGTTGAAGGACCGGTTCGACCTGTGTATTTGCGACCAGCCGGATTTCTTGATTTACGATCTGTTTGGCCAACAGCACAAACTGCACACCGGGGTGCGGATTTTTTTTACGGGTGAATCCAACGCGCCGGACTACTCGGTATGCGACTACGCCCTGACCTGTCATCACCTCGATGACCCGCGTCATTGCCGGCTTCCGTTTTATGTCCTGTATGGCGGAGCGGAACCGTTGATCAGGGGTGGCGAGAAGCCTGAAGAAATACTGGCCGGGAAATCGCGGTTTTGCTCGTTTGTGGTCAGCGGCCACAATCGGCGCAAGAACGGGAACCGGGTGCAGTTTTTTCAAAAACTCTCCCGTTACAAGAAGGTCGATTCCGGGGGACGCCTGCTCAACAATATTGGCGGGCCCATTCCCGGTTGGTCTGCAGGGAAGCTGGAATTCCTGCGGGCCTACAAGTTCAACATCGCATTTGAAAACATGTCCATTCCGGGTTACACGACGGAGAAACTTTACGAGGCCATGCATGCCCGTTGCCTGCCCATTTATTGGGGCGATCCGCTGGTGAGCCGGGATTTTAATCCGCGCAGTTTTCTCAACCGGGTTGATTTCCCGAGCGATGAGGCGTTGATCGAAAAGGTCATCGAACTGGACCGCGACGACGCCAAATATCTGGAATACGCGCGGCAGCCATATTTTCATCAGGACAAGCCCAATGAGTATTTCGATCGCGAACGCCTGTTAAAATTCTTTGAGCGCATTTTTTCCACGCCGATCACGCCCAACGGGCAGAGGAAGCGATTTTTTTCCCCGGGACGATGGGTGATGGCGAAAAAATATCATCGCCACACGGTGACCTTTCTCGACGGGACCGAACCCACCGCTACGAAATGATCCCATGAGCGCGCGCCTGCTGTATCTGGGTTTCGCTTTCCCCCCGGGAATGCAGCATCTGCACCCGGGATTAAACCCGGCGGGACACAACTTCGAGACCGGATTGATGCGAGCGTTTCCGGAAGGTTGGGACATTCGTTCGGTCGGCGTCCTGCCCGTTGAACCGCCTGCAACGCTCGATGCGGCCAAATCCCTGGGACTGCCGCATTCGCTGGTTTTGCTGGATCGCAAGCCGGAGCATATCCATCGGCGGCTTGGCCTGTGGCGTCTGATCCGTGCCTACCAACAATGGGAGCGCGAGGGCTGGGTTCCCGATGCGATCCTCGTTTACAATCTCTCGCCTGTTTACAACGGCTTCATTCGGTGGCTGGAGCGTCGGAAACGACGCCCGAAATTGATTGTGCTTTTTGCGGACAGCTCGACCCTTGGACATCCCATGTCCTGGACCAAACGCTTGCGTTACCGATTCAAACCGCTTGTATATCCCGACGAGGAAATGTTGCGGCTGTTCGATGGCGCCATTGCCCTGAGCCGTGATACAAAGTGGTTTTGGGATGCGAACCGGATTCCGTGGTTGTGGATGCCCGGAGGCTGCGATCCGGCCTGGGCGCCTGCGGATTTTCCGCCCGACAAACACGACGAAGTTGCTTTTGGCTATTTTGGCGCGCTCGCGGCCCATTCCGGAATTCTGCCGCTGGTCGAGGCGTTTCTCGGAGCAAACCTCCTGGCGACACTGCATGTTTGCGGATACGGCCGGTTGGGTCCGGTGATTGAAGAATTGGCGCAAAAGCATTCCCGGCTCAAATATCACGGCTTGCTCGATCATCCAGCCGATTGCCTGGCGCTGGCTCAAAGCTGGGACGTGCTGGTTAATCCCCGCCCGTGCGGTTGGGGCAACGAAAACAATTTTCCATCGAAAGTATTTCAATACGCCATGGCCGGACGCGCGATTCTTACAACCCGGCTTGCGGGCGTGGATGATGTGTTGGGAGAGGACGCGTTCTATCTGGAAGACGGCGATTTTGCGAGGACCATGCCGACCCTGCTGCAACGGCTCTCGAAATGGCCGCGACTGGACTTGCGCTTACGGGGGAGCCGCCTCCGCACGCGCATGATGGAACACTACTCCTGGCGTGTTCAGGCGGGCCGTATTGCGGAGTTCATTCTATTTAAAATCAGCAGCCCGGATGGCTGTTAATGGAATTTTATTCCAATATTGCCAATCCAGATTTTGATGAGCAGAGTTGTTTGGGTAATATCGGAAACATGCCATGTCCACGGTCCATTAATGGGAGAAAATAAGAACGCAAAATGGAAGCGAAGAGTTGGGTTTGAGGTCGTAAACTATTTATGAAAACCCCCTATTTCAGCGTGGTTATTCCAACCAAAGGGCGCAGTTTTCTGATGGCTGGCGCCATCGAGAGTGTGCTTCGCCAGACTTTTTCCGACCTCGAGCTTATCGTATGCGACAACGATGATGGCGAGGCCACGCACGAGGTGGTGGCCAGGTTTAACGATCCTCGGTTGCGTTATCACCGCACTGGAAATTTATCCATGCCTGACAACTGGGACAACGGTTTTGCCCAGGCGCGTGGCGAATACCTGCTCATCCTGGAGGATAAACAGGCCTTCAAATTGCGGTCGCTGGAGCGCATTCATCGCGCGACGGAAAAGGAGCGACCGGAATGTCTTCGTTGGCTTGTGGATTGGCTGGATGACACAGGAACGATGACTTTCGTGGATCGTCCAAAAACAACGGGCGCTGTGCGTCTAATGCGGCCCAACGAAATACTTGAGCAGATCGCCCACCACGATCTGGATGCGGTCTCCCGATATCTGCCCATTGGACATTTTTCGGGGTTCCATCGCTCCCTGTGCGACAAAATCAGGAACGGCGCGATGCATCGCCTTTGCCCGCCAGTTTCGCCGGATTACACGCTGGGTTATCAAGCGGTGGCGTATGCAGAAAGTGTCTTGTTTTTTGATGAGGCACTCGTGGCCTCGTCCCGGGTAAACAGCAATGGCCGCAGCTTCGTTCTTAAGAAAGGCGACCTGCGGCATCGATTTGTGAAGGAGCTTGGGGGAAGCGAGGATATCTTTTTCGATTGTTCGCCCGTCAAGGCCATCACGATTCCGGGCAGTATTTACAACGATTATTTGCGAGTGCGCCAGGCCGTGGGTGGACGGTTGCTTCAATACCCCATAAACTGGCCCAATTACTTTGCCGAGATCCATCGCTTTATCGTGGGCTGCCAGGAGAACGGGGTGAACATGGATTCCGAACTGAAGGCCTGGGAAAAGGGGCTGCAATCCCAAACCGCCGATATTCAGGCGCGCGTGGCAGAAGCGCTTTGTGCCAAGGGGCCGATTTGGAAAGATAAGCTGCATTCCTTTACCAAAGGCATTCGACGAAAAACCGGATTGCTCGGATTGGAACACGCCTTCAAAGCGCGGCTGAACCTGATTTTTAAGCGAAAACTGGCGGGTCGTTTCACCAGCTTGTTTCAATACATCGAATGGGAAGATGCCCAGGCGAATGGATTGAGCCGCGAAAAGTGACGGACTGATCCCTTATGGTTGTTGGCGCGCCACACGCAGGTTGCCACGCGCCAGCGAGGCGAAGATGCCCGCGCAGCAGAGCAGTGCGAATACGCTGAAGGCCAGACGCATGCTCGTCACGAATTCCGGGGCCTGGCTGGCGGCGGGCACATCGCTTTTCATTTTCACGGCAAAGATCAGCATCACGATTCCCATGCTGAACATCTGGCCTGTGAGCCGCATGGTACCCAGGGTTGCTGAGGCGATGCCATACCATTCCTTGCCCACCGAACTCATCACGGCATTCGTGTTCGGTGATGAGAAGAGCGCAAAGCCGATCCCAAGCAGTATGAGGTTCGCCAGGATGAAATTGGTGGTCAAGGGGCTGCGGTGCAGCGCGAACAGTGCAAGGCCGGTGGCGGTGAATCCCATCCCCAGCGAAGCCACATGGCGCGGTTCCAAACGGTCGGACATCGTTCCAGCCACGGGCGACAGCAGGGCCATCACAACGGGTTGAATCACCAGCATCAGACCCGCGCGTTGGGAGGTCAGGCGCAGAATGTCCTGGAGATAGAGGCTGAGGAGAAAAGTCACTGCGGCGGTGGCGCTGTAGTTGATCAATGCCGCGAGGTTGGACATGGCATAGACCGTGTTGTTGCGGAACAAATGCAGGTCCAAAACGGGGTTTGAAATCCGCGCTTCCCGGATCAGGAAAAGGCCCAATACCAGCGCTCCGCCAAGAACCGTCATCAAGCCGCTCCAGGTGGTGATGCGTGACATGCCCAGCATCAAACCGACAAACGAAACGCTGTAGAGGAGGGAACCAGCCAGGTCGAACCGTTCGTTTCGCGGCTTCGGAACATCTTCGCGCACCTTCCAGGCAACCAGCCCGCACGCGCAAATGCCAATAAGGAAATTCACGAAGAAGATGCTTCTCCATCCAAATTGATGCGTGAGCATCCCGCCCAGAAACGGACCCATGGAAAGTCCCAGGTAAACGGAGGCCACATTGATTCCCAGCATCCGGCCACGTTGTGGCGGAGGGGTGGCTCCAGTGAGAATCGCCATGCTCGTGGCAAAAATCATCGAGGAGCCGATTCCCTGAAATGCGCGCAATGCAATGAGCATCCAGCCGGACGTTGACAACATCAGGCCGAACGAGGCGAGGGATATGATGACCATGCCCCGCAGGAACACCCGCCGTCTCCCATACAGATCGGCCCATTTTCCAAACGGCACGAGCAGGACCGCCGCGGTGATGAGGAACGCGGTGGCCACCCAGCTCAGGAGCATGGCATCCATTTTGAACTCCGCACCGATCGAAGGCAGCGCAATATTAACCGCCGATCCCATGAACGGTGTCAAAAAAGAGGCCGCCACCGTCACCACCTGCGTGGCGCGGCATTCAGCCGGAGTCGGAGCCTGTAAAGTGTCACTCACAATCCATTTACATTAGTTCCGCCATCAAAAGAAACGATTCAAATTTTACTCCTGCGAGGTGTCGAGGAAAATAAAGTGAGATAACCTTAGGTTGAAGATGTTCTTATGTGATACACTTTCAAGTTCAGATTGAATTAATCTGAATAGCAGCAGTATATAATGATGAAAACATGTAAAACTCGAATTGGTATGATTATAAACAAGCGGTTCCTCATGGGGCTTTCCCTTGCGGTTGCCGCGATGTACCTGAGTAATGAGGTGGATGCGGTGCAATCGCCGGTGAACCTTGGAACGGCAGGCAATTTTGCGATTCTGGCAAAATCAGGAATCTCAACAGTTCCTAATTCCGCGATTACTGGAGATATTGGAGTTAGTCCGATTGGCGCGACTGGCGTCACTGGATTTTCACTAATCCTTACCGCATCCAGTCCATTTGCGACCTCAACGCAGGTTACCGGAAAAGTTTACACGCCGGATTATGCGGATCCAACCCCATCCAGGCTGACCACGGCCATTGGCGATATGCAAACCGCATTTACGGACGCCGCCGGACGAACCACGCCTGATTTCATCGAGTTGGGATCGGGTGAGATTGGCGGGCGAACGCTTGTGCCCGGTCTATACAAGTGGGGCACGGATGTCATGATATCATCGGATGTCACTCTAAACGGTGGACCTAACGATGTCTGGGTATTCCAAATATCAGGCGGTATAACCGTCGCAAACGGTAAGAAAGTCATTCTTTCGGGCGGTGCGCAGGCCAAGAACATCTTTTGGCAGTCCTTCGGTGTTGTCTCCATTGGAACAACCGCTCACTTTGAGGGGATTGTCCTTTCTCAAACATCCATCAGCGTTGGCACTGGCGCATCGGTGAATGGCCGACTGCTGGCACAAACTGCGGTGACTCTTAATGCGAGTAACGTTACGGCTCCAACAGCAGCAGTTGCATCTCTCATATTGCAATCATCGGAATCCGTCACGGGTCCGTTCACGGACGCGGCGGGTCAGACCCTGAATCTTGCGACAAAGACAATATCAGCCCCTGCATCGGGTAATATGCATTATTACCGTATTCGTTCAGGAACAGCTCTAAACATTGCAAGCATCACCATCTCAGGTGGCAATGTGGTAATAATCTACAATTAAGGAAGTATTTCGGTTTCGTAGTGGCAGGCAGGCAATGAGGCGCGCACTACGGGACATGTCCTCGTTGCCTCATGGGCGACCAAAGGAACGGACCTCGGATGTTCGTTCACAGTTTTTCAAGATCCCTTCTCCAGTCATTTTCTCCTGGGAAATCCCCCGCGCACGTTTTTAGATTTCCATTGTCTCTTTCCCTGGCACGCTGAAAGCCCCGGACTCCCATAAATCTTTTCCGATTCTATTTTTCTGGATTATTCCATTAATCTGCGAATTTTCGTCCTGCACCCCGACCTTACACTGCAAATGGTTGGCCATATGACACGGGGTTTATTAGCATGCGCCACCATGCAAGGTTCACATTAACCGCGGGTCCATATGAAGGGGATTGTCGAAGACGCTTTTCAGGCAGAGCGGCAGATTACGCATCAGGCGTGCGGACACATGCTGACCAATACTGGCGTGTGGTCGCCGGATGGGCAGTGGATCGTATATGACGTTCGCGCTTCGGACGCGGTCTTTGACGGGACACGTATCGAATGCGTGCATGGTCAAAGCCGCGAGATGCGTTTGCTCTACGAATCCCGCCACGAAGCGGCCTGCGGAGTCGTCACGTTCCATCCGCAAAAAAATCAGGTGGTGTTTATCCATGGGCCGGAACACCCAGATAAGGAGTGGAGCTACGGGGCCTGTCATCGGCGTGGGGTGTTAGTGGATTGCAATAAGCCAGGTGCCGCGCGGAATCTGGACGCCTGCAACATCGTGCCTCCGTTTACTGCCGGGGCGTTGCGGGGGGGCTCGCATGTGCATGTGTTCAGCGGAGACGGGAAATGGGTCAGCTTCACGTATGAAGACCATGTGCTCGCGCCATTCGCCACTGAAACACCGGCACAAGACATGAACCTGCGGACGATTGGGGTGAGTGTTCCAGCGGGGGCGGTTCAGGTGCCCAGAAGTTACCCGCGCAATCACGATGGGGCGTTTTTTTCTGTGCTCGCCGTTCGCGTTACCGCTCATCCCAGACCCGGTTCGGATGAAATCATGCGCGCCTGTGAGGAAGGCTGGGTGGGCACGAACGGTTACCGTAAACCGGACGGCAGCTGGCAAAACAAGTCCCTTGCGTTTCAGGGGCATGTGGTCACATCCAAGGGGCAAACGATCTCAGAAGTGTTCCTGGTCGATTTACCTGAGGATATGACGCGTCCCGGCGAGGGTCCACTGGAGGGAACGTCCACGCGACGGCCTTTTCCGCCGCGAGGTGCGGAGCAGCGCCGACTCACGTTCACCGAAGACCGCGTGCATCCCGGATTGCAGGGGCCGAGGCATTGGTTGCGCAGTTCGCCAGATGGCACGCGCATCGGTTTTCTCATGAAGGACAACGCGGGCATTGTGCAGCTCTGGACTATTTCACCAAATGGCGGAGAGCCAGTTCAAGTAACGGATCTGCCCTGGAGCATTGCCTCGGCATTTTCGTGGAGTCCGGCTGGTGCGCGTGTTGCGTTTATTGCCGACCAGAGCGTGATGGAAGTGGCAGTGGATACCGGGCGTTGCGCGCGATTGACTCCTCGCGGCACCGAAGAGGGCGCGCCGCTGCCATTTGCGTGCGTTTATTCACCCGACGGCCACAGTGTTGCGTATCTACGTCCTGTTGCGACGGGAGCGGAGAAGTGGAACCAGATTTTTTGTGTGAATACCGGGCGCGTGTGATGGCGGCGAATGCGTTCCGGCCTTATCTGGAGCGCACGGAATCAAGAATCACAGACTCTCGATGCTTCGCACATACTTCGAGAAGCGCGTCAGGCGGAAGGGGAACTTCCCGGCAATCTCCGCTGCATCATCCGCATCCGTGGGATCGTATTTTAATTCCAAAACCATCCCGGGATTTGCTGAGTGCATGGGACGCAATGGAACGCTTGAATGCCGGGCGTCCATGGATTCAATCCGCCAATCGACCGTGAGCCGCACTTTGCGGTCGCCACTGCAAAAATAGCGTCGGCGGTAACGGTTCGCGACCCAGGGCACATGCTCGCGCATTTGGTAGCGCACCATGGCGGGCAAAGCGCCCAGTGCCTTCTCAAACTGCGCGCGGTCGAATTCGCCGTCGAGGTCCAAAGCGGGCAGGGGATAAGTCACCTTTCGTCCCACGGCGCCATGGCGAATCTTGAACTCCAGCGCGGGATGTTCATTCTCCCCGTGGAAATCTCCATACCAGCGCACGCGGATTTTCACACGGTTGGCCGCGCCGTTCACGTGGTCCGTATAATGGCGCAGATCCTGGGTATCGAAGTAGAGATTATTCACGCAGCGCTCAGGATAGACTTCACGAAAAAGTGCCGGATGGCGGCGCACCAGCCCCAGTAATGATTCCTGGGTGAATCCGTCGGGAACGAACTTTCGCTCGTAGCGCAGTAATGGAATTTTGTTCATCATCTCAAGACCTCTCACAAGGCCAGACCGCGCTCCTCCAGATAGCTCACCGTGACCTGACCATTCAACTCGCGCAGCGACCGGTTGAAATCCTCCATCTGGTTGACCCCTTCAAAATCCACAAGGAAGGAGGCCTCCAATCTGTCCGGCGTTTCGTCCAAACGCTTCAGGCTCGCCTTGGCGCCGGATTCCTTGAACGCTTCGAGTATTTGTCCGGCGGTGACCTTGTCAGGCCCAGGACTGCTCACGGTGAGATAGAGGTTGGGCTGCGCGGGAGTGCGGCGGAAAAAGTGTTGCACCCCCACAATCAGAAGGATGATCGCACAGGCGGCGCAGGTGATCAGCGTCTGATCAGCGCCAAGGCCCAGGCCAATGCTGATGGCCAGAAACAGGTAGGCCAGTTCCTCAGGCTCCTTGATGGCGGCACGAAAGCGGACGATCGAGAGCGCGCCCACGAGGCCCAGCGAAAGCGCCAGCGAAGATTTTACGATGCTGATGATCAAGGTGGTGGTCAGCGTGAGCAAAAGGAAATTCCGCGCAAAGGCCCTGCGATTCGACAGCGCATGACCAAACCGGATGTAAGCCTGGCCGACCAGAAACGCCATTACGGCGGCCAATACGAGATTAAGGGCGAAACCTGGAAGCGCGGTGGTTGTGCCCATGGTCCAGAATTGATTCATGGTTAATGAGTTTGTTTGCATGCGTGCGTTATTGTGATTTTGTAATTACTCGGCGGCTATACATCCCGGGCCTCACCATTAAAAAGGCATTTCTTCCATTGGCGGTCCGAAATCCTGGTCATCATCGGGACCACCCGGCATGCCACCTCCGGGAGGGGGTCCGCCTCCTGGAGGTCCACCACCGGGCGGCCCGAAACCTCCGCGCTCGATGATCATTCCCGTGGATTTGCCGGCCAGTTGTTCAGCTACAGAGGCGGCGCGTTTCGTGATAAAGAGCTTGGTTTGACTGGGCGTTCCCCCGAATGGGCCAAAGCCTCTGAAGGGGTTGTTATCGTTTGAATCGGCGGGAATTGGCTTATCGGAAACCGCCTGCTCGAACCGCTTGAGTCTTGCCTCAGATTCCTCTTTTACAGTGGGGCGGACCAGCCCGGCGATTTGATCCAATTGGCGTTGCACCTTTTCAGGCTGATACACGGTATCAAGGAATTGGCGATGGTAGCCCAAATAGAGTGATTTAAATTTTTCGAAGGCGAGCATGCGTTCCAATAATTTATTTTTCCCCACATAAGGATGAACCAGACTGAGGTTGATGCGCCCTTCAGCAGATCCGATCATGGGGAAATCGCCGAAGGAGTGGTCCAGGTCCCACGGCATGAACTTGAACTTGTTCGAAACCGGATGGAGATAGATATAGTAGTTCTGTCCCTGTGCCAGAATGCTGTCCATGGTGGAGAGATAAACGGTGACGGCCAGGAAACGCGCGAATTCGTCCAAGTCCAGGAAATCCCCAATCCTGGCCTGAAACGTCGCATCATCGGCGCTCGAAACCAGTTTCGCCATCTCGATTACCCGGCGCTGCTGTTCCGGGTAGGCGCGCGTCTTGGGATCATAAATCCCCGCGTAGGCCGACCAGTCTTCGCCCAGATACTCAAAGAGTTTGGGCGTCACGGGTTTCATGATCAACCCCTGCTTCAGGCCAAAGCGTGAAATGGCATACATTGCATCCACGTTTTCCACCATGACATAGAGGCCCAGAAGCTGGTGATCGTATTTGCCGGGGACAGTGAGATAAATTTTCGCGTGGGCGGTTCGAGGGGATGGCACACCGGCTTCGCGAAACAGTTGATACGACAAGGTATCGCTCACGCAGGATGGATCGGCCACCAAATTGCCGAAGTTCAGCTTCGTGACTCCCAGCAAATTCTGGCCACGAACGTTCTTGTCCAAATCGATCTTCAAGGGGCGTTTTAATTGTCGCTGGGATCCCATATAAGTGCCGTTGCCCTTGTAACGAACTGCGACGTTTTCAAACTTCAGCCCATCGAATTCCAGGTCGGCTTTGGCCCACACAAAATCGATCCCCAACATGCCTGCCAGGCCATTGCGTTTTGCGTTGGGATTGCGGAGCGTCATTCCCCCTCCATCATCCCCGCCGGGAGGGCCTCCGCGCTGTGGACCACCCATCTGACCGCCGGGACCGCCCACCATCGGCCCACTGGGTCCATTCGTTGAACTGCGCATTGGATTACCCGGTCCCGCCATGGGACCCCCAAAACCGCCGGGACGACCAGGTCCACCCATTGGACCACTCATTGACCCACCCATTGGTCCGCCCGGGCCTCCGGGACCGCCAAATCCTCCAAAACCGCCTTGAATACGTTTGGGTTCCATGGCCGCCCATTGCTCGGCGGTGAATATTAAATGAACATTCCAGACATTGGTTTCCTGGAATAAGGGCGCCGCTGCTGCCGCCAGGGCCAATTGCCGGCCGCCAGCCTGCGATATTCCAGGAAACAATAGCTCCACCAGCAGAACGAAACATACGCTCTGCCACAGGCGGCACGACCGTCCCGCCATCCCTGACCTTTGGAAAGGGTGGATCATGCCGTTAGTGACCCCCCAGGTGGCATTCAGGTTACAAACAGGTGACCTTTTTTTGTGAGCGGGGTATTGCAGCGGTCCATCTCCAGCGCCAATGGCCTGCTGTGTGCAACCTGTTGACCGGGCCGATGGCCATTTGATGCACATGGACGTGTTTTAGGGCGAGAGTTGAAGATCGTCGCACCTGACGACCTCAAGGCCCGCCACACACTTGCCGAACGCGACGCAGTGTGAATCGCTGAGAGCGAGATTCAGACTGAAGGGGGCAACGCGCGAGTCCAACTGCCGCGCTGGTCTGCGGGTGTCGAGGAGTTGACGCCGTGAAAGGGCATTCGTGATTGCCATGTGCCTTCACTGGTTCCGCAATAGCGGCCTTCTGGCGAAAGCGTGATTTGAACAGGTCTATTGCACAGAAACGGCATGAGCCGCGTTCTGGTTTTGAGTGGAAACCTCGTCGATGAAAGTTGCGGCTGGCAGCATGAATGGCCCATTCGGGCCACGACCGGTGATTTGGAGCACCATTTCGCGGGCGGCTCCATAAAGCAAAGCGGGCGCATTAGCCATGACTAACGTCTTGATATGTTCTTCCTTGATTGCGGGCGACACCTCAAAAAAACCAAGAAGGTCCATTTCAATCAAATAAGGACAATTTCCCCGGCCATCAGGCTGGCAGGAAATATGCAAACCGACGCGCCAGTCACGGATGTTCGCTTTGTTTTGGGCGTGATGAACTTTCGTCGTTAGACGCATGCCGCCGGAAGCAGCAGGAAGATTTGCCGCTGGATTGGGCGGAATGGCTTTCACAACCAGTTCTGTGAGGAAATATTTCTTAAGCTGCAGCGGGGACAGTTTCATTTTTCAACTCCGACTTCTGTGCTTTGACTTCGCGATAATCATCATCCGTCCAAAACTGTGCGTAGGATTTCTCGGGTTCTTTTGGAAGGAAATGGAGCCAGCTGCATTCATACTCTTTGGGGGTGAGATGAACGTTCAGTTGATAACCCAAGGCATCGGATAATTTAACCATTGTCTCAATGGTGCAATTTGAACCGCGAAACACCCGGGTGAGAAATTGCTTGGATACGTTCGCCTTGGCGGAAAACTGCACCTGATTCAAACCGCGATGTTCCATCGCCTGCCAAAGCTCGTCGGAAAAGGATTCCTTAACGTACTCGATACGGTAATCCAAGCTCTCCCGGGCGGTGTCCAACTGTTGTTGGAGGGATAAATATTTTACAGTGGGGATTTTCATGGCTGGGATTTCTCTTGCTCGTAATACAACCGGCGTCGCTCTTGTGCGCGCTCGATTTCGCTGGTCGGTGTTGTCTCTTTCTTTTTCGTGAAAGCGTGAGTGCAAATAATCAAAGCATTTTCGTCCTCATCAAAGAACCAAAGTATCCTCGTGCCGCCCCGCGCTTTGAATTCGCAAATCGGCTTGGCCGCGTTGCCTTTCAGACGCTTTGTCTTAAAGTCATTCCAGACCACGCCATGTCGGGCTGTTTTGTCCAACAACGCCAAAAGCTGATGGAAGTCTTTGTTGCCAGTGCGTCGCAGCGTGTCCAGAAAAGGGGCGACATCATACTTGGCCTGCTGGCAATCGGTCAGCAGGATGCGGTGCGCATCACCAGGTAAATATTCGACCAAAGTCACAAAAAGTAAACTTTAAAAGTTACCAAAGCGCACAACTCCATTCTGTGAGACGTAAAGGTTTATACGTCAATGAGATGTGCGATAACCTGTCATTGGGACTTGATGGGCATATGCATAATGCGAAAATCCAAACCGGTAAATCAAAAACATCGGCACTTGACCGATCATCGCATGTTCAGAAAGGTCCCATTGCAGCCCGGACGGTTGTTTATTCACTGCGGCGTACTGCGCTCCAAAATGTGGATGAGTCCTCGGTTTCCATCCACTTGGACGATGTCCCCGGTGCGAATGATTCGTGTTGCTGAACCCACGTTCGTGACGGCGGGCAACCCATATTCCCGGGCGAGGATGCTGCCATGGCTCAACATGCCGCCCAGGTCGATGACGATCCCCGCCGCAGTCAGGAAGTAAGGGCTCCAGGCAGGATCGGTGCTGGGAGCCACGAGTATTTCCCCGGCAAGAACCCGGTCACGGGGATCGATCTCCAACAGGACACGAGCCCGGCCTGTGGCGACTCCCGGACTTGCGGGCAGTCCCTCCAGATGATCCACGGCCGCTTCAATCAAATCCGGCTGCCACTCGTCTGGATTACCGCATCCGAAAACGACGGGCGGGGGATGGAGTTTCTGGTATCGCGCATACTCGGCGCGTCGTGCGGCCACGATTTTACGCAATTCCTCGCCTGAACCAAAGAGGTATTCGGAGCGCAATTCATCCACGGTCAGGAAGAAAACGTCGTTGGGATCGGCGCAACGCCCGAGCGGTACCAATCGACGCCCGAGTTCGAGTAACTGAAGGCGCGCCTGGCTGAGGCGACGCACGGATTCAGACTTCACGTTCTCCTTGATGGCGACACCGCGTTGGGCGTGGCGGAGCAGCCAGCGGAATAGCCCGCGTTTTATGGGATTCTTCAAACGGTCCAGGCATTCTTTTTCCAGTGTCCTGCGTTGCTCACCCAATTCCGTGAGGCGGGTTGCCGGGGTGTTGAGATTGCCAGCAAGGATCTCCAGATAATTCCTGACAATTCCCAGCACCACATCCGGCGTCTCGGACCAGCGGGGATTGATCAGTTCCACCTCGCCCCGGGTGTGATGACCATGGCGGGAAAGGAACCCATTCCATTGATCCAGGAATGCCCTGCCTGCGGTGATCGACTGGAGTCGTCGCTCAAAAGGTCCAAAGTCCGTCTCCTCAGCAACAGCACGGCGCAATTCCGGATGCAGCGCCGCAACCTCCGCCAGGTTCCAAAGATCACGACCCGCTTGAGCCGGGGCCATGGTGCCCAAACCAGTGGTCAGGCGAGCCGCAATGGCCGAGCCTTCCGCGTCAAACCACCGTTTCGAGAGGGCAAGCAACAACACGAGATGAAACGCGCCGAGGCCCATGTAACTTAAAACCGGCTCTTCGCCCAACTCCTGCGTGGGCAAAGTCGCGCGGATCGTTTGCACCAGCAATTCATTGGAACAGGATTCCGGTGAAAACGAGTGCGGATCATTTGGCGGCAGCGGAAGTGTTTGAAGGCTCTGCGTGTTTCTCACCCAATAAAACCGCATGATCATGAAGAGCACCTTTGGCAATCGCCGTACTACAAGCCATGGATTGAATTTAAGACGCGGGAGGTCATCCGGCCCGAGCTGGATTTGCCGTTTGCAGGCGTCGTGTTCCTGCGCGCCACCGAAAATCTCACCGATGTCCTCAGGTTTGACGGCCGGCAGAAGCTTCAGTAACGCCACGCACGTATTGACATTGAAATAGACTCTCCCGCCGATCCGGGCAATCAATTGGTCCGCCTGGATACGGTATCCGAGACGGCTGAAAAAGTTGCCGCAAAGCCCCTGAAGGAGTGGCATCAGCATGGAGTAAGTCATCGGTGTGATTACATCCGGCAAGGTTTCCCCCACGTTGGCATTGGTCCAGATCTGTCGTTCCTCCCAGGTCTTTTTTTTGCGCCTGCCCGTGATTGGCCGTGCTTGGAGGAGGTGCAGTCCCCCTCCGCACAGCGCCCACTCGATGTCCAGTGGGCCGGGAAGGATCTGTTCCACTCGCTGGCTGAGTGTTCCCAATTGTTGCGCGGTTTGATCGTCCAACACCATGGAGGTACCTGACTGCGAACCTGCGGTGCGTTTCAGGACAGTCATGGAAGCCTTATCCAAGACAAAGCATTCCGGAGTCATCCGGCCGCTCACGACGTTTTCACCAGAACCAGAGGCGGCTTCGATCACCAGGCGACTGGTATCTCCCGTTGCCGGGTCTGCGGTGAACAAAACACCTGCCGTTTCCGCCGGCACCATTTCCTGAACCACGACAGCCATGCCCACCTGGTCAGCGGGTAATGAAAGTTTTGCCAGGTAAGACAGCGCGCGTGCGGAGTAAAGGGACAGCCAGCACTTCCTGATCGCGGACAGCAATGCATCACGCCCTTGCACGTTAAGATACGACTCAAAGAGTCCGGCGAAGGAATGGTCCGCGGCGTCCTCGACTGTTGCACTGGAACGCACCGCATAGACACGTTCATCTCCAAATTCGCGCCACTCGGTGAGAATGGCCTGTTCGACCAACACTGGAATCGCAACATCGGCAAGACTGTCGGTGATCTCCTGGCTCAAGTTTCGGATTCGCTCGGGCGGTTCCTCCGAAAGCCGGGGCAGGATTCGCAATAATTCCTGACGATTTGGAGAGGCATCGAGAAACTGGTTGAATGCGGTCACCGTCACACAGAAACCGGGTGGCACAGGCAGTTTTGCGCGTATCAAAACGCCAAGATTGGCCGCCTTGCCGCCCACCAACCCACGTTGGTCATTTTCAACTCCCGCCAATGAAAGCGTCAGCGGCACATTCATGCGAGCCGCGAGGCTCTTTGTTTGGTCCGGTGGCATCTGAAATGGTTTGCTTTCCAGGGCCCCTATTTTTGTGGGGGCAGGGGATGGATCAGAATCGTGTTATTCTGAATGTCGATCGACTGGACATTCTGGAAAAACTCCAGGGCCGGGGTGTTATTATAGAGTTGCTGGAGGAAATTCTCGCGGGCGATGCGCCTGAAAAGCCACCACGGTATGGGCGTATTATTGGCCAATATTTTAGAGGGGGAGAGCACGGCGTAACCGTCCTGAAAGGTCAGGTTGAACAGGATGCGCCCGTTGATGAACTTACCCTTGAGCTGTTTGTTGTTGGTTTTATCCAACGGAATGGCGAATCGGCACTGTAGGATGTTGTTGGTGATTTCGACGAACAGTTTGTCTTTGAAAGGAGGCATACTCCCCATGAAAGTGTTGAGATCGTTGCCGGTTATCGCCAGGGGTTCAGGCATTTTATCGCTATCCATTGACGCTTGAAACGCCACCAGCCTGGTTTGAAAAGCCTGCACGGCATTGGCGGCGATTTCCACCTTGGGCAGGGGCTGGGCCGTGGTTGTGGCATAGGTTTTGACCAGATGATTCCAATAAATGGCGGCGGCCACCACCAGGGTGACGATCAAGGCCACCAACGCGCACGCGCCGATGATGAGGTATTTCAGCCACTTGCGTTTCTTAGCCACGGGCTGGGCTGATTCGGGCGCGGTCGTGTTTGTATTCATTGGTTCCATCTCTGCATCAAGTAATATCGATAGGATACACAAAAAGATGGGCGGTGGTTACAAACCTTTTTAATCCTGCCCCATCAGCCGCTTTCCCAGGCGCAGAGGCACGCGAAAAATATCGCGCAGCAAATCCTCGAGTTTTCGCGCTGCGGGTTCCTCCAGACGAAAACAGATGACGATGGCGCAAATAAAGACAAGCTCCACCGCGCAAAAGAAAATGCTGTAGCGGTTCCACTCCAGACCGAGCCAGCGAACATGCACCAGCCTCAAGGCGTCAATCATCATTCCCCACAAGATGGGCGAGATGCCCATGGTGAGGCTGCCCACCACCGAGAACAGGGCGAAGAAATGGTTTCGGCCCATCACCGGTATGGTCAGCATGGCCAGTCGCGTGTTCGACATGGTGAACATGGATGTGGCCAGTCCCATGACCACCTGCAATCCGACCAGCAGCGCCATTGACGTTCTGAGCACGCCGCCCGCGACCAGGGCCCAGATCGCCATGATCACCAACCAGGCGATGAGCGAAAATTTCAGCGCCGGTTTGCTTCCCCATGGATCGAGCCGCGCGCCCAGCAACCATAAAGTACACCAGCCGCCCAGAAACGATGTGGCCGTCACCAGCAAAATGGCCTGCTCCGTCATGCCTGCCTCGGTTTTCAAATAGGCCACCACAAAGGCCGTCAGCCCGCCATACGCGGACGACCAGGCCACGTTCAGCCAAAGCAATTTGCGGAACGGCGGGTACTCCGCAATTTCACGCCAGGGCACCCGAGTCGTTGAGACGCGCGTTTCCTCCATCGTCTCGCCTTCCGGCATGCGGTTTAAAGAGTTGAGGCTCACCGCGCCCATCAAGCCGCTGAAGCCGAACAAGACCGAAAATTGCCAGGGCGCGGGATTTGTCCCCAGGCAGAAGGCCGCGAGCAAAAAGGCCACGGCGCTCGAAACATTCACACAGGCCGCCTCCCGCGCGAGGTAATGGCCCCGGAGACCCTCCGGCACGATGGAGGTGATCCACGGCAGCCAGGCGCAACTTGTGATGCCGCGCGACAGATTGAATCCAAAGAGTAACATCAGCACGAGAGCCAGCCGGGTGGGCGCGTTCAGAAACACCCCTGTCAGTGGAACCAGCGCCATTCCAAAAATGAACAGAACCCGTGTGCCCCAACCGGCGAACGTGAACCTTTTATAACCCACCCGCGCCACATGCCTTGCCGCCGGAATCTGAAAAATCACCAATAGCGGCATCATTCCCGAGATGATCCCCAGCACGGTGGCGGTCGCGCCCAGGGATTTGGCATAGAGCACCATTGGGCTGTTGAGAATCATCTGGAACGACAGCGCGTTGAACACCGCAAAGAAATAGGCATGCTTCAGCCCGGGCGGGTATTCTGCTCCTTGACGCGATGTCGCTGCCGTTTTCAACAGAGTTAATTTTGCACGAGCGCCTCCGCCTGTCACGTTAAAGAGCCATCAGAGGAAATGGTGGAATGGCTCGATAATTCGAATGGCCTTGGGAAAGTATTTTCCGACTGATGGGCACCACCGAAGGGAAAGTGAATTCCTGCGCGTGTCACCAGTACTGGTGACTGGTGGGGACACGGAATTCGGGTACTCTGATCCCATAACTGATCGGTGCAGTTATGCAGAGTTTGTTTGCCGTGTGTGTTTTTAGGGCGTATGTCTGCAGCGCCCGCACTGATCGACGATTTTAGATAACTTAGCGGTTATCAATGTGTTAAAGTAAGTTCTCATTACTTTATTTCCGTAAAAAGGCCGGGTTTACACCCGGCCTTTTTGTTTTCTCCCACGGTATGGAATCATTAACCCATCCGTTTATCGTTTGTGGATTTCAATGTGGCCCGCGCTGGTTCTTAGCTCCAGTCGCGGGCCACCCCCGTTGATCTTCCCACGCAGGGCCGACCGGTTTTGTTGGCCCACGGTGGTCACGGGAATTTGTGTGCTGACCCCTCCGGCGGAAGTTTGGGCGTCCAAATCAAGCGCCCAGGAAGGATCCAGGGTGACATCGATACCTCCGGCGGAGGTTTGGAGCGCACATTCTCCGGTCGGAGCCTCCGAGAATTCAGCCGAAATGGAACCGCCTGAGGTTTGCGCATGCACCAACCCGCCTACGCGGTGGAGATTAACGGATCCGCCCGCCGTTCTGGCTTCGAGACCGTTCCGAACCCCATCCACGCGAATGCTTCCTCCCGAGGTGCGGACATTCACCTTGCCGCCGGACTCACCGACCTGGATCGAGCCGCCCGCAGTATTCGCTTCCACACTTCCCGTGGCTCCGTCGATATCGATGCTTCCACCGGAGGTCTGGGCGTGGGCGTCACCGGTGATTTTGCCAAAGTTGATCGATCCCCCAGCCGTCTGCGCGCGGGCGTTTCCTTTAATTGCGGCAACAGAGATGCTGCCGCCGGCGGTCTTCACATCGACATTAAATTCACTGGGTATGCTGATGGTATAGCGCACCTGAATCTGGCGCTTGAACGACCACCATGGACCGTTGTTTTCCCGCGGACCTTTTGCCTTGATGGTCAACGTGTTGCCATCCTGATCGAAGGTGATTTTATGCGCGTTAAAGGACTCCCCGGCTTCAACGGCACTGGAGGCTTCCTTCTTGCGCTCGACCTCCACGCGGATCGACTCTTGAGTGGAACTCTTGATGTCAATGGAACCCCGGTCCACGTCCATGATCAACGTGCCGGCCGGTTTTACATCGAAGGTTTTGACTATCTTATCTTTAAATTCCTCGCCAGATGTCGCCAGGGCAAGCATGGGGATGGTCAGCGCGCAGGCCAGACGAAGCCGCAAGTTTGGGCTGCGGAATGAATTCACCAAGCCAGGACGGATTGTCGAGTTCCGAAGGGTATCAATGTCGTTTCGCATGGTTTAATAACCCGTGGAGACGATCTTTGTTTCAAAAATCGCGAAGAATTCTGGCAGGGTTCTGAACCCAAAAAGTCCAGGCACTACAAATCGCGAGCATGGATCGCATCCAGCCAGTGGCTTAGGGGATGGCGATGAGAGCTGACCCAGCGGTAAATCATTGCCGCCAAGGGCAGCATACCGGGCAGGAAAAGCGCCAGAGTGGGAAGCGCCACCAGAGGCAGGCGCAGGCCCATAAAACGAAAAGCCTCCGCGCCGTTGTAAACGCGTCCGTCTGCGGTCAAAACATGGAGCGCAGCCTGAAGATCTTTTCCGCGAAGAGCTTCCGGCAAAGAGGGATCGAAGGATTGTGTGACGGGCACGGGCGAAAAACAATCAAACCAATCCAGCCTTCTCAGAAGGCGCATCTGACTAACACACAATCCGCAAGTACCGTCATAATATACTGAATGTTTCGCACTCGCACCCATCACGCCCCAATATAGCCCACAAACGGCAAATTGAAACCGGGGTATATACCCCATTTATCAAGTGTACAAAAAAAACACCGCCGGACAATGCCAGCGGTGTTTTGAATTCTGAGCGAGCAGGGCCTTAGCTCTTCTTCTTGAGCAAACCCTTGAGGTGTTTGATCGAACGCTCCGCCTGCTCGATGGTTCCGCATTCCACGGAGAACACGATGTCCCGTTCGCAGGTGCGGCATACCTCGATGACTTTTTGCCAATCGATCACGCCGTCGCCACAGGCGCAGCCAACGGGCGTTCCCGTCACCTTGCCGCGTTCCGCGCCGGATTGCTCGATGGAAATGTCCTTGGCGTGGAGATGCACAAGGCGGTTCTTCACGCGCTTGAGCCAGATGATCGGGTCCTGGCCAGAAAGGTAGCTGTTGCCGGTGTCGAAATTGACACCGATCGAGGGGCTTTTGACCAGATTGACAATCCGGTCCAGACCCTCGGGCGTCTTGCTGTATTGCTGGTGCGGCTCAATACCGATCAGGATCTTGCGCGGTTCGGCCACCAGCGCCGCCTCCTGGAGGGTGTATTTCATCAGGGTGAAATCCTCCTCCACGGTGGTCCATTTTTGCTTGGGACCCTCGTCTGTATTGACCACCGGCGCGCCGCATTCCGCGGCAAACCGGATGGCCTGCTTGAGATATTCCACCCCAATCTCCGGCTTGGTCAGCGGTGTGTGCGCCGAAAGCCCCGAGAGTTTGACCCCGGCCTTTTTACAGGCGCGCTGAATGCGCAACGGGTCGTCGAGCATCGAAACGCTGTGGAAATAGCCCGCTTCACTGAGCAATTCCCGACCCCAGTGAACCATGGGTTCCACATGGGTGTAGCCCAGTTCCGCAGCCTTCTCCACGGCCCACTCCATCGACTTGTCGTGGTGCCGGACGTATTCGAGGTTTATACCGAGGTGGATTTTGCCCATAAGAACCTCGCGTTATTCCACTTTGCCGGTGGCGGCCCATTGGCAGCCGTTGACGATCAATTTGGCGACGGACGGGTTCGTGATGGCCTTGCCATCATGACCAAAGCATTCATGGAACACGCGACCCTGGCCGTAATTGAATGTGAACGCCAGCGGCTCGGTCTTATTGCTAAAGTCGGATTCGGCAGTCACCAGGACATTGATGGGCGCATCACCCTGCAACTTGGCGTAGAGTTCATCGTCCTCTTCGAAATCAGACATTCCCTTGGTGATCGCATTATCCTTGTCGGCGATTTTCACCGTGAAGACCTTGCGCGCGTTGTGGCCGGACTTGCCCATCACCCAATAACGGCCGCACAGATTCTTGAATTCATCCCACTCCTTGTAGGAGGCGCTGGCCAGGTGCGAAACGGCAAAGCCCTTGCCGCTCTTTACAAAGGTGATCAGGTTTTCCTTGGCGGCATCCGAGATCGTGGGGGTGCTGGCGTTGAAGGAAGTCAGAAAAACGATGTCGTAGCGTTTGAGGGAGCTGGCGGAATCCAAAATACCGGCATCCTCGCAGACCTTCACATCGAATTTGCCGGAGGCCACCAGCACGTCCTTGGTGGCCTGAGACATTTCCTGCCATTTATGGACGCCGACGTCGTCGCCGGTGATCAGCAGGACTTTGATTTTGGGGGCGTCCGCCGCTTGAGCGACACAGGCGGTCATGAGAGCGGCGCTGAACAGGCCAATGATGGTTTTATACATACTTTTATTTGGGTGGTGCGGCATGGCCGCGGTTATTCACTGAGAAAGAATCGTTATTTCGCAACGAAATCGAAGACGAACACGTCGGCAATAACCGAGCCGAGCGAGCCGCCAAACGTCTTGTGGGCGGGATGCACGAGGTAGGCGTCCCGGTCCGCGGCATTCTTGAAGGTGAGTTCCCAGCAATGTGTGAAACCCTTATTGAGCTTTTCAGGGCTCATGTTCGTGCCCGCCTTGAGCGACTTGATCTGATGGATTTTGGACTTCAAGGCGCGGAAATCAGCGTCCACCTTGTTAATCTGTTCGGCTGTGGTGGCTTCCGCGAATTTAAAGCAGACCACATGGTGGACGGGTCCTTTGACGGCGGTGTCCGCAGCCAGGCCGGTGGTCAGAAGACCGGCAAAAAGAATCAAACCACAGCAAAGAAGCAACGACTTCATAAAAGTTTTCAGGAGATTTTGGGTTAATGTTTTAGTGAAGCGCAACATAGGGGAATTTCGCACCGCTGGCAAGCAAATTGCCGGTTCCAAAAATCTGCAACCATCGCTTGCATTATTCCACCATCATGCGAAAAATAGGCCTGCATCGTCGGAGCGTAGCTCAGCCTGGCTAGAGCACTTGGTTTGGGACCAAGACGTCGCAGGTTCAAATCCTGTCGCTCCGACCATTTCCCCCTCCATCCCGCTTGTCGAATGGCCAGGCTGCCCTTATGCTCCGGGGCATGCAGTATAACAACACCTTTGGATTCACGAAGGAAGACCCATGGCGGGTGTTCCGCATCATGGCGGAATTTGTCGATTCTTTTGAAACGCTTTCAAAGATCGGTCCTGCGGTCACCATATTTGGCTCCGCCCGCATCCCCACGTCGGATCCCTATTACAAGCACACGGTCGAGTTGGGTGAGAAACTCGCCAAACAGAGGCTCGCGGTGATCACTGGTGGCGGTCCGGGCGTGATGGAAGCCGCCAACCGCGGCGCGGCCCGGGCTAAAGGGACTTCCGTGGGGTTGAACATTGAACTGCCCCACGAACAGCACGGAAACCGTTACGCCAACGTTCCGATGCATTTCCACTATTTCTTTTCGCGCAAGGTGTGCTTCGTCAAATACAGTGTGGGATTCGTGTTTATGCCGGGCGGCTTTGGGACGCTCGATGAGCTTTATGAAGTGCTGACGCTGGTGCAAACCGAGCGCATTCCCCGCTTTCCCCTGATCCTCTTTGGATCCAAATATTGGAAGGGCCTGCTGGACTGGATGAAGACCCAGATGGAAACCCGGAAGTATATCAGCCCGGACGATCTGGATTTGTTGACCGTCACGGACGATGTTCAGGAGGCCGTCGATCTGATTCTGGATTACCAGAGGCGCATCAGCCCGCAGGAACTTCAGATCTCGAAACTGGTTTAACCCCATGTACCGCGTCTCACGTCTTGAAAACGGCCTGGTCGTCGCCACGGGGGAAATGTCGCACATGGCCAGTGTGAGCATGGGCATCTGGGTTGGGGTGGGGGGGCGCCACGAGCCGGCGCCCTTGTGCGGTGTGTCCCATTTCATCGAGCACCTGCTTTTCAAGGGAACGCGCAAGCGTTCCGCCCGCCGCATTTCCCAGGAGGTCGAGGGCATTGGTGGCGACCTCAACGCCTATACCAGCGAGGAGAATACCTGTTTTTTTTCCAAGGGCTGCCATGACCGTTTTGATACCCTGCTGGATGTGATGATGGATATGGTCCTGCATTCGAAGTTCGATCCGGTCGAGATCGAGAAGGAGCGCATGGTCATCAAGGAGGAATTGGCGATGTATCTCGACCAACCCCAGCAGCATGTGCTGGAAATCCTCAATGAAATCACCTGGCCGGATCATCCGCTGGGCCGGTCGATCACCGGCACGGAAGCCACGGTGGCGGCCATGCAACGCGCCGATCTTTTGAGCTACCTCAAGACCCATTACGTGGCGGGAAACACGCTTGTCACGGTTACAGGTCGCTGCCGCCATGAGGATGTCGTCCAGGCTGTAAAACAATACGCGCCGCATTTTGCGGCAGGCACGACGCAGCCATTCGAGCCCGCGGTGAACGCGCAAAAAGCGCCGCGTTTACGCTTGTTTACCAAACAGACCGAGCAAACCCAGTTCGCCCTGGGCGTGCGCACTTGTTCGCGCCATGACCCCCGCCGTTACGCGTTGAGAATGCTCAACACCATACTTGGCGAGAACATGAGCTCGCGCCTCTTTCAAGTCATTCGTGAGGATCGCGGCCTGGCCTATTCCATCGGCAGTTCGCTGGGCTTTTTTGAGGATACGGGCACCCTGACCATCGCGGCCGGACTGGACGACAAGAATCTCCAACCCACCCTCAAGCTGGTGATGAAGGAATGCAGGAAAATGACCGAGCGCGCGCCCACAAAATCCGAGGTGCAGCGCGGTTGCGATTATCTCATCGGGCAAATGGAATTGAGCCTGGAGAGCACCACCAACCAGATGATGTGGATTGGCGAGCAATGGCTGGGATACGGTCGGATACTGCCATCGGAAAAGATCAAGGATCGCATTTCCGCGGTCACACCCGCGCAGGTCCGCCAGGTGGCGCGTGATTTTCTGCGGCCCGAGAATCTCTGTCTGGCCCTGGTAAGCCCCATCAAATCCAATCGCGGCCTGATCCCTATATTGACCGATTAACGCCCGTTAATCCCTGGCGGTCTCGGTGTCTGGATAGGAACCGAGAACCTTCACGAAGTTGCAGCTCTTGTGAAGTTCTTCGATGGCCTTGGCCACTTTGGGGTCCTTGAAATGGCCGTCGCAATCCACAAAAAAGAAGTACTCCCAGGCCTTGCGTTTGCTGGGGCGGGATTCGATGCGCGTCATGTTCAGGCGATGTCTGCGGAAGGGCGCGAGCGATTCATGGAGCGCACCCACCTTATCCACGATGCTGAACATGACACTGGTGCGGTCGCGGCCTGTGGGCGGGCTGCACACGCGGCCCAAAACCAGAAACCGGGTCACGTTATGGGCGCTGTCCTGAATATCGCATTCAATGACGGGCATCTTGTAACGCTCCGCCGCAAGGGCGCCCGTGATGGCCGCCGAGTGCTTTTCATCTCCGATCATTTCCACGGCGCGGGAGTTCGACGCGGCCTCGATGATTTCCACATCCGGCAAATGCAGTCGCACCCAATTGCGGCATTGGGCCAGGGCCTGTGGATGGCAGTATAGTTTCTTGAGGGTTTTAGCCGTTCCCCGGCCTGCCAGACAAAATTGAATCGGGAGAATGATCTGCGAAACCACTTTGAGGTCGCTCTCAACGAACATGTCCAGGGTGTGGGTTACAACGCCCTCGGTGGAATTTTCCACGGGCACGACACCGTAATCCGCCCGCAACTTGCTGACGTCCAGAAAAACATCGGCAACGGTTTTTTGGGACGCGTAGCGAAGGCTCGCCCCAAAGCGCTGTATCGCCGCCTGGTGCGTGAAGGTGGCCTCCGGCCCCAGATAGGCGATGGTCTGGGTTTTCTGAAGGGCGATCGCGCTGGACATGACCTCGCGGTAGATCGCATGGAGACCCTCTGCGGTGATGGGGCCCGGATTGAGTTTCTGCAACCGCTCAAATACCGCGATCTCCCGGTGCGGCGCGTAAATTTCCTGACCTGCGGCGATCTTTAACTCGCCAATCGCCAGCACATGCTGGGTGCGCTCGTTGAGCAGGCGCACGATTTGTGCATCCAATTGGTCGATCGCTTTGCGATGCTCGGTAAGGCTCATGGGATGTTCAATAAGGGATCGTTGTTATGAATTCTTCTCGTCGATCTCGGGCGCAGGCGTGATTCCTGTTTCGGCCTCAGGCTCGGGTGATTCCACCGGGGCTGGATCGGTTTCTGGAGCCTGGGGCGGTTCCGGAGTGGCCGCGGCTTCCCCGGCGGAAACTTCGGTGGTGGTCGGCGTGAACAACTCTGGCTGCGGCACGGTGGCTAGATTCGCATCCACGGTCGCCAGGGACGGCGGACGCTCCACCACAATCCGGCGCAACTCATCCGCCGCCGGCAAATCATCCAAAGCGCTCAGGCCGAAATATTCCAGGAACGCCGTCGTCGTTCCGTAGGTCGAGGGTCTTCCAATGACATCCGCCCGTCCCATCGATATCACAAGACCGCGTTCGATGAGCGTTTGCATCACGCCATCCACGGAGACGCCGCGAATTTGTTCGATCTCGGCGCGGGTCATCGGCTGCCGGTAGGCGATGATTGCCAGGGTCTCAAGCGCGGCCTGGGAAAGACGCGGCGGGCGGGGCTTGAGTCCCAGCAACACGCGAAGCCAGGGGGCGAATTCGGGTTGGGTGACCACCTGCCACGCGCCGGCCACGCACACGAGGCGGAAGGAGCGTTGCGCGGCTTCGTGCTCGCTCGCGAGACCTTCGAGGGCCATGGTGATCTCGTCCACCGTCACCTTTTTAAAAGGGGCGGCCACGACGTCTTCGGGCAACTCGCTCTTGGCCGCCGTTACCAGCAGACCGCGCACTTCCACCGCAGTCAACGGTTTCTGCGCATTAAAAAGCAACGCTTCAAGTATGAATTTGAGTTCCATGCAAATTAAGACGCGGGGGGTTCTGTGGGTTCCTCAATCCCCGGAGTTTCGGCCGCCACCGGAGTTTCAGACGTGACTGGAGATTCAGCGGTTGGTTCAACCGATTTCGTTGGCGCTTCGTTGGTGAATTGCGCGGTTTTAACCTCAGGCGGACGGGCCTGGATTTCGATTTCGCCGAAGGCCTCGGATTGCGCGCACATCAGGACTTTGAGCCGGATCAATTCGAGCATCGCCAGAAATGTGGCCACCACCTCCGACCGGCTGCGCGAGGACATGAACAATTCCGAAAAACGGACCGCCGGGCGGCTCGTGATCAAATCCCGCAGATAGGCGATCTTCTCGCTCACCGGCCATTTGTCCTCGGATATGGTCCCAACATCTCCCCGTTCCTGATGACGCTTGAGAACGGCGCTCACCGCGTTGATCAGATCGAAAAGCGAAACCTCCGGTTTGCCGGGCGTTTCCGGCTCGGCCAATTCCGCCCTGGCGGGAATGCGCGTGTAAATATTCTCCTGACGGGCCTCCCGCTCCTGGAACACCGCCGCCATGTCCTTGAATTTCTTGTATTCGACCAATTGGCGGATCAGGTCCCAGCGCGGATCCATGGCATCCTCGTCCTCACCCTCCACGGCCACCTGGCGCTCCACCGGCAGCAACTCCCGGCTTTTGATGTACATGAGCGTGGCGGCCATGACGAGAAACTCGCCAGCCACTTCCAGGTCAAGCTGGCGCATCATTTCCACGTGTTCAATGAACTGCGTGGCGATCTTCGTCAGGTTGACTTCATAAATGTCCACCTCCTCCTTCTTGATCAAATAAAGAAGGAGATCGAGCGGGCCTTCAAACACTTCGAGTTGGACCTTATATTCGACCATGTCGCGCCCATCATCCTAAGCCCAGCCCCGCACCCTTGGCAACGGCAGAACGCAGGTGGAAAATGAGCCTGAACGACGTTTGTTTTTGGGATGGAAGGGCAGGATCGACCATTGGATTACCGGATTTGGTCAACGCCGCTGGCATTGGCGGGTGTAATAACACGACTTTGCTGGCCGAACATCAGGATTGGGAATAACCCCTTTCTCCACTTACGACTTTACGGCTTGCAATCTGGTGCCTATGTGACACTAAATGTTCATCATGAACAGAATATCCGCGGTTATTCTGCGGCCTATCGCTCCGCTGGGCTGCCTTGATAAATTCCGATCCCCTGCAGTCTCTGGCTGGTTCGCATTCGCAATGCTGTTTGTGTTGGCAGGGTTGCTCACATCGGGGAGGGCTGACACGCTTGGCGATTTCACCTGCTCGACAGACTCCTCATCCGCCACCATCACTGGCTACACCGGACCCGGCGGCGATGTTGTCATTCCGGACACCATTCTGAACAAACCCGTTTTTGCCATCGGGACCAATGCGTTCAAGGGTTGCATCAGCCTGACGAATGTCACATTACCCAACCAGGTCCGCAGGATCCAGGATTCAGCATTTGCAGGATGCACCGGACTGACGAGCATCACGATCCCCAACACCGTCTCCCAGATTGAAATTGCGGCATTCAGTAATTGCTCGAATCTGACAAGTGTCTATTTCGATGGGAACGCACCCACGCAACTCTATTCGAGCACTCCGTTTGCCAACTCGGATCTGGTGACCGTTTATTATTACGCTCGAATGACCGGTTGGAAATCGACTTACGGCGGCCGACCGACAGCGACGCGGATTGATCCCAATGCCAGCGATTACCAAATCATGCCAGTGGCTTCATTCAAGGCCAGCATAACCAGTTACACGGGTTCCAACTCAGTCGTGACGATCCCGAATACCATCAACGGCATGACGATCATCGGAATTGGAGACGAGGCCTTCTATATGCGCGCTCTATTGAAAAGCGTCATAATTCCTCCCGGAGTCACGGCCATTGGGGTCAGGGCGTTTGCCGGATGCAGCGGATTGACGAACCTTTCCATTCCCAACAGTGTGGCCAGAATTGGAAATGAGGCTTTCTCGGGATGCCAAGGCCTTAAGGAAGTAACGATGCCCAGCAACCTTGCCAGCATCCCTGAACTTACATTCGAAAATTGCCGGGGTCTGGGGAGCATTGTCATTCCCAATAGAGTGACGAATATTGCGAACTGGGCCTTCATAAATTGCATTGGCATTACCAATGTCACCATCCCTGACAGCGTCATCGAAATCGCAGGTGCCGCCTTCGAAAACTGCAGCGGTCTGACCAGCATCACGATTCCAAGCAGCATCACCAGCATCAGGAATTCCACATTCTATCAATGTACAGGACTGACCAATGCCATACTCCCTGGCAGTGTTACCAACATTCAAACTTATGCTTTTTATGGGTGCAGGAATCTGACCAGTCTCACAATTCCAAACAGTGTCACCAGTATTGGTAATTCTGCCTTTTTTGGCTGCAGCAGTCTGACATCGTTGGCGATTCCAGATGGCGTTACAACCATCGAGAATTACGCGTTCAGTGGCTGTTCTGGCATGACGAATATCACCATTCCCAACAGCGTGACGAATATCGGTATTGAAGCGCTCAAGCAAAATCGCAATCTCATGCACATTGTCATCCCCAGCAACGTCGTTGCCATCGGTGCTGGTGCGTTCTCTGGATGTGCGAGTCTGACGAGCATTGCTCTATCCGGGAATATCGCCGAAATCGGAGCAGGGGCCTTTGAGGATTGCAGTAGTCTGGGAACGATTGCGGTGCACACGAACAATGCAGCGTTCAGCAGCTTGGAGGGCGCATTATTCAACAAGAATCAGACAATTCTTATTCGAGGCCCGGGAGGCTCGACTGGAACCTATGCGATACCAGGCAGCGTCACCAATATAGCGGCTTATGCGTTCTCAGGTTGCACCGGCCTGACTAATATTACCATTCCCACAAGCGTGACGAGCATTGGTAATAACGCGTTCAAAGGATGCACTGGCCTGGGTGGCGTTGACATTCCCAATAGCGTAACGAGCATTGGGTCTGGCGCTTTCGAAGACTGCACAGGCTTGACGAGCATCGCCATCCCCGACAGTGTCACCAGCATCAGTGTGAACGCATTCTGGAATTGCACCAACCTGACCGCAATCAGTGTGGGTGATCTCAATACAAATTACGCCAGCATCGATGGCGTGGTGTTCAATAAAGATACGACGACATTGATTGAGTATCCACCAGGCAGGATTGGCGATTACATTATTCCCAATGGTGTCACCAGCGTTGGCTCTCTCGCATTTGGCTCTTGCGGAGTTTTGACAAGCGTCATCATTCCTGAAAGTGTCGTCAAAATCCCGTCGTCAGCATTTTCTAGATGCACCGGGCTGACGGCAATCAATGTGGATCCACACAATCCCGCTTATTCCAGCATTGATGGTGTGCTATTCGATAAAACCATGACAACGCTCATTCAATACCCACCCGGCAGGCATGGCCGCTATATTGTCCCAAACGGTGTGACCAACCTTGGGAATGATGCTTTCAATTATTGTATTAACCTGACGAGCATCGGCATTCCCGAAAGCGTCCGTGGGATGGGATATTTTGTGTTTGCATATTGCGCCGGCTTGACGAGCGTCACTCTTCCCAATGGCATCACCAACATCGGACATTATGCATTCACGCAATGCACGGCTTTGACTAACATCACGATTCCCAAAAGTGTTACGTCCATTGGGATATATGCCTTCTCTGGTAGCACTGCCCTGACGGACGTTTATTTTGAAGGTAAGCCGCCACAATCACCCCCAATATTGCTGTTCGAGAACGTACCCAACGTAACAGTGTATTACCGCGGTGGAACGACCGGCTGGGAACCAGCTTTAGAAAATCAACCGACCGCCCTATGGATCGAATCGGCTCCCTATCTGGCATGGGCGCAGGCGGCAGGGTTGCTAAGGAAGTTCCCCAAGGCCAGCGCGGAAACTGACGATGCCGATCAGGACGGCATGAGCAACCTGGCCGAGATGCAGGCGGGCACCGATCCCACCATGGCAACGTCGGCATTGATATTTGATCGCGCACCCCGATTCGCTGACCTGACCGACGATGACAAAACCGCAGTCGGATCCGACCAACACGCGCTGTATTTCCAATCCGTGCCTGGCAAACAATACAAGATCGAAAGCGTGAGCGCATTCGGTGTTACGTGGCAGACAGAAAACGCCGTCACCGCCACGACTTCTCAAAAGCGTGTTCTCGTCACAAAACCGCTCGATCAGCGATTTTATCGCGTGGCTCTGGTGCCATAGAGCGCTGCACATGATGCCGTGGAGGTAAACTGATGGTCGCCGCCACGGAGAAATGGTATTCCAATTACATCCCTGCTTACTGCTTGCAATCGGGTTGCCAGGTGATATTAACTGTTTGTCATGAACAGAATATCCATGGTTATTCTGCGGATTGTTTCATGTTCGGATTCCTTTCAGAACACCTGGCACTCCTCGGGTTCGCGATGGAGCTTCCTCACAATATGTTTTGCCTTATCGGGATTTGTTTCCACAGGGAAGGCTGAGTGGCAGGGCGATTACGGGTATTCAACAAACGGCCCGACTGTGGCCATTGTGGATTACGCCGGTCGTGGTGGCAATATTATCGTTCCAAACACCATCCTGGGTAAACAAGTCACCAGCATCGGAGATAATGCGTTCTCCAAACGTTGCAGCCTGACCAGTATTTCAATCCCAGAAGGTGTTACCAACATCGGGAATTATGCGTTTTCTGGCTGCACCGGTCTGACAAATATTACAATTCCCAACAGCGTCAGCCGCATTGGGATTTACGCATTCTACAACTGCCACGGTCTGGCAGAAGTCGCAATTCCAAACAACGTCACGGCCATCAGGGATTCTGCATTTTTCGGGTGTGCCGGCCTGACGAATGTTACGATTCCCAGCGCCGTCACCGCCATTGAGAGGCAGGCATTCTCAGGCTGCAGCAGACTGACGAATATTGCGATACCCACCAATGTCATCAGGATCGGAGATTCAGCGTTCAATTACTGCGTTGGCCTCCAAGATATAACGATTCCAAGTAAAGTCGGCATCATCTATTCCTTTGCATTTGCCGGCTGCACTGGCCTGACCAATGTTGCAATCTCGAATAGCGCCGCAATCATCTTGTCTTCGGCGTTTACTGGCTGTACCGGCCTGACGGGGTTCACCGTCCCCGCCGGTGCCTTCACCATTGATTATGGCACATTCTCTGATTGCACCGGTTTGATGAGCGTCGTGATTCCAGACAGCGTCACCAACATCGGGAACCTGGCTTTCTCTGGTTGCTCCAGCCTGACGAATATTACATTACCCGGCAAGGTGACCGCCATTGGATGGAACGCATTTGCTGCATGCACCAATTTAAGGAACATCACGATTCCCAACAGCGTCACCAAAATTGCGGATTATGCGTTCATGAACTGCACCAATTTGACAGACTTCATGATTCCCGACAGCGTTACCGCCATTGGGAATGCTACGTTTTCTGGCTGCAGTGGTCTGACCGGCATCGACATCCCAAAAGGAGTCACCAGCATCGGGGACGGGACGTTCACAGGTTGTATCGGTCTGACCGACTTTACGCTCTCCAGCAACGTCACCAGTGTCGGATCCATGACGTTTGCGGGTTGCACCGGATTGACGGCCATTGCAGTGGACGCTCTCAACAGGTATTTTGCCAGTGTGGACGGCATATTGTTCTCCAGGAACCACACAAAACTCATACAGTTCCCAGCGGGCAGGATTGGGAGCTACGCAATTTCCAATGGCGTCACAGTCCTGGCAAACGGTGCTTTCAATGGGTGCTCGTATCTGACGGACATCACGATTCCAGCCAGCGTCAGTCTTATTGAGGACTCCGCACTCGCGAACTGCCACAGTCTGACCAATATCACAGTGGATAACCTCAATCCAATCTATGCCAGCGTGGATGGTGCCCTTTTAAGCAAAGACCTGACACTCCTCATTCAATGTCCAAACGGAAAAATCGGGAGTTACGAGATTCCCTCCAGCGTCACCAGCATCGCATTTAATGCGTTTGCCGGTTGCAACCTCCTCACGAATGTCACGATCTCCAGCGGCAATATTCGGATCGGTTATGCCGGTTTTTTGGAATGCACAGGTTTAACCAGCATCTCAGTGGATCCACTCAACTCGGACTTCACCAGTGTCGATGGTGTATTGTTCTCCAAAAATCCGCTAATGCTGATTCAATATCCAAGAGGAAGGAATGGCGGTTACGTGGTCCCCGACAATGTCGTTCGCATCGGCGATAAAGCGTTCTACAACTGTGTTGGTTTGACGGAAATCACGATTTCCACCAACGTCGCCTGGATTGGGGATTGGTCGTTCGCGGGCTGCACAGGCCTGACAAATGTGATCATTCCAAATGGCACAAGCCTGATCGGCGAATCCGCGTTTAGGGCATGCACGAATCTGAAGGGCATCACGATTCCCAACAGCGTCGCTACCATCGGAAATAACGCGTTCGATGGCTGCATCAGCCTGACCAACATTACGTTCCCCAACAGTATCCGCGACTTCGGATTTTTGGTTTTCAATGATTGCAGCAATTTGACTTCCGTAATATTTGAGGGCAATGCCCCCACGCCTGATCCATATTACCTGATGGATGCTGGCAAGGATGTGCCGATTTATTACCGCATTGGAACCACTGGCTGGAACACTACTTTTGCAGGTCAACCGACCGCAATATCGAGGCCCTCTTATCAGGAGTGGGCAGGGATCATGGGTCTGCTGGAAAAATTCCCAGATGCAAGTGCCGGGAGTGACGATCCTGATCACGACGGAATGCGCAATCTCCAGGAATGGCAGGCAGCCACAGACCCCACAGATTCAAGTTCAGCTCTGAAGTTTGAGAGCGAGCCGCGTCCTGATAGCCTGGCCGACACCGATAAAACCGACGTTGGACCTGACCAACATGCCTTGTATCTTCAGACCGTGCCGGGCAACAAATACAAATTGGAAAGCGTTTCCGCGTTTCATGACGCATGGCAGACAGAAACCGCCGTCACCGCCACGACCTCTCAAAAGCGTGTTCTCGTCACAAAACCGCTCGATCAGCGTTTCTATCGCGTGGTCTTGGTGCCATAGTCGGCAGGCTGGAGCCCGTTTTTTCATTTGATCAGGTGCCTCGGTAAGGTTCCGTTAAGGTGTCTCGGCTAGGATCGGTGGTTAATGCAGACTGACGTTGGGAATGAGCGACTGTTAATGACTTCCGTTGCTGATGAAATGCGAACTTAGGCCTTTCACCGATTCCGGTTTTGGAGTATTCAGGGGCATCATTATGCGGCACTGGCAACGAGAATGGCGGAGGTGTTCCAACCGGACTTTAACGCTGGCGAGCCTGATCGCCGTGTCACTGCTGGCTCTCAGCGGCTGCGTGCGCTATCAATCCAAACAGTTGGATCCGGCGAAAAACCTCGCGCGCATTGAGCAGCGTTCGCTCGGCGATACGGCACTGAAACAATACATCGAGCGGAATCTTCAGAAAGAGCAGACCCCATGGCCCCCCGCAAGCTGGGACCTGAAGATGCTCACGATGGCCGCCTTCCATTACAATCCCGATATCGAGGCCGCGCGCGCGAAATACGCCGTGGTCGCCGCCGGAAAGAAAACCGCCGCAGAACGTCCGAATCCCACGCTCAGCGTCACGCCCGCGCGTAATACCACCACGACCATTCCATCGCCCTGGCTGGTGACCGCCACTATGGACATCCCCATTGAAACCGCCGGCAAGCGCGGTTATCGGATGGCCGGGGCCGGGCAACTCTCCCGGGCCGCGCAACTGGGCATTGCCAGCACGGCATGGGACGTGAGGACGCGCGTGCGCAAAAGCTTTCTGACCCTGTGGTCCGCGAGCGAAGCGGAAACGCTTTTGCAGCGTCAGATGGCCGCGCAAAGCAACGTCGTTGCGCTCCTCGATCAGCAACTCGAACTCGGGGCCATTGCGCGGACGGAATTGACGCGGGAACGCATCGCCCTGCAGCAATCCCGCCTGGCCTTTCTTGAGGCGCAGAACCGCCGATCGCAGGCGCGTGTGGAACTCGCCACCGCCATTGGTTTGCCGGCGCATGCCTTCGACGACGTGGTTTTTAACTTCGACGCTTTCACGCAAGCCCCGCTTCCGCCTGTTTCCGCAGAGGCCCGCCGTCGTGCATTGCTTGGCCGCGCGGATGTGCTCGCCGCGCTGTCCGAATACGCCGCCAGCGAATCGGCGCTGCAGTTGGAAATCGCCAGACAGTATCCCGACATTCACCTGAGCCCCGGTTACGAATACGACCAGGGCAATGACAAATGGGGATTGGGTGTGGGCGTGGAATTGCCCGTGATCAATCAGAATCGCGGTCCCATCGCAGAGGCGAAAGCCAGACGCAGCGAAGCCGCCGCGCAGTTCAACGTCCTGCAGGCGGGCGTGCTCAACGCCATTGAAACCGCCGAGGCCGGTTGCGCCAGCGCGCAGGCGCAATTGGACGCGGCATCCTCCATTTTAAAGGAAGCGGAGCAACGGGAAAAACTCGCTCACGGCATGTTCGATGTGGGAGAAGTTCCACGTCAGGCTTTAGCCGCCGCCGCCATCGAGCAAACCACAGCAGCCCTGGCCGCTCTGGATGCGCGCGCAAAGGCACAGGATGCCCTGGGCCAGTTGGAAGGCGCGCTGCAAAGCCCGCTCGAAATTCCCGCGTCGATTCTCGAAATCCCAAGCCCTCTTGATAAATAATGTTATGCTTTTCAAACGCATTGTCCTGGTAACTCTGCTCTGTCTCGCGGTTCCCGCGTTCCTCCGGGCCGACGACGACGAGGAGAAGATCGAGACCGAGGTGGCCGTGCACGTTGCGCCCATTAAAAAGGCCACACTGCGCGCGTATGTCGCCGGTTATGGATCGGTCGAGGCGCAACCCGCCGGTCCCAAAACAGCCGCCGCTGGCGCCAAGATCTCCTCACCGCTCGCCGGTGCTCTGGCGGAAACGCTCTGCCAGGAGGGCCAGCATGTCGAAAAGGGTGTCGTCCTGTTCCGCCTCGATAACCGCCTGGCCGCTGCGCAAGCCGCCAAGGCCAAACAGGCGCTTGCGTTTGCCCAGCAAAATCTGGAACGACAAACAGCGTTGCTCAAGGTTGAAGGCACCTCGCGCCGGGCTTTGCAGGAAGCCGAAGCGCAAGTGGCTTCCGCTACTGCAGAGCTTGAAGCCGCGCGCACGCTGCTGGATTTGCACGAGATCAAGGCGCCGCTTTCCGGCACGGTGACGAGGGTCAATGTCCGTAATGGCGAAGTGGTGGACCTCACCACGGTTCTGGCCGAATTGATCGATCTGGGCCGGTTGAACGTGGCGTTGACGGTTCCACAGGACGAAGCGTGGGCATTAAAACAAGGTCAGGAAGCGGAAATCACCCCGGCCACCGGCGTGGCGTTTTTGACGGGCGTGGTCGAGAGCATTTCGCCACAAGTGGATCCCGCCACCGGCACGGTGCTGGTCCGCACGAGCGTTCCCGCGAATGCCCCGTTGCGCCCCGGCCAGTTCATCCGCGCGCGCATCGTCAGCGAGATTCGGGCCGACCGTCTGGCCGTGCCAGTGGAGGCTGTTGTCAAAGACCCGGAGACCGGCCCGTACGTGGCAGTGGTGGAAAATGGCAAGGCCCTCCGCAAGACCGTAAAGACCGGCCTGCGGGATGGCGGCCTGATCGAGATCGAAGGCGAGGGGATCAAGGAAGGTCAGGTCGTGGTCACACTCGGCGCCTACGGACTGCCCAAGGAAACCAAAGTGCGGGTGTTGGATAAATAAAGGGAAACGCACCCCATGACTTCGCCTCTCTCCACCAGCCATTGGGCCATTCGCCACGCCAAGGCCATCAGTTTCATCGCCTTCATTCTTTGCATGGCGGGAATCTATGCGGCATTGAAAATGCCGTCGTCGGTTTTCCCTCAAACCAATTTCCCGCGCGTCGTCATTCTCGCGGATAACGGCGTGATGCCCGGAGACGAAATGATGGCCGCCATCACGCGCCCCATCGAGGAGTCCATGAAGGACATTCCCGGTGCGGTGACCATTCGTTCGGCCACCGGCCGCGGGTCTGCGGAGATCAACGTTTTCTTCAGTTGGAACACGGACATGGTGCAGGCGGAACTGTTCGTTTTGGGGCGGCTGGCGCAAATTCGCAGCGTCCTTCCCAGCACGGCCCAAACCACCGTCTGGCGGCTCACTTTCTCGGCGTTCCCGATCATTGGCGTCAGCCTCACCAGCCCTTCCCGCGACGTCATGGCCCTTTGGGAGGAGGCCCGCTACAACCTCAAACCGCGCTTCCTGCGCATCCCCGGCGTCGCCCGTGTGGATCTGGTCGGCGGACGCACCCCCGAATATCACGTCATCGCAGACCCGGTGCGATTGCAGGCCGCAGGGCTTGGTCTTTCGGGAATCACCGACGCGCTGGCCAAAAACAATTTGTTCTCGCCCGCCGGAATGCATGAGGAGAATTACACGCTTTACCTCGCTGTGGTGGATGGCCGCGTGCACAACATCGAGGAAATCGAAAATCTCACCGTCGGCGCGATCAATGGCCGCCCCGTGCAAATCCGCGATGTCGCCCGTGTGGAACGGGGTCCGCAGCCCGTCTTCAACGTCGTCACGTCCGAGGGCGTTCCCGCGGTGCTTCTGAACATCCGCAGCCAGCCGGACGGCAGCACGCTCGACATCGCCACAAACCTGCGCAAGGAGCTCGCCCAATTGCATCAAGACCTGCCTCCGGACATGAAGCTCGCCTTTTTCTACGACCAATCGCAGCTCGTCCGCGCCTCGGTCGGCAGCGTTTGGGAAAGCATTCTCTTCGGCCTGATCCTCTCCATTGTCATCCTGTATTTGTTCCTGAAAAACTGGACCACCACACTGGTGGCCATCGTGGTCATTCCCATCACTGTCCTGATCACGCTGGTGGCCATGCACCTGTCCGGATTGAGTTTCAACCTGATGACGCTGGGCGGAATTGCGGCGGCCATCGGACTGGTGATCGATGACGCCATCGTGGTGGTCGAGGCCATTTACGCCAAGATCGCCACCGGACGCCCCCGGCTGGAGGCCATTCAGGAGGCTGTCGGCGAAATCATTCGGCCGCTGATTGGCTCCACCTTGACCCCGGTCGTCGTCTTCCTGCCGCTGGCGTTTCTGGTGGGAATCGCCGGTGTGTTTTTTCGCGCGCTGGCTTTGACCATGGTCGTGTCCCTGCTGACATCCCTGGCCCTGGCCGTCACGCTGACTCCGTCCCTGGCCTCGTGGCTCATGCGCGGCCGCGAGAAACTCGTCCATGGTCACGCTCCGAAGGACGGCGAAACGGGTCCGATCCTGCGTCTGGCCATCCGGGTTTACGAAGTGTGCGTCCGCAAGGCCCTCCGGCACGCATGGATCACCCTCACCGCCTGCTTTGCCTTGATGGCCCTGGGCGTCTTTCTTTACACGCATCTGGAAAGCGACTTTCTGCCCGAAATGGACGAAGGCGGCTTCGTGCTCGATTACGTCGCGCCCTGGGGCACCAGTCTGGCGGAAACCGACCGCCAATTGCTCCAGGCGGAGGAAATGCTCAAGGCCACCCCTGAAATTGAAAGCTATTCGCGACGCACCGGGGCGCGTCTTGCGTTGGCCATTGCGGAACCCAATACCGGCGATTTTTTGGTCAAACTCAAGCCCCAGCGCAAGCGTTCCACCGCCGAGGTCATCTCCGAGTTGCGCCGCAAATTCAACACCGTACTGCCCGGCATCGAATGGGAATTTCCCGGCATTCTCAGCGACCTGATCGGCGATCTGACGTGGTCCCCTAAACCGATCGAAGTAAAACTATTCTCGACCGACACGGAATTTCTGAAAACCAAGGCCCCTCAAATCGAGGAGGAACTCAAGAAAATCAAGGGCGTGGTGGACACCACCGACGGCTTGATCATGACCGGCCCCACGCTCAGTTTGCGCGTGCGTCATGCCGAAGCAGCCCGACTCGGCTTTACCGTGGACGACATCGCTGCGGCAGTGAACACCGCCATGCTCGGCCGCACCTCCTCCAGCGTGTTGGAAGGGGACCGGTTGGTGGATATTCGTGTCACCTTGGAACCCACATGGCTGGGCCGCATGGCCGCCTTGCGGGAATTGCCTCTGCGCACGCCCGTCGGCGCGGTGGTTCAGCTTTCCCAGGTGGCTGACATTGTCGAGGAACCCGGCCAGATGGAAATGCACCGCGAGGATTTGCGCCAGAATATCTCCGTGACCGCGCGTCTTGAAGGCCGCGACCTGGGCAGCGCCATGAAGGAAATTCAGGAGAAACTGGGCAAGGATCCCTCTCTGCCCCCCGGCACCATTGAGTTCGGCGGTCTTTACGAACAGCAGCGCGAGTCCTTCCGCAATCTGCTGACGGTTCTGGCCATGGCCATCCTGCTCGTTTTCACCGTGCTCCTCATCGAATTCGGCTCCTATCGCGAACCCATTGCCATCGTCTTCGGTTCCGTGCTGGCCCTGCTGGGTTCCATCCTCGCCCTGTGGCTGACGGGCACCACGCTGAACATCGTTTCCTTTTTGGGCGCAACCATCGGCGTGGGGATTGTGGCCAAGAACGGCATCCTGATGCTCGATTTCGTGGACCGTCTCCGCGCGGAAGGCGCCAGTCTCGAGGACGCCCTGGTGCGGTCCGGGCATCGCCGTTTGCGCCCGGTCCTGATGACTTCCATGGCGGCAGGCCTGGGAATGCTCCCTCTGGCTTACGGCCTGGGCACCGGCGCGGACATGCTCAAACCGCTCGCCATCGCGGTGATTGGGGCATTGTGCATTTCCGTGTTGCTCTCGCTCATCGCAACCCCGGTTGTTTATCTGCTGTTGACGGACAAGAGCGAAAAAACCGACGGTGCGGGTAATCAAAAGTAAGTTGGAGCGCAGTCGGAGGTTGGTATGATATCGCGCAGTTGCCGCTGGCAGATGGGATTATTCACTTTACGGCTTGCTTTCGGTTTTCCATGCAGCATTACTTATTCAATATGAACAGGATACGCACGATTATTTTGACGATTCATTTACGAGCGGGTTACCTGCAAATAAACAATGTCTCGATGATTTTGAGAACATGCGTTTTATCAGTATTCCTAGTATTATCAGGTTTGTTGACAATAGGTTACGCAGAAACATATGGAGATTACACCTACTCGACAGACGGTGTATCTATTTCAATTGACGCATATAACGGGTTAGATGGCATTGTTATCATTCCGGATACCATTGAAGGCAAACCAGTCACCAGGATAAGTTATTTGGCCTCCATTGTTCCCGCCCGCCTGAAGAGTGTCTTTATCCCTGCCACAGTCACGAGCATCGGGGATTATGTGTTTTGGAACTGTAGTAATCTGATCGATATTAATGTAGATAAACGGAACACGACCTACAGCACTACGAACGGTGTGTTATTCAACAAGGGCATGACAATGCTCCTCCGGTGTCCTGGGGGAAAAACTGGAAGCTTCTTGATCCCCAATAACGTCACCGGCATTATGGATAATGCATTCCTTTTTTGCAGCGGGCTGACAAACATAATCATCCCAAGTGGCGTTTCCAGTATCGGATCCGCGGCTTTTGCCAACTGCACTGGCCTCACGGATATTACGATTCCCACTAACATAACGATCATCGAAGGTTCGGTGTTCTCTGGCTGCGGTGGTCTGACCAATGTTGTTTTCGGCAACAGCATCACCAACATCGGAATCGGCGCCTTCTATGACTGTACCAACCTGACGAGCATAACGATCCCCAAAAGCGTGACGAGTATCGCGCTCTATGCTTTCATTCGCTGCACCGGCCTTAGGAATGTTACGTTTACCAACGGAATCACAAGTATTGGTGATTCGGCGTTTGCCGGGTGTGCCGCTCTGACGAATATCACCTTGCCCGACGGGTTTACCAGTATCGGATCTGGGACATTCGATGGTTGCAGAGGACTTGAGATGGTCAATCTCCCAAACAGCGTCACCAACATCGATAGCAGAGCATTCCTTGGCTGCAGCAGCCTGACGAGCATTACGATCCCTAACAACATCGCAATCCTCAATTCTTCGGTGTTCATGAACTGTAAAGGTTTAATTAGTGTTACGATTCCAAACAGCGTTGGTGTCGTTGGAGACGAGGCTTTCTCTGGCTGCACTCTCCTAGAGAGCGTCACGATCCCTAACGCTAACATTTGGAGAAGGACGTTTTTTAATTGCACCAACCTCACCAAGGTTGCAATCGGTCATGGCGGACGACTGATCTATGATGAGGCTTTCGCAGGTTGCAATAGCCTGGTAAGCATCACCATCCCCGGCAATATCACGTGGATCGGAGAGCAGGCATTCTCTGGCTGCACCAGCCTGGCCAATGTGTTATTTGAGGGCAATGCGCCAACACATGCTCCCGATAACGTTTTCAATTATACCACTAATGTGACCGTTTATTACCGCGCGGGAACCATTGGCTGGGGCACTGTTTTTGCAGGTCGTCCGACAGCGTTATGGCAACCTTCCTATCAGGAATGGGCGCAAACGTCCGGTTTGCTGGAGAAGTTTCCCGACGCCAGCAGAGAAACCGACGATGCCGACCACGATGGCCTGAACAACCTGGCGGAAATGCAGGCGGGCTCCGATCCCACCAAGGCGGATTCAGCGTTGAAATTTGAAGGCGCGCCTCTGCTTGAGAATCTGGCGGAAGAGGACAAGACCGCCATCGGCACCGATCAACACGCCCTGTATTTCCAAACCGTGCCGGGAAAAAAATACGAAATCCAGAGCACGACCGCTCTCAGTGGAACATGGCAAACCGAAACGAACGTCAGCGCCACGACCACCCAAAAGCGCGTTCTGGTCAATAAACCGGCCAATCAGGAATTCTATCGCGTGGTCCTGGTGCCATAGAATCCCTCAACAAAACCGACCATCTTGAGATCACCCTGCGTGCAGGCGCGGAATAGTTTGGAATCGTCCTGCCAAAACCAGCTTAAAACCGGACAAAAAATCAGCGGTTTGGACAATTTTCTCACTATTTCTTAAATTTGAGGCAAAAAAACGACTGGTGCTACGATTATTATTTTAAGTGGAGTGTGAAAAACAGGGGTTCGATAAACGCTCTAAAACCTCACAAAGTCCACCGCTGCATAAAATGCTCTAAGTATTCATAGCGAACGTTTTACATAAATATTGCGGCCCTTAAAAAGGAGGTAAAACTGCACCCAACAGTCATTCCATAAGATAATAGATGACATAAGCAGTCATTATATCTTGCAGGACCGCTTGACTCAGAGACCGTTTAATGGTTTCTTATTCCCAAGAACACGAGATCAGATTTTGTGGCAGACTTATAAAAATTGTTCTTTGACTGCCAAGTTACACTTTCGTTCTGAGTGACGTACACACTCTCAACGATGTTCCTCATGTTCCTACTGATGTACTGAGTTCGAAAATTCCCCGGGCTCCTGACCCATCCCCTGGATCAAGGAGCCCGGTTTTATTTTGTCTTTTTATCCGAAAGTTTCGCTATTCCAACCCCAGTTTTCAGGTTTGATATCGATGAAGTTGATGTAAACCCGCTCTGGGCCGATTCCCAACTCCGTTTTCAGCAAGCCGCAGAGCTTTTTGGTCATGCGCTTGTTGACCTCTGCATTGAGCCCGCCAATGCTGCGCAACTCAACCCATGCGGCCGTCCCATCCTGACCGGACATCATCATTTCTGCCGACTGTAGGGTGGTCATGACATATTGCTCGGGCTTTCCGAGGATTTCGGCCACCATTTTTGACAACTTCTGGAGCAGTTCCATGCCTGTGGATCCAACCAGTGGCGCGGAAGTTTTGATGTGGATGACGGGCATGGCGCAAAAAATCAAATGATTTTGAAAAGCTCCTCGATCGGTTTGCGACCGTTACGCGGGCTGGGATCGTCCGGGAAGCCCAGCGGAGTTACCGCCACGGATTGCCAGCCAGGCTCCACGCCGAGCGCGCGGTCCAACGCGGCGTGGTTGTAGGCGCAGATCCAGCAGGTGCCCAGGCCCTCAGCGGTTGCGGCCAGCACCAGATGCTCAAAGGCAATGGCCACATCGACCTCATGAATGCTCCGGCCATCGAGTTCCCAGGCATCCGCCGGGTGTCCCAGGGCCACCACCAGCAGCGGGGCCGACACAACCCAATCGTGGAAAATGCCCGCCAGCGCCTTCTTCTTTTCAGCGGGTTTGAGAACCAGGAATTTCCAGGGCTGGCGATTGCAGGCGGAGGGAGCGAGTTGGGTGGCTTCGAAAATACGGCTCAGACTGGCTTCCGGTACGGAAACCTGTGTGTAACGGCGCACACTGCGGCGGATTTTAATGGCCTCGTATAAATCCATGAACCTGCTCCAAAAACGTAACCGGATTGTAATGGATTTTTGCATCAAGGCAAGCGTCGGCTTTAATAAATTTCAATTTTTCCGGCCTTCGGAAAGAGGCGACTGCGTTTTCTCCCGTGTGATTCTTTTTGATATTCCTCACACGATGGTTCAAGGTTGTGGCGGATCAATTGATGGTTTGAGACAATGCACATTCCTGACGGATTTTTGGATGCGAAAACGATTGTTGCCGCCTCGGCACTTTCCATCGGCAGCGTTGGTTATGCCCTGAAACGGGCGACCCGCGCGCTACCCCCCCGGCGTGTGCCGTTGATGGGGCTGGCGGCGGCCTTTGTTTTTGCGGCGCAGATGATCAATTTCCCGGTATTCGGCGGCACCTCCGGCCACCTGGTGGGCAGTGTGCTGGTGGCGGTGCTGCTCGGTCCAAGCGCGGCGGTGGTGGTCATGACGGCGGTCCTCATCGTACAATGCCTGCTGTTCGGGGACGGAGGGGTGTTGGTCTTGGGCGCCAATGTGTTTAACATGGCGGTGCTGGCCACGCTGGGGGGCTATGGAATTTTCAAGATCGTCCGCTGGCGCGCGCGCGGTCCTGCGGGTCTGATCCTTGCGGCGGCGTTCGCGGGATGGTGCTCCACGGTGATTGCTTCGGTTTCCTGCGCGGGGCAACTGGCCCTGTCCCACACGGCGGCATGGAGCGTGACCTTCCCGGCCATGTTTCATATTCACATGTTCATTGGCGTGGGTGAGGGGCTGATTACGGGCCTAGTGTTGTCCGCCATTCTCAAAGTGCGTCCCGAATTGCTCGAAGAAACCCCCGAATCAAGCCAATCTTCTGCGCCAGGGGCGTTTCTGGTTTATGGCCTGATACTGGTGTCTGGACTGGCGGTGTTCATCGCCCCCTTCGCGAGTCCCTGGCCCGACGGACTCGACCGTGTGGCTCAAACGCTCGGATTTGCCCAAAAAGCCCATGAATCAGGCGTGCTTCCGACGCCGATGGCCGATTACCAGGTGCCCGGAGGCGGATCGGCGGGATGGTCCACCGCGACTGCGGGAATGATTGGAACCACTGTGGCGTTTGCGCTGGCCTGGGTGCTGGCGCGTGTGTTGACCCGTAAACACCAATCCAGGAATGAACAACCGATTTCTTGACCCCTACAGCCATACGGACAGCCCCATCCGGCGACTGCCAGCGGGCGTGAAGCTTGGCGCCGCGTTTGCCGGTGTGCTCCTGCTGGTGCTGGTTCCCGTGACTCAGTTGGGTTGGATGGCGGCCTACGCGGTGGCGCTGGCGCTGGTGGCCGCTGCGAGTCGGATTCCCCCCGCATTCCTGATTCGGCGAACCCTGCTGTTGGAGCCATTTGTGCTCGGTGTCGCCCTTTTGGCGTGGTTTCAACCCAATGGCCCACAAATATTTCTGGGTGTGCTCATCAAGAGCACGCTCTGTTTGACCACCACCATTTTGCTGGCCAACACCACGCCCTTTGGCGACATGCTGCGCGTCATGCGCCGGTTGCGCATTCCTCCTCTGCTCGTCACCACGCTGGCGCTGATGAATCGTTATATTTACGTATTGTCCGACGAAGCGGCGCGGATGCAGCGGGCGCGATCCGCGCGGACTTTTTCCACGCGCTCGACAGGCCTTTGGAAATCGATGGCCTCAGTGATTGGCATCCTGTTCGTTCGAGCGAGCGAACGCGCCGAGAGGATTCATGCGGCGATGTGCGCCCGCGGCTGGAAATGATCAAGGCTCCACCCAGACGGGCATGCCCACCCACACGAGCTTGACCAGGTACTCGGCGTTCCAGTTCGCGAGCCGGAAACACCCGTGCGATTCCGTCCGTCCCACTTCCTCGGGCATTGGCGTGCCGTGGATCCCGTAACCGCTCCGATCCAGCCCGATCCAGACCGCCCCCACCGGATTATTCGGACCCGGCGGCAGCACTAATTTGCGCCCCAGGTTTTTTGCTTCGGCGCTTTCAGGGAAGATATCCGGGTTAAAAACGTAATTGGGATTGGGCGCCACCGTCTGGATATGCAATTGGCCCACCGGACGCTTCTCGACTCGCCGCGCAATGCTCACTGGAAAATGCGCCATCACGTTGGTCTCCGAATCGTAGGCTTCCAGCACGCGCCGGCTTAAATAAATACGGAGGAACGCCGCCTTGTCTTTTGGATTTGGATAATCCGAAGCGGGGATCTTCACCACCTGCCCGGCGGAAACATGATCCCAATCCACCCCGGGATTGAGCAGTCGAATCTCGCGGGGATGGGCATGACCTTTTTCGGCCACAAGTTCGAGAATCGTTTCATAATCCAAACGGTCCTGTTCGGACTTGCCAAGCCAGGTTTTCGAAAGAGGCCGCAATCGGCCCATATCCGCAGCGGTCACGATGTAATTCGTCACCGGTGGTTCATCCAGGAACAGCCGGCTTTTTGTCTCCGGGTCAAGCGCGCCTGTCACAGGCAAACCGTGTGTCTTTTGAAAAACCTCCAGGGCGGCTCGAGTCTGGCTGCCTAGGGCGCCATCGATGGATCCGGAGGCAATTCCCGCCCGGTAGAGGGCCACTTGGGCGTCAAAAATACTTCGAATCGGGAGACCCGCTCGGGGTGTCACCGTTGGAGCATTGGACGACCCTTTGTCACCCTCCGCGGCAACAGGCAGCGCGCTATTGGGTAAGACAGGCACGTTCGAGGTGACGCGCACGATATTCGTGATGTGGTTGGTCAATGAGGTCGGCGGTGGTTTGGGCGTCAATCCGGTCAAAGCCACTGTATTGGTTGGGCGCGGTGGGGAGCGAGGGGATACGATGTGCTCAGGCACTGCGTTGATCGCCCGGACGGGATGCGCTTTCTCTTGAGTCTCCACTGAAGGACCGGAGCGTTGGGTTTGCCAGAAGATCCAACCCAGAAAAGCCAGTCCGATGGCAGCCGCAATCCAATAAACTCCGCTGTGACGCGGCGGCTTGGATTTCGTGGATCGGAATCTGGTGTAAACCCGCACGGCCCCAATTCATCATAAAACGCGCTCGAAATAAACTTTATTCCATTCTTTGTCCGAGTCGCAGGCTAAAGAAATGCAAAGAGATGCCGATGAAATCAGTGAACTCGCGAAACCACATCTTGAAATGTTGTGGAATTATCTAAAGATATGCCGGATTGATTGTTGAAAGTCAGCACGAAGCAAAACATGGCCGGAATTCGTTCATGAGAGCCGCAGATCACCCGTACCTCGTGGTGCTCTGGGTTTGGTGTGCCTTCATAGCCGCATGCCTTGGGCAACAGACCGATGCCAGCACCAATAGCCTGCCTACTCTGACCACTGTCCGACAGGTGCGCGAATTAAGCGCCAAAGAGGCCAGTCGGGGTTATCCCGTCCGGATTCAAGGGGTGATCACTTGTTCCGAAGACGCATGGTTGCTCTGGTTTCTCCAGGATGAGGCTGGAGACAACATCTATCTTTCCAATCCCCAGTCTCCAACTCCCCTTAATAGAGGCCAGGCAATCGAAGTGGAGGGCCAGACAAGTGAAGGGAAATTCTCAAATATTATCGTTAATCCCAGGACAAAGCCGATTAATAAAAGCCTGATTCCCCGGTTTACTCATCCCAATTACGAGCAACTCGATTCAGGCCGGGAAGATGGCAACTTGGTTCAAATTGAAGGTCGCATTCGATCTTTAACGATGATGAAAAATTGCGCAAACCTGTCCATATGGATGGGTTCAAACGTGGTTCAATGCGCCCTGATACACACCCCCTCCAGCAATCTTGATCATCTTCTCGATGCACAAGTTCGCGTGACTGCCATCTGCGCCGTGTATTCTTCAAACCGAAAAATGACCGGCTTTCGATTGTTCATTCCCGCATTCGAGCAAATCGTCGTGGTCAATGCGTCCCGGGAGGATCCTTGGGCCACGCCCATCACGCACTTCGCCGCTTTGGCCAGGATGAATGCCTCGGAATCGGGCCGCCGTATTCATGTCGTGGGCCGCGTCATGGATCGACAACGCGATGTTTCCGTGACTCTCCAGGACGATACAGGCACGACACTCTTGAACACTCCGCAATTCATGGACGCACAAAATGGCGACGTCCTGGAAGCGCTCGGCTTTCCCGTGCAAGGCAATGAAGGCATGATCCTTCAAGACATTCAGTGTCGTCCCGTAAAATCCACCAACGGGGTAATGGTCAAACTCCCCAACGCAACTCTTCCCAATCCCAAACCTCCGCTGCTGACGCGCATCGATCAGATTCGACGATTGCCGCCGGAGGAATATCACCGCAGTTATCCTGTGCAAATCGAAGGCGTGATAACCGTCTGCGATCCCATCTGGAAACTCTTATTCATTGAGGACGATTCAGGCGGCATATACGTGTATGAGAGCATTCCGCAACCGGAATTGAAAGCCGGACAGAAGGTTCGTGTCAAAGGCTTCACAGCGCCAGGTATGTTTTCCCCGATCGTTTCAGATCCGGGCATCGAAATACTCGGACCAGGAGAGTGGCCAGTCGCCCGAACCATCACTTACGCGCAAGCCATCACGGGGCATGAGGACGCGCAATGGACTGAGATCATCGGTGTTGTCCATCAAGTCCGTCATGAAAACGGCCACACGGAGATCATCCTCACATCGCAAGGCGAACACTTCAGGGCGTTGATTCTGAATCCAGACGGAACAAACCTGCCCACCCATCTGATCGACGCCAGAGTGGCAATCGTCGGTGTCTGCGCCACAATATTTAACGATAACAAGCAAATTGTCGGCATCATGTTCCATCTGCCTGATGTCGGCCATATCCGCATTCTCGATGCCGCCCCTGAGAACCCTTTCGCCGGACCCGTGCAACCGATCAACCGGTTGATGCGTTTCAATCCAGGCAACGGACCCGAACAACGAATTCATGTCCAAGGCATTGTCACCCTGCGCCTGAATCAGGATTCGATCTATGTCCAGGATGAAACCGATGGAATTCTCGTCACAGGAATGGATAAAACGGACGTGCGAGTGGGGGACAAGGTGGACGCGGTCGGCTTTGTTTCTCTGGGCCAATATCAGCCGCGGATGGACGAGTCGCTGATCCGCAAGATTGGCCCGGGCACAATCCCCAAGGCGGTCGATTTGGATTTTAACCAGGCCTTGAAAGGGGATTACGATGGGCGGCGTGTGACCATCGATGGCAGCCTGCTGCTGTCCCAGGCTGGCGGAACATTATTGTCCCTCGACAACAACGGACATCTATTCGAAGTCCGAATGATCGGGGAAAAAAGCGGACGCGCGGCTGCGGACCTTCTTCCGCAGAGCACCCTGCAAATCACCGGCGTCTGCAATATTCTGGCCAACGAATTCCGCGAACCCACCGGCGTCTGCATCCTGGCGGATTCCACAGAAGGCATCGTCCTATTGGAGCGGCCGCCTTGGTGGACCAACCGGCACATGCTCGAAGTAACCGCATCGCTCATTGTGGCGATACTGGCCACCACGGGATGGGTGATGCTGCTGAGGCGGCGCGTCGCCCGTCAAACCGACCAGATCCGTCTGCATTACGAGAAAGCCGCCGTCCTGGAGCGTCGATTCCGCGCCTTTGTGGAAACCGCCAACGATGCGATCATCATGACCGACGCAAAAACAGGTTTGGTCCTGAATATAAACCACAAAGCCGAACTTCTGCTTGGCCTTCCTGCCGACGAAGTTGTGGGGAAACCCTGCTTGATCTGCCATCCGCCGGGGAAGGCGGAGCATTATGAACAGTTGCTGGAGCGTCTGAAAACCCCCGGCAATCTGGTCACTTCCGCCGAACTTTATTCCTTCAGCGACAAACGGTCGATCCCGGTCGAAGTCAGCGCCACAACCATCGAGCATCAAGGCCAGACGATCATCCAGGGCATCTACCGGGACATGAGCGAACGACTGCGCATGGAATCGGAATTGCGCCACGCCCAGAAAATGCAGTCCGTTGGCCAGTTGGCAGCCGGCATTGCCCACGATTTCAACAACCTGCTGACGGTCATCCAGGGCCATTCCAGCCTGCTTCTGGCTCAGAATAACCTGGATTCCAATGCGATGGAATCCGCAAATGAAATCAAGGATGCGACATGCCGGGCCACCGATTTGACCCGTCAACTCCTGGTTTTCAGCCGCAAACAAATGCTTCAGCCCCAGCCGGTGAATTTAAACGCCATCATCGACGGAATGGCAAAAATGTTCCGCCGCATGCTGGGGGAGAATATCCAACTCCATTGCGTTTGCAGCCCCGCTTCTCCCCGCGTGTTCGCCGATCCGGGCATGATGGAGCAGGTCTTCATGAATCTGGTCGTAAACGCCCGGGACGCCATGCCCATGCCCAAAGGCGGCGAGTTGACCATCACCACCGACCAGGTTGAAATTGGCCCGGCTCAATGCAAAGACCGTCCCGAAGCCCGCATCGGGCAATTTGCTCATATCACTTTTGCGGACAATGGCTGCGGTATGGATGCCGCCACATTAACAAGGATTTTCGAGCCGTTTTTTACCACCAAGGAAGTGGGCAAGGGCACCGGTCTGGGCCTCGCCACGGTTTATGGCATCGTCAACCAGCATAACGGCTGGATCGAAGTGCAGAGTCAGCCGGACCAGGGAACAACGTTCCAAATCTTTATTCCGCTTATCGATAAAAATTTATCCTCCGATAAACAGGCCCTCAAACCCATGAATCAAGGCCAGTCGATCTCCAATCTTGGCGGCGTCTCCGACTCGGGCCGCGCGCAATCGTTTCGGCAGCAATGCGCCGGCAACGTTGCTTGAGGGATGGTGGATGCCGGAGAGATCGGTTCGCGCTCTCTCCAGTGACCGCTTTATTGCGGTAGCGGCGGCCAGGAAATGGGTTCGGCCGTGAACAGTCCCGGAGGCAGGGGAGGCAGGGCGTTGACCATTTCCCGCCACGATTCGCGATCCGCCGGTGAAAGGGCCTGCCAGCGCTCGACATTCTTTAGAAACTGCTCCTGTTCTGCAGTGGATAAACTCGCGAGCTTGTTAAAGGATTCGATGCAGTGTTGCCTCTGTTCGCGAGGCAGATTCTTAAACCGCTCCAGCACATTCTGCATTTGACTGCGCTCCTCATTGGATAACGCATTCAGAACCTTTTGCTTCTCCTGAGGATTCAACTCAAAAAAACCATCGAATCGGGCATAACGTGTTTGTTGCTGGCGCGGAGTAAGACTCTGCCAATGGGACAGTTCCTGCTCGACCTGTTTGCGGCGTGCCAGCGGCAATTGGGTGAGCATGGCTTCGCGTTCGGAGCGGGAACTGTTGTCCAGGCGAATGAGATAGTTGCGGGTGATCTCGTTCTCCAACGCCTCCTTCTGAATCGGCGGCGGCAGCAAATCCCATTGTTCAAGCCGTTCCTCGACGATCTTCCTGTATTCCGTTGGAATGGCCCTCATCCGCACGGCGCGTTGTTTGGGATCCATGCGCATTAAGGGCACCAGATACCAGCGCAATTCCACCTGGCGCAAACGCATGTCGCGCAGTTCGGAGGGCATCAATTGATATTCCTCGATTTTGGCGCGCAGAATTTTTCGTTGTGACTCGGGGCGTTTGGCGAGGTTCCTGTCCAGGTCCGTGGCGTTCATGGACAGCAACTGTCGAAACTGGCTGATGGGAGAAACCAACGTCGTATTCTCCTGCGCGGCAACCGTAGGGACGGCATCGGCCGATTCCAGCGGCGGTGGAGACTGGGCGTGTCCCGACACCGTGAGAACGACGATGATGAACAGGGACCATGGCATCCAGTATGGGCCGCCGAACCGTCTGCCTGTTGAATTTGGTATTAACATCGAATGCGCCGTCATCCGCCTCACACGCCCGCGCTATTGCAGCGCCGCCAGCAATTCCTCATCGACCGCCACCGGAACTTGCTGCAGGCGGTAAATAGCCTCGAAATCCTTGAGCACTTCGGGATTGAGCACATTGGATACCCGGCCCATTTCGGCCACACTCCGGGCATATCGCACACGCGAACGATTCTGGTAAACCTGCATGGATAATCCGATGCACAGCAGGGTGACGCCGACCACCGTTGCGCGCGCCATCCCATGGTATCTCCATGGCCAATCCAACCACTGAAACAGAGTGCGCGGCTGCCGGGCGGGGCGGGCGTCTTGTTGAATGGCGCAAAGCACCTGATGAGTAAAATTCGAGGATAACGGTTTGGTGGACAATTGCCGCAAGCAGGCGTTCAGCGCCACATCTTCCGTAAGCGCTTCTTTCAACGCGGGATTACGCTCTATTTCCGCCCGGAGTCGCACCCGCTCCTCGCTGGTGAGCGGTTGGCGCAAACCGGCTTCGAACCCGGGATTGTTATCTGAATTTTGCATCGTGGCCTCTTCCTTTAAAAACCGGTGGGGGGTTCAAGTTGCGGTGTCATCTTCGATCTCTGATGTCCAGTTTCCAGACCGCAAATACGGCTTGAGCCGTAACTTCATGGTTTCGCGCGCACGGTGAATCAGCGATTTGGTGGCGGAGAGCGAAGTGCCCATCACCTCGCCGATATCCTCATACGCCATGTCTTTCTCGCGAAACAAAAGCAACGCGGTTCGCTGGGATTCGGGCAGGTCCGCCAAAGCCTCTTCGATTTTGGCCAGCAACTCCCCTTGTAACAACGCTTCGGCCGGACCTTCGATTCGGGGATCCGGTATCTGGCGAACCGGGGCGTCTTCCTCGCCACCAATCTGGGCATCCAGGGAATCGGCGGGATGCCGGGATCGGCGGCGCAGCTCATTGAGGCAGAGATTTCTGGCAATTGTAAAAAGCCAGGTGGAAAATTTGGCTGAAGCGGCATAGCGGCCCGCCGATTTGTAGGCCTGCACAAAGACGTTTTGCGCAAGATCCTCGGCTTCTGTGGGATCCGAAATGGTCCGGGCCACCAGGTTGATGACAGGCTGCTTGTATTTTTCAACCAGGGTCTCAAATGCGGTGATATCTCCGGTTTTCACCCGGAGCATCAGCTCGGCATCTAAATCTGGTGTGGCGGACATGTGGAGTCCCAGCTTATCAAACACCACTCAATCAATAAGTTGCGCGCGACATCCAACCCTTGAATCGAATTCTCAAGGCGTCGCTGCCATGACCCGATCACGGTCGATGCCATAGCGCTGCATCACACGCCGGGTCGCCGCCTCCATTTCACCGGCGTCGAGCACGAGTCTGTGAACGGCTTCGCCGGGAGCGAATTCGACTTCGTGGAAGCCGTTGATCGGTTTGGTCAGGGCATCGGCCAGTTGGCGCAAATTGCTGATGGGCTGGCCATTGACTTTGTCGAGCACCATGAACCGGTAATCCTGATAGCCCATGTTGTAGGCATCGGGCAGAACGATGGACAGGAGCACCCGGCTGGGATAGGTGGCGCTGGGCTTGTCCTGGTCATAATAGGTCAGACGGAACGGGGCTTTGCGCCGCCATTCCGCTCCCCAGTTATGCAAGTAGGGTCCGGTCAAGGGCTGGAACGTCAGTCCTCCCGCCATGAGGTATTCCGGGGCCTGATCGAAGACCTGCTCGGCAATCAATTCCCGCGAATAATTGACCTTGGGCAGGGGATAGGTGATGTCTTTGTATTGACCGTTGCGCCAGACCTTGAGTGACAAATTATCACCCGCCCATTTGTTCCGCGTGGACAGGTTTTCCAGCGATAAGTGGCCATAGGCGGGATCGCTGTAGTCTCCATCGGTATCGATGGGGAAGTCCCCGATTTGAACCAGGACATCGTGGGTTTGAAGCAGCGCGTTTGTGCCGTCAATGCCCACGAATTCGTTCAGGATCACCCCCTTGGGTTCGCCCGGGAGTTTCAGGTAATTCAGGGTGGCGGGATTCTCGGCTTTTTGCCACACGAAATCGAAAAAGCCCAGGCCCGCGTAGTTTCCTTTTCCTTTTTGCGCGCCATCGACGATGAACCGGATGAAAGGGGCGGGGATGACCTGCGTGGTCTTGGAATCCTGAGAGCAGGTCAGACCGTGGAGCATGCCCTCGCCGATCACCGCCTCGGACCAGCCGGCGCCGTCGATCTCGGAGTCGAGCGAGGCCTGGAAATACTCCAGAAAGCTCAGTTTGGAGCGTTGGACGGAGAGACGGCTGATTTCTGCCTTGCGGATTTCGCGGTTGCCATTGCGCCAGCGCACCACTTGAACGCTGCCTTCTGCGGGGAACCGGTCCGAAAGCAGGGCGGGCTTCAAACCATTCCAGAATCCGGCATCCTCGGTCGTGATCAAGGCAAGGTTGGCGTGGTAATCGATCCATTGCAAACGCGCGGTGACCCACAATCCGCGACCCCCTTTTTGCAGGCGGATGAGCGTCGCATCGTTCAGATATTCGGCCGTGGTGAGAATTTGCCGGGGCGCGATGACCACACCGCTTTTCTCGTTGTTTTCCGTGCGCACAGCCCACGGCTGAAAATAATCGTATTGCTTGTGAGAAACGTCGATCGTCACCAGCGAGTTTTCCCAAAACGAGGCCGCTCCCGGTCCTGCCGCGCGGGCCGCGGTGGTATCGGCGCCTGAAACGCCATTTGCGACCAGGCAGAACGTCAGCAGACAAACCGTTCGAAGCGAAGCGGCGGTTTGAATTAAGGTGTGATGGGCTTTCATAGTCTGCGGTCCTTGGCAATGCCGTAGGTTTTCAAAATGGACTCGTTGGCCTCTTTGGACTCGGCCCGGTTCAGGCATTCCAGGAGGCGGAAGGAAACAAACTCGATCACGTCCTGGGCGCCGTTGTCTTTTTCAAACGCGGCAATGACGTCTTCGAGCTTGTTGATGCGCACGCCGTTGATCTTATCCACCAGGGCGTGTCCGCGCAGTTCGAGGTTGGCGTTCACAGGATCGGCCAGCACCGCCGCCAGAACGACCGGTTCTGTGCGCGCTGTATCAGGAAACTCCTGTTTGCGATAATAAAGCTCGTAAATGAGTTCGCTGCCGCTGCCCTCGGGGAAATTTGGGGCGGAGGCGCGCAGATAATCCCGGCTGAGCGGCGTGAAAACCAGCCCCGCATGCACATAATAGCGGGGCAGTTCATACAAATTGCCTTCGGCCCGATCATCCGTGGGGACTTTGGCGGTCAGGTTGACGGTCTGAGCGGCTCCCGCGCGCCAGATTTTCAAAGGCACACTTTCACCCGCCTGCACCTCGCTGAAGGCGCCCGCGACATGAATACGATTGCCTTGATACATGATCGATCCATCACTGCCCACGGCATACGGGCCCACTTGCATGAGGACATCGTCTTCCTGCAAAACATCCTTCGCGGGTGAGAACGGGGTGATCTTATCGATGCGCGCGCCCACGTTATCGTCGGGGATCTTCAGATATTTGCGAAAGGCCGGATTTTGCAGCGGCGACACGCGAACGCCCGCCATCGGGAATCCTTCGTAACGGCCATTTTCAATGTCCTTGAGAAAGTGCTGGATCACAGGCGGAGGGATGAAAAAACCGGTGTTCTCCAGGCCGGACATGCCTTGAAAAGATACGCCCGCCACTTTGTCATCCTGAATCACGGGACCGCCACTGTTGCCCGGGTTGATGGCAGCGTCGGTCTGGACGGCCAGAAAGTTTCGGTTCCCAATATGCACGTAGGTTTGCAGCTCGATGCGGGAAACCACACCGCGCGTATAGGAGATTTGTTCGCCGCCTGCGGGGTAACCATACGTGACTACCGCAGAACGCACTTTGGCCAGTTCGCCAATATCCAAAGGCTCGAGTCCGTCAAAAAAAGTTTCGTCCTCGACTTCGAGAATAGACAGGTCGCAGTCATGTCCGATGAACGCCACGCGCGCCAGGTAGGGCCGGGGATCCTGATATTTATGCACCAGGACTTGTTTGGCCCAACTGACGACGTGGGCGTTGGTCATGATGCGTTTGCCGCGAATCACAAAGCCCGATCCGGAGGCTTTGCGCACCGGCTCGAACCGCCACGGGGCGTCCCAGACCGGTTGCTGGCTGAAGGTGGTGATGCGGATGACCGATTTCTCAGGCTCGGCAGCCGGACTGGCGGCGGCGATGGCCAGCAGGAATAAAATGGAGGCGATGAATGGTCTCACAAAGCAAAAATGGTAATACGGGCCGTTCGCGTCAAGTCTCGATATGATCGGTAAATCCCAAAAATCCGCAGATGGGAATCAAGCCGCGAGTGAATAGGCCCTAGCGCAATAATGCTCAGAAGGCTGGTCGAACAGGGCAGGGGGATGAAAGCCATAGGCTGTTGACCACGTTTTGCACGCCTTGGCGTGGATTTATTGCGATTCCAGTGAAAAAAAAGAAGGCCGGGGATAAATCCGGCCTTCTTACGGAAATAAAGTAATGAGAACTTACTTTAACACATTGATAACCGCTAAGTTATCTAAAATCGTCTATCAGTGCGGGTGCTGCAGACAGACACCCAAAAACACACGGTAAAACAAACTCTGCATAACTGCACCGATCAGTTATGGGATCAGGATACCCGAATTCTGAGTCCCCACCAGTCACCAGTACTGGTGACACGCCGTCCCCAGTGTAACCATCCTGGTAATTTACTGCTTCAGGAACTTGGCGACGGCTTCGGTGCGGGTGCGGACCTGCAGTTTCTCGTAAATGCGGCGGATGTAGGTGTGAACGGTTTCGTAGCTGATGCCGAGTTTCTCGGCGATTTCCTTGTAGAGAAAACCCTTCGCCAGGCAGTCCAGGACTTCCTGTTCGCGCGTGGACAGGTTCTCGGAGGGCTGCGGCGAGGAGCCGATTCGCTGGAAGGATTGCACGACCTTGCGGGCGATGTGTGTGGTCATGGGGGATCCGCCTTTTTGAACTTCCTTGATTCCCGCAAGCAATTCCGGGGTTGTCGTTCGCTTGAGCAGATAGCCCGAGGCCCCGGCGGTCAGGGCGTTGAAGATGTTCTCGGTATCTTCATACACGGTGAGCATGAGGATCTGGATTTGCGGGGCCACCTGTTTCAACTTCTTCACGCATTCCACGCCGTTCATGCCCGGGAGGTTGATGTCCATGAGGACGACATCGGGTTTCACACGCGGCAGCTCATCGAGCGCGGCCTCGGCATTGGCATACTGGTGGGTGCATTGGAAGCCCTCGGAGCGATCGATCACCTTGGCGAGGGTGGTGCGCACCAGATTGCTATCTTCCACAATGGCAACTTGAATTGGCATTTCCTATCGACAACCCTGACAGAAAAAAAGACCCCGTGCCAGCCCAATCGTTCAGCCGTGCGCACGACAAAAATCTTTTGATGCCCACCGCCCTCCGCTCTTTGCCCTCTGCCTTTTTCAATCTTCCGTGCGTACAAAAAAAAAGAAGGCCGGGGATAAATCCGGCCTTTTTACGGAAATAAAGTAATGAGAACTTACTTTAACACATCGATAACCACCAAGTTATCTAAAATCGTCGATCAGTGCGGGTGCTGCAGACATACACCCTAAAATCACACGGTAAACAAACTCTGCATAACTGCACCGATCAGTTATGGGATCAAGATAGCGGTTTCTGGATTCCCCACCAGTCACCAGTACTGGTGACACGGTGTGCCCGGTGTCCCCAATGCCTGCAATGACCCGTCGAAAATAAATGTCCCGGGCGTTGGTTTTGGGCTTGAGTAAATCCGTTCGGGCCGTCACAACGTTTCTTATGAACCGTCGAAAGTTTTTACAGCGCACCGCGCTTGCCGCAGGCGGATTGTCCGTTCTGCCGGAATTTTACATCTCAAACCTTCACGCCGCAGACAAAGGGAAGCTGAACATCGTTCAGATCGGCTGCGGTGGACGCGCCATGACCCATCTGGATGCCACAGTGGACGAAAACCTGGTGGCCATTGTGGATGTCTCGGAAAAGCGTTTTCCGGTGATCCAGAAATGGCTGACCAATAAGAACAAGGACGCCGCAAAGCTGCAGACGTTCACGGACTACCGGCGGATGTTCGACAAGATGGGCAAGAATGTCGATGCGGTGTTCATTGCCACGCCCAATCATCATCACGCGCTGCCCGCCATGACGGCCATGCAGCTGAACAAGGCCGTTTATTGCGAGAAGCCGGTCTGCCACGATATTGGCGAGGCGCGGCAACTGCGTGAGATGGCCACCCATTCCAAGGCGGCCACGCAGATGGGCAACCAGGGGCATTGCGACGAGGGTTACCGCCGGTTGTGCGAATACATCTGGTCCGGCGCCATCGGCGCGGTCACGGAAACCCATAGCTGGACCAATCGCGCCAACGGCGGCGTGGGACCGCGTCCCCCCGTGGAACCAGTGCCCGAGGGAATGCATTGGGACGAATACATTGGGCCCGCTCCCTATCGTGATTTCCATTCCGACATTCATCCCCACGAATGGCACGGCTGGTATGATTTCGGGAATGGATCCATCGGCAACATGGGTTGCCATGTCCTGGACGGCGTCTTTTGGGCGCTGAAAATCGAGCATCCCACCTCCATTGTGGCCGAGGCCATCCGCGGCGGCAGCAACGAACGCTACCCCACCGGCAGCCGCATCCGCTGGGATGTTCCCGCCCGTGAAGGCATGCCTGCGTTGAAAGTGTTTTGGTACGAGGGCTTGAACCAGACGACCAAGGCCGAACCGTCCGGCGCATTGCGCATTGCCGTGGGCGAGGCCCGGAATCTGCCTCCGCTGTTGGGCGAGCTGCGAAAGAAGTATCCCGATGAAGAGATCGACAGCGCGGACAGCGGCACTCTTTACGTGGGCGAAAAAGGCACGATCTATACCGAGACCTATGGCGGCTACATGCACATCGTTCCCTGGGAAAAGATGAAGGCCACACCCGCGCCGGAAAAGACCCTGCCACGCTTCAAAGGCGGCATTTTCCGGAATTTCCTGGAGGCCTGCCGCACGGGCAGCAGGGATACGGCCGTGCCCTTCGAATATGGCACGCGGCTGACCGAGTTCGCCGTTCTGGGCAACCTGGCCCAACACGCTGGCGAAGGCAACAAGGTGGAATGGGATGGCCCGAACATGAAGGTCAAAAACATTCCCGAGCTCAACGCCTGGATCAAGCGCGAGCCGCGCAAAGGCTGGGCGTGAGGAAGAGCGGACGGTCCTTGCGCTTCGGATAAATTGAAGAAGAGGCGCGAGCGCGAGTTGGGAGTGGCGGCTATTTTCGAAGGGAGGGGACAATTTGTCCCCTTCTTGGAATTTGATTTCGATGAAGCGGGGGGCGGCAGAAATTTCAATGCCGAAGTACAGCATTGGCTTTATCCGACTCATTTATCCCTTCTCCACCCGCAACAAACTCACATGCGAATGGGAAATTTGTTAGTAATTAAACAGATTGGAACAGTTAACGTTAATCCATGATCACCGAAATCCATCTCCAGAATTTCCGCGGATTCAAGGACCACGTTGTTCCTCTCAAGCCTTTTACGGTGATTGTCGGGCGTAACAACGCTGGAAAATCGACTATCACTGAGGCGCTCCGTTTAATTTCTATTGTCGTAAGTCGTTTCAAAGGAGATTTGACGAGCCTTCCTCGAAAGTGGGAATTTCCTCGGAATAGGCGCAGCATAAATCAATTTAAGAATCTGGAGATCAATTTACAGAGTGTTTTTCATAACTACAGCGACCCTCCTGCAATTGTCCGAGCCAAGTTTGCATCTGGCGAAATCATTGAGGTGGCGATTACGAACGATGGGATTATTGCGCGCAGGACTCGAGTGAATAGCGTGCGGGAGGATTGTTGTCCTAGATTGTCGAGAGTAAGTATTTTGCCGCAAGTCGGACCCGTTGCAAGGGAAGAACGGTTGCTCACTGAAGACTATGTGCGTGGAGCGTTATCATCAACCTTGGCGCCGATGCACTTTCGGAATCAACTTTACCTGCTAAAAGAGCAGTTTCAGACTTTTAAAGACTCAGCTGAGCAGACTTGGCCTGGACTGCGAATCCGTGACTTGGAAACGATCGAACAGCTTCCTGACCCCACTCTGCTGTCCTTATTAGTAGAAGATCAACACTTTACGGCCGAGATCGCATGGATGGGACACGGACTTCAGATGTGGCTTCAGATGATTTGGTTTCTGAGTCGCGCAATTGACCATGAAACGGTGATTCTTGACGAACCAGATGTATACATGCACGCAGATTTGCAGCGGCGATTTGTGCGGTTTGTGCGCAGCCGTCACCAGCAAGTAATCATTGCAACGCATTCATCGGAAATAATGGCCGAGGTTCTTCCTGATGATATTCTTGTTGTTGATCGCGCCAGGGAGAAATCCGACTTCGCATCTTCACTGCCAGCTGTTCAAAAGTATCCGTCAGGCGAAGTGGCTATAGGCAATGGCCGGGCTGAAGTGGTTAAATGGGGGGCGTGAAGCACCGAACTGCATCCTCAAATCGATTTCCGCAAACCACATGTGAACAACGTGCCCAATGGATCCTTCGCTATCACCAGAGTGGATTGACGCGGCGCGCCTTTGCTTCTGAGTATGGCATCGGATTGTCCACATTGGGGAGGTGGCTCAGAGACCCGGTGCCCACCGCCGTGGAACCACCCGCACTGCCACGCCTGCAGGAAGTCCCTCTGGCTTCCCTGCTGGGAAATTCGCCTTGGGCTGCGGAAATCACCTTTGCCGACGGGACCGCGGTGCGCCTGACTGGGGACCTGGCCGACCGACTTTTGCAACCCTGGCTTGGGGCGCGTTCATGATCACGCCCACTGCCGCCACACGTATCTTCGTTGCCCTGGCTCCGATGGACTTGCGCCAGTCCTTTAACGGGCTGTGTGCCTGGGTCCAGGAGTCCTTGCGTCAGGATCCTCTCTCGGGCCATCTTTTTTTGTTCACCAACAAACACCGGAACCGTCTCAAGGCCCTTTACTGGGACGGCAGCGGACTTTGGGTCAGCACAAAACGTTTGGAGCGGGGTCGATTTACCTGGCCACAAGGGGAGGGATTGCAGGCAAACTTGCGCGCCGAGGAACTCAGCGCGTTAGTCAACGGATTGGAGATCCGCGCACGCAAAGACTGGCGGCGAAACTGAAAGATTCTTAAAATAAATTGCGTATAACTATTGACATAATAATTTATATTGTTATGAGTAATAACAATGAATCCAGCACCGTCACTGACTCCCGAACTTCTGGCTCAGATGCCCGAGTCCTTCCGCGGTGTCGTCCTCCAGGCCGTTGGTCAGCTCGAAAGTCAGGTGCAGTCTCTGTCCAGCGAGAACAAGCTCCTGCGCCAGAAAATCGATGCCCTGATCCGCCAGTATTTTGGTTCACCCAAAAACGAGACCCTCGATCCCAACCAACTGCTTCTGCTCTTGAGCGGACTGGCAGGAACCTCCGCCCCGGTTGCGGCCACCCCGGTCCAATCCGCCCCGGCTTCCAAAGCCACGACAAATCGCAAACCGGCCCGTTCGGGGATTCCGGAGAATCTGCCCATTGAAAAGGTGGTGCTGCTGCCCGACGAGGTGAAAGCCAACCCGGACCAGTTCCGCCAGATTGACCAGCTGATCACACGGGAATTGGACTATGAGCCGGGCCGGTTTTTCTGGAGGGAAATTACGCGGCCAAAGTTTGTGCGTCGGACTGCGGCGGCCCCGGCCCCCGAAATTTCGCTCACGACACCGGAAGGCAAGCTGCCGCCGCTGGCGTTGGCCCTGGCAATGACCTCGTTGCCCGAGGTCAGGGAGGTTCTGATCGCGGAGCTGCCCAACCGGCTGATCGAAAAAGGACTGCCGGGAGTGGGCTTGCTGGTCCACTTGATTTTGAGCCGCTTTGAAGATCATCTGCCCTTTTACCGGCTGGAAAAGATCTTCCGGGAACGACACAGGGTGCCCATCGCCCGGCAGACAATGGTCGATTGGACCGAACGCCTGGCCGATTGGTTCCTGCCGGTCTATCGCGAGATGGCCGCTGGACTGCGCGCCGCCAAATATCTTCAAGCCGACGAGACCCCCATTCAATATCTGGACCGGGAAGTGCCCGGGCGCAGTTGCACGGGATACTTCTGGGTGTATGGCCAGCCAGGCGGAGATGTGATTTTCGAGTGGAAGACCAGCCGGGGCCGGGAAGGACCCAAGGCGTTTCTGGAGACTTTCAAGGGCAAGCTCCAATGCGATGGCTATGGCGTCTATCAATCTTTGGCTAGGGAACGGGAGGATTGGACCCTGATCGGTTGCTGGGCCCATTGCCGGCGATATTTCCATAAGGCCAAGGATCATGACCGGCACGCGGCCTGGTTTTTGAAGCAAATCAGCCTGCTCTATGAGATTGAACGACGTCTGAGCCAGCAGAAGGCCGGGCCCAACCTGCGGGAAGCCGTGCGGGCTGCGGAGGCCAAGCCCGTGCTCGCGCGCATTGGAAGGGCGCTGGAGAAAATCGAGCCCAAGATTTTGCCCCAAAGCCTTCTGGGCAAGGCCATCCATTATGCCAGGGGTTTGTGGACAGAGTTGAATCAATATGCCCAGTTCGGGGAGGTGGCGATTGATAATAATCCGATCGAGAACATAATTCGGCCCACGGCCATTGGGAAAAAGAACTTCCTGTTCATTGGCCATCCCGAGGCGGGCTGGCGAAGCGCCGTGATCTACTCGATCCTGGGCAGTTGTCATCGCCATAAAATCAATCCGGCCCTCTATTTGCGTGATGTGCTCAGCCGCCTCCCCAACATGCAGCAAAGTGAGGTGCCAACCATTACCCCAAAAGCCTGGGCCAAGGCACATCCCGAAGCGCTCGCACAGTTGCCCAAGTAACCGATGCCTTGTTGCGGGTGACTTCTGAAAGTTGCCATATTCGCCTTTCACGCCGCCAATCTAATCAGGCCAGCCCCACATTGCCTATTGCCACTTCGCCTGACGGATACGTTCAAAAAGTCCTAAGCGGACTTGGAAGTATACATAATTTGCAGCTTTCGCGCCTTTGGAATGCTCGTCGGTTTCTCATGGTCGAGGGGGAAGATGTGGGCTTGCTGAAGCAATTCCAAGATACACTCTTCCCAGAAACAACAATTCCTCTTGATACTGTTCCATCGATAACAATTGGAGGTTGGGGAGGTTGGAATCAAGCGGTGGGTTCAGGATTCCTATTGAAGAACGCTGCCGGCGACGGAATAATAACCTACTGCTTATTCGATTCGGACTACCATCCATCGGATGCAATTCAAGCACGCTACACTGAAGCGAAACACCGCGGTATATCTTTGTATATATGGAAGCAAAAGGAACTAGAAAACTACTTGCTTGTGCCGAGCGCAATACATCGTGCGATATGGGTCCAGCTAGCTGATGGAGCACTTGGGCCGACCGTCGAGATGATTGAAACAAAACTACAGGAAATCGCAGAAAACATGAAGCAAGATGTGATTGACTGCGTGGCAACAGATATTCAGAACGCGGAAAGGAAGATCTCGGTAGCTACTGCCAATCAAAAAGCGCGTGAAGTCACTGCCAATCGATGGCGCACCGCAGAAGAACGTCTCGGCGTTATACCAGGAAAACGGGCTCTATCTCTTATTACGCATTGGGTTCAGGATGAATACAAAGTGACTATAAGCGGTATGCGCATTGCTCACCAAATGCTTGCGAGCGAATTGCATTTAGAAATAAAACGTGTCCTCACAGCGATTGAAGAGTGTGAACCTTTTTAGTGGCGAGAGCGCACCTGCGCGGAACAGGGTCCCACGGATTGCTTTGGATTGGATCTAGAATTCACAGACGGGCGGCGACAGCAACTCCAATCTTTTCGCTGGCCGATGGATAGTCAGTTTGTGACGCCCCTACAGGGCTTTTGGTGTTGTTGGCGACGGTTTACCTGGGCCTCCGCTCGCGGACTCGCTCCAGCCCAGGCTGCTTTGGGGTCGCGCCGTTGGCGCTGACATAGGGATTATATTGGTGCGGTCGGTGGGGTCGATTGCCATAAACATGTCGCCCCGCTGGGGCTTTGACTTGGATGGGGGCTTGGGTGCTATAAACATGTCGCGCCTCCGGCGCTTCGGATGGGTGATTTAGAGATGAACGCACGCAATAAAGTTCCTGAGGAGCGCAATGTTTATAGAAATAGCCAATCACTCAATCCAAGCTCCAGCGGAGCGGCATACTCCCCGATTCTGCGCTCTGGGGTGTTGGCGCATTCCCATCCCAATTAAAACATCACTTCCCAATCCTGCGCATCCTGTCCATCCATGTAAGAACTCTTTTATTCCCGCCTGTCACCTCACGCCTCACCCCTTCGCGTCCACCGGGGTGGGGGCGCTGGCGCGGACGAGGGTGCCGCCGGAGGCTCCGGGCTGGATGGAGAATTTGCCGCCGATGGCATCCATCCTCTTGCGCATGCCACTGAGGCCATTGCGGGTGAGGGCCGCCTTTTCGTCCATGCCGCCCAGGCCGCAGCCGTCGTCCTCGATCTCCATGATGAACATGCCGGACTCCAGGCGCAGGCGCAGGGACACCTTCGTGGCTTTGGAGTGACGCACCACGTTGGTGATCGATTCCTTGAACGTGAGGAAATAATTATGTCGGTATTCGGGCGGAATGGTTATGGCGGGCAATTGATCGGGAACGTCGAGCCGGCAATGAATGCCCGCCACGGAGAGGTAATCCTGGGCGTGTTTGCAGATGTAATTCACCAGGCCCTCCAGTGTGTCGTTCGAGGGGTTCACGGCCCAGACGATCTCGTCCAGGACGCGCGTGGTTTCGCGGGCGGTTTGTGAAATCTGCCGGGCATGCGCCTCCACTTCGAGCGGATGGTCCTTGTCGCACTCGGCCAGATCGCCCAGCAGGGCCACTTGAGTGAGATTGGCGCCGAGCTGGTCGTGAAGGTCCTGGGCAATGCGCGAGCGCTCTTTTTCCAGGGCCTCATGTTGCTTCAGTCGCTCGAGCTGGCGCTGCAATTTTTGGGTGGAGACGTAATGTACGATGCCAATGATGCTGCCGAGCAGGACGACGGTGGCGCCGCCCAGGAACCACCAGGTGCGCCAGAAGGGCGGGGTGACCTGCAGCATCAGGGAGCTTCCGGTGTCGTTCCAGACGCCGTCCTCGTTGCAGGCGGTGACTTGAAAACGGAACTGGCCGGGCGGCAGTTTGCTGTAACGCGCCACATGGCTGTCTCCCGCCTCGGTCCATTCGGTTTCGTGGTTTTCCAGGCGGTATTTGAAGCGGCTTCTTTCGGGCGCGGTGAGGTTCAGACTGGTGAAATGGATTTCAATGCGTTCCTTCCCGGGGGGAACAATCACGGTTTCGGTTGATCCAGCAGTCAACCCAGCGTTCAACCCAGCGTTCAACCGGTTGGTGTTTTGGAGTTGGCCGTCGATCAGGACCGATTCGATGACGACGGGCGGGGGATAGGGGTTGGAGATGAGCTGGGCGGGATTGACCGAGACCAGGCCCTTGGTCGTTGGGAGCCAGACCCTTCCGTCGCGTCCGAGCCAGCCGCCCGGTTGGGAGCCGGTGGTGCATTCGCGCGTGGGCAGGCCATCCGGCTTCCCATATGTGCGGCAAAAGACAACACCCGAGCCGCCCCGGGCCAGGGCGTCCAGTTCGCGCCGGGCCACCCTCATGATGCCCGCATTCGAGCCCAGCCACAGAAAGCCGTGGCGATCCTCCACAATGTAGCCTATGCTGTTGCTGGCCAGGCCTTCACGCGTGGTGTAGCGGGTCCATTTGCCCTTCTCCAGACGGCCCAAACCGCCGCTGGGTCCGCCCACCCAGACGATCCCCTGGGCATCGACGAGCAGGGTGGTGACGTCCTCACTGGGCAGACCGTCCTTCTTGTGAAACACCGTGAAGTGGTTATCACGCAGGCAGTTCAATCCGCCGCCCACGGTGCCCACCCAGAGATTGCCCTCGGCGTCATCGCCAATGGCGCGCACCTCATTCGCCGACAAACCCTCGTTCGTGGTCAGGACTTTCCAAGTCGTTCCATCCCAGCACGCCAGACCGCCCTGCGTGCCAAACCACATCCGGCCCTGGCGATCCTGGTGAATGGCGCTGACGACCTTTTGAATGGCGGGCGGCCCATCGATGCGTTGGAAGCGGCCATCCAGCAGGCGATACAAACCGCCGCCCCATGTGCCGGCCCAAACCTGTTTTTCGCGATTCACATACACCGACCAGACATACGCGCTGGTCAGACCCTGGTTTGCGCCAAAGCGTTCCAGGGCATTCTGTTTCCAATAAGCCAAGCCGCCGCCGTTGGAGCCGATCCACACGCCCCCATCGTCATCCTCGCAGGTGGATTGCACCGCGCCGCCGGTGGTGTTCAGCGCCACATCCACGACCTCGAAAATCTTGCGCTTCACGCGGTTCAGCCCGCCGCCGTCCGTGCCCACCCAGAGCGTATTCTCGCGATCCACACTCAGCGACAGGACCACATCATGCGAAAGGCCCTGACTGGTGTTGATCCACGACGCCTTGCCCTCATCATCAAACCAGTACACGCCCACGCCCAGGGTCCCGACCACCAGGTGGCCATTGCGGTCCTCGCACGCGGCGGAAACGGGTGCGCGGCCCCAGGGATAAGGCCCCAGGTCGCGTTCCATGCCGTTGGTTGACCAGAGCTGAACGTGTTGGTCCGCCAGCCGCCAATAACCGCCATTCGTGCGGGAACTGGCCACCAGATAATCCACTTTTTGCACGGGTTCCTCCCGGGCGACAGGCAGTTCCAGCGTGCCGGAGGGCAGGGGTTGTTTCACCGCGCACAACCTCCAGTCCACGCCGATCCAGACCTGACCGGTGCGTTCGCAAATGATCGAGCGGCAGTTGCTCGGGCGGTTCTGGCCGACTAAAAGAACATCGAAACGGCCTGCGGCATAGCGCCAGAGCTGGCCATCCGCCGTGTAAAGCCACACCCCGCCCGTGGTGTCCTCGCAGGCGGACATGAGGCGCGACTCGGAGCCGCCCTGGCCCACTCCGGGCGAGAAGACCAGGCCGTCCTTGATGCGCTGGATGCCCGCAGACTCGGTTCCCACCCAAAGACCGCCCGTGGAGTCCTCGAAAATTTTGACGATGCGGCCACTGTTCAATCCGGGGGTGTTGCTTTCATCGAAAATCGAGAAGCGCTGGCCGTCGAAGCGCACCAAGCCGTTGAGCGTGCCCAGCCATAGATAGCCATCGCGCGCCTGAATAATGGAGGTGACCGAGTTTTGCGGCAGGCCGTCGTCGGTCGTCCAATTGTCGATGATGTAGGGGCTGTTGGCCCTCAGGCCCGTCGTGGAGGCCGCCTGCAGATGGGAGGCGCTCAGGCTGGCCAGAAGCCATAGCGCAATCAGAACACAGAAGCCGCGAAATGCCTGAATCAAAACTCCACGGGATTCCGCAGCGTGGGAATTGCAGTTTTTAGACAGGCGCTTAGGCATGAAGCATTTTTCCCGCGTCACGGTGACGGTGTAAAGGTATTTATTGGGGGATGAAGGGGCGGGCCGTGTACAGCTATTCGCGAAAAAATGCCGTAGGATGGATCTGGCAATTTCACTTTTCCAAAACGGATTGGTCCTCCAGAATGGGCACGGCCGTGCATTACACGCAAACAAATCGATGACCCGGGGCGAATATCAACAACGCATGCGGAGGCTGCGGTGGGAACGCCTTCTGACTGGCGTGGTGCTGGGGGCGTTGTGGCTGCTGGCGGTGACCGGCATTGCCTCGGAACGGGTTGCGGGAGGAGGACATCGGTGGGTGGTTGCGGGTGTGGCGGTGGTTGGGTTGATGGGTGCGTATGGATTATGGGCCATCTGGATCGCCCGGGCGGTAAAAAAGAATGACCTGCTTTGCCCGAATTGCTGCCGTTCGCTGGGTGGAAAACCGGCTTTCCCTGGGGAGGAGTTGCGCTGTCCCCACTGCGGAATTTCCATTTTTTCCAAGTCTTGATCCGTGGTCGGACGCGAAAACGGCGTTACACGATTTTTGAACACCTTCCGAGGGTGACTTGACACTCTGAGCGGCTATGAGAAAATGACGCGTCTAGTTGTATGGCGAAAAATAGTTCAAGAGATGTAAGATTGAGCCGAAATGAACGGCGAAACCTGGATGTGGAAATCAGCTTCGTCGAAGGGGTGATCCGTCGCGATCCCCAATTCGTCGAGGCGTTGCGCATTCTGGGCGACGATTACACCCGGCGGGGCCGGTTTGTGGACGGGTTGAAAGTGGACGAGCAGTTGATCCAGTTGCGTCCTGACGATTCGCTGGCCCATTACAACCTGGCGTGCAGCTACGCGCTGACGGACCGGTTCGTGCAGGCGGCGTCCACGCTCGAAAAAGCCATTATATTGGGCTACAACGACTTCAGATGGCTGATGCGCGATCCTGATTTGAAGGAATTTCGCAAGCATCCCTTGTTTGTGCCGATCCGGAAACGCATCAAAGCCAGTCAGGTCAAAATCCGTTAACCGGACAATTCATGAACGTTACGATCGGCGGAAACACCAGGCACTACCGAACTGTCGATTTCAACGTTTCCGATAACGCCGTGATGCTCATCGAGCAGCGGCTGCTTCCGCACGAGTTCCGCATTGTGGCGATTCCCGACTACGAGCAAACCGCCCTAGCGATTCGTGACATGGTGGTGCGCGGAGCGGGGGCCATTGGGGCGACGGCGGCTTATGGACTGGCACAGGGGGTCCGGGCGTTCCAAGGCACTGACCCCGAGGCGTTTCAGGCGCATCTGGAGGCGGTATATCAGACTTTGAAAAATGCGCGGCCCACGGCGGTGGATCCGGTCAATGCGATGGACCAGGTGCGGTCGGCCATGGCGGGGAAGGACACGGTGGCGGGATGGCAGGAGCGCGCGCTAAAGGCCGCACATGCGTTTGCGGAAGAGGATGTTGTGCATTGCGCGGCCATTGGAAAACAGGGTGCCTCCCTGATCCAAGAGGGCGCGACCGTTCTGACACACTGCAACGCGGGTTGGCTGGCGTTCGTGGATATCGGCTCGGCCACAGCCCCCATTTACGAGGCGCAGGCGCAGGGGCGGAAATTTCATGTTTTCTGCGACGAAACGCGTCCACGATCGCAGGGTGCGACACTGACCGCGTGGGAACTGGCGCAGCAAGGCGTTTCACACCAGATACTTGCGGACAATGCGGCAGGGCATTTCATGCAGCGCGGAGCCATCTCGATGGTGATCACGGGGAGCGACCGGGTGATCGGCCGGACGGGGGATGTGGCCAACAAGATCGGAACCTATACGAAAGCCGTTCTGGCGAAACGACATGGGATTCCGTTTTACGTGGCCATTCCGCTGTCCACGGTTGACTGGCGGTTGACCGGAGGCATGGAAATACCGATCGAGGAACGTGGCGAAGAGGAAGTGCTGGGGGCCTGGGGTGTGAATGCACAGGGGAAATACGAGTGGGTGCGGGTGGCCAATCCCACGAGCCATGCGCGGAATCCTGGATTCGATGTGACCCCGGCGGAATTGATCACTGGGATCATCACGCCCGAGGGAATCTTCAAGCCCGGCGATCTCTGGAAAAACCGCCGACTCCTGGGTTGCCCGGAGACTGTGGCGTAGCGCGTTTACCGTTTGCGGGATTTGGAAGAACCGCGCAGAAGGTGGTATGCTGGGGCATTATGACAAAACTAACCCAGGCACAAATCGAAACGGCGCTGGCGGGCCTGCCGGACTGGAAACAAACCGGGCACACGATCCGGCGCACTTACACTTTCGAGGATTTCAACGGGGCATTAAAATTTGTCAACGCGGTTGGCAAACTCGCCGAAAAGGCCGGACATCACCCCGATATCGACATTCGCTGGAACAAGGTCACGCTGTCGTTGACCACGCATAGCGAAGGGGGTTTGACAGCCAATGACCCCAAATTGGCGGCGGAATGCGACCGGGTGAAAATGTGAACCGGCGAAAAAGTGGGCATTATCGATGTCGATACTGATGCGCCTATGGCTCCAGATAGGGCGCGGCACCGGGCAATGTCGCCAGGGTGCCCAGACCGCCGGTCAGATTATAGACCTCCATAAAACCCAAGGCCTTCATTTTGGTTGCCGTCTGCCCGCTACGGGACCCGGAGCCGCAATAGACCAGCCAGGCTTTATTGCGATCCAGCGTGGCCAGGTTTGAGTCGAAGGTGGCGCCGTAAAAATCCAGGTTGAGGGCTGTTTTAATGTGACGCTGGGCATACTCGGAGGCGGTGCGCACATCCAGGATGGCGAAATTGGTCTGGCCAAAGCGACTCTGCAATAAGGTCAACACTGCGGCAGCGGAATAATTCGTCACCACCTGAACCGGGGGCTTGACGGCCACAACCCGGTAAAACATGGGCACCTTGACTTCCATGACTGTGTTGGTGGCGACCAGATTTGTTAGTCCCTGCCATGTGCTTTGCCAGGGGCCTTCGGGCGCCGACGCCCACTCCACCCGGCAGGTCCAATTCAGCGAGCTATTGGTCCATGCGAGCGTGCCGTTGCGGTCAAGCGATTGGATTGCGATCTCGTCTGCACGGGCAGTGAAACTTGCGGCCAAGAGGGCCATTAGACTTAGCAAAAACCATTGTTTCATAATCAATAAAAAAGGGACCAGACAATTGCCTGGTCCCTTTTTGCTAATTTGTTACTTCACTGGTGACTGCACCAAAGTTCTGAAGACCACCGGACCAATGAGGCCCGAGGGTTGCAGGAGCGAGTCCTTGTGCCAGTGCTTCCAGGTGGTGAAGGTCACGCGCTGGGGCACGGGACGGGGCTCGCCTTTGACCAACCAATCAGGCCAGCGCTTGATGGTGATGCCGTTCCATTCGCAATCGTCGGGATACTGCTCGTCGCCGATCAGGCGGTTAGGCCAGAGGTTGGTCACGCGCACCTCGAGTTCGTTGTCCCCCGGCTTGGCAGCGTCCGTCACATCGATCCGGAATGGGGCTTTCCAGAGAATCCCGAGATCCTTGCCATTAAGCCCGACCTCGGCAATCACCTGCACGCGGCCCAGGTCGAGCTGGAGAATGCGGTTGGCGCCCAGGTTTTCAGCGGGGATGTTGACCGTCTTGCGATAGACCGCGGTGCCGGAGAAATACTTGATTCCCGCATCGGCATTTTCCGGCCATGAGATCAACTGGGCCAGTGTGGCCTGCGCAGGCGCACCCCGACCTGCCTGGAACGACACGGGCCAGGGCCCGGTGACTTCGATCGATTTGGGTATCGATGCAATTTCCACGGTCTTCTCCTGACCCGAGGTGGTGCTGAAGGTGTAGGTTCCCGCTTCGGCGGCCGCCAGAACCACATTGCCTTGGGCCATCGAAACACGCGGCCCGGGCGGCAGCAGGGCCCAGGCGTCATCGGGCAGACGCAGCTCCTGGTTTTCCTGCACGCTCACCTGTTGGGCGACGCCGTCGATGGTGTAATCGACCCGCAGTTCCTTGGGCACCATGAAGGCGGGATCGCCGCCCGCCAGTTCGTTATCCGCGCGCGCGGCCAGCATCTCGTCCTGAACACGGCCCGCCAGCTTATCGGTGACATCAACCACTTTGAGGGTCGGCAAACCTTTCAGGCTTTCGAAGAAATGGCCATAAAAGGCACGGAGAATCTGCACCGGGCCGGTCTCACCTTTGCCCGGCAACTCCAGGAAGTTTTTCTCCGCGACGGTTACCAGATTCGTCTTTCCACCGCAGACATACTCCACGCGCATTTCCTTGACGACATTTGCGGCGGGATCGCCACCGAGTTCATTCGAGGCGGCCACGCGCACCCGTCCGTTCCTGACCTGCCCGGCAACCTTGGCGGTGACATCCACCAAACCACTCTTGCCGAGCGAGAACGCACCGTACTGAGCGCGGCGAATGACCAGCTTGGGCAGATGGCGGGCTGACGCTGCCGATGGTTTGTAAGTGAGTTTAACGAGCGCATCGTTTTGCGTGGCAGCTTTCTTGCCGAACACCACGAACACCGAGCCCGCCTGCTCCAGACTCAATGTCACCATGGTTTGATCGCCTGCCACACGCCACAGAGGCGCGGGCTGCATCTGGCCGGTTTCCGCATCCCACAACTCGGGAAGTTTCCCGGTGACCCGGAACGCACACTCGACGGACTCTGGACGGGCCTTTTGATTGGAAACAAAATAAACGTCCGCATCATCCACGATGCGGTGAATGAATGCCAGACGCGCGCCCTTGTCGACGGCGATGAAATCCGGCTTCACGCTCATTGCCGCAAGGACCTCCTCCACCGGGCGGTTGGGAATGACTTTGCCTTTGCCGAACGCATGCTCCTCCGTCCCGCCGCCCCAGACTTCATTGGCGATTTTGGCGACCTCGGCATCCGCCTTGGGGTAATCAGAAAGGCTGGGTGACTTCGCGGGTTTGGGAGCGATGATCGTGGCCCCGGCATTCGCCAAATCACGCACAATGCTCGCCAGGCGGGGAGTCATCCATGTGGTGTTCGGCAAAACCAATACGCGATATGCGCCGCCAACGGGCGTCATGATCATCCCGTCTTTCACCGTCAGCGAACCGATCAGGTCCGTGCCAATCGCATCGTAGTCGTAGCCTTTGGCCTTGAGATCAGGCCGATGAACGCCGCCGTTGGGGGCCGATTCGCCACCGAAAAACAGGACGTCGGCCGTGGGGCGACCCTGCTGCAAAATAGTCTGTCCGCGGGTCACGTAGGAATACCAGGCGCGGGACTGTTCCCACCAGGTATTGAAGCGTCCAAAATGCGTGCCCCATTGGCCCATGGTCATGCCCGGGACCTTATCCATCCACGGCTGGAGCGCGTAGCAATGGAAGATGAAGCGATTGAGACCCTGGCTCCAGGTCAGGTCGCCCAAGGCCTTGAGTGAGCCCGGATGATTCAGCCACTTGCCATTTTCCGGGTCCGCCGTGAACGATTCCGCGCCGACTATATTGATGCCGTGGGTATGGGCCACCTGGGCCGCCAGCGAAACCGAACTGGATTCGCCGCCACCCGCCCAGAATTCGCCCATCACGATATCCGTTTTGGCGGCCACCTGGAGGCACTCGAACGGCCCGTCGTAGGGTTCCATCGAGGCCATCAGGCCGTTCTTGCGGCAGAGTTCGCTGAAGTAGAAATAGTAGTTCTCCGCAAAGAGATCGCCAATGGTGCGGCGAAAATCCCAGAGGAAACGCTCCGTGGTTTCCCCGCTGTCCACATACCGACCGCTGAGCGCGGGCAGGAAAGGAATCGGATCGTAACCGCGACGCTTCATGAATTCCTCACGAAACTTGGGCGTCCAGTTGTTGCAGCCCACTTCGTAGCTGTCGATCAGGGAACCATTGACCGATTTGCCGGCCAGCGGCCCGAGCTTCTTGAGGATGGGATCGATTCCGTCCGCCCAGTGGGCGTCCATGGCCTCGCGGCTCATCTTGTCGATCTCCAGGCCCCGTCCGGCATCCGGCGCGGGAGCGTTCTCCTTGCCCGTGGGAGTGTGCCCGACTCTCAGGATCGTCCAGTCGCCCGCCGGCGCGTCCCAGGTCAACTCTCCGCCCGCACCGAGTTTCGAGGTGAGGTCGATAATGCGATCACGCGGCACCACGGCATCGGCCGAAATTGCCTTGGCATCCGGCTGCATCCCGTATTCGTATGCGAAACCGAACAACCCCTTCGGCTCCAGCTTGTCGATGCGCGCGCTGTCTTTGGGAGTTGGAAATGCAAGAACCGCAACGTCGCGATAATAGTCTTTTTTGGATTTGGGCTGCGGCAGCACGCCCTTGAATTGTTTGCCGCCAGCCACCTGCACCTCACTGGTCACGATCGTCTGCATGGCGTGCTCGGGCTTCACCCATGGGCCGCCGCTGGAGGACCACCCGGCGCAGTTGTGGAAGCAAATCTGCATGTCCAGGCGATCCGCCTCGGCCGCCGCAAAACGGAAAAGCTCCAGCCACTGCGGGCTCATGTACGGCGCGGGTCCATCGGGAATACCCTCGGAGACGTTAAAGACCTCGACGCCATTGATGCCGACGTGCTTCATTGCTTCGAGATCGGCCGTGATGCCCTCCTTTGTGATATTGCCACTCATCCAATGCCACCAGGTCTGAGGCTTGGCCGATTCAGGCGGGGTGGCAAATTGCGCCGCCAGTTTTTCTCCGGGTTCGGCCGCGAGGCACTGGACACCCGCCGGGGCCAGAATTCCCAGGCTTAGAGCCGTCAAAAGCAGCCCGCTGGCCGCTCTTAATTTGTTTGTCATTTTTGTCATAAAATTCTCCGCTTCCTTCGTGATATGGGCTTGGAACAGTGAAAGCCCGAAAGGGGAATGGGTCAATAAAGAATGGGGGAATTTCCCGGTGACAATCTGCTGGAAATTGTATCCACCAGGAATCGTTTTCGATAGGATTGGACGCAACGATTCTCAACAATGAAAAGCTATACTGAACATCTTTGGTTTGAGGTTCCGGGACGACGGGGATTTGTGAACATCACGGAAACGATTGTGGGGTTGGTTCGCAAGAGCGGCGTTCGCGAGGGCCTTTGTCTGGTCAACGCGATGCATATCACCGCGTCCGTCTTCATCAACGATGCGGAGGATGGACTTTTGCACGATTACGATGTGTGGCTGGAGAAACTCGCTCCGCATGCGCCGACTTCGCATTATCAACACAACCGCACCGGGGAGGACAACGCGGATGCACACATGAAGCGACAGGTCATGGGTCGCGAGGTGGTGGTGGCCATCACAAATGGCAAACTCGATTTCGGTCCATGGGAGCAAATCTTTTATGGCGAGTTCGACGGGAATCGACGCAAGCGGGTGCTGGCAAAGATCATTGGCGAATGAACAACGTCACCGGGCAATAGATCGGCATACGACACCCTGAACGGGAGCGGGAAACTTCACCACAGGCGCAGAGGCACGGAGGGGGCATTGCTTCCCCTGAAATTTGTCCTGCGACTCTTTTAAAATCCCTGAGTGGTTACGCGGTAAAAGCGCGCGGCGTTTTGGTTTGTGTCTTTGATTGAAATCATGCGGTTGGTCGGCTGGATAGGGCTGACGGAGAGGTCAATCCATGCGTTGGTTGCCAGCGGGTTCAACTGGTCCTTGTATTGGAGACGATAGAGACGGCTGGCCTCGGCGGCGAATGTGAGGATGGGTAGTTTGTCCGTCGGGTCCAACTGGACTGCGAGATGGATGGTTGCGGGAGTGACGGATGTCACGACGCCCGGGGTGGGGGAGGCGGACTGCCAGTTTGCAGGATCGTTACCGTAGAGTTCGGGGTGAATGCGTTGGAGCGATGAGTTGGTGGTGACAAGGGGCCAGGGCGCCGTGGTTTCGTATCGCACCAGATCCTCCGAGAAGAAAGGTATGCCGTTGGTTTCGGGGATTTCCGGAGCGCGCAGTTCGAGCGATTCGCCGTTGGTCTGCAATTGGCCGGTGTATTGGTAGATCTGAATTGCCGTCGGAATATTCCGGGCAGTGCGGAAGATGGCAGGGTCGCCAGCGGTCAATAAAACCATGCCGCCGGACGGCATGGAAACGCCTTGGGGAAACACAAAACCCAGACCGTTCATGCGCCAGGTATTGGTCGGAATGGCGGGGTCGTAGAGAGGCACCGTTTTCTGCGAGATATTGAGCAATTCGACAAAAGGCGTTTCACCGGTCGCGGGAGCGTAATCAATCTCGCTGATGACGATGGGTCCAACGCGCGGGCCGGAATTCGTGGAGCCGCCGTTGCTCAAGGTGGCGGTGGCCTGGGGCGGGAATTGCTCGAGACCGACGCTGTTGATATAGCGGCCGAAGGTTTCCCCGCGGGCGGCTCCGGGCAAGGAGAAGCCGTGGCTGTAGCCCGTGAGTTCATGCGCGGCGTTACCGGAGAAGAGATAAACCTCGCCGCCCAGAGAATTGAGACGAAAGCTCGTGGCCAGGCCTGGGGGCGCGTTGAATTGAGATTCGTCAATGGTGAGGAACGCGCCGGCGTTCAGATTCGTGGCGTCTGGAATGCGGTATTTCCACGGATAGGAGGCGTCATCGGTTAGAAACCATCCACCGATATCGGCCGTGGTGGAGGTTGGATTCCATAGTTCGATGGCCTGTAACGCGGGCGCAATCGGATTGGAAAGAATCTCGTTGATGACGACATTGGGAATTGTGGTGGCGGGATCGACTGTGCCAGGGGAACCGCCGGGTTGGGCGCTCGCGAGGTAATGCCCGGGATTGGATTCATCCAGCACGAGCGAGAATCCATAACCGCTGGCAGCGACCGGCCACGGGGCGCGGTTGCTGTAGGTGACCGAGAAAATCACATCGCCGAAGGGGTGACTCAGAGTGATCGTTTCCCCTGCATTATCCAGTTTGCCGGTATAGAGGCCTTGAACATTCAGACTGGGGTATTTGGACTGTAATGCGGCGATGTTACGGCCAAGCACAAAATACTGTCCCGGTTTAAGCGTGGTTCCGTTTGTAAAAGTGAAGGTGATTCCCGCAGTGAAGGTCAATCCGCTGAGATCGAGAGTATTTGTGCCCGTATTCTTGAGTTCGAGAAACTCCAGGTCGCTGCCATCCGTGGTTCCCGAGCTTGGGGGATTATACATGATTTCCGAAATCACCAGGTGCTTCTGGAGATCCGAGACGAGGTCCACCATGGACGGCGTGAACTCAATCGCCTGAGACCAGTTGCTCCAGCGACCGGTGTTGTCCTTGTAACGGACGCGCGTGCGGTAAACATGGTTGGGAAGCACACTCACGGCGGGAACTTTCATGAGATTCGTGAACGTCGTGATTTCCCCGGAATCCCAAACCGGATCCCACTCCATTTTGATTTGGGCGGGATCGGACGCGGGCGTGTTGGTGGGGGTGATTTCGGCCACACGCCATTGCATGGCGGTAAAGGTCTGGCCGGCCTGGGAATTGGTGAAAGTGGTGGTTTGAAAGAGCAAACCAGACACGGCAAAACGGGCTGCGCCGACGTAGGTGATTACCGGTCGTGCGGGAATGGTCGCGTCCGCAGCGAGGCCGTCCAGCCGGGTGATCCAGCCGCCCGCGCCGATGCTGGAACGATCCACCCACCAGGGATGCGAGCCGCCCTTGAACATGAAGTCCTGCATGTCCTTAACATAGGCGTTAACTCCGCCGCTCAGGGCCGGGCTGACGAATCCCGCTCCGGAACTGAGCGAAACGTAATTGCCGCCGGACGCCGGGGCGTTGGACCAGCGCATTAAATCCGCCGGAACGAAATCGCGGATTTGCGCGGCAAAGGCGTTGATGAGCGGGTTGATCTGGTCCGGTTGAAACACCAGGTCGCGCAGTTCACGAGCGGTGTTCGCATATTCGATTGCGAGATCGGGATGACTGGCGGCGAGGAAAATTCCGTTAAACGTGAGGTCTTGTCCGCCGTTCCAGGTCGGGCCCCATGTGGAATCCGTATCCCAGGGGAGCGTCCAAAACCGTCCATGGAAATCGTTGGAAGCGGAATAGGGCGGTTCGAAATACCATGCCGCGTTTTTATTGGCGTCCGGCCAGAAATCATAATTTCGGACCGCCTCGCAAATCACATGGAAACGATACCATTCGGTGCAATTGACATGGGCTTTGATCCAATCGGAAGTTTGGGCGCTGAGCAGGCCGCGTTGGATGGCGGCGCCGTCCGAGCCGTCGTTCACGGCCAGCGGACCCTGATAGCGTTGCTGGCCGAGCATGTCCAGACCGGCGTCGTAACTCATCGGGGCGTTGATCAATTTGTAGAGATTGCCCTTGGGCATTTTGTGGGCGTCGAGAAAACGTCCGTCGTAATCCTCCTGCGCCCAATTCAATCCCCAGAAATCACCGGCATACTGACTGGGCGCTTCGATTGCGCCAGTGATGACGCGGTAGTGGAAATAGAAGGTGTCGGGCGCGGGGACGCCGACCTTGTTCCAGAGAAAATAATTGACAGACTCGTTCAGGCTGAAGGTCGGCACCAACCGGTTGCTGGAGCCTTTGCCGGTCGTCAAATGGGTCCATTTGCGTGGGAAAAGCCGGCCGTTCTGGTCCTTGGCGGCCAGATAATGACCGCTGTTTAACGCGAACCGCCAGTTGCGCTTGCCGGGTTGATAGCGACCATTGGCCCCGTGCAGACGATAGCGAATATGGTCATAGACCACGCCGTCATAGACGATGGTGCCGGGCCAGTTAAAGGCGTAACGCGAGAGGTGGGCCAGACCGGTGTTGGCAAATTGTGGGAGTTGATAGAAGCCATCGTAAGCCGCGCATTGGCTGATGTCCTGGGGCCGGGAAATCACAAAATACACGGGCAGGGTTTGCAGGGTTTGCGAGCTGACACCCTGATATGCGGGGATGCCGTCATAGACGAAACAGGCGAAATTGAGCGAGGGATCGTCCTCGAAAGGCGCGCGGCGGGAGGCTCCCGGAATATCGGTGATCACAACGCGGTAGCGGACGAGCGAGCGATTGGCCTGGGGCGGGATCACGGCGGTGTAAATGTCATCCGCGGCCACGGCGTCGCCATTGGAGCCATCGTCGACCATGGGCAGCGTGGTCCAATTGGTGGGATTATCGAAAGCGGGATTCGGAGTCGGTTCGAGACTGGGATTGGCGATGAGGCTGCTAACGGGGACCGGCAGGACCGAGGGGAGATAGAAGCCCGGGGCGACCACCTGGTATTGCAGTTGGACAGAAGCGACGCCATCCGGGTCGGTGACTTTCGCGGTCACGACGATTTGATTGGTCGAGGCCGGGCTTTGCGGCGTGTGGCGCACCTGACGGATGTTCGGGGGCGGATTCGCGGAAAGAACCGCATTCGTGTGGCCGGGTGTGCATGGCAACTCGACACGCCATGAACTGCCCAGATTGTTATCCAAAGAGGGATTGACCAGGGCGATCGATCCGCCCTCAGTGAGAATGGACCATGGAAACTCAGAGGTGTAACTGACCTCATTGAATTTCTTACCATTGGCGTTCAAAAGAGTGATGGTCTCGCCATCGCTGGACAGGCTGCCGGTCCACGGTCCAAGCGCGGTAATGCCGTAACGGGATTGAATGGTGGACGGACTTTTCGCCACCACCAAAAATCCGCCACCGGGAATCACCTGACCCGAAGGGATGACAAAGCTAACGCCGCCTGTGATCTGCCAGAGCGAGACATCGATGGGATCGGGGGATGGGTTGTGGAGCTCGATGAACTCTTCGGGGATTGTATTGTCCGGCGGGTTGTAATGGATTTCGTTGATGACCACATTCTGCGGAATAATGACTACCGACAAATTAAAGGTTTGTTCCAGCGACAGGCCGGAACTGTCGGTTGCGCGGACACGAATGGAAAAAGTGCGGCCCAAATCACCGGAATAGATTGCGCTGGTTTTTAGCTGGCTGCCATCGATTGCAAATTGGGCGTTATCGGCCTGGCCGGGCACCAGAAGAAAGGTGTGCGTGTCCCCGGGATTAATATCCACCGCACGCAGGAAGGCGATGGGCGATCCGGGTGTGGCCGCGGCGCTGATATTGGTGGTGCTGAGGACAATGGCCGAGGGCGGGGCGGGTGCGGCCAATACGCGCAGTGAGACCGTGGCGGGCGGGGAATCGAATTCGCCATCGCTGACCTTGAAAGTGAATTGATCATTGCCGACGAAATTCGTGTTGGGAAGGTAGGACAAATTGGGCGGCGTGCCACTCAGGGTTCCGTGGGAGGGCGGTGCAATGACGGTGTAAGTAAGATTGCTACCTTGAGGATCGGAACCGGTCAGGGTGATGGCGCAGGGCGTGTTGGCGGATGCGTTAAGGGTCTGGTTGTTGGCGGTGGGGATGCCCTGGTCCACCGCGACGGTTACCTGGGAGAACTTCAGACCCAGAGAGTTCGTGGCAATCAGCGTGTAGGTGATATTGGTTCGCGGGAACACATCGAGGCTGCCGATGGCATTGGTGATTGAGTTCGTCAGGGGATCGATTGTGAGAAAAGTGGCATTGGTCACGTTCCACGCCAGAGTGACCGGCTGGCCAATGTAGATCTGGTTGGTGCTGGCGGTGAAGGAATTGATCGTGGGCCGGCCCAGTATGATATGGGCATCGGTGAGATCAGAGATGATTTGAACGGCCGCAGCCGGTTCGAGATAGGCGTCGTAAAACCGAATTTCCACCAGGTCGCCAGAGAATCGCCGCGTGCTTCCTCCCTCACCGGTGTGGATGGAGCCAATGGAGAAACCCGCATCGTTGCGCGGGGTTTGGGACTGAGTTGCCACGGCATCGATATATAGATTGTCGATGACGATATACTGCATGCCGGGCCCCCATGTCAGAACGGCGGCATGGTATTTCCCATCCACCAGAGAAGGCGCGCTGCCGGAGTAAACCGTATTATCCGGGCCGCCGATACCCAGGCCGAGGTGTCCGTTTTCGTCAATGACCGTGCCCCAGTCCTGCGTCACGCCGCCTTGTTCCGCGTCCACGATGCCACTCTTGCCATACCATTGAGAGCTGCCATTGGCGCCCGGGGCATCGGCCTTGAACACGAAGGCGATTGAGAAATTGGTGAGTCCGGCCACGGGACTATCCTGGTAGGTCTTTAACCAGTTGCGGTTGAATCGGACTGCGGAACTGCCGGTGGGTGTGGCTCCTTTTCTGAGCAACGGCTGCTCTGCGATGGCAGCCGTCAAAGTACGGTTATTGGTGCTGGTCCAACTGCCCACGGCGTCACCATCGTTAAGGATGTCCAGGTCGCTTGCCTTCCAGACATCGACCAGATTTGCGCCGCCCGCCGAATGCGGGCAGGCGCAGAGAAGGGTCAGAAGAAACAGGGATGAAAAAAACGCATGCAACTTGGCGATGGAAGGGAGCGACCCTGTTGACTGGCTTTTTCGAGACCGAAGAAAATTCAAAATCATTACCGCAAAGAGTTATGTGTTTATCGTATCCGCCTGAATATGGTCCGCGCCCGGAGGAAATACACGACCCAAATACACCGATGCACTAAAAAGATGGCCGGAGCCAAGGCCCCGGCCATCGTTTTCCCGAATTCCCAACCAATGCTATTGTACCAGGACTCGGAAGAACTTATTACCAATGGAGATGTTGTTGGTATAAGGCGATGCGGCTCCAGTGACTGCCGACCAGACCGCGTTGGTTCCCACCACATCCGCCGACTGCAGGCTGCCCTGCGCCCAGTTGAGGATGTAGTTGGTCCCCGTCCGCTGGAACTGCAGTGTCACCGAGGTCGGTGTCACTGGTTTTCCACCGGCCGCCACATAATGGAGGCGGGCCTGCGCCTCATTGAAAGCGTTGGTGTAAATGGCCACTTCGTCGATCAATCCGATGTATTGGGCATTTACCGCGTCACCCAATTGGGTGACTCCCAGATACTGGATCGTGGAATCAAGATCCTGGCCACTCGTGAATCCGGCCGGAGTGGTCGTTTCGATGGTTTTGCCCCCCATGGTCGCTCCGCCATCCAGATAGAGTCGGGAGATGCAGGGGCTGTTGGTGTGCCAGATCTTGCTCATCACCACATGATGCCATTTGCCATCCGTGGCGTAACCGTTGGTGATGTGGGCGTCATGCAGGTCGGAGGTGCTGAAGATGAAGTCTCCGAGGTTATTGAAGTTGCCCCAATACATGTCGCCGTCACCCGGGCTTTCATGGGCGAGAATCGAGGGATTCTGCCAGGTATTGTTGCCATTGCTGCCCTTGAGGGTGGTATTAATCCAATATTCCACCGTGGTGGCTTTGCCTTCCTCGATATCGATTGTCGCTCCACCCGCATCCTGACGGAAGTTGACCAGTTCGGTTAGCGGTTGACCGAAGTCGATGTATTTGGTGCTCGTGGTGCCGGCGGCAGGCCCGGTGAATTCCATGGCCTTGCCCAAGTTGGTAAAGGCGCTGGTCTTGGCCAGGTCCGCATCCAGAATGCCACCACCGAACATGATGGTGAAGTTAGTAGCCGCCGATCCGTTATCGGTCAACGGGTTCGCCACCGTGGTTTCATCGAAACGCAGCCAGTGGGTCGGTTTGTCGGCCATGACTGCGGCCTCGTAGGTTGCCGGAACGACGGGGAAGCTGGCCGCACTATTGGGATTTGTGCCCAGTTGGATTTCATCCCGGTCGCTAAAGCCGTCACCATCCGTATCCCGTTTCAAGGGGCTGGTGCCGGTGTCGGTGGCGCTGACAAATGTGCCGGTATTGCTTTCCACACCGTCCAAGAGACCATCGGCATCCGTGTCGGGATTGAGCGGATTGGTGCCCGTGTTGGTGGCGCTGACCCAGACGCCCGTGTTGGTTTCGACGCCGTCCTTGAGACCGTCGCCATCGGTATCCGGGTTTTGCGGATCGGTGCCCAGCTTATACTCCTGAAGGTTGGTCAGGCCGTCGCTGTCCTTGTCCAGGCTGGCATCGTTGACGTTCGGATCGAGTCCGTTGCTCAGCTCGTAAGCGTCGGGCATGCCGTCGCCGTCTGTATCGCCGAAATACACGGAACGATAATGCGTGCGCACCTCGGTGGGAGAGAGAGCGCGATCATAAATGGTCACTTCATCGAGTTTCCCGATAAACTGGACATCCGTTTGCTCTCCATTTTGGGTGAAGCCAATATAACGAATGGCGCTATCGGTATCCTGATAACTCACATTGCCAGCCGCCGTCGTGGCAGTGAGGGTTGCGCCGCCTTCATTTGTGCCGCCATCGATGTACATTCTCGAGACGCAAGGCAGGCTCACATGCCATTCCTTGACCATGACAATATGGTGCCATTGGCCGTCGGTGACCCTTTTATTCGAGCTATTGGCGTGAATATCATGCAGGTCGGAGGTGCTGAAGATGAAGTCACCGCTCGAATTGATATTGCCCCAATACATGTCGCCGTCTCCAGGGCTCTCGTGGGCAAGAATCGCGGGATTCTGCCAGGTATTATTGCCATGAGTGCCGATCTGGGAAGTGCGGACCCAATATTCGACAGTCGTGGTTTTGTCCACGGCCGGGGGGCGATAGTTCACGAGTTCGGGGATGTCCTGTCCCATATCGACAAATTTTGTCGTGGCATTGTTTGCCGCAGGACCGGTGAATTCGACCGCGTTACCCAACGCAGGCACGATGGAGGTTACCAGGTTTGTGGGGTCGATACCCGCGCCATAGGCGCCGTTGAACGTTGCGCCTGCAGTGCCTGAGTTGACTGCCGGCTGCGTGGGATTCGTTTCATTGAAGCGGTACCAGTACAGGGGGGCCGAGTGTGTGATTTCCTGGGACCAATTTCCAACGGGGGGCTGGCTCTTGGCATCGTTGGGATCGGAACCTGCGGCCACTTCGCCGAAATCATCCCAACCATCGCCATCGGTGTCCGTCTTCAATGGATTGCTTCCGGTGTCGCTGGCGCTCACGAATTTGCCGGTGTTGGTTTCCACACCGTCCTTGAGTCCGTCACCATCCGTGTCGGGATTGAGCGGGTTGGTGCCAGTGTCCGTTGCGCTGACCCATACGCCCGTGCCCGTTTCCGCGCCATCCTTGATCCCGTCGTTATCCGTATCAGGATTATTGGGCAGAGTGCCTTTCTGGAATTCCTGGAGGTTGGTCAAACCGTCGGCATCCAGATCCAGATTCGCGTCATTCACATTGGGATTGAGTCCGTAACGGATTTCCCACCAGTCGGGCAAACCGTCGCCATCCGTATCCATCAGGTTGAATTGAGTCTTTTCAGCATCAAACTGGGTTTGAATCTGGGCATCGGTCAGCGTTGTGTCGGAGATGCGAATCTTGGCGATCACGTTGGTGCCAATGCCTGAAACGCTGGGAAAGCCGTTGTTGTCCGACTGACGGGCCACGCGGAAGGGAAGCGGGAAACCGTTAAGATCGGTGTTAAAGGTGCTCAAGGGGACGGTATTCGTTTGGGCCTTATTCAGAGCGCCGTCCTTATACAGCCTTTCAACCATTGTGGCGGAATCGTATGTGAAAACAATGTAAGTCCACCTTGAAAACGTCACATTGGTGAAGCCGATATCCGCAAATCCCCATCCGCCAAGGCCCCCCCATGTGGGATTGGTGCCGTGACCAAAAGTGCAATTGGAACCGTCGGGCGTGCCACCGCGATGCCCCCAGGCAACGACTGTTTTTTCATCCTGCGCAGAGGGATCCCAGACCCAGGCCTCGATGGACCGGCTTGCATTGCCACAAATCGAGTCCGGCGCGATCGGGCCGACGTATGACGTGCCGGTATCCCCGGTGGTGCTGCCGCCCGCAAAGGCCACGGCTTTGACACCATCGACCGTGATTACTTCAGGCACATCGGCCACAACGTTGAAGTCCCCGGTCAGGGTTCCGGTATTGAGCCATACGCTCAAGGGCCCCACGGGCTGGCTTGTGGCATCGAGGTTGATGATTGGCGCGCCGTGGGACATCGAAACTCCCATGCCCAGCGACACCATTACGGCCAGGTGCCTGGCTTTGCGGCCGAGCGACCATGGACGGGCCGCAGTCTTCGCTGCGCGCCTCCAATTTGCTTTCAGTTTTTTTTGCATAAGATTTCTTTGCTGGATGAACGGTGATTGATGCGGTACTTCGATCAGGAACTCCAATCGGCCACGGAACACAAACGTTGGGCGAAATCTCCAAAAGAATGGAATCTCCATGTTGCCGTCCCCAATTCGGGGGCAAATAATGAAGGCATGCGCTTCATGGTTATTGCACCGGATATACGCATTGCATTTCAAACGCTTGCATCCGCGGTTTTTGTTGGTTGTATAGGAATGAATACCACGAATGCCCTTCATTCGTCATGTAGCATGAAGTGGGGACACGACGAGGGCTAAAATACGAAGCCCCAGCGCCATTGGAAAGGCAGCCGGGGCTCGTCAGAGATCAGTGCTCCAATGACTGGCAACCGCGGTTTACGGTTTCCAGGGGGCGAGTTTCAATCTGAAGAATCGTTGAGGGACGGTTCCCAGATCGTTGGTGATGGCAAGGCTGCCGCCCGCTCCCGTAAGCGGAACGCCCAGCGGGGTCCATTGAGCAACATTCAGATCATCCTTATATTCAATCTGATAGTCCTGCCCGGCGAGCGCAGGCCAGGTCAGCGTCCAGAGGTTGCCACCCAGGAACGCCGTTTGAAGACCCGGTGGCGGAAGGACGGTCACCTTGAAGGTCTGAAGCGCGCTCAGGCTGGGAATGCCATTGTCGGCAGCGCGTATTTCAAAGGTGCTCGTTTCCGGGGCGGAGGTCGGAGTCCAAGCAAACTGACCGCTGGCCGGATCGACGGTTGCCCCCAAGGAAGCACCTTGTTCCAGACTGAACGCGAGAGTCTGCGCCGGGAGATCGGCGTCCGTGGCAACGACGATGAAGGCGAGAGTCTGGCCCAGCGTCACCGTTTTATCGCTGATGGGCGGCATCAGAGGGGCCGCGTTGTCGAGTCGATTGGCGGCGCGCGGCGTCGGCTTGGACATGAGATTAATGGGTTCCGCCCCATCGGGATAACGCCCCTGGCTGATGTCCGGGTTTTGAGGGCCGAAGCTCACATAATCCACAGTATGGCCATCATGACCGAACAAACCGATGCTCGCGCCCGCTTTATTGAGCCTGAAATCGGCATGCAAATCCTCGGTGCCTGTCAGCGCCTTTCTGTCGGCCCATACCAGGAGAAAACCCTTGGGCTGGATGGTGTATCCGGCGGGGATCTCGAATTGCGACCAATTGGTTAAAGATGCGGCCAGAAAGCAACCTGTCAGGTCCACTGCCTTGTCCCCGTAGTTATAGAGTTCGAACCAATCATCAAACTTGTTCGTGTCGGCTGGATTGGGAATGGTTTTCGTGTTCGAAGCCATCCATTCATTGATCGCCACGGTCAAAGGACCGCTGACGCCGCTATTGGTTGCGCCGGGCGTGGAGAGGAAGAACGGCTGGCGGTCAAAGCTCTGCCCATCCGGAAGAGAGCCATAGGAATGATCCGGGGCCAGGTTGGTGTAATCCACGTAATCGAGGACCTGCGTCTGGCCGCTGACCGCGCGGCTTAGAGCGAGCGAGCCCGCCAGGCTGGGCAATATGAAATTAACATGCAATTCGCTGGCACTGGAAAGGTTGGTGCGGCCGTCGGCAAAGATCACCTTGAACTCGCCGGGACTCATGGAGGCATCGGCCGGGAAAGGCCAGAGAAGCGCATTGGTGTAATTGTTGGCGAGGAACAAACCAGCCAACGGAACCGAGTTGGCGCCGGGATTATAGAGTTCGATCCATGGGGCGTGTTCCCCGGCGCTGTTCGTAATGCCGGTTAGATTATCGGCTTCCAATTCGTTGATCCACAGGGAAGGAAACGCGGGAAGGTTCGTGCGGATGGTATTCACCGCGCCGGGACTCGCAAATGCCGGGGTGAGTTTCACATTCCAGTTCCCGACCCGCCAATTGTCCTGCCGCGGATCGATGAGTTGGAGCGAACGCCCGGTGTTGCTCAAGCCATCCGGCCATGGCGCGGTATTGGAATAGTGGACCTTGGCGACCACCAGGTTGGTTGTGGCGTCGGGCTTTAGCAAAGTGAGAGTCTCGCCATTGTTTTGCAGGGAACCGGTGAATAGGTCGAAGACAGGAATACTCACGCCGTAGGCGGCGGCAAACGCTGCGCGGTCAACCGCGAGGACCAGGTAAGCACCGGGGCCGATCAACGACCCCGCCGGGAAAGTGTAGGATAATCCATTGAACCTCCATCCCGACAAGTCGAACGCTCTGGAGGTTGAATTGTTATATAACTCCACAAATTCAGCGTTTGGAATCGTGGGCTGAACCATGATTTCGTTGATGACCACCTGTCCCACGGGGGACGGATTGGAGCCGGAATATACGACGGACACCGTATTGCTCGCTCCAGTAACCGTTGCGCCGCGGGCGTCCACTCCAACCACCGTCAGCGTGTTGGTTCCGGTTTGGAGGGGAACGGCGGATTTCCAGCCGGAAACAGACGACCAAATGATTGGCCAGGGAACGCCGTTGAACAACAGGGCTTCCACGGCCATGGGAGCTGTTCCGGTTATGTAAGCGACGTTATTGCTGGTAATCACCGTGGAATTGACCCCAAAGGTTCCCTGCACCTGGGCCAGTTGCGACTGGAGAAAAGTGCGGCGCTGGCTGAACCAGGTTTTGACGGGCGAAGGATCCGCAAGAGGCTGGCCATCGCACCAGGCCACGCCGTTGGCGCGCAATGACCGATACTTTGCATCCATCACAGGATTGCAGACGGCAGGGTCCAGAGGGCCGTTGATGGCATTTTGCACCGCCCGCCAGTAGGCGCGGGCGAAGGGCGGAAAGGCATACATGCGCGTGATGGTCGGATCGTCGGCATTGAAGAGAGGGGCGGAACTTGCGGCATAGCCGCCGTTATGGAGCGGGGCCGCGAGCATCAGCCAATCCAGGTCGAACATATAGAGCTGCCATTTGCCGCCGGTGGGCAGGAAGGCGTACATGTTCTTGCCGATTTCGTGGCCGTAAGCATCGAAGTTCACAATGATGTGTTCCGCGGCGAAAATATGCATCCACTCTTCGACGTCCACCAATCCGTTGACGGCGGAAGTGTAAGGCTCGGGCGCAGTGGCATTGACGGCATCGGCCAGCGAAAAAATATTCGTGTAGTTATTCACGCGATCCGCGCCGCGCGGGAGGAAATTAAAGCGGTAGCGTTCCTCCTTCTTGGCGCCATTGGTGGTGGTGAATAATTGAAGACGAGGCGATGGATCGGCCACGAGGCTGCCGGAGTCATTGAACTCAAAGGCGCGTTCGATTTTGTAGAATTCCCCGGCGGTGTTTTTCGGGGACCATTCCTTGATGAAACCACCCGCTGGTTGCATGGCGGCTTCGAAGACGGCGTTACGGGCGTCGTCGGTCACACCATTGACATGCAGGCGGATCGTGTAGCGATGGCTGAAGGGCAGATTCATGCGATCGGCAATGAAGTAACCCATTTGCTCCTGCATGGCCGAGGTTTCCCCCCCATGACCGCCGGGCCAATCCAGCACGAGATCCTGCTCGCCCAGGAACTGGTCGTCGGCGGGTGTGGTGATGGTGTATCCGCAACGGCCGCAAGTGGGGCCGCAATAGCCGGGGGCAATGTAAGGGCTGCCGGCGTAAAGAGCCTCGGTGTTGTAGATGGCCCGCGTGTTGCCCAGGACAAAGGTGACGTCGAAGGGCGAGTTATCCAGTTTGATGCGGCTGGCCCAACGGTCCATGGTGGCTTGCGTCATCCAGATGCGATACACTGGGAAATTACCGACCGGCTGTGTCTCGCCAATACGCACCAGGCACTCACGGGCGGGAGCCGTGGTGGGGAATACGCCGACAGCGGGAGATGCGGCCTTGTCGGTTGCCTGCACATAAAAGGCGATCAGTGCTCCACCAGCCTGACCGGGAATGGTGGCTGTGAAAATACCGTCCCCAGCGACTGCGTCACCGCCCGAACCGTCGTCGGTCATCGTTGCGGTGGAGTACGTGACGGTGGGATCGACCCGGTATTTTACCACAACGGTGGAAAGACCGTCGGGATCGTTCACCCGGGCCGTGATGTGGATCGGCTCGTTCGCCGCAGGAAGAACGGGGGAATGTTTCACGTCCACAATGGCGGGCGGGGCGTTCGAGACAAAACGGCTATTGCGGGCGCCGGGTGTGCCGGGATTGGATGGGGTGGTCAACTCGGCGAGACATTCCAGCCAGTTACCGCGCAAGCGCACAAGCACTTCCGGCTGGCCTTTGAGCCAGCGGGCAGAGCCGCGAATCGTCACGTTGGCCGTGCCTGAAGCCAACGCCGTTTTCAGCGGCGTGCGCACACGGTTGACCTGGTTGTCCCCACGATCCACGGCACGAACATGGTAGGACTTGGTTCCAGTCCGACCTTCCGTGGTTTCCAGGCCGGAGGCGGCTTCAGTGCCCTCAGCGGTCCATCCGGTGGCGCCCGATTCAAACGTGGAATTGGCGATCAAATTGTTGCCGTTTGGATCCAACACCTGGACATCGTCGATCAGACACTCCCCGGCTCCCTCCAACAAAACCTGCAATTGATCGGCGGTCACGCTCCCGTTGTCGATGGTTCCCTTTGCGGAAAAATCGGTCCAAGGCGCCTTGGCGGATTCGTCGCTGTCGGCCCAGTTGGGAGCCGGTTCATTATCGGACCTCGGATCGATCAATTCGAGGCTGCTGCCACCGCCGTGCGACCATTGACCCCAGCGACCGCCGGTGCCATAGGTCACCTCATTGACCACGGGATAAATGACAGTGGTCGTCGCAATGCCGAGCAGATTCGTCGAAACAAACGCATCGGGCCGGGCCAGTGCCAGGCGTTCACCTTTTCCGGAAAGCGAACCGCCAAAATTACCCACCAGGTTGTTCGCGTTTAGATTGGGGTAATTCGTCAACATCCGGGACGCATTGCGCGCGACGACAAAATAGCCTCCGGGCGGAACGACCGCGTCATTGGGGAAGGTGAATGAGATGCCGGACACGAATTTCCAACCGCTCAGGTTCACGGTGCTGCCGCTCCGATTATACAACTCCACAAATTGATCGTCGGAATTCAGGGAGACTGGCGCATACATGATCTCGTTGATGACCAAGTCGGAGACGAGCGGCGCTTGATTATTCGTTCCAGCCGTGGGGGCGGACAGTGGACGGAAGCCGGCGGTTCCGTCAGGGGAACGGCCCGATGAAACACCGTTTTGCTGATCGGCATAACGGACCGCATCGAGAATCCAGTTTCCGGAGGAATTCCGAAAGAGAATCAAACCGCCCGAGGCTTTCAGTGCAAAGCCGAGTTGAGCTTCATTGAGTGCGACAAAACCGCGCGCAGGAAGCATCGTTCCCGCAGGGAAGGTCAGGTAATTAGTGTCTGAATCGTTGCTCAGGGAGCAGCCGGAAATATCGACGGGACTAAGGCTGCGGTTAAAGAGTTCCACAAAGCGGTCCGACGGTGCATCGGCATGAGCCAGGAATTCATTGATGACCACTTGTTTTTGGGGTTCGGCAGTGACGGGATCGAGGCGTCCGGGGGATCCACCGACGGCGTCACTGGCGGCCCAGGCGAGGGAATTTCCCTCACCGAGGGATGGTTTGGCCAGTATCAGGGAATGCCCTGCGCCGTCCGCAGAGGCAGGCCATGGGGCAACCGAGTCGTAGCTGACATCTAGGAAAACACCGCCTGCGCGGCTGATCAGGCTCACGCTGCCGCTGGTGTTGGGAAGATTATTAGTGAAGGGACCAAGAACACCGGAGAGGCCGTAAACGCTTTGGACATCCTCGGGCGATCTGGCGATGACAAGGAATCCGCCACCCGCAATGACCGTTCCAGTCGGGAAGGTGTAATTGATGCTGCCGCCCAATTGATATTGGCTCAAATCCTCGGGCTCGCCCCGGGTGTTGAAAATCTCCACATACTCCAGGCTGTTCGTGATGAACCCGAGACTGTTCGTGTGGAGAGTGCCGCGCGTATTGGCCGGATGATACATGATTTCTGAAATCACCAGGCTGGTGCGGCGGCTGGATTGACCGAGCGGTTCAAACTCGGGCACGCCGGTTGCGGATGCGCTGGTCACGGCTGAAAAATCTCTGAAGGACGCCGTGGCGAGGGTGTTGGTATTGCGGCTGGAAACGGAAAAGCCGACATAAATGGATTGGGGCAGAGCCACGGTGCTGGCACCCAGTTGGCTCCATAGCGCGCCGTCCAGACTGGCGAAACCAGTGAAATTATTTCCCGCGCGCTTCAGTCGCAGCCAGGTGTAGGGATAATTGACCGGAAACGAGCCGGATGCGGTTTTCGATCCATTAACCGATGCGCGGGATTGGAAAAACACGCCGCTGATGGATGGCGTCGCGAATACTCCGGCGCTGCGTGAGCCGGGGGTGAGATCTTCGCGCGCCAGCAGGCCTGCTTGCGCCCAGGGATCGGTCAGGCTTAAGGATTCCAAACGCACCTTGTAATCAAAATCTCCATTCCGTAATTGATGGCTGAATTGCAATTGGTCGGTGGTGCTGTTCACGTCCGTTGAACCGCCGCCGCTGATATTGAGACCATTTCCAGCGATAACCTGATTGCCGGCAGGCAAGGAATTGCCCACAGCCTGGAGGGCATAGGAACTGGCCACGAACTGGATTTGAGAGTTTGTGGCGATCACATTGGCCGCGGCGGATTGGTCGGTGAGGTGATTGGCCACAAGAGTGTAGAGAGCGCCTTCGGTCAACGCACTGGCAAGGTTCAGCAAAACATGATTTTGCGGGGTCTCGAGTTCGACACCAACCACCGTTAACAGGCCATTGGTTCCAGTGAGCGTGTAATTGGCGAGATTGGTGGCGGTGGCAGGGGCGATGTTCTCCGAAAAATCGACCTGGACCTGGCTCAGACCGAGGGACTGGGCATTGGTCAGCGCTGGAGGCGTCGTGTCTGCAATCACGGTCAATCTGGCCGGGTTGCTGGTGACGCTGCTGGCGGTGCCATTGGCGAGATTTGAACCGATTAACCGAAACTCCGAGGCATTATCGGAAAGAGGGGTTGCAGAAATCAGGAGAGTGGCATTGGTGGCGCCTTTTAGCAGAAGGCCATTTTTATACCATTGCACTGAAGGAGCGGGAATTCCGGCGATGCCGACGGAGAAACTTGCTGCCGCCAGTTCGTTGACGGTGGTATCCGCAGGTTGGCTGGTGATCGCCACGGGGATTTGGGCGGCCACTTCGCCGCTGATGGCATATATACCGGTGGAACCCGCCGGGGCCATGGCGAACGTGACGCTGGTCAAAGGATTGTTGGCAGCTCCGAGCGCCGCTTCCAGATCGATGGTTGTTTGATAAAACCGGGGATCGCTCGGACCGCCTTCCGTATGGCCGTCGCCGAGGTAAATGCGATCGACACCCTGGAGGGCAAAATCGCTGCCGTAAAACCAATCCTGCGCATTATAGGTGGTCACGTAGGTACTGCCGTCGCTGAAATTCAAAGTCACATTGGGCGTGCCGCCGCCACTGCCCGAGTGGGCGATCAAGGCAATCCGTTTGTAAGTGGCCGGAGTCGTCAGGGTAAGCGTACCGGAGTTCAAGCCCGTTTCACTGCTCAAGACTAGGGCGTTATTGGTGGTGAATGGTTGAAATTGGAAAACGGTGCCGTCTCCGATTTGGCTGGTCAACGAACCATTGGCGGGCAGTCCGTAGGAGGTGCCGGGCAGGCCACTCTGGTAAAATGCCGTGCCTTCTCCTGGGTTAAACTCTTCTGCTGCAGAGTAATACGGCGGACCTGAGGCGGTATTCTCAATAACGACATCGCGATTGTAACCGGTTGCCGCAATGGGAGTCATGTTGGCGGCATTGAGACTGGCCTCCAATAAAAGCGCGATGGCGACTGCGACTTGAAGAAAACGCAATGTAAAAAGCGGAATCATAAATCTAATAAACATAGGTCATGGCAACTGGACAATATGCTCGGCGATTGATTTGTGGATTGTAAAGAAAGAGTGACGAATTGGAAATGGCAGCCATTCAAGAACCGCTCAAATGAGGACAATTGCATATTCGAGTTGAGATCCCCAGGAGGGGCCGCCGGAAATTACAAAAATGGTTTTTCTTCACAGGGAAAAGAAAGCGTTTTTCATGCCATTCAAATATGCGTAAACAATTCGCTAATAATATATTGCACAGTATTGAAATGGATCAAGCCCTTAAACTTCAAAGGAGAGTATAGGGCAAGGGGACACAAATGCTTCGGTGGCGCTCCCAGCGCGCGGAAGGAAATACATCTTGCGGGGAAGTTTTTCTGCCGCGCCGACCTCTGGTGTTTCGTGCGTTGAACGAGAAACCGGCTTGTAAAAAATCTGGATTTATACCATTCAAGTAGTCATGTCATCACATCCTGTGGGCGTGAATCGTCAGACTGACGAGACAGAAATGCAGGTGGTGTCAGACAGCATATTGTCGCGGCAGTTTGTCCAATAATGAGACAAAACGCATGCATATCCCCCCTTAAAACCCCTGTTTTGCACGATGGCAAAGCTTCTGCTATGGAGCCAATCGGATAGCCCATTTGAGAATGAAACCAACGGTCAGATCCGTCGAATCGCTGTTTTTTGTCTGGAGCGCTGCTTTCCTAAAAGGGCGGGCATTTGGGGTGGTGCGGAAACTGGAAGAGATGCAGAGCTTGTGCGGACCGCGAAATGTTGGAAGTCGAAAATGCTCAAAAGCAAGTTAAGTCATGAGTGTCAACGAAACTATTTGTCTGGAGGATGCCATTGTGGGCGCTGAAACGCTTCCCAGTCGCAAGGAACTGCGCCAGCGCCGCCAGCGATCGCATGCGGGCGGCGACGCGGAAAGCGCTATGGTTGAAAAACACCTGCCTTTGGTCAGGACGATCGTTGGGCGCATTGCGGTTTCCCTCCCCTCACATGTGCTCGTTGACGATCTTTATAGTGCGGGATTGGTGGGGTTGTTGAATGCGGTTCGTAACTTCGATCCGGCCAGCGGATCTTCCTTTGAAACTTATGCCCGCATTCGCATTCGGGGGGCGATTTTTGACGAATTGCGCCGCATGGACTGGGTGCCCCGTTCGGTTCACTCCAAGGCGCGGAAAGTGCAGGCCGCGATGCAGGAAGTGGAGCAGAAAACAGGACGCGCGGCCACTGAGGGGGAAATGGCCCTGACATTGCAAATTTCCTTGGGCGATTACCAACAGTTGCTCGATGAAATCAGGCCCGCCGCGTTTGTAAGCCTGGATGCAGTCCAGAATTCCGATGGCGAAGATGGTCCCAACTACTATGAGAATGTTGAGGATATCAGCCAGGAGAATCCGATGGACGGGACGGCGCGCAATGAAATGACGCAATTGATTGCCGGGCGGATCGAGCAATTGCCCGAGATGCAGCGCAAGGTGCTGGGACTTTATTATTTTGAAGGCCTGCGGCTGCGCGAAATAGCCGAGGCCTATGGTCTGACGGAATCGCGCATTTGCCAGATACACGTTCAGGCAATACTTTCGATCCGGGCCTATTTGAAGCAGTTCGACACCGCAGCCAGGTGAATGCCGCAGTGGCTTCTCTCTCGTGAGTAATTCCGGGACCGGATCACTCGGATTCGCGTTTCATGCTCCCCCGGCCATGTGATCGAAATGAATGGCCCACAGTAACTTCCATTAGCGCAATGCATTCTCCAATGCGCGCACTTCTTGACCTGACGCGGTATTTGCCTCATTTTCAATCAGCTTTAAGGATCGCTATGGGATTGGATGATAAATTAATAGGGGAATTACGCGTTTTGGTTACGCCGGAACCGGTCTTGACCGCGCAGGAGGACTTGATTCCGTATAGTTTCGACGGCACTGCGGGTCTGCGGCAGATGCCGGGCTGCGTCGTTTTTCCGCGCACGACCAAGGCCGTTTCCGAGTTGCTCCGCTGGGCGGATCGCAACGCCGTTCCCGTGGTGACGCGCGGTTCGGGCACGGGGCTGAGCGGGGGGAGTGTTCCCACGCCGGGCTGCATTGTTTTGTGCACGGTGAAAATGGACCGTGTGCTGGAAGTGGACCGCAAGAACCTGACTTTGATGGCTGAAGTGGGTGCCACGACTCAGTCGATCTCGGATGCCGCAGGCGCTGCCGGGCTGTTTTATCCGCCGGACCCGGGATCGATGAAGATCTCGTCCATCGGCGGGAACGTTGCTGAAAATTCCGGTGGTTTGCGGGGTTTGAAGTATGGCGTGACCCGGGACTATGTGATGGGCATGGAAGTGGTGCTGGCCCAGGGCGAAGTGGTTTGGATGGGGAGCAAGTGTGTGAAGGATGTGGCTGGCTTCTCACTCAAGGATTTGTTTGTCGGTTCAGAAGGCACTTTGGGGGTCATCACGCGGGTGCTGCTCAAACTTATTCCCAAGCCCAAAACCAAGAAGACCATGCTGGCCGTGTTTCCTGCGATGGACAAGGCGGCGGCAACCATCTCTGCGATCATCGAGGCGCAAATCATTCCCTGCACGCTCGAGTTTCTGGACCAGACAACGATGCGGTGCGTTGAGGATTATGTGCATATCGGCCTGCCTCTGGACGGCGCGGCGGTGGTGTTGATGGAGACGGATGGGCATCCGGCGGTGGTGGCCGAGGAGGCCGCGCGCATGGAACAAATCTGCCGGGACCACGGCTGCACCTCGGTTCGTGTGGCCAGGGATGACGAGGAGGCCAATCAACTGGCGAGCGCACGCAGAACGGCGTTTTCAGCGCTGGCGCGCGTGGCGCCCACGACCATTCTTGAGGATGTCACAGTACCCCGGAGCGAGCTGGCCCGGATGGTCGCTTTCATCCAAACGACAGCCATGAATTACCGGTTGAAAGTCGGGATCTTTGGCCACATGGGGGATGGGAATCTGCATCCGACTTTTCTGACGGATGAGCGGAATCACGAGGAGATGGAGCGCGTGGAGAAGGCGTTGAAGGAGATTGTGACGGAAACCGTGCGGTTGGGCGGGACGGTCACCGGGGAACACGGTGTGGGCCTGGCCAAGAAGCCGTTTTTGAAGGAGGCGCTGGGAGAAGCCCAGTTGCGCGTGATGCGGGAATTACGTCGGGCGCTGGATCCCAAGGGGATTTTGAATCCCGGCAAGATAATGGATTTGTGATGAACACAGCCAATTCCTCGATTTCCCGATTGAAGAGTCTGGATTATTCAGTGGTGCAGCAATGCATGCATTGCGGGTTGTGTCTGCCCACGTGTCCGACCTACACCGCCACGAAGATGGAGCGTCACAGCCCGCGCGGGCGCATCTCGCTGGTCCGGGCCATTGCGGACGGCAGGATGGACCTCACCAAGACGTTCGCGGAGGAGATGTATTTTTGTCTCGGCTGCCTGGCGTGTACCAGCGCGTGTCCCGCCGGGGTGAACTATGCGGAAATCTTCGAAGTCGCGCGCGCCTCGGCCGAGGAGAGCGGGATTTTAAAATCGCCCAAGCGCAAGCTCATCCGCTGGTTCACGGTCAAATGGCTGTTCATGGATCTGAGGCGGCTGCTGTTCGTCGGCAAACTGATGCGATTCTATCAGGCCCTGGGTCTGCAAAAGCTTTTGCGGGGCAGTGGTGTGATGAAGCTCATGCCCGCACGGCTTCAGGAATTGGAGTCCATGACGCCGGACATTCCGGCCAAATTCTCCGCGGGATTGATTCCGGTGATCACTCCGGCGCGCGGGAAGAAGCGTTTTCGCGTGGCGATGCTCACGGGTTGCGCACAGGACCTGATTTTCAGCGAGATCAACCGGGACACGGTCGAGGTGCTGGCGCAAAACGGTTGCGAAGTTTACACGCCCCACAATCAATCCTGCTGCGGATCGCTTCACGGTCATAATGGGGAATGGGGTCTGGCGCAGGTGCTGGCCCGGCGCAATATCGACCAGTTTCCACCGGAGGAATTCGACGCGATCATCAGTAACGCGGGCGGCTGCGGTTCGCATCTCAAGCATTACCACCAGTTTCTGGCGGACGATCCGGCGTATGCCGAACGGGCCGCGCTCTGGGATGCCAAGCTCAAGGATGTGCATGAGTGGCTGGCGCGAACCGGTCTGACGCCGGTGCCCGCCCGCAATGCGATGGCGCAAAAGGTGACGTATCACGAGTCCTGCCATCTGGCCCATGGCCAGAAGATCACGCTCGAGCCGCGTCAATTGCTGCGGGCCATTCCGGGCCTTGAACTGATCGAATTGCCGGAGAGCAACTGGTGCTGCGGCAGCGCGGGTATTTATAACCTGACGCAGCCGGAAATGGCCAACGCCCTGCAGGATCGGAAAATGAAGAATATTCAGAGCACGGGCGCGCCGATTGTGGCGAATGGAAATTCCGGATGCCTGCTGCAACTGATCAACGGGGCCAAACAGCGCAACATGAAAATCCGCGTGGTTCACCCCGTGACATTGCTGGCTGAGGCGTACCGCAGAGCGGCGGTGTGAGGTCTTTTCGGATCTCAAAAGTCTCGGCTATATAATTCGATGTCAGACCTCAGCTCACAGGTTGGATAGGTGAGCCGAACTGGGGGTGGGGCATCGCTGGTTATTTGGCTTTATCAGTCGAAGGGCTGGTTACAATCGGAGAGACGGGGACTTCTTTTTTGGACTCAGGTTTTGGCAGTTCGGCGGTGTCATCGGCGGACCGCACAATGCGCAGACCGACAAAATCGGCGGAAGCCAGCCACCAGATGCTCTGGGGCGATTGAGGGTCCATTTCATTCCATTCCTCGGTTTCGATCATGCGTGAGGCGCTGCGCAATCCGGTGACACCCGATTCAAATGTGCCGCCTCGAATCACACCCGGCTGATTGGTGCTGGACTTCTGGCACCATTCGCCAATGTTTCCAACGATGTCGTAGAGGCCGAACTTGTTTGGTTTGAGTTTGCCGATGGGCTGTGTGGTTTCCCGGCCCGTGTCATCCACCGAATTGTCCTTGAACCAGCCATACTCCTTCGCCTGGGCCGCGTCATTGCCCCAGAAATTGGGCGTGGTGGATCCGGCGCGACATGCGTATTCCCATTCCTCTTCCGTCGCGAGACGGTATTTGACGCCGGTTTTCTTGCTCAGCCACAGGCAATATTGACAGGCGGTGGGGTAGCCAAAGCCCAGCGCGGGGTATCCCTTTTCACCGCGCTCGCGGTAAACCGAACCGTAAGGTGCGGTGGGATGACTGATGCCATCCTTGTCCACACGACCTTCCAGTTTGTTCGTGTTACGGACGATTTCTGACATGTCAACGAATACAAAAGGGAGGAATTCCGCCCAGGATACTTCGTATTTGCCCATCCAGAAAGATTTTACGGTGACTTTCTTCTGAGGCAGGTCCGATTTATCACGACCGGCTTCATTAGCCGGGCTGCCAACCGTGATTTCGCCTCCTGGAATGGCGACCATATCAAAGGAGACGGAGCTTCCGGGCATTTTCTGCGTGTAGCTCTTAAACCCGTCATTGGGCAGATCGGCTGCCAGACCTGACGGTTGGCCCGCATTCAACACCAGAAACACAAGCAACGCGCCGATATGGAGGGTCATTTTTGAAGATTTCATTCCAGGTTTCATGGATGTCCTTTTGTAAGGAGGCACGCAGTGCTCCTCCCACGTTATTATTTTTGACGTTTTCGACAGGTCATCCATTCACCCAAATGGCGATTGGCCTTGATGGCGCAGTTGCAAAGCCGGGCCAAGGGACTGGAGCATGTTATGCACAGACTGAACGAGAGACCCGAAAGGTTTAATCCGGAGGAATTTCCGAGCCGTCCAGGGCGGGGTTGCTTACCGGGCTGTCAAATCGCACGTTTCCACGGACGATCCCTTCGTATTTGTCGTAGAACTGGCCCCAAATAAGGCTGCTGGGTCTGACGAGCACCGAATGGCCATCCACATACACGGCGTTTACACGCTTGTTATGTTTTCGCATCTGGGATTGGAAACGAAAATTCTGATTGCCTTTGGCCGCCGTCTGATCGGGATAGCTGCCGCCCGCCCAATAGCTGTCGAACCAGGCCGCATCCGCTTTTTCATTGCCAATTCCGCCCCCGATTTCCTTGGGATCGTCAGTGCCGTTGCATTCCGTCATCGCAATGGATTTCACCGGACTCTTGACCGACGACATCTTCCGCACGGTTCCTGAATCCGTGAACACCCCGAGATAATTGAATCCATAGGATAGAAATCCCGTATATTGCGGATTAAATGTGCCTGATTCGGTTTTGTAGGTCTGCCCCCGCTTTTTGGTGGGGCATACCCAGACACTGGGATTCTTGAGATAGGGATGGAGTTGGATGGCCGGAGTGCGGAGCCACTCCCCGCCGCAATTCAACCCCGCCGAGTTTTTGTAGGGTCCCACCACCCACCATTGATTGGGCAATTGGTCGTTAAAATCACCGACGTAAAGCATCATGGCGATGCCAATCTGATGGGTGTTACTGAGGCATCCGGTGGCCTGGGCCTTGGCTTTGGCCTTGCCCAACGCGGGCAACAACATGCCCGCCAGGATGGCGATGATGGCGATGACCACCAGCAATTCGATCAGCGTGAAACCGGCGAGCCTATGATTACGGCGGGTCCGACGGGCGCGTTGGAATTGATATGGCGACAAACGATTTGAGAGTGTTTCCCCCGGAAGGAACGCGGTTTCTGAGGTGTGGATGCTCATAATGGAGATGATTGGTTCGCAACGTTCTGTAACCAGTCTGGAATGTTTTGAGGCAGCGAAGGACGATGCCAGGACTTTTGGCGAGTTCGACGTTTCGGTTGGTTGCGTCAGAAATCGGCTCATAACCAGGGACAAGTTTAGTCCCGGATTATCACAAAAGCGAATGGATTCTGATAGAACAGGACTATCGAAGAATAGGACGAAAATCACCCGGGGGTGATCTCCGGCATTTAAGGCCGCAAGCTCTTACGCCATGAACGCGGTGTCCCAGTCCTTCCACACGGGTTCCAGGCCGAGGCTGCGCAGGCGCGTGGCGACTTCCTTGGGTGAGCGGTCGTCCGCAATATCAAACTGGCCCGTGGCGTCGGTGGGATGATCCGCACCCGGGACAAAGGTTGCGGCCGTCCGGTGTTGGGTTTTTAAGGTGTTTTCCCGTCCAGCGCCGGTGTAGCCGCCAGGTTCGGTGTGGCTGCCCGCGCTGATCTGGGTGATGCCCAGGGGTATGAGTCCATCGCGCAATGCGGCGGGTTCACGGGTGGAGAGAACGAGATGGACATTCGGGAACAGCAGGCGTGTGGCGGCGATGAGTTGGGCAAACTCGCGGTCCGAGATGGGGCAGCGTGGGATGAACCCGCTGGCCGCTGGCCGGAGGCGCGGCAGGGAAATGCTGATCTGCGCCTTCCAGCAGTTTTTCAAAAGCCATTGGGCGTGGGCCATCAGGCAGAGCGCCTCCAGACGCCAGTCATTGAGGCCGAGCAATGCGCCCAAACCGAGCTTGCGAAATCCAGCGGCGTAGGCCCGCTCGGGTGTTCCCAGACGCCAGTTGAAATCGCTTTTAGGCCCCGAGGGATGCAATGGTCCGTAAAGCGCCCGGTCGTAGGTTTCCTGAAAAACGACCAATCCCTCCGCTCCGGCTTTGACGATGGGGGCGTAATCCCCGGTGGACATGGGCCCGACCTCCAGCGACACGGCCGGAGCCAGGTCGATGAGCGCGCTGACGCATTCAGCGAGGTACGCGGGTGGAACGAGTTTGGGATGTTCGCTGGCGACCAAAAGTAGATTTCGAAAACCCTGAGCGGCCAGGGCTTCAGCCTCGCGCCGGACTTCTTCGACGGACAGGGTGACACGCACAATGTCGTTACGCAGGGCAAAGCCGCAGTATTGGCAATTGTTGACGCATTGGTTGGAAATGTAGATCGGAGCGAACATGCGGATGACCTTGCCGAAGCGCTGGCGGGTCATGGCCTGGGCGCGCTGGCAGAGGGGCTCGAGCATTCCGGCGGCGGCCGGGGAAATCAGCACGGCAAAGTCCGCCAAAGAAAGCTCCGTCCGGTCCAAACACAGGTGTGCCTGGGCCGCATTGGCGGCGAGGGAACGCCGGTGAACGCTGCCAAGCGCCTCCGGATTGAACTGATCCACAAAACTCATCAGGCTAAATTAACAAAGACAGGGTGCAGGGCAAGCATCCAGAGGGGAGGGGTTGCGGTGGCAGCGGTCAGGTTATCTTGACGACCACGGCGGTGACATCGTCGAGTTGTTGGGTGTTATTTGAAAATACACGCACGGCCTGATAAAGGGCATCGACAATTTCGAAAGCGGGGCGGTTTAAGTGTGGACGGACGGCATTGAGGATGCGGTCCAGACCGAAAAAATCGCCAGCGGGGGACATGGATTCGTCCACGCCATCTGTGAGCAAAAGCACAACGTCCCCGGAGGCCAGTTGAATCTGGGAGGATTCCGTATATTTGGCATCCGGCTGGATGCCCAGCGGGCCGCCGGTGCGCTTGAGGAGGCATTTGAGTTCTCCTGACGCGCTGAGGACATATCCCGGGGGATGCCCGGCGCTCGCGTAGCTCAGGCGACGGTTTTTGGGATCGAATTTCGTCAGGATCATGGTTACAAAGCGCTCGTAACTGACATCCTCGGCGAGCATTTGGTTGGCACGGTCCATGATGATGCCCAACTCGCTGCGATTGCGGGCGAGCAGGCGCAAATAAGCCCGGGTTTCGGCCATCAACATCGCGGGACCGATTCCGTGACCGGTGACATCCGCCACGACGACGCCCATGGCGCCATCGGCCAGGGTGAGAAAGTCGAAGTAATCGCCGCCGGTGGCTTCCGCGGGATAGGAGGCGCCTGCGAGATCGAGGCCGGGAGTTTCCGGGGCGGACTTGGGGAAGAGGCGTTGTTGAATTTCCCGTGCGATTCGGAATTGTTCCTTGTTGTCGCGCAATTCGTTCTCGGCCTTTTTGCGTTCCGTGATGTCGCGGATGAAGGCGACGAGCCAGCGTTTGTGGTGCAATTCCATTTCGCTGAAGGCGATTTCAATGGCGATGCGGTGGCCGTCCTTATGCAAACCCACGGTTTCGCGCGGGGCATGTTTCACCTTGGGATCTCCGTGGAGCATGTAATCCTGCATCCCTGATATGTGTGCTCCGCGCAATTCATCCGGTTGAAGGATGGACAGGTTCTGGCCAACCAATTCAGTGGGAGAATAGCCAAAGACTGTTTCGACGGCGGGATTGGCGAAATGGATCAGACTTTCGGCATCCACCAGAATGACGGCGTCCGTGGAGGTCTCCCAAAGCAGGCGGTAACGCAGTTCGCTTTCGCGCAAGGCGGTCACGGCCTGGCGTCGCGCGGCGCGGCTTTCGGCCTCGCGGAGTTCGCGCGTAACGGCAGGGACTAGGCGGGCGAGATTGCCCTTCATCAGGTAATCGTGGGCCCCGGCCTTCATGGCGGCCACTGCGATGTCCTCGCCGATTCCGCCGGAGACAATGATGAAAGGCATGTCCAGGCCGCTTTGTCGGAGAACCTCCAGGGCTTCCTGCATGCTGAAGCGGGGCATGTTGAAATCCGACAGAACGAGATCCCACTCTTGAGCACCCAGGGCTTCAAGCATTTCCTCACGCGTTTCGACCCTGCGGAATTGGGGATCAAATCCACCCTGGCGCAGCACATTGACCAGCATGGCCGCGTCAAACTCGGAATCCTCAACAATCAATGCGCGTAATGGAACTTTCATAACCGGCCTTCGCCTCCTCTCCGTGTCTTGAAAAAGGCACGCGTCTGGCCGCCGAACAAAGAAATGCAGCGCGGCATCTCTGTAAGGCTGCCGCCGCGAAATTTCCACAAGTCGGTTTGCATGGGCTCAATTTTAGAGAGGCGCTGCGGAAAAACCATCACTTTTTACGACTGCAAATCCGGCGGTTGAATTGACTGGGGCTAAATCCAGCACTTCCGGCGTGACCACCAAAGGTAATGCTGGCATATTGGCTTGGTGACACCGAATGATGCCTACGAATTGCTGGAACGATATCGCACTGGGAAAGTGACCCGGGAGAAGGTGCTGCAAGCCTTCCAATCGGCACCGATGGCGGAACTGGGATTTGCCCATGTGGATACGCACCGGGCGTTGCGCCAGGGTTTCCCCGAGGTCATTTATGGTGGCGGCAAGACCCCGGAACAAGTGGTGAAGATCGCCGCCAAAATTTTGGAGCGCGATTCGCGGCTGCTCGTTACGCGGGCCGGGCCTGAGCACGCGAAAAAGATGCGCCGGATTTTTAAGAAGGCGAAGTATCATGAAGCCGCGCGGTGCATCACAGTGGAAACAGCGCCGCATCCCAAACGCCCGGGCAAGATTGTCGTGTTATGCGCGGGCACCAGCGATTTGCCTGTGGCCGAGGAGGCCGCGATCACCGCGGACATCATGGGTAACACGATCGAGCGCCTTTATGACGTGGGCGTGGCGGGGCTGCACCGGCTGCTGGGGAAACTGGAGATGGTTCAGAGCGCGAACGTGCTCGTGGTGGTGGCGGGCATGGAAGGGGCGCTGCCCAGCGTGGTGGCGGGATTGGTGTCGCGCCCGGTGATTGCCGTGCCGACCAGCATAGGTTATGGGGCGAGCTTTGGGGGTGTGGCGGCGCTGCTGGGCATGCTCAATAGTTGCGGCAGCGGGGTGACGGTGGTGAATATCGACAATGGGTTTGGCGCGGGATACGCGGCCAGCCAGATCAATGCGCTGGCGGTTGGCGCTTGAGAGGCTTTGCATCTATGTTTGGCGAACCTTTTAACCCGAAATCCGAAATAAGAATGGTCAAGACGATGCAATGCTTTGAGACAGCCATGATTTGCAATCGGCGAAGGTGTATTAAATCAATACTCCACAGCCGGTTTCAAACCATGGATGGCCAAATGATTGCGTCAGATGGGCCGTTCCTATTTCGGATTTCGGGTGTGCGCCAGTGAAATTGGTAGCCTCGTGGGTGAAAGTCCCGCCGGTCGAATTAGACGGTTCACGACCGAAATGCAGCGTCCGGGACGAGGCCGTGAGGCCGAACCACAAGCGGGACGCTGAAAGAACTGTCGGGTCGTAACGAAAGTAAACCTCATCAAATGAGCTCCGAAACCGAAATAACCGGTAAGCCGAGCCGCTACCCGAACGGCGAAGGCAGAAACGCGGCGTCATCAAATCGTCAAATGGGCGCTGTTGATTCCGGCGGAGTCAGCGAGGGCGACACGACAGGAAGGGAAACCAAGGTAAGCTGGGAGATCTCTGGAGGCGGGGCGATAAAGCCTCAACCGCCGGTGCAAGGAGGAACACCCTCCGAGGCCGCACGGGCAGCCAGAGAAGTCGGAGTCTTCCATAGTAGCGAAGAAGCTGGGGCGACCAAAACCCCGGCGGAGCCAAGGGAAGGCACTTGGATCGAAGCGAATCAAAACAGCGAGGGACAGGGAGATGGCCTTGAGGGAGTGGAAACACTTTTTCAACGGATAACAACCCCGATAAAAGTTCAAAAGCTGCAGCGAGCGCTATATTGCAAAGCCAAGGCTGAGCCGAAGTATCGGTTTTACAGCCTCTACGGAGAACTGCTGCGGAAGGACGTGCTGGAAACGGCAATGGCCTCCGTGGCGCACAACAATGGCGCGGCTGGGATCGACGGGCAGACATGCGACGTCTATCTTGCCAGCGACGAAGCCTGGGACCAATGGCGGAACCAACTGCTGGAGGAGTTACGCACGAAGAAGTATCGGCCAAGCCCGGTGAAGCGTGTGTATATACCAAAAGGAGACGGGAAGCTGCGACCCCTGGGCATCCCGACAGTGAAAGACCGGGTGGTGCAGACAGCGGTGGTGATTGTATTGCTGCCGATTCTGGAAGCCGATAGTCATCCGAACAGTTACGCCTATCATCCCAAACGCAATGCCCACCAAGCAATGGAGGCGATCAAGAAGGCTACGCTGACAGGACGCGTCGAAGTTATAGACGCGGACTTAAGCGGGTATTTTGACAGCATTCCCCACAGGCGTTTGTTGCGCATAGTGGCCAAGCGGGTCAGCGATGGAACAATTCTCAAGCTGATCGCAGGATGGCTGCGCGCGCCCGTGAATGAACCGCAAAGCGACACAGGGAAAGGCGGGACAAAGGGGGGGCAAGGTCAGAATCGACGGGGGACTCCGCAAGGCGGGGTTGTATCGCCGATTTTAGCCAATGCATACCTCAACCAGTTGGATTGGGAAGTCAACGAACGCTGCGAACTCAAACCCGTGATGGTGAGATACGCGGATGATTTCGTGATACTCGGACAGCCGGGGCAGGGACGGGAACTGATGGAACGACTGGAACGATGGCTGAAGCAACGCGAGTTAGTGCTCAACGAGAAGAAGACCCGCTTGGTGGACCTCCGCCAGGATGGCATCAAATTCTTGGGATTCGCGCTAACAATGCGACAGGGGAAGGGGAAATGGAAATATCCGCATGTGGAACCCCATCCCAAGAGCCAGAAGAAGTTTCGAGACGGGATTCGGGAGAAACTCAACCGAAGCACGCTATGGCGTGATATCGGAGAGGTGATTCCCGAGCTCAACAAGAAACTCAAAGGTTGGAAGGGTTACTTTCACTACGGGAACAGCACCAAGGTGATGGGCCAGATGAACGAATACGTCAGCAGCAAGTTACAACGATGGTTGTGGCGCAAACACGGATGTAGTCGGGCGCAATGGTCCACATACCCCAAGGAGGATCTCTATGAGCGTTATGGTTTATACCAAATGCCGGAATATGCGGCATGGAAACGATGACGTCGAAGCGATGCAACGTATGATCCCCGGAGAGCCGGATGCGGGAAAACCGCCTGTCCGGTTCGATGAGGGGCGAAATGCGACGGTCATTGGCCACGGCCATTCAATCCGTCCATTTCGCCTACTCTACTTAAGAGGGCATGTTTAGTTTTTAAATCATCCGGGCATACCATGGCGAACATACTTTATTTGGACCTTATCAGCGGCATCAGCGGAGACATGTTTCTGGGGGCGATGCTTGATCTGGGGGTGGATTTTGAACGGCTCAAGCGCGAACTGAGCTGGTTGTGCGCGGACGGTTGCACGCTGCGTTTTGAGCGCAAGGGGAAAATGGGCATTAACGGCGTCAAGTTCGATGTCGATCTGGCGCCGGTTCACGAGCACCACCATGAAGACGAATCCGCCCATAAACACGGCGGGGCCGCTCATTCGCATGGCCATGAGCATGGACGGAATTTTGCGGAGATTCGCAAGCTCATCGAGACCAGTCCTTATTCGGTCTGGGTGAAGGAGCGGGCGATTTCGATGTTTTCCCGGGTGGCGGTGGCCGAGGGGAAGATTCACGGGCATCCTCCCGAGGAAGTCCATTTTCACGAGGTCGGCGCCATGGATTCCATCGTCGATATTGTCGGCGCATGCCTGGCCCTGGAATGGCTGGGGCGGCCGCGGGTGCTGGCCTCTGCGGTGGTGGATGGGACGGGATGGATCGATTGCGCGCATGGGCGTTTTCCCATTCCCGCGCCGGCCACGCTCGAAATATTGGCGGCACGGCAGGTGGCGGTAAGCCAATGCGACGAGCCGCATGAACTGGTGACGCCCACGGGAGCGGCCTTGTTATCGGAGTTTGCCCAGGAGTTTGGCCCGATGGTTGGGCTCAAGCCGGTGAGAATCGGATATGGCATCGGGGGACGGGATCATGTGACGCGACCCAATGTGTTGCGCGCGGTGCTTTGTGAAACGGATGAATCCAAGTCCGATTGGGAGACCGATAACGTGGTTCTGCTGGAAAGCAATATCGACGATTTGAATCCTGAAATTCTTGGAAATTTCATGGAAGTGGCCTTGGGGGCGGGCGCGTTGGATGTGTTTTACACACCCATCCAAATGAAGAAGAACCGGCCCGGAACGATGCTGTCACTCTTGTGCCCGATCGGGCAGGCGGATGCTTTTGCGGCGTTGATCCTCAGGGAAACCAGCGCGTTTGGCGTACGAAAAATCGTCTGCGAGCGTCGGAAATTGAGACGGGAGTTTTCCATCGTGGAGACTTCCTACGGACCGGTATCCATCAAGGTGGGGCGGCTCGATGGCGAGGTCTTGCACCGCACGCCCGAGTATGAATCCTGCAGGGAATTGGCGGCCAAGAAGAACGTGCCGGTGCGAAAGGTCTATGAAGCGGCCATCAAGGCGCTGCCCAAGGTTTGATTCCACTTTCGAAAGCGGCACCCGCGCCTGCTGAGGATTATTCCTCCTCGGAAAACAGGTAGGTCAAATCCTGCTTCGACAGGCTGCGAGCGAAACCTTCCTCGCCCAGCACATCGGCGATGGTCTGGGATTTTTTGTGCTGCAACTCCCAGATTTTTTCCTCAACTGTTCCCGGCGCGATCAGGCGGTAGGCGATCACGGTTTGAGTCTGGCCAATGCGGTGGGAGCGGTCGATGGCCTGGGCTTCGACGGCTGGATTCCACCAGGGATCGTAGAGAACCACGTAACTGGCCGAGGTGAGATTGAGGCCGGTTCCGGCCGCTCGCAGACTGAGCAGAAAGACGCCCGCCTGCGAGTCGGACTGAAACGCCTGCACCACATCCTGGCGCTGTTTGGTGGCGCCGGTCAGCATGTGGGTCGGGATATGGCGCGCCTTGCATTCCTGCTCGAGAAGGTTGAGCATCTGCACGAACTGGCTGAAGACCAGGACTTTTTGTCCCTCGGCAAGCAAGGGTTCCAGCAATTCGAAAAGGGTCTCGGTTTTTCCCGAAATGGCGTCGCTGCCGACCAACTGGGGATGGCAGCAAATCTGACGCAACCGGGTGAGGGCGGCCAGGACGTGGATTTTGCTTTGGGCCAAACCCTTCTCGGCGACCGTGTTCATGATCTGGTCGCGGCTGCGGCGCAATTCGGAGAGATAGAGTTTTCGTTGCGCCTCGCCCAGTTCGCAATCGCGCCGTTCTTCGATGCGATCCGGCAGATCGCGCGCGACCTGTTTTTTCAAACGCCGCAAAAGCAGCGGGCGCAAGCGGGCGGAAAGTCGGCGGCGATTGATGCGAATCGTCTCTTCCGCAGCGCCGGGCGAGTCGTATTTCTGGTTGAAATCCGCCTGGGTGCCAAGATAACCCGGCTGCACAAAATCCATGATGCTCCACAGATCGAGCATTCTGTTCTCTAGCGGCGTGCCGGTGAGGGCCAGCCGGTAATCACCGCGCAGTTGTTTGACCGATTGGGTCACTTGCGCTGAAGGATTTTTAATGAACTGGGCTTCGTCGAGGATGATCGCGCGGAACGCGAATTTCTGGAGGGCGGCCAGGTCGCGCCGCAGGATGGCGTAGTTGGTGACGATGATGTCGTGCTGGGGTATTTGCTGACGCAGATTATGCCGCGCGGGACCGCTTTGGAGCACCAGGACCTTTAATTCAGGCGCGAAGCGGTTGGATTCCCGTCGCCAATTGTGGAGGACGGAAGCGGGGCAAATGACCAGGGAGGGCTTATGAATGGCGCCCGGGCGTTGTTTATGCCAGCAGAGCCAGGCCAGGGTTTGCAGGGTCTTGCCCAGACCCATGTCGTCCGCCAGAACGCCGCCCAGGTTCAACCGGCTCAGGTGGCACAGGAAATCGAAACCCTCCTTCTGGTAAGGACGCAGATCGGCAATGACGCCCTCAGGCAGAGCCACGGGCGCAACGCCGGAGAAGTGGGTCAGTTGTTTCTTGAGTTTGTCCACTTCGCCCTGATTGGCAAACAGGTTCAAGGCCCCTTCGTCGAGATGCGTGCCATGGACCATGTCCACCTTCTGATCTAGGGGGCTAAGACCGTCGATACCCAGGTCGGCCATCGTTTCATGAGCGGCGAGGACGGCCTCCAAATCCAGCTCCACCCAGCCGCTGTCGGGCAATTCCACAAAGCGGCCTGTCGAGGTGGACAGACGTTCGAGATCTGCTGGGGTGAGCTTCATGCCCTCACGTTCCCATTCCGTGGAAACAGTGAACCAATCGATGCCGCTGCCCTGGAGCATGAGGCGTGGGCGCAGTTTATGCGGGGTCAGAAACAGCCGTTGAAAGGCGGGATTTCCGAGATACTCGGCGGCGGCGGGGCGCTCGGGCCAGGCGGCGGCCAGACTGTTTAGGAACCATTCGTGGGCGTCCCCGGTCCAGAGTCCGGGTTCAGGAGTGAACCAATCCAGTCGGCGCAACCATTTTACGGCGGGATCCAGACGCGCATCGTCCAGGAACTCGGGTTTTTCCTGAGTGCGAAACTCGCTCGAATTGATCTGCCAATCATGGCCATTCCATTGCCAGAGGCTCTGGTCGCGATCGCTGCGGGCCATCAAGCGCAGGCGCACCGTGTCCTCTGCCAGCTCAAAAACAAACTGTGGCACGGCCGGATGAGACACGCAGACGCGGTTCCAATCCGTGCCATTGGCGCCCTGAAAATGGCGCAGTTGAGCCAGAAACCGGTGACTGAGTTTTTTTACGGAAACGCGCCCTGCCTCGAGCCATTGGTTTAAAAGTGCGGAAGGAGGGGCGTCGCGCAAAAGGTAAACGGTATTTCCCGAGAGCAACAGGGCCGGAGTTCCCGCAAAGAAACGCGGTGCGTCCAGGGTCAGAACTTCGCCTGTGGACAAGACCACTTGATGAGTGAAAGCGAGGTCGTCCCCATTTTCGATCAAATCCGGTTTAAGATCCGCAATATTACCGCGAAATTCCAAAGGACGGCTGTCCGGCAGCAATTCCAGGCGTTGGGATCCGCCCCAACGGGCGAGCCATTGCAGAAGTTCGATTCCGGAGAGGCGCAGGGCAGGGGTCCCGGGCTGGGCCGTGGGATGAAGCCGTTCGTGCGGTTGGTGATCGGCGAGCCACTGGATGAAGGTCCAATCGGCCTGGGTAAACAGCTCCTGCTCGTGAGTCGAGCGATTGACCAGGTCGGTCAGTTCGGGGACGGTCTTAATCTTCTCGCCGGTTCGGGGACGGAACAGCGAGAAGCGAACGACCATTTCGAACAAACCGGACAGCTCGGCGGCAGGTTCCACCGAGCAAAGCACCCGCAATGCGGCCCGTGGCGCATCGAGATGGTTTGGGGCGGGAGGAAAGAGCCATTGCTCGAGATCGCCGATGAATCGCTGCTCCTGTTCGGCCCGGTCGATTTCCGCCAGGCGATCCATGTTGGCTGCGGGCAGCAATTCGCCGGGTAAAGGGCGGCGCGCGCGCAGGAAGAGCAGGGCCAGCGCTTCCAAACGCCCCTGGCCGCGGGCGGCGAGCAATTTGGGCCACCAGTCCGCGCCGTTGAAATCCTTGCGAGTCAGGGAGAGCTTGCCGAAATAATCCTCGAGCAGCAGCCATGCGCGCTGCGAATCCTCGCAAGTGGCAAACGCATTGAGCAGGTCCGTTCGCTCGGCGATTGAGGTTCGCGAATCCGAGAGCTCGCGCCGCAAATCAGCAAGGGCGCCGTACGTTTTATCCAGTACGGAATTTTGAGCATCATATTTGGCTTGGCCCATCGCCCCTGAACCCTGCCCATTCTTTCGCGCGTACCGTGCCATTATAAATCCACACAATGCATTCTTATCATCTCCGCATAAAATGGTCTTTGGGGTCAATCCGAAAGCAAAAGAAAATGGTTCATCGAGATTCCCATCCTAACGTGGACATGGCGCTTTGGGTCAGGAACGGAATCGACGGAGGCACCTTTGATAATATCATAACTATCTTCAATCAAGACAGTTACAAATATTAATGCTTTTAAATGGAGGGTGATTGCGAGGCCGGAACCTTTCTAAATCGCCCCAAGGCCAGAGAGATGGCCCGGCCGAATTCGCAGAAAAGAAACATTCCGGCGAGCATTCCGAGGGTCATGCCCGCGTAAGAAAGAAGGACGGGAGAGATCGTTGTAGTGCCAATCCAATGCATCAGAACCTGGTTTCCGTAACTCATTCCCAAGATCATGCCAAGACCTGAGAGGATGCCCAGGGGCCAGCGGCCCAAGCGGAGAACAGGCTTTTCCGGCGCTGCCAACATGGGGGGAAGGCCGAAAGCAAGCATGCCTAAGTTCATCCATGGCATGTTGGTAAAGCTCATCAGGCTGAATCTGGCCGTGGCGCAATGGACGCAACCCGCCACTCCCGAGGCAAATCCGCTGTCCGCCCACCAGCCCAAAAGCATGCCCCAATTTCCCAGTCCGAGCATTGCGAAGGCCATGAAGGCAATGCGCCTCCATTCGGGATTGCGCGCGCGCCAGGCGATGATTCCAACGCCCATCAGAGCAAAAATGAGCAGAGTCAAAACGGCCTCAAGCCCTTTGATCTGACCGAAATAGATCAGGAACGGGGCTTGCAAGGCCAATAATGCTCCCTGAATGATTTGCCAGCGCGCGTCAGCTTTCAAGGATGCCGACACTGCGGCATGGAGTGAATTTGTTCCAGACGATTTCAACGGGGTGGCTTTGGCAAAGGCGGCTGGCACCGCACAGCAATTCACACGCTCGGCTGCACGCAAGGACCTCCAGGAAACGGTGAAGCTGGAAATCACCATGAGCAATGCGGCGGCCACCGGATGGAGCAGACCGGAGGCGGCGAGAGTCATGCCGAGGAGGTTGTAGCCTGCGGCAAAGAGAAGGTTGGTTTGGATGGCATCGCGCACCTGTCGTGAAAGGGCCAGAGCCCAGGGGACCACCCGTAAATCGCCACCATAAAGCAGCGCTCCAGCCCAGGCCGTGGTCACTCCCGCGCCGTGCGCCAGGGCGATTCCGACGGTTGCCGCACGCATGGCGGGTGCGTCATTGATTCCATCGCCCACATAGCCGACACGATGCCCGGTCTTTTCCAACGCCGCCACGCGCCGCGCTTTTTCACCGGGCGTCAGACCGGCCTCGATTGCAATGTCGGCGGGCAATGGGATCGAGCGCGTCGCGCCATCTCCGGTCATCACGGCGCAGTTGATGCCCAGTGGTACCAGCATTGCCATGGCCTCGGCGGCAGTGTCCCGGAGGCGTTCGCTCACTGCGGCAATGGCACGCAGGCGTCCATCCACCTCCACATGAATCAAACGATCACTTGGCGTTCTGCGGAGTCGGGTCATTAAATCCGCTTCGCCCTCCAGATGTACCATGAGTTCCCGGCGACCGATGCGCAAATAATGTTCGTCTCCGTGGGTGGATTTGATCCAAGCCTCGATGCCGAGAGCGGGAACGATTTTGACTTGTTCGACCTGATAGACGAAGGCTGGCTCATGGCCATGGGCTGATTGAAAGGCGCGCGCCACAGGATGCGGGCTGGCCTCCTGCACCGCCTGCAACTGATCGAGAACTTTTCGGCGGTCCTCCACCGAACCGACCGCGACCACATCCACCAACGAAAGCCGTTCTTCGCTCAGGGTGCCGGTTTTATCGAACACCAGGCGATCCACGGTGGCCAGACGCTCCAATTCATCGCCTCCGCGCAACACCAGGCCGCGCGCGGCCATGGCGGCCAGTCCGCTCCAAATGGCCACGGGCGTCGCCAGACCCATGGCACAGGGACAGGCCACGAGAAGCACGGACATGGCATTGAACAGACCCTGATGCCAGCCCGCCTGCCAGGTCCATCCAACAAATACAACCAGGGAAACGGTCAGGGTCAAAGGCAGAAACCAGCGGACCAGTTTATCGGCCTGAGCCTGTAAACGGCAGGGACCTTCCCGCGCGGTGGCCAGGGCTGCGAGCAGTCCATCCAACCGGCGTTGGTTGCCTGATGCCGTGGCCTCGATGCGCAGTTCTCCATCTTCAGAATAAGAGCCGGCAAACACGTTGTCACCGCATCGGCGCACCGCAGGAAAGGGCTCACCGGTCAGCGGCGTCTCACATACGAATGCCTCCCCCTGAACTATCCGACCATCGATGGGAATCGGCTGACCGGCCAGCACGCGCACCAGATCGCCAAGGCAAATCGAGGCGGCGGGGACTTCCTGCCAGGAACCATCCGGCGCCATTTTCTGACAGGTTTCAAAGGCGCGCTGAAGCTGACGCGTTTCCGCCAGCGCACGCGCGCGGGATTGCGCTCCGAGGGTTTTGCCCACCGCATAGACTGTGACCAGAACGGCGGCCACTTCGTAATAAACGGGGCCGGAGCCGGAGAGGGTGCTGAAAACCGAAGCGCCCAGTGCCCCGACGATTCCAGCAAGAAAGAGCAGTTCGATGGAGATGCGTCGCGCCTGGATTTCCTCGATGGCAGAGCGGAACAACGGTCGCCCCAGAATCACCAGAGCCGCCACGCTGGACAGCGCCAATGCACCATGGAGCAAGCCGCGCACGGGTCCGGTTGGTGGCGCGAGACTCACGGCCAATCCCAGGAGCATTCCCTGGACGGCCAGGGCCGCACCCACGGCGATTTTGAACCACGGCGTTGCATCGGCTGCGGCTGCGTTCGCAGTGTGATGGGCCGATTCGCCAAGCACTCGGCAGCCGTAGCAACAAAAACGGGGTGCGTTCAGGTCTTTTTGAGAAGAAGCGGACGGGTGTTTGGGCAGCGGCGCGCCGCAATAGGCACACGTTGACAGTGGCGCTGCGGAGGAGGGGGCGGTCCTGGGTGATTCAGGGTTCTGGCTCATGCTCAGGAATGGCGAGCAATTCAGGGGCGGTCCAGGCGCCGGCGGCCGCGTGGCTCATGGTCTTCTTGCGAATGTTGGCGACCTCATCAGCGGCGACCGGCGCTGCTGTGTTTCCCCATTCCTTTTGACCGCGCACATACGTGAGCACAGCGGCGATTTGCGTGTCGTTAAGGGCATCGCGCCACGGTACCATGACATTATCGAAATTCAATCCCTTCACCGAGATGGGTCCATGCAAGCCATCCAGAACGATGCGGATGATGCGCGCCGTGCCCGGGGTCAGCAGCCATTCCGAGCCAACCAACGGTGGATATTGGCCGGGAACGCCCAGTCCGTCGGGTTGGTGGCATTTCACGCAGGTGTTCTCGAAGATGCGTTTGCCCAGGACGTAGGGATCGATGTTTTGGACGGCGTTGGTGGCGCTGTTGATTCCCAGACTTTCCTCGTTGAAAACGGACGGATCGTAATTGCCGCTATAGCGTTGGACGTAGATGCCGCTGCCAAACAAAAACAAGCCCACAAAAGTGAGAATCCAGAGCGACAGCGGACGGTGCACTTCATCGGGCCGCGCATAGTCGCGGGGATCGGATGGGGAGAGGTCGATTTGTCCCCACGCGCGGCCTTTGTTGGGAGCATTCTCAGGAGATTGTTGCGTGGGCGGATTCATTTGGCTTCGGGCAAGGGCGCGTTTGCCTTCAGACTGAGCAGATATTCCACCAATGCCCTGGCATCCGGGCCGGGGACGACTTCATAACCGGGTTTTGGGGCATATTCCGGAGGCAGCTGCAAGGCGTCAGGCGAGCCACGACCCTTGATGGGGCGTTCGACAAACAAGAATGGCAACGACGGCATGATCGAGCCTTTGGAAGTGATGCGCGGGTCGTAGAGGTGGAGATAATGCCAGTTCGCGCTGGCCTGTCGGACTCCAATATTGCTGAGGTCCGGTCCGGTGCGCATGGTGCCGAGCATCACCGGTTTGTCATACAAATAATCGCGGGTGACCGTCCGGCGCTGGCCCCACCCGCGGGCGATGTCCGCGCCGTAACCCTCCCGGCGCACCTGCTGGGTATGGCAATAGACGCAGCCGTTGGCCCGGTAAACGCCCATGCCCTGTTCCGCCAGTCCGGGTCGGCGTTGTGGATAATACTGGCCGGTTTCCTCGATCTTGAGCGCCTCCTGGCGTCCGAACTGGAGATGGGGAATGAGCACCAGTCCGCACCAAGAGGATGCAACGGTCAGAAATATTCCCAAAAATAAGAGCGGTCCGTAATTCATACCGTGGCCAGTGCGGGTTGCATGCGAATCGCGCGCGCGGTTTGAACGGATCGCGCAAGGATCCACAGGAAATTAATTCCAAAGGCAATATGTCCGACAAACAGCATGATGCCCGAGGCAGAGCGGATCATAAGGTAGGGAACCGTCAGGGAGACGACGCTGTATTTCACCGGATCGACAAATGGAATATCCGGGTTGGTCATTGCGATTCCTTCGAGCACGCCGCCAATGGTCAGCGGCACAATGTAAAGAGTGATACCCAGAGCGGCCGCCCAGAAATGCAGGCTGATCAAACGCGCCGAGGGCCATTCCACTTTCAAGAGCCGTGGCATGATGTAGTAGATTGCGCCAAACATGACCATCGTGAAAAAGGCGTACATGCCCTGGTGCGCGTGCGCGATGGTGGAATGGGTGAAGTGGGTCACTTCACTCACCGAGCGCAACGCGAGCAGAATTCCGTGCAAACTGGTGATGGTATAGCTCATGCCGCCAAAAACCATGAACCGCAGAACCGGGCTTTCCTTAAGAAGGTGGAAGCTGCCCCACATCGTGAAGTGATGGTTGATCGCCACCGTCACCACCGGAACGGTCATCATGATGCTGGCCACCACGCTGACCGTGATCAGCCACGCGGGCATGGGGCCGCCCACCAGGTGATGCATCCCATTCCAATTATAAAACAGGGCCAGTGACCAGAATCCGAGCACGGAGAGCGAGTAATTGTAAACCGGCTTCCCGATGACCTTGGGAATGAAATAGTAAATGCTCGCCAGACCGATGGGCGTGATCCAAAGCCCCAGCACATTGTGCGCAAACCACCAATTGACGGCCGCCTGAACCGTTCCGCGCACCGGATCGAGAACCAGAAGGATTTGCGCCGCTGAATAAATCCACGGGAACCAAAATAGAGCGCCGAACAAATACCATTGCGAGACGTACAGATGGGGTTCCCTGCGAAAACGAAAAGTGACGATGCCCCATAGCGCAATCAACCCAAACGAAATAAAGAGTAATGGCGTGGCGTATGCGGGTATTTCGAGCCACTCCATGCCTGAGCTGCCTCCAGCGAAAATGGCGAAAATGCCAACCGCCACCCCGATGTTCCAGAAGACTCCCGCCAGGTTGGCGATCCATCCATGCATCAGCGGCACCCGGCAGAGACGGGACATCAGCCACAGGGAGACGCCCACGCCCGCCTGTGAGCCAAAGCCATAGACCATGGCGTTCAAATGGACCGGACGCACGCGACCAAAAGTCAGCCAGGAGGCGCTTGTGAGAAACTCCGGCGAATGCATTTTCCAGGAGGCGATCAGGGCGAAAATGGATCCGAACATGAGCCAGAAGAGGCTGGCGGTAAAAAGGAGTAACAAAGTCGGGCGACACGAGGCGTCGATCTCCGCCAGGGTGGCACGGCTGTACTCGGATTCATCGACATCGGTGGGTCGCAGGGCGTCGATGATGGAGGGGTTATCAGGCTTCATGATTATGTCCCTTGGGGACCGTCCTCAGAGTCCGGGGTTTGATTGGGCTTCCTAGTATTGCGTGGGAAATGATCTGTCACCTGGCCGACCGGTTCCTCGTCATCGAAAATGGAGAGGGCGGTTTTTTGCAAATGCGAAAATTCACCATGACGCAAGGCCCAGCGCAGCGCCAGTAATGCCACAGTCGGCAACACCACCAAGCTGAAAATAAAAAGAATCCAGAGTACGCTCATATCGTTTCCACGCTTATCCCAATTGCGGCAATTCCTCTCGATCAATGCATGGAACACACAGGGCACGCCGTGTTCGTATAACCGCCAAACTGAAGCCTGCGTCAAAACTTTGCTGTGATCGTTTCATATATTCTCGGGGCTGCTTTTATTTCGTTGCGGCCGCCGCATTGGTGGCATTGGTTTTTGGCGCAACGGTAGCGTTGGTCGTTGGCACGGTGCCGGGCGCGTTGGTCGCTGGAGCATTGGTTGCAGGTACGGGCGGAGCAGCGAAGTCCGCCCTAACGATCATGTTCGAACGTGCCATAGCCGGGTTCTGCCATTCCTTGATGGTGAGTTCGATGGCCCGGTCAATGGGCAGTCGCACCACGCCTTTGTTTTGGTCGATCCAGCCATAGTTCTCGAGCAGGTCGAGGTTCTGGGCGCTCAGTTCGGCGAGGTTGCGTTTGCGTTCCGCCCAATGGGCCTCGTCCACCCTGGGAGGAGGTGCGACATGATACATGACCCAGATCAAAGCGGCCAAAATCAAGAGCATGCCCCCGGCGGCAATTGCGTTGATGGCCACCTTCACCCGGATGTTTGGCGCGTCGTTCATACTCACTCTTTATAACTGTGAACCGATTCGGCGATGGCCGGCGGTGGCACTTCGTGAATGGTCAGGGACTCCTTGAGGCGCGGATCGCGAATGGGATAGATCGGATGCCGGGCCAGATTTCTCAAAAAGACGAATCCAAGCGCGCCGCCAATCCAGGCGCAGCACGCCATATCGGTCCAATGCCACGGAAATTCCTCGAGATGCAGGGGTGGCAGCACGTTGAAGGAAATATCGACGAAGTGCATCAGCCAGAACCATCCGCACAGGGGAATCATCAGCCACAATTTGAGCTTGGCGTCGATCCTCAGCAGCAGCAGGAACGGCAGCAGGAAATGTCCAAACACCAGCACCATCCCGGCGGCCCACCACCAGCCCTTCTCGCGGGTGACATACCAGAAGGTTTCCTCGGGCAGATTGGCGTTCCAGATGATGAAATACTGCGCGAAATGAATGTAGGCGTAAAAGACCGTGAACACGAGCATGAGCACGCCAAGGTCGTGCAATTGGCTGACATTAACCAACCCGCGCAATGGACCGGTCGTGCGCAGCCAGACCGCCAGTCCATACAGCGTCGCCATGCCCAGCCAGGCGCAACCCGCAAAGTAATAGACGCCGAACATGGTTGAAAACCACTGGAACTGGAGGGACTTCATCCAATCGATCGCCGCGATGGACAGAGTGAACGCGAACAAGTAGATCCCCGCGGCGGACAGCCGCCGCATCCTGTAGGTGAACTTGGCCTCGCCCGTTTTATCCTGCTCCAGGGACCAGTGGCGCAACCGCCAGGAAAGAAAGGTCCAGACCGCAAAACAGATTGCCGCGCGGATATAAAAGAATGTGGGATTCAAATAAGCCGATTTGGCTCGAAGCCCCTCTCCGGCCGTTCCCGGATGCATCCAACCGTAAATATGTGGCGCGAGCAGGGCCAGCGGTAGGAACAAGGCCGCCATCGGCAGCGCCAGGAAGGCCATGTGCTCGGCCACGCGACGCATGCATACGGACCAATGGGAGTCGAATAAATGATGGACGATGACAAAGAACAGGCCGCCGAGAATCACGCTCAGGAAGAGCATGAAGGCCAGGAGATAGGAGAAACCAAGCTGGCGGAGATTTGAGGTGGCGCCGATGGCCACGGCGATGCCTCCCACCACGGCGATGCCTCCCATCACCCGGCTCATCCGCAGAATTCCGCCCATTCCAGGTTGTAATTCAGGTTTCATTTTTTAAGCGCCACTCGTTTTTCGGCTGGCACGTCATTCGTATCACCCAGGCGGGTGCGCTCCAGGGCGCGTATGTAAGCGATGATGGCCCAGCGATCCGTCACGGAGACTTGCGAGGCATAGGGGAGCATCAGGTTTTTGCCATGGGTGATGGTGTTGAAAATCTCCCCGTCCGGCATCCGCACAATGCGCGCTTCGTGGTAGTTTCCCGTGCGCAACATTCCGTATTTGGTCGTGATTCCATTGCCATCGCCCGCGGCGCTGTGACACGGGCTGCAATAGACCGTGAACCGCTGACGGCCCCGGGCCAGCAAAACCTCGTTGAAGGGCAGCGGATTGGTTTCGACAAAATTCGTCGTCCCGGCAATCCGGCCTGTGGCCACCGGGTTGTCTTCGAGCAGGGCATCATGCGAAACGGTTCCCGCCACCGGCAGTCGCGAGGTCGATTGGCCTTGGAAGAAGGCGCTGGGCTTCTGCGGGCGTAGCTTGGGCTGGCGCTTCATGTCGGGGAAGACTTCCAGCGGCGGCCTGCGGGACAGGCCGCCACGGATTCCCGCGATGCTGAGAACCGCCACGACCACCAATGCCATTGTGAGCAAAAAGTAACGCATAACCGGTTCATTCCTTGACCAACTCAATCGCCCGCGACCCTGTGTCCTCGAGGAACTTTCGGGTTCGCGCTTCCTCATACTTCGGATCGGAGTGCTCGATCAGGATGAAGAAACGATCGTGTGTGGCGCGCAAAAAGCGGGGACAATTGTGAATGGGATGATGCCAGCGGGGCAGTTTGTTCATGATCAACATACCGGCCAGGGATCCGATCGCTCCGAAGAGAATGGTCAATTCGTAGCTCACTGGAAAGGCGAACATCGGGCTGAACAACGGTTTGCCGCCAACAACCAGGGGGTAATCGAAGGCATTCATAAACCAGATCATCAACATGCCTGTGGTGAAGCCCAGGACACCTCCCACAAATGTGAACCAGCCCACACCCGGATCGCGCAGGCCCATCGCATTGTCGAGGCCGTGAATGGGGAACGGAGTAAAGACATCCCATTTGAGAAAACCGGCGTTGCGCACTTTTTCGGCGGCCTTCTTGATTTCTGCGGAAGTCTCGAATTCCGCAAGCAACCCATACGGTTTGTGGCCATCGTCCTCCACTGCGGCGGTCACTTTCAAAGTTTCCGGAATCGGGACTTCTTCCTTGAGACGGGCCATCGGATGTTCCGGATCGCCTTGGGGCAGCACGCTTTTGACTTCGGCTATTGCGATCAACGGGACGAATCGCAGGAACAGCAGGAACAGGGTCAGAAACAAACCGAAGGTTCCGGCAAAGGTCATGATGTCGATGATGGTCGGCTTATAGTAACCCCAATTCGACGGAATGAAATCGCGATGGAGGCTGGTCACCACAATGACGAAGCGCTCGAACCACATGCCGATGTTCACCGTGATCGAGAGGATGAACACCGCCACCATGCTGGCCCGCACCTTTTTAAACCAAAACAGTTGCGGCAGGAAAACGTTGCACGTCACCATCGTCCAATAGGCCCAGGCGTATGGACCGAAAGCCCGGTTTTTAAAGGTGAACAGTTCGTAAGGATTGCCGCTGTAGTAGGCTATGAAAAACTCCATCGAGTAGGCGTAACCCACCATGGAGCCGGTCGCCAGGATCACCTTGCACATGAGATCGACGTGCCGTTTGGTGATGACTTCCTCCAGGTGACACAGCGAGCGCACCGGAATCAACAGGGTCAATACCATGCCGAAGCCTGAAAAAATGGCTCCCGCCACGAAATAGGGTGGAAAAATCGTCGTGTGCCATCCGGGAAGTTGTGACACCGAAAAGTCCATGGACACGATGCTATGCACCGAGAGCACCAAAGGCGTGGAGAGACCCGCCAGGAGCAGATAGGCCTTCTCATACCGGCTCCAATGGCGATTGGAACCGATCCAGCCCAGGGAAAAGAATCCGTATAGATATTTCTTGATGCCCGGCAGCGCGCGGTCCCGCATGGTCGCCAGATCCGGGATCAGTCCCATATACCAGAAGAGCAGGGAGACCGTAAAATAGGTCGAGACGGCAAACACATCCCACATTAACGGCGAGCGAAACTGGGGCCAGATGTTGTTGGAATTTGGGATTGGGAAAAGCCACCACGCCAGCCACGCCCGGCCAATATGAATCGCCGGGAAAATTCCGGCGCACATGACGGCAAAAATCGTCATCGCCTCCGCGCTGCGATTGACCGCTGTGCGCCATCGTTGGCGCAATAAAAACAGAATGGCCGAAATCAGCGTTCCCGCATGTCCGATGCCGATCCAGAACACGAAGTTGATGATGGCCCAGCCCCAGGCGACCGGCCGGTTTACGCCCCACACGCCCACGCCCGTGGAGATTTGATATCCGATCATGGAAAAACAAATCACCATCAGAACGACGCTTGGGATAAAGGCGATCCACCACCAGAGCGGTGTGGGGCCTTCCGCCACACCCGCAATGGTATCCGAAATCCAGGCAAATCCCCGCATGTTCTGAACCAGTGGCTGACGTTCCAGCCCGGGTGGTGGGTCTTGAACCGGAACAATCAGGGCTGGAATGCGCGCTTCGCTGGACATATCAATGGCCTCCCTTTTCTTCAACGCTGTTTGCAGGCTCGCCATGCAGACTCTCGTATTCGGCCCGGCTCAGGGGTTGCTCGTGGTAGTCGGGCATGCGCGGGTTTGGATTGCGAATCCGCGCCATATACGTCGTTCGCGGTTTGGTGTTCAAAAAGCCGAGCACCGAGTAATCCCGCGTCTGCTTTTTCAGTTGCGACACGCGGCTGTTCGGATCGGACACATCGCCAAATACGATGGCTTGCGCGGGACAGGCCTGCGCGCAGGCCGGCGTGATCGTGCCGTCGGGAACGCGCACGTCGGGAGACGCCCCCGCCTTGATCTTCTGATTGATCTTCGCCTCTTCGATCCGCTGGACGCAATAGGTGCATTTCTCCATCACCCCGCGCATCCGCACGGTCACATCGGGATTCTTGGCCATCTGCACCAGGTCGGGCATCCCCTTGTGAGTCAGCGGCCCCCAGTAGAGCTTGTCCAGGGGGCGCTGATTGAAGTCGAAGAAATTGAAACGTCGGACCTTATAGGGACAATTATTGGCGCAGTAACGGGTGCCAACGCAGCGGTTATAAACCATCATGTTGAGGCCCTCCTCATCATGCACTGTGGCGTTCACCGGACAGACATATTCGCAGGGCGCGTTCTCGCAATGCTGGCACAGCATCGGTTGATGGACGACCTGGGGATCGTCCAACGTCAAATCCTCCTTGGCCACGTTGTAGTAACGATCAATGCGAATCCAGCTCATCTCCCGGCCGCGCGCCACCTGGTCCTTGCCGACAATGGGCACGTTGTTTTCGCTCTGACAGGCCATGACGCACGCCAGGCAACCGACGCATGCGTTTAAGTCGACGGACATGCCCCATTGGTGAATGCCCTTCTTCTCCGGGTATCGATCCATCGGATGCTGGTAGATCGGACCCGCGTCCGGCGCGTGCTCCTCCAGTTTCTGCGCAAATTCGGGCTTCTGACGAAATAGGTCCAGATTGGCCTCGCGAACTATGGGCCGACCTTCCATGGCCCCATGCGACTGCGTGGTGGCCAGCGCATGAGTGCGTCCTGTGGCCTTCACGCGTGCGCCGATGCCGGAATGCGGTTCCAGCGAATCGCGAATGGAATAGGCATTGAAACCGGCGCCGTGGCCGATGCGTCCCGTGACACGCCGCCCATATCCCAACGGCAACCCAAGCGTGAAGTCCGCCTGACCGGGTTGAATCCAAACAGGCGCCTCGACTTTGCGCCCTTTCCATTCGATCTCCACGATGGGGGCATTCAGCTCCCCGCGTTCCTTGTTGACGTAAAACACACCCAACGCCCTGGCGGTGGTCACGCTCATGGTCACCGGGTTTTCCCAGGTCAGCTTGGTGATCGGATCGGGCAATTCCTGCAACCAGCCGTTGTTGTTGAAAGTGCCGTCGTTGACCGAATAGTCCCGATGAAAAACGATTTCGAGCCGGTCCTGACTCGGTGGAGCCGTTTGCGAAGCCTTGGCGCTGAATTGCAGAATGGCTTGAGTCACTTGCTCCCAGACGATGGTTTGTATCACCGGTCGGACCGCGCTCTCCTTCAAAAAACCGTCCCGCAGGAAACGCTGCCATTCCAGCTCGAAGCTGGATTCAGACACCAGGGACTTGAATGTGGCGCGAACGATTTCATTGGGATTGACCGTTTCGAGACCGGCCAGACGCGCGAAAAACTCAAGCTCCGTCAGTCCATCGAACAAAGGGGCAATGAGCGGTTGCACAGGGACGAGCGTGCCGTCGGACGAGCGCGCATCCCCCCACGACTCCAGATAATGCGTGGCTGGAAAATGCCACTGGCAAAGCGCCGCCGTTTCATCCTCATGATAGCCGAGTCGAACGACTTCCTCGATTTTGCTTTGCGCGGCGCTCCAATCCAGGTCGGCCCCGGCCGTATAAGCGGGATTGCCCCCCGAAATCACGAGCGTCTTGACCTCTCCGGCTCGCGCCAACGCGGCTAATTCGGCGAGGCTCCCGCTCCTGGGTTCCGTGTAAGGCCGCATTTCCACCGTGGCGCCTTCATTGCCCAACGCACGATTGATCGCAATGACGAGCAAGTGAACCGCCTCGGGTTGACGTTCGCCGGCCACCACCAGACTCGCGCCGCGGTTTGCGATCAGATCGGCGGCGCATTCCCTGACCCACTCGGGTTTGACCCCTGGCGGCAGGGGAATGGAGACCAGCGCCTTGAGAAATTCCTCCGAGCCGGTCACCGGACTCTGGGCGAAGATGGCCGAGGCCAGGCCCGCCGCCATGCCCCAGACGTTTCCTGAAGAAAGGCGCAGACGATGATCGGCATTTACACCGGTCAGCGTGAGTAGCGGTTCGACTGCATAAAGCCGGTTGGGGGTGTCGGTCGGCGTGGCTAATTTTCGGCCCTTGGAAAAATCCCGGATGCGCCGTGTGTCATCTTCAGGATTACCCAGAAAATCGCAATCCAGCGATACGATCACGCGGGCGCGATCGAACCGATAATACGGCTCCACACCGACTACATCCTTACTACTTGAGGCAGTCGGGGTTCCGAAAGCCCGCATCGCAGCCGCCCGTTCTGCTCCCTGATCCACCGCTTGGTGCGTAAACCAGCGGGCCTTGGGCAGTTTTTCCCGAATGATCCGCTGCAATCGCGCGCCCGAAGGGGAATGCCCCAGCTCGGTTAAAAAGCAGAGGCCCTTGCCGCTGTCGGCCGCCACGCGGCGCGAGAATCCGGCCATGTAATCCAGCGCCGCCTCCCGTGCAATCGGCGTGCCCTTGTAGAGAAAACGAATCGCGCGATCCACGTCATACAGGTCGAGGATGGAAGCCTGCGCGAACCGGTTCGCCCCGGCGATTTCGAGAGGATGCCGGGAATTGCCCTCGATCTTGATGGGGCGGCCATCCATGGATTTGACGACCAGGGGTTGAGCGCCGCGCCGTCCGGGCATGGCGGTGGCGAAATACTGCGCAACGCCGTGGACATAATCCTCCGGCATTTTTGCAAAGGGATAAATGATTTCCTCTGGCCTTCGGCAACCGGTCAGTCCCAGGCCGGCCAACAGAAACGAAGCCGACATGATCTTGACGAAATGCCTGCGTGAAACCGGGTCGCTCCATTCGCTGGCTCCCTGGGGAAACTCCCGCTCGATCCACTGTTTGAACTCCGGGGTGTCCGCCAGTTCGTCCAGACCGCGCCAATACCTGGGGCCGGACTGCGTATTCACAGTTGTTGGAGGCGTCCTTTTCATCGGTGGCACGTGTAACAATTTTGCGAGGAGTTGATTTTCCAATCATGAACGAACTTCTGGCCCTGCGCGGTTTGCTTTTCGGGCGCATTGGTCCACGTCATGTTGAACACCTGCTCGGGCGGGCGAAGATTCGGCGCGGGATTGCGGTGGCAATCCAGGCAAAAAGCCATGGTCAAAGGTTTCTCGTGGCGCACTTCGATCATGGTGTTGATCTGGCCGTGACAGGAAACGCAACTCACCCCGCGGTTCACATGCACCGCATGATTGAAATAAACAAAGTCGGGCGTCCGATGAATCTGCACCCAGGCTATCGATTCGCCGGATTTATAGCTGTCCCGGATCATCGCCAGGCGGTCATCGGTCGCCAGCACCTGGCTGTGGCAATTCATGCAGACCGATGGGGAGGGAATATTGGCATACCAGGAGCGCTCCACCCCCGTGTGGCAGTAACGGCAATCCAATCCCAACTGGCCCACATGCGTGGCGTGGGAGTATGGAATTGGCTGAATGGGTTGATAGCCGACACGGGAATACTTGGGTGTGAAATAATACCAGACTCCCGCGACCATCAAAGACCCGCTCACCATTAGACCGATGCCTACTTGCAGAGGCAGTCGGTTGAACCACCGAGGAAACAGGTTCGCCATTTAGGAATGATTATAGCATGAATTAATGAAGACGCAAATTGCAGTCACCGTTTTGTTAAATGGAAGGAACCAGGCTGTAATTGAGGAGGAGTCCGAGCCCGGTCAAGTCCCGTATTTTAAGCGGGCTTGCATGGGTGAAGAAGAAAGGGGAATCGGAGAACGCCGCGTGCGGGCCTGTCGATTCAGGGAAATAAAAAAGGCGTCCCGAAGGACGCCTTTTGTGAAAAAACCACCGGAATTAATTACCGGTATAACCGTGGAAGGGAACCGCCACGATGTTCGACACATCGCCCGAGTTCTTCAACGCGTCGCGGAGACGGCTGGTGCTCAACTGCTGCACGCTGCCATCACCCATGACCGCATTACCCGCGCTCTGATGAATCTTGTCAGTCCAGCCCGCGCCAACGCCTGTGGGCTGTTGGTTCGTGCCCAAGGCGACGATGATGCCCTTGAGAGGTTGAAGGACTTGCGAATTCGTGCTGATAAAGTAGGTCGATCCAGCAATGGTGTTATAAATATTGCGATCGCTGCCCAGAATCATCGAGGGGAAAGTCTCATCCCCGTTCAGACCCACCGTGTAGCTGATGTATTTGTTGCTCAGGAAGGGGACGCGTCCCGTACCCGCCGCGGCAAGTTGTGGGCTGAAATCCGTCGCTTCGAGAGCGTCATCCGAAGGGCAGATCACGATTTTCGGCGTGCTCAACTCATTGGACATGGCCATATAATGCCAGAAAATATTGGCTACGCCCAAACCCGAAGGATTGCCCGGCGCCGTTACAAATTCCGAGGACCCACCCGCATTGGTGCTGATGGCCATCGGGAACCTGTCGCCGTTATCCGTGGCAAACACGCGATACGCCAGACCGACGTTCTTCAAGTTGTTAACGCATTTAATACGTTGAGCCTTGGCTTTCGCCTTGGCCAGCGCCGGCAGGAGCATGCCCGCCAGAATCGCGATGATCGCGATGACGACCAGTAGTTCGATGAGCGTGAACGCCCCGACTTTCTTATTAAAGACTTTGTTCATATCACTTTTGTTTGGGTTAATGATTCGCTCAATTTAGACACTTTGATGGCAGTGTCAAAATTATTTTGCGCAATTTTCTTTAAGCAGCGACCGTGCCACCGCCTGCCCCGGAAATGGTAAAATCCTCAATTTGCGTTAATCCTTCGAAATGCTTCAAAAAAGCCCTGTTTTTCACCTTATTGCGCCTCGCGCACGCGTTCATGCGCGAAGCCGACGCGTTCCATCGAGTCGAAAAATCCTCTCAGGAACCCTTCACGCATGCCGCGTGGATTCAACACCCTTATTTTGGCGTTTTTTGAGCATCGAATGCGGGCCAATCGAAGTTTCTTCCAGAATTAATTACAAATCCGGGCTGAATCGGGTCTTGGTCTGGACCCGGGGCAGTTGCACTCCGTCGTTGGCGGATCCTGAAATTGCAGGCCAGGGACCGATTTCCGATGTCGGTCGGGTTTGGCGGATGGGATTGAACTCCAGAAAACCAGGAACACATGACCCGCAAGTGATCCCGCCGGTGTGAATTGCAGGCCGCCCTTCAACATAAAGGCCGGATCCAAAGACCCGGCCTTGCTCCAGATTTACCGATACCGTCCTTACGCTTTTGGCGTTGCGGGTTCTTCCTTATATTGGAAAAGAAGCGCAAAGATGGCCATGATCACCAAGGCGCCGACAGCAGGCAGCAACCAGATCTTTTCATAACGGCTCAAGGGGCGTGTGAGAGCGCTCAGTGGCTGCGTAACCGTTTGTCCGGATGGTAGATATACACCGTCTGCCTTTTTAAAGGCTTCCAGGGTGGCCACGGCTGGTACGGCGGTGCCCGAGGCCTCCGCTTTGGTGTCCAGGACGGTTATTTTCCCGAAAGTCGCCACACCGTTGACATCCCACTTGGCGACATTCCCCACCGCCCAGCCGGAGGGCAGGGCCACGGTTTGAAACCGGGTGGGTTCGATATTGGGGAAGCTGTATTGTTGAACCACGATGCCGGATAGGTTGGAGCCGACAAACATACCAGCCCCAAGCGTGACGAAGGCGATAAAGCCCTGCGCTTTGGCGCGAATGCTCTCCGGTGACTTTTTATCCGTGTATATATAAGCGGTAACGAAAAAGAAGTCGTAACACGCGCCGTGGAGAACCAATCCAAGGTAGAGAGGCCAGAGGGCGCCGGTGTTGTAACCCAGGATGAACAGCAGGTAACGCAGTCCCCAGCAACACATTCCGACGACGAGCATGTATTTGACCCCCAGCCGGGCAAAAAACCAGGGCATGACGAGCAGAAAGAAGATTTCCGACATCTGGCCCATCGTCATCTTACCCGGGACATTGGAGACGTTCAGGTCTGAGAGGAATTGGGAGGTGAATGAAAAATAGAACGTCAACGGAATGCAAATTAGAAAGGCACTTAGAAAAAACATCGCAAAGGAGCGTTCTTTCAGGAGTTTCAGCGCGTCCAGGCCCAGAATATCGCGGACGGTCACAGGCTGGCCCGTGGTCTTGGGCGGTGTGTGCGGCAGGCTCAGGCAGTAAACGCCCATGAGGATGGAGACGATGCCGCCGATGTAAAAGGGTGTGGGGGTGGTGATGGCTGTGACCCCAAGGGAACCAATCGCCAGACCGGCCACGATCCAACTAATGGTGCCCATGACGCGGATGTTCGGGAATTCCTTGCCCGGGTCTTTCATCTGATTGAAGGAGATCGAATTGGTCAGGGCCAGGGTGGGCATGTAACAGAGCGTGTGGGCCACCAGCAGAGGATAAAAAGTCTCGAAAGTGAGCGCGCGCGCGGCCCCAAACAGGCATAAACCGCCCAGGACATGGAGCGCGGCGAGGATTTTCTCAGTGGAAAAGAAGCGGTCCGCCACCATGCCGACAAAGAATGGGGAGATCATGGCCGCAATGGCGGTGGTGCTGTAGGCCGAGCCGATCTGCAGGCCGGTGAAGTTCAGCGTGTCTTTCAAATAGGGCCCCATGGTCACATACCATGCGCTCCAGATGAAATATTCGAGAAACATCATTATGGATAGCTGGATGCGCACCTTTGTATTCATGCAAGTCAATGGGTTTAATTTGACCGCACCTTATCTGGGAATATGTCCGGTTGGCAAGGAAGGAAAAAACTCTTGATCCCGCGCGGCGATTATTTAACCTGTCCGCCATAAGCTCTAACGAAGGTGAAACCCCGAAAGCGGTTTCTTTTACTGAGTAAAACCAAGTATCGAAATAAATATATGTCTCCAAGACCCCTGAATGTTGGTTTGGTTGGCGGCGGCCGCGGCGCTTTCATCGTCCAGCCCCACCAGAAAGCAATTCATTTCGACGGCACCCGCCGCGTGGTGGCCGGCGCCTTGTTCCCGGATGCCAAGATAGCGATGGAAGAGGCCGCGAACTGGCCCTATCCCATCAAGGGCTATGCCTCGTATGATGAAATGATCAACGCGCAGGCGACGCTGCCCGCAAGCGAGCGCCTGGATTACATCGTCATCGTGACGCCCAATTTCGTGCATTACGATCCGGCCATGAAGGCCCTCAAGGCCGGCATTCCGGTGCTTTGCGAGAAGCCGCTGACCGTGACGCTCAAGGAGGCCGAGGACATTGTGGCGCTGGTGAAGGAAAAGAATATTCCGTTCGCCGTGGCGCACACTTACCTGGGGCATTGGACGACCCGTTTGTCCCGTTACATTGTGCAAAGCGGGCTGTTGGGCGAGGTGCGCTGGGTGGATTCCTCCTATATCCAGGGCTGGCTGGCCACCAAGGTTGAGGCGACGGGTCAACAGCAGGCCTCGTGGCGCGTGGATCCCAAGAAGGCCGGCGGTTCGGGCTGCGGCGGCGATATCGGCACGCACGCTCTCATGCAATTGCGCTACGTGACCGGTCTGGAAGTCGAAGAGGTTTCCGCGAATCTGGAAATCTTCGTCAAAGGCCGGGCCATCGACGATCATTTCACCGCTTATTGCCACCTGAGCAACGGCGCCCGGGCGCTGGTGCGGGCCTCGCAAATTGCGATTGGCCACAAGAACGACCTGGCCATTGAAGTGTGCGGAACCAAGGGTTCCCTCCTCTGGCGCCAGGAGGAACCGGAGAAGGTGGTCATCCAGTTGCTGGGCCAGCCGGATCGCGTTTACTGGCGCGGCGCGGTGACTCCGGGCGATGGTTTCCTGCCGGTGGACATGCCGGCCGATCTCATGGCCGAGCCGACCATCCCGTCCGGGCATCCCGAGGCGTTCCACGACGCCTATGCGCGCCTGCATCGCTGCTTCGAGGCGGATGTTCGCAAATACCAGGCGGGCCAGCCCTTCAAGTGCGACGGTTCCAAGTATGCCAATGTCAATGACGGCTGGACCGGCATGGCGTTCATCCAGACCTGCCTGCAAAGCAATGAGCAGCGGGGCGCCTGGACCACGATGCCCAAGCTGAAGTAGTCCAAGGATTCCAATTCAAAAGCTCACAGGCCGGTCTTCCGTAAAAGGGAGGCCGGCCTTTTTTTGTTTAACCGCAGAGCGTGCGCAGTTCGCAATGAATACAGGAGGATTTTTCCGCGGTTGACGGAGGCACGCTCATGGAGGGGTGGCATCGAACGACAAAACGACGGGCGCATGTCCATTCTAAGATTGCCCTTGAGTGTGCGTTAGCCCAATATGCCCGGCTATGTCAGACGCGCGAAGGCAGTATCCGTTTCATTTGATTGAACCCAAGTGGCAACAGATTTGGGCGAAAAAAGATGTGTTTCGGGCATGGAATCCCGGGGAGAATATTCCCGCGACTCATCCGTTTGCACAGCGGCACGGAGTGGATTCGCGGCAATTGCCGCCCAAATACTACGTCCTCGACATGTTTCCGTACCCCTCCGGGGCGGGTCTGCATGTCGGCCATCCAGAAGGCTACACTGCCACGGATATTGTGGCCCGCTACAAACGCGCCCGAGGTTGTAACGTGTTGCATCCCATGGGTTGGGACGCATTTGGTCTGCCCGCCGAGCAGTATGCCATCAAGACTGGCCAGCATCCGCGCAAGACGACGGAGGCGAACATCGCGAACTTCAAGCGGCAGATTCAATCGCTGGGATTCAGCTACGATTGGAGCCGCGAGGTCGATACCACCGATCCGAAGTATTTCCGATGGACGCAGTGGATTTTCCTCAAACTTTATAATTCCTGGTTCAATCCGGCAACGAACAAGGCCGAACCCATCGAGACGCTGGTCTATCCCGCAGACGTCGTGTCAGCGGAAGCGCGCCGGGCGTATCGGGATGGCAAGAGGCTGGCCTACGTGGCCGAGGCGCCGGTGAATTGGTGTCCAGAGTTGGGAACCGTGCTGGCGAACGAGGAAGTCATCGACGGCAAGAGCGAGGTGGGCGGATTCCCCGTGGTGCGCAAACCGATGCGTCAATGGATGCTCCGGATCACGTCTTATGCGGAACGCCTGCTCAACGATTTGGAACTGATCGATTGGACGCCATCGCTCAAGGAAATGCAGCGGCATTGGATCGGGCGCTCGGAAGGGGCGGAGGTCAATTTCAAGGTCGAGGGCCGGGATACGACCATCACGGTTTTCACCACGCGCGCGGACACTTTGTTTGGGGCCACATACATGGTGCTTTCCCCGGAGCACGCTTTGGTGGACCAGATTGCGCCTGCGGCCTGGCCGGCGAACACTCCCAAAGCATGGATGGGGGAGGATTCGGCGGCTGCGGGGAGCCCGAAAACCGCGATTGCGCGTTACCGGGTTTTCGCAGCAGGCAAGAGCGATCTGGAACGCACCGATCTGGCCAAGGACAAAACCGGGGTGTTCACGGGCGCGTATGCCATCAACCCGGTGAACAACGAGCGGATTCCCATCTGGATTGCCGACTACGTGCTGGCCACCTATGGAACCGGAGCGATCATGGCCGTGCCCGCGCACGACAGCCGCGACCTGGAGTTTGCCCAAAAATTCAACCTGCCGGTGCGCATCGTCGTGCAGGCGCCTGATCCCGATAAATCGATCGGTTTCGTGGACGACGGCACAGCGGTCAATTCGGGTTTTCTCAATGGACTGCCGACGCCCCAGGCCACAAAGAAAATGATCGCCTGGCTCGAGGAGCACAAATGCGGTGCATTGCGTGTGAATTTCAAACTGCGCGACTGGCTTTTCAGCCGTCAACGCTACTGGGGCGAGCCGTTTCCCATTGTCTGGAAAAACGGCGGGCACCAGGCACTCGATGAAAAGGCCCTGCCGTTAATGCCCCCGGTTCTGGACGATTACAAGCCGACCACGGATGGTCAGCCACCGCTGGCGCGCGCGACGGATTGGGTGAAGCTGCCGGATGGCGCCGTGCGGGAAACCAATACCATGCCGCAATGGGCGGGCAGTTGCTGGTATTATCTGCGTTATCTGGATGCCACCAATGCGACGGCATTCTGCGGGACGGAGGCGGAACGCTACTGGATGGGCACCAATTCCAACCCCAAGGCCAGCGCCGCAGTGATGGTCACGCCTGGAGTGGATTTGTATGTGGGCGGCACGGAGCACGCCGTGTTGCATCTGCTTTACGCGCGTTTCTGGCACAAGGTGTTGTTCGATTGCGGATTGGTCTCCACACCGGAACCGTTTTTCAAGCTGGTCAACCAGGGTTTGATCCTGGGCGAGGACGGCCAGAAGATGTCCAAGTCCCGTGGAAACGTCATCAACCCGGATGTGGTCGTCGAGGAATTCGGCGCGGACGCCTTCCGGTTGTACGAGATGTTCATGGGACCGTTGGAGATGGTCAAACCCTGGAGCACGCGCGGTGTCAAAGGCGTGTATGGATTCCTGGGACGCGTCTGGCGGCTTTTTGTGGACGAGGGGAGCGAACGGGATTTCGAGGAAGCCCAAACCCTGGGCGCGGCGAGCGATCCGACCATACTTGAGAAACTCGAGCTCAGAACCGATATCCGGGACGTTCCGCCAAGCCCCGAGCAACTCAAGACGCTCCACATCTGCATCAAGAAAGTGACCGAGGACATGGAGGCGCTGCGGTTCAATACGGCGATCTCCGCCCTGATGATGTTTGTGAACGAAGCGATTGCGTGGCCGGTGAAACCGCGCTCCACAATGCGCACCTTCCTGGTATTGCTCCAACCGCTGGCCCCGCACCTGGCCGAGGAACTCAACGCCCTGATGGCTGGAGATCTACAGCCCGGGACATTGGCCTACGAACCCTGGCCCAAATTCGATGCGGCCCTGATGGTGGAGGACGTGGTGGAAATACCGGTGCAGGTCAATGGCAAATTGCGGGGCCGCATCTCGGTACCCGCCAATGCGGACAATGCGCAGATCGAAGCCGCCGCGCTGGCCAACGAGTCGGTCAAACCGTTCATCGATGGCAAGACCGTCAAGAAAGTGATCGTGGTTCCCAAAAAGATCGTGAATATTGCGGTGGCTTGAGAATATCAAGCGTTTAGTATGGGCTCGGTCTGGGCCATTGAGATGTCACATCTAACCAAACAAGAAGTATGGGTGCTGGTCACCGTGCTGTCCCTGCTGCTGTTGGGGTTGGCGGTCAAGACCTACCGCCTCTCTCATCCACCGACGCCCAGCGGAATCGTGGCCAAACCATAGATGCCCATGGAAGAACTCAATTTCAACGAAGTGCTGGATAAGATTGTGGCTGCGGATCCGCGTTACCGTCGTGAGGCCTACGACTTTGTGAGGGAGGCATTGGATTTCACCCAGAAGGTTGTGGCCCAAAGTGCAAAAGGCGCAAAACGGCATGTCAAAGGCCAGGAATTGCTGGCAGGCATACGCGATTTCGCCCTGGCCCAATATGGCCCGATGGCCCTGACCGTTCTTGAGGAATGGGGCATCCGCCGCTGCGAGGATTTTGGCGAGATTGTTTTTAATCTCATCGAGATCGGCATTCTGAGCAAAACCCCCGAAGACAGCAGGGACGATTTCAAAGATGGCTACGATTTCATCAAGGCCTTCAAGGAACCATTTTTACCCAGGGTTAAAATAACGACCCCTTCGAAGGGCGCGGAGTAAATTTTCATCGGAGATCGTGTGCCAGTCATTGAAATCATCAACACGGGGACGGAGCTGTTGCTGGGGCGGGTGCTCAATACGCACCATCAGTGGTTGTGCCGTCAATTAACCAGACTGGGCTACGAAATCAGCCGTCAGACGACGATTGCCGACACCGGGTTGGCGATCCAGCAAGCCGTTCGTGAATCGTTGGGGCGCGCGGAGGTGGTCATAGTCACCGGCGGATTGGGGCCGACTTCGGATGACCTGACGCGTGACTATATCGCAAAGCTTCTGGGGCTGTCGCTGCGCATGGATGATTCTGTTCTGGCGGCCATCGAGGGATTCTACAGGACGCTGGATCGTCCCATGCCGCCCACCACGCGTGTGCAGGCCATGGTCCCGGAAGGGGCGCTTGTGCTGGCCAACGACGCTGGGACTGCGCCAGGCCTGGCCATCGATGTGGCCTCCGGGATGTTTCGTTCGGAGCCGCGCCCGTCCTTGTTGATTTTGCTGCCCGGGCCGCCGCGCGAATTGTATCCCATGTTCACCGGGAAGGCCCTTCCCGTGATTCTGAAAAAATACCCCCTGTGCGCGCCGTTTCATTCAGTGACGCTCAAAACGGCTTGCATGGGCGAATCGGCCATCGAAGAGCTGCTGGGACAGAGCCTTGATGGATTGGTCGCGCAGGGTTTGGAAGTGGGCTATTGCGCCAGAATCGGCGAGGTGGAAGTGCGTTTGGGGGCAGGTGGTTCTGAGGCCACAGCCTTGGTGGACCGCGCGGTGGAAATCGTTCGTGGAGAATTACCGCCCTGCATATTTGGAACCGGCGACGACCGTTTGGAGGAAGTGGTGGTTCGGCTGTTGACAGAACGCAAGCAAACGCTCGCCACAGCAGAATCCTGCACAGGCGGACTGGTGAGCCACCGGATTACGAATGTCCCCGGTGCTTCCGCAGTGCTGATGTGCGGTTTGGTGACTTACAGTAACGAGTCCAAGGTGCGGTTATTGGGGGTTCCGTCAGAAACCATCGAAGCGCATGGCGCGGTGAGCGAAGCGACCGCGCGGGCGATGGCGGAGGGTGCGCGTCAGCATTACGGTGTGGATTATTCCGTGGCGGTGACGGGCATCGCGGGTCCGGGTGGCGGTTCCGTGGAGAAACCCGTGGGCACGGTGTTTATTGCGGTTGGTTCCGCCAGCGGCACGACGGTCTGGCATCGGATGAACCGCTGGGACCGTGAGACTTTCAAACAAGCCGCCTCGCAGCAGGCGTTGGAGCTCCTGAGACAGACGCTTTTGCGGCATTAAAAATCCGGGAAATTACTGGACCCAAAAGCGCAGTCTGGACTATTACTGAGTCACAGACATGAACACAGAAGCGCTTTACCAGGAACGCCTCAACCGGTATCTCACGGCCATGAGGAACGAAAAGCCGGATCGCATTCCCATCCGCCCATTCGTCGCCGAGTTTACAGCCAAATACGCGGGGTATTCCTGCCAGGAGGTTGTTCATGATTATGAAAAGGCCTTTTCGGCGGCGCGTAAATGCGCGGCGGATTACGATTGGGATGCCGTGGTTTCCAACATGGTGTATGTGTGGACCGGCCTTTCGCAGGCCATTGGCCTTCGCTATTATGGAATTCCGGGCATCGGTGTGCCGCCCAACATGGGATTCCAATACATCGAACCGCCCGAGGACAAGGCGTTCATGCGACCCGACGAGTATGATCATCTGATCGACGATCCCACCGATTTTCTCTTCAACGTCTGGCTGCCCCGTGTTTCCACGGAGGTCTGCGGCATTGGCGAGCCCTCCACCTACCGCAACAACCTGTCGTTCCTCAAAGGCGGCATGGCGATGATGTCCTATTTCAACGCCTTTGGCCGGCAGAATGCCTTGTTGCGTTCAGAGTCGGGAACGGTTTCTGCAATTGCGGGAATCTTCAAGGCGCCCTTTGACATTATCGCGGACAAGATGCGCGGGTATGTGGGGTTGACGATGGATATGTTCGAGCGGCCCGAAAAGGTTCTCGCCGCCTGCGAGGCGCTCATGCCCCATTTGTTGAATGTGGCCATGACGAGCGCTGATCCCGCCAGACAGGTGCCGATTGGTTACTGGATGCACCGGGGCTGTGTTCCCTTCGTTTCGCGCAAGACTTTCGACACGCATTACTGGCCAACGGTCAAGCCGATCATCGAGGAGCTTTGGAAGAACGGTCATCAAACCCTTTTCTATTCTGAAGGTGACTGGACGTCGCATCTGGACAGCTTCGCCGAATTGCCGGATTGCAGCATTGTGTATCATGTGGACCGGGGAGATATCTTCAAAACCCACCAAAAGCTCGGTCACAAGTTCTGCCTGAGCGGCGGAATTCCCAACATGTTGTTAAGTTACGGGAAACCGGACGAGGTGCGCGATTACTGCAGGAAGGTCATCGACGGCGTGGCCGCGGACGGAGGCTACATCATGGACGCATCGGCAATCATGCAGAATGACACCAGCATTGAAAACCTGCGCGCGATGACAGAATTCACCCGCGAATACGGGGTGTATTCGGACGGACGCTCGCGATCGTTGGCGCCTGCACCGACCACGCTTCCACAGGGGATTGGTATGCCCCACACGGCGAACACGAAGAAGCAGCCCGGCGTCTGTATGCCCTGGGAGGAAAAGTGCAGGGAACTGCCCGAGATCACGGGTGACCGGGAATTGATGCGGCGCATCTGGCAGGACATCGACAGCCTGGGCAATATGTATATCTGGCAGGTCTTGCTGAGTTTTTGAGGGACTGATGCGGTTATTGGAGAGGGCGAACGACGCAACTGTGTGTGTGCACAATGTCGCGCCTGTCGTGCGGTAACTGGCGCCTGATGGTTCCGGCGAAGCGGGATCAGCCGGTTTCGACCACGTCAGAATCCAAGCTCCACTTTCAGCGCAACCAACGACACGTTCAGGTCCTGGAGAAAGTACAACAACGAAGCTATCAGGGAAACCAGGCACGCCACGAATAAAACCGCTGCAAGGGTTACAACCTCCACCCGCAAAAATGCGGCGAGAAACAAGGCGATCACAAGGAGCGCAGCCATGAGGACGCTCACGGCGGCAAAAGCCACCGCTGCCCGAAGCAATCGCGCGCGCCGGAAAAGGATATGGAGCTGAGATTCCATGCGAGCCCGCTCAGGCTCAGGCGCCTCACGCAGCGCCGCACCCATCTGACGGGACCGGTCCACCACTCTGCCAAAGCGATTGGTGATCGACAGAATCAACAATCCGACACCAGAAATGAGGATCACTGGACTGACGGCCGCCTGTAGAATCGATAGTAATTCAGCAAATCGCATATAGAAAAGCCTGCCGGGCACCCTGCCGCCCATTTTGCCAACACAAAGCACTGACCCAGCTTATACAATACACGGGTTGCCTGAATATTTCCAGTTGAACCCGAAATCCGAAATAAGAAATACGAATGGTCAAGACGATGCAATGCTTTGAGACAGCCATGATTTGCAATCGGCGAAGGTGTATTAAACCAATACTCCACAGCCGGTTTCAAACCATGGATGGCCAAATGATTGCGTCAGATGGGCCGTTCCTATTTCGGGTTGAAGGCACGTCGTCCCGGATTTGCCGCGTCGCCAGCGAAAGCCATTGACTTGAGCGGGTGCTGCCAATATCAATTTGAAAAACCCTGAGCTATGATCATTGTCGAATCCTATCCTATTGCTGTGGCGATGTGCGTCATTACCATGTTGTGCTGGGGTTCCTGGGCCAATACCCAGAAACTGGCCACGAAGGAATGGCGATTTCAATTGTTTTACTGGGACTATGCCATCGGCGTGTTTTTGCTGTCGCTGATCCTGGCCTTTACGATGGGCAGCACGGGCGCGGGAGGGCGGGGATTTCTGGCGGATTTGCAGCAGGCCGATATCCATTGGTTGGGATCGGCATTCCTGGGCGGGGTGATCTTCAATCTGTCGAACATTCTTCTGGTGGCCGCCATTGATATTGCGGGAATGGCCGTGGCTTTTCCGGTGGGGGTGGGGTTGGCGCTGGCGCTGGGGGTGATCACGACTTATGTGGCCAAACCCGAGGGCAATTCAACCATGCTGGCGGCGGGTGTGGCGGCGGTGGCCGTTGCCATTGTTCTGGACGCGCTGGCTTATAAGAAGCTTGCCTCCGGCAGTCAAAAGACGCCGTTTAAAGGCATCGCACTGTCGGTCGTGGCGGGCGTTCTCATGGGTTTCTTCTATAGTTTTGTGGCCAATTCGATGGGGAAGTTGACGCCGAATGGCGGTGCAATGCTGTTGGAAGCCCACAAGCTGAGTCCTTATACGGCGATCGTCGTGTTTTCAACCGGATTGCTCCTCTCGAATGTTCTGTGGAACAGCCTGGTGATGGTAAAACCGTTCTCGGGGCCGCCGGTACCTTTCGGTGACTATTTTTCAAAGGGCAGCCTTCGCCTCCACGCGATTGGAATTCTGGGTGGCATGATTTGGAACCTGGGCATGTCCTTTAGCATCATCGCCTCCACAGCGGCGGGCGCGGCGCTTTCCTACGGGCTGGGGCAGGGGGCGACCATGATCGGAGCCTTCTGGGGAGTCTTCATTTGGAAGGAATTCAAGGGCGCGCCTGCGGGCACGAACAAGCTCCTCGGCGCCATGTTTGTGTTTTACCTGGTGGGTCTTGCCATTTTGATCAGCTCGAAGTTGTGATCCGTCCAAAAGTGTCTAAAGATTCGAACATCGCATTGCGTATGGCTAACAAACAAATCGTCGTCGTCGGCAGTTCCAACACGGACATGATCATCAAGCTGGATCGCATACCGCGACCCGGCGAAACGATTCTGGGCGGCGAATTTGTCATGGCCGCCGGAGGCAAGGGCGCGAACCAGGCGGTCGCGGCGGCACGGGCGGGCGGTGCGGTTACGCTCGTGGCCAAGGTGGGCGGAGACGTTTTTGGCGCGCAAGCCGTGGAAGGGTTTAAGAAGGACAAGATCGACGTCCAATACGTGTTCAAAGACAGGCAGGCCCCCTCGGGTGTGGCTTTGATCTTTGTGGCCAAAGACGGCGAAAACAGCATTGCGGTGGCCTCCGGTTCCAACGGGCGGTTAATGCCCGGAGACTTGAAGAAGGCCAAAGCCGCGATTTCCAGCGCGTCCACATTGGTGATGCAATTGGAAACGCCGTTGGAGACAGTTCGCACCGCCGCGGAAATCGCCGCGAAGAAAGGTGTGCGTGTGATCTTGAATCCCGCACCCGCGCGGAAACTCGATGACGCCCTTTTAAAGTTAATCACCATCATCACCCCCAACGAGACCGAGGCCGAACTGCTCACTGGCATTCCTGTCAAAGATGAGGCGGGGGCGTCCAAAGCCGCCGCTGCGCTTCTGGCCAAAGGGGTGCAAACGGTCATCATCACGCTGGGAGCGCGTGGCGCTTTTGTCGCTTCCAGCGAGTTCTATCAGATGGTGACGGGATTCAAGGTCAAACCCGTGGATACCACCGCGGCAGGCGATGTCTTTAACGGCGCGCTCGCTGTGGCCCTGACCCAAGGGATGCCGATGCTCGAAGCAGTGCGCTTTGCCAATGCCGCCGGGGCGTTATCCACCACCAAATTGGGCGCGCAACCCTCGGCGCCCAAGCGTGGCGAGATTCTCAAAATGCTGAAGTGATCGCCGTTTCAAACCCGGCGTTGTTTGACGGGTTTGTCGATCAAGTCGTGCAACACGGTTCCGAGCCGGGCGATGCCTCGGCGTATTTCCATGTCCGAGGCGCTTCCGAAGCTGATGCGCATTTCCGTGTCCGGGATGCGCCGCGTGGTGTCTTCCGCATAACATAACCGGCCGGGAATATAGAGCACATCCTGTTTTAATGCGGACTGGAACAACCGGCTTTCAGGCCCTGAAACCAATGGTTTTGGCAGGTTGGCCCAAATGTAGAGGCCGCCGCGCGGTTCCTGCCATTGCACTGTCGCCGGAAAAGTTTTGCGGATGGCCTCCACCATGATCTGCGCCTTGGCCTCATAACGGCGGCGCAACACGACGAGGTGCTTTTCATACCGGCCCGAGGCAATTGCGCCGGCCAGGATCTGCTGAATGAGACTGGCAGTGCCGAAATCATGGTTGCCTTTGAGACGGTTCACCACGGTGAACAGCGGTTCGGGCAGCAGCCCGTAACCCGCGCGCACGCCGGTTGAAAATGGCTTGCTGAAGGTGCCGGTGTAGATGACGCGTTTGTTCAACTCCGGCACGGCAAGCGCCGAGGCGTCGTCCTTGCCCGCAAACCGCAGTTCCCGGTAAGCCGCGTCTTCCACAAGATAGATGGGGTGGCCTGCCGCGCGTTCGTAACTCCGCAGAAGTTTCAGTGCGGCGACCTTGGTGCGGAACGGGGTGGAGATGCCGGTCGGGTTTTGAAAATAGCTGATCGTGTAGAGAAATTTAACCCGGGACAGTTCGCCGGAATTTTTGAGCGATTCGAGCACCGACTTCAACTGGTCGAGGTCCAGACCTTCGGGCGTCATGCGAACTCCGCGGCAGCGCAATCCATGGGTTTGCACAATGCCGAGATAAACGAAATAAGTTGGATCCTCGACAAGGATGATGTCGCCTGGATTGCAGAGAGCCTCCGTCACCAGGTAGAGGAATTGCTGGGAGCCGTTGGTGATGATCGCCTGATCCGCCGAATAGCGTGTTTTGGCGGCGGATCCCGTCTTGATTTTGGTGCCAGTCGCGGCGGCATCGGCCTGTGCGAGGCGTTCGATGGCGGCCTCGCGCAATTCCGGCAGACCGGCGGTGAATCCATATTGCAGCGCGGAACGGGACTGGCGCCCGTTCTCGAGGCGTTCCCGAACAATTTCGATCACCTCGCGCGCAGGCAGTGTTTCATTGTCTGTAAAACCCGCCGCCAGGGAAATGAGCTGCGGCCGCTGCAAGGCCAGGCGCATTAACCATTCGATGGGCGGCGCATCGCAGCGCGCACCCAGCTCTGACAAACCCGATTTATTCATGTCCGGACACCACTAAAGCCTTCCGGCGCGGGTCTGTCGAGCACGGGAAGGATGCCCGGGAGTTCCGCCTATTTTGCAGATTCCATTTTTTTGAGGGCTTCGGCTGAGGCTTGCGGATGTTGCGCCTTGATATCGTTGGCGATTTTCTTCACCGCCAGAGCCGCCTCGGCGCGAACGCCCGGGATGTCCAGGAGAGGCAGCGCGATCTCCAGGGCTTCGGGTTGCGCGGCCACGGTCAGGGCGCTGAGGACCAGTTTGCGTTCGTCATCGGTGCGAACCCCCGCGAGGATCATTCGGTAGTGCTCAAAGAGCGCCGGGCTGGGATGGGCGTTTTCCTCGGCCACAAGTCGCACGAGCCCGCGCAGTGCCAGGGTTCGCTGCGAATCGTCCGACGGCTTTTGATAGAAGCCGACCAGCGCATTCCAGGCTGTGGCATCGGGCCAAGCGGCGATGGCCTCAATGGCGGTGTTACGAATCTGCGGTTGCGCATCCTGAGACGCCTTCTGCAGTGCGGCAAAAGCCGTCTGATCCCCGCAGACGGGCAATAAGCGAATCAGGGAACAACGGGTGGCCACAACGGTGTTGGCATCCAGCGCGGCGCACACGGCTTGCGTGCGTTTGGCGGCATCGGGAGTTTTTTGCAGGATTTGCATCGCCGCGTTCTCCGCGGCCGGGCGCGTATCGTCGGCATGCAACTGGACCAATGCGTTGATTACTGCGGTCAAATTCTCCGGCTCAGCGGTTTTCTCCAGTCCTTGAAATGCTGCACGGGCGATGATGGCATTGGTTGAGGAGGATTCCTCCAATAGGACGGGAACCGCCAGGTGACTGCGGCGTCGGGCCAGCGCGGAAATCAAGGTCGGCTTGGCCGTGCTGATGGCTTTGCGCAGTTCTCCAATGATGGAGCGTGTGGCGGTGTCCCCACCGGGCAGACTCGCAATTGCCTGCTCCAAGGCCTGACGCTCCTGTGGACTGGCCTGATTGGCCAGGGCAGTGGTGAGCAGTGGCAGCACGGAGGAATCACCATACTGTCCCATGGCCGTGATGGCCGCCAGACGCGGTCCGGGTTCCGTCGAGGCAATTTGCCGACCCACGGCGCGCAGTGAGGGCAAATCCCCTCGTTGTGCAAGGGCCTGGATCATCAGGACCTGATCCTCGGGATTCAATTTGGGCAATTCACTCGCAAAGGCATCGGACGCCTCGGCATTGGTAACCGCAGGCACGGCAGCGATCGCTGTCGGGACAAGCCGGGGATCGGCTCCGCGCAAAGAGCGTAATATTCTTTCCTGGCCGCCGTCCTTGTCCAAGCGGAATAGTGCGATCAACGCTCCGCGCCGGACATGCAGGGGTTGGGACGTGCCCATCAACCCTTCGTAGAGGGATCGGGCGGCATCGGTCTGGCCTGCGGCGGCAATCTGCGCGGCCTTTCTCAGAAAGGCTTCTGCAACGGCCAGGGACAATTCGGACTTCGATGATTTGCGGATGGAATACAAGGCGTTGATGGCGTCGTCTCCCGGGATTTTCCCCAATGCCACCACGGCCGCTCCAGCCACGACCATGTCAGCATCCTCCGCGAGATCTTTCAATGCAGTCACGGAGGCGGTGTCCTGCATGTCTCCGAGTGTGGAGATGATTTGCAGCCGTGCCGCGCCTGTGGATGTCGGCAAGGCCTTGCGAAGGACTTCCCCGGCTTTGGTCGATGGATGGGACGCCAGGGCCAGGCACGCAATACCAACGGTGTCGTTGTTGCCGAGCAATGTTGCGATGGCCTCCAGCGAAGTATCCGTGCCGATCACCGCCAGTTGACCGCACACGAAGCGCTTGGCTTCAATGGAGGCCGGGCTTGCGATGAACTTGTCCAGGGAGTTTTCAATCGAAGCCAGTGCGGCAGAGTCGCCAACGGATTGGCGCACCAGTGTCTCGATCTGGCGCAAGGCGTCCATCGAATCGCCCGATTGGTATTGCGCGGCTTTCGCCAGGGCATCGTTGATGGAGCCTGGTCCGTTGAACGGAATCGAGAATGCGACGGCCACCATGCAAAGTGCGGGTGCCATCAGTTTGCAGAGCGTTGCGCGCAGGACAGGCATCGTCAAATTGCGGGTAAAGGATTTAAAATTCATAACACCTTTTTGCAAAAATCTGGGTTGGTAATGTTTATGATCGGTTCCAGTCGTGGAGTTCAGACACGCCACGGTGCGCGCGGTTCCCGCCAGAGCATGCCGTTGGCCGTTTCGGAATCAAAACGCTCCGCCACTGGGTCCCATTGCAGCTTGAGGCCGAGGCGCAGCGCGATGTTCCAGGCCTGGCAGATGGTGACGGCCCGGTGCGCGACTTCGGGATGGCACTGGGCCAGCGTGCGGGAGCGGATGGAATCGAGCAAATTGCGGATGTGCGATCCGGCATTGGCCCAACTCGCGCCGCCGGGCTGCCTCAGGCTGACGATGGATTTGGGTTCTGCGGTGACGACATCGGTCTCGTCGTCCACCTGGATCCAGCCTTCATCGCCGATGTAGCGGATATAGCGATCCGTGAATCCGGCCCGTTGAAACATGACGCCCTTGACGCCGTTGGCGTATTTGCAAACCGCCTCGGCCGTCAGCGGGGTGTCGCTCGCGAATTTGGTGGGATCGGGAAACTCGCCCTTGGCTTCAAAGGAAACGGGCCCGGTGTCGTCGGTGCCCAGCAGCCATTGCATCTGGTCGGTGTAATGACAGCCCATATCGGTGATCATGCCTTCCGCGGTGTCGTAAAAATATTGCCAGCCATTCACGCGGGAGGGGACAAACGGCTGCCATGGAACCTGACCGAGCCACATGTCATAATTCCAACCTTGCGGCGGCGGCACGGATTTTTCGATGGGGATGCCTGTTCCGGTCCACACCTGCATTTCCACCGTGTGCAGGCGTCCGATTTTGCCCTGATGCACCATATTCCGGGCGAACTGGTAGGATTCCGTGTCGCGGCGCTGCGTGCCCGCCTGATAGATCGTGCCGAACCGCTGGCAGGTTTGCACCAGATTGCGGCCTTCACGGATGGTGAGGGAGACGGGTTTTTCGCAGTAAATATCCTTGCCGGCGCGCGCGGCGAACATCGAGGCCATGGCATGCCAGCGGTTGCCCGTGGCAATCAAGACCGCGTCGATGTCTTTTTGGCCTAGCAGATCCCGGAACTCGGGATAAGTGCGGCAATCCTTGGTCTGGTAGTGCGCGTTGACGTAATCCCTGGCGGCGAGCATCCGGTCCTCACGACAATCCGAAATCGCGACCCACTGGATTTCCTTGAAGCCTAGAAAATTGGGCATGATATCCCGCGCACGATTGCCCGCGCCGATCAGGCCAAAGGTGACACGGTTGCTGGGAGCGGGGCGACCGTCCAGGCCAAGGGCCGAGGCCGGGATGAAGGTGGGCAGTGCGGCAGCGAGGGCCGCGCCTTTTAGAAATTGCCGCCGGTTGATGGGCTTTGAGTTCATATTTCTCATGGATCCTCCGACTCGGGTTTTTAAATGGAATCGCGTGTGGCTGAATTTGACATCAGACGGTCAAAACGGTCAAGTGACGAACCGATCTGAAGAACAATTCTTCCCATTATGAGTTTGCCTTCTTGCATGGTTTATTGGCATAAGCTCATCATGAATTCCTTATTAAATTCAGCATTCACGGCGCGAGGATTTGCCATGGCAATGTTGGTCGCCCTCTTTTGTTTATCCAGCAGCCGCGGTAATGCAATCCCCCTGCCTGAACTCTCCAAGGAATCCAGGATGTGCATCGATTGCCATGCGAACGAAACGCGCGGCATTTACCAGGAGTGGGGGACCTCCAAACATTTTCGCGGCAATGTGGGTTGCTATGAATGCCACCAGTCGGAGGCAGGCAAGCCCGGCGCGATGGATCACAACGGATTCACCATCAGCATCATTGTATCGCCCAAGGACTGCTCCCGCTGCCATCCAACGGAGGTCCGGCAATTCAGCGAAAGTCACCATGCCAAGGCGGCTGAAATCCTGGGATCGCTGGACAATTACCTCGCGGACATCGTCGAGGGGGACACGAATTTTCATGGAATGTCCGCTCTAAGCGTGAGTGGTTGCGCGCAGTGCCATGGTAGTGTGGTGCAGGCCAACAAGGACGGTTCCCTCAAATCAACCGACTGGCCGAACACGGGAGTGGGCCGCATCAATCCGGATGGCAGCATCGGCGCGTGCAGCGCCTGCCACCTGCGACACGCATTTTCCGCCGAGCAGGCGCGTCAGCCTGAAAATTGCACGCGCTGTCACCAGGGCCCGGACCATCCACAGAAGGAAATCTTTGAGGAATCCAAACATGGCATCGCCTATGCCGCGCATAAAAAGGATCTAAAGCTCGATAACGCCAAATGGGTTTTGGGTGAAGATTACACGGCGGCCCCAACCTGCGCCACCTGCCACATGTCCGCCGTCAAACCGAAAGATGGCGACATCATGCCTGTTAATCACAATGTCGGGTTGCGCATCAGTTGGAATAACCGGCCCCAGACATCCATTCGCCCGGAGGTTGCAGACGCCAAACTGGGTCTGGAGAAAATGGCGAAGATGGAATGGAAAACACGCCGCGCTGAAATGGTCAAGGTTTGCACGGTTTGTCACGCGAGCGGTCAGGTCAATAATTTCTACGAGCAGTATGACGGGGTGGTCGACCTCTACAATTCCAAATTCGGCCAGCCCGGTGTGAATTTCATGAAACTCCTGTCCGAGAATAAACTCATCACGGATACACAATTTGACGAACCGATCGAGTGGACCTGGTATGAATTGTGGCATCATGAAGGACGGCGTGCCCGACATGGCGCCTCGATGATGGGGCCGGATTTCACGCACTGGCACGGCCTTTACGAGGTGGGCAAGCATTGGTACACCGAGTTCATTCCGCAGCTTCGGGAAATCTCCGCAAAGAATCTCCACTCCGATGATCCCGCGAAGGTGGAAGGCGCAAAGAAACTGGACACCGCCATCAACGAGCTTCTGGCCAGACCAGAGCATCGCTGGTTTACCGGGAAAATGTCGTCGGAAGACCTGGAAAAACGCAGGAAAGCCCAGGAAGAATTCAAGCAGCGGTATTCAAAATAGTCCGCAGGCGTCGCACGACAAATTACTTAAGAAAGTCCAAAAAGGCTTTAAACGCCATGGAGGTGTGTCCGGGGCTTTGTCATTGTAGCCGGGTGCCCCCACCCGGCGTCCCCGGCCCGGTGTATCGCAATCAAAAGCTCCATGGCAGACATTGGTTTGCGACCACCGTGACGTTCGTGGTAGGGCGTGCAGTCCTCTGCGCGCCGTTGGGGGTAACACATTGCAGGCCCGGGCGTCCCCGGCCCGGTGTATCGCAATCAAAAGCTCCATGGCAGACATTGGTTTGCGACCACTGAGGTTGCTTCGATTTGACGGACACAGGAGCGGAGCGAAACTTAATGAAAAACCGTATGAAGCAATCTGTGATTCCCGATTCCAAGACTCATCCGAAGTATGATTCTGCATTTAAGCAGGAAGCCGTGAACCTCTGGAAATCCAGCGGGAAATCGGCAGCCACGGTGGCGGCTGAGTTGGGGATAAAAATGGAGCGGCTCTATGCCTGGCGCGCAAAATATGTGCCGCTGCCAACAGGGGAAGGAGCCGAAACAAAGACCCGTGAGCAGTTGCTGGCCGACAATGCCGCTTTGTTGCGCGAACTGGACTATGTGCGCCAGCAGCGGGAGATTCTAAAAAAAACGTTGGGAATTCTTTCGGACCCCCAGAGCAACGCTATCAACGGGTTGAAGCGATGAAAGTCGATCATCCCATCCGCCTGCTCTGTGAGGCCTTTGATGTGTCTTTTAGCGGCTACTATGATTGGTGCCGACGGCAAATCCAGCCTTCGTTGCGTGCCCGTCAGGACGCCGTATTGAAAGGGACCATCACAACGATTTTCAATGGCAGCCGCAAAACCTATGGCAGCCCGCGCATCCAGATCGCCTTGAAGCACCAGGGGCACTGCCATGGTCGCAACCACATCGCCCGTTTAATGCGCCAGGAAGGCCTGCAGGCGCGTTCTAAAAAGCGTTTCAAGGTCCGAACCACCGACAGCAATCATGATCAGCCCATTGCCCCCAACCGGCTGGCTCAAGCCGCGCCACCGGACCAACGCAATCAGACTTGGGTCGGGGACATCACCTACATTGCCACCGATGAAGGCTGGCTCTATCTCGCTGGCATTGAAGACCTTTACAGCCGCCGCATCGTGGGTTGGGGCATGAGCGAGCACATTGACACCGAACTGGTCCTGTCGGCCTGGAACATGGCCTGCATTCAGCGGCAACCCGAACCCGGATTGCTCTTTCATTCAGACCGGGGAGTCCAGTATGCCAGTCAGGATTATCGCCGGGCGATGGAAACCTCCGGTGCCCTGGCGAGCATGAGCCGCAGTGGCAACTGCTATGACAACGCGGCCATGGAATCCTTTTGGAGCACCCTTAAACAAGAACTGGTTTATCGCCGGGTCTTTGCGACCCGAGCCCAGGCCCGACAGGCCATCTTTGATTACATCGAGACCTTCTATAATCGACAGCGTTTACACAGCACACTCAATTACATGTCTCCTGTTGACTTTGAAAATATATCCAAATAACCTATATGTGTCTTCTGTGTCCGATTTATCGAAGCAAGCCCACACCGTGACGTTCGTGGTAGGGCGTGCAGTCCTCTGCGCGCCGTTGGGAGTAACACATTGTAGGCCCGGGCGTCCCCGGCCCGGTGTATCGCAATCAAAAGTTTCATGGGTGAGTCGGAGAGAGTTGTTCTCCATTAATATTCCAGCCATCGGTTTGCGGAAAGGCAATGCACACGCGCGCTGGTGAATGAACCGACCCCGCGATTCTTCTCCCTCTCCTGCGCCAGCGGGAGAGGGTGCGGGGTGAGGGCGCCCTTTTCATATTCCCGTTCGCTTCCAAAACGAAACCGGCAAGAGCGGAGAGTCAGAGGCAGCTTGTGCCTTCCCTCAATCCTCGCGGAATTTTTGGGCGATGGGAATGCGCCGACCGATGCCGAAGGCCTTGGTGGTCACTTTTAAACCGGGCGCGGCCTGACGGCGTTTGTATTCGGAAATATTGATCAGCCGCACGATGCGTTGAATCACCGCGGGATCGTAACCCGCGGCGGCCATCTCAGCCTGGGATTTGCCTTGCACGACATAGGCTTCGAGAATGGCGTCGAGCACTTCGTAAGGCGGCAGTGAATCCTGATCGGTCTGGTTCGGCCGCAACTCCGCTGAAGGCGGTTTGGTAATCGAAGCGGCGGGAATGATTTCGCGCTCGCGATTGATCCATTGGGACAGGCGATAGACCGTCATTTTGGGAAGGTCATTGATGACTGCCAATCCGCCGCACATGTCCCCATACAAGGTGCAATAGCCAACGGCCATTTCGCTTTTGTTTCCCGTGGTCAGGACCAGGGATCCAAACTTGTTGGACATCGCCATGAGTATGACCCCGCGCAGCCGGGCTTGAATATTCTCCTCGGTGGTGTCTTCGGGGCGGCCCGCAAACACGTCCTTGAGCTGATCTTTTACGGCGAGGAATCCCGGTTGGATGGGAATCACATCGTAGCGAATGCCGAGGTTTTTCGCCAGTGAACGCGCGTCGTCCAGGCTGCCTTGGGAGGAGAATTGCGAAGGCAGGGAAATGCCATGCACATTGTCCGGTCCCAACGCTTCCGCCGCCAGACAGGCCACCAACGCGGAATCGATGCCGCCGCTCAAGCCCAGCACGGCTTTTTTGAAACCGCATTTATGGAGGTAATCCCGCACGCCAAGCACCAGGGCGTGATAAAGTTTTTCCTCGTTGGCGCTTTGTTCCGGCACGATGGCTGGGGTTTGGGCCTCGGTGTCGAGGACGACATAATCCTCCTCAAACAGCCGCCCCTGGGCCGTGAGTTGGCCCTGGGCATTGAAGGCCAGGCTGCCGCCGTCAAAGATGAGCTCGTCATTCCCGCCCACGAGGTTGCAGTAAACGACCGGCTTGCCCACCTTGGAAGCAAGGCTGGAAAGCATGTCAAACCGGGTTTTGTTTTTGCCCAGATGCCAGGGCGACGCTGAAATATTAAAAAGGATCTGTGCGCCGGCTTCGATGAGTTCGATGGCTGGATTGCGACGGTACCGGCGTTCGGGCCAGAAATCCTCGTCGTTCCAGATGTCTTCGCAAATGGTCAGTCCGATTTTGACGCCGTTGAACTCGACGGGTTTGTTTTCCACGCCCGGCTCGAAATAGCGGTCCTCGTCAAAAACATCGTAGGTGGGCAGGAGCGTCTTGGTGCGGGCGGCGAGCAGGCGGCCATCCTGGAGGAGTGCCACGGAATTGAAGGCCTCGCGTCCGGGTCGCTTGGCGTTCTGGCCCACATAGCCGACCAGCAGACCCGTTTTGTCCGTGATGGCGGCCAGTCGATGCAGTGCGGCAAGATTCCTCGGGATAAAGGCGTTCTTCAATAGCAAATCCCTCGGAGGATAGCCCGCAATGGCTAGTTCTGGAAGGACCACCAGATCGACCCCCAGTTCCTGACCGCGACGATAGGCGGCCAGAATGCGGGCTTCGTTGCCTTCAATGTCGCCAACGGTGGTGTTGATTTGTGCGAGTGCGATTTTCACGTTTTATCTCCCGCGGAAAAAGAGATCCGCCAGCGAGGCCCCTTGCGCGCTGACCACCATTCCAGTCGTCGCGTTGTTGCGTGCGAACCAGCCTTGAGCCGTTTCAAGGACGTAGCGCACTTGATCCGAATTGGCCTGAACGGATGTTTCGTCGAGGGGCTTCAAGTCGTGGATTTCCAGGATGACACCGTCGCTGTCGAGGTAGGCGCAGGAAAGGGGAACGGTGGTGTTGCGCATCCAGAAAGCCGCCTGATGAGGCACAGGAAACACGAAGAGCATGGCTTCGTTCTCGGCAATGCTTTTGCGGAACATCATGCCGGTCTGGAGCTGGATCGATGTGCGCGCCACTTCGGTTGCCAATTCCTTCGAGCCGATGAAGAGTTTCAGGATCGGCAATTTCGCTTGGGCCGCCGTTGGACTCGAGGAGTCAGTCGCCGGGCCGGTGGTCTTGTCCGCCTTCTTCTGACAACCCGCGCCGAGGGCGACGGCGAGCAGCACGATCCATAGGGAAGATAAAATCTTCATGACCAAAGCATGCGGAGGAACGCCGATCTTTTCAACAGCAGAACGCTCCCCTTGTTTTTCGCGACGTCCTAATGCAAATGTTGATCCATCCACGCCTGTAAATTTTCCCACATCACCGGGGTGCAGGCGTGGCCAATGCCGGGGTAGAGGATGTTTTGAAAGGCTTCCTCCCGGCCATGCAACCGATAGACCGGTTTAACAGCCTCACCGATCGCCACAACGCCATCCGCAGGCGAACCAGCATCCTGGTCACCGGTCATGAACAACATGGGACGGGGCGCGGCGCAGGCCACCACGGCTTCCGTATCGAAATGACGCAGCATTCCGGGCACGAAATAATAGATCCCGTGTGCGGAGAGGGATTCGTGTGCGATGAGGTTCTGGTAACGCGTCATGCAGGCCATGGGCACGCCGGTCCGCGGGCGGTCGTCCAGGGCCATCATCCACCAGGTGCGCGTGGCGCCCATGCTGATGCCGGTGACTCCAATACGGGCGGGATCCACCTCGGGTCGCGAGCAGAGATAATCCAGGGCCATCAAATCGTCCCTCACGATCATGCCCCACAAGGTTCGGCCGAGCCAGAGGTTGAATTTGCTCGCGGTGGATTCCCCGTCACAGCCCACCGCTTTGGAACCGCCCGGTCCCTTGCCATTGCGTTCGCCGAAACAGCAGGCGTCTATCGCCATGACCGCATAGCCGCGCCTGGCGAACATCGGTCCCGGCGCTTCCGGGGTATGTGCCTTCTGGAAAATCTCCTCCTTGCCAATGGAGTATTCATCGCCGTGCCAATGACAATACAGTATGGCCGGATGCAGTGTCGTGCCTCCCTTGGGCAGTAATAAATAGCCGGGCACCTGCGCCCCCGCGCCGTTGTCGAACTCGAATTTTTCCACCACGTAATCGCCGCGATCTTCACGCGAGAGCGTCTTGATCACGGGCCTGGTGGGACGCGGCGGCAGCGCCCCCAATAGCTCCCACAAACGCGCGCGAATTTCCTTCTTTTGGCTCTCCCACGCGGAGAGGGTGGGTGGGACAATCAATTGCGGAGTGGCGGTCGTTTTCTCCCATTCGAGTTGCCACGCCGACTTGCCTTCCTGTGCCTGGATGTTTGTGGTGCCCATGATCGACGCGAACGATATCAGACCGGGTAGGTTCTGGATAACAAGTTTTTCATGGCAACACGGTATTTCGCGCAGATGCCACACAATTAATACTAGCTGACTCATTAAACAGAATGAGCTAATGAATATGCATTCGCGGTAGGGCGGGCAGTCCTCTGCACGCCGTCGGCGATCTATTCTGCTTCCATGCGTCCAAAAGCCAAAAGCTTGCGAAACGCGCGATCTTCTCTCTCGCCCCAAACCTGAATTGGCACGAGCGGGCAGAGCCGGAGTGTGTGTTCGGGGCTTTGTCCTTCTAGGCCGGGTGCCCCCACCCGGCGTCCGGAGAGCGGCCCCACTGAACCGTATAATCCGATCGCGCGATTCTTCTCCCTCTCCTGCGCCAGCGGGAGAGGGTACGGGGTGAGGGTGCCTCCGAAGATTTTTGTCCTGCACCCGAGTAATAACCGGTCATCTCATTTTTGTTGCAATAAATCGAGCAAGGCGCAATGTGACTGGACATAACTTCGGGGAATTGGTCCGAAGCTTCGCTCAATAATTATGAAAATTCTAACGTGCTCTCTTTTGGCCATAGTGACATTGTTGACCTCGGTTGTCAGGCTTCATTCACAAGGCTATATCGTGCCGAATGGAGTCATTGAATATACGGGTTATCCCGACCCTGGCACTGAAATAGACGTTCTTTACAATCCGACTGCTGTGCCGCCTAATACTTCAGATTATACCGGGTTTTTACTGATTCCCCGAAATACAAGCACCTTTGTCTATGACTATTTGATTAATGTGGGTGTTAGAACGTTTTTTGTTTCTCCGAACGATCCGATCAGTTTTCAAGACATTCAATCCAGTGGTTATGTTGAGTTGATAGCGGGTAACACTTATGTTTTCGATGAAGAGAAAGACTTCTATGTGGGGGTTTACACTGGCCATGGTCTTCCTGCAGACGGAGTATTTCCCGATCCTATATTTGCTTGGGCGCACCTTTATAACAACAGCGGCAAAATTGAATTGCTCGATGGTGCGCTGGAATATCGCGGTGACGGCATCTATGCCGGAACATTAAACATCATTCAACCGGTTCCAGAGCCCGGCACATGGGCTTTCACTGTCCTTGGTGGAATGCTCCTGGCCTGGCGGCACCGTGTGAAGGATTTATGAAACTTACGCTAACAATGCTGATTTGCAGCTTTTTCGCCGCAATTCAACCCGCCCATTCACAAGGTTATATTGTGCCGAATGGTATCATTGAATTCTCCGGCTACTCTGGTAAAGGGATTGTAATTGACGTTTTGGCTAATCCTCCAGCATTGCCTCCTGATACACCCTATTATACTGGTTTCTTATTATTCCCCCACGGTGATAATACGTTTTTATATGATTATATTGTGAATATTGGTGTTCGCTCGTTCTTTGTTTCGCCAAATGATCCAGTCACTTTGGAGGCCATTCAATCGGGCGGCTACACAGAATTAATCTCTGGAGCTGATTACGTGTTTAATAATGGCATTACCTTTTATGTCGGGATTTATACAGGCCACGGATTGCCAACGGCAGGTATTTATCCAGACCCGATATTTGGCTGGGCGGAATTGGTAAACAACAGCGGCAAAATTGAATTGCTCGATGGTGCGCTGGAATATCGCGGTGACGGCATCTATGCCGGAACATTAAACATCATTCAACCGGTTCCAGAGCCCGGCACTTGGGCTTTGACTGTCCTTGGCGGCATGATCCTTTTTTGGAAAGGCAGTCGTCGGTAAGGATGTTGCCAAAGACATCGATGCTTCGTGAGCGAAAAAAAGGCCGGGAGAAACTCCCGGCCATTTCGAATTGAATCGAATCGAATTGAACTGAATTGGAAAACGGCTTCCCGTCTTACATCTGTTTCATGGCAACGTCCATGGCCGCGTAAAGCGTCTTCATGGTTGCTTCGGTCTCGTCACCCATGTTCGAAACGCGGAAGGTTTTGCCTTTGATTTTGCCGTAACCGCCGTCGATCAGGAAACCCTGGTCCTTGACGATTTTCTGGAGCTTGGGCACATCCACAACCCGGCCTGCCGGACGCGCGCCGTTGTTCACGCAGGTGAGCGTGACGGACTCGTAACCGGGTTCCGGGAAAAACGTGAAGCCGTGGCCTTGGGCCCATTCGCGGGTCATGCGCGATAATTTGGCATGGCGGGCGAAGCGGTTCTCGAGGCCTTCGGCGAAGATATCGCCCAGCTTGGATTCCAAGGCATAGACATGGCCGATGCTCGGGGTGCTCGGGGTCATGCTTTGCTCGGCATTCTTGTCGAATTCGAGGAAGTCAAAATAATAGCCGCGATCGTTCTGCTTCGAGGCGCGTTCCAAAGCGGCCTTCGAGCAAGTGAAGACGGCCAGGCCCGGAGGCATGGCAAATGCTTTTTGAGTGCCAGCCAGCAAAACGTCGATGCCCAGTTCATCGAAATGAATCGGCGTGGCGCTCATGGAACTGACCGAATCCACGATGAACATGACGTCGGGGTATTTTTTCTTGAGCGCGGCCAATTCAGCCAGCGGGCTCATGACGCCTGTGGAGGTTTCGTTATGGATGATCGTCACGGCGTCAAACTGACCGGTCGCCAGTTTGGCATCCAATGCCTCGGCGCGAATGGGACTGCCCCATTCCACCTGGAGCGCCTCGGCCTGTTTGCCGCAGCGTTTGGAGACATCCAGCCATTTATCCGAGAAAGCGCCGTTCATGCAGCAGAGCACTTTACGGCCGACAAGATTGCGCAACGCCCCCTCCATGATGCCCCAGGCGGAGGAGGTGCAGAGATAAACCCGCTGCTGGGTGTAGAGCAGGGATTGGAGTTGCGGGTGAATTTTCGCATACAGGTCTTTAAAGCCCTGTCCGCGATGACCGATCATGGGCGAAGCGAACGCCTTGAATGTTTTCTCACTGACCTCAACGGGGCCAGGAATGTGCAATTTGACATGTGCCATAGTCGTCCTTGCATATCATCCCGATAAGCCTCCCGTTGCCAAGTCCAAAATCCAACCGACGATGAATTCTGGCGCGCCGACTCCGATTTACCAGCGCGCGGTGGCGGCCTGGGATTCGTAATGAACGGCGGAGAGGCAATATAATGCGGCGGTTTCAGCGCGCAGAACCCGTTCCCCCAGCGACACTGGCAGCGTTCCAGCTTTTAGGAGAATATCCATTTCTCGTGGTGAAAAGTCGCCTTCGGGTCCAATCCAGACGCATACAGAACGCGGGAATGGGTGGTTGTCCGAATGCACTCCACGCAGGGTCTCAATCAGCGTCGGAGCCTCTTTTTGCAACGAAGCCACGATGTTGAGTTCGGCCTGCGCGCCGTTTTTCAAGAAATCGTCCAGGGGCAGGGGACATTCCACGACAGGCAGCCATGGTGTGCCGCACTGTTTCAATGTCTCGATGCTCGCCGTGTTCCATTTTCGGGCTTTGGCTTGTGCGGTGGCGGCGTCGAGGTGGATTTCGCTGTGGTCTGAGAAAAGTGGCACGATGCGGCTGGCGCCCAGTTCCGTGGCCTTTTGGAGCAGCCAGTCCATGGCCTTGGTCTTCGGAAGGCACTGGGCCAGGGTAACGCGGCATGGCGGCGGCGGTTGTTTATGCTGTTGAATGACTTGCAACGTAACGGAATTGCGGGTGATATCCACAACTTTGCAGTGATTGATGCCGCCACAGCCATCGAGCACGTCCGCCGCATCCCCGGGACCAATGCGCAACACGTGGATGGCGTGATGCGCCTCCTGATCTTCCAGGACCAATGTTTGGCCCTGGCATTTTTCGACTGGGAGAAAAAAGCGCGGCATTAACGGAACAGATCCTTGGCTTTTTCGAAAAATCCCTTGCTGATGGGATTTACGTTTTCATCGCATAAGGCGGCAAACTCAACCAGTTTGGCCTTTTGCGCGCTATTGAGGTGCGCGGGCACTTCAACGTTGACCCGGATATGCAGATCGCCGACCCCGTAATTCTGGACATTGCGCACGCCCTTGCCCTTGAGGCGGAAGACAGTGCCGGGTTGTGTGCCGGCCGGGACTTTGATTTGCGCATTGCCAGTCAGCGTGGGCACTTCCAATTCAGCGCCCAGGGCAGCCTGGACGAAGCTGATGGGCACTTCGCAGAGCAAATCGTCGCCGTCGCGCTGGAAGAACTCATGGGCCTTGACGTGCAACACCACGTAAAGGTCTCCAACGGGGCCGCCGCGCTGGCCGGCCTCTCCGTTGCCCACGGAGCGAAGCCGCGCGCCGGTATCGACACCCGCGGGGATTTTGAGTTTGATCTTGGACGTTTTTTCACGCCGACCCGCGCCTGAGCAGGTGCGGCAAGGTTTTTCGATGATGCGTCCGCTGCCTTCGCAGCGGGGACAGGTCTGGGCGATGCTGAAAATGCTGCGCGAGGAAATGACCTGGCCGTGGCCGTTGCAAACGGGGCAGGTCTTCGCATGTGAGCCTTTTTCCGCGCCCGATCCCTGGCAGGACTCGCAATTCTCGAGCTTGGAGAGGGACACTTCCTTCTCGCAACCCAGAGCGGCTTCGACAAAGGAAATCTCCATGTCGTAGCGAAGGTCCGAACCCCGCTGCGGTCCTGTGGGGTCGTGGCGCTCGCCGCCGCCGCCGAATAGATTCTCAAATATGCTGCCGTTGCCGAAGACCTCGCGGAAGATATCAGAGGGATCATGGAACCCTCCGCCGCGTGATCCACTGTAACCCCGGTTGCGGGGATCGAACGCCGCGTGGCCGTATTGATCGTAAGCGGCGCGTTTTTGGGGATCGCACAAGGCTTCGTACGCCTCGCCCAGTTCCTTGAACCGCTCTTCGGAGGTTTTGTCACCCGGATTCTTGTCCGGGTGATATTTCACGGCCATTTTGCGATAGGCTTTCTTTATTTCCTCATCGCTGGCCGCGCGCTCGACACCCAGAACTTCGTAATAATCGCGTTTGGCCATACTCAGTGACTGGCTGGTTTTTTGGCGACAACGACCGTGGCGGGCCGCAACAGGCGCTCGCGCAGTTTGTAGCCCTTGCGCAATTGTTGCACCACATGGCCTTCAGGCACTTCGGTCGATTCCTGTTGGGAAACGGCCTCGTGAATATTCGGATCGAAGACCTGCTGATGGGCGTTGATTTCTTCGAGACCGGATTCCGTGAGGACGGACTTGAGCTGGTTGCAGATCATCTGAACGCCGTCCTTGAAGGAATCGAGGTTGGCGGGCTGTGCCTCCGAGCCGTTGGCGGCGATGGCCATTTCGAAATGGTCCAGCACGACAATCAGTTTTTCGAGCAGGGCCTGGTTGGCGAATTTCACGGCATCCTGCCGTTCGCGTAGCGCGCGCTTTTTGTAATTGTCAAAATCCGCAGCCTGGCGCACCAGGCGCTCCCAGTACTCATCGGCCTTGCCCGCCTTGACCTGCAAAGCGGCCACTTCCTCGGGTGTCAGCGCCTGTGGCGCCTCCGTAGTTTGATCGCCGCTCGGGGACGCTGGCGCTGGCTCCGCTTGGGGAGTTTCAGCGGCATGCGTCGGATGTTGATGCTTATCTGATTTATTGCTCATGACCAAAAACCTCTATCTAAAGGAATTAATTCTACAGGAACCGGAGTTCAAGGGCAATGAACTAAAAACTGAAAAATCCCAACCGACAGATCCTCCATGGCCGCCCTCAAGCGGTTCATGTGGCCTGAGTTGCAGGAGCGGCCGGTTCTGGGGTTTTGGATGCAGCCCGTGGTGGATTCAGGGCCATTCGATAAACTTTGGCATATTCGGCGGCGGTTTTCTTTAACGAAAAATCAGCCTTGATGGCGTTTCTCTGGAATAGCTTGAGCAATAAAGGTTCGCCATAAAGCGCCAGCGCCTTGCGCATGGCGTGGGCCAGGGCGTGCGCGGAATACTCGATGAATTTAATGCCGTTGGCCTTTTCCATGGCCTGGGTGATATCGATCACCGAATCGTCCAGACCGCCGGTGGCCCTCACGATGGGGATGGTGCCGTAGCGCAGGCTGTAGAGCTGGTTCAGGCCGCAGGGCTCGTAGAGCGAAGGCATGAGATAGAAATCGCATCCGGCCTCGATGCGATGCGCCAGGGCCGTGTCATACCCGATATTGACCGCCACCTGACGGGGATAACGTTGGGCCAAATCCTGCAAGGCCTTTTCAAAAACAGGGGAACCGCTGCCCAGACTTACGAATTGCAGCCGTTCGCTCAGGAGATCCTCCAGCGCCTCCAAAAGTATATCGACACCTTTTTGATCGGCCAGTCGCCCCACATTGCCAAAGAGCGGAATTTCCGGGTCCAGCGGCAGCCCCATTTCTTTTTGGAGATCGAGCTTTTCCAGCCGTTTCCCTTTGAAATGCCGCAAATCGTAATCGTGATGCAAGGCCGGATTATCCACCGTTTTCCACTCGGTGTAATCGGCGCCATTGAGAATTCCCGACACGCGGTCCTTGCGGCGCAGGAGAACCCCGTCCAATCCATAGCCCATCTCCGGCGTCATCATTTCGATGGCGTAACGGGGGCTGACCGTGGTGATCCGGTCCGAGAAATTGATGCCGGCCTTGAGGCAGTTCAGTTGACCGTAAAACTCCGCGCCTTCGGGATTAAAGTAATTCCAGGGCAGGTTCGTGAGCCTGTATTTAAAGAGCGGGAAGATTCCCTGATACGCCGCGTTGTGAATGGTCAGGCAGGTGGCGGGCGCATCGGTCCAGCCCATCGCCGCCTTCTGGTGCGTGATGAATAACGGGGCCAGACCGGCCTGCCAGTCATGCGCATGAACCAGGCCGGGTTTCCAGGGCAGGTAACGCGCCAGGTGCGCCACCGCCTTGGAAAAAAAGATATACCGCTCGGCGTTGTCCGCGAAGTCCAGCCCGTTTTCCTGATAAAGGGATTTGCGATCGTAGAAACCGGGCTGGTCGATGAAATAGACGGTGGCCTTGCCGTGGGGCAGGGTCCAAACCTGGGCCGGGTAATGTTCCTCGCCCAGCGGCAGGTCCATCTTCCAATCGAATCGTTTGATCTTGGGAAAACGATCGCGCACTCCCCTGTAGAGCGGCGTTACAATGCCCACCTGATGCCCCTCCTCGGCCAGTGATTTGGCCAGCGCCCCGACCATGTCGGCCAGGCCACCCGTTTTGGAGTAAGGGTGGACCTCCGAACTGGCCAGCAGGATTTTCAGGGGTTGAATCACACGCTGATGCGGTCCGTCTTCATGTAAGGTTGCAACGCGGGCGGAATCAGGATGCTGCCGTCGGCCTGCTGCCAGGTCTCGACCAGGGCCACAAAGAGCCGCGCCAAAGCCGTGCCGCTGCCGTTCAACAAATGCGGCAATTTATTTTCGCCTTTTTCCGTCTTGTAACGCGTGTTCATGCGCCGGGATTGGAAATCCTCGCAATTCGAACAACTGGAAACTTCCAGATACTGGTTCTGGCCCGGGGCCCAAACTTCGATGTCGTAGGTCTTGGCGCTGGCGAAGCCCATGTCGCCGGTGCAAAGCAGGATCACCCGGTAATGCAGGCCGAGCTTTTGGAGAACCGCTTCCGCGTTAGCCGTCAATTTTTCCAATTCGTCGTAACTGGTCTCCGGCGAAACGATTTTAATCAGCTCCACCTTGTCGAACTGGTGGACACGGATCAAACCGCGTGTGCCGACCCCGGCCGCGCCCGCCTCCGCGCGAAAGCACGGGCTGTAGGCGCAATAATAAATCGGCAACTGGCTTTCCTTGAGAATTTCCTCCCGATGGATATTGGCCACCGGCGCTTCCGCCGTGGGCACCAGATAGAGCTTGCCCAGGGACGAGGCGTCCTCGCCTTCGCGCACGGCATAAGCCTGGTCCATGAACTTCGGAAATTGGCCCACGCCGGTCATGCAATCCCGCGTGACCATGTACGGCGGGGATACCTCCGTGTATCCATGGGCGCTGGTATGCAGATCGAGCAGAAACTGAATCAGCGCCCGCTCCAGCCGCGCGCCCCAGTTGGTGTAGAGAATGAAGCCGCTGCCCGATAACTTCGCGCCGCGGGGAAAATCCACCAGCTTGAGCTTCTCGCACAATTCAACGTGCGTCTTGGGCTTGAAAGTAAATTGCGCCGCCTCGCCAAAGGTCCGCATCACCGGATTATCCTCGGCGGTTTTGCCAATGGCCACCGATTCATGGGGCAGATTGGGCAGCCGCAGGAGCAACTGGTCGCGGGCCGATTCGACCTCGGCCACCTGGGCGTCCAGAGTCGAGATTTTATCGCCAATATCGCGCGTCTCTTTTTTGCGTGCTTCGGCCTCTGCGAGCTTTTTCTGGCCCATCAAAGCCCCGATTTCCTTGGACACGCGATTGCGAATGGATTTGAGGCTCTCCACTTCGCCCACCAACTTGCGTCGTTGCTCATCGAGAGCCAGCACTTCATCCACGCGCGTCTCGTCCCCGGCGCCGCGCGAAGCGAGCCGCTGGCGCACCTGATCTGCCTGTTCGCGTATCAATTTAATGTCCAACATGCCCCGCATTATAGGAAGGAACCGTTTTCCGGCAAGACGGATGTAATCGTCCCTGGCCGGTCACCGAACACCGCGTGGTTTGGAGTCCCGGCTTCAGCCGGTTGGGCTATCGCATCACCAGGCGCGCCAACTTGCAGACCCGGTGCCTCACCAGGCGTCTTCCATGGATTCGTCCAGTTTTGGCTTTTTCCATCTTCCTGAGTTTTGTCATGCCCCCTGGCCGGCGCGAATTCCATAAAAGGAGGATGACCGTCTGAACCCAGGCTCAAACGATCCGAAACAGGCGGCCGTGGCCCTGTTAAACGGGGCTGGCGTCAGGGTGAATGGTAGAATGGTGCGTCGGTCCGGACTTGAACCGGAAACCATTTGATCCGAAGTCAAAAGCTCTATCCAATTGAGCTACCGACGCACTCTGACATGGCCTTTTGACAAGGCGGGATGAGAAGAAAGGCTGTTGTCAACGGCCCATTTTTTTCATCCAGATGAACTGGGGAAATGGTAATGCACCGTGGCGCAAAGTCAACGTTTCTCGCGCATGGGCGGGGGGGCACGTCAGAATTCTTTGGAACGCCAATTAATGACAGTGGAGAGGGACTGCTGTCTTCGGAGCGCCGGTCTCCTGACCGGCTTAAGGTGTTCTTAAATCCGACGTTTTCAAATGCGTCGCATGTCCTCACGCAGCCTCCCGGTTCCAGCGGCAGCTACCATGTTCGATCATGTGATTCTGCAGTCGCGGGGCGACCATTGACGGTAGCCCTGGGTTTCAACCCATGGAAAGGATTTCACCCCCGCGTTTAGCATATTTCCCGCTGCCTTTTCGTCGCGTCGCGACAGTTGAATATCGGGCATCGCTCTGAATTGCAAAATTCCACCTGCCGGTGCCACCCATCCTCGGGGCTACCCGGGACCGCCGTCCCCATCGGAATCCCCAACGCTGTAGGCGTTGAATCAAACTCACTCCCGCACCTCTCCAAATCGGTTCGCACTGCCAGGACATTTGCGGGTAGGAGGGCGTGCAGTCCTCTGCGCGCCGCCGACAATCCCACGCGGCGGCATCTCTCAAACACCCTCCACCCCGCGACTTTCGAAACTTCAATTTCTTCCATTGTCCATTAATCCCTTTCCCCATCGGTGTCATCCGTGCAATCCGTGGTTGAAAATCCCCCTTCGAGCTCTTTGATCTTCCAAGTAACAAATCTATAACAATTAGCGGCAATGCATTTTATAAAAGCGCTAAAAATCACAAAACGGCCTCCGATTCAGCCGGGTTGATTCACCGAACAGTCCCCCGCAGGGCCGGACCTGCCCTGTGCAGGCAAATCCAATAATTGGTTAAAAACGAACTTGTCTTTCTGCTTGTTTGTGTCAGGATCGCCACCAATCCAATGTGCAACCTGTTGTGGGTGAAAACCCACTTGGACCGTTGTTTAAAACAACCTGAGTCATTGCAATGACTGCTTGCGGGATCGTAACGGATGGGAGAACCAAATGAAACCTACCGAAATTCTTTTCGTGAGTTGGCTGTCCTTCATGGCTTTGGCGTCGGGATGCCCCGCTTTGGCGCAAAGCGTAAGTCTCGAGATCGAGGCCGTTGACTCATCGCCGCACTTGACCATCCACAGCGATCTGGGAGTGACCAATGTGATCGAATATACAGAGGCGTTGGCGACCAACCAATGGCATGCATTGACCAATCTCATGGTGAACATCAATCCCTATGTGGTGGTGGACGTGGGAGGATCAGTCGCCCAGCGATTTTATCGGGTGGTGATTCCCGACAACACGAATGCTCCAGCCGGGATGGTCCTGATTCCAGCGGGTTCGTACACCATGGGGGATGCAATCGAGGGGGGATCTGGTGACGAACAGCCGACGCACCCGGTTTATGTCAGCCGGTTTTTTATGGACAGGAACAAAGTCACCAAAGCGCTATGGGACGAGGTCTATACTTGGGCCACGTTACATGGATACAGCTTTGAGAATGCCGGTTTGGGCAAGGCCGCCAATCACCCGGTGCAGACGGTGAGTTGGCACGACATGGTCAAGTGGTGCAATGCGCGGAGCGAGAAGGAGGGGCGGGTGGTGGCTTATTACACCGATGCGGCGCAGACAACGATTTATCGCACAGGCCAGGTGGATCTGCAAAACGATTGGGTGAAGTGGAATGCAGGCTATCGTCTGCCGACGGAGGCGGAGTGGGAAAAGGCCGCAAGGGGTGGAACCACCGGACACCGATTTTATTGGGGGGACACGATCACTCACAGCCAGGCGAATTATCAAAGCGACGCTTCGTGGGCCTATGACATCAGTCCGACGCGCGGTTTTCATCCAAGCTACGACAACGATCCGATGCCTTACACGAGTCCGGTGGGATCCTTTGCCCCCAATGGGTATGGGCTTTATGACATGGCGGGCAATGTGTGGGATCGCTGCTGGGACTGGTGGGGTTCGTATTCGAGCGGATCACAAACCGACCCACGTGGACCCACATCGGGATCGATTCACGTTTTCCGTGGAGGCAGTTGGATCAACTTCGGCAGCGGCTGCCGGCTTTCGCGCCGCCCCAACAGTTGGCCGGGCAACGTGGTCAATAACAGCGCGATTGGGTTCCGTTGCGCCCTCGGTCGGCCTTGAGCGGTCCGAAACAGACAGGCGGATTCCGCAGTCGCGGAGAATATGTAAACACGATTCTTGATGTAAGAAATAGGCCATCTTGCGCCGCAGCGAAATGTAGGCCGCGTGCCCTCACGCGGCGTCCGGGTCCCAGCGGCGGCGACCATGTTCAAACGTGCAATTCCCGGTCGCGGAGAATATGTGAATGCGATTTTTGATGAACGAAATGGGCCATCTTGCGTCGCAACGAAATGTAGGCCGCGTGCCCTCACGCGGCGTCCGGGTCCCTGCGGACCGTATTCAAACATGCGATTCCCGGTCGCGGAGCGACCATTGACGGTAGCCATGGGTTTCAACCCATGGAAAGGATTTCACCCCCGCGTTTAGCATATTTCCCGCTGCCTTTTCGTCGCGTCGCGACGCTTGAATTATGGGCATCCCTCTGAATTGCAAAATTCCACCTGCCGGTGCCACCCATCTCCGGGCTACCCGGGACCGCCGTCCCCATCGGAATCCCCAACGCTGTAGGCGTTGAATCAAACTCACTCCCGCACCTCTCCAAATCGGTTCGCGACCACCGCGACCTTCGTGGTAGGAGGGAGTGCAGTCCTCTGCGCGCCGCCGACAATCCCGCGCGCCGTCAGCGCAGCTTGCCAATCTGCGAACCGTTTCAAACTCACAGTCCCGGCAGGAATCGCAAAACCTTTTCCATGTAGCGCAGACATCTTGTCTGCCGTATCGCGGATTTCCAATCCGCCAGCCTTCTCAAAAATCCAGGGCACCAAACAAAATTCTCCGGTTCGCGACCGGCATTCCCTTTCCGCGGCAGGGCGTGCAGTCCTCTGCGCGCCGCCGACAATCCCGCGCGCCGTCACCGCGGATTTCCAATCCGCCAGCCTTCTCAAAAATCCAGGGCACCAAACAAACTTCTCCGATTCGCGACCGCCATTCCCTTTCCGTGGTAGGTCGTGCAGTCCTCTGCGCGCCGTTGGGAGTATCACATTGTAGGCCCGGGTGCCCCCACCCGGCGTCCGGAGAACGACCACACTCAACCGAATAACCCAATCGCGCGATTCCTCTCCCTGCGCCAGCGGGAGGGTGGGTCAACCCGGAACGGGTTGCATCACTCAGCCCCGGGTCGCGAGGCACGAGCCACCCGGGGTCCCCGTCTCCAAGATTCGCCTACGCTGTAAGCGTTGAATCAAAGCCATGGGACGTGCAACCCGCAGCCAATGGTCAATCCATTTGGCGGTCCTGGCCGGACTGGCACGGAGCGGTGGCGTAAGAAAGCGCATCGAGGAAGCGCCAGTCCTCCGCTGTTTCAAGGCGTAGCTCTTTCAAGTGGAATCGAAACCTCTGATGTCTTGCGCGAGGGGAGGGAATGGTTCGGTCTATTCAATCCTTCAAACATGAACGAAACTATGGTCTGCCCCGGTCCTTGTTCATGGTTGAATCTTAGCCAATTCAGCATCAGCCCTCCTCTGAATTGCCCCCCCTACAAGCTGAACAAGTTCCAGACACTGGGCACTGTGGAGTGCCATGCCGCACTGCTTCAGTGACGTGAAACATTTTCGGGCTTCAACAATGTCGTTTTTCAAAACCGCATCGCTCCCGGCATGTGCTACTTCCACTGCCAGAAGCTTGAATGCGTCAAGCTGAGACAGCATCTCACCTGATTTCGTCGCACGTTCGCCACGCGATAACGCCTGCCACTGACTTTCGGTGAGGCTCAACGCCGAATCTGGCGTAAACAATGGACGAGCGCTCCAGTCGGCCTCGAGAAAACGGCTGACTGCTGTTGTTTTATCTCCCTGCTGCCAGGCCATCATGGCTGGCTGCGTAATCGGTATAGCTGCTGACGGCGAAGTGGAACTGGGTTGGGCAGCTTTCTTGCCGCATCCAGCGAATAGAAGCAAGGCGCCAAGAGCTGCGCACATTGTCATTGTTTTCATGGATTTTGTCGCTAATAAGTATATCTGGGCGTTGGCCATCAGCCATTATAATAGTTTGGCATATTTAGAACGCACGGGGTCAGACGAACGACGCGGTTGCCGGCATAGGCATAGGCAGACATAGGGGTCAAACCATAGTATCGTTCACTTTTGTCAGATTTGTGCGTTGATGGTTGAGAGGCCATGGTGCGTAATATGTTATAAAAACGCGTTAACCAATGGTTTGCGATATAACGAGGTAAAACGAGCAGGGGCGCGTGCTCTGAGCCCCAGCTCGCGTGCCCCTGCGGTCGAAATCCCTATTCTCATCGGTTCTTCACCCATATACTCTCGTTTGGACCAATGAATTATCCCCCGCTAATTCCGGAAGACCCCTATTTATAAACAACCTTTATGAGTTTTACAAGGTATTCCGATAATTAGAACGTCAGCTCGGAAAATCGACAGGAAAGAGTGAACAATCCAAATGGGTGACCCCTTTTCCCGATCTGATTAAAATCGGTTGCGCCTCAATCCCGCCGCCCGTATCACGTTTAGTCATATTGCACGTCTCCTGGTCTAACTTGCTTTAGGTCGCATTCCTCCGTTCGCCAACCCCACGCGGCGGCACCTTCTCAATCATCCAATCGCTCCAGAACCGCCCAACACTCCTCCCTCTCCGTCGCCAGATGGAGAGGGCCGGGGTGAGGCTCTTCGCATATTTTGTTCCTCATCAAGTGTCACTTATCCATTCTTCTCTTTTCCCCATCCTGACCATCCTCCAACCATGTTCCATCACGCCCATTCCCAGCGCCGGAGACGCGGCATGTTTATAGAACGCCGCCTCCCCATCGAATTTCCAAGCTCAAGCGGAGCGACATGCTAATTGGCTATCCCCTGAGCCTGCTTCAAAACACCGCAAACTAGGTTGATGAGATTGAACATATCTGGACGGAGAGCCCTGACCATTACGACACCGACCATTTAGAAAACGCCTGCCAATGACAAAATGGCGCAATCCTTTTTAATCCGTTTTTACAAAAAACTACCGTTTGCCATGCCAAGCCTGAAGGCAGACGAATAAGTCCAAGTCCACCAACAAAAAATGTCGGTCGGATTATTAAAGAATTCCAGCGAACTGAAAAAAATCCGCCGATTATTTTGAACGAGTCCGACGATCTGCTGCTGGGGGAACGGAAAATAACCACGCCCCCAATCGACTTTATTGGGCGTTGTTCTCGCCACCTTAGCACAATGAAGCGGCTCTAGCTGCCTCAAGTCCTATTAAGACCTATGGAAATTATGTTTTGCGATTACAAAGCAAAAAGTCTTTTCTATATATTCTGGTAACTTGAAATATAATAGATACTGTATTTAGACCGATTAGCAATAATAGTGCTTCGTTTATTCTAGTAACAAGAAGTGGTATTTTCAGTGTAACATTATGGAATGAATTTGAATAATACTTACTTGTGTATGGGAACAACCAAGTATCTCCATGATATGGAAGGAACCAGAACTCTCTGGTAACCACGCCTAATATTGTATTATTAGAATGAACTATGGCTACTACACCTAATGAACGAAGCTCATCAGGAAGCATGATCAAATATTCAGTCCTAGTTACATATATATCATATCCTTCAATATATCGCAAATATATATTACACGTTCTAATCGAATCCTTACATATTATGTACGCGATTATGCACGCTAATAACATTTGTATGTTAATGCACACTAAGTGTCGTTTAACAAACCTTCCTAAGGTTAATAGCATTTTCATTAATAAGTCATTCAAAATATGCTTCAGTAAAGGGAGCAAACCAACCATTGTCTCTTTTTCACGTTCCGACTTATCCGCCATCACGCCTCCAGACCTGCACCTGCCCGAACCAATCAAGCTCAGCCGATCGAATTTTGCCTATCGCTTGGCCGTTCTCATGGCAATCCCATCGTTGAAAACAATCGCAGCCTGCTCCCCATCAACCGCCTTGGCAACAGGAACTTTGCCGCCCTCTGTTCCCTGATTTGCCTTCCGCGTACTCGCGCCCATTCCTTCGTCCGTCAGCCCCTCGCGGTACCAGTTTCCAAATCGTCCAATCGTTCAGAAAACGCGAAAAACTCCTCACTCTCCGCTCTGGGGACCACGTTGCGCGAAGCGCACGTCCATTTTTGGGTAACCAACTCGTGGCGGGCTTGGGAAGCCATAGGGTCGGGGTGAGGTGGATTTTCGGGTCCTTCCACACTAATTCTCCGCGTTCTCCTCGTCTCCGCGTGGTGCATTTTCCCGCCCATTAGCGCCCAAACCATGGTATCGTTCACTTTTCAAATTCTGATTTGTTCAATATCACGCCTTCAGGGCTGTACCCGCCCGAACCGATCAAGCTCAGCCGATTGGGCTTATGGCTTGGCCGTTCCCATGGCATCACGTCGTTGACAATAAATGCAGCCTGCTCCCCATAAACCGCCTTGGCAACAGAAGATCTCGTCCGGTTAATTATCCATCCTGTCCATCCTGCGCATCCATGTAAAAAACGGCCCCCGTTAACCCCACGCGGAGGCACCTTCCAAATCATCCAATTGTCCAGGAACCGCGAAAAAGTCCTCCTTCTCCGTCGCCAGATGGAGAAGGCCGGGATGAGGCTCTCTTTTTCTTTCATTCACCCGAAGTCGACCGTAAGAACCCCGCCACCCGCATCACATCCAATGCATTTCGCACATCTCGTGGCCTGCCATGTTTTCGTTCCACTCCTCCCCACACTCAAGTCCCACGCAGTCCTCAACCCGGAACGGGTTGCAATCACTCAGCCCCGGGTCGCGAGGCACGAGCAACCCGGGGTTCCCGTCCCCAGAATTCGCCTACGCTGTAGGCGTTGCATCAAATTCAAACGCTGTCCCCCAATCCCCAGCGCCAACGGCGCGACCCATATCAGCCTCGGCTGGAGCGAGTCCGCGAGCCTAGGTAAATCATCCCCAACATCACTAAAAGCCCTGTAGGGGCGTCCCATGCGGTTGCACACTCGTTCCGCAACAAGTTTCCATCCGTATCGCGGACGTCCTCGTCTGTGGGTTATCCGGGCATCCTCGGACGGCAATCGGACTCATAATCTCCGTAGCTGAGCAAGTCATCCGCTGTTTCAAGGCGTAGCTCTTTCAAGGGGAATCGAAACCTCGGATGTCTTGCGCGAGGGGGTTCCGTGCTTGGTGTTATAAGTGCCAAATGCACATTCTGGCACCAGCCACGAAAAAAACTTCAAACTCCTTTTGACACCACGGGAAAGCGAAAGACGGTCAGGACGGGCGACGGGGTGGTGCCTTCCCGCCATGACGGCACATGGCAGCGCAGGAGGAAAACATTGCGTCACCGCTGATTAGCACATTCCCTATGGTTTATTTGCCCCTTGGCCATTTGTATTAATGCCTGACGACTCTCCTTTGGCACCAACAAACAGTCCAGCTCTGTCCATCACAGAACTCCATGCCGAAATATATTTATCCATGACAGGTGTTATCTTAACAGCTTCGGGTTGGAGGGGCCCGAGGTAGGGCAAAGTCATTTCGGCATCATTTAACTTCTTAAGTGTGGCATCACGCAAACCGACAGGAAATGGCCCCAACGTTTCCAACTCTTTAGAAATTATTTCAAGGCGGTCTACCAATGGATCCACCTTCGCCAAAAAGCCGACAGCGTTGGTATTGTTTAACTGAAATACGGCATCTCCAAAATCATGCTCAACGAAAACAATTTCTTTTGCGATTGCTTCTTGTTTCTCGAGCACTCCATTCTTCCGCGTTCCCGAAAAGTCACCATTTGATAGGCGGGAATTTGTTTGGGATTCGCACGATGTCAAAAACAGCAAGCCAATCAAGGCCAATATCGAATAATTCATAACTTGAAATGGCAATTCACCGATAAACTCCTATTTGGGAAGCTATCCTTCCCCATGCTCCTGTCTCATCAAATTGAGTTCCCCCGTTCCAAACCACAGTATCGCTCACTTTTCATATTCTGATTTATTCCCAAACCAGCCTCCAGAGTTTTGCCCGTCCGGAACAATCAAGGCCCCCACTAAGATTTGGCTTATGGTTTGGCCGTCCTCATGGCAATCACATCGTTGACAACAAATGCAGCCTGCTCCCCAAACGCCGCCTTGGCAACAGGAATTATGCCGCCTTCCACCCTCCGCCCTTATCTGAGTTTGACGGTGTTAATCTGTGGCCAACTGTTTTCCCCTCTTTTCCACGGGCAAGATTGTGGCGCTCCCTTAGCGCCAATGCCACGCTGCCCCGTTGGATGAAAGCGACTGCTGCAATGGGCAAAATGATCAGGAAAAGTGAACCATACTATGGTTTGATTCCTTTACAGAAAAAAACCGAAAAAGAATAATAATCGGTGCAGAAACGTTTTATTCTTTTGATCCCTGCCCTAATGGGTGACCCCTTTAGAATTGGAAGCCTATTTTTCGACCGGCGGGGTGACTCTTACTTTGATGGCATGGACGCTTGTTTTTTGTAGGGAGCATCAATGCCAGTGCGCCCCCATAGCCAATCATCACCACCGATTTCAATTTTTCCAAATCTACGCCGCAATCCGATAATTTGCGGTTTTACGTTTTTAAGGTCATCAAAGTTGGTAACCATTTGGCTGAAACCATTAATTACGACCATAAACGCACTGAAGTGTAGTGCTCCATTTTTCTCATCAAATCGCCACGTTCCATTTACGATGGCTGTTTTATCATTTTCTTTGATTTTAATTGTTTGTGTATATCGGTTGTCTGGATTAATGATCAACATGTCCGTCGCAAATCCAAAGTCGGCAATATAGGTTCCAGCCAAATCGGATATTTTTATAGACCCTCCACACCCCGACATAAAACCCATCAAGATCACAACGAGCCACCATTTTATTCGTGAGTCCATTATAATAGGAAAAGGGTCACCCAAACCATAGTATCGTTCACTTTTCATGTTCTGATTTATTCCCAAGCCAGCCTTCTGAGCTGTGCCCGCCCGAACCGATCAAGCTCAGCCGATTGGGCTTATGGCTTGGCCGTTCTCATGGCAATCCCATCGTTGAAAACAATCGCAGTCTGCTACCCACAAACCGCCATGGCAACAGGAACTTTACCGCCCGCGCCCCGCTTTTTTGACCAAGGACCAAGGACTATGGACGTTTTTTAGACGACTTCCTCAATTATCCTTTGTCCATTAACCCTTCCGCTCTTTTCCCATCCTGTCCATCCTGACTATCCATGTCGATTTCTCTCTGCCCTCTACCCGGATCGCTGTTCGCTGTCGGATGTTCGCTTTTCCTCGATTGCCCATTGTCAAATATCCATTGACTTCGCCCCATTTAATTCGCTTGTCGGCTCCTGAAATACTGGGATCGCAAATGGCTATCCAGCGTGTTGGTCACCTGCAGCCGGCCCGCCGTCGCTGTGTTCGTCTGGAAGGGCGCCCATTTGGGCGACATCAGGTTCGTGGTGCTTTCCCACACATAATTGGATCCAGTCTGGCCCCTGAAACAGAACTTCAACTGGTTGGTCGCATAATGGTGGAGGGTCATCTTGTTGAGTTGCAGCGGCAGAATCACCACATTCGTGGCCACCGCAACCGAGGAAAATCCGTTTTTGTCCGTCACCATCACCGAGAAAATGCGTGTTCCTGCATCCAGATCCAGTTCGCTCCAACGGTATGGTTGGAAATCGTAGGCCTCGTGGCTGACCCCAAGAATCGTGGAGCCATCAAAAAACGTGACCGACGCGATCTCCGAGTTCCCCGGTTGCAGATTGGCGACCATCCTTAAATCGGTGCATGCTGCCAGGGTCGTGTTGTTCGTCGGGTAAACCAGCGTGATTCCCGGCCCGTTGTTCACCACCGAAATGTGAACCGGAGCCGACGTCGTCGCATTGCCGCCTCCGTCAAAGGCCACAGCCGTGAAAGCATATTGTCCCGCCAACAAGCTGTCCGCCAGAGTGCTGTACGAGCCTCCCGATACTGAAGCGAGCAATTTGGTGTCCTGATAAATATCGACCCGCGCAATCGATCCCCCGGGCTGCGTCGCCTCCGCATTCACCGGAAACGTTGCCGGCGCCGTAAAACTCGAGCCTTCTGCCGGAGCGGTGATGTGAACCTGCGTTTGGCTGACCGACAAGTTTCCAATCAGCACAATGTGCGGACTGTTCCCGTCGGAGGTGGCCGCCAGAAAATCTCCGGTAATGGGGTCCACCGTGATGCCCGTGACCAGATAATAGTCCGTCAGAAAGTCGCGGAGCGTGCTGGCGACAGGATCGCCATTGGCATCCACTTCATACGCCACAATGCGATCGTTCTGCATGCTCGCAATCAGCACACTGCTCTTCGCAAAAGCCGGTTTTCCCGCCTGCACATAGGCCAGTCCCTGCCCGTAATTGACGATCTCGATGTAGTTGCCAACAGGAGCAATGTCATAGGTGCCCCCGCCGTCCGCCGTTACCGTCGTGTCGTACCAGGAAGAAGACGCCGCGCCGGAAAGCTTGAGCCGCCCCGCGCCGGGAAAACCCGCGGGCACAAACAACAATCCACCGCCACCGCCGTCCATGCCCAGATCGCTCATCAGCACTTGTTTGCCTGGCGCAGTGCTCCCCGGTTTGATCTGGCTGATCCCGCCCTCGTGCGTGGACGTGTAAAACAGGACCCCATTGGGCGCATAGTCCATTCCACCGTCAATGCCCCATCCCGAATTCACGCCCGTCGCATCCGCAAAAAACGAGGCCGTCGCGGCAAATCCCGTAATATGCTTCTGCGCGTCCCGCGTCACCTTCACCTGATAAATCTTGGCCGCCAGATCGCCCATGCTCCCCGCCACCAACAGAGTCTCAGGATCGCCCGCCTTGAACACCACGGCCCCATAAGCTGACGGCACATCCCCCGCGGCGCCAACATCTCGGACGCTGTAAATAGACGAAAAGTCCGGCCCCAGTGTTTGAGCAGGGCCGCTGAACGTGGAGAGACAAACGAGAAATGCAGCCGGTACAGCCGCAAAATGAGGAATTCTGGGATGAAGCATGCGCATGTTGTATCAGCGCAACCTATTCGTTGCAAGCTATAAATCGTCAGATGTTTAAAGTCTCGATCGCATGACAAAAATCTTCAGTGCCGGGAGAAAACCCGTAAAATCTGGTGAAAGCAATAAGCAAACATAACAAACGGCATCAATGAAAATAATATCGTAAAAAAATAACGCCGCACAGTTGACAGGCGAAAGGGATGCGGTATAAATACGACAATATAGATCGTATATAAGACCGAAACGATCTGAGTGAATTTTGTGGGTATTCGGCCATGCAATGTCGCATGGCCGTTTATTGGCCTTAAATAACGACTTAAATGGTAGTATATGTCGCACGCTGAAAAAAACGAACGGACCCAATCGAACCCGGGAATCGAATCCTGGCTCGCCACCGTCCAAAACCGGGTTCACGCCATCCAGTATGGCGTCGTGCAAATCACCATCCACGAGGGCCGTGTCACCCAGGTCGATGCGACAGAAAAATTGAGGATTCCCTGGGAGGGCGTCCTGTCAGAGAGCCGACCCCGCACCGGGAGGCCCGATTCAACCAATATCCAACGCCAGCAAACGCCGACCGGACTCCCGGAAGCCAACTGGGGAGAATAAATCATGAGCAAGCAGCTATCGAAAAATCGTTCCATCCAACGCCTGATTGGCGCCGGGCTGGCCGCATTGCCGGCCTTCGCCCTGAGCGTCAACGCCGTTGACCAGCAGTCAACCGGCGGTCAACCGGTTGACTCCACCAGCACAACCGCCACCGCGGAATCCAAAACGGACTCAAAACCCGTTCCAGCAGAGAAACCTGCACCGCTTCCCTTGCATCAAATCGAGGGAAACGGCGGCATCTTCTCGACCCTCTCCGCCTACCTCGTCAATCCCCCCCGCAACGGCGAATTAGTCGGCCGCCCCAGCGTGGGCTTTGCCTACGTCGATATTGGGCAAGGCCGTAATCTGGAAGCCTTTACAATTACCGAGAGTCCCTGGAAACGACTCGAGTTGGGGTATGGTTGGGACCGTCTGGACCTGGCGGATCTGCCCCAGGACGTCGAACGCGCCACAGGAATCCGCCTGCGCAACGACGAGGTTGAACTCCATAATTTCAACGCCCGCTTGAATCTTGTGAAGGAAGGCGACTTCGATCAGAAATGGGTGCCCGCAGTCACCTTCGGCACGCATTTCAAATACAACGACGGAATAAAACAAATTTCCGACGACCTCAAGCCCGCCCTCGGTCCAGGCGGTTTGCAGGCACAAGGCATCACCGGTGATAGCGGAACGGATTTTACCCTTTACGCCTCCAAAATGCTCACTTTCCTGCCGCGCCCCGTTTTGCTGAACGTTGGAGGTCGGGCCACTGAAGCCGCCCATATCGGATTGCTCGGTTTTACCAGTGATTACGAGTTCGTGGCCGAGGCGAACGTGGTGGTATTTGTGACCGATCAACTGGCGCTGGCGGCGGAATATCGCCAGAAGCCAAACAACTATAAACCGATTGGGGACCTCGTGGGCCGCGAGGACGACTGGTGGACCATCGATGCGGCCTATGTGGTGAACAAGAATCTCACGCTGGCGGCCGGTTACGGTCATTTCGGGCAGGTGCTCAACCACGAGGCCAACGGCGTCTGGGGCATCACCACGAAGTGGGAGTTTTAAACAACGATTTGAATTCAACAAATAGAACAAAATAACAATTATGGCATTTCCAACCAATAAATTAGCGACTCTTGGGCTGCACGCAGGGCAGGAACCCGATCCGACAACCACATCCCGGGCGGTGCCCATTTATCAAACAGCTTCGTATGTTTTCAAAAACAGCGAACACGCGGCCAATCTTTTTGCCTTGAAGGAATTTGGCAATATTTACACGCGGTTGATGAATCCAACGACCGACGTTTTTGAAAAGCGCGTGGCCGCGATCGAAGGTGGAACGGGCGCGTTGGGCGTGGCTTCAGGGCAGGCCGCGATCACGTATGCCTTGCTGGGTATCACGCAGTTGGGCGATGAAATTGTCGCGGCCAACAATCTCTATGGTGGGACCTATCAGCTCTTCCACCACACGTTTCCGAAGCTTGGACGAACCGTTAAATTCGTGGATTCCCGCAATCCAGAGGCCTTCAGAAAGGCGATCACTCCGAGAACCCGGGCCCTCTACGCGGAGACCATTGGAAATCCGAAATTGGACGTGCCGGACTTCGAGGCGCTGGCAAAAATCGCTCACGAGAATGGCATACCGCTGGTGGTGGACAATACGGTGGGTATCGGTCTGGTGCGGCCCATCGATTATGGCGCGGACATTCTTGCCAATTCGGCGACGAAATATATCGGCGGCCACGGCACATCGATCGGCGGTGTGATTGTGGATTCAGGCAAATTCAAATGGAACAATGGCAAATTCCCGGAATTCACCGAGCCCGATCCCAGCTACCACGGTCTGGTCTATTGGGACGCCCTGAGCAATGTGCCGGGATTGGGCAATGTGGCGTTCATTTTGAAAATCCGCGTTACACTCCTTCGCGACACGGGTGCGGCACTGAGTCCCTTCAATGCATTCCAGTTCCTGCAAGGATTGGAAACACTCCAACTGCGCCAGCGCCAGCATTCCATCAACGCCCTCGAAGTGGCTCGTTTCCTCAAAGGCCATTCCCACGTCAGTTGGGTGACCTATCCGGGGTTGGAGAACGATCCCAGCCATGCGGTGGCCAAAAAATATCTCCAAAACGGTTTTGGCGGACTGGTTGGTTTTGGGGTCAAGGGCGGATTGGAGGCGGGCAAGAAATTCATCAACTCCGTCAAACTGTTGTCGCACCTCGCCAATATCGGGGACGCCAAGAGCCTGGTGATCCATCCCGCGTCCACGACGCATCAGCAATTGACGCGTGCGGAACAGGAAGCGGTGGGGGTGACCGAGGACTATATCCGGCTGTCCGTTGGCCTGGAGGATATTGAGGATATCAAGGCGGACATTGGTCAGGCGCTCCAACAATCCTCACTCTGAGCTGTTCCGCATGACGCATTATTAAGAATTAAATGGCTCGGATCGGCGGGGGTGCCTCTTTAACCATGGCGCTCGCTCCTCCTGCGAAAGCCTCCGCCGTCCGTGCCATGACCTTCCGACCAGTCGACTGGCGGTTCACACAATAAAACTGAAATGGAAACTGACCGGATCACCGGAAGTTTCATGCCCGAAATAACTACATGAAACTTAATCGCATACCATGGGTCACCTTATTGGCGACCGCGCCGGCTTTGACCTTGAGCGCAGTGGCGCAAAGCTCGCCGGACACAATCGAAGCATTGCAACAACAAATCCAGGAACTTGATCAAAAAGTGCGGGTGCTGGAGCGAAAACGTGAAATCGATCAGGATACCTCCACGGAAAAGGCGAAAACCACACCCGTGATTTCGGCCGGAGCCAACGGATTCTCACTGCGCAGTGCCGACACGAATTTTGTTTTGAAAATTCGCGGATACATCCAGGCCGATGCGCGGTTCTATCCCAATGACAACAGGGGCGGCACCAGCAATGACTCCTTCCTGATGCGCCGGGTGCGTCCCATCATCGAGGGCACGGTTTACGACAAGTATGATTATCGGGTGATGATGGATTTTGGAACGGGCATCACAAGCGCCACCGGCAACAATGGATTTCTTCAGGACGCATACGTGAACGCGCGTTTTCTGCCGGAGTTGCAATTGCAGGTCGGCAAGTTCAAGGAACCGGTCGGTCTGGAGCGACTCCAGTCCGGTGCCAACCTGCTCTTTGTGGAGCGGGCCTATCCCACTCAATTGGTGCCCAACCGGGATGTTGGTGTGCAATTGCAGGGCGATATCTCCGACGGAGTGTTGAACTATGCGGCAGGCGTGTTCAACGGCGTCAACGATGGCGGCAGCGATGACATTGAGACCGCAGACGACGAGAAGGATCTGGCTGCGCGAATCTTTGTCCATCCATTTAAAACGACTTCCTTTGAGCCACTGCAGAAGCTGGGAATTGGCGTTGCCGGCACCTATGGGAACCAGGAGGGCGCGCTGCGCACTTTTGTAAGCCCAGGCCAGCAGCGCATCTTCGGTTATCGTTCCGGCGCAGGAACAGCAGCAGCACCCAATGTGGTGGCGGATGGCAACCATTGGCGGTTGGTGCCCCAGTTCTATTACTACTGGAAATCGCTGGGAGTCTATGGCGAATACGCCATCAGCGAGCAGAAGCTCAGCCGCAACGCGGGAGGGGCGCCGGTATTTGGAACCATTAATAATCAAGCCTGGGCCTTATCCGCCTCCTACATCCTGACGGGTGAGGAAAACTCCTTCAAACCGCTCGTGCCAAAACATCCATTCAGCATCAACGGTGGAGGGTGGGGCGCATGGGAAGTTGCGGCGCAGATCAGCCAGTTGAAGGTGGATGACGGGGCTTTCCCGTTATTTGCGGATCGTTCCACATCAGCCTCGAAGGCCACGTCCTGGGGACTCGGACTGAATTGGTATCTCAACAAAAACGTAAAATTCAATCTGGACTACGAGCAAACCGATTTCGAGGACGGGCAGAACACGCCTCTGACGGCGAAAGGGGAGCAAGCCATTCTGGGCCGAGTGCAATTATCGTTCTAAACCACAAACATCAAAAAATATCTGAATATGAAATCCTTCAAAATATCCACGTTAATAGCCGTATTCGCGCTTCTTTGGAGTGTCGCGATTCAAACCGTTGCCAAAGACATCGCCCTATTGAATGTTTCGTATGATCCCACCCGGGAATTCTATCAGGACTACAACATGGCATTTGCGGCCTACTACAAACAAAAGACCGGTCAGAATGTGGTCATCAGCCAGTCCCATGGCGGCTCAGGCAAGCAGGCTCGCGCTGTGATTGATGGTCTCGACGCCGATGTGGTCACGCTGGCACTCGCCTATGATGTGGATGCCATTGCGGAAAAGGCGGGCATTCTTCCCAAGGATTGGCAGAAGCGTCTTCCCAACAACAGCGCGCCGTATACCTCGACCATTGTGTTCCTGGTGCGCAAGGGCAATCCCAAGGGGATCAAGGATTGGGACGATCTGGCCAAACCCGGTGTGTCGGTCATCACGCCCAATCCAAAAACTTCCGGCGGCGCGCGATGGAATTATCTCGGGGCATGGGGTTATGCCCTGGGCAAGTATGGCAATGACGAGGCAAAAGCGCGTGACTTTGTGACGCGCGTATTCAAGAACGTGCCGGTTCTCGACTCCGGCGCGCGAGGATCCACGACCACGTTTACGGAGCGCGGCATAGGCGATGTGCTGGTGAACTGGGAAAACGAAGCGTATCTGGTGACCAAGGCGGAAGGTGGCGACAAGTTTGAAATTGTCACCCCTTCCGTCAGTATCCTGGCCGAGCCTTCAGTGAGCGTAGTGGACAAGGTAGCCAAGCGAAAGGGTACGTTCGAAGCCGCCCAAGCTTACCTGGAATACCTTTATTCACCGGAAGGTCAGGCCATTGCGGTCAAACATTATTATCGGCCGCGCTCCGAAGAAGCCGCGGCAACCGCGCAGTTTACGCAATTGAAACTCATTACCATCGATGAAGTCTTCGGCGGCTGGCAGAAAGCCCAGAAAACACACTTCAGCGATGGTGGCGTGTTCGATCAGATCTATCTGCCCACCAAGTAACTTAATTCCTTGTGACAACGATATCGCTTACACCCGAAGCCCCGGCTGCTCTCAACAAGCGGTCTGTGGCCGACCTGCTGGCTCCATTGGACGAAATGGTCCGTCGCACCTCCGTCCAGGTGGACACGAAGACGGGCTTTTTCGAAGACGATGGCCAGACGTGTGTTGTGCCGCGGTATCGTTTCACGGGTCCCACGGGTGGCCTCGAACATCTGAAGGTTGGCATTTTCGCAGGCATTCACGGTGATGAACCGGAAAGCATTCAGGGCTTGATCCAATTTGCGCGTCTGCTGGAGCAAAGGCCGGATCTGGCCAAGGGCTATACGTTGTTTCTGTATCCAGTCTGCAATCCCACCGGTTACGAGGATGGCACACGGGAATCGCGCCGGGGCGTGGATCTCAATCGGGAATTCTGGAAAAACTCATTCGAACCTGAGGTGCAGTTCCTGGAAACGGAACTCCTGTCGAATGGTTTCAATGGGTTGATTGCCTTGCACGGCGATCGCGATAGCCAGGGCGTTTATGGTTATGCGAGCGGTTCCATATTGAACCAAAACCTGTTGGAACCCGCACTCACTGCCGCTGAGAAAATCATTCCCCGGGATCTTTCACCCGTGATCGATGGATTTCCCGCGCGCAACGGTATTTTGCGAAAGGGATTTGACGGCATCCTGCGCGCCCCAAGTCGCCTGCGTCCGCGTCCGTTTGAGATCATCTTCGAGGCGCCTCAAGCCGCGTCGCATTACGCTCAGGTCTCCGTGTTTGCCGTCGCCTTGCGCGCCATTCTTGTGGAGTACCAGAAGTTCCTTTCCTACGCGGCGAACATCTAATGCGCATACATCGCTTGAAACAAAACAACGTCCTGCCGGGCTTCGGATTGACGCTGGGTTATACGTTGCTCTATCTCTCGATCATCGTGCTCATCCCATTGTCGGCGGCCTTTCTCAAAACCGCCACGATTGGATGGGCCGAGTTCTGGCACACAATCTCCGCACCGCGGGTGGTGGCCTCCTACCGCCTGACATTCACGGTCTCATTTCTGGCCGCGCTGGCGAACATGGGGTTCGGTCTCTTGGTGGCTTGGGTGCTGGTGCGATACCGGTTTCCCGGGCGCAAACTGTTGGACGCCGTGGTGGATTTGCCTTTTGCGCTCCCTACCGCAGTGGCCGGCATCGCGTTGACGTCCATCTACGCCAAAGAGGGCCTTGCGGGGCGCTGGCTGGAACCGCTCGGAATCCGGGTGGCGTTCACGCCACTGGGCATCTGGGTGGCGCTGACGTTCATAGGACTTCCCTTTGTGGTGCGCACGGTACAGCCGGTCCTCGAGGATTTGGACAAGGAATTGGAGGAAGCCGCCGCAAGTCTGGGAGCCTCGCGTGGTCAGACCATTCGCCGCGTGATTCTCCCCATGATATGGCCCTCGCTGCTCACGGGCTTTTCGCTCGCCTTTGCCCGTGCGCTCGGCGAATACGGCTCGGTGGTGTTTATCTCGGGTAACATGCCCATGCGCACGGAAATTACGCCGCTGCTCATCATCACAAAACTCGAGCAATACGATTACACCGGGGCCACGTCCATCGCGGTGGTCATGCTGGTTGTCTCTTTCGTGTTGCTGCTCTCCATCAATGGCCTGCAGGCGTGGAGCCTGCGCAAACAATCCCTTTCCTGAACTCTTGTACCATGTCTGCAATTCAATCCGCCGCCGCACGCGAACAATCCCCGCCGCCCATTCAGGAATCGGGGTGGATGCGTGTGCTTCTAATATTGACCGCAATTTTCGTCATGGGCGCATTTTTATTGCTACCGCTCTTCGCCGTTTTCGCGCAGGCGCTGGGTAAGGGATTGAGCGCCTATTTCAAGGCGATTACCGAACCTGCCGCATGGGCCGCTATCCGGCTTACCTTGATCACCGCGCTCGTTGCCGTGCCCCTCAACACGGTTTTCGGAGTCGCCGCCGCCTGGGCCATCGCCAAGTTTCAATTTTTCGGACGGAACTTTTTGATCACCCTGATCGATCTGCCCTTTTCCGTTTCGCCGGTGGTCTCGGGATTGATCTACGTGCTGGTCTTTGGACGCCAGGGCTGGATGGGATCCTGGCTGGATGATCACAACATCAAAATCATTTTCGCGCTGCCGGGCATCGTGCTGGCGACCACCTTTGTCACGTTCCCGTTTGTGGCGCGCGAATTGATTCCCCTCATGCAGAGCCAGGGGCGGGACGAGGAGGAGGCGGCGCTGGTGCTGGGCGCGGGCGGTTGGAAAACCTTCTGGCGCGTGACACTGCCCAATATCAAGTGGGGGCTTCTCTATGGAGTCATTTTGTGCAACGCCCGCGCGATGGGCGAATTCGGTGCGGTATCTGTGGTTTCCGGCCATGTGCGCGGGCTGACCAATACCATGCCGCTGCACATCGAGATTCTTTACAACGAATATCAATTCACCGCAGCCTTTGCGGTGGCGTCGCTGCTGACCCTGTTGGCGCTGGTGACTCTGGTCTTAAAAACTTTCGTCGAAGCCAAGGCTCGCAGGGAGCATTCCAACACACCAGCGCACGGCGCATCCGTATGAGCATCAAAGTCGAAAGCATTTCAAAAACATTTGGCGCCTATCAGGCGTTGAACCGGGTGAGCCTGGAGGTCCAGACCGGTGAGTTGGTGGCCTTGCTCGGGCCGTCCGGTTCCGGCAAGACCACGTTATTGCGCATCATCGCCGGGCTGGAATTCGCGGATCGGGATTCCGGCCATATTGAGATCGAAGGACGCGAGGTGACGGCCTGGCACGCGCGGGATCGCCAGATCGGCTTTGTCTTTCAACATTACGCGCTGTTCCGTCATCTGACGGTGTTTGAGAATATCGCCTTTGGTTTGCGGGTGCGCCCGCGTGCGCAGCGGCCCTCCGAGGAGGCGATTCAAAAGAAGGTCGCCGAGTTGCTCAAATTGGTGCAAATCGCGGAATTGGCCCAGCGGTTTCCATCCCAGCTTTCCGGCGGACAACGTCAGCGTGTGGCTCTGGCGCGATCCCTGGCTGTGGAGCCGCGAGTGCTTTTGCTCGACGAACCCTTTGGCGCATTGGACGCCAAGGTGCGCAAGGATTTGCGCCGGTGGCTGCGCCGCCTGCATGATGAAATTCATGTCACCAGCCTGTTTGTCACGCATGACCAGGATGAGGCGCTCGAGGTGGCGGACCGCGTGGTGGTGATGAACAAGGGACACATCGAGCAAATCGGCACTCCAGCCGAAGTCTATGATCGCCCGGCCAATCCCTTTGTGTATGACTTTCTAGGCAATGTGAATCTCTTCCGGGGCCGGGTGGAGTCCGGCCGTGTGCATATCGGCCGCGCCGAATACGCCATGCCGGAGCATGAAGCGTCCAAGGACGCACCCGCCATTGCCTATGTGCGCCCGCACGACATTAAAATCCATCGGCAGATTGCAGGACCGGATTTCATTCCTGCATCAATCAAGTTGATCAATCCAATGGGATCCGTCGTGCGCCTTCAACTCGATGCATTGGATGAATCGGGCGCGTTTGAAGTGGAACTGACCCGCGAGGAATGGACGCTCCACAAATACCTGGTGGGCGAAAACGTCTTCGTGGAATTACGCAATCTTCGTGTCTTTGCGGAGGATTATTCGATTTAGGCTGGAATCACAACCGTGAATTGTTGAAGGCGGCTCAAGATTAAATCTTGATTGCGGAGGTCGCACGTCGGTGCATTGGCGAGCTCTGGCTACACACGGCGGTTAAGGCTGTAAAATACATAGGGGGCAACGGCTATCCAGAGCAACAGGACAATCCATATGCGCCCTTTCAGGATATTATAGTTTCCGAGCAATTCAGTCCATGAATGGCCGCCAACATAGTGAAATACCAGGAATTCAAAAGCCATGGTCAGAGCCATCCAAAACAAGCCAATTGAGATCGCTTCATGGCCTGAGGATGGCGGATATAACCGCACAAATCCCCAGATGACGATACCCAGCAATAGACTCCCGATGACGGTGGAGAGTTGATGACCTGCAAGTTCACTGATCCGCTTCCCATAGGTGAAATCCCGTAAGGCGCCGTTTGCCACGGCGATTACAAGCATCACAAACCACGCTGCCAAATAGCGCCAAATCATATCCACTCACCAGAAATTGTTTCGTTTTTTAGTAACGACCCGAACCTCCGATCGTTATAGGAGAAGAACCATATGTTTTAGAGCGTGATTGGATAATCCGGTCAAGAAGCAAGATGCCATGTTTTGCGTAGCGCTTTTATGCGGTTACTGTAGGACTCCGCATAATGGGGGGATTCCAGACCCGATTTTTAAACACACCGTTGGATTGATCGACTCGGTTGCGAGGCTCGATTCTTTGCCTTGGTCTTGATCGAGAACTTTTGGGACTGTTTTTACCTTACATAATTCCACAGGAACGCGTAGGATGGTGACCATGAATGATAATTTAATGGACCGGACGAATGCCGTCGCGCGCCAGGCCAAGTGGATGGACGGAATTCGATGAATTCGGCGGTTTTTGAACTCGTATCGGGCGTCATTGAGCGGTCCAGCCGGGAGCAACCGTCGGATGCGGTGTTGCGGGCCAGTTTGCGCGAGGCTCAGGGATTGGAGCCGGAGGATTCCGCGGCGGTGTGCGAAGCGGTGAACGCCTACTTTCGATGGTTCGGTTGGCTGCGGCCGGAGGACCGGATGCGCCAGAAAATCCAGGAGGCGCTGGATTTGGACCACCGGTTTCATACGAATCGCAATGCATTTACCGATTTGGAATACCGGAAGCGGTGCGTCCCAGAATGGGTGACGGCAGAGTTGGACGTCACAACGGCTTGGGCGAAGTCCCTCCAGCGTGACACGCGGTTGTGGCTGCGGGCGAAACCGGGCCGGGCCCCCGTGTTGGCGGAGCTTTTGGGAGATTGCGCGGCCCCGGTATCGGTGTCCCGATTGGATGCTCTGGTGTATCTGGGAATGCGGGATTTATTTCAAACGTCGGAGTTTCATCGCGGCGAGTTTGAAATTCAGGACTTGAGTTCGCAATGCGTGGGCCTGATTTGCGATCCAACGCCTGGTTCCAAGTGGTGGGATGCGTGCGCGGGCGAGGGGGGCAAGACCCTGCATTTGGGTGCGCTCATGCAGAACAAGGGATTGATTGTGGCCAGTGACCGTGCTGCCTGGCGTCTGGAAAAGCTCAAGCGGCGGACCGCCCGGGCGCAGATGTTCAATTATCGGGCGGCGCAGTGGAACGGCGGCGTGAAGTTGCCGTTCAAAACGCTTTTTGACGGGGTGCTGGTCGATGCTCCTTGCAGTGGCATCGGCACCTGGCAGCGGAATCCACAGGCCCGCTGGACGACCACCGCGCAGGATGTGGCGGAATTGGCTCAGTGCCAGTTCGATTTATTGAATCACGCGGCCCACGCGGTGAAACCGGGCGGGAAACTTGTTTATTCGGTTTGCACGCTCACGCGCAAAGAGACGGATATGGTGGCCGATGCACTGGAAAAAGCACATCCAGAACTTCAGCCTCTGGCTGTGGCTCATCCCTTGAAACCCAAGTCAACAGCAGCCCGGCACTGGTTTTGGCCTGAGGATCATGGCGCAAATGGCATGTTTGTCGCGGTCTGGAAGCGGGCGGCGGTTGCAGCAGCAACATGATTGCAGTGGTGTTGATTTAGCCCTTTCGAGGGCATGAAAAAGGGGTCTGTGGCAGACAGTCGTTCGCCACAGATCCCGTTGCATTTCAAAATCCAGCGTCAGCTCAGGAAAAAGATGACCAGAAGTTGGGCGCACAGAACGCGCAGGAGCATGGTCAACGGATAGACCGTGGCATAGGAGATGGACGGTGCATCCGAGGCGGCGATGGTATTCGCAAAGGCCAGGGCCGGTGGATCGGTCATGCTGCCGGCCAGCACGCCGCACAAGCTCATAAAATTGAGCTTATAGAAGGCGCGTGCCACCAGACCGACGATCAGCAGTGGAATGATGGTGATCAGGGCCGCGCAACCCATCCAGTAAAAGCCAGGGCCTTGCAGGAGAGTGGCCACGAATTGATCGCCCGCCTTGAGTCCAACACAGGACAGGAACAACACGATCCCCATCTCGCGCAGCATGAAATTCGCGCTCAAGGGCATGTAATAAATCAACGGCCCGATACGGCCGATGCGGCTCAGGATGATGGCGATGACCAGGGGACCACCGGCCAGGCCCAGTTTCACCGGCGCGGGCATCGAGCCCAGGTGAACCGGCCAACTGCCAAAGATCACGCCCAGCGCGATACCCACGAAAATAGGCAGAATCTGCGGGTGGTTCAATTGTTTGGGCGAGTTGCCCAGTTCCTTGGCTGCACGATCGATATCCTCGGATTCACCCACCAGCAGAAGGGTGTCGGCAAATTGAAGACGCAGGCTGGGTGTGGGTGTGAATTCGATTTCGGCGCGGCTCACGCGCGTGGCCGTGACCTCGAAACGGCCTTGGAGATCGAGTTCGTCAAACGAATGGCCGAGAATGTTCTTCTGTGTCACCAGAACACGACGTGTGGTGATATGGCTGGACAGGGATTTAATATCGACCTCCGCCACATGGCCGATGATCATCTTGATGGCGTCGATATCGGCTTGGGCGCCGACCACATGCACGATGTCATTGCTGTGCAATATGGTGTCGGGTGAGGCCACATCCACTTGCTTGCCCTTAAGGACGCGCGAGATTACGACGCCCGATTCATCGATGCCTGGGATTTTTGAGATGGGCAGGCCGTTGAGGTTTTCGTTTGTGACCACCAGATTTGCAGTGGTGAGTTTGGATGCGGTGGTTTGCATCTGTTTGGCAAACTCGGAGGCTTCAGTGCCGGGCTGGATGCGGAAAAGGAGGCGCACCAAACCCATGGTCAGGATGATGCCCAGAATGCCAAAAGGATAGGCCACGGCGTAACCCAGACCCGGCATTTTTCCCATTTGCTCAGTGAAGTCGGGCAGGTTCTTTAGCGCCTGCTGGGCCGCACCCAACGCCGGGGTGTTTGTCGTGGCGCCCGCGAAGAGACCCACCGCCACGCTCATATCGATGTGTCCCAGCAGAACAATGCCTATGGTAACGGCCACGCCCAGCAGGACAATGGAGGCGGCCATCAGGTTGAGTGGCAACCCCTGCCTTCGCAATGAGGCCACAAATCCCGGACCCACCTGCATGCCGATGGTGTAAACGAAAAGAATCAAACCGAATTCCCGGACAAACTCCAGGACGTGCGGATCCATGGTGTAGTGGAAATGTCCGAACAACAGGCCGGAGAACAGCACACCGGCAATGCCCAGGCTGATTCCATAAATGCGCAGACTGCCAAGGAACACGCCTGCCGCGGCCACCAAGCTTAGAATTAAAAGAGAATGAGCGACTGTTTCGCCCTTTAACAGTTCCGTTAACCAATCCATACCACTCGTCCTTTTCGATTTATTATTATGTCTAATGTTTTATGAATAAAATCTATAAACATTTAGAACCGCTTATAAATGCGGTCGCAGACTATTAAGGTAAGCTACTGGGATTAGCAATCTTTTTCGATTTTTCGAACGAAAAAAAGTTCTGTTTCCAAGGTAAAATTAGAAAAACAAGGGGGCGTGTCATTGGCCCCCACTCGTATAAACCACTCGAAGTTTCTTGTGATCAGATTCTTACGTAACACTTATGAAAGCTCATCAGGCTTCGCAGGTGCAGACCGGGTTGCGGTCACCATACACATTATCAATGCGCGCGCAGGCCGGCCAGAATTTGAATTCGCGCGTCCAGGGCGTGGGATAAGCCGCTTGAGTGCGGGTGTAGGGACGATCCCAGGTCTCTGCAGCCACCACAGACGCCGGATGGGGGGCGTTCTTAAGCGGATTGTTGTGGCGGTCTATTGCACCCGATTCCACAGCCTGGATTTCGGCGTGAATGGCGATCATGGCGTCACAAAAGCGGTCCAATTCGGCCTTGGATTCGCTCTCCGTAGGCTCGACCATGACGGTTCCGCCCACTGGCCAGGAAATCGTGGGAGCGTGGAATCCATAGTCCATCAAGCGCTTGGCCACGTCTTCGACCGTCACAGTGTGGAAGTGGCGCAAATCAAGAATGCACTCATGGGCTACGAGGTTGCGGGTGCCTTTGTACAATGTCGGGAAGAAGGCGTCGACTTTTCGAGCGATGTAATTGGCGTTGAGGATGGCGGTTTGCGTCGCGCGAACCAGGCCTTCAGCGCCCATCATGCGAATATACATCCAGGAAATGGGCAAAATACCCGCGCTGCCGTAGAGCGCAGCGGATACGGCGCCCATGGCCCGACCTTCGGTGGGCGTTACCGTGTGTCCCGGCAGGAACGGAAGCAGATGAGGAGCCACGCAGATGGGTCCCACTCCGGGACCACCACCGCCGTGGGGAATGCTAAAGGTCTTGTGGAGGTTCAAGTGGCAGACATCGGCCCCAAAATCGCCCGGTCGGCACAAACCAACCTGGGCATTCATATTCGCCCCGTCCATATAGAGCTGTCCGCCGTGTTCGTGCACGATCTGGCAGATTTCCCGGATGCCCTCCTCGAATACTCCGTGGGTGGAGGGGTAGGTGACCATCATGGCGGCGAGCCGGTCGGAGTGGGTTACAGCCTTCGCACGTAGATCAGCCAGGTCGATGTTGCCCTGGGAATCGCAGGCGACGGGAATCACCTGGAATCCGGCACTGGCGGCGCTGGCGGGATTGGTGCCGTGGGCGGATTGGGGAATGAGGCAGATCTGGCGTTGGTCTTGCCCCCGGTTCTCATGGAAACGTCGAATGACGACGAGTCCCGCGTATTCTCCCTGGGATCCGGCGTTAGGCTGGAGGGAAACTCCGGCAAAACCGGTAATTTCGGCCAGCCACTGTTCGAGTTGCTTGAATAATTCCGCGTAACCACGGGCCTGATCGGTCGGGGCAAAGGGATGCATCCGGGCAAATTCGGGCCAGGTGATGGGAAGCATTTCCGCAGCGGCGTTGAGCTTCATGGTGCAGGAGCCCAGCGGAATCATCGAAGTGGTGAGGGATAAATCGCGGGATTCGAGACGTTTGATGTAACGGAGCATTTCCGTCTCCGAATGGTAACGATTAAAAACACTCTGTTTTAGAAAACCACTCGTGCGGGCCAGGGGTGCGGAAAACTCTGGATTGACCTCACTGGCCAGGCTTGCAGCGTCAAAGCCCGGATTACGGTCTTCGTTGAAAATGCGCCATAATGTCTCCACATCCTCAGGGGTGGTGGTTTCGTCCAAAGCCACACCGACCGCATGAGGCCCAAGAACGCGCACATTTATATGGTGACGCAGGGCCAGATTGGTCAGCCAGGTGCTGGACCGGCTTCCCAAATCCACACGCTGGGTATCGAAAAATTCCGTGGGACCCGGGCGATAGCCTATTTTTTCCAGCCCATGGGCCAGGAGCCGGGCCAGACCGTGCACGCGCCGGGCAATGCGTTGCAGACCCTCGGGACCATGGTAAACGGCATACATCGAGGCCATGATGGCCAGGAGCACCTGCGCGGTGCAGATGTTGCTGGTGGCCTTTTCACGGCGGATATGCTGCTCGCGCGTCTGAAGCGCCAGCCGGAGGGCAGGGCGGCCTTGGGCATCCTTGGACACGCCGATGATGCGCCCGGGCATCTGGCGCTTGAATTGATCTTTTGTGGCGAAAAAGGCGGCATGAGGCCCGCCGTAGGCCATGGGAACCCCGAAACGCTGGCTGGAACCAACGACAATATCCGCCCCCCATTCGCCCGGGGGTTTCAATAGAACGAGACTCAACAAATCGGCGGCGACAATTAACACGGCGCCTGCGGCATGAACGCGGTCCGCGAATTCCTTTTCGTCCCGCACGGAGCCGTCTGTGGCGGGGTATTGGACAAGCGCGCCAAATATATCCGGCGTAACTTCAAAAGTGCCGTGGTCGCCAATAATGATCTTGATGCCGTGGGGTGTGGCGCGCGTGCGAAGGACGTCGATTGTCTGGGGGTGGCAGGTGTTCGAAACGAAAAATGAGGTACGGCCCGTGGATTTTTGGATGGCATGGGCCATCGTCATGGCTTCAGCCGCGGCGGTGGCCTCGTCCAGAAGCGAGGCGTTGGCCACATCCATGGCGGTCAAATCGCAAATCATGGTCTGAAAATTCAACAGGGCTTCAAGGCGGCCCTGGGCGATTTCGGCCTGGTAAGGGGTGTATTGGGTGTACCAGCCGGGATTTTCGAGTATGTTGCGCAGGATGACCGGCGGCGTGATGCAGTCCGAATACCCCATGCCGATGCAGGAACGGTAAACCTGGTTCTTGGAGGCCATTGCCTTCAGCTCAGCCAGTGCCTCGGCTTCTTCCGCAGCGGCAGGCAGTTTTAAAGGGGCGCGGAGATGGATGGCGGCGGGCACGGCGGCGTCCGCCAGGGCATCGAGGGATTCGACGCCACAAACCTCGAGCATTTGGCGCAAATCATCCCCCTGCGGTCCATTGTGCCGCTGGGCAAAGGCAAAAGCCGGTTTCATCCAATCAGGCAGGATCTTTTGAGCTGCCGGGGATGAGTTTTTGGGAATCGTCACCACATTTTTGGGTTCCAACATGCCAGCACGTTAAAAAGGAATGCCGCCTTTGCAAGAGAGAAAATTTTGATTGAGCGGTGTTTGGGGTTGACCTGCCCGGGATGAGGAATGTGGCTGTGGTGTTCCGGGTTGGCAATCCTGCATTTTATAACCACCGTCGCACCATAAGGTTAACGTCATACCTGCTTGCGTTCAACGGGCTGCACGCGGGTTGACCATTGAACGAGCTGCGCATTCGCTGGTCGAATCCAGAATGAAGGCAATATTTCGTTCCCGCGCCCTCCAATGCTGGCAACAGGAGATTCGTCCTCTCCTTATTCTGGCGCTCGTTCTTTTTACGATCCGGTCCTCGTTCGCGGATTGGAATGACGTGCCGACAGGCTCCATGAAACCGACGATCCTTGAGGGGGATCGCATTTTCGTCAACAAACTGGCCTATGACCTGAAGGTCCCGTTCACCACCTGGCATTTGGCGGAGTGGTCGAATCCACAACGCGGGGACATCGTCGTATTCTTTTCACCCAAGGATAATACGCGCCTGGTCAAGCGTGTGATCGGCTTGCCGGGGGATGTGGTCGAGTTGCAGAACGAACAGCTCGTCCTCAATGGGAAGCTCGTTGATTACGCGCCCCTGAGCACTCAAATATCGGGTCAGTTGCCCGAATCGGAAAGCCGGCACAGCATCTTTGCCACCGAGAAACTATCCACACATCCGCATGCCGTAATGTCGATGCCAAATGTTTCAGCCAAACGAACCTTCGGGCCTGTAACGGTGCCAGAGGACCAGTATTTTATGATGGGGGATAATCGTGACAACAGTTTCGACTCTCGTTATTTCGGAACGGTTGAGCGGAAACGCATCGTGGGCAAGGCATCCAATATTGTAATATCGCTCAACAGGAAAAATTACTGGCTCCCTCGTACACAGCGGTTCTTCCAGCCGCTTGACACCCGGGACGTCCAATAGATTCACAGTTCATCACTCCCTGCCGCCGACAGAATAGTGTGGTAAAATTCAAATCCCGAGATCGGCCTTTGCGTGCAGTTCGAACACAATCGCCAATGACAGGGTTATCTCCAAGTCAGCGCAAGGCGCTGGCCATCCAGGGCCTTGTTGCCATCGATGGCGTGCAGGATCAGGTCGGCTCCCTTGGCGGTGAAGCGGCCTTCCATCCAGCCAATCGGTTGCTCTGCGGCAAAGCTGTAACCAGTGGCAGGCAGGTTCACCACGTCCAAATCTTCTATTTTCGTGTGGCTGTAACAATGGGAATGGCCATAGAAAACCGCTTTGACCTGGCGTTTTGGTAACATGATTTTCAGAAGACGATCCGTGTCCAGAAGGTCCGTATCCTCGTCGCTTAGGGCGTGATGAAGAAACACGAATACCGGACGTGAATCCTCACCGTCCAAATAGTGCGCCAGCCATTGGCGTTGGACTTTACCCAGCAGTCCGAGGCTATTGTTGGACTCCACATGCGTATCCAGCACCACGAAACGCAGACCGGCTTTTTCAATGACGAGCACGTGCTTGCCTTTGACCGCCTCAACTTTGTCCTTCGGTTCGCCAAAGACCTGGTAATAGTTCTTGAGCAGATCGTGATTCCCCATCGCCACATGCACAGGCATTTTTGCGAAGATGGGCGACATCAACATCTGCCAGTTTTTGTAATCACCCGGATCGCCATTCAACCGGGCCAGATCGCCCGTGACAATGCATTCCTCGCAGCCGGACTCAGTCACCTGGCGAACCACTTCCTTGAGATGCTCCACCGGGGATTGTTGGTTTTGGGCCTGCCGCCAATCCATATCCGTCGGGACATGAGTATCGGACATCAGGGCCACTTTAAGGGATGGCACATCCGAGGACGCGGCTGCATCACTCGCAGCCGCAGCATTCAGCGCGCCGGCAAGTCCCGCCACTGCCAAAATCCGGGCAGATAGATCTAGGAATCGCCGACGATCCATCAAACCGCTTCTTTCTGAGGTCGTCATAGTATTTGGTATCGGTTACAAACCAACTGGATCGACCATTGTGCAGGAATCTGCGTTGATCGGATATCGATCTATGGCCCGATCAATTCGATGAAATTGCCATCCGGATCCTGAAACGCGATCAGCCGGTTCGCCCCCATGGAAAGCGGGGTTTCACCGATGGTCTTAACGCCGTATTTGGCCAGTCTCTCGAGCGCCTTGTCCGCGCTGCTTACGTAAAGCGTCAGGTAACGAAATCCAAGGGTCGAGTGAATGAAGCTTTGGTTTGGCACTTTGCCGCCAGCCGTCGGAAAGGACATCATCTTGATCCGTGTCGAGGCATCGCCATCGGCGGCAACAAACATGCGGACAGTGGCTGGCATATTGTCGATTAGGCCGATCTTTTTGGCCACATCCGCGGTGACCGAGAATCCCTGAACCTCAGTCATGCCCAGCGCCTCAGTGTAGAACCTGGCTGATTTCTCGAGATCCGAAACTACAATGCCGATGTCGATCGTTCCCTTTGAAAAAGCAGGCGCCGGCAGGGGCTTGATCTTCAAATTGCGAAATTCGATCCGGTAGCCCTCACCTTCCAACCCGACATGGCCACTCGGCACACCACAAGCCTCATACTTCGCGGTCACCGCGCCGTTGACCCACAGCGACAGCGTGCGTCCGCGCGCCGTGACCTCCATCGTGTTCCATTCGCCCGCCGGTTTGACCCGGTTTTCCTTCACATCCTTCTGGGTGTTAAAGAACTTTTTGGAGCCATCCACCATGGTCTCGCCAAATAGAAAACCATCCTTCGCATCCCCGAACTGGGCCTGATGCCAGAGCGCCCCATCCTTTGAATTGCGAACATACGCCCCGCTATTATAACCGGTCTTGCCCTCGATTTTCGTATAGCAGAACTCGAAATGGAAAATCGCGTCGTCATATTCCGCGGAGGTCAACAGCATGTCGTGGCCGCCATCGCCGTCGCAAACCAGGACATTGCGAGCCGCATCCACATGCCATTGCTCGCGACCCAGCGTGCCGTTGGGCGGAACCGTTACGCGATACCAGCATTTAAGCGCATCGCCGGGCAGGATATCCTGCCAGCCTTGCGGATCGGCTTCGAGAGCACTTTTTGTTTCTGCTCCGGTGCTGACGCTTGCGGTGCCGGCCAGCAACAGGGCAAACATGCAGGAGGAGAGAATCGTCGCGAAAGTTCGCGGCGTTGAACTGATGCCATGGTTTTGTTTCATGCCCGTATTTTGAACATGCCTTGCGGGAATGCAATCTGGATTCCGCAACCGTGCGCAGATTTCCGGCATATCCGCGATTTCCTCGAAACCATTGACCTGTTTCTTAATCTCCATACCATGGCGCTGTATTTCAATGACCCAATCATGCTTATGAATAAAGCATTCCAATTTACGTTCGCCTTCCTGTCGATGGCTCTCCTCGTCGCAACGACATCGGCCGCAGCGGCGGCGCATGTTCCCGCGAATTGTTATCTCTTTTCCTATTTCCTCGGCAACGGCGAGGATGGGCTTCATCTGGCGTGGAGTGCCGATGGCCTGAAATGGGAAGCGCTCAAGGATGGCAAATCTTTCCTCACACCCATGGTCGGAAAATCGAAACTGATGCGCGATCCCTGCATCACCAGCGGACCAGATGGCACCTTTCACATGGTTTGGACCGATAGTTGGGACAGCACCACCATCGGCTACGCATCCTCCAGGGATCTCATCACATGGTCCGAGCAACAGTCCATTCCCGTGATGAAGGACGAGCCCACGACGAGAAACTGCTGGGCGCCCGAAATCATTTACGACGCGCCCATGAAACGCTTCATGATCTTCTGGGCCTCCACAATTCCCGGCAGATTCCCGGCAACCGAGTTGGAGGGTAAAAACGACAATAACCATCGCATCTACGCGATGACCACGGAGGATTTCGTCAAGTTCACTCCGACAAAGCTCTTTTTCGATCCCGGATTCAACTGCATCGATTCGACGATCCTGCCTTTTAACGGCAAGGCGGTCATGTTCTTCAAGGACGAAACCAAGTATCCAACCGCGATGAAAAACCTGCGGATCGCCACGGCACCTACGATCGCTGGCCCCTACGAGGTGGAAAAAACTCCGATCACCCCTCCGGGAAGCTGGGCGGAAGGTCCCAGCGCCCTAAAGGTCGGCAACGAAGTGATTCTCTATTACGATGCCTACACGCAGCATCACTATGCGGCGTTATCTTCCCGCGATTTGCATGAATGGAAGGACGTCACCAGGGAACTATCCATGCCCAAGGGCATCCGACACGGCACCGCCTTTGAGGTTCCGGGCCCAATAGTCAAAGAGCTTCTGAAAAAATGATCCGATACCGGCGATTGGGAGTTTCTTGAATGCCGCGTCTGCACCATTGCTGCCACAGGACTCCGGAAGCGTTCTTTGGCTGGCACAGACTTGTGGAATTTGATCCATTTGGTAGTTTTGACACTTGTATCACAAGAGATCCTGCCTTAATTTTTTCGGCACAGCAGACACGGGATCGAATATGAGTTGAACCTCATCCAAGTGCCCCTGTGAATGGAACTCGAACGATACCATTTCAGGAGGGTGGGGGTGGGCGCCATCAGTCGGGCCAGAATATTGATGAGGCGCAGTGAAGGTGTTTTCCGATCCGTTGCCTATTCTCACGACGGGTAGGGGATTAGCGGCTCTCACTCTTCGAGTTGGCATGTCGGGGAATACGGCTATTTATATGAAATATGGCTAAACTCGAGACTGCGACGATGCCGGTCACCGGCATGTCCTGCGCCAATTGCGCGGGGAATATCGAGCGCAAGGTGCGCCAGTTGCCCGGCGTTGGCGAAGCTCGTGTGGATCTTGCCGGCGAAAAGCTTTCAATAACCTTTGACCCGGAACAGACGGATGTTCTGCGTGTCATCACCTGCGTTCGCGAACTGGGCTTCGGCGTTGCCACGGGCAGGACGGAACTGTTGATCGCTGGACTGCAGGGACGCGCCGATGCCGCGAACCTTTCAAAGCTGCTGGCCGAACAGCATGGGGTCGTAACCGCCAGCGTGAGCGGCGAAACCGGACGGGCCGCGCTGGAATTCATCCCCGGCATGACCGGCGTCGCCGAAATGGCGGGGGTGGTGCGTCAGGCGGGATTCGAACTTGTCCAAGACGGCAAGGCTGAAGATTTCGAAGACGTTGAGGCCAGGGCGCGCGCCGCCGAAATCATCCAGCAAAAGCGCCTGCTTCTCCTGGGCCTGATCTTAACGGTACCTCTGATCGCCTTCAGTATGGCGCGCGATTTTCGCCTGGTGGGATTTCCCCACGATCAATTCGCCATGCTGATTCCGGCCACTCTGGTGCAGTTTGTCGTTGGATGGCAGTTCTACGTTGGCGCTTATCGCAGTCTGCGAGGGGGTGCGGCAAACATGGACGTTCTGATCGTGCTGGGATCCTCGGTCGCCTATTTTTCCAGTCTGGCCGTCACGGTCGGTCTGATCGCCAGCCCCAATGTCTATTTCGAGACCGGCGCGGCCATCATCACGCTCATCCGGCTTGGAAAATTTCTGGAAACCCGCGCCAGAGGCAAAACCTCCGAAGCCCTGAAAGCCTTGATGGGTTTGCGGGCCAAAACCGCGCGGGTGGTTCGGAACGGTGCCGAAGTGGAGATCGGCATCGATGCCGTCTCGGTCGGCGATACCGTTGTTGTGCGCCCCGGTGAAAAAGTTCCTGTGGATGGCATCATTAGCGACGGTCGCTCGGCATTCGATGAGTCCATGATCACTGGGGAATCAATGCCCGTCAGTAAAGGTCCGGGCGATGAGGTGATTGGCGCGACGCTCAACAGGGAAGGCATGATCCAGTTCGAGGCGACGAAGGTCGGGAGGAACACCGCGCTAGCCCGGATCGTGCAACTCGTGCAGGAGGCGCAGGCCGGCAAAGCGCCGATTCAAAAACTGACGGACGAGATTGGACGGTATTTCGTGCCCATCGTCATCGGCCTGGCGTTATTCACGTTCGTCGGCTGGGTCTGGGTCGCCCACATTGATTGGATGGGGGCCATGCTGAACGCGGTGGCGGTGGTCGTCATCGCCTGCCCCTGCGCGATCGGCCTGGCAACGCCGACCGCGATCCTGGTGGGCACGACCAAGGGCGCCGGGCACGGCATCCTCTTCAAAAACAGCGAGGCCTTGGAGCGCGCCGGGCGCGTGAGTGTCGTTTTGCTGGACAAAACCGGAACGATTACAAGGGGCGAACCAGAAATGACCGATCTGGTCGCCGCGCCGCACCAGACCATGGACGAAGTTCTGCGCCTGGCCGCCAGTGCCGAACGGGGTTCCGAACATCCCCTGGGCCGCGTGATCGTGAAGGCTGGACAAGACAAAGGACTGCGCCTCATTGAGCCGAGGAATTTCCAGGCCCTCAGTGGTCTTGGCATTCGCGCCACCGTGGGAGATTGCGAGGTCATCATTGGCAATCCACGTTTGATGCGCAACGAAGGCATTGGTCTTGAGGCGCTGGACGAAGATGTCACGCGGCTCCAAGCCGAAGGTAAGACTGCGATGATCGTGGCGGTGGCCACGACGGGGCGCACGGAGGCCGCGAGGGCGATCGGGGTGGTGGCGGTGGCCGACACGGTCAAGCCGGGTTCGAAGGAGGCCATTGAGGAGTTGCGCCGGTTGGGCCTCGATGTGGTGATGATCACGGGCGACAACCAGCGCACTGCCGAAGCGATTGCCAGAGAGGTCGGCATCAAGCGGGTGCTGGCGGAAGTACTGCCCGGAGACAAGGCCGCCGAGGTCAGGAAACTACAATCCGCCGACTCGACGGCCGGCCTGTCCCGCCCCCTTGTAGCCATGGTGGGCGACGGCATCAACGACGCCCCGGCGCTGGCGCAGGCTGATGTCGGCATTGCCATCGGCACCGGGACGGATGTGGCCATCGCCGCTGCGGGCATCACGCTGATGAGCGGGGACCTGCGCGGGGTGGGGCGCGCCATTTCGTTGTCGCGCGGCACTCTGGAAACGATCGTGCAGAACCTGATCTGGGCTTTCTGTTACAATGTCGCCTTGATTCCCATTGCCGGCTACGGGTTGCTCAGCCCGATGATTGCCGCGGGCGCCATGGCGTTCAGCTCCATTTTCGTCGTCACCAACAGCCTGCGTCTGCGCGGCTACAAGGTTCAAACCTTCGCCGCGCCCAAGCCGCTATGGCGGCAGGGCGTTGAGTTGATTCCCCGCATCCTGGCCCCGGCAGGCGCGCTGGCCATCCTGATCGTCCTGCCCATGGTGACCATGGCGGAAGGGGTGGAAATCCGGGGAGCGATTCCCGGGACCATGACTCCACTATTGATGATGACGATGGCGCTTGCGAACGGCGTGATCTCGATCTCCTATTCCTCCATTCCGGTTTTCCTGATCATTTTCATCAGAAAGCGGAAGGACATCCCGTTTTCGTGGATTTTGGTCATGTTCGGGGCTTTTATTCTGGCCTGTGGCACCACCCATGTCGTTCATATCGTTGGTCTCTGGTGGCCGGTGGATTGGTGGCAGGCTGCAGTCGATGCCTTTTGTGCCATCATTTCCGTTACGACCGCGATCCTGGTCTGGCCATTATTGCCAAAATTGCTGGCGATTCCCAGCCCCGCCCAACTGCGTGCGGTCAACCTCGAACTGCAAAACGAGAAAGCGGTCTTGGAGCGCACGCAGAGCGAGTTGCGCAAGGCCTACGCCGAGGTGGAGCAGCGCGTGACGGAACGTACCGCAGACCTGGCGCGCGCCAACGCGTCCCTGCAGGCGGAAATCAAGGAGCGCCACCAGGTGGAGGAGAAACTCCGTCAGGGGAATGCCCAACTCGCCACCGCCGAGGTCGTGGCCCGGATGGGGAGTTGGCAATTGGACCTGGCGTCCGGAAGGGCCAGTTGGTCGGACAACATGTTCGCGATTTTCGATGTTGACCCGGCGCATTCCGAAGTCACCCAACTAAACTCCTTTCTCGAAACTCTCGTTCATCCCGACGACCGCGAGCGTATGTTGCGGTCCCTGGAAACGGCGCTGGCTGGCGGCCCGGCTTACGATCTGGAATTTCGCACGCGGCTGCACACGGGGGTGGAACGGATCATTCACGCCCGCGCGGAAATCGAACGGGACCCGGCGGGCCGACCGCAGCGGTTGATCGGCATTGTGCAGGACATCACCGAGAGCAAGCAGATCGAGGCGGCCCTGCGTGCGAGCGAGGAACGCTTTCGCCGGGCGGTTGTGGACTCGCCGTTCCCCATTTTGTTGCATGCCGAGGACGGCGCGATCATTCAAGCCAGCCAGTCCTGGTATGAGATTACCGGTTACACACGCGAGGAATTGACCACTATCGACGATTGGATGCGATGTGCTTACGGTGAACGGCGTCATCATATCAAAGCTTATATTGACCGGCTCTACGCGCTGGATCGCAAAGTGTCCGATGGAGACTACGCGATTCGCGTCAAGGATGGCTCGACGCGTATCTGGGACTTCAGTTCCGCGCCGCTGGGCAGTCTGCCGGATGGACGCCGGCTGGTCATCAGCATGGCCATGGACGTGACAGAGCGGCGCAAAGCCGAGTCGGATATTCGCAAACTGAATTCAGAACTGGAGCAGCGCGTTCGCGAGCGAACCAACCAGCTCGAGGGGGCCAACAAGGAACTCGAAGCCTTCAGCTACTCGGTGTCCCACGACTTGCGCGCTCCTCTGCGCCACATCAGCGGTTTCATGGATCTTCTGGAAAGGCATATGGGCCCGCAACTCGATGACCAGGGTCGCCAGTATATCCAGCATGTTTCAGGAGCCGCCAGGGACATGACGCGGCTGATCGAAAGCCTGCTCAACTTTTCACGCATGGGACGGGCGCATATTCAATGGACTGACGTGAATATGGACGCGCTGGTGCAAGCCGCAATCATCACACTTGGCCCTGCAATGGAGGGGCGAAAGATCGAATGGGAAATCAGCCCGCTTGCCCATGTGACGGGCGATCACGATTTGTTGCAGTTGGTTTGGGCTAATTTAATTGGCAATGCCATCAAGTACACACGAGGGCGGGACCCAGCCCAAATTGCCATCACCTGCAATGTTCGGGAGGCGGCCGATTCCTCCGGCGGAACCGGTGAGTGGATATTTTCGGTGCGCGACAATGGCGCTGGGTTTGACATGGCCTATGCGGACAAATTGTTTGGGGTTTTTCAGCGGTTGCATCGCCAGGACGAGTTCGAGGGCATCGGCATCGGCCTTGCGAACGTCCTGCGCATCATCACGCGTCATGGCGGACGCGTATGGGCGGAGGCCAAAGTCAATGAGGGGGCCACCTTCCATTTTAGTTTGCCGAAAAGATGAGACTGAGTTTTAAATGACAGAACCAATGAAGCCCATGAAGCGCATCCTGCTTGCGGAAGACAGTCCCCGTGATGTGGAACTCACCTTGAGCGCTCTGAACGAGCATCACCTCGCCAACCAGGTGGTGGTGGTGCGGGATGGCGTGGAAACCATGCAGTATTTGCGCCGCCAGGACGCGTTTGCGAATCGGCCTGAAGGCAATCCGGTAGTGATCCTACTGGATATCAAAATGCCGCGTTGGAACGGCCTGGATGTCCTGCGCGAGATTCGCTCCGATCCACAGCTCAAATTGATTCCCGTCGTGGTGCTCACCTCCTCGCGCGAAGAGCCGGATTTGGTCGAATGCTATCGCCTGGGGGTCAATGCCTACGTGGTCAAACCGGTCACGTTTACTGAGTTTGTTGACGCGGTGAAGGAATTGGGGCTTTTTTGGGCCGTCATTAACGAACCGCCGCCCTGATCAGGGTGTTTGGTTTTGTGTTTTTGACAGACGTGTGTGACACGGCCAGGCCAGCCGCCCAAAATGATCACATGAAAACGGACATCCAAATCTCCAGGCCGATTGCGCTGCCGGGCATGAGTCGCAGGCGATTTCTTCGTGGTGTCGGTTTGGCCTCCGCAGCCGCGGTATTGGGCGGTCTGCCCAAGGCCATGGCGGAGCCGAATCCCGAAATTCTCGATACCCGCATCATAAGCCATCAACCGCAATATTACCATGGCTGGCCCACAGTGGCGCGACGGCGCAATGGTCAGTTGATGGTCGCGTATTCCGGCGGACGCGAAAGCCATGTCTGCCCTTTTGGCCGGGTGGAGCTGATGGTTTCGTCCGACAATGGCCAGACTTGGGGCTGGCCGCAGGTGCTGCTGGACAGCGCCATTGACGATCGGGATGCTGGTGTGATGGAAACCGCGCGTGGAACCATTCTGGTCACCACCTTTACTTCGCTGGCTTACGAGGCGCGTTTGAAAGAGGCGTTAAAGAAAAAACCAGGCGATCCCGGCGCCTGGCCGGCGGAGCAACTTAACGCGTGGCAGTCGGCTCATCAGCGGTTGACCGCAGAACAGCGACAGGCCGAATTGGGCCAGTGGATGATTCGTTCCACAGACGGCGGCGTGACCTGGTCCGCGCGTTATCCCACCATCATCAACAGCCCGCACGGACCAATTCAATTGGCCGATGGACGATTGCTGTATGCGGGCAAGGAGCTTTGGACCAGGGCAGAGCGCGTCGGCGTGTGCGAATCCCTTGATGATGGTCAGACCTGGCGCTGGTTGGCGCCGATTCCCGCCCGGCCTGGGGACGACGTCAAAAATTATCACGAACTGCACGCCGTGGAGACTGGCGACGCGCGCATCCTGGTTCAAATTCGCAATCACAATACGGCCAATAATGACGAAACGCTCCAGACCGAATCCGCCGATGGAGGCAGGAACTGGTCGGTGCCGCACCCGGTGGGCGTCTGGGGCTTGCCATCCTTTCTGAACCGTCTGCGTAGTGGCCGGTTGCTCATGACGTATGGGCACCGCCGCCCGCCCTTCGGCAATCAGGCCCGGTTCAGCGACGATCACGGGCGGACTTGGTCGAAGCCGTTGATCATTTCAGGCGACGGCGCAGGCGGTGACTTGGGTTATCCCAGCACCGTCGAACTGGAGGATGGCTCGCTGCTCACGATCTGGTATGAGTCGGTTAAAGGTTTGCCGCACGCGGTATTGCGCCAGGCATACTGGCGGTTGACAGCCGGTTGAAGGAATCCATTTTTTCAACCATAAACCACCGCTCATTCCTGGCTGATAAACCACCGGATTGCTTGGAATTGAACCTGGTTCCATGAAGAAAACCCATTTCGGCGGAGTTACAGGGTCGGCTTCAAGACGCTCATAGGGCTTTTTACGATATCGTAAAAGCGATCCATTTAATTTCTAAAGCACTGTGGTTCTTGTAATTAAAAGCGATCCACACGCATTTTTGTCTTGCATATCCTTAAAATATCTGGACGTCGGGTTTTGTTCCTGTAGCGTGGTGCGTTTGTGCCTCCGACGGGGAGGCTTGTTGCAACAGAAGCCCGGGCCTGAATGGCTGCAGGGCCGCTTGGTGCGCCTGAAAAGGGATACGAGGGTAGGCGCCCTGGCAAAATATTGAGAATCAAGAATCGTGAGAAAATTAGAGTTAAGAAATCGCATTTTGACCGAGTATCCACACGTCAAAGCCCGTTTGAAACGGGTGACGGAAGCCCCGGGCGCCTCCATGGCGCGCTGGCGCATCCGGATTGATGGGGCCGCGAATGCCCAGGAGATCCAGAAAATCAATGGGTGGGCGCATGCGGCGAATATTCTGCCGCACACCGAGTCCCACGCTGAATAGCAGGAGCGATTCCGGGAGCCTGCGTGTTTTTAACAGGCTCCGGACGTTCGAAATTATGGGGGCGGGTGTAAAACCGGCCCTTTTTTTGTTTTTGTAAAAGGTTGAATTGACGCAGGCCCACTCTATATTGGTGGGTCTTGGCAGGTCAGGTGCCTTTGCCGGATATGCAGATTCATTTACTGAAGTCAAAGATACATCGTGCCCGCGTGACGGGTGGCAATTTGGATTACGAAGGTAGTCTGACCATCGCTGCGGATTTGATGGAGAAAGCCGGGTTTCAAGCCTACGAGCGGATCCTGTGCAGCAACATGGCCAATGGCGAGCGGTTTGAGACGTATGCCATTCCCGGACCTAAAGGCTCTGGAGCAATTGTGCTCAACGGAGCGGCGGCGCATTTGGGCAAGACCGGGGATCGGTTGACCATCATGAGTTTCGCAGAAGTGGATGCCGCGCAGGCGGGTGGATGGCAGCCACGCGTCATTGTTCTTGGAGAGAACAATGCGGTCATCAACGAGCGGGGCATATAGTCGGCAGCGGTGGCCGGTAAGATTTTAACTTTTAAAAACCAAAACCTTCATGGCATTTACGGCGGGTGAAATTGCGGAGAAATTGCAGGGCCAGGTCATCGGAGATGCCTCGGTCGTCCTGACCGGCTTTGCGCCTGCGAGCACGGCCAAGGCGGGCGATTTGACGTTCGCTGAGAATCCCACCTATCTGGCGCGTGCGGAACAGACGCCGGCGGCGGCCATTCTGGTGGATGGTGAATATGTGTCCGATAAGAAGGTGATTGTGCGTGTGGCCAACGCCCGCATTGCTTTTGCAAGGGCGCTGGAACTATTTTTTCCCGAGCCGCCATGCAAACCGGGGATTCATCCCACAGCGGTTGTGGATGCAACGGCGGAGGTGGATCCCAGCGCGCAAATTGGACCGCACTGCGTGATCGGCAGCCAGGTTCGCATTGGGCCGCAGGTGGTTTTGCAGGGTGGAAACCATGTGGGGGAGCAATGCCAGGTGGGCGAGGGGACGCATTTGTTTCCCAATGTCATCCTGTATGCGCGCACACAAATCGGGCGGAAGGTGCGGATACATGCCGGCACGGTGATTGGATCAGACGGCTTCGGTTACGTTTTTGACCAGGGCGCGCACCGGAAGGTGCCGCAGGCGGGCAATGTCATCATTCAGGATGATGTGGAGATTGGGGCCAATGTGACGATTGACCGGGGTACGTTGGGGCCCACAGTGATCGGCAAGGGAACTAAGATCGACAACCTGGTAATGATCGGTCATAATGTGATTTTGGGTGAGAATTGTCTGCTGATCGCCCAGGTGGGCGTGGCGGGAAGCACCAAGCTGGGGAATTTTGTTATTTTGGCGGGCCAGGTGGGATTGGCGGGTCACCTCAAGATTGGTGATCGTGTAACCGTGGCGGCCCAATCGGGCGTGATGAACGATATCGGCGAAGGGGAGAAATGGATGGGATCGCCGGCCCGGCCTGATCGCCAGATGAAGCGCCAGTTGGTGGCCAGCCATCAGTTGCCTGAATTTATTCGACGGGTCCAGGAATTGGAACGCCGGGTGGCGGAGTTGAGTGGTGAGAGTGGAACGTTGGTGAAAAACATAGTTGAAACACAAAAACAGGATTGACGGGGAGCACCTATCTGATAGGTTTTCGCCTCTTTATTTGAGATTTAGATGAAAACGTATTTGCCGAAAGTGAATTTGGAGCAGCGCAAATGGCATTTGATTGATGCCAACGGCGCGGTATTGGGCCGTTTGGCCGTGCAAGCTGCGAATATGCTGCGTGGTCGCAACACTCCCGCATACACCCCTTTTTGGGACACGGGCGGTTTTGTGGTGGTGATCAACGCTGAAAAAGTGATTGTCACGGGCAAGAAAGAGACCGATAAGGTTTACATGACCTACTCGGGATGGAAAGGCGGAGAGCATTTTTCGACTGTCGAGAAATTGCGCGAGACCAATCCCCGGCGCTTGATCATGCACGCGGTCGCGGGCATGATCCCAAAGAATCGCCTCGGCCGTCAGATGATGACCAAGCTCAAAGTCTATAAAGGCAGTGTGCATCCGCACAGCGCCCAATGCCCGGTTCCGATGAGTGTTAACCAATAGTTTTTCATTATGTCAGAAGCAATCGCACAGGAATTTCTCGGCACGGGTCGTCGCAAAACCTCGGTCGCTCGTGTTCGCCTGGCCCCGGGAACGGGCAAGGTCACGATCAACGGCCGGACATTGGAGACTTATTTTGGTCTTGAGCAGCTTCGCTGGCAAGTGATTCAGCCGCTCCAGACCATTGACATGCTCACCAAGTATGACGTGAAGGTAAACGTCAAGGGTGGTGGTCCCAGCGGTCAGGCTGGCGCCATTCGTCACGGAGTCGCCCGCGCTCTTCTGCGTCTCGATGTGAATTTCAGGCCGGCCCTCAAGGCTGAAGGCTACCTCACACGCGATCCGCGCATGAAGGAACGCAAGAAGTACGGCCAACCCGGCGCGCGCCGTCGCTTCCAGTTCAGCAAGCGTTAAAATATTTTTCGGAACGTTTACCCCGCCGGCCAATGTCCGGCGGGGTTTTTTGTTATACAGAAGGAATTTATGAAAACGGCTCAGAAAGTCACAGTGGCCATTGTGGGTGCCTCGGGTTATTCGGGCGAGGAATTGGTGCGCCTGCTCCTGTCGCATCCCCTGGTGGAATTGACCGCGATCACATCCCGCCAGTATGCGGGGCAGACGCTGGCCCAGGTGTTTCCCAAATTTGCCCACCACACGCAGGCGCGGGCGCTACGGTTTTGCGAGCCGGACGCCGCTGTGGTGGCCCGGTTGGCCAAGTATGTGTTTCTCGCCTTGCCGCATGGTGTGGCGGCGGAGATCGCCGTGCCTTTGCTCCAGGCGGGTTGCCGGGTGATCGACCTGAGCGCGGATTTCCGGTTGCGCAGCGCCACGATCTATCACGAATACTACGGGAAGGAACATTCCGCCCCCGCGCTGCTGGCCAAGGCCGTCTATGGTCTGCCGGAGCTTTATCGCGAGCGGATCAAAAAGGCGGAGCTGATTGCATCGGCGGGGTGTTATCCCACGAGCATTCTGGTGCCGCTGATTCCTTTGTTGCGGGCCCGTTTGATTTCGCCTGTGGGGATCATTGCCGATTCGTTGAGCGGTGTCAGCGGCGCTGGACGCAAGGCGGAGCTGGACTATTTGTTTTGCGAATGCAACGAGAGCGTTCGCCCATACGGCCTGCCCAAACACCGGCATTTGTCCGAGATTGAACAGGAATTGAGCCTTTCGGCGGGCCAGGCGGTGGTGATGCAGTTCACGCCGCATTTGATTCCCGTCAACAAAGGCATTCTGTCCACCCTCTATGTGAATCCTGTATTCAAAGTGATGAATGCGGCCACGGCGCAGGAATTTAACGACAAGGTTGCGGCGTGTTATCGCGAGGCTTACAACGAGGAACCGTTTGTGCGCGTTCTGGAAGGCAAGGCCCTGCCCGATACGAAGAATGTGGTCGGCACGAACGTCGTGGAGTTCGCCTGGCGGGTGGATTCGCGCACGGGTCGGCTCATCGTGATGAGCGCCGAGGATAATCTGGTCAAGGGCGCCAGCGGCCAGGCAGTGCAGAATCTCAATTTAATGGCCGGTTTCCCGGAGATCACCGGGCTGCTCTGAGATTTCTTAAGTGAAGTGGGTTTGATAAACGAAGCCGACCAGTTTGCCAAAACTGGCCGGCCACTTCGAAACAATTTCGAAAGCTTACGCCCTTGCGGCGGCGACTCCGGCGTCAAACGCCTTGATATTCAGGGCGACGAATTTTTCCTTCACGCACTCCCGGATGGCCTGGTACCACGCTTCGGTGGGCAATTGAATGCCCGTGGACAACGCACCAACGATGACCGTGTTGGAGGCGCGAATATTGCCGGCGTCGATGGCGATTTGGACGGCATCCAGAAATAACAGACGCCGGAATGTTTTCTTGAGGCGTACTTCCGCATCCTCAGGATATTTGGCGCTGCCGCTGGAGACGGAGACGGGAATCACCTCCTGTTTTGAAACCACAGCGAGGCCGTCTGGAGCGAGGTATTCGGCAAGCCGCAAGGCTTCGATGCACTCCAGCGAGGCAAGCACCTGGGCGGTTCCGGCCTCGATGAGCGGACCGTGAACTTCCGGACCGAAGCGGATTTGGGCAATGACCGATCCGCCGCGCTGGGCCATTCCGTGGACTTCGTTGGTTTTAACTTCGTATCCCGCGGCCATGGCGGCGCGCGCGACAATTTCGCTGGCGAGCAGAATGCCCTGGCCGCCGACACCGGCCAGAACCACGTTTGTGATGTTGTTGTTCATGGAGAAATTCATTTGGCCGCGCGCGTTCAGGCGAGTGCTTTGGTGCTGATGGCGGTGAAAGGGCAGATTTGCTCGCACAGGCCGCAGCCACCGCAAAGCTGTTCATTGATGTTCAAGCCGTGACCCTCGGATTTTTCGACTGCCGGGCATCCAAGGTCCAGACACTGACCGCATTGCTGGCAAACCTCCGCATCCATGACCTTGGGTGGACCCACGGGCTTGCCTTCGTGCAGCGGACATGGAGCGCGGGAGACAATGACGGAGGTTTCGTTCGATTCGAGGGCGTGTTCAATGACCCGCGTGGTGGTTTCCACCTCGTATGGATTGACGGTGACGACGTTCTTGACGCCGCAGGCCCTGGCGATGGCCTCAATGGAAACCGAAGGCACGGCCTGGCCCATGAGGTTGAGTTCGGTGCCAGGGTTGTCTTGATGGCCGGTCATGGCCGTGGTGCGGTTATCCACGACAATGATCGTGGCCGCACCGCGATTATGGACCAAATCCAATATTCCTGTGATGCCGCTATGAAAAAATGTGGAATCGCCGACCATGCCGACGACTTTTTTCTTTTCTCCCGCCTTGATGAGTCCCTGCGTCATGGAAATACCAGCGCCCATGCACAGAATGGTGTCCATGCGGTTCAGAGGCGGAAATACTCCCAAGCTGTAGCAGCCGATATCGCCGGTAACGACAATGTCGAATTTCGTCAGTGCGAAAAAGACGCCGCGATGTGGGCATCCGGCGCAAAGCACAGGCGGGCGTGACGGAAGGTCCTTGGTTTCGGGCAGGGGCGTGGAGGCAGGCACGGGCTTGCCTTCCATGAGCGCGCGGGCGGCGCGGAGGCGGCCGGGGCTCAGTTCGCCAACGCCGGGAACAAATGCGCGGCCTTCGCACGCGATGCCCAGCGCCTTGATGTGTTCCTCCAGAAAATCATCGAGTTCCTCCACCACTAGCACGCGCTCCACCTGGCTGGCGAATTGCCGGATCAGCGTGTCGGGGAAAGGATAGGACCAGCCGAGTTTCAAGACCGAGGCTTCAGGAAAGATGTCCCGGACGTATTGATAGGCGATGCTGGAGGTCACGATGCCGAGCTTGGGCGAACGCATTTCGATGCGGTTGGCCGGACTTCTGGCAGCCGCTTCGCGCAGGCGCGGGAGGCGATCCTCGACGTTGCGGCGCATGACCCGGCCCCAGACGGGAATCGGAACGAATCGGGGCGGGTCCTTGACGAAGCCGATGGGCTTGGTCGAGGGACTGCGTTTCCCCAAAGCGACCAGGCTGCGCGAATGGCTGACCCGCGTGGTGGAGCGCAGGATCACCGGGGTCTTGAATTCCTCCGAAATGTCCAAAGCGATGCGAATGAAATCCCGGGCTTCGGCGGAGTCGGACGGCTCGAAAATGGGGATTTTGGCGAACCGGGCATAATGGCGGGTGTCCTGCTCGTTCTGCGAGGAGTGCATGCCCGGATCGTCCGCCACGCAGAGGACGAGGCCGCCGACCGCGCCGATGTAGGCAAACGTCATGAGCGGGTCCGCTGCCACGTTCAGGCCCACGTGCTTCATGGTCACGATGGAGCGCGCCCCGGCCAGCGATGCGCCCACGGCGACTTCGAGCGCCACCTTTTCATTCGGCGCCCATTCACAGAAGATGTCCGGCTTGTAGGTGGCTACAGCTTCCAGGATTTCGGTGGAGGGGGTGCCGGGATAGCCGGTGGCAACCGTCACACCCGCTTCGTAGGCACCCCGCGCAATGGCTTCATTGCCGGTCATCAATTCTCGCATAGCATTCATTTTGGCGACAGAGGGCAATTATGGACAGAGTCCGTGCTCAGGGCAAGCTTCAGAGAGGTTGAGGCTCCGTTCCCGAGTGCCACTGCAACTAAGGGAAGGCGTTCTGATGAGTGGTCGGAAATGCGCAATCGTCCATAATCCGAGAAACGCATTAACAACAAATTCCCCTTCAATGGCAAAGTTTAGCCCTATCGCGACTTGTCAGGAGCATGGATGTGGCGTAAGTGCCATGGGTATGAACACGCGCATCATGAATCGGCCCTCCCGGCGCCAGTGGCGGGTCGCCGCAGGTCTGCTTTTCATTGCAGTAATCTTTATGGCACTCAACGGCGTGCGCGGGTTTGCGGATGGTGCTGATAATTCAATATCACGGCTGGCCATAAGCGCGATGGCAGGTGAGAAACTGCAGCTCGCCTGGCCGGTATCCGCGGCCGCGTCTGATCTCGAGACAACCACGCAGCTCAAACCCTCCGGCGAGTGGGAACGTGTGGCCCAACTCCCCGCCCTGACCAATGAGGCTCTTTCGCTGGCCGTCACGAACGCAGCGACCAATGCATTCTACCGGTTGCAGGGCGGCAAGGCAGCGACGGTGAACATCTTGAAAACTCCAAAGGACAGTCTCGTTCCCGATGCGGTGGTGGATGCCAAAGGCGTTTTGCACCTGGTCTATGGGCTGAACCACAACGCCTATTACATTCGATCCACAAACAACGGCGGCACCTTCACACCGCCGGTGAAAGTAAATTCCGCTGGCACGGTGGAGACGGAGATGGGCGAGCGCGGCCCCAAATTGGCGGTGGGCGGCGATGGTGTCATTCATGTGGTCTGGGCGGACGATTGGGCCCCGGGAGTGAAAACATTCGTGCGCTACTCACGCAGCCTGGACGGAGGGAAGACCTTTGAACCGCTTCAAACAGTGTCCTCCATGTCCGGGATCGATGGAGTGACGGTGACTGCCGACTGCAATGGCAACGTCATTGCGTTCTGGCATGTCATGGTTGATCCTGCGCCGCCGGTTCCACAGGCCACCTGGTTGTTTATGGCGCGTTCCACAAACAATTGGGCGGGCTTTGGACCCAGCGCGAAGGTCAACATCTCCAACCACGAAGGAATTGCCTGTTCCATGTGCATGATGCGCGCCCGTGCGGAAACCAATGGCACCGTGTATCTGGCCTTTCGAAGCGCGGTGCAGAACATTCGGGATTTTTTCGTGCTCAAAGGATCGGCGGACGGAAGCGCATTCACGGCGCTCCGTGTGAATCAGGATAATTGGAATATCAATTACTGCCCCATGGCCGGGCCCGAACTTAGTTTTGATCCCTACGGTCGCGCGCTCTGCGCGTTCATGACCTCGAACAAGGTTTACTGGGCGGTCAGCGATTATCCCATCACTGGCTTTCGCCTGCATGTGGCCACGCCCGCCCATGAAGCCAATGAGATCTATCCCACGGTGACCGCCAACCGACGGGGCGAAGTGTTGTTTCTGTGGCAGATTGGCCCCATGTCCACGAGTGGCACGGCTACCGTGAAATGGGCGCGATACAACATCGATGGCACCTACATTGACCAGCAGGGCACCATTGGTACCTCGTTTTCGGGCACCAAGGCGACGGCGGTTGTTGGCAGCGACGACAACTTCTACATCATCACCACCGCACAATGAAAATGGTGTAGGGTAGGGGATGTGGAGTCATTACCGAAAATGGAAATCAAGCGTTGGCCTTTTGCTCTGTGGCATCGCTCTCGCACTGATGCGCGGCGAACCTGATGCCTCCCTGCGCTGGATCATCGGCATTGGAATTTGTGGAATTGTTATTCTGGCGTATGTGGCCGAGGAGGTCGTCTGGATTGCGCGGAATCAAGGACGGCCTTGTTCCAAATGCGGTTGCGCCATTCGTATGAAGCCATTCCGCATTCAACAGTGCTGCCCGAACTGTGGTGAAATGCAGTAAGAATGTCTGGGCTTGAATTTCTCGAAGCTGGGAAAGAGGTTTCACCCTGTATTTCTCCTTGCCATTGCCTGCTCCTATTCATATCTGTTTTTGGCAGGATCCAAAATGAACAACCAATCTCAAATTCACACTTCGACAGTGCCGGGCAACGTGGACCCTTTGGCACACACGACCCCCACTCCCGCGAACCGCAAGCTGATCGCGCTTTGCCTTGCCTTGTTACTCAGCATTGGCGCGGGGCTTCTGGTGGGTTGCGCCTGCTGTAAATCCGGCGCTTCCGCAGGTGCGCAAAGCGACGCTACCGCTGGCTCGTACTCCCTCAAATCACCCGATGGCGCCATCGCGATGACTGTTCAAAGCAGTGGTAATGTGACCTATTCCGTCAGCGTGGATGGCCAGGTGATCGTCAATCCGTCAAAGCTCGGGCTGCAATTTCGCGATGGGATGAACCTTGGGCAGGATGTCGTTGTGGTCAAAGCCGAAACCCGCAGCGCCGATTCCACCTGGGAGAATCCATTGGGCAAGCGTCGAACGGTCCGCGACCATTACAATCAACTCCGACTCGTATTAAGCGAGAAATCGAGTGCATCCAGGACCTTCGAGATCCTCTTCCGGGCTTACAACGATGGCGTTGGTTTCCGTTATGTTCTGCCCACGCAGAACGGTCCGGAATCCTTCATCCTGGAGCGCGAGCAAACCGAGTTCGCCTTTGCTTCGAACGCGACTTGCTTTGCCGGTCAACAGGAGAAGGGATTTGCAGGATCGCAGGAATGGGAGTTCAAGCGTGGACACCTGGCCGATATTAAACCGCAGTCTGTGGTGGGACTGCCGCTGCTGGTTCAAACTCCCGCCGCCTGGGTGGCGGTGGCCGAGGCCGACTTGCGAGACTGGTCGGGGATGTGGCTCGGCGGTGCGACTAATTCAAATAATGCCAAGGCGTCAGAAGGCGTCACACTGACCGCCAAACTCGCCCCGCGCCGCGACGGTCAGGGCCTGGTCAAGGCGGGCTCGGCGCAACATTCCCCCTGGCGCGTGTTGATGATTGGACGCCAACCGGGCCGGTTGGTTGAGAGCGATTTGATCAGCAACCTCAGCGCCCCCAGCCAGCTTAAAGATACCGCGTGGATTCGTCCCGGGATGATGGCCTGGGATCATTGGTGGTCCGGCGATGTCCAGATGGACACGGCCACGATGAAGGAATACATCCAACTGGCCGCCGACATGGGCTGGCCTTACCAACTCGTCGATTGGCAATGGTACGGGCCATTTAACACGCCCGGCTCTGACATTACAAAGGTCAATCCCGCGCTCGACATGGACGAACTCCGTCGCTTTGCCAAGGAAAAGGGTGTCCGGCTCTGGGTGTGGCTTTATTGGACCGATGCGGATCGCAATGACGCCTACAAAAAGGCCTTTGCACTCTACGAGAAATGGGGAATTGCGGGTGTCAAAATCGATTTCATGGATAGTGACCATCAGGAAATGGTGAATTGGTATGAGAAACTGACTCGCGCTGCCGCGGAGCATCATCTGATGATCAATTTCCACGGGGCGTTCAAGACCTCCGGCTTTAACCGGACCTTCCCGAACCAGATCACCCGTGAAGGCATTATGGGGAACGAATACAATCGCTGGAGCAACCGAGTGACACCGGAGCATAAGCTCACATTACCGTTTACGCGGTTTCTCGCCGGTCCGGCGGACTTCACCCCGGGCGGTTTCCTCAATCGCCAGCCCGGCCAGTTCAAGCCCGACGACAAGGCCGCGCAGGTCCAGGGCACCCGCAGTGCCGAACTCGCGCTGTTCGTCCTCTATGACAGCCCCATTTGCTGCGTCTGCGATCATCCGAGCCATTACCGCAATCAGCCCGGGGCGGATTTCCTGAAGATCGTGCCCACCGTCTGGGACGACACCCGCGTTCTGGACGCCGCCGTCGGCGAACACATGGTCACCGTCCGCCGCAGCGGCAACCGCTGGTTCCTCGGCGCGCTCACAGATCAGACCTCGCGCGACATTCCTGTGAAACTGGATTTCCTCGGACGCGGCTCATGGACACTCAAGCTTTGGAAAGACGCCCCCGACAGCGATGCAAATGCCGAACATCTGGCCACTGAGCAGCGAATCGTGACCTCGGCGGACGTTCTAAACTTGCACCTGGCCAAATCAGGCGGCGCAGTCGCCAGTTTCGAACCGGCTCCGCGCCGATAATAAGGACTTTCTGCCCGATCGCCGGGCCAACCCATGTGTAGGTCTTCCGCCATGGGTGCCCGTTTTGACATTGATCAGCGTTTGATTGGGGTCGTCAAACGATTGACCAGAAAATCATGGTAGCCGGGCAGGTCCTTCCAGGCGGTGGCGGTTTCGATGCGTTTGGCTTTACCGTCGATCACCGTGAAGCCGTCATCCGTGACCCGCAGGCCGAGAGATTCCATGGTGCAAAGATCATGGCGAATGGCGAGATAAACGGCCACCGCGTCAAATAGAACGCTGGAGTGGTTTAGCGAGGCTTGATCGAATTTGCTCCAGATGCGGTAGTTCTCCATGATGGCTGCGGCGATGGGATCCCTGGAATCGCGCACCTTGGCGAAGCGGTCTCCGTCCAGCACCACCAGCCCGCAGGTGTCGAGCGGGGTAATGGTCATTTCCCAGGGCGCGGTAAATACGCGCTGGCAGGCCTTCGGATCCGCTTTCACATTCCACTCGGCGGCTGGAGTTTTATCGCCACTGTAGCCAAGACGGACGCTGCCGAACATGCCGTATAAATGCGCGCGCTGGGCGATGCGGGGTTCGCGTTGCAGTGCGGCGGCGACGTTAGGTGCCGGCCCAATGGCAATCAAGGCCACCGGTTCGGGCGAGCTCATGATGGTGTCCACAATGGCTTGGACACCGTCCTGGTAAACCTTCCCGGGATAGGACTTGAGGTCGTATTTTTCCACCCACGCGGCCTGTCCTCCATCTCCCTTGGGTTCAATATCCATTCCGATTCCGACCGCGACATCCGGACGTCCGGCGACCTGGAGAAACTTGGCCATAAGCTTGGCGCGATACTGGGCCTTGCCGTAATCGCCGACGACCAGTTTCAAATCCAGCTCAGGGCTTTTCAGGAGGAAGCCGAGAGCCCAGGTGTCATCGATGTCATCGCCGATGTCGCTCACCAGAATGGCCGGCACGGGTTTGGCCATCGGCGCGGTGTTTTGCGAAAAGCCGGTTTGCAGGGACGAAAACAGAACAGTGGCGAAGGCCAGGCAAAGTGTCCTCACGCCGAACAGGGTCGCGGATGTTGGTAATTTCATGGAATGTATTGTTGCAAAATCAAAAGCAGATTCGAGCTAAAAATAACCGGAATGGATCTTCATTTTTCACCAGACACGCCTTGTGGATTGTAGAATCGGACGAACTGAATTTGCTCCGCCAGTTTCGTTCCTTTCAACTCCAGCACATGACGGCCTGCTGGGAGTCCTTCCGCAACGGTGACACAGGCTTCCGTTCCCAGTGAGGCGGCGGGGGATACGGCCGTATCGGCGCCCCGGAGAATGGCCCGCCATGCGGCGGTATGGTTTTCGGGCAGGGCGCGTTTAAAGACGGCGACGCTGTAGGCGATGTTCCAGTCTTCCGGCTCAATGACCACGCGCCCTGATTTGGAAACGAAGCGGTTTGTGCTGCTGCCCTCACCATCCTCGCCGGCGACACTGCCCCTGAGAGTAAAATGGCAGACTTTGCCGTCCTGTGAGGCACGGTCAATCTTGAGCGACCATTCTTCCGCGACCAGTGGGGTCTTTGAACTGACTCTTAATAACAGCGGCCAGTCACTCGCGGGAAAGGCCGAAACGCGCGTAAAGGTGTAAAGCTCCGGGATCGTCGATGGAGATTTGCCATCGACTTGCACGGCAATGCCGCCCTTGGCAGCAGGCTTGAAAATCAAATCCGCCCGTGTGCCGGTGAACTCAACGCGCAAGGTATTCGGATCGTTGGAGAGCGAGACGGGAACTGTGCGCACACGCGATTCGTTCATGGGATCGTAACCGTCTTTGGGCGGCAACGGAGCCAGATAGGTTTTGAGCAATTCGGCCATGAGCCATTCGCCTTGCGCGTTGAGATGAACGCCGTCCTTCAGCAAATCGGCCGCTTTCAAATGTTGATCCTTGAGGTAGGTCTTCCACAGTTCGTGGATATCGGCGCGGCAGGCACCGTATTTGGCGGCAGTTGTCGGCAGAAACACATGGTTCATCCAGGGATCCCACTTTGTCGGGGTCAGCTTTGCGGGATCGGTTTCTTCAGTCAGGCTGGCGTCGGTGGTGATGTGATCGGTTTGGAGCAGGATATCCGCGCAGGTGCGCTCGCGGACCCGGCGGATGATGTTTTCATATTCGATGTGGGAACCATAGACATGAAAGATCAGCAAATCGGGTTGGAACGGGTAAAGGTCGGCCTCGGCGGTTTTAACCAGGAGTTGCGAGGCATGTCCACCGATGGCCCGGTTTTCGATGATCAGATTGGCGTTGGTATAAGTGGTCCGCAGGTAACGCTCCACTTCCTTCCACCAGGATTGCTGGGTGATCGATTGCCCGTAGAACAGGACCCGCACGGTCTTACGATCTGTCGGCGTGCTCGAGTTGAGCAGCGTCAGTGACCGGCGCAGATGTTCGCGTTGCCCGGGATTGGGCTGCCATGGTGCGGGGGCAGGATAAGAATCGGCCGCGCGCAGTGGGCCATTACATAGTAGCCCGGCGCAGATCAGACCGAGGGCAATGGTGGTGTTGAGTTTCATTCCGCTGAGTTTGAATGCGGAAAAGTTTGGCTGGCAAGTGCCATTGTGAAAACATCCGTGTGTTTGCATTGATAATCGGGATCTTGCCAGAATGAAATTAACTCGGGGGCAAATGTTCATCAAATGGGGGAGGCAGAACAATGCGCGAGCCAGAATAAGCTGGACCGGAATCAGCGCTGGTACAACAATCCGAACAAATGAATATAACCACTAATAATCAACTCTTCGGCAGGTCAGGCCGCAACGAGGCCAATTCGCCTTGTGAAAAGGTCCTGAATGAAAAACCCTGTTTCCTTGCGGCTTTTGGACGCCGCTGGATGGGGATCGCGGCGTTGAGCCTGCTGTTTGCTGGCTCCCTTTCCGCAGCGACCATCAAGACTCTGATCGTCGATGGACAAACCAATCCCTCGCACGACCTCAAGACCGTGACTGCGGAAATGAAAACGATTCTGGAGAGTTCCGGACTCTTCACGGTCGATGTGGCCACTTCCCCGGCCAAGGGTCAGGACATGAGCCAGTTCAAACCCAACTTTTCCGACTACGCTCTGGTTGTCGTAAATTATGATGGGGATTCCTGGGCGCCGGATACTCAGGCGGCGTTCGTGAAATACATGCGGAACGGTGGTGGATTATTGGTAATGCATTCCGCTGACAACGCTTTCGGTAATTGGAATGAATTCAATGAAATGATCGGCGTGGGCGGATGGGGCGGTCGTAATGAAAAATCAGGCCCCTACCTCCGCTTCCGCGAAGGAAAATGGGTGCCTCTCCAGATGCCGGGACCGGGCGGCAGCCATGGCGCTCCACGGCCTTATGTGGTGACAACGCGCGAGCCAGCGCATCCGATCATGCAGGGATTGCCTGCGGGATGGCTGCACGTATCCGATGAGCTTTATGATCGTCTGCGCGGTCCGGCAAAGAACGTAACCGTGCTGGCGTCGTCCATGACCGATGCCACCAAGGGCGGTTCCGGCGAAGAGGAACCTGTGCTGATGGCGCTGACCTACGGCAAGGGCCGCGTGTTTCATACCACCATGGGACACAGCGCCAAAGAGATGAAATGCATCGGTTTCTCCGTGACTCTCCAGCGTGGCGCTGAATGGGCCGCCACCGGCAAGGTGACCCAGAAGGTTCCCGCCGTTTTCCCGACTGCGACAGAAACGAAGACCCGTCCGTGATCTCCGTTTTAGTGGGCGCATTCCAATGGGCTCAAGAAAGTCGGCCTGCGGGTTTTTACCAAACTTGCAGGCCGAAGCAACAAGCGGAGGTATCGTTCAGGGATCGGCAGAATGGTTCTGACTTCGGCGCGCGGCAGCAAAGCGAGGACTTTGCAGGCGGTGTCATGCCGGGGCTCTCTGATTAGCCGCTTGGAAAATGTCGTTTCTTGAAAAAGGGCTTATCTGGAGTATTCTGGACTTGCACCATTCTAAGGGAAATAGCGCTCTTGGACAGGCGCGAAAATGAAATAACTAGTTGGAATCACAGGAACCTCATGAAAAAATCGTTCAAATATCTTATCTTTGCATCGATAATGGCTGTTTCTCTCGTGATGGGGCAGCCGATCTACGCTGCCGACTCGAAGTCGAAAGCCGCGGATAAGGCAGTGGGCGAGGCCAAAGACTCCACCGAAAAGACCAAGGCAAAACGCGACTGGTATCCCTTTGGCGGGATCGTGGCTGCGGTGGACGTCCAGGCAAAGACCATCTCCCTGAAGAAGAAAGAGGGTGCGCGCGTGCTCAAGCTCGATGCCAAATCCACGCTCGAGATCAACGGCAAACCAACCATGTTGGGCAGTGTGAAAGTCGGCGATTACGCCCATGGCAAACTCCACAAGGACAGCGCCGGTAACGAAGTGATCACGGCGGCGAAATTCGACAAGGAAGCGCCGAATAAGGACAAACCGGCAGTCAGTAAGCAGCCTTTAGCAACCCCTGCTTCGCGTTAGACCATCCCCACTTCATAAGCGCGGGGTATTAACCGGCCAAAGAATTTTAATATACCCCGCAATGGCTCGTGGTGGCGATGCACGAAGTGTCACGGACAGCATTGCCAATGCGATTGCCATCAAGTATGTCGTGCGCTACGGTTGCCACAACGAATGAAAATCCAAAACCTGACCATCGGCCAACGCATAAGGCATCCGAAATACGGGGTTGGCACCGTTAAGAGTCTTAATGAGTCGTCCGCGGAGATTCGCTTCGACGATGAAACGAGAACGATGGACCCGGTACTCAGCGAACTCTCCCCCGCGGAGGCAACTGCTGCGGTTAGCGGTTTGGACATTCCGCTAAAACAGTTCGTTGAAACCGCAATTGAAACGGTTCTGACCCGTCTCGGATACGAGAACCCCAATGCGGTTGTCGGTGGTCTTGGTGTGCGCTGGCACAAAGGAAAAATGGTCCTCCATCCGTCGGACCCAACGCTGCAGACCAAGGAGGTGCCGCTTGAAGTGTTCTTTCATAAACTCGTCGGCGTCAGAAATCAGTTGCGGGTTTTGGAACAGAAGATAAATGCCCACCCAAATCTGACGGATGGCGAGAAGGTGGAGATGCAGGAATACATCACTCGTTCCTATGGTTCACTGACCACGTTTAACATCCTGTTTAAGGAAAAAGGGGACCAGTTTTAGCGTTTTCTCAGGGAAAAACGGTGCCGTGACGAGGGAGAACGAGCAGGCATTTAACGGCCAAGGCCACCGTATCGGGTCATGCCTGGGCGACGGTTATTGTGCTGTTTAAGCGGCGGATGGCGAAAACAAGCAAAGCCAAAATAATGCCGTCAACGAGGAGTGTTGCCAGTCCCAGACCGGGATTCTTCATGACCAGGCTTATAAGTAGCACCGCTTGAATGACATTGTGCAGATACCAGCCAATGCCAAAATACAGGAATCCCGGCGGGGCCAGCATGTGGTAACGACGAAGTAACCATGCATACAGGCAGATGACGCCCGCCCAAATTGGGATGAAAGCCACCACTGGCGCCTTGGATGCCGCAACGAATGCGAGTCCCCAGAATGGCATCAGCACGCTAATTCCAAGAAGTATCGGTTTGAGTGCGGAAGCCGATGGCAGACTTTGAGGTTTCTCTTTGGAGAATGCGCCCAATGTGAATAACAGGAGCATCAGCGACAATAAGACCGCCAATTCCAATTTCGTTCCCGTAACCCCTTTCTCAGAGGTTCCAAGGAAGGCAGCGCAGGCCAGCAACATCAGAAGGATCCCAAGACAAAGAGCGAATTTGCCATTCAGCCATGGCTCACTTTTTATCTTTGGAAAGAAATACTGGGTCAACTGGATTGGAACAAGGACTGAGGCGATCGCGTGCCAGGCGCTGATACCTGCGGCCCATGGAAAGCTGATGCCAATCCAGTAACCATAGTCGTTGTATTGAGACACGGGCAGGCCAGTTTGGAGGATCATTGTTTTGGCTAGTAAACCCTCGTTGAATATGGCGTACCCCATTCCCATGAAGAACAATCCCAGAATGCCACTGTGAAAACGAACCGCCAATTCCCGCACCAGAAGAATGGCCACGCCGTATCCAAAGAAAAGAAAAACCACCATTCCTGGATTGAGGAATCCAGACAGAGGCGTGCTACCTGTAAATAATTCAGGCAGCACGGTACAAAGGATCAGAAGAGTAATGGCTGCCAGGGCTTTCACGGCTGCCATCGTCGAGTTATTTGACTCTCGCCGCAATTGAATAATATGGCATGTATCCGATTTTCAAAAGAAGCGTGATCGAATCGCCCTATTACAATAACGGCAGTGTTACCGTAAACCGTGTTCCGTCATGAACAGTCGAAATGAAACTGACATGGCCTTTGAGATATTTCTCTGTCAGCAGTTTAACGCTATAGGTGCCCAACCCACGGCCTTCTCCCTTGGTGCTGTAAGACCGCTCGAAGATCTGAAGTTGCACCTCGCGAGGCATGACACCCGTGTTTGCCACCCAAAAATGAATCTCCTGGCCGTCAATATCGCAACCGGCTGTGATTGCGCTGCCCATTGGGGTGGCTTCCAGGGCGTTCTTAATGAGATTCTCAAGGATACGTTTGAGCAGGGTGCCATCCGTGACGAAGGAGACAGAAGCGGAGCGCGGGTGGAGAATGAGATTTCGACCTTCAGCCACTGGATGATACTGCAAAGTCGCCAGCGAGCGTTCCACTAATTGTCGGCTACTGCAGGGCTGTAAGTGAACCTCCAGCTCGCTATTTTCGGCGGCAGCAAGGTCCTTTTGAGTCAGAATTTCCTCCATCATCGAGTGCAGGCCCGCTTTGAGCAAACTGAGATCTCCCCGCAATTCGTGAGGAGCGCTTTCCTCAAGCACTTCCGCCAAGCCCTCCAGTCCTCCAGCGGAATTGATGATGTCATGGAAGAATATGCGCTCCAAGGCTCTGCGCCTCTTTTGATGGCTGATATCCGTGGCGGAGAAAATCGAGTAAACCTCGTTGTTGTGCATGAACGGAGCGGCATACACCAACAGGTCGAGGGATTCCGAGTTACAGTGAATCAACCGTGTCAGGCGACACTCTTCAAAGGTGGCTGTCCCGGATAAACTCTTGAGAATGGCACGAATGGCTCCACATTCACGGCAGTGCTCGGCGGTGCCGCAGCCCGCCTCCTTTTCATGCGCATGAATACATTGCAACGCTTCGCCTGGACGTTGTCCCAACAGGCAATTGCAATCCTTTACTCCAGTCAATTTTTCCCAATTCTGGCTGGCAAAAACAATCTGCCGCTGCTCGTTTAAAATGAAAACCAACTGCATTGTGGAATTGGCTGCCGCCGGTCGCAGGGGCGAATCCATGACCGCCGCTGCCTGCCGTTGGATGACTTCAATGGAAACTCGCTCCGCCGGAGCGAATTCCGTAATTGGAATTTGGATGCTCATACCCATGCGATCGCACTTCTTTACCGAGGCAGCGCCTGCCAGAACCCCACATTGAACATGGGATTCAACAATGGAAAGTAAAAAACCCGCCACGCCGCCCGCCACACCAATAAATCAGTCATTCAATCATTGGACAGCGATGGATTAACTATTATTCAAATATAAAACAAGTAAATCTTATGAAAGCTCTCGTCATTGCATCGTTCCAAGTCATTAAAAATCCCTTGTTGTGCCCATTTTACCACGGACGTTCCTCATCAATCTAGAGTGACAAGGAAGCCATTCTGGCGGTTGGACTTTTGTCTGACGACTCGGTGAATTGATCACGACATGATGCGAAGGCTGCCGAGATTGTGCCGGGGTATGTGGACCGTATCGGGGAATGAATCTCCATGCTTGTCTCGGGCACGACTCCTGCTTATTATAACGATGTGAGTCATGATCTTCATGAGGAACGAAAATCCTTAAGGATGGTTCCATGCGGCGGCTGTGGCGCCAATAATTTCGTCGCCGCAGATATACCCCCATTGTCCGCTGTTCCCTGTACGCGTTGTGGCGCGGCAATCATGATGCCGATGCGATTGCGCCAGTTTGAGTTGCGTGGCATTATAGGTGAGGGCGGCATGGGCACGGTTTATCGTTCCTGGGATACGACTCTGGATCGGGAAGTCGCTGTCAAATTGATGAAAAAGGAGCTTGTAGGGGATGTGCAAGCCATTGCGAACTTTTCGCGCGAGGCCCGTGCTTGCGCGGCGCTCAATCATACGAACATCATTCACATCTACACCTTCGACGAGCACGACGGCCAGTGGTTCATCGTCATGGAAATTGCCGACCGCGGCAGTCTGGACAGCCGGATCGAAAACGATAAAGTCGTGCCGGAACTATTGGTGTTGGATGTCGGCATCAAAGTGGCTTCGGCTTTGGCCTCCGCCCTCAAGCACAACCTACTGCATCGTGATATCAAACCCGGGAATATTCTCTTTAACTCCGAAGGGGAACCCAAATTGGTCGATTTTGGCCTCGCGCGCAATACCGAGGCCAATGCAGAGGACGATGGTGTGGTGTGGGGCACGCCTTATTATATTGCTCCCGAAAAGATTCGCCGCGAGCGCGAGGATTTTTTGTCCGACATGTACAGCCTGGCGGGCACCCTCTATCATGCGTTGACTGGCCACGTGCCTTTCGAAGCGCCAACAGTGGACGAAGTGGTTGCGGCTCAAGTGCATACGCCTTTGACACCTCCCAACCTTGTGGTTCCCGAGATCACTCAGGCGACCAGCGATGCCTTGGTATGCGCCATGGCGAAGCGGCCCGAAGATCGCTATCAGAGTTACGATGAATTCATCATGGCGTTAACCGCGTCGCGCAGCCAACTTCTGGTCAACCATTACCGTAATCAGGAACGTTCCACCACTGCCAGCGCCGACACTACTCCCAGCGGCAAAAGCTGGTGGCGTCTTTAGTTCAGGGTTTGCTGCTTTTCTCGATTCTGGTTTTGAGCGCGTCGATGCGCTCCTGAACGGCATCTGGTGAAGCAGAGACGGATTTCCAGACATTCATATATTCAAGGGCCCTCTGAAGATTTCCCGCAGTCTCTTCGAGCAATGCCAGTCTGGAGACGATTCTATCCAATGAAAACCGGTCTGGTTCCGCTTTCCCTGTTTCAATCGATCGCCACTTGCGCAAGGCGGCTTCGTAGAAATTCCGGGCCCGGTCGGGTTCCTTATGGTATTCCTCCTCAATCGTTCCGAGTTCGAAAAGGATTTCGTAACTGTCTGGATTGGCTTTCCACCCTTCCCGTAGAAACTGTTCGGCCTCGGTGTCTTTACCCATGTTTCGTCTGAGCCAAAAAGCTGTCGTGATATAGAGTTGGACCCTGTGTGGATCCAGTTCTGCGGCAATGCGCAGCCAGGGGAGAATTTCACGGGCTTCGCCGACTTTTTCCAGATGCACATGGCTTGAGGGATGAAAATAACGATCCATTCGATCGATCCAATTGGCGGGCGCTTTCATGAAGTCCGGCAAGTCGTCGTGGTCGTGTTCTTTATGGGACGTCTGGCCCTCCCCAGGGCCTGTGGAAGGCTCCTTTTGTGATTCGGTCATCTCGGATTTGCCGTTTTTTTCAGTCCGGTCAAAGATGCTGGGATAAAATCCCGAGTGAAAATAGACGTCGGCGCGTTCGAAGAAATAGCCTGCAAACATTTCGCGACTGTCTCCGACAAGCACGTTCAACACGCTCGCCGAGTCGGCGCGTCCGCCAGCCCATTGTTGGAACCACACTTGCAGGCAGGTGGCGAGGGTGAAGCAAAGACTCAGCAGCAGCGCGATGAACCAGCCGATGGAAATCGGGACCGCGCTCCGAGTTGAGGATGTCCTGAATGTTGCAGCCATGGTCAATTCAATGCCTGCCGACGAAATATCAGCCAAGTGAGCATGAGAAACAACGCGGAATAAACTGCGGCATAAAGAGTTGCAACGCCACATGCCCACCACGGAATGAGTCCCCAATTATGGATGATCAGGTCGCGCACGTCGAAAAACTCAAGATGAGGAATCGCAAAATATAGGACGGCGAGGATGGTTTGGGAGGGTTCGGCCATGCGCATGGCTACTTTATGCAAATGCCTTCCCAACAACAGTATGCCTGTTACAATGATAAAGGTGATGGTGATGTTGGCCGAGACGGCGGAGTAGGTCACCGAACCCAGGAGAGTGAGGGCGATCACCACGGCAAGCATCCACCAATGCATCCACAGGGCTTGAAAATAATTGACCAGGGGCCAATTGTGCTCGCGCGCGCCGCTCAGTATTGCAAAAAAGACGTAGAAAACGAGAAGCGCCAATCCACACGCGATCCAGCATCCAAGGAATTTACCCACAATGACTTGCGCACGGCTAACAGGCTTGGCCAGAAGCGGAAAAATGGTTCGGTTTTCCTTTTCCGTTGGAAGTTGACGGGCGGCGGTGGCCATGGCGATGACCAGTGCGGATATCCAGATTAACAGGAGGCAGATCTCTTTGAGATAGCGTACGATACGATCGTCATTGAAGAAGTTGATCGATCCCATTCCCAGAGTCATCAAAGCGGTCAGGACGAACAGGACATAAAAATCTTTTCTCCTGTACAGTTCCTTGATGACGACCATTGAAATTGCCAGAACCGTATTCATTGATGATTAAGCCTTTACGTAACCGATTATTTTTAGGAAGGCCTGTTCCAGGTTGGTCTGGTATTGGGCCATCAACTCATCCACCCGACCCGCAACCTTGAGTTGGCCATTGTGGAGAATGGCCACGCGGTCGCAGACGGTTTCCACTTCGCCAAGTTCGTGCGATGAGAAAAAGACGGTTTTGCCCTCGTCCTTCAATCGTTGGATAATTTCACGTACTTTCATGCGTCCCAAAGGATCGAGGCCGCTGGTGGGTTCATCCAGTATCAGCAGGTCGGGTTGGTTGATGAGGGCCTGGGCCAGGCCGACGCGTTGCTGCATGCCTTTGGAATAGGTCTTGATGGGGCGTTTTCGGGCGTGATCCAGTTCGACCAGTTTGAGGACCTGCTCGATGCGGTTTTCAGCGTCCGAAGGGGGAATTTTAAAGATGCGCGCGTAAAATCGGAGCAGTTCCTCGGCTGTGAGGAATTTGTAGTAATAGGTCAATTCGGGCAGATAACCAATACGTTGGCGCGCAATGGGATCCCGGACGTTGACTCCAAAAAGATAGGCATTTCCACCAGAAGGATTTACAAATCCAAGAAGGACATTCATGGTGGTGGTTTTCCCGGCGCCATTCGGACCCAAAAAGCCGAAGACTTCCCCTTGGTTGACGGATAGGGAAAGGCCCGCCAGCGCTATTTTGTCGCCGCCGGCGCCATTGCGGGTTTTAAAAACCACGCGCAACTGATCCAGTTGAATTACTTCGTTCATTTGTTCAAACCATGTTCAGTTGAGGCCTTCTTATAAGCAAACTACGGATTTAGGCAATCGAAAGAAGCGATTTCGGATGCAGTTTGCGAATAAACATACGGTGACCGGATTTGAAGGGAGGAGTAAAAGAGTCAATGCGTCGCTCATTGGATGAAATAGCCAGCAAAATGTTTATTTTTGGGGCTGGCCTAAAAATGTACACTGCAGGCTTGCATTTATTTTTAAAAACGCTAAATTTTGAGCTAACCTGTTCCTTCAATGTAGTTAAACAACCGATAAAAAGCTGACCTAATCCGAGACTAAGGAGAAATATATGATGAAAAAATGGAGTTATCGCGCAATGGTGCGAACGACTCTGAAAACATTGGGTGTTGCCATGCTGATGCCTGCCGCCGCTCTTCAAGCGCAGGTCTATCCGCTAGACTACGGGCAAACCGTCAATGGTTATCAGGAGCAGTTCGATGGTACCACGCTTAGCAGCGCCTGGCAGGTGGTGAATTCGGGCAATACTGCCAATGTCTATACCTTGAATGGCAAGGGCGTGCTTCATGTCGGCACAGTGGCTGGGGATCCCAACCATCTTTTGCTTACGGGGCCAACATATGACCACAACAACCAGGAAGTGCTCGCGCGCTTTCGTGTGACCAATTTCGGCACTGGGGATGGTCCTCGTGGCGGTATTGGTGTGGCGGTTACGGCCGCCGCCGGCGGTGATTTCAGCCGCGGCATCGATTATCACTTCCGTGATTTCAATGAAAACGGTCTGACAGGAAAACACCTTCGATTCCTGGACGATTTGCGCTCCTGGGGTAATAATGGCGATTTCAAATGGGAACAGGGCGCCTGGTACTGGATGCGCGTGGCGCACACCAACACCAGTGGCAGCACTGGCACCCCCACGGCTTATGGTAAAATCTGGGCTGCGGACGGTTTGACACCGGAACCCGCAGACTGGATGACGGTTTGGGCTTACACCTCGACTCCTCCGCGCACCGGTTTTGCCGGCCTTACGGCGGGCAGCGCCAGCGGGCAGGCGGAGTTCGAATGCGATTATTTCCTCTTGAAGTCCGCTGGTCTTCCTTCCCTTACAGTGGCTCCGACCGCCGCTCCGCCGGAAATCTCGGGAATGGTTCCTGACAACCGGGTTTCCTATGTGGCGACCAATGCGACGGTCACTTTCAATGCGAAGTCCACCGTGGGCATCGGCACTACAGGGATCAGCCTGACCGTCAACGGCGTCAGTCAGACGGCTGGTTTGGTGATTGGCGGTTCCGCCAGCCTGCGCACGGTTTCTGTGCCGCTTTCCCTCGAGTACAACAAGGTTTATACAATCGTGGCGAGGGTGTTCAGCGTGGATGGCCAGGATTCAAGCCTTTCATGGTCCTTTGACACCATGAAACAGGACAACTTCAGCATCGAAGCCGAAGATTTCAATTATGAATCCGGAAAGTATGCTGATAATCCGCCCATTGGCACTTTGTCACCTTATATTAACAAGGTAGGCACACGCGGGATCGACGAGAACGATCCCACCGAAGGCGGTGCAAACCATGATTACCGCGCATACGACACCGCCACGCAAACAGGTGAAATCGTTGGAACAAAAACAATGGTATCTGAGATCGTTCGCCAGGTTTATGTGGATGCTCAAACCGCAGGCGATGCATTGGCCATTGATTACGCGGTGGGCTGGATTGACGACCAGGAATGGCTCAACTACACCCGCACGTTCCCCGCTGGAACATTCCAACCCTACGCCCGCATTTCCTCCAGCGCCGACAGTGTGACGCGCCTGGATTGGGTGACCAGCAGCGCCACCGCTGCCAACCAGACCACCTCTCCGGCGGGTCTCGTTTTAGTGCCCAATGTGGGTTCCAACGAGATCTTTGCCTTCAGGCCTCTTACGGATGCCTTTGGTAACATGATCATTCAGCGCCTTACCGCTGGTGTGAAAACGCTCCGTTTTACGAAACTCTCTGGTTCCGTTGACGTGAACTTCTTCTCGTTAGTGCCTGTCGCGGACCCCGGCACATTGACTCCGTTTGTATCGCAAGTTTACCCGGCGCCGAACGCAACGGGTATCACGCCTATTGCGGATGTCGTTGCCACGATCACGGATCGTGACACCAAGGTCAACGCTTCCACGGTGCAGATGACATTCGACACCAACGATGTGACGTCCTTGTTGCAGAAGGCCACCGTCTCCGGCGCCCTGCAGGTCACCTATACATCGACGAACATCTTTCCTGCGAGCAGCGTGCATACCGTGACGCTGATCTATGCGGATAACGCGGCCACGCCGAACAAGTTCACCAACACCTGGCAATTCACGGTCACAGGGACCTACTCAATTCTCCCCGTTGCGGACGCCAAGGCGGTGGGAACCGGCCTGACCCCTGGATTCACGACCCGTCTGGTCCAGACCAGCAACGGCAGCGCGAATACGACCCAATGGACAGAAGACACCCTGGCGGGTGTGTATCCGATCATCTACAGTTCTGCGGATTTCTCATCCCAGGTGATCAATTATAACGGCAATGGCAGCTCGGGCAACTTCGGGAGCGATACGCTCTTCTCGACGGCGTTTGGCGCGGGCATTGTGGACGCGAGTGCGGCCAACCTGGCAACGGAAACCGTGACTTATCTCGCCCTCAAACGCGGGTTCTACCGCATGGGTGTGAACAGCGATGACGGCTTCCGGGTGACCGAAGGCTCACTGCCCGGGAATTCCGGTGAGAAGATCGGCACGGTTCTCGGAGAATTCAGCGGCGGTCGTGGTGCTACTGACACGACCTTCGACTTCGTGGCTCCGGTGGATGGTGTCTATCCGTTCCGTCTGACGTATGAACAGGGCGGTGGCGGTTTCGGCTTCGAGTGGTTCTCGGTGGATCCCGTGACCGGCGTTCGCACGCTGATCAACGATCCGGCCAATGCGAACTCGATCAAGGCCTATCGCTTCAACTCCACCTTGACGGCTCCGGATTATGTGGTGAGTATTAGTGCGAATCTTCCTCCCACACTGACGGTGGTCGAAAATACCAAGCTTTCGCTTTCCGCGTCAGCCACGGCGACCATTTTAGGCAATGTCATCACGAACAACGTGTTGTTCGTCTATCACTGGACCAAGGACGGCGCCGAGATCACGGGTGATACCGCCATCAAGGGAGTAACCGGCCCAGTCTTGAGCATCGACCTGGCTCAACTGTACCAGGGTGGCCTCTATCAGTGCGAAGTTTCGCTCCCTGGTTTCCCGTCCATCAAGAGCACGGCCTGCCAGGTGACCGTTGCGCCTGATAATGTGGTTCCTACTGTGACTTCAATCCACGGAAGTGCCACGTTGAATACCATCACGATCAACTTCTCGGAGCCTCTCAATGCCGCCACACTGGTGGCGTCGTCCTTCTCGGTCGATGGCGGGCTTACGATTACAGCGGTGACGCCGACTGTGGATCCCAACTTTGGCACCACAACGCAGGTGGTTCTGACCACCGTTCCCCAGACCGAAGGCAAGCTCTACACCGTGAACATCAACAACGTGACCGACGCTGTTGGCAACCCGATGGTTAATGTGAAGGCCTCCTTCAACGCTTATGTGACGGATTCTGCGGTCAAGCTCGTCATTGAGTTCTATGACAGCATTGGCAGTCTTAGTGCGTTGACGAATAGCGTCAAGTACCAGGCCAGCACACCGGACCGGGTAATCGCCGCTCCCGACTTCCAGACTCCGGGCTGGGAATTTGGTGACAACTACGGCGCGCGTCTCGCCAGTGTGGTGACCGCTCCCGTCTCCGGAAATTACCGGTTCTACATCGCTTCCGATGACAGCAGCCAGCTCTATGTGAGCTCGGACGATACTATCGGCAACTGGATTCCAAACGCCACGACAGGTGACGCGTTCGTTGCCTATGTGAATGGCGCGACAGGCCAACGCGAATGGGGTAATGCAGCTGCTCATCCTTCGGACTTGATTCCGCTGGTTGCGGGTCAGAAATATTACATCATGGCGATCTATCAAGAGGGCGGTGGTGGCGATGGTTGCGCCGTGGGTTGGGTTCTTCCAGGTGCAAACACGAACATCGTGGTCATTCCTGGCAGCGCCATGGGTTCACAACGGGTCGATCCCGGCTTGGCCAGCATCAAGATCGGTCAGCAGCCTGTGGCTGTGACGGTGACAGAAAACCGCCCGGCGAGTTTCTCGCTGACGGTGACGAACGCCACATCGCAGTTCAGTCAGACCGAGACGGTGACCTATCAATGGCAGCGTAATGGTGTGAATGTGGCCAGCAATGGCAACAGCGCCACCTACACGATTCCATTGGCTCAAATCGCCGACAGCGGCACCTTCCAAGCTGTGGTGCATGTTCCTGGTCTGAGCGTGACAAGCGCCCCGGCCGTTTTGACGGTGACTGCAGATTCAGCCGCCCCGGTGGTTGTTTCGGCGGGAACATTGACAAGCGCACCCACAACTGTCGGTGTGTTGTTTGACGAGTTGGTGGATCCTGCAAGCGCAGCGGTCGCCGCAAACTACACGGTGTCGGGAGCGACTGTTACCAGTGCAACACTGCTGCCCAACCTCAAATCAGTGGCCCTGGCTTTGAACGCGGCTGTCGTGAGCGGCGCCACGGTTAAAGTGGATGGCGTGAAGGATCTTGTGGCCAATACGGCAGCGAATACCACAGGGACCATCATATTCAATGATCTCACGTCCAAGGATGTGGGCACAGTCAATCCGACCAACAGCGCGCTCTTCAGCGATCCCATATATGTGGGTTCGACGGTCGCGCTCGGTCAGGGCGTGTTCACGGTCAAAGCCGGCGGTTCCGACATTTGGGAAACGCATGATGGCTTCCACTTCACCTATAAAGAAGTGACTGGCGACTTCGAAGCGAAGGTTCGCGTTGAAAGCCTGCTGTTCACCTCCACATGGTCGAAGGCTGGCTTGATGATTCGCGAGTCCCTGGATATGGGTTCACGTAACTACAACACCGTGGTCGATCCGACCGCAGGTGCCAATGTCTGGGAGCCGAACTACCGTGCCGAGACAAACGGTGCCAGCGCAAATGCCCCGGGTGAAATCGCCCGTGTCACTCCTGTGAGCTATCCCAACGCGTGGATCAAGCTGACCCGCGTCGGACAGGTGGTTACGTCCTTCAAGAGCACCAACGGTGTGGATTGGGTACAGTTGGCTTCTGTCACGATCAGCACAAACAACCCATATCCGGCGAAGATGCTGGTGGGTCTGTGCGCCACGGCTCATGACAATGGCGGCACGAACACGGTGGCTGAGTTCCGCGACTACTCGCTGACGACGGGCGGAACGGTGGAAACACCGACGATGACGGCCAAACGGTCCACGACCAACCTGGTCATTACCTGGGATGCCACGCAGGGTGCTGGCTTCCAGCTCTACAGCTCAGCCACGATCCTTGGAACGTGGGCTGTTGAAGCAACCGCTCCTGTGACCGCCAACGGGGTGGTTACGGTGACATTACCGGCTACGAGCGGTAATAAGTACTTCCAACTGAGGAAGTAAACCCGGGATAACCGGATTAACTTAAATCACGAGAGGCCGGACTTTCAAAAGTCCGGCCTCTTTTATGTACGCGTGAATGTGCGGACATTTTAGTCGAAATCCATCTGGACGTTGTTGGTGAGTTGGATTAAACCAATGCTCACAACCATGGCGGGCCCATTGGAATTGCAGCTCTATATGAAAACCAAACTTCAGCATCGCAGTGGAAGAATCATGAGCCTGTTCGGATTTTTCCTGTCAATATCGCTCATGGCCACGGGATTAACGCAGGCCGGGGATTTGACGAATAACCACGCGCGGGTTCTTTTGGTAACCGGCCAGGATTATCCAGGTCATCCCTGGAGGCTTACTGCGCCCGCGCTGGCGTCGGGGTTGAGGCAGGACGCGCGTCTTGAAGTCGTTTCCGTGGAGGACCCTCGCTTTTTGGATTCCGAGGCCCTGGCGCAATACGATGTTGTCGTATTGCATTTTATGAACTGGGAACAGGCGTCTCCGGGCGCAAAGGCGCGCGAGAATTTGCGCCGTTTTGTGGAGGGCGGCAAGGGGTTGGTGCTGGTTCATTTTGCATGCGGCGCCTGGCAGGACTGGCCGGGATTTGCGGATCTGGCTGGTCGGGCGTGGGACCCGAAGATGCGTCCGCACGATCCGCGCGGCATTTTCCAGGTCAAGATCACCGATGGCGATCATCCGATTACTCGCGGTATGGAGGTGTTTGACACGGATGACGAGCTCTACACCTGTCTGGCGGGATCGCGCGCAATCCATGTTCTGGCCAGCGCCCGCTCGAGCGTGGACGGCAAGGATTATCCGATGGCGTTTGTTTTGAATTATGGCAAAGGCCGGGTGTTCCACTCGGTGCTGGGCCATGATTTGAAGGCGATCACGGTGCCAGGGGTAGCGGCATTGTATAGGCGCGGGACCGCCTGGGCAGCAGGTTTGGAACCTATCCCCGGCCGATAAAAAGCGGCATGAGGCGGAGCTGTCAATCCGGCAACAAGAATGGGTCCAATAGGAAATCAAATTGACAGAAGGACATAAATCTATTACGCTTGGTAAGCGTTCAAGACGGGCAGGATAGCAACCAAAGCAAAAAGGATACAATTTTATGGCTCAGACTAATGGCGTTTCGAGTAATCATATCTGGCGCTTCTTTTCAGCGGGGGGGACCGATCAGGTCCGGCTCGATAATGCCGGGGACATCCTTTCCCTCGATGCTTTGGATAAAAAACTGTGGGTGGCTCTGAGCTGTCCGGTCAAGGGCTTGGAGCTGGATACAAAGACACTGGCGCTGATCGACACAGACAAGGACGGACGGGTTCGCGCCCCTGAAATAGTTGCTGCTGTGAAGTGGATTGCCGCGCGTTTAAAGGATGTGTCTGAAATCAAGAACGGCGCTTCTGAATTGCCGCTCAAATCGATCAACGATCAATGTGATGAGGGAAAACGAGCGTTGGCCTCCGCGCGGCAGATTCTAACGAACCTGGGAAAGGCGGATGCTCCGACGATCAGCGTGGACGATACGATGGATACAGCGCGGATTTTTGCGCAAACAAAATTTAACGGAGATGGGATAGTTCCCGCAGATTCTTCGGAAGACGCGGCAGTCCAGGGGGTGATTCAGAATATCATTGACTGCCTGGGTGGGGCGTTGGATCGAAGCGGCAAGACAGGCGTTACCCAGGACAAGTTGGACCAGTTTTTTACGGAATTGACGGCCTATGACAACTGGAAGCAAACGGCGGAAAAGGATGCGGCGAAGATTCTGCCATTGGGAGAGGGGACCGACGCTGCCTTGCAAGTGTTGCTGGCAGTCAAGCCCAAGGTGGACGATTATTTTGCGCGATGCAGACTGGCCGCATTCGACGAGCGGATGGTCGCTGCGATGAACCGTCAGGAGTCAGACTTTCTGGCGCTGACCACAAAGGACTTGAGCTTTAGCGCTTCCGAAGTTTCGGGTTTTCCGTTGGCGCGCGTCGCCATGGATAAGCCATTGCCGTTGAAAGAGGGCATCAATCCCGCCTGGGCCGATTCGATGGCGAAATTCCAGAAGGAGGTGGTTCGGCCCATACTCGGGGAGAAAACCTCGTTGCGTGTTGAGGAATGGATCGACCTTGGCGCGCGATTTGCCGCTTACCAGGCCTGGACAACGGCCAAAGCAGGGGGCGCGGTTGAGAAGTTGGGGTTGGCACGTGTGCGCGAAATACTCTCGAGCAAGACCCGGAAGACCATTGGGGAACTGATCGCCCGGGACAAGGCGTTGGAAGCAGAGGCGGGAGCCATCACTGAGGTGGATCAATTGGTCCGCTATTACCGGGATCTGTATCAGCTTTTGAACAACTTCGTGTCGTTTGCCGATTTTTACAGCCGCAAGCGCAAAGCCGTGTTCCAGGCAGGAACGCTCTATTTGGACGGGCGCGCCTGCGAATTGTGCGTCAGGGTGGACGACATGGCCAGGCACGGTACCCTGGCTTCGCTGTCCAAAACTTATCTGGCTTATTGCGATTGCGTGAAGCGCGGAGGCAGCGAAAAAATGACCATCGCGGCCGCGTTTACTGGAGGGGATTCCGACCAGCTTCTGGTGGGCCGCAACGGTGTCTTTTTTGACCGCGCGGGCAACGATTGGGATGCCACGATCGTCAAAATTATAGAGCATCCCATCAGTGTCCGGCAGGCCTTTTGGGCGCCCTACAAAAAGGTGGCCAAAATGATCGAGGACCAGTTGGAAAAGAGCGCGGCGGCTCGCGATAAGGCCATGCAGGAAAAAGCTCAGGCAGGCATGGCGGCTACGGCCCAGGGCGTGCAGGAAGGTAAGCCCACAGTGGCGCAGCAGGCGTTCGATGTGGGCAAAACGGTCGGTATTTTTGCCGCCATCGGCCTGGCCTTGGGAGCCATTGGAACAGCCGCTGCGGCGATTCTGGGCGCGTTCATGACATTGCCCCTGTGGCAAAAACCGGTGGCTCTGGTCGCGATCATGCTCTTGATTTCCGGGCCTTCGATCTTGATTGCCTGGCTTAAGCTTCGCCAGCGCAACCTGGGGCCGATTCTGGATGCGAATGGCTGGGCGGTGAACGGTCGGGTGAAAATCAACATCCCATTTGGCGGGGCGTTGACCAGCGTGGCCAAGCTGCCTCCCAACGCGGAACGCACGCTGGACGATCCTTATGCGGAGAAAAGTCACGCCAAAGGGTGGATCACGCTTGCAGTTGTCATCATTCTAGCCGCCTGCGCAGCTTGGTACTGGCATTCGACCACTAAAAAACCTGAAACGGCTCCCCGGCAACTCGAGGTGACACCGGGCAACGCAACCAATGCCGTTCCGGCCAAATGAATCAAAACAACGGTTGCGATTTTTGAGCAATGCATCGTCTCGATCAAATCAGCGAGCGTCGCAAAATCGTTGTTAATGTGTTAATTGCGCTTGACTTAAAAACAATCGTCGGGCAATTTAAGCGTCATAAGAGATTTGACATGTTTTTCGTTCGCAATCGAAAAATATTTTAAAAAAAGAATAAAAAGAAGTGTTATGCGCTTGACTTGGAACCCGAAATACAATAAATAGGAGTTCAAAAGCTGGATGGGTGTTTGAGGTCGGTTTGGGTTTCGAATGTAATTTGTTAAACAAGAAAGAGTTATGAATAAAAATATGCAGCCCTACACAAAGGTTCTAGCGATTCTCTCAGCAGCGGTGGCTTTTTGCGTCACCACACAGGCGAGTATCGTTTATAACAACTCTACCACTTATTTGGGTCAGGATTATTTATCCACCAATGAGTTTGGTGATCAAATCAAGCTGGATGCGGCTTCCACGGACCGTTATGTAACGGAGTTCAATTTTGAGTATTATCTTGCACATAACGCCAGTGGAAATGAAAAGGCGGAGTTGCGTATTTATAATAACGCGACAGCCAGCTCGATCGGAACGTTAATTTATGACAGCGGCATGCAGTCCATTGCCACCGGTTACAATCAGTTTGACGTCACCGGATTGGGACTGAATGTCACGACCGATTTATCGTGGACAGTCCAATTCAGCGGGGTTGAATCCGGTGAATCAGCGGGTTTACTTTGGTACAATCCTCCCACGGTCGGATCCAGCTTTGATGATTTCTGGGAAAAACAGAATGGCGTTTGGACTTTGAAGCGTCTCTCGCTGCCAGGCAGCCCCATTGCCAACTTTGGCGCTCAAGTTACCGCCATTCCCGAGCCTACAACGGTTCAATTGGCGATCATGTCTGGTATGGCTTGGCTCGGTATGGCCACCTATCGCCGCCGCAAGTAAGCCAGCAATTCAATTAACTCTTTCGTTAAGGGCGCGGACTGTTCCGCGCCTTTTGTATGTACGCAGAATCTGGTTCAGAGGTTTTTGAGTTTACTCCCATCTGGCATTTGCTGCGAGATTAGGCTCAGGGTGGACCAAGAATGGAGGGAAAGATGTTATGGGTTGCATAGCGGCAAACTCCAGCCACATTGCAAACATAGTCATCAACCTCCGGCAAAGCCGGAGGCTTGAAATTGTGAACCGCTCAAAGCGGGTTAATCTTGGAGCCGCTCGAAGCGGCTTTCGCTCCCGAACAATCCCAGTTGATCGAGGCGCTGGTCTGCCTTTTCCTGTTCTTGAATGTATAGCCGCACGGCAGCCTCGTTGCGTCCGACGGTCGACACCCAAAAGCCCCGTGCCCAAAAATGCTCTCCCACAAAGTTCCGCCGTTTCCCTCCGTATGTCCGGGCAATGTGAATGGCGCTCTTGCCCTTCAAATACCCCATGACTTGCGACACCGAGTATTTCGGAGGTATCGACAGCAGCATGTGCACACGATCGACCATCAGGTGCCCCTCCCCAACCTCACTTTCCTTATGCCGCGCCAACTCCCGGAACAGGCTGCCCGGGTGCTTGCGCAGCGATGCGTATAGCGTTTTGCGCCGGTATTTCGGTATGAATACCACATGGTATTTGCATTCCCACTTCGTATGGTTAAGACTCTCATATTCGTTCATCACTTGAGTTTCCTGTTGTTGACCTTGAGCGGTTCACAACTCGGATTCTCAAGTCACTCCCGGAGTTGTCAAACTCCGGGAGCCTCCCCGGCAAAGCCGGGGGAACTCCCATGGGATTAGCAATTGAGACCTCGACGACAAAGCTACCAAAGAACGACAGCATTTACGATGGCGCGGCAGGCGGAAACAGATGAATTGATGCCATTAATCAAGTGCCTCAGCGCAGATCTGGATTGGGAAACGGTTCGTGCGCCTTCCGCCCATACACCCGTTCATACGCCCGGCAGCAAGGACATAAATGCCTTTCCACCCGGCTGGTTAGCTCGAAGGCCAGGCCTTTTTGCTTCATTCGAGCCTGCCGACATATCGGACAGTTCAGGCAAGCTTTCGCCAAAGTTCGATCGAGACTGCTTGGAGAGTTTTGATTCATCTTATTATTCCGCCTCGTCGATTTCTAATGCGATCCGGCTTTCAGTGAAACAATAAAAGCATTTCCCGGGGGAGGCATCCGCAGGCGCGGCTCAATTAAGAGTCGGTCGGCATGGGATTCATCAAGACCTGGCTGCAGAATGGAGGGCAGAGGGTTACTTAACGGCGATGTCCATGCTGAAGTAATTCCTCAATTGGCAATTAGCATTCAAGAGTCCTCCTTGCATAACAAGCTCCCCAGGTTGAGAATTGGGTGCATGGATTTAGTGTCTATAGTGAGGACTAACTCAAAAGACGAGGTGACACTTACTGGTTTCATACACAGATTGGGCTTGGCTTTCAGTTTTCCATGAGCACGAACAAAATGAAAACACTCCTGACATTGTTGGTTGGATTATTGATGACGGTAAACCTGCGTGCCGCGCAAGTGACCGTCTTCGCGGCGGCAAGTCTTGCGGATGCGCTCAAGCAGATTGCCGCGCATTATGAAAGGCAATCGGGTGATAAAATCATTTTCAATTTCGCCGCCTCCGGCACTCTTGCGCGCCAGATCGAGGAAGGCGCGCCAGCCGACGTTTTCATTTCCGCCGACGAGGCCAGGATGGACCCCCTCGCAATGAAACAACTGCTTGTGGACGCGTCGCGCAAAAGCCTTCTCGGCAATACGCTTGTCATTGTTGGCCCGCCCGATGGTTCGACGGTTCATTCGGCCATCGATTTGACCAATGCCGCGGTCCACAGGCTCGCGATTGGCGAAGTGAAGCTTGTTCCCGCCGGGACTTACGCAAAGCAATACCTGGATAAACTCGGTTTGTGGCAGGCGGTTGAACCGAAGATTGTCCCGTGCGAAAATGTCCGCGCCGTTCTGGCCGCCGTGGAATCAGGCAATGTCGAGGCGGGCATTGTCTATAAGACCGACGCCGGGATTTCCAAAAAAGTGAAGGTGGTTTTTGAAGTGCCAGCAGGGGACGGCCCGGAAATAAGATACCCGCTGGCACTCATCAAAGATTCGCCGCAGCCGGAAGCGGCCAAAAGATTCTACAAATACCTTGCTCTATCGGATGCTGCCGCGGTGTTTCAGAAGTTCGGATTCATCGTGCTCGAAACGGCGCGCAGCAAATGAGCAGCGGGGAGTGGCAATTTGTCGGGTTCACATTGCGAATGGCGCTGGGCAGCATGGCGCTGATCCTGCCGGTTGGCCTGGCGCTGGCCTGGTTGCTGGCGAAATATCAATGGCGTGGAAAAGTCATTGTGGAGACACTGGTTTCGCTGCCGCTTGTTCTGCCGCCTGTTGTCACGGGGCTGGTGTTATTGAAGTTATTTGGACGTCGCGGACCTTTCGGCCACTGGTTGCACGAGCAATTTGGACTCGACGTGGTGTTCACCTGGCGCGCGGTGATTCTGGCGCTTGCGGTCATGTCCCTGCCGCTGTTTGTCCGTGCGGCGCGGACCGCGTTCGAGGAGGTGAATCCCATTTTCGAGCAACTGGCCCGCACACTCGGCGCGGGCGAGTGGAGAATCTTTTTTACGATCACGCTTCCCCTGGCGCGGCGCGGCGTAACGGCTGGCGCGTTGCTGGCGTTTGCCCGCGCATTGGGCGAATTTGGCGCGACGATCATGGTCGCGGGCAACATACCCGGGCAGACCACCACACTCCCCGTGGCGATCTATCAAGCCGTCCAACTAGGTGACGACGGGCACGCCTGGCTGCTGGCGGGTGTTTCAACGGTCATCGCATTCTTCGCCGTTTTGATGAGCGAAAAACTTTTGCGGAGCAAAACATGAGCGAAGAACTGCACGCCAGTTTTACCAGAAAATATTCAGGTGGTCCGGCGATTTGCGCGGATCATCTGAGCATTGGCAACGGCATCACCGTGCTGTTCGGAGCTTCGGGTTCTGGAAAAACAACCGTGCTTCGATGCCTGGCGGGACTGGAGCGGCCGGATGAAGGGACGATTCGTTTTGGCAAAACAACCTGGTTTGACGCCACGCAAAACTTCGTCCTGGCAACACGCATGCGGAATATCGGTTTTGTGCCGCAGGATTACGCCCTGTTTTCGCATCTGACCGTTGAGTCGAACATCGCCTATGGTCTGAGCGCGCTGCCAAAGCCGGAACAAAAACAACGCGTGGCGCAAGCGGTGAACTGGCTCGGGCTGGACGGTTTGGAGCAACGTCGTCCAAGTGAATTGTCAGGAGGGCAACAACAACGTGTGGCCCTGGCGCGGGCCGTTGTGCGGCAGCCCGGTTTGCTGCTGCTCGACGAACCGCTGGCCGCGCTCGATTCACCCACACGCCTGCGCTTGCGCGGTGAGCTTCGCATCCTGCTGCTCAAGCTCGGCATTCCAACCATTCTCGTCACGCATGACCGGATCGAAGCGCTCGCGCTGGGGGATCGGATTGTGGTCCTTGCGGATGGACATATTTTGCAGAGCGGATCGGTGGGTGAAGTGTTCAATCATCCGGCCAGCGTGGCGGTGGCTGGCATTGTGGGCACTGAAACAGTTTTGGCCGGTCGCGTGTTACAGGTTTCCGACAGTCTGGCGACTGTGGTGGTGGGCGATGTTCAATTGACTGCCCTCTCGGAATCATTGCCTTCCGGCACAACGACTGTTTACGTGTGCATCCGCGCCGAAGACATTATTTTGTCGAAGGACGAGGCAGGTCATTCCAGTCCACGCAACCGCCTGGCCGCAGTGGTGCGAAGCATCACTCCCGAAGGTCCGCTTGTGCGGATCGAATTGGATTGTGGTTTTCCATTGTCCGCATTGCTCACAAAACAAGCATGCGAAGAATTGGCGCTGCAGGAGCACACGCGCCTTCTGGCTTTGATCAAGGCGCCTCAAATTCATTTAATACCCTCCTTGGGGCGGTCTTGAACGTCTTCAAACGACAATGGCAAAATGACTAATGCGAACTGCTTTCGGGGTTGCCAATTACCACCGAACCGGCTCATCATTGCGCATCCCGTTAACGATGGTTTTACGCCATCGGTTTCTGTGAATAATTGTTGAATTGCCATGAAAACCATTGGAATTGCCCTGATCGGTTGCGGAGGGATTGCCCTGGCCAACCACGTTCCCGGATTGGCGTTGTGCCCCGGGGCGCGAATTGTGGCGTTGTGCGACAGCAATCCGCAGGCGCTGGCAAACGCAGCGCAAAAAACCGGGGTTACCACGACCACGACGCAATACCAGGAGGTGCTTCGGCGTGAGGACGTGGATGCGGTGATCATTGCCACGCCCAATTTGACGCATGGGCCCATCACGCTGGAGGCGGTGGCAGCGGGGAAGCATGTTTTTTGCGAAAAGCCGATCGCGATGAATTTCGATGAGGCTGCGAAAATGTATGAGGCCGCGGAAAAGGCGGGAGTGCGCCACATGACGGCCTTCACATATCGATTTGTTCCCGCCATGCGGTATATGGCGCATCTGGTGAGGGCGGGGCACATTGGCCAGCCGGTGCATTTTCGGGTGCAGCGTTTTCAAGACTGGGGTGCGCGTCCATTGGGCTGGAGGCAATCCGCGGCGATGGCCGGGACGGGGGAGTTGGGGGACATGCTTTCGCACCGGATCGATTACGGGCATTTTCTGGTGGGTCCGATTGCGCGTGTTTCAGCGAGTTTGAAACGGTTTATCGACACGCGGGGCGGGCAAAAATCCGATCTGGACGATTGGGTGGCAGCACTGGCGGAGTTTGAGAATGGGACGACGGGTGTGATGGAGAGCAGCAAGCTGTGCACTGGACGAGGGGAGGGGGGCCGCAGCCTGGATTATTGCGAGGTCAACGGCACTGAAGGCACGCTTGTTTACAGCCTTGGAAAACCATTGGAACTGGAGATCGGACGCCGCAACGGCACCCATTTGGATACGGTGGCCGTGCCAGGGGAATTTCTGGTCTGGCCAGGTTCGCCCCGGCAACCGCGCGAGGGCGATCCATTGGTGACATTTCGTTACGATCAGGACTTTGAATTCATCGATGCGATCCGCAATCAGCGGCCGTGCGTTCCCTCCCTGTTGGAAGGGGCGCGCGCGCAGGCGGTCATGGATGCCATGGTGCAATCCAGCGCACAGCGGAAATGGGTGGAAGTGGCGCAGACACCCAAAGGAAATGTTTTATGAACAAAACCGCAGTCATCACCGGGGCGGGCAGCGGCGTGGGCCGGGCCATCGCGCTCGGACTTGTGCGACAAGGCTGGCATGTGGCCATTCTTGGCCGTCACGCCAACAAGCTGGAGGAAACCCGGCGGTTGGCATTAACGCACGCGCCGCTCATGGAAATTTTTCCGTGCGACATTACCGACGCCGTCCAGGTGAGTGCCATGGCGCAACGGGTGTTGTCGGCATTGGGAAGTGTGGAGGTGCTGGTGAATTCCGCCGGTACGAACACGCCCAAGCGTTGCCTGGCTGATTTGAGTTATGCGAATTACCGGCTGCTGGTGGAGACGAATATGACCGGCGCATATTTGTGCGCACAGGCATTTCTGCCGGGGATGCGCGCGCGGCAATCCGGTACCATCGTGAATATTGTCTCCGACGCCGCCAAGCAAGCCAGCGCCAAGGCCGGTCCCGCCTATGTGATGTCCAAATGCGGCATGGCCGGTTTGACGCAGTCGATCAATGCGGAAGAGCGGGGGATCGGGATTCGCGCCTGCTCGATTTTTCCCGGGGACATCGATACGCCGCTGCTGGAATTGCGGCCCGCGCCGCCGACTGCCGAAGCCCGTGAAAAAATGCTCCAGCCCGACGATGTGGCGCAGTGCGCGCTCATGGTGATTCAAATGCCCGCCCGGGTTATTGTGGAGGAAATACTGATGCGTCCCCGTTAAATATGAAAGATCCGGTGGCACATTTTAAGGCCGTTCTCGAACAATGTCCGGAGGACGAACTGGCCATGTTCAGCCTGGGCAAGGCTTGTTACGAGGCGGGCGATTACGCGGAGGCGCAGGCGAACCTGACCCGCGCGGTGGCCCTGAAAAAAGAGTGGATGGCCGCGTGGATATTGCTGGGCCAATGCGAAATAGCCATGGGACATCGCGATATTGCGCGGGAAATCTTACAAAAGGCGCACCAACTGGCCAAGGTCCAGAATCATCGCGGACCATTGGCGGAAACCGAGCGAATGTTAACTGAGTTGGATCATGGGGCGTAGTCGGTTTTAACAAATGCGCGGCAGTTGTTCGCCGCTGAGGCGATCGATAATACGCCGGGTTCCAATGGCGCTGACGAGGGTGACGAGACCGTCCTGCTCTGTATCCACACCGCCAATCACTGTTGCCTTTGTTCCTGCCGAGTGGGCCTGAAGAATCTTTACCGCGCGGTCGGCGTCTTTAGCCGGAACGAAGGCGGTAAAACGGCCTTCATTGGCCACGTAGAGGGGATCGAGGCCGAGCATTTCACACGCGCCGCGAACCTGTTCCTCCACGGGAATGGCCCGGCTATCGATCCGCAGGCGGCAACCGGAGGATTCGGCAATTTCGACCAGGGTTGTGGCGAGGCCGCCCCGTGTCAAATCCCGCAGGCAATGCACTTCGATGCCCGCGGCAAAGAGCGCCTCGACCATCCCATTCAAGGGCGCGCAATCGCTCACGATGCTGCTTTCAAACTGCAAGCCTTCACGTTCCGCCATGATCGCGATTCCGTGACGGCCCACATCCCCGCTGAGCACAATGGCATCCCCGGGACGCACCCCGCCGGGGCTGATTTCGCGACCGGGCGCGACCAGTCCCACGCCGGCCGTATTAATGAAAACTCCATCCCCCTTGCCTTTGTCCACGACCTTGGTGTCACCGGTCACCAATTGGACGCCGGCGGTTACCGCGGCGGATTTCATGGATTGCACGATCCGCCAGAGGGTTTCCATGGGCAATCCCTCCTCAAGGATGAATCCCGCGCTCAGATAAAGCGGTTTGGCGCCACACATGGCCAGGTCGTTGACCGTGCCATAAACCGCCAGTTCACCGATATTGCCACCGGGGAAAAACAATGGCTTTACCACGTAAGAATCCGTGGTGAATGCCAGGCGCATGTCCTGGATGGACAGGATTGCCCCGTCGTGACGCGATTCGAGCATGGGGTTGCTGAACGCGGGCAGGAATATTTTCTCGATCAACTGATTGGTCAATTTGCCGCCGCCACCGTGCGCCATCAAAATGTGCGGGTATTCGCTGGTGGGTATGGGACAGGCAGGGCCGGAGTCCGGAAAAAACGCGGCTGTCTTCGAATTCATAGGTGCTTCATAAACAATCAAAATCGCAAATACACAACCATCAAAAGGGCGGAATAGCCGGGAGTCAAGCAGCGGATGGGGCGTCGCGTTTGACCTGCCTGTAGCGGAAATAGGCGGCGCAGGCGCCTTCCGAGGAAACCATGGGCGCACCCAGGGGATGTTCGGGCGTGCAGCGTGTTCCGAAGGCGCCGCAATCATGGGGTTTTATGATTCCGCGCAAGACCTGGCCAGCCATGCATTCGGGCGATTCCTCGACCTGCATGTCCGCAAGCCCGAATTTTTTCTCGGCATCAAATCCTTCATAGGGCTGTCTTAAGCCGAGGCCGCTTTGGGGAATCATACCCACGCCCCGCCACCGGCGGTCCACCACTTCAAAGACCTCAGTAATCAATTTTTGGGCGGGAATGTTGCCTTCGCGCCGGACGAAGCGGGCATATTGGTTCTCCACCTCCACGCGCCCCTCTTCAAGCTGCTTCAGGCACAGATAAATGCCCTGCAACAAATCCAGCGGTTCGAATCCTGTCACCACGATGGGCACATGATAATTCCGGGCAATGGGTTCATATTCTGTGAAACCCATGATGGTGCATACATGCCCGGCAGCCAGAAATCCCTGAATGCGGTTGTTTGACGAACTCAAAATAGCGTTCATGGCCGGAGGCACCAATACGTGGGAGACCAGGAGGGAGAAATTCTTCAAGCCAAGGCTATTGGCTTGGGCCACAGCCATGGCGTTGGGTGGGGCCGTGGTTTCAAAACCGACCGCAAAAAAGACCACTTCTTTGGATGGCTCCTCGCGGGCAATTTTCACCGCGTCCAATGGGGAATACACGATGCGCACATCGCCTCCGGCGGCCTTGGCACTGAGCAGATCGAGGTGTGAACCCGGCACGCGGAGCATGTCGCCGAAGGAACAGAGCACCACCTCGGGCCGCGCGGCCAGCAGAAGCGCTTTATCGATCAATTCGATGGGAGTCACGCACACTGGACAACCCGGACCATGCACCAGCGTCACACTGGCGGGCAGCAATTCATCCAATCCGTAACGGACGATTGAATGCGTTTGACCGCCGCAGATTTCCATGATGGTCCACGGCTTGGTCACCAGCTTGCCAATGGCCTGACTGTATTTGCGGGCGCTTTCGGGATCCCGGTATTCTTCCAAATATTTCATGCGGCGGTATTTATTTCGCAATGTCTTGCGATTCGTTTGGAACCGGACTCGAATTTAGTATCCATGCCATCCCATAAACTAATCATCCACGGTGAATCCGCAAATGGAAACGACAATGGAACGACACTGCAAATTTGCCAATGGATTCAAATTCGATACTGCCAGGCAAAGAAACGGCAAGTAAGCGATTAAGGCTAAAAAGCGGTGAGGGTATCCAAAACCGCCTTGATCCTGGGCACCTCGTGAGTGCGAAAGACATCGGTTTTCCCCAGCGCGGCGAGCACCGCAAAAAACGGTTCCGCACACCGGACTTCCTCGCCAAAGTTCTCAAAGGCATGCGGCAGGGCTTGGCAGACAGGCCAGCCCAAGCTTCGCAAACGGAAGCTGCTGGCGAAAGTCCGCATTTGATGTCGCACCCGCGCGGCGCCGTCCTGAAGGTTGCGATAATAGAATCCCAGACCGGGATCGATCATGATTTTGGTGACGCCCATCTTTGCGGCCAGATCAATCCGTCGCACAAAATATTCGTGCATCAGGCCCACGGGATCCTCCCCCAACTCCAGATCGCCCACGGCGCGTACATGCTCGCCCTGCACAAAGCACAATACCACCGCCGCGTTGTGTTCAGCCACCATTTTAAGAATGGCTTCCAGATTCTCGCCGCGGGTTAAATTCAATACGGACGCGCCCGCATTGAGGCAGTCCCGGGCCACCTCCAATTCGTAAGTCTCCACTGAGATGGGAATTCCCGCCGCGTGCAATCCCCTCACCACAGGCAGCAATTGACCGTTTTGTTCGGTGGAGTTCTTGCGTGCGGCGTGCGCCAAAGTCGATTCCGCGCCCACATCCACAATATCGGCGCCCTGCGCGGCGAGAACCTGACCACGGCGAATTGCTGAATCCGTGGAGAGGCACACGCTCTCGCGATACCAGGAATCAGCGGAGAGATTGACCACGCCCATGATGGCGGGCTTGGAATTGAAGGCGAGAATGCGCCCGCCCACATCGAACTCACGCACCTTTGCGCCGAGAGCCTCCCGATGCGTTTGCGCCAATTCCGCGAGCCATTCCAAAGTCAACATGCGCCCTCCAATTCAACATTGATTGCACGGCATTGCCATGAAGGTTACCGTGCATGAATCCCTATTTCTGGTACACTCGCACGAAATCGATTTCCATGCGCTGGGGAAAGATGCTGTCGTCGATCCCCTTCTGACCGCCCCAGGCACCACCCACGGCGATGTTCAGGATCAGGTATTCGGGCATTTTAAAAGGCCAGGCGTCCTCACCGGTGCCTTCGTCCTTACAGGTGAAATATTGTTTGGAATCGACAAAGAAATCCAAACGATCGGCATGCCACTCCAGAACGTAGTCATGAAAACCTTCGTACGGTGCGGACACCTTGAGCGTGGAACCACGGCCATTGCCGCGCATGTGATTATACTTCTTCGTGTGGACGTTTGCGTGAATCGTTTCCGGTACGAATCCCACATACTCCATGATGTCGATCTCACCGCAGGCAGGCCAGCCCGCATGTTTTACATCGTTGCCCAGCATCCAGATGGCCGGCCACATGCCGTTGCCCCGGGGGAGTTTGGCACGGACCTCGACACGTCCGGTCGTCCAACTCGCCTTGCCCCGTGTGGTCAGGCTCGCCGACGTGTAATGGCCGTTGTTAAATTCCTCCTTGCGCGCCTCAATGATCAATTTGCCATTCTCCACCCGGGCATTTTCCGAACGTGCGCGCGTGTAATACTGCTTCTCATTGTTGCGGACAAATCCCTCCTCGTAGCCCCATTTTGAAGAATCAGGCAATCCGGGTTTGTCGAATTCATCAGACCAGACCAATTTCCAGCCATTGGTCAAGACCGGTTCAGCGGCCTGCGTTGGGGTCAGAAACGCACAAGCCAGGATGGCACAACCCGCCCACTTACGAAAACAGGGAACGATGGGATTAATCATGGCGTTGACTTTCGGGGAATCCGGCGGCAATGCCAATCCTATTTTGCTCACTTTTTTACTTCACGCTTTGAATTGGTCTGACATATTTGCCAACTCTGACACCATGGCGGAATTAATTTTTTAAAATACAATGCGCCGCACCTTTACTTGCATGCTCGTTGTCCTGATCCTTATTGTTTCAGGATGGCATTGCTCACTGTTGGCGGATATCGCTTGCGATACCAATGCCGCTACGCACTATTTCGCAGGCAAGGAATTACGACGCTATCTTTATTTAACCACGGGCAAATTTCACACCATTACAGGAAAGTCGAATTCCGGACCCGGCGACCATTTTTACTTGGAAGTCGATAAACGGCTCGCAACGGAGGAATACGCAATTGAGACCTCGGGTAAAACAAGCGCCTTGTCGGTGCGCATTGCGGGTGGTTCAGATCGTGCGTTGTTGTATGGTGCATACAATTATGCTGAAAAACTCGGTGTGTGGTTTTCGTTATCGGGAGATGACATCCCTTTTGAACTGGTGGAGCAATTGCCCAAGGTTAATTTGCGCGAGAAGCCTGCTTTTGCAGTGCGCGGCGTTCAATTGTTCCCTGACTTTCCGGAAGGTCCTGATTGGTGGGGAGAAACCGAATATCTGGCCTACATTGCCCAATTGCCGAAATTGCGGCTCAATTTCCTCGGGATTCATTCCTATGGCGAGAATAACCCGACCGCTGAACCAACAGTCTGGACAGGAAAGCGCGAATCTGCGATGCAGGATGGACGTGTCAAAGCCAGTTATCCTGCTAGTTTTCATGGCACCCTGCGGGGTAAATGGGGTTACAAGCCAATGCGGACAAGCGATTACCATTGCGGCGCGGCACAATTGTTTGAAAGCGACGATTATAAAATTTGGTCGGCATCCTCTGACAACGACTTGTTCGACCAGGTGGGGCTGCAATTACGCAGGAATTTCACTCTCGCCCGGTGGTTGGGTATACAAACCTCAGTGGGCACGGATGCCCCATTAACCATTCCGCAGACAGTAAAGGAACATTATGGAGAGGGCGTTTCCAGGGAGGAATTATATGATGGGATGTTTTATCGCATCTCCAAAGCCTACCCCATCGATTTCTATTCGCTATGGAGTTGGGAGGCGTGGACCTGGACAAACGTGGATTCCAGCCAGGTTGCGGATACGGTTGCGGATATCAAGGCGGCAGAGCGAGCACTCGATAAGGGAGGCCACCCTTTTCAATTGTCTGTAATGGGTTGGTGCGTGGGCGCACTGCAAGACCCATTGATTTTGGATCGTGAAATCAAGGCCGAGACCGGGATTGGCAGTTTAAACCGCAATATGGGACTGATGACTGTGGATCCCATTTTTGGAAATCTCAGACACTTGAACCGCTGGGCCATAACTTGGCTTCAAGACGATGATGTTCTGACAATGCCAATGCTTTGGGCCGGACGCGCCCGCATGGATGTCGCGGAGGGGTACCAGCGCAAGTTGGAAGGCATGCTCGGAATTCACTGGCACACGAAGTGGATCAGTCCTGCAGCGAATTCTTTTGCGCGAACCCTGTGGGATTTGCCTTATCTCCAGGAACGCCACGAGGGGGCCATCGGAGGCAGTGTGTTTAAATTCAAGGACGCCATTATTAACAGTCCCCACTCCCCGGTCTATCAAAACCAGCGGCTTAACACCTACGGCTACCGGATAAAAGTGCCTTCAGGCACTTATAAAGTCACATTGCAGTTTTGCGAAATGCAGGTCAACGGACCTGATCAACGCGTCTTTGGAATCCAACTTCAAGGCCAGACCGTGGCGGATCGATTCGACATTTTCAAGGAGGCCGGACGCGCAGCCGCATTGGATCGGACTTTTACCAGCATTGTGGCAACCAACGAAGAAGTGAGCATTCGCTTCAGCCCTTTTCTGGGATTCCCATGCATTTCTGGCATCGTCGTATCGAACACCACCTCCAAATTCAGCAGAAAAATCAACTGCGGTGGTCCTCAATATTTGGATTATGAGGCCGATCAGGACAATTACGCTCCAGTGACCGACTTTTACAGGCAGTGGGCGCGGGCGGAGTTTGGGCCCGCTGAGTCCGAGAACATTGCCACCATCTTTGGCTTTGTCGACGGCTTCCAGCCGCGCATTGCGCGTTGGATCGACGGTCCGGGCAGCCTTAATCCTGACTACGAGAATTGGGAACAAAAACGCCCGATGTATGATTTTATTGACAGCCTTGGGCAAATCAAAAATCAGCTCAAGGAGCCGTATGCCGCCCGGTTGGGATATTGGTGCGAAGTATTCAAGTATTTTCGCAATTCGGCCCGGCTCCGATGCCTCTGGGGCGCATACAATACCTCCCTCGTCGATTACAGGAAAAACGCCGACCTGCAGACCCTTCAGGTGGCAATCCAGCTGCGTCGGCAAATGGCCCAACAAATTCAGGAAATCTACTCAAACCTCATCAGCCTTTTATCCACCACAGGCGAATTGGGCACGATATCCAATTGGGAGCAAAACGTGCTGCCACGAGTTTGGACCGAAACCGGGGACGAGTTGGCACGATTGACAAAATCACCCCTACCGCCTCAACTCGAACTTCCCAAGGAGTATAAGGGGTCCACACGAATGATCGTACCCACGAAGCCGACAATTGCCTTCGAAGGTGTTCCTTTAAAGCTGAAGATTTGGATTTTCTCTGAAAAACCCGTTGAAACACTCGATCTATACTGGAAACCGCTCGGCCAAAAAGGATATCGCAAGGAATCTGGTCTCCATTTAAACAGGGGTGTATGGCAGGTTGTCTTTCCAAATCAGGGAGTGATGGGAGATTTGGAGTATTATCTCAAACTCAAGGTTGCGGGTGAAACACCGCAGTATGATCCACCGGATACCAAAGCCAGAGTAATGGGGGATATTATTGTCAGGCAGAATCACTCCATCGTCAGCGTTCCCGGCGTTGCTTTCCACGAAACCACGAACTGAGGTCCTTTATTGTTTGAAAATCTGTGGCATTTTACAGGTGCCTGCGGCGGGCGCGCCATCGTTGGATGGCCGGGTAGCAGGCGCAGAATATCAAAGTTCAATATGCGGCTGGGATGAAGATATTATTGTTTGCACAACTGAAGGATGTTTTGGGATGTTCCCAAATCGAATGTCCCCTCCAGGGACCGGTCACGCTGGACGCTTTCTGGGACCGTTTGCTCGAGGATTACCCCGCCCTGCGAGCACACCGACATACCTTGCGCGTATCGCGAAATCTCGAGTTTGTCACTTCGGACACACTCCTTTGCGAGGGGGACGAAGTCGCCTTGATTCCCCCCGTATCGGGCGGCTAGCCATGAAAATTCACATTGAACTCACGCAAAATCGCATTCCAGCCGATTTTGGAGCTTCAGAGGAATGGCGCGGCAAGGCGGGCGCGTTGGTTGAGTTTTCCGGAATGGTGCGCGAGGAGGAAGACGGCCAAACAATTGCCAGTCTGGATTACGAGGCGTATTCGGCCATGGCCCTCAAATCCATGCGCGGCATTCTCGAGTCGCTTGCAAAATCTCATCACTGCCTGGAAGCGCGCGTCATGCATCGCGTCGGCACGGTGCCGACCTCCGAAGCCGCCATAAAAATCGTCCTCTGGGCACGTCACCGGACGGAAGCCTTCAGTTTGCTCGCCGCGTTCATGGACCGGCTCAAGAGCGAAGTTCCGATCTGGAAACGGGGTCCAACCGCCCTACCTCCGCAATCCCTGGAACACGAAACGTCCGGGCTAGTTTCCAACGTCACATCCCCCAGGGAACGCGCATGAGTGGCACGCTCTCCACATTGGCTGCGGTGACGCTCGACGAAGCGCTGCAAATCATCCGGTCCAAATGCGCCGTGATTGACGTGCGGCGCGTCGTTCTTAAAGATGCACACCGTCGCATCTTGCGGGAAAACGTTACGGCGCGCGAGGATGCCCCTCCATTCGATCGTTCAGCCGTGGATGGCTTTGCGATACGGATGAATGATCCATCCACGCAATTTGAAGTGGTGGATGAAATACGCGCAGGCGCATGGAAACCGAGGTCTCTGGAGTTTGGACAGGCGGTGCGGATTTACACGGGCGCTCCAATGCCCTGTCCTGAACTTACGGTTATGATGCAGGAGGAAGTGGAGGTGGAAGGAGCATCGATGCGACGGCGCGCGCATTCCGAATCTGATGAACGCCTTATCCGCTTTCAAGGGGAGGACGCCCGGCGCGGGGCGTTATTGGTCCCCGCAGGCCTCAGGTTGGAGGCCGGTGAACTCGCCATCCTCGCCTCCGCCGGATACGCGCATCCGCTGGTTTCACGCACACCGCTCATTCTTCATTATGTGACCGGGGATGAACTCGCCGCACCGGACAGCGCGCTGGCACCCGGCCAGATTCGCGATTGCAACTCCGTCATGTTGCGCGCGCTCCTGGCTCAGGACGGCCTCGATGTCGCCACGGCGCGACTGCCGGAAGATTACGAGCGCTCGCTGGGCTGCCTGCGGGCGGATCTGGCAAGCGCCGCAGACGTGCTCTTGATTTCCGGAGGAGCCAGCGTGGGCACGCATGATTACACACGCCGACTACTGGAAGCGTTGGGATTTGAAATTCATTTCGCTCAAGTCAGGGTCCGTCCAGGAAAACCAATGATCTTTGCCACGCGCGGTGCTCAAGTGGCTTTTGGCATTCCGGGCAATCCTCTCGCCCACTTTGTCTGCCATCCCCTTTTCATCCGCACCGCGCTGAATCGCATGCAGGGACTGGACGTAGTCCCGGAGTTTTGCGCCGGATTTCTGGCGAACGCGTTGGACATCGAGCCCGGTCCGCGGGAAACTTTCTGGCCCGCGGGTCTGGAACTGACGCGGCGAGGTTTCACACTGTATCCCTTGCGCTGGCAAAGTTCCGGGGACGTTACCGTTTTAAATGGCGCGCAGGCCTTGATGCGTATTCCTTCGAACACTGGTTCGCAGCCAGAGGGGGCGGAAATTACTTTTCTACCGCTGCGCTGGCCTGGTGATTTACCGCAAGATCGATGATTTCTCATGAAAAAAGCTCAAAAAAAACCGTCATCAATAAAAGGACCCGACGCGTTTTCGCATCTGGATGAAAAAGGCGCGGCGCGCATGGTCGATGTCAGCGCCAAACCCGTGCTGTTCCGCCGGGCTGTCGCGCAAGGCAGCCTTTTATGCCAACCTGCAACCATCCGTGCCCTGCGTGTCCAGGCCCTGCCCAAGGGCGACGTGCTCGGAGTGGCGCGCATTGCAGGGATACAGGCCGCCAAGCAAACTGCGGAACTCATCCCGCTTTGCCATATGCTTCCTCTGCGCCATGTTTCCGTCGATTTCACCATTCACCGCCGGGTGATCGGAATCACTTGCGCCGCGCAGACCGAGGCGACCACCGGCGTGGAAATGGAGGCCCTGACCGGGGTCGCGGTGGCCGCGTTGACGCTTTATGACATGTGCAAAGCTGTGGATAAAACCATGCGCATTGAAGGCATTCACGTCGTGGAAAAAATCAAAAAATGAAAATCGGCCGCATCACCATCAGCGACCGGGCCTCGGCTGGAATCTACCAGGATCTCGGCGGTCCCGAAATCGAGCGCGTCCTGTCCCTTTTACTGGAGGGACCGCTGGAATTTCAGTCCGGGATGGTATCCGACGATCAGGAATTGATCTCCCAAACGCTCGTTGAATTCGCAGATCGCCACCAATGCGCGTTGATCGTCACCACGGGGGGAACGGGTCCCGCCCCGCGCGATGTCACGCCGGAAGCCACACGCGCGATTCTGAAAAAAGAGCTGCCGGGTTTTGGCGAATTGATGCGCATGAATGCCTGGCCGCGTGTGAAGACCGCGATTTTGTCCCGAGCCACCGCCGGAATTCGCGGCCGCTCGCTAATCGTTAACCTGCCCGGAAATCCCAGGGCCATTGCCGAATGCCTGGAATGGCTGGCCCCGGCCATCCGGGAAATACTTGCCATGCTGCAAGGGGTGAATCCTCACGAAAAGCCCGGTTGCACGATCCCGTCTGGTGGTTGAAAGTATCGCCGTATGGATCCGTTTGGACGCAACGTGGATTATCTGCGAATTTCGATCACCGATCGGTGCAACGAGCGATGTTTGTATTGCCTGCCCGAGGGATTCAAGAACTGGCAACTGCGTCCGGATTTGCTCACGCATGAGGAAATCGTGCGCATTGTTCGAGTGGCCACGCAGATAGGTTTTCGCAAGTTCCGGTTGACCGGTGGTGAACCGCTGGTGCGACCCGGCGTTCCTGAACTGGTCCGGGATCTTTCGGCCATTCCTGAAGTGAAAGCCCTGGGTCTCTCGACGAACGGAACTCTGCTGGCCCCTCTGGCCCAACAACTTCGCAATGCCGGTCTGCGCACCGTTAACATCAGCCTGGACGCTCTTTCCCCGGAAATTTACCAGCGCATCACCGGAGGGCCATTGAGCAAGGTTCTCGAAGGCATCGAAGCCGCCCGGGACGCTGGTTTCGAGTGCATCAAGCTCAATTGCGTGCTCATGCGGCACATCAACGAACCGGAGATTTGGCCGTTGGTTCACTTTGCGGCAGAACGCGATATAACTTTACGCTTCATCGAACTGATGCCGGTTACGCGCACGGATGTGTTGAGTGATGAAAATTTTCTGCCTGTTGGAAAAATCATGGACCTGCTGCGGGAAAGCGATGAATTGATTCCGCAGGAACACGCTGTAATTGGTTACGGGCCAGCGCGTTACTACCGGCTTAAGCATGCCGGGGCGCTGGTTGGGTTTATCGGGGCCATCACCAACCTGCATTTCTGCGAATCCTGCAACCGCATGCGCGTGACTGCGGATGGCAAAATTCGTCCCTGTCTGGGCAATCACGGTGAAATATCCCTTAAGTCGGCTCTTCGGGAAGGTCTTCCAGATGAAGTGCTTGGGCAGGTCATTTTCCAGGCGCTCGATCAAAAGCCGAAGGAACACCAGTTCCGCAACCAATACGAACCGTGCCGCCACATGACGGCCATTGGCGGTTGACCACGGGTTGACGACGGGTTCGGTCAACGGGTTGACCACGGGTTGACTGCTGGTCAACCGGATTGATTTTTGGAACCTTTGGCGGGGGAGCAGAGGATTTTTTGTCCCGCATCTCCCGGCGCGATTCTGTTTCAAAGGGGATTGTCATTTCGGCGGGCTGATCTTAGAGTTTATGAATCATGTGGAAGACATTTGCGGAACAGGGCTATCCGGGCCGGTTGATTGCGGTCGAGGGTCTCGATGGCTCGGGAAAGTCAACCCAGATTCATTTGCTGAAACGGTGGCTTGAACTCCAGGGTTTGAAGGTGTTTTTTTCCGAGTGGAATTCCTCAACGCTGGTCAAGGCGGCCACGAGCAAGGCGAAGAAACGGGAATTGCTGACGCCGACCACTTTCAGCCTGATTCACGCGACGGATTTCGCGGACCGCTATGAGCGCCAGATTGTTCCCCTGATCCGCGCCGGTTACATCGCGCTGTGCGACCGGTATATCTTCACCGCATTCGCCCGGGATACCGTGCGGGGCTGCCCGCCGGATTGGGTGCGCGGCAATTATAATTTCGCGCTGCTGCCCGATCTGACGTTCTTTTTCAAGTCGCGTCTCGATGTTTCGCTGCAGCGCATTTTGGACAACCGTCCGCAGTTAAAGTACTTTGAGGCTGGAATGGATTTAGGCCTGTCAACAGATCCTTATGAGAGTTTCAAGTTGTTCCAGGGCAAAATTCTCGACCAATACCTGCACATGAGCGGCGAGTTCAAGTTCCTGGTCATCGATGCCAATCAGCCGATCGAGACCCAACAAAACCTGGTGCGTGAACTGGTTACGGCGCGGCTGGATCTTTCGGGGTTTGAATTGCAAAAAAGTTAATCTTTTCTCACATGGACGACACTCCCTACACTCCTTATACTCCGACGGCGCAGACGGTTCCACCACCGTCCTCGACGCCGCTCCTGCGGTTCCGGCACAACGAAAAGCTCCACGTCAAGGTTCCCAAACACACGCCCAAGCGCTTTTACGGCCACGGCATTCCCGGCGTCGATCTGGACAAGCTTGTGGGCAAGCTCATTGTGGTGGAAGGCGCGGATTGTTCGGGGCGCAGCACGCAGATCGAGCGGCTGGTGGAATGGCTCGAGGGGAGCGGCCACGCCACGGTGCGCGTGGGCCTGAAACTCTCGAACCTTGTGAGCGAGGAACTGGAACTGGCCAAGCAGGGCAATGTGCTCAGCCGCATCACGCTGAGCCTTTTCTACGCCACCGATTTCGCCGATCAGCTCGAGAACATGATCATTCCCGCGTTGCGAGCCGGCGCCATGGTGCTGGCGGATCGCTATATTTATACGCTGATGGCGCGCGACATGGTGCGCGGGATGGACGAGGCCTGGCTTACCAATCTCTACGGAATGGCCCTGGTGCCCGATGCGGTCTTTTATTTGAACGTCGCGCCGGAAGACCTGGTTCAGCGCAATTTTGCAAAGAACGCCGCTTTGGATTATTGGGAGAGCGGCATCGACCTTGGTTTGAGCCGGGATTGGTTTGACAGTTTTCTGACGTATCAGGGTCTGCTCCAGAAGCAGTTTCAGCGGTTGCAAACGACTTATGGTTTCACCATCGTCAGCGGGCACAGGCCCATTGAAACGGTGAATTCCGAACTGCGGCATAAAATTGAAGCGGTGCTCAACGGCAAATAAATCAAGAATAATAATTTTCAATAATTGCATATGGCTGAAGCGAGCGAAAAGAAGGAATATTTCATCGGGGTGGACCTGGGCGGAACAAAGATTCTGGCGGGCGTGTTCAAGCCCCAGATCGAGTGCGTGGGCCGCTTTAAGATGAGCACCAAGCCCCAACGGGGGGCGAAGGGGGTCATCGAGCGTATTGCCCGGTGTGTCGAGGATGCCATCGATGAATGCGACTTGAGCCTCAAGCAGGTGCGCGCCATCGGTGTCGGCGCTCCCGGCGCGGTGGATCCCGATTCCGGCCGGGTCATTTTCGCGCCCAATCTGGGATGGGAAAATGTGGATTTGAAGGCCGCCCTCGAGGATCAATTGAAGCTGCCGGTCTTCATTGAGAACGACTGCAACGCCTGCACGCTGGGCGTGGTGGAGACCGAGTTGGATGCCAAGGTGAAAAATGTCATCGGCATTTTCCTGGGCACGGGCATCGGCGGCGGCATCATCATCGACGGAAAGTTGTATTACGGTTTCAACCGCACCGCAGGGGAGATCGGGCACATGGTGATCGAGGTCGGTGGTCCGAAATGCGGTTGCGGCAATCGCGGCTGCTTTGAAGCCCTCGCAAGCCGCACCGCCATCTTCCGAAAAATCCAAAGCGCTGTCAAAGACGGGCAAAAAACCGTGCTTACCGACATGCTCGGCCCTTCCCTCGACGACATGCGCAGTGGGGATTTGCGCAAGGCCATTCGCCAGGGGGATAAATTTGTCGAGAAAGTCGTGGAGGAAGCGGCCGAATACACCGGCATTGCCGTGGCCAATTTGATCAACATCTTCAATCCCGAGGTGGTCATCCTCGGCGGAGGCGTCATTGCCGCCCTGGCGGATGAAATGATGGCGGTCATTGTGGAAACCGCCAAGGACTACACCTTTCCGGGCACATTCAAAGGCATCAACATCATCGCCACCAAACTCGGTGACGACGCCGGGATATTCGGCGGCGCGGCATTGGCCCGGATAAAAGCGCGCAAATTGGAGCAGTGAATCTGGGGGGGGCGCGATTCATTAGGCATAGGACTGAGGTGCAAACGCAATATTCCCGTTCGGGCGATATCACCACGGAGGGGAAAAAGTCACCGCTAATGTGCGCTAATGGACGCTAATAATTGGAGATAAAACTCATAGGAGGAAAACACAGGGCTGTGAAAGGGGAAATATTAACATGGATGGACAGGATTAACAGGATGGGGAAAAGGGCGGAATGGATAAGGACAGAATGGAAAAAGGCGGAATGGATAATTGACAATTGACCCCGGGTGGGGTTGGTTGAGGAGGAAAATATCAGTTGGAAGGAAAAAAAGGCACGCCCTCATCCCGGCCTTCTCCCCCAGGAGAAGGAGGAGTATTGCGAGCCTTGGGTTTATTGGACGGTTTGGAGGATGCCGCCGCATGGGATTACATGCCCCACACCGCAGACTGGAGTCCTGGCTGGGTTCGTACGGTTCAGGCTTTTACCAGCTTTCTGAGTTTTGTCGTGCGCCCAGCGGATGGATTTGAAGCGAGGCGGGAGATGGAGTTGATTCAACGCCTACAGCGTTGGGGATTCTGAGGGACGAGGACCCCGGGTAGTCCCCGGCGGACAACCCGGGGCTGAATGATTTAATCCCTTCGGGATAAAGAGATGTGGGAGGCAACCCCGTATAGCAGAGTGATGCAACCCGTTCCGGGTTGAGGTGCGCAAATTGGAGTAGTGAACCTGAGGCCTGGGATGCATCAGGCAAAGGCTTGGGGACGCAAACGTAATATTCCCGCTCGGGCGACATCACCACGGAGGGGAAAAGTCACCGCTAATGTGCGCTAATGGACGCTAATAATTGGAGATAAAACTCATAGGAGGAAAAGACAGGGCTGTGAAAGGGGAAATATTAACATGGATGGACAGGATTAACAGGATGGGGAAAAGGGCGGAAAGGATAAGGACAGAATGGATAAAGGCGGAATGGATAATTGACAATTGACCCCGGGTGGGGTTGGTTGAGGAGGAAAATATCAGTTGGAAGGAAAAAAAGGCACGCCCTCATCCCGGCCTTCTCCCCCAGGAGAAGGAGGAGTATTGCGAGCCTTGGGTTTATTGGACGGTTTGGAGGATGCCGCCGGGTGGGATTACATGCCCCACGCCGCAGACTGGAGTCCTGGCTGGGTTCGTACGGTTCAGGCTTTTACCAGCTTTCTGAGTTTTGTCCTGCGCTCCGCATATTCCTGTGTTGCATTTTCCTGCTGACCAATCGGCTTCGCTATGATTTGCTTGTGCCTCATGAGCAACAAAGTCCAGGGCGAACCGCAATCCGTGCCAGCGACGGAGGCATTTGAGCAGGCATTCAGCGTGGTTCAATCGCTGGCCCGGGATTTTGAGGCGAACAAGGCCCATTTTCTTTCGCCATCGTACCAGGAAAGCGAAGTCCGAAAGGATTACATCGACAAGTTTCTGATGGCGCTGGGATGGGACGTCAATCACGACCGGCAAAAGAACCCATTTGAGCAGGAGGTCAAGGTGGAACGGGGCGTGAACATGCAAGGCTCCCAACGCCGCGCGGATTACGCTTTTTACGCCGCCCCCAATTTCCGGGACGTGCGGTTCTTCGCGGAGGCCAAGAAACCGTTTGGGGACATCGCGACCCAGCAGAATTATTTTCAGACCATCCGCTACGGGTGGAACGCCAAAACGCCCATTGCCATTCTCACGGACTTTGAGCAATTCCAGATTCTGGATTGCAGGAATAAGCCGAACATCGATGCGGCGCTGACGCATTGCATCCGCAAGTTTCATTTTTCCGAGTATGCCGACAAGGACGCCTTCGCATTCATCTACTACCTGTTTTCGCGCGAAGCGGTTGCGAATGGATCGCTTGATAAATTCGCCGAAACCCTCCCCAAAAAGCGTGGCAAAGCGGCTCAGCGTGGGTTGTTCAAGGAGGGGCAGAGCATTGACGATGCGTTCCTGGAGGAACTGGACGAATACCGTGACACGCTTGCCCGCGCCTTCAAAAACAATAATCCAGATTTGGACGGCGACACGCTCACGGAGATGACGCAGCGGACGATTGACCGCCTGGTTTTCATGCGGTTTATCGAGGACAAGCAGATTCAAGCCGAGGAGTATGTGTCCAATTTCGGGCGCAAGAGCACCGCGTGGCAGGACTTCATTACCACGTCACGCCGGTTGGATGGCATCTACAACGGCATTGTTTTTAAGCGGCATGACATTCTGGACGCCCCCGCCTTCAAGGTGGACGACGAGGCTTTTGCGGATATTTGCAGGAAGCTCGCGCATGACAACTCGCCCTACGATTTTAACAGCATCCCGATCCACATCCTTGGCAGCATCTACGAGCGCTTTCTGGGCAAGGTCATCGTCACCACGGACAAACGCGCCCGACTTGAGGAAAAGCCCGAAGTCCGAAAAGCGGGGGGCGTATATTACACGCCTGAGTATATCGTCCGTTACATTGTGGAGAATACGGTCGGCAAGGTGATCGAGGACAAGACACCGGCACAGATCGAGACCCTGCGCTTTGCGGACATTGCGTGCGGCAGCGGGTCTTTCCTGCTGGGCGTCTATGACCTGCTGCTCCGTTATCATGTCAAATGGTTCAACGAGAATCCCGAGAAAGCCAAAAAGGCGGGGTGCATCGCCAATGACGACGGGGGGTGGAGCCTGTCCCTGCACCAGCGCAGGCGCATTCTGGTGAACAATATTTACGGCGTGGACATCGATCATCAGGCCGTGGAAGTGGCGCAACTTTCGCTCTACCTGAAACTGTTGCAGGATGAAACGACCGCCTCGGCGCGCCAGCATCAACTGGAGTTTCAAGAAACGATCCTGCCCTCGCTCAATAAAAACATCGTGTGCGGCAATTCGCTCATCGGCATGGATATATTGACGGGTCAACTCCTGGCGAGCGATGAGGAACGCAAATTGAATCCGATGGATTACGAACAGCGTTTTCCCGAAGTCATGAAGAAAGGCGGGTTCGATGCGATTGTGGGGAATCCGCCGTATGTGCGGCAAGAAACCCTGTCCAATATCAAAGGATATCTTGAAACACATTACCAATCGTTTAATGGCATTGCAGACCTCTACACTTACTTCATGGAGAAGTCGCTGAGTCTCCTAAGAAACGGCGGTTTATTCAGTTACATCGTATCCAGCAGTTTTCTGCGTGCCACGTATGGTGAGCCGTTGCGCCGTCACTTAAAATCAGTGGGCACTATTTTGCAGATGGTGGATTTTGGCGGTTTGGCAGTCTTTGCGAGTGCAAAAGATACCTATGTGTGTATTCCACTGATTGAAAAGGGCACCACTGAGCCACTGCCACGTATTCAGATCTGCAAAATCCCATCCCTGAAAATCACGAACCTGATGGCGTATGTTGCTGAACATTTTTTCACAATACCGGCGGAACGATTTTCAGCGGCGGCATGGCCGTTGAAGTCCGATGCAGAGGCGGCAGTTTTTGAAAAAGTGACGAAAGGCGGAATGCCGCTTGGGGATTACGTCCAACGGAAAATATTCTATGGCCTAAAAACAGGTTTAAATGATGCTTTTGTCATTACGTCAGAGCAGCGACAGAAGATAATTGAGCAGTCGCCAGGGAGTGCGTCGCTGATAAAACCATTTCTTGGCGGCGAAGACATTCGGCGCTACCGCATTGAAGATGATGGAAAATTGATGATCGTTATTCCGTGCGGGTGGACACGAGCAGAAATCAACAAGACCAAGCAAGGAAACGCTTCTGAAAAGCAAGCATGGGAATGGTTAAATGAGAACCATGCTGCCATCGCCAAGCATCTTGAACAATATGAGGAATCGCTCCGAAAACGCCAAGACCAGGGAGATTTCTTCTGGGAATTGAGACCCTGCGATTATTACTCCCACCTCGACGCACCGAAAATCATTTTCCCGGACATCTGCAAAGCGCCACGTTTCTATGTTGACCGTGAAGGGATTTATTTAACAAATACCGCATATTGTCTCGGTTCCGAGAGTCTTTATCTGCTTGGGCTGCTCAATGGCCGGTTGTTTTGGTTTGCGATCAGCAACATCAGCATTCCTTTTGGCGTCCGGGCTGGCGAATACCGCTACCGCCTGATTTATCAATACATGGAGCAAGTGCCCATTCACCCGATTGATGCCAAGAAACCGGCAGAAAAAGCAAAGCACGACAAAATTGTTTCGTTGGTGGAGCAGAACCTGTTAGTCCAAAAGCAGGCGGCCTCCGCCCAGTCCGACAAGGACAAGGATTTTTACGGGAACAAATGCGCGGCCATTGACAGCCAGATCGATGCGCTCGTTTACGAGTTGTATGATCTGACAGCGGAGGAAATCAGCATTGTGGAAGGCGCCTCGGAGGGCAAAGGCTGAATCAAACCACCGGCCATGGCATCGCAGGGGCCTTGGAAGTCGGTCATCCCTCCGGGATAAATAATTGTGTGAGGTGTAATCCCAGAGTAGTCCGTTCCTCGCAATCCCGGGGGTGCGTGGGATGGGTGGGCAGCGCGGCCTAATGCGAACTACGATGCGTAGGGGATCGATTTGAAGCGAGGCGGAAGATGGATTTGATTCAACGCCTACAGCGTTGGGGATTCTGAGGGACGAGGACCCCGGGTAGTCCCCGGCGGACAACCCGGGGCTGAGTGATTTAATCCCTTCGGGATAAAGACGTTTGGGAGGCGAACCCTGGGCAGTTTGTTTCCTCGCAATCCCGGGGGTGCGTGGGATGGGTGGGCCGCGCGGCCTAATGCGAACTGCGATGCGTATAGGGGATCGATTTGAAGCGAGGCGGGAGATGGAGTTGATTCAACGCCTACAGCGTTGGGGATTCTGAGGGACGAGGACCCCGGGTAGTCCCCGGCGGACAACCCGGGGCTGAATGATTTAATTCCTTCGGGATAAAGAGATGTGGGAGGCAACCCCGTGGGTAGTTTGTTTCCTCGCAATCCCGGGGGTGCGTGGGATGGGTGGGCAGCGCGGCCTAATGCGAACTGCGATGCGTATAGGGGATCGATTTGAAGCGAGGCGGAAGATGGATTTGATTCAACGCCTACAGCGTTGGGGATTCTGAGGGACGAGGACCCCGGGTAGTCCCCGGCGGACAACCCGGGGCTGAGTGATTTAATCCCTTCGGGATAAAGACATTTGGGAGGCGAACCCTGGGCAGTTTGTTTCCTCGCAATCCCGGGGGTGCGTGGGATGGGTGGGCAGCGCGGCCTAATGCGAACTGCGATGCGTAGGGGATCGATTTGAAGCGAGGCGGGAGATGGAGTTGATTCAACGCCTACAGCGTTGGGGATTCTGAGGGACGAGGACCCCGGGTAGTCCCCGGCGGACAACCCGGGGCTGAATGATTTAATCCCTTCGGGATAAAGAGATGTGGGAGGCAACCCCGTATAGCTAAGTGATGCAACCCGTTCCGGGTTGAGGTGCGCAAATTGGAGCAGTGAACATGAGACCTGGGATGCATCAGGCAAAGGCTTGGGGACGCAAACGCAATATTCCCGTTCGGGAATAAAACAGAGGTAAATGAGGCCGCCACACTGAATTATTCCCGCTCGGGAATATATGGCTTGATTTGCCCGCGAATGCGAGTAATGTTACCGCACGGTAACATTAGGGCATTTGCCATGAAACAGACTTCTCAAAGTATAGGCGCGTTGGTCAGAATGACCCGCAAAAGCATGGGTGTGACCCAAAAGGATCTGGCCATGACATCCGGCACAGGTTTGCGATTCATCATTGAAATGGAGAAAGGGAAGCCGACCTGTCAGTTTGGCAAGGTGCTCACGGTGCTGCATACCCTGGGAATCAAAACCGAATTCATCGCGCCTGTTGGGAACGGGAGGAAAGGAGGTTAATCCATGGTCAGGACACTCGATGTTTATTTGCACCGGGACCTGGTCGGCCGACTCATTCAGGACGAGCATGGCCAGATGTCCTTCCAATATGCTGAAAGCTGGTTGAACAGTGCCGGAGCGGTTCCACTCTCCCATTCCCTGTTGCTCAGGAAAGAAGAATTCAACCGAAACGAGTGCCGGGGTTTTTTCGCGGGAATTTTGCCGGATGAAGGCAAACGCGAAATAATCGCAAAGAATCTCGGGATCAGCGCCAGAAACGATTTTGCCATGCTGGAGCAAATTGGGGGTGAATGCGCCGGAGCGGTGACGTTTATACCAGCGGGTGAAAAACTGCCCGAACGCAATTACCGTTACCGGCAATTGGCCGGAAAGGAACTGGCCGAAATTCTAAGGATGTTGCCGCGCCGTCCGCTGATGGCGGGAGAGGATGGCATCCGGCTTTCATTGGCGGGCGCCCAGGATAAAATTGCCGTGCGCGTTCACAACAATGAAATCTCGATGCCACTTGGTGGAGCCCCCAGCACGCATATTCTAAAACCGGCGATTGAGCACTTTGAAGGGATCGTGTTCAACGAAGCGTTTTGCATGAAACTGGCACGCGCGATTGGCCTGCAAACCGCAAAAACGGAGATTGGCAGGGTGGAGACCATCGATTACCTGCTTGTGGAGCGTTATGACCGCGTGGTGTCGAAGGATTCTGCGAGCGGCGCGGAATACCTGGAGCGGGAGCATCAGGAGGATTTTTGTCAGGCTCTTGGAATCATTCCTGACAACAAATATCAAAACGAAGGCGGTCCATCGATCCAGCAGTGCTTTGGCCTCTTGCGCGAATTATCCACCACCCCGGTGATCGATCTCCAACGCCTGCTGGATGCCGTCATATTCAATTTTCTTATTGGAAACCACGATGCCCACGGAAAGAATTTTTCATTGCTTTACGGTGGCACAACACGGCTTGCACCGCTCTATGATGTTCTGAGCACCGCCTATTATCCGGATCTGACCAGGAAAATGGCGATGAAGATTGGCGGTGAATATGCCTCCGACAAGGTGTTGCCAAAGCATTTTGACCAGTTCGCCGATGAAGCGGGACTCGCCAAGCCAATGGTAAAACGGCGTGTGCGGGAACTGGCGGAAAGCGTCGTGGCAAAAGCGCCTGCATTGATCACGGAGCAGCCAACGACACGGGCCGTCGCCCAACTCATTCAAGGCCGCTGCGCAAAAACATTGGAGAAATTTAAAGATTAGGCGCATGCGTCGGCCCATGGGCAGATGTTTCGGGAGGTGGATTTTTGCGTTTTTGGGATTCGATGGTAGTTTTGAGTGTTGTTTTTTAAGTTATGAAAATTGCAAAATATATCACAAGTGTTCTCGGGATTTGCGCCCTCTGCGGCGCGGGCGTCGTGGCCAATGCGGCCGATGAAATGACGGAAACCAAGCCGGATGCAAAAGTGGATGCAAAAGCGGAAGCCACGCCGTATCCGTTGAGCAAGTGCGTCGTTTCCGGGCAGGCCTTCGGCAAGATGGGCAAGCCGGTGACGGAGGTTTACAAAGGGCGCGAAATCAAATTCTGTTGCAAGGATTGCAAGGCGTCGTTCGATAAGTCGCCGGATGGTTTTATCGAGAAGATTGACGCCGCCGCCAAGGAAGCTGCAGCCAAGAATCCCTATACATTGACGACTTGCCTGGTATCCGACGAGAAGCTCGGCGGGAGCATGGGCACGCCCTACACGTTTGTGTATGCGGATAAAGAGGTCAAACTCTGCTGCAAGTCCTGCCTGAAAGACTTCACCAAGGAACCGGCCAAGTATATGAAGAAAATGGCCCAGGCCTCGGCAAAGTAAGCCGCAGGCTGCGTGCAGGTTTTCCTCCCGTTAAAGCAGTCTGGATATTTGGGGAGTGGTGGCGGCGCCCGTGGTGCCCAGTTGGTGAATGACCACGGACGCGGCGGCACTCGCGATTTCCAGGGTTTCGGTTAATGACGCCCCGGAGGCGAGCGCCAGGGTCAGGTTGGCCGTCACCGCATCTCCCGCACCGACGATATCAATGGGTCCCCGCAAGGGCAGGGCGTGGACATGAGCGGTCTCTCCCGAAGCGGATGCCCCGACGATTCCATTCTCCGCCAGCGTGATGAACACGGTGTGATTCTGGCGTTTGGCCAGTTGCGCCGCTTTTTCCTGGACTTCTTGCAGATTGAACCGGTTTTCCACATTTAAAAGCCGGGCGAGTTCCGCCGCATTCATTTTGAAAATGAAAGGTGGAAAATCGCGCAACCCGCGCCGGCTGTCGGCCATTACAATCACTTCATTGTTTCGGGAACGGGTCTGCGTGAGTTCGTGGATCTGAGCGAGCACTTTCCTGGTTAAAACACCTGTTTGCGCGGCATCGACCTGTTCCAGCAGGATGATGGCATCGATTTGTTTCTCGTTTATCAGGGAGCGGATGGATTCGCAGAGTTGGTTTTCGAGGGAAGGGGGCGTCGGGGTCCAATTCTTGAAATCGAGTCGGCTTAATTCCACCGGCGGCTTGTCTGGGGAGCATTCGATGGGTTTGGTATAGGTGAACGTCTGGCGCAGAGGAGTGGAAATGAAATGCTCCATGCGAACGCCGGGCCGATTTTGCAGGGCGCGTTGGAGCTCCCAACCTTCGCCATCCTCACCGGCGATGCCCACCACGTTGATTTCACCCGCACCCAGCGCGCAGAGGTTGTTGACGATGGTGCCCGCGCCACCGGGTTGGGGACGCACCCGCAGCACGTTGTGAACGGCCAGGCCGGTTTCGATGGAGATTTCGGTTTTCGCGGGATCGATCTCCAAATATCGGTCGAGGCAGAAGTCCCCGATCACCGCCAAGCGCAGACTGGCATAATGATCGCTGATGGATTTAAAACGGGTTGGGTTCATGGGATGCCGGGAGTGCAAAAGTTTTGGATGCGTGATAGAATTCTTTTGTGAAAAAGCAATATAACTCGGAGACCTGCTGTATCCTTGGTTTCCAACTGGTTTGCGAGGCGGATTTCGAACCAGTGGAATTGGAGCGGTGGCGAATGAAAACCGTCTGAGTATTCCCTCGAATGCGGATTGGAAATCCGCGATACGGCAGGCTGGAAGCCTGCGCTACGAGGGGGGGAGAGGCAGCGCGACTACGTTTCATGCTGTCATCCTCTCGAATTCTGTTCTGCGTCCACATGTTTTAGGGGTATCACTTTTGCCCGGATTCCTTCAAAAGCGCGTGATAGAGACCGTGAATGAAGGCGATATTGTCGATGCAGGCATAGTGCATTGCGCCGCCCATGCGCGAATAGCTTTTGCAGAACCTCAAGTAGTAGGCTGGGTTGGTCTTTGGCGGTTCGCCCTGGGCCCAATCCCACTGGCCGCCGTCCTGGAGGTCCACCACGTAAATGGAATGATCATGGAGCGTGGGGCGATTCTCCTGCAGACGCAGGTTGTTGACGCAGCTCACGCTTTTTTCAAATACCTGCGGCCCCATGATGGCGCTGCCCACGGAGAGAACCACCCCATGGTCCAATTGCTCCACAGCCGAGGCGAAATAGCGGAAATCCAGACCGGCGGCGCGCCCGATGACGGCGCCATTAAACATGGGATGGTTGGTGATGATGTCGTAACCGATCCCGGGATGGACGGTGAGCGGCACACCATGACGGTAGGCGCTGGCGAGGACAGAGGCGTGTTTCCAGGGGTGAGATACGGTGTGGTGTCCGGCTTCCAACTGGTGCGCGAGCATGGCCTGGAGGAGGTCCGCCAGGGCGGGCGCGAGTGGATGACCGGGGTTTGTGCGCAGGTTTTGCTCGAGGGATTCAATGGTGGGCAGGTTGGCGCCGTCCTCGAATATAAACCGGCCCAAGGCTCTGCCGTAACCTTCCTCACGCATTCCGCCGACGAGCAACGCCAGGTGGATGTTGCGCCCGGTTTCGTTCCAGGTGCCGAAGGTGCCGTTGGCCACGTTGTCGCGAACGCTCTCGGTCGATTTGCCCTGGAAAGCGTATTCCCAGTCGTGAATGGTTCCCGCGCCATTGGTGGCCAGATGCGTGATCCAGCCACGAACCATCATTTGCTCCAAAATCAACGCGGCGCCATTGCGCAGGAGATGCGCGCCGTAAATCAGCATCACGGTGGCCTGACGGGTGCGGGCCTCGAGAATCTGGCGGGCGCATTGCGTGATCAACGGACGGATTGCGTCAGGGCAGGGCGGGGGTTGGGCGGCGGGAACGCGCAGGACATCCTCGAGTCGGCACAAGCTATGGCGTTGCGCCAGAGGCAGAACGTTCAATCGGTCCATTGGAAACGGCGAGCTGTTCATGGCAAATAAAGTGTCCCGGCAAATGGGTTGGCCGGATGCCCAATAATGAAGTCGGGCCGAAAAATCACAAGCCCCTTCGTGCAGGCGGTTCTTGTGAGGGCGAAAGCTAATTTCAAAGCTGTTTTATCGTCCAATGGCATGAATAATGCTATTTTTCAAGGTCGGGAACAATGGACCCGACGGAGGGCATGGTCGCCAATGCAACGGGCAGTTGAGAGGTTTGGGCGGGTTGGCTGGGTACGTTCGCCAGAGACTTCTTCATTGCACTGCATTCGGTTTAACAATGGAGCCGTTCAACATTATGAACAGAACACTCGCGGTTATCCTGGGGAAGCCATCACGTTCGGACACCTGCAAAATTGATCGACGCCAACCCATCTCGCGATGGAACCTCTTCCCGGCAATACTTGTTTTGCTGGGGGTGGTAGTCGTGGGGAAGGCTGAGACGAACGACTCTTATATTTACTCGATATGGAACGGAACCGTAACCATCAATAAATATATCGGTTCCGGAGGCAATGTTACCATTCCAGATAAGATATTGGACATCTCTGTCACGAGGATTTCGCCCGGGGTTTTCTTTCAAAATACAAACCTCACGAGTGTCACGCTGCCTGATAGCGTTACAAACGTCATGGACCTGGCGTTTGCAAGGTGTACATCGCTGACGAACATTATCTTCGGCAACAGCGTGACCGCCCTCGGGAATGAGATATGTGCAGGTTGCAGTCGTCTCACATCTGTCGCGATTCCAAGTAATGTCATCAGCCTGGGCTATGGTGCGTTTACCAACTGCAGCAGCCTTACCAATATCATCCTTCCCAATACGCTCGCGAGCATCGGAAGTGGAGCATTCTCACGGTGCGCGAGTCTGACACGGATCACGCTACCCGGCAGCATCACCAGTTTTGGATCGCGCATTTTCGACAGCAGCAGCAATCTGACGAGCGTCTATTTTGAAGGAAATGCCCCAATCCCAGTCCCCTCGCTGCTGTTTACAAACGCAAACCAGGTCACGGTGTATTACCATCCCGAGACTTTCGACTGGGAATCCACCTACGCGGGTCGGCCAACGGCAATCTGGTGGATTCATCCACCCTCCTACTTGGAATGGTCCCGGGCCTGGTATCTGCCATGCAAGTATCCAGACACCACTGCAGAGACGGACGATCCAGATCATGACGGCATGAACAACCTCCAGGAAATGCAGGCGGGCACCGATCCCACCAAACCGAAATCAGTGCTAAAAATGGAACGTGAGCCACGCCCCAATGACTTGTTTGATTCTGATAAAACGCCCATGCGCCTGGATGCATTTGCCCTTTACCTGCAAACCGTCCCGGGCAAACAATACCTGGTCCAGAGCGTGAATGCGTTTGGGGGCGAATGGCAGAACGTGACCAATGTCATCGCCACCACCACGCAAAAGCGGGTCGTGGTCCATAAACCGGTCGATCAGGCATTTTACCGGGTGATACTGGTTCCTTAAGAATCCCGTTTTCAACGTTCTGAGTGTTCTCTATTCAGCGGGTTTTGTCAGAATGCCGCCACGTCCCGCAGGGTGGCGGGAATTTTAGGTGGATCATTCCGGGTGGCGCTGTTAAAGTGCGCCCATGTCTTCTGGAATCAAGATTGGCTTTTTGGGAGCCGGGAAAATGGCCACCGCATTGGCCAAAGGTTTTATCCGAGCCGGATTGGTATCCGCGGAAAATGTAATGGCCGGAGATCTCTCGCCCGCCGCGCGTGAAGCGTTTGCGAAAGAGACCGGCGCTCAAGTGGCGGCCTCCAACACCGATGTGGCGCGTTTCGCGCAAATCCTGGTTCTGGCGGTCAAGCCCGCGCATGTTGCCGAGGCGCTCAGCCAGATTCGCGCTTTCTTTACCGACCAGCATCTGCTGATTTCCATCGCCGCCGGGGTTAGCATCAAAACCGTTACCGACGCGCTCTTTGAAACCGCCCGCGTCATTCGCGTGATGCCCAACACGCCGGCTTTGGTGGGCGCATCGGCCACGGGTTACGCCCTGGGCGCATCGGCCACGCCGCTGGACGCCACCCTGGCGCAGAGGCTTTTTTCCTCCGTCGGCATTGCCTTCGAACTCAAGGAAAACCTGTTGGACGCCGTGACCGGTTTGAGCGGAAGCGGCCCGGCCTACGTGTATCTGATGATCGAGGCCTTGAGCGACGGTGGTGTGGCGGCGGGGTTGCCGCGGGACATTGCCACGCGACTGGCCGCGCAAACTCTGCTGGGCAGCGCCCGCATGGTGTTGGAGACGGGGCTGCACCCGGGCGTATTGAAAGACATGGTGACCAGTCCCGGCGGCACCACCATTGAGGGCGTCCATGAATTGGAACTGGCCGGAGTGCGGGGGGCGTTGATCACTGCCGTGCGCGCCGCAGCGGAAAAATCCCAGAAACTGGGCCGCAAATAATGGAATTTCCATCCCCATCCCCCAAGCAGGGGCGCATCCTTTGGGCCTGCGTGACCGCGCTTTCGATCGCCATATTGGCGACATTGGTGGTGATGCTGTTCTGGGGATTCGGCTGGGTATTGAACCGCCTATCCTCCGTTCTGCTGCCGTTGGCCGTGGCTGGCATTCTGGCCTACCTGATCGACCCCATCGTCGATTTTTTCGAGAATCGCCACGTTCCACGACCGCGGGCCATTTTGCTGGTGTTCTTTTTGGGTCTCATGGCGGTGATGATTCTCCTGGGCACCGTGGTTCCAAAGCTGATGGTGGAGACCGGCCAATTGATTGACCAATTCCCCGAGTATTCCAAAAAAATCAACCTCCAGATTAGCGAGAAACTGGCCACCACACACTGGGGCATGCGAGCCCGGGAAGTCTGGGAAGGGCAGTTCGGCGAGACCGCACGCCAGTGGTTGACCAAGGTGGCGCCGGCCGTTTCGACCTGGACTCTGACGCAGTTGACCAAGGTCGCATCCTGGGCGGGATTGGTCGTGGGCTTTGCGCTGGTGCCGGTCTATCTGTTTTATTTTCTTTTGGAAAAAACCGGCATTTCAAAACATTGGACCGATTACCTGCCCATCCGGGAATCGGGCATCAAGCAGGAAGTCGTCTTTGTCCTTAACGCGATCAACGATTGCATGATCGTTTTCTTTCGCGGCCAGATCCTTGTGGCGTTGTGCGACGGCGTATTGTTGACCATTGGTTTCATGGCGCTGGGTCTCAATTACGCGTTGCTGCTCGGACTGGGCGCGGGCCTGCTTTCCGTGATCCCCTATCTGGGCATCATGGTCAGCATCATACCCGCTGTTCTGCTGGCCGCGGTGGAATTCGGCGATTGGCTCCATCCCTTGCTGGTGGTGGCGGTATTCGTCGTGGTACAGATGCTCGAGGGCCTCTTCATTTCACCCAAGATCATGGGGGACCGTGTGGGGCTGCATCCGCTGACGATCATTGTGGCGGTGATGGTGGGCACCACTTTGTTGGGCGGAATTCTGGGGGGCGTGCTCGCGATTCCTTTGACCGCCGCATTGCGGGTGTTGATGTTTCGCTACGTCTGGACCGATCGAACCACAACCATCCCGGGACACTGATCCTTAAAGCTGCATGAGAACGCAACGCCTCCATTCCAAAATTACTTGGACCGGCCGTTGCGCGGCATTCGCAGTTTGGGCGCTGGCGCTATGGCTGGTCGTCGCCCAGGCGACCGCGGCTGACACCTTCACCGTGGCGACCTACAATCTGGAGAATTACCTGATCGCGCCGCAGGAAACGAGGGAGGCCAAACCGATCGAAGCGCGCGCGCGGATTCAGGAGACCCTCAAGGCGCTCAATGCGGATGTGCTCGCCTTGCAGGAAGTGGGAGGGACGGCGGCCCTGGCTGAACTGCGCGCCGCTCTGGAAAAGGAGGGTCTCCATTATCCGCAGTGGGAAATCATCCAGGGGCCGGATCCGCTCATAAACATCGCCGTTCTGAGCCGGTATCCCATTATTGCGCGCCGACCGCATCCTGATGAATCCTTTCTCTTGAATGGCCGTCGATTTAAGGTCAGCCGTGGCTTTGCCGAAGTGGACATCCGCGTCAACGCCCACTACGCCTTCACCTTGATCACAGCGCACTTGAAATCACGCCGACCCGTGCCACAAGCCGATGAAGGCGATCTTCGTGAACAGGAAGGGCTGCGCCTGCGCGAGATCATCGACGCCCGTCTCGCCGCCAATCCCGAGCTTAACCTTCTGGTTGCGGGCGATCTCAACGATGTGAAATCCGCGCCCTCCACCCATGCGGTGCTGGGAAAAGGCAAAACGGCGTTGATCGATCTGCGCCCGACGGAACATGAAGAAGACACGGCGGAATACCGCGCCAGAAACCGGTCCTTGCGGCATGTGACATGGACCTACTTCTACGCCAAGGAAGACACCTATAGCCGGATCGATTTCATCCTCACCAGTCGTGGCATGGCGCGGGACTGCTACCGCAAGGAAACACAGGTGCTGGCCCTGCCATATTGGGGTGAGGCCTCGGATCACAGGCCCGTCATCGCCAGCTTCTTCGCCGGGAGCCGCTCGAAGGCTGCCGCAGAATGATGTCCGCAACCTCGCAACAACCCGCCCTGAACTTGCGCATGACTGCAATCGCCCTCCTGGGAATGGCACTTGCGCTGGTTTTGGCGCGGCTGACGGTGCAGGGTTGGGTGGCGCTGCCGGTTTGCGGCTGGCGCTGGCTGACGGGGATTCCTTGCCCCTTGTGCGGCGGCGTCCGCTGCCTCGATGCCCTGAGCCACGGGCAACTTCTTCGGGCGCTTGCTCTCAATCCCATGGTGTTTTTGGGATGCGTCGGCGGGCTGGCCTGGGCCTTCAATTCAGGGCTGCGGCATTGGCTGCAAACAAAATCTCCCGCGCGTTGGGGTCGCTGGATCGTCCTGGCCGCTGTAATCAACTGGGTTTATTTGATTGCTGTTTCGCGATGAAGACCTTTGCAGGAATTCTTGCGTGTGGATTTGGAGTTTGATTCATAGCCGGTTTACGTATAGGAATAAGCTTCGGGCTGGACGATTTCACCGATTATTCGCTCATGAATTTTAACTGCAAATGGGTTTTGTGGCTGCCGATCCTGGCGCTTTGCATGGGGTCAGGCTGTTCCGCGCGCAAATTCGCCGTGAACAAATTGGGCGACGCCCTGTCCCAGGGCGGGTCGTCCTATGCGAGCGATGACGATCCGGAGTTGGTGAAGCAGGCCATTCCTTTCAGTCTGAAACTGGTCGAAAGCCTTCTGTCGGAAAGTCCAAAGCATCAAGGGCTATTGCTGGCGGCCTGCCAGGGTTTCACCCAATACGGTTACGCGTTTGTCCAGGAGGATGCCGACGAGTTGGAAAGCCAGAACCTGACCGCTTCCACCGCAATGCGTGAACGCGCCCGCCGACTCTATGCGCGAGCGACGCGCTATGGTATGCGAGGTCTGGAAGGGCGGTATCCAGGTTTCGAGAAGGCGCTCCGGGCGGATGCAAAGACGGCCGTGGCCCGGCTGAACCGGCGTGACGTTCCCTTGGTTTACTGGACCACCGTCTCGTGGGCCGCGGGGATCGCCCTCTCGAAGGACAGGCCGGAAACCATTGCGGATGTGCCGATTGTCCAGACATTGGCGGACCGAGCCGAGGCCCTCGATGCCGATTATGACCACGGTTCCCTCGAGTCCTTTTTGATCAGCTTCGAATCTGCCCGCACGGATCGTACCGGCAATCTGGACGCGCGCATCAAAAAGCACTTCGACCGGGCGATGGCGTTGAGCCAGAATCAACTGGCGGGACCGCTGGTCTCGTATGCCGAAGCCGTTTCTGTGAAAAACCAGAACGTCAAAGAGTTTCAATCCCTGCTCCAACAGGCCCTGCAAATCAACCCGGACTCCAAACCAGAGTGGCGCTTGATGAATCTGGTGACGCAGCGGCGGGCCCGCTGGCTGCTGTCCCGCACCGATGATCTGTTTTTGATTTCCGATGTTCCTGATGAAAAACCAGAGGTAAAATAATGCGCACAAATTTCTTTCATACGGTGAATTCCTGTCTGGGACGCCTGGCCTGCATCGCTGGCGTGGCACTTGCCCTAGGGCTGGTGACATCGCAGCCCGCCCAGGCGGAAACCAAAGTCCGGCTGGCCACGCTTGCGCCCAAGGACACCTCCTACCATAAGAGCCTCCAGATGATGGGGGACAAGTGGCGCCAGGCGTCCGGCGGAGCCGTCACGATGACGATTTACACCGACGGCACAATGGGGGGCGAGGCGGACATGGTTCGCCGCATGCGCGTGGGGCAGATCCAGGCGGCCATGCTCACGGTCAACGGGCTGATGCAGATCGACTCATCGGTCAGCAGCTTCCAAAACCTCCCGATGATGTTTCATGACATGGACGAAGCGGATTACGTTCGCGGGAAGCTGCAAGCCGGCATTGAGAAAAAGTTTTTCGATAAAGGTTTTGTGGTGCTCTTTTGGGGCGATGCGGGATGGATCAGTTTCTTTACGAGAAAAGAGGCCATTCGTCCGGAAGATTTTAAGAACCTGAAGATGTTCGTGGGGTCGGGAGACACCCCCACGGCGGACATCATCAAGGGTTTGGGGATCACTCCGGTGCCGCTGGAGCAGACGGATATTCTCACCGGCCTGCAAACCGGGCTCATCGACACCGTGCCGACCGTTCCATTTTACGCATTGGCGGGCCAGTTTTATCTGCCGGCCAGCCACATGGTCGAGGTGAAATGGGCTCCCCTGATTGGCGGCACCGTGATCACGAAAAAGGCGTGGGAATCCATTCCGGCCAATCAGCGCGAGGAGTTCAAGAAGGCGGCTGCGGAAGCCGGCGCGCAGATCAAGAACAGCAGCCGCATCGAGGAAGCCGAGTCCATCGCGGCGATGAAAAAACGGGGTTTGACGGTGCATCCCCTGACGCCCGAGGTGGCGGTGGAATGGCAGAACCTGGCCGAAAAGGTGTATCCGATGATCCGGGGCAAAATCGTGCCTGCCGACCTGTTCGATGAGGTGCAAAGCCTGCTCAAGGATTACCGCGCGGCGCATCCCGTGGCCAAAAAGTAAACGACCGTAAACCGCAGCCTGGCCTGGATGCGGCCGGTGTTCCGTTTGTGAGGTCCGAACGCCTGGGCCGCGCAATCCATTCACGCGCCCTGAATGTTTTTGCTCACGCCCATTTGTTTCTCCTGCTGGCGGGTTGCCTGATGGACATTTTCTTCGCCATCGTGCGGGGACGTCCGGATAACCCGCAGAGGAGGCTGCCCGCGATACTAAAGGTGCTCCGGGTGGTGCATACCCGGCCTACAATGTGAAACTCGAACGACGCGCAGGGGTGCGCCCACAGTGTGGTTGGTTTTACGAAAGCGCACGGTCGGTTCATTCGGTTGGGTGAATCTCCAATGGCGTTTTAAGCCGTTTCCGCGAACTGGAGAAATTTGTGCGGCGCTCTGGGAATTTGAGACGGTTTGCGGATTGGAAATCCGCGATACGGCAGCAACGGTGTCTGCGCTACGGATCGGCCCGGATCGGCGGGCAGATGAGTGGCGCGAACTGAGTGGTTCATTGGCACCAGTAACAGCCTCGAGCCTGTTGGCTTTTGCGCAGGGGGTCGCCTTCGGCATTGTCCCCGTCATTCCGGTTGTTGTGCGCAAAAACCCTTGCTCCCGTCCATGAGACGGGGCAGGCTGGATTCATGGCACCACTGAGAAACCGTTGTTTCATTGACCGCCCCGCCTTGGTCATCCTGCGCGGCCCAATAAACACCTTCCCATTCGCAGGATGCCTTTGTCCTTTCCGCAGGTTTCAAAACGATCGACGCGTATGAAAAACTATTTTAAGACCTTTCCAAACCCGGCCGGCTTCTTTGGGGAATATGGCGGACGCTTCATCCCCGAGGTGCTCGAAGTGGAGATGGAGAAGATCACCAACGCTTATTATTCCATCAGCAAATCGCATGAGTTCATTTCGGAATTGCGCAGCATCCGAAAGCACTTCCAGGGCAGGCCCACGCCGGTCTTCTTCTGCCGCAATTTATCCAACAAATACGGCGGGCGCATTTACCTCAAACGCGAGGACCTGAACCACACCGGCGCGCACAAGCTCAATCACTGCATGGGAGAGGCGCTGCTGGCCAAATACCTGGGCAAAAAGAAGCTCATCGCGGAAACCGGCGCGGGCCAGCATGGCGTGGCGTTGGCAACCGCCGCCGCCTATTTCGGCCTCAAATGCGAAATCCACATGGGCGAGGTGGATATCATCAAGGAACATCCCAACGTCATTCGGATGAAAATATTGGGCGCAACAGTGGTTCCCGTGTCCCACGGTCTTAAGACCTTGAAGGAGGCCGTGGACTCCGCCTTCGGCGCCTATTTGCAGGATCCGGTCAACAGCATTTACTGCATCGGTTCCGTGGTGGGCCCGCATCCATTCCCGATGATGGTCCGGGACTTTCAACGCGTCGTCGGCATTGAAGCCAAAGAGCAGTTTCAGGAAATGACCGGCGAACTGCCCGATAATGTTGTGGCCTGCGTGGGCGGCGGCAGTAATGCAGCCGGGATATTCTCGGCGTTCATCGAAGACGAGGAGTGCGCGTTGTATGGAGTCGAGCCAGGCGGCCGCTCCATGAATCTGGGCGATCACGCGGCGACCATGTCGAAGGGCACGCCCGGCATCATCCACGGATTTAAATGCTACACCTTGCAGGACGCCAAGGGCGAACCGGCCCCGGTCTATTCAGTCGCCAGCGGCCTCGATTACCCGGGCGTGGGTCCCGAACATTCCATGTGGAAGGACACCGGACGCGTCAACTATGTGGTTGCGAACGACAAGGAATCCATCGACGCCTTTTATGAACTGAGCCGCAGGGAGGGCATCATTCCCGCGCTCGAAAGCGCTCATGCCGTCGCTTACGCGTTTAAACTCGCGGCCAAAAATCCACGCCAGTCCATCCTCGTCAACCTGAGCGGTCGCGGGGATAAAGACATCGACTTCATTGTGGACCATTACGGCCTGCCCGAATAATCGCGTTTACAGCGCGGTGTTCATGGTCCGAACGGCCATCGGATCTACACGGGAGCATTTGCGTTAATAAACGACCGTTCGGGCCCTAAGACAAGGCCTTTGACGGCGGAATGTGTGGCGGATGTGTTGGTTCTTTTGTTGGTTTTTGTCGTGGATCATCCCCCATATTTCACGATGTGGCAGGAAAACGGGCGGAAATCGACGAAGTGCAAAATACCCAATGAAAAAGGCCCTGAAACGAGTGTCTCAGGGCCTTAAATTGGTTGCGGGGCCTGGATTTGAACCAGGGACCTTCAGGTTATGAGCCTGACGAGCTACCGGGCTGCTCCACCCCGCGATTAAGCGCAATGGAGAGCCTACAGAGGCGGTGGGGTGAGTGCAAGTTGTTTCGCAATTATTTTGAGACTCTTTCTCAGACGATGCGCGCTGGATCGGTTTTTGTGAGGTAACATGTTGCGCTGGTGGTCTTCCGGTCCCTGACAGGTTGAAATTTACAGCCCGTTACGCCAAAAGTAGCTGTTACCCGAAAGTGGGCTGGTTCGTTGAAAGGAATCTTGCGATTCATAGGCAATAGAGCATGATGCGCGGCGAACCACGTGATGAATAAACCATGATTTTCGATAACCGTAACGCAGGGATTCCGACCGCCCATCCCGTTTTTAACATGGGCTTTATTTGGGCCATTTCCCTAGCGGCGGCGCTGGGCGGACTGCTGTTTGGGTATGATTGGGTGGTGATCGGCGGGGCGAAGCCGTTTTTCGAGAGGTTCTTCGGTCTGACGGAGGCGTCGCAGAAGGGGTGGGCGAATAGTTGTGCGTTAGTGGGGTGTTTGCTGGGGGCGCTGATGGCGGGGGGATTGAGTGATCGGTACGGGCGGAAACGGCTGTTACTCTTTGCGGCGCTGTTGTTTGCGGGGACATCGATCGGCAACGGACTGGCCCAAAATTTCAATGTTTTCGTGTTTTGGCGAATTTTGGGCGGCGTGGCCATCGGTCTGGCCTCAAATCTGTCTCCGATGTATATCGCGGAGGTGGCTCCGGCGGGGATGCGGGGTCGGCTGGTGGCGGTGAACCAGCTCACGATTGTGATCGGGATTTTGCTGGCGCAGATCGTCAATTATTTCGTGGCGGAACGCCTGCCCGCAGGCGCCACGGAGGAGATGATCCGCAATTCCTGGAATTGCCGTGTGGGCTGGCGGTGGATGTTTGCGGCCACGGCGGTGCCGTCGCTGTTATTTTTGGTCAGTATGGCCTTCGCGCCGGAAAGCCCGCGCTGGCTGGTGCGCAAGGGGCGGGCGGAGCAGGCCCGGGGTATCCTGGCGCGGATTGGCGGGGCGGCTTATGCGGGGCAGGCGGTGCGGGAGATCGAGGCCACGCTGGCGCAGGAGTCGGGGCGCGTGAATTTCCGGGAGTTGCTGGACCCGAAGATGAAGAAGGTGCTGGTTCTGGGTGTGGCGCTGGCGGTGTTTCAGCAATGGTGCGGCATCAATGTGATTTTCAATTACGCGGAGGAGATCTTTGCAGCGGCCGGGTACAACATTTCGGACACGATGATGAACATCGCGTGGACGGGTTCCGTGAACCTGGTGTTCACGTTTGTGGCGCTGGGGGTGGTGGACCGGGGTGGGCGACGGGTGCTGATGCTGTTCGGGAGCCTTGGGCTGGCGGTGATTTACTTCATCATGGGCTATTGCTACCAGTCCGGGGTGAAGGGGTTGCCCATGCTGCTGCTGGTGCTGGCTGCAATCGGCTGCTACGCGATGTCCCTGGCACCGGTGACCTGGGTGGTGATTTCGGAAATCTTCCCCAATCGCATTCGCGGGGCGGCAATGTCCGTGGCGGTCATGTCGCTCTGGATCGCATGTTTTGTTCTGACCTATACCTTTCCGCAGTTGAACCGGAGCGTGGGACCGGCGCTGACCTTCTGGATTTACGGGGCGATCTGCCTCTTCGGTTTTGTGTATATCAAGTATCGGCTGCCGGAGACCAAGGGCAAGACGCTTGAAGAGATCGAGAAGGACTTGGTGGACTGAGGGCAGGGGGCAAACCAGAGGTCAGAAGTCAGAGGTCAGAAGTCAGAGGTCAGAGGTCAGAGGTCAGAGGTCAGCTAAAAAACGTCCGTAGTCCCTGGTCCGTAGTCCTTGGTCGGGAAAAAGGCAAAGCGGGCGGAGGGCTGAGAGCTGAGAGCAAAGGGCGGAGGGCAAAAGACAGAGATCAGATGTCAAAGGTCAGAGGTCAGCTAAAAAACGTCCTTGGTCGGGTAAAGGCAAAGAGGGCGGAGGGCGGAGGGCGGAAAAAAAGCGCGGTGTAGATCGGCGCAGTGACAGGACTGCGTAACGATTGCGGGGAGGTGGATGAACAACCAAAACAGACCATGATGAAAATGCGAATCAAACACTGGATGCTCGTCGCCGGGCTTTTGCTGGGCGTTTTAACGCAGGCACACAGCATGGAAAATTCACTGCCACTATCGGGAACGTGGCGGTTCGAGATCGACCGGAAGGACGCCGGTGTGCAGGAGGAGTGGTTCCAGAGCAATCTGACGCAGCGGATTCGGCTGCCGGGCTCCATGCCGGAGCAGAACTTCGGGGATGACATCAGGCTGGAGACGCCGTGGACCGGGCAGATTGTCGATCGCTCTTTTTTTACTTTGCCTGAATACGCGCCGTATCGGCAGCCCGGCAAAATCAAAGTGCCGTTCTGGCTCCAGCCGGAGAAGTATTACGTGGGCGCGGCCTGGTATCAGCGCGACGTGGAGGTGCCGTCCAAGTGGCTCGGGAAGCGCGTGGTGCTTTCGCTGGAGCGTCCGCACTGGGAGACACGCGTCTGGCTGGATGACCGGGAGATTGGCGCCAACAACAGCCTCTCCACCGCGCATGAATACGATCTGGGCACCAATGTGGCGCCGGGACGGCATCGGCTGAGCATCCGCGTGGATAACCGGATGGTGGTGGATGTGGGAATCAATTCCCACAGCGTGACGGACCACACGCAGGGCAATTGGAACGGGATCGTGGGGCGGTTGTTTCTGAATGCAACGGATCCCGTTTGGATTGACGATTTGCAGGCCTATCCACATGTGGAGGCGCACTCGGTGACTCTCAAGGGACGGATTGGCAACGCGACGAAGCAAGCGGGCAAGAGTCTGATGGAGGTTAAAGCGCGGCTGTTTAACAATAGTATAAAGACGCAACTACCTCCAAAAACCGTGGAGGTTACCTGGGACGCGGCGGGGGGTGCTTTCGAGGCCGAATATGACCTCGGGGAGAAGGCGGTGTGCTGGGACGAATTCCAGCCGGCGCTTTACCAGTTGACGGCGACATTGGCGGAATCCCAGGCCACGCGGTCAGTGGTGTTCGGGCTGCGAGAGATTGGGACACAGGGGACGCAGTTTGTGCTCAACGGGCATCCTATCTTCATCAGGGGAACGTTGGAGTGCTGCATTTTTCCAAAAACCGGGCATCCGCCCACGGAGGTCGAGGCATGGAAACGCATTGTGCGCATCGCGAAGGCGCATGGGTTGAACAGCATCCGGTTTCATTCCTGGTGCCCACCGGAGGCGGCGTTTGAGGCGGCGGACGAACTGGGCTTTTATTACCAGGTGGAATGCGCGTCGTGGGCGAACACCACCACAAGCCTGGGCGAAGGCAAGCCGATCGATGCCTGGCTCTATGCGGAGACGGATCGGATACTCAAGGCGTATGGGAGCCATCCCTCGTTTCTGCTGATGCCCTATGGCAATGAACCGGCGGGAAAAGACAAGGAATACCTTGGCGCCTGGGTGAACCACTATAAACAAATGGATTCGCGGCGTCTGTTTACGAGCGCCTCGGGGTGGCCGCAAATCCCGGAAAACCAGTTTCATGTCACGCCGGACCCGCGCATTCAGTCGTGGGGCGGGGGATTGAACTCGCGGATCAACGCCCGGACGCCGGAAACCCGCACGGACTACCGGGAGTATATCAGCCAGCGCACCGTGCCCGTGATCAGTCACGAGATCGGCCAATGGTGTGTGTATCCGAACTTCGAGGAGATTCCGAAGTATTCAGGTTACTTGAAGGCGAAGAATTTTGAGATCTTCCGGGACTCGCTCAAGGCGCATAAAATGGGCGATCAGGCCCATGCGTTTCTACTGGCCTCGGGCAAGTTGCAGACCCTGTGCTACAAGGAGGAGATCGAATCGGCGTTGCGCACCCCCGGCATGGGCGGTTTTCAACTGCTCGACCTGCATGATTTCCCGGGGCAGGGGACGGCGCTGGTGGGGGTGCTGGATCCGTTCTGGGATTACAAGGGGTATGTGACCGCGGCGGAATACAGCCGCTTCTGCAACAGCACCGTGCCGTTGGCGCGATTGGACAAGCGGGTCTTTACTTCCGAAGAAACCTTGAAGGCGGACCTCGAGGTCGCCCATTTCGGGGCGCGTCCGAAGACCAATGCCACCGTGTATTGGAAACTTCTTGGTGACAACAGGCATGTCTATTTCAGTGGAAAGCTTTCCCCACAAACCATTCCGATCGGCAACGGACTGACCTTGGGGAATGTGGTTATCGACTTGAAAACCCTGCCCGCACCGGCCCGATACAAACTGGTGGCTGGCGTGGAAGGGACGCGCTTTGAGAATGACTGGGACGTGTGGGTCTATCCGGCCACTATCGACGCACAACCGGCCCGGGATGTCCTTGTCACGGACACATTGAACGAAGAGGCGCTGGCGCAATTGAAGAGCGGAGGGAAGGTTTTGTTGACGGTCGGCGAAGGGCGTTTGCGCAATGACGGCAAGGCCCGGGTGGCGCTCGGGTTTTCGAGCATCTTCTGGAACACGGCCTGGACCGCCCGTCAGGCCCCCACGACGCTGGGGATTCTGTGCGATCCCAGGCATCCGGCGCTGGCTCAGTTTCCGACCGACAGCCACAGCAACTGGCAATGGTGGTATTTGATCCACCAGGCGCAACCGATCCTCATGGATGAGATGCCTGCGAGCCTGAGGCCGGTGGTGCAGGTCGTTGACGACTGGGTGACCAACCATCGGCTGGGACTGGTTATCGAGGCCAAAGTCGAACACGGCAGCCTGGTGATGTGCGGCATTGATTTGAAGAAAAATGCGGACACTAATCCCGTGGCGCGTCAGATGTTGCACAGCCTGCTGGCCTACATGGGCGGCAGCCAATTCAAACCCCTGCACTCCCTGAGCGTGGAGCAGGTGCAGGGACTTTTCGCGGCGCCGTCGGCCATGCAAAAGCTAGGCGCGCACGTTCTCCGGGCCAGCAGCTTTGAAACGGGCTATGAGGCGACAAAGACCATCGATGGTGACCCTGCCACGTTCTGGCACACACGCTGGACCGGCCAGAAGTCGGGCTATCCGCACGAATTGGTGCTCGAACTGGATCATCCCAGCCCATTAAAAGGGTTCACGCTGCTGCCGCGCCAGGATGGCAATCCAAACGGCGAGATCGAGAATTGCGCCTTGTATGTGACTGACGATCCCGATCGTTGGGGGAACGCCGTGTTCCAAGGCACCTTATCCAAGGACGATTCCCTGAAGGAACTGCGCTTTAACCGCGTGGTCAAAGGCCGCTACGTCCGCCTGGAAATCTTCTCAAGCCATCAGGGCTTCGCCTCGCTGGCGGAATTGAACCTGGTGGAGGAATAGGGGAAGCAGGCTGCAGGGAAAGGAAGGATTTAACCGCAAAGAGCGCATAGAACACAAAAATACTTGTGTAAACAGTAAAGAATGCAAACCGGTTAATCATCGAATTAAGAAAGTCCCTGGTCTTTGGTCGAGTGACAAAGGCCGGAGGACAGAGGGCGGGGGGCGGTCCCTGGTCAAAAAAAGAGGGCTGCGGGTCGAGGGGCGATTGTTGAGAATTGAGCCTGCCAAGCGGAGGAAATTCACGTGGATGGGCAGGATTGACAGGATGTGAATGGATCCTGTGAATGTGTTTCTCAATGTCAGGGGTTCGCCGAATCTGTGGACGCCGCCCGATAAAAATGAAAAAGCGGTGCTTCTTCACGGATCACCCAAACTGAACCTGTCCTGATAAGCCAACAGCAAAACATTCCTGGTTTGAAAACTACACGACAGGGAAACAGAATATGGTTGCCTTGTGACACTGGATGTGTTCTTTTCAAACAAACGACACGTGTAACAAAAGGTGTCGTTCCTATTCTTGCCGCTTGGAATACAGTCAATTGGGTTGTTCAGAACGTGAGGTGGGATTCACGGTAACTGCTTTGGAAAAAATATACTTTGGGAGTCTCCATGAATAATATGATGCGCCAATCTTCCCGGTTATTGTCGTCCACTCTTTTCGCCATGCTCACCCTGCTTCTGTGCCATGGGACCATGAACGCATCGGTACTCGGACTGACCGACACCTCAACTAATCCCCCACCATCTGCCGTTCAGGCGCCAGAAGGCATGGTCGCGTGGTGGAAAGGGGAGAGTAATGTCGTGGATGTCATCGGCGGTCCCAGCGGATTTGTGACAAACGGCGCGGGATACGGGCCGGGAAAGGTGGGGACTGGCATAAGCTTCGACGGTGTGTATGGTCGTGTGTGTATTCCTGATTCTCCCGCCCTGCACTTTGGCTCCAATCAGAACTTTTCGGTGGAGGCCTGGATTCAAGCCCAATCTAATCCTGGAAATGACAATGGGATAACCGTCATCGTGGACAAGTCTGAGTCGCTCGGGCCCAACTGGATATTGGGATGGCAGCTTTATCTGGAAAACGGAAAGCTCGGTTTCAAAGTCATGCACGGGCCCACGGCGGAGCACCGTTATTGGACAACGTCAGCTCCCAATCTTTGCGATGGAGGGTTTCATCACGTCGCTGCCACATTGGATCGAAATTCGACCAACGGCGGCAAGCTCTATGTGGATGGGGCGCCGATCATGACCTTTGATCCGACTTTGGAACCAGGCAATCTTTCATCAACGGCCATACTGTTGTTTGGAAACGGCAGCGATCCAGAGATTCATGATTATTTTAAGGGCATCATTGACGAGGTTTCACTGTATAACCGGCCATTGACGGATGCAGAGATTCTGTCTGTTTACAGTGCCGGAGGCAGTGGCAAGTATCTCGCTCCGGTCGCACCTTTCATTTCGATGCAGCCTGCGGATCAGTCGGTGAAGGTGGGAGATGATGCCGTCTTCAGTGTTGCAGCCAGCGGCGGCATACCACTGACCTATCAGTGGAATATCAATGGAACCAACATTGCTGGAGCGACCAATAGTTCACTGGTTTTGCCCAATGTCCAACTCGCAGACGCAGGGGTTTATACCGTTGTCATCAGTAATGACATCGGTTCGATCACCAGTTCCAATGCGGTGTTGACGGTCAGCACTCCGACACCAACAGCCGTTCAGCCGCCAGCGGGCATGGTTGCGTGGTGGAAGGGGGAGAACTATGTGGTGGACGCTTTCGGCCTGGCGACAGGGGGAGTGACAGAAGGGGCAGGTTTCACGACCGGCAAGGTGGGGACCGGCTTCAGCCTCGATGGATTGACTGGCCAGGTGGTGATTCACAATGCTCCAACCTTGAATTTTGGTTCCAATCAGAACTTTTCGGTGGAGGCCTGGATTCAAGCCCAACCCAACCCAGCAAATGTGAGCGGGATTGCCGTCATTGCGGATAAGACGGCCACTTACATTCCTGCCAGTACCGTTGGATGGCAATTTTATCTGGATAACGGCCGACTGGGTTTTAAGTTGATGCAAGGACCCATGCCCCAGGAGAAACATTGGACCGCTTCAGGCCCTGATCTTCGGGATGGACAGTTTCACCATGTGGCCGCTGTGTTGGATCGAAAACTGGCAAACAGTGGCAAACTGTATGTCGATGGCAGCCCGTTATTGACCTTTGACGCGACTCAACTACCGGGCGATCTCTCCACGGAGGGATTGTTTTTGATCGGAAGCGGAAACATTCCTGGCGTTGGTGAGTATTTCAAAGGCGTTATTGACGAGGTTTCACTATATAACCGGGCTTTGACGGATGCAGACATTCTGTCTGTATATGGGGCCGGGAGTAATGGCAAAATATCAACTCCAATCCCTCCATTTATTTTGACACAACCTGTGGACCAGTCAGGGACCGTGGGGGGAGGTGCCTCCTTCCATGTCATGGCTGGCGGGGAATATCCATTAAGATTTCAGTGGAGTATTAATGGTACCAATATCCCCGGTGCGAATGGCAGCCAACTTGTGTTAACCAACGTTCAACTCACCGACGCAGGCAGCTATGCCGTGGTCGTCACCAATGGCGTTGGTTCTGTTACCAGTTCCAATGCGGTGCTTTCATTCACTTTACCCTATCAAGTTCCGCCAGGCCTGATCGGTTGGTGGCGGGGCGAGAGTAATGTGTTGGACGTTGTCACCCATACGAGCGGTTCTGCGGCCAATGGATTGGGCTATGGGCCTGCGGTGGTGGGGAGCGGTTTCAATCTCGACGGCATCAACGATCAGGTGATCGTTTCCAATGCTCCGGCGTTGAACTTCAGCCACAACCAGAACTTTTCCGTCGAGACCTGGATTCAAGCCCTGCCCACTCCTGGAAACCATTCCGGGGTTGCTGAAATCGTGTCCAAGGCTTTCACGCCCGACGGCAGTCAATCTGTGGGATGGTCGTTCATCATAAACCAAGGCAACCTTGGCTTGCTGATGTCCCAGACGCCCATGTTGCCTTACAATTCCTCCATATGGACCGCGCCCGGTCCCTATTTGCAGGATGGCTCGTTCCATCATGTGGGCGTCACCGTGGATCGCACATCCAGCACGGGCGGCAGATTATATGTGGATGGAGTGCGTGTTCTGACCTTTGATCCGACTCAGGAAGCTGGCGATCTTTCCACGTCCGGTCCCCTGTATATTGGATGCCATGACAATCCGGCGATGAATTGCAACTTCAAAGGTATTATTGACGAGCTCTCTATATACAGCCGGGCACTGACTGCCGAGGAAATCAACTCCATAGTTCTGGATGGCAACCATGGCAAGTTGGTGCCACCTTTTGCTCCCGTCATCACAGCACAACCTGCAAATCGAAATGCCGCGCAGGGAGTCAACGTGAGCATCGGTCTCGAAGTCGATGGAACCCCGCCGTTGACCTATCAGTGGACTTTTAACGGAACCAACATCGCGGGTGCGACGAATAATCCCATGGTGTTGAATAATGTCCAATCCACGAACGCGGGCGAATATGCCGTGGTGGTCAGTAATGCCCTCGGCTCGGTGACGAGTTCCAACGCAGTGCTGACCATTGTTTCGCCAATTGCAGCGCCCAGCGGCCTGATCGGGTGGTGGCGGGGTGCGAGTAACGTGGTGGACGCATTCAGCGGTTTGGTCGGATATGAAACCAACGGAGCCGGTTACGGACCCGGGGAGGTGGGTAGCGGTTTCAGCCTCGATGGGGTGGATGATCGGGTGATTATTCCCAATTGTCCGACCTTGAATTTTGGCTCCAATCAGAACTTCTCGGTCGAGGCCTGGATTCAAGCCCAAGCCACCCCTGGAAATTTTGTGGGCGCTGCTCAGATTGTGTCCAAAGCCTATACACCTGATTCCAACGAGTCTGTGGGATGGTCGCTATTCTTGAACCAGGGCAATCTCGGCTTCCTGATGTCCCAAGCGCCCATGACCGGCTTCAACTCCTCAATCTGGGCTTCGTCGGGCCCTAATTTGCAGGACGGCCTGTTCCATCATGTCGGAGTCACTGTGGATCGTGCCTCAAATGCGGGCGGCAGATTATATGTGGATGGAGTTCTCATCTTGACGTTTGACCCGACTCAGGAATCTGGTGATCTCTCCACAGCCGGGCCATTGTATATTGGGTGCCATGATAACCCGTCGATCAATTCCAATTTCAAAGGCGTTGTTGACGAGGTTTCGATTTATAATCGCGTGCTGACCTCCAATGAAATCACGGCCATAAACCTGATAGGGGTGGCCGGGAAGTATCTAGAACCAATCGCCCCGATCCTGGTCAGCCAGCCTGCGGGCCAGCGGGTCGAGCGTGGCAGCAACGTGACTCTCGAGGTGGGAGCCGGGGGAGGCCAACCTCTGTCCTACCAGTGGCTGTTCAACGAAGGCGATATCGTGGGCGGCACCAACTTCTCACTGGTCCTGACCAATGTTCAGTTCGCTCAGTCCGGCGTTTATTCCGTTAAAGTGTCCAATGGGCTTGGCTCGGTGACCAGTAGTAACGCATTGCTGAGGGTGGACTTTCCGCCTGCCACGGTTCGCCTGGCCAATGCCAGCGGGTCTCCAAGCAATCCCATCGCCATTCCAGTTTTGTTGATGGCCAACGGGAATGAAAACGCCTTGAGCTTGAGTGTGAACTTTGACCCGTCGGTTCTGGCCTTTGCGGATGTTGTCGCTGGTTCCGGAGCGTCGGGAGGTTTATTGTATGCAAACACCAATCTGCTGAGCAGTGGCCGAATCGGATTGATTGTGGCATTGCCTGCGGATGCGGTGTTCAGCGAGGGGACGCAGGAAGTGGCCCGATTGATCTTCAAGGCCGCCTCCGTTCTGACACCTGTCACAACCTTTGTGACTTTCGGCAACCAGCCGACCTTGTCTCAATTGTCGGACGTCGATGTCATGAGCCTGCCCGCAAATTATGTGAACGGCACGGTCAGCATCGCCGCAGCCGACTTCGAGGGGGATGTCACTCCCAGTCCGGCGGGTGATAAAGTCCTTACCATGATGGATTGGGTGCTGGAGGGCCGCTTTGTCGCGGGGCTGGATTCCCCCAACAGCGCCATCGAGTATCAGCGCGCCGACTGCGCGCCACAATACACCCGGGGCGATGGAGCCATTACCGTGATCGATTGGGTGCAAGTGGGACGCTACGCGGTCGGATTGGATCCGTATGTTCCGGTTGGCGGCCCAATGGATGAATTGGGTGGATTGGGTGAAGTTTATCCCATGAGCGCCCTGGACAAGGCTTTTGAGACCGTTGTTCCTCCGGGCAGCTCTGGCAGCGAGGTCAAAATATTGGAAACGACTCTGGTTCAAGGCGAGTCAGGCGCCGTGACTGTGATGTTGGAGGCACAGGGAACTGAGAACGCGGTGGGCTTCAGTCTGGCCTTTAATCCAATGACGATGAGTTTTGTCAACGCGAGTCTGGGCGCGGGCGCCGCGAGCGCGCTGCTCAACGTCAATACCAATCAATCCGCGATGGGGCGCGTCGGTTTTGCGCTGGCCCTTTCGCCAGGCCACACGTTTGGCACAGGCGGCAAGGAGATCCTGAAGTTAAATTTCCGGGTCGCCGCTGCCGCTTTGGAGGGTCCGTCCGTATTCAAATTTACAGATTTACCCGTGACCCGTGAAGTGGCTGACGCTGTCGCCATGCCGGTCCTCGCCACCTTCACTCATGGCATCGTGGATATTCGCGCTTCCACACCCACGCTGCAAATCAGGCGCTTGAACGATCAGGTCGTTTTGTCATGGCCGGATTGGGCCACCAATTACACGCTGCAGGTCTGCGAAAGCTCCGGCACAAATTTAAATTGGGTAAGCGCGATGGCCACAACCAGCATTATACACAGCGAATGCGTGGTTGCGCTGCCCTTGTCGGTTCCAAACGAGATGTATCGCCTGATCCAATTTGGGGCGTCCATCCCAACCAATCCAGTCACAACGAACACGTTGTCTGGAAACTAAAGGTAACTCGCAGGGATGGACAGGGATGGGAGCGGACCCTGTGATTGGTGTTCATGAATGCTGGAATCCGAATGAAACCACGAATGACGCGAAACAAGCGAAAGTGGGACGGGCAGAACCGTTAATGGACTCATAAACACTAATTCGGCTTGGTCTCTGGTCAAATAGATGAGAGCAAAGCGAGGCTGTCTTCAATAATGGAGGCGAAGCCATGGGCCTTAACCTCAATACGTCCATTCCTCTGAAACCCTTTCATGCAAGCGCGTTGCGTGTAAAAGTAATTTGGGATTGCTGCTTGCGCCAATATTGCTGATCTTCTAATTTACGAAATAAGAGCTCGTAAATTGACTTTGAGTGGAATATCGCCGAAATTTAGCGAGCGGCTAGATTCAATTGTCATCATATTCGGAACTTTCTGGAAGCCTTCCCTGACTCCAGCCGGGTGCAAAAGTCAAAACCATCAGTTATTGATTCAAAGGCGAGAAGGTTTTCTAGCTGAATAAGCCTGGTGTGTTTGCCCCCAGGGACGACAAGACCGAGCGCGGGCCTTTCGTGGTCAGGCAGCGCGCTGACGACGGCTCAACTCAATATGGGGCAGGACCACTCGCTGTTGATGATCGGATTTAAAATGACACAAAAAGCTGTAATTGATGGCGACCCCGCGGCGGCGCAGATCGTCACCGAAGTCCGGCGCGAAGAGGCTCTGCTGAAAGCGGGCGCCTTGCAGAGCGCCATTTTCAACAGCGCCAACTTCTCGAGCATCGCCACTGACGCCAAGGGGGTCATTCAGATCTTCAATGTCGGCGCTGAGCGGATGCTGGGTTATACGGCCGCCGAGGTGATGAACAAGATCACGCCTGCGGATATTTCCGATCCGCAGGAAGTGATCGCGCGTGCCAAGGCGTTGAGTGTCGAGCTTGGAACGCCGATCACCCCGGGCTTTGAGGCTCTGGTGTTCAAGGCCTCGCGCGGGATCGAGGACATCTACGAGCTGACCTACTTCCGCAAGGATGGGAGCCGCTTTCCGGCGGTGGTGTCCGTCACGGCGCTGCGCGACGCGCAGGACGCCATCATCGGCTATTTGTTGATCGGCACAGACAATACGGCCCGCAAGCAGGCCGAGGAGGCTCTGCTGAAAGCGGGCGCCTTGCAGAGCGCCATTTTCAACAGCGCCAACTTCTCGAGCATCGCCACCGACGCCAAGGGGGTCATTCAGATCTTCAATGTCGGCGCCGAGCGGATGCTGGGTTATACCGCCGCCGAGGTGATGAACAAGATCACGCCGGCGGATATTTCCGATCCGCAGGAAGTGATCGCGCGCGCCGAAGAATTGAGCCTCGAACTCGGAACCCCGATTACCCCGGGTTTCGAGGCATTAGTGTTCAAGGCTTCGCGCGGGATTGAGGACATTTACGAGCTGACCTACATCCGCAAGGATGGGAGCCGCTTCCCGGCGGTGGTGTCCGTCACGGCGCTGCGGGACGAGCTGGGCGCCATCATCGGCTACCTGCTGATCGGCACGGATAATACCGCGCGCAAGCAGATCGAGGCGGAGCAAAAGCAGCTCAGTCAGCGGCTGCGCGACCATCAGTTTTACACCCGCTCCCTGTTTGAATCCAACATCGACGCGATCATGACCACCGATCCGTCCGGCATCATCACCGATGTCAATAAACAGATGGAGGTGCTCACCGGCTGCACGCGCGATGAGCTGATCGGCGCGCCTTTCAAGAACTACTTCACTGATCCGGATGGGGCCGAGACGAGCATCAAACAGGTGCTCAGAGAGAAGAAGGTCACGAACTATGAACTCACCGCACGCGCCAGGGATGGCAAGGAAACGGTGGTCTCCTTCAACGCGACCACCTTCTACGACCGGGACAGGAAGTTGCAGGGCGTGTTCGCCGCCGCGCGCGATGTGACCGAGCACAAGCGCTTTGAACAATCGCTACAGGAAGCCAATCGGATGAAGAGCGAGTTTCTCGCGAACATGTCCCACGAGTTGCGCACCCCGCTCAACGGCATCATCGGCTTCACCGAGTTCCTGATTGATGAGAAGCCAGGCCCGCTGATGCCCAAGCAAAAAGAATATCTGGGTGACGTGCTCAGCAGCGCGCGCCACCTGCTCCAGTTGATCAACGACGTGCTTGACCTCGCGAAAGTCGAGGCGGGCAAAATGGAGCTGCACCCGGAGACCTTTCCTGTGCAGAAGGCCGTCGAGGAAGTCGTCGCCGTCATCAAGGGTATTGCTCAAAAAAAACGCATCGCCATCGCCATCGAAATCGGGGCGGGGATCGACGCCGTCCTGCTCGACCAGCACAAATTCAAGCAGGTCCTCTACAATCTTCTTTCCAACGCGGTCAAGTTCTCCGACGAGGGCGGGCAGGTCGGCATCGACGCCCATCGGCTCGACCTGAATCAGCTCGAAGTGAAGGTGCGCGACACCGGCATCGGCATCAAAGCCGAGGATATCAACCGGCTCTTCACCGAATTTGAACAACTGGATTCCGGCACCGCGCGCCGTTTTGAAGGCACGGGACTCGGCCTGGCGCTGACGAAGAAGATCGTCGAGTTCCAGGGCGGGCGCATCAGCGTGGAAAGCGAACCCGGCAAAGGCAGTGTCTTCACGGTCGTGCTGCCGGTGATGACGGGAGAAGGGAAGGCGGTATGAGCGCGAAAATCCTGGTCATTGACGATAACCCCACCAATCTCAAACTGGTCTCCGAACTGCTCGAATTCGAGGGCCACAAGATCCTCAAGGCTGTGGACGCCGAGGAGGCGCAGGTCGTCCTCGCGGACACTCTGCCGGAATTGATTCTCATGGACATCGCCCTGCCTGGCATGGACGGACTCACGCTCACTCGCAAGCTCAAGGCCGATGAACGCACCCGCCACATCTGCATCGTCGCCCTCACCGCCTTTGCCATGAAGGGCGACGACCAGAAGGCGTTCGACGCCGGTTGCGACGGCTACATCGCCAAGCCCATCGACACGCGCAAATTGCCGGAGCAAGTGGCTGATTGGCTGGCGAAGCGATGACCAAAGCCATGAACATCCTCATCGTTGACGACATTGCCATCAACCGGAAACTCCTGCGCGTAACGCTCGAGGCGGAGGGTCATGCCACTTTTGAAGCCACCGACGGCGTCGAAGCCCTGCAAATCCTCGGCCGCGAAACGGTGGACTCCGTCATCTCGGACATCCTCATGCCGAACATGGACGGCTTCCGGCTCTGCCACGAGATTCGGAAGAGCGAGCGGCTTCGCGCCCTTCCATTCATCATCTACACCAGCACCTATACTTCGCCCGAGGACATGAAGCTGGCGCTGACCGTTGGCGCAGACAAATATCTCACCAAACCCGCGCCTACTGCGGACGTGCTGAAGGCGCTGCGGGAAGTGATGGACAAAAAGACTGAGCGCCCTGCGCCATCCGGACCCGCCGTGGCGGAAACCTACGTGCTCCAGCAATACAGCCAGACGCTGGTGAACAAGCTGGAGGAGAAGAATGCCGATCTGGCGCAAGCAAATGAGGCATTGAAAAGGACCGAGGACCTGCTGCGGGCCCTGGCGCAACGCGTGGTTCAAGCGCAGGAAGATGAGCGCAGCCGCGTGGCCCTCGAGTTGCACGACACCATCACCCAAATGCTCTGCGCGGTTCTGTATCGCAGCCAGGTGCTGGCGGAAAAACTTCCGGCGCGCAACACGCTGGCGAAGGAGGAGGCGATAAAACTCCGCGAGGTGATAGCCAGGACAGTCGAGGAGGTGGAGCGTATTTCGCGTAATCTGCGGCCCATCGTATTGGACCAACTGGGTCTGGTCGCCGGTCTGGGCGACACCAGCACGGAGTTCACGAACCGGACGGGAGTGGCAGTGGATCTGGTCTGTGTGGAACCGGCTCACCGGCTGCCTGCCGACACCGAGTTGGCGCTCTACCGTATTCTCCAGGAAACCCTGAAAAACATCGAGAAACACGCACACGCCCGTCATGTGAGTGTGCGCCTGACGAACCCGGGCAACATCGTGCAATTAACGATCAAGGACGATGGGATCGGTTTCGACCGGGCCGGGCGGCCGGCCCGGCGAAACGGCCAGGGAGGTCTTGGTCTGCTCGGGATGCGCGAACGGGCGACCTATGTGGGCGGCGCCCTCACGGTCAAATCCGTTCCCCGCATGGGCACTGAAATCGAGATCCGCATTCCCTTGCCGCCAGAATCCAATGGCGGCTGATTGAACTGACTTGTGAAACGAATTACTGTCTTACTGGCGGATGACCACATGATGATGCGCGAGGGGCTGCGCATGGTGCTGGAGTTGGAAAAGGATATTCAAATAGTGGGCGAAGCGGAAGATGGCCGCCAGGCTGTTGCCATGGTAAAAGAACTTCAACCCGCCGTTGTGTTGATGGACATCGCAATGCCACTGCTCAACGGTGTGGAAGCGACCCGCCAAATTCTCAAAAACTTTCCTGGCACCAGGGTGCTCATTCTCTCGGCCAATGGTCATGCCGCTTTCGTCAACCAAGTCATCGAATTGGGCGCGGCCGGATTTCTACTCAAGCAAACCTCCTCAGCCGTTGTCGCCCAGGCGATTCGCGAAGTCCTTAAAGGAAAGACATTTTTCAGCCCTTCCGTTGCCAAGAGCCTTTCCACTGGCGATGCCAGGTCCCTGTCCCGGGATGGACTGCCCAGGAAGAAGGGCAACCAATTGAGTTCGCGCGAAGTCGAAGTCCTGCAATTGATTGCCGAGGGCCAGGCCAACAAGCAAGTCGCCGCCGAACTGGGCCTTAGCTTCAAAACAGTGGACAAATATCGGCAGCATATCATGAGCAAGCTCAACATCCATGATGTCGCCAGCCTCACCCGCTACGCCATGGAGGCGGGAATCATCGAGAGCAAAGACCGGGGCGCCTCCAGCTAGCCCATCACCTGGCATCGCGGTTTTCTCTCTCTTCCGGCCTCCTCAAGGCCAACTCACGCTCCACTGGCTTCAGAAATCACCTCCGAGGGGGATATCCCCATGGGTGAACCCCCGAATAGAGTCCGCACGCCTCCCGTTCTATTTTATAACCCAGAGCGGTAGATATATAACCATCAAAACAAAATGAAAATCAGCGCGTCAGCACCTGGGATGACCCCAACGAAACACTTTAAAATGGGCCTCTTCCTCGCCATTACCGGGATCTTCCTGCATCAGAATGCGATGGCCGACCAACTGCCCGTAAACCTTGGATCGACCAGCCGGTTCGCGGTGCTGGGGGCGAGTGAGATCACCAGCGTTCCAACCTCGGTTATCAAAGGAGATGTCGGATTGAGCCCGTCGGCCCGGTCAAATATAGCGGGGCTGACGCCAGCAGAAGTGGTGGGAACAATGTTCGCTGCGGACGATGGTGGCGCGGTTGCCGTCATGTTGACCCAGGCCCAAGGCGATTTGACCATCGCGTACAACGACGCTGCGGGACGAACACCGGTGCCCACGGGTCCTTTTTTGAATCCCGGCAGCGGAAATTTAGGCGGGCTGACCCTCGTCCCTGGTCTATACAAATTCACGGGCGCGGCTTTGATATCGGGATCAGACCTCACGCTTACGGGTGGCGCAAATGATGTTTGGATATTTCAGATCGGATCCTCACTCGACGTGGCCAATGGGATCCATGTGGTCCTCGCCGGGGGCGCCCAGGCGGCCAACATTTATTGGCAGGTCGGCACTTCTGCCACACTGGGGACAACCGTGGTCTTCAAGGGCAACATCCTTGCGGATCAGTCCATCGCGATGCAGACCCTCGCAACGCTCGACGGCAGGGCATTGGCGCGGATTGCAGCGGTTACATTGGACTCCAATACCATTACCGTTCCCGAACCCATGACAACCACCATAACCCTGGTCTCGGCAGCCGCCGTTGCCGGTTCATACACGGTCGCCGCAGGACAGTCCGTTAATCTTGCGACCAAGACCATAACGGCTCCCGTGTCAGGTGACCGGCAGTTCTATCGCATCCAGGCAGGCACATCGATTCCGATTACAAGCCTCACCGTTTCCGGCGCCAACGTGGTGGTAATCTACAAGTAATACAATGCCATGAATGGGTCCGTCCGACAATATCGCAATATCTTATGCCCTGTCCAAAAAACCGCAGAGAAAATGGCCACCGTTATCAAGGACAGGGCGCAAAAAGAGCGAATTGCCGTTGGCATCAGAATTGGGCCGGGGGGCAAAGGCAGTGTGTTCACGGTGGTTTTGCCGGTGATGACGGGGGAAGGGATGGAAGAATGAGCGCGAAAATCCTGGTCGTTGACGACAACCCGATCAATCTCAAACTGGTCTCCGAACTGCTCGAATTCGAGGGCCACAAGATACTCAAGGCCGTGGACGCCGAGGAGGCGCAGATCGTCCTGGCCGGCACTCTGCCGGAATTGATCCTGATGGACATCGCCCTGCCCGGCATGGACGGACTCACGCTCACACGCAAACTCAAGGCTGATGGACGCACCCGCCATATCCGCATCGTCGCCCTCACCGCCTTCGCGATGAAGGGCGACGACCAGAAGGCGTTCGACGCCGGTTGCGACGGCTACATCACCAAGCCCATCGACACGCGCAAATTGCCGGAGCAAGTAGCCTATTTGCTGGCGATGCTGGCGAAGGAAAGGCCAAAGCAATGAATCTCCTGATCGTTGACGACATTGCCACCAACCGGAAACTCCTGCGCGTAACGCTCGAGGTGGTGGGTCACACCACGTTTGAAGCCGCCGATGGCCTCGAAGCCTTGCAAATCCTCTCCCGCGAAACGGTGGACGCCGTCATCTCGGACATCTTCATGCCGAACATGGACGGCTTCCGGCTCTGCTACGAGATTCGGAGGAGCAAGCGGCTCCACGCCCTTCCATACATCATTTACACCAGCACCTATACTTCACCCGGCGACATGAAGCTGGCGAAGACTGTGGGCGCGGATAAATATCTAACCAAACCCGCATCAACTGCAGACGTGCTCGAGGCGCTGCGGGAGGTGATGCATAAAAAGAATACGCGCCCAGCGCCACCCGCGCGCGCCGTGGCGGAAACCTACGTCCTCGAGCAATACAGCCAGACGCTAGTTTGCAAGCTGGAGGAAAAGAACACCGATCTCAAAGACGCGCTGGACAAGCTTCAACGCGCGCACTCACGCATCGTGGATTTAAATTCCGATCTGGAGCGCCGCGTCCGGGAGCGCACTACGGAGCTTGAAGCAGCCAACTGGAATCTGTCCTGCACCCTCTCAAAAGTGAAGCAATTGAATGCGTTGCTGCCCATCTGCAGCTATTGCAAAAAAATCCGTGATGACAAAAATTACTGGCAATCCGTCGAGGGCTACCTCAGCCAGCACACCGACGCGCAGTTCACTCACGGCATCTGCCCGGATTGCTATGAGAAGGTCATCGAATCCGAATTGGAATCATGTCTTTCCGATGTCATCGGACGGGAGAGCTGCTAACTCGCCGGCAATCCCATGAACATCCTCCTCGTTTACGACATAGCCCCCCTCTGGAGACCACGCCTGCTCAGGCGCGAACCGGGGCAGTCGCTTCGCGATAATCCGCGAGCCGCGCGGCCATCACGGGGGATCAAAGAGGCTTCGCATCCCCGAGGAAGTCAGGCCAGTCGGTGGCGGAGGCGAGAAGGCGGACAATGCTTTCGAGCCCCGCGCGGTCCTTGTCGCCAAATCGGGCCAGGCGCGGTGAGTCCAGGTCGAGGACTCCTATCTGGCGACCAGGAATTTCGATGGGCACCACGATCTCGCTGGCTGATGCGGTGTCGCATGCGATATGGCCGGGGAATTGATGTACATCGGGCACCACGATGGTGGCATACCGCGCCGCGGCTGTGCCGCAGACGCCACGTCCACGCGCGATCCGGGTGCATGCGGGTTTGCCTTGAAATGGCCCCAAAACCAATTGGCCGTCGCGCCAGAGATAGAACCCCACCCAGTTGAGGTCCGTGAGCCGTTGGTTCAGGAAGGCGGAGGTATTCGCGAGGTTCACGAGCCAGTCGCGCTCCGAAGTCAACAAGCCGGCCAGTTCAACCAACCAGGAGGCGTAGTCGGCCTCCTGTTCAGGATTCAACGTTTTCGGATTCGGCATTTTTAGGAGATTTTCGCCCGCAGAGCCTTCCATGCCGCGAGACAACGTTGCGCAGACTCGAATTCCGAAAAGCGGCTCCCTTCCTGTTCCATCAAATACACTTCAACGCCACCCGTCGTTTCGAGCGCCTGTATGATTTCCTTCCACGGCGAGATGCCTTCGCCAAAGAGAACCCGATAGCCCTTCTGATCCTCCTCCTTGCCCGGGGCCCAATCCTTGAGATGAACGACTTTGATCCGTCCCGGATTCGCCTTGATCCAGGCGACGGGATCCTGACCCGCTTCCATGCAGGTGCCGACATCGAACTGGAGCACGAATTCCTTGGGCGTGTTGGCGGCAAGAACGTCCAGGATGCGCAAGTCGCCATCGATCTTCGCCCATTCGGCCTGATGGTTATGGAAACCGGCGGTCAGACCATGCGGCTTGAGCTGTTCCGTGGCCTGGGTGAGCTGGCCGCACAACTTTTTCCAACCATCCAGCCCCTGGGTTCCGCCCGGAGCGCTGGCCAGAATGAGATAACGCGTGCCGAGAATCTGGTTGATCTCAATGGCCTTCGTCATCGACTCGCCCGGCAGGAACGACTCCACCGGATTATGGGTTGAGTAACAGCGGAGCCCGCAATCCTCCGTAATGGTGCGCACCTCTTTGGCGTAGGGAATCGTCCAATTCACATAGGGCGCGTAGAACTCCACCGATTCGTAACCCATCCCGGCAACGGTGCGCAGGGTGTTGGGAAGATCGCGGGCGAGCTCGGTCCGCACGGCGTAAAGTTCCAATCCGATCGACAGTTTTTTCATGGTTTTACCTGGAGAATTTGGCGGCGTTGTGTTGTCAGCGGCGAGGGCGGCAAGCGCGGTTCCCGTGGTGGCGTGCGCGGCGATGACCGAAGCCGCGGCTCCAGAGACAGTGAGGAAACCCCGGCGGGAAAGGTGTTGAGTATTGCTTTTCATAAGTAACCGGTTCGATGAGGCCATATTGACCGATTCACGGCTTGGAATAAAGGCTAATCCATCATGCAGGGAAAAACAAAACGCATGGAGCAGGCAAGGCATCTGGATGCACTGGATGAACAGGATGGGGACTGGCCTGCAAAACAGGGAACCATTGATGAATTGGGTGCATGACAAAATTCTTCGCCAAGCGAAAAAGTCCTTATAAAGGGCATGTGAGTATATACGAAACGAATGCAGCAAGAGTTTCGGGAATGGCCGGGGGCGATTGAGGGTCCGGCAAAAGTCAGATATGAAAGGACGACCGCCCTCATCCCCACCTTCTCCCCCAGGAGAAGGAGGAGTATTGCGAGCCCTGGATTTTTTGCACGCTTTAGGAGCTGCCACCGCGCCGGACTTAATGCTCCACACCGCCGACTGGCGTTCTGGCTGGGTTCATACGGTTTAGGCTTTTAGCAGATTCCTGAATTTTGTCCTGCACCCTTTGCGACGGGTGCAGGACAAAATTCAGCAGGTGGAAAAAGCGGCCCGCTTGCTCCCGTCCAGGAGGCACCGCGCGTATTGAGCGCTGCGCGGGTGTAGGGCTAAATGTTGATCGAAGATCAGTGTTTAATTCGCTGCGAGGGAGTTCGATTGATTCGTCCTTGCCTCTGGTCCTGAGTTAAATTGAGATACTTGATGAGCGCCTCCAAATTGGTTCCACATTCAAAGGCGCGCAAGTTGTGGACAGGGCTGTGAGCATCCCAGTATTGCTGGCCGCCTTTTGGGCCGTAGCTTAAACCATCGCTTGTATAGGATTCTGACCAGGTGCCCCAGCAGCCGACTGGGCCGCCAAAGATTAGGGCGTCAAAGATGCGGTCTTTCAGCGGGTCATTCATGTCCGCCAAAGCCCAAAGCAAATACCCCGGATTATGCCCGCAAAAGTCGCCATGAGGCATGCCGGGCTGGTTGGGAATAAACCCTCGTTCATTCACATGCTGTTTCATTTTCTTCGCGCACTGGATTGCCAACCGAGGATTATTTCCAAGGCTATGGAAGTAAACCGGCATGAAAAGAAAATTGGAAATAGGAAACCGGGGCCTTTCCCCGTGCTCGCCTCGATACCAATCGTACATTCCTGTCTCTGCATTCCAGAAATTGGAATACAGGGAGCCACGGATGGATTTAAGCATCTCCTTGTAGCGGGCTATTTTCTCGTTTTCACCGCGCTGCTCCAGATAGCGGATGAAGAAATCCAGTGAGGCTTCGCATAACAACAAAGAGGGCATAGACCATTTTCCAGGCAGGTCCCAGAGTTTGATTCCCGCCCCGCCGGATTCTGTTTCATCCCTGTTAAAGGGCAATTTCCAACCATTGGTCCGAGCGCAATCCAACTGGCATTTCATGGAAAACCGAAGGGATTCGTCGATGCTCTTCAGGGTTTCCATGTCGCCGGTTGCTTTGAAATAGTTTTCTGCAATCAACATATACAAGGCAGGTGTTTCCGAGGACCAGTTCGCCTCGTCTCCAAAGCCCGGGAATTGCCCATCGCATCCAATATTTGCTGCATTGGGTATGGGGAATTTCCCCTGAGACTTGAGCAGCTTGTATTTGTTATGCACCCATAACAAATAGCCTTTTGCCTCGGCGCTATGCCCTGCGGCCAGCATTCCGCGCAGCGCGCTGTGAGTGTCCCGGATGTAGGAGGTTGTATAAAACCGGGGGGTGCACATAATCCCCCCATCTTCTCCCTGGAGCATTTTAATCAGGCAGGAATTGGCCTCGACGATGTCGCGAACCCGAAGATCAGAAATCTGCTCCAAGGATATGCCTTCCGCCAACCACTTGCTCCACTGCTTGATGCAGTTTTCAAGGTCCGTGGAAACATCATGCGCGTGGATTTGTTCAATGATGCCCTTGCTGTCATCCTTGGTTCGGTGAGCATAGTGATAAAAACCGGTTTGATAGGTCTTCCCGGGCTCGATGGTTGCCCCTTTTGTTCTCATGCTATACCTGCCATCAGAAATTTCAGTTAAAGACTGCGGTTCAGACGCGGCAATCGTCACTCCCAAATCGCCCTCTTGAATCATGCGCAGACCAACTTTCTCTATTATGGTGGGTTTCGTATTTACTGCAGACCCGCCGCTATCCCTGGCGACCGCGGGCTTGATGCTTGCTTTTATGACGCAAACATGAGGATTGGCCGTCTCATTCTTCACAAACACGGCTCTTATCACGAGAGGCGTGCCCTGAAGCGCGAAATCGATTAAATGCACGGTGATGCCCCCAATATTGGTCACACTCGCGAATGCTCCGGTTCCTCTGACTCGCTTCAAATCTTTGCCAAGAGAATATTCCTTGCCATCCAGGCTTATTGAAACCTTTTCCTCTTCAACATAGCTGACCGATGAATAGGCAGGCCCTATCAAATAATCCCAAACCCCATCGGGGCTGCCGCCAGCGCCAGCAATGCCATTTCCAAAGAAATTCTTCTCGAGCGGGCCCAAGTAGGGTGTCTGTGGCGGCAATGGTGTGCTTCCCAAAAGCAGTTTGCTGTGCGAATCCCTTTTAGTGAATGAAAACCATTCGATCACAGGACTAAATGTTCCATTGGCTCCCAGCAAGGCCAAATATACAGAATGCACACCCTCCACGTCATAAATTCCGGCTTGGGCGATATACCAATCCGTGCCGCCATCCCTCTGGGAAATCAGACACTTGCCGATTTGTTTGCCGGAAGGGCTGTCCAGCCGAATATCGATCCAGCCGGTGGGCAAATAGATCGCGCGGACATTCGCAATGAAACCGGAAACCTGGTTCCCTTGACCAAAGTCCACATTCTGAAATTCGTAAGTTCCAGACGACGGAATGCGATCAAATGCCGTCATTTGAATCTTATCAAAGGCACTCTTGGTCGGCTGCGATGCCAATTTTGATCCTTTGCCTGTTTTAGCGCTGCCGTGCGCCAATGGCGCTAATGACAAACAGATAAGAATCAATGAGGCGCAAATGAACCGTGCGGCGCTGCATTTCATGGTGTTAAACGCAAAAGGGTCGGTCCCGGAATTCGGATTATTGTATATTGTATTGTTCATGAAAGTGAAAGTGGTCAGATCATGGAAACGTTCATTTATTATATACTTATACCATTCATCTAATTCCCTATTGAGCCTGCGGCTGCTTTTGATTTTGCATTCATTTATGCACGTTCGCGTTGGCCGCGGTCACCTGCTTGCGGAAGTAATCCTCACGGCTGGCAGAACGTGAAAGGGGTCAGACCATGAAAACGTTCATTTATTATTTACTTATACCATTCATTTTATTCCCTATTGAGCCTGCAGCTGCTTTTGATTTTGCATCCACTTATGCACGTTCGCGTTGGTCACGGTCACCTGCTTGCGGAAGTCTTCCTCACGGCGATCATCCACGACGGCACTGTTGACTGCCACAGAGGCGCTTGTATTGGCAATGCCCAACACATCCAATCCTCCCCGCACATCCCGGCTGATGTATTTGTTAACTGTATTGGCGGGGGACCTGTCCCGTTCAAGACAAACGGTGATTCCTAGCCGCCGCTCCTGACGGCTGCCAGAACGGGAAGATGTCTGCGCAGAACATTTCACACGAACCGATTGTGCGCCCATTCGAGCCGTTGGACAACCTTCGTTTTGTCGCTGTTTTCCGACGGGCGCATGACAAAAATCAGCAAGTGGAAAAAACGGCTCACGCGCTCTTACCGTAACGCGGGATGCCTCGCCTGCGGGTTCCAAGGGCGGCCTCGCCCCAGGACCTCACCGTATATACTCCAATGGCCTTTATTGGGGCTTTTTCCCATCGCCGAAGAATTTTGTTCCACGCCCCTCGCAGCCTTTTTTCGGATTTGACGATTTGGCCTTTGCGTCCAAAGATAAAGCATGAGCCCGATCTTTAATCTACCCATCATTAACCGCGTAGTGTCCAAAGCCAGTTGTCGATCCGCGGCAGGGCGGAATCAGAATGAACAGCGCATCCTGGTTATGGCTGCTTCCCTTATCTTTTGCGCGCTTTTGGTGACGCCGCTTGTCGCAGCTCCGACACCGGTCGCCGCGCCCGGCAAGAAGCTCATCGAATATGGCTGGGACGTGCCAACGCCCGTCCAGATGCGCGATGAACTTTCCGCCATGGAAAAACGTCCGTTCGATGGGCTTATCTTCCGGTTGAGCGCCGGCCACAACGCATTCGTCACGAAACCACTGGAGGCGGCCAATTTCGCGGAGGACGAACGCATCCTCCGGGACTTGCCCTTCACGCGCTTCAGCGACAACTTTGTGTTGGTCTGGGGCTCGCCGCCGGCCGACTTCGATTGGTTCAATGACACCCAGTGGAGTGCGATCGAGGCGAACGCCAGGTTGCTCGTGGGCATTGCCCAAGCCGGTCGCGTGCGGGGCATCTGCTTTGATCCTGAGCCGTATGACTTCAGCTTGTGGGACTATGCCAAACAGTCTGCGACTAATTCCCACACCTTCGCCGAGTACCGGGCCAAAGTGCGGCAGCGCGGCGCCCAGCTCATGCGCGCGTTTGAGAAGCCCATGCCCGGTGCCACCATCCTGACATTCTTTCACGTGAGCCTCTTTGATCGATTTGCGACGCTGTCCGAGGCCCAGCGCACGGAGCGGTTGGCGAAGGATGGCTGGGGGCTCATGCCCGATTTCTTCGTGGGCATGTTGGAAGGCGCCAGCCCCAAGGCGCGGTTCATCGATGGCAACGAGAACGCCTACTATTACACCTCACGCGAGCAATATTTCCGAGGGTATCATGCCATGCGCGAACGCGCGCGGGGCCTGGTGCCCGCCGATCTTCGCGAGAAATACGACCGGCAGGTTCAGGCGGGGCAGGCGCTCTACGTGGACCAGAACTTTGCTCTGCGGCAGCCCAACACGGAGCAGTATGTGAGCTTTCGCATGACGCCGGAGGAGCGAGCCAGATGGTTTGAGCACAACACCTACTGGGCTCTTTACACCACGGACGAATATGTCTGGTGCTACAGCGAACGGATGAACTGGTGGAAAAACCAGGTGCCGCCCGGTCTGGAGTCGGCTATCGTGAGCGCGCGGCAGAAAATCGCCGAGGGCAAGCCCTTTGGTTTCGACATTGAGCCGCTCATTGAAGCCGTCGGCAAGCGAAAGTAAGCGATAGTCGTGCCGCGGGCCATCGACCCAGCCCGAATGATCCATGACGGAAAGCTTACTGCACCCGTCCGTGCCTTTCCAATGGGGGCAGCGCGGGGAATGGAGCATGCGGCTCGGCCTGATACCAATAGGCGACCGAGGCGATATCGTCCGAGAGTAACTTGTATTTGCCGTCGTCACCCCAGCCCAGGGCCTGAATGGTGACCTTCAAATCGTGGTTGAAGCAGATGGGGTCCAGGATGTGCCATCGATAGAGGCTCCAATAATTCGGCGGCTGATGGTTGTCGCTGGCGGGAAGAGTGGTTCCACAGTAGGCGGTTGTGAAGGACTCTGGGAAACCGTAACTCCCGCCAAAATAATCCTCTGTGCCCGTGCCGCAAATGGTGGGGAACTGGCCGTCGCCGTCCATGAAGAATTTGATTTCACCTTCTCCGAACCAGCCCTTGCGGCGTTGCGTATAGGCCAGAAAGGTGCCGACATAGCGACCTTTACCCTTCACGCCATCCAGGATCACGTAGGGATTCTGCTGCGCGGTGTCTGCCCGGCGCCATTGGGCGTGGAAGTAGCCTGTATGCGCAGGCACCGGCGCCAGGGCATAATTGATCTGGAAGGCCAGCAACTCGAGGTCCTTGCCGGCTTCGTTCGAGAAGGTCACGCGGGCATGGCGCTTGAAGGGCATGGGCCAATAGCAATTCATGGCGTTGGCGGGGTTCACGACCACGACCTGGGAATTGACACGGGCAAACGACTCGTGCCCCACCGCGAAGAAATCCGGCGCGGGAACCTCGACGGATGGGGTGGCCTCGTTGTCCCAGTAAATACGCACAATATTGGCCCGGCTCAGGCCTTCCACCATCCAGATATGCTGAATCACGCCGGGACCGTCCACGTCCATCAGCGTAACGGTTTGGCCTGCGTTCACCCGGAGAAAGGGTTTAACCTTCCAACCCTGGCCGAGATTGTCGGCGGCCCGTGCACTGGCCGCAGGCTTGGATTCGCCCGGATTGGGAATCGCCATGCCACCCTGACCCTTGGCGCCGGTCAGGTTTTCGGCCGAGATCGAACGCGTCTGCGCATCGGTCAGCACGGGCAAACTGGCCAGGCCGCCGCTCAGAGCGGGCGATGAAAACGAGGCGGTTGGTTTTTGGCAGGGAGTGCCACAACCTGTCAACCAGGCGAACAGCGAGGCTGATAGAACCAGAGCGAAATTACGGGGATTCATGCGTCCAATATTCCGTGGCCGATGGCTTCACGCAACGATAATGAAAGGGCTAATTCGGCATGGAATTAACCGCAAAGCACATTCCCGAGCAGCGACCGCGCGTCAACGACCTGCGTGTCGAGTTCCTTCGGACCCGCGCTCTTGGCCTCCTCCGCAGTCAACGACAGAGCGGCAAGAAGCACGGGCAAAATGGAGGAAATTGGCTGGAGCGTTCTGGTCATGCGACTGGTGATTTGGCGTGGTCATTGAAATAACCATATGCGCACTCCACGGACTTGACTGTGAGCCACCAATCCAGTGCAAGAATCATGGCGCCGCCGCCCAAAATAATGCCGAGAATCATCCCGGTGGTCACCTGAAACGGAAGGCCGAACATTCCCTGGAGATTGTGGGCTGTTGAATGATCAACCAGGGCGATTGAGGCGGATGCAATACACACCAATCCCAGGATGCTCGTTGTAAAAACAGCGACTTGCCGCGCAGCCTTTCGCATGCGGGCGGAGTCCGCGCCGCTGTGGGCCAGCCAACAGCCGATAAAAAGTCCGGCAGGCAAGGCAAGCATGACATTGAACACCGGAACTCCCATGAAAAATCCGAACATCCCGATGGAATAAAACAGGTAAACGGCCATCCAGACCCAGGACTTCATCGAATAGGCGCGACGAACCCAACCTCCAAGGAAAATCACATCAACGAGGATCCCCAAAAGAATCCCGCCCAGGGCAAAAAGAACAATCCGGGATTCTGGAACGAAAGGGATGCTGATCCACCACCCCGCCAGAAAGCAGGCGATGACAGGCACCGCTCCAAATATAATGCCTATCCCTGCATTTTCGATTTTTCGCATCGCATTTGTTTTCATAATTGATCAGGACTGATGTGAAAGTGCCTGACGATCAATCCACCACCGGAGGTCTCTCCGCGGCGACGATATTCAGTATGGTCCGATGGAGTGATCGAGTCAAGTAGAATAACATGTATGAAAAAGCTGAAATGAGGACATTGCCTTGCAAGAATACGGGGATCGGCGGTGGCAGAATGGACGGATGCCAGGCTTGGGCAATGGAGAGAACAGGATTTAAATCAACGCGCACAGCGTCGGGAATTCTGGAGAGCGATCACACCGGGTGGAACTCTGCGTTCAACCCGGTGTTGAGAGATTGAAACCAGTTCCGCGTTGCCGAAGCGTATTGGCATTTCGTTTTCGTCAACCATTCTGCCCAATGATCCTTACTTCTTGAGCCGGTAAAAGCGCGCGACGGAGTTGGTGTCGAGTGACGCTTGTGTGCCGCTGACGTTGGGCACGGCTGACCATTGCGGTTGTGAGAGGCTGTCGGTGAATTCCAGGGTGTAGCCCGTGGCAGTATCGGGCCAGGTAATGAGGATGCTCGATCCGGAGATTTGCACCGAAAGCGAGGGAGGAGCGGTATTCGTGAAGGTGGCTGCCGTCAGCGCGCTCCAGACGCCGGATTTGAGGGTGCGGGCCAGAACGGTCTGGCTGGTGCCGATGGTGATCGGTCCCTGATAAGTTTTCGCTCCAGAATAAATAGCGCCGCCCACAACTCGGGGATCCACGCCGTTGGTGGTGTAATAAGTCACGCCGGAGGCAGAGCTTATGGAAAGCTGGACCGGCGCGGTGAATTCGCCGCCCTGGGCGCTGAATTCGGGGGCGGCCAATCGTGGATACAAGTCGGCGTTGATGAGTTGGTTGATGAGCAGACTGGTGCGCTGCGGGAAGAAGTCCGTGAGCAGCCGTTGTTTTTCCGTGAGCCATTCCGCGTTGCGCGTGTAGGGCTTGGAGGTGCGGACGACATCGCCCCAGCGGGCGGATTCGCCGACGATGGCGCTGTCGATGGAGTCGCAGAGGGAGAGAAAGCGCGGGATCGTCTGGTTGGTGGTGAGGGCGCCATTGTTGAATAATTGGAGGTGCGCGCGGTCCGCAAAGAGCTGCCGCCATTCGGCGTTTTGCCGGAGCTGGTTGTAAAGGTAGGCGGGCGAATTGGCCTCGCTGGAATCCGCGCCCACAGTGGTGCGATCAGCGGGGACCCATGGGGGCGTTTCCAGGGTGTATTCGGCATCCCAGGCAAAGAAGTGGAACAGGGCATTGGTTTCGCGTTTGCGGGCGGCGTTCCAATTCTGCCAGGGCCAGTCCACGGTGGCGCAATAGAAATTGAGCATCATGTAATCGGCCAGGTTGGTCACATTGGCGTATTGCTGGATTTTCGCGTAGGAAGTTGCGTCTGTGACGCCGCCCCTTGCAATGGCGAACATTTGATTCCACGCGATGGTGTTGCCGTCGGTGGCCACGGGCACGGTGCTGGGATCGCTGAAGATCGCGTCGTAATCCTCCTTGAGACCGCCGAGATAGGCGGCAGCGAAGGAGGCATCGGTGCGTTCGCTGGGATTGTAGAGCCCCCAATAGAGGCCGTCGATGTAGAGGTGGACGAACCGCTCGTGCGCGCTCGGACTGCCCATGGCCCGCTGGCTGTCCTTGGTGAACTGGTCGCGCACGTAGATGGCGTGCGTGCGCTCCGCGCCGTCGGCGTTGCCGTTGTTCAGCGGCCCGGAATAGTCGGTGCGCACCCAGGACATGTTGAAGTTGGGGCGGAACGCCAGGGAGTCAAACTCGGTCAGGTCGGAATTGTCGAAAAACTTGTATTTCAGTTTGCCGCTGCCGTATTTCGCGCGGAAGAACAAGCCAACCCCGTGCTTGGGCGACATGCTGCGGCTGGCGGAGCCGACGATATGCGTGCCGCAGTTGATCTGGAATCCCGGTTGCGAGCCGTCCGGGAAGAACATTTCCGCCGAGCATGGTTTTTCGTAATCCTCACCCCGCGAAGAGGCCTGGGTATAGATGCCCGCGGGGCCCCAAAAATCGTCCGGGTTCAACACAATGCTGACCACGGGCAGCGATTTGAGATCATTGCGAATACGGCCGGCATAGGCGGCATTGGTGACCACGCGGGGGTCCATCTGCCAATCGTTACCCCAGGCGGTGGGCATGCCCGCACCGGTTTGGGCGAGCACCTGGTCCATAAACAAGTAAGTGCAGGTCACCGAGCCGGGGACCAGCCAGCCGTCCAGAAACGCGTTTGCGCGCACGCAGGTGGTGCCCGTGATGGCAATCGGGCCGGTGTAGCGCGTGCCGGTGGTCACGGTGGGTTCGACGCCGTTGGTGGTGTAATAAATCGCGGCTTGCGCGGTGGCACAGGCCAGCGCCAGTGTGAACGGGGCGTCATAGAATCCACGCGCACGATCGAACTGGACGGTTTCGATGACGCCCAGATATCCGGCGCCATTGGCGGCCCCGGGCGTCGGTTCAGGAAAGTAACGCGCACCCAGGCTGGTTTCCGCGACTCCGGCCAGTGCGGGCAAAATGAGAAAATCCGAATCGCCGGGGCTCAGGTTAAGGCCGTGGATGGCGAGCACGTTTGAACCGGTTTGCAGCGCGCCCAATGCGGCGGACACGTCCATCTTCTCCCATGTGGTGGCCAAAGCCAGCGGATGTTCCGCGGTGGCGGCGGAGTTCCACACGAGGGGGTCCGGGGCATTGAGGGCCGCCACGGGCGTTCCGTTGAGATAGGCGGCGAAGCCATCGTCATACTGGAGGCTCAATTCGAGCGAGGTGAACGACGCGCCCTCCGGCACGGTAAAGGGCACGCGCAGCCAGGCGCTGGAGTTGACCCCGCGCATGGCTTTGCCGATATCGGTGGCCACCGCGCCGCCCACACCCGTGAGCGCGGCGGGGGAAACGCCCTGATAAAGCCGCTGGATTTGGTCCGCGGTCAGCGCAGAGGTCCAGAGGGAGATGTCATCGAGCAGGCCATCGGCATTTTCGCCCGGAGCCCCGGGATCGCCGCCCCAATAAAATGGATTTTGCGCAATGTCGCTGCTGGCGATAGAGTTGCCCACCACGACGCCATTTTCGTAATACTGCATTTCGGCCCCGTTTTTCACCACCGCCAGATGCAGCCATTGGTCGGAAGGGAGGATGTGCGAAATGAAACCCACGTTGCCGTCGCGGTAATATTCGAAATTGCTGGGTGTGAACTTGATGAATTGGACCGCGTCGGGGCCGCCGCCGGAGCGGTTGCCCAGCACGACGCAATTCCCGTTCGGCACCGAGCGCTGCCGGTACCAGAACGACCAGGTGAAATTGCTGGTGGACTGGCCCATCATGGGAATGGCGCCGGCCTCCACATAGCTGGTTTGGCCGTTGAAACTCAGGACCGTGCCCCGCTCGGGATCGTTGGTCCACACCGCGTCATGCAGGATGCCGCTGGCTCCACTGGCCACCCAATTGGAGGCCACATTTCCCGTGCCTTCGGCCATTGGCCAATACGCATAAAGCCCGGTGCTGGCGGCGGCGGCCTGGGTGTCGAAGCCGATGCCTGTGGGGCCATTACTCCAGCCGGTAGAGTCAAACGACGGCTGCATCCAAAGCGTGTCCAGCACTCCATTGGTGGGGACATGGTACCAGGCGGTCGCGCCACTGGCCACAAGTTGGCTGCTGGTGATCGTTCTGGCGCCGCCATAGGAGATGTTTTTGTATTGCTGGGGGTACGGATTAAACTCCGTCGCCACGGTCACCCCATCCGGCTCGATCAGCGCCAGATAGCCGCCCTTGGCGTCCATTTGAAAACTGGTGTGAAGCGGCAACCCGGGCACGGCCTGGTTGGTGCCGGAGGCGAACACAATCATATAGCCATTGGCGGCAATGTTCGTCGCAGGGAAGGTCCACCATTTCGCCTTGTTGGCTGAACCGGCCAGGAACCAGCCCTCCAGGTTCACCGGAGCGCTGGTGACATTGCGCAATTCAATCCAGTCCCGGTAAATGCCATTCTCGTCAACCAGTCCCGACGTATTTTTGGCCATGAACTCGCTGATGACCAGTGGCGCGCTGACGGCGGCGGCGGCCCAATTCAGGCCCGCAACAAATAGACAAAACAGCAACCACAAGGCTGACTTTCGTAACATGGCATTCTCATTAGCAAATCCTGTGCCCGTTGTCATCGTGCGAATCAACGGCCCCACGGCCTATTCAGGCCATGGAGACCGCAGATCGGGATTTCCGTGCTGCCCGTGAGGGAGCTGAAAATGACTCACTAGCAGCGCCACTGGCGCCTACGCTCGGGCCAGCTCGCGCAAAAAGGCCGTTTCACGCTTGAGCACCGCCGCATGCTCGGCCGCTGGATAATGCCCCAAACACTCGTTTTCAAGACATAAATCCCCCTGATAATGGCCCTTCTTCAATAGAGTGAGAATGCGCCGGTAATCCAGGTCTCCGTCAGCCAGCGTGATGCTGTATTTGTCATACTCCCAGCCGATCGCCCGGGTCGTCTCGCGTTTGTCCGCGGGATACTTGATGTTCTTGCAGTGCGTGTGAAAGCAGCGATCCGCAAATTGCCCGATGATGACATACACTTTCTCCAGCGGATGGCCGTACCAATAGAAATTGTTCGGATCCAGCGTCAGTCCCAGCCGGTCCGATCCCACCCCTGTGAACAATGCCTCCAGAAACACCGGATCATTGGTCGTATTGCCATGGTTCTCGATGCCGTAACGCACCTCCGTGCCTTCCGCCAGCTTGCATAGACTCCGGCACGCGCTCACCGCGAAAGGCAGGAACTTGTCCCTGGCAATCGCGTGCGGCACCACATCCAGGCGGATGGCTTTGACCCCCAGCGCCTGGGCGGCGGGCAGCAGCGCCCTGGTCCACGCCAATTCCTGTTCCAGCCGCTCGTCGAAACGGTTATTCATGCAAAACGCAGTAATCCGGATGTTTTGCGCGCTGAGTTCTTTGCGCAGCGCATCGATGCCCGCCGCGTCCGCCACCGAGTATTTCTTGCCCGGATGATAGAGCAAATGACAGTCGAGCTTCTCGTTCACGGCCACTTCCACGCCCGTCGCCCCCAGCGCCTTAAGGGCCGACCAGCAATCCGCTTCGCCAGTCGTTTTTAAATGCGAATCCCGGCACGCGACCGTTAACACGGGCTGCGCCTCCGCCGCGCTGGCGGCTGGAACCAACGCCGGGAGAGCCCCTGCGGCGTAAAGGCAGCCACTGGCAAGCGTGGCGGTTTTGATGAAGGCACGGCGGGACAAAGCCGCACTGCGAAGTTTGGTAAGTCTTGAGTTCATGGGCCAATCATGCCGCATGAATTGGATTTTGCCAACGCACATTTGGGCAGCCCATTTTTCAGGTAGGGCAGGCAATAATGCATAGCGCAGAGAGCTGAGAGCGGAGGGCAAAGAGCTGAGGGGTGATGGTTAAGAGTTGAGCTCGGCAGACGGTGGAAGATCACATGGATGGACACGATTAACAGGATGGAAATGGATCCTGCGAATCTTGTTCATCGATGTTTGAAATCCGGATTGGACTGCCAGAAACGTGAATCAAGCGACATGAGAAACACCCGGCATGCCAAAGCCCCAACCACCGTTTCGTTCACGCCTGCGCCTGTGCAATACCGAGTGCATCCTTGATCATTTGAATGCACGTCGCGCCACGTCTGGCCAGGTCGTGCGTGATTAGCCCAGGCGTGAGGTCAGCTTGATGCTGAAAACCCAAGCCAAAGAAAGAATCATGGGCGACTCCTTCTCGCCTGTAATCGGATTCAATCGCGAAACTGCGGTATTATCCGCCGCGTCGGTTCTCCTCAAACATTTCGACTGGCATCGGATGCTCCAGAAGCCAAACCATCTGGATCGGTCGCTCGGATTGGTGGCTGACGTAATCGGATGGTCCGAGGTATGTGAACGGAGCCGTGACCCCATTCACTTTCTTCAGTGATCGAACGAAGAAAAGCATCGTGTAGCCGCGTTCCTTGTGGTGGACAAGATTCTGACCAGTCTCGCTTGCGAGGCTCGTTTGCGATTGGCTTTCCCAATGCAACAACTCGCGACTGATAGGGTAGTCTTGATACATTGTGCTTGGAGAGAACTCTTTCTCCGTTTTCTGAAAGGTAACCAATGAGACGATGGTTTTTATGTTTGGGAAGTGAAGCCAGCCAACGCCCGTGACACCCGCAGTCTCAAAGGTTGCTCCACCAAGCGCTGCTTTAATTTCATCACTCCCGTAAGTGGCATGCAGTTCCAGCGGACATGGAAACGGGAGGTCAAGAGGTTTGCTTCCAACACAGGACTCATCGGCTGACCATTCCAACACTTCTTCAAGATCGCGTAGCACTGATGGATTCCGGGCAGCCCTCTGGAAGGATTCCTCGATATTCGCAATTCCCAACTTATGGCCCGGTTGTCCCCAGAGTCGATAGTGGGTGAGAACTGCAGAGTCTCCGGCCTCTGCGAGCGCTGCTTCCGGGTTTCCTGCTCTCAGATAAGTGACGACCTTCCGTAATCGAGCGATCTCGCGTGGTCCGGAAGTCTGCGCTGCGCTGATGAGTGAGTCCTTCAAGCGACCGATATCGGGGTCGGCCGGGATTTCGGTGAGACGGGCGCTAGCTTTCCACTGAGACCAAGTCTTTCTGGAGAGGAGCGTTTCAGGTTCGTAGTCGTGAAAACGGACAAAGTTTCCGAATGTCAGTTGCTGCTGAGCTTCACTTTCAAACGATTCCAATCGGTCAGGAACTTGATCAGCCAGATTGCGTAGGTTCTCGCGGATATTGGCCAACACATAATCACGTGCTAACCGGTCGAGTTGAATGCTGCAACCGGCAGGTAGGTGTGGAAATTCCATTTCCACCTCCCGCAGGATATTGAACCGCCGCTTGCTTAGCAGAGCTTTAAGCTTGCGGTCTATTCGGTATTTGCGATGCGCCTGTCCAACGAAGTCCAGGACTGTCAGGCAATCCTTCTCGGGTGAATGACGCAGACCGCGGCCTAATTGCTGAAGGAACACAGTCAGACTTTCCGTGGGCCGAAGAAACAGAACGGTATTGACCTCCGGAACGTCGAGACCCTCGTTGAGCACATCCCGAGTAAAGAGGAAGCGGATCTTGCCGGCGCGAAAATCATTCATTAAAGCCGTTCGGTCATCCGTGAGTGTTTCGCCAACCAACACTGCGGAAGTAATCCCACGCTCATTGAACTTTTCGGCCATGAATTCCGCGTGACGTACGGATACGCAAAATCCAATGCCGCGAACTCGGTCTAAATATGGCTCGTATCGGAGCAAAGAGCTGAGGACAACATCCACGCGCTGGAGAGCGACAGCATGTGCGCCTGTGAAAACTTTCTCCAACTCTGCAACATCGTATTTTCCACTCCGCCAGAACTGGTCTCCTGCCAATGAAACGGGATCTGCAACGCCGAAGTAGTGGAATGGGCATAGGAGCTTTTCTTCCAACGCCTCGGGCAGTCGGATTTCGGCAGCGAAATGATTGTCAAAATCTGCTGCAACACTCGCACCATCCATACGTTCTGGAGTTGCCGTTAATCCAAGAAGAATACGTGGATTGAATTGATCAAATATCGCTCGATAACTGGCAGCGGGACCGTGATGCACCTCATCCACAATAATGAAGTCGAAAAAATCGGCTCCGACTTGCTCCCACAAGCGCCGAGTTCCGAGCATGTCCACCGAGCAAAATAGATGGTCGAAACGCGTAGCGACGTGGGGACCGCCCAGCAGTTCACCGAAATCTGGCGTTCGAAGCACCATGCGGAACATTGCGGCTGCTTGTTCCAAAATTTCGCGTCGATGCGCTACAAACAACAACCGGGCTTGGCGTTGATTGCTCAAATAGAACCGTTTGAAGTCGAATGCCGCGACGACCGTTTTTCCAGTTCCAGTTGCCGCAACGATGAGGTTCCTCCATCGGTTATGAACGCTGCGTTCAATTGCCAAAGCGTCGAGAATACGTTCCTGAAATGGATGGGGCGTCATGTCCACCAACAACGTGGAAATGAAGCCATTCTTACGACCCTGCTGAATCGCATCCCTCAGCACCATGGGTTCATCTGGATTGAATGGAATGAACTCGCGGCTGTTCCAGTACGTTTCAAACTCCGCTTTGAATTTCTCCAGAATGTGGGGCAGATCCTGATTTGTGATTTTCAGATTCCATTCCAACCCACTGGTCATCGCCGCATGTGACATGTTGGCAGAGCCAATGTATGCAGTCGAGAAACCGCTGTTGCGTTTGAAATGATATGCCTTTGCATGGAGGCGTGTTCGTGTGGTGTCGTAGGAAATGCGAATCGATACATTTGGAAGACGGGCCAGCCATTCGATAGCTTCTGGATCCGATGCGCCCATGTAGGAAGTCGTGATGATTCGTACAGGGACACCGCGACCAGCAGCTTCCTCAAACGCTGGCATCAAAAGTCGAAGCCCGGACCATTTAATGAAGGACACGAGCAAATCCACATAGTCCGCCGAGTGCATCTCGCTACCCAATTCATGGACGAGCTGTGGGTCGGATGGCGAGCCAGTGAACAAACTGCTTTCTGTGAGAGGCGTTTCAGGCCGTGGCAAGGCTCCTTGCGCGTAATGCGGAGGAGTAATTTCAAGGAGCACAGGTTTGTCAGAGGAAACGAGACGTCTGTTTTGAAGAAAAGCCGACGACGGACTACCTGCAATTCGCTCAATAATGTCATTGCACAGCCGCATCCGTGTGGCTGTATCACTTTCAAGACGCAGAGCCTTCACTAACAGCTTCGATAGAAAAGCGGCATAGCGTGCCGGTTCTTCCTCTGAGTCGAGTTTACCAAAAACCGAACGTAACTCCGGGTGTCGATCAAGAATGGATTGTAGATCCTCGTCAAGGAGCGCTTCATAGATGCCTTGGGCAGGGATTGTCATCGCACTCCAATCTCAGAGTGAGGCCATGCACAGACCCGTTGTTGAACACACCACTCTGCTTCCACTGGAAGTCGAGGTTGGGTGATGGGCCTACCAATCCTGAATAAAAATCGCGCCATACCAATTATCCGAACCGATTGGATGTAATGTAAATACTTAGATGCCAAACAGATCAATAATATTTAATAACAATGTTTCGCACTTCGCCTTTTAAGTGGCCTTTTGCCCATCACCGAAACTTTTTGGCTAACACTCAGTCCGATAGGGCGTGCAGTCCTCTGCGCGCCGATCTTGGGGCTCCCATTCATTCCCGCCGCGTGGATCATCCTTGGCACCTTCCATCCGTCCGTGTCCTCAACCCGGAACGGGTTGAAATCTTTCAGCCCCGGGTCGCGAGGAACGAGCCACCCGGGGTCATCGTGCACCCTCCATAATTTCCCCAACGCTGTAGGCGTTGCATCGAATCCTGTTACCTAAAAACTCCAATAAGTTTGCTGGTATTCATGAATGCCACGGTCTCGCACCGTCCCGCGCGGGAAATGCTATCCTCGCTTGGTAGGGTGAGGCTCTCGCCGAGCCATCCTGGTTTCGCGCTAAATCGTTCACGACCTATATACTCGCATGGCCGTTTAGTGGCTTTTTCCGCTCGTTGAGCATTTTTGGCTTTCGCTCTAATTGTGCCCAGGCGCACTGCGTCTCATTGACACCGGGATCGTGATGGATAAAATCCGGGCATGAAAACACCCCATCTGCTGTGCCTGGCCATCGCTGCGGCTGCCGTCAGCGCCTCGGCCACGGAATTTCATGTCGCTCCCACAGGCAACGATGCCAGCCGGGGAACCCGGAAAGCTCCCTGGCGCACCATCCAGCACGCCGCCGATCTCGCGCAACCCGGCGATGTCATCACCGTGCATGCGGGCGTTTATCGCGAGCGCATCAATCCACCGCGCGGCGGCACGTCCGAGCGCAAGCGCATCGTCTATCAGGCGGCCCCGGGCGAGAAGGTCGAGATCAAGGGTTCCGAAGTCGTCACGAACTGGACGAAGGTGCAGGAGGATGTCTGGAAGGTGACGCTGCCCAATTCATTTTTTGGAAACTTCAATCCCTTCAACGACCTGATCCATGGCGACTGGTTTGCGCGCCGTGACCGCGATCATCACACAGGCGCGGTCTATCTGAACGGCGAGTGGTTGATCGAATCGGCGACGATGGACGAAGTCCTGAGGCCCCTCGGACCAATCCCGCCCTCGGTGAGCCAGGGAAACGTGGCCGCCATGCCCGATCCACGGCTCTGGTTTGCCAAGGTGGATGCGAACAACACCACCATCTGGGCGCAGTTCAAGGACGTCGATCCCAACACGCAGTTGACCGAGATCAATGTGCGTCGCACCGTTTTTTATCCCGATCAACCCGGCCGGAATTACATCACCGTGCGCGGTTTCATCCTGCGGCAGGCCGCCACACCCTGGGCGCCGCCGACCGCCGAACAGATCGGCTTGATCGGCACGCATTGGAGCAGGGGATGGATCATTGAGAACAACGTGGTGAGCCACTCGACGTGCTCAGGCATCTCGCTCGGCAAACACGGCGACGCACATGACAACACCTCCGCTGACACCGCTGAGGGATACGTCAAAACCATCGAGCGCGCCCATGCCCATGCCATCGCCTGGACCCCCGTAAACATCGGCCATCACATCGTGCGCAACAACACCATCTCCCATTGCGAACAGGCCGGCATCGTCGGCAGCCTGGGGGCGATGTTCAGCACCGTCACCGGCAATGACATCTACGACATCCATTATCGGCGGCTCTTCACCGGCGCGGAAATGGCCGGCATCAAGATTCACGCGGCGATTGACACCCTCATCCAGGGTAACCATATCCATCGCACCTGCCGCGGCCTCTGGCTCGACTGGATGGCGCAGGGAACGCGCGTCACGGGCAATCTCTTCCATGACAACGCCTATGAAGACCTCTTCGTGGAAGTCAACCACGGGCCGTTCATGGTGGATAACAACCTGTTCCTTTCCGGCACGAGCCTTACGGATATGTCCGAGGGCGGCGCCTACGTGCACAACCTGTTCACCGGCGTGATTTCGAGCACCCAGGAGGCCGAGCGGCAAACGCCTTACCACCCCGCGCATCAGACTTCCATTGCGGGAATGAGCGACCTCAAGGGCGGCGACAATCGTTTCTATAACAACCTTTTTGTCGGCAATGGCAACGGCCCTGGCGAAGTGGTCAAGGGTGACAAGCGCCACTACCGCGTCAATGGCTATGGACTCTGGGTCTATGACACCCGGGCCTACCCGCTCGAGACCGGCGGCAACGTCTCCCTCCATCACGCCCAGGCCTATGCCAGGGAAACCACCCCGCTCGTGCTCATGGATTACGATCCGCAGGTCAAACTGGTGGAGCAGGGCGATCAGTTTATTTTGAACCTGACCTCCTGCCCGGAGTTAAAGCAGGCCCGCACGACCGTTGTCACCACCGCATTGCTCGGCAAAGCCCGGATACCCTACCTGCCTTACGAGAGCGTGACCGGTTCCCGCTTGAAAATCAGCACCGACTACCTCGGCCGGAAACGCAGCACAACGCATCCCACCCCCGGCCCCTTCGAGAATCCCGGAACGGAGGCGTTTGCCCCGGTGGTCTGGGGGCCACACGGAGTGGTTGCGCCGTAAGGTCGTTTGAGAATTCCGAATAGGTTCTGCGGTGAGGGGATGTCGTGGCCTGGACTTGCGCTAGCCGGCCCACTCCAGCCCGTGCTGTCGCATTACGGCCCTACGGGTCTTGGAATCGTTGTTCCCTTTGAATTAATCCCGGCAACTCACGCTTCAGGATATCAATGGGATCAAGGCGGATCGCATTATGCTGCCGGGGTTTCCGTGCTTTGCAAGCGCCGTGCTGAAGATTCGTGGTAAACGGTGGCGTCTCATTCATCCCTTCCAGTCGCGTGTGGAGAGATGTCGGGATGCAACAATGTTTCAGGGCAAAAAAAAGTCCCCCAGCCCATCGAAGTTCTGAATGGGCGGGTGCGCCTTCTTGGAACCATGCATTTTCAGGGTTGGCGACCGTTCATCCTTTTGAGCAAAGTTTTTCATTGCGGACAGGCGTTGTCGAAGGGAAAAGCGTCAGATTAAAGGATCAGAGCAATAACTCGCAAGTCGATGCTGCGAAGGGAGGAAACGTGGGAAGACCTCCGATGGTTTGACAGGCAACCCGCCAAGACCGGCTTTCATTTAAAATCGCCACTTTTAACAACACGTTTGCATTGCCAATACAATAAGAAAACATAATGACAATATATGCCATACTATTGGCACGATACGTGTAGCGCATCAGAAGGTGAAAAAAGTAGTCTGGCGCGCATGTATATAAATCGCATAAAAGCCTGCTATTACTGGCCAATAGCAGCATCATGGCAGCATGACGAGAATGATGATACATACAAAATAAAAGTTTTAAAAAGCAATATAAAATAAAAAATTAAAAAACAAATATGTCCCGTTTTGAAGCGTAATATTCCAACAATAAGACACTATAATGTTACAGTTACCATTAATCGGTGTCTGGCTGAAGGCTGTCTTTGCTTATGCGTGATATTACAAAGTCTGCTTCCAGATGACTCATTTCCGGCTCCTGTGATTGAACAACCGATAACCACCCATAACTCTTCAACACCACTGTTATGAATATAACCCGACGAAGTTTTCTAAGTTACTGCACCCTGTCCGCAGCGGCGCTTGGCCTGGATGCGCACAAATTGCGTTTCCTTTCAGAGGCCCTGGCCAATCCCAGCGCGCCAACGGTCATCTGGCTCATTGGGGCCTCCTGCAACGGCTGCTCAGTGTCGTTGCTCAATCGTTTTTCCGACAAGGCCGGCGAGCCTGCGGATGTGGCGGGAGTGCTGACCGGCGCGATCAACCTGGTTTATCATCCAGTCATCATGGCGGCGGCGGGTGAAACTGCCGTGTCGGCTCTCAAGCAGGCCTATAACCGGGGCAACTATGTTCTGGTGGTCGAAGGGGCGATACCCACGGCTTTCGGCGGCTACACTTGCGGAGTCTGGAACTACAACGGCCAGGACGTCACAATGCAGCAGGCGGTCCAGGAATTGACCGCCCGGGCTCTGGCCACCGTATGCGTGGGCACCTGCGCGAGTTTCGGCGGCATTCCGGCCTCAGGTTCGAATCCCACGGCCGCAATGGGCGTGCATCAATTTACGGGTCGGCCCACCATCAATCTCTCAGGGTGTCCGGTCAATCCCGATTGGATCGTCTGGGCGGTGGTGCAATTGTTGACGGGCACCCCGGTCACGCTGGATGCGGATGGCCGTCCCTCCGCGCTTTACACCACGAGCTTCAGCGGGGCCGCCGAAGCTGCCATCATCCATGACAAGTGTCCCCGCAATCCGGCCAACACCGGCACGCTTGAGGCGGTCAATTTCGGGGAAAACGGCCATTGTTTGAAGGCCCTGGGCTGCCGTGGACCGGCCACCAAGTCGCGCTGTCAGGCGGCCTGGAATGGAATCGGAGGCCATGTGGCCCCGCAACTGCACCCGGGCCACTGGTGCATTGAGGCCAACGCCCCCTGCCAGGGCTGCGTTGAAAAGACCTTCCCGGGATCCCAACCGTTCCACGAGCCCTACATCCCGGCCTAAACACCGCCATCGCAAATCAATTCATCCAACACCAACACATTTAACCGCAATACAGGAATTACCATGCCAGTCATTACTGCCGCAATAGACCCGATCACCCGCATCGAAGGGCACATGAAGGTCGAGGTCAAAATCGACACCATAAACGGCGTTCAACAAGTCGTTGACGCCAGCGCCATCGGAACGCTGTTTCGCGGTTTCGAGAAACTGCTCGAGGGCCGTGCGCCCCGGGACGCCACAATCATCACCTCCCGCATCTGTGGAGTGTGCCCCACTTCACACGCCATGGCTTCCGCGCTGGCGCTGGATAGCGCCTATGGTGTCAATGGGGACACACCCAGCAGAACGGCCTCCCGTTTGCTGAGAAATCTGGTGCATGGCGCATGCTTCCTGGAGTCGCACATCCTGCACTTCTATCTTCTATCGTTGCCGGACTATATCTCCGGGGTGCCGATGGCGCCCTGGCTGCCCGGTTGGGAAGTGGGAAAACGATTTGATACCGCGACGGTGAATCGGTTCACAGGCAATTTCCTGGCCGCGATCACCGCGCGTCGAAACGCCCATGAAATGGGCGCCATCTATGGCGGCAAACTGCCGCATTCCCCCGCCTATATCGGTGGTGGCGGTTTTACCTCCATTGCCTCGAACGCCAGCACCACCGCCTTTCAGGCCTATCTGACCGACCTGCTGAACTTCATTCAAACCAAATACATTCCGGATGCGGAGTTGCTGGCCAATCTCTACAGCGATTATTTTCTGCTGGGCAGGGGCTATGGAAGCCTCATGGCTTATGGCGTGTTCGAACAGGACAACTCCACCAGCCCACAACTGCTCCTGAAACGGGGCCGTGTGGTGAACGGTACCTCCACAGTCCAGGCGGTCGATGTCTCACAAATCACGGAGCAACTTCGCTATTCCTGGTATGCCAGTGCCGATAATCAGAATCCCGCCGTCGAAGACACGGTGGCCCAATACCCGAAAGCCGAGGCCTATTCCTGGCTCAAGGCGCCCCGGTATGGTGGCGCGCCCTATGAAGTGGGTCCGCTGGCCCGCATGACCGTCAATGGCGATTACACCAACGGCGTTTCCGTGATGGACCGGCATCTGGCCCGGGCTCGTGAGGCGCTCAAGATCGCCCAGGCCATGCAGGCGTGGCTCAACGCGCTGACATCGGGCCAAAGCGCGTACACGGATGCACCCAAACCGGCGAGTGCCACCGCCATGGGTTTAACCGAGGCGCCGCGCGGGGCCTTGGGCCACTGGCTCCAGGTATCCAACAGCACGATCTCCAAATATCAGATCGTCACCCCAACCTGCTGGAATGTCTCGCCCAAGGACAGCTCCAACCAGCATGGGCCTCTGGAGCAGGCACTCATCGGCCTGCCCGTGGTCAACATCGACAAGCCCATCGAGGTATTGCGCGTGGTGCACTCATTCGACCCGTGTCTGGACTGTGCGACGCACGTAACCCGGGCGGAGCCGGGCGCCAGGGTGTTCGTTCCAGGTGGATTGCCGGTGAAAAACTGATTAATCACCAGGAATCACCCTATGAAGCAAGAAATGGCGAATCAGTTCATGCCTCAACACTCCCGAAAGGGGGAGCCGTCTCGTTTCCTGATTGCCGGCGTGGGAAACGAATTGCTTTGCGACGATGGCGTGGGAATCCATGCGATCCGGGAATTGCAGCGTGAACCCATTCCCGGAGTGACGATGGTGGATTTGGGCACGGCCATCCTCCACGGTCTCGGCTTCCTGGAAGCGGCCGACCGGGTGCTGGTCATCGACGCAGCCAAAGGGGGCCAGGCTCCGGGCACCATTTACCTCTTTGAAGCGGGCGTGAATACTCAGGCCCAACCCATGACCTCTGTCCATTCAATGGGCCTGCGCGAAGCCGCCGGCTTGTTGATGGCGGGTCAGGCTCCCCCGATGACCGTGCTGGGCGTTGAACCGGAATCCTTCAAATACTCCATGTCCCTGTCGGATCCGGTGCAGGCGGCCGTGGCACGCGTGGTTTCCCTGGCCCGGGAGACCATCACGGCATGGCGACAGGCCGAACGAAATGAAGAAATGGCTGTTCCAGCCGAAGTATAAAACGAACTAAAAACCACTCCAATCCCTTTAACCCAAGACCTACTGTGAAAAATATTCTGAAACTGATGGGCGCCATATTACTCGGCGCAATACTGACCCAGGGGGTCAGTGCGGCAACGACCGATGGCACTGCCACCCTCAATGTGACGCTGACGGATCCTGCGGGCAATTACAACCGGCGTGTCGATGCGTTTTGGATCACCGATGGCACGGGCCGATTCATTGTGACCGTGCGCAAAGACGCGGCGTCTGAGCAGGCCTACCTCTACCAATGGAACACCGCCCGCGGGACATCCACGGTGGTGGATGGCTACAGCGGCGCCACAATCACCACCTGGACGCCGATGTCCGTGCCTTGGAATGGCCGGGACGCCAACAATGTGCTGGTGCCCGATGGCAACTACCGGTTTTACGCTGAGTTTACCGATCATAACGGACAAGGTTGGTGGACCACCAACGGGCTAGCCTTCACCAAAGGCGCCAGCGCCTACACCACCAACTATCCCGCGCTGCAATACCTGACCGCCATGTCCGTCACTTATGCCCCGGTGGCCGTGGTGCATGACATTGCGGTGACCAGCATGACTCCCAGCACGGCTGTGGCCAACACCACCGTGGCAGTACAGGTTGGAGTGACCAATCGAACCGCCAATGCGGAAACCTTTAGCGTGATCCTGAGCAACGCCACCAGCGGGGTTGTCGTCGGCACACAGACGGTCACCTCTCTGGCTGGCAACGCGGCCTCCAGCGTAACCTTCCAATGGAATACCGCCGGTTTGCAGGGCAATTACGCCTTGCGGGCAACGGCGGGTCCTGTGACTGGCGAAACCAGCACTGCGGATAATAGCTACACCAACACCGTTGCCGTGCAACCCCTGGTCCACGATATCGCCGTCACCAGCATGGCTCCCAATACGGCCCAGGCGAACACCACTGTTTCGGTTCAAGTTGGCGTAACGAATAAGACCGCCAATGCGGAGTCTTTTAGCGTGACACTGAGCAACGTCACCACCGCAACCCTCATCGGCACACAGACCGTCGGCGCGTTGGCGGGAAATGCAACCACAAGCGCCGCATTCGCATGGAATACCGCTGGTTTGCAGGGTAATTACGTTCTGCGTGCGGTGGCCGGGCCCGTGACTGGCGAAACGATTACTGCGAACAACAGTTTCACGAACACTGTCGCTGTGCAGTCTGTGGCTCATGATATCGCGGTGACCAGCCTATCGCCCAGCCTGGCGCTTCCAGGCACAAACGTCACCATCACTGTAGGGGTCACCAACCTCACAATAAACACCGAAACCTTCTCGGTAGTGCTGAGCAATCTCACCTCCGCCTCAAGGATCGGCACGCAGCAGATTACCGCTCTGGCCGGCAACAGGACTACCAGTGCAACCTTCCAGTGGAGCACCACCAACCTGTCTGGCAATTATGTCCTGCAGGCCAGCGCCGGTCCAGTGACCGGGGAAACCGCCACGACTGACAATACGCGCACCAGTACGGTGGCTGTAAGGAGCTTGATTCATGATGTGGCCATCGCCGCCATAAACGTCCCGGCCCTGGTTTCACCCAACAGCACGGCCACTATTTCGGTGCTGGCAACCAATGCCGGGGAAACCGCCGAGTCGTTTGGGGTGCAATTATTTGACGACACCGACGCACGCGCCATCGGCGGGACCTACCAGGTCAGCAATCTGGCAGTGGCAGCCACCCTGAACGTGCCTTTCACCTGGAGCACCACCAACAGTTCGCTCGGCGTCCACACCCTGAGGGCCGTGGCCGTCGCGGTCACTGGTGAAACCGCTCTTGCCAACAATACCAAATCCGCAGCCGTGACCGTGCAGACGGTCAACCATGATGTGGCGATTGCCACAATTCTTGCGCCAACGTTCGTGGCACCCAATGGGACCGCCACAATTTCCGTGGTGGCCACAAACCTCGGCGCGGTGGCCGAATCCTTTGGTGTTCAACTGCTCGACGACACCGATGCGCGCACCATTGGCGCCACTTACCAAGTCACCAATCTGGCCGTCGCTGCGGCAGTCAATATACCCTTCACCTGGAAGGCCACCAACAGTTCCCTCGGCTATCACATGTTGCGCGCCGTGGCCAATCCCGTGTCTGGCGAAACGACCCTGGCCAATAACACCAATACCGTCAGGGTTGCGGTCGCGACAGGCTTGGGCACCAACACCTACATCGCCAAAGCCAGTCCCTGGCGCTATAATGACCAGGGACTGGACCTGACACAGACCCCGTGGCGCCTACCCGATTATTATGACGCCACCTGGAGCCTGGGTGCCGCGCCATTGGGTTACAGCGCGAACAGCAGCTTAACCAATCTCACCACCCGGCTGAGCTGGGGACCGGTCGCGACAAACAAATACCCCACCTATTATCTGCGGCGGGAATTCTATGCGGACGTTTTGCCCGCTGCGATGACCCTTAACATGCGATGCGTGGACGGAGCCATCCTCTACCTCAACGGTGTTGAGCTGACCCGTCAAAATATCGCCTGGTCCATGGGCTATTCGGACCTTGCGGATGCGCCGGTGACGGGAACAAACCGTTATACTTACGTCTCGACGAGCCTGGTTCCCACCAATGTGGTTCTGGGCCGAAACGTCCTGGCGGTGGAATTGCATCGGGCGGACCTGACGGGTTCAGGCCTGGCGTTTGACCTCGAAATGATTGGAACCGCGCCTCAAGCCACTGCCAAACACCTGGTGGACACGATTAGCATGACCACCTCCGGGAGCGCGATTCTGGGCGACCAACTGCCGGTATCGGTCACCGTGACCAACCGTGGAAATGTCACAGAGTCCGTGCAAGTGTTTCTCAAGAACAATACGACAGGCCAGATTATTGGTTCTCAAACCATTACCAGCCTGGTTCCGGGAGGCACCACTTCGATCAATTTCGACTGGGGCACTCTGGGGGCCAATAATGGCGCAAACAGCCTGACGGCCTACACGGTCGTGGGTGGGGTCACCAACATGGCTGGTTCCTATACCAACACCGCACTCATCAGCGGTACGGGTTTTGTCACCAATCCCGTCAACACAACTGCAACCATCGGGGGCCGGTGTTTCGCGATGGCAACCGCTTCCGGCCACTTGCTCGTTGGTTCCGGAGCGACACTCGAAATATGGGATGTCAGCCATCCATCCTCACCCGTCCGGCAAGGGGCCGTGCGTTTGCCAGGATTGATTCAGGATATTGCCGCCACCGAGTCTTACGCTTACGTCGCCTGCGGCTCGGCCGGCGTCCAGTTCGTGGATCTGCATTCGTCCTCCCAGCCCATTCATCGACGCACGCTCAATACCGCCGGCAATGCCTACTCAGTGGCGGTGAGCGGAAGCTATTTGTATGTGGCTGACGGCAATGCGGGCCTGCGCATCGTCAACATTTCGAGTCCCTCCAGTCCCTCGATGGCTGGAGTGTATTACACCTCGGGACCGGCCCGGGCCGTTGCCGTTTCCAACAGCCGTGCCTACCTCCTCGACCAGCAGCAGGGTTTGTTGATTCTTGATGTGTCGAGCCCAAGAACTCCGTCGCTCCTGGGTGTTTACCCCAACTTCGATGCGGGCGTGGCCCTGGCGGTTTCCAGTTCGTATGCATACCTGCTGGATGCCAATAATCACTTCGCCATCGTCAACGTCTCCACTCCGGCGAGTCCGACATTAAGCGGTTCGCTCATTTTGACGAACATGATCGGTCAGAGCATTGCCGTGAATGGTTCACGAGCTTATGTTTCGGCCGGAGTCAGCGGTTTGGTGACCATCAATGTCTCCACACCCTCGGCTCCCACGATCGTTTCAACCACTGCCATGCCGGGTGAAGCGGGGGAAATAGCGCGTTCCAGCTCGACCCTCTATGTGGCTGACGGCTTTGCCGGATTCCAGGTGTTCAATGTCTCTTCATCGTCGGCACCATCGCTCCAGGCGGATTACCCGACTGCGTTGCGGGCAACCGATGTGGCCATCACCAACAATCTGGCGTATGTGGCTGCGGGTGAAAGCGGTTTGCGAATCTTCTCGCTGACCAATGCCGGTTCGCCAGCGCTCCTCGGCCGGTTCACCGGAGCGGCCAACGCCCGCGCGGTGGCCGTTTCAGGTTCCCGCGCTTATGTGGGTGACGGGCCCAATGGTTTGAAAATTGTCAATGTCGCCAACCCGGCGGCCCCCACGTTATTGGGCAGCTATACGAACTCGAAGCTGGGCAGCATCCGTGATGTCGGAGTATCTGGTTCGCTGGTGGTGGTGAGCGATGGACGAACCATGCTCCTGCTGGACGCTTCCACCTCATCGAGGCCAACCCTGGTGGGCACGTATAACACACCGGCCTTCGCGTTCGCGATGACCGTAAACAACAACCGCGCCTATGTGGCTTGCGGCAAGGCCGGCCTGGTGATTCTCAATGTTTCTCGCAGTTCATTCGCCACCCTGGGCAGCCTGGTCATGCCTTCGCTGGTAAACGACGTTTCCGTTGCCGGCACCTCAGCCTATCTTTCAGGACCCGTCGGAGGCTGGTGGACCGTCGATGTTTCGACTCCGTCGGCGCCCCATCTGGTGCAGAGCGCCACCGGTCAGGGAGCCATCATGGGTCTGGCCGCTCTGGGCACCAACGTCGCAGTCCTGACCACGACCAATTATCTGGTTACAATGAACGCTTCGGTGCCATTGAGGCCGGTATCCATGAAATCCTTCGGACCGTTGGTTGGCGCGATCCGGCTGGCCGTCAGCTCGAACTTCGTGGCCTCTGCAGAAGATGAAGCAGGCTTGGGCCTGTTTGCCGTGGCTTTTGGCGGCGGATCGAGCCGGAGCCTGGAACTGGATTCGTTCGTGGCAAAGAGTGTGGGTGCTGAAAGCGGCCCAGTGCTGCTCGGCGCATCACTGGCTGTAGCTAATCCTGCGGCGGGCACTTTAACGCCTGCCGCGCAGGTTTCGCCAGCCTCGACTGCCACGGATGCCGCATCGACGAATGCGAACTTCACACTGCACTGGCAGAGCGTGGCTGGTCAGACTTACACCGTCTATCGTTCGACAGATCTCAAGGGTGGATTCACCCCATTGCAGACTCACATACCGGCGACGCCGCCAACGAACGTCTTTATCGATCCTGTCGCGCATGATGCGGCCTTCTATATGATCGTGATCGAGGAAACGGGTGCCGCGCCAGCGAATCAATAAAACTTGCGACGCACGAATAACACGTTGAACCTGTAGCATGCGAGCTTCAGGTCTCAACATGAACCGGTGTACACGGAGCGCGGGACGCATGACCCGCAGCTCCGTTCAATTCATCCTCCTGCTTGGATGGGTGTCAATTCTGGCACCCATCCTTTCCCTCCCGGTACGTGGTGCCGATTTTCCGCTCATTTCCTGGCAGGGCCAGACCATGGGGTCCACGTACACCGTGAAAATCGTGGACGCCCAACTTGCCGAACCGACAGTGGAGGCCTTAAAGCTTGAAATCGAGCGGTGCCTGAAGGAAGTCAATCGTCAGGTGTCGCATTACCAACCGGAGAGTGAATTATCACGGTTCAACCGTTCACCTGCGAACACCCCTTTTAAAGCCTCCCCGGGTTTCTTCCGCGTCCTCCAGCATAGCCTCGAATTGAACCGTCAATCGCAAGGCGCCTTTGATCCCACGCTGGGACCACTCATCGACCTGTGGGGATTTGGCGCGAAGACTAACAACAAGGCAGTGCCGACCGACGCGCAAATCTCGGAGGCGAAGAAACTCTACGGTTGCCAGCACCTCTCTCTGACCGCCAACGGGGAAATCCTCAAAGACATTCCGGAACTGCGCCTAAACCTCAGTTCCGCCGGCAAAGGTTTTGGCACCGATGAAATGGCGCGCGTTCTTCGAGCACATGGCTTGACGAACATTTACGTCTCCATCAGTGGCGATGTCTTCACCCAGGGACACAATGCCCAAGGCAAAAAATGGCAGGTGGGCATTTCAGCTCCAATGCCCGATTGGAGTCCCGGAGATCCACTGGTCACGGTGCTCTCTGTATCGGGACAGGCCGTTTCCACATCGGGCGATTATCAGAAATATTTGATCGACGCCCAGGGACGGCGTCTTGGCCATATCTTCGATCCGAAAACCGGCTGGCCTGTTCAGCATAATCTGGCGGGCGTCTCGGTGGTGGCCGGGGATTGCATGACTTCCAGTTCCCTGGCCACGACACTCTTTGTGCTTGGGCCGGATGAAGGACTTCGATTCATTGAATCCCGGACCAATGCCGCCGCACTATTCGTGGTCCAGGATGCCGATCATAAATTCCAATCGATCCCCAGTTCTCGGTTTAAGGTCATGACCGGATATCAGCCGTGAAGTTTGGAACTGCGTTGGCCACCTGATTCACATTCTGATTCAACTTGTGCGCATCGGGAGGATGAGGCACGTTTTAGGAAAGCATGAATCGCCGTGAATTTATCCAAAGCGTTGCGGCTGGACTGGCCGTTGCACCCCTGCTGACCTCTGCCGCACCCGTTGGCATCCCCACACGCTCGCTGGGCCGCACCGGCATCAAAGTTCCCATTATTGGCTTCGGCTCCGGGAGCCGTTTCCTGATGTATCAAAAGGACGAAGACGCCTGGGAGGCGCTCAACCGGGCCATCGACCTGGGCATAACTTACATCGACACCGCGCATGCCTATGGGAATGGCAAGAGCGAGGAGCGCGTTGGACATGTGATGGCCACGCGGCGCAAGGAAGTGGTTCTGGCCACGAAAATTCCCGGGCGCACGGCGGACCAGGCCCGGCGGCAAATTGAGCTGAGCCTGAAGCGTCTTCAAACCGACCATCTGGATGTGCTGCATATTCACGACCTGAAAGGCGATAAAGACATTGAGGCCATTGAGGCGCGCGGCGGTGTGCTCGAGGCGTTGCATGAGGCCCGTGATCAGAAAATCACCCGCGCCATTGGGATCACCTGTCACGCCAATCCCGCCGGTCTGAAGACCATGCTCGAACGCCATGATTTCGATTGCACACAGATGGCCTTGAATGCGGGATTGGCCCGCATGGCGGATCTTCCGGGCGGCATGAAGGCGACACTGGCCGGGGAGGGAAGTTTCGAGCGACTCGCCTTGCCGGTGGCCACGCGAAAGCACATGGGTGTCATCGCCATGAAAGTATTCGGTCAGGAGCAACTCCTGGGGGCGGCATCGGTGGAAAACCTGCTGGCGTATGTGCTTTCCCTGCCGATCAGCCTTGCGAGCCTGGGCATGCCCCGATTGGAGCATATCGAGAAAAACGCCTCCCTTGCATGCACCAGCAAACGCATGTCCGGCAGCCAGCGTCGGAAGCTTTCGGAAACCATCGAATCAGAGAAAAAGCTGGCCATGATGCGCTTCTTTGAGGCCCATCAGGATTGCTGATCGTACTCTGCTGAATTTGGCAAATTGGTTAATGTGCCAGAGCTAAAGGGCCAAACTCGATGCGGCCCTGTTCGCTTGGAAATGACCTTGATCCTGAAACAGAACAGGCACCCGGCTGACTGTTGAAAGGATTGGTCAAGTGCTTCCTGAGGCGCGCTTTTCGTCCACGAATTGCACTTGCCATGTGCGTCATGGCCCGATTCAATCAACGGACCCATCCAACAAATGACTGCCGAATCGAGTTTTGAAGCCAGGACCTATGCCAAAGTCGATTGGCGCCTGATTCCGTTTCTGTTCCTTTGTTACATCCTGGCTTATCTGGACCGGGTGAACATCGGATTCGCCAAGCTGCAAATGCTCAAGGATCTCGAATTGAGCGATGCGGCGTTTGCCACGGGCGCGGGGATTTTCTTCATCGGATATTTTGTTTTCGAGGTTCCGAGCAACGTGCTTTTGAGACGATTTGGCGCCCGAACATGGATAGCCCGGATCATGATTTCCTGGGGGATCATCTCCTCGGCGATGATGTTTGTGCGCGGCGAGACCGCCTTTTACGCCATGCGCATGCTGCTCGGATTTGCGGAGGCGGGCTTTTTCCCGGGAATCATTTTTTATCTGACGTTGTGGTATCCTTCCCGGTTGCGCTCGACCCGGACGGCGCTCTTTGTTTCGGCCATCGCCGTTTCAGGCGTGCTGGGCAATCCCATTTCGGGGCTGATCATGGACAAGCTTTCGGGAACAGCGGGGCTGGCTGGCTGGCAATGGCTGTTCCTGGCCGAGGGCATTCCCTCGATCCTCGTGGGAATCTGTGTCTTGTTCTATCTGGATAGCAGCATTGTGGAAGCCAGATGGTTGAGCGCGGATGAAAAGGCGCTGCTGGCCAAAAACCTCGAGATCGAAGATCGCCATAAGGACCAGGTCCGGTTGTTGGACGCCTTGAAGTCAGGAAAAGTTTACGCCCTGGCGGCCATTTATTTCACGCTGATGATCGGGCTTTATGGTATTTCATTCTGGCTTCCGACACTGGTCAAGGCCTTTGGCGTGAAGGGCTATCTGAATACCGGCCTGATCATCGCCATTCCTTACGCGGTGGCGGTGGTGGGGATGATCCTCTTGAGCCGCAATTCCGACCGAACTGGAGAGCGGCGGATGCATTACGTTCTTAACGTGACCGCCGGTGGGATCGGGCTGATTCTCAGCGGCGTTTTTGCGGCACAGCCAGTTCTGGCCATTATTTTTCTGTCGATGGGAACGTTGGGAGTGGTTGGTTCCATGCCATTGTTCTGGCCTGTGCCTTCCACGTTCCTTGCCGGAACTGCAGCGGCGGCGGGCATTGGGGTGGTTAATTCCGTTGGCAACCTTGGTGGCTACATCGGTCCGAACGTTCCCATCTGGGTCAGGCATTGGACGTCTGATCCTTCGGGAGCTCTCTACGTCTTTGCGGTATCGCTCTTTGTGGGGGCTGCCATGGCCTATTTTGTTTTTCCCCGGAGTCCTGGGATTCAATCCAGCCGAGCCGAGCCGGAATGATTTTATGCAATGGATGTTGATTATACTTGGGTTGTCCCTGTCACCACTTTTCGCACAGGAGCATGTTCCGGCGAGGGTGGGGGACAGGGAAAAACAAGCGGTGACTGAGGTTAAATCCGGCACGATAAATCGCGCCGCTCCATTGACGCGAGATGATGTGCTGTCGATCAAGGACGGGCGGTTCTTCCTGGACGGGAAGCCCTTTGCCGAAATCAGTTTCAACAAGTTCGACCTGTTGTGGCAGTTGTATGATTAGTTGGCCGCAGGCCAGAAACTGGATGACACGAACCTGATGGTTAAGGCTCAGGACAAGGCCTTGCGCAATCTTCACGAATTGGGATTCCAATCCATCCGTATCTTTGCCCTGCCATGGGGCCCGGAGGGTCCGGGGTCTTATGCTGATCCGGCGAAGCGCAAGAACCTCTACGCCGCCCTCGACAAGACACTGGAACTGTGCGACGCGCACGACATCCGCGTCGTCTGGTCCCTGGGTGTCCTAACCTTTACCGACACGAAACTGGAGCCTGGCAAGGGCTGGGTGTTTGGCGAGGAACAGGAGCGCGAACTGGTCTCCAACCCGGAATCCCGCAGCCGCAAGTTTCTCTATCGCTATATCGATGAAACTGTGGCGCGTTACAAACAGCGCAAAGCCGTGCTGATGTGGGAACTCTCCAACGAAATCACGCTGGATGCGGACATCGGCGATGGCAACCGCGTTTACGAAGGACAACGCATGCCCACGCTCAAGGACGTTGCCGGGTTCTTTGACGATGTCGCCAGGCGAATCAAGTCTTCCGATCCCCTGCGCCTGGTCAACAGCGGCGGCTCGAACATGCGCGAAAGCCAGTGGCATCTTTACCTCGGTCAGGGCTGGAAAAAGGACACTTTTGAGGAGCAATTTAAATGCTTCGAGCTGCTCTATGCGAAATCCGCCATCGACATCATAGATATCCATTCGTATCCAAACACCAAGCCCGGCTACGCCATCCTGGGCGAGGACGGCAAGGAAATGTGGTTGGACAACAAGGGTTACATGACCTTTGCCAAGCGCCTGGGTAAACCGCTCATGATCGGTGAGCTTGGTTTGCAGGCCAAACCGAGGACGGACAAGAAACTCTGGGAGGAGACACCGAATTACTTCGAGAGTTACGACGATACGGCCGCCGCCAGGCCCTGGGTCATGAAGACGCTCAAGGACGTGATCGATGCCGAAGTGCCGCTGACCTACTGGTGGTGCTACCAATCGGACCGTTCCGACGACCAGAACAACCGCCAGCGGTTCGACATCGATCGTGATCGCAATCCGGAGCTCATGGCCCTTTTCGTGGAGGCCAACAAGCGCCTGAAGGCAAAAATCTTTTCAAAGCCTTGAAAAGCCGGAATTTCAGAATAATTCAATATTGGATGCGGAATGGCTGGAGTGTGGATTTTTGCCTGGGACGAGGAATTGCAGTGGAACGATATTAAATCTGGAATGGCTTATGGAAACGGTTGAAGGAGCCAGCAGAGTTTGAAGGTTTGAAGTTTGTGCATGTGGATATTCTGGTGGTTTAACAGAGCTTGGGAACCGGTCAAAACGCAAACGCGCCCAGCGATGGTGGCGTTGGTCTAATCAATCTGATCGTAATTAATGGTTTGTATGTTGGAGCCGAATGGGCCATTCTGCCGCAAGGTGGTTCGTTGATTCGATGTTCGGAGATAGTCATGCGTTTATGAATACAGAACAAGAGTCCCTTGCGCCAATTGTTGAAAAATCAAATGCCCCAGCCACGGTTGCCGATGAGCTAACCCGCGTCAAAATCTTTCTGGGCATTCAGGCGTTCTTCCTCGTCATTTCCGTGTTTACGGGCGGCTTCAATTTTAAGTTGTGGTCGATGCTCGACACGGCGCTAATGATCCAATCGATTGGAGTCACGGCCCTCGTCATCGTTCTTGAAGATGCCAGGCACCGGAGGATTGCATTCAAGGCGGCCATTGTTCTTTACTTGCTCGCAATTCTTGATATGGGAATAAACGTATGCATCTCAGGTGTGGTTGGATGGAAATCCTAATCTGCATGGCTCGAACTCCGAACCTGATCGGTTTCATTACATCAGTTTGAGCACAACCGAATGTCCCACTATGGCAACATTTAAGTCACCTCTTTTAAACGGACTCAAAGACATCACCATGGAGGAATGGTGGAAGGATCCTTACATTGTGGTCGATGCCCTGGAACGCAAACTCGATGGACTCCCGGTCAATCGAAAAGCAAATCCGGTGCTGGATGTGGAGATTCACCAAGCGCTGCGACTCCTGCGTGCAATCGCCAGCCGGAGTTACGGCCAGATTTCGATGCTGGCGGTGCTCGATCTGCTGCTGGCGATCGATTATTTTCTGGTTCTCCAAGACAAGCACCACGACAGCCATGACAGTGGCTATGATGATGATGAGGAGGCGTTGCAGAATGTATTCAAGAAGCACGAGGTCGAGATCGACAATTTCCGTGTTTGGTTCAACCAGCAGCGAAAATAACACACGCAAGAATCGAGCGGCTCGAATTATGTCCTCCTTTTCAACCCGGCGCAAATTTTTGAAAACTGTTACGGCCATGGGAGCCTCGCTGCCCATTATGGCCCATTCCGGATGGGCCGCATCCGACACGGTCAAGGCTTCGAGCCAAATCGAGAACGAATACTTCTCTTTGGTGTTTGATGCGTCCACCGGACGGTTGAGCTCCTGGCGAAAAGGGAGCGGCAGGCTTCTGGATGGGGTGGTCGCACGCGCCAATCTGAAGAGCGGACGGCGCAGCACTAGCGAGTCGGCCTATCGCCATGCGGTCGAAACGGTCCAAGTGAAAGATCAGCTCGGCGTTGGTCAGCAATTAGTGGTTCACTGCGTCGATTCCAAGCAGCAATTGAATTTTGTGCTGCGCCACACTCTCTATGAACGGCGGGACGCCATCCTGATCGAGGCCGAATGCCAGAATGTGTCCTCCGCGCCGTTGGTTTTGCTGAGCCTGGAGCCACTTTGTGCGATTCGGGAAGAGCAGGGCGGGCTTTATTGGCTGGGGGTGACCAAGGTTTTGACCAATGGCCCGATGTATTATGACCCAGGCGTGGTGGCGGACTTTGCAAAGATTGATCCAAAGGGCTTGCGGAGCTGGTGGAATGTCGGTTTCTTCCGCGGTTACGATCATTCTGGCCTTGTGTGCGGGTACGTGGAGAACAAGGTTGCGCTTGGTCAGTTGATGGTCCGTCCGGAATCCCAAGGTTCCATTTCATTGATCGCCGAATCGGTGTTTGCGAAGGAATTTGTGCTGGCCGCAGGTCAGAAGATCACCTCCAACCGACTCATGGTTAATGCCGCTCCTGATCCCTACCTCGCCCTGGAGAATTATGCCCAGGCGATGGGCGACGTGGGGCAGGCCCGTCTGCATTCGATCCTCAACGGTTGGTGCGACTGGCCTTATGCCTTCGAAGGGATCACTGAGGATGAAATGATCGCCAACGCCGAGTTTGCCGCTCGCGTTCTCAAACCTTATGGCTTCGAATACATTCAGGTCGATGAGGGTTTCCAACGGTGGCATGGAGATTGGGAGGGGAACGCCAAGTTCCCGCACGGAATGAAATGGCTGGCCGACCGCATCCGGGCGCTCGGCCTCAAACCCGGCATCTGGCTGGCACCTTATGTCATTTCCGAACCGTCCCAGGTTTATCAGGAACATCCGGAGTGGATGCTGCGGGAACCGGATGGCAAGCTAAAGGAAGTGCTGTCCGGCGCCGGGAACACGAAACGTTTCGCGCTCGATATCACCCATCCCGGTGCGGCCGAGTGGCTCTACAACCTCTTCGACACTGTTGCGAACAAATGGGGTTACGAATTGATCAAAATCGATTTTGTGGACTGGTCGCTGCTCTCTGCTGAGCGATACCACGATCCCAACGTGAGCCGCGCGCAGGCCTATCGAAAAGGCGTTGAAATCATGCGCCGAGCCATCGGACCCCGATGCCACCTGCTAGACTGCGGTCCGGGTCCGGTCTCTGTGGGCATGCTCGATAGCATGAGGATCGAACTGGACCAGCCGCCGGTGAACTGGAACCAGTATTTCCTGCAATCCGCCAGCACCGCTCCCGCCGCCGCCAAGCGCTATTACTTTCACAAACGAACCTGGATCAACGATGCCGACCATGTGTGTCTCGGGCTGTTGACGATTCCGCAGGCGCAGGCCGCCACCAGCCTGATCGCCCTGACAGGAGGCAATCTGATGGCGGGTGATCGGCTGCCAGACCTTGATGTCGCCCGGTTGGACATTTTAAAGAAAATATTTCCCTCTTACGGTGAAGCGGCGCGTCCGGTGGACTTGTTCGACTCGGATCGCCCATCCATCTTCGCGCTCAAGATTCAAAAGCCTTTTGGCACCTGGACCGTGGCGGGCTTCTTCAACGCAAGCGAGACCGAATCCGTGGAACGGACGATTCCATTGAGCCGTCTTTGGCTTGATCCGGGCAAAACTCACCTTGCTTTCGACTTTTGGCAGCAGCGTTTGCTGGGGGAATTTACCGGCGAACTGCGGGTTAAGGTGGCTCCCGCCAGCGTCACACTCCTGGCGCTGCATGAAAAACAAGGTATTCCCCAGGTGCTCTCGACAGATCGGCATGTCCTGCAAGGGGCTTTGGAATTGGAAAATGTGGTCTGGAATGCCCCGGCCAAGATCCTGGAGGGTGTTTCCCTGGGGCCGGAACAAACGGCTCATAACGTCTCCGTTTATATCCCGGAAGCTCACCCCTGGTTTCAAGGCGGACCATTCCTCTTCCACGATTTCCCAGGTTACACCGTGAAAATGATGGACGAACATATCCTCCGCATCCGTGTCCGCTTTGACAACACGAAGCGCGTTCCGTGGCGAGTCGATCTTAATCAGTTGTTCGCGAAACGAGAAGCGTGAGGAGCCACGAATGCTCCAGGTTCCGACGCACGGGCGGCTAAAGGAAACGCACAACGATATTGATGCGTTCGTTCAACCAACGGCTATTACTGTCGATATCCCAAGTCAAAAACGAAACGAAAACATGGGATTGCCAAGCCTTCAATGGTGCCGCTTCACCAGAGCGGCCAATCGGGCAATGCCTGACTCGATGGCCTCAGGACGCGCATTGGAAAAATTCAAGCGCAACGTGCTGGCACCCTCGCCATTGAGGTGAAATTCCTCTCCAGGAACAAAAGCGACCTTTTGCTCCAAGGCATGAGGCAGGAGGTGGGTCGCATTGATTTCCGGCGGGAGAGTCATCAGAAGGAACATCCCCCCTTGCGGCTGGGTCCAGGTAGCCAGCCCCGAAAAATGCCGTTGCAACGATGCGATCATCACATCACGGCGCTGACGATAGGTGCGACAGAGCAGCGGCACGAATTCTTCCAAGAAGCCATTCTGGACTAATTCCCACACGATATATTGGTTCAATGATCCGGTATGCAGGTCAGCGGCTTGTTTGGCTTGGACCAGTTTTTCGATGACCGGCCGGGCCGCAGCCACCCAACCCACCCGAAGACCTGGCATGAGAATCTTGGAAAAGCTCCCCACCCGGATTACCTGGCTCTCCAGACCGGTTCCGGGCTCGATCGCTGCATCCAATTCGAAGAGCGAGGGCAAGGACTCTCCATCGTAGCGCAACTGGCCATACGGATCGTCCTCAACGGCCACGACGTTATTGGCTTTGAGCCATGCGACCAATTCGTGGCGACGGCTACGACTCAGAGTGGTGCCCTGGGGATTTTGAAAGTTGGGCACGAGATACAAAAGTTTGGGTCGTTTATTCAAAACCAGCTCATCCAAGCCGTCGAGACGCATGCCAGACTGATCCGAACCGGCGCTGACAAATTCAACTCCCAATGGCCGCCAGGCCGAAAGCAGGGCAAGGTAGGTGGGATTCTCCACCAGAACACGGTCACCGGCATCCAACATCACCCGGCCAATCAGGTCCAAAGCCTGTTGGGCGCCACTGGTCACAAGCACATTTTCAGGATGAACAGAGAGGTGTGGACTGCTCAACCGGCGGGCAATCCATTCTCGCAAGCCAGCCAATCCCTCGGTTTCAGCGTATTGGAGGCTTTGGCCGCCCACACGCTTGAACACTGCCTCAACGGCCGCTTGAACCTGTGGTATTGGAAAGAGATCGGCAGCAGGCAACCCGCCGGCAAAGGAGATGATGTCCGGCCGGCTGGTCACTTTAAGTATCTCCCGCACAGCCGAGCGTTTCATCTGGGTTGTGCGGCGCGCAAAGCATTGGTTCCAATTCATACGAGTTAACGGGATCCGCTTCGGCGCGGGCATTCTCAAACTTCAGCGATTTGCCCGAATCGAATCAAGCGGCAGTCAAAAGATTACTGACGCCACCGCCAATGGGCCAATACTTCAATGTTCCAGTGGCAATGCCTTTCGGGTATGGTGTCGGGCATGGAATTGCGGCATTTGCGTTATTTTGTCTGCGTGGCCGAGGAGTTGAATTTCACCCAGGCCGCCCGGAGGTTGCGTGTGGCCCAGCCTGCGTTGAGCCGCCAGGTGCGCCAGCTTGAAACTGAATTGGGAGTCCAACTTTTGGAACGGGATTCGCACGGGGTGCGTTTGACGGAGGCTGGGCGCGCATTTCGGATTGAAGCCAGCGCGATACTTGCACAAAGCGAACGGGCGGTACGGGTGGCCCGGCAAACCGGAAAACTCGACTCCAACCCATTACGTCTGGGGTATGTTTGGGGTTTGTTCCATTCGCTGGTTCCGCCATTGATCGAACAGTTCCGACGGCAAGCCCCCTTGACGCCGGTTCATCTGTTCGACCTGGCTCCGTCGGAACAATCGCGGCAGCTTTTGGCCGGGGAGTTGGATGCCGGTTTTATCGGCTTCGCACAGGAGGCTGACGAGGCGGGTCTGCACAAACGCAAGATTACCTCCTGCGAATTCGTCGCGGCGCTGCCCAAAGGCCATCACGCCGCCCGCAAGTCAACAGTGGAACTAAGCAGCCTCGCGAACGATTTCTTCCTGGGCATCTCGGAGCAAACGTACCCAGATGCGTCACATCATGTGCAGGAAGCCTGCCGCCGGGCCGGTTTTCGCCCCAAGGTGCTCCAGATGGTCGAACGCGGCTTCACTATTCTGGGCCTGGTGGCCGGGGGAGGCGGGGTGGCCATTCTGCCCAAGTCGCTCAAAGCCATGCCTCACTCTGGAGTCGTATTCAGGCCGCTGACCGATCCGCCGGTAGCGGATTTGTTCCTGGCGTGGAAAGTGCAAACACCGTCGCCGCTTCTTGAGGAGTTTCTCAAAGTGCTTCCCGCTGTATGAACCGTTGGGAATCGCGTCTGAGATCTAACGATTGGCGCATTCCAAAGAATTCCATGATGTGGAGGGACAACCCCAGACGCGCAGCAGCTTGCGACCAGCATGCGGCCTTGCCCAGCATCACCATGCGCCCGATCAACCAGGTGCAATAGTTTTCAAATTACCGAACCAAGCGATGTTGACGCTTTCCTTTTCCAAAGGAACCAGACGCCACTTGGGCGCTTACGCCTATGGGATGGCCACTATCCGGTAATACCGACGAGGCTGAGTCCCATCGGACACGTTAACGCTGGTGTCCATCCAGAGCTGAACCGGCTGGGTCAAGGTGATGTTTGTGAGAGTGGTCCAGGTGTTCGTTGCTGACACGTCGGTCGTGAATTGTATTCCGAAGTTCCTGCCGACTGTGCCTTCGATGGTCAAACCCGGATACATGCCGAGTGCAATGCCCGCGGGATTCACCACGAGCAGGGTTGGGGTGCTGGTAATGCTTCCAAAGTTGTTGCTGACTTTGACCTGGTAGGTGCCGGCGTCATAGAGTTCCAGACTCGGGATTGTCAGCGTGGCATTCGTGCCCCATGAAATCGGAAATTCATTAAAGTACCATTGATAGAATAGAGGCGAGGCTCCCTTGACCGTCACCTGCATGGAAGCGCTCTTCCCCCAATATCCGACCTGCCCGCTCGGTTGGGTCACGATAGTCGGGGGCGTCTCATCACTAAGGGCCGCAATTTGGAGTCCGTTGAGATGACTGTAGCCTGCAAGACCACCATAGGCTCTAATGTTCAGCGGGGCGGCGCCGTTGGTTATGACGATATTGTGGAAGACGACGTACTGCGATCCCTCGACCCAATTAGTCAGGGCATAGCTGGCGTCAGTAGTGGTTGATTGGTACCCATAATCATGACCCCCCACCAGCAACTGGAAGATGGTGTTTGCATTAGCCGACCCGCCGTGGCCATAGAGATACACATCATAGCGCCCGCTGGACAGGTTGGTCACTGTCACGTCGATGGGGCCGGTCACGGTGTAGCAGTAGGTGCTGTACATTAGGTCTGGATGCGCAAAGTTCCAGTGGCCTGGACCGTTCTGGACAGTCAATCCCACGGAGGTTGTGGTTCCATCGGCTGTCTGCAGGTTTGTCACGCCCGCCAAAGTTGCATAAGGAGCCGTATAATTATTCCACAGGTCATTGGCGCTCTGCCCTGTGGCGGCATATCCCACTTTTGCCAAATCATAAGCTGCGAAGTTAACGTTGAACAAGGTCAGCGGCTGGGACGGAGATACGATTAGAACAGCGTTGGAACTGGTTGTAGATCCGGAAGCATTAGAAACCACCACTGAATAACTCCCCGCATCGGCGAGTTGGGCATTGGTGAGCACCAGTGAAGAGCTGATGGCTCCGGTCAGCGCCGTCCCGTTCCGCAACCATTGATATTGGAGGGGCGGAGCACCCGTCGCGCTCACTGCAAACGTTGCGGCCTCGCCGACCAGCACAGTCCGGTTCGTGGGTTGCTCCAGAATCATGGGGGAAGCAGCCAAGGCCATCTGCAATCCGTTGAGGTGTGCGTCACCGGAGAGACCCGGGTGGGCTTTGACGGTGAGCGGTGCGCCGCCGTTGGTCACGGCCACATTCCGAAATACCACATATTGTGCTCCTTCAACAAAGTTGGTAAGGGCATAGCTTGCATTGGTGGTGGTGGGTTGAATCCCGTAATCGTAGCCATCGACCAGTACCTGAAAGAGGGTGTTTGCTTCGTTGGCTCCACCATGCCCGTATAGATATATATCCCATTTTCCGGACGGTAAATTTGTAACCGTCATCGTGATGTCTCCTTGGTCTTGGGAATAGCAATAGGTGCTGTACATCAAATCAGGATGCGAAAAATTCCAGTGGCCGGCGCCATTGTGAACGGTCAGTCCAATGGACGTGCCCGTTCCGGCAGCCGTTCTTAAATTGCTCAATCCAGCCAGTGCCTGATACGGGGCGGTGTAAGTGTTCCAGAAATCGTTCGCGCCCTGACCGGTGCCGGCAAAACCGGTCTTCACCAGATCATAAGCCGCGAAGTTCACGTTTACCAAAGTTTGTGCATGGGAGGACGACAGAGTGAGGATCAGCAAACTCGCAACCATTGCCACACGGAAGAACAACGAAGGCTGAATTTTATCTCCAAGGGTTCGCATAATATCGCTTTCTTGTGATGACGGCGCTCCGAACTGACTATTTTATAACGAAGGCGTCATTATGACGAAGTAGCGAAAGACGTCAACGAATAACTGAAAAAACTTGCGTTATTGCTGCCTTCAGTTCCAGGGAACATCAGTCGTTGTAAAAACGAATTGCCTCCGGGTTAAATCGACTGGTTAGCTCGATTTGTCGGCGAGATGCGCGCTGACCGCCTGGGCAATGGTGGAGACGTTTTGGAGGATCTGACGGGCGATTTCCGGACTGGGGATCTTGAGGCCGTAGGTTTTATCGAGTGCGACAACCAATTGCAGGGCGTCCACCGAGTCCAAACCCAGGCTTCCCGGACCAAACAGGAGTTGTTCGTCGCCGATTTCGTCGTCGGTCACCTGCAGCATGAGGTTTTCCACCATCATACGCTTGATTTGCCGCTTATAATCCAATTCCGTTTCCATCAGAGAATTCCACCGTCAATTTTCAGAACTGAGCCTGTGATATAGCCCGCTTCATCACAAGCCAAAAAGCGGATGGCTGCGGCGATTTCTTCGGGTTTGCCGAACCGCCGCATGGGAATGCGCGATTGCAGGGACTGACGCTCCGGGCCGGTCATTTTCGAGAGCACGTCCGTTTCGATGTATCCTGGGCAGAGGGCGTTGACGGTGATTCCAATGCGGGCCATTTCCTTGGCCAGGGATTGGGTCAAAGCCACAACACCGGCCTTTGCGGCGGCATAGTTGGTCTGGCCTGCCGGTGGAAGCAGCGCGCTCAGGGAAGAGATGTTGATGATCCGGCCTTTGCGCTGGCTGATCATGGCGGGTAACACCGCCTGGCAACCGTAAAAAACACCGTTGAGATTTGTGTCCAAAACCTGCCGCCAACTCGCTGGGGTCATGGTGCCCAGGAGCGCGTCATCGTGCGTCCCGGCATTGTTCACCAGCACATCCACACGCGTGTCTGCGTCGAGTAATGCATCAACGGCGCCCTTCCATGCCTCTGGAGAGGTCACGTCCAGCGGCACGCATCGGCATCGGCCCGGATACTCGCGAGTCAGTTGATCCGCGCGTTCCCGCCGGGAACGGACGGCAAGCCAGATGGAGTTCTCCGGGCGCTCCGCAAGGAACGCCTTTGCGACTGCAATGCCCAGTCCGCCGTTGGCACCGGTAATTAAAATGACGCGTTTATTCATGGGGCAGATTGGGCCGGAACCGTTGCGGGTTGAGCGCGTTCAAAACGCGCTCCAATCGCCTGTTGACTGCCGCCGACCAAACTGATGTTCACGCCAATGTATGGTCCCTGCATCAAAGCATCAACCCCGGCGACACATTGCCAGGCGGCGGCGGCCATCAAACCTTCGCCCAGGATTCGTTTCGGGCTCAGGCGCGGATTGGTCCAATCGCGCCATGCCGCCAGTTCCGGCGCGCTGGAACGGAAGCTTTCGCTGGTGCCGTCGCAGAGCAGGTCGCCGGATTGATTTGCCGGCAACTCGCTGCGCATTGACTTTACAGCGGCAGTGCGGCAAGTGTGGTGGGTCATTGAATGCGCACTGGTAATGGCGGTCAGACCGGCCCCGATGGACCAGGCGGGATTGAGACTCAAGCACAAGGCGCCGGCACCCCCGCTGAGGATTGCCGAATGTTCCAGGTGCCACAGCGCGTCGGCCAGCAACCAGTTGGTTTCCTCGGCGCCCACCACGACGCAGGCATCGACCTGCCGGTCCTCCAGCCAATCAATCGCGAGCGAGAGTCCCTGCAGGAACGTGCCGGGATCGCCGACCAGGGTGTAAACGGACGGTGTGTCGCCCAACAAGGCGCTCACATGGCTGGCCGGCGCCGAGAAGACCGTTTCAGGAAACAGGAGCGGGCTGGCCGTGGCCGGATCCTGGAGCGCTTCCGCCCAGAACCGGGAGGAATAAAGCACACATCCGGCATTGAGACAGGAGATCACGCCCAGACGGCAATGGGGCCCGGCAATGGATTGCACTCGGGCCACAGCTTCCAATGTGGCCGATGCGGCGTAATGCGTAATGGGACTGGCGCGCCTTAAACGTGGATGGCTGAGAAATGCGGGACGACCGATTGGCGCAGGCACCGGGCGCGATCGCAACGGCTTGCTCCAGCCGGGTCTGAGCAATGGTTCAACCGGAAGTGGAACGCCCTGACTCAATGCCTGACGCATGGCCGCCACATCCCAGCCCGCTGGTGACACTGCTCCCACGCCGCAGACAAATACCTGGCTCATGGCCACCTCCGAAAAAGCAGTGTGGCGTTGATTCCACCAAACCCAAATGAGTTTGAGAGCACCACGTTCAATGTTGCATCTTGAGGTTGTCGCACCACAGGAAAGTTGCAGGCGGGATCGGGAGTTTCAACGTCGATTTCCGGCGGCAGCCACTGTTCCCGAAGCGTCATGAGACAAACGACGGCCTCCGCTGCTCCCGCTGCGCCGAGCAAGTGCCCGACGCTGGCTTTGGTGGAACTGACTGGCAAAGTTACCGCCCGCGCGCCGGCCCAACGGTTGATGGCGGTGGCTTCGGCAGAATCGTTCAAAGGCGTTCCTGTGCCGTGGGCGTTGATATAGTCCACCTCGGCCGGCTCGATGCGGGCCGACTTGCAGGCCAGATTCATCGCCGCCAGTGCGCCGTCCCCCTGAGGATGGGGCTGGGTCAAATGATGCCTATCGATGGTCGAACCGTAACCGATGATTTCTCCCAGGATGAAGGCACCACGGCGCCTGGCATGCGGCAAGGACTCCAATGCCAGCACACCTGCTCCTTCGCCCAAAAGCAGGCCGTTGCGAGCGGCATCAAACGGACGGCATGTCGTTGGTGAAAGCACCTGAAGCGAGTCGAAGCCCGCATAGACCATCTGGCTGTGGGCATCGTAACCCCCGGCCAAAATTCGCTCCGCATGGCCGTGGCGAATCATCTGCCAGGCGAGCCCGACCGCGTCGCTGCCCGAAGCGCAGGCGTTGGACACAATGCGCACCGGCCCAGTGAAACCCAAGGCTTCGCTGACGGCCCGGGCCTGGGTCTGCGCCTGGTAATGGAGCGCGCGGGTGGGTTGGCGACCATGGTGGCTGGGAGTTTCCACCGCCTGACGATAATAATCCTCGCCCAGGTTCATGCCGCCAGCCGTGGTTCCGAGTACGAACGGCAAATCTTCCGCAGACTGCCAACCCGATTGCTCCCAGGCTTCATGGGCGGCGAGCAGAAGCAATTTCGCCCCACGATCCAGCCGAGCCGCCTGCCGCGTGGTCAACTGGCCCATGGGGATGCTCTGTGGCAAATCCACCTCCGCGGCTAATTTGACCTTTTGGCGGCTGACATCAAAAAGAGTCACAGGGCGCGCGGTTGTGCGACCGACGCGAAAGCCCCCTGCATTGCTTTTCCAACCAATGCCCAAGGCCGAGACAATACCGGCACCGGTGATCACCACTCTCGGCGGTTCGGCGGGTCTATTTATCGGATAGAGCATGTCGCGCAAGTTTATGTACGCTTTGGCGAAAGCCAAGGTTCATTGGGTAAAAAAGGTTCTTCCACGCGGTGGTGCCCCAGAGGCGTTTGACGATTGAGGGAATGGTATAGACCTCTTTGAGGGCGCCGAAATAGCCCCTCAGAAGTTGATCTGGAGTGAAGTGTTTTGGCTGAAACACCACATGGTTGGCGTCATAGAGGGACCAATCGCGGCTGATAATACGGCCCTCATCCTCCAGGCGTTTGTGCAGCCGCGTGCCGGGATAAGGAGTGAGAATCGAAAAATAGGCCACCTCGAGCTTGGCCTTTTCGACGAAGTCCAGGGTCCGATCGAAAACGCCCTCATCATCCGTGTCGAAACCGAAAACAAACGAACCGTCGATGCCAATGCCGTGGTCATGAATGCGATGCACCACGTCCATATAATCCTGGGGCCGGTTGACGCGTTTGCCCACCGACTCGAGGGTTTGGGACGAGAGCGTTTCGAAACCGAGAAACAGCCCCCGGCAACCGCTTTGCTGACAAAGTTTCAACAGAGCGTCGTCTTTGGCGATGTTCATTGAAGTCTGGCCGAACCATTGCAGGCCCATATCACTGATGCGGGTCAGCAGTTCGTGAGCATACGCACGATTGCTGATGATGTTGTCATCGACAAAGAAAAGGCAGTTTTTGAGAGTGAACCGGCCACCAAACGGCTCCAGACCCTGCAATTCGGACAGGACTTCCTCAATGGGGCGGTTGCGGTAACGGCCTCCAAACGCGCTGGTAACGGCGCAGAATTCACAATTAATGGGACAGCCCCGGGTGGTTTCCACAAAATGCACCGGCAGATATTTTTTGGGCCGGTAGAGATTCCAATCCGGCTGGGGCAATTCCGCCAGCGGAGGCAAATCGCCCGTGTGCTCGTAGATGGGCTCAAGCTGGTTTCGTTCCAGGTCCCGCAGCAGGCGCGGCCACAGCCCTTCGGCCTCCGCCACCACCACACTATCGCAATGCTGCAAGGCTTCCTGAGGCAGGCACGATACATGCATTCCGCCCATGACCACTTTGATCCCCTTGCGACGAAAGTGGTCGGCAATCTCGTAACCGCGCTGCGCCGTGGTTGTCATGGTGCTGATGCCCACCAAATCAGCTTCGAGTTCCAAGTCGAGAGTTTCGACCCGCTCGTCCACCAGCGTCACATCCCAATCTGGCGGAGTAAGAGCGGCGACTTTCAACAGCCCCAGCGAGGGCATGCGAAAGAAGAAACTACCGCCCATGAGGCTGTTTTTCGCCAGAGGAGAAATGAGTAAAAGCCGCTTGTTCATTTGAAAGGGCTGCTGTCGGCCCCTTGGGGCCAAAGTCGCTGGATGACTGAAAAATAACTCCACAACGGGCCAACCACACCGCGTCGGCGCAACCGTTCGACCAGTTCGGTGTAGGCGGGTGCGGGATCGCCCACCACCCAATTGGGCGAAAGGCGGGCGAATTCACGCAACTGTTCAAACACCGCGCCATTATTCAAGCCCGGAGCCAGATAGTAGTGTGGATAGAGCAGAACTTGCGCTGGTTGAATCTGGCCCTCCACCACTGCCCGGTTGTAAAGGTCGGTTTGTGGATAGATACGCATTCCCACCACGGCCATGATCGTCGAGTCGCGAAGTTGCTTCGCATTCTCAAAGCCCTGGCGGAGGCTTGCCATGGTTTCGCCAGGACCGCCCGCGATGAGAAAGTGGCAGCAATCCATATGCGTTTTGCGGGCCAACTCCGTCGAAAACAAAATATCTTCGAAGCTGAATCCTTTCTGGTAGGCGTGGAGCACGTCATCGCAAAAACTATCCGAACCAAATTCGACATGGGCCAGTCCGGCACGGGCCATGAGCTGCATCAGTTCGGCAGTCAGACCTTGCGGACGCAGGAAGCAGCCCCAGGAGATTTTGACACCCCGACGAAGGATGGCTTCACAAATCTCCTCAACATGCTGTCGGGAGGAATTGAACACCGAATCGACAATGAACGCATATTTGACGTTCAAGCGCTCCAGTTGGGAAAATTCCTCGGCCACCAGTTCCGCTGGACGCCGCCGATGTCCCCGTCCCTCCACAACCGGATAGGTGCAGTAGCAGCAGCGATAGGCACAACCGCGCTGGGTTTGGACGTTGAGGACTCCGCTGGTGTTTCGATAGCGGTCCACCACCGCAACAGGTCTGTCCGATTCCATCACCACACTGTCGAAAGGCCGTGGCTCGGGCGGATTGATCATTACCTGACCATTCTTTCGATGAACCAGTCCTGGAATACCCTCCCAGTTTTTGCCTTCTTCAAGGCTTTGAATTAGGCGCGTCAGGCTCGATTCGCCTTCGCCAGAGATGCCAAAATCGGCTCCTGAGAGTTCGAGCAATTGGGCGGGGAATATGGTAAAGCCGCTGCCTCCAAGAATAATGCGGCGGACATTATGATGACGGATGGTGGCACAGATGGAGGGCAGATCGTCGAAGAAAGTCTGTTGTTTGCGGATGATCACATCGTCAATGTTCCGCAAGGATATGCCCACAAAATCTGGGTGAAAGGATTCGAGCGTCGCATCGAGCTGGTCGGCCTGGTCGAGAAGATCCAGCCAGAGGCATTCATGGCCGGACTGGCGCAGGGCCGCCTGCAGATAGGTCAGCCCCAAGGGAAAGACCCGCTCGGGATTCGCACACCGGTTGGCGCTAATTAGAAGAATCCGGCTCGGCATCGTTTTTCATGCCCCAACGTTTGAATTTGATGCAATGCGCCACATCTAGGACTGAGGTTCTAGCCGTGAACACGTCCCAGGCGCAACATTAAATGGATTCTCTTCAATTATATCGGCCAATCCTGTAGATTGGGGTTGTGGATTCGAATTGGCCTGAAAGGGGCGCGGCTGTGGTTCCGTGCATTAACGAAGCCGCCACCATCGGAAGAGTGGTGGGCGAACTGCGCGCCTTTCTGCCGAAGGTCATCATTGTGGACGATGGCTCGACCGATGCAACCGCCGTCATCGCGACCCAGGCAGGGGCGGGAGTGGTGCGCCATTCAAGGAACTTGGGCAAAGGGGCCGCTTTAAAGACAGGCTTTGCCGCAGCCATCGATGCGGGCGCCGAATGGGCCGTGATGCTGGACGGGGACGGTCAGCACAAGCCAATGGATATTCCCGCCATACTAACCTGCGCACAAACCACCGGTGCGCCACTTGTGGTAGGGAATCGGATGCACGATAAGCGAGCCATTCCCTGGCTACGACGGCAGGTGAACGCAGGCATGAGCCGCGCAATCTCGCGTCATCTCGGCCATCATCTTCCAGATACGCAGTGCGGTTTTCGATTTGTGGACCTGAAAGTGTGGCGCACGTTGTCGATCCGAAGCTGCCATTTCGAGATCGAGTCGGAGATGCTGGCGGCTTTCATTCTCGCGGGCTGCCGGGTGGAGTTTGTTCCGATTCAGGTGGTTGGGTGCGGGCCATGCAGCCGTATTCGCCCAATTCGAGACACCTGGCGCTGGCTCAAATGGTGGGTCTCGCTCCTCAAACCTGTCGCATTCGACTTGCGCGAGAGTCCCCCGGCAGCGCATCCTCCTGCCCAATGATACCGACTGCCTCCAGTCTCAAACCAGTGTCGGCCCGTCGTGGTTGGGCAAATCGCCTGGCACGGAAGGTCCTGTCTCTTGTGGTCGCGGGGATTGTACTGGGTTGGGCCTACGAATGGGCGGCCGTGCGTTTCTACCAGGCAGACCGTACGGCAGGTTTCTGGCACGGAACGATGCACGGTGCGTTAATGCCCGCGGCCCTGCCGAGCCTGTTGTTGGGCAAGGACGTCCCTATTTTCGCCGGAAACAACACAGGGCGCACTTACAAACTTGGCTACATCACCGGTATTAACGCCTGCGGATTGCTCTTCTTTGGCCTGGCCTTCCGAAATCCAAAATCGACCACCGACCCAGAGGCGTAGGAACTGGCGATTCGTTCAGTAAAACCAACCGCGATACACCTCGATGACATCCAATGGGCCACCCGCCCAGTAGTGGTTCTGCGGGAATGAAAACGTCCGTTGCGTCTGGTCATAAACCAACTGAGTCGGCGCAGCCGGTTGGTTGGGATCATACGCAGAGAAGCAAATATTCTCATCCGACCTGGCCAGATTAAAGAGTGTGATGCCATGATTGATGGTCAATTGCGGAAAGCGAACCAGATGGACAATGGGATCCGGTTTGGTTTTAAACGCATGAATCAGCCGTTCGGCCATGTCCTCCTGATGATTGCGTGAAATCGGGAAAACCATCCGCCAATGACTGCGCAGGAAATAGGATTGCCAGGCGCCGCCGCAATGGGCCTTGAGGACCGGTTCCTGGGCGCGGCTGAAGGATCGAAGACAGTCGTAGCCTGGAATCATTATCCGACTGCTTTCAGGGCTGGGCACCCTTGGGTCGCGCTGAACAACCGCGCGAATCAACCGGGCATAAGTGGAGGCGTCCGCCACAGGTTCGTTCGGGGCAAACCGGGCATGATAAAAGAACTGCCGGGCGGAGCGCACCATTACAAAGCAGCGGTGCGCATAGGTTGGGGGAGGGGAGTTGCGCCGGGTGGTCAGGGCTCCGGTTGCGGGATCGAACCGATACTCCCAGAACAATTCGTTGGCGAATGCAAAGGTGTCCTGCTCGAAGTTGAAAGGGCGGTTCTGGTGGTCAACATCGCAAATCATGCTTGCGGCAGACTCTAGCGATTGATTAGGAAGGTGTAAATGCTGTTCAACCTATGGAGCGAAATCGCCCGCCATCACGCCAGTGAACCGGCCCTTTGGGACCTGACTGCCGGTCGGCGATGGAGCTTTCGAGACTTGGCCGAAGCGGCTGAGAGATCCGGCCCCGTTACTCAACCCATGGTCCACCCGACTTTTCGTTCCCTGACGGAACAAGGCCTGCGAGAGAGATCCGGCCCCGTTACTCAACCCATGGTCCACCCCCAGGGAAACGGCGCGGAATTCATCCTGACCGTTTTACGGGCCTGGCGGGACGGAGTCGTGGTCTGTCCATTGGAACCCTATCAAACCCCGCCGCCGATACCCCAGCCACCTGACGGCTGCAAGCATCTGAAGTTAACGTCGGCCACTTCTGGCGCGGCGAGAATGATTGCCTTCACGGAAGAGCAGTTGGCTGCAGACGCCATTAATATCGTTCAAACGATGGGATTGCGGCCTGAGTGGCCGAATCTGGGTGCAATCTCAATGGCCCATTCTTACGGATTCTCAAACCTCGTGTTGCCACTCTTGCTGCACGGAATTCCGCTCATCCTCGCGCCATCCGCGCTGCCCGAGATGGTCCGTCGTGCCGCTGCAGATCACCCCTTCGTGACACTGGCGGGGGTGCCGGCGCTGTGGAGGGCCTGGCACGAGTCCGGAGCCATTCCGGCCAACGTTGCGCTGGCCATCTCAGCGGGTGCGCCTCTTTCCATTGAGCTGGAGCGGGCGGTGCATTCGGGCTGCGGTCTGAAAATCCATAATTTCTACGGTTCGTCCGAATGCGGCGGGATTGCCTACGACGACACCACGACGCCCCGCGTTGAGGAAGGTCTAGTTGGGCGTGCCATGCGGAATGTGGATTTGTCTTTGACCAATCAAGGCTGTCTCGAGGTTCGCAGCCGGGCCGTGGGAGAAACCTATTGTCCGGAAATGAACGAGTCCCTGGGAAACGGGCGTTTTCAAACGAGCGACCTTGCAGAATTTCATAACGGCGCGCTTTATTTGCGTGGACGACTCGGCGATCTCATTAACGTGGCCGGCCGCAAAGTCTCACCCGGAGCCATCGAACAGGTCCTGCGGGGTCATCCCGCCGTAAAGGAATGCCTCGTTTTTGGCGCGCCCGATGTGCAAGGCGAGCGGACGGATCGCATTGTGGCGTGCGTGGTGGCCAATGGCAGCGGACTGGCGAATGCTGAGCCTCTCCGGCAGTTTCTGCTGCGCAGCCTGCCCGCCTGGCAGATGCCCCGGGACTGGTGGTTTGTGGATTCTTTAAGTCCCAACAGCCGGGGTAAAATCTCCCGTGCGGAATGGAGACAGCGATACATCACGCGCCAGGAATAGTGCGTTGCATCGTTGCATCGGGGCACAGTTTCCCCACTTGACGAATGGGTTCTTTAAGGGAAGTGTCTTTAAATGAATAAGTGCCATATCTTTTCGCTGGCTGCGGTGTCCGCAACGTTGCTGCTCGTGGGTTGTGTCAATACTCCAATAGATCCCAGTGCGGAGCGCGGTCCCCAAGGCACCATTCTTTATGAGGTCAAGGTGGAGGCCAGCGATCCGGGCACCAAGATCGAGGCGAACGGAGATTATGTTGGTCAGGCCCCGTGCGTTATTAAGATTTATGGCGACCCTGACGGCACATTCCATAATTTCGGCCGATACGATTACACCATCAGGGCGTTCCCAGGCAATTCCAGTCTTCATGAGAAGGTGAAAGTGTTCCGCACTGGCGGCTGGTTTACACCAGAAGACCTGATTCCCAAACGGATCTATTTCGATATGAAATAACCGACGTGCGGACCGGCTGAAGGTTTCGCACGATGACGCCCTGAAATCTCAAGGCGCGCCGCTCAATGTGAGATCGGCCTGCAGGACGAGTTGATCACCGACAAATCCCCTGGCGTGCGCCTGAACAAGGCTCCCCATGCGGCCTGTCAATTGAGCTTCAAGGCGCAGCACTTCTCCGGGGCGGGCTGTGCCTAGAATTTTAACCCCGCGCAATGCGGTCAGCTTCAGCCCTGCGAGCGGCGGTGTAATGGGATCGCTCTGGGTTATCACTCCAGCCAATTGGGCGGCGGCTTCCACCAGCAGCACGCCAGGAAATATTGGTTCCCCCGGGAAATGACCTTTCAGGAACGGTTCGTCTCCGCGAACCCGGTATTCTCCCACGCCTTCCCTGCCGGGGATCAGGCTTAAAAGCCGGTCCAGAAACCGGAACTCAGGGCCGTGTGGCAGAGTTTTGAGCGCCGCTTCCAGAACATTCTCCATACTCTTACTTCTTGAGCGGTTCGACCAACTTGGTGTCCGCGTCGAGTTGAACCTCGAACAGGTCCTTGGGCAATGCCGTGTTCAAAACGGAATGACTGAAATCATTGCGCATGCTGGAGCCATCGCTGAACTGGAGTTCTGTCGAGGATGGCGAGTAGTCCTTCGTGCTAAAACTGATTTGGAGCTGGCTCATGAACTTTCGCGCAAAGGCGCTTTTGGGCTGAAGGGACAATTGCACAATGTCGTTGGTTTGCACGACCGATAAGACGGTGAAGCGCGATTCCAACTCGGCTCGGCTGCGGGGAAAGCTGGCCTCCAGAAGAGCCAGCGCGTCACGCCAGGGGCCGGGAGCGTTTCCGGTCAGGGGATATTTCTCGGCTCGCTTGAGCTTGGGATACAAAAGCCACAATTGATCAGGCTGGCGCACCGCGATCGTTTGCGGAGGCTGGCCCAGCTCCCAACGAAAGTGGTCAGGCACCACGACCCACACCTTGCCGGTCGAAACCAGTGGCTGGGAAAATGTTTTGATCGAACGCGTTTGAACCGCATCAGCAGTCCAAGTGTGGACGTTGGTCTGCGCGGCGAACCATTGATCCAATAGGGCACTGGTATCGGCCGCCTTGACTGCAGAGTTTCCAACCAACAGAAAACCCAGCAACACGGACAGAAACCGTGACACCTTCATAAAGGGGTGGGAGTATTCCCATTGGCTCGATTGCCGCTGGACGCTTTTGCAATCAGCGATGCCTTTGACCAAATTGGAACAAAATGAAACCATTGGTCCAAATGCTGCCGAATCCGCGGCTCGAATGCACGCAGGATTTGTCGGGTGAGTTCATGCCGGGCTTCCCGGTTGCCCAGGGTTGCGCGGTCATATTGAAATTCTTGAAACACCTGGGCGAGGTAGCGGCCGTCGGGGCAGCGTAAAACAGTAACCCCGAAAAGGGCGCAACCGGAGGCCCGCGCCAGTTCGGCTGGTGCGATGGAGGCTTGAAATGGCCTGCCAAAAAGTTCCACCTCGACAGCGCTGGACGGTTGAGGTCGATCCACCAGCAACGCAATGATCGCACCTTCCTGCAATCGGCGGATGACATCGACGAAGCCGAACGCGTTGTTGCCAATGACCAGCGTTTCGATCCCCCATCTGGCTCGCGAGGTCCGGCGCAACTCGGTCAATCCTTCGCCCGGTTCGGCCTGTGTGATGACCAGCAAATTAATTCCATGCTCCCTGAGCAAAAGCGCGCCCACTTCCCAATTTCCCAGATGAGGCGTCAGGAGTAATACGCCCCGACCCTTTTTTTGAATGTCTGCCAGGGCCGCGGTGGAAATGGCTTCTGTGTTGGTCTGTGGATTGGAAGCGGCGGCTGTATCAGAGCTTTGAGGACTGTCCACAAATGCGATGGCGGAGGAAATGCCATTTTCAAACCTCCACAAATCCAGAAGTTTTAGCGCAAATTGTTGATATAGTCGGCGAGCTGTTCCCTCAGCGCGCTTGCGATCCCCGCCAACCGCAGGCAATAAGTTCTCAATCACCACTTCACGCCTCGGGCGATCCAGCCGGAAATGAGCCGCCGCCAATACCAGGCAAAACTGTCGGACCAACACCAGCGGCATCATTCGGGTCAGCAGCATCCCCAAGCGCCACAGCCAGGCCCGATACAAAGCGGAAGGTTTCGTTGGCAGATCGGAGTGTGGAGCGGGGCACTGTTCCGGTAAATCTGTCCGGTTAATGGTCCTACACCACCAGGTGGGCAGCAGGTAGATCGAGATGAGCATGTTGGCCAATATGCCCATGGCGCAGACCTTGCCCAGACTGGCCATGCCCACATTCGCTGACCACGCCAGGGAACCGAAACCGGCAATGGCGGTGCCGCCGCAGAGCAAAAGCGCCCGGCCTATGGAGTTGCGCACCATCGCCACATCTCCTCCATGCCGACGCAGGCCAAGTTGGATGAAAATGCCATAATCCACCCCGGTGCCCAGAATCAAAGGCAACGCCATTAAGTTGAGCAGATTCCATGTCCATCCGTTCAATACCATGAATGCCAGCAAACACAGGCCCGAGAGCAGGAGCACCGCAACGCCCAGCAGCACCTCACGAACATTTCGGAAGGCCAGCCACAATGATACCAGCACCAGCGCCACCATGGGCAGTACCACAAGCCACAGCCGGTCTTTGACGCGTGCCAGTGTCACAGTGCCCAGCAGCGGCCAACCCGACAGGGAAATATGTGCTTTTTCAAACTCATCCGCCAATCGGACCAGGCCCGTGTCGGAAACTTGATTGGTGGAGGGATAAACAAGGCCCAGGGCCAGCCATTGATTTGTGGAATGGGCGACAAAACGTTTGAGCAGCCATTGACTCATCTGGTTGGTGGGCCACGACACTCCGTTACCGGCGCCCAGTCGCTCCCAGGTTCTCAACAGTTCATCCGTTAGGAATAATGCGTTGGTATTGAATCCCTCATGCAAGGCCGCCTCCCGCAAAGGCGTCTCCTGACCTGACAGCCAAAGCGCTGCCGGACGGTTGGCCTCCTGGTTGGCCACGTGCGGCCACAACGGCGTGGGAATCATATAACCGCTGATTTGCTGGTTGGAACTGGCCCGCGCCAGCAAAGCTTCCGCCCGGCTGAGTTGCTCATACACTTCCGATTCGGTCCGGCCTGATGCAATCGTCCAGAGCGGATCCTGAGGGATGCCGACCGCCGAAGAGATTTCATCGAGCGCCACCTCCGCTTCTGTGTGCTGGAGCCGAAGTGCGTCCCCGGAGCGATCCACACCGGGCAAGCCCCGCACAAGTCCCAAAGCCGCCACTAAAATCACCGCCCCGGTCACCAGCAGCCCAATGCGGCAACACCGCGTCGGCGGATTCCCAGCCCACACGATTCGCTCCGGCGGGGGTGGAAAGAGAAAAGTAATCAACCGGGGACGTGCAATGCCGGGGGGCAGTTGGCGGCGTTTTGGAAAGAGTGGCGGCAGAAACGCCACCACCATGACCAAGGCCGCCAGGCTCACCCCAATGGCCACCAGCGATCCCAATTGCGCAAGACCGGGCAGGCCGCCAAAGCTCAACATCAGGAATGCGGCTATGGTTGTGATGGCCGCCCAAAGGATGCTCGGTGAAATGGCGCGACGGATTTCTGGAACGGTTAGTTGCGGATGAGCCAGGGCCTCCTGGTAATGGACCACGGCGTAGTCCACGGCCAACCCGAGCAACACCGCTGCGAATCCCAGGCTGATCACGTTGATGGTTCCCAGGAGAAGACTCCCCAGCCCCAAGGTCGCCACCAGGATGAGTCCCAAGAGCGTCAGCAGCCAGAGCATTGGAAGCCAGCGCCGGTGCGTCAGCCAGAATAGCAGCGCAATGATGATGGCGGTGCCAATAATCGACCCGCTCAAATCCCGTTGCATGCTCGACGCAATCTCCGCCACAAACGCCGGTCGGCCCGTGTAGCGAATCGTCACGTCCCGCCATTCGGATTTCTGTGCGCGCGTCTCCTCAACGGTCCGACGAATCGCCTCCAGCCAGTCCACGCAGGCGCGATAGCCGGCCAATGCGGGGCGAGCCTGGAGAAACACCAATCGAAAAGTGCCGTCGGAGGAGCCAAACATCTGCTGGCCTTGATCGGCGGACATGCCGCTGAAATTCGCCAGTGTCGGTAGGTTCAACAGATCGTAGGGATCGAACGCGCGCCGGGCGATGTCCATGGGTGAGAGGGAGGTGGCCAAAGCCTCTCGGGACTCCCCGAGGACCGTGGCGCGATGGGCAGGCGACAGACGATTGGTCAGGGCGTTGAACACTTCTGGCGGTTGGTTGAACCACAGATATGCAACGATCTCAGCGGCCTGGGCTGGCTGCTCCATCCAGGGCGGTTGCCAGGAGACTTCGGTAACCAGATTGGTCTGCGGACGCAAACGGGTTGCCAATTCCGCAGCCAGGCTTTCGGTTGTTTCACCGGACGGCGCGCGCAAGGTAATGATTAACTCGCGGGCATTGGCAAAATGCTCCTGGTAGAGTTTCAATCCCTGCACGCTGGGAATGTCGGGCGGCAGGAGGTTCAGGACATCGACGTCGAATCGCAGACGGCCCAACCCAAGCAGCACCAGAACCGCAAGCGGCAGCCACCACCATTTTTTAAACAGCGCACTCACGGCGAGAGAAACCCTTCGATGCTCTCACCGGAATTGGTGTTTTGAAGAATCCAGCCGCCATCGGGTTTGCGTTCAAAGAGGAACGCCTTGGGAAGCGGTTTGCCTTCCAGCGCTGCCCCCAAATAGAGCCAGGTGAAACGCAAGGGAGGTTGTCCCTTGCCTCCAAAGCTGTATCGCTGCGCCGGAAACTGTATGAGCCAGTTGGTCGATGTGGTATGGCCCATCGTGATCGGCAGGGGCGTTTTTTCAAAGTCGAAGATATAACTTCCATTCTCATGGCGGGCGACCAGGAGATCGCCGCCCAGTTCGGGTCGGTTGCGACTTGGCCGCCACACAGCCTGCCCATTCAGCACCCGCCAGCCAGGACCCGCTGTGGAAATTCGTGAGGCATCTCCGAATGTGCGACATCCCGTGGTAAAAACCACCAGAACCAATAATGCCACACCACAGAGACCCAAAAACAACCGCATGCAGCGCAATCCCATAGGTCTGGCCATTGTTATTAGAGCCAGCCTTTGATGAAAGCTTTTGTTTCGCGCTGTGGTCGAAATATTGTGTGAATCTTTGGATGGTCGGGCAATTTGGGCGGAATTGTCCACATCAGCGATCTTGCCATTCAAGCAAACTGCGGATCGCCAGGGCAAGGTCGTGCCTCGTCCGAACGTCTGGAAGCCATTCCGCTCACATTCCGACGGACCATCAGGGATTCGCGTAATCCACTTTCAGGAATGCATTGGTGTTGAAGGACGGGCCCAGTCGGACAGGCAGCTTGCGACCATGCACAACGACATTCATACGTCCGTTGAACCAGGTCCAGGAGACCGCGCCAAAGCGGGTCGAAATTCCGCGCACACTCATGGGTTTGTCCAACCAGAAGCCCGGTATGCCCGCGCCCACGATCAGCACAGGTTCGGGGGTGCTTTCATCGACACAGGCCAGCATATCGCATTGGAGCAGGAACATCTCCGCGGCGGTCCAGTAATGGGGGGTCGATTGCGAGGGGGTGACCCAGCCCCGCACGCGCTCCCATTGATGCTGATTGGGATTCTCGCCGGCGCCATCGCCCCACGTGTAGAGCCCGGGAGAGGATTGGTTTTTCCAAAACCATTTGACTGTGTCCCACACCGTTTCGGGCTTGTTCAAGTAGAGCCATTGATGGGCTTTATCCAAGAGGACATAAGGATGCGCGGTGTCTTCGGCTGAAGGCCGGGCGTCAAAACCCAGGCTCGGCGTGTGTTCTTTCAATGCTGTTGCAAAAACTTCGCGATGAGGACCCGCTGACCAGGAAGGCCACAAGCCATTGATCCAGGTCCATTCCTCAGCCGCATAGGGTGATTTCAGAGCGTTGAACCAGGATTCGCGCATCTGTGCCGCGTCGATGCGCCATTGGAGCCCATAGATGCCCGCACCGAGCCTTTCCATGAATTCCGCGGCAGCGGTCAGGCCGCCCGAGTTTGCGGCGTTGATATAGAGCAGGGGATGGGTGCCGCCGGCCTTGCCCATGATCAATCCATTCTGGGCGGGATCGCAAAGCAAAGTTAATTGGGGATCGTTCAGATACTGCGGGTCCACGGGCGGCGTGACCGGTTTGCGAATGGGTTTGTCTGCGGCGAGCATTTCATGAATCAACTGGGCTTTTCGCATGACATGCGGTTGGAGATAAGAATCAAATGATCCCTGGTTGAGCCGTCCTGCAATTTCCATCAAGGCCCAGAGAGCCAAACCCGGGGCATCCGCCTCGGGGCCGCGGCCTCCAAAGAAGTCGCGTTCCGCGAAGGGGCGGGCCAACTGGCTGGCCAGGTTGATCTGTCCGGCGCGCGCCAGTGCGACCAGAATGGAAGCGCCTTCGCGTAATGAGGAGATTGGATATTGCATGGGATCTCCCGGGCGCGTTTCCGAGCCGGTAATGCCCATGAGCAATTGGGCCGCCTGGGCATTCATGCAGGCGGCGAATTGCTCATCCGGCAGGCGAACCTCGATGGCAGATTTAATCGAGGCATAGGGCAGGGTCACCTGCATACCGGGTGAGGGATCGAAAATGGCGACTTTGAACTCGCGTCCCTTTGGGATTACGATCCGGGCAAAACCCCATCCGTCCGCATTGCGACAGAGGCGTTCAGTCGAGGCGGAGGCAGTCCAATTCTCGTCGCCTTCGTGTCCGGTATAAACAGCGGTCGGAGCTGGATCAAAGGACAAAATCCATCGGTTGTTGAGTTGGAGGGTTTTTCCATTCCATGCAATGTTTTGCAGGGGCCCGCCAGCCGGGCCGGGGCTGCGCACGAGCATTTGAACGGTGCTGGTGCTATTCGTGGGAAGAGTTAACGCCAGGCGTCCTTGGCCTGGACCCGCGAGCGACCAGAGGGCCTGGTAATAGACAGTGTCGGTCAATACGCCGGGTGGCGCGTTCAATGCCGACCACACCCATTGCTGACGAATCTGGTCCGTGGTGATTTTTTCGCTCGTTGTCTGAAGTTTGCCCTCCTGATCATAAACCCAGAAGGAAATGCCATAGCTGTTTATGCACGGACTAAAATTCCCGCCGGGCTCCAGATACGCCTTGCCCGTTTCGCGGCTGCCCGGGTAGGCGAGAATGACGTGCCCCGCGCTGCGCGGCCAGGAATCGTTGGGGCGCTGTTGGATGGCACGCAGAAGGACCTGATGACCATTTGTCTGCCCATAGCCAACCGGCGTCCAAGTGACGGCCAATAACAGAAAAAGCAGCGCTGCCGTTACGCGCGATTTGCGAATCGGGGAGGCGGGATGGTTTGCAGGGCAATTTGATGCAGGCCCGGCGTTACGTGCAAAAAGCGACGTGGATGCCAGACAATTGGGCGCGTTTATGGCGTTCATGGGCAATTAATAACAAACAATCTGGAGATTGTGTTCTCCACGTTGTCAACGTGCCAAACAAATCCATGGAAATCAACCGCACGAAGTTTGGATTTAAATGGAGCAGAACTTTGGAGAATGGCCGAACAGGATTGGAAGTGCGTTGCTGCAAGTTTGAAGCAGGATCGCTGCTTGAAAGAAAACCTGAGATTCCACGGCACGGAGCAAGTCCGAGTCTTGGTTCAAATAATAACAAGATGGTCAAAAATCAAACCGATGGGCAGGATGGGCGAGAATTCTGTGAAAGCAGCGGTAACACGCTTGGAATCCGACATGACCATGAATTCGATCTCTTTGATGAAATACACGTATGAGGAGATGGCGGGAATGATCGATCATTCCCTGCTGCATCCGACCATGACAGACGCCGAGTTGGAGGTTGGATGCAAACTTGCGGCCAAATACAAAGTGGCATCGGTCTGCATCAAACCCTATGCCGTGAAGATGGCGGCCGGGATTTTGAACGGCACCGGTGTCAAGGTGGGCGCGGTTGTCGGCTTCCCCCACGGCGGTAGTACGACCGAATCGAAATGCTTTGAAACTGTGGTCGCGTGCAACGATGGCGCCACCGAAATCGATATGGTCATTAATATCGGCAAGGCGCTTTCGGGCGATTGGGTTTATGTGACCCGGGATATTCGGCAAGTCACGGAAACCGCCCACAAGCATGGCGCCATTGTCAAAGTGATCTTCGAAAACGATTTCGTTACCGACGACAAACTTAAAATCAAGCTGTGCCAGATTTGCGAAAGTGTGTGGGCTGATTTTGTAAAGACATCGACCGGCTATGGATTTGTGAAGGGCTCGGATGGCAAGTATTCCTACAAAGGCGCCACCGAGGAGGACTTGAAGCTGATGCGGGCTAATTGCTCGACAAAAGTGCAAGTCAAGGCCGCTGGCGGCATCCGGGATCTGGATGCGTTAATTCATGCCCGTGATCTCGGTGTCTCGCGTGTTGGCGCCACGGCCACGGCCCAGATGTTGGATGAATATCGAAGGCGCGCATCGTTGTGATGGGCAGTCAGAACAAACCCTGCTTCCAGGGGAAAACATCGAACCCGACTTTGAAACACCCGTATGCTGGATTGCCAATTGTGTAGCGTCTGACCGCAGGCTCCACGTCAGCCGCAGGCAAGAGGAATGCCGGTTTTGTAACCTCTAAAATTACCACGTCTCCTGTGGCAACTGGCATGGCGAGGCCAATCGATGCAAGAGTCAGAACTAAACTCAGAATTGGCTTCATACGGTTTGAGTTTGTGAAACCGCATCTGCTGGTTCTCTCTATCGCCCTCAACCATGGTAAAGCCAAAAGCACAACAACACGTCGCGAATATATTGATGAGACGCGTTTGTGATTTTTTCAACAAGTCCATTATAATGGAGTTCAGTGATATGAAATTGGATGTGAATGCTCAGCACAGGATGCCTCTCTCGCGGTAAACGGCCAGGATATTCTCAGGCGGTACGTCTGGCTGAAACAGATGGGCGGGGCCGAGAATATAACCGCCGCCTGCGCCCAGTACTTCGCAGTAACGATGTGCTTCTGCGTTCACTTGAGAGGGAGTCGCGTGAGGGAGCAGGTGTTGCATGTCCATCCCACCGTGAAAACTCAGGTGGTCACCAAAGTCCCTTTTCAAACCCTCTGGATTCATTTCGGGACCGGTGGGCTGGATGGGATCCAACACATCCACGCCCAACTCGATCAAGTCCGGTATGAAAGGCCGCACCATGCCGCAACTGTGAAACAGGGCTTTTCCTCCCAGGCTGTGAATGCAGTCGCACATCTCCTTCAGATAAGGCGCCACGAATTGGCCGAACATGGCGATTGAGATCAGCGGTCGGTGCTGCGAACCCAGATCGCTGATGACCAGGTAGAGGTCGATGCGTCCACTGGTGATTTCCGCCGCGCGAGTGTAATCCTCCAGGTAAAAATCGGTGAATTTGCGGCAAAGGAAATGAACCCATTCCGGCCGTTCGACCATGTCCAAAAACATGTTGTCCCAGCCGCGCACCAAGGCAGGACGCTGCCAGACGTCTGCAAAGCCATAGAGCAACGCCCGCGTCTCATGGCGCTGGCATTGTTCGCTGAGTTGGAAGTGATCGATGCAGTCTGGTGACGGCCAGCTAAAGGTTTCCAACTCAGCAATGCTCTTCGCGCCAGCCAGTGCGCCTTTGACATCCTCGCGCAGTGGGCCCCAGGGTGTCGGCTGGTATATAAACCGCTCGCCCCAGAAGTTCTGGAAGACTCCGCCACCGATCGTTTGGTCCGGTGGCGGCAGAGCCTCGAGATGTCTGATATCTATGCCCAGCGAGTCGAGTAGTTTGTGCTTATCGTCGTGGCCCACGTGCGCAAACAATCGTTTCCAGGTCGGCGGTTCCGCCCAGAAATCACGCGGTGTGCGGTCAGGATGCTCATGCCGCAGGGCGGTAAGGACTCTTTCTCGCGACGTCACAAGGTCCAGCCTTCGCGGTATTTTCGGCGGATCAGGACGTTGGCCTCTTTGTTGTTCGTTACCTCCATCTTCTCACCGTTCCATAACAATGGCTTGTTGGGAAAGCGCACCGCCAGGTTGCCCATCAGCACCATTTCCGAAAGTGGGCCGGAATAGTCGAAATTCGAGCTGGCCGGTTTTCCGCCCTTGCAGGCGCGGACCCAGTCTTTTTCGTGTCCGTTCATCCCGCCGGGAATGCGATCGATGCTTTTGGGCACCTTTGCCACATCGCTTCGCAATGTTTCCGGAAACACGCGTGGACTCAGACCGTAGCAGCCGCTGATCAAAACACCTTTGTCGCCCCGGAAAATCAGGCCGCCATCGCTATCGCCCAACTCTTCGTCCGGCTCCAGGATTTCGGGACGTGGCGGCATCATGCCTCCATCCCACCAGGTTAGTTTGAGCTCGGGCAGGCCATCTCTGGCGGGAAATTTATAGCGCACAATGGTGGAGCGCGGGAAGTTTTCGTTTTTCGGATCCGTCTTTTTCCACAGGTCCTGCCAGTAGGTGGAGATGCAGCCTTCCACGCTGGTGGGATATTTGAGCTTCATGGCCCAGAAGGCGGCATCGAGGATGTGGCAGCCCAGATCGCCGAGCGAGCCGGTTCCAAAATCACACCAGGCACGCCAGGTGCCTGGCACATAGGCGGGATGGTAGGGACGGAGAGGCGCAGGCCCCAGCCACCGATCCCAATCAAGCCCGGCGGGCACGGGAGGTGTGTCTTTGGGGCGGTCCACTTCAACGCCCTGCGGCCAGACCGGGCGGTTGGTCCAGGCGTCGATTTCCTTCACGGTGCCAATGACACCGGCCTGGATCCACTCGCAGATCTGGCGGGTGCCATCCCCGGAATGTCCCTGGTTGCCCATCTGGGTGACAACCTTGTGTTCACGGGCGGCTTCGGTGATGGTGCGGGCTTCATGCACGGAATAGGCCAGGGGCTTCTGCACATAGACATGTTTGCCGTGGCGAATGGCCTCCATGGCTATGACGGCGTGGGTGTGGTCGGGCGTGGCGATGATCACCGCATCGATGTCATTTTGCTTTTCCAGCATGTCGCGGTAGTCGCGATACAGTTTTGCCTTGGGAAATTCCTTGTAGGTCTTGGCCGCATAATCCTGATCAATATCGCAAAGCGCCACAATATTTTCCCCGGCGCATTGTTTGATATTATTGCCCCCCATGCCCCCCACGCCAATACCGGCAATATTCAACTTTTCGCCGGGCGCTTTCCCGCCTGCGGCTCGGACAAATACCGCAGGAGCCAGCGACAACGCGGCCGAAGTCAGCGCGGTTGTTTGCAGGAATTGACGGCGGGAGGCCGGTTTGGAAGTCGGAGAGTTGGCATCGTGCGGGGGTAAATTGTTGTTAATCATAGCGGTGTTCAGTCTTGTTGAAGAAAATGGAATTCAGTTCCGGCATTCCGTGCGAAGGCCAGACCATTTGGCACGGATAGGACGTTTATGGGCAAACGTTTAACAAACAATCTGGAGATTGTGTTTTCCACGGTTTCAAAGTGCCAAAAAACGTCCGGGAAATCAACCATTGCTGCACAACCTGCCGAAAAAAGAAGTGGGCCTGGCAACTCTTGTGACCAGGCCCACGACGACCGCCTTTTTTGAAGGCAGCCATTAAACTGCATCCGAACCGTTTATGGCACCAGCACTGTGCGATAGAACCGGGTGTTGCTTAAAGGCGAACTGGAATCGATGATCATTTGAGGTGATATCGTCAGTTTGTTGGTGCTGAGAGAAATCCATGTGGCGGGTGCGATTTCGGTGGAATAGTCCACCCGATAGGTGTCTCCGATTTTGCCGGTGATTGTAATGACTGGATAGAAATTGATGGCCGTTAGTGCAAGCACTGCCTCACTGCTGAAGACGGTGCTCACCGTATTGGCAATCCGGACGCGATAGCGGCCGATATCGTTGGCAGAGGCGTTGGCTATGGAGAGAGTGCTGGTCGTGGCGCCGGAGATATTGCCGCCATCGGAGATGTTGGTGTCGTTAATCTGCCATTGATATGTGGCCCCCGTGAGATTGGAGATGGTGACGGAAAAGGTGGCTGTACTGCCGGGTGAAACCGTAGTATTGCCAGGTTGCTGGGTGATTACAGGCGCACCGGCAGGCGCTTCGGATTCAAGATCGAAGGCATCCACGAAGAAGGATTGAGCGCCAGTAGTGCCATAAGCGTTGAGCAGGAAAGCGCCCGCGCGCACTGTGGCGGTGTTGGCCGGAGCTGTGAATTGGGGCGTGGTGAATATCGCCATGCTTCCGGGGCCGGAGTTTGGAAGGCCAGCTATTACCAGGTCCAGCGCATTGCTGGCGATGACGGTGTTGGCGGAATCGAGAAACTCGACGACAAAAAAGGCCGAAGGCGCGGGGGTATTGGTATTAAAGAACGCGCAGAAGTTGGCCTCACCGGCGGCATAACCGGACAAAGTGTATTTCGTTCCCTCCACGGCCGGGAGATCCTGATAGAAATAGACGGAAATTGCGTCGGCCACGGTGCCCTGGAATGGCTTGAAAAAAAGCCCAAAACCATCAGGTCCCTGGACGTTGCAAAAAGTTTCAGAGGAGCATCCGTCCTGGAAGGCACCGGAGACGGCCTTGGTGGCAACCACAGACCAGCCGGTTGGGGTGGCGTTGGCCTGAGGACCGACGGTGGTTGAGTCCAGGTTGGCGTTGACCAGATCATTAGCCTGGCCCAGGGAGGCCCCAAAGGCCAGCAGGGATAATGCGACCGTCACAGAGAGCGCCCGGCCAAGTGGCATTGATGTCGCGTGGGGGGTATTTGTTCGTGCTGATTTCATAGCCATTCTTTCGTTTTTGTTGTACTGGTTTAGCCTGTAGTGGTGGAAAATGTCTTTGAGGTGATCAACTCTTGGCATCAGTTTGGACAATGGATCGCCATTGCTGAGGTCATGCGAAGTGCAAAACGGTCACGCGGCGCATCCATGAGAAGCCTCATTTCATATCTCAACTCCTATTGATCTGGTCGGCTTGCGGAAATGAGCGCAAATAACGCACGCCCCAAGCTATGTCCATCTAAAATACGATGGAGATCGACTTCTTAATATCGGCGCTGATTACAAATTCGCAAGTTGAACTTCAGAGGAAGCTTTATCCCCTATGGCGGGCCGAATTGGAAAACGCGATAAAACCGCTGGCTGGCGCCAAAGGGAGGCGTTGCCGTGTCCGGTGGCCCGCCATCAATCCAGGTTACGGCGGGACTCTGCGCCAGTGCGAGAGTCGGCAGGCTGAACCATGTCAATAAGTCGGGGGAGTATTCAACTTGGTAATAGGAACCAGTAAGGGAATCCCAGATGAGAGTTATGGCATTCTGTCCAGAGACTGGCTTGAGGATTGGACGCATGGAAGAGAGCGAAACGAATCCTGCTTTCTGAAGTCCGCGTTGGATTTCCTGGTTTCGCATGAATCGGCGCCAAACCTTCTGTGTGCGATAGTTTTCGATGGCGATGACGATAGGTCCCTGGTCGATCCCCACTTCGTCCGGACCCCACCACTGTGCGCCCTGGTTGAAGGCATCCCGGAAACCGTATCCGGTCCAGACGTTTCGCCGGAAGTGGCTGTAAAAGTAACGCAAAGCAGGTATGGAGACTTCCGGCGTGAACACAAGAGAACCCCCGGCGGCCGTGGGGGCAATCGTGCCATCGTCGTTCTGGCTCGGAGGCGCGCCCCGGGCCGCATACCCGTTTGGTCCATCGCAAGCGGTTAATCCCCAGACGTTGCTGGAATAGCCGGCCCGGCTCAGTGGATTGACAATGCAATAAGCCCGTTGGGCGAGGGTGGCGCGCCTTGAATTCACGAAATAGGTGGTGTTGTGGTTATTCATGTAGGCGTCAGCGATGTGGCGAAAGTCAATCCAGCAATGGGAATACTGGTGCCCAAATAGCGGCGGAAACTCGATAAACGAATAGTTGGCATAATTCGTCCAGGTGTAACCGCTGGTCCATTGATCCCACGCCGAGGCAGGCAGGGAGTTGCCGGCTGACCCCAAGCCCAGGAGATAAAGAATCATGGCCTCGTTGTAGCCAATCCAGTTGGCCGTGAGAAAACCCGATTCGGGCTTCCACCCCATTGCGATCGCGTTCGTTCCGCGCGCCATCCAGCTCCAATCGACACGGTTGTAAATGGCATCGGCCATGGACCGAATCTCGGTTTCGGTAGAGTTCGTGTTGTCGAAATACTGTTTGGCGTAGAGGACTCCTGCCAGGAGCAAGGCGGTATCAATCGACGAGAGTTCGGAGTTATAGGGAGCATACCGCACTCCGGTGTTCATATCCAGAAAGTGGTAAAACCATCCCTTATAACCGGTTTTTCCAGAGGCCTCTGGTCCTTGCGGCCCATTAAGTAAACTGCTTAACGTCGTTCGTACCCGCTCCAGACCCTGCGTTCGTGAAATCCATCCATGGTCGATGCCAATGCCAATGGCTGTGAGTCCGAATCCCACGGCAGCAATGCTGCATGGTGCAGCTGAGGGGAGTCGATCCGGGATCAGCCCGTTTACCGGGTTGGCGCCATACCAAAAGTAATCGAAACTGGTTTGCTGGACGTATTCCAGGAATTCATCGTCGCCCGTAAAAGCGTGCGGCAGAGCCGCAAGCGTTTCTGACGCGCTGCTTTCTGCGGCCGCGGTGGTTACCGCCGAGACGCGATAGTAGTTGGTCTGACCATTGACGACATTCAAGTCGCAAAAGCTGGGAGTCGTCAGCAAACTTGAGTTTTGCAAGTTAAACGGACCATCGCCGGCAGAGGATCGGTAAACACGGTAACCGGCGACGTTGGTTTCAATCGAGGATTCCCAGTGCAACACAACGCTTTGATCGCCCGTTCGGCTTGTCAAACCGGAAGGGGGTTGAATGGCGAATGCCGTCAACTGATACGCCAACCAAACCAAAGCCAGAGCGTGTTTCATATCGCGTTATTTGACAGTGCGTGATGACATGCGATTATGATAAGGCGGAGTTCGTATTACTTCAACTCTGACATGTCACTTCGTATTTATGAAAAAAGGCGTAATAATCCAGGCGGCCTGCAATGGCATTCAGATTCTCCTTGGGGCTCGCGTTGTCATATTCCTCTTTTCCGCGTCGATTCTTTTGATGTTTTCGACAAGCCCTGCCTTGGGCGGCAACCTGCTCGTGAATCCCAGTTTTGAATCGAACGGAGGGCATGTCGTTCCGTTTGGGTGGACCTATTTTTCGCCGCCGCCGCCCTCAGGTTATTTTGGCAATTATTGGGTGGAGAGCAACGTGCCCGCGCAATCTGGAACGCTCTATTGGAAGCAGTGGGGCGCCCTGTATCTGACCGCTCCAACGAATAATGTGGCGGGCATTTATGAGGATTTCAGCAGCGCCCCTGGATCTGTATATACAGCCAACGGATGGTTTTATACCGCAAGCTCGGACCTGCTCGGGCCCGATTGCGTCACCTGGATTGAAGTTTCGTTTCTGGGTGCGGGCAGCAACGTTCTGGCGTTGTATAAATCGGATGACTTCTCAGCCGCAGCGGGAGCTGATGCATGGCATTCATATGACGTGACCCAGGTTTGCGACCTGACCGTCCCCATCGCCACCGGCGACCCATATTACACCAACTATGCGGTGAGCGGCGTGATAAGCCAGATGGTCGCGCCGGTCGGGACGAAGACGGTCCGTTATCGGTTTGCGTATCTGCAGTCCGGCAAGCAAGGGGGTTCTTGTTATTTTGACAATTCCGTCCTGAACCAGGTGAGTGGTCCGCTCCCGCCTCTGATTGGCAACGTTTCACCCTTGAACATGATCTTCGTCGATCCGGCTGACGGCATCACTTTCAACGCCAGTTCGCCCAGCGGATTCACAATCAACGACATTCGACTGATCGTGAACGGGTTGGATGTATCCACGAATCTTGTTATCAGCGGCTCGACATCAAACAAAAACGTCGCGTATCACGGGCTCAAATCCAACATGACTTACAACGCCTCCATTACAGTGTCCGATGCATTGGGATCCAGTGCCACCACGGACACCTACTTTGAGACCACCTGGGTTGGCGTGCCGCCTGTGGTGTATCTATGGGAAGCGGAGGATTTTGATTTCTCGAGCGGGCAATATTACAACAACCCGGACTTGTGCATCGAAATCGGTCATACGAACTGTTACTATGGCACAGTGGGCGTGGAAGGTGTTGACGAGCACAAAACAGGCAGTGCCCCCAACCACATGTACCGGCCCGATGACGCGGTTTCAATTGGCGTTTCGGGTGACTTCCAGCGCAAGAACCTGGCGGCTGCTGGCCGGGCCGATTACCGGATCGATCCGTTCATCAGCGGCGAATGGTTGAATTATACCCGGGATTGGTCGAGCAACACCTATTGGATTTATGCCCGTGCGGCCACTGGGGAAGGTCTTTCCGGGTCGCTGACCTTGAGCCTGGTCAACGCGGATGCGACCACCACAGACCTGGGAACCTTCTCCGTGGATAACGGACGAGGCTGGACTAGCTACGACAATGTTCCGCTCTTGGACACCAACGGCAGTCTGGTAAATGTTCCCCTCAGCGGCAAAGCCACTCTGCGGGTTACGAGCGTCGGCAATCTCCTCCCGAACTTTTTCATGCTCACGCCCGCACAGATCGACTTGCCGGTGATTAGCAATTTGTATCCCACCGGGAAACATCCGTTTGAGCCAACGAACGCGCTTAGCTTTACAGTCACCACGACGGGATCTGCTTTTCCCACCAACGGAATCAAGCTCATTCTGGATGGCGTCGATGTTTCATCCCAACTGCTCTTCACTGGCTCGGAATCGACTCAACAGGTGGTTTATCCCACCTTAGCGTCCAACACCACGCACACTGCGACCATTACGGCCACGAATTCCCTGGGCCACGGCATCTTTGTGTCCAATCAATTCGATACCTTCAGCCAGGACAATTACATGGTGGAAGCGGAGGATTTCGACTACGACAGCGGACAGTTTGTGGCCGATTGGATTCCCGGGTCTTATGCCGCGCTGGGAGCGAATCCTGAAATTGACTTCCACCACACCACGCTCGACGGGGAACAGTATCCCTACCGCGGCGCCGGCATTCCCGAGGAAATTGCGCGTGACTACATCCGACAGGTGTTCCTGGATTGGGGCGCAACGGATTACCACCTCGCATATTATGGGGCGTTGGATTGGGCGGATTATACGCGTTTGTATCCCACGAACCAGTTCCACGTTTACGTCCGATCCGGCGGCTTTGGTGACTTTTCGATGGAACTGGCGAAAGTCGTCAGCGGTGCAGGCACAACCAACCAGGTCACACAATCGCTCGGTGTCTGGCAGGCGTCCGGGCGTGACAATCAAACCCATGAATGGGTGCTTTTGACCACGGCGGGATCGGCAACACCCGCGTCGGTGAAGTTGGGCGGCCTGGCGACTCTACGCCTCTCGACCAGCACGGGAAACTGTCATCCCAGCTATTTCATGTTCGTCCCGGCGGTGGACCTTGTCTTGTCGGCAAAGACTGCGGGAACCAACGTGGTCATTTCATTTCCGACGCATCCGGGGGTGCATTACCGATTGCTTTATCGCAACGACCTTTCGACCGGAAGTTGGAACCTGCTGACAAACCTGTTTGGGGACGGCTCGGTTCAATCTGTAAGTGAACCCGCGATTGAAGCACAACGATTCTACAGGATCGCCACCCCGTGATGCAGGTTTCAGGGCAGGTTGCAAGGGCGGGAAGGATTACAAAGAAGCCAGAGCGAAGTCTGTTGCACTTCTTCGTGCCTTGTATGCGCTGTGAGTCAAAAGTAACGGTCAACCGGGATGATCCTCCGACGCTGCTGATCCACGGCGATAAAGACGAATTGGTAAATTTCAACCAAAGCCAGTATATTTACGATGCGTTTCGGACGAATGACGTGACCTGCCAGTTGATCGTGATGGAAGGCGCCGGACAAGGTTTCAAGGGCGAGGACGATGCGCGCGCCGCCAAGGCGTTGGTCAACTGGTTCGACCATTACCTCGCAAAGAAAAAGACGTAATCTTTAACCTCTGGAATTTATGCGGACAAAAATCCTGAACATTTCGCCGACAGTTCTAATCCTGGCCATGGGTTTGGCCTGCGGTCCTCTCGTGATTGGTCAAACCGTGTCGGCGGTCTCGCTAAGCACGAATTCCGGTGAAGTTCCAGTGAAGGCAGCGGGAACCACCCTGAGCTGGAAACCCTTGACCCCCATGCCAGAAGAGCGTTTCGAGCATGGGTGTGCCGTGGTGGACGGATGTTTTTATGTCTTCGGCGGTTATGGCAATGGTGTCAATGCTAGCAAACATGTCATGGCCTTCGATTTGGCCAAAGGTCAATGGCGACGGCTCCACGACATGCCAAGCGCCATTACGCACATGAACACCGTCGTTGACGGCAGGTTTGTCTGGATCGCTGGCGGTTACAAGGATAGTCATCCGGGTTTTGCAATCGATGAGGTTTGGAAATATGACGTGGATAAGGACCTTTTCATAGCCGCTCCGTCACTGCCCGGGCTGCGAGCGGGAGGCGGGCTCGCGCTGGTTGGCCGACGGCTCCATTATATCAGCGGATTGATGGATCGGGACAATGACTCGGCAGATCATTGGGTGCTCAATCTCGAGGCCGCAGACGCGGCTTTCAAGTGGGAGAGTGCCGCACCGATTCCCGCGCCTCGCAATCAATTCAGCACCGTGGTCTTAAAGGGCAAAATCTACGTGATTGGCGGCCAGGTTCATCACGACAGCCGGTACGGCAAACCGGCCCTGGACCAGACGCGTGTGGACCTATACGACCCGGTATCCGATTCGTGGAGCGCCGGACCGGGGATGCCGAAGCCCAATTCACACACCGAGAACAGCACGTTCGCTTACGAGGGACAGGTCTATGTGATCGGGGGGCGGAGCGTGGACCATTTTGAAGACGCCATATGGGTGCTTTCTCCCGCAGGTAATTGGAGTCAGTATGGCGTGTTACCCTTTCCGCTTCTTGGACCCGCAGCCAGGATTATAGACGGCCAGCTTGTCATTGCGGGCGGAGCGCTCAAGGGATTCGAGACGCTGGCGCAGGTCTGGGTGCAGGACTTGACGCCGAAAGCGAGGTAAACGGTGGATTCTGAGTTGCTCCCATGAGGTAGTTACTCTGTGGAAGCCATTTTCGCATACCTATTGAAAAGAAAGAACTTCCTAACTGTTTTGTTACAAACGAGATGCGTCTTCAATGTGTGAGTGTTTTTAGATCCTAAATGGTAAGCATCCGTCATTTCAGGATTGTGTCGCAATGGGTCGGGTTTTTGCCTGCAACCGTTTGGTGAAAGAGGCCGTGTGAATGATTCGACGCCGATGAAACCCGCGCGCTATAAGTTCCTTTTCATCATGGGCTTCCAATTGGAACGCGATACTTGACCCGTCCGAGTGAATAACTCTTGCCATACATTTGACCAACCCGGTCAAGGGCGTGGGAGCAAGGTGCTCAAGCTCAATATCGGTCCCAACGCTGGCTTCATCCGCATCCAGGAGCGGTTCGAGGACTTTGATGGCGGCGTGTTCCAGAAACCAAATGAGCGAGGGGGTGCTTAGGACGGGCGGCATGTTTTTGCTGGGAAATGCAATGGCATGGATTCCCTCGACTGTGAATTGCAATTCGCCCGCAGCTCCAACTTTGGCAGGATTCTTCATATAGAGTGAGGGCATTAAAGCGCGGGAAGGAGGTCAAGGCAAGCGGGTCGTCTCGCAAACGTGAAAAGAGGGCTGTATTTTCGTTTGCAGGAGATGGAAAAAAATTGGGTTTTGGCTGGACGGAGGATTGACAAAATTGGGGCTTCCCGGAAAAGTAGGACTCCGTTCATCAGAGTTATTGAATAAACAATATCGTACAACGTCCGTCTTGTAAGACATATGAAGCAAATTAAAGTAAGGAACAATCAATCCACGTTCTTTATGGGCGGCCTTTTTGCGGCGCTGTCCGCGGCCATGATTGGCCAGGCAACCGCAGCCGACACCAAGTTCGAATCCTACACCGAGAAAATCCCCGGATCCTCCGTCTCTTTTGACATGGTGGCCATTCCGGGTGGTGAAATCACGGTTGGAAGCCCCGAGAATGAGGCCGGACGCGATAAGAACGATTTAGCCGCCAAAAAGGTCACCGTCAAGCCCTTCTACATGGGCAAAAACGAGGTGAGCTGGCAGGAATACATTCTCTACGTTTTCGGCGAGAAGGAAGAGATCGAAAAGGAAAAGAAGGATGGGATCACCCGCCCGACCAAGCCCTACGGTTCAGTTTACCGTGATCGCGGCGAAAAGGGATTTCCCGCCATCGGCATGTCGCAGCACTCGGCGGTCAACTTTGCCAAATGGTTGAGCTGGAAGACCGGCAAACAGTATCGCCTGCCAACCGAAGCGGAATGGGAGTTTGCGTGTCGCGCGGGCAGCACGACCCCTTATTTCTGGGGTGACGACAAGGCGAAGGCTGCGGATTACGGCTGGTCCAAGGAGAATGCCGGGGATCAAACGCATCCCATTGGAAAGAAGCAGCCCAATAAATTTGGCCTGTATGACATTGTGGGTAATGTGTCCGAGTGGTGCTCCAAGGATGACACGAACGCCCCCGCTGTGACTCGCGGCGGCGCGTTTACGGAACCGGTCGAGAAGATGCGCAGTGCTTCCCGCATGATCGACTGCCCCGAATGGAACGAACTCGATCCTCAAAGCCCGCCGAGCATCTGGTGGCTTTCGGCAGCTGACTTTGTCGGCATCCGCCTGGTTTGCACCGCTGATGGCGCTGAGGCCCCCAAGGCTGACGCCAAGCCCGCCGCCGCCGCTGCTGCGCCTGCCGCAGTCAACGCCGATGCCGGAGCTGCGAAGTATAAGCAGTTCTGCGCTGGATGCCATGGTCCCGACGGCAAAGGCCAGTCCAAACTGGGCATCAAGATGGGTGCGCGTGATTACACGGATGCCAAAGTCAAAGCCACTCTGAAAGACGAGGAGATGGTCAAAGCCGTCAAGGAAGGCTTCTCCAAGGATGGCAAAGTGGTGATGCATCCGATCGGCGAGAAGATGAATGACGCGGAAATCGCTTCCGTGGTGCAGTTCATGAAGACCTTTAAATAAGGCTTTCGTTTTTTAACCCGTCCGCCCGCCAGCCGCCTCCAGAGTATGGAGGCGGTTCGAGTGGATCAGTCAAACAACCCAAACAACTGAATATGAACAAAACTGGTTCCCAGACGGACGTTTCGCGCCGTCATTTCATCAAGAGCACCTCATTGGTGGCTGCTGGAGCGGCGATTGCTCCCTACGTGATCACAGGCCGGGCGGCGGATGATCTGCCGATCAAGGTCGGTCTGATTGGCTGCGGCGGACGCGGCAAGGGCGCGGCGGAAAACGTAATGGAAGCGGACAAGAACGTCAAAATCATCGCGGTGGCCGATGTGTTTGAAGATCGGGCCAAGGGCGCTGCTTCGCAGTTTAAAGTGGATCCCGCGAATTGCTTCTCCGGTTTCGACGCCTACAAGAAGCTTCTGGCGGTTGGCGATATTAATTACGTGATTCTGGCCACGCCGCCAGGATTCCGTTCTGTGCATTTCCCCGCCGCGATCGAGGCCGGGAAGAATGTGTTCATGGAAAAACCCGTGGCCGTGGACGGCCCTGGCGTTCGTAATGTCATTGCGGCTGGCGAACTGGCCGACAAGAAGAACCTGAAGGTGGCTGCGGGCACGCAGCGCCGCCATCAAGCCAGCTACATCGAAACGATCAAGCGTATTCATGACGGCGAGATCGGTGATATCGTCGCTCTGCGCGGTTATTGGAACCAGGGCCAGATTTGGTATAATCCGTGGAATGACAAAGTCAGCGACATGGAAAACATGCTTCGCAACTGGTACCACTATCAGTGGCTCTGCGGTGACTGTATTGTGGAGCAACATCTCCACAACATCGACGTCTGCAACTGGGTCATGAACGATCACCCGATCAAGGCATACGGTCAGGGCGGTCGCCAGATTCCCTACAGCTTCTACAATGCGAAGGGTAACATTTGGGATCATTTCGCCGTCGAATTCGAGTACGCGTCCGGCGCGCGTTTCTACAGTCAGTGCCGTCAGATCAGCAACTGCGCGGACAATGTCAGCGAAGCGGCGGATGGCACCAAGGGCAAGAGTAATCCGGGTGGCAACATCCAGATCAAGGGCGGCTCGAACTGGAATTTCGAAGGCAAGTCCCGCAATCCGTATGTGCAGGAGCATATCGACCTCATTGCGGCGATCCGCAACGACACGAAGCTCAATGAATCCGTTCAAGTGGCGCACAGCACTATGACCGCGATCATGGGCCGTGAATCCGCTTACACCGGCAAGGTCATCACATGGGAGGAAGCTCTCAATTCGAAGATGACTCTCGCACCTGCGAAATACGAGATGGGCGACATGCCTGCAGTGGAAATCGCAATGCCTGGCAAACACAAGTTTGAATAAATTTCATCCGCTTCAAGCGAATTGAAAACACAAGGCCGACTGGAGACAGTCGGCCTTTTTTACGTACGTTGCCCATGACAACGGAACGCCTGATGGGGAAGGGGATTGAAACACTAATTGGCACTAATAACCACTAATATAATATTATAACACTTGAAATAATAATATGTGCATGTAAACAATGATGTGTCCGAGGATTATGCGGACGGAGAAGGGGGTGAAGAAATTCAACACCCCGAGCAATGCCCAACCACGGCATTCATGAATATTGATAAACGGACTCAAGGGCGCCGTTTACTTGGTGATCTGCTCCAGTTCCTGCCAGCGATGATAGAGCTGTGTGACCTTTTTGCGGGCTGATTCGAGGTCCGCGATCACTTTGGGCGCCTCGGCGGCGCGCGTTGCGAAAAAGGTTGGATCATTGAGGGTGGCTTCCAGCGTGGATACTTTTTCCTCGGCGGTGAGAATCGCCTGTTCCATTCCCTCCAACTCGCGTTGTTCCTTGAAAGTAAGTTTGCGGGTGCGCTCTTTTTTGGCTGGTTCGGTTTTCGTCGGGGCGGCCGGGAGCGTTGCTTCGCGTTCGGCACGATCCCGGAGCTTTTTCTTTTCCAGATAATAGGAGTAATTGCCGGGTTGCATGAAGAGGCCGCCATCCTCAAAGGCGACGATTTGATCGCAGATGCGATCCAGGAAATAGCGGTCATGGCTGACGACGAGGACGGAGCCGCCAAAGTCCACGAGTGCTTCTTCAAGCATGCGCAGGCTGGGCAGGTCGAGGTCGTTGGTCGGTTCGTCCAGCACCAGAAGGTTTCCGCCTTTGCAAAGGACTTTGGCCAGCATCAGCCGGGCCCGTTCGCCGCCCGAGAGGCGGGAAACGGTTTCCTTGAGTCGTTCATCCGGGAAGAGAAAACGCCTCAAATAGGCGCGTGCGGTCAGCCGTTGCTCGCCGAACTGCACCATCTCGCTTTTGTCGGACACCTCGGCCATGAGGGTGTTGGAATCGGTCAATTGCATGCGGGCCTGGTCGATGTAATTGACGACCACCCGCTTGCCCAGTGTGGAGGTGCCTTCGTCCGGGAGCCGTTGGCCCAGGCAGACGCGCAAGAGGGTGGTTTTGCCCACGCCGTTGCGACCCACGACACCGGTGCATTGACCGGGTTTCAGGGATAACTCGAGACCGCGAAAGAGCCAGCGTTCCGAGTCGCCTGTTCCCACTTTCACGCCGACCTGTTCAAGATCCACGCCCACATTGCCCATTTCAGGCGGGGGAGGAATCGGGAGGTCCATTTCGCGCTCCTCGGGCGGGGCCTCAAGCCCGGCTACATTGTAAAACGTGTCCAGACGATGCCGGGATTTGGAGCGTTGCGCGCGCACGCCCGCGCGGACCCATTCGAGTTCCACCCGGAGAAAACGCTGGCGTCGGCGTTCTGCTTCTTCGGCGATCATTTGTCTTGCGGCCTTGGATTCCAGGTAGGCCGTGTAGTTGCCTGGATGAGAAAAGATGCGCGTTTCGGCCACCTCCAGAATGCGGGTGGCGATGACGTCCAAAAAGTAACGATCGTGGGTGACGAACATCACTGCGCCCCGGAATTCCCGCAGGAACTCTTCCAGCCAGCGAATGGACTCGGTGTCCAGATGGTTGGTCGGTTCGTCGAGCAGTAGCAGATCAGGTTGCGAAACCAACGCGCGGCAGAGGGCCACGCGCCGTTTTTCCCCGCCAGAAAGAGGTTCCACGAGCTTATCCAGATCCGGAGCGCCCAATGCGGCCGCCTCGGCTTTGATGCGCGATTCGAGATTCCATCCATCCGCATGCTCGATTTTGACCAAAAGGTCGGCCAATTCCGCCTCGCTACCGTCGCCGTATTCGTAGCGTCTTCGCCATTCCATCAGGTCGGCCACACCGGCCTCGATGTTTTCACGAACGGTTTTGGCGCCATCCAGCTCGAATTCCTGCGGGAGGTAACCGATGCGCAGGCCCCGGCGTTGCGTGATTTCGCCGGAGTCGGGAGGTTCCACACCGGTAAGAATTTTCAACAGGCTGGTCTTGCCGCAACCATTACGGCCCACAAGACCCACTTTTTCACCCGCGCTGACGGCGAGGCTGACTTGTTGGAGCAGAACCTGATAGCCATAGGCCAGGCTGATCTCGTTGGCGATTAATAATGGGGCTTCGGGAGTGCTCATGAAATGCTGCGAATCATCGGACCCTCTGCATGGCATCGGCCATCGAAGGTGCTCAATCGTCTGCTTTGTTTTAAAAATGCGGTTTCAATTCCGCCGCCACACGGTGCCATAAAGCCGGACATCATGAAGTATTTTTGACAGGGATGCACGCTTTTCCGGGGGAACGTTCAGGATTGAAAAACATAATCAGCAGACGGCAGAGGTTTTCTGAAATGAAAACGATAATTAACCAAAAGACCCGAACCTGGTTGCGCCGGTTATTCGGACTTCATAGAGTGCCCCATACGTGGGCGGATAACAATCTGTTGCGCCAACCATCGCTGTGAGGCCGCCTCAGTTAATGGTTCTGGTTGAGGTCGATAGACTTGGTCGTTAAGCAATTCAAAGTCATGGCTACCGAGCAACACGATAAGGATTACGGAGATCGGACTCTCTATCGAGTCATGATTTTGATCGCAGCGCTTCTGGGTCTTGGCGTATTCATCATACCCAATGTGGAATACGGGCCAAAGATCACTACGGCGGGCTATGTGATCATCACGTTTTGGACTTTAATTCTTGTGGTCGGCTGTTTTTGGGTCGGTCAAGTTCAGGCTCGTTATCGTTGTGTAAAATGCGGCGCACATCTCCCCAAACTCCAGCCAGAGGCTTCCACCAAGTACCAGCACAGGTTTTATTGCAAGAACTGCGATGTGGTCTGGACCACGGACATTTATGCGGGAGATTAGTGTCGCCCTGTGATTCGGTTTCAGAGGCTAGCGGCCATGGCGCGACGAAATTGGGCGGGAGTTTTCTTGAGGTGGGTTTTGAAGACGGCGCCCATGTATTCCTGGTGTTTGAAGCCGGTTTTTTCGGCAATATCGCCGAGGGACAGATTTGTTTCCGCGAGCAGTTCCCGGGCGCGTTTAAGGCGGGCGTTCAGGATTTCCTGATGCACAGAGCGATGCAGGAGGGCGCGGAAGCGGCGTTGCAATACGCTGCGGGAGAGGCCGGAGTGACGGGCGATGGCATCCACATGGATCGGGCCGCAGGCGTTCTCGCGAATCCAGCGCAGGGCGATGGAGATGGGGCGGTCCTCGATGGCATAGACATCGGTGGAGAGGCGGACGGTCACGCTTTTAGGATCGACCAGCCGGGGTTGGGTTGGGGCAGGCTGGTCGGCCATCATTTGCGCCAATAGCTCAGCGGCGGCATAGCCAACATGATCATGGCCCGGTTGCACGCTGGAGAGGGGCGGATTGCAGACTTCGCACAGTGGTTGGTCGTCGTCCACGCCGATGACGGCGACTTCGTCTGGAACGGCCACGCCCGCTCTGCGGCAGGCTTCAAGGAATTGGGGTCCGCGCTGGTCGCTGCAAACCATGACTCCGGCGGGTTTGGGAAGGCGGGCGACCCAGGCAGCCAGGGCGTCCTGGGTGTTTTCCCAGGAATGCGCGTTTTCGCCGCCACGTGGCGGTTCATAGACGCGTAAGACGCCGCCGGAGGAATGGATGGTCTGCTCGAAGGCGTCACGTCTGCGTTCCGACCAGTTTTCGCCGCCGATGCCAAAATAACCGAAATTTTTGAAGCCGCGTTCGATCAGATGTCCGGAGGCCATGCGCGCGATGAGGGAGTCGTTGACATGCACCAACGGGAAGGTGGCGTTACGCACGACGCCCAAAACGTCCACGGTGGGGATGCCTGAGGCAAGAACCTCCTGGGCAATAGATTGGTTCTGGATGCGGGCAATAATGCCATCGCCCTTCCACTTTCGCAGCCATTTTGGGGGGGATTCCTCCAATCCGCGCGGCTCGTAATAGAGTGACCATGAGGCATTTTCGCGGACGTAACGCGAAATGCCGCGCAGGATGTCGCGACCCGAGGCCAGCGTGGTTTCCACCAGCAGCGCGACATGGGGTCTGGGACGGGTGTTGAGCTTTTTCATGGTCATCGGCCAGGGTGGCCGGATTTCTTAATTCATTTAATCACAAGTCATTCGCAAGGGAAAACCACCCATTACAATTCTCACTGTGAACATTATAAAAACCACAAATTCGTGACACAGGCAATGACAACATGCCAGCGACCCGAAATCTACAATTAATGACCCGTTCCCTCCTTGCCCGCAGCGTACGTTTCATTACAATGTAATCACTCTGGAAACCCTTGCGGCCTGCCGGAGGTTTTATTAACGCTTAAAGAATTGATGTTATGATTGATCAGGCTCCAAACCTGGCGCAACTGGCCAGCGAGACGGCTGAGAAGTTTGCCCAAAAATATGGTCGGCAACCCCGATGGATCGTGGCGGCGCCGGGCCGGGTCAATATCATCGGCGAGCACACGGATTATAACGACGGCTTTGTCTTTCCAATGGCCATTGAGCGTTACACGATCATTGCCGCCGACCGGCCCGTAGTAACGCATGAGCCTGCTCAATTCAAATGGACCTGCACCCGCCTGGGAGAGACTGCGGTCATTAACACGGCAGAGCCCGCCCAAAAAGGCAAGCCCGCCTGGGCGAATTATATTCGCGGCGTGGTCGCCGGTTTTCAGAAGCTGGGTGTTGAATTGGGGTCGTTGGATGTGCTGATGCAATCGACGGTTCCGTTGGGTGGCGGACTTTCCAGCAGCGCGGCATTGGAAGTGGCCACGGCCACTTTGCTGGAGGTTGTGACTGGCACGAAGATGAGTGCTGTCGATAAGGCGCTGCTTTGCCAGAAGGCGGAGCATGAGTTTGCGGGAGTGCCTTGCGGCATCATGGATCAATTCACCTCCGCGCTGGGCAAGGAAGGCCACTTGCTGTTGCTCGATTGCCGGACCAGGACTACGGAACTGGTTCCGATGACCGATCCTGATATCGCGGTTTTGATCACCAATACCAACGTGCGGCATGAGTTGGGGAATGGGGAATACGCGCAACGGCGCGCCCAATGCGAGACGGCGGCAAAAATTCTTGGGGTTGCGTCACTGCGTGATGCCACAATGGCGTCACTGGAAGCGAAGAAGAGCGCGATGGACCCGGTGGTTTTCAAACGCGCCCGCCACGTGATCGGTGAAATCGATCGCACAACCAAAGCGGCCAGGGCGATTCGCGCCGGGAAATTGGATGAGCTGGGTCAGTTGATGTATGCCAGCCACGATTCGCTGCGAGATGATTACGCGGTGAGTTGCAAGGAGTTGGATGAGGTGGTGGAAATTGCCCGTAAAATTGGGACCAAGGGCGGGATGATCGGCTGCCGGATGACGGGTGGCGGTTTCGGTGGGTGCACGGTCAGCCTGGTGAAAACGAGCGAGGTCAACAAAATCGCCGATACGATTTTCAGAGAGTATCAAGCTGCGACCGGGATCAAACCGGCGTTGTTTGTATCCAGGCCGGCCGCCGGAGCGACGATCATCAAGGCTTAGGCCGCGAGAATTTCCGTGTGCATGGGCTGCATCCCAATGATGCAGCCCGTTTTTTCCATTTAACGATCATGAATTTTAATCCTGAAACGCATCCGCATCGCCGTTTGAACCTGTTGACTGGCGAGTGGATTTTGGTGTCGCCGCATCGGACGCAACGTCCCTGGCAGGGGCAGCAGGAAAGTGCGGGCGCCGAAACCCGGCCCAGCCATGATCCCAAGTGCTATTTGTGCCCGGGCAATCGCCGCGCAGGGGATCTTACCAATCCGGACTACAAGGATACGTTTGTATTCTCCAATGACTTTGCGGCTTTATTACCGGACGCGCCAACGGACGGCGCGGTGGCTGAGGGGATGTTTCGGGCGCAGCCAGTGCAAGGGCAATGTCGCGTGATCTGTTTTTCGCCGCGGCACGATTTAACGCTTCCGGAGATGACCGTGGGGCAAATTCAGAAAGTGATCGATGTCTGGGCGGCGCAGGTTCAAGAATTGGGCGCCCGTTTCAAGTGGGTGCAGGTGTTCGAGAACAAAGGGGCGGCGATGGGTTGCTCGAATCCTCATCCGCACGGGCAGATCTGGGCTGGCAACTGGCTGCCGCGACTGGTGGAGCAGGAGGAGAACAGTCAGCGGGAGTACTTCAAAAAGCAGGGTCATCCCCTGTTGCTGGATTACCTGGCTGCGGAGTTAAAGGAGCAATCCCGCGTCATCGAATCGAACGAGCACTGGGTGATGACGGTTCCCTATTGGGCCACCTGGCCGTTTGAATTGCTGTTGGTTCCAAGGCGTTCAGTGAAGCGGTTGCCGGAATTGACGGTTGAGGAACGGGCCGCATTGGCGGAAATTCTCAAGCGGAGTCTGAGCCGCTACGACAATCTTTTTCAAACCAGTTTTCCTTATTCCATGGGCTGGCACGGTGCGCCCACGGACGGTGGGGATTATGCGCACTGGCAGTTGCACGCTCATTTTTATCCGCCACTGCTGCGGTCAGCCACGGTAAAGAAATTCATGGTGGGCTACGAGATGCTGGCGGAACCGCAACGCGATTTGACTGCTGAGCAGGCGGCCCGGCGTTTGCGCGAGGTCTCCTCCCTTCACTATAAAAGCGCGAAGGCCTGACAGCAAGCCGAGCCGGACCATCAGGGTTGAGGCGGACGATTCTTTTTGTCCACCAGGCCCCGCATGGTGGCAGCATCGTGGTGCTCATGCAGGTGACGGTTTTCGGCCTCGTATGGCTCGGTGTGGAGGGTGACTTCAGTGTTTGGAAAACGGGCGCGAATGCGGTCTTCCATTTCCTCGGTCAAATCATGGGCCTGGGGCAGGGAGAGGGTGTCATCGAGCAGGATATGCGCATCGATATAACGGAAAGAGCCGGATTTTCGGGTGCGCAGTTTGTGATATCCGAAAACGCGCTGTTCAAGATCGAGAATCTCCTTGATGGCATCGACATCTGAAGAGGGCAGTTGGGTATCCATGAGGGTTTCAATCGCAGCCATTGTAAGCCGCCAGGCAGCGTGAAAAATCATCATGGCCACCAAGATGGCAACGATGGGATCCAACAGGTAATAACCGGTCAAACGCGCCAGCGCCAAGCCGATTAAAACTCCGAGAGAAGTATAAACGTCCGTGCGCAGATGCTCGGCATCCGCTTCCAAGGCCAGGGAATCCGTTTTTTTGGCGACTCGGAAAAGGTAGCGGGCGATGAAAAAATTCATTGTCACTGAAATGGCCATAACCCCGATGCCCAGATCCAGCCGTTGCGGTGTGGTGTGATGAATGATTTTTTGAATGGCCTCGTAGATGATGTAAATGGCGGCGGCGAAAATCAGAAATGCCTCTGCCATTCCCGAGAGGCTCTCGACCTTTCCGTGGCCGTAGGGATGTTTGTCGTCGGCGGGCAGGTCGGATTGGCGTACGGAAAAATAAGCGATCCACGAAGCCATCAGATCCGATGCGGAATGAACCGCCTCGGAAAGAACGCTAACCGAACCGGTGATCAAGCCGATCCCCAGCTTTAACACGGTTAGCGCCGTATTGGAAAAAATGGAAAATCGGGCGGCCTTGATTTTTTCGCGGCTGGCTGTGGCGAGGTTTTCTGACACCATTGTTGTTTTATGTTAGGTCTTCCTGGGAACAAATCCCACAGGGCGTTTTTGCTACAAGTTCCTTGAATCCACATCGTCCGTTGACCGCATCATTCGACCGTGCGCGAATGAATGAAACCTAGCGTCTGCAAGGGTTCAGGCAAGCACTAAGATCGGTTTGCGGCGGATCTTTTGAAAATACCGCGGGGGAATTATAAAAGCATATTCGACAAAAAATCCCCCGTGCGAATGGCACAGGGGATTTTGTGAAAAGGACTGGGCAATTCGAAGATTACTCGAATTTGTAAGTGCCGGGAATGGCGACCGGGGGAACGGGCAAGGGCCCGAACTCGTACTTGGCGGGCGAGAGATCCATCTTGGACTCCATCGCGCTATCCCAATCGATGATCTTGCCACTGTAGGCGGATTCGCGACCCATGATGGCGCCGAGATTACTTTCGGCAATCTGCTGCGCTTCATTCAGAGGCTGGCCGGCGCGGATGCTTTCGATGAGATCGACGTGTTCCTGCTCATACGGATTGCGGAACTTGCCGGAGAAACGGAAGGGGGTCTTGGCCGTGATCGTGTTCATGCAGTTGCTCACGCCTTCGGTGCCGACAACCGCTTCGCCGATCTGATCTGAACAATTATCCGTCTGACGGCACATGCTCAGCATGCGAACGCCGCCCGGGTATTCATACTCGACGCAGAAGTGGTCGTAAATATGGCCAAACTCCTTGCCGAAGCGCGCGGCCTGGCCACCCATGCCGTAAGCTTTGATGGGGTGCGCCTGCATGGCCCAATTGATGACATCGAGGTTGTGCAAGTGCTGCTCGACAATGATATCGCCGGAGAGCCAGGTGAAATAGATCCAGTTGCGCAACTGCCACTCCATGTCAGTCCACTCGGTCTTGCGCGTCTCATGCTGGGTGTGAGAGGCCTGGTTCCAGTAGGCGCGCGCCGAGGTGATCTTGCCGATGGCGCCGTCGTGAATGCGTTTGATGGTTTCGACGTATTGTTTTTGATGGCGGCGCTGGGTGCCGGCGACGATGCCCAGGTTTTTCTTCTTCGCCATTTCGCCGGATTCAATGATCGAGCGGCAGCCCGAGCTGTCAACGGCCACCGGCTTTTCGATAAAGCAGTTCTTGCCCGCTTCGACTGCGGCGCGGAGATGCTGGGCGCGGAAGTGGGGTGGCGTGGTCAGGATGACGTAATTAATGTCAGGGACTGCGAGGAGTTTCTTATAGGAGTCCCAGCCCGAGAAACACATGGAAGGATCGAGCTTGATGCTGACGTCCTGCATGTCTTTGCTCTCGGTGCCCTGGGCCCAAGCCGCATTGCCCTTGAGTCCGGCCTCGAATTCTTTTTTCGCCGCCTCGACCTTTTCGGGGAACAAGTCGGCAATGGCGACCAGTTTGACATTCGGCGCCGCTGCCATGGCATTACCCACAGCGCCCTTGCCACGTCCACCGCAGCCAATCAATCCCACGCGAATCGGATCGTCCGGCGCGGCATGGCCGGTGATGATGTAGGGAGCGGCGGCGGCACTGGCCATGACCAGCGATGAGGTTTTTATAAACTGACGTCGGGAAACGTCGATTTGAGACTTCTGCATACTCATGTAATTATTTGGCTTATGGTGTTAATCGTTTCCAGTTTTCGCTTATTGGACGATCAAACGTGGTTAACAAATTCATATTGGAGATAAATTACGGAAAATGGAAATGAAATAATTCAGGTCGCAACGGTTTTAAAAAATGCGTATCCAATTGCAGCACAATACAGTGTGATAAATTCAACAGAGAGCATGCAGCGATCACCAAGCTTTATTTTGATTCTTCCGGCCTGAAACAGGATTCGAGACTGCTTTGTGGTGACGCATTTACAGTGCTGCCATACAGGGAGCCAATTGGCTGTGTTTGCAAGGTATCCTGCAGAATGATCAAGGGGGGAATTGGCACTTTCTTATCGTCATGGACGGGGTTTGAGGTCATATAAATGGGCATGCAGAATTCGGGATTATCCGGTTTGTCCGTGTTTGAAAAAAGTGCCGAGGTGGTCGTGGCCGGGCAGGCTGAAGCTGTTCTGGAATGGCCGGATGCGGCGCGCATTCCGATTGTGCCTCTGCCTGATTTCTGACGGCCACTGGCACAGGAGTAATCGCATGTTGCATATCCAAACTCTCGGGACGCTTGATTTGCCGGAATTAGAGCCGTACCGGACGATGAAGCGGCAGCAGGAACATCGGGACCGCCAAATATTCGTGGCGGAGGGCGAGAAGGTGGTGCGTCGTCTTTTGGAGAGCCAGTTTTTGGTGGAATCCATCATTCTGCCGCAAAATTGGCTTGAGGCGTTGCGACCATTGTTGGACGCGCGAAAGGAAGAGGTGCGGGTTTATCTGGCGGATCGGGATTTTTTGGAAAAGCTCGTTGGATTCACCATGTATCAAGGCTTGCTTGCGGTGGGCAAGGTGCCGCGAGCCATTACGCTGGATGGTTTGCTGGAGGGGAGTCGCCGCCCAATGCTTTTCGCTGCGGCTGAGGGAATTCACGACGCCTTGAACATGGGGGCGCTGGTGCGTAATTGTGCGGCGTTTGGCGCGCAGGGCCTGATCGTGGGCGAAACCTCGAGCAGCCCGTTTTTGCGACGGGCGGTTCGCAACTCGATGGGCGCGATTTTTACGACGCCCATTCTGGAGGTTGAGAATTTGGCGCAGACATTGCTGGCCATGCGCAAACGGGGTGTACGGTGTCTGGCGGCCCACCCACATGCGGGTCAGCGCATGTTGCCCCAGGCCGATTTCAGCGGCGACTGCTGCGTTGTTTTTGGCAACGAAGGAAATGGATTGACGACGGCGGTGCTGGAGGCCTGCGACGAACCGGTGGCTGTGCCGATGCAGAACGGTGTCGATTCCCTGAACGTGGGCAGTGCCGGCGCGGTTTTTTTATATGAAGCGGCACGGCAGCGCGGATTGGCCGGGGCTTTGATATGAAGCGGCGGAGCCTTATGATTTTTGCAAAAGCGTACAGGCACCCATTTGCCGCGCGCGGAACGAACTTTATTATTTTTTAACATGCTTTCACTTGTTGCCACGCCGATTGGAAATCTGGAGGACATCACTCTGCGCGCGCTGCGCATTCTCAAGGAATGTGATGTAGTGGCTGCGGAGGATACGCGCCGCACCGGCCAGTTGCTCCACCATTTTGGAATATCCAAACCGATGATCAGCTACTTCCGCTTCAACGAGGCCCGGCGAAGCGAGGAGATACTGGAACGCCTCGGACGGGGTGAAAAGGTGGTGCTGGTGACGGATGCCGGCACACCGGGCATCAGCGATCCGGGCCAGCGGGTGGTGGAGGCGGCGATTCAACGCGGGTATGCAGTGGAGTCGATTCCAGGGCCATGCGCCCTAGTTGCGGCATTGACCGCCAGTGGCCTGCCAACCGACGAATTTCATTTCATCGGTTTCTTGCCCCGTAAACCCGGACAGCGGCGCAAACGATTGGAAGCGGTATCGAACTCTGGAGGCACGTTGGTGATTTATGAGTCGCCCTGGCGTGTGGGTAAGATTCTGGAGGAAATCAACGCGCTATGGCCGCAACGCAAGGTGGTGTTGGCGCGTGAAATCACGAAGAAATTCGAGGAGTACCTGCGCGGCACCGCTGCGGAGTTGCTCCTGCTGCTTCCAACACGAGTCGTGAAAGGGGAATTTGTCGTTTTGGTGGGGCCGCTTGAGGAGCCTGAAACCAAAGAAGTTGACGAGGAAGATGAAATTCCTCATTAGAATAACACGATGAAAAGATACTTCGGGTTTCGTGTCAGCGCATGGTTTGCCGTGCTGTTGGCTGCAATACTGCTGGCGGGCAAATGCCAATCAGCCGATCCTCAGACCAGCGGCGCACCGACCAATGCTCTCTCCACCAATGCCCTGTCCAAATGGGAGCCAGAGATTCAGACGTTCGAGCAAATGGACAAGACGAATCAGCCGCCCGAGGCCGCAGTGTTGTTCCTGGGCAGCTCCAGCATTCGGATGTGGAAGACACTGGCGGAGGACATGGAAGGGATCAAGACCGTCCGGCGTGGTTTTGGCGGATCGCGGATTGCTGACAGCACCGAATTGGCCGAACGGATTGTATTTCCTTACAAACCGCGGATGATCGTTTTTTACGCCGGGGATAATGACATCGCCGCCAAGGCGACCCCGGATCAGGTATTGGCCGATTTTAAGGCTTTTGTGCAAAAGGTTCATAAGCATTTCCCGAATCTTCCGATTGCCTTTGTTTCCATCAAACCGAGCATGGCCCGTTGGGAGCGAATCGATCAGATTCGGGTTTCGAACGCCCTGGTGCGGCATTACTGCGAATCCGATCACAGCTTGAAATACATCGATGTATTTACGCTGATGCTTGGATGTGATGGAAAGCCACTCCCGGAGTTGTTTGAGAGCGACTTGTTACATTTGAACCGTGCGGGTTATAAACTCTGGACGCGCATCATCCGTCCGCAGTTGGAGTAAACCCCAATGCCGGTAATGCGATGGGCTTTCCGCAACGCTGACTGTAAGCGTCGCCGGATTTGCCCGTGAACTCAAAAGAGACCGTTGGCCATCACGCCCATGATGCTCAGAGGACCCTGGTCTTCGAGACCTTCGGTTGCCTTGTCCAGTTTCTGCAGGGTCATGCGGGCGTTTTTATAGAGGGACTCGTCGTTAATGAGTTTGCCGACGGAACCTTGCCCTCGATTAACTTTCTCAAAGATTTCCCGCAGATTGGTCATGGCGGTGGTGGTTTCCTTGTAGAGGGCTTCGTCCTTGGTGAGTTTGCCCAAGGTGCCTTTGCCGGCGTTAATGTCGTTCATGACCACCTTCGCCTCGCTGACGATGCTTTTGATATCAGTGGCGGTGTCGTTGAAATTGGTGACCGTGCTCAAGGCGGAATTATAGAGTGCGTCGTCATTGATGAGTTTGCCAACAGTGCCTTTGCCTTGGGCAACCTGCGCGGTAATGGTTTCAATGTTGGTGATGGTGGACGAGAGTTTGTCCTTGTTGTCCTTGATGAAATCGGTGATCGGCCCGAGCATGTTGCCGAGACCATCGCCGCTGAATTGTTTGGACATGCCTTCAACGCCGGAAGCCACCTTGTCGATTCGAGCCATCAGGGCGCTGAGGTCGGTTTGTTCGATGGTTGACAGTTCCGCGCCGGTGGAGATGAGGGGTGAATTGGAAGAGCCAAAATCGACGGACACATAATTCTGGCCCATAAGACCGGCAAACTTGATGGTGGCCTTGCTGTCTGTATGGATGGCGGCGTCACTTCGATTGATTTTCATGAAAACTTCCACCCTGTCCCCGGCAATGCCGATGCGTTCCACGCGTCCGATTTGCACGCCGGCCATTTTGACGGGATCTCCCTGTTTAAGCTCGAGCACGTTATTGAAACGGGCGTGAATGTAGGTGCCGTGTTTTAAGAATTCCAGGCCGCCGATCATTTCAATGATGATTATCGCGGCCACAAGGGCCAGAGCAAAGAAAATGCCCAGCCGGGTTTCCAAGGTGTTTTTCATGGCGTTTGCCTTTCGATCTGTGAGTTCAAATTGTGATTGCTGCTGTATTCGGCTTTTAAGAATTTTTGAATCAAGGGATTAGTGCTGGCTTTGATTTCCTCCGGAGTGCCGATGGCCAGGATTCGACCATCGCTAATCATGCCGATCCGGCTGGCGATGCCAAATCCCAGTTCGCGATCATGGGTGACGACGACAGAGGTGACGCCGGTGCGGCGGTTAAGCCGGAGAATTTCCTCGGCGATGGTGATGGCGATCATCGGGTCGAGTTCGCTTGTGGGCTCATCGTATAAAATGAGTTGGGGGTCGGCGACGAGCGCCCTTGCGATGGCCACGCGTTTTTTCATGCCTCCTGAGAGTTCCGCCGGAAGTTTATTTTCGACGCCCTGGAGGCCAACGATGGCGAGTTTTTCGGCGACGATGCGGGCGATTTCACCAGCCGGCTTCAACCGGTGCTCGGTGAGGTAAAGGCTGACGTTCTCACCGACTGTCAGGGAGTTGAAAAGGGCGCCGGATTGAAAAACCATGGCCAGGCGAAAGCGGTTGGCCACATCCTCGCCGTCGAGAATGGATTTGCCTTCGATGAGGATGTCGCCCGAATCAGGGCGTTCGAGGCCGATCATGTGCTTGAGCAGGACGCTTTTGCCGCTGCCGCTGGGGCCCATGATGACGAAGATTTCACCGGCCTTGATGTCGAGGTCCACGCCTTTGAGAGCGGCCTGGCCGGCGTAGGATTTATGCAAGCCGCGCACTTCGACGCGAACGCCGGGTTGAACTGTGGGGTTGGCGCTCATTTTTGGAAAAACATAAGGACGCGTGTCAGGAAATAATCGAGAACCAGAATTAGAACGATGGAGTTAACGACGGCCTTGGTGACGGAGCGTCCGATGCCGCGCGGGCCGCCGATGGTTTGCAGACCCTGGTGGCAGGAGACGGTCCCAATGCAAATCGCAAAAACAAAACTCTTAATGAGGCCGTTGAAAATGTCCTTCAATTCCACCACATCGCGCAGGTTGTTAAAATAGCTTTGAACAGAGACGGCGATGTTCTGGTTGTATGCACAAACCAAGGCCCCGCCAGTCCAGCCGATGAGGATGGCAAACACGACGAGGACGGGCAGGGCAATGCAGATGGCGACCAGGCGTGGAAGCACCAGATAGTGAACCGGGTTGATATTCATGGTGCGCAGCGCGTCAATTTCCTGATAGACACTCATGGATCCGATTTCCGCCGCCATGGCCGATCCAATGCGTCCGGCAATCAGAATGGACATCATGACGGGCGCCAATTCCCTGGCCAGCGATAAGCCGACAATGCCGCCCAGCAGGCTGCCCAATCCGCGTTCCACCAGGACCGGACCGGTTTGCAGGGCGAGAACACCTCCGATGAATACTGACAGGACGCAGGCCATGAGGAGGCTTGCATTGCCGATTTCAAAAAGCTGCTCAAATACCTTGTGCCGATGCCGCCAGACCAATGGCAGTGATCGCATGGTGCGCCACAATAGTATGAGCATTTCCCCAACGTTTTGAAACATACAGGAAATCAGTTTTTTTTCGGAGTTTGCACCGGGCCTTTGCCTTTGATCGGCGGTAAATATAATAGCCGCGTTTTCGATCCTTCTCCAGTGGATTCGTAGCGAACCAAGCCAAAGAGAAGGGAGAATTTCCTTCCCTCGGGCGCGTTTTGGCTGCGGTAGAGGTTCCACAGGAGCGACTGGCTGGAGACGCTGGTTTTGGCATTTTTTTCTGAACGCCAGATCGACCAGACAGGCGAGTAATCGCGCTCGATGCTTTTGTTGTTTGGAATCAGTGGTTCCAGGATGGACAGGAGTTGAAGGCGTTCATTGCCCTCGCGATCACGGCGCGCGGTGAAAAGCGGCCAGAGATCGGTGCGCCGCAGGGCATTGGTCGCGCCGGGGGCTTTTTCCGTCACATCGGAGTAGAGGAAAAAGAAGACGCGCGAGCGTTCCCGCACCACGGCTTCGGAGGTGAATTTGTTGTATTTGTAGAGGGGCCAACAATAAAAATCGCTCTGCAGATTGGTGTTGTAAACATGGCTGTAGAGCGGCCAGACGCGATTTGCGGTCTTGCCACCGCCGCGCGCAAACACGACCAACGGCCAGGGGGCATCCCATTCCCGATAATTCCTGGCCCGATCATCGGTGCTTGTAAAGAGCGGCCAGATGACAGTGGTGGAATCCCTTTGAGGGGACCGTTCCATCGAGTAAAGCGGAAGGATGGATTGGAACTTTCTGGGGTTTTCGCCGCCAATGCCTGTTTTTTCACTCAGGTAAATGGGCCACAGAACAAAATCTTTTTCATGGCCAGGCACCATGACCACGTCGTCGATGTTGTTGGTTTTGGAGGTGATACCCTTGGTTTCATGTCCAATGAATGGCCAAACCTGCCAGCCTTTCAAGGCATTACCATGGCGAACGTGCACGACCGGAAACAGGTAATTATCGGTGACGACATCCTGTTTCTGGGATTGAACGTAACAGGGGAGCAGGACAAAATGAATACGATCCCGCATGAGGCGGTGTTTCAGGGTGCCATAAATTGGCAGGACAGCTGTGTAGTTCTGATTGGTGTCTGTCGATCGTTGGGTGAAGACGATCGGGAACAGGGTGAACCGGTCCGTGGGTACCGCACGTTGATCCTTGCCGCCTGAGAAGCTAAAAAGCTGGAACCACTGGAATCGATATTCCGCCCCGAAGCGGTCATAAGTCAGGATGGGATAGGCCACGTCAATCTCTTCCATGTCCAGGGAGGCATCCCGGGTGCGACTAACCAGTGGAGGCAAGGCCCATTGGCGTTGGGATTCTTTTTGTTCGGAATAGAACAGCGGGCCAAAAGCTTCCTGGCGATGGCCTGAGTCGAGCGTTAGCGAAAATTCCTGTGCAAAAGGTCCTGCTTCCAGTTCGTCGCCTTGGGCTGTCATCATTCCTGCGTTTAGAGCAGACAGGAGAAATACGGCCATGACCGATGACTGGGCGGCTCGAAATCGGTAAAGCGCGCTAAGACACCCACTTTGCATGCGCCTTTCGATGGCGTTCAAAAGCAACATGGAAAACCGTCTCCACGACGTGGATACGCCGCAGCCAAAACCGGAACAAACATCCTGTAAAATGGAATCGAAGCGCTGCATCAATTCGGCAATATACTACGGCGTCTCATTTTGAGGCGTCAAGCACGGGAAAATGGCAGCTGATCGGATCGGGTGACACAAAATGCCGAGCAATACCTGATTTCGCGGCGTGAAACCTGCTCCATGCGTCTTGACATCTGTGATGGCGATAACGATGCTGCGCGCCAGCCTGATGGGAGCCGTTTCCGTGCGTTCCGGAAAGGCGCGGAATGGGAAGAAATGTTATAAGCAGATGCCTCATTTAATGGTGTGAGGGATAATTACAGGTCATGATTGCGGCGTTTTTACTGTCAGTTGTCATGGTGGTGCTAGCGGAAATGGGCGATAAAACCCAGCTTCTGGCGATGGCATTTGCTTCACGTTATCGATGGCAGACGGTGATGTGGGGTGTGCTTGCAGCCACCCTTGCCAATCATCTTCTGGCGGTACTTGCAGGTAATACCCTTGTTTCGATCATTCCTCTGGGGTGGCTAAAAACGCTTGCGGCGGTTTCGTTCATCTTTTTCGGCCTATGGACGATTCGCGGAGATTCGTTGGACGGTATGGAGAAGACCACAAAAATGACCCCGTTTTGGACGGTTGCCGTGGCTTTCTTCATAGCGGAAATGGGTGATAAGACGCAGCTCATGACGATGGCAATCGCAGCGGACGAGGCGATCAAAATCGGAGGAGTCGGGCTTGCTGCAAAGGCCAGCCAGATCCTTCCCGTATGGATGGGATCCACCACCGGGATGGTGATCGCGGATGGCTTGGGGATCGTGGCCGCGATTGTCTTGAAAAGGCACATCCCCGAAAAAGCCATCAAATGGGTGGCGGCATTGGTATTCATTGGATTCGGGCTCTTTGGCATCGATGAGGGCCTGGATCATTTGTTCAAGACCACATGGCACCATCCGGCGCTCGTGATATCCGTGCCAATGCTCGTTGGTTTGATGTGGATGATTTCTCGCGCCAAACCTGTCGAGATGGTGGTTGACGGAGATAACCGCGCCGATTCAAGCACTTTAAGCGCAAGTTGCGCAGGAGTTGGGGCGATGGATCGGTCGATCGAAAAGGACTGCGCATCGCGAAGATTGAGGGGCGGTAAAGTTCAAGGGGTGAGCGAGGCTAAATAGGCGGTCTACTGCGTTTTTGAAGAGGCGGGGGTTGAATCCTGTCGATACTCAGAAAAGCACTCCAGGAAGTTCAGCAGCAGAAGCGAGGTATTTTGGCGCCTCCAAGTCAGGGCTGTTCGCACCGGTGGCAATCCTGGCGGCAGCGAACGAAAAACCAATCCCGGACGCTTTATCAGGGAAAGGGCGGCGGTGGTTGGCGCCACCCCGAATCCGGCCGAGATGAGCCACATTTTAATCTGGATATCCGGGGTGTAGTGCGCGGGATGTACTTTTGCGCCCGCCCTGGCGCATGCAGCCAGGAACGCATCGTAAAAACCATGCTGCTGGCTGGGCTGGATCATCACGAGCGCTTCGCCGTCGAAGTCCCCCCACTGAAGCTTGCGTTTGCGCGCGAGTCGATGCAGGGCAGGGGTGGCGAGCACTTGGAAGGTTTCCTCGACAAAACGGGACTCCAAATCGGGAAATTCCACCGGTGGTCGCAATAAACCGGCGTCCAACTCACCTGACCGGAGTTGTCGGAATTGCTCAGCGCTGGTTTGTTCGGAAATCAGAAGCTGCACGTCTGGAAAACGTTGATGGTATTGACGCAGAATCCGGGCCAGCCAGGGGCTTGCCGCAGATGGAATGACTCCCACCCGGAGCAATCCCGCAGTACCCTTTTGCGCACGGCGCGCCAGGAGTTGAGCCTGTTGCGCAGCGGCTAGAATGGCGCGCGCCTGGTCAAGAAACAAGGAGCCAGCCTCGGTGAGAACGATCGTACGTGTGGTGCGTTCGAACAGACGCACGTCCAGATCCTCTTCCAGAGCTTTGATTTGCGCGCTCACGGCTGGTTGGGCGACGCGCAGCCGTTCCGCCGCCCTGTGAAAATTGAGCTCCTCAGAAGCCACCACAAAGCATTTCAAATGGCGCAGTTCCATATTGGGATCATTGATAACGAATAGTTATCAATATGCTGCTGAATCTCTATTAGGCAATCCGCCAATTATCGGCGATTTTGCGTCGTGTTGTCAGGCAGACGCAGCGGGCGAAATTTCAAAAACGCCTAAAACCCCTGTATTAAGCGTATCACCTGACGATCTTAAAACTGATATATGTGGATTGTCAGCCTTGCCTTGCGACGGCCCTACACTTTTGTGGTGGCCGCCCTGCTTCTTTTGTTGGTGACGCCCTTTGTTTTGCTGCGGACCCCGACGGACATCTTTCCGAGCATCAACATTCCGGTGATCAGCATCATCTGGCAATACAACGGTCTGGACGCGCAAGACGTGGAACAGCGTCTTGTTTACGCGAATGAGAGGGCGCTGAGCATCACGGTCAACGATATCGAGCACGTGGAGTCCACATCCTACAACGGCATTGGCATCATCAAGGTCTTCCTTCAACCGGGCGCTTCCGTGCCTGCAGCCGTGGCCCAAATCACCGCCATTGCACAGACTGTGTTGCGCCAGATGCCTCCGGGACAAACCCCGCCGCTCATTATTCAATACAACGCCTCCACAGTGCCCATTCTCCAATATGGATTCAGCAGTCCCAAAATGGCGGAGCAGGAACTGTTTGATGTCACCGCCAACCAGGTGCGAATCGGTCTTGCGACAGTTCGTGGCGCGGTCGTTCCCTGGCCGTATGGCGGTAAGATGCGCCTGGTGATGGTGGATTTGAACTTGTCCTCCCTGAAGGCCAAGAATCTTGCACCGCAGGATGTCGTCACCGCAATGAATGCACAAAACCTCGTTTTGCCGGGAGGCGCAGCCAAGATCGGTTCCACGGAATATGACATTGGGGTCAATGGCTCCGTGGTCCGTATCGAGGATTTGAATGACCTCCCCATCAAGGTCGTTGATGGCGCAACGATCCGTCTGCGCGATGTGGCACAAGTACATGACGGATTCAATCCCCAGTTGAATGCGGTTCGTCAGGACGGTGTGCGAGGGGCGCTGCTGACGATCATGAAAAGCGGCTCAGCCTCAACGCTCGATGTGGTGCGCCAGGCGAAGGCCTCGATGACCAGAATCATGAACACGGTCACCCCGGACTTGCAGGTGAAGGAGTTTGCCGATCAATCCCTGTTTGTGCGTGCTGCCGTGAATGGAGTGCTTCGCGAAGGGGTGATTGCAGCGGCCCTAACCGCTTTGATGATTCTGCTCTTCCTGGGTTCCTGGCGCAGCACGGTCATCATCGCGCTTTCGATCCCACTTTCCGTAATGGCCTCGGTGGCCGTTTTGAGCGCCCTGGGAGAAACCATCAATCTGATGACATTGGGTGGTCTGGCATTGGCAGTGGGTATCCTGGTGGACGATGCCACGGTAGCGATTGAGAATATTCATCAACACATGGCCACCGGGAAGAAGCTTGAAGAGTCCATTCTCGACGGCGCGCAGGAAATCGCCCTGCCAGCCTTTGTTTCCACGCTTTGCGTATGCATCGTATTCGTCCCCATGTTTTTCCTGACAGGTGTGGCGCATTATCTGTTTGTGCCGCTGGCCGAAGCAGTCGTGTTTGCCATGCTGGCCAGCTACATCCTCTCACGAACCCTGGTGCCGACGCTGGTCATGTGGTTTTATCGCAATGTGCGAATGCATGGTTTTCATGAGGACGATTCGCACGCTTCAGTGTGGATTCGTCCGGCGCTAAGATTGCAACGCGCGTTTGAGACTGGATTCGAACGTTTCCGTCATAGCTATCGTGCATTACTCGCGGCCTGTCTGGCACGCCGTGTTTTCTTTGCGCTGGGGTTTCTCGGGATTTGCGCTGCTTCCACCCTCTTGATTCCCCTGCTTGGCGAGGACTTCTTTCCGAGTGTCGATGCGGGTCAACTTCTCCTTCACGTTCGCGCGCGGACCGGAACTAGAATGGAGGAAACCATTCGACTGACGTCGCAGATTGACGCGGTTATTCGCCAGGAGATCCCTGTCTCCGAGATTCGTGGTATTACTGATAATATCGGAATCCCGAATTCAAGCATTAACCTGAGCTACAATACCAGCGGAGTGATTGGACCTGGCGATGCGGACGTGCTGGTCTCGCTCAACAAGGGCCACGCGCCGACGGAGGATCACGTGCGACGACTGCGCAAAGTCATGAACCGGGAGTTTCCTGGCACCCTTTTTTACTTCCTGCCCGCCGACATTGTCAGCCAGACGCTGAACTTTGGGCTTCCTGCGCCCTTTGACATCCAGATTGTCGGACGGGACCAGGTCAATAATCGCCGTGTCGCCGGGCAAATTGTGGACCAGATCCGGCACATACCCGGCGCTGTGGATGTGCATTTGCATCAGCCTTCGGATCTTCCCCGGCTCAACGTGGCAGTGGATAGGGCCAAGGCTGCGGAACTTGGTTTGACCGAACAAAATGTCGCCAGTTCCATTTTGTTGAGTCTGAGCGGCAGCGGCCAGGTTTCACCTTCTTACTGGATGGATCAACGTTTCGGAGTCCAATACCTGATCAACACCCGCGTGCCAGATTACGCAATGAATTCGATTGAGACTTTCAAATCGACCCCCATTGGTGGTGGGATTTCCGGAGCCTCCAGCGGCCAGATATTGGACAACCTTGCAACCGTTACTCGCGGATCAGGGCCGCCGGTGTTCAGCCACTACAATGTGGCTCCAGTGATTGACATTTTCGGCGGTGTGGACGGCCGGGATCTTGGGGCGGTGTTGCATGATATCGAACCCATAATCAAGAAAGCAACGAACGACCTGTCCCGGGGCAATTCAATCGTATTGCGAGGTCAGGCTGATACCATGCACTCAAGCTACATTGGGCTTGGCGTTGGCCTTGTCATGGCGATCGCCCTGATTTATTTGCTGCTGGTCGTAAATTTTCAAAGCTGGCTGGATCCATTCATTATCATCACCGCGCTGCCGGGCGCTCTGGCCGGAGTGTTGTGGGGACTGTTCCTTTCGCAAACCACACTCTGTGTTCCGGCGCTCATGGGGGCGATCATGAGCATGGGGGTGGCAACCGCCAACTCCGTTCTCGTGGTGAGTTTTGCTCGCGACAATCTTCGGCGTGGAATGAGCCCTGTCGCCGCCGCCTTGGATGCAGGCGCTGGACGCATTCGACCTGTTTTGATGACGGCCGCCGCCATGCTGATCGGCATGCTCCCCATGAGCCTGGGTCTCGGTGAAGGCGGAGAACAAAATGCGCCACTGGGACGCGCGGTCATTGGCGGTCTCTTTGTGGCCACAATCGCAACACTCCTTTTCGTGCCGGTGGTATTCAGCTTCATGCACCGCCGCAGCACCACTCATAACTCTGAAATTTCTCGATAGCACCTATGGAAACGAACGAATCAAAATCTTCCCTTCGTAAGTTGAACTCCGACACAGTCGGCGCGCTTCCTGAAACGCCACCCATCCGGCTCAGCCGCTTTGCGCTGATTGTTGGCATCCTTATTTTAATCGGACTGGTGGTGGGGCTCTGGCCCCGCTTGCTCGCGCGCCGCGCGCTGGCTGCAGAGTCCAGGGATGAGTCCGGAACCTCGGTGGCGGTGGTTCTGCCTGTTCCGGGCAAGTCCGGTCTCGGGACGCCTCTTTCCGCAGAGGTTAGAGCCTTTGTCGAAGCGCCCATTTACGCTCGCGCCAGCGGTTATTTAAAGCGGTGGCTGGTGGATATTGGAGATCAGGTCAAGGCCGGGGACCTGCTGGCGGAAATCGATACGCCAGAAATCGACCAGCAATTATCGCAAGCTAAAGCCGAGCTGGCGCAGTCTGAAGCGACGTTGGAACTGGCCAAAACCACCGCAGCGCGCTGGACCGAACTGCTCAAAACCTCAAGCGTCAGCGAACAGGAAGCCGCTGAAAAACAGGCCGATCTGGCATTGAAAATCGCAACTGTGGATGCCGTACGCGCCAATCTTCATCGGCTCGAGGATTTGAAGCGTTTTGCCAGTGTCACCGCGCCCTTTGATGGGGCCATCACTGCCCGCCAGACGGATGTTGGCCAGTTGATCACCGCGGGCAGCGGCAAGGAACTATTCCACCTGGCGCAAACCAACCCTTTGCGTGTGTATGTGCGTGTGCCCCAAACCTACTCCCATTCCATCAAAACAGGGCAGAAGGGCGAGCTGGTTCTCGATGAACTGCCTGGTCGTAAATTCGAAGCCCGCGTGGTGCGTTCCGCAGGTGCGATGGAACCCGGGTCACGAACACTGCTGGTCGAATTGCAGGTGGATAATTCCAAAGGCGAACTCCTCGCCGGTGGTTACGCTCAGGTTCGGTTCGCAGACGCTAGTGAGGCACCGATACTGACTCTGCCTTCCATCACGCTGCTCTTTCGCGCCGAAGGAATTCAGGCAGGTGTTGTTGGAAGCGATAACAAAGTCGGCTTACGCACGCTTAAACTCGGGCGGGACTTCGGCCAGACCATCGAAATACTTGGAGGCATCGACCCCGGTGACCGGGTGATTGTAAACCCACCTGATTCGCTGGCCAACGGTCAGGTCGTGCGCGTGGTTGAACCTGTGAAAAGTGTCGCGGCAAAGTGAAGTCATGGATGATATGTCGAATCCAGATCTTATTTCCGATGGCGAATCACCTTTGAACACAGGGGGAATCCAATCTTCAAAGGTTTTCTGCGCGAAGGTTCTCCTGGTCACGCTCGTGTCTCCAGCCCTTCTGGCCGGATGCGCCGTTGGGCCGAATTATTCCCGACCCACTGCATTGGGCACAAACGCCATGCCGGCGGCATTCACCGGCGCCACCTCGACAAACACCGGGCAATGGAAGCTGGCCCAGCCATCTGCCAATCTGCCGCGCGGATCGTGGTGGGATGTTTTTGGTGATCCCGATTTAAATCGTCTCGAAAATCAAGCCACAACCAATAACCAGCAACTCGCCGCCGCCCTGGCCAATTTCCAGCAGGCGCGAGCCCTGGTTAATATTTCAAGCGCGGGCTATTTTCCCCAACTTTCAGCCACGCCAGGCTTCAACCGCCAGCGCACCAGCGCCAACCAGTTTTCACGCGGTACGGGGACCGGATCGAGTTCCACCTATAGTACCTTTAGCGTCCCGCTCGATGCGAGTTGGGAACTCGATTTGTGGGGGCGCGTGCGCCGTGCCGTTGAAGGGAGTCGCGCTCGAATGGCTGCAGTCGAAGATGATTTGGAATCACTAAAGCTTGCGATTCAGGCGGAGGTCGCGATCGATTACTTCACATTGCGGTCCCAGGATGCCCAGTATCGGTTGCTTAAAGAGACCGCGGTCACCTACAGCAGGTCGCTTGAACTGACTCAAAACCGGCGCGCGGGCGGTATTGCCACCGACCTGGATGTTTCCCAGGCCGAAACGCAGCTTCGGGCCGCGGAGGCCCAGATTCCCGCTGTGGATCTGCAACGCACTAATCTTCGCCACGCCCTGGCGACTCTCTGTGGCGAGCCAGCCACACACTTTGAACTTGGCGAAACGACGAATTCGGTCAATGTGCTCAGTTTTCCTGCAGAGCTTCCGAGTGAACTTCTCGAGCATCGACCGGATATTGCGGCTGCTGAACGCAGGATGGCTGCGGCGAACGCGGATGTCGGAGTGGCCTACTCTGCATTCTTTCCAAGTATCACGCTTAGTGGATTGGCCGGCTTTCAATCGATTAGCGCCAGCAGCCTTTTCAACTGGGACAGCCGCCTTTGGTCTGTCGGACCTTCGTTATCGCTGCCATTGTTTACTGGTGGTCGCAACCGCGCCCAATTGGCCGTAACCCGGGCGGCTTATGATGCCACCGTGGCGAACTATCGGCAGACCGTGCTGAGCGCCTTCCAGGACGTGGAAGATCAACTAGCGGCGCAGAGACTTTTGAAGCAGCAATATGATGCCGAAAATGCAGCGCTCAAAGCGGCCAAACGAACGCTGGAGATATCCTTGAGCCGTTACAAAGGCGGTGTCATCACTTACCTCGAAGTCGCGACCGCCCAGAGCATGGCGCTCGCTCACGAGCAAACCGTGGTCCAATTGAACGCGGCAAGATTCAATGCCAGCGTTTCCTTAATCAAGGCCTTGGGAGCCGGATGGACTGCCCAATCAGGATCTCACTCCCAGCACTGAAGTTCAGTTCCGCTGATGGACGTCGGTCGTTCGTGGTTCTCAACTCCTTATTGCAAAAGTTGTCAAAGCTCTTGACAATACGTTTTAAGTTTATTAATTCCCGGTGCTGTGAAGTTCACATCTCTTTCTTTGGCATTGGCCTGTCTGGTTTCGGTGATGGCGGGAATTGAAGCGCAAGCCGCCATCGTCGTTCAGGACCTGCGCTGCGAGTATCGCGCGAACCCGCTGGGCATTGACAATTCCCAACCCCGCCTGGGCTGGGTTTTGGAGGCGGATCGGCGTGGGGAAAACCAGACGGCCTACCAGGTGCTGGTTGCCTCCACTGCCGCAAAGCTCGCCAGCGGCAATGCCGACCTCTGGGACAGCGGCAAGGTGGTCTCGCCGGAGTCAGTGAAGGTGGTCTATTCCGGGAAGCCGCTCAGTTCCGGGCAGTGCGTCTGGTGGAAGGTTCGGGTTTGGGGAAACGACGATCACGCGTCCCATTACAGCAAACCGGCTTCGATTGAAACCGGGTTGCTGTCGCCAATCGATTGGCACGCACAGTGGATTCAGCGCAAATCCGCCGGTCCGTTGACCGAGGCTCAGATGTTCGCAGACCAACCCGCGCCAATTTTTCGCAAGGATTTCGTCCTCGACAAGAAAATCAAACGGGCGCGCGCCTACGCGAGCGGCCTGGGTTATTACGAGTTGCGGCTCAACGGCAATCGTGTTGGGGATCATGTGCTCGATCCTGGTTGGACGAGTTACTCCAAACGGGTTCTCTATTCGACGTATGACGTGACAGCACAGCTAAAGCGTGGGCGTAATGCGATGGGCTTGATGCTGGGCAATGGCTGGTTTAATCCGCTGCCGTTGCGCATGTGGGGTCACATCAATCCTCGTGAGGCTTTGACCATCGGTGAACCGCGCGCCATTGTTCAGCTTGTGGTTGAATATGCGGATGGCACCAAGGCCACCATTGTCACCGATCCAAGCTGGCGCGTGAGCGATGGTCCGATCCTGCGAAACAGCGTCTATCTTGGAGAGGTCTATGACGCCCGGCGCGAGCAGCCAGGATGGGATGCGGCTGGGTTTGACGATTCACGATGGGAACCTGCTGAGCTTGCCGGTGAACCCACAGTTGGTCCTTTGCGCGCACAGGACGCACCGCCGATACGTATCACGCGCACCCTCAAGGCCGTGAAGATTGGCGAGCCGAAACCCGGAGTGTATATCTTCGATTTTGGCCAAAACTTTGCCGGATGGGCGCGATTAAGGGTGAAAGGTCCGGCTGGGACTCATGTGCGCCTCCGCTCAGGCGAACTCATTTATCCCGATGGCACCTTGAATGGAATGACCGCAGTATGCGGTCAAATCAAGGGCGGTGGCACCAATTACGTCCATGAAGGGGAAGGGGAGCCCAAGACCGCTTTTCAAGTGGATGAATATACTCTGAAGGGTAAGGGGACTGAAATATTCACGCCTCGATTCACCTTCCACGGATTTCGATATGTCGAGGTCACCGGTTTTCCGGGCAAGCCGGCATTGGATTCGCTCGAAGGTTTGCGATTGAACACGGACGTCGCCAGCGCCGGGACCTTCGAGTGTTCCAACGAGATGTTCAACCGGATTCAACGCATGGTGCTATGGACTGAATTAAGCAACCTGTTCAGCGTTCAATCGGATTGTCCCCACCGCGAGAAATATGGTTACGGAGGCGATATTGTGGCCTCCAGCGAGATGGGCATGCTGAACTTCGACATGTCGGGCTTTTACTCGAAGGCGGCGCAGGATCTGATGGATGCGGTGCGCCCCAATGGTGGTTTTACAGAGACCTCGCCCTTTGTGGGCATCAGCGATGAGGGATTGGGTGATAAATCAGGTCCCATTGGATGGGGCACCGCGCAACCACTCCTTCTGGCCCAGCTCCGCCAATACTATGGGGATGATCGGCCGCTGCGCGAGCAATACGAAGCCACCAAACGTTGGGTGGCGCTGCTGCGCTCCCTGGCGAAAGACGGCATACTTGACAACGGTATCAGTGATCACGAAAGCCTGGTTCCGAAACCGCGCGCGCTTTCGGGCACGGCGTTTTATTACTTTAACGTGAAGCTCTTGGCGCAACTGGCCGCCGCACTGGGAAAGGACGCCGACGCCCAGGAGGCCGCCACGCTTGCTGAAGAAATCAAAACTGCGTTCAACCAGAAATTCCTGGCAAAGGGCACGGGCCGTTATGATGCCGCCACTCAAGCTTGTCAGGCGTTTGCACTCTACCACGGTCTGGTTCCGGCCAACGAACAATCTCGCGCATTGGACGTGCTCGTCGCTGATATTGCCAGCCATGGGGATCATCTGACCACAGGCATCTTTGGCACCAAGTATATGCTCGACGTGCTCACAGACGCGGGACGCGCAGACGTGGCGTATCGCATCGTAAATCAGACTACTTTTCCGGGCTGGGGCTACATGCTGGAACAGGGTGCCACCACGCTCTGGGAACACTGGGAATTCAGCGACAACACCTTTTCGCACAATCATCCGATGTTTGGTTCCGTGAGCGAATGGTTTTACAAGGCTCTGGCCGGAATCCTGCATGCCCCCGATGCCGTGGGTTTCGACAAGATACTGATCAAGCCGCAACCGGTGGGCGATCTAAAATGGGCGCGCGCAAGCCATGACACGGTGCGCGGCAGGGTTTCGAGCGCATGGGATAAGACGAATGGCAAATTCAAATTGAGCATTGCGATCCCAGCCAACACCCTCGCAGAGGTGCATGTGCCGGCGCGGGACGTTTCACATGTGACCGAAGGTCGCAAAGCTGCCGCCAGCGCGCGCGGGGTCAAGTTCCTGCGAATGGAAGGAAACGCCGCTGTCTTTGCCGTGGGCTCGGGTCACTACGAATTCGTGGCTGAGTGAGTTGCTTAACGGGACGTGTTGTGAATTCGCATGGGTGAGTTATGGTCTTGAATACATTCACGATTGTGGTAAAAATCTGCCATGACAATCCCATCGACGCCAGCATCTGAGACTATCTCTGGAGACAGTGGTCAACCACAGCCGAAGACCCCTCCGGACGGGACCGCCAAACCGCTGCGCGTGGCCATTCTATATAAACGCAACACGGAGCCCGACGAATCCCTGATGCGGTGGCTGGAGGAAAATCTGACTCGAAACGGCCAGACGGTGTTTATTGACCGTCAACTCGAAATGGGTGTGGATTGGGCCCGCGAAATCGAAAAACAAATTCGCGAGTCCGACGCCATCATTCCCTTGCTCTCTGCGGAATCGATTCGCAGTGAAATGATGGGCTTTGAGATTGAACATGCCCATGAGACCGCCCAAAGCCAATACGGCCGTCCGCGCCTCCTGCCGGTGCGGGTGGATTATACCGGTCCGCTGCCCGAACCGCTCGGCGGCATCCTGGAGCCCATACAATATTATTTATGGCAGGGAAACCAGGACCATGAAGGCCTGCTGTCAGAATTATTCGATGCCTTGCGCCACTTGCCGTCGGCTGAACCAGTCACTTTCCCGCTTCCCGAAAAAGGTCATCGCCTGACGCCGTTGCCCCCGCCACCGGCCAAAGCCGCCGGGTCCGAGCCGACACCCCATCTCTGGGTGACGCCCCTTGCGCTCGAATCCGTCGGCGGGGCGGTTCCCTTGGAATCGAAGTATTATGTCAAACGAGCGGTCGATACGGAAATGCAGAACGCCCTGTCCCATCGCGACAGCATCGTTTTAATCAAGGGCGCCCGCCAGATGGGCAAGACATCGCTGCTTGCCCGGGGACTGCAATTCGCGCGCGAATCCGGCGCGAGGACGGCGTTCATCGATTGTCAGAAGCTGAGCGCCTTTAATCTGGATAATATCAATAATTTTTACATGACCCTAGCGGAATCGCTTGCGGATCAATTGGATCTGCCGGTTTTGCCGTCCGAGGCCTGGGATCCCCGGCGGGGACCCAACATTAATTTTGAACGGTACGTTCGCCGCGAAGTGCTGGGTCGGCTGCAGGCGCCGCTGGTCTGGGGATTGGACGAAGTGGATCGGTTGTTCCCCTGTTCGTTTGGCAGCGAGGTCTTTGGCCTTTTTCGGTCCTGGCATAACGAGCGGGCTTTGGACCCGACCGGTCCGTGGGCCGGGCTGACGCTGGCGATCGCTTACGCCACCGAGGCGCACCTGTTCATCACCGACATGAATCAATCGCCGTTCAACGTGGGCACCCGCCTGGCCTTGGATGATTTTCTGCCTGTGCAAATTGACGAATTGAATCGCCGATATGGGAATCCGCTCAAGAATTCGGAGGAGTTAAACCGGTTTGCCCGCCTGGTCGGAGGCCATCCCTATCTGGTCCGCCGCGGTTTGCATGAGTTCGCCTTGAACAAAACAAGCATGGATACCTTCGAAACCATGGCTCCGCGCGACGAAGGGATTTACGGAGATCATCTGCGCCGCATTCTGGTGTTGCTGGCCAAGGACCCGGTATTGATGGAGGTCGTGCGTGGAATCCTGCACGAAAAACCGTGCCCTACGCCGGAGAGCTTCTATCGGTTGCGCAGCGCCGGTGTGGTGGCCGGCAATTCGCCTTCGGATGCGCGTCCACGCTGTCGGCTCTACGCCATGTACCTGCGGCGCCACCTCCTATGATTGAGAACGGCCAGTTGCCGGTTTCTTTGCTTTGCACATGAGTGCGGACAATGCCTCGTTTTATGTCATCGGCGGCACCCTTCGTGCCGATGCTGCCTGTTACGTCGAACGCAAGGCGGATCGCGATCTGCTCGAAAGCCTGCAAGCGGGTGACTGCTGTTATGTGCTGACCTCCCGTCAAATGGGCAAGTCCTCGCTCATGGTGCGGACCGCCCAGAAACTGCGTGCCCAGGGCAGCGAGGTCGTGGTGCTGGATTTGACCGCCATCGGGCAAAATCTCACTCCCGAACAATGGTATGACGGCCTTAACGTCCGCATGGGCCGACAACTCCGCCGGGAAGAAGAGTTGGAGGATTATTGGATCAAGAACGAGCGATTGAGTCCCGTGCAACGCTTCTTCAGCGCCATCCGAGATCTGGTTCTGCCGAAATTGACCGGCTCCCTGGTCGTGTTTGTGGATGAAATCGATATTGTTCGCTCACTTCCGTTTTCCATCGACGAATTTTTCGCGGCGATCCGCGAGTGCTACACCCGGAGGACCGTGGATCCGGAGTTCAACCGGCTTGCCTTCTGTCTGATGGGCGTGGCCACCCCTGGAGATCTTATCAAAGACGTTCGTATGACGCCGTTCAACATTGCCCGGCGCATCGAATTACGGGATTTCACAGAGGCCGAAGCCCAGCCACTGGCCAACGCCCTGGGGCGGTCCTCCTACCTTGCCAAACGCATGTTGCGGCGCATCCTATACTGGACCGGCGGCCATCCCTACCTGACCCAGCGGCTTTGCCAGGCTGTGGCTTCGGATACCGGATTGTGGCGCCTCAAGCATGTGGATCAGGTATGCCAGGAGATTTTCCTGTCGCATCGGGCACGGGAACGCGACGACAACCTGCTGTTTGTGCGCGAGCGCTTATTGCGCAGCGAGGCCGATCGCATCAAACTCCTCCGTCTCTACCGCAAAGTCCATCTGACCACTCATATCACCGGCATCTTCCGTCTCGGCCTGGGTCTCGAAAAAATTGCGCCCGTGGCGGACGAGGAGACCAATCCCCTGGTAAGCGTCCTGCGACTCTCAGGCATCACCCGCGAGGAAAAGGGTTTTCTCAAAGTGCGCAACCGAATTTACTATCAAGCCTTTGATCGTAATTGGATTCTGGCGAACATGCCCGAGGTGGAAATCTGGCGGTGGGTGGTTTATTTCCTGACTGGATTAAAGCGGCTGGCCAGCTTCCTTATTTGGGTGGCGGTTATCCTCACTGTGTTCGGTTATTCCATCTCCATATTCACCAGGACCTTTCGGGACAAGTATTTTACAGCCCTGGTCAATCAGCCCATGGCCGTCCACCGTCCGCATCCTATCGTATCTTCGCGCCCTGGGGATGCGTCGGCCCGCCTTCTGGATCTGACCCGGTTTTACAACGCCTCTCTGCGGGACAACTGGCACGATGGTTTTGCGGGATCTCTTGCCTCCCTGCCCGTCGGGCTTTCGGAGTTTAAAGGCATTCGGTTTGACGTACGAGCCATCGTGCAACTCTCAGGTACAGAGTTAATCAGCCGTGGTTATCCGCCCAAAATCGAGGGCCTCCCAGTCCGCCAAAAATGCGCGCGCCTGCATTTCCTGGGCGCCACTGGCTGGGATGAAGCCATGGGCCGCCAAGTCGCTAACGTGGTCGTCCATTATGCAAATGGCCAAAAACGATTCATTCCACTTCTCTACGGACAGGACCTTCTAGACTGGGCTCACGATGCCACCGATGAGCCTCAAAAAGCGGGTGCGCAGGTGGCCTGGGTCGGAGACAGCAGGGATAGTAATATGGATAACCCATTGCGACGCCTGTTCCTGATCACTAAAGACAATCCGCTGCCCGACGAGGAAATCGCCACACTCGATTTGGAATCCACGATGAGTCGCGCCGCCCCGTTCTTTGTCGCAATCACGGTTGATCCATCCAACAGCCCGGCAGAAGCCGAGGCGCAATAGAAAAATCCGAGAGACTAAGCGCTGGCGAGTCTTCGCTCTATTCTCCATTCTATATTGACGCGGACGGCGCGGCCTTTAGCATATTCAAAATGACTCCCGTAAAAGCTTGTTTGGCGCCACTCGGGCCGCTCAATAAAAGCGATTATTCATCGCATTTGCTCGTTGGCATGAAATTCATTCTTTTGACTGTCCTCCTATTGGGGTGCTTGCCGTTGAACGCTGCGGAACCCAAGGACGGAACTGATTCACAGCGAATTGAATGGTGGCGGGATGCGCGGTTTGGCCTGTTCATTCATTGGGGGCCGGTCAGCCTTCAAGGGACGGAAATTGGCTGGTCAAGGGGAGGGGAACGTAGGGGCTATGGGAGCACTGGGACCGAGGTGCCGGTGGCGGTTTACGACAATCTCTACAAGAAGTTCAATCCCACGAATTATAACGCCGAACAATGGGTGGCGTTGGCGAAAGCGGCGGGGATGAAATATGTGGTCTTTACCAGCCGGCATCATGATGGATTTAGCATGTTCGACACGAAGGCCAACGATTACAAGATTACTTCGGCAGAAAGTCCGTTCCGGCGCGATGTGGTTCGGGAATTGGCCGACGCCTGCCATAAGGCTGGCATGCCTTTCGGGCTGTATTATTCGCAGCCCAACTGGCAGCACCCGGATGCCTTCACGAGTGATCGCCATGCCCGGTACCTGGCCTATCTCAAGATCCAGTTGCGGGAGCTTCTGACGAATTATGGAAAAGTGGATATCCTCTGGTTCGATGGCCTTGGAAAAACCGCCGCTGATTATGATGCTGTGGCTTTGAATAAGATGATTCGCGAACTCCAACCCGGCATTCTCATCAATAACCGCAATGGCCTGCCGGAGGATTTCGATACTCCGGAGCAGGTGATTGGCAAGTTCCAGAATGATCGTCCGTGGGAGAGTTGCATCACGATCTGCGAGCAATGGGCGTGGAAGCCCGGCGACAACATGAAATCGCTGCAAAAGTGCCTGGAAACGTTGATTCGGTGCGCGGGCGGCGATGGTAATCTGCTGTTCAACGTGGGGCCGATGCCCGATGGGCGCATCGAACCTCGCCAGGAGGCGCGATTGTGTGAAATGGGCGCATGGCTGGCCAAAAATGGGCAAACCATTTACGGAACGCGCGGAGGGCCTTGGAAACCCAATGCCTCCGTAGCCAGCACGCGTCGAGGAAATACGATTTTTGTTCATATTCTCAAATGGAACGGGGCGACGGTTACGCTGCCAAACATCCCTCGCAAAATCATGGTTGCATCCCTTATAACCGGCGGGAAAGTTGATCTGAAACAAACGGATGAGGGGATTGTTCTCTCGGTGCCAGTCGGCGATCGGCAGCCAATCGACACCCTTGTGAAACTCGAGTTGGACGGTTCGGCCATGGATCTGGCACCGGTCGGCGTGGCGTCCGGGATCAAGGCAGCCGCCTCGAATGTCTATCACCACATGGAGGATTATGATGCTGCGAAGGCGTTCGATGGAGATCCTTCCACGCGTTGGGCCACAGATGATGGAACCCATCAGGCCTGGATATCCACGGATTTTGGAAAATTGAGAACCTTTCATCATGTGGTGATCCATGAGGATTACGAGGGGCGCGTTCGGAAATTTGACCTGCAATACAAGGATCCCAATGGAGCGAACGCGTGGCGGACCATCCTGTCGGGCACCACGCTGGGGAAAGATTACTCGAAGGAGTTTCCTCCAGTTGCAGCGCGTGAGGTGCGGCTCAACATCCTTGAGGCCACCGAGGGTCCCACCATTTCTGAGATTCGCTTCGAATAGTGGAACCGAATAAGAGACCGTTCGAATGCGTCAGAACTGGACAGCGCAACCCTGAAACCATAAGAATTACCGCGTAAACCTGATTTAATATGAAAATGACACCAAGCCTCACGACTATTGTCACGATGCTGTCGCTCGCCTCGGCGAGTCAGGCGGCCAATGTCGGACCATCATTCTACGGCGATGCTCCCGACGAACATCATCCCTGGGCGATTCATGACGGGAATCGGCCGCAGCCTCCTATAATCACCCCCGGCACGCCCAGCACGCAAGAACAGCCGGGCAAACCCCCGTCCGACGCGGTGGTCCTTTTCGATGGCAGCGATTTGTCCAAGTGGGAAGCCGATAACGACAAGAACGAAGCGACCAAGTGGGTGGTGAAGAACGGGGCCATGGAATGCGTTCCCGGCTCCGGCTACATCCGGACAAAGGACAAGTTTGGCGATATCCAATTGCATGTGGAATGGGCGGCGCCGACCAAAGTCGAGGGCGACAGTCAGGGCCGCGGCAACAGCGGTGTGTTCCTGATGGGCATGCTGGAAATCCAGGTGCTGGATAATTACAACAATCCGACGTATTCCGATGGCACAGCGGGCGCCGCTTACGGCATCATGCCTCCGTTGGTCAATGCCTTGCGTCCCCCGGGTCAATTCCAGAACTATGACATCATTTTCCGCCGTCCCATATACAAGGATGGTGTGGCGCTGGATCCGGGATATGTCACTGTGATCGAAAACGGCGTCGTGGTGCAGGATCACACGATGTTGGAAGGCCCCGGTGGTCACATGGCTCGCAGCAAGATCGGGCCGTTCCCTGAAGTTGGCCCACTGAAATTCCAGGATCATGGCAATCCGGTTCGCTTCCGCAATGTTTGGATTCGTCCGCTGCCCAAGCGCGCGGTCGAAGGTAATACCGACGGTTATCTCACCACCCAGGCCACAGACGCCAAGCGCAAGGAAATCGCCGCCATGATTCGTCAGGACGCGGAGAAGCTCAAGAACGACGCCAATACCGTTCCCTACATGCTGCGTCTGACAGAGTCCTGCGTTTATGAAATGGACGAAGCGACGACGGGTAAAATCAAGGACTTGGCCACCGATTATATTAATAACCTCAAGCAGTTGCCCGCTGACAAGTTGGCGACCCACAAGGACGAGGTGAGACATCTGCGTGATGTCTGCAACTACATGGTCCGGTTTAAATATGTCGAGCCTGACTCCCAGATCGAGAAGGACCTCAAACAGATCATTGCCGACAATAATTGGGACAAGAAAAACAGGTAGGCAACGGGCCTTTCGGTTTTGATTTAACGATCATTTAAACGCGCGGCGGAAACGTCGCGCGTTTTCTCTGTACGGGATAAGCGTTGCGGCCTTAGATGTTTTCCTGGGGAGCACGCCGATTTTGATTTCTGCAGCGCCATAAAAAAACGGGTTGGAAAGCATGCTCTCCAACCCGTTATACAGCCGGGTTAATTTACGCTTTGCCGTAGAAACTCTCAACGACTTCGCGGAAATTATTACGTTTGATGCCGATGATGCCCATCTCGCGTCTGGCATTATCCTCGGAATCGCTGGCATGGGCCGCGTTGACCATGATGGTCTGGCCGAATTCGCGGCGGATCGAGCCGGGAGGCGCCTTCGAAGGATCTGTCGGCCCGAGGACTTCGCGAATCTTCTGCACCGCGTTTTCGCCTTCATAGACGAGGGCGATGCATTTTTCAGTGCCCGGCACATCGCGCAACTTCGGATCGCAGGTGGTGGGTGTGCAGCCAGCCATGAATTTGATGATGTTTTCGAATTGGTTGTCGCCCATGAGCGGCCCCAGGAGTCCGCCCAACTTGTCCACAACGGGTTGCGGTAAATCGAATTTGAATTCGTTTTCCAAGGCGGTCTTGGCCTTGATGGCGGCGACACCCATTAATTTCTCCCGCAGCACTTCGCGAACAGGCCCGTAGAATTCCATGGCCTCTGTGACGCTCATGCAATGGAGCTTGATGCCCACGATGAACAGGCCGGTACGCGAAAAGAAATCGATCACGTTGCCGGGGCGGCCGGTGGAGAAACGGAAATTATCCGGCTTGATGAGAACCAGGGTGCGTTGAGGAGTGACATCGGGAGGATAAGCGATGATGTTGGTCAGTATGCCGCCGTCGGAATCCGAATAGCTGGCCCAGAGCTTGAGCTTGACGCTGGCTTCCTCCACATTCGGCGCCGCCAGAACGGCCGGCTCGAAATAGCGCACGTTATCGTGTTCGTCGAAGACCAGATCGCCGTAAGTGTCGCGAATTGTTTCGCCACCCACGCGGTTCAAGCTGAAGTTTCCGACGGCATTCCGTATTTTTTCAACGGCATCTTCCCCGCGAAACAACAGCACCATCACGCGGCGCGGCCGCTGGGTTTTGGGGTCGGGAACGAAGTATTTCGATACGTAATCCCGGATCAAGGTCTGAACCCTGCGGTCCTGGACATTGTCGGAGGAGACCAGAATGGAGCTGTATTTCTGAATCAGCTCGTTGCTGGGTGCGAACATGCGCGCGCCAGCCAGTTCCAGGCCGGTGCGGCTGATCAGCCGGGCCAGAATTCCTCCCGTGCGTGATTTGTTCAATGAATACGGAGTAATAATCGCGTATGCTAACTGTTCAGCGGACATAATAATTTTTATTGAACTGCGGGAGTGGCGGCCGGGTTATCGCCTGTTGGCGGAACAGCTTTACCCCCGATAATTTTAAACATGACGGCACCGCAGGTTGGACACTTGCCCTTAATCGCCTTGCGTCCGTTCTTCATCACTTCTTCAAACGCGTTGGCGATTTCCTTTTTGGCTTTGCACTTTACACAGTAACCTTCTGCCATAAATAATTCCTGGCGAATCCGCCCCATGCTTATTCGCAATGATATTTTTAGTGTACGAGGCGCAGGATTGCAAGGTCAACAGGGAAATAGCTGAATGAAGCATTATTCATGCCAATGTCTGCGCAGATCGGTTTTCAGCACTTTCCCCGTCGCATTACGGGGCAATGCCGGTAAAAAATAGAACCGGCGCGGGACTTTGTAGTCCGCCAGATTCTTACGCGCAAAGTGTGCTAAAGCCTTCTCAGTCAATGCCGCTCCGTCGCGCGCCACCACAAACGCCACCGGTTTTTCCCCCTTTCGTGGATCGGGCTGGCCAACCACGGCAACCTCGGCAACTCCCGGGAAGTTGAGAAGCGCTTCCTCTATTTCGCGGGGATAAACATTGTTGCCGTTGACCAGAAGCATGTCTTTTTTTCGGTCCGTGATATAAATATGGCCATCGGCATCCATGCGTCCGACATCGCCCGTCAGCAGCCATCCGTTGCGAAAGGCTTCGGCGGTGGCTTGCGGTTGGTTCCAATAGCCGCGCATGACGTTTCCGCCGCGAACACACAGTTCCCCGGTTTCGCCATCGGGCAGAATCCGGCCGGTTTCGTCCTGAATGGACACTTGGACATCCGGGATGGCCGGGCCGATCGAACCTTCCTTCCATGGACCTTCGATGGGATTAAGAGCGACCACGGGACTGGCCTCACTCAAGCCATAGCCTTCGAGAATGGGCAATTGGTGGTGATGAAGGAAGTCGCGCAAAACCTTGATCGGAAGAGGTGCTGCGCCACTGACGCAAAGACGCAGCCGCGATCCTTCCGGGAAGGGTGTGTCGGCCAAAGCCCTGAAGAATTGAGGGATCGCCGGGAGGATGGTGGCCTGGCGAGCGATGATTTCCTGAAGGGCGGCGCGGGCCGGATGCAAGGATTTGACCAGTATGATGGCCGCGCCAACCAGCAGTGGCAGGAACACGCAAACGCACAACATGAAGCTATGGAACATGGGCAGCATCAATGCAAAACGATCCTGATCGAGGGCGCCGAGCACTTGTTTGCAGCTATTCACATTGTGCAGCAGGTTTCCATGGGTGAGCATGGCTCCTTTGGCTTTGCCCGTGGTGCCGGACGTGTAAATGATAAGGGCCAGATCGGTTTCCGAAACATAAGGAACCTCCATCTTCAATTTTGGGCTGGCCGCTGCCGCCCATTCTTCGATGCGGAAAAACTGTCGATTCACCAGCTCTGGCTCTTGGGAGGAATGGGCTGCAGCCACGAAATCCGATTCAGTGATCAAGATATCGATCCCGGCATCGGCAACGATGAATCCCACCTCCACCGGCTTGAGAAAGTTATTGATCGGCACCGCCACGGCGCCCGCATGCAGAATGCCAAAGAGTGCTGGAATGAATTCGGGACAGTTGCGCAGCCAAATTCCTACGCGGTCGCCGGGTTTTATCGAATAATCGTGGATCAAACGCTCCGCTACGCTCAGCGATTGGTCATATAAGGCCTTAATAGAGTATTCCGCGTCACCCCAATAAACGGCGGTTTTCGCGGGGTGTGCATCGACCGCCAATTCAAATGCGCGCGTAAGGTTCATTCAGTTGTCTGTGATTGAACCACATTCATAGCGCGAACGATTAAATCGTCAACCTTTTTAGGGTGCGGTTTCGTCCCTGCGAGCGTTCGTCGGCAAATCCAGGCGCTCAATGCGCCCAAGGCAGGGGTGCGGGTTCGAATCCGAAATTCTGCACAAATGCAGCGTGAGGAGCAGTGATGACGATCGCCCGCCGACGAAAGGGATCCTGAAAGGCCATGCGGATGGCCCGCAAACCCATGATTGGGGTTTTGTCCGAACTTTTATAGGGAACGCCGTAGAGGGGATCGCACAGAATGGGCAGTTTGGAGGCGGTCAGGTGCAGTCGTATCTGGTGGGTTCGGCCGGTAACAGGCTGGGCCAGGATCAGGGAATTGCCATTCGCGGTGGCCACGAGCCGAAAGTGCGTCACGGACTCTTTGCCTGTTTCCGCATCGATGCGCATGATGCCTGGCTTGCGAGGTTCCTGACCAAGCGGATCTTCGCGGGTCCATTCCTCTTCCTTTGGAATCCCCTTAACGGCTGCGAGATAAAATTTGGCAACCTCATGGGTTGCGAATAATTCGCTGTAAACGCGCAAGGCGCCGGGGCTCTTTGCCAATAGCAGCAGTCCGCTGGTGTCGGCGTCCAGTCGGTGGATGAATCGGATGTATTTGATGTTACGGGATGTGGCCCAGTAATCACCGGCCTCGATGGAGGAACGCAAGGCGGGCAGCAAATTGCGTCCGGTTTCCTTCCAATCGTCAGGGGCCAGCATCCAGCCGGGGGGCTTGTCAATGGCCATAACCGCCGGATCCTCGAAAAGAATCGTGGCGAACTGGTTGCGACCCAGATCGATCTGGTCGCGGTTTTGTTTCAAGATGCGCATGACGGGAGCGATCCTGACACAAATTTACGAATTCAGAAATAAATTTCGGTTGGAACGGCGTCGAAACCGAAGCGTTAGAACTGTATAGTGTTCTATAAGACTAAATTAATAAAATCAGATAATTTGAAAATAATTGCCGTATTATGTTGCATTCTGGAATAAAATGCACGAAAGTGTATTACAACACTATAACAGATGGATATCAGACTATCAACGAGCGACGGAATCCCTGTTTACAGGCAAATCGCCAATCAGGTGAAATACCTGGTGGCCTCTGGACGGCTTCAACCGGGGCAGGAACTTCCTGCCATTCGAACCTTGGCGGAAACGTTGGTGATAAATCCCAATACCGTGATTCATGCCTATGCGGAGTTGGAAAAGGATGGTGTGGTGGTAAGAAGACACGGATCGGGAACTTATATTGCTGAAACCGCCTTGAGCCAGCCTGCCAAAACGGCTGCAGAAAGCCTGACTCCAAAGATTGATTCTCTTCTGGCCGATTCGATGCACCTAAACCTGGACCTCAACGACCTCTTGCGAATCCTGCTGGAGCGTCACGCAATCCTCAAAAGTTCAAAAACAGAATAACCCTTATGAACACAGATGGAATTATCATTCGGATACAGGGAGTTACCCGCCGATACGGCAGCAAGCTGGCTTTGGATAACGTGAGTCTGAGCATCCCCCGTGGAATCGTTCTTGGTCTGGTCGGAGCGAATGGCGCAGGGAAGACGACTTTGATCAAACACATTCTCGGGTTGTTAAGGGCGCAGACGGGCAGTGTGAGAGTTATGGGCGAGGATCCGGTCAGGAATCCGGTGGCGGTATTGAGTCGGTTGGGCTACCTCTCCGAGGACCGGGATTTACCTCCATGGATGTCCGTATCCGAACTGCTGCGATACAGCAGGGCATTTCGCGACCATTGGGATGAGGCATTCGCCGAGGAGTTGAGGCTAAAATTCCAACTTCAGGGAACGTCACTGGTCCGAAATCTATCCAAAGGGGAGCTGGCGAAGGCAGGCCTCATCGTCGCGCTGGCTCACAAACCGGATTTGCTGGTGCTTGACGAACCCAGTTCGGGCCTGGATCCAATCGTCCGGCGCGAAATGCTCGAGGCCGTGGTTCGCTCGGTGGCGGAGCAGGGCCGGACCGTTCTCTTTTCCTCGCACCTGCTGGATGAGATTGTGCGCGTTTCCGACCAGGTCGCCATGATGGCTCATGGCAGGATATTGGTGCATGGCCCATTGAACGAGGTTCTGGAATCCCACCGGAGAATGGTGATCCGCCTTCAATCCAGGGAAACAAAGCCATCGGAATTTCCCGGCGCGGTATCGGTGAGCGGCGGACCGGATGAATGGACGGTGATCTGCAACGGGAATCGCAATGATTTTGTCGCGTGCCTCCAGAAGATGGGCGGAGAAGTTCTTGAGGAATCCGAGGCCACGTTTGACGAAATATTTTATGCAAGGGTGAATCAGGCCAGCGGACCTGTTGAACGCAACCGTTAATCTCAACACCTTCCAAATATGTTTCGTTCTGTACGCGCATTGTTTTGGGAAATTCTGTGGAAGAACAGAATTGTGGCTCCTGCGCTTGTGGTTTTGTTCGGGATAGGCGCGTGGATGATCTCGGCAGCGATCCGCGCCCATGCGGCAGGCCTGACCGACCAGGCCGATTATTATCCGCGCAGCATCGCCTTTCTGTCATTCCTGGCGTCCCTGTTCCTGATCTATGCCCCTTTCAATCTCATGGAAAGCCAGAGTGGCTGGCGCATGAATTCGATGATCACGCGGTGGTTTGCGCTGCCGGTGCGGACCTGGATATTGGTCGCGGTGCCTTTGGTTTTGGGATGTGTCTGCGTGGCGATTGTCGTGGGAGTGTGGTGGCTGCCATTGAAACAATACATTCCGCTCGATGTTCTTGAGCGAGTGCTGGCGGTGCTGTTTGCCTTAATGGCAGTGGTTCAAGCGGTGGCCTGGGCGACGCCGAGAAAGCCATGGCAGTTTTGGGTTTGCATGGTTCTCCTGGGGTATTCGGTTCTATGGGTTTTATTACAGCACGCACCCAAATGGGGAAAGGACCTGGAATCAAATCGGGTTCTCGCAGATGCAGGGATGGTCACACTGGCTGCCAGTTTTGTGGCCTACGGCTTTGCCCTGTTGACCCGGCGGGGAACCTGGCCCGGTTGTTTTCAGGCACCAAAACCCGGCGGATATTTTCACTGGAAAAGGACATTGCCAAAGCGCCTGGGAAGCGCCGGATCCGCCTTGTATTGGTCGGAATCCGTCCCTGTCTGGCGCTTCTTCGGTCTGGGTTGGCTGGGGATTGTCCTGTTGGCGGCGGTTGCCATCGGGCTAAAGTTCCACGATGGAAGCATCGCCCTCAGAATGGGGTATAAGTTCATTATCCTGATGGTTTGTTACAATACCCTGCCGGTCCTGGCTTTAATCTGGCTTTCGCCAATGGCCATCGCCGCAGGCTGCACCTCGCCCGGGGTGTGCTGGACGCGGATGAGTCCCTACCTGACGATGCAACCGATGGCGTCCGGGGCGTTTGTTCAGGCCAGACTCCTGGGTGTGTTCCTGGCGTGGATGATCGTCTGGGTGCCGTTTTTCATTTTTGGCCCGTTGTATCAAACGGTGCAGGACAATCCGGGGGACATGGTTACCTCCGCAAAGGTGTATTCGATGATTGGCTGGTTCATGGCGATCAGCGCGCACGCGGCGATTGGATGTCTGCCATTGTTCTTATGGGGCCGATTAGAGGGATTGCCGACATTGATCCTGGGCATGCTGGGTTCGTGTTTTGTCACCTGGCAACTCGCAGGCTGGCTGCGAGGGGATGAGGAACACCAGGCGGCCCTGTGGATGGTTGGAAGTCTGCTTGCGGTAAAGATACTACTGTCTCTGGGGCTCCTGATTTACAGCCATCGGCAGCGACAAATCACCTGGAAGTTCGCGGTCACACTGCCGTTGGTTTGGTTGCTCATTGGCCTTGTCCTGGCCGGACTGTCCTGGCGTGATTTCGGCGTCGTCCGAGCCCTGGCTGTGCTGATATTGCTGCCTCTGGCCAGACCGGCCCTTTGTCCGCTGGCGGTTGCGCTGAATCGCCATCGTTAATAGCGGAATGCTGAACAAAACCAAATCCCGGATTTTCACATGAAAGGGGAACTATGAACAAACACATCATCATTGCCTATTCATTACTGATACTAACAGGAACCGCGATGGCCACCCCCAAAGATGAGGCGGTGTCCATACTGGACAAATACCTGGCACATGCCGGAGGGCGGGCTGCGGTGGAGAAGATCAAGACGGAGCGCATCAAGACGTCCGTGAAGGAACGGAATCAGGAACTGGAAGTGGAACTACAAATGCAGGTTCCTGACAAGGTTCTCTTTCAATTGACCGCGCCCAATGGAATGACCATCAGCATGGGGTTTGCGAGCAAGGGCACGGCGTGGCGCGATGAAGGGGATGGTCCAAGAGTCTTTGAAGGAGAGATGGCCGTTGGCATGTATCGGACCTTTTTCGGTTTGATGCCCGGAGCGCTATTGAGTCTCCAAACCAATGCCTGCCTTGAGAAGGCGGTGGTGGAAACAAACGGTGACGCATGCGTGATCAAAATCACGCCGGAATCCGGCAAGCTGATGGAACTGCAATTTGACAAGAGCGATGGCCGTTTGCTGGCGGTGGATCAGCATCAGTATGCGGATTACCGGGAGGTGGAAGGGGTCAAAGTCCCATTCTCCGTCAAAGACCAGAACGGCTTCTCTTTTGTCTTGAAAGAGGTCCGTTTCAATGTCGCTTTGGCGGAGTCCGAGTTTAAATCCGACATCTGGACTCAAACCGCGCCAGCAGCGGTGGAGCCCTATCAAACCCTGTCATCCGGGGCGGGTAAATTGGAGATTGTGCGGAAACCAAAACCGATGATCTTCAGGAAGAAACCGCTCACAGCATTGCCCCAGTACGATCCACAGAAACCGGATGCGTTTGCTGTGGATTTGCGGGGTTCGGATTGCTCCCAACTAAGCCTGGCTCATGAACAGTTGCAAAGCTTGTTGCATTCGACATTCGATAGCAAGACACGGTGGCCGAAAACGATGCCGGAGGGATTCGATCCAATGGCCGTGATGAAGCTGGGAATCAACCCGGGATTAAAAGTAAGAGAATTGCATCAACAGGGAATTACGGGGCGGGGCATTGGGATTGGGATCATCGATCAGACGCTCCTGGTGGATCATCAGGAGTACCGGGATCGCTTAAAATTGTATGAGGAAATTCATAATAGCACCCAGCCGGCGTTTGCCATGATGCACGGGCCGGCAGTGGCATCGATAGCGGTTGGAAAGACGGTGGGGGTCGCTCCTGAGGCGGATTTGTATTACATCGCCGAGACGCATGGCACCAGCCCAAAGGAAGGGCGTTTTGAGTGGGACTTCACCTGGGTTGCAAAAAGCATCGATCGTTTGTTGGAGATCAACAAGACGCTGCCCGCCGATAAAAAGATCCGGGTCATTTCCATATCGGTGGGCTGGTCCAAGGGGCAGACTGGATACGAGGAAGCCAGTGCCGCTGTGAAACGGGCGGAAGCGGAAAATGTTTTTGTGATTTCGACCAGTCTGCAGGAAACGCATGGGCTCCATTTCCACGGACTTGGGCGTGATCCCAACAAGAACCCTGATTTGAACGCCTCGTTCACCGCTGGATCCTGGTGGGCGGATGGCTTTTTCTCCGGCAGGCAATCAATCGATCCTGCCAAATATCTACTGGTTCCCATGGACGCACGGGCGGTTGCGAGCCCAAGTGGAGCGGAGGATTATGCATTCTACGGGGATGGCGGTTGGAGTTGGTCCGTGCCCTATATTGCAGGATTATATGCGCTGACGTGCCAGGTGGAGCCCACGATGACTCCGAAACGGTTTTGGGATGTGGCCGTTAACACCGGCGATACAATTACTGTGGAACGCGATGGCACCAAAATGAAATTGGGATCGATTGTCAACCCGGTCGCCCTGATCGAGAAAATCAAAAAGTGAGGGAGGGCGTTACTGATGCGCCTTATTCCGAGTTTGACCCACACCCGTGGAGCCTTAGTCTTGGCGCATGAATAAAAACGCCAGTCCGCTCTCATGGGTGGTTCTTGCCGCATTCCTGACTTGTTCCGTGGGAGAGATGCGAGGGGAAGCCAATGCGGTGTCCACGGGTGGAGCGGATCAGAAGAGTGAGATCGGGGTGTTGGACTTTCTGAAAAGCATCAGCGGGAAACAGATTGTCGCGGGGATTCACAACCGGGAGCCAAACCGGAAACCGGCTGTGCAAACGGATCATATTTTCAAAGTGGTGGGACGTTATCCGGGACTTTGGAGCGGGGATTTTCTTTTCAAGGCCGAGGATGTGACGAACCGCTGGACCATGATCCGGGAGTGCAAGAAGCAGTGGGACGAGGGGGCGATTGTTCAGTTGATGCTGCATGTGGCACCGCCGGATCAACCGGAAGATTGTCAATGGAAGGGCGGGGTGTTAAGCCATTACAGCGATGCGCAATGGAAGGATCTGGTGACGGATGGGGGCAACCTCAACCAGGCGTGGAAGACCCGGCTCGATGGATACGCCGTTTATCTGGATTACCTGAAAACCAATCATGTGCAGGTGTTGTTCCGTCCGCATCATGAGATGAATCAGGGTGGATTTTGGTGGGGCGGACGAAAGGGTCCTGAAGGGACGGCGAAGTTGTACCGGATCACGCACGATTACCTGGTGAAGGAAAAAGGGCTGACCAATCTGATCTGGGTGTGGGACATGCAGGATATGAGCCGGGATTTTGCGGAGTATAATCCGGGCGACCATTACTGGGATATCTTTGCGTTCGATGTTTATGGACCGGGCTATGAGCAGGGCTGGTATGATTACATTGTGCCGATTGTGGGCAATAAACCGATGGCCATTGGGGAATGTGAGAAGCTGCCCACGCCCCGGCAATTGAAGGCACAGCCGCGCTGGTGCTTCTTCATGAGTTGGGCCGAGCTGACGTTTGGAAAAAATTCGGACCAGCAGATTCTTGATTTGTATCAGGCTCCGAGCGTGATCACGCGAGAACAATTGCCGAAATTCAGCCACACACAAGGTCAACCCGATTCAGCCCGTTAAACCAATGAAAACGCGCCTCTTGTTTCTGAGTGGGATGTTCGTGGCCGCCGCCGTAATCGCCAGTCCAAGGTCCATTCCTCAACCGCTGCCGAATCATCCTGGCAATGTATTTACAGCCGGAGAAACCGTTGTGGTCTCGTTGTCGAATGCCAGTCCGTGGCGGTTGGTCGATTACGATTCCAAAACGATCGCGGAAGGGGAGGGTGACAAAGCCGGGTTGGGCCGGTTGTCCACAGGGTATTACGAGTTGCGAGGGGTGGTCGATGGCAAGGCGTCGAAGACGCTCACGACCATTGGAGTGGTGGAGCCGCTTCGCGCTCCCACATCAGTGACCTCCCCCATCGGTATTGACGTGGCGATGGCATGGTTTTACACCGGGGAACGGATGGAACAATCCGCGAGTCTATGCGCGCTGGCAGGTGTCAACTGGGTGCGCGACCGGCTGCGCTGGGATGAAATGGAACCGGAGAAGGGCCGTTTCGCGCCCGCCAACAAATACGACGACACGGCCCGGATACAATCCAACGCGGGCTTGCGCGTTCTGCAAGTTCATCACGGAAGTCCCACATGGGCCACCAAGACCCCTCAACACCAGCCACCGGATTTGCGGGATGCCTATGATTTCATGCGCGAGATGGCGCTGCGATGGAAGGGGCGGGTGGTGGCGTTCGAACCATGGAATGAAGGCGATATTGAGATGTTTGGGGGACACATGGGCGTTGAAATGGCCGCGCTTCAAAAAGCTTCCTTTCTCGGCCTAAAGGCCGGTAACCCGGATGTGATTGTCTGCCAAAACGTCTTTGCCCTGGCCCAGCCCAATATCCTGGCAGATCTGGACGCCAACGTTGCCTGGCCTTACTTTGACACTTTCAATTTCCACCATTATTGCCTCCCGGATAATTATCCCAACGTTTACGCGGCGTTTCGTCCTTTCACGGCGGGTAAACAGATGTGGGTCACTGAATTTAACGCCCCTGTTCATTGGGCCGGAGACGCACAGGAACCCAACGATTCCGATTTGCGGGTCCAGGCAGAACGCGTGCCCGAGGTCTTCGCCGCGTCTCTTCACGAAGGCCCGGCAGCAGCCTTCTATTTCATGCTGCCACATTATTGTGAAGGTGAAACCCAGTTCGGCATCCTGCATAAAGACTTGACCCCGCGGCCTGCCTACCTGGCCCTGGCCGCTGTGGGTCGTCTTCTGGCCGACGCCCATCCGTTGGGCAAAATGCCGACCGCCGCGAACACGCGCGCCTATGTTTTCCGCGCCTGCCCGGACGGATGCGAAAGCGATGTCCTGGTGGCCTGGACCACCGAAGGTGAGTCGATTTTGGAAATTCCGACGGATCCATCCGCCCTTTACGATCACCTCGGCCGCGCGAAATTCCAGGTGCGGGGAGAACCCAAAACGGCTTTAAAGATCGGCCCCGCCCCTGTGTTTGCTGTGTTCAATAAGAACGCTTTCTCCAGCGTGGCGCTGCAGAGTGCCCCCCTGCCGTCGGTGCTCAAAACCGAAAAGCCGTCTCCCATCGTTCTGCAAGTGTTGGTTCCGCAGGAAAAGACCTCCCTGAGCCTCTCCGCCTGTCAGGTTTCCTCCGAAAAACCCGATGCCCTCAGGGTTTTCGCCTATAATTTCGGAGATCGCAAATTTACAGGCCGTTTTTCAGTGAACGCCCCGGTTGGTTGGACGGTTCAGTTTCCAAGCCGGGTGGAACTGGCGCCCGGAGAACGAAAAGAGCTGCCTTTGACTGTTGATAGTCACTCTGGCAGCACGGCCCTTGTGGAGACCATTCGAATCCAGGGAAATTTTGGGGATGCCGGAAAGCCTGTCCTTTCGGTGCGCGTGACGCCCACTCCGTTCAAGCTGCGCGAGGGACAGGCCCTGAACCTGCCTTCCTCTTCGAACCAAAGCCGCTGGCAACCGCTCAATTCCGGCGGCAGCGAGATGGTTCTCACCAACTCGGGCAACGCCATTCTGGTCAGAGCGAAATTAAACCCCGGCGACCGCTGGGTGTATCCGATACTGACTCTGAACAAGAATGAACGACCCGCGGCGGATTTCGACGCCTTTGTCGTCAAGCTCACTGCATTGGAAGGCGAGGGCACGTACCGCGCCATCATGGACGAGGAAAACGGCAGCAGTTACGCGATTGATTTGCTCCCCCAGCCAAAGCCGGGGGAGACCGTGGAGGCCATTGCTGTGCTATCCACCGGCGTTTATGGCCAGGGCTGGTCCAAGCCTGATGACAATGGAAAACTGGACCCGGATAAAATCAAGAGCCTTAAAATCGGATGCAGTCTGAAAGGTGAGTTCGTGAAATTTAGTTTCAAAAACCTCCGCTGGGTGAAAACCACATTGCCATAAAGAAGAACGAGGTGGTTCGAGCTGCACCTTGTCGCCCGGCCAAAAGAGGATTGCCGATATTTTTTGCAAAATGTCCGCTTATGACTACCTTTTGGATGATTTAAATGAAAATGATCAATGCAATCGAGGCGGAAAGCGGGCTCAAGGCGATGACTGAGAGGCCCTCCGCAGCGCCCATTATGCAGGACAAGCAAAGCGAGCGAGATCACCGGCAACTGCGGATCGATCAGGTGGGGGTGCGGGGGTTGCGCTTTCCGATTCAGGTGCTGGACAAGGCGCGGGTATCCCAAAATACGATTGCGACGATTGGAATGTATGTCGATCTGCCCAAGGAATTTAAGGGGACCCACATGAGCCGGTTTCTGGAGGTTCTCAATGCACACGGCAACGTGATTCATGTGGATTGCCTGGCGGATATTTTGCACGCGATGCAGGCGCGGCTGAAGTCCGAAACGGCGCGTCTGGAGATGGAATTTCCCTATTTCATGGTAAAGAAGGCGCCGGTCACCGGTTTGGAAGGGATGATGGATTATACGGCACGGTTTGACGCGACGGCTTGCGGGCATGATATTGATTTCGTTCTTACGGTCATGGCCAATGTGACGACGTTGTGCCCGTGTTCGAAGGCGATCAGCAAGCACGGGGCGCACAATCAGCGTGGGACGGTCAAAGTGGCGTTGCGTTCGCGCCAGGCGGTCTGGATAGAGGATGTGATTGCGATGGTGGAGGGATCCGCAAGCAGCGAGCTTTATTCGTTATTGAAGAGGGCGGACGAAAAGGCGGTCACGGAGCGGGCGTATGAGAATCCGGTGTTTGTGGAGGATTTGGTTCGCAATGTGGCGTTGCGGCTGAATGCGCATCCGGATGTGACGTGGTACAAGGTGGAGGCGGAAAATCAGGAGAGCATTCACAATCATAATGCGTATGCGTGCATTGAAAAAGGTTGAAGATTTTTGTGGCGCTTAAGAATGGCTTTGATAGATTCTGCGTTTCACGGACGGCAAGGCCGTAGGTTGTGGCCAAAAAAAGCAAAAACAGGTAATCGTATTAATTGAGTTGTGACAGCGAAAAAAAACATCGTTAAAAAACCGGTTGCGGCGCCTGAGGCGCGCGGTAAATCGATGGGATCTGCCACATTAGCGTCGATTCTGGGGCGGACGGCACCCAGTCAGGCGCATTGGACTCCATCTGACAACGTGAAGCCCGAGTGGGAGAAGTTTTACCGTATTTTGCTGGATTTGCGCGAGCGATTGCTTGGGCAGATGAGCGGTCTGGCCAAGGAATCCGCCGAGGAAATCAGCGGTTACAGCCTGCACATGGCCGATTCTGGAACAGATAATTTCGATCGTGATTTCGCGCTGAGCCTGCTATCGTCGGATCAAGACGCGATTTACGAGATTGAAGAGGCCCTTAAACGCATCCAGAGGGGGACGTATGGGCTATGCGAATTGTCCGGCAAGCCGATTCCCAAGGCGCGCCTGGAGGCAATTCCCTGGACGCGGTTCACAGTGGAATCGCAGTCGCAGTTGGAGAAGGAAGGGGCGCTAAAACAGCGTCGCCTGGGAGCCTTGGGGACCGTGGATAACGCCGGAGTGTCTGAAGTTGAAGAAGAGGACGAGGTGGAGGAGAAGCCATCCAAGGAAAAAGAATAACGGTTTTTTAACACTAAACTTTTATGGCCCGAGAAACTGTAACATTGGAATGCACGGAAGCGCGAAAAGAGGGTAAACCCCCGTCACGCTATTTGACGTCACGCAACAAAAAGTTGAAGACGGAAAAGATCGAGATCAAGAAATATAATCCGTTTTTGCGCCGTCACACGGTGCATCGGGAAATCAAGTAAGTTATGCCACGCAAAACGAACACGGAAAAACGCAAGGATGGGCGCGGTTCACGCCGGGGTACCATGGAGCATCGCACCCCAAGGCCCAAGCCCAAGGTTGATTTTACCTTCGACACCGTCGATTTCAAGAACGTGAATCTGCTGCGGCAGTATGTGACCGACGCGGGTCGGTTGCTGCCCCGCAAGTACACGGGTCTTCCCGCGCATTATCAGCGCCAGCTCGGCCGCTCGATCAAACGGGCGCGCCAGATGCTGCTGATGAAGTAGCAGGACCGCCCTCAGCAGGGGGCGACGCCATTTAGAGAATAGGCCGGTTGTTTCTCGCAACCGGCCTTGTTCTGTTTTTTTTGAACGTTTTCTAAAAACACGGTCTAAACAATTCGGATACGCACGTGAGACGATTCAGAACGGAACATGAGTTGCGGGGCGGGCGTTTCCGATTGATTATGAGAGCTTGACAAATGGTCCCGGCCTGTTGTTAAAGAAGCGGGATTTACGGGACACGGAGAACTGGAAATGATCAAGGTTCAAAATTTAACAAAGACATTCGGCCCGAAAGTGGCTGTGGACGGAGTTTCCTTCACGGTCGAACGCGGGGAAGTGCTGGGATTTCTGGGGCCCAACGGCGCCGGCAAATCGACCACGATGCGGATGGTGACGGGGTTCATTCCGGCCACATCGGGGACGGTGTTTGTGGGCGGGCATGACATGTCCGCGGAGCCGCTCGCCGCCAAGAGAATGATCGGTTATCTGCCCGAGAACGCGCCGTTGTATGCGGACATGACCGTGTCCGGTTTTCTGGGTTTTGCCGCGGAGCTGCGCGGAATGAGCGGCACGGAAAAAGGCAAGGCGGTCGATCGGGCATTGGAGCTTTGCTTTTTGGAGCCGGTGCGGCATCAGAGCATCGATACCTTGTCCAAGGGATACCGGCACCGCACCTGTTTTGCCCAGGCGATCATTCACGACCCCGATGTGTTGATCATGGACGAGCCGACCGACGGTCTGGACCCGAATCAGAAACATGAGGTGCGGTCGTTGATTCGCACGATGGGGCAGAAGAAAGCGATTGTTTTTTCGACGCACATTCTGGAGGAAGTGGAGGCGGTTTGCTCGCGGGTGATCATCATTGACCGGGGCCGGATTGTGGCCAATGGAACGCCGCAGGAGCTCAAGCAGCGAAGCGACGTTGCCTCCACGGTGGTGGTCAAGGCGCGGGGCCTGGCCGCCGGGATTCTGGAGCAGAAGCTGGCGAAGGTCTCCGGGGTGGGCAAGACGGCGATTCTGCAGGATGGAACCGGCGTGGTGGCTGTGCGGGCGTATCCGTCGGCAAAATCGCCCAATGGGGAGTTCGCAAAGAATCTGGGTGAAGCGCTTTACAAGGAGGGCGTCCAGATTGAGGAATTGCACACGGATGAAGGAAGGATGGACGAGGTGTTTCGCAGTATTACAATGCCGGAGACCAGCCGGGGGAACGTGAAATGAGCGCGATTGGAACAATAAAAACCATTGGAAAACGTGAGTTGACGGGCTATTTCGCCTCGCCGGTCGCGTATGTGTTCATCGTCATCTTTTTGTTGTTGGCGGGATTTTTCACCTTCATGGTGGGGCGGTTTTTTGACCGGGGCGAGGCGTCTCTGGCCTCCTTTTTTCTGTGGCATCCGTGGTTGTACCTGTTTTTGGTGCCGGCCATCGGAATGCGTCTATGGTCGGAGGAACGGCGTCTGGGGACGATGGAGCTGTTGCTGACAATGCCGGTGACGACGTGGCAGGCGATTGTGGGGAAGTTTCTGGCGAGCTGGGTGTTTCTGGCGCTGGCGCTATTCCTGACCTTTCCCGTTGTCATGACGGTGAATTACCTGGGGCGGCCGGATTCGGGACCGATCATTTGCGGCTATCTGGGGAGTTTCCTGATGGCTGGAGCGTATCTTGCGGTGAGTTGCATGACCTCGGCGATCACGCGCAACCAGGTGGTGAGCTTCATCCTGTCCGTGGTGGGGTGCCTGTTTCTGATACTGGCGGGATGGCCGCCGGTGACATCGATGCTGGAGCAATGGGCAAAACCGTGGATGGTTGAAGGAGTGGCCTCATTCAGTGTGATGACCCATTTCGAGGGCTTCCAACGGGGTGTTCTGGACACACGGGATGTTCTGTTTTACCTGCTAGTGATTGTCTTCTCACTGTTCACGACGGGCGTGATCATTCGAAGCCACCGTGCGGGTTGAGGGACGAAGCGAGCGAGAGAAAAAAATTAGCGCGAATGTATGGCAATGAACAAGAAATCAAATTTCACGACCTATCTGTTCTCGAGCGCCGGTGTGGTTGTCATGTTTTTGATCCTGGTGGCGGTGTATGTCATCAGCGGCGCGGTTAAACACCGATTCGACCTGACCTCGGACCGGCTATTCACCCTTTCGGACGGGACACGCAATATTCTCAAGAAGTTGGATACGCCGGTGCAAATCCGATTTTATTGCACACAGAATGCGAGCACGATGCCCGTGTTTTTGAAGACCTACGCCCAGCAGGTCGAGGATTTGCTCGAGGAATACCGCAAGGCCGCCAACGGCAATATCGAGATCAAGAAATTGGATCCCCAGCCGGATTCAGACGCGGAGGATTCCGCCAACCTGGACGGAATCGAGGGACAGATGGCTGCCAACGGCGAGAAGATCTTTTTGGGAATCGCGATCAATTGCCTGGATGAAAAGGTTTCGGTGCCATTCCTGACGCCGGACCGGGAGCGTCAACTCGAGTACGATGTGTCGCGCGCCATTTCACAGGTGACGACAACGCAGAAGCCGGTCGTCGGGGTCATGAGTGCGCTGCCGGTCTTTGGGGCGTTCGACCCCATGTCGATGCAAATGGGGCGTCCGAATCGCCAGGATCCGTGGGTGTTCGTCGGGGAATTGAAGCGGGATTACACCGTCAAGCAGGTGGAGATGACGGCGGAAAAAATCGAAGACGACATCAAGGTGCTGGTGGTGGTTTATCCCAAGGATATCACGGACAAGACGCAGTATGCGATCGATCAGTTCGTGTTGCGCGGGGGCAAGCTGGTGGCGTTCCTGGATCCGCTGTCGCTGGTGGACAGCCGGACGGCGGCGAGCAATCCCATGCAGCGCAATATGGGGAGCGGGGCGACGCTGGACAAGCTGCTCAAGGCCTGGGGCATCGAAATGGACAAGGGCAAGGTGGTGGCTGATCTGGATTACGCGGCGCGCATCAACCGGGGCGGCAAGCCGGAAGTCGCTCCCGCCGTGCTGGCCTTGACGCAGGAAGCGATGGATACCAATGACGTGGTCACCAGCCAGATCGATAATCTGGTGATGCCGTTCCCGGGCGGTTTCACGGGAACGCCCGCCGAGGGATTGAAAAAGACGGTTTTGATTCAAACCACCACCTCAGGTCAATTGGTCGATAAGATGATGGCCGAATTCTCCGGCGAACAGTTGAGCAAGGAATTCTCCGCCACTGGCAAACAATACGCGCTGGCACTGCGCCTGACAGGCAAATTCAAGACGGCGTTTCCCGAGGGCCAGCCCAAGGATGTAACGGACGCCAAGGCGGCGGCGGACAAAAAGGAAGCGCCTGCCGAACCGTCGCTGAAAGAATCCAAGAGCGAGGGCGCGGTGGTGTTGGTGGCGGATGCGGACATGCTTTACGACCAGTTCTGCGTGCAGGTGCAGAACTTTCTCGGGCAGAAGATTGTGACCCCGATCAACGCGAATCTGAATTTGATGCAAAATGTGGTGGACCAGATGGGGGGCGATCAGAATCTGATCGGCGTCCGAAGCCGGGCCACGATGACGCGTCCATTTACGGTGGTCAAACGCATGCAGACCGAGGCGGATGAAAAGTATCGCAACCGGATCAAGGACCTGGAGAAGAGCCTGGCCGACACGCAGCAGAAGCTCAACGAAATGCAGACCAAGAAGGAAGGCGGCCAGCGGTTCATTCTCTCGCCTGAACAACAGAATGCGATTCAACAATTCCGGCAGGATGAAGCGAAGGTGAAAAAGGAACTCAAGGACGTGCGCAAGAGTCTGCGCCGTGACATCGAATCGCTGGAAACCCGTCTGGAATGGATCAATATTGCCGGCATGCCGTTCCTTGTGACGATGTCCGGGATCGCGCTGGCGCTGTTTAAACGCAAAAAGACCGCGGCAAAATGAACCTCAAACAACTCTCGATTCTCATCGTTTTGGTGATCGTGCTGGGCGGGGCGGGCTTGTTCCTGCACCAGCGTAACACGGCCTCCTGGCAGGCATCCGACCGGGTCGGCGACGAAAAACTACTGGGTCAATTTCCGTTGAACGAAGTGGCCCAAATTACCATCAAACAAGCCAGTGGCGAACTTAACCTCGTCAAGGGCGACGATGTGTGGAAAGTGCGGGACCGGGCGAATTACCCCGCGAGTTTTTCCGAAATCCAGGAGCTGCTCCGCAAAATGTGGGAGTTGAAAGGGGTGCAGCGGGTCAAGGTCGGGCCATCGCAATTTGCGCGGCTTGACCTGGTGGCTCCCGCCCCGGGCAAGGGAACGAATACAGGCACGCTGGTGGAATTCAAGGACAAGGGAGGCAAGGTGGTCAAATCCCTGTTGCTTGGAAAGAAGCACATGCGCCAGGGGGCGGCGCCCAATCCGATGGGAATGGACGAAGGCGGCTTTCCCGATGGCCGCTATGTGATGGTGACGGACGCTGGAGCGGCTCAGAACGTGTGGGTCATTGGGGATGCGCTGGCCAATGTGGAGGCCAAGCCGGAGCAGTGGCTGCAAAAGGACTTTGTCAAAGTGGAGAAGATTCAGTCCGTGAACGTCGAGTTTCCCGAGGGCACCAACAGTTGGAAGCTGACCCGTGACACGGAAGGCGGCGAATTGAAGCTGGCCGATAAAAAGGCCGGTGAGGAGCTGGATGCGAGCAAGGCGGCAGGCGCGGGCAATGCCCTGGGGTTTGCGAATTTTAGCGATGTCGTGGCCCCGGATGCCAAACCGGAAAGTCTGGGTCTGGACAAGCCGATCACGGCCACGCTGACAACGTTCGATCATTTCACGTATGTGGTTCAAATTGGGAAGGGAACCAATGACGAGAGTTATCCGATCCGGATTTCGGTCAATGCCGATCTGGCCAAGGAGCGCGTGGCTGGAAAGGATGAAAAGAAAGAGGACAAGGACAAGCTCGACAAGGCGTTCAAGGATTCCCAGGAGAAGCTTCAGGAAAAGTTGAAGCAGGAAAAAGCCTTTGAAAAATGGACCTACGTGGTTTCAAAGTGGACCGTGGATCCATTGTTGAAGACCCGGGCTGAACTGATGGCCGCACCCAAGAAACCGGACGCGGCGCCCAATACCACGAATGCGACGAATGCCATCCCCCCGGCGGCTGCGGGAATGGATCCCGACACCCTGCCTGATGTGCTCAAAGCACCGGCTGGAGAGGCTCCGGCGCAATAGAATTCAGGCTCGATTACGCTTTTCGATCGCGCTTTTCGACCGGCCGTTGCGGGGGAAATTCCACCGCAACGGTCTTTTCATTTTTCCTTTTCCTTCTTTTGCGGTTTGCATCCGGGGGTTGGATGACGTAAATGTTTTTTTCTATGGGCACAGATGTAACGAAACCCAAAGTCGAGATATACGACACCACCTTGCGCGATGGCAGCCAGGGTGAAGGAATCAATTATTCGGTGGCGGACAAACTCCGTATCGCCGAACGAATTGACGGCTTTGGCATTCAATACATTGAGGGGGGCTGGCCTGGGTCCAATCCGAAGGACATCGAGTTCTTCGAGCAGGCGCGAAAGAAGAAATTCAAGAACGCGCGGCTGGCGGCTTTTGGATCGACGCGACGCAAGGGTGTCAGCGCCGCTGACGACGAGCAGGTGCGCATGCTGCTGGAGGCGGAAACGCCCGTTGTCACCATTTTTGGCAAGACCTGGCTGTTGCATGTGAAGGAAGTATTGCGAACGACGCCTGAGGAGAATCTGGCGATGATCGGTGAAACGATCCGCTTCCTCAAGGACAAGGGCCGGATGGTCATCTATGACGCGGAGCACGCCTTTGACGGTTACAAGGATAATCCCGAGTATGCAATGGCCACCTGGATCGCCGCAGAAAAGGCGGGCGCGGATTCCATAGCGCTGTGCGACACCAACGGCGGGAGTCTTCCCAGCGAGATCGCACGCATTGTGGAGGCCTACAAGCTCAAGGTGAAGACTCCACTGGGCATCCACTCGCACAACGACATCGGCCTTGGAGTCGCCAATGCCATTTGCGCCGTGGAGTTGGGCGCAACCATGGTGCAGGGGACGCTCAACGGCTATGGCGAGCGCACGGGCAATTGCAATCTGACGACTGTGATTCCCAATCTTGCGTTCAAAATGAAACGCGCGTGCGTGCCCGAGTCGTCATTGGGCAAATTGAAATTGCTTTCCCAATACGTGGATGAGATTGCCAATATCCGGCATGATCCGCGCCAGCCGTGGGTTGGCTTGACCGCTTTTGCGCATAAGGGCGGCATGCATGTCAATGCCGTGCAAAAAGTGTCGCGCAGCTTCGAGCATATTGACCCCTCGGTGGTGGGCAATACGCGTCGGGTCCTGGTGAGCGATCTGGCCGGCCGAAGCAATATTGTCATGAAGGCCCAGGAATTGGGATTCAAGATCGACAACGACACACCGGAACTGAGGGCGATACTCAATCATGTCAAGGAACTGGAGCACGACGGCTTTGAGTTCGAGGCGGCGGAGGGGTCGCTATATCTTTTGATCCGCAAAAAGCTTCGCGACACCCAGCCTCGGTTTTCAGTGGAGGCCTACCATGTGTCCATGCGCCGCTCGAATAATCATTCGATCTGCGAGGCGACCATCAAGGTGAGGGTGGGGGAAGAGACCGCGCATACCGTGGCGGAAGGGGATGGACCAGTGAACGCCTTGGACAGTGCGTTGCGTTCGGCCCTGGTAAAGTTTTATCCCAAATTGCAGCGCATCCAATTGAACGATTATAAGGTGCGCATCCTGGATTCAACCACCGGCACTGCCGCCAAGACGCGCGTCCTGATCGATTCCGGGGACGGCCGCGAGGACTGGGGCACTGTGGGTGTGAGCGGCAATATCATAGAGGCGAGCCTTCAGGCGCTCTGCGACAGCATCGAATATTTTTTAATGAAAGAGGATTAACCTCTCCCAAGAGACTTTTATGTCAGAAATCAGCAAAGCATACGAACCGCAGGCCGTGGAATCCCGCTGGCATCAATTTTGGCTGGATCAGGGTTGTTTCAAGGCAAACGCGCTATCCACAAAACCGGCTTTTTCGATCGTCATACCACCGCCCAACGTCACGGGCATTCTGCATTTGGGGCATGTGCTCAATAACACCATCCAGGACATTCTGGCGCGCAAGGCCCGGATGGAAGGGTGCGAAGTGCTCTGGCTGCCGGGCACCGATCACGCCGGGATCGCCACACAAGTCGTGGTGGAAAAACGGCTCAAAAAAGATGAGAAACTGAGCCGGCATGACCTGGGCCGTGAGAAATTCATCGAGCGGGTCTGGCAGTGGAAGGAGAAGCACGGCGGGATCATCATCGACCAGTTGAAAAAACTGGGCTGCTCCTGCGATTGGTCGCGCGAGCGTTTCACGATGGACGCCGAATATTCCGGCCGCGTTGCGGAAACCTTTGTCGATCTCTACAACAAAGGGCTGATCTATCGCGGCAAGCGGATGGTCAATTGGTGTCCGGTCTCGCAGACGGCGTTGTCGGACGAAGAGGTCATCATGAAGCCGCAGAAGGGCGGCCTGTATTATTTCAAGGTCGAAGTGGCCGACGAACCGGGCACATTCCTCACCATTGCCACCACCCGGCCGGAGACGATTCCCGGGGATACAGCGGTTGCGGTCAATCCCAAGGATCCGCGTTATGCGCGCTACATTGGCAAAATGGTCATTCGGCCGTTGCCGTGTGAATTACCGCTGCAACAGAAACTCATCCCAATCATTGGGGACGAGCTGGTCGATTTCACATTCGGAACCGGCGTGTTGAAAGTGACGCCCGCGCATGACAAGACGGACTTCGAGATTGGTCAACGGCACAAGCTAGGCTTTATCGAAGTGATCAAGGCCGACGGAACGATGGATGAAAAAGCCGGGACCGACCTTGCGGGCATGGAGAGGTTTGCCGCGCGGAAGAAAGCGAACGAATTGCTGGGTGAGATGGGCCTCTTTGAGAAGGAGGAACCTTATCAAAACAATGTGGGCTACAGCGAGCGAGCGGATGTTCCCATTGAGCCCCGTTTGTCCGAGCAGTGGTTCCTGAAATATCCGAGCCAGGAAAAGGCGCGGCAGGTGGTGTCGAGCGGGGACCTGCGGTTCTTCCCGGAACGCTGGTCGAAGGTGTATGACCACTGGCTGGGGAACATTCAGGATTGGTGCATCAGCCGCCAGCTTTGGTGGGGGCATCGCATTCCGGTGTGGTACCGGGGCAAGGAAATCAAGTGCCAGGTTGCTTCGCCGGGAGCGGATTGGAAGCAGGATACAGACGTGCTGGACACCTGGTTTTCGTCCTGGTTGTGGCCGTTCGCCACGATGGATGAGGCCACGCGGAAGAAGTTTTATCCCACCTCGGTGCTGGTGACGGCGCCTGAAATTCTTTTCTTCTGGGTCGCGCGAATGATCATGGCCGGGTTCGAATACACCGGGCAGAAACCATTCCGTGACGTGTATTTAACGGGCATCGTGCGGGACAAGCAGGGGCGGAAGATGTCCAAGAGCCTGGGCAATTCCCCGGATCCGTTGGATCTGATCGCGCGGCTTGGAGCGGACGCGCTGCGGTTTGGTGTGATGCGTTCGGCGCCGCTCGGCCAGGACCTGCTGTTCGACGAACAGCACGTCGAACTGGGCCGCAATTTCTGCAATAAATTGTGGAACGGCTGCCGATTCCGCCAGATGCAAGGCGGGGAAGTGGAAGGGGAGATCGATTCCAAGCGGCTCACGAGCGACGATAAATGGATATTGTTGCGGCTGGACCGCGCGATTCGTGAGATTGACACGGCATACGCGGAATACCGCTTCAGCGAGGTGACATCGGTGCTTTACCGTTTTTTCTGGAACGAGTATTGCGATTGGTACATCGAGGCCTCCAAGGCGGTGTTCAAGAGTGACGATGCGGCGCAGAAAGCCAATACGCTGGCGGTCATCGACTTCGTGCTCTCGCACATGCTGCGCCTGTTTCATCCATTCCTGCCGTTCATCACAGAGGAACTGTGGCATGGGATGGGATATTGCCAGGAACTTCCCGACGACCAGGGCGGACGGACGATCATGTTTGCGCACTGGCCCAAGCCGTTGGACGAAGACTTCAAGGCGCATTATGGGTTGATCGAAGAGGACGAAAAATCCGTGAACGCCAAATACGAATTGATCTCCCAGGGGCGGAATCTGCGGCGGGAGGGAAATATTCAGTCCGGCAAGAAAGTCAAATATGTGTTCAAACCGGCGACCCCGATGTCCGAGTATGAAACCGAGGTGTTCAAACTGCTGCTCAATGCGGAGCCGCTGGTCATGGATGCTCAATTCGTTCCGGCCAAGGGAACGCCGGCGGTGCGTTCGGAATTGGGCGAGCTTTATCTGCCCCTGGAAGGCTTGATTGACGTGGGCGCGGAGAAGGCGCGTCTGGCCAAGGCGCTGGAAAAGATCGACCAGGAGATCGAGCGGGCCAACCAGCGGTTGAACAATCCCGCGTTCACACAGAAGGCTCCGCCCGAGGTGCTTGAGGAGCATCGGAAGCGGTTGACCGAATGGCAGGCCAAACGCCAACAGACACAGACGGCTTTGGAAGCGCTGTAAACGAAGGCCGACACGGGCAACCCTTTCAAGGCTGCCCGGGAAATGCCTGGTGAGGCGCCGGAACCATAGCGTGGACCGGCTGGCATGGGGGCCTGGCCTGGCCTGGTCTGGCCTGTGGCAGCGCAAAGGCGTTTTGTATGTTAAACTACTTTTGGATCGGCGTTGGAAGCGCGATTGGCGGGATGATGCGTTACGGGTTATCCGGTTGGGTGGCGTTGCGCATGGGCCCCTCGTTTCCCTGGGGCACGCTGGTCGTCAACGTGAGCGGTTCGTTCCTGATCGGGTTCATCGGAGCGATGACGCTACCGCAGGGGCGCATGTGGATCAGCCCCATGGCCCGTGATTTTCTGATGCTGGGTATTTGCGGCGGTTACACGACGTTTTCATCGTTCAGCCTGCAAACGCTCCATTTGATGAGCGACGGCGACTGGCTCAACGCAACACTGAACGTGGCGGGATCCGTTCTGGGCTGCATGGCGGCCGTATGGCTGGGTCACGTGTGCGCGATGAGTTTGAATCAGATGAAGGGCCAATAAATGAAAATTCCGAAAGAAGCGGTTTTGTTGCGCATCTTCATTGGCGAAAGCGACCGTTGCGGCCATCAGCCTTTGCATGAGGCGATCGTTCTCAAAGCGCGGGAGCTGCACCTGGCGGGGGCCACGGTGCTGCGTGGCGCGATGGGATTTGGAATCAACAGCCGTTTGCACACCGCTAAGATCCTGCGTTTATCCCAGGACCTGCCAGTGATCATTGAGATTGTGGATAGCGAGGAGAAGATTAACTCCTTCCTGCCGATCCTGGATGCAATGATGGGAGGAGGTCTGGTGACGATCGAAAAGGTGACGGTGTTGCATTACCGGACCCAACCGGGCGATAACCAGGTGGGCTCGTGAGAAAATATTGGCACATCGTCAATATTGGGATTCAGAACACGCTGGTTTATCGCGCCAATTACCTGTTTCGCGGGGTGCTGACCCTGGTGCCGCTGGTGGCGATTTTGTTTTTGTGGGAGGCGGTTTACGCCAGTCGGGCTACAGGCGGCATGGTGGCCGGTTACGACCTGGCCAAAATGATCTCCTATTACCTCGCGGTGATGGTGGTGGATTCCCTGACGGCGGTGACCGATGACGACTGGCAGATCGCCGCGGACATCAAGGATGGCAACATCAGCCAATTTCTGCTCAAGCCGATGGATTACATGGCCTACCGAATCTGCCTGTTCGGAGCGGGGCGGCTGGTTTATTTCGCGGTTGCCGTGATTCCGATGGCCCTGTTCATACTGTATGAACGTCACTTCATTTATGTGCCGGTTCACGGTGCGACCTGGATCTGGTTTGGATTCTCGCTGATCCTGACGGCAATCCTGCAGTTTCTAATTTCCTACACACTGGCGATGCTGGCTTTCTGGCTGCTGGAAATATCGACGCTGATCTTCATTGTGTTCGCGTTTGAGAATCTTGCCGGGGGGCATTTGTTTCCCCTGGACATCCTGCCACCGCGGCTTGCCCAGATTCTGAATTTCACGCCGTTTCCCTATCAACTTTTTTTCCCGGTGAGCATTTACCTGGAGCAGGTCAGCGCAACGGCATTGTGGCATGGTCTGGCGATGCAGATCTTATGGGTCACGGCCATATTTGTTCTCGCCCGGTGGACCTGGCGGCGGGGCATCAAACATTACGAAGCGGTGGGCGGGTAGGCTGATTCAATGAATACCAGGAATAAATCAGAAGATACCGTGGATCCCCGCCCGAGAGGCCCCCAATCCAAACTGCGGCGTTACGCGATCATTTACGCGGCGCTGTGGCGCAATTCCGTGGTGCGGGAGATGAGTTTTAAGACAAACTTCTTAATGTGGATCGTGGTCGAAATGCTGTGGTTCGTCCTGCAACTCGCGTTTGTGGCGGTGATCTACCAGCATACGGATCAGATCGCCACCTGGACGCAGTGGGAAGTCGTGTTGCTGGTGGGAACGAGCCATTTTGTGCAGCAGACATTTGGCGCGCTATTCCTGACCAATTGCGCTCAACTGTCCGAGCACATCCGGACCGGGAAAATGGACTTCATGCTGTTGCTGCCCGTGAATACGCGGTTCCTGATATCGCTGCGCCAGGTCGATTTGGGGGGATTTGTCAATGCGGTGTCGGCCCTGGTCGTGGTGGGATATGCGGCCCATCAACTGCATCTGGCACCCACACTGGCACAAATGACGGGTTTCGTGCTGCTGTGCGGCGCGAGCGTGATCATTCACTACTCACTGATGCTGTTGCTTTCGAGCGTGAGCTTCTGGACCATCCGCGCGCAGAGCGTGGTGTGGGGATATTACAATTTGTTCAACATCGCCCGTTTGCCAGACGCGGCCTTTAACGGTTTGTTCAAGGCGTTTTTCACAATGGTGCTGCCCATGCTGCTTGTGGCCAATGTGCCAACCAAAGTATTGGTCCAGCGGTTGAGCCAGCCTGGAGAAATGGCTCTGTTACTGCTGATGTGCGCGGTGTGCTTCGTTGTTTCCGAGGTGGGCTGGCGGGTGGCTTTAAGATATTACACCAGCGCAAGCTCCTGAGGGTTCTATCCTGCATTGGCCTTGTCGAAAACTTCCGGATAAAGCGTTTGGGCGCATTGTGGGCAGATGCCGTGGGTAAAATTCACGGACGCATGCTCCTGCAAGTATTCCTCCACCTGGTGCCAGTAGCCCTGATCGTCCCGCACTTTTTTGCAACTCGCGCAGATCGGCAGCAGGCCGGTAAGGGTTTTGACGTTGGTGATGGTGGCCTTGAGTTGATTGATGAGCATTTCACGCTCCTTTTCAGTCCGTTTGCGATACGTAATATCCGCGCAAACGCCAGCCAATCTCACGGGGCGGCCCGTCAAAGTGCGAATGACGCGACCTTTGCATTGGAACCATCTTTCCTCATTGGAAGCGTCTGAGAGTCTAAATTCCAATTCGATGGGTTCGTCATCGAGTAGATTTTCCAGAGCGGATTGAATGGTATGAGCCAGTGGCAGCCGATCTTCGGGAAACACCATCTGGAGATACTCCTCATAGGTCATGTTGCAGTTAATGGGATTTCGGCCGATCAGCGCGGAGGCATCGGGGGACCATGTGAGTCGGTCCGTTTCGATCTCCCATTGCCAGGTTCCCATTTGCGCTGCGGACAGGGCCATGCCCAGTTGCTCCTCTCTCTGTCGGAGGGCCTCCTCGATGCGCCGTTTCTCGCGCCGGATTTCGCACTGTTTGATTTCGCGGTCGATCGCCGGGCCCAGACGGGCAAAGTTATCTTTCAGGATCAAATCATGCGCACCTAGTTTCATGATCGAGGCGGCGGCTTCTTCACCGATGGCTCCTGTGACGATAATGAATGGAATGTCCAGCTTTCGTTCCTGGACCATGGCCAAGGCTTCGAAGGCGGTAAAAAGGGGCATGGAATAATCCGCGAGTATGACTGTCCACCTGCAAACATCCAGGGCGGTCGCCAGTTCGACGGGGGTTTCGATGCGTTTATAATCGAAGTTGTATCCCTGGTTGCTGAGTTGCCGCACCAGCAATAAAACATCTTCATTGGAGTCCTCGAGGATTAGGACGCGCATCGAATTCATAGACAAATCTCCATCACAGTACATGACGTTACTAGAGGCGCCTACTGGCAGACAATGGCCGGACCCTCCCCTTCTTGATCTACAACCGACTAGTCCCATTAGCTGTGGTTAGCACCAGTACTGACAAACCCAATATAGGCCCTGTCGGGCATTTGTCTAACGCGCATCAAGCCTCTGGACGAGGTGAGCGGCGCAACCCATTCTGGAAAAGCAACCTCCACGTCATCCAAATCGCTTCCCAAACGATATGACCGGACATCTTCGAGGTTCCTTGAAAGCGATCTGTGAAAACAATGGGCACTTCCGCCACGGTTTGTCCCTTTCGCCAGATCTTGTGGGTCATCTCGATCTGGAAACTGTAACCATTGGAGCGCACAGCCTTGAGGTCAATGGCTTCCAGGGCGCGCCTGCGGAAGCATTTGAAACCGCCGGTCGGGTCCGAAAATGGCATCCCAGTGATGACCTGAACATACTTGGCGGCCGCCATGCTCAGCATCAGCCGTTTGAGCGGCCAGTTGATGACCCGAATGCCGTTCTTGTAGCGGGAACCCAGGACCAGGTCCGCGTTTTGCGCGGCCTTGAGAAAGGCCGGGATATCGTCGGGATTGTGGGAGAAATCGCCATCCATCTCGAAGATGAATTCATAGCCATGCTTTAATGCCCAATCGAATCCGGCGCAATAAGCGCGACCCAGGCCGCTTTTCTCGGCGCGATGCAACACCTGAAGCTTGGGCTGGGCGGCGGCTATTTCGTCCGCAAGCTTGCCAGTGCCGTCCGGCGAATTGTCATCCACGATGAGTAGATCGACATCAACTGGCAATCGCAGAACGCGTTCGACCAGCGCGGGAAGATTGTCCCGTTCGTTATACGTGGGAACGATGACCAGGGCGTCGTGTTGCATGTCGTTGATATTCTGGCTTAACGCATACCAGAGTTGCGAAAATTAGCAAGAACGCATCCGGACCAAATATTCCGCAGCCCATGGGGCTTCCCGCAGGCTCAATCCAGGCCGCTGGCCAGTTTCGCGCGCTGCACCACCTTTTGGGCGATGACGCGGGCTTTGGTGGCGCCTTCTTTCAGCACTTGATGGACATAATCCAGGTTGGCGGAAAGCTCGGCGCGTCTGGCGCGGGCCGGGGCAAAGAAATTCCAATAGTTCTCAAAAAGGGCCTTTTTAAGGTCTCCGTAACCTAATCCACCCGCGCGCAGACGGCTCTCGTAATCGGCGGAAACGTCGGCGGGGGCCACGAGCTTAAGCAATTGAACCGCCAGGTTTTTGTCCGCGTCAGGCTTGGGTTCGGCGGGGGAGCGGCTGTCCATGACAATGCTCATGATTTTTTTGCGTATGGCCTTTTCATCGCCAAAAATATCGACGGCATTCCCATAGCTTTTGCTCATCTTCTGACCGTCCAGGCCGGGCACCACGGCTGTTTCGTCCCGGATTTCCGGTTCCGGCACGACGAAAGTGTCGCCATATTGCAGATTGAACTTGATGGCGATATCGCGGGTGACCTCGACATGCTGCTTCTGATCCTTGCCCACAGGGACAATGTTGGAGTCGTAGATCAAAATATCCGCGGCCATCAGCACGGGGTAGGCGAAAAGACCGTGGTAAGGGGAAATACCACGTGCCAGTTTGTCCTTGTAGCTGTGGCAGCGTTCAAGCAGGCCCATAGGGGTGATGGTGGTCAGAATCCAGGCCAGCTCGGTGACTTCCGGCACGTCCGATTGCTTGAAGAAGACCGATTTTTGAGGATCCAGCCCGCAAGCCAGGAAATCCAGGGCCACGTCCAGGGAGTTCTGACGGCGTTTGGCGGCGTCGAACAACGAGGTCATGGAATGGTAGTTGGCGATGAAATAATAGGCCTCGCCCCGTGTCTGGAGGTCGATGGCCGGCTTCATCATCCCGAAATAATTGCCGAGATGCAAAGTGCCTGATGGCTGTATGCCCGATAAAATTCGCATAATCGGATAGGTTAGCCAGTTTGCGGCGCGTTGCAAGAGCGCGAGTAAGGGGTGGCGCGGGACGCTGATTGTGATTGCGCGTTGCTGCGGGACATTTTGGATGGCCGGTGACACGATTTTCGTGACTTTGACAATGCGATGAGTTAAGGCACAATGTCTTAGGATGCGAACGTCTTTCACGGATGCCATGAAAAGAATCCCCGCGAGCAGGTTCGTTCGAGGGAATCCATTATTTCGTCGGTGGCTTTGGATCTGGCCGGTCCTGGGATTATTGGCATCTGCGGCAATTGGGATATGGGTGCGCAATGGCGTGGAATCCGCCATTACCACCAATCTCGCGAGCGAATTGGATGTCCTGCTGCAGGCCAACGTCACAGCGATGCGCATGTGGCTGGAAGCGCATGTGGCCGATGCCCAGGCCGTTGCGGCCGATCCGGATATTCTTGCGCCCGCCCAGGGGCTGCTGCAACTGGCCCAGAGTGAGGAAACCACTTCCAGGGATTTGCTGGTCAGCCCCTACCTGACTGCGCTGCGCGAAAGCATCCGGCCTTTGATGGAAAGTCACGACTACGCGGATTTTACCTTGATCACACCCGGCGGTCGGTTCATCGCTTCCGGCGTCGATCAACTGATTGGTGGCATGGCTGGAACGAACCTGATTCCGACACTCTCAAAAGTCATGGCCGGCAGAACATTTGTGACAGCGCCGTTCCCCAGTCGGGTGATGGTGCCCGACGAGAATGGAGTGCGTCGCGCCGGGGTGCCGATCATTTTGGTGCTGGCCCCATTGCGGGACGCGCAGCAGCGGGTCATCGCGGCGATCGGACTGCGGTTGCCTCCGGAAAAAGGTTTTAGCGAAATTCTGTCGGTCGCGCGTTTGGGCGCCAGCGGAGAAACGCTCGCTTTCAACAGGCAGGGATTGCTGGCTTCCGCAGTAAGGTTCGAACCGCAACTCAGGGATCTGGGATTGCTGCCGGAAGGCGCGGAAGAAGAGGCCATCCTCAATTTATCGCTCCGCGATCCGGGGGCGGACCTTCCGGCGGGCGGACATCCAGAGCTCCGCCGTGGCAAATGGCCGCTGATTCATCTTGTGACCGAGGCCGTTCAACACCGCGCGGGCGTGGATGTCAAAGGTCACCGGGACTATCGGGGTGTCGAGGTGCTGGCGGCGTGGACCTGGCTGCCGGAACTCGATCTGGGAATCGCGACCAAAGTGGATCGGGCGGAGGCTTATCAACCGCTCCAGATTCTCTACATATCGTTCTATGTTTCCGCGGGAATGTCCGTGATCGGGGCATTGGTGACACTGGCAGCGGTGCCGTGGGTTCGGCGGTTCCAGCGCCAGGCGCGCCAGGCGGCCATTACGGGTGGCAAACTCGGTCAATACATTCTTGAAGAACCCATAGGCGAAGGCGGTTTCGCGATGGTCTATCGCGCCCGCCATGTGCTGTTGCGGCGTCCGGTGGCGCTGAAGATTCTCAAACCGGCCATCACGAGCGATTTGACCATCGCACGGTTCGAGCGCGAGGTTCAAACCACCAGTCTTTTGACCCATCCGAACACCGTGGCCATCTATGATTACGGTCACACTGAGGAAGGGCTTTTTTATTATGCCATGGAGTATCTGGATGGGATCAGCCTGCGCGATTTGATCGGGCGATTTGGACCGCTGCCCGAAGGCCGGGTCATTCATATCATGCGGCAAATCTGCGGTTCGCTTGCCGAGGCGCATGGCATGGGACTCGTCCATCGCGATATCTCGCCGGGCAACGTTTTGTTGAATCGCCGCGGCGGTCAGTGCGACGTGGTCAAGGTTGTCGATTTCGGCCTGGTCAAGGCCATCGACCAGCGCCTGCAAATGTCGCTGACCATGACGGATACCGCGATCGGCACACCGCAATACATGTCTCCGGAAGCAATCCGGTATCCCGATCAAGTCGATGCCCACAGCGATTTATATTCCCTGGGCGCTCTCGGCTTTTTCATGCTAACCGGACGTCCGCCCTTTGAGGCGGAAACGCTTGCCGCCTTGTTTGACCGGGAGACCAATACCCCTCCGCCAAGCCCTTCGCAGATGGCAGCAACACACTTTTCAGCCAGTTTTGAGGCCTTGATACTTGCCTGTCTGGCCAAGGAAAAAGCGGGCAGACCGGCCAGCGCTCTGGCTTTGGACGAGGCATTGGATTCTTGTGCAGCCTCGACACCGTGGACCGTTGGCCAGACCAACGAGTGGTGGCAGGTGAATTTGCCCGCGACCGCATCGCCAGTACCATCCGCCATTCAGGAACGGACGCTCGTCGTCTCAATGAAAACGAAGAATATGGCCAGGGACGGTGGTTCGGATGAGGAGAGCTGAGGGCGTTTGGAAATAGAATTTCAAAGTTCCAAACGACTCCTTAAACAAACTGATGGATGATCCCCATTCCTTTTTCATTGAGTGAGCATTCGCACTAAGTTTCGGGCTTTTAGGCGACGTCGGCTTTCGGTGGGGCGCTGGAATTTGTGCGCGCGGGAGCATATCCAGCCCTGCGGACTGGGCTGAGGGATCGCGGGCCGTTGGCCCGGACCGCGATGCCGTTGGGCCGGATCGCAATCCGTCTGCAGGTTATTCCCCCATTCCCCAATGTGCCGGGTAGGTGACCTTTCGTTCTGCAGGTTTGAATTTGTAGGCGGTGACGTTTGGAATCACATCCACCTGGGTCGTGAATTTGAATGGGGCCGGGAGACCGACCCGTGGAAACGTCAATTCCACCATGTAGGCCGTCCAGCCTTGCGTCGGTTTGGAAACTTTTCCAACGTAAACACCGTCTCCCTCGTCTTTCAAATCGGTGCTCGTCCAGACAGGTCCAATTTTTTCCAGCCGGAAATCGCGGGCGTTGGGATTGGTCGCCTGCCAGAGCTTGACGGCTCCTGGCTTGTCCTGTGTTTTGACGCGCAGCGTGCCGTCCGGTTCGGAAACCCATGTGAATTGGGGCAGGGGAACCTTGTTGATCACGGCGTAGAAACAGGTCACAAGGGTCTCGAGCGCGTCGCTGTTCTTGAGAGAATGGTCGGTATTGGGCACGTAGCGGAGATACTTTGTGCCGGGGAGGTCCTGGAAATAGAACTGGCTTGAATCGGGCAGGAAGAACTGGTCGCCGGTGGCATTGACGATGAATTTGGGCATGGTCAGCCGGTCGCTATATTCATACGGCTCCTCGATTTTCATCAGGTTGCGATATTCGGTGGTGCCCTGCCATTCCATGATGCCCGCCTTGACGTAATCCTGCACGGCCGGGGCGTATTCCCCGTAAGCTTCCCAGTGATGCTTGAAGGAGGGTTCGATGTTCAGGAGATCGATGACGCACGGCACTATGGCTTTGACCCGGTGATCGACAGCGGCGGTGGTCCAGGTGGTCCAGCCACGCTTGGAACCGCCCGCCACGACAAAGCTGTCTATCGTGATCCCGCCGCCGTTGGTGCCCGCGCAAAAGGCGGTAACCGTGTCCATGGCCCGCACCGCGCTCTTGGTCATCGGGAGTCGCGCGGGCCAGCGCTCATCCCCGGTGCGCAAATATTTGTCCCAGGTATAGGCGATCAGGTCGTCCTCGACTCTGGGATGGCCGTCGCTGTTGAAGGTCAGCGGCTGGTTGGGGACGTTTTTCAATTCGCACACCACAGATTTGGTGGCCATCGCGGCGCGAATCGTGTTGCCATCGGCCTGGGTGGGCGCGGGTTTGTCATTGTCGCCACCCCCGATGAACAACAGCGCCGTGGAACTGCTCACCTCGTCAGGTTTGGTCACCGTCATCCAGTGTTTCCAAAGCGTCCGATCCACCTCTTTGGCAGTGAGCCAGGATTGGGAGGTCATCTCAATCACGCACGTGGTGTAATGGTCCCCACGCACCGTGTTGATCACAGACCACGTAAAATTCGTATCCGGCGCGGCAATGTAGCGGTCCAGGGCGGTCTGGCTGGCTGCAACAATCTGCCTTTCCGCAGCGGTGAACAGGATGATGAAGGCAATGGTTGCCCGAAATAAAGAAGCGAGATGATTCATGGCATGGCCGTTTTCTCTGAACGATTCAGCGTGTTTGATTGCATGGGCATCATGGCGGAAAAGGCCTGCGGCTGCAAGCTCGCCTGTTGGGAATGTCGCCGCGTCCCAGTGATTACTGACATGAAAGGAAACACACTAAAAACTTTCCTCTTCCTCAAACACCTCCCAGGTCTGCAAACGAATCCAATCCGCCTTGGAATAAAGTCCGCGCGGACCAAAATAAATTATTTCAGGCTTTTCCTGTGGGTGTCATAATAGAAGTTGTTGCTTATATCCCGTTTTTGAAAACTTTGCAGTTTATCTCGTGTGAACAATCCAGACGTTGCATCCTTCAGTGGAACGATGAAAAACTCGGCTGGATTATCTGCCTGTCCTCCAATGCCGATCACAATGAAAACCGGCATTTTTCGCTGTTCCATAAATCTTCTATAGTTGTCGAGTTGATCTTGCCTTAGTTCAATTGCGTTTTGGAAATAGTCGGTTCGGTATTTGCATTCGACTGCAAATTCCTCGGTGACACCTTTATTCGAAAACTCCATCTGAAGGTCAGGAAAAAGCGTGGATTCGGCGTAAATGCCGTTGGTAAATTTGTCACCCCGCCACTCCTTAGTATTGAAATATCGTCGGTCAAACTTTTGAACCACATATTGTTCAAAGCAAATCCCTTTTTCCTTGTTAGCGTCTTTTGAGATTTCATTGGCAACAAGGACGTTAGAGTGGTCTAGGTGAGATGCTGTGGAGACGTTTTTTCCTGTTAAGATCAAAAGGACTCCGCAGATCACTGATATCAATCCCACAATGATTAAAATAATGCCTGTCATTCTAATTGACCTCACAAAGCTTACTGTTATTGGAAGACGGAGTTCCTGTCGAGCTTTTCGGATTTCATCGGTCCTAGCCCAAAGGCTGGATCACGAGAGGAGGCTCGAAAAAGGATATAGTTTGTTTCCACCACGATTGTTGGTTGCCAGCGAACCGACCAGGCATCTGTGCCCTTTTCCTGAGATTGCCTTGTCGTGTTTGTCGACGCAGGTTCTCGAAAGCATATTCCTGTTGAAGGGATAAACGGTTATGGCGTATCAATGGGTTCCATATGAAGCGAATACTTTCATTGATTGCGATGCTCAGCCTGACCGGAGCCATGGTGGCCACCGCGGCTGATTCAACACCCAACACGCTCACCGACGCTGAAAAAGCCCAGGGCTGGAAACTGCTCTTTAATGGCACTAATTACAGCGGATGGCATAACTTCAAACAGCAGGGGATCAAAGAGGGCTGGCAGGTGAAGGATGGGGCGCTCGTTTGTGTGGATCCTCACAACGCAGGCGATATCGTCACGCCTGACAAATACGGCGCTTTCGAGCTCCAGATCGATTATAACATCTCCGAGGCCGGCAACAGCGGGATCATGTATCACGTCACGGACGAAGGGGGTGCAGCCTGGGCCACCGGACCGGAGTTTCAACTGGAAGATAACGTCAAGGCGGCCGACCAGGTGCGCTGCGGTTGGTTGTATGCTCTTTATGAGCCGCCCATCGATGCCAAAACCGGTAAGCATTTGGATGCCACCAAGCCTGTTGGACAATGGAATCACATCCGCCTGCTCATCACCCCCGAGAAGTGTGTGCATGAGATCAATGGCGTGACGTATTTCGAATATGTTCTCGGCAGTGACGATTTCAAGGCCCGCGTGGCCAAGAGCAAGTTCGCGAGCATGCCAAAATTTGCGAAGGCGGATGCGGGATATATCGCGCTGCAGGGTGACCACGGCCAGGTGTCCTTCCGGAACATCAAGATTCGCGCCATCCCGGCGACCAAGCCATAAACATTCTGTAATCAGGCAACGGGTGCAGATCCAAGAAAAGGTTCTGCACCCTTCACTTCAATCCTTTCGCCGCGCGTGCTTCGCGGCCCACATGCCCAGCCTCGTCCGACGCGTCGGGGAAGCATCGGTTTCATTTTCCAAGCTGAGGCGGGTTGTTTTTCCGTGAAATACACAAATACAAAAGGTTGCGCTGCCATACAAAACATCGGCATTTAATGTGGAGCGTATGACAAATGTGCCTTTGACAGAATTGGATGCCCGGATGAAACGGTTCCGGGCCGAGATGGATGCCCGATGCCCGGAGTGGGAGATAACGGCGATATTCGGGCGCATCAACCTGTATTATTACACGGGAACGATCCAGGAGGGAATGCTGCTCATTCCACGAAACGGGGAGGCTGTGTTCTGGGTGCGGCGCAGTTGCGAGCGGGCGCGTGAAGAATCGGCGTTTCCGCAGATCAAGCCGATGGAGGGATTCCGGGATGCGGCGGGATCGATCACCCCGCTGCCGAAAACGGTTTACCTGGAGACAGAGCTGGTGCCGCTGGCGCTTTATCAGCGGTTTCGCAAACATTTTCCATTTGCCGATGTCCGTGCGGCGGACGTGGCGCTTGGCGTGGTCCGTTCGGTCAAGAGCCCTTACGAGCTGGCCTTGCTGGAGGAGGTGGGGATGCGACACGGGCTTGTGCTGGAAGAGCGTGTGCCGCAAATCCTGCGGGAAGGCATGAGCGAGGTGGATCTGGGCGTTGAGCTGTATTCCATCATGATGGCCGAGGGGCATCATGGGATCCTTCGATTTGGGATGTTCGGGACTGAGGGGTTGGTGGGGCAGCTTGGCTTTGGGGTAAACTCGCTTTGCCCAACCTGCTTTGACGGTCCGGGCGGCAACCGGGGCATCAGTCCGGCCGTGCCGTTGCTGGGGGACCGATCGCGCAAGCTCAGGAAAGGGGATTTGGTTTTTGTGGACACCGGGTTTGGCATCGATGGCTACCACACAGACAAAACGATGACTTACACGTTTGGGGGTCCGCTTTCAGCGGAGGCGGTGGCCATTCACGAACAGTGTGTCGGGATTCAGGACCGGGTGGCGTCGATGCTCAAGCCAGGGGCGATTCCGTCCGAAATTTATCGGAGCACGATGCAGGATTTAAGTCCTGAGTTTCTAAAGAACTTCATGGGGTTTGGAAAGCGACGGGTGAAATTCATCGGGCACGGCGTGGGCCTGTTGATCGACGAACCGCCTGTGATTGCGGAGGGTTTTGACGAGCCGTTGCAGGAAGGCATGGTGCTGGCTCTGGAGCCCAAGCATGGGATTGAAGGCGTGGGCATGGTGGGAATCGAGAACACGTTTGTGGTGACGCCCGGAGGTGGACGCTCGATCACCGGGAAGAGCCGGGGATTGATTCCTGTAACAGAGGGCAGGCTTTCAGGAAGCTGTTGATACGGTGGTGGGTTGGTGGACCGGCGCGTCATGAAGCAGGCGCATGGTCAGAAAACCCGCCACGAGGGAGATGCCCGCGCAGATGAGGTAGGGCAGGGCGGGATGGTGTTCGAAAAGCACGGCGCTAAACATGGGACCAAAAATGCGGGCAAGGCTGCTGACGCTTTGGGCCACGCCCAGAGTGGCTCCCTGTTCCCATGCCGGGGTCAGGATGGAAATGAGGCCAAAGATGGGGGGGCGATTGATGCTTGTGCCCAAGGCCAGGATGGCCAGTGCGAGCAGGAAGAGGCCAAGACTGCCCACCAGTGGCAGGAGGCCCATGCTCAAGGCCATTAGAAAGAAACTTCCCATGATCATCCGCCGCTCACCCAACCGGGCGACGAGTTTCTTGATCATTCCACCCTGGACCAGTGCGGAAATCACTCCGCCATAGGCGAATAAATACCCGACGTGGACCTGGTCATAGTTGAATCTGCGATTGGCCAGCAAGGCAAGGGTGGTCTCGTAGCAGGTAAAACAGAAAGTCGCGAGAAAGAACAAACCGATGAGCAATCCAATCTGCGGATGACTGAGCGTGTGGAACCATTGGGCCAGACGGGGGCGGTTTGGCGCCGGTATGGAAGACGGTTTCCAGCTTTCCGGCAGGATAAACCACGCGGCAATGAGGTTGACGGTGCAAAGACCCGCAGCGACCCAGCCCGGGGCTGCAAGGCCCCAGTGCGCGCTCAAGGCGCCAATGGGTGGGCCGAAAATGAAACCCAATCCGAAAGCGACTCCGATGAGGGCCATCTTGGCGGATCGTTGCTCAGGCGGGGTAATGTCAGCCACATAGGCCTGGGCGACGGTGATGTTCCCGCCGCAAATGCCGGCAAAGGTGCGCGAGGCCAGCAACAGCCACATGCCAGTGGGACCGGGTTTGTTTGAGGCCCAGGCAAAAATGACGTAGGAAATGACTTCCCCCAGAAGGCTTATCAGCAGGATGGGACGGCGTCCCACGCGATCGGAAAGGCGTCCCCAGATGGGCGAGAAGATGAACTGCATCACCGAAAAAGAGGCGATGATGAGGCCGATCATGAATCCGCTGGCGCCGAATTGCTCGGAGTACAGGGGGAGCAGCGGCATTACGATGCCGAATCCGATCAGGTCGATAAAGACCGTTAAAAAAATGACCAATAAAGACGGCTTAGCCATGAATTATTTTCCAAATGCTTCCCCAAATGCGCCCGACGGAATGTCCGAAGCGGCGTTCCCTTAATGGAAACTACACTGCTCGAATACGGTTAATTGTCAAATCTGGTTATACTGCCTGGCAGCCTCTGACACCTGCGCCGGAAGCGGGTTAAACATTATTTGGCGGCGGTATTGACCGCGTAACTCTGACCGATGGCCCGTTCCAACCGGGATCGAGCCGCAGAGTAATCCCGCATGGCCTGGATTTGGGTGGTGCGCGCTTCGGTGAGCGAGGTTTGCGCGCTCAGGACATCCAGTTGGGTGCCCGTTCCCGCTTCGCTTCGGGCCGTGGCCAGACGCAGGGCTTCCTCGGCCTGTTCCTGGACTTTCTTCTGGGATTCGAGCACTTCCCTGGCCTCGATGAAATTGGAATAAGTGGTGCGGACCTCGAGTTCGACGCGGCGGGTGGTGTCGTCAAAGTCCACCTGCGATCTTTGATAACGCGCCCTGGCCTCGTCCACTTTGCCCTTGGTCAGGAATCCGTCGAAGATATCCCAGGAAGCCTGGGCCCCGGCAAACCAGCCGGATACGTCGCGGCCCAGATCACTGGTGAAGCTGGAGCTGCGGGAGCCGTAACCGCCGATCAATTGGACGCTGGGTTTGTAGCCGGCCTGGGCGGAAACGAGGTTTTCCTGGCGCAAACGGATGGCCTTGCTCAAGGCACCCAATTCAGGGCGGCGTTCGACGGCCTGGGCGAGGGCCGAGGGCAGGTCGATATCGTAAGGGGTGGCCATATCCTCGAGGGTGGCGGTCAACTGCAGGGGGATGTCCTCCCAAATATCCTTGGGCACATTGTAACCGAGCAGGTTGGCCATGTTACTCTTGGCCACGCGATAGGAATTTCTGGCCTTGATGAGCCGGGGGCGCGCATTGGCCACTTCCACCTCGGCGCGCAGGACGTTGAAGCGGGGAACGGTTCCGGCTTCAAAACGGCGCTTGGTGTCCTCCAGTTCCCGTGTCAGGAGTTTGACCGAGGCTTCCTGAACGGTGATCAATTGGGCGGCCAGCAGGATGTCCGCATAGGCCAGGCGCACTTCCAGCAGATTGTCCGCAATCGCGGCCTGATGGCTCAGCAAGGCTTGTTCCCGGGTGAGTCTGGCGGCACGCATCGCAGAATTGACGCGCCCCCCCTCATAAATGGATTGGGACAGCGTGACGTTGGCGTTCCAGCTTTGATCGGGATAATCGATGTTCAAACCGGGCACTCCAGAGAATGGGAATTTATCGATCGACTCCCTGTCGATGATTTTATACTGGCTTGAGGCGCGGACCTTGGGGATGGCGATGGCGCGGGTTTGGACCACGATGCCGTAGGCGGCCTCGAGGTCTTTTTGGGATTTCAGGATGGCGCTGTTTTGCGTGAGGGCCAGGTTAATGCACTCCTCGATGGACAGTGGTTTGGCCAGCCATGATGGCGCGTTGGTGGCCACCGCCGGAGCCGGGTTTTCTGCGGCGCGCAAGGCAGGGGACGAGAACGCCATGCAGGCGCATAATCCAAGGGCCATCGACCGGGCGACTTTCTGCGGAGCGATCATAAACTCATACTATAAAACATTAAAATACCTTGTCAAACTGGATTATCGCAATACGGGCACGCATGGGCGCTCTCAAATCGAGGCACCGGGTGTTGCGCGTCCCACCGCATCGGATCATTTTTTGAGCGCCGCGGGTGTGGGTGTGAAATACTTCAAACCCAGGCCCTCCGGCGAGGTGGCGCTGCTGGCCACAATAAACGAGAAATATTTGGAGATCTTCTCGAACGGCGGCAGCAACGAGAAATCGAACCAGGTCTTGAGTTCGGTGGCGGCCTGTGCGGCGTCGGCCTTCTTTCCCAGGGGATTTTCGTTAAAAAGGCGCTCGATGGTGGCGGTGTCTTTCTTCAGGGTCTCAATGGTGGTCCGCATCGTTTCACTCTGGTTTTCGTAAGTGAAAAAGCCATTGTTCATGCCTCCCACCTTTTGGGCGGCTTCATTCAGCCCGGCTGTCTCCGCGAGGGGCTTGGGCTTGTTCTCGCCGGGTTTCAAATACTCTTCGAGCAGGGCGGCATCTGTGGACAGGGCCACATAGCCATCCCCGGCGGCGATATGGAGCGTCTTTTCGGGCGGATCGTCGCCATCGGTTTCCCCGTCATGGTTGGCCGGCAGAGGGATGGAAATGATTTTATGGCCGCTGAAATCCCGTTCCTTGAGGGCATTGGGCGGGATCAGAAGCCCGGTGCCTGATTTCATGGCCTGGAAAAGCGCTGCGGCGTTCGTGGTGCCGATGAGAGTGATGGTCGGGGGCGAATTCAACGCCGCGAAAGTGAAGTCGCGCGGATTCTTCTGGTAGGAGATGATGTCGTCGCCGAGGTTGCCAATGAGGGATTTTTTCAGGTCGAAATTGGCGTCCTTATCCTTGCCCACGGCGTTGAGCCCCATTTGTATCATGTTGGAAATCTCGGGGGAAATCTCCATAAGCATCCCTTCGATGGTGGCGAAGGTTTTTTGACCGTCCAGACGACAGCGGCTGAATTTGACGGCGTCCGCGGGGACAAAGGGCGGAGGACTCGCGCTCTTTGGCTCCATGGTCAGGATTTTCAGGAAACCCTTGCGCTGGGCTTCAGGCGCGCCCACGAAGACTTGAATACTGCTGCCTTCCGGGGAACCGGTGATACTGGCTGCCGCGGTTTTGATGCCCTCGAGGCCAATGGCGCCGATGACTTTATCGGACTGGGGCATGATGGAGTTGGTCTGATTTCCGCCGGTCGCAGCAGCCGCTTTTTTGGTAATCAGGTTGAGGATGGGTTTGAAATTGAGCCAGGTAAAGCCGATGGACTCCTGGAACATGGGCTGGCTGGAGCGGAATTCGGGCATGTCGGCAAGAACCGGGGAGGTGCCGCCGCTCTGGCGAATGAGGATTTTTTCCAGGTCTTTCGTGTTGTTGGCCACCAGGAGGAGAGTGTCGGATTGGCCGATGGTCAACTCGACCTTGTTGGTGGCGGAATTATCGTTATCGGTGTCTTTGTCGGCCTGTTTAGCCAGGGCTTTACGCAAGGTTTTTGAAAGATCGGCTTCCGTGAACGCGATGGTGGTGAATTCGATGTCGCGGATTTTAACGGCTTTAATCTGTTTGCCGGAATCGGCCCAGTTCTTCTTCAAGGCGGTGAGGTTGGTCTTGAGCAGTTCGGACTTGTCCTGGGTGTCGATGATCAGGGCCAGACCGGGGGCGAAGTCGCCCGTGCCGTCCCAACCGTTCATGGTCACGCCCAGAGTGACCTGGCCGCGGAGGAGTTCGGTGTAATCGGCCAGTTTGATATTCAATTCGCGTTCCAGCGGATCGATGAGCTCGGTTTGGACGCGGCCCAAGAATTTATCCTTAAAGGCTTTGAGTTCGGGATCGCGCCACAGTTGGCCCTGGGGGGACTCACTGTAAAAGGAGGCACTTTTTGCCCAATTCGGCGCGGTGAACAAGAGCAGCGTGTCCGAGGGCAGGAGTTGTTCGGCAGGCGGCACGGCAGCGGGGAGGGTGCAGGTGAGCGCCATCCACAAAAACGCCAGTTTAAGATATGATTTCATGATCGGATCGAAAGTGGGGGGAATCAAACCATGATTTATGCCTGATGGCCACCTTAAAAAAAGGTCCGTGCTGCAACAGGATCGGGCGATTCGCAATTCGGGCACAGGACGATAAGCTGTTGCAACAGGGTTGCGGAATGCTCGAAATTACCCCGTTGAATTAAACCGTTTGTCCGTCTAGGATCGGTGGCATGAACTCGCATTTCTCACCTCTGGCAGCCTCGTGCTCCAAACTCGTGCGTTTGGGAATCGGCTTTTGCGTCGGCGGATTTCTGGGATTGATCGCTCAGGGTGTTCACGCGGACAATGCAAAGGAAGCGAAGGCTTTGTTTGCCAAACCGACTCGTGAATACAGCTCCGCGCCGCTCTGGGTGTGGAATGATCTGCTCACTGAGGACCAGATTCGCAGCACAATGCGGGACATGGCCGGGCAGCAGGTCCGCCAGGTGTTTGTTCATCCCCGCCCCGGTCTGATGACCCCCTATTTGTCGCCGGATTGGTTTCGGCTGTGGAAGGTGGCCCTGGACGAGGCGCGGCGGCTGGACATGAACGTCTGGATTTACGACGAGAACTCCTATCCGTCGGGGTTCGCGGGCGGATTTGTTCCCGAGCAAATGCCCGAATCCCGTGGACGCGGACTATCACTCAAAGAATCCGACAAGGCGCCCGACTGGAATGCCAATGTGGTGTCGGTGTATCGCAACACGGATTCGGGTTTTGAAAACGTGACCGAACAGGCGCGGAAGGGCTCTCTTGATTCCAAGGATCGCTATGTGGTTGCGTCCGTCATTCGCGCGGGCAATTCGCCCTGGCATGGCAACCGTTGCTACGTCGATCTTCTGTATCCGGGCGTTACCGAGAAATTTCTCGAGATCACGATGGGGGCCTACAAGAAGGAGATTGGGAGCGAATTTGGGAAGCGAGTTCCCGGCGTGTTCACCGACGAGCCCAATATCCGGCCTGCGGGTGGATTGCCCTGGACGGAAGACCTTCCGCAGCAATTCGAGAAACGCTGGGGTTATCGGCTGACCGATCATCTGCCCAGCCTGGCGCAGCCTGTTGGAGATTGGCGTCGCGTGCGTCACAATTATTTTCAACTGCTCTCTGAGCTTTACGCGGAACGTTGGGGAAAACCGTACCACGACTATTGCGCGACCAATCGCCTGGAATTCACCGGACACTATTGGGATCACGAATGGCCCAATTGCCTGGGCGTTCCCGATAACATGGCCATGTATGCCTGGCATCAGCGGCCCGCCATTGACATCCTGATGAACCAATACCAGGAGAACACCCACGCGCAATTTGGCAATGCCCGCATCCCGAGGGAACTCTCCAGTGTCGCGAATCAACTGGGTCTGCCCCGGACCTTGTGCGAGGCCTACGGCGCGGGCGGCTGGGATTTGCGTTTCGAGGACATGAAGCGGATTGCCGACTGGCTGTATGTGCTGGGTGTGAACACGATGGACCAGCACCTCTCCTACATCACGCTGCGCGGCGCGCGCAAACGCGACCATCCCCAGTCCTTCTCCTATCACGAGCCCTGGTGGCCGGCCTATCACATTGAGGGCCGCTACATCGAACGCCTCACGGCCGCCATGACGCGCGGGCAGCAGGTCAATGCCGCGCTGGTCATCGAGCCCACCACCACCGCCTGGATGCACAACACCGAGGCGGGCACGTCCCGGCTCAACGAGGTGGGGAATGGATTTTTCCAACTCCTGATGGACCTTGAAAAAAGCCAGGTGGAATACGACCTGGGCTGTGAGGAAATCATGAAGAATCACGGTTCGGTTCAGGCAGCCGGACTGGTGGTGGGCCAGCGTCATTACGGCGTGGTGGTGATCCCTGCCGAGTGTGAAAATCTCAACGGCGCCACCATGGAACTCATCGAGAAACACCTGGCCGCCGGGGGCAGGGTGCTCGCTTGCGGCGCGACTCCCGCATTTGTGGATGGCGCGCCCTCCAGGCGTCCGGAGCAGGCCTCGACTCGCGCGGGCTGGCAAAAGCTGGCCCCGGCAACGGTGGTGAGTTCGCTCTTGAAAGATCAGGCGCAGGCCGGTTTTGCCATTCAGCGTGCTGAGGGGGACGAGGGCATTTTCTTTCATCACCGCAGGCAGTTGGAGGATGGCCAGTTGTTATTCCTCGCCAATACCAGCATCGAAAAAGAGTCGAGCGGAACCATTGAAGTCGGCGGCATTGCGGGCGTTGAGGAATGGGATCTGCAAACAGGCAATCCGCGTCCCTATGCCTTTACAGTCGATTCAGGCACGGCGCGATGCAGCTTCAAGATTCCCCCTGCGGGAAGCCTGTTATTGTTCCTCTCAAAGAAGGCCATGACGCCACCGCCCATTGTCGGCGCACCTGTGCTGACCACCATTCAACCGGTGGGTGCGCCTCAAATTCTGCGCAAAGAACCCAACGTGCTGGTGATCGATTTCATGGATGTCCGCGTCGGAAGCGATTCGGTTACGAACACCTATTTCTATCGCGCCAATCAGTTCGCCTTCCGGAAAAACGGCATGGAACGCAATCCGTGGGACAGCGCGGTTCAATTCAAGGACGAGTTCCTTTCCAGGAAGTTCGCGCCCGACAGCGGTCTCGAGGCGGCGTATCGCTTCACCATCGCCGGGGACGTTCCTGCCAATCTGTCCGTCGTGATCGAGAAGCCCGACCTCTACCGGATCGAATGCAACGGCACTCCAATCACTCCCAAGAAGGGGGTATGGTGGCTGGACAAGGCGTTTGGTCAGATCGAGATTGCGAAACTCGTGCATGCGGGTGAAAACGTCATCACGCTCAAGGCCGCGCCCTTCACCATTTATCACGAGCTGGAACCCATTTACGTTCTTGGCGATTTCTCGCTCAAGCCCGTGGATAAGGGCTTTGTCATCGCGCCTGAAACAGGCCTGTCCATTGCGAAATCCACGGTGGACCCCGTGCATGAGAACGCGCCCAACGGCACCATGTGGTTGAGCTGCGGAATAGGTTTTGGAACCGATGCGGACGACGATCGCGCGCCGAGCCTGGTGTTTGATTTGGGCCGGGAGACGGATCTGACTGCGGTGAAAATATGGAATTACAATGAAAGCAATGTGCGCGACCTGACGTCACGCGGTGCAAATCGTGTGCGTTTGCTGGCGTTGGAGACATCCGAAGAAAGCAGCAAGGCAAGATCCATGGGAGAGTTCGATCTGGCCAAGGCGACAGGAAACACTCCGGGCCAGCTCCTCAAAACCGCGGTTCAAAAGGTGCGTTACCTGAAGATGGAAATACTGGGCAATCACAACGGCGTTGTGTTTCCCGCCAAGGACACGCCGCCGGATAATGGTTTCGTGGGTCTTGCCGAAGTGCGCTTCATCGATGCCCAAGGCGAACCGGTCAAGGGCGTTGCCATCAAGCACGTTTCGAGCGAACTGTCCTCAATGGATCGCAAGGCCGAGTATCTGGTCAATGGACGTGGGTTGGCCGGAGTGCGTTCCGGCTGGAACTCACAAGGCCATCCTTTCTACAGCGCGGGAGTCATTTACCGTGAGAAATTTGAAATCCAGAAACCAAAGGGAGAATATCGCGTATTTCTGCCGAATTGGTACGGAAGCGTGGCGGAGGTGCGGGTCAATGGCAAGGCTGCGGGCTATATCGCCCATGCGCCGTGGGAATGCGACGTGACCCGTCAACTCAAGTCCGGCACAAATACCGTGGAAGTAGTGGTCATTGGCACGCTCAAGAACACCCTGGGGCCGCACCATGCGGGTTCCGGCGTGGGTTCTGCCTGGCCCGGAATGTTCCAGCAGGGGCCGGAAATGGGGCCGCCCGCCGGCGATCAATACGCCACCGTGGGCTACGGATTATTCGAACCGTTCGTGCTGCGGCAGGTGGCGCGTTAATGGGGCGTCAGCGGTCCGAGTGGAACACGCTTTCAAGGATGACTTCCTTGATTTTCCAGAGCATGGCCATGGTCATGGCCACGGGCAGGAGAATCAGGAAGATCATCAACCAGAGCAGGCCGCGCGTGAGCATGAACTCCAGCCGTGCGGCCAGGTGAGGCGCGATATCGAGATTCAGGATCGAAAACCCCGCGACGAAACATCCTGCCGCCACGAGCAGAATGATCATGTTCAAGGTGGAGAAAAGATGCGTCTCATGGCGCAGGGTGGCGTCGGGCAGCATGGACGTCAACCGCTTGAGCACGTTGTTCAGATCGTATAGAAAGAACAAGGCCGAGAGGATCAGAACACCCGAGCCGCAGGCGAAATACAACACGCGCGGGGCTTGATACCACCAGTACAAAAACGGCGACAGGCCGATATTGATGATTCCGAGCAATTTGGTGCGATCCAGAGCGGATGTCCAGATGCGTTCGCCGGGCTGGAAACGGCCCATTTCCCAGAGGCCGAAGAGCAAAAGCCCGTTGGCCACCAGCAGCGGCAGAAAACCATAGTGCCGGAGCCAGTCGGAACGCGCTGTTTGCACGCTGACGACCAGGGCAATGGGCAGACCCCAAAAAAGCGCGGAAAGCCCCCGCACCAATCGGCCCAGGGACTTTATCAGCGTGGGATGATCCGTTTCGCCGGACATCCCCTGACTTTGAATTGTGTCAGCCTCCAAAAGTCAAATAGGTGTAATCCTTTAAACCGCGTTCGTAATCGTCGAGCAGACGCATGGCCTCAGAAGGTTTCAAGCGATCGGACTTGATGGCTTCATCCACCTGGGCCTTCATCAGGCGTTTAAGCTCGTTTTCGTCATATTGCACCGCGGCCAGAGCCTGGCCGATGGTGTTGCCTTCAATGACTTCCTCGACATAATAGCCCGCCGGTTCATCCGGATCCAAAAAGACATGCACTTCGTTGACCCGGCCGAAAAGATTGTGGAGATCGCCCATGATGTCCTGATAAGCGCCCACAAGGAAAATGCCAAGGCAATAGGGTTCAGGCCCGTGACCGTTGCCGATGAGCGGATGCAGAGGCAGGGTGTCCTTCACATCGCGCAAATCGATGAATTTGCTGATCTGGCCATCGGAATCGCACGTGATATCCACCAGAGTCGTATCATGAGTCGGCTTTTCGTTGAGCCGATGAATGGGCATGATGGGGAATAACTGGCCCAGGGCCCAATGATCGAGCAGGGATTGGAACACGGAGAAATTGCACAGATACTGATCGCACAGGCTGTCTTCGATCTTGCGAATCTCTTCCGGTATGTAGGCCTGTCCCTTGAAACTGGCAACGACTCCCTGGCAAATCTCCCAATACAGATTCTCGATTTTTGCCTTATCCACCAGATTCAGCAATCCAAGCATGAACATGTTTTGCGCGTCTTCGCGGCGCTCGGTGGCGTCATGGCAGGCCTCGAGCTTGTTCAGCTTCGCGAGATTATCCCGAATCTCCAGCAACTCCTTCACCAGCGCATGCTCTTCCGCTCCATATTTCAATGACGTTTCGGGACGCGTTTTGGCGATGGAACCAAACACATCCATGATCAACACGCTGTGGTGGGCCACAATGGCGCGACCGCTTTCGCTAACGATGGTGGGATGTGGAACCTTTTCGGCGTTACAGACATCGGCAATGTAATAAACGATGTCGTTCGTATATTCCTGGAGGGTATAATTGATCGAACTGTCAAAGGCCGAACGACTCCCGTCGTAATCGACCCCCAGGCCGCCTCCCACATCCAGATATTCGATGGCAAACCCCATCTGGTAGAGTTTGGAGTAAAAACGGGTGGCTTCCTGAACCGCCTTTTTGACGGTGAGAATGTCCGGTACCTGCGAACCGATGTGGAAATGCAGCAGCTTGAAATTGGCGGTCAGGTTCTCCGCTTTGAGCAATTCGGTGGCCTCGATGATTTCGGCGGTCGTCAGTCCGAATTTGGCGTTTTCGCCGCCGCTTTCGGCCCATTTTCCGCTGGCCTTGGTCCACAACCGGGCGCGAATGCCGATCAGCGGTTCCACTCCCATTTGACGTGAGACGGCGATGATCTGGCGCAATTCCTCAAGTTTTTCAATGACCAGGATCGTTTTCTTGCCCAACTTGATCCCCAAGAGCGCCATTTTAATGAAGTCCGGGTCCTTGTAGCCGTTGCAAATGATCAGGGATCCAGCATCCGGTTGCATGGCAAGGCTGGCGAACATCTCGGGCTTGCTGCCAACCTCCAGGCCCATTTCGAAGGGCTTTCCGGCTTCGAGAATTTCCTCCACCACCTCGCGCAATTGGTTCACTTTTACTGGGAACACCCCGCGGTAGCGGCCTTTATAGTTGAACTGCTCGATGGAGTTGCGGAACGCCAGGTTGATGGTCTGGACGCGATGGCGCAAAATATCCTGGAAGCGAATGAGCAAAGGGAACTTCAATCCGCGGCCCCTGGCCTCCTCGACGACGTCATTTAGATCCACGGACGCGCCGGCCTCCTGCAATGGGAGAGCCACAACATGGCCCTCCTCGTTGATATCAAAATAATTGGCGCCCCAGCGATCTATGTTATAGAGGCTGCGCGCGGCCTGTGTGTTCCAAGGTGTGACCTCAGTGGCTGAAATACTCATTTCCGAAATATTCAAATTGTGCGCACTATAAGAAGCCCACCCCAGAATTCAATAGGTAGTATCAAAATTCTTTTTGGGCGATTTTGTCAAAAACCAGTGCGGAGAGGTCGATTGGCACATAAAGTGGCCGCCCGGGATAAAAAGTTGCTGGGATTTACGCCTGTTTTTGCATAGCGTTCCGAGCCGCATCGGGGCGTGGACGTGCATCGTGCCACGGATTGGCCGCCGACTCAAAAACTAAAGGTCTGATGTTTGCTTTGATTCAACTTGTTAAGAAATGGGGGGAATTTGTGAAATTCTCCCATACGGTGTTTGCACTGCCTTTTGCCATTGCCGCAATGGTGGTGGCGTCGCGCGATAACCGTGGCTGGCCCGGTTGGCGCACTTGCGCCTTGATTCTCATGGCGATGGTCTGCGCGCGCACCTGCGCCATGGCCTTCAACCGGATCGTCGATCGCAAATTCGACGCCGCCAATCCCCGGACCGCCATGCGGCATCTGCCTTCCGGCCAGGTATCGCTCTTGAGCGCCTGCATATTGTGGCTTCTCAGCGGCGCCGGTCTGGTGCTGGCGGCTTACCTGCTCAATACGGTTTGTTTTTACCTTTCGCCGGTGGCTCTGGCGGTCGTCTGCTTTTACTCGCTCACCAAGCGGTTCACCGATTACACGCACGTGTATTTGGGCATATCACTGGCACTGGCGCCTTTGGGGGCCTGGCTCGCGGTGCGTGGCACGCTCAGCCTGAGCGTCGTGGTCCTGGCGGTCGCGGTGGTTTTCTGGTTGATCGGCTTCGACATCATTTACGCCATTCAGGATTACGAATTCGACCAGAAATACAAGCTCCACAGCCTGGTGGTGGCCTGGGGGGTGGATAATGCGCTCAAAGCCGCGTTCCTGGCGCACATGCTCATGTGGGGATTGCTGCTGGCGTTCGGTTTGCTTTCACACTTTCGCGTGGCATACTTGTTTGGCCTGTTGATCATCCTGGCGAGCCTCGTGTTCGAGCACTGGCTGGCGCGGCGTCGCAGTTTGAAATGGATCAACGTGGCCTTTTTCCGGCTGAACGCGGTCATCAGTGTGGTGTATATGGTGGTCACCATCAGCGAAGTCGTGTTCCCCGGATTCCGTATCACACAATGAACCATTTATTGTCACATTCGGATCTGGGTGATCTGCATGAGAAAGTCGTTGCGGGGGAGCGCATTAACGATGCAGACGCGTTGCGTTTGCTCGAGTGCAAGGACATCAACGCCGTGGGCGCGCTCGCGGACCTCGTCAACCGCCGCAAAAACAATGGCCGCGCCTCCTATATCGTTAATCGCTACATCAATTACTCCAATTACTGCATCCTGAGCTGCCAGTTTTGCGCCTTCGCCAGGAAAAAGCGGGATGCGGATGGTTTCCAGTATTCCGTGCCGGAAATGGTGGAGATGGCGCGCCAGGCCCTCGAAATCGGCATCACAGAACTCCATATTGTGGGCGGTTTGCACCCGTCGCTGCCCTTTTCCTACTACACGGGTATGTTGCGTGCCTTGAAGGACTTGGATGCGCGGCTTCAGCTCAAGTGTTTTACCGCCATTGAAATCCTGCACCTGGCCTGGTTATCGCGGCAAACCACTCAGGAGACGTTGGTTGCGCTGCGCGAAAGTGGCCTGGATTCTCTGACTGGCGGTGGGGCGGAAATCTTCCGGCCGGAAGTGCGCCGGGCCATCGCCAAGGGCAAGGAATCCGCTGCGGAATACCTTGATGTTCATCGCATTTGGCATCGACTGGGGGGGCGCAGCACCTGCACCATGCTCTACGGACATGTCGAGTCGCTGACGGATCGCGTGGACCATCTGCGGCAACTGCGTGCGCTGCAGGATGAAACGCATGGATTTGTCGGGTTCGTTCCTCTGGCATACCATCCGGAAAACAACCAGATTCCGGTGCGGCACGCGCCCACAGGGGCCGATTCTCTGCGCACTATTGCATTGAGCCGCATATACTTGGACAACTTCGATCACATCACCGCCTATTGGGTGGGGCTTGGGGTCAAATTGGCGCAACTGGCTCTGAGCTATGGCGCGGACGATTTGCATGGGACCATCGTCGAGGAGAAGATTTTTCACATGGCCGGTGCGGTCACCCCGCAGACCCAATCCGCTCAGGGAATGATTCATGCCATCCAGGAAGCGGGGTTCAAACCGGTGCAGCGCAACACGTTTTATGAGCCGGTCGGTGGTGAGACTCCGCGTTTGCAGGTCGTGGGCGTCCATTAATGGATTGGCTCTGGCGCTCCGGACAAGATTCTTCCGCAATGGGGAGACGCCGCCCAGGACATGGCCTTTTCAAGTGATCGACCGCGAGGAGGGGATTTTTGCGTTCAACCGGTTGACCACCGGTTGACTGCGGTTGACTGCGGTTGAACGGGAAATTGGGTGACAGATCGATTAGGACGTCAGGTTTCAAACGCGACAAGACAGCCATGAACCCCAGAGTCATCGTCAGGATCGCCGCGACCCTCACCGCATTGTTGGCGGTGGCGGCGCTCGTGGTTCTGATGGTGGCTGCGGCGCGATTTGTCAGCCAGGAGCCAAACTCGTCCCAGTTCCACAGAAGGCTGGGAGTTTTGGGGCTGTTCGCCATTGTCCCGGTCCTGTTCATTTGGGCCACGATTCAGGCGTGGCGCGGGACTCCCAAGGGGATTGTTTCGCTGAGTTCGGGGTGGATTCTGTTCGGGCTGGGCGGCAGCATTGGCTAACTGTTCTGGTTTTTCATGGAGTGGAAAATCCAGGATGCCCTCATGGCAATTATTTGGATTGGCGTATTCCTGTTCGGTGTTTTGATTGCCAGACAGGAAAACAAAATTGTGCGCCCGACCTCCCGCAGTAAACCAAGCCAGCCATGATTCCAAAACTCCTCGATGGACTGTCTGTGGCGTGAGCAAAATCCGACTGTTGAATTCCGGGAGTATTCCAGAACCGACTCCGTCTAATCAGGAGATGAAAACTGAAGTCGTCCTTGTCCGAGCATTCCAGGGATTTTGCAATGATTTTACACCTTTCTGACATTTGTCCCCCTCAAGAACGCAATCAATGTGGACATGAAAAGTCCGCGACGTCGGAACCATGAAACCCAAACTGATCCTCTGCCTCGCGCTCGTTTTGAGCGACGGGCTGTTCGATTCCAACGCGCAGAGAAAAGACGGGCAAGACGGTCGTCCAGAACCTCTTTGATGAGCTGCCCGCGTCGTGAAAGCGATCAACATTTCAAAGATGCAAAAAGCGAGAACACCTTCTTCCAAAAGATACTTCTGGCAACTTGTCATTTGCCTGGCGTTGGGTCTCGTAATGTATTGGCCGCTTTATCTGGGAGAACTCGCCGCAGCAATTTACATTTATGGCTTCACCGTTGGCGTTTATTTGTTGATTCAGCTATCAACGCGGTTTCGCAATCCGCTACACGGCGTATTAATCATCTGTGTTTTAGCCCCGATTGCGTTCTACCTGGGCTGCTGCGCGGTGGCTATGGGCGGAATGGGACGTTAGCACAAGCGAATCATGAAACCCAAACTCAACCGCTGCCTCGCGCTTGCCTTTGTTGGTGGCGCTGCCTGCATTTACGCCGCCAGCACTCCGCTGGATCGGGTCGCAGCGGAGCAACGCGAATTGTCCGTGTTACTGGCCAAAGCCAGTCCGAGCAGTTTCGGCACTAACTCGCCGGACTTGTCCCGCCGTGACGATAATTTTTCCCCCTATCTCACCAGGGCAGAGAACGAGCGGTTTGTCCAATTGCTGCGCGATGCCGAAATATCGGCGGCGGTAACGCGTGAACAAGCACTGGCTGCGGTTAAGCAGCGGCAACTTGACGAGAACTTGCCGGGTTTCCAGTACAACGCTTTGATGGACCTCGTCAATCGAAGATGGCCGCATGATGAAGCAGTGATTGGCTTTTATCGCGACGCGTTGGCAAGGCGCGGCGAAGTGGCAATCTCTGATTTGTTTTCTCCCACTCCGGGCATTTGGGATGATTCGTTGCTTGAGCCGGTCATCGCAGTGATTGAGAAGGCTGGCAAACCGAACCAAGTTCATTGGAACGTTGTGGACCACGCGCTCGCCGTGCTCGACCGTCATCACTCCGTTTGGGAAACGAATACCGCGATTCCTCCGCGGCTGAGCAAAGCTGTGTTGGCGATGTTTCCCTCCTTGACGAATACTGCGGTTTCCGGCCCGCGACCAGGCGAGCAAATGTGGTGCTACGCCCTGCAAATGCTCGCAAAGACCCACGACTCTGAAATGATCCCGGTGCTGCGGCCGTTTTTGACGAACAAAGGGATGGCGGGCGATGGCTGTTATTGGATCGTCGAGGCCAATCCGCCATTACGGGCTTGCGATAGAGCGGCCATCACAATCAGACAGCTCCTCGGGGAACGGAACTCCGTTGAGCCAATCGGAATGCCGGGCCTGCCTTACTGGAACGTGCGCGAGTCATATCCGAAATGGGATGAATGGGACGGAAAGATAGCTGAGTTGCAGCAACAACTTGATGCGCTCGGAAGTGCGTTACATTTCATCTGCACAAACCATCTGGATACCGCGCAACAAATGATGACGACGCCTGAAGCCATTCAGAGGATTCCAGGCGAAGGCGAAGGCGCAAGCGCCTGGCGAGTCTCGTGGAAGCACAAAATACCTGTCGGCGCTGCTGCAATTAAAGGCGGCCAACTCCTCATTATCGTCCACGATTCTGGCAAAGTGGAAAAAGGGTTCAGCGAATGAAAACAAACTTCCTCTGTCTCGCGCTCGTTTTGAGCGGTGGTGTGTTCGACTGTTCCCGCATCGTTCGGGCGGACGAAGCTGTTGCCAAAACGGTTTCATCCAATACAGACCTGAGTTTTGAATCGCTTTTGAACGCGGCATTTCCGGGCAGGCAATTGCATGAGCTTAATTTGTATGGGCCGGATGCCCGCCAGTTGTCGAGCGAGCGATGGAATCAACTAGCCGTTGCCGCTGCACGCGAGTTGTCGCTCCAGACAACCAATGGCTTGGTGATAACCAAGGAAACAGTGGCTGGATTGCCTAACGGCTCATTGGCGACCGACTCACCGGAACAAGCCGCGCTTCGCCGATTGTGTTGGAGCAACGAGGAACAGATGACATTCCTTCGTGATGCGTCGAACAACCGCCTGTTCAATGACGCAGGGGTCATCGGGCCTCTGATCGCCATGCTCGATTATCCCGGGGAGAAAACCATCATCAGACAGGAGGCCGCACAGATTCTGTGCCAGTTGACCCTGCGCGGTCGGCCGGAACAGACGCAGATATACCTCTACGTGGATGGGGAAAACAATCCAAAGCGCCCCCAATATGCTGCGTGGTGGCGAGAGTGGTGGGCAAAAAACAAAAGCAAACATCCCGTTTTCGATTCAACGGTTGAGGCGTTGGTCTCGAACCGCATCGCAGGCATTGAATTACAGTTGGACAAGGATGTAGCGAAGAATTACTCGGAGTTGAACTATTTGAAGCCCAAATACATTCGATTTGACGTCCATCCAGTGAATGTGATTGATGTCAGAGTGGATTCTTCCATCCTCTCAGCAATTGGTTCTCGCACTGCGCCTGATGGAACGTGGCGAGAAGCCGGGGAAGAGGATCACATCTATCTTCGCATCACGGCCGGCTTTATAACACCGCCGTTTAGTCCGGTTTCAGACGACACTCCAAAACGTTGGCAATCATTAAAGAAAGAGGTTTTCCGGGAAACCATCCCGGATACGGATATTGTCATCACGGTTCAGGCAGCCTCGAAGGACGCCGAGTTTGTCCGACAAGTGCGGGCGTGTTTGGCAAAGCTGTCACCCATGAAAGAGAATTAACATGAAGCTGAACCTTGTCCTCTGCCTCGCTCGAGGTTTGCTTTACACATATTGTCTAATTCTCCCGTACGGCCTGTTTGTGGCTTGGACGGGAATTAGAATGTGGAAAGATCCTCAGGCATCCTGGTGTGAGATTGTTCTTGGCGCTCTTGGTATATCTTTTTACACCTTCGCCACATGGTGGTATTTCAGCCTGCCCTTGGTCGCCGCCATAGCGTGGTGGTTGTATCTGCGGAGACAGGCCAAGGACTCACTCAACAAGCAATCGCCCCACGCTAAACCATGAAACCCAAACTCATCCTCTGCCTCGCGCTCGTATGAAACCATATTTTACTTCCATTGCTTTAGGCGTGGCAGCGTCCGCGATAGGCAGTGCCATCCTCGCGTCTGGTTCTGCCATAACCGCCGGGGCGACAAAGCATGTTTTGGAGGCATGGCCGTGGCTATTTTCTGTTTCTGTCATTCCCTGCGCGATTCTTCCAGCAATTGTCCTCCGGCTTGGTTCTAAAGTTTCATTTCGTGGCGGGCATTTTCTCTGCGTCTTCCTGCTCGCCTTTGCTGCCGTGGCCTTGGCTGGTTCTGCCGGCATTGTTATTGTGGAATCCGCGAGACGCGGCATCGCCAACGTAAATGTTTCCGGATATTTGGTTTGGTGCTGGGTCTATGCAATTGCTCTGCTGCCAGTCTCTTATCCTTTGGCGGCACTGGTTCTTTACCTTTCCGAAAAGAGACGCGAGCCATGAAACCGAAAATTACCCTCTGCCTCGCGCTTGTTTTGAGCGGCGTTTTGCTCGGCTGCTCAACCAGCAACCGACATTCTGCCACGGCTTCTGTGTTGAACCACGGGCAGTCGGCTGTAGAGATAGTTCTCGCCGGCCACCATTTTGCGCCTCCCACTACCGTCCGAGGGACAGGCGACGTCGTGTGGACAATTGCGGCAAGGCCACGCTCAAATTCCGCCGTCGAAATAGCGCAGGTTGAGACGCACCCGGATGGTCGAATCACGGTCGAGATTTACAGTTGCCAGTATGTCGCGAGCGAGTGGGCCAGGCTTGGTCCCAAGTTTGCCGATCCCGGCCTGAAACAGGAGGCAATGACGATGCTAGACCAGATTCTCAGAATACCATGAAACCCAAACTGTCGCCTTACCACTTTCAACGCCGTCGGCCTGGTGCATTGGATCATCTGCAGATTGCGGAAGCAACGGCGCAGGCGGTTGCCGAAATTCGCGCTCTGACCGGCTGGCTCTTGAGGGAAGGTTGCCCCGCCGTGGCGCTGTGGGGCTTTTCGCTAGGCGGACGATTGGCGGGATTAACAGCATGCCGCGATTCGCGGCTGGCCGCTATCGTTCTGACCAAACCCGGCGTGCGCAGCAATCTCTCGTTCCCAGAACTGGTCCTCTGGCGTGGCATTCGGGAAACGTTGCAGGGGCAGCGCGCGGAGTGGGCGGCGTTGAACCTGACCTCGTGGACTCTGACCTCGGCCCAGCCAGCCATCCCCAAGGAGAACATTTTGTTGATCGAAGCGGTCCATGACTTGTTGACGCCGAGAGAACCCCTCGTAAAGGGGTTCGCCCATAGAACGGTGCGGTTATGGGCGCACATGGACGATGAAAAGGGTGGGTGAATGAGGTCTTGAATGGACAATGGATAATTGACAATTGACCAAGGTGGATAAGAATGCCGCTCCGCTGGAGCTTGGGTTTTGTCGTTGTTCGATTTCTATAAACATGCCACTCCTACGGAGTTTCTGATTGCGGTCCACCGGGCGGAGGCATCCGGAACATCCGCAGACGAGGACGCCCCCCGGCCATGACCGTTTCAAGCGATCCTCCGCAAGGAGTGGATTCTTGCGTTCAACCGGTTGACCACGGGTTGACTGCAGTTTGAATGGCCAGGATGAACAGGATGGGGAGTGGATAAGGAGGAGGCATCCGCAGATGCCCGACCATCGCCGCGCGGATTGGCACGGAGCGATTTCTGATTGTCTGAAATCACGACTTCCTGGTTGGTGGTGAGTGCGGGATGCTCTCCACCGGCGAGCCGATGCAGTTCGCCGCCGACCTGGGGTTGCGGGTATGAGCCATGGGGGAAGTGTTCGATGCGAGCGGGAGATTGTTTGAGCAGACCCGGCTATTTTTCGCCCAGAGAATTTCGCGCCAGCCTTTCCAGGTCTGCGTCTGTCGCGTTGGGAAGAAAGCGCTTTCGATACAGTTCATCATGCAATATCTGCAAAATAGCGACCAGGGGCGCCGCGACCAAAACACCCAGAACACCGAAGGCAGCCACACACAAAAGCATGGAAAAGATGACTGCCGTGGAATGCAGCTTCATGCTGCGCGCGATGATCAGTGTGGAGATCACATTATTTTCCAGGAGCTGTACGGCGAGATACGCGAGGAGAACCCAGAGGGGAGTCCATCCTCCCTTGGTCAGAGCGAACATGAGGGCGGGCAGGGCGCTGAGGATGGGGCCGATATAGGGAATGGCTTCGAGGACACCCGCGATGAGTCCCAAGACCAAGGCATCGGTAAAACCCAGGAGGGGCCACATCAGCACAAAAACCAAAAGACCGACGGCCAGCATCGACAGAGCAGTGGCCAATGCCCAGCCCGGCACAAATTTTGCTATGCGTTGCATGATGGTCAACGTCTGAGCGTGGTGGCGCTCGGGGACCAGAGAAAAGATGGCCCCGAAAATCGGGCGGGGGTTCATGAGCGTATAAGTCACGCCAAAGAAGACGGTCCCCAGAACGAACAGAATCTGGGCCACATTGAACGCCACGGCCGTAAAGCGGCCGGCCACTCCCTGTAGCGTCTGGCTTAAACTGGAACGAATCGAGCCGGTCGCCGTTGTGGTTTTGTCCGGAGTCGGCTCGCTGGCGGGCGCGACTTCCGGCTTGTCCGATTTCGTCGGGGAACTTGAAATTTCGGAAGTGACTTCGGCCTGAATTTTGTCCTCGGAATGAGCCGCCTGGCGCTCCAATTTGATCAAGGGCTTTTGAATCCGCGCCCAGTAAACCGGAAACTCATCCGATAGCTTTGAGAACGAGGTTTTCAATGGCGCGAAAAAGGCCAGTCCCGTCAGGGCGAAAAGCGCTATCATTGAGGCCGCAAGGATCGCTGTGGTGATTTTTCTCCCGCCCGTCAAAGCTCGCATCCTGGAAATGATTGGATTGACGGCAAGTGAAATCAGGAGAATGAGCAGAAACGACAGCAGAATGGGTGACAACAGCGAGAACGTCTGGATGAAAGCAAAGGACGCCGCTCCCAGCAGCACATAAAACGAGGTCGAATGCGGATTCGCTTCTTTTCTCAAGTGGCCGGGCATTTCATCTTTTTCCCAAGTTATTTTGCCGTCCGACGGTGCGGCTTGCGGTGTTCTCATAGTGGTTGGCCAGGACGAGAAGATGCTTCCCGTCCGGTTTGGTAAAATGGTCGCGAGGACGTTTTGCCATCTTTTCAGCCGTGATCCTACGAACAGGCGGGACGGCCCGAAGCGTCCTGGTCCTTAACACCTGCCGCTGTTTATCCACCTCCTGTCACCCTTTGAGCCGGTTCGATTTCCCGGTTGAGAAACATCGCAGGATGGAATTGGCTCCGGGCGGGGCCGCCTGGAAAATTTGTGTTTTCCAAACCCACTTGAAGGGCGGATGGAGGATGAAATTCATTTACGAAACATTTTTGCCACGAAGAAGATGACGATGGCCCCCAAAAGTCCTCCGCCTCCCAGGAGATATGGCGGCTTTGGCCATTTTTGGCAATGCCTGGACGATTCGGCGCTCAGCGTCATACATGTCCGCGAGTTCGTCCAAGAACAAATCTTTAAGAACTTTTTTGTTCGTTGTGTTCATAGGTCTATAAAGGGTGGGGCAAGCCCCCTGTGGCCGAGTCCTCCCGACCGCAAGGGGCGCCCCGGCCGTTTTAGTGGAAGACCGAGTGAGTTACCTCGGATTTAGTACCCGGGCGATCGGCGGCCCGGACTTCCTTGGATGTGGACGCTTCACCGGAGGTGCAGATGTCCTGCGCTCCCGCTTTGGTGAATATGTCCCTGGCCCGTGTAATCTCCTCCGAACTTTCGGTGTGGACCGACAGGAGAAGGTTGCCGGCCTTGACCTTGCCTTCGTAGCGTTTGGCTTCGAACTCCGGAATGCCCAGACCGATCAACCCTCCGGCGATACCACCGACGGTGGCTCCAATGGCCACACCGCTTAACGCGGCGATAATGGGGCCGGCCGCGATGAACGGCCCGACGCCCGGAATCGCCAATGCCCCAATCCCTGCAATCCAGCCCAAGGCACCACCGATGACACCACCGGTGCCCGCACCGGCGACAGCGCCTTCGGGGGCTTTGGTGTTCTTCTCATGTGCGAAATCGCGAGTCGTTCCCTTGTCCGGGAACAGGACGGAAATGTCGTTATTGGAGAAGCTGGCGTTTTTGAGCTGATCGACAATGCGGTCAGCCTGGTCGCGGGAGGTGGCCAAACAGAATACGGATGTTTTAGACATATGCTTAAGTGCTTTCTTTTGTTTGTTAGAAATTGAAGACGGAACTAATCAAGGCTCCTCGGGAAGTTTGACGTCCAATTGGTTGTCAACATTCCCGGCGTGCGCGATTCGATCCGCGATTTCACCGATGAGACGTTTTTCCTCTGCGGTATTGACGGGTCCACGTAATGTAACTTTGCCTCCATTACTGATGATTTTTATGTTTTTGGCATTCACAGACATTCCTTTGTCGGCGATGATTTCTTTGCGGATCTGGGCCGTGGTAGCGATGTCGGCCACGCTATTGCCCTGGTCAAGCGGGGTTAGTGTCTTCGTTCCGCGATCACGAACGTTGCGACGGGTGTTGTCCGCGTCAGTCGAAGTTTCGTTGCGAATCTGAGCGTTGGTATTGATGTCGGTCGTGCCATTGCCCTGTTCAAGGGGCGTTAGTGTCTTGTCGTCGCGATCAGGAACATTGCGATCAGCGTTGTCCACGTCAGTCGAGGTGTCGTCGCGCATCTGAGCGTTGGTATTGATGTCGGTCGCGCCATTGCCCTGTTCAAGTGGCGTTAGTGTCTTGTCGTCGCGATCACGAACATTGCGATGGGCGCTGTCCACGTCGGTCGAGGTTTCGTTGCCGAAGTAGGGCTCGACTTTGTAGGCGCGGTAAACACCACCGGCATAGGCAGGCTGGCCAAGATCGGGCCATTCGTTGGCCTTGAAATGCGGCGAAGCGGACAGCATTTCTTTTGAGGTGTTGAGCTCAAGGCTGTCATGGCTCGCATTGTATTGAAAGGCCGTAGGCGGAACCGCGCTTAATTCGTCGCCCAAACCGATGAATCCACCCGATGAGATAATGACGGCAACGATGCGGCCTGCCGACAGATCCAGGACGATGTTTTCCACCTTGCCGAGCTTGTCACCCTGAGGATTTTTCACCTGCGTGCCCATAAGCTTGCTTGCTTTTTGAACGTAACCCAGGCTTGCCCGCTCAGGTCTGGCTTGTTTGTCACGCGCATTGAGTTGCCCGGGTGATGTTGCATCGGCTCCGATTGTCCCATCCTTGTTCGTTGTCCAATCCCCATCATGAGCGGCCATGAAGTAAGGATTTTCGCCATAATAGCCATAGACTTCGGCCAATCGATTGGATTGCGTCAACTCCTCCCACTTGGTGGTGTCAAACTTGGGCGCCGCGCCCAGTTTTTCCCTGGTGATGTCCAAATGAAGGACTTTGTTTGCGGAATCATAATGCAACGAGCGCGGAGGTACTGCGTTGAGCGTGCTGCCCATGCCGAGGAATCCGCCGGAGGAAAGAATCACCTGAACGATTCGCCCGGACTCCATATCCACGCCCAAGTCCTCCACCTTGCCGAGTTTTTCGTTCTGATTGTTTTGAACCACCATACCGATGACGTCGCTGGATTTGATCGCAGCGATTAACCGTTCCGGGCGTTGGTTCTGGAGCATGCGCCTGCCAGGGCGGTCCGATTGGTCGGCCATGGAATCAGGCGCTTCTTGTGCCAGTGCTGCAATCGTCAAGACGGATGCCGCCGAGGCACTCACAATTAATCTAATATTTCGTTTCATTTTCATTTTACTCATTTGTTTCGAGGTGAGCCCCCTCATTCTCACTGCTGGCAAACTAGGTGCGGAGCAAGGCTGGCACCATGGGGTGTTATCCTACTGGAGTCCCGACGGAGGGAATGGATACTGGACAATGAAGTTTCGGGATGAAGGATGGACAGGATGGGAGAAGGGCGGAAGCGATAATGGAGGAGGAAGTGGGGTTCGGATTGGACTAATCAGGACGGAATCACCCACAAAAAAGCGCCCTCCGAATGTGGAGGGCGCTTTGCAGAATTAATTGAATCGGGGCTTATTTGCCTTCGGATTTCAGGGCCAGGGCCTTGGCGCGCTGGGCCAGGCCGGTGTTGGCGGTGACTTCAGCCGCTTTCTGGAGCGGGGCGGTCAGCTTGGAGGCCACATCCTTGTCCTTGTTGTCTTTGAGGATTTTCTCCGCAATGGAGACGGTGGCTGCGCTGGCTTCCTCTTTGACGGCGTCATCCCCCAGATAGGGAGCGATGGCGGTGACCGCATCCGGGCTGGTGATGCCGCCCAGTGTGCCGAGCAGGAGTTTCTTCTCATCGGGCTGTTGCACGAGAGGAGCGATGTCCTGGCACATGGCCAGGCGTTTTGCGGCGGGCAATTCGTTATCGCCGGCCCAGGAGAGATAACCGCGCAGGCAGACCATTTTATCGGTGGGATTGGCGGCCGATTTCGCGAGGCCGAGCAGTTCGGGCAAGGCGTCGGTCGTTTTCCAGGAACTCAACTCCCGCAAGGCGGCGATGTGAATGTCCGCATTGGAATCATCGACGGCGGCGCGAACGGCTTTGAGGGCCTTTTGTCCGCCAATGCTGCCGAGCGTGCGCAGCAGGACGAGCTTCTGGGCGGTTTCAGCGGAACCCAGCGCGTCCACCAGTTTGGCGGCGCTTTCGTCTGTGTTTTGTTCGCGTCCGCAGATCGCGACGAGGGCCTGCTGTGCGGCCTCGGTATCCTGGGAATCTTTTCCGTTGTTCAGGAATCCGATCAATGCGGGCAATTCCTTCGTTCCGCCCAATTCTCCGATCCTCTTGACGGCGGCAACACGCACCTTGACATCGCTGTTGGTTCCAGCATTCAGGAGTTCGGGCAGGGCTTCCACCATGCGACGCCGACCGATGAGTTCGATGCCGTTGAGTTTGTTGGCGGCGTCGTTGCCGGCCAGCATCATCATGACCATTTCGTTGGCTTCCTTCACCTTCATCGAGGCCAGGGCCTCCTGTGCGGCCTGGGCGACTTCAGGATTGCTGTCGCTCATCAGCCCGGTGAAATGGGGAACGCTGGAGGCATCTCCAATCTCCGCCAGGGCGCGGATGGCCGCCAGACGAATGGCGGGCTTTGGGTGGTTTGACCATCTCTTCAGATTATCGAGCGCAACGGCCGACTCGCCCCGTTTGCCAAGGGCTTGTATCACGAGCAACTTCTGGTCCTCCGAGTAATTACCGAAATCCGTCGCCAGCGCCGCGGTCACATCCATTCCCGGCATTTCCATGGCGGTCCGGATGGCGGCATCGACCAGAATGAAGTCGTTTCCATGGAGGGATTGCTTGAGCAGAATCATTGCCTCATTGGAAGGACGGTTCAGGATGGCGCCGCGCAATGCTCCCGCCCGCACCTGATGGGGCACTTTGGCGTTCTGCAATGTGTCGTAGATGGCCAGGGCTTCCTTGCGGAGGCCCTTGTTTGAGAGGCCTTCAGCGCAGCGCAGCATGCCTTCGGCGAAGACCAGATGACCGGGCGCCGGGGTGTTGGCCCAGGCGGCCTGGAGGGCTTTGGCCGCAGGCGCCGTGCCGATGCTTCCCAATGAGTTTGCCGCCGCCGGACCCACTCCGGGTTCGGTCGAAAACATCAAGGCGGTGAGTTGCGAAATGGCTTGGGAATTGTGCCGGACGCCCACGCTGGTGATGACACCGATGAGCGGTCTGCCATGCAATTGATTCAACGCCGACAGGAATGCGTTATCGACTTCCGCTCCCGGGATGGGCTCCAGGGCGTACCGGGCCATGTGGGCCATTTTTTCGTCACCCAACAGGGACGCCAGAACTGGAATGGCGTCCTTGTCGCCAATGATCCCCAACTGGCGGCAGGCATCCGCTTTGTCCTTTTGCGAGGCGTCGGATTTGAGAGTGGCGATCAGTTTATCCATCTTCTCCTTGTTCGAGGCGGATGCTTCCTGGCCAAAGGCAAAGGTTGGAGCCGCGCAGGCGAAGGTCAGTGCGAGGGCGAGGGCGGAAAATAATTTGGATTTTTTCATGTTCAATTTTCTTTCAGGTAAATGTGTGTCCTCAATTAAACGGTCCAGGGTTCGCGCATCGCACGGGAACGCAGACGATTGGCCTCCGCGTCGTTGATGAACGATTCGTTTTGGTAGTCGAAGTGCATGTCCCGTTTCAGCCACATACAGATGTTGGCTGCGTGAACGGTGGTCATCGAGCAGTGCATGACCAGCGGGTTGGCCACCGTGAGCCGGCGGGTTTTGATGCAGTTCAAGTAGTCGCGCATATGGCTCATGGGGCGCTGGGTGCGGGCGATGTAGTCGCCGACGATTTTTCGGAAATCGCCCAGCAGCGCCGGGGAGGAAACGTCCGGCTTGGTGTAGCCGTCCGCGACCGCCACCCAGCCTTCCGGCCCTTCAAATTTCATGCCGCAGGAGCCGGTCCACACGCCTTCGCGGTGCAGGACCATTTTGACGCCGTTGGGGAATTCGGTGACCATGCCGTCGCCGGTGGGGTTGTTCACGTAATGATACTCTGTGGCGGGCTTGTCAAGGGAATCGATGCCGGCCATCGCCTGGGCAAAGGTATGGGCGCCCCATTCGCCGATGCAACTGGTGTGGAAATCGTAATGGCCGCGCCATCCGCCGCTGGTGTAGGCGGAATTATAGGGACGCCATGGGCAGGCTCCCAGCCATTCATCCCAGTCCACCACATCCTTAGAGGGCAGGGGTTCCTCGGGGAGCCAGTCATGATTCATTTCTGCGGCGTCCCAGGGGGCAATGTGGGCGCGGGCGGTGTGGATTTTTCCGAGACGGCCGCTCTTGGCCAGTTCAATGGCAAATACGAAATTCGCTTCGCTGAGACGTTGCGTGCCGGTTTGATAGACGCGGCCATAGCGTTTGGCCGTTTCAACCACCGCCTGACCCTCGGCAATGGTCATGCTTGAGGGTTTTTCGCAATAGACATCCTTGCCCGCGCGCATCGCCATCGTGGCGGCCAGGGCGTGCCAGCGGTCGCCGGTGGCGATCAGCAGCGCGTCGATGTCGGTCCGCTCGGCCAGAAATTCACGCATGTTGCCGTAGAGTGCGCAGTCGGTATTTCCATAGCGGGCGTCCACGATTTTTTTCACCGCTTCCCGGCGGCTCTTTTGGGCATCGCACACCGCCACGAACTGCACATCGGCTTCGGGCAGCATCCAACCCAGGTCGCTGGTGCCGCGCGGGCCGATTCCCAGGCCGCCCATGACGATGCGTTCACTGGGCGGAACCGCGCCATTGCGTCCCAGCACGGAGGCGGGGATGAAGAGCGGTGCGGTCAGGGCTCCCGCCACCAGCGCGGTGTGTTTGAGGAAGTGTCGTCGTGTCAGGGCTTTCGAGTCGGAAGAGACGGCAGGCGACATGGTTAGAGGCTTGGATACAAGACTCCCAATGGGTGATTTTTTGAGTGCCATGGGTTCAGAGTAGCAGCACGATTTTTCGATGGGAAGTCCTACTTTTTGAATTTTTGGCCAGTGGCCGAAGTCCAATTCTCCGGCCGCCTCTGAATAGGACACGATTCCTTTTGACCTGAGGGGAGGTTGTCGCTACACCATTCAGCCATAATGTTATTGAGCTAAAGGGATTCAAATGACAGTCCCCAATATTATTTTCATGGCGGTCGATTTGCCGCAGTCCGAGCTTTACTTCGTCTGGAAGCAAGCCACGCCGGAGGCCAAGGTTATAATCATGGTCCTGGCCATTTTTTCCATTTTTGCATGGACCGTGATGGCCTCGAAGGCGATGCAAATGCGGCGCGCCAAGAAGCTGAACCAGTATTTCAGCCTCGAATTCCGGGCGCAAAAAAGCGTTTTGGAAATTCACGACCGGCAGGTCCAGGTGGATGGCTGTCCGCTCTTTGCGGTTTACCAGGAGGGTTGCACGGAACTGGCCGGACGGCGCAAAAGCGCCGCCCTCAAGCAGGAGAATCCCAAAATCAGCTTAAACTCGATGGAGCATGTCAAACGCGCCCTGGAGCGCGCTGTGGCGGACGAATCTCTGAAGCTCGAGTCGGGTCTGATTCTGCTGGCCATTGCGGTCAGCGGGGCTCCGTTCCTGGGATTGCTGGGCACCGTCTGGGGGGTGATGAGCACGTTCAGTTATGTGGCCATGAAGGGGCAGGCGGATTTGGCCACCATGGCTCCGGGTGTGGCAGCGGCGCTGATCACGACGGTGGCCGGGTTGCTGGTCGCCATTCCCTCCATGTTCGGCTACAATTATCTGGTGCACAATTTGCGGGTTTTGACCGTGGCCCTGGATAATTTTGCCGCGGAAATGATTTCGAAGGCTGAAATTGAATTTCTCCAAGACGATGAGCCCGGTCGATGAGATGGTGATCCAGAGGCCGGCGAAGCGCGAAGTTGGGGTTGAATGCGCCAAATGCGGTCGAGAAAACCGGCGGGGGATCAAAACCTGCAAGGTTTGCGGCGCGCATTTATATGTGAAATGCCTGTCTTGCGGGCATCGCAATCAGCGCGTATTGACCCAATGCGACAAGTGCGGCGAGGCCATGCACCGATCCGCATGGAAGCGGTGGATGAAGAGATTGACGCCCAAAAAAGCCATGGTCAAGCCGGTGCATTTCCTGATGCTGATTGTAACGGTCTATCTGGCCTACCGGATCGTGGTTCGTCTGGCCAATTTCTGACGATGGCAGTTTTTGCGCGGATTTAACGTCTAATGGTTTGCAGGTTTGTAATATGCGACGGTTCTCACAACGAAATTCACTGGTCACGCTGAGTGATATCAATATCACTCCGCTGCTGGACCTCGCATTCGTGCTGCTCATCATTTTCATCATCACCACGCCCCTCCTGACCCAAAGCATGGATGTCAAGCTGCCCGGCGGGGGTCGGGTCGATAAGATGCAGATCGAACCCAAGGACGTGAGAACCATCGAAGTGGGCCTGGACGGTCAGTACCGTTATGACCGCCGACCGATGGTTCTGGCCCAAATTGAGGCTGAATTGGTCCGGGCCTTTCAGGCGAATCCAAATCTCGTCGTTTATATTCGGGCGGACGAAAACGGGGCTTATCGGAATGTGGCCGCGGTGTTGGATTGTTGCCAGCGGCACGACATCACCCGTGTTTCGTTGCGGACAGAGCAGAAAAAGCGTTGATGAACCGGTCCCAGAAAAAGTGTTTGATCGTGTCACTTGCGACCCATGGGTTTCTGTTGCTCATGCTGGTCGTGGGGCCTGCCTTTTTGCCTGCAAAACCACAGGTCGTGGACCTTCCGTTGTTGGATGTGATTCCATCCAGACTGGTCGATGACCTTATCTCCAGCGGCGGCACGCCTGCGCCGGTGACTCCAGCCCCAACGATTGCCAAACCGGCTCCGCAGGTCGCTGTGCCCGCCGTTCAGCCTGAGCCTGTAAAACCGGAACCAGTGAAGCCGGAGGTCAAGACGGCCAAACCGCCCAAGAACGAGCCTGAGCCAGAGGATGTGCCTGAGCCGGAACCGGTAAAAACCGTGACGAAAAAGATACCGGACCCCGATGCCATACCCATCGATCCGCCGAAGACAACCAAGAAACATGTTGTGGTGGATCTCAAAAAGCCGGTCACACGCAAAGTCGGCGGCAAATCCCACGGGGAGGACGAGAAAGCGCGTCAAGAGGCTGAAGAAAAGGCTGCGGCAAAGGCTTACGCGACGGCCCAAGCCAACCGGCGTGCTGCTCTATCCGGGGCGATCAGCGATATTAAGGGCGGTTTGACCGGTTCGGTGAAGATCGAGGGGATTGGCGACGGCGCAGGCGGTGGAATGGGTGGCGGCCCGGCGGCTGCCAATTACGCCCAGGCGATCCGCAGCATCTATGACAAGGCCTGGTACGACCCGCCCGAAGAGGTCACAGACACTTCTCTTAATGTCGAGGTGAAGATCAATATCGCCCGGACGGGTCGCATCGTGTCGGCGCGTGTGACGGGGCCGTCCGGCAACAGCACTTTGGATCGCTCGGTGCGTCGGGCGCTGGACCGCGTGAAGTCCGTCCCGCCATTCCCGGAGGGAGCCACAGATTTGGATCGCACCTACACGATCTTATTTAACCTTAAATCCAAGAGGCCATTAGGTTGATTTGGTTGATTCGATTGATGACCAGAACAACTTCAGGCCGATCATTACTCATGAGCATTGTTAATACATTGTCCCGCAAATATTTACCCGCTGTTTTGCTGGCGGGAATCCTACTCGGCGGAGCGAGAGCCTCCGGCCAGAACGACCAACCGATGGTCATTTCGCGCACCGCCGATCAGTCGGAGGTCATTCCCATCAACCTGAGCGGTTTCTCCGGGGAAGTTCTTTCCACGCTGAAATTCGATCTCGAGGCGGTCGGATTCCAGGTCAAAAGTGCAGAGGTCTCGAAATATCAGGTCATCGGAGCCAACGATTCACATGTCGAAGGTCGTTTGACGGTGAGCGCCTCCAAGGCGGAGTTGCTGGCCAAGGCGTATCAGGGGGGATCCATGCGCACCCAGGCCCACGCGCTGGCGGATGACATCATCGCCGCCATCCGTCATTGCAAGGGGATTGCCCAGACGCGGATTGCCTACAAGGGGGCGACGGGGGACACGAGTGAGATTTACATCGCCGATTACGACGGGAACAAACCGGTGGCGGTGACTTCCGATCGCACGATTGTGGCCGCGCCCGCCTGGGCTCCGGGAGGCCGAATGCTGTATTACACCTCTTACAAGCTGGGAAACCCGGATGTCTATTCGCATGATTTGAGCACTGGAGCGCGCAAGATTGTGGCCCGCTACACGGGGTTGAACACCAGTGCCGCGATTTCACCCGATGGACAGCATGTCGCCATGATACTGAGCAAGGCGGGCAGCCCTGATTTGTATGTGGGCAATGCCGATGGAACCGGCCTGAAGCAAATGACCACCACCAAGGAGGACGAATCCTCGCCCTGCTGGTCGCCGGATGGCAAAACGATCTGCTTTACCTCCAGGATGAACGGGCGTCCGCAACTGTTCACGATTCCCGCCGGGGGTGGCGCGATGAAGCGCCTGCAAACAGCGGGGGTCCTTAATACGACGGAGCCGGATTGGTCACCGGACGGGCAATTCATCGCCTTCACAGCCAACATGGGCAGTTTTCAGATTTGCGCGCTGGAATTGAAGACCGGAACGGTCAAAACCCTCACTGCGGGCGAGGATCCGAGCTGGGGTCCCAATTCGCGCACGCTCATATTCAACCGGCGCGTGGGCGGGAAAAATATCGTCTCTTTGCTTGACGTGCCGACTAAACAAGTGAAAGATATTGCGCAGATTTCGGCTAACTGTTCTCAGGCTTGTTGGGCCAGGTAGGGCTTCAGGCAAAGAAAACAAAGAGACAAAAAATGAAACGTTCTATTTTAGTGAATTTATTGGTTCTGGGGCTGGTGGTCGCCATTGGCGGTTTTGGCTGCAAAACCAAGCCCAAAGGGCTGACCCCAATCACCGGGCAAAAAACCGCAGTGGCGGGTCCTGGCACAGGTCCGTTTGTGGGCACGGGCGCAGTGGCCCCGGGATTGGATACGACGACAACCGCCAACACCAAGCCTATCGATTTGGCACCCAAGGGACCTGAGGGAACGAGTCCTCTGTCCGGTTTGGAGAACTTCGAGAATTTCGATGCGAACCGCGAGGTCTTCAAGGCCTACACGGTTTATTTCGAATTCGACCGGTCGTCCGTCAAGGAAGGGGAACGTTCCAAGGTTGAGGCCGTGGCTGCGTATTTGAAAACCGCGCCGAACGATAACGCCCTTTTGATCGAGGGACATTGCGACGAACGCGGTACCGAGGAATACAACCGGGCCTTGGGTGAGCGCCGCGCTCTGGCTCTGCGTGATTATCTGATCAACCTGGGCATTGGCGCCGAACGCATCCGCACCATCAGCTACGGCAAGGACAAGCCGCTGGATCAGGGTCATGACGACACCGCATGGGCGAAGAACCGCCGCGGCGAATTCCTGCTGCTGACCCCCAAGAAGTAAGAGGTTTGGGTTTGGCACGCACGGTTCAAACCGTGATTTAAGCAAAAGGGCGGAACTTGGAGTTCCGCCCTTTTTCGTTTTCCAACTCAACAGACCGGGAGTTGGTTTTACGTTGAGAGTCTGGCTTTCGCCTGCAACGGGATTGGCTTATTTGGCCTTTTCGACGGGCTGATTTTCCGCCACCCAACCCTGGATGCCCTTGCTGTAGTGCTTCACGTTTGTATAGCCCAGTTCCTTGGCGGCCTTGGCCCCGGCTTGATAGGCCTGGCACTTCTCGTTGCCGCAATAAGCGACAACCAGCGCGTTTTTGTCCGCGGGAAGTTTCTCCGCGAGTTTGGTTTCCACGGCATCGAAATTGAGCGCGCCCGGGATATGCCCGTTGCGCCAGCTTTGGGTGCCGTTGACGTCAAGCAGGACGACCTTTTTTTCGCTGATCGCCTTGTTCAGGTCCGCAGTGGAGATGGAGGGGAACGAATCGGCTGCCGCCGCCGCGAAAGTTCCCAGAGCCACCATTAATGCATAAATAACATTTCTCATATTGAATATTAGGATAGCTAAGAATCGTGTCCTGTCAAATGAGTCGGAGGAATGCCGGGACAGGGTTGCGGATCCACGCCAATAAATAATAATTCGAACTTGACACCAGAACCAGCATTCTCTATTCTGATTGATGTTGATGAGAAAGGGGCGCATGCACAATCTGAAGAACAAGTTCGTTTCATGAAACCGTCACGATCGCCAATATATTAAATCCAATTCATTGGGTCATCCAGACCGGATGACTGTCCCGTTGGTCAGAGAATCCTCCAATTACATTGTGGCTGTGACACTTATCGGAGGATTGGCTGATGTTGCTGCAACGAACCCTTAAATAGCCATGAACCTTGATGCAAGGCCTGAAAATATGCTGGAGCCATCCGGTGCTGGCGCATTCAGTTCCGCCCTCGAGGTCGGTGTCGTACGAGGGTGGTGAGTCACCTTTTACCGTCAGGCAATTGGGCCATTGGGCCATTGGGAATTGCCACGTCAGAAAAACACAACCAACAAAATAAAGAGGACATGACAATGAAAACCGCAGCGGAAAAACTGAAAGACTCCAAAGTATTCCTGAAGAACGCGAAACAGGCGACGAAGCAGCTCGAAAAATTCACCGAACTGCTCGAAAAAGACCCAAAATTCCAACAGCTTTGGGAAAAAGATTCAGCAGCAGCACTTCGTCAGGTGGGCATCAACCCTGATGCGCGAATGGAAATGGGAAAGCCCCCCTACAGCAAAGGTCCCGAATGCACTTGGTGCTACACGCCTTTGGGGAATCTTTGTCACTGCTAGAAAACGAACCATCCGGAATGGTCCGTGGCAGCGGCATGATAACGACAGTCACAACCCGGCGTGACGGTTGATTGACGCGCGCGTTGGGAATGTGCCGCCCCGCTGGGGCTTGGAAATTGGTGTGGGCTGGCGTGCTATAAACATGCCGCGCCTCTGGCGCTTCGGATGTGGGACTTGGGAGATGAACGCGCGCGGGACTTGGAGATGAACGCACGCAAAATAACTCCGTAGGAGAAGCCAACAGCCTCGCCCTACCATTGGGCGCTCGGGGGGTGAGCAAGATAGGATAGCTCGGCGAGCCTCGCCCTACCGGGACGCCCCCCGTTCGGCAGGGTTCCTAATTATCGGTTGAGACCAGTCGTCATGCGGCCTATTGTAAATATGGTATGACTGTTCCGATGATGCTTAAAAAGCCGAGCGCGTTTCTCCCCCTGGCCTTGTCGTTTGCCGCACTGGCCATCGTGCTTGGGCACGTCGTTCTCTTCGGGGCTGCTCGTGAAGCCGATGAGGGGACTGCAGCCCATCTCTGGCAGCTACTCATGGCTGCACAGTTACCGGTTATGCTGTTTTTTGCCGTCAGATGGCTGCCGCGCAGTCCAAAGCAGGCCCTGCCGATAATGGCGTTGCAAGCCTGTTCCGCTGTCGCTGCACTTGCGCCCGTTTACTTTCTCAACCTTTAGCGGTTGATTGACGCGCGGGTTGGGAACGGGCCGCTCCGCTGGGGCTTGGAAATTGGTGTGGGATTGGGTGCTATAAACATGCCGCGCCTCCGGCGCTTCGGATTTTGCCAAATGAATGCGATTTAAAGCGTTCTCCTGAGCCTGGGCATGGATTGGAATGCGCCATCGGCGTTTTGCAAATTGTCATGGGGGAATGGTTTGCTGTATAAACGGGGCGTGCCGGAAATCGGACATCCAATAATATCAGCGACAACGCGCTATTGCGCGGTGCTTGGGCATCCGGTCAGGCATTCCGCCTCGCCCGCGATGCACAATGCGGCGCTGGAAACCATGGGGCTGGATTGGCGTTACCTGGCGTTCGATGTGGAGGCGGAGCATCTGGAGACCGCGCTGGCCGGGGCGCTGCGGATGGGATTCATCGGGCTGAACTTGACGGTGCCGCACAAATTGGCGGCGCATCGCTGGGTGACGGAACTGGATGAGGCAGCGCGGTTTTGGGGGGCGGTCAATACCATCCGCTTTGAAACCAAAAACAAGGCGGGCGAGTGGTGTTCCGTGGGGACGCTGGCGCCGGAGCAAATTGGGACGGTGCGGGCGAAGGGATTTAACACGGACGCGGATGCGATCGTTCGCGCGATACAGGAGGATCTGGCTTTGGACCTGCGCGGTCTGCGCGTGTTGCTTCTTGGGGCTGGAGGGGCCGGACGGGTGGCGGCAATCAAACTGGCGTCCGCCGGGGTCGGCCATTTGCACCTGATCAATCGGACACAGGAAAAGGCGGCCGTGGTGGCCAGGGAGATCCAACGACATTTTCCGCAGGTTGGTGTTTCCCTTGAATACCCGGGCGAGCCTGTCGATCTTGTCGTCAATGCGACTTCGCTGGGGCTTCTGCCAACCGATGAATTGCCGTTGGACGAATGGCTATGCCCGTTGAGCAAGGTGGGGGCCGTGTTTGACATGATTTACCGGCCGGCGGTAACGCCGTTGTTGAAACAGGCGCGCGCGCGGGGTTGCCGTGTGGCCAATGGGTTGGGCATGTTGCTGTATCAGGGGGCGGCGGCGCTGGAATTGTGGACTGGGAGGCCCGCGCCTTTGGGGGTGATGCGTGCGGCATTGAATGGGAATATTTATGGCGATGTTTGATGCTAAAGCGTGGGCCGCTGTGCCTTTTCATTTTTGGACGGTCGTGTTTTTTGCCTTTGGGAGCATCGTGGGGAGCTTTCTGAATGTGTGCATTTACCGGATGCCGCGCGGGGAGAGCATCGTGTCGCCGCCGTCGCATTGCCCGCATTGCAACTACAGCATTCCGTGGTATCTGAATATTCCCCTGGTTACGTGGCTGTTTCTGCGGGGCAAATGCGCGCATTGCGGGGCACCCATTTCACCGCGCTATTTCGTGGTGGAACTACTCACGGCGCTGCTTTTTTCGGGCTGCTGGCTCATGCATGGTCACACGGCGGCGCTGCTGGCGCTGGCTTATTGCATGCTTCTGGGCGGGCTGGTGGTGGCGGCATTCATTGACCTGGAGCACTTCATCATTCCCGACGAGATCACGATTGGAGGAACGGTGGCCGGTTTTTTATGGGCCTTTGTCGTTCCGGTAATGCATCAGAGCAAGAGTCGCACGGAGTCGCTCGAACGGAGTTTAGTGGGGATCGTGGTGGGGGCGGGGATTGTCTATGCGATATTACGGCTGGCGAAAGTATTTTTTGGCCGCCAGCGCTTCGAGCTTCCACCGGAGACGCTGGTGGTGTTCGGCGAAACGGGCCTGAAATTGCCGGATCGGGAGATTCCATATGAGGAAATATTTTACCGGAAATCGGATGCCATTACATTAAAGGCGAAAACGGTTCAGATGGGCGAACGGAAGTTTGAGGATGCAACAGTGCGGTTGAAGCCCGATGAATTAAAAATAAACGAGGAAACCTTCAAGCCGGAAGAAGTGAAAAATCTCGAGGTCGTGACGGATCTGATTACGGTGCCCCGCGAGGCGATGGGGCTGGGGGACGTGAAATTCATGGCGGCCATCGGGGCGTTTCTGGGATGGCAGGGGGCGATCTTCTCGTTGATGATCAGTTCTGTGATCGGCGCGCTGGTGGGCGTGGGATTGATCCTGCTCCGGCGCAAGGAATGGTCGAGCCGCATTCCTTACGGACCCTATATCGCGCTGGCGGCGGCCTTGTGGGTGTTTGGCGGGCGAAGCTGGGTGGTGTGGTGGTTTTCCATGTAGAGCGCAATCTGGTGGATGCATGACAAAATTCTTCGGCAAGCGAAAAAGTCCTTAAAAAGGGCATGCGAGTATATACGAAACAAACATAGCAAGAGTTTCGGGAATGGCCGGGCGCCGATTGAGGGTCCGGCAAAGGTCAGAGGTGGAAGGACGACCGCCCTCAACCCGGCCTTCCCCCAGGAGAAGGAGGAGTATTGCGAGCCCTGGGTTTATTGCACGGTTTGGAGGATACCGCCGCGTCGGATTACATGCCCCACATCGCAGACTGGAGTCCTGGCTGGGTTCGTACGGTTTAGGCTTCTACCAGCTTCCTGAATTTTGTCCTGCACCCCATTCTGCTTTGAGTGGTCAGCCAAGCTTGCCATGTGTGCCGCTCATTCCCTATAAAGGCGCCCATATGTTCAAGGGTCTTATTGCGTGGTATATGGCCACACTGAAAACAGGCGGATATCCATTGATCGCCTTGTTGATGGCCATCGAGAGTTCCGTACTTCCGCTTCCCAGCGAGTTTGTCATTCCCCCGGCGGCGCATCTGGCGCACACGCAGGGGACGTTCAGCCTTGTCGGCATCGTCCTGGCGGGAATGTTCGGCTCGTGGGTGGGGGCTTCCGCGATGTATTGGATGGCGCGCTGGGCGGGGCGTCCGCTGGCATTGCGCTATGGACGGTATTTCATGATTTCAGAGGAGAAAATAAGGGGCGCGGAACGATGGGCGGCGCGGTTCGGATCGATTGGCATATTCATCTCGCGATTGCTTCCCGTGGTGCGGCATTTGATCGGGATTCCAGCGGGAATCGTCCGGATGGATTACCGGCATTTTTCAATTTACACGATGGTGGGTTCCGGGGTGTGGTGCGCGGTGCTTTGCTGGATTGGCATCGTGGCGGGACAGGATGAAAAACTGATGGCGGGCCAGATGCATAGAGTGACATTGTGGCTGGCGGCTGCGGTTTTGGTGATTGGAGTGATGTATTATTTTTTAGTGCACCGTTACATGAAAGAAACTCCATCAGGGGGCGACAAAGCGTAGCCAAAGATGGCAGGTGGTTGCATGAACATTCTGGTTCTAAACGCGGGTTCCACGAGCTTGAAATTTGCCTTGTTTGGGGCGGGGGGCGATGAGGCGTTGTTAGCCGGTGGAATCGACTGGCCTGATGGCAATCGATCTCAAGCCTGCATGACGATCCACCGCGCGGGGGTCGCGACGGAACTGGCGCGGGTGAACGTGCCGAATGGGTCCGCGGCAGCGCGCTGTGCGATAGAGGCGGTGTCGCGGGAGTTTCGCATCGGCGCGGCGGGGCATCGGGTGGTGCATGGGGGGGCGGCGTTTCGGGAAAGCCGGCTGGTGGATGGAGGGGTTAAATCCGCCATGGCTGGTCTGGCGCAGCTGGCGCCGCTGCATAATCCTCCCGCCCTGGAGGCGATTGAAGGGGTGGAGAAGGCGCTGCCGGGCGCGCCCCAAGTGGCGGTGTTCGACACCGCATTTTTCAGCGGGCTGCCGGAGCGGACTTATCTTTTCGGCCTGCCCTACGGTTGGAATGAACGCTACGGGGCGAGACGTTATGGTTTTCACGGCATCAGCATCGCCTACTGCGCGGCGCGCGCGGCGGAGTTGCTGGGAAAGCCGGATTTGCGGCTCGTCATCTGTCATCTGGGCGGCGGTTGCTCGGCGACCGCGGTCAAGGCTGGATTCCCGGTGCGCACTACGATGGGGTTTTCGACGTTGGACGGACTGATGATGGGAACGCGATGTGGGGCGGTGGATCCCGGTTTGCTGTTGTATTTGCAGCGTGAATGCGGCGTCAAACTTGACGAGTTGGACCGCGCGCTGACTTGCGAATCGGGGCTGTTCGGGATTTCAGGCCTTTCTGCGGACATGGCGCAAATTGAAGTTGCAGCGGGGCAGGGGAACGAACGGGCCCGGCTTGCCTTTGGCATGTTCGCGGACCAGGTGCGCACGGCGATTGGAGGACTGGCGGTGAGCATGGGAGGATTGGACGCGTTGGTGTTCACGGATCGCATTGGAGAAAATTCACCGGCGTTACGCGCGGCGGCCTGTCAGGGACTGGAATGCCTGGGGGTGCATCTGGATGTGTCGCGGAACGATTCTTGTGCGGCCGATGCCGATGTGGCCACTGCTCAATCCCCGGCGCGGGTGCTTGTACTGCGAACGCGCGAGGAGTTGATGATCGCGCGAGAAACCCGGAGCGTGGTGGCCGGGGCATGGGAGGAGTCAGTGGGTGTAAAAAAACACGGTATCGGTTCTTGCGCAAGATGAATTCTTCCAGGAATTCAATGCTCGACATGATTCGCGGTCTGGCCGCGTTGGAGGTCGCATTGAGCCATTTGCGGGGGTTCCTCTTCGATGATTATTTCCACCTCGTGAATCCGAGTTTATTGGTCAAAGTATTTTACTTTCTGACCGGATTCGGACATCAGTCCGTGACCGTTTTTTTTGTGCTTTCCGGTTATTTGGTGGGTGGATCGGTGCTGGCGGCCCGGAGCGAGGGCTTTTTCGTCCGTTATTCGGTTCAGCGGTTGTCCCGGCTTTGGATTGTCCTTCTGCCGTGTCTGGCGGCCACCGCCCTATGGAATCTGCTGGGCTATCATGTCGGAGGGGCCGATTTCCTGAACGGGAAACTCGATGCGCGTACGTTTGTCGTTCTGCCTGTTCGCACCGATATTTTTGCATTTCTGGGGAACTTGTTTTTTCTACAGACCATTGTCACACCGGTGTATGGGGACAATGTCCCGCTCTGGAGTCTTGCGAATGAATTCTGGTATTACGTACTCTTTCCACTGCTTTATTTTGGATTCAAGAAAGAGACCCGTAATAAGATTCTCCTGCGCGGCATCTGTGTCGCATCCGGGATCGCAATCCTGATGGCCCTTCCCTGGGGAATTTGCCTTGGCTTTATTGTGTGGCTCTCCGGGATGGCGATTGCGGCGTTCGAGAAACACGGCATCGATAAAATATTCAGCAGCAAGTGGTATGGAGTTCCGGTGATCTTAACGTGTGCCGGGGTGTTTGCCTGTTCGCGCTTCCACTTTATTCACGATATCGTGCTCGGGCTGAGCTTTGCCGCGGCATTGCCGGTTTTTATGCGGCTGCCAAGTCTTCCCAAATTGGTGGCATTGCCATCGGCGTGGCTGGCCGATTTTTCCTATACGCTTTACCTGGCGCATTTCTCGCTGGCTGCGTTCATTTGGTACGGAATCTTCGATTCGCAGCGACTCCAACCCTCCTGGGCCGCAGGGGGCCGTTATGGGTTTTCGGCTCTTGTGGTCATTGCCTACTCATTCGGTTTGTCGCTCCTGTTCGAGCGGAACACGGACAAATTGCGTCGTTTCGTGATGCGTCATTTGCCGGGCCAGGAATCGAGTCGGGCGCTGGCTCAGCCCGTATCCGTTGCGGCGGCGACTAATGAGGACAAGAACCGGCGTGAGTCTTGAGCGTTTTCTGAAACTTCGAAGAGCAGTTGCTGGTGGGCTATCATAAGTCAGCGCTCCTGCGGGGGAGGTGTTTCCTGGCATGCACCAGATGGCTGGATGATGACGGGGGTCAAAACGCTTTTTGGAGGACCTTGGTTGAACCCCTGATACGGTTTCCACAGGTAATCATCCGTTGGCGAGGAGAGCCCCGGGAAGCTCCCCGCAGCTAACGGTGAATAACTGTGCCGCCGCCAAAAAATCGAGCGGTGAAAAACTTTTGTCGCCGGAGTATAATGCTTCTGGCGGCATCGCCCCGGATGGATCACGGTCATACACCCCTTGTCTTAAGAAGACTGAGGAGAGTTTACCGGCCCGTCCGACGGCGCCTGTCAAAAAGTCTGAGAGAACTATTGCCCGCGAGGCTTCCTGTATCAGGTTGACTGACGACAGCGCTCCGATGCCCCGTAACGGAGGATCTATGAAATCATGGTTGGAGATATCCTGTTTTGCCGGATTGGATTGGGCCCGGGATCATCACGATGTGGTCATCGTCGATCGAGAGGGCAAGATCGTGGAACAGTTCCGCTTCGAGCATTCCCAGGAAGGCTGGGAGCAATGGCGGAAAAAGACGGCGCCCTTCGCCCCTTTGGCGGTGGCCATTGAGACGAGCTTCGGCACGGCTGTGGACCAGCTCCTGAGGGGGGAGGCAACGGTCTATCCGGTCAATCCCAAGAGCGCCCAGCGGTATCGGGATCGCAAGGTGCCCAGCGGCAGCAAGACCGATTTTCTGGATGCCTGGTCTCTGGCCGATGCCTTGCGGATCGACGGGCACGGTTGGAAAGCGCTGGTCCCAACGGACGCGCTGACCAGCCAGTTGCAGATGCTCTGCCGGGATGAGGTTCATCTCATCGGTCAGCGCACGCTGTTCGTAAATCAATTGCAACAAGCTCTCTTGGAATACTATCCGGCGGCCCTGGAGGCCTTTGAGGATTGGACCATGGCCTCGGCGTGGGATTTCATCATTGAGTTTCCAACGCCTCGTGCGCTGGTCAAAGCCGGCAAGCGACGGTGGGAAAAGTTCCTGCACGTTCATAAGCTCTGGCGGCCGGAAACCGCTGAAAAACGGATGGGCATTTTTGCACGGGCCGATCAGTTTTGCGGCTCGGCGGCCCTGACGGCGGCCAAGGGCACCCTGGCGGTGAGCCTGGCCAAAATGTTACGCACGTTGCAGCAGCAACTGGATGTTTATCACGCGCAAATCCAGGCCTTGTTTGCACAGCACCCCGACCATGACTTGTTCGGTTCGCTGCCCGGAGCGGGCTCGTTTTTGGCTCCACGGCTGCTGGGAGAAATCGGCGGCGGGTCGGGCCGGTTTGAAAGCGCACAGCATCTGCAGGGCATTGCGGGCACGGCTCCTGTGAGTTATCAATCGGGACAAATCGACAAGGTCCGCATCCGCCACCACTGCGACAAGTTCCTCCGCCATGCCGTGCATCTGTGGAGCGATTGCAGTCGCAAGAAATGTCTTTGGGCACAGGTTTACTACCAGAAAAAACGGGAAGAGGGCAAAAGCCACGCTTGCGCTTTGCGGTGTCTGGGCCAGCGGTGGCTCAAAATCATCTGGAAAATGCTCCAAACCCACGCGCCCTACGATCCGGAAATACATGCCAAAAACCAGCAGCTGCATGGTTCGTGGGTGCTGAGTCTGCAGACCAAAACCGCCAGGTAATTTTGGTGAATAACTTTTATGAAAAACCATTTTACAACACAGAGAACAACTCTCTTGTGTTCTCTCCCCGCTCGTGCCTCGCGGGGCGAGAGGGTCAAATGGCATGTTTCGCGAAATGTTTAGTTTTGGAGGCATGGGAGCAGAAGAGATCGCGGGCGGCGTGCAGCGGACTGCCAGTCCAATATACTTCCATGTCGTTTTAAAGCCTTTTTCGGCTTTCTGAAGAGTTTTATCCTACGCCCGCAGGATGAACCGGGAGTAAACTGCCGTTGCAGACTTCGAGAAAAGGTGGTTTAATCCGCCGCGTTGAAGCGATGAGAATTGCTTTGTATCTGACGCGGGTGTCGGGTTTCCAAATGATTTAACCTGGCACAAAGGCCGGTTTCCTCGAACACTCGCAAGCGGTTGGCGGTGAACGGTTGCGCGGGTGGTGGAATGGCAGACACGCCAGACTTAGGATCTGGTCCCGTAAGGGGTAGGGGTTCAAGTCCCCTCTCGCGCACCACTTTTCGAGTCAATCTACAAGCGGTTTAATAACTTAATATGCGTATTTTGGGGATTATTCCTGCGCGGTTTGCCTCGACACGGTTTCCGGGCAAGCCGCTGGTGTTGATTGCGGGCAAGCCGCTCCTGCAACATGTGGTGGAGCGCTGCCAAAAGGCCGCCAGGCTCTCGGAAGTGGTGGTGGCCACGGACGACGCCCGTATTGAGGAGGCCGCCCGGAAGTTCTGCCGGGTGGAGATGACTTCGGAAAACCACCCCAGCGGGACGGACCGCGTGGCCGAGGTGGCGCGACGTTGCGCATGCGATGCGGTGGTGAATATCCAGGGCGACGAGCCGTTGATCGATCCGGCGGTGGTGGATGCCGTGGCCGGGGCTTTGGAGGGCGCGGAGATGTCCACGGCGGCGGCTCCAATCAAGGATTTTTCCGAATACGATAACGCGAATGTCGTAAAAGTCGTTGTCAACGCAGCCGGGCGGGCCTTATATTTTTCGCGGCGCACGATACCGTATGTGCGGGATTGGGCGCAGCGGCCGGTGGCCGAGCAGTTGGCGGCCTTTCCCTTTCTAAAACATCTGGGCATCTACGGGTATCGGCGTGAGACACTTTTGCGGCTTGTGCAGATGCCGGTATCAGCATTGGAACAGGCGGAGAAACTGGAGCAATTGCGGGCTTTGGAAAATGGCCTGGACATTGCCGTGGTGAGGGTCAATTACGACAGCGTAGGGGTGGACGTTCCCGGAGACGTTCAGCGCGTCGAAGAACGGATGCAAACTTGAGCACCAAATTTATTTTTGTAACGGGCGGCGTGGTGAGTTCACTGGGCAAGGGCCTTACGGCCGCATCCCTGGGAACGCTGCTGGAGCATCGCGGCCTGAAGGTCACGCTTCAGAAGTTCGATCCTTATCTCAATGTCGATCCGGGCACCATGAGCCCCTTTCAACACGGAGAGGTTTATGTGTTGAATGACGGCGCGGAGACCGATCTGGATCTCGGTCATTACGAACGCTTCACGCACACCAACCTGACCCGCTTTAACAATCTGACCAGCGGCCAGGTTTATAAGACGGTGTTGGATCGGGAGCGGGCGGGCGGTTATCTGGGCAAAACGGTGCAGGTCATTCCGCATGTCACCGACGAAATCAAGACACGCATCCACGAAATTGCGGTTCAGAGCAATGCAGACGTGGTGATCACAGAGATCGGCGGGACCACGGGAGACATCGAGGGATTGCCGTTTTTGGAGGCCATTCGGGAATTCGCGCTTGAGGTGGGATTTCACAATGTGCTGTTTTTGCATGTGACCCTCGTGCCTTTCATCAAGGCGGCCGGTGAGCTGAAAACGAAGCCGACGCAGCAATCGGTGGCGAAATTACGGGAAATTGGTATTACGCCCCACATTGTCGTGTGTCGTTGCGAGCAGCCATTGAACAAGGATCTGCGGCAGAAAATCTCGCTTTTCTGCAATGTTCCCTACGAGGCGGTGATCGAGGAAAAGGACGTGGATCATTCGATCTACGAAGTGCCGATGATGCTGCAGCGGGAGCGTTTGGACGATCTGGTTTGCGAGCATCTCCGGCTGGATGTGCCTCCGGCGAACATGTCCGAATGGCAGGACATCCTGCGCAAATTGATTGCGCCCCAAAACCGGGTTCGCATCGGCGTGGTGGGCAAGTATATCGGACTGAACGATGCCTACAAATCGGTGTATGAAGCGGTGGTGCATGGGGGCATCGCCAACGATTGCGCGGTGGCGATTGAGAAGATCGAATCCGAGGAGATCGAGAAGAACGGCGCTGCAAAAATGCTGGATGGTCTATCGGGCATTCTCGTTCCAGGCGGGTTTGGCGAACGGGGCATACTGGGGAAGGTCATGGCCGTGCAATATGCGCGGGAAAACAAGATACCGTATTTGGGCCTGTGCCTTGGCATGCAGGTGGCGTCGATTGAGTTTGCGCGCCATGTGCTCAAGCTAACCAAAGCCCATTCGACGGAATTCGAACCTTCCACTCCGCACCCGGTGATCGTGTTGCTGGATGAACAAAGGAAAGTGACCAAAAAAGGGGGAACGATGCGTTTGGGCGCTCAACCCTGCCAATTGGCGCTGGGTTCGCTCGCGGCCAGATTGTATGGCGCGTTCGTGGTCAACGAGCGTCACCGTCATCGCTACGAATTTAACAACAGCTATCGTGAAGCTTTTGCCAAGGAGGGATTTGTGTTCAGCGGCACTTCACCTGATGGGAAGCTGGTCGAAGTCATTGAATTGACCGATCATCCTTTTTTCATCGCCTGCCAGTTCCATCCGGAATTCCAGAGCAAGCCCAATCAATCGCATCCATTGTTCAGGGGATTCATCAATGCCTGCATGGTGCTGCAACAGTCGCGGCAAAAATAGGGGCACTTGATCCAAAGCAAGAGACTTTGTCGATTTATTGGAATTCACCACAGAACATAGGCCCCAACCTTTAGGGCGAAGCCGGGGGATTGAAGGAATCGATCCTCCAACCTGCGCCTTCAACGGTTTGTTCCTTTAATGCAATCGTGAGCCGGTTCCATCATTTGCAATGACCTATTCCGAGTCCATCGATTTTCTGTATAAGCTGCGTTTCTTTGGCGCCAAGTTTGGCCTGGAAAACACCCTGAAACTGGCCGGTCAGGCGGGGTCTCCCCAGCGCCGGCTGCGATTCATCCATGTCGCCGGCACCAATGGCAAAGGCTCGACCTGCGCGATGCTGGATAGTATTTATCGAAAGGCGGGCCTGCGCGTCGGGCTGTTCACTTCGCCGCATCTGGTTGCCTTTGGCGAGCGCATACAGGTCAATCGTCAACCCGTCTCGGAGGCGCAGATCATCCGTCTGGTTGGGGAAATGCGGGCCATGCTCGATGATCCCATCTGGCACGCGCCGGAATCGACGCCGGGTCAGGGCGTGGAGTCGAAGGAACCTTACTGGGGGCATCCGACTTTTTTTGAGGTCGTGACCGTAATGGCGCTCCGATATTTTGAGGAACAGCATTGCGATCTGGTTATATGGGAAACGGGACTGGGAGGCCGTCTGGACGCCACGAATATTGTGACGCCCCTGGCCAGCGTGATCACCAATGTTCAATACGACCACCAGCAGTGGCTGGGAGACACACTTGAGAAAATCGCCAGCGAGAAGGCGGGCATCATCAAGCCCGGGATTCCAGTCTTGACGGCGGCCCAGGCCCCGGAAGCGCTCGAAGTGATCCGGCAAACCGCCGAACGCGAGCATGCGCCTTTGTCCATTGTGACGCCCGGGGAATCCGACGAGCAGGGCTTGCAGGGCGTGAAGCTGGCGTTGCGCGGAGATCACCAAAGGCTCAATGCGGCGCTGGCCGTTCGCACGGTGCGCCAATTGCAAACGCTTTTGCCCGTGAGTGAATCGGATGTCATCAGCGGGTTGGAGGATGTGGATTGGCCGGGGCGTTTCCAACTGGAGCGCACGGCGGAAGGGCGGATGTTTTTGCTGGATGGGGCGCATAATTGCGCGGGGGTTGAAACCCTGCGGGCGGCGCTCCTGAAATACTTTCCACAAACAAGGCCAGCCCTGATCCTCGGCATCCTCAAGGACAAGGATTGGCGGTCCATGTGTCGTATTCTGGCTCCGCTGGCCAGTCGTGTCATACTGGTGCCGGTACACAGCGAGCGCAGCGCGTCGCCGGAAGACATGCGCGCCGTGTGCGAAGAAGCGAATCCGCAGGCGCAGGTACAGCTTTGCCCGGATTTGCGCAGCGCGTTGGAACGGACAGCCAATGAACCGTTTGTGGGAATATGCGGCTCCCTTTACCTGATTGGGGAGGCCATGGAATTGTTGGAATTGCCGGGATTAGGGGGAGTACGGGCACTCGGAGAACGGGGGCTGAACGAATGGAGCGCCGGGGCGGCGCCGCGTTGAAAAAGCACGCGCGTCTTAAAAATAAGATTAAGTCATTATTATAAACTTATAGTAATAATTAATAAGTTATAATAATACCGATCCATTGGGATTGACGAGCGCGTTCGAAACCAGATAGATTGCCGCCGCTGGGTCGCAAGAAAACGACCGGTCCCTTTGTAAAGCACGCTGGAACAATTTCCGGGGGTTTGAAAAGGTGGCGCGAGAGCAACCCGTCAGCGTGAATGGCTGCCGGGGCAAGGCATGTGGCCTGAAAGCGTTTGTTATACAAATGAATATTATTAAATGTATTTTTGCCTCCTCGATTGGCAAGAAATATGTCATGGCGGTGACCGGGTTGATGCTTTTCGGTTTCGTCTGCATTCATCTAGTGGGCAACCTCCAAATCTTCCTGGGGCCTGATCATATCAACGCCTATGCGGCGATGCTGCAAGGCAACAAGCTGGTGCTTTGGTCTTTCCGGGCTGTCATGCTGGGACTGGTGATGACGCACATCACGATGGCCACAAGCCTGACCTTTGAGAATCTTGCCGCGCGTCCGGTGGCTTACGCCGGAGGGAAAGTGCCCTATTCGAGTTTTGCCTCGCGGACGATGGTGTATGGCGGCATCGCGTTGTTCGCATTCATTCTTTTTCACATTCTTCACTTTACCGTCGGCGTGGTGACGCCGGATATCATGCATCACATCGACGTCAAAGGGCGGCATGATGTGTATCGAATGATGATCGAGGGATTCTCCTACAAATGGGTTTCAGTGGCTTACATCGTCGCCATGGTCGCCCTTTACCTGCACCTGAGCCACGGGGTGGAGAGCTTCTTTCAGACGCTCGGGCTCAAGAATCGGGTTTACGGGTGCGCGATCACGGCATTTTCAAAACTTGCGGCGGCGGTTATCCTGTTCGGAAACTGCGCGATCGTTCTGGCCGTGATGACCGGGATCATTCATTAACCAATTTACTATTTCTGTCGCATGAAACTGGACGCTAAAATTCCCTCAGGGCCCCTGGATAAAAAGTGGGACCGTTACAGCATCGAAATGAAGTTGGTCAATCCGGCCAACAAACGCAAATTCGAGATCATCGTGGTTGGTTCGGGTCTGGCGGGCGCCTCGGCGGCTGCGTCGCTCGGCGAACTGGGATACAAGGTGAAATGCTTCTGTTACCAGGACAGTCCGCGCCGCGCCCACAGCATCGCCGCGCAGGGGGGCATCAACGCCGCGAAGAATTATCCCAACGATGGGGACAGTGTTTATCGTCTCTTCTATGACACGGTCAAGGGGGGTGACTTCAGGGCGCGCGAAGCGAACGTGCATCGACTGGCCGAGGTGAGCGTCAATATCATCGACCAGTGTGTGGCACAGGGGGTGCCGTTTGCCCGAGAATACGCGGGTGTTCTGTCCAATCGATCCTTTGGCGGCGCGCAGGTTTCCCGGACATTTTATGCGCGCGGACAAACCGGCCAGCAATTGCTGCTGGGCGCCTACCAGGCGTTGAGCCGTCAGATTCAGGCGCGCACGGTGACGATGTTCCCGCGCATGGAAATGCTGGATCTCGTGTTGGTGGATGGCGTGGCCAAGGGTATCGTCGTTCGCAACATGGTCACGGGCGAAGTGAGCTCGCATTCCGCGGATGCGGTGGTTCTGGCCACCGGCGGTTACGGAAACGCCTTTTTCCTTTCCACCAACGCCCGGGGTTGCAACGTCACGGCCATTCATCGCGCCTTCAAGCGCGGCGCGGCGTTTGCCAATCCGTGTTACACGCAGATTCACCCGACCTGCATTCCGGTCAGCGGCGAGCATCAGAGCAAGCTCACCCTGATGTCCGAATCCCTTCGTAACGATGGGCGGGTGTGGGTTCCCAAGAAGAAGGGCGACAAACGCGCGCCTGCGGCGATTCCGGAAGCGGAGCGCGACTATTATCTGGAGCGCAAGTATCCCAGCTACGGCAACCTGGCCCCGCGCGATATTTCGAGCCGGGCGGCCAAGGAAGCCTGCGATGCGGGTCTGGGCGTGGGTCCAAGCGGGCTGGGTGTGTATCTGGATTTTGCCGAATCGATCAACCGTTTGGGTCTTGGAAAAATCAAGGAACGCTACGGCAATCTGTTCGACATGTATGAATGCATCACCGGAGAAAACGCCTACGGCCAGCCGATGCGTATTTTCCCTGCGGTTCATTACACCATGGGCGGTCTGTGGGTGGATTACAATTTGATGAGCAACATTCCCGGCCTGTTTGTGCTGGGTGAGGCCAACTTCTCGGATCACGGGGCCAACCGCCTCGGGGCAAGCGCGTTGATGCAGGGTCTGGCGGATGGCTACTTCGTTTCGCCACTGACCATCAGCAACTACCTCGCCAGCGCCAAGCCGACCCGGGTGCCGACATCCCATGCGGAATTCAAGCGCGCGGAAACCGACACCAACGAGCGGACCAAGCGGTTGCTTGGGATCAAGGGCAAGCGGACCGTGCTTTCGTTCCACCGGGAACTGGGCAAGCTGCTTTGGGAAAAATGCGGCATGGCCCGCGATGAAAAGGGACTCAAGGAAGCCCTCAAGCGCATCCCCGAGTTGCGCGCGGAATTCTGGAAAAACGTGACGGTTCCCGGCGAAAGCGCGGATTTGAACCAATCCCTGGAATACGCGGGACGGGTGGCGGATTTTCTGGAATTTGGCGAACTGCTTTGCCAGGACGCACTCGAACGGCGCGAATCGTGCGGCGGACATTTCCGCACGGAATTTCAAACGGAGGACGGCGAAGCCCTCCGTGACGATCAAAATTTTGCCCATGTGGCGGCCTGGGAATATCAGGGTGAAAACAAGGCCCCGATCCGGCATGTGGAGCCACTGGTTTACGAAGAATTGAAAATGATGCAAAGGAGCTACAAGTGATGAATCTGACCCTGCGTGTCTGGCGCCAGAAAAATGCAAGCGCCTCCGGCGGTTTCGTGGATTACCCGGCGCCGAATGTCAGCGAGGACATGTCCTTTTTGGAGATGCTCGACGTGATCAACGAGGAGCTTACTGGCAAGGGCCAGGAGCCCATCGCCTTCGACTCCGATTGCCGCGAAGGCATTTGCGGCACCTGCTCGCTGGTCATCAACGGCATTCCCCACGGCCACCGGCCCGGAACGACGTGTTGCCAGCTTCACATGCGTCATTTCAAGGATGGCGATGTGATCACCATTGAGCCCTGGCGCGCGAAGCCGTTCCCGGTCATCAAGGACCTGATAGTCGATCGCAGCGCTTTCGATCGCATCATCCAGTCGGGCGGATATATCTCCGTTTCCACCGGCCAGGCCTGCGAGGCGAATTCGATTCCCATACCCAAGGACGTCCTTGATGAGTCGATGGACGCGGCGGCCTGCATCGGTTGCGGCGCCTGTGTCGCGGCCTGCAAGAACGCATCAGCCATGTTGTTTGTGGCGGCCAAAGTGTCGCACCTTGGCCTTTTGCCTCAGGGAAAACTCGAGCAGGACCGCCGGGTTTTCAACATGATCAAGACGATGGACGCCGAAGGCTTTGGAAATTGCACCAACATCGGTTCCTGCGAAGCGGTTTGCCCCAAAGGCGTGAGCTTGAGCTTCATCGCCCGGATGAACCGTCACTATGCGCTGGCGATCATCAAGGGCCAGGCCTCCAAGGAGAGCTGATCGAACGGACGATAGCTGGAAAGAATTCGAAAACGGTCTTTTCCTGAAAAGGGGAAGGCCGTTTTTTTGTCGATGGTATCGATGAATCTGCCGTCAACTTTCAGTTTGCTGCATCTTGACCAAGTCCTTTTCGGCCAAAACCCAATCCTCGAGAGTCAGGGAATGATTCGGCAGTTTGTCGCGAAACATTTCAAAGGCATGCTGACGCACCATGCCCTTGGTGATGCCCGGAGTGACCGGTTTGGGCTGAGGGATCGATTTTTCCAAATGAGTTTTCATATGTATTCCGTTTCTTAAGAGGAACATAGGAGCGGACTGGAGAATTGCAACCGGTGTTTATTTAACTAATTGCAAGGCAGTTGGTTGCGCGGAAACATAAAACGGAACCGAAGCGGTTTTCCACCTGGAAGAAGGCGCCCGGCAAACGTCAGGCCTTAAGCTGCGACTGCGGAACTGGCTGCGCTATTGGGGTTTGTTGGGACAAGAACCGGAACGTTTCAGTTGTTCGCAGCGGGCGGTGATGCGCAGTTGCTTGGAGTGGATGGTAAATCCCATGTCACGCGCCACCTGTTTCTCCAGTTTCTCGATCCGGCCATTCTCGAATTCAAAAATTTTGCCGCAATCCACGCAGATGATGTGGTTGTGGTCAGGGTGCGTTGTGTAATTGGGATCGTAAATCTGGTGGTCTTTGCCGAAATCCAACACCCGCAAGAGGCCGATTTCCACGAGCAAGGGCAGCGAGCGATACACGGTGGCGCGTGAAACGGAGGGATCGCGCTCGCGCGCCCATGTCAGCAGTTGCTCGGCGGTGAAATGGGATGTGGTGCTGAAGACCGAATCCATGATCGCCTCGCGCTGGGAGGTGAGGCGCAAGTGCTTTTCGGCCAGATGATCGAGAAACCGCTGGCGCGCCTGCTCTTTTGTGGGTTGCGGCATGAGGGACGCGGCGGTTAGGCGCTGAGTAATTTCCGGCACGCCACGCGCAATTTCTCAAGCTGGGCGGGGGATTTGGCTTCAAGATAGCAACGGATCAACGGTTCGGTGCCGCTGGCCCGGAAGGCCACCCATTCCTGATTGGGCAGCAAGTATTTGAAACCGTCCGTGGTGATGAACTTTTCAACCTTGAACGGGCCAATATTGTCCAATCCGGATCCCAATTTTTTAAGCAAGGCTGCCTTCTGCTCGGCCTGAATGGAAATGTTGATGCGGTCCGTGCAGAAAACACCGACCTGTTTTTCGATGATCTTGAGGATTTGCCCCAGTGTTTTCTTCTCTGTGGCCACGAGTTCCGCCATGAGGAGACAGGCGAGAATGCCGTCTTTTTCGGGAACATGGCCTTTGACGCTCAAGCCGCCGGATTCTTCGCCGCCCACAATGATCGGCTCACTTTCCATTAATGCGCCAATGTATTTGAAGCCGACGGGGGTTTCGTGGACCTTGACGCCAAACAGACCGGCGACGGCATCGACCAGGTGGCTGGTGGGCACCGTGCGCACCACGGCGCCGGTCCAACCACGGTTTTTCTTCAAATGATACAGGGTCAGCGCGAGAACCTGGTTGGGACTCAGCCATGTGCCGTCCTTATCCACAATGCCGAAACGGTCCGCGTCTCCGTCCAACCCCAAGCCCAATTGCGCGCCGCCTTTCAGAATGAACTCGCGCACCTCGCTCATGCCTTCGGCGCTCGGTTCGGGATGATGCCCCCCAAAGAGCGGGTTGACTTCGTTGTGGAAAACCGTCACGTCCGCTCCGGCGGATTCGAGGAGAATGTCCAGGTAACCGCGGCCGGTGCCATACATACACTCGACGGCCACTTTGAGTTTGGCGCGGGTGATGATGTCGAAATCGACCAGCTTGGAGATTTGTTTGAAGTAAGCCGGGTTGGGGTCAAAGGTTTTGCAGGTGTACACGCCAGCCGGAGCGGCCTTCATCGACCAATTGGCCTTTTGGAGCCGGGCGACACCGGCCTCGATTTGCTTTGTGACTTCAGGATGGGCGGGAGCGCCGTTGCTGGTGGAGAATTTCAGGCCCTGATAAGCGGCGGGATTGTGACTTGCAGTCAGGTTTAAACCGCCAATGGCTTTGCGTTGACGGATGGAATAGGAAATGACCGGTGTGGGGGCATCCCTTTCGCAAAGCAGGGGAGAGAGGCCGTTTTTCTCGAGGACTTCGGCCGCGGCCAGGGTAAATTCCTGTCCTAGGAACCGCGTGTCATGGCCGAGGATTACCACCGGCTTGCGTCCGTGAATGGCGGATCCGGGTTTCTTCAATTCGCCGACCAGATAGTCTGCGACCGATTGGGTCACCAAGCGGAGATTGTCGAAGGTAAAATCGCGCGCGATGAGTCCGCGCCAACCGGATGTGCCAAAAATGATGGGGTCTTGCATGGTCAGATAAGAATCTCGAAACTTTATTTTCCCGCCTTATAGCGGCTCCACTGGAACGCGCCTTTTTTCAAGGCATACAGGTAGCCTACGAACAGGACAGCAACAAAGGAGAGCATGGCGCCGAGGATCACATTGGGCTGGGTTCCGAGCATTTCCTTGTAAACGACGGCCCATGGATAAAGAAAGACGACCTCGATGTCGAAGAGGATGAAAAGCATCGCAACGACGAAAAATTTGACTGAAAAACGGGTGCTCCCCGAACCGATGGGCAGCATGCCACACTCATAGGCCGTGTCTTTGATGGGAGGGCGGCTGCCGCGTTTTCCAAGCAACGTGGAGAATCCCAGCATGAATGCGATAAGCCCCACTGCAACAACACCCAGTATCAAGACCGGCAGGTATTGAACGATTTGTTCCGATTGCACGCGGGCAAAATATCCCGGAACCGCCTTAATGGCAAGTTTAAAGGCCCGATTTGCGCCGCTTCAGGCATGAGATGAGAAGATTCGTCCTTGAGGAGAATTCTTTAAAAAATGCCAAGTTTGCGGATGTGGCTGGAGCGTCGGTCTCATGACCGGGGGATGCGGCTCGGCGGGAGCCTCGCCCTACCGGGGGATGCGGCTCGGCGGGAGCCTCGCCCTACCGGGGATGCGGCTCGGCGGGAGCCTCGCCCTACCGGGGGATGCGGCTCGGCGGGAGCCTCGCCCTACCGGGGGATGCGGCTCGGCGGGAGCCTCGCCCTACCGGGATGCGGCTCGGCGGGAGCCTCGCCCTACCGGGGGATGCGGCTCGGCGGGAGCCTCGCCCTACCGGGGAAAAGGAGCGTCCTCGCGAGCTTTTCATTTCACCAGCGAAATCCATGGATTGCTCCTTGATAGGGCCATTGCCCGATTTCCTTCGCCAATCCCGCCCGCACCGGATTCTCCTGAACGTAAAGCCACTTCTGCGAATAGTTCTCATCCCGCCGCAGCCGATGATGAAACGCGCTCGCCTGCCAGTCCCAGTCCGCGTGCTGATGGGACTTGCTGAACTGGCTTTTCCAAAACGTGATCCAACGTTCGATGGTGAAATGCAAATCGCGCGGCGCGGCAAAGAAATGCAAATGATCCGGCATCAGTACGTAATTCCCGACCAGCCACGCATCCGCCCGGCGCCAGACTTCCGCGAGCAACCGGTGCGCCTCGTCGCACGCCAGCCAACGCGTGCGATTCTTCGTGCAAGCTGTCACGAAAACAATCGGCGGTTGATTGAAGTCGATATGGACTCCCTGCGTTGGTCTGCGGCGATCTGGCTTTTCGTCTGAGATGTTTGAGCGCATATGCTTATCCACCTGACGGAAGTTAATGGTGTGTGTATGTTTTTAAAATGTCAAGACAAACATATATGAAATGCTGACGTAAATTCTGGCGAAATTCGAAATGCACTTGGGCAGCGCCTCCAAATAAGACCCCGTTTCATTGCGAGTTTTTTCTCAACCTGCATCAAATGGATAAGCATGTGGATTTAGATTGTCAGGGTGGCTCGGCGAGAGCCTCGCCATACCGGGAGGTGGCTCGGCGGGAGCCTCGCCCTACCGGGAGGTGGCTCGGCGGGAGCCTCGCCCTACCGGGGGATGCGGCTCGGCGGGAGCCTCGCCCTATCGGGGGATGCGGCTCGGCGGGAGCCTCGCCCTATCGGGGGATGCGGCTCGGCGGGAGCCTCGCCCTACCGGGGGATGCGGCTCGGCGGGAGCCTCGCCCTACCGGGAGGTGGCTCGGCGGGAGCCTCGCCCTACCGGGAGGTGGCTCGGCGGGAGCCTCACCCTACCGGGAGGTGGCTCGGCGGGAGCCTCGCCCTACCGGGGGATGCGGCTCGGCGGGAGCCTCGCCCTACCGGGGGATGCGGCTCGGCGGGAGCCTCGCCCTACCGGGGGATGCGGCTCGGCGGGAGCCTCGCCCTGCCGGGAGGTGGCTCGGCGGGAGCCTCGCCCTACCGGGAGGTGGCTCGGCGGGAGCCTCGCCCTGCCGGGAGGTGGCTCGGCGGGAGCCTCGCCCTACCGGGAGGTGGCTCGGCGGGAGCCTCGCCCTGCCGGGAGGTGGCTCGGCGGGAGCCTCGCCCTACCGGGATGCGGCTCGGCGGGAGCCTCGCCCTACCGGGAGGCGGCTCGGCGGGAGCCTCGCCCTACCGGAAGGCGCATGTTCTCAAACCGGCTGGTTAATGAAATCCCTGGGTTGTCCAGTGCAGGCCAGGACACCGCGCCAGAGTTCGCTCTTGGGCGAGACCCGTTTCTTTTCTTCGACGGCCAGCGGAATCGGGACATGGGTGAAGACGTTATGCCAGTAACCGACAAGGACATCGGTCTTGCCCGCCATGCCCGCGTGGACGGCGTGCCGGGCCATCTGATCACAGAGAAGGCTGTCGTCGCAATTGGCCGGGACGCTGCGGATGAAGTAGCTGGGATCGAAATATTTCATGCTCACGGGCGCGCCGGCCTTTTTAAAATACTCGATGATCCGATCCTTCAAATACAGGCCGATATCGGCGAATTTAACATTGCCCGAAGCGTCGCGTTCGCGGGACGAAGTCTGGAGGAGGTTTTGGCCGGCGCCTTCCGCGACGACGATGAGCGCGTGCTGGCGTGTTTGAACGCGTTTCAGGAGGGCGGGCAGAAAACCGCGTTCTCCCTCCATGTCAAAGGGCACTTCGGGTATGAGGATGAAATTAACCTCCTGGCTGGCCATGGCTGCGCCTGCGGCGATGAATCCCGCTTCCCGGCCCATGAGCTTAACCAGTCCGACGCCATTGAGGGCGCCACGCGCTTCGTTGTGGGCGCCATCGAGGATTTCCCTGGATTTCTCAATGGCAGTCGAGACGCCGAAGGTGCGCCAGACGTATTTAATGTCGTTATCGATGGTCTTGGGAATTCCAACCACGGAGATGGGCAGGTTACGCCGCGCAATTTCGGTGTGAATATCGTGCGTGCCGCGCTGGGTGCCATCGCCGCCGACGCAAATCAACAAGTTTATTTTTTCCTTCACGAGATAATCGACGATGGGAACCTCGGGCTGTGGACCTCGTGAGGAACCGAGTATCGAGCCGCCATCCAAGTGAATGTTTTCGACCATGTCCGGCGTGATTTGGATGGGCGGCAGGCCGACGGATGGATTCAAGCCCGCATAGCCATAGCGAACGCCCAGAACCTCCTTCACCCTGTAATTAAAATGCAGCTCGTTGAAGGCGGAGCGAATGACGTTATTCAGGCCCGGACAGAGGCCGCCGCAGGTGACGATGGCGGCACGGGTCTCTTCAGGCTGGAAAAAGATTTTCTGACGCGGACCGGCTTTCTCAAAGAAGATATCGTCATGGGTGTCGAATCCCGTGTTGATTTCCACCTGGTAGCGGACGCGCGCCGCATCCGGTATGAAATTTCCCATGTCATCGAGCAGATCGGTGGTCAGGGGCAAGGGCGACAGAACTTTCCTGGGACCCAGGGTGGCAATTTTGACATTTTCCGCAGTAATGCTCATATCGGGCGCGGATTGTGCCTCATGAGGGAGTGGTCGGCAATGCTGATCCGAACGGGGATTGTCCTGCGGGCGTGCTTTCAAATTTTCCGACGCGCTTGTGTGTGCTGCAACGGATTGCGATCCCGAGAAACGTGCCCTGGTTTCGGAGCAGGGAGACAGGTTGAGGGGTGACATTCCGTCGGGGGCCTGATATGGCTTGTGGCCGAGATTATGTTTACTGGCATTGTTGAGGAAACCGGGATCATCGAGCGCATTGAACCGACTGAAAAGTCGATCCGGCTGACGGTGCGCTCAAAAATCTGTGGGCAGGGGCTCAAGGTGGGGGACAGCCTCGCCATCAATGGATGCTGCCTGACGGTGGTGCGCATCACCACGAAAGGCGCGTTCAAATGGGTTCAGTTCGATCTTCTCAAAGAGACCTGGACGCGGACGAATTTGCAGTTTGCCGACAAAGGCTCGTTGGTGAATCTGGAGCGTCCCTTGCGCGCCAATGGCGAAATGGGCGGGCATTTTGTCACCGGCCACATCGATGGAGTGGGGAAAGTGGCGCGTTGGGAACGGGCGGGTCAGGATTGGGTGCTGGACATCGAGGCGCCGAAGGACGTGATGAAATACATCGTGTTCAAGGGTTCGGTGGCCGTGGACGGGGTCAGCCTGACCGTGGCCTCCGTCACGAAGAAGGGATTTCGCATCTGGATCATTCCCCATACGTATGAGGTGACGGCACTCAAAGAGCGGGCGGTGGGCGGGGCGGTGAATCTTGAGGGGGATATCATCGGCAAGTACGTGGAAAAGTTTGTGACGCAACGGGATTCCCGAAAAAAGGCCTGAACGCCGATTTTGCGGACAAATCGAGGGTGTGATTTTTATGATTTGTTTTGCATATCGATTTAAGGCAACGGATAATGCAGGGCAAAGGGCAGGCGCTGGGACCGGGCGGAAGCGGCCGCGGACAGCGTCGGGATCGATAGACGATGCGCTCACTGGAAGAGGTGTGAAGGAAAAAAAGTATTTCACGCTTGATTCCGGCGCGTAGTGCTCGTATATTGCGCGCTCTTTATTAAGAGAATTTGATTTATGCGACGACCGAAACCAATCAAAACGCGGAAAGCGGTAGCCAAGCGGTTTAAGATTACCGCGACGGGCAAAGTGATGCGCCCCCGCGCCGGAAAACGCCATTTACTGAAGACCAAGAACGCCAAGCGTCGGCGTTCGCTCGGGACCGAGAAGCAGGTGGATTCCACCGATACTTACCGGATCACGCAGAATCTTCCATTCAGCCATTAATTGTTAATTTTTGATCTGTTATGCGAGTAACTAATGCTCCCGCTTCAAGGAAGCGTCGCTCCAAGGTAATCCGGGCCGCCAAAGGCTACCGGATGCGTCGCTCGAAATTGTATCGTTATGCGACGAATGCCGTCGATCACGGTCAGGTGTATGCCTACCGGGATCGCAAGGCCAAGAAACGCACTTTCCGGGGTCTCTGGCAGGTTCGTATCAATGCCGCCAGCCGCGCGGCCGGGATGACGTTCAGCCGGTTCATCGAAGGTTTGAAGGCCGCCAAAGTGGGCTTGGACCGCAAGGTGTTGGCCGATATCGCCGCGACAGATGCCGCAGCGTTCCTGGAATTGGTTAAAATGGCTCAAGACGCGCTCAAGGCCAAGGGCGTGAAGGCATAGACCTTCCGACGCGCGTTTTTATAAACAAGCGAATCTTTTGACGGGCGGACCTTGGCGGTGCGCCCGTTTTTCTTTTATATGTCCACCTTCATTGAGCAAGCAGAACAGGTTAAGAACGCCGCGTTACAGGTGATTGAAGCCGCACCCGATCTGGCGGCGCTGGAACAGGCACGCATTCAGTTTTTGGGTGTCAACGGCCAGTTTACCGCGCTGATGAAGCAGATCGGGACTCTCTCCAAAGAGGAGAAACCGCTGGCTGGCAAGGCGATCAACCAGTGCAAGGTTGCGTTGGAAGCTGGATTTGCGGCGCGAAAGGGCGATCTGGAACTCAAGGCGAGTCTGCCCAAGGAGCCTGCGGATTTCACCATGCCGGGTCGCAGGCGGACTTTGGGCCGGTTGCATCCGCTGACGCAGGTGACCGAGGACATCGTTCGGATTTTTCGCAAGCTGGGTTTTGTGGTGGCGGACGGCCCGGAGGTGGAGGACGATTACCATTGTTTTGACGCCCTGAACACGCCTGCGGACCATCCGGCGCGGGACATGCAGGACACGTTTTTCGTAAACCATCCCACCAAGAGTCTGCTGCGAACGCACACCTCGTCCGTGCAGATTCGCGTCATGGAGAAGCAGAAACCGCCCATCCGGATCATCGTGCCGGGGCGGGTGTATCGCCGCGACAACGCGGACGCCACGCATAATCCGACGTTTCAGCAGATTGAGGGGTTGTATGTGGATCGGGGTGTGACGGTGGGGGATTTGAAGGGGACGGTCGAGTTTGTGTTTCGGGAGTTGCTGGGCGAAGAGGTCAAGCTGCGCTTCCGGCCGCATTATTTTTCCTACACGGAGCCTAGTTTCGAGATCGATTTTTCGAACGCGCTTGTGCGCAAGCTGGGCAAGGAATGGCTGGAAATTGCCGGTTGCGGCATGGTGCATCCCAAGGTGTTCGAGAATGTGGGGTATGACCCGGAGGTGTGGAGCGGGTGGGCGTTTGGTTTTGGCATCGAGCGGATCGCGATGATTCGTTATGCGATCCAGGACATCCGGCTGTTCTACGAGAATGACGCGCAGTTTTTGCGGCAATTTTAACAGGGACAAGATTTCATGAAAGTCACTCTAAATTGGCTGAAACGCCACGTTGATTTCGACTGGACTCCGGAGGAATTGAAGGAACGGCTGACGATGCTGGGCATCGAGGTCGAAGGGGTTCAAAAACTGGGCGGCGAATTTGAAAATGTGGTCGTGGCCCAGGTCATGACCTGCGACAAGCATCCCAATGCCGACAAGCTCTCGGTGTGCAAGGTGGATGATGGCCGGACGCAGCGACAAATCGTTTGCGGCGCCAAGAATTTCAAGGTGGGCGACAAGGTGCCGCTGGCATTGCCCGGTTGCGTGATACCGACTCCGGCCGGCTCGCCGCCCTTTGTGATCAAGGTGGGCAAGCTGCGCGGCGTGGAATCACAAGGCATGATGTGTTCGGGCGAGGAATTGGGCCTGTCCGCGGACGCTTCGGGTCTGATGATTTTGCCTGCGGATGCAAAAGTGGGCCAGGCGTTTGCCGAGTTTTTGGGGAAGACGAGCGGGGACGTGGTCTATGATCTGGAAATCACACCCAACCGGCCCGACCTGAACAGCGTGATCGGCATTGCGCGCGAGATTGCGGCATTGACGGGTAATCCGCTGAAATGGCCGGAATTAAAGCCACTGGTCGAAGCCGCGCCCAATACCAATGGGCAGGACGTCAACAGCCAAATCCGCGTGCGCATTGAAGACGCGGAGCTTTGTCCGCGTTACACCGCCCGCGTGGTGCGCGGCGTGAAGGTGGGACCCAGCCCGGCGTGGTTGAAAGAGATGCTTGAAAAGGTGGGTATTCGGAGCATCAGCAACGTGGTCGATGTGACGAACTTCGTGATGCTCGAAAGCGGACAGCCCTTGCACGCCTTCGATTTTCATTTGATCGCCCGCAAGTCGCCCGAGGAATTGCCCACGATCGTGGTGCGGCGCGCCGGGGAAGGGGAAAAATTCACGACACTCGATGGCCAGCAACGGACATTGACCAGCCAGATGCTGGTGATTGCCGATGAAGTGCATGCGGTGGCCCTGGCAGGTGTCATGGGCGGGTTGAACAGCGAGATCAAGGACAGCACGGCCGATGTGCTGATCGAGAGCGCCTGTTTTCAGCCGCAATCGATCCGGGCGACCTCCAAGAAACTGGATTTGCGTTCGGATGCCTCGTATCGCTACGAACGGGGCAGCGATGTGTGCATCTGTGACTGGGCGAGCCGTCGCGCAGAGGATTTGATTTTGGAGACCGCAGGTGGCCAGGCCGTTGCCGGTGTGGTGGATGCATTTCCCAAGGCGCACACGGCCAAGGAAATCACCTTAAGGTTCGAGAAAACCAATGCCTTGCTCGGTGTGGACATTGCGGTGGATCAGCAGGTCGCCTTTTTGAAGAATCTGGGGCTTGAACTGGTGCGTGTCGAGGGAACCGTCAGCGCGGTGTTCCGCATTCCATCGTTCCGCGTGGATTTGAAACGCGAGGCGGATTTGATCGAAGAGGTCGCGCGCATTTACGGGGTGGAAAAGATACCTTCCCGCGCTCCCGCCTGCGTGGCGGGCAGCCATCCATACGATCACACGCATAATGAACTGGCTGAGGCGCGGCGTTTGCTCACGGGACTGGGTCTGGACGAAACACAGGGACAGACGCTCCTTGCGGAGGCATCCGCGAAGCTGGTTTGCGCGGAGCCGGTTTATTTGCAGAACGCGCTGAGCGCGGATATGACCGTGCTGCGTCCCAGTTTGCTGCCGGGTTTATTGGAAGCGCTGCAACGGAATCTGAATCGCAAAAATGGGGATCTGGCCTTTTTCGAGATCGGACGGGTGTTTGGTTTGCAAAACGGGCAGTTGGCGGAAGAACGGCGGGTTGCCGTGGCCCTGACCGGACTTCGTGCCCCGGCTTTCTGGAGCGGTGCGGAGCGTAACGCGCTGATGGATCTTTCGGACTTGAAGGGTTTGTTGGAAACCTTCCTGGAGCAGTTTGGACTCCGTGGAGTCACCTATGTCCGACGCCCGGAGCCGACACCGCTTTATATCGAATCCGCCACGATTCATTTGGGCAAGATGGTCCTGGGTGAGTTGGGTCAACTGCAGCCTTTATTGGCGAAACGGTATGACCTGCGCAATGGGGCGTTTTTCGCCGAACTGAACATGGACCTGCTGCTGGCACGGCGGAATACGGCTCGTCAATTCAAGCCGTTGCCGCAATTCCCAAGCGTGCGCCGCGATGTGGCAATGGTGGTGCCGGAATCGGTGACCCATGACGCCGTGTTGAACGCGGTCAAACAGGCCAAGGTTCAGAATCTCGAGGCGGTGGAGTTGTTCGATGTGTTTCGCGGACAGAATGTTCCCGAGGGCCACAAAAGCCTGGCTTACGCCTTTACATATCGCAATGCTGAGCGCACTTTGACGGATGCCGAAGTCAACAGCGCTCATCTCAAACTGGTGGAACAGTTTAAATCCGGATTGCAGGCGGTGGTGCGCGAAGGTTGAAGCGCGGCGCAGCGGGCGTTCATCCGCCATTGACAATATTGCGGGCCGGGCGTTTACCCGGCCCGTTTTTTTTGAGGGTCATCAAGTCAGTTTTGCCTGTTGTCTCGCATGAATGAGGCGGAACAAGCGCCCGAAAATGGGGCTGTGATTTTGACGGAATCCGAGCAACAAGCTCAGGATTGGAGCCTGGTATTGACCAGCCAGGGGATGGAATCGTTGCTGCTTGCGCCCTCCGAGGAGACGCCGTCATGGCGGTTGGTCATTGAGGCTGCGGACCTGCCGCGCGCCCAGGAGGCGATCGGCAAATTCTGCGCGGAAAACCGGGGATGGAAACTACGCCAAAGGCTGCCCTGGTCGGGGCTGGTCTTTCATTGGGGCGCGTTGTTCTGGGCTCTGAGCATCATGTTGTTTCATGCAGGCGCGCAATGGATTGGACCTGCGTGGACCACGTCTGGAATGGTGAACAGCGAGGCGGTGCGCGCCGGGGAGTGGTGGCGGTTGTTTACCGCAGTCACACTGCATGCGGACATAGGTCACTTGATGGCCAATGCCACGATTGGATTTATTCTACTCGGGCTGGCCATGGCGCGGTTTGGGGCGGGGTGGGCGTTATTGGTTTCATTTCTAGCGGGTGGCGCGGGTAATTTGCTGGCTTATTTTCTGGATCCAATGACGCATCGCAGCCTTGGAGCGTCGGGAATGGTGATGGGCGCGCTGGGCCTTGTGGCCATCCAGTCCTTCGGATATTGGCGGGGTCAAGGGAACACAAAGCGACTGTTTGCGTCAGGCGTATTCGCTGGTGTGCTGCTGTTTATCCTCTTGGGCATGGACCCGCGCAGCGACGTTCTGGCACATGCGGGCGGATTCATGGGCGGCACTGTTCTCGGCCTGGGGTTGCTACTGGTTCCGGAACGATGGCAGCAAAGCCTGAAGGCCAACGCGGTGGCGATTGCCATCACCTGCACATTAGTGTTGTGGACCTGGCACCTGGCACTGAGCGCTTCCGTCCTCAAGTAATCGCCATTAACGGATTGGACTGGAACAGAATTTTTCAAACGCTCCACCCAGGAGGTCTGAGACGTCGCGTTGAATATCGTCAGGTTGTGGGTTCCATCCGGTGCGGGCCAGGTCGATGTATTTTTCGGTCAGCACTTTCGAGATGACCTGACGCGAATGGCTCCATTTATAAACGATCTGATCCAGAACCCGTGCGTCCGAGTGTTGCGCGGTGAAGCTGGGACCGAGGAGTTCGAGGCGCATGCGGGTGATTTCCTCGATCTGGCCCGGGATATTGGTAAACCACCAGCAACCGAAGGGATGGAGATTGCGGAATTTGCGGGCAATGACGCAAAGCGTGTGCTGGTTCTCGCGCGATAATGCCGTGGCCAGGAATTTATTCTCTGGAAAACCGGCGCAAAGATTTTCGAGCGCGGACATTTTACTCAGGCCCACACCATCGCCTGCGAGGCGAAGCTGGGGATTGACCCCGCGCTTGACCCCGAGCATCACGGCCAAGGGTAGTCCGTGATCGCGCGCATGGGGCAGGACGGCCTCTGTCAGGAGGCGGTCGCAATCGTCTTTAGCGGGATGATCGAAATCCGGAGGCAGAGAGACCATGAGATAACGTGCGTCGATTTTTCGGGACCAATCTGCGAGAAAACGGCGGACTGCACTGATGGTTTTTGGAGTCAGGTTTTTAGCGGTTTTGTATCCCCAGGAGGCGAGCTTTTGCGCCGTGTCCGGCCAGGAAAGGAGGAGGGGATCGATGCGCAATGCGGCGGTGAATCGGGGGTCGCGGTGGAAACCTTTTTCCCAAAGCGGACGCTCCTCATCGTCGAACGGGGAGTTGGTCATGCAAATGGAGCGCACGCCGGCTGCTTCCATGCAACGCGTCGTATAGTCTTCCTTTGTCCATGAAGAAAACCATTTTCTCAATGCGGGCAAGTCTCGTTTTTTTGGACTGATTCCGAGTTGGTTGAGCGTTGTGAGAACGCCGCGGCAAGACTCGGAAATGGGGGAATGGTCGATGAACAGGGCGTTCCAAATCGCATCCGCCTGCTCTATTTTGCTCAAGGTCCAGAACCGAGAGTAGCTCATGGGCATCTGGCGAAACGATTCGGCCACCAGGTAATGATAGGTGAGAAGGTCGTCGATGCCGCACAGCAACAGCGATCCGAAGGCGGGATCGTAGAGATGGGTGTGAATGTCATAGACCGGGGTGGCGTAAACGATCTTTTCGACCAGAGCGGCTAGGGCCTTTTCGCGTTGTGGAGACAGAGATGTTTTCATGGCAAAATAGTGTGATAGCAAAGACAAGATGGAATTCGTTTATGGCCTGCGATAAAATTCTTCTGCAAACCTGGACGCGGAATGCAAAAAGCGCCCGGTGAGGGCACCGGGCCTACAGGTCCCTGAGACCCCCGCATCTACTGCATTTTGTTTTGCGTCCATTCGTTCAAGAATCCACAGCACTCTTTTTTTTTAATGGGTTATTCAGCGGGCAATAAATCACCGACAATGAGAATGGCGCCCACGTACCAGGCAGTGCCATCAAAGCGTTTGGGGTCGTCCATTTTTTCGTTTCGCTCGGCCAGGATTTTGACCTTGTCGGGCTGCTCCGATTGGATGGTCAGCTTTACGGTGTGAATCGTGTTTGGCAGGCGGTCTGCGACGAGCCATTTGCTGAGCCGGTGATAGGTGCAATAGGCATCGAAGCGGGGCTGAATGTGAGCGGGTTGGTCATCGATCTGGGCGCTGACCTGGCCGCAGTCCGGTCCAACCAGATCGTAAAAGGCAAGGGAGGAGCCTCGGAATTTCAGCGTGATCGTTTCGCCGGTCTTGGAGGCCGACCACAAGGGAGAAAGGCGCTGCCCAAAGTCGCGTGCCAGACGGTTGGTGGCGGGATCGAGTCTGACCCAGCCCGCGCTCAATCGGGCTTGGTCCAGGGGAAGCATTTGGGCGGCTTGGAGATGGTCCTCGACCAGTGGAGCGTCCAGAACGTGGGGGGCCGGTTTGCCGATCTTTTCAATTTTGGACATCGAACGTATGATCGCCTCCAGATAGAGCGCGTGGCCGGTGTCGGTATAGGGGTGGACCGAGTCCGGTGAGAAGAGAATCTTGCCTTCCAGCGCGGCTTTTTCAGCATCAGTCTGTGGTTTGGCTCCCGTGAAGACGAGTTTACCTTCTTTCTCCATGCGCGCGACTTCGACGCCCATGTGAATGGAAGGAATGGCGTAGTGGTCGGCCACTTTTTCCATGGCACTGGCGGCGCGCGGGAAATGGCCCTGGCCTTCCTGGAGCGGCTTCAAGTAATCTTTGACCAGGGTATAAACAAAGCAAATGTCGATGGCGGGATCGAATTTCCAGGTCTGGCGAACGATGCCCTCCATCTGACGATAAATATCCTTTGGATCGGCCCCGCCGTCATTGACAGCGAATTCGACGAACAGGAGGTCGGGATGATGTTCCAATACGTCATGACGCAGGCGGAAGACGCCCAAATCCGAACCGGTGCCGCCAATCGCGGCGTTGATCTCGGTGATGCGGGCTTTGGGAAACTGCCCTTGGAACCACGCAAGGGATTTGGGCCGCCAGCCGTCCTGGGCTGTGATGCTGCCGCCCAGATAGGCGATTCGGACGTCACCGCCCTGATGGAGTTTGCCATAGAAGTTTGGCAGGCCGTTTCGGGGACGGCACTCGACGGCCGCAGCTTGCGGATTGGCCAGGTCGTTTGTGGACGGCTTATCCTGGGCCATGGCGGCCAGCGCGGTCGCCATGCAGACTGCGATGTAAAAAAGCTTGTTGAGCATACGCATGAGTTGAGGTCGAGCATGCCCAAGCACGAAGCTTTTTAAAGGTTTATTATTGCGGCGTGCGGATCAAAAAAAAGGCATGCCTTCCAATAAAGAGGGCATGCCCTGTGAGATCTGTAGGACTCCCGGTTTAACGGTTTTTGGCCCGGTAAAAACGCATCTGCAGGCCGCCCGTCTGGTCATCCACGAAGTCGAATGAGCCAGCAGGTCCGGCTGTTGCCGTGCCAATCTTTGCCCATGACGACAGGTCCGGGGAGGCTTCGATGTCGTAGGCAATTCCCGGGACCCCAATGAAGTGAATGGTCGGCTTGCCGCTGGTTACGTTCAGGCCCTTGAGGTTCGCGACTTGCCCGGCATCATCGAATAACGCCAGGGAGTGATCCCCACCGGCCGCAATGGCTGTGACGCCACTCATCCAACTTGAGATTGTGGATTGGCCGGAGGCATTATTGCCCCATGCCACCACGGTGCCGCCGCTCTTCAAGGCGAGACTGTGATATTGACCCGCCGCGATGGATATAACTCCGGTTAAGCCGCTCGGAATGGTGCATTGGCCAGAGGTATTTGCCCCCCATGCGACGACCGTGCCGTCCTGTTTTAAGGCCAGACAATGATAGTCACCGGCTGCAATGGCGGTGACACCACTCAGCCCTTCGGGAACCGTGTGCTGGCCATACGTGTTGGCCCCCCAGGCAATGACCGTGCCGTCGCTCTTCAGAGCCAGACTGTGACCGTAACCCGCCGCGATGGCCACGACACTGGTCAAGCCATTGGGCACCGTGCATTGACCGAAGGTGTTGCCGCCCCAGGCGACGACCGTGCCGTCATTTTTCAATGCAAGACTGTGACTGTAACCTGCTGCGACGGCCACGACGCCGGTCAACCCGTCAGGCACCGTGGATTGGCCATAGATGTTCCAACCCCACGCGACGACTGCTCCATTATTTTTCAAGGCGAGGCTGTGACCAAAGCCTGCCGCGATGTTTGTGACACTGGTCAAGCCATTGGGCACCGTGCATTGACCGTAGGTGTTGGCTCCCCAGGCAAGGACAGTGCCATCAGCCTTTAGTCCGAGACCGTGTTGCGCACCCGCAGCCAATTTCACGAAATGATTCGTTTTTTCATTGGGTACGAAATCCGCCTCGGATCCCCAGTCCGATATGGCACCAGAGGCTGCCATGAAGCCGGCCACCAGCGTCCGGTTGGTTGACGCAACAAAACTGTAAATGGGATTGGCACTGACCGGCATGCCACCTTCAGTCCAATTGATGAACCGGAATCCGACATCAGGCGTTGCGCTCAGAGTGACAGAGGAGCCGATTGCAAAAGACCCGCCCGATGTGACAACCCCTCCGTCGTTTGGAGAGGCGGTTGCGCTGATAGTGCAACCCGGCAGAAAATTAGCCACCAGCACGCGATTGGATGCACCCACAAAGCTGAAGTTGGGAGAACTGCTCACGGGAGTTCCAGCCTCGGTCCAATTGATGAACAAATACCCATCATTGGGCGCCGCATTGAGCGTGATATTCGCTCCGAGATCGAAGGCCCCGGCGCCAGTCACCGTGCCGCCAGTAGCCGGTGAAGCGCTGGCTTGAATGTTGCAACCGTGGACAAAGTTGGCCACGAGCGTGCGGTTGGTTGAGGCAACAAAGCGATAGGTTGGGGAGGTGCTTACGGGGATCCCGGCCTCAGTCCAATTCGAAAACCAATAGCCGCTGTTCACTGTGGCGACGAGTGTGACATTGATTCCGCTGAAATACGTTCCTGCACCAGTAATACTACCACCCGCCTCTGGTGAAGATGTGGCCGTGATGAGTGCAGACGAGGAGGCATCTCCATACAGGGCCAGGCTCTGAGTACCACAAGCGGCAATGGCTGAGACCCGGCTTAAAACCTTAGGTGCTGTACTTTGCCCATAATTATTCCGTCCCCATCCTACGACCGTCCCGTCCTTCTTTAAAGCAAGGCTATGAAATTCAGTTGCTGCAATGGCTACTACGTCGGTCAAACCGCCGGGCACATTGCACTCGCCATAGGAATTGTCTCCCCATGCGACGACCGTGCCGTCGTTCTTAAGGGCCAGGCTGTGATAACCACCTGCCACGACAGCTTTGACGCCGTTCAGACCAGCGGGGACTGAACATTGTCCAGAGCCGTTGCCTCCCCACGCGACAATCGTACCATCATCCTTTAAGGCCAGACTGTGTTTAAAACCACCCGAAATGGCCGTTACTCCTGTCAGCCCGCCTGGCACCGTGGCCTGACCATAATTGACAGTTCCACCCACTGCACCCCATGCCACGACTGTGCCATCGTTTTTCAGGGCCATGCTATGAAACCGACCGGCTGAAATGGCCACCACCCCGCTCAATGCAGCAGGCACCTGGCTTACACCATAATCGGTCCCTCCCCATGTGACAATCGTGCCATCCCGTTTCAACGCCAGACTGTGGCCAAAACCCGTTGCGATGGCCACTGCATCCGTCAACCCACTGGGCACATTGCATTCGCCAAATCCATTTTGGCCCCAGGCGACGACTGTGCCGTCGTTTTTCAAGGCAACACCAAAGCCGTTACCTGCGGCGATGGCTGTGGCTCCACTCAGGCCATTGGGTCCACTCTGCTGGTCCATCGAATTGTCACCCCACGCGATGAGCGTTCCATCGTTCTTTATGGCCAGGCTGTGGCTTGTACCTCCCGCGATGGAGGTCACACCTGTCAAGCCACCGGGAACCGTGCATTGGCCATGGTCGTCCAGTCCCCAAGCCACGACTGTTCCATCGCTTTTCAGCGCCATGCCATGAAACCGACCGGCTGCAATGGCCACCACATTGCTCAAGCCACTGGGCACCGTGGTTTGGCCGTTGCCATTGAATCCCCATGCGGCAACCGTGCCATCGTTCTTCAAGGCCAGGCTGTGGTAATAACCGGTCGCAATGGCCACCACACCGGTCAATCCGGCAGGCACGTTGCCATTAGAGTCATTCCAACCCCAGGTAACGACTGTTCCATCATTCTTGAGGGCAAGGGTGTGATCACGAGCGGCGGCGATGGCCGTTACACCGCTCAATCCGGCGGGTATGTTAAGTGCTCCGTTGCCATTGTATGCCCATGCCACGACCGTTCCATCGAACTTCAAGGCCACGCTGTGGGAATCACCCGCAGCGATGGCTTTCACTCCGGTCAAACTGGCGGGCACATTGCACTGGGATAGACTATTGTCCCCCCACGCAACGACTGTGCCGTCGTTTTTCAAGGCCAGGCCGTGGCCAGAGCCTGTGGCGATTTCTGTGATTCCTTTCAGTCCTTCAGGCACATAACATTGACCCAAGGAGTTGTCCCCCCACGCAGCGACCGTTCCGTCGCTCATTAAAGAAAGGCTGAAATTTCCTGCGGATGCAATTTTTACGCAGGTGACCCCGTTGGAAACGATCGGGAAGCTGACCTGTGAACCCCAACCGGTGACATTGCCTGCAGAGACATGAGGAAGCAGGCACATGGATAGAAGGAGAATGACCAGACTTCGAATGAAACGAATTTTCATGTGGATCCTATAGGATAAAAAATTAACCCAATTGATACTTTTGGCGTGCTGCCACGACTTGTGACCCGTCCCGATGAATTACTTTAACGTTTTATAGCATATCATTTCACAATGCAATCAAAAAATGGAAATAAAGTGGACGAAACCGATATTCCGTTTATTGGTGAAGGTTTGATTTGGATGCTGAATTCCAATGCGAACTCCATCGTAAAAACGTCAGAATAAATTGTGTATGAATAATATGCATTTGGCAAATCCCAGAGCGATGCTCGCGGCAGTCCCTCGAACAGTTGTCTGGCACGGTTGGAGCGCCTGATTTAAAGGCTGTCGTAGGTTTTGACAAGCGACCCGGAACACGCGCACGATAAGGCATGTTTACATCGGGGGACATGAAGGCCTGGCTGCGAATCGTCCTGTTACTGGGGCGGTTATCGAGTCTGCCGACGATTTGGTCGAATTGTCTGGCCGGCTGGGTGTTAAGCGGCGGGGGGCTGATCGAGAATTTTCTTGTTTTGGGGATGGGAACATCCTGCCTCTACCTGGGGGGCATGTGCCTGAATCACGCCTGCGATGCGTCCGTGGATGCCATACACCGGCCTGAACGGCCGATTCCCTCGGGGATGGTCGCGGCGCAAACGGTGATATTGATGGCGGTGGTATGGTTCGCGGTGGGGGCGTTATTTCTGGTCACGCTGGGAAAAGTGTCCGCCATCCTTACGGTCTTATTGCTGTGCATCATCATATTATATTATTTCACGCATAACACGCTTTCGTTCGCGCCGGTATTCATGGGGGTCTACCGGTTTCTGATTTACTTGCTTGCGGGTTCCGCAGCGGCTTCGGGAATCAGCGGTCTGACCATCTGGAGCGGATTTGCGATGGCGGCGTATGTGGGTGGGGTGAGCTATCTGGGTCGCAAAGACTTCGCACCGATGCGTCTCTCGTATTGGCCGTTTGTGTTTTTCGGTGTTCCGATTCTTCTGGCCTGGGTTGTGAATGGATCCGGCTACCGCTGGCAGGCGCTTTTTATGACGGTGCTATTGTGCGGTTGGACGGGCTGGTGCCTGCGTTACGCCTTGTGGGCGGCCCGGCGCAATGTCCGGCATGCGGTGGCGGGATTGCTGGCGGGAATCGTTCTTGTGGATTTTATGGCGATGGGATTTTCGGCCTATGGGTGGGTTTTTGCAATCTGGTTTGTGGCGGTGCTGATTTTGCAGCGTGTGGACCCGGCCCGTTGATGGGGCGGATATTCCCGCTGGATGCAAGCTGGATGTCGGCTGGATTCAACTGGTTGTCCGCTGGGGGCTGCTTGTCCCAGGGGAACGGGAATAATTGAGGCTCCTCCAGTGCAAAAAAACGGACGACGGATTTCTCCGCCGTCCGCATGCAAGTCCTGAGAAGGTTTATTCCTTTGCGCCTTTGGGGCCGCTGCTGTCGTCGCCGGCCTGGCCCATCTTATCCATCAAGACCACCAGGGGCATGAACAGGGCGATGACGATGCTGCCGACGATGACGGCGAGACAGACGATCATGACCGGCTCGAGCAGGGAGGTCATGGCGGCGACGGCGTTATCGACTTCCTCGTCGAAATTATCCGCGATTTTCATCAACATTTCAGGGAGAGCGCCGGTTTGCTCGCCGACGTCCACCATGCTGATGACCATGGGGGGAAAGATATTGGCGGCTTCAAGTGGGGCGGTGATGGTTTCACCTTCCTTGACGCTTTCATGAATGGCGGTGACGGCATTGCCGATGATGACGTTGCCGGAAGTTTCCTTGACGATGGTCAACGCCTGGAGAATGGGGACGCCGCTGCTGACCAGGGTGCCGAGGGTGCGCGTGAAGCGCGAGATGGCGACTTTGCTCACCACAGGTCCGATGCCGGGCACGACGAGTTTGAATTTATCGAACAAACGCCGCCCCACCTTGGTTTTGGTGGTGAGCTTCAAGGCGATGAAGAAGGCCACAATGCACAGCAAGGTCTCGATGAAGTGGCTCTTGACCGTGCGGCTGATTCCCAAAACGAGGTTGGTAAAGGCGGGCAGAGCGGCGCCCTCGAGCATGTCTTTAAAGATTTCCTCGAACTTGGGCACGACGTAAACCATGAGCACGCCCATGATGACGGTGGCCACGACGAGCACCGCCACGGGGTAAAACATGGCGGCGACCACTTTGCCTTTGATCTTTTCGGCTTTTTCCATGAATTCGGACAAGCGGTTGAGCACGACTTCAAGCACACCGCCCATTTCGCCCGCTTTCACCATGCTGACAAAGAGACGGTTAAAGATCTTGGGATGCTGCCCCAGGGCTTCAGAGAAAGTGCTGCCGCCTTCGACCGAGATGGCCAATTTGCCAATGACATCCTTGAGCACGGGATTGCGTTCCTGTTTTTCAAGAACCCGCAAACCGCGCAACAAGGGCAGACCGGCATCCACCAGTGTGGCCAACTGGCGGGTGAATGTGGTCAGGACCTTTGTTTTGACGCGTCCGCCGATGAATGGGATCTTAATATTAAGATTGATCCCTTTTTTGGCGCCTTTGGCTCCCTTGGCGCCGGATTTGTCCCCTCCCTTGGGCGCTTTCTTATCGGCTGCCTTATCCTTGCCGCCGCCTTTGTCCGCCTCCGTCACTTTGGTCGGAAAATATCCCATCTCCTTGAGACGGGTGATCGCCTCGTTCTGATTGGAGACTTCCAAAGTTCCCTTGGTCTCCTTGCCGCGGGAATCCATGGCCACATAACTGAACTTTGGCATAAAATTCTTTCTCTTAAGTGTATTTCAAGATCTCTTCGATGGTGGTGTCTCCATCGAAAATACTGCGCAAACCGTCCTCCCGCAAGGTGATCATCCCCAGCTCGACGGCTTTTTGCCGCAACACGATTGTGGGGGCGCGCTCATTGATCATGTTGCGAATGACATCGGAGACGATCAACAGTTCAAAAATTCCCTTGCGTCCTTTATAGCCCGTGTCGTTACAGAACGAACACCCGCGTCCGTAGAAGAACGATTTTTCCCCGATATCATGGGGGGAAAGATTGAGCAGCGACAATTGATGCTCCGTGGGTTCAAACGGGGTGCGGCATTTTTTGCAGGTTGTTCTAACCAGACGTTGTGCCAGCACGCCCATCAAAGTGGAGGAAACCAGGAAGGGTTCCACGCCCATATCGATCAAACGGGTGACCGCGCCGGAGGCGTCGTTGGTGTGGAGGGTGCTTAACACCAAATGCCCTGTCAGCGAGGCCTGAATGGCGATCTGAGAGGTCTCCAAATCGCGCATTTCTCCGACCATGATGATGTCGGGGTCCTGGCGCAGGAAGGAGCGCAGGGCCTTGCCGAAGGTCATGCCGACGGATTCGTGAACGGCGACCTGCATGATGCCTTCGATGTCATATTCCACGGGGTCTTCCACTGTGAGAAGTTTGGCGTCGATGCTGTTGATTTTGCGCAGGCAGGCGTAAAGGGTTGTGGTTTTTCCGCAACCGGTCGGGCCGGTGACGATCAGAATGCCATTGGGCTGTTGGATGGCCTCAACGACGTAGTCATTGACGGTTTTCGGCAAACCGAGCGTTTCAAGATCGAGGTTGACCGAGTTGCGGTCGAGGACGCGGAGCACGACAGACTCGCCGAATTGGGTGGGCAGAGTGGATACGCGCAGGTCCACCTGGCGGCCGGAGAGGTTCATGGAAATGCGTCCGTCCTGAGGCAGGCGTCTTTCAGCAATGTCCAGGTTGGCCATGACCTTGATACGGGAGGTTACAGGCAGGGCCAGGTGTTTGGGGGGCGGGGCCATTTCATAAAGCGCACCGTCCACGCGGTAACGGATTTTGAATTCATCCTCGAAGGGTTCGAAGTGAATGTCACTGGCGCGGTCCTGGATGGCCTGGTAGAGGACCAGGTTTACAAATTTGACGACTGGCGTGTCGTTGGCCATGTCCTCAATGGCGATGTTGAGGCGGCCTTTCGAAGAGGCGGAGACCTCTTCGCCATCTTTTGAGGCATCGAAGTCCCCCCCCATGGCCTTGAGGATGTCCGTGACGCTCTCGCCGCCTTCGGCGTAATATTTATTGACCGCCTGATCGATCTGGCTTGGATCGGCGATGACGACCTGAATTTCCTTGCCCAGGGTATAGCCCAGTTCGTTGACCTGCTCGGGATTGAGCGGATCGGCCATGGCCAATTGGAGGGTGGAGTCGTGCAGGGCGACCGGCAGGCAGCGGTTCATGCGCGCGGTGGCGGCGGGCACGACTTTGAGGACGTCGGCCGGGATTTCGCGGTTGCGCAAATCGACGACTTCCGTTCCCAGATAGTCGGCCATGACCTGGAGGGTGCTTTCGGTATCGAGGATGCCGAGGTCCTTGAGCAATTCGATGATCGCTTTGCCGCCGCGGCCGTGCTCCTGGACGACTTCTTCGAGCTGCATGTCGTCCGCGAGACCGCGATCCCGAATCAGCGCCAGCAAAGGGAATGATGTGACATCTGCCATATAGTATCCAACTTACGCCGCCCGGCCCGCTTCCATCTCCTGTAATTTCGCGATGGCGGAGGTGGGGTCCTGGGCTTTGGTGATGACTTCGTCCTGGGAAATAAGGCCCAATTGATATTTTTCGATCAGGAAACTGTCCAGAGTGACCATGCCGTATTTCGCGCCGGTCTGAATGTCCGAATTGATGCGGAAGGTTTTGTTGTCGCGAATGAGCGCGCCAACCGAGGGCGTGTTGATCATGATTTCAAACACCGCGACACGGCCGGGTTTGTCGCAACGCGGGATGAGCAATTGCGAAATAACGGCCTGGAGGACGGTGGAGAGCTGGATGCGGATTTGCTCCTGCTGTGTAACCGGGAAGGCGTTCACAAGACGGTCGATGGTCTTGGCGGCGCCGGTGGTGTGCAGGGTGCCGAAGACCAAGTGGCCAGTTTCGGCGGCGGCGATGGCCGCTTCCATGGTTTCCAGGTCGCGCAACTCGCCGACGAGAATCACGTCGGGATCCTGACGGAGGGCGCGGCGCAGGGCCTCGGCGAAAGTGGGCACGTCCACATTGATTTCGCGCTGGGTGATCAGGGCCTTTTTGTGGTTGTGGTAATATTCGATGGGGTCTTCGATGGTGATGATGTGGGCGTCATCGCGTTCCTCGTTGATGATGTTAATCATCGAAGCCAGCGTGGTGGTCTTGCCCGAACCGGTCGGACCGGTGACCAGGACCAGACCCCTGGGTTTGTAGAGCAATTCCTTGACGTTGGGGGGCAGGCCGATCTGCTCCATGGTGAGCATTTTGGCCGGAATCTGGCGGGCGACCAGGGCAAAATGGCCCTTTTCCTTGAAGACGCTGACACGAAAGCGGGCGAGTTCGCCGAAGGCGAAGCCCAAGTCGGCGCCGCCCTTTTCACGGACTTGCTGGATGTGGTCTTCGGAGGTGACGCTGCGCATCAGTTCCTCGGTGTCCTCGGGCCGCAGGGAAGGGCCTTCGACACGGTGCAGCACGCCGTGAACGCGGATGACCGGGGGAACCCCCACCCGGAGGTGAAGATCCGAAGCGCCTTCCTGAACGACCAACTGCAACAAATCAGACATTGAATATGACATGGTAAAATCAATCTCCTGTAATAATTATACTGGTGGAATAATGGGTCTGACGATTTTCAATATTATCATTCGCATGCACGGAGGCGCCTCATTCCACTTCCCCAACTGTGGAGCGTATGACCTCTTCCGCGCTGGTGAGTCCGGCGATCACTTTGCGTGTGCCGTCCTCGCGCAGGGTGCGCATTCCCATTTCCCGGGCGCGGGCGCGCAGGACGTTGGATGTGACCTTGTCGTAAATGAGCTTGCGGGCCTCGTCGTCGATGACGAAAATTTCAAAGATACCGAAGCGCCCGCGATAGCCCGTGCTTTTGCAATTGCCGCAGCCCTTGCCGTGCTTGAAGGTGGCATTGGCGATATTGTTGGGATCGATGTTGAGCGCGCGCATTTCCGATTCGGTGGGCAAATGAGGGGCGCCACATTGTTTGCAAATTTTGCGCACCAACCGTTGGGCGATCAGGGCGCGGGTGGAGGAGGCGACCAAGAACGGTTTGACGCCGATGTCGATCAGACGGGTCACGGCGCTGGGGGCGTCGTTAGTGTGCAGGGTGGAAAACACCAAGTGACCGGTCAACGAGGCGTTGATGGCGATGGAGGCGGTTTCCAAGTCGCGAATTTCACCGACCATGATCACGTTCGGGGCCTGGCGCAGAATGGAACGCAGGGCGGCGGCGAATGTCAGGCCGACCGTTTCATTGACATGGACCTGGTTGATGCCGGACATGACATACTCAACCGGGTCTTCGACGGTGATGATCTTGCGGTCGGGGCGGTTGATGTAGTTGAGCACGGCATAAAGGGTGGTCGTCTTGCCGGAACCGGTGGGGCCGGTGACTAGGAGGATGCCGTCGGGCAGGGCGATGAGCCGTTCGAAGGTTTGCTGATCGTCGGTAAAGAATCCCAATTCGGGCAAGCCCAGTTTGAGACCTTCCTTATCCAAAATACGCATGACGATGCTTTCGCCATGGTTGGTGGGGAGGCAGGAAACGCGCAAGTCGATCGATTTGCCCGCCACCGTCATCTGAATACGTCCGTCCTGGGGAATCCGCCTTTCGGCAATGGACATGTTGGACTGGATCTTGAGACGGCTGATAATGGAGGCCTGCAGGCGCTTCGGCGGGCTTTTGATTTCGTGCAGCACGCCGTCAATGCGGTAGCGAACACGGAACCGCTTTTCCAAGGGTTCGAGATGAATATCGGAGGCCCGTGCTTTGAAAGCTTCAACAATGATGGTGTTGACCAGTTTGATGATCGGCGCGTCGGCATCGACTGTGGATCCGTCGTCTTCGCCGCCGGCGCTCCCAATTTCACCGATCTCGACTTCGCCTTCGGTGATGTCCTGGATCATTTTGCCAACCGAGTCGTCCTTGGCGCCGCCGTAGTAGCGCTCGATGGCCGCATCGATCTCCTCCTCGGGCGCCACCTTGACTTCGATTTCCTGGTTGAGCAGGTGGTGAAGGCTGTCGATGGTGTCCAGATCCGCCGGGTCGCTCAATGCCACCGTGACGCTGCCGTTGTTCCGGTAGATGGGGATGACTTTATAGCGCTTGGCGATATGGCGGGGGATTGCGGAGATGACTTCGTCCGTGAGCCGGATTTCGTTTAAATCGACCACTTCCGCTCCAAATTGGGCGGCTTTGGCGCGGGTTACGTCGGCCGGTTTGATCAGGCTGCGGGCGAGCAATAAATCGACCACCCCCTGACCTGTCGAATCCGCTTCGGTTCGCATGGTGGCCACGTCCGTATTCGAGACGAGCCCCATATCGACCAGAAAATCTAACAAATAATCGTCTTTTGCTGCCACAATTTTATCGTTCCCAATCCGGGAATCCGTCTTTGGGAGTGCGCCGAATCTTATCGGCCACTCTTTCAATGTCAACGCAACTGATTCACCAAAACTACAGCAGGAATGCGGCCAGATGTCAGGAGAATTGCAGTTATTGTGCAAACTTCGCACAGCGGGGCTATTACGAATAAGGAAACCGTTGTTCCCAGTGTTGGATTAACCCGGGTCTTCATGGAAAAAACAGCGGACATCGCTCAGGTAAGGAAAGCAGAAGGGACGGTCCAAGACTCATGAATGGCAATCTTTTATATAATGTAAGTTTCTAATGCATAACGATATGCAGAGCTGTTAATATAAGATTCAGGCTCCGGTATCGATTTAACCCGAATGGATTGAGGGCAGTGTGTTTGAAAGAAAAAAGCATTTATGGTCGCATTCCTTGAAAATTCTGTTGCCAGTAAACGCCTAAAGCTTTAGTGCTTAGGGCCACACGATACTCAAAAACAATTAAACCAAACACATTTATGGCTCAAAGTATTTTTCATGCCAGTGTGGAGGGCGCGCAACACGGTGCCAAGAGTCTGGCTGATTTTCTGGCGTATGCCAAGAAATCCGGTGCAGCGGGCGCGCAACCTTCGAACTTCATGTTGCAGACCGATAAAGGCCTGATGACCGCCAAACAGGTCAAACAGGCTTTTGAAAAAGCAGGGATGAAGTTGGATGGAATCAGTTGTCATTGCCCCTTCTGGGTGCATACGACGGCCTGGACGCAGAGTCCGACGATCCGTCCGTTTATTCCGGCGGATGTGGCCAAGAAATCCCCGGCTGAGATTGAAAAATGGGCTGAGGAATATTTGCTGGGTCTTTTCGATCTTTCGGCGGAGCTGGGGGTGAAGATTCTGCCCATGTTCTGGGGCGTGGCGTTCGGCTGGGAGCTGGCGACCGGATATCCCTGGGGATTCTGGAAGGGCGGCGACTTCGATTTCATCAAGGAAGGCCAGGAACGGTTTGTCAAAAAGACCGCAAAACTGCGCAAACGGGCCAATGAATTGGGCATTTACCTTTGCCATGAGATTCATCCGGGCACGGCGGCCATGTGCGCTGACGATTTCAACATGCTCGTCAAGATTTGCAACGGCGACAAGTGCGTGGCGGTCAATGCGGATCCCTCCCATTGCTGGGAAGGGGAGAACTGGGAAACCCGTTTCCTGAAGGTGGGTTCGAGAATCAACGCCTGCCATATTAAAAACTACGTCATCCGCCCCGGAGTTCCATTGCGCATGATGGAGCCCAACTGGCAGAAGCGCGGGATGCAGTTTGTGGACATCCCGACGGGTGATTTGAACATGACCCGGTACGTGGAGTTGCTGATGCATGTGGGCTATACGCAGCGTTATTGCGAGATCATGGGCACCAAGACGGCGCCATTGATCGTCGAGGCGGAGAGCGCCTACCGCGAGTTGGACGCCACCAGCGCCAACGGGATCCAATTCGTTCGGGACAATCTCTGCTTCCCTCCGGCGGCAGGCTCCTTTGAAGACGGCATGGGCGCATAGCCGATCCGATCTTCAATGCGGAGACTTTAATGGGATGCGCTTCGGCGCATCCTTTTTTTATATAATAAATTGCGCGAGCGGGGCGCATGGATTTTATTGTCGTGTTTATCGAAACCAGATGAACGTTGAAGTTCGCTCAGGCAATTGTCGGTTTTACTGAATGAAAATGACCAAGGCACAGATTGAGCGCAAGTTGTCCGAATTGGCGGCATTGCGGAAGATAGTCATCGCCATAAACAGTCAAATTGGTGATTTGGATGCGGTTGTTCGCCTGATTTTGACCAGCGTGTGTGAACTTATTGGCGCCCGGCACGGGTCGCTGATGTTGATTCATAGCGGTAGCAACAGCCTGCATATTGCGGCGGTGGTGGGCGACGATTGGACGATGCAGAAGAAGTCGTGTGTTTTGGCGCTTGGGGAGGGGATTACCGGCCGGGTGGCGGCGACAGGGCAGGCCTATTTGTGCTCTGATGTCAGCAAAGACAGTCATTATTTTCCGTTATTCGATTATATTGTATCGGAAATGGCGGTTCCCGTGGTTTCCCAGGGTCGTGCTCTGGGTGTGATCAACGTGGATAGCGAGAGGATGGAGGCGTTCACCCCGGCGGATATGGATTTGGTGGCGATGCTGGCGGACCACGCAGCGATAGCCATTGAGAATGCGCGGCAATTTCAACTGGCGCGGGCGGATCGTGAGCGCTGGCTGCAATTATTTAACATGTTGCCGGACGGCGTGCTGCTCTGCGATGCCTCGGGTAATGTGGAGCGCGCAAACGCCCATTTTTCGAGGCTCTTCAATCTGGCGCCGGACCAGATTTTAGGTTATGCGGTGGATGTGGTTTTAAGGCCGTTTCTGAGTTCGGGGCTCGAGTCTGGTTGGGAGAGTCTTCTTAGGGACGGACAGGCATTGAACGCGGTATTTATGGCCAATCAACGCCGGATCCGCATCGTTTACGCGCAGCCATTTCTCATGGGAGACAAGACGGCCATCCTTTTGTGCATGCGGGAAATGGAGCCTGTCGCTGCCGCGAAGGCATAGGGGATCAAAGAGGATAATCGGGGTATTTTTGGGCGATTTCCATGCCGACCTTTTCCGCACGGTCCGCGTGGTCCGATTTTTTAAGGGTTTCGCGCCACTGAAGCAGCAAGCGAAGCGTCTGCATGGGTGAGGGCGATTGTTTCAAGGCATCTTCGTAGTTGGCGGCGGCGGCGTTGTATTCCTTTCGTTCCAGATTCAAGTCACCCAACTTTTCAAGAAGAACGGCGCTGCGTTTTGTTAAGGGCAGTTCCTCCAGGTATTTGATGAGTTCCATTGTGGGAGTTCCTGTGGCCTGGTTCAGGTTGACCGCGCGCAAGTGAGACCATTCGATTAGTGGACTTTCACGGCGTTTCAGGTTCTCGTGGAGCGCGCCAGGCGCGATCCCAAAGGGGCGATAAAGGGGATCTCCAACCACGGTGGTTTGCCAGGAAAGCATGATTTGCGAGGCATAGGCGGCCTCACCAAAAGAATAACGACTCAAAATGCGTGAAAAAAACACACTCAAATTGGGTGTGCCCAGGAGGTAAGGTTCCTGCACGCTTCCCATGGTGGCGGTGGCGCCCTTGGCCAGAAGGGGTCCGACCCAGTTCTGGGTGCTGCTGCGGATGGCGACTCCGCCAAAGGAGTGGAGGTGATAGGCAATGGCGCCGGGCATGAATTCGACTTTAGGTTGGGTGAAGGGGCCGTTGACTTGCTCAGTCCACCACCCGGCATAAAAAGCCACCTGACTGAGTGGAAACCAAGCGGGCAAAAGTTCGGGTTTGTCGTCCAGAAAAGTCTCGAAACCCATCCGCCTGGTTGTGGCGGCGGCACTTCGGATCCAGTCGTCCCCCGTTTTATAGTTGGTATTGGTGAAACCGCGGGCATCGAAATAGGCGCGTCCCCAGAGTCCATTGGTTTCGGCATCCATTGCCTTGTCCACCAATGCCTTGGCGATTACCGACGACGGGCCATCCAATCGCGCGGTGATGAGGACTCCGTTGGTTGGATGGATCAGGGCGGTATTGGTGTTGCCATAAACCGGATTTGGAAAAGGGCCGAACAGGCGGTAGCCATTTTTTGAAATGGGCAGAAGCGCCATTTCGCTATCGACAGCCGCTTCGTTGCCACGCAGTTCGGATTTTACATCGTCCTCTCCCGGTTCTTTCAAATTGGCATCCTTGATGATTCGAAAGGGAACGCCATAGCAAAAGACCAGATAACGGATTTTAGATTGAATCAGGCGATAGTTAATCTGTCCGGGTTTGCTGGCGGTGGCCGGGACAATGTCGCTTTGGAATTGGAACAGTTTGCGATCCTCCAGGGTCTGCAGAACGGGGAGCTGGAGTCGGTCTCGGAAATCGGCGCGGGTGAAATTGTCAGTGGTGGGCAGTGCCAATCCCAGGATCTGGCCCGGAGGGATATGTCGCAACGCCGCGTAATGATCGGCCACCTCTTTTGATTCGGGCGATGCGCTATTATAGACCACAAAGACTTCATCGCCTGGATTCGGTTGAGCGTGCGTTGCGAGCGGCAGCCCGAGAATGGCCAGCAGGGAGAGCAAACATCCCAGATTAAAGAGGCCGCGGTGAGACGCAACCTGCGCGCACGATACCGCTTCGATTCTGATTCTGGAGGTATGTTTGGTGCGGGTGTTCATGTCTGCTCTGATATCATAGACGCAAAAACGGGGCATTTTATTCTACGACGACCTTTAATCCGTCGTAAGCCAGCCAGACGCCGGGTGGGAGTTCGGCTTGATCCTTGTCGTGGTCGTATTCGTGGGTTAAATGGGTAAAAAAGGTGCGTTTCGCGCCAATGCGCCGGGCTGCGGTCAGAGCCTCATCCAGGCACATGTGGGTCCAATGCGGTGTATGGCGCAGGGCGTCGAGAACGACCACGGACACCCCGCGAATCAGTTCCAGGGCGGGCTCGGGAACCTCCTTGCAATCGGTCAAATAGGCCAGCAATTTCGCGCCATTGCGTGAGAAAAGGTAGCCGGTGGTGGTGGTTTTGCCATGGGGCAGGTCCATCGGGGTTACCTCCAAATCCCCCAATTGAAACGGCCCTTCCACCAGGTGGGGTTCGGGTATGAAATAGCCTTTGGGGTGGGGTCCATCATGGAAGGCATAGGCGAACACCCGTTTAAGATTGTTCATGGATTCGAGACTGGCGTAGATGGGCAGGGGCTTGTCGTGGCGCAGGTCGCAAAAACGGCGGCAATCGTCCATTCCCATGATGTGATCGGCGTGGGCGTGCGTGACCAGCACCGCATCGATATGCTTTATTTTTTCCCGCAAAATCTGAATGCGAAATTCCGGCGGGGTATCGATGACAAACTGAACTTTCTGCGTGGCCACGTAGATGGCGGGACGCAGGCGGTGGTTTTTGGCGTTGGCGAGATACGCTGGTGGATAATCGTGTCCGATAATGGGCACTCCTTGAGAAGTGCCGGAACCCAGGAAGGTAAATTCGAGCGACATGGGCGGTATTTATGGCTTTTCGCTGGAGGGAACGTGATTGGCCACCAGGCGTTCAACGGGACGTCCGCCGATCAGGTGGGATTCGATGATTTCCGGGACATCCGAGGGCTGGACATGGGCATACCAGACTCCGTCCGGGTAAACCAGGACGGCGGGTCCAATATCGCAAAAACCGACGCTTGAACAATCCGTACACATGAAATCGCCCTTGATCGCCCGTTTTCGCTGCAGGCCGCGGGATCTTAGCTCCTCCAGGAACCGTGCTTTCACGGCGGCGGACCCGTTTCTGGTGCAGGATTCTCCGTTGCACACGAAGACATGCTTTTTGAAAGGTATCAAATTTTCGGCCATGGCTAAAAAATTCTTTTGCCCAAATCTCGCACAATCGCCAGATTCAGCCCGTGTAATTTTGCCATGTTATCCACGTTGCGCATTAAAAATCTTGCCCTGGTCGCCGATTTGACCCTGGACCTTCGGCCCGGCTTCAACGCGATCACAGGGGAAACCGGGGCGGGCAAGTCCATCATCATCGGGGCGCTCAACCTTGTTCTGGGCGAGCGGGCGGACCGCAATTTGATACGAGCCGGGGAGGAGAGTTGCTCGGTGGAGGCGGTGTTTGACTTGAAAGGATTGAAGACTCCGCTGGCAAGCATACTCGACGAATGCGGGATGGAGCCATCGGTCGATCATCAATTGATGCTCAAAAGAGTGTTCACGGCGGCAGGGGCCAATCGTCAATTCGTCAATGGCTCGCCCGCCACATTGACCGTTCTGGCGCGGATAGGGCAATGGCTTGTGGATATGCACGGTCCGCATGATCATCAATCCCTGTTGCAGCCGGTCCAACAGATGGAGGTGCTGGATGCCTTTGGAAAACTTGAACCGGCGCGCGAGGCGTTTGCCGGACTGGTGGCTCACCGGGCCGCGTTGATTGCGGAGAAGGCGGCCCTGATCATGGACGAGCGGACCTATGCGCAACAGATGGATCTGCTGCGGTTCCAGGTTCATGAGATCGCGGATGCCCATTTGGAGCCTGAAGAGGAAACCCAGGTGGAGGCGGAGCACAAGCGGGCTTCAAACGCAGCGCGACTGCTGCAACTGGTTCAACAGGCGCTGGGCCTTCTCGATGATGGTGATGCGAACATGCTGGCGCAGGCGGGCGGGTTGGGGCGAGTGCTCCATGATTTGAACAAGATCGATTCCACGGTAAACGAACTGGTGGCCACGCATGAGCAGGCTGTGAACGCCTTGGGCGAGTTGCGCGATGGTTTGAGCCATTATGCCGACCGCGTGGAATTGGATCCTGCCCGTCTTCAGGAATTGGAGGAACGCCTGAACCTGATTCACTCCCTCAAACGCAAGTATGGGGCCACTGTGAGTGACGTGATCGCCTTTGGCGAGGAGGCGCGCAAAAAATTGACCAGTCTGGAACAGCGCGAAGGGGAACTGGCCCGGTTGCAGGGCGAAATTGGGCGCGTGGAGAGTGAATTGTGGCGGGCGGGAACGGACCTTTCAATGCGTCGGCGCAAGATCATTCCGCAGTTGTGCAAGGCTGTGAGCAAGCAACTGTCCGACCTGGGATTCAAACAAAGCCAGTTCGGAGTTGCGCTGCAAAGCGTCAGTCCGGAGACCTTCGCTGGAAAGGCGATTGAGTTTGGAACCCACGGAATTGACTCGGTGGAATTTCAATTTGCGCCCAACGCGGGCGAGCCGGAACGCCCTTTGCGGGCCATCGCGTCCTCCGGGGAAATGGCGCGTGTGATGCTGGCGCTCAAGACGGTTCTTGCCGCCGAGGACCGTATTCCCGTGCTCGTTTTCGATGAGGTGGATGCGAATATCGGCGGCGAAACCGCCCGGACCGTGGGCCTGAAAATGGGCCAGATCGGGCTCAAGCACCAGGTCCTGTGCATCACGCATCTGGCCCCGGTGGCGGCTGCGGCCGCGGCGCATTACCGGGTCATCAAGGACAACCGGGATGGACGCACTTTCTCGCATATCAGCCTCCTTGATAAGAGCGAGCGCGTTGAAGAATTGGCGCGCATGCTGGGCGGGGCCTCTGCGGCCGCGCGCAAACATGCGGAGGAGCTTTTGAAGACGTCAGCAGATTAGCAGGCTTTTGCCAAACACAGAGCCATACGCTGACGACCGCTGAAGAATTGTAACAACGAAATCGGGATAATTTATGGCCAAATCGATAAAATCACTGATGCGCTCCATCCTACTTTTTGCGGCGGTTTTCGCTTTGGTCAGCGTTCAAGCGGGTGAGGCTCAAATTGAGGTCAAGGCCGGGCAAACTCTGCACCCTATTTCGCGGTATCTCACGGGAGCGTGCATCGAGGATGTGAACCACGAGATCTATGGGGGCATTTATAGCCAGATGGTTTTCGGTGAGAGTTTTCAGGAGCCAGCGCCACCGTTGCCGTTTAAAGAATTCACAGCCTACGGAGGGCGCTGGACGCCGCGTGACGGCGGAATTGAAGCCGAGGGCGGAGACGGTTTCAAATTGGTGGCCAGGGAGCCGATGCTGTCCACGGGGGAAGTGATGGTGGACCTGTTGTTTCCAGAAAAAAAGGGGGGCAATGCGGGGCTGATCATCAATGTGGGAGAACCGGGCCTTGGGGCGGATCGCTTCGTCGGCTACGAGATCGCGCTGGATGTTTCGGGTCGGCTGATTCTGGGCCGACATCGGCAGAACTTCGAGCCGATTCGCGAAGTGCCGTGCGAGGTGCCCATCAACCAGTGGATCACGCTGGGGGTGCGCATGACAAACGCCACGTTTGAGGTGTTAGTCAACGGAAAGACCATTACACAATACGAGGACACACAGCATCCATTGACTGCGGGGCGCGTGGGGCTGCGCACGTGGCGACAGGACGCCTGGTTTCGCAATCTCCAAATCAACACCGCAGACAAGCGTCATGCGCTGGCGTTTGATGTCGCCGACGGTGCCAGTCCGGGTGGTGTCAGCGGCATGTGGCGCGCCGTGCGCCGTGGGACCGCACAGGGAGCGTATTTGCTGGAAACCAATGCCGCCTTTGCCGGGAAACAAAGCCAGCGCATGACGTTCGTTGGCGGGGAAGGGGAGATTGGCATCGAGAACCAGGGCCTCAACCGCTGGGGAATGAATTTCGTCAGGAACAAGCCCTATGAAGGCCATGTTTGGGCGCGGGCGGATAAACCAGTGGAACTCATCGTGGCGCTTGAGAATCGCGATGGAACCGTCGTGTATGCTGAAAAACGTCTCACAGTGGCCAAACTCAAAGAAGACAAATCAGCCAAAGGAACAAACTGGCAACGACTGAGTTTTACACTCACGCCATCGGCCGACGACAAAGCCGGACGCTTTACCATCAAACTCAAACACTCCGGTTCTGTCGTCGTGGGTCATGCCTTTCTCCAGCCCGGCGAGTGGGGACGGTTTAATAAACTTCCTGTGCGCAAGGACGTGGTCGAGGGGCTTATCGATCAGGGAATCACGGTGCTGCGCTATGGCGGATCAATGGTCAACCACCCGGAATACCAATGGAAGAAAATGGTTGGACCGCGCGACCGGCGTCCACCCAATGCCGGCACCTGGTACCCATACTCCTCGAACGGCTGGGGCATTCTTGATTTTCTGAACCTTTGCGAAGCGGCCGGTTTCCTGGCGATTCCGGATTTCAACGTCAATGAAACCGCTCAGGACATGGCGGATTTTATCGAATACGTCCACGGTTCCGCCGACACACAATGGGGACGCGCACGCGTTGCGGACGGACACCCGGCTCCCTATAAACTCAAATATATCGAGCTGGGAAACGAGGAGCGGGTCGATGAAAGCTACTGGCAGAAATTCAAGCCGCTGGCGGAGGCGATTTGGGCCAAGGACCCGGACATCACGATTGTGGTGGGTGATTTCGCCTATGGGAATCGCATTACGGATCCTTATCATTTCGACGGCGCCGCCTCCGGAATCACCACGCTGGCCGCGCATAAAAAGATTCTTGAGCTGGCCAAAGCACACAATCGCGAAGTCTGGTTCGATCTTCACGTTTGGACCGAGGGGCCCAGGCCGGATTCCACGCTTGCGGCAACGCTCTCTTACATCGATGCCATGGGGCGCATCGCCGATGGAGCGCGTCACAAAGTGGTTGTGTTTGAGCTTAACGCGAATAATCCAACCCATCGCCGTGCCCTGGCCAACGCCGTGGCCATCAATGTCGCAGAACGCGATGGACGGCTGCCGATTGTCACCTCCGCCAATTGCCTCCAACCTGACGGCCAGAACGACAACGGATGGAACCAGGGGTTGTTGTTTTTGAATCCCTCAAAGGTCTGGCTCCAGCCTCCAGGCTATGTCACGCGAATGATCTCGAGGAATTACGAACCGCGCGCCGTTGGGTGCGAGGTCAAAAGCCCTGACGACAGCCTCGATGTGAGCGCGAAACGCAGCGAGGACGGCAAGACACTCGTGCTGCAAGTGGTCAATACCAGCAAAAATGAGATGATGACAAACATCCGTATCGCGGGTTTTGCACCGACCAAGACTTCCGCAAAAGTAGAACAACTTGTGGGATCACTCGACGCCCGGAACAAGGCTGAGGCTCCGGAGCAGATCAAAACGACTTTCCAACAATGGCCCCATGAATTGAAGAATGAAGAGACCGTTTACCATTTTCCTCCATACTCGTTCACGGTGATGCGGTTTGAATGAGATGATCCTGAGAACTGCGGAAGATTGAACCACAACGCCGCCCAACTTCCAGGCCGCATCTTGCCAATCGCCGGGAGCTGAAATTTCTGATTGCGGTTGATTGTTGTCGCTACAGTTGTGCGCAGTTTGTAAGGTCAGCAACTAATTGCTTTGCGCCACCTGGATTGTATGTCCATCCTTGAACAGACGCTATGCAGTTCGTGCATGCTTCAGTCTGGTTGACAAACCGATACATCCGATCCCCATTAACCAGAGAACGTACGGATGCGGCTCAGGAATCGGCACTACTTCAACCGCGTCCAAGTAGAACTCTGTTCCAGTCGGAGTAAAACCCAGAATTGAGGATGTCCCATTCGCCACCACGGTCGTCGAAAAGTGTTCCCATACGATCTGAAGCCCCCGGTTTTGCCCTGGATCATAATCATGTGGCTGTGTGGTAAATGTAGCCACAGATTGGCCATTCCAGGAGATGTCTATAGTGGTGCTTCGCGAAAAAAGCAAATCATCAGCCGCGAAGAAAGAGAGCCGATACATCTGGCCTCGGGTGGTTGCCAGCGGTTGATAGACATATGCTGCTATGGAGGCATAATTTACGCCCTCTGGAGCATTGGGCCAACTTGTCATCAAGCTTTCCACCCCATACCAAGGAGTAAGAGGCCAACCATTGAAAATTTCAAAACTTCCATTTTGCACGATGCTTCGAGCGTTTAGTGTATAAGCGCCTGCACCATTGCTGGTAAGCGTGAAAAGCCCGGGCGAAATCAATAGGATTACACTCTTAAGAAAGATGCTGACCATGCAATGCCTGGTCATAATGTGCCGTTAGTTGACATATTATATTATATAGGCCGAAAGAATATGAACATAATTCACTTGAACAAAAGTTCAAAAAATCAATCAGCAAACTGAGAGCAATATTTGCAAAAAACAAAAAGTTGTCAATTAAGATCAAAGAATTAGCGGCATGCCATGATTACTCGCTTGGAAGGTGATGGTGTTTCATGGTCGAATAATTGTGAAAGCCTATTTCATTGATCTTTTATACGGTCATTCCATCTACTGTTTTTATGGTGAGTGGTTGATTATAAAAGTACACAAAAAAGCGCGGAAGCCGGACCCATCGGGCAAGACTTCCGCGCTGAGTTAATCGCTGTCGCGGTTATGGTTTTTGAATTACGCGATAGAAGCGCCGACCGGAGACGGTCGCATTTTCGTCCACGCATTCCACAAGATTGGTGGTCACCGTGTTGGTGGTCACGAGGGTGGTCCAACCCGTCAGGTTGGTGGACACCTGGAATTCGAGGTTTTTGCCGTATTCAGCGGAAACCATGACATGGAACTTTCCGTTCACGGGCTTGCCCATGTACCTAAGGTAAGGCGGCGCGCTGAGTGGAATGACCCGCACCTGCACGTTATCCAATCCCCAGGACTCGAGGTTCAGATTGGTGCTCAGACCCGAGGCGCCGAAGTTAAGGGTCAGCGTGTCCGCCGAATGCGTGAAGGTCTGGCTGAATTTATAGACACTGTCAGACGCGGCTCCATCCACACTGGCGTAGCCAAGCACATTGGTTTCCGCAGCGCCTGTCAGTGCCAGATGCATCGGCCCGGAAATCGAGTCGGGATAGCTCTGGGCAAACTCGATGCTGTTGGTGGGACCGTTATTGAAGGAGGCATTGAGCAGTTTCAATCCTCCCGCGACGTCCACGTTAAACAGGTCGGGTCCGTCGTTGGTGTTATTGCCGTCCCACGATCCGATGATCAACAGGTCGAAACTGACCATGACGGAAGAGTGCGGTGTGAGATCAGGCAGGGTGAGGACGACGTTTGTCGGGCCGAACCGGCCCAGGAATTTCCGCTGGCCGGAAGGCGCCGTGGTGATGTTGGTTTGTGACCACACGTCAGAGGCCGCGCCGCTTTGGAAGTCGGCGCCATAGACCAGATCGCCGGTCGGCGCCTGGCCTGAGGGAGTGACGGTGAGGTCGTAGAGAATGGGAGGAATCTCACTGGCTCCGGCTTGGAATGTGGCCTCCACTTCCAGATATTTGCCCGGCGCAGTCGAGTGGAGAGGAATCCCATTGAGGGCGTTTTCCCAGAGCGTCCAGTTCGCGCGATCATTGGAACTGCGCACGCGCACCTTGATGAAGGTGCCGGCGGCTTCCTTGGAATGCCAACTGACCGTTCCCCATGGCGTGTCTTCAAGACCCCCATTATGAATGACTGACCAGCGGCCGGACCGGATGGTGGCGGTGTGGGAGATGATGCCGGTCATATCGCTGTAACCGTAGTGGTTGCCGCCCACTATGCGTTTGGACAGATCGACGGTGTTGTTGGCGGGATTGATGCGCTCAATGTTCTCGTCGCCAAAGTTGACCGCCCAAACCTTGCCGTCGGCATCCACGGCAACGCCTGTAGGCTGGTTGCCGACCGGAATGGTGGCTTTGAGGGTGCCGTCATTGGACCAGCGCGAGACATAGCCTGGGGTCGAATTGGCAACCCAGACATCGCCATCATCGGTGACCGTGGCACCGCGCATTTCGTTGAGGGCGTCTTTAGTCCATTCCTTGAGACCGGTGAGCGTGTTGACGCGCGAGAGTTTGCTGGATTGCCAACCGGTGGCGAACAGGTGATTGCTGCGGTCCAAGGCTAATCCATAAACCGTGTGTCCAATATCAATGGTTCTGAAGGAATCATCCTTGGGATCCAGGCGCAGCACATGGTTTTTGTCGTTGCCTGAGGACCAGAGGATGCCGTTGCCATCGATTAATGCCCCATACGAGGTGTGGTTCACGGAAGAAACATCGTTGGTTTTGAGAATCCGGCCGGTGAGACCGTCCGCGTAATAAAACTTTTTGGAACCGTAGCAGCCGAGCCAGACATTGCCCTGGGCGTCCACCGCAACGCCCCGCGGGCCTGGATTCCAATAATCATTGGCGTAAGCGTTTGTGAAGGCACCGGGAATAAACGTGCCTTCCTGGCCCGGAATGAGCACGAGTTCGAGCAAGACGCATTCATCCTTGCCCCAGTCGAGCATCTCATCGGCGGAAATGATGCCGTCCCCGTTTTTATCCTGCGATGTTTCGATGATGCCGTTGCCGTTGCGGTCGGAATATTGACCGTTTTCGTAGAGGCCGATTTTGACCACGGTGGCGCTCTGGCGGTTGGCGACCCAGCAATTACCCTGCAGATCCACTGTCGTGCGTGAAGGGCTCAAGGTTAATCCGGGAGGTCCTGTGCGATAGCGGCCCAACTCGCGCCCGGTGCGCGTATCGACTTTCGAGACCGTGCCTTCGTTGGAGTTAGGCACCCAAATGAAGGGCAGGGTGACCGCTTCCGTGGAAAGCTGGAGTTGGTTATGGACCGTTTGATACTCGACGCCGACCAGAACGCCCTTCTCGAAATCCGCATCCAGAGTGTAGGTGCCTGGTTGGGAGGTTGTGGCTTTGGCGGTGATTTTCACCGTGGAGATGGTGGCATCCAATTTTGTGCCATCGTTGCTCGACATGGCCATCACCAGCAGGTCTTTTATTGTGCCTGCGGGAATATTGGCCGATCCTGTCACGTCCACCTTGAACTCAAAGGCGTTTCCGGCTGCCACGGGAGCATTGGTCCAGCCCGTGCCGGTCACAGCGGCGGTGATCTCGTTGGCGCCATAGATGGCGTCGTAATAATGAACTTCCCAACCAGCACCTCCGGAGGGGCCTCGCACGACAAAGCTGTCGGGGAGATTGCCCAGATTGATGATTTTGAGGATGAAGGTGGCCTTCTCGCCGGGCTCGACTTCCAAGGTTTTTTGCTGACCCGCCCCGTTGTTATTGACCAGGTTTTCGCCTGTAAAACGCACATCCTCCGTGCGGCGAACAGCCATGTCCGGCTGATAGAAAGGCTTGTTAATGGTCACTGCAGACAGGGAGTCCTTTACCAATGGATCGCCGCTGGCGAACAGATTAAACACCAGGGTCTGAATAGCGTTGCCCACTGTCGATTTGGAAGTAGTGACCTCGAAACGCAATTCAGTCGCGGAAGTGGCGTTGGTGGATACGACAAAGTTACCCTGATTGAAAACTCTATCCGTGATTTCATTGCCGCCAGTCAATGCGTCGTAAACGCGCACAGTCCAGCCTTGGGCGGGAGGGGTCACACGGAGTATCATCCCATCAGGCAGGTTGCCGTTATATTTTAACTTAAGGTTGTAAATAGCGGGCGTGTCGAAGAGCACCGTTTGCGTTACGGTTTGGCTGGCAGGATCGAAGACGTTGTCGCCGATGTAAGAAGCGTCTCCGGCCTTTCGGATCATGCCATCGACCAGGCGGGTTGCCTGGGCGGCTCCGGATTCGTAGGCGCCCATATCCACTGTTGCGGCATGGATGCGCAGGCGTCCGTCCAGATCGGTCCATGTCGGATTGACGAGAGCATTATCCCCGGCATCGATGGCAGGAGATACAGCGTTGAGATGGTAATTTGCCGTGGCGAGATCCACGAATTGCGGATCAATCTGGAGATCGGAATCCGCGAGGTTCAGGATGGCTGCGCCGCCGAAGGGACCTTTGCCGTTTCCAAAAACGATATTGTGGTGCTCGGCGGGCGTGCCAGAAGGCACGAAAAGACCAAATCCATTATTGAAGGCAATGATGTTATTGGCGATCAACGGCGCATTGTCAGTGGCATACACGCCCATGTCGCCGGCCGAGGCGAGCGTGTTGTTAATAATTCTGGCGGGCGAGGCCGCGTCGAGGCGGATATTGCCCCATGAGTTGGAATAGAGCAGCGAATTGCAGACCAGCGCGGAGGAGCCAAAGGTGCGGATTCCGTAACCGCCATTGGCGAAGATTCTTACGTTCCGAAGTTGGGCATTGCCGCCATTGATGTAAACCGCGCATATCTGATACTCGCCATTGGCATAGAGGAGGTTGTCCCTGCCTGCGCCGTAGAGATCGCAGAAGCTGACTCCGGAATTTGTGGCTGAAGGCGCGAAATATATACCGGCCCATGACGCGGGCGTCGGCGTGTCTCCCATATTGCCGAACACGACGCGATCGCTGGGCGAGCCGTTCACGAGCAGAGTGGAAGAGACATAAATGCCGCCTGTGCGCGGTTTGACCAAAACACCCGGTTCGATGTTAAGGCTGGCTGGCGCATCGACGCTGAGGTTGTTCCAGACGAGATAGGGGAAGTTGGTGCCCGCCTTGGTCCATGTCACGGCGGAGGACAGACCGCCTCCGGGAACATGGATTCCGAGGTAACCCGCGCCAGCGGCTGAATTGCCGCCAAGTTTCGGGAAACGCGACAGATCATCCATTACGACCGCAAACCAGCCACCCGGCACGTTGATGAATTGGTTGGAACGCACCAGCGCCTCGCTTCCAAACAGCTCGATGCCCTGGCCGCCCATGTCGCTAAAGACGCAATCTGTGATGCGCGGCGAGGACCCGTCAATATACACAGCGCACCTGCGATAATCGCCATGGAGATAGCTCAGGTTGTCACGCCCGGAATAGGCCAGCCGGCATTTTTCCAGAGTGGATGCGCTGGAACCCGCCGACAAATAGATGCCTTTCCATTGGTTGGGAGCCGCCACGCTGTTGGTGGTGTCTCCATTGGAATCGCCGGCCACGGCATCATCATAGGCGGAAGTGAAGGTGACATTTGTGGCGTGGAAATTGCCGTAAACATAGAGGCCTGAATTAACCACTTTGACATTGGCTCCTGTTTGAAGGGTGAGTTCCGTTCCATTTCGAACAGAGACATCCCCGGTAATGACATAGGGCGCATTGGTGCCAAAACTGCGCCATAGGGTCGAATCGATGACTTCGCCGCCATAAATCTGAATACCCGAATAGCCGTTTGTGAGGAATGTGGTGTTGGCGGGATTGGGCACGGAGTCGGCGTCACAAGAAATGGTGTAAGCGCCGGTGTTGCCGGAGAACACCGCGTTGACGATCTGGGGATGGCTTGAGGCATAGGCCACCATCGCGCTTGAACCGCAGGCATCGATGATCAGGTCGTTAAAGGAGGGGCGCGCATTCCACATTTCAATGCCGAAGCGGCCGGACTGACTGACGGTTAGATGTTGGAAGGCTGGATTGGATCCATCAATGTAAATGGCGGTATATCGATAGTTGCCATGCAGATAGTTCAAATTATCCTGGCCGGCATATTCGACGGTCGCATAGTTGACGATTGAGTTGCCGGCGGTTGCCCCAAAATAGATGCCTTTCCATTGCGAGGGCGCCAGATCCGCTGCGCGACTGGTGAACTTGACAGGGTCTGCCGCAGTGCCATCAACCAATAAGGTGCCGTCGATGTACCATCCGTTGTCCCGGTTTTTAAAAGTGCTGCCCGGTTCCAGTGTTAGAACGACGCCATTCGCCACGCCAACGTTGCCATAGACCAGGTAGGGGAAATTGGTGCCCGGTTTCTGCCAGTTGCCAGATTGAGTCACGGTGCCTCCCTGCATATAGACACCGGGATTACCGCTGGCATCGGTGGAATTGCCGCTGATTTTAAGCAGACAATCGATTGTGTCGCATACGATGGGGAATCCATCGCTTCTGGTGTCGGCGAAGGTGTTGTTTTGGATCACCGCGCTGGAACTCCAGAGCTCGATGCCGTGGAGGTAATGCGCGAAGGAGGAGTTTTTGATGATGGGCGAACAGGCATCCACGTAGATTACGGGCATGCGGTAGGCGCCGTGAATATAGCCCAGGTTATCCTGACCGGCATAGGCGAACGCGCAATGGTCCAGAACAGAGGATCCCGCGTCTCCAACAAGATAAATGCCTCTCCAATTACCCCGATCCGGGGCGGATTCGGTTCCATCGCCATTGCTGTCGCCAGCCACCGAGTCGTCCCGATAAGAGGTGAAGTTGATTTGGGAAGGATTGCCTTCGGCTTTGAGGACACCAGACACATAGATTCCACTGTTTTGGAGCTTAACGGTGGCGCCTTGTTCGATGGTGAGCGTGACGCCTGCAGGAACACTGATTTGATCGGTCACATAATAAGGGGTTTCCGAAGTCCATTTCTTCCATAACGTGTTGGTTGCCATGGTCCCGCCCCAGATTCGGATGGCCTGAAAGCGATTGCTGGCACAGGTGATTCCTGTCGGATTGGGAACGCAGGTGGCGTCCATTCCGACCAAATGATAGCCCGAGTCGTTGTTGCCGTTGTCCTGGAATTTTCCGGTGTTGATGACTGGACGACAGTTGGACTGGGCCTGGATGGCGAAACCGCCGCTTCCGCTGATGGTCAGGTTGTTAAAAGTCGAACTGCACTCCCACATATTGATTCCATCCCGACCGCTGTTGAGCACCTGCAAATCATTGAACACAGGGCTGGAACCATCCAGGTAGATGGACGTCAGCCGATAAGTGCCATGGATGTAACCGATATTATCCCGGCCCGCGCAGGAAACGGTGAGGTGGTCGAGCACGCTGGATCCGGCGTCAGGACTGAAATAGAGACCATACCATTGGCCTGGTGTTGGTTCCGCCGCGCGCCCGGTGAAAACGACGGGTTCTGCGGAGGTGCCTTGAACAAGCAACGTTCCCGCAACGGAAAACGATCCATTCCCGGTCTTTAGTGTGACCCCGGCATCAACCGACAATCGGGCATCCTTGGGAATTGTGACGCCGCCATCGAGGAGGTACGGAAAGTTCGCACCAGGTTTATTCCAGCGGTTGGTGCCGACCAACGTGCCTCCCGGCATGTAAACACCTCCAATGCCCGTGCCCGAAAAACTGTTTCCACTGATGACCGGCACTGTGTTGATGTCGTCCAGGACGACAGGATAGCCTGAGGCGGCCATATTTTTGAAGGTGTTATTCTGGAGCGTGGACTGGCCGAGCCAGGCTTCAATGCCATGACCCGCGCTGTCCTGAATGATGCAATTGCGAATGGTTGCGGTTGCGTTATCCAGGTAGATGGAGGCGAGCCGGTAGGCGCCGTGGATATAGCCCATATTGTCCCTGCCGGCTTTTTCAATGGTGCAACCATCCAGCAGGGAATTGGTTGAGGTCGGCGACATGTAGATGCCCAGCCAGGTTGTGTCACCGCTGCTTGTGAATGTGGCGTTATTGGCTTGAATCGAACCATTTACAATGATCGCAAAGCCTGTGCTGACCTTGACGGTCACTCCGGACTCGATTGTCAGGATGGATCCGGGGGAAACGGTGACATGGCGCTCCAGCACGTAAGGGCTGTTGGCCAGGGTCCATGTCGTGCTATTGAGAGTGACGTCCTGAACTGATTCGCCCACACGATTGACGAAAGTGTCGGCATTCGCCGCGCACAGGAGCGCGCCAAAACCAAGAACCGCCATCATGAAATCCAAAAAGAGACGCATTCCGCATGCGGATAAAGGCGAGCGCGAGCCGAGTGGAATTGAGTATTGGGCACTTTTCATACAATTGATTTTGTAGGTTTACCTGGGTGCGAACACCCGTTCCAATGCATCTCCTTTGATAGGAACAGGGGATTCCAACCAATGCGCTTATATTGGCAAAAATTCTTGTCTGAATCAAGATTTAATGCATAATAAGTTCCATAAATATTCTCGCCACCGTAATTGATGAGAAGAGGCGCTTCGCATGGCGCAGATCATCACCGGTTGGCGGGTGTGGATACACCCTGTCTTCATGTCTATGAAAACTGAAAAGTCCTGCCGGTTCATAAAATGGTCCGCCGCCGCGGTGTGTGCCGCGTGGCTGGCTGCCGGGTCATTCGTCGAGTCTTATGCCCAGACTCCTCCGCCTGGAGCTGCCACCAATCCGCCTGCGCCGGCGTCCAAATTCAAGGAATTCGGCGAGGTGGTGAAGGGCTGCGACAAGTTCGAGGGATTCTTCAATCTCTACCGGACCAATGACACGCTTTACGCGGAAATCAAAGGCGGGGTTCTGGACCAGCCCATACTGTCGCCGATTGCCATCGCCCGGGGAATGGCCTCGGCCGGACAGCCGTTGAATTTCGGGGATGAATGGATTTTGGTTTTTCACCGGGAAGGGGACAAGATTCAGGTGATTCGCCGCAATATTCATTACCAGGCGCCGGCAGGCACACCGCTCGAAAAGGCGGTGAAGCAGAATTACACGGATTCGGTGCTGATGGCCCTGCCCATCGTCACGCTTAATGGGGCCAATCCGGTGATTGATTTTTCCCAAATCTATTTTACGGACTTCGCCAATTTGCGGATGGGGCAGTTGGATCGCAACCGAACTTCATGGCATAAGATCAGCACGTTTCCCAATAACATCGAGTTGGAGGTGGAGGCGACCTTCATGACTGGCGGGAACATGTCCATGATGTCCTCCTATAGTGATGATGGAGTGGCGGATGGACGTGGTGTCACGCTGGTGATTCACTTCAGCCTGGCGAAGCTGCCGGAAACGGGCTACAAACCGCGCCTGGCGGACAACCGTGTGGGCCATTTCATCAGTGCGAGCAAGGACTTCGGCTCCACCGATGCGGATTCGATGTTTGTGCGGCAGATCAACCGGTGGCGCCTGGAGAAGGCGGATCCCAAAGCCAAGCTCTCGCCGCCGAAGAAACAGTTGATCTGGTGGGTGGAGGATACCGTTCCCCATGAGTTTCGTCCGTATGTGCAGGAGGGAATTCTGGAATGGAACAAGGCCTTTGAAAAAATCGGATTCCGGGATGCGATCGGTGTGCGCTGGCAGAATGAGCGTGACGACTTCGATCCCGAGGACATCAATTACTGCACGTTCCGCTGGATTACGACGAGCACGACCTACGCCATGTCCGGGCTCAGGGCCAATCCCCTGACTGGTGAAATGATCGATGGGGATGTGATTTTCGACGCAAGCTGGATTCGCTATTGGAAAACACAATACGCCTTTCTGGTGGGCAAGCCGGTGGCTGCCACGGAAGGTGGGCCGGAATCTTATCGCCCACTCATGGCTGCGGAGATCATCAGCCCCATCATGGCCGCCAAATACGGTTATGGCCTGCCGATGCCACTTCTTGCCAACCGGTTGAGAAATCAAATGAGTGCCGGACAAGCAGGGTTGGAAATTCCGGAGTTGGTTCCCGCCGAGTGGACTCCGATGCAGTTCCAGTTGAGCCGCCGACTCGCGCAGGGGCGATTCAACACCTGCCAGTGTGTGGCGGGGATGCAGCCTGAGTTCGCGCTGGCCGCGATCGCCATGGCGGCTGAGAGCAAGACCAATCTGGATGGCAAACTGCCGGATGAGTTCCTCAGGCAGGCCATCAAAGAGGTGGTCATGCATGAGGTGGGGCATTCACTGGGGTTGCGCCATAATTTCCACGGGAGCACGATGCTCAAGCCGGAGGAGATCAACGACACCGCCATCACCCGCGTCAAAGGCATGTCGGGCAGCATCATGGATTACAACCCAATCAATATCGCCCCCAAAGGGCAAAAACAGGGGGATTATGCCAGCACCACTCTTGGGCCGTATGATTATTGGGCGATCGAATATGCCTACAAGCCCATTGAAGGGGACGAACCGGCCGAGTTGAAAAAAATCGCCGAACGCTCTCCGGAAGCGGATCTGGTTTATGGCACCGACGAGGACATGTACATGAATGACGATCCCTACGTCAACGTGTATGACCTGACCTCCGATCCCATGAAATATGGCCAGGACCGTATCGCACTGGCGGCGGAATTGTTAAAGAACCTGGATGAAAACATCGTGAAGGACGGGGAATCGTGGGCGCGGTTGCGCCGGGCTTTCACAGTCCTGCTCGGGCAATACGGCAACGGGACCTACCTGGCCGTTCAGTATATTGGCGGGCAATCTGTTTCCCGCGACTTCAAAGGCTCAAAGGACGCACACGATCCTGTGACACCCATTGCCGGCGAAACGCAACGGGAGGCGATAAAGTTCCTGGTCGATAAAATCCTGAGCACACAGGCCTTCGAGTTTTCGCCTGCATTATTACGGCGCCTGACGGAGGAGCATTGGTATCATTGGGGGGATGAATCGATGTCATTCGGCGGTGGCATCAATTATCCCATCAATGAACGGGTGCTGAGCATTCAACGCATTGTGTTGAACCAGTGTTTCAACGGCAGCGTCCTGGCCCGCATCCAAAATCAGGAACTCCAGGCTGATTCGGGGGCGAATCCGATCAAGATTGCCGAAATCTTCCAAATGCTCACCGACGGCGTATGGACGGAGGTCAAGCAGGACAGCAACGGGAATGCCCAGAATGAGATGCGGATTTCCCTGCTGCGCCGCAATCTGCAGCGCGAACACCTGCAACGCCTTTGCACCATGGTGTTGGGGAACCGCCGCAATCCCTACGACGGGATGTATGGCTACGTCATGATTCTGGGAGGAACCAGCGGCAACGTGCCTGCGGACGCCCGAAACCTGGCCCGGCTGCATTTGCAGGACATCCGCAAGAACATTCAGGCGAGCCTGGACAATCAAAACCTTAAGAAAGACAAGGCGACCGAGGCGCATCTGATGGATTGTCAGGACCGCCTGAAAAAGGTGCTTGAGGCCAGTTACATGGCCAACGATTGAGCATTCATCGAATAAAAACAGAGGGTTTCGACCATTGGCGGTCTGCGAAGCCCTGACTGAAGGACGGAAATTCAAGACGCTGCCGGACGGATGAAGGAACAGCCTCGCCCGACCGGCAGCGTTTCTTTGTGAATCTGGCCGGAAGGAAAACATCGAGCGGACGTTTGAATAGTATCCGATTGTGTCTCATCGATTTTGTGTTAACCTCAAATTCCCGATGATGATGAACAAGCGCGAACGGTTTTTGAATGCCTGCCACTGCAAGCCGGTGGATTGTCCGCCGCTCTGGCTCATGCGACAAGCGGGGCGCGCGCTGCCGGAGTATCGGGCCATGAAGGAGCAGCGCACCTTTCTGGAGATGGTGCAAACGCCCGAGTTGGCCGCGGAGGTGACGCTGCAACCAATACGGCGTTTCGGATTCGATGCGGCCATTCTATTCAGCGACATCCTGGTGATTCCCGAGGCGCTGGGTCAGAAGTATCATTTCCGCGATGCGGGCGGTGTATGCATGGAGTTTTCCGTGCGCAGCGCCCAGGACGCTGAACGTCTGCGATGGGAGGGTGTGGCCGGGCGATTGCCTTACGTGGATGCCGCGCTGCGGCTGTTGAAGAAGGAATTAAACGGGCAAACGGCGTTGATTGGTTTTGCGGGATCGCCCTGGACGCTGGCCAATTTCATGGTCGAGGGAGGCAGTTCGAAGAATTTTACGCGCGCACTGGCCTGGTGGCAGGAAGACCGCGCGGGTTGCGAACGCTTTCTGGCACGGCTGACCCAGGCGGTGATCGAGTATTTGGAGCTGCAAATCGCGGCCGGGGCCGAAGCGCTGCAAGTTTTCGATACGCTGGGCGGGTTGTTGGACGAGGCCGCCTTCGGTCCGGCATCGGCGCGCTGGATGGGGCAGATCGTTGAGGCTGTTGGCGGGCGTGTGCCGGTCATCCTTTTTTCCAAGGTGCCCCAATCGCATTGGCGGTTTATGATCGATTCGCGACCGGGGGGCATCAGCATGGACAGCGCGATCAGCATGGCGGCGGCACGAAAGGCGATTCCGGCGGGCATTGCCATTCAGGGCAACCTGGATCCAAACGTCATGACGGGTCCGATCGATGGGGTTGAATCGGGTGCGCGCGGAATTCTGCAGGAGATGAATGGCCGAAATGGGTATATCTTTAACCTTGGGCATGGATTGCCTCCGACCACGCCTGTTGAAAATGTGACGCGACTGGTGGAGACTGTGAGGACATTTAAATGGGAAAAATAGAAGTCAATCTGGAGTTGGTCCGAAAATATAACGTTCCGGGACCGCGCTATACGTCCTATCCGCCCGCGCCCCGGTTTACGTCGGATATCGGATGGACAGAGCTGACGGATTACGTGCGGAAGAACAACGCCACGGAGCGGGATATTTCGCTCTACTATCATCTGCCATTTTGCCGTTCGTTGTGCTGGTTCTGCGGCTGCACAACGGTCATCACCAAGAAACAGGAGGCCTCTGGAACCTATCTGACCTATCTGGAAAAGGAAATGGATCTCATGCAGCCCTTGCTGAATCCCCGCCGGAAGGTCACGCAGATGCATTTTGGCGGCGGCACGCCCACATTCCTTTTGCCGGATGAAATACGGCGGCTGGGCCAGTCCATTCATCAACGGTTCCAATTTGCGGAGAACTATGAGGCGGGCGTGGAGATCGATCCCAGAGGGGTGACACGCGATCATCTGACGGCCTTGCGTGAAGCGGGTTTCAACCGGGCGTCGATCGGGGTGCAGGACCACAACCCGGAGGTGCAGCAGGCGGTGCATCGCATCCAGCCACGGGAAATGTCCGAGGCGGTTGTGGATTGGATTCGGGAGGCGGGTTTTCACTCGCTGAACATGGACCTCATTTACGGGCTGCCGCATCAGACGCCCCATTCTTTTGAAAAGACCCTCTGTGACATTATTGCGCTAAAACCGGACAGGCTGGCGGTGTTCAGCTACGCGCATGTGCCCTGGCTCAAACACGCCCAGAACGTGTTGGAATCCCGGAATCTGCCAACGGCGGAGGTGAAGATGGAGCTGCTCAAGCTGACCATCGAGAAACTGACCTCCGAAGGTTATGTGTATATCGGCATGGATCATTTCGCGCGGGAGAATGACGAGCTGGCGGTGGCCCAGAAGCAAAAGACACTGCAGCGGAACTTTCAGGGCTACAGCACGCATGGCGGGGCGGATATTTACGCTTTTGGCATGTCCTCGATTTCGCAAACCGATACGGTTTACTGGCAGAATCTCAAGGAATTGCCCCAGTATTACGGGGCGCTGGACCAGGGACGGTCACCACAGATCAAAGGCTATGTGCTGACGCGCGATGACCAGATTCGTCGGCAAACCATCATGCGGCTCATGTGCCATTTGAGCCTGGATCTGGCGAAGCTTTCCGCGGATTTCGATATCGACGCGCCGCGCTATTTTGAGAAGGAACTGGCGTCTCTGACCGATTTGGAGGCGGACGGCCTGGTCAAACTTACAGATCAGGGTGTCGAAATCACGGATTTGGGGCGATTGCTCATACGGAATATCTCCATGCGTTTTGACGCCTACCTGCCAAAGGAAAACGAGCGCCGGTTTTCAAGAACGATATGAAATCAGTGGCCATTATTGGAGGGGGAATCACAGGGCTAACGGCCGCGTTCCGACTGGAACAAAAAGGAATCCCTGTCGCTCTTTACGAAGCGAACAACAGGGTGGGGGGCGTGATTGAATCAATTCGCGAGGGAGGTTACCTGGCCGAGTTCGGACCGAATACGCTTCTGGAGACCTCGCCCAACATCATGGAATTGATTCGCGCGGCGGGGTTGGAAGAGCGTTGCTGGCATTCCGACCCAGGCGCGGAGAATCGCTACCTGGTGCGGGGGCGCAAAACCATCGCCATGCCGGGCGGGTTGTTTGGATTTTTGAGCACGCCGTTGTTTTCCACTGCGTCCAAGTTCGCCCTGTTCAAGGAACCGTTTGTGCCGCGATGGAACAACGCCCATGAAGAGAGCGTGGCGGAATTGGTGGTGAGACGGTTGGGAACGGATTTTCTCAATTACGCCATCGATCCCATGGTGGCGGGGGTCTATGCGGGAAATCCCGCGCGCCTGTCTGTGATGCACGCGTTTCCCAAGCTCTACGCGTTGGAACAGAAATACGGGTCGTTGATCAAGGGGCAGATTTTGGGCGCGCGCGAACGCAAACGCCGGGCGGAGGTTTCCAAGCAAAACGCGAAGAAGATTTCATTCGACGACGGTCTGCAGGTGCTGCCTGACGGACTGCGGGCGCGGTTGCGTGGGCCAGTCCGTTTGTCAGCCCGCGTGAAGAGCGTTGCGCGCAGGGCAGAGGGTTGGACGGTGACGTGGGAATCTGCCGATGGCGTGCATTCCGAGGAACACAGCACGGTTCTTTATTGCGGCACGGCTCATCAATTGGCGGAACTCCAGCTTGGCGGCCAGCAGACGATCGATACGAAGCCTTTCGCGGCGGTGCGATACCCGCCAGTGGCGAGCGTTGTGCTGGGATTCCGTCGCTCGGAAGTGACGCATCCGCTGGATGGATTTGGGGCGTTGATTCCCAAATGTGAGGGTTTTAACATTTTGGGCACGCTATTCTCGTCGTCACTTTTTGCGCGGCGCGCGCCAGAGGGTTTTGTGACGCTCACGTCCTATGTCGGGGGCGAAAGAAATCCGGATCTGGCCTTCAAACCTGAAAACGAGCTGGTGGATTTGGTGTGCAAGGATCTGGCTGTTTTGTTCGGGGTGAGCGGCGCACCGACGTATCGACGCTGCACGCTGTATGCGAAGGCGATTCCCCAGTATGAAGTGGGCTATGGGCGCATCAAGGACCTGGCGGATCGGATGGAGACCGACGCGCCCGGATTCTTTATTGCGGGGAATTTTCGGAATGGCATTTCACTTAGCGATTCGCTCCTGTCTGGTTGGAATGTCGCGGACCGGATTGAAACATTCCTGAATCAAAAACCTGAGGGTGCGCCAAACATGACTGCGGCTGTGCCGATACACACCTGATTCCATGAGCAAAACAGGAGTATTACTCGTTAATCTGGGTTCGCCTGATTCGACATCGACCGCTGATGTGAGGTCCTATCTGCGCGAATTTTTAATGGATGAGCGGGTGCTCGATATTTCCTATCCCGCGCGGTTTTGCCTGGTGAATTTTGCGATTCTGCCGTTTAGACCGCGAAAAACCGCGGAGGCCTATCGCAAAATCTGGCTGCCCGAAGGCTCGCCCCTGGTGGTCACAAGTCGCAGGGTAACGGAAGCCATGCAGAAGCGCATGGAATTGCCCGTGGCCCTGGCCATGCGGTATAAGAATCCCTCAATTGCCAGCGCCATCGAGAAGCTATACGCCCAGGGTGTGCGGGAAATCGCGCTGGTGCCGCTGTATCCGCACTATGCCATGTCGAGCTACGAGACGGTGGTGGAGCGGGTGCGGGAAGTGCTCGCGGATGGATATTCGGACTGCACGACGAAGGTGCTGCCGCCGTTTTTCAACGATCCGGATTACATCAACGCGATGGTCGAAAACGCGCGGCCTTATCTGGACAGGGAATACGATCATCTGTTGTTCAGTTTTCACGGGCTGCCGGAGCGTCATATGCGCAAGGCGGATCCCACGGGATCGCATTGCCTGGCCACACCGGATTGTTGCGAACGGGCGAATCCCGCCCACGCCACTTGTTACCGGGCCCAGGCCAGGGCGACAATTCGCGCCTTTGTTCAAAAAGCCGCGACACCGGAGGGCAAATATTCCCTCGCTTTTCAATCGCGCCTGGGGCGTGAGCCCTGGCTGCCGCCCTACACGAGTGAAGTGCTGCTTCAGTTGCCCAAGCAGGGAATCCGGCGGCTGCTGGTCATATGCCCCGCATTTGTATCGGATTGCCTCGAAACGCTTGAAGAGATCGGGTTGCGAGGGCGGGAATCCTTTATCGAATCCGGCGGGACGGATTTGACCCTGATTCCATGCCTGAACGAGCATCCCCTCTGGCTGGATACCCTCGAAAAAATGACGCGGCGGCTCCTTTCCCAGACGCCTGAGAACTGAGGCGGATTGTCAATTGCCGCGGTTTTCGGGTGCAGGCAAGGGGAAGGGAAGCGGTTTAGCTTTGTGAAGTTTCCGTAACGATTCCGGGAGGTCATTATTTAAAATTCGAAAATAAATTGGAATGGGGTTGACATAAGGGGAAATAATTAGTTTTTTTAGTTAACAATTAATTATGCAACTCGAGACCCTCAAAATGTTCTGCGATCTGGCCGAAACGGAGAGTTTCACACGGGCGGCCCAAATCAGCGAGGTCACCCAGTCCGCCGTCAGCCAGCAGATCAGCGCCCTGGAACGCCATTTCAAGTCGATACTCATCGAACGGAGCAAGAAGAAGTTTCGCCTCACGCGGGAGGGTCAGGTGCTTTACGATTACGCCAAGCAGATGATTCAAACTTATGAATCGCTGCAGAGCAAATTGCAGGAGATCAAGGATGTCATTTCCGGCACGATTCGCATTGCCACGATTTACAGCATCGGGCTACACGATTTGCCGCCGTATTTGAAGAAATATCTCAAGACCTTCCCGACGGTCAACGTGCATGTGGAATACCGGCGCGCCAACCAGGTTTATGACGATGTGCTCGGCAATGTGGTCGATCTGGGCCTGGTGGCCTATCCAGTCCGCGACAGTAAATTGGAGATGATACCGCTGCGCAAGGATCGGCTCGTTCTTATTTGCCATCCCCACCATCCATTTGCGAAGAATTCGGGCGTGAAGCTTTCCGCGCTCTCAGGCCAGAAATTCATCGGGTTCGAACCTGACATTCCGACGCGCAAGGCGATCGACAAGATCCTGAAGGACCACGGTGTGCTGGTCCAGAACGTGATGGAGTTCGACAATATCGAAACGGTGAAGCGCGCGGTGGAAATCGACGCGGGAATCGCCATCGTGCCCCAGGGCACCGTCACTCAGGAAGTGACCAATAAGACACTGGCCCAGTTGACGATCGATGACGGGGAGTTTTACCGTCCGCTGGCGGCCATTGTGAAGAAGAGCAAGGTCATTTCACCCGCGATCAAGCAGTTCATCAGCGTACTCAAAGGCGGCTAAGGGGCAGGTTTTCGTTGGGCGTTCCTAGCGCGAGGCGGAAGAATCGGACGCATACCAATCGCGGATTCGGACGTCCACGCCCGCATCGGTTCCCAGGAGCTGTTTGAAGCGTTCCAGGTCGCTGCCCCGATAGTGGAATGGGAAAACGACTTTGGGATGGAACGCGCGAACGGGCTTCGCCGCCTGATCCACATCCATGGTATAGGGCAGATTCATGCAGACAAAGGCGAAATCGATATCCTTCAATGCGCGCATTTCAGGCGTTTCCTCAGTGTCGCCACTGATGTAAACGCGTTTGCCTCCAAGGGTGAGCACGTATCCGTTGCCGCGGCCTTTGGTGTGAAACTTGAGGCGCTCTTCGGTGGTGTTGTAAGCGGCGATGGCTTCAATGGGGAACTGCCCGGATATGTTTGTGTCGCCATTGACCAGGGTGGTTGCTTGCTTGCGCAATGAATCGGGGAGCAATTGGACCACGGCGGTTGGGGCGATGATTTGAGTCTCCGGCTTGATAAGACCCTCAAGCGTTTTGGCATCCAGGTGATCGCCGTGAATATCGGTGAGCAGGATGACATCCGGTTTTGGGAATTTGCCAAAGAGCTTCGCTCCCCCAACGGGATCGACATAGATGGCTTGTTTATTCCATTCCATGACAAAGCTGGCGTGATGCACGGGGTGGATGACCAGATCGCCGTTCGAGGTTTGGAAGCGATCCTCCGCGGAGGTGGCGCCAACGGCCGCCAGGCACGGCAGGATAAGGCAGCATAACAGCGAGTAAAACGCTCTGCTCATTTGCACAGGCATAGTACGATAGGTGCTCATAAAAGTCTCCAAATGGCCCGGCGGGTCAGATCGCGCGATGCCGGGCCTTTTCACGGTCTGCTGGCAGCATTCCACACGCGTCTGGTTCGCGCAAATGAAACGTTTTCGCAATCTGCCACCGTTCAGTTTTTCAACGACCTTCCAATCTATACGCCAAAGACCTTGCGCACGAATTCGCGGCTGCGCTTGTGATTCTCAATGACTGAACGGGTGATTTTTGTTCCGCCTTCCAGTGCGAGCTCCACGGTGAACACGCGCGGCAGATTGTTTTTGCGCACGTAATCTGCGATGGACGTGTAATTGATATCGCCCTGATCGAGGTCTTCCCACCAGATGCCCTGGCGGCTTTGGCGCAAATGCCAGGAAACGACTCTTTTGCCATACTGCCTGAGAGCGTCCATGGGTTCGATTCCGCCCTTAAAAACCCAATGAACATCGTAGCAGAAGCCGATCTTATCCGGGTCCGTGTGGTCAAAATTATAGTGAAATTCGCGGGCATTATGGGCCATTTCAGGCATGTGATGATGAATGCCGATCTGGATGCCGATTTCCTTAAGGCCCGTTCCGAGGTCCTTGAGGGCGGCGACCTGGTTTTTCAGCTCCTCATCGGTTTTTTCGCGGCCGATGGGATCGAGATTGCAGCTCAGTCGTCGAAAACCCTGGTCGTAGGCAACCTTGGCGGCTGCGAGCAAATTCTTGATGTTCTCAGCGGCTTTATCCGCTTCATGCAGGCGGGCACCGGTATAAAGGGTGACCGGTTTTAGTCCGCGAGTCTTCATCTGGCCGGCCTGACGGACCGTGTTTTCCGGTTGGTTGACGTCGAGATTGCTTTCCAAGTAATCGTAACCCGTGTCGCGCAAGGCCGACATGACCCCTTCAATATCGAAGGGCTTTTTATCGCGCTCGGCATACTGTCCCCAGCCAAATTGGTTGGAGCCCACAAGGCCTTTGGCGGAATCCGGATTGTCGGCGGCTGTGAGTGCAACCACTGGGAGGCTTCCACCTGCGGCGATGGACAGAAGGGAGAGTTGTCGAAGGAAAACGCGACGGGACAGCGCGTTGGCCGCAGCAGACGATGTGTTGTTCATGAATTCAGCAAAAAGGATGTTTTGCTTTGCTGCAAGAAGATATTTGGCATTCCCATAAAGACTTAAACACGAATTGCCGCAAAAGTGCTTGTGGGGCCGGGCTTGGAGTTGAGGGACCCATTCGTTCTCTAATTGGGAAATGTTACTCACGCTCACTTACTGTTGCTGGATGCGATAGAATTGTTTTGGTTGAGTGAGGGCGTTGGTGACCGTTTGTTGCAGGGTGCCGCCGGTGCCGGAAAATGCCGTCTGGGGAAGCGTTGTCCACGTGCTCGACGACAAATCGTCGCGGCTTTGGATGACGTAGCTATGTCCCGAAACTGAAGTGACGCTCAGACGCAGATCGTTTCCGATTCTTTCCACAGCGGTGATGCGCAGTGACGACACCGGAAGGTGGAGGATGAGGGAAAGATGATCGGCCGATCCGTCATTATAGCTTCCGGCGTCACGGGTCATGACGAGCATGAGTTGAATGGCTCGGGTGCCGACGGGGACGACATTGTTCGTGGCGCGATAGAGAGTCATTGTGACGTTGGTTCGATCCAATGCCAGAACATTGCCTATGGTCGTCGTTCCCAGCGAATTGGATGATGCGTTTAAAAAAGTTGCGATCAGGGAAGCGCGATCATCTTGAGACGCGAATCCGCCGAACCAGCCGCTCAATTCGGATTGTACGGTGCCTGAATCCACTTCCGTGGCTGCTGCGGAGAGATCAATGATCTGTGTGGCACTGGAGGAGGAATTGTTGGGGCCGCCCGTAAAAACATTGGTGCCGAAGGGCAGGCCCGGCCATGGAAGTGCGGACGCGTCGCCGTAAACTGTCACCGTGAAATTGCCACTGCTGGTCCAGTTTGGCACTGGCACCACGTCCAACCCCGAAACCGAGCCCGCTCCGGCCTCGGCGTCCGGGTTGGAGATCAGGTTTCTCTCAAACAGACCGGAAGGCGAAGTGTCCGCTGCTGGATTGCTCCAGAATCCGCCATCCATCGCATAGTCGCCGCCGGTCATGGTCACAGCGGCATCCGCCTGGCCGGTGGAGCCGCTGAGGGAATACTCCCCACCGGTACTTGTGCCACCGCTGCCGTCGATGGCGAACCAATCGATGGCGAATTGCGCTTCAGCACTGGATGTGCGTAGGCACGCCAAGGCCACGATAAGATTAAGAATGACCTTCAGTTCGGTTTTCATGTCGGATTTCCAGATAAATTCATCTCCCGATGGTGACGGGGCCGCCATAGGCCTCGATTCGCATTTTCTTATTGATCGTGGCCGTTTCATTTCTTGAACCGGCTTTGACGCTAAGGGTCCCATTATAGGCTACCGCGTTCACACCTGCCGCGAGGGTGCCAAACGGGAGATCGAAGGTTCCGAGTTGTGGCTGGCCTTGATAGTTAAAGTCCACCCACACTTCATTCCGGCCTATGTTGACTATGGCAGTTGAGGACGCGCTGTTGATGTTGAGAACCGTGATGGCGACGTTGTTGTTCAAATCATGGAAGGTCTGATCCTGGAGCCGCTCTGCCCCGCCATCGGCCCGAATGAGATAGAAAAGCCCGTCAGGACGAAGCTCATGAATCAATACTGTATCCTGAGGAATGCCCGCATCCCAGCCCGTCTTGCGGCGAAACTCGATGCTGTAATAATGGTTTGGATTGGCGGCGTCGATGGGCACCTTGGTCATCAAAAAGCCATTTGCTTCCGGGTGGTTCACGGCGGCGAGGGTTACGGTTTGGGATGTGCCATCCCAAGTCGAAATTCGATCTGCCGTCAGCCATCCAAGTTTGTCCAGGTTCAGGGTGGTGAGTCCTGGGCCGCTATTTCCGTATGTGCCCGCAAAAACAGGATTGGAATTGCCGAAGGTCATGGCGCTCATGATATCCCAACCGTCACCGTATGCCCCCGGGCGGCCATCGCTATTTGGATCATAGGACACAGCAGACTCGTCAAAGGTATGGTCCAAACCGTAGCAATGACCCATCTCATGCGCGGCAAAACTGACGAACCACGCATCCGGATCGAGCAGGACGCGCCCGCCCTGACTGCCTGAGTCAATCTTGACGTTCAAGATCGCGATGACGCCATAAAACTTGGATGTATTAACGTTTGTTGCCGCGGCGATGCATGCATCGATGCGTTGCTTGCGGGTCATTGCCTGGCCTTGGGCCAGGGTAATCCCCATCGTGTACCATCCAGATGTTGCCGTGCCGTCCAAAGAGATCTGACCATAGGACGCATCGCGCCAGTACCCGGCCATCCCAGCGTTGCTGGTTATAAAAGAGGAATCGAATGTTGGCTCTTGAGGCTGATCGGAGAATTTGCACTTGATCACGGCCCAGGACGTTGGGCCCTGCGGGCCAGCGTTCGCAGTGAAAGTGCTCATGATCAAGCCTCCAATGGCTGCTCCCAGGACCAATATCAGGCGAGCCATCGAGATTAATAATGCCGGAAGTTGAAAAAACATTTGTTGGGGTGTTGGAACAGCAGGCATACTTTTCTCACTCATTGGCTCAAGGCCGCTGCCGTGAAGAACTGGCCGATGTTCGTTGCGTGAAGCATTGTGTTTGGATTATATTCAGATTCACAGGTTGGCTTTCTTTAAATCGGCAGTCGGTTTTGTTTCATTGTCCGGAGAGGTGCCCGGCGGCGTTCTCCGCCGGAGACCAGAACGAATCCCCTTTGGGCCTCGAACTTCTGGCATGGGTGAGTTTCCGGGCCTCTTTGTAAGCCGTGCGGGCTTTAGCGGTGTGGCCGAGTTTTTCCTCGGCCCAGCCCTTGATCAGAAGGCACGTGGCCACGTCGTGAAGAATTCCATATTGGGCGATGCTTTTCCGCCCGGCCTCTGTGACCACACCGGTTGGCAGAGTCACCTTGGCGGAGTCGAGGGCGGCCTGGCTCCGATTGGCCGCTTCGCCAAAACGAGCGATGCACAGGTCGGCGTTCGTGATGGCTGCGGCGTACTGGGTATTCTGAAATGCAGTCCAGGCATCAGCCGTGTATTTTTGGTGGAGTGGTTCGCTCAATGGCGGGCGTGAGGAGTCCATGGCCGGGGAGGGTTCGGGAACCGGATCGCCCTGCGCGCATACATCAATTCCAAAACCGACGGCGAGGAAGGCTGCGAGGAGAACTATAAAACTTGAGTTTTTCATTCGATTTAATGTACCAATTGCATGTAGTTTCAACGATTCACAGGTGTTCGCATATCGCTATGGTGCGCCGATTGTTACGGGACCGCCTGAATAAGCCTCCAGCACGACGCTTTTGAATAGCGTTATCTGCTCGTTGTAGTGTCCTCCAAAGATGTGAAGCGTTCCACTCGTGATGTTCGCGTGTGCGGCGCCGACCGTCGTATAGGGAAAGGCGGGGGAACCGTCTTGAGTGCCCGGATTGGGGGTATTCCACCTGACAAAGAAATCGCGGGGCGGCATCGAGATCTGTGTCCACCAGGTGCTCCATGTGCCGGTATCCGTGCGGGTCCATTCACTTACAGCCCAAAAGGAGCCATCGTTTGGATCGGGCCACACACTGAAGTAATCGCCCCAGCGGCCGTCATTGTTGGCGGTGGGACTCTCTTTGACCACTATCGGCGCGCCAAAGGTGCTGCCATAGGCTGTGCGCCAGGAGACCATCATGGCTGGATAGCGCGTGGACGATGATCTCGTCCAGGTCATGGCCACGTCTCCAGCTTGATTCGCGCTGATGGACGGCAGGTAGTTCCAATCGGTAAGAGCCCCAACGGTGCCTTCTTCTTCGAGGGTGGGGGTCCCGCTCTGGGGCCAGCCATTGAGGCGTATCTGCCAGTAGGCGGCCAAAGCTGGACCGCCGGGTTGGCCGCGAGTCATGCAACACCAGAGATCCCCGTTGACCAGTGTCGCATTGCCCTGCATTTTGCCTTGGATTGGATCCACCAAATTGGTGGAGCCGAGTTGGGGCGCCTGGTTGGTCGGGCCCGCACCGACATCCGCGACGGTTACAAAACTCGTGGTCAGCGTGCGCGTAGTTAGAGGATTACTTACGGCATAGAGCTTCAGGGTGGTGTTGTTCCAGTTGCCCACCATATACATCACGTTACCCGGTCCTCCGCCCATGGGTGAGACCGGCTGAAGCGTGATGGCATCTGTGTAGAGTGAAGCGATTGTGCCGGTGCCAGCGATGAGTTGCGCCTTGTTCATGATAAGCAGGGCGGAGTTAAGCACATCGCATCCGCAGCCGCTCATATTGCCGCTTTTGTCGAAGGCAAACATCCGGTAAGCCACGTAGAGCGCCTGACTGTCCACCGCCATTCCAGGATAATCGCCACCGTAATTCACCCCGCCGGCAGTATTGGTTGCTGTATATTCGGTGGCGTCGAAGCGGTAGATGATCCAGTCCGTCGCGCCCGTGCTGCGCGGATCGGAGTTACGCGAGACGGCCACGTTGAGCCACAGCCGGCTGTTATGATCTTCCTGCATGATCACGAAAAAGCGTCGGCTGCCTTGATCAAAAAGCACACGCGGATCGGCATTGTTGTTGCCGATGCCAGCGTTTCCGACGAAGAACGTCGGGAGGTTGGTCGGGCCCCAGATGAGGGTGCCAGACTTGGTGTAATAACTGATGCCGAGGTTCACCGTTGCGATCACACCATCCGGACCTGGCGCGCCGTGTGGATCGGGTGGTGGACCGACGGTGCCGCTTGGGTCAGGGCCGCTGATGCCTTCCCAGCTTTGAACAATGCCCTGGCCATGCGCAGTAACGATCATCAGCAAGCAGGCACACGACACGGCTGAAAAGTGTCGCCAGAGATCCTGCAAGCCTGAGTATGGATTCTTCATACAATCCGATCCATTCTGAAAACGCATCATTGGAGCGAAACCAGTACGAGCACCATCCCTTTGCCGTCCTTGAGCGCGCTCATTGCCTTGCCCAGGATGGCGCCCTGGGCTTTCGTGTGATCGCTGGCTTTCATTGCGTGACCGGGGGTGTCGGAAGTGGTCAGCAAATCACCCGGTTTGATGGCTCCATTGGTGGTGTCAGCGAGCACATATAAACGGCCGCTCAAGGCCACGTTCTGGCCGCCCTCCAAAACACCATCCTGATGCAGGCTAATGCCGGGATTCACGCCGTTGGCGCCGCTCACAATTCCGGCCACGCGCGTGTCGTAAGCATGCGAACTGAGTTTCAGTTTTCCGGGATTTTCTTCGTCAATGATCAGGACCGAGCCTTTGACAATATCAGCCGCAGAGAGTTCGAAAGGCTCCGCTAGATCGGCTCCGCCTCGAATGGTGAGGGTTTTGACACTGAAATTGCCCGAATTGAATAGTTTGGCGTAAGCGTTGCCATCGCTGCCATTGAGGTAGCTCTCGGGCTCGAACACTGTATCGCCGCCCACGCCCTGAATGCGGCTGCGGGCATAGCCCGCGTTATCGTCAAGCAGCGTGAGAAAGGGCTGATACCCAATAAGCCGAAGGGCATCCTGACTGACCACTTCGAGCTTCCCCACCGGTAGGGCCGAACCGATGCCGACGTTGCCATTGTTGGCGAGCTTGAGGAAAGAGAACGGGTTCGCGCCGCTCATGTAACTTTCGGTGAACAAATTCACGTCACCACCCACCCCTTGAATGCGGCTGCGCGCATAACCGGCGTTGCTGTCGTAAATGGTCAGGAACGGGTTGAAGCCAATGAGCCGAATGGCATCCTGGGCCACTATTTCAAGTTTTCCGACGGGTGCCGACGAGCCGATGCCAACGTTGCCGCTTTCGGGATTGAGAATGACATCATTGTTGGGATTCAAAGCGAGCACCGGACTCCACGCGGCGGGACCAGTTTTCCTGAAGAAATAGAGGGCTCCAGGTCCAACGCCCCCAAGATGCATAATCCAGGACTGATCGCCAGTGTCGGCATCTCCCGTGAACCGAATCGTTGGCCGGTGTCCGCTCAACTGCAGAGCGCCCTGTTCACCATTCCAATCGCCCGCAACCTGCAAACGCCCACTGGGTGTGGTTGTTCCGATGCCAACATTGCCCGCGCTATAATAGGCATTATTGCCACTGACCGACCAGATGCCGCCCGCGGCGACCCCGGGATCGCTCCAGGAAAGATTGCCGCCACTATAGGAGAGGAACTGTCCTGGCTTGGGTGCAACCCCGCCTGTGTTCAATTGGCTCGCGGCCACGCTACCATCCCCAACGCTCCCTGCCGTTTGCGCGCGGATCGCATAGGGCGAGGAAGTGACTTCCTGCCGTGGAGTCAGGGCTGTGAAGGCGGCGGCACCCAACGGGCGGACGGAGATGTCCAGCCAGCGCGCCGGACCGGTGAAAGTATTCGCGCCAAAGTCGATTCGCACTGTGAACAAACCGTTCGCGACGTCCACAGGGCTGAGATCAAGCGGACCGGCAATGAGATTTCCGCCGGCATTCAAATCGTAAAGATTGAATCGCATTTCGTACGGTCCGGAGACTGGCACCCCTTTGCTATTGAGCCTTCCATTATAGGTGAAGGCGGTGCTTTGGGCGGAGGTCAGGGCCAGGCTGCCCAGGAAGAGTAGCAGTGTTGCGAATGTGGTTTTCATGGTGTGGGTTAATGGTTGGTGATGCTCATGAATTACCCCTGCCATCGGGGTTGGCGGTTTGAAAAGGGAACCAATAAGTTTTCAGGTAAAGCGATGGGACTTCCATGGCTTCGAATTGAATCCAACTTTTCAACGCATTCATTTTTCCTGCCCTGTCGGTGACTGTGGTTACGGGTCGTTGCGCCTGCGAGTTAATGGGTCAGGCGGCGACTCTCCCGGCAAAAGTCCGCCTCGATAGAAGATGTGTCAAAATATAAATACGAATAATAATGATAAAAAAACCTAATGAAACAACGGGTCAATTCCTGCAGGTTTTGGGCCGCATCCAAGTGAGCGACCGGCGGCAGAGGATGTCCGGCATTCATGTCACCGCAAAATTCGGGTGGCTTACACGGACGACCAGGTGCATCTTAGTGAGACGCTGGAAGGCCAGCGACAAGCCAAAGAATCAGATAAACATGAAACCGATCTTCTCACCCAACATCAGCAATAAAGGCCGACTCATTCGTGGGGGTGGAGCGTTACTATTCTTTATTGGCGCATGGTTTGCCTTTGGCGTGTCGATATGGATCGGAGCGGGGATGATTGCGTGCGGCGGTTTCGTATTGTTCGAGGCGCTGCGGGGTTGGTGCGCGCTGCGCGCTTGCGGCATCAAGACGAGGTTTTGAGCGCAAGCCCTGCATGAAAGAGTTTATCCTGCACGCCGAGCTTTGGCTTCCGCGTCCGTGCATCGAGATCTTTCCGTTTTTCGCCGACGCGCGGAATCTGGAGACCATCACGCCACCGTGGCTGAAATTCCAGGTGCTGACGCCTTCGCCCATCGCAATGCGGCCAGGAGCATTGATTGACTACCGGATTCGCATTCACGGAATTCCCATTGGCTGGCGGACGGAAATCACGACATGGGAGCCGCCGCACCGTTTTATCGATGTGCAACTGCGCGGTCCATACAGTCTGTGGCACCACACGCACACCTTCGAGGCTTGCGATGGCGGCACGCTTTGCCGGGACAATGTGCGCTATCGTCCACACGGCGGGGCACTCGTTAACTGGCTTTTTGTGCGGCGGGATGTCGAACGCATTTTTGAGTATCGGCAGCAGCGGCTGAAGGAGTTTTTTAGTTGAGAATTCGTGACACCCGATAATAACGTTGGCCGGTGCCGAGGGTATCCGTCACCATATTTGTGGCGCCATCGCCAATCAAGTTGGTCAAAACCTGCCAGTTCGCGTCGATTAAATTGTTTTTGGATTCAATCTGATAAGTCTGTCCCAGAAAAGTGGCGAAAGAGATCCTCAGGAGATCGTTGGTCTTGGTCGTCGAGAGGGCGAGCGGCGTTTCCGTGGCCGCGTAAACCCGCACGTAATCCACCAACATGCGCTGTGGAAAAGGCGTGGTGGCATCCGGATTGCCAGGCCAGTTGCCGCCCACGGCAACGTTGAGCAGCAAATATTGCGGCTGGGTGAACACCCACGGTGCGCCTGCGGGAAGGTTTGCCGGGGTGACTGTGAAATAAGGGTGGTTGTCCACGAACCACTTTATCTGGTTGGTTGTCCATTCGATTGCATATACATGGAAGTCGTCCGCAAAAAATGCGCCGCCTGGGAGCGCGCCTGGCCCTCCAATGCCGTTTCCACCGGAATAGCCCGGCCCATGAATGGTGCCATGAATCGTTCCAGGCTCACGGCCGATGTTCTCCATAATGTCGATTTCTCCGCAGCCGGGCCAGCCGACGGAAGAGATGTTGGTCCCTAGCGTCCAGAATGCCGGCCAGATTCCCTGACCGCGCGGAATTTTGATGCGCGCCTCGCTACGGCCATAGGCCCAAGACCACCTGGCTTTCGTAAGCAGACGCGCGGAAGTGTAGTCTTTGCCGCCATAGCTTTCCCGGCGGGCTTCGATTACCAGTTGACCATTTTCAATCCGGGCGTTGTTCGTTCGCGATGTGTAGTACTCGAGCTCATTGTTGCCCCATCCGGTGCCACCCACCTCGAAGCCCCATTTGGCAGAGTTAGGTGAACTGCCGTTGGTCTGATTAAACTCATCGGACCATACGAGGGTCCAGTTCTGCGCCTGAACGCGGAGGGCGAAGCAGGCGCCACACACCAACAGACAAGAAAATCGAATCCAATGTCTCATCAAAGCTACAGCAAAATAGACGTCCCAGGGTGAATTGGGAAACAAAAAGGCCGACCATGTGCCAGCCTGGAAAACGTTTCTGACTAGAATTGATCAACGCCTTCTAGCGCGCCGGTTCTGAGGCTTTTTCCCGCACATCGATCCAGCTCAATCGTCCATAAGACTCGATGGTCTGCACGAGCGCTTCGATCCAGCTAGAGTCTCCGCGACAACTGGGGGCGCTTGCCATGTATCCGGACAAGGTGGAAGGATTGGCGCCAACCACCCAATATTCGATGGGGAAAATCATTCCCATCATTTCGGGTTGGACCAAACCGACACCTTCATCGCCGGTGTAATCGCGCTGAAAATAGGGCGCATCGACCATCCACCAGAGCGGGAACTGCGATTTGCCATACGTGTGGCGTTTAAGTGTTTCATCGCGGACGTTTTCCGCGAGGTAGCGACCGATCTCGGGAGAAATGCCCATGAACATCATGCCACGGTAGATCGAGCCATTTTGCTTGTGCCAATAGAGGCCGCCGTTGTTGTTCTTGAGATACATGCGAACGGTGTTCTTTTCCAACTGGCTCATGCGCGATTCGTCGCAGTTGATGCCGGGATCGCCCTTGAAGCCCAGGCCCATCAGAAGATTGTTGCTCAGGTTGAGCCATGAAGCCCGTTGCATCTCCGAATCATTGAAAGCCCCGGCCAGGCGGACCATCGCGATGTGGGCGCTCATGGTGGAATAGATGTCGCCCTGGGAAAGTTTGTTGGTGTAGCAGGACTTGATCTTGTTCCAATACGGCTGGAGGCTTTCAAAGTCGTTGGCGCGATAAGCCCACAACCAGGCTCCGTAAAGGGTCTGAATGGTGGGCCGGGTGGATTGCCAGTTGGTGGTCCAATTGCCGACGCGATTGATGGGATGAAACTCACGGCGCGTTCCGGCCACATCCGCATTCAGGCGACCGGGATTCCATGGGGCGAAAACGTCAGACTGGAATTGCTCATGCACGTAACGCTTAACGGCCGCCTGCCGGTCGGAAGGCAAATGCGGAAACGTCCAGGCCAGCGTTGTGACGATGCGTCCGGGTTCGAGATAGACGAAATAGGCGTCGGTGAGTTCATCGGCATGATTGACGCGCCAGGGCGTCAAGTTGCCGGCAGCGAGGATGTCGTCGATCTGCTCGATCAACTGCGGCTTAAGCGCAGACACCTGGCGTTCGGGAATGTCGGTGGTCGTGGGGAATTCCCATGCGTAACGGTCCACGTTCACGGCGCGGGTCGTGACCGTGAAAGTAAGGAGTGCGAGGGCTGCGGAGATACTGATGAATGGGAATCGTTTCATGGCGTGGCTCACTGGTCGGCATGTTCAATGGCGGTGACGCAGTAGCTTTCTGAGAGAAACAGGCGCTGGTTGGCGACTGTGACGCCCACCCGACCTTGTGTTGCAGGACTCGGGGTGCGCGGCAGGGGAATATCACTGGTATCGGCATACATGACCGGTGCGTTCCAAGTGCCGCCATCGCGCGTGCGGACCTCGACTTGAATCTGCAGATGACGGCGTTCCTCCAAATCCATGGCGTAGGTGCCACGAAAACGCTGCCGCCAGTAACAGTATTTTCCCCCGGTCGACAAGGCATAGAGATTGTCGGTTTCCATGGGCCAGACATTGACTGGAGGACCGGCGTTGAACGACTTGCGGTGGCCGGTGATTGGATCCACCGCCGCCAGGTCAATGAAATAGCGTGTGCCAAAGGTGCCTTCGCGCAGTGTCAGACTGCAAAACCGGGTGGGCCACCAGCAAACCACGTTTCCGTGCTGGTCAACGACCGGCGGGTTGGGAGGTTGGCCGCAACCCTCGGAGGGGCCGCAAGGAATCTGAAATGGTTCATCGAGGTCCGAGAGGTTCAACGCGAAGTAACTTTTCCAGTCATTCTTCGAAGACCATGCGCCATACGTGGCGGCGCCATTGAGCCAGTCCTGATACCTGGACTCCTCGTCGGCCAGACTTGTGGCTTTGGAAAGCAAATCATCATTAACGCCTTCGCTGCCGACACACCACACGGGGGCGGTTCGCACCCAGAGTCTATTATCGTGAATCATGGGCCATTCCAGGCGAAAGCTCTGGCCGTAAACTTGATGCGAAGCCATGATTTTCCCATTCGCAGCGTTCAGCATGTAAACCTTCATGTCCTCCGCGCCCACATAGACCGCGTCAGGAGTGGCGGCCAGACTGCCTTGAACAATGCCGCCCAGCGGTTCCGACTTCCAAAGGACCTCTCCCGTTTCCAAGCGAATGGCTGAAACGACGCGGCTGTGGTTGGCGACATAGACGCGGTCACCGACCACGCATGGCGCGCCGGTGATTGCCTTTCCGGTATGAACCGTCCAGACGGGCGCGCCGTTGGTGATGTTGTACCCATGCACGCCACCCTGGATCGAGCCGAATACCACCACGGAACCCGCCGCCGCACCGGTGGCGATGGATCCGCCGGGCAAGTCCGCTGACCAGGCGGTCGTGCCATCGTCCTCGCGGATGGCATAAGCTTTTCCCTCCTGAGAAGCGACGAACACCCATCCCCGGTGGACGATCGGCTGCATCATGCCCGAGAGCGTGAACGGAACCGAAGCGGGCAGGGGATAGGATTTGCCAACGCCTGTGGTCAGATCGTTGGTCCAACTGGAATCGCTGGGTTTGGACGCCCGGTTTCTCAGAGTGCCAGCTTCGGCGAACCACAACCAGCGCGCGCGGTAAGGCGGGGCGACCTCATCCACACTACGCCCGGTGCGCCCGGCATCGCGCTGCAACTGCGGCCAGTCAGCAGCGCTGGTGGTTGGAAGCGTCCCTGCCAGATTTAGAGCCACAATCGCGAAAACCACGAAGGGAACCAGGGCGCTTCTTGAAGGGATGGTTTTCATTGGAGGATCGAAAGCTTTTTAGCGCGCCCGCTTGAAGTCGATAAATCCGCGTTCCACATCCGTGCTGACCAACTGGACGCGGAGTCTCTGGCCGACGTCCGCGCCTTCAAAGCCGCTTTCCAACCGCCCTTCAATGGGAGGCTGCATGATGCGAACCCACGTTCCCTTGTCGGATGCGCCGGTGACGACGGCATCGAATTGCTCCCCGAGCCTCGATTCCAACAGCAGCGCGGCAGCGGATTTTCTGACCTGGCGCTCGACCTTGTTCGCGTTGTCCTCCTCCTCGGTGCAATGTTTGGCGAGCAAGACCAGTTCACCGTTATCATAGGGAACGGGGCTGTTGGCCAATGCGGCTTTCAGCAAGCGTTGCGTGATCACGTCAGGGAAACGGCGGTTCGGCGCTGTGGAGTGCGCGTAGTCCTTGACCGCGAGACCAAAGTGGCCGTCGCTGCTGGCTCCCGGGAATTGGACGATGTATTCACCCGAACCGAGCAACTTGATAACGCTCAGGGAAAGATCGGGAAAACGGAGGGGATCAGCGGTTTTGGCCGTGGCCAGAAACAGCTCGAGGGCCTTCGAATCGGGCTCGGCGGGCAAATTCGAGCCGCGTTCGGCGGCAAGCTCGACGATGCGGTCCCAGCGCTTGGGTGTGCGGACCACGCGACGGACGGACGGAAATTGTTTCGCAGCAAGAAACCGCGCGGCCACGCCATTGGCGGCGATCATGAAATCTGCAATCAGGTCCTTGGCACGGTTTTGTTGATCAATTTCGAGATCCTTGAGCTCATCGCCCGCAAACACCGGTCGCGCCTGGATGGTCTCGAGATCAAGCGCGCCGTGCGCGTGCCGGAGTGTTTTCAATTTTTGAGCCACGCGGTCCTGGAGCCGGATGTTCTCTTCCAGACCGGCAACGGCGCCGATTTCCTTTGGCATCGGGCCGATACCATCGAGCCATGCGGCAACGCTGTTGTAGGCAAGCTTGGCGCGATTGTGCACCGTGGCTCGATAGAGGTTCGAGCTTAGAAGCGAACCGTCCGCGGCAAACACCATTTCGGCGACGACGGCCAGGCGGTCTGAGTCGAAATTGAGCGAGGTCAGATCGGTGGACAGTTTCTCGGGCAGCATCGGAAACGTCTCGGCCACGGTGTAAACAGAGGTGGTGTTTTGACGAGCATGATCGTCAAGGGCTGAGCTCTTTTTGACGACGGCGTCCACATCGGCAACGGCAACGAGGATTTTAACAGAACCGTCGGGCATGGATTCCGCAACGGTAAGCTGGTCCAGATCGCGCGAATCATCGTTGTCGATGGAGCACCAAAGCAGGTTCCTCAGGTCGTGTGTGGAAGGATCATTGCGCGTGGCGGGCCCGTGAATGGCGTCCAGTTCGGCAAGCGCCTGGGGCGGAAAGTCAGGAACCAGTCCTTTTTCCAGCATCATTCGATGGGCAATATTCTGCAGGATGGCTCGGTGCTGTTTGTCGTCAGTATTAGTCATAATATCACAATTCTGATTTCCCTAATCGAAAAGCTTCCCTCCGCAATAATTCGGACCTGCTCCAGGAATGGATGCGGAAAATGAGGAATCGGGGGAGATCATGGCGATCTCCCCAAACTGGGACAAGAGTAAAGATGTGGCACCGCGCTCACCCAATGTCGTTCTGCAAGACGATGCGATAACGGGCCTTGCCGGCGCGCAGATGGTCGAGCGCGTCATTGACCTTGGACATCGGGAACACCTCAACCACGGGTGCGATGGAGTGCCGGGAGGAAAATTCGATCATGCGGGCGGTGTTGAACGGGCTGCCGAGAGGGGAGCCGGAAATCGCCTTCTGGCCGCCAATCAACGCGAACGCCGCGACGGGAATCGGTTCCAGAACCGCGCCGACCATGTGCAACCGGCCCTTGGGAGCGAGGCTGCCGAGAATCGCATCCCATGGGAGCGAAACATTGGCAGTGCAAATGATAAAGTCGAGCGAGCCCTCAATCTTCTTCAGTTGGGCCGCGTTGCGCGAGTTGACGACATGATGCGCGCCAAATTTCATTGCCTCGTCGCGCTTGGAATCGCTCGAAGTGAAGGCGGTGACCTCACAGCCCCATTTGTTCAGGAATTGCAGCGCCATGTGTCCCAGGCCACCAATGCCAATGACTCCGACGCGGTCCATGGGCAGCACATTGTACTGGATGATGGGATTGAACACGGTGATGCCGCCGCAAAAGAGGGGGCCGGATTTCTTCGAGTCGAGCGCGTCCGGCAGCGGCACGGCCCATGCCCAATGACAGCGCACGCGATTGGCAAAGCCGCCGTGCCGTTTCACGATGGTTCCCTCCACCGTCGGGCAGAGATTATGGTTTCCGGAAAGACATTGCGGGCAGGCCATGCAACTTTCCGCATACCAGCCCAACCCGACGCGCTGGCCCACCTTTACGCCTTTGACCTTGTCGCCGGCTGCCACGACGCGTCCAGCCACCTCGTGGCCGGGCACAAAGGGATAAGCGGTCTGGCCCCAGTCGTTATCCAGCATGCTCAGGTCGCTGTGACAGATGCCGCAATACTCGACCTGGATTTCCACCTGTTCGTCCCTCAACGGCCCGGGATTGAACTCGAACGGTTGTAATTTTGCGCCTTTGGATGTTGCCGCGCAGGCTTTGAAAGTTGTGCTCATTGTAAAAAACATGTAACGCAGGTTTGTTGTTTCGGCAACTGATGGGAAACACAAATTTCCGAAACTGAAATACGATGGAGATGGGAAAAGCCGACCATGCCTTGCCTGCCAAATCCTAGCGGCGGACATCCAAGCTGTCATTAAAGATATCTGCATTGGAGATGAAATTCGTTCTTAACATCTTTTAAGCAATGTTGTTTGATGCCTGCATGTCCACCGTAACACAGAATCAGGATTCGCATCCGGGAACCGTCCCGGCGCATTCCAATCCCATGAATGGCCGCATCTTCCTCTGGTCGATTACATCCGCGCTCGCGGGATTTCTATTCGGCTTCGACACCGTTGTGATCTCAGGCGCTGAAAAGACCATTCAGGAGCTTTGGCACCTCGGCGCCGGGATGCACGGGATCGCAATGGCCTCGGCACTCTACGGAACCGTTCTGGGCTCGTTGCTCGGCGGATGGCCGACCGACAAGTTTGGCCGACGCGCCACGCTGCTCTGGATCGGACTCCTTTACCTGATCTCCGCGATCGGGACGGGTCTGGCCCCGGACGTGAATATTTTCATCATTGCGCGGTTCATCGGCGGTCTGGGCATCGGGATTTCCACAGTGGCGGCGCCTCTTTATATCTCGGAAATCGCCCCGCCGGAACATCGTGGCCGGCTGGCCGGAATGTTTCAGTTTAACATCGTGTTCGGCATCGTGATCGCGTTCCTTTCCAATGCGCTGCTGGCTGGGGTTGGCGAGCACGCCTGGCGCTGGATGCTGGGTGTGGCGGCGTTTCCGTCCCTGCTTTACACCGTCATGTGCTTCGGCATTCCGGAAAGCCCACGCTGGCTGATCGGTCGCAAGGGTGACCGCGAGGCGGGCCTCAAAGTGCTGCGCGTCATCCGGCCCGAGGCGTCTCCGGCGGACCTGAACACCATGGCGGATGAAATCGCCGCGCAATCCACACCGCAAAAAGTATCCGGGCGTTTTTGGACGCGCGGACTTCGCATCCCGATCATGCTGGCCTTCCTGATCGCGTTCTTCAACCAGCTCTCCGGCATCAACGCGATCCTATACTTTGCGCCGCGCATTTTTGAGCTGACCGGTTTGGGCACGAAAGCCGCATTGCTGCAATCCGTGGGTATTGGCATAACCAATCTGCTTTTTACATTTGTCGGCCTGTGGCTGATCGACCGGCTGGGTCGGCGCACGCTGCTCTATATTGGATCGTTCGGTTACATTGCCTCGCTCGGACTCACGTCCTGGGCGTTCTTCACCCAACACTACTCCATCGTTCCTGTGTGCATCTTCTCGTTCATCGCCGCGCACGCGGTCGGACAGGGCGCGGTCATCTGGGTGTTCATTTCGGAGATCTTTCCCAACCGGCATCGTGCTGAAGGTCAGGCCCTGGGCAGCTTCACACACTGGATATTTGCGGCGCTGCTCACCACGTTCTTTCCGAAGATGGTCACCGTGTTTCCTCCCGGCTACGTGTTCCTGTTTTTCTGCGGCATGATGGTGCTTCAGCTCATCTGGGTGAAGTTGATGGTTCCTGAGACCAAGGGCGTGCCGCTGGAGCAAATCCAGCAGCGGCTCACGGCTGGACTCCTGTCGGGCTCGAAGTAGGCGCACGCCACCGCATGCATGTCACTGGCGACTGAAAGGAGAGCGTTGTGAGTTTTAAAGTGGTTGGCATCGGCGAGGCATTGTGGGACTTGCTGCCCACCGGACGGCAGATGGGCGGCGCGCCGACAAACTTCGCCTATCACGCCTGCGCGCTCGGTGCGGAGGCGCAGTTGATCACGCGCGTTGGCAGTGACGAGCTCGGGCGCGAGCTTGTCGGTCGGTTGAAAAAACTGGGCGTGCCCACCGATTGCGTGGAAGTGGATGCGGTGAAACCCACGGGCACAGTGACGGTCACTGTGGAACACGACGGCCAGCCGCGCTTCATCATTCATGAGGGTGTTGCATGGGACAACCTCGCCGGCGGATCGGCGGGGCGCGAGGCGGCGTCCAAGGCGGATGCGATTTGCTTTGGCACGCTCGGGCAACGTCTGGAACCCGCGCGTTCGACGATCCAGTCGCTTGTCAGCACCACACCCCCTGACGCGCTGCGCATATTCGATATCAACCTTCGGCAGCATTTTTACTCCCAGTCGATTATCGAGGAATCGCTCAGGCTGGCGAATGTGCTGAAGGTGAATGATACAGAACTGCCGTGCCTGGCGGAGATGTTCAATCTGATCGGGGATGAACACGCACAAATCTCACAACTCGCCCAGCGGAATAAATTGTGCGCTGTGGCTTATACGCGGGGGGAACGTGGGAGCCTGTTATTTGTGGATGGCCGCTGGTCGGACCATCCGGGTGTGCGCACGAAAGTCGTGGACACCGTAGGCGCTGGCGATGCCTTCACTGCGGCGATGACCCTCGGTCTGCTGGCCGGATTGGATGCGGATGCGATCAACCTGCGCGCCAATGAAGTGGCGGCGTACGTCGCGTCCTGCGCAGGAGCGACACCGGATTTTCCCGAAGAGATGCACGCAGTAAAGTTCTGAAAACATTTTCCTGATGGAGAGTTAACGAATCAACATGAATCACCGGATATGAAGCGATCAAACCTCACCTCCTCGTTGTTCTCTTTGCTCATGGTCAGCAGCCTTTCAGCGCTGGCTGAAAACATCCCATTGCCGCGCAGCACGCCGGAGGCCCAGGGCGTTTCCTCGGCGGACATCCGGGCCTACGTGGAGGCGGCGGATCAGCAGGTCAACACGATGCACAGTTTCATGCTGGTGCGGCATGGGCATGTCGTGGCGGAAGGTTGGTGGAAACCGGAAGCGGCGGACAAACCGCATGTGATGCATTCGTTAAGCAAGAGCTTCACATCGACGGCAGTCGGGCTCGCGGTCGCGGATGGGAAGTTGAGTGTCGATGATCTGGTGCTGAAATTCTTCCCGGAGGAGGCACCAGCGCAGCCATCGAATAACCTCAAGGCGATGCGTGTGCGAGATCTGCTCACCATGACCTCGGGTCAGGAAGCGGAGGTGAAATTCTCGACGAATGCGCCCTGGGTGCAAACCTTCCTCGCGCAGCCAGTGCCGTTCAAGCCGGGCACGCATTTTCTCTACAACACGCCGGGCACCCACATGCTATCGGCCATCGTGCGCAAGGTGACCGGAGAAACCGTGCTGGACTATCTCAAGCCGCGATTGTTCGAGCCGCTGGGCATCGAAAATCCCGAGTGGCCCAGCAGTCCGCAGGGCAACACCTTCGGCGGATGGGGCCTGAAGATTCGCACCGAGGACGTGGCGAAGTTTGGTCAGCTCTATTTGCAGAAGGGTAAATGGCACGGGAAGCAGCTTGTGCCCGCGGCTTGGGTGGCACAGGCGACCACGAAGCAGGTTTCCAACGGGAGCGATCCCACGAAAGATTGGGACCAGGGCTACTGCTTTCAATTCTGGCGCTGCCGTCATAATGCGTATCGGGGCGATGGAGCGAATGGACAGTTTTGCATAGTGCTGCCGGAACAGGACGCGGTGATCGCCATCACTGCTGACACGCGCGACATGCAGGCAGAGCTTAATGTCGTCTGGGACAAACTGCTGCCCGCGTTTCACGCCAAGCGTCTCCCGACCAACAAGAAGGACAATCTTAAGCTGCAGGAAACACTCGCCAACCTCTCGGTTCGACCTGCGACCAACAGTGCGCCTTAGACATTGAGTCACGTGTTGGGGTGCCAGTAATGGCGATTGACGTCCGGGACGCCAGGATTAATGCTGCCGTTAAAGGCACGCATGGAAGCCAGAGGGCAGTCCTATCGTGCGCATTGTCGTGGAAATCCGGGATGTGAACAGGCCCGGGATAATGGTTCTTCCATTTATGTCCCACGCAGGCATCGCATTGAGTCAGCAAGCATGAGAATAGCATCGATGATATTGGCGGCCTTACTGGCGGCCGCGGCCGGGGCGGCGACGCCCGAGGCGGTGACCAATGTATTTGAAAGCGCCACCGTGCCCATCGCGGAAAACCGGCTCGATAAGCTTGTGTTTGACGGGCTGGCAAAATTGAACCTCCAGCCGGTCCTCTGTTCCGACGCGGTGTTTGTCCGACGCGCCTTTCTGGATGTGATTGGCACCCTGCCAACGGCGGCTGAAGCGCGGGAGTTCATTCAGGATCCAGACTCGAAAAACAAACGCCGGGTCTTGATCGAACAGTTGCTGGCCCGGGAAGAGTTTGCCGATAACTGGGCCATGAAGTGGGGTGACATCCTGCGGATCAAAGCGGAGTTTCCCGTGAACCTCTGGCCTAATGCGGCGCAGGCCTATCACCGGTGGGTCCGGGCCTCCATCGCGGAGAACAAACCGTACGACAAGTTCGTCCGCGAGTTGCTCACCTCCAGCGGCAGCAATTTCCGGGTGGGTCCGGTCAATTTCTATCGCGCGATCCAGAACCGCACGCCGGAAGGGATTGCCACCGCGGTGGCGTTAACGTTCATGGGCGCGCGGTCGGAGTCCTGGCCGACCAATGAACTTTCCGGAATGGCGGCCTTTTTCGCGCAGGTTGGTTACAAGCCAACTCGCGAGTGGAAGGAGGAGATCGTCTTTTGGGATCCGCTCCATTCGACCGGATGGGCCACCAACGATGCGTCGGGACTAGCGATTCAGCCGCCAGCGGTCAATCCGTTGCAACAGGCGGTTTTTCCAGATGGAACCCGGATTGAACTGCCCGCAAATCGCGATCCGCGCGAGATCTTTGCCGATTGGTTGATCACGCCCAAGAACCCCTGGTTCACACGCAGCGTGGCGAACCGCGTCTGGTCCTGGCTGCTGGGGCGCGGCATCTTTCAAGAGCCGGATGATATTCGGCCGGATAATCCGCCGAGCAATCCCGCGCTGCTGGCGTTTTTGGAACAGGAACTGATCGCCTCCCATTACGACTTGCAGCATCTCTACAGGTTGATACTCAAATCGAACACCTATCAACTTTCCTCCATGGCAGGGACTAATAATGAGGCTGCCGCCAATTTTGGGAGGTATCCCCTGCGGCGGCTGGATGCGGAGGTGTTGATTGACGCCATCAACAAGATTACGGGCGCGACCGATCTTTACACCAGTTCCATCCCGGAGCCGTTCACCTATATTCCCGAAGACAAGCCAGCCATCGCGCTGCCGGACGGCAGCATCACCAGTCCCTTCCTGGCCTTGTTTGGGCGGTCGGCGCGTGCCACTGGATTGGAGAGCGAGCGCGACAACAAAGCGGTCCCTGCCCAGTCGCTGCACCTGCTTAATTCAAGTCATATTCAACGCAAGCTCGAACAAGGACCCAAACTCAAAGAGCTGCTCAATTCCGGCCGCAAACCGCCGGAAATCGTCGAGGAACTTTACCTGACCGTTCTCTCTCGCTTTCCGACGCCAGACGAGGTGACCAGCGCCCTGGCCTACGGCAGCCTCAGCGCAACGAACAAGCCGGGCAAGGCCGGGGCGCGCCCGGCAGGGGCTGCAAAACGGCGCGACGACTGGATGGACATCACCTGGGCGTTAATCAACAGCACCGAATTTCTTTATCGGCATTGAGGTCGAGCCAAGAAGAAATGCGCTTTAATGACATGAAAACAAACCACACCCCGTCCCACGAAAGAAGGATTTCACGACGCGAGGCGATGCGCCGGGGCCTTTGCGGCACGGCGGGTTTGCTGCTGGCCGGGGGGCTTGGCGCGGATGCCCTGGCGGCCGAGACGAAGCAGGCTGCCAAGATCCAACCCAAAGCCCGATCGGTCATCCAGGTTTTCTTGTGGGGCGGCATGTCGCATAACGACACCTGGGATCCGAAACCGGACTCCGGCTACGATTACATGGGTGATTTCTCGAAGGTCATTCCCACCAACGTGGACGGCATTCAGCTCGGGGCGCTGTTTCCCGAACTGGCGAAACAGGCCGATAAATATTCCCTGATCCGTAGCATGACCCATGGGAACAACGGCCATGAAACGGCGGCCTACCTGATGCAAACCGGACACACACCCGGCGAACGGCTGGCGTATCCCAGCGTTGGTGCGGTGTTTTCCTTGTTCAAGAGTCCCGAATACAAGGGGATCATTCCGCCGTATGTGGTGCTGACCCAGCCCCAGGGGCGGTTCTCCGAAGAGGGCTTTTTGGGACCGAAATATAAACCCTTTGCCACGGGTGGGGATCCGAATGCGGCACGGTTCGAGGTGGAAGGTGTCGTGGCCCGGGGCATCTCCGATGACCGCCAAAAGAATCGGCGCGAGTTGCTCGAAAAGATGAACACGCTGGGCAACGCGATGAGCGCCAATCCGCAAGTGGCGGCCGCAGAAGATGCGAGGGACAAGGCTTACGAATTGATACTGGGCCAGGGCAAGGATGTGTTCGATCTCTCCAAGGAGAAACCGGAATTGCGGGATCGGTATGGCCGTCACACGTTTGGGCAGGACTGCCTTGTGGCGCGGCGGTTGGTCGAGACAGGAGTTCCGTATGTTGTCATCAACTACCCCGGTGGGTGGGACACTCACAGCAACCATTTTGCGACCATGCGCCGACAGTGCCCGCAACTGGATCAAGGACTGGCGATGCTGCTGCAGGATTTGAAGGATCGCGATTTGCTCGAGAGCACGATCGTCTGGTGTTGCGGGGAGTTTGGCCGGGGGCCCAAGGTGGACTGGCAGCCGCCGTGGAATGGGGGGCGCAACCATTACGGCAAAGTCTTCACCGTCCTGGTCGCCGGCGGCGGGTTCAAGGGTGGTCACATTGTCGGATCCTCCGACGCCAAAGCAGAGGAGGTCAAGGAGCGACCCGTTTATCCGGTGGACCTGCTCGGCAGCATTTATAAATTGGCCGGCATCGATGCCAACACCCGATTGCCGCACCCCATGGGCCTGGAAGCGCATGTGCTGCCCGACGCCTCGGAAGGGGTGAAGTCCGCCGGACTGCTGACCGAGATCATGTAGCCATTCCTGATGAAACCCATGCGCTTGATTAAATACATTATGGTCCTGGCCTTGGGACTGGCCGGTTTGGCGATCGTTACACCAGTCGCGCATGCGCAGGGGCGGCCGTATGTCGGTTTTGCCTATCCAGCGGGCGGCCAGCAAGGCACGACATTTAAGATCAGGCTGGGCGGTCAAGGCTTGGACGGTGTCAACGAGGCGCTTATTACCGGCTCGGGCGTAACCGCCAAAGTGGTGGAGTATCACCGGAGACTCAACAACCAGGAGATGCAGTTGTTGAAGGAGCAATTGAAGATATTGAAGCAAACGAACGCCGAGGTTGCCACGGTAATGGCCCCGCAGATGATGCCCGATCTCATGGATGAGATGTCTGCAGGAGAGGCTCCGGCCAAAGATGATCTGATCGTCAGAATCGGGGAGCGGATCGACGAATTTGTTCCAACACCGGCCAGCGCCTCAATCTCATCGCTGGTTTTTGTGGAGGTTAAGATTGCGCCAGACGCCCAGCCGGGCGCGCGGGAAATTCGTCTGGCAACCTTGAGAGGGGTGTCGAATCCGCTCATGTTCCACGTCGGCCAGGTGCCGGAGTTCAGCCGGAAACCAATGCTTACCGCCACACTGCAAGTGCTCGGCAAGGAGGCACAGGCGTTGCGCAAGCGTCCTGCCGCTGAGGTGGAGGATCGCATCACCATACCCTGCACCGTAAATGGCCAGATCGCCTCGGGTGAAGAAAATCGGTATCGATTCACGGCACGCAAAGGTCAACGGCTGGTGCTCACCACCCTGGGTCGGCAACTGATCCCGTTTATTGCCGATGCGGTTCCCGGCTGGTTTCAACCTGTCCTGGCCCTTTACGACGCGGATGGGAAGGAGGTGGCGTATGACGACGACTACCGGTTCATGCCAGATCCGATCCTTTTTTACGAAGTGCCCAAGGACGGGGAATTTGTATTCGCAATCCACGACAGTATCTACCGCGGGCGCGAGGATTTCGTTTATCGTGTCACCATTGGCGAACTGCCTTTTGTAACAGGGATATTTCCTTTAGGTGGCCGGGCGGGGGCTCCGGTGACCCTCAAGATGAAAGGCTGGAACCTCGATAAGACCGAACAGACGCCACCGGCAAATGAAGCCGGGCCGGGAATTTATCTGCTCACAACGAGCGGGAAAGGATTTGTTTCCAATCGCGTGCCGTTCGCATTGGACACATTGCCTGAATGCTTCGACAAGGAACCCAACAACGACCCTGCGCATGCCCAAAAGGTAAAACCACCCATGATCGTCAACGGGCGGATTGATCGACCGGACGATTGGGACGTGTTCCAATTCACGGGCAAATCCAATGACACGATCGTTGCGGAAGTTTCTGCGCGCCGACTCGATTCGCCGCTGGATTCCGTGCTCAAACTCACCGATGCGCAAGGCACCTTGCTGGCGTTTAACGATGACCACGCAGGCCTGGGATCGGGAGTAAACACGCACGACGCGGATTCTTATCTCATGGCCAGACTCCCTGCGGACGGCACCTATTATGTCCATTTGGGCGACACCGCGCGCAATGGCGGTGAAGCGTACGCCTACCGCTTGCGCATCAGCGCGCCGCAACCTGATTTTGCGCTGCGCGTCGTGCCATCCAGCGCCAGCCTTCGCAGGAACTCCACCGTCGCTGTCACCGTTCATGCCATACGCAGGGACGGCTTCACCGGCCCCATAAAACTGAGTCTGAAAGACGCGCCGGGGGGATTCACCTCGGCGCCAGTGACTTTGTCGGCGACTCAAACTGTGGCACAGCTCACGATTAAAACTACCCTGGTTGCAACGAAGGAGCCAGCTGCCCTGTCCATCGTTGGCAGCGCGAAGATTGGTGAAGCCGTGATCATCCATGAGGCCGTTCCTGCGGAAGACCGGATGCAAGCTTTCTTGTGGCGACACCTCGTTCCCGCCCAGGACTTCCAGGTCGTGGTCTTCGATCCGGGATACAATCCAACGCCCCGACGCGCACCGCGGGTCCGTCCGTCGGCCCCGGTCGAAACCAACGCGACCTTCGCAGCCACGGCTCCGATGGCCACTGTGGGAACGAACACCGCGGCCACTGTTCCGGCGACCAAGAAACTCAACTTCACCAAACAACAGATCACCGGGCGTCTAAGGCAATTAAAACTGCTTTACGAAGAGGATTTGCTCACGGAAGATTTCTACGACGACAAGGTTGCAGAATGCGAAGCCGCGCGGTGAATTGTTGAGATAAACCATGAACCAAAAATCCAAAGACCGTCTGTTTAACGCGGCGTTGATCGCGCTGTTTTTGGTCATTCTCACAGGGTGCGCGTGGTGGATCATACATACCATGACCAAATGGACGATCAAGGGACTGGGCTAGAAACTGCAGAAAACTCCGCAATGTCCACATTCATTGCGACTCTCAGCAGGCTTCCGAAATGCAAATCAAGGGCAAAACGCTCGAACGAATTGAGAGAGACCTTGTGGAACGAAACGGAGGAAACCAAAAAACCCAGAAACTTAAAGGCGCTGAATTAACTCCATGTCAATAGAGATGTCACACAAAGAAGTTGCCTATAACAAGCAGCCGGTAAAAGGCAAAGGGTTGGGCGCCGTTGCCGTCCGGATAGAGGAAGTCGTGATCCCGACTTACATGCCCGCGCTGCCTGACAAGAATCCGATGTTTTTGGAGAAGCGGGTTTATCAGGGAAGCAGCGGGAAGGTCTATCCACTGCCTTTTACCGACCGCATTGCTGAAAAGCCGATGGATCGCAAGTGGAAAGCCGTGTGGATCGAGAACGAGTTCATCCGCGCCATGGTGCTGCCCGAAATCGGCGGGCGCATTCACATCCTTCAGGACAAGACCAACGGTTATGATGTCATTTACAACCAGCCCGTGATCAAACCCGCGCTGGTGGGATTGAGTGGACCGTGGATCAGCGGTGGCATTGAGTTCAACTGGCCGCAACACCACCGTCCGGCGACGTTTCTGCCTGCGGACTTTGAGATCGAGGAACACGCGGACGGCTCGAAAACGATCTGGTGCAGTGACCATGATCCCATGGCGCGCATGAAAGGCATGCATGGCATATGCCTGCACCCCGGCCGCTCCCACCTGGAACTCAAGGTCCGGGCCTATAATCGGACCCCGTTTACGCAGACGTTTCTCTGGTGGGCCAACGTGGCGACACGCGTTCATGAATCCTATCAGAGCTTTTTCCCGCCAGACGTTTATTATGTGGCCGATCATGCGCGACGCTCCATGAGCGAGTATCCGCTCTGCCAGGGTAAATATTACGGGGTGGATTATGGCGAGCGCGGACGCAAAGGCGTGCCAATGACCGGGCGACCCGCGAAGTTTATTCCACCGCACTGCGGTGGGAAGGAAGACGTGGACTATGCGCCGAACGATTTGTCCTTCTACGCGAACATTCCCGTTCCCACATCCTACATGTGCATGGGGAGCAAGGAGGATTTCTTTGGCGGCTACGATTATGCGGCGCAGGCCGGGATTGTCCACTATGCCAATCACCATATCTCGCCTGGGAAGAAACAGTGGACCTGGGGCAATCACGAGTTCGGTTATGCCTGGGATCGCAACCTTACCGATGCCGATTCGCGCGGTGAGTTCGCCCCTTACATCGAGATCATGGCCGGAGTTTACACGGATAACCAACCCGACTTCAGCTTCCTGCAACCCGGCGAAACAAAATCCTGGAGTCAGTATTGGTATCCAATTCAGAAAATTGGCCCTGCTCGCCACGCCAATCCCGATGCGGCCCTTAATCTGCAATTAGTAAAAGGTGAATTGCACTTTGGCGTAGCGGTCACTTCCATCCGGCCTCGAGCGGTTGTCAGCATAACCGCGAAGGGGAGGCGGTTGGTGCAGTTCAAGCGCGACCTTTCGCCTGCGCAGCCGCTGGTTGAGAAAATTAAATTGCCGCACGGCATTGCCGAAACGGACTTGGTCATTCGCGTTAACGATGAGGCAGGCTGTGAGCTGATTGCGTATCAACCCAAGAGACGCGTGAAGGGGGACGTGCCTCCACCTGCCACGGAGCCGCCAGAGCCAGAACAGATAAAGAGCGCGGACGAACTTTTTATTATCGGGCTGCATCTTGATCAATACCGCCACGCCACTCGATCACCGGTGCTCTATTGGCGTGAAGCGTTGCGCCGGGATCCTCTCGATGCGCGCTGCAATAATGCAATGGGCTTGTGGCATCTGCGCCGGGGTGAATTGCCTGACGCGGAAAAGCATTTTCGCAAGGCCATTGAACGCCTTACGAGTCGCAACTCGAATCCTTACGACGGTGAAGCTTTCCATAATCTCGGCTTGTGTCTGCGTTTCTCAGATCGTGACGACGACGCTTACGCTGCATTCTACAAGGCGACCTGGAATCAGGCTTGGGCCGCGGCCAGTTACCACGCTCTGGCGGAAATCGATTGCACGCGCTCAGATTGGAGGACTGCTTTGGAGCACATCAATCGGTCGTTGCGTTTCGATAGCGATCCTCTCCGCGCGCGAAACCTGAAAGTCCTGATTTTGCGAAGATTGGGCGATGTCGGCGCGGCTAACATACTGCTTCAGGATACGCTCCAACTCGACCGGCTCGATTGGTGGGCACGCCATCTCAATGGGCAGCGTGTGGGCTGCGATTTGCAGACCCAGTTGGATGTCGCGCACGATTATGCCAGGGCCGGTTTTCTGGACGAGGCTATTGATTTACTCAAAGGTGCGACAGCAACGCCGCGTGATTTGCCAGATCAAAGTTGGGGTGCCTTGCCATTGGTTCATTATACACTGGGTTGGTTGGAGACGAAGAGGTGCGATCCAAAGGCGGCATTAAGCCAATTCAAACGAGCGGCTGCACTGGACCCTGATTATTGCTTTCCGGCGCGCCTTGAAGAAATTGCCGTTCTCGAAACAGCCATGCGCGCAAATCCTGGTGATGCCCGGGCTCCGTATTACCTTGGGAATTTGCTTTATGACCGTCGGCGTCACGAAGAGGCGATCCGTTTGTGGGAACGCAGCGCAAAGCTTGATCCAGAATTCTCCATTGTCTGGCGCAATCTCGGCATCGGTTACTTCAACATTCGGAAACAACCAGCCAAAGCTCGCGCGAGTTACAATCAGGCGTTCAAAGTCAATCCGGGCGACGCGCGGTTGCTCTACGAGCGTGATCAACTTTGGAAGCGTTTGGGTGACAAGCCGCAGAAGCGCCTGGGAGAACTCGCCAGGCATCCCGATCTCGTCCAGCAAAGAGATGATTTGAGCGTTGAACTGTGCGCGATATTTAATCAGACAGGCCAGTACGACAAGGCTACCGAGATGGTCGCCAGTCGGCAGTTTCAGCCCTGGGAAGGCGGCGAGGGCGGGCCACTGGGACAGCATGTACGCGCTCAACTCGCTCTGGGTCGCATGGCGTTGGAACGACGCGATTTTACCGAAGCCCGCGCGCATTTTGAACAGGCCCTTGCAGCGCCGCGGAATTTGAGCGAAGCCAGGCATTTGCTGGCGAATCAAAGTGATATCCATTACTGGCTTGGTTGCGCGCACGCCGGTTTGGGCGATTCCGCGTCCGCCAAAAAGCACTGGATTGCGTCAGCGAATTTCAAGGGTGATTTTCAGGAAATGAGCGTTCGCGCATTCAGTGAGATGACCTATTACTCGGCGCTTTCCTGGGAGAAACTTGGCCAGCATGTGCAATCGAAACAATTGCTTCTGGATTTGCTCGCGCATGCCCGGAAACTTGAGAAAACTACAGCAAAGATCGATTACTTTGCCACATCTCTCCCAACCATGCTCCTGTTCGATGACGACATGCAATATCGTCAGGTGACCACCGCGTTATTCCTGCAGGCGCAGGCGCACCTTGGACTTGGCAAGAAGGCGAAAGCGAAGTCGTTGCTTCGAACGGTTCTAATGCGGGACCCAAACCACGCGCTGGCGGCGGATCTTTTAAGCGGGCTTTGAAAATGAATGGAACGGAAGAGAGTTTTGAAGTGCGACACGAACAGGGGTTTGCTGTTTATGTGCTGAGAAATCGGAGGGTCGAAGTGGCTGTCGTTCCGGAACTCGGTGGGAAGATCATCTCCATGAAGGACCTTCAAACCGGTCGTGAATGGATGTGGCATCCGGCGGACGGGAAGAAGCTTTTTCGGAATCAATACGGCGATGACTTCTCGAAAAGTCCGCTGGTGGGCGTGGATGAATGTCTGCCAACAATCGCGCCCTGTTCATGGCAGGGGCGCGACCTGCCCGATCATGGCGAGGTTTGGAGCACCTCTTGGGACGTGGATGCCGACCTGTGGAAAGGGGGAGTTTTAAAAAATCGCGTTATATTGCGCGTCTCGCCTTTAGAATTTCAAAGAGTCATTGAGTTGCGGGGAAATGAGATTCTTCTCAGCTATCAATTGGACAACAAAAGCCAGGTAGAGGAGCAATACTTGTGGGCCATTCATCCGTTGCTGCAATTACGGGCGGGTGATCGGCTCGAATTGCCGGAGTCCACACGAATCCTGATGCATGGAGCGGCGTGGATCGATGCGGTGGATTCAGCCGTTCCCGAGGGCCGCTGCGCAAAGGCATTCGCGCGACCCTTGAGCGAGGGATTGGCGGCGATTGCGAATCATGAGACGGGGGATTGCATCGAGTTTGCATGGGACCCGGCTCAAAATAACACGCTTGGTTTGTGGCTCACCCGCGGAGGCTGGCATGGGCATCATCATTTTGCCCTGGAACCCACAAATGGGGACGATGATGCGCTCACGGTGGCGACTGGCCGGAAAATGTGCGGAATTGTTCCGGCGTCCGGTTCCGCAACCTGGCAGGTTCGTATTCGCATTGGGCCATGATTGGATTCGAAACGGAATAATGCCACGACGGATGTTCCAATCCATTGACTCAAAAAATCTGATGGATAAGTGGATATTCAGCCTGCTAAATTAACACGCATGATGCTCAAACTAGTAACGCAAATTGGACTTGTCGTGTCGATTTGCGCGGTTCCGTCCGTGTTCGCCGAAACCGTCCGGCTCTCATCGCTCGACCTTGGGCAGATGACGATCGGCTGGAGTGTGCCGAAGGCCGATCGCGGGGTCATGGGACAGCCCATTGCCATTGGAGGAACGAAGTTCACGCATGGCGTCGGGACCCATGCGGCGAGCTATTTCCGAGTCAATCTCAATGGTGGTGCTGAACGATTCCGGGCGCAGGTGGGGCTTGATGAAAGTGCGGGCAAGCAGGGGAGTGTGGAGTTCATCGTCACGGGCGATGGTCGGGAGCTTTGGAGAAGCGGTGTGCGGACGGGAGGTCAGCCAGCGGCGGCCGTGGATGTGAGTGTGGTCGGCGTGCAGGTCCTGGGATTGCGCGTCACGGATTGCGGAGACGGCACGGATCACGATCACGCGGACTGGGCGGAGGCTGAGATTATTATGAAAGACGGCGCGGCAAAACCAGTGGCGTTGCCTTCCTCTCAAACGTTTGGTTTGAAAACAGCTCATTTCAGCGTCGATTTCCAGGTTAATGAGGATGGGCGGTTATACCAGCGCGCCATTGGCATGGTGGGCATGCAGGTTCAACGCAACGATGAGGCTTATCCACAGGCGGGCGACGGTTACATTTGGGAGCCTGCGCTACAGGTGGTGCATGTGGATGGCAACACTTCCACCGCGCTTCTCTTTCAGAATTTGACGCGGACAAACGAACCCGCGGGCCATGAAGTAACCCGCATCAATCTGCGCGATCCTGCTTACCCGCTGGAGGTCGCACTTTGTTTCCGAACGTATCGCGACGTCGATGTCGTTGAGCAATGGACGGAAATTCGTCATCACGAGGCCGGGGAAATTGTGTTGGAGCGCATGGCGTCGGCGTCATTACTGCTGTCGCCAACGAATCTTAACCTACACCACTTCCATGGCGATTGGGCGTCGGAAATGAAGCCCGTCACCGAGTTGCTCACACCCGGAACGAAGATTTTGGATTCCAAAATCGGTGTGCGCGCTCATCAGTTTGGCAATCCATCTTTCGTCCTGTCGATGGACGGGCCTCCCATGGAAACCAAAGGTCGGGTCCTGGCGGGTTCACTCGCATGGTCCGGCAGTTTTCAAATGGCCTTTGACAACTTTGGCGGACGCGTTCGCGCCTTGTGTGGCATGAATCCATTTGCCTCCGCTTATCATTTGAAAGCGGATGCGACATTTACCACGCCCACCATGATCTGGGTGTGGAGCGATAATGGGTTGGGTGAAATGAGTCGCAAACTGCACGCCTGGGCTCGGGACAACGGCATGCGCGATGGTCATAAGATACGCGAGGTGCTGTTGAATAACTGGGAGGCCACGGGCTTCGATTTTGATTTTGATCGCATCGCAGGGCTGTTCGGTCCGGCAAAGGAGATCGGCACAGAGTTGTTCCTGCTGGATGACGGCTGGTTTGCGAACAAATATCCGCGGGTCAGCGACAACGCGGGCCTGGGCGATTGGCAGCCGAACCGTAAACGGCTGCCCGGTGGACTTGCGCCTTTGGCGGAGGAGGCGGTGAAGAAGGGTGTTCGATTTGGAATCTGGATTGAGCCGGAAATGGTCAATCCAAAGAGTGAATTATTTGAACAGCATCCCGATTGGGTGATCGCGCAGCCCAAGCGTGCACTGGAGTTACAGCGCAATCAGCTTGTTCTCGATCTTACGCGTCCGGAGGTGCAGGACTTCGAATGGAAGGTCATTGACGGTATTTTGAGCGTGCCTGGGATCAGCTACGCCAAGTGGGATTGCAATCGTTATCTGACGCAGCCTGGCTCTTCCTGGCTGGCGCATGATCGGCAATCGCACCTGTGGATCGAATATGTCCATGCGCTCTATGGCTTGATGGAAAAGACGGCCAAGGCCTACCCCAAAACGGAATTGATGCTCTGCTCCGGCGGCGGCGGCCGTGTCGATTATGGATCCTTGCGTTACTTTCATGAATTCTGGCCGAGTGACAACACGGATCCGTTGGAACGCGTGGCAATGCAATGGGACTATTCCTATTTCTTCCCGCCGATGGCCATCGCCAGCCATGTGACGCACTGGGGAAATCGTCCCATGCATTTCGCATGTTCCGTGGCCATGAGCGCGCGATTTGGCATGGACCTCGACCTGACCAAACTATCGGCGGAGGACAAGGCCATCTGTGCGGGGGCCATATCCGCTTACAAAAAAATCCGCGACGTGACGCTGCTTGGGGATTTGTATCGACTGGAAGATCCGCGCCAGGGAATTCGCGGGGCTTTGAATTTTGTTGCGCCGGACCGTGCGCGTGTCGTGGCGTTTGTGTTTCAGTTGAAGGATGGCCAGAATGCAGCCGTGCATCCTCAAGGGCTTGATCCCGCAAAGCGTTATACGATTCGTCAGATGAATCCCGCGCCTGGTCGCGCGGCGATGACGCAGGAAGGTCAGACATTTACGGGCGAAGAAATCATGCGCGACGGCATCATGCCTGCATGCACAAAAGGACACGAAGCATGCGTTATCGAACTCGGCTCGTAATTCCGAACCATCACGCAAGGGAATGACTGACGCTGCATCCATAAAGATTGCAGCATGCGTCATGCGGTTTTTAAACCAATAAGGTTCACCATGCTTTTGAAACTGAAGAAACTCCGGACGGTCCTTTTCAGCCTTGCTCTGTTGATTGCCTATCCGGCCAGCTCCGCAATGGCTGACATCGCTGATGGAAATTCGTGGTTGCTGAAGTCTCCAAAAAGTCAGTGTGAGATTTCCGTTTCGCTCGAAGAGGGGCGTTTGAGCTTTCAGGTTTTGCGCGCAGGTAAAGTCGTTCTTCAGAAATCACCGCTGGGAATTCGGCGCGATGATCAGAGTTTTGAAAGCGCGTTAACGTTCGATTTGGCTGGGAAGATATACAGTCGGCGCGAAAAATACGAACTGTTTGCCGGTGTTCAGCCGCGTGTGAATCATGAGTTGAACCATCGCCGACTGGTTTTTCGCAACGCCAATAAGGTTCCCATTGAAATCGAATTGGCTGCCAGCGACGAAGGGGTTGCCTTCCGCTATCGTTTCCCTGAAACCAACGATGCCGTTCATGTTGTCCAATCCGAGTTGACCGGTTTTTCCGTGCCATCAAATGCCAAAGGTTGGCTGCAGCCTTACCACAAGGCGGGGCCGTACACGCCCGCTTACGAGGATTTCTATTTTCACGTCTCGCCCGGTGATCTACCGCCGGAATCGCGGGCCAAACCGATGGGCTGGGCGTTTCCAGCGCTTTTTCATGTTGCTGACGCGGACACCTGGGTGCTGCTGACCGAATCGGGCACGGATGGATCTTATTGTGGTTGTCATCTCAGTCCTGATTCAATCGGTGGAACATATCGCATCGCCTTTCCTCTGGCCGATGAAGCCACGAAAGGCGTTACCAACAAAGTCGGGCCCGAGCCCCGGTTCACATTGCCATGGACGATGCCATGGCGCGTGATCGTGCTCGGCAAGTCAGCGGGTGAAATCGCCTTGGAGACATTGGTGACCGATCTAGCCCCGGCATCGAAGATTACTGACACCTCCTGGATCAAGCCCGGTCGCGCGTCATGGGCCTGGTGGTCGTATCCGGACGAACGGGCCAACGAAAAGCGATTCAATGAATTCACCGATTTTGCCGCCAAAATGGGCTGGGAATACACCTTGTTCGACGCAGGGTGGGGGAGGCCTGGAATAAAACCCATCGCCAGTCACGCCCAGGCCGCTGGTGTTACGTCGCTGGCTTGGATGTTTGCCGGGGATTTCTATGACGCGGGCAAGCGAGGGACGAAACTCGATGAAGTGGCCGCTGCCGGTGTTCGAGGCGTGAAGGTGGATTTCTGGTGTTCGGACCGTCAGGAGGCGATTGCAGCGCAACTGTCATTGATGGAAGATGCCGCCGAGCGTAAAATGACGGTGAATCTACATGGCTGCACCATTCCTCGCGGCTGGCAACGGACGTTCCCGAATTTCATGACCTGCGAAGGAGTTCTGGGATCCGAATCTTATTTTTATGAATCGCGTTATCCCGAAAAAGCGGCCGAATTGGACACTGTTTTAGTTTTCACGCGGAACGCAATCGGGCCGATGGATTACACCCCAGTGGCCTGTTCGCCCAAGAAATACACGCGCCTGACCACCGCCACCCATCAACTGGCGTCCGCCCTCATTTTCACATCCGGCATTGTCCACTACGCAGACAAACCGGAATTCTTCGAGTCGCTGCCCGCAGCGGCGTTGCAGGTTTTTCGTGATGCCCCGGCGCGCTGGGACGAAACCCGCTGCCTTGCAGGCGATCCCGGTCGCGAGGTGATTTTCGCGCGGCGCTCGGGCAAAAGCTGGTTCATCGCGGGCATTAATGGAACCACCAATCTTCTGCCGGTAAACGTGGATTTGTCCGGCTTCAAAAAATACCGTCATCGAATCGCCATTTCCGAAGGGGCTGACGCAACCATGCAAGTCACTGTTGCGCCTTTGAGCACCTCGGCCCAGTGGCAGCATGAGATGCCATCGCGCGGTGGATTCATCCTTCGACTGGACGAGTGAGGCGTAGCCAATGCCAGGCTTTCGAAGTTAAGCAAATTCGCGATTCTCGCGCGTCCTATTCGTCAATTGCCCTGACTATTGATAGATCCGTGCGGTTTCAATCAGGATGCTTTCCAACTGGCGGTAGTAATCGTTTTCATTGATGGTTCCCTTGCGTGAGCGCAATACACTGAGTTGTTTTTCCAATGCATCACGACGAGCGCGCTTTTCTTCAGACAGTTCCTGTTCGTGCGTGCTGCGGACCAGGTGCATTTGATGGGCGCGGATGCCGTCAACGGATTTGCCGTTCGCGGCGGTCTTGACGGCACGCACACCGCGAAACCAATCGGCGGGTGTGCCAAGTCCGTCGCCGTTGTCGTCCAGCAAGGCATGCTCGGTGGCCAGGCGGCCCGCCTCCTTGTAGAACTGCTCGATCTGTCGCGACGCAAAGAGGAAGGCCTCCAGCAACGAGGTCTGCCCATCCTTGTCCAGGTCCGCGGCCGGATCGGCAATCACCCTGGAAAAATAGCCGCCGAACCGAGTCGCGTTGACTTCGTTGCCGCTCCGGGTGGCAGTGATGATTGCCCGGCCGGGCGCGGACAGGGCATTGATGAAGGGCCCGCTTGCGGAAGCGCAGTTGATCACTGCCATCGGCCGGACACATGGTGTTAATGCCGCAGCCAGATCGGTCGCGGAAATATCCGGGCCTCGCAGATTGAACTTCGCCAGACGTCCGTCAAATGTGCCGTGACCGATGAACACCAGCCACAACTCGCCGGAAGGTTTTACCACCTCATTCGTCAAGACAGTGAGCAAACGGACGAGATCGTTTTCGGGTTGGTCCTTGTCTTCGCCGATCACGGTGGTTTGCAGCCCGCCTTTCGTCGCGGCCTGCTTCCAGAGTTGAGCCGATGCGTAGAATTGTTCGCCATATTCCGGTTCCCCAGCGGCGCCAATGACCAGAACAAGCGTGCGTTGCTCGTTCGTTTGGGCAAATAAAGAATGAGCGAGGAACAGTCCTGAAAGTAAAAGGAACGCATGCAGGAACCTCATGGTAATCCTTTCCAGCGGCGGATGCCCCACTCTGAAACGAAGCAAGCCAGCACAAAGAGAAAGATTGCCGGCTTATGCCACAGGGGTTCGCTCCACGCGTCTGTCACGGGTGCGCGGCGATCAGGAAGCTTGCGGACGAATTTCTCCAAATTCTCCATCTGCACCATTTCACCGCCAGTGCGACGCGCCAGGGATTCCATCAACGTCCGGTTCGGTTTTAGCGAGCGAAACTCAACCGCAGCCGGGTCAGAGGTCCAGCCGGTGGCCGCCCGGCCTGTAATGATACCGTTTGCTGATGTAACCACGGCCTCGACTGAATAGGCTCCCGCTTCGCGCGCCACATAGGAGGCTTCATACGTGCCCGGATTTGTGGCGGACGGTTCGGCAGTGAACTGGATGTAATTTGTGTCGGCCGCGGTGTTCGCTGTTTTGGAGTTTGGCGATGACATTAACATTACGGGGCGGATGGTTAATCGCACCATGGAATTATCCAAAGGCTTGAATACCTTGTCACGCGCCTTGACCGTTAACCGAACCTCGGCGGGGTCACCGCCAATGGAAGGTTCAACGGCAATGGAAACATGGTCTGGCACATCCGACACCAGCCAGCGGATCAATTGACGCCAGGACTTGCCCAAATCCTTTTGCATCGCCTCGTCCCGCAATCCCCAGCGCCACATATCGCCGATCATCAGGGCGGCGGAACGTCCCAATCCGAAGCGTTGGGCCACAAGCGCCGGATACTTTTTATCCGTGGGATCTGCGACCGTGGCGAGAATGCTGGCTCCCGGCTTGATGTCGTGAGTGGGATTGAACACCTCAAAAGGCGGTACAGATTCGAGCAGCGCTTTCTCGTCTTCCTCGGTGGCGCGCAGTCGTGTCCACGGTTGGAGCCAGCCTTCGCGCGTGAGCGTGAGTCTCAACTGAGTGGGTAATTTTGCGTCGGTTTTCCGATCCAGATAAACCGGCAGCATGGAGGCAATGGGCGTTCCTGCGTAGTTACCCTCGCGAAACGATTCGGCCCCGCCGAGCATCAGGAAACCGCCGCCGCGTTCCGATACAAATCGCTGCAGCAGCGCCTGCTGATCGTGAGTAAAGAACTCCGCTTCCAGATCGGCCACAATGACCGCCTGATATTGAAATAATTCCTCGGCCGTCTTCGGAAAGCCTCCGCGTAATTCAATTTCATCCTTCGTGTTCAGGCGAATCAGCACGGGCTGATCATAACGGGCCGCCTCTTCGCCCTTGTTGTCAAAACCGCGAAACAGTGGGTTGCTCGTTTCGCCGGGGCGTCCCTTGAATTCGAATTTCGGTTCCCGGCGCGCGACGCGAATCAGGGATACCATCTTCAATTGGGGATCGTCCTGGATTGCGCGATTGAGGAATTTGTATTCCCAGTTCGGTCTGCCGCTGACATATAAAATCCGGAAGGGTTCCTGCCCGCGATCCACCACGACCATCTGACGGTTGTTGACGAGCGTGGCCTCGTGTGTGGGCGCGTTTGAGTTGACCAATTCCTCTTTCGCACGCGTCTCCAATTCGTAAAAATGCAGACCGGGGCCAATCGGCTGAAATTGAAAACGAAAATTCAACGAGGCCTCCGCATCGGTCGCGCGCCGGGTCAATTCGACCACCGCGTTTGAAACACTCGTGATGCGCAGGCCCGCCGCATCTGGATGGTTTGTGACAGCGCTGGTTCTGCCGGTGGCCACTTCCGTCAATCGCGTCACGATCTCCCCGCCCGAAAATCCGTTTGCGGCCACTTCCGCTTGAACGGTTACGGGCGTGTCTTCAAAGGCGGTCTGGCTCACACCCACTTTGCTCAAGGAGAGATCCCTGAAGCTGCTGTCCCTGCCAACCACAACCGGATAAACAGGCGGGCAACCTTCCAGTGAAGCTAGGTCCGCGGCAAGGTCTGTTGCATTTCCGTCGGTGAACAACAAAACGCCGGCAACCGGCTGGCCATGCCACTGTTCAACAGCCGTTTTCAGGGCGCTTCCCAGCGATGAGGCGCAGCCATCAAAATTCAGTTCGCCAAAATCCCGCGCGTTTTGCAGTCGCGAATCGAACGTGTAGCGTCGCACCTGGAAGGTCTCCTCCAACGCAGCCTGCCAGCCTTTCGGATCTCCGACGAGCAGACCGCGCAGGGTGTCGCCGCGCGATTTTGAATCGCCCACATCCTTTATTTGCAGGCTCTGGCTGTTGTCGGCGAGCAACGCAAAAATATTGGCCCCCGGACGCGCCCGCTGACCAACCCACATGGGCTCCAGTAGAATCAAGCCAAGCATTACGATTCCGGCAAGTTTCAAGAGACCGCAGCCGAATCGAACCCGGCGCTCGGTGGAGCTGCGATGCCCGGACCAAACGAGCGCGGCAGCCAGCACGACAATCGCGACGCTGGCCGGCAGCAGCCATGCGCTCCCCGGAAAAATGATCGTCGCAAGTCCGGTCACTGCGCGCTCCCCAGTTTTTCGTAATACTTTCTCACCAATTCAGTAAAATTATCGGGCACGGGATCGCGATCCAATGGAACGAGGCTGTCGGCTCGTTCCTTGCGTGCCAATTCCTCCTGCAGCCAGACGCGGACTTGCGTCAAGGGCGTCAGGATCTGGTCGCGCACCACGCCGGTGTCGGGTTTTCGTCCGCTCTGCCTGAAATCCTGGCGCATGACCGATGCACGTTCGCGCACAGTCGCCAATTGATTGCGCAAATCCGAAGGATCGACAACCTGTTCGACATCGCGCAAGCGATCCGACCAGTTCAAATAATCGTTTCCCGTGATGGGTCCGCCATCTCCACCGCCAGAGCCCAATTGTTCTGCAATTTGCCGCAAACGATTTCCGCCGCGATCGGCATTGCCGCCTTGTTGGGTTTGCGCGCCTCGTTGTTGGGAATCCGCGGGACGCTGCTGCGGGTTCGGCGAATTTGCATTGGCCTGCTGTCGATCGGGGCCAGGGCGGTTTCCACCGGGGGACTGTCCACTGGCCTGATCCGTGGAATTTGTATTCCGGGTGTCCGAAGCATTTTCTGAAGATCCCTTTTCACCGGACAGTGCCAGACGATTTGTTTCACCTGCATTGCCGTTTGAAGCTCCGGCTGCGCGGGCCGCTGCGTTTGTGCCTGCACCGCCCATTTCCCGTTCCACCTGGCGAGTCAGGTCATCGAGTTCCTTTTGCGCGTAACGCAGCGCATCGGCTTCGCTTCCCAGAACGCTCTCTGCGGCGCGTTCCACGCTGCGCGCCAGTTCAGTGATGTTCGTACGGACCGCGCGCGTCACCTGGGTGGCCTGCGGGAGAAATCCGCGATCGGTCAGTTGCGAGCCCACGTCGAGGAGGTTCTCCGTGCGCATCTGATCCGCGCGGCGCAGCGTATCATAGAGCTGCTTCGACAACAGCGGTTCGGTGGCCTCGGCCTGCTCGGTTACGTTGCGCATTCCGGAAAGCAGATTCGTCAACGAACCTTGCTGCTTCTTCATTTGATCCACGATTTGCTGGCGCCCGGTTGAATTGTCCAGCGTCTTGTGATCGGGGTTGTTGAGATCATCCAGTCCGCGCGCGATTTCGTCCTGCTGGCGTGCAAGCTCGCGGGCCTGGTTGCGCAACTCCCGCATCTGTTCGGCAAACTGGCTGGAGGATTGCTTACGCAAATCATCGCGCATGTTTTTCATCCGTTCCTCCGCGCGTGTGCCGGCGGCGAGGGCGCCCGAGGCTGATTGACGCTCCATCTCCTGCGCGGCCTTTTCCATGTCCGAGCGCGTCTGTTCCAGTTGCTTCTGTGTTTCGGCTTGTGCGCTGGCATTGGGCGACTGGTCGAGTTTCTGGCGCATTTCATCCACCTTCGCCAGCATCTGACGCTGCTCATCCTGGAGGCGCTTGAGCTGACGTTGAAGTTCCTCGCGTTCCTGAACTGTGCGCGCGGCCTGCAATGCGGTCTGAAGTTCGCGCAGACGGCCGTTCAAATCCTGCTGGCGCTGGGAAAGTTCTTTGAGGCGATCCGCCGTCTGCGTCTTTTCCCGCTGCTGCGCATTTTGGGGTGTTGAGGCCTGACGTTCGGTTTCGTAACGGTTTTCCTCCCGCTTCATATCCAGCTCGTCGAGTTGACGCTGACTGGCCTCGCCTGCGCCACTGTTTTGACTGCCTCTCTGTGACCGGTTCATGCGATATTCGCGTGGCGTGACTTTGAGCAGGGCCTGGTAGGCCGCCTGTTCCGCCGCGAGTGCCGCTGGTAATTTGTCCGGGGACTTCCTGGCGTCGTCCAACGCGGACTGTGCCCGCTCCATTTCCTTGATCGCGGTTTCCAGCGCGCTGCGGTCACGCAGGCCTTCACCCTTTTCCAACATTTGCCTGGCCTGTTCGAGAGCCTGAATCTGTGCGTCTCGGACCACACCGATGTCCGATGAGTAATCGCTGGTGGATCCGGGTGTGGAGGGCGCACCGTTTCTGGCGGGTTTCGCTGAAATCCGTGGCGGACTTGGATTCTCCTGCGCCATCAGCGGCGCAGTTATCACCAAGCTCACGACCAAAAAGAGGGAAAGCTTCCTTTTCATCGACTGGTCTCTTTTGTTGAAATTAATTTGTTTCGCTGCAGTTTCCAGGTGGCGATCACGATTTGCTTCTGCATCTCTGCAAGGCGCGGACTTTGATTCCCGCCCTGATTGCCTTCCTGGTTTTCCTGTTGATTCTGGCTGGCGGATGCGCCCGATTGGTCCGCACGGAAGATTTCTTCGAAGGGACGGACCTCGGCGAAGAAGATGTCACTGAACGTGCGGCGAACCTCGCCGTCCGGGCCGTAATCCTCGGCCCAGGCAAAGTATGAAACCAACTGGTCAATCTCCACCCCGAGTTTTTCCAGGGCGATCTGGTTGGTGAACTGGCGCTTCTCGTTGGCAGGTGCGGACTGGCCCAGTTCGATGAAATGGGGATCACCGCCCGCAACACCGTAACCGACGCCATACTTCAAAAGCCCAAAATCATCGCGGGCCTCGCCCTGCAATTGCATTTCTTCCAGGCGCGAAACACGCTGGTCACCGCGTGGAAAGGCGATTTTAATTTCAGGCGGACGATTCGGCAAAACCTGGATTACAAACTCAGTCGGAGTCTTGTTGGTGCGTCCATCCGCGTCGAGTAGTTCCAGCAAATAACGCGCATCTTTACTGAGTGCGATGGGATCAAGGGTTGCCACAGCGTTGGTCTGCACGATGAGCGGCAGCGACTGCTCTTTGCCAACGAATCTTGCGCGCGCCACAGGCTTGTTGAGTTGCAGGGTGTAACTCAGACGCGTGCCTTCCACTGCGCTGATGCGACGGGTGTCGGGGATTGTTTTATTCGTGAGGCCGGTGTAGTCTGGATAATGAAGTGCGGCATCGGCGCGCGTGAGCGCCGGAAAATCGAAAACGCGGATTCGATAGTCACGTGTCTTTCTTCCGCTGTACTCGATGTGATAAAGTCCGTCCTCTGTGACTTCCATGAGGCTGATGCCAAAAACCGGATCGGCAAGGTGGCGCGCCAACGGCAGGCGTTGTGATTTGCCGGAAGCAGGAACAAGTACGAGCGCCGCCTCCGGGGGCGGCTGTCCGCCGAAGCGTGCGGAAATCACCAGACCCATTCCGCGCTCAATTTGGGTATCGCCGGGCGTCACGACAATCTCCTCCTTAAATGGCGAATCCGGGAGTCCGATCCATCGCGGCAATACCAGATTACTCCCAACGGAAAAGATGAGGAGCATGGCGAACAGAATGAGAACGTGCGCGTTACGGGCCAGGCTCGTTTTCCGCGCGATCTCCTTCCTCCATAACTGGGCTTGGGGATGTGCCAGGGCTTCCTCAATGACGCGAAGCTGTAAATATCCAAACTCACCGGAATCAGGTAGTGGCTCCTGTTCCACGGCGGCAGAAATCAAATGCCGAACATCCGGATTCTCCCGCGCGATGACTGCAACCAGGGCGCGGAAATTTGCAGGACGCCTTCGTTCCCGCCGCCACACGGCCCACGCTGCGGCAATGCCAACCGCCAATACCAGCCACCAAAGCGGCTGCGTGTTCCAGCCTGTGAGGCTGCGCAATAACAACAGGGAAAGTTCCGCGACACACGTTGCCGCCCAGCAACAGGCCAGGCGCCACCACAGCCGGGTGCGGCGCAGTTTGCATTCCAGCGCACCAAGTTGGTTGTGGAGACGGGATTCCATCATGCAGATGCTCCGATGGTTTTCACGCGACGCGCGAGCCAGCCGCTCATGATGATTTCCCCAAGCATGACCGCAAGCACGCCGAGGATCAACCAGCGCCAGAGTTTCTGGTTGTTTTCGAGTTCAGACTGCTGCAGATGCCGCTGACGTTCCGGTGTCTGCGCGACGGAGAACTCCGTTGGCGTTTTCACGGGCACGCCCAGTCGTGCGAGTTCATCGGTCAACATCGGCGCGGTGCGACTTTCGTCCAAGGGAAGATTCACGGCGAACCTTTGCTCCCTACCGTCGAAGGTCGCCACATAGATTCCCGGCAAATCGGTATCGGCAAAAGTTTTATGGGCGGGGAGTGTGGCTGTTTTTCCATCGGGTTTCTTCCAAAGCACCTCCGCATCGGACGCGGAGGGTGAAGGAATCGAATCGCCCGTCGAGAATTGGCAGCGAGTCGTGGACTCAGCGCCGCTCCAATTCAGCATGGTTTGCATGAGCGGTGGAAATTTGCTGGAGACGGCGAACTGGCTGTCTGCTGGATTCCAACCTGAGGCAAGCACCAGCAAGTTACCCTTCCCGACAGTGATCTGCGTCAGCGCGGGAGAGCCATCGTCGAATTTCGCCAACACGCGAACTCTGGCATCGTCTGGAAATTGAATGCGTCTATGTTTCCAGAAATGAATATGCGAGAAATCGCTGAAGCGCGGATCGGCAAACGGGGCAAACAAAGGATGCGTGAAGTCGATCTGGCCGAGCAATGCATATTCGCCGGTCGCCTCGGTGATTTGGATTTCATGCAGATCAGTAAGCGACGTGAGCGTGGCGGTCATCTGGGGCTCCGTCAAAACCATCAAGGCGGTCTTGCCGCGCGTCAGCCAGTCGCGCATGGCCGTAAATTCATCCGCTGCGAGGGGAGCGGGAATGACTGCAAATGCCGCTTGATTCAACAACGCTGGAGAAAAGACAGACTGTGTCGTTGGTGGAGCGATTTCAATTAGTCGCCGGGGTGTCCTGGAAAAACACGTTGAACGTAGTAGCGCAACTTCTCGGGATCGTTGGCCGATTCCAAACCGAACCACGCGATTTTCACATGCTCCACCTCGGGTGCCGCATAATACGTTTGGTTGTCGAAGTCGGCTTCGTCACCGCTTAATTGAAGATTCCCCGCTGTCATGCCGGTGGGGAGTTTCGGCGTTGTAAAGGTGCGTGTCTGTCCCGGCGGCAAATAGATTTCCATTGGTTCAGCGACTGCGCCATTTGCAATGGGCGATGCCCAGGCCAATCGAAAATGTTCGCGGTTGGAATCGCGGGCGTTGGTGACACGTACGCGCACAGCGCTTTCTTCACCGGCGGGCGTGATCGCTTCAGTCATGATTTCCAGGCCCGCGTTGGCCTGAGGTCTGGCATCCACGCGTTCAATGATTGTATTTACACCCAGCGGCCATTCGTGTCCCTGCAGCCCATTGAGCTTCGCGCCCTCCTGCAAATCGGTAATCAAAACCAGTTCCCGACGTCCCTGGAACCTGCCATTTGCCGGGTTGTCCACGAACTGTTCGGCGGCGCTGGTCAACGCGAGTCCGAGCTGCGTTCCCATCCAGCCTGGCGAAGCATCGGCCAACCGCTGCCGGGCCAGGGATGAGCGCTGGTCCGCGCTCCAGGAGGACCACTCCGCAAAACTGACGAGCGTGTGCGGTTGGCGGTCGAACGTCACAATGGCGAATTGAACTCCGGGTGAGGCCTTGGCCAGGTAGCGTTCACCGACGGCGCGCGCTTTATCCCAGAGGCCTTCCCGTTTCATGCTGGCGCTCGTATCGATCAGCAGAATGACGTCGCGGTTTTCAACGGTCGAGGCCGGCAGCGCGATGTCCTTTGAGAAGAAGGGCCGCGCGAATCCGATGGCAAGTAACAGCAAACAAAGACAGCGCAGGAGCAACAGCCACAGGTGCTCCAGTTTGCGACGACGGGTGATGCGTGGAGGCGTGGGAGTTAAAAACATCAACGAACTGAAAGGAATGCGTTCCTTCACCGCCCGGCGGATGAGATGGAACAGGATGGGTCCCGCCACCGCGAACGCGCCCAGCAAAAACCATGGAGAGAGGAAGTTCATGGTGGCAACACCGATTGGGTTCGACGGCGAATCACCTTGCCACGCCTGCTGCGGCTTTTCAGAAAATCAAACAGCGCCAGTTCCAGCGGCTGATTTGTGACGACGCGTTGAAAGGCAAAGCCCAGCTTGCGGCAGACGCTTTCCACGCCGGTCGTGTGCTGTTGAAGACGGTGCTGGTATTCCGAACGCACTGCTTCGGGATCGAGATAGAAGTCTTTCTGGCTTTCGACATCTTGAAACAGCATCGCGCGATCGTAGTTGAACGCGAGTTCATTGGGATCGAGCACCTGAAAGATCACTAATTCATGACCGGCGGCGGTGAGTCTCGTAAGGTTCCGCTCCAGTTCGTCCACCGGCGCCAGGAGATCGGAGATGAGAATGATCAGGCCGCGTTTGCGGGCCAGTTCGGCCGCGCGGCGCAACGGTTCGCCCAGATTGGTTTCGCCACCTGAGGATTCCCTTTCCAGTGCAAGCATGAGCTGCCGCAAATGTCCGTGGCGGTGACGCGCGGGGAGGTAATCCTGCACCCGCCCTGCAAAAGTGAACAAACCAACCGCATCGCCCTGGCCGTTCAGGAACCATGCGAGGGTTGCCGCCAGCGTGCGCGCGTAGTCGGACTTGGAATAGTCTAGCGAACGGTAGCTCATGGAACGGCTTTGATCCACGAGCAGATGGCACCGCAGATTGGTTTCATCCTCGAACCGTTTAAGGTAATAACGGTCCGAGCGCGCATAGAGCCGCCAGTCGAGGTAGCGGGTGTCATCGCCGGGGGAGTATTGGCGATACTCGGTGAATTCCACGGAAAATCCATGATATGGGCTGCGGTGCAAACCATTCCAGAAGCCCTCAACCACGACCCGGGCGCGCAGTTCAAGATTGCGAATCGCCATTAGGGCTTTCGGATCGATGAAGCTTTCTTCGCGTGAAAGCGAAGAAGCCGTGGTTTGCGTCAAGGCAGGCATGGTTAAAGAGAATTAGCGCACGGTTGCATTTGTTGCCTGACCATTCGAATTGGGCGGAGTGAAATCAAATCTCCGGCTCCTTCACCGTTTCCAATAAGCGGCGGATGATGTCTTCCACGTTGGTTCCTTCCGCCTCGGCGCGATAGTTTACGAGGATGCGATGCCGCAGGACGGCTGCGCCAAGCGCTCGAATATCCTCACCGGACACATGAGACCTGCCTTGCAGTAGCGCCCGCGCTTTCGCCCCCAATACAAGAAACTGGGCGGCGCGAGTGCCGGCACCCCAGCTCACCCAGTCGTTTACGAATGCAGGCGAATTCTTTTGTTGAGGCCGGGATGCGGCGGTCAATCGCACCGCATAGCGGATGAGATCCTGCGCGATCGGCACCTGCCGGACCAGTTCGTGAAAGCGCAGCACATCTTCTCCGGTCAAGAGCGGTTCAATGATAGCCGGTCGGCGCGCCGTGGTTTGCTGCACGACCGCGACTTCCTCGTCCTCCGGCAAATAATCCATCACGACATTGAACATGAAGCGATCGAGTTGCGCCTCGGGTAGGGGATAAGTGCCCTCCATCTCAATGGGATTTTGCGTTGCGAGCACAAAGAACGGCTCTGTCAGAACATGGCGGACGCCCGCCGCGGTCACTTGATGCTCCTGCATGGCCTCCAGCAGCGCCGCCTGAGTCTTGGGTGGTGTGCGATTGATCTCGTCGGCGAGGATCATGTTCGCAAATACGGGGCCGCGCACGAACAGCATCTTTCGTCCCTCGTCGGTGTCCTGCAGAATCTCCGTGCCCGTGATGTCCGCCGGCATGAGATCGGGGGTGAATTGAATGCGCTGAAAATTGAGGTGGAAGATTTGCGCGATGGATTTGACCAGTAGCGTCTTGGCCAGGCCGGGCGCGCCGGTGATCAGACAATGCCCGCCCGAGAACAGGGCGATCAGGATTTGCTCGATCACTTCCTTTTGGCCGACGATGACCTTGGCCAGTTCCGTTTCGATTTTGGCGCGGCCGGTGATTAATTTGTCCACGGCCTGCGCGTCGTTGAGTTGATTTTCGGTTGCTGCTTCCACAATGCCTTATGGTTGGTGATGGGTTGATGGTTTAAGCGCGGTTAGTGGGTCATCAGATAAAAAATGATGTTGATGCCGAGCGGGTAGCCGCGTTTCTCGGAAAACTCATGAAAGAACCAATCGTCCTCGCCCTCGCGCTCCCAACTGTCGCCGTTGTCGGTATTGTGCGTGGCGATTACCATGATGTGACCTTTGTCGTCATAAATGGCCCGAATATGAACGTTGCTGCAATCCTCGGGACTGCCGTCCACATAGCGGTGATTGGTTTCCCAGGTGAAATCGGTCGAATGACGCTGAACTGCAAAAGGCATCGCCGGTGTCTGCAGCTTGTTTTTCGGGACATTGATATCAAACACGCAATGAAAGATCGGATGGTCCATGGGCAGGTCCACGAATTCACGATCGGGAAAGACGCGCTTCATCTCGCTGGCGAAAGTTTCCCATTGCCATTCGCCCCAGAAATCATCCGCCATTAGCACTCCGCCGTTAGTCAGGTATTTTCTGAGAATGGGAACCTCCTCATCGCGCAGTTGCAGCCCGCCGGGTTCGACCATGTAAATCCAGGGATAATTGAAAAGGTCGGGATCGGTCAGCCGGAGGGTGCGGCCATTGGGATCCGTCCTGATGGAAGTAATCTGCTGAAGTCGGAATGAAAAATTCAAATCGCTGTCCGGAAAATCGGTGATCCAATTACCCGCGCTGCGCGAGGTATAGGGATCGCGGTCGCGGATGATGCGCACGAATGTAAAGACGTCCTTCTCGAATCCGGGCGCGTTGGTCCATTCAGGCGAGCCTGTGCTGTGCGAGGCAATTTCGCGTGCGGTGCGCACCTTGGTTTCATCCACCCAATCGCCTCCTTCAGTGCGGACCATGTTCCCGTCGCCCCAGCGGCGTCGCGGGCCGAAAGGTTGCGCAATGCAAAGCCCGGCGAGAAGCGCCATTGCCGCTACAAGCAGGATTATTTTGGGGGAAGTTCTCACATGCTAAGGCGTCCTCTCCTGTTTGGAAGTCGGTGCAGGGGCTGCTGGTTGGGAAGTCTTCGCGTTCATTTGCAAAAGCAGCCGCTGGGCATCGCGAAATCTCGGTGCATCTTCGAGGGATTGCAATACATGGCGCCGGGCCTCGTTTTCAGAATCCCCGCGCGCATGAAGGAGGCTGGCCAATTGGTAGTGGGTCTCGACCGGATCGGGCGGATCCAGCATCAGCAATTTGCGATAGGCGGTGATCGCCTGATCGGATTTGCCCGTCGCCGAGCCCGACATCGCCAGGGCCTGGTGAGGCAATGAAATCAGCGGATTAATTGCCAATAATCGCTCCGCATATTTGGTTGCGTCGGACCAATTCGTGCGGGCCATCGATACTTCAATCAGTCGGGCAAACAAGTCCACAAAATCAGATTCATGTGTCGCGAGCGTCTTGAGCGTCGCCAACTCTGCGTTGGTGTCGTTGAGGTTTCGCTGGGTCACCGCGAGCAGCCAGTACGGATTCTTCGCGTTGCCCTCTCCGTGATACGCATCGGCGAGGGATTCCAGGAGGGGCCTGGCTTCCGTCCATTGTTTTGCCTCCATCAATTCAACGGCCTTTTTCATCCGGATGTTGAAGTTTTTCGGATGCGCCAGTTCCCAGGTTTTCATTTCCATCACATCAGCAAGTGACGGCGGTGTTTCCAGGTCCACGCCGGGCGCAAGCTGGTCGGCTTGCTCACGCACAAAAGCGGCGAACTGTTTTTCAATCTCGGGCAAAGGCGCAGTGCGTCTGGCGATGCTCTTGTTGACTTCGTCGCCGTCGCGCAAGTCGCTCAAAACTTGTTTCAAGGTTTCAAATCCATATCGTTGAACAAGAAATTCCACAACCAGCGACGACTCGTAATAAGCAAATTGAAGATGCACGGAATTGCTTGGCGACAGAAACGCGCCGCTGAGCCTGCCCAGCGGGGTCAGCTCGTTTTTCAGGATCATGTTGCGGTAGGCGAGATTCATTTTTTCTCCCCAGGTTGGATTGGCCTGGCGCTCCTCATAAACCGAAATGCCCTCGCTCAGCCATCGCGGCATCCGGTTCTTCGTGGCGGTCAGTGTCACCACATGACAGAACTCATGCCACAGCACGTCCTCCCAGTTGGCCGGATTCGGAGCCTGCGACGCCGGGCTGTTAGCCGTGATCACCGGGCCAAAGCAGACGCCGAGATATCCGGGGTTTCCCGGCATGCCAAAGGTTCGCACGGCAAAATCCTTTTGCTCGGGAAAAATCTCCACGGTGGTGGGCTGGGAAAGCTCCACGCCGTATTTCGCGCACAGTATTTTCCGGGCGCGCGACAGCAGGTCCAGGACACGATCGCCATACAATCCGGCTTCGTGCGGGGACATGCGGATGATGAAGTCGGCGTTGGAGAGAGTCTGAAACTTCACCATCTGGTCGTGAAGCGTGGTCAGATTGTACGCGGTGACATCATATCCATCGTCCTTGCGGACGGAATCCGCGAGCGCCCAGCCTTCATCCGCCTGGCCCAGGCGTAGCAAGTCCTCGGCGAGTTGACGCCGTGCGGGCAGATAGTCCGGCTCGAACTCCAGGGCGCGCCGTTGAGCCGCCGCACCTTCGGCGAATCGATACTTCTGCGATAACTTAAGGCCGATTATATGATCCACCTGCGGGTTGGTCTGATAATACTTGAGAGCATCCTCGCGGAATTGCTTCTCCTGCTGCGCATCGTTTCTCAGATCAGCCAGCACCGCACGATACGCCAGGGCCTCGGGGTGATAAGGGTTCACGTGAAGGATGAGGGCCAGTTGCTTTTCTGCCTCGGCGTATTGCTCGGCGTCGATCAAGTGATCCGCCAGCAGCAGCAGGCTGGGTATGTGTTGGGGATTGACCTCCAAAGCGGTCTGAATGGATTTTTGCATTTCCCCGCGGTCGCTGGGTTCATACGACCGTGCCAGCCCGACCTCCATGTCAGGGTCTTTGGGGAACTTCACAAGTCCGGCGCGAAATGCATCCGCCGCCAGCTTGTAGTCGTGCTTGTCCAGCGCCAGTTGTCCGGTGGCCAGAAAGCCATCGCGCGACGGCGGGTCCAGTTTTTCCGCGCGCTGAAAACAATTTTCCAGAACCAATCGCGGCTCGACCCCCAGCAGCAGCAACGCCTGACCCAGCGCAACAAGGTCCTCGCCATTCCGGTAGGAGGGTTGACGTTGCTCGATGATGACGCGTATTTCAGCCAGCCGACGACTGGCTTCGGTTGGGTTGTTTTTGAAGAGAGCCGTTTCCCGGGCGAGCAGCCGCAAGCCAATGTAGGAGGAATAATTATTGAGACCATTCGTGGCATTCGTGTAGGCCTCATCGTAACGCCCCATGGTCATCAGGGCTTTCACCAGCAGTTTTCGCCAGTCCGTGCGATAACTGCCATCCTCCAGTTCCTTTTTCGCAGCCTTGATGACGTCGGTATAGTTACCGTGCAGATACAACTCGTTGGCATTTTCCAACGATTCCGCCCAAGCATTGCCTGCCAGAAGTAAAATGCCGGTGCAAACCAGTCGAAATGCAATCAGCATCAACAAGCTCACACGACAAATGGTTGTCCGGGCGGGCATATCCTGACAACACCTTCGCTCATTTGCCGCACGAAGCAATGCGCATTCGTCTATTTGGCGTTACCAAATAGACGTCCGGTTATCAGAGCTCTTCAGCATCCAAATCCACTGGCAATCCTCAATCACTGGCGTTTCGAAGAAAACGAATAACGGCCGGACTCGATCCGATACACGGCGACACCCTTTTCGGAACGCAGGAATTTAACGTCCGGCGATTGCGTGGCCGGGCGACCGGACTCAAGAACGGTTGATGGATCGACTGTCGGGACAAAAACCGTGGCCGTGGTGTTCGCGGGGACGGTGACGTCCAGGGTTAGCCGGTTGCTTTCTTTTTTCCAGGAGGTTTGGATTTCGCCACTGATCGAGCGATAGCTTGTCCTTGCCCACTGGAGTTGATCGGCGATGATCGGTTGAATGCGGATATCTTTGTATCCCGGGGTTTCGGCCTGGATGCCGCCGAGCATGCCAAACAGGTATTCGCCCATGGTTCCCCAGACGATGTGGTTGAATGAGTTCATGCCCGGATCCTGGAATCCTTTCTCGGGAGTATAAGAATCCCAACGTTCCCAAACCGTGGTGGCGCCCTGTTTGACCATGAAGAGCCAGGAGGGATATGACTCCTGAAAAACGAGGCGGCAGGCATCTGTGTCCAGACCGGCATTATGGAGTCCGGGAAGCAACCGCGCAGCGCCGATGAATCCAGTGGCAGGGTGCCAGTCGAACCGGGCAATCTCCCTGGCATAGGCTGCCGACATCTTATCTTTCAGCTCAGGCGGGACGAGGCCCATGGTGAAAGCAAGGGCGTAGCCGGTCTGGCTGCTCCCTTCAATGGAACCATCCGGACGCAGAAACGCGCGCGTGAAGGCCGCCTTGATTTGATCGGCAAGGTCGCGGTAATGCGTGGCATCGTCGGTTCGGCCGATGGCTTGAGCCATTTCGGCCATCAGTCCGGTTAGATAGGCGTAATATGCGGTGGCGATGACTTCGTTTTTGGCGCTGCCGCCCAGGTTCAGCCAATCGCCTGGTCCCTCGAGATGGCGTATTTGATTAGTGGCGGTTTGTGTGAGGAAGGCATGATGTCGGCGCATGGCCTCGAAATGTTCGGATACCGCACGGGTATCGCCATAAGCCCGGTAAATCTCGTAGGGACAGATGATGCCCGCATCGCCCCATCCATCGCTCTGGCCAGGGAACATGCCGTAGTAGGGAGCGATATCGGCAAACACGCCCCGGGCTGATTGGGAATCGTCGCAGAGATCCACGAGCCATTTGTTAAAGAATGCGGCGACGTCCATATTGTAAAGGGCCGTGGGGAGGAAGAACTGGTGGTCGCCCGTGCAGCCAGTGCGTTCGTCGCGATTCGGGCAATCGGTGGGAACGCCCATGTAATTGGCCCGTTGCGACCATTGGATATTCGCGGCCAATTTTGTCAGTAAAGGGTTGGAACATTCGAAGCTTCCGGTGTCGCGAAAGCTGGTATGAAACATCCGGCCCAGTATGGCGTTGGTGGATGGGCGCGAAGGCAGCCCCGTCACTTCCACATAACGGAAACCATGATAGGTGAAGTGAGGTTCGAATACTTCGGTTTTCCCACCGCCCTTGAAGATGTAGTGCTCCTCCGCAAGCGCACCGCGAAGGTTTTTGGTGTAAACCGTGCCGTCGGGATTAAGCACTTCGGCGTGCCGCAAGGTGACGGCGGCCCCAGCGGGCGCCTGCGCGGCCAGACGGCACCAGCCGGCGATGTTTTGGCCGAGATCAAAAACATAAACGCCAGGTTTGGGTTCCGTGAGAGCCACCGGTTTGAACTTATGCGTGACGCGGATGGGTTCGCTGCGCTGCCAGACGAGCTTGCCGACCTTCAGATTGGCGCCTAGAGCGGCGGTTTGCCAGGTCGAGTCGTTGAAACCGGCCCGATCCCATCCCTGCATTTCCATGCGCGCGTCGTAGGATTCTCCCTCGTAAATGCCAGATTGGCGAAGCGGCCCCTTGGTGGATACGCGCCAGGTATCATCCGTGGCAAACACATGGCGCTGGCCGTCGGTGGTTTCGACTTCGAGCTGGGCCAGCAGCCATGGGCGGTCCCCAAAGATGCGTGGACGCTGCGGCCAGCAAATGAAGCTGCCGCAATACCAGCCGTTGCCGACAATTGCGCCGATGGCGTTGTCGCCCTTGCGAAGCAAGTCAGTGACTTCAATCGAATCGACCTGCACCCGATGGGTGTAACGGGTCCATTCCGGAGCGAGGAGATGATCGCTCACGCGCTGGCCGTTGATCCTGAGTTCATAGAGACCCAGGGCGGTGACATGGACGGTGGCGCGGCGTATTGGCTGATCCAGGTGGAAGCCTTTTCGAAGATAACGCGGGGTTGGCAAAGGCGCTTTGAGATTGGCGGCGGCATCACCGGAAAACGCGCCTTCCTCGGAGCCGATCCAGCGGGCTTGCCAGTCTTCGGGATTCAGCAGTCCCATTGTCCACAACGCAGGCTCGCTCCATGCGGAGGCGCGGCCATCCTGATTCCAAACACGCACTTTCCAATAGCATTGTTGACGTGATGCGAGCGACTGGCCCGCGTAGGCGATCTGGGCACTCTGGTTCGATGTGACCTTGCCGCTATCCCAGAGGTCGCCATCGTTGGCACGAAGTCGTTTTTGAGAAGAGGCAACCAGCAATTGCCACGCGGTCTGGCGCTCCCCGCGCCGATCAGACACGGGCAGCCAGCTCAGGCGTGGTTCCTTGATATCCAGCCCCTGAGGGTCCTGACGATACTCACAACGCAGATCGGTGGGGCGCAGCGCCCCGGCTGTGGTGGCCGGTGCATTTGCCAGCAGGACACCAAACGCGAGGAGGACTGAGGAAATAATCGATTTCATAGGCTGGTTCTGGCGCCGTTTCATTCGGCTATTTTCGTTCGATCAGGATGATGTCCGAGCTCTCTGTCCCCTCCAGGCGCGCAACGAGGCCGTTTTTCAAGAGAGCTTCACCGGCCAATTCTGCGCCCGCCACACTGCCATCCTCGCTCGTCACATTGTAGCGAGCGTCGGCGCGAAGACCTTCGAGCATAAACCGGTGCTCCTTTTCATCGGTCGTGCCACGGAATACAAACAGTGCTCCCTTCCCGGTGGATTCATCCCAATACTGGATACCATCCCAGTGCACACCATCGGGCCGGTCAGCGACGTGATGTACATCGGCATTGAGAATCAACGGACGCAACGCGGACTTGTAGAGCGCGAATTGGCGCTTGGCTGCGGTTCGCTGCTCAGGTGTCCACTTGGAGGTGTCGGTCATGATGGTGCACCAACCCATCATTCCGCTACGCAGCATGTAAACGAAGTTGGCGAGGTTTTTGCCAGGATTGTTCGCGATATAGCATTCGCACTGCGCCGGAGGGAGAAGGAAGGAAGCGTCGTAAAAGGCCCGGCGGTTCGAGAGCGGATCGTAGGTGTCCGTGATGCTGATATAGTCCACCCGGCGAATGACGCCGAAATCGACCATGCGCCCGCCATTGACGCAATCCTCAAACAGGAGTGCCGGATTCTCACGCCGAAGCGTGTCATAAATGCGGTAATAGGCTTCTGTGGCCCGGGCGGCAGCGTCAGTTCGTGAGGACGTGTGCAAATGGTTTGTACTCGAACAGGAATCGATAATCATGCGCTGGTCATGCTCCAGCAGGTCGAGCTTGTAGTCTTTAACCATCCGCCGCAGGGAATCCAGGCACCACTTCTCCGCGCGAGGATCGGCCAGGCAGACGGTTTCGCCTGTGAATTCACCGGGTTTCCAGTCAGAAGCGACCTTGCGGGTAAACCAGGCCTTCATTTCCGGATCGAAAACGCTCAGAGGCCGGTCGGGTCCGGTTTGATCGCGCTGGTTGCCCCCTTGAGTCCACCCAACCCACAGACCGAATTTGAGCCCCATGGAGTGGGCGTAGTCGGCAATGGGAGCGAGTCCTTTTGGAAATTTTGTTGTTTCCGGGAACCAATCGCCGACACCTCGAAACCAGCCAGCGTCGATGTGGAACATCTCCAAGCCCAAGTCCGCCGACTCGTCGATCATCGTTCGGGCCAGCTTTTCATCCACCGCCATTCCGCTTCCCCAACTATTGTTGACCAGCAAAGGATAGTGCTTGTCACGGGTTGGTGGACAAATGTTGGTCTTGATCCAGCGACGCATTTGGTTGCAGCCATCATCCACTTCGCCCTGGTAGCAGCCGAGAAATACGGACGGGACACGCAGGGTTTGATCTGGCGCAATTCGTGCAAGGTAGCCTTCCTCAGGAGTCAGGCCCGCCTCGACATGCAGTTGAGATTGCTCGCGTTTGATCGCGATGCGCACACGACCACTCGACTCAATGCCCAAATACCAGCCGCACTTCCCCGCCGGATCCTGAATGGCAGTCCAGGGAATGGGCTCCTGCCTCTCATCGGGAGAATAGCCCGTGGAATCAAGCGTTTGGGTGTATCCATTGGTAACGTAATTATCGTAATGAACGCCGACTTTTCCGGGCGTTCCTGCACCCTTCTCGATCCACCAATTCTCCAGAGTATGGCCATCAGGGGCGGCCACGCTGTCAAACACCAGCGAGGGTTGAAGGGGCAGTTGCACCTCCTGCGTGCCGCGATTCAAGATGCTCAACTCATGCTCAATGGGACCCGGACCTTTTGCGCCTTTCCAGACAGAGGTGAGTTCGAGCTTGGGTTCCTTGCAGCCAAAGACAAAGACATGGCCAAAGTAGGGGCCTGGCAAGTCGGCTTCGCGAATCAAACGCCATTCCAGGGAAAGCGTCTTTCCCGCAACCACGGCGGTTTGCACCAAAGGCATGATCCCAGCCCGGGCCGACGCAGGGGTCCACTCGGTTTTGCCTTTTGATCCGCTGAGGGAGACCACCTGGAGGGCTGAACCGGAAACCTCCAGACGCAAGGAGGTATCGGAGGTTTCGACGGTGGCGGCATTTGTAACACTGGCCATAATCGCAGCAGCCAGGATGGGGGAGCCAAGGAGGAGCAATCGTGTTTTCATGGTGTGAAGCCTAACTTAATGACAAGACCGGTCTTCGGCAATACTCGTTGACGTTTTTTTGGGATCGGGTTTGGCAAATGGCTGCCAAGTCCTGATAATGCAGCTTGGTTTCGGTGGTAAATCCCCGCGTGATGGGGCAAGGGATATGAAAAAAGGACCGCTTTTTGCACCCGAAACCTCGCGGGAGATTTGTGCAAAAAGCGAACCGTTCGATCTGAAGAAAATTGGCTCCAAAGGCAGGGCTCGAACCTGCAACCCATCGGTTAACAGCCGATTGCTCTACCATTGAGCTACTTTGGAACCCAAGAGCGGGGACAATCTACACAAGGCCCCATCGGGTCGTCAACACCCTTGTGCCTTTTTTTATGCTCTTGGTGCGGTCTTGTGAGTCAAGCCGGTGCGGGCAGGCCGGTTTGGCGAATCAGATGTGCCGGCAGACGCACACTTTTCAGGGAGGCGCGTTTATCGTTAGCTTTGGGCGCACGATACCGCAGCGGCCTGATGGGTAATGGATTATGCATCCGGACACAGGTAATCGATTTGGAGACGGAAAGCCGTTTGGGAATATCCGTTTGCATTTTATGCGGGGTTAAATAAACTGACAGATTCAAATTAGGAAATGCGACAGTTTGCAACCATAGCAACCAACGCCTTCATGGAGTTGGTGAGACAGCCGGTGTATCTGCTTCTAATGAGCAGTTCAGCGGTCTTCATGGTTTTTCTGGCGTGCGTTCCCTATTTTGGCTTTGGGGACGACCCAAAGATGCTCAAGGACACCGAATTGGCGGTGATGCTGCTGGCGGGCCTCTTTGGCGCGGTAATCAGCGCCGCGGCCTCCGTGGCGCATGAAATCCGTTCCGGAACGGCTCTGGCGGTTTTGTCCAAACCGGTTCGGCGGGGCCAATTTCTGCTGGCGAAATTTGCCGGAGTGGCCGCGGCATTGTCCTTGATGACTTATGTGAACGCGGTGATGGCTTTGCTTGCGAGCCGGATGGCCTATGACGCCTATTCGGGGGTGGACACAGCGGCGCTGGGGATTTTTTCAGCGGCGGTGGTTGTCGCGTATGCCATCGGGGGGTTCAGTAACTTTTTTCTGAAACGGCAGTTTGTGGCGGACGCGGTTTTCAGTCTTGTGGTGATGTTGACCATAGCGTTTGTCGTGATTACGACCATGACGTCCCATAAGGAAAGTTTGAGCACGATCTCCAAAGTGGACTGGCGCCTGGTGCCCGCCTCGGTGTTGATATTGTTTGCCTTGTGGATTTTTGCGGGGCTGGCCATCGCTTGCTCCACGCGTTTTGAAATGATTCCGACGCTGGCGATTTGCAGTGCGCTTTTTCTGTTGGGGCTGATGTCGGATTACCTTTTTGGTCGGCCTTTGCAGAATGGGTCGATGTGGGCGGCGGTGCCTTATACCTTGTTGCCGAACTGGCAGTTGTTTTGGATGGCGGATACGATGGAACCTGGCAAGGCGGGGGTTCCCTTGTCGTATCTGGCGCAGGCACTGGGATATGTGGCCGGCTATTTGGGCGCCACACTGGCGGTGGCGCTGGCGTTGTTTGAGGATCGGGAGTTGAGCTGATTATGGATCGAGACCGGAACATACAAAGTTTGGGTTTGGGAAACCTGTTTTTGCTGCTGTTTATCGGCGGGGCGACGCAAATGCTGGCGCTCTATGCCTCTTCGGCGACGGGGCAGGTCGGCGTTGTATTCCTTGCCATGGGCGTGCTGGTGGCGGCGGTGAGCGCCTTCCAGATGCGACTCAAAGCACGGGAGAAGATCGAGCAGCTTGAATACGATGAGTTGAAGAAATCGGCCTCGGCTTCCGCGTTGTTTTCCCAGGAGGCGGACACCTTTCCGGCGCGGCGTTCCCGCGAGCAGTTCGACAAATGGTTTGTCCCCGGTTTTACGATTATATTGTGCGTCCTACAGGGGCTGGGGGCTTTTTTACTGTGGAAGTGGCTTGACCGTGATCAGGGTTTGAATACGGGCCGGGGAACGATAGCGCTGGCTTTGGCGTCACTTTTTTCGCTGATTTTTTTCATGCGGGGCAAATACGTGGCCGGTATAGCGCGTTTGGAAAATCATCGTCTGCTGCGGCCTGCCGCCAGTTATTTGCTGCTCGGATCGCTGATGACCCTGTTAATGGCGTTGGCGGAGGCAGTGGGTTACTTCTCCTACCCGCATATTGACGTTATCGTGGCGCGCGTTCTGTGCGTGGTGCTGGGGTTTGTCGCTTTGGAGACGCTCATCACCCTGATTCTGGAAATTTACCGCCCGCGCCTGAAAGGGCAGGCGGCGCGTCTGCTCTACGAGAGCCGTCTGATCGGACTTCTGGGTCAGCCTGGCGGGCTGATCACGACTGCGGCACAAGCGCTGGATTACCAATTTGGATTCAAGGTTTCCGAGACGTGGTTTTATCGATTTGCGGAAAAGGCGCTGGCCTGGCTGGTTTTGTTGCAGTTGGGTGTGTTGCTGTTGTCCACTTGCGTGGTGGTGATCGAGGCGCCGGAGCAGGGTTTGCTCGAGCGCTGGGGACGCCCTGTGGCCGGGCGTGAAATTTTGGAGCCGGGCCTTCATCTCAAGTGGCCCTGGCCGGTGGACAAGGTTCACCGCTACCGGAGTCGCGAGGTTCACACTTTCTATCTTGGATTTGTTCCGGATCCGGACGCGGACAGGGAAAAGGTCCTGGTCTGGACCAAGTCGCACTTCAAGGAAGAATATAACATGCTGGTGGCAAGCCGGGAGCAGGGTTATCTGGATCCGTCGAGCGCCGCGGGTGGCGAGCAGGTGGTGCCGGTGAATTTGATCTCCGTGAACATTCCCGTCCAATATCGGATCAAGGATTTGCATGCGTATGTTTACAAACATAGCGAAGCCAACAATCTGTTGGAACTGTTGGCCAACCGCGCGTTGTCCCACTATTTGGTGAATGTCGATATTGACGACGTCATGGGCGCGGGACGGCTGGCTGCGGCGAAGAAATTGCGCGAGGAGATTCAGAAAACCGCGGACGAAAACGAGTTGGGCGTCGAAGTCATTTTCGTTGGGTTGCAGGGGATACATCCGCCTGTCAAAGTGGCGCCCGATTATGAAGCGGTGATCGGCGCGTTCCAGGAAAAGCAATCAAACATCCTGTCCGCCCAGGCGTATTGGGCGGAAAAGATACCGCAGGCGCACGCGGAGGCCTCGAACACCGTGCTCACAGCCTGGAGCGACAGCTATTCAAAGGTCACGATCGCGCAGGCTGAAGCCGCCCAATACACAAACCAACTGGCCGCTTATGACGCTTCGCCTTCGGTTTACAAGGAGCGTTCCTATTTGGAAACCCTGGTTCGTGCCGTCGGGCCCGCCCGCAAATACGTCCTGGGGGTCACCAATACCCATGACATCATCTGGCTGAACCTCGAAGATAAAATCCGCAGTGACCTGCTGGATGTGCCGCTGCCCACTGGAAAAAAATAATTTCGTCCCTAATCAGACACTGTTGAGACTATGAAGAAAAATCCCATCACGTTTGTAACCGCCGCCGTGCTGGCCGTGATTTTTGGCCTGATGCTGTTCACCTTTCAAGTGCGCCAGACCGAGATTGCGGTGTTGACCACATTCGATAAATACTCCCGGAGCATCAGCGACCCGGGCTTCAACTGGAGGCTGCCATGGCCGATTCAAAAGGTTTATCGCTTCGATAACCGCGTGCAAAATTTCGAGCGTAAATTCGAGCAGACCACGACCCGGGACGGCATCAACGTGTTGATCACGGTCTTTGCCGGGTGGCAGATCGCCGACCCCCGGAATTTCCTGGAGAGTTTCAGCGGGGATTCCCTGAAGGCGGAGCAGGCGCTGGAACCGCTGGTGCGGACCATGAAGACAGGGGTGCTTGGCCAGCACGCGTTTGGAGACCTGATTTCGACGAATGCCTCGGAATTGAAGTTCGACATCATCGAAGAGGAGATGCTTGCGAACATCAAAGACCAGGCGCGAAAGAATTACGGCATCGATGTGCGATTCGTGCGCATCAAGCAGTTGGGCCTGCCGGAGAGCATCACGACGAAGGTGTTCTCGCGCATGAAAGCGGAACGTCAGACCCAGGTCACGCGGTTTTTGTCCGAAGGCGAACGGGAGGCCAAGATCACCCGGGCCAAGGCGGACAGCACGGCCAACCAGATCCTTTCGGATGCGCGCGCCTCCGCAATACAAATCACAGGCCAGGCGGAGGCCAAGGCTTCGGAATACTACAAGGTGCTCCAGCAAAATCCTGAACTTGCCAATTTCTTATTCCAGCGCAACGCCCTGGAGGCATCGCTTAAGGATCGCGCCACGCTGATTCTGGACCAGCAGACCCCTCCGTTTAACATGTTGGGTGGCGTGGTAAAACCGGCCTCCAGCAAAGCTCAATAATCGCGCGATGAATCCGGATCAACACTCTCACCATTCGAAGCCGGAGGCGGTGGCTCCTGTCGCGCACGCGCATGAGCACGAAGCCCCGGCGCCGGCGGAAGATGCCGCAACGCGGGCACTGGCCGAGGCCCTTGGCAGCAGCTTCAAAATTGTCAAACTGCTGATGTTTGCGCTGGTGGTCGTATTCATAGGGTCGGGCATTTTTACGGTCAATCCCGGCGAGGTGGCGGTGATCCTGCGCTTCGGACGGCCCGTGGGCGTGGGCGCGGATCAGATGCTCAAACCGGGACTGCATTGGGCCTTTCCCTATCCGATCGATGAGGTGATGAAGATCGCCGTGGGCCAGAGCCGGACGGTGGTGGGCCGCGCCCCATGGGCGCCGGATCTTGACAATCCCAACGCCGTGTCGATGGGGCCGGTTTTGAGGCCGGGAATTGACGGGTGCGCATTGACGGGGGATGGAAACATCATTCACGCGCGCGCCACGCTCAAATACCGGCTGCAACCGACCGGGATATTGAATTACGCCTTCAACTACACCGATGTCACCAACCTGCTTGAGAACGTCTTGAATAATTCCCTTTATTACGCCGCCACTCATTTCACAGCGGAGGAGGCGATATTCCGTGACAAGGTGGCCTTCATGGATCTGGTGCATAAAAGGCTCTCGCAATTGATCGATGAGACGGGCGTGGGCGTGGCGATTGAATCGCTGGATGTGGAAACCAGCGCGCCGCTGGACGTGCGCGCCGCCTTTAACGCGGTGCTTGAGGCCCAGCAAATGTCCCGCACCCGCATCAGCGAGTCCGAGACGTATGCCCGCAGCACCACCAATGCAGCCCTGGGCCAGGCCTCCGTGGTCTGGAATGACGGCATTACGCGCAGCAATCAGCTTGTGCGAACCGTGGATGCCGAGGCCAAATCGTTCAGTGACCAACTCCCGTATTTCGAGGCGAATCCGGATTTGTTCAAGCAACGGCTTCTTGCGGCAACAATGCAGCGGGTTCTGACGAACGCGCAGGACAAGTTCTTTATTCCAAACCGGGCCGATGGGAACACGCGCGAGCTGCGACTCCAGTTGAATCGCGAGCCTCAAAAATCCAGGAGTGAAACCTCCGCCCCGTAGTATATTACAGGCATGTTATGCAGGTAACTTCATTAATCAGTCGGGAAAAAGAGGCGTGCTGCGATCACGACCACGATCACGATCACGACCAAGGGCATGATCATCACCACGATCATGATCACTCAGGTCACGATCACGAGCACACGCCGGTCCATCTTTGGCAGACCATCATCGGTTTGATTCTGGTGATTAACTCCTTTGTGGTGGAGTGGGTTTTTGGCAAGGACAGCGGTGTCGCGGGATTGAGCGCGATGGTGGGCACCATTATTCTCGGGTACCCGATCGTGCTCACCTCGATCAAAGATCTCCGAAAAGGGGTTTTGAGCATCAACGAACTGGTCACCATCGCGGTTCTGGCGGCCTTTGCCTCGGGGAATTACCAGACGGCGGGTGTGGTCGCCTTTTTCATGCTTTTGGGCGAGATCATCGAAACACGCACGGCGGACGGGGCGCGGGCGTCCATCGAGTCGCTGATCAAACTCACACCAACCAAGGCTCGACGCATCAAGGGTTCGGCTGAGGAGGAAGTGGCGGCGAAGGATCTTGCGGTGGGCGATTTGATTCGAGTGCGGCCCGGAGACAATATCGCGGCTGACGGTGTCATTGCATCTGGGCAGGGTTCCTTCAACCAGGCCAATATCACGGGGGAATCGCTTCCGGTGGATAAGAAGCCCGGGGACGATGTGTTTGCCGGCACCATCAATCTGACCGGCGTCATCGAGATCAAGGTCACTCGCGCCGGTGAGGATACGACACTGGGCCGGGTCCGGGATTTGATCCTGGCGGCGGAAAAAACGAAGTTGCCGATCATGCGCATCATCGACCAGTACATGGGCTACTACACGCCCCTGGTGCTGGTGTTGGCGGCCATGGTCTGGGCCTTTACAAAGGATTTGAACAGCGTGATCTCCGTGCTGATCGTTTCCTGCCCGTGCGCCTTTATTCTGGCGACACCGACGGCGATGGTGGCCGCGTTGTCCGTGGCGGCCCGATTGGGCATATTGATCAAAAACGTCAGCGACATCGAAATGGCGGCCCGGATCAACGCCTTTATTTTTGACAAGACAGGCACGCTGACCACGGGAAATCTGGTCGTGAGCCGGTTGGCGCCATTGAACGATACAACGCCGGCGGAATTATTGCGCGTGGCGGCATCGGCCGAGCGATACAGTAACCATCCGACGGCGAAAGCGCTGACCCAACTTGCTGGCGAGGCATCCGTACCCCTGGCCGAGCCGAAGGATTTTGCGGAAACAGCCGGGCGCGGCATTCGGGCGCAAGTCGAGGGACGCACCGTTTTGGCCGGGCGCGCCCAGTGGCTCAAGGACAATGGGGTGGGCGGGGACTTTCTCAAGGCAGTGGATATCAACGAAACCGAGGGGTTCAGCCTCATTTTTGTCGCGCGCGACGGTCATTGCATCGGCTGGGTGGGACTCCAGGACGCCACGCGGGCGGAAGCTCGTGAATCGCTGGCGGCGCTCACGGAATGCGGTGTGCGGCGGATCGCCATGGTGACCGGGGATCGCCAGCCGGTGGCCGCCCGTGTCGCGCGTGAGATTGGCTGCGAAGAAGTGGCGGCGGAATGTCTGCCGCAGAATAAGGTGGAATTTGTGCGTCAAATGAAGGCGCGCGGATATCGCGTGGCTGTGGTGGGTGATGGTGTGAACGACGCCCCGGCGCTGGCTGCGGGCGACATGGGCATTGCCATGGGCGCGGCGGGCAGCGAGGTGGCCATCCACAGCGCGACGATTGCCCTGATGAACAACGATCTGCGGCGGCTCCCGTTTTTGATCAAGCTTTCGCGCAGCACGCGTTCAGTGATCAATCAGAACTTCATTTTTGGAGTGTTTTTCATTCTTGGCGGATGGACGCTTTCCTCGTTTGGATTGCTGCATCCGATCGTGGCGGCCATGCTGCACAATGTGGGATCGCTGGTGGTGGTGTTCAACAGCGCGCGCCTGGTGCGCCAGGGCGAGGAGTTGGACCCCTTCCAGGGGGTGCGTCGGCAGGCGGCACGTGATGCGGCGTCAGAACTGGCGGCCAAACCGGCGGTGAGCGGCGCATCCGTATAATACAATGATGAAACCTGACGCCACACTATTGACGGTCATGGATGTGCGATTCCGGACATCGACAACGCGGAGGATTCAACCATGAGTTTGGAAGAAGTTTCTCAAGCGGCCGCTTCCCAGGAAGTCGTCGTGGCCGTTCGCGGACTGACGAAGATCTTCAAGGATTTCTGGGGTCGGCCCAAGGCCCGTGCGGTTGATCAGGTGGACTTTGAAGTGCGTCGGGGCGAGGTTTTCGGGTTGCTGGGTCCGAATGGATCGGGCAAATCGACCACGGTAAAACTTTTGCTCGGTTTACTGCATCCCAGCAAGGGGCATATCGAGGTGTTTGGCCATTCGCCGCGGCATGTGGCCACGAAGGCGCGCATCGGTTATCTGCCCGAGGAATCTTACTTGTATCGTTATCTGGATTCCAAGGAGACGCTCACTTTCTTTGGCAGCCTTTTTGACATTGCCGATGAGGAGCGTCGCAAGCGCGCGGAGCAATTGCTGGAGATGGTGGGGCTTAGCCAGGTGCAATCGCGCACGGTCGGAGAGTTTTCCAAGGGCATGCAGCGGCGCATCGGACTGGCGCAGGCCCTCATCAACGATCCTGACCTCATTATTCTCGATGAGCCGACCTCGGGCCTGGACCCGATTGGTTGCCGCGAGGTCAAGGACCTGATCGTTGCGCTGGCGCGGCGCGGCAAAACAATCATTTTGAGCAGTCATTTGCTCGCCGATGTCGAGGACGTGTGCGACCGGGTGGTGATTTATTACGGTGGAAAAATCCAGGCCATGGGGGCCCTGAAGGATTTGCTGGCCACGCCCGATTCCCTGCGCATCACCACGCCCAGCCTGCCACGGGAGACAATGCAGAAGGTGCTGGAAATCATCCGACACGATGTGGATGCGGACCGGGTGCGGGTGGATGTGCCGACGCAAAACCTGGAAAGCTATTTTTTAAGCGTGGTGCAAAAAGCCCGCCAGAACGAACAGCACACCTCGGGCGCCACATCGGGCAGCCATGTGGCGAATTATCTGGCCGGTCCGGAAACGGCGCCGCAATCGGACAAGATTCTGGAGCGGCTGGCTGCGCCCGCGCCCTCGGCCCCAGGGCCCGAGCCAGCGCGCGTGGCCACTCCCGCAGCGGGGCCCGCTGTTCAGGTTCAGAAACTGGAGGCATTGGCAAAAACGTCCGCGCCCGCGCCTGCAACCCCGCAGTCGGCTCCCCCGAAGCCCGAGGAAAAGACGACACCGTTGGATTTGAAAAAGGCGGATGAAAAACTCGCCTCTCTTCTGGGTAAACCCAAGTGAACAGGCGACTCTGGCGCGAATGGCAAACGGACACGGTGAGACCAATTTTTCCAAATCGAATATTCACGGCACGGCCTGACCGCCGAAATGCCGCATTGTCATGAAACGTTTGCTGGCCATTGCATTTTTGACCCTGAGAGCGGCGTTCCGCTACCGGCTGGTTCTGGTGCTCCTGACCTTGTTGCTGGGAATCGTGGTGGCTCTGCCGCTGCTCATCAAAGATGACGGAACGGCGCGCGGTTTCACACAGATTTTGCTCACCTACACACTGTCCGCGATCACAGGGTTGCTTGGATTTACCACGTTGTGGCTGGCCTGCGGCACGCTGGCAAGGGAAGTCGAGGAGTGCCAGTTGCAGATGGTGGCGGTCAAACCGGTGGCTCGCTGGCAAATCTGGATCGGCAAGTGGCTGGGCATTTTGATGCTCGACGCGCTGCTGCTCATTCCTTCGAGCGGGGCCGTTTATGGTCTCCTGGTGTGGCGTGCGCAACATTTGCCCGAGGCGCAGCAAACCATCCTGCGCAACGAGGTGCTCGTGGCCCGCAGCGGCGTCAAGGAAATGTCCCGGGATTTGAATCCAGTGATTGAGCAGACCTTCCAGGAATATTTAAAGCAAAACTCCGTCGCCCCGGAGTACCGGCAATCGGTGAAGGATCAGATCCGCGAGCAGGTGAAATCCGAGTTTCAAATTGTGCGCTCCAGCTATGCCCGCCGCTGGGAAATCGACTTGGGTCCGGCCAAAGCACATCTCAAGGACCAGCCGCTTTTCATTCACACAAAATTTTCCGTCGCCCAAAAAACAAGCACTCTGGAGGATGAATCCCTCTATCCAACGATCTGGCAGGTTGGGGTTCCTGGCACGACCAATTCCTGGCAATTCCGCCGAAAGTTGCCTGCGGATACGATGAACGAGATTCCCATTCCCGCAAATCTCTTCGACGCCAATGGCCGGATCACCATCGAATGCGCCAATGCCGGGGAAGTGGATTTGCTTTTTTTGCTGGATGATGGATTGGAGGTGCTCTACCGGGACGGCGGGTTCACGGTTAATTTTGCGCGGGGTGTGGCGATCATTTTTTGCTGGATGGCGCTGCTGGCGGCGATCGGTCTGGCGGCCGCCAGTTTCCTCTCCTTTCCAGTGGCTGCTTTTGTGGCCATGGGAATTCTGGTCGTCGGATTTTCCAGCGGCACCATGGCCCAGGTGCTTGAGGAAGGCGGCATTTCGGGGGTCAACCATGAGACCGGACGTGTGGCCTCACCGAGTCTGATCGATATGGTGGCGGTGCCGATTTTCAGCGGAATGCTCAAGGTGATTAATCTGGTGCAAGGGTTCTCCCCGATCGACAACCTCAGTTCGGGACGGACCATTTCCTGGGGGCAATTGGGCCTGGCCGTGCTGCAAATCCTGGGGGTGATGGGCGGAATCTTTGGCTGCGTGGGCATCTACCTGTTCACGCGTCGCGAATTGGCCGCCGCCCAAGGGGGACAATGATGCAAACCCGGTATTACAAACCCTTGCTGGTATTTCTGGCTCTGATTCTTCTGCTGGGGGCCTCCTTCGCGCAGAAGTCTCTGAATCAGGCGCGCACCGACCTGGGATTGACTCGCGTGGCGCCACTGGATAACGCGCCGCCGGTGCTTGCGTTTACAACGGTGGCCCTGGGCGGCTTCCGGGGTTTGATCGCAAACGCGCTCTGGGTGCGGGCGATGGACTTGCAGGATAACGGCAAGTATTTCGAGATGGTACAACTGGCGGATTGGATCACAAAACTGCAACCGCATTTGCCTGCGGTCTGGGTTGTTCAGGCCTGGAATATGGCCTACAATATTTCGATCAAATTCCAGAATCCGCGTGACCGCTGGATCTGGGTGGAACGCGGCATTTCGCTGCTTCGGGATGACGGTCTGCGGTGGAATCCCCAGGAACCGAGCATTTACCGCGAGCTGGCCTGGTTCTTCCAACACAAAATCGGCCAGAATATGGACGAGGCCCACCTCTATTTTAAACAGGCCTGGGCTGAACAAATGATCGCCGTGCTCGGAAACACCAACCGGGTGGATTTTGACGTCCTCATCAAGCCGCAGACTGCGGACCAGCAGGAACGGGCAAAGGTTTTGCGTGAAAGATACAAAATGGATCCGGTGGTCATGAAGGCTGTGGACGAGCGCTATGGACCGCTGGATTGGCGGCTGCCGGAGAGCCACGCCATTTATTGGGCCTGGCTGGGCCTGGAAAAGGCGAAGAATGAGGAGCTGATTACCTTGCGCCGGGTCATTTATCAATCCATGCAACTGGCCTTTCAACGCGGCCGGCTGGTTACCTCAAAATATGGCAGGGTGTTTTCATTCGGACCGAACCTGGATATTGTGGAGAACGCAAACCGGGCCTACGAAGACATGATGGATCAGGATGTCGAAAATCGGGATCACATCACGCGGGGGCATCGTAATTTTTTGCGGGATGCCGTATATTTTCTCTATTCGAACAATCGCATGGCGGAAGCGGCCAAATGGTTTGCTTACCTGGGAAAACAATATCCCAATGACCACCTTTTGGATGGCCAGCTAGGCACCCTACCCGGGAAGATATCGCTCGACGATTATGCCTTGAGCCGCATCTCTGAAGATGTGGGCGAAACTTCGGTCGATCGCACCAAGCTGGTTTTGCGGGGCCTTTACGTCAACTATTTCAACAGCCTGGCCCTCGGCTTTTCTGATAACGCGGTCAATTATGAGTTCATGGCCCGAAAGATCCACGCGCGTTACGAAAAGAAAATCGAGGGGCAGGAGCAACGGGTGGGCCTGCCCGGACTCGCCCAGATCAAGAAGGAAGTGTTGGACGACAGGCTGGGTCCTTCCAGCGACTTGCCGCTGCAAATCAAGGCGCAGTTGCGCACGGAATTGGTCTTCCGGCGGAATCGAGCACCAACGCCCCGGCGGCCACCGTCATCACCAATACTCCGGCGCAATAATTCCAGCAATTTTTGAACGCAAGTTTCAGATTGATGGAAACGTATCCTGCCTCTAGTCTCCCTCCATCTCGGGCGCTGAATAGAGCTGTCCCGTGCGCCTGATGGCCAGACAAGATAAAAGTTCGACAGCGTTGTTTTTGAAGGAATTGGTGCTTCGCCCCCGCCAGTTGGGGGCTATTGCCCCCAGTTCCCGCTTTTTGGCTCATGCCATGGCCCAATGGATCGTGCCCCAATCGGACGGTTATGTGCTTGAGTTGGGGCCGGGCACGGGCGCCGTCACTGAAGTGCTTTTGGAGCATGGGTTGCCCCAAAACCGGTTGATCGCGGTGGAAAAGTCCCCCATTTTAGCGGCACATTTGCGTGAGCGCTATCCCCAGGCAACGATCATTCATGGGGACGCCATGCATTTGGAAGCCCTTCTCAAAGAGCATATGCCAAATGCTCTGCCGCTGCGTGTGGTTATTTCCAGTCTGCCTTTGTTGAATTTCCCGGCGGATTGCGCCGAGGCGATCACTTGCGGGATTCTGGCGGTTCTGGGCGTGAAAGGGCGATTGGTGCAGTTCAGCTACCAGATACTTCGAACGAATCCCAAACTTCTCCGGGCGTTTCACTTGGTGAACACCCGGGTGGTGTGGCGCAACCTGCCCCCCGCGCGGGTTAGTGTTTACGAGAAATAACCCCGGTTTCTCGATGGGCAATGGAGCAATGGACCCGTGCCAGCCGCAAACCATCCCCGGCGGCTTGCGGCTGTTCGAGAAGGTCAACGCTTCTGGATGGGTATGAACTTGAACTTTTGTCCGCCCACGCTCGCCTCATACATCAAACCGCCCCGGGGCATGGTGAAAATCGCAATGCCTTGATCGTATTTCGCATTTGTTGCGCATCCCTCTGCCGCAGCCACTGCGGTGGCCTGGGCGCTGACGGCGTAACGACTGGCTTTGAAACCGTTGAGTGCCAGCTCGGTGTCGAAGAACACGACCTCGGAATAGACCTGGCCGCCCATTTGCAGTCCGATGGTCACTTGCGTGAGGGTGGCGGTGCCGATCAAAACTCCCTTTACATAAACCTCGCCATCGCCGTGCGCGGCGCCAATGCCCAAACCGCCTTTGGCAACGGATGGGAAAACCACGTAACCGAGGGAGCTGTCGAATAAACGTGTGAAGGCCGGATCCTGTTTTTTGAACAAGGCGATGGCATCCACCACGTTTGCATGAAGCTCATTGGCATTGGCCTGGGCGCGCGCCCGGGCGGGTCCGGCAACACACAATAGGCAGGCAATAATCGCGAAAAGGGTGGCGCGCAGCCGGAGTTGCATCGCGGGCAGGAAGGGCGAATCGGGTGTGTTTGAACTCATGCTTTTATTCATTACACCAAACTAACAGGTTGCGCTGTCTAAGCAAGTCAGGGCCGCGCGGTGGTCGATCACTTAATAGGCGAACTTCCGATCGGTGTGAAATTGCCCTCCTCACAGCAGCGAACGAAGCCTTCCGTCACGGATTTGAGTTCCTCCCATCGAGCGCGGATCGCGTGCGCCTCTGTTTTTGTGATATGGCTGTCGGCGGCGGCATTGGCCACCACTTCCAAAAGGTCCGCAAATTCCTGAATGATCTCGTTGGTGGCCGGGATCAGAAAATGGGAGTGGGAATGGGTCTTTTTGGGATTGCGTATGAAAAAGCCGCCTGACTTTTCGCAAAGCCATTGGACGGGCCGGGTATCGCCGCTTAATTGGACGAGCTTATCCACACGGTCAAGCGGGTTTGAAGAACCGCTTCCAGCGCCTTCGCCCGGCGGCTCGGACCATTTGTAGAGCATGGACAGGGAGAGGCCCAATTGCCCGGCGGCCTCCTTCAAATTGGTTTTCTGAAAAACCTCGCGTAAAAGCTGATGGGATTCCATGTGGGGCGAGGTTAGGGGGCGAAAGCTGAAAACTCAATCCGAAAAGGAGCAGGCGGGATGTGGCGATTTGGCGTACTGCTCTTGCGAATCCAATTCCAGTCTGATATTCCATCCGCATGGCAGTTAAAAAAATGGGAAAAGTATCCGCCTCTCCCCGGGAATTTGACTTGGCGGCGTATCTGGCTGGATGCACCTCGGCGGTCAACCGGGCTTTGGACTTTTACATCCCGCGCGCCTCGGTCAAGCCTCCGACCATTCACAAGGCCATGCGCTATTCGCTCAACGCGGGCGGCAAGCGCATTCGCCCCGCGCTGGTTTTTGCCTCGGCGGAGGCTTGCGGCGGAGGCAGAGATGCCGCTCTGCCAATGGCTTGTGCCGTGGAGTGCATTCACACCTATTCGTTGATTCATGATGATCTGCCAGCCATGGACAACGATGATTTCCGCAGAGGCAAGCCGACCAGTCATAAAGTGTTTGGCGAAGGCATTGCCATTCTGGCGGGAGACGCTTTGCTGACGCAGGCGTTTGAGATTCTGGCACAGGCCAGGGCAACCGCAAGTTACAATCACGGCGCCATGGTGCTGGAGTTGGCCCGTGGAGCGGGTTCGCGGCAACTTATAGCCGGGCAGGTGGCGGATTTGGAGGGCGAAGGCAAAAAAACATCCCGGGCACAACTGCAATACATCCATGAGTGCAAGACATCGGCGTTGCTGACAACCGCCTGTCGTCTGGGCGCCATGAGCGCGAATGCCACCACTAACCAACTCAAGGCGCTCTCTGAGTTTGGCCGCCATGTTGGACTGGCATTTCAGGTGATCGACGACATTCTCGATGTCACTCAAACCTCCGAGGCGCTCGGTAAAACCGCAGGCAAAGACGTGGCGGCGCAAAAGGCCACATATCCCTCAATTGTGGGATTGGAAAAAGCGAGGCATATCGCGCGTGAATTGACGGATAAGGCATTCATGGCGCTCAAACCATTTGGCAAAAGTGCTACGGCGCTTGAAGGCATTGCGACCCATCTGCTCCAACGACAAAAATGAACGATCAACCGGCTCCCAATCGGACTCCTGCTGATGTCACCAAGGGTGTGTTGTGCGCCAAATGCGATCATTTGAATCCCGGTGGCAGCACCACTTGCGAGTATTGTCGATCCGCCTTGTTTGAACATTGCCGACATTGCGGCAAGACGGTGCGTCGGACGGCACATCGCTGCGAATTCTGCGGCCATCATACGCGGCCAAAAGCGAGACGGCATTCCCGGCTCTGGCGGCTGGCTTTTACCGGATGGCGGCGCATCACCTTGTGGCAGGTGGCTCTTCTGGTTGTGGCGGTTTATGGCGCCTACAAAGTTGTTCTGATCTTCACGCAATAGAAGGGCAGAAGATGAAATCCGGAAGGCTGGAGCATCAAGCGTTGCTCCGGCTTTTATGTTATTTGGCGCCGCTTCCCCAAACGACGGCGGGGATGGTGCGAAGGAGGATTTTGCAGTCCAGCCAGATGGACCAATTGTCGATGTATTCCAGATCGAGCCGCACCCATTCCTTGAAATCAGTCACTTCGTTGCGTCCGCTGACCTGCCACAGGCAGGTTAATCCGGGTTTGACACTCAGACGGCGCCGGTGGGCGATGTCGTCAAAACGCTTGGTTTCATCGACGGGCAGGGGACGCGGTCCCACCAGGCTCATCTCGCCGCGCAACACGTTGATTAACTGTGGAAGTTCATCGATGCTGAAGCGGCGCAGGATCCGGCCAACAGGCGTGATGCGCGGGTCGTGAGTGATTTTGAAGACCGGTCCGGACATTTCATTCATGGCCTCCAGCTCGTGTTTGCGCTGGTCGGCATCGGTGCCCATGGAACGGAACTTATACATCTGGAAAGGTTTGCCGTTTAATCCGCTGCGCTGTTGTTTGAAGAAAATGGGGCCGGGCGAGGTGAGCTTGATCGCGATGGCTGCGATGATAAAGAAGACGGATGTCGCTGCCAGGAGACACAAGGCGCCAATCAAATCCAGAATATGTTTGGCCACCGCTTCCCAGGATTCCTCAGGTGTGGAGCGAAATACCAGCATGGGCCGGTTGGCAAAATCATCGAGTGTGGTGCGGGAAATCTGGGTTTTAAAAAAATCCGCCAGAAGCCAGGCCTCCACGCCCTCAAGTTCGCACAACTGAATGGCTTTTTCGATCTGGCCGAAATAAGCATGCCGGGCGTTGAGAATGACGCCGTTGGCCGAGTGCACATGGAGCAATTCGGGCAGTTTTTCGATGGGTTCGTGGTTGATATCCAACTGGTCCAGAATTTGGAGCCTCCATGGGGATTGCGCGCGGAGTTCTTCTTTTAGCCGCGTATTATCGCTGGAACTGCCCACCAGAATAAAGCGGCGCTGGACTTGGGATTTTCCCCAATCGCTTTGCAGCCACCAACGGATGATTTGCTCCTCGAGCAGGATCAATCCCGCGCTGATCAGGCCGGACAGTATGATGACCGAACGGGCCACTCCCTGCTCGCGCACCAGAAATAATCCCAAAACCATCGCCACCGTTGTCAATGTGCTCGCTTTGAATACTTGCCAGGCGCAGGCGCGGCGCGAGGAAAGTGCGGGCCGGGAATAAAAGCCATGCCAGCCGAGTGACACCGGTCCCGCCAGCATGATGATGGGAAACAGCCAATAATAGCCGTTTATCGGAGATATGACATCCGCGCCGCCGAAGATGCGAAAGATCGGGAGGTTCCAATGCGAACGCAGGAAATGAGCCAGCCATAAGGCTGCGGCAAATAGGATGGCATCCGTCAATCGGCGGATTTGCGCGTAAACTTGTTTGCGTTGGCTCAGCATTCCAGATTCCCAGTTTGCCAATTAAAAAGGAGAAACAGGCCTCTCGCAAGTCTATTCATTTCCCCCGAACCCCCTCGGGCATCGGGTTGGATGCGTGAATAGTTCCCTCCGTCAGCATGTAAGAAGGCGCTGAAGCGCGGACAAAACGGCTCAACTCCGCAAACAACGCCTCCTCTTCTCCGGGCAAACAGGTGGCGAAACAGCTCACGTAAGCCCAGCGTTGCAACACTCCGGTGGTCATCAGGTCTTTGGCCATCCACCACATGCGTTGCCAATGGTTGGCTGTAAGCGCATGATCCGCCACGAACCAATAGGCATAGATGCCGCCGCGTTTAATCACCCGCCCGCCATCTCCTGTAAAGTTTTTGCCTGTGACCAGTTTCATTACCGGCAGTTTATACGGATGCGGCTGTTCTACTTCGACAGTGCTTTCGACGGAGTGTTCAATGTCCCATCCTTGAGCCCGCAGGCAAAGCTGCGGCTTGTGAATGCTGGTGCGGTCGCTGCCCATGAGCACGATCGAGACTTGAATCATGGAATTCGTGCGCCCATCGACCACTTTGTAATACATCCTTCGGGCAAAGCTGGTGTCCGCAGGCAAAGCCTTCCTCTCGATATCGGTTATTTCAGACAGTGTCGAATCGTAATCCAGCACCCGGGTCGGCAATTCCAGGCGCACCCCTGGCTGACCGAGTTGCTGGTGGGCTCTCATCCACGTTAGGAAGAGGCCGGTTCCCGCTATGAGAAGGGTCACCCCCAGAAAACAAAGGATTTTCAATCGATTCAAGAGTGTTCCTTTTCGATCAGGGGCTGTTTTTCTTCGCGTAAATAGTATCCCAAGAGCATGATGCATCCAATGGCTATGCCAAAGGTGATAAAGCCTGCGCCATCATGCACACGCATACCCGCCTTCGATCCAAAGGCTTCAGCGGCGAGGATTACAGCCACAATCCGGACCGTGTTGCCGATCAGGGCTAGTGGCAAAGCCGCCAGAACCGTGATACCGCGTTTCCAACCGGTTTTGAAGGTTACAAAACCGTAGATGGTCGTTAACGCCAAAAGCGAGATCAGACTGCGTATTCCGCTGCAGGCCGGAGCCACGTCGTATTCGTAAGCCCCGCGTGGATCGAATATCCTCGTGCCATCCCGAACCACATCCACACCGAGCACAATATGACTGAAACCGACAGAGAGGATGGTGACCAGTTGGCGCATGGGAAATGTGATGACTTCCGCCAGCGATCCCAATGGGACGGCGAAGACGAACAAGACATAGGGAAAGAAACAGGCTTTCAACCAGGCCCGGCCCCAGACGAGTCCCATGAGAAAATACAGACCCACGAAAAACCCAACCGTGCTGATCCGGGTTTGCTGGCCGACATAGCCAATCAAATGCAGAAACAGCGCCGCAGCCACCCCGATCAGGGCGGGCGGCCATAACTGCTTTGAGACAGCGGCCAATTCGGCGCGTTTCCACCAAAACAATCCCAGAACGACCCAGGGGATCAAATTTCCGTGCCCGTCATCGGTCAGGACGCCATTATAATTGCTATAAAGCCAGCGAAACAAGGAAGGCGTGTCCACGTAACCGAAGGTGGAATTCCCATAAAAATGGAATAATGCCACCCACATCGCCGCCGACCCAAAAAATAAAGGCTTTTCAGGCAGTGTATTCCAATATGCAACAAGATCCTGCAGAAAACCGCGTGATGCTGTTGGCGTTGTGTTTAGTTCTTCCGTCATATAAAACGACCAAACCATTAAGACAGCATAAAGGCCGCCATGCTCAATAAAAAAATAATGGAATCTTCGGAAAAACCTCATTTCTGAAGGAAGAGAGCCGGACTGCTCGAATGTTTGTATAAAGAAAAATCATTACACAATGAAGAATAAAAAATAATTTCAGCCGATGATGTTATTCTTTTGACACTGTTTCAGAAACTATGATAACCTTGGCGGTGTGAACACCTCTCGGTCAAAATGCAGCCGAAGTGCCATAGGCTGGGGAGTGTTCTGTACTGCCAATCCTTGCAGACGCGTCCCTTTCACCAAGGGTTGTGTTTGTGAAATTCCAGGGGGTTGGCAGCTTTCCGCGCATTGGACGTCTCGCGCGGGGATTTCACACTTATCAAATTCAACCTTAACCTCAAAACATCGCATGGCCGCCGAAACAATATGCCTTACTGAGAACCTCCCCAGTCTGGAGGTGTTTCACGAAACACCGGCTTTCGCCTGGACCGAGACCGGAGAGATTCATCTGCACAACAAGGCGTGGCCTCCAGCCATCGCTCCTGTCACACGCCCCGTGGCCCTGATCGATAGCAGTCGGTCGCTATGCCATATGATCCATCTTGTCGATGAGGAAACTCCGAAGCACACGGGCAAACCAGCCGGTGTCAAAGGGGTGGAGATATGGGCCAAGACCGGGAGCGAACCGCCGAAGCGCATTGACGAAATGACGATTCTGGCCTTGGACAGCGGTTCTCCGCACGAGGTGCGTTACCCCGCGTCAGAAGCCGGGCAGACCGCTTATTACCTGGTGCGGTGGATTGGCGAAGATGAGACCAAGGGACCCTGGAGCAGTTTGTATAGCGCCAATATCCGTTTTTAACCACCTGGCAGATTTCAGCAGGCGAGTCGTTTGCGCGCTTCCTGCAAAGCGGGATCGACGCATGCGGCGCGGTCGGCGCTCCCATCGAGTGTGTTCGGAGGCGCAACGGGGAACCTGACGCGTTTGTCCTTGCGCACCGGGGCGATGGCCCGAACGATTCTCTTTCCCTCTCGTTGTGGGCTTGTGAACCTCACACGAAGTTAAGCCAGACTTTGTGGTTCATGCCCTTACATTCCTCCATTTTCTTCGGCGTTTTTAGAATGCTTCCAATGGCTCAGACTGCGTTGTTTCGTCCGTCGCATAACGGGGAGTTTCCCTGGTATCACTCTAATTAATGACTTGCGAATCACGACGTCGCAGCCGCTTGCCGGGTTTGGGCTTCGACGCGTCCTAAAAAACCGGGATTGATATGGAGGCGCGGTTTTGGCATTTAGTGGCGGGTCATTATGAAATTCAGGAAAGTTGTTTTGCTGGCGGTCGGGATGGGGATGGGGATTATTTCTTCAGTCGGCGCGGCGGCACCAGGAGCGCGGGTGGGGAATTCATTGGTTCAATACCATTTTTTGGGATTAGACCAGGTTGCCTCAGACACAAACGCCCAGTCGATCCATGCCTTGTCTGGGTCGCCATCCACGCGGCAATTGCGCGAGCAGGTCTTGGAAAAACTTTCTGCGGCGCCGCAACAACTTTTTGCCGGGCGCATTTCCTCCCAGTCCGCACCAACTGCGCCGTTATTTAGTCCATTATGGGAGGATCTGTTGCGCAACGAATCTTTTGGAGAATTGCATGGGAGCGCCAAAGAGCCGCTGGAATGGGTGCTGGCCGTGCGTTTGAATGATGATCGGGCCGGCCTGTGGAGTTCGAATTTGAGCAAGGTGGCGATGCAATGGGGTTTGGGAACGCCTGCTGCAGTAAAAATTGCCGACGCCTCGGGCTGGGTGGCAGGCGGAGCTGGGAAGGGGAATGAGCGTGCGGCCCAGTTCCTATGTGTGCGCGCCCATTCATGGGTAGTTATAGGCGTGGGAACCCATGAATTGCGGGCGACGAAGGCGTTGTTGGAACGATTGGATAAACAGGACAAGATGGCTTTTTCCGAAGAAGGAGCCTGTTTGACGATAAAAAGTGATCTGGCAGGGTTGAGTCATTGGTGGACAGTACCCATGCTTCGCCAATTCAATTGCGCGGATCTGCCGTTTCTGGATCTTTCCAGCTCGTTTAAAGCGGGCAATTTATATTCCAGCGGCACGCTGACATTCGCCCATGCCCGAAAGGTGGACTTGCAGCCCTGGCAAATCCCGATCGACCTGCTGCGCGATCCGCTGATCAGTTTCACCGCCGTTCAAGGGGTGCATTCCTGGCTTAAGGATTTGGACTGGATCAAGACGCTGCACATCGATAACCCGCCCAACCAGGCTTTTTCATGGGCGCAAGAGTTCATGCCGTTCATGACCTTTGTTGCAGCGCCAATGAACAACGCCTCGAACGCCATTCCTGCCATCTCGCGGAACCTGCCGACGCTCATCGATCAATATGCGGGAACCAACCGTTCCGGGACGCTGCGTTATTTTACCAATCAAAACCAGGTTGTCTGGACCGGGCTTCCTGCGGTTGTCCCATTCGTCACTACGGTCAACGTTTCCGGACAGGATTATTTATTTGGTGGCTGTGTTCTGCCTTGGGTGACGACGAATCTTCCTCCCACCGAGTTGCTGACACAAGTCACCGGGCGCACGAATCTGGTCTATTATGATTGGGAGGTGACGGGGGCGCGACTAAGCCAGGTGCGGGTTTTGGAGCAAATCAGGGACATGGTGTTCAGCACATCGACAACGTTTGACGACGTGCAGCGCACAAACTCCTTTGGCAATGCCTGGCTGACATCCGCCGCGCCAATATTGGGGAATGTGGTGACTGAGATTTCCATGCAATCAAACAACCAATGGACGTTGAAACGAAAATCCAGCGCCGGATTCACGGCGTATGAGTTGATCCAGGTCATCAAATGGCTGGACGATCCTCAATTCCCGTTGTTTGGCCATACGCTCGCCGCTCCTGAACGCCGGGGCGCAAAGTAAATTCACCATTTTTACCATGCTCAAACTGGGTGTTAATATCGATCATGTGGCCACCATTCGGCAGGCCCGCTATCATGGACGCGACACGGGTGAGCCCAGTCCTCTGGAGGCGGCGCTCCTCTGCGAAGCGGCGGGCGCACACGGGATTACGGCACATCTGCGGGAGGACCGCCGTCATATCCAGGATCGTGATATCTGGGAATTGAGAAAAGAGATCAAGACCCGGTTGAACATGGAAATGGCCAATACACCGGGTATTCTCGAAATCGCCCTGCGCCTTAAACCGGAAATCGTTTGCCTGGTGCCGGAACGCCGCCAGGAGGTGACGACCGAAGGCGGTTTGGATGCCGCCGGTCAATGCACGTCCCTGACGGAAACGAGAAAACGGCTCAATGACAAAGGGATCGATGTGAGCCTGTTCATCGGGCCGGATGCCCATCAAGTGGAAGCCGCCGCCAGGATTGGGAGCCAATTCATCGAATTGCACACCGGGGCTTTTGCGGAGAGTGCCCATTCGCCGGAATTGTTTCAGAAGGAAATCAAGCGGTTGGTGGATGCCGCACGCCAGGCGCATGGACTGGGGCTTAAAGTCAACGCGGGACATGGTTTGAATTATCAGAATATGACCGCTTTGTGGGCCGTTCCACACATGGTCGAGTTGAACATCGGCCACAGCATCATCAGTCGCGCGGTGATGGTTGGTTTGCCCGTCGCCGTGAAGGAAATGCTCGCGCTGATGAGCCAGTATCGCGGCTAAAACTCTCTATCGAATCCGATCATGATACTTGGAGTTGGCATCGATTTAGTCGAAACCGCACGCATCAAAGCGTCGATGGACAAATTTGGCGATCGCTTTCTTGCCCGCATTTTGCGGCCGGGCGAGCAGGAATATTGCCGCAAGTTCCGGGATCCTGAAACGCATGTGGCCGCGCGATTTTCGGCCAAGGAGGCCATCTCAAAGGCCTTTGGAACCGGTATTGGCAAGGAGTTGGGCTGGTTGGATATGGAGATCGTAAACCAGCCGGGAGGCCGTCCGGTGGCCATTCTTCATGATCGTGGGTTGGAACTGCTGGCGGCACGCGGCGGGCATGCATTGCATGTGAGCTTGAGCCACACCCGCAGTCATGCCACCGCCATCGCCATCCTGACCGACGAACACCCACCAGGCCAGGTCTGAAGCGCGCGGGAAAGTCTTTAATTCATAGTTGTCGGGGTGCGCTACTTTCTATGGATTAAGCTTGCCAGTTTCCTTGTGAACACTTAAAGTCGAAGCGTGGCTGGCAACCGATCCCGAACGAACAGCGATTTTTTAAGCCGTGTGGATGAATATCTTCCCACCGACGCGGCCGTGATCGCCGTTGACGCCTCCGAACAGTCCGAACCGGTGGCCAGCGTGGATCTTCTAAATGGGAATACTTTCTACCTCTTCAGCTCCGACGCACTACTGGCTGCGAGCCACGCCATAGAGGATTTGGCCCTGGACGAGGCCAACGGAACCTTGCTAGTCGTGTTGCAGGATTTCGACAATTTCGACACCGATCGGGAACGCTACGCCCTGCTGGCGGCGACCATAGACGGTGTTGCGGTGGTGGGCTGCGGACGCAAGCCCCGGCATTGTGGACGTGTGCAATTCATAACAGCGGGTCAGAGCGCACTGAAGGATTTTTGGGTCGTGCTTTATCAAGGACGCCAGACTCAGGCGCTGGTCATGAGTCGGCAGACGCACCGCACAAACGCTTTTGAAGATCGCACTTTTGTCGGGTTTTATACCTTTGACGCCCGGTTGATTGCCAGAGTGCGACAGGACATCGAGGGCTTGTTGCATGGGGAATCGCCGGCTTTGCGCGAGTATGACCGGCTGCGGCAGATCGATCGCACGGTTAAGGAGGTTCGCGCGGTCTTGCGCCGGGAGCAACTGGCTTTGGATTCGACTCACAACAAAATCCAATTTGGCCGCGTTCAACCCAGGACACTGGCTTCGCGCATCGACTCCATAGTCAACCAATTGCAAACCATCAAAACCATGCTGCCAGAAGATCCAACTCGCGCGGCATCTCCCAACAAATCATGATCGAACTTTTCCAATTCCCATGGAGTCCATACTGCATTGTTCAACGGCGCCTGCTTGAATATTCGGGCGCCCGCTTCAAGATCGTCAACATTCCCCAGGGGGATCGATCAATCATCTGGAAGCTGACGCGCCAAAGGTATTATGCCGTGCCCATCATTCGCGATGGGCGAACCGTGGTGTTTGAGACAGATGAGGATTCGCAGGTGATCGCCAAATACATCGATGGAAAGTATGAATTGGGGCTTTTTCCCTCCACGCTGGCCGGCGTTCAAAAAATTCTCTGGAGATATTTTGAATCGGAGATCGAATCCGTTGGCTTCAAGCTCAACGACATTTACTACAGGGAATTTGTGCCGCAAAACGAGCGGCTCTCCTTCATCCGGCACAAGGACCGCAAGTTCGGCCACGGTTGCCTCGAACTTTGGACCAAGGAACAAGCGGCGTTGCTGCAGGACTTGGAGCAAAGGCTCCAACCCTGTGACCAAATGCTCATCGGCAAGCCATTCCTGCTCGGGGATAAGCCGCTATTTGTGGACTTCGACCTCTACGGCATGCTCGGCAATTATTTGCATTCCGGCCATTACGATATGCCTGCGTCGCATACCCGGCTGGCGGAGTGGCGCCAACGCATGGACAAGCTTGTAAAGGCGAAGGTTTGACCGGGCTTTGCATGACCGTTCTTCGTTTTGGAATTGAAAATCGTGGGGTGTGAGGTTTACTCGCGCCGACATGGTTCAATTTTCTGTCATATCGTTTCACGCCTCATCCATCCTTTGGGCCATGGCGGCTGTCCTTGCAGCCTATGCGCTGGGATGCTTCTCCACGGGTTTTTTCTATTACAAATGGCGGACCGGCAGGGACATTCGGGACTTTGGCAGCGGAAATGCGGGAGCGCGGAATGTGGGGCGCGCCTTGGGCAAGGCCGGATTCTTTGTCACCTTTCTCGGTGACTTTGGCAAAGGCATGATGGCGACAGGACTGGTGCGAGTGTTTCATCTGGACCCATGGGTTGCGGCAGGGGTTTTGGTGGCGGTGGTGGCGGGGCATAACTGGCCGGCGCCATTGCAGTTCCGGGGCGGCAAAGGGATGGCGACCGCGGGAGGGGCCATATTGTTATTTGATTGGACGCTCACGGCTTGCTCAGCGGCGGCATTTATCGTGATCTGGATAATTTTGCGAAGGACAACGCTCAGCGGTCTGCTGGCTTGCGCCGCGGCCCCGGTGTTGCTCTGGATATTCAAGCCCGAATTGCCACTGGTCATGGGCGCTTCGATTCTTGCCTTGGAGGTCCTGATCGCGCATCATGCCAATGTGCGCGAGGAAATTTTGCGGCTGGGTTTGCGCCGCAGCTGAAGAAAGCGCACTGCATAGGGTTATGGAATCTCAACAACCACTGAAATTTAAGATAGCGAACGAAGATTGGGAATTCGAGTTGGTGCATCGGCTCAATTACAAGACTTTCGTGGAGGAAATTCCACAACACAAACCGCATCCCAACCAGCGACTTGTTGATAAGTTCCATTCGGAGAACACTTACATCATCGCGATGGACGGGAATACGCTGGCCGGAATGATCGCTTTCCGTTCGAACCGGCCATTTTCCCTGGACCACAAAATTGCGAATCTCGATTCTTACCTGCCGCCGGGCCGCACGGTATGCGAAGTCCGGTTGCTGGCAGTCGAGCGGGCCTATCGCACGGGTTGGGCGTTTCGCGGGTTAGCGGAGTTTCTGGCCCAATACGGATTGGCGCAGGGCTATGACCTGGCGGTGATTTCGGGAACCACGCGTCAGCTCAAGCTCTATCAGCACCTCGGTTTTAAACCGTTTGGCCCCACTGTGGGTGAGGTCGGAGCCCAGTTTCAGCCGATGTATCTGACGCTGGAGGCGTTTCTGGAACAAGCCAGCGCCGTGCTTCAGAACAACGATGGTTCCCAGGTCAGAACCGTCAGTTTCCTGCCGGGTCCGGTGTCCATTGCAATGCCAGTCCAAAATGCTTTGGGGCAGTCGGCCATTTCCCATCGGTCGGACCACTTTCTACTTAATTTCCAAATCACCCAGCAATTGCTTCGGAAAATGACCGGGGCGCGCGAAGTGGAAATATTGCTGGGTTCCGGTACGCTGGCCAACGATGTCGTGGCGGGCCAATGGAAGCTGGAGACCAAACCGGGTTTGATCCTGAGCAACGGCGAGTTTGGCGAACGGCTGATGAACCATGCACAACGCATGGGGCTGTCCTTTGAAGCGCATCAAAAGGCCTGGGGCGAATCGTATGATTTGAAGGCGGTCCGCAAACAATTGGAAGGGAACCGGAATCTCGGGTGGTTGTGGGCGGTGCATTGTGAAACGTCCACAGGCATTCTTAACGACATTGCCGGATTGAAAAAGTTGTGCGCCGAGTTCGGCCTGAAATTGGGCTTGGATTGCATCAGCACATTGGGCGTTCTGCCGGTCAACCTTGAGGGAGTGTATCTGGCCTCGGGTGTCAGCGGCAAGGGGCTGGCTTCATTTCCCGGCCTGTCGATGGTTTTTCATAATTACAAGGCCGTGCCCGCGCCTGACCGGCTGCCACGTTACCTGGACCTTGGCTATTGCGCCGCGTGCGAAGGAATTCCCTTCACTCATTCCTCGAATTTGCTCGGGGCTTTGCTGGCGGCCCTGCGCCGGAACAATTCGAGGCGTTATGCGGAATTGGTGGAGACGGCGGACTGGCTGCGCACGCAATTGTTGGAAGCGGGATTTCATCTTGTGGCGCCTGCTTCAGAGGCTTCGCCCGCGGTATTCACTATCGCGCTTCCACGCAATATCCATTCGCGGATCGCCGCCAAACGGATGCAAAAGGCGGGCTATCTGCTCAGTTACGGCAGTGAGTATTTGCTGCGCCGCAACTGGATTCAGATTTGCCTTATGGGCGAATATTCCCGCGATGACCTGATGGGCCTGCTGGCGGCATTGCGGTCCTTGCATCGCAACCACGAGCCGAAATCGGCGAGCCTTGCGGCAACGGCTTGAACGAGGCGGGGGCCTACTCCGCGTCCTCCGACTTGTTTAAAGCGCCGGGATCGTTGCACACCCCATGTTTGGCGGCTCCGATAAAATCGAGCATCACTCGACTCGCGGGGCTGGTGAATTCGCGTCGCGCATTTTCTAGGATATCCTTGAAACGTCCCGGTGTGCGGAACAGTTTGTGATACATCCGCCTGAGTTCCAGCCGTTGTTGAGAGTCGAAACCGGCCCTGCGCAATCCAACGGTGTTCAGTCCGCAGATGTGATTGATGCCGCGGCTGATGGTGTAAGGGGGCAGATCCTTGCTGATGGCGGTTCCCCCCTGCATCAGTGCCAGCGTGCCCACCCGCGAAAATTGGTGCAAAAGGCAGTTGCCGGAAATGAAGGCACGATCATCCACATGCACATGCCCGCCAAACAGGGTGCCATTGGCAATGATGACATGGTTGCCCACCGCAGAGTTGTGGCCGATGTGGCAGTTGGCCATGAACAGATTATGGGAGCCAATGACGGTGTCTTCGGCCAGTTTATTGGAGCGATGCACGGTGACGTGTTCCCGGAAGACGTTTTGGTCGCCAATGCGCAATCGCGTCGGTTCATCCGCATATTTCAAATCCTGCGGCGCATCCCCGATGACACAGCCTGCATGAAAAACATTGCGGGCGCCGATCTGGGTGTGGCCGGTCAAGTATACGTGAGGACCGATTTTGCATTGGGGACCGACACTCACATGGGCGTCAATGACCGCATAAGGGCCAATATCAGCGGTGGGATCGATCTGGGCTTTGGGATCGATGACAGCAGTGGGATGGATCATATTTAATAAAGAAAATCGTTGGGAAAAATTCTACGAATAAAAATAGCCCAGCTCGCGCAATGACACGTAATCCTTGGGGCGTTCCTGTGTCTTCCGGCCCAGGATCACATGGTCGAGGACTTCGATTTTGAGGAGTTGGCCGGCGCGAATCAGATCGCGTGTGGCCTTGATATCCGCCTCGGAGGGCGTGGGATCGCCGCTGGGATGATTATGGGCCAGAATGACCGCGGAGCTGTTGGCCAGGATGGCTGCGCGAAAGACTTCACGGGGATGAATGAGGATGGTGTCGAGCGTTCCTTGATTGACACGTTCAATGCCTATGAGCCGCCTGCGCGTATTGAGCATCAGGACATGAAAGAATTCCACATCGCATAGGCGGACCTGCTCACGCAAGACGTCCGCCACGCGTTCCGGTGTGTCCAGCAGGGGTTCTTCATTGTGAATCTCCCGGGCCATGCGTGCGGCGAGCGTGAAAGCGCTTTTCAGGGTGATGGCTTTGCTGCGGCCCACGCCTTTGATGGTGCACAGATCCTTCAATGGGGCACGCGCCAGTGCATCAAGTGTTTGGAATTTGGCGGTAAGCTGGGCGGCGATTTGGATTGCCGATACGCCACGCGTTCCGGTGCGCAGCAAAATGGCGATGAGTTCCGCGTTGGTTAAATGCTCCGCACCCATGGCCACCATCCGTTCCCTGGGGCGGTCATTTTCGGGCATATCCATGATGCGTAAACCATCGGCCATGTCCGGGCATCATTGCCTGACGGCGCTCTTTTTCAATCCCAAACCGCGCACAATTCCCTTGAAACATCTCCATCGGGTGGCAAATTGGGCCTATGTCAGCAAACCAGTTCAAATCCAAATGGAGTTTCCCTTCTTATGAATAATACTCAAACCCGCATCTCTCGCCGTCGGTTTTTGCGCGCATCCGCCGCATCGGCCGCCATCGCCCCATTTTTCATGGGGACGTTTGCAAGGGGCGTTTCGCCCAATGAAAAAATGAATCATGCCTGCATTGGAGTGGGTGGCATGGGGTGGGGTGATCTGAATAATTTTCTCCAGCACCCGCGTGTTCAAATTACCGCGTTATGCGATGTGGATGCGAACAATCTGCAAAATGCGGCCAAGGCGGTTCCCGGCGCGCGGCTATATCGTGACTGGCGCGAATTGCTCGAGAAAGAGGGGGATCGCATTGATTCCGTCAATGCGGCTGTGCCCGATCATTCGCACTTTCCGATCATCTACAGCGCGATTCAAAAAGGCAAACACGTCTATTGCCAGAAACCAATGTGCCATGATGTGGCCGAGGTGCGCGCCTTGACAGAAGCGGCCGTACGCAAAAAGGTGATCAGCCAGCTTGGCACCCAGGTTGCTTCGAGCGTTGGAGACCGGACAGCGGTGGAATTTCTCAGATCCGGTGTGATCGGCAAAGTCCAGAAGGCCTTTCTTTGCTCGAATCGTCCGGGCGCCGTGGAAACCTACCGGTTAAAAGGTCCACGTCCAGCCCAGGGGCAGGAGCCGCCGGATTATTTGAAGTGGGATCTCTGGCTCGGCACCGCGCCTGTGCGTCCGTATGTGCCGGACATTTATCATCAGACCAAATGGCGTGCATGGCAGGATTTCGGCACCGGTTGGTCTGGCGACATCGGTTGCCATATTTTTGACGCGGTCTGGAAGGGGCTGAAAATGGCTCCCCCGACCTCGGTCATCGCCGAGGTGCAGCAATCCTGGAAGAACTCGCCTGAGCGCCGTGGGGATACCTGGCCTCAGGGCGATCATATCACTTGGGTCTTTCCTGGCAACGAGTTCACCGATTCGAAGGAGTGGACTTTGGAGTGGTTTGACGGGGAATTTTATCCACCCAAGGAAATTCGGGCCTTGTATTCGGTGGAGGATTATCCTGCGGAATCGGCCATGGTGGTGGGAACAGAAGGGGCCATGCTTAATCCGCACGGCGGCACGCCTGTGTTATTACCTGAAGCCAAGTTCAAGGATGTCAAACGGCCCAAGTTGGAGAACCGAAACCATTACCACCACTTCATCGATGCCTGCCTGGGCGGGCCGATGTGCGAATCCCACTTTGCGCAGTCGGGTCCTATGACCGAGGCCATCATTTTGGGCACGGTGGCCATTCGCAATCCGGATCAAAAATTGGAGTGGGATGCGAAAAATCTGAAAATTGCGAACTTCCCCGAAGCGGAAAAATTCCTACGCCGCACTTACCGCGACGGTTGGAAGGTGTAATTACACTCTTAAGGAATAGCCGACCAGTTCAAATTCAGAACTGCGTCGGCTATTTTTGGGCTGTTTCGACGGGCTTAACGGGTTCGATTGGCTTTGGACCGCGCGCCTGGAGAAAACGGTGGATTCCTGCCGCAGCCTTGCGCCCATCGCGCACCGCATGCACCACGAGGTTGGGACCGGTCACCTGCGCGCCACCAGAGAAGACGCCCGGCAGACTGGTCATCTGATTTTCGTCCACGACGACTCCCCCCAAGCCATTGAGTTGTATTCGGCTCCATTCGGGTGTGGCGGGAAAAGGGGTCGCTTCAAATCCAAAAGCGGCGAGTACGATATCCGCAGGCACGAGAAATTCAGAGCGCGGCATCTGAATGGGCGGTGCGATTCGGCCCAGTTCGCCTATCTCCCATGGGGCGGTGCGCACGCATCGAACATTGGTGACCTGCCCGGAGGCATTGCCCTGCATTTCGACAGGGGCCGCCAGAAAAATGAATTTCACCCCTTCCTCGCAGGCATTTTTGTATTCGCGTTTGCCGGCGGGCATTTGCGAGGCCTCCCTCCGATACACGCAGACGACGTCACGCGCGCCCGCGCGAATCGCTGTGCGCACACAATCCATTGCGGTATCGCCACCGCCCAGGACAACCACGCGTTTTCCGGTTACAGCCATGGGAGTCTGGCCTGTGGCCACACCCATTTTTTTGCCCATCAAAAAGGGCAGGGCCAGACCGACGCCTTGCAGGTCCGCGCCGGGCAAATCCAGAGGGCGGGAATTTTGGGATCCCATGCTCAGGAAAACCGCGTCGTAATTCTGGATGAGCGATTTGAGGCCCACTTCTTTTTCCACAGTCACGCCTGTTAAAAATCGGACGCCACGTTGCTGCAAAAGACCCAAACGCCGTTCGACCACTGTGTTTTCCAATTTAAACTCGGGTATTCCGTGCGTGAGCAGGCCTCCCGGATGATTTGACGCCTCAAAGACCGTGACCAAATATCCCCGAGCCGCCAATTCGTCGGCGCAGGACAGGCCCGCCGGACCCGAGCCGACAACCGCCACCGTCATTCCATTTGGGGTTGGATGCGGAATCTCGATGCCACCATGGGCAAAGGCATATTCGTTGATGAATTTCTCAATTGCGCCGATGGGAATGACATCGGCCTTATCCGTTAACGCACACATGCTTTCGCAAAGGCGCTCCTGGGAGCAGACTCGTGCGCAAATCTCCGGCATATTGCTCGTGGTCCGCGAAATGGCGGCGGCTTCGAGAAATTTTCCCTCGGCGGCCAGCCCCAGCCACTCGGGAATGCGGTTGCCCAAGGGACAGCCCTGCATGCAAAATGGCAGTCCGCACTGAATACAGCGACTGGCCTGAATTTTTACGATCTCTTCGTCGTAGAGGGAATAAATCTCGCGGAAATCGGCCATTCGTTCGAGGGCGGAGCGCTTGGGCGGGTCCTGCCGGGGTAGGTCATACCATACGTATTTGGGACTTTCGGCGAAGTTGCTGGCAGGCTTCATGAGGTTGGTGTGGGGACCGGTGCCGTGTGAAGCGGGCTTATTTGTGTCCTTGGGAGTGCCGTCGGCTGTTTTCATGGGCGCAATGGGTATCTCATCTTCATCAGGTGTCTGGCGAATGACCGGATTATAACATCCGCAGTCCGTCACGGACACCGTTCATACCGCAATCAATTTCCCGGTCCGGCTCAATATACACCCCACGCGTTGGACAGGCCCCCATGACTGCGGCTGCTTTTTTTTCAGTTTCTTTGTTTTTTAGTCTATCTCCAAACCGCCTCACGAGCAAGCGGGTTGTCGGTTGTTTCATTTGGTTATTGCCACAGGAGCAAGACCGAAATCGGTTAATTCCCGCACGAGTTTTTCCGCCAAATCCTCAAGGATGGCCTGCAAGGTCGGAGTCAATTGGTCGCTCAATTCAGTGGAAGCGGGAACGACGCCAAACAAGGTGATTTCCTTGGGGCAACATCCGCGCAATTCGCTGATCATGAGCATTTCCTGCACGCCAATCTGATGCGGGGAAAGTTTTACGGGCAATCGATGCCGCATAAAATCCTCTTTTTCGTAGCGAAAGCACTGGCCAGGAGTCCCTTGCGACTCGGCTGTCACGGTGTCGATGATATAGACGCGCTCGGCCTCCTCAATTTTGTGTGTGGCCATGATCCCCAGCGTGCCCGCGTCAAAAAGTTCGACGTTTTGCGGGAAGGTGTAGCGCGCCTCCAGATATTGGATGAAATGAACGCCAAATCCTTCGTCGGAAAGCAGCAGATTGCCCGCGCCAAAGATCAGCACCTTCATGGGAACAAGTGCTCCAATCCGGACCGGACCGGTTGCGAGGCAATTCGGGCATTATAAGACATCGTATCCGTTTTCAGCGCACCTGCACCGAAGTTAGTTCCCGTCCTTGAGGGTCGATGGAATGCACCGCGCAGGCGATGCAAGGATCGAACGAATGGACGGTACGCAGCACTTCGAGCGGCTTTTCGGCATCCGCAATCGGGGTGCCCGGCAGGGAGGCTTCATAGGGGCCGGCCACGCCTTTTTCGTCGCGCGGAGAGGCGTTCCATGTGGTGGGGACCACGGCCTGGTAATTGTCGATTTTCTTGTCCTTGATGACGATCCAGTGCGAGAGGCTGCCTCGGGGGGCTTCGTGAAAACCGACGCCTTTGAATTCGCCGGAAGGTATCTCGGTGTGGTTGGCGTAGGTTTTATCGCCACTCCCGACATTCGCGATGAGCTTGTCTAGATAATCAATGGAAAGATCGGCCATGACATTGGCCCGGATACCGCGAGCCAGAATGCGGCCCATGGTGGAGTGAAAATCCTTCAATTCGATTCCAAGGCTGGTTTTGGCCCCATCGACCAATGACTTGATCCGGGGATTTCCTGCGACGTAGTTGACGAGCACTTGTGCCGAAGGACCAACCTGGACGGGTTGGCCTTCCAGTCGCGGCGCTTTGCACCAGGTGTATTTTGCATCGGGCTTGAAATCGCTATAGCTGGGTTTGGTCTCGCCCTTCCAGGGATGCAGCGGCGCGTCGTCTTCATACCAGGCATGAGCGGAGGACTCCTGAATATTTGCGATCAAATACTCGTCCTTGTGGTCCTTAATGGGGCGAATTTTGGCCAGATCCCCCTGGGTGATGATGCCGCCGGTCAGGCCGAATTGGGTGGCCCTGGCGTCTTCGGGGAATTCAGGGACGGCCATGTAGTTGGTAACGCCCGCACCGTAACCGAACCATTCCTTGTAGGCACCTGCGATGGCCAGGAGATCGGGATAATAAACCTGCTGAACAAAGGTGCGCGATTCTTCCATTAGCGAGCGCAAGAGCGCCAGACGCTCCATGTTAAGAGTCGCCAGGTTTTCGGTGTTGATGGCCGTGGCCACGCCGCCCACGACCAAGTTCTGAATGTGCGGATTTTTACCACCCAAAACGGCGATTGCCTGGGCTGCCTTGCGTTGGTAATCGAACGCCTTGAGATAGTGCGCGACGGCCAGAAGATTGATTTCCGGAGGGAGCTTCATCGCGGGATGTCCCCAATAACCTGAAGCAAAAAGACCGAGTTTGCCGCCATCGACGAAGGATTGCAGGCGGTTGCGCACGGCTTTGAATTCGGTTTCGCTGTTTCCCGACCAATCCGAGAGGCTTTGGGCAATTTGAGCGGTCTTCTTCGGATCCGCCTTCAAGGCCGAGACCAGGTCCACCCAGTCCAGCGCGGACAGGTGGTAGAAATGCACGATGTGATCCTGCACGGAATGCTGCGCAATCATGATGTTGCGGACGAGTTGCGCATTCAGAGGGATCTCGACTTTCAGGGCGTGTTCGACCGCGCGGATTGAGCTGATGGCATGAACGGTGGTGCAAACGCCGCAAAAGCGTTGCACATAGGTCCAGGCATCCTGGGGTTCACGGCCTTTGAGGATGACCTCGATGCCGCGCCACATCTGGGCCGATGCCCAGGCCTTGGTCACCTGGCCATCTCCCACCTCGACATCCATGCGGAGGTGACCTTCGATGCGCGTGACGGGATCCAAAGTAATCGTGCGAGTAGCCATTGCTTGATAGAGGGTATGATTAAATTCTCAGTGTTTGCTCTTATATTTCCACGCATTCCTGATTGCCGGTTGTAACGGCGGCTTTGCCGGATGGATGGCGTGCGGTCCGAGTGCCATGGCCTTCGGATATGACCTTGGGCAGCACCGGGCAAAGTTTGACCATCACCTGATAGCCCAGTAATTCCAGGGAAACTATTCCAACGGTGATCATCACTTCGGAGAGGGACGGGAAATAGGTCCAGCCCTGACCCGGATTGAATCCGATCAGATAGACGTTGAAGCGGTAAAGACCTCCGCCCAGGACAATGAACACTGCGGAGATGAACAACGCCCTTGGGGAGTGGCGTCTTTTCGTCGAGCAGAGGATGAATGACCCGTAGCACAGCAACGCGACCTGCAATAAGAAGAAGAAGGAGTAAAAGTCGAAGCGGAAGGCCGCAGCCAATTGATTGCGATTAATAAGATCACCAAAAACCACCGTCAGCCAGATTCCCGTCAACCACGGTATGATGCGCGCCAGGCCGGCCAGTTCATTGACTTCGTAGGGCCGATCGAAAGCATAGGAGGAGAGGATTGATTCCAGCAACACGACAGCGTAGCCGATGTAGATACAATTGATCAGGAATAACAGGGGCAGAAAACCGGTGTGCCATAGGGGATGGAGTTTCGTGGCGGCAATCAGCAGCAGCGATCCCAGGCTGGACTGGTGCATGGTCGGCAGAGTGACTCCCAGAACGATGATGAATATGAGCACCTTGTCGAGTTTGGGCCTGGCCCACGCGGCAAGCACGCGCACCCATTCCATCCGGTTGGACAGGACTTCCTGGCTCGGCGCCAATTTGGGATTGAGCCAGTCCATGAAGGCGCGCAACCGCCGCCACCGGGTTGATTCGAGAGAAGTCAGTATCGCCGGCAGAAACTCGATGATCAGCACGGTGCTGTAGGCCATGACGCAGAGGGCCAGTTCGAACATCACCGAATTAAACTGCATCTTCGAGGGGATGAAAAAATTGTAGAAATTCCACGGACGCCCGATGTCCACCATGATCGAGAAACCGGCCAGCGCGTAACCGAACATGCTGGTAAGAATGCAGGATCGGATCAGCGGGTGATAATGCATGCGGTTACGGATGTAGATCAGAATCGCCACTGCATAGCCGCCGCAGGAAATGGCGGTTCCCGTGGCCATATCATACGCGATCCAGATGCCCCATGGGTAGCCGTCGCTCAAGTTGGTGACCGCGCCCAACCCCTTGAAACAACGGACGCCGATCAGAACCATTCCAATGATGGTCAGGACCACCAGCACCAGGAATGATGGTGTGACAATCCGACCCTCCTGTTTTTGATATTCGTCGTGGCCCATTTACGATTTCCCCTTTTTCTTCGCGCCCGCCTCAGGCGATTCCTTGTCCGCGCCGTTTTGCTTCATGTTTTTGAGAGCCAGGGCGCAAAGTGTTCCGTACAGGGCTATCGGCGCGAAGAATCCCTTGTAGATCGTGTGCTGTATCTTCTCGGAAAACTCGGCTGGGGCCTCCTTCTGGAGTTCCGGAAGGCCCAGTTTGGAAAACGGCATCGCGGCCAGATACAGGTGGTTGGTGCCGCCGACTTCATGCTCGCCATAAACATGGTCCACGTATTTGTTCGGATGGCTTTTGATCCGGGCATGAGCCTCTGTGAGCAATTCCTGACGCTTGCCAAAGAGTATGGCCCCGGTCGGACAGGTTTCCGCGCAGGCGGTGATTCCTTTTTGAACCAGGTTCGTCCTCCGGCAAAAGTCGCATTTGACTATTTGTGGTATCGGACGGTCCCATTGGGATTTGGGAATATTGAAGGAGCAGGCCACCTGGCAGTAACGACAGCCGATGCAGTTGTCCTTGTTGTAATCGACAATTCCAGTGACCTTGTCCTTGGTCATGGCGCTGACCGGACAGACGGAGACGCAGGAGGGCTTCTGGCAATGCATGCAGGAATACTTTATATAGGACCAGATCCCCTTTTTCTCCTTGAACAGTTTAATGATGGTCCGGGTGTCGCCCGATAAATCCTCAGGTGCGTCCCACACGGCGTCCTTATCGAACGGGGCTTTTTCGAAGGCAAGGCTGCCGTAATCGCCATTGACCCGTTTGCAGGCGGACATGCAGGCCTTGCAACCGACGCATTTGGTGGCGTCATAGAGCATGCCCAACTCGTCATTGTTGACCTTGTGCTCCGTGGAGGCTTCGGTGCTGACGGTTGCGGCCATGCATCCCGCTCCCGCCGCTCCAATTGCCTTGAAAAAACCGCGTCTATTTTGTTTTTTCACGTCCTGCCTTGGTTGGTGGGTTTTCGGGAAGTTTTTTGGCCACCATTGCGCCCGCGCCCAGAAGCGCTCCGGCGGCAAGGCCCACAATTCCGGTGGTCAACGGGTCAGGACCTTTGCCCTTTTCCTTCAAATCGACCGGTGCGTAACTGTCAAATGGCGTCGGCTCATGGATTTGCACCTTTTCGGCAATGGGCATTTTAAACAAAATATCCGGTTCCGTGCAGCCAATGCAGGGATGTCCGATGGAAACAGGCCAGGCGCCAACGTCATTAAACCTTAGAACCGAGCAGTTTGCATATGTCGCGGGACCTTTGCACCCCAGCTTGTAGAGGCAATATCCCTGCGCGTGCGTGTCGTCGCCATAGGAAAGCGCGAAGCGACCGGCGTCAAAATGTGGACGACGCTCACAATGCTCATGGATCTTGCGTCCGTAGGCGAACTTGGGCCGTCCCAGCGCATCGAGTTCGGGCAGTTTCTTAAAGGTCAAATAATACAGGACGGTCGAAAGGAAATTATAGGGATTGGGCGGACAACCTGGGATGTTGATGATCGGCTTGTCTTTGATAATGTCGCGCACGCCAACGGCCCCGGTGGGGTTGACTCCCACGGATTGGATGCCGCCATAGCTGGCGCAAGTGCCAATGGCGATAATGGCCGCCGCTCCGTCCGCCGCGTGACGCAGCGATTCCAGAGCCGTTTTACCGCCCACTTTGCAGTAAATGCCGTTCCCGGCGGTGGGGATGGCTCCCTCGACCACGAGAATGTAGCGTCCACGATTATCGGTCAAAGACTTCTGCAAGGATTCCTCGGCTTGATGACCCGAACCGGCCATCAAGGTCTCGTGGTAATCCAGGGAAATCATGTCAAAAATTAGATTTGATAATGTAGGATGGCTCGAGCGCAGTAGAGATTCTGAACAGCCGGTGCATTCCTGGAAATGAAGCCAGATGACGGGGGGATTATTATTGGCCGTGGCAGCCTCTATCACCTTGGCGCGCATGCTGAAAGGCAATCCCATCAGCGCGGTTGCCGTCACACACATCTTGACGAACTCGCGCCGGGGCAAATTCCCATGTATTCCACCCTTGTTTCCCGTTTTTTTCATCGCAGAGACAAAATTATAATTCATCGTCAAAAGGCCCGAATCATTGGTTCTACTAATTCTGCATGAGTTTGACGCGACGAACAAGAGATAAATTTATGTTATCGAAATAAATTTTCGAAATCGCGTTTTGGATGGGGCCGGGCGGTTTTGTCTTTTTTTATTTCAACGTTTTCCTCATAGTGTCCGGGTGTCTGCTTTGATCGCCATAGTTGGCCGACCTAACGTCGGCAAGTCAGCCTTGTTTAACCGCATCGTCGGCAAGCGCATTGCCATTGTTCATGACGAGCCGGGTGTCACGCGGGATCGCATTAGTGCCGAGGCCGAGTGGCATGGGCACCCATTCACCCTTGTGGATACCGGGGGCATCGGGATGCTGCGCGGGGAAAAAACGGGGGATGTGCTCGCGCAAGCTGCTTATGCGCAGGTCCAGATTGCCATTGAGGCCGCGCAAGTGGTCATTCTCGTGGTCAATGTTCAGGAGGGGTTGATGCCTTTGGACCGGGAAGTGGCAATGCGTCTGCGAACCGCCGGGAAAACTGTTCTCGTGGCGGTCAATAAGACGGATCAAGCCGGCGCGGAGGCCAATGCGGTGGATTTTGCGGCCCTGGGTTTTCCGAAAATCCTGCCGGTCAGCGCGATTCATGGGCGTGGCATTGACGCGTTGATGGATGCGGCGATGAAACATTTGCCCAAGGAGGACAGGGTGAAGCCTGCGTCCGACGCCGGGGCGGAAACCAAAACGTGGCCTGAAGGTCCGCTGAAGATTGCAATTGTCGGGCGGCCCAATGTGGGGAAATCCTCGCTGACCAACGCGCTGACGCAATCCGAGCGGGTCATTGTCTCACCGATTCCGGGCACCACGCGCGATGCGGTGGATGTGCCTTTCCAGGTGGAGTGCGACGGGGTGAAGCAGGATTATATTTTGATCGACACGGCTGGTTTGCGCAAACGGCGGCATGTGGACAACACGGTCGAGTTTTACAGTGTCTCGCGCGCCGAGGAGTCCGTGCGGCGCAGCGACATTGTGGTGTTTGTGCTGGATGCCGAATCGGGGATCATGGAGCAGGACAAGAAGATCGCCGATCTGATTGTGACTGAAAAGAAGGCCTGCGTGGTGGTGGTCAACAAGTGGGACCTTGTTTCGGAGGGCGTGGAAGAGGTGAGGAAGAAGGAATTGGAGCGGCGCAAGGGGACCAAGCGGCGCGAGGGGGCGCCTGAACCGATGACGACTCTGGCGGCGTTTGCCGAATGGGTGCAGGGGGCCATGTTTTTTCTGGATTACGCGCCTGTCATTTTTACCTCAGCCAAGGAGGGATATCATCTGGATCGCCTGCTTGAGGCGATCCGGTATGTGGCGGCGCAATTGTGCCAGCGGGTGCCAACGTCCCTGCTGAACCGGGTGATTCAGCAGGCGATTGAAACACGACAGCCGGTAAGCGATCAGGGCCATTTTCTGAAGTTCTTTTACGCAACGCAGAAAGCGATTGCCCCGCCCACATTTCTGCTGTTCGTGAATCGAAGGGAAATTTTCTCGCCGCCGTATGCAAAATATCTGGCGGGAGTGCTGCGGAAGAACTTTGGATATGAGGGTTGTCCCATTGTGTTCGAAGCTCGCGCCCGTCCCCGAACGGTGGACCCCAAGCGCTCAAGGGCCAAGCTTGGGGAAAAGGGGAAGCGCGGCGGATTCAACCAGAGAAATCAGCGGGATTGAACCGCTTCGGTGAACTGGCAGGCCAGGCTGGTCAATAGAGGCCAGTCCTTGGACTCCAATATTCCTGGAGAGACAAGCGCACTGCCCACGCCCAGGGCGGCGCTGCCTGCGCGCATGAAGGCAGCGGCATTTTTCAAATCCACGCCCCCTGTGGGGACCAGCCGTAAATGAGGCATGGGGGCCAGCAGGGCTTGGATGAAACAGGGGCCCAGGTTGTCCGCTGGAAAAATCTTCACAAAATCCGCGCCGGCTTCGTGGGCCGTCTGCGCTTCTGTCGGGGTGCAGGCCCCGAGCATGACCGCCCGGTCGGACTCGTGAACGGCGCCCACCAATTCGGGTCTGCAGATGGGGCTGACGATGAATTGCGCGCCCGCAGCCAGACATGCACGACAGGAGGCGAGGTTGAGCACGCTGCCCGCGCCGATCAATGCCCGCGCACCAAACAGGCTCGATGCCGCCCGAATGGCTTCCACTGCGCCGGGGGTTGTGAGCGTGATTTCCACAGCCACCACGCCACCCCGAATCAAGGCATCCACCAACGCCGGAATTTGTTCGGCACCCCGCGCGCGCACCACGGCAATGATGCCAGGCTGGCATAGCTGCTGACAGATTTCAGCGCGTGAGAGCATCGAATCAGGCTGGCGCGACACCGCTATTTTTTCTCATACACGACGCGCACCGCCTTGCCCTCCTGCCGGGCCAGGGTTCCCGGCGGAAACACATCGCCTTTGGGGCTGAAACCGAGGCGTTCCTTCAGATGTTTTTCCACCATGTAACCGGTCACTCCGGGTTCCGCCTCGACGTTGATGCGCAGGTCGCGCACGCCGTCATGGTCCTCGACGATCATCTGGTAATGGGCCAGAACGCCCGGAATTTCCATGAGCGCCTGCTCGATCTGACGCGGGAAAAAGTTGACGCCCTTGATGATGAGCATGTCATCGACACGGCCGGTGACGCGGTCGATCCTCAGGCAGGTGCGGCCGCAGGCGCACGGTTTGCGTGTCAAAACCCGTGTGAAATCTCCGGTCTTGAATCGAATGACCGGCATGGCCTCCCGGGTGAGTGAAGTGAAGACAATTTCCCCTGTTTTGCCATCTTCCACCGGTTCGCCGGTTTTAGGATCCACCACTTCCACAATGTATTGGTCTTCCCAGACGTGGATGCCGCAATGTTGCTGGCAATCCATGCCGGTGGTGCTGACGCCGCCGGTTTCGGTCATTCCGTAAATATCAAAGGCCTCGATGCCCAGGCCGTTTTCGATTTTTTCGCGCATGCTGTCTGAGAAGGTTTCAGCGCCAAACATGCCGATTTTCAGGGAGGGTATTTCGAGCTTTTGCGCCTGGAGCACTTCCATGATGCGGGTGGCGTAGGAGACGACGCCCATGAGTCCCTTGATCTTGAAGTCGTTCATGAGCTTGATCTGGCGCGGTGTGTTTCCGGCCCCGGCGGGAATGATGAACTGACCGGCCTTGCGTGCTCCGTGATAAAAGCCGAAACCGCCGTTGAACAAGCCAAAAGAGGGGGTGATCTGGATGCCATCGGCCTGTTGGAGGCCCGCCATCCGATAGCATCGGGCCATGCATTCGGCCCATTGGTCGAGATCGGCCTGGGTATAGGCCATGACAACGGGAGAACCAGTCGAACCCGAGCTCATGTGCATCTCGCGCAATTCCGAACGGTTCACGCAGAGCATTTCCATGGGGTAGGCGAGGCGGAAGTCCTCCTTGTTGATGAAAGGGAGGCTGCGAATATCCTCGATCAGCTCGATATCGCCTGGTTTCACACCGGCCTTGTCCATTTTTGCCCGGTAAAATGGGCTGTTGGCATGGACGCGTTGGACAAGTTCCTTGAGCCTCTGCAATTGAAGGCTGGCCAGCTCGTCCCGGGACATCGTTTCCGCTTTTTGATTCCAATATAAATTCATAACGAACCGCTTTGCTTTGTTATGCGGGCGAGCCTATGCCTTTCAATTTGAAAAAGTCAACAGGAAGAGCGCGTGCGAATCAATTATCGCGGGCATTTCAGGACAGCGAAGGCATTAATCGAAGGGATGAAAGCATAAAAAAAGCGCCCCGCCGTTTAAGAGCGGGACGCTTTGTGAGTATGAATTAAATCAGGATTCCCATCCGGCGCGATTGTTGCGGCTGACGAATTTAGCGGCATCAGGCAGGTTGGGCGACATCATGTTCGGGCCGTCCCATTCCATGCGATTGCCTTCACCCATGCGCAGGGCGATGCAGCCGAGGAGAATGATTTCGGTCAGATACGCGGCTACATCGAAATTTGAGTAAGCCGGCGTGCCTTCCTTCATCATGCGGAACCATTCCTGCATGTGACCCGGGGAGCGGGGGATGGTTAAAGGAATATCTTTGCAGGCCTCGTGTTTGTCCCCGGCAACGAAGTCATCCTGGCCCTTGAGGGCGAGGTAGAACTGGGCGCCGTAGTCATCCGGCGAGAAGATCTTGCCTTTATCTCCGACGATCAGGGCGCCGCTGCCCGGGAGTTTGCCCATCATGGTGATGATTTCCTTGCTGACCTCGGCATCGGGGCGCAGAGGCTTCAGCGGATCGCCCGGATTGCCGTCATACCACCAGAATTTGATCGGAGGCAGACCTTCGCGTTCAGGGAACTCAAAGCGGATGCGCGAGGTCTTGGGGAAGGTCTCCGGGAAGAACTTGGAGGCCATTTCCAGCTCGACCACGTTGGGGAAGCCCAACTTGAGCGCGCGGAACGGCATGTTGACCGTATGGCAGGCCATGTCGCCGAGGGCGCCCGTACCGAAATCGAACCAACCGCGCCAATTGAATGGGCAATAGTTCTTTTTGTAAGGACGCATCGCCGCCGGCCCGAGCCAGAGATCCCAATCCAGATTTTCGGGAACGGTGTCTTCGCCCGTGGGACGCTCAAGGCCCTGGGGCCACACGGGCCGGTTGGACCAGACATGCAGCTCAAGAGGCTTGCCAATCACGCCCGATTGAATGACCTCGACAGCACGGCGCAGACCGTTTTCGGAGCTGCCCTGGTTGCCCATCTGGGTGGCCAGTTTCTTTTCCTTGGCCAGCGAGCGCATGATGCGCGCTTCCTTGACGGTCTGGACGAGGGGTTTTTGGCAGAAGCAGTGTTTGCCCATCTTCATGGCGCGAATCGCGGCTACGCCATGGTTGTGGTCAGGTGTGGAAACGGTGACCGCATCGATTTCGCTTCCCATTTCCTCGAGCAGCTTGCGGTAATCGCGATACTGTTTGGCCTTGGGGTAACGTTTCGCTTTGCTTTCGAGCGTGTTTTTATCGACATCGCAGATCGCGACGATATTGCCGCCGCAGGAGCCGGCGTCGTTGCTGTCGCTGTCGCCCTTGCCGCCGACGCCAATGCAAGCAACATTGATGCGGTCGTTGGCGCCCAGGACATTACCCACATAAGGGAATGCGAGGGTGGAGGCACCCAAAGCCAGCGAAGCGCGGCTGAGGAATTGCCGACGATTAAGAACATTCATGTTAGCCATGGTATCCAATGGTTTGATTTTGGTTCGTATTAAAGTGCGAATGCAAAGATTTTTACGCTGGAAGCGGTGATTGAACAAGTTTTTTCGAACGCCAATTTGCCTTGGCGTTAGTATTTGACGCTCAACAGGATAAACGCGCCGCTAAAATGCCGGACACCGGTGGGGCGGTGTTGGCCAGGCTCACTCTTCAAAACACCTTCGGCCAGGTTTGCAGCAACCCGGGTGAACCGGTTGATCGTCCGCTCCCACTTCTGTGAGAGTGCGGTTGCACCAAAAATGACTGGAACCGCCGGCGGGTTCAGTGGTGGTGGGCTCAGTGTCCGGTTCGGGGTGCGGAATAAACATCTTCTTTGTCCGCAGGTTTTTACAGGATTCAGCCATAGGATCAGGCGATGAGTTGAAGGAGTGTTCTTTGGATCAGAGTGCGCGCCATGGGGATTTTATAGGCGTTTTGCGAGAGCGGTTCGGCGTCTGCGAGCAGGCGTTGGGCCACTTGTGCGGCGAGGTCGGCATCCAAGTTTTTGCCTTCCATTAATTTTAGGGCAGCGGTGACAGTATAGGGAATTGGCGCGATGGATCCCAGGTAGATGCGTCCCGAAGCGATCTTCGAACCGTCCATTTGTGCGGCGGCGGCGCAACTGACCAGCGCCCAATCGAAATCCGCCTTCTGACTGATTTGCATATAGGAGCTGCGCGCGCCTTGGGACGGATTGGGTATTTCCACCCGGAGAATAAGATCGCCGGATTGCAGGGAGTTATGCGCGGTGGGATTGTCCCAGGCTCTGGCGTATAAATCGGCAATGGACCAACGCAGCATTTCGGTGTCCCGTTGCACAATGACCCGGGCATCCAGCGCAGCCAGGGCGATGCTGAGATTGGAAACGACCGGGCTGATGCAGGGATTGCCGGTAAAGAGGCTGTGGTATCGGTTTTCACCATCCCGGGCGTAACAGGTGGTGCCCCATTTTTTAAGGCATTTGACGTCGCGGTGACGGAAATACCAACAGCGGGAATGCTGGGCCAGGTTTCCACCCAGGGAGGCAACGTTTCGGATCTGGCGGGATCCTACATCCGTGGCCGCCTGATGGAGAGCGGGGAAGGTCTTTGAGAGATCGGCGTGGTCTTCGATTTGGGCGACGGTGACGTTGGCGCCTATGGTCCAGTATTCGGCACCGGGTTGAATGGTGTTCAGGCCGACGAGGGATTTGATATCGACCAGAATATCCGGTTCGACCAGGTATTCTTTCATCAGGCCCAGAAGGTCATTGCCTCCGGCGAGGTACGCGCCCTTCTTTCCGACCAATTCGCGGGCGCTTTCGATGGTTTGTGCGGTGGCAAATTGAAAGGATTTCATACGGCTTTGAATTTTCCAAGGGCGGCAAGGACACGAGCGGGGGTGATTGGGAGATGGGAAACGCGAACGCCGATGGCGTTGGCCACGGCATTGGCAATGGCGGCGGCGGTGGGAATGGTGACAGGTTCTCCAACTCCGATGACGCCACGCTCCGGCATATCGAGCAGCACGATGTCGATTTCGGGAACATCGGCGATGCCTGAGAGCTTGTAAGTTTCGAAATTGGGATTAAGGACCACCCCGCTTTCACGGTCCATGATCCGCTCTTCGAACAACGCATAACCCATGCCCATGATGATGCCTCCATTGACCTGGCTTTCGCAGGTCAGGGGGCTGATCACAAGGCCGCAATCCTGAATGCAGGTCACTTTCTTGACACGCACCACGCCGGTTTCCGTATCCACCTCGACTTCGGCAAATTGAACGCCGCCGACGCCGTTGGAAGAAAGGCCCTGACGCCACTCGCCGGAAACCACGAGCGGGTTGACTCCGAGTTTTTTGCAGGCTTCGAGCCAATGCGAACCGCGGGCATCCGGAATGCCGGTTTTGGTTTGAAGCTCTTCAAGGGCGCGGGAGCAGGTGTCCAAAATGGCCGGGGAGACTGAGGCGCAGGTGGTGCTGCCGCCGCTGCCGCCGGAGGGCGGATAACGGGTGTCGCCGATTCTTGCGGTGATTTGTTCTGGGGACAGTTGAAAAATTTCGGCCGCGATCACGGAAATCACGGTTTTTGTGCCGGTGCCCAAGTCCTGTGTTCCGCAGCGGATTTCGACGCTTCCATCGGGATTGATTTGGGCCTCGGCCTTGGTGCCGCCGCCGCCGCCGCCCCAACTGGCTCCGGCGCAGCCAATGCCTGTTTTGATGACACCGGGGGAGCTGCCCGGCTTTTTGTATTTTTCCTTCCAATCGCAGCGTTCGCGGCCCATTTCGTATTCGCGTCGGCGGGTGGGGGAAGGATCATTCTTGATTCGAAACTCGACGGGGTCAATGCCCAACTTGACAGCGAGATCGTCCATCATGGACTCCATGCCGAAGGAGGCTTGGGGATGTCCCGGGGCGCGAAAGGCCCTGGCGGAACCGGCATTGACGGCCACGCCACTGTGTTGAACTCGGGTATTGGGGACCGTGTAAATGTACGGAGCAGGGAATTCAGCGCCACCTCCGCCTCCCTCTGTGGAACCGCCGCTACCGATTCCCGGAGTGCCGTAAGCTTCGAGTTGGTAGGCAGTTAGTTTGCCATCTGCCGATGCGGCCAGTTTAACATGTTGAAAACTTGAGGGCCGGTTTCCGGCGGCAAGGGCTTCATCGAAACGGGTGAGCATGATCCTGACGGGCGCTCCGGCCATTTTCGAGAGATTGGCTGCCAGCGAACCTTCCACGCCAGGTCCGAACTTGGCTCCGAAACCGCCTCCCATGAATTCACTGATCACCTGAACCTTGCTTTGATCCACTTTGAGATTGCCGGCCAGACCTTCGCGGACGCTGAAAATCCCCTGGGTCGAGGCCCAGGCGGTGACTCCCTCATCGGTCCAGGAAACCGTGTTGCCGTGGGTTTCCAAAGCGTGATGCAATTGAACCGGTGTGCTCAGGAAATTTTCAACCACGGCTGCCGCTAGCGAGAAAGCCTTGTCGGGATCACCTCTCTCATTCACCCTTGGTTTGGAGAGATTGGGGGAATTCTCCCAAACTGCCGTCGAATCGTTTTTTCTGGCGTCCTCCTCCCGTACGACAAAAGGCAGGGGGGTGGCTGTGACCTCGATGACTCGCAGCGCGTCGAGACACGCCTGTTTGGTCAGGCCGGCCACGGCGGCAAGTTCCTCGCCATAATAACGCACTGTGCGGGAACCTTCGCGAACAGCCATGGCGGCCTTGATCCCGGGTACCTGGAGGGCCTTGCCCAGGTCAATGCTGGTCACTTTTGCAGCAGGCCATTTGCTGCGCAGGATCATGCCGTAGAGCCAGCCTTTGGGCTGAACGTCAGAAGTGTATTTGGCGGCACCGGTGACCTTGGCGCGACCGTCCACGCGCAGGGTGCGCTTGCCGATTTGGGTGGGTTTATCAGGCCAGGCTGGCATAGGGAATTACCTCAATATTACTGGTTACGGTCGCGCCGGACGCTTTTAAAACGGCTTTGATAATGCGGGGCTGGGTGCCGCATCGACAGATGTTTCCAGCGCAGGCGTGTTGTATGTCCTGGGCCGTTGGATGGGGATTGAATTTCAAAAGGGCGGTTGCGCTCATGATAAAGCCCGGAGTGCAGTAACCGCACATGAGGGCGTCCTGTTCCAGGAAAGCCTCTTGAACATTGTTGAGTTTACCCTCCGGACTCAGGCCTTCGACAGTGGTGATCGGCTGGCTCTGGGCTTCGATGGCCAGTTTCATGCAAGCGTAAACGGGCTGGCCATCCAACCAGACGGTGCAGGCCCCGCAGGTGCCGCGGTCGCAAACCTCTTTTGGGCCGGTAATGGATAGATTATTACGCAGGACATCGAGCAGGGTGACGCGTGGTTCGACCTCAAGATGAAACTCTTTGCCGTTGACCTTCAGGGAGATGGGGACAGCGCCAGGACCAAGGATTTTTTCCGAGCGTGTCTGCTCCAATTGTTCTGCCATGTTTTGAGCCTGGGTCGCAGCAGTGGCCACCGCGGTGGTGCCCAGACTCTTGAGGAAATTGCGCCGGGTAAGACTCGTTCCAGGCGCATCCGGTGGTGGTTTGTTCATCGACAATTATTTTCCATTCACTTTGATTGGACTCCGCCCCAAGGACGACCCGCGTGATCACCCGCCCCAGCTAATCATGGTAATTAAAGTAATTCATGCCCCGGGTTATGCAAAAAATATTTGGGCGGGAACATGCCACGGAAGCGCGGTGGATGCCGGGGAGTGCAGATGAGGACAGATGTCGGAGAAATCGTATCCGGCTCTGAACGCAGAATTTCCGCGTGTCAGGCCAGCGCGGCGAGTTCGGAGCGGGTCATTTCGATGATCATATCATCGAAGGAAATGACCGGTTTCCAGGCCAGGATATCTCTTGCCTTGGAGGCGTTGCCCGCCAGGTTGGACGGTTCGGAGACGCGCACGAATCGCGGATCCAGCCGGACGTGATTCTGCCAGTCCAGACCGACTGTGGCGAAGGCGCGGTCGACAACGTCCTGCACCGAATGGAGCTGGCCGGTGGCAAAGACATAATCCCCGGGCTGGTCATGCTCCAGGGCAAGCAACATGCCGCGAACGTAATCGCGGGCATGGCCCCAGTCACGCCGGGCCGAGGTGTCCCCCAGCGGAAGTTCCTTTTGAAGGCCCAGTTTGATGGCGGCTGCGGCGTGGCAGATTTTGCGGGTGACGAAGTTTTCGCCCCTTCGCGGGGATTCGTGGTTGAACATGATCCCGTTGCAGGCGAAAAGGCCAAAGGCCTTGCGATAGACCCCGACCATCTGTGTGGCGAAGGCTTTGGCGCAGCCATAGGGATTGACCGGCGCGCACGGGGTGTTTTCGTCCTGGGGACAAATGACCGGCTGTCCAAATATTTCGCTGGAGGAGGCATGGAAAAGCCGGGCCGGCTTGGGCAGGTCGCGAATGATTTCGAGCAGGCGCAAGGTGCCCATCGCGGTCGTTTCGCAGGTGGACTCGGGTATTTCAAAGCTCAATCCGACATGGCTCTGACCGGCGAGGTGATAAATCTGGTCGGGCGCCACCTTGAGCAGGACGCGGCGCAACGTGGTGGGGTCGTCCAGATCGGCGTAATGGAGGAAAAGCCGGCGCCCGTAAATGGCGGGATCGGAGAAAAGATGATCCAGGCGGGATCGATCCAGCGAACTGGTCCGCCGGACCAATCCATGAACCTCAATATCCCGGGCCAGCAGCAGTTCGCACAGGTAGGAACCGTCCTGACCGGTGATGCCGGTGATCAAGGCGCGGGGCATTGGATTAGTGGCTGGGTTTGACTTTGCCCGCGAGTTGGTCGCTCAAGGCTTCCACATCCGCATCAACCATGATTTTGACCAGATCGGCGAATTTGGTTTTGGGCTCCCAGCCCAGTTTGGTCCTGGCCTTGGAGTAATCGCCGATCAGCAGATCCACCTCTGCGGGGCGGTAGTAGCGTTCGTCAATGACGACATGCTTTTGCCAATCCAGGCCCGCATGACCAAAGGCGCACTCGAGGAACTCGCGCACGGAATGGGTTTCATTGGTCGCGATGACGTAATCATCAGGCTGGTCCTGCTGGAGGATGAGCCACATGGCTTCGACATATTCCTTGGCAAAGCCCCAATCGCGTTTGGCGTCGAGATTGCCCAGGAAAAGTTTGTCCTGAAGTCCCGCTTTGATGAGGGCGACGGCGCGCGTGATTTTGCGGGTCACAAAGGTCTCGCCCCGGCGTGGGGATTCGTGGTTGAAAAGGATCCCATTACTCGCGTGCATGCCGTAGGACTCACGATAGTTGACGGTAATCCAGTAGGCGTAAGTCTTGGCGCAGGCATAGGGGCTGCGCGGGTAGAAGGGGGTGGTCTCGGTCTGGGGCACTTCGCGGACCTTGCCATACATTTCGCTGGATGAGGCCTGGTAGAAACGAGGTCGGATGCCGGTTTCGCGAATGGCCTCAAGGAGGCGGATGACTCCCGTGGCGGTGATGTCGGTGGTGTATTCGGGGCTGTCAAAGCTCACGCGCACATGGCTTTGAGCCGCGAGATTGTAAACTTCTTCGGGCTGGATGCGGCCAATCAGACGGGAGAGGCCGCTTGCGTCGCTCAGATCACCATAGTGGAGGAACAGGCGGCTTTTGGAGGAGTGGGGATCCGCATAAATCGCGTCCAGGCGTCCGGTGTTAAAGGTGCTGGCACGGCGGATAATGCCATGCACTTCGTAGCCTTTTGAAAGCAATAATTCCGCCAGGTAGGAGCCATCCTGGCCGGTGATGCCGGTGATTAGAGCCTTTTTTGACATAATCGTTTTGTGTAAAATGACGCCCGCCTTTGCGGTCAGGCCAACATGAGCATGACCTTAAATCATGGCAAAAGGCGAGATGATTTTTGTTTGATTTGAGGTTTTTCGCATGCTTGCGCATCGGATCGGTCTTTTCAGGATTCTCCCGCGTTCTTTCAATGGCGGATTTGGTGTTCTTGGGACGGCACATTATCATTGCAATCAGGCTCCGGTCCTGTTCAATGCCATGCATGACGATGAACCAATCCAATTTCAAGGCCTGTCTGGCGCGCGCGACCGGCGTGGTTTTGATTCTTGCGTGCGCTGGATTTGCGGCGTTGGCGGCGGATAAGGCCAGGGAGCCTCAGGAGGTCGATCCCGGCGCCGCAGGTGGAGCCCCGTCCGACGCAGTGGTGCTTTTCGACGGCAAGGATCTTTCCAAATGGCGCGGTGAAAAGGGCGGCGAGGCACGGTGGGAGGTGGCCGGAGGCTGCGCCACGGTCAACGGCACCGGCAGTCTTTTTACAAAGGAAGTATTCGGGGATGTGCAATTGCATCTGGAATGGGCCTCGCCGCAAAAGGTTGAGGGAGAAGGCCAGGGCCGCGGGAACAGCGGGGTGTATTTCCAGGGCCGGTATGAAATTCAGGTGCTCGATTGCTACCATAACAAAACCTATTTCGACGGTATGACCGGGGCGTTCTACAGTAACTTTGCCCCTTTGGTGAATGCCTGCCGCAAGCCGGGAGAGTGGCAGTCTTACGACATTGTCTTTCACGCGCCAAGGCCGGCTGCGGATGGCAAAAGCGTGGAACCGGGTTCCCTCACGGTGTTTCTGAACGGGATTCTGGTGCAGGACCATGTCCCGGTCAAAGGCTCCACCACGTCGGCCGCCTTTACAGGCGCGGTGGTCAAAGGCCCTTTGATGCTCCAGGACCATGGCAATCCAGTGCGTTACCGCAACATCTGGCTGCGCCCTTTGAACTAACCCCAGTCGCTCAATGGAACGGGCGCCTGACGACCATCGTTTTCCAAAATCAATTCTGAATATTAATCAATCCACACATGTCCAAACTACCTGAGAAGTTCGAAGCTGTTTCCGTTGTTACCAAGGCCAATGTTTATTTTGACGGTAAAGTGGTGAGCCACACGGTCCTGTTCAAAGATGGCGCGAAGAAGACCTTGGGACTTATCTATCCGGGTAAATACCATTTTGGGACCGAAGCGTCGGAGCGGATGGAGTTGGTCGCCGGAGATTGCGTTATCCAAATTGACGGACAACAGACCAAGGCTTCGTTCGGAGCGGGTCAGGCCTTTGAGGTGCCCGCCCATTCGGGTTTCGATATTGAGGTGCGCCAGGGTATTTGCGAGTATATTTGCTCCTATCTTCCTTAGCCGCAGGTTTATGCTTTGGTGAGGGAATTGTTTTCGGGGCGGGTGACCTTTTATCTTGAGCGTAAATTTTAAAAATGTAATAATTGAATGTAAGGACCACCGTTTCCCAAATGCATAAAATATTGGTTATCGACGACGAAGCGCCATTGCGCCAGCTCATATTGGCGGCGTTGCGGACCAAAGGTTTTACGGGCTTGGAGGCGGAAAACGGCCAGGTGGGTGTCGATATGGCTCGAAACCACCTTCCCGATCTGGTTTTATGCGATGTGATGATGCCGTGCATGGACGGTTATGCAACCGTGGCGGCACTGCGCCGCGAACCCACCACGACGGCGATTCCCATTGTGTTGATGACCGGGCGGCCTGACAACGCGGGAATGCGCCAGGGTATGAACATGGGCGCGGACGATTACCTCCCCAAGCCGTTCAGCATAGAGGAGCTTCTGGCCACCGTCGAGGCCCGGATCAAGATGCAGCAGGCCATCAGGCAGGAGGCGGAAAAGAAGCTTTCTGAACTCAGGACCAACATCAGCCTGGCCATGCCGCATGAATTATTCACCCCGCTAAGCGGGATCATAGGCTTTGCAGACCTTCTTACCGGGGATACTACAGGAATGCAGCCCGAGGAAATCTCCGAAATTGGACGGGCCATCGCGACATCCGCCGAGCGCCTGCACCGGGTGATCGAAAATTATTTGATTTACGCCCAGATCGAGATTCTTGCCGCGGACATGGAAAGAGTGGCCCAACTCAAGGAAGGACTGACGACGAACGCCAGGGAAATCATCCATTTGGAGGCCACCACACTGGCCACCAAAACCGAACGGGCGGCGGATTTGCAGGTGGAGATTGAGGAGGGTTCCGTGGCCATGCTCGACGAGTATTTGCGCAAGGTCATCGGTGAGGTGACCGGCAACGCCTTTAAGTTTTCAGAACCGGGCACCCCGGTCGTGGTGCGTGGCAGTGTGACACGCGACGGCTATGCCGTTTCAATCGAAGATCAGGGGCGGGGGATGTCCGCCGGACAAATCGCGCGCACTGGCGCCTACATGCAGTTCGAGCGCAAAGTTTACGAACAACAAGGCTCAGGCCTGGGTTTGGTGATCGCGCGGCGTTTAATGGAAATTCACGGCGGCACTTTGTCCATCGCAAGCGAGCCAGGCACGGGAACGACCGTGACCGTGCGCTTCCCAGGCAGGACTTCCTGATTTCCGCCAGACTCCATTTTTGCGTCAACCGGCATTGGCTCGTTTAAAATCTCAAGAGATGGCTTTGTTTGCAGCGCCATGCTTCAAGCCCGCGAGCGATTCCGGAAGCCGGTGAAGGCCCTTTCGGGCGATCAGGCCGAAGGCGCGTTAGAGTCAATATAAACTTTTAAATCAGCCGGTTAAATGCCGCTTTGACGATGGATTCGTTGCGGGTGTAGATTATTCAGGTCATCCATGAGGCTGCTATGATACATAACAGGATTGAGGAATTGGAAAAAAAGATCACCGGTGCGCCCAACGTCAACGAAGAAACCAGAGGTGAATTGTTGAAGCTGGTGTCTGAAATAAAGCGGGAAATATCCGCTTTGCCGCAAGGTCAGTCCGATCAGGCTCAAAGCATAGCGGGTTTTGCGGCGGTCACGGCCCATGAGGCGGTGCGCGCGGAACAGAATCCGCAGCTCCTCCGCCTCTCCGTGGAAGGGCTTCAGGCATCGGTCAATGGATTTGAGAATACGCATCCCGGCCTGGTGCAGGCCGTCAATTCCTTTTGCCGGACACTGTCCAATCTGGGCATTTGAAAGCGTGAAAGCGCGTCGGCTCCGGTGGCTTCCTTGCCAGCCGATGGCCAAGGGAGGCGCGATTTCCAATCTGGTTGCAACGTCGCAGGTGTGCAAATAAGAGGGTTGGAATTGAGTGGATTGGGACCCCATGAAAGGGTCGGCGGATGCTAGTCAGGGAACCATTAATCAAAACATGAAACAGCCTTTTAAGATTACAGGGAAGGTTCAGATCAAGAATTTGAAGCCGGATTTTCACAATGGCATGGAGAAGGCCGATGCGCGTGAAGAAACCGAGAAATACGGCAAGCGCATTGGGGACTTGCAGACGCTACTCTATGCCAACGCGGACCGTGCGGTTGTCATCCTTTTTCAGGGCATGGATGCCAGCGGCAAAGACGGCGCGGTCAAACGGGTGCTGGAATTTGTCAATCCAGCCGGCGTGGATACGACGAATTTCAAGGCGCCATCCTCCGAAGAGCGCGCGCATGATTACCTGTGGCGGGTGCACAAGGCGGTGCCGAGGTTTGGGTATATCGGGGTGTTCAATCGCTCGCATTACGAGGAGGTCTTGATCGTGCGGGTGATGAATCTGCAGCCGGAAAAAGTCTGGAAAAAGCGCTACGACCAGATCAACGCATTCGAACGTTATCTCTCGGAGAACAACGTCCTGTTGCTGAAATATTTCCTGCATATCAGCAAGGAGGAGCAGGCCAGGCGCTTTGAGGAGCGATTGCAGGACCCGCGGAAAAACTGGAAGTTTTCCGAGGACGATTTGAAGGTGCGCGCCCATTGGGATGCCTATCAGGCGGCCTTTGAGGAGATGCTCAACCGCTGCAGCACGACCTGCGCGCCTTGGCATGTGGTGCCGGCCGATCATAAATGGTATCGGGACTATGTCATCGCGCGGCATGTGGCGGAAGTTCTTGAGGGGTTGAAAATGAAGTGGCCCAGGCCCATCGCGGACCCTTCGAAAATCAAGGTCGTCTAGGAAAAGCTTTGCGGCAGGGGCGTTGGCAGGAAGTTAAAAGCTGTTTTAAGGACGGTGACAGGCTTTGGCATCTGGATTTTTCATTGATTTGGCAAAGCCCCTCGTGCAGTGTCCCATTCATTGCTTTGTGAACACACGTCCTGGATGGCATGGGTGTGTTTTTCATTCAGTGGAAATCGCTTTTATCTGAATTTATGTCGATGGATCAGGAACATTTTATTGAGGACATATCTCGCCAGTTTCAAATTTATGGCGAAATACTCCACGCCGAGCCTTGTAAAATCGGTCATATCAACGAAACCTTCGCTGCCACGTATGCCCAGGCGGGAACGCGGGTGCGTTATATCCATCAGAAGATCAACCAGAACGTGTTCAAGGACCCGGAGTCGTTGATGAACAACTTGACCCGCGTGACCACCCACATCCGCAACAAGCTCTCCAGTCGCGGCGAGCGGGATGTGACACGTAAGGCGCTGATCCTGGTGCCGGCACGGGACGGGCGTCCGTTTCACAGGAATGGGGATGGGGACTATTGGAGGACGTTTTTCTTCGTCGAAGGGGCGCAAACTTTTGAGGCGGTGCAAACAACCGCGCAGGCTTTTCAGGCCGGTTGCGCTTTCGGCAATTTTCAAAGTTTATTGGTGGATCTGCCCGGCGAACGCCTGGTCGAGACCATTCCGGGATTTCATAACACGCGCAAGCGCTTTGACCATTTTCAAAAGATTGCAGGAGAGGATCATTGCAATCGGGCCCAGAGCGCCGCGGCGGAGATCGATTTTGCCCTGCGGCATGAGGGGATTGTGGATGTTCTTTTGAATGCGCTGGCCAGCGGCCAGATACCGGAGCGGATCACGCATAATGATACCAAGTTCAACAATGTCATGCTCGACAACGCGACAGGCAGCCAGATCTGCGTGCTCGATCTGGATACCGTGATGCCCGGTCTGGTGTTGTACGATTTCGGCGATATGGTGCGCACCACCACCAGTTCCACCCTCGAGGATGAGAAGGATCTGTCGCGCGTTCAAATGCAAATGCCGATGTTTGAGGCCCTGACGCGCGGTTATCTCGAGGCGGCCGGTGAGTTTCTGACTCCGACGGAAAAGGCGCTCCTGGCCTTTTCGGGCAAATTGATCACCTTTACCATCGGTTTGCGGTTTCTCACGGATTACCTTGCGGGCGACAAATATTTTCGCGTGCACCGGCCGGGGCACAATCTCGACCGATGCCGCACTCAGTTCAAGCTCATGGAATCGATCGAACAGCAGGAAGAGGCCATGCAAAATTTAATCGACCGGATTTGACCGCAACCTGATCGACCGGCATATTTCCCGCCGCTGCAATTTCCAAAGTGCCAAAGTTCATCCGCGGCGCGCATGCCCACGCTTGCGTGCCATCAGGCGCGAGAGGCAGAAGGCCATTTCCAGCGCCTGCTCGCAATTCAGCCGGGGATCGACCGGGGTCAGATACGCCCGGCCCAGGTCAGCTTCGGTAATGCCGCTGGACCCGCCGATGCACTCGGTCACATTTTGCCCGGTCAGCTCGAAGTGAACCCCGCCCAGATGGGATCCACACTGTTGGTGAATGGCAAAGGACTGCTCCAGTTCGGAAAGGATCTTTTCGAACCGCCGGGTCTTTATTCCCGTGGAAGTGACTTCGGTGTTTCCGTGCATGGGATCGCAGCTCCAGAGAACGTCCTTGCCCCGGCTTCGCACCGCTTCAATGACAGGGGGCAGGGATTTCTCAACATGATCGGCCCCGAAGCGGTGAATGAACGTGAGCCGACCGGGTTCGTTTAGTGGATTGAGAAGGTCGCACAACGCCAGCACCTCATCGGGTTCGATGGGGTGGCCTATTTTCACCGCTATCGGATTCTGGATGCCGCGAAAATATTCAAGGTGGGCGCCGCCCAGGGCGCGGGTGCGATTGCCGATCCAGGGGAAATGGGAGCTGAGATTATACCAGCCGCTGCGGCGGGGCACCTGCCGGGTCTGGGCCTGCTCGTAAAGCAGATGCAAGCCTTCATGGCTCGTAAAGAAATCGACCCGGTTCATCTGGGCCAGGCTGTTGCCGGTGAGCGTTTCCATGAACCGCACCGATTCGGTAATGCTCTCGACCATTCGCGTGTATTCCGCTGCCAGGGGAGATTTGCGGACAAATTCCAGATCCCAATACTCGGGATGGTGCAGGTCGGCGAAGCCGCCATCGATGAGCGCGCGGATGAAATTGACGGTCAAGGCCGCATGTTCGTAGCCACGCAATAGATAGGTCGGATTGGGTGTCCGCGAGGCAAGATCGAATTCCGGCCGGTTGATCAGGTCGCCGCGATAAGGCGGGAGGGTGACTCCCTTTTTGGTTTCAGTGTTTGAGGAACGCGGTTTGGCGTATTGGCCTCCGAAACGGCCGACACGGATCACCCGTTTGCGGCCACCCTGCACCAGCACAAGACTCATCTGGAGAAGCACTTTGAGCTTTGCGGTAATCAACACCGCTTCGCAGTCCTCAAAGCTTTCCGAGCAATCGCCACCCTGGAGGAGAAAACGCTCGCCGCGCGCGGCTTCGGCCAGTTGAGACTTGAGGCTCTCGACCTCCCAACTGGTCACCAGCGGGGGGAGGTGGGAAAGCTGCTTCAGAACAGCCTGCAAAGCCTCGGCGTCGGGATAAACCGGCTGCTGCGCCGCCGCCTTTTCCTGCCAGCCATCCGGCCGCCATCCACTCGATTCAGGTGTGTTTTTCATGTCCATGTCGCTCTGAATATAAAGCCTGCCACGCAAACGGTTCCCTGACCAAACAATTCTAGGGTTCCGGTTTGAAAAACCGTTGCCGCTATTGACCCAATTGGAACGTTTTCCAAAGAATGTAAATGGAAAGAATGTAAAATAACTTGGACAAGCGCAATTCCTGGCATTGACAGCCTCAGCGTCTATGGCGAGTCTGCGCGCGCAATTGTTCTAGCAACCATTGCTTGACAAAAAGAAATGTGTGATTATATAAACACCACAATTGTCAGGATGTTAAGTGCATATTTGGATTTGAGCGCATGAACGAAGAAAAACCGATCGCATTCGAAGAACGAACCACACCCGATGTGGGATCGCGGAAAAAAAAGGCGCAGCCGGCCGCGCGTCTGATTCTTCTGTTCATGGCCGGCGCCCTGCTGACCGTGGGTTTCTTCTACGGCCTCCAGTACACCGTCATGACCTTCACGCATGAATCGACAGACGATGCGTTTATTCAGGCGCATGTGGTGTCCGTGGCTCCACGGGTCGCCGGGCAGGTCCAGGCTGTGCATGTCAATGACAACCAACTGGTGAAAAAAGGGGACGCTCTGGTGGAATTGGATCCCCGCGACTATGAAATGCGCCTGGCTCTAAAGCGGGATGCAATCGCCGCGGCCAACGCAAACCTCGACTCTGCCCAGGCCGGTCTGGCTTTGATGAAGGCGCGGCTGGAAACCGCCGAGGCGAATCAGCGCCAGGAAAAGGCCCATGCGGACTCTTCCAGGGCCACCGCGGATCGCGCCCAGGCCGATCTGAAACGAAACGAAATTCTGCGCGAAAAGGGTGTGGTGTCAGCGGGCGAATTCGACCGTGCGCGCGCCGAGGCCGAATCGGCGGCGGCGGATCGCATTGCTGGTGAACAGAAGGCGGATGCGGCGACATCGCAGGTCGCCGAAGCGCGGGCGCAGGTCGGTCTTACATTGACGATGGTGAACAGCGCCTTGACGAAGACAAAACAGGCGGGCACGGACAAGGAAGTCGGCGAATTGGATCTTTCGTACACGCATATCGTGGCGCCCTGCGACGGGCGCGTGACCCGCAAAGCGGTCGAGCCAGGGGACTATGTCCAGGTTGGCCAATCGCTACTCGCATTGGTGCCAACAAACGTCTGGATCGCGGCCAATTTCAAGGAAACTCAGCTCGCAGAGGTGCGTCCCGGGCAGGCAGTGGAGATTCATATCGACGCCTACCCCGGCAAGAGCTGGCAGGGCCATGTGGACAGCATCATGGCCGGCAGCGGGGCAAGCTTCAGCATGTTGCCGCCGGAGAACGCGGTTGGAAATTTCGTGAAGGTCGTTCAGCGCGTCCCGGTGAAGATTCTCTTTGACGATCCACCGGCGCCCGACCGGACTCTTGGTCCCGGCATGTCAGTCATCCCATCCGTGCGCACCAGCGCCTTTGTGCTACCAGCAATGGTTTTGTGGATCGGAGCGCTCGTGCTGGCGGTGCTGACGACTCTGGGCCTGGCCCGAGTGATCGCCCATCTGCAGAATTGAGGCGCCACAATTCCCATGGCCGACCTGAAACCAACCGCCGCGGCCGAGTGGCGTCCAAAGCATAATCCATGGCTGATCGCCCTGGCGGTGATGCTGGCGCCGTTCATGGAAGTGCTGGACACTTCAGTCGCCAACGTCGCGCTGCCGCACATCGGCGGCAACCTTTCCGCCACGCCTGAGGAAGCCACATGGGTGCTGACGAGCTATCTGGTTTCCAATGCCATCATTCTGCCCATGACCGGCTGGCTGGGAAATTATTTTGGCCGTCGACGGTTGTTTTTGCTCTGTGTGGTGCTGTTCACCTTCGCATCGGTCCTTTGTGGGATGGCCACAAGCCTTGGATTCTTAATTGTGGCGCGCATCGTGCAGGGGTTGGGCGGCGGCGCGATGGTGCCGATCGCCCAGGCGATTTTGCTGGAGAGCTTTCCTGTGAACAAACGGGGCGCGGCCATGGCGGCGTTCAGCATGGGCATTATTGTGGCGCCAATCCTCGGTCCCACACTCGGCGGCTGGATCACGGACAATTATTCCTGGCGCTGGATTTTCTACATCAACGTGCCTGTGGGAATCCTCGCGTTCCTCCTGGGAGAGGAACTCATCGAGGATCCGCCCTATATCGGGCGAAATCAGCGCGCGCGGGTCGATTTCGCCGGTTTTGCCCTGCTGGCCATCTGGCTGGGGACGCTTCAAATCATTCTGGACCAGGGCCAGGAAAAAGATTGGTTTGGGTCGGACTTGATTTGCTGGCTGACCGCCATCTCGGCAATGGCGATGATCGTGTTTTTATTCTGGGAGTTCCGGGTCGAGCATCCGGTCGTGGATTTGCGCGTGCTGGGGAATCGCAATTTTTCGACGGGTCTGCTGCTGATTACGATGGTGGGCGTGGTGCTTTACGGCACCACCGCGGCGATCCCCATCTATTTGCAGACGCTTATGGGTTATACGGCGCTCGGCAGCGGTCTGACACTCAGCCCGCGCGGAATTGCCGCGTTCGTCACCACCATTGTGATGGGCCGGTTGGTCGGACGCGTGCGAAATCGCTACCTGCTCATCATCGGTTTCTTTCTGGTGGCCGTGTCGTCTTTCATGCTGGGAAATATTAACCTCTCGGCCGATATGGCTCACATAATCTGGCCCAGCGTGGTCAATGGCATCGGCATCAGCTTCATCTTTGTGCCGCTGACCACCTCGGCAGTCGCCTACATGCGACAGGACCAAATGGGCAATGCGACAGGACTTTACAATCTCATGCGCAACATCGGCGGCAGTCTCGGCATTGCGCTTGTCACGACGATGCTGGCGCGGCACTCGCAAATCCACCAGGCGATGATGGTCGTTCATACCACTCCCTATGACCCGGCATTCATGCACCAATTCGCAGTCACTCAAGCCGGCCTGGCCTCGCACAGTGACCCTGTCGCCGCCACCATGCAATCCCGCCAGATTCTCTACGGGAAAGTCCTTCAACAAGCCAGCCTCTGGGCTTTTGTGGACAACTTCCGCTTGTTCGGTCTGTGCTGTCTCGCGTGCATCCCGGTGGTCTTCCGCTTCAAGAGAATCCCGCACCATTCGAATGCGCCGGTTGACGCGCATTGATCAGTGCATGGCGACTGGCATCGGGATTCAATAACTTCCTGCAAGATAACCACTGAATAAGGCGGAAATGGCCGCCAAAAGCGCTGTGCTGTCGGAGTGGCGACTAACGGTCAAGGGAAAAGCTCCATGAGCGCGTCCGCGAAGAGTTTCATGCCGCGTTGATCGGGGTGATTGATGGAATTAACCATGATCGTGTTGTAGGGGATCCCCTGGCGCCACAGACGACCGTAGCGCAGGGAGGCATCAGCAAGAGCGACATGGTGTTTGGCGGCGAATTCGCGCAGGCCCTTGACGTAGGGGCGCGGATCCTCGTCGCAGTCGCGTTCCCTCGTCAGACCCATCCAGTCAGGTCTCACATAATGCGGCGTGAGAACAATCCATTCCGCATTGATGGATTGAAAGTCGGCCAGCAGTTGGGCGTATCGTTGCTCGACCTGCTCCGGATTCATGCCGGCGTCATTGACAAACTCGGAGACGATCAGGTCGGGCTTTTGGGCGAGCACCTTTTCCTTGTAGTTGTGGACGCTGCCCGGCGGTTCTTGGAGGTAGCTCGACGTGTTGCGGCCGCCCCAGGCTTCAGTGATCAGCTCTATTTTGGCGTTTGGAAAACGGCTCTGCAATCGAGCGACGAACTGCTCCTGCCAGCGGCCTCGCACCACCTGGGCCAGATAACTCCCATCGGTCACGCTATCGCCCCAGGCCAGAATGCGCACAGGACCGCCTTCGCGCAACTTGGCCGTTGTTTTCGGCAGAAGCGTTTCGGCGATGCTTGGGGATGGTTTTGGCGGCTCGGGATACGCCGTTTCAAGAATGGGAAATAGATGATCCGTAGTTAATCTTGAAATCATTCCCGGCAGGTACAGGTTGGCCAGCAACGTATCGCCCGTCTCGATTTTGGGCGGAAGCGGAGCCGACGCGCGCGGTTCGCCCTGTCGGATGACAATGCGCCCTTCGGATGCGAGCACCACGGAATCAATCCGCAACAAGCCGTGTCGATAAGAGGCAAATACCGGCTGAATCTCGCCGATCCGGCCTTGGGGGAGTCGGCCGATGGTGCCCCATGCAAGGTCAGCGTCATAATCTTTTCCAGATTCAAAAAGAGTGGAATCAGGTTCGGTTCCGGCACACAGCGTTAGGCTCGCAGGATCCAGCAGGCCCGGTGTGCTGCATTCCTGGGCAAACACGCCGCGCAGGACAGCCCCCTTGCTCCAACCGCCCGCATTGGTATTGAATTGAGGCAGACGATCATAACGTTCGTTCTCAACAACTCGATACGCAGGCGTGGTGATCGCCACCGTGGCCACCATGTTGGAGCCTTTGAGTGAAGCCGGAACGGACACCTGCAGTTGCCAGTCGCCCGTGAGTTGAAGATCCACTCCAGCATTGGATTCATGCAGGGCAGGGGAGGCGATTGGCTTTAATAGAATTTGTTCGATTTCCACGTGAACGCCGCTTTGGTTTCCCGGGTCCAGTCGGAGCCGGGTGACGATGCCTGTCCAGCGTTGGTTATTCTTCACGGGCAATTCATAATCATGCCACTGGCCATCGACAAATATCGGAAAACGGAGGCTGCTGGCTTCGCTTTCGGGCCAGCGTTTGGTGCGCCAAAAAAGCTGGGCGGTATCGTTGGTGATCGCTCCAGAGACACTGCTCAACCGCATCCGCACGCAGACATGGGAGAATTCTCCGGCCCGCGCCTGAGTGGGAGGTCCAAAGAAAGCGGGATCGTTCCCAACGGTTACGGCCTTTAGTGAGCCGGAGTCCACCCGGACCTGGTCCAGATGCATCGTGTTCTTCCAGTCCGTGGAATCTTTCTCAAAGGTCCATTTGGTTTTAAACGATGTGTCAGACGCCAGATCATAAGGCCCCATGCCAACATCCACCGGGGCCAGGTCCGCATGTTCGGCCGGGGCATCGGTAAAGACATCCCGGATGGCGTCCAGGTAGCCGAAACCGAATTCCTTGTGAGGTTCGATATAGGAGCCTTCGCCCCATTCATTCCAGGCCTCAATCAGGATCGACGGCAGGACGCGCGAGTTGGTGGAATTGGTTTCCAGAAAATTACGGGCGTCCTGAAGGTGTTGTTTGAACAACTCGGGGGATCGACCGTAACGAACCAGAGAGGAATCTCCGTGCCAGGGGCGACTATCCCAGCCACCGCTAAGGGGTAACAGGATCGGCAACGAATCTTCCTTCAGTAATTGGGACCAATGATCGTGATAGGCGGGAACGAGACTGGAATAGGGAGCCTTATTATCGGAGCCGGATACCCCCAAGCCAGGCCAGTTGTATGCGGTCACGGCATCGTAATTCTCTCCTTCCACCTGGCGGGCATTGCCCACGCACGCGACGAGATAGAGTCCCGGCAGTCCGGCCTTGCGACACTCCTCGCGCATGACCTCAAAGGCCTTGTTGACCCCGGCGACACCCATGTCGTTTTTGTAGTTGTATGGGCTGAAGATGATCACGACGGGTTTGCCATCGATGCGGTAATATTCGGGGCGCTGGAAATAATGGGTGATCCAAAATTGCGACACCGCCAGGGAATCTTCGACGGAATGCGTCTTGGGCGCGTTATGATTGGCCCAGAGCAGGCAGAAGTTGAGCAGGTTTTTATAACGGGCATTGAACAAACCTTTGTGCAGGCCGTGCTCGAGCTGGCGCGAACCCTGCGTCCAATACCAATCATAGGCGAAATAGGTGATGCCGTGTTCCACAGCCCATTTGATTTGCCAGTCGGCCACCTCCGGATTGCCCTCGCGATACCAGCCCAGCATCGGCTTGCGCTCGGGAAAACGCTCAATCGGCTGCCATTGGCTTCGGCTTTGCCACCCCGGGAAATAATAAGCGCCCACATCATATTTTCCGCGCACGGGTTTGGGCACTGGCACATAGTCGGCCTTTGGCAGATGCGGCAACGCCGCGAACGATATTACGGCTTGGTTGGTGACACTTTCGACATTGTCTGCCGATAAGATCAAGCTGGCCAATCCAGAACTCGGTTGTGAACATTCCACCGTCCAACTCAATGAAACCTCTTCGGAGTAGCCCAGACGCGTTGGCATCGCATCCGGTTGGGGAGAGGCCGTGATATGGATGCCTTCCGGCGTTGCGAGGCTGGCTCGCAAGTGGGTGGCGGCCTCGCCTCCCGTGTTGGAAATCAAGGCCGTGATTTTTGCAGGGACGCCTGCACGCGGTGCCGCCTCGTCCAAGCCAAAGCTCAGAACCGAGAGTTGGGGCGGTCCTTGGGGCCCGGTGGCAACCGCGAGTGAGCGCACTGTTGTTAAGGCTCCAGGAGCATCCGAAGGTTGAAGTCCCAGTGCGAGAACCCGGCCTTTCCAGTCCGGTGCGGCCAGCATATCCAGATTGTAGGTGTGTTCCATTCCATCGGGGATAATGGGAAAATAATGCGCGTGCATGCCGGAGGTTTTGTCTGTCGCAAAAATCACCCGTGCTTGTTTTCCCTGTGTGGCGCTCATGCGGATGGAAACATAGGTTTTATCGACAGTCTCCACTTGCAAGGGCGGGCCCAGAAGAAAATCGTTCGATGACTCCGCCGTCACATTCAAACCGCCGGGCGTGTTGGAGACAGCAACGGATCCGATGGCCATCCAATTCGCCATCCCCCCGGTGAAATCAAACACGGGTGTTTCTGCAGGAGTGGTGGCTGGCAGTTCTGCAATCCGAATGTATTGAATCGAGAATTGCGAGCTGCCGAACAAATCGAAACGCAACCGGATGATTTTTCCTTCTGTCTGCCAGAATGGGAAAAGCCGGTAGAGATGCCATTGGCCATCGCCAACGACCTGGAAATCCGTGCGCTTTTCACCTGTAAAACCGCCGTATTTTCCCTGGTTTGTATTGCTCCAGTAAAACTCGGCCATGCCGCTGTGATCTGCCTTCAGCCGCACTTCGATGATCTGCCGGGGCGATGCGGCGAATTCAAAGGGCGTTTGAAGTTCCAGGATCGGATCGTCTCCCGTGGTCCGGCAGGATAAGGCCCCATCCCGAACCGTGGCGTTTGTGGTATCTCCGTTGACGGCCCACCCCTTAAGGTTGTTTTCCTGGTCAAATGACCATTCGGCCAATGTCCGATTCACGGAATCACCGAATAGGCTGGTTCCGAATGCGAGACAAAGCGCGAGCAGCGACAGGATAAAAAAAGGATCACGGAGACGGTATTTCATAGTGGTTCAAAATGGGAAAAGCCTTCAAATATTCATGAAAGGAAATGCGAATGACATCTCCTGCGTTGTTCAGATTTCATGGATCGAATTTCTGCAAAAAATGTTATGAACGCAAATCAAATAGCGCCTATCCAGGCGGAATAAAAGAAGCCGTTAAGGGTGTTTGCCGAAATGAAACGGGCCTCACTCCAGCAGCAAAAAGTGTCCCCAAGTGAGCTGGGTTTTGGGATTGACGGGGGCGGCCAATAAATTACACCTTGTCCGCATTAAATCCAAAGCAACGATGTTTTTATGAATACCCGCTTATTTCCAGCGTTTTGTGTCAGCGCCGCTTCTTTAATCGCCCTGTGGACAACGGTGTTTGCGGCGGACGATGCCTTGGAAGTCAAACCCGGGGACGCTTTCTTTGCAAAATATGAGCCGGTCAAAGCGCCGGAACCTTCCGGCCTGATGCTCAAGCGTGGAGATCGCCTTGCCATTTGCGGAGATTCGATCACCGAGCAAAAGATGTATTCGCGGATCATGGAGACCTATTTAACGGTTGCCACGCCCGAACTGGGGATCACGGTCCGTCAATATGGCTGGAGCGGGGAGACGACGCCGGGCTTTTTGGGGCGCATGAGCAATGACTGCCTGCAATTCCATCCCAATGTGGCCACCACCTGCTACGGAATGAATGATCACGGGTATCGGGCCTACGAGGAGGAAATTGGAAAGCGCTATCGCGATTCCACAGAATCGATGGTCCATGCCTTTAAGGATGCGGGCGTCCGCGTCATCATCGGCTCGCCGGGGTGCATTGGGAAAAAACCCACATGGACCCAGGCCACCGACGCCACGATTTCGGATATGAATCAAAGTTTGTGCATGCTGCGCAACATCGATATTGAGATCGCCCGAAATGAGAAAGTGGGATTCGCCGATGTGTTCTGGCCCATGCTGACCAGTGGATTTACGGCGCAACAAAAATTCGGACCCGACTACGGCATTGCCGGCAAGGATGGCGTGCATCCAGGTTGGGCTGGTCATCTGGTGATGGCGTATGCGTATTTGCATGCCATGGCGCTACCGGGCGAAATTGGCACCTATGTCGTGGACCTCAAGGCCAACGAGGCGGGAGTGTCTCTGGGGCACACCATGGATTCTTTCAAGGACGGCGTTCTGACGATTACCAGCCGAAAGTATCCCTTCTGCGCTCCGGCAGCGGAGCTTTCCAGGGACGACGCGTTGCGCTCGGGCATGGCCCTGGTGCCCTTTAATGAGGAGCTTAATCGCCTGATGTTGATTGTGAAAAACGGGACTGCGGACAAGTACCGGGTTACGTGGGGCGCCGAGAGCCGCGATTACTCAGCGGACCAATTGACCAAAGGCATCAACCTTGCCGAGGATTTTGCGAACAACCCTTTCAGTGAGGCGTTCAAGAAAGTGGATGAGACCGTGGCGGCCAAGCAGAATTATGAGACACGCCAGATCAAGGATTTATTCCACGGTCCTGAGGGCCAGGCGGATTTGGCGGCGACCGTGGCATTAACGGAGGAAACACGCGCCCCGTTGGCGGAAGCCGTCCGCAAGGCGTTCGTTCCCGTGACCCATACGATCAAAATCGAAGCTCAATAATAGTTTTTCGACTCAAGAAAGTTGGAGTAATCTGCAGGGGATACCGCTCGCAGGATATTCCGGCCGTTTCTTGAGACTTGGAGTCCCCGAAAAACGGACTTTTATTCCCGTGCATTAAAGCCCCGAGGCTTTTTGTGTCTGGAATTTTCCATTTGCGGTTTTCTCATTTCGGCCTGAATAATGAGGCACAATGGAATCTGGCCGTTGAGCCAGCCTTTGGTTGACCCGCTGGCATGCGATGGAATGACTCCTGGAATATGCAGGGGGCGAATGAACCGCATCGCCACATTGCGGGAATGATTGAATTTGCCTGATGACAAGTACGATACAAATCGATGGAGCCGCTTCGCACATTAGGGAGCAGACCCCGGTGCGTCATGATTTGGAGGCGATCCTGACGTTGATTCCGTCGGGTTCGCGCGCTTTGGATCTGGGTTGCGGCGAGGGATTTTTACTTGAGCAATTGGTGCGCCAAAAGCAGGTGCAAGCCCGCGGCGTGGAACTGAGTGAAGACAACGTGCGCGCCTGCATCGGCAGGGGCCTTTCCGTGCGCCAGGGCAACATTGATGAAGGCCTTGCCGACTACTCCAATGCCGCGTTTGATTTTGTGATCCTGAGCCAGACGCTGGCGTTTTTGGATCATCCAAGGACGGTCGTTCAAGAAATGTTGCGCGTGGGCCAGCGGGTGATTATTTCTTTTGAGAACGCCGGGTATTGGCGGTTGCGCTGGCGGTCCCTGACAGGCCGCGGTTCGGGATCTATTCTGAACAGCGGGGAATCCCGCGCCCGCGCGATCACGATTCCTCAATTTCTCGATTTTGCCAACTCCATCGGCACGCAGGTCGATGCCTCCATTTTCTTAAGGCATAAACGCATGATTGGCATGCTCCCGACCTTTCGCGCGGAAGTGGCCGTGTTCGTGCTCAAAGGCCGTTAACGGCCCGTTTCAGGCGTATCAGGGTGAACGCAGGGCGTGTGCATTTGAAAGAAACTCAAATCTTTTGAAAAGCGAGCCATGAACAAGACGATCCTGGGATCAACGGTTGCGTCGGCCTTCACCGGCTGGGGCATTTTTTGGAAGTCATGGTTATTGTTCGCCGGATCCTTTGTGGGGGCGGTTTATATCCACGAGATTGGCCACTGTATTTTTGCGTGGTTGCAGGGATGTCCGGCAATTCCCACTCCGGCCAAGGAGTATTTTCTTAGACCCCCGCCACCCGGCTCTCAGAACCTGATTTCGCTGGGCGGTATCATCGGTTCGGTGGTCGTTCTGATTGGGGCAATGTGCTGGCTGTTATTCAAGCCCGACGCAACCCGGTCCGCGTTGCTCGCGGGCGCAATGACAATACCTGGTTTTTACACTTTGCGGTTTCTGCTGGCGGGACGGGGGCATGATGCCACCGAATTTCAGGAAGCACAGTCGGCGGTCGGCCTCAGCTATTCTGGCCACACCTTGGATTGGTTTTTTCTGGTGTTTTTTGTCGCGGCTGGGGTGTTTTGGTTCTGGCGAATCCACCCACGCATTTCAATTCGACTTTTCGGGCGTCTAATCCTTGGTGCTGTTGTGGCACTGGTCCTGGTGGTTGTGTTGCAGTCCGCAAATAATGCCATATTCGATCCGATCTTTGGACGTTGAACAAAAAGCGGGCGGACTTTCAAGACACCGGAAGAAACAAAAAAAGAACCACGCAGCCAGTGCGTGGTTCTTTTTGAATCAATAAAGGCAATGTGCCGTTATCAGGCAGGGATTTCCCAACCTTTGCGATAGTTTTCCTTGATGAAGCGCTCTGCTTCCGGCGCGTTGGTCGCCTTCATATTCGCTGCGTCCCAATAAATCTTCTTTTGCACGCGCATGGCCAGCAGACCCAGCAGGCCCACTTCGGTCAATCCGGCGCCGTATTCGAAATTGCTGCTGGGTTTTGCGCCGCCTTTGCAGGCATCGAGCCAGTCGCGATGATGGCCTTTGGAGCGGGGCAGTGTCTTGGGCGGCCGGACATAGACGTCGTTCTTGGAGCCGGGCAGCATGCGCGGATCGCCGCCCCATCCGGGGCAGGTGATCATCCCCTTGGAGCCGACGAACAGGGTGCCATTGCCTCCGGCGCCGAGTTGATCGTCGTCTTCCAAACCTTCCGGCCGGGGTGGCATCAGCCCGCCCTCGTACCAGGTGAATTTCACCGGCGGCTTATTGCCGCGCGCCGGGAATTGGTAGGTATAGAGGCCGCCTGGAGGCGCCATGTAATCGTCCACACCGCCTACTCCGTGAGCCTCGATGCTGGTGGGGGCCTTCAGGTCCAGTGCCCAGCAGGCCGGATCGAAGTTGTGGCAGAAAAAGTCGCCAATGGGCGCGGTGCCGAAATCCCAGTAGTCCCGCCAACTCACCGGGGAGTAAGCCGAGCTGTAGGGTCGCATCTCGCGCGGTCCGATCCACAGATCCCAATTCACGCCGGCGGGGGTTGCTTCCGGGGCCGGGCGGCCGGACCAATATTTTTTATTCCAGCGTGAAGCGGCGGTCCAGGCATGAACCTCGCGAATTTCACCGATGGCGTCCGCCCAGATCCATTCGCAGGTCTGGCGGATGCTGTCTCCCGAGTGGCCCTGGTTGCCCATCTGCGTGGCCACACCGGTTTCCTGGGCCACTTTTGCAATGAGCCGGGCCTCCCAGATGTTGTGGGTCAGCGGCTTTTCGCAATAGGCATGCTTGCCCTGACGCATGGCGTTAATACAAACGTAGGCGTGCAGGTGATCGGGCGTGGCGCACAGAATGGCGTCGATCGATTTTTCCTTCTCGAGCATGACCCGGAAATCCTCGTATTCGGCAACGCTGTAATTGGGGGTTTTCTCTGAGAAATGCTTTTCGATCTCGTCTTTCACCGGCTTACGGCCGCCCATGCCCTTAAAATAATACTCCTCGAGGCTGAACGATTCGATGGGATCGGCCACCGCAACGATTTGCGCGTCCGCATGTGGGAATAGGGCGCGGACATTGGTGCGGCCCTGGCCTCCGCAGCCAATGAGGGCGATGTTTACTTTATCGCTGGGAGCCACAAATTTCGGGCCGCCCAGAACATGCCGTGGGATGATCGTCAGCCCGGCAATGGCTGCGGACGTTGTGCCTAAAAACTTGCGGCGGGTGAGACCGCTTTTCTTCAGTGTTTCTTTCATAATGATATCAGGATTAACAATGCGGAATGTGCGACGAAATGGAGTTTTGAAGCGCGATTTTGGTTCCGGCCATGGCGGCGATGCCCGGCGCAAAAGCGCATAAAGCGCCCGTCGCTCTGTTCAAATCGCGGATTGGGTTCAAAGCGACGTAAAATCTGTGGCAAAAACCGTGGGGACACAAGCCGAAAGTGGCCCCGCTGGACAAGCGAAAGGGCTGGTTAAAAGCTATTCCCGCGCGGTTTGAGGCGGCTCCGAAGGGATGCCCGTGTCTTCCGGCGTGAGTTTGCCTTTGGCCTTGAGGGCGGCATGTTCCAAATCGACCTTAAACTCATATCGGAACTGCGGGGTGACGAGGATGTTTTTGAAAAATCCGCAGCGTTTCTGGATGATGATGCGGCGGCGGGAACCCTTCCAGGTATTGGACCATGGCTCGGCCCATTTGGTGCGGCTTTTCGATACGAGTATGATGTCCTGAAGGCGCACCCAGCGTAATGGAATCCCAAACAACACGATTTCGAAATGGGTTTTTGTAATCCGGTAGTGCAATTGCGTGGGCAACCATAGAATTAATGCAATCAGGGCTATGGTGGATAGCCCAAGACACAATAACTGATATAACCACGGCGCCATAGTTTGTTAGAAAAGCTGTGACGCGACCTTACCCAAGCTTTGCGAGATTGCAAAGAAAAAAATAATTTATTTCAAGGCGGGATCGGGAATGAAAATCTTTTTACCGGGATAAACCGCGCTGGCTTTCAAGCCTGGATTGGCCTTTAACACCATGTCCATGGTGACTTTGATCCCTTGCTTGCGGTATTCGGCCACAATGGCGGAGAGGGAGTCCCCCTTCTGGACCACGTATTCATAACCCTTCATTTCGGTGGCTGCCGCTGTATCCTCCGGTTGTTTGGCCCGGGGCTTGACCGAATCGCGCGGTGGCGCGGGAATTGGAGTTTCGGCTATTTTCTGCAATTTCTCGAGCATTTGGCGCCGTTCCGCATCCCGTTTCTGGTCGAGTTCCTGAACCTTGTTCGCCAGGTGTCTGATATCCTCCTGCGTGGCGTAGTTGGGATTCGATGTCTTGAGCCGGTCAATATCTTCGCGCACCTGGCGCAGTTCCTGACCCATTTCAGCAAGTCTTTTTAAAACGGTTGTCTGCGAGGCCTGCAAATCCTCCACCGCCGAGTTTAATCGGCGATAGCGCTCTTCTTCAGCCTGGCGCCGGGCTGCTGCGGCGGCCGCATCAGCATCCTGAGCTTTTGGCACCAGCGTGACGAGCGCCAGGGCCAGCATGGTAATCAGAAAACCATTCAGTTTCATGACGGGAACATAGGAACCGCACGGTTCGGGCGCAAGAACGGAATGCATCGGCATTTTATGCGCGATCCCGGGCCGCGCATCGTGGAATTATTCGGCCCCTGCATCGATTGAGGCATGGGCTTGCAGGTCTGGGGGAGGTGTGTCATTCTGCCGGCATGATCAACTTGATTGTGGGCACGAACCGGCCGGGAAGCAATACGCGCAAGGTTTCTGCGCAAGTTGAGGAAATTTACCGAAATCTGGGTGTGCCATTGCAGACCCTGGATCTGGCCGATATGCCGCAGGAGATTTATTTGCCGTCCGCCTACTCTGTCAAACCGGCGGCATTCAAAAAGTTTTCGGATGCGGTGGTCAATGCCCACGGGCTGATTGTGGTCACGCCCGAATACAACGGCAGCATGCCGGGAGTGCTCAAGTATTTCATAGATATGCTCAAATTCCCGGAGAGCTTTTGCAAGCGGCCGGTCTGTTTCGTCGGATTGTCAGCGGGGATCTGGGGGGCGTTGCGCCCGATCGAGGAATTGGAGCTGGTCTTCGGTTATCGCAAGGCCTTTGTCTATCCTGAGCGCGTTTTCATCCCCGGAATCCAGTCAGTTCTCAATCCACAGGGGCGGATCGAAGATGCGGAGATTCTCGGACGTCTAAAATCCCAAGCGACGGGTTTTATTGATTTTGTCGAGCGATTGGACGGCGTTCACTTGAAATGAATGTATTGGAATCACGGCCGCGCAACGGACGGATTGGAACTTGTCATGACCAAAATCGATGCAATGGAATTAGAGTATTAACTTTGAAATGAAGGATCGAAAATTATGATTAACGTGGGTGTAGTTGGAATGGGGTTCATGGGGGTGACTCATATTAAGGCTTACGCCAAGATCGAAGGGGTGCGATTGGCGGCCATTTGTGATGCCGTGCGCCTGCCGCTGGACGGGGATTTGTCGAAGGTCGCCGGGAACCTCAACGACACAAACCCGGTGAAACTGGACATGACCAAGGTCAAGGCTTTCAAACGGCTGGAGGATTTGCTGGCGGATCCGGAGATCGACCTGATCGATTTATGCGTGCCCACACAGGCGCATGTGCCACTGGCCATCGCCGCGTTGAAGGCGGGCAAACATGTCGTTTGCGAAAAGCCACTGGCACGGACCTCGGCGCAGGCCCGGCAGATAGCCCAGGAAGCGGCTCGGTCCAAGGGATTGTTCATGCCTGCAATGTGCATTCGCTTCTGGCCTGAATGGGCGTGGGTGAAGCAGGCCATTGAAGATGGAACTTATGGTAAAGTGCTCGCGGCGCGGTTTCGGCGCGTGTCCGAAGCGCCGGCTTGGGGACGCGAAACTTACTTCAAGGGGGAAATTTCCGGCGGCGCCTTGCTGGACCTTCACATTCATGACACGGACTTCGCGCAATATTGCTTTGGCCGGCCATTGAGCGTTTCATCGCATGGATTTCCAATCTACAGCGGGACCATCGATTACGTGGTGACCCAGTATGAAGTGGCCAGCGGTGCGGTGGTGTTTGCCGAAGGCGGCTGGATCATGAGCGACGGCTTCGGATTCAACATGAGTTACACCGTGCATTTTGAAAATGCCACCGCTGATTTTGACTCGGGGCGCGGCGCTGACGCACTGCGTCTCTATGAGCGGGGACAGGCTCCGCGCACAATCAAATGCGAAGGCGTGGATGGCTACGTGGGTGAACTGAGCTATCTGGTCGATGCGATTCGCGCCGGACGGCCTTTAAAAAAATGCACCGCGCTGGATGGCCTGAGCTCCGTGGAAATCTGCGAAGCCGAGGAGCGGTCGATCAAGGAAAAACGGCCGGTCCAACTTCCTCCGTTGACCCTTTAACAGACGTATTTTGCAAAGTGAGCGGTGGATGAACGGAAATTTCCGTCCACCGCTCCAGCTTTCCGGCATCAGCGCAGTTTATCGTTTAATGCGTCCGGCGGTGCGGGCATCCACAGCCTCGATACCCAGAGCGCGCGCGGGCGAGTTCTCGTCAAAGCGGAAATCCGCCTCCCGCCAATTCTTAAACAGAGGGTCTTCAATGCTGCTGCCTTCCGGGGCGCCTTCCAGGGTTACCTTCTGAGTGTATTGATCCATGGCCACACGCTCGATCCGATTGGTCCCGCTATAAAAGATGTTCTTGGACCAGTTGGTGACGGCGTTCCAACCCTCGATCCGGATTTTTCCCGTGGCATAGAAGACGTTTCTGGCAATGGTATAGTCGGTGGAGCGGGGCAGGGTGATCTTCATGTCCCCGTCATAAGCGAACATGTTGTTGCGGATGACATTATTTGTGGCCATATGATTGTGGGACGGCCAGCCGACGTTGATGGAGGTGTTTTTTTCCACGATGCAGTGCCAACTGCGTTCATCCAGGTAATAAGCGGAAGCGCCATAACCGCCCAGATCCACAAAATCCCTGGCCAGATTTCCGCGCATGATGCAATTGGTTGCGGCAAAGAGATAGATGGCCGCGCCGTCGTGGAGCACTTTCATGCAATCGTAAATCAGATTGTTTTCGATGGTGTTGGTGTTTCCTCCATAATTGATGGCGGCATAGGTGCAGTCGTGAATTTCGTTGTGACTGACTCGATTGTTGGTGCCGCCTCTGAAAATTCCAATGGCGCTGGGGAACATCAGCCCCACGCCGTGAACATGGTTGTCATAAATCATGGTGTTCACGCCGCCCACATAGATGCCACCCGCGCCGCACTGGCCCACGTCGCAATGTTCCACGCGCAGCTTGCGATCGGATTCGTGCCCCCCGTTAATGCCATGTCCGGCCACATTCGTCACCGTGAGATGATTCAGAAAGCAGTTCTCCGTCCGTTCAAGCGCGATGGCTCCGTCAAAGGCGGCTGCACCAAAACCGCCAGCGATGAGCGGCACTGTGGTCACCGAGAAAACAAGGTCCTTGATTGTGGTGTTGCGCAATGGGAGATTCGATTTTCCTTTCAGTCGAAGAATGGTGGAGCGCGTGGGAATGATGACTTCCGCCCTGGTCATGTCCTGCCCGGGTAATGGCCAGTAAACGACTTTGGAGCGGGCCCGATCAAAATACCATTGGCCGGGCTTTTTCATTCCTTCGCGGACATTCCAAATCACATATTTGCGGACATCGAACGCGCCCGGAGGATGCCCTGTAGCCGGGGATAATTTCAAGATGGCCTTGGCGGCGTCATGGGCGATCACACCGACACAGGATTCATCCCACATGTGGTAAACGGTGATTTCGGCATTTTTGATTTCCAGTTTCGCGTTCAGATCGCCCGCTTTATATTTGAGCGTCGTCAATTCCTCTTCTGTGGGGGGGCGTTTCCATCCGCCACCAGTCGAACTCATCCACGGCACATCGAAATGGGTGACATGCTCAAAAGTGCCCGTTTCAGGGAGGCGCGCCCTGGGGCACATCCGCCCATCGACCTGCAGCAGTCGGATGTCCCAGTTGGTGTTTTTATCGACTTTTAACCCGTCGCTTTGAGCCCTGCCAGAACCAAACGGTGGAAGGCTGGCAGCGAAAAACCCATCTCCATCGGGCTGCCAGCCTTCGAGTCGGCGGCCGCCAATCAAAACGGGTGTTTCCCCCGGAGCTGCCTGGATCGTCAAATTGGAGTCCTGCGGTTCGAGAACGAGGCTGGTGTCAAAATATCGACCGCCCCGAACGATGATTTGATGCGGAGCGGAGTTGGTCGCCGAGCGCGCCGCATCGCGTGCCTGGGTGAGTGTGGCCATCGGTGCTTCTTTGGTGCCGGGCGCATCCTCCCGTCCATCGGAGGCTACGTAAAAAACGGACGATTGAGCCTCCAGCGAGAAGGCGATAAGACTCAGGCAGAGGATTTTTACAGACATCATGAACTATTTAGACGGATCGATTCATACCGCAAATTCAAAATTATTGATGGGAATGTTTTATTTCGAATTGCGAAGTCTTTGGGAGTGTCTAAAAATTGATACGCTGTTGAGATTCACCAAATTAATTAGGAGACCTGATATGAAACGATTCATTGCACTGTTGAGTTTGTGCCTTGCGCCCGCATTGGCTCAAAGCGTGGCTGCGGCCAATGGGGATTGGGCACAGTGGCGCGGTCCGCTCAGGAGCGGAGTTTCGAGCGAGACGGGCCTGCTCAAGCAATGGCCTGCCGAGGGACCGGCGCTGGTCTGGAAGGCCACCGGCATTGGAGGTGGATATTCCAGTGTCGCGGTTGCCGAAGGGCGCATTTACACCCTGGGCGAGGACAAGGACGCCTCCTATTTGCGGGCGATGAATGCCCAGGATGGAAAAATTCTCTGGTCGGTGAAAATTGGCAAGGCCGGCGTAACGGGTTGGGGTGGCTTCTCCGGACCTCGTAGCACCCCTACCATCGACGGTGATAATATCTATTGCCTGGGTCATTTCGGCGATCTGGTCTGCGTATCTGCGGATGGGAAAGTGGTCTGGCAAAAGAACCTCGTCACCGATTTCGGCGGCGCACTTCCCGAATGGGGCTTTGCGGAATCGCCCCTGGTGGATGGCGGCAAAGTGCTCTGCACACCGGGCGGCGACCAGGGCAGCGTCATTGCTCTGGATAAAAAAACCGGAGAAACGCTGTGGCGCACTAAAGAGATCACGGACAAGGCGCATTACGCCTCGATCATTCTGGAGACCATTGATGGCGTGCGGCAATACATCCAGTTAACCGATGCGACCCTGATGGGCCTGGCCGGGGATGGCAAGGTGCTGTGGCGCGCGAAAAGAGAGGGCAAAACCGCCGTCATTCCGACACCGGTTTATTTTGATCATCATGTCTTCGTGACCTCGGGCTACGAAGCAGGCTGCAATCTTTTCAAAATCACCAAAACGGATGCCGGATTTTCGGCGGAGCAGGTCTATGCCAGCAAGGATTTCATGAACCATCATGGCGGTGTGGTGCAGGTGGGGGAATATGTCTATGGACATTCCGACCGCAAAGGCTGGATGTGCCAGGAGATCAAGACCGGCAAGATCATGTGGAGCGAAAAGGAAAAGTTGCGCAAAGGGTCCATCTGCGCGGCGGATGGGTTTCTATATCTGCGCGCCGAGGATGAAAAAGGAACCGTGGCTCTTGTCGAAGCCAGCCCGGCGGGTTTTGTGGAGAAGGGGCGTTTCGATCAGCCCGATCGCAGCAACAAGAATAGCTGGCCGCACCCGGTGATCGCCAATGGCCGCCTTTATCTGCGCGACCAGGATCTGTTGCTCTGTTACGAGCTGAAAAAGTAACGAAGAATCGAATTCTTACGAATGGGGCTGTTGCGGATAGAGATCGGCAACAGCCTTTTTTTCTGGACAGTCATCGCTGGGAGCTGTGCTATGGTGGGGAACACAGATTACTGAACCACTTGCCATGAGTATGAACATCGATAATGCCTCGTCGCGCCGGGATTTCATTAAAACCACCGGTCAGATTGTTGCCGTCTCCGCGCTCGCGGGCGTGCCGTTGCCGCAGGTGCATGCGGCGGGGAGCGACGAGATCCAGGTGGCACTCGTTGGCTGTGGCGGCCGGGGCACTGGCGCCGCCTCCCAGGCGTTATCGACCAGGAGCGGCCCTATCAAATTGGTGGCCATGGCGGATGTTTTTGAGAAGAGAATGTCCGGCAGCTATGCCGAGCTGAAAAAGAATCACGCCAGCCAGGTGGAGGTGCCCGAGGATCGCAAATTCCTCGGTTTTGATGCTTACAAAAAGGCGATGGATTGTCTCAAGCCGGGCGACGTGGTGATTTTTGCAACTCCTCCGGCGTTTCGCTGGGTGCATTTCCAATATGCGATTGAGAAGAACCTGAACGTCTTCATGGAAAAACCCGTCACGGTGGATGCTCCAACGACGCGCAAAATGCTCGAATTGGCAGGGGAATCCGAAAAGAAAAATCTCAAGGTGGGCGTGGGTCTGATGATCCGGCACTGCAAAGGGCGCAAAGAGCTTTATCAGCGGATCAAGGACGGCGAGATCGGAGATATCATGATGCTCCGCGCCTACCGGATGCACGGGCCTGGAGGAAACGCAGGTCCACGTCCGGAGGGCATGTCGGAACTTCTCTACCAGGTGCAGAAGTTTCATAGTTTTCTCTGGTCCAGCGGCGGCGTCTTCAGCGACTACTACATTCACCAGATCGACGAATGCTGCTGGATGAAAGATGCCTGGCCGGTAAAGGCCCAAGCCACTGGAGGGCGTCACTTTCGTGGGAAATCCCTGGATCAGAATTTCGACAATTACGCTGTGGAATACACTTTTCCAGACGGAACCAAATTCTTTTATTACGGACGTAACATGGTGGGCTGCCATGAGGAATTTGCGAGCTACGCCCACGGCACCAAGGGTTCGGCCATCGTCACCACCTCCAGCCATGTTCCCGGCAAGGTGCGCACGTTCAAGGGCCAGAACCTCACACCGGAAAACATGCTTTGGGCATTCCCTCAACCTGAACTTAATCCCTACCAATTGGAATGGAACGACTTGATCGAAGCGATCCGCAACGACAAGCCTTATAACGAGGTCAAGCGCGGCGCGATGGCCAGCCTGATCACCTCCATGGGCCGCATGGCGGCTCACACGGGCCAGGAGATTACTCTGGATCAAATGATGAGCGGCCAGCACGAGTTTGCTCCCACCGTCGATCAATTTACAATGACCTCTCCTGCGCCCATCGAGGCCGGACCCGATGGCAAATATCCCGTGCCTGAACCGGGGATCAAACAGGATCGAGAGTATTAACCCCCTGATACCGGGCTGCGGAGTCGCAGATCGTGAAAAAATTGCGCGTGTTCCTCACGGCAGCGATCTGCATTGACGCGACGATTTATCGCGCTTCGGAATAATCTTTGAAAACAGCCGCTGCAAGGTTTATGTTCTCACGCTTTGAACAGGATTTCCTCATGATGTAAATCATGGCATTGAGTCCGGGTGAACTGAAACGTGTTTCTTTGAATGAGCTTCCGGGTGTGCCCTGCGGGAATTGGAAATGAACGAGAGCAATAACAGCGATGCGTTGGGGGATGTTTCCGAGTCGGATGCTGACCCCCTTCCTGCGGACGATAGGCAACGCCACGATTTTAGTGTGAGTCGTAGCGGTCGTCGGCGCCTGGATCAGGCCATGGTGGAACAGGGTTTGTGCGAGAGTCGTGAAAAGGCCAAAAGAGCGATCCTCGCGGGACAGGTGCGGGTGAATCAGCAGGTGGCCCGCAAACCCAGCGACAGTGTGAAATTGACTGATGTGGTCGTGCTGGAAGCCCTGGACCGCTATGTCAGCCGTGGCGGTCACAAACTGGAAGGCGCATTACGCGGCTTCGAATTCAAAGTGGAAGGCATGACGGCGGTGGACATTGGAGCTTCCACTGGTGGTTTCACCGATTGCCTGTTGCAGCATGGGGCCGTCAGGGTTTATGCGGTGGATGTGGGCACCGGACAACTGGCCTGGAAATTGCGACAGGACCCGCGGGTTGTTGTGATGGAGAAGACCAATGCGCGCGCGCTGCATGAGGGATCGTTTCCACCGCCTTTTGTACCGGTCGATCTGGTCGTGATCGATTGCTCGTTCATTTCCTTGCGACTATTGCTGCCTGCGGCTAAAAATATTTTGCGCGTGCATGGCACGATTCTTGCCCTCATTAAACCTCAATTCGAGGCCGGAAAGCTCGAGGTGGATCGGGGGCAGGGCGTGATAAGGGACCCGGATATTCACCGGCGGGTGATTGGGGAGCTTGAGGCTTTTGTTCGCGAACAGGGACACCTCGAATGGTTGGGCGTTGTGGAATCGCCCTTGCTGGGACCGGCGGGCAACAAAGAATTCTTGGTGAAAATTGAAAAAACTGGCGCATAAAATCGAGCGGGTCGGGCTGATTGTCAATCCGGACAAGGCGGTGTGCCGTTCGGTGGTCAAGACCGCCTCAAATCTGATTGCCGATGGCGGGCGAAAGGTGATGGCGGACGAGGCTACGGCGCGGATGGCGAATCTTAAAACCGGCGTGGTCAGCGATGCCGCCGCATTGGCCCGTGAGGCGGACTTGCTGTTGGTTTTTGGCGGGGACGGTACGATGCTGCGCGTGGCCCGCGAGGTTGCGGGTGTGGACACCCCGATTCTGGGCATCAACATTGGAGGCCTGGGTTTCTTAACAGCAGTGCCATCCAGTCAATTGCAGGCGGCTCTGAGAATGGTCTGGGCTGGTGAATTTGAATTGGAATCGCGGCACTTGATATGCGCCATGGGAATGGCCCAGGGTGCGAATATCGACCAGGTGGCCCTGAACGATTTTGTGATCGGGCGCATTGCCGCTTCCCGCATGATCGAGCTGGAAGTCCGCGTGGACGGTCTTGAACTGACCTGCTACCGTTGCGATGGATTGATTGTGAGTTCTCCCACCGGTTCCACGGCTTATTCGCTCTCGGCGGGTGGCGCCGTGGTGTGTCCCAACGCCGAGGTTCTGACCATTACCCCCATTTGCCCCCACACGTTGTCCAATCGCTCCGTGGTGGTGAGTCTTAATTCCCGCGTGCAAGTTAAGGCTATTAGTCATAGATTGGAGATGACATTGACCGCCGATGGTCAGGTCCAGACATCGTTGTGCGCGGGGGATGAGATAACGATCGGGCGCAGTCCCAGGGCAGTGAGCCTGATGCACCTTGCGGGAAGCTCTTTTTTTGCGACATTGCGGCAGAAGCTGAACTGGAGCGGTTCCAGTTTGCATGTATGATTCGACTTAAAGATATAGCTGAAAAGGCGGGCGTCTCGGTAATGACGGTTTCCAAAGTACTGCGAGACGCGCCGGATATTGCCGCGGGCACGAAGGCCCGCATTCGTTTGCTGGCCACCCAGATGGGCTATGTGCCCGACACGATGGCGCAGGGTTTGCGTACGCGCAAAACCAAGCTGTTGGGGTTGGTTTATTCCGCCATCACCAATCCAGTCTTTCCACGTATTCAACTCGCGGTGGAGGATTGCGCCTTGCAGGCTGGTTACGATCTGGCCATCGGTCACTCCCTCAACGATCCTCAGCGTGAGGCGATGATCATTCATCGCATGATGTCCCGGCGCGTCGATGGTCTGATCCTCTCGCCATATTACCGGATGGCCGATTCAGTTCCAATCTTCGATGAATTGCTCGCAAGCGCCATTCCCACGGTCATTATCGGACAACGTCGCAATTTTTGCAGCCAGTTTCCAAACGTGGAAATCGACGATTTGCAGGGCGGCCTCCTGGCCATGCGGCATTTGATTGGATTGGGTCACCGGCGAATCGCGTTTTTTGCCGGAATGAGTGTGGTTCCCTCGTCGCAGGAGCGATTGGAAGGGTATCACAGGGCGTTGCGTGAGGCCCAGATTGAGCCGGACGACCGGCTCGTTTTCAACGCCGGCGGCACCATTGAGGAAGGTCGGAAGGCAGCCGAACAATTCCTCGCTGAAGCCCCGGGCGCCACGGCGGTATTGGCCGTCAACGATTTGGTTGCCATGGGAGCGGGCACCCTGTTTTTAGAAAGAGGATTGAAAATTCCCGAAGATATCTCGCTCGTCGGATTTGGAAATGTGCTGGCCAGCGAATATTTTCGAGTGCCGTTGACCACTCTTTCCCAACCCAAGCACCGGGTCGGCTGTGCCGCTGTTGAGTCCCTGATGCAGTTGATCCGTGGGGAAAAACCCGAAACCCGGCGTTTGCCCATGGAATTAACGGTGAGATCCAGCACCGCACCACCGAAACCTGCGTCAGCTCCCGCTAATTAAAGGTGCCGCGCGCGCGCTATGTGAACCAAAATTCAGTTCTCCACCGCTTGTATTTTACACTCGCGGCGGTATGATCCGCCCATGCGTTGGCTCAAAACGATCTTGATATTAGTGTGTTTGTCCCTGGGTGTGGCGCTGTCACAGGCGGCCACGGAGGGTAAAGTCATCAAGGTGCTACCACACTTTTTGGACCTTGAAGGACGGCACACCCTGAATCCCAGTTTATATGAGCGGGACGCGTATCAGGCGCATTTGAGAAAAACTCCCGCGGAACAGTCCGGAATCCGCTACGACATCCAATGGCGCGCTCGCGGAATGAAAGACCGCAACGTCCTTCTACGCCTGGAAGTCCATGCCGGCAAAGGCAACTCCGCCAAACCGATCGTCGTCGAAAAATCGCTCAAACCGCGAACTCGATTCAGCCGCTGGTCGGCGCTACAGATCGACGGCGCGCAGTATAAAAACATGGGAGCCATCATTTCCTGGCGCGTGACTCTTTGGGACGATGGTCACATGATTGGCGAGCAACGCTCCTTCATGTGGCAGGAATAACCAACGGCGCGGTTAAATAATAATCACCACGATTTCTCGATTTCCTCAAGCGTGCGACCTTTGGTTTCCGGCACAAAGAAGACCGTGAATACGATGGTGAGCGCGCACATGGCTGAATAGATCCAGAAGGTTTTCGCGCTGCCCAGCGTCTCGACCATCACCAGAAACGTCTGAGAGACCAGGTAACACGCTCCCCAGAGTGTTACAATCGCGAAAGACATGGCGCGTCCGCGTGTGCGAGTGGGAAAGATTTCCGCGATCATCACCCAAACCACCACGCCCATGGAAACCGAGAAGCTGCCGACATAAGCCATGATCAATCCCAATAGCACGATGCCGTGAACACCCGTGTGAAAGGCGTATCCGACGAGCAGCAGTGCAATGCCCATGCTCGCGCTGCCCCAGATCAACAATGGTTTGCGCCCAAATCGATCCACCAGGGTCATTGAAATCAGCGTGAAAATAACGTTATTCAAGCCGATCCACACCGTATCGTTGAAGGCTGCCGCGGCGCCGGAACCGGCCTGCTTGAAGATTTCGGGCGCGAAATACATGATCGCGTTGATGCCGGTGATTTGCTGAAAAACCGCGAGCAGCACGCCTATGACCATGGCTTTGCGAAGACCCGGTTTGAAGAGTTCGCCGATGGTACCTTCCTCCTGGTTGATGGCCTCGGTTATTTGGGTCATCTCACGGCTTGCCTCAACGTCTCCGACAATCCGAACCAGGATGCCTTTGGCTTTTTCGGCCTGGCCATTCTGCGTCAGCCAGCGGGGGCTTTCAGGCACCGGCAGCAACAGCACCCAGAAAACCAGGGCTGGCAGCGCGCCAATCCCGAACATCCAACGCCATTTTACGGGATCGCTCAAGGCGGTGTTCAGCACCAGGCTGTTCGTGAAAAACGCGGCCAATATGCCGGTGACAATGGCCAACTGTTGCAAAGCCACCAGGCGTCCCCGAATTTTCGGCGGTGAGATTTCAGCAATATAAAGGGGTGAAAGGATTGAGGCGATTCCGATGCCGACGCCGCCAAGCAGTCGCGCCGAAACAAGTTCGGCGACGGTGCGAGAGAGTCCGCAGCCAATGGCTGAGAGCGTGAAGCAGATGGCTGAGAGGATGAGGATCTTCTTGCGGCCATAACGATCGCTTAGCACGCCGGCCCCGGCCGCTCCGATCATGCACCCCACCAGCGCCGAACTCGCCACCCAACCCGTCATGGCCGCCGAGAGATCGAATTCCTTGCGGAAGAATCCGACTGTTCCAGAGATCACGGCCGTATCAAAGCCAAAGAGCAAACCACCCGTGGCGGCCACCAGGCTGATCAGGATGAGAAACAACAGACTGCCTGTCGCTGTTTTGGATTCCAATGTGGCGGTCGTCATAATGTCCTGTGTGGTTTTAAACTGAATCGGTCTTTTGGAACTTAGGGTTTGGCGTCCATGAATCCCTGAACTTTGAGCCAGTAAAGGCAATCCGCCGTCCAGGGATGTCCGTTGCCCAGGCCCATTCCGTGACCGCCTTTTTGATAGATGTGGAGGTCAAACGGAACCCCGGCCTTTCGCATGGCGCTGGCAAAATCCAGGCTGTTTTCCACTTTAACGGCGTCATCCTCCCAGGTATGCCAGATGAAGCAGGGGGGCGTGGACGCGGTGACCTGCTTTTCGTTGGAGAGCAGTTCGATGTCCGCAGCCGAAGGAGTTTTGCCAAGCAGGTTCTCGCGTGACCCGAAATGGGTATTGGGCCCCATGCTGATCACCGCATAGCAAAGAATGCCCAGGTCAGGACGGGAGCTTTCCCGATCGATGGGATCTATGGCGGCAGAATCGCCCGCATCGAAATGAGTCAGGAGGGTGGAGGCCAGGTGGCCGCCTGCCGAGGAACCCATGATGCCGATGCGTTTCGGATCGATTTTCCAGTTCGCGGCGTTGTGGCGGACCATGCGAACGGCCCGGGCGGCGTCCTGGAGCATGACCGGATGTCGGTAGCCTGCGGAGCCTAATCGGTATTTGAGCACGAAACCGGTGATGCCGTTTTGATTGAGCCAGACAGCGTAGCCTTCGCCTTCATGCCCGGCCAGACCGCCGTAACCCCCGCCAGGGCAGATGACGATGGACGCACCGGTGGACTTGGTGGGATCGGGCCGATAGACCGTGAGCGTGGGAATATCCCTGGCGTCAGTCCCCAGCGCGCCCGGGGCTTTATCCGGCCAAAGAGGTTGGGGTTGTTCTGTTTCCGCGAAAATTGTTGTCGCCGCCATGAACATGGCACAACCCATGCCGGCAAGTCCGGCAAGCAATACGAGGTGTTTCATGGCCCGAAGTGTAACTTGACGGCCAAAAAGATCAACGCCACTTTCTATTTGCGTTCCCGGCGCTTCTGCCCTACGGTTCAAGTCAATGATTTTTAGCGTCACGACTACAAGCTTTGAGTAGGCTAAGCGGCCATTTGGACCGCCAACGCCTCGACGTCGTTCGAGGCGTTTCGCATTTGTGGCAGGCGCATTTGAAAACTTATGTCAGAACCAGCAAAACAACCCGTTGAACGCAAGAGTCTGGACGATCGCAACCGGATGACCGAATTGGAGCGGCTGCGGCATTCCTCCGCCCATATCATGGCGGCCGCTGTGTTGCGGCTGTGGCCTGAAGCCATGCTGGATATCGGACCGCCGACGGAGGAGGGTTTTTATTATGACTTTGACCTCCCTAACCATCGTTTCACGCCCGAGGATTTTCCCGCGATCGAAGCGGAGATGAAGAAGATCACGAAGGAAAACCACGTCTTTGAGAAGTCGCTCAAGACCCGTGAGGAAGCCCTGGCCTGGTTCCAATCCCACAACCAGAAGTTCAAGGTTGAGCGGTTGGGGGACATTCCCGAAGGCGAGGCGATCTCTTTTTTTCAAAGCGGTGAGTTTACCGATTTGTGCGCAGGACCGCACGTCATGCGCACCGGAAACGTGAAAGCCTTCAAGCTTTTGCGCGTGGCCTCGGCCTATTACCGTGGCAACGAAAAGAATCCGCAATTGCAGCGGCTTTACGGAACCGCTTTTCCGAACAAAATCGAACTCGAGGCCTGGCTGGTGGCGCAGGAGGAGGCCAAAAAGCGCGATCACCGCAAGATCGGACGGGAGATGGAGCTGTTCACCTTCGATGAAGATGTGGGACCAGGGTTGCCGCTTTGGATGCCCAACGGGACCGTGTTGATCGAGGAGTTGGAAAAACTCGCCAAAGAGACTGAATTTGCGGCTGGTTATGTCCGGGTGCGGACACCCCATCTGGCGCGTGAATCCATGTATAAACTATCCGGCCACCTTCCTTATTATGCCGACAGCATGTTTCCACCCATGGAGATGGCGGAAACGGCGGAGGGTGTGGATCTGACCCAGAAAAAAGAGCGCTACTATCTCAAGGCGATGAACTGTCCGCATCACCACAAGATATTTTCCGCAGTGCCTCGCAGTTACCGGGATTTGCCGTTGCGCCTGGCTGAATACGGGACCTGCTACCGCTACGAACAATCGGGCGAGTTGATGGGCTTAATGCGGGTGCGCTCGATGCAGATGAATGACGCACATATCTATTGCACACCGGAACAGTTCGCCGACGAATTCCGCGCCGTGAACGACATGTATTTGAAGTATTTCAAAATCTTCGGCCTGGGAAAATATCTGATGCGCTTCAGCACGCACGATCCCGCACGGCTCGGACAGAAGTTTGTCAACGAGCCGGAGCTGTGGAAACAGACCGAGGACATGGTCCGTCGCGTGTTGCAGGAATCGGGAATTGAATATATCGAGGTGCCCAACGAAGCCGCATTTTACGGACCGAAGATCGACGTCCAAGTTTGGAGCGTGGCGGGTCGGGAGTTCACCATTGCCACCAACCAGGTCGATTTCGCCGTGCCGCGCCGCTTCGGTCTGGTTTACACCACACGCGAAAACAAGGATGCCACGCCGTTGTGCATCCATCGCGCCCCCCTGGGCACCCACGAGCGTTTCATCGGATTCCTGATCGAGCATTACGCGGGCAACTTCCCGTTGTGGATGGCGCCAGAACAGGTGCGCGTGCTGCCCATCACCGATCAACAGAACGATTACGCCCGCCAGATCGTGGCGGAGTATCGCGCGCACGGGGTTCGTGCCACGCTTGATGGTTCCAGCGACAAAATCGGCGGAAAAATCCGTCGCGCCGAGGTGGACAAGGTCAACACCATGTTTATTGTCGGGCAAAAAGAGCAGGAGGCGGGTGCCGTGGCTGTGCGTCGGCATGGCAAGGGAGACCAGGGCGTGAAGCCCAATGCCGAAGTCCTGAACGCCCTCCTTGAGGAAATTCAGCAACGCGCCTGATTGCATTGACGGGCTTTGATGACACGGGCGGCTCGATGAGTCGCCCGTTTTTTTTCTGTGCCGGAAAACACTCTACGTGTCGGTACCCGCTTTGACCGGCACGGCGTATGGCTCTAGTTTGAAGGTGAATGATTCTGATATTTGTTAAATGAACTCGATGCAAAAAACCGCGGATGCGACTTCCGCAAATACTGGTGGCGATGCGTCTGTTGCGGCATCCCCGGCCTTGCGGACTGTTTCCTTGCATGGATCCGGTTCCGCACGGCCTGAATTGCTCGCTCCTGCGGGCGATTGGGAGTGTGCGCGCGCGGCAGTGGAGAATGGCGCGGATGCGATTTATTTTGGCCTCGATAAGTTCAACGCCCGGATGCGGGCCCATAATTTCACACTGAAGGATTTGCCTGAGCTGATGTACTTCCTGCACCGGCGAGGCGTTAAGGGCTTTTTAACCTTCAACATTCTGGTTTTCGAAGACGAACTGGCCGAGGCGGAAATCTATCTAAGGGCGGTCATTGCCGCCGGGGTGGATGCGGCGATTGTCCAGGATGCGGGGATATGCAGACTCATACGCCAATTGTCACCGGATTTTCCGATTCACGCCTCCACGCAAATGACGATCAGCAGCGGCGGCGGGTTGGAATACGCGCGGGATTTGGGCTGCTCACTGGTTGCACTGGCCCGGGAATGTTCGATTGGTGAAATTTCGCGCATGCGCGACGCAACTGCGGCTGCGACCAACCCGATGCCGCTGGAGGTGTTTATTCATGGCGCTTTATGCGTGGCCTATTCGGGGCAATGTCTTACAAGCGAAGCGCTGGGCGGGCGCTCCGCAAATCGCGGTGTTTGTGCCCAGGCCTGCCGGTTGCCCTACGATTTGGTGAGCGATGGCAAGGCCGTGGAATTGGGTGACAAACGCTATCTGCTCAGTCCCAAAGACCTCGCCGGCATGAGTGCCTTGCCCGATCTGATTCGCGCGGGCGTAACTGTTTTCAAAATCGAGGGCCGGTTGAAGAATCCGGAATATGTCGCGAGCATCACGCGGGTTTATCGTAAGGCCATAGACGAGGTCATGGCCGTTTTGGAAAAGGAAAATGGCCGGGGAGGGGAGGATGCCGCATTGGGTGTTGCGGAGTCGAATGCGAAGGCCAGCCGTTACGAAATGGAGATGGCTTTTTCGAGAGGGCTGTACACGGGCTGGCTGCGGGGAGTTAACAATCGTGAATTGGTTCATGCCCGTTTTCCCAAGAAACGCGGCGTTTATCTGGGCAAGGTCAAGCGCGTGCTCGCGGAAGCGGCAATTGTCGAACTGGAGGCGCCTCTGAAGTTGGGGGATGGCGTTGTTTTTGATGACGGCCATCCCGAGGCCAAGGAAGAGGGCGGACGCGTCTATGGACTGTTCGAACGCGACAAAGAAACCCGCATCACTTTCGGCCGTGGCGACGTGGACTGGAATCGGGTCCATCCGGGCGAATTCTTGTGGAAAACGAGCGATCCTGCCCTGGAGCGCGCCTTGAAGCTGACCTATACAAACGAGAAGCCCGGCCATCAACGCCCTGTGGACATCGAGGTGCATGGCCGCGCGGGCGATCCGCTGACGCTTCGGGCTAAAACCGAAAATGGATGCGTGGCCGAAGCGATCAGTCAGCAACCTTTGATGGCCGCTCAAAAACAGCCTTTGACCGTTGATCGCCTGCGCGATCAGTTGGGCCGTTTGGGTGGGACACCCTTTGTCCTGCGCCAACTGGAGAATCATCTCGAAGGCGAAGTGATCTTGCCCGTAAGCGAGTTGAACCGTTTGCGACGTCAATTTGCCGCTGAATTGGAGGAAAAATGGGCGCATCCAGCCGCCTGGACGTTGAATCCGCCGCGCAATGTGGGCGAAGCCCCAATCGTTTCATCTGTATCGTCTGCACCCTCTGGCTCCTCCGCCATCGAGTCAGAAAACGCTGCGGCGGAATTGATCCCATTGGTGCGCAGTCTGGCGCAGTTGGAGGCCGTGCTGGGATGCGGCTGCCGCCGGATTTACTGCGAATTGGAGGATCTCAAAAAATATCGCGATGCCGCAAGCCTTGTCGGTTGCTCCGGCAATTGTTCCACAGGCCGCCCGGAATTATTCGTGGCTCCGCCGCGTATTTTCAAGCCGGGCGAGGAATGGATGCTCAAACAGATCCAGACCAGTGGCGCTGATGGCTGGCTGGCGCGCAATTACGAGCACCTGCGCTACTTTGCGGGAGAGCGATGCGTTGGAGATTTCTCCTTCAACATGGCCAATCACATTGCGGCGGAATTCTTTCTCGAGAAATACGGACTGGAGCGCGTGACCGCTTCGTTCGATCTGGACGGACCGCAACTGGAGGCGCTGGCCCTTCGGATGGCGCCCGGACGGCTCGAGGTGTCCATTCACCATCGCATGCCCATGTTTCACATGGAGCATTGCGTGTTTTGCGCCTTTTTATCGCAAGGCACCGACTACACTAATTGCGGTCGGCCCTGTGAAAAGCACACCGTGCAATTGCGGGATCGCGTTGGGGCTGAACATCCTCTCAAAGCCGATGCGGGCTGCCGCAACACGGTTTTTCATGCGCGGGCGCAAACCGGCGCCGAATACGTGCGTGGATTGGCGAACTTGGGCGTGCGTTGGTTCCGTATCGAATTGTTAAACGAGACACCGGAACAAACGGTTCAAGTTCTAACCAAATACCGGGCTTTGCTGCGCGGAGAATTGGCCCCATCGCAACTGGGTCAGGACCTCAAGTTAATCAACCGCCTCGGTGTGGGCCGCGGGCCGGAATAAACCCCCTTAATATAACATTGCCATATCGACTGTATGGCATCACACTTTGGTTCGCCAGCGTGGGTAATCCCAGTGTCTTGCTTTTATGCAAAAATCCGACATGGCAGGCGGTAATGGACGAATAAAACGCTTTATAGCGGTCCGCCAATGTGCGCTCTGGATCGGAATTTTGTTTGTGGGCATGGCTTTGGGAACGCATGGCGCGCAAATGAAAGGGTCCATGAATATTGAAGAGCGTTCGTTCGGACACACTCCGGATGGCAAAGAAGTCAGGTTGTACGTGCTCAGCAACGGCAACGGCATGGTGGCCAAAATCAGTTCCTATGGGCCGATTTTGACCGAATTGGAGGTGCCGGATCGCCAGGGGCATGCGGCCAACGTGGTGTTGGGCTTCGATAATCTTCCGCAATATCTTCAGGGCCACCCCGGTTTTGGAGCCACCATTGGACGCGTCGCCAACCGCATCGGCAAGGCGCGATTCACCCTCGACGGTGTCGAATACAAGCTGGCGGTCAATAACGGTCCCAATCATTTGCACGGCGGCATCAAGGGTTTCGACAAGATGGTTTGGGAGACCAAATCCGTCGTCACCAATGAGAACGAGGCATCGGTCGAGTTCTTTTACTTGAGCAAGGATGGCGAGGAGAATTATCCCGGCAACCTTTCGGTGACCGTGACTTTCACTTTGACGCGCGATAACGCCCTGCGCATCCATTACAAGGCGAAAACGGACAAGGCCACACCGATCAACCTGACCAACCACAGCTATTTCAACCTCGCGGGAATCGGCGATGTTCTCAATCATTCGGTAACCATTTTTGCGGATCGTTACACCCCTGGGGACGACACCTTGATTCCAACGGGCGAGATTGCGGCAGTGGCGGGAACGCCTTTGGATTTTAGAACACCTCGCAAAGTGGGGGAGCGCATCGATCAATTAAAGCCCAATCCGGGTGGTTATGATCATAACTACGTGTTGAACGCGGGCGGCAAGTCGTTGGCCCTTGCGGCGCGGGTAACAGAACCGACCACCGGGCGGGTCATGGAAGTTTCGACCACGGAACCGGGCGTGCAACTCTACACAGGCAATTTCCTCGATGGCAAACTCAAGGGTTTGGGCGGCGTTCAATACGTTCGTCATTCGGGCCTCTGCCTGGAGACACAACATTTTCCCGACGCCATAAACAAGCCGAATTTCCCCTCAGTGGTGCTGCGGCCAGGTCAGACTTTCGACTCGACCACGGTTTATAAATTCAGTGTCCAATGATTTCGGGCTAAATCGCAACCACCGAACCAGGGCTGAATCCGCGTATCATAAAAATGCGCTGACCGCTCTTGCGCTGGTTAATATAATTATACGCCGTGTTGGAAACACCTTTGCATTATAATTTTGTCACCGATGTCATGGATCGCTGGGCTGCGGAGCGGCCGGATTCCACCGCACTGTGGTGGGTGAACGACACCGGCGATCAGACGATTAAATATTCCTTTCGCCAATTAATGGACGTGGGTCGCCAGGCCGCCAATTACTTGCGCAGCCAGGGCGTGGCTAAAGGCGATCGCGTGATGATCCTTTTACCCCGGTTGCCCGAGTGGTGGATTGTGATGCTCGGTTTAATTCGATTGGGCGCCGTGCCCATTCCCTCCACGCTGCTTCTGACGGAACGCGATCTGGCCTATCGTGTTCAGACCGGCTGCATCAAGGGCGTGGTCACCACGCAGGATGGCGCCGCAAAATTGTCGAATTTTGAGGGCATACGCATGTTGGTTGGCGGTTCCTCGCCAGGTTGGAACGACTTCGACGAAGGGGTGCGCAAGGCATCGACGGTGTTCGAAGGCGAACCCACCCGCGCCGACGATCCGGGCATCATCTTTTTCACCAGCGCGACAACGGGTGAGCCGAAGATGGTTCTGCACACTCAACTCAGCTACGGTTTGGGCCATCGCCAGACGGGCGATCTGTGGCTCAATTTGAATCCGGACGATCTGCATTGGAATCTTTCTGACCTGGGCTGGGGCAAGGCGGCGTGGTCGAGTTTTTACGGCCCATGGCACATGGGTGCCTGCGTATTTGCGGTGAATACATTGGGGAAATTTGACGCGCATCATACATTGGAAATCCTCGCCCGTTATCCCATCACGACCTGGTGCGCGCCGCCCACGGCTTTGCGCCTGATCGTGCGTCAGGATTTGTCCCGCTGGAAATTCCCGCATCTCCGCCATTGCGTCAGTGCCGGTGAACCGCTGAATCCCGAGGTGATTGCCATTTGGAAGGCCGCCACCGGGCTGGATATTTACGAGTGTTACGGCCAGACGGAGACGGTTGTGCTGATTGGCAATTTTCGCGCGCACGGACTGCCGATTCGTCCTGGTTCAATGGGACACGCAAATCCAAATTTTCATGTCGCCATTCTCGACGACCAATATCGCGAAGTGGCGCCCGGGGTTGAAGGCGAGATCGCCATTCGTGTCGAGCCGCAACGGCCCATTGGCTTGTTTCGGGAGTATTTAAACAGCGACGCCGAAAACGTCCGACAATTCAGGGACGGCTGGTACCTGACCGGGGATCGCGCCCGGTGCGATGCGGATGGCTATTACTGGTTCGTGGGTCGCAAGGACGACGTGATCAAAAGCTCGGGTTACCGCATCGGCCCGTTCGAGGTGGAGCACGCCCTGATGGAGCACAAGGCCGTCCTGGACGTCGCTGTGGTGGGGAAGCCGGATGAAATTAGAGGTCAAATAGTCAAGGCATTCATTGTATTGCGTGCCTCGCAGGAACCTACGGCGGCGTTGAAGTCCGAATTGCAGATGCACTGCAAGAAAACCGTGGCGCCCTATAAATACCCGCGCGAAATCGAGTTCGTGCATGAGTTGCCCAAAACCACGAGCGGCAAGACCCGGCGCGTCGAGTTGCGCCAGCGCGAAGCCCTGGCCCGCAAAGCCCTGAGATCCTGACGGGACGAGCCTGCCATTACGCAGGCTCTGATCTCGTCAGTGGATTAGTTCTGGTCGGCGAAAAGGCCCGCAGCCCGGTGTCGGGTCGTAATGTCGTCGGCGAATTTCCCGATCGCCTCGAAATCCTGTGATCGTGGCGCGCCCTTGATGATCAAGGGCGGAATGGTCTCGGCCTTGAGTTGATCGAGTATTTTGGCGAGTTGATCCGTCGTTTTCCCTGCCCAACCAAACGATCCCATGAATGAGATAAACCGCGTTTTGGGTTTAAGGGCGTTCGTCAGATAGGCCGCCAGGATGGCCTGGGGATGGGCTCCGAGCAGAACGGTGGGTGTGGCAAAGACCACCGTGGCCGCATCGACAAGGGCGATGGCCAGTTTGCCAAGGTCCGTTTTGGTGAGATCGAAGGGTTTGACCGTCACACCCCGGGCGATCAAGTCGCGCGTAAAGATTTGCACCATTTTCTCCGTGCTTCCATGCATGGAAACGTAAGGGATGACCACCTCGTTGCGCACCCGGTCCGAAACCCAGTCCCGATAGGCCCCAAGGATATGTTCCGGTTGGCGGTGCAGGGGACCGTGGCTGGGACAGACCATTGCGATGGGCAGCGTGGCGAGTTTTTCAAGGTGGCTTTTGATGTGGCTGCGGAAGGGCATCATGATTTCCCCGTAATAACGCTTGGCCGGCTCGTAGATTTCGCTCAGGTCGTTGACAAACAGGTCTGAGGTGCCCAGATGAGCCCCCAGAAAATCGCAGGAAAAGAGGATCTTGTCTTCGCGCAACCACGTGAACATCGTTTCCGGCCAGTGAACCCACGGGGCAAAAATGAACTCCAGTGTCTTGCCTCCCAGGTCGAGCGTTTCACGGTCCTTGACGATGCGGAAGCGTTCGGGCGCTAGATCGAAGAGCAAGGCGAGCTGAGCTTTGCATTTATCATTGGTGACGACCATGGCTTCGGGAAACCGCTTCAATACCTCGGGCAGGCTTCCGGAATGGTCCTGTTCGGCATGGTTGATGACCACGTAATCCAGGCGTGTGATGCCAGCTTGATCCAGGTTTGTGAACAAATCGTCCATCAATCCGGGTTCGACCGTGTCGATGAGGGCTGTTCTGGCCGCGCCTTGAACCACGTAGGCGTTGTAGCTGGTTCCATCGGGCGTGGGAACCAGGGCATCGAACAGCCTCAGACTGAAATCAATGGCCCCAACCCAATGCACTCCAGAACAAATATTGCGTGACATGATTATAAAAAAATAATTCAAACTCCGAGCCATGCGTGTAATAGCCGTAAATAATGCAACGGCGAGACGCGCAACCCTTCAATAAGGCGGAATTTAATAGCTCAAACGCGAAATCAAGGCAATGACAACCGCGAGTTGTTCGAACTTTTCTGCTGCGCGCAAAACCTGCTACTTTTCCTTGTGAGAAAGGACGAGAATGAAGGCGTTAGTCAATCATTGTTATCGTTCTCAAACTTCCAACTCCCTCCAGAATACAGCCCGCAATAAACGGTATTTCACTCTTGACTCAATGGTCACAGCCACTCACTCTGAAATGCGTTATGGAGAAATGGGTTTCCACCTTGGTCGATGTTAAAAGTCGTTAAAATACTGGTAATCCGCTTTAAGCCATGAGTGCCGCCGCCGTAATATCAATTCGCAGAAAAAGGCTGGTGAATCGCTTTCGGCAAGCCGGTGCGACAGACCCGGAGCACGCGATCACACCTGAGGCAATTGGGGAACGCCCCTCCTGGATTTTTAACCAAATGGTGGAGCACGGCGTATTTCTGCCTGCCCTGAACGGTCGTTTCTATGTGGACGACCAGGCTGCGATTGAGTTCCTCCGGCAGCGCAGGAAACGGGGGCTGCTCATTGCAGGCATTCTGCTCCTTTTGTTCTTGTTGCTCTGGGCATTTGGAACGTTAGTGAGATGAACACGATGGCTGACCAATCGCGAGTATCAATCGAAATTGTCCTTTGTAGTGCCGCAGTCGCGATTCGAAGTGCAAATGTGAGTTTATTTAACTTGAATTCGGGTGGCATAAAACCCGTCGAACATTTTAACGCGTAAATCGAGATCTTATGAAAAATCTATTCCTGCCGGCATTGATTGGGCTTGTGGCTATGACGTTTCTTACGGGATGCGTAAACCTCCAGCTTGGAGGCGGCACGACAAGCAAACCTCAACCTCCCACTGTCGGTCAGCAGTTGATTGACTTGCAGCACGCCAGGGACGCCAGAGTCATTTCAGAAGAAGAGTATCAGGTTCAAAAAGCCAGGATTCTTGGCAATAGGTAGTCCTGATGTCTGAAAAGTCGCCGGAGGCAGCCCCGCTGGCTCGTCCTCAATAAATTCACCTTTATGAAATCCAGATGCCTTGTTTTATTGGCGATAAGTTTGATGGCGCTTGCGGGTTGTGAGACTGCTCCCAGGACTGCACCCATCGCCTTGCAGGCGGGCATGACGCGCGACGATCTCAGATTGCATTTCGGTGAGCCGTTGCGGATCGAACCCGCCGCTTCGGGTGGCGAGAACTGGTATTATCGCTTCGTCTCATGGCAGACTCGACCCACTCAGGACTCCGGCATCAGCAACGAATATGGTCAGATGGCCCCATACGCTTCCTCGGGTCTGGATGTTTCGAAGGAAACGGTGGAGTGTCCCATCCATGTCTCCTCTGGAGGGTACGTAATCGAACCTCTTCCAAAAGGCAAAGTCGTCCACAAATGACCCTGTGGTCTGACCAGCGCGCCAAAACAATTCGGCGACCCACAAGGCAGTCGGACGGTGCGGAAGGATTTCAACGCTACTGTTGTAGTCGCCGGGCGGTTGCGGCGGCGGTCGCTGAGTTTGGGCATTCCGCCACATTGAGTGCCATGAGTCTTTGCGTAAGTATTTGCCTGTCCATTACTTCTGCAGTCCAGGCACAAGACGATTGGCCTGTGTTCTATAGTGCTGAGAAAGGGCCAGCGCATTTGTTGATTTCACGCGAAGCACAAACCTTGGCTGCTTACACAAACAGCATTCCATTATGGAATCGTGAGCTGCTTACACCGAGGGCCAAAATAAACTTCGTAGAAATAAATGAATTGGGAAAAAATGGCGGATTGCGAGTTCTTGAAGTGCGTTTTTCACTGAAGGATATTTACTACACCAACATGCTGATGATTATAGAGGAGGTCAAACAGGGGCAATTCCTGCCGATATATGTTCAAGTCTATAATCGTAATGTTCGTGTGCCATCTGCCAGCGTCATTACCAACGACCAGGAAAAACTCATCGTTAATACAGGCATGGATTATGAAGGAACGGGACATTTTCATGATCATTACAAAGTCACAATTTCACTCAATCATGACCCGCTGATTGTTGGATCGAATGATTGAAACGCGTACGAATTATGGGTTAGAGTTTGACCGTCAGGCCTGACAATTCGCCAGAACCCACCTCCATTGGCACTTGCACTTCTATTGTTGCGGTCCAGGTTGTGCTTTGTCGGTGCCGCAGGTTCTTACGATCAGCGCTAAGGAGAACGAAATGAAGACCTTACATCCTACGGGAAAATTCGATCCTCAAACATGCTGGGATAGGCCGGGCAGCGCCATGTTCAGGCGCGTCGGTGTGGTGCTATGGATTCTGCTTCTGGTGTCCTCCCTGGTTGCGGCCGATGGCCCCTCGCAGGATAAAGTCAAACTCCCCACAATTCCCGTCTTCACGCGCGCGGAAATGGAAGAGGACCTGAAACACCTGACCACTGTTCTCAAGCGTGCCTGGGCGTATGCCGAAGACAAACGCACCTTTCTCGGCGTGGATATCGACGCACTGCACGCCGTCGCCATGCGACAACTCGAAGAGGTCCATGATGCGGATGGCTTTTACTTTGTCGTGGAGAAATTTGTCGGCGGGCTGATGGATGGCCACGCCTCTGTGCGGCCCGGCCATGAATCTCCCGGTTTATTGGCGCCAATGCGGTGGCCTTTCGAAATCGTTTGTCTGGACGGGCGCTTCTACATCAAGAAGTTGGAGGACCGAAACGCACCACTGAGACCAGGAGATGAAATATTGAGCGTCAATGGCGTTTCCCTGAGCAACAGATTCCAGGTGGCGCTTGCACGCTCCACAGGTTCGACACCAGCCGGGCGTGCATCGCGTGCGCTCGCCGCGATGCGGCGGGGTGCAGACCAGCAACTATCCATCAAGGCCGCCCGGGCTGATGGCACAGATTTCACATGCGCGATGAATGCAGTGTATTGGAAGGGTAAAGTCGAGGAGCCAATTCGCTGGAAAAAACTCGAGGGGAACGTGGGCTGGCTTCGGTTACCGAGCTTTGTCCAGGATACGAAAGTATGGGTGGAGGGCGGTCGCACTCCCGCATCTCTCCAGGCCGCTCTTGAAGCCAAGAAAATCGCTCTGCGCAAAGCGTTTACGGAGCTCAAGGATACGCGTGCGCTGATCCTTGACCTGCGTGGTAACGGCGGCGGCTCCGATGCCCTCGGCCATTTCCTCGCTCACTTCCTTTGCGACACCGCCGCCCGTCCAGTTTACTACACGCTCGGCCCGCGCATATCGGATGACCTCATGGTGCTGCCGGAATATGCCGCTTATAAAAACGCGCCTGTATCTGCGCGCAATCGGCGCACGCCGATCCAATTGCTGCCTGAAAAGGGAGTCTGGAAATATAGAGGCGAACTTGCGGTGCTTATGGATGAAGAATGCTTCAGCGCCTGCGATTGTTTTCTGAATTACCTTTCCATCGCGGCACCGAAAACAGTGTTTGTTGGACGCCCTAACGGTGCCGGTGCCGGTGCGCCGCGTCCGTTGGTGACTCTGCCCCATAGCAAAATGGTCGTGACCTTCTGCATTATGCAGGTCTGGAACCTCAACGACCAACTCATCGAGAGCCGGCCTCTGAAGCCCACCGTTCCGGTCAAATGGACGCCGGAAGATTTGCGGCAAGGTCGCGATCCGGACATGGAAGCGGCCCTGCAATACTTGGGACGCCGAAAGGGTTGATCCATGCCTGCCAGCCGAATTCAGAGATGCGTTCGATCGCAGTTCTACTGCATGTCTATGATTTGCGGTCCCGAGCTGCGTGAAGCGGAACGTGAGCTTATGCGTTGATCGAGGAAGCTGCGTGGTTCATGCCTTTCGGTTCACGTGGCTGTCGGCGTTAAGTGGTATCGGGAATCAAATATTCATGAAAGACTCTTTCCGACAAGCCTTTGGAAGAGTGACACCCCTTAAAACAAAACCACCCCGGAATATGAAACCGGGGTGGTTTTGTGACTAACCGAGCTGACTAAATGGAGATCAGGGGGATTCCTTTGGGCACATGCACCACCATCGTCCCGGCGATTTGATCGTGCCAGGAGAGTCTGTCTTCCTTCCAGGCGATGCGGAAGAAGCCCAGCCCCAAGGCGATCGTGGAGAGCACGGAACCCAGGCAGCGCACCGCCGCCACAGGAGCATCGATGGGACGGCCATTTTGGCGGACCACTTTCAAGCCCATGATGACTCCGCCCACGGTGGTGCCTTTCCAAGTCCACATGGCCACATGGTAACCCAGCCAGATGAGGAGCCAGCCGAAATGGATATGGAGATAGGTCAACAGGGTCGCCACCAGGACGATGTCGAGCGCAATGGCGCCCGCGCGCTGTAAAAGCGTGGCTCTGGGCAGCGCTGCCATTTCCAGGTGCGAAACGTCGGGCACGGCCGCCGGAGTCGCGAAAGGCGGAGGGGTAAATGATGGCCCTGGGTTCGGCGACAACGGGGGTGTTGATGAGAACGGAGGCGTTGATGCCAATGGCGGCGTTGCCGTCGTGGGCGGAAGCGTCGAAGTCAGCGGAGGCATCCCCGGATCGCTCATGGACTTAGGCATTTCCGTTGCAACCGGAGGTGCGGAAGTCAACGGTGTCGTCGATGTTACTGGAGGCATTCCCGGATCGATGATCGCGTTGAGCGTTGGAGTCGCAGGTGGAGGCACACTCTGGCCCTGCGCATCGTAAACAGATGGCATGGGATACTCCGGTGGCATGGGAACTGGCGGGATTGGTGTGGGTTTCACCTCCGCATGCTCGCGTTTGAGTCCCCCAAAGAGAGCCAGCAAGGCGCAGCCGAAGCTCAGGGGAATCAGTATTCCCCACACGAGAAAACCCAATATGGGAACCATGTATAAGAGGCAAAAAACGACAAATCCGATGGCCAGGGCGATCAGGGGGTGCTGGATTTCATCGACTTTAGCCTGGCGGCCTATTTGAAGTCCGGTGAATTGATAGATGGCGGCTTTGCCGAAGAACAGCAGCGCCACCATTCCACATCCGATGAAGGGAATGACAAGAATTCCGACGAGGGACAGGACAAGCAGTAGGATGAGAGGTCCAACCAGAACGAAGGCAAGCAGACCCGTGACCATGGAGGCGACGGGGCGGGTTTCAAGAACTTTCGCGCAAGTGGCGACTGGTTTTGGAAACACCAGCGCGAGAAGCAGATAGAGCAATAGACTTATTCCGGCAAACACCCACATCCAACCCAAACCAGGTGCCAGTGGGCGTGCGCGGCCGATTCCCTGATGAAAAAATTCTCCGACGGAATCCATATTGGGCATGATGGCGCCCGGCGAGACATCCACCCTCTGGCCATCGATATGCGCCGAGGAATTGACTGACTGGCTGCCGAGGACGGTGACGAGGTCCCCCCTGATGTTGGCCTTTGGCCCCACTTTTGTGGATCCAAGAATGTTGACCACGTCTCCGTGGGCTTCGCCGTTGATTGTCAGGTTTCCGAGGATGACGACGACATCGTTCTGAGCCGTGCCGTTCATCGTCACTGAGCCAAGAACCACGACCAGGTCCTTGCAAGTTTCGCCAGGACCGATTGTGACACTGCCACCAACGCGCACGACATCCTGAAGGTCTTTTTGTTCCGATTGGGGTTCGGCTTGCTCTGTGGGTTCGCTTTGTTCGGCGTCGATCGCAACCAGTTGCGGCGGAGCGATCAGGAGACTCCAGCACATTAGTGCGGCACATGCCAGCTTGATGAATGGATGAGTGACTTTCATAATAACGACTTTCCCCTTAATGTTTAATGACGCGCAAAAGCACAGTTCCCGTTCCCAGGCACCAGAGATACATCAGGAACGCTACAGCGAGAGCCGCGATCACGGGCGGCTGCATGCTAGCCCGGGCCGCCGTTGAGAGGGCAGAAGCCAGAGTGACGATGACTTCCATGACCAGTTGACCGTTTGTGACGACCTTGGCCAGCTCGGTATCCCAAAGCGATCCACCGACAGATAGTGTTGAAATCCAGTGATTTAAGAATGCCGGTATGGCCGCCAACAGGAATAGAAACGCTCCTTGCATGGCCGCTGGCCATGACCAGAAGGAGCATTGCCACCACGGGGATTTGGCTTGAGCGCGCAAGGCGGCCATGACGCGCGGGGCGAGAGTCGCCGGGGCGGCGTGGTCTGGCAGTTGGCGCAGTTCCCGGTGGATCCGGGCTTCCAGTTCGATTTGATGACGATCTTCCATAGGGCACCTTAAAAAGCGATTTGTGACGAGGCGGGGGCATCCGTGTTTCCAGTAAATTCCGCCCTGCGCGCCTGCAGCCGTTTTTCCAACGTTTGCCGGCCGCGATGTATGTCTGTCTTTACTTTGCTCAGGCTCACGCCCAAGTGTTCGGCAATATCTTCGTAACGCATTTCTTCAAAATGGTAGAGGACCAGTGGAACCCGTTGGGATGAAGGGAGTTTCTGGAGGGCATCCTCGAGCATGCGATGCCGTTCGGACTGATCCAGCGAATCGTTTGCGGGAGTCGTATCGGGCAGGTTTGCCGTGAAATCCGACTCGTCCTCATCGTGGCGGTTCATTTCTGAAAAAAAGTGCCATCGTGCGCGGTAGCGTGTTAAGTGATTGAGGCTAAGGTTCTTGGCCACCGTGCGCAACCAGCCGCCCGCCGTGGGGCTGACGCTGAGTTCTTCAAATCTTTCAAATGCCTTCAAAAAAACTTCCTGTGAAATGTCCTGAGCTTCGGCTTCATTGGCGACCAACCGCAAGGCCGTGGTATAGACCATGTCCTGATACGCCTTCATAAACTCTTCAAATTCATGCTCAAGGTTCATTTTCCACCCCACCGGTCCAGGGCGATTGTAACTAAATGACACATTTGAAGATGAGAAAGTTGCATAAATCGCTTTCACCAAACCCCGCATCGCGATGAGGAATGGAACAGCGGCGGAAGGCGTGGTGGCGGTTGGATCATGCGATCAGGGCGAGTGCAATGCAGAGTGGCCTCCAGGGATTTGCATTCACTTCTTTATTAACGGTTTAGACGCCAGTTTTTCGTCCTCCCAGAGGGTCTTCATTAACGCATGTATTTGTGGTTCCGCAGTAATGAGTTCCGCACGGTTGAATGGGAAAAAATCGTTCATGCCGAAATAAGCTTCGGTCATCTCGGCGAAAAACTCTTTATGATCCGTCAGACCGTAGTGGCGCGTATTCTGGCCGTTAAAGAGAAGGGTGGAATCGCCATGTCCGCTTTTCTTAAATTCTTCATAGGCAATGAGTATGCGCGGTTCATCGAAGCCGAGGACCTGGTCGTGGTAGGCATGGGCCAATTCATGGAGCACGACCCAGGGTTGTTCGTGGACCTGGCGGGCGCGGGCGAAATCGGCGGCCTCACAAATGTGAACGCATTGGGCCAGATCCCGCGAAAAGCCATGGGCTTCAAGCCATTCCGCTGAGGGATGGTATTGCATGGCGCGCAGCGAACCGTGGGTCAGATCCAGCACAATGGGAATGGATTGCAGTTTCGCCAGCTTGTCTTGAGGCACGACATAGGTAATGTCTATGAGCTTGGAGGCCAAGAGTTTAATGGCGCGTTCTCCGAGCTTGTCGTTGGGCGGGGTGAAAAGGCGATCATCCACGCGCACGGTCCACCCTTCGATGATTCGGACACTGCGTGACGCGGGCTTTGCAGGGGTCGAGTTTTGCGATGTAACAGACTCAATGCGAGGTTTTTGCGAATTCAATCGTGGATTTGGTTCGGATGCGGGCGCCTGGGGGAGTTGGGATAATGCCAGAACTAAACCCACAACAAGGCCGTGTTTCCAGATGGTTTTCATGCTTGCGATACGTTTATCAAATATACCCCCTGCATTGCAGTCAAATTCCCGTCCAATGCTTTCTTTGTAAAGGGGATCCCCTTTGAAACGCCCTGGAACGCCCTTGCCGTGAAAAACTCAATTTGCGCTTGGGGTTGGTTTGTAGCAGGATGAAGACCAAGGATAACCGGGGCGCGGGTCCAGGCATTTGATGACATCCCGGTTTTCACCTGGTTTTTTATGGCAGTTCAATTCAAAGACTATTATCAGACCCTCGGTGTGCCGCGAACGGCCAAGTCCGAGGAAATTCAGAAGGCATTTCGCAAGCTGGCCCGGCAGTATCATCCGGATGTGGCCAAGGGCAAGGATAAGGCGTCGGCCGAGGAAAAGTTCAAGGAAATCAACGAGGCCTACGAGGTGCTCAGCGACGCGAAGAAGCGGGAGCGCTATGATTCGCTGGGGGCGGATTGGAAACAAGGCTCGGAGTTTCGTCCCCCGCCCGAGTGGTCGCAGCAGAGGAGTTCCGGACGCCCGAGCAGCGGCGGGTTTGAGTATCAGTTTGGAGGAACAGGGTTCAGCGACTTTTTCGAACAGATCTTCGGCTCGGCGCGTGGAGGGCGCAGCCCTTTTGGCGGGGCATCGCAAGGCTTTGAAACGGAGGAGGTTCAGCCCGGACGGGATTCCGAGGCGGAGATTCTCGTGACGCTGGCCGAGGCGGCGCATGGCGCATTGCGACCGATCACGGTTCGACGCAACGTGGCGTGTGAAACCTGTCATGGCACGGGGCGCATTGCGCCGCGACGGGCCTGCACGACCTGCGGTGGGAGTGGTCTGGTGGCCCGGGAAGCGCATTATAAGGTGAAGATTCCGGCGGGTGTTTTGGAGGGTCAATCGTTGCGCCTGGCGGGGCATGGGGAATTGGGCGAAGGCAGCGCGCCAGCGGGGGATCTGTATCTGCGCGTGCGGTTTGCAAAGCATCCGGATTTTCGGGTGGAAGGGAGCGACTTGTATTACGAACTGCATCTTGCGCCCTGGGAGGCGGTTCTGGGTGCCAATGTGTCCGTTCCCACCATGGATCAGCCGGTGAGCATCAAGATTCCGGCAGGCGCGCAAGGCGGGCAGACGCTAAGGGTGCGTGGTCGGGGGATGCCGAATCGGAGCGGCGGCTCGGGCGATCTATACGCGGTGCTGCAGGTGCGGGTGCCCACTGAGATTACCGAGAAGGAGCGCACGCTGTGGCAGCAGCTCTCCAAGGAATCGCATTTCAAGCCGAGGGAATAGTGTGGACTAGGGATGCAGGCCTGGAATTTAGCAGGCCTCATTTTTGCGTTCAACCGGTTGACCACGGGTTGACCGCGGATTGAATGGACAGGATGGGGAGTGGATAATGGATAACCAGGGGGAATGGAAAATGGATCATTGACAATTGACAATGGATAATGCTTTGGATTTGAGGAGCGGGACCAACGTTGTCAGTGAAACACATTGGCGCGCGGGCAGGGGTGGGGGCGGGCCGTTCCGTGAGCGCCGGTGACGCGTTAGCCCGTTGGAGGAAAGCGACCGATGCGATGGGCGAAATCGCCAGGGAAAAGTGTAAAGTGATGGGGTGACCCCTTCACCTTCACAACTGTTACCGCAACTATTTTCGGTTTACCTCAAACAAGATATCTGGCTGGTCAGGCTTGCCGTCTTGGAAGATCACCACTGCCTCCCACGCGTAGTGGTCTTGGACAACGAGCGCCATTTCCCACGCGCCAGTCTTGGGAACTTCATCGGAATACCAGGTCAGTATCGCAGGAGTGAGTTTCTGACCTTCGCGCACAAGTTTAAATCCTGACTCCGTAGGTGGCTCGTCAAATGAGCTCGTAGCAAACGTCTGCCTGTCCAACTGCTCGTGTCTGCGCACAAAGAGTTTGAATGGATAGTCCATTCCGGTGCCTCGCGATGCTGAACCAGTGGAACTGTGCAGAGTGGCTTTCAGAACAGGTCGACCTCGCACCTTCGACAAGGCCCGAATCGCGAGCAATTCCGATTGTTCGGCGAGAAACGAGGTCCACCGGCTCTTGGGGATGAACTGACGATCCCCATCGATAAACAAAACCTCATGGTAGTCGATATTCTGGCCATCATGGCCCAATCCAACTTTGTCCCAGATGAGCGCTATGCGAGAATCGTCGTTGGTGTTCAAACCCTCCACGTAGTGCCAACCGCAGGTCTCAGGCCCGAGAACTCCGCCGCCACGCAAAATCTTCTCAACGACCCTTTCAGGAACGGTCTTTCCGCGTAAGACCTCGGCAGGAACCGACTGAGTGCGATAGAGCAGACTCAGAGCTGCTTCGGGAGAAGATTGCCCTGCGGGAAAAAAGCCGTTGTTCTCTTCCGCATACATCCGTAGAGCCGACGTAAATTGCAGTATGCAAGAATGACTCATTCCATACGGGTACCTGTGTCTATAAAAACCGTAGTACCCAGCCAATAGCACAAATAAAACCGCCAGAACGCTCCAGGTTCGTCTGTTTGAAAATGGCTTCATGCGCGCAGCTTGGTCCAACTTTGATTATGCGACGAGCGGTTTGTAAATTGAACCCGAGATGAAGACATCTGAATACACCTGCGGGCTGGCGAAGGTTGCGAGCGGTTATTTATCGCAAGAAATCCGGTAAGTTTGATCGTGCTTGTGCTCATTTCTCCGTGAATAACGGCAGGGTGTGCCGCCATGGGAATGTCGTCAAGCGGTTTGTGGAAAATTAATGGACAAGGGGAGGCAGGGGCGTGCGATCAGATGCAGCGCGGGATTATATATCGATGGCGAATTCACGATGGTGGATTGAGCCGGAGAACTATGTGGGGATGGGATAGAGCGGGCTTTCAGCCCTTGATGTGATTGTGGCGGTTTACCTGGGCCGGTGGCCCAGGCTGGTATGGGGTCGCGCCGTTGGCGCTGGGGGTTGCAAACCGGATTGAGTGTTGTGAGATGCCAGTCGGGGTCGGGTTGGATTGCGTGGGGTTTCCGGGGGTGTCGGTCGCGGACGACCTCGACCACCCGGCTAATCGCTTGCATCCCCCGGGATGGCGATGATGAACATGGCGCGCCGGTGGGGCTCGGGAATTGGTGGTGGGGGTGTCGTTTGCTATAAACATGCCGCGCCTCCGGCGCTGGGAATGGGCGCGATTAAACATGGGTTGACAGGATTTGGAGAAAAATCATTCAACCACAAAGATCTCATGGATCACAAAGACAAAGTAGCGCGGATTGGGATGGGATTTCGGCCGCAGAATAACAGACCAACACTGAGGTTGCTTCGATTTGACGGACACAGGAGCGGAGCGAAACTTAATGAAAAACCGTATGAAGCAATCTGTGATTCCCGATTCCAAGACTCATCCGAAGTATGATTCTGCATTTAAGCAGGAAGCCGTGAACCTCTGGAAATCCAGCGGGAAATCGGCAGCCACGGTGGCGGCTGAGTTGGGGATAAAAATGGAGCGGCTCTATGCCTGGCGCGCAAAATATGTGCCGCTGCCAACAGGGGAAGGAGCCGAAACAAAGACCCGTGAGCAGTTGCTGGCCGACAATGCCGCTTTGTTGCGCGAACTGGACTATGTGCGCCAGCAGCGGGAGATTCTAAAAAAAACGTTGGGAATTCTTTCGGACCCCCAGAGCAACGCTATCAACGGGTTGAAGCGATGAAAGTCGATCATCCCATCCGCCTGCTCTGTGAGGCCTTTGATGTGTCTTTTAGCGGCTACTATGATTGGTGCCGACGGCAAATCCAGCCTTCGTTGCGTGCCCGTCAGGACGCCGTATTGAAAGGGACCATCACAACGATTTTCAATGGCAGCCGCAAAACCTATGGCAGCCCGCGCATCCAGATCGCCTTGAAGCACCAGGGGCACTGCCATGGTCGCAACCACATCGCCCGTTTAATGCGCCAGGAAGGCCTGCAGGCGCGTTCTAAAAAGCGTTTCAAGGTCCGAACCACCGACAGCAATCATGATCAGCCCATTGCCCCCAACCGGCTGGCTCAAGCCGCGCCACCGGACCAACGCAATCAGACTTGGGTCGGGGACATCACCTACATTGCCACCGATGAAGGCTGGCTCTATCTCGCTGGCATTGAAGACCTTTACAGCCGCCGCATCGTGGGTTGGGGCATGAGCGAGCACATTGACACCGAACTGGTCCTGTCGGCCTGGAACATGGCCTGCATTCAGCGGCAACCCGAACCCGGATTGCTCTTTCATTCAGACCGGGGAGTCCAGTATGCCAGTCAGGATTATCGCCGGGCGATGGAAACCTCCGGTGCCCTGGCGAGCATGAGCCGCAGTGGCAACTGCTATGACAACGCGGCCATGGAATCCTTTTGGAGCACCCTTAAACAAGAACTGGTTTATCGCCGGGTCTTTGCGACCCGAGCCCAGGCCCGACAGGCCATCTTTGATTACATCGAGACCTTCTATAATCGACAGCGTTTACACAGCACACTCAATTACATGTCTCCTGTTGACTTTGAAAATATATCCAAATAACCTATATGTGTCTTCTGTGTCCGATTTATCGAAGCAAGCCCAACACAGGTAAAAACACCGAAAGACATGGATGGGGGAAAGGGGATTTGATTCAACGCCTACAGCGTTGGGATCTCTGGGGGACGGCGACCCCGGGTAGTCCCCGGCGGACAACCCGGGGCTGAGTGATTTCAACCCGTTCCGGGTTGAGGACACGGACGGATGGAAGATATCAAAGCCACGGGTGATGGACGCGGCGGGTGTGGATGGAACCCACGATCGGCGTGGACGAATGTTCAGAGGAACCTGAATTCAAAGATAATAATCTCCCTCACCCCGCTCCCTCTTCCTCTGCCGAGGGCGAGGGAGTACTTTTTCGCGTTTTCTGGTCAATTGGATGATTTGGAAAGTGCCGCCGCGTGGGGTTGGTTGAGGGAAGAATGGATAATTGGGTCCCCGGGCTTTCAGCCCTTGATGTGATTGTGGCGGATTACCTGGGCCGGTGGCCCAGGGGATTGAGATTGGAACGGTGTTGTTAACGGGCGGGGTGATTGAGCAGCAGATGAGGAAAAGCGCGAAGGGCGGATGATGGCTCGGCAGGAGCCTCGCCCTACCGGGGGTGGCGTTTGCTATAAACAGGCCACCCCACCGGGGCTGGGAATTGGGTTGGGAGGGTGGCGTTTGCTATAAACATGCCTCCTGGGAATTGGGTAGGGAGGGAGGCATTCTAAAAAGCGATGACTTGTATGGATGGGACGCCCTTACAGGGCTCTTTTTGTTGGCATGGTTGTTACCTGGGCCTCCGCTCGAAGACTCGCTCCAGCCCAGGCTATCACATTGCGGCCCTACGGGCCTGTGGCTTGGCGTGGTGGTTAAGCCACGGACGTTATGTCACGAACCGATGATTGGTTTGTGATTATAATGCGATTCAAAATGGTTTTGACATTGTAAATATGCCGCACCGTTGGGGCGAAGAAACGCAGATAAGGACAAGGAGGAAAAGGGCAGATGACCACCCGGGCAGGGTTGGGGCGTTCCATGAGCGCCAATGCGACGCTGCCCCGTTGGATGAAAGCGACCGCTGCGCTGGGCGAAATCGTCGAGGAAGAGTGTCAAGTGATGGTGTGATCCATTTTTCAGGCCTCTGGAGAGGGGACTGCGACCAGCGGCTCAACAACTGATGGAAAATTTCTTTTTCATGGTTGTCCAGCCTGCGGGAGGGGGTTAAGTTGCCCGAGCCAAAGGCAAATAAGAAAATGCAGGCAGATATCACCTCACCCTATTTCAGAGTATCAATAAAGGAATAATATGAATCCCAAGGTTGATCTATTTTTAAGTAATGCCCAAGAGTGGCGGGAAGAAATGAAGGAAATGAGGAGGATCATTCTTGCCTGCGGGCTGACTGAGGAATTGAAGTGGGGCAAACCTTGTTACGCGTTTCAGAATACCAACATAGTTATCCTGCAAGGATTTAAGAACTACTGTGCGCTCATGTTTTGCAAAGGCGCCTTGTTAAAAGATCCCAATGGTATTCTAATCAAACCCGGGGAGAATACGCAGGCTGCGCGGCAGATACGGTACTCCAATGTTCGAGAAATAGTTCAGATGGAACCAATTTTGAAAACCTATATCCATGAAGCCATTGAAGCGGAAAAAGCTGGTTTGAAAGTGAATTATAAAAAGACCTCGGAATTCACAATTCCTGACGAAGTTCAGAATAAATTGGATGAAAACGCTGCCTTTAAAAAGGCCTTTTATGCATTAACGCCGGGACGGCAAAGAGCATACATTCTTTATTTCTCCGCACCCAAGCAATCCAAAACCCGGGAGTCGAGGGTTGCAAAATGTATGCAGCAAATTCTTAATGGAAAGGGTTTAAACGATCGGTAGGCTTCAGCATCGTTCCCTCACCCAGCGTCGTTCAAACCCGGTAACAATATTTTAGGAATCTCCATGCCGGTATTTTCTGCCTGCATTATCGCTTTTCGATACTACCCAATGTGACGGGACTGAAAGCCGTTTCTTGAGCTGAGTTGTTTCGCCCTTAACAGGGCTCATAAATCACGAGTGGCCTGTGACCTGGGCCTCCGCTCGAAGACTCGCTCCAGCCCAGGCTATCACATTACAGCCCTACGGGCCTGAGGCTCGGCGTTTTTGTCATGACAGGAACCGCGATGGTTGGAGTGTGATTACATTGTGATTCAAAATGGTTTGGAAATTGTAAACATGGCACACTTCCGGCGCTGAGCAATGCAGGTAAGGACAAGAAGGAAATGGCAGGGTTAACCACGAAATACGCTAAACACGCGAATATGGGGGAGATGTCTCACGGGAAGGCGCGAAGAGGAAGGACGGAATATGAGGATTAATCGCAATTTGCTGCATTGAACTTTCTGCGACCCCTGCCGGGGTCGGGGTTCGATTGGATGGGGGTTCCGGGGGTGTCGGTCGCGGACGACCTCGACCGCCCGGCTAATCGCTTGCATCCCTCCGGGATGGCGATGATGAACATGGCGCGCCGGTGGGGCTCGGAATGGGTCGTGGGGTGTCGTTTGCTATAAACATGCCGCCCCGCTGGGGCTGGGAATTGGCCGTGGGGGGGTGTTGCTTGCTATAAACATGCCGCCCCGCTGGGGCTGGGAATGGGCGTGGGGTGTCGTTTGCTATAAACATGTCGCCCCGCTGGGGCTGGGAATTGGGTGTGGGGGATGCCGTTAGCTATAAACATGTCGCGCCTCCGGCGCTGGGAATGGGCGTGATGGAACATGGATGGGCAGGTTTATTAATCACGGATCAGACGGATTACACGGATGGGGGAAAGAGCAGAACGGAGAATGACTTAACCACGAAATAAGCTAAACGCGCGAAAAGGGAGAAGAAAAGACTTAACCGCAGAGCAAGTCAATGGAATGAGGGTGGCGCGCAGAGGGGGGCGCGCCACCCAATAAGGATTATTCTTCGACTTCGCCGAGGACGCGCCATTCCTGGATGCCGGACGCCCAGTTGGGTTGGAGTGTGGCTTCGAGGCGCAGGGCGGTGGTGGTGACGGGCTTGAAACCGGTCTGGCACCATTGGTCGAGTTTGACGTCATACTTGGACGTTGGCTCGACGGGTTTCCAATCCTGGCCGTCGCGGTAGAGGATGCGCCATGATGCGGGTATTTTGCATTCGCCGCGACCGGTGTCGTCGAACCAGTACACTTTGGTTCCGTTGAGGGTGACGGGTTTTTTCCAGGTATATTGGACCCATTCCGTGGTGCCTTTGTGCGGCCACCAATGGCAGTTGGCCTGCGGTTGGTCGGAGGATTTTTTGGGCTCGATGCCATCGCACACGCCCTCGGGCTGGCAATTGGAGTTTTTGAAGGAGATGGAGACGACGGCCTGTCGTTCCATGGTGGACGTCAACGCCGGGGGCGTGGTCACCGGAAGCCAGACCTTCATGGGGCAGGCGGTGCGGTTATCCCAGGCGTAGTAGGGGATGGCGGTGATGGGGGTTTGTTTGGGCGCGCGCATCGGTTTGTAGAGCGTGTTGCGCCAATCCGTGTCCGGCCGTGACTGGGCCATTCCGGTGAGCACCACGATACCACCAAGGAGGCCGGGACGTTTTTCGGGTTTGAGTTCCGCGGTGCCGGGCAGGGCGAGGGAATCGAGCTTTTCCTGCTGGTCGCATTCTTCAACGCAATAAACGAGGGGGCCGCGCTGGATGGCGAGGAGTCCGGTGTCTTCGCGGACGGCCGGGTTGGCCTGAACGCGGCGGACCGGCATGGACAGGTCCAAAACCACAGAGTCGCCTTTGCGCCATTCGCGGTCGATGACGAGGTAGCCTTTTTGGACGGTTGGATTCTTGATTTGTTTGCCGTCCACGGTTGCTTTGAACTCGTCGCACCAATTCGGGATGCGGAGTTTCAAGGCGAATTTCGATGCGGCATCGATGCCTGGCGTGAGGGTGATTTTGCCATCCCACGGGTAATCGGTTTTGACGGCGAGATTGATTTTGTGGCCGCTGACCTCCGTTGTGACCGAACCCTGGATGTAGAGGTTGACCCACAGGGCATTGGGCGAGGTGGCGTAGGCATAACCGCCCAGGGAGGATAGAGTGCGCGCGACGTTGGGCGGGCAGCAGGCGCAACCGAACCAGTCGGAGCGATGGTGATTGCCGGTGCTGGAGAGGGGATTGACGTAGAAGAATTTGGTGCCGTCGAGCGAGACGCCATCCAGGACGCCGTTGTAAAGGGAGCGCTCGACAAGGTCCGCATAGCGGGCCTCACCGTAGAGCAGGGCCAGTCGATGGTTCCACAGGGCCATGGCGACGGAGGCGCAGGTTTCCTGATAGGCCGTCATGTTGGGCAGATCGTAATCCTCGGTGAATCCCTCATTGGAAGCGGAAGGCCCGATGCCGCCGGTCAGATACATGTTTTTCTCGGCGGTATTGCGCCAGACGCGATGGACCATTTGGAGGAGGCGGGCATCACCCGTTTCAGCGGCGACGTCCACGGTGCCGGAAAGGAGGTAAGCGGCGCGGACGGCGTGGCCCTTGATGGTTTTGTGGTCGTAGATGGGAACGTCATCCTGCCAGTAGGTGCCGTCATATTGATCGAGGGGCGTCTTATGCTCCTCGGCAAAGAAATGGCGTCCACGGTTTTCAATGAAAAAGCGGGCGAGATCGAAGTAACGTTTTTCGCCGGTCACACGCCGGAGTTTGACCAAGGCGAGTTCGATTTCGGGATGTCCCGGATAACCCATGCGTTTGCCGGGGGCGTTTCCAAAGACGGAATCGATGTAATCGGCGTATTTGGTGGCGACGGTGAGAAGAGAGCGCTTGCCCGTGGCCTGGTAGTGAGCGACCGCGGCTTCAAACAAATGACCGGCGCAATAGAGTTCATGCCAGTCGCGGAGGTTTTTCCAGCGCTGATCGGGGGCGACGACCAGGAAATGGGTGTTCAGATAACCATCGGGCTGCTGGGCGGCGGCGATTTTCTCGATGATGCCATCCAGACGTTTGTCGAGCGCGGGATCGGGATCGGTCGCGAGCGAGTAGGAGGCGGCTTCCATGCCTTTATAAAGGTCGGAATCCATGAAGACGGGGCCGGAATAGCCGGTGTGCTCGTGGGCGGCGGCGAGCTCGAAATTCTTGATGTTGCCGGCCTTGACCAGCATGTCGAGGTTATGGGGAATGGAGACCAGGCGATTGGTTTCGCGGCGCGGTGTCCAGAAGGAGTCCTTGATCTGGACCTGATTGAAGGGAACGGCCTTGAGATGGGGGAGATCAGCTCCGGTTTGGGCGGTGGCGGTTTGGGACGCCACGGTTGCCAGAAGGAGCAGGGCCAGGCTGGTGTGGAGGCTTTTTCGGGTGCGCCCGGCAAGTTGGGTCAATCGAGACATAAGTCAATGGTTGTGGTTAAAGAGTGCGCATTGTGATGGGGACGAGAATGCGCCGGGGGAGGGTGGTTGAAAAGGAAAAAGGGGCGACAGGAGAAAGGGGCCACAGATTAACACAGACCAACACAGATAAGAAACGGCGAAAAACATGACAGGATGACAGGATGGCAGGATGGGGAGGGGGATTATCCGCAGATGACGGGTGAACGCAGAACGGATGGAAGGGGTGTGGGAAAAAGGGTGGCGAATATTTCGCTTCAGCTTGAGTGAAAAATTGTGTTCAATCGGTTGACTGAAAGAACGAAGCGCATCCGTTGACGACGACTGCATTCGATCTGGCGGGTTACCGTGTGTGGAAGTGGTTTAGCAGCATAGACGATTATTATATATGTCAGGACATAGCAAATGGTCGAAGGTTAAGACGTTCAAGGGCGCCATTGACGCCAAACGCGGCCGGATATTTTCAAAGCTGGCGCGCGAAATTACCATTGCCACCAAGATCTCGGGCGGTGACCCGGATCTGAATCCGCGTCTGCGCATGGCACTGCTCAGGAGCCGTATGGCGAACATGCCATCCGATAACATCGACAGGGCGATCAAAAAGGGAACCGGCGGGGGTGAGGCGGTGAATTACGCCGACCTGACGTATGAGGTCTTTGGTCCGCACGGCGTGGCGATTCTGGTGGAGTTGAGCACGGATAACCGCAACCGCACGGCGTCTGAGATTCGAAGCATTCTGACCAAGAGCAATGGCTCGATTGCGACCACGGGCGCGGTGTCGCGCCTGTTCCAGCGGAAGGGCCAGATGATCATCGCGCGGGAGTCGGCGCAGGAGGATGCGTTGATGGAACTGGCTCTGGAGGCGGGCGCAGAGGATTTCAAGGCGGAGCCGGAAGGATTTGAGATTTTGACGGATCCGGCGACCTTCGAGGCTGTCCATAAGCAAATCGAAGCCAAGGGGATCAAATGCGATGTGGCGCAAGTGACCTTTCTTCCGACGCTGACCGTGCCATTGGATGCGACAGCCGCTGTCGCCGTGAACCGATTGATCGAGGCCCTGGAAGAGCACGACGATGTGAAGGAAGTCTATACCAACGGCGATTTCCCGGATGAATAATCCAGGCACCGAATCAGGGATGAACAAACAGCAGAGGCGGCGCGGAATGGTTTGTGCGATGTTAGGCGAATGGGTCATCGCCGGCCGTGCGACTGGAATCGCAAGCGCTGGCGACTGACGTATTGGATGCAAACACCTATGGCATCTCCAGGGTCGAGGGAGACATTTGCATTGCGCATGTTGCGGCACCTGTCCGAATGGGTGTTCCGTTACCCGCGGTTGTTCGTTTATCCCCAAATCATACTGGCGGCCCTGTCGGTTTACTACACGATCGGGCATTTGGAGTTCGACACGAGCCGGGACAACCTGGTGGGGTCGGACAAGAAGTATCACCACAATTTCCTGCGGTTTAAGAAGGAATTTCCCAATCAGGACGATCTGGTGGTGGTGGTGGAGAGCGAGAGCATGCTCAAGAACCGCCAGTTCGTGGAGCGGCTGGGCAGCAGGCTGGAGGCGGAAACGAATCTGTTCATGGACGTCTTTTACAAGGGCGACCTGAAAATGATGGGGCCAAAAGCATTGTTGTTCCTGGACACGAACATGCTGTCCGAGCTGGATAAGACGCTGCGCGATTACCGTCCGTTCATTCAAAATTTCACCGCTGCGACCAATTTGGAATCGCTATTCAAATTGGTGAACCGCCAATTCCGCACTGCAAAGCGTGAGGCCAGCGCGGAGAACGATTCGATGGTCAAGGCGATGCCCGCATTGCAGCGGATCATCGACGAGGCGAACGACGGTTTGGAACGCTCCGGCACGCCGCTATCTCCGGGTTTGAATGCCCTGTTTGGCGCCGGGCCTGAAGCGGAGAAGGAGATGTATGTCACCTTTGCCGATGGCCGACTTTACCTGGTATCGGCACAGCCGCGCAACACGAATGTCACCGCGCGGGCGGTGGAGCGGATCCGGGAATTGGCGAAACAGACGCAGGCGGAAGTGCCGGGCATCAACGTGGGCATCACGGGGGAACCGGTGCTGGAATACGATGAGATGGCGCAATCCCAGAGGGATACCACGCTGGCCACGGTGATCGCGCTGGTGGTTGTGGCGCTGATATTCATTTACGGCTACCAGGAAACCGGGCGGCCCATCAAGGCCACACTCTGCCTGCTGGTGGGCCTGGCCTACACCATGGGTTTCACCACGCTGACCATTGGCCACCTGAACATTCTGACGATCACATTTCTGCCGATGCTGATCGGTCTGGCGATTGATTTTGGCGTGCATCTGGTCACCCGGTATGAGGAGGAATTGCGGCACGGTCGGAACGAGCACGAGGCGATGCAGAAGGCGATGGTTTATACGGGGCTGGGTATTTTCACGGGATGCCTGACGACGGCCGTGGCGTTTCTGGCCATGGGCGCCACGAATTTCAAGGGCATTCAGGAAATGGGAATCATCAGCGGCTGCGGGCTGGTGATCTGCCTGGTGCCCATGATGACGCTGTTGCCTGTGCTGCTGATGCGCGGGCACCAGAATGAAATCGATCATGCGCATATCACGCATGAAGAACGCCGCGCGCGGCTCGAACGCATCTGGTTGAATCGACCTTACCGGATGATTGCAGGGACGCTGCTGATATGCGGGGTGTGCGCATGGGGCTTTAACAAGGTGCATTTCGATTACAACCTGTTGCACATGCAGAGCGCGGGGCTGCCCGCCGTTCAGACCGAGATGAAGCTCATCGATTCCGCCACCAACTCGGTGCTTTTTGGCGCGGTGATCGCGGACACGCTGGAGGAGGCTGGACGGCTGGAATCCCAGATCACCAATTTAAGCTCGGTGGCCAATGTTCGTTCCATGAGCACCTATATGGTGGGGGACGCGCGTCCGAAGCTTGAAAAAATAGGCGAGATTAAAAAGGAGGCCGGGGGAGTTCACTTTCAGCCGATTGACCGGGCGCCTGCGGATGTGCGCGAACTGGACCAGACACTCTGGGCGTTGCAGGGATATCTGGGTCTGGCGGCTGATGAAGTTCAGAAGGAAAAGGATGCCGCCGAACTTGAAAATTCCCTGCGCTCCATGCGCGCCTCGGTGGTTCGATTACGCCAAACCATGCAAAACGGCAACGTCACGAATGTCTCAGAGAAATTGGGCGCCTTCCAACACGCGCTATTCACGGATATTCATGATACCTTCGCGACCTTGCGCGACCAGGATGACCGTGGGGCGTTGCGGCCCGAGGACCTGCCTGAGGCGTTGAGAAACCGATTCATCGGAGTGACGGGAAAATTCCTGCTGCAGGTTTATCCCAAGGGCAATGTCTGGGAACGGGGCGTTCAGGAGAAGTTTATCGATCAATTGCGGACCGTCGATCCCAACGCGACCGGCACACCGGTGCAGTTGTTCGAATACACGACGTTATTGAAGGACAGCTATCAAACCGCCGCATGGTATTCCTTTTTCGCCATTCTCATCATGGTGTTCCTGCATTTCCGCAGCGTTGTCTGCGTGGTGCTTGCCTTTTTGCCGGTGGCCATCGGATCGATCTGGATGATGGGATTCATGGTCTGGGCGGGCATTCCATTCAATCCCGCGAATATCATGACCCTGCCGCTGGTGATTGGCATCGGGGTGACCAATGGCATTCACATTCTCAATCGTTATGCCGAGGAGCAGAATCCGGGCATTCTGGCCAAGAGCACGGGCAAAGCCGTGCTGGTATCCGCGCTGAGCACCGTGGCGGGATTTGGCAGCCTGATTCTGGCCAAACACCAGGGCATCCAGAGTCTGGGTTATGTGATGGCGGTGGGAACGATGACCTGCATGATCGCTTCGTTAACATTTTTGCCTTCGCTCATCACGCTGCTGACACGGTGGGGCTGGAAAATATCCAAGCTCGATCCGTCCAGGAAGATTGAAGAACCTGCTGCGGAATTGATCAAATCGTAAGCCCCTCAAAGAAAAGGATACTAAAAAACCGCCGGGTCATGGAGACCAGCGGCGGTTTGTGAAATGGATTTAAATCGAGGGGTTCGCGCTTACTTGATTTCCATCAGCTCCAACTCGAAAATCAGAGTGGCGTTAGGCCCGATCTTTTCGCCCGCGCCCTGTTCGCCGTAAGCGAGTTCGGAGGGGATGAACAGCTTGTATTTGGCGCCGGTCTTCATCAGTTGCAGCGCCTCGGTCCAGCCCTTGATCAGGCCGTCCACGGGAAACTCGGCCGGTTCGCCGCGTTTGTAGGAACTGTCAAACTCGGTGCCGTCAAGGAGGGTGCCGCGATAATTGGCAACGACAGTGTTGGTGGACTTGGGCATGGCGCCCGTGCCTTCCTTCTCGACGATGTATTGGAGGCCGCTGGCGGTGACTTTGACGCCGTCCTTCTTTTTGTTCTCAGCCAGGAAAGCTTCGCCGTCCTTTTTGTTCTTCTCGCCTGCGACTTTGGCTTTTTCCTGCTGCTTGCCCATCATTTCCTTCTGGAAATCCATGAGCGTCTGGCGCACTTCGTCCTCGGTGAGAAGCGGTTTGGCATCGGTCATGCCTTCCTTGAGACCTTTGGCAACCATCTCAGGATTGACATCGAGAGACTGTTTTTTCCAGGAGGAACCCATGCTCAACCCGATGCAATAGCTGACTTTGTCCTTCGTGTTGGCAAAAGCCGATGCGGCATCCGCAGGTTTCGCGTCTGCGGGTTTGGCGTCCGGCTGGTCAGCCGCCATTAAATTCGCGGCCATCACAAACGACCCAACCCATGATATTAACGTTAATTTCATTCAATTACCTTTCGTGGTGGCGGATTATCCCAACCCGTGGACCGCTGGCAACTGCGAAATTCGAAAGAATTGCGGGGAATCACAAAAACGGCACTCCCATGGGTCGTTCGAAGGGATGCAAGAAAAGGGAGGCTCGCGCCTCCCTTGAGATTCTGAAGACCGAAGGATGGATTGGGATTCGGTCGCGACTATGGCGCCAGGGCAGCCGCCGCAGAAACCACGCCTTCACACACGCCATCAAACGTATAGGTGGAGGTGGGGCTGTTCAGCGGAATTGTATTAATGCCCGAAGCAGTCGAAACAATCCTGGCGCGAACATCGTCCGCGGTGGCCGTGACATCAGCGGCGTAAATCAGAGCGGCCACACCGGCCACATGCGGGGAGGCCATGCTGGTGCCCGACATCCGGGTGGTGCCACCGCCGAGCTTGGTCGAGAGGATGCCCACCGAAGAAATTACGCCGGTTCTGCTTATGTTTTCCTGATCCTCACCCGGCGCGGAGATTTCCACCCCCGTGCCATCCGTGGTGAAGAACGAGGCGGTATCCGCGAGAATGCCTGTTGGGTAACTGCGAGAGCTGCTTGTCCCGTTGAGGGCGGTGGTGCTGGCTACGGCGATGACTTCCGGATAACAGGCGGGAACTTGTTGAGAGACGTCAACAGTGCTGTCGTTACCGGCGGCGACCACTGTGGTGACGCCCAAGGTGTTCAACGTCTGCAACGCGGTTCTATAGAATGTATTGTCATTCATGGAGCCGCTGCGCCCCAGACTCATATTTACCACGCGGATGTTGGGGGATACGATATTGCAATTATCAGCGATCCAATCGAGACCTGCAATGACGGTTGAATCGGTTCCTGATCCGGAGCGATTAAGCACTTTGATGGCATAAAGCATTGTATTCGGCGCCACGCCAACGACATCGTAACCATCATTTTTGGCGGCAATGATTCCTCCCACATGGGTTCCGTGGCCGTTATCATCCTTGCCAGTGGCGGTATAGGCGGAATAAAAACTTCCCGACACTCTAAGATCGGGATGGCTTGTATCCAAACCGGTGTCCACGACGGCCACGCCAACGTCGGCCGTGCTTATGGTCACCTGATCTGCTCCGATCCGATGCACCCCAGCAGGGGTCACCTGCGGCTTGCGTGTCACGGTGCCGCCGCCGGAAGGTTTGCCAATGGCAGCGACCTCGCGGTCCGGCACGACCACGGCCACTTCCGGATCGTTTTGCAGCTTTTTCAATATGCCGGGCGGAACAAAGCCTGCAAAACCGTTGATGGCAGCGCTATAAACAAATTTCGGCGCGAGTCCATGCCGTGCCGCGACTGCCCTTGGAACGGCTCCAGCGCGGAGTTGAATGATGTAATTGTCCGGCACGACCGCGCCGGGATTGCCTTCCTGCGCGAGCGTTGCCAGACCACCCAGGGTCAGCGAGCCGATCAGGACCAGAGAGGACAGATATGATTTCATGAGGCGTTGAATTGTTGCTGGTTTTTCATTCTGATAAAACCCAGGTTTTGCTCCTTGCAATAGACCTATTGGATAGGCACCAAGTTATCCTCATTCAAAAAGCTAATCAAGCTCCAATTTCTTGTTCGATACGTTCCGTCCCCGAGAAAAGAGCTCGCGTGTGCATGGCAAGAATCTTCTGGAACAAAGGAGGTGTTTGAAAGTTTGAATCGATTTGATGCAACGCCTACAGCGTTGGGGTTTATCGGGGGGCGAGTACCCCGGGTGGCTCGTGCCTCGCGACCCGGGGCTGAAAGATTGCAATCCCTACAGGATTGCGTGGAGGGGATGATGACGGACTGCGGGCGAGGTTGATTGGTCGGGGCTGGATGGGAATTTGGTTCAACTCCTATAGCGTTGGTGATTATCGGAGGGCGATGACCCAAGGTAGCTCGTTCCTCGCATCCGTGGGCTGAGTGATTTAATTCCTTCGGGATAGGCAGGCTGAAATGGGGCGGCGTGTTGAGGTTCTGATGTGCGAACGTGATAAAACGTACTTGGCAGCAATTTGTTGCGTTGTATGTTCGGTGGCATGAATCCGACGCAACAAAATCCAATTCCGGGAAGCGGTGCGTCAAAACGCATTCCACAGAGTTAATCAAATGAAAGCAGGCATTTTTTCGATAGGCTTGGACACGTATTGGGCGCAATTTGACGGGCTGCTCAATAACTTGAACGGATATCACCGGCAGATCCGCGACAGGATCGGCGCGATGGGCATTGAGGTGATGGATGCGGGGATGGTGGATAATCCGGTGAAGGCGCAGGGGGCGGCCGCGCTTTTCAAGAAAGAGGATGTGGAGGTGATCTTCCTTTTCATTTCCACCTACGCGCTATCCTCGACCGTGCTGCCGGTGGTGCAGAAGGCGAAGGTGCCGGTGGTGATGCTCAATCTGCAGCCGGTGGCGCAGCTCGATTACGCGAAATTCAACGCGCTGGGCGACCGGGGCAGGATGACCGGTGTCTGGCTGGAGCATTGCCAGTCGTGCTCGGTTCCCGAACTGGCGAGCGTGTTTAATCGCGCGGGCATCGACTATCATGTGGTGACCGGGTATTTGCAGGAGGAGGCGGCGTGGCGCGAGATCCAGGACTGGGTGGAGGCGGCCAAAGTGGTCGCGGGAATGCGGGAAAACCGGGTGGGCGTGCTGGGGCATTATTATTGCGGGATGCTCGATGTGTATAGCGACATGACGCAGCAGTCGGTGGCTTTCGGCAATCATTTCCAGCTCCTCGAAATGTGCGAGCTTTTCGAACTGCGCCAGACGGTGACTCAGGACGAGGTGCAAACCAAGATTGCTGAGTTTCAGACGAAATTCGATGTGTCACCTGAGTGCGAAAAATCAGAGGTGGAACGGGCGGCGAAAACCTCGGTGGCGCTGGATAAATTGATCGCGAAGCACAATCTGGGTTCCATGGCTTATTATTACGAGGGCACGGGCGAGTATGTAAACATCGTCACCTCAGTGATTGCCGGAAACACGCTGCTTACGGGGCGTCATGTGCCCGTGGCCGGCGAGTGCGAAATCAAGAACGTGCAGGCCATGAAGATCATGGACCTATTTGGGGCGGGCGGTTCGTTTTCCGAATTCTATCTCTCCGATTTCGTCGATGACGTGGTTTATCTGGGGCATGACGGTCCCGCGCATCTGGCCATTGCGGAAGGCCGGGTCGGATTGGTGCCGCTGCCGGTTTACCACGGCAAACCTGGCAAAGGGCTTTCGATTCAGATGACCGTCAAGCACGGGCCGGTGACGATTCTATCGGTCGTGCAGCGTCGCGATGGCACGGTGTTCCTTCAAGTGGCGGAAGGGGAATCGGTCCCGGGCCCGATCCTGCAAATCGGCAATACCAACAGCCGTTACCACTTCAGCATTGGCGCGAAGGGCTTCATGAACGACTGGTCCAAAGGCGGACCGGCGCATCATTGCGCCATCGGCATTGGACATCTGGCGGACAAGATTGAGAAATTCGGGGCGTTGATCGGGATGGAGACGCGCAGGATTTGCTGAGGAACTGTGGTAGTTGCTGGCGGTGCTTTTTGTGCAGCGTACAAACAACGGATGCATGACAGAATTCACCGGTGAAAAAGCAGGACTCCTAATGAATCCCCTCTCTCCGGCTCTCTCCCCACTCGTGCCAATTCAGGTTTTGGGGCGAGAGGGACGAATCGCGCAATCGGTTCTTTAGGCAGGTTATGTTCATGAGCCCTAAATACGCTGATGGCGTTTTAAGGCCTTTTCCCATTCACGGAAGAATTTTGTCCAGTGCCCACAAAAACCACTCCACATTTTAGCGCTGTGGAGTGGTTGAAGAGAAAGTATATAAAGGGGCGGCTCGGCAGGAGCCTCGCCCTACCTGGGAGCGCCGCCCTACCGCTTAGGCCTCCGGGAATTTCCAGGGGGCGCGGTAGGCGTAACGCAGAATGCGGCTGGCTTCAGCGTCGCCGACGATTTTCTGTTTTGCGGGGTCCCATTTGATCTTCCGACCCAGGCGGACGGCCATGTTGCCAAGATGGCACACGGTGGCGGAGCGATGGCCTATTTCGACGTCGCAGATTGGGTTGGTGCGGGATTTGATGCAATCGAACCAGTTTTGGTGATGGTTTTTGCTCTCGATGAGGTGAACTTCATCGCTTTTAAGCGGTTGCTTGATGGCATCGGGCACGGTGGACTCCAGTTTGCCGCGATCCATGTAAACGATGCCGTCCTGACCCTCAAAAGTGCTGCCTATCCGATGGCTTTGGCCGCAGACCACCCTGGCGCCATTGGCGTATTTGTATGTGATCTCGAACCAGCAGGGGACTTCATAGCGCTTTTCGGGATCGAATTCCGCGCGCGCCTCGATTTCGACCGGGCCTGAATCGTCCATTCCCAAGGCCCACTGGGCGATATCCAGATGGTGCGCGCCCCAGTTGGTCATTTGACCGCCGGAGTAATCCCAGAAAAAGCGGAAGTTGTAGTGAACGTGATTTTTGTTGTAGGGCCGCATGGGAGCGGGGCCCAGCCACAGGTCGTAGTCCAATTCGGCCGGAGGGGCGCTGTCCGGGACGTTGGCGAGGGTGTAATTAACGCCCGGCAAACCGACGCGCACCATTTTTACGTCTCCAATCCGGCCGGAGCGGATGACCTCGCAGCCGAAACGGAATTTGGCGTCCGAGCGCTGCATGCTGCCGGTTTGGACGACGCGCTTGTTCTGGCGGGCTGCCTGGACCATGGCGAAGCCCTCGGCGACGGTCAGAGTCAGCGGTTTTTCCACAAAAACGTCCTTGCCCGCGCGGCAGGCATCGATGGCGGGCAGGGCGTGCCAGTGGTCCGGGGTGGCGATCAGAACGGCGTCGATGTCCTTATTCTCGAGTAACTTACGATAATCAGAATACGTGGCGATCGGGCGTCCGGCTTTCTTCTCGAAATCGGCTTTTGAACTGGCGAGGTGGGCGGAATCCACGTCGCAAATGGCCTGCACATGACCGATCATGCCGGGGGCGAAGAGATGTGAGCGGCCTTGTCCGCCCGTCCCGATGATTCCGACGCGTATGAGGTCGTTGGGGGATTCACCCGTGGCGGCGCGGACCTGGTTTAGGAAAATGTTGGGTCCGGCGAGCAAGGTTGTTGCGCCCATGGTGGCGGCGCCGGCTCGCCGTAGAAATGTCCGGCGCGGCATTTGCTGTAAGGTGTTCATGGAATGATTAATCCTTTCCTGAGGGGTTTGTGTCAAGAGCAGGCGGGGGAAATGGAAATCTTCTTTCACAACGAATCAAAGCATGATAAAGATAGGGTATGAAATCTATGACGAATAGGATGATGAGGGGTTTCCTTGTTTGCATGATCGGCTTGGGCGCGTGGGTTTCGGTGTCGGCGGCCCAGGACGCCACAATGAATTTGTTTTGTCTCTCAGTGAAGTTGGATGCTGCGACGGCCAAAATGCTTTCAATTCCCTATACCATGGAATTCACGTCTGGCTCCATTGCGACCAGCGAGGCGGCCAATGGGGAGTTGGGGGTGTCGGATGGCGCGGTGGCCACGCATGTCACGCAATTCCGGCTCAGTTCGGATACCGGCGTCGATCCGATCACCGGCATCATGTATCTGGACGTGCCGCCGACCACCGACACCAATAAAAATGGGTTGAACGATTTCTTCGAACCGAGTCAGGCCGTGGTAGCTGTGGGGACGACAGGGAAGCTCTATGATGACTTAACCGGTTCGGAAGGAACCGTATCCGCCACATGGAACCGCCCTGCGGGCACCAATCGGGGCACCTGCACCATGATTGTGAATACCATTTACCTGCAAGCGACCTTTGTTCACACCTTTGAACTGCTCAATTACACCGGCACTTTGCATTACACCCCCGGGACGAACGTTGTGGCGGGGAGTGTGGATCTGCATTTGATTTCGGATCCTTTGACCACGCTCACCGGGCCTGTGTCGATTGACAAAACCAATGTCAATCAACTCCACCTGGAGGCCGGATCGTGGACAAACAACGCCATGCTAAGTTTCGACTATCTCGCGACTTTTGGCGGCGAATCCATCAGCCGCACAGGCACCAACTACATGGGATTCTTCGATGCAGTGGATGGAAATCTCGATACCGCTTATATCGATTATACCCTCTGGGTTCTGCTGGTCAGCGATACCAACGACGCAAACAAGAACGGCGTGCCCGATTTGAGCGACTCCACGGATGCACGGTCGCCGTCCCTGAAAATATCCCGTTCCGCGGGGCAGTTGCAGTTGACCATCAGCAGCACAGTGGGGCGGGTGCATCAGATTGAACGAATGAGCGCGTTGGGCGGCACAAACCAATGGGCGGCAGTGACAAACATCACGCTTGCCACGGATCCCCAAACGGTGACTCTGGACACGGCAACCAACAAGACAAGCTTCTGGCGCGTGGGCATGCAGTAAGGGTTTGGATGACAATTATCAGGGGGTAATTGACAAAAAATGACTAAGACCGCTTCTTGATTTTTAGCGGATTGCATTGATTTTAAGAGGTAGAGCAGGCGAACGAAATCGTTCGTAAGTGTTTATCAGCAAAAACAAAACTTTATGAGTTCAGGAAAATTAGATCGTTCAGGTGTCTTCGATACGAGTGCGGCCCAGGCCAAAGAGTCTGAATTTATTCTGGGGCCGGGCATGGTGCGAATGCATAAAAACGGTATCGAGTTTAAAGTCCTTAAACCTCTTCCGCTCTGGAAGGAAATGACGGTGGGTATTCAGTCCCAGTCCGACCACAAGCCGACACGGTTTACGGGCGTTGTAGTGGCCTGTGATGGAAATCGGCATGCCGGATACATGGTTTCCATGGTGATTTTAAATATGACCCGGCAGGCTCAGGAACGTTTGAACACGCTTGCCAGCGGCGCGCGATTATAGTAAGACAGTGCCAGTAATTTACTGGCATGGAAATTTTTAATCGAATTCTCAAATTGGCGGTCGATGGCGGGGCTTCTGATATCCATATCAAGGTCGGATCCCCCGTTATTCTTCGTATTAACCGGCAACTCATCACTGTCGAATCCCCCCTTCCGACGGAGGAATGGGTCAATCAGATTGTTAATGCCGTTGTTCCACCCCATGCGTCCACGATTCTGACCAGGGAGCGGGAGGTGGATTTTTCCTATTTTCTTCCCGGGGTTGGACGCTTCCGCACCAACGTTTTCCAGCAACGCGGGCAGTTTGCGCTGGCCATGCGGTATGTGAAAACCAAGATTCCCACCTTCGAGGAACTTGGATTGCTACCCATCGTCAAACGCATTGCTGAAGCGCCACGTGGCATCGTACTTGTGGCCGGCACCACCGGCTGCGGCAAATCGACGACGCTGGCGGCGATGATCGAGCACATCAATACCAATTTCAAGAAGCACATGATCACCCTCGAGGACCCGATTGAGTACGTCTTCGACGATAATCAATCGGTCATCGAGCAGCGGGAGGTCGGTCTGGACTCGCTTTCCTTCCATAACGGTTTGAAAAACGTGCTGCGCCAGGATCCTGACATCATCATGATCGGTGAAATGCGGGACAGCATCAGCTTTTCGGCCGCAATTAGCGCCGCCGATACCGGCCACTTGGTTCTCTCCACGCTGCACACGACCAATGCCGGGCAATCGGTTACGCGCATTCTGGATTTCTTCCCGGCGGAAGAGCGTGAACAGATCCGGCGCCAATTGGCGGGCACACTCCAGGCCGTGATCTGCCAGCGCATGGTGGCCACGGTCAACGACAGCATGACTCCCGCCCTGGAAATCATGATCAACACGGGCACGATCAAAAAGTTGATTGAGGAAAACCGGCTCGACAAACTGGGCGCGGCCATTGAAACGGGCGTTGAAGATGGAATGCAGAATTTCAATCAGGCCCTGTTCCAACTCGTCAAAGAGCATAAAGTGTCCGAAAAGGAAGCCCTGGCCAAGGCGAGCAATCCTCAGGCCCTGGAAATGAATTTCAAAGGCATCTTCCTCGACGAAGGTCGGCGCATTCTCAGTTAGCGCCGTCGGCCCAAGGGTTTTCGGTGATTTCAATCGGCTCCTGTCCGTCTGGCGGGAGCCGTTTTTTTTTGTGCGCTGGGCAGGAGATGGTTCCGCGCCAGTTCGGGCGTCCTTCCCTGCTTTCGGATTGGGTCAGTAACCCCGATTTCATTGCAGCGCAAGATTCTGCTTGCGTTCAGTCGTGCTGGCGTGACTTGATCGTTGCACATACCGCGCTTATGAAATGCAGCAAAACAATCACCATTCGTTTCTTGCTCTTGCTCTTGTTAAATCACGGTTCTCTCCAGGGCGCCCCGGTTGCCGACGGCAGGGATTGGTCGCCTCCGGCGGATGAGAAACAGTTGCCAGGCAGGATGCGGTCCGCCATGCCGGATATGCCGCTGATCAAGGTCGGCCTGAGCAACGCCGATCTGCAGGGCACCGACCAGCGGGCGCTCCAGGCGGCGGTGGACTACGTGGCGGCACTGGGCGGGGGAACGGTGGAGATTGGTCCCGGCGAATACCTGATGCGTGACTCCCTGCATTTGCGCTCGCATGTCACGGTGCGCGGCACACCGGGGAAAACCGTCCTCCGCAAGGCGGACGGCGTGGAGTCGCCACTGGCGATCGATGGCGATTTCGGCGAGGAACAGATCACGGTGGTGGACGCGAAGGGCTTCGATGTCGGATGTGGCGTGGCCGTCTGGACCAGCAAGGTAGGCGGCTTTCATATCACCGTGGCACGGATCATTGGAAAGAACGGGAATATTCTTGCGCTGGATAAGCCGCTCAATGCGGATTGCATGATCGGCGATAGCGCCAGGGCGGCGACGCTCTTTCCCGTGATCAGCGGGTATGATGTTGAAGGGGTGCGGCTTGAAAACCTTGCGATTGAAGGCAATCAGGACCACAACCTTCTGATGGATGGCTGTCGCGGCGGCGGTATTTATCTGTATCGCGGTTCTGGAACGGTCATCGACCATTGCACGGTGCGTCATTACAACGGCGATGGCATCAGCTTCCAACAGTCGAACGATGTGGTGGTGGAGGGTTGCGTGAGCGAGGGCAATTCGGCGCTGGGGCTGCATCCGGGAAGCGGTTCGCAGCGGCCAACCGTTCGCCAATGCGTCGCCCGGAAGAACGGAAGCGACGGCCTTTTCCTGTGCTGGCGCGTGCGGCACGGACTGTTCGAGGATAACGTGCTTGAAGGCAATGAACGGAACGGCATCTCCATTGGGCATAAAGACACGGACAATCTGTTGCGCCGGAACACGGTTCGCGAAAACGTCCAGGAAGGTGTGTATTTCCGCGATGAAACGTTGGGCATGGCCGGTCACAGAAACCGGCTCGAGGAGAATCTGATCGAGAATAATGGCCGGAAGGAGGGCGTGGCTGGAATTCGGATTCGCGGGGAAACGCGGGATGTCGTACTTAAGAATAACCGCATTCAGGATACACGATCTGGCGCGGACAAAATGCAGACCATCGGAATCCAGCTCGACGAGAAAACAGGTCCCGTGGTTCTCGAAGACAACACCATCGACGCGAAGACCCCGGTGCTGGACCAGCGTCCCGAATCAACCCGCAAACCATCAAATCCATGAAAATCAAAAACAACCTGATCCTGCTCCTTGGCATTGGAGTCGGTTTGATGCTTCATCCTGACGCCCAGGCCCGGAACGCTGCGCAAGTGGACCGCAATGCCACCCCTTCTGTGGCGCGCCCCGGGGATATCAAGGAGGACCAAACGCCGGACGGTCCCTGGCTTGAGAAGCGGCTCTCGTGGTTCCAGGATCTCAAGTTCGGTTTCATGATGCACTGGGCGCCCTATAGCCTCTGGGGTTGCGTGGAGTCCTGGCCGCTGGTGCCGGAGGACAAGTTCGGTCGCCCGGACGACTTGAAGGCATGGACCGAACGGGGCAGGGACATGCAGCGGTTCACGCGCGACTACTGGGCGCTGCCGAAGGCCTTTAATCCAACGAAGTTCGATCCTCGGAAATGGGCGGCGACCGCGAAGGGGGCAGGCATGAAATACGTCGTGTTCACCACGAAACATCACGACGGCTTTTGCATGTTCGACACCAAGCTCAGCGACTATCGGATCACCGCGCCGGATGTGCCGTTCCATTCCAATGTCCGCTCCAATGTCGTCAAGGAGGTGTTTAGCGCCTTTCGAAAGAAAGACTTTGCCATTGGAGCCTACTTCTCCAAGGCCGATTGGCACTCTGCCGATTATTGGGATCCCGCGCTTCCGGTGCAAACACGCAATCCCAATTACGACACCGCCGCGCAACCGGTGAAATGGAAGCGGTTCATGGAATACACTCACGGGCAGATCGAGGAGCTGATGACCGGTTACGGCCCGATTGATATTCTGTGGCTGGACGCGGGCCAGGTGCGTCCACCGCAGCAGGATATCCAAATGCCTCGCCTGGCCGCGATGGCGCGGAGTCATCAGCCGGGGCTGATCGTCGTGGACCGCACGGTAACAGGACCCTACGAGAATTACCGCACGCCCGAGCAGGAGGTGCCGGACAAGCCGCTGCCTTACACTTGGGAAACCTGCATGACCATGGGGGATCAATGGTCCTTCAAACCGAACGACAATTACAAGTCCACCCATCGGCTCATCCATTTGCTGGTGGATATCGTGGGCAAGGGCGGCAATTTCCTGCTCAATGTAGGCCCCCAACCGGACGGCCAGCTTCCTGCCGCCGCCGTTCAACGGATGAACGAGATGGGGGACTGGATGCGCGTGAACGGGGAGGCAATCTATGGCACGCGGCCCATTGCGCCCTACAAGGAAGGCAACGTGGTGTTCACACGCAAAGGTCGGAATGCCTATGCCATTTACCTGACGGCGAAGGAAGGAGAAGGCATGCCCGCGATCATCGCGTTTTCAGGTCTGCGCCCGGTCCCGGGATCGAAGGTTCAATTACTCGGCGTCAGGAAGCCGCTATTGTGGCAAACCGATGCCACCGGCCTGACCACGGTTGCGGTGCCTGCGACGATCATTAAGACCCCGCCGTGCCAGCATGCGTTCGTGCTGAAGTTCGAACTTTCGGGGGAGGAGGAGTAGGTGCAGGCGTATGTGCCCGTCTTAACAAAAACCGAGAATTGGTGCTTGCGACTGGGCAACGTGTTAGTCCAGTTAAAGGGAGGATTGCGACGCGCTGCACTGAGTTAGACTCTGTAATGCCATCGCAAAAGTTGTAACAAAGTTTGATGGATGGATGCGATATAGTCGCAAGTCATTGATAGTCAGGTGGCCGACGCGCGGGGTTCGCAACCATTGGCCTAAAAGGGTTCCAGAGCCAGATTGGTGGCTGATCGGATCGCTTCGGCGCGCAATGGCGCACCGGAAGTGGATCGGAATTATTAATGCCGAAATAGGATTGAATCAGCACCCGCAAATGGATTGTCGAATCACCACAGAAATAAACCGAAGGATAAAAAACCGGAGCGCCAACGTTTTATCCTGTTGAACCATGTCCTAATGGTTGGACCCTACACGATGCAGGGTATTATTGGTTTGCGGCAGCGTGAGGGGGATATCAATGGATGGTGGCTTGTTCCAGAGCGCAACATTGTCGAAGTAGAGCGAGGCAATTCCACCGTTTTCCAGGTTGACTTCGGCTTCGAGTTTGAAGACGAGGTCGGTTTGGTCGGAGTTTTCTTTGTGCCAGAATAGCATGACTCGTGGGATATTATTTGCTACGGGTTTTATAACTTGGGGTTCGAAGTCGAGCATGAGCAGGTTTGTTGGGTAATCGAGCTTTACGACCGCAGCCTTGACGGCCTTGATTGCGTCTGCTTCTGAGAGTTTTGGCACCCCGGCGAACTCCCTAACGGTGATCGGGCGGGCATCACTATTGAAGAAGTTCACTGGGGCGTAGTAGCCGCAGATTCCGGAGTTTCGATAGACAAATCGCCAGCCATTTGTGAGTTCGATTTCCGCGTGAGGCCATCCGCCGTTGTCGGCCAGGGACAGTTTGGCGACGTAGTTCGTTGTTAACGGCGACGGGACGTTCAATCCAAGTTTCTTCGAGTACGCGTCGATTGCTTTGAGCGCAATTGGAGCCAATTGCAGGGCATATGCCGGGTTGGTTGGTGGCCAGTTGGCGGTGCCTGGGGCACTCGGTGCTGTTATACCGTTAATTTTGGGGTCGGGTCTGAAAAGGACTAGATTTTGGATGGAAACCCTTGTTACGCGTTTGTTCTCCCCATCGATGTTGACGGCGGTTTTCGGGAAACCTGATCGCGGGTCCACCCATTCGATTTTATATTGAGGGATGGTGTTGGTTCCGACCTGCTCCGGTCCTGTGACCCTGGCTTCCTGATCGGCGAAGACCATTTCCGGGTCAATGCCGAGCTTTCGGATTGTTTCCCGAGCCTTGTTGACGGCTTCGGTTCTGCTCATGTTGAGCTTTCCAAAGTAGCTGGCGATCTTATCAGGCTCCTGTTCGGTGAAATAGTCGTGCGGACCTTGCACGATGTTCACGTAGCCTTTGGAGAATGCGAAGAACCAGTTTCCATTTGTGCCAACGGTTCCGATTTCCACGGCCACGGCCCGTTTAGGCAGGATGTTGCAATGTGTCACATGCTCAATCGCAAGCGGAAGAGGCACAGGGAGTTCAAGTCGCCGTGCCACGTCACCCACGTAAGGCATGACAGCTACCAACACCGCATTTGAATAATCTGCGGTGACCCGGATGAACTCCGCCGACGCTGAAAGGGTCTGTCCCAATTCCAGAATCATTATGGCCAATCTGTTCGCTGATTAAACTGGTTCATCCGAAGCTCGCTGAAGCCATAGACCCGCAAGGCTCCCCAATATTTGCCGGAGTCTATCCAGTTGGAACTCTGTCGCCCGTCTTCAAGGGCGTCCACAAGCGTCTTGGTATTCCAGTTATAAGACCACTGGGTCATCCATTCACTCCTACAGTTGAAGAATGCTTGAAGGGTCCCCCAGCCGGGACCGCCGACCGTCTGATTCCAGCCAACAAAAGCGCTCGGCCTGTTGCGGCTCGGATTGGTGGTGATGCTTTGGTACCACGGCAATGAATTTGTTGTCTTGTTGACACCAAAGGCGTTTGGCCAATCCCCGTTTGCCGTCGAGCAGCCGTCCAGCCATACGAAGCGGTAGGGACGAGCGCCGCCATATTTGTTGAAAGTGATTTGGTCCCGCACGATTTGGGACGAGAGGAACGCTTTTGACCCACGTAAGGTGGTGCCGCCAGTCACAACATTGTTGCTGTAGGTGTGAAGGTCGCCACCGATACCATTAGCCCAGCCGTGGCCGTAATAGTAGAGGTTGCGGGCGTCTGACGCGAACATGTTCGCTTTCAACGTGCCCCAACTGTCGTTACGTTGGGCTTGAGTGTAATCATTGGTGCCGTACTTGAGCGGTATTACCGAAGTTGGGACTTCGCGGTAAGCCGGTCCTCCTGCGATTCCACTGATGCCTGCGGACATGATGTCGCGCCGCGTGCCCGGCTCATAAAAAGTGTCGAGATAGGTGACGATCCAGCGGCCGACATTTGGATAAGCAGGCGCGACAATCGGTGTGGGACGGCTTGTTTGAGCGGCGGCAATGAATTGACCCGGCGCCGTGTCCAGTTCGAAAGTGATATAGGAATCGTAATATGGATCACCCTCCAAGCTGTCACGCGGATTGCCCAACTGGTCAAGCAGATCCCAAGTCCACGAGACGTTACCATCTGCGGAATATCCTTCACCTCCCGCGATGTAGTCGCCCCAAGCATCTCCGATGTCAATCCACCAGTAGCCAGGACCTTTCAGTTTGGCCTTAAAGGTATAGCTTGTGTCATTCACGAGGTCCTTCCATTCAGGGAACGAAACAAGGTTGGTGACGTGAATGGTTTTGACGAGATTCGACAGGACAAGCGGCGGCGGAGATCCTTCACTGGTGTCTTCCGTGGTTCGGATGTTGGTGACAATTTGAATAGTGTGCAAACCGTTGGATAAGCGATCGGCCCATAGCCCAACGCCCCAAATGAGGTTTGCGCCCTGCTGATAGCTCGTGTATTCACCAACGGTACTCGGCTGACCATCCAACAGAACTTCCACATTGTCGACCATGTCGAGGCTGACGTAATCGGCGATATCGACAGGAATGAATGTCGGGCCGTCAAAGGTGTAAGTTTCGACATCAGCCGAAAAGTTAGGAACATGATAAACGCGGAAGAAGCCCATATCGGGACAATCGCAGCCCCCGCTTGTCAATCCAAGAGGTTCATTGCCTTCCACGTTGAGTGACGCACGCCCCGAGAATGCCACGACCGGTTCCAAAAGTTCTGCCGGTGGTTCAAAAAAGAGGAGGCCGTTGGTATCAAATCCGGGAGGGTAAATTACGAATGGAACCGCTGCACCTGAGCCGTCGGCTGGTATTGCCCAAAGCCCGAGTAGTTGGTTGCTGGCTTCCGTCTCGGCGTTCATCAGCGAGTCACCTTCGATAATTGGGGGTAATTCTCCGCCGCCGCCACCTCCTCCGCTCCAGCCTCCACCAGAAGGCCATCCCAATGCCGTAAGAGTACAACAGGGTATTGTGTATGTTGAACGACTCGTGCTGTTGGCTGGGTATGCGTTTGTGAGCACTACCCACGGCGTGCTTGGGTCAAGCGTTGGGCGTCTGGATCATGTATTGTTCGTATCCATTGTTGCTCGGCCACGTTAACACGAGATTTGATCCTTGAACTTGAAGTGTTTGACCAACAACCCCGAACGAGCTAAATGTAGACGTTAACAAAATCACCAATGCTGCGATTGCTCCTTTTGTAGTGGATTTCATATTTTCGGCTCAGATTTTATTTGTCCTCAAAGATTTGCTGATATTTCATATGGCGTGCCCGATTATTCACTACGATATAGATGAACTTAGTGCGGTGTGAAAGTCAATATCAAAAAATCACCATTATAGCGTTGGGTAGAGGAGCCGTTTCGGTGAGGTCCCCGCCGAGTCGCCCTTCAGTAAACCAGAAATAATGAAATGGCTCGGCGGGTGGCCGACGCGCGGGATTGGCGCAGGAATTAATGAAACTGTTAATCACTGATAAAACAACGGGATGGAGTTGAAGGATCACGCGAAGGGAAAGGGATATGAACATGGATTGTCAGGATGGTGAAAAGGAAATGTGTGTGTGAAGAAAACATTCGTCGGATGAATAAAGCGCGTTACCCTTCCAAAAAACCGAGAATTGGTGCTTGCGACGGCGCAACATCCTGGTGTATTTAAGAGCAGGATTGCGATGCGTTGCGCGGGATTAAACCCGACCAGCTTGTTGCAAACCGTTGATAATCAGGTGGCCGATGTGGCGGAATTGGCAGACGCGCTAGACTCAAAATCTAGTATCCGGAAGGATGTGTGGGTTCGACCCCCTCCGTCGGCACCATCTCTGATTCAGGCGTTTTCCTTCTTTCAAACTCCATTCCAATTTGAATGGAATTTTTCCATCAGCATATCAACCAATGGCCCTTTGGGTCAGAGCTTTACCGCGTTGGCGACGGTGGTGACGTCTTTGTCCCCGCGCCCGGAGAGGTTGATTATGATAATCTGGTCCTTGCTCATTTTCGGCGCGCGTTCGATGACCGCCGCGATGGCATGGGAGGATTCGAGCGCCGGGATGATGCCTTCCCAGCGCGCGGTGTTCATGAAGGCGTCCAGCGCCTGCGTATCGGTGGCGTAGGAATATTCCACGCGTCCCAAATCCCGCAGCCAGGCGTGTTCGGGCCCGACCGCCGCGTAATCCAGTCCAGCGGAAACGCTGTGGGTGAGCTGGACCTGGCCGTTTTCGTCCTGGAGCACGAACGAGCGCGTGCCCTGCAAGACTCCGAGGCTGCCGCCTTGAAAGCGCGCGGCGTGTTTGTTCGCCTTGATGCCTTCGCCGCCGGCCTCGACGCCCAGCATGCGGACGCTTTGGTCGTTCAAGAAGGGATAGAAGAGGCCAATGGCATTGGAGCCGCCGCCCACACAAGCGACCAGGAGGTCCGGCAGGCGTTTTTCCTTTTCCAGAATCTGTCGGCGCGCCTCGTCGCCGATGACGCGTTGGAAATTGCGAACCATCAGGGGATAGGGGTGCGCTCCATAGGCAGTGCCCAGGATGTAATGGGTGGTGCGGACGTTCGTGACCCAATCCCGCATGGCTTCATTGATCGCCTCTTTGAGCGTTTGCTGGCCGGCATTGACGGAAACCACCTCGGCGCCGAGCATTTTCATGCGATAGACGTTCAAGGCCTGGCGTTCGCAGTCCACGGCGCCCATATAAACGACGCACTTGAGGCCGAACATGGCGCTGACCGTGGCGGTGGCGACTCCGTGTTGACCGGCGCCGGTTTCGGCAATCACGCGGGTTTTACCCATGCGCCGCGCGAGCAGGACCTGGCCGATGGCGTTATTGATCTTATGCGCGCCGGTGTGGAGCAAATCCTCGCGCTTCAAGTAAATCTTGGGACCGCCGAGATGCTTTGTGAGGCGTTCGGCAAAGTAGAGCGGCGTGGGGCGTCCGCAGAACTCGCGCAGGTAATAATCGAGTTCCTTCTGAAACTCCGGGTCCTTCTGCGCCTTGAAATAATTTTCCTCGAGCTCCTGCAACGGGTGCATGAGCGTTTCGGGCACGAAACGACCGCCATAGGGACCGAAATGTCCCAGGGCGTCTGGAGTCTCCGCATTGGCTGGCATGATCATAATGGCACTCGCATTACACATAATTAAGCACCGCTTTCAAAGTGGCGGCAACCCGGATGCATGGCAAGGTGAAATCATGCCGGATTTACTTTTGGGCGAATGGGTGCTAATAGTGCGCGCGTGATCAATGAGACCATGAAGATATGGAAGCAACTGGCGCAGCGGCGGCAACTGAGTTTGATTGCCGGGCCGTGTGTGATTGAGAGCGAGGCACTCTGCATGAAGGTGGCCGGTTTTATGATAAAAACCTGCGAGCGCCTGGAGATTCCCTACATTTTCAAGGCCAGCTTCGACAAAGCCAACCGGACCTCGGGCCATTCCTATCGGGGACCGGGTTTGGATGAGGGATTGAAGATCCTGGGCCGGGTGCGTTCGGAGTTTGGCGTGCCGGTGCTCACCGATGTGCATACGGAGGAGCAGGCGATTCTGGCGGCTGAATATGTGGATGTCCTCCAAATCCCGGCGTTTTTGTGCCGACAGACCGATTTGATCGCGGCGGCCGTGAGGACTGGGAAAATTGTCAATTTGAAGAAGGGCCAGTTTTTATCGCCCGTGGACATGGGGCAGGTGGTGGCCAAGGCGGTGGAATCCGGGGGCAAGCTGCTGATGGTTACGGAGCGCGGGACCACCTTCGGCTACAACAACCTCGTGGCGGACATGCGGTCCATCCCGATTCTTTCGCGTTTGGGCTATCCCGTGATTTTTGACGCCACCCATTCGGTGCAATTGCCCGGGGGCGGAGGGACGAAATCGGGCGGCCAGAGGGAGTTTGCGCCGGTGCTGGCGCGTTGCGCGGTGGTCGCCGGTGTGGACGGTTTGTTTTTCGAGACGCATCCGGACCCCGACCAGGCGTTGAGCGACGGACCGAACATGATTCCCTTGAAGGAGATGCCCAAATTGCTTGCTGGACTGGTACGATTACGGCAGGCATTATAATTTCATGCCACGCAAGGTTAGCAAAGGGTTGTTGTCGCGGTTGGCCCGGGTCCGCTTGTTTCTCAGCGACGTGGATGGCATATTGACCGATGCCACCGTGTTGATGGGAGGCGACCATGAGGTCAAACGCTTCTGCGTCACCGATGGACTGGGCCTGAAGCTCCTGCGGGAATCCGGGATCAAGGTGGGTTGGATTTCAGGGCGTCCCTCGTCGGCCACCGAATTGCGGGCTCGTGAATTGGAGATCGATTTCCTGCACCAAAGCCGGAATAGCAAGGTGGAAGCGGCGGAGGAATTCATGGCAAAAACCGGCTGCAACTGGTCGCAGGTCTGCTACATGGGAGATGACGTCGTGGATTTGGGGATGCTCAAGCGCGTGGGCCTGGCCGTGGTGGTTCCTGATGCGATTGCCGAAGCCAAGGCGCTGGCGCATTATGAAACCAAGACGCCGGGTGGTCGGGGTGCGGTGCGTGAGGTGGTCGAGTTGATCTTGAAATCCCAGGGCAAATGGGACGCCGTGATCAAGAGGTATATGGCCTGAGAATGAAACCCATGATCTGCAAAACGAATCGCATGACGCGCGCGGGTTCATGGGCGTGGCAACGGGGTTTGTCGCGAAGGCTGGCGCTGTTATGGCTGGTGCTAATTGCAGGCATTCCGTTGAGCGCGCAAAACATTTCCTTTGGATCGCCCAAGAATTTCAGCATTCCCGATTATTACGCCGGAAGTAATAAAAAGAGGTCCGTCATGACCGGGCTGCAGGCGATTCCCCAATCCGCCAACCAGGTTCTCATCAAGGGATTGCACATAGAAACCTACGATAGGGCCGGAGTCACCAATCTGATTGTGGAGGCGCCGGAATGCCAGTTCGATTATTCCAGCAAGAACGCCTGGTCCGCCGGACCGCTGCAGGTGCGCGACGCTCTCGGACGGTTTACTCTCACGAATGACGCTGGATTTCTCTGGAAGCAGACAAACTCCTATTTGAGCGTTTCAAACAAAGTGCGGGTCACGATTCGCAGAGACATGCTAAAACTTCAATTTTGATGCGTATGAATCGATTATTTAGAGAGGCTGCATTGACCATGGTAGGGCGAGGCTCCCGCCGAGCCGCCGCTTCATTAATCCTTATCACGAGTTTGTTGCTGACCATGTTCGTCATAAACGCCTCGGCTCAAACGAACGAGGTCGCAGACACTTCCTCGAAGAATATCGTGATTGAATCCGATGATGGCGCGGAGTGGGATTTCAATACCGGAGTGGCGATCTTTCGAAGCAATGTAAGAGTGACGGACGCGCCCAACATGGTCCTGACCTGTGAATTATTGACGGCGCATTTTGGAATCAACACGTCCACCAATTCCTCAGCCAAAACCAATGCCACTGCCGTTGCCAACACCAGCACCAACGCAAGTTCCAGCAATGGATTGGGCGCCGTGGAGACGATCGAAGCTGAACGCAACGTGGTGATCGATTTTGCGTCCCCGGAGGGCAAACGACATGCAACAGGGGACAAGCTGGTTTATGAGGCCGCCACCGATATTGTCACGTTGACTGGGAATGTGTATTTGAAGGCCGAGCCACAGGGGGACATTACCGCACCCGCCGTCACCTGGGACCGGAAAACCGGTAAATTCAAAGTCCTGGGCAAAGCCAAATTCGAGTCGTCCATCAAAGTGGGCAGCCAATCCTTCTTTCCATCAAACACCAACAAATTCAAATGACGGTGACCAACGAAAACGACGCTGCATCTCCGGCACCCTCTGCAAAAGCGGATGGAAGCCTGATCCGGACCGAGGCGCTGGCCAAACAGTACCGTCATCGTCGCGTGGTGGATGGCATCTCCATCCATGTCCGCGCGGGTGAAGTTGTTGGGTTGCTGGGGCCGAATGGGGCTGGAAAAACGACCACCTTCAACATGGTGGTGGGCGTGGTGCGGCCGGATGAGGGCGCGGTGATTTTCGAGGGGGATAACATTACCCTGCTGCCGATGCACCTGCGGGCCCGGCGCGGGATTGGCTATCTGACCCAAGAGCCGTCGGTGTTCCGAAAATTGACGGTGGAACAGAACATCCTGGCGATTTTGGAGACGTGCAAAATCAATGCCCAGGAACGCCGGGTGCGCCTGAAATATCTTTTGGACGAATTGGACCTGGCGCCTCTGGCCAAAAGCAAGGCCTACACCCTGAGCGGGGGTGAGAAGCGTCGGCTTGAGATAACGCGCGCCCTGGTGACCAGCCCCAAATTGCTGCTTCTGGACGAGCCGTTCAGCGGCATCGATCCCATTGCCGTTTACGAAGTGCAAAAAATCGTGCGGCGGTTGAAGGATCGAGGTCTGGGAATTTTGATCACGGATCATAACGTGCGCGAGACGCTGAAGCTGGTGGATCGGGCGTATTTGATTCACAAAGGCCGGGTGGTATGCGAGGGATCGGCTGAAGTTTTGGAGAGCGACCCCAAGGCCCGCGAAATTTACCTCGGACCTGAGTTTAGCTTGTAGTGACGGATGTGCGGGCGATGGGGGAGCGGTTATTCCGCACCAACGCGTCGATCTGAAGGAAAGGGATATTATGCAGCGTGATATTGTCACGGTCGAAAAATTCTACACCGAGCACCAGGGTTTGCTGGGCTTGAAGCTGGTGGCTGGCGCGTCGGGGCTCAAACGCTTTATTCGCGAGCCAACGGTGAATCGGCCAGGCCTGGTGCTGGCTGGATTTACGAAGTATTTTGCCGGGCGCCGGATACAAGTCATCGGCAGCGCGGAGGCAACCTTCCTGAAGTCATTGACGCCTGAGCAACGGGATAGACGGTATAAAGAACTGTTCTCGTTCCGCATTCCGTGCGTGATCTTTTGCCGGGGCATCAATCCCGATAAACAATTGCTCAAGGCGGCGGAAGCGGTGGACACGCCGGTTTTCAAGTGTCCATTGATCACAATGAAATTCATCAACCTGGCCACGCTGGCGCTGGAGATGATGTTTGCGCCGCACGGCACCGAGATGGGGAGCATGGTGGATATTCTGGGCGTGGGAGTCATCGTTCGCGGGGAAAGCGGCATCGGCAAGAGCGAGAGTGTGCTTGAGTTGATCGAGCGCGGCTACAGCCTGGTGGCCGACGACATCACCAAAGTGACGCTGGTGGACGGGCGCGAGATCATTGGAACAAGCCCCGCATTGACTCGCAACCACATGGAAGTCCGGGGCATCGGCATCATCAATGTGGCCGCGATGTTCGGAGTCAAAAGCATTCGCACGGAAAAGCGGGTGGACCTCATTGTCACGCTCAAGCCGTGGCAGCAGCTCGCGGACATCGATCGGTTGGGGATGGACGATGATTTTGTAAAAGTCCTCGGGATTAATGTCCCGCACGCAACAATTCCCGTGGCGCCGGGGCGGAATGTCGCACGATTGGTCGAGGTTGCGGCCTTCCAAACCAAGCTCAAGATCATCGGTTATAACGCAGCCAAGGAGTTCAACGAGCGGCTGATACAAAAGATGACCGGCGGCGGGATTCAGTAATGAAACCGGTTTCAGCGATGTGAAATGATTTGGGCCTTGGCAAAACGGGCTTTTATCTTCACAATCAGACTTAGCGATGAGCGCTGTTAAGAAAGCAAATTTAGTAGTCAAAGAAGTGGTGGTCTTGAACAAGCTGGGTATTCACGCCCGGCCGGCCGCCATGTTTGTCAAAGCGGCCAATGCGTTTGCGTCTAAGATTTTTGTGGAAAAAGACGGGGAAACCGTCAATGGCAAGAGCATCATGGGCTTGATGATGCTGGCCGCCGGCCCGGGAAGCAAAATCCGGATGCAAGCCGACGGGCTTGACGCCCCGCAGGCCATCAATGCGCTCGAAGCCCTGGTGAAACGCAAGTTCGACGAGGACTGACCCCTCCGCGTTGCGTGTCATTCGAATGGGTCCAGGCCAGGCCAGGGTGCGTGCATTGCCTTGAGTGGCGCTGGCACGCCGTTTTTTTCATGGGCAACTCTTCACTGTTCATTAGTATCAGATCATGATTTCAAGACAGAAATCCGAGCAAATGTTTGCCGAGGCGCTGAAATTCATTCCCGGTGGAGTGAATTCGCCGGTGCGGGCGTTTCGTGCCGTGGGCGGCACACCATTTTTTGTCGATCGAGCGCAGGGAGCCCGCGTTTGGGACATCGACGGCAATGAGTTGCTCGATTACGTCGGCACATGGGGCCCGGCCATTCTGGGCCACGCCGATCCGCGCATCATCGAGGCCGTAAAGGCCGCCGCAGACCGGGGAACGAGTTTCGGGATCCCGAATCCTTTGGAAGTCACGATGGCAAAGGTCATCTGTAAACGCGTGCCTTCCGTGGAAAAAGTGCGGATGTGCAACTCTGGAACGGAATCGACCATGTCGGCGATCCGGCTGGCGCGTGGTTTCACGGGTCGCGAAAAAATCATCAAATTCGAAGGCTGTTATCATGGGCATGTGGACAGCCTGTTGGTGAAGGCCGGTTCCGGGGCGCTGACCTTCGGCCATCCCGACAGCGCGGGCATTCCAGCTTCCTTCACGCAGCACACGCTGGTGCTGCCATTCAACGATCTGGACGCGGTCCGGCAGGCCTTTGACGCGTATCCGGGCCAGATTGCCGCCATCATTGTCGAGCCGGTGCCGGGTAATTCGGGCGTTTATTTGCCGCGACCGGGTTATTTGGAAGGCCTTTCCAGTGTCACCCGGCAGAATGGGGCATTGCTCATTTTTGACGAGGTGATGACCGGTTTTCGCCTGGCCCCGGGCGGGGCGCAGGAACGCTTTTCAATCAAGCCCGATCTGAGTTGTTTTGGGAAAATCATTGGCGGCGGCCTGCCAGTGGGCGCGTTTGGCGGCCGCGCGGAGATCATGGATTTTCTCGCTCCGCTGGGCCCGGTGTATCAGGCGGGAACGCTCAGCGGGAATCCGCTGGCGATGGCTGCGGGCCTGGCCGCGTTGAACGCGCTGGCGGATGGCAGCGTGTATTCGTGTCTGGAGAGCCTGGGGGCTGAATTGGAGCGCGGGATGAAGGCTGCGGCGAAGGCAGCGGGTGTTCCCGTTCAATTCAACCGGATCGGATCCATGTTTTGCGCCTACTTCACCACAAGGCCGGTGTATAATCTGCAGGACGCGATGGAGAGCGACCGCGCCTTGTTTGCCCGTTATTTTCACGGGATGCTGGAGGAGGGCATTTACCTGGCGCCTTCACAATTCGAGGCGGGTTTTATTTCTGCGGCGCACACGGCGGCGGATATGGAACGGACCGTTCAGGCGGCCAGCCGGGTGCTCAAGAATTTGTAATCATCATTATGCGCATACTCGCCATCGACCACGGTACCGTACGAATGGGCATTGCCCTGAGCGATGAAATGCAAATGCTCGCCAAGCCGCTGGAATTCATTCCCGCCGATCCGTTCTCCGTATTTCTGGACCGGCTCAAGGAACTGATCCGGGAATACCAGGTGGAATTGATTCTTGTGGGCATGCCGCGCAACATGAATGGGAGTTACGGTCCGGCGGCGTTGAAGGTGAAGGAATTTGTCGCCGTGCTCAATGAGTCGATAGTGATTCCGATCAAGACCTGGGACGAACGGCTGACCTCGGTCCAGGCGCATCGATTCTTGAGCGAGGGCGGGGTCAAGGCTTCGAAACGCCGCGGAAAAGTGGATCAGTCCGCCGCCGCCATTTTATTGCAGAGCTATCTGGAATCGCTTTCGCTTTGAGGATTCAGCGGCAAAGCGTTTCAGTCATGGACGATTCCTTCAAGATCAAGCTCACCATTGCCTACGACGGCACGGCCTATTCAGGCTGGCAGACGCAGCTCACTGGAATTGGCGTGCAGCAAAAGATCGAGGAGGCGCTGCAATCCCTTTTCGGAATAAAAACAACGCTTTACAGTTCGAGCCGAACCGATACAGGCGTTCACGCGCTGGGAATGGTGGCCCATTGCGAAGTGCCGGAGCGCTGGCGCAAGTCACCGCCGGACAAGATTGCGCTGGCCATCAACGCGTATCTGCCTGCGGACATTCGGATCATGTCCGCGCGGCGCTGGCCCAAAAACCGCCATGCGCGCTTCGATGCGAAGGGCAAGCAATACCGCTACTTCGTCTGGAATTCGCCGGGACACAATCCGCTGCTTCGCACACAGGCCTGGCATGTCGCGCGCGCATTGGATCTGGTGGCCATGCGAAAAGCGGCGGCGGCTCTGGTGGGAAAACACGATTTTCGATCCTTCGCGGCCAACCGGAACTATGTCACCGTCGATACCGTGCGCACGTTGATGCGTTGCGACGTCAAGCGGGACGGGCCATTGCTGACGTTCATCATCGAGGGGGACGGTTTTCTCTATAAAATGTGCCGGGGCATTGTGGGGACGCTGGTCCAGATTGGATTGGGCAAGTTTCCGGCGGAGTCCATTGCGGAGATGTTATCCGCGAAAGATCGCCGCCAGGCCGGCATGACCGCCCCCGCGCACGGATTGGTATTGTGGAAGGTTTTTTATGCACGTCGTACTCGTTGAGCCGGAGATCCCGCCCAATACCGGCAATGCCGCCCGGCTTTGCGCGGCCACCAGGACCCAGTTGCACTTGGTTGAGCCGTTCGGTTTCAAGCTCGCAGACAAGGATTTGAAACGGGCGGGAATGGATTACTGGCAGCATGTGCAGTGGCATCGATGGGCCTCGTGGACGAAGTTTCAGGAGAGTTTGCCCGCCGATGCGCGTCTGTGGTTTGTCGAATCGGATGGCAAACAGCGTTACACGGATGTGGCTTACGGGCCGGAGGATTATCTGGTGTTTGGCCGCGAAACGGCGGGACTGCCGCAGGCCCTTTTACGCGAGAACTCCGAGCGCTGGCTGCGCATCCCTATGTTCAATCCCGATGCGCGTTCGCTCAATTTATCCAACTGCGTCGCCCTCGTGCTTTACGAGGCCCTGCGCCAGCAAAACTTCATTGGCGAGACCGAATAAACGAAAAGGGCGTTCCGGTGTCGAAACGCCCTTCAAGTGGTGTCAGGCAATTCTGAAGATCGGCGGGTTTCCTACATCTTGCTTTCGGCGTCCTTGATCAAGGCTTGAACTTTTTCGGGTTTATCCGCGACAAGAAGGGCCTTGCGTAGTTTGGGATCGCGCAGCAGACGACTGAGCCGGCCCAGAATTTGGAGGTGCTGGCTGACGTTGGGCGCGACCAATAGGAAGAACAGGCGTGCCGGGCTGTTATCCACGGAACCAAAGGCGACGCCCTGGTTGTGACGGCCAAAAACGACGACCGGGTCGTCCACCAAACCGACGAGGGCATTGCGGCAGTGGGGCAGGGCGATGCCGTCCCCGATGCCCGTGCTGCAGAGTTGCTCGCGATCCTGGAGGGCGCGCAAGAGAGTGTTCTTGGCGCTCGGTTGGTTGGTCAGTTCCGGGATTTTGTTGACCAACTCCTCAAGGACGGCGTCCCGGGAGGCCCCGTGGAGGTCCAGGTCGATCCGCTCGGTTTTGAACAAAGGGGTGAGGATGAGTCGCGGTGCTGTTTGAGTTTCCATAAGCAATCAATATTAATCCAAAAATTTACCGGGATTCAAAATACCTTTCGGGTCGAGCGCTTTCTTAATGGTTTTATGAAAGGCATGGACTTCCGGGGCGATGGCCATGTGCCACCACGGTTTTCGCGACAGCCCAATGCCATGCTCGCCGGTCAGCACTCCGCCCCAGTCGAGTATCTGACGGAACAGGGCATCGAGGACCTGTCGGCAGCGGGTATCCACATTGGGCAGGTTTTTATCGACCATGACGTTGACATGGATGTTGCCATCTCCGGCATGGCCAAAGCAGGCAATTGGAAAGCCGTATTGTTTTTGAAGGCGCGCGGTGAATTTGAACAGATCGACCAGGCGTCCGCGGGGCACGGTGATGTCCTCGTTGAGTTTCTGCAGGCCGGTGTCGCGGAGGGCGTAGGAAAACTCCCGGCGGAGTTGCCAGATCTTTTCGCAGGCTTCTGCGCCATATTCCATGCGCACGAATTTGGGATTGCAGGCGCGAACGATTTTTTCAACAGCCTTGATTTCCTGGCGCACGGAACCTTCCTGGCCGTCCAACTCCACGATCAGGTGCGCCTTGCATCCGGCGAGCAAATCGCTGCCGGTGCGTTTGTGGGCGGCGGCCAGCGTGAAGGCGTCGGCCACTTCGAGAGCGGAGGGCAGGAAACCTGCGGCAAAAATCGCGCGGATGGCCTTGGCGTCGTCCGTCATCGAATGGAAACCCACGGACAGACAGGAACGGAACGGGGGCAGGGGAATCAATTTCAACGTGGCCTCTGTGATCAGGCCAAGCATTCCTTCCGAGCCAACGAACACGCGTGAGAGATCGAAGCCGGTTTTGTTTTTGTGCGTGCGGCTGCCCAGTTTCAGAATGGTGCCGTCGGCCAGCACGACTTCCAGGCCCAGCACGTAGTCGCGCGTCACGCCATATTTGAGACAACGGGGGCCGCCCGCATTGGTTGCTATATTGCCCCCGATGAAACATTCACCCCGGCTGGCCGGATCCGGTGGATAGCATAGCCCGCGCTTCTCCACCGCTTTCTGGAGTTTTTCCGTGATCACGCCCGGCTGCACAACGGCCACAAAATCGTTTCGATCAATCTGTTTGATGCGGCGCATCCCGGCCATGGAAATTACGATGCCGCCCTCTACGGGGACGCATCCCCCGGCGTAACCGCAACCGGCGCCCCTGGGGGTGACGGGAATGCGATGCTGGTTCGCGAACTTAAGGATTTTTGAAACGGTTTGGGCGGTTTTGGGAATGGCCACCGCGTCGGGCATGTGTGTGGCAGTCCATTTATCGCCCGCATGCGCCTTGAGTGTTTCGTCATCCAGGAAGAATTCTCCGGGTGGCAGCTCCTTTTGCAATAATTTGAGCAGCGAAAGATCGGTTTGCTTCATTGTATTATCTAGTGGTCCGCAGCCAGCAATGCGCGGGCATCCTCAGCGGATTCCTTTGGAACGCTTATCTTGATGCCGCCGACGGCGTTGGCGCCGCCTGCGGTGCTCAATGCGGGCAATTCGCCCGCGACATCCACAGAAAACCCCGCCGCCTCCAGACGTGAGCGGACCAAATCCGCATCTCCGGGATTGAGCGCCAAATGCACGCAGACCCAATTCATATTAAAACGAATATAGGAGCAAACCGTTCGCTTTCAACTTGAAAACCCCGGGTTTTGCGGTTCATCCCGCGTCCCGGCCGCAACCTGATGGCAGGGCGTGCAAGTCCTCTGCGCGCCGCCTGTCCACCCCACGCGGCCGCATTTTACGAATCGCCCAAACTTTCCCGCAACCCCCATGCCGCTCCTTCTCTTGGGGGAAGGCCGGGATGTGGGCGGTTGTCCATTCATATCTGACTTTTGCCGGACCCTCAATCGGTGCCCGGCCATTCCTAAAACACTTGCTATAATCGTTTGGAATTTATTTCCATGGCTTTTTAACGGTCTTTTTCACTTGCCGAAAAATTATCTCATGCACCCAAATACAATAATTGGTTCAAAACGATCTTTTCTTTCTGTTTTATTGTGTCATGATCGTCACCAATCCAACTGCGAGTTGTTGCGTGTGGGGAACCGCCTGGGACCGTTGTTTGAAACTACTTGAGTCATTGCAATTACTGCGCACAGAATCGTAATGGATGGGAAACCCAAATGAAAACTGCTGAAACTCTCTTCGTGAGCTGGATGGCCTTCGCGGCTTTGGCGTCCGAATCCCCTGAGGCTTTGGCCCAAACCGTAAGCCTCGAGATCGAGGCCATTGACTCATCGCCACACTTGACCATCCACAGCGATCTGGGAGTGACCAATGTGATCGAATATGCGGAAGCGCTGGCGACCAACCAATGGCACGTCTTGACCAATCTCATGGTAACCAACAATCCATACGTAGTGGTGGATGTAGGATCGGTCGCTCAGCGGTTTTATCGCGTGCTGATTCCCGGGGATACCAACACTTCCACGGGGATGGCCCTGATTCCGGCGGGGTCATTTACGATGGGGGACAGTCTGGACGGTGAGAGTTTCGCCTTGCCGACGCACACAGTTCAGGTGAGCGCGTTTTTCATGGACAAATATGAGGTAACGAAGGCGCTATGGGATTCGGTCTATGTTTGGGCCGTGGCGCATGGGTACAGCTTTGACAAAGCAGGCTTGGGTAAAGCGTCTAATCACCCGGTGCAGACGGTGAATTGGTATGACGTGGTGAAGTGGTGCAATGCACGGAGCGAAAAAGAGGGGCTGGTTCCTGCGTATTACACGGATACGGCGCAGACCAAGGTCTATCGCACGGGGCAGGTGAGCGTGCAAAATGATTGGGTGAAGTGGAATGCGGGGTATCGTTTGCCGACGGAGGCGGAATGGGAGAAGGCGGCCCGTGGCGGAGCCAGCGGGAAGCGGTTTCCATGGGGTGACACGATCACCCACAGCCAGGCCAATTATTACAGCACTACTTCTTATGCCTATGACATAAGTCCTACGCGGGGTTGGCATCCGAGCTACGACAGCGATCCTTATCCCTACACAAGTCCTGTGGGATCTTTTTCTCCAAACGGGTATGGATTGCATGACATGGCAGGGAACGTGTGGGAGTGGTGCTGGGATTGGGTTGGGTCGTATTCGAGCGGATCGCAGACTGATCCACATGGACCCACATCGGGCTCGAGCCGTATGCTTCGCGGTGGCGGTTGGCACGATCCCGCCAACAGATGCGGGGTTGCGTACCGCTACGGCTACTGGCCGGGCGTCGGGCACGACCTCATCGGGTTTCGGTCCGTCCTGCCCGCAAGTCAGCCATGAGCAGTTTGAAGGGAATTGCCCGGAGCAAAAAATATATAACCGCGATTCTTGATGCACGAAATGGGCCATCCTGCGCCGCAGCGAAATTTAGTTCGCGTGCCCTCATGCTGGTGTCCCCGGAGCGCCGGTCTCCTGACCGACTTACGACCTTCTCAACTCCATCGTTTTCAAATGACCGTGAACTCCGCACGCTGGTTCTGCCGTTTCCCCAAAACCGGTTTAAATTCAGCGCACTGCCACGGCTGTTTTCCAAACTCCTGAATGTCATGCACCCTCCATCTGGAGGCCGGTTGATGTTGATTTGACGCAGGTTTTTCAATGGAACAGTTGCAGCGACAGCCATCCGGAAAGGCCGGTGGCCTATTTGACGCGTGAGTGAATTCATGGTAAGTACCTCAAGTATATAATTAACAACCTACGGTTAAATATGAGACAAAGTTCAATCGTTTTAAGAACACGCACCATTGGTAAGATTGCCGTCCTTTCCGCTCTTTGTGTTGGATTCTTGCCGACATTGACATTCGCTGAGGACGCGCCCATTGACGCGAAGGTCGAAGCCATTCTCAAGGAGGCGGATGCGGCAAAGCTGCCTGCGGTTTCCGACAAGAAAGTGGATTTCACGAAGGATATTCAGCCCATTTTCAAGAAATCCTGCATGGATTGCCACGACGCGGATGGCGCGATGGGCAAATTCCGGGTGGACAAAAAAGAGACCGCGATGAAAGGCGGCGAAAAGGGTCCGGCCATTGTGGCGGGCAAAAGCGCGAAAAGCCCCATCGTTTTCTATGTCTCGGGCTTGATCAAGGACATGCAGATGCCGCCCAAGGATCAAGGCGATCCGCTCACCAAAGATCAAATCGGCTTGCTGCGGGCCTGGATCGATCAAGGCGCAAAGTGGGAATGAAACTTTGGCGATTAACTGCTTGATAAAACCGCGCAAACCATGGAGTATGCGCACATCCAACTTACACATTTACCGTTTATTACATGAGTACGACGAGTGAGCAGAAGTATGTGACCATTGACTCGGGGAATTTTGAATCCGAAGTGTTGAAATCGAACGTGCCTGTCCTGGTTGATTTTTGGGCGACCTGGTGTGGCCCCTGCCGTATGATCGGCCCGATCCTGGAAGAGATTGCCACCGAATATGCCGGCAAGGCCAAAGTGGCCAAAGTGGACGTGGATCAAAACCAGGGCCTGGCCGAGCAATTTCAAGTGCGCAGCGTGCCGACCCTTCTGATTTTCAAGAATGGCGGTGTGGTTGAGCAACTCGTGGGCGCGGTATCCAAAAAGGTGCTCACCACGCGTTTGGACACCCATCTGGTGTAGCATTGGCATGGCATTTCAACCTCCGGCCGTGGAACTTATAAACGGTCGGCATTGGAATTGTCCCTAAATTTGGGCGGGCATATTGGAAGCCCGCCATCCGACAAAAATTGATTGGCAACAAAGGAAGGCGCAAGCCAGGGATGAAAGCAATTCGTGTTCACCAAACGGGCGGTCCGGAAGTATTGCAGCTTCAGGACATGCCGGAACTTAAACCCGCGCCTGGCCAGATTCTCATAAAAATTCGCGCCGTCGGCGTGAATCCGGTTGAGACCTACATTCGTTCCGGTTCCTACGCGCGCAAAGTCAACCTTCCCTATACTCCCGGCACCGACGCCGCCGGTGTCGTCGAGGCGGTGGATGCGTCCGTCGGCTTCATCAAACCTGGCGATCGCGTTTACACTTCCGGCACCATCACCGGCGCTTACGCCGAGTATGCCCTGTGCAGCGAGTTTCAAGTGCATCGATTGCCCGCCTCTGTTTCCTTTGCCCAGGGGGCTTCTGTGGGGCTTCCCTATGCCACCGCTTATCGCGCGCTTTTCCAGCGGGCCCGCGCGGTTGCCGGTGAAGTGGTCTTTGTCCATGGCGCCAGCGGAGGCGTCGGCATTGCCTCGGTGCAATTGGCGCGCGCGGCGGGTTTGACAATCATCGGCACGGCCGGAACAGTTCAAGGCCGCCAGCTTGCGGCCGAACAGGGTTGTCATTTCGTGCTCGACCATCGCGATCCCGATTATCTCGAGCAGGCCAAGGCGCACGCGGGCGGACGGGGCATGGACGTGATCCTGGAAATGCTGGCCAACATGAATTTGGGCAAGGATCTTTCCCTGCTGACGCGGGGCGGACGGGTGGTGATCATTGGCAGCCGGGGCAATGTCGAAATCAATCCCAGGGATGTCATGAGCCGTGATGCCGAGATCCTGGGCATGACGCTTTTCAACGCCTCAGAAATGGCCCTCACCAGCATTCATGCGGCCCTGGTGGCCGGCTTGGAGAATGGCACCTTGAGGCCTGTGATCGGCCAGGAACTGCCATTGGCCGAAGCCCCTCGCGCGCACACCGCGATCATGGAGCCGGGCGCCCTGGGAAAAATCGTCCTGATTCCCTGATCAGCAGCCACCCGGCTAAGGCGAAACGCTTTTCGCCCGGTAGAACAGGTGTCCTTGGTTTTGCGCCACGGAATCGACGATATCCAGAGTCCCGTTGGCTCCCGTCGCCGCCGTTTTCACCGTGATCCAGTTCGTCATGTTGCCCGAGGATTCAATCGTATAAGTCCGGTTCGTCTCCCCCATGAGTCGCAGCGAAAACTGCCCTTGAGCCGGTGGTGACAAGGCCTGCAATCGGGGTTGCATCACGATGCTGGGTGGAGGCTGGCTCAATGCGAGCATCTCGAAATTGTCGAAAACCAGGTAATTATCCCCCGGCGCCCCCGGATTTCGAATCATCCACACCGCATCCATGTCGCTGAAATTCAAGTTGCGTCCCGTGGGGCTGATGGGTTGGCGTGAGACAATGGTGTTTTGATTGAAAATGGCGCTCCATAGATTTCTCTTAAAATCCATTTCGATCACCAACTCATATTCCGTCCCCTTGGTGTAGCTGGCTCCTGTGGATGTGAAATTGGTCGCCGCTTGTAGGAGATAAGAAATGGCCTGGTTCTCGCCGTCGAAATCCAGGCTGAAAAGCCTCTCGTTGCTCATATTATAGACGCTCCAGCGAAAATCGTCCCGTTGCGCCTTGGTGGAGTCGAAAATCGCCATGAGCACCGAAAACCGCAGGTAAGGGTAGAGATTGGTGGTCGGCACTACCTGCAGCGGATGCCATAGATTGAGCTGGTCGTTGGTCACCGCGCCATAGCCCAGGAAAGCCTGCTGTCCCAGCCCGGTGAACACGTCGGAGATCAAGCCGTTGCCGCCGTCATAATCGGCCAGCCAGCCGTTCTGTCCCGCCACGGTGTAGCCCGAAACATAACCATCGGATAATTCAAACCCGGTGCTGTATAAAACAGTGTTTGTGGCGGGTTGCGCCAATAGGGTCATTGGACCGGTCAGTGCAAGAATGGCCGATAAAACGGCGATTATATTTTTCATTTGAGTTGCGCGGCCTTAGGGCCGCTTCCCACTGGTTTGATTTCCCCTTCCAGATGAAGACGAGCCTGGCGACGTTGCCGGCCGCGGTGATGGACTTGGCGACATGGACGGCGCCGAAGAACTCCGGGCCGGTGGCGAAAAGCTGGAAGCCGGCGGCGCCGATGAACGCACCGGCGCCTGCTGGATTTGGCGGACCGGAGCGGACTCCATTCGCCGCACCGCAGGAGCTGAAACGCTTCGGTTGACGGGCGCCGGAGACGGCGCAGGAGTGTATTGCGGTGTGACCGGGTTATAATGAATCCCTTGCGCCGGGAATGTCGCGGGCGCGCTCATCGGCGTGGGCGCCGGGTTGTAGGTATTCACGGAGCGGACAGTTTCGGCCGGTTTTGAAACGGCGGGCGAGTTTTGATTGCGCACGGCCGGCATGGGCGCGGACAGGCTGGGGGAGGCGGCGCTTGCCGGAGTGGTCCATGCAGGGGCGCGTACATTGGACACAGGCATTCTGGGGGATGAATCCACCCGTCCGCCGATCGGCTTTGCAGTCGTCGCAGTCGTCGCAGGCGTCGTCGGCACTGTTCTGGCCGGTTCCGCAATCGGCTGGGCTGCAGGAGTGCGCTCCGAAAAAAGTTTGCGTTGTTCGACCGCTTTGGGCGTCGGTGCAGCCATTGGTGTCGGCGCAGCCATTGGCGTCGGACTGCCGGAGGTCACGTCACGACGGCCCACCGAAGGATTCCCCATGTTTTGCGGTTGGATCGCCGCCGGTGTTGTGGAAGGACGACCAACAATGGACTTTGACGTGCCGATTTGAGGTTCGGCGGCGCGAGGCGTGGAAATGGGGCGGCTTGTGCCGGGGTTCGCAATGGATACGGGCGGGCGATTGTTATCCGCGCGTTTTGGTGTCAGCGCAGCCACGGCCGGAGGCGCTTGCTGTGGATTGGGCCGGTAAATAACGGTGTCCTTGCCGCTTCTTTCCGTGCGGTCCGGACGGACCGCATGAGCCGATCCAGGAGGAGTGTCGCGCACAGAAACCTGCCGGATTTCGCTATGGGTCGCCGCGCTGATCCGGTCCCGGCCTATGCCTTCGTTAAAGGCGTGGCCACCCGGACCCTTGTGATAATTATTGCCAACGGTGGTCTGCCCGTAAATGTCCCTTCTGTGATCCCTTCCGACAAAATGCGAATAGGGGTTGTGATCGTAGAAATGACCCAGCGGGATAAAAGTGTAGCATTCGAATCCCAGGCCAAAATCGAATCCGATTCCCACACTCCGGCCATGATACCTCCAACCACGGCCGCCGTCCCAATAGGCTCCCGGGGGCAGGGGTGCCCAGCCGCAATAACCCGAGGAATACCGCCAGGAAACCCACGAGGCCCCCCATACGGTATCCGGACACCAGACCCAGCCGTAGCCGCCATGCCGGAACCACCGTCCATAATGGAACGGAGCCCAGCCCCATGAGTAATCCGACTGCCAATACCAGCCACAGTCGGTGTAAAGCCACCTTCCTCGATCGCTATAAGGCTGCCAGTTGGAATAGGTGTTCACCACGGTGGGTTGCCAGCACCAGCCATAATCATCGACCTGCATCCACGTCCCATACGGCGACAGGGAACTGTAGAAATAATTCACCGTCACTTGTTGTTGCGGCGGCGCCACTTCTGTTCCGGTCACCACCTGGGTTTCGGGAACAACCGGCGGCGGCGCGTTCTGCATCACCTCTGTGGCGGGCGGCGAATTCCCTGCCATGGCCGGCGCGTTGGCCAATGTGTTCGGAGCGCCAATGACCACGGTATTCGAGGGGGTTGCTGAAGGGGCGGGCCCATCTTCAAGAACAGGGGTCGCGGGCAGTTGTGTTTGTGTTGGTTGTGTTGGTTGTGTATTGGAGGCGTTTTCCGCCGCCTTGCCGGTCATGTCATGGCCGTGCTTCAACAATGCCGCCACCACTTGTGGCGAGATTCCAATGTCATTAAGATAAAGAATTTCCTCCACAGACGGATCGTAAGCGATGGGCGAGCGTTCGATAAACGCCAGAATGACCGACTCATCGACGTCGGCCTGGGAAAGCTGGATGATTTCCTCCAATCCCGGCGATGTGACGACTCGCGCAGGCTCGATGCGCACCACCGGTTTTGCAGGAGCGTTGGTTGCAGGGGAATTGGTGATCGTCGTGCTGGCGCTTACAACGTTGGTGACCAAGGCGTTTTCCGCGGAATTCGTCTTTTCACCGTCGCTGGTGCAGCTTGTCAGGACAGTCGCAGCGGCAGTCAGAATCGCACATTGGAACCGCATCGAAGATAGATATTTCATAACAGGCCCCGTCACTTTAACTCACGGACTGTGTAACTGGAATGTAACAGGGAACACGCGCATTGCCAATCCTTATGACCATCGACTTCGTATTCCAAACAGTACACTCTCATCACAATACTATAGACCCATTCTTGGGAACGGTTATTCATAAGCCTCGGGCGTCGATGTGCGGCGGCGAGTTACTTTTTTTGTTTCATTAGCATCAGGTTGTTGTAAATCCTTGTGGTATGAAGCCAATTCTTAAAGGCCTGGCCTGGGTCGTGGTGGCGGTTTTGGGGGCGGGATCCTATGCAACACTGGCGTTGCAGCGGGGAGAACAGGTCAGTTCGGCCTATATCATCATCGCGGCGGTTTGCACTTACGCCATCGGGTACCGTTTTTACTCCAAGTGGCTTGCGGCCAGTGTGTTAACCCTGAATGACCGCCGCGCAACCCCGTGCGAGGCCCATGACGACGGCAAGGATTTCGTCCGCACCAATAAATGGATCGTGTTTGGCCACCATTTTGCGGCCATTTCCGGGCCTGGACCATTGGTGGGACCGGTGTTGGCCGCCCAATTCGGTTATTTGCCGGGAATGCTCTGGATTTTGATCGGCGTGGTGCTTGGAGGCGCGGTGCAGGATTTTGTGGTCTTGTTTTGCTCCATACGCAGGGATGGCAAGTCGTTGGGCCAAATGGTGAAAGAGGAATTGGGCTCCACCGCCGGGGTGGTGGCCCTGACCGCCATTCTCGCCATTTTAACGATCATCCTCGCCGTGCTGGCCTTGGTGGTCGTCAAGGCGCTCGCGGAAAGCCCCTGGGGCGTGTTCACCGTCGGCGCCACAATCCCGATCGCCATGCTCATGGGAGGTTATCTGCGTTACGGTCGGGTGGGCAAGGTCCGGGAAGCGACCGCAATGGGCGTGGTGCTTCTGTTGCTCGCAGTTTGGGGCGGAAAAATGGTCTATGGCAGTCCCGCCTGGTCCAATATCTTTACGGTCGAGGCGGAACCTCTGGCTTGGGGCATCATCCTGTATGGGCTGGCGGCCAGCGTTCTCCCAGTCTGGCTTTTGCTCGCGCCCCGCGACTATTTGAGCACGTTCATGAAGTTGGGAACGATTTTTGCCCTGGTCGTTGGAATTCTGCTGGTGCTTCCCCGGCTTCAGATGCCCGCCTTGAGTCAATTCATCGATGGTTCGGGACCGGTTGTTGCGGGGAAATTATTTCCATTTTGTTTCATCACGATTGCCTGTGGTGCCATCTCGGGCTTTCACGCGCTGATCGCCAGCGGCACCACGCCCAAGCTCATTACGCGGGAATCCTACGCCCAGCCCGTCGGTTACGGCGCCATGTGTTTTGAGTCGCTCGTGGCGATCATGGCCCTGATTGCCGCCTGCACATTGGAGCCGGGGATTTACCTCAGCGTGAACATCAAGGGCGCACCCGCCGATACCGTGGCCATGGTGAATCAATTTGGATTTCCGGTGACGGTCGCGCAGATGGATCAACTCGCCCACTCGATTGGCGAGAAAACGCTTTTTGGCCGGACGGGTGGCGCGGCTACGCTGGCGGTGGGCATGGCCAAGGTGTTTTCGCAATTCGTCAGCGGGCGGGGCCTGGATTTGTGGTACCACTTTGCCATCATGTTCGAGGCCTTGTTTATTTTGACCACGCTGGACGCGGGCACCCGCGTGGGCCGTTATCTGCTCCAGGACGCCCTGGGGCATGTCTGGAAACCTCTGGGCGATACGCGCAAAATCAGCGCCAATGTCTTTGCGAGCCTCCTGGTCGTTTCAGGCTGGGGCTACTTCCTGATTCAGGGCGTGCGCGATCCTTTGGGCGGCGTCAATTCGTTATGGCCCCTGTTCGGCATCGCCAATCAATTGCTTTCCGTCGTCGCTCTGGCGCTGGCCACCACCGTTATCCTGAAAATGGAACTGGTCAAAGGCCAGGGAAACACCGGAGCCAAGTCCAGACCCGCGCTGGCCTGGGTGGTGCTCGCGCCAATGCTCTTTTTGCTGGCCGTCACCACCACCGCCGGTCTGGATAAAATCTTCTCCAGCGATCCACGCATCGGTTTCCTGGCCCAGGCCCGCGTGTTGGACCGGCAATTGCCCGCACTGGAAAAAGCGGTCGCCGACCAGCAGGCGTCCGTGGACAAAACCGGACTCGCCGCAGCGCAGAAAGCCGTCGTGGTCAACCGCAGTTTCCATTTCAATCAAAGTCTGGATGCGGTTGTCGCGGGGATTTTCCTGGTGTTGGTGGTCCTGATACTGGTGTTGAGCGTGCGCGAATGGATCCTCCTCCTGAGCCGCCGGCGCATGGCTGTTTTGCACGAAGCCCCCATGGTCTGGCTGCCGGAGGGTGTCCTGGCGAACAGTTCCCGCTCCGGCGCTGCCATGGGCGCCTGCGCGCTTCTGATCGCCCTCTCGCGTGAATTATCCGGTGAGGCCCAACTCGCGCGCGCCCAACAGGCCGACCAAATGCAAGCCGCCGCGCATGACATGGAATCCGTGCTCGCGCGCGCCCGCTCTTCTGGCGGATCCGCACTCCTTCCCGGGCCGGTCCGGTTGCTCAACGCGGATACGACCGAACAGCCCCCCCTGAATCAGGATGCGGCAACATACGTCCGGTTGACCGAATCCCGCTTTAAGGGTATCAACCGGTGCTGTTGACGTTGCCGGCCATTACTTAGTCACATACATCATTACAAACACTGTGCATTCATTCGGTAGAATAGGTTTATACGGAGGATCGTTTAATCCCGTTCACGCGGGGCACTTGCTCGTGGCCCAGGCGGCCCAGGAAGAGCTGCAATTGGACCGGATATATTTCGTCCCCACCGCCCGCTCGCCATTCAAGCCGGACCAGCATCCCGCTCCGGACGCCTTCCGGCTGCGCTGGTTGCGTCTCGCCTTGGCGGGCCGCCCGCAATGGGAACTGGACACGCAGGAAATTTCACGCGGCGGCATTTCCTATACCATCGACACCGTGCGCGACTATCGGGCGCGCTTCCCGGCGGTTGAGTTGTATTACCTGATCGGCGCCGATCACCTGGCCCAATTGCCTAAGTGGCGGGACGCGGCCCAACTCGCCCAACTCGCTCAGTTCGTGGTTATTCCGCGCCCCGGTCAGACGGCGGCCCTCCTGCCGCCACCCTTTCAAGGCAGACTGCTAAAGGGGTTTCCCATCGCCGTCTCCTCGTCCGAAGTGCGGGACCGGGTCAAAGCGGGTTTGCCCATTGATTTGCTGACGCCCTATGGGGTGGCCGCCGATATCCGCAACAATGGGCTTTATCTTTGACGGCCAATGCTCCACTATGGGGGCGATGGATTCAAGAACACTCGCCCGGCTATGCCGGGAATTTGCTGAGAATAAGAAGGCGGAAAACGTCGTCGTGCTGGACGTTCGCAAACTGACTCAGATGACGGACTACTTCGTCTTTGCCACCGGAAGCAGCGTTCCTCATGTGCGCGCCATTGTGGATGAAATCACCGAAAAGCTGCGTGACGTGCATCATACGCGCGCCCGCGCGGTGGATGGGATCATCAGCAGTTCATGGATTGTGATCGATCTTTCCGACGTGATTGTCCACGTCATGCGCGAGGAAACCCGTCAGCACTATGACATCGAGGGTCTCTGGAGCGATGCCCCCAAAGTGAAACCCGCGCCTGCAGGCCTTCCCCCGGCTCTGAAAGAGGCCGCGACTCCCAAGAAGCCGACCGCAAAGAAAAAGAAGACCGCGGCAAAGAAATCCCCGGCCAAGTGATCGGGCCGATTACGGTTTGACGCCAGATCGACGAAGACGGACGCCCTGTTTTTGGTTCTTGGGACTCAAGACCAAACAGGCGCTCCGCAGAGAGGCCTTCCGCAGAGGTTGGAGGAGTTGAATTCGAATTGGATTTCGCAACAGAATGCTGTTCCGGCGCGCTTACTCGATCTCGGGTTTGGGCGGATTTTCTTCCGACGTTTTGATCATCCCTTCAAGCGTCGTTTTGAAATCCTGCAACCCTGTTGCGGGAACAATAATGGCATCCCGACGCCCGTTGACATCCTCAGTGATGCGCAGGAACCGTCCGCGCGGGTTTTCCTTCAGGGTGAATACAAAGGTCTTTCGTTCGATTTGAACCTTTTCCGTCTTCAGCGTCTCTTCGGCCACAGCGGGCTTTGGCCCCGGTGTGGAGAACGGACGATTCCCATACGGCGATGGACGTTCATTCGAAATCATATTTTGCCACTCAGTTAACCATATTCCCTTACCTCCTACACTTGTTCGGCACGCCTGCCGGTTTGTCAAATTTCTATTTCAAGGGTTGCTGTATTTTGAGCGGGGAACGAACCGCGGACCTGATTCGCCGGGCAGCATTTTGTAGAGATGGAACAAAGTGCCGCCCATCACCAGGAGGTTCATCACCATGGAAATACCGTGCAAAACGCGAAAGGAATGCCGGGCCTGCTCGACTTGCTGAACGGTCACCCGTCCGCCGGCGCCGTATTGAATGCGGTGGTATTTATGCAGCTTCGGCTGGATGACCATCCCTCCGATCAACACCAGCGCACAGAGACCGAAAACCACATACTTCTGAACGCTCTGTCCTCTCATTCCCGTGTAGAGCCAGTCCGCCAATAGATGCAGCAGCGCAATTCCCCCGCAAATGTATTGAACGACGAAATAACGCTCGAGAACGATCTGCGCCATGGAACCCGTGTAAAACCGCGCCACACTCTCGTTTTGGGCCGCGCCAAATAACCCCAGGGCTTCCGGGGTAAAAAAAGCCGGTCCCACCGCGAATGTAAAAAAAACGGTGGCGCCAAACCAAAGTGCGGCGTTCAGGCTGCCAACAAGTTTTATTATGGAGGCCACGCCGTTACTTTAGAAAAAATCACAAACAATGCCAAGCGCATATTTGGTGAGGGCCGCATGATAAAACTCACCGGGGGAAACCCACAAGCCTCGAATAAACGCGGACCCTCGTGGTAGGGCGTGCAGTCCTCTGCGCGCCGCCTTGGATCTTTCCACACAACCGTCCTTCCGCGCATTCTGCGGACAAACCTTTTCCCCATCCTGTCAATGATCTCCGAAGCATTTCCCATTCAGCGCCAGATCCTCCGCCATCGCACAAAATTCCCGAGCCAAAACACTATTTTCTTGCCTTTTAAGCAATACCGGGTTAATCTCTGCAAAAGGCCACCGGTAATCCGGTTTGTTTTCGCTGTCTGAGTTTGAGATGATAAATACTGGGGGGGCGGCACATGATGAGCGCAAAAGTTACCATTCAACGTTGGGTTGCATCTGTTGGATTCCGCATGTGCGTTTGTTTCCCGTATTCTTCCGGCACGCTGCTTTTGTCGCATCGGGATGGGTATGGCAAAATTGGCCCTGTCCGTTCCGCTGTCGCGGTTCACATCGCAAGTCCGCGGTCGTTCAGATTTCTGCATTAGTCGCCGCCACATATCCTTTTCAACCACAAACAAACAACCACAAACAAAGAAACATATGAGTGGATATTACGAACTCAAAACAACTGCGACCGGCAAGCACATGTTCAACCTCAAGGCCGGAAACCACGAAGTCATACTGACCAGCGAAATCTACGAGTCCAAAGAGGCCGCCCTGAATGGCATCGCTTCCGTCCGAACCAACGGTCCCCACGAAGCTTCATATGAGAAGAAGGTGTCCGTCAAGGGCGAGCCCTACTTCGCCCTAAAGGCCGCCAATGGCCAGACCATTGGCAAGAGCGAGATGTACACTTCAGAGGCGGGGCGGGACAATGGCATTGCGTCCGTCAGGAATAACAGCCCCTCCGAAAAGGTGGTCGAAGTGAAGGCCTGACCCGTCGGCGGAACCAGCCGCCCTTGGCCCTGTCCGTTCGGTTGTCCCCGTTCACGTCTCGATTCGGCGTTGACTCAGCTTTTTACGTTAGTCCCCGGAACCAACCGGCGAGTGCGGTGTTCTTAATCACGTAATATGCTGAAAATTTTAACATTCGCCTTCGCGAGCATCCTGTTTCTGGCGGCATGCGACCGGGACCGCGGCACTGCCAGGCAAAGCGATTCCACCAATTTGGTGGACTGGGGTGTGGTCGAACTTTCGGTGAGCACTCCGAAGCGTTTGAGTCTTGGCGAAGGGAAGGACTGCACCATCACGGCAGTATCTGCCACGAATGGACATCTGGAAATCAGGATTGAAACAAAGGAAAAAATCGCAGGTGGGGATTTGCCGCCAGGCGTTCCCCTTGGAACCTCCTTGGAGAGCACCAAGACGATGACAATGACGGTCCCGTCTGGGGGCCAGCTTATGACGAGCATCGGGCTAAGGCCGGTTCGATTCACGCCCATACTTAAGGGGCCGTGATATCAGCGGCAACCAACAAACCTGCTGGTGGCGACGCCGCAATTCTGGTGCGGTTTCAAATGCGCCGCGATGCCTGAACGCTTGATCTGCCGTACCGCATAAACGATCCTGAAATCAGCGCACCGTCATGGGTGTTTTCCACACTCCTGAATCCTCTCTTCGCGACCACCATGACATGCGTGGTAAGGCGTGCAGTCCTCTGCGCGCCGCCCGTCCAACCCACGCCCCCGATATTCAATTGGTAGGGCGAGGCTGCCGAGCCATCTCTGCACCCTTGCATCCCATCTGCCTCTACAGGGGCCAAATATTTCCCCCATCCTGTCCATCCTGATATCCATGTTAATAGCCCATATCCTCTCTTCGCGGCCATCATGACACTCGCGGTAGGGCGTGCAGTCCTCTGCGCGCCGCTCATCCAACCCACCCCCCCCAATGTTCAATTGGTAGCGCGAGGCTCCCGCCGAGCCCTCTCATTCGTCGTCCTTGTCGAAGGATTTCTCGGCATCCTCCTTGTGGTTGGGAATTTCAGGGGCAATTACTCCGGGCAGCATCCCGGCAGGGATGCCAGCGATTAGCCGGGGGTCGAGGTCGTCCGCGACCGACACCCCCGGACACGCACCACAAACGAACACGATCCCGGCAGGGATCGCAGCCCCTTTTCAATGAGGGCGTGTGTACTCGCCTGCGGGTTATCCGGTCGTCCCCGTCCGGTGAATCGCATCAAAAGCTCCATAGGAGCGCCACGTTTATAGAAATCGACCAACCACGAAATTCAAGCTCCAGAGGAGCGGCATTCTTAAATCAATCCCCTTCGTGACCTGCGCCACATCATCCGAAATAACACAACAAATTTCCCCGCGCCCAACCACTATTATCTTGCTTTACAAGGCAATACAGGATTAATCTTACCGAAAGGGCACCGGCAACCCAATATGCTTCCGGTAGCTGAGTTTGAGACACTAAATACTGTTGGCCTGCATCACACGTCTTGTGAAAACCCAAAAGCCATCCATTGTCGGACTTCGCGACACCTGCACTTGCTGTTCCGCTGTCGCGGTTCGCGCCGCGAGTCGGCAGCGGCCCAGTTCTGGCGTTAGGCCACTCGGCATTTTATGACTATTCCGACTTTCAAGATTGGCGATAGGGTGCGAGTTGTCCGCGTTCCGCCGTCCGTCGAGCAGGAGATGCCATCCGAGACAGTTGAACTTTTCAGGCGTTGCGTCGGTCAATCATTTCGCATAGATGGTTTTGGGGAGTATGGTCATCTGGAGCTGAATGTTTCCGATGATGGTTCGCAGGCACCGGATTATTCTAAGAACACCGTCTGGATTGAGCCTGAATTTGTGGAGTCAGTGTTATGACTAAGCCGTGGCTTAACAATTCCCCGCCGCCAGCCGCCCTTGGCGCGGTCCGGTCCGTTGCGCGGTCCACGTCGCGAATCGACAGCGGCCCAGCTTTCTACGTTAGGCCACATTGACATCACACCATTTATGAAAACAATCAGCGCATCCATCATCGTTCTTGCCGCCGCCGTTATCATGGTTGGCGGTTCTCATTTCGCCGGAGACACTCAAACGTTTGTTTTGGCTGTCGGCTGCGGAGTTTGTGCCTTTGGTTTGTTGGGCTGGTTCGTCAGTTTGAAAGAAAAATAAGCACGTTTTTTTGACCGGAGAATTTTAGATGAGACGCGAGCCGCCTGACCAGTCCCCGCCGCCAGCCGCCCTTGGACCTGTCCGTTCGGTTGCCCCGGTTCACGTCGCGAGCAGCCGGTGGCTCAGTCTTTTACGTGGGCCTGAAAAGATGCATTTCGTTATAGCAATCTTGTGCATGCTGCTGACCGCCGCCGCGGCTAACGCTGTGGATTCGGAAGAATCCGTTGGCGTCTGGTCATCCGAACACCAGCAGCTTCGCGCCCGCTTCATCGTCCGGCATGCATCCACGTTTCTGGACGGGAAGCCTGGCGGTCCTTACTCTGAGCTTCTCGTCTATCTTGAGTTGCAAAATACCAGCCCGGGTCTTGGCAGTATGCAACTTAAGCTCGATATTGACCCTACGACAAACATTGTATACCGGGTCGCTGATGAGCGAGGCTCCTTGATCGAGCCGGAGCCTTTTGCATTCCGCAGCACCGTCGGCCCGGGTGTGTATAATCTGGTCCTCCCTCCTGATGGCAACCTCCGTTTCCCTGTTTCCATAAGCGGCGGCGGGGTCTTCGAAGACAAAGTGAAGCTCGATCTCAGCCCCAGCCAGGGCATTTGGTATTTTAAAAAGAGCGATGGGGGCGAATACAAACTGTCCGGCACGTTGCGGGTTCCGGCACTTCGCGAGCGGATTGGCCCGCTGTGGTGGCGAGGCGAGTTGGAGATCCCGCCGGTTAAACTCAGGTTCCCCGGTCCCAATACCCAAAACGCCGCTACAACGAAAGCGGCAGAACCGCGTCGGGGAACTGAACGTTAGTGGCACCTTTATGGCACGCGCGCTTTTATTGCTCACGTCGTTGCTGCTCCTTGGAGGCTGTGCCCACCTGAGCGATGCGGGCATTCGCAAGAATCTTCCCGGGGCCTGGCAAGTGGTTCTGCCATCCTTGGAGGAGCAGGGCATGAAGATTATTTACATGATCGCTCCAAACGGCGATTTTACACGCGAAACTCTGATGACCACCGCAGGCGTCCACGGTGTTGATATGACGGGCACATTTCAGGTTCAGGACGGCTATCTGATTGAAACGATCACCTACATGAGAGTCAGGAGAAATGCACCGCTCCCGCAAGTTTCACGCGCAAAAATCATTCACGCCGATGCCAGAAAGTTGGTGGTCGTCTTTGACGGGATGACTGAAAAGGCCACTTTCAGAAAGGACACGCGATGAGGCCTGACCCGTCGCTGGAAACTACCGCCCTTGGCGCTTGCTTTTCCGCTGTCCCGGTTCACGTTGCATATCGGCGGCGGCTTAGCTGTCTGCGTTAGACCGATTGAACACGATGCACTACAACATCACATTAGCGAACTCCGAAGCGACTCCAACAGCAGTGGTGCGCGGTCGCGTGGAACCGAAGGATCTTTCCAAGTTCGTTCCCGCCGCGTGCGGCGAGGTCTGGTCGTTCATTCGTTCCGCTGGTCTCCCGCGCCCAGGCCGTCACGTCGCTTTGTATTTGGATGTGGGAGGGACAGTTGAGGTCGGAGCGGAGGTATCGGAGCCGTTTATCGGCAACGACCGGATTCATTGCTCTCAGTTGCCCGTTGGACGGGTGGTGACCGCCACCCACTTCGGCCCTTACCCGCGCCTTTCCGAGGCGCATGCCGCCATTCGCCAGTGGTGCGCCGCGCACGGACATCGCCTTGCTGGCATTTCCTGGGAGGTCTATGGGCACTGGGAAGAGAGTTGGAACGCCGATCCATCAAAAATACGCACAGATGTTTTCTACCTGCTGCAAAAACAAACGGCCTGACCAGTCGCACAGTGTTCAGCGTTAAGCAGCAGCTTAATGAAGCCACATGGCAGCAAATCATAAACGGCTCCTTGAAATACTGGAATCAAGGCCTTTCGAACTCCACCCCGTCTTCGCCCACCACTTTCTATATGATCTTCTGGTTCTTTGAGATCTTTGAGATCTTTGAGATCTTTGAGATCTTTGAGATCTTTGAGATCTTTGAGATCTTTGAGATCTTTGAGATCTTTGAGATCTTCCAAGTAACAGATCTATAACAATTTGCCTCACAGGAATTTATAAAACCATAAAAAATCACAAAAACGGCCACTTATTCAGGTAAGTTATTTCCACCAAACAGGCCCCCTTCCAAGGCCAGACTTGCTATGCGGTTAACTCTTTGTTCCCCCATCCGTGCCATCTGAGAAATCCGTGGTCAAAAATCCTGTTCATCCTGACCATCCATGTTTATTTCTCTTCGCCAGGGCTTCGCCCAATCTTGTTTCGTGTCTCAGGACCGGGCTGTCACCAGTTTCCCTTGAACCGCATGTCCCGGTCCATTCGGTCTGGCCAGATTCAGCTCGCGCTCGCGCAGCCAGGTGAACAAAACCGGAGTGACGATCATGATGTGAATGAAGCTGCTGATCATCCCGCCAAGCACTGGCGTGGCCAGCGGGCGCATCACTTCGGACCCCGTGCTCGTGCTCCACATGATCGGAATCAGGCCCACAACGACCGTCGCGACTGTCATGGCCTTGGGCCGCAAGCGCAGTTTGGCGCCCGCCTTGACGGCCTGGATCAGGTCCGCATGGTTGAAGTTCGCGCCCCGCTGCGCTTGTTTCTTGTGCAGCGCCTCCTCGAGATAAACCACCATGATGATGCCTGTTTCAATCGCGGTGCCAAACAGTGCGATATAGCCCACCCAGACGGCCACGCTGAAGTTATAGCCCAGGAGATACTGGAGGTAAACGCCGCCAGTCAGCGCGAACGGTACGGCCAGTATGATGTGCGCCGCCTCCTTCGCCGAGCGATACACAATGAAGAGCAGTAGAAATATGATCCCGAGCACCGTTGGAACGATGATGCGCAGGGTGCGCTGGGCCCGGAGCTGGTTCTCGTATTGCCCGCTCCATTCAATGGTCATTCCCTCGGCCAGTTGGATTTCCTTTGAAATGCGTTCCCGGGCTTCCTTCACGAACCCGCCCAGATCGCGTCCCTGGACGTTGGCCTGCACGAATACGCGCAGTCGTCCATTCTCGCTGGTGATTTCGCTCGGACCCTCCACGCGGGTGATTCGTGCGACCTGTCCCAGTGGAATGACTTTGCCCGAGGGGGTGAATACGAGTGTGTCGCCGATCCGGCTGATCTCATCCCGGTCGTCCTTTTGGAAACGGACCTGTATGGGAAAGCGTTGACGGCCCTCGATCGCGGTGGAAACGTTTTTGCCGCCAAGGCCCGCTTCCACGACGTCCATTACGGTTTTGGCGCGCAGTCCATAGCGGGCCATCGCCACTCGATCCACCGCGATGTTCAGATAGGGTTTGCCCTGGAGTCGGGAGGGGGCGACCCCTGCCGCGCCGGGAATGGTGCGCATGACTTTCTCGACCTCGAAAGCCTTTTTCTGCAAAGCGTTCAGGTTGTCCCCGAGAATCTTGACCCCGACCTGGGCCCGGATCCCCGTGCTCAGCATTAATATGCGGCCTTCAATGGGATGGAGAAAACCCGGAACGTAACCCGGCGCCTGGCTGAGTTTGTCGGTCAGTTCGGCGATCAATTTTTCCTGGGTCATGCCTGGTCGCCATTCGGATTGGGGCTTCAGCTCAATGGTGGTTTCGATCATCTCCACCGGCGCGGGATCGGTCGCCGTCTCCGAGCGCCCCAGCTTGCCCGCGGCCGACTGGACTTCGGGAAATTGTTTCATCACCTTGTCCTGCCAGGAGATGAGCCGCTTGATTTCAGTAAGCGAAGTGCTCGGGAGCAGCACGGGCATGAACAGCAGGCTGCCTTCGTTGAGCGTGGGCATGAATTCGCTGCCCATGCCTTGCGCCACTTTTCCAACGACAGGCCAGCTCGCCACGCTTTGAGCGATGGGACGCGGCAGGCCGAACGCCAGGATCAGCGCAATCGTCAACAGCGTCGCCGCGCCTCCGATGACGCTGCGGCGATGTCCCAACGCCCAGTCGAGCACCGGTTCGTAAAGGCGCAGCAGCCGTTTCATCAGCCAGTTCTCGGACTCGGGACGGAAGGGCCCGCGCACAAGGAACGTGCAGAGCGCCGGAACGATGGTGACCGCCAGGAGCGTGGCCCCGATCATGGCGAACGTTTTCGTGTACGCCAGCGGATGGAACAGTTTGCCCTCCTCACCCAGCAAGGTGAATACTGGAATGAACGCCAGGATGATGATGAGCATCGCGAAGAAAATCGGACGGCCAACCTGTTGGGAAGCTTCCAGCGTGCATTCCCAGGTCTCCGCAGCGGTGAGCCGCGTCTTGCCGCCTTTCAATTCCTCGCGCCGTTCGCAATGCCGGATCACATTCTCGGTCATCACGATCCCCGCGTCCACCAGCACGCCGATGGCGATGGCGATGCCGCTCAGGGACATGATGTTCGAGGTGATGCCAAACTGCCGCATCAGGATGAACGAAATCAGGATCGAGACGGGCAGGGGAATGGTCACAATCAGGATGCTGCGAAAGTGCCAGAGGAAGACGATGTGGGCCAGCGCCACAAGTATAATCTCCTCCATCAAGGTCGATTTCAAGGTGGCGATGCTCCGGTCGATGAGCGTGCTCCGGTCATAAAACGGCTTGATGCTGACCCCGGGCGGAAGGCTCGGGGCAAGTTGGGCGATCTTCTCCTTCACCTGGCGGATGACCGCCAGACCATTCTGGCCATTGCGCATGACCACCACGCCGCCCACCACTTCCTGGCCGTCCACATCGAGGGCCCCGCGTCGGAAATCGCCCCCGAGTTGAACCGTGGCAATGTCGCGCAAATAAACCGGCGTGCCGCCGCTTTCCTTGATGACAATGTTCTCCAGGTCCGCAGTCGATTCCACCAGTCCAACGCCTCGCACGACAAACTCCATGCCGTTTTCCTCGATCGCCTTCCCGCCCACATTCAGGTTGCTCTGCTCGACGGCCTCGAGGACATCCTGCAGGGACACCTGCACGTTCCGCATTCGTGTGGGTGAGACCTCGATCTGATACTGGCGCACGAAGCCGCCGATGCTGCCCACCTCCGCCACGCCGGACACGGCGTTGAGTTGATAACGGATGAACCAGTCCTGCACTGAGCGCAATTGGGAGAGATCGTAGCCGCCTTTCGGGGCCTTCGCCGGGTCCACAGCCAGATAATACTGGTAAACCCACCCAAGCCCGGTGGCGTCGGGACCCAGTTTGGGGATGACCCCCTCGGGGAGCCTGTCCTCAAGGTAGTTCAGCCGCTCGAGCACCCGTGAACGGGCGAAATAGTTATCGATGTCCTCCTCGAATATGACCGTGATGAACGTGAAGCCGAACATCGACGAAGCGCGGATGTCCTTGACCCCCGCCAGACCCTGAAGATTCACCGAAAGCGGATAGGTCACCTGGTCCTCGACTTCTTGCGGGCTCCGGCCCGGCCAGTCGGCGAACACAATCACCTGATTCTCGCTCAAGTCGGGAATCGCGTCCACCGGTGTGTAGTAAAGGGAACGGACCCCCCAACCAACCATGAGCAAGGCAACGCAAAGTACAATAAATCGATTCCGCAGCGACCATTCGATTATGCGATTGATCATAGAATTTTCCTCAAAGCAGAACCGTCAGGTTGAAGTGGGCTGGATTTGTCACTTCTTCACCTCCTCGCCGCAAGTCAGCATTTTCGAACCATAGAATGGATTTTGCAGCGGACCTTTGGCTTGCATCCACAAACCCGGCTTGGGCGCCATCGGACAGTGATAGATCTTAAGGTCGCCGAACGCGGCGTCTTCCTTCCTCAACTGTTTCGTCAATTCCGCCATTGCGGTGCTGAACGGCAGGAATTGCTTGCGCGCGCCATCCAGGTCCGCAGCCGGAGGGGCTTTGGCGGCGGCTGTAAGGGGTTCAATGAGCTTGCCCCAGCGATGGTCCGCGCCAAACTCCTGCGGCAATGCCAGCAGGGCGTTTGGTTCATTTGTGAGCAACTGGTTGAATTTGGCAAAATCGTCCGCAGCCAGAGCCTGGCTGATACCGTCACTGGTTGCCATCAATGCATTGAGCGCCTGACGCTGGCCCGGCGTGAGTGCGGATGAATCGGCGGCATCGGCTTTTTTCGCCTCTGCGGGCGCGGATGCCGGTGCTGTGGTTTCGCCCGCCTGCAGGGTCGCGTCTGGCATTGCAGCCTCCTGAGGCGGAGGCTGGTTTTCCGCCATGGCCATCGGTTGCGCGGTTTGCTCGGCAGCGTTCTGGGATCCGTTCGTGGGTTTCTGCGCCAGTTCAGCCAGAATTGCGTTTCTACGAACCCACTGCAATTCCGACCCGGGAGACATGATGGCCGCCATCCTTTCAGTTCGGCCAGCGCTCGCCTGCTTGCCGTAGGATGGAGCCTTGTTCGTCGAAGAAGTCGTTTGGGACGAATCTTTTTCAGATTCCATGTCGGGTTGAATCGTGGAATTAAGCGCTTCTCCAGCGAGGCTTGGTGTCGTGGGCGCCTGTGCATCCGCCGGGGGGGGCGTCACTATTTCGTTTGTTGCTGGCATCGGCATGGGCTCGCTCATTGGCGCTTCGTCCGCAACCTCGACTTCCGATTGTGAGGTCGCATTGAATTGGGCCTGGGAATCCATGAGCACGTTTCCGGAGGTCACCACACTCTCGCCTTCCTCCACTCCTTTGAGCACCTCCCAATAATCGTCGCCCTCGCGCCCCAGTTTAAGACGCCGCCGCTCATACGCTCCGCCTCCCTTGTCAACATACGCATAAGCAATGCTGCCCGGCAAAAGCACTGCCGAGCGCGGCACCGTCATGACACTGGACACCGTGGCGCGCGCAAGTCCCTCCGCATACATCCCAAAACGCAACGCCCGTTGCGGATGCCCTTGATGGGTCAGCACGGGATTGGGGATATCCGCGCGCACCTTGACGGCGCGGGTGGCCTCGTTGAGCGCGGGTTCGATAAACGAAATGACCGCCGCGAACACCTTGCCGGGCGCCGCCTGAACCGTCACATCGAGCTTCTGGCCCACGTTGAACCATTGCAACTGCCGCTCATAGACGTCGAACCGAAACCAAAGCGAGGACGCGTCCGCGATCGCCAGCAGGCGATCTCCCTCCGTCACATATTGTCCAAGGTAAACATTTCTCTCGAGCACCACTCCCGACTGTGGCGCCAGAATGTCCCCCGTATAAAGTTGGTTGTCGGGATTGGCCTTCAAACCGGGATACATGCCATCGCTGCCTGTAACCTGCCGCACCGCCAGTAGCGTTTTGCGCAATTGCACCAGTTCGGGGCTGAACATGGTCATCAGCTTTTGTCCCCGCTCCACCTCCACGCCCACATAATCCACATTCAGCGCGTCGATGCGGCCTCGCGCCGGCGCCGAAACAATGGACTTGCGCGTTTCGTTTGCATCCAGGGTTCCCGCGATTCGGAAGCTGCGTGAGAGAGGCCTTCGTTTCACCTCCTCGGTCTGCACGTTCAACACGGTGATGTTGTTCGAGTTCAAAACGATTGTGCCTGGCGCCACCGCGAAGCCCTTGTCTCCCTCGTAAATGGCCGTCAGGTCCATGCCGCAGATGGTGCACTTGCCGGGCCGGTCGGATTTAACCGAGGGATGCATCGAGTCCTGGTAATACAAAACCTTGCGCCCGGCGGTTTCCGCGGCCAGTCCGGCGGCGTGATTTCTGAAGACGCTCCCCAGCGTCACAATCACTCCAATGGCGAGCAGAAGAGTAAGGGCCTTGTTTGTTGTCTTCATGGTAATTACGGTCTCAATAATAGTTCAATGATGCGGGATTGTGCAAGCCGCATGGTCAACGTGCCGTGGCCGGATTCCAGGAATCCAATTGGCGCGGCGGGTCAAAAGTGTTTTTCAGCTCCAACGATTGGGCATGTCCGTCCACAAACGTGTAATTGGCGCGGCCCGAATGGCGCCGGGAGTCCACCTCCGCCGCATCCGCCGCCGAGGTCCAGAAATGCGGCATGATATGATCCGCGCTGGTCGCGTTTTCCGCATAAATTACCGTCGCGCACGGTTTGGGTATGCTCGTCATGCGCCGCCAGCTCGCCGGTTTGCCGGAGTAATCGTCGTCGGTTCCCAATTCGAAATAAACATTTTGTCCGTAGCTCCATGGCGTCGGCCGCCTGTCTGTCGGGCAATGGTAGAGCCCCTGGAGCAGATTCGTCCAGGACGCCCCGCGCACACCTAATTGAGGCGCCATGGCGCGCCCCCAGGTCAGTTGACCGTGCGCAAAAGCCGAGTGCTGGCTCCGTGGAAACTCGTCCGCATTATCGTCGGCGTAGAGACACACCGCCAGGCCAATCTGGCGCATCTGGTTGTTGCACCCCGTGGCGCGGGCCTTTTCCTTGGCCCGGGCCAGTGCTGGCAGCAGCATGCCTGCAAGCACCGCGATGATGGCGATCACCACCAGCAATTCGATGAGTGTAAAGGCGCGCCGCGCCGTCGGATCGGGAAGCGTTGTTCCCAAACCGCACGGCGCGCTCGCGTTGTAATGTATTGTTTTCATGCGCCACCTCCGGCAGCTTAAGGAAGCTTTCTCATGCGGAAGATCTTGCGACCCTCGCCGGCTTCCATGATCACCGTCGGCTTGCCATCCACCATCGCCGGTGAATTCGTCACGCCGGTCCAATTGTTGGCCGCCTCATTGTCCGCCGCCTCCAACACCCAATTCCCCGTGGATTCAGGCCAGGCGATCACAATTTTATTCCCGATCGCCAATTGGGGACGCCCATCGGACACGTTGGTCCAATTCAGCTCGAATGGCCCCGTGCCTGAGTCCGCCACTTCTTCGCCCGTTACCGTGTTCACCAGATAAGCTTCGAACTGCGCCGAGAATCCGTTTGTGCCCGGCGGCGCTGTGACGCAGGGATGAAACATGGTTGCGCTCCAATACAGGGCGTTCGTCGTGCCTTCCGTGCCAAAGATCGGTTCCCATTTATACGGAAGAGACATCGCGTGAGCCCGATAAAAACCGAGTCCCGGCGAACCGGACAATTTACGAATCCAGATCGCTGCATCGGCCGGCATGGGATCGGTCGTGGGCCCCATGACGAATCCATAGCGTTTGCTAAACGAGAGACCCTGGCGGCTCGGATCCAGCGCCGCAAACCAAGGATCGGACGGGTTGAATCCGTCGTTGGGATTGCTCACCAGTAGAGGTGTTAGCTGCGGGATGGTTGGATCCACCTTCACATGCAAAGCTCCGTCCGCCTCGCTGTAGGTGATCTCCGGCATCACCATGGTTCCCTGCATGGGAACGTTTGTGAGAACCGCTCCAAAACTTGATTCATGACCGCCCAATAGCAAGGCGGCGCCGATCAGAACAACTCGAAATGTTTTTTTCATGACTGATTCCAGAAAAGGTTGACTGCTTTTAATCTCCGGCAATGGATTGGAGGCGAAACGATCGTTGCCAATCGGTCTGAATTGAGGAAAACGCCGCTCTCCCGGCATGGAGACCGCAATTCAGAGCCTGTCGGGGCCGGTTTTGCATGGTTTTCGCGCTTTGGCGTGGCCACGCTGTATGACGACAGGACAACGAAGAGCGGCGTCTGGAATCAGCCCATCCTTGGCGGCGGAGTAAGCGGGGACTCGAGAAAGTCACTATGCCAGTTGGGTACAAACGGCACGACTTCCCTGTCAACCAAGGATGGAAGAAGTAATGTCGAAGACGCTGGATCGAACATCAGCGTGTTCTCCTCGTGAGGCTGGAACAAGGGAATCGTTTTATTGGCGGTCTGCTCTTGTTGGCGGCCTTCCTGGATGGAAACGCAGATGGCGCAAGGGTGTTTCCCATCGAACGTTCGGCTCACAGCCCAGTTCAGGCTGCCGTGCTGCGCATTATTCACAATCATGGTCGCCCACGCAATGGACTGGAATACCAGCCAGTGCCCCCCCATGGTTGCCAGCAAGGCAACCAGGGACGCAGTGCAGCCCATGATTCTGAATAGTCTTTTCACGAGGATTGCATTCGACTCATTGGATCATTCAAGCTCATATTGCCAGCGCCTATTCGACGGGGTGGAAGACAAAACTCAGGAAGCTGGTAAAAGTCTAAACCGTACGAACCCAGCCAGGACGCCAGTCGGCGGTGTGGGCCATGTAATCCGGCGCGGCGGCATCCTCCAAACCGTGCAACAAACCCAGGGCTCGCAATACTCCTCCTTCTCCTGGGGGAGAAGGCCGGGATGAGGGCGGTCGTCCTTTCAAATCCGACTTTTGCCGGACCCTCAATCGGCGCCCGGCCATTCCCGAAACTCATGCTATATTTGTTTCGCATATACTTGCATGCCCTTTTTAAGGACTTTTTTGCCCGCCGAAGAATATTGCCAGCGCCTATTCGACGATGAGATTGTCCACACGAGATGTGCCTATGACGAGGGACATCACACTGCCGCTTTTAACGGTGCCCGATGGATTGGGCAAAAGCGCCGAGTAGGTTTTCCCGGGAACGATCCTTCCTGCGGGTGGTGGAAACTCTCCCGCCAGTCGCAAGGCCAGCGCCCGGCTCCGGGCCCGCACGGTCCCGGACACCACCTGATCCTGTGGGGCAGAGGTCAACTGGTATTCCGTTCCCGTGGCAGTGTCGATGAGATAGGCCGTATTGGTTCCGCTCCCCACCAATCCCGCTTTTTCGGCGGACGCAATTTGATATTGCAGGTCGATGGCCGAACCCTGCCTGGCGAGCGCAAGTTTCACGACCCGGACGCCCCAATCCTTTTCCACGGCAGTCGGTGCTGCAGGCGCTGCGGGCGCGGGCGCGACGGCTGTCGGTGATTTCACCACTGCCATGGGTCGCGCCGGTTCCGCAGTCGGAACGGGCAGTGGGATATTCTCTTTTGGAGCCGGCTTGTTCGGAGAGAGCAGGAACATCCCCACCAGGATGACAGCGATTGCCAAAACCGTCAGAATGATCATCCGCGGTCTGACACCATCGTTGATGACTTCATCATTCATGACGTTGTTCATGGAATTGTCTTTTGTTCAAAATGTCTTGTTTCCGCCTGACTTGCCCGCGGGTGATTTCCGCGCGTCGGTCAGTCGTGTTTCCGGTTTGTTTCATTATAGCGGTCGCCTGTGTCGCGGTTCGGTTATTCAAGGATGTATCAGGCGACACACATGGGCGCCGGTGGTCGGCGTCAGTGTGACTTGGTTTCGACCCTGTACTGTCTCCACAAGGTTGGTGGCGGCGACCCAATCAGTGCCGTTGAGGGTCCGCGTTTCCTGCAGGGTGAACCCTGTTGCGGCCGCATTCCAGGAGACCAGCGCCGTGTTGGTGGCGGTCATCGTGATTTGCAGTTTCGGGCTGAAGGTGGCCACCAGGGTCCGATTGGCGCTTGCGGTAAAAGTATAACTGGCCGAGGTGCTCGTCACCACGCCACCCTCCGTCCAATGGACGAATGCACACTCCGCCGCTGGTGTGGCTGTTAAAGTAACCGCCGCCCCATTGGTGTAGGTTCCGCTTCCGCTCGTGGTCCCGCCGCCGCTCGAGCTGACGCTCGCCGTGATGTCCCAAGATTGAACGGTCGGAACGAAGTTGGCCACCAGTGTGCGATTGGCGCTGGCGGTAAAGCTGTAGCTGGCCGAGGTGCTGACCGCCGCTCCGGATTCCGTCCAGTTGACGAATGTGTAGCCCGCGTTGGCCGTGGCGCTCAGGGTCACGCTCGCCCCGTTGGTGACGCTGCCCGCGCCCGTCACCGTTCCACCGACCGTGGGATTGGCGCTGGCGCCGATGGTCCAGTTTTGAACGACCGGAACGAAGTTGGCGACCAGGGTGCGATTGGCGCTGGCAGTAAAGCTGTAGCTGGCCGAGGTGCTGACCGCGGCTCCGGCTTCAGTCCAGTTGACGAATGTGTAGCCCGCGTTGGCCGTCGCGCTCAGGGTCACGCTCGCCCCGTTGGTGACACTGCCCGCGCCCGTCACCGTTCCACCGACCGTGGGATTGGCGCTGGCGCCGATGGTCCAGTTTTGAACGACCGGAACGAAGTTGGCGACCAGGGTGCGATTGGCGCTGGCAGTAAAGCTGTAGCTGGCCGAGGTGCTGACCGCCGCTCCGGCTTCAGTCCAGTTGACGAACGTGTAGCCCGTATTGGCCGTGGCGTTTAGAGTCACGCTCGCCCCGTTGGTGACGCTGCCCGCGCCCGTCACCGTTCCACCGGCCGTGGGATTGGCGCTGGCGCCGATGGTCCAGTTTTGAACGAAGTTGGCCACCAGGGTGCGATTGGCGCTGGCGGTAAAGGTGTAGCTGGCCGAGGTGCTGACCGCCGCTCCGGCTTCAGTCCAGTTAACGAACGTGTAGCCCGCGTTGGCCGTCGCGCTCAGGGTCACGCTCGCCCCGTTGGTGACGCTGCCTGCGCCCGTCACGGTGCCACCGGCCGTGGGATTGGCGCTGGCGCCGATGGTCCAGTTTTGAACGAAGTTGGCGACCAGGGTGCGATTGGCGCTGGCGGTAAAGCTGTAGCTGGCCGAGGTGCTGACCGCGGCTCCGGCTTCAGTCCAGTTGACGAATGTGTAACCCGCGTTGGCCGTGGCGCTCAGGGTCACGCTCGCCCCGTTGGTGACGCTGCCCGCGCCCGTCACGGTGCCACCGGCCGTGGGATTGGCGCTGGCGCCGATGGTCCAGTTTTGAACGAAGTTGGCCACCAGGGTGCGATTGGCGCTGGCGGTAAAGCTGTAGCTGGCCGAGGTGCTGACTGTGGCTCCGGCTTCAGTCCAGTTGACGAATGTGTAGCCCGTATTGGCCGTCGCGCTCAGGGTCACGCTCGCCCCGTTGGTGACGCTGCCCGCGCCCGTCACGGTGCCACCGGCCGTGGGATTGGCGCTGGCGCCGATGGTCCAGTTTTGAACGAAGTTGGCCACCAGGGTGCGATTGGCGCTGGCGGTAAAGCTGTAGCTGGCCGAGGTGCTGACCGCCGCTCCGGCTTCAGTCCAGTTAACGAACGTGTAGCCCGCGTTGGCCGTCGCGCTCAGGGTCACGCTCGCCCCGTTGGTGACGCTGCCCGCGCCCGTCACGGTGCCACCGGCCGTGGGATTGGCGCTGGCGCCGATGGTCCAGTTTTGAACGAAGTTGGCCACCAGGGTGCGATTGGCGCTGGCGGTAAAGCTGTAGCTGGCCGAGGTGCTGACCGCGGCTCCGGCTTCAGTCCAGTTAACGAACGTGTAGCCCGCGTTGGCCGTCGCGCTCAGGGTCACGCTCGCCCCGTTGGTGACGCTGCCCGCGCCCGTCACCGTTCCACCGGCCGTGGGATTGGCGCTGGCGCCGATGGTCCAGTTTTGAACGAAGTTGGCCACCAGGGTGCGATTGGCGCTGGCGGTAAAGCTGTAGCTGGCCGAGGTGCTGACCGCCGCTCCGGCTTCAGTCCAGTTGACGAACGTGTAGCCCGCGTTGGCCGTCGCGCTCAGGGTCACGCTCGCTCCGTTGGTGACACTGCCCGCGCCCGTCACGGTGCCACCGGCGGTGGGATTGGCGCTGGCGCCGATGGTCCAGTTTTGAACGACCGGAGCGAAATTGGCGACCAGGGTGCGATTCGCGCTGGCGGTAAAGGTGTAACTGGCCGAGGTGCTGACCGCCGCTCCGGCTTCCGTCCAGTTGACGAACGTGTAGCCCGCGTTGGCCGTCGCGCTCAGGGTCACGCTCGCTCCGTTGGTGACGCTGCCCGCGCCCGTCACGGTGCCACCGGCGGTGGGCGATGCGGATGCGGTGATCTTGTATGAGATTAATGGTGAACGATCGATCACAATATTATCGAACAGAATACCCGTCGGGGTATTTCCCGGGAGCACCAACGCAATCTTCACGGTGTTGAACGGCGCGCCACCGGCATTGAACGAAAGTGTTCCCATGGGGAAAGTATCGAGGCCATAAACCGCGGCCGCCTGCACCGGTGTCCCAACCTGCGTTGAATTGTTATAAGCGGTCAATTGGATGGTGTTGGGTATCTCAATGGGCGGATGATCGGTGGTCCCGAAAGCCAGCGAAATATTGGTGGCCAACTGGTCAAACTGTATGGTCAGGGTTTCCGCAGTGGCATGATTCGGATACAAAAAATTCCCAAAAAACTGCGACAGGGTGTATCCGGTGCTGCCATCGCTCTGGACTGAAAAGGCGCCGCTCTGCGGAGAGGTGAAGCTTGCCGTAACCCCATCCGCTGTCTGGTCAAACGGGTCGTTGCGTCCTGTGGCCAGCGCCGGGGTTCCTGTGTCGAAATCGAACACCACGCTTTGGGCCATGGCGGAGAACGTGAGGCAAAGTGCCATCAGGACCATCAGCATGCCCCCGCATTTTAAGGCCGGCCGGCATGTGTTGCTGGCTTTAAACTTCCGCCCGTGCAGAAACCATCGCTGGACCGGATTGTTCGACCGTGGCGCATTCACACAGATGGGCACGGTCCCCTCCGCGCATTCGCCATGGGTGAGGAACTGGATTGCGACTTTCTTGACCCCGTTTTTTTCTACTATTGCAGAATTTTTCATATGTCTTCAGTTTCGAATTTTAACAGGAGAGGATTAATGGCCTGTTCTGCAACCCGCATAATTTATGCCATTGTTTTATAGATTAAATCGCTCTCCATTCCCTGTCGCTAATTTCGGCCCGTTTTATGTTTAAAATTGCTTCCTGCGCATCATTTGACCCCCAAAAGTTCTATCTCAAAAATAAGCATTGAATTTGGCGGAATCTGGTAGCGTGCTCTGGCGCCCATTACTCCTTTTTCCCCGTAGGCTAACTGCGATGGCACGAATAATTGGAACTTCGTGCCGACAGGCATCAGGGACCACACTTCCTTCCACCCCGCCACCACATCGTTCATCTTGAAGATCGCCGGTTTCCCCGCGCGTTGGGAGCTGTTAAACTCAGTCCCATCGATGAAGGAACCTTTGAAATTGCACTCGATCGCGTTGGCCGCCCCCGGTTTGGGGCCGTTGCCCTCCTTTAAAATCTTGTATTGCAGTCCGCTCGCAAGGCTCACAACTCCCGGTTTGCCTTTGTTCTCCGCCAGGAATGCGACTTCCTTGCTCCGGTTTTCATCCATGATCGCCCCCGTGCCTCCCCGGGCTTGAATTCGCTTCTTCTTTATATCCTCTTGATAGGTGCTCAGCGTGGTTCGGATTTGCTCGTCGCTCATCAGCAGTTTCTGGCCCGAAAGCGCGTCCTGCATTCCTCGAACCATCGACTCGGAGTTGAGCTGGATGCCCTGGCGCTTGAAGTTTCGGATCAGGTCCACCCCCACCGCATAGCTCTGCTGATCCAGTTGAGTCTTTAACACCGCAGGCTCCACCGCGTTCGTCCGCGCCATGGAAACCAGTGTGACCGCGATTGCGACCCATGTGGTTTTATTATTTGTTCTCATCGACTATTCAAATTAGTAAAAAGGAAACCCTCATTATCCATGCCTCCGGGGCGCTCCGCACATCCCCGGGAGGCGAAAGGGGATGCCGTTTGAAAGACGCCTGCCGGCGTCAGGATTTTCCTGACGCCGGCGGCGGTGCATGCGGCTTATAGAGCCGTTATCGTGCGAGTATTCGACCAGGCCGAATTACCGGCGGCGTTGGTCGCGCGAACACGGTAGTAGTAGGTGCCCGGACGCGGCACGTTCTGATTGAACGTCGTCACATTGGCCCCCACGGTGAACGTGGTCGTGTTGGTGAAGGTCGAAGTCGTGGACCTTTGGATTTGGAATCCCGTCTCGTTGTTCGAGTTGTCAGTCCAGGTCAGCGTGACCAGGTCCTGCAACGAGTTTCCAGTGATACGAACCGCGCTTCCGGCCAGGTTGGTCGGGGCCGCGGGTGTTGCTGCCGCTGTGATCGTCACGGTCACGGGACCGGCGAAGGCCGACACTCCCGCTCCGTTGATCGACTGCACCTGATAGGAGTAACTATTGCCCGAGGCGACTCCCGTATCCGTGTAGGTGACTGTATTCGCCCCGACGGTGGTCAGGAGCGAGAAGGCGCCGCCGTTAATGGCCCGGAAGATTTGGAATCCGGTTTCATTATTGGCGTTGTCGGTCCAGTTAAGCCGGACCGATGGCCCTGTCTGCACCGTTGCGGACAAGCTGCTTGGCGCCGCGGGAGGCGTCGGGGCATTGCCGATGGCTGTGTTCGAGAACAGCGAGTTGGCCGACGCGCTGGGATATCCCGCCACGCCGCTGCCGACCTTGTTCACCGCAAACACCCGGTAGTAATAAACCTGGGTTGTATTGCCGATTTGATCCGAGTAGGACGTCACCTTGCCCAGTTGCGTCGTGACCAATCCCGTCGTGAATGTGGGCGCCGTTGAACGCTGCACGGTTATGGCCGTGGCATTAAGCATCGAGTTGTTGGCCCAGGTCAGGTTCACTCGTTTGCTCGAGAATGTGCCAGTCGTTGTCGCCACCAGATTCGTGGGCGCTTGCGGCACGGTGGCCACCATCATCGCGCGCATCATGTCGTTCTCTTCATGGCCGAGCAGATGGCAGTGCCACACATACTCCGCGCCAAAGTTGGCGACCACGTTGCTGACGACCAGCGGCAGTCCATTGGGGTCAACCCCGGTGAACTGATTCGTCGTGCCCAGCGGACTGGTCGGATCCAGCGGACGAACGCTATTCGTCACCGCGAACGGGAACGTCGGAGTCTTGGCCTTCAAGGCGACAATAATGTCTTCCAACGGGTGCATCTTCACCGTCTCTTTCCAGCCCATCTCTTCCGGCCACGGCGGCTTGATCGCCCCGTCCCAGCCGACGCGATTGACCACCTGCACGTTGAACAAGTGGAAATGTATGGCGTGTGTGTCCACACCATTGTGAGTGATCTTCCAGAGTTGTGTCACCCCGTCAGGGAACACTTCGGTCGGCGGATCGGCAAATCCGTAGGGGATCGTCGTCTGGATGGTCGCCGTGGTGAAGGGCAGTTCAACTCCCAATATGGAGTTCATGCGGCCCAGTGGGTCGAACAGTTCCTGAATGGTCTTGGGTTGCAACGGGGTCGTTGCGCCACCGAAGGTCATGGAGGTGTCCGAGATCCGGCCATAAACGCCTGCCGGAACCACGTTGGTCGGCTGTGTGGCGGCAAAAACTCCCGCCACGGCCGTATTAATTGTGGACAACACCAATGGGGTGTTCGTTCCTGCCGCTACGTTGATCTGCATGATCGTCCGGGTATTGGGGCCGAAGCCAGCCACGGTCGAAGGCGCGCCGCCTTGGTCCTGGGTATCCGGGTTGCAGGTATAGAAGTCATTGCGGGGATCGCCGGCCGGCACGGGCGCGGGAGAATCGTTATACACAATGAGCGTCTTGCCACCGAACTTCGCGAAATCCACAATGACATCCGCGCGTTCGGCAGGCCCGAGGAACAGCGTGTGTTCATACGTGTTCAACACCGTCACGCTGCGCTTGTTCTGCTCATAACCGATCGGTGTGGTCTTCAGTTCGACCGCTTGGGGCGAAATGCCGCCCTCGGTGCCGATTGAGATGAACGACGGACCAATCTTATTGGGATCGGGCACGCCACCCATTCTGCCGTCCAGAATGTTGGGGATCATGCCGGGGGTGTCGTTCGCACTCCACCAGGGAGGCCAGAGCGCGGGCGATCCCTTGATCGCGGGCACCATGCCCACTTCCGTCAGGTTCGTGTAGAGCGTCGCTGTGGCTACCGCGCCAGAGCCTGTGGTATCGCCAAAGGCCGGCGTAAGGGTCACGGTGGGCGGAAGCGTATAGCTGCTTCCCACACTCGTCACCACGATGTTGGTCACAACACCGTTGACATCGATCATGGAATCGGCGGTCGCACCTTTGCCCGTCGTATCGCCCGCTGCCGGAGTAATGGTGACCATCGGAGGCGTCGCATAGCCGCTGCCCCCGCTGGTGACTGTAATCGCGCTGATGATGGGGCTGGCGACATAAAACTGCAGGTTCACATACCGGTCGTTGCACGCATTCAAGATGCGGAACCGGTAGGCCGTCGGATTCACGTTCAATTTCGGATACGCAATGCCGTTAACCAATGGCGTGTCCATGAAGGCTTCCGGCACAGAGGAGACCTGCGGAGGGACGCCTGAAGGGAAGATGGGCCAGAACCAGGCGCCGTAGTCCCAACGGCCAAAAGGATTGGCGCCGCTGATATCGTTCGGGTTTTGGTTGGGCATGTAAACGTGCGGGAACCAAAGATCTCCAGCCGTCTGACCCCAACTCGGGTTGTTGGTCCACAACGGATCCAAAACCGCTGTCGGCAGGGGAGCCGCCGCGCCGGCAGGGAATCCAGTGGGAAGCGCCCCGGCGTTCACGAAGGTCTTGTCCTGAATGACCAGGGGGACTTCCCCCGCCAGACCCAGAGTCGTGTTTAGCGCCGTCTCGGTCGGATCCGAGAGCAGGTAACCGGCGGCTTCGCCCGCATAGACATCGAGACGGGTCATGCCCATGGCATGGTCATGATAGAACATGAGGCGGCCGCTTTGTCCGTTGGGAAAATAGAACGTCGCCGAACCAAGCGGAGGCACCGGCATGTCCGGCACGTTTTGCTGGCTCGCTCCTTTGAGCAGCGAACCCGCTTCACCTGCGGGCGTGATCCATTGATGGGCTGTGCCATCGCTGATCCACGGATTGTCGCCGCCATGCAGATGGATGGTCGCCCGGTTCTCGGAGTAATTGGCCCCGTTCGGTCCCATGCCCGCGCCCATGAGAGTCATGTCGGTGGGGATGAACAGGCTGCCTCCATTGGCGGTCGTCGCAAGCAGGTTATAGAACTTGATGCGGGTCGGCGTGCCTTTGTTGGAGCTGATCACAGGCCCCAGATACCGGGGTCGATCGTAACCATAGACCTGCGTCGGAGTGCCACCCACGGTAACCATGATGGGCGTTGTGCCATTCGCATAGAACAGCGGCACATGGAGACTCCCTGGGGGTGTTGGCGCGCCCGGGGGCTCGATCTGCACATAGCCGCGCAGCTTCGTCGGCAGCAATTCGCTGTGCATCTGCTGTGTATAATCCACAACCGCGATTTCATAATAATCGCCGTCACGGGGCACTCCGGCGGGCGTATTGACACCCATCGGTTGAGCCACGGGGATATATTGCCCCAAATTGTTTATGCCTGTGGGACCCAGACCCGGCAACGAATCCACAAACTTCGTCAGCGGTTGGGTGTAGGCATAATTGGGCACATTGTAATCGACTCCAGGCACGAGCTGGGGAGGAGGTACATATTGCGCCATACTCTGGTTGACTCCCCAGAGCAGGGCAGCTCCGGCCAGGAGCTGGTGAATCGGAATCTTCAGTTTGTTCATTTTTTGTCCTTGGTTTCTTGCGGCTTCACGCATTTTGAACGGGATGCTTCCTCATGCCCGCGCTATCCTTCAAACAGCTTCCTGCCTCCACTGCTTCGAAATCCTCCACGCCATCGGCACATGCCGACGATACCCGCGAGTTGTTTTTCAGCATGACTATGGAAACAGGGTTTGCTGCCATGCTTTCAAAAATGGCCGGGCGCGCCATTTTCCACAATCGGGACGTACCCTATCGTGGGATAGGGAGGCTCCCTATTCTCAACAGAGGAATCGAACGCTAGCTTTCACTTGTGAAACTAGGGATGCCTTTTCGCAGTCAACCGCAGTCAACCGCAGTCAACCCAGGGTCAACCGGTTGAACGCTCGGAACAGACTCTTGAATGAGACGGCTTATCCGCTTATAAAGGCCTGATAAATCGGCCAGCAATGAAAGTACGACCATGACAAATACCAAAGATTCTGCCTTGGTCAGCTACACTAAAACCGTTTCAACCATAACGGCTTACGGTGTTATTACGATCTCGATTCTCGTTTTGGCCGGATGGATTTTCCGCCTTTCGTTCCTGAAGAACTTCGGCCTCGGCATGGCGTCCATGGACCCATTCACGGCTATAACGTTCCTTCTGACAGGTACTTCCATTTTGTTTTCCCAGCAGTCCAGGACCCGGAATCGACCCGGTCGTTTTATCGCGCTGATCCTTGCCTTTATCGTTGTAGTAATGGGCCTTTTCGCCCTGATCGACCATCTTTCAGGCTGGAATCGCGGTTTTTTCCAATGGTTTCAATGGGAACCCTCCGCAATCGCTTCCCTTCATGAATCCAGCCGCATGGGCCCCAACTCCGCTTCGATATTGCTCCTGGCAGGCATTTCGCTCGTCCTGATTGACACGCGCACCCGTGGTGGCCGCCATCCAGCGCTTTTTTTTACCGCTTTGGGCGGCGTCCTAACTTCCGTGGCGTTAGCGGGTTATGTTTATGGTGCCCCCCAGCTTTACGCGCCACTGGCATACTCCCAGGCGATTTCGTTCCCGGCGGTCATTGCGGGCATGCTGACTTTCCTTGGAATCTGGCTGGCGCGCCCCGGGTCGCTCTGGTTGTCCCTCCTGGCCGGGGACAAGGCAGGCAGCGTCATGGCCCGGAATTTTATTCTGCCGGTTCTCTTGGTGCCCATCTCGATCGATGTCGTCCTCATGTTGGGGCAATACGCCGGATTTTACGATTATCATCTGGAGTCCGCAGCCCATGTCGTGCTCACCGAGCTGGTTTTTATTTTTTTCGTGATCATGGCGGCCCGTTCACTCAACGCCGCCGAGGCGCGACGATTTCAAGCTGAGGCTGAAAATGCGAGACTGGCGGCCATCGTTGCAACTTCGCAAGACGCAATCATTTCCAAAAATCTGGATGGCGCCATACAAAGCTGGAATCCGGCGGCCGAGCGGATGTTCGGCTATCGCGCCGAGGAGGTTCTCGGCAAATCCATAACCCTGATTCTGCCGCCCGAATTCATCCGTGAGGAAGAAAAAACTCTCCAGAAACTGGCCCTCGGCCAGCGCATTGAGCATTTCGAGACGGAGCGTCTGGGCCGGGATGGCCGTCGGCTTGAAGTCTCAGTCACCATCTCGCCCTTGATGAACGCCGAAGGGCGAGTGGTTGGAGCCTCGAAAATCATCAGGGACATCAGCCAGCGCAAAAATGCGGAGGCTCGAATGCGTTTGCTCGCCGCGGCGCTTCAGGCGGCGGCCAATGCAATTTCCATTTCCGGGAGCGATGGGAGTATCCAATGGGTCAACGAGGCTTTTACACGATTGACCGGTTACAGCGCTGAGGAATCCGCAGGCCTTAATCCAAGTGTGTTCAAGTCGGGACACCACGACGCGCAGTATTACCAGAAGATGTGGGAGACGGTTCTGGATAAACGTGTTTGGCAGGGCGAATTGGTCAACAGGCGCAAGGACGGAAGTCTTTACCACGAGGAAATGACCGTCACGCCTGTAGTCGGTAGAGATGGGGCCATTACCCATTTCATCGCGGTCAAACAGGACGTGACCGAGCGCAAACGCACGGAAGCCCGGATGCTGCGGCAGAACGCGCTTTTGGAGGGGATCAACCGCATTTTTGAGAAAGCCATTAGCGTCGGCACGGAGGTGGATCTGGGCCGGACTTGTCTTGAGGTGGCCGAGAAGGTGACTGGAAGCAAATTCGGATTCATCGGTAAAACCAATGATCATGGCCTTGAAGAAATAGCCATAAGCGATCCTGGCTGGGCTGCCTCCAAAATGGCGGACAAGGACGGAAAAAGCAGTCCGTTTGGAGACTTTCCAATTCATGGTATTTACGGACGCGTGATTCTGGAGGGGAAGGGCTTCTTCACGAACGACCCAGCACATCAGCCTGATCGCATTGGGCTTCCGGATGGCCATCCTCCCCTGGAGGCATTTCTGGGCGTTCCGCTGATTCAGGAAGGCCGCGTGACCGGAATGATTGCGGTGGGGAATCGGGACGGCGGCTACACCGCCGACGAGTTGGAGGCGCTGGAGGCGCTGGCGCCTGTTTTGGTGGAAGTTTTCTCGCACAAAGGCAGCGAGACGGCACTGAAAAAGGCCCATGACGATTTGGAAGCCCGGGTGCAGGAACGCACTGCGGCTTTAAAGAAAGCCAATGAAACAGTGGAAGCTGAGAGGCGTCGGTTCAAAGATGTGTTGGATCAGTTACCGGCTTACCTGATATTGCTGGCGCCGGATTATCATGTGCCGTTTGCCAACCGTTTTTTCGAGGAACGTTTTGGCAAGGCCAATGGACGGAAGTGTTATGAATACATCTTTAACCGCACCGAGCCATGCGAGAGTTGCGAAACCAAGACTGTGCTGAAAACCAATGCCCCTCATCATTGGGGGTGGATAGGGCCGGATGGACGCGATTACGATATCTTCGACTTCCCGTTCACCGATGCGGACGGTTCGCCGCTCATCATGGAGGTCGGACTGGACATCACCGAGCGCAAACGTGCGGATGCGGCACTTAAGGCGCTGACTGAAACACTGGAGCGGCGGGTTACGGAACGGACCGCGGAACTGGTGGCAAGCAACGAGGAAGCCATGCATCTGAACCGCGCCATGGTGGGGCGCGAACTGCGCATGATCGAGTTGAAAAAGGAAGTCAATGCGCTATGCGTCCTTGTTTGCCAGCCGAAGCGTTACACCATCGATTTTGAGCAGAAATTGCCTGGAGTCTCCGGCAACCCATGACAACGCCTCTTAAATTCCACCCGCCTCTTTGGGCCTGGATGCCTGCCCCAATCTTATTATTGGGGATGATTGGGCTGTGGATGGGGGATTTGCGAACCTCCCACGAGTCATCGGGGTTGCTCCTTGGCCTGAATTTCACGTTCTCAACGCTGGCGTCCCTGGTTGTTGCATTTTTGGCCGCGCGAAATTATCTGGCCCGCGCCGATGCAAGGATGCTGCTGATGGGAAGCGGGGTCTTGATCTGGGGCTTGGGCAGCCTGGTGGCGAGTTTTCTTGGACAAGGGAATCCAAATACGGTTGTGACGATCCACAATGTCAGCGTTTGGATTGCGGCATGCGTCCTATTGTCTTGCTCTAGTCTTTCGCGCGCGCAGCGGGGGATCGCAGGCGCGTCCATTTGGCGGATTGGCGCGGCATATGCCGTGGCACTGGGTCTGGTCTGGCTGGTCGCGCAAGCCGTGAGATCCGATTGGCTGCCGGTATTTTTCGTTCAGGGCGAGGGGGGGACACTGGTCCGGCAGTTTGTGCTTTGTTCGGCAATTTCCTTGCTGATCCTCAGTGCAGCGCTGATGCGGCCGGTAATGGGGGGGGGCTGGACCGCGTTCGCATTTTGGTATGCCATGGCGCTGTTGTTGCTGGCGGCCGGGTTGTTTGGCGCCTTGATACAGTCGGTTGTCGGCAGTCTGTTGGGATGGACTGGCCGCGTGGCGCAATTTCTCGGAGGCGCTTATTTGCTGGCTGCGGCTTATGTATCGGCGCGGGAAGTCGGCGATCCGGATTTATTGCCGCACGAGGGCCGGGGCGGGCCGTGGCAAAAGTATCTGGTGACGATTGCAATTGTCGTCGTCGCCGCCACCGTGCGACTGGTATTTTTCCATTCGTTTGAGACGCGCCCCCCATACATTACGTTCTATCCGGCGGTGATGTTCGCCGCGCTCAACGGCGGGTTGCGTCCGGGCCTTGTGGCCACAGTTCTATCGGCCTTGCTGCTCAACTTCCTCGTGACCGAGCAGGGAGAGAAACATGCTTTTCCCGATGCGGCCAATTTACTGGCCACGGCGATCTTCGTCGTAAGCGGCGTGATGCTCTCCTGGATCACTGAGGCAATGCACCGTGCCAGGGAGAGCCTGAGCAAATCGAACGAAGTACTGGAACAGCGTGTTATCGAACGGACTGAGAAGTTCGAAACCGCCAACCAAGTACTGCGCGCGGAAATTGAGCAACGCAGGCAGGTTGAGGAGGCGTTGCGGGGGAGCGAGGAACGGCAGCGGCTTCTTTCGGAAACGATGTTGCAGGGGGTGGTTCACCAGGATGCCAGCGGAAGGATCCTTGCGATGAATCCGGCTGCCGAACAGATTCTGGGCAAGAGCCGCGACGAGTATCTGGGCAGCAGTTTGGAACCGGAGTCCGAGCACACGATCCGCGAGGACGGTTCACCATTCCCCGGCGGCGCGCACCCAGCGATGGAAGCACTGCGGCTTGGACATCGGGTCAGTGGCGTGGTGATGGGGATTTACAATCCGCAGCGAAAAGAACGGCGCTGGATCAAGATCGACGCGGTGCCGGTATCGCGGCAGGCCAGGACGGCACCCATGGAAGTTTACTCGGTGTTTGAGGATATTACGGAACGCAGGAAGGTGGAGCAGGCTCTTCGGGAAAGCGAACAGCGGGTGCTATCGGTACTCCAATCGGCCTCGATTGGCACTTTCGAGGTCGATCTTCAAACCGGTGAAGAGCGATGGAACTCCATCGAATACGGTCTATTGGGTTTGAACCCGGACAAGGTTGCTGCGAAGCCTGAAAGCCTCTTTCGCCACGTTCATCCCGACGATATTGATTCGCTCAAATCCAGATGGGCGAAAGCATTGAATACCGGGGAGTTGGATGTGGAGTTTCGAATATTGCACGCTGACGGCCGGGAACGCTGGCTGGCGGGAAAGGGAAGATTCGTTGTCAACAACGAAGGAAAACCGACTCACTTTCTGGGAATCAATTTTGATATTACCGGGCGCCGGCAGGTTGAAGAATTTCTGCGACGCAGCGAAGCGCTCTACCGCTCGATAGGCGAGAGCATGGATTTTGGCACGTGGACCAGCGATCCGAATGGACGGAATACATACGCCAGCAACAGTTTTCTAGCGCTCACTGGACTTTCGCAGGAGCAGTTGTCTGAATTGGACTGGAGCGGTATCGTGGAGCCGGTGGATGCGGAACGCGCCAAAGCGCAATGGGAGGAATGTGTCCGGACTGGCGGTAATTGGGATTTCGAGTATCGGATTCACGGCGCTGACGATCAATGGCACTATATCCTCGCTCGTGGCACGCCGGTGAAGGACGAGCGGGGGCGCATTCTTTGCTGGGCGGGCATTAATCTCGATATCAGCCGGCTGATGCGTGCGGAGGAGGCATTGCGCCAGAGCGAGCAGCAATGGAAGGTCATGGCCAACGCCATGCCGCAACTTGCGTGGATCGCCCAGGCCGATGGTTACATGACCTGGTATAACCAGCGTTGGTACGATTACACAGGTACGACACCGGTGCAAATGGCAGGATGGGGTTGGGAGGGGGTGCATCATCCCGCAGTGCTTCCGCAAGTGCTGGTTGAGTGGAAGAAATCGCTGGAAACCGGTCAATCCTTTGAGATGGAGTTTCCTCTGAAGGGTGCCGACGGCGTTTATCGTCCGTTTTTGACTCGGGCGTTCCCAATGAAGGATGACGCCGGGCATGTATTGCAGTGGCTGGGCACCAACACGGACATCACCGGACGAAAGCAGGCGGAAGGCAAACTGCGCGATTCCACGTTGCGATTGCAATCCGCCAACAACGCCCTAAAGGACTCCCGTCGCGCCGCGTTGAATCTGATGGATGACGCATTGCACGCGCGCCAGCAGGCCGAAAATCTCAACGTGGAACTGCGCCGCGAAGTTGACGAGCGCAAACGGACTGAAGAGAGACTGCACCGACTCAACCGCATACTAAACGCGTGCAGCCGCAGCGATCAGGCCATGATGCGCGTCCAGGCGGAATCGGAATACCTGGAGGAAGTCTGCCAGATCGTGGTGCAGGACTGCGGATATCCGATAGCCTGGATCGGTATTGCCGAGCAGGACGAGGCCAAAACCGTGCGGCCTGTGGCTTGGGCGGGCTTTGAGGACGGATATCTGGAAAAGTTGCGTATCACCTGGTCAGACTCGGAACGAGGGATGGGTCCAACCGGGACGGCGATTCGGACGGGAAAATTAAGTCTTTGCCGGAACATGCTCACCGATCCTCAATTCATGCCGTGGCGTGAGGAGGCCTACAAGCGCGGATATGCCGCCTCCATCGCCCTGCCATTAAGGGCCGAAGGTGTGGTGCTTGGCGCTCTTACGATTTATTCGCGGGATCTGAATCCGTTTACAGAAGAGGATGTCGGATTGCTGGGTAAATTGGCCGAAGACCTGGCCTACGGCATCACCGCGCTCCGTTTGCGAGAGGCTCATCGAAAAGCCGAGCTGGCGCTCCGGGAAAGCGAGGCGCGCTACCGGAACCTATTCAGCTCAATGAGTGAGGGTTTTGTCCTGCACGAGCTAATCTGCGACGCCGAGGGCCGCCCTTGCGACTGTCGGATTCTGGAAGTCAATCCGGCGTATGAGCGCCTGACGGGCCTGCGCGGCGCCGATCTGATAGGCAGGACCATGCTTGAAGTCATGCCCGAGACCGAGCCGATGTGGATCGAACGCTTTGGCCGTGTGGCGCTGACAGGCGAACCGGATCACTTCGATGGGGAGAATCGGGTTTTGGGACGGTGGTATGAAGTCTATGTCTCGCGGACTGAGACGGGGCGGTTTGCCGTGGTGTTTTTGAATGTGACCGAGCGCAAAAAGGCCGAGGAAGCGTTGCGACGAAGCAATGGACGGATCAATCTGCTGGCCGAGACGGCGAGCGAATTATTAAAAAGCGATTCGCCGCTTACCATTATAAATTCGCTATGCCAGAGGGTGCTCGCCTTTTTGGACTGCCAGGCATTTTTCAACTTCCTCGTCGATGAAAATAAAGGCCGACTGCACTTGAACGCGTGCGGCGGCATTTCCGAGGAGGATGCGCGCAAAATCGAATGGCTTGATTACGGCATGGCCGTATGCGGATGCGTGGCTCGCGACGGCTGCCGCATCGTGGTGGAGGATATTGCGGCTTCGCAGGATCCACGCGTGGACCTGGTGAAAGGTTTTGGGATGGCGGCTTACGCCTGCCATCCACTGATGGTTGGCAAGCGATTGCTGGGGACACTCTCCTTTGGCACGCGGACGCGCGCCCATTTCGAGGAGGAGGAATTGTCCCTGATGATGGCGGTGACTGACCAGGTGGCCATTGCGATAGAAAGCCAGCGGGCCGAGGAGGCGCTGAGACTTGCAGCGGAAGATCTGGCGCGTTCGAACCGGGACCTGGAGCAGTTCGCCTACGTGGCCTCGCACGATTTGCAGGAACCACTCCGGGCCGTGTCCGGTTACACTCAACTGCTCCAGAATCGCTACCCGGACCAACTGGACGAAAAGGGGCGGCAATATATTGCCGGGGCGGCGGATGGCGCCATCCGGATGCAAACGCTCATCCACGATCTGTTGGCATTTTCTCGGGTGAGCACTCAGGGCAAGTCCTTTGAACCGACAGATCTCAATGTGGTCCTAACAAAGGCGCTTGAGAATCTTGCGGTGACCCTGCGAGAGGCCTCCCCGAAAGTTACTTCCGGCCTGTTGCCCACAGTCCGGGTGGATCCAACACAGATCGCTCAGTTGTTCCAGAACCTGATCGGCAATGCGATCAAGTTCAGGAACAATCGACCGTTGGAAATCGATATCAGCGCGCGCCGGGAGACGGCTCAATGGGTTCTGTCCGTGCGCGATAATGGGATTGGCATCGAGCCACAGTATTTTGAGCGCATTTTCCAGATTTTCCAGCGCTTGCACACCCGATTGGCCTACCCTGGCACAGGGATTGGCCTGGCGGTCTGCAAAAGGATTGTGGAACGCCACGGAGGCAAAATCTGGGTGGAGTCGCAGCCTGGCGCGGGATCCACTTTCCACTTTACGATCAGCGACAATCCATCATGATAAACATTTTAAGCATGAGCCACAGCAATATTAGGAGTCGGGCAATGGGGCAGGTTGCAGGAAGCAGCCGGTTGTCAGGCTTGCGCTTCCGATGCGTGTCTGGCCGAACGAATATCCACGCCTGGAAATGATGACGACAATGAATCCTGACAAACCGATAGAAATTCTACTGGTGGATGACAGCCCCAGCGATACGGATTTGACTGTCGAAGCCTTGCAGGAAGGCAAAATCCGCAACCATCTCAGCACGGTGGAGGACGGTGTCCGTGCGATGCAATTTCTCCGGCGCGAGGGGGAATACGCGCAGGCGCCCCGACCGGATTTGATTCTGCTGGACTTGAATCTGCCGCGCAAGGACGGGCGCGAAGTCCTGGCGGAAATCAAGGCGGATCCGGATCTGAAGACCATACCGGTGGTGATAATGACCACTTCGCAGGCCGAAAAGGATGTGGACCAGGCCTATCAATTGAATGCGAATTGTTATGTCACCAAACCGCTGGACTTTTTGCAATTTGTGGCCCTGGTCAGAAGCATCGAGAATTTCTGGCTCACCATCGTCACGCTGCCACGGAGGGATTAGGTGGATGAGCGAGGTTAAACGGATCATTCGAGTGTGGACGATTTCATGATTCCGGATTGATCGTCCGAGTCGAGAGTCGGAGTCCCGGTTACGGCTTATAACCTGGTTCCAGAAATGGCAAAATAAGAATGTCGGAATTTGAAAGCAAGAAACGGGCGGGTATGGTATATTTGCCTTATGATGGCCAACCCGTCATGAAAGCCGCGCCAATCAGAGTGCTGTTGGTGGAAGACAGCCCTTCAGACGCCCAATTGCTGCAGGACCACCTTGAGTCCACGGCGGAAAATCATTTTGGTTTCACTCATTGCGAGAACTTGCGGGAAGCTTTGGAGCATCTGAACAAGGGGTTGTTCGATGTGTTGCTTCTGGATCTCTCCCTCCCTGATAGCTCCGGCAGAGAAACGTTCCTTCAGGCGCGCGCGGCCGCTCCAATGGTTCCCATTATACTACTGACCGGTTTGGATGATGAGGCGCTCGGCATCGAGGCCGTTCGACACGACATTCAGGACTATATCGTCAAGGGGCAGGCGGATGGCCGTCAAATCGCCCGGTCTATTCGTTATGCCATCGAAAGGAAGCGGGCGCAGGAGCAGTTGCGTCTGCAAGCGGCGGCATTGCAGTCCGCGGCCAATGCCATCCTGATTACAAACTATGAAGGAATCATCATGTGGGTGAATGCCGCCTTCACTCGTTTGACCGGCTATAATGTTCAGGAAATTGTGGGGCAGAATCCGCGCCTGCTCAAGTCCGGACTGCAGGATGCGGCGTTTTATCAAGGGCTCTGGGGTCCGATCCAGGCAGGTCAACCTTGGCATGGGGAATTGATCAACAAACGCAAGGATGGCACGCTGTATATCGACGAAACGACGATCACCCCATTGACCGATCCCCGCGGGAAGATCACCCACTTTATCGCCGTCAAACAGGATGTAACCGACCGAAAACAGGCGGAAAACAGTCTTAGATTTCAGGCCCGGATGCTGGACACTGTGGGGCAGGCAGTTATTGCCACGGATCTGGATCGGCGTATTACTTATTGGAATGAGGCCGCCGCGCAACTTTTTGGCTGGTCCAAGGAAGAGGTGCTGGGAAAAGTGCTGGCGGAAGTGTTGCCTCCGCAGGCGAGCTGCGAGACGCTCAGTGAAATCACCGCCGCGTTAACCAGCGGTAATGGCTGGTCGGGGGAGTTCGCAGTCCGCAATCGGGAAGGCGGGCTTGTGGAACTGCACACGACCAATACCCCGATGTGCGATGAGAAGGGCACTCTCATTGGTTACATAAGTATTGGATTGGATCTGACGGAGCGCAAACGGATGGAGGATGCCCTGCGCCGGGCGCATGACGAGTTGGAGGAAAGGGTCCGGGAGCGAACTTCCGAACTGGTGACGGCCAACGCCGCCCTGCAAAGAGAAATTGCCCAGCGTCATTCTCTCGAGGCGCAGCTTGTTGAGATTGCTGAAGCCGAGCAGCGCCGGATAGGCCGGGATCTGCACGACGGCCTGTGCCAGCAACTGGCTGGAATTGCCTACTTGTGCAGTGTCACCCAGGAGCGCCTGGCCCGGAATGCTCCCGCTGAAGCCGGGGCGATGGCTCAAATCACCCGGCTCATTCAGGAGTCGAATTCTCAGGCCCACGGTCTGACGCTCGGTCTCAATCCAGTCAACCTTGCTGCAGATGGATTGATGGTGGCGCTGCAGAACCTTGTGGCAAACCTCCACAAGCTTTATGCCATCCCCACGCACTTTGATTGCAGCGAGCCGGTCCTCCTTCGCGACCACACAGCGGCCACCCATCTTTACCGAATCGCGCAGGAAGCCCTGAGCAACGCCGCCAAGCATGCCAGGGCCACGCAAATTATCCTGCGGCTGACCTCCACGGCAGAACTGCTCTCTTTGGTGGTCAAAGACAACGGCGTGGGTATTATTTCTGCGCACACGCGCGGAACCGGCATGGGTTTGGAAACCATGCGGTTTCGGGCCCGTTCCATCGGGGCTACTTTGAGTATTGAGAACAATGCCAGACAAGGGACGGTGGTGAATTGCACGCTGCCCTTGAAAACCCTTTCTCGCAGCCAAACCAACGCATGAACAGCTCGCTTTCAACCTCTGCGGAGCACGGAACCGCTTCACATTCAGCAGCCCGCAAGGCCCGTCTTTTGCTTGTGGACGATCATCCCATCTTCCTGCAGGGCGTGACCGCAGTGCTCGAACCGCAACCTGATTTGAGTGTGTGCGGTCATGCGACCAACACCCGGGACGCCTTGCGCTCCGTTGAGAGCTTAAAACCGGACCTGATGCTGCTCGATGTGTCCCTGGATGGCTCGCACGGCATTGACTTGCTCAAGGATCTCAAAGTCTATCATCCCGACCTGCCGGTGATTGTGCTTTCAATGCACGATGAAACCCTTTACGCGGAGAGTGCTTTGAGGGCCGGCGCCAAAGGTTATGTCATGAAAAGGCAACCCTCCCAGCATCTTCTGGAGGCGATTCGGAAGGTTTTGCGGGGCGGCATGGCCTTCAGCGAGGAGATTACCGCCCGGATGTTGAACGGTGCTTCCGGCAGAGCCGATGGACGAAATCCGCTCCCTACGGATCGATTGAGCGATCGCGAACGGCAGATATTGGAATTGATCGGGCAGGGCCTGTCCACACGTAAGATCTCGGAAGCCCTGCATATCAGCATCAAGACGGTGCAAGCCCATCGCGAGAACCTGAAGGTCAAACTGGAAATGCTGGATGGTCTTGCGTTGAATCGTTTCGCGGTGCATTGGGTGGAGACCGACCGCCGTTCAATTTAGAACACGGTTCGTCGTGTTTGCGCCGCAGAGAACGAGGGGGATTCATTGAATACTCGAGGGGTATCTTTATCTCATACGTCCTGGGTCGGAAAATGCGATCGATTGACTGTCAGAAAAAATTAGTTTTCTAAAATTTGACGGAATCAGGAGCAAGAAGAACATTGTGCTGGCTGGCGAGTGAAGTAATCAAGGAACGGCAATCCGCCCGGGCGGGCGGAGGTTCTAAACGAAAAGGCGCGTTCGTGATGTGATTGCAGGGCCAGTTAATAATGTCGAATGTCATGGATCAACACCGGTGCATGTCCTTTGGGGTGTGCCGAATTCGTGAAACAATACTTGGATATTTATTCGTCCACACACTGGATGCAGTGTTGATTTGCACGGTGGAAGGCACGATTGTGGATGCCAATCCTTCGGCCTGCGCGATGCTGGGGTGCGAACGGGACAAGATTCTCCGGATGCAGCCATGGGAAATCATTGCGGAAGCACCGAGAAATGAACTGCTGAGTCAGTGGCGGCAGCTCGATTACGGAGTGTCGGCTGAAAAAGAGCGGATTTATAGACGTAAGTCCGGGAATTTTGCGGTGGCCGAAAGGGTGATCAGGCTGTCTCCGCCGCAGCAGGAATTGATCCTCCTCTTTTGCAAAGAAAAACCGCCAGGCAAGGGGAATGGGATCAATCTGGTAAACTCAGCGCGCAATGATTGCGGTGGACAGGAAGTCACCCTTCCATCCCGTTCCCCGGCGTTTGAAGTCATTCCAACAGATCCAAGATTGGGCAATCCGCAAGTCTCTCGCCACGAGGCGGCATCGGCAGCCAAAATACGCATTCTAATATCAGATCAACAAGCCCTTGTTCGTGAGGGTTTGGCGTCCATGATTGCGGGACAGGAGGACATGGTTGTTGTGGCAGAGGCCAGGAACGGTGATGAAACCGTGGAGTTGTGGAAACGTCATGCCCCTGACGTGACCCTGGTTGATTTGCACCTGCCGCAGTTGGACGGAATGGGAGTGATCAAGGAAATTCACGCATATAATGCCTCCGCGCGAATCATTGTCCTGACGGCATTCGATGGTGCGGGCACGATTTATCGGACAATTCGAGCCGGCGCCAAGGCCTATATTCTCAAAGACACCTGCCGTGAAGAACTCATGTCCTGCATTCGTAACGTGCATAAGGGGGAAACCTTTGTTCCCCAAGCCATCGCGGCCAAGTTGGCGGAGTACATGACCGCCGAGGAATTGACCAATAGAGAGGCTGAGGTGTTGTGTTCGATCGCTGCTGGCACGAGCAACAAGGAGATTGCGAGGAAGCTTTACATCAGCCAGACCACGGTCAAGACTCATGTGAGAAATATCTTCGGAAAGCTCCATGTGAAGAGCCGCACCGAAGCAGCCGCAGTGGCCACCCGCAGTGGCCTCCTCCAATCCTGATTCCTCGCGCTGACCGCATGGTATCCATTTTCTCATCCAAAAGGATGACATTAGAGAGCCTCTTATGGAGTAAATTAATAAAAATACTCGCAAGATATTGATTTATTGTTTTTTTGGGCTATTATGTGGTCTGATAGCGCATATTAACAATACTCAATGGTCGATAATTCGATATGCGAGCCTCATTTGATTGGGATCAGTCCATCCCGGGGGTTGGCGCCCATGGAATGCGCAGGGTTTCCCGTTGGGGAATCAAGTCATGCCAGCGTGGCGTAAGGCCTGTGGACCTTAAATAAATAAAACTGGTTCAGATACTCTGTATGAAAGTAAAAATTCGTTCCGTCATTATTGGCTTGGCGCTCCTTGTTGGTGTTCAAAACACTTTTGCCCTAAGCTCGTTTAGAAGCCGCGTTCCCAATGGCAATCTCAATAGCTGCGACACCTGCCATGATTTGGCGGCTGGTCCGCCGGCATTGAATCCTTTTGGCACCGCCTTTCTTGGCGCAGGCACCTCATGGACTCCAGCCCTGGCTACCGTGGATTCAGATGGTGATGGTTTTACCAACGGTCAGGAATTGGGAGATCCGGCTGGAACATGGACTCCCGGAAGCCCCAATCCAACAGGAAACATTACTAATCCAGGAGATCCGACTTCGCACCCAACGGCCACCGCCCCTGCGATCACGACGGAACCGGCCAGCCAGACGGTGACTGTTGGAGCCAATGTGACCTTTACGGTTGCGGCTACCGGCACGGCACCGCTGGCGTATCAATGGCAAAAGAACACGGTGAATATTACCGGTGCCACCAATGACACACTTGCATTGAATGCGGTCACCGCCGGTGACGCGGGCAGTTACGTGGTGGTGGTGAGCAACGGGGCGGGATCGGTGCCCAGCACGGCCGCGACGCTGACGGTTAATCCCGCGGCGGTCGCCCCTGCGATCACGACGGAACCGGCCAGCCAGACGGTGACTGTTGGAGCCAATGTGACCTTTACGGTTGCGGCTACCGGCACGGCACCGCTGGCGTATCAATGGCAAAAGAACACGGTGAATATTACCGGTGCCACCAATGACACACTTGCATTGAATGCGGTCACCGCCGGTGACGCGGGCAGTTACGTGGTGGTGGTGAGCAACGCGGCGGGATCGGTGCCCAGCACGGCCGCGACGCTGACGGTTAATCCCGCGGCGGTCGCCCCTGCGATCACGACGGAACCGGCCAGCCAGACGGTGACTGTTGGAGCCAATGTGACCTTTACGGTTGCGGCTACCGGCACGGCACCGCTGACGTATCAATGGCAAAAGAACACGGTGAATATTACCGGTGCCACCAATGACACACTTACATTGAATGCGGTCACCGCCGGTGACGCGGGCAGTTACGTGGTGGTGGTGAGCAACGCGGCGGGATCGGTGCCCAGCACGGCCGCGACGCTGACGGTTAATCCCGCGGCGGTCGCCCCTGCGATCACGACGGAACCGGCCAGCCAGACGGTGACTGTTGGAGCCAATGTGACCTTTACGGTTGCGGCTACCGGCACGGCACCGCTGACGTATCAATGGCAAAAGAACACGGTGAATATTACCGGTGCCACCAATGACACACTTACATTGAATGCGGTCACCGCCGGTGACGCGGGCAGTTACGTGGTGGTGGTGAGCAACGCGGTGGGATCGGTGCCCAGCACGGCCGCGACATTGACGATCAACGCAACCCCCATCACTCTTTTGGTCTCCCGGACCGATGTGAATACCACACTGATTTCCTGGGACGTTTCGTTGGCTGGGTTCGTGCTCCAAGAAAACTCAGATCTTAATACCACCAATTGGCTGGCTGTAACAAACACCGTTGTGGTGGCAAATGGCACGAATCAGGTAAGCGTTACCCCCTTGATCAACAACCGGTTCTATCGGTTGTTTCATCCGTGATGATGACGGTCCTGCTCGTAACACACAGAATTGAAGACTGTTATCGGACTCAAATTCAGAATTGAAGAAGTAACTGGTACTTAAAACGGACGAAATGGGGCGCCCTTAAAAAAGGCGCTCCCGGTTGTTCATGCATTTAAAGTTGGCTCGCCAACTTTATTCGATCATGTCGGCTTGGTTCAATTGCGAGCAAACCAGTCAGACACCCACTGACAAAATAGAGTCATACTTTAATCAATGCGTTCCAAAAATAAACGAAAGCTGAGACGAGGAGATACGTTGATCTCGTTCAGCCCATGTTGAAGGTTTGACGCAGAAAGCGAAGAATGCCTCACCGCCCTCCATTCGAGGAGGGCCGAGCATCCTTAAGTTTGGAAACAAACCGGTTGATTTCCCGTGAGAAATACAATAAGAAAACATAAACAACAAAAACAGAAAAACTAATGCGGCTGCAACCTTTAAAATTGTAACAGCATTTCAATACATAGACTGCCCATAAATGCCGGCGATCAATTACACAAGTGAAAGCTGGTGGTTTAAGAAACAATCAAAAAGATCGGAAAAGATATATGAAACTTAAATATCTATTATCGTTATTAGGTCTGTCATTCCTTCTGGCTGTGCCAGATGCCTCCGCCCTGAGCTCCTATCAGAGCCGTGTGCCCAATGGCACAGTGTCTAGTTGCGACACATGCCATAACCTGGTTTCAGGCCCCCCAAACCTGAATCCATTTGGGAGCGCCTTTCGTGACGCAGGCCTCCGGTGGACTCCCGCACTTGCCGTTTTGGATTCAGATGGCGACGGTTTCTCCAATGGCCGGGAACTAGGCGACCCGGCTGGTTCATGGACTGCTGGAACACCTAATCCCACGGGCACCATTACCAATCCTGGAGATCCCGCATCCCATCCAGCGACCGCAACGGCGCCTGCGATCACAACGCAACCCGTCAGTCAAACGGTCACGGCTGGAGCCAATGTGACCTTTACGGTTGCGGCCACCGGCACGGCGCCCCTGACGTATCAATGGCAGAAGGACACGGTGAATATCACCGGGGCCACGAGCGCCTCATTGATGTTAACCGGTGTTATTGCCGGTGACGCGGGCAGTTATCGAGCCGTTGTCAGCAATGCGGCCGGAACAGCCACCAGCGATGCGGCCACCCTCACGGTGAATCCCGCGCCTGCCGCTCCTTCGATCACTATGCAACCTACAAGTCAGGCAGTCATGGCTGGAGCCGATGTGACCTTTACGGTTGCGGCTACCGGCACGGCGCCCCTGACGTATCAATGGCAGAAGAACACGGTGAATATCACCGGGGCTACGAGTGCCTCATTGATGTTAACCAGTGTTACTGCCGGTGATGCGGGCAGTTATCGAGCCGTTGTCAGCAACACGGCCGGAACAGCCACCAGCGATGCGGCCACCCTCACCGTGAATCCCGCGCCGGTCGCCCCTGCGATCACGACACAGCCCGCCAGCCAGACTGTAATGGTTGGAGCAAACGTTACCCTGAGCGTTGTCGCCACAGGAACAGCGCCTTTGAGTTATCAATGGCAGAAAGACACGGTCAACATTCCCGCAGCGACCAATGACACGCTGGTGTTAAACAGCGTGCTCGTCCTTGATGCGGGCAGTTATCGAGTCATTGTCACCAACATTGTCGGCTCCGCCACCAGTGACGAGGCAACGATTACGGTCAACACTGCGCCTGTGGCACCGGAGATCACGACGCAACCCGCCAGTCAGGACGTGCCGGCTGGAGGCAATGCAACCTTCACGGTTGTTGCGACTGGAACAGCACCATTGGCCTACCAATGGCAGAAGGACACAGCCAATATTACCGGGGCGACCAGCGCCACGCTCACATTGACTGGCGTTACCGCTGGCGATGCGGGCAGTTACCGCGTGGTGGTCACCAACAGTGTTGGCTCCGCCACCAGTGAGGCGGCGATCCTTACAGTCAACACCGGGCCCGTGGCTCCCGTCATCACAACTCAACCGACCAGCCAGACCGTACTGGTTGGAGCCGACGTCTCGTTCAAGGTGGTTGCGACAGGCACCGCGCCGTTGAGTTATCAATGGCAGAAGGACACAGTCAACATTGCCGGGGCGACCGGCGATACTCTCGCGTTAACAGGAGTTGTCTCCGGAGATGCGGGCAGTTATCGGGTCGTTGTCAGCAATGCAGCCGGCTCGGCCACGAGCGACGCGGCGACACTCACGGTCAATACGCAGCAGGAGAATGTTCCTCCTGCGGTACAGATCATTCAACCCAGGGAGGGCAGAAAATATTTCAGTGGCAGAGAAATACGTCTGCTCGCCCTCGCCAGCGATTCCGACGGGACTGTGACAGAAGTTGAGTTCTTCGATGGCGAGACAAGTCTGGGTGTTGCAAAATCATTAGGACGGCGCCACGAGGGTGAAGACGGGGAGAATCATCCTGCTGCCACGTCAGACGACGATTCCAGCGAGAGAACTCAGTCGAGTCTCAATGGCGTCAGCGCCCTTTATTCGATCAAATGGGACAATGCATCGGTTGGCGATCATACGATTACAGCCAAAGCGACTGACAACTTGGGCGCAAGCACTGTTTCCGCCCCCGTAAAAATCACCGTAACTTCCAAGAAACCGCGTGGTTCAGACCACCGGGAAAGCGATACCGAAGTGACAGAATCCAGATTGGAAGAAATAAGCCGTTAGTTGGACAAATAATAGCGCACCGACGTTTGAGTGCGCGAATACACCAATAACCCATGCGGAAATTCTAATGAGCTCTTGAAGTTATCACATTAAGTTCATGTGAAGAACGGCGCGAGTTGGAAACGCCGCATTAACGAGCGAAGCCCAAGAATCAGTCTTGGGCTTCGCTGTTTTAAGTTTACTGGCACATGAGGCAACGAATGCAGCCGCTCTTTGAAAAGGATGGCAAAGGAAAGGAACGTCAATGGACCATGGAAAATGTGATTGAGAATTTGCGAGGCATTCGCAAACAGCAAGTCAGCGTGGGCGGCGTGCGCTTTGAGCAAATCTCACAGCCCACCGAACAACAGCAGGAAATCATGAATTTGCTCGGAATCAAGGTTTAGCCATTCTGTTGAAACTCAAGAAGGTTCATAGCCTTGATTCTATGGGGGTATTCTTGTTTTCAACCGGTGTAAAGCGCGGTTAGCCCGTTTTTTGAATTAATTTACGGGAATCTGATGGCATTGCCAAATTTCCATTGGGATGGGAGTGAAAAATTTCATCAAGGATATATTGCATCCACGACGGAAAATATATACATCTATTGCCCGAAACGGCAAAAAGCTGAGCCTGCTTCGTTTTTGTAGTGGTTATGCCAGAGTAGCTCAGGGGTAGAGCAGAGGACTCATAAGCCTTTGGTCGGGGGTTCAATTCCCTCCTCTGGCACCATTCCTTTCCCATCGTATTTCTTCAAAAACTTTCATTTTTGGGGTGGAAGTGTACCGCTCTTGGCCACCTGACCAAAATTGTTTGGTCAACCGGGTGAAAAGCATGGCATAATTGAGTCATGTTCGTGACTTTGAATCCGATTCATTTGGATTTGCTGCACACTCTCTATGCAGGCGGGCTTCCGCCGTTGATGTGGGCGGCGGTGGATGACGCGCGGGCCTACCGGCGCACCATCAATGGAGTGACGCATACCGTGGTTCTTGCGTATATCACTGAGTATCATCCAATTGAAGCGTCGAAGGCATCGCCCCGTTCCAAAAAACATTACCATAAAGAGGGGAAATCCAAGCTGGTCTGGGAGCCGCACTCGTTGACTTTTGTTTATCTGTGCAATCCGGCAACGCGTTATGTGAGAGGTTATCCCGGAATACGGACCGTAAAAGGGCTGCGTTTTGCAGCGCGGGCATTGAAAAATGCTGCCAAGGGGCAGAGTTTTGTCCGCGGTCAGGAATAGCAGGAAAATTTGGTGATGGGGCGATTTAGCCTGTTGTTGGATGGAAACTGACGGGCTGCAAGATGTTAACGAGGGGTGGCCTTTGCCGTTTTTTCGCGGCGGAATGATTTCACGATTGACCATGGAACGCCATTTGCTCCATTAATGGCGCGAATCACTAGACCCATGACCTTTCTTAAAAAATCGTTCCGCACCGAGTTTGCGGGGTTGGAAGTTTGTACCCGCTGGATGCTCATTTTGCTTTTGGTGGGCGTTGCATCTTCAAATGGAGCGGTCATTATCAACGAGATACATTACAATCCCGATGTTAAAACCGAGCCAGCGAAGTTTGTCGAGATATATAATACGGACACCAACGCGGTCGATCTATCGGCATGGTCCTTTACCAGCGGCATCAATTATACATTTCCGCAGGGTGCCACGCTGGGTGGCCTGCAATTTGCTCTCGTTGGATCAAACCCGGCTTTTTTGAAAACCAAGTATGGCGCGCAGGCGTATGGGCCGTTCACGGGCACGCTTTCGGCGCAGGGGGATAAGCTCGTTCTGAGGGATGCGGCGGGGACTATTCAGAACCAGGTCGCCTTCCAACTCGGTTTTCCGTGGCCTACGGTGGGTGATCCGCCGGGGTATTCGATCGAGCTGATTAATCCCAGCCTGGATAACACATTGGGCGGCAGTTGGAGGGCGTCGCACCGGGAGGCGGATACCAATTCGACGGCGCAACCGCAGACGTTCATCACGGACCATTCGGAGTGGCGCTATCATAAGGGCACGAATGAGGCGTCGATTCCAACGGATGCGTGGCGCATGCCGGGTTTCGACGATGCAAGCTGGCCTGCGGGAACGACACCGATTGGTTATGATCCCATCGAGGTGATGGGGACGCCTTTGGACGACATGCGGGGCAATTATGTGACGATTTTTGCCCGGAAAACCTTTGTAATTTCGAACCCGGCAGAGATCGGCGCCTTGCTGGCGGACGTCGAATATGATGACGGATTCAACCTGTGGATCAACGGTCGTCATGTTCAGCGGCAGGCTCTGGATCGGGATGAGATGGCCTACAATGAATTAGCCAATACCACCCGTGAAAACGCGGGTTTTGACACGTTCGCGCTGCCCATACCGCTGGATTATTTGCAGGCGGGCACAAACGTTATCGCCATCCAGGTGCATAACATATTGCTGTCCGCGAGTTCCGATGCCTTTTTCGATCTGCGATTGCGCACACAACCGGTGTCCGTGGTGGCAGTGAGCGGTCCGACGCCCGGCCGGATCAACAGCGTCTATTCGACCAACGCGCCCCCGCAGATTCGACAGGTCGATCATACGCCCAGGCAGCCGATGTCCAATCAAGAGGTGAAAATTACCGCCAAAATCACCGATCCGGATGGTGTTCGCAGCGTGAAACTGGAGTATCAATTGGTTGATCCCGGTCAATATATTGCGATTAGCGACGTGGCATACCAGACCAACTGGGTGGAGCTGGCGATGCTCGATGACGGTGCGGCTGGGGATGCGGCGGCTGGAGACGATGTGTTTACCGCGGTGATGCCCGCGAGCCTGCAGACCAATCGCCGGTTGGTGCGTTATCGGATCACGGCTGTGGATAACACAGGGCTATCCGTTACCGTGCCTTATGGGGACGATGCGCAGCCGAATTTCGCCTATTTTGTGTATGATGGCGTTCCCGCCTGGAGCGGCGCAGCCCGACCGGGCACCACTGTGGTTCAGCAGTTTGGGACCAACATCATGCGCAGCCTGCCCACCTATCATCTGATTTCGAAACAGACTGCGGTTGAGGGATCCACATGGCGGGATCAGTATCAAGGAAACCTTTACCCGTATCAAGGAACGGTGGTCATCGACGGCGAGGTGCTGGATCATATCCGCTTCAGGGCCCGCGGAGGCGTGTGGCGGTATGCGATGGGCAAAAACATGTGGAAGTTCGATCTCAACCGGGGTCATGATTTCCTGCCGGTCGATAATTACGGTCAGGGGTATAACGCGCGCTGGAAGAAGATCAATCTCGGGTCTTGCATCCAACAGGGCGACTACGGCCATCGGGGCGAACAGGGGATGTTCGAGTCGATCGGTTTCAAATTGTTCAACCTGGCGGGGATCGAAGCGCCGCGAACGCATTTTGTGCAGTTTCGGGTGATCGACAAGGCATTGGAAACGAATCCGGCGAACCAATATGACGGGGATTTCTGGGGGCTTTACATGGCGGTGGAGCAGGAGGACGGACGGTTCCTTGATGAGCACGGATTGCCGGATGGAAACTTCTACAAGATGGATGGGGGCTTCGGCACGTTGAACAACCAGGGTCCCACAGCTGTGAGCGATCGCTCGGACCTTTCGAAATTCATGTCCACCTATCAAGGCTCGCCCTCAGAGTCATGGTGGCGGACGAATTTCGATTTGGGCCGATATTACGACTACAGGACCATTGTTGAGGCGATTCATCATTACGATATCGATGAGGGCGCCGGGAAAAACTACATGTATTATCTGAATCCGGTGACTGGATTGTGGTCGGAACATCCGTGGGATCTGGACCTCACATGGGCCGATAACATGTATGGGGGCGGGGGATCGCCTTTTAAGAACCGGGTGCTTCCGCAGCCGGCATTTGCATTGGAATACCGCAATCGGATTCGGGAAATTCGCGATTTGCTGTTTAACTCCGAGCAGACGGGCCTCTTGATTGATGAATACGCGGCTATTATCCACGACCCGAAAGGCGGTTTGTCCTTCACGGATGCGGACCGGGCGCAATGGGATTACAACCCAATCATGGCATCGGGCTATGTCAATTCGAGCAAATCGGGTCAGGGGCGCTATTATCAATGGCCCTTTGAGCCCACTGTGACGAAGAGCTTCGTCGGCACGATCCAGCTCATGAAGAACTATGTGAAAACACGTGGGGCCTTTCTGGATGCGCTGGCGGCGGATATGTACACCCCCAACACTCCCGTGGTCACGTATGCGGGGCCCACGAATTACCCGATCAATCAGCTTGTTTTTCGCAGCAGCGCTTTCGAGAGGACCAACGGGACGTTTGCCGGCATGAAGTGGCGTCTGGCCGAGGTAAGCCCGGCGAATGCGCCGATCTTCGATCCGGCGCATCCTCGCAAATACGAAATAACAGCCACATGGGAGAGCGGGGAATTGCCGGATTTTGCAGAGACCATCACAGTTCCCGCATCGTCCGTAAAGATTGGCCATACCTATCGCGTTCGTGTGCGAATGAAAGACTTTTCGGGGCGTTGGAGTCATTGGTCCGCGCCGGTTGAATTTGTGGCGGGCGAGCGGGATCAAGTGCAGGTATTGCGGGAAAATCTGGGGGTCACGGAGTTGATGTATGATCCGCAAGGCGGTTCGGAATATGAGTATATCGAACTGCACAATGCCAATGCAACCGAGACGCTGGATCTGGCCGGGGTCACCTTTACGCAAGGGATCAATTACACCTTTGACGCGAATACGCTCCTCGGACCCAACGAGTATCTGCTGCTGACAAAAGCGTTCTCAACCAATAATTACGCCGATTTCCGCGCGCATTATCATTTGGATGCAACGGTCCGCATTGTCGGGCCCTATTCGGGCAGTTTCGATAACAATGGCGAAACAGTGACGATCAAGAGCGGTGCAGCGGGAACGGATATTATTTCCTTTACCTATGGCGATGGCTCGGGTTGGCCGGCGAGCGCGGATGGCGCGGGGCATTCCCTGGTTCCGCTGAATTATACGTTCACAGGGAGAGCTTACGATTACGCCAGGGGTTGGCGGGCGAGCGCTTTTACCGGGGGTTCTCCTGGAAAAGAAGATCCCACGCCGCAAGTGTCCGTGGTGCTCAATGAAATCGCGGCCTATACGGTGTATTCGGATCCGTTAAAGCCCGAATACGTTTCCAACGACTGGATAGAACTTTTTAATACGACCGATGCGCCGGTTCTGATGGAGCATTGGTTTTTAAGCGACGATCCAACCGTATTGACCAAGTGGGCCATTCCCACACAGACCCTTGCTGGGCATGAACGCGTGGTCTTTGACGAGGTGAGCGGATTCCACAATCCCATCACGAACGGTTTTGGACTGAGCAGTTTAGGAGAATCCCTATACCTGTCCTGCCTGCCCGGCGATGGAACGGACCGCGTTATGGATGCCATCCAATACAAAGCTCAGGAGACAGCGATATCCTGGGGACGGTATCCGGACGGAGGCGAATACTGGATGGGATTGGAGCCGACGCGGGGGGCGTCCAACGGGCCGCCGGTGGGGCATTTGATCATCAGCGAAATCATGTATCACCCGGCTGCCTTTGATACGAACGACAACACGCGGGACGAATACATCGAGATATTCAATCCCACGACAAACACGGTTTCCCTGTCCGATACCAATGGCGCCTGGCGCATCGATGGCAGTGTTAAATACGCATTTCCAACCAATACAGTGCTGTTGCCCGGTCAATGCCTTTTGGTGGCGGCAGTGGCGCAAACAAACACTGTGCAATGGGACGCGTTTATTCAAAAATACAATCTGACCAACGATGCCTTGGTTATTGTGAGGCCGTTCGATGGCAAACTTCCCAACGATGCCGGACGGGTCGCATTGGAAAAACCGATGGCAACGGGCATTGTTGGAAACTCGACTGCATGGATCGTTCAGGATGAGGTCATTTATTCGGATTCATTGCCATGGTATCCTGCTGCGGACGGCGTAGGGTCATCGCTGGAAAGAACAGGTTTTCAGATCATTGGCAACGATCCAATGCAGTGGACCGCCGCAGATCCGACTCCGGGATTTGTGCCAGTGGAAAGGGCGATCACCTTGAGCATGCCTGTTGTTCTTGGGGAGGGAAAGTTCAGCATTCAAGTCCAGTGCCCGACATTTGGAACGATGGTCGTCGATTCCTCGACCGACCTGCGCCAGTGGCAGCCAGTCTATACCAACACGGCGCACACCGGGAGCTTTGAGTTTGGCGACACCAATGTGCTGGCGGGCACAAACCAATTCTACCGTGTCCGCAAGGTGCAATAGGCCAATAGGCGAAACCGAAAGGCGAATGCTTTAAAACGAAAAGGCCTGCGTGGATGATCAAATCCCGCAGGCCTTTTTTGCGTTCGTTTGAAATGGTCTAATCCGCGTAGCCGGTCGGATGGGCGCTGTGCCACTTCCAGGCCGTGGCGACGATGTCCTCGAGTTTGGGATACCTGGGATTCCAGCCCAGGACATTGTGGGCTTGTTGCGCGGCGGCAACCAGGCGGGGTGGGTCACCGGGGCGGCGTGGTTTTTCGACGGTGGCAATTTTCTTTCCGGTGACTTTTTCACAGGCCTGAATCACTTCGCGCACCGAGTAACCGCCTCCATTGCCCAGGTTGAAGAAACCTTGTTTGCCGGGGGCCAGCGCCTGGATGTGGGCGGTGGCCAGATCGATAATGTGGATGTAATCGCGGATGCAGGTGCCGTCGGGCGTGGGATAGTCCGTGCCGAAAATATCGACATGGGTTTTCTGGCCCAGAACGACCTGGAGGATATTGGGGATGATATGGGACTCGATTTTGTGGTGCTCACCGAAACGCGTGCTGGCACCGGCGGCGTTGAAATAGCGGAAGCCGACAAATTCCAGGCCGTGAATCTGGCGGTACCATTTGAGCATTTTTTCGAACATCAACTTGGACTCGCCGTAGGCGTTGATCGGCTGCTGCGGCAGGTCCTCGGTCATGGGGACCCGCTCAGGCATTCCGTAAGTGGCGCAGGTGGAGCTGAACACGAATTTGCGCACGCGGCATTCCACTGCGGCGTCGAGCAGGTTGAGGCCATAGGCGACGTTGTTGCGGAAATATTTTCCGGGGTTGACCATGGATTCGGCGACGATGGCATTCGCGGCAAAGTGAATGATGGCATCGGCTTTCGAGTTGGCCAGGGATTCCTGCACCAGTGGGCGGTTGCTCAGGCAGCCCTCGATAAAGCGCGCGCGAGGGTCCACCGCCGCGCGATGGCCTTCGGACAAATTGTCGAACACGGTCACCTGATGGTCCGCATTGATCAATTCCTCGACGCAAACGGAGCCGATGTAACCGGCTCCCCCTGTCACAAAAACGTTCATGGGACCGACTTTAGTCAGGCGACCGGAGGTGTGGAAGTGAATTGTCTGGGACTAAGGTGTAAATGCGGCTTTGCAGCGCCTTAATAAATTAGTTGCTTCCTCTGCAGAACAAGCCTAACACTTGTAAAGTCATCATAAAAGGTCGGTCAAATTTTCGGGCTATTATATGAGAAAATTCATCATTAGAACCTTTGGCAAATCACTCTCGCGTTCCATCCTTGGCTACACACTGGCTGTTACCATTGTTGGCAGCGCGATTGCGGCCACACAGTTGGATATTCAAACGGTGCCCATGCTGAAGCTGACGGGTGAGGTGGGGACTACCAATCAAATCCAATACGTGACGGAATTGGGTCAGACTAACGCGTGGAATGTCCTGACGAATGTTGTGCTGACCAACAGCACGGAGTATTACGTTGATACCAGCGCGACGGGTTCGGTCAAGCGATATTACCAGACGGTGGTTTTAAGCGGAACAAATGCGAGTGTTCCTGATGGCATGGCGTTGATCCCTGCCGGGGAGTTTACCATGGGCGACACGTTCAACGATGCCTTCTTTGGAAATTCAGCGCTTCCCCTCCATACAGTATTTGTGAGCCCATTTTATATGGACAAAAACCTGGTGACAAAGGCCCTTTGGGACGATGTCTATAAATGGGCTATCACGCATGGCTATACTTTCGACAATGCAGGCATGGGGAAGGCACCTAATCACCCGGTCCACACCGTCAATTGGTGTGATGCGGCGAAGTGGTGCAATGCGAGGAGTGAGAAGGAAGGGCGGGTTCAGGCTTATTATACAAGTGCAGACCAGACAACAGTCTATCGTGCAGGACAGCTATCACTGCAAAACGACTGGGTGAAATGGAACAGCGGTTATCGGCTGCCAACGGAGGCGGAATGGGAGAAGGCGGCTCGAGGTGGATTGAGCAATAACCGATTTCCATGGGGCAAAACCATCACGCACAGCCAGGCGAATTATTACAGTGACAGCAATATCGGATTTAATTTCGATGTCAGCCCTACGAGAGGATATCATCCCGATTACAGCACAGGTTCGGCACCCTACACCAGTCCGGTGGGTTCGTTTGCCCCCAATGGGTATGGTCTTTACGACATGGCTGGGAATGTGTGCGAGTGGTGCTGGGACACGTACGGGCCCTATGACAGTGCCTCACAATCAAACCCGCGTGGGCTTGCTTCAGGCTCGGATCGTGTAAATCGAGGCGGTTGTTGGGGGCTCAAGGCCCTCTCTTGCCGGGTTGCTGGCCGCGACTACAACTCAATGGACCGCGCAGAAACGATTTACGGATTTCGATCAACCCTGCCCGTAGGTCAGTAAACCATGAACATCTTTAGGGATTTTATGACCTTAAAAATTCACTTGCCTACCCGGTCACTCAAATTTGTGGGATATCAAATGGAAAACATAATCCGTGAGAACAGTGGGAATGCACTCATTCGCGCTGTGCTTGGCTGCGCTTTGTCTGGAACCATCGTTTCCACGGCTTTCGCCGGCACTCAGTTGGAAACTCAACCCGTACCCATGCTCAAGTTAAGCGGGGAGATCGGCACCACAAACCAGGTACAATACGTGACGGAGCTGGGCCAGACCAACGCGTGGAATGTCCTGACCAATATCGTGCTGACCAGCAGCGCCCAATATTATGTTGATACCGGCGCAACCGGTGCTGTGAAACGCTTTTATCAGGTGGTAATCCTGGGCAATTCACCAACCAATGTTCCTTCTGGTATGGTTCTGATTCCGGCAGGTGTGTTCACGATTGGGGACACGCTGGGTGATTGGCCTAATTGGGTCGGAAGCAGCGATGCGACTCCTACGCATAACGTTAATGTAAGTGCATTTTACATGGATAAGACATTGGTAACAAAGACATTGTGGGATGATGTCTTTGTTTGGGCGGGGGGGCATGGTTACATTTTCGATAATCCGGGTTATGGCAAAGGGACCAATCATCCGGTCCATTCGATCAGTTGGTATGATATGGTGAAGTGGTGCAATGCACGTAGCGAGAAAATGGGATTGATTCCTGCTTATTACACCAGTGCAGAGAAAACAACCGTGTATCGTTCCGGCCAGTTGGAACCCCAAAACGATTGGGTGAACTGGAATGCGGGGTATCGCCTGCCGACCGAGGCAGAATGGGAGAAGGCGGCGCGGGGAGGGTTGAGCAATAATCGGTTTCCGTGGGGAGACACAATCACGCATAGCAAGGCGAATTATAATAGCGTCACCAACGAAGGTTTGGTTTTAAGTTACGATATCAGCCCGACGGCAGGGTATCATCCCGATTACGATGTCGATCCGCAACCCTACACCAGTCCGGTGGCGTCGTTTGCTCCCAATGGGTATGGTCTTTACGACATGGCTGGGAATGTTTGTGAGCGTTGCTGGGATTGGTATGGACCTTATGGCAGCGCCTATCAATCAGACCCGCGTGGTCCAGATTCAGGCTTAATGCGTGTCTGGCGCGGTGGTGATTGGAGTGACAACGCTGATAGCTGCAGAGTGGCGCGCCGCAACAGCTACTCTGCGACCTACAAGAACGCCGGGTTAGGATTCCGCACTATTCTGCCCCTGAATCAATGAGTCAGAAGCTGGAAGAGTGCGTCTTTGAATCGGAACTGCCATTGCATCAGTCAAGACGCGCTCCTTCGGAGCGTTCCTCTGTCACTGATTCCTGATACATCCATATTTGACTCAACTGTAGCGATTTCGTGATGATCATCACCGGGCTGTCACCAGACTTGCCCGCCGTCGCGCTTTTCGGCAGCATGGGTGGGTTGATATGGAAAAATCGTTGGTGTTAATCAAACCAGACGCGCTGCATGGTGGGAAGGCAGGCGCGGTTTTGTCGCGTCTGGAATCGGCGGGACTGCGTGTCGAGAATGCCCGTTATGTCGATACGACGCTGGAGCAATGGCAGCGGCATTATGCGGATCTGAAGTCGCGCAATGCGCGCGCCTTCGAGCGCACCACGAAGGATCTGGCGGGCAAGCCGGTTCTTGCGATGATTCTGGCCGGGACAGACGCGGTGAAGAAGATTCGCGCGCTGGCGGGTCCCACGGATCCGAGCGTGGCGCCACCGGGAACGATCCGGGGCGACCTCGGGGCGGATTCCATGGTGGCGGCGAATGCGGAAAATCGGTCCACGCGCAATCTGCTGCACGCGGCGGATTCGCATGAAGCGGCGGTTCGGGAGACGGCCATCTGGTTTGGAAACGAGTGACACAATCGCTCATGCGTCTAACAATTAAAGGGATTTCCCGCCCGACCAAGGGCTGCGATGTTTAAATTGCTCAAAACGGACGGTCACACCAAGGCGCGACTGGGTCAGTTGCGCACGGTGCATGGGGTGATCGATACACCAATCTTCATGCCTGTGGGAACGCAGGCGGCGGTCAAAACGCTGGATCCACGGGAGCTGCGTGAGCTGGGGGCGCAGATCATATTAAGCAACACGTATCATTTGTGCATCCGTCCGGGCATGGAGGTCATGGAGAAGATGGGTGGGCTGCACCAATTCATGAGCTGGCCGTATCCCATACTGACGGATAGCGGCGGCTACCAGGTGTTCAGCCTCGCCAAGATCCGCAAAATCAAACCCGAGGGAGTTTCCTTTCGATCGCATTTGGACGGCACCGCGCTGTTTCTTGGTCCCAAGGAAGCGATGCACATGCAGAAGGTGCTCGGATCGGATATTGCGATGGTGCTGGACGAGTGCCCGCCGCATACCGGGACGCAACGCCAATTGCATGAGGCTGTGGAACGCACGATTCGATGGGCGGAACACTGCCGACAGCAGCCCCGGGCGGAGGGCCAGTTGGTGTTTGGAATTGTGCAGGGGGCCGGTCGGCCGGAATTGCGCGAGCAGTGCGCCAAGGCGCTGGTGTCGATTGGATTTGACGGTTACGCCATCGGGGGGGTCAGTGTGGGGGAAACGGAGGCTGAGATGATGAAGGCGGTGGAATACACCGAGCCGTTTCTGCCCGCAGACCAGGCGCGTTACGCCATGGGCCTGGGCACTCCAGCGCAGATTGTGGAGTTGGTGGCGCGGGGGGTGGACATGTTTGACTGCGTGCTGCCGACCCGCATCGCCCGCAACGGGGCGGCCTTCACGCGCAAGGGGACTGTGAATATCAAGGCCGCCTATTGCAAAACGGATCCCGGTCCGATCGAGGAAGGATGCACCTGTTTTGCGTGCCGTAATTTTTCACGGGCCTATCTGCGCCATCTGATCAACGTGGAGGAGATTCTCGCACTGCGCATGATCAGCGTGCATAACTGCCACATGTATGTGCAACTGATGACGGACATCCGGCGGCACATTGCGCAGGAGACGTTTGCGGAGTTCCGTGCGGAGTTCGCGCGGACGTATATTCCGTCCAAGAATTTACGAGCCTGCAAAGTCGATGCGGCGGAATAGCGAGGCGACGGCCTGAGCGGCGCGATGCGAGGCGTCCGGAGGGCCGAGGCTGGCAATGACTTTGGCCAGGGTGGCTTTGATTTCCGCCATGCGGGCGGGATTTTCGAGAATCGCGAGGGCTTCGGCTGCGATGGCCTCCGGGGTGGCAGCGTCCTGAATGAACTCCGGGTAAACCACACCATCGTTCAGCAGATTGGCCATGGCCAGGTACTTCACCTTGACAACTCGTTTTCCAAACTGATAGGTGCCCCAGGAGGTTTTGTAAAAAATGATCGAGGGAACGCCAAAGTAGGCGCATTCCATGGTCACGGTTCCCGAACAGGCGAGGGCAAAAGTGGCGGAACGCAGGGAATCCGCCAGACCGCCGATCTGAACTTCCACAGAACTGTCCGTTGCGATCGCGGGGATTAATTGTCGCGCGGTTTTAGCGAGTTCTTGGTTGGGCGCAATGAGGCGGAAGTGAGCCTGGAACTTGCGCTGGATGATTTGGGCGGCCTGGGCCAGAACGGGGACATGTTTTTGGAGTTCGCGCGCGCGGCTGCCGGGCAGCAAAAGGATGAGCGGTTTGCCAGGATGGTCGGTGGGTGACAATGGAGCAGGATGGACCGCTGGTGTGGAGGCGAACCGATCCACGAGGGGATGGCCGACGAATTCGACGCGCAAGTGGGGCGCGCGGGCGGCATACCACTTCTTCTCAAACGGAAAAATACTCAGCAACAGATCGACGTCGCGGTCGATTTTATGCACGCGGGATTCGTGCCAGGCCCAAATCTGGGGCGAGACGTAATAGACGATTTTTGGGTTCCAGTTTTTGAAAGGGCCGACTCGGGAGCGGACCAATTTTTTAATGGCAGCCACATAGCGGAGGTTAAAGCCGGGGTAATCGACGAGGATAATGACGTCCGGGAGTTCCCGCAGGGCCAGGTCGATGAGCTGGTTAAAGAGTTGGCGCAATTCGGGGTAGTGCTTGAGGACTTCCCAAATGCCCACGACGGCGTGCGCGGTCAGATCGAGGGAGAGATCGACGCCCGCCGCCTGCATTTTGGGGCCACCGGCGCCGATGAATCGCCAGTCTGTAATGCGCCGGAGGGCTTGAACCAGTTCGGCGGCGAGGGTGTCGCCACTGGCCTCGCCGGCAATGATCAGGCAGGTCCTGGAATTCATGCCCTTTATGCCAATGGGGAGGGCAGGCCCGCGATGCCGGTCTGGATCAGGGCGGTGATTTCAAAGGCCAGGTCCAAGGCCCGCTTGGCGGATTCGCCGCTGACAATCGGGGTGTGGTGCTTGCGCACGCATTCGATGAAACTCTGCAATTCGAGCTTGAGCGGCTCGTCTTTTTCGATGGGCACCGGTTCGCGCACGATGCGTTTGCCGCCAAATTCGCTGACAATGGCGCTGTCTTTTGCGGCGAGCAATTTTTTGAAAATGGAGGATTCCTTTTCGTCCTCGCGCGCGATTCTGTAAATGAAACCCTCCTGGGCGCGGTAGTCCAGGGAGACGTAACTGGTGCGCGCGCCGCCGCTGAATACGCGGATTTTTCGCATGCGCTCTGGGCTGACACGGCTGGCGGTGAGGTTGGCGACGCAGCCATTGGCAAAGCGCAGGCGGGCGTTGGCAATGTCCTCGGAGGCGCTCAGGACGGGAATGCCCACGGCGTCCACACTGACGACCGGGGATTTCACGAAGGCCAGAACGACATCCAGATCGTGGATCATGAGGTCGAGCACGACGCCGATGTCCGTGCTGCGGGCGGGAAATGGCGAGAGACGATGGGCCTCGATGAAGCGGGGTTCGGTGGCCACGGATTCCATGTAGTGGAAGATGGGATTGAAACGCTCCACGTGGCCGACCTGAAGGACGCAATTGTTCGCGCGCGCGAGTTGGATCAGGTCTGTGGCCTGGGCGGCGAGGCTGGTCATGGGCTTTTCCACGAGGACATGTTTTCCCTGAACGAGAAGGACTTTGGCCAGCTCGTGGTGTGTCACGGTGGGGGTGACCACGCTGAAGGCGTCGCTGCGCGCGGCGGCTTCCTCAATGGAGGCAAAGGCGGGGACACCGCATTTCTCGGCGATCTTCCGCGCCGTTTCCGCACTGGCGTCATACACACCAGTGAATTCGACAAGACCTGCGCGCGCCAGTTCGGCGTAAATCCGCGCGTGCTCTTTGCCCAGGGAACCCGTTCCCAGAACCGCCACTTTAATCGGCTTTGACATGCCAGAGTTTTACAGCGGGCCGGTCGCGTTCGCGAGAAAAATGCGCCGGGAGGATGCGACTTGTGAATCAAAGACTTGTTCGTGGACGGGAAATTCCCTCAATTCACTGACATTGGAACGGTAGGGGTGCTTTCGCCAGGCCTAGGTCCCATCATCATTTTGAAATGCGCAATTTGCCCTGTTTTCTGAAAAATCATTTTAAAAACCTCAAGATAAGTTTCCACCATGCCATCATCAATCGAAACAAAGAGATCATCGAAAGCGAAGTGCGAACCAGCATTTACCCAAGAAAACAGAGACCTACAAATCAATTTCTCATTACCCTCAAAATTCTCGCATATTTCATCCGTGTTTATGTTGCCAATGATCTTAAAATAATTCTCCAATATTCTCCTCAAAGTGTTCTGAATCGTAAGATTTGATCTATTAGGATTTCGTATTTCTGCCCACAAAAGATCATATGATGTTTTAATGGGATTAGACGGGTGCCGTTCCACCGTTGAATAGTTACTGGATTTTTTTACAATCCAAAACGTCACTTCCTTCATCGAAAATTCACGCAAATCTGGATTAAATGTGACCTCTTTGTGGAAAAAGACATTATGTGTCAAAATAAACACCTGTTTGATGTGCCCAATGCCGTTCCGAACTTCATTAAAAAGCCCCTTGATCAAGCTGCTGACGATAAATAAAACATCGCTGTCGAGACTGGACACCGGGTCGTCAAAAACAACAACGCGGTCCGTTGTCATGCCGGTCTCGGTTTCACTCCCTTTCAGCAGGTGGAAGAAGTAAAGGAATGTAATAAACGACTTTTCTCCTTCGCTAAGTGTTTCTTTCGCAGCACTTCCGTCTTCACGCACAATTTTATAGTGGCTTGGTTTCCCCGATTTTGCCAATGAGAATCCACGGAAGCCGAATGATATTAGCAGCATGTTAATTGCGTCAATCGTAGGCTGGATGCTTGTCGTGTTTTTCTCAAGCGCACGAATTTCGGAAATTTTGTTCAGTCTATCCTTATTTGCCTGGTTTAACTTCGCAGTCAAAGCCTCGATTGCCTTTTTGGTGGCATCTCTTTTGGAAGAGTACGCTGCAAGTTGGCCTTTGATTTCATTTTCCAGCAGATACTTCCATACTTCGTTTGTTAAATCGCGCCGTTCACGGGCCAGATTTGAAACCATTATGTTGTGCTTGTTGATCGCTTCGTTTGCGGTGGTAACAGAGATCTTTGCTGCCTCAAGAACAGTGTACAGCGATTCCAGCTCAATACTTAGACTTGCCTCACGTTGCTTCTTTTCGATTAGCTGGATGTTCATGCGGATTTTAGAATCCAGAAGTTCTTTCTCAGACTTTAGTTTTATGACATCAATGAATTTTGACGGTTCGTCTAGTATAAACTGAATGCTTTGCTTCAAGCGTTGACTCTCAGTCTTGTAATCAGTCAATAATTGCGTGATAGCGTTGGTGTCCCTTTCAAACTGCTCATCAAAATATTCATCTAAACTCTTGGAAAGTGATTTCGGTGTAGGTTGCTGGCAAAACGGGCAAAATCCATCATTGCCAGCATAAAATGCTCGCCCCTCCTTTACCCAGTCGCTGTTGCTGAGTTTTTGAATCATTGCGGCAATATCCACATCCGTTTTGCCGATGACTCTTTTTTTGAGGATTGGATTGGATTCGTAGCTGTGTAATTTATCGAACACTAATTCAGTAATCAGAGGCGCCTTTTCCGGTGTTTCACCAAAAACGCTTTCCGCCCTTCTTTTCAAGTCTGCAAGTGGTTTCAGAGCGGCAGTGTTAGTTTTTGATTCCTTGAGAATTCGTTCTTTGAAATCTTTTTTTCTCGCCCGAACACCGGCAAATGCTCCTTGCATTTCCGTGTCATGCCTTTGCTTTAGTACCCAGCACTGCTCTTCAAATTCGACTTCCAATGTTTTTAGCTCGCCTTTTTTTCCACCTTCGCCATCTTCACCATCAAGAGTTTCTGTAAACTTCTTGATCTGGTCCACAAAACCATCCAGTTCAGCTTTGGCGATCGTAATCTTGTCCAGCGTCGTTTTGTCCTTTTCTCCAAGAGTGAAAATCCCCTTCAAGTCCGGCGATTGACCGAAGTTGCTGTCGATGAAATCACGATTGTAAACGAGGGTTTCAAGTTTGATTCCTCCTTGCCATGTCAATTTGCAATTTGCATTACGCGTTTCATCGGCAATAACTCTTGATACAGTGGTTTTTCCCGTCCCGTTCGCGCCGTAGATGAAATTGAATTTCGATAATTGTACGAAATTCTCTGGTGCGTCTCCAAAACTCGCCGTTTTTTGAATTTGTATGCTCTCAATCATCGTTAGAGTTCTCCTGCGAGGCACCTTGGCACAGCAGCATTTGTACTGTTTCAGTCGCCCCTCTGATTGGACTGGCCATGCTCAAAAATGTCCGAGCAACGTGGCACCGGGTTGCGGTTGTCGTCATGGATTATGGCGGTATAAACATGCAATAAATCGTTAAAGGCAAGATCATTCTGCGAAAATGAATAAATATTTTGGGATATGCGGCGGCTGGACTGAGAAGCAAAGGGCGCTGAGATGGAGGAGACGCGCGAGATTGACGATCAGGAATATGCGCTTTACGGTCTGAGGCCGGATCAGATCGAAAATGTGGAAGGCACGGCCAAATGAAATTGCCCAATCCAGAAAAGCTGGTGATCGAGCGCGAAAAGATCGTGGATTACCTGCTCAACCCTGCGCATCCTGATAACGGTGGCAAGGCGGAGTTTTTCGGGAAGCTGGGTTACACGCGTCAGGAATGGGAGAATTTGGCGGCGGTGCTGTGGAGATTGGCGCAGTCAACAGCGGTGACCAGCCATGCGGAGTCGCCGCACGGAGGAAAATATGTTATTATTGGGCCAATAGGATCGCTGGCGGGAAAGTCGGCGAAGGTGAAAACGATTTGGATTGTGGACAAGGGATTGGATGTGGCCAGATTGGTCACGGCTTATCCATGCACGACATGAGTGGCATTATGATCAAAGAACATGACCGTGTGGTGTTAAAGTCGGACGTTGCCGCCGAAGGATTGGAAGCGGGCGACGTGGGAACGGTTGTGCATATTTACAGCGATGGCCTCGCCTACGAAGTCGAGTTCACGACGTTGGAAGGAGATACCGCCGCATTGGTGACGGTGGAGGTCGGACAAGTTCGCCCGGTTCACAAAAGGGAAATCACCCACGCGCGCGAGTTGCAAGCGGTCTGACACAGCGCCTCAAATTGATGGCATAGATCGGGAGGGTTTAAATCATCAAGTGTGCGGGTAAATAAACTGGCACAGCCGTTCCAGCCAAAGAGCCCCGAAAACCTTCGAATTGGTTTGGTGACTTAGTCCTTGCCAATCGATGGGAGGGGCCTAGTGTCGGCATACAGCATGCAACCGCCAAATCATCCGACTGGCGAATCATTGCGCAATGGCTCATTTTGCGCGGATGATCATATTGAGCCAGATGTTGCACTGGAATTACTTCCGACCAGGAAGGGGATGTCATGAAATCCCGGGGCAAGGCTGTGCTTTGGGCGTTATTGCCGCTGTTGCTCCTGACTCCGCCGCTGCTCTGGCAGGGGAAGCGTTTCGAGAGCCAACTTGCCAACGAACAGCGGACCCGCACGCAAAGCATGCTGGATCAGTATGCAGTCGGAGTGCAGAAGGCCTTTAATCGCATTGAGGACAAGCTGGCAAGCCTGGAGGTGTTTGTGGCCGCACAGACCGCCGGAGGCAAGGCCGTGGACGATGGACAATACAACCTGTTCGCCGCGGGACTTCATGCCAGCGCAAATTGGATCAGAAGTTTTCAGATCGTTTCCAATGGCATTGTCACCCACACCTATCCGCTGATTGGAAACGAAGCGGTGCTTGGTTACAACCTGTTGACGGACCCGCGTTCCGTGATCGGAGGCGATGTGTTGCGTGCCAGCGAACAGAGGCAGTTCACCATTACCGGTCCCATAAACTTGCTGCAGGGCGGGTTGGGCCTCATCATCCGCAAACCGTTGACGCACACCAATGACGGGCACAAGCGGCTGGTGGCGATCGTTTTGAACACGGCCCCATTACTGGCCGAGGCGGGGATCGTGGAGAAGAGCAATAGCGATATCGACACCGCGATCCGGCGAAAAGGGGGTGAGGTGTTTTTTGGTTCAGCGGCGGTGTTCGAGCAACATCCCGTCCTGCACTCATTATTACTTCCGGATGGCGCGTGGGAGATGGGAGCCCTCCCTTCGAATGGCTGGTCCACGTCCATCAGCGATTCGGGCCGACTTATCTACCTTGCGGGTGCCACCATTATTTTTCTCATTTGTCTGTTGGTATTCACGCTGGCCCGGCGCGAGGCGGACACGGCGGATACTGTGCGGGAACGAACTCAAGCGCTGCACAAGGAATTGGTTGATCGCAAGCAGGCGGAGGACCTGATCCGCGCCCTCGACAAGGATTTGAAGCGCCATAATGAGGAACTTGAGAAGCGCGTCGCAGAGCGCACCGCGGAGTTGGAAGTGGCCAAAGAGCGGGCCGAATCGGCGGACCAGGTCAAATCCGCGTTTCTGGCAACCATGTCGCACGAGTTGCGGACCCCGCTGAATTCGATCATCGGCTTTACCGGGATCATCCTGCAAGGACTGGCCGGGCCGTTGAATGACGAACAGGCCAGGCAACTGGGCATGGTGCAAAGCAGCGCGCGGCATCTGCTGGCGCTGATCAATGACGTGCTCGATATCTCGAAGATCGAGGCGAGGGAATTGAAGGTGGCCATTGCGCCGTTCGACCTGCGCGCCACGATCGAGCGATCCGTTGCCGTTGTCCGCCACTTCGCGGAAACCAAGGGTCTTGCCTTGAGGATGGAGATTTCACCGGAGATCGGCGAACTGGCCAGTGATGCCCGGCGCGTTGAGCAAATCCTGCTCAACCTGTTGAACAACGCGGTAAAATTCACCGAGGGCGGCGGGGTCACATTGGTGGCGGACGCGGACCGTGGGATGGTGCGTGTGCGAATCACGGACACGGGCATCGGCATCAAGGCCGGGGATCTGGCCAATTTATTCAGGCCCTTTCAGCAGGTTGCCAATGGATTGTCGCGCAGTCACGAAGGCACGGGGCTTGGGCTGGTCATTTGCCGACGGTTATCCGAACTGCTTGGTGGTGAAATTCGCGTGCAGAGTGAGCCGGGCCGGGGCAGCACCTTTACCATGCTTTTGCCCATGAAAGGGCCTCAGTCGATATGAAAAAGACGATTTTAATGATCGAAGACAATGAGCAGAACCGTTATCTGGCCACTTTTCTATTGGAGAAAAGCGGCCATGCGGTGGTGCATGCGGCCAACGGCCCTGCGGGACTCGATCTGGCCGTCCGGGTATCCTTCGACCTCATACTGCTCGACATTCAGCTCCCTGGCATGGATGGCTACGACGTGGCGCGGGCGTTGCGGGATATTCCCGTCCTGAACAGCGTGCCGATCATCGCCGTCACGTCCTACGCGATGGCCGGCGACCGCGAAAAAGCGCTGGCTGCGGGCTGTAATCACTATATAGAGAAACCCATCAACCCCGAAACGTTTGTGGCGGAGGTCACCCGGCACATGCGTACCTCCAGGGAGGCAAGATCATGATTCGAATTCTGATCGCGGATGACAAGGAGGAGGCCCTTTATTACCTCCAGAAGTTGCTTGGTGGCAACGGTTACACGGTGGAGGGCGCCCATCACGGCGCCGAGGCGCTTGTCAAAGCGCGCCAATCCCCGCCGCAATTGATTATCTCGGACCTGCTCATGCCGGTCATGGATGGCTACACGTTATTGCGTCACTGGAAATCCGACGCGCGATTGAAGCAGATTCCCTTTATTGTCTATACGGCCACCTACACCGATCCCAAGGATGAACAACTGGCGCTGGACCTTGGTGCAGACGCCTTCATCCTGAAACCCGCCGAACCGGAGGCGTTGCTGGCGCGCGTTCGCTCAGTGCTGGCTGCGGGTCAGGCCGACCATCTGACGCTGCCGCAGCGAACGGAGGGTGAGGATAAGGTTCTGCTCAAGACATACAGCGAAGTGCTCGTCCATAAACTCGAGGAAAAGGCGCTCGAATTGGAGCAGACCAACCGCGCCCTTGAAGCGGACATCGCCGAGCGCGGGAGGGCGGAGCAAGACATTCAGAGGCTCAATCGGGTCTATGCGGTGTTGAGCGGCATCAACCAGGCCATCGTGCGCGAGAAAGATCCGCAGGTGATGATGGAGGCCGTTTGTCGCATTGCCGTGGAAGATGGGAAGTTTCGAATGGCGTGGATTGGAAAGCTGGACCCGGAAGGCCAAGAGTTGAAACCCACCGCCTCCTGTGGCGTGGTGGAAGGATATACGGACGTGGTGAGGATCGATTTAAGGGACAACGCAACCTCCCCGGGTCCGGGGGTGCGGTGTCTTCTTACCGGCGAGCACGCCGTCTGCAATGACATCGCACATGATCCCTCCTACCAGCCGTGGCGGGACGAGGCGCTAAAACGGGGATACCAGTCATCAGGAGGTTTTCCGCTCAAGGTCGATGGCCAGGTTGTCGGTGTCTTTAGCCTCTACGCCGAGGAGCCAGGCTTTTTCAGCGACGAAGAGTTGCGTCTGCTCGATGAATTGGCGATGGATATTTCCTTTGCCCTGGAAGTCAGTCGGCGCGAGAAGGAACGCGAAAAGACGGAATTGGAGTTGCGCTGGCGGACGGCTTTCTTTGAAGCGCAAGTAGAATCCGCTCTGGATGGCATATTGGTCGTGGACGGCCAGGGAAATAAGATTCTCCAAAACCAACGGCTGAACGATCTTTGGAAGATTCCCCCGCATATTGCCGAGAGCAAGGATGACGCCATGCAAATCAGGTTCGTCACCAGCCAGACGAAGAATCCAAAACAGTTTGGCGAGAAAATCGTGCATTTGAATTCGCACCCGGACCAGGTGAGCAGAGATGAAATTGAAATGATGGATGGAACGATCCTGGACCGATACTCCTCACCTGTGCGGGACAAGGCCGGGCAATATTACGGACGAATCTGGACTTTTCGCGACATCACTGAAAAGCGGCAATTGGAGCAACAATTCCGCCAATCGCAGAAAATGGAGGCCATCGGCCAATTGGCCGGCGGGGTGGCGCACGACTTTAATAATATCCTCGCTTCGATCATGATGGAGGCCGAACTCGCTGTCACGGAGACGAATGTTTCGGCGGAAACACGGGTGGCTCTGAACGATATCAGGGCCGCTGCTGAACGGGCCGCCAATCTCACGCGCCAGTTGCTCGCCTTCAGCCGGCGTCAGGTCATGCAAACGCGGCTGCTTGATTTGAATGAAATCGTCACCAGCCTTTCGAAAATGCTGCAACGCATCCTGGGAGCGGACGTGAGCCTGCAACTCAACCTGCACCCGAGCCATTTAATGGCGCGCGCCGATGCCGGGATGCTGGACCAGGTGCTGCTCAACCTGGTTGTCAACGCCCGGGATGCCATGCCCAAAGGAGGAAAGCTCACCATCGAAACCGCGGAGAAGTTTCTTGGGAAAGGGGAGGCCGGGTTATTCCCTGACACCGTAGCTGGACGATACGTCTGTTTGTCCGTCACCGACACAGGTTGTGGCATGTCCCCGGAGATCAGGGCACACCTTTTCGAGCCGTTCTTTACGACCAAGGAACCCGGCAAGGGCACAGGCCTCGGCCTGGCCACCGTCTTCGGCATCGTCAAACAGCACGGCGGCAAGATCACGGTTTCGAGCAATGTCGGCGCGGGGACGACGTTTCATGTTTTTCTCCCGGCCGAGGAAACCGCCGACCATGGCGGCATCCAGGAAAATCCGATGTCCAAACCGCGCGGCGGCACGGAAACCATCCTATTGGTCGAAGACGAGCCGTCCGTGCGCAGATTGACCCGCATCGTGCTGGAGCGGGCAGGCTACCATGTGTTGGAAGCCCATAATGGCGTTGAGGCGATGCAGCTTTGGGAATCGCACCAGGATACGATTCAGCTTTTATTCACCGACATCATGATGCCGGAAGGCGTGAGCGGACACGATCTGGCGGCTCAATTGCTGGCGCGCAATCCCAGGCTAAGCGTCATCTTCACCAGCGGTTACAGCGCTGAAATTGCGGGACGAGAGCTCTCATTGAAAGCGGGACAGAACTTCATCCAAAAGCCAGCCTTGCCCTCCCAACTGTTGGAAATTGTCCGCCAGTGTTTGGATGGCATGGTTCAGGCCAGCAACGCATAGAGTGCGAGATACGCCCGCATGTTGGAACTGTTTGACCGGCTGGTGAAGCCGGACGGGGCCTGGTAGAAAAAGCCGCACACAAATAAAGAACCGCACCCTTGCGGGATGCGGTTCTTGAATCGGAAAGTTGGAGCAGGCTTTTTAGCGGAGCTTGTAGGGGGCCCGGTAAGGACGGGTGAGAAGCTTGGAGGCTTCCTTGTCCCCGATGATGACTTCCTTCTTCGCGTCCCACTTGATTTTGCGGCCGGTCATCATGGCGATGAGGCTCAGGTGCCCCGGGATGGCGGAATGATGCGCGGTTTCCACAGGGGTGATGGTCGGTTTCCGGGATTTGATGGAATCGAGGAAATTGCGATGGTGGTTGTTGGACTTGATCAGCTTCACCTTGCGCACGCTTTCGGGAAGTTTGGAGATATCCTTGTACTCGGGATTCGAGCAATCGAAACCGCCGCGATCCACCCAGACCCAGCCGTCCGTGCCGATCCACTTGGTGCCGCTGCGAATGTCGCCATATCCACCCGCGATGATCATGGTGATATCCTGCGGGTATTTGAGCGTGGCGCGGTACTTGGTGGCGGTGTTCCAGATTGCATCAGGCGCCGGGAATTCGCCCGTGCCCTCGATTTCCATGGGCCCTTCGTTGTCGAAGTCCAGACCCCAATGGGCGATGTCGCCGTGGTGACCGATCCAGTCCATAAGCTGGCCGCCGCCGGTGTTGTAGTTCCAGCGCCAGTTCATGTGCACGCGGCATTCGATGTAGGGTTCCATCTTCGACGGCCCGATCCAGGTCTCGTAATCGAGTTGGGGAGGGGGAGCGGTGATGCTGCGCTTGGAGCGGGTGCCGGCAAAATCCGCGTGGCCGCTGGGCAGGCCGACTTCGACGCGTGTGACCTTGCCGATGAGGCCGTTGCGGACCATTTCGGCGCCTTTGTGGAAATTCTCGACCGAACGCTGCCAGGAACCGGTCTGCCAGATGCACTTGTTTTTCTGAACGGCTTTAACGATGGACTGCTGTTCGGCAATGGTGCGGGCGAGGGGTTTTTCGCTGTAAATATCCTTCTTGCGGCGGGCGGCCTCGGTGGCGACCAGGTTGTGCCAGTGGTCAGGAACGGCGAGCATGACCGCGTCAATGTCCTTGCGCTCCATCATTTCGCGATAGTCGTGATACGATTTGCAATCCTGGTTCTTGTAGGTGCCGTTGATCTTATCAAGGGCCTGCTGCAAATGGTTTTTGTCCAGATCGCAGGCGGCGATGACCTGGCAGTCCTTTTGGGCGAGGAATGCATCGGTGTTGCCCGGACCCATCATGCCCCAGCCGACCACGCCCATGGTGATGCGCTCAGAGGGGGCGGTATGCCCATCCCGGCCCAATGCGCTGGCGGGGATGATTGTGGGCGCTGCAATGACGGTTGCGGCCGCGGCGATAAAACGCCTCCGGCTCATATTGAAATTTTGTGTTTTGGAACTCATGTTGAACGCCACCCTGCCTGTTTCCTTGGCGGCTTTCCACGAAAAAATGACGTTTTGTCATCACCGATTTCGGGGAGGGGCATAATGGAGGTACAGGATGGAAGAAAGAACGGAGGCCACCGTTTCACCAAAATCATCTTTTGCCCGGAAATTGGACTCCGCGGTTGTGAAATGCATTGCTTTCCTCTGTAATGCGTATCACAATTTATCAACAAATCCCGCTATGGAGCCCATAATGTTATGAACCGTCGAAATTTCTTAAAAACAGCCGGTGTATCGGCAACCATGCTCACCATCGTTCCAAACCAGGTGATCCGCGCCTCGGGGCAGACCCCGCCCAGCGAAAAATTGACGGTGGCCCTGATCGGCTGTGGCACGCAGGGCTTGCGCGAGATGATCGACATGCTGGCGATTCAAAACGTCCAGGTGGTGGCGGTTTGCGATCCCAACAAGGACAGCGATAATTACGTCGATTGGTCGAAGGACGGCTTGCGGTCGGGCATTGCCAGCGCGATTGGGAAACCCGACTGGCGGGCCGGAACACGCGGTATTCCCGGCGGGCGGGTTGTGGCCAAGGAAATGGTGGAGATTTATTACGCCAACAAGCGCGGTTCCGAGAAATACAACGGCTGCGCCATGTATTCGGATTATCGCGAATTGCTGGACAAGGAAAAGGGTTTGGACGCGGTGAAGATCATGACGCCGGACCATCTGCACGCCACGATTGCCATTGCGGCGATGAAGAAGGGGAAGGCTGTGATGGTGCATAAGCCGCTGGCAAACCGGATTCATGAGGGCCGACTGGTGATCGAAACGGCGCGACAGACCAAGGTGCCGACGCATTTTATCCCGGCGTCCTCCAGCGAAAGCATTCATGCGGTGGCCCAGTGGATTCAGGAAGGTCATCTGGGCGCGCTGAGGGAAATTCATAACTGGTCGTATCGCCCGGTCTGGCCGCAATACTCGGTCATACCCAAGGAAACGCCGCCCGTGCCCGAGGGATTCGATTGGGACCTATGGCTCGGGCCGTCGCAGCCGCGGCCCTATCATCCGCACTACACGCATGCGGTGTTCCGGGGATGGTATGAATTTGGGGGCGGCGCAGTGGCCGACATGGGACATTACAGCCTCTGGCCGGTTTTCTCGGAATTCGGGCTGGATGCGCCGATCTGGGTGGAATCCACCCCCAGCCATCTGTGCACCATCGAAGACCATGTGAGTGTGAAAATTCACAACGATTATGCGTTTCCCGCCGCGTCCACGATCCGATTCCGGTTCGCGGCCAAGGGTGCGCGTCCAGGGCTGGATATTTTCTGGTATGACGGAGGAATTCGGCCTCCGACACCCGACGAACTGGAGGAGGACCATCGGGAGATGCCTGCAGAAGGCATGATGTTTGTCTGTGAGAAGGGGAAGATTCTGGCTGGGTTCCTCGGAGAAGAGCCGATGGTGATTCCGAAGAGTAAAAACGGCGAGTTCGAGGCATCGGTGGGGAACCTCAAACGCTCAACGCGAAAATCGACCGCATGGGTCGAGGCCTTCAAGGGCGGGGAGCCGACGGTTGGGAACTTCCTGCTGGCGGGACCGATTACGGACGCGTTTAACCTGGGCGCCATTTCGCTGCGGCTGGGCGGCAAACGACTGGCCTGGGACGCGGCCAACATGAAGATCACGAATGTTGCGGAGGCCAATAAGTATTTGACCCGGGAATACCGGAAGGGATGGGAACTTTAAAATGTGAGTAAGTTGAAAGGGACAACAATATGACACGAAGAGAGTTTGTTGGAAAAACCGCGCTGGCGGCTGGAGCTTTAACCATGGGACCGATGATAACTGCCAACGCGGCGCCGTTGAGAATGCCGATTGGATTCCAAACCTTTCCAATCCGCGAAATGCTGGCGAAGGATTTCGAAGGCACCCTGCGCAAGATGGCGGGGCTCGGATATCAGACTGTGGAGATGTGCTCGCCGCCGGGATACGTGAGCAGCGGGTTTGGACCGCTGGTCTCGATGAAGGCGCCGGAGATGCGGAGGATCATCAAATCCGCGGGGCTGAAGTGCGAGAGCTGCCATTACTCATTTTTGGAACTCCGGCAGAACCTCGACGAACGCATTGCGTTTGCGAAGGAACTGGGGCTCAAGCAAATGATCGCCTCGGGTTTCTGGCTCAAAGAAGACGCCAGGCTCGTCGATTGGCTCAACGCGTGCGACGAGATCAACGCGATCGGTGAGAAGACCAAGAAAGCGGGCATCCAGCTCGGATTTCACAACCACCACTTCGAGTTCAAGGAACTTGAAGGGAAACTGATCTATGACGCGATCATGGGTCAGCTCGATCCGAAGTTGATCAAAATGCAATTCCAGGTGGCCGTGGTGAATATCGGCTATGAAGCGGCGACGTATTTCACCAAATACCCAGGACGGTTTATATCGATCCACCTGTCCGACTGGTCCGCCGGCAAGAAAAACACGGTGCCGATCGGGCAGGGGATTGTGGACTGGAAGAAGCTGTTCGCGGCGGCCAAAATTGGTGGCGTGAAGAATTACTTCGTGGAAATGGACTTCGATACGCTAAAGCCCAGCGCGGAATATTTGCGCAAACTCAAATGACGGAACGGAACCTGAGTGCGTTATCCCCTCTTCAATGAATTGTGGAGTTCTATGATTTGTCGGGGAGGGGATGGGTGTCTTCTGGTTCGCTCGTGAGTTGCTGAAAGCCAGAAGCGAGGTGACGCGGGCGGATGGGCTGTCAATTCTCGCACAAGGTCAGCATCTGACGAATTGTTTTTGCAAGTAACATTGCGGTCAATGTACAACAATCTTTTCGATGCTTTTAGCCATTGCAAACGTCGAGTGACCAAAAAACTCATGCCCGTGGTCTGAAACAGTTCTCATTATGAGCGCCGGAATTCACCAAGCGTCAGCCAGCCTGGCTTGTCCTGATCCTGGGTGCGATTGGCCCAGCGAAGGGGATTGCCATTGGGCAGGGGATTCATTGCGCGCAGGAGGAGCCTGTAAGAGCCGGGCGGAAGCAAGGTGGTATCGATTTCATACGCCCATTGGGTGGATGGATCGCCAGGAAGAATGCCCGTGAGCTTCCAATTGGTGCGCCAGGTTTGGGTGATTTTGCCCTGAGCGTCGAGTGCGGCCAGTTCGACCGGCCAATCGTAATAAAATGGCGCCACGCCTGCGTTGGTCAGTGTGAGAGAGACCGGAACGCAACCATTGGTCGCAGCGACGGGGATGGAGACATTGGAGACATACAACTCGTAACCAAGTCGGCGCGCGGCCTCAAGTGCCCGTTGACGCGCGGCCCCTTGGAGCGAAGCGGAGAACACCCCTTCGTTGGAGAGCCACGAGGCGTGAGTGGCGGTCAGACTGCGGTCAAATTCCTGTCCATGGGGCGCCGAGGTGGGTTCATCAAACAAGCCCTTCCAAACTTCCGGCCGGACTTCGCCGCCGATGGGTTGCGTGCGCCATTTTTCCTGGGCTCCAGCGCGGCGGAGCAACGTCTCGAAAAACCAGGCATCCGATGGCTTTCCGGTATGCACGGTGGCCCATGCGAAGGAGTCGTCGTGGTAACCGATGGCCCGGTGGCTGTTATCCGCTTGATGTGGATCGTTTGCGCCACGCGGATAACGCGCGACAAGCCGCGTGCGTTTGAAGGCGGACTCGAAGGCATCCATCACCTCCGCCTGGACCGTTTTACTCGCGAACCACTCGTCGTGCGGATAATTGTGCCATTCACCCCAGGTGCCGAGGAGGCCCAGGCCAATGAAGCCAATGCGCGGGTCGCCATCGTATTTCGCGCCCAGGGCGCGGATGAAACTTACCAGAGCTGTGCGCAAACGCGGGTCTTCATAATCCGGTGTGTCGCTCAGTTGACGAGGAAAAGGCTGGGTGTTGGAATTGGTCCAGCGATGCATTATCAGACCGTCATCGATGAGATAGCGCGGCACGCCGGTGGGTTTGCCGGGATATTCGAGATAAAATCGGGCGTAGAATTGATGACCGCGTGCGGCGGAGGCGTTGAGGCGGGTCTCAAAAGGCGTCCAATCAAAACGTCCTTCACCGGTCATCACCGAGGCTACTGATGTGTAGTCCCACTCCATGCTGTGGGGAAAACTGGTTTTCGAACCCAGATACGGAATAAACCCCTTGAGCGGATTGTCCGGCGGACTGGGCGCGTAGTCCAACGCGACGGGTTTGGTTTGCGCGGCATCAGCGGAAATCGTGGGATTATCCGAATGAGCAACGACAGTGCCCCAAAGGAGCACGCCACTCAGGAGAAGCAGCGCGCCCCAAAGGATCAGGCTCCGTTTACGGATGGGAGCATGGGCAGCGGCGATATTCACGGTTCGAATCCAAACTCAAGTTCGTTGGCCCAATGGGTCTGCCAGTCGTTATGGAACGTGAGGCAATTCTCCTTGGAAACACTCCGCTGCGCGGCCAATTCCTGGGCCGGTCCGCGATTGTCGTTCACGCGGAAGGTGAATTTGACGGTCTGATGTTGATCGACCCGGCGCTTTACGTCGGGAATGGACGACCAGGGCAGGGCGGCCTCGATGATTCTAAGGTTGCCTTCGTGGCGCATGACGAGCTTGCCGTCCTTGACCGGTCCGCCGTCGATGGGAGCCTTGGGTTGGCGTGGGTAGAAATGTTTGCGAGGCATTCCGGGCTTGAGCAGACACCAGATTTCTTCGCCGCCGCCAAACTTTGGAGCCACGGAGTTGAAGACAAATTCGTAATCCGTGTCGGGATAAGCCATATAACGAGGCATGGTGCCCTTGGGATGTGAATACATGCTTTTCTGCGAAGCGGGAAGGACGTTGAATGCCAGTTGAACATTGTCCGAATTACCGCTGCCCGAGGGAATCTCAAAGTCGCGCCGGTAGGTAAAGCGCCTCACTCCTGCGGGCCAGACCAATTCCTTGCGTCCGTCCTTGGGTTTCGAAAAGCTTTTTTCGGGATAGAAATAACTATCGTCATCGCGTGTTTCAAAGCGGGGCCCGCCTTCGTAAGGGGTGTTATCGACCACCTTGGCCGCGAAATAGAAATAGCGGTCGTCATACGCGGTGTAACCGATGGCTAAGCCGTTTTTGGCATTGGCATCGACCTTCATGAAAGGGAGCCAGGCGGTTTCGGTGAGATTGGCGCGAATACCCTCACCGCCCACGGGCTGGGGCAAAACATCCTTCCAATCCTCCAGCTTGCCATCGACCTCGATGGTGCGATGGGCAACGACGTTCGCGTGGACTGTTTCCTGGTGCTCGCAGGAGCCATCGCTTCCGGCATCGAACGCGACCCGGGCGACGTAGCAGTTATCCTCGCGGACCTTGCTGGCCAAAAGAGCCGGTGAATAGATGCGGGTTTCGTGTGGCGCGAGCCTTACCTCCATTTTTTGCGGAGCCAGCTCACAGCCATCCACGGAGAAACTCAGTATCCCTTTGACGGGGCGGTTGAGGATGTTCGTGACCTTGACCTTGAGCGTGGGCTTGCGAGTCACGGGAACGGTGAAATCGCTGACCTCAAACGCCACGGGTTCGTAGCCCTGGATTTTTGCCTTGCGCACTGCGGCGACCAGTTGCTTGAAGGAACCTTTGGCGCCTGTGGTGCGCAGGAAATAGCCGAGGCCATTCAGTGGAACCACAATCTGGCCTTGCTGCGATGGCTGGGGATTTCCATAGAAATCGTAGAGAACGAACCGTCCATTTTGATCCGGGAAGGAGAGCGTGGCATTCTCAATGAGCGGTGTGGCGGCAAGTTTGTTTTCGCCATCGTCACTTTTTGCAGTGGTGGGCTTTGCATTGTGCGTGAGACTGCCCACGCCACGGAACAAAGTGCGGTCGCGATTATAGACAGCGCCCAGATCGCCCAGCACAACAAGCGTGCCGTCGTCGTCCGATTTTAAACCATCGAACGCATAAATCCATGGCAGACCGTTCGTAAAGAGAATTCCCTTGAACGCGCGTTGTCCGATGAATTGCTGGACGGCGGCCACGGCGACGGCTGGCGACCAGGTATGCACCACGGAAACCTGTTTGTTCTCAAGGTCGCGATTCCAGTGCATTTCATAAACGTTTCCGCCGTAAATGCCCGCAGTGCGGCTTTGGCCCTGCGAGCGCATGGAGGCGATCACTCCGGCCACGCGGTCCTCGGAATTGGCAATCCAGCTTTCGGTGTCCCAGACGCGCACCGGTCCATAGGGCGATTTGCGATTCATCCAATTGGGCTCGAGCGCTGGGTCCGCTGCGAGTGGCTGGTAGTGAATGCTCACAAAATCAAGCCACTGTAAAAACTTGTCCGAACCGTCGGGAAAAAGCTTGTCGCGGGTATTCGTGGAGGAACAGGCCCCGCCAATGAGCACCTGGGTGTGGCCTTCGGTGCGTCCGGCTTCGGTGCCGCGGGCCATGTGTTCGTAAATCTCCCGAAATCGCAGGCAATCCGCACCCCAGCCTGAGATGGAGACGCCTTCCCACGGCTCGTTCCACAATTCAACGGCGTTAACCGGCCCCTTGGGCCAGCCAAATTCGGCTGCAACCATCGTGCACCATTTCTCAAAATCGGCGTCGTATTCGGGCATCCAGGCGTAGTCCTCTTTGATGTTCTCCATCATTGTGCCGTCCTCCTTGAGCCAGGGCCGGGGCTGTCCCAATGGTTGCGGAGCGCCACCTTCGCCTATGGTCATCAGGACGGTGATGTTGTGATCCTGCATTTCGCGCAGTTCCTTGCGCAGGCGCGCCCAGCGTCCAGCGAAATCAGGTGCGGTCGTGGGGAAATAGCCGACTCCATAGCGGCACCCCTTGATACCGAGGCGTTGGAAAAGTTTGTAAGTCTGAACGCTGATTTCGTGAGGCCAGGGCATGTCCATGGCGTAGGTGGGATATTGGACACGGTCCGGGTCTGCTTTCGGGGCGCGCACCAGGGTGGTCGCCATGGTTCGACCGTGACTCCCAAGGTCCAGGATCAGTGCGTATCCGCCGAAGGCTTCGGGCAGCGGCGGACGGGCGATCACTTCCGTGTTGGTGCCTGCGGGGATGTTGATGGTGACCGGAATTTTGACGGTTGTGCCGATCTGAAACAAATCCGGTTCCCACACATCGTTGGGTTTACTCTTCGTGCCGTATTGAATAAGTTCCCAATGCCCCTCGCATTGCAGGGGTTCTTTGTTTTTGTTGGTGAGTTTAAAGACCAGTTCGGATTGTTCGCCCGGCCAGACGACATTGGCGGGAGGGGTGGAACGAATTTCCTCCAGCGTGAATTCTGCCGCCCGGCTTTCCCCGCCAAGGCCGAAGACTTGTTTGTAGCCAGGAATCCGCTCGCCAGTGACCATTTGCGCGCTCGTTTTTACAACCGCGCAAAAGCCTGTTATGGCGGCAAGCAATCCAGCAAGGCCGCATCGCATCCAATGTTTGGGCATGTGCATGATCAATATTGATTGATCATATTGACTTGCTATTCAAGAAAACAGAACGGATGCGACTTTTTTGTATATGGAGTCCGGTCAACGTTTGCCCGGAGGCGCGAATTTACGCGAGACATCGTCCAGCACCAGGATCCAATCCAGAGCTTCTCCCGGCGTTGGAGAGATGAATTCCTTTTCGCCGGTCGTGGCGAATTCGCCGATTTCAGTCGCTTCGCCATTGCGTGGGTTAAACCACCATGCCTTGACCTTCCCGCCGCTGAGTTTGTCCAACCGCACAGAAAACTTGCGGCCAATTGGGGCGTAAATCATGGCATACGAACCTGAGGCGTCGCGTGTGGCGACAAAGCGGTTGCGGCCTGCGCCGGGAACGGCCGTCGGCACCCTGGCCGTAACTATCAGGGAATCATCGGGAATGCGGCTGAGAATGGGGCGTGATTCCATCAGTTGTCGGGCGTATTTGACCTGTTCGGCGCCGGGTTGATCCAGTGCTTCAAACCAGGGCATGAGCGGATTGTTGATGGGCGGCCGGCCTTCCTGCCACATTTGCCAGACGGAATGGTGTCCGTAAGTGTGGCCACAGGCGCCGCTGAACAAATCCCAGTATATCGGGCGGCGAATGTCCGCGGCGATCGAATGTCCGAAACGTTGCGCATCAAAGGAGACCGGGTGATCCTCATAGATCGGTTCGCCGTCAATCACCGGTTTGACCGGCGTGCGGTCGTAGTCCACGCGCGTTTTGGTGTAAGTGCCTGTAAATTCGGCCTGATGGCCGTTTTGGCGCATGTTAAAATCCAGCCATGGGGCGTCTTGAAACCACTGGGAGGAACCTGCGGCTCCCGGGGGATGGAACGTGATCAGGTGGTTGCCGCCATCTCCGTTGCGCAAACCGCGCGCCATGGCTTCGAGCACCTTTTTCTGAGCGTCGTTTTCCACAGGGCGATCGCCGCCAAGAATCCAGATGATCGACTTGTCCTTGTAACGAGCGCCGAGCCATTGTCCGTATTTTTCAGCGTTGTCCTCATTGAACAATGGTTTGCCATCCCTGACCTGATCGTGCCAGTAACGGCCCCATGTGGGCAAGAAGCCGATGCACAGTCCAAGGGATTCCGCCTTATTCACGATGAAATCGACATGATCCCAATAGTCGTTATCCGGGCCATTGATTACGGCGGGGCGTGCAGGGTCCATATCCGTCAGTGGCAAGTAGCCATATGCATTGGCTCCCGCATGACCGTCCAATTCGCCAATGGCCACAGCCTGAATAACTGTAAAACCCTGATTGGCACGCTTTTCCAAATATTTTTGGGCTTCTTCGCGGTTGAGCCGGTGAAAAAGTTCCCACGCCGTGTCTCCAAGGTAAAAGAAAGGGTGGCCATCCTGATACACCAGGAAATGGTGATTATCGGAAACTTTAAGGCGTTGGGTTGGTTGCGCGGCGCATCCAAGTGCGGTTAAGGTGATCAAGGCGGCAACAGCCGCCTGCAACGGACGGAGCCACACTCCATGCGCGCGTCTGGTGATGAATGTCTGAGTTTTCATGAGTCAATGGTTGCTGTCCAATAATTGTCAGACAGCGGTGTTCATGGGGCCCGACTTTAACAATTCGGCTTCCGCAATTCTATAAGTAGATTATATTTCTTTTGGAGGATTTTACCCTTTAGGAAGTTGGACAAGTCCGTTGGAATCAGGATGTTTATAATTATTAATGTTGCATTGATCAGCGGCGATCACGTACTTTTTAGCCAGACTATGGCCGGGTTATCATCCAACGCACATAATTGGCGTAGGGCGGGCGGCACACGCTCAAATGAACCATCACAGTCATGCTCACTTTTATGAACACCCCATTGCGCATCCTCCACTTGGAAGACAACTCCAGTGATGCCTTGCTGGCTCGAAAGACATTGGAGGAAAGTGGCGTGCAAGCGAATATTCAGACTGTGACCGGCGAAGAGGAGTTCGTTAAAGCCTTATCCAGCAATTCTTTCGATCTGGTGCTTGCAGATTATAATCTACCCGGTTATGGCGGTGTGGCGGCACTCGAGCATGTACAGGCAAATTACTCCGAGTTGCCCTTTATTTTTGTATCGGGCTGCATTGGCGAGGATGTTGCGATTGAGTTATTGAAGAAGGGGGCGACCGATTTTGTTTTAAAGGATCGATTGGGGCGGCTGGGGCTGGCCGTGAACCGGGCGATCGACCAAGTCCTTCAGCGGGTGGAACGTCAGAAGGCTCAGGAGGAGGTGCGCAAGTCCCGGGATTATTATCTGACGCTTTTCGACAAGTTTCCCGCGTTGATCTGGAGAGCGAATGGTAGTGGGGAGTGTGACTATTTCAACAGCACATGGCTCGCTTTTACCGGCCGGTCGTTGGAGCAGGAATTACACGGTGGATGGTCCGAAGGAATTCATCCTGAAGACTTTGCGCAATGCCTCAAAGTTTATTCGGAGTCCATGGCCCGCCGGGAGGCTTTCGTCACGGAGTATCGGTTGAGGCGTTCTGACGGACAATACCGCTGGGTGACCGATCACGGGCGGCCTTTTTTCTGGCTGGATGGGGAGTTTATCGGATATGTGGGTGTGTGCATGGACATTCACGACCGCTGGTTAATGGCGGAGGCGTTGCGTGAAAGCCGGAATCGTTTTGAACAGGTGTCTGACCATGTAGGCGAGTGGATTTGGGAGGTGGACGCCCATGGTCTCTATACCTATTCAAATAATGTCGTATCACGCATTCTGGGCTACCAGGCGGAGGAACTGGTTGGCAAACTCCATTTTTACGATCTTTTTCCGGTTGAACAACGGCAAGCTCTCAAGACCGCCGTTTTCGAGCATTTCAACAAAGGAATACCGTTCGTCAAACATCTGAATGCCTGTCAGCACAAGAATGGCGAGGTCCTGGTCATTGAAACCAGCGGGACGCCGATTTTCGATAACGACCATAAGTTATTGGGTTATCGCGGTGTGGATACGAACATGACAGAGCGCAAGCGTATCGAGGCCGAAATATTCCGCTCGCAACGTCTGGAAAGCATCGGTCGCCTGGCGGGTGGCATTGCGCACGATCTTAATAATGTGCTCGCTCCAATCATCATGGCTGTTCCTTTGTTGCGTGACGAGATTACCGGTGAAACGAGTCAGCCTCTGCTTGAAATCATCGAGTCCAACGCCCGGCGAGGAGCGGCGATTGTCCGGCAGGTGCTGGCGTTTGCCAAGGGAGCTGAAATTCAGCAAACTGCAGTGCAACCGGCATTTTTATTGGAGGAAATGGCCAAGATCATTTCTGAGACCTTTCCAAAATCGATCGAATTGCGGACGAAGATTGCCCCAAACCTGATTCAAATCAACGGCGATCCCACTCAATTGCATCAGGTTCTGATGAATCTGTGTGTCAACGCCCGGGATGCCATGCCGGAAGGGGGAGTGCTGACCCTGACTGCAGAGAATGTGGAGCTGGACGATTTTGCCCTTTCCACCGCGCCACAGGCCCAAAAATCGGCCTCTTATGTGCTTATTACAGTTGCTGATACGGGAATGGGGATTTCGCAGGATAATCTGCCCAAGATTTTCGATCCCTTTTTCTCGACCAAGGGTCCCCATTCAGGGACGGGTTTGGGATTGTCCAGTGTAATGGGCATTATCAAAAGCCACTCTGGATTTATCCAGGTTCACAGCCAGCCGGGCCAGGGAACCCAATTTAAGATTTATTTGCCGGTGGATACCTCTTCAGCCATGGCCTTTCCCAAAGAGGAATTCAAGTCACTTCCTGTGGCCAACGGCGAAACAATCCTGGTCGTCGATGACGAACCGAATGTGGTGGATGTGCTGCGCCAGATCCTCGAACGCCAGGGGTACCGCGTTTTATGTGCTTCCGATGGCACCGAGGCGGTCACGCTTTATGCCCGGCATGGCACCGATATCAAGGTGGTTATTACGGACATGCTGATGCCCTTCATGGACGGCACGGCCACGATTCGAGCCCTCTTGAAGATGAATCCGGCTGTAAAGATCATCGCTGCCAGCGGAATGGTGCCCCAGCCCGGACTCGGGGACGTTTTGACTCTCGGTGTAAAAACATTTCTACGCAAACCGTTTACAAACGACACTCTGTTGCAGGTCGTGCGGGATGTGATGACCCAGTCCTGATCGCTTAATATACGCAGTCATGGGGCTTGTGACGATCCCCTTTCGGTCCAATCGTTTGTGGTAAATCAGGTAAACTGTGCCAATCTGGCGCAAATCACGATAACGGTTTGACTTGGCATGGGTGTAAACGTAACTTGACGTGTCATGTTTGTCGCTGAAACGAAACAGGCTGCAACGACTGTAACGGGCCTCTGCAAAGGTGTAAAAGTATCCTGGAAGGATATTGCTGCGCCTGCACAACCATTTTTGGAGAAGGTTGCCTCCCAACTAGCCTCCCAGATCAGCGGGTTTGAGCCTGAAATAGCCGGTTACGCCCAGTATGCCCTGGCCAGTCAGGGCAAACAAATGCGTCCGGCATTGGTCGCGTTGAGCGGCACGGCGTCTGGACGGGCCAACGACAGTCTTGTAACTGTTGCGGTGATCATCGAGATGGTTCATTTGGCAACGCTGGTGCATGACGACGTCATGGACTCGGCTCAAATGCGTCGTCGGCGTCCCACACTGGCGGCCAACTGGGGCAATGAAATATCCGTTTTATTGGGGGATTGCCTGTTTGCCCAAGCGGTGAAATTGGCGGCTGGTTTTCCGACCACGGAAATATGTCGCGCGGTGGCTACCGCAACCAAGACGGTATGTTCGGGGGAGATTATTCAGGCCCAGCAGCGTGGGAATTTGCAACTGACGGATTCGGAATATTTTCGAATTCTCGCCATGAAAACGGCGGAACTCTTTGCCTTATCGTGCGATCTGGGTGCGAGCCAGACCAAGGCACCGGTCCCGATTCGAACGGCGTTGCGTCATTACGGGATGGCGTTGGGAACGGCCTATCAGGTGTATGACGATTGCCTGGACCTTTTTGGGCGCGAGTCCGAGGCGGGCAAGTCGTTGGGGACGGATTTGGCCAATGGCAAGTTTACTTTACCGATACTGGTGGCCTGGAAACGCGCGGATGACGGGCAGCGGGGACGTCTGCGCGACTTGATCATGCCATGGGATCGGAAAGCCCTGTCGGAGGTTATCGGAATACTCGATCATCTGGATGCCTTGGGAGAATGCCGCCGGGTCATTCATCAATACCTGGATGCCGCGCACCAGCACCTGTCGATTCTTGAAAACAGCGAAAGTCGTGATGCACTGCATGCATTTTGCGCCTTTTTGGCGCAACAAACGGACCAACTGGGTGTTAATCTGTAGCAGGCAGATAAGCAAGCGGACAACTTTTTGTTGAAGGAATTGTGTCAGGCGCCAGCGGCGATACGGCCACGAAACCCGTACCAATAAAGCCAGATGCATCCGGGGTTTCTGACGAGATGGAATTCGTCAAAAAGGCCCGGGAGGGTGAACTTTCGGCATTCGACGAGTTGGTTCGTCGCTATCAGGAACGGATCTACGCGACGGTTTTCCATATGACGTCCAACCACGAGGACGCCAATGATTTAACTCAGGAAACCTTCATCAAGGCGCATCAGGCGCTCAAATCCTTCAAGGGGGATTCGAGCTTTTTCACCTGGATTTACCGGATTGCGGTCAATAAAACGATCAATTTGCTCAAGCAGCGGAAGAACCGTATTCATATCAGCCTCAACGATATGGATTTCAACGCGGAAAACGATCCGGAACTCGTTTCGCTTGTTTCGAATAAGACCCCGAGGCGGGATCTGAACCTTTCCGAATTGCAGGAGAAATTGAACACGGCCATGCTGACGTTGTCAGAGGATCATAGACTGGTGGTCACCCTGCATGATATTCAGGGGTTGTCGCACGAGGAAATCGGCAAGATTATGGATTGCAATGTGGGAACGGTGCGTTCCCGATTGTTTTATGCGCGGCAGCAGTTGCAGGCGCAGTTGTCCGATTATATGAAATGAATTGGCATGCAGTCATCGAACGATCAATTTGACAGTTTACGCAAGTTGTTGACTTGTAAGAATGTGGAGCAGCCCGCGCCGGATTATTTTGAGGAGTTGCCTACGCTGGTGCGCGAGCGCATTGAGTCGATGCCGCCTCCTCCGCCGCCCAATGCGATTGAGCGGGTGATGGCGATTTTTGAGTTTCGGCCTGTGTTAGCGGTTGCGTATGGGGTGGTGATCTGCGGCGGGGTTTTTGTTGGGCTACGGTTTTCCGAGACGTTGCGGCGGTATCCTTTGCCCAGGCCCGAGGCTCGGGATTGGGTTGAGCCGCTGCCACTTGCATTGCAGACGCAAGTTTGGACTGGGGATGATAGTCAGGCTCGAGGGATGACGGCGCCTGCCGTCACCAGGTCCACTTTTCATGAATCGGGCATGGGGGTAATGGCAAGTGGTCCGTTATTCGTCGCTCATGGGTCGAATTCGGACTTTCAAAAGGTTAGTTTTCAACGTTAAGGGTTGGCTGCCAGAGGCATCCGATGTTTCCGGCGGGGAGTCCCAACACGGGTTTCGATTTTCGCAACCGCTTCAAGTCATCGACCGGGAGGGTGTGTCTTTTTGCGTTCAACCGGTTGACTTTGGGTTGCCACGGTTGACTGCGATTTTATTTTTTCACGAAGACGATTCCGGCGTCGTCGCGGAGTTTTTTGAGGTAGTCGGGAAGTTTTTTCTGGGCTTCCTGGGTGGACAAATAGGATTCGATATCTTTTTTGGCTTCATCGAAGGGAGTTTTGCGGGCCGGTAATTTTTCCGTCACCTTGATGATGTGAAAGCCAAATTTGGTGGAGACGAGGTCGCTGATTTTATTGGGTTCGAGGGAGAAGGCGGCGGCGTCGAATTCAGGAACCATGCGACCGCGGGCGAAGGTGCCCAGGTCCCCGCCTTGATCGCGTGAATTGGGATCGTCTGAGAATTCTTTGGCCAGGGCGGCGAAGTCTTCGCCTGCCTTGGCGCGGGTGAGCACTTTGTCGGCTTGTTTGCGTTTTTCGTCCAATTGTTTGTCGGTATAGGGCTGCTGGGTGAGCGCATCGCGGGTGAGGAGGAGGATGTGGCTGGCTTTGATGCGTTCGGGCAGGTCGAACTGGGCGGTGTGGTCGTCGTAGAATTTTTTTATGTCTTCGTCCGGGATTTTTATGGTGGATTTGACTTCGCGGTCGATGACTTCGCGAAACAGGTTTTCCTCTTCCATGCGGGCGCGGAATTCTGCGGGGGCCATTCCCAGGGCAACGAGTTGACGGTTGAAGGCGTCTTCGGAGGGCCAGCGTTTGCGATATTCGTCAAATGATTTCGCGGCGGCCTCTTTGGCTTTGGCTTTGTCGTCCGCAGTGGCTTTGGCTGAGAGGAGTTTGACGTTGACGAGGCGTTCGAGGACCTGGCGTTCGACTTCGTCGCGTTTGGCTTCGGGTATGCCCTGGCCCTGGGCGGCGAGGCTGGCTTTCAATTCGGTGAAGGCTTTTTCGACCTGGCTGCTCTTGATTTGAAAGTCCTTCCCCCTGGCGAGGATTTCGTCCGCAAATAATTCGACGCTGCTCACGGCGGTGGATTTGCCCGCCACTGTGGGGGTTTCCGCCGCTTGAAGAACGGTTCCGGCAACTGCAAGTTCCAAAATCAATCCGCACATGGCGGCTCTGCGCATACTCATGATCATAATCAGGGAAACATTAAGAGTCCGAGGCAATCGGCTGTCCAGCGCAATCCTGCCGCAAGGCAGGACAAGAAGGCAAACGAACATGGATGGATGAGCAGGATGGGGGCTGGATAATTGATAATTAACAATGGACAATGCGCCGGAGTTAAGGAGCGAGACAATAATGGCATTGAAACACATAATGAAAACATACATGGATGGACAGGATGAACGGGATGGGGAGTGGATAAGGAGGGGAGAACCGCTAATTGGCACTGATAAACGCTAATACGGATGGGAAAACAGGAACTTCAGTGCTTCGGTGCCAAGGAGGGAGACAAAGTTGTCTTTGAAACACATAATGAAAACATACATGGATGGACAGGATGAACGGGATGGGGAGTGGATAAGGAGGGGAGAACCGCTAATTGGCACTGATAAACGCTAATACGGATGGGAAAACAGGAACTTCAGTGCTTCGGTGTCAAGGAGCGAGTGGGCTTGCTTCGATAAATCGGACACAGAAGACACATATAGGTTATTTGGATATATTTTCAAAGTCAACAGGAGACATGTAATTGAGTGTGCTGTGTAAACGCTGTCGATTATAGAAGGTCTCGATGTAATCAAAGATGGCCTGTCGGGCCTGGGCTCGGGTCGCAAAGACCCGGCGATAAACCAGTTCTTGTTTAAGGGTGCTCCAAAAGGATTCCATGGCCGCGTTGTCATAGCAGTTGCCACTGCGGCTCATGCTCGCCAGGGCACCGGAGGTTTCCATCGCCCGGCGATAATCCTGACTGGCATACTGGACTCCCCGATCTGAATGAAAGAGCAATCCGGGTTCGGGTTGTCGCTGAATGCAGGCCATGTTCCAGGCCGCCAGAACCAGTTCGGCGTCAATATGTTCGCTCATGCTCCAACCCACGATGCGGCGGCTGTAGAGGTCTTCAATTCCCGCCAGATAGAGCCAGCCTTCATCGGTGGCAATGTAGGTGATGTCCCCGACCCAAGTCTGATTGCGTTGGTCCGGTGGCGCGGCTTGAGCCAGCCGGTTGGGGGCAATGGGCTGATCATGATTGCTGTCGGTGGTTCGGACCTTGAAACGCTTTTTAGAACGCGCCTGCAGGCCTTCCTGGCGCATTAAACGGGCGATGTGGTTGCGACCATGGCAGTGCCCCTGGTGCTTCAAGGCGATCTGGATGCGCGGGCTGCCATAGGTTTTGCGGCTGCCATTGAAAATCGTTGTGATGGTCCCTTTCAATACGGCGTCCTGACGGGCACGCAACGAAGGCTGGATTTGCCGTCGGCACCAATCATAGTAGCCGCTAAAAGACACATCAAAGGCCTCACAGAGCAGGCGGATGGGATGATCGACTTTCATCGCTTCAACCCGTTGATAGCGTTGCTCTGGGGGTCCGAAAGAATTCCCAACGTTTTTTTTAGAATCTCCCGCTGCTGGCGCACATAGTCCAGTTCGCGCAACAAAGCGGCATTGTCGGCCAGCAACTGCTCACGGGTCTTTGTTTCGGCTCCTTCCCCTGTTGGCAGCGGCACATATTTTGCGCGCCAGGCATAGAGCCGCTCCATTTTTATCCCCAACTCAGCCGCCACCGTGGCTGCCGATTTCCCGCTGGATTTCCAGAGGTTCACGGCTTCCTGCTTAAATGCAGAATCATACTTCGGATGAGTCTTGGAATCGGGAATCACAGATTGCTTCATACGGTTTTTCATTAAGTTTCGCTCCGCTCCTGTGTCCGTCAAATCGGGGCAACCTCAGAGATAAAGTTGTCGTTGAAACACATAATGAAAATATACATGGATGGATAGGATGAACAGAATAATGTGAGGCAATAATCCCCTCATTGTTCCATTGCGTCACGGCGTGGCATTGCCCAGCAATTGCTTTCGTGCCAGAAGCATGTGAAATAATCACACATTTATGTTGACGTGAAAATCGATATGTGTGAATATATCACACATGCGAACGAATTCTCTCAATCAAAACGAGCTGGAGGCGTTGAGAATCCTTTGGGAGGGGGGCGATTTGAAACCGGCTGAAGTCCAGAGCCGTTTTTCGTGGCCGATTGAAAATGCTACCCTGCGATCGGTTCTTGTCAACCTGGTGGAAAAAGGCCACATTACCCGGAAGCTCCAGGGAAAGGCATTTTTTTATGGCGCGTGCGTCAAAAAGAAGACTCTGCTCCAAGACATGATCCAGACGATGGCACGGGTTTTTGCCGGAGGTTCGAGCCAGGAACTGGTGGCGCAATTGGTGGAGACCGGGGACATCAAGCCGGAGGATCTGGAGTTGATCCGACGCACCGCATCGCAAAAGGGGAAAAGGAAATAATTATGAAAGTATTGTTCGAACTTACCCAATCGCCGGTTCTTGAGATTCTCCTGAAGTGGACGGTGCTGCTCGCGCTGGGATGGGCGGCGCATGGGCTGCTTCTATCCAAAGATGCCCGCTGGCGACTGATTCTGTGGCGCGGCATTTTCTGCTTCGGGCTTGCGCTGCCCATCGTGCAGTTGTTTCCGGTGTCCGTGGTCCAAATCCCCATTCATGATTATGCGGATAATGCCCCGGTAACATCGGCGGCAGGTTCGAGGGGTGCGGCGCGTGACACGATGGAGGTTGGGAAAGAGCGACCGATTATGGCGACAGTTTCTACAAAAGTTGGAACGACTCTGGATACTGAGGTCCGTCCAGTTGCCAAAGTTGCCGCAACGATTCCATGGCGGACCATTCTTATCACGATTTGGGCCGTGGGCGGCATTTGCGGGGCGATTCGGCTGGTGCGATGGATGGTCCAGCTTTCTGTGTTGAAGAGGAATGCCAGGCCGGCTGGCGCGGTAATTACAGAGCTGGCGAGTGAAATATTGCAGCGGTTGCGGGTCAGGCGAGCCGCCCAGGTGTTGGTATCCGATTCAGCCGTGTCACCGTTTGTTTTCGGAGTGTTCAAGCCCACAATCATGCTTCCCGGCAAACTGGTGGAGAGCCTTTCTCAAGCAGAGGCAGCAGCTTTATTGGGCCACGAAATCGCGCATCTGAGGCAGAACGATTTATTCTGGTGTGTCGGTTGGCGGTGGATGAAGGCTGTGTTTTGGTTTCACCCGTTGGTTTGGAAGATTCCAGCCGCCCACAATCTCGCGTGCGAAGAGGAGGCGGACCGCATGGCGTCCTGCCAGATGGGAGAACTCGCTTCGTATCCGCGCATACTGGCCCAACTCGCGCTGCGCGTGCTGGACATTCCCAAGGTGGAAACGCAACTCACTGCGAACGGCACTGCACAGATCACGCAGCGGCTGCGCCACCTGGGGTTGAATTTGGGCACATGGAAACGAAACCACACCTATGCGGCGTGCGGCATGGTGCTGGCCTTGGTCCTAGTTTCAGCGGGGTGCAAGTTTACCCAAAACAAGGACGGGGAAAAGGCTGGGAAAAATGTTGCAACCATTGTGCCGGTTACGGGCGCAAACGGGAATACATTCAAATGGTCTGGCAAGATTATTGACGCAACTGGTAAGCCCGTGGCGGGAGCCACGGTTGAGCATTGGCGCCATGAGGGAGCTTTGTACCTGCCGCACGATCCGGAATTGAAAAAGCAAACAATGACCGGTGCCGATGGCACGTTTGAATTTCAAGTGTCACACGAATATGGATTTCTGTTGGCTCGAAAGACTGGCATGGCTCCAGCGTGGCAACTGTTGAGCTACAAGAAGGATTCGGTTCCTGCGACGAAACAAACAATGGTTATGACTCTGCCGGGGACCTTGGCTGGCACGGTGGTAGACGAATCAAATAAACCAGTCACGAATACCGAAGTTTTCGTGGAGGCGGCTTTTCCTGATACTGCCGGGGTGGATGACAATCGACCTGACAATTATCTCGAGGGGAAACTGGCACATGATTGCTTTTCCGCTCTCACTGATGCCGCCGGGCGTTTCCGCATCGAGAATTTTCCGACCAACGCCATCGCTGGTTTAGCGATCAAGCTCCCTGGCAAAGCTCTGCACCCTGGACCGTTCGAGTTTGCCAATCCCAACACGGCGCGCTACCGCGCAGGTCAAAAAGACATTCAACTGAGAGTGGAAGAGGTCAGCAGTATCGAAGGCAAAGTCATCTGGGGGGAAACCAATCAAACGTTGCCATTAGTTCTGCTTCAATTACAAGCTGTTGCCTCGCATTATTTCGCTACAGACGGGCTTCTGCCAGTGCAAGCCAATTCGGACAACACGTTTCGCATTAACGATGTATCTGCCGGTGCTTACCACCTTCAGGCAACGTTTGGCACCAACGCGACTTCGGATTGGGTCGCGGAACAAGTTACAGTTTCAGTAAAGGCGGGGCAGACAAATCGCGGGTTGGAGGTGATCGCAACACATGGGGGTATGCTGGAAGTGGTGGTGCTGGGAAAGAAGGACCACAAACCGCAGTCAGAATTCCACGTCAACGCTTACAAACACAGTTACCAATCCGATGCCACGACCGACAGCAACGGTATCGCACGGTTGCGATTAAGTCCGGGTGATTATCAGGTCAGCGCAAACCATCAAACCAACGCAGGGTATCAGCGTTCCGCCAAAGTGGAGACTGGCAGGACGAATCGCATCGAGATTGAAGTCACGCATCCGAACAAAATCAGCGGAATCGTTCGAATGCCGGACGGCAAACCTGCGGCTGGTGTGGCGGTGAGAATTATAGGTGGCGAGAATCCCGGGGCACGCGATTTAAAAACGGACGCAAACGGCAAGTTTGAACAGGTCATGAACAAACGAAAGTTTGGATTAAGTGAAGTCAAGATGTACCTGTTTGTCCGGGACGTGGAGCACAATCTGGCTGTGGCGCAGGAAATTGAGGAGGACAGTGGTCCGTTTGACCTGAAATTGGCTCCGGCGATGACGTTGGCAGGCCGTGCTGAATCTGGTGGCAGCCTCATACCCAACGTGACCGCCAAGCTAGTGTTTTGGACAGATCAAAACGGTGTGTTTTTGGAGGGCGTGGCACGGACTAATACTCCAGGGCGATATGAAATCCCCGCGCTTCCACCCGGTGGAAAATACGGCGTGGTGGTCGCGGCACCGGGATATGGAGAAAAGCATGTTCCCGAGTTTAAGGCGGCCACAAAGGCCATTCGCCAAGAATTGGAAACAGTAGAACTAAAGCCAGCCAATTTAAGACTCGCCGGCCAGGTTCTCGATGCGGACGACAAGCCGGTTGCGAACTTTTCTGTGAACCTTTCTGGAAGAGAACAACCCTTTACCAGAGTGCGCACAGATCGTGAAGGACGATTCAACTTTGAACATACCTGCGAAGGATTTGCTCTGCTCACAGCTTATTTCAATAACTCCGGTGGCTCTATTGAGGCCAAAGGGGGCGAAACGAAAGTGGTTTTAAGGGTGAAACCCATGCCTTGATATTGTGTTGATCGACTGAACGGTTCGCCCGTTCAGGGGGTGCTGGCTCCAATCACTGAAGCGGGCAGCAGGGGTTTGCCAAAGAACGGTTCGGTTATGGGCTCATGTGTACCATTAAAAGGTGAGGGGAATGCGGCAGGATGGATAATGGACAATTGACAATTGACAATTGACCGACTGGTCCCGTCCTAAAATAGGTTGTCACTAATGAGACAACAAAACAGTGTTCGAAGGGTGGGGATAAGGTACAGTGAGTCGTTTAAAATGGCTGTGGTTCGGGAGCTGGAAGAGGGCGAAATGTCCTTTGAGGCGATGCGGCGAAAGTACGGCATAAAGGGCACGGGCACCGTCCAAAAGTGGACTCGCAAGTACGGCAGGGGCGATTTAGGAAAGGTCATACGCGTGGAAACACCTAAAGAATTCAATGAACGGGATCAAATGAAGAAGCGAATCAAGGCTTTGGAGAAAGCGTTGGCCGATGCGCACATCGATCTGGCGATCGAGCGTGCCACCATCCAAGTGGCCTGCGAACGGGCGGGGATTAAGGATGTGGCGGAGTTCAAAAAAAAAGTGGCTGGGAAATAGCCCATTGTGCGGTCAGGGGAGGTTCGGCGGATCAGGAGGTGCCGGTCAAAGGGGTGTGTCGCCGACTGGGGATGAGCCGCCAGAACTTCTATGCGGGGCGCACGCGGCGGATGCGCAAGAAAGTGGAGGGCGACCTTGTGGCGGATTTAGTGCGTCAGGAGCGCAGGAAGCATCCACGGATCGGGGCGCGAAAGCTCCACAGGACGATCAAGCCAGCCCTGGAAAAGGCCGGAGTAAAAATGGGGCGGGACCGCCTGTTTGAAGAGTTGCGAGAGCGGGATTTGCTGGTGCCGCCGCTGCCCCGGCAATGGCCCCAGACAACCCATTACAATCCCAGTTTGCCGGTGTTTCACAATGAGATCAAGGAACGGGAGGTGAAGCGGGCCAATGAGGTTTGGGTGGCGGATATGACCTATGTGCGGACCGACGAGGGTTTTTTATATGTGTCGCTGATCACGGATAAGTATTCGCGCAAGATCGTGGGTTTCCATGCCGATGAGACGCTGGAAACCAGGGGGACGCTTGAGGCGTTGGAGATGGCGCTGGCGGCACTGCCCAGGGGATTCAATCCGATCCATCATTCGGATCGTGGCTGTCAGTATGCCAGTCATGAGTATGTGGATCGGTTGAAGTTGGGCGGCCTGTCCATCAGCATGACGGAGGAGGATCATTGCGCGGAGAATGCGATGGCCGAACGGGTCAACGGCATCCTAAAGCAGGAGTATGGCATAGGGTATGGATTTAAGACCAAGGCGCTGGCGCGCAAAGTAATCAGTCAGGCTGTCAATCTCTACAATACGCGCCGATTGCATACGGCATTGAATTACCAGGTGCCCGAGGCCGTTCACATCCGGGGAACCGTCGAGTATAACTAAGAAGCCATACCGGCCTGAGAGGGGAGGGTCCGCGCCACAGTGCCCCTTCGGGTCCACTACGGCATTGGCACTTCGTGCCAAAGCCTCCGTTCCCCCGAAGGGGCACTGCTCTCCTCCTGAAGGTGTGGGACAGGAGGAAGATTCCCTCCGACCGGAAACCGAAAGAAATAAGACTCAGGAAAAAGTGACAAATTTAAACCAGGACTTGACCGGTGGTTTGAGTGGTGCCGCCGCGTGGGGTTGGTTCAGGAGGAATATATCAGTTGGAAGGAAAAAAAGGCACGCCCTCATTGGGAGCTGCCACCGCGTCGGACTTGATGGCGCACACAGCGGACGGGCGTCCTGGCTGGGTTCGTGCGGTTTTGGCTTTTGCCAGCTTCCTGAATTTTGTCGCGCATCCGGTTTATCCCGGATGATCCGGCGGGCGGCGCTTCATTGATCCGACTGCGGAACCTTGCCATGGTTTGCCTCCACGGCGCGGGTCATTGTCATGCGATCCTGCACTTCCTTAATCATGTAACCAGGCTCCATCCAGAGACCGAAATGAGCGCCGGTGGCGGCTTGTTTCACGTTTGGCTGGGCGATGTTGAAGTTCACGATGCTGTAGAAGACCAGCAAAGCGGTGAGTGCCACGAGCAATTGTGTTTTTTGTTCCAATAATATTCCGGCGGCCATGAGCGCAAACGGAAGCATTGGGAGCAAATAGGGAATCTCTGCCGGGGCGACCATGAACATGGCTTCGCAGGGCAGGATTACGCCGACGCACAAGGCGAGAATCGGGAACCAGCGGGAGCGATTATTTGCATTTCGCAGAAATCCGCAGGCATACCATGCCATCAGGAGCAGGAAAAAGATCGTTGGCAGTCCCCAAAAGTAAATATTTCGGTAACCCCATTTCACCAGTTTCAGGAAGGGGGTCCATGCCTCCGGATGGATATAGCCGGGCTTCATGAATTTGAGGGTCCAACCAGCAAGAGCGAACGAGGGGAGATAAAAGACGGTGGCGATGGCGACTGTGATGAGTCCACATACGATGAACTTGATGCGCGTGCTTTTGTTCACGTAATAAAAATATGCGAGGACGGGAATGACCGTAAGCACGCTGGTGCATCTTGTGCCGATGGCCAAGGCAAAGAGGACCGCTGCGGTTTTGTGCATTTCCTTAAAGAGCAATGCGGTGCCCCCCAGCAAAAAGCCCAAGGCCCAGACGTAGTCCATGGTGCAGGCGGCCTGGGACCAAAAAACGGGGTGGAGGATGAGAATGGTGGCGAGCAGGCGGCGATTCTGGATTTCAAATCGATGGCAGATGTAAATGAAACTGGCGACGCACAGCAAAGCCATGGCAAGCGTGCCCAGATTGCAGAGCAGGCTTCCCCCCAATTGGTCGAGAAGGAGGGTGACGGCCTCATAGACAATGAAACCGGGATTTCTGGAGGGGAGGTATTGGCCGGTTTTGAGAAAGCCACGGCCCGTTTCAAGAACGAGGAAACTGTCGCTGTCGGCCCCATACCCAAGGAATATGAAAGGGATGTATAGCAAGAAAGCGACCGAACACATTATTAATATATCCGACCTCAATTGCGATTGTTTCATATTTGGGAGTCCATCCGACAAAGGCATTCCCGCGCCCATGTTGAATTAGTGGGGAAGGATTAACCGGCCGCCATGCTGGATTCAAGCAAATAGGACTTTAAAAAGCATCTGAGAATTTGAACGAACGGTCCATGACCATTGTGGGGAAATCAGACGGCGGCAGAGTTTGAACAAAGAAACGGGCGGCTTGAGGCCGCCCGTGGTCGCGAGAGATTAATGGAAAAATTGCCGGTTACACGCGTTGCGCCAGCGCGGCGGAGCTTCTGGCCAGAATTTCCTTGTGGAGCGAATTGCCGTGGGAATCCATGGTCACAACGACCGGAAAGTCCTCGACAACGAGTTCCCAGATGGCTTCCGGTGAACCGAATTCCTTTTCGAAATAGACGTTGCGGACTTTCTTGATGCATTCGGCGAGCACCTGGGCGGCTCCGCCAATGGCGTGCAAATAAACACAGCCATTTTCCTTGCAGGCCGCGAGGGTGCGGTCACCCATGCCGCCCTTGCCGATGATGCCGCGCAGGCCGAAATCCTTGATGATCTGGCCCTGGTAGGGTTCTTCGCGGGCGGAAGTGGTCGGCCCGGCGGCGACGACCTTCCAATTACCATTGCCACCCAGAACGACAGGGCCGCAATGATAAACAATGGCGTCTTGAAAAGTGACTCCGGCCGGCAATTTGCCACCGTCGTGCAAATATTTGTGCGCGGCATCGCGTCCGGTGAAGAGGGTGCCGGAAATGAGCACTTCATCGCCCACTTTGAGGGCGCGGATTTTGTCTTCGGTAAATGGAGCGGTAAGATGAATCATAAGCCTTTTAGTATAACCATGTTTGGATCTGGCTCTTGGTGTCGAGCGTGATGCCCTGGCGACGGAAGGCCCAACACATATAGCTGATGCTCACAAAATAGGAGGCGGGCACGCGGTTTATGGCGCAGATTTTCACGCCCAGGAGCGTGGTCCTGCCGCCAAATCCCATCGGGCCGATGCCCAGTTCGTTGCCGGTTTTCAGGATGTCCTGCTCCAATTTGTCCAGGTCAGGATTGGCATTGCGATCATCGAGTTTGCGAAGCAACTGCTCCTTGGAAGAGGCAAAGCCGGTTGCCCGGTCTCCGCCGATGCAAACGCCCAGAACACCGGGTCCGCAGCCTTTGCCTTGAGCCTGCAAGACGGCGTCCAGAATCGCTTTGCGGCATCCGTCCAGATCGCGGTTGGCCTTGAGTTTTTCAATGGGCAGGGAGTATTGCCCCCCGACGTTCTCGCAACCGCCGCCTTTGAGGACCAGACGCACCTGGACTTCCGGGGAACGATGCTGGTGAAAGTGAAATGTGGGGGCTCCAGGACCCACGTTGGTCCCGTCGTTCTTTCCGGTGAGGGAGTCCACGGAGTTTTGCCGCAAGTAGCCGAGTTTTGTGGCTTCGCTGACGGCTGCGCGAGCGGTTTCCTCAAAGAGGATTTGATCGTAATCCTTTGGAACATCGACAAAGAACAACACGCTGCCGGTGTCCTGGCAAATCGGTTGCGACTTCGATTTAGCCATTTCAATGTTTTTTTGAATGATGTTTAGCGCAGAACTGGCAATGGTTCCCTTGGTTTCGTTTTCAAGGGATTGCAGCAGCACGCGCTGAACATCGTCGGGGATTTCCGCCGAAGTGCGCCGGATAAGTTCAATCAATGAGTCTTTCAGGACCGTCATAAGGCGCGACAAAATAATCGCTTAACGAACGGGTGTCAACGCTTTGAGAACAACGATTGATTGGCCCATTGCACAGGGTGAATCAGCGGGGCAGGGTTATCCCTCAGGCGGGGAAGGGGATGGGTCCGGCGCTCAGGCTGCGGCGCGTTTAAGGCGGTCATGGATCGCGCGCCAGGGAGGGGTTTCGGGGGGGATTTCCATGAGGATAAGACTGGCGCCCTGGGTATCGCAGCGATGCAGTTCGGAATAAAGGCACCGGGCAAAGGCGAGCGGTTCGCGCGGCATGACGCCGATCCGATGCACAGGAATGTTCGGGGGGACGGCGTTGAGCGCCAGCACATGGATATTGGAGTAAGTGGGTTTGAAACTATCGATGATTTTTTCCAATTCCGGTCCATCGTGCCATTGCGCAATGATCAGCTTTGCCTTGGGCGCGTAATGCTTCTTTAGCATGCCAGGGCTGCGGAGTTGTCCGGCGGCGGGATGGGAGTCGAGATTTAACTGGCCAATGACCGCAGCGATGGCTTCGGCATGGATCATGCCCGGACGCAACAATCGCGGCGGGGATTGGGACAGGTCCAAAACGGTGGATTCAATGCCGATCTGGCAGGGGCCGCCGTCGAGAATGAGTGGAATTTTATCACCCAGGTCCTCCCATACATGCTGGGCCGTGGTAGGGGAAATGCGGTTGGAGGTGTTGGCGCTGGGGGCGGCCAGCGGAAAATCGCAGGCTTGGATGACGGCTTGCATGACGGGGTGGCCGGGCCAGCGTATGCCGACCGTTGGACCCTGCGCGGTAACGATGTCTGGAATGATGGCTGTTTTGGGCAAAACGAGGGTTAACGGGCCGGGCCAAAACGCTTTGGCCATTTTTTCAGCCAGCGGAGGCCATGTTGCGACGCATTGGCGGGCCATTTCCAGACTGGCGACATGGACGATGATCGGATTGTGGGTTGGGCGTCCCTTGACTTCGAAGATATGGGCCACCGCCTGCGGATCCAAGGCGTTTGCAGCGAGGCCATAGACCGTTTCCGTGGGCAAAGCGACGACGTGGCCAGTTTTAAGCAACTGCGAAGCCCGCGCCACAGCGATCCGGAATAAATCCGGTGTTGCGGTGTGGAGCACATTCGTCATTTTTTGCGATACACTATCCATTCGGGCGATTCTTAGCGTTCTGATGCCATCAGTGCAAGGTTTCCACAAAGCCTGCAAAGCGTCGATTTTAGCTAAATCAAACTTTTCAGACCGTTGGTATTGGCTTAGTAATGGTTCTGTGATTGGGACATTAACGCAGATCGTTTCATCCGGTCGGGAACTGAGCTTCGATCAAATTAAGATGGCGGTCCATGATTTGATTCAGGAGGAATTGCCCGTTGAGCCCAAGGCGGATTTTTTGGCCGCATTGGCGGGCAAGGGTGAGACGATTGGGGAGATTGCCGGGTTCGCCAGGGCGATGCGAAGCATGTCCGTGGAGCCGCCGTTGGATGCGGTGACTCGCGAAGGAGACATCATGGACGTGTGCGGAACCGGCGGGGATCGGCTGAATACGTTCAATATTTCGACCATCGTGGCGTTTATTGTGGCGGCGACTGGGATTGCGGTGGCCAAGCATGGGAACCGGGCGGTGACGTCGCAATCCGGCAGCGCCGATGTGCTGGAAGCCCTGGGGATTCGGACGGAATTGAGTCCTGAGGAGGCGGCGCGCTGGATGCGCGAGCACCGGTTTGCGTTCTTTTTTGCGCCCCGGTTTCATCCCGCGTTCAAAGGTATTGCTCCGGCACGGAAACTTTGCGCCCAACGCGGTCAAAGGACGGTGTTCAACATTCTGGGGCCGCTTCTGAATCCCGCGCGACCGACATGCCAGATTGTGGGGGTTCCTTCGCCACAGTGGTGCGAGACACTGGCCCGAGTGCTGCAAGAGCTCGGATTGCGGAGGGCCATGGTGGTCAGCGGACAAGCGGGCGAAGGTTTCATGGATGAAATGTCGCCATTTGGGGAAAACACGATGGCGGAGTTTTATCAGGAACGGGGATTCAATGTGACAACCAACCGTTTTGACCATTTATGCAGCCAGCCCATCTCCATTAGCGATTTGGCGGGTGGCAATCGCGAGACGAATGCCGAAATTGTCCGGCGGGTGTTGGGGGGGCAGGATCGTGGGCCGAAACGCGAGGCCGTGCTGCTGAATGCCGGCGCCGCATTGTTTGTGGCGGGGAAAGCGCGTTCGATCTCGGAAGGTTGGACGCTTGCCGCAGAGTTGATCGATACCGGTCGGGCGGTGGCCAAATTGAACGAATTGATTGCGGCTTCAGCGGCTTTTGTTGCGGCCCAATCGACGACGGATTCGACGCGGTAAGGAGTGCAGGCCCGTTATTTGTCGATTGCCACGAATTCGCGTTCCTCATCGCGGACCACCAGGACTGGACATGATGCATGGCGGACGACACGTTCGACCGTGCTGCCCAGAATGACATGCGCGAGGCTCGAGTGGCCATGAGTGGCGATGACGATGAGATCGGTTGCTTCTTCCTTTGCCGTTTCGATGATTTCAATACTGGGATGACCAGAGGCAATGATCATTTTGGTTTCCAAGCGCGAATCCACCAGTTTTTCTGAAAGCGACTCGAGTTGTTTGCGCCCGTTCTCCCGCATGTCGGATTCGATTTGAGAGAGTTCCACGGCGCCAAATTCTGAGCCGACAAACGAAAACTCGACAACGTGAACCAGAATCAGCGTGGCTTGAAACTGAACGGCCAGGGCGGATGCATACTGTAATGCTTTAACGGATGATTTGGAGAAATCGATCGGCGAGAGGATCTTCTTCATGCAAACCGTCTGGCGGCTTTCCGGTGGCCGCAGCCCGCCTGAGCTGTCCTGAGCCGGGTTAGGATTGTGAGAGTCCGGGTTCATAAGCGATTCCCTTCCGCAAACCCACTGTGGGGTTTGCATTGATCTTAATTATATTTTAGACCGGATTTCCATGAATTCCAGTAAATGTTGCCCAATTTTGAGAATGCAAATAATGGTTGGCGGATGCCGAAGGGGAGTTTGACATTTGATAAAACTCACCGAGGGAAAGGGTGAATTCAAAACTTCGATGGACTTAAGACAAAATTCTTCGGCAGGAAAGCAAGGACTATAAAAGGATCCCCTAATACGGCTCCCCACACGTGCCAATTCACGTTTGGGGCGAGGAGGTGGAACGCGCGTTCGGACAATTCGGCTGAGTGTGGCCGTTCTCCGGACGCCGGGTGGGGGGGGCACCCGGCCTGCAAGGACAAAGCCCCGGACGCACTTCCATGTCGTTTTAAAGGCTTTTTCCATATCCTGAAGAATTTTGTCCTGCACCCAAGCACGCGGGGATCGCAATGGGGAAAAAAGTTCGAGATAATTTTTGACGCGGTCTGAAGATTGCGCTAGTGTATTAGTACATTAGTTTAATAGGTCAATCATGACGATAACCGGCAACAGGTTGGAACAATGGCAGGTCGAGTATCACTCGGGCATCCCGGTTTACAGGCAGATCATCAATCATGTCCGCGCGGCGGTGGCGGAGGGGTCGTTCAAGCCGGGAGATCAACTGCCCACCATCCGCGCGCTGAGCGAGCGCCTGAATGTGAATCCGAATACGGTGGCGAAGGCTTACCGGGAGCTGGAATTGAAGGGGACGATCGTCAGCGAACGCGGCAGCGGGTCCTTCATCCAGGCCCAGCCGGCCGCGCCCGCGTCCGCGCCTGCCGCCAATGAAAAGAAGGCCAGGCTCAATAATCTTTACCACCGACTGCTGACAGAAGCGGCGGGCAGCGGTGTGACGGAAAGCGAACTCCTTAGTTTTATCAAAAAAAGAAATGTCTCAACCCTATGACGACGAAATTCAAGCAGAGCTGGGAGCTGTTCAAGGCCTCCATTAACGTCACCCTTCGGTATCGCAAACTGCTTTGGTTTCCAGTCCTGACCACGTTTCTGACGGTGTGCATCGGGCTTTTCTTTTTGTCGGCGATGGCGCTCCCAGTGGTGTTGCATGACACCGGCTACCACCTCAGCCAAAAGCAGCATTGGGTGGCCCTGAAGGATTATTACCTCCCTGCGCCCGCCAATGCGCCCAAACCCCGCGACTCCGCCGTGGTTGCCTCTCAATCGCTGGGTGTTCTGCTCACCGGGCAACCCGCCGCGGTGGACAATTCTGGAAATCCCGGCGCCGCGCATGGCTTCCCCTGGGGGTCGGTTTGCATGCTTGCGATTTATTTTGTGTCGATGTTTCTGGCCACGTTTTTCAATGTCGCTTTTTACAGCGAAATCATCGCAGCGCTCGATGGCCGGGGAGTTTCCTTCCGGCGCGGTCTCTCAGCGGCATGGAATCGATTGCCCTCCATTCTCACCTGGTCGCTTTTGGCGGGCGTTGTCGGTTGGATCATTCGTTCCATTGAGGAACGGCTGCCGCTGGTTGGACGGGTTATAACCGGTTTCATTGGCATAGCCTGGAGCGTTGCAGCGGTGTTTGCGATTCCGGTGATCATCCAGGAGCAATCCATGCGCAATCCGATAAAAGTGCTCCAGCAATCCGCAATGACGTTGAAGCGAACGTGGGGTGAGGGATTGATCGGCTACCTCGGATTTTCCGCGGGGAGCCTGGTGATCTTTGTGGGTTCATTGCTGCCGCTGCTGCTGGCGGGGGTGGCTGCCTACCTTTTAAAGAGTGGATGGCTGATCCTCATCGCCGGAGTGTTGTGGGTGCTGGGCCTGCTTTTGATGGCATATGTTTCCAGTGTTGCGGGGCACGTTTATCGTTGCGCGCTTTATAAGTATGCCACGGAAGGGGTGGTGCCTGAGCCCTATAACCGTGATTTGCTGGACATGGCCTGGAAGGTCAAAAAGAGTTCGTAAGCAAAGTAAAACCGTTGGAGGGACATGTGCATACACCGGGAGCAGGCAAAAATCTTCGGTCAAAAGCCAACGTCTCTTAATGGAACCCCTCGCTCTGCGCGCCTCAGCCTCAGGCGAGGTCGCTCCTTGCTTTCCAGCGGAGGGCACTTATATTTGGGACGCCGATAGTGGGGGCGTACTGGTTTCGACCATGTGAATGCGCCAGAGGCGGCATGCCGAGGACGGTTCGTTGGCCTCGTTAAAAATCGAACCAAAAAACAAATGCTAACGAAGAATTAGCTCTCGCGGCTTAAGTGCCGTGGCGTTCATCAGCGGACACCTGCTAAGGTGGTGAGCGAAAACAGCAGGCGTAGGCGACAAACGGAGTGGGCGCGAATGAAGCCGAAGATTATTACATGCCGACTAGGCGACTGGATTCGAGTCAGAACGTTATCCAGTAACCGAAAACTCTCTTCTGACTAAGCATGTAGTCGCGGCTGGTAAATTGACCTGGCACGCGGGTTCAACTCCCGCCGCCTCCACCACTTCAACCTATTTGTTTGCAACCACTTACACGGTTGCAAACATTTTCAACCTGGGTTTTCAGACAATTTTCAGACAAATCCGACGCAACAGGGCCAGAGAAGGCCGTCCGGAGTTTTAAAAACAGGCTCTAAAGCAATTCCCGGCTCCAAAACAGACTCGCGATTCTGTGGATATTCAGATGCCTTCATTCTCGACAAGTCCGCCTAAACGTTTCAATGTCCAGCTATGAACACGAATCAATACAAGGGCAACCCCTCCGCGTAGGGCGGCGCGTGACCATCATCAACAAAATAACAAACCAATAAACACACAAATATGAATAAGCAGGAACGGGTGTCTGGCGTGGGCAAAGGCGATAAAGCCAATGGCCTGAATCGGCGTCATTTCTTAAAAACCGCCATGCAGGCAAGCGCCCTTTTAATGGCGCCTCAAATCGTGCGTGGCGCGGTGTTGGGCCGCGATGGCGGCGTGGCCCCCAGCGAACGGATCGTCCTGGGCGCCATTGGAATCGGCAACCGGGGCTCCTACGTGTTGGGCTGCTTTTTGCATGAACCAGATGTCCAATTCGTGGCCATTTGCGATGTCAAAGAGGCCCGTCGGCAGGCCGTGAAGAAAATGGCGGACAACAAATATGGCAATGAGAATTGCGCCATGTATCGCGACTTGCGCGAGGTGCTGGCCCGGCCGGACATTGACGCGTTCCTGATCGCCACCGGACCCAATTGGCATGCCACCGCATCGATTCAGGCGGCCAAGGCGGGCAAGGATGTTTACTGCGAAAAACCGTCCACGAAGAACATCGTGCAAAGCCTGGAATTGGCCGAGGCTTTCCGGCGTTCCGGGGGCGTCTTTCAAGCCGGCACGCAACGGCGCAGCCTGCCCAATTTCATGTTCGCGGTGGATCTGGCCCGCACCGGACGTTTGGGCAAGCTCAAGACCGTGCATGCCCAAGCCGCCGGCCTGGCGACGCATACCAGCGGTTGGGAACCGGCCGAACCCGAGCCTGACAAAGAGCAGGTTGACTGGGATTTGTATCTGGGGCCCGCTGCCTGGCGGCCCTTCAACAAGAAGTTGCTGGATGGGTTTAATTTCGAGAAAGGGGGCGGCATGGTGGGCGGCGGTTGCCTCGAGTGGGGGTCGCATTGTGTGGATCTCTGCCAATGGGCCGCGGATGCGGATAAAACCGCGCCGGTGGAGTATGAGCCGCGCGATGGGCGCATCTACGCCCGCTACGCCAGCGGCGTGGAGTTGGTGATTCGCGATGACGGCTGGCTCCCGCTGGGCTCCTGCCCGGTGCGGTTCGAAGGCGAAACGGGCTGGGTCGAGACGGGGGATAACGCCGAGATTGCCTCGAGTTCACCCGCCTTGTTAGTCGGCAAGGGCGCCAAGATTGGTGGTTATCCGGCGGACTTCCACGTCCGGGATTTCCTGGATTGCGTGAAGAGCCGGAATGAACCGCGCGCCAGCGCGGCGATCGCCTGCCAGGCCCACATCGCCTGTCATGCGGCGAACATCGCCTTGTTCCTAGGGCGAAAAGTTCAATACGATCCGGTCAAGAATGTGTTTATCAACGACGACCAGGCCAACCGCCTGCGTTCCGAGGCGCTGCGGGAACCGTGGCGGATGTAAGCCAATGAACCATCCTGGAAAAACCATTGAACAATTATAAAGATTTATGAAATTACAGTTTCGTTCTTTCACCCGCGCCGCCCTGCTGAGCGCGTTCATCACCGCTGGCGCCATCACCACAGCCATCGCCGCCTCCGACAGCCCCGAAGTGGTCGCCGAAAAGCAGCGCACGCTGCTGGCAGTGCTCAAGTCCGACGCTCCGCCCGCAGAGAAAGCCATCACCTGCAAACGTCTGGCAATTTATGGTTCCAAGGAAGCCGTGCCGGCTTTGGCGGCTTTACTGCCCGATAAAGACTTATCCTCATGGGCGCGCATTGCCCTCGAAGCCATTCCCGGACCGGAAGCCGAAGCCGCGTTGCGTGACGCCATGGAAAAGGTAACCGGACGTCAATTGGTGGGTGTGATCAACTCCATTGGTTTCCGCCGCGATGCCCAAGCGGTTGGCGGCCTGGTTCAACGATTGGATGTGGCCGATCCCGATGTGGCCGCCGCCGCCGCCGCCGCCCTGGGGCGGATTGGAGGCGATGTGGCCTCCAAAGCCCTCGAAGTCCACCTGGCCACCGTGCCCGATGCCGTCCGCGTCGAAGTGGCTGAAGGATGCGTTCGTTGCGCCGAGAAATATCTGGCGGCGGACCAGCACGCCGAAGCGATCCGATTATACGATGCCGTGCGCCAGTCCAAGGCGCCCCTGGCGAAGCAGCTCGAAGGGGTGCGCGGGGCGATTCTGGCCCGGCAGACCGCGGGGATCAGCCTGTTGATGGAGCAACTGCAATCACCGGAAAAAGCCAGATTTGGCATCGGTTTGCGCGTGGCGCGGGAATTGCCCGGACAAGCCGTGACGGAGGCGTTGGCGGCGGGAATTGCGAGCGCCAGCCCGGAACGGCAACCCGCGATCATTGCCACCCTGGCAGATCGTCAGGATTCAGCCGTGCTCCCGGCGTTGAGCAAGATCCTCAAGAACAACCCGAATTCGCGGGCGCGACTGGCCGCGATTGCCGCGTTGGAACGTTTAAATGCCCCCGGCAGCCTGGCGGTGTTGGTGGAGGCAGCAACCTCTGACAGCCCCGAGCTGGTTCGGCCCGCAAAAGTGGCCCTCACCCGGTTATCCTACCATGGCGTGGACGCGGAAGTGGTGACCAGTCTGGGGAAAGCCCAGGGCAAAGCACTGGCGGTCCTGATTGAACTGGCGGGACAACGGCGCATCGACGACGCCTTCCCGGTCATCGCGCGACTCATGGAGAGTCCGGACGCCGGGATTCGCAGCGCAGCTGTAGGCGCGATCGGCATCATGGGTAAGGCGAAGGAAGCCGGGGATTTGGTCGCATTACTGCAAAAGACCTCCAATCCGAAAGAACGCGAAGGCATCAAGAAAGCGCTCCTGGCGATCGCGGGCCGGGTGGATGCCTCCGCCGCCACGCCGGTGCTGCCCCTGATGCAAAGCTCAGATAGCGCGCTGCGCATCATCGGTGTTCATGTGCTGGCCGGCGCCGGCGGCGCCACGGCCCTGGCCGCGGTGACGCAGGCCACCGAAGACAAGGACGAAACCGTGCAGGACGAAGCCGTGCGCGCCCTGTCCAATTGGTCGAATAATTGGCCCGAGGATGAAGGCGTGGCCGCGCCGTTGCTGGCGCTGGCAAAATCCAACGGGAAGGAATCCCGCCAGGTGCTTGGATTGCGCGGTTATCTCCAATTCATTCAGGGCGACAAGAAGTTGAAGGCCGACGACAAAATAGCCAGACTCAAGGAAGTCCAGCCGTTGCTCAACCGGCCCGAGGAAAAACACCTGGCCATCTCCGTGCTCAGCGGGCTCAACACCGGGAGCGCCCTGGAAATGCTGCGCGCCTTTGCGGCCGATGCCGCCGTGGCGGAGGGAGCCTGCCTGTCGCTGGTTGACCTGGCAGCGAAGACCGACTTGGAGGATGCCTCCAAAGAGCTGCGCCAGCAATCCCTGCAAACGGTCATCGACAAGTCGAAAGACGCCAAGACCCAGGAAAAAGCGCAAGCCGCATTGAAGAAGCTCCTGTAAGCGCCGAGGTCGTCGGGTTCTTCGTGATCGGATTGGGTGCCGGGGATTTCGCCCCGGCACCCTGCCACACCACCGGATGTGCGGTTTTCTCGCATCCGGCGGTTGAAACATGCAGTTGTGCAGACGCAACCCGGGGTAGCTCGTTCTTCGCAACCCCGCTCTGAATGATTTAATCCCTTCGGGATAATGAGGTGGAAATCCGGCGCCGCAGTGGTTGATTAGACATTAAGCCGCCACCACACCGACCAGACCGGAACAGGACGCGCCACGATTCGGGATGCGTATCATCCCGCTGGGGGCGGAGAGCAAACCTGAGGTCAGAGGTCAGCTTCGTCAAAAAAGCGAAGAGCCAAGGGCGGAGGGCAGAGAAGAAGAATCTACATGGATAATCAAGATGGACAGGATTTTTGACCACGGATATGACGGATGGCACGGCGGGGGGAAAGGAAATGGATAATTGACATTGGACATTGGAACAGAAAAAACAGAATTTAACCGCATAGAACGGGTAGAGCACAGAGAAGGAGGGGGCGAATAGATTTGGGCCGACTATGTTCAATCGTCCTAAATATTTCCATGTCGTTTTAAAGCCTTTTTCGCCAGGCTGAAGAATTTTGTCGCGCGCCCGTCGGCCTGCGGGACTGTCGCTTTCTGTTGACCCGGCAAGCTTTAACGCTTAATTTCGCATTCTGGCGCGGTGCCCGGAGAATGGCCTGCAAGGTTGTTTTTCCGGGTGTCGATGACGGTGGAATATGGAATCCGCGCGGTGGATTTTCATGAGTGGATTGAGAAAAACGTCTGCGTGCCGGTAGAGCAAAGATATGCGACATACAATCTCTGTATTGGTGGAAAATAAATTCGGCGTGCTGACGCGCGTGGCGGGTTTGTTCAGCGGGCGTGGTTACAATATTGACACCCTCAATGTGGCGCCCACGCAGGATCCGACTGTTTCGCGCATGACGATTGTCACGCGTGGCGACGACGCCACGCTGGAGCAGATCGTCAAGCAGCTCAATAAACTGGTGGATGTCATCAAGGTGCAGGATTTTGGCTCCGGCGAGTATGTGGACCGGGAACTGGTGCTGGTGAAGGTTTCGGTGGATTCGCGCACGCGGGCCGAAGTGATGCAGATCACGGACATTTTCCGCGGCAAGATTGTGGATGTGCAGCCGAAGCATTTGACGATGGAAATCACAGGCAACGAGAGCAAGGTCGAGAAGTTCATCGAGTTGATGAAGAACTTCGGGATACAGGATTTGACCCGGACTGGCCAGGTGGCCATGCCCCGGAAGTGATGTCATTGGAACGGATTTGAATTTGACTGGATGCGATCTTTCATTAGAATGGCGGGTCTGGTTAAGAAGAAAAACAGAAACTAACAACCAACCGTTGCTCAGGGCGGGCTTAAGGTCGTCCGGCAACTTTACTAAGAAATATGGCAATTATTGATTTTGGCGGCACAAAAGAAGAAGTGATCATGCGCCGGGAGTTTCCGATGGCCAAGGCCCTCAAGACTCTTAAGAACGAGACCATCGCCGTCATTGGCTACGGTGTGCAAGGGCCCGCGCAGTCGTTGAATCTGCGGGACAATGGTTTCAATGTCATCATTGGCCAGGCCAAGGAATTCAAGCGGGATTGGGATCGCGCGAAGAAGGATGGATGGATTCCTGGAAAGACGCTCTTCCCCATAGAAGAGGCCGTGAAAAAGGCGACGATCATTCAGATGCTGGTTTCGGATGCCGCTCAGCGCACGATCTGGCCCATGATCAAGAAATGCCTCAAGCCCGGTGACGCCCTCTATTTCTCACATGGTTTCTCGATTGTTTACAAGGATCAGACCAAGGTGATTCCTCCTGCGGATGTGGATGTGATCATGGTGGCCCCGAAGGGTTCGGGCACGTCCGTGCGTCGCAATTTCCTTTCGGGCGCTGGGATCAATTCGAGCTTCGCGGTGTTTCAGGATGCCACCGGCCGCGCCCACGAGCGCTGTCTGGCCCTGGGTATTGGCATCGGCTCGGGGTATATGTTCCCGACGACCTTCCAGCAGGAAGTGTTCAGCGACCTGACCGGCGAGCGCGGCGTGTTGATGGGGGCGCTGGCGGGCATCATGGAGGCGCAGTATGAAGTGTTGCGCAAGAACGGCCATACGCCCAGCGAGGCGTTCAACGAAACCGTTGAAGAGTTGACCCAGAGCTTGATTCGCCTGGTGGACGAGAACGGCATGGACTGGATGTATTCCAATTGCTCGGCGACGGCTCAACGCGGCGCACTGGACTGGAAGCCCAAGTTCAAGAAGGCGACGCTGCCCGTGTTCAAGGAGCTTTATGAGCGCGTGAAGACCGGCAAGGAAACCGCGCGAGTCCTGAGCGCCTGCGGCAAGCCCAATTATCAGGTGGAGCTGCAAAAGGAATTGGCCGAGATCGGTAATTCCGAAATGTGGCAGGCTGGCAAAGCGGCCCGCTCCCTGCGCCCGAAGGAAGTCGCCAAAACGGTGACCAAGGCCACAAAGGGTGTTGGCGGACGCGGCTCGAATTAATAATTAATTCAATTTTATGCAAAAAGGGCGACCTTCGGGTCGTCCTTTTTTTTGGTCCATGGGGAAGGTGCGCGGGGCGGAAATTGCATTTTGAAGAATTGTGATTTCTGGAGTAACATACCGCAAGTATCATGGAACCACAGACAATCCAATCCGGGGCCACCGGTAATCCTGTGGCGGTGAATCGTCTCGCAAAGGAGAAGTCGCCTTATCTTTTGCAACATCAGCATAATCCGGTGAATTGGTTTCCTTGGGGCGATGAGGCTTTTGCCGAGGCACGGGCGCTGGACCGGCCCATTTTTCTGAGCATCGGTTACTCGACCTGTCATTGGTGCCATGTGATGGAGCGCGAGTCGTTCGAGAATGCGCAAGTGGCGGAGTATCTCAACGCCCACTTCATCAGCATCAAAGTCGATCGCGAGGAACGTCCGGATGTGGACAAGATCTACATGACGGCGGTCCAGGCTTTTTCGGGGCAGGGGGGATGGCCGCTCAACGCTTTTTTAACGCCCGACTTGAAGCCCTTTTATTGCGGGACCTATTTCCCGCCGGAAAGCCGGCACGGTTTGCCAGCTTTTTTGTCGTTGTTACGGCAGATTCAACAGGTGTGGACCACGCGCCGGCATGACATACTCCATTCCACAGCCGAGCTTCATAAACGGCTGCAACAATCCACGCGGTCGGAATCCTCCCAGGGTATGGTTCTTTCCCCGGCGTTGCTGCATGACGCGGCAGCTTTGTTCTCGGATCAGTATGACGAGCACAACGGCGGGTTCAGCACCGCGCCGAAATTTCCAAGGCCGTCGTTACCGATGTTTCTGCTGCGCTATGGAACCCGCTTTCATGACGAAGATGCGGTGGAGATGGTATTCAACACCTGCGATCACATGGCGGCGGGGGGTATTCACGATCATCTGGGCGGCGGGTTTGCCCGTTATTCGGTCGATGAAAGCTGGACGGTTCCGCATTTCGAAAAGATGCTTTATGACAACGCCCTGCTGGCGCATTTGTATCTGGACGCGTTCCTGGCATCAAACGAGCCGCGATTTGCCGCGACGGCCAACGGGATTTTTCATTACATTCTCAGGGACATGACCCATCCCGAGGGCGGTTTTTATTCCGCCGAGGATGCGGACAGCGAAGGCAAGGAAGGCAAATTCTATTGCTGGACGATGGCGGAATTGAGTCCGTTGCTCACGCAGGAGGAGTTGGCCCTGGCAAAGCGGTATTTCAAGCTCAGCGAGGAGGGGAACTTCATCGATCACAGTGATCCAAAGCCACTGCCCGGCCAAAATGTGTTGTGCATTTCCAATCCGGCAGTTTCGGAAGCGGAGCATCCCATACTGGAATCCGCGCTGAAGAAAATGTCGGCAGCCCGTGCCCGGCGCGTGCGGCCGCATTTGGACGACAAGGTGCTGACCTCGTGGAATGGGCTGATGCTGGGGGCCTTCGCGCGCGCAGGGTTGTCGCTCCGACAGCCCCTGTATTTGAAGGTGGCGGAAAAGAACGCGGCGTTTCTGAAGAGCCATCTATGGGATGCCGAGGCTGGAGTTCTTTACCACCGGTGGCGGGATGGCCAGCGCGATCAAGTTCAACTGCTGGACGCCTATGCGTTTCTATTGTCGGGTCTTTTGTGCCTTTATGAGGCCACACTGCAAACCGAGCACCTGCAATTCGCATGTCGTCTTGCGGACAAGATGATCGCGCTTTTTTATGATGCGGAACTCGGTGGTTTCTGGCAAACGGCGGCTGGGGATCCCCATTTGATTCTGCGTTTTAAGGAGGATTATGACGGCGCCGAACCGTCGGGGAACTCCATTGCCATACTTGTTTTAATCAAATTGGCCGCCATTACCGGCAATGTCGCCTATAAAAAAGCGGCGGAAAACAGTCTGCGCCTCTTCACTCCCCATCTTTTTAAACTGCCGCAGGCGGCGCCTCACATGCTCATCGCGATGGATGCCTGGTTCCATGAGCCGACGCGGATTGTGATTGCGGGAGATCCGGGCTCCCTGGAGGCGAAAGCGCTTCTGCAAGCGGCGCATTCGGTCTATCGGCCCGGCACGGTGATTCTTGGCAACAGCGGACCCGTCGATGGTTTTTCGCAATTATTGAAGCCGCGTCACAAAACGGCGGAGGCGTTTCTTTGCACCGCCACGGGTTGCCAGGAGCCGACCGGCGATCCCGACAAGTTGCTGGGTTTGCTCAAAGCGATTCATGCGTGATGGAGTGGGAAGCCGCAGCCAGAGCGATTTGATGCTGCGGGAATTTCTGGAGCGCGGCAACTCCTGTCGGCCAATGATTTTTAAGTTTTCCAATGGCCGGATTCCGGTTAATGTTCGGCTGTGGCAATCGCAAGAATATTGGTTGACGGTTACAGTCTGTTGAATAGCTGGCCTGACCTGGCTGCGGGCCATTCGCCTTTTTCCGCCACAGCCCGCTCGGCGCTCATTCACCGGATGGGGCAGTATAGTGACGCCGTGAATATTCCGATCGCGATTGTTTTCGATGGAGGAGCGGCGCCTGTGGGGACTCTCCCGGATCCCGCGCCCATCGGTTTGGAGATCATCTATTCCAAGGCGGGCCAGACGGCCGACCAGATCATTGAGAGGCTTGTGGAATTGATGCGGCCCCATGGCGAGGCTCTTGTGGTGACGGACGATTATGCGGAACGGGATACCGTGATGTCGCTGGGCGGTTCCGCTTCCAACTGCATGAGTTTTATTGGAATCGTGGAAGCCGCGGTTAATGACATGTCACGGAACATCAAACGCCGCAACGAAAAAGAGGTTGCGCATTTCAAACGGCCCAACAAGAACAACAAGGGCATATGACACGACTTGTCGGATGGCTTGTTCTTTGGTTAATGCTGGCCATGGGCGGTGGAATGCCTGCCGCTCCGTTGGTCAGAACCGACCTGTGCCAGGTGCTGTTTGTCGTGGACACCTCGCGGTCGATGTCCCGTTATTCCGCCATGACGCGGCAGACGGTGTTCGACCTTGTCTATGACGGGGTGCAAGGGCAGATGAATACCGGGGATATTTATGGGATCTGGATTTTTAACGAGAAGGTCCAGACGAATGCCTTTACCTCGTTGAACTGGGATGCGCAGCTTAATCGGGGCCTGGCGGCCGGAGCCGCCAACTTCATAAAGATCCTTCCATACGAAAAGCAGACCAGATTAGACCGGATTTGGGCGGAACTTGTGGGTTATGCGCGGCAGACCAGGAAGCTAACGGTCATCATGATCACGGATGGGTCAGATCGTTTTGTGGGCACGCCCTTCGACGCCCAGATCAACACTTATTTTGAGAAGCATGCGAAGGAATTTCGTCAGGCCAAGAAGCCCTTCGTTATTACTCTGGCCGCTTTGGATGGCAAATTTCTGGCCTCCACAGTGAACGGCGCGCGCGATCCGATCGCCTTTAATTCCATTGCGTCGCAAGTGTATGAATGGAAACAAGGACAGCCACAATACCAGGTCAAAGAGTCGAAGCCCGCACCTGTCGTTGTCAGCGAAGTGCCCGCAGCGTCGGTGATTAAGGCGCGACCGGTGTTACTTCCAGCACCTGAGCCTGTGGCGGCAGTCGTTGTGCAAACCAACGTGGACGTTCCGAAGATCGATGCCGCGCCAGCGGCTCCGATCCAGGTTCCCGCGAGCTCCGCGACGGCTGTTTCCGAACCGTCAACACCGGCTACCTCGCCGACGGCAAGCCCGACGAATGCGATTGCGGTGTTGGTTGTGACGCCACCTCCCGCAAGACCGATTGTGGAGGTGTCCGTTGAAACTCCAAAGCCGGAGAATAAAACTGTTGAGACGCCAACCAATGCGAGCACCGCTGTCGTTGAGCCAGTGAAGGCCGAAATCGCGCCCGCAGCGAGTGTTGAAAAGCAGCCGGTTCCTCCGCCCAAGATTGAGCAACGGCCCGCCGAATTGGCACCTGTCGCGACCCAGGAAGCCATGCCAGCCGTTGCAATGGCCCCAGCCACGACTGCAACCCAGGCTGTCAGCCCTCCGCAGACCGCGCCCATTCGCGCGTCGAAAAAGCCCGCGCCCGCGTTGGGTACTGGGAATCCGACTCCGCTGATTCTCATAGGGTCCGGCATCGCTTTATTCCTGGCGGCCAGTGGTCTTGTGGTGGTGATGTTACGGCGTTCACGAAAACAGACGACCACCAGCTTCATATCCCAATCCATCGATCGAGACTCACACCTTTGAGACACCGGCATTGAGTCCATCCAGAACGCCGTTGTCGGAGGGCAGGGGAAACGCTTCCTGGCTTTTAATATTCAAGGGTGCGGTGGGGTTCGACGCAGGTGCGGAATCTTGGTATATTGGACCCATGCGAAGGGCGAATATTTCATTCCATGAGGACAGCGAACGCGTTCTCGGCGAGGAGCCAGGAAAGGATATTACCCGGGAGTTTTCTCAGATGTGGGAGCATTATCGCAAGGCGTCGAAACGCTGCCGCGATAAATTATCGCCGAAATCTTTGCACCGCCTCCGGCTCGCGGCAAGGAAACTGGTTGTTGTGCTGGAATTCTGCCAGGACGATGGCCCATCACAGGAAACCGATGAATGCGTGCGAAGCCTTAAAAAAAAGAACAAGAAGCTTGGCGCGTTGCGGGACATCCATACGCAGTTGGCGCACGTAAAAAAGCTCCAAAGAGCGCGGCCTTGTCTGCGCCGATATAAAAAAGCACTGCAGGCGGAGGAAAAATCAGAGCGCAAGAAACTGGCGCGTTTTCTGCGCGGGCAAAAAGCAAATAGAGTGGAGGCTTCGATCTTCAGGACGTGGAGTTCCTGGGTATCCAAAAACGGAAAAAGGATTGGGACCGGCAATGCAGTTCGAGAGTTGGCCCGGCGTCGATTGCGGGCGGTAATGTCGGAGGTTCTGCGGCGACTTGAGGCCGCGAAATCGGGGGAGTTTGAGAGCCTGCATCGATTGCGAGTGGCGATTAAACGATTGCGATATACGTGGGAATTTCTGAAGCCGGTGATTAATGGAGTGGATGAGCAGGCGGTGCGTCAATTAATCGCCTGGCAGGTGCAGTTGGGGCGGGTGCAGGATTTGCGCATCTTTTTTGTTTCCTTGAAGGAATGGCTCAAGGAACAATCCAAACCGGTGAAGATACAATTCAAGGAGCCCTGTCGCGAGCTGAAGCGGCGATTGACCGCCCGCGCTGTTTATCTTGCGGATAAAATGAGTCGGACGCCGCCGCGCTGGAGTGCAGACGTACAAATGGAGCGAAACAGACCATGAAATTATATTTGTTGCGGCACGCGGAGGCCGTCCCACGCGAGGATTCCATTCCTGATTGTGATCGCGCATTGACTTCTGATGGCATGGAGACCATGAAGACGGTCGCATTGGGGATGCGGGCGCTGAAGATTAAGGTGGATCTTGTGCTCACCAGTCCTTTAGTGCGGGCGCGTCAGACTGCTGAAATCGCCGCCGTCGCCCTAGGAGTGAAAAGCAAGATCACCCTTACGAAAAATCTGGCGCCCGACGCGGATCCTGAATCCTTTATCGCTGAGCTGGCCCTAAAACATTGCTCCATCAAGAACATCCTGCTGGTGGGGCATGAACCACATCTTGGAAGATTGGCATCCGTGCTTTTGACGGGCACAACGGACTTGCCTGTGATTTTTAAGAAAGGGGGTTTGATGGCGTTGAAATTGGATTCAAAGCCCTGCAAACAGGGTGCGACGTTAAAGTGGTTTTTAACCCCGCGACAGATGCGCCTGCACAAGTAACAAAGCGCCCGTGGTTACGGCGTCTTCGCCCAAGGCCGCGAGGCGAATGCGCGGGCCGGGCTTGAACGCGTCCATGACAAAACCGGGGAGGGCCTGTTCCAGGGCGAGGCGCAAGGGTTCTCCCATGAGCGATAAACCACCGCCCACGACGATCACTTCCGGGTGAAACAGGTGTGTGACGTGTGAGAGACCGAACGCCAAATCTCCAACGGTCTCGTGAAGAATACGCCGGGCGTCGGCATCGCCGCCGTCAATGGCCTGCGCCAGAAAACGGGCCTCGCCACTGGTGACATTGGCGGTCAGCCGGGCGAGGAGTCCTTGAGGCGCGGATGTTTTGGCGGCGCGTATCCGACGATCCACGGCCCAGCCGGAGCAACGGGATTCCACGGTGGCGCCGTTACGATCCAGGCGCAGATGGCCGATTTCCGCTTCGCCGGGCTTTGTGCCATGATAGACTTGATGGCCAGCCACCAGGCCGCCCCCCACGCCGCTGCCCAAGGTGACATAGAAGACCGGATCGTGGCCGCGGCCAGCGCCCAGAACCGCCTCTCCCAGCGCGGCCACATTGGCGTCATTCTCCACGCGGACATTCTGGATGCCGGTGATTTGCCGCACCCATCCGGCAAGGTCAAATCCCGACCAACCCTCGATTTGATGTGAGCATTCGATCCTGCCGGTCTGGAAATCGACGGGTCCGCCAAATCCCACGCCCATTCCATGGGGCTCGGGCACTTGTTTGAGGACGTTTTCAAGGACCGCGCCGATTTGTTCACGGATGCCCTGGCCCCCTTTTGCGGGATCGACCTGGCAGCGCCAGCGTTCGACAATGCGCCCCTCTGCATCACCAGAGACGATTTGGAGCTTGGTGCCGCCGATTTCCATTCCGAGCAACGTAGGACTCATGCGGGCATCATTCCGTGGCGGTGGAAGATTTGCAATCCATACGGAAGGAAAGAAGAAACAGACTCAAGCGAATCCGCAAAGGGCGCAGTTTTTGTTTCACGGAATACGGATGCAAGGATAGACTGGGGGGCGTTGCTTGCGAAAATCCCTGTGGAATCGGTTTTGGGATGGCTGCGTCAACGGGATCGTCGATCATGAATACTGAAGCGCCAAAATTTAGCACGGGTCTGCCAGGACTCGACCGGACATTGTGCGGGCTGATCCCCGGCGACAATGTGGTCTGGCAGGTGGATACCATCGATGACTATCTGCCGTTTGTAACGCCATTTTGGGAGGAGGCGCGCAGGCAGGGGCGCAAGCGGATTTATTTCCGGTTCGCGCGACATCGGGAACTCATACCGGCGGACGATGACGGGCAGATTTACCGGCTGCATCCGGAGGTTGGATTTGAAAAGTTCCTCACAGAAATTCTGGATGTCATCGAGAAAAACGGGCTGGGGGCCTGCTATGTTTTCGATTGGCTGTCCGACCTGGCGGTGGATTGGTACAGCGACCGGATGCTGGGCAATTTTTTCATGATTGCCTGCCCGTTTTTATTCGATCTGCAAACCATCGCCTATTTTGGGCTGAGGAAAAATCACCATTCGGTGCATGCCATCGATGGAATCACCAATACCGCACAGGTCATTCTCGAAGTGTATCGCAAGAAGGAGCAGTTGTTTCTGCATCCGCGCAAGGTGTGGATGCGGCATTCGCCAACGCTTTACATGCTGCAGGTGTGGGAGGGGGAGGAATTTCGTCCGATGACCAGCAGCGCCGTGACCGCGGATATTTTGTCGGGGGTACCCCAGCCGTGGTTGGATTTCAGCATACATCGGCCGGGTGTGTGGATCCGGCTGTTTCGTCAGGCGCAAAGCACGTTGAACGCGGTGCGGAATGGAAAGAAATCCCCCACGGAAGCGGCGTCATTCTTCAATCGCATTCTGCGCATGGTGGTCACACGGGACGAGCGTTTCGTGAACCTGGCGCGGCAGTATTTTGAATTTGCAGATCTGATCGAGATCATGAAGCGGATGATCGGGACGGGTTTGATCGGCGGCAAGACGCTGGGCATGCTGCTGGCGCGGGCCATTCTAAAGAAGACCGATCCGCGCTGGAAGGATCGGCTTGAAGAACACGATTCCTTCTTTATCGGATCGGACGTTTTTTATACGTATCTGGTGCAAAATGGCTGCTGGTGGCTGCGACGCCGACAGAAGGATTTTTCGACCCATCTGGAGCGCGCCAAGCAGGCGCGTGAAAAAATTCTTACGGGGCATTTCCCGGATTACATCCAAAAGCAGTTCATGGAGATGATCGAGTATTTCGGTCAGTCGCCGATCATTGTGCGCTCGAGCAGTCTGCTCGAGGACAATTATGGGAATGCCTTTTCCGGCAAGTACGAGAGCGTGTTTTGCGCCAACCAGGGCACGCCCAACGAGCGATTGCAGGCTTTCATGGCCGCGGTGCGCGTCGTATATGCGAGCACGATGAGCCCCGAGGGTCTTGAGTACCGGCTGCACCATGGGTTGCTGGATCAGGACGAGCAAATGGCCCTGCTGGTGCAGCGCGTGTCGGGCCAGATGTATGACAACCTGTTCCTGCCGCATATCGCCGGGGTGGGTTTTTCATTCAATCCGTACGCCTGGAGCGAGGATATCGATCCCAAGTCGGGATTTTTGCGGCTGGTATTCGGGCTGGGCACAAGGGCGGTGGAACGCACCGGAGACGATTATACGCGGTTGGTGGCGCTTAATGCGCCTGAAAAACTGCCCGAGTCCAGACCTGGCGAAGCACGTCAATTCAGCCAGAGACGTTTCGATGCGCTGGACCTGAAGGCCAACGCGATGACCACGATGCCTTTCGAGGAGGTGATCCGCAAACTCCCTCAGGATTTGCTTTCCAAGCTTGCGGTTTGCGACGAAACGATTTTGGAGAACATGCGCCAGGCGAATCGCAATGGCGCCTGCGCCTGGATGCCCGCGTTTGAACCCATACTGCTGGAGACCACGTTCTCAGCCGATATGCGCCAGATGCTGGCGGTGCTTCAGACCGCGTATCAAAATCCGGTGGATATTGAATTCACGGCTAATTTCATGCCCAACGGGGAATTACGGATCAACCTGGTGCAATGCCGTCCGTTCCAGGTCAAAATCTCCGGAGAAGGCGACCGCGTCAAATTTCCTGAAAAACTCAATCCATCGGAAATCATACTCGCCTCGGAGGGGCCGGTTGTGGGTCATAGTCTGGCGACCCAGATCGACCGGCTCATTTTCATCGTGCCATCGGTCTATGGGCAGATGACGCAGGCGCACCGCTATTCTGTGGCGCGGACCATCGGGCGATTGACGCATCTTGAGGACGCGCCTTTGGGCAAAACGCTGCTTTTGATTGGCCCGGGCCGATGGGGGACATCGATGCCTTCGCTCGGAGTGCCGGTGTCTTTTGCGGAGATCAATTCGGTCTCGGTATTATGCGAGGTGGCCCTGATGCGCGAGGGATTGGTGCCGGACATCTCACTGGGCACTCACTTTTTCAACGATCTTGTTGAGATGGACATGCTTTATCTGGCGATTTCCCCCGAGCGCGGCGGTCACATGCTCAATGAGAAGTTGCTGATGGCCGCGCCGAATCGCCTGACCCAGTTGCTTCCGGACGCAGCCGCGTGGGAAGCCGGGATCCGGGTCATCGACGGGAACGACCTTTCCAGCGGATCGATCTATCTCAATGTCGATTCCTTAAAGCAAAGGGCGGTCTGTTACGTGGAAAAACGTTCCTGATTTTTTTCGAACTGATCATTTTGGGAAACCGACGGCCTGGGCGACGACGATATGCTGGTCGGGGCGCAGATTCATGGCCTTGGCCATGGGCGCATGATCCAACTCATGGACCACGCAGGCCAGCCCTTCCGAGGCGCAAAATAAATAGACATTTTGCACGATGGCTCCGGTATCGACCCCGGAGTAAACAGGGCGCGATTCGGGAGCGACCTTGGCCATGCGCACGTAATCGGAGACATAGATCAATTGGATCGGCGCCACTTTTCCAAAAGGCTGGCCCGTGCTTAGCGGGCGCACATCCTCATCGGACACCTTGACCATGCGATGGGGTTTGGCGTCATAGCGATAGAGACCGCCGGCCAGAGCAATGTAAATATCGACGTCCTGGGCATTGACGGCGGAAGGAGCGGTGCGGTGCTCGATTTCCGGTCTGTTGATGCCGAAAGCGGCCCAAAGTAGATCAGACATTTGTTGCGTGCTGAGGGCGTCGGACTTGAATTCACGGATGCTCTGGCGTTCCTGGAGGGCTTGCATGACCGGTTTGCCGCCGGTGCGATGCGGGGCGGGAAGGGCACCGTCGAACGCGGCGTCGGCGGCCATCAATACGCTGGCTGCACTGAGCAAAACAAGCCACAAGGTAAGTTTGGTTATGTGTTTCATGATTGGAAAATGCCATCAGGCAATCCCGAAAGCGATGGTAAAATTGTGTAGATCAATGTTGCAATGCAGCGGCAAAAATGCAATCAGCGTGTCCGGGCCATGGCGGCGGCGAGGTATTGTTTGGCGGTGGCGTTGTTTGGATCGATGCGCAGGCATTCCCTGAAATGAAAGATGGCCTGTTCGAAGTTCTGCTGTTTGGCGAACGAGACTCCCAGATTGAAGTGGGCCTCGATGTGGTTGGGATCCAGTCTAACCGCGTCGAGGAAGTGCTGTTGAGCGAGAGGGTCGTTACCCTGGCGCCCGAGTTCGAAGCCGAGGCGATTATGGGCCTCGGCGTTCTCAGGTTCGAGTTGCAAGGCGGTGGTGAAATGGGTCATGGCATTGGAGATTTGTCCAGCGGCGCGCAGGACATTGCCTAAATTGATGTGAAGGGTCGCGTTACTGGGATTTGCCGCCAATTCCGCCTCATAGTTGGCTATGGATTCTGTGATTTTGCCTTCACTGGTGAGGATGCGACCCAGGTTCAGCAGGGCGGCCGTATTTCCGGGATTCAGTTTTAACGCCTTGCGGTAATGGTTCTTGGCCTCCTCGTTCTGGTTGCGATGGGCGCATGCCAGACCCCAATTCACATGGGCGCTGGCGAAATCAGGTTTGTAATGAAGCGCCTTTTCATAGTGCGCGATCGCCTCATCCGTTCTGTCCAAATCGGCCAAAGCAAGACCCAGGGCATTGTGGACTTCAGGGGAATCGGGTTTCATCGAGAGGGCTTTTTCCAGGGGTTCCAAGGCTTCCTGACTTCGACCGAGTTCGTCAAGGATGCTGCCCATTTGATAAAAGGCGTTGCGATAGTGGGGCAATAGAACAGCCACTTTGCGCCATTGGACGAGGGAATCTTCCTTGCGGCCGCACAGGCTGAGCAACCGGGCCGTATTTTCAACGAGAACCCAGTCACCGGGATCCCTGGCGCTGGCTTGTTCAGCGGTGGCGAGGGCGGTTTGAAATCCGGGTCCAGCAAGCTCGCTGTGAAACGCTTTTGTTTGCTGTTCAAAGAGCGCAAAGCGCGAGGCGTGGTCGAGTTGGCGGGTGAATGGCGGCTGGTCGAAACGCTGCTTCATCACCAAGGCCATTTCATGGCGGTTATAATCGGTGAAACCCAGCCGCGTGGCGCAGTTCGTTGCGTCCAGCCAGGAGCCGTTGGTGGAAGAATTCTGGCGCGCGATTAATTCTGCAAAATCGCGTGCCAGCCAGTAATTGCCCTCGAATTTGAAATGCACATGTTCCCATAAGAACTCATCTCCGATGATGTCGTGCGGGGAGCGTTGGGCCAGGGCCTTGCGGAAATCGAGCAGTTGGACCTGCTGAGTGGACCATTTGGCGGCGGTGTTGCGGAGGATTACGTCCTGGTGTGAATCCGTCCGAAAACGGAGACCATCGCAATCCATTGCCTGAGTGAAATGCCGGGCGGCTACATCGAACTGACCGGCCGCCATGGAGGCGCGTCCCATTCGGTAAGCCAGATCAGCAAATTGGTCATCGAGGCTGGCCGCCTGCTGGTAGGAGGCCATGGCTTGGTCAAGTTTTCCGGCGGCTTCCGCGACGATTCCGTTGGTGTAAAGCTGATTCCAATCGCGGGTTTGTTCCGGCGTCAAACCCTGGCGATGCAGCGAGGCAAAAGGGGGGCAATCCTTGAGGTTGGCGGCGACCGTGGAGAGAATGACGCAGGCGTGTGACTTGAGTCCCAATCCGACAATATCGTGGAGATTACGCTGAAAATAGTCGTAAACGCGCGGCATGCGCGGATCTGTGGGGCGGATTTGCTGGTCGAGAAACATCTCCATGCCACCCCAGGACTCGTTGGTGCCGCCACGGGATTTGACGCGCTGCTGGACGGTGTCAATGAGTTGTCCGATGCGGGTGGTTTTGAGAGCCAGGGCGGCGCGAATCATGGGCAGTGGGGGTGTTTGCTGGCCAAACACGGTGCCCGCGCCATAAGGCCCTACGACTTCGTTGTTGCCCATGTAAATGAGCCAGTAATCGGCCTGCAACCGCTGGCAATCCCGCGCGATCTGGAGGATGACGTGGGAGTTGATGGCGGTCATGGCGGTGTTGATCACCTCGAAATTGGTGCCAGAAAAGCGGTCTTTGAGCAGGACTTCCAATATGCGGGGGAAACCATAGGCGGGATCGGGATCACCATAGGCGGCGGATTCTCCAAAAACAATGATGCGCACGGTGTTGGGCGGCTTGGTTTCCGAAATGAGCATCGGCCGCGGAGTGCGCGCGGCGGCAGGTGCGAAAAAACGCCATCCGAATTTCTGGTTCTCAACTAGATAACCGGTTTTCGGGCCGGGAATGAAAAAGGAAGTGGGGTAACCGAAGCCAGCCAGGCGGAGCGTCAGTTCGACCGCGATCAGTAACAGCAGGGGGATCAGGAACAAGGCGAGCAGACGGAAAACTTTGCGGCGGCGGGCGGTCAGGGGCAAAGGCAATGGATGGGCCCTGGCGCCTGGTGGGTGTTGTTTTTCACCCCCTGGGGGCAAGCCAGATACGATTGGAGATATCTTGCGGGCCTTAGGTTGTTTCAAAGCGCAAGGTTTAGTAAATCTCCGCGCGCCCAGCAATCAAAATACGAATTCGAGCACAAAAAAACGCGGACCTTTTACAAGGCCCGCGCTCTCGGAAAACTGAGTGGTTGGAATTAACCCTGGGGCTGCGCCGGTTCCTGGGGCGGTTGAGCCGCGCCGGGTTGCTGCTGCTGGGGTACGACAAGGATCGGCATGGGGAAACGCAATTTCATCACATCGTCCACGAGCACCTCGATATAATAGTTGCCGGGGGTCTTGATTTCCACCTGGCCGAAGACGGTGACATTGGTGGCGTGGTGGGCGGGGTCCTGGAGGGTGAACTTGACCTTGCTCTGACGGACGAGCGTGGTCTGGTCCGGGGCCACCAGGCGGACGCTTTCTTCAAAGGTGCCGATGCCGGCGGTCCAGCGATTGAAAACGCAGAGTTTAAAGGCAGTGATGGGCACTTGCGGCACGCGGATGATGCCTAGAATGCCAATGACGATGAAGTTGCCGTTGATTTCCTGACGGACTTCCTCGCAGAGCAAGGAAGCCTGGAGATCGGGGAGGATGCGTGTTGGATTCATATTATTGAGTTCTAAAAAATCAGAGGGTGGCCTGTTCGGCGGCCTGAACGGTGTTTCGCATGAGCATGGCAATGGTCATGGGGCCAACGCCACCGGGATTGGGGGTGATCTTCGACGCGATGGGTTGAACGCGCGCAAAATCGACGTCTCCCACGAGGCGATAACCATTTTTCGCGGCGGGGTCGTCAATGCGGTTGACGCCCACATCGATAATTACTGCGCCGGGTTTGACCATGTCGGCCTTAAGAAATTCAGGCACGCCCATTGCGGCAATGATGATGTCCGCGCGTCGGCAATGTGCGGAGATGTCGCGGGTGCGCGAGTGACAGACCGTGACTGTGGCGTCGGCGTGGCGGGATTTTTGAATCAAAATGGAGGCCATCGGTTTGCCAACGATGTTCCCGCGTCCCAGGATGACGACTTCGGCTCCCGCGATTTTAACGTCGGAGCGAATGAGCAATTCATGAACGCCGCCGGGGGTGCAGGGGACAAAGCCACCGCGTTCGCCCAGCATCAGTTTGCCGACATTGACCGGATGAAAACCATCGACATCTTTTGCCGGGGATACGGTGGAGAAAACCCTGGCCTGGTCCATTTGCCGGGGCAGGGGGGCCTGGACGAGGATGCCATGAACGCCGGGGTTGGCGTTTAATTCGCGCAGGAAATTCAGCAATTCGGCCTCGGTGGTGTTTTCAGGAAACACGCGCGTGGTGGAGGTGATGCCCAGTTTGAGGGACATTTTCTCCTTCATTCCCACATAAACCTTGGAGGCGGGGTCTTCCCCAACGCGAACAAAAAAAAGGCCGGGCTGCACGCCCCGGACCTTAAGTATGGAAACACGTTGAGCGGTTTCCGCATGAATTTGTTCCGCGATGGCGCGGCCATTAATGAGATTATTCACGGGAATTCGGTGCGGGCTGAAGGAAATCGATTTCGATCATCGGCGTGTTCGTCCAGCGTTCGTCCATGTATTCCTCGCCGGTCACGATCACTTTCTGACCGTGAAAACGATCGAGGGATATATTGGTTTTGGAACTATGCAAGTAATTGATCAATTCGCCGTTATCGGCGCTCTGCAATTGAAAGAAAGTGGGGGCCTGGATGCTGCCGACCATGTGGACGACGCCTTCACGGCGGACTGTGCGCCGGGGGGCGGGCTCATCGATTTCGGCCGGACGAGGCGCCAAAGGAGGAGGCGTGAGCACCGGGGATGGGGCGGTTATGACCGGAATGGTCACCACGGGTTTGGCCGGGACCGGGGCTGGCGCATCGTGAGCGGGCACAGCCGGTTGGACTGCTTTTACGCTTTCAACAACGGCAGGCGTGGGCGGGGGAGTGACCACGGGAATCTCCACTTTGGCGGGTTCGGGCGTGACGGCTTGTTTTGCCGCGAGTTTAGCCGCAGGGGCTTCGACCACCGCCGGTTTTTCCGCAGCAGCCTCCAAAAGGTCGCTGGCTAAAAAGGCGTAGGCATTGGTCACGGACTCGATCTCCATCCAATCCTCCTTGGAGCGGATGGGTTTGATGGAATCGCCGCGGACCAGAAGTCCGATGACGCTGTAATTTTCACCCGGACCGGCGCGCAGGTTCAGCTTGCGGGCTTTGACGGTGTTGTTGGTGCCGTCAAGAAAGGTGGAATTGATCCACAAAGGAACATTGGCGGGCATCTGGATGCGGGCCCATTTCCCGGGTTCGCCAGCTTTGGGCTTGGCGATGGTGATTTCCTCGAGGATGGTCACCGATTCACCTTGTTTAAGCTGGGTGACGACTTCGCTGAAGATGGTGGGCTTGCCCCGCACATTAACGATGTCGGCTTTCACCGTGGCGGTTTGAGCCGCTTGAGAGTGGATGTTGGACAATCCCGCCAGGGCGATGGCGGTCAATACGCGCCAAACGTTTATTTTCATGACCGGGGTAGTAAAGATTTGATTTCGGTTTCTGTCAAGGTCCGCCATTTGCCCTGGCGAAGTTCGCCAAGCTTGATCGGTCCAATTTGCATCCGGACGAGGCGGGAGACGGCAACTCCAAGGGCTTCAAAGAGTCTGCGCACTTCGCGGTTCTTGCCTTCGGCCAGTTCCAATTCCACGACGGTGTGGGTATTATTGCGGTCTATCACTCGATAGCGCTCCGCCTTGAGGCGTTCGCGCATGTGGGTCAGACCCTGCACCATGCGATTCAGTTGGACGTCTTCGACGCGCCCCTCGACCGTGGCCACATATTTTTTGTGAATGCCAAAGCGGGGATGGGTGAGACGAAGGCAAAAATCTCCGTCGTTGGTGAGGAAGAGCAGTCCTTCACTTTCCAGATCGAGGCGTCCCACGGGGTAAAGCGTCCGCCATTCGGCGGGAAGGAAATCAAGGACGGTGGGTCGCTTTTCGGGATCGCTGCGCGTACACAAACAGCCCCGGGGCTTGTTGATGGCGATATAGATCTTCCGGCGGACCTTCAGGGGGCGGCCATCGACGGTTACATGATCATGCAACGGATCGATTTTAGCGCCCATTTCGCGAATCACCTCTCCATTAACGGTGACGCGGCCTTCAAGAATGATACTTTCACCGGCACGACGCGAGGCCACCCCTGCTTCAGCAAGGAATTTCTGCAAACGGACGCGCGTCATGTGGAAAAATGAAAGCCGCCAGGACTCAATGAGTTGAACCGCGCGGAGGGGCCTGCCACCGTCCGCACGGGCCGGAAGGAGATTATGCCTCGCCTTTGGTCTTGCGCAGGCCGATGACCCGGTCGCCGGGTTTCCATTGACCGCGTTTTTTGAGTAACTCGACGCGCTCGAACCGCTTCAATACGTTGCGCTTGGACCCCAAAGTCGTTGCCGCGCGTAAACTTCTATGCTGTGACATATAATTCCACCAATAAAAAAGTTAAACCAAACCCCGCCCTGACTGGGCGCGGAACGGAGTTTTTATCACACCCACATTCAAATGCAATCCGTTATTTGGGGACATTGGATTATTTTATAAAAGCCAGGGAAGGCAGATTCTCGCAGCATCGTGCGAATGGCCTGAATTCCAATGTGTAATTAGAGTTCCCTTAAGGCTTTGGCGATGGGCATGCGGGCGGCACGGATGGCTGGGAAGAGGCCTCCAATGCAGCCGATGGTGGCCGCATAGAGAATTCCCTGAACCAGAAGCCCCGGGGTGACTCGAAAGGCAAAAGCGACCTGGCTGAAGCTCTGCCAATTGATGGTTGCGGCCTGGTAGCCGTCAAAGGCCACATAAGCGAGGCCGCCGCCGATCACGCCGCCGATGAGCGCCAGGACCAGGGATTCGAAGAGAATGGACATGATGACGGCGGAACGTCCGAAGCCCAGCGCGCGCAGGGTTGCGATCTCGCGTGTCCTCGCGGCCACGGCCGAATACATGGTGTTCAGGGCTCCAAAGACCGCGCCGACTCCCATCAGAGAGGCGATGAGCGTGCCCACGCCGGTGATGAGGTTGTAAATCATCCTGGATTGTTCGGAATAATATTCCGATTGGCGCAGCACTTTGACATTGGTGCGGGGATCCCTGGAGAGGGCTTCCTTGAACTGTGTAAAGGCTTCGGGGGAGGTCAAACGCAGGTAAACGGATTGGTAACTGGTGCCCCGACGGTATGCGGCCTGAAGGATGCTGGCATCGGTCCAAATCTCGGATTCATCAATGCCGCCGCTTGAAGAGAATATTCCGACGATGGTCCAGATATTTTGGGCCACGTTCAGGGTGCCGCCCAAATCCAAACCGGTGAACTCCGCCGCCGCGCCCCGGCCGATCACGACTTCATTGCGACCCGTCTGGAACCATCGGCCCTTGAGCAACCGCACCTCTTTGCGAACATCCCGCGCGGCATGTTCAACGCCGCGAATGGGCACATTGGCGTCGGTGCCGGTGGAACGTTTGGGCAGATTGATGATGATGAACAGTTCCGGGGAAGCCACGGGGCCCTGGGCGGAACGTGCGACACCCGGGGCGTCGGTGATGGCACGGGTTTCGTCACGGCTGAGGATGCTCATCATTTCGGTGTCGGCACCGCTGCGCATGACAATGACGGCCTGGGGATCACCGGAGTTGATCATGGCATGGCGGAAGCCCTGACCTATGGAAAGCACGCCGACCATGACCGCCACGACGCCAGCGGTGCCAAAGATGGAGGCCGCCGCCGCGCCTTTGCGCTCGGGAAGAGTCAGCAGACTGAACCTGGTCACGGAGGCGAGTTGGGAGAGCCAATTGGAGAGGTGCATCATGGTCACATTCTCCTCAAGGCTTCCGCGACCCGGAGCTTCATGGCATACCAGGCGGGGAGAATGCCGGCGATCGCACCCAGCAGGAACACGAATCCCAGGCCGGTGACGAGGTCGATTTTGCGCAGATAAAACATGGGCAAAGCACCGTTGGTCGGATCTCCGCGCGAAATCATAAACCAGGCGATTCCCAGCCCCAGGATGCCTGCCAGGCCCGCGAGGAAACAGGATTCCGCGAGGACGAAAACCAGGACCTGGGTGTTGGTGAAACCCAGGGCCTTGAGGACGCCCAGTTCCTCGGTGCGCTCGCGAACGGATTGGGCCATGGTGTTACCGGCCACGAGAAGGATGGTGAAAAAAACGGCGCTGAGAATGGCGGTGAGGATTTTCCCAATATCGCCCACTTGTTTGGCGAAACTCTGAACAAAAGCGCCCTCCGTCTCGGCCTTGGTTTCGTAGGGGGAATTGGCAAATTCCCTGTCGATTTCCTGGGCGATTTCGGTGGCGTGATCGGAGTCGCTGACACGCACGATGTACCATCCCACAAGGCCTTTGGCGTATTGGCGGGCCTCGTCGAAGTAGTCGTAATGGATGAGGAACTGGGTGGTGTCCGTGCCGTCTTTGGCTCCGTCATAAATGCCTTCGAGATCGAATTCCCAAGTGCGAGAGCCGTCCATTTTGGGCCAGACGGTGGCTTGAATCGGAATGCGATCGCCGACTTTCCATCCGAAACGGTCCGCGGTCTTCCGGCCTGCAATGGCACCGGTGCGGTTGCGAAACCAGTTGGCTTTTTGCTGCGGTGGGAGTGTGAATTCCTGGTAAAGGGAGAGGTATTTCTCCGGTTCCACAATCATTTGCGGAAAGAATTTCGTGGGATCCTGATAGATGCCGCCAAACCAGGTGGAATGGGTGACTTCAGCGACGCCCGGGATTTTAGCGATGCGGGGTCCATAGCTTTGGGGCAGGAGCTGGGCGATGGAGATTTTATGCCGGGCGATCAGGCGATCCGCTCCGGCAACGTCCACTCCGGCGTTCAAAGCGGTTCCAATGGCGCAGAGATAGCCATAGAGCACGAAGGCCACCAGGATGGAGAGCATCGTCAGAATGGTCCGCAACTTGCGGCGTTTCAGGTTGCTCCAAATGAGGTGGAGATACTTCATTCCGCCAACGAGTTGCCCAACTGGCCTTTATTCAGATACAGAGTCCGGGTGGCCCGGTGCGAGGCATGGGGATCATGCGTGACCATGATGATGGTTTTGCCGTGATCGTGATTGAGCGCCTGGAGGAGGGTCAGGATTTCATCTCCAGCCTTGCGGTCCAGGTCTCCCGTGGGTTCGTCGCATAGCAGCAGGCTGGGGTCCGTGACGATGGCGCGGGCAATTCCCACGCGCTGTTGCTCACCGCCGGAGAGCTGCCGTGGATAATGGCGATGGCGATGAGACAACCCCACCATCGAGAGCGCTGCGTCCACATGCTCTTTGCGCTCGGATCGGGTCAAGGGGGTCAGGAGCAGGGGAAGCTCGACGTTGCGTTCGGCGGTCAGGACGGGCAACAGGTTGTAAAGCTGGAAGACAAAGCCAATATGGCGGGCGCGCCATGGAGCAAGCTGGCGGTCGGAGAGATTCTCGATGTGGTCGCCTCCAATCGAGATGGAACCTTCATCCGGGCGATCCAAGCCGCCAATCAGGTTTAGGAGGGTTGTCTTGCCCGATCCCGAGGGGCCCATCAGGGCGAGGAATTCACCTTTCAGGACGTCCAGATTCAATCCCTCCAGAATATGGATTTCCTCCATGCCGCGCTTGTAGCGGCGGCAGACATCCACAATACGCACCAGGGCTTCGCGATCTTCGGTCATGGCTTCTCCTCGGCCACCTGCATGCCTTCGACCATTTTATCCGGACCGCGAAGAACCACCTTTTCGCCGCCGGTCAGGCCGGAGGTGATGATGGCATCGTCGCCGGTCATAGGACCCGGTGTCACGGAGCGGCGCTCGAGTTTGTCCGAGTTCACGATCCAGACGAAATCGCGGCCCTCCTGTTTTTTCAGGCTTATTTTGGGGATTGAGATGCTTCCTGCGATGGTGCTGCGGGCCCCTTTAAAGGCGACTTTGACACCCATATCCGGCAAAATGCGCGTATCCAGTTTGTCGAAGCCGACGCGGACTTTCACGGTGGCTTTCTGGCGGTCGGCTGTGGGAATAATGGCAATCACTTTGCCTGGGATCGACCATTCGGGGTAGGCGTCCAGTGATGCGACAATCCTGCCGCCCGCCTCGACGCGTTGAATGTAGGCTTCGTTCACGTCCACCTCAATTTCGAGCGATTCCATGTCCACCAGCGTGCAGATGCCTGTGCGGGTGAAACCGCCGCCGGCGGAGATGGGGGAGATCATTTCGCCCGGCTGGGCGTTTTTGGCAACCACCACACCGGTGAAAGGAGCGCGAATCACGGTGTCATCCATCTGTTGATTCCAAAGGTCCACCTGACGGTCGGCGGTTTCCGCATCGGCGTCCTGCTGGACGAGGCGCGCCTTATAGGCATCGACTGCGGCCTGCGCGTGATCCAGGTCCGAAGCTGTGGCGATTTTATTTTGATTGAGATTGCTGACGCGAGTCAGTTCAGACTGCGCCTCAGCCAGACGCACGCGCGTTTCTGCGAGGGCCGCATGACTTGACTTGGCCTGGGCCTGAGCCAGACGCAAATTGACCACCACATTTGAGTTGTCCAAATTGGCAAGAATCTGACCCGCCTTGACAGTCATGCCCTCTTCGATGAGAACCTCGACGACTTTGCCCGTGACCTTGGATGACACGGTGGCCAATTTGCGGGCGGTGACGTAGCCGGAGGCGTTGAGGACAGTGTAGTCTCCTTCGGACGCGGTTTGGCGGGCCACGACGGTTTTGACGGGAATTCTTTGATTTTGTTTCCAAAGCCAGCCCAGGAACAGGAAGGCGACCAGAATAAGGACGATCCAAAGAGGCCATTTAGGCCATTTGGGCCTGTTGGACCCATTGGAACCAGAAGGCTTATTCCCGGACGGCTCCCTTTGGATACGCAGGGCATCAAGTGTGGTTTTATCGGGACTCATAACGACAACGTTGAAGTTATGCGTAACCAGCGGTTTGTGTCAACCCGACCCGGGTGAGAATAATTCGTTGGCGCGTGTGCTGAAAATTTCATATAGCTCGGTTCATAAGAAAGATGAATTTGTTGTGAAGAATCCGATTCCGGTCACCGTGCTGACAGGTTTTTTAGGCGCGGGCAAAACGACCTTGCTCAACCAATTATTGAGTCAGACGCACGGTTTTCGCTGTGCGGTGATCGTCAATGAATTTGGTCCCATCGGCATCGACAATCAACTGGTGATTGGCGCCGAGGAGGAAATTCTGCAGATGAACAACGGCTGTCTTTGCTGCCGGTTGCGCGGAGATCTGATTGAAAGCCTGGGCCGACTTTTCAAGCAGCAGAAGGAGTTCGATCATGTGCTCATAGAGACCACCGGCCTGGCCGATCCCGGTCCCATTGCGCAGACCTTCTTTTTGCCCGAGATCGCGCGCAATGTCTGCCTGGACGGCATCATCACCGTGGTGGACGCGGCGCATGTGGAGAAGGAGTTAAACGACGCGCCGGAAGCCCAGACGCAGATTGCCTATGCGGATGTGCTGCTGCTGAACAAGTCGGATTTGGTGGCGCAGGAGACTTTGGAGCGTGTGGAACGGCGTTTGCGCAAGCTCAACAAACTGGCCCAGTGCCATCGAACGCGGGAGTCGCGCATCGATTTTCGCTCGATACTCAATCTGGGGGCGCATCGTCTGGACGCGCCGATGGAATGGCCTGCGGCGACTGCTGAATCGACGCACGAGGAACATTCCGAACATGAGGAACATCGCCATGACGAGCGGGTCCGATCGTTTTATCTGAGCGATCCTCGTCCGCTGGACCTGAAAAAGACCGAGGCGTGGCTGACGCAGCTCATTGGCATGAGCGGTGGGAATCTGTATCGCAGCAAGGGGATTTTGCATGTGCAGGGACAAGCGGAAAGGATTGTTTTTCAGGGGGTCCAAACCACTTTTGGGGCGACGCCGGAGCGGCCCTGGCGCGCGGACGAAAAGCGATTAAGCCAGTTGGTTTTTATTGGCCGGGATTTGGAGGAAGGCTACATTCGCTCCGGCTTTGAGGATTGTTTTGCCTTGTGATAATTTGAACTGATTGGAAGATGCCGATATGCCGCTTTACGAATATGAGTTGCGCGACGGGGAATGCAAAATTTGCGGGGGCAAGTTTACGCTGCGCCGTCCTTTGAGCGCCCCGGAGTTAACCCAGTGCCCGGCCTGCAAAAAGCCGGTTCGCAAGGTCTTCTCGCAGTTTAACACGCCTACCATTACGAAACCGCTCTCGATTTCGGACGCCAAGAAGGCCGGGTTTACGGTTCTCAAGAAAACCGGCAAGGGCGAATACGAGCGCCAGTAACCACCGGTAAAAATCGTTTTGCGGACCCGCGCGGATTATTCAAAAGCCACGCCGTTTTTGCGCCCGGTTTCCTGGATGTATTGAGCGGCCAGGCTGTATTCCTGGGCATTAGACAGATGCTCAATCATGAGTGGGGCGTCATGGGATAGTCCAGCCAGGCGGCGCAAGTAGGTGGCGTAATCGACCTGACCCAATCCGGGGCGCACCTCACGGAAATGGACGTTCATTTCAACATCCCATGTCAGGTCCTTGGCGTGGCAACTGACAATCCACCGGCCCAGTTTATCAAAGCATTCATCGATGAGTTGGGCGTTCTGGTAAAACTTCTCAGGCGAATTGACCGCATTACAGGGATCGAGATGGACGCCAAAAGCGGGGCGGTCCACGGCCTTGATCAATTTGAGATACGAGTCCGGATTGTGCGGAATGGCCCATCCCATGATTTCATAGGAGAACTTCGAGCGCTTGGGTTTGACCGCATCAATGATCTTGCGGGCGTTTTCCACCACTTCATCGAAAAACTCCTTCGACAGGTTGGCGGGATGCGGTCCGTACCAGATGTCGGGATTCCTGGACCCGGCGATATCGACACAACAGAGGGCACCGACGGCTTCGGCCAGGGCGAGACCTTCTGTGACGGTCTTGAGATTCTGCGCCCGTTTTTCCGCGTTGGGATCGGTGAGATTGACCCAGCGGCCGACCTCGGCGATGACGACGTCGTGTTTTGCGAACGCCTCGCGAATGGCCTTGATGCGAGGCGCATCATTCAACGACACGCCGGGACAGTAGGCGGCGCGGTAACCGAGTTTGCGGTGTTCCAGCGCCAGGGCTTCAGGATCGCCTGTGCTCGCAAACACAGGGCCTCCCAGACGGACTGGTTTTTGCGCGCGCGACGGTTTATCCGCACCCCGCATGGACAGGGGCAAGGCCAGGGCGGCGGTGAGGGTGCCTGTGGATTCGATGAAGCGTCGGCGCGATATATTCATGTGGATTGTTTCCTATGATGGTTTTTGCAGGTCTTTGAGGGCATCCCGATAATGGGCCGCCTTTTCATAGTCTTCACGAGTCACGGCTTCCTTGAGGGCGATTTCGAGCCGCTCCTTTTCCGAGATGGGGCGCTGGGCGCGGATTTCCTCCAGCCAGTCTTCGAGCATTTCGATTTCATCGCAATGCTCGATAAGGTCTTCGCGTCCGTGGATTTGAAAGAATTCACGGATTTGGCTCACCCCGGAAGCGACTTGTTCCTCGGCTGCGTCGTATTGGAGATCTTTCAAGGCGATGGAGGCCAGAGCGCGCGTCTGGATCATCAAGACCTGTGCGCGAAATTGGAGAATGCCCCACACGATATCCAATTCGGGAGCGTGGCATTCAACGAAATCCAACAGGGTGAGATTGTGCGCTGCATCCGCCACCACTCCCGCAAAATCATCCAACTGAAAGAGGCACATGCAACGGTGGTGATATTGGATCGACTCGAGTTGGAGGTGCAGACAGTCGGCGCCATTGAGGGCCGATTCCTCCTCGAGATTGCTTTTGGCATCGCGCAGGCTTTTGGCGCGATGATAATCCAACAGTGTGGGGTGACCATGCGGCCGCCTGCCGTCGGGCCGTCCTTTGCGGTTCATTTGCAGGAGCCCCAGGTCCATGCGCAGTTGCAGTTTTTCCTGGCCGTCCTCACCGGTAAATGGACGGACCATGACCTCGCCCGGTCTGTATTCCCATGCGTCAAGTATTGGCGAAATATCCATGTTCACGAGGGCAGTTTGAGAAAAATAGGCGATCAAGTCAATGGCAGGGGAATCGATCGGGAACGGAGGCATTTTCAACGAAGGAAGCTGGGATTGTTTCATCGGGAAATTCTTCCGGGCCTGAATAGGCGCTGAATATCGCAGTTTCCCGCGATTGAAATAATGATGAAATGTTGCTTTATCAAAGGGGCGTGCCTTTGATAATTTTCCGGCATGCACACAGGATCCCAGTCTGGCATGGATTCCGCAAAACGCCCTGTTTGGTTCAGGGTCGTTGTGTTTTTTGCCGCCTATTTATGCTGCGCGTTCCTGGGGAGGCTTCTTTCGTCCACGGCAAATCCATTCATCGGTTTCTGGCTGCCGAGCGGCTTATTTGTCGCGGTACTGCTTCTGGTTGCAACGCGTTCCTGGGGTTGGTTTTTGGCCGCTGGAATAGTGGCCAACATTCTGTATGACGTTTATCACGGCAAGGCTCCGTCAGTGATTGGCTTGAATGCGGCGACCAACAGTTTTGAGGCTTTCCTGGGGGCGACATTGGTAAGGCGGTTTGTGACAGCGCGACCGTCATTTAGCACTTTAAAGGAAGCAGTGGGGTTTGTGTCGTTGACTGCGGGGGCGAGCGCCATGATCAGTGCGGCCGCAGGAGCCGGGACGGCAAGATTGGTTCTGGGAGGGCTGCCGTTCGGCGGCCTGTGGCTAAAATGGTGGTCTGGAGACGCCGTGGGGATTCTGGCCGTTGCTCCATTCGTATTGGCCTGGTCTGGATGGAGATGGAGCGAGTTGCGGGGAGTCAGTGTGCGGCGTTGGCTGGAGGCGGGTCTGCTGGCCCTCACGCTTGCATTCTTTGTCTGGTTCCTGTTTTTCTTCCGGGGGCAGGTTTTGATAGGATTCAAATATCTTCTGTTGCCCCTGGTTATTTGGGCGGCCTTGAGGTTCGGGGTGCGTGGCGCCACGCTCGTTGTACTGCTTGGAGCCGTGTCGATGGCCTATCCTTCGATGGGACATGGCGCGGATGCATTCAAGGCATCCAGCAGTCTGATCACACAACCGGCCCTGATGATGCAATGGTTTATCGCTGTTTCGTCAATGACGGGATTGGTCGTGGCGGCCGCATGGCACGAAAACAATCAGAACGCCCAGCAATTACGTGAAAATGAGTCGCATTTCCGAATGCTCTACCAGAACGCCCCGGTGGCCTATCAATCGCTGGATGCGCATGGGAATTTTCTGGAGGTCAACCAGACCTGGCTCGACATGATGGGTTATGAGCGCGAGGAGGTGATTGGCTATTGGTTTGGCGATTTTCTGGTCAGAACGCAGAGCGATCTGTTCCGAGAACGGTTTCCGCGATTCAAGGAAATTGGACAGGTTCATAACCTCGAATTTGACATGGAGCGCAAGGATGGCCGTGTGGTGACTGTGGCTTTTGAGGGGCGGATAGGGTATGACAATGAGCGCATATTCCGTCAGACCCATTGTGTGATGCGCAATGTGACGGAAATCAAGCGGGCAGAAAATGCGTTACGCGAGAGCGAGTTGCGATACAGGACGCTTTTCGACGAGGCGGTGGAAGGCATTGTCCTGGCTGATCGCGCCTCGGGAATGGTGCGGGATTGCAATCAGGCGTTTCTCGCGCTGACGGGCTGCGAGAAGGGGGAGGTTGCAGGGCGGCATCTGGATGCATTCGTTGTCACGGCCAATGGGGCGGCAGAATCCAACGGTTTTATCGAGGCTCAAATAAAGGCAAAATCGGGCGAGAGAAAAATAGTGGAGATCAAAACCAAGGATTTGGAATTGGATGGCGAAGTTGTGCAGCAATATTTTTTCCGCGATATCACGGCACGCAAACACGCGGAGGACGAGCGCGACCGTTTGTTCAAGCTGTCCATGGACATGCTTTGCGTGGGGGGCTTCGATGGATATTTCAAGCAAATCAATCCCGCCTGGAAACTGACGCTGGGTTGGTCGGATCAGGAGATGCAGGCCATGTCATGGCTGGATTTGGTGCATCCGGAGGACCGGTCCGCCAGCTTAGAGGCCTGGGAGGATTTGCGGAAGGGGGTCGCCATGCGCGCATTTGAAAACCGGTTTCGTTGCAAGGACGGGTCTTACCGCTGGCTCTCCTGGAATTCCATCCCGTTGGTTGAAGATGAAGTGGCGTATGCCGTGGTGCGGGACACCACCGATTTAAGAATGGCGGTGGAAGCCGTAAGGGAGAGTGAAGAGAGGCTGCGGTTTGCAATGGAGGGGGCCAACGACGGTTTGTGGGATGTGCAGATGAAGACCGGGGCTTTCTTCCTGAGTCCGCGCGGATGCGAGATACTCGGATATCAATCGGATGAGATTGGGGCGGTCGCAAAAGTATGGAAGGATCTGGTGCATCCCGAAGATCTGGCGGTAACGAATGCAAGGTTGAAGGATCATATTCAAGGCCGTTCGGATGTTTTTGTGGTGGAGCAGCGGTTGCGCATGAAGGATGGCGGCTGGAAATGGGTTTTATGCCGCGGAAAGATTGTGGAGCGCGAATCTGACTGCACCCCAATTCGCATTACAGGCACACATAGCGACATCACCAAACGGAGACAGGTCGAGGATGAATTAAGGACGCTGAATGCGGAATTGGAGCGGCGAGTGCTGGAGCGCACGGCACAATTAGAGGCGGCCAACAAGGAGTTGGAGGCCTTCGCCTATTCGATTTCGCACGACTTGCGTGCGCCATTAAGAGCCATCAATGGATTTTCGAATATTTTGGTCCGCGATCACTCGGAAGGTCTCGATTCGGAGGCGGCCCGGTTTTTGCAATTGGTGTCGGCCAATGCCCAGAAGATGGGTCGTTTGATCGATGACTTGCTGGCGTTTTCGCGTCTCAGCAGACAACCGTTGCGCAAGCAAAAGGTCAACACGGCGGAACTAATCCAAACCGTATTGGCAGAGTCGCAGGAAGAGAAGGCCGGGCGCCAGGTTGAAGTGCGGGTGGGAGATTTGCCGACGTGCCAGGCGGATCCCGCGCTGATCAAGCAAGTCTGGATCAACATTCTTTCCAATGCATTTAAATACACTCGGCATTGCGAGACCGCGGTGATTGAAGTGGGCGTTTTGCCCGGGGAAGGGGATTCGATCGCGTTTTTTGTGCGCGATAATGGCGCGGGCTTCGACATGCAGTATGCGGGGAAATTATTCGGTGTTTTCCAACGCCTCCATCGTGAGGATGAATTTGAAGGGACGGGCGTCGGTCTGGCGATTGTTCAAAGGATCGTTCAGCGTCATGGCGGGCGAGTCTGGGCTGAGGGCCGCCTGAAACAAGGAGCCCGCTTTTATTTCACACTCCCAACCTGACGAACGTATGATTGAGAATTACGCAGTCGATATCCTTCTTGTTGAGGATAATCCGTGCGACCTCGAACTGGCGCTGGACGCACTGCGCCGACATAATCTTGCGAATCACATCCAGGTGGCCAGGGACGGTGTGGAGGCGCTGGATTTCATTTTTTGCACGGGAGCGTTCAAGGGGCGCGCGATCCCCGTTCAGCCCAAAGTTGTGCTGCTCGATTTGAAACTGCCCCGTGTGGATGGTTTGGAGGTGTTGCGTCGCATACGAAGCGATCCGCGCACCCACTCGATTCCCGTGGTGGTCCTGACCTCCTCCCGCGAGGATGCCGATATAACCAATAGTTACAACCTGGGAGTGAATAGTTACATCGTCAAACCGGTCGATTTTGAAAATTTCAGCGAGGCGGTGCGCCAGCTTGGATTTTATTGGTTGCTTGTGAACCAGCCGCCCGGCCCGCAAAGCTGATTTAAGAAAATAACGGTCCGGGATGCGTATGGGATTGACAGGAAAACAAAATCCGGGCAAATGCTTAATAAAACTTATTAAGTAACCATGGTTGTCGTTCCATCACATATGCGCCATCTCAACACGCAGGCCCTATTGGGCTGCCTGCGGCGGTTGGGGGTCGCGTCGCGCGCGGAACTGGCCAAGAGCATGGGCATGAGCCAGCCCACGGCTGGAAAGATTGTCGATGATCTGCTCTCCCTGGGGGTGCTCGAAGAGGTGGGCGGTGAGGAATCCAGCGGCCGTGAAACGGGCAAGACGGAGAATGCGGGGGGGCGTTTGGGTCGTCCAGGCCGGATGGTGAGGCTGGATCAAAGCCGGCCCCGGTTCATCGGCATTCAACTGGGTGTCGTGCGGACGCAGTTGGCGGCGCTGACGGTCGGAGGAGTGGATGAGGATCGATGGACGCTGCAAATTCCAACGCCGGACAGCCTTGAGGCCTGGATTCGGAGCTTGCGCGCGGCGGCCCGAAAACTGCCGCAGGGTGATTTTTGGGGGGTGGTTGTGAGTGTTCCCGGCATTGTGGATGAATCCATCGGGCACATTCTTTTTTCGCCGAATATACATTGGTCCGAGGCACCAGAATTGCTGCAGATGATTCAGGATGTTTGGGGGGTGCCGGCGTTATTGGTCCAGGAGGAACGGGCATTGGCGCTGGGTCACTTATCGGCCCAACCGGAAGCCCGTGATTTTCTGCTGGTGGATTTTGGTTACGGCGTGGGCGGGGCGGTGGTGGTGGACGGCAGGCTTTATGCAAATCCACTGCCGATCAGCGGAGAACTGGGCCATACCCCGGTGAAAGGCAATTCACGGGTCTGCGGCTGCGGCGCGGTGGGATGTGTGGAAACCCTGATCTCGCGGCGCGGCTTGTTGGAATCCTTTGGCGCACATCATCCGAAAGGGGAGATAACCTGGACGGCGCTGGCCCAGGCCATTGAAAAGGATGGGATCGCTCCGTGGCTGGGGGAGGCGCTGAATGCGGCCGGCAACGTGATCGCGGGAGCGTTGAATGTGCTGGGTCTGCGCAAGGTGGTGCTGACCGGATCCCTTGGAGAGCTGCCTCCGGCCGTTCTCGATCATTTGTCCGCATCAATTTTATCGGGAGCCATGTGGGCCCGCTTTGGCGAGATGGATTGCCAGGAGGCGCCACGACGGCGGACCGCAGGACTTGTGGGCATGGCGATCGACCGACTGGTGATTCCCATGACGGCGCGCGAAGGCTCCTGACATGATTTAAACGCTTGCAAACACAGAAAATATTTAAAATAACAATCAAACAAAACAAAACACCATGGCAACTTTTGGCATCATCATAGGCAATCGCGGATTTTTTCCTGATCATTTGTGCATCAAAGGCCGCGAGGGTATTCTGGCGGCATTGAAAAAGGGCGGGCACGAGGCGATTCTTCTGCCCGTGGACGCCACCAAGGTGGGAGCGGTGGAAAGTCTGGCGGACGCGCAAAAATACGCCGATTTATTCAAGGCCAATCGTGAGAAAATCGATGGCGTGATCGTGACCCTGCCCAATTTCGGTGACGAGCGCGCTGTGGCCAATACGTTGCGTTGGTCCGAACTGGACGTGCCGGTGCTCATTCAAGCGTCACCCGACGACGGCAAACAAATGACCATCAAAAACCGGCGGGATAGTTTTTGCGGGAAAATGTCCGCTTGCAACAATTTGCGCCAGTATGGGATTCCTTTTTCCCTGACGCAGTTGCATACCGAGGCGCTGGACAGCGCGGAATTCCAGCAGGATCTGGAGCAGTTCGCCGCGACCTGCCGGATTGTTCGCAGTCTGCGGCATGCGCGCATCGGGGCCATCGGGGCGCGTCCGGCTGCGTTTAACACGGTGCGCTACAGCGAGAAACTGCTCGAGGCGTCCGGCATCACGGTGGAGACACTTGATCTCAGCGAGCTTTTGGGCTGGGTCAAAAAACTCACGGATACGGACAGCGCGGTCAAAGAAAAGCTGGAGGCGATCAAGGCCTACACCAATACCAAGAGCGCCCCGTCTGAGAGTCTTGTCAAGATGGCCAAATTGGGAGTGGCGATCGATCGTTGGGTGCGGGATAACAAGCTTTCCGCCACGGCCATTCAATGTTGGACGGCGCTCGAGGAGTTTTATGGTGTGGTGCCCTGCACCTTGATGAGCATGATGTCGAACAACCTGATGCCCAGCGCCTGCGAAACAGACGTTGCCGGTCTGGTGGGCATGTGCATCCTGCAGGCGGCCTCGGGACAGCCGTCGGCCTTATTGGACTGGAATAACAATTACAGCAAAGACCCGAACAAAGGGGTGCTGTTCCATTGCTCCAATCTACCCAAGGCCTTTTTTGCCACGCAGAAAATGGATTACCAGGAAATCATTGCGGGCACGGTCGGCAAGGAAAACACCTATGGCACGATTGTTGGACGGATTGCGCCGGGGCCGTTCACCTATTGCCGCATCTCAACGGATGATCTGGAGGGGCGGATTACGGCTTACTTTGGCGAGGGAAAATTCACCGATGACAAGCTCGAAACATTCGGCGGTTACGGAGTGTTTGAAATTCCCCGTTTGCAGGGATTGCTGGAGTTTATCTGCAGAAACGGATTCGAACATCATGTGGCAGCCAACAAAGCGGCCGTGGCTGGGGCCGTCGAGGATGCCCTCGAGAACTACCTCGGCTGGGATGTCTATCATCACAAAGCCTGATTTCCAAAACAGAACGCACAACACACAAACCCATAACTTGATCGACATGGCAACATGAACTCCATGATTCCCTTACTGGCGGTGGCGGGTGCCAAGCCAACATTGACTGGCATCGACTGGCTGATGATCGTGCTCTACTTCGGCATTTTGCTGGGGGTGGTGACATGGGTCGTGCGCCGGGGCAAAGACACTGCGGACGACTATTTTCTGGCGGGCCGCAATCTCGGTTGGTGGGTGATCGGGGCGTCGATTTTCGCCTCGAACATCGGTTCGGAACACATCGTTGGCCTGGCCGGATCGGGCGCCAAGGATGGTGTGGCCATGGCCCACTATGAATTGCACGCGTGGTGTTTGCTGGTGCTGGCGTGGGTCTTTGTGCCCTTTTACGCGCGGTCGCTCGTGTTCACCATGCCGGAGTTTCTGGAGCGCCGGTTCTGCGTCAAATCAAGGTATGTGCTTTCGGTGGTCTCACTGATCACCTTTGTGGTGTCGAAGATTGCGGTGGGCATTTTCGCGGGCGGCGTGGTGTTTGGCACCCTGCTACCGGAGCTGCAACTGAACCTGGGCGGTTTCGTGATCGACAGCTTCTGGATTGGTTCGGTGGTGGTGATTGTGCTCACCGGGTTGTACACCACTCTGGGGGGCATGCGCGCAGTGGCCTACAATGACGCCGTCCAGGTGGTCGTGTTGATCGGCGGTTCGGCCTTGTTGACCATCTATGGTTTGAGCGAACTAGGCGGATGGGGCGAGTTGAGGCGCATCTGCGGTAGTGAGATGTTCAATCTCTGGAAACCGCTGATTCCGGCGGGCATGGAGGGGTCGTGGGCGCCGGTCAAGGAACCGACACGGATTGCCTGGTACTTCAATACCAATTTCCCCTGGCTGGGCATGGCCATCTGCGCGCCCGTCATCGGTCTGTGGTATTGGTGCACGGACCAGTACATCGTGCAGCGCGCGCTGGGTGCACCCAACATGCGCGTGGCGCGGCAGGGCAGCATCTTCGCCGCGTTCCTCAAATTGTTCCCGGTGTATCTGTTCATCATACCCGGTCTGATTTGTTTTGCGCTCGCCAAGAGTGGAAAGAATCCCGCGCTGGCGGATGTGTTTTACGGGCCGAACGCCAGTCCCACCGCGTCCCAGGGCGCATTTCCGTTGATGGTTCAGTATCTTCTGCCACCCGGGTTGCGCGGCATAGTCGTGGCAGGATTGCTCTCGGCGCTGATGGGTTCGCTGGCCGGTGTTTTCAATGCGTGCTCCACCTTGTTCACGGTGGACTTGTATCAGAAATGGAAACCCAAGGCCACGCAGCACCAGTTGGTTCGCACCGGGCGCATGGCCACCGTGGTGATGGTGTTGATCGCGCTGATGTGGATTCCCGTCATCAAAGGCGCGCACGGGCTTTATGAGTACTTGCAGGCGGTTCAGGGTTATCTCGCGCCGCCCATTTTTGTCGTGTTTTTCTTTGGCGTGTTTTTCAAGCGCCTCAATGCGCCCGGCTGCTTGTGGGCCATGATCGTAGGCTTCATACTGGGCGTGTTCCGCATGGCAGTGGATACCCCTGTCACGATGAAGCTCGCCGGATTTGAAAATGGTTACACGCAGGGTTCGTTCCTGTGGATTGTTAACAACATCAATTTCCAGTACTTCAGCATTTTAATCACGCTGGTCTCCGCCATCGTCATGGTTGCGGTCAGTTACATGACCGCTGCGCCAGACTATAAACACATCAAAGGCCTGACCTTTGGCACTACAACTGACGAAAACCGCGCCGAGACGTATGCGAGCTGGGGTTGGCAGGAGGTTGTGGCTTCCGTTGTCGTCCTGGGCTTCATCATTGGGGCCTATGTCTATTTCCGAGGCTGATTTTTGACTTGGCCTGAATACCTTGGGGTCGATAAGGAACCACTTATCGACCCTTCAACCTTTTGAATTCCGCTTTATACCTTCCATTCGATCACGATTATGAACGGCACATCCAGATTTAGATTCGGCGCAGCGGCGTGCGCATTATTGATTGCGGCCTCAACGTTTGCCGCCGACGATGCGCGGATCATCGTGCAGGCGGATCATCCCGGTCATCGGATTGCGCCCACGTTGTGGGGCATCTTTTTCGAGGACATCAACCACTCCGCCGATGGCGGGATTTATCCGGAGTTGGTGCGCAACCGTTCGTTTGAAGACTCGGAAAAACCGGAGCGCTGGTCCCTGGAAACGACCGGATCGACGAAGGGCGAAATTGCAATCGACGACACCAAGCCGTTGAATCCCATGAACCGGCGCAGCCTGCGTTTGAAAATAACGGAGGCCGGTGACGGCAAGGCGTGCCTGATCAACGAAGGTTTTTGGGGGATGAATATTGAGAAGGGGGCTCAATATCACTTCACGCTTGAGGCTCGATGCGCAGATGGTTTTAAAGGCCCTCTCGTCGTGAAGGTGGAGGGCAAAGAGGGTCAGACATTGGCCGAGAAAAACATCGAAGGATTAGACGAAAAATGGAAATCAGAGGCGTTCGATTTCACGGCGTCGGACACGGATCCGAAGGCGCGCCTCGTGATCAGCGCCATAGGACAAGGCACCGTGTGGTTCGATATGGTTTCATTGATGCCCAAGGCGACATGGAAGAATCACGGATTGCGTCCTGACCTGGCGGAAATGCTGGTGGGGTTAAAACCCGCCTTTGTGCGATTTCCGGGTGGTTGCTGGGTCGAGGGCAATGAATTGAAAACGTCCTATCGCTGGAAGGAAACCATCGGCTACATCTCCCACCGCAAACCGCTTTGGAATATCTGGGCCTACTACGCGACGCATGGTCTGGGCTATCTCGAATATCTGATGATGTGCGAGGACCTGGGGGCCGAACCTTTGTTTGTCATCAACTGCGGGATGTCCCATCAGGAAAACGTGCCGATGGATCAGATGGGGCCGCTGGTTCAGGACGCGCTCGATGCCATCGAATATGCCAATGGACCCGTGACCAGCGTCTGGGGCGGTCTGCGCGCCAAACATGGTCATCCGGCGCCGTTTAATCTCAAATACATGGAGATTGGCAATGAAAATGGCGGACCCGCCTATCTTGAACGGTATGCGCTCATGGTCCAGGCCATTCAAAAGTCATATCCGGAGATGCATCTTGTGGCCAATGACTGGGGTGGCATTCCCACAGGCAGCCCTGTTGAAATCATCGATGAGCATTACTATTCCACACCGGACTTTTTCATCCAGCAGGCCGGAAAATATGATCGCTATGATCGCAAAGGGCCCAAGGTTTATGTGGGCGAATACGCGGTGACGCAAAACGGGGGGCAGGGGAACCTGCGGGCGGCGGTGGGCGAGGCGGCGTTCATGACCGGCATGGAGCGCAATTCGGATGTGGTGGTCATGTCCTCCTACGCGCCCCTGTTCGTGAACGTCAATTATAAGAAATGGAATCCGGACTTGATCAACTACGACAGTTCCCGTGTTTACGGCATTCCCTCCTATTACGTGCAGAAGATGTTTGCGGAAAATCGCGGTGACGTCGTTCTGCCTGCTTCCATTGAATTCACGAGCGAAGCCAGACCGGAAGCGCATCCGGGCAGGATCGGCGTGGGTACATGGCTGACGCAGGCGGAATACAAGGACATCAAGGTGACGCATGGCGATCAGGTGCTTTTCGAAAGTGATTTTGCCAAAGGCGCAGAGGGCTGGAACGCCGTGCGTGGAGATTGGAAGGCGGTGGATGGGGCTTATCGACAATCGTCAGAAAAGGAGAATCTTATCGCCACGGCGGGCGACGCCTCCTGGACCGATTACACCTACACACTCAAGGCGCGCAAGTTGAGCGGGGCCGAGGGTTTTCTCGTCATGTTCCAGGTTAAAGACGACCAGAACTGGGTGTGGTGGAATATCGGCGGTTGGGGGAATCGCCAGCACGGGATTGAGCGCAGTGAGGCAGGAGGGAAATCCGGCATGGGATCACAGGTGCCCGGTTCCATCGAGACCGGCAAATGGTATGACGTGCGCGTGGAGATCAAGGGAAACAACGTGAAATGCTTCCTGGATGGAAAACTGATTCACGATGTGGCGTATCAAAAATCGCAGTCCCTGCATGTGTCCGCGAGCCAGGCCTTGCAGTCCAATGAGATCATCCTGAAGGTGGTCAATTCCTCAAGTGAAGCGCAGAGCGTGGGCATTCAATTGAGAGGGGCCTCGAAGCTGGACGCTGAAGGTCAGGTGGTCATGCTCACCTCTGAAAAGCCCGAGGACGAGAACAGCATCGCAGAACCGACCAAAGTGGCTCCAGTCCAGAAAAAGTTTGCCTGTCCCGGGCCTGATTTCTCCCATGTGTTTCCAGGCAATTCTGTGAGTGTCCTGCGCCTGAAAATGGATAAGTAGGAACCGATCTTTCTGACGATAATTCGCAGGACGACAGTGTTTTGGCATAACAGAGGGTTGTTTCAAAAACAGCCCTCTGTTTTGTTTTTAATAGGGAGCTTTCCAACAACAAGTTGCAGCCTTCTCATTTCTTGTCATGGATACATTTTGGGTGCAACATGGCGCGACAAAATCAACGGGCACTCCACGACATAACATGAAAACATTGCGCTATTTGCCATCCGTCATCGTGGCCTTATGGGCCAGTTTCAATCTGTTCGCGCAACAGGGAAACATGATCGGGCGGCAAAGTCAGAATGTGGGGATGCCGGTGACGCCCGCGCCGGGCAGGATCAACATCGACGGCGATTTGAGCGATTGGGATTGGTCGGGTCGCATCTGGGTCTTTGCGGACACGGCCGTTAGGAGCCGTTATTCGGTGGAGGCGGCGGCGATGTGGGATGCGGATCATCTCTATCTGGCCGCGAAATGGAAGGATCCCACGCCGATGTATAACACCATCGATCCGGTGGCGGATCCCAGCATGGGTTGGAAAAGCGATTCGTGGCAAATCCGGGTGCGCTCCGGGGATTTGGTATCGCATTTCACAACCTGGTTTTATACCCCCAACGAGACGCCCGTTTTACAGATTTCCTATGGAAAGTCTGCGAATGAGGCCTACGGCGGCGCGTCGATGCTGCTTACCGGGAGTAAAGGCGTGTCGGCCCTGAAAATATTAAATACGGATGAAAAGCCCGGCCAGAAGCTGCCAAGTCGTCCCGCGCCGGGTGAAGCAGCCATGGCCTACCGGGCCGACGCGGACGGCAAGGGTTACGTTCAGGAATTGCGGATCCCATGGAAACTCCTGTTTCAGCAGGTTCCAGCCATCAAAGCGGGAATGCACCTTCAGATCGGCAACGAATTTCTATGGGGCGACCCTTCCGGCAAGACCTGGCCGGTGCATCGTTATGCCGACAACATGCAGGAGGGACAAACCACGCGGCAGTTTTACTGGGAAGCTTTTCGCGTTTGGGGAAATGCCGATCTGCTCGATCATGGCCATGTCCCAGTGAGAGAGTATGTGGCCCAGGGAGCGCGTCCTGCGGGCGTGGTTCCAATCCGGGTGGTTCTTCCGAAACAGGCCGCACGGCTCACACTGGCGATTGAGAATGAAAAAGGGACGCGCATTCGCGCGCTCGCGGGCGATATCGATCCGCTGGATTTCAAGGTTTCCGAAACGGCGACGAACAGAACGGTGGAAGTGCTGTGGGATTGCCTGGATGATTTTGGGCGCATGGCCGCTCCGGGCGCCTACCGTGTGCTTGGTTTGTGGCATGAGGGCATTGGGGCCGAGTATGACATGAGCTATTACAGTCCCGGAACGCCACCCTGGGAAACCAAGGACGGCACGGGCGGTTGGGGCGCCGACCATAGCGCGCCGTTTGCGGTGGCGGCCTGCGGGGACTGGGTGGCCCTGGGTTGGGCGGGCGCCGAGGGGGGCAGCGGCATCCTGACCCTGGGGCCGGATGGTAAAAAGAAATGGGGAGACAAACGCGGCAGCACGGCTCTGGCGATGGACGCGCGTTACGTGTATGGCTTTGCGGGTGATATCTGGACCGGGAAAGCGGGGATTTCGCGGTTTGGAAAAACGGATGGTTCCTACCAGTATTTCGTCGTCGATGGCAAACCGCGTCCGACCTTCGAAGTGGCGCTGGCGGATATTTTTGGCGGAGTCACAAACGTTCCCGGCAACGTGACCGGTCTGGCTGTGACCGGCAGCCGATTGGTGCTCGCGTTGAGCGGAAAAGACAAAGGGGCATTGGCGATTCTGGATGCGAATTCCGCGGTGCTGATCAAAACGATTTCCACGTCCAAGGCCACTGGGATTGCCGCGGGCCGCGATGGCCGTTGTTACGCCATTCTGGATGGGAAGATAGTTGCGGTGAATCTGGATTCGGGCGCTTTTGCGGAAATCCCCACACCGGGACTGGCCCTGGCGCGCGCCATCAACGTGGACGAAGCGGGCAACATTGTGGCGCTGGATTGCGGACCGGACTCGCAGGCCAAGGCTTATTCCCCGGAGGGGAAACTGGTTTACACCTGCGGAAGACGTGGTGGACGCCCGCTCAGCGGTCTGTTCGATGAACAGGCCATGATGCGCATGAGCAGTCTTGCAGTGGACGGACACGGACAGGTGTGGGTGGTCGAAAACTGGGATTGCCCGCGCCGGGTTTCCGTTTGGGGCCGCGATGGCAAATTGGCAAAGGATTACATTGGCAACACGACTTACGCGGCGGGTGGAAGCTATTTGCACGATGAGGATCCGACGCTGGCTTACTGGGGGCCGGTGGAACTGAAGCTGGACCGGAAGACTCTTACGTCAAAAGTGACACAAATCCTCTGGGTGGCCGACGAGTCAAAAGGCGAGGTGTTCAGTCTGACGACCACGGGAGAGCCCAATCCCAAAATCATCACCTCATCGGCGAGTGGCAAGAAGATTACCTACCTTTATGCCGTGGGCGATCCTTATAACGAGGGCAAGAAATCCCACGTGGTTTATATGCCGCGCAATGGGCGCTGGCAGCCGGTGGCGGCGGTGTTAAAGGATCGTTTCTGGAACGACACGAACCATGACGCCCAGATGCAGCCGGGTGAGATTACACCCGGTGGCGGTCCGGTGGGCGGCTGGTGGGGAACGATGATTGGCAGGGACCTTTCCATCTATACCGATGGCGTCATGCGCTATAAGCCCATTGGATTTACAGACGACGGCGCGCCCATTTACGGTCCGGCAGGCATGAAAAAACTGGCCGATGACAAGGGCGAGTTCTTGCCCATCGACGACGCGGGCGAAGTCGTGGTTTCGAGCAGCTCCGGTTACGGGGCATTAAGCTACATTCGGGCTTTGGATATCCAAACCGGTCGGGAACTCTGGCGGTATCCTGCGCCTTACTACGGTGTGCATGGTTCCCATAACGCGCCGATGCCCAAGCCGGGGGTGATCAGCGGGGCATTGAAATTATTGGGCGCCGCCAAAGTGAGCGATGAAGTGGGAAGCGTATTCGTCCATCGCAATAACATCGGACAGGACCATTTTTTCACGCAGGACGGCTTGTATGTGGGCGCGTTGTTCATGGACGCCCGCATGCCCGCCGATCCACTGCCGGAGAAAGAGACACCCGGTTATCCACTGGACAATACGACATTGGGCGAGGAGCCGTTCAATGGGTGGTTCGGAAAGCAGGCGGACGGCAAATACCGGCTGCTGCGCTCCGGGGGCCAGGCTGGAATGATCGTTGTCGTGAAGGGCTTGGAAACGCTGCACCGGTTTAAAGGGCCGGGATTCACAGTCGATGCCGGCACGCTGGTCAAGGCCGATGCGATGAACAGCGCGCTTGCCGACAAACAATCCGCGCGCAAACGCGCCACGGTCAAGCACGTGGCCAAACCGCCCACGCTCGATGGCGGAAACAACGGTTGGGAGGCGGTTGCCGCCAATGGGATTGAGCGCGACGGTTTTCCTGAACGCGCCAGTGTGCGACTGGCTTACGATGCGACTCATTTGTACGTGGCCTTTGAAGTTAACGAGGCCTCCCCGTGGTTGAACGAAGGAAAGGATTTTACGCGGTTGTTCAAGACCGGGGATGCCGTCGATGTGCAATTGAGCACCGATGCGGCGGCGGGAGCAGAGGTCGGACCAAGCCATGTTCGCCTTCTGTTTTCCCAGCTCAATGGCCAGCCCGTTTGTGTGCTGATGAGGCCGGTGGACAAAACCGCGCCGAAGGAATTGGCCCATCTCTATCATTCGCCCGTGGGGGATAAATCGTTCGATCGCGTGGCGGTTTTAACCAGCGCCGTGGTTCGTGTGAAAGTCGATGCCGACAAATATTTCCTGCAGGCGGCGGTGCCTTTGGACGCGCTCGGTTTGAATCCCCAATCCGGACTGGTCCTGCGCGGGGATCTCGGTTTTATTTCGTCCGATGCCGCGGGACGCATCAATGCCGCGCGCACCTATTGGTCCAATCAAGCCACCGGGCTGACCATGGACATGCCCTTGGAATCATGGCTGTATCCTGCGGCGTGGGGCGAGTTTGTCTTTGAATGATCGGCGGCGGGTCGATCTGGATTGGTGGCGCTGTTTATTAGAGAACCATGCCGCGAACGACGTCGATTTCGGGCCTGTGTCGGCCATGGTAGAGGGTGGTGCCTTCGACGTATTTGGCGGCACCGCATTGGGGCAGGTTGAACGCCTCCACCAGATCGCGATACCAATTGGGAAAGCGCCGTGTGAACTTGAGTTCCAGAACCACCACGTCTTCGGTGCAGACAAAGGCGTTTTCGGTCTGGGTCGTATGAACCCACGTGTCCCGGCGCACGCAACGGATATTGCGGTCGAGCGTCAGGCGGACTTCATTGTTGAAATTGTTGACGTAGGCCTCGCGTTCGTAAGCGACCTGCATTTTGGGTCCGGCGTTTAATTCGAGCATCAAACGCTGAAAATCCTGGATGGATTGAAAATCCTCCGCGCATGGATTGATGAGTTGTTCGGGCCGCGGCATCTGTCCGGTGAGCAATTCTTCCACGGCGCCAGCCCGGACTCCGGCGCGCTGCTTGAGAATCACATCCTTCATCCGGCGTTTGATTTCGAAAAATACCGGAACTTTTTTGTTTTCCTTGTAGTAACGAATTCTGAGCTTGAAACGGTTTTTATCGCCATTGATGGTGCGGCGGTAAATCTTCCAGTCATCGGAATCGAGATAGAGGCTGTGAATGGGATAGGAATCATTGGGCTGGCCAATGGAAAACTCATCCAATTCGAGATGCTGATGGACGAAATCGCGTATTTTGAGCGCGATTTTTGATGTGATGAGATATTTCAGCTCATACCGCGACGCCATCAATGTGTGGTCCTGGCTCATGCAATAATTGTGGCGCACGATGCTGAGGACACCGTTTTCTGTCAACATGAAGCGCGCCTGAGTTTCGTGATGGCTTCATAAGGGGTGATCGAAATGGCAGCGACCGGGGATTGTTTCCGCCACTTGGGAATCGCGCCAAAACGCGTTCATTGGACCGGTGGACACGATGCTTGTTTTTTTGCGCAAGCCGTCTAAAGTAGGGTTGAGATATGAAAAGAGATGTTGTGCCAGTCGATATAAAGGGCATTTTGCCGTCCAACAGTGGTTGCGCCATCTTCTTAGGAAATGCACGGAAAGTATTTGTCATACAGGTTGAGCACAACATGGGCGCGGTGATCGGGATGTTTCTCCGTGACACGCCCAAGGAGCGCCCGTTGACCCACGATTTGATCGCCAGCATCTTCACCGGCTTTGGAATTGGCGTGGAACGGGTGATTATCACGGAGCTTAAGAATTCCACTTATTTTGCCCGGCTGATTCTCCAGCAGCAAAACGAGCTGGGCCGGAAGATTGTCGAGATCGACGCCCGCCCCAGCGACTGCCTGGCGATCGCCACATCCCAAAAGAAACCCATCTTCGTTGCGACGAGCTTGTTTGAGCAAGTGGAGGACATGTCCGAGGTGCTGGACCGCATCAATGAGAACGGCGGACAACCCGAATAATTCATGGGTGCTTCGACCGTCAATATCGCGGACTCCCTCGCGTTGATCTGGGGCGAGGATGAATTTTCAGTCAAGAGCCGGGCGCGCCAACTATTCGACGAGTGGAAATCCGGGGGAGCGGACACTGAAATCATCGATGGCTCCGTGACCAACAGCGGGGATGCGCTGCGTTCGATCGCGCGGTTGCGTGAGGCTCTGCAAACGCTTCCGTTTTTTGGCAGCGGCGGGAAGGTGGTGTGGTGGCGGCAGTTGAATTTTCTGGGCGAAGAACGGGCGGCGGCCACCAAGGCCGTGACCGATGCCCTGACGGAACTGGGACGCGAACTGGCCGCGTTTTCATGGCAGGGTGTGAGGCTGATCATCAGCGCGGGGAAAGTGGACCGGGTGCGGTCTTTTTACAAGACCCTGGACAAGGTGGCCCGAGTCGAGGGATTCCCCGAGTTAACGACCGAGGACCGGGACTGGGTTCACAAGGCGGAGACCTTTGCCCTCAAAGAATTTAAAACCCTCAATAAAGAGATCGAACCCGAGGCCCTCGATCAGTTTATCGCCTGGGTGGGACCCAATATTCGCCAGCTCAGAAACGAAATTGAAAAGTTGGCGCTTTATGCCGCCGACCGTCCATCGATTTGCATTGGGGATATCGAGGCCATTGTCACCCGGCAGAAACAAAGTCAGGCGTTCGCGCTCGCCGAGGCCTTGGGGGAGCGGAGGCTGCCGCAATTGCTCAAGACACTGGATGAAGCCCTTTGGGAGATGAAGTTCGACAGCCAGAAGTCGGCCATCGGCATTCTCTATGGCCTGATCAGCAAGGTGCGGATTTTGCTTTTTCTCAAGGAGATGACGCGCCTGGGGTTTCTCAAGCCAACGCAGAGCATGTCTGCGCTGCGCGAGCAGATCGAAAAGGTGCCAACGGATCTTCTGCCGGCCGACAAGCGTTTCAATCCGCTCTCAATGCATCCCTACATGCTTTTCAAGGCGCTGCCGCAAATCAAGAATTATTCGACGGTGGAGCTGATTCAGGCGATGGAGCGGTTGCTGGAGTGCAATCAGCGTTTGATTTCGACCAGCACCGACGAAGCAGTGGTGCTGCAGCAAACGTTGATCGCCATCGCGTCGAAGGAAAGCTGAATTCAAGCAGTATCCGTTTTGACATTGTTGTCGAAGGGGGGCAGCATTTTGCCCATGAACACTCCATTGAAATCGGGCAGTCGCCGCGCGTTTCTTCGTGATGCCACCTTGCTTGCCGCTTCCGCGTATTCCCTGTCCACATGGGCCGCGGAAGGTATTCCGTCGCCAAAACGCAAAATGACCCTTTGCTTGTCGCCGGGTTCCATTGGTGTTTCTGGCAATCAGATGCAAACCATCGAGCTGGCAATCCGGCATGGATTCGAATCGATTGAGCCACAAGGGGAATATTTGGCCGGTTTATCCGCGGACAAATTGGCGGAGGTGCTGGCGGCGATGAAGAAGGGCGGGCTTGTTTTTGGCGCGGCGGGTTTGTCCGTGGAGTTTCGTCAAAGCGAGGATAAATTCGCCGAAGGCCTGAAGCAATTGCCAGAGCTTGCAGCGGGACTGAAACGGGCCGGAGTCAATCGCGTGGGCACATGGCTGATGTCGGGGCATTCCACGCTGACGTATATCGAAAACTTCCGTCAACACGCGCGGCGTCTGCGGTCCGTTGCGCAGGTACTCAAGGACCAGGATATCCGGCTGGGGATGGAATACGTGGGCACCAAAACCATCTGGACCCGCCAACGGTATCCCTTCATTCATACCCTGAAGGAAATGCGCGATCTGATGGCGGAGATCGGGACCGGGAATACAGGATTGGTCGTGGATTGCTGGCATTGGTGGCAGGCCGAAGACACCGTGGCGGAATTGCTTGCATTGAAGAACGAGGAGGTCATTTCGGTGGATCTCAACGACGCGCCCAGCGGCGTGGCCAAGGACCAGCAAGTGGATGGACGCCGCGAACTGCCATGCGCCACAGGAATCATCGATGTCGGCGCCTTTTTGAAGGCGTTGAACCAGATCGGCTATGACGGTCCGGTCCGGGTTGAGCCTTTTAATAAACCGCTCAACGATCTGGAGAATGAACCCGCGTGCGCGGCAACCATTGTGGCTCTGAAGAAGGCGATTGCTTTAATATAAACCCGGCTTTATGAAAACGCCTATTTGGAAATCCACAGGTCTTGGCACCTGTTTATTGGCCAGTGTTCTCTTCGCCTTCCATTGCGTGGGGGCGGAATCGGCCCAGGCAACCGCAGTGCAGATCAACCTGGACCCACAGCTCAATGCGCGGGTGGTCATTACCCAGAAAGAAGGCCGACTGCAATTGGTGGATCATGCCCTGGATTCTAGAGATTCGATCCTTATCACCAAAACAGCGGCTGAGGTTTCGAAGGCGGGCAAGATCAAACCGCTGCCGGATTCAGGTCTTATCGCCGCCAACGACCGGCATCCCGAGGTCAAACTCCATTATGCGGACGGCGATGCCGGACTTCAGGTTCACAGAATTTCGGCCAGGACAGAGATCTGCAGCATACCGGTTCCGGCGCATCAATATCGTCAGGTGCAGGCGTTTTTTATTAGCGCCAATGGCCCAACACCCATTTCTGTGACGCTGCAATATGCCGATGGCTCCTCGCAGAAACAGATGGCCCAGGTGCCTGACTTCTTCTTTTTACCCGTCCCAACGGACAAGGCGTGGTTTGTCCTGGTCAACGACTTTGGGAAGGTGGACAAGAACGGAAAAATGACCGAAACAGATCATCATTACATCCACGGTTTCGATCTTAATCCCGATTCAGGCAAGGTGCTTCAAAAGGTCGAGATTACGAAAGAAAACTCAGGCTCCGTGCTCAATCTCTTCGGACTCACGGGAACACTGGCCATCCCGTAGGGCTTTTTCAGCGGTGCGCGGATATTGCCATTCCGGCCAGAGTTGCACTATTCTCCGGGCGAGTCATGCAGGCAATCGCCGCAATGTTGTTTGTCAAAGGTGTCATGGTCGGGAGCATTTATGCCCTGATTTCGCTGGGCTTTAATGTCATCTACCAGACCACGGGCGTGCTGAATTTCGCGCAGGGCGAGTTTGTCATGCTGGGTGGAGTGATCGCCGGATGGGCTTTTGCCACCGGATCGGTGCCGCTGGTTCCCGCGCTTTTGCTTGGTGTGGGGGGAGCGGCGGTGGCGGGGTTGCTGGTGGATGCACTGGCCATCCGACCGGTTCGACGGGCGAAGCCGGTCATCCCGGTCATCATCACCGTGGGCGTGGCCATTGTTCTAAGGTCGGTGGCCGCGTTGATTTGGGGGACGGAGCCAATGCACCTTCCGCCGTTAATCCGGGGCGGCACGAAGATTCTTGGCGTGCCGGTGGAATATCAAAACCTGTGCATCCTGGCAACGGCCGCAGTGTGCATGGCGGGATTGGCGCTGTTTTTTCGTTACACAACCACAGGCATGGCCATGCGCGCCTGTTCGGAGGATCCGGGGGCGGCGAGGTTGTGTGGTGTGAATCCGGGCCGCATGTCCGCCTATTCCTTCGGATTGAGCGCCGCGCTGGCCGGGGTGGGGGGCGTATTGCTGACTCCGGTTGTTTCAATGAGTTTCGATCGTGGCACGATGCTGGGCCTCAAAGGATTTGCAGCGGCCATTCTGGGCGGGCTGGGGCATCCAGTGGCCGGCGTGCTCTGCGGTCTATTGCTGGGGATTCTGGAGCAATTCAGCACCTGGTTTTCCTCGGTTTACAAGGAGACCCTGGCGTTTGCAGTGGTGGTGATCGTGTTGCTGGCGCGGCCCAAGGGGTTGTGGGGAAAGTGATGTAACATGGCCGACGAAGCAATCATCGATTTAAACACGGACCATTATTTCATGGGCGAGGCACTGCGTCAGGCTGCGCGGGCGTTTAACGCGGAGGAGGTTCCGGTAGGTGCGGTGATTGTGAGGCAGGGGCGGATCATTGCCCGGGCATTCAACCAGGTCGAATTGCTCAAGGACGCCACGGCTCACGCGGAGATGCTTGCAATCACGCAGGCGGAGGGGGTGCTTGGGGATTGGCGGCTGACCGACTGCACGCTTTACGTGACCAAGGAGCCATGCCCGATGTGCGCGGGCGCAATCGTTCACACGCGGCTGGAGCGGGTGGTGTTCGGGGCTGCGGATATCAAGGGCGGGGCGGCGGGGAGCGCCATGAATCTGCTGCAATTTCCGACGCTCAACCACCAATGCGCCATCACGCAGGCTGTGCGCGAGGAAGAGTGCCGATCGCTTTTGAAAACATTCTTTGCACAGCGCCGCGCCGAAAATAACAGCAAGAACCAGCCGGATTAGACTTTGCCAAACCTTTGGTGAAGCAGTTGACGCAGATCAGGCTGCCTCCATCCGCGTGCCGTCCATTCGTGTGATTAGTATTTACGGGGTTCTGCAACAAGAGTGCAACATTGATGGCCTTCAAAATAGTACATCAATCGCCTCCCATATTAGAACAAGTTCATAAGCTTCCATTATGTAGAATAAGTGATGCATAATAAAGTTGACAGTGGAGCGAAATATGACAATATGCAGCCATATTTCGGTTAACTGCCCGCCAAAGAAAGATTAGGAATTAATGAATGCTACTCGATGGTCGGTTGGAATTATGAGCCTGATCGCCGCATTGGCAACCAGCGCCACAAACTACGCTCAGACCCCCTACGGAGGAACGCCGCACCCGATACCCGGGGTGATTCAGGCGGAAGACTTCGACGACGGCGGAGAAGGCGTGACCTATCACGCCACAAGCCCCGGAAACGCTGGCGGAGTTTACCGCCAAACGGACATCGACATCTACCCCACCACGGATACCAGCGGGGGATATGACGTGGACTTCTTAAGCGGCGAGTGGCTCCGCTATACCGTCGAGGTGGCTCAAAGTGGCGCTTATCGTGTGGATTTGAGGATGTTCCAGGTGATTGGTCAAATATCCGGGAATATCCAGTTGTTGGTGGACGGGGCTTCAGTTACAGGGCCATTGCCTATTCCGGCGTATGCCCATGAAACCCAGTATCCTATCTGGCAAGGTGTTACAGCGGAGCCGGTTGTTTTATCGGCAGGTCGCCACATTCTTCAAGTCAGCATGGGTGCCTTCGAAACCTGGGAGGCTCCGTTCCCAACGGGACGAGGTGTCCTCTTTAATAAATTGACCATCAGTCCTGCTGTGCTGCGTCCGGCAGTGGTTCTGGCAGGGACGGGTGTCCCAGGCTTTGCAGATGGCCCGGCCAACCAGGCGCAGTTTTCCATGAACATCACCGGTTTGGATGTGGATCAAGCGGGCAATGTCTATGTGGCCGATGCCGGGAATCTGCGGGTGCGCAAGGTCAGCCCTGACGGCCAGGTGAGCACGCTGGCCGGAAACGGCACTGTGGGACGCCAGAATGGTCCCGGCGACCAGGCCCAATTCCTGGCGCTGGATGCCCTGACTGTGGATAGTTCCGGCAATTGCTATGTGGCGGAGCAGGATGTGACGAATAATGTGAACCGCATTCGGCTCATCACGAGCCAAGGCGTCGTGAGCACTTTCTATGAAGAATCGACCATGGAACAGCCCTATTTCACTGCTCCGCAGAAGATCGCTGGAATGGCCCTGGACACCATGGGCAGGATGTATTTTACCACCTATGGCACCAACAAGGAGTTGTCTTTCTGGCAATATGCCACCTTGGTTGCCATTAAAGACGGTAGCAGATCGGTTTTGGCCTCATCAGGCAGGAGTGGCTCGGGTGGCATACTGATTCTAAGTCCGATTACGACTGGCCATTCGACTAATATTTACTACCTGGAAAGCACTGGTAGTGAGTATGCCGCAATTAAATCCCTGACACCGAATGGAACTGCAAATGCCATCGTTTTGTCGTCTGGCGGTGATTATTCCTCCTATACAGGTTTGACGGCGACCCCAGATGGCGCCATTTATGTCGGAACACTTGGAGGCATCAAACAGGTGTCATCAGATGCCTCCAAGCGATTAATTAACAACGGAACTAGTTTTGTTGGAGTGCTGGCATCCGATTATTCCGGCAACCTTTATGGCTTTCAGAGCAACCAACTCAACAAGGTGCTTGTCAATTATTCTCCGGTTGGATTGTCTTTATTCACCCAGGGCGGCGGGACCGTTTCGGCCAACCCGCCGGGGGCTTACTTGAGCAACACAGTCGTCCAGGTCACGGCCACCCCTTCCGCCGGTCTCCAGTTCATCGGTTGGCAGGGCGATGTTACAGGTACCAACGCCCAGATCAGCCTGACAATGAATGCGTCCAAGACCCTCCAGGCGGTCTTTGGCGCGCAAGTTAACGCAACACCCACAACGGGAGGAACGGTGACGCGCAATCCGGACCTGGCCATTTACCCCTACAATACTCAGGTGACCCTCACCGCTCAGCCAAATATCGGCTTCGAGTTCTTCAAGTGGAGTGATGATAACACCAATAAGGTTCGCACCTCTTCTGTGACGACCGCTGTGAATGTTCAAGCCGTATTCTCCGCTCTGCCGCAGTTCACGTTGAATGCTCAGGTTTTGGCTGGCACGGGTGGCACGGTGACCGCGATTCCGTCCAATGCCACTTATTACCGCGATACTCTGGTGACCCTCTACGCACGACCGGCCGCTGGGTACGTCTTTCAAACCTGGTTGGATGGCAATCTGAGTGATCCCCGGGTGATTACCATGGCATCCAACACCACGGTATTTGCGGTGTTTGCTCCGGGGCAGGGGACAGCTCCAACCATCACGACGTCTCCGAAGAACGTTGAGGTGGTGGCCGGGGATGCCGTCACCTTCAGCGTGGCCGCCACGGGAAGCGTGCCGCTCGAATATCAATGGAGCCATGACGGCACACCCCTCACCGGCGAGACGGGCCCCACACTGACGCTGCCCACCGTGCAGGGGGCTGCGGCGGGGACTTACTCCGTGACGGTCAAAAACTCGGTGGACTCGGTCAGTGCCAGCGCGACGCTGAGCCTTATCAGTGGGGTGCGTCCATCCATCACTTCATACCAACGGCTTGACGGGCAGTTTCAGTTCACCATCAGCGGCACGGCCGGTCAGCAATACAAGATCGAGTCCACCCCTGACTTGAGCACCTGGATGACTGTGACCAATCATCTGACCAACATTCTGGGCACGGTTTCCTACAGCGCTGCGTTGGGGAGCACCAACCTGTTTTACCGCGTGTCGGTGGCAGAGTAGCCCTGGTTTAAGGTTTGGGGTGCGAGGGCGGCCACAATGTCGCCCTCGTACCACAACTGCGGCAGGGGTGAAAATATGGCACGAGCTGCGCCCCTTATAAAACAGGGCTCGGACAAATCAGGTAATCAGAAGGTTTCGCTTATGGATTCGCCACGAATCAATGCGCCAGAAGGCGCTGGTAATGATGGCTGGAGGCCCATTGGCCAAGCTGGGTGAGTTCTTCGAGAATGCGGCGGATGGCGCGCATGGTGATGGGATTGGACACGGGTTTGACGGTCTTCTTTGGACCGGATTCGCGCATGGGGCTGGAACTGTATTGCACGATTTGAGCTTCTGTGACGGCAGCGATACGCTTCAATAATTCCGCGGGAGACATTTCAAACTGGCCGTTGCGCTGGGCAAAACCGAGCAGATCGCGCAGGACGACACAGCCGGAGATCAGGGACATGGTCACCTCAGGCGGGCCGCTCAATTTCGTGGGATTCTCGAGAATGGGGATATGGATCGTGCGAATGGCGAATCCGCGCGGCGCTTTTTCGAGAAGAAATGGGCCGGTTTGGATTTCGAGCTTTTGCAGCGCGGCATGGATGTCACGCTCAAGAGTGCCTGTTTGCCCCGCGAAAAGGGGCGGCACGGTGAAAATAATGGTTCCGGTGGGGGCAAAAGGGTCGCAGGAAGTGTCGTGCGTGAAGGACTGGGCAAACCTGGAATCCCATCGGGCGCCATTGCGGGCGCAGAAGGGTGCCAGGACGTTCCAGGTCAGGAATTGGCAGAGATCCATGATGCGATGCGTGTGCCACGGACATTGGTCGTCCTTGATGGTGAATTTCAGGCTTCTGTTCATGCAAGACTCCTAAAAAATAACGTTACCCCCGATTCTTTTGCCTGCGGCCATCATAGCTAAACCAACCGGTTTATCAACGACAATAGATCATGCTTTCCTTGCTAACTGCAGTGGCAAGAAAAGAGGAGGACTTTTGCCATGGCGTGGTTTTTTCACAAGGAACCACCGGCCTCCAAAGAACCAAACGGGGCGGTTCTCTCATCCTTTGAGCCAGCGGGCGGCGTCGGTGGCGGAGTAGGTGATGAGAATGTCGGCGCCGGCGCGGCGCATGCCCAAGAGGCTTTCCATGACGATGGCCCGTTCATCGATCCATCCCTGCTGGGCTGCGGCTTTCATCATCGAATATTCGCCGCTGACTGAATAAACCGCTGTCGGATAACCAAAGGTGGATTTGACGCGGTAAACCAGATCGAGATAGGCCAGACCGGGTTTAACCATGACGATGTCGGCGCCCTCCTGGATGTCCAGGGCCACTTCCCGCAACGCTTCGGAGGCATTGGCGGCATCCATCTGGTAGCTGCGGCGATCCCCAAACCTGGGCGCGGATTCCGCCGCGTCCCTGAACGGACCGTAAAAGGCGGAGGAAAACTTGGCGGCGTAGGACATGATGGGGGTGTCTTGAAAGCCATCGGTGTCCAAGGCCTTTCGGATGGCGGCCACGCGGCCATCCATCATGTCGCTGGGGGCGATGATATCAACGCCCGCCTCGGCGTAGCTTAAGGCCGCGCGCGCGAGCAACTTGAGGGAGGAATCGTTTTCGATGATCACACCGCTGCGGCCTTTTTTGACGATGCCGCAATGGCCGTGGCTCATGTATTCGCAGAGGCAGACATCGGCAATGACGAGCAACTCTGGCAGTTCCTTTTTCAGAAGGCGGGTGGTCTGGGCGACGATGCCGTTGCGGGCATAGGCTTCGGAGGCCTTTTCGTCCTTCTTTTCGGGAATACCGAACAGCAGGACCGCAGGCACGCCCAGCGCATAGGCTTCCTGCGCGGTTTTTAATATTTCGTCGGGCGAAAGCTGGAAAACGCCGGGCATGGACTTGACTGGGTTGCGCAACTTGCTACCGCGGCGGGCGAACAAGGGGAGCACCAATTGTTCCGCGCTCAGACGCGTTTCGCGCACCATTTTGCGAATGGCCGGGTTCTGGCGCAGGCGTCGTGGCCGGTAGTCTGGATGAAGTCCAGTAAACGGAATATTCATGGGGGTATTCTAACTCAGAAGCTTTTGTTGAACAGAATAAATCGGCAGGGAGCAAACCACGCGGGACGACAAATGCAGGATTGTCAGGACTTGGAGCGGACGGCCCAGCGGAGTTTGGCGCTTGAGGAGCGGGGATTGGAGTGGATCTCCTCCTGGCTGGGACGAATCACGTCGCGGGCAATGTTTTCGTATTCTCCGGATCGCAATCCGGCATCAAACCATTTTTTTACGCGACGGTCTTCACCTGAATGAAAGGTGAGAATGGCAACGCGTCCACCGGGCAGCAGGCACGATGGCAGAAAGCGCAGGAAGGTGTCCAAGGCCCCGAACTCGTCGTTGACCTCGATTCTCAGGGCTTGGAACACCCGTTTCAGGCAGGTATCCATTTCCTCCTTGTTGCGACCCAGGCTGGTCATGGACAGGGCACGGCGCGCGATGTCCGTCAGGGCGGAGGTTGTTTCGATGGGTTGACGCGCGCGCGCTTCGACAATGGCGGCGGCAATTTTTGCGGCGTTTGGTTCATCCGCATTTTCGGATAAGATCTGCGCGAGGCGGGACTCGGGCATTGTCTGAATCATCTCGGACACGGGATGGCCCTTGTGCGGATTCATTCGCAAATCCAGCGGCCCTTTTAGTTTGTAGGAAAATCCGCGTTGGGGATCGTCCAGTTGCATGGAGGAGCAACCCAGGTCGGCGAGCACCATGTCCACACCCTGAATGCCGGCTCCAGCCAATGCCCGGGCCATCCCTGCAAAATTGGTATGGATGACCGTGAGGGCTTCCAATGGGACCTCGGGCGTGCGCAGTCGGGCCTCGGTTTTGGGCAGTTCCAGAGGGTCCACATCCAGGCCGATCAATCGGCCACCCGGCAGAAGGCGGTTGAGGATTTCGCGTGCGTGGCCGCCGTAACCCAGGGTGGCGTCCACGGCCGATTCACCGGGTTTTGGAGCGAGAATTTCGAGAATCTCCTGAACGCAAATCGGGCGGTGCAAACCCGCGGGGGTTTTGCCCGACGACAGCACTTTTTGGACGGTTTCGGGATACTGATCGGGATTCAGCTCCTTGTATTTTTCTTCAAAGCGCCGGGGATGCGTTCCGCGATAGCGTGGGCGACGGCGATGCGGAACCGCTTCACCGCTGCCGGGCCCGGGTGTGGAATTGACGGTGTTGGAGTCTGGCGACATGGGGATTGGGGATTTTGGATGGGCCTACATGCCCATGATCTGATATCCGCAATCCGCGTAAATCACCTGACCGGTGATGGCTCCGGCGCCGTCACTGGCCAGAAAAGCCCCGGTTGCGCCGAGTTCCTCAGGCGTCACGTTGCGCTTGAGAGGGGCATGGGTTTCGTAGTGGTTGAACATGTCGTTGAAACCGGCAATGCCGCGGGCGGCAAGGGTGTTGACGGGTCCGGCGCTGATGCAGTTGACCCGGATTTTGCGGGGTCCGAGGTTGTAGGCGAGATAACGGGTGCAACCTTCGAGGGCGGCTTTGGCCACGCCCATGACGTTGTAATGGGGCACCACTTTTTCGGCGCCGTAATAGGTCATGCCGAGAATGCTGCCGCCATTGGTCATCAGGGGGGCGGCCTTGCGGGCCAGCGCGATGAGCGAGTAGGCGCTGATGTCCATGGCGATATGGAACGATTGGCGGTCGGTATTGATGAACTCGCCTTCGAGGGCGGCGCGAGGGGCGTAAGCGACCGAATGGAGCATCAAATCCAAACGTCCAAAGTGGGATTCCAAAGTCTTGAATACAAGGTCAATTTCCTCGTCCTTGGTGACATCGCAGGGGAGGAGGAGCGTCTTCTCCCCAAAGTTCTGAACCAGGTCCTCGACGTTTTCCTTCAAGCGTTCACCCTGGTAGGTGAAGGCCAGTTGCGCTCCTTCGGCGGCCCAGGCTTTTGCAATGGCCCAGGCAATGGACCGTTTATTGGCCACTCCAAATACAACCCCAATTTTTCCGTCAAGTATTGGCATAATTAACAATAGTATTAGTGTCTTTAATTCAAAATCATGGAAATTGCAATCACGAAAGAATGGAAAATTCCACCCATCAAGGCAAAGGAGCCAGGTTGGTCAGCAAAAACCCGGCGCAATAGTCAACGCACGCCCGCCGGTTGAGAGAGTTTGGGGCGTTTGGGAGTTTCCTTGAAACTGGCCCATTTATTCAGCGGGATAAGGCCCGCGAGGATTATGAGCACCTGGCTGGCAATGAAGATGATCAACCACTTAAAGGCCTCGTCCATGAAACCGTAGGAATGCAATCCGATGCCGAGCATGTTAACTCCGAACCAGGAGAAGCTTGTGACGATGTTGCCAAAAATGGCCATGTTCATGAGGCCTCGCGCCCCGACAAGTTTACCCCAGTGGGCGTGCAGGATGGCCGCATTCCAAATGACGATGATCAGAGCGCCGTTTTCCTTGGGGTCCCAGCCCCAGAAACGGCCCCAGGATTGGTCAGCCCAGATTCCCCCCAGCACGGTGCCGACAAAGCTGAACAAAAGGGCGAAACATACGACGCCATAGACCATTCCCTCGAGACCTGCGGCGGTTTTCACGGAGAGCGACCGTGTGAATACACCGCGCAGGATGTAAATCAACGCCAGAAAACCGGCAACAAATGTGGCCGCATATCCGAGGGTTACAGTGACCACATGGGTCGCGAGCCAGAAATTGGTGTCCAGCACGGCGCGGAGCATTTCCATGGTATCGCCACCGAGGGCGAGGTTATGGGCAATGATTTGTGTCGTGAATCCGATGGTGGCGGCTGTGACACTGCCGATGCCGTCGCGGTAGGTGCGTTCGAGGAAGATTCCCAACAGTACGGCAGCCCAGCCAATAAAGATGGCTGAAGAATAAAGATTAGTCACGGGGGGACGGCCTTCAAGAACCATGCGGAAAACCAGTCCAAAAGTGTGCAAGCCAAAGGCCAGAACAATCAAGTATTGAGCTGAGCGCCGGAGCCATTCCGAGAGGTTAAACCACGAAACGCAGGCGAGGATGAACGCCAGGACATACAGGACCATGGTTTTATAAAAAGGCTGGAAGTGGCTGAAACCGGCTTCCCTGTCCGCCTTGTTTAATTCCGGGACATAGCGCTGACCGAGCCAGTTGCGATAATTGCCAACAGCTTGATTAAAGGGATCCGGTTTGCCTTCGCGATAAGCCGAGCCCATCGTAGCATAAAACCGAACGGGTTGGGGGATCCCATTGGTTTTTGCATATTCAAGAACAGCTCCGCCCACATTCATCCAATTATCCCTTGGGGTATCGGTCAAAGCTGGTGGAATGGTCAAAGGATAAGCCAGACGCATGACGAGGTCGAAGCGGTTGATCATTCCGACAAAGTCACTGAAGACGGCCTTATCGTATGGTTTTCCAGCCTGCTGATTCCGGACGGCCACGATACCCTCGGGCAATAATGTTTCAAAATCCTTCAATTCAGTGGCAAAATCCGTTGCGTTTTCAGGTTGCAAACTGTTTTTAAGACGGCGATAGAGTTGAAGGGACTGCTCCAATTTAAGAGTCTGCTTTTCAAAAGTGGTGCGCAGAGCGGATTCCTTTGCGTTGACCCGCTCGCTTTGGCGGTCGATTTCCTCGAGATAGGGTTCCAGCTGGGCAAAGGAAAAATGTTTCTCGGTCTCGGGCAATTTTAGCAGACTTAATAGTTCCGGATGGTCGATGCGAAAGACCTTTCGGGCATCAGCCGCCGGGGCATTAAAAAAGACTTCCAGGAGCCATACTGTGGCGGTGAGAGTCTGGCCATTCTCGAGGGCGACGGATTGTTTGTTGCGAATTTCGAGCAGGGCGTTGCGGGCGACTGAGTCCATCGGTTGGACGCGGCCGTTGAGCAGGACGGGGAGTCTGCCAAACTCACGCGTCTGAAAGCCCTTTTCACGTACAGGGAAGAGGGAGGCCAGAATCCATACCGCGCAAAGGCCGGTCAATATCCAGGGGAACCACTTTTTCATGCGGATTTGCGTTCTTTGATGAATCCCACCAAGTGAGACATGAATTGAATGAGCAATCCCGCGGAGACGAGGGCGCAGGAAACATAGGGGGTGAGCCAGCCAGGATTGCGGACGACCTGAAGAATGGTGACCTTGGGATTGTTTTCGTCATATCCCGATTGGTAAAAGGTTGCGCCTCCATAGCGGAGTGGATTGTTCATATAAATCAGGACCTCGCGATCCTCGCCGCTGGATTTATTAAGGAGTCGCACGCGACTGGAGAAGTTCTTTGGAATCTCGGTGCCCTTATATTTGTCGTGACTGAACTTCAACAGTTCGATGTAGAAGGGATTATAGTAGCGGGCTGGACGCATGACCAAATTGTAGGACCTGCCTGCGACTTGAAAGGACTGTGGATCCTCAAGCATTGCGGAAGCCAGCCATGTGCCGGCATTGCCTTGGGGAGTAACAGGCTCAATGATGACACTGGGGAGGTTTCTTTCGTCCATCTTGACCGTGGAGGGGACCTCGCGCACCGCGATCGATTGCCCAAAGCCCTGTGAGGCTTCCGTGGCTCCCGGGGCGTTGGTTTCCAACTGGCTCAATCGAGAATTGCGCCAGTAATGGTTGACCTTGAGCGCAAATGGGAGTGAGGGAATCTGAATCTCTTTTTCACGCGCCAGCAGGCTCTCCGGAATGGCGACCACTTTTTCGGACTGCCCCTGGGTGGTGTCGATGAGAGCCAATTCGTATTTACTGCTGTCTTCGGAATAATTTTTCACTTCCCCCTCGCTCAGGCGCATGTGGCTTTCCACTTGCATCCAGTCGGTGGCAAATTGCCCGACGAGAAGCAAGGCGATGCCTCCATGGGTCAGTTGAAGGCCAATGGTATCCCTGTTGAAGCTGAAACGACGCAGATAGGAGGCGGTGAGGTTGATCAGCAGAACGCCGCCGACCATATAGCCTCCCGGAAATACAGGTATTTTCAGCGGCAGTCCCGGCGGGGACCAGTAAATGATCATGCTGCGAAAATAGCGGTTTTGAGCAGCGAACAATCCCTCATGCACCTGAGCGATGGTCCCAACAAAGACCAGAACCAATGCAGCAACAAGACAGGCGACCGTGAGTTTGAGGGAACTAAAAAAGCTTAAGATGCGTTCAGGCATGTCATTGGGCGGATTGAACGAATTTCAGGAAGGCGTCCTTTTCGCGGCCCGCAGTGGAGTCCTGGCCCAGCAGTTTATAAAACCAAGTCTGCCCGGCTTTGGGAACGATCACCGCGATCATTCGAGTTTTCGTCTGTTCCGAAATCATGTCCAATAAGATGGCCTTGTTTCCGCCAAGGTCAAGGGGCTCAGTAACTTTGCCCAAATCGGCCTCTTGAACGGCGGGCATGCCGATCTGGCCTCTCCAGCGATTGACATTGGCCAGAGTGCCGCCGACATCGCCAGGAAACACCGCAACTGTGATTTCCGCAGATGCCCCATTCTCAACAGCGGACTGAAATTTGGCGACCTGCATGGGGCCTGGGCTGAGTTGCTTCCATGACTCGGGAGTTTTCCATGTAGGCTTGGCCGCAGAAGATTCCGTGGCTGGCGCGGACATGGTTTGTTCAGTTGGGCGTGGCGTGGGGGTGGCGTTGGTCTGTGGGGCTGAGGCAAAAGACAGATTTTTCAGAAAGTCGATAAAGGTCGATTTTTGGGATGCCACCAGGGCGTCCGGTCCGGTCATTTTGATGAACCATGTCATGCCTTCGCGATTGAGAATGGCGCCGAGAATGCGGGTGGCCTGATTTTGGTCTGGCGGGGTGCCAGCCATGTCGTAGAGCTGGCCATCCATGCCGGCAATCGTAACGGTCAGCTTTTGTGTGGCCAGAATGCTCGCATTGATCGGTTCCAAGCCTATCTGTCCCCGCCAGCGATTTACATTTTCCAGATCTTTGCCGGCCAGATTGGGGAGGGGGATGATGCTGGTTTGGGCTTCCTGATTGTCTTTGTTCTTCACCGAGAAGGAGGCCACGCGCATTTGACCGGCAGGCAATTCGGTCCAGCCGACGGGAGTCTGCCATTTAATCTGCGCAGGGCCGGTTGCGGCAGGGGATGCCTGCATGGCCGGCATCTCTTTTTCCTTTGGAACATCATAAACCTGCACTTCGTCGCGCTTGCAGCCCACAAAAACCGCCATGGCGAGAACGGCGACAACGAGGTTAAGCGAGTTGGAATGGACCATTGAATAATTTATGGTTGGCGGCAGTTTGCCGCAGGTTTTTGTTGTGCTCATGATTAAAAACAAACCGGGACGGCTCTTTTTATGCCATTTGGCCCCGGCTTCAGACTATAACACATCCGCAGAGAAAAGCAGCCAGGAAAATTCGATCCTGGCCGCCACCTTTTGCAGGGCAGGGCCTGCAAAGTGCTAACTGGTGCTCACGCTGAGCAGGAACTCGATGTTGCTGCCGGTTTTTTTGAGCTTGCCCAGGAGCAAATCCATGGCTTCGACCGGAGGAACTCCGGTGAGCGCCCGGCGCAACAGCACAATGCGATTGTATTCGTCGGGATGATAGAGCAATTCCTCTTTGCGGGTGCCGGACATCTCGATGTTGATTGAGGGAAATATGCGGCGCTCGACCAAATGGCGATCCAGGTTGACCTCCATGTTGCCCGTGCCTTTGAATTCCTCGAAAATCACCTCATCCATGCGCGAACCCGTGTCGATCAAAGCGGTGGCAATGATGGTCAGGGAACCGCCCTCCTCGATGTTACGCGCCGCGCCAAAGAAGCGTTTGGGCTTGTGCAATGCGTTGGCATCCACGCCGCCGGACAGGATCTTGCCCGAATGGGGCTGAACCGTGTTGTAGGCGCGCGCCAGACGGGTGATGGAGTCCAGCAGAATGACGACATCCCGCTTGTGCTCGACCATGCGTTTGGCTTTTTCGATGACCATTTCGGCCACCTGAATGTGCCGCTCGGGTGGTTCATCGAATGTGGAGCTAATGACCTCTGCAGGTTTGCAGGAGCGCTCCATGTCGGTGACTTCCTCGGGGCGTTCGTCGATGAGGAGGATGAAGCAATAGGCCTCGGGATTATTTTTCAGAATGGCATTGGCCAATTTTTGCATCAGCACGGTTTTGCCCGTGCGGGGCGGGGCGACGATCAAGCCGCGGGTGCCTTTGCCTATTGGGCAAACCAGATCAAGGACGCGAGTGGACAATTCCTCGGGATTGGTTTCCAGAATGAACCGTTTGTTCGGGAACAGAGGCGTCAGGTTGTCGAAATGCGTTTTGTCCTTGGCCTTATCCGGGTCTTCCTTATCCACCACCTCGATTTTCAAGAGCGCGAAAAAGCGTTCCTTTTCCTTGGGAGGACGGATTTGACCTGCGACCAGATTACCCGTCTGCAGGTTGAAGCGGCGGATTTGCGATGGGGATACGTAAATATCCTCAGGACAGGGCAGATAATTAAAGCTCTGGGAACGCAGGAATCCAAAGCCGTCAGGCAGAATTTCCAGAACGCCTTCCGAGAACATGATGCCACTGCGCTCGGCGCTTTTCTGCAGGATTTGGAAAACCAATTCGTGCTTTTTGAGCGTGCCGAAATTTTCAATGCCGAAATCCTTGGCAATGGTGTTCAGGTCGGGCATGGACATCGCCTGTAATTGGCTGATGTTCAATGCTTTGGCGCGTGCTTCAGGGGTTGGCGGCGGAGGCAAAGGCTCGTCCTCGTCCTCCGGTTCAGGCTGGGGAGGCGGCTGGGGTTTGCGCGGTTCTTCAATGGCCGGTTTCAGGGCCACGCGCGGGACGTAGTCCACCGTTTCACCCGGCTCGAGGCGATCATCAAATTCATTTCGCACGGGGGTTTCCGGGGCCTTGGGCACGGCCAGGCTGGTTTCCTCCGGCTCAACTTCGGGTTCGGGGAGAACAGCCGCAGGCGCGGACGGTTCCGGTTTCGGCGCCGCCTGAGCCGGTTTTACGGCAGGGCGTCTCACGGTTCGCCGCGGTTTCGACGCAACTTCAAGGACCTCCGGTGCGGGTGCTTTAATTGGAGCAATAGGGGCCGCCGGGTTGTCGTTCAACGGAAGCTCTTCCGTTTGCAACGCTTTCTTGGTCTTTGCGCGAGGAACCTTCGGCTTGTCCTCTTTTTTCGGAATTCTAGGCATACTTAATAAGGGAGTGGAAATTTTTCGGTTAATGCGCGAACACGCTGGCGAACCGCGCGGGCGGCATCGGCATTTTTAATGTCCAATATCACTTCGCTGATCATGTCGGCGATGGCGGCCATTTCGGTTTCTTTCATGCCGCGCGTTGTGACGGCGGGAGTGCCGATGCGAATACCGCTGGCTTGGAATGGCGAACGGGTTTCGAAAGGAATGGTGTTTTTATTGACGGTGATGCCGGCGGTGTCCAGAGCGATCTGGCATTCCTTGCCGGTCATGCCGCGCGATCCCACATCGACGAGCATCAAATGGTTGTCCGTGCCGCCGCTGATCAGGCGGAATCCATTGCGGAGCATGCCATCCGCCATGACTTTGGCGTTGGCGACGATTTGCGCCTGATAGGTTTTAAACCCGGGTTGCAGCGCCTCGTGGAAACAGACGGCCTTGGCCGCGATGACGTGTTCGAGAGGGCCGCCCTGCACGCCTGGGAAGGCTTGCGAATCGATTTCCTTCGCGAATTTCTCCGGGCAGAGAATCAAGCCGCCGCGCGGACCGCGCAGGGTCTTGTGGGTGGTGGTGGTGACAAAATCGGCGTGTCCCATCGGGCTGGGATGGAGCCCCGCCGCAACCAGACCGGCAATGTGGGCAATGTCCGCCAGCAAGTAAGCGCCCACTTCACGGGCGATCTCCCCCATGCGGGCGAAATCGATGATCCGGGGATAGGCGCTGGCGCCCACGGTGATCATGCGCGGCTTATGCAGACGGGCCAGATCGGCCAGTTCATTGTAGTCGATGCGTTCGTCCTGCTGCGATACGCCGTAGTGGACGACCTCGAAAAACCGACCGGAGAAATTTGCCTTGTTACCATGGGTCAGGTGACCGCCGTGACTTAAATTCATGGTGAGGATTTTGTCCCCCGGCTTGAGCATGGCGAAATAGACGATCATGTTGGCCGCGCTGCCGCAATGCGGTTGCACATTGGCATGTTCGGCGCCGAAGAGTTTTTTCGCGCGTTCGATGGCCAATTGCTCGACCACATCCACATACTCGCAACCGCCATACCAACGCTTGCCCGGATAGCCTTCGGCGTATTTGTTGGTGAGCACCGAGCCCTGGGCTTCCATGACCGCCGGGCTGGTGAAATTTTCGCTGGCGATTAATTCGATGTTTTCCTGCTGGCGCTGCAGCTCCATGCGAATGGCTTCGCTGATTTCACCGTCCACGGACTTGAGGCGGAGGTTCTCCGGTGTGGTCGCACTTTCGATCTTACTGACACGGCGCTGGTGGCGTCCGGCATCGAAAGTGGCCGACACGAAAGCCTGGGCAATTTTTTTGGCCTCTTCAATGGAGGTGGTTTTTGAACTCAGGCAGAGGATGTTGGCGTTGTTATGCTGGCGGGCCAGAGTGGCGGTTTCCTCGTCGTAAACCAGTGCGGCGCGCACTCCGGGATATTTGTTGGCCGCCATGCTCATGCCCAAACCGGTCATGCAAACCAGGATGCCCAGATCGTTCTGATGGTCGATGATGCTCTCGGCCACGGAGTGGGCGTAGTCGGGATAATCCGCCGGTTCGCTGGAGTGCGTGCCCGCGTCGGTCACGGTCCAACCGGATTGTTGAAGCCAGGTTTTGAGGGCTTCCTTCATTTCGAAACCGCGATGATCGGCGCCCAGGACGATTTGTTTGCGTTGAGCAGAGTGGGGCGTGTTTTCGGCGCCCCGGTTGTTTTGTTCTATAAAATTTAACATGGAGGGTATGGCTTGTTTAATTTGATCCCGACAGAGGGCATACACATCAAAATTTCCTCCGATGGGATCGGAAATATCTTTTTCGTAGGGTTCGAGGGAATCTTCAAATTCCCGCATTAAAAATGTTTTTTCCAGGGATTGGGGATAGAGCAGGTTGATGGCGTCAACGTGGCTGCGGGTCATTCCGAAAATGTAATCGGCCTGGTCCACCAATGCATTGGTAATTTGGCGGCTGCGCTGGTTCGAGATGTCGATGTTCAATTCCCGCAAAGCCCGGATGGCGAGCGCGCTGGGCGGCTGGCCGTTCATGGCTCCCACTCCAGCGGACAGGATCCGGTATCCACCACGGCCTTCGACAGCGCGTCGGAACAAGCCTTCAGCCATGGGGCTGCGGCAAATGTTTCCGGTGCATACAAAAAGGACTGTCTTCATAATAAAATACGATCCATGCTTTTGGGCTGGATTATCGCTTTAGCTGTCGGATGCCACTCAACATATCGTAAAGTAAATCATTCGCCAAAACAAACCGTTGGGATCCGGGGCTTGATAAAAGCATGGAGCCTTAGGATTCAAGCACGGAGAAAGGTCTTATCCTGGCAAGTGCGCGCAATTTGGACCGGCGAGCTTGCTGCGTCAATTAAATAATGACCATTGGCGGGCGGCAAAATGCGCATGATTTTTGCAAAGAACTGATTTCATGCCGTTTGCGCAAAGTGATCCTGAATTACTTAAGAATGTTTTTTAATTGATTGCGTGCGCAGTGCCTTTTAGACTGATGGCGATTTAAAACCCTGGCCGTCGATTTTTGTGTGGTAATGAATTCCATGACAAGGTGATCGAAAGACCTGGGTGGTTCCGGCACAATGAAATCATTTATGAGCGCTCATTATACCATAGGCTTGGATTACGGCACTAATTCGGTTCGGGCCCTGATCGTGGATGTCAAAAACGGACGCGAAGTCGGCACTTCGGTTTGGGATTACGAACACGGCACCCAGGGGATCATTCTGGCGCGCGATCCCCAATTGGCACGGCAGCATCCGGTCGATTACGTTAAAGGAGCGGAGTTAACCATCAAGGGGGCGCTGAAGGAAGCGCACAAGACGGTGCGCGGATTCAAGCCCGAGCAAGTCATTGGGATCGGTGTGGACACGACCGGGAGCACCCCGATGCCCGTGGATGCCAAAGGGGAATCCCTGGCCTTCCAGCGAAAATTTGCGAACAATCCGGCGGCAATGGCCTGGCTTTGGAAGGATCATACCGGAGTCGCTGAAGCGGCCGAGATCACCGAACTGGCGCGCAAGATGCGTCCGGAATATCTGGCCAAGTGCGGCGGCACCTATTCGAGCGAATGGTTCTTCAGTAAGATTCTGCATTGCCTGCGAACCAGTCCGGCGGTCTTTGACGCGGCCAACATGTGGGTGGAATTGGCGGATTGGGTGCCTGCGGTGCTTACGGGCACACAAGCGCCGGACAAGATCAAGGTGGGGGTTTGCGCGGCGGGTCACAAGGCCATGTTCAACAAGGCGTGGGGCGGGTATCCGGACGCGGAATTCCTGGGTAAATTGGATCCGAAAATGGCCGGGTTGCGTTCCCGACTTTGCAAAGAGGCCGGCACGGTGGACCAGTCTGTAGGCGGTTTGACGGCAGCCTGGGCCAAACGCACCGGATTGCCTGCGGGGATTCCGGTTGCCGTGGGGGCCTTTGATGCGCATTTGGGTGGAGTGGGTTCGGGCATTGCGCCTGGGACACTCGTCAAGATAATTGGCACCAGCACCTGTGACATGATGGTGGCCCCAGCGAATGAAAAACTGGCGGATATTCCCGGATTATGCGGAATCGTCAACGGCAGCATTCTGCCGGGCTTTTATGGACTTGAGGCGGGCCAATCGGCCGTGGGCGACATTTTCAACTGGTTTGTGAACCGGATCCAACCCGGGGGCGAGGTGAAGGGTTCGTTCAAGGAGTTGACGCCTTTGGCTGAAGCCCTGAAACCCGGAGAAAGCGGATTGCTGGCGCTGGATTGGAATAATGGCAATCGGACCATTCTGGTCGATCAAAGGTTGACCGGACTGCTTTTGGGACAAACGCTTTACACAACACCGGCGGAGATTTATCGGACGCTGATCGAAGCCACGGCTTTTGGCGCGCTGACGATCATCAATCGTTTCGAGGAATACGGGGTGCCGGTGCGCCAGATTGTCAATTGTGGCGGTATCGCGGCGAAGGATCCGCTGGTGATGCAGATCTATGCCGATGTCACGGGACGTCCCATGAAGGTCTCGCGCTCGTCTCAGACGTGTGCGTTGGGCGCGGCCATTGCCGGAGCCGTGGTGGCGGGTAAAAAAGCGGGCGGGCATGAAACATTTGCCGCGGCACAAAAGGCGATGACCGGTCTGCGTCCGCGCGTGTTCAAGTCCAATCCCAAGGCCCATGCCGTTTACAAACGGCTCTATGCGCTCTACCGGAGCTTGCATGACGCTTTTGGAACGAAGGAAGGCGCAGGCGATTTGCATCGAGTGATGAAAGAACTGATCGAAATTCGCGACAGTGTCCGACGGTAATCCAAGGCTTGATATGCTTGAAGCGTTAAAGAAAGAGGTTTGCGCGGCGAATCTCGAACTCGTGGCCGAGGGCCTGGTGATACAAACCTGGGGAAATGTCAGCGGCATTGACCGCGCTGCGGGTTCTGTTGTGATCAAACCCTCCGGGGTGCCTTATGGCGACATGAAACCGGAGCACATGGTGGTGGTATCAATGGAAACCGGCAAGGTTCTGGAAGGGGACCTCAAACCCAGTTCGGACACGGCCACACACCTGGCGTTATACCGGGCGTTCAAAAACATCGGCGGCATCGTTCACACGCACAGCCTCTACGCCACCGCATGGGCGCAAGCCTGCCGGGACATACCGGCCCTGGGCACCACGCATGCGGATTATTTTCACGGCCCTGTGCCCTGCACGCGACAATTGACCTCGTCGGAGATTCAGGGGGATTACGAAGCCAACACCGGCCTGGTCATTGTGGAACGATTTGCCGGACTGGACCCGATGCATCAAGCGGCGGTAATCGTGGCGAGTCACGGGCCATTTGCCTGGGGAAAATCCGCGCACGAAGCGGTTCATAATGCGGTCATTCTTGAGCACCTGGCCCTGTTGGCGAGCGAAACGGTAAGGATCGCTCCGTTCATTGGCGCCATGCAGACCGAATTGTTGGACAAACATTTCCTGCGAAAACACGGCCCCGGCGCCTATTACGGCCAGGGTAAAGGCTGATCAATATTCGTGTTTTCCTATTTCGTGCCAATAATAGTTTGAAGATTATCCGTAATCGTTCCCGGTGCTTCAATCGGGATCGCGCGGCTGAGAAGGACGCTGTTGAGTTGCGTTGCGAAAAAATGGGCTGTTGAGTCCTTCGTTTATTTGATAGACACACCCGCGATTGAAAACGGCTGATTTTGATTATGATTTGCCCGCCGAGTTGATTGCCCAGCAACCGACCGCGGAGCGCGACCAATCGCGGTTGTTGGTTTTGGACCGGCGTGACGGCAGTGTGCAACACCATCGGTTTGTCGATTTACCTGGATTTCTCAAGGCTGGAGACCTGGTCGTATTCAATGATTCCCGCGTCATCCGAGCACGCCTGCGCGGGATTCGTCCGGCATCCGGCGGACGTTTTGAAATACTGTTACTCTCTGAAAATCAGGTTAACGACTGGTGGGTGATGATGAAGCCTGGGAAGCGTGTGAAGCCTGGAAGCCCGTTGAAGTTTCTCGATTTGTCAGGTCAGATCGATGCCGTGGAGGCCGTGGTGGAAGAAAAGAATGACGAAGGCCATTGTCGTCTCCGGTTTCTCGGCACGAAGGATCTGCGGAACGATTTGGAGCGGATCGGCGAGGTGCCGCTGCCTCCATACATTGAGCGCGCTGCGGGTATCCAGACTCCTGAGGATGTCACACGCTATCAGACTGTCTATGCACAGCACGCGGGATCTGTGGCGGCGCCCACTGCGGGCCTGCATTTCACCACGCGGATGATGGATTCGCTAAGACAGCGTGGGGTGGAAACGGCGTTTGTCACTCTCCATGTCGGACCGGGAACCTTTGCGCCTGTGAAAGAAGAGGATTTGTCGCGGCATCCAATGCACGAGGAATCATTCGAGATCAGCGCGAGTTCGGCAGGGCAAATTCTTAAAGCCCGCGCTGAGAAAAGGCGCGTGATTGCGGTGGGAACGACCAGCATGCGCGTGCTTGAAAGTTCAGCGGCACATAACAGCGGTTGCGTTGCGGCCATGCGCGGGTCCACTAGGTTGTTCATCCATCCCCCGTATGATTTCAAGGTGGTCGATGTTCTGTTGACCAATTTTCACCTTCCCAAATCGACACTGTTGATGCTGGTTTGTGCATTTGCATCGCCAGGATCGCTGGTGGGTTGCTCGCATGTGTTGAATGCCTATCAAGAAGCCATCAAGAATCGCTACCGTTTCTTCAGCTACGGGGATGCGATGCTGGTATTGTGAGCTGACATTGGAATAATAAAGGCGCCCCGGTTAAGAGGCGCCTGGCGCGAGAGCATTTCGCAATTCTTTAGTCAATAAAGCTGTAGTCGTAAGGCTTGCGCATTTCGCGCGTGAGCCACTTGTCGGCCTCGGGGTCGTTGACAAATGTCTCGGCGTCCGGATTCCACTTCAGAGGCCGGCCCAAACGCACGGAGAGCACGCCCAAGTGAGCCACGGAGATGGAGCGGTGGCCAATTTCGGCTTCGCAGATGGGCGTTTTGCGGGAGCGGATGCATTCGAAGAAATTGCCCATGTGATTGTCGCTCTTGTAGAGGCGGATGGCGTTCGATGGCAATGGCTCTTCGATGAGTTCCTTTTTGCTGGCCTCAATTTTGCCACGGCTGACGAAAATCCAGCCTTCAGGACCCTCGAACCGGATGCCGTTCTCGAGTTTATGCGTGCTGTCGTCGCACACCGTCATGCGCACGCCATTGGCGTATTTGAACTCGATCTTGTATTTGGCGGCAGCGGTGTAGCCTCCGGGAATCATGTCGGCCAGCGATTTGCCGTTGATCTCGACAGGACCGGTGCGCTCGGTTCCATTGGCCCATTGGGCGATGTCGTTATGGTGGGCGCCCCAATCGGTCATCTGGCCGCCGGAGTAATCATACCACCAGCGAAAATTCCAATGGGTGTTGTGGCCGTTGAAATCGACCTTGGGGGCCTGGCCGAGATAGTAATCGTAGTTGAGTTCAGCCGGCACAGGCAGCGCTTTGAAGGGGCCTTCGATGGGACCGGTGGGCAGGGCGACGACGATGTGCTCGATTTTGCCCAAACGCCCATTGCGGATCAGTTCACAGGCCAGGCGGAAACGCGGATCGCTGCGCTGCTGACTGCCAGTCTGGAAAATGGTTTTCTTGTCCTTGACAGCCTGGACCAATCGTTTGCCTTCGCCAATGGTGAGAGTAAGAGGCTTTTCGCTGTAGATGTCCTTGCCCGCCTTGATGGCGGCCAGGTTGACCAGTGTGTGCCAATGATCCGGTGTGCCCGTGATGACGACGTGAACATCTTCCCGTTCCATGACCTTGCGGAAGTCGTTGTAGATGACGGGCGTTTTGCCGTCTTTCGTAAATTGCTTTGCAGCCTCTTCAGCGTGTTTTTGATCGACATCGCAGACGGCGACGACGTCTCCGTAATTTTGAGCCCAGGAACAGTCGCCCCGACCCTGGCCACCACAGCCCACCAAGGCGATACCCGGTTTGTCATTTGGGGAAAGGGGTTTGGGAGTAGCGGCGTAGCTATTGGATTCCTCGATGAACCAGAGGGGAAGGGCTGCGCCCGCTCCGGCAAATGCGGTGGCTTTCAAAAAGCTCCGCCGATTGATATGGATTTTAAATGAGTTCATGAAGTGGATTGGACTCTTAATGCAGAATGGCGTCAATGTGTAAATCGGATGAAAAAAACGCCGCGCATTTTATCAAAAAGGGATGAGTGTCCAAGGATCAAAATAGACATGAGCGGACATGCCGTTCAAACCGTGATGCGCACAACTTGATGCGGGGTTATCGTTCCAGATTTGGAGTGGTTTTCTGACAGGTGGATGGATATTGGATGAGAATATTGGCTGCAGTGATCAAGCTGCCACCGACAATCAAACGCAGTGTGAGGGATTCGTTGGCATAATTCAGGCCGCCGAGCGCCGAAAACCAGCCGGGCAAAACCAACGCAAAACAACTGGCAAAAAGCGGTTCACTGCAATAGATCAAACCGGCTTCAGTGGCGGAAACGTCTGGCTGCCAGCGGTTCATGAGCAGATAGGCTGCGAGGGTGCAGAGAAACACGAGCCAGCCAATGAAAAAGAGGACATGCGGAGCACTCAGGGCGACGATCCAATCGGTGGCATGCTGAGTGGTGATGAGCGCCGTAGGAAAACAGGATAAGGCCATGATGGCAAACATGATGCAGGTGACCGTTTCGAATCGGTTTTTTCTAAATACAGAACGTTCGAGCCAGACGATCTGACCTGTGAACAGAATGGAGCCTAGAAGGGTTTCCACCTCGCCCCGGCCCAATTGCATCGATTGCATCGCATGCCAATCCAATTGGGCCAGGACGGCAACTCCGGCCATGACCACAATGCAACTGACGATGATACGCGTTGCGGGCCAGCGCCAATGGCGCAAAGCGACATACAGGGGAATGGTCACACAGTAGAACTGGGTTATAAAAGCCGAAGTTGAAGCGCTGGTGTAAGCCAGGCCGTCCATTTGAAAAAGAAGACCTGTTCCCCCAAACAAACCCAGGCCCAAGCCTTGCCAGCATTCCAACCAGGTGCATTGAGCCAGGCGCTTATTCAACCATAGCCCGAGGATAAGGGCCGCCAAACCGAAGCGCGCGCAGAGAGTCACCGAGGAGCAGAACCAGGTGCTCGCCTCGGGCAATAGCATGTGTTGGGCGGTCAAAATGGATTTGAGTGTTGGGAAACTGGTGCCCCAAAGCACTGTTGCCACCACCAGCCATTGTATCGCGCGCCATTTTTTCGATTCCGGGGAAACGGACATTGCCCGAGTCGTTTACCAGAAAAACCATCTCAAACAAGCTGCGAATGAAATTCCCGGCGTTGACGAAAGGTGTTTTCACCATCGAAAAGTTGAAAACAACTTGTGAAACAGAGGATAATGGCTGGTGCCGCGTTCTGTTTAATCGAGGTTCCTTCGAACTGTGGATGTTTTTACAAGAGATGGCCGGCAAGCGGTTTATTTGACACGCTCTTGACGCACTTTACCCCCTTAAATTAGCCGCCAATCGGGCTTATCGCCTTTAAACGCAAGGGATTGAGGGGGAATGTAATAGTTCATATGTAGCCATACATATATCGATATTATATTTGACTATAAAACGCGCGTAACGTATTATGTGGCCATTATGAAGTCCGGCAAGCGTTTCCACCTCGAAATCCAAAGCCACAGGGCCAATCCCATCGGCCTGATCCGCTCTTCCTACCGCGACTCCGACACCCAAGCTGTCAAACACACCCAGCACGGGCGCATCACCGGCGTGTCCCTGGACCAGCTCAAGCTGATCCAGGCCGCCTTTCAGGGCAAGGTCGTCCCCAAGGAGGATCCCAACGCCTTCCAATGCACCGATTCCAGGGAATACGGGGCCAGCCATGCCGTTGTGGAAACGGCCCGCCAATTGGGTTTGGACACCATTCTTTACTCCCGCAACGAGCCGTGGGTCCGGGATTGCCTGGCCATGATTGCTGGCCGGGTGGTTTATGCGGGCAGCAAACTGGCCCTGTCCCACCAGACCAAAAACAGCGCTCTGTGGGAGATCTGCGGGGTCACTGGCGAGGTGGATGTTGAAGACCACTGCTACCGGCCGATGGACCGGTTGCTGGAGCGCCAGGAGGCCATTCAAAAAGCCCTGGCCAAAAAACATCTGCGCAATGGCCATGTCGTGCTCTACGACATCACCAGCAGCTATTTTGAGGGGGCCTACGAGCAAAGCGACGTCGTGCTTTTCGGCTACAACCGGGACTGCAAGAGCGGACACGAGCAGGTGGTCCTGGGTTTGCTCTGCGACGAGCGGGGCTGTCCGGTGGGCATCGAACTCTTTGCGGGCAACACGCAGGATGCCCAGACGGTGATCGATAAAATCCAGGAGCTGCGCCGTGAATACGGTTTGAGCGAGGTGACCTTCGTGGGCGACCGGGGCATGATCACCCAGGCCAACGCGCAGAAGCTTGAAAAGGTCCAGGGACTGCACACGCTCAGCGCGCTGACCCATCGGCAGATGTTCGAACTGCTGGAGCGCAAAGTCATCCAACTCGAATTGTTCGACGAAAAGAAGATCGCCGAGGTGACCGACCCGGACAAGCCCGGCCAGCGCTATTGTCTCTGCCGCAATCCAGACACTCAGGCCCGGGAAACGGCCACCCGCCAACGGTTGCTCGAGCTCACCCGCCAGGGTATGGACAAGCTCGTCGAGCCCAAGAAAAAAAGGACCCCTGAGAAACTCGGTTCCCAGGTGGGGCGGCTGCTGGAAAAATACAAAATGGGTAAATTCATCCACTGGGAGGTTAAAGAGGGGCGGCTGGAATACCATTTGAAGCAGGAAGCCATCGGGCAGGAACAACTGCTGGACGGCTGTTACATTATTACCACCACCGTGACGGAAAGCCAGATGAAGACGGCCCAAGTGGTGGCCACCTACAAAAGCCTCACCTTTGTCGAGCAGGCCTTCCGCACCCTCAAGACCGTGGCCCTGGAGATTCGGCCGGTGTATCACAAAAAGGATGATCGCATCCGCAGCCATGTGTTTTTATGCATGCTCGCCTATTACGTTTACTGGCACATGAAGCAACGATTGCAGCCGCTCTTTGAAAAGGATGGCAAGGGAAAGAAACGTCAATGGACCATGGAAAATGTGATTGAGCATTTGCGCGGCATCCGCAAACAACAAGTCAGCGTGGGCGGCGTGCACTTTGAGCAAATCTCTCAGCCCAACGAACAGCAGCAGGAAATCCTGAATCTGCTCGGAATCAAGCTGTAGCCATTTTGTTGAAATTCAAAATGAGTTCCACACCCTTGATTCTATTGGAGATTTCTTGTTTTTAAGCGGGGTAAAGTGCGTCTTGAACAGGCGCAATCCACTTGAACCAATGACTAAGTTGACATCCAACTCTCCACTTCAGTGTCGATTTCAAATGGATTTGGATGCAGGATCAGAAGACGCAGGAGTCACGTGGAATGGGAGCGATCCGATGCTCTTTCGAAGGTAGCTCATGATGTCCAGCAGGTTCAATGTGCCTTCGGTGGAGATGGGGTTATTCCGTGTTTGCTGGAGGGATGAAAGGTTGGTTCCAGTTTGGTAAATCAGGCAAGGGATGTATTCCTTACCGTCCGAAACATCGGAATGGAAGAGGTCTGATTTGATTGATGCCGTGTGATCCCCATACATGACCAGCGTCGTGCCAGAAGGCAATTGGTGGAAGAAGTCAGCGAGGCAGTTGTCCAAATAACGCAATGCGTTAATGTAGCGTTCCGCGTCGTTTTGCGGGTTGGAAAAGAGCTGCATATCCCCGGGCAGCAATTGCTGGAAAGGCGTATGGGTGTCCAGGGTAATGGCAAAGATATAGGCGCGGGATTCGCTTCGCATGCCCTTAAGAAGAGAGCTGAATAGGGCGGCGTCACGAATTCCAATGCTGCTGGTGGGGAGGTTTTCCCTGACGAGTTGCTCCTTAAAGAAAACATGGTCGAAGCCGAGTTGGTCCATCACTGTTCCCCGGCCGTAAAAAAGGGCGGTGTTGCCGTGGTAGAAAAAGGAGGCGAATCCGTGCGCTTCCATGAACTGCGGCATGGCGTTCGTATAGACCAGGCCGGGCAACCGGTAGGGAACCATGCCGGGATAAGGTTCATAGCCGGTGGTGGCGGCATAATCCATATCGCAACTGCCGCTCGAGTGGAAGGACAGGAGTCGGAAATACATGCTCTCTTCCTTGAGACTTCGCAGAAACGGCATCACGGACTTGCCATTTACCTCGGCGGCTATCGCATTTCCTCCCACCGACTCCAATTGGAGCACTATTAAATGACCCGGAACATGGACGGGGGTTTCCAATGGGGAAAGGCGATCGTAGCGATGGGTCAGGTATTCCTGGGCGCGTTGGGAATGAGCCTTGATGTCCCGATTCGCCAGGATGTCGCAAATCCAAGGGAGGGTGTAACCATAGGTGTAAACGGCTCGTCCCATGGCTGCGTTGGGCTTGAGGCTCAGCTTGAATGAAGTCAGTTGGAGCGCCAGAATTGGAATGGTGATTACCGCTACAAATGCCGCCAGAATGCGCCTGCGGACGGGCGGAGCGATCTTGTGGGAGCCGGATTTCCACAATAACCAGAACTGAACTGTCACCGATCCCAGCAGCACTGCCAAGGTGTCCCAGGCGATGAAACTGAAAAGATGAGATCCCATGCTCAAGCCCTCCCGCCACTGGTAGCAGGCTTGAACCGGCAGCAGCGGCCCATGAAAATAGGCTGAGTAAGTTCCAAGGACGGTCAGGGCCATGAAATTCAAGCCGATCAGCGGCATGAGAAGTCTGCGGGGGAGTAATAAGACCGCCAGAAGGGTCACGCTCAGATCCAGAAAGAACCGAAAGCCCTGATAGAGCAGTGGGTGCTTCATCCAAGGCACCGTCTCGAAAGCCTTGCTCTGAATCCAAAACAAAACCATCGCCCAAACCAGCGGGCAGAGAAAACGATATAACACCCAAGTTTTATTGGTTTGCCAGGCATTCCGCCAGAATTCGGCCATATTGTTCATTCCGCTTTCAACTCAGGTTGTCGAATAATAAAGACAACCCTTGCATATCAAAACGATTCTTTGAGTTGCAGGAAAAATAGCAAATTCTGTGCCAGGCAATGAGGGGCATCAAACCGAGGAAAAGGAGGGCTGATCCCTGCCGGGGCCGTGGAAGATCTGGGGCGAGATGGGGTGTGTCCGTCGAGGACGGATGACAGGCTTTCCGGGCCCTACTTAAATGTGGTTCGTTGAGCGATCCAGAGGATGTCCCGCTTGTCCGAGTCCACGGCGACAGGAAAGCCGTCCGTGTTTTTCAGAACCGGTCTTTTTGTGGATGGAGACAGCCATTTCTTAATCTCGGCGTGGCCGTCGGCGAAGGAGAAGCCGCAGGCACCATTGTGATAGGAAGCTGGAAGGTCACTCCATGTCCAACGCTCGCTGGGGTCGGCGCTGGTGCACCAAACGTACCAACCGTCGTTAATACTGTCGGGATGCTCGTCCAGAGTGACAAAGATCATGGAGGGATTCTTGATATCGGTGAGTTTGATGAACTGCCGCCAGGCGGCGTTGATCGCGGAGCCGGAGTCGTCGAAGGGACCGACAAACGCGTTCATGGAAATGCTCCTCGTACGCTGTCCAAAGGGGCAGGGGATAAGATCGGCTGGACATTTGAAGACACCGACGTTTTTGGAGACATAACGTCCCAAGAGCGCTCCTCTGATTAAATCCAGGTTCGTGTTCTGGGGGTCGGCGGTCCAACTCATGACGTTGCCGACCCAGTTGTTGCTGGGATTGTTTACGGTTCCGGCGGCGGTTTTATTGTAAACCAAACGGTCGGTGTAGTCATCGGCATACATGCGCCAGGCCAGGATGAGCTGTTTGTTGTTGTTCATGCACATGATGCCCTGTCCTTTGGCCTTGGCCTTGGAAAGGGCGGGGAGCAGCATGCCAGCCAGAATTGCAATAATGGCAATGACGACGAGCAGTTCAATCAAGGTGAATGCTCCATTAACGCGAGGATGAAACCTTTTCATACTTCGAGGGGATGCTGGAGAATTGTCGAACACCACAAAGGGGATCGCCATATTTGAATGAGTTTCAGCCTGTCGTTTTTTGCGTGAGCCTGTTGTATCAAGATACGTCGTTCCACAGGGCAATCAACAGGTCAAAAGCAATGGAATTGAATCAAGCGGCGTCTCCACCGGCTTTGCTAAAGGCCACAGGGCCTTCGACTCGTGCCGGGGAGACGCCGCCGTTTGAACGGGATTATTTGGCCAGACGATAATACCGGGTGCCAGCCACCGGCTGTGTCACTGTGATTTGGTCGCCCACCACTGTGGAACCATCCGTCACCGTTGTCCATTGTGGCGTCATCAGGTTCGTTGTGGATTGCAGACTGTAATCGGGGGCGTTCGTCGTCCAGAAAAGGCGCACCTTACTGTCGGGCTGCGAAAGAATGCCCAGAGTCGGGGGCGCCGCGTTGAGGGTCGCCGCGAGCAGATACACGATACTGTTGGTCGTGCTCGCGTCCGTCGGCTTGGCGGGCAGGACGATGCTCGAAAGCGTTTTCGACGGATTGAGCGTGTATTGGCGATCAAGTAAAACGATGCCGCCGTAAGTGGACGTGGGCTCGGCAGCGGGGGTGTTTTTCAAACCGTCGAAGACCCGATGATCCGTTTGAATCACGATATTACCCGAGTAGGCGGCCATCCAGAACATGGCGCCACCCCAGCCGTCGCCCGTGCTGGCATCGCCGATTTTCACAAACACCTCTTTTGCCGGGTTGTTGGTCAACGCGGGGGAAAGGTCGATTGTGTAATAGCCCTTATTCACTTCGTTATGTTCGTCATATCCAATGATGTCCTGAGAATTCAGAACGGGCTCATAGCCCAATTCCTGATGGTTTATGACCGACATGGCGAAGAGATTGCCGCCCCAACCGTCTTCTGGAGTGGTGTCGCCGATCCAGACCTGGAAGGTGTTTGAAGTGCTTTGGCCCAGATATTTCGAAACGTCCACATCCACGTAAGCCTCAGCGGTATGGTTGTAATTGGATAGCTCCATTGACCACTCGCCAGCGTTGCCGGCGCGCATTTGGACCAGATACCCGTTGCCGAGCTTCATGTGCGCAATGGCGTTGGTGGACTCGGTCGGAAGAGTGAACTGGTAAATGACGTAACTGGTGCCGTCCATAAAACGATGGCCGGGATCGCTTCCGTTGCTGCTGTCCGCGTCGAACAGGAAATTGGTTTCGCTGTCGGTGGTCGGTATGAAGCTGGCGTATGTAACGACCGGATCCGTCGAACCATGCATCGACACCAGGAAGTTATTGGCCAGGTCCATGGTCAGTTTGGCGTTGGTCGTGTTGGTGGGGAAGGTGAATTTGTAGGTCACACTGCCGTTGCCATCCGCAAAGCGGTATCCGCGGCCGGTGGGACCGGACGCGCTGTTGTCATAAAGGTAGGGAGTCTCGTTGGTTGTACCCACATCGAACATGGCGTACATCGTGGCCCCGGAGGTGTTTACCACGGGATCAAGCCGCTGCGAGTAATATACGGGGGTGCCGTTGTAGAGGCGGATCTGCTGCATGAATGGGCCCCAGCCATCGTTGGGCGTCGCGTCAGTGAACAGGATGTAGATCTCGCCGGTGCCCGCGGCCAAGAGCGTGGAAGCGTCAAAGGTGTATTCCTTCAAATTCGCCAGGTTGTGCTCCGAGTGCCCATAGATCACGGATGAGTTGGCGAGGATGGTCCAGCCGTTGGTGCGGAATTGGAAGTTGGCGGGATCATTGTCAGGTGTAAATGACGTTGCCACCGAGACCACGAAATCGTTGCCGACCGTGATTCCGAGTGTGGCTTTTGAGATGCCGGTGGGGACGGGAATTCGATAAACCATGTAGTTATTTCCGTCCACAAACCGCCGGGAGGAGTCCACACCGCTCGATTGATCGAAGTAGATAAATGGCGCCTCATCCGCACCTCCCGTGGTCGGGAAATTCGCGTAGGTCGTGACGTCGCTGTTATCCGTGGCATTCAGGATCGCGTGGTCAAAGGCGTTGGGACTGGCGAGCCAACCCGGCACCGGTCCGAACCGATTCGTGTCCTTCGATCCATCGGCATAATTGAACACGATTGAATTAAAGGGCCAACCGAAGCCATTTGGGGCGTCCAGCAATGCGAGATCCAGCGAGGAATAGTTACCGGCCGGGACAGTGATGGTCTGGCCATTGACGGTGGCGCCATCCAGGGTGGACGACCCCTTGAGATTTCCAAACTTGAAGGTTGTGAGCCCATCCTGGGTGGCTATCGGCACGCCGTCCACGTAGTTCGCCGGCAGAGTGGACGAGTCAACGCGGTTTCCGTTGACGTCCAGGCCGGTCCCCAGACCCAAGCCGCCGCTTTCCAGGAAGACGTCGGTATCGAAGAGAGTGTCCAGCGCGATGTGAGGCGAAGCTGCGAACAGCGATCCGGTCGCCATTAGTGAAGACAAAACCACAATAATTCGTTTCATAGTTTTCTTCATACGGACCTTTTTCTGGTTGAGGAAACTGGTTTGAAACTTCTCAGGTCGTATGGATTAACGATAATAATGCCAGTGCTGAATCCCGTTTGCAAGCCTTAAATTTATTCTGGGAACAAGCGAACAATCGGGTATGAAATGAGAAATTCAAACGGATGACCCAAACGCATAGGAAGTGGAAAGGATTAACCACAGACGCACAGGGGCCAGAGGTCCGAGCCAGAAGGCCCGCATTTCCCATTGCCATGGATTTATGAGCGGGTAAGCTGGATATCACAGCAAACAACATAACCCCTGAGGGTGTCGTATGACGCCTTCGCAACGATCATGAAACTATGAATAAATGGTACGTATTCGGTCTGGCCGTGCTGACTTGTCTCTGGGTGGATGCATCCACGGCGCAGGCTCAAGAGCGAGGATTCAGCGGACTTAATCTGAATTTGGGCAACCTGTATCGCACCTCGAGCGCGAAAACCCGCTCGATCAGCCCGGAGAATTTCACGGGCGAAAAAGGGAAGGCGGGGATGTCCACCAATGGTCCGGCCGCAGGCGCCGCCCGGGATTTGGGGCAGGGATGGAAAGTGTCTCCCTTCGTCGTCATCAAGGGAAAGAGCACGTTCACACTGGCCGAGATCGAAGGGCCTGGAGCGATCCAGCAAATCTGGATGACGCCCACAGGCAACTGGCGATATTTCATTTTTCGGTGTTACTGGGATGATGAAACCGAGCCATCGGTGGAGTGCCCGGTGGGCGATTTCTTTGCCAGCGGTTGGGGTTCCTATTCCCAAGTAACCTCGACGCCCGTGTGTGTGAATCCCGGACGGGCTTTCAATTGTTACTGGCAGATGCCCTTTCACAAAAAGGCGCGCATCACGATGGAGAATCTGGAGGACAAGGACACGGTTCTTTATTACCAGATCAATTACACGCTCACGGATGTGCCCAAGGACGCGGCCAATTTCCATGCGCAATTCCGCCGGGTGAATCCCCTGCCTTACAAGGGGGTCTATACCATTCTGGATGGGGTGAAGGGCGTGGGACAATATGTCGGGACGTATCTCGCGTGGGGTGTGCATAACAACGGCTGGTGGGGCGAGGGTGAAATCAAATTCTTCATGGACGGGGACCAGGAATTTCCGACGATTTGCGGAACGGGAACGGAGGATTATTTCTGCGGATCCTATAATTTCGATGTGAACGGGAAGTACCAGGAATTCACGACGCCGTATTCTGGATTGTCGCAGGTCATCCGCCCGGATGGGGCCTACAACAGCCAGCAACGGTTCGGTCTGTATCGCTGGCACATCATGGATCCCATCCGGTTCGAGCAGGACCTCAAGGTGACGATTCAAGCCTTGGGCTGGCGCGACGGAGGCCGATATCTGCCATTACAGGATGACATTGCGTCGGTGGCCTATTGGTATCAGATGGAGCCGCACCAGAAATTCCCGGCGTTGCCCAACAAAGACGGGCTTGAAATCAAATAGGGGTTCGGGATTAGAATGGAATTCCAGCGAAATCACCGCCGAACCGATTGCGGTCGGCGGTGGTTTTCTTGAATGGCCGGGCCTGGAGAGGAGTCGAATATTGCGATCAACCCCCTCAAAAGAAGAGGAGAGATTGGCAAAAACCGTGGAGTGTGCCAGCATGGGCGGTGTTAGCGTACCATATGGAATGTATTAGTTCGTGGGGTTGATCCCTTTGCGGACAGTCAGGGTGAAATTAACATGAAAGAACAAAAACCAGGCGCAGACGAGGCCCGAATAGCCACGCGGCGGAAATTCCTCACCAGCGGATTGTGTGGGATGTCGCTGTTTGGCGTGGGCGGAGCGTTGGGTTTACTGGCGCCGGAGACTCAGGGTCAGAATGCGCGTCCGAGCGGCCGGAAACTAGGCGCGGAGTTTTCCTATGATGTGAGTGGCTTGGGGAAGATCGATCCCAAATTGATCCAATACGAATTGGCGGCCAAGGTCACTTCGGGTTTCAAGACCATCGAGGGGATGGCCGTGGATGCCGAGGATCGCATTTGGATTGCGAGCATTGGCGCGGTGAAGGGATTCAATAAAACCGGAACGCTGGAGCGGGAATTGTCCGTTGCGGGGAAGGTGAGCTGCCTCGAAGATGGACCTGACCACCGACTCTACGTGGGGTATGAGGACCATGTGGAAGTGGTCGGACCTGAGGGGAAGGTCGAGATGCGCTGGGAAAGTCCCGCGCCCAAAGCGGTGCTGACCTCCATTAGTGCAGGGTCAAAGGATGTCTTTGTGGCCGATGCCGGAAATCGCGTCGTCTGGCGGTACGATCTTGCCGGAAAATTAACCGGATCGATCGGCAAAAAGGAGTCGGGCAAGAATTTTCATCGTTTTGTCGTGCCCAGCCCATTCTTCGATGTGCAGTTTGGTCATGAGTGTCTGGTCTGGGTGGTTAATCCGGGCGAGCATTTGGTCGAGGCGTTTACATTGGATGGCGAAAAGGAAACGGGCTGGGGCGAGACCTCCACGGCAGTTCAGGGATTTTGTGGATGCTGCAATCCGGTGCATTTTGCGTTCCTGCCTGATGGACGTGTCGTGACGAGCGAGAAGGGGATTCCAAGGGTCAAAGTGTATTCCAGCCAGGGCAAATTTGAATGTGTTGTGGCCGGACCTGAAAGCTTCCCGAGGCATTTTAATAATCCCGGCGCAAAAGTGGCGGGGCTTGGAGTGGCCACGGATTCACAGGGGCGCGTCGTGGTGGCGGACACCTTGACGGGGGACGTCTTAATATTTATGCATAGCGCCAATAAAGTATGAAATCGGGCCCGGAAAATTTACTGAACGAGGCGCACAACCGGCGGGAATTCTTCCGCAGGATCATACGGTATCCCGCCGCGATTGCTTTGGTGGCCATCGGCGGCGGCCTGGAGATGAGGTCGATTAAAATGGCGGGGCAGGGGCAATGCTCCCGAGGATCCTTGTGCGGGGGGTGCCTGCTGCTTACGGATTGCGAATTGCCGCAGGCGGTTCAAACGCGTGGCACAAACAAAACGGTCCGGTGATATTATGGCTGAAAAAGTAACATCCCCGGCACGGCGGCGTTTCCTAGGTGATGGATTGCGCGGCGCCCTGTTGTTCTTATTTGGAGCAGCCACAACGCTGGTGGCCCGCCATAGCCGGGTGCAGAAGACCGTCTGGCAAATCGATCCCGCGAAATGCGTGCAGTGCACCAATTGCGCCACGCAGTGCGTGCTGGATCAATCCGCCGTCAAATGCGTTCAGGTTTATGGGATCTGCGGCTATTGCAAGTTGTGCACGGGGTACTTCGAGCCGGAACCCAACGGACTGAACACTGCGGCGGAAAATCAACTTTGTCCCACGGGCGCCATCAAGCGCAAGGCTCTCGAAGATCCCTATTACGAATACACGATTGATGAGCCGCTTTGCATCGGCTGCGCGAAGTGCGTCAAAGGGTGCGTTCTTTTCGGAAACGGATCGTTTTTCCTTCAAGTGCGTCATGATCGTTGTTTGAACTGCAACGAATGCTCCATCGCCAGGGTATGTCCCGGCCAGGCGTTCAAGCGGGTGCCAGCGAGCCAGCCATATCTCTTCAAAGACCGGGAGCATCAGGCATGAAATATTTGAGCAGGATCTTTTTTCACCAACAAGACAGGTTTGAAAAAGTGCGACGGTTTGCGCCCATGCTTCTTTGCCTGGTGACCTTCGGCTGGCTATTAATGGCTGCGGTGAGCGTTTCCGGTGTGGAGCGATTTCCGCCACCGGATTTCGATGCGGGCTATAAGATGCCGACCACCACGGCGCCTGTGCCGCGCGCGGCCTGGCTGGAGTATCTGGATGTCCTTGTGCTGATTGGATCCCTGGCGACCGCAGCCTGGTTTGTCCTGGGGAAAAAGTCCCGAAAACACATTCTTGGGCTGACGATATTTTCCGCGCTCTATTTTGGTTTCTATCGAAAAGGCTGCGTTTGTTCCGTGGGTTCACTTCAAGACGTCACACTGGCATTATTCAATAATGGATACACAGTGCCATTATCCGTGCTGGCTTTCTTTTTGCTGCCGCTGATGTTTGCGTTGGTGTTCGGACGCGTGTTTTGCTCGGGCGTTTGCCCACTGGGGGCCATTCAGGATTTGTTTCTCATTCGGGCCATCAAAGTCCCGAAGTGGCTGGAACACGGTTTGAGCGTGATTCCTTTTGTCTATCTGGGATTGGCCGTGTTGCTGGCCGCCACGGGCAGCGTGTTCATCATCTGCCAATATGACCCTTTCATTGCGTTCTATCGACGCACCGGCAGTGCGACCATGTTTGGAGCAGGTGCTCTTTTTCTGCTGGTGGGTTTGGTGGTTGGGCGGCCGTATTGCCGGTTTTTGTGTCCCTACGGCGCGTTGCTCAGTCTGGTATCGCGCGTTTCCAAGTGGAACGTTGTTCTTTCGCCCAACGACTGCCTGCAGTGTCAGATTTGCGAAGTGGCCTGTCCCTACGGAGCGATTGCCGAGCCTGGAGCCGGGGCGAAGCCGAAAAAGGGAATGGGTCGTTTTGTTGCACTGGCTTTGCTGCCGGTTTGGATCATTGCAGGGGCGTTTGTGGGGCATATGTCGGCGGCGCCCCTTTCCAAATTGCATCCAGTGGTGGCTTTGGCCGAACGGGTGACTGCTGAGGATGCGGGCCAATTCAAGGAGCCAACCGATGCCAGCAAGGCGTTCCGGCAAACAGGGCGCTCGACGGAGGAATTGACGGCCGACGCATTGAGTATTCGCAATAAATTTCTATTGGGCGGCTGGATTTTGGGCGGTTTTGCAGGGCTTGTTTTTGCGGGGAAATTTGCGTCGCCCTGGTTTCCTTCTGCGCGCACGGTTTATGAGCCGGATCCAAGCGCCTGCGTCTCCTGCGGCCGGTGCTATAGCTATTGTCCACGAGTCATTTCACAACTGAAGAAAGCGCACTGCAATTGCGCGGTGCCGGAGATGAAGGCCTGATTATGGCAATTCCAAATAATTTGAACTCCACGCAACCGTCTTCGCTGGAAATTTCGCCCGAGAAGGAATTGGGAAAGCGGATTGCCGTTGTCTCGTTTGTTTTTTGCCTGGTGCTGAGCGTGTTTTTGGTCGCGAACCACTTCGCAGGCAAGGCGGCGGATCCGATTCAATCGCCCAAGCTCACCGCGCTGAAAGCCGAGTTGGTCAAGCAGCCTAAAAACGATGCGCTCAAAAAGGAGATTCGGGCGCTGGACCTGGATTTGCGGCGCAAACTGGACCGGCATCTGGCATTGGAAACCACGGGCGCCTGGATGCTGGCGGGAGGTTTGGCGTTGTTTCTAATTTCGATCAAGACCGCAGCATTCCGGAAAAAACTGCCACGTCCCCCCAAAAAGGTATCCGGTCTTTCCACTGAGAGCAGGGCCATGATCCAATCGAGCGTTGCGGCGGGCGCCGTCGGCGTGGTGCTTCTGGGTATTGGATGGATTTGGACCCAACAATCTCCGACTTTGCTGGTGGCTCAAAAAACCAGCACAAATGCGCTTGCAGCCGTGGTCGCTGCAGCGGTCCCCATGCCAACGACGCCGTTTCCCGACGCGGCGGAACTTAAAGGGCAATGGCCTCGTTTTCGCGGGCCCGACGGCTCCGGGATTTCGGCCTTTTCCAACGCGCCGGTGCAATGGAATGGGACCAACGCGGAGGGTGTGCTTTGGAAAGTGAAGACCCCGATCTCGGGTCCGAACTCGCCCGTGATATGGGGTGACAAACTTTTCTGCACGGGAGCAACGGCACAAAAGCGCGAGGTGTATTGTTATGATGCGTTGACCGGAAAACTTCTCTGGCAAAAGGCGGTAACGCCTGCGCCTGGCGCGCCGACGGAGCCGCCAACGGTCATGGAGGACTCGGGTGGTTATGCGGCTTCCACAGCGGCCACGGATGGACGCCGGGTCTATGCCATTTTTGCCAACGCGGATGTGGCTGCGTTCGATTACCAGGGCAACCAGGTTTGGGGAACGAACATGGGCAAAATGGATAATAGTTACGGTTATGCCACCTCCCTGATTCTTTACCAAAACAGGCTGCTCATCCAAAACGACCAGGGAGCTGCCAAGGACGGTAAATCCAAGCTGATCGCCCTGGATACCGCCACTGGAAAAATGGTTTGGGAAACCCAGCCGCGGCCTGTTCCAAATTCGTGGTCCACGCCGTTGGTCATCAACGCGGCACAAAAGGACCAGGTCATTACGTGCGGGAATCCCTGGGTCATCTCGTATGATGCGTCGAATGGAACCGAGCTTTGGCGCGCCCAGGCCCTGTATGGTGAAGTCACCCCGTCGCCGATCTTTAACGATGGGATTGTCTATACCGCCATGGATGGGGAAAACCTGTCCGCCATCAAGACCGATGGCACCGGCGATGTGACCAAGACGCATATTGCATGGAAGGCAGACGAGGGCTTGCCCGATATCGTCAGCCCTTTCTGTGACGGGAAACGGGTTTACGTGGTCAGCTCCGGCGGCACCGTGACCTGTTACAATGCCAAAGATGGAAAGAAGCTTTGGAACAAGGAGTTTGAAGTTACTTACAAATCGTCACCGGCAATGTCTGGCGACCGGGTTTACCTGTTTAACGACAAGGGTGAGTGCGTCATCATTCAAGCGGCGGACGAATACAAGGAAATCGCACGACCGGGCCTGGGCGAAGAAATCCTCTCCTCGCCGTCCTTTGCAGATGGGCGGCTCTATATCCGGGGCAAAACCAATCTATTCTGCCTGGGCACAAAACTGACCGCAGCGGCGAAGTAGTGTAGGACAGAAAAGAATTCGGAATTCCGGCCGGGCTGCGTTTCAACGTTTCAACGTCTGGATTGCAACCCAGCCGGAATTGAAAAGCTCAATATCCTTCGGTCGATTACAGCAATTGCGTCTTGCCTGGAATATAGACCGGATAACTGCCATCAGGGCCGGGCTTGACGGGAGGTTCCATGCCATCGTGACAATCCTCAGGACGCGGAGCGAAACTGAAGTCCGAGTTGGAAATCTGGTCCCAGGTCACTTCCTTGCCGGTGTAGCAGGATATCTGACCCATGATGCCCATGAGCGTGCTATGCGCCATGTAATCGCCATTATTGATGGGGTTTCCAGAGCGGATCGCCGCAAAAAGCCGGTCATGCTCGATTTGATAGGGATCGGCCTTGCCTTCCCAGGCCCAGTTTTTCGCACCCCAGATGCGGGAGCCCATGATCGAGGCCTTGCCTTTGGAGCCCAGGACGATGCTGGAGTATTCGTCGTAGCAGCCGGTGGTGGTCCGGCAAAAGGCGTATAAACGGACGCCATTGGCAAATTCGTAGATGGCGGAATGGTGGTCGAACACGTTGCCGTATAGATCCTCAGTCATGGTGGAGCGTCCTCCCAGACCGTGGCATTTGACGGGCACGGCTTCCTTCATGGCCCATCGTGCGCGATCCAGATTGTGCACGAGCGACTGCACCACATCGTCGCCGGAGAGCCATGTGAAGTGGTATTGCGTGCTGCATTGGTATTCGAGTTCGCTCAGGCCGGCCTTGCGATCCTGGACGCCGTAGGGCGCGCGAAGGAAGTTCTCCTCGATGGAAATGATCTCCCCGATTTCGCCATCCTGAATGCGTTGGACGGTTTCCGCGTAGCCGGGATGATAACGGCTGTGAAGGCCTGACACGATGCAGAGCTTCTTTTGTTTGGCCAGTTCACAGGCGGCCTTGAGGGTCTTAATGCCCGCCGGGTCGATGCCATGGGGTTTTTCAACAAAAACATGTTTGCCGGCCTCGATGGCGGCTTTGGCGTGGAATGGATGAAATTTTGCCGCGTTGGCGATCAGGACGACGTCTGATGACTCGATGACTTTCTTGTAACCATCGAAACCGGGGAAACAATGGTCATCATCGACTGCCATCTGGCCGGGCTTGTTTTTCTTCACGTTCTCGCGCTGGGCCTGGATGCGGTCCATGAAGATGTCGCACATGGCGACCAGCTTTGCGCCCGGGTCGGCGGTCAATGCCTGCAGGATCGCGCCGCCATTGCGTCCGCCGCAGCCGATCATCCCCACACGCAGGGTATCGTTGCCGGCGGCATGGGCGTCCTGGCTGATATCCAGATGGCCGACTGCAGCCGCAGATGCGAGCAGGGCGGAAGTTTTGAGGAAATTGCGGCGAGTCGCCTGCCGCCCAATGGTTGAGTGGGGTTGGTTGTTCATAATGCTGGAGACGGGAAAAACTCTGCAAATACGCCGGGCGGGAGTCAAGACATCCGATAGGGAGAATACGCCGTGGAAGATTTCAAGGATTGAACCCCAATGAAATGATCAGTAGGTTTATTTGCATATGCACGTTGATTTCCAAAAACACTTCGGAAGAAGTGTCGCTTGTTTGTGCTTCCTTGTTTGCATGGCCGGGATTGCCGGCACGTCGATGGCGCAAAACGTGACCATCAGCGAGTTCATGGCTCTGAATACTTCCACTTTGAAGGATGAGGATGGGGCCTACTCCGACTGGCTGGAACTGGCCAACAGCGATTCGCAGTCGATCGATTTGCAGGGCTGGTACCTAACGGATGACAGGGCGGTTCTGACCAAATGGTCGTTCCCAAAGAGAGTTTTGAAAGCGGGCGAATATTTGGTGGTCTTTGCCTCGGGCAAGGACCGGACGGCGGAGACGGGCAATCTGCACACCAATTTCCGGCTCAACGGCAGTGGAGGGTATCTGGCGTTGGTGGAACCCGATGGCCGGACCGTGCATAGCGAATATGCGCCTTATCCGGCGCAAAAAGCGGATTATTCGTATGGGGCGCGATTTACTCAGAACGTCAATACGCTGATTGGAGAAGGAGCGCTGGCGAACATACTCATTCCGACAAACAGCATCGAGGGTTCGAATTGGACCGGTGGGCAGGAGCCTTTCAACGATTCTGGATGGATGACGGGCCTGAATGGGATTGGCTATCAAACGAGGGTGGAGGGTTTCAATGTGACCTGCATCAAAGCCAACAACCTGGTCGAGGATATTGGGATGGCGGAGGAGGTGCTGGCAACGCCAACGCTGCAAGCGAGTGTGGCCACTGAGAGCATTGGGGTCATCGATTATATAAATACAACCGACACGGGCCATTATTCGGTGGACCGTCCGTTCCCTGGAACAATCTCCGGGGTGGAATCCGATGATTTCGTGGTGTTGGCCACGGCTCAAGTCACCATACCTGCAGCCGGGGATAGGACATTTGGAGTCACAAGCGATGACGGATTTGCCCTTCAAATATCACGAGGCACCAATCAGTTTAATTCCAGTTATCCAAGCCCGAGAGGGATGACCGACACGCTGGCTACATTCACATTTCCTGAAGCGGGCGAGTATGACTTGCGACTCTCCTTCTATCAGCGGGGTGGGGGCGCGGGATTGGAATTGTTCGCCGCCGGTGGGGCGTGGGATGCCTGGGATTCCACGAATTTTCACCTGGTGGGAGATGTTGCGGCAGGAGGGCTTACGGTACGTTCACTGCCCGCTTCGGGCCTGTCGGGTTTGAGCATTTCTGACTTCATCCAGACCGATTTGAGCGCCGCCATGGAGAACCGGGCTCCCGGGGCCTATATGAGGATTCCATTCAGCGTCCAGGATTTGGCAACCTTCGGGCCATTGTTTTTGGAAATGCGCTATAACGACGGATTCGTTGCGTATCTCAACGGGACAGAAATCGCGCGACGGAATGCCCCGGATGCGGTTGCGTTCGATTCCACCGCGGTGACCAATCGCGCAACGAAATTTGTGCTTGAGGCTGAGCGCATCAATATCTCCTCGTTCGAAAGCGTGCTGAAGCCTGGCACGAACATCCTGGCGATTCACGGTCTGAATGATCTTGTGAACAGCCCCGATTTCCTGCAAAACGCGGTCCTGGAGAGTGTGGAGGCGACCTCCAGTGAGGCGGGATTTTTCTATAAGGCGACCCCGGGCGGTCCCAACACGACCAACTTCATGGGCTTCGTGGATGCGCCTCAATTCAGCGTGTGGCGCGGGTTCTTCCAGTCGCCCTTTGATTTAACGCTGAATTGCGCCACGCCCGACGCAACCATTCGTTACACGACAAATGGGAGCGCGCCGACGGCGACAAATGGCCTGATTTATGCGAATCCAATTCCGGTCACCCACACGATGGTGGTGCGCGCGGCTGCATTCAAGACGAACTGGAACACATCCCGCATCGAAACGCATACCTACATTTTTCTCGATGACGTCATCAAGCAAACCTACCAAAGTAACATCGCCGCAGGGTTTCCGTCCTCGTGGAATGGCGTGACGCCCGATTACGGCATGGACCAGCGCGTGGTGGCTCAAAATGGAACGGACCGCTATGGAGGTAAATATGCGCGCGAAATAAAGGACGATTTAAAAGCAATCCCCACGATGTCCATCGTGATGAATGTGCAGGACATGTTTGGGCCCAATGGAATTTATTCCAATCCATTGAATCGGGGCGCGGCTTGGGAACGCCCGATTTCGGTCGAACTCATCAATGGCGACGGCGGTGGCGGATTCCAGGAGAACGCCGGTCTGAGTGCTCAAGGCGGGGCGTTCCGCGGATTTAACTTGACGCCCAAGAAGTCGTTCAGGCTTGTGTTCAAATCCATGTATGGCGCGGGAAAGCTGCACTATCCGTTTTTCGGCCCCAACGCGACGGATCAAATCGACAGCCTGACCTTGCGGGCTAATAATAACGACGGTTATCAATGGGACTCCGCTGCCGGCAAGGCGCTGTATATCCGGGACGCCTTCGCGCACACGACCGCGGGGGAAATGGGAATGGTGGCCGCGCACACGACCTACGTGCATCTTTACATCAATGGTTTTTACTGGGGCCTGTACAACCCCGTGGAGCGGCCGGACGCGGCATTTGCCTCAACTTATATGGGGGGGCAAAAAGAGAACTGGGACGCAATCAACCAGGATTCCGCGCCGGATGGGAATTACGACGCGTGGAACCGGATGCTGGCCATTGCGAACAGCGGTCTGCTCAACAAAACGAACTACCAGCGGATTCAAGGAAACAATCCTGATGGCACGCGCAATCCAGCTTACGAAAACCTGTTGAATGTGGACAACCTGATTGATTACATGATCATCAATTTGTACGGAGGCAACATGGATTGGCCCTGGCGCAACTGGTATGCGGCCCGCGACCGGACCGGCAGCGAAGGCTTCCGGTTTTTCCCATGGGATACCGAGGCCACAATGGATTTGTTTGGCGCGGACATTAATATCGATCGCACCTCGGTTTCCGGAAACGTTACCACGCCGTATGCCGCGGCCAAGACCAATCCTGATTTCCGGATGAAATTTGCGGATCATGTGTACAAGCACTTTTTCAACGGCGGCGTGTATTATGTGGATGCGCAAAATCCAAATTGGAATCCGGCGTATCCGGAGCGCAACCGGCCTGCGGCGCGCTTTGCCTCCCTGGCGGACAAAGTGGAAAAGGCGATGGTGGGTGAGTCCGCCCGATGGGGGGATCAACATGTGGGCGCTTCGACACTGCCTTACACCAGGGACGAGCATTGGGCGGTGGAAAAAACAAACCTTCTTAGAAATTGGTTTCCCCGCCGGTCCGCCATCGTGTTGCAACAGTTTAAGAATGCCGGTTTGTATCCAAGGACCGATCCGCCGGAATTCAACCAGCGCGGTGGCAAGGTGCCAGCAGGATTTCAGCTCACAATGACCGCGTCCAACGGGGTGGTCTATTACACGACGAACGGACTGGATCCTCGTGGCGCGATGCTCGCCGAGGAGGTTTTTCACGTGACGCTGGCCAGCAATAGCGCGCCGAAGAAGGTTTTGGTGCCCTCGCAGGCCAATGGCGGAGCGAGCCTGGGCACGGACTGGCGGGGCGGCATTGAACCGTTCGACGATACCCTCTGGACTGCCGGAACCGGCGGGGTGGGGTATGATCGCGACACGACATACCTGAGCTTCATCCAGACGGATATCAAAGCAGCGATGGATAACAAAAATGGTTCCGTCTTTATCCGCATTCCGTTTTTCCTGGATGCGACAAATCGGGCGCGGCTTAACACCATGACATTGCGCGTTCGATACGACGATGGATTTGTGGCCTTCCTGAATGGGGTCAAAATCATGTCGGCCAATGAGCCGGCATCGTTGACCTGGGACGCGTTTTCATCGGCGCAAAATGCGGATTCCGCGGCTGTACTTTACGAGGATTTCAAGGTGGACTCCATGACGGCGGCCCTCAAGCCAGGCACGAATATTCTGGCCATTCAAGGGTTGAACCTTGCGCTGTCCAGCACGGATTTTCTCATCGACGCGGAATTGGTGGCGGGTCAGATCCAATCGCTGCCTGGGACCAATGTTGCCATGGTCTATACGCAGGCGGTCGTTTTAAGCGACTTTGCGAACATCAAGGCGCGCGTGCTCAATGGCACTGAATGGAGCGCGTTGAATGAAGCCCGGTTTATTGTCGGTTCGCCCGCGCTGACCATCAGCGAGATTCATTATCATCCTTCGGATCCCAACGCGGCGGAAATGGCGGCTGGATTCACCAACGCGAACGATTTTGAGTTTGTCGAGTTTAAGAACACCGGCACCGAGACGTATGACCTGACGGATGTGGTTCTGGTTTCTGGAATCCAGTTTGCATTTGCGGGATCGGCAGTGACCAATCTTTCGCCGGGCGGTTATGTGCTGGTGGTCAAAAACAAGGCTGCGTTTGAAACTCGATACGGCACGGGATTGCCTGTGGCCGGAGAGTATTCCGGGAAATTGGGTAATGCGGGCGAGCACATTGTGGCGCAACTCGGCGACGAAGTGGTGCTTGATTTTACCTACGGAACCACAGCGCCCTGGCCCACATCGCCGGATGGCGTTGGAACTTCGCTCGAGGTGATTGATCCCAATGGGGACTTGAATTCGCCTTTGAACTGGCGTGCCAGTTACGTCCTGGGCGGCACACCGGGGCAAGCGAATCCCGGACCGGTTCACATCGAGTCCGTGGTTTCAAGCGATTCACAACTGAGATTTCGTTTCAATGGACGGATGGGCGCCGGATACACCATTTACGCGTGCGATTCCCTCGCGGGCGGGACGTGGCGGATCGCCAAACAAGGGGAAGTGGCTGCTGCAGATGGCCCGATCGATGTGACTCTGGACATGGAAAACAGCGTTGGAGAAAGATATTATCGCGTCTCTGTTCCGTGACACGCTTCAACCAGGAATTCCCGGTTTGGTTTGGGCGAAATTACGACGTCAGGCCGCCGGGAATTGGCATCCAAATACTGAAGGACGAGCCGCGTCCCAGTTCGGACTCGACCTGCAGACCCAGCCCCTGATCTTTGGCCAGCTCGTAAACCATGGATAATCCCAGGCCTGTGCCACGGCGTGTGGAAAAGGCCTTTGTGGTATAAAATGGTTCAAATATGCGGGACAGGCTCTCTGGAGGAATGCCGCATCCGGCATCCTTCACGGTAACGACCGCATACGCGGAAGCTGGAACGGGATTGAGCACCATGATTTCGGGATGGGTGGAAGCCAGCTGGGAAGTCAGGGTGATCGTCCCGTGGCCGCCCATGGCGTCAGCGGCGTTCAAAATCAAATTAACCAGCATTTGCTGCAGTTGCTCTTTTGCGCAGGGCAGGGGTGGAATGGAAGCGTCGAAATGTTGGCGGAATTCGATGGCATTTTGAAATGGATCGCCCATCAGCTTCAAGGTGGCGTCAATGAGCGCATTAATGGAGGCGCGAGTGGGGGAGCTTGTTTTACCAAAGCCAAGCATCGATTTGACGATGGAAGTTCCCTGATCCACCACCGTTTTGATGCGATTGACCCTGACACGGATTTTATCCGGGTCGTTCAGATTGCTTTCGATAATCTGGGCGGAACCCTTGATAATGGAGAGAATGTTGCTGAAATCATGGGCGATGCCGGCCGCCATGGTTCCAAGGGCTTTCATTTTCTGGCTGTGAAGCAATGCCTGGTTGGCCTGTTCCAGATCATGCGTCCGCTGGGCCACGATCTTTTCGACTTCGGCATAGCTTCGTTTTAACCGGCTATGCCGGTTTATGGCAACGACCGCAAAAAACAGGCTGATCACCAAGCCCGCGAACGAAATGAATAGGAGCCGCGTTTCCAGATACCACGGAACAATGACATTATACTCGAAGACGGCGGGATTTGCGGAGTCCACATTCCCGCTGGTGTCCATGGCGCGCACTTCCACCCGGTGAGCGCCGGGGGTTGTTTCGCGAAATGCAATGTTGTTCTCCGCCGTGAACGGAGTCCAGAGCACGCTTCCGCGCCTGAAGGAATACAAAAGCCGGTCGGAAGAGGTGAATTTCCATTTATCCACACCACTGAACGCGAGCGAGATGGTGGAATCGAGTATGAATTCTTTCTGTCCATTGACGCTGGAAACCTGCGCGCGCGGGGGATCCGTATCGGCCAGGGGATCGAAGAGGCTTAATCCCCGCGCAGTGCCAGCCCATAACCGGTTGCCTTTGGATTGGATAAACACTTCGTAAACCGCGGAACTGGGCAGTCCTTCCTCCATGCCATTGACGAGCCAATTGCCGTTGAAAAACCGGTACAGTCCATCGCCAGAGGCGACCCAGATCGTTCCGTCGGCTTCCTTGGCCATCGTATTTACCCGATCGAACATTGTGCGCGCCACCGACCAGGTCTTTCCGTTGAACTCGAAAATCTTGCTGCTCCCACCGATCCAGATGCGGTTCTCATCCACTGAGAGAAAGCTGAACCCAATGTCCGGCGCGTTCTCACTCGAACGCGTGTAGGATTTCCACTGGCCGCCGCTCCAGACCCCAACGCCTGCGTTGCCGCCGAGCCAGATTTCCCTTTGACCCGCGTTCGTGCGGACCTGACAGAAATAGAGTTCCGTGCCCAGGTTCCATGTCGGAGCGGCGTCGATCAATGGATTGAACGACCTGCCATCGAATGATTGAATCTGAAATTCCAGATGGTTTGTTTCAGAGCCAAAAATCTGAACAATCGCGGATCGATCATCCAATGCGCCCAGAATTTTGACCCGGCGGTTATCGGATCTTGTCAATGGGGTGAATTTAGTCGTGGCCGGATCGAAGAGCAGCGCCTGTTCCGTGGCGTTGAAGGCCATCAGCCCGTTGGGCAGGCCGCACAGCACATCCGTGGGTTGGAACTTTAATTCGAAATTGGGCGGAAAGGGAAATTGCGTCCAACGATTATTCACAAGTCGCGACAAAGCCGCCGCACCGACAAACCACAATCCATCGTGGTCATCTTCGGCTATGGCATGAACCACCGTGGTTGAGGCGGCGGCGGATGGGCTCCGCCAGGACAGGGGCGCGTAGCGCGCCAGACCTTCCGAGGTGGCCAGAAAAAAGGCTCCTTTGGGCTGTATCGCCACATCGAAAAACTGCCCCGCCAGCAGAGCCTCCTGTTCCTGGACTTGACTGCCATCGGGTTCAACACGCGAAAGCGTATCAACCCCCATCGCCCAGATGACGCCTTCGGGGCCGCGCCAGGCCTGTCTTACCTTGCCGCTGACCGTATTGATCGATTTCCATTCGCGTCCATCGAACACAGCGACCAACCGCTCGTTGCGGACTGGTGATTCAGCCGTCACAGTAACACCGCCCTCGTCGTCTTCGAAGGGTTGCTGCAGGTTTTGAAGTTCCAATTCCGCGGGAGGAATAAACTCCTGGATGACCACGCCGTTTTTCCATTCGCGGTTCGGTCCCGGCAGTTTTGCGATTCCGCGGGAGCCTGTGATCCATGCACCGCCATCTCGCGCCTCCGCCATGTCCAGGAGGCGTCCCAGATGCGTGTCTTTGGCGGCAATGACCACCCGCAGGTTATTCACCGATGGCTGGAATTCCATCAAGCTTTCGGGCAGGACAAACAGCACCCGTCCCGAGCGGCCGGGGATCATCGGGAATGGGCGAATTTTATAGCGCGGATTGCCCTGCAATTCGCTGCGAATTTCCAGAACGGGATACTCGACCCAACGGTCCCGGCGATACGCGGCAATGCCTCCGGAAAACAGGGACCACAATTGATTGGTCCGTGTTTCATAAATCCGGAATGTTCCGCCCGGAGGGCAGGGAAGTTGGTGAACCTCATAGCCATCGGTCCAGCTTAAAGTATCCGAGTCTCCATGGCGTATCCAGACCCGCTCGGAGGGGGAAATCGTCACGGCTGTGGAAAGAGATTCCGCCAGGCCGTCGGCTGCCTTGTAAACACGCCAGTGAGGCGCCCGCTGTCCGCAAGCCGAAGGAGGCGCGGAGAGCACGATTGCCAGGGCGCAGGCCCACCCTGCGGTTAATCTGTGTTGCCACAGAAGTGCCGCCATATTCCACAGGCCGTTCATGGAGGTCCCTACGATTGCTGTCCGGGCCGGGCCTGACAATTAAAAACGCAGCGACCCAAAAAACGAAAGGGCGGCGGCGATCAGCAGAAAAATGGCAACGGCCCACCAAATTTTTCTGATTCCCGATGGACGGCGTTTTGGCGCGCCAAACTCGCGATTAACAAAATCGTCGTAATCGAAATTCTCGTCGGGCAAGTCGAGCCTTTGCGAATCGGCACTTTCAGACCACCCCGTTTTTTCGCAGGAACCACATGCAGGGCACGCCAAGGCCTTGTCAGGAATCTCGGCACCGCAGTTCGGACAAAAATCAGGTCGTGCAAAGGATGAACCCATACGACGTCTTCTGACAGGAAAACGGGCGCTCGTCAACCCGGAGAGGCGAATTCCTCATCGGTCTCCAAATCCAGGCTCATCAGGACATAATCATGGGACACCGCCTGCATGTCCTTGACATAGTCCGTCAGACGAACCAGCGAGTGGAAACCCAGAAGCCCGAAAACCTTCATCGCCGCCGCCTGTTCCTCGATGAATTCGGCCTCGATTTTTTCCAGGCCGATATGGCGCGCCGCCTCGACAATTTCATTCACCAAAGCTCTCGCAAGGCCGCGCCCCCGGTAGGCTGGATGCACCAGCACGCTCACCCGGCCCACATGGCGTTTCCAGCCACCCAGCTGTTGATGGAGAGTGGCCACGCCGATGATTTTATTTTGCACCCGGGCCAGCAGCGGCAGGTTTCGGCCCAGGTCGATCTCCTGGCACCATTCATGGATGACCTGCGGATCTGTCACGCGATGTTTGATGAACATGCGTTCCTTTTCAGGAACGGCCAGAAAGAATTCATGAAAATCCGTTTCATCATTGGCTTCAAGAGGACGTAATTGCGGCGACAATCCGTCCTTGAGGTGAATTTGCTTTGGATAGGCTTCAAGGGTTGTTTCGAGTGGCATAAGTGATGGACCCAGTACTCTTTTATTTTTCAACTCTGACCGTGGGACAGAACGCAGTATTTTGCGATTTCAGGTCGCCTGGCACTCTGTCAGGAGGATCATGGAGGATGATCTTTTCCCAACCTGTGATCCACGTTTTCCGTAGTCACCAACCAAACGAACCGGAACCCTCTTTGCAAAAACCACTCATGCACCGGACCTGGCCATTTGCGATGCATCTCATGGATGCGTCGCGTTGCTCAAAGTCCAAGGTGTTATTCGTTTTCGCACACTGCATTCCGTCCTGCGGTCACGTCAATATACATCAGAATCGAGCGTTTGCCAAGCGACCTCTAAATGTTCTCGCCCAGGTTGGGTGGCATATCGTAAGTGGCAGTCGTTTCCGGGGTCAACGGAGAAGACTCAGCGGCCAGCAGGCGGTATTGCCGTATTTGCAGGGACACTTTTTGGCCATCATAGAGTCCCAATTGTGCGTACTCCTCCTTGGTCATTCTGGCGCGAATGATTAATCCCGAGGGGAGTTCGAACTCCAAACGCAGCAGGATGCCCAGGAAAAAGGTGTGCATTAACACGGCCTGGTATCGGTACATGGTCAGATCGGTGGAGACTTGCACGGCATAGGGCCGGAATCCGATTCTCAGCCGCGAGCCATCCGGGTGTCCATGCGCCGGAAACTCCAGTTCGTTATTGCGCGCAATCCCGTTGGTGACCTCAAGTTCCAACACATTCATCACGCCGATGAATCGGGCCACAAATTCATTGGCCGGCTGGTCATAAACTTCGCGCGGGTTGCCCATCTGTTCCATCTGTCCCCGTGAGAAAATCACGATGCGGCTGGCGACTTCCATTGCCTCTTCCTGGTCGTGGGTGACGAAAAGGGTTGTCACGTTGAGCTCATGATGAAGACGCACCAGCCACTCCCTCAATTCCTGCCGGATTTTCGCGTCCACCGCTCCGAAAGGCTCGTCCAGAAGCAGGACGCTTGGTTTGGGCGCCATGGAGCGGGCAATGGCCACGCGCTGACGCTGCCCCCCCGAAAGTTGATGCGGAAAACGCTTTTCGAGCCCTTCCAGGCCAAACAAAACCAGCAATTCCTCAACGCGAGCCTTGATGTCCGCCCGACGCCATTTTTTGATCTTCAATCCAAAGGCGATATTGTTTTGAACCGTCATGTTCTTGAACAAGGCGTAGCTTTGGAAAACAAATCCGATGTTTCTCTTCTGGACGGAGAGCTCGTTCACGCGCTCGTTACGAATGAGAATGTCGCCCGCAGTGGGCTCTTCCAGGCCGGCGATCATGCGCAACACCGTGGTCTTGCCGCACCCGCTCGGGCCAAGCAGCGCGACGAGTTCCCCGTCATTGACGGAGAAACAAATGTTCCGCACGGCGGCGACGCTTCCGAACTCCTTGGTTACATTGCGTAATTCGATGCTCATGATGGAAGAATGGGCTCCGGGATGGCGTTTTGTGCCAGTGCCTGGGATTTGCGGGTTTTCCACTCCAGGAAGGACTTCAGGCACAAAGTTAGAAGGGCGAGCAAACCCAGCAGGCTGGCCACGGCAAAAGCGGCTGCGCCCTGGTATTCATTGTAAAGCTTTTCGACCCGCAGCGGCATGGTATCAGTCTGCCCGGTGATGTGACCCGAAACCACGGATACCGCTCCGAATTCGCCCATGGCGCGCGCATTGCACAGGATGACGCCGTAGAGCAGCCCCCACTTGATCGAGGGCAGGGTGATATGCCAGAAGGTTTGCCAGCCGTTGGCACCCAAGGTCATTGCGGCCTGCTCCTGTTCCGCGCCTGCGGCCTGCATGATTGGAATCAATTCCCGCGCGACGAATGGAAAGGTCACAAAAATTGTCACCAACACCAAGCCCGGCACCGCAAATATGATTTGAATATCTTTCTGATCCAACCAGGGCCCTGCAAATCCCTGCAAACCGAATAGGATCATGAACATCATTCCAGAGACGACCGGTGAAACCGAAAATGGCAGGTCGATCATGGTAATGAGAAGCGTTTTGCCATGAAACTCGAATTTGGCAATGGCCCACGAAGCTGCAATGCCAAAAACCGTATTCAGGGGAACACTGATGGCGGAAACGATCAGCGTCAATTTAATGGCCGAGAGGGTGTCTGGATGCACCAGCGCATTCGCATAATACACGATGCCTTTCGAGAAGGCTTGAATGAAGACATTAAGCAAAGGCAGGACCAGGAACACGAGCAAAAACAGGAGGCTCACGCCGATCAGCGTAAACTTCAGCAGCGGGGGCTCCTCCCTCCCGCGAAGTGAGGCCTGCTTGAGGCCCTGTTTCATTTTAATGGGTCCGCTCATGATTCAGGATGCATGAAAACGCGACGCAAAGGATTCCAGCAAGTTGATCACTCCAAGCAATGCGAACGAGAGCACCAGCAGCACCATCGCAATGGCCGTTGCCCCCGCATAATTGTATTCTTCCAGCCGCATCATAATCAGCACCGGCGCGATTTCGGTTTTGTAGGGAAGGTTGCCCGAGATAAAGACCACCGAACCGTATTCGCCGATGGCGCGGGCGAATGAAAGAGCAAAACCAGTAATGATCGTTGGCAGGAGACTGGGCAGCAAGATCGAGACAAAAGTCCGCAGGCGACTGGCCCCGAGCGTGGCCGCCGCTTCCTCGATTTCCGGCTCCAGGGTTTCCAATACGGGTTGAAGAGTGCGAACGACAAAAGGCAGCCCCACAAAAGTCAATGCGATGACGACGCCCAGCGGGGTGTAGGCCCCGGAAATTCCCCATGGAACCAGAAACTGGCCCAGCCAGCCGTTGGCTGCAAAGAGATTGGAAAGTGTCAAACCCGCCACAGCCGTGGGTAGCGCAAATGGAAAATCGACCAGGGCATCGAGAAAACGTTTGCCAGGGAAGCTGTAGCGCACCAGAACCCAGGCGAGGATCGAGCCGAACACGGCGTTGATCAGCGCGGCCGCCAGCGAGGCTGTAAAGGTGAGCCGGTAGGCGGCCAAAGCGCGTTGCGTGGTCACCAATCTCCAGAATTCACCCCAGGTCAGCTCAAAGGTTTTGAGCAACATCGCCGCCATTGGGATCAATACGATCAGCGACAGGTAAAGAAGGGTGAACCCCATCGCCAGTCCGAATCCCGGCAGTACGTTGAATCGCTTTTTGAACATGTTGCCCAAAGTTTATTACTGATGGTAGATCCGGTCGAACACTCCATCTTCGCTGAAAAATCGCGACTGCGCTTCCGCCCAGCTCCCCGCGACCTGTTTGATGGTAAACATTTTCATCTCGGGATAGCGGCTGCGATATTTGGCCAGAATCCCGGGATTGGCGGGACGATACCCAAGCTTTGCCACTAATTCCTGGCCGGTGTCCGAGTAGAGATACCGCAGATATTCCTCCGCAGCCGCCCGCACTTTTGGTCCGCGGCGATCCACATTGCGATCCACGACCGAGACGCAAGGTTGCGCGAGAATTGAAATCGAGGGATAGATCACTTGGAAACGCGTGCGCCCATATTCCTTGAGGGCCAGATCCCCTTCATTTTCCCATGTGATGAAGACGTCGCCAATCTGTTTCTGCACAAAAGTGGTGGTGGCGCCGCGAGCCCCGCTATCGAGCACTGGTACATTATGAAACAATTGCGACACAAATTCCCGGGCCGCCTGCTCATCATTTCCCAACCCCAGAGTCACGTAGCCCCATGCGGCCAGAAAATTCCATCGCGCGCCGCCTGAAGTTTTTGGGTTTGGCGTCACCACCTGCGTTCCAGGCTTTACCAGATCGGCCCAATCGTGAATGCCCTTGGGATTGCCCTGGCGCACCAGGAAAACAATGGTCGATGTGTAGGGAGAGGCTTCCCATGGCAGGCGGCTTTCCCAATTTGTGGCCAGGATATGGTGTTTTGCAATGACGTCGATGTCGTAGGCCAGAGCCAGTGTGACCACATCCGCCCGCAAGCCTTCGATCACCGACCGGGCCTGTTTGCCGGAGCCACCATGGGACTGCACGATTTTTACCGCATCCCCTGTAAGTTCCCGGTAATGGGTGATGAATTGAGCGTTGAACCCCTGAAATAATTCCCGTGTCGGATCGTAGGAGACATTCAATAGCGAGATTTGATCTTCCGACGCTTGAACCCAATGGAGACCCATTGCAAGAACGGCAATGGCGGCCCATCGGCAGATGCCCGCCCGCCGGCAACCAGACGCAATTCGAGCGTAATGTCTCATTTGATTCGAGTTTCAGATATAAACAGGCGACCGCCCAATCCGTTTCCTGCATCAGAGCGAACGCGCTCTAAGTTAGCAAAAACTGGCGTAAAGTAAAGAAAAACAATGGCTTCGCAAACGCTCTCCCGGGTAAGACTTGCTTTTGGCTCAACGGGTCTGGAGAACGATCAGGCCTGGCTTGCGGCGAGAACCCGGCGTGCCGCTTCGATATCGCTGGCGATTTGGATTTTCAAGGCGTCCAGCGAGGGGAATTGTTGCTCGGGGCGCAACATTTGCACCAATACGGTTTCGATCTTCTTCCCATAAAGATCGCCCTGAAAATCGAGCAGGTGAGCCTCCACGCGCAACGGTGGTGTTTTCAATTCGAGGGTCGGTCGCACTCCTATATTCAACACGGCCTCGCAAGTCACCCCTTGCGCGTAAACGCGCGCCGCATAAACACCGCGAGGCGGCAGGATCAGGCCGGTCGCATCCAGGTTCACGGTGGGAAAACCAAGCTTTCGGCCGAGTTGATCGCCTTGGACGACGGGGGCAAAAATGGAGTAAGGTCGGCCCAGCATGTTTCGGACAGGATCCAGTTGCCCGGCCTCAATCGCCTCGCGGATGCGTGTGCTGCTGACCCGGTGCCCATCGACCATGACGGGCGGGATTCCATGCACCTTGTAACCAAATTTTCCAGCCAGCCGGTTCAGAAGATCCAGATTGCCCGAGCGTTGATGGCCAAAGCGAAAATTTGTTCCCACGCGAATCGAATTCAGGCGTCCGAAGCCCCTGACCAATTCTTCAATAAAGACTTCAGCCGATTTCTGGCTGAAGGCCAAATCGAAGTGGAGCAATAACAACGCGGCGGGTTCAAACTGGCTTAACACCCGGATTTTATGCTCCAAAGAATAGATCATTCCCGGGATTTTTCGCGTGGCCAGCACCGAGGCCGGATGGCGATCAAAGGTAACGATCACCGGCAGGGCATCCTGAAGGCGCGCATCCTCCAGGGTCTGCCGAATGACTTCCTGGTGGCCGACATGGACACCATCAAAAACGCCAATCGCCGCGCAAACCGGGCGAGAGCCAGTGTCCAACAGGGACGCCTGGGCTGCGATGATCATACTTTGGACGTGTCCACCAGGTTGAGAAATGGAATCACCCGTTTTTCCAGTTCCACCGTCGAAAGATTCAGGACCTGGTCCAGCGTGAGCGCGTTGGCCACGTTAAACGCGCCGGAAGAAATGCGGCGCAAGGTGGTCAGGTGAGCGCAGCAGCCTGCCTTCTCCCCAATTTCGTGGGCGACAGCGCGCACGTAGGTGCCTTTGGTGCAGGCGATTTGAAAGTGCCCCACCGGCTCCTCGTAAGACTGGAAGCGAAACTTGTAGATGTGAATGAGCCTGGGTTTGCGCTCCACTTCGATTCCCTTACGCGCCAGCTTATACAGGGGTATGCCGTTCTGCTTTTTGGCGGAGACCATGGGGGGCATTTGCATCTGGTCGCCGACAAAGGTGGCGGCCATTTCATTGACCTGGTCCAAGGTCATGGGCGGGACGGGGAGGGACGCAACCAGTTCGCCGTCCGAATCGTAGCTATCGGTGGATTCGCCGAATTTCACATCCCCCTCATAGACTTTGTCGGAAGACATCAGGCGATCGCTCAGACGGGTGGCCTTGCCCAGCACCAGGACCAGGAGGCCTGTGGCATTGGGATCCAGGGTGCCGCAATGGCCCACTTTGCTGATTTTAAAGCGGCGTCGGACCGCATCCACGATGTCATGGGAGGTGGGGCCGCAGGGTTTGTCGATAAGGAGGGCGCCGTCAAGCGCCTCAAATGTTTGAATCATTACGAAATGGAATCCAGAGATTTTTTAATGGCATTAACCACGCGGCGTTGGACGGAGAGGGGGGTGCCGCGCACGCGAGCGCCCGCCGCCGCCACATGCCCGCCGCCACCGAATTGAAGGGCGATCTTATTGACGTCCACATCCGGGCTTTTCGAGCGCAGGCTGATTCGCACCTCATCGGGTTTCACCTCTTCGAACATGCAGGCTACAACCACGGGTTCGATCGCGCGGATATGATCGATCAAACCCTCGCTATCGATTGTTCGAGCCCCGGTTTTTGTGAAATCCGAGGGTCTCAGCCAGAAATATCCAAGCTGGTTATGATGGACCAGTCGGAAGTGGTTGAGGACCCGCTGCATCAGCCGCACGCGGGAAAGAGGGTAAGATTGATAGACCTCCTCGCAAATCTTCGTCAGATCTGCGCCGCGGCTCACCAACCGGCCCGCCACCACAAAACTGTTCGGACGCGTTGAGGCGTATTGGAAGGATCCAGTATCCGTCGAGATTGCCGTAAACAGGCAGTCCGCAATGGATGGAGTGATCGGCATGGAGCCAGCCGTCAATAATTGATAAATGATTTCACCCGTGGATGGCTCCTTGCTGGAGATCCAGTTGATATCCGCGTAGCGCGTGTTGCTGGCGTGATGATCGATATTGATGAATACCGAGCGTTGCGTGGTGTGCCGCGCGCATTTGCCGAGCCGCTCCAGGCTGGCGCAATCCACCGCAATGACGCAATCGAATTCCTGCCCCTGGCGGGGGCGATCCATGAGTTTGTCCGTATCCAGGAAGGCGAGCTTTTGCGGAATGGGATCCTCGTTCCAGCAGGTGACTGTTTTTCCCGCGTTGCGCAGGGCCTGGGTTAATGCGAGTTCGGAGCCGATGCAATCGCCATCCGGGCGGACATGGCCAACGACGCAGACGCGCTCTGAGTCGCGAATTGCATCCAGAATTCGCGAAACGATTTTCGGACGTGTCTTCATTCCTCGGGTGAGTTTTTCTCCAGTTCTTCGATCAACTGCAACACCCGGTTGCCGCGCTCCATGGCCTGGTCAAATTGAAATCGCAGGGCAGGGGAGTACTTCAGCACCACATTTTGCGCCACCATTGCCTGCAAGTGTTTGCGCTTTTTGCGCAATGTGGACATGCCCTTCTTACGCTGGGCGTCGCTGCCCAATATGCTCACATACACTATGGCGGAATGCATGTCGCTGCCTACGACGACATCGTTGACATTTACCAGACCGGTTTCCTCAATCGACAATTCCTTACGGATCACCTCGCCGACCGCGCGGATCAATAATTCCCGAACTCGCTCATGACGACGGTTTTCCACGGCTGTTCCTTACAGTTTCTGAGTGATCTTCTCGATCGTGTAGCTCTCGATCGCATCGCCGATCTGGAAATCTCCGAATCCTTCAATTCGAATACCGCATTCCATGCCCGCGCGCACCTCGTTGACTTCGTCCTGAAACCGGCGGATCGCGCTGATGACGCCCTCGAAAACCACATCTTTTCGGCGCAGCACCCGGCAACGTCCGCGAACGATGCGGCCATTGGAAATCATGCAACCAGCGACATTTCCACCCTTGGAAAGGGCGAAGAGCTTTTTGACTTCCGCCGAGCCCAGCACCACTTCCTTGGAGACGGGATCCAGCAGACCGGCCATGGCGTCTTTGACCTGGTCGATCAATTCGTAAATGATGGAGTAGAGTTTAATCTGCACTCCTTCGCGCTTGGAGGCCTCGGTGGCCTCGTTATCCACGCGGGTATGGAATCCAAGGACGATCGCCTTGGACGCCGAGGCCAGAATCACGTCCGATTCTGTAATAATACCCACGGCGCTATGAACGACCTCCAGGGAGACCTTTTCAGAATCGATTTTTTTAAGCGCCTCTAAAATGGCTTCCACTGATCCCTGCATGTCCGCCTTGACCACGACCTTGAGGGTCTTGGCGCTTTCGGACGAGAGGCTGGCAAACAGATTCTCCAGTGTGACTTTGGGGCGATCCTCGGCACCATGAACACGGGCGACTTCAGCCCTTTGTTCAGCCACTTCACGAGCGTCCTTTTCGCTCTCGACCACTGAAAACTCGAGGCCCGCCGCAGGCACGCCGTTCAAGCCCAGCAATTTTACCGCCACAGAGGGGCCGGCTGACTTCAACCTCTTGCCTTCCTCATTGGTCAGCGCCCGCGCTTTGCCGTAGTAGGGCCCGCACAAAATAAGATTGCCTACGTTCAGCGTGCCTTTACGCACCAGAACGGTTGCTGTGGGACCGCCGGGTTCGAGCCCGGATTCAATGACGTTGCCTTTGGCAGCGCGGTCTGGATTGGCCTTTAACTCCATCATTTCCGCCTGAAGCAGAATCAACTCGAGCAACTTGTCCACACCCAGCTTCGTCAACGCAGAAAGATCCTGGAAGATGACGTTGCCACCCCACTCTTCGCATACCAGACCCGCCTCTTGCAGTTGTTGGCGCACACGCATCGGATTGGCGTTGGGATGATCGCATTTGTTTACCGCAACGATGATCGGAACTTTTGCCGCTTTTGCGTGGTTGATGGCCTCCACGGTTTGCGGCATGACTCCGTCGTTGGCCGCGACGACCAGCACCACGATATCCGTCACATTGGCGCCGCGCGCGCGCATGGCGCTAAAGGCCGCATGACCTGGGGTATCCAAAAAGGTAATTTGCTGGATATCCTTCGGACGTTCTGGATGTGGGAATGAAATGGTATAGGCACCAATGTGTTGCGTGATGCCGCCCGCTTCACCGCCGGCTACATCCGATTTGCGAATTCCGTCGAGCAATGTGGTCTTGCCATGATCCACATGTCCCATGATCGTGACCACAGGGGGGCGTGGTTTGAGGCTTTCCGGTTTATCCTCAGTATCTTCCTCTTTCTTAACAACCGGCGCATGAACCTGACCGCCTCCGCGCTCCCGCTTTTCCACCTCGAACCGAAATCCGTACTTTGCGCACAACCGTTGAGCCACCGGTTCTTCGATGGTTTGATTTACATTTGCAAAAACACCCAGTTCCATCAAATCAGCGATCAGTTGGAACGGTTTGCGTTTAAGCATGTCCGCCAGCGAACGAACAACGATCGGCGGCTTCATTGTCAACATCTCGCCGGTTGCAGGAGAGACGTATTTCGGTGTGTCCGATCCGCCTGGACGTCCACCCGCCGGCTTGACTTGGGGAGCCCCGTGCCGAGGCGGAAAAGGCTGTCGCGTGGGAAACCGGTTTTGCCCGGGACGATTAGTCCGAGGGTCCGGACGCGCTCCACGGCCCTGTTCGACGCGCGCGCCAGGACGGGCCGGTAATTGGACGGAGCCGACTTTATCGCCGACTTTTGGTCCCGGTTTTGGCGGCAACACAATGAAACCGACTTTGTCTCCCACCTTCGGAATCGACGGAGTTGGCGGTGTGGGGGGCTGGACGATGACTTTAATATCAGGCGCTTCGGAGGTTTTAATGACCTGAATAGTCGGTTCCGGCTGGACTGCAACGGGACTGGCCGGAGGTTCCGGCGCGGGAGTCGGTGCCGGGCTGGAGATTGGCGCGGGAGCGACGATTGTGTGTGTCTTAACGATAGGCTCCGGAGTTTTGGGTTCCGCGACCACCGTTTCAATGGACGCTTGCAACTGCGCCTCTATTTTGGGAGCAGGAGCGGGTTCTGCAATAGGGGCAATAAGCTCCGGCGCTGTAGGTTGAATTTCAGCCACTACAGGTGTCGCCGGATGCATTTCAAGCACGGAAGCAGGATGCACCGTGGAGGGTATTTCCGGGGCGGGTTCATGCGCGGGCGCGGCAACGGCTGCTGGAGCCGGAATGCTTGGTGGCACCGGCGCTTGAACTTCTGGCGTGGTGGCGGCGACGGCTACTTGTGGCGGCTGTGTCGGTTCTGCCACGGGCAAGGGAGCGGGCGCTGGTTTATATCCCAGTTGCTCCTCAAGATACTCGGCGGTGATTTTATCCAGCGAACTGGAGGGAACTCGTGCGGTGGAAATGCCCAGTTCCTTGGCTTTAACAAGGACTTCCTTGCTTTCGATACCTAGTTTTTTTGCAATGTCGTAAATCCGAACGGGCATATATTCCTTCGCGTCTCGCTCTTAACCACCTGGAGTTCATGGATGCTGACTTATTGTAGCTGGCACCAGGCGATTTTAAAAATTAAGCGGTTGTGGTTTCTCCATTCCCGGGTTCACGACGCGCGATTTCCGCGCGCACAGCCCCAATAATGGCACCCGCTTGGTCTCCGATCTGCGTAATGGCAGCCAAATCGCTTTCCTCGGCTTGAGATAAATCGTCCAGACTGAGAAAACCGGCATGGACGAGTGCGTTGGCTTGTGGTGGCAGGATGCCTGGAATGGCGGCGATATGTCTTACCGCTTCCGCCACCTTCTCATCAAAACCCATCTTTGCAGCCACTTCCGGTTCGATGTCCACCTGCCAACCGCAGAGTCTGGACGTCAATCGGGCGTTTTGGCCACGCTTGCCAATGGCCAGGGAAAGTTGATCCTCCGTGGTCTGAACAATCACGCGCTTGCGGTCGGCATCCACCAAGAAACTCTTCAATTTGGCTGGAGCCAAGGCATTGGTGACATAAATGCGGATGTCCGGATCCCATTTAATAATGTCGACCTTTTCATTGTTCAATTCGCGAACGATGTTTTTGACCCGCTGCCCACGTAATCCGACGCATGCGCCAACCGGGTCCACCTTTTCATCGCGTGAATAGACCGCAATCTTGGTGCGAAAACCCGGCTCGCGGGCAATGCCCTTGATCTCAATGGTGCCATCGTTGATTTCCGAGACTTCCAATTGAAACAATTTGACTACAAATTGGGGGTCCGCACGGGACAAGATGATTTCAGGACCGTGGGCTGTGTTTTCCACAGCTTTAACATAACAACGCAAACGTTCACCGACCTGGTATTCCTCCGTTGGCACGCGTTCGCGACTGGGCAATAAGGCCTCGTAGCGTCCCAGATCGATGCTTACATCCGAACGCTCGAAGCGCCTCACAATGCCGCTGACAATATCCCCGGCGCGATCTTTGAATTCGTTGTAAATCAGATCTTTTTCGGCCCGGCGGATGTGTTGCATCAAGGCTTGCTTGGCATATTGAGAGGCGATACGGCCAAAATTGGCCGGCGTGACTTCAATTTCGAGCTCTTGACCCAATTCCGCATCGGGCTTGGAACGCCGGGCGTCGATCAAACTGACCTGATCGTGTTTGGAAGCCACTTTTTCAACCACTTCCAGGCTCGCAAAGGCCTTGATATCGCCTGATTTGGGATCAATGGTGCAGCGCAGGTTGCGAGCAGGTCCAACCGCCTTTTTCGCGGCTGAGACCAGTGCTTCCTGTACAGCCCCAAGGAGAACATCCTTTCGGATGCCTTTTTCTCTTTCCCAGTAGTCCAAGACGGCTATAAATTCTGCGTTCATAACTCAATTCCGCATTCCCACTTGGGGAATAAAAAAGTCGGTAGATGATTCTCTCCGACTTCGGCGCGCTGGCTGACCAGCCCAAGTTTCCATTGCTAACACAAAAATAGAGGCAGCCAAGAAATGAGTCAAGCTTCAAAAACTCAAAACTCGGTGCCTAAATACAGTACCAATGCCGATGAAATCTCGAAAAACCAATCAACGCGCTCTGCAGGACTGCCCGTCCCTTAAAACAGTGCTTGATCGATATTTCTAAAAATCCACAGCTTCGATTGCCGTTAAAGTTACATGAAGCTGCGCCGTAAGCAACTCCACATCCCGCTGGTCCAAAACCAGCGTCTTCCCGCCTTCGATCGCCAGAACCCGGATTCCCACTTTGGCGCAGGTTTCGATGGTTTTCGGTCCGGTGCAGGGGATGTCAAACCGCATGTCGTGGTTTTTTTTGGCCACCTTGATTGCAACAGCGCCGCCTTCCTTGCCTGCCAGTTCACCTCCCCGGGCCAGACAGGCATCTGTCCCTTCAAAGCCCTCAACAGCAAGCACAACGCCATTCTTAACCACCACAGTCTGGCCGATATCCAGACGGGAGATTTCTTTGGCGATTCGCAGGCCAAATGCCACATCCTCCGTTTGGTCGTTGGTTAATGGCCTGCCGAGTCGGAACCCCTCTTTTGGCATCAAGGGTTTGAGCCAGGGAAGGGCCGGAATGAGTGTGACACCACCTTTTTGAAGTTCATCGGCAACAGCTCCAAAGATGGTGTGCGCATTTTTTTCCTTCAAGCGGAGAAGCAAACTCAAGGCTCGCAGGTCCGGCCGCAAGTCAAACAGGTTTTTCGGGGCGATTTGGCCCGCCATGACGCATTGAGTGATTTTGCGATCTCGAAATGCGGCAATGAGCTTTGAAAGTTGGCCGATCTTCAGCCATACAATCTCATCGACGAACCGCGCCAGTTCGGGATTGGTTTCGCCATCGAAGGCGACAGCCACTAACCGCCGCACTCCCATGCGCCTGGCCTGTTCGCAAAGCAGCATGGGCAGGTTCCTGTTTCCCGCAATCACACCGAGTGAATCCGGCTGGTCCGGGCCTGTCTGAATGTTATTTGAAGCAGCGCTCGCTCTAGGCTCGTTCATGTTTGGTATCGTTTGTAATGGATGAATAACCGACCGGATGATGCGAATTCAATGTTTATTGGTGGGATCGATCTGCGATGGGGGGATTGCGCGACCTGGTTTGCAGTTGCTTCTATTATTCGCATTTTTTGTTGGACGATTCAAAGCGCATCAACTGAATATTTTGGCAAAAGTGTGCCGGATAACCTGTCACAGTAAAGATTCCAGTGTGACAGACTGACTCAAATGGCACAGGTTGGAATTCGCGATTGATGGCTTTAATAAAAACGTAAGTAGTTTAATCGGAATTAATTATATATAAATATACTCCAATGGCATCTTAATTGCTGGAAGGGTGCCAGTTACGGATGAGCGGTTAGGGTATTACTATGGAAGCCGCCACTGGTGCCTGAAGGCCGAATTGGATTGGGATCCCAAAAAAGGATTCCCATGACGATGAGGGCTTCGGGCTGAATATGTGGTGGGATGGGTTCAGTTCATCGTTGGATTGAAAAATTTATATAAAGAATATGGCAAAGGTACTTGGCATTGATTTAGGGACAACCAACTCTTGTATGGCGGTCATGGAGGGTGGAGACCCAGTGGTGCTTGAAAATTCCGAGGGCAAGCGCACCACGCCATCGGTGGTGGCATTTACAAAGACAGGCGAACGTTTGGTGGGTGAGGCGGCCAAGCGCCAGGCTGTGACCAATTCGCGCAATACGATTTATTCCATCAAGCGATTCATGGGGCGCAAGTTTGACGAGGTCCAGGAAGAGATCAAACGCATCCCCTACAAGGTCGTGCGCGCCAGCAATGGAGACGCCGCGGTGGAAGTGGAAATCGACGGCCAGCCCAAACTGTTCAGCCCGCCCGAGATTTCGGCGATGATTCTGGCCAAGCTCAAAGCCGATGCGGAGATGCGCCTGGGCGAGAAAATCACGCAGGCGGTGGTTACTGTTCCCGCCTATTTCAACGATTCTCAACGCCAGGCCACCAAGGATGCCGGTCGCATCGCGGGTTTGGAAGTGCTGCGTATTATTAATGAGCCGACGGCCGCATCACTCGCCTACGGTTTGGACAAGAAAAAGGACGAGAAGATCGCGGTTTACGATCTGGGCGGCGGCACATTCGACATCTCAGTGCTCGAAATTGGCGATGGCGTTTTCGAGGTCAAGGCGACCAACGGGGATACGCATTTGGGCGGCGATGACTGGGATAACCGGATCATGGATTGGATTCTGGATGAATTCAAGAAGGACCAGGGAATTGATTTGCGCAAACAGCCAGACGCCTTGCAACGCATCAAGGAGGAGGCTGAAAAGGCCAAGATCGCGTTATCGAGCGCGCAGCAATATGACATCAACCTGCCTTTCGTGACGGCGGATGCCTCCGGGCCCAAGCACATTTCAACCAAGCTGACCCGGGCAAAAATGGAGCAGTTGTGCGACGATTTGTTTGAGCGCACGGTCATTCCGGTGAAGAATTGTCTGCGGGATGCGGATCTAAGCGCGGCCAAGATTGACGAGTTGGTGCTGGTGGGTGGCATGACCCGCATGCCGCGCGTGGTCGAGACGGCGCATACGCTGGTGAACAAGGCCCCGCATCAGGGAGTGAACCCGGACGAAGTGGTGGCCGTGGGCGCCGGCATTCAAGGCGGCGTGCTCAAAGGCGACGTCAAGGACGTGCTGTTGCTCGATGTGACCCCGCTGTCGCTGGGCATCGAAACGTTGGGCGGAGTATTCACGCGCTTGATCGAGCGTAATACGACTGTTCCCACGCGCAAATCAGAGATTTTCTCCACGGCATCGGACAACCAGCCCGGGGTTGAAATTCATGTGCTGCAAGGAGAGCGGCCGATGTCCCGGGACAATAAGACGATCGGTAAATTCCAATTGACGGACATTCCTCCGGCCCCTCGCGGCATGCCGCAGATTGAGGTGACTTTTGACATCGATGCCAATGGCATCTTGCATGTCAGCGCCAAGGATCTGGGCACGGGCAAGGAGCAGAAAATCACGATCACCGCCAGCAGCGGCCTGAGCAAGGACGAGATCGAGAAGATGCGCAAAGAGGCGGAACTCCATGCGGAGGATGACAAGCAGCAACGTGAATCCATTGAGGCGCGCAATGAAGCCGATAATGGGGTTTATCGCTCGGAAAAAATGCTGCGCGATAATGCGGATAAGATTTCAGCGGGTGACAAGGAGAAGATTGAGAAGGCGGTGGTTGCGGTCAAGGAGGCGCTCAAAGGCACTGATGCCGCGGCGATCAAGACTGCGAGCGAGAAACTCAACGAAGCCTGGCAATCTGTTTCCGCGGAACTTTACAAGGCGGCGGCGGACAAGGCCCGCGCTGAGAAACCTTCTGCGGGTGGACCTGATCCCGCATCCGCTCCCAAGGATTCGTCCGGCAAGAAGGATGACGGTCCCATCATCGATGCGGAAGTGGTCGATGACAAAAAGAATTAACGCCCGCATGGCCGCGCCGCTCCTGAACGGAGGGGCGCGACCCGGGCAAATTTTAACCAGTCATAATCAAGTTCTCCCGGCGGGTGCGCGGGAGGAAAAACACTCGGTTAAACAACCAACAACAAAGGAAATACCAACATGGCTATGAACCTTAAACCGCTCGGAGATCGTATCCTCGTGGAACTGGTCGAAGAGAAGGAAGTTAAGAAGGGTGGCATCATCATTCCCGATGCCGCGAAGGAAAAACCGACCGAAGCGACCGTTGTGGCGCTGGGCACGGGCAAGTTAGACGATCAGGGCAAGAAGATCGCTTTTGAAGTCAAAAAGGGCGACCGGGTGCTGATCAGCAAATATGGCGGTACGGATGTCAAAGTCGAGGGCAAGGAATACAAGCTGCTCAATAGCGACGACATCCTGGCGATCATCGATTAATCAACCCAAATAAAAGGAAGACTAAGCATTATGGCAGCAAAACAATTACTTTTCGACGAAGCAGCCCGCAAAGCGTTGCTCCGCGGCGCCGAAAAACTGGCGCGCGCGGTCAAGGCCACCCTTGGGCCCAAGGGCCGCAACGTGGTTCTGGACAAAAAATTTGGATCCCCGACGATCACCAAGGACGGCGTAACCGTTGCCAAGGAGATCGAGCTGGAAGACCCCTATGAAAACATGGGCGCGCAGATGGTGCGCGAAGTCGCCAGCAAGACCAGCGACTCAGCCGGCGACGGCACCACCACGGCGACCGTTCTCGGCGAGGCCATTTTCCGTGCCGGTTTGAAGAACGTCACCGCGGGCGCGAACCCGATCAGCCTGCAGCGCGGCATCACGAAGGCCGTTGCGGTTGCGGTGGAGCAGCTCTCGAAGAATTCCAAGAAGGTCAAGGACAAGGAAGAGATCAAACAGGTCGCCACCGTGTCCGCCAACTGGGACGAGACCATCGGCGAAATCATCGCCGACGCCATGGACAAAGTGGGCAAGGACGGCACGATCACGGTCGAGGAAGCCAAGTCCATCGAGACGACGCTTGAAGTGGTCGAAGGCATGCAGTTTGACAAGGGTTATCTCTCTCCCTACTTCGTCACCAACGCCGAGACGATGGAAGTCAAGATCGAGGACGGTTACATCCTGATCTACGAGAAGAAGATTTCCAGCCTCAAGGACATGCTCCCGCTGCTTGAAAAAGTGGCCAAAGTGGGCAAACCCCTGTTGATCATTGCCGAAGAAGTCGAAGGCGAAGCCCTGGCCACCCTCGTGGTCAACAAGCTCCGTGGCACCATCAGCGTCTGCGCCGTCAAGGCCCCCGGCTTTGGCGATCGCCGCAAAGCGATGCTCGAAGACATTGCCATCCTCACCGGCGGCAAATGCATCACCGAAGACCTCGGTTTGAAGCTCGAGAACGTGACTTTGGACGACCTCGGTCGCGCCAAATCGATCGTGGTGGAGAAGGAAAACACCACCATCGTTGAAGGCAGTGGCAAGTCCTCCGACATCCAGGGCCGCGTGAATCAAATCCGCCGCCAGATCGAGGAAACCACCTCGGATTACGATCGCGAAAAATTGCAGGAACGCCTGGCCAAGCTGGCCGGTGGCGTGGCCGTCATCAACGTCGGTGCTTCCACCGAGACGGAGATGAAGGAGAAGAAGGCCCGTGTCGAGGACGCTCTCCATGCGACCCGCGCGGCTGTCGAAGAAGGCATCGTCGCCGGTGGCGGCGTGGCCCTGATCCGCTGCCTGCCTGCCCTCGAAGCCATGAAGCTCGAAGGCGATGAGCAGATCGGTGTCGATATCGTCAAACGCGCCATTGAAGAACCCCTCCGCGCCCTGGCCAACAACGCCGGCATGGAAGGCTCGATCATCGTGCAGGAAGTGCGCAAGCGCAAAGGCAATGAAGGTTTCAACGTCGCGACCTGCGTCTATGAAGACCTCGTCAAAGCCGGTGTGGTGGATCCCAAGAAGGTCACCCGCGCTGCCCTGCAAAACGCGGCTTCGATCGCCGGCTTGATGCTGACGACCGAGTGCCTGATCACCGAGATGCCTGAGAAGGAAAAAGCTCCTGCTGGCGGTCCTGGCGGTCCTGGCGGCATGGGCGGAATGGGTGGCATGGGCGGAATGGACTACTAAGTCCAACCATCATTTCATCAAAATCGAATTCACGAGGCTGGCTTCATGCCAGCCTCTTTTTTTGTACTAATGGGCGCGCGATGGGAATCTTTAGAAGTCGCCGGGAAGGGGAGGAAGGTGCTTGAATTGTGACGCACGATGTTGAAGCAGGATTCACGTAGAATTTCAAAAACGCGTAACGTGATTGTTTGACCCTGTGGATTGCTCTGATTCAATATCCAGGGTTGCAGTTCGCTTTTATGCGGAGGATTCCTGATGGCTTCTCCAGTACATGTTACCCGCCCCAAGAGCGCTGATTACGTTAACTGCCAGCGGGCTTGAGGCGGGAAAGAGAGAGCGAAGTTCTCTCAAATTAGCATCGGGTGCCGCCCTGTTTGGGCAGCGCCCTGACTGTCTTGATTATTTAGGCTCGGACACGACATTCATCTGCAATGTGACCGCAGTCTGGGCCAGCGCCCGGCCTTCCAGAGAGGCGCCGGTTTGCATTGCAATCGCGGTCTGGCACAAGATGATTCCCTTGAACTGAGCCGTCGTTCCAATGGTCGTTGCGCCGGCTATCTGCCAGAAGACGTTCTTGGCCTGGGCGCCGCCGGTCAGGGTGACAATGGCCCCGTTGCCGACGGTCAGCCCCTGCGCTATCTGGAAGATCCAGACCGCATTAGCGTCCCCTTGGGCGTCGAGTGTGACCGCGGTGGGAATGAGCACCGGTGTGGCCCATTTGTAGAGGCCCGGAGCGATTCGCATCCCGTCAATATTTCCGGCCCCGAGTTCAACGGCAGCGGGTAACGTCCGGCCCGCAGCGTCAGTGTATGCGGTTTCCATGGCGCTGACCGCCGCAGTCAATAAAACGGGGTAGGTCACCTTGCAAGCGGGACCCGCAGCGTCCACGGTGTAGATGGTCCCGGTTACTTCCGCGCAGCCCAGGCCCGTAATGGCAGCACCGGTGATTGGACTTGTTCCAATATTGCCAGTGATGGCAGAGGAAGGAACATCGGTGACTCCTGTTTTGGAGAGAATCGCAAAACTGCCGGCCCAACCGAGATCAACCGGCGCCAGAGCAGCCATTCCTGCGGAGGCACTGGAGAGCAACGCCAAGAGGGCGGCCATCAAACTGATGGAGATTTTATTATTCGACGCTGTGCAGATAAGCGGCGCGGGTGCGCCTACGGTTTGTTTTACCTCTTGATTGTTATGCATGTGATTTTTTTGTTTTGATGATTAATTATTTAACCAACTGCATGAGAGTGGACCGGGAGGCGCGCGGGGTCTATTCAGGGGTATACCCCGGGGGACTTCCCCCCATCGGAGGTTTGCTCAAGGATCGCGAAACCGCGACGCGAGTGTTCACCCCATGGTTTGATGCGGTTCTGATCATCCTTGTTTGCAGTGATAGCATCCCTGAATCCTGAAGTTTCGACAAAAAGGGCTGAAGTTCCATCCTCAGAAGGCACCGCTTATAAATCAACCGGAACATCCGACATGCATATTTCAGAATCGAGAGGACTTCCAATTCTGAACTTTGGCGTCCTTTATTTTGAGATAACCCGCTTTTTTTGGAATAAAGCGGGTATTGACACATTTAGACAGGTTCTATACCATGTCCAAGCTTGTCCAAATAGTGGGACAAAAAGTCTTAATTTAAGAAAAAATGCAGCTCACGGTAAGAGATGTCGCTGAATTGCTGAACGTTTCCGAAAAAAGCGTTTACCGATGGATTACAGACGGGAATTTGCCCGCCTATCGCGTCAGCGGGCAGTACCGTTTTAACCGCGCAGAGCTGTTGGAATGGGCCACTGCAAAGAAGATTAACGTTTCTCCCAAAATATTTGAGGAGAGCGAGGCGGGGGCCGGGGAGTTGCCTGATTTGGCGGATGCTTTGCAGGCAGGCGGGATTTACTACCGCATGGGCGGCAACGACAAGGCAGGCGTCCTGCGGGGGATTGTGGACGCAATGCGATTGCCCGATGAGGTGGACCGCAATTTCCTGTTGCAGGTTTTGATGGCGCGCGAGGCGTTGGAATCGACGGCGATCGGGGATGGAATCGCGATTCCACATGTGCGAAATCCGATTGTTCTGCATGTGGCCAAACCGATGGTGATGCTGAGCTTTCTTGAAAAGCCGGTGGCTTTTGGAGCGTTGGACGGGCAGCCGGTCCACACGCTTTTCTCCCTGGTAAGTCCCACCGTGCGGTCACATTTGCATTTATTATCGCGGATAGCGTTTGCGCTCCGGGACCCGGGATTTAAGGAAATCGTTCTGCGACAGGGAAGTCGGGAAGAAATCCTGGAAGGGGTAAAGCGGGTTGGAAGTGGGAAGAAGACTCCCACTGAGGTTGTCAGCCAGGAGCGTCAATGAGCCTTTTGTTGCTGGCAATGGGGATTTGGGTGGGAAGTGGGCTGATGGCCTTGTTTTTTCCACATAATCCCAAACTGGCAACGGCAGTGGGCGCTTGGGGGTTGATTGCGGGCGCGATTTTGGCGGTTTTTCCTGTAGTTCGTGTTCTCATGGGGGGGGCGGTTGGAGAGAGCCGCCTCCCGATGAGCCTGCCTGGAGGCAGTTTTTTCATTCAGTTGGACGCGCTTTCCGCGTGGTTCATTCTTCCAATGCTGTTGCTTCTAGTTGCAGCCGCCCTCTATGCCGTGGATTACATGGCCGCGTTTCGAGAACGGCACTTGGGGGTTCCCGCCTTATTCTTTAACCTGCTGGCCACCAGCATGGTGATGGTCGTTTTGTCCCGCAACGCGGTGCTCTTCCTGATGTCATGGGAGGTGATGTCGGTGACCTCTTTTTTCCTGGTAACCTTCGAAGATGAAAAGCCCAAAGTGCGCGAGGCGGGTTGGGTGTACTTGATCGCAACCCATTTGGGGACGGCTTCCATTTTTGTCCTTTTTGTCTTGATGGGTCGCGAGGCTGGCTCGATGGATTTCGATAAGTGGGCGGCGATGGGGACAATTGGAACATGGCCCGGAGGAATGGCGGGGTCGATGTTTATTCTGGCGGTGATCGGGTTCGGCACCAAGGCGGGTTTCATGCCTTTTCATGTGTGGCTGCCTGAGGCGCATCCGGCGGCGCCAAGCCATGTCTCGGCCGTCATGTCTGGAGTGATGATCAAGACGGGGGTTTATGGGGTATTGCGGATGCTCACGTATTTGGGAACGCCCGCCGCATGGTGGGGCTGGTTACTTTTGGGGGTGGGTCTGGTGTCGGGAATATTGGGGGTGATCAATGCGCTCGCGCAGCACGACTTGAAGCGGTTGCTGGCGTATAGCAGCGTGGAGAATGTGGGGATCATGACCATCGGCATGGGTATCGGAGTCCTGGGCATTTCGATGGCGGCCCCTGCGGTTGCGATTTTGGGCTTCAGCGCCTGTCTGCTTCATTTTGCGAATCATGCCATGTTCAAGGGCCTTCTGTTTCTGGGGGCTGGCAGCATTTTGCACGTGACTGGCACGCGGCAAATGGATCGGCTGGGCGGTTTGCTGAAAAAAATGCCGGTGACGGGTTTATGCTTTTTGCTGGGGGTGGTGGCAATCTGCGGGCTGCCGCCGATGAACGGATTTATTGGGGAGGTCGTTCTTTTCATGGCGGGATTCAAGGCGGCAACCTCGCTGGAGCTGTCCAGGGCGATTGCGGGTGTGGCGGTGATTCTGGGAATGGGCTTGATCGGCGGTCTGGCCGTGGTCTGTTTTACTAAAGCCTTCGGAATCGTTTTTCTCGGGGAACCGCGGGGCGGGGAGGAACAACATGCCCACGAGAGTGGAAGGTGGATGCAGACGGGCATGGCGATCCTGGTTTGCGCCTGCATTTGCGCCAGTCTGGCAGCGCCCATCCTCATCCGCAAAGCCAGTGAGATCGCGGCTGGAATGGGGCGGTACGATCACAACGCTGCAGTGTTGAATCTGGCGGCGTTTTCGAATGTCATGAACCTGGTGGTCCTGGTTTTTCTCGTCCTCGGATTGCTTATTGCGTTGTTGGTCTGGATGCGTTCACGTTTGCTGTCAGGTCGCAAGATTGAATCGGCCGCCACATGGGGCTGCGGTTACGTGGCGTCCTCGTCACGGGTGCAATACACTGGCTCCTCGTTTGTTCAGCCGGCAACCATGCTCTATCGGTTGGTGCTAAGGATGCGACGCCGTTATTCCACGCCGAAAGGTTTTTTCCCGAGTCATTCCTCGTTTTTAAGTGAAACTCCGGATGTCTGGCAACGGGTTATTTACGGACCGGCTTTTGCAAGCCTGGCAGCATGGTTGTCCAAGTTGCGATGGCTGCAACAGGGCCAGGTGCAGCTTTATGTGCTGTATATGGCGGCGACTTTGCTGGCGCTGCTGATCTGGAAGTTGGGCTGAACCATGAACATCAGTGCGATACTTTCACTTCTGGTGGGTCTGGCTCTGGCGCCTTTGTTGCCGGGGATCATTAACCGCGTGAAGGCGAAGTTTGGCGGGCGGCGGGGCCAGCCCATTCTTCAAATGTATTTCGATCTCTGGAAGCTTCTTCACAAAGGCGCGGTTTACAGCCGCACGACAACCTGGGTGTTTCAGGCGGCGCCCATTGTTGGCCTGGCCGCGGTGATTGCAGCCATGCTGATTGTTCCCTTTGGAGGCGCGAACGCCCTGGTTGGTTTTCCCGGGGATCTGGTGCTCATGGCGGGGTTGCTGGGCCTGGGCCGGTTCTTCACGATGATTGCGGCATTGGATACAGGATCCAGTTTCGAGGGAATGGGGGCCAGCCGCGAAGCCCATTTTTCGGCGCTGGGGGAACCGGTTTTGCTCCTGGCATTGGCGGTCGTGGGACGCAAAACGGTTAGTTTTTCACTTTCCGACATATTTGGCGCGCTGACACCCTGGCACTGGGCGCAAAGCTTTGTGCCTCTGGCCCTGGTGGTGACGGTTCTTCTGGTGGTGATGCTGGCGGAAAATGCGCGCATTCCCGTGGATGATCCCAATACCCATCTGGAGTTGACCATGATCCACGAGGTGATGGTGCTCGATCATGGCGGTCCTGATTTTGCGTTTATCGTTTATGGAGCGGCCTTGAAACTCTGGCTGATGGGCGCGCTCTTGGTGAATGTGCTTCTGCCTATTCATTCAGGGCATCTCTGGATCGATCTGGCGGTGGGTGTCATCGGCATGTGTGGTGTGGCGGTGGTGGTCGGCATCATTGAGTCGATCATGGCACGATTGCGCTTGTTATTTGTGCCCCAGTTGTTGGTTGGGGCGGGGGTCATGGCGGCGGTGGCCTTGGTGGTGATGCAATAGGCCCTGTATGGTTGATTTTATACTAATTTTGGTGGTGTTGACAAACTTCTGGCTCTTGGGGACGAGCCGGCTGGGTTCAAGTATTCGTGTGGTGGCTTTACAGGGTGTCCTGTTGGGCCTTCTGCCATTGGCGGCACATCTCCATGCCACTCCCATGCGTGTGATGGCTTTGGCGGCCGGGAGTATTCTGCTCAAGGGCATGGTTTTCCCACGGTTATTGTTTCGGGCCTTGCGCGAGGCGGATGTGACGCGTGAAGCGGAGCCTTTTGTCGGTTACGTCCTCTCCCTTCTCATTGGGGTGATGGCGCTGGGTCTGTCGTTTTGGATGGGCGGCCGGTTGCGGATGGAAAGTCCGGTGGTCTCCGCCATGATCCTTCCCGTGGCCTTCTTCTCCCTCATGGCGGGATTCTTCCTGATTGTGGCGCGCAAAAAGGCGGTGCATCAGGTTCTTGGCTTTTTGGTGTTTGAAAACGGGGTTTACACTTTCGGTATTGGGGCGATGCAGGAAGCCACACTGCTGGTCGAACTGGGCATTCTACTGGATGTCTTCGTGGGTGTGTTTGTCATGGGTATCGCCATTTTTCACATCAGCCGCGAATTCGATCACACCGAGACGGATCGTTTGTCATCCCTGAAGGACTAAGAATGATCCCGGCATTGATACTGATTCCATTTTTCGCCGGTCTGGCGGCTTTTGCGCTCAGAATGACACAGGTGCGCCGGGGGTTGTTGGTCCTGGTGGCCGTGGTGCACTCCGCGCTGGTTCTATCCTGCTGGTTGCATCGGCCGGAGGCGGCATTGGGTGGCGGGCTGCAACTCGATTCGCTGGGCTTGATATTCCTATCCATTGCCAGCGGGGTCTTTTTGGTGGCTTCCATTTACGCGCTAGGGTATTTGCGCATGCAACCTCTCCATCCGGAACCCGATCCAGAGGAGGGGCGGCTGTTCACCAACGCGCCCGAGGGGGTGTTTATTGGATGTTTGCTGATGTTTTTGTCCGCCATGACCCTGGTCACCACGAGCGAGCATTTGGGTTTGTTATGGATCGGGGTGGAAGCGACCACGCTGGCCAGCGCGCCGTTGATTTATTTCCATCGTCACCATCGGTCATTGGAAGCGGTGTGGAAGTATCTGTTGATTTGTTCATTGGGCATTGCCCTGGCCTTGCTGGGCAATTTCTTTCTGGGTGTGGCGGGAACCCGTTTGCCCGATGGCGAGGACTCAATGATGGTTTCGGTCCTCGTCAAGAATGCCAGCCTGTTGCACGCGCCCTGGTTGCGCGCGGCGTTCATCCTGTTTTTAGTCGGTTACGGAACGAAGATGGGACTGGCCCCGCTGCACACATGGCTGCCGGACGCCTACAGCGAAGCCCCCTCCGTGGTCTCCGCGTTGCTATCCGGGGCGTTGTCGAATTGCGCTTTCCTGGGAGTCCTCCGGGTGCTGCAAATCTGCGTGGCCGCGAACCAGGGCGATTTCGCCCGGGAATTGATGGTGATCATGGGACTGCTCTCGATGGGCGTGGCGGCAGTGTTCATTCTCAAACAGGCCGATTACAAGCGCCTTCTGGCTTATTCCAGCGTCGAGAACATGGGGATCATGAACCTCGGCGTGGGATTGGGCGGGGTGGGGGCCTTTGGTTCCATGCTTCACGCCGTGAACCATTCGCTTATCAAGACGATGCTGTTTTTGGTCGCGGGAAACATTCTGATGGTTTTCAAATCCAAATCCGTAAGCGCCGTTCGTGGCATGTTCCGCGTAATGCCCGCATCCGGTGTTTTATGGATTGCTGGATTTTTGGCCATCACGGGCACGCCACCGTTCGGACCGTTCTTGAGCGAATTTACGATTCTAAAAGCGGCCTTTGCGAATGGACGTTTTGTGGTGGGCGGCTTGTATATGTTTCTGTTGGCGGTGATTTTTATCGGTATGTCCACTGTCTTTCTGCGCATGGCGCAAGGCACTCCTGATGCCTCCAATGCGGCGGACCGGGGCAGCCTTCATCCATTGATGATCTGGCCGCCGGCCGTGCTGTGCGTCGCGGTTTTGATGTTGGGAGTCTATATTCCGCCAGCGTTGGCAGGTGTATTGATGGAGGCTGCAAAGACTGTGGGAGGCTTGGTATGAGCAGCACCTCGGCCTGTGTGACGCATAACGCGGTGCCCGTGAAGTGGGTGGATATTTCCGTTCTGCCCATTGCGGATTTTCGCGCGGCCATTCTCCGGGAAGCCAGCCTCGGAAACCGAATGGCGGCTTTGTTTGGAATTCCATCGAAAGAGGGCGGTCTTAGATTGCTGGGTGTCATGGCCAATGGCGGTTCCAGCGCGTTATCGTTGTATTCGACACCGGTCAAGGATCGGTATCCATCATTGACTCCTGAGTGTCCTCAAGCGCAGGGGTTTGAGCGGGAGATATTCGAGCAATGGGGAGTGATGCCAGAGGGCCATCCGTGGCTTAAACCCGTGCGCGCCACCTCTTCTGCGACTTCGGCATCGCCGTTTTTTGTCGTGGATGGTGTTGAGGTTCATGAAGTGGCAGTTGGGCCGGTCCATGCCGGAATCATCGAACCCGGTCATTTCCGTTTTCAATGCCACGGCGAGCAGGTGTTCCACCTGGAAATATCGTTAGGCTATCAACACCGGGGCATTGAGCGGCGCCTGGTCGGCGGGCCTGACCGTCGGACGATGCATTACATGGAGACCGCCGCAGGCGATACGACGGTCGGTCATGCCAGCGCCTATTGCCAGGCTGTCGAGGCGCTATCGGGATGCAACGTGTCAGCACGAGCCCAGGTTTTACGGGCCGTCGCGTTGGAACTGGAGCGTCTGGCCAATCATACCGGAGACCTCGGTGCAATGGCCGGGGACATCGGTTTTCTGCCCACCTCGTCGTTTTGCGGTCGGATTCGTGGCGATTTTCTCAATATGACCGCGCTGCTGTGCGGGAGTCGGTTTGGTCGGAATTTGGTGCAGCCCGGGGGTTTGGGATTCGAGGCGGAGCCGGAACGATTGGAAAAACTGGGCGCTCAATTGGACCGCGCATTGAAGGATGTCACGGTTGCGTGTAACCTTCTTTGGAATACCACTACTGTGCGCGCGCGTTTTGAAAATACAGGCACCCTGAAAAATCAGGATTGTCTGGATCTGGGTCTGGTAGGTGTTGCGGCCAGGGCCTGCGGTGTCGAACGGGATGTGAGGCACGAGTTTTCCGGGGGAGCGTATCGGTTTTTCCAATTGCCTGTTTCGACCTTTAACTCCGGCAACGTATTCGGACGTGCATACGTCCGCTGGATGGAAATTCAACGTTCGATCGCCTTCATTAAGGATATGATTCGAACGATGCCTGGCGGCGAAATTCGTCAGCCGATGGATGAATTGGCGGCCGGTTCTCTGGTGGTTTCGATGGTTGAAGGATGGCGTGGGGAGATCTGCCATGTCGCCACCACGGACGATGCGGGACGGTTCCGACATTATAAGGTAATCGATCCGTCCTTTCATAATTGGATGGGGTTGGCTTATGCAATGCGCGATCAGCAAATCTCCGATTTTCCGCTGTGTAACAAGAGTTTCAATCTTTCCTACTGTGGCCACGATCTTTAAGAGGACATGATTAAAGCGCTTTTAGCACGAAAACAGCAGGGATGCCGAACAATCGGTTATCCTGATTCCGCGCCGGTATTGCCGGAGCGTTTTCGCGGGCGGCCGTTGGTGGATGCCAACCTGTGCGAGCTGCAGTGTCACTCCTGCGTGGAGGCTTGTCCCACGGGCGCCATCGCCCTTTCCGGAAATCAATTGGAGTTTGATTTGGGGCGCTGCCTCTTTTGCCTGGATTGCTCAGAAGCATGTCCGAAAGGCGCGATCCAACATTCCAAGGATCACAGCATGGCTGCGCGGCGCCGGTCGGATTTGGTCGTCCGCAACGGGACGACTCAGGCCCTGGCAAAGGCTTTGGACGCCCAGTCTCAAAAGGTCTTCGGACATTCCCTGAAGCTGCGCCAGGTCAGCGCTGGTGGATGCAACGCGTGCGAGGCGGATGTCAACGTTTTGGGAACCGTTGTGTTCGATCTGGGGCGTTTTGGCATTCAATTTGTGGCCTCGCCCCGTCATGCCGACGGTATTCTGGTGACAGGTCCGGTAACAGCTAATATGCGTCTGGCGCTGGAAAAGACCTTTGAAGCCATTCCGTCCCCGAAATTTGTGATTGCCGTTGGCGCATGCGCGATTTCTGGAGGCCCTTTTGTGGATCATAAGGAAGTGAATAACGGCGCGGAAAATGTGATTCCGGTCGATTTGTTCATACCTGGCTGCCCGCCGCATCCCATCACCATTTTGGATGGTTTATTGCGGTTGCTTGGGCGATTGCAGGAGCCCGCTCAGGCGGTTTCCAGCGAAAAGGCGGCTCTGACATGAGGCGCTGTAATTTAAAAAAACTGACTTTAGCCGTGGTTGGGCTTAAAACTGAGCCTTACCCGGTTATTTATCCGAGTTGTTTGTGATGAAAAATGTAATCGAAATTTTGTATAGCCTTCAACAGTTGGAACTGGGAGGTGAGTCTGATTCTCCGAAGACAGCGGAGGAGATTAGTAATTTGCGCAAAGGCGTGCCAACGCCGATCATGGGGCATTACGACCGGTTGAGGGCTCGTGGAAAGAAAGGAGTGGCGATTGTCCGCAATTCCGTCTGCACCGAGTGCCATATGAAGCTGGCCACCGGCATTAATGCCGAACTGATTCGCGCCGAAGACATTCTGATCTGCGATAGTTGCGGGCGTTACTTGCTGGCCGCAAACGAATCGGCGGAATCCTCCGTCGAAGTCGCGCCTCCGGTTGAAACAGCGCCGGTCGCCAAGAAGAAAGCCGTTCGCAAACGGACCAAGAAATCCGAACTTCCTGCCGCATCTTGAAATAGCTGCGATTTAAGAAGAAGGCTCGCCGGGCGGGCAACGATCAATGTCGTTTCCCTGCGGAGTTGTTTTTGCAGTTTCTTCAGTTGTTGATGGCTGCTTTTGCGCTTTTGGAGCGCAGTTGTGCCGCATTTGATTCAAAACTCAGGCTTCAACAGCCATTCCTGATCCACACGGCCCGTCGCTAATGCTGCTGCTCCAGTAATGCAGACAATCTAATAATAGGTATTACTCTAAATATTGACTTTGGCGCATTCACCCTTATATTGCCCCAAGGTGAATACGAGTCGGAATGATGAGTTGACTGGAACTGAGGGTCGCGAGCGAATGGCCACCAATGGTTACCGCTTGACGCCACAGCGCAGACAGGTTTACAGCATTCTGCTGAACCAGAGGGATCATCCCACCGCCAACGAGGTTTTCCTCAGGGCCAAGCAGGTCATGCCCGATATCTCCATGGCCACGGTTTATAACTGTCTCGACGCGCTGGTGGAATGCGGTTTGGTGCGCCAAGTCAATCTGGACCGGTCGGCAACCCGTTTTTGTCCGAATATGGATCCGCATTGTCACTTCTTTTGCGAGAAGTGCGGTCACATATTTGACATCGATTTCGATCCTCAATCCATGCGCACCGAGGTGAGCATTCCGGCAGGATTCGAGGTGACGCATTTTGGACTGGCCTTGCGCGGGAAATGCCCTCAATGCGCGGCGACGGCGCACCCGCAACCGACCCGCAAAGATCAGGGTCCGACCGATGAACCTTCAATGGCTGCCAACGAGACAGCCCTTGGCAATGGCGCCCGAGGCGATTAAGTCGGTTCCAATGCAAATACTTGGGCGGAATTTTGACAAACCTCTGAAGTGCGTTAAGTTAACATTGGAATGAGAATTAGTCTCAATATTGAATCACGGAAGCATTTTGAAATCGCATGAACTCTGGCACTGAAAGCACTGAAACCATCGATCAATTCGTTCAAGGCGAGTATAAATTTGGCTTTGTTACGCAGATTGATTCGGACGCGGCACCCATCGGCCTGACCGAAGACACGGTTCGGTTTATTTCGGCCAGGAAGAACGAACCGCCGTTTCTGCTGGAGTGGCGTCTGAAAGCTTACCGGCACTGGCTGACGATGAAACCGCCGGTGTGGCCGAATGTTCAATTTCCGCCGATCGATTATCAGAAAATAATTTTCTATTCGGCGCCCAAGCAGGCGAAGCCGGGACCCAAGAGCCTGGACGAGGTGGATCCCAAGCTGATTGAAACCTACAAGAAACTCGGCATTCCCTTGCATGAGCAAATGCGTCTGGCCGGAGTGGCCGTGGATGCGGTGTTCGATAGCGTGAGCGTGGCCACCACGTTCAAGGAAAAGCTCAGCGAGCTTGGAGTCATCTTTTGTTCCTTCTCCGAGGCGGTGCGCGAGCATCCCGACCTGGTGCGCAAGCATTTGGGATCGGTGGTTCCGCACACGGATAATTATTATGCGGCCTTGAATTCGGCGGTATTCAGCGACGGCTCATTTTGTTACATCCCCAAGGGGGTGCGATGCCCGATGGAACTCTCCACCTATTTCCGCATTAACGCGGCGAATACAGGACAGTTCGAACGCACTCTCATCGTCGCCGAGCCGGGAAGCTATGTGAGTTATCTGGAGGGTTGCACGGCGCCCATGCGGGATGAAAACCAACTGCACGCCGCCGTGGTGGAATTGGTCGCGATGGACGATGCGGAGATCAAATACTCCACGGTGCAGAACTGGTATCCAGGCGATGAGCAGGGCAAGGGCGGCATCTACAATTTCGTGACCAAACGCGGCATGGCCCGGGGACGGAACTCGAAAATATCGTGGACTCAGGTCGAGACGGGCTCGGCGATTACATGGAAATATCCGAGTGTCGTTCTCCTGGGCGACAATTCGACAGGTGAGTTTTACTCGGTGGCCCTGACCAATCATTACCAGCAGGCCGACACGGGAACCAAGATGATCCACATTGGCAAGAATACGCGCAGCACCATAGTCTCCAAGGGTATTTCCGCCGGTCATGGCCAGAACAGTTACCGGGGACTCGTGAAGGTGATGAAAGGCGCCGATGGGGCGCGCAATTATTCGCAATGCGATTCGCTGCTGCTGGGCGACAAGTGCGGCGCGCATACGTTCCCCTATATCGAGACCATGAATCCGACCGCGCAGGTGGAGCACGAGGCCTCCACATCGAAGATTGGCGAGGACCAGATCTTTTATTGCAATCAGCGCGGCCTGGATACCCAGGATGCGGTAAGCATGATTGTCAATGGATATTGCAAGGAAGTGTTCAAGCATCTGCCGATGGAGTTTGCGGTGGAGGCCCAGAAGCTTCTCGGGGTGAGTTTGGAAGGCAGCGTGGGTTGACGCAGAAAGAAATTACAGAAGGAAAATTGAATTATGTTGGAAATCAAGAATCTGACGGCGCGAATCGGCGATAAGGAAATTTTGCGAGGCATTAATCTCTCGGTGAAACCCGGAGAAGTGCATGCGATCATGGGGCCCAATGGCAGCGGTAAAAGCACGCTGGCACAGGTGTTGGTTGGGCGTCCCGAGTATCAGGTGACCGCCGGAGAAGTCGTCTATCAGGGGAAGGATCTCTTGGGATTGAAGCCCGAGGAACGCGCGCGGGAAGGGGTATTTCTCGCTTTCCAGTATCCGGTGGAAATTCCTGGAGTGAACTGCACCTATTTTTTGAAAACGGCATTGAATGCGGTCAGAAAACATCGCGGGTTGGAGCCTTTGGACGCCATCGATTTTCTGGCCCACATCAAGGACAAGATGAAGCTGCTCGAATTGGATCAGGCGCTGTTGAACCGCCCGGTCAACGAGGGTTTCTCCGGCGGCGAGAAGAAGCGCAACGAAGTGTTTCAGATGGCTGTTCTCGAGCCTTCGCTGGCGATCCTGGATGAAACAGATTCCGGCCTGGACATCGATGCCTTGCGGATTGTGGCCGAGGGCGTCAACCGCCTCAAGCGGCCGACTCAGGCTCAGATCGTCATCACGCACTATCAACGCCTGCTCAACTATATCGTGCCCGATTTTGTGCACGTGCTTTACAACGGGCGCATCGTCAAGAGCGGCGGCAAGGAACTGGCTCTGGCCCTTGAGGAAAAGGGTTATGACTGGATCATTGATGAAGTCGGTGTGAAGAATTGATCCGGCGTGAAACCAACAGACGCTTTTATGAATTCGACAGGCACATTGGAAGCAACGGGAGTGAGGGAATCGGATTATTTCCTGACGGAGTTCGAGCGGTTGCTTGCTTTGGAACCCCGTGAGACTCCGCTTTGGCTGCGCGCGATTCGCAAGTCAGGAATCGCCCATTTCGCGGATTCCGGTTTTCCAACCATGCGGGATGAGGAATGGAAATACACCAATCTGGAGATCTTGCGTGACAGGCAGTTTTTGACCGCTGTAAGTGATTCGGCATTGGAACCTACCGCCGCCGTTCTCGCGCGTGTGCCCTGGTTTAACACCATTCCACGGCGCGTTGTTTTTGTGAATGGACATTTTGCGTCCGGTTTATCCAACTGCCCGGAGACTGATGGCGGACTTAAGATCTCGAGTTTGCGCAGGGCCATTCAGGAGGATCCCCGCGCGATCGAACATCATCTGGCCCGGTACGCTCTGCCATCGGACCAGCCATTCGTCGCCTTGAACACGGCCTTTTTCCAGGACGGCGCGTTCATTCACGCGGGAAAAAGCGTGGACGACCGGGTCCCGGTGCATTTGATATTCATTGCGACTCGTCCAGATGCTGGAGTGGCATTTCAAACCCGGAATTTGATTGTCGCGGAGGCGGACAGCCGGCTGGCGGTTGTGGAAACCTATATCAGTCTGGGCGCTGAGCAGTATTTTACAAACAGCGTAAGCGAGATTGTTTTGGGCGAAAATGCGACGGTGGAGCATTTGAAAATCCAGCAGGAGAGCGCCGCAGCTTGTCACATGGCAACCATTCAGGCGCATCAAGCCGCAAACAGTCATTTTACATCCCATTCCATCGCGCTTGGCGCGCGGGTGGCGCGCAACGATATTCGCGCCGTTTTCGATGGATCCGGCGCGGAGTGCCTGATGAACGGACTCTACATTGCCTCGGATCATCAACTGACCGATCACCATACTGTGATCGATCATGCGAAACCCAATTGCTCCAGTCATGAGCATTATCAGGGCATCATGGCGGGTTCGGCCCGTGGCGTGTTCAATGGAAAAATCTTTGTCCGCAAGGACGCCCAAAAAACGGACGCCAAACAGACCAATCGCAATCTGCTCCTTTCAGAAAACGCGGTGATCGATACCAAGCCCCAATTGGAAATCTTTGCCGACGACGTGAAATGCACGCATGGCGCGACTGTGGGGCAACTGTCCCAAGAGGCGCTGTTCTATTTGCGTTCGCGGGGCATTGGCATCGAGGAGGCGCGGCGCATGTTGATTCAAGCTTTTGCAAGCCAGGTATTGGGCCGCATTGGCATTCAAGGGGTGGTGCCGCTGTTGGAGAAGTGCATTTTGGAGATCATCGGCAGGATCGAATTGCCGGACAACGCGACTAGTCATAAGAACGCCGTTTCCGATGAAAGGAGTTCCCATGCCTGACGATCTGAACGAGCTTTATCAGGAGGTGATTCTTGACCACAGCAAGAACCCCAAGAATTTTGCGCCTTTGGATGATGCCAACCGCATGGCCCAGGGTCGAAATCCGGTTTGCGGTGATCAGGTGACCATCTTCATGAATGTGGAAGAGGGCGTGATCAAGGACATCACCTTTCAAGGCTCGGGTTGCGCCATTTCCAAGGCTGCGGCCTCGATGATGACCTCAAGCCTGAAGGGCAAGTCCATCGCCGAAGCCAAAACATTGTTCGATAAGGTGCAGGAGATTGTCACGACAGGGGAAGGCAACCTGGACGAAGTGGGCAAGCTGGCCGCGTTTGCCGGTGTGCACAAATTTCCGGCCCGCGTGAAGTGCGCCATGCTGCCATGGCGGGCGGCCATCGCGGCAATGGAGCACCCCGAAATCAAGGAGAATGTTACAACCGAGTAAATCATGGATACGGATGCTCCCATCACATTAAAGCGCGACTGCGAAGCGGTGATGATCCCGTCTGGCACGCCTTTGCTTCTAAAGGCGGGTGATCAGGCCTCGATCACGCAATCGCTGGGCGGTAGTTATACGGTGTATTCGAATGGCCTGCTGGCGCGCATCGAGGGCAAGGATGCCGATGCGCTGGGTTTGGAAACCGCCGTTTCAAGTGAAATTGAAAAAGACGCCAAGCCTCCCGCGGGTCCGGTTAACGAGGAATTGATCTGGAAGCAGATGCGGACCTGCTTCGATCCGGAGATTCCGGTCAATATCGTGGACTTGGGTTTGATCTATGATTGTTGCATCAATCCATTGCCGGATGGCGGAAATCTGGTGTTGGTTAAAATGACGCTGACCGCGCCCGGCTGCGGCATGTCCGAATTTTTGAAAGCAGACCTCGAGGCCAAAATTCGGAATGTTCCAGGCGTGACGGACGTCCAGGTGGAAGTGGTCTGGGAACCCCCGTGGAACCAGGGGATGATTTCAGAGTCGGCGAGGCTTGAATTGGGACTCATGTAGCGGAGACGCATTGGAATGCGGGGGAATATTACATTGAATCTATGATAACGGAACAAACATTGGCGGCAAAAGGCACATTCGGCATCAACGAGGAACGTCTGCGGAGCGAGTTTCCAATTCTCGCCCAGAGCGTTCATGGACACCCGTTGGTCTATCTGGATAACGCCGCCACCAGTCAGAAACCGCGGGCGGTGCTCGACGCGATCCGGCATTACTATGAGAACGACAATAGCAATGTGCATCGCGGGATCCATGAATTGAGCAATCGTGCGACAGCCGGTTTTGAAGCCGCGCGCAAACGCTCCGCTCAATTTATCAACGCGCGCAGCGAACAGGAGATCGTTTTTACACGGGGCACCACCGAAGGCATTAATCTGGTGGCCCAGGCGTGGGGTCGGCGTCATCTCAAAGCGGGCGATCAGATTCTTCTGACCGAAATGGAGCACCACAGCAATCTGGTGCCGTGGCAACTGCTCGCGCACAGCACAGGCGCGCAATTGCGCTTTGTTCCAGTCACAGGAGACGAGGGACTTCTCAACATGCAGCGCTTGGACGAAATGCTCACTTCGAAGGTGAAGCTGTTTGCGTTCACCCACATTTCAAACACCCTCGGGACGGTGAATCCAGCAGCCGAACTATGCGCACGCGCGCGTAAATTAGGCATTGTCACGCTGGTCGATGCGGCACAAAGCGCGGGACATCGTGTTTTGGACGTGCAGGAAATCGGGTGCGATTTTCTGGCGTTTTCCGGTCACAAAATCTGCGGACCCACCGGGATTGGAATTCTTTACGGCCGGCAGGAGAGGCTTGCTGACATGGATCCCTATCAGGGCGGCGGCGAGATGATTCTCACGGTCGATTTTGAGCAAAGCACGTGGAAGGATGCGCCCCATAAATTCGAGGCGGGTACTCCCAATATTGCCGGCGCCGTCGGATTGCACGCGGCCATGGATTATCTGGATGGCATAGGTCGGACAAACATTTTCAACCACGATCAGGCCCTGGCGACTTATGCGTATGAACAGTTGGCCAGATTGGGCGGGGTGCGCTTGTTTGGTCCTCGCACGGGACGCGCGGGTCTGGTCAGTTTCCTGCTTGATGATGTTCACGCGCACGACCTGGTCACAGTGGCCGATCAGCGGGGCGTGGCCCTGCGGGGTGGCCACCACTGCAATCAGCCGCTGATGAAGCGGCTGGGTGTGATTTCCACCGCGCGTGCCAGTTTTTATTTCTACAACACGTTTTCAGAGGTTGACCGGCTTGTGGAAGTGCTGAGCGAAATCAAAAAGTTTTTCGGCGCTTCCAAATAGCAATTGCCCATCCGTCCAAGAAGAAAAGGCACCGGTTCCCGGTGCCTTTTTTGCGTGGAGCCAGGAAATCAGCGCGATTTAGAATTGTTAGTTTGCCATTCACTCTTCGCCAGGTTCAGCCAAGCCAGCAGAAATGGCTTCCCAGAAGATACACTGGGTGACTTGAAGAAGGATTTGGCGCGGAGTGCCAAGCGTGCTGAATCTAAAGAGTCGGCGGTGTTTCAGTTGATCATCCCGGTCCCGAGGCATTTCTTACAATCTCCAACCCCATTGCACTTTGTGCATATCTGGCGCCGCAACGCATACAAGGGAAAACCCCAGGATAAATTGGCAAGCTACTTTGCTGTCCGCTTCCATTACATGGCTCGCAGACTGATTTAAACGACGCCGTAAGCCATACTCCCCATGTATGAGGATCGTTGGAGTTGCAATGACCGAACGGGACTCGGGACAAAAAGGTTCATATACTATTATAATAGCGGAATGTCCATTGTAATAAAACAAATCAACACCAGGCACATTGGCCGGGTCAAACGCGGGATTGGAAGCGGCAAAATTAGAAATCCTTTATCGAGCGGGAGGATGAATAAGATATGATTCTGAGGGTTAAAATAAGCCCAATTGGATTGAAATTTGAGGGTCGCAAATTGGTATCGACAGGGAAGATGGCCCGGTATATTCAGAGCGCCGGAACCATGCATTTTCCGCCTAACAAAATTGGCCATTGGTCCGCTTGCACCGGTGTCGTCTTGATGACGTGCGCCGGGTATGACGCGGTGCGTGGTGTGGAAAGCGGCAATGGCTCGGACGCTAATTTACAGCGTCCAACCAACCAAAGGAGTCAAAACTCAAATTATGGGTATGATTCAAGAAACCATAGAAATTGTAAAAAAACGTAATCCAGGCGAGCCGGAGTTCCTCCAGGCTGTTCAGGAAGTGCTCGAATCCATCGAGCCAGCCATTCAGAAGCATCGTAAATATCGGGACTCGAAAATCCTGGAGCGCATCGTGGAGCCGGAGCGGCAGATTCTTTTCCGCGTTCCCTGGCAGGACGATAAGGGACAGGTTCAGATCAATCGGGGATTTCGCATCGAATTCAACAGCGCCATCGGGCCTTACAAGGGTGGATTGCGGTTTCATCCCACGGTTTGCCTGAGCATTCTCAAGTTTCTGGGTTTCGAACAGGTGTTCAAAAACTCCCTGACCACGCTGCCCATGGGCGGCGGCAAAGGTGGATCTGACTTCGATCCCAAGGGTAAATCAGACTCCGAAGTGATGCGTTTCTGTCAGTCCTTCATGACGGAGCTCTCCCGTCATATTGGCGCGGATACGGACATTCCAGCGGGTGACATCGGTGTGGGCGGTCGTGAGATTGGCTTTTTGTTTGGCCAATACAAGCGCCTGCGCAACGAGTTCACGGGCGTGTTGACCGGCAAGGGTCTTGGCTGGGGCGGTTCTTTGATCCGGCCTGAAGCCACAGGTTATGGCTGCGTCTATTTCGCCCAGGAAATGCTCAAGACCCGTGGTGAAAACCTCGAGGGCAAGGTCTGCGCTGTTTCCGGTTCGGGTAATGTTGCCCAATACACGGTGGAAAAACTCAATCAGCTCGGTGCCAAGGTGGTCACCTTGTCCGATTCCAATGGGTTCATCTACGACAAGGACGGCATCAATGAGGAAAAGATCAACTGGGTGATGGACCTCAAAAACATCCGTCGTGGACGCATTAGCGACTATGCGACGATGTTTGGCGCCAAATATTACGAGGGGAAACGTCCTTGGGCGGTGGAATGCGATTGCGCCTTCCCAAGCGCCACTCAGAACGAAGTCACAGGTGAGGACGCGAAAACGTTGCTCGACAACGGCTGTTACCTGGTCAGCGAAGGCGCGAACATGCCCACGGAAGCCGAGGGTGCCGAACGCTTCCTGGCCAAGAAAATTCTCTACGGACCCGCCAAGGCGGCCAACGCCGGTGGTGTGGCGACTTCGGGACTCGAAATGAGCCAAAACTCGATGCGTCTGGCCTGGTCACGCGAAGAAGTGGACCAGAAGTTGCACCAGATCATGATTACCATTCACAAAAATGCCTACGACACCGCCAAGGAATATGGCAAGGACGGCAACTTGGTTGTCGGCGCCAATATCGCCGGTTTTGTGAAAGTGGCCAACGCCATGCTCGATCAAGGTTTGGTCTGACCAATCCTGCTGTTGCTCGTTGTTGGGGTGGCGTTGCTTTCTCAGCGCCACTCTTTTTTAATGGTCTTCCGCTCATTTTGTCGGTTCTGCCCATCATTCTCGCCGACATCTCACTCCTGTAAGTATTGATTCCGTTGCTTTCTTGAGGGCGCAGCCATCGAAAGGGGGCTGGTGCTCCCAAAATGTGTGCAAACCGAAAGTGTGGAGCTGCGTGCGGATGGGTATTGATCACAGGGGTTCTTGCGGTATGCTTGAAAACGGCACCGGTACGGTGTTCTTTTTGAGAGTGCTTTTGGAAAGCGCCAAGCAAAGTTTGGTGGCTGTAGTCAAATGCAACGAGTTGATCATGATAACAGGTCGAGAGTCATGTAGCCGCGTCCAAAGCGTGGTGGGGCGACCCGCCGCGTTCAAGCTGGGCAAGGCAAAGGTGCGAGCCGTAGCGTCTGCGAACTCGATTCAGCCTCGTTACTCTAAAGCGGGAGTGGCCAGCCTGTCAGAGAAGGTGAAGCCAGCATTGGAGGGGAAGATTCGACCAGAAGCACCCTTCAAGCTCCCCGGGGTCAGAGGAGACAGCGCGTACCCAAACAACCATCAGGAACTTGGGAGACCCTGCCTGAACCTCGGTCCCGAGACCGGGGAACGCACGTCGGGAAGCCATAACCGGCGGGCGCTCAGGATCAGGGAGTCGGACGGGCTCATAGTAGCTGCGAAATCCCGGTCAAGCCGGGATGGAGCCAAGGAGCCCTGGCCAGAGTCAAGCCGAGTCAGAGGGAACTGGAGCTGATTGAAGTGAAAACTTCCACGACAGAACAAGCGGTGGAGGAACTTTCCTTTCGGGAAGCGATCCTGCCGCCCAAACTTCAGGAACTGAGACAGAAGCTGGGCCGGAAAGCCAAACAAGAGAAGCGATTCCGCTTCTACAGCCTCTACGGACTGGTGTTCCTGCCGGAGGTGCTGCAAGCGGCATGGGCTGCGGTGCGGCGCAATGGCGGGGCACCGGGCGTGGACGGAGTGAGCATCGACCAGATCACCGCGACACCTGAAAGTGAAGCGGCGTTTCTGGGAACGATCAGGCAGAGCCTGCGGGACAAGACCTACCGCGCCCAACCGGTGCGGCGGGTCTATATACCGAAGGCAAACGGAAAACTGCGGCCACTGGGAATCCCGACGGTGAAGGACCGGGTGGTGCAAGCGGCGGTATTGCTGATTCTGGAGCCCATCTTCGAAGCGGACTTTGAGGATTGTTCCTACGGGTTTCGGCCCGGACGGTCGGCGCACGACGCATTGCAAACCCTCCAAAAACACCTGAAGGAGGGGAAGAACGCAGTGTATGACGCGGACCTGTCCGGATACTTCGACAGCATCCCTCACGACAAGCTTCTGGCTTGCGTGCGGATGCGCGTGGTGGACGGCGCGGTTTTGGGACTCATCCGGCAATGGCTGGCGGCCCCCGTGGTGGAACCTCCCCAAGGAGAGGAACCGCCTCGGGTCAACCGCCGGGATCGGGGCACGCCGCAAGGCGGAGTCCTCTCTCCGTTACTGGCCAACATATACCTGCACTGGTTCGACCACCTGTTCCAAAGGGCGGATGGACCGGCGCACTGGGCGGATGCCCGGCTCGTTCGCTATGCGGACGACTTTGTGGTCATGGCCCGGTATATGGGTCCCAAGCTGCGAGCATGGATTGAGGAAAAGCTGGAGGGCTGGCTCACACTGGAAATCAACCGGGACAAAACCCGGGTGGTCAACGTCAACGAGCAAAGCCTGGACTTTCTGGGCTACACCTTCCGGTATGACCGGGATCAATTCGGCAGGGCGTTTCACTACCTCAACCTGTGTCCTTCGGGCAAGGCGATGGAACGGGAGAGGCAGGCGTTGCGACTGCTGATCAATGCCGGGCAAAGTCATACGCCGCTGCCGGAGTTGATCGGGCGGATCAACCGTCATTTGCGGGGTTGGAGCAACTACTTCAACCTCGGACAACCCCGACGGGCCTTTCGCCAGATCAACCACTTCGTGAGAGTGCGGCTGGGCAAACACCTGCGACGACGAAGCCAGCGGGGCTGGCGCGTCCGTCAGGGAGTCACGCTCTATGCCCATCTCGAAACACTGGGTCTGAAGGCATTGTGAATGCAATCTGGAAAAGACGACTCTGGCGAAAGCCGGATGTGGGAAATCTGCATGTCCGGTTTGACGAGGGAGAGGTGAGCGGCGGTCATTGGCCTTTGCGCCTTTCATCCCGTGCTCTCCTCTCTACTCTACTGGATTCTTTGCAAAAAATGCCAATGGCCTTCAGAATTTGGCCAGCTTCCTGTTGCCCGTATTAATGACGATGTCTAAACACAAATCCAGTGAGGCTGGAATGGCTGAGGTGCTTGCCATCTCGTTGCCGATGGTCGTTTCACAGGCCTGTGACACGGTCATGGTGTTCACGGACCGTTTGTTTCTTGCGCGGTTGAAACCGGAGTTGATGAACGCGGTTTTGGGAGGCGGCTTGACGGCGTTCATGATGATGTCGTTTTTCTTTGGGTTGCTGGGATTCACCACCGCGCTGGTGGCCCAACATCTGGGAGCCAGTCGCAAGAGGGATTGCGCTGTGGTTTTGACGCAGGCGCTGATTTTCGCCTGTATCGCGTATCCGCTCATTCTTGCGTTGCGGCCGGCCGGACATGGCTTGTTCCAGATCATGGGGGTGAAGGGGGAACAGCTTGGTCCGCAGATCGAGTATTTCGATATCCTCCTCTATGGATCGCTCATCAGTCTGGTTCGTTTGTGTCTGAGCGGCTATTTCTCCGGTATCGGGCGCACGCGGATTGTCATGATTGCGTCGTTTGCCACCATGCTCATCAATGTCGGACTGGGTTATGCGTTTATTTTCGGAAAAATCGGCATTCCAGCGATGGGAATCCGGGGCGCGGCCTTTGCAACGTTGATAAGCGGGGCCGTCGGACTGGTGATTCTGGCGCTTGCTTACTTTGGTGAAGGTAATCGCAAGGAATTCGGCGTGATGCGGGCATTTCATTTTGACCGGCCGCTGGCGGGTAAACTTCTTCGGTATGGTTCACCGACCGGTTTTGAGATGTGTCTGAACATCCTGGCGTTTAATGTCATGGTGATGATGTTTCACGCCATGGGGGCATCGACAGCCACGGCGGCCACAGTGGTTTTAAACTGGGACTTTGTTTCGTTTGTTCCGTTGATTGGCATCGAGATTGGCGTTACCAGTCTGGTAGGCCGATACATGGGCGCCGGAGAACCTGACAAGGCGCATCAATCGGTGATGTCCGGCTTGAAACTGGGGTTGTTCTATTCGGCCATTGTGTTTGTGTTTTTTGCCGGATTCCCTGGCATGCTGGTGGATGTGTTTCGGCCAGTGGGCCAAAGTCTGGTATTTGATGCCGCAACGCCCACGGCAATTTTCATGGTGCGAACGGCCTCGGTATATGTGCTGGTCGAGGCCATGCTGTGCGTATTTATCGGGGCTCTGCGTGGTGCGGGGGATACCTTTTGGGCGATGCGGATGTCAGTCATCCTCCACTGGACCACGGCGGTTGTGTTGGTGTTGCTTTTGAGGGTTCTTTATCTGTCCCCGGAAGTGGGCTGGCTGGCGATGGTGTGCTTTTTCCTCGTCTTTTCGGTGGTTGTGTTCAAGCGATATCGCGAGGGAAAGTGGAGAGGTATCCGTCTGGTGGAAGGGACGGTTGCGGCGCATGCCGGGCCAGTCAACGAGAACATCTGATTTCAACGGCCACACTTGATGACCGGGGCAGGGGCATTCCGATCCCTGTCCCGATCAAAATCCATGATTTACAAAACAAAGCTCGTTTTATAATCAACAAAAGTCCCGTGGCATGTATCTTGTTTGTGACGGGTTGCCTGAATTGCAGAGTCCACCAGGCCTGCGCCTGGCTCCAGGAATAGTTGACAATATTTGGCATTTATACAGACTGTCTTGACAGACAATATCAGCTTTTCTTTGATGCTTTGGAACAGTGCGTTTCAATTTAGAGGTCGGTAAACCAACGATAATATGACAACGACAATTCTCGCAACAACGCTGGTCGAAGGGTTGCTCGTGTCAATGCAGTTCCTGGTGTTCCTGTCGATGGCCATTGGGGGGCTAATATGTCTTGGTTTTGCGGCCATTTTTGGAGGACACCACGATGGCGAAATGGGACACGATATCGGCCATGTGGATCATGCCGGTGATCATGCCAGCGAACATGGCACTGGCCCGTCTTTTTTGTCGCCAAGGGTGTTTCTGGCGTTCCTGACGGGTTTCGGTGTGGCCGGAGCCATTGCCACGGTATATGGAGCGGGTCCCGGCCTGGCGACCGGCATCGGCTTTATTCCCGGTTTGGTCATGGCAATCCTTGCATGGTTTGTCGCATATTACCTTTTCAAGGAGCAGGTCAACTCCAGCATTCGTCCGGGACAGGTCGTCGGTTCCATCGGAACCGTTGTCACAGCGATTCAGGCTGGTGGTCTCGGCGAAATCAATGTTTCGGTGAATGGCCAGATTGTGCCGTACACGGCCGTGGCCGAAGATGGTGAAACTCCTTTTCGGGTTGGAACCCGCGTCAAAGTGATCCGTGACCTTGGCGACAAAGTTTCGGTAATCAAGGAGACGGGTGGCATTTAAGGTGACGGCACCAAGGCACCGTGAAACGCAAAGGGAATTAAAACAGCGAAAGGAAGACTATGATCATTCATTCAATGTTGGCGGAAATAAATTACGCCAGGGCGGTTGTTCCAGCGCTAATTGTGGGGTTTTTCATTGGCATGCTCTTCATCGTGTGGGCCATGACCAAGCGCTACAGGCGCATTCCCCCGAATGCAATTGGCGTCATCTATGGCAAACGCCGCACTCAGATTACCGGTCCTGACGGCCAGAAATCGGAAGTGGGCTTCAAATTGGTATCCGGCGGCGCGGTCTTCATTTGGCCGATCGTTGAGGAATACGCGGAAATGTCCACCGAAGCGTTTCAGATTGAAATCAGTGAGGATAATATCCCATCGAAGAAAAACGTTGGCGTCACTGTCTCGGGTGTCGCCACCTGTCGCATTTCTCCGATTCCCGAAGAGCAGATGAACGCCGTTCAAAACTTCCTGGGAAAAACGTTGGAGGAAATCAAGGGGATGATCGGTCAGATTCTCCGTGGTCACTTGCGTTCGATTGTCGGTGGTCTCGAAGTCGAGGAACTGCTGCGCGAACGATCCAAGTTTAACGAGATGGTCGTCAAGGAATGCTCGCCCGAACTCTCCCGCATGGGCATCCGGATTCTGACTCTGGTCATTCAGGATGTTAAGGACAAGGAGGGCTACATTGATGCCCTTGGAAAACAGGCGGTCGCCATCGCCAAGCGGGATGCGCAAATTGCCACCGCCGAGGCGGAGCGGGAAACGAAGGTCAAGACCAGCGATGCCATACGCACGGCAGCCGAGGTCACGGCGCAAAACGATGCCTTGATCAAGGAGGCGGAAAAGAAGCGCGACATTCAAGTGGCTCAATTCCGGTTGGAGACGGCCACCAAGCAGGCTGAAGCGGACATGGCAGGCCCCCAGGCCAAAACCAGGCAGGAGCAAATCCTCGCAGTCCTGGAAGCCCAGAGGGACAGTGCCGCCACCGAAGCTCGCACGAAAGTGCAGGAACTCGAGGCGCAGCGCAAACAGAAGGAATTGGAGGCAACCACCATTGTCACCGCCCAGGCCACAGCGAAAGCTTCAGTCATCAAATCCGAGGGAGAACGCAGCGCCGCGACGGTTCAGGCCGAAGCGCGCAAAAAAGTCGCCGAGCTTAATGCCGATACCGCCCGGCTTGAAGCCGAGGGACATCGCAACGCCCTCATTCTTGAGGGCGAAGGCGAGGGAAAGAAGCTTCAAACCATAGCCGAGGCCCAGGCCATTGCCACGCAAAAGACGAAGACTGCGGAAGCCGAGGGCGAACGTGCCAGCCTGCTGGCCCAGGCGGATGGAACTAAAGCGGCCAGACTGGCCGAGGCGGCCGGTCGTGAACAATTCCTTCTCGCGGAAGCCAAAGGGAAGCAAAGCATGCTTCTGGCTGAGGCGGATGGTGCTGATAAAATGGCCGAGGCCATGAAAAAATTGTCCGAACAGGGCAAATTGATCCTGGTTCTCGATCGTCTGCCCCACCTGCTCGAAGTCGGCGGCGAAGCGGGGCAGAAGATCGCCAAGGCGGTTTTCGATCCCATCGGCGTGGGTGTCAGCAAAATCGGCAATGTGACCATCACCGATCTCGGCGGCGGCAACACGGCGAAGAATGGCTTGTCCGCCATTGGGAACCTCGTTCCTCAAATCGTGGTGGACTTCTTCACGCAGGCGAAAGCGCGTGGCATAGATCTCACGGAGCTTCTCAAGGCTTTGAAGATGGATCCGGCCCAATTGACCAGCATGCTCAATCCAACCGCGGAATCACAGCTTCCAACAGATGGTGCTGCTGAGGCTGCGGACTCTGCGAATCGGACTTCGGCACACAAGAGTGCCGGCGGCAACGCCACAAGCACCGAGGCCAATTAGCTCCGATCCAACGTTCATAATTCAAACCGGCTGTCGTGAAATGACGCAGCCGGTTTTTTATGAAGTTTGGAAACGGATATCCTCAGAACTTTTTCTGCCAATTTGAAATACTTTGTCACGTCTTCGCACTTTTCAACCACTGATGCGACGATATGATGATAGCCAGAATGACTCCCGAGGCCACCAGTGAGGATGCGGAATTGGTCAACGCCAGCCTCGCGGGCAATCGCGAGGCGTTCGGACAGATTGTTTCGCGCTATCAGTCGCTCGTCTGTTCGCTGGCTTACAGCGCCACTGGCAGTCTAAGCCACAGTGAAGATCTGGCGCAGGAAACCTTTCTCACCGCGTGGAAACACCTGGCCGAATTGCGCGAACCGGCGAAGCTGCGCGCGTGGCTTTGCGGGATCGCGCGCAATCTCATCAATAGTTCGCTGCGAACACAAGTACGCGAGCCAAGCCATCGCGCCGAATCGCTGGATGTAATCACCGAATCGCATTCGCCTGAACCATCGCCCGTCGAACGCGCCATCAGCCAGGAGGAGGCGGATATTCTGTGGCGCTCGCTGGAGCGGATTCCGGAAAACTATCGTGTGCCGCTCGTCCTGTTTTATCGGGAACACCAATCCGTCGAAGCCGTTGCTCAAAATCTGGAATTGGAGGAGGACGCGGTGAGACAGCGCCTGTCGCGCGGGCGAAAACTGCTGCAGGAGGAAATACTGGCATTTGTGGAAGGCGCGCTGGAAAAGACTTCGCCGGGCAGGACGTTCACCCTGGCGGTAGTCGCCGCGCTGCCGATCGGTGTCACTTCGGCCACAGCGGCAACGGCCAGTGTCGCCGTGGCCAAAGGCGTGACGGGTGCAAAAAGCACCTTTGCGCTGGGCGCGTTGGTCGGATTGATGGCGATGCTGGGGGGTATTGCGTTCTCATGGAAGACAGCCGTGGAGGACTCAAAATCTCTGCGCGAAAGACGCTTCATGGTCCGAATGGGCTGCTTTCAGCTCGCTTTTTTCGTGGTTTCGATGGGAGCGGCCATGTATTTGCTTCCGAAACTTTCCGAGCGGCCTTGGACTTTCGGCCTCTTTCTGGCTTTGCTGATTGCAGCCAACGTCGTCAACGGGGTTGTTGTGCTTACCTATATGGTCCGCAGGCGGCTGGAAATCGGCATGGAAGAGGGCACATGGACCGAGTCGCTTGCGGGTGGACCGGATAATGTGAACAGGCCCAAAGCGGTTCGCAGGGCATTCAAATTGACGATTCCATTTCTGATCATGCTGGCGGGCATGGTTGTCGCGCTGCCGTGGAAACAGCATTGGATCAGAAGCGCCATCGTGACGGGGGCGGACGTTCTGATCATCCTTTGGTTTTTTCGCCGGACTCTGCGGCAACTGTGTTTCCAGAATCAGCCGCGCCTGAAATCCAAGCTTCCGGAGTTTATGCAAAACCCTTTCATCAAGCTTTCCTTCATGCTCTTTATCACCATGCTCGTCGCGGGTGTTGGTGGAATTCTGCTGCCGTTTTTTCTGAATCCCGAGGCGATGAAATCGGGTATCCCTGTTGCGACATGGCTGCGTCCGTTTGGCCTCTATTTTTTGGTCGCCGTCCTCGTCTATGTCATCGTGGCCCTGATCTTCTTTCGACGGCGCCAAATCCTCCCGAACTGGAAATGGCTCGCCGGCAAGTTGGACATGCCGTTTTTGAATCAACTTCAGGCAATGACCCAGGGACCGGACGCCGTCTTCAAGAAGACTTATGCGCCGCTCTTCCAGCAACTCAATCTTGGGCAGGACCAACGCGTTCAATTGAAGGATTTGGTCCTTAAGCGGACCATGGTCGGCGTTCGCGTGGGCATGACCCTGATGAATTCGAAGCTCGACGCGGCAAAGCGCACCGAACTCGCACAGGAAACCAAACGCGAAACCGATGGTTGGAATACGAAGATCAAGGAATACTTGGGCGCGGAGAATTATGCGCAGTTTCAGCAATTCGAAAAGACAGTTCCCGACCGGACGATGCTCAATATGTTCGCCAAACGGTGTGACAAAACCGCTACAGCATTAAGTCCGGAGCAACAGGCGCAACTGCTGCAGGCGCTGACGCAGGCTCGCGAGGAATACCCATGGACCACGGAGTTAAGCCGTCGGAACCAGAACGCCGGCGATTACGAAGGGTTGTTCACGGAAGCCAATATGAGCACCTTCGCATTGGAGGAGGAGCAGTTCGACCGCCAATTTCTCGCACAGGCACAACTGATTCTGAACCCGGAACAACTCGCGGCGTTTGAAAAACACCAGCAACGTCAGCGCCAATCCCAGGTTGCCCAATTCAAAATGGCCGCAAAACTGTTCGTGCCAAAATGACGGGGAACGGTTTGCCATCACGCGGCAAAACTGGAATGCGTTATTTCGCCACTTTGCCTGGGTCATCCCATCGCACGGTGCGCAGCTCATACGGATGCAGTGAGAGTTCCAGTTTATCACCTTGCAAGGGCAGGGGACTGCCGGTCACGGCATTATAAGGCGTGCCGGAATTCAACAGACGGATTTTGATGCCGTTCTTTTGTTTGCTGCTCGTGTTCACCACCGCCATCCATGCGCCTTGCTGCTCCGTGCGGATGACGCGCACAGCGATGTCGTTGTCGTCGCAGGCGTCCGTGATTCTCTTGCTGGGCAATGCGGGCAATGCGAGATAATTGGCGTTGAACTCCCGCACGTAGATGGGAAAGCCGCGTCCGAGATTGTTGCCGAGCAGGTAGCCCAGCATGCTTGGATCGCCATTGGCCATGGCCAGCGCCTCGGCCATCATGCAGGCGGGGCCGGCCCGTTCGAAATCGGCCACGAAATAGCCAAGCTTTTCCCCGTCCCTGGTATCGAACATCATGTTTTCGTTCAGTGAATAATGCCGCACAAGTGCCAAACCCGCAGGACCGCGAAAGGCATCGAATGTCGCAGACGATTTCACCGTGTAGCTTCGATTAAAGCAATGGGTCATGAGCACTCCGGGCGTCTCACGGTAGCGTGCGGGATCGGCGGGTGGATTGCCGTGATTGATCTCCCATGCGCCCCAATTGAGCGGCGCTGCCTGCAGGGCCTCCAGATACAGATTCCCATCCAGGACACTTTGCACACTGATCGGCCGGATGGCTTTGCCGTCCACGATTTGACCCGGTGCATTGAGTATGCCGCGCCAGCCTTCCACATCGTCGGTCACCAGTTTCTTTTCCCAGGTTGGAAAGGCCGGACCCGGCTCGCCCGCTTCAGCGGTAAACAGCACCGCAGCCTCCGGGAGACCATTGGCGCGCAGATAATCGCGAATGGCGGCGAGAAATTCGCGGCGTTTTCCAAACCACCACGCCTCGTATCGCTCCAGCAACTTTTTGTCGGCGATGAGTTCGGCGCGCGTCACTGCATGGCCGTCGTTTCCTTCCCGGGCAAACCGTCCGCGCGTTGACTCGCCAAAGCCCATCGGCAATTGCCAGCGCGGCCGCAGCCAGATGCCGTCGAAGCGGCACTTGTCTTTGAGCCGGACCACGGTGACATCGAGCATCTTCTGGAAATCCGCCAGTGTATCCGGATCGGTGATGTCCGCGTTCGCACTTTCGACCCACGAAATGGCTGTAAACGCATCGTCGCGTGTGAGCGGCTGGCAGCGGCGCTCGTAACCCAGACCCCGGCCTCCCTTGCTTCCCGCGTATTCGTAATACGGCATCAACTCAAGACCGCAGTCGCCCATCAGCGAAACTATCTGCTCCCACAAATCCTTCGTGCCCGAGGCGAAATGGATCCAGTCGTTTCCGCCGTGGGGCGTCGGATCCCAGTGCTGGCACGCGCCAAATTCCAAGAGGTCCTTGCTGAAGGTGTTCATGCCCAGAAACCGCATCTGGTTTGCCTTGTAGCGATACCAGTCGAGGCGTTCTTTAACACCGCGCTCCGTGAGTTTGTCGCTCTCAATGACTCCATCAGCCATTTCTTCGCGCCAGGTAATATGACGTCGCGGGAGTGGCTCTGGCGGCAATCGAAGCGGTTGGGTGAGCGCCGTTTTATTGGGAACTTCCAGCAGTCGGATGCGCGACACCGCCGCTCCATGTGACGTGGGATCGTTCGGCGCGGAGAATTGCGCGATCACCACATCAAAGCCGTCCTCGATGCCCAACTTGCGTTCCCCGGGTCCTCGAATGAAGGCGAGATCAGGGAAGCGATCATGAAGGTTAAAATAAAGCGACCAGGTTTCATGGCCCCCGGAAAGCGGAATTTGCAACGACTCGGGATTGCCGTTCACATACTTGGCGTTAAGGGCGTCGCCGATGGTGTTACCGGTATGAAACCCACGCGATGTCTCGTTTCCGCCGTTCATCACCACATAACTGCGCGGTTGATCCTCTGGATATTCGACCGCCAGCACATACGCCGCGCCCGGTTTGAGAAGTTTCCACTGGCCGATGCGAAACGCCATGTAGCTGCTCTGGTTGGTGGCCGGTTGCAGCACCCGGTAGGGGCGACCCAGAATTGTTTCGACACGGCTTGCGCCAGCCGGGTTCTCGCGAAACAAATGCCCCGGCGCCGCACTCCCACAATCCACCTCATCCACCACCTGAACACGACCGAACGGGGGCATTTCCACCCACGGCCGTCGCGCGACTTCCTCCCTTGCTTTCGCCAGTGCCGCTTCACGTTCCGCGCGCGCGGCAGCCTCAGCGGCCAATTGCGCCTGACGTTTTTGGAAACCCTCAGGGGTGAATTCGTACACGGCCAACCCGGTGAAATTTGCCCCGGCCGATTCCAGTTCAATCCTCAAATAACGTGATGTAACTTCAAGGGGGCAATGCACCCATTGCTGATAAAGACCACAATCGTTTGTGAGAACCTTTTTCCAATTCCCCGGTTCGCCGGTCGCCACAGTCCAAACGCCTGTGCCGTGCGTGTCATAAAACCACAGGGAGGACAGGTGCCGCGTCTGCCCCAGGTCGAGCGTGGCACTAAAGGGAAATTGGTTCCAATACTGTGCCGAAATGTTCCATCCTCGCCCTCCATGCTTTGGCGCGGCATTGGTGGTGCCGGGAGTGAAATCCTGTTCCTCGCAAAAACCCGAGAAATCCGCCTGCTCCGAACTGCTGCGGATCATTTGTGGCATCAGCGGAATCCTCGCCTCCTGGGCATAAAGACTGCTCGTGGCCAGCACGTTGACCACAATGGCCAGACTGGCCAGCATGGGCCAACTGCAATTTTGCCAATTTGACATGGGCGGAATGTATGGCAGGCGCGGCATGGGTGAGAATCTCTTTTTGCACCTTTTCCATTCATGGCCATTTTGTTACGCATATTTCTTTAAGGTGGAAAGCGAAGGATTTTGAGCTTAGTATGAAGCTTGAAATTGAACAGGATGGGCATGATTAATAAAAGACGTTTCATGTTGCTGCAGCGCAATTGTCTGCTTCAGGCAGGAGCATTCTTTTTGTGGCTCACGATTTCCGCCGCCACGGCTGCAAGTTCATTGGTATGGAGCAACACCCAAAAACGTGTCGATGCCGATATCAACGGCTGGAGCCTTGAGCACGTATTGGAGCAGATCGCGGGAGCGACCGGCTGGCAGGTTTTTGTGGAACCGGACTCAGGCAAAACCGTTTCGCTCAAGTTTCGCAATTTGCCTGTGGATGAAGCGATGAGCAGGCTTTTGGAGGGCATGAATTTCGCGCTGCTGCCTCAAACCAATGCCAGTTCCAAGCTGTTCGTTTTTAGCAAATCCATTAACGAAGCCACGCTCAGGGTGAAGCCCGCGGAAAATGCCAGCTTCAAACCATCTGGCACCAACGCCATTCCCAACGAATTGATCGTCACGCTCAAGCCGGGATCCAAGCAGTCGATTGACGAATTGGCCCGTTTGTTGGGCGCAAAGGTCACGGGTCGGATCGACGAACTGGGCGCCTATAAGCTGCAGTTCAACAGCGAAGCCGATGCCACGGCCGCGCGCAGATTGCTCGCAGGCAATCCCGATGTTTCTGGCGTGGAATCCAATTACTCCATTGCACGGCCCACTCGCGCCGATGCCCTTTCGATGAGCGGATCGCTTGCCGGGAATTTGCAGCCAGCCAAGTCTGGGAACCAGTTTATCATTGGAATCGTGGATACCGGGATTCAAGCCCAGGAACCGAGCATCAGCAAGTTTCTGCTGCCCGGAGTCTCTTTGGCGGGGGATACGACGCTGCCCACGGATACCCCTACGCACGCGACCATGATGGCTGAGACGATCTTGAACGGAATATCGCAAATCATGGGCGGTTCCGGTGGCGAGGTGCCGGTGAAAATTTACAGCGTGAATGTTTTCGGCAACAACGAATCGACCACGACTTTCGATGTTGCCAATGGGATTCTTGCTGCGTTGAGGGCGGGTGCCAGTGTCATTAATGTCAGTCTGGCGGGTCCTGGAGACAGCCCGGTGCTGCAAAGGGTGACGGATATGGTTCATCAGCAGGGCGGATTGGTGGTTGCCGCCGCTGGAAATGACCCGACCGGCCAACCGGTGTATCCCGGGGCGGATCCGAACGTACTGGCGGTTACCGCTGGCGATCGGAATGGAAATCTGGCGTCTTACGCGAATTGGGCCCCTTTTGTGGATATCATTGCCCCCGGCAACAACATTGTGAGCTTCGACAACAAACATTATCTGGTGTCCGGCACCTCGGTTTCCACAGCCTATGTGAGCGGTTATGCCGCGGGATTGACTTTTAAGAACGGATCTTCGCTTGCTTCCGCCGTGACTGAAATCAAGAGTCGCTTGTCAACGGCTGCGAAAAGCTCATTTTAATCAAATCTTGGGCGTGGGTTGGCCGACTGTAGGTTGATGCAGCACCCGATGAAGCGCTTCCAGCAGGGGGGCGGTGGAGAATGGCTTTGCCAGGGAAATCCCAACGCCAAGATCCTTGGCTTCAATGGCTTTAGTTTTTGAGACGGCACCGCTTATGGTGATAACCTTGATTTCCGGGCGAATCTGTCGCAAAGCACGGATGGTTGCGATGCCGTCCATCATTGGCATGGCCAAATCAGTTAATACCACTTGAATTTCCGCCTGGTGTTGTGAAAATATTTTGAGGGCCTCAATTCCATCATTGGCAGTGACAACTCGATAATTAAATTGCTGGAGTGTTTCCCGCGTGATGTCACGGACCAGAGGTTCGTCTTCGACCAGCAGGATCAATTCATTGGAACCATGCGGTAATAGATCCCCAACCGTGTGTTTATCGATGGGGGTTTGACTGGGAATAGAGTCGGGCATGGCGGGCAAATACACACGCATGCTGGATCCCTGGCCGGGCTTGCTGTCCACCTGGATAAAACCCGCGTGATTTTTAATCAGACCAAGAGAACTGCTTAAACCCAGGCCGCTGCCCTGGCCGATGCTTTTGGTGGTAAAGAACGGGTCGAATATTTTGTCCTGGATTTCCGGCGCCATCCCGATGCCGGTATCGGCTACCTCGATCATCACATACGATCCGACACGGGCTTCGGGATTTACCTGGACGAATTTCTCGTCCAATTCAACATTCGCGGTTTTGATGGAGAGTACTCCGCCTTGAAGCATGGCATCGCGGGCATTGTCGCATATGCTGGTAAGAATCTGTTGAAGATGGCTGGCATTTCCATAGAAAGGCCAAAGATCTTCGTTGATGGCGGTTTGTATCTTTATGTTTTCGGGGAAAGTTTCCCGGATCAGGATGATGACGTTCTCCACCACATGACGTGTTTGAATAAGGGCGTAATCCATTTCCGCCCCTTTGCTGAATGTGAGCATCTGGCGAATCACATCTGCGCTGCGCCGCACACTGGTTTCGATTTGATTCAAAAGATGTTCCCTGGCTGCGTCATTGGTGGACTCGTGTCGGAGGAGGTCCACACCTATGGCGATGGGCGCCAGGGCGTTGTTGAGGTCATGAGCGATACCGCCAGTCAGGGTGCTGATGCTCTCCAGCCGTCGGGCGCGTTGATACCGGGCCTGAGCCATTTTATGCTCGGTCAAATCTGTGTTAATAACGAGAATGGATTTTGCGGTGCCACTGCTGTCACGAATCAATGTCCAGCGGCTGTAAACATATAGGTCGCGCCCGTTTCTGCTGTTCAGGCGCAATTCGCCGGCCCATTGACTGGTTTGCAAAACCTGGCCATGAAGACTGGCCAGATGCGGAATTTCGTCCGGGTGATACATTTGTTCCACGCCAGCGCTGGACGCTTCGCCGACAGTCCATCCAAACATGCGCTGCGCGCCAATGTTCCAATAGCTGAGCCGCGAATCCAATTCGCGCACATAAATCGCATCGGGCACCAGGTCGAGCAGGGCGGCCTGCTCGCGGATGCGGTCTTCGGCTTGAATACGCTCGACCATTTGGTTGCGGAGTTTCAGATTCGCGTTTGCCAGGTCGGCGGTGCGCTCGTTGACGCGGGTTTCGAGAGCATCACGACCCTGCTGTAAATCGGCTTCCACCTGATGCCGCACTTTGATTTCATCCCGGAGACGATTGTTTGCGGACTCCAGTTCGCTGGTTCGGGTGTCTATTTCATTTTGGATTTCTCTGCGCTGATGGCGCAATTGGATGGCGTAAAGGGTCAGGATGAGGGTCCATATGAGGCCCACGACAAACAGGAGCCAGACCGGAAGTTCGGAAGCGGTGGCGCTGAAAAACGCCGCTAAAAAACTGGAGGCAGCGAAATACGGTTCCGCCCAAGTGTTGTAGGAAATCCCGAAAACACTGGCGGCGATCAGAATAAACCCGGCTATTCGGCTCCCGGGTCCGAAGTCTCCGGCGTGATTCTTCGAATTCTTCATGAATAATGAGCGTGCCGAACCGAAGCCGTAATGCCTGTTGATTCAAAATTCAGAATGCTGGCACCGGGCGGGCAAGGCCGCTCCCTGTAAGCTCATCCAAAACGAGCCTTGTCATTTTTATATATCAATGGATGTCAACTCCGCAAGATAAACTGTAGAACTTATGCGTGGCGTGTCAGGCATTAACGCAGAGATCGGCCATAGTGTCGCAACCAATTTTCGGCCTCCAGATAATGGGGATCCATGGTTTCGACAAGCCGCCAGTAGGCGGCGGAGTGGTTCATTTGACTGAAATGAGCCAGTTCGTGAACGATGAGGTAATCCCGCACGGATGGCGGCATCTGAATCAGACGCCAATTGAGGCTGACTGTGCCGCGTGACGAGCAGGAACCCCAGCGCGAACGTTGGTTGCGCACGCAGATCCGGCGCAGGGGGGCTTGGTGCAGCCTGGCCAGCTCGAAAGCGCGGACCGCGATCTCCCTTTTTGCAAGACGCCAGAGATGGGTTTCAATGATTGTCCGAAAATCCTGCAGGTCCACTGGGGCGCTCAAATGTTGATCGGCAAACTTTATAATCTGACCCTCGAGGGTTGCCTCACAACAAACATGCTCTGGCAAACCCCGAAAAAGAATCTCAGTTCCCTGCCGCCAGCCGGTGAATGCGGCCATCTGTGTGAGACGCTGCTCGCGTTGGCGCAGGATCCAATCCTTCTTGCGTTGCGCAAAGGCCATGGCCTCGGAGCGATTGCCTCCGCGCGGAATGGTCACATGCAGCGTCCCGTCCGCTTTTACCCTGAGTATGTAACGCCTGGCCCGCGCGTTGTGGCGCAGTATTGTGGGCACATTCTCAAGAGCGAATGGTTGCAGCAGAGCTTCAACCATGACTAAGGGGTCTGGATCATCACCCCCGCTTCGCCTTTCGCTGTCTGCGCCTTGCGAAAATTTTCCCAGGCTGTGCGAAATTCCGGGTATTTATTTCCAAGAATGGCGGTGGCCAGAAGGGCGGCGTTTATGGCACCTGGTTTGCCTATGGCCAGCGTGCCCACCGGAACCCCGCCAGGCATCTGTACCATCGACAATAAACTATCCATTCCATGCAGGGATTTCGTTTCCATCGGCACGCCAAGAACGGGAAGCAGGGTCTTTGCCGCAGTCACCCCGGCCAGATGCGCGGCACCTCCTGCTGCGGCGATGATTACCTCCAAACCGCGTTCTGCTGCGCCGGAAGCATAACTGAACAGCAGGTCGGGCGTTCGGTGTGCGGAGATGATGCGCACCTCATGGGGGACACCCAGTTGCTCGAGTTGCCGGGCTGTGAATTGCATGATTTCCCAGTCCGATTGACTGCCCATGATGACGCCAACCAGGGGTTTCTTGATATCTGCCATAGTTTTGCAGTGTGATATACATTTCAAACCGGCTTCTGGCAACCGTGGAACTTTTTTTGCGACCGATATTTTTGGGTCATCGCGGGTCGTTCGTGGCGAAGTGCAGCGAGGCAATGAGTCGCAATGGATTGACGGCGGAATATTATTAATTGTGGAAGAAATGGGGGCTGTGAGGATAGACTGTATTCACCTGCGTCAAAGCTTACCATTGACAATGAATTGCCTGCTTATTTACTTGCGTGCTGTCTCCAATATCATAGCCTTTTATCAATTATGGCGGCCATAACAAAAACCAAGAAACGCCTTTCTGCCACTGGCAAGACAGCAAAAAAACCGATAAAGGCCCAAAAGCAGGAAGCCGTGGACGAAAAAACCACGAAGTCCAAAGCTGACGAGTCTTTCGAGGCTGAAGCTGCGTCCATTGCTCCGGTTCGGGCTGCCCATGTGGAAAGAACCGTCCCGGCCGAGGAAAAAGAGGAGCGCACCTCTTACGATGCCGATACCGCCATCAAACTTTATTTGCGGGAGATCGGCCAGGTCAAATTGCTCACACCTGCCGAGGAGGTGGAGTTGGCGGCCAGGATTAAAAAAGGGGACAAAAAGGCTCGCGAGCAGATGATCAAGGCGAACCTGCGTCTTGTCGTCAAAATCGCGCATGACTACGAGGGCCTTGGATTACCGCTGCTGGATTTGATCAGTGAGGGAAATATCGGGTTGATGAAGGCGGTCGAGCGGTTTGATCCGGCCAAAGGCGGAAAACTCTCCACTTACGGTGCCTGGTGGATCAAGCAATCGATCAAACGGGCTCTTGCCAACCAATCCAAAACCATCCGCCTGCCGGTGCATTTGGTGGACAAAATTTCAAAGATGCGCCGTCTTTCGTTAAAGCTTCAGGAAGAGTTGGGACGTGAGCCTACCGATGAAGAGTTGGCTGAAGAATTGGGCATGACCGCCAGCCGGGTGACCCAGTTGCGGACGGCTGCAATTCGTCCGGCCTCGTTGGACGCGCCCATTGGGGACGACGAGTCGAATAATTTTGCCGAGATCGTCCAGGACGAGAACGCGGAAACGCCTTATCAGGAGTTGGAGGACAAGACAGTCACCAAAATGTTGCAGGAAATGGTCAAAACTCTCGATCCGCGTGAGGCCACCATTTTGCGTTATCGTTTTGGATTGGATGGCGGCACTGAAAAGACCCTCGAGGAAGTGGGCGCCAAATTCGGCGTAACTCGCGAGCGTGTGCGGCAGATTCAAAATATTGCACTGACCAAACTGCGCAAAATGATCCAGAAACTGGAGGTTGTTCGCAAATGATACCCGGAAAAGTCACAGTCGAGGAGTTGGCGCAGGCGGTGCGGAATATCCCTGACTTTCCCACACCGGGAATTCAGTTTAAGGACATCACCCCCATTTTGGGCGATGCCCGGTTGTTTGCGGGCTGCATCGATTTGCTTGTTGGGAATTATAAACCAGGCATGGTCGATGTCGTCGCGGGCATTGACGCACGCGGTTTTATTTTTGCCGGCGCCGCCGCCATCAAGTTGAATGCGGCTTTCGTGCCGATTCGCAAGAAAGGCAAATTACCCTTTCAGACATTCGAGCAAAGCTACAGCCTTGAATACGGGACAAGCACGGTCGCCATTCATACCGATGCGGTCCAACCGGGGGCGCGGGTGCTTTTGGTGGATGACCTCCTGGCTACGGGAGGCACTGCCGCTGCTGCCGCTCAACTGCTTAATAAGTGCGGGGCGAACATTCTCGAAATGTGCTTTGCGATCGAACTGAAATTTTTGGATGGGCGAAAACGCCTTTCCGGCGTTCCTGTTCGCTCCCTGGTGCAATACTAATGGAGCGACCAGCCCTGTTCGCATTACGGTGCATGTTGCAAGGCCCCATATCCTGAGACCTTCAGACGATGTCTTTTTTATCCGCCATCGATGTTAGCCTCTTTCGTTGGATCAACCAGGGGTTGACCAATCCCATATTCGATTGGCTGATGCCCATTCTGAGCGGTAATTCGTTCTTCAACGCGGCGGTTGCGATTCTGGTTTTGGCGCTATTGGTCAAGGGCGGGGCGCGAGGACGCATCTTCGTAATCACCATTCTCTTTTCATTGGTCGTGGCGGACGGTCTTCTGAGCCACACCATCAAAGATCTCGTGGCGCGTCCCCGGCCCTTTCTGACCTTGACCGACACGCGGCTGCTGGTGGGGCGGGGGGGGAGCTTTAGCATGCCATCGTCGCACGCGGCGAATTGGTTTGCCGCTCTGATGGTCACTTTTGTGTTTTATCGAAAAGCCGTGTGGGTCGTGGCGCCGCTGGCTGTGGGAGTCTCTTTTTCGCGGGTGTACAATGGAGTGCATTATCCCAGCGATGTTCTGGTTGGAGCCATAATGGGCGCGGGCGCGGGCGCGGCCGTCATTTGGACGATGCAAATGGCATGGCGCACCGTTGGTCGTCGTCTGTGGCCGCTGTGGTGGGAAAAACTCCCGGTGCTTTGTCAGGCGCCTGGCGGACGCCAAAAGCAAGCTTCGCAGCCCATGCCAGCCAGTGACGATGCGGCTCGTCTTGACCGCCATTGGCTCAATCTAGGGTATGTCCTTATACTGGTGGTGCTAGCGGCCCGCTGGATCTATCTGGCAGGGGGCAGCATCGATTTAAGCGAGGACGAGGCGTATCAATGGCTGTGGTCCAAACATCCCGCCCTTTCTTATTACAGCAAGCCGCCATTGATCGCCTACACACAACTTGCGGGCACTTCGATTTGGGGGGACACGGAATTTGGCGTTCGTTTTTTTTCGCCGCTCATCACGGCGGGACTATCCTTGATTCTGCTCCGTTTCATGGCTCAGTTGGCCAGCGCACGGTTGGGGCTCTGCCTGGTTTTGGCGGCCACCGCGACGCCTCTATTTGCGGTGGGGGGCGTCTTGATGACCATCGATCCACTGTCCGTTTTGTTTTGGACCGCAGCCATGATCAGCGGATGGCGGGCGGTGCGTGAGGATTCCACACGCTGGTGGCTCTGGACCGGTCTATGGATGGGGCTGGGTTTCCTGAGTAAATATACCTCCCTGTTCCAATGGTTATGCTGGGCTGTTTATTTTGTCCTGTCACCGGCCGGGCGCCGGCAATTGAAGCGCCCCGGATTGTACCTCGCTCTGGGAATCAATTTGCTTCTGGCGACCCCAGTGCTCCTGTGGAATGCCCAGCATGATTGGATCACGGTCTTTCATGTGGCGTCGGATGGCGGCCTTCAAAAAGAATTCCAGCCTACCTTGCGTTACATTCGTGAATTCATCCCCATCGAAATCTTTCTCCTCAACCCGGTCTTCTCGCTGGCCACCTTGTGGGCCTTAGTGGCGTTCTGGCGGCAAAAACCAAGGGATGAGCGTCTGGTCTATTTGTTCTGCATGGGCGCCCCGGAACTCATTAGTTACACGCTGCTTTCGATTCATTCGCGGGTTTTGCCCAACTGGATTGTTCCGGCAGTCGTTCCGTTATTCGCCTGTGCCGCCCTTTATTGGGATAAAAAGTGGCGCGACGGATTCAGACCCGCCCGGACCGGGCTGTTGGCGGGATTGTTTATCGGCGTTCTGGCGGTGGTCCTGATGCACAATCCAAACATTGTCACCAAAGTCACGCACTACCAGATTCCGCCCCGTTTCAATCCCCTGCGTCGTGTGCAAGGTTGGAAGGAAACCGCCTCCATGGTGGGAGAGGCCCGCAATCACCTGCTCCAGGAGGGCAAGCCTGTTTTCATTGTGGGGGATCACTATGGCATCACAAGCCAGATTACATTTTATCTGCCCGAGGCCAGGGCCTGTGTCAGACAAATTCCGTTGGCCTATTATCAAACGTCCGCCCATCCTGAAAATCAGTTCTTTTTCTGGCCCGGCTACAAAGATCGCAAGGGCCAGAACGCCATTTATGTCAGGATTACTGAGGAACCGGGGGCTGCGCCGGAGAGGTTGGCGAAGGAATTTGCGTCGGTGACGGACTTGGGAATCCACGAGGTGCTTTTCAAGGGGAATGTCTGGCGGCACCTGCAACTTTTCGAGTGCCGTGATCTGCATTAACGCGCCTGGAGCCGGGCTTCGGAGCCAATGGAAGGTGGCGGATTACGACCTGAACGCCACCATCGAGTCGGGGCAGGCTTTTCGATGGAAACCCCACGAGGCCGGATGGGTCGGCGTGGTCGATGGCCGCTGGGTCCGTTTGAAAACCAGCCACGGACGCATCGAAGCAGAAGTCGCTCTTCCCTGTGGTAACTGGCGATGGCTTGAGGAATATCTCCAACTGGATGTGGATTATGCCCAGGTGATCCGCAGTCTGCCCGGAGACGAGCCGATGCGGCGCGCCGTTGAATGCTGCCACGGGCTGCGACTCTTGCGGCAGGATCCGTGGGAATGCCTGGCCTCGTTCATTCTTTCGTCCACCAAGCAAATCGTCCAAATCCAACAAGTCATTGAGTTGTTGTGTCAACGGTATGGCGCGCCAATTCCAGTGCCTGCGGGCTGGCCGAAGGTGAACGCTTTTCCCACAGCCGAGCGATTGGCGGCTGTTTCCGAGGCGGATTTGCGATCCTGCAAAATGGGCTTTCGCGCTCCGTACTTGCGGGAGGCCGCGCGTCAAATCGCTTGTGGCAGCCTGGATCTGGGTGCGTTGACCGGGCTGCCCATGATTGAAGCGCGTAATCGATTGATGGAATTGCCGGGGGTTGGCAGAAAAATTGCCGATTGCGCGCTGCTTTTTTCATTGGGTTTCGCGCAGGCTTTTCCGGTGGACGTCTGGATTCAGAAGGCCTTGCAGGAATGTTATTTTTCCAAACGGCAAAAAATTCCGCTCGCCCGGATGCACGCGCTCGTGGAGACTCAGTTCGGACCGTGGGCCGGTTACGCGCAACAATACTTGTTCCATTATTTCAGGGTGATTCAACGTAACCATTGATCGAACGACCGCCTGTCTCTTGGATTTATGAATGCAACACTTCAAGTTCTTTTCAGCCCGGCGGAGTTCGCCGCGCTTTCAAGCTGGGAATTGTCCCGCACCACCTGCGTGGTCTTCGATGTGCTCCGGGCAACCAGTTCGATGACAACGGCACTGGTCAACGGCGCAACCGCTGTTTACCCGGTGGCGGAAATCGGGGAGGCGCTGGCTATTCGGCGGGACCACCCTCAATCCCTGCTTGCGGGGGAACGAAACGGTTTGCGCATTCGCGCTGAACAAAGCGGCGGCATCGATTTTGATCTGGGGAACTCACCGCGTGAATTCACCCGGGAACGCGTGGCTGGACAAGCCATTGCCATGACCACAACCAATGGCACGCGGGCGCTGCGTGCGTGTCGCCACGCAAAAGCGGTGCTGGCCGGAAGTTTTCTGAACCTCGGCGCCACTGTGGAGTGGATCAGGAGAAATTCCGTGGAGAACCTTTTGCTGGTTTGCGGTGGGACTTTTGAAGAGGCTTCCTTTGAAGATGCGTTGGCGGCCGGAGCGGTGTGCGATCTGGTTTGGTCTGAATTCGAGCGCGCGTCTGATTCAGCCCAGATGGCACGTCTGCTTTACCAGGACTCCGCCGCCGACCTGATGCGGGCCATGCAACATGCGCGCAACGGCAGGCGTTTACTGGAAAATCCGGAATTGCGGGACGATGTTGCTTTTTGCATGCGCGTCAATGCCATGAACGTCGCCGCAGTGCTGCAAGAAAACGGAGCGTTGATACGCGGGTAAATGGGCCAGTCGTGGACTTACACGCCGCGGAATGTCAGCGTTTGTTGAGAATGTAGATCAACACCCCGAAAGCGATGGAGATGAAGATGCCAACCACCACCGCCCATCGAAAGATTTGTTGGTGGCGTCGCCGGTTGCTGCGGCCCATTCCAGGCAGCAGGTAATACCGCATCTCCTCTTTGTTTTTCTTCTCCCAAAACATAATCTCGAGGTGCGATCACCCGGCCCGGTTTAAATAGGAAATCCAACCCATAAGTTCTTTTGATTCGCTGTGGCTATGTTATGAAGGCAATTCCGGAGGATGGCAAATCCTAAATCCTCTTAAGCCTCAGCCCTTTCTATTTGCTGCCGGGTTTGGATGTGGGCATGGCTGCCAGGTCCGGTGGCAGGCGGTCTGGATCGAAAGTCTCGATGTTCATGGCGATTACGCTGAATGTGGGCACTCCGATTTGCAGCGCGCCGCTCGAACGGTCCACCAGCATCGCCACGCCCGCCACGATGCCTTCATGAGAACGGACGATATCGATGGTTTCCTGCACACGCCCGCCTTTGGTCACCACATCCTCAACCACCAGGAGTTTCTCGCCCGGCGCAATCTTGAACCCACGCCGTAACACGAGCTTGCCATCCTCTTTCTCCGCAAAAATGAACCGGATGCCCAGTTGACGGGCCACTTCCTGGCCCAAAACCAGTCCGCCCATGGCGGGGGAGATGACCGTTTGCGGTTTCAAATGGCGAACCTTGTCCGCCAGCTCCGCGCCAAACCGCTCAACGATGGGCATTTGTTGAAGCGCCAATGCGCATTGAAAATATTGCCGGCTGTGCAAACCACTGCGCAAAACAAAGTGGCCGCTCAGTAACGCTCCGGTCTGCTTAAACAGGTCAAACGCTTCGCTGTTCGTCATGTGCAGATCAAAACATGGATCGCGTTCATGTGGCAATGATGAAACATTCCAAAACCGGGATTCGCCCTCCGCCGCACCGGTTCTGCGGTTCAGGCGCTGGTGGTGGGCGTTTGGATATCCGCAAAGATGATGACTCCCGCGCCCGTTTGCAGAAGGCTGATCACATGCACCGGAATTTGCTGGCCCACCAGGTTTTGGGCCTGGTTGACAACCACCATGGTGCCATCCGCCATATAGCCGACTCCCTGACCCTTGTCCTTCCCTTCGCGGACGATCCGCAGATTGAAAGTCTCTCCTGGCAGGATCACAGGCTTGAGCACCTGGGCCAGCTCCGTCATGTTGACGCACTGAACGGATTGCAGTCCCGCGATTTTGGTCAGATTATAGTCGTTGGTGTAGAGCTTGGCGTTGAGTGCCTTGGCCAGACGCACCAGTTTGGCGTCCACCTGGGTTTCCTCTGGAAAATCGCCTTCGTGGATTTTTACCTCGTTTCGGGTATTCTTTCGAATGCGCTCCAGCATGTCCATACCCCGGCGTCCGCGAGCCCGTTTGATCGCATCGTTGGAATCCGATATCTGGTGTAATTCCACGAGCACGAATCGCGGCACCACAATGATTCCCTCCAAAAAACCCGACTCGATAAGGTCGGCAACGCGTCCATCCACGATGGCGCTGGTGTCGAGCAAAAGCAGGTTTTCGGGCTTATTCTGAGAGGCAAACCGCACAAAGGGAATGATGAGATAGAAATCCTCCTTGTTGCTGCGCATGGCCAGAATCATCCCGATATAGCCGAAGGAGACAAACAGGCTCAGGCGGATGATCCAGCGCGTGGATTCATCGACCCAGATGAATAATTGCGAGCGGTCCAGCATCCAGGCAATCAAGGTGCCGAGAAACAAACCGAACGTTGTCGCTGAGAAGGCGCGCAGGGAGAATCCTTTGATCATCTCGTCGATGGCGATCAGCAGGCCCCCCAATCCGAAACCAATCATGATGCCAACGATCGGTCCGTTGGTGATGAGGTCGGGCCGCACCTGCGTAATGGCATAGCCGCTCAGCGTGCAGAGCCCCAAAAAAAACAATCGAATAACCCACAGAGCCATATTTTATTGATCCATGCCATTGCCTGATCGCAGGCGGGTCCGATAAACTACCATGGGTTTTACCGGCTTTGGTTTATAGAGCAAGCCGTATTTGGTTAAGTTGCTGCTTAATACCGTTAAATTGCTAACCGCGTGATTGAAATTCCCGCTCAGTTCCTCGTTTTTGAATAATTGTCCCGCAAGACCATTCCCGGCTTGGAGATCAGCAAGCAATTTGCGGGTATCGCCACTGGCCGACTCAAGGTTGATGACCATGTTATGAATCCCCGATTCGTTGGTTTGAATGATCGTCTGGATTTTTTCCGTCAGGCGGTTGGCCTCCGTGGAGAAGGCCACCAGGTTGCTCAAGGCGGTTTGCACCTGGAGGCTGTTGGTGTGGATCAATTCATTCATGCCCGCCGCCATGGAGGTGAAATTTGTAGACATGCCGTGCAGGTTATCCAGTGTGTTGGTCAATTTAATGAGGGTTTGCTCGCCGAGCAGAACCCGGTCCACCCGCTCCACAGATTTGTTGACCAGGTTGACGGTCGATTCGAGCTTTTTCATCAGGTTATCGGCTGAACGCGCCGTGTCCTGGATGTTGAAGGGTTCCCGGCATTGGACCACGGCGCCGTTCTCAAGCGGGGTGCCATTGTTGGCCCCCGGTGTGATCGATATGAACATGTCGCCAAGGAATCCTGATTGATCGATTTCAAACATCGCATCCGGGTGAATGCGGTATCTTTTGAAAATCCGGGCGCGAATGGTGACCGACTTGCCGTCTGGATTCAATTCCGCGCCGATCACCCGCCCGATTTGTATTCCCGACATCAGCACGCCCGAATTCGGCTTGATGGCCCCGACGTTCGAGGCGGTAAGCCGGATTTCATAGGAGGGTTTGAAAAAACTGCTTCCCTTGGAGAACTGCAGCAGCAGCGAGGCCAGCAACACCAGGCCGGTTAATACAAATAACCCAACTTTCCATTCGGATCGCGATGTGTTCATGTGACAGGTTTCAAGGTGTGGAAATGCCGTTGACGAATCGATACAGTATCGGATCGGTGGACTTGAACAACTCCGCCGTGGGCCCGCAGAAATAAATGCGTCCCTCGTGCAGCATCAGGATTTTACGACTGATCCGCTGCGCGCTGCGCATGTCATGAGTCACCGCAATGCTGGTAACCTTGAGTCGCTCGGAAACACGCACAATAAGCCGGTCTATGCTGTCGGCCACGATGGGGTCCAGACCCGTGGTTGGTTCGTCATAAAGAATGATTTGAGGCTGGTAAATGATCGCGCGCGCCAGTCCCACGCGCTTGCGCATGCCGCCGGATAATTCCGACGGTTTTTTGGATTCCACCCCGCTTAACTCCACCATCTCCAGTGTTTCGGCCACTTTGCGCGCCATCTCCTCGGCGGTCAGGCGTTTTTCACGCCGGAGCATGAAATTGACATTGTCAGCCACCGTGAGCGAGTCGAACAGGGCCGCCCCCTGAAAGAGCATGCCAAATTTGCGGCGTATGGGCAGAAGCTCCCGTTCGGACAAGCAGGCAAGATTTTGGCCATCGACGAGCACCTCCCCGGAGTCAGGCTGGATAAGTCCGATCAAGTGTTTGAGCAAGACACTTTTTCCGCCGCCGCTGCGTCCGAGGATGACCACAGCCTCGCCGGGTTCAATGGAGAAGCTGACCCCATCCAACACCCGGTTGGTGCCAAAGCGCTTTTCCAGTTGGCGAACCTCAATCATGCTTCAATGGAGGAGATGGGTTAGCGTCATGGTCATGAAAAAATTGCTGATCAGCACACTGATGGAAGCATAGACCACCGCTTCGGTCGTGGCACGGCCCACGCCTTCAGCGCCTTCGCCGCAATACATGCCCTTGTAACAGCCGATGAGCGCGATCAATCCTCCGAAAATGAAACTCTTGGTCAGGCCCATGATCAGGTCTCCCGGACTGGTGTAGCGAATCATGTTGTAATAGGCGTATGCGGGATCGATTCCCAGCAGGTAGGTGCCCACAATGTAGCTGGCCAGAATTCCCAGGGCGATCGATTCAGCCGTCAGCAGGGGCATGGCCAGAACGGTTGCCAGAAATCGCGGCGCCACAAGGTAATCGACTGGATGCGCCGCCAGTGTGCGCAAGGCATCGATTTGCTCGGTCACCTTCATCGTGCCCAGCTCCGCCGCCATGGAAGCCCCAACCCGTCCCGCCACCATCAACGCCGTCAACACCGGTCCCAGTTCGCTGCACATCGACACGCTGACCACCGCCAGCGTGGCCGTGTCCATTTTGACTTTGTGAAATTGGAAATAGGTCTGCGCGCAAAGGACCATCCCTGTAAACGCGCCTGTGATCAGCACCACCGATTGGGATTTGACCCCAATAAAATAAAGCTGATCGAGCAGGCTCAGGCCTTCCCATCTTTTTTTGGCGATGGATGATAGGGTCTCAATCCCGAGCAGCACGACCCGCCCAAGTCCCTCGATCCAATCGTTGATCCACTTCTTTGCCAGTCCTTGCATGATTCAACCAATACTCCCAAGCACTCCCAAGCATTAACCGGCGGGGGATGGACGGTCAAAAGAAAAGGGTCACGATTCCAGATGCGTATCATCCAGCCCCGATTAACCAACCGCACCCGAATTTCGCAATCGTCCAATCCGCATAATCCTGTAGGGATTGCAATCTTTCAGCCCCGGGTCGCGAGGAGCGAGCCACCCGGGGTCATCGACCACCCTCCATAATTTCCCCAACGCTGTCGGCGTTGCATCAAATTCGCATCCGGCATTACAACACGGTCCGAGTCGGCCCGGGGACGTGCTGATGGTCAATCTGTATGAAGACGGCAACGGTGGCGATGACACCGCCGATGCGCTGCGATACCTGATCGCGAGCAAGGGAAGGACGGTGGCGCTCTGGAAATTGGTGGGGGTGTGATCAACGACCGGGCTCAACGAAGGATCGCAGAGGGCATTCGATTTCAACTTGGACACGATGGCCGGGTTCCTTGCAGTTATACCGCGCCCGGTGCGGGTTCCCCACGCGCGGCTTTCCGAAACAACCACGCCGACCCGGCAAACAGCATCGCGTCAAACGCATTCCCAACAAACCCGCGCAATACAGCCGCTGACCACGGCGTAGCCTGGGGATTTCGAATAATCAGCACAATCACCAGGACCAACGCTTGAACGAGCGCTGTCACGAACAGGACGCGGGCCATGCCATTTGGCTGGAAGCGCGCCATGGCGGCACCAATGATCCCCACCATGGGCACCACGAAATAGCCGAAGGCCGCAGGATTAACGTCGTCAGCACCCTGGACAAAGTTCCCCCAGACGAGCAGAAACACCGTCACAAGCGCAACGCCAACGGCGGCTCGGTACACCGGTGTGCCAAGCTTCCTGATTACCATCTGAAACGTCAGACCGATGCTGAAGAGCAGAGTGCCGACAGCGCCGACAAGAAGAAAGGCGCGGATATCCCAGCCCCATTCACCCGCAAAAAGGCTCCGCAGCAAGGGCACCCCCAGGAGGAGCGCAGTGATCACTGCCGGGGTCTTCCAGAGGCTCCTGCGCCGTCCACCGTCGTGCGTTTTTGTGTTCATCTGGCCCTGTCAAGGTTGCTTGCTTTGTGACACAAAGTTACTTTATGATGCAAAGCTGCGCAAGCTTGAAACAGCGCGGCGTTGCAGGCGAGGCTCCCGCCGAGCCATCCTATTTTGCCGGTTTGTTGATGGAAGGCCCGGCGGGAGCGCCACGATATCGGATGCGTATCATCCAGCCCCGATCAACCAACCTCACCCGAATTTCGCAATCGTCCCGTCCGCTCAATCCTGCAGGGATTGCAATCATTCAGCCCCGGGTCGCGAGGAACGAGCCACCCGGGGTCATCGTTCACCCTCCATATTTTTCCCAACGCTGTAGGCGTTGCATCAATTTCGCATCCGGCATTGCAGCACGATCCCAATCGTCCCGAGGACGTCCTGAAGGTGGATGTGGATGACGTCTGCGGCACCGGTCCTCTCCCTCGCCTTCATGCCAATGGAGGGCTGGGATAGGTTCAATAATATTGGGTCCTTTCTCTTTGGCCGTAAGACAAAATTCTTCAGCGCCAGGAAAAAGCCAATAAATGCGCATGGAAATATATACGTAACGATGATAGCAGGAATTTAACGATGGTTGTTGGCCGGAAACCGGACGCCGCACGAAGGTGCGTGGCATACAACATATTCAGGCGCATCACCTGTTGGCCCAGTGCCCTCACCGGGCGTCTTTCGCGTTTTCGTCCTTTATGCTTTTGCCGCCTACCTGAATTTTGTCATGCACCCCAGCTTAGCGACATTAAACCGAACATCGATTCATGGCATGACAACAACGCCGAACCTCAGGCCCGAAGGGCCGCAACATGATAGCCTGGGCTGGAGCGAGTCTTCGAGCGGAGGCCCAGGTAATCAACACACCAACAAAAACAGCCCTGTATGGGCGTCACACAAATACCAGGCATTGTTCCTTGGACAGCACCCCTCTCAACACAAACCATCCGTCCTGCATTCATTCTCTTCGCGTCTTCGCGTGAGCATTTTTCCGCTCTCAAACCCCATGTGTCCATTATCCATTCCCCCCGCCAACCCCACGCAGTGGCAACTCGCGGGCCGTCCAAACCGTCAGCGGCATCTGGCGGTCATGTGACAAAAACTCTGCACAAAGATCCTGGAACTCGTTTTCCGCTGCCATCCGGCGCGCGCGAAAAATGAATTCGCCATTCGGATCGATCGCCGGCCCAATGAAATTCAGGTATTTCTTGAACTTTTCGATATGCGCCCGGGGATGGATACGCGCGGGCCCTACGGCTTCAAACAGACCCTTCAAAAAATCTCCCACCTCCCGCCCGGTGGGTTGCGTGGGGATTTCTCCACGCAGGACCTGCCGAATCTGATTGAATATCCACGGATTGCGCACCGCTCCGCGCCCGATCATGACACCCGCCGCTCCAGTCTGCGCCAGAACCGCAACTGCTTTTTCCGCCGTATCCAGATCCCCATTCACCAACACGGGACAGCGTAGTGAAGCGACCGCCTGGCCGATCAGGTCGTAACGGACCTCGCCTCCATACATCTGCCGAACCGTGCGCCCATGCACCGTGACGAGATCAAGCTGATGTTTGGAAAAGATATCCAGAAGCGCGGAAAATTCATCCGGCGATTCCCAGCCCAGTCGGCATTTGACCGTGAATCGAATTTTAATCGCCTCCCGCAATGCTCCCAAAATGGCATCGACCTTGGGCGGATTCCTCAAAAGACCACCTCCCGCATTCTTGCGGCACACGATGGGCGCGGGACAACCCAGGTTCAAATCGATGGCGGCCACAGGATAAGCCTGAAGGGCTCGGGCGATTCTCACCAGGGAGGGAATGTCCTCTCCGGCGATTTGCGCGACGACCGGCTTGCCAGTCGTATTCTCCGTGACTCCGCGCAGGATGTCCTTATCCAGACGCGAAACCGCATGCACTCGGAAATATTCGGTGAAAAACAGATCAGGCCCGCCATAAGCCGACTGCAGCTTCCAAAAGGGAAGGTCGGTTACATCCTGCATTGGAGCCAGCGCCAGCCAGGGAGTCGCCTGCGGCCAGGTAATTGGATGTTGTGCGTTCAAAAGGCGTTGCAGCACCATTCCATCCAAGGGGAGCAAATCAAATGCCAGCTCGCGCCTTCACCGACTGCGGCGCGGGAGCATGATGAGATAAATGTCACCATGCAAACAGGATAGAGGCCGATGGTTTGGGGGTCAATATCTCAACTTTTTTTTGGAGGGAATGGCGTGATTGACAAGGACCGGGCCATGGGACACTCTCCACGGCATGTCAAAATCAGCCTTGGGACGTGGTTTGGGCGCGTTGCTGGGGGGTGGCCAGCCTTCCAAACCCGCTGCGCCCAAGCCCATTACAAACGCATCACTAACGCCCACGCCATCGGCGCCGACGGGGCCCGGTGATACGCGCAAGGTTGCCATTACCCGGATTCATCCGAGTGTATTGCAGCCGCGCAAAGATTTTACTCCAGAGGCATTGCAGGAGCTGGCGGATTCCATTCGTTCCCAAGGTGTTATACAACCGCTGGTGGTGCGGCCGAAGGAAGGGGATTTTGAGTTGATCGCCGGCGAACGGCGCTGGCGCGCATCGCAAATGGCTGGCCTGACGGAAGTTCCAGTGGTTGTCCGTGAAGCCAACGACGCAGCCGTTCTCGAAATGATGCTCATCGAGAATCTTCAGCGAGAAAATCTCAATCCCATCGAAGAAGCGCAGGGTTATCAGCAATTGATCGCCCAGTTCGATTTAAGCCAGGAAGAGGCGGCGGTGAAGGTGGGGCGAAATCGTGCCTCGGTGGCCAACGCATTACGGTTGTTGAAGTTACCGGATGAAGTGCGGGAGCTTATCCGCAAGGGGGAGATTACCGCCGGGCATGCCAAAGTGATTCTGGGTCTGGAAACGGCTGCTGACCAGGTGCTGGCGGCGCATGAAACCATCAACAATGGATTGAGTGTCAGGGCGTTGGAAGAATGGTTGGAGCGCCTGAAAAATCTGTCCACAGATGTGTCCAAAGTACCCAAACCTGGCCATTTGAAGGCGCCATTGGACGCGAATGCCTCAGACATCCAGGTGCTTCTGCAGCAACGGTTTGGCGCGAGAGTTAAGCTGCGTTACCGCAAGGGCAAGGGAGCCATCACTATCCATTTCATGAACAACGACGATTTGGAGCGGATTCTGGAGATTTGCGCTGTGAAGGTGGACTGAAACCGACTTCAAATCAGTATTTTACCTCAATTCTGCGGATTTCGGGTTGAACTTTCCTCCGGTTCATGCCAGAACCTTGGTCGATTCAAGACAATATTATGATCAATTCACCTGAACTGCGGAAAAAATGTGCTCAAGAGCTTCTCAGCGCGATTGATCGCGCGGGTAAAATGGCGGCTTTCGTCGGCCTCGATGGATTTGTTGACGAGATCATCCACATGGTGGACAGCCGACAAAGCGCGAAAGCTTTCACACGGATTCCCACCATTACAAAATTGGCTGAACGGATTGCAGCGGCGGCCAACAAAAGCGCGAATATCGAGATGGTCACCAAAATGACCAAGCTCGGTGGCAATGGTCCGATCATGGCCAACGCCTTGAGCAGCTTTGGCATCAAGGTCACCTATGTCGGTGCCTTGGGCTTTCCAAACTTGCATCCGGTGTTCCAGGAGTTTGCGCGCAAGGCGGATGTGCATTCGATTTGCGAGGCGGCGCATACCGACGCCCTTGAATTCGAGGATGGCAAACTGATGCTTGGCAAGATGACGCAGTTGAACGACGTCAATTGGGCCAATATCAAAGCGAACTATGGCGAGGCGAAGTTTGCGGATAAATTCAACAAGTGCGCCCTGGTGGGATTCGTGAACTGGACGATGATTCCCTACATGAGCGAAATATGGGAGGCGATGCAGAAGGAGTTGTGTCCCAAGCTGACCGGTCCGCGCCGGAAGATGTTCTTTGATCTGGCTGATCCCGAGAAGCGTTCCGCGAAGGAAATCGCGCGCGCGCTCAAATTGATGAAGGGATTTGAGAAGTATTTCGATTGCATCCTGGGTTTGAACGAGAAGGAAGGGTTTGAAATCGCCGAAGTGCTGGGCCTGGAAATGAAGGATCATTCGGCTGAAGGTATTGCGGCGCTCGCGGCGGAAATTCAGAAACAGGTGAAGATCAACACGGTTGTGATCCATCCCGTGGCTTTTGCCGCGGCCGCGAGCAAGGACGATGTGCAGGTGGTGAAAGGGCCGTTCTGCGCCAAGCCGTTGATCAGCACCGGCGCGGGCGATCATTTTAACTCGGGCTTCTGCCTGGGCAAGATGCTCGGATTCGATAACGCCATGAGCTTGATGACGGGCGTGAGCACCAGCGGCTATTATGTGCGGACGGCCAAGAGCCCGAACATGAAGGAGTTGAGTGGCATGTTGACGAAATGGCCCAAGGAATAACGTTATCCAGACGGATGGTCTAAATGACGGGCCGGAACGTTCTCCGGCCCGTTTTTAATGTCCCGGGATGGTTTTATCTCGCCTTCAGGACATCAGGACGTTTGGACGTGTCTGTATTTGCCAGCGCGCTGAGGGTGGCTATATTGGTCTGGATTTGAGCGCGCATCGGCAATCCCATGGGTTGAGATGCGGCATTGGTTTTGTTAGACGGAATAAGAAAATGATTTTACCGATAGTCAAATATGGACATCCCGTTCTGCGCAAGAAGGGTGCCAGAGTCGAGTCGCTGACACCGGATATTGTTCAGTTGATCACGGATATGTACGAGACCATGGAGTCTGCCAAAGGCGTTGGCCTCGCCGCACAACAAGTGGGCCGCGCGCTGCAATTGGCGGTCATCGACGTGCGCGACATGGAGGATCGTCCCTCCACGCTAAGCTTCAAAGGGGAGTCGGTGGATGTGGATGCATTCATGCCCATGGCATTGGTGAATCCGGAAATTCGACCATTGGGGGATTGCGTGGCCGGGCCGGAAGGCTGCCTGAGTTTCCCTGAAATTTATGCGGATGTGGTGCGCCCGGAGCGTATCGCAGTCAAAGCCCTGGATCAAAAGGGAAGGACGCAGGAATTTGAATGCGGCGGTTTGCTGGCCCGCGCCATCCAGCACGAGTACGACCATCTACAGGGGATCCTGTTCATCGACCGAATGTCCACCCAGGAAAAAATGGGGATCAAGCCCGAATTGGACGATTTGCAGAGCGAAACAAAGGCGGAATTGGCCGCAAAATAGCTTAAAGCCCCAATAAAACGAATTGCGATGGGGATTCCCGATTTTACGGGATTGTGGTCGTAATGGCCATAATCCCGTTTTGCTTTTTTGACCACTGAGCTAGACAAGCGGCACAGGGGAAATTGGTCAGGGTACAATTCAGTTACAACCACGTTCCTGCAATGCATCGATAGGCACAGGGCAAAAAGCCCATGGGCTTATTCCCACTCGATGGTCGCCGGTGGTTTACTCGAAATGTCGAGGCAGACACGGTTGACGCCTTTAACCTCGTTGATGATGCGGTTGGAAATTTTTTCAAGCACATCGTAGGGGAGTTTGGCCCAGTCGGCGGTCATGCCGTCCTGGGATTCCACCGCCCTGACGGCTATGGTGTAATCATAGGTGCGTTCATCGCCCATTACGCCCACGCTGCGGACTGGCAACAAAACCGCGAAGCTTTGCCAGATCTTGTAATACAAGCCGGCGTTCTTGATTTCTTGCACAACTACAGAATCGGCGTTGCGCAGAATTTCCAGACGTCGGGCGGAGACTTCGCCCAGTATGCGAACCGCCAGACCGGGGCCGGGGAAAGGCTGGCGAAAAACGATCTCCTTGGGCAATCCCAGTTCCAAACCCAATTGGCGGACTTCATCTTTGAAGAGACAGCGCAATGGCTCGACCAACTGCATCCTCATTTTCTTGGGTAGACCGCCCACGTTGTGGTGGCTCTTGATCATCGAGGCGGGATTGCCGGCAATGGGCACGGATTCGATGACGTCCGGATACAGGGTGCCTTGGGCCAGAAAGCGCGCTTTGCCCACTTTCTGAGTCGATTTCTGAAAAACATCAATGAAGGTGCCGCCAATGATTTTTCGTTTTCGCTCTGGATCGGTGACTCCTTTAAGTTTTCGCAAAAACAAGGCAGAGGCATTCTCGTACTTGAGGCGGATCTTGAAATTCCTGCCAAAAACCTCCTGAACCGTATCCGCCTCGTTGGCCCGTAAAAGGCCATTATTGACGAAAATGCAGGTCAATTGATCGCCGATGGCCTTGTGCAGCAATGCCGCAGCCACACTGGAATCCACACCGCCGCTCAAGCCCAGGATCACATGTTCCTTGCCCACCTGCGCGCGGATTTGTTCCACCGCCTGGTCCACATAATTGCGCATCGTCCAATCCCTGCCGCAGCCGCAGATGTCATGAACGAAATTGCTGATGATGACCGAGCCTTTCGGGGTATGGACCACTTCCGGATGGAACTGGAGTCCAAAAATGGATTTTTTCCGCTCTTCAATGGCGGCAAAATCGGAGTTTTCCGTGACGGCCACGGATTTGAAACCTTTGGGCAGCTTGGTAATCTTGTCGCCATGCGAATTCCAAACCTGAAGTTCACCGGGCAGATTTTGGAAGAGCACGCAGGCTGGATCGGTGATCTTGAGCTGTCCTTTGCCGTACTCGCGCTTGGTGCCGGACTCGACTTTGCCGCCCATGAATTGGGCGATCAATTGCAGCCCGTAGCAAATCCCCAAAATTGGAACGCCCAACTTGAAAATGGCCGGGTCGGGCAGCGGCGCGCTCGCAGCATACACACTGGCTGGACCGCCGGACAGAATGATGCCGCGAGGCTTCAATTCAGCGATTTTTGCCGCCGGTGTGCTGAAGGGCAGTATGACGCAATACACGTTGCATTCCCGAATGCGACGGGCAATGACCTGCGTGTACTGCGATCCAAAATCCAATATGATTATCTGGTCGATCATTCGAAAGATTTACAAACCCTAATGGAGAACACAACAGTTTTGCCAGACCAAAATTCCGGGAGTAACGAATTTTGTCGATAAGCAAGCACCCCGAGGGAAGATGCTCGCAAAACGAGTCTTCGCCGATACGGCATCGCCTTCAAACGCCAGCCGGAATCATCAATGGACGATGCAAAAGATTACTGCGTCTTCAGCACCTTTATAGCGCCTGTCTTGGGATCGTAATCATACTCCGTCCCGCGCGGCAGCTTTGGGAGTTCAGGCAGATAATGCTTGGCGATCAATTCGTTCAAATCCTTGGGGTAACGATCTTCCTGTGCATAAAAAAGATCGATATTCTTTCTGAGTGATGCTGTGTCGATAGTCTTTATGGCGACCTTCTGAGCCCGATTGATGGCTCCGAGATAATCGGCTGGCAGTGTTAAAGGGTTTCCAACTTCGGAAGTGGTATTTGTGGCGGGTGGTTTGGGGGTTTCCGCTTTTTTCCCGCAACCCGTCATCGCCAACCCTGTGGCCACCAAAACGATCGCAAGTCTCTTCATGCGACAATCTATAGCAGATTCCATTGAATATCCAAGTCCTATCGGAACGCGCGGATTTTGCGCTTTTCAAGTCAAGTTCAAGATCGACGCTGATGACGCTTCTATTTTTCGCGCGCATCGAAGAGTCTCGAATCCTCCAGGTCCAGACGATACATGACCTGGTTATAATCGTAGCGTGGTGTTGCTTCTGGGTTGCCGGAAAATTCCTTGGTGTATGTCCCTTCAAAGTAAATCACGCGGCCTTCCTCCTGGTCCAGGAAGGCATGGTGAATGGGATTATAGAAGGTGTAACGATCGTGGGTGACGATCTTTCTGGCTTTAAGCCATGGGCCGGTGGGCTGTTTTGCTTCCGCATACCAAACCTCGCCCAGAAAAGAAGTGCCGTCCTGCTGAACCGCGATGAGAATCCAACGTTGCCTCCATGGATTCCAGCGCACCGAGCCTCCGTGCATGCGAATGGTTTTGCCCGAAACGGCATCGATTGGTGAAAAATGGGCCTCCTCGTTTTTCATCAGGCCGCTCTTAATCAATGCTCTTTCCTCGACAGGCCCGGTGGGTGGCGCGTTGGTGGTCCATCGATAAATCAATTGCCCGTTGGAGTCGCGCTGCAAATGTGCTTTTGCTGCATCTGAGGCGCTGCCCTCCGCAAGGCAGGTCCACGCTTCGTATGAACAGGGATTGACCATGCATTTGAGTTCGGCACGCACTCGGACATTGGGGAATGGCGTGCAGAAATAATAATAATCGCAGTCCTTTTCGCGGTGTTTGAAAACAGGTCCACGCGGACATTGCCAGGATTCCTCAATTTTGAATGCGGCATGGCGTTCAAATTCCTCCTTGTCGTCATTGTATATGGCCAACCCATGTTCCAGCAAGGCTCCGAGTCCTTTTAATCGGGCAAAATGCGTGATCAGGCGTTCCCGACCCGTATCGTCAGCAACCGTGAGAAGACCGTCGATCCAGACCACACCCTCCGGGGGTTCGAACGGGCAAATGCCTTTGGAAAAACCGTCCGCATTGCTGAAGTATTGGAAGTTAATGCCTGATGAGGGATCGAGACCACCAGACGCCGGCAAAAGAGACGTGGCGCCACTGGTTCGAAAGTTTCCCAAGGGATAACTCAGGCGGGCTGTATCGCCCCAAAACCAATAGATCCGACCACGATAGAGTACGGATTGAACGCTATCCTGGCCGACAACCTGGGCGTTGAGCAAAGGTTGAGCCAATGGCGCGGATTCACCGACGAGCACGCTATCCCGGTAAATCCCCGCGCCGGTGGTCCGATAGAGGCGTTCCGCAATGTTTACCCGTTTGATTTTTACGATGGTCTTTCCTCCAGGCTTGGTTTCAACACGGGTTCCTACAATCCCAAAGCCGTCCGGCGCCAGTTCATAACCATGGCTGCGCACGGAGAAAAAGACCGTTTGATTCATTAAACCCGGTTCCTGAAACGCAATGCGTCCGGCACTGTCGGTTACGTAACGAATGCGATCCACCGTATCCAATTCGACCAATGGAACCCCTCTGCCGGTTTGGGAATCCACGACCTGGATTTGATGGCAACCTTGCGCGGGGGAGGCAGCGTTTAAAAGTGGTTTTGTGCTAAAGAGTGCGACCGCAACGACCAAAGTTGCCAGGGCATGACGAACGCCCTGAGCGCCGCACAGGTTCATTAGGATTGAGCGTGGTGAAAACAAAAGGATGCGCATGACCTATTTTCTGCCTTCTTCAGAAAGAATTGTCACGGGATAGTTGAAGGGATTTGGGAGGCGTCTTCGAGTGGATGCAATGGTTGTGTGGCTGCAAAATGTCCCTACAACATTATTGACTTTATTCTTGCATAATTCACTAGAACCAATATATTGGGTTAAACCCAACTGACTTATGTATTTTGGAGTCGATTACTACCCTGAACATTGGACCTTCCCTTACGCAGGAACTCCTGAAGAACCCGAGAGCCGTTGGGAAACGGACGCTCTTTTGATGGAGGAAGCGGGGATTAATGTGGTGAGGATGGGCGAATTTGCCTGGGGCATGTATGAGCCAAGCGAGGGCGATTTTCATTTCGATTGGATGCGGCGGGCCATGGACACGATGGGCAAGCACGGCATCAAGGTTGTTCTGGGCACTCCTACGGCCGCTCCGCCGTTGTGGCTAACACAACGTCATCCTGAAATTCTTCCGGTGGATTATCGAGGCATTGTGAAGCATGCGGGCAGCCGCCGTGCGTATTGCTTCAATTGTGATGTCTATTGGGTTTATTGCCAGAGGATTATTCGGGCTATGGCAGGGGAATTGGGAGACCATCCCCAATTGATAGGTTGGCAGATTGACAATGGTCTGGCCGGGCATAATACGCATGCCTCATTCAATGAGGAAACCTGCCGTGACTGGCAGTCGTGGCTAAAGTCCAAATATGGAAGCATCGACAAATTGAACGATGCCATGGGATTGCGGTTTTGGGGGCAGTTGGTCACCGATTGGTCGCAAGTGCCCATGCCGCGCGAAGCGCCAACCTGGCACAATCCGGCGTTGATGACTGATTGGATGCGGTTTTCCAGCGATACGATTGTGGCTTTTGTGAAGATGCAGGCGGATTTGTTGCACGAATTAACACCGAAGTGCCCTGTCACAAGCAATTTACGTGCATTATCAAGGCCTTTCGATCATTTCGATGTGGCCGAGGTTCTGGATTTCGTTGCGTTGGACAGCAACGCCACCGTCAAATCACGATCTTCCGAGATCGCCTGTGAAATGGACATGATGCGTTCTTTGAAGAAAACAAATGTGCGTACCCCGGACGGAGAGCCGGGCTTTTGGGTGATTGAACAAAAGGCGGGCAACGTGGACTGGCAAGAGGTGAATTCCCTGGTGCGTCCCGGTGTTGTTCGAATGTTTACCTATCAACTGCTGTCACGCGGCGCCAGTGGGGTATTATATTTTTTATGGCGTCAGCCGCGCATCGGATCGGAAAAATTTTATGGAGGCGTTCTAACCCATGACGGCAGGGGCGATAATCATACTTACAAGGAAATATGCCAGATAGGTGAGGAAATGAAGCTTCTGGCCCCGGCGATCAAGGGAACCGAAGTGGTGGCTGACGCCTGCATATTGATTTCTCACGAAAACGAGTGGGTGATGGAATATGGCTGGCAGCCAACCAAGGAGTTCAAGCTGAGAGACCATATTCAGATGTATTATAATGCACTGCACGATCGGAATATCTCGGTGGATTTTGCACGGCCAACGGAAGATATTTCCAAGTATAAACTGGTGATTGCGCCTTCGCTTCACATGCTGGCGGGCGGTGAAGCCGATTTGCTCAAGCTCTATGTGCAGAATGGAGGAACACTGATCAGCACTTGCAACACGGGCCTGGTCGATGAGCATGTGATGGCACCGGATTCGGGTTATCCTCACGATCTGACGGATGTGTTTGGTCTCGAGGTTCTGGAATTTGATCTTTTACCTCCAGGGGAGGAGAATAATCTGGCGTTCAAGGGAACTTTTCCCACCAGCCATCTGCATCCCGCCCGGATATGGTGCGATATCATTGAGCCGCGTGAATGCCAGGTTTTGGCGACTTATTCGAAGGATTTCTATGCGGGCAAACCGGCCATTACAATCAACACCTTTGGACTGGGGCGCGCGATTTATGTGGGGACAGTCAGCCATCAAGCGTTCTATTACGATTTGGCGATGTGGTTACGTCAACTATGCGGTCTTTTTCCCCTGCTGAAAGTTCCTGATACGGTCGAAGTCTGCATGCGCCAAAAAGATGACGCGAAAATATATTTCCTCATTAACCATCAGAATTCTCACGTCCGAATCCAGTTTTACAAGCCAATGCACGATTTTTTGACCGGAAACACCTTTTCCGGCAATTACGATCTGCCACCCCATGGTGTTCTGGTTCTGGACGAGCGCTATGCCAAAGTATAATTTGAGCCGGTAATGGCTTGGAAACCGGGATTCGATAGTCAACCGTTTGTGCCAGCCCGCTCACCTCTTCAAAGAGTCATGGCGGAATGGCGGGGTGTGGATTTAAGACCGTTGGAAGTCGCGCACCAGGACGCGGCCCAGCCGATCCACCAAACGCTGGCAGGTGTATTGAAAAACCTTAAACTGGACCAGCGTCGCTCCGACGCGGAAGTGCTCAAGGTTTGGAATCATTCGATGGCGCCCGATGTGGTCTCCCATGCGCAGCCGGCCGGTCTTTTTAAAGGCACACTGTTCATCAATGTGGACAGCAGCGTCTGGTTGGGCGAAATCGTGCGTTACCGGCGTCGTGAAATCCTCCAGCGTTTGCAACACAGTTTTGGGAAGGACTTGATCGAGCGCATCTCGTTCCGCATCGGATGACCTCAGTTAAGGGATCCTTTCAGTCATTTGAACTGTTGCGGCTGATGAGTCCAAATTCGGTTCGTTTGATCCATCCTGCAAAGTCATTGCCTGCCCTGATATAGAGGTAGTTGCCACGGGCCGTTTCGAGGCGCGCGATTTCGCCGGCTTGAAGTTTGCCAAGAATTTGGGCCTCACGAGTGGGGGTCAAACGCAGCGGGGTCTGATCTGTGAGAATCACGCCCAACGAGGAGCGGGTATGGATGCCTGCCAGGGCTGGAATGCAGATGAAAAAAACTGCGAAAGCTCCTGCAGCCACTCCTTGAAGCCAGTCCGTCCGACGTTTGCGCAAATTCCCAGGAAGCATCACCATCGCCAATCCGCCCCAAAAACTGATCATGGCAAGCCATGCCCACGCGCGGGATGACAGCCAGGTGGAACAAATCTCATACCAGGACAGATTGGGCGCTTCAAGGTGAGCGGTTTTGCGGGCGAAACGGAGATTGGCTAGGGTGTTTGCATTGAAGGGTTCCAACCAATTGGCGCGTTCCCAGGCAAGAATGGCAGGACCGTTACGCCCACATTTCCAGTCCGCATTGCCGAGATTATGAAGGACGCCTGAAGCCGGGGCATTCGATAAAACGGTCTGAAACGTTCGGGCTGCGGACTCGTAGTCGCCATTGATATAGGCTTGAAGGCCGTCTTGAAAAAAGGCGTCGGGTGGTTTGGCCCAAAGACAATTTTCAGTATAAACACCAAGAAGGACCAGGAGGATGGCCGAAAACCAAACGTCCCATGAACGGGTTCGGGAGCACTCCAGATTCTGGGTCTTTAAATCCATCAGTTTTGGTTGGAGTGTGATGGTCATAACAGCTTTCGTTGAAGCATGGAGAGGGTTTTCTCCAATTCTGGCCACAGCGATAGAGTGGTGGTGGCGGTGGCGGGCTGGAGTGAAAAACGCCCCCCGTCCGCTGCGGCAAACACGCTTTTAATAAGAGTTCCCTGCGTTCCCGCACGTTCTTCCGGCGTTAACGTATTGAGCACATCCTCGCAGACCAGCGCGTTGGGATTGGCTGCGGATTGGGGCGCGCAAACCACCCGCATGGCGGCGATGGCGGCGGCGACAAATCCAGGCGCATCCTGGCGTGCCACAGATTTCTTAAGCGCCCTCAAATTTGCTTTGAAGGCCCGCTGCGCCTCGTGCTTTCGAACCACTTCCGGATGCAGCGCGAAGTATTGTCGGCGGCGGTTCCAAAACCAAAGGGCGCTCAGAATGCTTGTCGGCAGGAGTTGCAGCGCGATAAACCAGGGGCGCTGCTGCAATGGAGCATAACTCCAAGCCTTCCTGCCAGGTGTTTCCGCCAGGCCAGTCATCACGGATTGAGCGGCTTCTCCATTATTGTTTGAGGTTTCCGAGTCGGCTAATGAGGGAGCCAATGGAAGGGTTTGCGGCTGCGCGCCACCCGGCGCGGGATTCACTTTAAGCGGAACTGGTGGAATGGTGATATCGACAAAACTCTTTTGCTGTGGATCAAAAAAAGCAAATGGAATGGCGGGAGTCGCGCGCAAGCGGTCACTTAACGGAATCAAGGTGTAACTAAAACTGCGCACTCCAGAAAATGGAGAGGTGTTTGGCGTTAGGGCATCCGTGGTCGGCGGAAACACCTGCCATAACGCAGTGCTGACGGGGCGGGGTAATGGGAATCGTGAAATGTTACCTTCGCCTTTGACAATAACAGTGAGAGTAACAGGGTCGCCAGCGCGGACTTCATCCGAGGAAAGCTTGGGCGGTTCAAGCTGAAAATGTCCCATTGCGCCCGTGAATCCAGGTAACTCGCCTGTTTTAGGCAATGGTAGAATGTCCAGAGTCACCGGGGCCGAATCCACCAGAGGCATATAAAGGGCGGGATTGGGATTTGGGCCGAATAGTGCCGGATTAATGATCGCGTTGACTTGGGCCAGAAGCTGATTTTTTCCATGGCGGATGGGTGTGACGAGCACCTCCGCAACCATTGCGATTGAGGACTTGCCGTTGCGGGTGGTGATATCGCGACGCTGGCGTATCGACGTGGGATCCATCATGAAAGCGTCCCCTTGGATTTGAAGTTGCGTCATGCCCTGCACACTGTTGTTGCCGGTGTCGAGAAGTAGGATTTTTATCGGAATGGCCTGCCCTGTGTAGAATTGTCCGGGTGGCAACTCCACCACAACGGTGGGACTCCCTGGGGTGGCGGCCACGTTGGCAGCAGTGACAGTTAAATGAGCTTGAGGAACGACGATCGACTTGCCATAAGCCGTCAGCGAAAAGGATGGTATGACGTAGTTGCCTGGATTATTCGCCGACGCCCTGAAATTAATGGTGGTGCGCGGAATCAGTTTGTTGCCGTTGGGGAGAAAAAGCTGGCCGCGTCCACCTGCGACCAATTCCAAGCCCGGGGGATTGGGGAGCGCAGATGGAAGTTGCACCGACTCATTCATGGCATTGAGGGTGATTCGAAAGGTGACTATGGCGCCTGCAGGAATTATCGGAGGATCGAATTGTGCATTGACAACCACTGGGGCATCGACATCGATCGACGGTTGTTGAAGCATCAATGTGCTCAACACGTCGGGGTTTGTCTGCGCCGGTGCCGCAAGCACCATGCAAAGGCCAAACAGCAGGCATAATAATCTTGCGAAGACCGATAGGTGTATTTTACCAGTTGCGTCCATTGTTGTCTTTAGGTGTTCCGGTCTGTTCCAAACCCAGGGGCAGCTTTCGATTGGCATCCAATTTAAGCGATTCCATCAATCGAATGGCTTCGTCGCGATCCATTTTTTTCTCTTTGCCCTCTTGCGCCGGGGCCTCCTGATCGCCTTTTCTGGGTTCCTTGGGTTTATCGTTTTCCTCTTCTTCATCACCCCCGTCATCCTTGGCATCCTCGCTGTCTTTTGGGAGACGTTTTTTTAATTCCGCCATCATGCGTTTTACTTTTTCGCTATCGCCTTTAAGGAACATGGAGGATTCTTGCTCGCGCTGCAGCATGTCAATCAGTTGAGCAATGTTGGCATCGACGAAATCGCCGTTGGCTTTTGCTGCGGCGTCGGATGGATTCAGTTCAAAAGCGCTTTTAAAGTCTCCAGAAGCGCGCTGCCACTTGAGCAAAACGCTGCTGTGCGTGTCCATCGCCCGCTTAACGACTTGTGTGACTGTTTTAAGTTCTTTGCGGGCTCCCCGGCCTCGCCTGTATGCGGCGGTGATGGCATCGATGTTACTGGATGCCAACGCATTGCTTCCGTCAACCAAGCTGTCAGCCGAGTTGGCCAGGATGTTTTTGGCTTGTTGTTGGACCTGACCGCTGGCGATTTCCTTCAAGGCCTCGATGCCTTGACGAAAGCGGGTGTGACCGAGATTAAAAAGGGCGGTGGATTGAACACGGGGGTCGTTTGAGGCAACGGCGGTTTGCAAATAAGATTCGGCCTGATTCAAGTTCGTGTTGTTAAGTTGTTGGGTGCCCGCGTTATAAAACTCGCGCGGGGTGTGTGGTTCCGGCGGATCGTTGGTCGCGGCAGAAAGGGGTGTATTTGCATATAAAATGCTTATAATAAGCAGGATAAATGCGGTGTGGTGTATGTGCATTCGGCGACGGGTGCCGAGAAGGGATTCCATAACGAGAAGCAATATAACTAACGCCACAGGGAGATGGAAGCGGTCCACTCCATATTTAAGCGTAGGCGTATAATGCGCGGAGTTTGAAGGGGTCTGGATATTCAGGAGCACTTTGTTCATGCCTTCACCCATGGCACCCAAGGGTTGATAAGTTGCATGGGTGATTTGGGCAATGTCGCGGAGGGTTTGTTCATCAAGGCGGCTGAGGACGGGATTGCCAGATGCATCCTTTACGAGTTCAGGGACACCCTGCGGCGTGGAAATATGAATCTGGGATCCGGCGCTTGTGCCGATGCCAATGGTGAACACCTGGACATCCTTTTCTGTGAGTTTGCGAGCTTGTTCAATGCCTGTTTTTTGCAGGTCCTCGCCGTCAGTCAGAAGGACCATGATTTTACGCCGGTCGAGCTTTTCCATGGCAAGAAAGGCCTCGTCCAATGCGCGGCCCAGATCGGTTCCCTGCACGGGTATGGAATGCTCGTCGAGCGAAGATATGGCTTCGCGAAAGGCTTCGTAATCGTAGGTCAGTGGACAGAGGAGGAAGGCTTGTCCGGCGAAGGCCACGAGACCGACGCGTCCCTGGCCGTGTTTTTGCACGAAATCCATGACGGCAAATTTCGCACGGGTCAGGCGGTTCGGGCGGATATCGCCGGCCATCATGCTTTGGGAGCAGTCGATCAGGAAAAGGATATCCTGGCCCATGGTTTCGGTGACCTCGGTTTGCTCGCCCCATTGAGGGCGCGCCAACGCGATGCCGATGGCGGCAACGGCAAGAACCAGAAGGGTTTCTTTAAATATGCGCTTTCGCGGGCTATGGGAACGGAGCATGTTCTGCAGGATTTCAGGAACCGCAAGGAGTCCGAGATCCCTGCGGCGCGACCATGCGGCATAGCGATGCAGAAGGATCAGGGTAATGCAGGCAAGAATTGCAAGCCACAGCCAACGGGGTTCCGCGAAATGGGGGTTGGTGAAGTCCATATCAGGGCAGGCGACGGAACCGGGTGTTTGCGAGAATGATTTCCATGGCCAGCAGGGCGGCGGCGGCGAGCAGGGGCCATTGGAACAACGGGGTGAAAGTGGTGTAACGGCGCAATTTGACTTCGGTTTTTTCGAGTTGGTCAATTTCGCTGTAGATCTCTCCGAGTTCTCGACGATTCGTGGCGCGGTAGAATCGGCCTTTTGTCGCGCGGGCCATGTCGTCAAGGACTTTGTAATTGGCCGGTTGCAGGGTCATGGTGGGGATGGTTTGGCCTGCGGCATCAAGACGCAGTTTCCCGGTCTTTGGATCGAACGCGGGCAGGACGCAGGGTTTTTCCTGGCCGATACCAATGGTGTAGAGCTTTGTTCTTAGGGCTGCCGCCAATTGGGCTGAGGGCAGGGGATCAATGTCGCCCTTGTTGTTATCCCCATCGGTGAGCAGGATGATGATACGGCTTTTGCTGTCCTTGAGAACCTGGAGGCGTTTAACTGCGGTGGCCGTGGCATCACCAATGGCCGTGCCCAACTCCTGAATCATCCCGATGTGGAGGCGTTTGAGGTTTTGAGTGAGCCAGTCATGATTGAGGGTCAGAGGGCAGACCAGGTATGGAACGGCGCTGAAACCGATGAGCCCGAGGCGATCGTTTTGTCTCTTTTGGATGAAATCTCCCATGACGGATTGGGCGATGGCGATTCGGGATAGGCGTTCCGAGGGCGCTCCCATGTCAATGGCCATCATGGACCAGGAAAGGTCCAGAACGAGCATGATGTCGACGCCGCTGGCCTGGGTTTCGGTGCGGTCGTGGGCGAAGCGCGGACCCGCGAGCGCCACGATGCAGAGAGCGATCACGAGGATGCGCAGCGAAAGGATCAGCCGTCCGGCCGTGGCGCGGGCGGCATTGGCGGCAGCACGGGCAATTTCCGCGCTCGGGAACAGGAGCGAGGATCGCCCGCCGATGCGCCCTTGGAGGAAGGCATAGAGCGGCAGCAGTGCCAACAGGCCCAGCACCCAGGGGTATTGAAATTGGAAATGCGAATTCATGTATTCGCAGGCCCCGCTGTTAATGAGCTTTTTGTTTGCTCGAGAGCACGCTGCGCCATGATCAATCGTTCGACGAGCGTCTTCGCTTGTTCCGCCAAAGGTGCGGGTGTTGGTATGGATTGGTCGCGATGTGACGTATTGTCGAATGCGATGTGGTCGCAGTTACGAAGGATGTTTTCGATTTCAGCAAGGAGTTCTGGAGTCAGGCCGCGTTGGCGATGGAGCAGTGGGAGAAGTTCTTCTGTGGTCATGGCCTCGCACGGGATAAAGAATATTGCGATGAGATATTCGCGCAGGGCGTGGGCGATCATCAAGGCGTCTTCGGGTGTGGCGGGTCTGATGGGCAACCCTGCAAGACGCTGGCGAACGATGGATTCAGGAGCCGGGGCGGGGGTGAGGGCGATAACACGTTTTCGGGTCATGAAAACCACAAACAGGGCGATGGCCAAGATCATTAGAGCACCGAGCCATCCGTAGGCTTCCCATGCCGAGGGCGGCAATTCTCCCTTGGGGGGAACCATTTTCTGCGGCTGAGCGATGTTGGTGGCTGAGGGCATTTTTTGGGCGTCAGACTGGATCAGTTAGCGCCAGGCCTGACCGCGTTGGCGGGTTTCGAAGAAGGTCTGGAGCTTTTGCGCGAAAGGCTCGCGCGTGTTCAGACGGATGGAAGGGATTCCGGTCTGGCGCAGGGCACGATCCAATGTGTTCAAGCGATCCGCGTTGGATTGGGCGTAACGTTCACGAAGCGAGGTGCGATGGGAGTCCAATTCGAGGAGTTCTCCGGTTTCGGCGTCCTCAATGGTGAGCAGGCCGGCTTCGGGCAGTTGGCTTTCAAGTGGATCGTGGAGGTGGATGCAGACGAGATCGTGCCGGGCATTGGCGAGGCCGATTTCCTGAAGCGCGCTTCTGGAAGATGTGGACGGTTTCAGAGGATCGAAGCTGTGCAGAAAATCGGTGATCAGGAATACCAGGCAGGTCCGGTGGAGCATGTGGTTGAGAAAAGCCAGCGCAGAGCCGATCTGAGTGCCTTTGTTGCGGGGTTGGTGGAATACCATTTCCTGGATCATGCGCAGGATGTGGCGGCGGCTTTTGCGCATGGGCAGGAAAAGTTCAACCTGGTCGGTGAAAAGGCAAAGGGCGGCTTTATCTCCGTTGCGTGTTGCGGAAAAGGCGAGGGTGGCCCCGACTTCCGCGGCAAATTCTCTTTTGGTCAGGGAGCCGGATGCAAAGGAACTGGAGGCGGAGATGTCCATGGCCACGACGATGCCCAGTTCCCGTTCTTCACGGTATTCCTTGATGAACGGGCGGCCCATGCGGTTGGTGACGTTCCAGTCGATATCGCGGACATCGTCGCCGGGCATGTATTCGCGGAGTTCCTCGAAATCGAGACCGCGCCCCTTGAATTGGCTGAGGCAGCCGCCGACCATCATGTCATTGACAAGGCGGTTGGTGCGAATTTCGACGCGTCGGACCGTTTCAAGCATTTCGCGGACGTTCATGCCTCAGGGCACCGGGATGGTGTTAAAGATTTTCTTGATGAGGAAATCGGTGGTGATGCCCTCAGCCTCGGCTTCATATGTGAGGATGATGCGGTGGCGGAGAACGTCCGGTCCAATGGATTTAATATCCTGGGGTGTGACGTAGGTGCGGCCCTGCAAAAGCGCCCAAGCCTTGGCGGCGAGGGTGAGCGCAATGGTGGCGCGCGGGGAGGCTCCAAACTGGATGTAGCGTTTGAGGTCGAGATGGTATTGCTCTGGGGAACGTGTGGCAAAGACGACACGGACGACGTAATCGCGGATTTTGTCATCGACGTGTATGGAGTCCACGAGTTTGCGGGTCTGATGAATTTGCTCCAGTTCGATGACCGGTTTGACCGTGGTATCGGGAGCAGTAAAAGCCATGGTATCGAGAATCTTGCGCTCCTCTTCGAAAGTGGGATAGCCGACAATGACCTTGAACATGAAGCGGTCGACCTGAGCTTCGGGCAGTGGATAAGTGCCTTCCTGGTCGATGGGGTTTTCAGTTGCCAGAACGAGAAACGGGGAGGGCAGGGGCATTGTTTCGCCACCGAGGGTTACTTGACGCTCCTGCATGGCCTCGAGCAGGGCGGATTGGACTTTGGCCGGGGCGCGATTGATTTCATCGGCGAGGACAAAGTGGGCGAAGATGGGGCCTTTGGTGGCTCTGTAGGCACCGTCCTGTGGATTATAGATGAGCGTGCCCACAATGTCTGCAGGCAGCAGGTCGGGGGTGAACTGGATTCGGTGAAATTGTGCGTGGATGGCGGCGGCAAGGGTGCGCACGCACATGGTCTTGGCGAGGCCGGGCACGCCTTCGAGCAATACATGCCCGTTGGCAAGCAGGCCAACCAATAGGCGGTCCACCAAATATTGCTGGCCGACAATGACCCGTGCGACTTCCTGCCGCAAGGCGTTGACCCAAGTGGCGGTCCGTGTGACCTGGCCTTCCAATTCGTCCAAATTAACTCTCATGCAAGACAGGGATGAATACTCTGGAATGGGGATTGACTCAAGCGCGGAGACGGAAAATTGTCGGGAGACAGAATGACAAAGATCTGGAGTGAAACGGTTTGGGCTGATAAAAGAAGGGAAATGAACAGGATTGGGAGGTTTATGATCAAAACACGTAACAGGGGCGATTGGACAGCGGGTGCAATTTTTCGATTGGCGGAAGTGATCGTGTGAATGCATGTTAAATTCAAATGAGATTAACAATGAAAATGAAATGGGGTGTCCTGGTTTCAATCACCGTCACTTCGTTGAGTCTGCTTTGCGGCTGTGCATCGACCGATGTGGGTGGAGCCGCCGCCGTGGCGACGGGAACTGGTTCGGCCACGTACAATGGTGGGGAACTAAGTTCTGAGGAGAGCGTGGGGCTGGAACAGGGTTGGAAGGCGATCCTGGCTCAGGCAAGGGAGATGCAGAGTGCCGTGGAGGATCAATGGAAAAATGAAGTCAGCGCGCAGGTCGTTTTTCGGGACCAGGCTAACAACAAAATCGATATTAAATTGACGGTCGCAAAGGAAGGGTCGACGACATTTCGGATTAAGGTGGGTTCCTTTGGAGATGAGATCTATTCACAAGAAATATTGTCAAAAATCCGCAAACGATTCTGAAGGAGACGGTTGCCACAAACTGCAAATTTAATAATTTGCATGATGTTGGCATGAAACTTGTTGCATATTGGGTTGGTGTCCTGCGGTGGACGGCATGGGAAATGTGAATAATCGCGAAGCTGCCGTTGACACTTTGTTTGCAAGTAGCTAGGGTCTTAACAAAATAAAACGAATTGGTGATACGATGCTTTTACGAATTGCTTTAATTGTGGCGATTATCGCTGGCTTGGGGGCCACGGCCGTCAGCCATTTCCAGGTGGATCCGAAGATCAAGTTAATCACCGGGGAACGCGATGAGAACGCGCAACAGCGTGACACAGCGCTGGCGAATGAAAAGACGGCCAAGAAGAAGGCTGACGATACCAAGAAAGAACTTGATAAGACCAACAAGGAGCTAGCGGATAAGACCACCAGTCTGGAGACAATGACCGCGGAGGCCGCTTCGCAACGTCAACGGGGTAACACCCTGGCGGGCAAGTTGGAGACCACAACCATGGAGCGCAATGAGGCTCAGACAAAACTGGCGGCCTGGGATGCCACAGGATTGAACGTCGATCAAGTTTCCAATGTGGTTTACTCATTGAAAGCGGTTACGACGGAGCGGGATGCGATTCAGGAGGAGAACACGGTTCTTTTGCGTGACAACCGGCAATTGGATGCCCGGCTGAAGAAATATGAGATTCCCGGTGCAAAAATAACCCTGCCCCCGACCCTCAAGGGCAAAGTGGTGGCTGTGGATGCGAAGTGGGATTTTGTGGTTTTGGATATCGGCACGGATCAAGGAGCTGTGGAGGATGGAGAAATGCTGGTGAATCGCGGGGGGAAATTGGTTGCGAAGGTTAAATTAACGAGTGTGCAGCGCTCGCGGAGCATCGCCAATATCATTCCTGAATGGAAGCAGGGGGAGATCAGCGCGGGCGACCTGGTGATCTCGAGTCTGTAAACCTGCAGCGTGGAATCTCAATCGTGCAATGCGTCCCAACAGGATCAATGTGATTAAGAAATTGAAGGCCGTATTGGCTCGCAGGGCGTTTTTTCTTTTATTGCTCGGGATTGCCAGCCTGATTGTAGGATGCGCAACGACGGAATCCGAAAACGAGTCTTCGCGGCCGTGGAACACGCCCAAATCTTGGGAAAACGGTTTGCCTGCGGGTTTGTACGAGGGTCGATAGATTTCTTATCAGCATCCGTTTATTTCAGCCGCGAGTGATTATTGCTCGCGGTGTTTTTTTTGATATTCGGCTGATGGAGGGTCCAAAGACTAGTTTTGGGGGGCGCGAATTCCTCTTGATGGTTTCTTATTTCTTTTTCTAAAGTACCAACGTGGATTTATTGAGTTATAGTGTTACAGCTCTTTTGGCGTACTTGCTGGGTTCGATACCGACCGGTTATCTGGCGGGGCGTATCTTTGGCATCGATATTCGCAAGGAGGGTAGTGGAAACATAGGCGCGACAAACGTTTTGCGTATTCTGGGGAAGGGTGCGGGATCGTTTGTTCTGGCGATCGATGCTCTGAAGGGGTTTGCCGCGTGCGCATGGCTGGCGCCGATGGTCCAGCACGCGATTGGGGCTCCGCCGACAGATCGTACGGAATACTTACTTGCATTGGCGGGGCTTTGCGCCGTGATGGGTCATAATTACACTTGTTGGCTCGGTTTCAAGGGCGGCAAGGGAATTTCCACTTCAGCGGGGGTGTTCGGAGCGCTGGTTCCATACGCGGTTTTAATCACTGTAGTGGTGTGGGTGCTGGTCCTGGCGCTGACGCGGTATGTGTCGCTCGCGTCTATTGCAGCGGCATTTACATTGCCTGTGATGGTGTGGTGGTGGAGCGGTTCATACTTATATTTGGGGGCGATTTCAATTATCAGCGTCGTTGCGCTCTATAAGCACCGGTCGAATATGCAGCGGTTGCTCAATGGGACTGAAAACCGCTTTGGAAAGAAGAGCGGGGCAGAAAAGGAGAATGAAAAGGCATGAAAATCACGATCATTGGTTCGGGAGCTTGGGGCAGCGCATTAGGGCGATTGCTGCATGAGGGAGGGCATTCTGTCACGCTTTGGGGAAACTTGCGCGAGCAGTTGGAGGTGATGCGGCAGACAGGACGGAACGAGTTGTGTCTGCCAGGAGTGGATTTGCCCCGGGACTGGACGCTTGAGCCGGATTTGGTGAAGGCAATGCAAGGGGCGGAGGTGGTGGTGGTGGCGGTTCCATCCAAACCCTTTCGAGAGGTGACGCAGTGTTTAAAAAATCATCGCGAAATCGTGGTCAGTGTGACCAAGGGCATTGAGTATGAGACGGGCTTGACGATGAGTTCCGTGCTGCGGGAGAATGCACCTCAAGCGCGAATTGTGGCTTTATCCGGACCCACGCTGGCATTGGAGGTGGCGAAAGGCATTCCCACAGCGATTGTGGCTGCCAGCCAGGATTTGGAGGCGGCAAAAGCGGTTCAAATGCTGTTTCATCGGCCGACGTTCCGAGTCTATACGAGTCAGGATGTTCTTGGGGTTGAGATGGGAGGGGCGCTTAAAAATGTGATTGCGATTGCCGCAGGAGGGTGCGATGGGTTGGGCTTTGGCGATAATTCCAAGGCAGCGCTCATTACGCGAGGGATTGGGGAAATCCGCCGTTTGGGGGTCGCATGTGGGGCATTGCCTGAGACTTTTTCAGGGTTGAGTGGCTTGGGTGATCTGACCGTGACCTGTTTTTCCCGTTTAAGTCGCAACCGTGGATTTGGGGAGCGATTAGGCCGGGGCGAGAACTTGGAGTATATTTTAAAGACTTTAACCGCTGTGGCGGAGGGATATCCAACAGCACGCTCGGCTTTTCATCTGGCGCGGCAGCGTGGAGTTGTCACGCCGATCATCGACCAGGTTCATGCGATGTTGTATGAGGGCAAGAATATCGAGCAGGCGGTGCATGATCTGATTGGCCGCAGCGAAAAGTCTGAAGTTTAATTGAGGCGGTACGGATGGTGACGATTTGAAGTTGTTCAGAGGGTAGGACAGGAATGACCTATTTGGACTGCCTTGGAATTTCATAAGCTCCTCGAGCGACACTCTTATTGGAGGGCTGTCCCAACTCTGGCAGGGGATCTTAGCCCATGATTCTGCCGTATTATTGGCCAATGTGGAGGCTAAAACGTTCATATCCAGTCATCAAGGTTCGAAACTAATTCGAACTTAGATGTAGAAATGCTCGATTTTTTCATGCCCAAATGGTGTCGGCACGAAATTAGCTGTGCAGTGTTTCCAAGCGGCACGATGAAGGCAGAAAGTCGAAAAACAAAAGCAAACAAACTATTCAATAAGAATAGGATGCGTCAGCTTCCCATGGTGGTAATCGTTCATGACGATCCGGTGCAACTGTCCAAGATTTCGCTATTGGCTGGAATGGAGACGGCAGAGGTTCATTCGTTCCGTAGTGTCGGGGATGCGCTGCAATTCATGAGCAAATCAGGGCCGCCACAATTGATCATCACCGCATTAAACATGCCAGGTACTGATGGCATTCGGTTCTGTAAAATGGTGCGTTCGCCGGAGTTTTTCGTTTTGAACGAAGTGCCGATATTGGTGATTTCGGCCAATTGTGGAGGAATGGATGCCCACTCCTTTATGGCAGGCTTGGGAGTCATTGACTTTATTGGAATTCCCTATGACGTGAACGATTTTAGGAAAAGAGTGTGTAAACTGTTGAAGGGCGCTTCGTCTCCATCGGTTCCCGGATTTTTATTATTGAACGAGGACGCGGTGTTTTCCAGGTCCTTGAAAAAAGCGATGCGGGAAGGTGGTTATGCAGTCCACATCGCCAGACGGCAGGCGGATTTGTGGGCCTTCTTTTACAAGCACAGGCCTCTTGGAGTGGTGCTCGACAGCGCTCTTGCTGCAGAACTCAATGGAACGACGATTGACGAGATCAAACGTCACAATCCGCTTTGCGTGGTCGTCGTTGTCAGTGAAAAGACTTCAAGCGATGAGGCGGCTCAATGGATCGAGGCGGGAGCGAATGCCTATATTGGGAAGAATTCCACTGCAAAAGAAATTGTTGGTGTTTGCGAATCGGCGAGCCGGGAACGGACGTTTCTTGGGATAAAGGACCGCCAGGAGGTGGATGAAGAGGCTCATAAATCGAGTGATTCGCTGTATCACGCGTTGTTTGAAGCAGCAGGTGAAGCCATGTTGGTTTTTGAAGAACAATCCGGGAAGATCGTGGAGGCAAATGCGGCCGCAACGGTTTTATATCGCAGCACGCGGACCGAACTGCGGGGGATGCGATTCGGGGAATTGGCTGCGGCGGAGATTGGGACATGCCAGGAGTCTGACGATGGCGGGAATTTGATGCATGCGTGGCACCGCAGGAAAAGCGGTGGTGGTTTTGCGGCGGAGATCGTGGTGCGGCCTTTTTCAGCGCACAATTTGCTGTTGAACGTGGCAGTGGTGCGTGATTTGACCGATCGGATGGTTGCGGACAAGACAAAAGAGCAGGCAAGGATCCCATTACATGCCTGTCGGGCGAGTAGTCCGACCTTGCCAAGATTACTGCATATTTGCGCGAATTGTAAAAAGATCAAGGACGACACGGGGCTTTGGACGGGATTGGAATTATATCTAAGCGGTTACGACGGCACGCAGTTTAGCCATAGCATCTGTCCCAATTGTGTGAAGAAACTCTATCCTGATCATAGCAAGTAAGTTGCGACTCAGGGCTGGCTGCGGTTTTCAGCGAATCGAGAAGGGAAATCGCATTTCCTCCATGTATATTTCCTCGAAGCGCGGATCAGCGTTTAAATTGACATGGCGAATACGTTTTCGCAAAGGGCCAGTGTGGTCAATTATTTGGCTAACATTGAATAGCGCCATTTTGGCGCCAAGCAGTGCGGTGTTACCTGCTGGTTGGATCTGACTGCCAGAGAAATGAAACAGTCCAATGCGACGGGCGCTTTCGTGGTTAATGTAGTTGCCAAACGCGCCAGCGAGATAAATTCTTTCGACTTGTTCAGGTTGTGCGCCCCATTGGGTCAGAAGAATGCGCACGCCCGCCGCGATGGCGCCCTTCGCTAATTGCAGTTCACGGATGTCGGCCTGAATGAGTTTGACGGGGTTTTCCAAGAGGAAAGGCTCCTCTTTAATGGTAAGTCGGCCCTGCGGTTGAATAGCGCCCATGTCCAATCCGACCGCCACCGCATCGACCAGGCCGCTGCCGCATATACCGCGAGGGGAGACTCCTCCCAGAACGCTGCAGACAAGTTTGTTTTGTTCCATGTGAACTTCTGAGATGGCACCCGTGACCGCTCGCATACCCATGAAAATTCGGGAACCTTCGAAAGCAGGACCCGCAGCGGTGGAGGCGCAGAGGAGACGTTCCTTGTTTCCGATGACGATTTCGCCATTGGTGCCCAGATCTATGAGGCACTGGAGATTTTGGCTCAGGTGAATGCGAGTGGCCAAAATTCCTGCGAGGATGTCGCTGCCCACAAAGCCGCCGAGGCACGGAAGGAATTGGATGGCAGTGTGTTCTGGAAAATCCCAGTTCAGATCAGAGGGTTGAAAAGTCTGCAATCCATTCGCAGGCGATTCAAATGGATAGTGTGCAAGAGGTTCCACGCTTAACCCGCAGAATAAATGGTGCATTACAGTGTTTCCAACCAACACGATGGAACGCAAATCCGAGATGGAAGCGGAAGTGTTGACGAATAATGTTTGCACCAAGAAGGCGATTTGATCACGGACGGAGCGAGTCAATGACTGGCGATTGTCTTTGGTCAGAGTGTATTGGATGCGGGTCATGATATCGGCACCGTGCGTGGCTTGCGAATTGAGGGCGCTTTGAACGCCAAGGATTTGTCCGGTGCGTCGGTCAATCAATTGAGCGACGATGGTTGTGGTGCCCAGGTCAATGGCGATGCCCAATCCGGGGGCGGGTTCAAACGTAAAGGGCGTGTCATCCGAGAGTATCGTGGCTTCCCATTGCGCCAGATCAATGGTTAAGTCATTGGTAACCAATACACAGCAAGCGAGACGCCAACCCTCCGCAATTTCTTTTGGACTGAGTTTTTGCTGCTGTTCTGGGGTGATGGGGGCTTCACCTTCAAGAACTTTGATGCGGCAGCCACGACAACGAGCTTTGCCTCCGCAGGGGAATTCGACACCATAGGCGAAAAGGACATGACGTAGAGGAGTGCCTGGGGGGACTTGGATGGTTTTACCAAGTGGTTGCAGTTGAATACGAATCAGACGGTTCATGCTGTAGTGATGAAATTGGGGATCGGTTGTCTTTTTTGCAAGCTGGAAGGTGCTGAGGTGCATGAAATGAAGGAACATGAGTCACGCTGAGGGACCAGATAGTTCGGATAACGGAGTTGAGGTGTGGAAATCGCGCGTGAAGCGCGGAAAAAACGGGCCAGGAAGCGTTTAACAAGGGGTAAACAACTGAAAAATAGACCAAAAAGGCGTTTTATTGTTACAAAATGCCCAAATCAAGCGGATGGCATGGTTGTTGCTAAATTAAACGCGGGAACTTTATGAAAACATCACGTAATACGAGGTGTTTAAATACTTACCGCTTCCGCTTTCAATGGCAGAAGCAAAAAGCCCCTGCTATCCCAAGTCGGGTTGCATAGCCCGGCTTTCTTCACAAGCTGTAGGTTGGCTGGCGGTTCGCGAAAGCGGGCCGCCAGATTTTTTTCTGGCTAAAGTATCGTTTAGAATTCTCAAAGACTCAAGGAAAAAAGGTGTTTGACGCACTGATAATTCTGAGTATTCAAAATTACTTTCAGACTTCGCGCACCCGCATTGTTCCCATTCCGTCCGGATTACGATTGCTTGCTTGATTGGTTTGGCGTGCCAGTCAAGAGCATGAGTTTTTTTTGGATTGGCAACGATGTGTATTGTTTTTGGAGGGTTTGTTGGGAACATGCCGAAAAATGGACGAAATGTAGCGTTAAACTTCAACATACATGTAGAAATAAAATAATAAAAAAAACAATAAAAAGAAATAATTCACTACTGTTGTAACATATTAAAAACAAGCAGTATGTGAATAATATATGAGAAAATATTGTGATCTAAAAAGATGATGATTTCATTAATAACCTCATTATGAATGTGGCAGGCAGTGCTTTTGCTTGAGGCCAGGCATGTCTAAGTCGTTTGACGAAATTGTATGAAATCGTTTGGCTTGAAGTTAACAGAACTACTGCTGGCGGTTGGATTATTGGTCGGAGCGGCGAGCGTTTGTTCCGGCGGGCAAAATGTCACCCTGGCATGGGATCCGAACACGGAAACCGGCCTGGCGTGCTACAAGATTCATTTTGGGGTGAAAAGCCAGGTTTATACCAACTGCATCACGGTGGGCACAAACGCGACCGCTGTGGTGTCCAATCTAGTGGAGGGAGTCACTTATTACTTTGTGGCGACGGCGTTCAGCACGACAGAACTCGAAAGCCTGCCTTCCAATGAGGTGAGCTACAGTGTGCCTGTGCTAAACCATGCTCCTGTGGCCAACGATGATCATATTTTCGCGGATATGGGTAGTGTTTCGAGGTTTTCGCTGCTGACGTTCTTGCGCAACGACTCGGAACCGGACCACGATGCAATTACGATTAGTGCAGTCAACGCGAAGAGCGCGATGAATGCCACTGTGGCGCTGTCGGGCAATTATGTATTTTATTCGCCTCCAACGAGTTTTCAAGGGGAGGACAGTTTTGTATATACGGTGGCAGATGGCAAGGGAGGATCGGCGCAGGCGACGGTCAAGGTAACGGTTGCTGCCCCCGTGAAACCCGTGCGTAATCCGAGTGGCATCAAGTCGCTGGCCGATGGATGCAAACGCGTCACGTTCCAGGGATTTCCAGGGTCAAGTTTCGTGGTTGAGGCATCGACGAATCTGGTGAATTGGGCTACAATAGCCACAGTGCTGGCCGACAGTGTGGGAGGGATTGAGTATTTGGATGCTCAAGCTGGGAAGTACAGCAGCCGATATTATCGGTTAACGGTTCCGTGAAATGACCAATATGAAAAAATATTTGAAGCAATCCCTGTATTTGACCGCCTTGCTCGGGACTTGCGTGGCGGCCAATGCACAGGTGACCATAGAGACCTACACTTTCGCAGGAATCAACACGCCGATCGATGCGACTTTTGGGACGATAGACTCACACTCGATAGCTTCGTCGATCACCAGCATTACGAGTGTGGAGGTGTTTCTGAACATTACGAGCACTGATTTTAACAGCGATTTGAAGGTTGTTTTGTCCCATGGGGCGGATTCGGCGGTGTTGCTCAACCGGGTAGGACGCGACACCAGTTCGGCGGATCTTAGTTTGAGGAGTTTTGGTTATAACGATAAAGGGTTCAACATCACGTTGTCTGACAGCGCCACGTATAATGATGGCACTGGGGACAAGGCCAAGGACGTGCATGTTTACCGTGCAATTCTTTATGGAAATAACAGCACCCCGATACCGGCTCCAGGAATTTTGACGGGCACTTTTGCACCTGATGGACGCACAACGGATGGGTCATTGGCCACGACTGCGGATCCCCGGACGGCTCTGTTGAGTTCGTTTATAGGGAGCGATGCCAATGGAGCCTGGAATTTGCAGCTCAAGGATTTCTTTGCGCCATCTGAAACATCGACTTTGGTGAGTTGGGGGATGAACATCTCTGGCGTGCCTGAGCCGCAGACCTACGCGCTCGTGTTTGGGATCGGATTGATCGGGGTCGCTATGATTCGCAAGAGGTTTATAGGCAATCGTATCTGAATTATTTTATCCAAATCGAAGTCAACGCAGCTCTCCAAAGCTGCGTTTTTTATGAGGTAAGTGTCCAGCAATAGGACATGTATTTCGATATAACAGGACACTGTGACAGGTGTTGAAGGGGATAATGATGTTAAAACGAGGAGAATTTAAGGGAAACAGGGCTTTTCTTCAGATGGCATACGTGATGCTTTCTTTATTTTCGATGACAACAGTGCTCTTAATCGTAGGTGGTCTGTGGCTGGTGATCGCCTCAGTGTTAGGGATTGGGCTATGCCTGGCGGCCAAGAGGTCGATGCCGGCACCGACACAGGACGCGAAGCGGCCGCAATTTGCCCCCCAGGCTGCGGAATGCACGCATGAGCCTGCCTATGCGGTCAGCGCTGCCCGGCATCACGCGTAAGTCGTTTCACTAAAAGAATTTACCATTTGTTTGGTGGATTCTGTAAAATTTAGAAGGCTGGAATGAGGTTCATTCCGGCCTTTTTTGTGTACGTGTTTTTTTTGCGACGGGGCGCCAAAATCAGCGTTCAACCGGTTGACCGTGGGTGGGGTGCAGGACAAAAATCTTCTTTTGATCGAATTATTGGTTTTTTTGTTGCCAAAGTATATAGTATGCTATACAGTATGCCGTATGAACTCAATTGTTACGCCTGAATCGTTGTTGCAGCAGATCGCCCGGATTGAGCCGCTGGAGCGCGGCAAACTCTGCGTCATGCGCCAGGGGCCCCAAGGTCCCTATTACAACCACCAGACCTGGGAAAACGGGCATAATGTCTCGCGCTATGTTCCCCAAAACCAGGTGCCGCTCCTGGAGAAGGCGATTGCCGGTTACGAGCGATTCGAGAGTCTGGTCGAGCAATATGTCCAGATGATGGAGCAAAAGTCCCGGGATCAACGGGCCGCCGGGGTAAAAAAAAAGAGCCCACCCCGGACCTCCTCCTGGCCCAGGAGCAGGAAATCACGCAGTTGATGGCCAGTTTTGGAGCGCAGACTCCCAATGGGCGGGTCGTCCAGCAACTCGAAATCCTGGTCCGCACGGCCATCTTCAAGCCCGCCAACGCATTGGTGGGCCTTTTGCTCCAGCAGGCCGCCAACCGGATCGATGCCGCCTACCAGCCCAAACCGGGCCAGGTTCGCAAGGGCCGTGTGACGGTGGAGGTGCAGGGGATTTTTGGCGTCTTCTCGCTAACCCGGGACTACTACCATCACCAAGGCCGCAAACAGGGGCATTATCCGACGGATGCCGCCCTGGGTCTGGAAACCGGCTACACACCCGCCCTGGCCCGGCTCGTCTGTCTGGAAGGGGCCGATGAAACCGGTTATCAGAAAGCGGAAAACCATTTGCGGGAAACCGCGGGCATCGAGATTTCGGCCCGCCAGATACAACGGGTCGCCCAGCGGGTGGGTGTCGACGCCCAGAAGTGGCAGGAACGGGATGTGGAGCCGGGGGCCTGCTCCACCGAGCCGGTTCCCATCCTGTATGTCAGCGCGGATGGCACCGGACTGCCCATGCGCCAGGAGGAGTTGGAGGGGCGCAAGGGAAAAGGGCCGGATGGAAAAGCCCTGACCCAGCAGTCCTACATGGGCTGTGTGTTCACCCAGCACCAGACCGATGAGGAGGGTCACCCGGTGCGCGATTACCAATCGACCACCTACGTGTCGAGCATGGCCGGGATCAAGGAGTTTGGCCCCTGCCTGCGGCGGGAGGCCCTACGCCGGGGCATGGGGGTGGCCCGGAAAGTCGTCCTTCTCGTCGATGGGGCCGCAGGCTTGGAACACATGGGCTGGGATTGCTTCAAGGGCTGCGTGCAGATCGTCGACTTCTACCACGCCATGGAGCACGGGGGCAAAGTGCTCGCCGCCTTGCTGGGCAACAAGGATCACCCCGAATACAAAAGGCGCCTTCGCGACTGGGCCAAACGCCTGCTCAAAAACGGAGTCGAAAAACTCGTCGCCCAGGCCCGCCAGCAATGCGTCGGTAAATCCCAGGCTGTGGAGGTGGAACAGGAACTGACTTATTTCGTGAACAATATCCAACGCATGCAGTACGGAGCCTTCCGGGCCCAAGGGTTCTTCATTGGTTCAGGCGTCATCGAAGCGGGTTGCAAAACCGTCATCGGTGCCCGCTGCAAACAATCGGGCATGTTCTGGTCTCAAGACGGCGCTCAAAACATCCTCGCCTTGCGCTGCATTCACGCCAGCCACCGCCTCGACCAGTTCTGGAAATACCGCCTCAACAATCAAGCCGCCTGCAATGACGCCCTACCTCTGGCCGCCTGACCGAAGAATTTTGTCCTGCACCCAAGGCACAGGCAAGGGCGCTCCTGAGGTTGCGAATATCTTTGATCATGGGGCATGCTCGTTTGTTGATTTCGTTTGTTCGTCACCGACCACGAGCTTTGATTCTTCGGCGAGAAGCCGCTCGGATTGGGTGGCCGCGCTGAGCAGTGTCGCTCCTGTGGTTGAGATGAATTCGCGTCGGTTCATATTGCACCCGCTCTAACGGGTGAGCCTTTCCTGTGGCGTCTGACCTTCAGCAATCACCTGAAGCGACACCGGGGAGCGTCAAGAGCAAGAGAATACAGACAAGCCATTGTTTACGCATAACGTAGAAACCTGAGCCGTCGCCCACTTGCGACGTGAACCGCGACAGCGAAACAGACCGCGCCAACGGCGGCTGGCTCCGGCGACTTGTCTGGCAGCATTTTGTGCATCTCACTATAATCTCCGATACCGAAGCACTCTAGCCAGACAAGCTGCTGACGCAACGACAAACAGCATCCATAACTGAAGCAAATCTGAACCGAGCAAGCAATATGTCTCATCGGGGTCATCAGATGTGGGCAGAGAAAACGCGCTCCACGGCTGTAACAAAAACCCCGCCAGCAAAACAAGGATGCAAGCGATCACGATTGCAACCAATGAACGCTTCCACCACAACAATGCGAGCAACCCAGCTGCGACCAAAACAATGCCGCCGATAATCAACAGCCCGTAAAAGATGGCTGCCTCTGCCAAACCCGCAATTGCTAAAAATCCGTCCATACGCGTGATGCTGCCTAACGACGTAAAAAGCTGAGCCGCCGCCGACTCGTGACGTGAACCGCGACTGCGGAACGGATCGCGCCAACGGCGGTTGGCTCCGGCGACTCGTCAGGCTGCTGGTCGTAAATCATCTGTGTATCAAGCCAAAGCCCTGCCTTTACTCGCTCGCCACACAGCCCAGGTCAACATAACGAGATACTGCGCTATCCAGCCGATCAACAAAGCTGGCACCATGCACCTGAACAATGTCTCTATAAAATGCGATTACATTCCCCAAACAAATTGGACAAAGAGCGGCTATGGAGTAGGCTGGCTACTGTAGGATATTAGGCAGGTTATATCTGCTGCGCCGACAGGTTCGATTTATGCAAATAAAAGAACAGGGATGTGTCCGGGGCTTTCCAGTTGCCGCAATCCTCGCATTGGTTCAGATGACTTGCGCATCTGATTTGGCGTCGAATATATCCGGTGCTGAACCGGCCATTGCGAGTGCCGTTCAGGTCGATCTCTCTCCATCAATGCGGGTCAGCCAATCGCGTGTGTTCGACGTGCCGCTGGTTCCGACCCACCCACCGACGGATGCAGAGAGCCTGGTGCTGATTGACTCACTGGAAAAATTCCGGCAGCGAAAGATCCGGGACGATTTTTCCGGGCTCCGGGAGTTTCTGGACAATCATCCAGATTCGGCGTGGTCCCTCGCGCTGGAGACCCAACTGGGAGGCGAGTATTACCGTGTGGCACGTTATTCCAGGGCGATTCAGGCCTGGCAGCACGCCTGGCAATCGGGAAAAGCCAATTCCGGGGAGGCCGCGTCATTACTGACCACGCGGGCGGGGAGCGAGCTTGCGATGATGTACGCTTCACTGGGACGCATTCCGGAACTTCGCGCGATCCTGGCAGAGATCGACAATGGTCCACCTCACGGGTTGATTTCTCGGAGTTTGCGCGGCGCTCGCGACGGGTTGTGGACGATGGAGAATCGTCCGGAGGTGGCCTTCCGCTGCGGTCCCATGGCCCTTGATCGCATCTGTGCGGCCACGGATCGCTCCAAAGCCGGTAGTCAGTTAATTCAGGATTCGCGGTCCACAACCAGTGGATTTTCTGCCCGGCAGGTGGCCAGCTTGTCGCACCAATTGGGGATGGACTATCAGGTGGCGTTTCGCAGTCCCGGGGCTGAAATCATTTTGCCCGCGGTCGTCCATTGGAAAGTGGGTCATTTCGCGGCACTGACGGCCCGCGATGGGAGTCTGCTTCGTTCCGAGGATCCGACGTTTCCAAACAAAACCTGGTTTTCCAATGACGCACTGGACGAGGAAGGGAGTGGTTACTTTTTGGTTCGCCCAGGGCCTTTGCCGTCCGGCTGGCGCGCGGTTCCCGACGCTGAAGCCGATCAAGTCTGGGGCAAGGGGCCCACCAATCTGAGTTATCGCGATGCCTCGACACAGTGGGATCTCATGGCACATTCGCCTTGCAGGAGCTCCGGAATGGCCACGTGGAACATCCACTTGCTGCTTGCGAGCCAGCATGTTGAAGACACGCCCCTGGGCTATGCGCCGCCGCTCGGACCGCCGATTTATTTCACCGTGTCCTACAATTCAGCCGACGCCCAGGGCCTGGAGGGAGTTACCTATTCCAATATCGCCCCCGACTGGCGCATCAACTGGCTGGAGTATGTGAGCGATGACCCGATGAATCCGGCGGGCGACGTGCGATTCGCGGCGAATGGCGGGGGAGCGCTTACGTTTACGGACTTCAATTCGACGAACCGGACTTTTCAAAATCTCTTCCGCAACCGGGCCGAACTTGTGCGAACTTCGACCAACAGCTACGAGTTGCGATACCCCGACGGTTCGAAAAAAATATTTGACCTGCCCGACGGTTCGGCCGGCACGTTGAGAAGAATCTTTATGACGGCCATGGTGGACCCCACGGGAAACGCGGCGACGATACAATTCGAATATCCGGGCAAGATCACGAGCATCACCGACGCCATCGGACAGAAGACCAGGCTCTACTACGAATTTGGTTTTACCAATTATACCTACATTCCAAACGGAACAACCCTAACAAACGTATCCACCAACACTTACCTTGTCACACGGGTTGTGGACCCTTTCGGCAGGACCGCGACATTCCAGGCTTTTGCCGGTGGTGCGAACGCCACTTTTGTGCACCTGACCAATATCATTGATGCGATTGGCCTCAACTCGAGTTTCATCGAGACTGCAAACCAAAATGTCGGGTGGTGGATCAGCGATCTGACCACTCCCTATGGGACGACACGATTTGCAGCCGACTCCTACATCCACGGGACCCGGGCCAACTGGATGGAAATAACGAATCCGGACGGGACGAAGGAGCGGGTCGAATTTAACGACGCTGCAGGCAGCGGCGGGGCAAGCGGGATTCTGACAAGCGATCCACTGGCCGTCGTGCCTAAGGGAGTTCCCGTGCGCAACCTTTTTCTTATGGCGCGCGACAGCTATTACTGGGATCGAAAGGCCTACGCCGAGAGTTTCAGCCAGAACTATCAGGGCTATACCCACGCCAGGGTTTATCATTTCACCCATGGCTCGGACTATTCCACCGCGTCCCCCATTTTGGAAAGTTACAAAGCGCCTTTCGAAAACCGCGTTTGGTTCAACTACGACGGACAGTTGAATCCAACCTTCGTCGGCACCTCCGACCAGCCCACGAAAATCTCGCGCGTGCTCGACGATGGGACGACGCAGATTTATCAAACTGAATACAACTCCTTGAACAATCCCACCCGGACCATCGATCCGATGGGGCGAACCCTGAGCTTCCTATACGATTCGAACCAGATTGATTTGAAAGAAGTCCGGCAGACCCGCGCCTCACAAAATGAACTGCTTTTCGCGGCGACCTACAATTCGCAGCATCTACCGCTCAGCGCCACCGACGCCGCCCGACAGACGACCGTTTTCACCTATAACTCGCGTGGCCAAATGCTGACCGTGACCAATCCCCGGGGGGAACAAGATGTCTTAAAGTACGATGCCACGGGCTATCTGATCGCCATCGACGGGCCGCTGCCCGGCACCAACGACACCACGCGGTTCACTTACGACGCAGTTGGGCGTTTGCAGACTGCGACTGATCTCGACGGTTACACGCTCAGATTCAACTATGACGATCTGGATCGTCTCACGCAGATCACTTATCCCGATGGGACCCATGAATCAACAGTCTATAAACTTCTCGACCCGGAACTTCTCACTGACCGCGCGGGCAGGGAAACCCGACTGACGTTTGACAGCCTTCGTCAACTGACCGCGGTTCAGGATGCGCTGGGCCGTGTGACCCGGTATGAATGGTGCGGGTGCGGCGGCCTGGAATCCATCATCGACGCGATGGGCCACACGACTACCTGGACCCGCGACATGCAAGGTCGTGTGGTCGCAAAGATTATTCCGGGCGGGTCACAAGTTCTTTATGATTATGAGCCCGGGAGTGGAAACTTGAAGTCGATTCGAGATGAGCAGGGCCAGATCAAGGTGTTCCGCTATAATATCGACAACACGCTCCGCGAAAAGAGTTATCTCAACGCGGTCATAAAGACCCCAACAGTCAGTTTTACATACGATGCTGATTACCGGCGCGTGCGGAGCATGCAAGATGGAAATGGTCTGACAACCTATGGTTATTATCCGATTACCAGCGCTGCCTCCCTCGGGGCCGGGCGCCTCGCAACGATTGATGGACCATGGGCCAACGACACGGTCAGCTTTAGTTACGACGAGGTTGGCCGAGTCTCCAACCGCGCAATTAATGGCGTGGCTGTCCAGCGGGCTTATGATGTGGCCGGCCGGTTGAAGCAAATGACCAACGCACTCGGTGTTTTCACTTTTGCGTGGGAGGGTGGCAGCAAGCGGCTTTCTTCCGTGCAATATCCGAATGGCCAGCGCACGGATTACGCATTTTATGGAAACGTTCAAGATCAGCTTCTGCAACGCATTACCCATCGACTTGCGAACGATGCCATGCTTTCCGAATTCACTTACGCCTATAACACCGTAGGGCAGATCACCAACTGGACCCAGCTCCAGGGAGGCACACTCAAATCTTGGGCGCCCGCCTACGATGCGGCGGACCGTTTGCTCGGCGTGGCGGTATCCGAGGGAGGGATACCGGTCCAGTCGTTCGATTACATATACGATGACGCAGATAACCGAACGAGTGAGCAGACCAATGGATTTCAGCGCCTTTTCTATCACAATGCCCTTAACCAACTCACTGGTATCACCGACAACGCCCTTCCCACGACGACTTACCAATGGGATGCGGCACATCGCCTCGTGGCGATCAGCAACGGCACACACCGGACTGAACTCAGCTATGACGGATTGGACCGCCGCACCGGCATCGTCGAGAGAGACAACGGCGCCGTGGTCAAGGAACGACGCTATCTGTGGGATGGTCTTCAGTTATGCGAGGAACGAGATGCAATTGGCGGTGCCACCCTGACAAGTTATTCCAGCTTTGGAGTCGCCAGTTCTGCGGGTTCCGACCTGCCGGTTGGTAATTATTGTTTCACGCGCGACCATTTGGCCTCGGTCAGGGAAATGTGTGACCATTCCGGGAATGTCCGTGCCCAATTTGAATATAGTCCTTACGGCAACCAGCAGAGGTTGGGCGGCGACCTCGAACCAGGGTTTGGCTTCACCGGGCATCCGCTTCACGTGCAAAGTTCATTACACCTGGCGCTATTTCGCGCCTATGATGCCAGGCTCGCACGATGGGTCAGCCGGGATCCTGCTGGGGAAGCGCAAGGCCAGAATCTTTATGCCTATGTGAGAAATAACCCCATGAACTTCACTGATCCCACCGGGCTTAAAGGAAGAGGATGGACAATAGACCTGCAAAAAGATTTGGTAAATTATTTGCAGGCAAATCTTCCCGGAGATACAGACGGGATTCGTCGGCAGCGAACTATACTAAAGGGAATGCAGGAGGACGCCGCGAGAATAGCCTACATGCGGAGTCATCCCGATCCGAGAGATGGGCAAGCACTGAGGGACCTTATGGCGAGAGATGACACGAAACCGAATCCAGCCATCAATCCCAACGAGCTCGTTTGTAGAGAAGGTCCTATTCCCAGTGACCTGAGGCGGGCCGTTACACGCACTCAATGGGAACAAGATTGGCACAACATCTATGAAGGACTTCGCCTTTCGTTTGGAGCTTCTGAAAGGTGGGAAGTTTCTGAAGAATATTTAAGTGCTGACCAGAGGGGCACTGAAGTTTACCGCTATGCTGATGCCTATTGGTACTGAGACGGTTATCCGAACCGCAGTTACGAAGACACTTTCACCGCCAAACCACCCGTGAAGCACGTTCCCACGTCATTGCCCGACATTATTTGTCTTTTGCGCTTGATGCTTTTGCTTTGCCAATGCGTTGTGCCGTCGAAGGCTCTATGCCAGCTGACGCAGTTGAAGTACGAGCCGTCTGGAAGCCTTGCATCTATCGCACCAACTGTTGGGACCGGGCCGATAATGATCGGCCAACCGCAATCCGGAGTCGCTGCCATTGGCGATAAGGTCTCCTGGTCCGTTATCAGCACCGGTTCGCTGCCTCTCTCCTATCAATGGCAGGTAAACAGCAACAACATTCCAGGCGCGACCGCGGATACGCTGTTGATCCTTGCCGTGGCCCCCGCCGATTTCGGAGCCTATCGTGTCATCGTCAGCAACGCCTTTGGTTCCGTCACCAGCAGCAACGCACTCTTGCAGTTGGATTCTGACGGCGATAGCCTGGCCGATTCATGGGAGATCACCTATTTCGGCAATATCACAAACTACACCGGCCTCGACGATTATGATCAGGATCACATCTCCAACCTTGCCGAATTCCACGAAGGAACTGCGCCAAAGTCTTCTAGTTCGGCAAATCCACGACTAACGATCATCAGCGATCGCGGACAGGTCTTTGTCACCCCGAATCTGCCATTCTATACCAATGGCCAAACCGTTACGCTCCTGGCCTTACCCGACCCAGGACAGGAATTCCTTGGATATCTCGGGGCGGGGATATTCAGTTCCACCTACAATATTAAAACAAATCCCGCTTCGCTGAAAATGACCGACAGCCAGACGGTTCGCGTCATATTCGGACTTTCGATCACGAATTCGCTGGATGTCACCAACGGCTGGCGAATCGATCAGGCCGGCTGGTACGGCCAGACCAATGTCACGCATGACGGTGTGGCCGCCGTCCAGAGCGCCCGAACCTTTTCTTCAAGTGAGCAAGCGGTACTGGAGTTAACCAACGTCATGAGCGGCGAAGGAACCATCACCTTTTGGTGGAAAGTAGATGGCACACCAAGAGATAGTCTGTTCTTCTGGCTCAACAACTCCTTGCGATCCGGCCAGATCAGCTCCAACACGGACTGGCAACTGGCGACCTATTACCTCCCCGCCGGCACAAACAGGATTCGCTGGATATACGCCAAGGGAGGCAACGAAGTCTCGGAATATAATGGCCTTCTCTATGCGCCAGTCGATGCCGGATGGGTGGATGAGGTAAAGTTTCAAGTATGGAGCAATCCTTTGCTGGATACCGACCGGGATGGCCTGCCGGATCTTTGGGAGTTAAAGTACTTTGACAGTCTTGCCGCCAGGCCCGGCGACGATCCCGACGGCGACGGCATTTCCAACCTTGATGAGTATATCGATCATACCGATCCCACGATCAACAGCTCATCGCTGCCCCGCCTGACTGTTACCGCAAGCGGAGGCGCCATCGTGCGCAACCCCGATTTGGCGAAGTATCCTTACAATCAGAAAGTCGGTCTAGTTGCCGTACCGGATCCTGACAATTATTTCGTCATATGGGGTGGGGCCGTCACCGGGACGAATATCACAAATAGTTTGAACATGTCCCGGAATCAGTCTGTCACGGCAGTCTTTGGCTCGCTACTAGCCGCTGCGCTGGAAACGCCATCGCTGGCCTGGGTGCGCGGAGGAATAATCGGCTGGTATGGTCAAACGAACGTCACGCACGACAGGGTGGATGCCGCCCAGAGCGGACCGGTCGGTTCCCAGCAGGAAAGCTCGATGCAAACAACGGTCGATGGCCCGGGAGCACTGACTTTCTGGTGGAAGGTTTCCTCCAGAACAAACTCCGACCTGGCCAGATTCCTGGTCGATGGTGTGGAGCAGCCTGAAAAGATATCCGGCGAGTTGGATTGGAATCCGCAGGTTTATTATCTCGCGCCCGGAAACCACACGCTGCGCTGGTCGTTCACAAACTCTACCGGAGTCTTCACGTTGACGAATGGATGCGCGTGGGTGGATGAGGTTAAATTCACCACCGGGTCGTTCGCGCCGGAGATACTGCAGCAGCCCGGGGATTTGTCCGTGCTTCAAGGCGCCAGCATCACGCTCAAAACGGTTGCGGCTGGAAGCCCCGCGCCAACTTATCAATGGTATTTGAACGGGATCAGTCTGGGCGACGCCGGCACTAATGCCACCCTCTCGCTTGGTAACGCCATCCCTGCACAGTCCGGCATCTACTACGCAGAAGTCCGCAATGCCATCCAAACGAACGCTTCGACGGCCTTCACTTTGACGGTTCTTCCGGTGCCGCCGGCCAACGACAATTATGAGGATCGAAGCGTTCTCTCCGGTACCACCGAATCGAGTGGCTACGATTTTGGAGCGACCATGGAACCGAATGAACCCAATCACAACAATCAATACCCCCGCTCCTCGGTATGGTGGAAATGGATGTCCCCGGCAACCGTCCAGTATCGGCTTGTCGCCCGAAGCAGAGGAATCATCTCCACGCTTGTCGCCGGTGTTTACACAGGAACCGCCGTTGACAATCTAACGTCGATCGCGAGCTCTTCCCAAAATGCCTCAACGACCAACGGCGAGTCACTTGCGACGGTCCAACTTCCATTTTCCGCCATCGCCGGAACTGAGTATGCCATCGCACTGGGCCACACTTTTGGGCCTGCGGGTTATTTAAACCTCCAAATGGAAATCGCATTCCAAGGGCCTTTGCTGGGCAATCCTGGATTTAACTCCAGCGGACAGTTCGCTTTCTCATTTATCGTATCGCCAGACGCCAGCTACGCAATCGATACGTCCACGAACTTGATCAACTGGTCCCTTGTCGCCACTGGCACTTCGACTGTGGATGGAACAGTCAACTACGTAGAACCTCCAGTTCAACGCGGGACATTGAGAATTTATCGCGTGCGATTGCCGTAAAGATCTGGCACACCAGCAATGTCATGCGCGTTCACCATGTTATCCCATTTCGCAGGAAATCAAATCCAATGTAACGACCTCAACCCAAACTCCAAGTGAAGACATTTGGTGACACAGACCGGAGAATATTGGCTGCCTTAGTTACTTCAGTAAACTTGAAACGCTATGCTGTCAGCTCAAATCGGGCAATACACTTATCGGGTATGTGAACACGGCCTGGTCAATGAATGCTTGCAGCGGTGGTGCACCATTAATTTGTTCGAATATATACTAACATAGTATTATTTGCATTATTCAGCGGTTGTGCAATTGTTGCTGCGTGAGAGGGTGCTAAATAGCGGACGGAGCCCGTTATGGCTGATACACACAAAGACTGGACAAGCGTGCAAGAGTTGCCGGTCATCAAGTGCATGGTGCCCTGCGATTGTGGTCAATGGGGTGTCATGGTTAAGCGAATGCAATGTGTGACGCCCATAAGTGCCTGGGTAACGACGCGGTTTGTCATTCCCCTTTATTTAATCGTTGGTCTGAGTCTGGCCACGGCCCAGGGCACGGTGACGGTGCTCAACACTGGCAAAGGCCAACCCCTTGCTACGCAGGTTCGAACGGTTACGATTGACGCGTTCCAGGTCCAGCCCGAAGTGCGATTCAACTTCGGTTTTGGCACGGACGAAACCGTCACGCCCGGTACCTTCCTGGATTCCTTCACTGTCACGATCCAGGACGCCAGTCAAGTCTTCACCGCCGTTTATCTGACCGCTGACGCCAGTGGCACGGTTCTCGCGCCACCGACGCCGGGGACGCTTCCCATCGATTCCGCAACGATCGAATCTCACGCCATCGTGTATTCGAGCCTTGATCCCGTTTTTGAGTTTGAGAATGCCTTTCAGGTCGTCGCGGCGATCCCGCAGCAATTCGTCGGCGGTCAGATTAACGTTTATTTTGATCTTTTCGATAACCTCGACTCGAAGGCGTCACAAGCATGGTTCAGTGACCCCGAGGTAATGAGCGTTCCCGAGCCGCAGATATGGACGCTGCTGCTGCTGGGGCTGTGTTTGGGATCATTCCGATTCACACATGACATCGCCTCATGAAACCCGGTGGCGGTTACGGCGTTATGTCCCACTCTTAGCCCTTGTGGGAATCAGCGCCGTCGCAGATTCCGCAGTGGCAGACGTGAGAACGTTTTCGCTGGGTGAGGCGACGCTGAGCCTGGAGGACGTGACACCGGAGGTGGGCGTGGTCTTCACCTCCTTGCGTTTCAACCGTGCGCTCAACATTTGGAATGTGGAAGTCAGCTTGACGAACCGTTCGCCCCGTACATTCCAAGGTCCGCTGGTGCTTCTGGTGGAAAACTTTAGCGGGACCAGTGGGGCTTTGCAGCCTGATGGGGTGGATGAAGTTGCAAAGGCGTTCTACGATTTCAGTGGGACCATTCAGGATGGCGTGCTATCGCCGGGTGAGCAGTCGCTAAATCGCACGTTGTCACTCGGTTTCACCTCTGGCGCGCCCAAACTAACTCCCCGAGTCTTTGTTAAATCACCAGCCGCTCCTGTGGCGCTGGGCCTCACGCGCACTCTCAACGACGCAGGCCAGCCGCTGCCTGACGTGCAGGTGGTCGAGACCGGTCCGTTGGGGGTTGTAACAAATCGCTCCGATCCGGGCTTCGGCGTTGTGACACTCGGTCAGGCGATCGGCCGGCACATCTGGCAATTCAGTGCGCCGGGCTATCTGCCGGTGTGGCGCCAACAAACGCTCGCAACCAACGAAGTGACAGTGATTCCTGATCCACGCCTGACGCGGAGTGGTTCTAATGCATTTGTGCTGACGCCGATTTCTGGAGGCCAGATTTCAAATGCGATCGGGACGATCCAGATCATTTATCCTCCGGGCACTGTCACGCAAAATACAACGGCAGTATTAACCTCATTGACCAGCCAGACCCTGCCGGGTTTCCTGCCGATCGGATGGAGCCCTCTCCAAGCCTTTTGGCTGGAATTCGCAGGTGAACCCACGTCGGCGGGTACCGCCACGCTGACGCTTTGGGGTCCTGTTGGAAACGGCGAAACTGCGGCCCTGGCACGCTGGAACCCAGTGAACCTGAGCTGGGATGTGTTGCAAGTGCTCGCCGGCAATGGCAGCACCGCGCTTACCACGAGCGTGCCTGGTAGTGGATCTTACAGTCTGGTGGTGCCCGATGCGGCCCCATTCGCCCCGCCAACTCCCCAGTTGGGTCAACCCTTGGTCGCCGCCAAGGCAAGTCTGCCAGACCTGTCGGCTTTAAAAGCCAGCGGAGTCGTTGAGCCGAACTCCAGTCCGGCCAGCCGGGTTCCCGAACTGGTCACAGGCACGGCCACTGTGGTCATCACCAATTCGAGTGGGCCGTTGCCGAGCGGACTGCTCCTGCGCGGCGAAATACAAGAGGAATACCGCCTCCGTGAAAGCAGGGCAGGTATCCCGCCAGCCGCTTTGGGCACCACTCGTCACCCGCCTCAGTATGAGAACTTCATGGTTGGCTATCAACGGCCCGGTGATGGCAACGACTCCACCTTGCATGCGACCTTCCCTCTGCGCCCACTGCTGCTGTTTGGTGCGGAAGAACTCGATCAAGCCACAGTGACCGTGGACGTGCTAACACCAACGCCATTTGCCGGCAGTGTGCTCGACACCAATGGCGGGTTGATCACCAGTGAAGGCATCCGGGTATTGGGTGGGGTGGGGGATCTTAATGGCAACCAGGCTGCGCAACTGCGGCGGCTCGATGCGACGAACTTCACCGATTTCTCCACCAACGGGATAAGCATCACGGCCGCGTTTGAACTTGCCATTGGGGGGGTTGCCTCGGGGAGGCATCTCGTGGCGCAATGCGATGACCTTCCGACCAACGGCGTTTTCGTGCTCGCCCGCGTTCTTTACGACCAGGGGCTCTACGGACTCCGGCCTGTGGAACGATTGCGCTCCGACAGCAAGGGTCGCCTGGTGGGCGCGGAACCGGTGGTGGGCGAGCGCCTCGGTGGGTTGGTCAGCGCCGGACAATACTTGCTTTTGCGACTCAACGCACCGCAAGGTTTGGTAACTGGCATTGCCCATAATTCCAACGGCCAACCGACCGCTGGGCTGCCCGTCCAAATCACCGGCCAGCCCTGGCTGGCATTTTCGGAAGCGAATGGCGCGTTCCGTCTGCTCGCACCCACCGGAGCGGTCCAAGTCGCCGTGACCGATCTGGCCAGTGGCGATTCAGGTGCGGCCCAGATCACGGTTTCCAGCCCGCAAGCCGTCACCACGGCCAACCCCGGCACCGCGTCCATCTCGCCGCAGGTGAGCTCGATCAATCCAACCAATGGTGCGGCAGGAATTGCGAGGGTAACGTCGATTATTGTGAACTTCAGCAAACCCGTGAATCCGGCCACGCTACAGGGGGGCGGCATTCAATTGTTGAGCACAAATGGCGTGGCTGTGATCGCCAGTCTGACTTTGAACCTCAAAAACACGATGGCGACATTGTTGCCCAGCGAACAGCTTGCGCCCAGTACTTTGCATACGCTCCTCCTGTCGACCAACATCACCGACCTAACAGGCCTAAAACTCGCTGGCCCAACGAGCTTCACATTCACCACTGAGAGTGACCAACTCAATCGAGTCAGTGCCCAGTTCATCATATATGAACCCACCAACGGTTTTGCGCCGGTCTTCGGCACGCCAGGAGCGGCGGACCCAGAATCCCCGGTCATTCTGATCAATGAGACAAGTGGCGAGACTGCGACGATCCTTTCGCGGGTGGACGGAAGTTTCACCAATATTATCGCCGCCGATGTGGAGGATTTTATAAGCGCGACGATTGTCAACAGAAACGGCACGCGGACTACGATGCCGGCAGTCCGTCAGGTATTCCGCGACGGCAGCGTCGGTTTGTTCAATGGAGGCGGCGTGATCGCCGTCGATGGCGACCAGGGCCCCATTGAACTCCGAGTGGAGCCAGGATCCATTGCCACACGGACAGTGCTCCGAATGGCTTCGGTCCCGCTGGCGACAGTCAAGCGGGTGCTGACAGATCCGCCCGGCGGGGGTGTCAAAGTGCTGGGAGGCGTGACGCTAAGCGAAGCGGGGGATCCACTGACCGTCGGGGCGGACATCTCTTTTCCAATTGATCCGGCGATGCTGGATTTGCCGCCGGGCACACGGCCCGAGGACGCCACCTTCGCTCTGGCCATCCCGAGGGAACAGGAGGACGGCACGACAGTGTATCAAATCATTGAGCGGATGGATTACGACCATGGCAAGCTCGTGACTCGTTCGCCGCCGTTTCTCGGAATTGTGCTCAAGAAGCTATTCGGTCAGCTCAGTTCCACCAAGAAGCTAAAGCTATCCAACCAGATTCTCAATGCCTTGGGTCTTCCGAGCCTTCAGCAAACGATTGTACACGAATTGTTGCTTCCACTGATGCTGGCTCAGGGAACCAGCACGACTGTGCACGGCCACGTTCGCGCGGCTGAGTTCGACGATCAGGGCAACCCGAAGCCCGGCACTGAAAACGTCGTGCCGGGAGCGTTGGTCGTTATTGACAAGGGCACCGCCAGTCCGGGCATTCCCGGACGGCTCAAGCCGGGAGACACGTTCGTGACCGCTGATGAAAAAGGTCTCTACGCCTCGATTTTCCCAATCAATCTCGTCGATGGGCCAGAAGACTTTCTAGTCACGGCGACGCATCCCGCTTTTTTCGGGCAGCGCGCTGCCGGTGGCCAGGTGATTCAAAACATGGCCGAGCGCCTGCGCAACGCGATCATCAATCTGAAGTTGGGTGTCGAGGTCGAGCTCTACTTCAACAAAGTCAATGCACAGATCGAAGTGGGCGATGATGTAACCCCTCCGACAATAGTTTTCACTCAAACGCCCCGCGATCCACCGCCGGGCACCGGACTGGAGGACGGAGTCACCGTCACCGTCTCGGCGCGTGATGATCGATCCATCGATTCGGTCCAAATCCAGATCGTTAATTATCAATCGCTGGTGGTGACAACAAATCCTCCGGCGCCGTCACCCACGTTGTTGACGGAAACCAACCTGAGCGCGGCGTTGCGCGAAGTCTCCTTCAGGTTGAACAGCCTGGTGCGCGCCATCGCCACCGTGCGGGCGACGGCCACGGACTTGAGCGGCAATTTCCGGAGCGCGGACTACCCGGTAGTCTTCGCGGGTGATCGGGTGTACCCGGCACCCACCGGAGGGAAAGGGCCCCGCGTCATCACGTCCTGGCCAACAGATGGCTCGCTTGGGGTTCGTCCCGGTATGCCATTTTTGCTCGACTTTTCCGTGCCGCTGACCAATACCGCCGGTGCCACGGCTGCGCAATGGCTCCAGGTGACCGGAGGTGATTTGACGGACGCTGAACTTTCCCCGGACGGTAAAGTCGTCACCGTTCACTTCAATGCCACTCCCGGTTCGGCGGTAACATTCGTCGTCCAGTCCACCTTGCTCGGTGCCAACAATCGGTCATTTGACCAGGATCCCGCAACGAGTGGCGACCAGAGTTACACCCTGACCCTGACACTGGCGCCATCGCAGGAAGAGGCATTGACGGGATTGACTTTTGGTGGTGGTGCCGTGGTTAAAGGTCGCTACGTGCTGGCGCTGGATCGTGCGCAGAACGCGGGGGCGGTGGTCGTTTATGACCTGGCCAGCGGCCAGCCCGTAAAGGTGGCGTCGGCGCCATTGGCGGGGCCGGCACGCGATCTGGCTTTGATCCCGAACTGGACGTTTGCGATGAAGGACGGCGGTGTTAGCCAAACCCGGGATCTCCTGGCCGTCGTCGGCGGGTCCATCAGCGCCGAGGGCTTCCAAATCCTGCGCGTGTTCGATGTGACCGATCCACCGAACATTTCGCGTGTGGCCGGGAGCAGCATTGCGCTGGGTGCGGTCGCCGTCACCAAGTTACGCTGGGCGGCACCATATCTGGCCTTCCTCGAAAGCGGGGCCGACGTGACATCTGTCGGGTTCATCAATTTACAGTCTTATATCATCGGCATGAATGCCACGCCTGATGAAATCGCGGCGTTTCCGCAGGAAGGGCGCCCGGGCACGGATGCCAACAACGATGGCGACTTTGGCGACATCGGCGACGTGCTCCCTTTGCCGCAACGCAATCCAATCAGCTTTTTTGGAAAAGAATTCGCGCTGACCACCGAAACAGTGCAGCGGATCCTGGATTTCGACATTGATAACGGGACAGGCTTGGTCGGCCTGACCCTTGCCGCTGGATTCAAGCGCGGATCCAATGGGCTGGCTGACCCTAACTTGCCTCTAACAGGTGCCTATCGCACCGCGATTGATCCCAGTGGTCCGCTCGATCCTCACAAGGCGACCCTGCCAATGCTGGCAGGCGAACGACCCAAGCGAGTCGCGCTTTTCCCGCAGGTGGCGCTTCAACGCACAAACGGGACGATTACCGTGCTCGATCTTGCGCTGGTCTCGGTAAACGATGAAGGCGGAGCAACGAACCAATTGGTTCTGGTAGACATCTCGGATCCCCTCGGACCGCGACGGGTCGGGACAGCGGATGTCAGCATTTTTGGCGTGCCGCAGACTATCAATCGACGCGCCGACGGCCTGTTGGCTCTCGCCACCACCCAGGATGTGCTGCTGCTCGATCCGGCACGATTGCTTTTGCCGGTTACTCCTTCGGGCCTGCCGGCAGCGCTTGTCGGCACTTTGAGCGGTCTGGGCGGCGGCATGAATTCCTTCGACGCGCCGGATTCGGGAGTGAACGTGGTGAATGCCGGCGGTAATTCGAAAGTCATCCGCACATCGCCAAGCCTGCGAATCCTCACCTTTCCCGGAGACACTCCACAACCTGCGTCGTTTATTGCCGGACTGCCGATTGATGCGAAGAAAGCACTCCTGTCCCGTGGCGTTGAACAATCGTTGCTGATAAAGAGCCGACTGTTGACCCAACCGACGAATAGTTCTACTCCCGATCTCACATTACCGGATCCGAACCAGCATTACTACGTTCGGGTGGACGCGTTGGCGATGACGAACACCTTGGATCTGGCGATTGAAGTCCTGAATGGCAGTGGGTATCCTCTCGAGGAGCATGGGGGCAACCAGCCGCCGGTGAAGATGGCGTCACCGCTCACGATGACAGGTTTAGGGGTGACGAACGGATCCCTCTTCCCACGGCGCCTGGTGGCGCAACGGATGGCGGCAGAACCTGGCAATCTATTGTACAATGTCTTCCTTGCGGGTCCTTTCGTCCTGAGTGCGGGTCCTATTCCAACCAACTTCGCTCAAAAAGTTGTCGATCAGGTTCCCCGCGTCGTCCTTCGGCCCGGACGCGCGTTGTGGGTGGGAATTGATCCCACATCAACCGCCGGATTGTCCCCGGGTAGCGCTGCGACCGTTGCAGGACACCGCCTGCTTCCGGGTGCATCCACCTATGCCCGTATTGAACACTCTCAACCGCCCATCATCTTCATTCCGGGGATGGCGGGGTCGCATCTGGAGAACGCAGACGCCTTTTTGGCAGATGCCAACCCGCTGCCGTTTGGGCTCACCGAGCGTTGGCCGGGCTATGTGAGTGCGCTCCAAAAGCAGCTATCACTCGATCCGTCCGATACTCAGCCAGCGATCGTGCCGAGCGACGCGATCCGCAAGATACCGGAGGCGTTCACGCTTGAGGCGATCATGGGCAATAATTTTGCCGCCAATGCGGCCGGGGCAGCAGCGTCGGCATTGACGGCCATATACGAGCCATTACTGAAGCACCTCGTCGAGGTTGGTGGCTATGTCGAGTATGACTATACCCACCGCGACGGTAAATTGGTAAAGCCGCATAACATGCCACCACTGCGGGATCCCGCGACGTTTGATGGAACCCAGCTTGCCCAGCATCCGAATCTATTTGTGTACCCGTATGACTGGCGGCGCGATAATGGCATCGCGTCCACCAACCTGGAGCGTTACCTTGAGTTGGTGCGCCTTTTCAATCCAGAAGAGGATCAGGTCGATCTGGTGGCGCACAGCAACGGCGGCCTGGTTGCACGCCGCTTCATTATCGATCACCCGGGTGTCGTGCGCCGTTGTGTCACGCTGGGGACACCCTTCCTGGGCGCGCCCAAGGCAGTGGCTTCGATGGAGACCGGCGATTTCGACAGCGCGGTCCTCAATTTCATCATGGAAAAACCGCTCATGCGAAAGCTGGCTGAGTATTTTGGGGGCACGCAACAATTGCTCCCGCAGCTCGCTTTTTTCACGCTGGGCGGGCGTCCGCTGGTGGAAGCCGGCTGGGATTTGAACGAAAACGGCAATGCCTTCGAGACCTACGACTATGACCATTACAAGCTGGTGATGGACCAGGTGTTTCACAGCCGCACCAACGTCTTTCCGGTCGCCACGAACGAGCTTTTCCACAGCTATTCGGTTGGGCCAAACCAGCAGGGCGACTGGCGCAACGACACAACGGGCGTTGAATACTTCCACATCTTTGGAGTGCAGGCCGCCCCCAATACCATCACTCAGGTGCGGGCGACGCGACGCCTGCGCGAACTTGGAACCAACTTCACGGATTTGTCGCTAACGCTTTATTCGCCCGACGAAACGGTCTTTGGGCGGGAATTGCGCACAACGCCAACCAATACCCTCAGTCAGCGCCGCTTTGTCGTGGAGAATCACCTCGAGTATGTCCGGGGCGAGGGCGATGGCACCGTGCCGGTATTGAGCGCGGCCCGGACCAATTCCGTCGACAATTTCAACGCACCGGGCGCGCACCTTATTCGCGCCGCCAGTCCGTCGCCCGACAAAGACGGAGACTATGAACACAACAGCATGCTCGGCAACCCCGACGTCCTGAAGGCGGTGACCGACGCACTCGCCGGCCTGGAACCGAGCATCCCGCCGCCGACACCCGTGGCGGCTACGCCCTTGGGCCAGGCCGGCATTCGTGCTGCGGCACCGTTGGGTTCGGACCCGGGCTACCGGATTGAACTGATCAATGCCGCACCCGGCACGGCGGTGATTCATGATTCGGTCAACCCGAACGACACCACGGAAGGAGCGGTGGAAGAGTTCTTCGGGATAAGCAATAAGCGCGTCACCTGGCTCCTGGGCGTAGGCCAGGACTCTGAGGGTTTGAACGCGGTGAACTTTCATATCCCGGACGGCCTCCCAGGCGGACCCTTCGTGGTCGAGTTCACAGCCGGTGAGTTGCCGGTCGTGCTCATCGTTTCTCGGATCGTGGCTGGCCAGGTCGAGCGGCGGGTGATCTACGGTGGCCGGCTGTTTGGCGACGGCGATGCAGTTAAAGTCACGATCGATTCCAACACCGGCGATGCGACTTTCAATCCCGGCGGTGGGATCCTCGAGCCAACGCGCGTGCTGGTTGGAGCCGAAGCCCGGGACGAAACCGCGCCTGCGACTCAGCTCAAGCCGGTCAACGGGAACGTCACGATAGCAGAAGTGACAGCGACAGACGCGGTGAGTAGCACGAATGGGCTGACTTACTATGTCGCGCCTGACGACTGGAATGATGGTGAAATCACAACCGAAGTGTTCCAGCAGCTCGATCAGCCGCAGGTAGATATGACGCTGTTGAATTACAACCAGGGCTGGGTGGTCAGCTCGGATGCCGCAGGCAATATCAGTCCGCCGCGTCTGCTCTCGATCAACACCCCGGCACCCGACTGCACACTCTTCGTGCAACGCCGGCTAGTGCTTAGCGATGTCGTCGTGAAGGGACTGGAGGCGGCATTCGCAAGTGGCTGGCTGCTGAACCTCACCAACGCCAAGGCGCTTGAACAAGGCAGCGGCGCCTGTCTTTGGCGGCAGGATGACCAGGGTAATGATATTTCGTGCCAGCAGTGCGCGGGCGTATATGACCCAAACCGCAGCGACCACGACATCGAACTATTCCTGCCCTGCTTCATTAGCGGTGCGCCCCCCAACCTGACAGCGGTGGCGCATGACGCCCTCACCCTGGCAGGCGACTGGTACTTCCGCCGTCCGGATGACGCTGGACAAAACTGGAGCTACACCAAGCCTCCGGCCTTCGGCGGTGGTGCAGTTCTGATAGCCAAATCAAGCCAGACGAACTTCACTCCCGCGGAGATCATTGCCAATGGTTTGAATACGCTGGCGAGGCAACGAAATGACGCGCTGCCTGAGGTCTCCTTCTTCCCGGTACGTTACGAGTATTTCACCAATGCCGTCCTTGATTTGGAGGCCAATACGGCCTATCTCGGCGGCAGCGACCCGATCGGCGATGCGGGGTTGGGTCGGCAGCTTCTGCTCCTGAAATGGCTCCTGGAAGGCGAGTATCTGCGAGTCAATCACCCGCCAATCAATCTCGCAGGCGAGGACCTTGACACTGTTTGGCAACGTCTCACCAATCACGGCATCCCGCGCCTTGAGGGATTCGAATGGGCGGAGTTGCAGCAATTCAACGATTTTTCGAGCGGTTTCATGCTGCGCACTTTTGACCCCATTCGTGTCCGAGGTGCCAATCCGGCCGCCATGAACTTCCTGCGTGACCGCACCATCAAGCAAGTAAAGACGCTCGGCAAGGCTGCGTTGCGCGGCGCGGCGGCGTTGCTCGCCGGCGCGGACCAGGGTGACGAATTGTTTCGCCTGAGTCGCAGTGCTTATCGTCAGATGGGGTATCGTTCATTCGAGGAATATGTTCGCGACGTGGCGGCCGGCCAGTTCGTATTACTCGGGACATTTGCCAATAATTTGAATACCTGGCTGGAGGCCAAGGAGGGAAGCACTCCATTTATCGACAACCTGTTGCAAGATGATTGTGCCGTAAATTCCTACCTCCAACAGTCCATCCAGTTTCTGTTCTTTGTCCGCAGCCAGGTCTTTGTGAATCACGAAATCGACATCGGAATTCTGCAGATCGGCAACCAATCCGAGCTCTTCTTCCGCACCAATAATCTCCAGCGGCTCCGGGACGGCTTCCCTGCAGTGGGCCGAAGCGGCTTGGCACAAGTCTCTCAGGAAAGCGTGATCAATCTGGAGTTACTTCTGCGCAATGACGGGCCAAGCCTAATCAACAATGCGGAAATCCGAATGAAGATTACGGGTCGTTCGGATGTGACCCTGACGACCAACCTGTTGCCCGCCAGCGTAATGATCCTTCGCGGCAACCGGGATAGCGGCGCACCATTCTTCCTCGTCACTCCGCATACGGACACGGTATTCCGCGAGGTCAGCCTGGAGTTGCCCACACCCGGATCCATCCACGAACTCACCTCTGCCAACAATGTGATCGAGTTTGCCACCTTTGTCCTCAGCCTGACCGACCCGTGTGATCACGCGGCAGGTTACACGCCACATCCCGACCACACGCTGTTCAAGGATGATCAACTCAGCTCGCCATATCGGACGCCGCCGGGATTTGATCCGGGCTTCCAGCCGGGTATCTCCGGTCAGTTCCTGGCACTGAAGTTCAAGGATCACTTTGGCAAGCTGCCGGAAGGCATTTTCATCGTGGGGAGCCGCACCAAGGGTGAGAACACGGGTGATATCGACACGGTGTTTATAACTGATCTTATCATCGACCGCGACGTCACCGACCGTCTCGCTGCTTGGACGTTCTTCCGATCGGTCAATCCGCATCTCGTCCCGTTCCTGGATGCCAACGGAATCACGGGTATCGGGCTGGCGACACCCGACAATCCGAATCCACGCGGTCTCGGCTACGATCCCGACGACATTCCGAAGAAAGGTACCGTAGATACAATGTTCTCAACCTACTGGCAGATGTACCGGCCCGGTGTTCGTATTTACCCATGAACATTAACGCGCCAACCCATGTTATCGGAGGGCTCACTCGGACGAGCAGTACCGCAGGCAGGCTCGTGCGCAGCAGTTTTGCAATACCATCATTGGCGGCAGCGCTGGGATGGATTTTGGGATGCGGATTCGTTTTTGTTGCCTCGATCGCTCTCGCTGCCGGGCCGCTGACAACGCTGGAATACAAGATATCCGGCATTGAACTCCAGATTACTCCCACCGCCATTTCCGTCCCCAAAGGCATCGCAGGTTCCGTGCTCGCTACTTTCACGGGGCCGACAAATTCATTCGATGGCGCGTTTATCGAAGGCACCTTGCGCGGACCCGCCTTCCCCGCGCGCCGGATCGTGGGGCAGGTCAACCAGCCGTTGTTGCTCCCGGCTATTCCGCTGGTGGGTGATTATCAACTGGATAACATCCGTCTCGTGGACGGGGCGACTGGCCTGACCAAGATGGAGGCCTCGCCCTCCTCCGTGCCGGTGCATGTGTTTGATGACGTGCTTGTCTCTCGCGTTACGTCAAGGCCACTCACGCTACAGGAGATTCAGGACCGGGGCATCATTATTGACGACGCGAATTTCCGGGCGGTCGAGTTCGAGGTCGGTTTCGTGCTCGACGGGAAGACAATCCCGGTCCGATTCCCGGTCGTTGCTCCAACTTTCACCCAATCGACGGAAATCATCCCTGCCGCAGAGCTGGAAAAGAAGCTCGCTGAGGCCGCCATTCTCAACCAGCAGATCGCCGGGGCGGTCGAGCTGCCGCCGGAACTGGAGCAGTCGAAACTTAACATCCAAATCCAGGGCATCAACTTCCAGCCCGTGGAAGTCGGCAGCGCCGATCTCCAGCTCAACATTCCGCCGATACCCGCCCTGATGATCATTCCCGGCAACATCGGCTTCCTCAACCAGTTCTTTTCCGTCCAGATCTTCACTGAAAATGGAGCGCCCGCTGGTTCTGGTCTCAGCGTCAACAATGTCCAGGCCACGCTGACGCTGCCATCCGGCCCCGATCACATCGCCAGCACCAATTACAGTCAGCCCGGCGATGACCCTTTGCGTTTTGCGCGACTTGGCCCGGATAAAATCGTGCAACCCACCCAAACCATTACCCGCCCTGGCCCTGATGGCAAACTGGGAACTCCAGACGACATCCTGCGCCTGCAACCGGGTGAATCCGGCACGGCGGAATTCCTGGTCGAAGGATTGCAGGAAGGGCTCCAGTTAATGGATCTTAACCTGGTGGCTGACCTCGAGGGCCTGGCAGCGGGCATCGTAAAAGTCAAAGGCAAGGCCGCCGGCTCGGTACTGGTGCGCAACCCGAAGTTTTCCATCGCCTTCACGCATCCGCGCACGGTTCGTACGGGCGAGCCTTATGAGGCCAGTGTCACCATCCTCAACACCTCGATTTCTCCCGCCAATCTTGTACGGGTTTCCCTGCCATCCACGGCACTCAGCGGCGGAGTGCTCGAAAGCGCCGAAACAGTGGAACTAGGCACCATTCTCCCCGGCCAATCAGCAACGGCAAGCTTTCGCATTCGCTCGCAGCGCTCTGGCTCGGTCTCGTTCTCAAATCTCACCACGTCGGACGAGAGTACGCAAGGCCAGTTTCGCCTGAGCATGGGGATTGATGAGCGTGGGGTCGTCCTGTCACCCGATACGCTGGCAATGCCCGACTTCGTGAATGCGCTCCCGACCAACCTGGTTGCCGCCGCCAACCGCGTGCTGGGCCAGGCGCTGAGCGTGGCCACTGCGGGACAACTTCCACCCGGCGTGCTTAATGTAACCAAGTCTGTCATCACCAAACGCGTCCTTGAACTGGCCGAAGCGGGTCAGCGCTTGCGTTATGGGGATGCGTTAAATCGCGTGCTCGCCGACCTCCTGTTCGATTGGCAAGGGGGACGCGACTTTAATTCCGGCTTCGACCAGATTATGCGCGTGACGGACGCCGGGCGCGAGTTCCGCGAAGCCTTGATTGCAGAAATGGAAAAGGCCGACACGCTCGACGGCTCCGCTCGCCTGGCTGAGAGCGCTGCCGATCTGACGGGCCGCGGCGAAAGTTGGATTTTGGCCGCAGTCAATATCCCGGACATCGAACTCTCACTGGCGGACGGGACCAATGCGGTCCTCCTCGATCACAGCGACATGGTTCGCGCACTCGGATATCGCGGCGGACGCGGCCATTGGCTCGGAGCCGGTTCGACGGTGACCAACGGGGTCTTTCGATGGACCTTGACCAACAGCGTGCCTGCCGCCGATTTTGTCGTGCTGATCATCAACACCAACGGCAAGGCGCGGCAGTTGCGCTGGACGATTGCGAATCCCCCCGCCGGCTCCTGCTACTCGTTCGCGATCCCGGATGCCACCGGCCAACTCGCCGTGGACGCGAATTGCGATGGCACGCCGGAAACCTTCCTGCCCGCCACCATTCTGACCGTAAACGAGCGCGCACCGGAAATCGTTTCCGTCCGGCAGGACCTGAGTGTGCTCGCGGGTCGGCCCGCTCTGCCGTGTTCGACCGTTCCTTATGATCCGCGCAACTACGGCACAGTGCTTGCGGTGCTTTTTTCAAAGCCGATGACGCAAAATGGCGTGAACCTCCCATCCGCTTACCAGCTTGAGAATGGCAACCACGCCAATTCGGTGCAAATCCAGCCTGGCGCGCGTGTCGCCCTCCTTAATATGGCCCAACCTGTCGGCGCATTACGTCCTCGCACTTTGACGGTCAGTGAGGTGAGCGACCCGCGTGGCAACCCTCTGCTCGGCAACGCCAGGCTGGTTGAGAGCTCGCTCGCCGCAGGCACAGCCATCCGCGGCCGCGTCGTGCGCGCCGATGGCAGTTTCGCCGCCGCTGTTCCGGTCACGCTGACCTACTACGACCTCGACGGCAGTGGTTTCGATTGCGTCAGCTTTATCGTGCGTGCGAGCCAGGTTTTCACCGATAACAACGGGTTATTCAATTTCGATTTTGTGATCGCAGGAATCCCGTATTCTGTTAGCGCGACAGATACGGCGGGACTGCCACCAGAGGCCGTACAGGTCATCCTCGAGTCGGCCACCGGCGATGCATTCGCCCGCGAGAAGCTGCTCGCACTACTCAATGCCCGGCAGAATCAGGATACGCTCTTGAACGCCTTCGCCACGGTGAGCCTCCCCCAGGCCATTGCCAAAGCCGAAGGGCTGGATCGAGCGTTGTTGCGCGACTTGGTGCCACTGGGTTCCGCCCGCGAGGGAACCGAGTCAGTAGTGGCTTTGCGCTTTCGCGGGCGCGGGACGGTGGCTGGCCAGGTGCTCTCCACCGATGGTGTGACTCCGGCGGACGGAGTGGCAGTGAACCTCTTCCCAGATCCGGATTCGCGCGAATTAGGCCGGGGTCTGTTTGCAGATTCAAGCGGGCGTTTTGCCTTTTTCGGCGTGCCGCTCGGCTTGTTCACAGTTCAGGCCACCGCGCCAGGTGGCCAACTCCGCACCGTGGCGGGCGTGCTCGACCAGGTCGGCCAGACGGCCAACCTCACCATCGTCCTTTCCTCGAACACCGCGCCGCTGGCCACACTGCGCGGACTCGTGTTTGAGCCGGATACCATCACCCCTCATGGCGGAGCGCGGGTATTTGTCGGGCGCTTTAATGACGAGGGCAAGTTCGTGGATGTGGTCGCAGCGACCAGCGCCAACTCGGACGGCTTCTGGGTGGCCACCAATTTTCCCGCCGGCAATTATGATGTGGCCGCGGTATCCTTCGATGGCCAGCGCAAGGGGGACAGGCGGCGCATCCAGGCCACCCTCGCGGTCGATACCGAGGTCTCCATCACACTCAATGGACGCACCACCGTGTCCGGACGAGTCGAGTTTTTTAACGGGGTCCCCGCCGCCAACGCGTTGGTCGCTGGAGGGGACACGATCGTCCGCACCGATGCCCGTGGTTTGTTTACTCTTTCCGGCGTGCCCACCGGTCAGCGCGCCATCAGCGCGGGCCTCGAACGCAATCCTGCCGCCGGTATTGATTTTCCACGCCTCGGCAGCGCTCAGATTAACGTGGTGGGTGGGGTGGATAACTTCGTTGTCGTCCGGCTGCGCCCAGCAGGGCGGATCACCGGGCGCGTGCTGGATGCCCTCGGAGCGCCGGTGCCCAACGCGCGTGTGGTGATCCCCCAGGATAGCGGCTTCCTGTATGTCGATGCTGATGCGCAAGGCAGCTACCTTTTCGAAAACCTGAATCTCGGAGATTACACCTTGAGCGCACCTGGTCCGGCCGTGGCAAAGACCGACACCAGTGGGCTGGTGGACCGCATTCGCAGCGCGGAGAACGAAGACGAAGTGATGGCGGCCATCGGCGAGGCCTTTCGCATCTTCGCTGGCGCCACAGATCCGTTTCTCACCGGCGAGCCGTTCAACCCCGTTACATGGGGTTTTACTCGCACTCAGCTTACCTTTGATGGCCAGACCGTTGCTGCCGATATCGGGCTGCTGCGGCCCGGCACAGTCTCGGGCATCGTTCTCAACGGGCAGGGCGTGCCCATTGGCGCGAAGGTTCGACTCACGGGCATCGGCCCGCTCGCCAATGGCGCACCCTCCTTCATCATTCGGGGGGAGCTGAACAGCGACCCCTCCTTGGGCACCTTCACCTTCCCCAACGGTATTCTCGTCGGTCCTTTCGGCCTGCAAGCCGCCTCACCGTTCTTTCCCGTCGTGGTCAGCGCGATCGGGCAGACGACTTCAACCGAGCCGAACTCGACCAACAATCTGCTGCAATTCCCCGCAACGCGCGAAATCAATGGGCGCCTCACGGGTACGGTTTTCAATCCCGATGGTTCCCCGACGGGCAGCAACGTGACCGTCAAAATCAGCTTTGGCACCGATTACTCGATCAAGACCGATACCAACGGTTTCTTCGATACGCAAATCGGTCTGCCGGCAATCGACGCGAATGGGAGCCCCGGGCTGGGTTACTCTGTGGAAGCCGACGATCCACTCACCGGCCTGCGCGGCATGGCCAATGCAATCGTTCTGCCTGGTATCACCAATGTCTGCAATGTACAGCTCATCGGAAAAGGCGCACTGGACATTCTGGTCAGACAGGCCAGCGGTACGCCGGCCATCAATGCCCTGGTCGAAATCAGGCAGGGGAGTTTTCCAAACGAGAATTCCACGGGCACGACCGATACCAACGGCAATGTGAGTTTTCAGAACCTCTTCGCCGGCCCTTATGCGGTCCGAGCTGCCTGGATTAGCGGGCCGACAACGATTTTTGGGCGTGGCGGCGTATGGGTGACCGCTGGGCAGACTTCTGCCATTACGGTTGCGCTGGGCCCTACCGCGACAATTCGTGGAACCTTCGTGCAGCGCGACCTTGTGACGCCGATCGCGTTTGCCCAGGTCTCCGTCGGGGACCTTGGCTTCGCCACCACGGACGAGGCTGGTCATTTCGAGGTTGCGGGCATTCCGCTTGGCACCTACCGGCTAGTCAGCCAGGAGCCGGTCAGTGGCCGCGGGGCACTATTAAGCGTGAACTTGACTTTCGACGGAGAAATCCGTGACGTGCTGCTCATCGAGAGGGCGCAGGGTGAAATCAAAGGCGGCGTACTCGATGGTTATGGGACAAGTTTCGTGCCCGGAGCTAATGTGACCCTGATCGAGCTCGACGGCCTCACCCCGCCACGCACCGTCTCCACCGGACCAGACGGGCAGTTCAGTTTCCCGGGCACTCCCGCGGGCGGCTTCACTCTCAAGGCTGAGGACCCGGTAAATCATTTTCAAGGCATCGCAAGCGACAATTTGACCGAAACCACGCCGGTGCTGACTTTCAACATCCAACTCGAGCGCCTCGCGCGCCTCGTCGCCCAGGTATTCGAGCCGGGTGGTCGCGTGCCTGCGACCAACGCAACCGTGCAACTCTTGGGGGAAAAGGTATCCCTGACTACAGACACCGACAGCACCGGCCGGGTTGCTTTCCTGAACCTGCCCCTGGGCAGCTACAGACTGCGCGCGGATTCTCGCCGGGTCGGCGCCACCCACAGCGCGGTGAGGACGAACATCACCCTCAGTATTATCGGCGACGCGCCGCCAGTCTCCATGAAGCTGCTGGGGGTCGGGTCGGTTGCCGGGACCGTGTTATTGAGCGATGGCGTGACTCCCGCCACTGGGGCCGAAGTAACCCTCAAGACTCAGTCTCCGCTTTTCAATGGCGATGAGGAAACTCAATTTGCAGGTAGTTCCGGACAATTCAGTTTCAGCAACGTGGCGGTTGGTCCCTATACTCTCAGTGTAAAATCCGTCGCGCTGGGTACCTCGGTTGGCGGCAGCATCACCGCTGATGGTGAAAACGACAACCTAAGCCTGGTCCTGAGCGGCAGTGGCGCGGTCGTTGGTCGATTGGTAAGAGTCGATGGCAGCCAGGCCGCGTCTGGCATCGATGTGACACTCACGTTTGGTTCGCAAAGCGGACTACCGGGCATCGCCAGCGCCCGCACGGACTCGCAGGGCCGGTTTAATTTCGCCAACATCCCCGTGGGTGACTTTAATTTCGAGGCCATTGCTCCGGCATTCGACGGCATCGCCCGCTTTGCTTCCCTGGTCGCCGCCAATGGCCAGACCAATAACCTCGGCAACGTCTCGCTCGACGAGGAGAATCCGCGCGTGGTTGGTGTGAACCCTCCTCACACCACGGTCGGCGTGCCGATCACCACGGCCGTGACCATGGTCTTCAGCGAACCTCTCGCGACGAACAGTCTTAATACCAATGGCATCTTCCTGCGAACCGGTACGAATGTTGTCCGCGCAGCGTTGCAGTTGCTGCCCGATCCGATCAACGGCCTTTTGCGGGTCGTTCAAATCACGCCCCTGGCCCCGCTTATAAGCCAGAAAACTTACCAGGTGGTCGTGATCGATGGCACGCGACTCGACGCGACTGGCGGTGCCGTCGCTTCCGGCCCGACAGACTTGGTGGGCCGACCGTTGTTGGTTCCTTTCGTCTCTGATTTCACGACTGCTGATAATGATCCGCCCGTGCTGGTGTCGCAATTTCCTGCCAACGGCGACATTCAAATCGATCCTCTGGCGGTGCTGCGGCTATCGTTCAACGAATCCATCCAGTCCTCGAACCTGACCTTTGCCATCACCGGACCGGCCGGGCTCGTCGCGGGAACGACGGCCGTGGGTTTGAACGGTCTGATACTCACCTTCGCACCGGCGGCACCGCTCGAGGTCAATGCGACATTTACCTTCGCCCTGAGCGGCGTGCGCGACCTCGCCGGGAACCTCGCCGATCATCAGCCGATCACCGGAAACTTCGCTACGCTCGACACCCTCGGCCCGGTCATCGCCACCCTGCGCCTGGCCACCAACCAGTCGCCCGTCGCCGGCGCCACGGTCCAGATCGAGGCACTGCTGGCTGGCAACGAATCCGGCGCTCGCGTTCGCTTTACCAAGGACTTTATTCCCATTGGTTCCGACAACTCGGCGCCGTTTACGGTAAACGCGACTCTGCCCTCCGGTGGCAGCACCACCTTGCGGGCTATCGCCACAGACCGTTTCGGTAACGACGGGCCCTTCACTGAATTGGTCCTCACCGTGCAAAGCAACCGGCCGCCAAACGTCTTCCTCACGCGGGGCCTGCCACTCAGCGGTCCATTGACTAATGGCCAGGCATTCTCTCTGACCGTAAGGGCAATTGATGACGAGGCCGTGACCAACATCACCGTGGTCGGTCTCGGGATCCTGCCGTTTGCCACTAACTTTACCAGCGGCGCGCCGCAAACCCTGGCCTTCAACGTGTCGTCCAATGCGTTGCCCGGAGATCTCTTTCAGATCCGCGCACAGGCAACGGATGGATTGGGAATCAAGTCGAGCGAGGCCGTGCTCGATCTTGTGCTGATCGATACCGTGCCCCCACTAATCTCCATTCTCAGTCCTGGGGTTAACAGCATCTTGAGTCCCGCGCAGCCGTTGAACCTGATTGTCGCTTCTTCCGATAGTGGCAGCAATTACACTTTGCAAGTCGTGTTGAGCGGTGCGCTCAGCGCAACGCAGTCCATCAGCGTGGTTTCCGCGCGCGGCGCGATGGTGACCAATATTTTCAGTTTCTCTCTGGGCAGCGCACCGACAGATGGGGGTGTCTTGATCGCCAGCGTTCACGCGACCGACTCTTCGGGCAACATCGCAACTGCCATCCGGACTTTCCGCCTGCCGGATACACGCCCGCCGCAACTGCTATCGTCGAATCCCACCAACGGCGCCGTGCGGCAGTCGCTTTGGCTGGGCTCCATCGGGTTTGATTTCGACGAACAGCTCGATCCTTCCAGTGTTACCACCAATTCCGTATTGGTGACCGACGGTGCCGGACCGATGTCATCTTTCAGTGTCACCCTGGGCAACGCCAACCAGCGCGTGTTGATCGCGTTGCCTGGACCGCTTTTGCCCGGCATGACCTACACGAATTTGCTTTTGCCGGTTCTCGCTGACACCTCGAGCAATCAATGGCAGACCATCGGAGGTGGGCCCGTTCCACCCGAAGGGATTCCGTTCACCTTCACGACTGCCGCCGTGATGGAGTCCACTCCGACAAACGGAACTCGTGTCATTGCCGGCCAGACCGTGACGGTAACCGTCAACTACGAAGCCGGATTAGGCGCGAGCTTCTTCCGGTTTCAACTAAACGGCGGCACGCCAATCCAGGTTGCGGCCGGAGCGACCAATACTTCCGCCCTGATTCCCATTTCCACGAACGCAACCCAGGGAATTATCACTATTACCGCCAGTCCGGACACGTCGTTCATCGAGGCCCTCGCGCTGGCGCCGGTCCGCTTGCAAGTACTCCCTCTTACCGGCGATACCGATGGAGATGGCATGCCCAACGGTTATGAAATCGCCAACGGGCTGAACCCATTTGCTAACGACACCGCACTGGACCCGGATCAGGATGGTTTGACGAACTTGCAGGAGTTCTTGCGTGGCACCAATCCAAACGACCCGGACACCGACCATGACGGATTGACGGATGGAGCGGAAGTCGCGCTGGGCACCGACCCGTTGAATCGGGACACGGACGGTGATGGATTGATCGACGGCGTTGACCCTGACCCGCTCCACGCTAAAGTGGGCATGCAATTCACCGCCCCCGGGACCTTTGACATCATCGAAGGCACGACGACCAACCTGGTATTACAAGTAGCCTCGACGAACTCGCAAATCATCTTCTTCGACTATGCGCCCACCAATCTACCGCCTGCCTTCGTCTCGATCAAATCGCACAGTTTCAACAACACCTCCTCGAATGGCGTGGCGACGCTCGAATTGGAATTTAACCCCTTGCACGATGCCGCCGGCGAGCATGTGATTAAGCTGCGCGCCGCCACTGCCAGTGGCGAATCCGGTGTGGTCAATATCCGGTTGGTGGTTGCCGACAATCCCACACTCACATTCACACGCTGGAAAGACCCGGTAAATGGGAATTGGAGCGATGTCGGCAAATGGTCCGATGGTCTGCCGGGTGCGGGGAAGGTGGCCGTGATTGATGCCGATGGTACCTACACGGTCAACCTGGATACCGCTGTGGCGACGGCTGGCGTAATCTTGAATGCGAGCAATGCCGTGGTCACGCCGACTGGCAATCTGAGCATTGACGCCCCAGTGGAACTGCGTCGAGGAATATTCGTAATTTCTTCCTCCGCGACGATTACGCTGAATCGGCCCTTGGTCAATCAAGGGACGCTGCGGTGGGTGAGCCGGAACAACGTGTTTAACCTGCGGGGCGGCGGGCGGGTGGAGAATCTCGGTTTGTGGGAAGTGTTTGCGGACCCGGCCGGCCCTGACAACGGGGCGGAGGCGACGGTCAACGTGCCGGTGAATGTGGCGGCGGGGGGCAAATTGTTGCTCAGCGCCGGGTGGGTGAATTTCACGGCGCCCTCAAGCCTGACGGTGGCCGGCGAACTGGAAGTGCAGAGTGGCGGGCGACTGCGGGTGGATGGGAGCACTCCTGCGCGGGATTTGACGCTGACGGCGGGAAGTCTGCTGAGCGGGACGGGGACCATCCAATTGGAGGGGAACAACCGGCTGGTGGTGCCGGGCAGTTTGGACACGACGGTGTCGATTGTCTTGAATGGCGGCGGGACGCGGCTGGTGGTGCCGGGGACCTATACGATTCGGAGCAGCGGTACGATGGTGGGCACGGTGGAGGCCGCAGCGCTGGTGGTGAAAAGCAACGTGGTATTGGAGGCCAGCAGCAGCGGGTTTACCGGTTTGGTGAAGGTGGAGGACGGAGGGGCTCTGAGGCTGGCCGGCGGGGCGGTGAGTTTTGGAACAAATGTGTGGATCGAGGCCGGGGCGCGGTGGGAGGTGGTGAGTAGTACGACCATCAATCTGAGCGGGGTGTTGACCAATCAAGGGACGCTGCGGTGGGTGAGCCGGAACAACGTGTTTAATCTGCAGGGGGGCGGGCGGGTGGAGAATCTCGGTTTGTGGGAAGTGTTTGCGGACCCGGCCGGCCCTGACAACGGGGCGGAGGCGACGGTCAACGTGCCGGTGAATGTGGCGGCGGGGGGCAAATTGTTGCTCAGCGCCGGGTGGGTGAATTTCACGGCGCCCTCAAGCCTGACGGTGGCCGGCGAACTGGAAGTGCAGAGTGGCGGGCGACTGCGGGTGGATGGGAGCACTCCTGCGCGGGATTTGACGCTGACGGCGGGAAGTCTGCTGAGCGGGACGGGGACCATCCAATTGGAGGGGAACAACCGGCTGGTGGTGCCGGGCAGTTTGGACACGACGGTGTCGATTGTCTTGAATGGCGGCGGGACGCGGCTGGTGGTGCCGGGGACCTATACGATTCGGAGCAGCGGTACGATGGTGGGCACGGTGGAGGCCGCAGCGCTGGTGGTGAAAAGCAACGTGGTATTGGAGGCCAGCAGCAGCGGGTTTACCGGTTTGGTGAAGGTGGAGGACGGAGGGGCTCTGAGGCTGGCCGGCGGGGCGGTGAGTTTTGGAACAAATGTGTGGATCGAGGCCGGGGCGCGGTGGGAGGTGGTGAGTAGTACGACCATCAATCTGAGCGGGGTGTTGACCAATCAAGGGACGCTGCGGTGGGTGAGCCGGAACAACGTGTTTAATCTGCAGGGGGGCGGGCGGGTGGAGAATCTCGGTTTGTGGGAAGTGTTTGCGGACCCGGCCGGCCCTGACAACGGGGCGGAGGCGACGGTCAACGTGCCGGTGAATGTGGCGGCGGGGGGCAAATTGTTGCTCAGTGCCGGGTGGGTGAATTTCACGGCGCCCTCAAGCCTGACGGTGGCCGGCGAACTGGAAGTGCAGAGTGGCGGGCGACTGCGGGTGGATGGGAGCACTCCTGCGCGGGATTTGACGCTGACGGCGGGAAGTCTGCTGAGCGGGACGGGGACCATCCAATTGGAGGGGAACAACCGGCTGGTGGTGCCGGGCAGTTTGGACACGACGGTGTCGATTGTCTTGAATGGCGGCGGGACGCGGCTGGTGGTGCCGGGGACCTATACGATTCGGAGCAGCGGTACGATGGTGGGCACGGTGGAGGCCGCAGCGCTGGTGGTGAAAAGCAACGTGGTATTGGAGGCCAGCAGCAGCGGGTTTACCGGTTTGGTGAAGGTGGAGGACGGAGGGGCTCTGAGGCTGGCCGGCGGGGCGGTGAGTTTTGGAACAAATGTGTGGATCGAGGCCGGGGCGCGGTGGGAGGTGGTGAGTAGTACGACCATCAATCTGAGCGGGGTGTTGACCAATCAAGGGACGCTGCGGTGGGTGAGCCGGAACAACGTGTTTAATCTGCAGGGGGGCGGGCGGGTGGAGAATCTCGGTTTGTGGGAAGTGTTTGCGGACCCGGCCGGCCCTGACAACGGGGCGGAGGCGACGGTCAACGTGCCGGTGAATGTGGCGGCGGGGGGCAAATTGTTGCTCAGTGCCGGGTGGGTGAATTTCACGGCGCCCTCAAGCCTGACGGTGGCCGGCGAACTGGAAGTGCAGAGTGGCGGGCGACTGCGGGTGGATGGGAGCACTCCTGCGCGGGATTTGATGCTGACGGCGGGAAGTCTGTTGAGCGGGACGGGGACAGTTCGACTAGAAGGTGCGAATCGAGTGGTGCTTACGGGAGATGTTATTTTGGGCATCGGTCTGCTCGACATGGCGGATGGCACCAGTATTACGGGGGCGTTTACGCTTACTATCGCAGCGGGGTCAATTCTCCAAATGGATCACTCGTCAACATTCCCCGGTTCAGTTACGGTGGATGGCGCGCTCAAGTTTACAAGTTCATCCGCCACTTTGACGATTATCGGCTCTCTGGCCCTGAACGCCTCAGGCACCTTGAACAATCCGGGCGCCATTCACGTGGGGTTATTCGTTAATGCCGTGACGGATAACTCCAACGTCATTGGTAATGTGCCCGTGCTGATTTCGTCCTTCCAGGGCCTGCTCCACATCGCCCTGTTCGGAAGCCCTGCATCCACAGATTCCGGGCTGCGCTCCATCCCGATCGCTGGTCGTAGCGAGGTCTTGCTGTGGTGGAACGCGCAAGCCCACATGCGGTTTACGGTGGAATCGAGCCTTGATTTGGTGCGCTGGCAGCAAGAATCCGTGCTGATCGAAGAACCGCTACCCGGTTCCTACCAGACGCATCTGGATCCGGGTAACCATCCCAGGCTGTTCTACCGTGTGCACGAACTGTAAGAGCCTGTTTTAAAACTAATGTTTGACCCAGCGATAGAGCATCAGACGGGACATGGCCAGGCAAACCATCTCCTCGACGACATCGGCTCTGTGTGCGTAGTCGCGGATCAAACGCCGATAGCGGCCCAGCCATCCAAAGGTTCGCTCGACCACCCATCGGCGCGGCAAGACGACAAACTTGGCCAGGGTGTCCGAGTGTTTGACTGTTTCCAAAACACACCGCAGGGATTGCAGGGTCCATTGGACCAATTGCCCGGCGTAGCCGCCGTCGGCCCAGCTTAACCGGATAAATACGACCGAGCAGGCAAAGCGAGCGCTGGCATTGGGCTCCTTGCCTGGCTCATCCAGGCCTGTCCGGGGTAAGCAAAGAGCGTGTCCGCCTCGTGGAATTGTCGAACGGCCCAATTCGTTTCTGGAGCTTCGGTGGATGCTGGCTGCGATGGTGCGGAAAGTGCACCCGACAGCGTGGTTAACGTAAGACAGGCTTAAAGGTTACTTTTCAAGGCGTGAATCCAAGGTCTTGAGGTGTTTGGCGGGTGATGCCGAAGATGGACGTTTGGCCATCGTGAAACCTCTCTCGCAACTCGAAGTTCTCGAAGGCGATACCCCCGGGGATTGGTCGTGATGAGCGCCAGTAGGTGTAGCGACCGTTCACCACCACCTGCACGTCATTCCGGAACGAACCGGTGTCCATGGCCCAATACTGAGTAATCCTGCACCCGGCGTAATGCCACAGCTCCGAATTCGGGAAGGGATAAACGGATGCCGGATCCTCCTCGTCGTTGGTGATGGCAACCAGCACGCGACCGGTGCTGGTCCGGTGCAAGCGGGACAAAGGATATTCCCGGTGCGGTGCAAATCCTGTGTCCCGGTAATCCGAATAAACCTTCAGGCTGCTCACTACTTCGTGATTGAGCCAAAGCTGACGGGTCCTGACCATGTTCCCCATCGTGGCAGTAAGGATGCAGTATTCCAGCGGCGCGCTGTCCGGCTCCTGAAAGACGATCAATTGGATCTCGTTGGGCCGGTCGGAATGCTGGCGGACCACCAGTCGTACGTGGGCACCGTTTTCGAACTTCTCAACCTGGAGACCGACTTCAAGTTCCTCCTGCCCGTCGGCCTGCCTCACGAGATGCCCCGAGACCAGATTTGTCATGGAGCCGCCGCCAGCGCCTTGAGGGCAGATGCGTTTGCCGGCCACCCCATCAAGCTGGCTGCGCTCCAATTCACTGAAGCCACGATGTCCGCCAACAATGGGCTCAATGGCGATGAAGTTAATCAGGTCGTAACGTTTCTCCGGAAGCACCGGGTAGCCAAGACGGATGAGCCCTCGTGGCTCGCCAGGCCGAAAACCGGCGGGAGCCACGGCCCATAGCAGCCCCCCGCGAATACCCCAGACAGGCTGATTCGTGTTCATCCCCGGTCGGATCCAATCGCGCTCGGCTGCGACTGAAGACGCTGCGACCAAAAAGAGGAGCATTAAAAGGCGAAGCGCACGACCGCTGCTCATGCCGGCACCTCCACACATTGGTCGAGGCCCGCCTTGAGTTCATCCATCAAAGCTGGCTCCCTGTAGCGATAAACTTCTGGAATGCGAAGGCAAATGATTCTTTTCCACGCCAAGGCGTCAGCGAATTTCTCGGCCAGCGGCCTCCCATGCCTCATCTCTGTCACGAAATTAATGTCAGCCAAACCGATATGCCCTACATTAAGGCGCGCCATGGCTCGCGGTGAAGTGTCGGCGAAATTCAATAAGTAATCCATAAAGCCTCGGTACATGTGCTCCGCAGTCATGCTCCGCAACCGGTTTGGGCTGCATACGAAAAGCAGTTTCTGGGCTTGGCTCATTGTCAGAATGATTCAGTAATCCGCCAGATCTTCCAAGCTGACATTTTGGGGTTTGTCCGACGAGTATGTCCCTGATGTCATAGTTCACCGTGTATTGGACACTTCGAATGGCTTGGAAGAAAGCGGTTCCTGCGTAAAGGGCTGCAACTGTAATGCTCCGACCTTGCTTAGGGCTAAGCCGCTCTGTGCGAGGCTATTCCAAGTGCTTTGGGGCGACAGTCCGCTTGATGTTCTACCTTAAATATGCACTTTCAGGACTTCTGCCTCTAAGCGCTTTGTAAAACGTGAATTAGCATATTGGGAATATGCTTCCCGGATGCACCGAAAGCCCTCGGCAGATTGGAGCTGCTGCCGCGTTTATTAGCACCCGGATGGTTGCGGGTCGTGTGTCTTTCTCTCTGGCTGATCTGGTCAAAAAAACGGGATTGTCCCTTACGACAGCAAAGAAACAATTGCGCCGGTTAGGCGGTCGAGTTGTCAGGGTTTCTCGGTTGCGGCAGTTTTTCCTAATTGTTGGCCCGGCTTCAACGTGGTGGATTTGCCGGCGCCGTTGGATCCGAGAAAGCCGACAATTTGCCCGGCGGAAATTTCAACGAGAGCGAGTTCACCGCCGTCTGGGCACCGAAAGTCTTGGTCAGTTGGTCGATGGAAATCACCATATTATTTTGAAGATTTAGCTGAGGATGCTGCAGATATCATTGGCGAACCAATTTTAGTTGGGACTGACTCCACGCAACGGTTTATCGCGCGGCTGGACATCTAAGCCCTCGGGCGCGTCATCGTGATTTGGAGTGAAATGAAACTCGCCCGGTTCCATGATCAACGTCAGGTTGGTAACGTCACCGCTCACTTTGCCGATAATTTGATTGTTCAGCCAGTCCAAGCTGGGATTGCGACGCGAGTATTTATAGCCTTTTAATCGTGCGCTCAGGGTCACGGATTCAGTCGGTACAGACTGAAACTCAAAGCGACCGTCGGCAGATAAAACAACGTCGGTGTAATCCGAAGCCCCTTGCCGCGACAGCAGCAAATGAGTGCGCGCTGGCATGGGGTTGCCGTCTGTAAGGAGAATTTGCCCGGAAACGCGGCAACCGGTTTGCAATACCAGATCGCTCAAATCGGTCATTGATTTGTTTTTACCGGAGGTAAATAGCTTCGGAGACAGCGCGCCCTTGCCTTGCAGCGAATTCATCGTCCCCGACAGAACCAAGGCTTTTTCCGGTGGTAGATTTGGAATTGAGAAACATCCATTGCTATCGGTGGCGATTTTGTCGCTGGAAAAAAACTCCCCGAGAGGCCGATCAGCAGGGAGAATTTGGACCACCGCCGCAGATACGGGGGCACCGGCAACAACGAGACGACCGGTCACAGTCACACCCGTGTGCAGGCGGACTAAATAATCACGTCCCGGCTTCAATTGAAACGGGCGCGGTGCGGCATCACGCGCCGACGCCATGCCATAGATCAGGTCAACTTTTGATTTGCACCGGACCAGAAATCGACCGTTGGTATCGCTGATGGCTGTTTCGTCGACAAACCGGTTCGCTTCGCCCCATTGCTTACTACCATTCCCAGAACTGACGCCCTGGGCTTGTATCGTGGCTCCCACGATGGCCTGGCCATCATCGCCGATGACCACACCAGAGATGCGTAATTCCGGAGGCGTCGCGTTCACATTCAAAACTTTCAGGGTGATATTGGTCACCCCACGCACCGGATTAACTTTATCCATGAATTTACTTTCGTGTTCCGGCGCGAGCACAAGTAGTCGGAACATCAGTGTCGGGTCGAGCGAAGAGATCACAAACTCACCGTTCGTCCCAGTGAAAGTCTGTTTCCGGCAATCGGCATAACCCGAAGGACAAAGGCTCGAAACTCCCTGTTGCGGCACGGCGGAATAAACCAGAATTGTGGCGTTGGTAATTGCAGAACCATCCGGATTGGTAACGCGACCGACAAGGTCTGGTCTGACAGGTTCAGCCCCGGCAACGGCGACCGCCAGTGCGGCAACCAACATTAAACAAATATTTCGAATCGTTTTCATGGCGTTTGGCGGGTCAGCGGTGGGGCAGCACGCGACGGAGGGTGGTCGTTAATCGTTCTGCGCTTAAATCCCGCGCATAAATTCGGCCGTCCGGGCCAACCAGCAACACCGCTGGCAGGGCGGTGATGTCAAATGCTTCGGTGACCGATGCCCGCTCAGCGGTTGAAAGTCGCGCCCACGTGAACCCCTCGCCCTCCGACGCAGCCGTCTGCCGCAAACTTTCAGCGTCATCGTCCACGCTGGTGGCCATGAATTGCACGCCTGTCTCCGCCGGAAAATCAGCGCGCACTTTCTGCAAAGCCGCCAAAGTATTTTTGCTGGGTTCAGACCAGCTTGCCCAGAAAATCAAGACCACATATTTGCCCCTTAGGCTGGCGAGTTGCAGCGTCTGGCCTTCGAGCGTCGTCAAGCTGGCATTCAGCAGCAACGCCACCGCGCCTCCCGTTTCTCCTTTGATCGGTACCATTCGCCGACCCAAATCGTAAGACTCTTTGCCTTCCGGTATGGTCACAGACTGCACCAGCGAACCCAACAATTCGCCTTCGTGCAAATAGGGATCAGGACCAGGCGCAGGCTTCGTCACCTTAATCCGCAGCTCGTAATTTCCCGGGGGGACGTCCTCCGCTCGGAACGACCCGTCCTCCTCAAATTCGAGATGATAGGAACGTGCGTTGCGCGCCTCTTTCCATCGCTCGGCAGCCGATGTCCCCAATCCCCAACTATCGCGAACAAACTTTGTCACACTGGTGGCTGCGGACGGACGCACCAATTCCAGCGACTGGCTGTCGTTGAGCCAGTCCACGGCCACGGCGGGATTTTCAGGTGCCGCCTGACCGGTGACCGATCGGCCATCGCCACCCCATTGGATCTTGGCCGTTTCGCCTGGTTTGACTGAAATGATTTTCTGATGGCTCGGGTATGATGTAAACCCGCCATCAATGCGGCGACGGGGCATAAAGACACGGTAAAGACGATATTCGCCTGCAACGAGGTTGGTGAAGTGAAATCTGCCATCCGCGCCACTGACGCCGCTATAAGTGATGTGCAGGCTGCTCCGCTCCCGAAACAGGCTGATGTGAATTTGGGCACCGGGCTTGGGTTTTCCTTCGGACAACAGCACGCCTTCAACTTGACTAAATGGTTGAAGGCGTACGCGAGTATCTTTTCTCATCTTGCCAGCGGTGCTCACCAGAATGCCAGACGGATGGGTAACAACCACCAGCATGTCCTCCGGAACAGCCGGCAACTTAAAATTGCCCGCAAAGTCGGCCAGAAGTTTTTGCATTCCATGCGGATAGAAATCGCCCGGCCTGAAAGAATCCAGCGCGGGAGTTCCACGCGAAGGGTCTTTTTCCGTCCCAACCCAGACCCAGGCATTAGTGGCAGGAGTCCCGTCCGGAAGCAAAGCGACACATGGTGGGGAAGTCAGTTGGTTCGCAGCAGAATTATAACTGCGCGATGTGGTCGTTGAATCCTTCTGTGAATGGATTGCGCTCCTGGAAAATTGCACCAGCAAGATCACCAGGATCAGCCCTCCAGGACCCGCAGCAATCGGTCGCCATGGAATGTGAGTTTGGCGTTTGCCAGCCAAGCCTGGGTCAATTTCCGGCATGGCACCATCGGGAACCAACCAGGTTTGAGCCAGGTGGTCTTGCAAGCTTCGGCGTAAAGCCAGCGAAATCACGGTGATGCTGGCCAAAATTATTGTTGTAGCGATCAATGCCCATTCCGCGCCGACGATATTTTCCATCGCCTTTAACAACATCGGCGAAAGCAAAAATGGAAGCCATGCGATGAAATTTCGCCACACGGTGCGCATGCGTGACGGTCTTCCGTTTCGCCCGACGACAGCGACGCCCAAACCGCGCATTGCCATTCCTCCTCGAAAAAGAATGGCCGCCACGAAACAAGGGATGACGACGAAAAGCAATGTGCTGGCATAAATTATCATCGGCAGCATGAACGGAATTGCGAAGACAGCCTGGGATGTTTGGGCCCTCGGTGGTGGAATGTGAAACTGAGATTCGACCGTTGTTTTTGCTTCCGCGAACTCAGCGGGAGTTGTTTTTGGATATGCTTGGACAATTTTCTCGGCGAGTTTCCGTTGCGCGGGCTGGATGAACACCTGTGCGGTATAGCCATTCCATTCGACAGAATTGGTTATGAGCGGACGAAAGCGTCCTGCGATGTAGATCTCCAACTGCCGGTCCTTTTCATTGGCCGACGATTGGCTCACCGAATTTGTGCCCTTCGTTTCCAGCGGTTTTACCTGGGTCAATGCATTTCGCAGCACTGCAAACTCCGTGCTGTTTGAATTGCGTAATAAAACACCGGTCACCATTTGGATGAGGACGACGAACACCGGGAAACAAAGGGCAATGACGAGCATGGCCCACCGGCGGCGGCGGGTGATGGCTGCCACCTTGCCAGTCAGAGGCTTGAGGCGCTCCCAAACTTGCCTGGCGTTCGGCTCGCTTTCGATGCGTTGAAAAAAACTGCGCGCATAAAGCGGCAGCGGCAGTTCCAGCGTGGAGACATGGGCTTGCTCCACATTTAATGGCTGACCTTCCAAAGCAGAGAGGGCGACCTGCCGAAGAAATGCCTGCGGGTTTGAAAGCTGCGGCGATTTGGTCTTGTTCGACGAATTGGTTTCCGGAGCCGGAAAGTCCAACAGCTTGGCATGACCGTCAGCGGTGATCCAGACTCGGTCAAGGCTCAGAACACAAGGAATGGAACCGTCCTTAACGCCCGTTTTCAATTCCTCGGCCAAATCAAGCAACCAGAACCGGATTTTCCCCCAATCTTGTTTGACGGAAATGAGGCCAAGCAACGGCTGGCCGGTCGGGGCTTCATAGGCGTCCCAGGAATCATCAACGGATCGTTTGGCGTTCAGCCAGCGAAGACGGCCCGGTCGTCCGAGATGGCGCAAAGCCGCGTCCACTGTCGGGGTCGCCGCCGAAACCCGCCGCAGCCAGACCTTGCGCAACAGACGTGAATCGTAGCCAAGCAACACTGCGGCATCATCACTCTGCCCGAGCTCGGCCAAGACATGATAAGGCCCGATACGCGCCGTTTCACCGGCAAACGGAGGAAGTTCCAGTTGCGGCGGCATCCCGGGACGAACGGGCTGATCGGATTGAGCCAACACCCGGGTTCGGCTCCACAAATCGTGCAGGCCGGCAAATCCATTCCGCCGACGACAGGGATAAAATATTAGCAACTGGATGACGGTCGGTAGGAGCCAGGCAAAACTCATTTTGGGGTTGGGTGGATGCTGGGTCAGCCAGTCCGAACTGAAATAGGTCAGTGCCAGTGCTGGTAAAGATGAAAACCCGGAGAAAATCAGGACTCGCAGAAAGGCCTTCTTCACGTCAGGCGTATTTCCATCCAGATCCACCACTCGCAGCCGGCAGAGCATTTTTCCCAGCGAAGCTCCCCGGATGCCTTCCATCAATCCAAAATACAAGATCACCATCCCGAAGGATATGAAGTAGGTGAGCAACCTCGTGCCACCGTGATCGGGACTCATCATGGCGGTGAAGCTGCCGAAAACCATGAAGAACACCGCCCAATTCACAAGACTCAAGCCCAGATGATCAATGAGCCAGGCAACGAAGCGCAAAGACAGAGTCGCCGGCGATGGACTGGAGGATGCATAGGGCAACAAAGCGCGGCGCAATGCGGCATAACTGGCAAATCGCTCAGACGAATCTTTGTTGAGACAGTGGAGCACCGCCTGCGCCAGCCCCTTGGGAATTCCAGCCCGCAAACCGGCTGGAGATTCAGGCTTCTTTTCAAGGACAGTGACCAACAGTTGCACGATGTTGGGTGCCTCGAACGGCATCCGTCCAGTTAGCAGATAATACAACGTGACTCCGACAGAATAGATGTCCGAACGGACGGTGAGTTCCTCGCCGCGCAGTTGTTCGGGAGAAGAAAACGCCGGGGTGCCGAAGAGGGAACCCGATCCAGTCAGATTTGATTCCGTTCGGAGCGTCGTGGTGATGGAAAGACCGAAATCGCCAATCTTGATCGTCCCATCGGAATCGATGAAACAATTCGATGGCTTGATGTCACGGTGCAGAACACCTGCCTGCTGGGCTGCCTCCAGCCCGGCGATAATCTGGAGAATCACATCCACCGCCTCGGTGGCTGACAAAGGTCCGGACGCAACCACCCGGTCTCGCAAGGTGCCTCCGGCCACCAACTCCATGGCAATCACCGGCGTGCCCGCGATTTCCTCCGTCCCGAAAACATAGACACTATTCGGATGATTGATCGAGGCCGCGATCTGCCCTTCGCGCAAAAACCGTTTGCGCGCTTCCGGCGAATCCAATGCCTGGCTCAAAATCTTTAGGGCCACACGGCGACCGGTTTCAAGATCATCCGCCTCGAATACCACGCCCATGCCGCCTTGTCCCAGCAAACGAATCAGCCGGTAATGTCCAAAATCTTCCCCCGGCTGGGGAATGCCTTTTAATGCCGCCGATTGAGGCAGGACGACCGTGTCCTCTGGTCCTGTTTGTGGTTGAGTTCCAAGGCCGGCTTGGAGCAGGCATTTGGGACAGAGGCTCGCAGGAAGCTGGGGCGGCAACTCCGCGCCGCATTTGGGGCATCGGCCTGGTTGTTGGTTCTGGCTCATGTTAGTTTCCAACACTACATAAGCAAAATATGCACAAGGTAACGCGTGCGCGTTCGATTTGTGTGTCTTGGCTCTGAAAGTTCACAACTAGGAACCAAAACAGGCGAATAGGAAGCGCAATTCCTCGTCGATTTCTTGCGGTGATGAAACTGTCTTGCCAATCTCGCCGCGAAGGATTTCACGATAGCGGGCACGCAGGCGGTAAGCGGCTTGTTTCACAGACGCCTCCGTAAGATTCAGTTCCTGAGCGATTTCCGCGTAAGAACCGGCGGATTCCACCTGAGTGAGGCAGGCGCTCAAATGCTCGAACAGGTTGGCGCGCCCAGTATCGATATACTCCTCGCGCAACTGGGACATGGTGCGTTCGAGCAACAGCAATGCCCACTGCCGGTCAAATAGGATTTCCGGTGATAATTCCGTTTTCAGCTCCGCATCCAGCCGATCCTCCGCCATGGCCTGATCAATTTCCACGGCAGTCTGGAAACCTCCGCGCTTTTGCGCATGCTGCCAGTCCCATTCGTTCGCGAGAAAACGTTTTAGCGCCATGAGAAGAAAACTTCGGAATTTACCGCGATCCCGCCGGGCATCCGCGACAAAGTTCTTTTCGAGCAGACGGGCAAAGAAACCTTGGGTCAAATCTTCCGCTTCGTGCGGAGTGCGCCCCTGCCGGCGGATGAAACAATAAAGCGGATACCAATAAGTTTGGTAAAGTTGATGGAGTGCTGCACCGACTGAGTCCGAATTCGCCTTACCGGCGCGCAGCACCAGGCTCCAATGCGTCGTCACGAAACGCCCATTGGCGCCCCAATCAGATTCAGAATCACCGGGTTTCATTTGCGAAACATCAATATGCCCGACGTTGGAGTAATCTTTCCGAGTATCGGGTTGGACAAGCGTATTTCAAAAAATGACGTAAGCAAATGAAAATGGAATCTTCAAAAACCGTCCGCTGGATTTTCATAATCCACAACGGATGGTGACAAATACAATGGAATACTTAGCCCCAAGTGGTATCTGTTTCACCGTCGCGATAAAATCTTTGCCGACGGGTTGCATCGTCACTGTCACAATATTGGTCATGCCCGGAGCAAAGTCGGAGGTGCATCATCTCAAACACCCCAGCGCGCCTTCTGCATCAAATCGTCATTGGTTTGCAGGATGGTCCGCCGCACATCGGGCGGAACATCCTTGAGCATCGAATCACAAAGGCCGGCGTAGCGCTCGTAAACCGGCTGGATTTTCTTAATGCCCTTGGGAGTGATCCGCAGGACGATGGCCTTGCGGTCCACCTTCGTGGTGGCAGGAGCGATCTCGTGCAGCTTCCGGGTCTCCAGCAGGCCAGCCATGCGCAGAGCAGCCACACGCCGAGATAACGCGGCTGCGCTGTGTACAAGAGACGCCTTGAGCGCAGCAAAAGCCACGTAACCATCCTTATCGGCGGCGGGATCATCCCAGCCCAGACGGGCCGCCCCGTATAAATCGAGCAATAGATCGGCTTCCTCCAAGGTCATGCCGGAACCGGGCAGGACGTGCTTTTTAATCAGCGCCGTCAGCAAGGCCCGGCATGATGAGAACAACTCGAAACGGATTCTGGCCCTGACGAAGGTGGCGGCTCCGCTTGGCGCGCGTGTCAACTGCGACGACCGAACCGGGGATGCACGCGCGCTGTCCATCGACCGGGAGGGCAAGTTCAGTCTCACGGCCAGTCCATACTGCGAATCCGTGAAGATCGAAATCGAGACGTCACCGGATAATGCCGGGAGGATAGCAGGGCTGCTGACGGCGCTGTGAACCTTCATCACTGCGCTGGACATTCCAATGGGCCGGGATGCCAGCGGTTACGGTGTGAATTGTCGGCTTGAATGTACTAACGAGTTAAAACCATGCATCCAACAATTTTGAATCAATCCACACCGCAGGCTGCGGTCTCAGGGACGGCGCAACTGCCGGGGGCTCTGTTCGGGGGCACCGATGCACTGGAGGATCCCGCAGGGGGCGTCTCTCTCTGGAACCGGTATCATCCACGTGAGATCCCGTTCTTCAAGGTGGCGTTAATGGACCAGCTACTGAAACGTCCCTACCACGCGGTGACGCTGGAAGGCCCATTCAACAATAAGCAGATATCCCGAGATTACCGCGAACAGACGTTCCGTTCTGAGACGTCCATCAATCGGGCGGGCACTCCATGTATCGAGCGGCTCCTGCTCTGTCTGGGCAATGGGGTGTTTGCCTATCTCGATGAATGCGGTGTCAAAGTTTACGCGCCCACACCACAGGCGGCGGAAGTGGCGGCTCAGGAATTTAGGCGCTATGTCAGGGCACCTGATGAGCGCAAACCGCATTTCCACGTCATCAGCATGACGCCCGAGGGGCCCTGTGCTGAATCAGTGCCCATCGAGCGGTCCGCACCCGTCACCACGGAGGACCTGGCCCTGAACTATGGTCAGGATTTTCCATTGTGGGAACAGCAATGGAGGGAGCGGATGCGCAAGGCTGCGAGTGGTCTGACGATCCTGTTCGGGCCCCCAGGGTGCGGGAAGACCTCGTTCCTCCGGGCACTGATGTCGCGCCTCATAGAGACGGCCGTGTTCTATTTCGTCCCGCTTTCGGAAGCAGAGATGCTGTCCAATCCACGCTTCGTCAACTTCTGGATGCGACAGACCGCGCGTAACAAGGGGAAACAGAAAATTGCGATCCTGGAGGACGCGGACGAACTCCTTCTCATGAGGGACGAGGGCAGCCGGGCCAAGGTCAGCAACCTGCTCAACATCGCGGACGGGTTCCTGGGTGAACATCTGAAGTTGCATGTGATCGCCACAAGCAATGAGCCGATCAGCAAGCTGGACCCGGCCATTGTGCGCCCGGGACGCCTGTTGGGGATGCGCGAGTTCCGGCGCTTGAATCGAGAGGAGGCCATCCGGCTGGCTGAAGCCAAGGGCCTGGTGGTCCCTGAACAGCGGGACTTTAGCCTCGCGGAGTTGTATTGCGGTCCCAACGACACCGCCCATGTGGACCAGCCGCAACGGATCGGATTCGCATAAGCGGGATGACGGTGAAATTACACTCATTGTGCGGGCGGTTCGTCCAAAAGGATCGCCTGCGGAAAACGGAATCGTGCGTAAAAAGAATCATCAAACCAAAGTAATAACCAGGCAACGCCCGGTGAAGCAGGGTGTTAACGTGCAAGCGCCGGTCGAGCCTGAACCCTTTGACGCCATGGCCTATCTGGTGTCCATGCCTGAGGAACCACCGAAGCCACCGGAACCACTGGACGACTTCGATCCACTGGATTACGCGTGTCCAACGCCTAATTGGCCGCACGATTGGCCTGCACATATCATTCCACAATTCGAAGCCCAGGGATTCACCCGCATCCGGCTCGAACAGATCGTTCCGCATCCAGCCTGGACACTCCGCATGAAAAGCACTGGCAGGATTCTGACCGACATTGAGGCAAGCCGCGTTGTGCGTGCTGTTATCGAGCCATAATGATTCAGTAATCCGCCTGATCTTCCAATCTGACAATTGTGCCGGCGGCTTTGGGCAATTGCGCTAAACGGTCATCGTAAACCGGCGGCCGACGCGCGCACCACCCGCCCCAATTGACGCCACAGCAGATCGGCGCTCAGGAAAAGCAATGTCACTCCCTCCCCGAACATCAACCTGTCGGACTTCAAAGGAATAACCCCAGCCCTCAACCCTCCAATCAGTTCTGGAAGGAGGAGTAGGCTTTTCCCGAGGTGGCTTTACGCCAGCGATGCAGAGGGCGAAAAGCAAATCGTGACAAAAAGCATTCGAGATTAAATTCAATGGCTCGGGGGTGCCAATCCCTCCTCTATTCTGCTCACACCACTTGCAATCGCATAGTGCGTCAGACCCGCTATGGAGTGGATGTGCAGTTTATCCATCATGTTCTGGCGATGTTTTTCCGCGGTCTTGACGCTGATGCAAAGGTCGGCGGCGATCTGCTTGTTCGGAGCGCCTTCGGCGAGGAGTTGCAAAACCTCGATCTCACGACTGCTCAATGAGTCTGTTCGAGTGCATGATTGTGAGCCCTTCAGACACAATTTCCGGAACTCTTGACGAATGTGGTTAGGAATGGAGCGGCTTAGAACAACGTGGCCGCTATTGGTTTCGCGTACGGCCGCGAGCAAGTCCTCCGTCGATGAGTCCTTGAGCAAATAGCCCGCCGCGCCGGCTTCCAACGCCTGCCGAATGGAGGGACCGTCGCTATGTGCCGAGAGTACCAGGACTTTCGCATTGGGAATTTCCCTCATGATTTGCCGTGTTGCTTCCAGGCCGTTAAGCACAGGCATGGCGATGTCCATGATCACCACGGACGGCTCAAATTGCTTTGCCATTTGCACGGCCTGTCTGCCCGTCTCAGCTTCACCGACAACAGCGATGTCGTTCTCGGTTTCGAACAAGGCTCGCAGTCCTTCACGAACTACGCGGTGGTCGTCAACCACAAGTATTCGAATTTGTCCCATAGCAGTCTATTTGGTTTGTTTGTTGCACGCATATTTCCCCAGCAGCACCTGTGCCAAGGCAGCCTGTGGGGCAAAGCCATCGGTTGAAGTAATCGCCAATGCAATTTGCGATGTTTTGCTCGCAAGATGCAAAACTGACGCCGAGCAGGGGGAGCTTTAGCGGCCCACGTGGCGAGCAGCAGGGATGAGCCCGCCGCATTCGAGACAGGGTGTGCCAAGGGCTCGAACAATAGGTTGCTACTATTATTGGACCAAATCTGGCGGCAAGTTTCCGGCCGGAATATTGACCTAAGGAGGCAATGTAACCATCGTCGCGGTCGGTAACGGGGGCCCGACGCTCGATTCCAATTCCCACTTCTTCATTCTGCGGTAAACCGTGGCCTGATCGACGCCCAGGATTTGGGCGGCTTCGGCGACGGTTCGCGTCTGCGCCAGCACTCGCCGGATGTGCTGTTCTTCCAGTTGTTCCAAGGTTATGAGACCTCCGCTCTGATCCGGGCTGCCGCCATTAGTCCCGGGGCTGAGGTTCTGGCGAAGTTCGGTGGGCAGGTCGCCAGGAGTGATCCTGGAATCCCGTCCCAGGATGACGGCGCGTTCTATGGCATTACGCAACTCGCGGAGGTTGCCGGGCCAGGCGTAAGAGTAGATGCTCGCGAGGGCTTCGTCGGTGAAACCGTCAAGCTGTCGCCCGCATCGGGCCGCGAAGTGCTTCGCATAATGTTCGGCGAAGCGCCTCAAGTCGGCGGGGCGTGAGCGCATCGGAGGTATTTGCACCGTGATAACATTGAGTCGGAAATACAAGTCCTCACGGAAGGTTCCCTCCGCAACGCGCGCCTTGAGGTCGCGGTTGGTGGCGGCCAGCACCCGCACATTTGCCCTGCGCGTAACGTTTTCGCCCAAACGCTCATATTCGCGCTCCTGGAGCAGGCGGAGGAGTTTGGGTTGAATCTCCAGTGGGAGATCTCCAATTTCGTCCAGGAAGAGCGTGCCGCCCTCGGCGGCGGAGACCTTGCCCCAGTGATCTTTGACCGCCCCGGTGAATGAGCCCCGGACATGGCCGAACAGGTCGCTTTCCAGCAGTTCCCTGGAAAGACTTGGACAACTGACCGTGATGCATGGCTTGTCTGCCAGGTGGCTGTATTGATGAACCGCGCGCGCCGCCACGCTCTTGCCGGTGCCGCTTTCTCCGAGGATGAGAATTGACGCGGGGGTCTTCGCCGCGCGGAGGAGGATTTCCATGATCTCCTGCATGGCGGGCGCTGTGAAATCAAGGAGGCATTCAGCTTCTTGCAATTTGGTCTCGGTCACCTCCCGCTCCAGACGTTCTATCTTCTGGCCCATCTGGCTGAGACGCTGCAAACGCGCCAGCACGGTCAGGAACTGCTCATTCCGGAACGGCTTTTCGAGAAAGTCCGCCGCGCCGCGCCGCATGGCTTCGACCGCCGTCTTTACGTTGCCATCGGCGGTGAACATGACCACCGGCAGTTCGGGATTTGTTTTCTGAATTTCCGTCAACACATCCAGGCCGTTCTCCGGTCCGAGGTTAAGGTCCAGGAGCACCGCGTCAAATTTTTCCTCTTTCAGGCGCTTCAAGCCGAGTGGGCCGGAGGCTGCGCCTTCGGCGTAATGCTTCTCCTCTTCGATGAGTAAACAGGTTGCTTCTCGGAAGGTCTGGTCGTCGTCGATTATCAGAAAATCCATGATTGAGTCTAGGTTGCTGGCTGTGGGAGCCGAATGATGAGAGTGGCACCCTCGCCGGGGATGCCCTCGCACTCCAGTTGTCCATTCATCGCTTGCACGAGCTTCAGTGCAATACTGAGTCCCAAACCGCTGCAGGGTTCTCCACCCGTAGGTCGGGCTGAGAGACGGGCGTAGCGTCGAAACATCCGCACCCGATCTTGTGCGGTGAAGCCGGGACCGTGATCCCGGATCCGGCATTCGACGTGTCCGGTGCCCGGACGCACGGAAATGATGATCCGTCCGCCTGCCGGTGAGAACTTTATGGCGTTGGAGAGCAGGTTTCCGAGCGCCTGATCGAGGGCGGACGCATCGGCGAGCACAGTGGTGCCCTCGCTGGCGAGGTCCCTCTCCAGCACCAACTTCTTGCTTTGAGCAGCCTCTGAGAATTGGAGGAGGGCATGGGCTGCGGCATCTGAAAGCTTAAGTCTCGCCAGGTTAAGAGAGACGCAGCGGTCGGCGGCGGCGTTGGCGAGAAACTGGGTTACGAAGGTCAGCAACTGCCCCCCGGAACGCAGGATGTTTTTCGACAGCATGGCGGCGCGCTCATCGCCCAGATTCTTGATCCGCTTATCCAATACCTGGGAGCTTATCTGCATGCCGCCAAGATGATTCTTCAAATCATGCGCCAGCATGCCGAGCAATTCATCCTTATCCTCGGCCAGTTGCTTAAGCCGGTCGCGCGCGCATTTTAAATCGAGCTGGGTTTTAATCCTCAAGATCAGCTCGGCCTGGTTAAAGGGTTTGGTGATGTAGTCCACGCCCCCAGCCTCGAGAGCTTGCACCACCAGATCTTTGTCGTCCGCCGCAGAAACAAATATCACGGGAATTTCCCGCCAATCAGGATTCGCGCGCAGCCGCCGACAAACTTCGCATCCGTCCATCTCCGGCATCAGCAAATCGAGGAGAATTAAATCAGGCATGCGAACCGCCAACCGCTTAAGGGCGGTCGGCCCATCGAGCGCAGGGATGATTTCGTATCCCAACTTGCCCAGGACTGAACCAACGACCTGAATATTGGTCTGTTGGTCGTCCACCACCAGGATCCGGGCCAGCGCCAGTGTGCTGGCTTCGGGATTGAGCTGAGTCGTCGGAGCCTGAGGGGACGTGGGCAAAATCATTTCGGCAGGCTCTTGCATATTAATTGGGCTCCGACAATCGTTTCACCAGATCTGGAAACCGATTAACTTGTTCCTCAAGCTCGACCACTTCATAGGCATCGGCCCGCTGAGCCAGAGCCTGAGCGTATTCTGCCAGCGCCGGGCAAGGCCAGCTTTCCGCGAGGGCTTTTAGTTTCCCGGCAAAGGCTTTGGTTTCGTTGATCGCCAGATTGTCGCGGATCGTCGGCCATTCCTCCTTGCTCAGGCGGTGCAGCTCTGCGACGAATTCTGGGGGCGACGGGGACGGAGTGAGCGGGGGCGCGTTCGTGGTCCGTTCCGACGGCTCCCCCGGCTGTGCGCGGCGGGGCAGGAAGTGCGACACTTCGGTGAACAACTCGTGCTTCGAGAATGGCTTGCGCAAATGAGCATTGAACGTCTCCCGCATCCCGGCTTCGTCCTGGAGCTGCGTCGAGGCCGTGACTGCGATCACGGGGACCGCTTCCAGGCCGGGCGATTTGCGGATTTGGTTGAAAGCCTCCCGCCCGTCCATGCCGGGCATACGGAGGTCGAGCAGGATGAGGTCTGGCCGAAGGGTTCGCGCCTTGCTGACTGCCTCGAGACCATCGCTGCCGAATTCAAGCTTGTGGTCTGAGCCTGCGAACATACTCGCAATGAGTTGGCGATTCTCCCCGTTGTCATCCACCACGAGCACCAAGGCTGGCTCCAGTTGGTTGAAGTCGCCGCCCGCCTCCGAGGATTGTGGCTCATTCGCCGGGAGGCGCATTGAGATCGGGATGTTCGGAAATCGCAGATGGAAGGTGGCGCCGTGGCCCAACGTGCTCGTCGCGAAAATGGTTCCGCCCATGGCCTCGGTCAAGCGCCTGACAATGGCAAGACCCAGGCCCGTGCCTTGCGTCTCTTTCTCGCGATTTGCACCGGCCTGGACGAACGGCTTGAAAATGACCTCCAGTTTGTCTGGCGGAATGCCGACGCCGGTGTCCTCCACTTGGATGTTCAACACAATCTGGCTGCTGCTTTCCCCCTTCTCCCAATCAAGGCGCACATCAATACTACCGCGGTCGGTGAACTTCACGGCGTTGCCCACTAGGTTGACCATGATCTGGCGCAATCGGATGCGATCCAGCAACAGGGAGCGGGGCAGATCGTCCGGGACCTTGCACTCCAGCTTAATGTTTTTCCGCAAGGCGGGTTCGGCGAAAATGGTTTGGATGAATTCGCCGATCTCCCGTGGGTTGGTGGGCTCCGGTTGTATCGTCAGCACGCCCGCCTCGATCTTCGACATGTCGAGAATGTCGTTGATAAGTTGCAGCAGCGAGGAGGCGCTGGACCGGATGGATTTCAGATACTGGCGGTGCCTCGGCTCGTGCAGTTCGCCGTCGAGCAGCTCACTGAAGCCGAGAATGGAGTTCATGGGCGTGCGGATTTCGTGGCTCATGTTTGCGAGGAAGACGGTCTTCTCCTGGCTGTTGCGCTCGGCCTGGAGTTTGGCCTCAACCAGGGCTTGCTCGCGTTCCTTGTGCTGCAACATCACACGAGAAAGCCAGAAGGCGAAGACGCCGGCCCAAATCCCCAACATCCCGGCGGCCAGGCTGGTCAAGCTGGCGCGAAGCAGTTCCTTTCGCGTGGACTCGAGGTGAATCGCAACCAGGTGCCCCGGCGCCTGGCGAATCTGGCCCAACTCCGTCCGCAAATCGTCCAAGAGGTCCTTGCTCACACCCGTGGCGACAATCCCTTTGGCGGCTGTAAAGCCTTGTGTCCTGCGCGTGTTGTTGACACTCTCGAACCGGTCGAGAATTACCGAAATCCGGTCCCGTAAACCAGCCACGCGCCGGAGCATCTCGGGATCGTTCCGCACAATGTCCACCAAATGGTCAAGCTCGATGGCCAGATTGGTCCGGCCTGCAAGCATCGGTACCAGAAACGCTTCGTCGCCGGTGATGACAAAACCGCGTTCACCGGTCTCACAATCAACAAGCAATTTCAGCACCTCTTGAGAAGAGACCTCGACGTCGAACGCATGCCGAGACGCAGTCAGTCTGCGGGAAAGCTGCACCCATGTAACCAACGCGAGAACCACGCTCCCAATTGAAAGTGACAGCCATAGGACCACCACCGTCTTGTAAACGCTTCTGTTTGGTTGTCGCGGCATTTTGTTGGTTCCTATCAAAACTCGTTCGTGGAAATCATCCGCGCGAACAAACTACAACGTCGAAAGCAGAATGTCTAATTGGAGCCCCAGCGATTCTCAATATGGCGATTCCCACGGAATCTCCGCTCGCTGAGCCAACAAACTCCCTTTTGCGAAACTGTCGTGCCCTGAATCTGCAGCAAAGTCGCCCAAAAGCCTGGGGCGCGGACCTCCTGTCTTCCGAAGGTTGTGGTCCTAATTAGAATTCAAATCGAGAGAAGTTCTCCCACCTTGGACAAATTGGAGATTCGGTGGCTTTTACGATGACGAGCAGCGGTATCGCCAAAAGCGCGCCGGGCATATCCCAGAGCCCGGCGAAGAGCATCAGCGAAACAAAAATCACAAGCGGATTTAAAGCGTGACCGCGGACATGCCGACGATCGATCTAAAACAGGGAATGAAGTTCAGACCAGCGGCGCCCCAGCCACCCATAGCGGCGTTGGGCTGGCCCAGCAGATGGAGGCTGATTCCGACCACATTTAAGCCTCTTTTTAGATTCTTCTCAGCCAAGTTTTTTGCCTTGAATCAGATTCACGACAATCATGACCAAGGCGACTACCAGAAGGATGTGGATAAATCCCCCTAGCGTGTAAGAGGAGGCCAATCCCAAGACCCACGCAATAATCAGGACGAGGGCAACAGTATAAAGGCTATTCAATTATGGCCAAAGGTTTGAAGAAGTGAGAAAGGAAGTTCCCAGCCGCAGACACACAAGGACGGAACGCTGCATCACGGCGCAGAATCAATTATTAACCGCCTGCGCGGGGATGAGGAAGCCCCCGCCTTTGGCCATTGGTAGTGCAGGATGTCCCCGACACCCTCTGGAGCTGGGGCCGGGCATTCACGGCGGGACCCGATGTCCTGTGCCCCGGCAGCTTTAAAGATTGCCTTGGCCCGCGCTATTTCACGCGCACTCTCGGCATGGACCGAGATGAGGACGATGTCGGGCTTGATCTTCCCCGCAAAGCGCGTGGCCTCATATTCAGGGATGCGCGTCCCAATTAGAGCGCCGACGATGCCGCCAATTGCCGCGCCGACGGCTGCGGAACTCAACGTTGCAAAGGCGGGGCCCACGGCGATGAGTGGCTCGATGCCTGGAAGGGGCAGGGTGCCCACACCAAGCAGCCAGCCCAGCGCTCCGCCCAGAATCCCCCCGGTCGCCGCCCCAGCGGAAGCTCCTTCCGGGGCTTTGGTGTGTTTTGTATGAGCAAAGTCCCTCGACGTAGTTTTGTCGGGAAACATGGTTGAGATATCGTCATGGGTGAAGCCCGCAGCCAGGAGATCTCGTATTAGGATCGCCTGGCTGCGAGTGGTGGCCATACAGAATGCCGAGGTTTTTGCCATATTAAGTTCTTTCTTTGGTATTCGCGCTTGATCAAGATCTCGGAGAATTTCGCCGGTCCACATGATTTCAACGCCAAGCTGTTGCTTTAGCTAAGGCTGTGCCATTATTCAGCAATCCATACAAACTATTGCTTCGTAGTGACTTATGTTAATATAACTCACCGGTCCTGCCCATTTTTTAATATGCATAATGCAAGTGGCAGAACATTCGTTCCGCAATTTGCGAGAAACCTGGCGAACCGGCAGAGAAGATTTCCGTTGCCCCGAGCCGTGGCCAGGAGCATGAATAATCACGCGACGATCTTGGTTATTGTTTGAGCGGAATTTCACCAACTTCCGGGGGACGCCTTCACGAGACCAGGCAGGCTTCCAATCGTCCGTGACTTCCAGCAACGGACTTGCAAAATGCAATATGCAGCCCTTTAAAGCGCCGCAAAGTGCAAGAGATCTACCGCTAAAAACCCACGAAATCATTGCATTTATCGCGTATATGAATGGGTTTCTTAAACAAATCCGCTGGCACGGTTCCTGCAAAGGCAATTTCAGTTGCGCAAACGTGCGCAATCCAAAGAAACAATAACGAAATCTAAATCCATGAATACGCTCGAACTGAAAGGTGATTGGAACATTGCAAAGGGCAAACTTAAACAGAAGTATGCTCAACTGACCGATGACGACCTAAAATTCGCGAAAGGTCAAGAGGAGGAATTGCTGGGACGTATCCAGAAGCGAACCGGCAAGACCCGGGCGGAAGTGGAACGCGCCGTTAAGGATTGTGCCGGGTGCTAAAGCCCCCGATCCGCCGCTCCCAGGAAAATCTGGGGGGCGGCGAACCTTAAGGTTACGGAAAACCTTATTCGGACATAACATGCAAGAAATTATGAAAACCACACAATTCAATCGCCTCATCATCGTAATCCTCGCCGTGGCGTTGTTCGGTCTCGCCACCGCGGGTTGTAAACACACCGCGAACGGTGCGGGGAAGGATATCGAAAAGGTGGGCGAGAAGATTCAAGAGAAGACCCAATAGCTTAGGGTCCGAAAATGCGCGAATAGACCAAAGAAAGGCTTGTCGTCCGAACCTGTGCCTCCCCGACGGTCGTTAACGGACGCAGGACTGGCAGAATCAGTGAGCATAAGAACAAAACCGAAATGAAACGCACCGGCAACATGGTAGAACCCAAACGTGGGCGATCTGCCAGCACATTCAACAATCCCTGCGCGAGGCCACACAGGTATGCTCAGATCGATACCAGCAAAGGCCAGGCCGGGACGCTCATTGAATTCCGGATTGAGGCGCCGAATGCGCACTCGGTCAAACTCGCTGCGGACTTCACGGATTGGGAGAAAGCCGCGATCAAACTGGTTAACAAAGGCAATGGAATCTGGGGGATGCAGTTGCCGTTGCCTCCGGGACGTTACGCCTACCGCTTCCTGATTGATGGGGACTGGCACGACGACCCGCGTTGCGCCGGGCGCGTTCCGAATGACTTCGGCACGAGCAATTCAGTGATTGAAGTTGTTTGAACACGAAGGTGAGTGCAGCAAACCCTGTCGGCTCGGCCTGGATTAGACACGATGCAAAATCCGAAGCTCACCATTTTGTGGACCCGTGAGCGCCCCGTGTCTGTTCCAGCGTTTCTCTTTCACTTTATCGTAAATCTAAAAGTGTTTGTTCGTGCTTCTTCCTTTAGAATGACGGTCACGAATTTGCCTGCGGATTCATTGAGTCGGCTCTTGAACGCTGCGTAACTTCTCGCATCGGCCTCGTCGTCGGACACCATTTCCGGGCTATCACCCGTTTTACTCGGCATGGGAGGCGGTGCGGGGCGCGCGCTGGCTGCCATTTCCCCCCAAGTCCTTGGCGACAGGGAAGCATTAAGTCCCATGAATTCCCGGGTTGGAATGGCAAAGCTCACGTTCTGTGCGTCCACCTTGGTCCACGAGACAATGCCGATGACTTCACCACGATTGTTGAGAATTGGGCCCCCACTATTTCCCGGAGAAATGGGACAGGAAAGCTGATACTGTAGAAATCCGTTTATGCTCCGAACCTGGCTGATCAAACCGTCGCCGATGCTAAAATCAAAGCCTTTGGGTGCGCCAATCACGTAAGCCCGAGCCGCCACAGATTGCAGGTCGTTGCATAAAATCGCCTGCCGCCGGGGCAGTTTCTTTTCCAGCTTCAATAACGCCAGATCGCGGCCGCCGTTATGGTCAATGCACCCGATCACTCTCACGCGTTGTCCGTCAGCGAACACGGCCCAAACGGAACGCGCATCTGCAATGACGTGCCAGGCTGTCAGCGCCACATCATTTCCGCGGGCAAGCACAGCGCTGCCTACAAACCTCTTCCCGCTCTGGTTTTCCACTTCCAACGTCATCACCGAAGGCAGCACTTTTTGGTAGAGTTTTTCGGGCTCTAACGCCGCCTGCGCATGCTCCGGAATTCCCGCATGAATCAGCCATAAGCCGAGCCAGACAATTTGATGCAACTTACAAGTCACGATTGTTATATCGTCACTTCACGCCGTTCCTGAAGTGCGCATTGTTCATACTCCTGGTAAATCTTATCAGGGGGTAGCGGACACGTGACAGACGCCCCGCGGCAGATTCACCGCGTGAGTGTGGGTGGAAGGCAGTGAACCGCAGACCCAGACGGTCAGTGCCACCCATGGCAGAACACCGTTCGCAGCTTATTCGACGCGCCTCCCTTTTTTTCCGAACAAAATGGCATTATTACCATAATGACTCACGAGAACCGATCGCGATCAGGAGTTTCCTTGTGGCCGCCAGGAAAACGCTTGGTTTCAATGGTAAAGTGCTAGCCCGGAACGAATTGAAAAACCGAACTCGTGCGTGAACTCTCTTTCACTAGAAGAAGTGCAGAATGCGACACATACTCGGCTTTTTCGCAAATTGCAGATGCTTTACGTTCACCAACATTTCCCCTTGGTGCCTACCGACAGCTTAATCTGCTTATAATCAATAGGATAGAGCGCCACACGTTAGGTTGGCACTGCGTTAGCTAGGAGGAGCGAGGCCAAGCGCATCGGCGTCACGCCGGGGCTTGGAAATGACAAAAACCATCTACGCAAAAAAGTAAAACAAAAAGAAATATGAAACGTAAACTGCAAATCATCATCAGCGCCTCAGCTGCCTCGTTCCTGGCGTTTTCGGCTTTGGCCGAAGACCAACCCAATCCGACGCGGGAGGGACTGGATTACACTCATGGCCGCATGCCCAGTGCGCAGCGGCCGGACAGTATAAATGACGCGGCTAAAGCCAGCGACCTCATCGGCATGACAGTCAAAAACTACCAGAATGAAAAAATCGGCAAAGTCGAAGACCTCGCGGTGGATGTGGAATCCGGCCGGGTTGTCCAAGTGATCGTGTCCACCGGAGGATTCATCGGTATCGGAGATACGCAGACAGCTGTGCCACCAAGTGCCTTTCATCACGATGTTTCCAACCAGGTGCTTCAGCTGGATGCCAACAAAGAAAAACTGCAGAAGGCACCTAAAATCGACATGTCGAAATGGTCTGATTACTCTGACTCAAATCATCTAGCTCAAGTTTATTCCCTTTACGGCCAAGAACATACCTTGGGTTTTATTCAAGCCGGAGAAGCGGCTCGGGATGGCCAACGCACCACGGCGAATGCACCCGACATTGATTCAAACCGTAAGACGGATGGGCCATGGGACAAGGACCGCGTCTCGAGCGATGGCCAAAGCCAATGGATGATTCCGGCATCACGGCTGAGCCAGGTCCAGAAGGCAAGCAAGCTCCTGGGCACGCCCGTGAACAATTTGCAGGATGAGAAGTTGGGCAAGGTGGAAAACCTCCAAGTTGATCTTCCCGCGGGCCGCATTCTGGCGGTCATCGTTTCCTCCGGCGGTTTCCTCGGGATGGGTGAGGAACTAAGCGCCATTCCGCCCACCGCGCTTCGATTCACTGCCGATCGCGACACTCTCAAGCTTGATGCCTCGAAGGAAATGTTGGCAAGCGCACCGCATTTTAAAGCCAACCAATGGCCTGACTTCGCCCAACCTGTTTACTCCGGCGGAGTGTATCGCGCCTACCATGTTGAGCCGTATTTCACCAGCGATGCGGCAACGCAGCCGGACAACACGACGCTTAACGTTCGCGACCGCAATAACAGCACCCTCACCCCGCTCGACCAGGGCAACAACAAGGCAGACCTGGATATAACGGCGCAAATTCGAAAACAAATCATCGCCACAAAGGATATGTCCGTGAACGCCAAGAATGTGAAGATCATCACTGAGAATGGCCGCGTCACCCTCCGCGGGCCGGTCAATACAGCCGAGGAAAAGCGTTTGATCGGTGAAATTGCGGAACGCATCGCCCGTTCCGAAAATGTGGACAACCAACTGGAAGTGAAAGTGACTAATACCACCAGCGAGTAATTTAATCGAACAAAACAAAAAGAAAGGTAAATATTATGTCAAAGAAATCAGTGTTTTGTATCGCCTCCTCGCGCGGGCAAGCCGATCATATCGTCGAGCTGCTCAAGATCGCGAACTTCTCGAACAACGACATCTCCGTGCTGTTTCCCGACAAGGGGACGACTCGCGATTTCGCGCACGAGAAGAATACCAAAGCCCCGGAAGGCGCCGTTACCGGCGCGGGCACTGGTGGCGTCGTCGGCGGGGCGCTGGGCTGGATCGCTGGGATTGGCGCATTAGCCATTCCTGGAGTCGGCCCATTCATCGCCGCGGGGCCGATCATCGCCGCGCTGAGCGGTGCTGCCGTCGGTGCTGCCGTCGGTGGTATTGCTGGCGGATTAATCGGCCTGGGCATTCCCGAAATCGAAGCCAAACGCTACGAAGGCAAAGTCAAGGCGGGCAATCTCCTCATCTCGGTCCATACCGAGAATTCAGAGGAAATTTCCCGGGCCAGGAACATCTTCACCAGAGCTGGCGCGCAGGACATCTGCACCACGGGTGAGGCGTCCACACCCAAGGAAGGCCGGGCCGCCGATCGCCCCGCTCACATATCCGATGATGGCCGGACCTCTAATCGAACGGCAACGTTAACCGAAGAAACACGGGCTGCGGATTGCCCGGTCCGTTCATCCGACGATAGCCACTCCGTAAACCGGTAAAATTGTCGGGGTGCCCTGGCGGTTGAATGACCCGGCGCCTGGGCTTCCAACCTTTTATAAAACTATGAACACTACGAACAAAAAAATACTTAAGGATTTATTTTTGGACGAACTCGCGGATATGTATGACGCGGAGCATCGGATCGTCCAGGCCATTCCAAAGTTGGCCAGGGCCGCCACCTCCCCTGATCTCAAAACTGCGCTGGAGGCTCATTTGCATGAAACCGAAGGCCAGGTCGTAAAACTCGAAAAAGTCTTCGAATTATTTGACGAAAAAGCCAAAGGCAAGCCATGCGAAGCCATGCAGGGGCTTTTGAAAGAAGGCGACGAAATCGCAGCCACTTTCAAGGGTTCACCGGCCATCAATGCGGCATTAATCTCCGCCGGCCAGAAGGTCGAACATTATGAGATGGCCTCTTATGGCTGCCTGCGCGAGTGGGCGGTGTTGCTGGGAAATGAAAAAGCCGCCGGACTCCTGCAAGAAATCCTGGATCAGGAGAAAGCAGCTAATGCTACGCTCAGCCGGTTGGCACAAGACGGCTGCAACGACGAAGCTTTAGGCGAATCCAACGAAAAGGAATCGGAAACTTCGGACAAATCATCGGGTAAATCGAGCCACTACGGTCGGCCTGTCGGAGCGACCGCTGTTCGTGGCGTTTCACCGAAACGCTAATCATCATGTCTACGCGACCGCCGCAAGACGGTCGCGGAACTTTCCATTACTTTTAACTAAACAATCTATGATTGCAGTAATTATTCCAATGTTCGCCGCCGCAGGTTACTCGGCGATATATCTCCTGGGAGGCGGAGGCCTTATTGGTGCCATCGTCATCTTCTTCATCGCAAAAATGTTTCGTAAATGAACGTTTCCCTCCATCCGCCGTTGAAGTCGGGTCCGGAAATCACAAGTATTCCAGGCGTGCCTGCTTGGAGATAAATGCATCCTGCGGGTTTATCAATCGGCATATCGAACCGGCTGAATGGGTAACAGGAAGTGGATAAACAGAGTCAGATATTATAGATTACGGCGGGGCGGGCCGCCTGGCTTGTTCCCCATGAACACGGCGGAATAGATGGGAACACCGTGTATTCACAAATATGTCAAACCGGACTGGTAGCAACCTCTCATCCTGGCGAATTTCAATGAGAACACCGCAAGTCGAATCGTCTGGCAGCAAAATAACATGGGAAAAAGATGAAATCCCCGGCTCCTCAAAAAAAAGCAGGGAATCCCCATTCGATCTCGTTTTATGTGCTGCTGGGAGCGGTGGCGTTTGCCTTCATCAAAACGTTCACGCAGTTGTCTCCCATTCTGCTCTCGTTTCTCCTCATTTTGCTGATTTCCCTTGCCGTCAATCCCATCATTTCCAGGATGCGCGCCTTGACGGGCGGGAGAAAAATCGCCACCGCGATTCTTGCGACTGCATTTATGGCTCTGCTCGTTCTGACGGGACTGGCCTTTTTCGCGCCAATGAAAACCTCGGTCGCAAAGCTATCGGACGAGTTTCCGGTTTACTGGGCGCGGATCCAAAAGCCCTTGATCAAATTGGAGCGCCAGGCGGCTCATTCCGAGGACAAAATTCAGGCCGAAGTCACTTCCGAAATTTCCCGTTCCACGAATAAATTGGAGAGGCCCGAAGTCGCGCCGGCCAGCGAACCGCCTCCGGACAAAACCACAAAGGGTACCGGTTCGATTCGTTCCGGTTTGACCCAGACACTACAGGGCGTGGCCGGTCGCTTTACGGCGGTGGCATTCAATGTGGCCCAGATTGTGTTCGTTTTGGCGACCGTCCTCGTTGGCACCACCTATACGCTCATGAACCCCCGCCCGATTTTCGAGGCGATCTTTTCTCTGGTGCCCGAGCGCCACCACGCTCAGACATTGACCATCATGCAACGCATTGCAAAATTTGTCCCCGGTTGGGCATTGGCAACAGCTCTGGCCATGCTGACCGTCGGTTTTTTGGTTTTTGTGCTGATGTGGCCCCTGCTGGGTTTTACCGATGCCTTGGTCCTGGGACTCATCGCGGGTGTCTTTGAAGCCATTCCGTATCTTGGCCCCATCCTCAGCGCGCTGCCCGCGCTCATGTTCGCTCTGACCAAGGGAGGATGGACTCCCCTCTGGGTTCTACTCGCGTATCTCGCTGTACAGCTCCTGGAAAATAATGTGATCATCACTCTGATCGTCTCGCGCAGCATGAAGCTGCATTCCACGGCAGTCATCTTTTCCATGCTTTTGTGTGTCGCTGCCTTCGGTGTTCTGGGCGTTTTGGTCGCGGCACCCCTGGTCGCGATTTTGCAGATATTGCATGATGAACTCTATCGAAAACGCTATCTTCCCAACGCCACAGACGCAGACCTGGAAAAGCTGGCGCGAAAATCTCTGGGCGAAAAGTAGGCGGGACGGCTCAAACAATATTCTGCTCGCATGAAACACTTCCTCACACCCCCAGCTAGGCACAACCAGAAAATAGAACATTAATCCAATGGGAAATCCTCCGGCTGTGCCGGAGGACTCCCGAAGTTTGACAGCTCCGGGAGTCGTTTGTGAGTCTGTATTTCGTGAACCGCTCAAAGTTTACGAAAAGGACAGACCATGCAAACATATGAGAGTTTGAAACACACGACGTGGGAATGCAAATATCATGTGGTGTTCATACCGAAATGCCGTCGGAAGGTGTTGTATCAGGGGATCCGGCGAGAATTGGGGGAAGTGTTCCGCAGTTTGGCGGAGCAGCGGGAATGCACAGTGGAGGAAGGGCATCTGATGGCCGACCATGTGCATATGCTCCTGTCAGTGCCGCCGAAGTATTCGGTATCCAACGTGATGGGTTTCATCAAAGGCAAAAGTTCGATACATATCGCGCGGGTTTATACAGGGCGGCGGAGAAATTTCGTCGGCCAGCATTTTTGGGCACGCGGGTATTGGGTATCAACGGTCGGCAAGAACGAGGCTGCCGTGCGTCAGTATATCCAAAACCAGGAGAAGGAAGACAAACGCCTCGAACAATTGGAGCTGACGGCGCTTTGAGCGCCTCACGATCCTAAGCCGCTTTGAGCGGTTCACGCTATCTCAAGCCTCCGGCTTTGCCGGAGGTCGCTGACATATCTGGACAGTGAAACGTTCAGGCAGCCTTGTCGAGGTTGAAGGCGTCTGAATATCTACAGAATCGCGGGTCTGTTTTGGAGGCCAGGAATTTCTTGAGGGAAAGACTTTGGGCTGAACTGCGGAGAAATTCCGGCCACGTATGGCACAGGGCCTCGGAAACGACCCATTCGGAAGGGGGTTTCTGGGGGACTGCGGTGCGAATATAGGTGTGGAAATTGAACCAGGCCACGCGCCGGAAGTGGAGCGCCAGGTATTGCATCAACCCCTGGGCAATGAGTCCGAGTTGGAGGTGGCGCTCATAAGCCCCAAGCTTGCGCCGGATGTTTTGGCGATAGGCTTCTGACTTGTGATGGACATGCTGTTTGCCGCTGCCCCGCTCAATGGGCGTCATGTCCTGCATCCAGAAATGGTAGGCATAGGCGCCAACGGTGTGAATGGCGGCTTTGAAACCCACCTCAATTTTGAAGCGCCAACCATAAAGCCGGAGAATCTCCATCGGTTCGAGGGTCACATCCGTGCAAAGGAGGACCATTCGACCGCGCGTGGGATGATCCACCCAGACAAAGCGCACCATCCGCCCCGATTGACGCCAGAGCAGATCGGCGCTCAGGAAGCGCAAAGTCACGTCCTTCTCGCCATAGACCGGACTGGGGGCCTTGGTGAATTGCTTGGCATGGCGAAACCACGTCTTGAGTTTGGTCTTGTTCCCATAGGTTTTGGGCCGTCCAGGCCGTTTGGTCCCTGGGGATGGCTCGGGGAAGTAGGCGACGGCGGTGGTTCTGACGCGGGTGACCAGATGATGACCCTGACCCAGAAGAGCCCGGGCGAATTTGGCGGCCGCGTAATAGGCATCGGCCACGACGAGGACCGGTTCACTCCAGTGGAGTCCCAAAATGAGGGACCCCAATTTGTCGAGCAAGGTGCGCCGGTCGCGGTTTGACCAGCGCAGGCCCTCATGAATCCGGGCTGTGACGGGCACCGCCATGCACACCCCGGCGGCCTGCGCCAGCAGGGCGACGGCCTGAATCGAGTGTCCCATGATAAAGCTCGCCTTAGAGTTGGAGCCCGACTCCTGGTGGAGGCTTTTGACGGCGGGCATCTTGCGGCCCACCTTGCCCCGTTTGAGTCCGTCGACCAGGAGAATAGGCCTTCCTTTGACCCGCACCAGCCTCCGGGCCAGTATCCGTTCCAGCGTTCAGACCCGCCGCCTTAAACTCGGTCTGCGTCATAGGTCGCCACGCAAGAAGCGGCCTTGGACACCCGGGGAGGACGCGCTCTTGGGCACCGCGTCTGATACAGAGATTGCCGCGCGCCTTGAACGCCATGTGGCCGTCGTTTGCATCCGCCGCCAAAAGCTGGGCATCGCCAATCTGTATTGGCGGCAGCGCAGTGGGAGACAGCGTTTACGGAAAGGTCAGCCCTCGGAGAATCCCACCGCAAGTGCTTCGCATCCGTAGTTGCACACCCACAGTCGGGTGCTAGTCCACCACGAGATTAAAGAATTAGAGGCAGTAGGGCCATGCCTCGTGGAAAGTGCGGTCCAACCGCCTGGTTTCAAGGCTGGCATGAATCTTACGTGGTCCCGTGTCCCAACCCTCAATGCTGAAGACCACGCAGTTGATCGTCTGCCGGAGGCGGCGGCCACAATTGGACCAGAATGGTTCTGGGTTCAGCAACCCATGGAAGCATGCTATTGCTCCTGGCCGCGGTGGGGTGGTATCCGCTTGTCCTGTTGTGTCTGGCGATGGGCGGATGGGGGATGGTGCTTTACTTTTCAACGAGTAATACCCCCATCCAAAGCCGCGTCTCGGATGAGATGCGCGGGCGCGTGATGGGCATCTGGGGTTTGGTGTTCGGCGGCATGTTGCCGGTGGGCGGGCTCGAATCGGGTCTCCTTTCGCAGGCCATTGGGGTGCCTTGGACGATCACGGCGGGGGCACTTGTGTGCGCGAGTGCCGGGCTGGTAACGTGGCCGGTCATGCGGCGTAACCTGCCTGGCCCCAGTTGAGCCGCGCGCCTGATTTGTTTGTCGCCATCGGTATCAGCGACCATGGCACTGGAGTTTGAGCAGGCATGGTGCCTTTGGATCAACCTTTGCCATCGGCAGGTCCTGAGCCTCGGTCTTTTTTATGACCACACTCAGGAGGGGGATAGATCATGCGCCCGACTCGCCTGTCTGGAACAATTCCAGGGCGGTCAGAAAAGGATCATTCAAGTCCATGCCCAAATCATGCTCCGGCGCGATGCGCTTGAACCCGGCATACATGAGGCACATCATTTGCAGGCCGGTAAACTGTTCATCGGGCAGCGATTTCAGGGTGTATTTCGGTTCCGGTGACGCGTAATCAAGTCCGTGGCGACCCACGGAGGCCGCCTCGAAGGCAATTTTTCGAACCTTTTCGACGGGCAGTTTGTCGTAACGTTTCAACACGGCCAATAAGTGCCACACTGCCGCAGGATACTTCTTTTTCAGCAGGTCCACATTGGTGACCCCTTCCTCCTGCGGTGCTGTCATGACTTCGTGGTGGCCTGGATTGGGTTGCCAGGCAAACCAGCCACGTATCCCAAGCATATCGGCAAACTTATCCACGAGGGCATACTCATCGCCAGGACCAATTTGCGGTTGGCGCGATTGCCAGTGGTGGAACAGGCGCTGGGATAGGCCAAACGCCTCCAGCTTCTGAAAGCGGTTTGCCACATCAGTAGCGCCATGAAAGAGGTGATCGAGAAATAATGCGAACGCACCGTTCATCGCCAGGCTGGCCCGGAAGATGAGCGGGGTAGTGACCTGACGGATGTCGGGGTGATTGGTTGCCTCCCATGCCTCCTCCGCCATCAGGAGCAGCGACTCGAACTGGGCCGCATGAAGCACCGGCATTTTCACCCGTAACTCCGCCTCAATCAGCATGTCGAGCGGACAATTGTAGAGGAAATTCGCTAGGCCTGTGATGAGGGACTTTACCAAATTATGAACTGAATCATCGCGATAGCCAAGGCGTTGAATCCTGCGAATGTCACCTTGGATACGGTCCTTCGCTGTCTGTTCCGTCGCCGTAGTTGTCGTGAAAAACTGGTTCTTATCGATCATTCGGGCCTCGGATTCCAGCCGGAGATGCGTCAACTTGTGGGCCATCTACGCCAGAGCCTATAACACCATTCTTGATAGAAGAGATGGCCCTCTGGCTCCGTCGCAGATCACAGACATCCCGCCCGGCACATTCAGAAAACGCGAGGCACCGATTCGGTAGAGGGTTTGACAAAACAACGTTGGCGGCTCCATTGACTGTGAAGGAGACCACCGCCACCATTCCTTTGAGAATACGGGCTCTCGGTGGTTGGCACTGTTTAAGGTCGGAATAACTGGACTCACCTGATGACAGGGATGCCACGAGCACTGATGCCCTGAGACCAGTTTGCTTTGCTGACTGTTGGAAGGGGAGGGGGAGTGAATAATTCCTGAAAATTCCTGAAAGATTTGACCGCTTTTTGTCGCTTCGCTCAGTATTGCTTTTTTTGGAGTAGTCCTGTAAACTGCTTCTATATGGTAACTTACGTCAGCCTTATGGAAGGCTGGCAGACTGGGGCCTTTGGATTCGATTCCCTTCACCCGCTCCAAATCCATAAGTTTCTGGCGTTTCGACACATTTAATAGCCTTTCTCCATAGACGCGACCAAGGGCGGTAGCACCTACGGCCAAACAGGGAAATTGCCCAAAGAACAGCACAGGCCGTTGCCGGTGAATACGCGCGAGCTGAAATGCTGGCTCAAGAGGGGAAGGTAAGTAGGAATCAATTCCGCAAGGTGTTGCACGACACTCTGGTTTGACCGATGAAACTCACCGGAGTGTGTTTGTGCGATGGCAAAAACTCGCCCCATTTAGATCGAATAAGCTGTAAGGATCCTCCGTCAAGAGGTTATGCACAGCGTACTCCACCAGCACAGAAGATTTGCGTTTTTTTGGGTTGGGAATTCACTTTTAAGGAGGCGGCGTGAATTGTCGCATGGGTCAGCCGACCCTGTTAACCCAAGGCCTGCAATTTCAATAATCCGGACCTGCGGTGAAAACTCCTTGCGCAGATCTTTTCGCACTCCTGGGCATTGCCTGCGTGGCACTGGGAATTAGAATGCCACTTTTTCCAGATTCCGTAATATGGTTTTCAGTTCTCAACTATTCATCTTTTACTTTCTGCCGATTGTCCTTCTGGTTTATTACGCTTCTCCCCAAAAAGCGCGGCATCTCGGACTGACGCTTTTCAGTTACCTCTTTTACGGATGGGCGAATCCCTGGTTCGTTTTGCTGATGCTTGGCACCACGGCGGTGGATTACTTGGTGGGCCTTTGGATTGCCGGTGGATTCGGCTGCAAAGAGGTTCCTCTCCTGCCGATAAATGGTCCACGAACACGAAGCCAAAAGATCGCATTGGCGGTGTCCGTGTGCAGCAACCTGTCGCTCCTGGGGTTCTTCAAGTATTTCAACTTTGGCCTCGAAAACTACAACGCCATGGTCGCTGCGCTCGGCCTTGCGTCGTGGCACTGGGACACGGCCCTGCGCGTGATGCTCCCATTGGGCATCAGTTTCTACACGTTCCAGTCCATGAGCTATACGATCGACATCTACCGCGGGGAGGCGCGTGCGATCCGGAGCTTCATCGACTTTGCCTGCTTCGTCAGCATGTTCCCGCAGCTCGTCGCCGGTCCCATCATCCGGTTTAGCGAGATCGCGGACCAACTCCAGTCACGCACTCATACCGCGGAGAAATTCGCCCGCGGCGTGGCCATGGTCTCCGTCGGTCTTTCCAAAAAAGTCCTCCTCGCCAATCCTTGCGGCAAGGTTGCGGATGTCGTGTTTGCGGCCACTCCGGCTGGGACGCTGGATTCCTGGTACGGGCTGCTGGCCTACGCGTTCCAGATCTATTTCGATTTCAGCGCGTATTCGGACATGGCGATCGGGTTGGGGTTGATGATGGGCTTCATGTTTGCAAAGAACTTCGACAGTCCGTACCAGTCCACCTCGGTCACCGAGTTCTGGCGCCGCTGGCATATTTCGCTATCGACGTGGCTGCGCGATTATCTCTACATTCCGCTTGGCGGTAACCGCTTGGGCACGGGGCGCACCTATGTGAACCTCGCGGTTGTGATGCTTCTTGGCGGACTGTGGCATGGCGCGGCTTGGACGTTTGTCATCTGGGGCGCCATCCATGGCGGGATGCTGGTCATCGAGCGACTGCGCGGCAAGACAAGTCTCTACGAAAGACTGCCGCGCCCGGTGCGCATAGCCCTGACATTTGCGCTCGTCAACCTTGCCTGGGTGTTCTTCCGGTCAAACGATCTTCCCTCGGCCCTGGCGTTTATCGGGCGGCTGTTCGGCTTTGGAACGGCGCATTCCGGGACGGCCCTGGTGGGCGGACTGCTCTACTCGCCGTATTATCTCGGCTGCTTTGTGCTGGCGGGCGCGGTTGTTTGGATCGCACCGCAAAGCTGGGACTGGACGCGGCGGCTCACCTGGCAGCGCGGGGTAACGTGCGTCGGCTTGCTGTGGGTCTCCCTGGCCGTCATGGTGACCCAGGCTTACAACCCTTTTATTTACTTTATCTTTTGAGCCAGACAATTTCATGAGCGTTCATCTGACGCGGGAAGAAGTTGCGCGAAAGGAACTGGGCCGGACCGAAGTCACGCCCCGGCTGGCGTGGATCATTGTGGCTATCTACCTTGCAACCATGGCCCTGCCGCCCTGCCTGCAAATCGCGATCCACATCGCGGGGCCGCACGCCGCTTCAGTTTCTGGCGGAGAGGCTTCTCAGCAGTCTTCAACGGTGCATCCAAGCACCGCATCCCTCCTGCCGGGGGTTGCGCCCGAGGTGCGGATTCGGTCCTTGTCGTATCTGGTCGGACTGATCCCCTCGGCGCGGCAACTTCGGGAATTCGAGGATCGCCTCAATGAGGCCTCCCTGCCGACGCAAACACTGGCACCCTGGGTGGGCTGGGCGATCAAGGGAATCCTGCATGGCGGCGACGAACAGGCATACTTTGGCCGCGGTGGGTGGCTCTTTTACCGGCCAAGTGTGGACAGCGTCACTGGTCCAGGCTTCCTGACACGCACCTGGCAGCAAGAGCGGTTGCGCACCGCTGACAAGTCATTGCCACTCCCGCAACCAGACCCGCTCAAGGCGCTAATTCAGTTCCATGGGCAATTGGCCGCGCGCGGCATCGCGCTGGTCGTGATTCCAACTCCCGGCAAGGAAAGCCTGCATCCGGAGAAACTGGCGCCGCAGTGGAGTTGCGCCATGAATGTCGTGCAGAATCCTTCATTCGAGTTGTTCAAGGCGGAATTGGCAAAAGCGGGAATTGACGTTTTCGATCCCGCGCCGCTTCTTGAGGAGATGAATCATCGCACCGGGGGAGACGTTTATCTCAAAACTGACACCCATTGGACAGCCCCCGCAATGGAACATGCAGCCTCTCGTCTGGCCAACTGGATGCAGGAACGCGGACTGGCGCCTGCGCCGGGCTCAGGGGATTGGCAGACCCATACGCAGACGGTATTCAACACGGGGGATATTGCCGTGATGTTGAATTTACCAAAAGGCCAACGGATTTACCCAGCCGAGAACGTTCAGATCACTCGGGTGGTGACAACCGAAGGACGCCCATGGGAACCGGATGCAACGGCCCCGGTGCTGCTGATGGGGGACAGTTTTTGCAACATATACTCACTTGCCGAGATGGGTTGGGGCGATTCGGCGGGTTTTGCTGAACATCTGAGCATGGCACTCCGCCAGCCGATTGATAGACTGGCGATCAACGCCGGTGGCGCGTACAGTGCGCGCCAGGAATTGGTCCGTGAACTCGCCTCCGGACGCGACCGCCTGGCTGGCAAGCGAGTTGTTCTCTACCAATTTGCGGCCAGAGAACTGGCTTTCGGCGATTGGAAACTATTGGATCTTCCGCAAGTCGCTGCTCAGTCCCAAAAAACCGCCAGCGTGGGTGGGGAACTCGTTGTACAGGGTCGGGTAAGTGCGATCGCGCGGCTGCCGCAGCCGGGTTCAGTTCCGTACAAAGACTGTTTGATTGCCATTCATTTGACTCAGGTGCGCGGCTCTTCATCCGGAGCGGCGGAGAACGAGTTGTTGGTTTACGCCATGGGGATGCGCGATAACCGATGGATGCCAGTTTCGTCCCTGCCAGTCGGAGGGAACATCCAGTGCCGCCTCAGCGATTGGGCGAAGGTGGAGAAGAAATATGGCGGTTACAACCGCGCCGAATTGGATGATCTGGACTTGCTGTCGCTACCCACCTTTTGGTTGGAGGAGGTGACGAAATGATCGCCGAAATTCTGATCCATCCTCGCCTCGCATTGGAATGGCGGCGGGATGCCATCGCAACCATCCTTGAATTGGGTTCATCGCAAACGGCGGAGTATCTTTTTTTCAAATGAAAACACCGAAATTCATCTTTGTGGTCGCCTTCTTTTCAGCGGCCTTCTCCTGCAATGCCGCCAGCGCAACGAACGCTTTGGAGACCCTCTCCAGTCGGTTTGCGGGGATCGCGGCTGCAGCCGAAGCTCAACAACACGCCGCCATTGCCAGTCAGGAGGGTTGGCTTTTCCTGACGGCCGAACTGCGCCACTTGGGCGTTGGGCATTTCTGGGGCCAGGATGCAAAAACGGCCAGCCGGTCAGCGAACAGCGAAGCTGCGGATCCGCTCCCGGCCATTCTGGACTTTAACGCGCAACTCAAACGTGAAGGAATTGAACTCATTCTCATGCCTGTGCCTCCCAAAGCGGCCATATATGCCGACAAGGTATTGGACCGGGCAACACCCCATGATGGCGGATCCCGACCCGATGTAGCGGACGCGGCCTTCTATCAGGTGTGCGCAGAGCAGGGAATCAAGGTGCTCGATTTGGGACCCGCCTTCTGGAGCGCCCGGAAAGCGGAGGCCACGCCACTCTATTGCATGACCGACTCGCATTGGTCCGGCCGCGGTTGCGTGGTGGCCGCCGGGGCCCTGTGTCAGGAACTCCGCACCCGGGCGTGGTTGGACAGCGTTCCAAAGAGGGTGTTCAAGAGCGATTGGCGGGAGGCGGAAATCCAGGGGGACCTGGCCGACCTCGTGGATCCCAAGGCCGCTCCTGAGAAGGTTCGATTGCGCTTTTTAACAGGCCCGGATGGTCCACCGGGTGACTGGCGGGAAAGTCCCATCTTGCTTTTGGGAGACAGCCATACCTTGGTATTTCATGCTGGGGAAGACATGCACAGCACTGGAGCTGGCCTGGCCGATCAACTCGCTTTGGAATTGGGTTTTCCTGTGGACGTCGTGGGGGTTCGTGGCTCTGGCGCCACTCCAGCCCGCATTAACCTTCTCCGTCGAAAGGACAACCTGGCCGGTAAAAAAATCGTCATCTGGTGCTTCAGCGCCCGTGAATTCACCGAAGCGCCAGCTGGATGGAGGCTCATTCCAGTCATCGGAAGAAAGTAACATTATCTGGCATGAAACCTAACTTTTTAACCTCCCTTTTCGTGGTTCTTTGCGGACTTCTTTGTCCGTGTGAATTGGTGGCTGCCGGACCAGCTCTCGTTCGGAATGACCCTCTGATCGACTTCAATTGGGGTGGTGCATCGCCCGGCCAGGGTGTGCCTGCGGATGGCTTCTCCGTCCGCTGGACCGGGTCGATCAAATTGCCGCGGGACGGGAAATTCACTTTTTACACGGTCTCCGACGATGGAATTCGGCTCTGGGTGGACGACCAGTTGGTGATCGATAACTGGACCAATCATGGCGAGACGGAAAACCAGGGCCAGATCGAGCTGTGGGGTGCCAGGCCCCATCCCATCCGCCTTGAGTATTACGATGACACTGGCGCAGCAGTCGCGAAGCTCTTGTGGTCAGGTCCGGGCTTCGAGAAACAAGTCATTCCCACTCAATCACTCTTTCCTGACCTCTGGTTGGAGAGCGCGAAGGGCACCGGACTGCGGGCGGTTTATTATTCAGGCACAGAATTGGGCGGGACTGCCGAGGACAATATTCCTCCGGGAAATGCGGAGGGGTTGCGGCAGATGGCCAAACTGGGCCGCGGCTTCGTCGTCTGGGAATCCAACCGCACCGGCAACTGGCGCATCTGGCATCGCAATTTCGATGGCTCCGACTTGCGGCAGGTCTCGCCTGATGAAACGGACCGCGCCCACCTGGCCCCGCACATCAGTCCCGATGGCACCCAGCTTGTGTATGTGAGCGTTCCTCACGCTCTTCTAATAAGCTGGCGAGAGGATGCCCCGGACGGCATTCCCATGTATCTGATCAACATCGATGGTTCCGGGTTGAAGAAGATCGCCGCCAATGCGCGGACCTACGGCGGAGATCGTGCCGCCGTCTGGCTGGACAACGATAACCTGATCTACCTCCCTGCAGGCAAAGGTCCGACCAAACTCAACATCCGGACCGGGGTGGAAGATCGGCTCCCACCCAACGGGCTTTGGCTGCCCAACCGGTCGATGACTTGTGCCACCACGGGAACCCCCACTTTCAGCCCCTACGATGCGGCCAGCGGCACGATCAGCGAGCAGGCCGCTTTCGGCGGTTGCATGCCGTATTTCAGCAATGATGGTGTCTGGGGTTTCTGGATGGGGGGCGCGGGGGGACCGATTAATCGCATTCGCCTCGGAAACCGACAGGTCAGCCCCATCATTAACCTCCACGACAGCCGCATGCCTGCCGACCGCGCCTATCTCTACTTTCCCATGTTCTCACGCTCCCAGCGCCTGTTTGCGTTCGGCGCTTCACCTGACCAGCACGACCACTCCATATCGGACTACGACATCTTTGTTGCCCAGGCGAATCCCGACACCCTGGAAATTATCGGCAAGCCGGTTCGTTACACCTTTAATCGGGCCACGGATCGCTATCCGGACGTCTTCCTCGCCGACTTTGAACTCGGCACCCGAGACGGTGAAGCCCCCTTCGAGGTTGAATTTGCAACAGACAAATATTCCGGCGATTGGAACTGGGATTTTGGCGATGGTTCGCCGACAGGCGGGCAATCAAGGCACCTGTTCACCCGGCCCGGCGAATACGATGTGCGCGCCGCCCAGGGAGACAAATCTCTGCGCGGCCGTGTCCGGGTGCGCGCGGCCCAACCGCCCGCTGTGCAGGCTGTATTTCTTCAAGGCGATCGTGAAGTGGTGGTCGAGTTTGATGAACCTATCGACATTTCCCGTATGAGCCTGACCGCGCCCCAGGGAATCCAGATTGCTGCCAGGCGCGTGGAAAAGCAGCGACTGCGTTTGACGCTCTCCTCCGAGCTAAAGCAGGAAATTACCCTTGGCCTGAGCGAAATCAGGGATCTAGCCCAGCGCCCCAATACGCTCGCCTCCACAAATGTCGTCGTTCGCCCGCTGGAATGGCCCGCTGACCGCAAAGGCTTGGTATTTGCCTGGCGAACGGCTGCGGTCCCTGTCAACGCGGTCAATCCGGACACCGGAAAACCCGTGGCCAGCAAACTTACGCGACGCGACGCGGCCCGTCTGGACCATGATTCTGCCATGGTCCTCAATGGCGGATCGTGCATCGCGACCAATGCCGAAACGCCTCTCCTTGAGGCCTGCCGGGCCTCGAACGCATTGACCATCGAAGCCACCATCACACCCGCCAGCATCACGCAGGAGGGGCCCGCGCGCATCGTTTCTTTCTCCTCGGACCCATCAAGCCGGAATTTCACCTTGGGCCAGCAGAAGGACAAACTCATCGTGCGACTGCGCACTCCCCAGACCGGAACAAACGGCACGCCGCCGGAGCTTGAAGTCTGTTCTGTTGCGGCCAACGGCACGCATCACGTCATGGTGAGCTATACTGGTGGGCAACTCGTCTGCTATCTGGACGGTGCAAAGGTGCTGGAGTCCTCGAAAGTTCAAGGCGATTTCAGCAACTGGTCCCCGCAACACCTCGTCCTCGGCGACGAATGGAACGGCCAGCGTAATTGGTCGGGCGCCCTGGAGGGAGTGGCCATCTTCTCACGTACGCTCAGCGCTGATGAGGTGCGGCGCGAGTACGAGGCCTATCAGCGCATCCGTGCCAGGCGCGCCGCGGTGCCCCAACTGGCCGTTGACGCCGAACTGATCAGCCTGTCTAAGATTCCGACTTTGAAGGAAATCCTGCCCTATCGGGAGGCCTTGATGGTGGGTGAATATCGGGTGACAAAGGTGGTCGATGGGAAACTGGAAGCAGCCACCGTGCGCGTGGTGCATTGGGCCTTGCTCGACGGTGCCGCAAGGACTCCCACAACACGCAAGCCCGGATGGTCCGGCCGACTCAATCTCGAGGCCTTTGAGGCAAATCCCCAGCTCAAGAGTCTCTTCCTGAGCGATACTCTCAAGGAGAACTTCGAGGCGGAGCTGTTTTATGATTCGGCCATCTAAATGGCGTGGGATGCAGGGGCGTTCCCTTGATCGACTTTGACCGACCTTCTGTTAACTGAAAAAATGAATAAGTTTAATACAGTGCGCGGCGGAGCAATGACCACCCGGCTGGTTCTGTTCTGCGTTCGCGCCATGGGTTTCGCGACACTTCTACTGAGCGTAATTAACACGGCCGCCCTGGACACGCCATGGCAGGTAGCCGGGCAGCCTGAACTAAAGCACGACCTGGAACAGGCGCCCAGGCTGCAGACCGAGGCGTTGGGCGAGCCCGCTCGCGGGGTGAATGTTTGGGAACGCTGGATGGTGCCCAATGCCGATGGCAAATCGTGGGACCTCCTGCAGATCTATTTCAAGGAGTATTATGGGCCTACGTGGCTCTTTGCGGTCGATCTGGGCACTGGGCAAGTGAAGAAACAGCGGCTGGCTGATGACCACCAATTCTACCTCTCCGGCAGGGCGCTCGGTTTCGACGGCAAGTACTACATCGCCATGCCGTCCCGAAAAACCTGGAGTATGGACCTGTTCGTTTACGATCCGGCGACAAACACAGTGGAAGAACGAGGTGAGATCGTTCCCGGCCTTGGCGGTGAGGTTCGGCCGCTTGTGGTCGGTCCCGATGGCCGAATCTATGGCACCGGCACGAGGGGGAACCGGGTCGGCCTGTATATCTACGACCCGAAACTGGGCAAGGTGGTGAAGGACTTCGGTTCCGTGGGGCCGAGCCATCCCAATGGTGCCTGGAGTCGCTATGTCATGGGGGTGGACGACACGCACGCATATATCGCCAGTGGAATGATTCCCGCATGGTACCTCGTGGCGGTCAACCTCGAAACGGGCGAACAGAAAGTGCTGCTGGAATCGCCCACGGAACGCAAAATGGACATCCTCGAGCAATTCCCGGGGGCCTACGCCCGCATTCCCCAGGGCGGCGGCGCGCCCGACAAGGAATACTGGCTCTATCATGGTCAGGCGCTCCCGAAGCTCAATGACACACCACCGTGGCCGGGGAATGCCTCTCCCTGGGACAAGGCCATGCCGAGGCCGGAAGTCTATTTCGATCAGATCGATCCCGATGTCGAAGGCAATGCAGTGGTGTGGTACCGGTCACAGGAGGACGCAAAGGCTGAAAAAACCCTTCGCAGTGACGGTGCCAGCATTGAAAAATCCGACGACGCCAGGCTGAAAGCCCTCGGCTGGAAATCGGTCCGTCTGGAGGGCGTCCCCGCTTATCCCCACCGCATCAACCCTCTGTCGATCCTTCCTGACGGCCGCCTTTATGGCACGGGTGACGACTACGTGGGCACCTTCATCTTCGACCCCAAGACCGACCAAAGCACCTACTGTGGCCCGCGCACCGGCCTTGCGCCGTACACGACCATCGTCTGTGGTGGCAAGCTCTATTCCAGCGGCTACGCGGGCGGCCCGCTTTTCGTCTATGATCCCGGGCAACCCTGGACCCTGGGAAAAGGCGGCCCGCCAAATCAACCCGCTCTCGGCCCGGATAATCCGCATCGTGTGGGGGAATTGGACCGCTCCACGCGCGTGGCCATCATGCACAGCTCCGCCTTGGGCGCCGACGGGAGGATCTACTTTGGCGGATACGGGGAGCGCGGATATACTGGCGGCGGTCTCGGTTGGTATGATCCGAAGACGGGGGAAATGAATGGCCTTTGGAAGCCCTTGAGTGGTTATGCCGTCCAATGGATCGCGCCGGTCCTTGACGGTCGGTTGATCGCGATTTCCACGATCCGGGCTCCGGACGAATTGAATAACAACCAGGTCCCTGAAGAAGCCAGGCTGTTCATCTACGACGTGAGCGCGCAGAAGTTTGTCCGTGACATCGTCCCGGTGCCAAAAGGTCATACGACCGGGCTTATTGCTGAAGTTGCGCCCGGGCGTTTGCTTGGATTGACCTCGGACCGGGACCATAAAGACCGCAGCATCCTCTACGGGCTTGACGTCTCCACGGGCGCCGTGCTTTTCACCAGGGAACTGCCCTCGCCGGTCTCGACCGACGCCTATTGGCCCCACTGGGTGGATCCTTCATACGAATATCATGCCTTCGCGCCCGGGCCGGATGGTTTCATTTGGACCTACCTGAAGGATGTGCTGGTGCGCATCGATCCCAAGGACGCGAGCGTGCATGTCGTTGGCAGGGTTGATCCGGTGGGTTGGCCGACTTTCGTAGGGCGCGACCTCTACCTGTCGGGCCACGAACAGTTGCGGCGCATTCGCAACATCGTTCCGGCTCGATAAACCTGGCCCCCGCGACTGCAGAGTGCGGTTCTGTGTTTCGCCCAATCCGCTGCCGCTGCCATCGTATGCATCCTTAGTTGCACCCCCACAGTCGGGTGCCCGTCAATCTCGAGATTGCAGAAAGAGATTCAGTAGGGCCATGCTGCGTGGAAAGCACGGTCGAGCCGCCTGATTTCAGAGATGTCGTGAATATCACGAGGGTCAGCATCCCAGCCCTCAATGCTGAAGACCACGCAGTTGATCACCAGCCGGAGGCGGCGACCTCATTTTGACCGGAATGGTTCTGATTTCAGCAATCCTGGGATGCTGGCTGGACAAAAACTTGGCTTCGATATAGATGCTCGGGCTCCTTAGAGTTCAGGTGCCGTGGACGATCACGGTGGGGACACTGGTGTGCGCGAGTGCCGGGCTGGTCACGTGGCTGGTCATGCTGTATAATCTGCCCGACCCCAGTTGAGCCGCACACGTAATTTGTTTGTCGCTGTCGCCATCAGTGGCCATGGCGCTGAAGGTTAAATAACACGGTGCCCGAGGATCAACTTTTTGCCATCGACAGGTCCTGAGCCTCGGTCTTTTTTGGACCTCACTCAGGTGGGGAGGGGACGTATTATGAGCCGGACTCGCCTGTCTGGAACAATTCCAGGCTGGTGTGAAGAAATGAAGGCTCGCATGGCTTTCATTGTGTTGGTGCCACAAGATTGGTCCGCCGAGACGAATGTATCCTGGGCAATCTTTAGGGATGGGTCACAGGGAGACTTTTATTTGGCCTTTGCCAAGGCGACGGGCGCTCAATGTCTCCCCGTGACGGGGTAGCCTGCCCGGCGTAAATCCTCTGCCAAATCCATTTCCATCTGTACCGCCGCGTCGAAGGGCATGGGATTAAGATGCACAAACAGTTCAGACATCAGCCGCAGGCCATCGCGTTCGACCACATCTACCGACTCGATGCTCCGCCGGTGATTTTCGAAGCGTTCCTCTGGGGTCAGATGCGGCGTCGAAGGTTTTGCGCTGCACCAGTTCGATGTTGCGGGTGACGGGACCGGTCGCGAGCAGCGTGCCGGCATGCCCGAGGGAGGCGACAAACTGAATGCCGAACCGAAAAAGGAGGCCGCTGACAACAACTCGCAGGCAGCGTTCCTGCATTGACCGGTATTGCTGCGGTATCGTTCATGTGGGAGCGCTTTTCTGTTCGGTCTGTGCCTGGCACTGGTTTTTCATGATTTATTCTTGCGCACAAAGATCAACTGTCATGATACTTCGGTAAATCACAAGCGGCAGCGTAATCCGGATTGTCAGCTTTTTATGAATCAATTGGGTGTCTCACCGCACTCTGTCTTTACTCGATGGCCACTGCCGGGCCCGCCACCGCTCCATGTCGGACGCGTGGAAGATCCTCCACCGAATAGGAAAACCAAAATATGCCAAACTTACATTCATCCATTGAAGGCCAAGGCACGTCGCGCGGGCTGAATCGGCGCCAATTTCTTTCCAGCACGGGTGCGGCCACCTTGGGGTTAACCATGCTCAAACCGAGTCTGATCGGTGCCGCCGAGGCCAAAGTCAATATTGGGCTGATCGGCTGTGGCGGACGCGGTTCCTGGATTGCAGGGGTGTTCCAGAACCACGGGGGCTATAATGTCGTGGCAGTGGCCGACTATTTCCAGGACAAGGCTGACAATGCCGGGCAAAAACTTGGCGTACCTGAGGCCAAAAGGTTCGCCGGCCTGAACGGATATCGAAAGTTGCTCGATGAGAAATTGGACGCGGTCATGATTATAAGCCCGCCCTACTTCCATCCTGAACATGCGGCCGCCGCAGTCGAGGCGGGCAAACACGTTTACCTGGCCAAGCCCATTGCAGTGGATGTGCCAGGGTGCCAGACCATCGCCGAGAGCGGTCGGAAGGCCACCGACAAGAAACTGGCATTCCTGGTTGATTTTCAAACCCGATCCACACCTTCCTTCCAGGAGGTCGCCAAACGCATCCATGCCGGAGAGATCGGCACTATCAAAACGGCCGAAGCTGCCTACCAATGCAGCCTTTATTTTGCCGAGATGGACGCTGCGTTCCGTCAGAGCACGAAAGACAACGCCGCCCGCCTCCGCGCATGGGCCATCGACCGCGTGCTGTCCGGCGACATCATTACAGAGCAGAATATCCATGCCCTGGATGTGGCCACCTGGTACCTGAATGCCGCGCCTGTCAAGGCGGTGGGCACCGGAGGACGCGCCCGTAATTTTACGGGTGATTGTTGGGACCATTTTTCGGTCATCTTCACTTTTCCACAAGAAGTCATTGTCACATTCAGTTCGAAGCAGTTCGGCTCTTTCTACGATGACATCATGTGCCGTGTTTACGGCACCAACGGTTCGGCGGAGGCCCATTACGGCGGCAAGGCCTGGGTGCGCAGCAGTGAAGACGCCTTCGAAGGCGGCTGGACCGACGGGGTTGTTACGAATATCGCCACCTTCCACAAAAACATCAGCGAAGGACACCATGAAAACCCGACAGTGGACCCGAGCGTTCGCAGCAATCTGACAACCATCCTTGGGCGCACGGCTGCCTATAAACGAACCGAAGTCACCTGGGATGACATGATTAAGGCCAATGAGAAATGGACCTTCGATACCAAGGGACTCAAGGGGTAGGAATCGCACGGATGAGATCGACACGCCCGGACGGGAGCTCGGGTTTGGTTATACAATCCGGGGGGTGGTATCATTTAAGTTCAGTGATAATAACTCCAATGCACCGTCGAATCTCAATCTCAACAACCTCCATAAAAAACCTCATGAGCATCCTCCCACTCGTCTTCGGCTTGGCCCTCTTTGGGTCAGTCCGGGCCAATGCACAGCAGGAGGACACCGCTCTGGCAGGCGGACTGCCATCCTGCTCGCCGGAGTTGGAACAGGCTTCGCATTCCCTGGTACAAAAACAATGGGCTGAAGCGAATGAAACATTTCAAAAGGTCGTCACAGACCCGTCCGCTCCGGGTTTCATTCGCAGCCTGGCTTCGGATGGCCTGGTGGAAACGGCGCTTGCGGCCAGTAACATTCCGGGCGCGATCAAGTTCGCGACTTCCATGGCGGAAAACGACCAACTCCCCGCGTTTTACCGGGACCAGGCGCGCCGACTCATCGTGGAACTCGAGCGGCAGCAAAAAGGTCTGTCGGCCCGCGATCCCAAGGCATATCGCACCGCTTTGCCCTCGCTGCCTGCAGAAGTCGGCGCTGTGTTTGTTGTGGCGTCGGCAGCACACCCGGGAGGAGATGGTTCGGCAACCAGACCTTTTGAGTCTCTGGAGTTGGCACGGGAGGCCATTCGGGCTTTGAAACGATCGTCGGGAGGCCATCTGCCCAAGGGCGGTATCCGTGTCATCATCCGAGGGGGTGATTATCCCGTGAGCCAGACCTTTAACCTGACGGCGGAGGATTCCGGCACGGCCGAGTCACCCGTGGTCTATCAGGCAGAATCGAATGAAAGCCCTGTCTTTATGGGAGGTGTACGGCTGACGGGGTGGCAACCGATCGCAGAGGCAAAACAGCGTGAAAGACTCGACCCCGCCATTCGGGACCGGGTGCTGGAGACCGATTTGGCGGCCCAAGGAGTGAAGGATTGGGGTGACGCGACGACGTTGCGCCGCCGTCCGGAACTCTTCTGCGATGGTGCGCCGCAGACTCTGGCTCGCTGGCCCAACGAGGGGTTTGTGAAAACCGGGGATGTCTTGGGCGCGACACCCGTTAAGGACGGCGGGCAGATTGGCAGCAAGGAAGGCGTTTTTCATTACATGGAAGATCGTCCCGCGCGCTGGACAAATGAGCCGGACATCAGGCTGTATGGCTATTGGTATTGGGATTGGTTTGAAGAATATCAAACGGTAAAAGCCATCGATATCGCGACCAAAGTAATCACGCTCAAATCGCCTTACAGCAACTATGGTTATCGGAAGAACCAACGGTATCGCGCGGAAAACGCGTTTGTGGAGATCGACCAACCTGGCGAATGGTATCTTGATCGGCGCTCCGGACTCCTATACTGGCTGCCTCCCGAGGGCGTCCAACCCAATCAGGCCCAGGTTACCTTAAGCGTGTTCAATGGACCGTTTGTGAACATGGAGAACACCGAGCATGTCGTCCTGCTCGGCCTGACCTTTCAGGAAAGTCGTGGAGACGCGCTTCGTATCCGTGGCGGTGGGAATTGCCTGGTGGCGGGCTGCACCGTGCGGCGAGGCGGAGGCGACGCCTTGATCATTGATGGAGGCACACATCACCAGATATTCGGATGCGCCATTCACACCATGGGATGCGGTGGGATGCGTGTGCAAGGCGGGGACCGGGAGAAATTGATCGCTGGCCACCACGATGTCGAAAACTGCCATGTCTTTGACATCTCACGCTTGAAACGCACCTACGCGCCTGCCGTCTTGCTGGAGGGCTGCGGCAATCGGGTGGCACACAACCTTTTCGAACAAATGCCCTCATCCGCGATGCGTATCGAGGGCAATGACCATGTGATTGAGCTCAATGAAGTGCGTCACGTCGTGAAAGAATCCGACGATCAGGGCGGGGTGGATATTTTTGGAAATCCATTATACCGCGGCATTGTCATCCGGTGGAATCATTGGACCGATATCGGTGGGGGAACAGCCTGCGGCGCGGCGGGCATTCGCCTGGACGATATGATTTCGGGCGTGGCCATCCACGGCAATGTTTTTGAGCGTTGCGGCGCGGTGATCTTCGGTGGGGTGCAGATCCACGGAGGCAAAGAGAACCTCGTGGACGGCAACCTGTTTTTGGATTGTTTTGCCGGCATCAGTTTCAGCCGCTGGGATGAAAAACGATGGCGGGATGCCGTCCGACCGTTTCTCCCTCAGGCCAGATCAACCCCTTACGCGAAGCGGTATCCTGAATTGGATCACTTGGAAGAGAACTGGAATATCAACCAGATCAGCCTTAATGTTTTTGCCCATTGCCAGTCGGTTTTTCTGAGGGACGGAGGGGTGGAGCAGACCGCACTGAACCTCGTTCTCAGCTCGACCATGGATCCTGCAATCTTATCCGATCCAACGAAGATTGATCAGATTCCCGCGCTAAGCCAACCGTTGTTTGAGCCGATTCCGGTGGCTGAGATGGGGCCTTACGCGCATCCATGGAAGGCTTCCGCAATGGCGACCGGTAATTAATGCAAATCAAAGCGACGTCTTAATTGGAGGAGGAGTTCGGACACAATCCTTTTGCAGGCTTGAAAAGCGAGGGATTGTTGCCAGCACCTCCGTCAGTGTCAGCATTGCGCCGATCAAGGGAAGAATCAGGCGCGTCAGACTCTCCGTCGTCCCAAAGCTTTGGAGCACCGGCTGGCTGGTGAGCCATTCGCTTGCGAACCCATTGAGCGTTGGCAGCGCCGAAATTGCGACCGCGCCAATCAGGAAGAAAAAGGCCGTCTTCGGAATCCGACGGATCAGGCCGCCCATTTCCACCATGTTGCGCGTGTGCGTGGAATGCAGCACTGCCGCCGCCTGTTCCAGGAGGCGAGATCACGCTTCGCCGCTGGTCTCCTTGAAAGGCAGATTATTATATTGGGTTACTGTGTTGTTGAACACAGGCAAACGCTCACCAGGATCCGATTATTTCGTAACATTGGCGCCTTGGCGCGTGATCAGGTCGTAGGTGAAGGTGCGTTGTTCGCGGGACTTGAGAGGGATGACAAACTTGACCTTGTTGGCGTCCACTTTTTCATTGGGCGCCTGGGTGTCGATGGACCAGTCCCCGGTGAAGTTGCGCCGAATATCCAGTGTGATGTCGATGTCCTTGGAATTGCGCACTTCGAATTGCCAGGTCTCCTTGGTGGTCCAGCCGGAGACGTTGCCCTTGTCATCGAACCGGATGTCTGATTTTTCCCAGTTCATCAGCACGGGTTTGACGAGCACCTCCTGGTCCGCGCCCAATTCGAGGTCCACCTGCTCATTGATGGGGATGTATTTCACGGACGTGCCGCCAGTATAAGCGTAAAGGCGGTCTTCACCGAGAACACGGAGGGCCTTGACCGCGCCATCCGGCAGCGGTTCCTTGCCGAGCTTGCTCTTGGTGTCGTTTTTAAACGGATAGAACCGCACCACCTGGTCCTTCCACTGTTCTTTCTCGAACTTGTAATAACTGGTGATGGGCACTTCATCGGCCTTGAACGACGGCAGGCGTTTGGACCAGCCGTTGGGAATGGTGTCGCTGCCACCCACCGTGTACATGAAGTATTCAGAGAGACCTTCCTTCACGATTTCCTTGGCTTTGAGGCTATCCACGTCGAATGCAAAATATTGTCGACCCAGGCTCGCTCTGCGTTGAACCACCTCTGATTTCGACATGGCATCTTTCATTTCGCCGTTCAATACTATCCCACGGTCCTGCGGTTGGAAATTTTGGGCCAAGTGGGAGATATCCTCCACCAGGCGGATGACGCCCACGATCAGCCGCACCTGGGCATTCTCGTAATCCTCGCCGCTGTTGTTGGTCACGCGCACCGCACCGGACAAGGCCATCATCTTTTCGTCGCGAGTGGCCTCGGCCACATAATCGGCCGACCACGTAATGCCACTGGTGAAGTAACGAATCTCCACCTCCACTTCCCCCGCAAACTCACTTTGGATGCGCCACTCCAGTGTATTCGTCACACGCGGAGGAAAACTGGCGTCGAGAACGTCCACGGCATCGGCGTGGGTGAGCGCGCGAAACTCCACTGACGTGGGATCGATCAGCGTGTTGGCCCAGGAAAACTCGAGATGGTTCAGCCCCTTGCGCAGGGTCAGGATGCGCGTTTCCTTGACCAGCGTGAGGTCGGCGGAATTGTAAATGGTCAGTTGCGTGGAATCGCGTCCGGGCAGCGTGACCACAGTGATGCGCGCATGGACCGTGGCGGCCGTGAGTAAGACAACCCCCAACAGGATCCATGGCAATTTGGTTTTCATAACAGTCAATCATTCCCGATCGCAATGGACCGGCGCATTTCAAGGAATTAGACGGACTCCCGAAAAATTTCCTCCGCAAAGTAAATCGCGATGTAATCCGCGCCACTGTTCTTCAACGGCACGAATCCACGTTGCAGAAAAACTTGACCTGTCAGCGCCGTGTTTTGACAATCACGTTCACTCGAGAACACTGAACGATTATGAACGAAAGCATGCGGGGGAAGTCGAATCGCCGCCTGATATGTATTCTGGCACTCCTGGGCACCGCGTCCGATATGGAGATTGTCGCGCGCCTTGGACGCCAGGACATCTTGTAGCCGTCGTTTGTATCCGCCGCCAAAAGCTGGACATATCGAATCAGTATTGGCAGCAGCGCAGTGGGAGACAGCGCTTACGGAAAGGTCAGACATCCACTGGGAATATCGCGGTAAGCGCTTCGAATCCTTCAGGGTAAAGGAACGCGCACAAAATCCACCGCATCCGTCAACGCCGTCTTGATCTACTCTTCGGCCGAATGGCAGCAGACTTCGTGGAATAACTGCATGCTCCATAAAAAATCACTTCGTTTTGGATGGCTCAGGCTTTGTAGATGCCGACTCCAAATGAGCTCGAAAAATATGATGCGGAGACTCGGTATAATCACCGTCGAGTGTGACAAAATGTGACAAACAAACTGCGTTTTATGGGGTTAATCTTCGTATTTGCCTTGCGAAGCGATTTGTTATAACTTGTTGATGTATGACAACATCAGCCACTTATGAAGGTGGCTGTGGGAGAGCTGGTCCAGGATTCGATTCTCTTCACCCGCTCCAATCTATATACCTTATTCCAAACGACTTGCGTTTAAAGAGCGGTTGTAAACAACCGTTGCATGACGCCTGCAAAAGGGCGCTTTAAGAAGAACGCCGCTTTTGTTGCGCAGTGTCGAGGTGATGATAAAAAACATTCGGGTCTTCGCAATATCACCTGACATGCATCAAACCATGCCTGAATCACGTGAGCACTGGCGACGAATTACGCTTGGGCTTTCACCCGCCGACAGGCATCCGCACATGAGCGGCACGGATGCCTGCCAGCTAACCATGGCAAGGACGGTTTAGCGGAAGATGCGTTGCGAGAAGTGATACAAACTGTTCTTCCAGTGAGTTGGGTCATGGGCGTTCCCGTCCACGTGCCAGATATGAGGCACATTCTTTTCCTTGAGATAGGTATGAACGCCCTGGCTGATGCGGATGAGGCCGTCTTTGTTGCCGCAGGACAGGTAGAGCAGCTTCAATTTCTGGGCGGCCGCGGCAGGATCAGGGACCAGTTGCTCAGGTGTCTTGGTATTGGGCGCGGATGAGAAGCCGCCCACCCAGGCAAACGTTTCGAGATGAGCCAGGCCAAAGTTCAGCGACTGGCCTCCACCCATTGAGAGACCCGCCAGTGCCCGGTGTTCGCGGTCGGCCTGCACGGAGTAACGGGATTCAATTGTGGGTATCACATCCTCCAGCAAATCGTACTCGAAGTTGGCGAATGCTTCTCCCGCCGCGTAGATGTTGCCCTCGGCGCGGTCATTTTTCTGCGCTCGTCCATTGGGCATGACGATGATCATGGGAAGGGCCTTGCCGTCGGCAATCAGGTTGTCCAACAGGACATTGGGCGTGGCGAAACGCTGCCATTCGGTCTCATCCCCGCCAATGCCGTGTAAGAGATAGAGAACGGGGTATTTTTTGTCCTTGGAATAGCCCGGCGGGGTGTAAACCTGCATTTTGCGTTTGCTTCCGACGGTCTTGGAATCGTATTCGACCATCTCCAAAACGCCATGAGTAATGTTATCACGCACGGTGACTATTCCGGCGGGCGGTTCGTCAAAGGCTGCTTTGTCGTCCGGCCCGAGTACGATGGGACCGCCAAATCTGCCGGGTCCGCGACGAGGTCTTTCACCGGATGCGGCATTCGTGGAGGTTGATGATTTAGCGGTTGATGCCGTATTGGTAACTTGCACCCGTTTGGCTGTAAATTCCTCGGTGCCAAAGTCACCCACTTTTCGACTGAACTTGATTTCGTTGTCAGTGACTTTGCCGGTGTATTCAATTTTCAATTCGTTGCCCTGGAAATTCAAATTTTCAACAAAGGACAAAACGTCGCCTGTGACTTTGATTTCTTTAAGCTCCGATTCTCGCTTTTGACCGCCTGCCTCAGAAGCGGCTTTGCCTGTCAGTTTTCCATCCGTTGACTGGAAAGTGTACGCGTATTTCTGCAAGCCGATCGGCGAATCAAATTCTCCGCGCCATTGGCCGGAAATATCGGCGGCACTGGCTGCAAAATGGGCGAGCAATCCGATGGATGCTATCGCAAATAGGGTCGTCAGTATCTTCATAGGCTAAGTGATATGATTTATAGCGCCTTTCCACCATTTTTTGAAATGAGTATCTATGCTCAGTGTGCCATCGGGTCTTACTCTCTTATGAATTCCGTCTCGAGAAATGAGTATTCATGCTCATTTCCACGACAACCGACATCTGCTTTCATTCAACGGACAAAAGAATTTCCATTTGGACGGCGGTGATTCGCAAATCGCATGTTGCGCTTCGTTATCGAAATGGGAGATTTCTTTCGCCGAAATTACCAAAGAAAGCCCTGAAGAAAGATCATGAAGGACGACCGGAGATCAAGTGGGCAACGAAGCAATGCTTCGGACTCCCGAATGGCCAATCCAGCCTTCGAATGGTGTGATGGCGGTTGTCGCAAACACAAAAACAGTTAAATGAAGAAGAGCGTCCACAATCGATCTCCTCGTGCCAGCTCAGGCAGAACTGCCGTTCCCGCCTATAAGAATCCCGCGCTCGCGCCTGAAAAACGCGTCAAAGACCTGCTCGCGCGGATGACTCTGGAGCAGAAGGCGGCCCAGATGATGTGCATCTGGCGAAGCAAGGCTGAAACGCTGGTGGATGCGGACGGGAATTTTGATCCGGTCAAGGCGAGGAAGGCCCTCGGCAAAGGCACCGGGATTGGCCAGGTCGGTCGTCCCAGCGATGCGGGCAGGGGCAGGGACGCGCGCGGGATGGCTGAGTTGACCAACGCAATCCAGAAGTTTTTTATCGAGGAGATGCCGTTGGGAATTCCGGTGATATTCCACGAGGAATGCCTGCACGGACACGCGGCGATTGGCGGCACGAGCTTCCCGCAGCCGATCGGTCTGGGCGCAACTTTCAACCCCGGGCTGGTGGAGGAACTCTTTGAAATGACAGCGCTTGAGGCCCGAAGCCGCGGCACACATCAGGCTTTGACCCCTGTGGTGGATGTCGCGCGGGATCCCCGTTGGGGCCGGGTTGAGGAAACCTACGGTGAAGACCCTTACCTGGTTGCGCGCCTGGGAGTTGCCGCGGTTCGGGGATTTCAAGGCGATGCGTCCTTCCGCGACAAGACTCGCGTCATTGCCACTTTGAAACACTTCGCAGCGCATGGCCAGCCCGAGTCAGGAATGAATTGCGCCCCTGTGAACGTTTCCGAGCGCGTTCTCCGCGAGACCTTCCTATCGACATTCAAAGCGGCGCTCCACGAAGCAGGCGCCATCAGCGTGATGGCCTCGTACAATGAAATCGACGGCGTGCCATCGCATGCCAGCAAATGGCTTTTGCGCGACCTGCTGCGCAAGGAATGGGGCTTCAAAGGCTTCGTCGTTTCGGATTACTATGCGATTTGGGAACTGGGTTATCGACCGGAAACCCACGGCCATTTTGTTGCAAAAGACAAAGCCGAATCTTGCCGCCTTGCGGTGAAGGCAGGAGTCAACATTGAGCTGCCTGATCCGGATTGCTACCAGCAACTGGTTTCGCTTGTTCGCAAAGGGGCGCTTCTGGAAGCGGAACTGGACGAACTGGTCGCGCCCATGCTTTTGTGGAAATTCAAATTGGGCTTGTTCGATGATCCTTATGTTGATCCGGATACGGCCGATAGGGTGACCGGATGCGGTGCTCATCGGGCGCTGGCACTTCGCGCGGCGCGTGAAACCATCACGCTTCTCAAGAACGAAAACCAGACTGTCCCGCTCAATCCCTCAAAACTGAAAACGATTGCGGTGATCGGACCAAACGCAAACCGGAGCCTCCTCGGTGGCTACAGCGGTGTGCCAAAGAAAGAAATCACGGTGCTGGAGGGCATTAAAGCCCGGGCCGGTGCGGGCATCCGCGTTCTTTACAGCGAAGGCTGCAAGATCACGCAGAGCGGCTCCTGGAATGAAGACAAGGTCGTGCCCAGCGATCCCGACGAGGATCGCCGCCAGATTGCAGAGGCGGTTGCTGTCGCCCGGGAGGCCGACGTTATTGTGCTGGCGATTGGAGGCAATGAGCAAACCTCACGCGAGGCATGGTCATTAACGCACTTGGGAGATCGCGCCCGGCTTGACCTTGTTGGCCGCCAGGAGGAACTCATTCAGGCGATGGCCGGGTTGGGCAAGCCAATTGTGGCGTTCCTGTTTAATGGCCGTCCACTGGCCATCAATAGCCTTACGACAACGGTGCCGGCGATATTCGAATGTTGGTATCTCGGTCAGGAAACAGGTCAGGCGGTTGCGGAGGTGCTGTTCGGTGATGCCAACCCGGGGGGAAAGCTGCCCATAACCATCCCGCGCTCTGCCGGTCACCTGCCGGTGTTCTATAATTACAAACCGTCTGCACGCCGCGGTTATCTATTTGACGATGTCACACCGCTGTATCCCTTTGGCTTTGGCCTCAGCTACACCCGGTTCAAATTCGAGAACCTGCGCTTGAAGAAAAAACGCATCAAAGTCGGCGAAAGCACGACAGTGCAGGTGGATGTGACCAATGCGGGTAAGCGCGAGGGCGCCGAGGTGGTGCAGATGTATATTCGCGACCGGGTCAGTTCGGTGACGCGGCCGATCAAAGAGTTGAAGGGCTTTCGCAAGATCCTTCTTGCTCCGGGTGAGACCCAAACGATCACTCTCGATATCACGCCCGAATCTCTTTCGTTTTACGACATTGAGATGGAATACCGGGTTGAACCGGGCGAGTTTGAAATTCAGGTTGGCAATTCCTCCCGCGACGCCGACCTGCAAAAAGTTATCCTCACTGTTGTGTAATCAAACCACCCAAACCACCTCATGTCCGCCCAGAATCAACGCCTCTCGGTCGTCGAAAAAGTCGGCTACAGCCTTGGCGACAGCGCCGCCAACTTCGTCTTCATGACGATGGTGCTCTTCCAGCTCAACTTCTATACGGACGTGTTCGGGCTGACGGCGAGTGCCGCTGCGGCGATTCTTCTATGGCCCCGCTTGTGGGATGCGGTCGCGGATCCGATCGTGGGCATCCTGGCGGACCGCACGAATACGCGATGGGGCAAGTTCCGTCCGTGGGTTTTGTTCACCTCCGTTCCATGGTTCATAGTGATGATTCTTGCCTACACGACGCCGCACGGGTACAGCACCACGGCGCTCATCGCTTACGCCGTCGTCACGAATACGCTGCTGATGACGTTCTACTCCATGAACAACATGCCCTACGCGGCTTTGGGCGGGGTAATGACCGGTGATGTCCATGAACGAACGAGCCTGAATTCTTACCGGTTCATCGCCGTGAACGCGGCACAATTCATCGTGGGCGGATTCACCCTGCCACTGGTCGCCAGATTTGCGGCGAAGCACGCTGCGGCGTCGGGCGGAACGGTCGGCATTGCTGACAAGCAGTATGGGTGGCAGATGACGATGGTGGTCTGGGCGGTCGTTTGTCTGGTCTGCTTCATCATCACCTTTGCATCCACTCGGGAGCGCATCCAGCCTGTAACGAAAGAGAAATCGTCCCCGTTGCAGGATTTTCGCGACTTGCTCAAAAACAATCCGTGGAAAGTGATGTGGTGCTGGACACTGGTGCATTTTGCGATTCTCTCTTTCCGGGGTGGCGCTCTCTATAACTACTACCATCATTTCGCCGACAAAACGGCGATGTTCGAGTGCGTGAAGGCGTTCGGCCTCACGGCGCCTGCGCTTGCGCCTGGGGCTCCGACACCCGCTGGCATCCTCGAATGGCTTGGCTATATCGTGCATGGCGACCAGACTGCCTCGAACGTCGCGGATGTCTTCAACAGCATCGTCAACATGCTGGGCACCGGGCTGATCATGATCGTCATCCTGCTTTCGCCGTCGCTTGCCAGGAAATTTGGGAAGAAAGCCGTCGCCACCGCCGGTTTTGTCTTCGCCACCCTCGGCTCGATTGCCTTCTATTTCCTCAGCCCAACAAATGTCTGGGGTATGCTGGGAATCACCTCCTTCATCTCGATCGTCTATGCGCCAACGATTCCGCTGACCTGGTCCATATTTGCAGACGTCGCCGACTACTCCGAATGGAAAGTCGGACGCCGTTTCACCGGCATGGTTTTCGCCACGATTGGCTTTGCGCTGAAGTCCGGTCTGGCGCTCGGATCGGCCTCCTTCCTCTGGATCATGGTCGGCTTTTTCAACTACGACACGAAGATGCCGGACGCAGTCGCTGCGATCCAGGGCTACCGCGCCTGTAGCGGTCTGGTGGTTGGCGTCCTGTTCGCCATCTGCACGGTTCTGCTGGCCATTTACCAACTAAATAAAAAAGTCACACTCCAAATGGCCGATGAACTGGCCGAACGTCGGAAACGGTTGACCGGTACAACCACATCTTCAAACCCAGTATAATGAATGAATTTCTCATCGGCCGCGCGCGGAACGAATTCCAACCGCGATTAACAACAACACCAACCTCCCGGTGAGATCAAAAAGAACAACTCAAACTTAAAATCAACTATGCAAAACATTCCCGATATTGTTTCTCGCACTGTCCTGGGCTGCACAGCAGCCCTGTTATTGACGCTGGCAACCGGTTGCGAGACGGCCGAAACCCGTTCTGCGCAGCCCGCTCCGCCAAAGTCAACCGCCACTCCAGTCGCCCCAGTAGCGGTGACCCCAACTCCCGCAGTGGCAACCCCGGCCCCGGCGGCAGCCGTTGCCACCACCCCGTCCATAATCCGCATCAAAGCGGGTGTGTCCGAACCCTTCAAGGATTCCGCGGGCAATGTCTGGAAAGCCGAGGAAGGTTTCGAGGGTGGCAGTGTGATTGGCCGCGAGAACATTGAGGTTGCCAACACAAAGGACGCAGGGCTTTTCCTGACGGAACATTATTCGATGGATTCCTTCTCCTGCCCGGCCGCGAATGGCAAATATATCGCCAAACTTTACTTCTCCGAAATGTTTGAGGGCATCACTGGGCCAGGTGGACGCGTCTTCTCCTTCAACGTCCAGGGCCACGAGTTCAAGGACTTCGATGTTTGGGTGAAAGCAGGCGGTCCCCATCGCGCCTACATTGAATCGGTGCCGGTGGAAGTCACAGACGGCAAATTCAAAATCACGTTCACCCCCAACGTTGAGAATCCGCAAATCAACGCCATCGAACTCATTCCTCAGCCATAACTCGCAAGATTGAGGCTTTATATTAGCGTTCAGGTCGCCAGTTGCTTGCAAACTGGCGGCCTGAATAGCTAGGGAACTCACGCCTGCCTGGTCGAAGTTCGTTTGCATGGAGATCATTAGCCATCATCAAATCACCCATGAAAAGAGTTTGCTTCCTCCTCGTCCTTTTTGCCGCGCTTGCGGCTGGGGCTCAGACTGCTGCCCCCACCCAGACCGTTGTCGCCAATATTGACGCTTCGAAAACCGGCCCGCCGATCTCTCCTTACCTTTATGGGCAATTCTTCGAACACGCCGGCAACCTCATTTATAGCACGCTCTGGTGTGAAATGCTCGATGACCGAAAATTTTACCATCCGGTGATTCCCCAACCTGCGGTGGATCCCAACGCCGACCAGAGCCCCGGTTTTGGGCCGGGACGACGCAACCGCAGTCTGGCGGGAAGATGGAACCCAGTCGGCCCTGCGGATTCGGTTGTCATGGATACCGCAACTCCCTTTGTTGGCGAACAAACCCCGCTGATCAAACTCGCAGGCTCCGAGCCGCGCGGCATTCGTCAAACCCGCCTCAATTTTATCAAGGACGCAACATATAACGGCCGCATTCAACTGGCCGGTGATCCCACCGCAAAGGTTTCCGTCAGCATTGTTCTTGGAACAAACGCCGATTCCCCGCGCCAGACGGTTGAACTCGGCCCATTGAGCAAAGATTACCAGAAGTTCACATTTTCTTTTAAGGCCGCCGACTCCGGCCAAGGCGCATTTGAAGCCACGGCAACCGGCACAGGATCATTCCACGTCGGCGCGGTTTCCCTCATGCCTTCTGACAACGTGGAAGGTTTTCGTCCCGACGCTGTCGCCGCCTTGAAAAGCGTTCGCTTCGGAGTTTGCCGCTTCCCCGGTGGCAACTTTGTTTCCGCCCATGAATGGCGTTACGCCATCGGCGACCCCGACAAGCGCCCACCCACTTATGACCCTGTTTGGAGGGCGGTTCAGCCGAATGATATTGGCACGGACGAATTCCTGACCCTGTGCCGACTTCTTGAGGTTGATCCCTATATCACTGTCAGTGCTGGCTTCGCCGATGTTTTTTCGGCCGCCCAATATGTCGAATACGCCAACGGCGCCACTACCACCCCGATGGGCAAACAGCGCGCCGAAAACGGCCATCCCGAACCCTACAACGTCAAGTTCTGGGGCATCGGCAATGAAATGTGGGGGCTCAGCTACCAATATGGCGCCATGAAACTCAATCAGTTCGAGTTCAAGCACAACCAGTTTGCCAGGGCCATGAAGAAGGTGGACCCAACCATCAAAATCATCGCCTGCGGCGCCATGCCCGACACCATGACCGGTTCCAGGGAATCGCTAAGCCTGGGCACCAACCTGGTTCCGCCCTACCTCTCACCCGGTGACTGGACCGGCGGCCTGCTGTCCAATTGCTTCGATAACATCGATATCCTCAGCGACCACTATTACAACTACGGCGGCACTCACTTCAGTCTGGCTGAGGGCAAACAAGTCCCAAATGATCCAAAGGAACCTGTCACCGACTGGATGCGTCGCCCGGCCAACCACATCCGCATCAAGTACGAGGAATACAAAGAATACGAAAAATTGTTTCCCAAGCTCGTCACCAATCCAAAGCCCCTGAACATCGACGAATGGGCCTACGCGGGTAACCGCGGCGGCGGCTCCCAATCGTATCCCGTTTATCCGGCCTACGGCATCGTCTTCCACGAGATGTTCCGCCACTCTGACATTTTCCAGATGGCGGGCTACACGTTTGGCACTTCGCTGGTCAGCCGCAACGGAAACGTCACCGCGTTAAACACCACCGGTCAGACCTTCAAATTCTATCGCGATCATTTTGGCTTCATCCCTGTCGAGGTCACCGGCAACTCACCCCAACCCAGGCCAACGGACCCGCCCGGCGGCGAGCAACCTGTTGTTAATGCGGGCAGCGACACATTCCCTCTCGATGTTGCCGCTTCCTGGACCGATGACCATAAAACCCTCACTGTGGCTGTCGTGAATCCCACGGATGTCGGGCAAACCCTCGAGCTCAACCTCACCGGCGCGGCGCTCTCCGGCAAAGGCACGCTCTGGCGGTTGGCGTCCGTTGAGAGCAACGGGCAAAATCCCGCGATCACCAGCGCTGTCGTGGATTCCATTCCCGAATCGCCCACGTTCCCGCGCTTCAGCGTGAGCATTTATGAATTCACCGTCAAATAACCCATGATCTGCAATCTAAACCAACGCGCAAAATCAGTTGCATCGAATAACGACTTGTTTATCAACGAAAGCGCCAGCCAGACAATGACGACACAACATAAGACCGTTTTGAAGAACCTCATTACGACCTCCGTAATCGCTTTCCTTTTTGCCGGAGGACAGTTTGCAGCGAACGTCGCAGCAGCGGCTTCTGCGCCGGTGGATTACGCCACTCTACAGGTCATCTCCAGCAATGATTCTCCTTCGGTTATCTCAGAAAAAGCAGCGAAGGTGCTGCCGCGCGCCAATCAATCGGACTGGATGCGGCTGGAGCGGACCTTTTTCCTTCACTTTGGGGTGAACACGTTCAATGGCGTCGAGTGGGGCACCGGTCGTGAAGAGCCTTCGATCTTCAATCCAGTGGAATTGGACGCGAATCAATGGCTGGACGCGATGAAGAATTTCGGCGGCAAAATGATTGTGCTCGTCAGTAAACACCATGACGGATTTTGCATGTGGCCGACTCGCTACACGCCCCACTCCGTCGCGGCCAGTCCATGGCGCGATGGCAAGGGCGACGTGGTCCGGGAAGTGTCCAATGCCGCGCGCGCCCACGGCCTCAAGATGGCCGTTTACCTTTCGCCTGCGGATCTTTACCAGTTGAGGACTAATCCGAAGAATCCCTCGGGATATTATGGCAACGGCAGCAGCAATGTTCTCTCGGTCATTCCCACCGATCCGGCCAGCTTCAAGAGTAATCCCGCCTTGGGTCGCACTCCGGCGGCGGGTTTTACGAATTACACTTACGAGGTGGACGACTATAATCGTTATTTTCTGAACCAGCTTTATGAATTGCTCACCGAATACGGGCCGATCGACGAGGTCTGGTTTGACGGCGCCAATCCGGATCCCAGCGTCAAGGAGACTTACAACTACGCGGCATGGTATGATTTGATCCGCCGCCTGCAACCCGGAGCAGTCATTTTTGGCAAAGGGCCGGACGCTCGCTGGGTCGGCACTGAAAGTGGCTATGGGCGCACAACGGAATGGAGCGTCATTCCGCTCCCGCAGTCGCCTGACACCTTCATCTGGCCGGATATGACCGCCCGCGATCTTGGCAGCCGTTCCAAACTCACGCCCGGCTCTTTCCTTTGGTGGTATCCTGCGGAAGTTAACGTCACCATTCTTGCCAATGGCCAATGGTTTTGGGCCCCCAGGAAACAACCCAGAAGCGTCTCGCAGTTGGTGGACATTTTTTACTCGTCAGTCGGTCGTAATGGAAATCTCATCTTGAACCTCTCTCCCGACAGACGGGGCCTTATCCCAGATGATCAGGTCGCCGCCTTGAGCGGTTTGGCGCAGGCGGTCAACGACACGTTTGCCGCCGACCTCGCTGCTGGCGCAAAGCTCGCCGCGGACAATTCCAACCCCACGAACGGCGCGCCGCTGGCGTTGGACGGAAATCTTGACACTTGGTGGGAAGCGGCGCCGGGTCATACCAACGGCACGTTGACTTTGACCTTTCCCGCAGCCGTCACCTTTGATGTCGTTTCGCTGCAGGAAGCGGTGGATCATCGCGGTCAACGCATTGAGTCCTTTGCCATGGACGCCTGGAACGGGTCCGAATGGGTCGCTGCGGAGAAGATCGCGTCGGACGAACTTACAACCGTCGGGCATCGCCGACTCATCCGGCTCAAGCCGGCCGTGACCGCAAGCCAGGTGCGCATCCGCATCACCGGTTCGCGCCTCGAACCGACACTCGCCGAAATCGGACTCTTCAAGCAATCCGTCTCATCCCTGCCTCCGACGATTTCAGATCGCGCGGCAAATGGCTCAGTGACGTTAAGCAACTCCGGCGGCTGCAAAATGGTTTACACCGTCGATGGCAGCGCGCCGACAACCAATTCAGCGGAATACACCTCGCCCATCGCCCTGCCTTTGAGCGGCAAGGTGCAAGCCGCTTGTCTGCTTCCCAACGGACGGCTCGGCATCACCGCTTCCAGAACTTTCGCCGGCCTGGCGCCGACCGGCTGGAAGGTGATCAGCGTGGACAGCCAGGAAACCAATCAAGCCGATGCCGCTGCAACCCGCGCGATGGACGGCAATTCGTCCACCTTCTGGCACACCCGCTGGAACGCCGATTTGACCTTGCCGCATCACCTCACGATTGACATGGGCGCATCCCATCGGATTGCCGGATTCACTTACCTGCCGCGGCAGGACGACAACCCCAACGGCACCGTCGAGCGTTACCGTTTTGAAACGAGCGAGAATGGGACCAACTGGATGACCAATATCGCTTCCGGCACATTCGCCAACATCCGAAACAATCCATCGCTTCAGGAAGCCACATTTGCGCCGGTTAACGCCCGGTTCTTTCGCTTCACGGCTTTGCAGGAAATCAATCGAAGCGGCTGGACGAGCGCCGCCGAGATATCGGTGCTGCCCGCACCAATAGCGGACGGACGCAAATGATGATTCTGACTTTTTGAAATATGAAAACCTCCTCACGGGTAATCGATTCAATCCGCATCCTTGTCCTCGCAGTCCCGATCGCGAGCCTTCTCGCGCTGACTCTGGGTGTCGCAGCGTTTGCCGCGCAGGATTCTCAGGCAAACTCTGTTGCCGCTACAAAGCATTGGACTGCTGACAATGGCAATGGCACTTACTCCAATCCGCTGTTTTACGGAGAGTTTGAGGATCCGGATGTCATCCGCGTGGGCGCTGATTATTACCTGGCCGGCACCACCATGCACATGAACCCGGCAGTTGAGATTTTGCATTCCAGGGACTTGGTGAACTGGGAACTCGCCGGCTATTGCACCAATAGACTCGACCTGGGTCCGGCCTACCGGCTGGAGGACGGCAGGGGCATCTACGGCCAGGGCATCTGGGCGCCCTGCATTCGCCATCACAAGGGCATGTTCTACGTCCTCTCGAACATCAACCGCGGGGGATTGCTGGTCTTTCGCTCGGCTTCGATCCAGGGCCCTTGGGAGTGCAACCAATTGCCCGGACGCCACGATTTATCAGTCCTCTTCGACGACGACGGAAAGGTTTACATCATCTCGGGCGGCGCCAGCCCGTACCCGATTGAAGAACTGGCTCCGGATCTCCGGTCCTTCAATACCAACGCACCCCGCCGTCAACTGGTTGGCCGGATGGGTGAAGGCCATCACCTCTACAAAATCAACGGCAAATACGTTGATGTTTCGGCGATTCCAGGCGGACCCGTGGACCAGATGGTGGCCGTTGCCGATTCCATCGACGGCCCGTGGAAGGTCACGAAGATGGTCGCGGGTGAATCATTGGGTGTGACAGGGGCAACACCCGCGCGCGCCCCAGCCAATGACCGCGGGCTCTGGCTCCATCAAGGCGGCATCGTTGATACTCCCTCGGGCCAATGGTGGAGCATCCTCATGTCGGACCACGGCAGCGCCGGTCGCATGGTTAACCTGGTGCCGATCACATGGGATGATGGTTTTCCCCTGATTGGCTTGCCGGGCAATCTGCGCAAAGCCCCCAATACCTGGATCAAGCCCGATACAGGCTTTTCGCAGGAACCCAAACCGACCTATGTCTGGGACGAAAACTTTGATGGCGGCAAAATCAATCCGCACTGGCAATGGAACCACGTTCCCGATGACAGTAAGTGGTCACTCACTGAGAAGCCCGGCGTGCTTCGCCTTCATTCTTTGCCGGCCACCAACCTCTGGACCGCGCGCAACAGCCTTTGCCAGCGGCCTCCCGGGCCCGAGTCGATCATCACTGTCGAAATGGACACAAGTGGCATGGCGGTGGGTGATAATGCCGGTCTGGCCCTCTTGAGCGCTCCCTACGCATGGATTGGCGTGGTAAAAACTGCCGAAGGCGCAACCCTGCAGAGGTTCCAGGGCGCAGGCGGTCGCCGCGTCGGGTCCGCTGCTCCGACCAACGCGCCCGTCGTGGGAAGCACCAATCCCCCCAGCCACTTGTTGTTGCGCGTCGCCTGCAATTTTGACACCGATGAGGCCCTCTTCAGTTGGAGCGCTGATGGCAAACAATTTACGCCGGTGGGCAATCCATTCACCATGACCTTCCAGTTGACCACCTTCCAAGGCGTGCGACCCGCATTATTCAACTTCAACACCACCGGCCAGCCCGGCGGCTATGCTGACTTTGATAACTATGTTGTTGAGGAGCCACGCGCCCGCGGCATCGAGCGTGAAATTCCCACGGGCAAAACCATCACTCTCACCAGCGGTGCCGACGGAAGCTTCCTGTCCGCCAACACGCAAAGCAATGTCCTGGCCAATGTAGCGGCTGAATCAGCCGATGCCAGGACACCCAATGTGCGTTTCCAGGTTATGGACCTTGGCAAGGGGCGCGTTGCGTTGAAGGCAGCCAACGGCCGGTTCGTCTCTGCCTCTGAGGATGGGGTCACTTTGAAGGATCTTGCGGGCAAAACACCGGGTGATGCGGAGTCGTTCCAATGGATCAACCTGATGCGCGGCGATACCATGCTCATGTCGCTGACGAACCACCGTTACCTCACCACCCAGCCGAACATACCGGGCCCGGTGACGGTTACCGCTGTCGGCCCGACACCCGCCCGCAAAGGCGGCGAATGTTTCAAATGGAAACCAGTCGATTGAGTTGCAGCGCCGGGGGGATTTTTACCGGCCGCAACAGCTTTTCACTTAATAAAATATTCTCATGATAAAGCATGCATCACTCACACTCCTTGCGTCCGCCATGATGGGCGCGTTGGCATGTGGTGTTTACGCACAGTCCGGTCCTCGCGACAATCGCAGTGCCGCAGCGAATCCGCGCAAACCAGTGCCGATCCTCCCCGCGTTGCCGACTTCCAACGATAAGGCATTTTATGCGAGCAATGACGTGCCGCACGGCCGGGTGGAGATCGTGCGCTACAAAACCTCGGCTGGCACAGAGAAGCCGATGCATGTTTACCTTCCGCCCGGCTATGACACCAACGCCAGCACGCGATACCCGGTGCTCTACCTGAATCACGGTGGCGGCGAGAATGACAGCCATTGGACCGGGAACGGTTTTGCCCATTTGATTCTCGACAACCTCATCGCCGCCGGGAAGGCCCGTCCGATGATCATCGTGATGCCCAATACCAGCCGCGTGGTTACCGGCACTCCCCCCAAACCTGGAGTGGACGATGCCTGCACCCGGGAGTATCTGATGGACATTCTGCCCTATGTGGACAGCCACTATCACACGCGCACGAATCGCGAAAGCCGCGCCGTGGCCGGCCTTTCAATGGGCGGGTTTGTCACCCTCAATACAGGCCTGACGCATCTCGAAACCTTTGGCGAACTCTACGTATTCAGTTCGGGTTACTGGGCGGATCAACTCCCGGCTTTTCAGGAAAACATCAAGCCGCTCCTCAGTGAGACCAACATCAATCGCCAATTCCGCATGCCCATTTACTTTGCCGCGGGCGAAACGGACATCGCCCTTTTCAACAGCCAGCGGACGCTGGCGGTCTTCAACAATTACGGCATTCGCAATTTTTGGGTATTGAGTTCCAACGGCCACGAGTGGTTGAACTGGCGCCGTTACCTGTATCAGACTGCGCAGATGATGTTCCCAGAGGACCGCTGATCGTTTGAGTTGAAAACACCAATCCATATCATGAATAGCAGCATTAAAATCCCGCTGGCAATTGGATATTCCTTTTGTCTGATCCTGGCCGTCCATGTTCACGGACAATCTCGCCCATGGGCTCAGCCGATTGAATCGCCCGTCGTCCACCCGGACCGCACGGTCACTTTCAACTATAAATCGTCTAACGCCAGGCAGGTTGAATTAAGCGCGCAGTTCATCAAGGGAAACCAACCGCTCAAGGCCGATGCCTCCGGAGTTTGGAGTATCACCTTGGGACCCGTTGAACCCAACCTCTACCCCTACAACTTCATTGTGGATGGCGTGTCTGTCGCCGACCCCAATAATCAAAACATTTTTCCGAACGAACGTTTCAAGAGCAGCCTGGTGGACATCCCGGGTGACAAACCGTCCATCTACTCGATACAGGACGTTCCGCACGGGCAGGTCACCTATGGCTTCTACAAATCGAAATCCATGGGCGTGACTCGTCCGTTGCTGGTCTATACGCCGCCGGGCTATCACCAGGGCAGCGATAAATATCCGGTGCTCTATTTGGTCAGCGGCACAACCGACACCGAGGAAACCTGGTTCAAGGTCGGCCGTGCCAATTTCATTCTCGACAATCTCATCGCCGCCGGGAAGGCCCGGCCAATGATCATCGTCATGCCCTACGGGAACACGCTGACCGGCACACCGGACCCGTCTTCGCTTCAAGCCGCCGACATGTACAAAGTGTTTAATGACGATTTGGTCGGCAGTATTCTTCCTTACATCGAATCCAATTATCGCGTCCTCCCTGATCGGGAAAAACGCGCCATCGCCGGATTCTCGCGAGGCGGCGGACAGTCACTGTTTGCCGGGTTTTCCAACCTGGATAAGTTTGCCTGGATCGGATCCTATAGCGCTTATTTGACGCCGGAAGTCTTTAACAAATATTTTCCCAGCCTTTCCTCAAATCCCGGGACCACGAATCGTCAACTCCAGCTTCTGTGGCTTGGCGTTGGAAGCGAGGACTTTTTATACAAACAGGCGGTTGCGTTTGATGAACTCTTGAAGGAAAAGAAGATCGAACACAAAAGCCTCATCACAGGTGGCGGTCATACATGGATGAACGCCCGGCACTATCTAACGGAAACGTTGCAGTTGTATTTCAAGTAATGGTTACTCTCGAATCATCGGAAACTCACTCATATGAAAATCCACCACTCACACCGCATGTTACGCATCGGTCTATTCACCGCGGCATTGGTAGCCCTGGGCACAACGGTTCGATCTGCCGACACCGCCACCCTCAAGGACGCCTACAAGGACCATTTCCTTGTCGGCGTCGCCATCAACCGCACCATTGCGACTGGTACCTCCGTCCGGGCTGACAACGTCAGACGGAATATGGAACAAGTGAATAAGGACATCGCCCTGGTCAAGGAACAGTTCAATCAGATTGTTCCTGAGAACGACCTCAAGTGGGCGCTCATCCACCCCAGGGAAGGTGCCGATGGTTATAATTTCGAACCGGCCGACGCCTTTGTGAACTTTGGCATGAGCAATAACATGTACCTTGTGGGACACACCCTGGTCTGGCACTCACAGACACCCAATTGGGTCTTTCAAGGTGCGAATTTGCCGCCCGGTGTGACCAACGCTGCGTCATTGACACCTGCCGCCACCACGAATGCAGCCGGGACAAACGCGTCCCGTATGGGTGGACCTGGTCGTGGCCCCGGCGGCGCCTTCGGCCGCGGCGGTTTCACTGGACCTCGGGCATCGCGCGAGGAATTGCTCCAGCGGATGCACGATCATATTCAGACAGTGGTGGGCCGCTACAAGGGCAAGATCAAGATTTGGGACGTCGTAAACGAGGCAATTTCCGACGGCGGCACCAACGTTCTGCGCACCTCCCTCTGGTCGGAAATCATCGGGCCGGACTTTATCGCCAAGGCCTTTGAATACGCCCATGAAGCCGACCCCGACGCGATCCTGCGCTACAACGATTATTCATTGGAGAACCCGGCGAAACGCCGCAAACTCATCACCTTGATCAAGTCACTCCAGGAGCAGCACGTCCCGGTCATGGCCATCGGTTCGCAAACTCACGTCAGCGTTTCATCCCCGAGTTTCGAGGAGGAAGACAAGGCGCTGACGGAAATGGAGACGCTCGGCCTTCCCATTCACATCACAGAACTCGATGTCAACAGCGCTCAAGGCGGCCAGCGCAGCACCAGCGGCGATGTTGCTGCCAACGCCACTACCACACAGGGAGGCCTGGTCGATGATGCCAACCGGAAACTGGCCACCGCCTACGAAGGCCTTTTCAAAGCCTTCCTGAAGCACGAAAAGTCCGTGAAAGTGGTCACATTCTGGGGCGTCAATGACGGTGTCTCATGGCGCGCCAACGGCAAGCCACTTTTGTTCGACGCTAACAACCAGCCCAAGCCTGCTTTTGACGCCGTGATCCGTGCCGCATCACAGCCGGAGGCGAAAAACTCAATTCAGTAATCAGTTCATACCACGTAAAAATCAGAATGAATCGTTATGAAAACCATAATTCTAAGTCTGGCTCTTCTACCCATGCTGTCGGGTCACCCTGCAATCGCCCAGACGCCTCCGCCCGCGACTGCGGAACCCCAGGCCAGGGTTGTCGAAGATTTCAAGCCTGCGACCTCCAATCAGCAGGGTAAACAGTATCCCCAGGTCAACTCTGAAGGTCGTGTAAGAGCCCGCGTCTTTGCGCCCCAGGCCCAAAATGTGGCGCTCGATCTGGGCGGCGTGAAATATCCTTTGGTCAAGAGCGAGGATGGCGGGTGGATCGGCGTCTCGAAGCCACAGGACGAAGGTTTTCATTATTACCAGATTGTTGTGGATGGCGCCCAGGTTCCCGATCCCAACAGCCTTTATTTCTTTGGTGCCGGACGTTGGGGCAGCGGGATCGAAATTCCCGCCAAAGACCAGGAATTCTACGCCCTCAAAAACGTGCCCCATGGCCAGTTGCGCGAGGTCTTCTACTTCGCCAAGTCCAGTAACACAAATCGCCACTGCTTCGTCTATACCCCGCCTGATTATGACAAGGATCCGAGCAAGCGCTTTCCGGTCCTCTATCTGCAGCATGGAATGGGCGAGGATGAAACCGGATGGGGTAACCAGGGACATGCGGGCTTGATCCTCGACAACCTCATTGCGGATGGCAAAGCCAGACCGTTCATTATCGTGATGGAAAACGGAAGCGGTAACTTCGGTGGTCCCCGGCGAGGCGCAGCCCCTGCTGGCGGGACAAACGGGGCGCCCGCTCGCGGACCCGGCGGCTTCAATTTCAACGCCTTTCAGACCGTGCTCATCGAGGACCTGATCCCCTACATCGATGGCACCTTTCGCACCATTGCCGACCAACCCCATCGCGCGATGGCGGGCCTTTCCATGGGCGGCATGCAAACTCGAACGATCACCCTGGCCAACCTCGACAAGTTCTCCCATATCGGCGTGTTCAGCGGCGGCAGCATTGGCACGAACGACATTTCGGACATGGCCGCCTTCAAGGAAAAGGTCAAATTGGTCTTCGTCAGTTACGGCAGCCGCGAAGTGGACAACCGCAACCGCCAGGCTGGCGGTCCGGGTGGACGGGGCGGATTCGGCGGCGACCCCAAGGCGAACGCCGATGCTCTCAAGGAGGCTGGCATAAACAGTCACTACTACGTGTCGCCTTTGACGGCTCACGAGTGGCAGTCCTGGCGGCGCAGTCTCTATCAATTCGCCCCGTTATTGTTCCAGGATTGATCCTCTCTCGTTATGTAAAAAGCACCGGCCCGGGTCATTCGCCTGGGCCGGAATACTAGCCGCTTTTGTATCTCTGATGACTATGACCTTGAAACAAGCATCCTTGTTTTTGGCCGGATTATTGTTGTCGGGCGTGTCCACGTTCTCCCAGGACACAAACTTTTTCATTTTCCTCTGCTTTGGGCAGTCCAATATGGAGGGGTATCCGGGTATCGAGGAACAGGACAAGGCGCCGGTGGATGGCCGATTCCAGGTCCTGGCGGCGGTTGATTTTCAGAATCCGGGTAGGACCAAGGGTAAATGGTATCCCGCCGTTCCTCCTTTGTGCCGGGCAAATACGGGGCTTTGTCCCGCGGATTATTTTGGCAGGACCATGGTTTTCAACCTCCCGGTGAACATTAAGGTGGGCGTTGTTAATGTATCTGTCGCTGGCTGCAAGATTGAACTGTTCGAGAAAGATACCTTTCACACCTACGCAGCCACGGCTCCATCGTGGATGACGAACATCATCAACAATTATAGTGGGAATCCCTATGCGCATCTTGTGGAGACGGCAAAGCTGGCTCAGAAGGACGGCGTCATCAAGGGCATCCTCCTGCATCAGGGTGAATCGAACACGAATGACAAGGAATGGCCAAACAAGGTCAAAGGTATTTACGACAATCTGATCAAAGACCTGAACCTCAAAGCCGACGAGGTTCCGCTTCTGGCGGGCGAACTCGTCAACGCGGATCAGAAAGGCGCTTGCGCGGGCATGAATGCAATCATCGCAACCCTGCCGCAAACCATTACCAATTCTTACGTGATTTCCTCGAAAGGTTGCGCTGGCCGCTCAGACCATCTACATTTCGCCCCGGCGGGTTACAGAGAGTTGGGAAAGCGCTACGGGGAGAAAATGCTTTCAGTGCTGGGCTATAAAGTCGCCGAGCCCAAATGACCTCGCGCTCCAATGCAGTTTGGAAAGGTAATATTCTTATGATCCACAAATCTTTTCTGGGTGCGGTGTGCGCGATGTTTGCCGCGGGGATTGCCATCGCGCAGCAGCCAGACCCTGTCAGGACGGAGTATGGTTTGGTTCAGGGAGTGTCTGAAGATGGGCTGACGGTTTACAGAGGCATTGCGTTCGCCGCGCCACCCATCGGCGATCTCCGCTGGCGCGCTCCTCAACCCGCCACTAAATGGGACGGCGTCCGGCAAACCACCAACTTCGCTCCCGGCCCCATTCAAGGAGGGCGACCGCCCTCAGGCATAAGCGAAGATTGCTTGTATCTGAACGTTTGGACACCTGCGAAATCCGCAGGCGATCGCATTCCTGTCCTCGTCTGGATCTACGGCGGCGGATTCGCCGGGGGCGCCACATCTGAACCCTCGTATAGTGGCGAGAAACTGGCCAGGAAAGGCGTGGTGCTGGTCAGTATCGCTTACCGCGTCGGACAATTGGGATTTCTGGCGCACCCGGAGTTGAGCGCTGAAACCACGAATCACACTTCCGGGAATTACGGTCTGCTGGACATGATCGCCGGTCTTCGATGGGTGCGGAACAACATTGCCGCTTTCGGCGGGGACCCGAACAAGGTGACGATTTTCGGGGAATCCGCAGGGGGGATCGCGGTCAGCATGCTGTCGGCATCGCCCCTGGCCAAAGGGCTGTTCCATGGCGCGATTTCCCAAAGCGGCGGCTCGTTCGGGCCTCCACGTCCAACCACCTTTCCGGGCGAGAATTTAAAACGCCTGGCTGATGCGGAACGCTCCGGGGAAGCTTACGCCAGGAACGCAGGGGTCTCGTCCATTGCGGAACTGCGCAAGATCTCTACCGACAAACTTCCGGGCGGTCGCGGCATGGGCATGTCATGGCCAATTGTCGATGGATGGGTGATCCCCGACGATCAATATAAGCTCTACGAAGCGCGCCAATTCAACGACACCCCAATTCTTGTGGGCTATAATTCAGACGAGGGCGCGAGCTTCTCGCCACCAAAGTCGCCTGAGGATTACATCGCCAGTGTCAATAAGCGTTATGGCCGGTTCGCAGAGAGTCTTTTGAAGGCTTATCCGGTCGAGTCCAATGCCGTTCCCAAAACCGCGCGCGATTTGACCCGCGACGCGGCCTTCGGCTGGCACACATGGAGTTGGGCGCGGCTTCAGGCCAGGGCCAATAAATCCAGGGTGTTCTATTACTATTTCGACCAACATCCCGAATACCCGGAGGGCTCTCCCAAAGCTGGCTACGGATCACCACACGGCATGGATGTCTCCTACGTCTTCCAGCATCTTAATCCATCCAATACGCAAACTACCAGGACCGACCTGGAGATTTCGGACGCCATGTCCACCTACTGGGTGAACTTTGCAAAGCACGGCGATCCCAACGGCGAAGGCGTGCCTGCATGGCCCGCGTTCAGCGAAGCCAATCCTGTGGTGATGTATTTCAGCCAGACGCCGCACACGGGCCCAGTCCCCAGCGCCGGAGCGCTCAAGAGTTTGGATGCTTACTTCGCGTGGCGGCGTACGCCGGAAGGAGAGTCCTGGGCAAAATAAAGCTTTTGCATATTATCATTCGCATATTTTACTTCAGAACCGTGAAAGGCTACGGGTTTCCGAGTGAACCCGCGTTTCGAGTTGAATCCGGTTTCATCAGCCGCACGTCATAGACGCCACCTCCCGTTGCACCGGGTTTGGCGGAGAACTTGATGCTCACGTGGCCATTGGTCGAATGGGAGAGAATCTTTTCCGGGAGAGCATAACGTTTTTCGAAATACCGATTCGGGTTGGAATGATCCACCGTCTCGGTCGCCAGCAACTCTCCGTTGACGAAAATATCGTACGCGCGGCCCACATCTCCGCCCCAATAGGTCACAGCCAGTTCCACGCGCTTTTCGCCGCAAGTGTCGAGGCCATACTGGAACCACTCCCCACGCCGCCAGCGGCGTCCGTTGCGCAATCCGGAATCGCTCTTCTCTCCAACAAAATCGTGCTCCACTTCCGGCTGTTGCTCGCCAACGGCAACCCGGTCCAATGTGTTTGCCTCACGCAGGGCTTTGGCGCGTTCCTCGGCGGCAATGCGTTCGCGCCGGGAGGCAATCTCCTCCTTCGTGGTCAGTTGCCAGTACATCTGGTAGCGCTGGCCATGCAAACGGAAGAAAGGAATGAGTGGCAGCCCTTCCGGCGCGGAGGGTTCCACAACATCCGCAAGGCGGAAATGCATGGGCCCGGCGGCGGTGTCCATTTTGATGTGTCCGGGAAGGTCGTCCGCACTGGAAAGCAGCACGGGAACGCGATCCACCGGAACCAGGGGGCCGGAGGCAACGTGGCCCATGCGGCTGTCATTGGCGAACAGGCCGGACAGATTGTTCGTGCCCGCAGGCCAGGCGAGCACAATTGGGCCGCGCAGAATGGCCACCCAATCGGACCCGTCGGGTAATCGTTCAAACGTGGTGCGCATTGGCAGTTCCACTTCCACGCGATCTCCGTCCCTCCATTCGCGGCGCAACTCAGCGTATGATGAAGGCGTCGAAGAAACTGTGACAGATTTGCCATTGACTCGCACGGCGAATTGGCCTGCCGCCACCCAACCGGGGTGACGCAAATAGAGCGTAAACTTTGCGGACTTTTTCAGTTTCAGCGTTAGCTTGGTTCTCGGTTCATCAGGAAAAGTGGTTTTCTGGTGGAGCATCAGACCGAGGTTGCTCGCTTTGAGTTCCGAAGCGATGAAGAGATTGACGTAGATGCCGTTTGTGGCCTGTGCGTAAATGAACTCGCCATACTTGCCAGGATTTTCCATGCCAGTGCCCACACAGCACCAGAATCCCTTGCTCGGCTGCGAATACACACGGTAATGCTCAGGGCGGATCGGCGTGAAATACACGTAACCCGGCGTTACGGGATTGATGGACGCGAGAATGTGATTGTAGAGCGCGCGCTCGTAGTAATCGGCATACGCGGCCCTGGGCTGACTCGCAAACAACTCCCCGGTCAGCCGGAGCATGTTGTAAGTGTTGCACGTCTCCGGACCTTCCCGGCTCTCCAGCATGGCGCTGAAATTCTTCGGGTCATTGAAGTGTTCTGAAACGCTGTTGCCCCCAAAGGCTACCGTGCGCGCGCCAGTGACATTCTCCCAAAAGTAGCGCGCGCCCGAATCGGCATCCTTGTCACCGGTAAGCGTCGCGATGCGTTCCAGGCCCACGACCTTGGGAATTTGCGTGTTGGCATGCTTGCCGGTCAGTTGATCCTCGTGGCGAACCAACGGATCCAAAACGGCTTTGTGGCAGAATCGCTGTGCCAGGCGCAGATACTTCTCGTCCCGTGTGATCGCATAAATGTCCGCCAGCACCTCGTTCATGCCGCCATGCTCCTGGCCGAGCATCCGTTGCATTTGGTCGTCGGAAAGCCCAGAGGTGATTTTCTCGCACCAATCGCCGCAGCGAACCAGGATGTTGCGGGCTTGCACGTTGCCGACATACCAGTACGCATCCCGCAGACCTGCGAAGGTCTTGTGCAGGTTATACCACGGCACCCATTTGCGATTTACAGCATCCACCTGGCCTTCGGCAACGGCTTTCCAAAGCACCCTGCTTCCCGGGACGCCACCCAGATACCCATCGCTCGAAGCTTTCTGGCAACGGTCCATCTCTGCGATCATGTAATCCAGTCGCCGCCGCAATTCTCCCCCGGGCGTGTCAGAGCCAGACGCCACCATGGATGCCAGCGCCGAGAGGTAATGGCCCGCGGTGTGCCCGTCAAGCCCGCTGCTTTCCCAGTTTCCGTAAACCTTCGCCTTTGGCTCCAGACCGGCTTCACGCAGGTACGGTGCGAGCAGGCGATCCGGTTCCACCGCCAACAAATAGGCGCGGTTGGCTTTCACCGCATCAGCAAACGGACCGTCCAGCAAACGTACCGCGGTCAACGGTGGCATCACGGCCGGAGTTGCAATGGCGGGTAGCTCGTCCGCTTGAATCGGGAGCCTCAGACACCCCACTATCAGGGCGGAAATCGCCAAGGTGGCGGTCTTTTTTGAAAGTACGCCGATGGAAGGGAAGTGGATTCTCATCATTCGAGGTTTCTCGCGGTCTGAATAAGGGCAGGCATAATCTGTTCGGGCACCTGCAATGGATCAGGTGTTTGAATTGAAAAGGGTCCCCGGACTTCAGAATTCCGGGGACCATGATGATCAGGTTGCCTCTGTATTCGGTTACCGTGTGTTGAGCTTGATGACGGTGAAGGAGAATTTCGGCAGCGTCCAGGCGAAGCGGGTGCCCAAGCCGCGGATTTTCTCGGCAACGGGAACCAGCTTGACCGGGTCTTTCAGCAAATTCGTATCGTCCACTTTGTCCGCGGAGAGCGTGATGACCTCGCCTTTGCCGGAAACGGACTTTACGCCGGTGACGTTCACGCAAACCTGTTGCGGCGCCTCGGCCACATTCACCACTTTTAGATAAATGGTGCCTTTGGAGTCGCGCGTGGCGCTGTAATAGATGCTGGACACTTTGCGAGTCGCCGCCGTGCCACCATTGCGACCCGCGCGGGTGGTCTGTTCAATGGTCGAAATGCCTTCAGCCTTCACCGGCACAATGACGGTGCCACAGTTTTGGGCGAACATGGTCTCGACGTAATACGACGGCGAACCGTAGCTGTTCAGCGCGTCGTAGCCGATCAGGTCGCTCTCCCATTGCATGGAGCGTCCATTGCCGGTGAGTTGGCTCACGTTGACGAACAACGGAGCGAAGCATTCCATGATGACCAGGTCGGAATTGCGTTCCATACCACACATCCAGACGGCGTCGCCGAGCGCACCGGCCATATTGGGCGTGGGCGAACCAACACGCGTGGCCCATTCACCGCAGAAGACCTTGCTCTCATTTGTGGCGCGGCTGCGTTTGTCGTACTGGTTGAAGTTGACCTCCATGTCCTGCTGATTGCGGTAGAAGTGTTCGTCCACGAGGTCGGGCAGGCGGCCCTTGACCCACACCTCTGGGCGTTGTTCATGTCCCATCGAGGAGATGACCTTCAGATGTGGGTACCTGGCTTTGATGGCGTCATAGAACTGGACGAAACGGCCCTCATAACTGCCACTGCGATCAAACCAGTCTTCGTTTCCAACTTCTACGTAGCGGAGCGGGAATGGCTTGGCATGGCCATCTTGCGCGCGGCGGCCCCCCCACTTCGTGGTCTTGGCGTCGCCCGTGAGGTATTCGATTTCTTCAAGGGCTTCCTGCACATAGGGCTCCAGTTTCGGGCCGGCTTCGATTTTGCCACCGTTGCCGAGGCAGTAACCTGCAAAGACGCCGAGCACGGGTTCCATGCCCAGGTCTTCGCACCACTCGGCGAACTCCAGAAGGCCCATGCCGTCGGTTGACCAATAGCCCCAGCAACTGGGATGGCCCGGACGTTGTTCAACGGGACCAATGGTCTCTTTCCAGTTGAAACGCTGATTGAATGCGTTGCCCTCAAGATAGTTGCCGCCAGGGAACCGGAGGAACTTCGGCTTCATGTCCGCCATCAATTCCATGAGATCGACCCGATTGCCGTTGGCGCGGTTCTTGTAAGTGGGCGGGAAGAGCGAGACATTTTGCAGCCAGAGAGTGCCGGGGGTCTTGGTGGTGAGTTTGAATACATTCTCCTTCGAGGCAGTCACACGCTTTGTCGTCAGTTTTGTTTCAAACTTCTTCCATTCGGCGGTCAGACCCGTGATTGTCGCGCTCGCGTAATTGGTTGTGCCGTCCGCACTTTCAAGGCTCACAGTGACCGGGCCGGTATATCCGTTGGAGGCTTTCGCAAAAAATGACACCTGATAGGTCGTCTTCGGCTTCACGGGAATTCCCCAGAAACCGCCGTTCGCGATGCCAACGGGAGTGGTTGCTGATGCGGCGGAGGCATCAAGCTTCAGACTCACGTTCAGGAATTCGTTCAGAGGGTTGCTTGGGTCGAGCACGATCGAGGCTCCACCAACGGCAGTCCAGAACCGGGGCCTGGTGTCTGGCCGGTATGAAACCGGGAGGTATTTCCCGGCCTCGTACGTTTCGGGTTTGACGCTTGGGACCACAGCATCCGCCTTGAACGAGCGATTGCGAATCAGTTCGCCGTAGAGGCCGCCTTCGTACGCGTAATTGATTTCCTCGGTCATCAGCCCGAAAAGAATCGGGCTGACCTGGTTGGTCGCCTGGTCGGCTTGAATTTCCAGCGTCGGCATCGCCTCGGCAGCCGAAAGTCGGCCTCCGGAGGCCGTTGCCAACCCGACCAGGGCGGCCAGTAAAATGTATTTATGGGACAATTTCATGATGTGTGAATTTCGAATGCATTTACGTCTGGAATCATCTTCAGGTTTCAGACCGAGAGACTATGAATTTCCCGCCAGAATGGAAATGAGTAAACATACTTATTGTGATTCGGCGCCAAAGAATCGCATTCGCCGCCGCCGCGCCCTCAATGGTCCGGGTATTGCGTATCGCAAGGGGGGGGCAACGGCAATTTCCATGAGCATTTCTACCTATTCACGTATGAAACTTTGCCGGTCATAGTCTGGGCGACGACAGACACTCCATGAACAACACGGAATCATTTATCGCGCATTCCTTCACAGGAACCTTGCCGAAACACCTCTCTTTGCGTTAAATCCAGGCACCAAAACCAACGCGAGCGCCGCGTCCAAACATGAAACAGATCATCACAAAAATCCTAAATGTCGTCGTCATGGCAACGCTGGTGGGAACTGCGGGCGCGGCCACAGCCGACACAAACTTCTGGAGCTGGGCAAAGAAACCACCGATGGGATGGAACTCGTGGGACTGTTTCGGTGCCGGGGTCTGGGAGTCGAACGTGACGGCAAACGCAGATTACATGGCGCAGTTTCTCAAGCCCCATGGCTGGGACATCGTCACGGTTGACATCCAATGGTATGAACCTCTCGCTCATACCACCGAGTATCGCCGTGGTGCCGTGCTGGAGATGGATGCAAACGGCCGATTGCTTCCGGCCCCGAACCGGTTCCCGATGACGGCCGCGACCCGCTCTTTCAAACCGCTTGCGGACTATTTGCACGCCAGGGGCTTGAGATTCGGCCTGCACCTGATGCGCGGCATTCCGCGCCAGGCCGTGAATCGCGATAATTCGCCAATTCTCGGAACGCCCTATAAAGCCGCCGACATCGCAAAGACGAATTCCACCTGCCCATGGAACTCCGACATGTATGGCGTGGACATGACCAAACCTGGCGCGCAGGAGTACTATGATTCGGTCTTCGCCTTGCTGGCATCGTGGGATCTGGACTACGTGAAAGTGGACGACCTCTCCTCGCCTTACCACCGGGACGAAATCGAAGCCATTCGTAAGGCCATCGACCGTTCTGGCAGGCCGATTTTGCTTTCGACTTCGCCGGGCGCAACGCCCGTCAGCCAGGGCGAACATGTCCAGACCCATGCCAACTTGTGGCGGATCAGCGACGATTTCTGGGACAGTTGGCCCGCGCTGCACGAGCAGTTTGCGCGGTTGAACAGTTGGACGCCCTTTCGCGGTCCCGGGCATTGGCCGGACGCGGACATGCTCCCCCTTGGCAACGTCCGGGCGTGGCAGACTCGGGACAACTGGACGCACTTTACCAGGGACGAGCAGTTCACACTGATGACCCTGTGGTGCATTGCCCGTTCTCCGTTGATCGTCGGTGGCAACCTGCCGAAAAACGATGCGTTCACCCTCGCGCTTCTCACCAATGATGAGGTGCTCGCGGTCAATCAGAATTCCACAAATAACCGGCAACTCTTCAATACCAATAATCAAGTCGCCTGGATTGCGGATATGCCGGGATCGAAAGACAAATACGTGGCGATCTTCAACGTCTCGCCTGCACCCGTTCGCGGTCGGCGCGGTGGAGGGTCCGGCACAAACTCAGTTTCGGCCGCAACAAACGCACCTGCCGCTGATGCCAGCCAACCCGTCGCCATCTCGGTTTCCCTGGCTGAGATTGGCGTCACGGGACCGGCCAGGGTCCGTGATCTTTGGAACCACAAAGACCTCGGTGATGTCGATGGCAAACTCACTCAGACCATCAACTCGCATGGTGCGGGCCTTTACCGGGTGCAGGCTCGGAACTAACGGACCGCTTGCCTTCGGGCAAACGCATTAAAGGTGCGCGCTGTTGTCGAAGGCAAACTTCAGCAGGCTGTGGGTGCCATGGAGCTTTAGCTTGTCGCAGATATGTTGGCGATGATTGTCAACGGTCCGGACGCTCAGGCTGAGGCGGTCGGCAATTTCCTTGCTGGTATAATCCTCGCCGATGAGCTTGAGGATTCGGCGTTCTGCCGGAGTTAGAGCTTCAATCTGAGGTTTGCTCAATAGCAACTCGCGCACACGATCACTGCGGCGCTTCCCAACATCGAGCATCGAGGCCGTAAGAAAGGTCTCGCCCCGGTTGACTTTTTCCAGTGCCGCCACAATGTCGGTTGCGGCGTTTTCTTTTAATACATACGCCTTGACCCCCAAATCCATTGCCGCATTAAACATATCCTCCTCGTTGTACATGGTCAGGATGATGACCTTCACCTCAAAGGGCAGCTTCCGGATCTCCCGAATCGTTTCCAGTCCGTTGAGCCGCGGCATATCGATGTCTGTAATGACGATGTCCGGTTTAAGTGAGGCCATCAATTCCAGCGCCACTTTCCCATCAGCGGCCTCTCCAACGATCTTGAAGCGGGAGTTGCGACCGATGGCGTCACGGACCCCAATGCGGAGGAGTTGATGGTCATCCACAACCAGCACTTTCACTGCTTCGGTCATAATCATTTTTTATTCAACGGAACATCGACGTTCAAACTGGTGCCCTGGCTCGGTTGCGAGTCGATGGTCATTGTTCCTCCCAATATACGCACCCGCTCGGCCATGCCGCTAAGCCCATATCCAAGGTCGTATGATTCAGACGATAGTTTCGCAGGATCGCAACCCCGGCCATTGTCCCGGATCGACACCGTGACACCACCAGTGCGAACCTTGATCACCACGGTTGCCTCCGTCGCTCCAGAGTGCTTGACCACGTTGTTGACGGCCTCCTGAACAATTCGGTAAACGTGGATCTCCGCATCCTTGTCGAACAATTCATCAATGTCTTCCACGCGGCTGGCAAAAAGGATGGAACAATTCTCGGAGGCGCGATTGACCGAGGCGCGGATCGCCTGTGTCAAACCCAGGCGGTCGAGTTGATACGGCCGCAAACCGTGAGTGATCTGGCGCACTTCATCGATGGCTTGCGATGTGGTAATCGAGATCTCCTTCAAACGATCCTGCAATCCATGATCGCTGGGATTGGACTGCATTGCCATCAACGCATGGTTCTTTATCGCCAGCAGAACCTGACCGAGGCTGTCGTGCAAATTCGACGCAATGCGGCGCCGCTCTTCTTCAACACGCGCCAGCACCTTGCGCGAAAACGCGAGCTGGGTCGCCTGCTGCCGTTCCAAACGCCGCCGCAATAGATAAGCCCAAAGCAAAGCCCCAACGGTGACTGCAATCAGCACTCCAATGAGAACCGCCGTCTTTTTCCAGGTCCACCAGGGAGGTCCGCTCAGCAAAACGATATCCGCCGGGTTCCTCAGCAAAATGTTCAATGGCGCCCCTACCGCCTCGTCATCGCACACACCAGTGAGACGGACCAGACTCCCGGGAGTGATATCAGGCAGGGGACCGCTGCCAAACGCAAGCGACGCAACAAAAACCCGCTCCTGGTGCTGGAGTTCGAATACTTGATTAAAACCATTTGTCTTGCGCGACAACAACGTCGCCTTGGCGGTAACCAACCTGCCAACCTGGTCGGTGGACATCCCCTTTGCCAGGTCTAGTTCTTTGGGTTTCACTGGCTCTCCGAAGCCCGCGGCACGCACCACCGCATCCTTCAATGTTCGGCTAGGACCACCGGGCATTTGAAACGCGAGCACCTCCACCCGTTTGCCGATTTCAGCGACGAACCCGTCCGCGCTTTCCACCCGGATGCCCCCGGCGGCATCCTGCATGAAAAACAACCGGGCATCCCGCCAGGTGACTTCGCCTGCCACGCGCACTCTGTGGGCCCTTGCCAGATCAAGATCCTCCGAAAGCACATCAATTATGGAACGCTGAGGAACCGCAAACGGGTCTTGTGGCGGAGTCTCGTCCATCTGAACAAAAGCCTGGGATGGAATAAGCAAAACGGGCCCGGGCAGCACTTCCAAAGAGAGCACGCCCCTTGCGCGCACTTTCGCATCGACATAGCGGGCCAGGTGATTGGACGCTGTATTGCCAATCCAGAGGCGGACATCGCCACTGTTTTCGAACAGGGTTAGCGTGCCGTCTGAATTGAACGAATGTACAACACCTTGAACTTCGGTCCACCGCCCATCCCGGTTCCCAGGCACAGGCCACCCCAGAGGTTGGTCAACTGGCGATGGCATGGAGTGCGGTCCCATATCGACAACCACCAGAGGAGTGATCGCTCCAATGTTCTTGCCCGGTTCCAGTGCACCAGCAATATCCACCCACTCTCCCACTTTGAATTGGTCCTTAAAACGCCCGTCTTTGAGGGTAACGCGAAGTGCCGCCGCGCCTTCCTGTACGTAAATGGAGTCCGTTCCAAGGACCCGGTCATTAAACGTCACCACACCTCGAGTGGCAAAGAACCCCTCCATGGCAGAGTTCTTTGTGAGCGCGCTCTGTGCCGGTTGGCTCAATTCATTCACCACTCTATTGGCGGGACTTCCCTGAACGACTGAAATGCCGTTGCTCGATGTAGCCCAGATGAGTCCCGGGATCAGGGTGCCTTTTGGATCGTATGCCCCCTCGCAGACGCCCTCGATTCGGACCACGGCGTTTGTGAGTCGCCTGGCCAGTTCCGCGTTCCATCGCAATCCGCGAACTTGCGCCGACGCCTGCCCGTCGGATATTTCCAAAAAGGCCGACCCTCGTTCCTCCCCTGCAAATTTCACCGTTCCTTCAACAACGGCCCAACGGAAACTGTCTTCGGGCTGCCATGTTTGGCCCAGGGAAATCGGGACCGGTTTCGGCATGGGTCCTGATCCGATTACAGTAATTGCGGCCTCTTTGACCGTCAGAGCGGACACAAATGCGCGTGGACCTCCCATGCCAATCAATCGACCCAGAGTGAAATTAGTCCAGTATTCACGTAAAATTCCTGTGTTTGTCTTGGCAACCTCTCCTTCATGCCAAGGAGTGAGGTAAGTGCCATCGATGACAGATTGTTCGATCGTTGGTCCCTGCCAGGCCACGGACAGGTTTTCCAATCCAGCCGTCTGTTCCTGCAAAGCTTCAATGTAGTACATTTCCCCGGCTTTGAGCTCGATTGGTTCCGAATGCTGCGATGGGAATCGCGACCATTCGCGCGGTTCGACAAATAAAAACGTCGGAACCGTGCCGATCCTCCTGATGGTCGTTGGGCTCGCATCAAGTCCCAGCCACAACTCCGAGGAATTGTCGCTGGCGATCCAGAAACTATATCGCCCCGTAACGGGCGGGCGCAGCCATCCACGCATTCGGGTCAGGTAATACTCGCCCCCGTTGGTGGGAGCCTCAAACACTGGCCGAATATCCAAGCCAGAGGGTCGATACGGATAATCCGGGAAACGCGAAAAATACGGTGAGCAGTTGGTGCCATCGATTCGGACGATTTGTCCCGATTCCACCTTGCCCAGGCCGGATATGATATGGAGCGTCACCGCCGCATTCGTGTCTTGCAGGACAACCAGTTGCCGGTTCGTATCGACCAGCGTGACCACGCCCTCCAAATGAAAATCACATCCTCCGAGAAAATCCGCTCCCGAAATCGTCCTGAATTGCGCCGCGTTGGTGACATAATGGCGCTGGCTTGCGCCGGTTGGCTCAAGCAAACTCTCTGCAGGAACCTCATTTGTGCACCATAACCCAGCGATACTCGCCAAAACGAGAACCGCCGACCGCACACACGCATTGATTTTCGTGGCGCAATGTTGAAGCAATAAAGTCATCTGACCGGCAACAATACCGCCGCCATCTCTTACCACGCCGGGGTGTCCGCACCAAGGCGATTTGCATGAGTATTCATGCTCATTACGGGGGCATTTCTTCTGGACCGTGGAGTCTTGTCCGTTTCCATGCAGCTCGATTTGAATTGAAACGCTTTTTGGTTTCGGCCATGCCGGGTTAGGCATACCGCTCCGAATCATCGACTCTGCGCCCGAGGCATTCGACTCCATCCTGGCTGCTCCACGGAGTTCGATGCACGCGGGCGTTAGGCCACCTCACCAGATAAACTTTATTGAGGCTGCACCCGACCTGACATGTGTGGATCATAGGTGGAGTGTTTTGCAGGGAGGATACGCTGAATCAAGGACCAAGCTGCCTGATCGCAAGCGCGTTCGGCGTTTTCATTGCCGGCATTGCAGGCTGCGAACACCGCGAAATCGATGTCCGGAGCAATGGTCAAGCATGCATACCATCTGCCGTTGCTTCCGGAGTGGTAAAGCCACCGTCCCCTGGCCCAGTCCCTGGTGGAAACAATCCAATCCATCGCCCAGGCACCCGCGAGCGGCGTGTGTAGCCTGCGGAAACTCTTTACCGAGAGCAAACCCTTCTTGCCAAGTTCACCGGACAAATGAGCGCTCGTGAAACGGGCGATGTCCTGCAGGGAGGCATGTGCTCTTCCGTTCGGATTGAATGAGGGCGGATTGTCAGCAAACCGATTACCCGGATCCAGCGTGTGCCAGATTGCCCCGGGCGACTCGCCATTCAGCCAGTGCCCCCAGGGTTGATCGCGTTTACCGGGATCGCCAGGAGGCCCAAATCCGGTCGATTTCATCCCTAGCGGAACAAGCAGTTCCTGTTCAAAGAGTTTTTCAAAACTCTTCCCGGCGGTTTTCTCGAGCATCAGCCCGGCAAGCATGACCCCGGCATTTGAATAATCACTTTTCCCCGTGCGACCAACCGGTGGCAGGGCCAGAACCGCCTCGGCGCACTTACGCCGGTTCTCGGTTGGCGACAGCTTTGTGTCATAATCCTGGAGAAACCAAACGGGCATGCCTTTGTGTAGAAGCCGCGGGGCGGTTTCGGAATCCTGAGACTCCATGGGCACATCCTGGGGTAAGCCACTTTCGTGGCGGAGGAGTTGATCCAGTGTGACCGTCCGATACTCTTTTCGCATCAGGCCAGTCAGTTCAGGAACCGCTTGTGCAATCGTCGTATCCCAGGTGATGCAGCCTTTTTCGACCAATCGAGCGGCAACAGTAGCCGTCATGGGCTTGGTAATGGATCCCAGGTGCCAATGGTCATTGGTCGTAACCCGTTCCCGGAAACCCACAGCACGCAAACCTGTGGCTGCCAATTCGACCATGCCGGTGGAAGTCATCGAAACCGCAGCCAAGGCTGGCAGGTTGTGCCCCTGCCTGATACGCTCAAGAACTTCCGTGAGATGACCATCGCCAGCAGAGCCGAACTTGAAATCATCCTGAAAATCCCATAGTTCCGAACCCAAGCCAGTCGATACAGCCGTACAAACGCATGTGAAGAGGACTAGCGCTGTTTTGAGACTTGGGATTCTCATGGGAAGAGATAGTGGCCTTTGATTAAATGACGAGCAGTTCGTAAATTGAATCGGGAATGAAATGCCAGGAATACAACTGCATTTGGCCAAATGCTGCGAGCGGCATTTCGTCACGCGTCCTCTGTCAAAGAAGCGCGTGAGAATTTCCATGAGCGTTATGTGGCTGAGCGGCATTTTGTGACGGATTATAAATCCAGATTAAGCATGTGTTCTCTTCTCCCCAACAATTTTCAAGGTGGGCGGCAGTCATGATGGAGTCAAATGGAAAATAACGCGCGAAAGCAGGGACGAACAAGAATTGCTCAGGCCCTGGGATGGGCGAGATTATAGGCCTGCTTGAGGCGTTCGGTGGTCAGGTGGGTGTAGATTTGGGTGGTGGCCAGGTGGGCGTGGCCGAGCAGTTCCTGAACGCTGCGGAGGTCGGCTCCGGCGTCGAGGAGGTGCGTGGCGTAGCTGTGGCGCAGTTTGTGGGGAGTCAGCTTGGGGTCCAGACCGGCCATGGTGAGGTATCGCTTGAGCCGGAGTTGGATCAGCCTTGGATAAATGGGAGCGGGCGTGTCAAAATTCACCCAGAAGGCGGGTTCGGTGTTCGCGGGAACGTGGGGCAGGGATTGCCAGTAATGTGCGATGGCCTCCAGGGCGGGCGCGCCAATGGGGACCTGGCGTTCCTTGCGGCCTTTTCCAAGGACACGGATGAGTTGTTCCTGCGGCTGGATATCCCCGGCGGTGAGGCTGCAAATCTCGCTGATACGCAGGCCGCAGGAGTAAATGGTTTCAAGGATGGCGACATCGCGCAGACAGGCCGAGGCATCTTCAACGGTGGGTTTGGGGGCGTCGTCTGCGGTCACTTTGAGCGCGTTCAACGGGGCCTGGAGCAGGTCGATCATCTGCTGAACAGTGAGAAAGCGCGGGAGCCGTTTTTCGATTTTCGGCATCGAGATATTGCGAATGGGCGAGCTGGTGAGGACTCCGCGACGAATGAGGAATTTGTAAAAAGAGCGTAGGGCTGAAAAGCGAAGCTGCGTGGCCGCGCGGCTTAATTTGGAACGGCCCAGGAAACGCAGGTAGGCGCGAAAATCGTCCCGTTCCAGTTTTTCCCAGCAGGGCAGTGATTGGTGCTCGTGCCAGCGCCAGCCCACAAATTCGTCCAGCGCCTGTTTGTAATTGCGATGCGTGTACGGAGACGCCCCGCGATCCCCGGTCAGGTGCTGGAGGAATTGATCCACACGGGTGTCTGGCGGTGGACTTTGGTCTGCCTGGTTGCCGGGAAGCGCGCTGGAGGCGTCCGCGTTCACGGTTTCGGTTCGACTTCCGAGCCTTCCGCCTGGGGCTTGCGGTTGAGTATCTTCGCGCCTTTGGGGGCCGGAGTCTTGCGCACCCGGGGAGCAAACTCAAATCCCACCTTGCCCTCTTTATTGGCCACCAGAAACGCGGAGAAAGGTCTGTTCTTCTTGGAAATGAAACGATTGAGCAAATCCGTTTTGCCGGTCGCCAGCAACTTGGTCATCTGCGCGCGGTCGATCTGCTGCTGGAGAATGATTTTCCCCGTGCGGAACGTGCAGGTCTTGGGCGTTTCAACGGACTTTTCGCAAATGTAGCTCATGCCGTGCTCGAAAACACGCCCGCCGCATTTGGGGCACTTGCCAAGCGATTCCTGCGCGGAAAAATCCACGGGTTCCGGATTTCCATCCGCTCCGGTGCCGGGCTGGCCGAAATCAAATTCCAGCTTGAACTCCGGGGAGAATTTCATGATCGCCGCAAAGGGTCGTCCCATCTTGCTGCGGAAACCTTGCAGCGGCCCGATCTTTTTGTTCGTCAGCAGCTCCTCGATTTCCGCAGATTCGAATTGGCGCCCGGCAACGGTTTTCCAGAGGGCGAAATCGCAGCTCTTGCACTGGAATTTTTTGTAGTTCTCCTGAATGACGCCCTGGCATTTGGGGCAGGGGGTTTTGAGGGGGGCGAAATCTCCGGGAACGGTTTCGTTCTCGTAGCCTTTGGCCTTGTTGACGATGTTGCGCGTCATTTCGGCAATCCGGCTCATGAATTCAGGGCGCTGGAGTTGGCCGCGCTCCATTTGCTTGAGCTGGAATTCCCAATTGCCGGTCAGCTCCGGCGAGCAAAGTTCGGGAATGCCCAAACCACGCAGGAGCGTCATGAGTGAAAACGCCTTGGGCGTCGGGACGAGTTCGCGTCCCTGGCGCAGCATGTATTCTTCCGAGAGCAGGCCTTCGATGGTGGCCGCGCGCGTGGCCGGTGTGCCCAGTCCTTTGGCGCTCATCGCCTCGCGTAATTCCTCGTCGTCCACCAGTTTGCCCGCGCCTTCCATGGCGGAGAGGAGCGTGGCTTCCGTATAGCGCGCCGGTGGCTTGGTCTGGCAGGCGGCGACCTCGATCTTGGTCGTATCCACCTTCTCGCCGGGTTTCACCGGCACCAGACTCGGGGTATCCTCGGACTGTGCCTCCTTGCCATAGACCGTGAGCCATCCGGGCTGGACCATGACCTTGCCTTCGCTTTTGAAAGGCTCGCTTTCCACGCGCGTGATGCGTGTGGTGAGCAGAAATTCGGCCGCGGGATAAAACACGGAGAGGAACCGGCGTGTTACAAAATTGTAGAGCGCCGCCTCGTCACCTTCCAGGTTCTTGGGAGCAAGGGCGGTGGGTATGATGGCGAAATGGTCGGAAATCTTGGCGTTGTTAAAGATCCGTTTATTGGGCTGAACCCAGCGATTCTTGAGAATTTCCCCCGCATACTGCGAAAACTGCGTATCCCCGAGTGCCGTCAGCGTCTGGCGCACGGTATCCTGATAATCCTCAGGCAAAGCGCGGGAGTCCGTTCTCGGATACGTGAGCGCTTTATGCCGTTCATAGAGGGCTTGGGCCAGTTGAAGCGTCCGTTTGGCTGAAAAATGGAACCGGTTGTTCGCCTCGCGCTGGAGGCTGGTCAGATCGAAAAGCAGCGGAGAAAGCTGGCTGCTGGGTTTGCTTTCCTCGGTGACGATGCCCGGTTTTCCGAGGCATTTATCGTGCAGGGCTCTGGCCACGGCCACATCCCAGATGCGCTCGGGTTTTTGCTCCGCATCGCCGTTCTTGTCTTTGGCGAATTTTTCATCGAACCAACGCCCGGTGTAAGAGCCTGCTTGGGCGCCGAAGGTGGCATGCACTTCCCAGTAATCGCGGCAAATAAAGCGTTTAATCTTCTCCTCGCGCTCGACCACAATGGCCAGGGTCGGCGTTTGAACACGGCCAACGGTGGTCAGTTGGAAACCGCCTGACTTGGAGTTAAAGGCGGTCATGGCGCGCGTGCCGTTGATGCCGACCAGCCAATCAGACTCGGAGCGGCAGACGGCCGCATCCGCCAGGGGGCGCATGGTTTCGTCAGCCCGCAGATCCTTGAAACCCTCCCGGATGGAGTTGGGGGTCATGGATTGGAGCCAGAGCCGCTGGATTTTCTTATCCGTTTTCGCGTGCTGTACTATATAGCGGAAGATCAGCTCCCCCTCGCGGCCTGCATCGCATGCATTAATGAGGGAATCGATATCCTTGCGCTTCAAAAGCCGGACCAGCGTCTTAAGCCGGGCCTCGGATCTTTCTATGGGGCGCAACGCAAAATGGGGCGGAATCATGGGCAGATTGGCAAAGGACCATTTGCCACGCTTCACCTCAAACTCTTCTGGAACAGTGAGTTCAAGAAGATGACCTACTGCGGAAGAGAGCACGAATTGGTCGCTCTCGAAGTAGTCTTCGTGTTTGGTAAAACCACCCAGCACGCGGGCGATATCCGCCGCAACCGATGGTTTTTCCGCAATAATCAACGCTTTGCCCATGTCTTTCTGCACTTTTTTCCGAGATTATTAAAGCCTCAAGGATTGCCTGAGCATCCCGAGGTATGGCCGTCGCATTGAACGCGTCGGCGGCCTGTCATAACAATAGGCTGGGAAATTGCTCCAATCCTTATGCAAAGTCAAAGCCTGAATCGATACGGCGGCTTGCAGAGAGGGATATATTGAATGTATGTTGTTGCAGCAAAGAACTTTACGACAGTTTTAATGGGGTTTGCCGGGCCGGAAGTGGGAATAATCGTTAAAGGAGACCTGAAAGCGGCTATTTGCCGATGCAGAATTGGCTGAAAATGGTGTCGAGGAGGTCTTCGGTGGTAGTCTGGCCCACGATTTCGCCCACGGCATTGACCGCAATCCGTAGTTCCATCGCGGTGAGTTCGAGCGGGACGTCGTCGCGGAGGGTGGAAAGAGTGTTTTCTGCCGCATGGGCGGCGCGCTCAAGGGCTTTCTGATGTCTGGAATTGATCATGACATCGAGCATTTCGTTCTTAATTTCGCCGCTCCAGACGGTTTCCTTGATCTTATCCTTGAGGGCTTCAATTCCCGTTCCTGTTGTGCAACATACTGGAATGGCAATGTGTTGCGTGCCGTCTGGGAGCGTCAGGCGCGCGGGCAGATCGGATTTGTTGAGGATGAGCAGGCGCGGTTTGGTGCCAAAGTCAGCGAGGCTGTCGTTATCAGCCACTGAATCAGGCTCGGATTGATCGAAAACATGGAGAATGAGTTCCGCCTGACCCATGGTTTGTTTGCTGCGGCGCAAGCCCTCCTTTTCGATGGGATCGTGGGAATGGCGGAGTCCGGCCGTATCGATGAAAACGACCGGGATGCCCCTGATGTTGGCCGTTTCCTCGATGGTATCGCGGGTGGTGCCGGCGATGGGGGAGACAATGGCGCGGTCGTGTCCGAGTAATTGGTTGAGCAGGCTCGATTTCCCGGCATTGGGTTTGCCGACAATGGCCACGCGGATGCCGCGCCTGAGAATCTGGCCTTCGCGTGAGGTCGCCAGCAATTCCCGCATGAACGCGAGTGCTTTTTCGATTTTCAGGGCCAGTTGGTCTTTGGTGGCGGGGGCAATATCCTCCTCGGGAAAATCGATGTGGGCTTCGACATGGGCCAGAATGGAGAGCAAGTCGTTGCGCAGAATCTGGATGCGCGCCGAGAGTTTGCCCGCCAGTTGTTCATGGGCGGCGGCAAGGGAGAGTTCCGTGCGGGAGTGGATGAGATCGGCAACGGCCTCGGCCTGGGTCAGATCGATGCGACCGTTGATGAAGGCGCGTTTAGTGAATTCGCCGGGCTGCGCCAACCGGGCGCCATGGGCCAGGACGGCATCGAGGACGAGCTTCGTGACGAGGATACCCCCGTGACAGGTGATCTCCACCATGTCTTCGCGCGTGAAGGTGCGGGGGGCGCGCAGGATCGCAAGCATGACTTCATCAATGACATGGCCGTCGCGCTGGATCTTCCCATAGTGGAGCGTATGGGAGGGGGCCTCGATGGGCTTTCGGGACTCGCGGCCAATGGGTTCAAACCATGCGTTGGCCATTTGAATGGCTTTGGGGCCAGACAAACGGACGACGGCCAGTCCCGCCTCGCCGAGGGGCGTGGAAATGGCCGCTATGGTGTCTTCCAACATGGCGGCCTACCGGGCGGCGTCCTGTTGCTTTTGGATGAGAAAATCGCACCATGCATCCATGCCACTGCCGGTCTTGGAAGAGAGTTCAAAGATTCGGGCCTGGGGGGCGAGTCGTCGGATGTTGGCCACGGCTTCATCCCGTCGAAATTCAGTGGCGGCAGCGAGGTCCATTTTGCTGAGGATCACGACATGGGCGTTGCTGAAAATGGGCGGATATTTCAGGGGCTTGTCCTCGCCTTCGGTCACGGAATGCAGGACAACGCGCAAATCCTCGCCCAGATCGTAGGAGGCCGGGCAAACGAGGTTGCCGACGTTCTCGATGACGAGCAGGTCGAGGTGTTCGAGGTCGAGTTGGCTCATGGCCTTGGAAACCATTTCCGCGTCCAGATGGCAGACCGTGCCGGTCGTGATTTGAACCGCAGGGGCGCCGGCCGCGCGCAGGCGCCTGGCGTCATTATCCGTTTCCAAATCGCCCACAATCACCCCGGCGCGCAGGCGCTTGCCGAGGTGCGTGATCGTTTTTTGGAGCAGGGTGGTCTTGCCCGCGCCCGGCGAGGACAGCACGTTGATCACGAGGAGTTTTTTCGCCTTGAAATAACCGCGGTTGCGCTCTGCCAGGCGATCGTTTTGGTCCAGAACCGGCTGGTTGAGCGTCAACACCTCGTGGGGATGTTCATGCGGATGTTCATGATCCTCGGGGTGGTCATGAGGATGCTCGTGATCGTGGGGATGATCATGGGGATGGCTGTGCGGCTCATCGTGAGAATGGAGCGAATCGTGTGCATGACCGACTTCCGAGGCGGACTCATGTTCATGACTGTGTTCGTGAGAGTGGCTGTGCGCGGCTCCGCCCTCATGCTCATGGGCATGCGCGTGGCTGTGTCCATGGCCGGAGCCGCTGGCGGCGCCAGTAAAAGGGGAGGGCACCTGGCTGCCAGGGGTGCCGTTGATACTCACTTCCCGGGGCAGACCGCATCCGCATTCGTCGCACATAAATTTAAGAGACTTCCATCGAAGTTAATTCAAGCTCGCGCCCGCGCCGTAATTCGAGGCTGGGTTGGGAGCACTTTGGGCATTCCCGATTCCAGTCTTCAACCTGGAACTCGGACGCGCACTTTTCGCACCAATAGACCGCGGGAATTTGCTCAATTTCCAGGGTCGCTTTTTCCGCCATGGTGCCTTTGCGCAGCGCTTCAAAAGCAAACGTCATGGAGTCTGGAACCACGCCGGCCAAAGCGCCCACACGCATGCGTACCAGGTGAATTTCGCGGGCGCCGGACTTTTGCGCCGTTGAAATGGCCAGGTCCAGCGTGCCTTGAACAATGCCTAACTCATGCATGACGATGGGATAACGCTAATCGGATACAGGCCTGTGTCAAGGTTTCGCCGTTTTAACCACGAAAGGGCCGAATCATGTGTGCTAGAAGTATATATGAAACGAATAGACTTGGGGTTTGCCGAAGGTTGTTGGCCGATCGCCGGAGGCGGGATGAGGGTATGTGGCATGCAACATATTCAGGCGCAGAACCTTGTAACCCAGGTGTCCTCACCGGGCGTCTTCCGTGTTTTCGTCCATTTTTGCTTTTGCCGCCTGCCTGAATTTTGTCCTGCGCTCAATTGCAACGGCCGCCAGCCGTCTGACAAAATTCCCTCGAACGAATGGCTTCATGGAGGACGACCCCGGCCATAACCGTTTCAATCAATCCCTCCGCAAGCAGCGCATTCTTGCGTTCAACCGGTTGACCACGGGTTGATTGCTGGTCAACCGGATTGATTGGGTTGACCACGATCTTGGCGGGAGTGGATCGGAATCATTAATGACGAAAACGCAGGATTGAGTCAGGATCTGCAGACGCGTTATCGAGCCACCACAGAAAAAACCGAAAAAAAAGAATCGGAGCAGCAACGTTTTATTCTGGTGAGCCCTGGACTAATGGAACCCCTCCCACGCCTGCTGGCCCACCGCCACATCACCCGTACCAATTCCATGTTCGTCGGTGCTCTAAAATCCCGTATTTTGTCGGGCATGGGTCAAAGCATAGTATGGTTCGGTATTCATCTTCTGATGGGTTCTTAGACCAATTGCCTGAAACGGCATGGGGGAAAAGGGATGGACAAGTGCGATTCCTTTTCAGCGGTGGCAGGGTCGAATCTTCTGTTGCCAAAGCGATTTATGGGGAGCAGGCTGCATTTGTTGTCAACGATGTATTTGCCATGAGGACGGCCAATTCATTCGCCTAATCCAATCGGCTGAGCTTGATCGGTTCGGACGGCCACAGCTCTGGAGGGTGTTATTGTGAACAAATCAGGACATGAAAAGCGAACAATACTAATGGGTGGACCCCTTACGATCCGCCTGGGGCGAATCCTGCACTTCATTAAGGTGATGAATACGAAATCATTTTTTGTGGCACTGATCGCCGGATTGATTGGAATGGGATTGACATGGGCTTTCTATAGATGGGGTGGCGATTATGCCGGTGCTAGGATTGGCCCGGTTCTGGCATTCGGACTAAGTCCTATCCTGTTCGCGGTGCTCAGCTTTGCGACAGGGTTTCTTCTTGTTGGGGATCGGCCCTTGAATTTACTTAGGTTGTATTGGCTGCCCCTGCCATTATTCTTGTGCTATGTACCTCTCCTGCTTTGGATGTGGGGGGTTCGCCATGATTCCTAGGCTTTGTCTGTTACGCAATTATTTCCAGATAGGGGTCACCCATGGTATGGTTCGGTATTCACCTTCTGACGGGTTCAAAGGCCACTCGCCTGAAACATATCCGCAGGCCGGGGCAGCAAGCCAACGTGCGAAAAGAGCGATTTGATTCACGAGCATTTTGTGGTGACTGGGACCGAATGCGCGGGTAAATGCAGATTCTGCAAGAAACGGGTTCCGGCCAAGTAGAGCAGGACGAGGAGCGTGATGGCCACACAGATGGGAGCCAGCCGTCCATCCACGGGAACCGTGCCCCGTCGCGGCAACTCAAAGACGCCGTAAAGCGTATTCCCCTGGCCAGGTGAGGGCGCCCAGGTGCGCAAACCACTGACGCCTGCCACGAATTGCGAATAACCCGAACTTGCCAGACGAAACACCGGAATCCCGTATTCGGCGGCGCGGGCAGGACCCACCCGGGCGTGCAATCGATGTTGGTAATCTCCCCATTCCGCCACGTCCATGGTGGGCACCACGATGGCCTGGGCTCCCATGGCCACCAGGCGATCGACCACGCGCCGATAGCTCAGATCGTAGCAGATGCAGATGCCCAACCGTCCCCAGGGCGAGTTCCAAAGTTTTTGAGCCGGTGCAGGAATGCCGTCTTTGAAGAATTGAATGGGAACGCTCTTGCCTTGTTCGAAAACCACTTTACCTCCGGGGCTTACCACAAAAGCCGTGTTCATGAATTCCCCATTCGGCAATGGCTTTTTGCCGCCGACAATGAGGAATTTGTGATGTTTCCGGCACCAATTCTTCACGCGCTCTGGCACCGGGCCATCGAAGGTGTATTCGCTCATGAGAAACATGTTGGCCCGCGGATATTTCTTGAGGGTGTCATCCAATAGAAAGGTGACCTCCAATTCAGCGGGGAATTCCGCCTGGATACCCGCTATGTGGAGGGCAGGGACCATGCGGGTCTCTTTGTTGGGCGTGTTGAAAGGAATGAAGCAGATCAGTTGCACCGCGACAACCAGCGTCAGGGCTGTGGCCAGGCGGCAGTAACGCGGCAAAATGGTGGTCCATGCGGTGGCGAGCATGAGCAGGAAGCCAATGGCATAGACGCCCAGGCCCATGATCCGGTCCGCGTTTTCAAAGTGCCCAAAGGCGAATCCAACGCTTAACCAGGAAAAGCGCAGGTAATATAGTTCACAGCGGAAGTATTCGACAGCCGTCCAAAGGAATGGGGCCAGAATTACGAGACCGAGCATGCCCCAGCGTTTCCAACAAAGGTGGGCGCTGAGAACAAACACACCCAGCCAAAAGGACAAAATCATCCACAAGGGCAGGGCGGCGGGACCGAAAATACGCCAGAAGAATCCAAGGTGAACCGAATAGGTGGCCAGTCCCACTCCGATGGCCGTGTAGAAAGCTGCGCGCGGCGAGCCCGACCTGGCGATCATGACGAGCGCATAGAGGAAGAGAATCATCATCGCGTTGGCCTGTTCCACCAGGTAGGCGATGTGAAACGCAGCAACCGCCATCAGGGCATATCCCAGAGTGGCCCACAGGGTCAGTCCATTATTCGGGGTCGTTTTCATGGTCTATTTCCTCCGCGATTTTGAGTGTCTGATTGCTGATTTGATCCAGCAATGACGCGACATGTTGGGTTTCCTTGACCGAAATAGCTCCCCAGACATCTTCAACGCCTTGATAATAATGAGGCAGGATCTGCTCGATGAGCGCTTGTCCGGCTGCGGTCAGTTCAACCCTATAGGCGCGGCGATCACCGGGAACCGCCTGACGTTTTACCAGTCCACGTTTTTCCAAGCGATCCACCAGGCCGGTTACGTTGGAGCGGTTCATGATCAGGGCGCGGCTCAGTTCAGTTTGTGACATGCCTGGAGAGGGGGCGCTCAAGAGGTTGAGAATGTTGAACTGGCTGACGCTTAAGTCCCAACGATTAAACAGGACCCGGCTCGAATTCCAAAGGACATCGGAAGTGCGCAAGAGTTGAATGGTGGCCTGGTAGTGGGGACCGGGGCTGCGTCTTATTGGTTTCATGTGAATAGATTACATCAATAATGTATATATGTAAACAATATCGAAAACAAAATGCAACAAACTGATATGCAGTGACTTGCGACTCAATAAATGTGCGGTTTCAAAAAATATTGTGGTAACCGAGACGGGGGATGCTGACCAGAGTTGCACCTGGAAACACAGAAGGCCTGGGTTTCCTGCCGTCTACAAGCACATGCCTGGATGCGCCTTCATTTGGTAGTGTTCCGTCCCGCCAAAATGGCTGACGAATTGGTTTCAGATGACCCGGAGTGGGGTTTGATTCAACCCTTGCAGGGTAGGCGATTTCAGGGGGCGATTACCCCGGGTAGACCTCGGCGGTCAACCCGGGGCTGAGAGATTGCAACCCGTTCCGGGTTGCCGATACGGGCGGATTCGTTAGGTCGGGTGGTGGCGGAAAGAGGATTTGAGAATGTTTGCTGCGAGGTCTGTTCGGACAGGAAATGCGGATCCCGGCACCCTCACCCCGGCACACGGACCAAAGGGGCCATATTGTTGATCCACTTTATGCGGATTCCGTTTGCGGAGGTTATTACTCCGCGCGCAAATTATTTGGATGGAGAATCTGGATCGTTGAGTTTTTCAGCGATTTTGAGGGGGAACATGCGTTTCTTCATCCAACGCACGGCCAGGAGATCGTAAAAGGAGGCGAAGAGGCGGTTCCAGACTCCGTAGTTGCTCTGCCCGGCAAATCGGGGGTTGTTGCTGACGGATATTTCCGTGACCGTGAAGCCCTCGATTTTGAAGAGGGTTGGCAGAAAGCGGTGCATTCCTTTGAAGAATTTCAGGTTTTGAACGCACTCGCGGCGGAAGGCACGGTAGGTGCATCCGGCGTCGCTGATTTTTTCGCCGGAAAGGGCGTTGCGGACCGCATTGGCGATGCGAGAGGAGATAATGCGGATGATGTTGTCGCCTTTGCCGCGACTTTCCACGCGGGTGCCGCAGACGCAATCGAATGTTTTCAGCGCTTCGAGAAAACCGGGCAGATCGCGAGGGTCATTTTGAAGGTCGGCATCGAGAGTGACCAGATATTGGCCGCGGGCGGCCTTGAGTCCGCACCAACTGGCAGCGGACTCACCGGAATTGCGGGATAAACGCTGGGCACGGATGCGCGGGTCCGCAGCGGCCAGTTCTTTCAGGATCGTCCATGAACGGTCTTTGCTGCAATCATCGGTGATGACCACTTCATAGGAAATATGAAGTGGATCCACCGTTTGACGAATGGCTTTGACCAATTCCTGGAGGTTCCCCTCCTCATTGTAGCAGGGGATAACCAGACTTATGACGGGCGCTTCCGGGGTCATGCCCTGCCGTAAAAGGCTTTAATGGTGTCGCAAACCCGATCCACATCCTCCAGGGGCAGTTCGCCGTGGATGGGCAGGGAAAGGATTTCTTTGACGGCCTTTTCGGTGTTCGGAAGGGTGGGTTGAGTGCCAAAGAGACTGGTCACAGCGGGTTGCTGGTGGTTGGGCACGGGATAGTGAATCCCGGTCTCAATGTTGTTATCCTTAAGATATTTGGCCAATTCATCGCGTTTTTCACAACGGACGACATACATGTGATAAACGGGAGTGGCGTAGGATTTTTCGACGGGTGTGCCGACAATGCCTTTGAGACGCTCGTTGTAACGGGCGGCGACCTTGCGGCGATGGGCGTTGAGGACGTCGAGGTTTTTCAAACCAACGCGACCGACGGCGGCCTGAATTTCGTTGAAGCGGACATTGTAGCCGGCGATTTCGTGCAGGTACTTGTCCTTGCGTCCGTGGTTGCGGAGCATCTTCATTTTCTCAGCCAAGGCGGCATCGGCGGTGCAGATGACGCCACCGTCTCCCATGACCGTGAGGTTTTTGGAAGGGTAGAATGAAAAGGCGCTGATGGGGGCGATGCCGCCGACGGTCTTGCCCTTGTATTTGGCACCTTGAGCCTGGGCGCAGTCTTCAATGACCCAGAGATTGTGCTTTTTGGCGATTTCGAATACGCGGTCCAGATCGACGGGGTGGCCGTAAAGGTGAACCGGAATGATACCGACGGTGCGGGGGGTGATGGCGGCCTCGATCTTCGCGGGGTCCATGCAATAGGTGTCATCGATGTCGATGAACACGGGCTTGGCGCCGCGATGGATGAGGGGTTCCATTGTCGGGAACGCGGTATGGGAGGGGACGAGCACTTCGTCGCCGGGCTTGAGTCCCTGAGCTTCGTGGAGGAGGAGCACACCCATGGTCCAGGAGGAAACGAGGACGGCATATTTGGCGCCGGTGTGGGCGGCCAGTTCGGCTTCAAAGGCTTTGCTTTCCGGGCCGAGAATGTATTGGCCGGATTCAAGGGCCCGCATGGCGGCGTCGCGGACTTCCTGATTTAGAAAACACTTGGATAGTTTGATTTTTTTCTGGTTCGCGATTTCTGGCATAAATTGATTCGGTTAAGTTTTTGTAATTCGAGGTTGTGGCTTCTAGCGGACGGGCGTGATTTTGCCTGATTTGGCCGATTCGACCGCCGCTTCGAGCACGCGCACGGAATCGAATCCAGCCCAGCCGTCGGCGCGAGGGGCCTGGCGTGTCTTTGTGGATTCAATGAAGGCGCGCAGTTCTGCAAGCAGCGGTTCTTCGGGTGGGCATTCGATTTGTTGGACGGGGCCTTCGACACCCTGGAAGTCCGTGCCTTTTTGCACGAAGTGATTGGGGTAGGCCTTGATCTTGTATTGGGCGACGTTGAAATCGCAGACGGCGCTGAGCTGGGATCCGATGACGGTAACCTCGCGGAATTTGCCAGGCAACCAGTAATTGGTTTCGACAGTGGCCCAGGCAACGCCTTTCGGGGTGTCGTATTCCATGGAAATGGCGGAGGCGTCCTCCATGCCACGCGCCAGAAAATCGTGCATGACGGCGCTGACGCGGGCGGGGGTGCCGCCCATGAAATAGTTGAACAGGTCGATGAAATGGATGGCATCGGCGAAGGCAATGCCGCTGTCGTTGCGGGGGCGTTTGAATCCGCTGAAATTGCCGCGCATCATGTTGATGCGGCCGAATTGACCGGATTGGATGTTGTCGCGCAGCCATTGGGATGCCGGGTCGAAGCGGAAGATGTGGCCCACCTGAAGGATGCGGGCTTTTTCGGCGGCGAGTTCGGCCAGTTTGCGGGCTTCGGAAGAGATCAGGGTGATGGGTTTTTCCACAAACACATCCTTGCCGGCGAGCATCAAATCACGGACCAGCTCAAAGTGGGTTTGCGCTGGGGTGACGACGACGGCGGCATCCACAACGCCAAAGAAATCCCTGGGGTCGGTGGACATGTGGTCGGCGGCGATGCCAAGCTTGCGCGCGGCATCGAGTTGCTGAGAGCGCACATCGACCACGTAGAGATCCACGGGCAAATTGTGCAATACACGCAGGTGGTTGGCCCCCCAGCGTCCTAAACCAAATAACAAAATCTTCATCACTAGGTGGCGTAAGCATTGTAAAACAGGCCACCACCGGCAAGCTTAAATTGAGGGTGTTTACCGTCATGAAATTCCGCATTTGGATTATTGACAAAGGATTTTCAACCTGCCAATGGCCGGAGGGCGCAAACAAGGGCAGGGGAGTGGAGATGGTTTTAACCCGAAATCCGAAATAGGAACGGCCCATCTGACGCAATCATTTGGCCATCCATGGTTTGAAACCGGCTGCGGAGTATTGATTTAATACACCCTCGCCGATTGCAAATCATGGCTGACTCAAAGCATTGCACCATCTGGACCCTTCTTATTTCGGATTTCGGGTGTGCGCCAGTGAAATTGGTAGCCTCGTGGGTGAAAGTCCCGCCGGTCGAATTAGACGGTTCACGACCGAAATGCAGCGTCCGGGACGAGGCCGTGAGGCCGAACCACAAGCGGGACGCTGAAAGAACTGTCGGGTCGTAACGAAAGTAAACCTCATCAAATGAGCTCCGAAACCGAAATAACCGGTAAGCCGAGCCGCTACCCGAACGGCGAAGGCAGAAACGCGGCGTCATCAAATCGTCAAATGGGCGCTGTTGATTCCGGCGGAGTCAGCGAGGGCGACACGACAGGAAGGGAAACCAAGGTAAGCTGGGAGATCTCTGGAGGCGGGGCGATAAAGCCTCAACCGCCGGTGCAAGGAGGAACACCCTCCGAGGCCGCACGGGCAGCCAGAGAAGTCGGAGTCTTCCATAGTAGCGAAGAAGCTGGGGCGACCAAAACCCCGGCGGAGCCAAGGGAAGGCACTTGGATCGAAGCGAATCAAAACAGCGAGGGACAGGGAGATGGCCTTGAGGGAGTGGAAACACTTTTTCAACGGATAACAACCCCGATAAAAGTTCAAAAGCTGCAGCGAGCGCTATATTGCAAAGCCAAGGCTGAGCCGAAGTATCGGTTTTACAGCCTCTACGGAGAACTGCTGCGGAAGGACGTGCTGGAAACGGCAATGGCCTCCGTGGCGCACAACAATGGCGCGGCTGGGATCGACGGGCAGACATGCGACGTCTATCTTGCCAGCGACGAAGCCTGGGACCAATGGCGGAACCAACTGCTGGAGGAGTTACGCACGAAGAAGTATCGGCCAAGCCCGGTGAAGCGTGTGTATATACCAAAAGGAGACGGGAAGCTGCGACCCCTGGGCATCCCGACAGTGAAAGACCGGGTGGTGCAGACAGCGGTGGTGATTGTATTGCTGCCGATTCTGGAAGCCGATAGTCATCCGAACAGTTACGCCTATCATCCCAAACGCAATGCCCACCAAGCAATGGAGGCGATCAAGAAGGCTACGCTGACAGGACGCGTCGAAGTTATAGACGCGGACTTAAGCGGGTATTTTGACAGCATTCCCCACAGGCGTTTGTTGCGCATAGTGGCCAAGCGGGTCAGCGATGGAACAATTCTCAAGCTGATCGCAGGATGGCTGCGCGCGCCCGTGAATGAACCGCAAAGCGACACAGGGAAAGGCGGGACAAAGGGGGGGCAAGGTCAGAATCGACGGGGGACTCCGCAAGGCGGGGTTGTATCGCCGATTTTAGCCAATGCATACCTCAACCAGTTGGATTGGGAAGTCAACGAACGCTGCGAACTCAAACCCGTGATGGTGAGATACGCGGATGATTTCGTGATACTCGGACAGCCGGGGCAGGGACGGGAACTGATGGAACGACTGGAACGATGGCTGAAGCAACGCGAGTTAGTGCTCAACGAGAAGAAGACCCGCTTGGTGGACCTCCGCCAGGATGGCATCAAATTCTTGGGATTCGCGCTAACAATGCGACAGGGGAAGGGGAAATGGAAATATCCGCATGTGGAACCCCATCCCAAGAGCCAGAAGAAGTTTCGAGACGGGATTCGGGAGAAACTCAACCGAAGCACGCTATGGCGTGATATCGGAGAGGTGATTCCCGAGCTCAACAAGAAACTCAAAGGTTGGAAGGGTTACTTTCACTACGGGAACAGCACCAAGGTGATGGGCCAGATGAACGAATACGTCAGCAGCAAGTTACAACGATGGTTGTGGCGCAAACACGGATGTAGTCGGGCGCAATGGTCCACATACCCCAAGGAGGATCTCTATGAGCGTTATGGTTTATACCAAATGCCGGAATATGCGGCATGGAAACGATGACGTCGAAGCGATGCAACGTATGATCCCCGGAGAGCCGGATGCGGGAAAACCGCCTGTCCGGTTCGATGAGGGGCGAAATGCGACGGTCATTGGCCACGGCCATTCAATCCGTCCATTTCGCCTACTCTACTTAATCGTTGAGTTCGCCGGATTACGCTTGAACAGGCCATTGCGTTGAGCAAGTATCCAAGCCCGGTAAGATGCCATCCAGCACCACCCAATATACTGTCCCGGAAGCGGACCTGCTTAAGCAATTGGGCAGCTCCGGAAATGGCCTGTCTTCGGAAACGGCGCTTGAGCGTTTGCGAGAGACGGGATCAAATACCGTGGCCGCTGGGGAACGCCGGGGAGTCTTGCGTGATCTGTTAGTGCGGTGTCGCAATCCCCTGGTCATTCAATTGCTCATCATCGCCACTGTTTCCTACCTGATGTCCGATTTGCGCTCCACAGTGGTTGTGGGGGGCATGGTGTTTCTGAGTGTATTTCTTTCTTATATTCAGGAAACCCGCTCATCGCGCGCCGTTGAGAAACTGCAAAAACTCGTCAAGACCACAGTGACAGTTTTGCGCGATGGGAAGGAAGTCGATGTGCCGTTGGAGGATATTGTGCCCGGCGATGTGGTGGTTCTGGCTGCGGGGAGCCTTATTCCGGCGGATTTGCGGATTTTGTCGGCCAAGGACTTCTTCGTCACACAATCGGCGCTGACGGGTGAATCGATGCCGGTGGAGAAAAACGCGGAGATTAACCCGGTTGCCGGACGTGGAGCATTCGACCTGAGCAACGCCTGTTTCATGGGATGCAACGTGTTAAGCGGGACAGCACATGGTGTGGTGCTGGCCACCGGAGCACGGACGTATTTTGGAGCTCTGGCTCAGAAACTTTTGGCTCGCAGAGCGCCGACGAGCTTTGATAGCGGGGTTCGGGATTTCACCTGGTTGATGATCCGTTTCATGGTGGTGATGGTGTCGGCGACGTTTTTGATCGTGGGGCTGACAAAAGGCAATTGGTCGGAGGCGCTGCTCTTCGCGTTGTCGGTTGCAGTGGGGCTCACGCCGGAGATGCTGCCGATGATCATCACGGTTTGCCTCTCCAAGGGGGCGATGCAGATGGCGCGCAAGAAGGTGATCGTGAAGCACCTGCACGCCATCCAGAATTTTGGCGCGATGGATGTGCTCTGCACGGACAAGACGGGCACGCTGACGCAGGATCATGTGGTGCTGGAGCGCTATGTGGATGTGGCCAACCGGACGAGCGAGGATGTGCTGCGCTACGCCTACATGAACAGCTTTTACCAGACCGGTTTGCGCAATTTACTGGATAGGGCCATTCTGGCTCACAAGGAGTTGGATGTGGAGCGTAATTGTCGCAAAGTGGATGAAATTCCATTCGACTTCAAGCGGCGACGCATGTCGGTGGTGATCGATTATGAGGATCGCCATGTGCTGATCTGCAAAGGGGCGGTGGAGGAGGTGGCGGGAGTCTGTGAGAATTACCAGGTGGACGACGACATCAACCCGCTGATTCAGTTGATTCGGGACGATTTGATGGATGAATACCGAAGCCTCAGTGCGGAGGGGTATCGTGTTCTGGCCATTGCCTACCGGGAATTTGATCGGGGCAAACAGAGTTTCAATGTGGCGGACGAGGCGGGTTTAACGCTGCTGGGATACATCGCTTTTTTCGATCCGCCCAAGGATACCTCAGCCAGGGCGATCGAGGGGCTTACGCGCTCGGGAGTAAAGGTGAAGATTTTAACCGGTGACAATGAATTAGTGACGCGCAAGGTTTGCCACGATGTGGCCATGCCGATCAGCAAAATTGTGACCGGACCGCAGTTGGCGGCCATGGGTGAGGAACAATTTGCGAAAGAGGTGGACGAAGCCAATGTGCTGGCCCGTTTGTCGCCGGATCAGAAGGAGAAAGTCATTCAGACGCTCCGAGCCCGGGGGCATGTGGTCGGGTTCATGGGGGATGGGATCAACGACGTGCTGGCGATGAAGGCGGCGGATGTGGCGATTTCCGTGGATACGGCTGTGGATGTGGCGAAGGAATCCGCCGACATTATTCTGCTGGAAAAGAGCCTGCTGGTGCTGGAGGAAGGGATTATTGAGGGGCGGAAGGTGTTTGGCAATATTCTCAAGTATATCAAGATGGGCGCGAGTTCGAACTTCGGGAATATGTTCAGCGTGGTGGGAGGGGCTTATTTTCTGCCGTTTTTGCCGATGGCCCCAATCCAGGTGTTGGTGAACAACCTGCTTTACGACGTGTCCCAGGTCGGCATTCCGCTGGATAATGTGGATGAGGAATATCTCGCCAAGCCGAGACAGTGGAATATCAAGAGCATCCGCAACTTCATGGTATTCATCGGGCCGATCAGCTCCATATTCGATTACGCGACCTTCTTTCTGATGCTGTATTTTTTCAAATGCGCGGCGTTTTCGCAGGCCGGTCCGGTGGACAAGGCCTATTACGAAAGCCTGTTTCACACGGGGTGGTTTGTGGAATCGCTGCTGACGCAGACGCTGATTGTGCATATCATCCGCACGCAGCGGATACCATTCATTCAGAGCCGGCCGAGCAAGCCGATGCTTTTTGGCACGCTTTTGGTGATGGCCATTGGGGTGTGGCTGCCTTTTTCACCGCTGGCGCGGTTTTTGGGTTTGACGCCTCTGCCCGGAGTGTTTTTTGTCTGGCTTGCGGGTTTTCTCGTCTCTTATTGTGTGATTACACATTGTGTGAAGATGTGGTTTACACGTCGGTTTGGGATGGATTGATATGCGGAGTATTTTAAACGCTTTACAGGATGGCCGTCTCTTTGAATTGCCCGCGGTGGACAAGGAGAAGGCGCTCGAATTTTTGGCGCGCATTCTGGACGCCAACCCCGACATCGAGGTGGGGACGGACGCGATCGAGGAGATTCAGCGACGGGAGCTGGAGTATAACACGGGCATTGGACTGGGCGTGGGATGTCCGCATGTGCGCGCCAAGCGTGAAGAGGGGGAATTGTTTTGCGCGATTGGCTGGGCGCCAGCAGGGATCGAATACGGCGCGTCGGACGGGGAACCGGTCCACCTGGTGTTCATGTATTACATTCCCGGGGCGCAAAAGAACGTTTATCTCAAGGAAGTTTCAGGACTGGTAAAGGCGATCCGCAAGAGCGGCGGGATCAAGGCAATCGCCCATGCCACGGACCTGATCGTGGTGCGCAATCTCCTGCTGGATTGGGTGAGCGGTGTGCTGGGAGACGCCGGACCGGAGGCTGTGGCCCGGATGATCAAGCTCGATATCAAGGAGGCGCAGCGAACAATCGAAATCGTGTCGGAACCCCGGCACGGCATCACGCAGCTTATACCTTTTTCAGTCGTGGTCTCATCCCCCAATCATGTCATCGTGCTTTCCCAGGACGCGGATTGGGTGAACATGTTGGAGAAGGAGGCGGGTATTGGCCAGCGGCTTCTTGGAGCGGCTCCGTTTGTCGTTGCCGGACGCCAGATATTCATTACCGGATCAACCGCTTATCCCCGAGGTCGCACGCTTTATCAGTGCGTGGCGGCAATTTGAAGAAAGGGACATGGGGTTTGGACCCGGGCATGAAAAAGGCGCGGAAAATATTTCCCGCGCCTGATTGAATCGTAAGAAACGAGGTGCTTAATTATTTTTGGACTTTGCGGAGTTTGACTTCCGCAAGGTTGATGGCCTTCCAGGATTTCTCGTCGCGCGGGCGAATCGTCAGGAGTTGTTCCCCGGTTTTTGTGATTTCCACACGGCCGGCAACGATGGGTTTGAAGGTCTCCCATGCGCCCGTTCCGGGGATGGGGACGTTGAGTTTCTGCTCGGCGAGTTCCACAACGACCTCGCTGCCGGACATGGCGGTAGCGGTTTCGAAGCTGACTTCGTAGGTGGCTGCGGTGGGAACACTGAATTTCCAGGAAACAGAATCAAAGGCGGAATTCCAATAGCCGAGGTTTTCATGCTCGCCTTTTTGTTCCGTCTGGATGGCTCCTGTGAGTTGGGCGTTGGCCACCGGAAGGGTAATGTTGCCATTGGCATCCGGATTGACCGGGGCAATGCCAGCGCTGGCGGTGAGCGGCGTGAAATCGTTGAGGCGCTGCCCGTTGATTTTCAGGGCGATGGCGTGATCGGAGAATTTCGCGGGCAGGGTGACGGCGAGGCCATCCGCAGTCTGAGTCCACTGGATTTTGCCTTTGTAACCGACGAGGCTGACTTTGGTGATTTTTCCGCTGGTGGGAGATTTGGCCAGAGTCTTGATGAGAAGTTTGCCATCGGCAGGCCAACCCAGGGCGAAGGCGTAGAGGGTTTTGCCTTTGGAGGTGAAGCGAATGTCTGCAGCGCTATAGCCGAAGTCTTCCTTGAAATTTCCACCTTTGGCCTTTGTGGGGCCTTCGCCATAGACGATCCAGGGGCGCGTACCAAAAATGCCTTCGCCGTTCACTGCGGTCCAGTCGGCCATTTGACCGAGGAGCGTTTCCACCTCGGGATCGATCGAGCCATCGGGGCGCTGCACGACATTGAGGAGCAGGTTTCCGTTTTTGCTGACGATGTCCACGAGCATGTTGATGACCCAGTCCACGTTGCGGAATTTCCAGTTTTTGTTGTAGAACCAATCACCAATGGAGGTATCGGTCTGCCAGGGTTGAGGCCGGATGCCAGGCATGACACCGCGCTCGAGGTCCTCGACCCACATGCCATCGGATTTTTGTTTGCAGGTGTAAACGGTTTCGAGGCGGCCGCTGTGGCGCTTCATGTCCGTATTGTAAAGGTGCGCGATCATGCCACGGCCGAAATCGTTGCCGAAGGGCACGCCGCCGTCGGTGTAAAGCAGGTCGAGATCGTAATTGTTGATGAGGTCTTGAATGCGGCCGAACCATTCCTGATGCCAGCGGGGATCGTTGCTGTACCAACCGGTATCGCCGGGTTTCGCCGGGAAATGGTAGAGGTCCTGGTATTGGGGATTGGCGCCATCGTAGGGCACGCCCGCCTTGGGACCGGTTTTATCCGAGCCGTGGCTGACCTGATACCAGGTGAAGCTGGCACCCAAATGTTCGGAGACCCCGAAGCGCAGTCCCTTTTTGTGCGCGGCGGCCTGCCATGTGCCCACGACGTCGCGGTGCGGGCCCATGTTGACGGCGTTCCATTTGTTGGAATGGGAGTTCCAGAGGTCGAAATTGTCGTGATGCACGCCCATGCTGACGAAATAGTGCGCGCCCGCTTTCTTGTAGAGGCCCATCAAACGATCGGGGTCCCATTTCTCGGCCTTCCACAGGGGGATGATGTCTTTGAAACCTTTTTCGGAAGGGTGACCGTAATTTTTCAAATGGTCTTCGTATTGGCCCTGTCCCTGGATGTACATGTTGCGCGCATACCAATCACCAGCCATGGGGACGGACTGGGGCCCCCAGTGAGCCCAGATGCCCAGTTTGGCATCCCGAAACCAGTCCGGGTATTTGTATTGCTTGAGGGATTCGAAGGTGGGAGCGAATGGGCCAGGGGCGATCTTCGGTATCTGGACCGGATCTGGAGCATCGGCTGCATGACTGAGCGCAGGCAGCAGCACCGCCGCGAGGCAGGAGGCGAACAGCGGGATCGTGTATGTTTTCATGGTTTTGCTTCTTTATTGAGATGGCCAGTATGACTCCATGACCGGTGTCATCGCCAGAGTATTGGAATGTCGATTTTTGACCGGGTGATGTCGATTTTTGACTTCCTGATTGTGGTGATTATCTCAAGTGAACATTTTTGCCTTCCGCGATTTTGCAGTAGAGTTGTTCTTTGCCGTAGTAGCCGCTGTTGTAATAGAGGGACATCCGTCCGTCAGGCAGGACTAGAATATGTTGACGCCACAAGTTTGTGCCTTCGCCCAGGGCTTGGGCCTGCGCGGGAACATTCTCAATCCATTCGATGGGTTGAGGACACCATTGCCATCCGCGAACCGGCCATTCCTCGTCGCAATAGGCGAAGCCACCCAGGCTGGGCGGCGGTTCCTCGCTAAAGACCTCTTTGTCGCCATGCCGGGGAGCGGTTGGGGATGCGTTGATGATGGCAATCCAGCGGTGATTTCTGCCGGGCAGGATTTGGAGGCCGCCCACCCATCCCGAAGCCCAATGTCCCGCTGTCTGGCAGGGAGGCAGGATTTCTCCCAGCTTGCGCACAGTGGACTCGCCGACACGCTGCACGGCCACGGCCTGCGCATTACCAAAGGGACTGATGCGCCGGGACTGGGCCTTTTCGGGGTAGCCCATGTAGAAGTAGAGGATTTCATTGCGCTCGGGGAAGTGGAAGCCAGTGACTGCGTCAACGTGTTTGGAATCGAAATCGCCAGGTCCACCATTAACGATCAATGGTTCCGGTTTTACCGTCCAGGGGCCTGCCAGTTTGTCAGCCACAGATTGTTGAACGACCTTGTGGCCGTCCTGCCAGCTCACACTCAGGAGCCTGTACTGGCCGTCGATTTTGGCGGGATGGTTTGGACGATGCGCATCCATCACGACGTAGGGTTTTTGCGTGGAACCACCGCTCACTTGTTGCGGATTGGTAAAGACCAGCGGCCCCTCCAGTTTCCAGTGGCCCGGTCCCGGTTCCAACCCGTGCGGGCAGATGGCCTGGCCGCAGCCCGGGGGCTCGAAAAAGAGAAACATGCGCCAGCCGCCGATGTCCTCGTCGCGCACGATGCAGGGATCGCCGACCACACTGGACCCTGGACCACCCATGCCCCGCTGGATGATCAGGCCGGCTCGCCGCCAGGAGCGGGGAATATCGCAGGTCATTGTCTGCGCTTTCTTACCCGCGCTCGTTTGGGGCAACGCCGTGTCCTGAGTCTGAAGTGTTTTCGATTGGACAAGTGACGGTGTTGCAGCCAGAGCGGCCAGCCCAGTCAGTGAGGAGCAGAATTTTCGGCGGTTCATGGCTGGATCATGAACTTGTTCTTGGTTTTTATAAAGTGGAATCGCAGGGATGACGGTATTTTCCATCCGGGCCATTTTGAATATGAAAAGCTGGCTTCTGGTGGGATGCTTTTGTATAGGTGGTGGCCACCGCCGTCCCTGTTGATTTGCGCTTGTGCGGAGGAGTACTGAATTGGAAAACGTTTTGATTGAATGAAGCTGAAACCTGTTCTGCTTTGGAAGTTTGTTGTGAGGCTGGCTGCGTTTGCCGTTCTGGTGCATGGCACCCGGGCCGCGACGCCCGCGTATGTGTGGCTGGAAGGGGAGAATCCGAGCCAGTGCAATTACCGGCAGGCGGCTGAGGGTGTGGGGAATCCGCAATTTCTGTCGGGCACAAACTGGCTCAAAATCAGCATCGACGCCGACAAGCTGGAGAAGGAAGCTCCGGCGGAAGGGGTGCTGGTGGATTATGCGTTTGAGGCGAAAGCGTCCGGCGATCACGAAATCTGGACGCGCATCGGTTTTGAGTTTGTCCGCTCGGCCTTCGAGTGGCGGGTGGATCAGGGCGAGTGGTCCGCCGTCTCTCCCGAGCAACTCACCACGGACCTGATGGAGTTGAGCTTTTGGACCGAGGTCGCCTGGCTGAAGCTCGGTCATCAGCCCATTACAGCCGGTCGGCATACGCTGAGTTTTCGTCTGCCGAAGGCCCACGATAAGCAGGGCAAGCCGCAGAAGATTCTGTTCGCGCTGGATTGCGTTTGTTTGTCCGCGGGCGAATTTTTCCCCTACCAGGCCTGTAAGCCGGATGAGGATCATCAAAACGATAATGACCGGGCGGCTGCCAAACACGTTTTCGCATTGCCAGAGCCCAAGGATCCGTCTGCCCGGATGACGATCCCGCTGAATGGAACCTGGGAAATCTGTCGCCACGACGAACAACTGCCGGGAATGGTTGCCGCGCCGATCACCAGCTTTCCAGCCCAGCCGCGCTGGACGGCGATGCAAGTGCCAGGCGATAAAAACGAACGCGCTGATCTGGTGTTTGCGCACCGGCTGTGGTATCGCACCAGGGTCCACATTCCCGAATCGCAGAAGGGGCGGTCCTTCTTCCTTGTGTTTCCGGCGAACAGCCTCAATACGACCATTTACGTGAATGGGCAATTCTGCGGATTCGAGAAAAGTCCATTCGCGCGCTTTCAGGTCGATATCAGCAAGGCTGCGAAGCCCGGCATGAACGAGGTGTGGGTGGGCATCAAGGACGCCTGGTATGGCTACAAAGCGGACGCGGCCGATCCACTGGTGCTGCGCAAACGCTGGAATCTGCCGTTGAAGTATCTGAGCGAAGGTTTCCAGGAGTTGGTTTATCCGGTGTGGAATCAAAAGTTGATGGGCATCATTGGAACACCCGAGTTTGTGGCTGCAGGTTCGACGTATGCCGCAGATGTGTTCTGCAAACCGTCGGTGGCCAACAAGAAACTAGGCGTGGAGATTGAGCTAAAGAGCAATCTGGCCGCAACAAGGCAAGCGGTTGTCACGGTCGAAGCGGTCAACGACAAGAGCGGCGAGGTGGAAAAGCGATGGACTCTGCCATCCGTCGATGTCAGTGGGGGCGAGGCGAAGATTGTAACGGATTTGGATTGGGAGAATCCAAAGCTGTGGTGGCCTGACGAGCCGACTTGTTACCGGTTGCGCACCACGGTGGCCATTGACTCCAAAACGGTCGATATCCAGGAAACGCTCTTCGGATTCCGGGAATGGACGCGAGATGGAATTCATCTCAAATTAAACGGGATCAACTGGCAGGGATTCGCGGACGGACTGCCCGGCGACACTCCTGAAAAATTCCTGGCTGCGCACAAGGACCCGCATTACAACTCCGGCTTCGCGCGGATGTGGACGCACGTTTACAAGTGGCTGGGTGTCGAGCCGGAGGAGGCGCTCACGTTCATGGATCGTGGAGGGCAATTGATCCGGCGCTCGAGCTGCCTGGATGGCGAGGCCATTGGATACATGCCCGGTTTGCTTCCTGACCTAGGGACCAATTGGATCGATCAAATAACGGCGGCGATCAAGGGCGAGCGCAATCATCCGAGCATCATGATCTGGTCGGTCGAGAACGAAATCAATTTCATCAACGCCCGCAACATGGGCGCCCTCGACAAATGGGAGCCAACGTTGACCCGGGCCTGGGAGGCGATTCAAAAGGTCGATCCCACACGGCCCATCATGATTGACGGCGGCGGCGCCACCCGCGCGCAGACGCTTCCTGTTCACGGAGATCATTACACCACAAAACCGTTTTGGAATTATCCACAGCTCGCTTACGAGGCGAACGAAAATCAGAATCCGTGGATCTGGGACCAGAAACGTCCCAAGTTCATTGGAGAGGAACTTTTTGCGGCGGGCATCAACCCCGCCTATGCCTATTTCGGAGGCGAGCAGGTGTTTCTCGGGAAATCCGGGAACCGGCCCGCTGTGGGCAAGGCGATGCAGGTCATTTCACAAGGCTACCGATGGTTTGGGGTGGCTGCCTGCGATTTCTGCCAGATGACCACTGACTCGGACGGCTCGCAATACAACGAATGGGCTCCCCGCGCCGTGCTGGTTCGCCAATGGGACTACACGTTCCCATCGGGCCAGAAAGCCAAACGAACTGTCGGCATTTTCAACAATACAAGATTCCCCGATCCACTGACGTTTACCTGGAAACTTACGCTCAACAACAAGGAAGTCGCTTCGAGTTCGACCACGCATAATGTTGCGCCAGGTGAAAATGAGAAATTCGATGTCGAATTGGACATTCCCTCAACCCAACAGCGGCTTGAAGGCGAATGGGTGCTGACGCTTGCGACGAAGGGGACGGAAATCTTCCGGACGGTCAAGGAATTGTCGGTGCTGCCGGCCGACAAGGATTTGGCAATACCCGGAAAGGTTGCGGGTCTGAAGGCGACCGATCTGTATGTTTACGATCCCAAGGGAGGCGCCACGGCGTTTCTCAAGGCGCATGGAGTGGCGTTCACGCCATTAAATAGCATTGCCGCGCCATCCGAGCCGGGAAAACTCTGGCTGCTCGGTGAGGATGCCCTTGGCGCCGCCGATGCGTCATCGACTGCGTTCGCTGCATATGCCGCCGGCGGGGGGCGTGTCATCCTGCTCGAACAGGAGAATCCATTGCGTTACGGCGGACTCAATCCCGCAGAGGCGGAGTTTCAAACGAATATCGGACGCACCGCATTTGCCGAAGACGTGTCGCATCCGCTACTTCGCGGGCTGCAGGACAAGGACTTCTTTACCTGGGAGCCCGGCGAAGTGGTTTACAAAAACGCTTATCTGAAACCGCAGCGCGGGGCGCGTTCGCTGGTTCAGTGCAACGAATCGCTGCTCAACTCCGCATTGCTGACCATACCGGTAAACGACGGCATGGTGACACTCTGCCAACTCGTCGTGGGCCAGAAGCTCGGGACGAATCCGACAGCGCAGGCGCTGATGCTCAACGCGCTGGAGTTCAGCGCGGGGTATCGTCTGGAATTTCAGAAAACGGCGGCTGCGGTGGAACCTGCACTGGGAAGAATTCTTGATGCGATCAATCTGCAATACACGCCAGCAGGCAATCCCTTGGATGCGCTGGGGCAGGGGAAGATCGCGATAGTTTCCGCCACACCGGCCAACCTCAAGGTAATCGCGGAGAACAAGGACAAGCTGAAATCCTTCAATGAGGGCGGAGGGTGGCTGGTTCTGCACGGTCTGACGCCCGATGGTCTGGCTGATTACAACCGTGTGGTTGGGTTTGAGCACATGATTCGTCCATTCCGGCGGGAACGGGTGACGATTGCCATTCCGCGAAGCAAGCTCCTGGCGGGAGTCACGCTCAGCGATGTGGCGCTTTATTCCTCGGAGCGCATTTTCTCATTCCAGGAAGGCAATTTCGTGGCGTCGGACACGTTTCAGTATGTTGTGGATGGCGACGAAGTGGCGCCTTTCGGCAAGTGGGACAGTGAGGCGTGGTATAACTTCGTCAATGGCATGACGAGCGCCGATGGTTGGAAGTACATCCAGAACCATCCGGCCACGGCGAATACCTACAACCTGACATTGCCGAAGTCCCAGGAACTGGTCGCATGGACGTGGGATGGAAACGTGCTCTACAATGCAACCCGTCGTGTGGAATTAATTCTCGATGGCGATGAAGCTGGGAAACTGAGCTTCAATGTGCCACCTGATGGCGAGCCGGCGACTTTCGACATCAAGCCGTCCAGGACCGCGACGCGTATTGCCATTCGACATGCGGAATACGACGATGCTCCAACCAAACGGGCCAATGGCGTTCCGTTGATCGGATGCGACAACATTTCCTTCTTTGCAAAGAGGCCAGACCAATTCTCGAAACAAGTCAAATTGATGCTTAACAGCGGCGGGCTGGTTGAATATCCGCGTGGCAAGGGAGGCATTGTTCTGGCGAACATGTGGTTCAAGGACACCGAGGAAGTGCCGATCAACGCGGCGAAGAAGCGCAGCGTGATGGCTTCCATTCTGCGGAACCTGGGCGCTCCTTTTGGCGGTGGGAAAACGATCATCGCGGGCGCGCGTCTGGCTTATGCGCCGATCGACCTCTCGAAGCACGCGACGCAGTATCGCACCGAGCGCGGGTGGTTTGGCGATGCGTCGTTCACACTCAAAGACATGCCCACCGGGGAGCAGAAGCTGGCCGGGGTCACTTACGATATTTACGATTTCCGCACTTCGCCGGTACCTACATGCATCATGCTGGCCGGACCGAACCTGCCGAACCAGTTGCCAAAAGAAGTCAAAGGAATCGCGGTGGGCCGCAAAGCGGACGCGTTGTTCTTTCTCCATACGGCACGGATCAACCAGCGCCATAACGAAGACGAGAAGAAAAAAGGCAAGAAGGATGAAATTATTCGTTATGTGGTTCATTATGCCGACGGGACTAAAGAGATTGTGCCGGTTTATAGCGAGTCCGATGTGGATGATTATAAAGCGAAATCAGTGCAGGCCTTGCCGGGCGCACAGGTTGCGTGGACCCAACCTTACAAAGGGACTGAATTCCAAGCAGTCGTTTATTCCAAGCAATGGAATAATCCGCGCCCGGATGTGGAGATCCAATCGCTGGATGTGATGCCCGGCGAAAGCAATTCGGGCACGTTGGCGTTGCTGGCGGTGACCGCAGCGACGGCACAATAAACCCTTCGTCCATAAGGTGAATACACATTTTATGAAATTGACCTGGAGCAGCATTATCGGGGCGCTGGCCTGCCTGTTGGCGCTTGATCTCCAAGCTGCCCCGTTGCGCATTGTGGCCATTGGCGATTCGATCACACAAGGTCGTGGCTCGCAAAGCAAGGGCGGTGAAGCCTGGACTCCAACTTTCAGCTATCGATATCCACTTTGGAAGCTGCTCGTCGATGCCGGAGCGGACTTCGATTTAGTGGGATCCTTGCACGGTGGTTTTGAGGGTGATCCTGATTGGGCTGATTACAAGGGCAGGAAATTCGATCGCGATCATGAAGGACACTGGGGATGGAAGGCGGTGGACGTGGCCGCCAAAATGCCCGGGTGGATGCAGGACTACACGCCCGATGTTGCACTGATACTGCTGGGTTCCAATGACGCCAATGGTAAAACGCCAGAGGAGCATAAAGCCAGCGTTGAGCGCGTCCGTGTGGCGATGAGCGACATAATCTCGAGCCTGCGGCAGAAGAATCCAAAGGTTGTCATCCTGCTCGGCCAGTGCCATCAGGAATGGGAGCCATTTCCTGCGATGCGCGCCGCCATGACTGAACTCGCCAAAGCCCAAACCGGCGTTGATTCGCCGATTGTCATTGTGGATCATTCCCCCGGGTGGATCAGTGATCCCAAGAAACCCGAGGCTCACACAGTGGACTGGGTGCATCCCAATCTGGCCGGAGATGAAAAACTAGCCCGGAATTGGTTTGCAGCACTGAAGCCGTATTTGAATCAAGGTGGTCGTTCTTCCGGTAAACACCAATGATCAGCGCATGAAATCCCTCTTCCAACTGACGGCGATCCTTTTCGTGGCAATAACCATGCTGAGCAGACCTGCTGTTGCAGGTGAACTGTCCGCCTCATCACAAACCATGCGCGTCTATTTCATTGGCAACAGTGTCACTGATACAATCAAATACGATGCCTTCGCTGAGGCGGTTCAAGGCATGGACTGCAAACTGAAGTGGGGGCGACAGATGATCCCCGGCAGTCCGCTCTTCTGGTTGTGGCGCGCGGCAGAAGGCAAACCCGAAGACTGTGGATTCACCAAGAATCCTTATGGCGGGAGCATTCAGGCATTGCGAGATTTCGAATGGGATGCGGTGACACTACAGCCATTCGATCGTCTGCTGGCCAATGCGGATCCCAAGGAGGCTGACGAACAGGGCGACATTCTTTACGCGCAAAAATATCTCGACCTGACTTTGCAACGCAGCCCGAACGCTCAGGTTTATATATACGCGCGCTGGCCGCGAATGCTGGTGAAAGGCAAGGGCATTGATTTTGACAAGGACGCCTATGACAAACCGGCGTCCGGCAAAACCGCAGATTGGAGCCAGGTCGATGCTTTTGGCCAACGCTGGCAGACCAGATACACCGGGGGTTGGGATACCAGCAACGAAACAGCGGATTACTTCGAAACGCTGACCCGCATCCTGCGCAAGGTAAATCCAACCGTACACAAGCCGGTCCTAATGATTCCCGTGGGGCACGTCATGTTCGAGTTGGACAAAGTGATGCAGTCCGGCGAGTTGCCTGGCTATAAGGGTATCTACGACGTGTACAAGGATGCCATCCATCTCACGGATGCTGGATCCTATATTGTGGGATGCACGTTTTATGCGACAGTTTTCAAGAAGGACCCCAAGGGTTTTCCCGGTGAACCCTATAAGGTATCGGATTCCAAGCTGATGGCGGTGGTGCAAAAAGTCGTGTGGCAGGTGGTTAAGAACCAACCCCTGGCTGGTGTCGCACCTCAAGAGTCAATTAAACAGGGTAATTGAGCAGACTTAGTGGAAGAACTCTGCTTGCAGACTGGTTGATGAGGGGCTGCATTTAATCACTGTTACATATTCTCTTGTAAGGTGTTGTGTTGTGAATGATGCTTTCAATGGTTGTGTGTGTGGCAGGCGCGTGCTGAATGTGCACGGCGCATGCAACGTCCAACCGTTCGAAGGGAACAGGATTATGCATATAAACAATTTTGGACGGAAGGTCGGTTTGATCGCACTCGCCCTCTGGGGTGCCACAGCCTGCATTCAAGCTGAGAACACGGTCGCTGTGAACGAAGTTCTCAAATTGAAGGATGCGGCCGTGAACGAGGAAACGATTGTAGCCTACATTCAAAACAAGGATATCAACTACGATTTGTCGGCTGACAGCATTCTCAATTTGCGCAACAGGGGTGTTTCGGCAGCGGTTTTGAATGCCATGCTTGCGAGCGGACATGGAACGGCTGCCACGCTGCCTGCGGCGCCGCAACCTGCAATGGCAGCGCCGCAAACGCAGCAAATTTCCACGCCGACTCAAGCGCCACAGTGGCAGCCACAGCCAGGCGTTTCCTCGACGGTTACAACCGTGGTCACGCAACCCGCGGCCAATCCGGATGTGGCCTATTTTTATCAGGAGCTTAGTCCTTATGGGCGATGGATTCTCGCTGAGGACGGTCAATGGTGCTGGCAGCCGACGGTTGTGATTGGCTCGCCGGATTGGCGACCATACTGGGATAAGGGTCGCTGGGTTTGGACGGATCAGGGCTGGTATTGGACCTCGGATTATACGTGGGGTTGGGCTGCATTTCATTACGGCCGCTGGCAGTTGCATCCGCATCACGGCTGGATCTGGTTCCCGGATCGCGTTTGGGGACCCTCGTGGGTGGCGTGGCGTTCAGGCGGCGATTATTGCGGCTGGGCTCCATTGCCTCCGGGCGCGGTCTATGACACAGGTCGCGGATATTTCCTCTTTCATGGAAGGCGTGTGGAAGCGGGCTTCGATTTTGGCCTTGGTTTTGCGCATTTCAGTTTTTCCACAATGCGCAACATGGGGGAACCCATACGCGGTCATTTCCGCAGCGATGCGCATATGCGTTCGGAATTTGGGCATACCACCATCATTAACAACTACTCGGTAAATCGGAGTGTCGTGGGTGGCGAAACGCATGTGGCGGTTTTCAATCATGGCATTGAACCCTCGAGGGTTTCGGCTGCAAAAGGACGCAGATTTGAAACGATCCACATAGAGGATCGCAACACGCCTGCGCCAGGCCGGGGGCATGAGCGTATCAACGCCAAGGATAAAAAGCTCGAAGTCTATCGTCCCCGAATTGGCGGCGGTGGTGGCGGCAATGGTGGTAATGGAGGTAATGGTGGCGGGCGGCGCTGATCGCAGCGTGGCCATTCCATAATTGTTCAAACGGACGCAATCGGTTTGGCGGGGTGATGAGTCAACCCCGCCACTTCCCAAACAATCTTCAGAAACGAACCAAGCACCGGAGACGTGTCATTCTTGCGCCATAGCACGGCCAAATCAGTTGTGGGAACGGGCGGTTGCAGCGGGCGATATGCGATGCCGGTGCGCTGTAAAGATTGCATCGAGGCTGGAACGATGGAAACGCCCATTCCTCCTGCGATCAGGCTCACGATGGTTTGGGTCGAGCGCGCTTCCTGGATCACTCTGGGAGCAAATCCGGCCGCCGCACAAAGGCCAACGACTTGATCATAAAAGCCGGGGCCCAAATGGCGCGGAACCAGAAGGAAAGATTCCTGCGCCAAGGCTGCCAGGGATATTCGTTTCTTTGCAGCCAGGGGGTTTTGCTCGTGAAGGACCACCATCAGGGGTTCGCGCCAGACAACGCGTAATTCGAAATCCCCGGTTGCTAGAGCGGGAGGGCGGACCAGGCCGACGTCGATGCGATGCTCCTTCATGGCCTCGAATTGTTCTTCACTGGTCAAATCATGCAGAACCAACGCCACGTCTGGATGGCGGGAGCGCATGAAACCGAAGACGGACGCGAACTTGCCGTAAACCGCGGAACTGACGAAGCCCATGGATAACTGTCCCACATCGCCACGGGCTGCGCGCCGAGCCATGCGAAGGGCCTGATCGGCCTGTGCGAGGGTCTTGCGCGCCTCCGTGAGGAAAACCATTCCAGCCGCGGTCAACTCAACGCTTCGTTTTGTTCTTAGCAGGAGCACTGCGCCGATCTCTTCCTCCAGCGTCTTGATTTGCTGGCTGAAAGGGGGTTGAGCGATGCCCATGCGCTCGGCGGCGCGGCTGAAATGCAGTTCCTCCGCGACGGCGACGAAATATCTCAAATGTCGGAGTTCCATTAGGGGATGGTAATACATTAAAAGTATTAATAATGCAAAAATAATATATTGGATGTGACCCACCGGGCCGACGTAGGTTATCCCGTCTGTGAATGGCACAAATGCAATGGAAACCGTGAAGATCGGATGGCCTGTGAACGGGGCAGTGGCTGAGAGATCCGCCCAGGTTCAAAGCCGGGCGGGGATACTGCTGGCTTTATTTGTCATGGGCTTCGCGACATTTCTCAATTTGTATGCAACCCAGCCGATGCTGCCGCAATTTCGGCAAATCTTCCACGCATCGGAGCTCCTGGTGAGTTTGACGGTCAGCGCTCCGGCGCTGGCGGTGGCCTTGGCGGCTCCTTTTCTTGGGCTCATGGCGGACGCGTTGGGACGCAAGCGGGTGATCGTTACGGCCATGCTGGGGCTCGCCATTCCTACGATCCTGTCGGCCACATCCAGCGGTTTGGGACAATTAATTGTGTGGAGGTTTCTTCAGGGACTATTCATTCCGGGCGTTATTGCCGTAGCCATGGCTTATATCAGTGAGGAAACACAACGGCAATCGGTCGGCTCCACGATGGCGACCTATGTGACGGGCACGGTGGTGGGCGGATTTGTGGGACGCTTTGCAGGGGGGCTGATTGCGGCGCATTGGGGGTGGCGGGCTGCGATGCTGGCACTCGGAATAGCGACATTGTCGGGTGCGTTCGCCACATGGTGGCTTTTGCCTCGTTCGACAAAGTTCGTGCGGCACAACAACGCCGCCGCGTCGCTGGCATCGTTGAAGGCGCACTTGCGCAACAAGCAACTTCTGGCGACCTACGTGGTGGGATTCAACGTGCTGTTTTGCCTGGTGGGCACGTTTACCTACGTGAACTTTTATCTGGCGGATGAGCCGTTTAATCTTGCGCCAGCGGCACTGGCTTCGATTTTTGGCGTGTATTTAATCGGCGCGGTGGTGACGCCTTTTTCAGGTCGCATTCTGGATCGCATCGGCTATCGGAGGACTTTGATTGGGGCCGTCGCAATCGCTGCGTTAGGAATGCTGATTACGCTGTTTCATTCGTTGCCTATTGTGGTTTTTGGTCTGGCTCTGGCCGCTTCCGGCGCATTCGCCTGTCAGTCCGCGGCATCGAGCAACGTGGGCCGGGTCGCAGGGAAGGCTCGCTCCTCTGCGGCCGGTCTGTATGTTGGGATGTATTATTTTGGCGGATGTGTTGGGTCCATTGTCCCAGGTTATCTCTGGAACACTGCGGGGTGGGACGGTTGCGTTGGAGTGATCGTGATCATGCAGGCCGTGACCGCCACAATTGCGGGAAAACTTTGGAAAGAGGGTTGAATTTCGCACTGACCCCCAAGGGGATCACGGATATCCAAAGAACGGTAGCGGCGCTCGACCGGTGGTTCCCTGTGCCGCAGGACGAGAATCGCCAGCGTCGTTCCCAGACGAAAAAGACCACACCGCAGCCACAGTGAAAAGAATGGCATTCATGAATGAATCCGGCACCGGGACCGGCAACACCGCGATCACGCACTGAACGCGCCCGGAAAAGGCGACGCTGAGTGTTGACTTGAAAGCATTTCAGAGCAAGGTTCTGGTCGATCACTTTATGAATATTTCACCCATTCTGGTCGCGAAGAACAAATCGGACATCGTGCTCCTTCCGCAGATGGCCAACCGCCACGGCCTGATCAGTGGCGCGACTGGCACGGGTAAGACCGTTACGTTGCAAGTTCTCGCGGAAAATTTCAGCGCCCTGGGCGTGCCTGTGTTTCTGGCCGATGTGAAGGGCGACCTCGCCGGAATTTCACAACCGGGGGGGCAATCCCCCAAGGTTCAGGAGCGCCTCGCACAATTGAAGATTGATGGCTACACGCCCGCCGGCTGCCCCGTCACTTTTTGGGACGTGTTCGGCGAGCAAGGCCACCCCATCCGCACCACCATCTCTGAGTTCGGCCCGCTGTTGCTCGCGCGCCTACTGCAACTTAACGAAGTCCAGGAGGGGGTGCTGAACCTTATTTTCAAGATCGCCGACGAAAACGCGCTGCTGCTCCTGGACCTCAAGGACCTCCGCGCCATGTCGCAATACGTCGGCGACAACGCCGCCCAGTTCACCACCCAATACGGCAACATCTCCGCCGCCAGCATCGGCGCCATCCAGCGCAACCTCCTCACCCTAGAAACGCAGGGGGCGGACAAATATTTCGGCGAGCCTGCCATCAATCTGGACGACTTTCTCCAGGCCGACGCCAACGGCAAGGGGCTCGTCAATATTCTCGTTGCCGACAAGCTCCTGCAATCTCCGCGTGTTTACGCCACCTTGCTGCTGTGGTTGCTATCGGAGTTGTTTGAGCGATTGCCCGAGGCCGGAGACTTGCCGAAACCCAAAATGGTGTTCTTTTTTGACGAGGCGCATCTGTTGTTTAACGAAGCGCCGCCTGCATTGCTGGAAAAAATCGAGCAGGTGGTCCGACTCGTCCGTTCCAAAGGGGTTGGCGTGTTTTTCATCACCCAGAACCCGCGTGACGTGCCGGATAACGTGCTGGGTCAACTTTCAAACCGCGTCCAGCACGCTTTGCGCGCCTTCACCCCGCACGACCAGAAAGCCGTGACCGCCGCCGCCGAGACTTTTCGCGAGAATCCCGGGATCAATACCGCCGCCGCCATCATGGAGTTGGGCGTGGGTGAGGCACTGATTTCCTTCCTTGAGGAGAATGGTCAGCCAGCCATCGTTCAACGCGCGTGGATTGTTCCGCCACGGAGCCAGATCGGCCCGATCACGACCGAACAACGCCGGCAGCTCATCCAGAATTCGATTGTTGCAGGCGTTTATGAAAAAGCGGTGGATCGTGAATCGGCTTATGAAAAGCTAACCGCCGCGCAGCCGCCTGTGGTCCCGCCACCCATCGCTCCCGAGCAACCTGGATTCTTTGGATCGCTCTTTGGCGGCAGTGCGCCCGCACCTGCCTTGCATGGAAGGGCCCCGGGTCGCCAGCCGGATTCCCTGGTCACCATTGCGGCCAAGAGCGCCGTTCGCTCCGTCAGCAGCGGCATCGGCCGCCAGATTGCCAATCAGGTTGTGCGCGGCCTCTTGGGAAGCATCTTCGGAGGCGGTCGGCGCAGGTAGGACGTCGCGCGCTCCCTACGCATGCGTCCATCGATTCCATCGCTCTGTAAATTGTTCGGCATCGCCAATATAGACTGTTGATACCCCGCAATGGGACACCATGCCGCAGTTGTTGAACTTGAAGCATCGCCTCTTTACTTTGGGATCCCGGCCTGAAACATTAAGGGCATGAAAATGCTCCACCTTATTGTGGCCCTGTTGGTTAGCGTCATGCCAACCACTCTGGCCCATGCCCAAACGAGCGCGGTGAAACTCTGGCCGCAGATTACCCCGGGCATCTACAATCATGCCAATGTTCTGGCCATGAAGTGCGTGTTGACCGAGGATGGTCTCACGGTGTCAGATGCTGCGTGGGACACCTATCAGGTCGATGGCTGCGGGAAACGATGGACACTGAACATGGGCGCGCCCATGGACGTGCCGTTGAAGAATTACAAATTCAGCGCGGCGTTCTCCGGGCTGCCCGTGAACATTACCGTCGAGTTTTACAATCCGGCAAAGCCATGGGAAGTGAAGGAGAATTACCAGGAAATCCTTCTTTTGGGAGGCAAACAGGGGATTGGATTGCCAGAATGGTTTCATGTGCCCACCCAACGCCTCGGGTACGACTTTGACGAAGGTGATTGGTTTCCGAGTGGCTGGACACTGCCGCATGGCAAGTTTGCCCTGTGGCAGGGCGCGGCGAAGGCGCGTCAACAGGATCGCAAAGGCCAGTGCCCGATGTATGATTTTGGGTTTACCCATGTCGCGCCATGCGCCATGACGCACAACGGCGCGAGGGGCAGTCGCGAGAAGCGGGCGCTTTTGTTCGGCGACAATGAGTGGATACCGCACGATGGGGCCAAGGACGCGTTCACAGCGGATCCGACCAATCCAAAGAACTGGAAGATCGAGCCGTTTCACGCGCGCGCGGACGAATGTTCCATCATCATCCCTGATTTCGAGGCACCTGGCAGTCATGCGTGGAAGGACTCCCAATACGAAGCTTTCGCAAAGCTCATTGGCGATGTGCGCACGCGCCGGCCTGACTTGCTGATCGGCTGCTGGGGCATAGGCGTGCTGAAATCATCATTCCGCATCTTCGATGGTCGCTGGGAGGGGAAGCCGACCGGCTCAGTGAATCTCGCGGGTGCCAAGCAATGGCGCGACTTTTATGATAACCCGGGGGCCGACATGAACGAGGTTTTCAAACGGTGCAACCTTAACATGGGAAATCCCTCAGTCTATTGGATCAATAATTCCAAGCCCTCGCAGCTTTACGCATTCATGCAGGAATGGGAGCAAGGCAAGCTGGCCCGTCCGCAGATCACCAACATTCTGTCCACCTGGATCCAGGTCGAATTTGTGGACAACTATCCGCTCTCGCAATACCGGTTCACCGATGCCAAGGGCAAGACACGCCTCGAAGATCTCAAGCACCAGGTGCCTGCGTCTTCCACCTACGCGCTATCGCTTTTTGGCCACTGTGTGATGGACGGGCTCCAGTGCTGGGAGATCGGGACCCGTTATTCGGAGGATCTCAAGGATTACACTGACTGGCGGACTCGTGAGCCGATCGCCAAGCAGCAGATCAATGGTGTTGAAACCGATCTCAACTATTACACGAAGTATTTCGGGTTTTACAATTTTCACGTTCTTGGCATGTGGCAGGCCAGCCAGAACAAGGACATCATCGAAGCTTCGACGGTCTGGGAGATGCCGGAAATTCGCACCTCGAAAAACAATGTCTGGCGCGTTGGGGACGAACGCTATCCGAGCTTTGTGAGTTTTAACAAGGAGCCGCTCGTCCGCACCAAGCTTTCCGCCGATGGCAGGACGCTCCTCGTGTTGGCTTGCAATCCCCATAATAAAGTGGTGGAGGAAGTTCGTGTCAGACGCCCCGGAAATGCGGAAGAATACAGTTTCGAACTGGTGGGTGACTTTCCGATCATCAAACGCTTTCCTGTGGCCAGCTCAGTCAAGTAGCCATGGGTGGCCTGGTGGTGGTTTCGTAATAGGTCCGGTGATGTGTGCCAATCGACAGGCGGTTGCGCGTGACTTCAGTCGCAATTGTCGAGAGCTTCCGCGTGGCGAGCCAATGCCTTCGCCATCCCGCTGAAGATGACGGCGTGGATGGGATAGAGGAGATACCAGTACAGCAGTCCGGTCAGACCTCGAGGCGCAAAGAACGCCGTTTGCGAGAGTCGCGAAGTGCCAGCATCCAAAGGCTCGACTTTGAATTCCAGCCATGCCCGCCCTGGCACTTTCATCTCGGCCCGAAGGCGCAGCAGGCGGTCCAGTGTCACTGCTTCCACGCGCCAGAAGTCCACAGCGTCGCCCACCCGGACCCCATGCGGATCGCGACGGCTGCGGCGTAACCCAACGCCACCCAATAGGCGATCGAAAAGTCCACGGGCGCGCCATGCCCAATCCATGTAAAGCCAGCCGGTCGCACCGCCCAAGCTCGAGAAGATACGAAACACCCTGGATGCGGGAGCCTTCACGACACGTTGGCGACATTCGAGAATGATCCCCTCTTGCGTCGCGAGCACGACAGGCGCCACGTCGCCCTGGCTGCTGGACAGGGCGTCACTCCACGCAGTCTCGACATGGCCGGTTTCGAGGTTGGCCAGTGCGAGTTGCACGGCCGTGGCGTAGTCGATCGGTTTGATCTGCGGGAAGATCTGGTGCGCCGAATCATCCCGAACAATGACGTCATTTCGCAAACCCTGAATAAGCGGACGCGAAATGGCCGACGGAATTGGGGTGACGAGATGTACCCAATATGAAGAGAGACGTGGCGTCAGAACTGGCACCGGCACCAGCCAGCGTTTCAGGCCACGAGACTTCGCATAACCGCGCAACAGGTCGCCGTAGTTTAGCACGTCAGCTCCTCCGATTTCAATGATGCGTCCGGTACTCTCTGGAGAGTTGAGAGCAGCGACCAGGTAGTCGAGGACATTGCGGATGGCGATGGGTTGAGTGCGCGTGTAGAGCCAGCGCGGGCATACCATCACCGGAAGGCGCTCGGTCAGGTAGCGGATGATTTCAAAGGAGAGACTTCCTGAACCTACGATGACCGAGGCGCGGAATTCGGTGACGTTCACACCGGTTTCCCGGAGCACAGCGCCAGTTTTCTGACGCGAACGCAAGTGTTCAGACAGCGCGGAGTCAGGATCGCCCAAACCGCCGAGATAAATGATGCGTTGAACGCCGGCCGCTTTTGCTGCCAAGGCAAAATTCCTCGCGGCCTGGACATCGCGCTGCTCAAAGTCGTGTCCACCCGCCATGCTATGGACCATGTAGTAAGCTACCTGCACGCCCTGCAGGGCTGCTGGCAGCGTCCCTGCGCGCAGACAATCTCCGGACACGACCTCAATTTGGTCCAGCCAGGTACGTCCTTGAAGCCGCGATGGATCACGCACCAGGCAACGCACTCGGAATTCGGACTCGAGCAGACGCGGCACGAGTCTTCCACCGATATAACCGGTGGCGCCAGTGACGAGGATTGGACCAGTCATTACCATGCTTGTTTGTTGAAACTGAAGGAAGCCATTGCAGTGGCTCCGAAGGTCCAATGTAGATTGTTTAACGCGCCCGCGCCATCGAGTATTTCAGGAATGCAGAACCACACGCACGGGTTTTCAATTTTTAAACGGGGCGCTTGTGTGGTATTTTACGAGTCAATGGCCACGCAAATGGTTCCAACGGTTCAAGGCAGTGCGATGAGGTCGGGTTTGGCGCTCGTCGCGTTGCTGGCACTGTCCTTTGGCGCAGCTTCGATGGGGGGCTTCTTCCTGCCGGGCGAATGGTATGCGGATTTGCATAAGCCCGCGTGGAATCCCCCGAACTGGATATTCGCTCCTGTCTGGAGCGCACTTTACATCATGATGGCCATCTCTGCCTGGCTGATTTGGAAGCGAGGGGGTTTCTCTTGCCAACGGGTTGCTCTGTCACTCTTTTTGCTGCAACTCGTCTTCAACGCGCTCTGGTCGCCGCTGTTTTTCGGACTGAGAAATCCAGTTCTGGGCCTTGTGGATATTGCGCTGCTATGGCTGGCGTTGCTGTTCACAACATTTGCGTTTTGGAAAGTCCACGCTCTCGCCGGGGCGTTGTTGGCGCCGTATGTGGCATGGGTCAGTTTTGCAGGCGTACTCAATTTTACCCTCTGGCGCCTCAATCCATAAAAAGTTCTGGCAGGCAGAAGAGGGCTTTGCCGCTTGATGCGGTGTGGATCAAAGCGGACGAACCCATGCGCCAGTGAGATACGCACGGCTTTTGGAATTGAAATGGATTGATTGGTCGTCAAACTTTTCGGCGTTTAGGGATTCTTGATTTTGGAAATGGTGGAGGAATTGAGGCTAAGGTTTTGTCTTTTCAAAATCGATCATTACTGGAAACATTATTCCCGAAGCCCATGATCAATTCCAAGTTTACAGTTCTCGGTTCGCAAACCACTCGCGGGTGTTGGCGACTACTTGTGTTCGGCCTTGCTGTTCTCATTGCCGCCGCGGCGCTTACGGCTGCGGAATTAAAACCGGGCATATTCGATGTTCGCGCGCACGGCGCGATGGGAGACGGCGTTACGCTGGACACGCCTGCCATTGAAGCAGCACTGGACGCGGCTGCGAAGGCGGGAGGGGGACAGGTGCTTTTCCCGCCGGGACGCTACATTTCTGGCACCATTCATCTGCGCAGTGGCGTGACGCTGCAACTGGACGCTGGGGCCCGGCTCATCGGCACGACCAATCTGGCGTGTTACTCGCAGCCTAAAACTCCGGAATACATGCCCGAGGCCAAGTGGGGCAAATGGCATCGCGGTCTGATTGTCGGGGAAAATGTTGAGGACGTGGCCATCACGGGATTGGGTACGATCGATGGAAACAAGGTGTTCGATCCAACGGGTGAAGAGAAAATGCGGGGACCGCACACCATCATTTTTGTGAATTGTCGCCGATTCAGTTTGCGCGACGTGACGATTGTCGATGCGGCGAATTACGCGATCTTCTTTCAGGTGAGCGACGACGTGGAGATTCGCAACGTCAAGATTGTTGGCGGCTGGGACGGGGTGCATTGGCGGGGTGCGTCGGAACGCTGGTGTCAGAACGTGAGCATTATTGGCTGCCAGTTTTTCACGGGCGACGACGCCATTGCCGGGCGCTATTGGAATAACACCGTCATCAAGGATTGTCTGATCAACTCTTCCTGCAACGGCATCCGGCTCATTGGCCCCGCCACGCGCCTGACCATTGCGAATAATATGTTTCGCGGTCCCGGTGAGCAGCCCCACCGCACGTCCGGCGCGATGCGTCGAACCAATATGCTGTCGGGCATCATTCTTCAACCAGGCGCATGGGATGCCACGCGCGGGCCGCTGGATGATGTGTTGCTGGCGAATAATGTGATGCAACATGTAGCCTCCCCGATAACGCTATGGACCAAGCCGGGAAATACCGTGGGCCGGGTCACGATCAATGGTTTGCATGCGACGGATGTTTATCGCTCTGCCATCTCTGTCGAGAGTTGGTCGGACACGCCGATGACCAATGTGGTGATTCGGGATGTGGAGGTGGAATACGCCGGGGGTGGCAAGGCCTCGCAGGCGACGGAACCAGTGAAAGGACCGGGAGTGGATGCGCGGCCGTTGCCGGCGTGGGGGCTTTATGCGCGAAATGTCCAAACGCTCACACTGGAAGATGTGCGCTTCAGTCTGACCTTGGACGATCTGCGGCCGGTCATCAATGCGGATCGTGTGGAGCGACTTACGTTGGATGAATTCAAGTTCACCCAGGTGCCGGGAGTCACAATGCCATTTGCCACGACAAATGTTGGCAAACTCATTCGGATTCCATGAATTCTAAAGCGCGACTCTCGAGAGCGTGGGTGGCATGGGGGGCATTGTTATTGACCGTCACGTTTCTTCACGGGGAGAACTGGCCGCAATGGCGTGGGCCGTTACTCAACGGTTCGACCACGGAAACAAATTTGAAAGCCCGTTTCAGCAAGCAGGAGGATCTCCGGTGGTCCACTCCCATGCCTGGACGTAGTGGGGCCACGCCGGTGGTGTGGGGCGATGCCATTTTTGTGCCCAGTGCCGACGCACAGAAAAACCTGGTCCTGCTGTGTGTGGACCGTGGCACAGGCAAAGTGCGCTGGCAGCGCGTGGTTGGCAAGGGTGACAAGGTCAGCGGCAAAAACAACATGGCTTCCTGCTCCGCAGTCACCGATGGCCGCCGAGTGTATGCGCTATTCGGGACAAGTGATTTTGCGGCATTTGATTTTGACGGAACACCAATCTGGCAGGTTCAATTGAGCGAACAGTTTGGCACGTTTGCAAACATGTTTTTATACGGGGCAAGTCCGCTTTTGTTCGAGGACAGGTTGTACGTGCCGATTCTCCAGCGCAATCCGCCCACCTACGGCCACGCAATGGACAAAATGCCGGATCGCAAGTCCTGGCTGATTTGCATCGATCCTGCAACCGGCAAGGTTTTGTGGAATCACGAGCGCAAGACGGACGCGCGCGAGGAAGCGATGGAGGCCTACACGACACCGATGCCATTCGCAGGCAGCAAGGGGATGGAGATTGTCCTGGTGGGCGCGGATTGTGTGACGGCACACCGTCCGGACGATGGCACAGAAGTATGGCGCTTCGCCGGGCTGAACCGCAGTAAGAATCCGGGTGGACGCATTGTGCCCAGCGCGGTAACGGCGCCGGGTTTTATTTTTGCGATCGGGCCCAAGAGGGAACAGCTCGTTGCACTGCGCGGCGGTGGTGCGGGAGTGGTGGGAGAGGAATCTGTGGCGTGGCGGACGGAAACGAACATTCCGGATGTGCCGACGCCATTGTATTATCAGGGACACTTGTTCGTTCTGGACGGTGATCGCCAGACATTGGCGTGTTTTCAGCCTGCCACCGGACAGAAGGTCTGGCAGGGGCGTCTGGGGGTGCGGGAGATTTTTTATGCTTCGCCCACGGGTGCAGATGATAAAATATATTGTTTGAGTGAAGACGGAACGTTGGTTGTGCTTTCCGCAGGCGCGCAACCTGAGGTGCTTTCCACCACGGCCTTCGGCGAAGGCCCCTGCATGTCATCAGTGGTGGTATCCGATGGATGCCTGTTGATCCGCACGGCGGAGAATCTTCATTGTCTGCGAGCCGGCAAATGAAAGGGATGTGAAATAATGAATGCAATGCTCTGCCTATTTCTCGCCGCATTGACAACGGTGGCCCAGGCGGCTCCCAAGGAAGCTGTGCCGATGGAAAACTCTCTGGGCATGGAATTCGTCAGAGTGTCGGGAAGCAATGTGCAGTTCTCGATCTGGGAAACGCGGGTCCGCGATTACCAGATATTCAAGGAGGAAGCCCACCGCGCGTGGAAGTCGCCGGAATTCGAGCAAACTCCAGAGGATCCGGTTGTAAATGTCACATGGGAAGATGCAGCGGCCTTCTGCCAATGGCTGACCGAACGCGAGCGCAAGTCGGGTCGCCTGACCGCGCAACAGCGTTATCGCCTGCCAACGGACCAGGAATGGAGCGTGGCTGTAGGGCTTGGCCCGGAGCAGGGGAGAACACCTGAGGATCGGCTCAAGACGAGTGTGATTTGGCCCTGGGGCGCAGACTGGCCGCCCCGACCTGGTGACGGAAACTACGGACCCGAACTGGAAACGGATCGGTTTGCCAACACCTCGCCAGTGGGGCGATTCAAGGCCAACCAATACGGGCTTTTCGATTTGGGCGGAAACGTATGGGAATGGTGTGACGACTGGTTCAACGACGCCCGAGTCACGAAGGCGCTGCGCGGAGGATCTTTTCATGACAGTCAACCCAAGGACCTGCTCGCCGCATACCGCTTCAGCGCCACGGTGCATTTGAGCAACGAGGACATCGGTTTTCGCGTGGTGATTGAGGATGCCGCACTGCCGACACCCGCACCGAGTAGCCCGAAAAAGCCTTAAAACCAAATTATTATGATCCTGCCAAACCTGAAATCAGGTCTAACCCTGTTCATCGTCGCCGCGTCATTGCTTTTGAATCTGCCGGACCTTAAAGCTGCAGAAATCAATTTCCAGCATCACTACATCAGTCGTGATCTGCTCATTAGTGACCGTGGCGTTGGAGATTACGGTCTGACCGCCCTGGTGGACCTGGACCACGACGGTCGCCTGGATTTCGTGACTGGCGGTCGGCAGTCGGGACCCGAAATCTTGTATTGGTTTGAGTATCAGACACCGGATAAGTGGGTGCGACATCTCGCAGGCACGAACTATCAATCCGACGTTGGCCTGGCGGCCCTGGATGTGGATGGCGACGGTTGGACCGACCTGGTATGCAGCGGGGTGTGGTATCGAAATACGGGGAAACCCCGTGAGGAGCTTTTTGAGCGCCGTGTGTTTGCCGAGAATGCGGCTGGTGCTCACGATATCGTGACGGCGGATATTGACGGTGATGGGCATGCCGACATCGTGATGATGGGGGACGCGAGAACGAAGTTAAACGGGTTGTATTGGTTCAAGATTCCGACCAATCCGAATCAGCCGTGGGAACGGCATAAAATTGGGCTTGGAATCCACGGCGCCATTTCTCCTGCAGGCGTGGCGGACATCGACGGAGACGGCGACCTGGATGTCGTGCGAGCCGATACCTGGTATGAGAACAAGGATGGCAAGGGGCGCGAATGGGTGGCGCATCAGAATATTCCGTTTGGCCGTGTTGGGCCTTTTGGAATATGCGTGCGCACCGCCATCGTGGATATCGATGGTGATGGCCAGAAGGAAATTGTGATGGCCGATGCGGATATTGTGGATTCGCGGGTGGTCATTCTGCGGAACGCCGATGGCAGGGGCGGTTCATGGACCAAGCAGGAGCTGCCGCACAGCTTCACCTATGGCTCGCTTCACTCTCTGGCTGTGGCTGATTTAAACGGCGACAGGCAGCCGGACATTTTGGTCAACGAACAGGAGGAATTGCTGCCGGAAGGGCGGAGTAATCCGCGCTGGATTGTCTGGGAAAATCTGGGAAAGGGCAAATTTGCGGAACGAATCCTCTTGGACACAAAACTCGGAGGACATGAATTGCAGGTGGGCGACGTGGATGCTGATGGGGACATCGATATATGCTCCAAACCATGGGGTGTTCGACCTGATAATGGCGCAGAAGGCAGGATGCACGTGGACTTTTTGGAAAACCGTTTTAAAAATCGTTGAGCCGGGAGGCGGCATGATTCATTCGTAAAAACACGGTATGTTCAAGAATATAACATATTAATAATAAGACTTTTATAGCGAAATATTGACTTCAATCTTTTAAGATCTGCAGGAATGATTAAACGGTTATGTGTGCCGCAGGATACGGATCGCTCAACGTCCGAATGCGGCAATTATTGCCTTATTTTCGAGTTTAAAATGGATGCGATAAAAAGGTTGAAACTGTCACGGGCTTTTATAGGATGGTGGGGTGCTGCACAACAGCACCTATTGGTCGGGGCGTAGCGTAGCTTGGTAGCGCGTCTGAATGGGGTTCAGAAGGTCGTGAGTTCAAATCTCACCGCCCCGACCACTTAATTCCTTTCAAATTCTCGGTTATTTTCAATCAACCAATGACTCAGTTGCGTTTTCAACGGTGGCTGGTCGTCCACTCTCGCCCGTTGTTCGAAACGCTCGAAGGCTGGCTTGGCAAGTCGAATAGGGTAGGGGGTCGCCTCTTCGTCAACGGAGCAAATCTAAAAGCGGATGAAAAAAAGCACCACTTTGGCATTTATGGATCTGGAAATATTCGATTACTCAGCGGTATCGAAATTCCAGCGGCCCCAAAGCAGGGGCGTTAGTTCGGCTTCGCTTGGAACATCGGCTGTGATGCCGCTGGCTTTGTTTGCCCAATATACCCTCTGCAGAGTTTGGAATCCGTTTCCGCGCAGGATGCCAATGTCACCTTTGATGGGATGGCCGTTCTGCGGTTTTAGACCCAATGTGGCGAGCGGAATCGAAATTTCGTAATTTCCGTTGGCACCCGCCATCTTGATTTGATCCCCGACGTCCTCAACGCTGTCCAAAGTAATTGTTCTCCACGGGGAGCTGAATGGAATGGGTTCCTTTGTGCCGGGCACGACCGCGCGATAGAGTCGTGCGGCAATCTTTCCTTTTACTTGCGTGACCAGCAAGCGGCAGTCCCCATCGATCGGTTTGGTCCTGCTTTCATCGGCGGCTGCGTCGGTCCCAATCATGAGATCCAACGCTCCTCCTGTTTTAAAGAGTGCATTCGGCATCTCGCCCGTGTTTCGCAGCAAGTTGGCATCACCTGTGCGAAAGGCTGCGTAGAGGCGGTCACCAGCCACTGCCACGGCGCCTTGGACGTCGTAAGGTTTGCTGCTGCTGTCGAAATAGGCGGCAACTCCGCTTCTGTCTATATCCACCCATTGGGCTTCAGACCAATCGTCGAGAGAACCGTCCAATATGGGCGCCGTTTTGCGGAGTTGGACTTTCATGACGCCGGAGCCCTGGCGTTTCTGGCGTTCAGATTCGCTTTGAAAGAAGCATGAACGGGCATTGACCAGGTCGTCGGCATTCACGACGATGGTGCTGTCAGGTAGGCGACGGATGGTTTCCAAACCCTCTACTCTTACGATTGAGGAACGCCCGCCATCGATCAAATAGACCTTGCCATCTTTGGTCTGGGTAATGCTTGGCCAAAAATTCTCGTCGTGAAGCGTGAGATCGTTGAGCAGCATGCCGCGTTGAGCCGTCGGCATCGACCATGTTGGGCCGCGGCGCACATCCTTGAATAGCTCCGTGACGAACAATCCATCGGCCGTAAAAAGATACATGTTTCCCTGGTTGCCATTGATGCACCACAATGGCCCGGCGTCCCCACTGCGCGGAGTGACAAAATCCCCCAGCAATCTTGTGGTGCCGATCACCATGCCAGGAAAGCTCGGAGGTGGTGAATCGTGGGAGGCGTGCAGGCCGGGCCACAGGCTGGGATAGGACCAGCGTGGTTTGCCTTTAAATACGCCCGCAACTCCATAAGGAGAAAAGGGAACCGACGGTGTCGTCAAGATTGTCCAGCCTGTTTCATTCCAGAGCGCCTGGTCGCCTCCAGAGGAAACGGGATTTTGCGCCCCTGAGGCCAGGATATCGCCCTTCGCCAAGTCATAGACCGGCGCTCCAAAGCCGGTGAACTGTTGCGGAGCAAATCGCATGGCATTTGTGCCGACTCGCGAGGCGACAAATGACAAGTCTGGTGTGACAGTGATGGAACCGACAATTGCCGCCAACATTTGCACCTCATTGGTCTGCAACTTGCCATCGGCGTTCAAATCCGACCAACTGAAAAGAGCCGCGTTGTGCCGATCATCACCTTGAAGGTTCACTCGGTCTGGCCAGAGCGGTTTGAAGGCATCGGCCTTCAGCACTTTCCAATCCTGCGCCCTTCCCAATGCCGCGACCGGGCGCGCAATTCCGGCCACCTCCTGCCATAGCATTGCCACACCGGGGCCCCCCGTGGGGTTGCTGTTGTGGTCCTGAGAATAGTATTTCCGTCCGTGGACATAATGCGGTTGCTCTGGTGTTCCGGTGGATCCGTAGCCGTCAGGCGGTTCGAGATCACCAACGGCAGGGCGATGGAAAACGTTTACAAGACGGTCGATGCCTTTTTCCCAATCCAGATGGAACTCCATCCCGTGGTAATAGAATTTCGTTTTGTCTTGCGGATCAAGTTTTCCGCCACCGCCATATTCGGAGGGGCCGTAGAAGGAGCGAACCAATTTGCCATCCAGCGTCCAAATGCTGACACGTTTGGGTTGGAAATCATTTTCCGTTACCCACAGCCGGTTCAAGGAATCAATCGTAAGGCCATCCGGATTGTGCATCTGAAGCGGGTCGTAAGATCCGGCTTTTGGGATGCCAGATGTGCCGATGGCCCGAAGGAATTGCCCGGTGGCAGAGAAGACTCTCACCTGATGGCGGTCACCGCAGTCGGAGACATAGATATTGCCGACCGGATCCAACGTCAATTGCCTTGGGTCTTGAAGCTTGCTTTCTGCATTGGACCCAACGGTGTCTGAAATCAACTCTTCCGGCGGGGGCAGCACGATTTTGTCGGGAGTCGGTGTCCAGTGATCCATATCGAAACGCAGAAGTTTTTGCCCCGATAAGGCGTAAAAGAATTTGCGCTGTCCAATCCCAAAAGCGAGGCCGCGCGGATTTTGTAATTCGGCGGTTCCAATGGCCTTTTTTGCGCGGGCATCGACGAACACCAATTGATTCAGTTTCGGCAAACTGAATACGATCAGCCCATCGCTCACTGCCAGGCCGCCAAGGTGCTCGCCCCATGTGCTTTCGCCTGCGGGCTTGTGCTCCAATGGGCCGGGTGGAGTATAGTTGAATTTCAATATGGGTGTGTTTCCGTCCTTAGTGAGTGCGGTGAGTCGGACTTCACCCCGTTTTTCCTTCGCCCGATTGGGATCGTCCTCGCTGCTCCAGGATGCGGCGGCATAAGCGAAATGATTCGTCACCGCGTCTGTGCCATCGTCACGGGCTAGAAACTGCGCCCCCGTCCAGTTGCCGCCAACCCAGCCGACACCACCTTGTTTTCGGCCTTCCAGATCGACCCATGCAAGACCATGACCGCCTTCGCTCACGTAGCTGCCAAGGAAGACCAAGGGTTTGCCGCCGGGGGCGCGGGTCGCCGGCACGAACAACGCGGCGCAAGGCGGCGTGTGGTTGGCCAGCCATGCCCCGGTGCTATCGGCGATTTCCCAAGCCGGTTGACCGGCATTGTAAACCGAAAATTCGTAGCGCAAGTCGATTTGTTTTCGCCACAATCCGCGCACCCGATAGGTGCCGGGCTGGACGAATTGTTCGGGAATGCGGTAAACGCCGTGACGGTACGCCTCCGGATCGCGGCCCAAATCATCCATGCCGTCCCACCAGGCGGTGTTTTGGCCCGATGGGAATTTCGTTTCCGCGATCAGGTTCCTAATGCGGCTGCCATTAGAGTCGTCGATGACAAGCGTGACGAAGCCCTCCTCTGGCAAACTGAAGCGAATGGGAATCGGCGGATGCGTTGGCAGCGCCTTTGGTGTGTCCACAATGACCGAGGCCAGTTCGGAATCGCCCAGTGATTGCAGCGCCAGGAGTTCCCCCAGCCAGACGCGCCGTCCGTCCTTGGTCTTTCCTCTGAGGTGACCGTGCGCGCGTCCCTCATCAATGGTTTTGGTGATGCGCAAGCGAATGGCCCGCGTGGTGATGTCGCGCCCAAATTCCATCCCGTTGACACCGAGCGAGCGGGGATACTGGTTTTCGATGTCGGAAAACGTTCGAATGGTTTGCCAGTCAGCATCTGTGGCGTCACGAGGGTGTTTATCTGATGAGCCTGTATAAGCCTGCAATTCGGCCTCGCTGAATCCGGCCCAGAGCGCATTCAATCCACACAGCCTGACCGGTTTTGGCCACGTTAACATCACCCATGCTGGAGATGCCGCCGAGATCGTCGGGGCGTTTGTCTTTGGTTCATTATCCCAGGTCTCCCAGGTTCCGTCGTTGCTCTCATTATTTAATTTCAGCGCCTTGTCGTTGTTTCCGCCCGCCGATGCCACCGCCTGCGGAGCGATATTGGCTAATCGTTGTGGCAAAACAAATACACCACCCAGCCATCCGGCGTAACTTCGGTCAATCGGCATGCTGGTGTGTGTGAATCGCAACGCCCGAGTTGTTGTATCCGGAGGCAGAACCCATAACGCATAATCCTCGTGTCCGACTTCCTCCCGAGTCACATGGCCCTCCTTCAACCGCGTTGCCGGGAGCCAATCCGCTTCGACATCAAGCCGTCCCGGAAATGGCGCTGTGGATTTGAGCACGCCAAGTTGTCCGCCGCCCCGGACCATGACCGTGCCCGCTGGCAAAGGGACCTTCCAACCGATGCGAAGATGCCGGACGCCCGATATCTTCGATTCGCCAAACGTTACGCCATCCCACTCCGGTTGGCTTGTTTGCGTCCAGATCACATGACTCGGGCCTTTTTTCAGTGGCACAAGCTGTTCGCGTCCGTCCACCCATGCCGCAAAGGCGGATGCCTCCAGGTGTTCCAGGGTCAAAGGTGTGCCAAACGGGGATGCATTGCCTGGCGCATCTGGGTGTGCGCCAAAAACCTGTGTCGAGAGAAAGATTACAGCAATCAAACTCGTGGGGAGGTTCCAGGGAAGTATCTTCATTGGTTAAGAATCAGATCGCCACATTATTTTGGTTTCAGCATGAGTTCAAGCACAGCATCATTCCAAGTACCAATAATGGATGGAGTAGGGCTCGAATTGAAGCTGTCGCTGAGGCTGGCTTGTTTTTAGGTCTTCAAAAGGTTCCGGACGCAACCGGGCATTTTCGTCTGCGCTCACGGACGTGACGTCCAATGTGACGTGGCGGATCTTGCGGTTTTCCTTGAGACCATCAAACTGGACGGTGACGTTCACTGGTTTGTCAGAGAAATTCCATAGCAACAAGTTTTCCATCAGGAGGCGGTCATCACGCGTGGCCAAGCCGTGAATCGCCGGATTTGATGAGGTCAGGGCAAGACGATCCCCCTCCAGCCTGGACAGTAATTTGAAGGTAAAATAGGAGGGTCTCACCTGGTTTTGATAATCAAACAGGCCATCGAATTGCGGCATGCGATTCCACCAGCGCGTCATGAACGCCGTGCCGCGGGGCGACATGAACGCTTTAAAAACGTCAAACGAAACATAATAATCGCGAATCTGGTAATAGCAGGAGTAGTCCAGACCGCCCTCTTTCATTTGAAAAATCGATTCAGCCACGTAACACGGCTGGAAACGCGGGTCCAGCGGTGGGTTAAAGAGATCCATGTTCCATTCGTCGAGAAACGTTTCGGGTTTAAGCGTTGGATACTTTTTGAGTAGATCTTTCACGTAAGTGATGGTGTCCCGGATGGAGTTCGGTGCGCTGCTGTAAATATGCCAGGAGACGAAATGCAGGGGAGTTGCGTTGGTCGAGCAGGAATCAAGCAGGGCCGGGAGAATGGGGGAGCGGGAATTGGCCAGGGCTGGTCCGCCGACGCGGGCGTTGGGATCGGCTCGCAGAATCGCCGCCACTGTATGCTGATAATAGCGAACATAACTTTCTGGTTTGAAACGATAGGGACAACCGCCGTCTTCGCCGATGTCCGGTTCGTTGGCGACCTCCCAATATTGAATTCCGGCGCCGCGTTCCTGGTAATGTTTAACGAGGTTAAAGATGAGCTGTTCCCACTGCGCATAGTCATTGGGATCGACAATATCCTGATTGATGCCGGGGAACAGAGCGTGCGGCTTGAAGCAAATGCACATCAGTGGCTTTGCGCCAGCTTTGAGAATGGTGTCGATGGATCGATCGAGCAAATCGAACCGATAGCGTCCGCGCTCAGGCAACAGGTCGAAATATTCCTGGATGAAGAGACGGATTATTTTGGGTCTCAGCGCGCGGATTTCTGTGGTCCGGTTGTCCCACATGGGCTCGACGGAAAGCCCGCCCTGGCCAAGAGCCATTTGATCGATGTGCATGGGACCAAGTCGCTCATTAAATTCGACCTTCACTTCCGCCACAGGGGTCTGTGCCTTGACGGAAACCGCCGTGACCACGCAGCCGAGAACAAGGAAACTCCCTAACTTTCGAAGTATTGTTTTCATTGTGAGGTTATTATCGATAGGACGCCACGATTTCATAACGGTTTTTCACCGGCGTGCTGATGCGCACCCATTCTTTCTTGGGATCAAAATCGGTCCAGCCAGCGCCGTTGATTCGGACGGCGCTTATCGCCTTGCCCTGGGGATGACGCATGCGCAGGTAAATGGATTTGGGTTTCCGATCGGCAGCGAGTTCCACCTGCGCTCGAATCTCCTGGGACGCCACGCGGCTTTGGATGCGCAGCGTAACCGGTCCGTAATAGGTCGGGGCGCGCTCGACCAGAATCTGTTTGCCGTCCTCCAACCAATGACGCGGAGTGGCCTGGCAGAGCCGGAGCGAGCCATCCTCTGCCTCGTGAATCAACAGATTGCGATAAAGCTCAAACCATGCGCCGTCGGTGCTGGGCGGCATGTAATACTGACCCCAGGCCCATCGATGCTCCAGCGGCGTCAGTTGGTGATGCGAGAAGGCGCAGGCCATCATGCTGTAAAAGGTGCGGATCGCCGCTTCGGGCTCGTCGCGATATAGATAGGCGGTTCCCTGCATATTATAGACTGGCTCATTGGCCATGCCCCATTGGTTTAGGAACAGGTTGTCCTCATGGTCGTGAAGCATGGCGGTGGCCAGCCATCCGCGTGGGTCAATTGCCCCCAGACGTGCCAGATGCAATGGCCCACAATCGATGTCCGTTGGATACCACAGGTCGAGCAGGCGTCGGGGCGTCATCGCGTCGCAAGGCACATAATTGTTCCAGGTGCCGTCTGCGAGTTGGACCACGGGGGATTTTACGCTGGCGCAGGCGAAGGCATGCTCGACATCCACCCGCATTTTCTTTGCCGTGTTGATCACTGCTTCGGCACGCGGATCCCCATACGCTGCAAGGGCGCGACCGAACATGTCCAGTCCTGCGACGAAGTAAGCGTTTGGAAAGCCCCACGCGCGGGCCTCATGGGTCAGGTCGTTGAGCGGGGCCACAATGAGGCCAGGCGCTTCCTTGGAATTCTGTCCGCGCGCGACTTCGGCCAGGCACCAGTCGAGAGCCTTCAAAGAGGCAGGAAGCAACCGTTGAAAAGCCGCGCGGTCATTCGAGAGCAGGAAGTTTTGCCCGATGGAATAAAGCATCCCAGGCGAATAGACACCCCACTCCGCAAAGCCTCCAACGCGCCCATCGGGCTTTTGCTGGCTGCGGTACATGGCGGCGAGTTCCTGCTCAGCCGTGCTAAAATACCCGCGCAGTCCGTAGATCATGTAATCCACATAAACGGCCTGGTTGATGGGCCAGTCGGCGTTGAGCTGGCCATAGGCAAAGTTCGAGTAGGGCAGGTCCATGTGAGCAGTGCCATTCTCATCTATTCGGTGACGCGGCAACATTAGCGCGTGCCAGAGATTTGCCCGAAACAATGCGTTCACCTCCGGCTCCGGCACCTCGAACCGCGCGCCCTGGGCCAGCCAATCCTCCCAATATTTCGCAGTGGAGGCGCGGGTCTTGACGAAGTCGAGCGCAACCAGATCCGCCACGCTTTCGATAGAGACAACAGGTGAAGCAAGTTTGATGAGGAGTACGCGGGTTTCTCCCGCACCGAGTTGGCCCACGCAATCGAACTCGATGCGCGGATCCTTTTCATCCGCGATCGGTTTTCGCACTTTCAGGGTCAAACCGGCTTCGGGCTCCATCATCAACCAAACCATTCCAGATTCACGGTCAACCACACACCAGCGGCCGGAAAGTTCGCGCAGTTCCGGGTGTCTATTCGTGTCCTCCGTTGCCAGCCGGAGGCCCAGGTTGATTGGACCCGTTCCTGTAATCTGGACCCTGGTGAAGAAGACGCTGGCCAATTCACCGGGCTTTGAAGGAGGTGTGTCGCGAAGTGGGGCGGCGAATTGTTCGACCTCGCAACGCAGTTCGTTGCGGTCGAGACGGGTGATGGTGATGGGCAGGCCGTTTTCAATGTGTTGCCCTGACCACTGGCATCCGGGCCAGAGCACATCGAAGCGGAACTTGTGTGGCGATGCGAAATCAGGCCGCACATTGGCCCAGCGGTCCACCCCGAATTTGTAGAGCGAGCCTTGTCGCGCAACGGTACCCGTGAGATGGCCTCTGGTGCCCAGCCACGATGTTTCCCATGGCTTGTTCCATTGAATTGGATTGCCGAAATCCTCCCACTTGTTTGTCCACTCCGCGAGTGTTGCCTCAGGTTCGCGCTTTACGCGATCCAGCACCCGTTCACCGACCAGCGATGCGCGATGCATGGCGAAATCGACTGGCTCATTTGCCAGCGTCACGAACACATCGTGCTCTGGTAGCCACATGGCCTTGTGCCGCATGAGTTGATCAAGGCCTATCGAGAATCCGCGAGTGCCATCGGCCGCGGTAACCACCGTGAGGACTGGCGCATCGGGTTTGAGGCCGGGGTCGTCCTTGAGTCGCGCGATTTGTTCAGTCGTGCCGTTCTTTAGAAGGTAGGCCCAGATTTCATGCGGCTTGCGCAATGGCTGTCTGGGAATCTTCCAGGAGACCACCGCTGTCAAGGCATCCACGTCCCCGGCTCCTGCGCGGGTTTCGCAGACGTTTCCTTGAAGCGTGTCGCCCGATTCAAAGCGGTCTGAGCTGACGTGCGTGATCTCAATATTATTTGTGACGAAGCTGATGCGAAAAGGCTTCGCAAACGCGGATTGATGGCCCCAGGAAAAACGCACCTTGAGGTGTTGGGCTGGCGGGTCCGAGACAAGTGCCGGTTTCGTCTCGGCGGAAGCAACGTCGGCAAAAGCACCCAGTAAAGCAACACAAACCAGGCCGATTAACACGATGTTGAACGGTTTTAAAATGCGGTTTGTATGCATGCGGCATCAGGATTGTGGCTCGGGTACAGGCACGCGCTCCCAGACAATGGCCTCGTCAAACAGGTCGCGTGACGAGAAGGTCCAGAGGACGATTTTCTTGTGGCGAAGGGCTTGAGGTTTCTGAACCAGTGTTTCGCGTGATCCTGTGGCCCCGCCACCATTTTGCGCAATCACCTGGACTCGGGTGTTCAACACTTTCATCAGTTGCTCACCCAGGCCGGCTCCTTCGCCCCAGCCAAGTTCGGGGCGGCTGAAGACATTGCTGTAACTGTCTCCGAGCAGCAGGACCGGGGCGTCATCGCCCCCTTTTACAAGCTGGCCGCCTTCAAAAACCTGGTCGATCACGACGCTTTCTTTGGGGAACGGATTACCCTTGGGCTCAGTTTCCAGCATGCGCATCAGGTCGCCGTAATTGCTGGCGATTTCAGATCGGCTCGACAGTTTTAAGCCATCCACCGGCGACAACAACGGTTTCAAGTGCTTCGCCATGCTTTGCACGACGATTCGCAAGCCTGCGGGGCTCCAATGGGTGTCTTGCTTGAGAAATAAAAGGGGACCGCTTGACCTGGCATGCCACAGGTCTTCCGTGACATCCAGAACATCCACCCCGGCATCCCGCAACTGCTGCAAAAACACAGAATAATCACGGTTCCAGGCCGGACCGGCCGCAGCGGAGTATCCGGGCCAGACTTTTTCCGGATAAATGACCGGCTTGACTGGAATGGGGGCCAGGACCAGCCGAATGCCGCGGGCGGAAAGCTGCCGCTGGTAATCCAGGATCACTCCAATCGCATCGGAGGATTTGCGCCTAACACCGCCTGTGTTGCTGATGCCCCGAGTGGGTCCAATCCGCCGCGACAGGAAGCCCGGTCCCGACGCAAGGTCCACCTCTTTACGAAAAAAGAGAAAACCGTCACGGCCGATCACTATTTTTTCCGTTCCCTGGCCAAACACGCGAATCAATAACGATTGATAAACCGTTCGCAATCGTCCGGCCAAAACCGATTCGCTGGCCAGATCTTCCGCAAAACGCTTGAGCGAGGCGGGGTTTGGAACCTCTTGAAACAGGCGCAGAAAACGCCATTGGTGCGTCGTGCTCAGCTCGTGAATCAATTGATGCATGGGTGGGATCAAGATCATCATCAGGAAGATTGCAGTGATCCATCGGCTTGTGCGACGGTCGATCCTCGCATCCTTCATCAAAGGCGTCACAGTCGCGGAGTGTGGCTTGGATTCGCGGTCGGCCATACTAGAACTGGAAATACAGGAATGGATTAAAGGTTTGCGTGCTTAACGCCACCAGGGCCCATGCAAACACGCCCATGGCAGAAGCCGCGCGCCAGGGTGTCACGTTTTTGGATAAATCCCAAGTCTGCACGCCGAAAAATGCCAGGCCCGTTGCCACTACCATGGCGATCAAATGATCGGTGGAATACAATATTGCCCGTGGCAAAACCGCTGTCTCGGGCTGGGTGCCGCTTAAACTGAAAAGATTGGCCATGTAATCCCAAGCACTGCCCAGATCTGGCGACCGGAAAAAGACCCACGCCACATTTACAATCAGAAAGGTCAGTAAAACCTGGAGCGCCCTGGGTGCTTTGGCGTAGAACGAGGTCTTTCCCAGCAGACGTTCCACCGTCAGCCACGCGCCATGAATTGCCCCCCAGGCGAGAAATGTCCAGGAGGCACCGTGCCAGAAGCCGCCCAATAACATCACGACGAGCAGATTGCCATAGGTGCGCAGTTCGCCGCCCCGGTTGCCACCCAGCGGAATATAGAGATAATCGCGCAACCACGTTGAAAGCGAAATGTGCCAGCGTCGCCAGAAGTCGGTGATGCTCGCAGCCTGGTAGGGAGAATCAAAATTCTTTGCAAACTCGAACCCGAACATCAAGCCCAGCCCGATTGCCATATCCGAGTAGCCTGAGAAATCGAAATAGATCTGGAAGGCGTAACCGAACAGCCCATACCAGGCATCCAGCCAATGCAGCGACCCCGCTTGAAAAGCCGTATCAGCGATCTCTCCCATCGGATTGGCGATCAGTACCTTTTTTGCGAATCCCAACGCGAAGAAGAACACGCCGCGGCTGAACTTCTCCCAGGTGTGTGTCCGTTCATGCAACTGCCGCTCCATGTCCTGGTAGCGGATGATCGGACCGGCGACCAAATGGGGGAATTGGGTGATGTAACAGGCAAAGGCGTTGAGTGCGCGCATTTCCTGCTTGAGACGCCCCCACCCGGTAACCGCGCCGGAACCGGCGGACGCAGTCATCTGCGCAATCCACGCGCCCGCCGGTTTGGCGCGGCCGTAGTAGATATCCACGTTGTAGCTGATGGACTCGAACGTATAGAAGGAAATGCCCGCGGGCAGGAGTATCACCAGAATGTTGAACTCGTTCCGCCCCAGCGCGGCGAGCAGGGCATTTACGTTTTGCTCGGCGAACATGAAATACTTGAAGAAGCACAGCATGCCCAGATTGCTAATTAATGAAATAACCAGGAACGTTTTGCGTTGGCGCTCTGAGGCGCGTGGCTCGCCATGGATTCCCACGGTTACCGATCCAACCCAGCGCCACTGGCCGTAAATGAGATTGCCGCAACAGAAATCGACGATGGTGGACCACATGATCAGCAGGATGAACCACGGATTGGTCCAGCCGTAAAAGGCGTAGCTGACGACTGTGAGCACCGGCATGCGCAGGGCGCGCGGTGCCGCGTAATAAGTGAGCAGCGCGAATGGAAGAAAATAGAAAACGAAAATGTGGGAGCTGAAAACCATCGGCTACTCCCTCGCGCGTTCGCTCCAGATGGCCCAGTATCGCGTGCCCGATTCTTTGAAATGCTTATCGATGATTCCGCCCATGTAAATCTGATCCAGCGGCGCGTCCATGGCCATGCGGTGGACGTCGCCCACCTGGAATCGTTCCACGTTGCCGCCAATCCTGCCTGAGAATTTGTCCGTTGCCGATGCGCGTGATTTTAGGGGGTTGTAATGGCCGACGTATATTTCCCGGCTTTCGATCTGACCCCGGTGGACCTTAATCACATCGTATTTCATCACATAGACATAGTCGTACAATTTGTTGGGCGGAAACTCGCCGATGATCTGGCTTAATCGCGCGGTCACTTCGTATTTGCCCAGCGTGGTGACTTCCTTTGACGGAGGGCTGACCGTTTTACCGCAAGCCGCAAGCCACAGGGGAATCATGGCCAGCACCATCAATAGAGTGAGAAGACGTTTCATCATGGTACTATTTCAGTGAGAGTCCAGTGCGGTTCCCAGCCGGAGGGCAGGGTGAGCACCGGGCCGTGGTGGGCGTCGGGATGTCTTTGGCGCAACTCGTCCTCGCCATTGCGAACCATTGGGGTGTCTGCGAGTCGCATTAAACCCATGGGCGAACCGCTATGTTCCGGATCGCCATCCTCTTCCTTATTGCCCGTAAATAAAACATATTTGCCATCCGGAGAAACGCAGCCGCCATAGACGTGCCTTCCAGATTCCGCATAGATCAAGTGACGCTGGCTGCCATCGGCGGATGCTCTCCACAATTCCGTCCAGCCATAACCCGCGTTGGCCCGCTGGCCTGGCGGGCGCCACGAATAAACAATCTGCTGCGAATCTGGAAACCAATCCGGCGTGCAGCAATCCACCGTGCAGGCCGCGTTGATCGCGCCGGTAGCCAGTGCCATCCGCGCCACCGCCCAACCTGTATCGAAGGAGTTCGCCACGCCGGACAACCACTTGCCATCAGGCGACCAGGTGAGTTGTTGGAAAAAGCCTTTTCGGTCCAGGTGCTGGCTCACTTTTTTGGTATCCAGTTCAATGATGTCGATGCCTTTGGGGTTCAGGCAGGCAACGCTTTTTCCATCGGGCGACCAACTCGCCCACGGAAATTCACCTGTCGCGCCGATTGCTTTGGGCTGGGAACCGTCGGCATGGGCAATCACAAGCTCCCCTTGCTGGCCGTGCCTATTATTATCGAATGTCTCGCCGCGCGGGGTCCGACGATACAACAACTGCCGGCCATCTGCGGAAAACCGTGGCAACACTTCGTTGAGATCCGGTGTTTGCGTAAGATTGCGCCTGGCCGAACCGTCAGGGCGCATGACGAACAAGTCCCAGTCGCCCTGCGCCGTTCTGGCGCCAAAGACAATCCAGCCATGGGTCGCCACTTCACCGGACAGCGCCTGCGTGCCCGGATCGTTCGTCTGCCCTTGAACCGGCAGGCAAAGACTCAGTAACAGCAACCCCAGGAATGTTGATTTCATCATAATCTTAACGAGATCTTTCTATCTCCAACTTCGTCCAATGCGGCTCCCAACCCTTGCCCAGATCAAGGCGCGGACCTTCTTTTGCAGTTGGGAACTGCTGGTGCAATGTTGCGTTTGCGTCTCCCACCATGGGTGTGTCACGCCTGCGGATGATGGACAGGGTTGTTTGAGCGCTATCGTTTTCCCCCAGGTCCTCGATGCTGCGAGTGAATATAAGGTATTGGCCATCGGGAGAAGCACATGCGCCATAAATATTGCGCGAATCCTCGGCGTAAAGCATCTGTTTTTCCTGGCCATCCCCGTGGGCGATCCACATCTCGGCGTGCCCGCCTATTTCAGGAATGATGCCCCGCGCGTAAACCACCTCCTGAGAATTTGCAGCCCAATCCGGCGTGCAATTGTAGCGGTCGGTTTCGCTGACCACATTGATTTCGCCGCTCGCAACATTCAAACGGCCTATATTCCAAAAGGCTCCCAGCCCGTTTGCTGTTCCTAATATCCATCGGCCATCGGCGGACCAAACAAGCTGTTGGACGATCCCTTTGCGAGGCAACTGCCGCACCACTTTCCGGTCGGCGATGTTGACGATGTTAATTCCTTGCGGTGACAGACAGGCAATTTGTTTGGAATCAGGCCCCCAGGTGGCCCACAGATAATTGCTGCCATAAACCACGGCGTTTTGACCGTCAGCGTCAGCGATCACCAAATCCTGTTTGCCATAAGTGTTGTTGGCGACGGGCTCGGATTTGGGCATCCGATAATACAGAAGACGACGGCCGTCCGGCGAAATTCGCGCACCGCCTTCGTTGAAACCGGGTGTATCGGTGAGTTTGCGGCGCTCCGAGCCATTGGGACGCATGATAAAAAGATCCCAATCACCCCGTTCATTTCTGGCCGAATACACAATCCAACCGGCGTGTGCGACTTCCTTTGCCAGCGTTTCCACCGACAATCGGTCGTTGGCGCCCATCCGGGGCGAATTTTCAGAGGCAAAAACGCTTAATCCAAGCCAGACGGTGATGCTTGCCGCCCATCCCAACCATTGATGTCTGTTCACGCGCATAGATTGTTATTCATGCTTATGGCTTGTTCGCGTGAGTTGTAAGTGTTCGAAGCGCGAAAGTCGATGAAAGTCGTCAACGAGCTGATCAATGTGTTCCAAGTCTGGGATCGGCCCCCGCGAGCCGTCAACGTGCTGATTGCGAGTCCGATCCAGTCGTTTAAAATATCCGCGACCAATTCCATCGATCATAGAGATGTAGACATATTTATAAATATTTAATTGGCATGCATTTACATAACAGACTGGCAAAGTGATCGCATGTAATTAAATGAACCCCGGTTTAGTCGGGAGGTGCAATGAATTGGTGTCCAAACTTCTCCTCGGTGAGATATTTTGGATCAATTGTGCTGTCCATCCGGTGTCGGGCATCTGCCACTCCAACGCCCTTGCGAACAGGATGCGACGGACGGGGACGTGTTTGATTTTCGCCTCAAAGTGGGATACTGGCGTGTAACCGCGTCTGAATGGGGTTCAGAAGGTCGTGAGTTCAAATCTCACCGCCCCGACCACTTAAATCCTTCGAAATTCTCAGTTTTCCTTGATGAAGTAATTGCCCAGCAGTTTCCTTGTCATGCAATGGCATGTATAGAAGTGAGCTTTCAGATTGATTGTTGGCAATCCATGTCTTCAAAGGGTGTGCTGACGATAGCTGTTAGGTTTTTTTTCAGCGCATGGATGATTCGCACCACGGGCGGCGAGTTGTCGCCAACAAAATTGCGCAACGCAAACAGAGCTCCTTTCCACACTAGTGCCAGCGGTGCCACAAGTGTATCCTCTCGAGTGGATGTTTCAACCAGGCGATTCTCCACAGCAAGAACCCTGCACATTGGTTTCGCTGGCGGGCCATTCGCCATTCTGCAACTCGAATTCGTATTGCCACCGTAACTCCTTTCGCTCGGCTGCATGCTGGCGCGATTGCAACCATGGCTCCAACTCTTGCGAATTTCGGAACTGGGATTGCGGATCCTGGGCCAGCGGTCGCAACACTGCGATTACATCTTCCGGAGAACTGCTCGTCAATTGTCCGTTCTTATCAAACAAGCCGGAAAAAAGCGCGGCAGCGCTTGATTTCCGGTTATGCTTCGGATTGTGTCGTTGGCGGCATCGGGAACCAATTCAATTCTTGTCGAGCCCTCTTTTTCAGCGTCAAAAAAAGCTGAAGAAAGCATCTTTGGATATGCTGCCGCACCGCTTCGACATGCTTGAATGTACCCAGACCATTAATTCGAAAATCGACGCAATCGCAGTAAAACTGTCGATTCTTCACGTCGCGAATTTCGACTGAATACTTCAGTCCGCTGCCTGAATGCGCTTTAAAAATGGAAAACACGGGATTCCGCGGTGTGAGATTGGATATTTTGAAAAGCTCATTTCGATCCCGTTCCCGGCGATGATTGATTTCGCCTTCATCCGTCGTGCGCCAGTTGCAGGGCGATGGAATGGACGCCTTTGGCTTTGGTGATTTCTTCAATTTCACTTTCGATTCCATGCAAACGATCATTCTTGGGACTGGGTTGGTGTTAACTTTGAAACGCTGAAGCACCCGAATCCGGGCAATTCGAAGAACCACATTGGCGTGTGCAAAATGCGATAAAACTCAAAAATACCGCAGCGCTTATGAAGTCAATCTGTATTAGGACGGGCCCCCGGGTTTGTCAGGTTTTGGCTTTTACCAGCTTCCTGAGTCATGTTCTGCGCCTCAAACCGAATCGTTGAACCATCGGACGTTGACCCGAAAGCAAGAAACCATTTTAATATTCGAAGCCCGATTCTCTTTATGAATACATCCACAATGCGAACCGCCATGCGCCTACTGCTGGGTGTTGTCTGCCTGGTTTGCTGCCAGCGCATGTCCGCCGCCGTCTCCAGCCCGGCAGTTCCTGTAGTGTCAGCGCCTTTCGATTTGCAGGGCTTTCTGGACACCGAAATCAAGGCGGGGCACAAGCGCATCGTGGTGCCGCCCGGCCATTATCGCGTGACTCCCAAAAACCGGCAGCACCTCTCGCTGCAAAGCTTGAAGGACGTCGAGATCATTGCCGATGGCGTGGAGATGATTTGCACCGAGACGACGCGCGCGCTGACGATCAGTCGATGCACCAATGTCACGGTGCGCGGATTGGTGATCGACTATGATCCACTGCCCTACACACAGGGACGCATCACCGCCATTTCCGCGGACAGGCAGATCTATGACGTGGAGCTTTTTGAGGGGTATCCCACTGCGGAAACGGTTCGCAACTTCAAATATGAAGTCATCCGCCCCGATTCGCGGACACTGCGGTGCGAGGATCGTGACATCAGCAAGATTGAGGTGGTGGATGCCCGGCATCTCCGCCTCACCAGCCCCGGACGCCATGAAAGGAATGCCGAGCAGGTCGGCGACCTGATTGTGATTGGCTCGGAATACGCTCCACATGGCAGCGCCGCCCACGCGGTCGAGTGCAGCAATAATGTCAATGTGCGGCTGGAGAACATCGACCTCTTTGCCTCAAACTGCTTCGGGTTCCTGGAATATAATTGCGATGGAAGCGTCTATTTACGGTGCCGGATTGACCGACGTTCGCCCGCTGAGGATTTCGTGAAACGGGAACCGCGCCTGCGTTCGCTCGACGCGGATGCCTTTCACAGCAAGCACGCGATCAAGGGGCCGTCCTATATTGAATGCTCGGCACGTTTCATGGCGGACGATTGCATCAACATCTGCGGCGATTACCACATGATCATGAATTCGCAGGGCAGGGAATTGCGCGTGCTGGCCAAGGGCAGCATGAACATCCAGCCGGGCGATCCGGTGGAACTCGTGCTCTACACCGGCGAACGGCTGCCGGACGCGAAGGTCATCTCAGTCCAACCTGCGGGTGAGATACTCGATGACGAACGGGCCTTCCTGGCCAAACAAAACCTGGACGCCGGTTTGAAGAGCGCGCGCGGGCTGGGCAAGGCCTTCACCGTGACATTGGATCGCGAGGTGGCCATGCCACGCGGCGGTGTCCTCTGTGCGGCCAACCGCATCGGCAACGGATTTCAGGTGAAAAACTGCAATTTCGGTTTCAACCGTTCCCGAGGCATTCTCATCAAGGCCAGTCACGGGGAGATCACTGGCAACCGCATGGAAGGGTGTTGGATGTCCGCAATTCTGGTGTCCCCCGAGTATTGGTGGCTGGAGGCGGGCAGCAGCAGCGATCTCAAGATCACGGGAAATAACATCAAGAATTGTGGAGGTGTTCCCATACGGATTGAGGCGACAGGTGGAAATGGCGATATCGCACCGGCGGGCGCGCACCGGAACATCACGGTCAACGGCAACACCATTACCGGCTGTGCGATGCCGGGTATCCTGGTGACCTTCACAGCCGATTTGAAGATGGGGCGTAATACTTTCGCCGACTGGTCTGACTCTAAGGAAATCCCCGGCGAGATGCGCAAGGCTGGATTGACAGAATTGAAGCCTGTCGTGGAGATTAACTGCACGAAATAGTTTCCAAATTCAATTATGACATTTTCATTGGCGAAACTCTGCTGCCTCATCAGCGTCGGATTGGTGACAGGACTTGGGGTTGCGTCCGCACAACCGAACATCGCGGCTCCAACCTCGACAAATGCCTTTGCCCCGCAGAATCCGATCGATTTCTCCTATCCTTACTTTGACGGAACCCGGGAGCGAACCATCACCGAACTGCGGGATCCGGCCATCATTCGCGAAGGCGACACTTATTACTTAGTGTTCACCCATTTTCCATTCACGCACCACACGAGTCGGGATGCGAGCAAGCCTGACCTCAATTCATCGCCAGGCATCCGGATTTACTCGTCGAAAGATTTGAGGAGTTGGAATTTCGAGAACTGGCTGGTCAAATCCAGTGAACTGCCGGAGAACTGCCCCTACAAACACCGTTTCTGGGCGCCTGAGATTCACAAGATGGGCGGGCGGTTCTACGTGGTCTTCTACGCCGACAACTGGATCAAGGATGAATACAACAGCGATGGAAAGATGGGCTATGTGGCGTTTGTGGGTGTGGCGGATAAGGTGACGGGGCCCTACGAACACATCACCTGGCTCAAAGGGGGCGGTTGTGACACGAGCCTGTTCGGTGACGATGACGGCAAGACTTACGCAATCATGCCCTTCGGCAACGAATACATTCAGGAGGCGAATCTCACCCGGATTAACCATGGGGATATCAAGCTTGTCGGTGAACGCAAAATGGTTGTGGCCCGCGACAACAGCGATGTGGGCAGGAAGACCAGCCCTGACTACATGGAGGGGCCGTGGTTGATCAAACGCAACGGCAAGTATGTCTTATTCACCGCGTCGCCTTACAAGCAGAAGAAGGATGAACAGGGCGGAACACCCGATCTCGCGCCGGGATATTGGGTCGGCACGGCCGTGGCGGACAATATTTGGGGTCCCTATACGAAAACCCCACAGGTGTTTCTCGGCGGCCACATTGCCGTATTCACCGGACCGGATGGGAAGGAATGGTTTGCATACCGCGGAGAATCCGGCGGCAAAGCCCAGGGCCGGCTGTGCGTCGATCCAATCCCATTCAACGACGACGGTTCTGTGAGAACGTTTTCGCCATCGGTTGGCCCGACCCGGTAGCCTGACTGCAATCTTCGTGGCAGGCTCTCCACGTGTCGAATTCCAAACACATGCTAAAATCCCATGACCCGGAAGAAGCCAGCCGGGTTTGTGAACGCGATCGAAATGGGCTGGGCGATGGTGGAGTTGAGATTGGAGAGGGTGATCCATTCGCCAGCATTCACGAGGGATCGCGTTTGAAGGATTCCTTGTTGACCGGGATCGGTTTGGATTTGGAGCAATAAAGTGTTGGTGGGCGAACGTTGGGCGGCCAGGCGCGGTGGTGTGGCAAAGAGAATTGTTAGTCGGGGAGGGGAGTTGGTGTTTTCACGGGAACCAAAGCGGCGCACGGTTCCAATCACCGATTCATCCGTGCATTGGAGAATCCAGCCGAAATTTTGTTCCGGGTGATCGAGCCAAAGCTGGACGTCTTCGATGGTGAAGGTCGTGGAATCAAAAGTGTAGGGGGAATTGGCCACATCCATGACGACCTTTTCAGCACTGGGCTGTAAGGCAAAGTCGCCATTTTGCTGGCCGCCAGGCGTGCTCCAGGAGTTCGTGGTGAACGCGAACCGATAGGTCCATGAGGCCTCATTGGTCGTGGCCGGTTGACCCACTCCGGGACCCGCTCCATCGGGGGCGGATTTGTCCCCTTCGCCCCAAGGCAAAAGAACCCTGGTGAGGCTGAAATTACCGGTTGAGACTGTGATGGGCGGTTGTTTTATAACGGTTAGAGTGAGGGCGGCGGATTGAATGAGGGCGCCTTGCGGCAATTGTCCGGCAACGTCGAATTTGATGAGCGCACGGGTGCGTTTATGGGTTTGATTCACGCCGGTGTTGAAGAAAAACTGCCCGCCGAGGTTGTTGGAAGGGGCGGTTTCAATGAGCGTGGTGTCGGCCGAAGGGATTAGTGTAAGCGTGGCGGCCGATGCAAAAATGGGCGCAAGGCCAGCCAACACGAGGGTGAACCACAAAGGGCGGAACCACCGAAATTTCCCCCACGCAATGGTGAGGCCTGAATTTTTCATATGATGGCCTGATGATTGGACCGGTGTTGATGGACACATAATTCAAGCCCGGTTCGTCGGCTAAACGTCCTATTTGCTCCTGAGCATCTGGAATAACCCCTGTGTCCTGTTTTCTCCATAATGGTCTCGCAACCCCTGAAAGTTAACTCTGTGGGGCGCTTTTGCAAAAGGAAGATGGATTGTGCAAGTGAGATCAAAAAATTTGACGTCGCCGAACGGCCTACACTAGACTGAGCCCACAGTGAATATTCACGAATATCAATCGAAACAGCTTTTGGCGAAGAACGGCGTGGGAGTGCCGCCCGGTAGTGTGTGTTCGACGGCTGCGCGCGCCAAAACAATTGCGGGCAAACTTTTTGCCGAAGGGGCCAAACGCGTCATCGTGAAATCGCAGATTCACGCGGGTGGACGCGGCAAAGGTGTGTTCAAAAGCGGATTTCAGGGCGGAGTGCGCCTTTGCAACAACAGCGCTGAGGCTTATGCCTATTCCAAGGCGATGCTTGGTGAAGTGCTTGTGACCAAGCAAACGGGGCCGGATGGCCGCCTGGTGAGCAAGGTGCTGGTGGAGGGAGCGCTGGCGATCGACCGGGAGCTTTTTGTGGCGGTTCTCTTGGATCGGGAAATCGGGCGTCCGGTCATGGTCGTGTGCCCCTCCGGTGGTATGGATATCGAGGAGGTGGCAGCCACGACTCCCGAGTTGATCACCCGGGAGGTGATTGATCCGGCAATTGGCATGATGCCTTATCAAGCCCGCAAAGTGGCATTGGCTCTGGGGCTAAACAGCGACTTGCTGCCTGCGGCCACCAAATTGTTGATGGGGGTATATAAGACCTGGTGGGAATGCGAGGCAACACTGGTGGAGATTAATCCGTTGCATGTGGTTTCACATGGCGATGGAAATCACAGTCTTGTGGCGGTGGACGGCAAGATCAGCCTGGACGATAACGCGTTGTATCGGCATCCGGAATTGCAGGCCCTGCGCGATCTGGCCGAGGAATCTCCCCTGGAGGTTGAGGCGAGCAATTACAATTTGAGTTACATCAAACTCACCGGGAATATCGCCTGCCTGGTCAATGGAGCCGGTCTGGCCATGGCCACGATGGACATCATCAAGTATTACGGTGGCGATCCGGCCAACTTCCTCGATGTGGGCGGTGGCGCGTCTCAGGAGCAGGTCGCGGCTGCCTTCAAAATCATTTTGGGCGATCAAAATGTGAAGGGCATTCTCGTGAACATTTTCGGCGGGATCATGCGCTGTGACATTATTGCCCGGGGCATCGTCGAGGCGGTCAAGGAATCCAAGGTGAATCTGCCGTTGGTGGTGCGTCTGGAGGGAACGAATTCAGACATCGGGAAACAACTTCTGAAGGATTCGGGTCTTTCTTTATTCAGCGCGGACACACTGGCCGAGGCGGCCGAAAAAGTAGTCAAAGCCGTAGCCGTCAAGTAAACGCCCTGCCTAATTTTCATAAATATATGTCAATTCTTGTAGATTCGAATACGCGGATCATGGTTCAGGGCATCACGGGCCGTTACGGAGGCCAGCACACCAAGTTGAGCCTCGAGTATGGAACCAAAATTGTCGCGGGTGTGACCCCGGGCAAAGGCGGCCAGATGTACGAGAACACGGTGCCGATTTTTAATACCGCCGCAGAGGCCGCCGCAGCGACGGGCGCCACGGTGTCTGTGGTGTTTGTGCCGCCGCCGTACGCGGCGGATGCGATTTTGGAGGCCGCAGCCGCCAATCTCGAGCTTGTGGTTTGCATTACGGAGTTCATTCCCATCCAGGACATGATCAAGGTCAAACGCGCGCTTGAGGGAAAGAAGACGCGGCTGCTGGGTCCCAATTGCCCGGGTATTGTAACGCCCGGGGAGGGGAAGGATTCCCACGGTGGTTGTCGCATCGGGATTTCGCCAGGATATATTCATAAGAAGGGTCATGTCGGGGTGGCGTCGCGCAGTGGCACACTGACTTATGAGACGGTGTGGCAGTTGACGCAACGCGGCGTGGGCCAGTCCACATGCGTGGGGATCGGCGGAGACCCTGTGAATGGCACGAGCCATCTGGATATTGTGAAAATGATGAATGACGATCCGGATACCCACGGCATCATCATCATCGGCGAGATTGGGGGATCGTCTGAGGAGGAAGTGGCCGCATGGGTGAAGAAGAACTGCAAAAAACCCGTGGCGGCCTTTGTCGCCGGGGCAACGGCGCCTCCTGGACGCCGCATGGGCCACGCGGGCGCCATCGTCAGTGGCAACAAGGGCACGGCGACTGCCAAAATTGCGGCTTTTAGGGATGCGGGCATCGCGGTTGCCGCCACTCCATCGGTGATTGCGGAAACGCTGTTGAAAATCATGTGATCGGGCGCGCGGTCCCGAGGCCGCCTGAATGTCCGCTTGCATTTGGAAATCGGCAGGACGGGGGATTGAGATTGTGATATGAGCCTGATCGATTGGATGCTTAATCTGGCGGGTTTGATCCTGTGGCTGGGCTGGCGCAATGCGCCGGCGGCCGGCAAGCGCCGTTCTGCGGGAATCACCATTGCCTCCACGATCAAGCCCATGCAAACGGCGCCTCCCCGAACCTGGTTGCTGCCGTTATGCCTGCTGGCCTTGATCACGCTCAGGAGCTTCTTTTACTGGCATATTGGATCGGCGCTTGATTGGACACCGCGTCTGCCATTGGCGGTATTGGTTCTGCCCTTTAGAAGTGATCTTTTCGGAAGGATGATTTTATTCTCCTTCCTAAGCTTCGCGCTTTTTCTGGCCACATTTTACTTCGGCCTGTTCTTGTTGTCGGTCGTTAATCGGAGCATTACGGACAGCGATCCTGTGCAGCGTTGGCTAAGGACGCAATTGGGGCGTGTCGAGAAAACACCGGCGGCCTTGTTGATCATCATGCCGATCGTTTTAAGCGCCCTGGTATGGGCGGCATTGAGTCCGCCGCTCGTCTGGATGGGATTGCTGCCCCGGCCGGTTTCCGGAGCCCACTTGATGCAGCAGGCCATTGTGGTGGGCGCGGGATCGATTTTGATCTGGAAATACCTGGTGTCGGCGCTGCTCGTTCTGAGAATTGCCAACGATTATGTGTTTCTGGGCGACCTGGCCTTCTGGCGGTTTGTTAACGCCACATCGCATAATCTTCTCAAGCCGCTGTCCTGGTTGCCGCTGAGAACAAGTCATTTGGATTTTACCCCGGTGGCGGGTGTTGTTCTGGTCATGGCCTTGTTTGAACTGGGTGGCTATGGCCTAACCCAGCTCTACAGGCGCCTGCCGTTATAGTGAATGATCGCTTTGTGATTTTGCCATTCGAGCCGGTTCGCAGCCTTTACGCGCACGTCCCATTTTGCGCGCACAAGTGCCTGTACTGCGCCTTCTATTCCGAAGTCCCCGGGCGTGGCGCCATGGATCGCTATGTTCAGGCTGTGCTTAAGGAGATGGAGCCCATTGCCGGACGCATGACGCTGGATACCCTCTTTTTTGGCGGCGGCACGCCATCCCTCCTGAGTGCCGAGCAATGGAAAACCCTGTTTCAAGGGATGAACAAAATGGGGTTGTCCGGCGCCCGGGAATTTACCGTGGAATGCAACCCGGCCACGATTGACCGGGAGAAAGCGGACGTTCTTCGCAGCCACGGTGTTAATCGCATTTCCATGGGCATCCAATCGTTTGACGACACGTTTTTGCAGCGGTTGGGGCGTGTTCATACCCGGGCTCAGGCCATTGAATCTTTCAAGCTTCTGCGGGCGGCGGGCTTCGACAATATTAATGTGGACCTGATGTTTGCCATTCCCGGACAAACACTCGAGCAATGGCAGGCGACGCTCCTCGAGGCTATTGACCTGGGCAGCGAACACCTTTCCTCCTATGAGATCACTTATGAGGAGGACACACCGTTATTCGAGCAGCTTCAGGCAGGCCAGATTGACGTGGACGAAGACCTGGCTTGTGAGATGTATGACACGCTGGTGAAGGAGGCTGAAAAGGCGGGAGTGCATCGTTACGAGATCTCCAATTTTGCGAAGGATAAGGGTGGAAATGCGATTCCGTCGCTGGCTTGTCAGCACAACGTGAATTACTGGCGCGGCGGGACTTATTTTGGCGTCGGTCCCAGCGCCACCAGTTACGTCGATGGCTGCCGCTGGACGGATTGCCGCGACACGGTCCGGTATTGTGAAATGATCGAACAAGGCCGGAGTCCAATCGAAAGCCAGGAAACTTTGTCTGGTTTGCGCCGGGCCGGTGAAATCGCGGCGTTTGGCCTGCGCATGAGCATCGGCTGGCCATTTGACCAATTTCAAAAAATCACCGGGTTTGATCTGCGCCAGGAATGGGAAAAGGAAATCGATTCGCTGGTCGCCAATGGGCTGGGGTGTATCGATGCCACCGGCTTCCGGCTGACACCTGAAGGCTTGCGCTTTGCGGATTCCGCCGCAGAGGCATTCATTCGACTGCCCGAGGACGGCGAGGTTTCGGACGGTTGATTCCTTAAGACACGGCTGCTAGGCTGCGAAGGTATTGGAAACAACGAGTTATAGTTTGGTGCGACTGACCAATGGGGATTACAGCCTGCGAAGCCTGGAACATCGCGAGACGTTTCATCCCGTGATTGGTCCAATTCGCGAGGCGGAATCCCTGTATGTGCGCCAGTTGGGTCTGCCGGAGCGATTGCAGAATCACACGGGCGAGTTCGTCATTTGGGATGTCGGTTTGGGCGCCGCGGCGAATGCCCTGACCGCACTCCGGCTGACGCGTTCCATGCCCTGCGATATCCGACTGGTCAGTTTCGATTGCACCTTGAGCGCTCTGGAATTTGCCCGGCAGCACAAGGAAGAGCTGGCCTATTTTCAAGGATATGAGCAGGCGGTGGATGGCTTGCTCAAGGATGGCGCAGTGACTTTCGAAGACGGCGCCAGGCGGGTTCATTGGCATGCGCATATTCAGGATTTTCCGACGCTCGTGTCATCATGGCCTGAAACCGGCGCAAACGGCAGCCAGCAACCCAGAGGGGGCATTCCGTCACCTCATGCGATTTTTTGGGATGCCTATTCGCCGGCTAAAAATCCAGCCATGTGGTGCCAGCCTCTGTTTGCGCAGGTTCGCAGTAATCTGGCACAAAAGCAGGGTTGCGGTCTGGCCACGTACTCGCGCAGCACCCAGTTGCGCGCATCATTGCTCCTGGCGGGATTCTTTGTTGGCAGGGGCGTGAGCACGGGCGAAAAGGAGGAAACCACCATCGCCGCCACCACTTTGGATCTCATCAAGAACCCCCTGGACGAACGATGGCTTGAACGTGCCAGCAATTCCACCAGTGCCGAGCCCTTATGGGAACCGGCTTATTCGCAAAACCCGCTCTCACCCCGGACATGGGAAAAATTAAATGCCCACGCCCAATTCGCCGCCGTCAAATAAAGAGTGCGCGCGCAGGTTGCCGGTTTGGGAACGAATGGGAATGCCTCATTCCTGCCGCGTCCGCATCAGTGTCCTGACCTGTTTTTAGAGTGCGGGCTTTTGATTCTTGGCGAACCATTCCTTCAATAATTTCTGGCGTTCTGTTGGGGTTGCCGAGGGCTGATTGTCCTGGCGGTTGTCATTGTGCTCGACACTCCAGCCGCTCCATTCACGAAAGGCATGATAACTCCAATCCCAGCCGTAGCTTTCAAACAAATCAATGACGTCCTTCAGATAGCGATAGCCGCTGTTTTGCGGAGACCATCGGATGGCGCTGAATTCGCCCACATAGATATGCACGCCATATTTGCGTTGAAAATCGAGGACCGGTTTGAGAACGGTTTCCAGGCGGGCCTTGTCCCAGAATTCCCCGTCGATGGTTCCAGGATAAACCACGGACGGGCCGCTTTTGAAAACGCCCTGATGCGTGAATCCCATGGGAACATACATATGCACGCTATAGACCACGTTTGATGCGTGGATGGGGACAAGGTTTTTGAACGTGTCCGGGCCGCCCCAATCGGGCGCTTCAAGGATGATGGTGCGGTCCGGGTCAATCGCGTGAATGGCGTTGGCGGTGGTTTCGGCCAGTTCATGCCAATCCCTGCAATCATCCGCCACCGCTCCTTCGACGGGCTCGTTGGCCAGGTCGAAGCCCCAAATCGGCTTTGAATTCTTGTAGCGTTGGGTCATCCGCTCCCATACCTGGATGAATTTTTGCTGGGCGCGCGCGCTGGTAAAGAGACCTCCGTCCGATCCAACATAACCGCTGACGGTGGCCTGTCCGCCGGGTGGTGAATGCAAATCCACCACTACGCGCAGTCCGCTGCGCTCGCATTCGACCAATGCGGCATCCAGCTTCTTCAATTCTCCATCGAGCCAGGCGTCATAATCCTCCAACGCTGCGGTTTTGCCGGCTGGCAAATAGCGCACCAACTGCCAGCGGATCAGGTTCGCATTCCAGTCCTGACCGAAAGTTTTCAGTCCGGCCGCATCAATCGACGGGCTCACCATGGCGCCGCGGAGACGGGGGAGCGCGTGTCCCTTGTAAGGTGTGGCTGATTTGACGAAATCGGTCGTTATGCGGGGAGCCTTCCCGACGTAGATTCGAACATTGTCGTAATAGGCCACACCGGTGACTTCTTCAAGTCCCAAGACCAGCGTCACATTGGTGGCATCCGGGGGAATCCGCCCTGAAAACCGTATCTGACGCCAATCAAACGTTCCGGCTTCAATCGTTGCGGCCGGCCATGATTTACCGCTTGGGGCCTCCACCGCGAGCATGAATTTCACGCCGTTCCAGTCGTTTGGTTTGGCGCTGACCTTTTCAGCCTTGATCATCGCCGTTCCATAAACGGTGTACCCGCGCATGGCATCGACAAACAGGGCGATGGAGGTCAGGGCTGATTGGCCATTTGTTAGTGTAAGATGTTCAACACAAATGGATTGTGCGCTATCATACCCGGGCGCCAGCCTCGCCGTTCCACTCCAGCCATCGAGGGCGGAGGGACCTTCGAAACCGGATTTGAAGAAGTCATCGCCTCGCGTGAGAACGGTGTTTGTGGATGCCCGGATGTAAGGACCATGGCCAGGCGCAATCAAGAACAGGATCGACAACAGCGCAAGGCGGCAAAGTCTCGAAATGCCTTGTTTCGATGAAGAATTGAACATGAAGTTGATTCTGTAATTGGATTTTGTCTGGCGCAATCTGGAAATAATCGAAATTTGCATATCGCCTTTGCGCTAGTTGCTGAACAGGGCGCGGTTGCGAGGCGATCCATGAAGGCCACGCCCCCTGCTACCTATGATGAGTGTCTCTATGTGGCCTGCCCATGATGGAACTGTCTGGGCGGAGGTTGCCGGTGCATCCAAATCGGATGACACAATCAACGTTTCTGAACAACGCTTCTACCGGGTCCTTCTTGTGCCATAGTCACGCAAACAGCGTGCTTTTCATCTGATAGGGCCGAGTACAGTGTCAAAATCCCCGTGGATTTTGACACTTGCATTATACCGTGAATGCCTTTTGAATAATTGGCATCCAGACGTTGATGGATCAGGGGATCGGTGGTTTTGCTGCGTTCCAGATGGACCTATCATGAATATGAAAACTGTTGTCCTGGTGTTTCTCGCTTATTTGGCCGCTTCCAGCCGCGTGTGTCTGGCGGATATTGAGCCGGTATCATTCGTGGATCCATCCATTGCGAACAGCCTTTCTGCAAACGGATATTCGGCGATGTCAGAAATAAGTCCGGATGGGCGCTATGTCGTGTTTGAGAGCATCGCAAGCAACCTGGCAACGAACGATTACAATTATTGCGCTGACGTTTTTTTGCGCGATCGCCAATCCGGTACAACCATTTTGATCAGTGCCAATCCGGATGGTTTCAGCGGGCATGGCGGTTCCAGTAGTTCCTCCATGAGCACAAACGGAGCTTGGGTTGCTTTTGAAAGTGATGCCGAAGATCTGGCTGCCGGGGACGACAACGGTGTCACGGATGTCTTTCTAAGAAGTGTCACACTGGGGCAAACCTCCCTGGTCAGTGTGAATACCAATGGAACTTCGGCAAATGGTCCATCGACCTTTCCCATCATCACTCCAGACGGACGGTTCGTGGCATTTGAAAGCGCGGCGACTGATTTGGTGACCAACGTCAGCGCGATGGTCAACATGCGTGGCAGCGGCATTAACGTTTATCTGCGCGATCTATCCAGCAATGCCACGTTTCTTGCCAGTGGAAGCTCCAACGGGTTCGCCGGAGGTGACGGGGAATCCAAATTGTCAGCCGTATCTGCGGACGGGCGGTATGTCCTGTTCTCGAGTTTTGCCAAAAACATTGGCGCGCCATTGAACTCTGGCAGTGATATTTATTTGCGGGATATCCAGGCTCAGAGCAACTACTGGGTCAGCACCAATGTGGCGCAGTTGCTTGGAGTGGGGAGGTATATCAAATATAGTGCCAATTGCTTCAATCCTGTGATGAGTGGCGATGGCCGGAGCATTGCCTTTCGCGTCATAAAGGATTATTCGAGCCTGATCGTGCGCCACGATCTCGCCTCCAACACCACGTTGGTGATCTCCTCGAACCGCTACCCAACGTTCGTTTTTCCGTCGGATTACACAGGTCCTGCCATCAGTGAAGATGGCGGGGTTATTGCCTATGCGGAGGTCGATAAAAAATATATTAACACCACGACAAATCAGATTTACGTATGGGATTCCATCAGTAAAACAAACACGATGGTTACTTGGGCGCCTGATGGCAAAACATTCGGCAATGCGGGTTCCGATTGCCCGGTGCTCAGTGCTGACGGGAGCACGCTGGCCTTTTTAAGCGCAGCCACAAACCTGGTTGCCGGCACGTCTGCTGAAGCTCATGTCCGTTTATATCTCCGCGATCTTGCCGCTGGTGTCACTAAACTCGGCAATCAAGAAACCAACCCATCTAAACCCCTCGGTGATGTCCTGGAATATCCGGTGCTCAGCGCGGACGGCAGTTTGGCGGCTTTTGGCTGCTCTTCAGATGGATTGGTGGACAGCGACAATAACGGCGTGGATGATGTGTTTATCAACCACACTGAAACCGGCATTACCGAACTGGTCTCTTCCCGGTCCCCGGTGCTCGATTTCACGATTGCCTCCAGCGGCAGTTTTATCGCGGAAAACGGATTGAGTCGTGATGGGCGTTTTGCCGTATTCTCCACAGCGGCAGATAACATGGTGGCTGGAGATGCAAATGTCGCCTGGGACATCTTTGTTCGAGACCTTCAGACGAAAGACCTCATTCTTGTGAGTGGGAATATCGACGGCATCGGCACTGGCAATGGATCTTCCATGCTGCCATCCATCAGCGCTGACGGAAATTTGGTGGCTTTTCAAAGCGAGGCATCGGATCTGGTATCCGGGGATACCAACAAGACAACCGATGTGTTCCTTTATGACCTCGCCACCAGGGAGATCCGGTTGGTCAGTGCAGCCTATGGCGGCACTGGAAGCGCGTTGGGGGCCTCAGAAAGCCCCGTAATTACTCATGATGGCCGCACCGTGGTCTTTAGGAGCAAGGCAAAAAATCTTACCTCCAAAACTTTCACTGATTCGCTTCCCAAACTTTACGCACGCGATATCGCGGCCGGATCAAATGTCGTCATTTCCTTTAACAATTTGCCCATTGGAAATCCTTTGCTATTGGATATTGCGCCTGACAGCCAACGCATCGCCTTTGTTGGAAATGCCAGCCTCGGAGCCATGCCGCTTTACATCCATGATATTTCCGCCCAACTCAGTGAAAATATCGACACCATCACCAGCCAGACTCATCCTCTAGCCACATTCAGTGGTGATGGACGCTGGCTGGCTTACCTCAATGCCGTTACAACCAAAAGCAACAATCTGATCCTGCGTGATCTGGTGGCAAAAACCAACCTGACCCTGGGTGTGGATGGCGGGGTCTGGAAAATATCCTTCAATGGGGATGGTTCCCGCCTGGCCTACGAAGCCCTTGGCACTGTGTCCATGCCGACGAATACACACCAGATCTTCGTGTTCGACAGGGCTCAGGGTTCGAACATTCTGGTCAGCGCAACAGTGGGAGGTGATAACGGTGGAAATGGCGATTCCCGCAATCCGATCCTCAGCCAGGACGGAAGATATGTTTATTTCAACAGCCACGCCACGGACCTTGCCAATGTGGTCGATCAACAGATTTGGGCTGACGTGTTCGTTCGGGACTTGAATGACGGCACGACTCGCCTGCTCAGCGTCAACAGGTTTAAGACCGGCGCCGGCAATAGCCAGTCGGTTCTGCGGGCATTAAGCGCGGATGGAAAGGTCGTGGCCATTGAGAGTGTGGCATCAGACTTGGTCCCCATGGATTTGAACATGTCCAAAGATGTGTTTGTCCTGCGTCTCAATGCGGCTGTGGAGGATTCGGATAATGATGGCCTCAGCGACAGTTGGGAGATCGAGCATTTTGGCAGCCTGGATCGCAATGGGGCGGGGGATTACGACGGGGATGGCATGAGCGACAGTGCGGAATATTTGGCGGGAACAAATCCAGCGGATAAACAATCCGCATTGGTTATAACACAAATAGGGAAAGTTGGTGAACCAGGTCGGCTTATCAACTGGAAGGCGATCCCCGGAAAAACTTACGCCATTCAATTCAAGTCCAATTTGAATGCCACGGCATGGGAGAATCTGGCAGGAACAATCAAGGCCGACTCGATCACAGCATCGAAATCGGATGATACAATCAACGGTTCTGAACAACGATTTTACCGGGTGCTACTTGTGCCATAAATGACGCATTGCCGCGTGTTTTTCATCAGGTTTGATAAGAAGCACGAAATCTGACGTGGGAATATCGAATGAATATTGGCTTGGCATGAATTGTGCTTTGAAATAACACAACAATTGGAAGGTGTTACCGCAAGTTAGATTGCCTTGGGAAAATCAATATGAATGCAAATATAATCGCCTTGGTGTGCTTCGGTCTTTCGATCACTTTCAGTCGCCTATGTCTGGCGGACATTGAACCTGTTTCAGTTGCGGATCCCAATGTGGCGGCCAGCGTCTCCGGGAACGGGTTTTCATCGGTGTCAGAAATGAGTTCCGACGGTCGTTTCGTAGTATTTACCAGTCTCGCAGGCAACTTGACAACGAATGACAACAACCATTATTTGGATGTCTTTCTCCGCGATCGCCAGTTCGGTAACACTGCTTTAATCAGCGTCAACCCGGATGGTTTCAGCGGCAACGGCCCCTCTGGCAGTCCCAGCCTGAGCACAAACGGCGCATGGATTGCATTTCAGAGTGAAGCTGAAGATTTGACAGCCAGTGATAACAATGGGGTGAAAGATATATTTGTGAGAAATCTCACGCTGGGCCAGACCACCCTGGTGAGCGTGAACACCAATGGCACCTCTGGAGACAGCGTGTCAACGTCTCCAATTATCACACCGGATGGACGGTTTGTGGCGTTTCAAAGTCTGGCAGGGGATTTGGTGACCAACTACGACTTGGGCAAGGGCGTCCGTTTTGCCAATGTGTATCTGCGCGACCTGGTCAACAATACGACCGCTCTGGCCAGCGTGGGCACCAATGGACTCTCCGGTTCCAATGGTGACTCCTCTTTATCAGGCGTGTCAGCCGATGGCAGATATGTGCTTTTTGTAAGCTCGGCAAGGAACCTCGGCCCGAATATCACCACTGGGAGTGAGGTGTTCTTGCGCGATATGCAGATGGGGCAGACTTATTGGATCAGCACCAACGTGGCGAAGGTCACGCAGCAAATGCTTTCAAGTGCCGCACCCCTGTGTTTCAATCCTGTGATGAGTGGCGATGGTCAGAGCCTGGCCTTCCGGGTCACAAAGGATCCTTGGAGCATCGTGCTGCGGCACGATCTGGCCTCCAATACCACTTTGGTGATTTCATCAAACCGGTTTTCCGCATCGGTTTTCAGTTGGGATTACGCCGGGCCTTCGATCAGTGAGGATGGCACTGTCATTGCCTACATGGAGGCCACGAAAGGATCCACAGTGCTTGCGACGAACCAGGTTTTTGTGTGGGACGCAGTTACCAAGACAAACAAAATGGTGAGCGTGTCGCCCGACGGCGATCCCGGCAATGCCAGTTCCGACAGCCCGGCTCTCAGCGCCGATGGCCGCCTGTTGGCATTCTTAAGCGTGGCCACAAACCTGGTTGACAATACCCCGACCGGAGACCATGCCCGGGCCTATGTTCGAGATCTGTCTTCGGGCGTTACGAAACTCCTGAGCGTGGAAACCAACTCGGAGAAACCGGCTGGTGATGTTTTTGAATACCCCATTATCAACGCGGACGGCAGCGTTATTGCTTATAGCAGTTCCTCAGACGGTTTGGTGAGTAATGACAATAATGGCGAGGAAGATGTGTTTGTAAGCAACACGCAAACCGGCATTACCGAACTGATCTCGTCCAAAGCCCCAACGATTGAGTCCGCGACGCCGGATGACAACAGTTTCATCCCCGCAAACGGGTTGAGCAGCGATGGGAGATTTGCCGTGTTCTCAACCTTGGCGGACAACATGACGGCAAGGGATACGAATTCGTACTATGATATCTTTGTGCGCGACATGGCGACGGGCAAAAGCCTGCTTGTGAGCATGAACACCGATGGGACTGGAACTTGCAACGGAAACTCCACGCAACCATCCGTCAGCGCGGATGGACGTCTGGTGGCGTTTCAAAGTGATGGATCGGATCTTGTCGCAGGCGATACCAACAATGCAATGGACGTATTCATTCAGGATCTGGACACCCGGGAAACACGGCTGGTCAGCGCAAGATATGATGGTGCTGGCAGCGCTTCGGGAGTGTCAGACAGCCCTGCGATTACACCTGATGGCCGGTATGTGATTTATCGCAGCAATGCGAAAGATCTCACAACGAACGCATTTAGCGATTCCACCTTCAAAGCATACGCATATGACACTGCGACCGGGATCAATTACGTAATGTGGTTGAATAACAATCCCATTAAAAATCCGTCGTTTCCATCCATTTCACCCGACAGTCGGTATGCCGCCATATTTGGCTATAGCGGCCCTGGTTCGACGTCTTTCAGCATCAACGAGCTTGCCGCGCATGTTGGAGAGGGAATGAGTGCCACCAATGGTCAACCCATGGGTCCAGTCGCCTTCAGCGGTGATGGACGGTGGGTTGCGTTTGTGAATACCTTGTCGTTAGTAAATAGCAGCGTAGTTCTTTGGGATCAGTCTGCCAAAACAAATCTGGTGATTGGCGCCGGCAAGGGTGTGTGGAATTTATCCCTGAATGGGGACGGTTCGCGCGTGGTGTATGAAAGGATTGGCACATCATCCATGCCCACAAACAAACACCAGATCTTCTTATACGACCGATTTTTTGGTTCGAATATCCTGGTCAGTGTGAACTCTACCGGAACCAATGGTGGAAATGGCGATTCCCGCAATCCGATCATCAGCCCGGATGGACGTTTTGTGTATTTCAGCAGTCAGGCCACTGACCTTGTTGTGGATGCCGATCAAAATGGTAGCACCGATGTTTTCGTTCGGGATTTGAACAGCGGCACCACACGGTTGCTCAGCGTTAACCGATTCAAAACAGGCGCAGGAAATAACCAGTCTGTCCTAAAGGCCTTAAGCGCGGATGGACAGGTCGTGGCCATGGAGAGTTTTGCTTCGGATCTGACGCCACTGGATATGAACATGGCCAAAGACGTGTTTGTTTTACGCGTGCAAGCGAGTCTGGAGGATGCAGACAACGACGGTTTGCCTGATAGTTGGGAGACGAAGTATTTCGGCAACATTGAGCGCGATGGGACAGGGGATTTCGACATCGACGAGATGAGTGACGGGGCGGAATTTCTGGCGGGGACCGATCCGACGGACAAACAATCCGTGCTGCGCGTGACCCAGGTTGGAACCACCGTTACGGGCCGTCGTATCACCTGGTCGGCGATACCGGGAAAAACCTACCTGATTCAATTCAAAACCAACCTGATCGACGTGGCATGGGAGGACCTCGCAGGAACCATCAAGGCGGACGCGACCACCGCATCGAAATCAGATGATACAACAAGTGGCGCTGAGCAGCGGTTTTACCGAGTTCTTCTGATGCCATAATGGCGCATTGCATCTGTTTTAGACCTGAATTGTGCGCAAATGCAAATTTCTGCGGGTTCATTTGCGCAATTCAAGTTTGACACTGTTTTGGCCTTTGTTAGATTCGCAACCCGGTTTTCGTACACACAATTTGTTTTCGCTGAAGGGCGAATAATCGAGATTTATGGCTAAAAGCACAAAATACGTTTACCTTTTTGGTAATAAAAAGGCCGATGGCAATGGCACGATGAAGGCCTTGCTGGGTGGTAAGGGCGCCAATCTGGCGGAAATGACCCGCATTGGGTTGCCTGTGCCTCCGGGGTTTACCATCAGCACCGAGGTTTGCACCTACTTCTACGACAACAAGAGGACATATCCCAAGGATTTGCAGCCGCAGATCAAGGCGGGCGTTGCTCATTTGGAGAAGATTTTGGGCAAAAAGCTTGGCGATCTCAATAAGCCCTTGCTCGTGTCCGTTCGTTCCGGCGCCCGGGATTCGATGCCCGGCATGATGGATACGATTTTGAACCTCGGTTTGAACGATCAGACCGTCCAGGCGTTGGCCAAGGCCAGCAATAACGAGCGCTTCGCGTGGGATTGTTATCGCCGGTTCGTTCAGATGTATGGGGATGTCGTCATGGGCGTGCAAAAACGGGCGGATGAACACCACGATCCATTTGAAGCGGTGATCGAAAAACTGAAGGCTGAACTTTTCAAGGGTGACACACACACGGTTGACACCGCGATGGATGCCGCCGCCCTCAAGGAATTGGTCAAGCGTTTCAAGGCGTTGATCAAAGAGCGCACGGGCAAGGAATTTCCTTCCGATCCTTGGAAGCAACTCGAAGGTTCCATCGGCGCTGTGTTCGGTTCCTGGATGAACGACCGCGCGATCGTGTATCGCCGCAAATACGGCATTCCTCACGAGTGGGGAACCGCTGTCAACGTGCAGGCCATGGTGTATGGAAACACGGGTGAGGAATCGGGTTCGGGCGTGGCCTTCACGCGCGATCCGGCTTCGGGCGAAAAGGTGTTTTACGGTGAATTTCTGTTGAACGCCCAGGGCGAGGATGTGGTGGCCGGTATTCGCACCCCCATGCCGGTGGCCCGCCTCAACGATTACATGCCCAAGGCCTTCAAGGAATTGGAATCGATCCGCAAGACTCTCGAGAGCCACTTCAAGGATGTGCAGGATTTCGAGTTCACCATCGAGAGCGGCGTGGTGTTCATGCTGCAAACTCGCAACGGAAAGCGCACCGGCCTCGCAGCTCTGCGATTCGCCGTGGAGATGGAGAAGGAAAAACTGATCGACTGGCAGACCGCTGTTAAACGCGTGCCTGCGGAACAGTTGGACCAGGTGCTCGCGCCGATTTTCGATCGCACGGCCCTCAAGAACGCCAAGAACATTGCCAAGGGGCTTCCGGCGGGTCCAGGCGCTGCCTGCGGCAAAATTTACTTCAGCGGCGATCGCGCCGTGGAAGCCGCCCATAAGGGCGAGAAGGTGTTGCTCGTCCGCATGGAAACCTCCCCTGAGGACCTGCGCGGCATGATCGCTGCGGTGGGCATTCTGACCGCCCGTGGCGGTGTCAGTTCCCACGCGGCCCTCGTCGCCCGTCAGATGGGCAAAGTTTGCGTCTGCGGTGTGAGTTCCATCCAGATCGATTACGAGAAACGCACAATGATGGTGGGCGATCTCGCCTTCAAGCAGGGCGACTATCTCTCCATCGACGGTACTTCAGGCGAAGTGTATGCGGGCGAAGTCAAAACCGCCGCTTCTGAAGTGGTCCAGGTGCTTGTGGAGAAATCCCTTGATCCCGCCAAGAGCGTAACCTACCAGAACTTCAAGAAATTGATGGATTGGTGCAGCAAGGCAACCCGCCTGCAGGTGCGTACCAATGCGGATAATCCGGCTCAGACAGCCAATGCAGTCGCGTTTGGCGCCACGGGTATCGGCCTGTGCCGCACAGAGCACATGTTCTTCGAAGGCAATCGCATCGATGCCATGCGCGAAATGATTCTCGCGGGCAGCACGGAAGATCGCAAGAAAGCACTGGCCAAGGTTCTGCCTTATCAGCGCGAAGACTTCGTTGGCATGTTCAAGGAACTCAAAGGCCTCCCTGCCACCATCCGGTTCCTCGACCCACCGTTGCACGAGTTCCTGCCCCAATCCAAGGAGCAGCAGATGGATTTGTCCAAGAAATTGGGAATTCCTGTGGAAACGATCATGGCCCGCGTTGCGGAACTCCATGAATTCAACCCCATGCTCGGTTTCCGTGGTTGCCGTTTGGGCATCGTCTATTCGGAAATCTCGGAAATGCAGGCCCGTGCCGTGTTCGAAGCGGCTGCGGAAGTCCAGAAGCTGGGCATCAAGGTGAAACCCGAAATCATGATTCCCCTGGTCGGATTCAAGCGCGAGTTGGATCTCCAGGTGGCCGTGGTCAACACCGTGGCTCAAGAGGTCATGAAGGACAAGAAGGTCAAGCTGGCCTATATGGTCGGCACGATGATCGAAGTGCCTCGCGGTGCTTTGACCGCCGACGAAATCGCGCAAACCGCGCAATTCTTCAGCTTCGGCACCAACGACCTTACCCAGACGACTCTGGGCATGAGCCGTGATGACTCCGGTTCTTTCCTGCCCAAATATCAGGAACTGGACATCATCAAGAGAAATGTCTTCGCGACCATTGATCAGGCTGGCGTCGGCCAGTTGATCAAGATCGCTGTGGAGAAGGGTCGCTCAACCCGGCCCGACATAAAGTTGGGCATCTGCGGCGAACACGGTGGCGATCCCGAGTCGGTCAAGTTCTGCCATCGCGCAGGCCTCACCTACGTCAGTTGCTCGCCCTTCCGCGTTCCTGTGGCCCGTCTGGCCGCCGCGCAAGCTGCGATTGACGATGTCGCCAAGCCGACAGCCAAGAAGGCTGCCGCGAAGAAGCCCGTCGCCAAGAAGAAGTAATTGCACGCCGACCCTGGATTGAACCTGGGTTGGCGCATTCAGCGGTATTGTAATAAACCCGCAATAGTTAGAAAACCGCCCCGAACTCCGGGGCGGTTTTTTCATTTGCGAAGGGCAGGGGAATTGCATGGGCGTTATGAACGAGGGACAATTTCGGTGCGTCCCAATCTCAACGAAGCGGTGGAGTCGTTCACGGGATGTGGGCAGTTTACCCATGAATCCCGTTTGTTTGCATCGGGGAGATTGCTTTTTGTCTGGCAACCTTGACTGGGCGGCCGTGGATGTGCCACGGTCGGTCAATGCCTCCAGATTCCGTCAGCAACGACGCGCAGGAAGTGCGGCAACGTCAGGCGATGAGTGTGTTCTACGCCTGTCTGACTTACACGGTGATACTCACCCTGATCTGGCTGTTTTTGTGCATCACAGGAAAGGATGGGGGAATCTTCTTCGGAAAAGGGCAGGTTTCGCTCAAGCAGGTGATGGGACTGGTGGGGGGCATTGTCTTCTTTTGGATGATCTGGTCATATGCCTTCCATTGGTTGAAATACGGCCTGCTCAAAAGGCTGGGACTCAGTCGGGAGGAACTGAAGATGGTATTTGGCAACCGCCTGCATGCATTCGATCTTGAAGCCTTGCTCCAACGGCACTCCGAGAGGTCGATACGAATCATTGACATGATTGGCCGCCGCGGGCGCACAATCATATTGGTGATTACCAGCTTTGGCCTGGTTTATCTTCAGATTCGCCAGAATCCCACGTCAGACTCGCTCCTGCTCGGATTGCAATCCAGCCTCTTCGACGCCATGTTTCTGAACTGGTGGAACCTGCTGACTTTTCACAACAACGGCGTTCTCGGCCACATGACTTATGGAGCTCAGGCGCGGGTGCTGGATGGTGTCCTGGGCCGCGCCAATGCATTGTGCATCGCAACTTTGTGGAGCGGTTTTAAATTCGTCATGATTCCTCTGGCAGTGCCCCTGTCCGGGATTTATTCCCCAAAGACGTATGCCGTCGTCTACGCTTTCATCTGGCTGTCCTATGCCGCGGCGGATTTCGCCTCCGAAATCTTTGGCTCACTCTGGGGACGGCATCGCATCCAGGTGTGGGGCCTGGGCGAGATTAACCGCAAGTCCTGGACGGGCGTGGTTGCGGGATTCATCTGCGTCCTGGTGCTCAATGTGACGCTGGTTTATGTGCATCAACTCTCCGTCGCCTGGTTGGTTTTGGGTGTGTTGTTGGCGGTCACCAATCCACTGATTGAATTAATTTCTCCCCGGGGGACGGACGATTTCACCATGGCGACCTTTAACGCCGCTCTATGCCTGGCCTATGGCTGGCTCGTGTTTTGAATCGAACTCGAAGGCGTTCGTTGCTTTCCTCATTCGCCAATAGGGACGGATTGCGCCCAGGAACGCTCCGCAATTTCGGGACACTCCAAAAGACGCGATGAATTGAATGTGGGAACCGCCCATTCACGTATCCGATTTTCCACTTCGTCGATGGTCGCATCCAATGTGGAGGTGCCGGCGGTGATTCCGACGCAGTCCACGTTCGCAAACCACTCCTGTTTCATCCCAGCGGCATTTTCGACTTGGAAGACTCTGAGGCAATACTTTGCGCAGGTGGCTGCCAGCTCCCGGGTGTTATTACTGTTTGCGCCGCCGATGACAATGACGACTTCGGCCTGTTGTGCCAGGTCAACGGCTGCTGCCTGACGTTGTTTTGTCGGCTGGCACACCGTGTCGATGAATCTAATCTCCGAGGAGGGGAATTTGAGACGCAGCCGGTCCACCCAGTGGCGCACGCGTTCAATGGGATGAGTCGTTTGGGCAATGACTCCGTACTTTGGATGTTCCCGCACCTGTTCCAAATCCTGCTCGCTTTCGATCACATTGAATTGATCGAGATCTTCCGTCATTCCCCGCACCTCGACATGGGAGGCTTTACCGATAATTACGGGGTGGTATCCGTCCCGAAGGAGCGCGTTAACCGACCGATGGGCCAGTTTAACAAGCGGACAGGTGGCATCCATCAACGTGAGGCCAAGATTCAATGCGTGGGTTGCGGCCTTGTTCGATGTGCCATGCGCCGTGATCATGGCATGGGAGGTGGCAACCTCTTCCGCGCTGTATTTTATGTCAATTCCCAGAGCGCGCAACCGGTTGAGCACTGTGGGATTGTGGACCAATTCGCCGAGGATGGTCAGGGGACGGATGGCGGCGGCGCGCGAGGCCAGGCGGATGGCATCGCGCACTCCAAAGCACATGCCCATGTGTTCAGCGCGTAAAATCTTCATAAAATCGCGATCAAATGATGTTTACGGGATACATTACAAACTACTTTGCAATACAAAGTATATGACCAGTATCAATCCGCAATGTTCAAAATTTATTTTCGGGGTTTCGTCTGCTGCACGATGCTCTCCAGCAGATCGATGTACGCGAGGAACGCCTTGCGACCGGCTGGGGTCAGGGCGCATGTGGTCAGGGGCTTTTTGTGATGAAAAGATTTGGTTACGGCAACGTAGCCCGTTTCCTGAAGGGTTCGAATATGAACGCTCAGGTTGCCGTCGGTCATGCTCAAGGTATCCCGGATTTCGGTAAATGAGAGCTGATCCGAGGCGGCCAGCAGGGACATGATGGCCAGACGCCCTTTTTCATGGATGACACGATCGAGTTGAAGAAAAGTATCGGGATTCACACGAGTTCAGGGAACTTCGAGATGTGATGGCGCCGATTTTTCTCCGGTGGCGTAAAGGTAAAGCCCGTAGGCCAGATGGAGTCCGCCAAAGGTGACGCCCATGACACCATGCGCGTAATGAAGCGGGGGAACATTGGATAATCCGCTGACGACCAGGAACAATGTGCCCCCGGCCAGAATGAAAACCCAGGCGAATAGTTTGATCCCGCGCGGCATGAAGAAACCGGCCGCGTGCAGGGCGCATCCGTAAAATATCATCCACAAGGAGGGCAGCCACCACGCCTGAAGTGGATCGGACCAGCGCGGCAGAAAAAGTGCCACTACTGTCAACAGCCCTGCAAAGAATGGCGGCAACACAGCCTGGGTGACGCGGCGTGTGGGAGGGGACCAGAACGCCTCCGCAGCCCTCAAGGCCTGGCGCCGAACCAATAGAAATGCCGCTGCGATACCCACAATGCAAATGGCGCTCCAGAAGAGCGCAAACATCCCGGGTGTGTCGAAATGAAGAAACCAGCCGAGGATGCCGCCAGCGATGCCCAGTAGACCCGAGGTCAACATGACTGGCGCCAGGGCGCGTCGATAAATGGTCGCGCGCTCCATGAGCGTGCGAATGACCTGCAAATGCTCAGTGGCCCAATTCGACTCCATGTAGCTCACTTTATACTGCAAAGCAATTGTGTCAAGAAGAGGATTAAGAAATGGAGGTTTTCGATTTCAGAAACGGCCATTTGGCACAGAATTGAGGCGGCATTTGCCGGAGGGAAGGGGCGAGTAGTGTCACGGAATTTGTTTTTTTACCTCGATCCATTTTGGCCCGAACAAACGAAGCGTTTCAAACGCTGTTTGCCAGTCGGTCAGGACGGGCATGGAATAGCGGACGAATTGTTTGGTGCGTATTGATGGTACGCGATTCATGACACTTTGAACGAACTGATTCGCCGCCAAAAATCGATTCGCGTGAATCCAGGCGGCTTCAGGGGATGCCGGTTTGCTGGTTTGAAAACGCCATGATTCCTGAAATGGTTTTCCGCCGATGAGCGTCGCCCAGACCACCAATTGTCGGACAGCGCCTCCTGGGGTTTCAAAAGCGCGACATTCAAAATCCAGATTGGTTGTTCCAAACTGGATGGCCATCTTCTCCGGCTGCCCAAGGTTCACTGGTTGCCATCCGGCCTTCACCCAGCAAAGGTCTGGCGTGTGTTGTACGACGGAAAGGCTTTTCCCATCGGAACCGCTCCAGTCGGCAAAAAAAACGCGTATTTCCTCGGAATTGGTTCCCGTAAATGTGCCGCTTATCAAATTCGTCGTTGCCAGCGCTCCCTGTTCGTTGGGTGAGATGGGTTCGATTCGAAAATCGTAACCTGCGATAGAAGACCGAGTTTCAAAGCGTATGGTGGATTGGCGTGCAATTGCGCTTGAACGAAACCACGCGGAAGCTCCGCCGATGCAGACCAGAAAGATCAACACAAACGCCCAAGGCAGCCTTTGAGGCCGGACTGATGGGCGATTTGGAGAAAGCATCTAAAAACAGGGAAATGGTGGAGTTCGATTTGCGAGCCTTCTTTCAAGCTGACGCCATCAAAGCCAATCCATTGAAAACGCCTGGCCATCGTGATTCGAGGCCAGGCAGAATTCCACATTATTGGGGTCAATCATTAGGCGCGCCAGACTTGATCGGGCTTGACCTTTGCTTTACTCATCGCATTGCGTGTATCGACGATGCACGGGGACCAATCGGCCAGTTCCTGGTAATTAATGACATCGTGGCCTGTGGCGATGACGACCGCGTCAAACGAGGAAATGGTTTTCTTATCCCAAGTCACAGATTTTATTCCCGCCCAATGCGGATGCTCGCGGGTTGGGCGAATGATGGGCACATAGGGATCATAGTACGATACCTCCGCACCGTGCTTTTTGAACAGTTCAAGCAGAGTATAGCTTGGAGATTCGCGGTCATCGTCCACGTTGGGTTTGTAGGCCAGGCCAATGATAAGCACCCGGCTGCCATTGGCGGCTTTTCGGAAGAAATTAAGGGCGTCCGTGGTACGGTGAACCACATATTCAGGCATGCCCGTGTTGATTTCACCCGCCAACTCGATGAACCGGGTCGCCTGCCCGTATTCCCGCGCTTTCCATGTCAGATAAAATGGATCGATGGGAATGCAATGGCCGCCCAAACCGGGACCCGGATAGAATGGCATGAAACCAAAAGGCTTGGTCTTTGCGGCGTTGATGACCTCGTAAATGTCGATGTCCATCGCGCTGTAAACGATTTTCAATTCGTTGACCAGGGCGATGTTGACGCACCTGAAGATATTCTCCAACAGCTTGGTCGCCTCCGCAGCCCGGCAGGAGGATACGGGAACCACTGTCTTGATGGCCAGGCCGTAAAGAGCCTTGGCTTTTTCCAGGCACGCGGGAGTGAGTCCGCCGACGACTTTGGGTATATCCGCCACCTGGCTTTTCGGGTTGCCCGGGTCTTCACGCTCCGGCGAAAAGGCGAGATGAAAATCGACGCCAGCCTTGAGCCCCGAGCCGCTTTCAAGCACCAGGCGCAAATCTTCGTCCGTCGTGCCGGGATAGGTGGTGGATTCCAGCACCACTAGAATCCCCTTATGCAGATGCGGGGCAATCGCTTTGCCGGTATCAATGATGTAGGAAATATCAGGCTCGCGATTCTTGTTTAGCGGGGTCGGAACACAAATGATGATCGCGTCCAAATCGCGGATCTTTGAGAAATCCGTGGAGGCGGAAAACTTCTTCGCGGTCAATTGCTCTTTTATCGCCTCGGATGGAATGTGGCGAATATAACTCCGGCCTTGGTTGAGCGCTTCGACTTTTGATGTATCAATGTCCAAACCAATAACTTGCGTGCCAGAGCGCGCAAATTGGAGAGATAAAGGAAGACCTACATAACCTAATCCTACAATGGCAATGTGCATAGTATTATACCAAAATGATCGCAGTTTCCCAAGATTACGTCTGGACAACGTTAAACCAGTTACGGGCTAAAAATAACCGGTAAAAGTTTAAACACAAACACAAATTGGATGTTGAATGAGTTGGCGGATTGTGGATTGGCTCGGCTGTTTTCGCGCCGAAGGTTCAACTCCCAATGGATCAAGTTCGGGCCTACACTTTGCGCCGGGCCTGATCCACTTTTTTCTCCAGGATTGCCCGCAAGTTGGGCAGGGCCTTTTGGAGGCGTTGATAAAGGTTGGCGGCTTCAGTCCACTGATTTTGAGATTCGAGTATGCGGGCGGCCTCGAGTCCGGCGCGTCCGAGCCAGAATGGATCCGGTTTTTCACCGGGACGGAGATTGCTTTCGAGCGCGATGTTCAGGTAATGGTCGAGGGCTAGTTTGAGCAGGGGGAGTTGTTCGGGCGGGGCCATGCTTCGGGCCTGGGCTTCGAGAACGCCTGCAATTCCGCATTCCGCGTCGCTGCGATCCGGCAAAGGGGAGGCTGGGCTGTCCATGACCTTCTGGTAAAATTGGAGGGCGTTTGTGTAACGGGAGGCGTCCTGGGAGGCGAGTTGAAAATGGCAGTCGGCAATGCGCCCCCAGGCCATGGGAGCCAGTGAGTTGGTTTCAGGTATTCGACTGAAAACGACAATGGCTTCGCCGAATTTCTTGAGAGAATTGGTGTTTTCAAGGTTCGGCATGGCGATGAAGGTGTCTCCAAGGGCAAAGTAGGTTGAGCATAACAGATTCAGCGACAGGGCGGGGTCGCTATTGAGGAGGTTGATCAAGGTGACGAAGTAATTGGTGGCGTCGGTGAAACCCTGGCGATTGAAGGCGGAGCGTCCAGCGCAGAGCCGAGCCCTTAAGGCCAGACCCGAGCCAGCCCAATTGGTGTTTTGGAAGAGTAATTGATAATTTTTTTCGGCGTCTTCGTAATTGCCGTTATTGAAATAATGGTCGGCAGCGGCGTTTTGGGCCAGGGGGGCCAGTGCGGAGAGCGGATTACGGGAGACGAAATTGGTGTAGAGTTGGAGGGCTTTGGCGTCCTGACCGGCCTGTTCATAGACCCATGCGCGATCGAATTCCGCTTGGGCACGGGAGGGGTGATTGGTATAGGCGGAGACCCAGGCGTCGAGTCTGGCCTGGGCTTCGGCCCAGTTGGATTCCTGGGACCATGAGCGGGCAATGGCAAGCTGAGCCTGGGGTATGAGCGGAGAATTGGGCAGGCGCTGGACAAGATCGGAGAGCCGCTTGCGGGCCTGGGTGGGATTGTTCTGTGAGAGGAGGGCCTGGCCTGCCAGGAGCATGGCGCGATCAAGCAATGCCCCTTGAGGGAAGAGTTCTATCATTTTATCCAGGGCGGTGGTTGCGGCGGGCAAATCGCCGAGTTCGAGGCTGGCGCGAATGATTTGGTAATGATTGTTCTCAAACCAGTTTTGAGCGAGGCCCGGGTATTGAGCGGCCTGGTCGGCGGCAAGGCGGTAATTCTCGCGCGCCCCCGCATAATCTTTTAGAGCGAACTGGGTGTCGGCCCATTTGGTGCGGGCCACGAGCTGGTTGGTGGAAGGAGGAATGCGCTCGGTTGCGATTTTGAAGGCGAGGGCGCTTTCGCCCGGGTTGCCCGCCTCCAAAAGGGACCAGCCCCGATCGAGTTGCGCGAGGCCGAAGGAGGGGCTTTGGGGCGAATTTTGAACAATATAATCGAATTGGGCCTGGGCGCGTTGCAGTGCATTGGTGATGGGGCCAGGGGCCGGTTTTTGGGTTGTCCAGGCTTTCAGATAGAGCTCGCCCAGCGCGAGTCGCATCTGGTCCTCTTCGGGATCTTTTGGAAAACGAGCCAGAAAGGTTTCCAAGGTTCTGGCCGCCAGGTCAAGGTTGCCAGAGGCGAGATAAATTTCTGCGAGTTTATGGAGCACCTGGCGTTTTTGGGGCGCCGGCAGGGATTCGAACTTTTGTTCGTAAACCCTCACTGCTTCATCCCGCTGTCCAGCGGCGTCCAGAACGCGACCCTGGAGAACGATGGAATCGGCCTGGCTGGCGGGGGAACCGGTGGCAGTGGCCAGGGCGAGAAGATTCGTCAGGCTGGCGAGCGCTTCCGCAGGCCGGTTGCCATCGAGGCGCGCGCGGACCAGCAAGAATTCGCGCTGCCAGTTGAGTTGGGGGGGCAGGGGACGATTTTGGAGCAAATTAAGGGTGTCCTCGGCGGATTTGTATTCCTGGCGTGTCAGATAGGCATCGGCCAGAAGGAGATGACCACGGAGGATGTATTCGTCGTTGGGCTGGGCCTGAGCGGTTTTTTGAAAGGCGGCTCCGGGTTGGCGCAGCAGTTCGATGGCGTTGGTGGTGTTGCCCAATTTGAACCAGGCATACGCTTCGCCAAAGCTGGCCTGGGAACGGGAAGGGGAATCGGGGAAGTCCTTGAGTAACTGGGCGTAAGCGGCAGCGGCCGAAGCATTGTCACCGCGTTGGAGCTGGGCTTCGGCAATCCATAGCCGGAACTTGTCGGCTTGTTTGCCTGCCTGGGCATAACCCGCGTTGAGCAGGCTGATCGCTGCGTCGTACTGGCTTAGTTTGCATCGGGCCTGGGCCTGCAGGAGGATTACCTCGGGCCATTTTTCCGATTTGGGAAAACGTTTTGACCAGTCGCCAAATTCCTTTTCGGCGCGGTCAAAGAGGCCATCCTGAAATGCCCGCGCGGCCGCTTTGTAGGCGATGTCTTCCGGGGTGTCCTGTGCCAGACAGGCGAAGGCCATGGTCAAAATGCAAAGGACCAAGCCGAGGAGACGCGAGGTTTCCATTCGTCCGCGAACGACGGTCTGGTTTGGGAGGTTAAGGTTCATTGGGCAACAAAATGCGTTTTAAGAATCGACCTGTGTGGCTTTCCGGTGTCCTGGCCACGGTTTCCGGAGTGCCCGCCACCAGGATTCGTCCGCCACCGCTGCCGCCTTCGGGACCCAAATCGATGAGCCAATCGGCGCTCTTGATCACGTCCAGATTATGTTCGATCACCAGTAGAGTATTGCCTGCCGCGCGCAATTTGAAAAGCACTTCCAGCAGTTTGGCGACGTCGTGGAAATGCAGGCCGGTGGTCGGTTCGTCGAGAATGTAGAGGGTTCGCCCCGTGGATCTGCGGCTGAGTTCGGAGGCCAGTTTGATGCGTTGGGCTTCGCCACCGCTGAGGGTGGTGGCAGACTGCCCAAGGCCAATGTAACCCAACCCCACTTCGGCCAGGGTCATGCAGATATCGTGAAGTGCCGGGACGGCGCGGAAAAAATCGACCGCTTCATCCACAGTCAGCGCGAGGACATCGGCGATATTTTTCCCTTTGTAAGAAATTTCGAGCGTCTCGCGGTTGTAACGCTGACCGCCGCAGTTTTCGCAGATGACATAGACCGGGGGCAGAAAGTGCATTTCAATTTTGAGCAGGCCATCGCCCTGGCATTTTTCACAACGGCCCCCTTTGACGTTAAAACTAAACCGGCTTGCCCCGAAACCCCGGATTTTCGCGGAGGGCAATTTTGCGAAGAGGTCGCGAATGTGGTTGAACATTCCCGTGTAGGTGGCGGGATTGCTGCGCGGGGTGCGGCCGATGGGGGCCTGGTCGATGACGATGACTTTGTCCAGGAGGTCCGCGCCACGGATTTCGCGATGCGCCCCGGGTTTTTCCTTCGACCCATGCAACAGCCGGAACAAGGCCCGGCGCAGGATGTCATCGACCAGGGTGCTTTTGCCCGAACCGCTGACGCCGGTGACGCAGGTGAACGCTCCCAGCGGAATCCGCGCATCGATGTTGCGCAGGTTATTCTCGGTTGCGCCCAGGATTTCCAGCCAGCCTCGTTCCGGCATGGGTTTGATTCGTTTTTTTGGAACGGGGATTGATAGTTCGTTGCGCAAATACCGGGCGGTCAGGGAACGGGGGTTGGCCATGACTTCGGTCAGAGTGCCCGATGCCACGAGTTCGCCGCCGCGCACACCGGCACCGGGGCCCAGGTCGATGACATAATCGGCGTTGCGAATGGTGTCCTCGTCGTGCTCCACCACCAGGACGGAGTTGCCCAGGTCGCGCAGGGATTTGAGCACTGCGAGAAGCCGGTCGTTGTCCCGCTGATGCAAACCGATGCTGGGTTCGTCCAGAATATAGAGCACGCCGACAAGGCCCGCACCGATCTGGGTGGCCAGGCGGATGCGCTGGGCCTCGCCGCCGCTCAAGGTGCCGCTTTCGCGGTTCAAGGTCAGGTAGCCCAAACCGACATTGGTGAGGAATTTGAGTCTGGAGCGAATTTCCGCAATGATTTCCCCGGCGACTTTTTGCTCGAAATCGGTCAGCTTGAGCCCCCCGAAGAATTGAACGGCCTGCTCCACAGATAGGGCGCAGGCGTCCATGATGGATAACCCCGGGGCCTTGCGCATCGTGCGGATGTTTTCGGGAATATAATCACCGGCTTCATTGCCGCCGAGAGTCACGGCGAGCACTTCGGGCTTGAGACGTGTGCCGCCGCAACTGTCGCACGGGGTGGGACTCATGAAATTCTTGAGCCGGTTCCGTGTGAATTCGCTGTCCGTCTCCTCGTAGAGCCGTTGCAGGTTTGGCAACACGCCTTCGAAAGGCCGGGTGGTTTTACTCATTTTACCCGCCCGCCAGAAATGAAAGTCGATTTCCGTTTCCCCGGTGCCGTGCATCAGGATTTGTTTGAAATCGGATGGAAGATCCCTGTAAGGGACCTCGAGGCTTTGATTGAAATGCTGGGCGACTCCGCGCAGGAGGCTTTTGTAATAGACGATCATGCGCTTGCCGCCCCGGCGCCAGGGCAGAATGGCGCCGCCGTCCAGGGATTTGGCGGGGTCGGGCACCACCATCGATTCATCGAATACCAGCTTTTGGCCCAGCCCATGACAAACGGAACAGGCGCCGTGGGGTGAATTGAAGGAGAAATGTTTGGGAGTCAGTGGCTCATAACTCAGGCCCGTGCCAGGGCTGTAATAGCGGTTGGAGAAGAAATCCTCCGTCCAGGGCGTTTCTGAAGTTGCTCCCGTCGGCTGGCTCAAAACCAGAAGCCTGCCTTCCCCCCATTTAAGGGCGGTCTCCACCGAATCGCTCAGGCGCACTCGGATTTTATCATCGACGACCAGTCGATCGACAATGGCCTGAATATTGTGGGTCTGCCTGGGGTCGATCTTGATCCGCAGGTTGGTGCCCAATTCGTGAAAAGCGTCGTCCACGCGAACGCGGACGAAGCCTTCGCGCGCAAGGCGCTCCAAGACGTCTCGGAATTCGCCTTTTTGGTCGCGAATGACCGGCGCCAGAACCATAACCCTTGTTTTTTGGGGAAGGGTCAGAATTTTATCGACGATTTCGCTGGTGGACTGGCGGCTGATCGGCAAGCCGGTCACCGGGCAATGGCGGTGACCCACATGGGCATAGAGGAGACGCAGGTAATCGAAAATTTCAGTTGTGGTGGCAATGATCGAACGGGGATTGGCACCGGCGCTTCGTTGTTCAATGGCGATGGTGGGGGAGAGGCCTTCGATGTAGTCAACATCCGGCTTTTCGAGCTGGTCCAGGAATTGCCGGGCATAGGCAGAGAGCGATTCGACATACTTGCGCTGGCCCTCTGCGAACAAAGTGTCGAAGGCCAATGAGGACTTGCCCGAACCGCTCAAGCCCGTGACGACCACCAGCTTATCGCGGGGGATGGTCAGGGTCAGGTTCTTTAGATTGTGCTGACGCGCGCCAACGATCCGAATAAATTCCTTAGCCATAGATGCGAATTTTCATTCGCCTTCAAAAGGATGATTGAATCACAAACCGGAGCGGATGCAAAGATTCTTCGCAAACCCGGTTGACGAGCGCCCGCGATCCGCATCGGTTTATTTTGACAACCACGGGTTCTTTTGTTTATTATATACCCCGTAAACGAACAACGATTGATGAAAACTATATTGCGCGGTTTCGTCACGGCCTTGTCGATGCTGACAATGGGATTTGGATTTAATGCGTTTGCAGTCCAGCGAGGCGCTCAGAATAATGTTTCCGAAGCTGGCAACTATTCCCTGGTGTATTCGTTGGACATTCCAAACACACCCAACTACGAAAACGGGGTCACTTACGATATCGACAACCGAACCCACCTGCCTGCCTTCAGCCGGATCGCATACTATCTGGAATTGCAGGAAGGAACCAACGCACTTAATTTTATCTGGGTCTCGATGGACGCCTTTACGACGAATATTAACAAGATCGGCGTTCCAACGGTCACCAGCGGCGCATACTTCCGGCAGTCCGTAGCCAGAATGAATGTTCAGTCGAGTGTCTCCGGGATTGTAAACGGGACCAATCTATCCGGTGGCAACATTGAGTTTTGGCCTCAAAACTATTCCAGGCCAAATACTGGCAATGTGCCTAATGCCAGTGACGCCGCTTATGACTGGGGCGATAGTCCGTATGCAGGCAATTATGGTTCCATGCAGGTGCATAATCATGATGCAAAGCAGGTGCTCTTTGCATTCAATCGATGGGGTGGATATGGTGGAATAGCCGATCTGGGGATTGGAAACAGGGCCGCGTTCGATGTGGACTGGACTTTCGCGACAAACGCCTCCAATTACGTGATCAAATCACTTCAAGTCTATGTGCTTTCCAATGTGAAACCATTTAAAATAATCGCACAGGGCTTCCAGCCTGCCGGGAACTTCAGTGTGACTTGCGAGGCGCAATCCGGCACGGCCTATTCACTGTGGCGCAAGCTCGACATTGGGGTTCCGACATGGACCGAGGTCGCTGCAACAACAGCCTTATCGAATACGGTGACGCTTGTGGATGCTCACGCCACCAATGTTTCAAGCCTTTATCAAGTCAGAACCCCCTGATCACAGGCCGACCGACAATAACAACTCTAACACGCCGATTTTCGTTCGGCGTTTTATATTGATCGCAACACCAAAAGAAATGTAACTCCGTTCGTGAAAGCCCTCTGACTATTCCATTTTCATCTGGTTAAGTAATTGCAGATTGTCTCATTCAAACCGGCGACTCTATTCTATGCGGAAGTTTCTATTTCTTTTTCCTGTCATTTGTTTAGTGCTGGCTGCACTCCAAGCGGACTTGTCCGCATCAGCCCCCCCGATTCGAATCATGCCCTTGGGCGATTCGATTACTGAAGGATGGCCAGTGCCCGGCGGTTACAGGGCGCCTCTTTATCGTTTTCTAACCAATGCGGGGTATAATGTCGATTTCGTTGGAACCCTTAAGAATAATAATTCATCGGATCTTCCGGATCCCGATCATGAAGGCCACTATGGATGGCGCATGGATATTCTTGATGGAATCATCGATGCCTCCCTGGCGCAGGTGGACGATCCGGATGTCATCCTTCTTCTCATTGGCACCAACGATTACTCGCAGAACAGCCAGCTTGCGAACATCGTTCAACGAATGGAAAACCTGGTTGTAAAAATCGCCACCAACCGTCCTTACGCGAAGATTATCCTCGCCAACCTTCTGGTTCGCGGCGAGCCCTACAACACCAAAATCGAAACCACCTTTAATCCTTATCTTCCCGCCATCGCACAGCGACAACAAGCCCTGGGCCGCGAAGTCTATTTCGACGACATCAGGAGCGCTGTGCCGCTGGAGGATTTTCCAGATCAGTTGCATCCTGACGCGACGGGTTATGCCAAAATGGCCACGAACTGGTTTGGCGTCATCACCAATCTCTTCGAACCCGAAGGCAGCAAATCTTTGCCAGGGATTGCCCGCGTCCTGGGGGCCGGATACGCCAACGTCAAAGTGGTGTTTAGCAAACCCATTGCGGATGAATCGGCAATTCCAGAGCATTTCAGTTTCAGCGGCGGTTTATCGATTACCCGTGCCGTGCTGGACCCGACCAAGCGGGAGGTCACCCTTACCACATCGCTGCAACAACCATTCACCACTTACTCTGTCACGGTAAATGGCGTCCACGACCGGACTGCCGCCCAATTGGGAATCATTTCCAACTCCACCGCTTCCTTCATATCTGTTCCTGACCCTGGCGCGAGCAGCAAGGTTGCAGAGGCTTCCGATTATAAATTGGTTTACTCTTTGGACATTCCGGATATGCCGAATTATGAGCATGGCCTGGTTTATACGCTCGATTACCGCGCCAAGGTTTCCGGATTCAGCCGCATCGCCTATTATTTGGAACTGCAACCAACCAGCGGACCATTGAACTTCGTTTGGGTGTCGATGGACGCCTTTACGACAAACGTTGACAAGATCGGCGTGCCGACGGTCGGCAGCGGGGCTTATTTCCGGCAGTCGATCACCAACATGAATGTTCAGTCCAGTGTCACAGGCGTCGTTGGTGGAACAAACCTTTCCGGCGGCAACATTGAGTTCTGGCCTGACGATTATTCCATGCTCAATTCAGCCAATGTGCCTAATGCCAGTGACGGTCTCGATGACTGGGGTGACAGCCCGTATCCAGGCAATTACGGCTCAATGCAGGTGCATAACCATGATGCAAAGCAGGTGATCTTCGCTTTCAACGGCTGGGGCGGGTGGGGTGGAGTGGCCGATCTTGGCATTGGCAACATGCCGTATGGCGAGCCGGACTGGACCTTCGCCGCAAACGCAACCAATTACGTGATTAAAACCCTCCAGATATTTGTAATGCCCATTCCTCACATCACGCGTGGTTACTTTGAAGCGCCTTCCCAATTTTCGCTCAACTGGGACGCGCAACCCGGCGCAAGGTACTCCGTTTTCAAGAATCTGACGCTCGATTCATCAAACTGGACCAGGATAGGGGGGCTAACCGCGACCTCAAACGTGGCGGTTTTCATCGATTCGGATGTGACCAATTCAGAGAGTTATTATCACATCTCAAGTCCGTAAAATCATAACGGCGTCGGGGTATTTTGCAGGTTTCTCCCATGCAGCCTCTGAGCCTTCCCTGATTTTGCTTTTTGCAGACGTTTGCGTGGTTCAACTGAAGGTAAAGAAAAAGGTCGATCCGGTTGCAGTCAGCCAAATCGACCATGATTTACCGAGAAGCCTGATTTGCTATTTGGAGGCAGAGATGGTGATGGGATCCGAAACGGTTCGTGATCCATAGCGATCGACGGCCACGGCTTTGAGTTCATGGATCCCCTTGGGAATGTGCTTCCAAACAATGGTGTAGGGGTTTTGTGTGGCCAGGCCCAGGAAACGGCTTCCCGTGTAAAAACCGACGTATCGTATGTCACCGTCCGCATCGCTCGCGTCAGCCTTGATGGTGACGGATGACTGCGCCGGGAAATCAGCGCCATTTTTCGGCGAGGTTATGCTGACCTGCGGTGCGAGGTTGGTGACTGAAAACATGGCTATGGCTGTGGAGCTTGTTCCGGCAACATCGAAAGCACGGGCAACGATCCAATGTTTGCCGGGGGGCACATTGTTCCAGGTGAGGGTAAAAGGACTATTGGTGAAAACACCAAGACGGCGTCCATCTCCATGCACTTCGATTCTGGTGATCGCATCATCCGGATCGGATGCGGTTCCTTTGATTTCCACATTCGCCGGGAGCGAAAAGACCGAATGATTTACAGGGCTGAGCAAGGTCACCACGGGCGGTTCGTTCGTTACCGTTATTTCGATTGGCGCGGAAAGGGCGGATTTTCCGAAGGAATCCGTGGCTCGCGCAAAAAGTGTGTGTTTTCCTGCAGGCGCATTGGTCCAGGTGATGGTGAATGGACTGTTTGTGGATTTGCCGATCCAATCGTCGCCAGCATAAAAGCTCACCTTCTGCACTGTGTCATCGGCATCCGATGTCCCGGCGATGAGCTGGATATTGGCTGGCATGGTGAACATCGCCCCGTTGGTGGGACTGGTCAGTGAGACGGTTGGCGGCAGGTCATTGAAGATGTCGTCCACGAGTGTCACTTTAGCGGTTTTATGAGTGGCCAACGTGTATAAAGCATTGGTCTTCAATGTTAATATCACTGTTTTGTTACCCCGCTTTTTCAGATCAACCAGAGGCTGAATGACAACATCCGACGCAAGAAAACCATCTGGGATCGTGACTGAATCCGTGATCTTCACATAGTCGCCGCCGTTCGAGGCGGATCCACTTATGTCGTAGCTGACCACAAGGTCGCCGTTGGTGGCACTGGCACGGATTATGGTAAAGGCGGCCGAGCTGGACCCCACCAGCGCGATGGGATCAGTAGCGCGGATTTCCAGTCCGGGGCCGCTGGTTGAAACAGGAAAATCGGCAAAGAGGGCTTGTGCATTGAGAAAGACCGAAGCCAGCATCAAACTGACCTTGATATTAAAGTGCTTAATGTGCATAGCGTTATAAGATTAAATATTTCGTTCCTTAAATTGTAAAAACTGTCGGTTCTTCACGCAGTTGCTAATGGTAAGCATAAGCTCCAACCGGGATTCTGCAAATGTGCGGCATTCGCATTGGGGATGGCAGAACTGTGGTTGGCTGTCAAAATCAGCCCGCGAAGGTCATTTCGCCGGTTGTTTCCCGTACGGGAGGGGATTATGATGGGTGACGTGAATAGTTTGATCATCGGTCTTTTATGCGCAGTGTTTGTGACCCAATCGTTTGGGGAAACAAATCAAATTGAAGTTAAAGGCACGAAAGTGTCTGAAAGTGCGCCTGATTCCAACGATGGGGTGGAGAAGGAATATCGGCAGTTGCTTGAGCGCGATGATGCGGCGCAAGAGGAGGCGGATCGATGGATCAAGGACAATCAGGCATTTCAGGCCAAGGGCGCCGGGATTGAAAATGCGTTACTCACTTTGAAAATTGAACAGCGCTTCGAACCTGTGCAAAAGGCGTATGAAAACTTTTTGCAGCGGCATCCAAATCATGTACGATGTCGGCTGGCGTATGGCAGTTTTCTAAATGACATCGGCAAGGAAGCGGAGGCGGTGGTCCAGTGGGATAAGGCCCGCGAGATCGATCCTAAAAATCCGGCGGTCTGGAACAACCTGGCCAACCATTACGGCCACCGTGGCCCCGTCACCAATGCCTTTGCTTACTATGAAAAGGCCATCGAACTCAATTCGAAGGAGGCGGTCTATTACCAAAACTTCGCAACCACCGTTTTCCTGTATCGCAAGGACGCGATGGAATTTTACAAGATCGATGAGCAGCAGGTGTTCGATAAGGCTTTAGAGTTGTACCGCAAGGCGTTACAGATGGACCCTCAAAATTTTGTACTGGCGAACGATTTGGCTCAAAGTTATTATGGGGTTCGACCGGCACGGCCCCTGGACGCCATCGAGGCCTGGCGACAAGCCTTGAAACTGGCCAAGGATGATTTGCAGCGGGAAGGCGTTTATATCCACCTGGCCCGGCATGAAATCTCGTTGAATCAGTTTGTCGAAGCCCGGCAGCACATCGATTCGGTCACTAATCAGAACTATACGGATATCAAACAGCGCCTGCTCAAGAACCTGGAGACGCGCATGGCCAAGGCTGGAACAAACGCGGCACCTGCGACACTCAAAGCGCCGTAAAACCGCTTCTTATTCAGTCGGAATGCGCGGTGGGACGTCTTTTTTATCGGATGAATAGACGCGCATGATGATGCCCAGGCTTGTGGCCAGCGCCCATGTCCATGAAAGCATGAAAATCCCCACACCGACACAGCCCACCCAGAGGCGAACCTGAAGGGCCTCCTCCAACTCGCGCGTTCTATAATATTCTGTGAAGAACCATGCGAACCATGCAAGAGTGATTCCCATACCCGCAAGCGACATTATGATCTGAAGAACGCCTCTGATTCTAAATCCCGCTGTGATCGTACCCAATCCCGGTAATACCAAAACGTTGCTGAGCAGGCAGGCCCAGGCCGCCGGCCGCTCAAGGTTCTTTGATGGTTCCGGGGTTGAAAATCTCTTCATATCCATACATCAGGGCTGCGATGCAAATTGGGAACGTGGCCAGCATGCCGACTCCGCAGAGCAAGACCCCGGCAATAGAAACGAGTCCGCTGAGGATGAGCAAGATGAAGACTTGACCCCAATGGCGGGAGACGGTTTTGCGACTTAATTCCATTGCGGACCAAAAGTCCAGGCCCTTGTCGATGATCAAGGGAATACTGAACAGCCAGCAAGTGGCCAGATAAACGGCGGGAATGATCCCGATCACGGCCAGCAAAATGCCAAAAGGCAGGAACATGGGGCGATGGAGAATCATTATTGCCCCCACGGCGATGACAAAAAGAAAGGCGCTAAGAAAGGTCAGAACTCCGATCACGATCTGGCCGAGCATCAGAGGCAGAAATGCCTTGCTAAAACCATCGAAAAGGTCCGAGATTGTGGATTCCTGACCGCGAACGCGTTTAAGCATCAGCATATAAAGACCGCCGTAGAGCGGCCCGGAAATGGCCATGTTGATCAGCGCGCCCAAAAACGGTATCAAGCCGCATCCAAAACTGACGAGAAAGAGGAGCAGGGTGGCTCCAACGAACAGTCCCACGTTGGCCTGGAAGAGTCTCCACCCGCGTCCGATGCACACCGGGGCGTCGATGGAGTAATCGTTATCCAATGGGGCGTTTGGGGTAAAGGTGCTCTCTGGAGTTGGCCCGGGGGGGACCAAGGGCGGAAAGGTGGGTGCGGGACCGCCAAAGTCAGTGGCGAATTCGGGAAGCTCGCCCAAGGGAAGCCATGCATCGGTTCCTTCGAATTTGGCAATGGTCTGAGCATTGGCGCGGCCCTCTTTGATCCATTGACGAATGAGATCCGCCGAAACCGGTCCATACTCCTTCTGATCCGCCCCAATGATCTTGTACATAAGACCACTATGCGACAATTCAGGCCGTTTGAAAAGCCCTATGTAGGATATGCCAACAGGTTTGTTGTCCGACTTGGAAAACGGGGTGTTTTCGTGCATGAACCAGCCGCAACCAAGTCGAATGCCGTTCGCCATTAACCCGGATGAAAGGGCCGCGTGACAAAACTCCATTTCCATTCCAAAATACTGGCGTAACCGTTCAGGATATGCTATATGTTAGGAGTGCCGTGCCTGGGAACACAATGCGATTTTGGATTGGGTGCCTGTTTGGGCTTTTCCATTGAATTGCATGATTCCCCTCCCACCGTGTCTTCATTTTTATGGACTCTTCAATAAACCCCTCAAAAGTTTCCGCTTCCTCGCCGGAAATTGAGATCCAATCCCCTTCAAACACCTTGTGGCGTTCTTTCCGAACTTACTTTGCCAGCGAAATCGCCTGGATGGGAGCCGCAAAGGCCGCGGTGGTTTGCTTGATGGTTGGAGCGTTGGTGCTGCTCTTTGGCAGTTCCTGCGGAACCGTCCAGCGAACCGTGATCGTCCCCGCTGAAATAGAAGGAGCCACGTATGCCGGCAACAAGGCGTGCATGGAATGCCACACCAATATCTGCCGGGTTTTTCCCATGAACGCCCATGCGCGTGTTGACTCGGACAAAACCCAGATGCCCGGCCAGACTGGTTGCGAATCCTGTCACGGTCCAGCCAGTAAACATATTGCCGTCGGCGGAGGGCGCGGCAAATTCATCATCAATCCGCGGAAGGATCCCGAAGCCTGTTTTCAGTGCCATCTGGATGTCCAGGGCCAGTTTCACCTGCCTCAGCGTCATCCTGTGCTGGAGGGGCGGATGAACTGCGCGCAGTGCCACGATCCGCATGGAAAGGATGTATTCAAGCCTTCCAATGGTCTCGCGATGGGGCGCCTTAATGAATCCTGCGCACAATGTCATCGGGACCAGACGCGTCCCTTTGTCTATGAGCATCCCGCACTGCGTGAGGGTTGTGTGACCTGTCATTCGCCGCACGGATCGATAAACTCGAAAATGTTGGTCGAGCGGGATGTGAATTTATGCCTTAAGTGCCATGTGCAGATGGCGGGGGGCGGTGTGGGGCCGGGGCAGGTATATATTGGGAAGATTGAGCATTCGGCCTATGTCCGTCAGGGCACATGCTGGAGTGCGGGCTGTCACACAGCCGTTCACGGGTCCAACATGAGCCGCCTGCTTGTCTATTAAGGAGCCACCATGAAATCATACTGGATAAACCATCCTTTGGCGCGGATTGCCCTCGTGGAACTGGCTCTGGCAACAACTGGATTCGCGGCCGACACGCCCGCAGTGGATGTTTCAAAGCTCCCTCCGGCAGCGACACGCAAGGTCGATTATGAAAAGGACATTAAACCGATCCTGGAGACCGCTTGTTTCCTGTGCCATGGCCCTGAAAGTCCCAAGAGTCGCTTCAATCTGACCACGCAGGAAACAGCCTTGAAGGGTGGACGGCGCGGGGTGGATATTGTGCCAAAACAAAGCGCGCAAAGCCCCCTCGTCCACTATATATCCGGCGTCATTGAGGATTTGCACATGCCCCCGGGCAATGCCAAAGCCCTGACGCCTGGCGAGATCGGGCTCCTGCGTGCGTGGATCGATCAGGGACCAGAGTGGTCAAAAGCAGAACCCCCGGGACCGCCCATGACATTTTCGGCCTCTCCACAGCTCCGGTGGATTGCTGTCAGCGGTGACGAGGCGAAGTTTCGGGAGCATTACTGGGTCAATGACGGCTGGGGCGGCGGGCTCAGGGAATTTGAACTGGTCGGGAAGAAATCCCCACACGACACCGTCCGGGTCGAGGGCCGCATCCTGCCTGCGGAACACGATTACAAAACCTCCGTATCGTATGCCCGCCAGGACCTGGGTTATGCGCGATTTGACTGGGAGCAGTATCGCAAATATTACGATGATTCGGGCGATTATTATCCGGGCCTGCACATCATTCCCTACCGGCTGGACCAGGATCTCCATCTCGACATGGGTAAGGCAAAGTTTGAACTCGGATTAAACAAGCCCGACTGGCCCAGGATTAAACTGGGTTACGATTATCAATATAAAGAAGGGAACAAAACAAGCCTGGCCTGGGGATCTGTTGGCGCGCGGCCTCCCGAATACAATGCCCTCGATAGTCGCAAAATCTATCCCTCCTTTAAGTACGTGGACGAACACGCCCACTTGATTCATTTGGATATCGATCATGATTCCCCTGTCGTCCGCCTCACGGACAATTTTCAGGCCGAATTTTACACACAGGATGACCAGCTTCACGAGGTCACCTATGCCAGCGCGGTTTCCGGGAATGCGGAACGGTTTGCCGTCGTCAAGGAACGCTATGAGCATTTCCAGGCGGCCAATGCCTTTCGACTCGAAAAACAGGTCAACTCCTGGCTGTATCTCTCCGCGGGTTATCTCTTCAGCACATTGGACGGGGATAGCATGTTCAACGCATCGACATTGCTCTCACCGGTCTCCACGGCAGGCTATTCAGGCGATGACAAATTCTGGCTGAGCCACCAGATCCTGGTCGATCAGCAAACCCACACTTTCAATGTCAACACACTCCTTGGTCCCTGGGACGGACTGAATATTTCAGCGGGCATTCAAAACGAATGGATGTCGCAGCATGGATTTGGCGATGTCAGCCTTAACGAGGGTGATCCAACTAATCCATTGACCTTTATTGAGCAACCTGCAATACTGCGTTCTGACATGGACCGTGTCACCACCGACGAACAGGTCGGCATGCGTTACACTAAAATTCCATACACGGTAATCTATGCGGAAGGCCGCTTCCAGCAGGAGGCCATGGGACAGGCGGATGAAATGCATGAAACGCCCTCTTTGCTGGGACATGACTTCCTCCAAAACACTGATGTGTCCGGGGACTTGAAGGAATACCGGACGGGCTTCGATCTTTCGCCCTGGCGGAAGATCAGCCTCAACGCCAGTATTCGTCACCGCGATAAACAGACGGATTACGACCATTTGACGCGCCTGCAGCGCACAGATGCCGGGGCATTTCCCTATGATGGATATCCGGCGTTTATCAAATCGCGTAATGTTAATACAGACGAATTTCAAACCAAGCTCGCGTACCGGCCTTTCCCCTGGTGGAAGGCGACCCTGACATATCAATTGGTCTCCACGGATTACAGGACAGAAACGGCCAGTGTATCCGGCGATATAACACCCGGCGGCCCGGCGACCGCCGCAACTTTTGATTCCGGCATCTATTCCATCAACAACACGTTCACGCCGTGGCGGCGTCTGAGTATTTCGGGAACCTTTTCCTACCGGGACGGACGCACGAAGACCGCGTACAACGGAATTGCCGGCGTAGTTCCTTACGAGGGGGACGTTTTCAGTGTGATCGCGAGCTCCACTTATGTCCTCACCGAAAAAACAGATTTGGACGCCAGCTATTCCTTTTCCCGCGCCGATTACCGTCAGAATAACGCCGCAAGTGGATTGCCTCTGGGCATCAATTATGACTGGCACAGCGTGATGGCGGGAGTGCGTCGTGAGATCAGCAAGAACATGACTGCGCGCCTGCAATACGGTTTCTTTCGATATGCAGAACCGACAAGTGGTAACGCGGCCAATTACGATGCTCACGCGATCTTTGCGACATTGCTCGTGCGTTTGCCGTGAAACGCTTTTGCACAACCCGTTTGACCCTTCGGACGGGAAGGTCTGTTTTATTCTTTTGTGATGCTCAGTTTATCCATCATCTCGTAAAGCGTGGGACGGCTGATTCCCAATTCCGTGGCCGCCTTGCTGATGTTGCCATTGTTCCGGCGCAGGGCTTGTTGGATCATGGTTAATTCCAATCCTTCCCGCGCTTCCTTGAGGCTGCGGGCCATGCTGTTTTCCACAGAATCGGTTAATTCAAGATTGGCGGCTGTGACCCATTTTCCATCGGACATGATGACGGCGCGTTTGACGCGATTCTCAAGCTCCCTGACGTTTCCCGGCCAGTGGTAACATTGAAGAGCGCGCAGGGCGTCCTGGCTGAATTTTTGGTTTTCCTTCTTACTTTGCGCGGCAAAGGCTTGCAGGAAGGTCTGCGCCAGAATGAGCACATCGTTCTTGCGTTCCCGCAACGGAGGTAATTTCAGGACGACGACCGCGAGCCTGTAATAGAGATCCTCCCTGAATCTGGCTTCCTGCATGGCGCGTTTGAGGTCGGTATTGGTGGCGGCGATGACACGGGCATCCACGGGGATTTTTTCACGGCCACCGACGCGTTCGATGTATAGTTCCTGAAGGTAGCGCAGGATTTTGACCTGGAGATGGGAGGGCAGTTCGCCGATTTCATCCAGGAAGAGTGTGCCGCCCGAGGCGGTTTCAATGCGTCCGCGACGTTGCACATGCGCGCCCGTGAAGGAGCCTTTTTCGTGTCCAAACAACTCGCTTTCCAGAAGGTTTTCCGGAATGGCCCCGCAATTGATGGCTACAAACGGGCCGTCTTTGCGCGGGCTGGAACGGTGAATGGCCTGGGCCGCCATTTCCTTTCCGGTGCCGCTCTCTCCCAGGATCAGGACCGGCGCGTCTGTCGTGGCGACTTTGCGAATCTGGGCGAAAACCTCCTGCATCAGGGGGCCGGCGCCAAGCATCCCTTCAAAGGAGTCCGGTCCGAGCCGCTGCTCCATTTCGTGGAAATCCTTTTCGAGACGGGCGACATGGATGGCCCGTTTAAGAATGACGGCCAGTTCGGTCATATCCACCGGTTTGCAAAGAAAATCATAGGCCCCATGCCCGATGGCCTGGAGGGCGTTATCTTTTTCGGACTGGCCGGTGATCATGATGATTTTGGCGCGAGAATCCCGGGCGAGCAGATCGGCGAGGGTGTTGAATCCCTCCTTGCCGTCGGCGGGATTGGGAGGCAGGCCCAGGTCCAGCAGAACGACGATGGGGTGATGTTCCTGATATCTGGCCAGGGCGGAGGCGCGGTCTTCAGCGAGCGAAACATCGTAATTCTCAGCGAGGGCCCACTTCATTTGCGAGCGTATGTCTTCATCATCATCCACGATGAGCAGGTGCGGTTTCATGTTAGTTGTGATGGAGTGGAAGCATTATTTTAAACGTGGTTCCCCGGTCTGGTTCGCTTTGCACCTCAATTTTTCCCTGATGCGCGTCGAGGATCATTTTGCTATGGAACATGCCGATTCCAATTCCTTTTTTCTTGGTGGTTTGAAAAGGGCGAAAGAGCGAATTGCGCATGAACTCCGCGCTCATGCCGCAGCCGTTGTCGCTGACGGATACAATGGCCCATCCGTTCTGGCGCCCGGTTTCGACATGGATCTCTCCTCCTTTTCCCAAGGCGTCGCGGGCGTTAAGAATCAGATTGGTAATCACGCTTTGAATCTGGCCGGGATCGATCATGACAGGCGGCGTTGGAGACAGGTTTTTAACGAGAGTGATTCCAGGCATTTCATGCAAACCAGCCAGGGCGGCGTTTGCGATCAGGCCAAGGTCGGTTTCCACGGGGTGAAGCTTTAGTTCCTTGCGCAACAAACTCAGGCGCTCAATCAGCTCATTGATATGGTTGACACTGCGACCGACCGCCCTTAGCGCGTCCGCCCGGAATTCGGGATCGTCAAAATGCAGCGGAAGGTTTTGGAGCATCAAGGAAAGAGTGGCGGCGGTGTTCTTGAGGTCATGGACAAAGAAAGCCGACATGGTCTGAAAGGCCTCCATCTCCCGGGCCTGCAGGAGACGGTGCGAAAGATGGATGTTTAATAAATTACTGGCGATCTGGTCTCCCAGGCATTTGAGGAGATCGAGGTCTTCCGTCGAATAGGCAAGCCCGCCAACCCGGTCCCAGACGGTCATGATTCCAAGCAGTTGTCCCCCCGCCGAAAGGGCCGCGCACAGATGTCCACCGCCTTTGCCGTAAATATCCGGATTAATTTTATTCAACAGGGCATAACGCGCGTCATTTCCCTGGGCAATGTCGATTGGATGGGACTGCCTGGAAGCAGCCTGGAGAAGGGTGGCGACCTTCTCCAGAGGCAGGTGAAATTCCAGCGCGGCGGCTTCGGTGATCGAGGTTGACGCGCCGAAAACAAGGCGCTGATTCTGCGAATCGACGAGCCAAATTGTCACTGAGAGGGCATGGAATGTTTCGGAAACCAACTGCGTGGTGGTTCGACAGAGGGACGGGCTGTCCATGATGGTGGCGGTTCGTCCGGTGAAGGCGCGCCAAATCTGCCTGTAATCATAAATTGAGCGTTTAAAATGGCGGCTGACGAAGCGTTTGGTTTGTTGTTGGAAACGGTCGGAAAGGAGAAGCAGGCCGCAAAGAACGACCGCCAATAACATGATGAATGCCTCGATCGGGAATGATGCGCTGCCGCCCCAATGGGCGACTACTTTGGCGAAGACTCCAACGATCAGCAAATAAAGACCGGCAAAAATGACCGTCAACGACCGGTGCAGAACGCTTAATGAGGGATACAGATCGAGCGTGATGGCTTGGGTGCGCAGGAGCGCCACGGTGATCAATCCCGAGGCGAGGACCACGGAGACGGCCTGCGCCGATTTGATTGAGAGGCCATAGGAAGAAAACAAGACGACCTGACTGCTGACATAAAACCTAAAAATAAACAGCACTCCCAAGCCCAGCATCATGAATTTGATGCGCCAGCGCATGGTGCCGACAGCGGCCTGAAACGTGCGCTCCAGGTTCATGAGAATCAGGACCGAGGCGACCAGAAAAATGAAATGGAGGGCGACTCCCGTGGAACTTAGATTCAAATTCAATTCCCCCGAAGGCATTGTCCGCAGATCGCGAAACAAGGGGTGGAACGGCAGGGATAGAACGATGGCCAGGGGCAACGCGAAGGCCAGGATCAGCGGCAGTCTCCATTTTTTGATGAAATCAAGGTGGTTTCCCCGGGAATAACTCAAGCTGAACAGCAGCCACAATCCCGGTTGGAGGGCCATTGCGGTCAGATTTAACTTTTGCCACGAAAGGACTGTATCAGGAGAAAGGGCCATCAGGCTCATGGCATCGAAACACGATTCGGAAGCCAGCAGAAACATGCCGCCGGCGAAAGTCAAATTGGCCAGGGAACGCATGCCAGGCCGGAGAGCTGCAACGGCCAGGGCAAGCGCGCAACAGGCTGCCGCCACGACAAGTATAACGGAAATGGCTGTCATTATCTGGACAAAACTCCCACCGGGCCGCTCCGGTTCCTGATTGACTTTCCTGGTTGGCGAATAGCGCGCCTGAGTGCGGTTTTTATCGCGTCGGCGGGGTGAAACTCACGCTGGTGCCCACAGGGGCCGCCCCTTTAATAACCGCATTGCGGCCTTCATTGACGGCGATCGTGCTGACAAATTGGTTCAGGATCTGATCGCCAAAGATACCCAGTTTGCGATATGGCGCGAAGGGCACATAGACGATGTCGCCGGGTTCCAGACGGACATCCCTGGCCTGGCCCCGGAAAACGCGTCCAAAATCAACAATGGCGATTCGTGGATTGGCCAGAGAGCCGCGAAGAACCGCGACATGGCTCACATAAGCGTAGGGAATGGTACCGCCGACGCTGCTGATGGCGCCCACCAGCGAGGTTGGCTCGGTATAGGGGATCGCATTGGGCATGGCCACCGCGCCCATGACATAAACGGTGCGCGCCACCGCCGAGCGCAGATAGACAAAGTCGTCCGGCTGCAAATAAATATTCTGGGAGAGGTCGCCCATGCGCAGTAAACGATGGAAATTGACTTTCAACATCTGGCCGCCCCGCATGACGAAACTGTTCTGCAGGTCTGCGGTTTCCTCGGAGGAACCCGGTATGCCGGAAATGCCGCCGGCCAGGGCGATGGCTTCGAGGACGGTTGTTGGAGTGGCCAGGGAATAGACTCCTGGAGTTTGAACATTGCCCAGAATCCAAAGTCGGCGGCTGCCCACCGCTTTGAGGGTCAAGACGACTTCTGGCTGCATCCGGACGTATTTGGTCATCTCCTTCTCGAGCATTTGCTTGGTTTCGGCAAGGGTGAGTCCCCATGCGAACATTCCCGGAAGAAGGTTGAAATAAATTTTACCATCAGGCCCCACGGTTGTGGTGGTGCGCGACAGCGGATCGCCCAGAAGTTCAATTTCGACGATGTCGCTGGGACCAAGCCGGAATAGATCGGAGGGTGGCTTGAGCCATTCCGCATGCACCATGTTGGTGGAATCGACGGTGGTGAATGCCTGCTCGTCCAGGGTGGTCATTTTGGGTGGCCGACCAGGATCAGCGAGGGCCGCAACCGGTTTGCCATCGGGCGGAGTGGATTGATGAGGGTCAAACCGGGGTCCGTAACTTTGGCATCCAGCAAACAGAGCGAGACCCAGAAATCCGATGGCCAGGTGTGTGAAGTTTTTCATGGGCTATTTGAGAAAAGGATCCGCAATCAAAGGCCCGATATTCGCGCCAGTCCAGGTGATGACAGCGCTCCGGGTAAAGTCTGAGATAACCGATTCGAGTAATTCCGAGGCCTTGGACCACGGCTGCCGATACACATATACGATGTCGCGGGGTTTGAGTTGGAAATCGGGTTGTCTGGCATTGTAAATCTTGGAGGCGCTGACCACGAAGGTTTCCGGGTTCTTGAGCGAACCGCGGACAATCAATAGATTGCTCTTGTAGGCCCTTTCCGTAAAGCCACCGCGGGTAATGATCGCTTTCAGGGCGGTCATATCCGAGGAGTAGGGCGCCACACCGGGGGTTCGCACTTCTCCAAGGACATAGACCTCCTGCAAATCCGCAGGAGGGAAGAACAGGTAATCGTCGGGGGCGATGGTTTGATTTTGATTCAAATCGCCCCTCAAAAACAAGGCTTCAAAGTCGATGTTGACCCTTTGAAACGCGCCATCCGGATTGCGGCGGATCATGAAGCTGCGGGAAAGGTCGGCCAATTGGACCGAGGTGCGTTGTTGGAGAACGCTAGTGAAGCCGCGGGCGCGGGCGATGGCTTCGACAATCGTTGTGGGGCGGTCGAGCGGAAACACGCCTTTCTGATTCACGTTGCCGAGGATGAAATATTTTTTGCTGTTGTAGGCGGTGGGTATGATGATGACCCGCACGGAACGATAGAATTTGGACAGGACTTTCTCGAGTTCCACACGCAATTCGTCCACGGTGAGACCCGCTGCCTGAACATCCTGCGCTTGTAGATAGGTCAGCCGCCCGTCGGGCCCGATAAAAACGCCCAGCTTGGCTGAGTCAGGTTGCTCATAGAGGGAAATGTTCAAGACATCCCCGGGACCGAGAGTGAGGTGTTTTTGCCAATCCGCCAATTTGTCGGGTCCGGCGGCTGAAAAAGAAATGGTGTTGGTGGGAGCTGTTTCGACCGCTGCAACCGGTGCGTTATCCTGGGCGTGAATCCGCATTGGCGTCACCAGACACGCAAGGAGCATTGCGGCCATGCTGGCGGTCGCGCTGAAGCCTTTACGCCAGGCAGGCGTTTTTGCATGGTTCAAAACACTACCCACCACGTTGCTGCGCGAAAGACGCAGGGTCTCCAGTTGGGCGCGGGTTTCATCGATGTTGGCCATATCTTGTCCACATAACCAGATCACCTGGGGCACTTTTTCGGCCAGGAGAACCGATTCGGCTCTGGACGCTGGCGGCAGCTCCACAAAGACGATCAGGTTTTCCGTTGCGTTCCATTGTTGAAGGGTCGTCCGCCATTGTTCACGACGCTCCAGATTCCATGCCCAGGCAGGCACAGGAATGCGAACCACGGATTTTTGAGTGGGAGTCATAAGAGCATTGTTGGCTTCAGAGGTGTTTTCCAGTGTGGCAATGGGGCTGTTTTCAACCGGCGCGGCCGGATCGGCATCGAAATCGGCGCCGTCGGATTGGGGGGCGGCGTCAACGGTGAGCACGCGGTAGCCTTGTTTTCGGGCCGCTTCGGCAAGGAGTTTGATCCAGGTGGAGCGGCCCTCTCCATGCGATGAGGAAGTGAATCCGCATACGAGCGCTTCTTCAGTGGTTTTTTTCAAGGTCCCTTTCAGCATCGCAAGGGTTCTGAAGGCCCATTGTTCCCGGGCATCCTTATTCATTTCCCGCAAATCTCCCAAGGCCGCCAGCACGGGCAAAGGAATGGCCCGCATTAAATCGACTTTGGATCGTATCCGGCGGTCTTTCGTTTCGACCCAGAGGATCGACAGGATCGCCAAAAGCAGGCCAATCGCCGCCGCCAGCACACTTCCTATTATGGCAGGATTCAGTTTCTGAGACCAGTTTAAATCTTCGATTTTGGCCGGTTCAAACAGCCTGTAATAACCCGAGATGGCGGTCTCGAGGAGCTGGATTTCCTGCTGGCGCGTGGAGAGTAAATCCCGATTGGCTATGAGGGATTGGTAGCGGGATTTTATTTTGGTGTATTCGAGACGCTTTTCGGGCAATCCAGCCAGTTCCTCGCGCAGTTGTTTGATTTCCGCGGTTGCTTTCTCAAGTTCCCGATTCAATCCGATTTTCTGGCTTCGAAGTTCCACCACGCGCATGTAAAGCGTCCCTGCCATGGTGTTGCTCCAATTCATGCTTCCAGAAGTGAATTGCGGACCCCGCTCGGCAATCTGACGCTGGATGGCTGTCACGGACGCCCGGAGTTCCTTGATCCTGGGGTGTTCCTCGGTGAACCGTAAAAGCGCGCTATCCAACGCCTCCTGCGCCGCGAGCAGGGCGGGGGATTGCCGCGTGATTTCCTGCATCAGGTTCGTGATTTGCAGGTCGGTGGTATCGATTTGAGAGCGGAGTTTATCTGTCTGCATCTCCAAATCGGCCCGATGTTGCAGTCGCGCGGGAGTCTCTTTTTCCAGGTCCACAAAACCAGTTTCTTTTTGATACTGGGTCAGTTCCCGATCCGTTGCCGCGAGTTTGGAGTCCATGGCTGAAAGCCTTTGTTTGAGGGCAACGTTGAGGGACTGGACTTCGTTGGATTGAAGATTCTGGGCGAGCCTGATCGCCTCGTTCGCGTAGGTGTTGGCCAGTTGGACGGTTTGATCGGGATTCTTTCCCTTCAGACTCAGGGCGATCAGCTCGGTATTGGGGACTGCGGTGACCCGGGAGCACGCCTCGATTTCTTCGGGCGTGATCCGCATTCCCGCCTTCGCGGACACATCGCGCAGCAGTCCGGGCGACCTCATCAGGTCAATGAGCGTGGGAACTGAGAACTCGCGTAATTTAAAGACTTCACCCTCGTAATTGTAGGTGGTAAAAGCCGGGGGAGCGTTGCGAACCAGTTTGACGGTCGCAGTGTGATTGGCCAGGTCAAAACCAGCCACGAATCCGGCAAACGCGGCGAAGCCGGCGACAATAAGAAGCACATGCCATCGTTGCAGGAGGGCATCGACAAAACGTGCCAAATCCATGCGGTGTTTCATCCGGTTGATGGAGTGCTTACGAGGTCATTCCCATGGTAATGCATTGAAACAGGCCCCTTCTGGTCGAGTTCCTTCTAATGGGATTTCTCGAATCCGATAACTCATTGCGATCGTTGGTGATGCAAATTATATTATATATCAATGCCACATCATTTCAATCTGTCAATTTTGAAATCAAATATTATTGCGAATACATGCTATTTCGAGATACGCACCAGATGGTTGGGGAACGGCAAAGCCAAACAAAGGTTGATCACGGGCGCCTTTCCGTTGGAAACCGAGAGGCCGATAGAAATCGGCCCTTCGGTACATCCCCGCAGGCAGGTTAGAAAAAACAACTTCAACTGGAATAGCAAGTCAAGTAATATATCAAAGACCCAGTTGGCCGTAATCAACATTAGCAATATGTGTGCCATTACCAAAAAAAACGGTTAATAATAACGCAACATGTTAATGATTAGGCACAAGAAACACAACCATAACGGTGTTAAGAATGCTCATGACAATATTATAATGTAAAAAAAACTTACATCAATAGATTGGCAGGATTTCCGAAATCGGCTAAAAATATTACGTAAATAACTGGTTATGAATAGGATGTGACTAATTGATTCAGGAGTGGGTAGTTTGTAAAACATCCTTACACATTTACATTAACTGAAGTGCCCGTTTCATAATTGCGCGACCCCATTCTCATTGGAGTATTGCAACCATGATTTCTTCAAGGGATTCGTTCAAAATAACCAGTATTTACGGATTCCGTTTTCGATGGTAGTCTGAGTGCCGAATCCCAATATCAGCAAACACGCAATCGGCCAAACATATGAAGAGTCTTACGATGAATCGGCGTTCCTTTGTCTCGGCTGTGGCTGGACTGGGTGGCATGCTCGGACTGAGCGCCACCGATCTACCTGCCATTCAACAGCCTCAGGTGAAACGACGCATCAAGCTGGGAATCGCCACCTATTCCTACTGGCATTTTCGAACGGACCGGGTTCCAATCGAGACTGTGATCGAGAAATCGGCCGATCTGGGAGTGGAGGGGGTGGATATTTTGCATCGGCAGATGGACATCCCGGAGAAAGCGCCGCTGGACGAAGCCGGACGGAGTTATTTGCGCAAGCTCAAGCGGCACGCTTTTCGGAACGGGGTTTCATTGGTTAATTTTTCAATTCACCAGAACTTTGTTTCACCGGATGCATCAGTGCGCCAGGAGCACATCGATCACACCATCAAGTGCATTGAGATCGCGTATGAACTGGGGATACCGTGCATCCGTCTGAATTCAGGGCGGTGGAATACGATCAAGGATTTTGATGAATTGATGAAGAATCGGGGCGAGGAACCAATCATGGAAGGATACAAGGAGGACGATGGTTTCAAGTGGTGCATTGAATGTACTGAGAAATGCCTGGCCAAGGCCGAACAATGCGGTGTGGTGCTTGCCTTGGAGAATCACTGGGGATTGTCGCGCACGCCTGCCGGGCAATTGCGCATTATCAACTCAATCAATTCGCCCTGGCTGGGGGCATTGATGGATACGGGTAATTTCCTGGAAAGCCCCTATGACAAGCTCGCGACTATCGCCCCCAAAACGGTCTATGTGCAGGCCAAAACCTATTACGGCGGCGGCGAATGGTACACGCTGGATCTGGATTACAAACGCATTGCGCGCATTCTCGCCGATGCCAATTATACCGGTTTTGTCTCGCTTGAGTATGAGGGAAAAGAGGATCCGGACAAAGCAGTTCCCAAGAGTATCGCCCTATTGCGCAAGGCGTTTGGCGTGTGATTTGCGTGTGGAACGGGCTGACGATTTTCAAAGCCCGATCCAATACGTGCCCAGGCGGATCCAAAGGGGTGTGGTCACCAGGCTTGCGGCTGACGAGGTGATGACGATGCGCAAGGCGGTGGCGGTGTCGCCACCGTAATGTCGCGCCATGACGATTGGGAAGACTGCTGATGGCATGGCTGCCTGAAGGAGGATCACACGCTTTAATTCAACCGATACGGGCAGGTAACGGGCCAGGGCGACAAATCCCGCGGGTAATACCACCAATCGAAGGAGGTTGGCGGTGCTGATCAGCCGCCAGGCGGATTTGGAATGAAATTCATGGAATTTATCGGCGATGGTGGCGCCGATGAGCAGGATTCCCAATGGGATGGCGCATTGGCCGAGCATCTTAATTGCGGAGAAAGCGAAGCCAGGGACCCATTTTGCTCCACCCAACAGGTTGACGATCAGTCCAAGAATGATGGCCACCAGGGGCGGATTGATGGCTTTGCGCCATTCTTTGCCCAAGGGCGCGCCTGTCAGGAGAAATAATCCAACGGTCCAAAGTGCGATTTCCACTCCGACGTTGTGGACGAAAAGCACGCCAAGAGTGTTGTCACCGTATAAGAGAATCGCCAGGGGTATTGGAACGTAACCATAGTTATAGATGCCGGTGCTGACGGCAAAGGTTCTTTGCTCGTGAACGGTGCGCAATCCGGTGAATCTGCGGCAAGTCCACGACAAAAGAAGACCTCCCGCAACCGTGCCAAAGCCGACCAGGGGCGCCGCCAATAGGTTGCCCATATCGTGCAGGGCGGTGTTGCCGAGAATGGTGGTCAGGATCAGGCACGGGGAAAACACGTTGATGACCAGCCGCAGCAGGCTGGCGTCGGCCTCTTCCGTAAGCCAATCCAGGCGGCGCAATGCGGCACCGGCTCCCACGACGCAAAAGACGGGAAGCACGGCACCAAGAACTACCCAGAATTCATTCACAACCAATTCAATCCACTCCATGACATGGAATTTCCATGTCAGCGAGGGCAAAGTGGATGGAGGGCGCGATCCAGGCAAGATTATTCCCGACTGTTTTTGCTTTTAGAGTGGGATGGGGATGATCAAGATGCAGCCCATGAAGCTATTCGATCTCACGGGAGAAGTGGCTGTGGTAATCGGCGCCACCGGGGTTTTGGGGGGCGCGATGGCCCAGGGGTTGGCCGAGGCGGGCGCGGCTGTTGCAGTTCTGGGGCGCAATGAGGTGCGAGGCCTGGAACGTGTCACCCATATCCAAAAACAGGGAGGCATCGCCGCTTTTTTTGTGGCGGACGCCATGCAGCGATCCAGTTTGAGCCAGGCCCATGACGCGCTCGAAAAAGCCCTGGGCGCGCCGACGATTTTGGTTAATGCCGCAGGCGGCAATGATCCCAAGGTTACCGTAACCGTGGAGCGTTCCTTTGAGAGTATCGATCTTGAGGATTGGCGCGCCAATTTCGACTTGAACCTCGCAGGTGGAGTATTACTGCCATGCCAGGAATTTGGTCCGGGAATGCTCAAGCGGGCGCGGGGCAGTGTCATCAATATCGCAAGTGTCTCGGCGCACATTCCACTGTCGCGCGTGGTGGCCTATTCGGCGTCCAAGGCGGCGGTGTTGAGTCTGACGCGGTTTCTTGCGCGGGAATGGGCTCCCAAGGGAGTGCGGGTCAATTCGGTCACGCCCGGCTTTTTCCCGGCGGAGCAGAATCGCAAATTGTTGTTCAACGCGGATGGCTCGCCGACGGAGCGTTCGAAATCCATCCTCGGGCATACGCCGATGGGGCGGTTCGGCTCCGCTGAGGAATTGATTGGGGCGGTGTTGTTTCTGGCAAGCCAGCGCGCCAGCAGCTTTGTCACAGGCACGGATATTTGTGTGGATGGCGGATTTCTGGCACAAACCATATAGTAATCCCATGAGTGGTGAATTAGACAAGCGACCGGTTATTGGCAGAGCGGCTCCTTCGGGCGAGGGTTTGACGGCGATGGATGTGGCGGAAGTTGTCGGCCAGGCCTGTCCGGCAAACCGTTATAGAGGTCAGAAAGTTCTGGTTATTATTCCAGATGGCACGCGGACCGCGCCCGTCGGCCTGATGTTTAAAACACTGCATCAGCAGATCGGTTTTGTTTCCAAGGCGTTCGATATCATGGTGGCGTTGGGAACTCACCAGGCGATGACCGAGGAGGCGATTTGTCGGCGTTTGGAAATATCGAAGGAGGAAAGGCAATCGGTTTTCGGAAGGGTGCAATTTTTCAATCACCAGTGGGATCATCCGGAGGCACTGCGCCGCGTGGGAACCATTCCCGTCAGCGATATCCAGGAGTTGTCGGGCGGGTTGTTCTCGATGGAAGTGCCGGTGGAAATCAATACGCTACTCTTCGCGTATGACGAGGTGATTATTGTCGGGCCGGTATTTCCACACGAAGTCGTCGGGTTTTCCGGGGGCAACAAGTATCTCTTTCCCGGAGTGGCGGGACCAGGCATTTTGAATTTTTTTCATTGGCTCGGCGCTGTCGTCATGAACGTCAACATCATCGGGTACAAATGGACGCCGGTGCGCAAGGTGGTGGATCTAGCGGGCGCGATGGTTCCCATCCCGAAGCTCTGCTTTTGTCTTGTTGTGGAAGGGGAGACGTTGGCTGGATTGTATGCGGGAACGCCGGAACAGGCGTGGGACAAGGCCAGTGATTTGTCCAACGAGCGCCATATCATTTACAAAGATCGACCTTACCACACCATTTTGTCATGCGCTCCGGCCATGTATGACGAATTATGGACCGGCGGCAAGTGCATGTACAAGCTTGAACCGGTTCTGGCGGAGGGCGGGGAATTGATAATTTACGCGCCTCATATTTCTGAAATCAGCGTGACGCACGGCAAATTGATCGAGGAAGTGGGATATCATTGCCGGGATTATTTTCTGAAGCAATGGGACCGTTTCAAAGATTATCCGTGGGGCGTTCTCGCGCACTCCACGCATGTGCGGGGCCAGGGCCGGTTTGAGGGTGGCGTGGAAATTCCGCGCGCCCGCGTGACGCTGGCAACAAAAATCAGCACGGAAACCTGTCGGAAGATAAACCTGGGGTATCGCGATCCGGCGAGCATTCGTGTGGAGGAATATGCCAACCGGGAGTCGGAAGGGATTCTTCTGGTGCCAAAAGCGGGCGAAATGCTGTATCGGTTGCGCGGGCCTCAGAAGAACGGATAAGCCTGCGCAGTGATCAGCCGCGTCAATGGAGCAGATTGTAGAGACTCAAACGGAGTCGCCCACTGAATGTCCTCTATTTAACCAGGTTGAGTATTTGTTTGAATGCAGGCGAGTCGGCCCGTTGCAGGAGTTCAAACAAGACCATTTCAGTGGAGACAGGGACAGCTCCAGCCTGGCGCATTCTGTTGATTCCAATGAGGCAATTCTCAGAGGTGCGGGAGGATACGGCATCGGCCACCACAAAGAGGTTAAAACCTTGCGCGATCAAATCCAGACAAGTCATGCAGATGCAGACATGACATTCGATGCCGCAGAGGATTACGTTTTCAATTCCATCGGTTCGCAGCGCTTCCAATAAACCCTGAGCCTGACAGGCGCTAAAGGCCATTTTTTCAATCGGCTTGAAATTGGGTATTGCGGAGGCGAGTTCGGGAATCGTTCCGCCGAGTCCCTTGCGATATTGCTCGGTAACCCATGCGGGCAGGCCAAGAACGTTTGCGCCTTTGACCAGGCGAATGGCGTTTAGGGCCACGCGCTCTTTTTCGTGGATCGTGGGAAGGAGACGTTCCTGGATATCGACGACGAGCAGACCCGTTTTTTCGATTGTCAGGCGGGGAGTATTCATGATGAAGGCTGGGGTGTTTGAGTGGGATTTGGAATGCGTTGCGAAAAATTAGTTTAATAAAAACCCGTCCCCTCCGGATTGGTGGGGACGGGTTTGAATCTCATCGGACTTTACTCCAGAATTGGCGAAGTGAACTTATAGATTCCGGAGCCGATGCCATAGACGCAACAGCCATCTTCAAGGCGCAGGTATTTGACGCCTTTTGAATTATCCGCGGGATCGAAGCCTTCTCGAACCTGATCGCGCATGGTTGTGGGAATATAGACCTGGGCGGTGGTGTTCGCGGGGATGGTCAGGTCCAGCATGAAGACGCCATTGGCCACCTTCCAATCGCTGGTGATCAGACCGTGCATGGATGTGTAATCGCCATGTGCAGAAGTAATGCCGCCGCCGGGCTGTGGACGGATGATGATCCGTTTGTAGCCGGGCAAGGTCGGATCGACGCCGATGCCTGCGATGGTGGAATACATCCAATCACCGACCGAACCGAGCGAATAATGATTGAAGGAATTCATGCCAGGGTCCTGGAAACCTTTTTCCCTGGTCCAGCCGTCCCAGCGTTCCCAAATCGTGGTTGCGCCCTGACGGACGGAATAGAGCCATGAGGGGAAGGTGTCGTTGTTAAGAAGTTTGTAGGCCACACCGAGATAGCCGGCCTGGGTGAGTGTGGGCATGAGGTGGCCCACACCGACAAAGCCCGTGGAGAGATGGCCTTTTTTGGTCCCGATATCTTCGACCAGGTATTTGGCCGCAGCAGCTCGTTTGTCTTGTGGCAATAAGTCGAAGTCCAACGCCAGCACGTAGCAGGTTTGGGTGTTGCCTTTGATGCGACCGTCAGGCGAGACATAGGCTTTGTTGAAGGCGTCTTTGATTTCTCCAAACAGGGCTTGGTATTTTTTGGCGTCTTCTGTTTTTCCAAGAACAACGGCCATTTTTCCCATAATACTCGTGCTCAGCGCAAAATAAGCGGTGGCCAGGACATCCTTGGGTGTATCGGCTTGTATGGAGAGCCAATCGCCATAACCATCGGCAGGTCTCAGCAAATCCTTGCTGTGGGATTTTAAATATTCGATCCATTTGGCTCCGGACGCATAGCTGTGTTCGAGAATGCGGGTGTCACCATAGCGTTGGTAAATGACCCACGGGCAAATGACACCGGCATCGCCCCAGGCGGCGACTCCTGCGCCCACGGCAACGTAGGGAGAGACATCCGTGAACGCGCCATCCGGTTTCTGCGCGTCATCCACGTCCACCATCCATTTGGTGAAAAAGCTGGCCACATCCATGTTGCAGGTGGCTGTGCCGACAAAGATCTGCGCGTCGCCCATCCATCCGAGGCGTTCGTCACGCTGCGGGCAGTCGGTGGGGATGCTTACGAAATTGCCGCGCTGACCCCAATTGATGTTGCTTTGCAGGCGGTTGATCATGGGATCCGAGCAGGCGAAGTGGCCGGAGGGTGGGGTATCGGAGTGAATGACCACGCCCGTGATGGCGTCAGCGGTCGGAACGCCAGGAAAGCCGGTCAACTCCACATATCGAAAACCATGGAACGTGAAGCGTGGCTCGTAGGTCTCGGGACCGCCGCCTTTGAGGAAGTAATGGTCCGTGGCTTTGGCACCGCGCAGGTTCGTGGTATAAAGCGTGCCGTCCGGATTCAATATTTCAGCAAAACGAAGCGTGACCTGGGAGCCGCGCAGTCCCTGGGTGTTGAGACGCACCCAGCCCACCATGTTCTGGCCCAGATCGAAAACAAAATGGCCCACTCTTGGTTCGGCGACGCTGATGGGTTTGAGTTCCTGTGTGGCGCGCACCGGCGCATCGCAGGATGCAACGAGCGCAACCGTGGGGGTGGTCACCAACACCGATTTCCAGGAGGAATCCATACAGGTCACCGTATCCCAGCCGGGGATTTCAAGCCGGGCATCATAGGTTTCTCCCATCAGCAGGTCACCTTGAAGCAGGGGACCAGTCGAGGCTTTCCAGGAGGCATCGGAGACAATGGTTTCGACGGTTCCATCGGTGTAATGGATTTCGATCTGACAAAGTCCCTGGGGCTGTTTGCCATAGACGTTGCGGCCCGTCAGACCGACGTAGCCGGAGTACCAGCCGTCCGCGAGGATCATCCCAAAAGCATTGGCGCCGTACTGTAAAAGGGATGTAATGTCGTAGGTCTGATATTGAACGCGTTTTTTGTAATCAGTCCATCCGGGCGTGAAAATGTCACGTCCGACGCGTTGACCGTTTACATGAAATTCATAAAGTCCCAGTGCGCTGGAGTAGAGGCGGGCCTGTTTGATGGGCTTCGAAAGGGTTGCTGTTTTGCGCAAATAAGCCGGTGGCACATTGGTTTGATTGGTGGCTTCAGGGGGGTAGGCGATCCATTGCGCTTTCCAATCAGTAGATTGGTTCAAACCCATTTCCCAGGAGGCGGGCGCGCTGAAAGCGGTTTCGGCTCCGTCCTGATCCCAAACACGGACTTTCCAGAAGCATTGCTGGCGCGAGACGAGGGGGTGACCGGTATAAACCACTTGTATGGATTGGTCGGAAACGACTTTGCCGCTGTTCCAGAGGTCAGCGCGATTCGCATTCAGGCTCTCCAGGCTGCTGGAGACGACCACCTGGTAGGCTGTCTGGCGGGCTCCACGAACAGGCGAATTCAAAACCCAACTCAAGCGGGGCTGGAGAACGTCAATGCCCAGAGGATTGACGGCGTATTCGCTGCGTAGATTGGCGATCGCCATTTTGGAGGCGACCTTTGCGGTGGTGGCGGCGGTCATTGCAAAGGCCCAGGTCAGGAGGATGGCGGCGTATGCGATGATCCAGAAAGTGCGGCCCAATCGGACCGAATGCAGGAAACGGGATGGGTTTGAATAATCAGGCGCAGTGATCGGATCGCACTTCCAGCTTTTATGGATTTGCGTTTGCTCTTTCATATGGTTCATAGGCAGCAATAATTCTCGTTCAGGTTTTTTAGCGTAATGCGAACAGGTTAGTAGCAACACTTTCCAAGCGCAATCCTTTAGATGCGCAAAGAGCCTCTCCGGAAACTTTTTCGAAGTCTCCGTGATGGCTTAAAGGAAACGAGTGGGATTGGCGGTGTCGCTATTTGTCAGCGAGGCTGGCTAAATTGCGTTCGAGACTGTGCAGCTTGCGCCTGTTTTCAAGCAGGTGGATGACATGCCTTCCAAGAATGCGCAGGGCCTCGGCCTGCTCCGGGGTCAAGTCGCGCGGCACCTGATCGACGACACACAAGGTGCCCAAAGCGAAATCATCGGATGCGATGAGGGGCGCCCCGGCATAAAAACGTATTTTGGGATCGGCGGTTACAAGAGGGTTCTGGGCGAAACGGGCATCCTTGGAAGCATCGCGAATGATGAACAGTTCGCGCTCCATGATGGCATGAGCGCAAAAGGCGATTCCACGGGCGGTCTCGGTGGCGGAAACGCCAATTTTCGATTTGAACCATTGGCGGTCTGAATCGACGAGGGAGATCATGGCGATGGGCGTTCCGCAGATACACGCGGCCAGAGCGGTGATGTCGTCGAATTCCTTTTCCGGAGGGGTGTCTAGTATTCGAAAAGCTTTTAATGCCGCGAGCCGTTCTTTTTCATTCTTTGGGATCGGCATGCGAAAACTGGTTGAGGAGGCCCAGCCAATGGGAATGTTTTTGGGTTTGTCGGCATCCGCTCCGGCCCGCGTTGTTTGGGTATTATTGGCTTTGTCCATACAGTTATTTAATCTCAGATTTCAGCAGCAGCAACCAATCTCCAGGACCCGGTGTTGTAAATTGAACATTTTCTCCGTTGAGCACCGCAATGACCGGCCGCCTCAAGCCGTTTCGCGGGTCTGTCCAGCTCGTTTCAACAGAGGGCGGAAGATCCTTAAACCGTATTTCAAGGGACCGATCTTCCGGGACATAAACCACCGCCAAATCCCCTTCCTGCGTTCGCGCCGCGGCAATGTGACGCCGGGGTTCCGTCAAGCCCGGGTCCTTTGCCAACATATCTTGCGCCGGGCGCAAATGCGAGTATTGAATGTTCGTAAAGAATTTGACCAGATGGGCCATCTGTTCAGCAGCGGGAGCGCTCAGGTTCGTTGTCCATTTTTGTGGAATGGAATGACCACTTTGATTTGTTTCGGACGAAGCACTGGCAAACCAGTCCAGCAGGGCGTGATTTCCATAGGTCACACCGGCGGTGAGACCGCTCAGGAGGCTCCAATACATGGCCCTGCGAATGACAAAAGCTGCGTCCTGGTTGTCGGGCGCATCAAATGGAGCGCTTTCGAGCACCGGGCCAAGATTGATGACAGGCCGGGTGGGTTGATTGGTCCAGAAACGCGTCTGCGGCCCAGAGAAGTACCCGATTAATGAGGCGTCATTTGTTCCCGCCTGGATTTCGCAGCCAATAATATCCATCCACTTTTCGCTAAGGAGTGCCTGCGATGTTCCAATCAGCACGGCAATCGGCGCATGCGCGCGGTCACCGAAAGTTGCCCGGCCGATGTTTTGGAAGAAGGATGCGCTGGAAATCGGATCGGCGCCGTTGCCGTCGAGAATCCAAACCACCGAGTTTGCCCCCCAACGCGCAACCATGTAACGGGTCAGGAGGACAGCCTGGTCTTCCGGGAGGTTTAGGCCGGAATGTGTGTCAGGGGCATTTGGCTCCTTGTTTGAATAACTGATCCCTAACAGCGCAGGGGCAGCCAACAGTCCTGCGGCGTTTATCTCATCCATCCTGCCGTCCAATTGCTTAAAATACTCTGGGTTGATGGATTTTTTGTCTCGACCGGAAAACCCGGTAAAATCGGTGTGGTCGGGTGACGGTGAATTGGACCATGGCGCTGCGGACCATTGAATCGCGGTAAAACTTTGGCGGGCGCGTTCTTTCAAGTAGGCCTTCCAGTCGGCGGCCTTGGATGTGGTAGGGGCGTCCCATACCGCATCCGCCATCCAAAAGAAAGGGGCGCCATCTTCATGAGCCAATGCCCGGCCATGATCGGCCACTCTGACAGGACCATGAATTGCAAAACGATTCTGATTGGTGTTTGGAATGCAGCGGAAGGAACCGCCGTGTTTGTCCAGTTCCGGAGCGACCGGGCATTGTGTGGCAAACTGCCATTCGCCGATTTCGCCGGGGGAGAAACGAATGCGCCAGACCAGGCCTCCATCCCAGAAACCATCGACCATGGAAGTTTTGCCGGATGGGGATTTAAACTCGGCGCACAATTGAACCTCCTGCGCGGGACGGTCCAACGCGGTGCTATTCGTAAGAGCGATTTCGATGCGGCTCCATTTAGGAATACTTTCCGATGCTTTGGTGGAGGAAACCATGCACAGAAACAAGCAAACGACGCACACGAATCCAAACGAAACAGCCCGGATGAGGCGATAGAGAATCATTGCGTGAAATTGCAGGCGCTTCAGCTTCATGAGGCATGTGGCTCGTCCGGCCTTCGTTTCCATTTGATAACCATAGTACAAACAGCCAAGGTTCTCAGTGCCGCGGACATTTAATCTTCAGTGATGGATTGCATTTGCTGTTCCAACCGCTGGCGCAAGAGTTCGCGCCCGGCTTCATCGGCTTCCCGCGGCACGCGAATCGGCTCACCCAAAGTGACCTTGCAGCGTGTAAAAGGCACGGGAATTTGAAAACGATCCCAACTTTTCAGGTGGATTTTCCAGTTCAAATGATAGACTATGGGATAGACAGACAGTCCGGTGATTTGAGCCAGGGCAATAGCCCCATCCTGGACATGGTAGCAGGGTCCTCGAGGGCCGTCAGGCGTGATCGCCACATTCAGCCCCTGTTCAGCCCAGGACGTTAATTCACGCAAGGCTTGCGGTCCGCGCCGACTGCTGCTGCCGCGCACAGGTTGAACGTCAAACAATTCGAGGATTCTGGCCAGCAAACCACCGTCGCGGCTTGCGCTGACGATGGCAGCCATCCGACGTTTTTTTGCGCTATTTCTGCTTTGCTGGCGGTCAATGTGCCGTTGAACGGCAAAACACAGTGCAAGTCGATTATGCCAGGTGCAGTAAATGACCGGCTCTGGAGAAGTGGACGAAAAAAGACCGGCCCGGTCGTTCCACGAGAAACGAATCGTGCATGTCACAAGCCTGATGAGGCTGTAAATGAGAAAAGCGAGCAATCGGCCATGCCAGGAGACGCCGTGAACTTTTACGACTTTGGATGATTTTAAAACGGTTGCGGACATCAAGCTCCTTTGCGCAAACCTGCCCGGACCAGGGCATCGACACCGGCCTGCGGTCCAAGAACGGCAGCGGCTCCACGCACGGCGTCGTGCGCTTCGGCGGGTTTGAAACCCAAGGCGACCAGGGCGAGTGTGGCGTCATTGATCTTCTGGTCTTCCGGCGATAAATCCTTCAGCGCGCTGGCCGCTTCCCATGCGCCCGAAGCGCCGACCTTTTCCCTGAGTTCAACGACGATGCGTTCGGCGGTTTTTTTGCCAACACCGGATATTTGCGATAGTGATTTCACGTCGCTTTGAGAGACAGCACCGCGAAAGGCGGTGACGGACATGCCACTCAGGACATTGAGGGCGATTTTAGGGCCGACTCCGCTGACGGTGTTGATGAGGAGGCGAAACATTGCCCGTTCGGCTGCGGTTAAGAAACCGTAAAGGACATGGGCATCCTCACGAATGACCAGATGGGTCAAAAGCTTTACCTCGTTGCCCGGAGCCGGCAGTTTGTCGAAAGAGGACAGGGGAATGAGCAGTTCGTAGCCCACCCCGTGAACATCCACTGTGACCTGGGTCGGCAGGGCTTCAACAATCTTTCCGTGGAGAAAAGCGATCATGGCGTCAGATTTGTTTGGGTCCGATCAACGAATACCCCCGTGATTCCTGGATCAAAGTCAGGGCCAATGCCAGCGCGTCGGCATCGTCAGGGGCGGGCAGTTCGGTCATGTGCAGCATGCGTTGAATCATTTTTGCGACAGCCAGCTTTTGAGCAGCGCCATAGCCGACGATGGCTTGTTTGACCTTCCGGGGCGCAATTTCAAAAATATCTATGCCGGTTTCGGCAACGGCCGTCAGGCAGGCGCCCCTGGCTTCACCCATGATCAAGGCAGTCTGGAGATTTTGGGCGTAAAAAAGTCCTTCGATGGCGCAAACAGTGGGTTTGTGCTCCTTGAGAACATCCCGCAAGGTTTGGAGGATTTGAACAAGACACCTTGAGCGTTGCCAACTTGCAGGGCAGGAGATTGTTCCGTGGGCCAGTGCCATTGGCCCACTGGAACCCTGGCGGATGACGCCGTAGCCTGTTCCGCGCAAGGAAGGATCAATTCCGAGAATGGTTTTGTGCGAAAACGAACGTGCGACCACGGTCTGGGCGATCAGCGGACCGGCAGCCGGCTTTCTCGCGCCCAAACGGGCCTTCATTTCAGAAAATTGTTTTGGGGTAACACCCACGGCGCTTACTGTGCCAAAGCAATTGCCAATTCAAAAGCGCAAAATCCCGCGCCGCGATGGGCGCCTGATCAGGTTGAAGGCGTTTTTTGGACGCAGACTTGGAACGAGCGCCCCAAGTGGTCTGGGTGGATCAGCGTCTTGAACTGGCTTGTCAAGGGGGGAGTCTTACGGAATTCGGCCTCAAATTCTGCTGAATGGTTCGCCAGGATGGAGGTCAGGAACCTGGATTGCGATTGATATGCCACGGTTTCAAGCCCTGCTTTTTCACCGGCATGTCTTATCGCGGTAAAATTCACCATGGCGGTGATGTCTTGTGCGCCTGGATTGGCCAAAACGTCTAACTGAAGCTCGTGGTTGCGGTAGCCACGCAAGGTGCCATGAGCGCGTTGTGGTTCGAATAATTGCTCCATTTCCATGCCATAATCGACAGTCATCAGGTATCCAAGACGCAGTTTGTTTGCCGCCTTGCTCCACCATTGACGCGCGTCAGGGCAGAGATCGAGTGAAAAACCGTCGGGCAACACCCCGAGAAGCTCTTGTGGGAGCGCAAAACCGCACGCCCGAGTCTCTGCTTCGATGATCGCTGCTGCAGAATTGCGCGAGTGCGTCATTTTGGCCCATGTAAATTTTTCATCCACTATGGCTACTCCCCATTCAAACCAGGTCTTTTCAAAGGCGTCCCAACGAATTCTGTGGGCGGGAAAAGCATCGAGTAATTCATTTGAAAAAATAATACCATCGACGCTGTTTTCTTCGAATTGATTCCAATCCTCAAACCAGGTCACGGCATGGCCGGCAGGACCGATGTTTTTTCGCTGCCATGCGCGGCGTTGCGGGGAGGGTTCCAGAATGCAATATTCAATTATCTTATTTGCAAGATGTTTGTATTTAGATAAATACGTTAGTATATCCAGCGCCAATCGTCCGTCGTGAGCGCCGGTTTCGATACATCGAACGGAGGCGGCGGGAAGTGAACCGAGCCAGTCACAAAACTGTCTGGCAAGAAGCGTTCCAAACAGATTTCCAACGCTAACACTGGTAAAGAAATCTCCGGATTTGCCGATGGATAAATTGTGCGCCTCATAATAACCCTGTTTTGGGTGGTACAGCGCTAGCTCCATGAAGCGATGAAATGACAGAATGCCGTGGCTGGCGATTTCTTGCTTGATGGTATTAATTAAATTATTCAAATGCTTGCTCGCGATGGAAGTTTGATGGAAAAGTAAGGGCACATCATAGGATTATCGCTAAATTATGGCCAAAATCGACGCATTTTTTAACTTAATGTTCGAACAAAAAGCTTCGGACTTGCATTTGGCGGCGGGCAATCCGCCCATGCTGCGCATCAACGGCGAACTTCACCGCGTGGAGTATCCCGTATTGGAAAACGATGCCTTGAAGGGGATGCTCTATGAAATCACTCCTGAATTCAAAATCAAAGTGTATGAGGAAACGGGCGATGTCGATTTTGGTTATGAGATTGAGGGCTTATCCCGTTTTCGCGTAAATTTTTTCAATCAAAAGAACGGGGTGGGGGCGGTATTCCGGCAAATTCCGTCCACAGTGCTCTCATTTGAGGATTTCGAAAAATTCGATGCGCCATTGCCTGCGGTTTTTAAGAAATTTGCGATGTTGAACAAGGGGTTGGTGGTGGTGACCGGTCCGACCGGAAGCGGCAAATCCACCACGCTGGCTGCGATTGTCGATTACGCGAATAGAAACAGGCGTGACCACATCATCACGGTGGAGGACCCCATCGAGTTTGTTCATGCAAGCAAGGGGTGTCTCGTGAACCATCGCGAAGTCGGGGTGCATACAAGAAGTTTTGCCGCGGCATTGCGCGGTTCGCTGCGAGAAGACCCGGACATCATTCTGGTGGGCGAAATGCGCGATTTGGAGACGATCGAACTGGCGTTGACGGCGGCCAGCACGGGGCATCTGGTTTTCGGCACGTTGCATACCCAGAGCGCGGCTAAAACGGTGGATCGTATCATCGACGTCTTCCCCGCCGATCAGCAAAACAAAATCAGGGCGACGCTTTCGGAGTCTCTGAGAGGGATTGTGGCGCAATCCCTGTTCCGGCGAATCGACAAGAAAGGGCGTGTTGCCGCGTTCGAGATTCTGGTGTTTACGACGGCCATTGCCAACCTTGTGCGGGAGGGCAAAGTGCATCAAATTCCAGGCATGATTCAAGTGGGCAAAAAACTGGGAAACATGCCATTGGATGACAGCATCATGGAGCATCTGAAAATGCGGCGGATATCACCGGAAGAGGCGTATGACAAATGTTTGGATAAAAAGAAATTCCGGCCCTTCCTGGCCAATCCGCCGATTGACGATGAGGTTTGAGGTGTCACTGCGGATGCGTTCTTAAACCACGGAGATTTTAATGCGGAGAAACGAACTGGATCATTTGCTGGCGGCGATGTTGGACTCTCATCCCGATGTTTCTGACATAAACTTTACGGTCGATAAACCGCCTCAAGTGGAGTCGGGCGGCCAATTGGTGCCCATCACGCTGGATGGCGCCCTGCCCAAGCTTACCGCCTACCAAACCGAGATGCTGGCGCTGAATTTGATCGGCGGAAACCGGCGGTTGACTGAAACATTGATCCGCACCGGTTCCTGCGATGCTTCGTACGCATTGATGGATCAGGTGCGATTCCGCGTGAATATTTTTTCCCAACGGGGCCAGTTTTCCATCGTCATGCGGAAATTAAACACCCGCATTCCGACGATTGTGGAGTTAAAGCTGCCGGAGATATTCCATCAGGTGGCCCGCGAGAAAACCGGTTTGGTGCTGATTACCGGGGCCACCGGTTCGGGCAAATCGACCACGCTTGCTGCGTTGCTTGACCAGGTCAATGAGACACGGCCGGTGCATGTGATCACGCTCGAAGATCCGGTGGAATTCGTGCATTCGCAAAAAACTGCGACATTCAATCACCGGGAATTGGGGACGGATTTCGATGTTTTCGCCAACGGACTGCGAGCGGCGTTGCGCCAGGCGCCCAAGATCATTCTGGTGGGTGAAATGCGTGACCGCGAAACGGTGGAAATAGGCTTGTCGGCGGCGGAAACCGGACATTTGGTGTTGAGCACCCTGCATACGATCGATGCGGGACAGACCATCAACCGCATTCTGGGCATGTTCGACCAGGAGGAGCAAAAGCAGGTGCGGCTTCGGCTTGCGGATACGCTGCGATGGGTCATCAGCCAGCGGCTGGCTCCGGCGATTCAAGGCGGAAGGGCGGCGTTATTCGAAATTATGGGAGCGAACCTGCGCACGCAGGAAAGCATCGTGTTGGGGGAGAGCGAGGGAAAGACATTTTACGAAATCATTGAGGCAAGTCATACTTTTGGCTGGAAGACCTTCGATCACTCTGTGATGGAATTTTACGAGCAGGGAGCGATTTCAGAGGAGACGGCCCTACTGTACTGCACCAAGCGCGGACCGGTGACCCGCGCCATCGATCAGCTTAAGAAAGTGCGCGGGGAATTTGCCAGTTCCGTCAATCGCCTGCAGATGAAACCCGACGCCGCAGGCAAAGGCGGCGGCGCCCAGACGGCCGTGCCGCCCACATTAAAACTAAAGTAAAGTCATGACCGATTCCTTCGAATTCATCAGCCCCAGCGACAAACCCGCATTGCTTGGCTTAAGCACGATGGAGTGGCTGGTCAAGTGCAGGACCGATCTGACGGATCTGGGTTACAAGGTGCATGTCGCGGTGGACCATGAGGATTTCCTGAGCCGGTTTAACCGCGCCCAATATCAGGTGGTGGTTCTCGAACGACTGTTCGCATCCCCGACCCAGGAGGATAACCAATCACTGGGATCGCTTCAGCGATTAAGCGCAGCCCAGCGGCGGCATTCGGTCATCGTCCTGCTGGGCGACGGGCTGCAAAGTCTGAATCCTTTTCAAGCTTTCCAATTCAGCGTTCATGCCGTGATCAACCGTTCGGAGCTGGATAGTTTCAAGCCGATCGTCCAGCAGATCGTTGCGGAAAACGATTTGTTTTTGCAGGTGTTCCGCGATGCCATGCAACAAATCAGCGCCTGGGGTAAATAGCCGCGGCGCGCGCGATTTTCAGCCAGGCGGAAATATTGGCCTCCTTCAAATGTTCGCAGTTGCGCCGTTATTCTCGAGCGCAATTGTGTGGTTGCGGTTGATGCAGCCGTTGGATGATGGAAAGAGTTCCACCAGCCTGCACTACAGTTTGGAACCGCCCAGGATTTGCCGCGCTTCCGTGGCGAAGGAGGCGTTTGGATCGATGGCCAGGGCTTTCCGCAAGGATTCAGCGCTTTCCTTTTTCTGCTTGAGCTGGTTCTGAGCCAGCCCGAGGTTGAAAAAGACTTCGGCATCGTTGGTGCGCTTGCGGGCGCTATCCTGGAGCAGCCTTGCGGCATAACCATAGTCACCGTGGCGATAAGCGATGATTCCAATGGCCTTGGCCACCTCGGGATCGTCTGGATAGGCATCGCGAATGCGACCGGCCAGTTCAAAACCTTTTCCTGTATCGGCCGGGTTTTGAGCATAAATGAGAATGAGGCTGCGGGCCGCAGGGGTGAAGAGGGGGAATTTTGACGTTATGCGCTCGTAAATGGACCGAGCGACTGCGGCTTGTCCCTGGGCATCGGCGATGACGGCCGACGCCATGAGGGCAGGAAGATCGTCGGGACTGGCTTTGAGAACATCCTGCACCCAGGCTGAATATTGGGCAGCCTCGGCGGGATGAGCGACCACATTCAACGCGGAGAGGAATTGTTTGGCCCCGTCGAGATGGCCGGAAGCGGCGCCGGATTGGGCCACGGCCTGCATGAGAGCCAGCGCATCGGCTACGCGTCCCAGATGGTAAGTGGCCAGCGCCAGATAGTAGTTGATCCCGGGATTATTGGGACGCTGACGGGCGCTTTCAGAAAGCAGGCTGAAGGCCCATTTGGCATCGCCGGTTTCATAAGCCAAAATGCCAAGGGCGAGTGTGATCTCCTGATTATTGGGATCGATATTGCGGGCATTTTTGGCCAGTTCCATCGCCCTGGCCGGATTATTCAAATGATCGGCGTAAAGGTGGGCCAGACGAATCATCGGCGCAGCGTCTTTGGGGTTTTCCTGAATTGCGGCTTCGTACGTCGATTGGGCGCTGGAATTGTTGGTGTTCCGTTCGTAAAGTTGACCCAATTGAAGAGAGGCGGCGACCGCCTTTGGGTTTAGTTTAATAATGCGTCGATATGCGTCCTCAGCCTTGTCCATGGCCCCTTTTCTCTCGTAGGCCAGGCCGATCTGGATGAGGTTGGTCACGGCATTTGGTTTCGTGGCCAGCATCTTTTCATAAGCGGCTTGCGATTTGTCCAAGGCTCCGGAACGTTCGTAGAGGTCGGCAAGCCTGGTCAGAACGATGGGATCGGAGCGTTGCCCGGCGTATCGTTTCTCGAGTTCCGCAATGGCTTGATCCACGTTTTGCGCAGGATCGAATGTCAGCAATGCCAGGCGTTGGCGGGTCTCTTCCCGACCGGGAAACTCCCGATTTTCCTTGAGGGCACGCTCGAAAGCGGTGCGGGCGGGGATTTCTTCTCCCATCATATAATGAGCCATTCCGTTGTGGTATTGGACTTCCGGCTCGTTGACCAGCCTGGGCGCGCTTTCGTCCAGCAGTGCAGCGGCCTGCACATAGTCGCCTTTCTTAAACAGAATCCATCCCAAAGTATCCGCTGTGTAAGGGTCCGTGGGAAGCAATGCGCGGGCCCTGGCGGCCAGCGAGAGTGCTTTTTCGGGTTGAGTGAATTTTTCGGAATACAAATAGGCAAGGTTGTTAAGGGCAGGGGTGAAACCGGGATTGATGTTCAGGATGGTTTCATACATGTCCCGTGCCTGGTCGGGGTGTGCCATGGTTTCGTGAATCATGGCGATTTGCAGCATGGCCGAGAGATCGTTGGTCCTGCGGGCCAGGATGATTTGAAGCTTTTCGAGGGCCAGTTGCGGTTTGTGCTGCGAAATGAACAACTGCGAGAGGGCCATGTAAGCCGGGCGATAATTGGGCTGGTTGTCGATGATCTTCAGCAACAGGGCTTCGGCTTGTGCGTTCGCGCCCTGGGCCAACTGGATTTGCGCCAGCAGGAACTGAGGCTCCGGCGCGGCGGGATTGGCGGCGATTTCCTTTTGCACCCTTTGGCTGGCTGCGGCATGTTGCTTATCCTGGATGTCCAATTCCACCAGTTTTTCGAGCGTGCGAATGTAGTGGGGATCGCGCGCGAGGCTCGATTCATATTGCTGGCGCGCTTCGGCGAATTTGCCCGATTTTTGCAGGGCGATTCCCGCCAGAAATCCCGGTTCAGGATTTTTTGGGAACGCGGCAGCCATTTGACGGAAGAGAGCTAAAACGTCATCGCTTGCGCCGCGCATGTTATAGGCGTCTGCGAGCAAGAGGTAGGCGCGAGGGATCTGATCGTTTTTCTTGAGCAGGGCGCGCAATGAGGCAATGGCGGATGCGGAATCCCCTCGTTCCATGGCAATTTGAGCCATTAGGATGGTTACATCGGCGTAGTTTGGATCCAGGTTCAAGGCCTGGGTCAGGCTGGTTTGGGCCCTTGCGCGGTCATTGTTTCGGCGGTATGCCGCCGCGAGTTCAAACCGCACTTGGGGAGTTTGCGGATAAAGGGCGGCCATTTTTTCAAATTCCTCGATGGCTCTGGCCGGTTCGTTTTGGGCGGTTTTCAGGCGTCCCTTCAACAGCATGGCATCATAATTCATTCCGTCGCGAGTGAGGATCTTTTGCAGCAACGCGGCGCAGGAATCATAATGGCGCTCCACAAACGAAATTTCCGCCAGGAAATTCATGGCGGGAAGATAATCCGGGGCTTTGTCGGTGATTTCCCGTAGAATTCTTTTGGCCTCGTCAATATACCCGGTGCGCAATTTAAATTCAGCGTATTTGAGGCGTCTGGCGGATTTGAGGGGTGAGAGGTCCGCCGCGGTTTTGAATGAACGGTCCGCGTTGGTGAGATCCTCGCGCATCCAGTATAAGTTGCCCAAGGCCGCATGCACGGCTGCGTTTTTTGGCTCCATTGCCAGAGCCTGGTTAAATGACGCCTCGGCGGATTTTACGTCCTGCTGCCGGAGGCTCAGGTTGCCCATGGCCAGGAGGAAGGCGGCCTGTTTGCCAGCCTGCGGAGCCAGCTTAAGCAGGCTTTGGCGTGTCTCTTCCAATTCTTTTGGAGTGACTGCGGCATCGACCAGCATGAGGATGGCTTCCTGATTGGCGGGCTCTTTGGATAATACAAAGGATGCATCCTCCCGGGCTTCCTTGAATTTGCGCGCGGCAAAATAGACAAGCCCCCGGCGGAGACGGGCTTCGACGTTATTTGTGTTTTGCCTGAGCAGTTCGCCGTAGAAGGCGAAGGCACGGGGCATGTCGCCGCGTTCGAAGTAAATCCGGCCCAGTTGTCGAACCGCCAATGGATCCGCTCCCGCAAGCTGGATCACGGATAAATACTCGATTTCCGCCTTGTCCAATTCATTGACTTGAAAATATTTGTCTGCGTTTCGAAGATGGCGCTCCTTTTTGGCTGATTTGGAACAGCCCATCCCTGATGACAACAAGCCAACGATTAATAGGAAGGTGAACAGTCGGGATCCCATGCCTGGATTCTATCGGAAATCGTGGATCGGGTCAAAAAAAATGCGAGTTACCGCACCGAACGAGCGCCGCAGTTTTTCCGGGGGTTCTGATTTTTTTGACTTGCGCCGAAAATAGGGGGCTGTCAGATTATGCGCGTTGGCAGCGAAGTGCGCGCTTAGCTCAGTGGTAGAGCATTACCTTCACACGGTAGGGGTCGCAGGTTCAAGCCCTGCAGTGCGCACCATTTCTCCCGGATCAGCGTTTTTCTTTTCCAATCAGATCCCCGAAGTCCGGCAGCAAATCGTATTTTTTCAACCAGGGCGTGTACATGAATCCGCGCACTCCGGGAATGTCTTTGGACTGTTCCAGCCAACCCTTTACGTCGTTCAGGTTGTCCGCGTCGTAGTAGCAGGCGGCCAGCGTGGAGAAGCCCTGTTCGGCAAAGAATTTGAGGCTCTTGGGACGCGGTTCACCGCTCCATACCGCCATCACCAGGTCTTTTGGGATATGGTTCCATGAACCGGTGAAATCGCCGGACACCAGGTAGTAATTTCGGTGGGCGTTATGGCCGGGATCGAACATGTCCGACCAGACATAAATTTGAGCGCCCGGGAAATGGCGCTTGAGGATTTCGCACTGTCGAGTCAAACATTGCCCCAAGAGTTCTCCCATATTTTTGCCCGCGCAGACCTGACAGGTTCCGCCCATGCGGATTTCGTCCATATTCAGTAGGAAACGGTGTGGCTTGAGATGTTTTGCCATGAGCGCGGCCTCGTGGTCGAATATTTCAAAAAGCTCAGGTTCGGCCATGCATACGGTGATCTGGCCGTCGTAAATAATTTCTGGATGATACCAGCTTATTTTCAGGTTTTGATTGTTGGTAATGCGGCTTCCCGACGGTATCTGGAGCGAGGCAGGTTCGTGGTTGGGGCGATAGAGGCTGAAATTCCGATCTTTCAATGGCGCATAATCCTTACCCACGGTGTAAGTGACCGTGCCGTCTTCATTGCGCACGGTAACGGGCGTGCCCGGGCGGTTGAGGACATTGACAGGTCCAACCTCTTCAAGAGACCAATCGTCCAGCCAGAGTCGGCCAGATTTCGCGCCCCAGACGCCCGCATAGAGATTGGCCCGGTCAAATTCGAGGGTGTTAAAAACGGTCGTTATCTCGCGCCATGCGGTCGTGGCGGGAAGATTGAAGCTGCGCGGCGCGATTTCCCGGTCCTTTGCCAGGAGGGTCATCTGGAAGGCGTTGGCAGGGGTCAACCCGTCCGTTTTCACCCAAAGGCGCAATCGATAACAACGATGCGGGATTAATTTGATTTCCTGCATCACCCGGCCGTGGCCGTGGGGGTTGGCGGTGAAATTTTCGAGCCGCAACGAGGCGCTGCCGCCATGGACGGTTTGGGTGTCGATAAAGCTCACCGTGCCGGGTTGATCGTGAAAATTGAAGCTTTTGAGACTTTGTGCTGTGTAAGATTCAAAGCCGCCATTGGCGATTTTAATCGATTCAGCAGGTTGAAAGAGCGCCACGCCATTGGAGACGACGAATGGGGCGTTCTCGACGGCCAACCCTTCTGCCAGGTGTGGATTATGGGCCAGGGCCCCACCGCCATAACCGACGGAGAACAGGCTGGGAATAAGTTCCAAGTGGTTCTGATCGCATGCTTTTTGAAGGGCCTCCAACCGTGTGAAATATTCCGGCGACTTTTTGCACAATGTGTCCATGTCCGCCGAAAGCACCGCGCCATTAAGGCCATGGGCTGCAGCAGTTTTGATAAGGTTGGTCATGGATGCGAGATCGGCATCGCCATCCAGACTCCAGCCAAACACCCAGACAAAGCGGTCGGCGTAGGGTCGGCTTGTATTCAGTGTTTGGGCTTCCAGCGTGAATCCGGCCAATAAAAGAAAAGCAAGAGGAGACGCAAGCCGGGTCAGGAATGGTGTCTTCATGTTCCGAACATAGCTGAATGGCCGACTGTAATGGAAATAAAAAAAAGGCCCACTCGAAAGTGGGCCGCTGTTGTTAAAAATTAATCAAACGATTATTGCCGTTCGCTCGTGCGATCCACCACCCACCTCCAATCCCGCTGAATGCCTTGGGTGATTCTGGCCGGGGAGTAGTCTGCATATTTAACCGGTTCTGCGGTTCCCGGGTCCAACCACTTGTGAATTTCCGCATGACCGTCTGCAAAGACAAAGAATCCAGCCCGATTGTGGAATGATCCGGGCAAGTCAACAAACTGAGTGGTTGTAACATTCACAAAGAAACAACCATCATTAATGCTATCGCTTTGCTCATCAAGGAAAACCCACGCTTTGACGGGAGCCAGTTTCTTCATGTCTGTCATTTTCTTATATATGGTGTGGGAGGTTCCATACCAATTTTTGTCGTTGCCGTCTCCCATGCAGGAATTCATGGAAATACTACGCACACGTTGCGACCAACCCAAAGTGCGCTGAGCCTGTGATACAAATTTGTCAGCGGGGCATTTGTAAATCTGTTTGGATTTAGCAGAGTATTTGGAGAGCTTGCCCCATCTTTCATTGATGAGAAAATTGTAATTCGTGTTGTCCTGACGCGCTGTCCAATCCATCCATCCAGAGCACCAGCTAGTGTTGTTGACACCACCTTGGGCATCGCCGCCGTGATGGTTTTCAACCAGCATGCCGTTATAATCGTCGGAATACATCATCCACGCCAGTCCGAGCTGCTTGCCGTTGTTCATGCAGAACACGCCCTGAGTCTTGGATTTGGCTTTGGAGAGCGCTGGCAAAAGCATGCCCGCCAGAATGGCGATGATGGCAATGACCACCAGTAGTTCGATTAGGGTGAATCCTTTCACCGCCATCCTCCGGGCGGCTCTGGGACTCCACTGTTTGACTTCAGATACTTTCATACTCAGCAATGGTTAATCTGTTGGTTGTTATGGCTTCGACCCCAAATTAAGAAAATTCAGCCAAGTCGTCAATACCCTTAACGGCTGCGCTTCTCAGCTTGGTGGCCTCATTCCTACATAATCTCGACAAATCGCGGCATTTGAGAAGTGTGTGTCTGATGGCACACCCAGCGAGGTTTTTGGGTATTTATAAGGCGGGTCCAGTGGGGGATCAAAACAGCGAGTCCCCGGCTTTCTGAGATATTGCGAACGCGCGGATTCAGATGGGGGCGGTTCTGTGGGGCGAAAAGGGGCCGTCCGGCGATGTGCTTGGGGGCCTGCAATGGATTGCGGGGCCATTTTATGTTTGTTTTTTGTTCCGCCAATCGACATAAAACCCCCGCCCACAGCACCAATCGGCTGGGGGAGACAACTTTTCGAGGTGGAATGCGGTTTTTAATGCTCAATTGGCGGGATCCGGTGAATCCACGCTCCGGCGGGGCGGAGCGGGTGACGCACGCGTATTTATCCGATCTGGCGCGACGCGGGCATGAAGTCTATTGGTTTGCGCCGATGTTTCCCGATGGACAGGCGGAAGAGGATCTGGATGGGATTCGGATCGTGCGTGAGGGCCAGATTGGGTGGTCGATTGCCGCTGCCCGGCGTTGGTGCCAGGCGCAGGCGCCTTTCGATCTGGTGATGGATCAGCATCATGGCATCCCGTGGTATGCCCCATGGTGGTGCAAGACCCGCTGCGTGGCGTATATCCACGAGGTGCTTGGGCCGATCTGGAACGCCTTCTATAAATGGCCTTACAGCATGATTGGCCGCCATCAGGAACGGTTGACCCAAAAGCTCTATCGCAATGTGCCTTTTTGGACGGCTTCGAGTTTCACTCGGGACAAGCTTTTGGAAGTCGGGGTCAAAGAGGTCACCCTCATACCCTACGGAGTCGATACTCAGGCCATCGAGCGTCTGGAGGTCAAACACTTAAGACCGCCACTGCGGTTGGTGACGGTGTCCCGTCTTGCGCCCAACAAGCGCGTGGATCACGCGATTCGCACGATGGACTGGCTTTTGAAGAACGATGTGGATTGCGAGATGACCGTGGTGGGCACGGGTGAGGTGGAAGGGGCCATGCGAACGTTGGCGGCGGATTTGGGATTGGAGGACAAGGTGCGATTCACGGGGGCGGTTTCCGAGGAGGCGAAGGATAAAATCCTGCGCGAATCTCATTGGCTGCTGCATACTTCGATGCGTGAAGGGTGGGGGTTGAATGTGATCGAGGCCAATGCGATGGGCACACCGGCGGCGGTGTATCCGGTGGCTGGTCTGGTCGAATCCACACTTCATGACCAAACGGGACTCATTTCAAGCGCGGAAACGCCTGAGGCTCTGGGAACGTGCATCCGGAATACCATGCGCACGCCTGAGAAATATCAGCGTTACCGCGTGGCGGCCTGGGAACGGGCCAAGACCTATCATTGGAGCCAGGTTCTGCCGATTGCGAGCGCCTGGCTGGAAGAGCAGGCCCAAGTTCCCAGGGAATAAGCCTGGCAGGCTTCCCACCGGAGGACCCATTTATGCCAATCATGCCAATCGGATCGAAAGATTCCACCAACTGGATTCAAAGCGTATCTGAAATCCATGTGGAAACCAGAGGCCGCGGTTTTTACGAAATCACGGCACCGGTGGAATCCCTGGTGCGCGAGACGGGAATTACGACCGGCCTGGCGACTTTGCTGGTTCGGCACACCTCGGCGTCGCTTCTGATTCAGGAGAACGCCGATCCCGAAGTGCGCCGGGATTTGGAGCGTTTTTTTGCCCGACTCGCGCCGGACGGCGACGCGTTGTTCCGGCACACCTCTGAGGGTGAGGACGATATGCCCGCTCATATCCGGACGGCGTTAACCTGCGTTAATCTGGGCATTCCCATCTTCGAAGGGGGGCTTGCATTGGGCACGTGGCAGGGGATTTATTTGTGGGAACACCGCAAAGTGCCGCATACTCGCAGCGTGGTGGTGCATATCTTTGGAGCCTGTTGAAATTTGGGTCTTCGAACGGACACCACAAAACTGAGTGGGTGTGCTGTGTTTCTGGCAGGGAGAATTCGTCCCCGGGATTGAGCCTTTTTGACTTTTGTTTTTTGAAGAATTTGCGCTTACTCAAAGCGTGATCGATCAACAGGCCAATTTGGAAAGTATTTTGCCTTCGCTGCGTGCGGCGACGTGGATTGCCGTGGATACGGAGGCGGACAGCCTGCATTCCTATCCCGAGAAGCTTTGTCTGCTTCAATTAAGCACTCCGGCCGGGGATATTCTGATCGATCCACTGGCTGGCCTCGATCTGGCGCCGCTGATCGATATCCTGCGTCCCCATGAGCTGATTTTGCATGGAGCGGATTACGATTTGCGATTGTTGTGGCGGACTTTTGGTTTCTCACCGGGGGCGGTTTTCGACACGATGCTGGCCGCGCGTTTTTTGGGGATGCAGGAATTTGGATTGCATCACCTGGTTCAAAAATACATGGGTGTCGAACTGGAGAAAGGGCCGCAGAAAGCCAATTGGAGCCGTCGTCCGCTTACAGAGAAAATGACGTTCTACGCGATGTGCGACACGAAGTATCTAAAGCCGATGGCGGATATCCTGCGGGAAGAATTGGCTCAAAAGGGCCGGTTAGCATGGCACCAGGAGGCGTGCGCCCGATTGATCGTGGAATGTGCCCAGCCTCGATCGAAGGATCCCGATCTGGCATGGCGCATCAAGGGGAACGAAAGATTGTCACGCAAAGGATTGGCGGTGCTCCGCGCGTTGTGGCATTGGCGCGAAATGGAGGCGGTGGAGGCGAATAAACCACCTTATTTCGTGCTCAGTCATGAATTAATGGTACAAATTGCCGATGCCCCGTCCCTGGATGCCCTGGAGGGTTTGTTGCCGCCCCATATGAGTGCGCGGCGGTGTGAGGGGATTGTCCAGGCGTTTAAGAAAGGCCATGCGGTGGAGTTGCGCGCACTACCGGATAGAATCCACAATCACGCCCCGCGCGTCACGATCGCGCAGAATCGCAAGTTCGAGATTTTGCGCGCGCGCCGGGACCAGAAGGCGACAGAGCTGAACCTGGACCCTTCGTTTCTGGCCAGTCGGGCGATGCTGTTGGAAACCGCGTGCGACGGCGAGGTGGCCGCGAGCGCGATGATGGCCTGGCAACGCGACTTGTTATTGTCGTAGGATTTTGGCTGCATCAGCGGCCGGGATCACACTTTCCGCGCGGTCGGACAGTTTTTTCACGCGCAACATCCACGCACTGTCTTCGCCTTTTTCGAGGCGGATCGTGCGCGCGGCTTTGCAATCGAGGGCGCGCTTGAATTGTTTGTCGGATTTCGCGGGAGTCAATGGATAGTCCACGGACAGACCGGCGACACGCAGGTCATGAATCAGGCGCAGAGACTCGGTGCGGAGCGATTCGTCCTCGATCAGACAAAAGGCGTCGAGGCGGGCATTGAACTGGGGAAGCAATCCGCGCTTTTTGAGCAATTCGGTCAGCACCACGTCACCCATGCCGAAGCCGATGGCCGAGACTTGGACTTTGCCGCCGGTGATGAGACTGACGAGGTGGTCATAACGGCCTCCTCCGGCTATGGCGCGGAACTCGCCTTTCTTATCGAAGGCTTCAAACACGGCTCCGGTATAATAGGCCAGCCCGCGAATGATGTTATAGTCGATTTTAACAAAATCAGACAAACCACAGGCCCGGAGGTGGTCCAACACAGATTGCAGGGCCGGTGTAGGCTCGGCGGCGTGAATGAATTTCTGAATGTCCTCCATCGTGAACCCGAGAGCCGCGAGTTTTTCGGCGCTTTCGGCCGGATCGTCGCGTTCGAGTTTGTCGATGATTTGATAAAACTCGTATTCCCTGGCCGTATCGGTGCAGCGAAGGGCAAAAAAATCGTGCCAAGCATGGCGACTGCTGAGGCGAATGACAAAATCATCGGACGTGAGACCGAAGGAGCGGAGGACGTCGATCAACAGACAAATCAACTCGGCATCCGCAGAGGGATCGGTTTCGCCAAGAAGGTCCGCATTGAATTGAAAGTGCTCGCGCAAACGTCCCGCCTGCTGGCGCTCGTATCGGAAGAGTTGTGGAATGGCGAACCACTTGACAGGTTTTTTATAGTTGCGTTCGTGAGCGCCGATCATGCGGGCGAGGGTGGGGGTCATTTCCGGCCGGAGCGCGATTTCCCTATTGCCTTTGTCGGAAAAGTTGTAAAGCTGCCCAACGATTTCGGCGCCGCTTTTTAATGTGTAAAGTTCAAGAGATTCCAGCGGAGGGCCATCATATTCCCTGAAACCATAACCGCAGGCGGTCGCACGCCATTTGTCGAAGATAAAATTGCGAACATCGGCGCTCCATACGTCCTGATTGGGGAGAGGCTCCGGGTAAAAATCACGAAAACCACGTAATCGTTCCATTTTTAGAATCTCTTTCGGGCAATAAAAAAGGCGCCCATCGGATATTTCCACCGCGACCTGGAGCGCCTTTGAAAATCAAAAATCAATCAGCCTTGTTTTTTTCTATCTCTTCGGGAGTCAATTTGATGACGGTTTCCCGCATTTCCTTCCCCGCCTTGAATTTGACGACGGAGCGGGGTGGTATCCGCACGTCATTGGTCGGGGCGTTGGGATTGCGGCCCACGCGGGCTTTTCGCAATTTAACCTCAAACACACCGAAATTCCGTAGTTCCACTTTCTTTCCCTGGGCGAGGGCCTCGGAAATATAATCAAAAGTTTTTTGAATGACGGCCAGTACCTTTTGTTGTACCTCGCCGGTTTCTTCACTAATCCGCACAACCAAGTCGCGTTTTGTCATAAGCCGTTTAGTTTGGGTTAGACGAATAGCTGCATATCTACTCCTCCAATTAACTACACTCCAAAACCATTGCGGTCAAGCAAGTAATGAAAATATTTCAGAGGACAACCTGACGGACGGAGACCGGGATCGTCCGGCGACAGGAAAACCTGGTTCCATTTGCTTGTTCCTGGTGATCAACGGCCTGGAGTCGAACCGCAATTCAATCAGCCGCCAATTAATGCAGCATAGGCTTCGGGTGTCAGTAAAGATTCAGTCTCGCCGGGGTGTGACATCTTGACCTTGATAAGCCAGCCTTGCTCATAAGGGGAGGTGTTGACCAGAGCGGGATTGGCTGAGAGTTGGTCATTTACTGCGATTATTTCACCGTTGACCGGCGCATAAATGTCGCTTGCCGTTTTTACCGACTCCACGACGGCAAAGGTCTCGCCGGCTTTCACGATACGGCCTTTTGCGGGGAGTTCGATGAACACCACATCGGTGAGTTCGTGTTGAGCGTGGTCTGTGATTCCGATGGTGGCGATACCGTCGGCTGCTTGAAGCCATTCGTGGGATTTGGCGAAGCGCAAATTCTTGGGAATATTAGATGCCATAAACGCGTTTTGGATGTTCTTGGGGATTCAGATTCGATTTGAAATGATGGGGTGTGGGGATCAAACCGGGTTTTTATAGATGGGTCTTTTGACAACGACAGCGGGAGCCATTTGACCTCGAATTTCCACAGCCAATGGCGTGCCTGGAGCCGCATGCGACGGCGGCACATAAGCCATGCCAATTCCAATGCCCAATGAAGGACTTTGGGTGCCGCTGACCACCCGGCCAATTTGTGCGGCTCCGGGACCAAGGGTCCATATGGCGTATTGCGGACGGGGCGGGGCGGATTTGCCGGTCATTTTAAAGCCGACCAGTTGTCTGGGAATGCCGGTTTCCTTCTGATGAACCAAGGCTTCGCGTCCGATAAACTCAGGTTTTTCAAGGGCGACGAACCGTCCCAGACACGCTTCCAAAGGAGAAGTGTTCTCGTCCAATTCATGGCCGTAGAGAGGATAGCCCGCCTCCGTGCGAAGGGTATCCCTGGCACCGAGTCCGGCAGCTTTAAGGCCCAACGCGGTTCCTGCAGCCAGCAGATGATTCCACAGAGATTCGATTTTTTCGGCTGGAGCGAATATTTCAAAGCCGTCCTCGCCTGTGTACCCCGTGGAGGCCACCCAAACGGAACTGCCGTCAAAGAGATAGCTGCCAATCTGATTTTTTGCGAGCCGACTGGCTGGGCCAGTGAGACATGGATTTGACGTGTTTGGGGTCAGGTCCGTATCGATAAAATCTCTGGATCGGGGCCCCTGCAAGGCGATGGCTCCGAATTTACGGCAGAAATCTTCCAAAAGCACACCGTTGCCCCCTGAAAAAGCAACAAGTTGAGCGCGGATCCACGCCATGTCTGTTTCTGCACGGGAGGCATTGATAATCAACCAATAGCGATCAGGAGCGACGCAATAAACGATGAGATCGTCGATGGTGCCGCCTTGAGGATTGCAGAGCAAGGTATATTGCCCATGGCCCACGGTCAGTTTACAGATGTCGTTGGTGAGGAGTTTATTGAGAAAGGATTTGCCTTGCGGGCCGCTGACGCATGCCTGGCCCATGTGTGAAATGTCAAAAAGCCCGGCGGCTGTTCGAACGGCCTGATGTTCGTCGATGATGCCGGAATATTGCACCGGCATTTCCCAGCCGCCAAAATCGACCATGCGACCTCCCAGGCGAAGGTGCGCGGCATGGAGTGGTGTTCGTTTCAACGACATAAAATATAAATTCGACGGTCAATAATCGAAAAGGGGCGCCATTTAAACTCTGGATGGCACCCCCCGTAAAGCACTAAAAATCGCAGTGTCGCGGTCGTCTTATTTTGCCCCAACTTCAAAGCAGCCGCCCTCAGCGGTGCTGCGCGTATAGATTCGACCGTTGCTCAATGCCGGGGTGCTCCAGCATTTGCCGGTGACCGCTTTGAAACGCGCAACTTCGCTGTAGGCAGCCGAATCTGCTTTGACGAGCACGAGCTCGCCCTGGTCATTCAAGACGATGAGATGGCCCTCTGCCAGGATCACACCGCCGGGGCCGAAGCCTTCTTTGGACCACACTTCGTTGCCTGTGGCGATATCGATGCATTTGAGGGCGCCTTTGCCAAATTCCTTAAAGCTAATCAGCCCGTAAAGATAGCCATTGGAATAGAGTGGGGTGCTCCAGTGGCTGATGATCTTGTTGGGTTTGCGCCATATTTCGGTGGCGGTGAAGGCGTCACCCGATTTGGTGATTTTCGCAGCGCCAGCGCCCACGCCATAACCGGCGGAGCAGTAAACGATGTCGCCGCCCACAACGGGGGATGCAGCGGTCGAGACGTTATAGGGGAATTTATACCGCCAGAGAACTTTGCCCGTGGCCGGTTCCACAGAAACCAATCCGGACTGGGAGAAGAAGATGACCTGCCGAGTGCCAAGAATGGTTGCAGCAATCGGATTGGCATGGGTCATTTTATCATCTTCCGCAGCCCAAGCCAGGGCGCCATCTTTTTTGTTAAAGGCCATGAGGCACTTGCCGGGCGCAGTGCTGTTGACGAAAACCAGGTCGCCCTCGATTAACGGGGAGGCGGCGCTTTGCCACTGAATCATTTTGCCGCCGTATTCTTTCTGGATGTCCTTGGACCAAATGGTTTTGCCCGAGGCGATGTCAAAACAAAACAGACCTTGTTGAGCGCTCAAAACATAGACCCGGTCACCGTCCACCGAGGGCGTGGAACGGGGGCCGTCACCGCCCCTGTTTTCCTTGGTGCCGTCATCGCCGCCGCCATCGTATTTGGCAGCTCCGACAGTGGCGGCCCAAAGTTCCTTTCCCGAATCCGCGTCCAAGGCGACGCAAACTTCCTGATCGGCTCCGTCGATATTGCGGCGCACGAGAGTGAAAGCCTTGCCCTGGCCGACGGTGAAGGAGCTGAAACCCGTTGGGGTGGGTGTTTTCCAGACGGTCTTCAGTCCGTCTGCAGGCCATTGGGTGAGGATTTTTTCCGAAGATACGGCATCATGGTTTGATCCGCGGTATTGAGTCCAATCGGCGGCATTTACCAGGCTTGCTTGCACGAGAATTCCGGCGGCAAGCAAACCGGTAAATCTAAATTTTGAGTCGAATATCATGGGTTCTTTTTACCGCCAAATCTCCGGTGGTGTAAAGAGTGGATATTCTGGCGTAGGCTGCTGCGCGGCTCGAAGGGTTGGTGGGGATGCTGATGCCAAGGGTGCGGTCGCGCGCGATCGGGGCAAATTACTGCGCCATTTTAGCGATCAGACTGGTGGTCGATTTGCCTGGCACCAAGGGCAGGATGACAATGCGTCCCCCGGCGGCTTCAACGGTGCGGCGCTCGGTTTGATCCAAGGTGTCCAGAGTGTAATCTCCGCCCTTCACGTAGATATCTGGTTGAACGAGTTGGAGAAATTGATCGGCGCGCGTTTCGGAGAAAATGGCGACTCCATCGACGCATTCGAGGGCTGCGATGACGGTTGCGCGGTCCTGTTCCGAGTTGAGGGGGCGTGTTGGACCTTTAAGGGAGCGGACCGAGGTGTCGCTGTTGAGACCGATTAAAAGCGCTCCACCCAGATTGCGGGCTGCTTCCAGATAAGTGACATGACCGGCATGGAGGAGGTCGAAGCATCCATTGGTGACGACCAGAGGAGTTCCGCGTTTGCGCAAAGAGTCCCTCCAATGGGGCAGGTCAGCCAAAGACAGAATCTTTCGGGTTGGATTTAACATGGTACAACCGGTCAAGACTGAAGAATCTCGTAATCGGAGGTTCTCAAACGACCCAATTAAAACGCCCATCCGCCTGGATGGGCGCCGCTTCAAAACCAAAAATGCAGGCTAGGCCTTCGCAGGCTTGGCCTTGGCGCCTTCCTTCTTGCGCTTCAGATAGGCTTCACGACGACGGCGTTTAATCGTTTTATTACTTTGTTTGCTCATATCGATCTTTACTTTGCTGACACTATTCTTTTGTCTAGTGGGAAAAGTATGAAGATTTGGTTTTTACGTTACAACATCTTTTTTTTGGTGGCTATGGCCCTGTTTATGGGCTGCAAGTCCGATTCCCCCGAAAAAACTGAAAAAAAGAAGCAGGAAAAGGAGCTTTCCACGATTCGCCTGCACATGGAGGTGAATCCAGATGGCACTGATCGGACAACGACCGTCACAGTGTACCGGGCCAATCCGATGCTTGTGGGAATGTGGCGTGAGGCGTTTCTTGATCAAAGTTATCTGGAGGAGGCGACTGTGGTGGAGGATCCGGGTGGTTATTCGATCCGGCTTAAATTCGATTACCCGCGAGGCGCCCGGTTTCTGGAAATGGCCACAACCTCCTATAAAGGCCAGCGCATCATCGTGGAAAGCGCGTTTCCCGAATTTCGCTGCCTTGCCGCCCCGGTGATCACGCGTCGCATTGTGGATGGGATTTTTGAATTCACGCCCGACGCTTCCCGTGAAGAAACGGAGAGGATCGTGCGCGGGTTGAATAATCTTGTTAAGAAAATGAAGAAGGACAAGTAATTCGAACTATCGTGCAGATTCAGGTCGTGCTGGCGACCGTAGATGATTCAAGGGGTCCTGTCTGATGTTTCAAAATATAATTAACCAATGAGCGTCCCTGTACGCATAGAATGAGACTTTTAAATTTCAATTGGCTGGCTGGGATATTTTCCATGGCCCTTCTGTTGTGCGGTGTGAATGGCCAGTCTTTGCGGTTGCCCACCGCCAACACGGCCCTTTACGAATCAGGTGGTGAAGAGCGGTATTTCGTGGGGACTGTGGGAAAAACCTGGGTCAGCGGGACATTCGGCTGTGTACGATCCAACGGCCAGCAATTGCACGAGGGCATCGATATTCGTTGCATGCAAAGGGATCGCCGGGGCGAACCAGTGGATCCTGTTTTGGCGACGGCTGGAGGCGAAGTGGCTTATATGAATTTGAAGCAGGGCCTTTCAAATTACGGGAGATATCTGGTGCTGCGACACCGGATTGACGGTGTAGAGGTGTATTCACTTTATGCGCACTTGAAGGAATTTCGTTCTGGTCTGGCCATGGGCCAGAGAGTGCAAGCAGGGGAGGTGGTTGCCACGATGGGACGCACGGCCAACACCCAGCAAGGGATTGCCAAGGATCGTGCTCATTTACATTTTGAGCTCAACCTTTTTGTCAATGACCGGTTTGCCTCCTGGTTTAAGGGTGCGAATCCCGGCCAACGAAATGATCATGGCCTCTGGAATGGTCAAAACCTGGCTGGCTTGGATCCCCGGTTGGTTCTGTTGGCCGAAAAAGAGCAGGGCGGTGGATTCAATCTGCTTCAATTTACCCGGAATCAGACGGAGTTGTGCCGGGTTTATGTGCGCAGCACGCACTTTCCGTGGCTGCGGCGCTATCCGGCGCTCATTCGGCGCAATCCAGTTGCTGAAAAAGAGGGGATTGCCGGATATGAGATCGCTCTGAATTACGCAGGCCTGCCGTATGAACTCATTCCCAGATCGGCATCGGAGATCAAACCCGGTGGCTCCAAATATCAGCTCCTTGGCGTTAATGAATCCGAGGTGTCGAAAAATCCCGCGCGCCATCTGGTGGCGCTCCAAGGCGGTCATTGGATTCTGACGACGCACGGACGAAAATTGCTCGATTTGCTGACCTATTGAAGAGCCACGAGCAATGAGTAATGTGCAATGGGACGTGGCTAAAGGATCCCGAAGGTGAAGAAAGCCCAAGACGACGGCAAGGCCGCCGTCCTGGGATGAATTAGTGGCTCCGAAAGGGCTATAAGCCGAGTTCTGTCTTCGTTCCACAAGGGAAACGGAGAGGATCATTTATCTAAGCAGCCGTACCCGGGACTCCGGCTTTCGCCTTGAAACGGGCCGCTTCAAGAGTCCCCTATTTGGCCTTGCACCCGATGGGGTTTTCCGTGCCCCTACAATTACTTGCAGAGCGGTGGGCTTTTACCCCGCCTTTTCACCCTTACCGATTTGGCAGACGCAGACTCCTGGTTTCCCAGGAACCGCGAAGCCTTGTCGGCGGTTTAATTTTCTGTGGCACTTTCCATCGACGCGCTTTTCAGCGCAGCCTTCCGCCTGTATCCCTTTTGACAGGGTTAAGCGGCATCGTGCCCTATGGTGTTCGGACTTTCCTCCCCCGGTTTGCACCGGAAGCGATCCTCCATCCTTTCGAAGCCGGGTGCAAGCTAGGCGCTCCGCGCGTGTAAAGCAAGCAGGGTGAATAGCAAATGCGATATGAAATTGGTAATACCCTGGCTTTCAGCGAGGAAACGCAGGGATTGAATTCTCACCAATCCTTGAATCCTGCAGACTTGGGCTTTTGTTGAGGAACAAAATTCATCGCTTTCTCCCCTTCTTTCTGGGAATCCAAAAGCTGGCGCGCTTGCTGGGGCGTCATTTTTCCATCAGGTTTCGGGCTTTGGGCTTGGGCGGTCTGGTTGGTCGGGGCTGTTTGATCCGGTTGCGCTGACTTTTGCTCGGCGTTTTCTTTTTTTTCCGAATTCTGCTTCTGGTCCTTTGCGGCTTGTTCGTCTTTTTTGGAATTTTGCTCCTGAGATTGTTTTTTGTCTGAATCTTGCTGGGATTTCTGGTCTTTGTCAGGCTGTGGCTGCTTTTGGTCCTGTTTTTTGGAATCGGACGGTTTTTGATCTTTGGAATCGTCTTTTTTGTTCTGGTCTTTGTTTTCTTTATTCTGGTCTGGAGACTGTTGTGGAGGTTGTTTTTTTAATTCCTCCAGCGCCTTTTTGACGAATTCCGAGTTGTTTTTCGCATCTTTATCCTTTGGATTTAATTTCAGAGCGGACTCGTAATTCTTCATCGCTTGTTCCCAAGCCCCCATTTTTTCTTTAGCCTCCGGCGCTTTCTCGCCGAGGCGATAATAGGCATTGCCCAGGTTGTAATAGGCATTTTCCTGAAGAGAGAGGTTCTGTGATAAGGTCGCCTGCTCGAGCTCGGACACGGCGCGTTCATATTCCCTGGCCTGATAGGCGGCGGTTCCTGCGTTGAATGGCAATCGCTCGTCCTTGGGATTGTTTTTCTGAAGCCGCTCGTATTCCTTGAGGGCCTCGGGATAGTTTCCCTTGTTATAGAGATCCAAGGCCTTATCTGAGGAAGCCGTTGTCGTGGTTGCGCTCAAGATGAAGGCCAGCGCACCCGCAATGGTAGCGCTTTGCGAGACTTTGGCGCCTAAAGTCGATTTGGACCGACGCTTGATCCGTAGTCGGACCGGCAGGAATATCTCGACAATCAACAATGCGATAGCAGCACCGAGGGGCCACTGGAAACGCTCCTGGTAATGTTTAAGAATGCGCGGCGGACGTTTTTCAGTTGTTGGAATGCCACCGACTCTGATTTGGCCCAATAGCGGAGCCAAACCACGCTCGTAAAGCACGTCCATCGTGTTTGCGCCCCTCAAGGGAAGATAAAAACCGTGTGTTCCTTTGGCCACGTTCTGAAGTAAAGCCTCGTTTAAATGGGATTTGACCATGTTCCCTTCCTCGTCCTTAACGAACGGTCCGCTGTCCTTTTCGTCCTTGATGGGGATCAGCTCACCTTGGGAAGTTCCCACTCCGATTGTGAAAATGCGAACACCCGCTTTTTCCGCGGCCTCCACTGCGCCAGTGACTCCTTCCTCGTGATCTTCGCCGTCGGTGATCAAAATAATCGCTTTTTCGTTGTTCTCATCCTCTTTGAAAGCTTTGAGGGCGATGCGAATGGCTTCGGCAATGGACGTGCCTCCCTGCGGAATGAAACCGACATCGATGAGATTCAGACTCTGACGATAGGCCTCATCATCCACAGTGAGCGGGCATTGCAGAAAGGCCGTTCCAGCAAAGGCGACCAGACCGAGACGATCTGTCTTTGCCAGAGGCATCAATTCGAGAGCAGCCAATTTGGCGCGTGCCATTCGATTAGGAGCAACGTCCTGTGTGGACATGCTGCGCGAAGTGTCCAAGGCGACTACAATATCCAGCCCGCTCTGTTTGAGTTCCTCCAGTGTAAATCCCCATTGTGGACGTGCGAGCGCAAGCATGAGGAACGCAACGCTCGCAAGGATCAGAATCATCCGCAGTTTTTGAATGGCTGGCTTAAGGCCGACGGTCAGGTTGGCCAGCAATCGCGAGCGAACAAACAAGCCCATGTCTCTCTGCCGCTTGCGCCAGGCAAAGAACATAAAGACAGACAGCAATCCAACCACCGCAAGCAGGATGAGGAGCATGGGAGGGTTTCCAAATTTCATGGCAGTTTCCTCCAAACGGTATGGCCTAGAATAATTTCCAGGAGCAGCAGGAACAAGCCTGGTACGACCGCATAATCGAAGACGTCGTTGTAACGCTGGAATTTTTTGACTGTGGCCTCGGTTTTTTCCAGACGATCAATTTCCGCATAAACGCGGCGCAGGGTGTCCGAACTATCCGCGCGGTAATATTTTCCCCCTGTCTTTTCCGCGATCTGTTTAAGAGTGTCCTCGTCGATATCCACCTTTATTTGCACGTAAACCTTGCGCCCGAACATGTCGGTTTGGGGGTAGGGGGCGACGCCGCGGGTGCCAACGCCGATGGTATAAACCTTCACCCCCAAAGCTTGGGCGGCTTCGGCAGCGGTCAAGGGGGGCACCTGTCCGGCGTTGTTTTGGCCATCAGTCATCAGAATTATGATTTTGCTTTTCGAGGGGATGTCCTTGAGGCGGTTAAGAGAGGCTGTAAGCGCCGCGCCTATCGCTGTTCGATCCTCAATAGTGCCAATGTCCAGGCGCTCGAGGTTGTTTAAAAAGAAATCATGATCCAGCGTCAGCGGCGCTGCAATGTAAGCCCGTCCGGCGAAGGCGACCAGACCAATGCGGTCGTTTTCACGTTTGAGGACGAACTTTTGTAGAACTTCTTTTGCTACTTCGAGGCGGTTTGCACGCTGCCCCTGCAGTTCAAAGTCCTCAGAAGCCATGCTGCTGGACAAATCCAAAGCAACCACAATGTCGATGCCGCTTGCGGTGATTTTTGCATGGCCTTCACCCAATTGGGGGCGGGCAAAACCAATAATGAACAAGGCCAGAGCGAGCCAACGCATTCGGGGCAGGATGGCTCCGGCCTTCGAACGTGTGATGCCCGTGATACCTTTAACCAATTGAACCGAAGAATAAAGAAAAGCGGATTCGCGACCGTAACGCCCCCGCAGCCAGGCTAAAAACAGCAAGGTTGGCAATAAAAGTAAAAACCAGGGATGGGCGAAGGTCATGCGATGACGGGGGGGTCCGAGTTTTTCGCGAGTTCCGCCTGGGCATCGGACTGTGGGTGCGGGCAGGTTTCATCTACCAGTCGGAGGGCCGCATCGTAAAGAGCCTGCAACTCGTTTTGGCCTGGCTCGTAGCGTGCGAATTTCACCATGTCACACTGGCGCAGAAAGTCGGCGAGCAGCGTTTTGTGAGGGCCGGAGAGTTTGTGACTGGACTGCAACTCAGAAAGGAACTCTTCTGTGGTACGCTCCGGGGCTCTCAAATCAAAGCGTTCCTCAAGATAGACTCGCGCGGCATCGCTGACGAAGATCGTGAACGGTTTGGGTTGCCCCATGAGCGCTAATGCTTGCTGGAGTTTCTCCCGGGCGCGCACTTCGGGGGGAATCGGCGCCTCTGGTGCTTCCAACACTTTGTTGCGCCTGCGTTTCCACCACCACCAGGCTGCAGCACCGAGTATCAGCAGCAGCAACAACACCCATAACCAACCCCATCCTGAAGGAATGAAGACCGGTGGGCGAATGGGTTGGATATCCATTGTCGCCGCTGGAACGGCAGGGGCTGCCTTAACGATATATCGCCGTTGCAATTTCATCCTCTTCGCCGCCTTTTCTCACGTGTCTCAAAAAAGCGCCCAAGCGCCGCCACGTACGATTCATCTGTGCGCAGTTGGATGGAATCAATTTTAGCAGAGCGAAACAGGCGAATTAGATCTTCCTGGGCTTGGGTTTGACGTTGGGCAAAGGTGCGACGTTTACGTTCATCGCCTGTGTTGACTTCAACGACCTCACCGGTTTCCGCGTCTTTAAGGATCAACCTTCCCAGGGCGGGAAGCTCCATTTCATAGCGGTCCACCACATGCACAGCCACCACATCATGGCGCCGATTGGCCTGGCGCAGAGAGGTGAGGGAGGCTTGAGCCAGCGTTTCGGAGAGCACCACTTTGCGGCGCAAGTGGGCTGTAATTTCGGCCCGCGTTGGGAACGTTTGTCCCAGGAAATCGGAGATTACGACGGCGATGGCCCGGTGCGGCGTGACTCGAACCAGAAACTCCAGGGCACAATTTAAATCAGTGCCGCGGTGTTTGGATTCGTGATATAAAATCTCACGAATTACGCGCAGGACGTGACGGCGTCCTTTGCGGGGAGGGATGAATTTCTCAACTGTTTCGGTAAAAATAATCAAACCGACCTTGTCGTTGTTGCGGATTGCTGAGAATGCCAGCACAGAAGCGATTTCCGCAGCCAGTTCCCGTTTCGTTTGTTCGCCGGAGCCGAACAGTCCCGAACCGCTTAAATCGACAATCAGCATCAGGGTCAATTCGCGCTCTTCCACGAATTTTTTTACGAATGGATGGTTCATTCGGGCCGTCACGTTCCAATCGATGGAACGGACCTCGTCGCCAGGCTGGTATTCGCGCACCTCCTCAAAATTCATGCCCTGACCCTTGAATACACTATGGTAATGCCCGGCAAGCGATTCGCTGACCAAACGGGTGGTCCGCAACTCGATGGCGCGTATTTTTTTGAGCAGTTCGCGTGGAATCATGGTGTGTTTTTATCCGGACAGGTACAAGTGGCCTGTAACCATTACCTTGTATGCATCAGGGAACTGGCAATTCGTCGAAGATTTTTTGAATGACCGTTTCGCTGGTTTTTTCTTCGGCCTCCGCTTCATAGGTCACCGCGACGCGGTGACGGAGCACATCCATGCCGATGGATTTGACATCCTGTGGGATGACGTAACCACGGCCCTGGAGGAACGCATAAGCCTTGGCTGCGAGAGTGAGCGAAATTGTGGCACGCGGTGAAGCCCCCAATTGAATAAGGGACTTGAGATCGATTTTATAGAATTCTGGTTCGCGGGTGGCGCAGACGATGTCCACGATGTAATCCTTGACTTTGTCATCGATGTAAATGTCATTGATGACCCGACGCGCCTCAAGGATCTGGCTGGCCTGGACCACCGGCTGGGTTTCCGGTGGATTGTTGGTTCGGGCCATCAACTCCAATATCTGACGTTCTTCCGCCCGTGATGGGTATCCGATTTTCAATTTCAACATGAAGCGGTCAACTTGGGCTTCGGGAAGAGGATAAGTGCCTTCCTGTTCGATAGGATTCTGAGTGGCAAGGACCAGGAAAGGTTCTTCCAAAGGAAAGGTATGGTCGCCAATGGTCACCTGTTTTTCCTGCATGGCTTCCAGAAGGGCGCTCTGGACTTTGGCCGGTGCGCGGTTGATTTCATCGGCAAGCACCAGATGAGCAAAGACGGGTCCCTTGCGCGTCGTAAAACCACCGGAACCGGGGTTGTATATCTGGGTGCCCACAATGTCTGCGGGAAGCATATCCGGTGTGAATTGGAGACGCGAAAACTTCAGATGGATGCAATGGGCCAGGGATTTGACCGAGAGCGTTTTGGCCAATCCAGGCACGCCTTCCAGCAGAAGGTGCCCATTGGCCAAAAGACCGATGACCAGACGCTCCACGAGGTATTTCTGGCCAATGACCACTTTGTTCATCTCACTGTACAAGGGCTGCAAAAATGCACCGGCCCGTTGCACTTCCTCATTAATGGCACTGATACCCGCATTCATAATGTAATCTTAACAACAGTTGACCACTTAGCCGCCGATTTGTTCAGAACCGGCTCCTTCCAAAGGAGTTGGCCGGGAGTCAGGCAGCGACGCGTTAAAAAGGTCCCGCGCCATTTTTCTGCCTGATTGAGCTTAATGCGTCAATCGCCTTGTCAATCGGGGATGACACAGTTTATTAATAGGCTTGGAAAGGCTGTGGCGGAAAACCAGCCATTACACTAAAACCGCATGATCGGTGCATTATTGACAATTAACGACAGCGTCCGCGAATTCATTCGACGGATACCCATGGCTGCGTCTGGAATGGACTCTGAATCCCAGACGTCACAAGAAGCGGATTTCAACGAGATGGCCCTTGCCATTGCGAAGGTGCAAATACAGCTAAACCCTTTGCTCAAGGCGCTTTGCCAAAAAAGGAAGATCGATTCATCGGGACTCAAACACTGGATGGAAATTCCGGCTGTGCCCACCACAGCTTTCAAAACGTCCGGGTGTAGTTGCCTGCCTGCGAAGGACTTGACCACCATATTTCATTCGAGTGGCACCACTTGTCAAAACGCCAGTTGCCATGGGCATAGCGAGAAAACGCTCGCCATTTATGAGGCATCTGTAGTGCCATGGTTTAATTACCATTTGTGCGGTGACGACAACAAGAAATTGAGTTTCCTGTCCCTGACGCCTTCGTTTCTGAATGCGCCACATTCCTCACTGGCGCACATGATGACCACAGTCATGAACCATTGGGGTGGGGGAACGGGTCAGTTCACGGGGGTGGTGGATGCCGACCTGGGATGGATTTTGGATACTCAAAAAACAGTAAAGGCACTTGAGGAGGCAGTGAATGGAAAACAACCGATGATGGTTTTAGGAACGGCCTTTTCATTTGTGCATCTTCTGGATCACTTGCATAAGTGCAATAGGCAGTTTGCACTGCCTGCAGGTTCTCGCGTGATGGAAACAGGCGGTTACAAAGGACGCTCTCGCACAATGCCCAAGGTTGAATTGCACCGGATTATATCCCGTTGGTTGGGAGTTCGGAGATCAGACATCGTTTGCGAATATGGCATGTGCGAGTTGAGTTCGCAGGCCTACGATTGCCGTTACTCTTCAATACCGGGAATAGAGCCTGACGAGAAGGAGCGAGTGTTTCATTTTCCGCCGTGGGCGAGGATGTGCGTCGTTTCCCCTGAAAATGGTCAAGAGGTCAAGGAAGGAGAAACAGGTTTGATTCGTGTATGCGATATCGCCAATATTGGCTCCAGTATTATGGTGCAAACGGAAGATTTGGGAATCAAGCGTGGCAACGGTTTTGAGCTGGTCGGGCGAGCGGTGGAGTCCGAACCTCGTGGCTGTTCCTTGATGTCATAATCTGAATCGCATCCGGACAAAGATTTGTGAACACCCCAAAGCGCCAACATAAGACCGTCACTCTCTGGCTTAGCGGGATTTTGCATGCCTTTACGCATCTTTATACAACGGCGCTGATACCGCTGTATCTGCTCATTCAGAAGGATTTCCAGCTTTCAGGCGATGGGCAGGCTGCGTTAATGGTCACCGTCCAGACGGTGGCTTACGTACTTCCCAGCTATTGGCTGGGGGTATTGGCCGACAAATACAGTCGGAAAACCATCATGGCCGTCGGTTTGATTCTCAATGGTCTGGCGTTCATTGCGCTGGCTTTCGCGCCAAGCTACGGATGGGCGATGGTTTGCCTGGTGATTGCGGGATTTGGAGGCAGTTTTTATCATCCGGCGGCTTCGGCAATGGTTGTTCGTTTGTTTCCCTCAAATCCCGGACATGCGCTCGGGCGGGTTGGCATTGGAGCGGGGGCCGGTTTTTTTGTAGGACCTGTCTATGCGGGTTGGCGAGCTTCGACCGCTGGCTGGAGAGCGCCCTTGTTGGAACTGGGGCTGTTTGGCGTTTTAGCGGCCGTGGCATTCTATTGGTTCGCCCAGGAAGAGATCGCGGAAGCCGTACCGCAACGAGAACAAGTTGTTCGGGACACGTGGAAATTTGAACCACGGTGGCTCTGGGTGTTTTTTGGCGTTTGCGTGGCGTTCAGCCTGAGGGATTTTGCTGGAGGCGGGATGTCCACCCTCAGTTCGCTTTTCCTGCAAAGGGCCTGGGGTTATGATTCTGCCTGGGCGGGCATTGCGCTGGGCTCGCTTTCGCTCATGGCCATGATCAGCAATCCTCTTTTTGGAAGTCTGAGCGATCGGAATCGCGAGGGATCGATCCGGACGGTGCTGTTCATAGCTGCAGGCCTGGCCACGCTCATGCCGTGGCTACCCAGGCATTTTCTTTTACCCGCATTGCTGGCCTATGGATTCTTTTTCATGGCCAGTTTCCCGATGGTCGAGGCAGCGGTGATGAGTTCGGTGCCCGATCATGTTCGGGGACGGGTCATGGGTTTTCTTGTCATGTTTTGCGGCGGAGCCAGCAGCATATCCCACTGGATCATGGGTGAAAGCGTCAAAGGGTTGGGTTCCCGCTCTGGCACCCCTTCGGCATTTGTTCCTGTTTTTGCGACATTGGGTGTCTTGATTGTCAGCGCGCTACTCGGGTTGCGGGGCTTGCGCGCGTTGCGACGTTCGTCACCGTTGCCAGTTCATGCTAACGCCAATTTATGAACCTGCCTAATTATTTTCTGGCTGATCTTCCTCCCGAGGCCGTGCTCAATCCGGTGATGATCACCGAGGCGTGCCAGACGCTGAAGAGAAACCGTGCCCGTTTTTTGGAGGAACGGACGACAGACAGGATCATTCATATTCTTGCGGACAACGCCCGCCGCTGGATGGATCCCAGCGATTCTTTCCGTCAATTGGCGCTGGCTCAAGGCCCGGCGGAACTCGGCTGTTCGGTCCAGACATTGGAGCGTGGAATTGACGCTTTCTTTTCTGAAATGACCCGGGAAAATCTCGAAGCGATGGTCGCCCAGGATTTGGGCCATCACCACCGGCTCGACAGGCCGGTTTCCTCGCCTGAAGAGCGCGAGACGCACCGTGCATCAATTGCGCGTGGACCGGAATTATTGGTGCATATTGCATCGGGAAATATTCCCGCACCCGCATGGATGAGCATTGCCTTGGGACTGCTGGCGCGGTCGGCTCAATTCATGAAATGCGCCACCAATGCCACGCTTCTGCCCAGGTTATACGCCCATTCTCTTTACGATGCCGAGCCCAAGTTGGGGGCCTGTCTGGAAATTGCCTGCTGGCCGGGTGGGAGCAGAGAATTGGAAGAAGCCCTGTTTGCCGAGGCCGATTGTGTGACCGCTACTGGTTCGGATGATGCCCTGACCTCGATTCGTCAATGTCTGCCCATACGATGCCGGTTTATCGGCTATGGTCATAAGGTCAGCTTTGGTTACATAAGCCACAAAGCACTATTGCACGACACCATTGAAGGAGTCGTGGAAAGGGCCGCCACAGATGTTGTCGCGTGGAACCAGCTCGGATGTCTTTCCCCGCATGTCTTTTATGTCGAGGATGGGCGTGAGCACATGGGTGAAAAATTTTCGGAAAAACTCGCGGTTGCATTGGCCAGGCGCGAGGAAATCGAGCCGCGCGGCCAGATACCCATTCAGGCTTCGGCGGCCATCGCCTCGCGCCGGGCATTTTATGAAATTCGTGCCGCGCATTCCCCTGAAACGCGCCACTGGTTCAGTCCTGAGAGCACCGCCTGGTCGGTAATTTACGAGGCGGACCCGCAATTCCAAAAATCGTGTCTTAACCGGTTCATTTATGTGAAAGGGGTGACGGACTTGATCGAAGCGCTTAAAGGAGCAGAATTAGTGCGCGAATATGTTTCGACTGTGGGACTTGGCGTGGCTGAGGAAGAGATTAAAGAAATCGTGCCGCAATTGGCTCGATGGGGCGTTCCGCGCATTTGTCCACTGGGTCGGATGCAGCGGCCTCCCTTGGGATGGCGGCATGATGGACGTCCGCCTTTGGCTGATTTGATAACCTGGACTGACTGGGAACATGAGACTTGAACTACGCAAAACCTTTCAATTTGAATCCGCCCATTTTCTTCCGTTTGTAGGCGAGACACATAAATGCCGACGTCTCCACGGTCACAGCTTTGTCGTGGAAATTGCCGTGCGCGGTGAGTGCGATCCCCAATTGGGCTGGGTGATGGACTATGCGGACATGACAAGCGCCTTTCGTCCAATATTGGAAGAACTTGACCATCATTACTTGAACGCAATTCCGGGCTTGAGCAATCCAACGAGCGAAAACCTGGCGGTCTGGATTTGGGATCGGCTGCAGTCCCAGTTGCCACTTCTTTCAGAGATTAGGGTGGCTGAAACATGCACAGCGCGTTGTGTTTACAACGGAAACAAGCGATAGCGCCTCCCGGCGGTCCGAGTTTGCAGACTACAGGGTTCATCGGGGAAAAGATTATTCCATTCTGGTAGTTGTGAACAATCAGAGCTGGCACGGAAACTGCCCTTAAAGGACCATTAGCAAAATTACGAATTGGATTGGAATTCGGAATTTTTCTGAACATTTTGCGGGAAACTTAGCGGCTGCAAATTGACAACTTGTTGGTTTCAAACGAGAAAGCGGTAAACTTGTGGTTGAAACAAACTGGTATTCAGGCAAACATCGCTGAAATCCGAGTCATGCATTGTTAAGAGTTTATTGGGATACCGGTTTGGTCGATTGTTGATATTTAGTCATAACATGTTTGTGGTAAGCATATTGAATCAGAATTGCATGTGGGAACGCGTGCGATCTGTATTAAAATTTTCCAATATACATCCCTGTATCCATCATTGTTTAAGCTTCAGTTCGTTTGAAGAACTGACGAGCACTCAGGTAGTTTTTTAAAGAATTCATCGTCCCAAGATCCCCATGATAAGCGCTAAAAATATTCGTGTAATCTGTTGGACTGCATTGGTTTTTCTGGTCGCATGGTTGTCGCCGTCAGGTTCGGTTGGAGCACAAACCCTGCCGTTCTGGATGGATCGTGATATTGGCGGCGTCAATATCGCAGGTAGCGCAACCTATTCATCTGGAGTCTATACCGTCAAAGGCAGCGGCAGCGACATCTGGGATATAACCGATGCATTCCATTTTGTTTATTATCCGATGAACGGTGACGGGGAAATGGTTTTGCATGTGCTTTCACAGGATAGCACGGACTCCTGGGCCAAGGTTGGGCCGATGATTCGTGAGACACTCGATGCGGGTTCCAAGCATGCAATTATGTGCGTAACTCCCGGCAATGGAACATCTTTCCAACGTCGCCGGGAGACTGGTCAGGCCAGTGATTACAGCGGTTCCGGGGATGGAATTACGGCGCCGTACTATTTAAAACTGACGCGGGAGGGCACGACATTTACGGGGTATAAATCGGTGGATGGTGTTGATTGGGTGATGGTTGGATCGGATGTGATCGTGATGCAGTCGGCGGTCTATGTTGGATTTGCGGTGACGTCCCATAACAATAACATGCTCTGCACCAGCACTTTGGAAATACCGCAGACGCCGCCATCGATTCTCCTGAATCCCCAAAGCCAGACCGTCAGTGACGGAGGGGCGACCTACTTTAACGTAAAAGCGACGGGTGCAATGCCTCTTTTTTATCAATGGCGACGTAATGGCGCCAATTTGACATCGGCAACGAATTTAAACCTGACTCTCGATCCGACGACAGTCACCATGGCGGGGAATTACAGCGTTGTTATCACGAACGCCGTCGGAAGGGCAACCAGCAGTGATGCATTGCTGACGGTGACAGTGGACTCAGTGCCCCCGACCCTTTTGGCAGTCACCAACACAGCGGCCACAAACGTGGTAATCACTTTTTCGGAAGCGGTCGAAGCGGCCAGCGGCACGAACGCAGCCAATTATTCGTTGAACAATGGGGCGGCCATTCTTGGGGCAAGATTTGGAACAAACCAACAAACCATCCTTTTACAGACCACGGTTTTGACCGTGGGTGGGTCCTACACGCTGACGGTGAATAATGTGCGCGACCGGTCGTCGTCGGGAAACCTTATTGCGGCGAACAGTCAGAAATCATTTGTGGTGGCCGATACGATGGTTTTTGGGTTGTGGCGCGAGGTGTATTTGAATGCCGCGGACGGAGCGGGAACGTTAAGCTCATTGACCAACAATCCCGTTTTTCCAGACAGCCCGAGCACGAGCGAGCTTTGGACCAATAGTTTTGAAGCTCCGAGCAACACCGGAATCAATAGTTACGGACAGCGGCTGCGTGGATACATCGTCCCCCCGGTTTCCGGCAATTACGTGTTTTGGATTTCAAGCGATGACAATGGAACATTGTTTGTCAGCACGGATGATACCCCCGCCAACAAAAGAGTTGTGGCGTGGGTGGCGTCGTGGACCGGTTCGCGGGAATGGACGAGGGAGGCAAACCAGCAATCCCTGCCCATCACGCTGGAGGCGGGGAAAGTCTATTACACGGAGGCCTTGATGGCCCAGGGAGGCGGCGGGGATAATCTGGCAGTGCGCTGGCAGTTGCCTAATGCAACCATCGAGGAACCGATGCCCGCAAATCGTTTGATTCCCTGGGGCACCGTTTTTGGGCCGCCCGCGATTCGCACGCAACCAGCCAACACCAATGCGGTGGAAGGGGGGGCGGCGGTATTTTCCATCGCCTTGAGCAGCATCGGCCCGGTGTCCTACCAATGGCAGCGCAACGGGGCGAATATTTCAGGAGCCAACCAAATCAACTATACCAACGATCCTGTGTCGCTCGGGGACAATGGCGCGACGTTCCGCTGCGTGGTATCCAATACCAAAGGCTCCACCAACTCATTGGAAGCCACCCTGACCGTGAGTCCGGATGTGACACGTCCGACGCTGGTTTCGGCGTATTCCCAGGGTAACCGGGGTGTGCTGGTGACTTTTAGCGAGCGTGTGGATGTCACCTCCGCCTCGCAGGCCCTTAATTATGGGATCAATAACGGGATTTCCGTCACGCAGGCGACGCCGGATTCTTCTGGAAGAGTGGTGTTGTTGATGACCGGACCGATGACTTACGGGACCAGCTACGTGTTGACTGTGAATGGTGTGAAGGATCGGGCGACGACTCCCAATACCATTTTGTCAGGGTCGCAGATCGCCTTCACCGCATTGGAGTTGACGCCACAAAATGTTGGCAATCCAGCCCAGCCGTTTCAGATATCGGTGGTCGCGGGCGGCATCAATGTGACCGGAGGCGGCTCCGATATTGGCGGGGCATCGGATCAGTTTAACTTTAATTATCAGGTCAAGAGTGGTGATTTCGACGTCAAAGTGCGCATCGGCGCGCTGGGACTGAGCGATTCGTGGGCCAAAGCGGGGCTGATGGCGCGCGAAACACTGGATGGACAGAGCCGGTTTGCGGCGGCGATTGCAACGCCGTCGATCAGCGGCTGTTTTTTTGAGCAGCGTCAGAATCCGGGCGGGGCAGGGGAAAGCTCCGGAACGTTTCCGGTTAATTATCCCAACACCTGGCTGCGGCTCCAGCGGAGCGGGAACCAGTTTACAGGTTACGCAAGTTATGACGGGCAGTTGTGGACGGTGCTGAATTTGGTCACCCTCTCGATGCCGACCCAGATTTATGTAGGCCTGGCGTTGTCGAGCCACGATCCGGCGGCGTCAACAATGGCGCAGTTTCGCGATTATGGCAGCGTCACGGGAGGGGTGGTGGGCAGTGCGTCATCGCCGTTTGAACCGCTGGGACCGAGCAGCCGGAAAACGGGACTGGTGATTTCGGAGATCATGTACAAACCGGCGCCGCGGGCGGATGGCAAGGTGCTTGAGTATCTGGAGCTGTTTAATTCAAATCCTTATCCAGAAGACATCAGCGGGTATCGCATTAGCGGAAGCGTCGATTTCGAATTTCCCGCGAAGACGACATTGCCTGGAGGAGGATTCCTGGTTGTCGCCCGGTCGCCCATCGATATTCAGAGTGTTTATGCCCTGACCAACGTGATGGGGCCCTACACGAACACATTGAAGAACAGCGGCACCCTGCGTTTGCGTAACAAGAGGGACGCCATATTTTTGGAAATCAATTATGCCAGCAAACCTCCCTGGCCGGTGGCTGCGGACGGCACAGGCCACTCGCTGGTTCTGGCCAGACCCTCTTACGGTGAAGATAATCCCCAAGCCTGGGATATCAGCGATGTGGTTGGCGGATCGCCCGGTTCGGTAAAGACCTATCGTCCAGGCCCGCAGAGATCGGTCCTGATCAACGAAATCCTCGCGCGCCCGGCAGTGCCAGGGGCGGGATTTGTGGAGCTATACAACCACAGCAATCAGCCGGTTGACCTCTCAGGCTGTATTTTGACCGATGATCCCATTACCAACAAATATGTGATGTCGTCGGGGACCAGTATTCCGGCGCGGGGTTTTCTATCGTTCACAGAGGCGCAGTTGGGTTTTGCATTCAATGGCGGGGGGGGGACATTGTTCTTCAGAAATGCCAGCCTGGACCGGGTATTGGATTCGCTGCGTTACGAAGCACAAGGGCTTGGATCGGCCTTTGGCCGGTATCCGAATGGGGCTTCTGAATGGTATCCCTTGACCGTTGCCACACCCGGCGCGAGCAATCCAGCCATTCGCATTCAGGACATCGTCATCAACGAGATCATGTTCAATCCAATCTCCGGCAACGACGATGACCAGTATGTTGAGTTGTACAATCAGGGATCCACTGCGGTGGATCTCTCGGGATGGAAATTAACGGCAGGGATCAGTTTTACATTTCCGACGAGCTTCACCATAGCAACCAAGGGTTACGCGGTGGTGTCGTGCAATACCAGCAACCTGTTTGCGAAATATCCCAATCTCAATGCGGGTAATACCGTAGGAAATTTCTCGGGCAAACTATCCCATGGGGGCGAGCGGCTGGTTCTCACCATGCCGGATACCATTGTTTCCACGAACGCCCTGGGCGTTGCGAAAACCAATGCCGTCGATATTGCCATCGACGAAGTCACGTATTGCAGCGGCGGGCGTTGGGGCCAATGGGCGGGTGGTGGAGGCAGCAGCATGGAGTTGCGGGATCCGCGATCCAATCGTCGGCTGGCGCAGAATTGGGCCGACAGCGATGAGAGCGGAAAATCGACCTGGAGCACCGTGGAAGTCACAGGCCTGCTGGACAACGGAAATGGAGCGGCTGACAATCTGCAAATTACGATGCTGGGAGAAGGGGAATGCCTTGTGGACAATGTGGAAGTGTTGAAGCAAGGCACCGTGGCAAACCTGGTGGTCAATCCGACATTTGAAGCCGGCCTGGCGAACTGGACGATGCAGGGCGATCATGTCCGCTCAAGCCTCGAGAACAGCGGGTATGCGGGTTCCCGCTCACTGCATATCAGGGCCTCAGCGCGCGGAGATACGGGAGCCAACCGCATACGGGCCGACCTGACCGGACCGTTGCTGGAAGGGCAGACCGCGACATTGCGCGCGCATGTCCGCTGGCTGAAGGGGTGGCCTGAGATCATTTTACGGCTTCACGGAAATTATCTGGAAGCGTATGGGAAATTAAACGTTCCGACGAATCTGGGGACTCCTGGGGCGGCCAACAGCCGCTCCGTGGCGAATGCCGGTCCTGCGATTTACGAGGTGACACATGGCCCCGTTGTGCCGGTTGCGGGAGAAGCCGTGGTGGTCACCGCACGGGCGCAGGATCCCGATGGACTTTCCGCGATGCGGCTTAATTATCGCATCGATCCGAGTGCCAGTTATACGACGGTCAACATGGTCGATGACGGAACGGGAGGCGATGCAGTGGCGGGGGATGGCCTGTTCAGCGCGACCATACCGGGGCAAGCGGCAAATCAACTGGTCGCTTTTTATGTGGAAGCGACTGACAAAGCCACGGCTGGAAGCAGGTTTCCCGCGGACGCGCCGACACGGGAATGCCTTGTCATGTTTGGCGACCCCGTTCCGACCACGAGTTTTGGCATTTATCGCTATTGGCTCACGAGGGCCAATGTCAACACATGGAGCGCGCGGGAGAATCTGAGCAATGAATTGATCGATTGCACCTTTGTGTACGGCAATTCACGGGCTGTATACAATGTCGGCGGGCGTTATTCAGGCAGTCCCTATCACCAGGGTTTCGACTCGCCGGTGGGAAGCCTTTGCCACTATTCATTCGATCTGCCCACAGACGATCAGGCGCTGGGAACCACATCGTTTAATAAAATTCACGCGCCCGGCAATGGTCCCTTCGACGACCTGACCCTTCAGCGGGAGCAAACCGCGTATCGCATGGCGCGCCAGCTAGACCTTCCATGGAATTACAAGCGTTATGTGGTGTGCTACGTCAACGGCAACCGCCGCGGGACGCTCATGGAGGATACGCAGGTTCCCAATGGGGATATCGTGAACGAGTATTTCTCCAACGATCCCAATGGCCAGCTCTACAAGATTCAACCCTGGTTTGAGTTTGACGATGTCACATCGGGAGCGATGGGCTTCGTCAATGTTTCCTGGTGCACCCTGAACAATTATACCACCACGGGCGGGGTCAAAAAACTGGCCCGCTACCGGTATAATTATCTGACACGGGCCGCAAACCAGACTGCCAATAACTATACAAACGTTTACAACCTGATCGACGCCGCGAATGTTCCCGCCGGGGCCGCATTTATGAAGAGCATGGAAGCGCAGGCGGACATGCCGCTATGGATGCGCACCTTTGCCGTCAATCATGCGGTGGGCAACTGGGACAGCTTTGGCTTTCAGAATGCGCAAAACATGTATGCCTATAAGCCCCTGAATGGGCTTTGGTCCCTGATGATATGGGATTTCAACATTGTTCTGGGCAACAGTAATTCCTACGGCCCCACAGGGGACGATTTGTTTGCCTATAATGGCGCGGATGGCCCCATGGGGGTGATTTATTCGACGCCGAAATTCAGGAGACTCTATTGGCAGGCCCTGGAGGATATTGCGCGCGGGCCGATGGATGTGGCGCAGATGGGTCCCCTCATGGATGCCTGTTACGCGGCCTTTTCGGAAAATGGAATTTCTGTGGCGTCGCCCGCAGCGATTAAATCATGGATGACGGCCCGGCAGACTTACCTTCAGCAACAACTGGCCACGGTGGCGTCGGATTTTGCGATAGCGAGCAATAATGGCAATAATTTCAGCACGAACAACAGCCTGCTGACCTTGAGCGGCAGGGCCCCGATGTCGGTGCGGGTCATCAAAGTCAACGGAGTGGAGTATTCCATCACCTGGAATACCGTTACCGGATGGACGATGAACCTGCCATTAAGCGCAGGCGCCAATACGCTTTTGGTGCAGGGGTTCGATGCCCAAGGGGCGCTGGTGGCGAATGCCTCCAAGACAATATCGGTCACCTACACCGGCGCGAGCGAATCGCCGATTGGTCATGTGATCATCAACGAGATCATGTATCACCCGGCAGTGACGGACGCCGAATTCATTGAAATCTTCAACACCTCGGCCAGTTCGGTATTCGACCTGTCGCGCTGGCGTCTGGATGGCGCTGGATTCGTATTTCCTGACGGGACATTGATCAGGCCGCAGGGTTTTGTGGTGGTTCCCAAAAACCAACTGGCATTTGCCGCCGCCTATGGAACGGCGATTCCGTTGACGGGGCAATTCGGTGGAAACCTGAAGAATGGCGGGGAGACGCTGCGACTGGTCATTCCCGGAGCGACACCGGATCTGGATGTGATCGTGGATACCGTCGAATATCACAACACGCCGCCGTGGCCCGCGGCAGCGGATGGCGAAGGAAGTTCGCTGCAGTTGATCGATCCCAATCAGGACAATAAGAGGGTGGGCAACTGGACCGCCACGCCGCAATGGCAATTCGTTCAGGTGACAGGCACCGCGACGTCATCGCTTTTGTATGTGTATTTAACGAACGCGGGAGATGTATATATCGATGATTTGAAACTGGTGGCCGGTGCGGTGGCGGAAGCGGGAACGAATCTGATCAATAATGGCGATTTCGAATCCAGCCTGAGCGGGCCGTGGACTTTATCGAGCAATGTTGGCACGAGCGTGCTGACCAGCGTGACCACGCACAGCGGCACGAATGCCCTGCACCTCATTGCCTCGACGGCAGGAAGCAGCAAGGCCGATTCCCTCTGGCAGGATACGCTGCCGCTGACCAACGGAGCGCAATATACATTGAGTTTCTGGTATCATCCTGGAACAAATGTCGGCGGCCTGGTCATGCGACTGTCCAACAGTTCATCCACGACTGGCCTGTATGCGGCTGTTGGGGTGAAACCGGCGGGAATCTCCTCCTACACGCCGGGAGCCGCCAACAGCGTGAAAGGGACTCTGCCGGTTTTCCCATCCTTGTATCTAAACGAAGTGGAACCCGAAAACCTGAGCGGCCCGACCGATCAAAACGGGGAAAAGGATCCCTGGCTCGAGCTGTTCAATCCGGGCACAAACACCCTCAGCCTCGCCGGCTATTATCTGGCCGACAACTATACGAACTTGACGCAATGGGCATTCCCGGCCGACGCACAGATTGGCCCCGGGCAATATCTGTTGGTCTGGCTGGATGGCCAGCCGGGTCAAAGCACCAGTGCGGAATTGCACACCAGTTTTCGCATTGTGCCCGTGAAGGGCGCAGTGGCCATGTCACGGATGCAAAGCGGTCAACCTGTCGTTTTCGATTATGTGAATTATAAGAATGTTGTGGCCGGGCGCACATACGGTTTGTATCCGAACGGGACTCCGGGCAATCACGAGGCCTTCTATTATCCGACGCTTGGAGCCGCCAATAATTTCACCTATCCGCAGGTGAACCTCGTCATCAATGAATGGATGGCGGGAAACACCCACACCCTGTTCGATTCAACCAATGAGCCATGGGCGGATTGGTTTGAGATTTATAACGGTGGAGACACGGCGGTCGATCTGACGGGTTACGGGCTGAGCGATACGGCCACCGACACCACGAAATTTGTCATTCCAATGGGAAGCGCGATTCAGCCTCACAGCTTCCTGCTCGTCTGGGCCGATAACGACACGAGTCTGAATACCAACGCGAGCCCTGATTTGCACGCGAATTTCCGATTAGGCATTCATGGCGAATACATTGGACTGTTTGCGCCCAATCACCAGATTGTCGATCAGGTTTCGTTCGGTGAACAAACCAACGACGTCAGCCAGGGCCGGTGGCCGGACGGCAATACCAACAGCATGTATTACATGGCAACCCCGACGCCGCGCGGAGCCAACATCATCGCAAATGTGCCCGTCAATACGGCTCCCGTCCTTGGTGCCATTGCGGATCGCACCATCAACGAAGGTGAAATCTGTTTATTCACCATCACGGCGACGGATCCGGATCAACCCGCGCAATCCCTTGTATACGCCCTCGAGGCCGGAGCGCCTGAAGGCGCGACGATCAACGCGTCGAGTGGTGAGTTTTCCTGGACGCCGACAGAGGCGCAGGGGCCTTCGACCAATCTCATCACGGTAATGGTCACAGACAATGGTTATCCGGCCAAGTCAGATGCGAAGACTTTCACCATCACGGTCAAAGAAGTGAATACGCCGCCCACGCTGGGCAGCCTGGGGGATCTTACCGTCAATGAAGGACAGTTGATTAATTTTTATGTCACTGCTTCGGATCTGGATATTCCCGCGCAAATGCTCACGTTCAGCCTGGATGCCGGGGCGCCCGGAGGCGCGGGTATCAATCCGACGACCGGCGAATTCACCTGGACGCCCAATGAGGCGCAAGGGCCGGGGATTTATCCCATCACCGTGCGCATCACCGATAACGGAATACCTATTCAGAGCAACAGCAAGCTGTTCACGATCCAAGTGAATGAAGTCAACCAGGCTCCGGTGCTGGAAGCGATTGCGAACCAAACCGGGTCCATCGGGTCGGTTATCAGCTTTAAGACGGTAGCGCACGACGGCGATTTGCCGCCGCAAATCCTGACGTACTCATTGGGTGCAGGAGTGCCTGCAGGAGCCTCGATTGAATCATTGACTGGGAATTTCACCTGGACTCCGACATCGGCGGGAACGAACAGCATCGAAGTTCGTGCAACGGATAACGGCAGTCCTCAAATGGCTGCCACTCAGACCTTTCTGATCATAGTCAAAGGCACCGCAAAGGCGCCCAAGATTACAAAAATCACCGCGACGCAGACCGGGCTGATCACTGTGTATTGGGATGCGGCAGTTGGGATTTCGTATCAGCTCCAATACAAGCCGCATGCGAATGACGCATTGTGGGAAAATGCCGGCGCACCCGTTAACGCAACGAGCGCACAGGCAGTGGCCACGGACACAAAAACCGGAGGGGTGCAGGGGTACTACCGGGTTTTGGTTGTCGGCCAACCGTAGAGAAAGACATTCATGCGAATGGGATGCATTTGGGTTTGGCAAGCCGCCGTTCGGAGCTATTCCGGGGTGGCTTTGCCGCTTGCCAACATGGCGAGTCACCTTACAGTGGTGCCGATGAGACATTTCTATTTATTGTTGTGCGCGAGTCTCGCGATGGCCTTCTCCTGCCATGCCCAGGTGCAGGTGGAGTTGGAATTGGAAAAGCAGCAGTATCTTTCGAAGGAAGACCTCGTAGTGGGGGTCAAAATCACCAATCTATCAGGACAGACGCTGCATTTGGGGGAAGATGACGATTGGCTCAGTTTTCTTGTCGATGACGAGCAAACCGGTCGCCCAGCGCCCCGGGAATCCGATGTTCCGGTAAAGAAACCTTTTGCGCTTGAATCATCGAAGGTTGGCACCCGGTATGTAAATATCGCCCCCTATTATCAATTGCAGCCTCAAGGGCGCTACAAAATCACCGCGATCGTAAAACTTAAGGAGTGGAGCGAACGTCTGGAAAGTCCAGGCAAAACGATTGAGATCATCAAAGGATCGACATTGTGGACAACCACTTACGGAGTGCCACCGAAAGCCGGTCAGCAAGGAGCCGCGCCGGATATGCGCAAGTATCTCCTTCAGAAAGTGGTCACTTTGAAACAAATGCAGCTTTACGTGAGCATCACAGATGCAGAATCGGATTTGTCTTACAAAGTTCTCATGCTGGGGCCCATGGTTTCCTTCAGTCGTCCAGAAGCCCAGTTGGATAAACTGAGTAATTTACATGTCTTATGCCAATCCGGCTCCAAGTGGTTTTTTTATGCGGTGGTGAGTCCGGAAGGGAATCTGGCATTACGGCAAACTTATTATATGGGGAATTCCCGCCCTTTACTGAAGTCGGATGGAGAGGGTGGCATTCGCGTTTCAGGGGGGAATTATCAGCCTGCCTCGTCGGATTATCCCGCACCTACGAATGCGGTGCCTGTGTACACGCTTCCATCGATCGGATCCACCAATACGGCTGCGGTGAAACCCGGAACGAAGGGGAGCAAGGGTTCCAAAAAGTAAGATGAAGATTCCAGGGAATCCGCCATTCGTCCGGACATGACAAATGGTTTGACTGTCGGAGCGTCGGCATGTTCGATGCGAGTATAACAGACAGCGCACCAACGCAATTAATTCATTATGAACCAGGCGCAACCGATCCGCATCATTAACAGCGTGGCTCCCATTCGCATTTGCGACAACGGGGGTTGGACGGATACCTGGTTTGCCGGCCACGGCAAGATTTTTAACCTGGGCGTTTATCCCTATGCAGAGGTGCAGATTGAGGTGGTTCCATCGCATGGCCAAAAGGAGCGGATCACGATTCACGCTGAAAATTACGGCCAACGCTACACGCGGAATCCAGAAAAAAACGGATGGGATCGGCATCCCCTTTTGGAGGCAGCGATCGATTACATGAAGGTGCCGAAAAGCCTGGCATTTCAAGTGACGATTTATTCGGAGGCTCCGGCTGGCGCGGGGACCGGCACATCAGCGGCAGTCACGGTGGCATTAATCGGCGCGCTCGATCGGCTGACCCCGGGACGGCTGACACCCCATGAAGTCGCCTATGCAGCCCAATCGGTCGAGGTCGATTTGCTGCACCAACAATGCGGGATTCAAGACCAGCTCTGCTGCGCCTATGGGGGAATCAACTATATCGAAATGCATCGTTATCCCCACGCGTCTGTGTCGCCCATTCAGGTGCCCAACGCCACTTGGTGGGAATTGGAACGGCGGCTTTCGCTGATCTATTTAGGCAAATCGCACAATTCCTCCGATGTGCATCGAAAGGTTATTCGCGATCTTGAGAATAGCGGACCGGATTGTCCCAAGATCAATGCCTTGCGCGAGACAGCGGAAAAATCGCGGGACGCATTGTATGCCGGAGATTTTCAGGCAATGGGAAGGGCGATGGTTGAGAATAACGAGGCACAGGGCAATCTACACTCTGAACTCGTAAGCCCTCAAGCCCATCGGGTCATTGAGATCGCCCGTGCCCATGGGGCCATTGGCTGGAAGGTCAATGGTGCCGGTGGTGATGGAGGATCGCTGACGCTGCTCAATGGGCCTCGATCCGATACCAAAAGGCGGCTGATCAAAGAGGTCGAAGGTGAAAATTCGCTTTTTCAGAATATTCCAGTTTATCTGAGTCGTCATGGATTGAGAACATGGGAAACCTCTTTGGAGGCCAACGGATCCCGTCCATTCTAAATTCGCCAAAGCCGACGAGGGCAGATGGTCAGGCGCTTATCAGGTGGCCAATGGGCGACAAAGACGGAATTTCCCGGAGGGTTCGCATGAAATGACATCAGATGCCCGCAATTCTACCCCTCGTGGAGCGTCCAATAAGGACTCGAGTCGGTCCTTAAATTGAGCAAGCGCTTCCTCGGCAGGCGGAATATCCAACGCGGAATAGGTCCAAACGTAGGATCGGGCGCCTGTTTGGTGCAATTGATAGTGGAGAATGCCATCGACAGCGGTCAGACATTCATCGGCTTGGCGGACGGTGATGCGGTGTCTATGAGTGTCTTGAAGCGCATCCCTGAGGCGTCCGTGCAGTTCGTACCGGCTTTCATTTGCCACAATTGTTCTTCGGGCCAGATCCCCAATATCATAGCGGATCAACGGCATGAAATCGTTGGTCAGAGTGGTAACAACGAGCCGTCCGACTCCCTGATTTCCCGGGGTGAGTATTTCAAGGTAGGCCGTCGCATGACTGGGGGCCATAAGTCCCGGCTCCAATTCCATGAGAAGGTGACCTGTCTCGGTGGAACCGTAGAGATCGAAGACAGGAACCTTAAAGATGTTCTCAAGCATGCGACGGTGAACGACGCTTAAATACTCATAGCTGCTCAGGACAAATTTCACGCTCGGCAGTTGGATTCCATGTCGCTGGCAATAGCGGGCAAACAGCACACCGTAGACCGGATCGACGTCCAGAAAACCCGGTTGCCATTCCACCACTTCGCGGACCATTCGTTCCAGGGCCGCTTCGCTCCACAAAAACGGATGACGGGACAGATTGACAAAGAGAGCACCGCCCAGAGTTCTATCCTCGCGAGTGGGAGTACCCGTGTAACATATTTCGCTGCTGCACATGGGGGAAACGATGGTTACACGGCGGGCACCAGGGGTCAGCGCACGATCCACCCACGGGTTTAGGCGAAGGGCCTTTTGCTCCTGTTCGTTCCACCAGCCGCGGCCCAAAAGCAGGGGTGTGGCATCTTCGGAAGTTCCTGAGGTGCGCTCCAATTCGACGAGTTCGCGGTCGATTAGATCCTGGAGATCCATGTCGCCGCGCAAGAAATTTCGTGGGAATTCCCGACGAATATCCTGTTTGGTGATGAGGGGCAGAGATTGAAAGCACTCCGCAAAACTTACTTCCTCACCACGACAGCGCCGACCCTTGGTCAGCTTTTGATAAAGCGGAACTTCTTCAAGCCAGCGGGGGACCTGCTCGGCAACGCGGTTTAATGGGATCGAATCAATCATGCGACAAATGGTGCCCCGATAATGTCCCGGTTTTCTGCGAGAACCTGCACTCGGGCAAAATTTCAGGCGATTCCGCCAAATGAGACGTAGTCGTCCAAGTCCAACATTTCGAACCAAGTGGAGACATCTTCGCGTTTGGAACCAATCTTGAGGAGCACTTCCTGGAAAAACTCCCGAGATTCACAATCTGCGGGCGCCCGGTGTTCCTGAAACGAAGACCAGGTAGCAACTTGCCACGGAGCAGGTTTGTTTTTCGAATTGGCGGTAATCCATTCCAGAATTTCCCCATCGCCTTTTCCTGCGGCCAGTTGTTCCTTCAGGGCCGCGGGATCGATCCCGGCAAAGGCCAGGAATTGCTGATCCATGGGGCACGCGTAATTGTATTCGCCATTCTTTCCAGCGATAACCGCCCTGCCTTTATCCAAGACCCGGGGCAGAATTACAAATCCCCCCAAACGCACCCTTGGGCTGCGAGGAGGCTGCTTGGTCAAATCAAGAGCCACAAATGCCATATCCAGACCTTTTATTTCCAATTGTTATTAACCGATGACAATATTGGGTCGGCCAAGCCGACGTTGCCACCCGTAAAATGCATCGTTTATCAAGGAAATCAAGCGCACCGTGATTTACGGTTAACGCTGGGATTCAAGTTTTGAGTGCCCAACATGCCTGGCGACGGTTGAAAATCTGGCGGAAAATTTCTCAAGAAACTGCGGGTTCCAAGGGTTTAATCGGCCCATATGACGGATCCGGCGTTCTCAAATGGTTATTATTGTTGGCTTTTACTCTCCGGTTTAGATGCCACGTCCGGCAATAATTTGAATCTGGGGACGCGGTCATGAGTCAAAAGGAAGTGAACGACCTCAAGATTCTCAACCGCTTAGGCGGAGCGGAGCGCCCAAGGCAGGGGCTGACGTTGAATTGAAAAGCCGACCGGTCGGAAACCGATGCGGCGGGGTGGTTTGAATTTCGATGAATTTATAATGCGTGAGCTTGCCGTGAGACGGGCTTTCGCATAATTATTACGCATGGCAATCAGGTTCGATGTGCTGCGCCATATCTATTTGGTGATATTGTTGCTGGGGTTAAGCGCCTGCCAGCATGATACAGTCCCATCGAAAACGACCACGACCACAGGCCGCACAGATAATCCTTCCAGCGCGAGCAAGGCGGCTCTTAAAAAGGCTCACGCAGCGCAGATGGCCAAAGATGCGAAATCCGCCAAGGCGGCCAGAGAAGCGAAGGCGGCCAAAGAAACCGAACTGGCCAGGCAAGCCAAACTTAAGTCCACAACGGAAGCGAATGCCAAGAAGGCGGCGGATAATGCTGCTGTGAAGAAGGATAACGGCAAATCGTCCATTGCGGGCAGCAAGGTGCCTGTGAGCCCGGATTATGACGAGGAATTACGCGCGATCATCGATCTGGCGCGACGCAATAAATGGGAGGAAGCGGAGTCCCGTGCTTCGGCGTTGTATGCGTTGGATCCCAAGGACGTCTCTGTGCAACGTGTTTATAGCTGGGTGAAGACGGAGGGTCCCAAACGCCGCGAGAAAGCGCTTGAGGATAAAATCCGGAACGTGTCGTCAAAAGAAACCCGGTTCAATCCAACGCTGGAAAGCATTCTATTGGATAAAAAGAGCAAGGGTTTGCCGCCACGGGGTGATTTGCGGGCGGCGATCGAGCAGATCAAGGCCACGCCCTATATTCCTGAAACGTTTGGGAAGACGGTACCCTGGAAAGGGGACATGGAGGATTTCAGCAATAACAAGGGGAAGATGTCCAATCTGCTGAACAAGGAAATCGAAGTGCATCTGGAGAATGTGACCCTGGAGAACATCATTTTCAACGTAGGCCAGACTGAGGGGATTAACTTTATCGCGGACAAGTCGATTCCCGCGTTTCAGCAAAAACTCAGCGTGAACATGAAGAACGTGAAACTCTCGGAGTTTCTAAAGTATGTGTCGCGAAATCTTGGTGTGCAGTTTCAGGTGGGCGGGGATATGATCTGGATCGTGGATGGCAAGGATACGAACAAGGTGCAGCAGGAAACGCGTTTCTATCATTTGCGCAAGGGATTCGTGCTGCCCGCGCAGTTTGGGTTGTCGGATGCCACAAAAACGACGACTGTGGTGAATAATGTCACCACGGTTTCTGAAGTGCAAAATTTCGAGAATTTCGTGCGTGACGGTGCGTCACAAGAACCGTCGATCACGGTGGCCATCCGCAACTTTTGCGAGGGGCTGACTTATTATGTCGATTACGAAAGAAACCTCATTGTGGCCAGCGGCACAGAAGAGCAGCTAGACGGACTGGAGAAGGTTATCGAGGAGTTCGACAGGCCGGTGCAGCAGGTGCTGATCGAAGCCAGGTTCATCACGGTGACGGAGGGCACGTTTTTGGAGTTGGGCGCGGCGTGGGAGTCCGGCCGCAGCGCGGTTAGCGCGGCTCGAACGCCAACGGATTACACCGGGTTGGGCACGGGAGCGGGGCTGGGATTGGAGGAAACATGGACTGGAGAAGAAATGGTGGGCACCAATAACTGGTTAAGCGTCATGAACGGGAAGAGCCTGACGGCCACACTGACCGCGATCGACCAAAGCGGTGAAAGCGAGGTGTTAAGCGCGCCCCGCGTGACTGTGATCAACAATTTGCCAGCAACCATCAGCGATGGGAAAATCCAGTATTATTACGAGGAATACAAGGTGAGCCAGACTTTTACAGAACAGCGCTCAGCTTCAACTCTTGTTCCTTCAGGCCCACCCACCCAGGTCAATTCCGGGGTTTCGCTTAATGTTCTGGCCAGTATCGGCGGCGATGGAAAGAGCATCATGCTCGCCCTCAATCCTGAGGTAAATCAGGACGTTCAGATGGTCACGTTTGCGACCGTGAGCGACAAAAACAGCCAGGGACAAATCTCAAGCACCTTTGACATCAAATTGCCGCAGATGGGCAAGCAAAGTCTGGCCACCCGCGTTATGATCAAATCAGGGCAGACGGTGGCCATGGGTGGCGTTCTTCAACGGGAGCAAAAAACTTTTGTGGAGGCAATGCCCATCCTTGGAAATATTCCAATTTTAGGCGCTGCTTTTCGCCGACGAACGGAGGTTGATCGTCCCCGGTATTTGCTGGTGTTTGTCACGGCCACCCTTTTGTCAGAGAATGGTGAATTCATTATCAGTTCTGATGCCGAATAAAACTTTAAATACCATGGCAGGTTTGCCGAGGTTGTTGTGTCGGCTGGCATTCCTTCTTTTTTTGGCGGGAGTGGTGTCCTGCCAGCACGAGTCGGCGCCCTCCGGCCGGCCTGGGGTCGCAACGAGCGCGGGAAATCCCCGTCAGTCTCCGCAGGCCAGTCCGTATCAGGCGAAAAAGGCCACCGCCGCGAAAGCCCCCCCGCGTGGTGATTCGGGAGTTGAGGATGCCGCTGTTGATTCTGCCGGTGCGCCGATGGCAAAACAATCCAGCACAAATAAGGTGGTCCGAAGCAAATCGTCCGGAAGCTCTGCGGTGAGTTCTGAATACGATGCTGAATTGCGCAGCATCATCGATCTGGCCCGGCGAAACAAATGGGAGGAAGCAGAGTCTCGGATTTCTGCGTTGTATGCCGCCGATCCAAGGGACAGTTCCGTGGAGCGTGTCTATAATTGGGTCAAGACGGAAGGCCCCAAACGCCGCGAGAAAACGCTTGAGGACAAGATTAGGAATGTCAATGCCAAGGATTCGCGGTTTAATCCGACCTTGTGGAGCGTGTTGAGCGAGAGCAAGAACAAGGGATTGCCGCCACGCAGCGATCTCAGGGAGGCCATCGAAAACATCAAAGCCACGCCCTACATACCCGAGGCCTTCGGCAAAACAATTCAAGCCAAAGGACCCGCGGAGGATTCGACTGTGGAGAAGGGGAAGATGATGGCGATATTAGACAAGGAGATCGAGGTTCATCTGGATAATGTGACTTTGGAAAACATTGTGTTCAACGTAGGCCAGTCTGAAGGCATCAACTTTATTGCGGACAAGTCGATTCCCGCATTTCAGCAGAAGCTCAGTGTGAACATGAAGAATGTGAAGCTTTCAGAGTTTCTGAATTATGTGTCCCGCAACATGGGAGTGCAATTTCAAGTAGGCGGGGATTTGATCTGGATTGTGGATGGCAAGGACACGAACAAAGTGCAATTGGAAACGCGGTTTTATCGGTTGCGCAAGGGATTGGTCCTGCCGGCTCAATTTGGCATATCCGACGCGACAAAAACCACGGTGACGGCGAACAATGTCAAGACCACGACTGAGGTGCAGAAATATGAGAACTTCGTAAGGGATGGCGCTGCGAAAGAGCCTTCGATCGAGAACGCCATCCGCATGTTTTGCGGAGGTTTGAAGTATCAGATCGATTTTGAGCGCAACGTCATCGCGGCCCGAGGGACTCAACAGCAGTTGGAAGTTTTGGAGAAGATCATCAAGGAATTTGACAAGCCGATCCAACAGGTGCTGATCGAGGCTCGTTTCATCACGGTTGAAGAGCCGATGTTTTTGCAATTGGGTGTGGCTTGGGAGACGGGGCGAAACAGCGCGAATACTTCGCGCACGGCAAAGGATTACACGGGTTTGGCTGAAAATGTTGGTCTTGGCTATCAGGAATCGTGGTATGGCGTGCTGGGCCGGGCATCGTTGAGCGCGACGCTGTCCGCCATCGATCAGAGCGGTGAAAGCGAGGTGTTGAGCGCACCAAGGGTGACTTTGATAAACAATTTGCCGGCGACCATCAGTGATGGAAAGATCCAGTATTTCTACGAGCAATACACTGTCACGCAGCAAATTCTGGCAAATCGTTCGGTTTCCTCCCTGGTGCCCCAAGGCAAGCCCGCGAAGCTGACCTCCGGGGTGACGCTGGATGTGCTGGCGAGTGTGGGGGGGGACGGACGGAGCGTGATGCTGGCTCTGCGGCCCAAGGTGGCGCAGGATGTCAAATTGATCACCTTTGCGACAATAACGGACCGGGATGACAGTGGAAATATTTCGAGCAGTTTCGACATCAAACTTCCGGAGAAGAGTGAGCAATCCCTCGCAACCCGCGTGGTGGTCAAGTCCGGTCAAACGGTTGTCATGGGAGGCGTGTCACAGCGGGAGCAGAGGACTTTCGTGGAATCGGTTCCTGTATTGGGCAATATTCCAATTCTGGGGGCGGCCTTTCGACGGAGGACTGAAATTGATAATCCGCGGTATCTTCTGATATTTGTGACCGCCACTCTTCTGTCGGAAAATGGGGAATACATGGTGAGCGCCGATGCTGAGTAAATTCCAGATGCCAATCAAAACGATTATCCGGCAGCAAGTTTCCGACCTGTTGAACCGGCGTGTTATCGCGGTGGATTTGGGCAGCAGTCGGATCAAGGTGGTGCTGGCAGAGAAATCGAAGCTGGGGATTTGCTTTCTGGAATATCGCTTGATCGATTTGCAGGCCGAGGGGTTGCTGTCGCTGGAAGAAATCAACAAGCACATCCAGGAGGTGGTCGATGATCTGGGCAACATGCCTGTGGCGCTGGCCCTTCCTCAGCACCTCACCCAGTCGCATTTGATCGAGCTGCCCAACGCAAGTTCCGACGAGATAAAGGAAATGGTTGCACGCGAAACCATCAGCTTAAGCGGCCTCTCCGACAGCGCGATTGTCTATGATTATCACGCGCTGGAACCCTGGGGCCGCCATCGTAACTCCTTCTGGGTCACCATAGCGAGGGAGCAGGAAATTAATGGGCAATTGAACCGGCTTTTGACGGCGAACGTCGAACGCAGCTATGTGGAGGTGACCTCAGCGGCCAACTCATTGATTGTGGCCTATCTGTCGGAGCATCATCCCGAGGGCCGGGTGGTGCTCGCGGACATTGGAGCGACGAGCACCGTGGTGGCCGTGATTGAGGCGGGGCAGGGGGTTTTCGCAACCAGTTTTCCGGTGGGAGGCGAGTCCTTTACCAACGCCATTTCCGCTTTGAGCAAGGGATCATTTGAGGAAGCGGAGATGATTAAGCGGACGCGAGATATATTCGCGGGGAAAGACCGCTTGAGCGGATTTCATCCCGTGGTGGATTTCTGGCAGCAGGAGTTGGAAAAGATCATCGGTGAGTGGCTTGAAGATAATGTGGATATCCGTTTGGACAGGCGAAGTCTGGCTGTAGTGCTGGCAGGAGGTGCGGTGTATCAACCTGGCCTGGTCCCCTACCTGCGGAGCCGGTCGTCCTATGAATATGAATTGTGGCCCAGCGGGGCTGAGACCCCGGGAACGGATTTACCCGGGGGTTGTTTTGCCATTGCCACCGGCCTGGCTTATCAAGCCCTGAGTGAGGATGTCTATGAATGTTCATTATTGCCTGGCTACTTAAGAAAAATAAGAAAGCGCCAGGGATATTTGATGAAGGCGAATTGGATTGCCTTGTGGCTGATCGCCTTTTTATTCGTTCTGCTTCTGGGTGGCAGCGCGTACAAGGGCTATTTGAAGCATCACAAAACCGACATGGTCGGGAATACAGAGATCACCTACAAAAAAGCGCTCTCTGTCGAGGGACTCATCATCCAGAAGGAATTGGACTACGCGAAAATTCTTCCCCTGGTGGAAAAACAGAAGAGGACCCGGAACGCGTTGGAGACACTGCTTGTGTTGCAGCAGGTAAGGGAGCGCAGAGATCTTTGGTTTGTGCTGGTTGCCGATGCGGGCAGTTACGAAGACGGCGCAACGTGGCGCGTGGTGGATACCAATGCAATTGCCGATGTGGTCGTGCCGACCAATGTCGCGGTGCTCCCCGAAGGATTCGTCGCGGAGCTGTCGATATCGGATAAAGCGGCGGACAAATTGAAGGAGTTGGGAGGGCTGGTTGGGGAATTGAAAAAGGTGCCGCTCTTCAGTAATGTGGATGTGCTGGCGTCCAATCAGCGGAATACGAATATTCTGGACGCGAAAGTGGTTGCGCCTGACCGGTATTATTCGCTGGCGCTGGTTCTGGCAGAGCCTGAAGCCCCTGCGCCGATGCTACGATCAACTGTGAAAACAAACGCCGTTGGCGGCCAAAAAACCAAGTAGGCTGACACATGTATCCATCCAGAATAGTTTTTCGATTTCAGTTGGCGCTGGCCTTGGCCAGCGCGGTTCTGGGGGCTTTGTTTTTTCTGTTTTTTTATCCCCTGGCGCGGCAGGTGGCCGGGTTGGACCCGATATTGACGACGACCTGGGATCGGATTTTTGAAATCAACCTGCGCAACAAAGCCAAGCTGGGGATGGATTTGCGCACGATGACGAAGAGCCTGGATCTGGCGGAAAAGTCGGTGCAGGCGGTTCATGGCGCCTCCCAAAACATCAAGGATCGGATTGAATTGGAGCCGGACATCCGGGATTGGATGGCGCAGCCGTTTCAATTAATCGATTACGATCAACGCCGTCTGCAATTGATCGCGGATTTGCAGCGGACAGCCGCGGCCGCTGGCACGAAAGTGAATCCGTCCGTGATAAAAGGTTTTCCCGAGTATTTAAAGGGAAAGGAAAATCCGGGGTTTTTGTGGGCGCAATTGTCATTGTATCATCAAGCGGTCTCAGCGGCTGTGGCGCAGCGACCCAGTGTGATTCGTTCGGCCATGGTGCTGCCAGTGGTGTTTCATGCGGGAGTCGGGGAAAGCAAAGCCGGCTGGGCGGAAATCCCGATTCGTCTTGAGCTAAACGGAAGCATGGAGGCGGCTTACAAGGTGCTTTTGAGTGTACCGTTGCGGGGCGGAGAAATGCAGACCAATGGCCTTGGGGAATGCAACGCAGCCAAACCGGCGATGTTCATCAATAAATTTGTCATCAATGCCACGACCAATGGGAGCGAAGTGGAATTGGACGCCATCGTGAGTGGGTTTGTGGGGCAAGAGCAGTTGCCTTGAATCTGTCAACAATCATAGATACGGTTACAATTCATGTTAGGAACATATGATAAGCGGTCGATGCTTTCCGCGCTTCTTCTGGCGTGGCTGGCCTTTCTCGCCTACCAGATTGTTCGCAATCTGGATGGCGGGATGCCACAGCAGCCGACATTATCGTCTTTCCAGCCCATTGGGACGACGGTGGATCGCGGGCAACAGATTGAGGAAACCTTTTCAACGGGTTTTTACAGAGAATTCAAACCGGCTCGCAACATGAGTAATCCGTTTTATTCGATCCCTTTTGTTCCGCCGCCACCGCCGGATCCGCCCACCACGAAGCTTGTGGAGTTACTTTACCAGGGATATTTCGCGAGCAGCCAGGGTGAAAAGAAGGCGTATGTGCTGGTCGGAGACCAATTAATCATTGGCACGACAGGTTCGAAGGTTGTCGGTCAATATTCGATGGGAGGAATTTCTCCCGGGGCCTTGATGTTAAGAGATGGCGCAGGCAATGAATTCATGGTGAACTTCAACGCCAAGACGCAGGTGGTTGTTCCTATACGCTGAGTATGAAATTGGATGGCGCAAGGCAGGACGTCGGGGATTTGTTGCTTGATAGAGGCAAACTCAGTGAGAAGCATTTGGAACTGGCGCGGCGGCGTCAGGTGCGGCTTAAGATTCCCCAGCACAGGGCCATTGTCGATTTGAATTACGCCTCAGAGGAGGATACCTACCAGGCGCTGGCCGTAATCAATCACCTGGATTTTGTTGACCTAACTAAAGTCGATATCAGTGCTGAGATTTTGGGACTGGTCCCGGTCAAACTTGCGCTTCATTACCGGGTGATCCCCATGGCATTGGAGGCGGGTTTGCTAACCCTGGCCGTCGCGGAGCCGCCCCCTTTGAATGACCAGGGCAATTTGAGGCTGTTGCTTGGGAAGCGGTTGAAATTCGTCATTGTCACCCCCAGCAGCATTCATGCGGTCATCAAAAAGCATTTTGGGTTGGGGGCGGACACCATCCAGCAGTTAAGGGATGGCCAGGGCATTCAAGACAACTACCAGGAGGTGGTGTTCGACATTAAATCGATCGATGAGAACAGCAATGTCGATGCCTCCATTTCAGCCTTTGTCGATCAAATCCTCCTTGAGGCGTTGCGGTTGGACGCCACCGATATTCATCTTGAACCTTATCCTGATACCATTCGATTGCGCTATCGTGTTGACGGTTTGCTGCAGGATATTCCGGTACCTGCGGGTCTCCGACAGGTTCATGATTCGATTGTTTCACGACTGAAGGTCATGGCGGGGTTGAATATTGCCGAACGACGGATTCCCCATGACGGGCGAATCGCCATGAAAACCGGCGGCGAAGATTACGCGTTGCGCGTTTCGATCATTCCCACCAAACATGGCGAGGCGGTGTGTCTGCGCATTCTGGGACGTCAAAGCCTCTTTCTGGACATGGCTCAATTGGGCATGGAAGCGGACCAGCAGGCCACCATGGAGGCGCTGACGAAACTACCGCAGGGGATGGTCCTAATCACCGGGCCGACTGGCAGCGGTAAAACGACAACTTTGTATGCGGCTCTGGCCCATGCCAACGACACGGGGCGAAAAATCATCACGATCGAAAACCCTGTGGAATACCAGCTTGAGGGAATTTCCCAGATACAAACGCACGAGGAAATCGGAATGACCTTTGCGAGCGCCCTGCGCTCAGTGCTGCGTCATGACCCCGACGTCATACTGATTGGTGAGATTCGCGACAGCGAAACAGCGGAAATTGCAATCCGGGCGGCGCAAACGGGACATTTGGTGTTTTCGACTCTGCACACAAACGACAGCGTGAGCGCCATCACGCGATTGTTGGAAATGCGCATTGAACCCTTTCTTGTGGGAGCCTCCCTGGTTTGCAGCATCGCGCAGCGGCTCGCCCGGCGTATTTGCCGCAATTGCATGGAGGAGGACAGGAATATTCCTGAATTGATCCGAAATGAGATGGCCAAGGTGCTTGCAATATCACCGTCTGAAGTGCGCGCATGGAATGGCAAGGGATGCGTGGAATGCAACCAGAATGGTTTTCGCGGGCGCGTGGCCCTGTATGAATTTTTTATCCTTACCGATCCAGTCATCGACATGCTCGAACCTGGAGTTCGTACAGGCCAGCTTCGCGGTGTGGCCATGCAAGCAGGTTGGAAGCCGATGCGCCACCAGGGTTTTTTGAAGGTACAATCCGGATTGATCTCAATTTCCGAATTGCAGCGGTTGACCATGCGCGTGAACGAGTATGCGCTGGCGGCCGGAACCGGATAGCAGATTCCCCACTCGTTGCGGATTGCTTCTTTTCGCTTAACAAACGGCCCCTGTTTTCATTATGACTTGCGTGGAATTGTTATTTGCACATGAATAATTTGTATCGTTGCTGGGCGGAAATCGATCTGAGCGCGCTGCGGGAAAACCTTGCGTGGATTCGCGCGCGTGTGGGACCACAGGTCAAGATAATGACTGTTGTGAAGGCCGATGCCTATGGGCACGGTTTGAAGGAAATTGCGGCGCTTCTGATGCAGAGCGGCACGGATGTTTTTGGCGTGGCCAACCTCTCCGAAGCCCGAAATGTGCGCAGCGTGGGCCGCGGCTGGCCAATTCTGATGTTGGGCGCCTGCCTGCCCGATGAGGTGGATAGCGCGGTGCGAGACGAAATCATGCCCACGATTTCCACATTGGAAGAGGCGCAGTGGTTTTCTGCCGCCGCAGTTAAATTCAGAAAGAAAGTTCACGCGCATTTAAAGGTCGATACCGGCATGGGCCGATTGGGGGTGGAACCGGGAGGCGCCCTGGAATTGGTGTTGGAGATAAAACGCCTGCCAGGACTGGAGATCGAAGGTGTGTACACGCACTATGCAGCCGTGGAAGATGACGCTCCATTTTCCAAAAAACAGGCTCAGGCCATTCACAAGGTGGCTGACGAATTGCAGGCAGCGGGTGTGAATGTTCCCTTTATGCATGCCAACAGCAGTGGGGGAATCATATGGGAAAAGGAGACGCTATTTAACCTGGTTCGTCCCGGACTGCTGGTTTATGGCGTGGTGCCCAGTGGCTCGCGTGTCATGGAAGAAGCATTGAGTCAACATTTCCGACCAGCGCTGTCATTAAAATGCCGCGTGAGTCTGGTTAAGGATATTCCCAAGGGCAAAACATTAAGTTATGGTCATACCTTTTGCGCCCCGTCGCCAATGCGTGTTGCCACTTTGACGGCTGGCTACGGTGACGGTTATCTGCGAGTTGGAAGCAACCGGTCCCAGGTTCTGATTCAAGGCCGTCGATGCAGGATTTTAGGGCGTATCACAATGGACCAGATGATGGTCGATGTGACGGGGATCGATGGTGTCCGAATGGGTGATGAAGCGGTGTTGATCGGATGTCAGGGTGAAGGCAAAATCAGTGTCAACGAAGTCGCAGAGTGGTTTGGCACTATTCCCTGGGAGGTTCTAACGAACATCACCTATCGCGTTCCAAGACTTTATAACGGTATTCATGCCTCCTGATGGCAATTGCTGTGGCGAATGGACCATCGTGAGAGATTGCAGGATGGATTCAATTGTGTTATTCTCCGCATGTTAGGTGTTGCGGGGCTGTGTCCCCCAGGTGGCAGACAGATAAAGTTTTGAACATTAACCGAAGGCGGGTGTAACATTAATCCATGCCTTCACATGGAGGATATAAGACGATGAACAAGTTTATTAAATCAAGTTTTGCGTTTGGTGCCGGGCTGATCCTTTTGGCAGGATGCGAAAAGAAAGAGGCTACGCCTCCTGTGCAGGAGCCAGCCAAAGCGACAGCAAGTCAACCAGCCGATCTGGGGACAATGATAGAGAAAACAACGAATGCGGCCATGCAAATGGGCAACGAAGTTACGAATGCAGTGACCAGCATTCAGCAGGAAGCGGATAAGGCCGCCGCAAAGGCACTGGAGCAGGCAACACAAGCGGTTGACACCCTCAAAAAGGAAACCAATTCGCTGCTCAATCCGCTGACTGAAAAAACGAACGCCGTTTCGTCGATTGCGGACAGTGCTACGAAAGTCATTGACGCTGCCAAAAAGCTGACTGGTGAAAACAAGTACGATGAAGCCCTCAAGATGCTGGGAACGCTCGCTTCCGGTAAATTAACTCCTGACCAACAAAAGATGGTTGATTCGCTAAAGGATCAGATCCAGAAGGCGATGGCTGCCAAAGCGACGGATTCCGCAACTAAGGCTCTTGGTGGTGTTCTAAGTAAGTAATGCGTAACTGTCAACATATATGACATTTTAGAAGGGCCGCCTCTTGCGGCCCTTTTGCATGGTTCGTCACGCGCGACTCGGATACGGCAGCCGAAACAGAGACGAAGCCATGAGTTGAGGGGTGGCCGGGGGCATGGCGTGTTAGCTTGCAAGGCGGACCCAACAATCTGGCCGACCTTCTCGAAATGAGATTGTTTTTAGAACGCTGAGTCATTGTTTTTTGATTCTCTTTTGGTGGAATCCGTCCTGACCACTCCGTTTAAAGTCTGGAATGCGGTATTGACGCGAAGTGCGGCCTTCATATTCTTGTTTCATGAACTCAGCAACAGACAAACCTGATCCAATGCAGGCACATGGGTCATGCTTTTTTCATGCGCGGTTCTTTCCCGCATTTTTCAAGCACCGATTTGTTTCGTGGAGCTTGCTGGTAGGTTTGGCATTTAGTCTCAACTCTGTTTTTGCAGAGGGCCCTGGCTCGGGAAGAAATATTGGAGGATTGAACAATTACACCAATCCAATTGTGCGTTCAGGCGCGGATCCTTGGGTGATACAACATGGCGGGGCCTATTATTTTTGTCAGTCTTCGGGACGAAATGTTCGGATTGCAAAGGCCAACCGGATTCAGGACATTGGTAAAGGGCCGTGGGTCACCGTTTGGACGCCCACGCCGGGCACCGCCACTTCCTCAGAAATATGGGCTCCTGAGCTGCATTATCTGCGTGGAAATTGGTATGTCTATGTCGCGGCAGACGATGGGGAAAACGCGCATCATCGCATGTATGTGCTCAAGGGGACGTCTCGAGATCCTCAGGGGCAATTTGAGATGGTCGGGAAGATCGCCGCGCCAACGGATCGGTGGGCCATTGACGGCACCGTGCTGGAGATGCCCGGTGATCGGTTGTATTTCATCTGGTCCGGCTGGGAAGGCATGGAAAATGTCGTGCAAAACATCTACATTGCACCTATGAGCGATCCAGTGACCATCAGCGGCGAGCGCATGCTGATTTCAAAACCCGAATATGACTGGGAATTGCACGGACGGCCTCTCATCAACGAAGGTCCGGAAGTGCTTCGGCGGGGGACGAACGTCTTTATTATTTACTCGGCCAGTGGAAGCTGGAGCGATGATTATTGTTTGGGACAGCTTTCATGGACCGGCAGTGATGTACTGAATCCGAACTCCTGGGTGAAGAAGAAGACTGCGGTTTTCTCCCGGACGGCGAACGTGTTCGGGCCGGGGCATTGCTCATTTGTGAAATCACCGGATGGCACCGAGGATTGGATTGTATTCCATTCCGCGAAGAAAAGCGGTTCCGGCTGGAATCGACAAGTCAGCATGCAGAAGTTTGGATGGGATTCCACCGGGGCGCCTGATTTTGGGATCCCAGTTGGCTCTGGAATCCCCCTGGGCTTTCCTTCGGAAGGGCATGGCAGAATCAAATAATTTGGAACGGATGGACGACAAGAACCCCTAAAACATCATAAAATGGCGAAAAAACTGAATATCGGATTGGTTGGTTATGGCTTCATGGGACGAACCCATTCCAATGGATACCGGCGCGTGCCCAATTTTTTCAATCTGGATTATGAACCGGTTCTCAAAGCAGTGTGTGCCCGGAGTGTCGATAAGCTCAAGCCGTTTGCGGACCAATGGGGCTACGAGTCGATCGAGTCCGATTGGCGCAAGTTGGTCGAGCGAAAAGATATTGATGTTATTGATATTTGCACACCCAACAACTCCCATGCGGAAATTGCGATTGCTGCTGCGAAAGCCGGGAAGATGGTCTTGTGCGAAAAGCCGTTGTCCATGAACGGACCGGAGGGACGCAAAATGGTGGCCGTTGTCGAGAAAGCCGGGGTTCCCAACATGGTTTGGTATAATTACCGAAGGGTTCCAGCGGTGACATTGGCCAAGCAATTCATCGATGAAGGACGACTTGGACGGATCTTTCATTATCGTGCCAAGTTTTTGCAGGATTGGACGATCAGTCCCGAACTTCCGCAAGGCGGTGCTGGGCTGTGGCGGCTGGATGTCAAATCCGCCGGGAGCGGCGTAACCGGGGATCTGTTGGCCCACTGTATTGACACGGCCGTGTGGCTCAACGGAGGAATGACCAAGGTTAGTGCCATGACGGAGACCTTTGTCAAGGAGCGCAAACATACCTTGTCTGGAAAGGTGGAAAAAGTCGGAATCGACGATGCTTGCGCGTTCCTGGCGCGTTTCGAAAACGGATCGTTGGCCACTTTCGAATCAACACGTTACGCCCGAGGGCATAAGGCTCTGTATACCTTTGAAATCAACGGCGAACACGCCTCCATCGCGTGGGATCTTCACGACCTGCATCGGCTGCAATTTTTCGATCATAAAGACGAAAGCAAAACACGCGGCTGGCGTTCGATTCACGTCACAGACGGTGATCATCCATACATGGACAAGTGGTGGGTGCCCGGACTACAGATCGGCTACGAGCACAGTTTCGTACATCAAGTGGCTGATTTTATTGTGGGATTGTCCACTGGCAAACCGGCGAGCCCGACATTCCGGGATGCACTGGAAACGCAGTTCATCTGCGATGCGGTGCTCAAATCAGGCAAATCAGGCAAATGGGTGAACGTGCCGAAGGTGAATTAGTCCACCGCTCTTGACTGGTGTTGTTAAAGACATTGGGATGCGTGGGATCGTCATGATCGCGCGCGTCCTTTGATATCAAGCGTGTCGGCGGTGCATGATCGATTCAATTTCATCGAGTTCCAAGGGAATATCATCCATCAAATCGACCGGACCCTGCTCAGTTACAAGGATGGTATTTTCAAGGCGGATGCCCAGTCTTTCCTCCGGAATATAGATGCCCGGTTCGCAGGTCATCACCCAACCGGCCTGCATGGGCCGTGTCGTGTAACCCACATCATGGACATCCAGACCGATGGGATGGCCGACGCCGTGCATGAAATACTTTTTGAATGCAGGCTGTTCCTTCGATTGTTTTTTGATGTCTTGCAGAGAGATCAAACCCAAATCGACCAATTCCTTTTCCGTGAGTTGCTCGGCTTCTTTTTGCCAGTCCTTGGGCAGTTTGCCGGGAGTCAGGAGTTTTGACGCGCCCCGGAAAACACGCAGCACAGCGTTATAAACCTGTTTTTGTCGGCGGGAAAAACGGCCACTTACTGGAATGGTTCGGGTGAGGTCGGAATTGTAGTTGGAATACGCGGCTGCCGTATCCATTAACACCAGCTCACCTTTGCGACATTCGGTGTTGTTGGAATTGTAATGCAGAGCGCAGGCATTGGCCCCGGCAGCGATAATCGGCAGGTACGCGAAACGGCAACGATTGCGAATAAATTCGTGGGCCAGCTCGGCTTCGATATCTGCCTCGTTGAAACCCGGCTTCAAACATCGCACGACGCGGACAAAACCCTGACCGGTGATTTTGCAGGCCTGGCGAATGGCGTCGATCTCGAGTTGGGATTTTACAATCCGCAGTGTGTGGAGCAGACGCGCAAGGCGATGGTATTGATGAAGAGGATATTTGCGCTGGCATTGCGCAACAAACCGGGCATCGCGGGTTTCGACCTCAACTTCGGCGCGCTTATGCTCATTGGAATTTAGATAGACATGATCGCAATCGCACATCAGGCGATGGAAGAAAGACGGAAACTCGCTCAGCCATTGAATATTCTGGATGCCCGAAATCTTTCGGGCTTCCTCCTTGGTCAACTTATGGCCTTCCCAGATTTGGGCGTGCACGGAGGGCTCGCGCAAAAAAAGGATTTCACGAAGATTTTCCTCCGGCGCATCGGGGAAGAGAAGAACGAGGCTTTGCTCCTGGGAGACGCCAGTGAGATAAAACAGGTCGGAATTGGGGATCGTTGCCATGGAACCATCGGCGTTGGTGGGAGGAATGTCATTGGCGTTGGCCACGGCAATGGAATTGGGAAGCATGAGATTCATGAGACGCTCCCGGTTTCCGCTAAACAACTTGGAATCAAAATTGATGGCTCGCATGTATATCCGAAGCTCCTACCAAACAGGCTTGGTGCAGTCGAGTTGTTTTATGATGGTGCCGAGGGATTGGGAGATGACAAATCGCGAACCCACATTAAAGTAATGGTCATGAACGCCGGAGACGAGTTTAAACAAACTGCCGTAATCAATACGTTGCGGGGGTGCCAGTTGTTTGCCGGATTGCCGGCTGCTGATCTGCGGAATATTGCGGATATTACCGTGCTTAAGAAACTGGCCAAGGGGGATTACCTTTTCCGAGAAGGCGATCCAGCCGTGGGATTTTTTGTGGTTCAATCGGGATCTCTGAACGTGCATCGGCTGAATCCCTCCGGAAAAGAGCAGGTAATCCATGTGTTTCGGGCGAGCGAATCCTTTGCTGAAGCCACACTGGCGTCGGACGGAGGATATCCAGCCGATTCGCGCGCGTTGGAGGCGTGCCAGGTTTTGCTTGTTCAAAAGGCTGAATTCACATCGCTCATCAAGCGCCAACCTGAATTGGGATTGAGAATGCTCGGTTCGATGGCGCTCCATTTGCGTGTTCTCGTGGGCCGGTTGGACGATCTGACCGCCAAAGATGTTGAAACTCGACTGGCTCACTGGCTGGTAAAACGCTGCCCGCAACCTCCAAGCGATATTCCCCATGTGATTGATCTGCCTATGACCAAACGTGTACTTGCTTCTGAATTGGGCACGGTGAGTGAGACTTTTTCAAGGACATTGGCCAAATTCCGGGATCAAAACCTGATCGAGGTTCATGGAAAGGCCGTGACGATTCATTCACCCGCAAAATTGGACAGGATGGTTCGTGAACGTTTTGGGGAATAAACGACGGTATTATCAGTCTTGAAAATGGCATTATAGTTGCTATCTTCAAACCCGTGGCAGGTCGTAATAACTTTGAGGCAGCTTAGTTGTGATGACTTGCTAGTTTGGGTTGGACATCAGCCGTTCGTGTCATGAAAATGATGCGAACGGCGCATTCTTTTCATGGATACTGCGCCATTTTTCCAAAAGTCGGGTATAAACGTAATCCACGCTCAAGCCGCCAAGCCCAGTTTCGGAGAATAATTTATCAAAACGCTTATTTCGGGGTTTCCAAATGTTTGGATTGGTAGGGCCCCAAAGAACCATTCCATGAATGCCTAATGCCGCCGCCAAATGGGAAATGCCAGAATCATGGCCAATGAACAGGCTGCACTGGGATAACATCTGCGCCAATAAGGCGAGTGGAAGATTTATGGCAGGGGTGATGCGTTCGCTTGAAAAACGTCGGCACAAAGTTGCCAGACGGCTGGCCTCAGCTTCGCCTCCTATCATCAAAATGCGCCATTGGGTCGTCTCCAACAGACGCTCCACGAGGTGAAACCAACGCTCGGGATGCCAGTTCTTTTGCTCGCTTCCACTGCCTGGATGCAAGGCGATCCAATCCGCATGCGGCAACCGGCATTCTATTGAAATGGGAACCTGCAATTTTGGCACGGGATCCGCATCATGAATGCCGATGGTTTCGAGGGGTTTAAGTAAGACATCGGTGGCGTGGAGGCCAAGGCGTTCATCAGGGTGATGAGGACCGCAAAGATACTGGCCATCGCTGGCGCGCTTGATGTTAATCTCCAAAAGTCTTTGAGGATCATGCAGATAAGAGATGAATAGATCGATTTGAGAGAAATACTCGCACCAAACAGGATCCAGGTTGGCATCCGCCACAAAAAATCCGGCCAATGTTGGGGATTCGACCGATCTGACCTGCTCGGCCAAGCCTCCGGCGACCGCAAGTGAGGCGATTTGGGGGTAACCGAGAATCTCAATGCGCGAATTGGGGTGGCGACGCTTTAATGCGGCCAATACGGGCAGTGTCAGAAGGAAATCCCCTATGGCACCGCCGCGCATGACAAGAATCTTATCCATTATTCCGACTCGATCAGTACCGCACGGAAGTCATTTGCGGGATAGTACTTACGATTTGAAGTAATGGCGCATTTTCTCCGAGATCGGACGCTCCAGTTTCTCCAACACTTGGAGCATGTCCTCCCAAACCTCACGTTTGATCGACATTGATTGGTTTCTGAGCAGGTAGGCAGGATGGTAAGTGGGCATTAACGGAGTTCCATGAAACTCCTGGAAATGGCCGCGCAATTTGGTGATGCCCAATGTCTTGCCGATGAGTCCTTCCACCGCAGTGGTGCCAAGGGCCACGATGACCTTGGGTTTGATGATTTCGATCTGGGCCAGCAAATATGGAAGGCAAGTGTTCATCTCTTCCGGGGTCGGCTTGCGATTTCCTGCGGATTGGCCGGGGGTGTCGGGACGGCATTTTAGGATATTGGCAATGAATACGGTGTCCCGGCTAAACTCCATGGCTTGAATGATTTTCGTCAGCAGTAGGCCGGCTTTACCGACAAACGGTTCGCCTTGTTCGTCCTCGTCTGCTCCGGGAGCTTCACCGACAAACATCAAGGTAGCCTTGGGATCACCGACGCCAAAAACGACCGATTTTCGTGAACGCGCCAAATGGGGACAATTCTGGCATACAATCACACGGGAGCGGAGTTCCGCGAGAGGATCTGCCTGTCCAGATTTACGTGTGGGAGCGGGTGCAAGCGTCTGTGGCATGGATGCTGCTCCCCTTGGTTTTTTTGAGGTTATCCCCGCAGTGGGAGCCTCCGGCTGAGTTGGAAGCTTTGCAGACTTCGCGGGCGCGGTCGTTCTTGGACTGGCGGCTGGAACCACCTTTTTTAAGGAGGCCAGGGTTTCGGGCTTTACAGCCACAAATTTCGCTCCGCGCGCTTTCATGCCCCGAACGTGTCGGATTGTTGCTTCCAGGAGTTGATCGGATAAATCTGCCATCGCACAAATTGTAGTCAGCCCCGCCGTCCATGCACGGAAAATTTGAGGCGCTGGTCAAAAACGAGCGCGCACCAAATTTCAGAAGCCTGAGAGCGGGATAGGCCAGCGATCTCGTTCAGTCGGCATTGCGTTGAATTTGGTCGCATTCAACACAATGCCGCCAAGTCGGAGTTGCTGCCGCTGGAAGCGCCTTATTGCGCCGCCTTCAACTCAAAATGATGGGTCTTGATTTTTCGAGAGGCATCAATTTGGGCTTCAAGGCCGACGATTTCCTGATCGAGCCTGGCCAGTTCGGCGGTGCGTCCAACTTCCGCGTTTTTGGCCCAATCCGGCAGCGAGTAAAGCTGCACATTGCGCCAGCGATTGAAGAAGACATCATTTTTCTTGAACACCAGTTTGAGGACTTCCTGGGACTGTGCCTTTATTGGTCCAGCCTGGTTGGAGAGATTCCATCCTTTGGCCAGATCGTCTGCTGTGGCCTTGCCGACGGCCTCGCCGTCAATGGACAATTCGTAGCTGCCAGATGCAAGCCCGCTGACGACGAGTTCATAACGGCTGAGTTCATCAAGGATTGGGGCCAATTTCAGGGCCGCTTCGGCGCGGGTATCAATCGGCATCGGCAGAGCCTCGTCGATGCGATCAAAACTGATCGAGCCGTTTTCTGATTTCAGGTTTTCAATGCGGCATTTTTCACTGGTAACGACCTTCTTTGCTGCGGCATCAATCGCGGCGCGTGAGACCAGCGCATCGGCCCCCAGGTCTTTCAGCACGGCCCAAGCCATGATCGTGTGGCCTGCCGGTCCGGGATGGACGGCGTCGCCACCGCCAATGGTGGTAGTGGGATTCGCCGCGCGTTCGTGCATCATGATGGCCATGTAGGGATCAAATTGATCGGCAAAAACGCCGCCCTGTTTTGAGGCGACTTCCTTGAGGCCATCGGAGAATTTGCGCAGCGACTGGTTGCGAACGTCCTTGTCCGGATCGGCGCGTTTCTCTTCGATGGGCTGAGTTGTGAGCAGTGCGACGCGCGCGCCGCTGTCTTTCAACACAGTGGTCAGTTGATTTTCGCTGCGGACATAGGCGCGGAAAATATCCTCCCGGAAGGGTTGATAGGCATGGTCGTTCATTGCGAAGTCAATCGTCACCACGGTCGGTTTGAGAGGCAACACGTCGCGTTCGAGTCCTTGCTTGACGGCGTTTTCCACCATTTTTTGCTGTTCCGCAGGTTCCGCCTTGAAGAGGGCGTTTTCATCCGTACGCGTCCGCTGGCGCAGCCAGGAGGTGTCTCCACCCCAACCAGTATTCCGGAATGTCAGTTTCCAATCCGGATGACGCGTCAGAGTGTAAGCCTCGATGTATGTGGAGTAGAGCTTCTGCTCCGTAATGCTATCGCCCAGAAAGACGACGCGATCGTTATTGCGAATAATGAAGTCGCCTGCGAGTGCGCTGGACGCGAGCCCAACGACGGCGAGAAGTGCGGCTGCCAACCGATTAGGAGTCAATTTCATGGCCAATGAATAAGGAATCGTGCTGAAAAAAGCAAAGAGGAGTTTTCGGGCATCGAATTAAACGTTTCTTTTGTCCAGTCCGCTTATTCTGGTAGTCTGTCCAAATCGTAGGGGTTCAAATCGCAGCCACGGATTGGCGTTTCGCTGGCGCGCGTGGCAAGGGAATGGCACCGGCAGGATGCCCATGCCACATGAACATTGCCCTGACTTTAAAATGAATTTTGCCGACAAGATATTCAAGGGATGGGCCAAGCCTGGTCCTGTGCCGCCGGGGGCCTTGGGCCAAGGTCCTGCATTGGGATCGGGTGAAACACTCGATGCCATCAGCGGGTATTACCGGTTGTTCCAATTAAGAAATGGGCATCGTTTTTCCACCGATGACGTTCTCACGAGTTGGTATGGCACGACCTGGTGCCCCTGTGCCAGGCGCGTGCTGGATTTGGGGAGCGGCGTTGGAACCGTGGGCATGATGGCGGCGTGGCGATTGCAAGGGGCGCAGTTTGTCACGGTCGAAGCCCAGGAGGAAAGCGTCCGATTGGCGCGCAAATCGGCGCAATGGAATGGAATTGAGGACCGATATGAAATCCGGCAGGGCGATTTCCGGGATCCGCAGATCCTTCAGGCGGAGGAACGATTTGACCTGGTGCTGGGCAGTCCACCTTATTTTCCGTTGGGCAGCGGTGTGGTAGGGGACCATCCCCAAAAGGTGGCATGTCGTTTTGAGATGCGCGGAACGATTGCCGATTATTGCTCCGTCGCAGGCCAACATCTCGCAACGGGAGGCTTTTTTGCCTGCGTATTCCCAATTGCGCCGGCATTCCAAGAACAACGTGTTCTGGAAGGGGCTCGTGCAGCAGGTCTGAGTGTTGTTCGTTGCCGACCCGTCGTGTTGCGGGAACCTGAGCGTCCATTGCTTGGATTATTTGGCATGATGCGCGCTGCGGACTTGCCGGAATCGATGCGCGCCAGAACCTGGACTGAACCGCCCTTGATCATTAGAGACCAGACCGGTTCCATTCATCCCGAGTATTCGGCGGTCAAACTTTCATTCGGTTTTCCGCCGGGTTAGTCAATAAATGTTCCCTTGATTTGGTTAACAAATTGGATCCCCTGGCCCTGGCTACATGGTCAGCTTGGAGGGATCGGTCTTGATCAACTCCCATTTCTGCTCGTCAATCTGGCCCTGGGGTGCAAGCACTACTTTCGCGCCGCCACCACTGGCCGCCACTGCAGTCAGCGCCATTCCTGATTCGACCTCGATAATCTGATAGAGTCCGTCAGGCAGTTTGGTGAATCTCCACGAGGGGCGTTCCCTGGTATTCCGAGAAAACGGCACTTGAACCACCGCTTGTTGCCCGCCATCGGTTTTGGATGCATGTGAAAAAGTTTTGGAAGTAAAATGATTCTGAACCTGGAAAATCTGCTCGCCCACGGGATGGAGTTTCCAGGTGAGACATTTCCAGGTCTGTGCCGGGTAAAGAACAATGCGCGTGCCATCGGCACTGTTGGCGTCTTCCGGACGGAGCAAATCTCCGAACTTTTTGTTGCGGATCTGGAAGGATTCGGGCGTCGCAGGCTTCGACAGCGTGACACCAGTTCCTGAATCCTCTGCGGCCGCTCCAAGAGTGCCAGCCAGAAGTCCAAAAGAGATAATAAAGCAGATGAATCGATTCATAAAACATCAGAATGGAACTTGTTTTGGCGGGATTGCCTCCAGCCTTCATTTCAACCCGATTGCTCGTGTCGTCATGGTTCTTTTCAACGGACGATCAAAATCTTTGCGATCCCATTGAGTGCATTGTAGCACATTTCTTGTTCTTAGCCGAAACAAGTTAAGCAAAATCCGGGTCAGAGGGGGGCTTGAATCCTGATTGCATCTGGCGGCTTGGATGGGCATTTTCAAGACATGAGTCATTTGGACAGGGCACGGGAAGTTTTTGATGTGGAGCTCGGCGCGCTCAAGTGCGTGCGGGACCAGTTGGATGGCGCCTTCGATAAAGCAGTGGAGGCTATTCTGGCGTCGCTTCAACAGCGGGGCAAGGTGGTGGTTGCCGGGATTGGCAAGTCGGGTCATATCGGCCGAAAAATCGCCGCAACCATGACGAGCACAGGCACCACCAGTGTGTTGCTGGATAGTGTGGACGCGCTGCATGGCGACCTGGGAATTCTCAACGATGGGGATGTAATCCTGGCGCTGAGTTATTCCGGGGAGTCCGCAGAACTGGTGGATTTGCTGCCTGCTTTCAAAAAGTTCTCCGTGAAGATTGTCGCGCTGACCGGGGCGCTAAAATCGACGCTCGCGAAGTCAAGTGATGTCGTAATCAACGTAAAAGTGCCCAAGGAGGCTTGCCCCTTCAATCTGGCACCCACCGCAAGCACCACCGCGATGCTCGCCATGGGAGATGCCCTTGCCATGACGATTTTGGAAGCGCGAGGTTTCAAAAGAAGTGATTTTGCTAAATTTCATCCCTCTGGCGCGATCGGTCATGCGCTGCTTTACAAGGTCAAGGACATCATGCGCACCGGCGCGCGGTATGCGATAGCGATGGAGTCGAAAACGGTGAAAGAGGCGCTACTGTCGATGACCCAGGCTAAATGCGGCAGCGTGGTCGTTACTGACGCCAAAGGCAAACTGGCTGGTGTGTTCACGGATGGCGACTTCCGTCGGCACATCACGGAAAACGAGGGGGTGCTTTCCGTAATCCTATCCAAAGTGATGACCCCCAATCCAATCAGCATTCGCGAAGACGCGCTGGCGATCGAGGTCCTAAAGATCTTTCATGAGCGCAACATTGACGATCTCGTGGTGATCAACTCACGAAATGAACCTGTGGGGCTTGTGGATTCGCAGGATTTACCTAAATTCAAGATCGCAAACGCCTGAGCGTTAACAACTAAAGAGACTTCAGGGCGCTTCTTTTCAAAAGTCGCGCCCGGCCTTTCGGTTATTTGAAAACCATCAGCAGAATGGCAACTCCCAAGGCGATCCGGTACCAGCCAAAAGATTCGAAGGTGTGATGCTGGATGAACCGAAGGAGCCACTTTACCACGATGAAAGAGGTAATAAGGGACGCAATGCTGGCAATAAGGATAAGTGTCCACGATTGCGACGCGCCATCCGGCGCCTTGAGGGCGCCATAAGCCTGAAGGGCACCTGCAGCCATCAGGGTTGGCACCCCAAGCAAAAAAGAAAACTCGGCAGCCACCGGACGGGCCAATCCCATTGCCAGGGCGATTAAAATTGTAATACCTGACCGGGAGGTTCCGGGAAAGACGGCGGCAATTAGTTGGGCCATGCCCATAAAGATCGCGATGGCCCAGGTGACTTGCAGGTCCATTTTGCGATTCTTGAGCCAGCGTTCGACTGCAATAAACAGAATGCCGCCAATTAACGTGGCCCATGCGACAGGAACGGCTGATTCAGGCAGGCGAAAATGCATTTTTTTCAGGATGATGCCGCCAACCCCCGTGATGAAGAAGGCCGCAAACAGTTTCAGGAAAAACGATTGCACTTCGGGATCGCGCCATTGGAAGATGAGTTGTTTAACCCGGTCCTTGAAAATGAAGAGCACGGCCAGGACGGCGGCGCTCTGAATCACCACGTTGAAGACGTCGTTGAATATCTCGGGATGGCGGGGGAGGATTTGCTCGGCAATGAGTAGATGTCCGGTTGACGAAACGGGCAGGAATTCCGTCACGCCTTCGATCACACCCAAGATAACTGCAATAATCCAATTTTGCATACCGGACGTTTAAATTGGAATATGACTGCCAAGGCAAGCGGCAAATCGTTATTTATTGCTTAGTGCCGCCGTATTCAGGGCGTCCACCTGGCAATGGAGGGCTTCGGCCATTTCTTTCCGGTCCAAACCGGGGGGCAGGGTGTTGCCGTAATTGATTGAAGCATGGATTTCACGTTTGGAGACGAGATTCAAGAAATGGGGGAAAAACGTCATATCACCCCAATAACAGATCTCGTTTTCCACTGATCCATCATCTATTTTGTAACCAACCCGGACTGCAGTCACAGGCCACCGATGCGCTTCAGCCGATTCCAGGAGTGAGGAGCGAAAGGGCAGCACTTGATGTCCATCAGTGCTTGTTCCCTCAAGGAAAAGGCCTAGAAGGACGCCGGTGGTCATAACAGGCTCGAATTCCACGGCCATGCGTTTGACGTCGGATTTTTTCTGGCGATTAATGAACAATGTTCCGGCGCAACGGGTACACCAGCCGATCAAGGGCCAGGAGCGGACTTCTTTTTTTGCGAGGAAAATGATGGGGGAATGGGCCGCAAGGATGGGTATGTCCAAGTAGCTGAGGTGGTTGGAAGCGATCAACCCGTTGACCGGCGGTTGACCGGAGCATTCATGGCGGATGTTCAGGGCGGACAGGAGGCGTCGGGACCATTTTTGGAGCCAGAGGGCCCGCGCACGGTAGTCTTTCGATTTTCCCCGCAGTTCGATGAAGAAGAGGTCGTCAAGTAGGCACACGACGACAATGGAGAGGAAAAGACATAGGCGAAATGTAACGCGCAGCGGGTGCTTCATCATATCTGCGCGCCTGATTAGCTAAAGAAACGTTTAATGGTCAGCGGTGGAAGGGTATCCAAATCGTGGAGTGTCAGAAAATCGATGGTCTTGAATTCCCGATCGATGGCTGGAAAGCCGCAAATTTTTGCGCCCATGGAGAGGTACGCGGTCAATAGTCTGGGAATCTTGGGGGCTTTTACAGGGGGATGGTCCATCGGGCAGGCCACGGCCGGCAATGGATTGACGCGGTAGGGTTCCGCAGCGAGGTGATGTTTGCTCAGAACTGCGTAGGCCGCAGCACCTTCCGCAGGAATTTGAGATGTCAGGGAGCTGCATCCGACCAAATAGTGTGCATCGCGGCTTTTGGCGTAGTCGGCGATGCCCCGCCACAGGTAGCCCAGAACGGCGAGGTTGCGATGCTGGATATCGACGCAAGCCCGGCCGAGTTCCACGGTTTCGTTTCGATAGGGTTCCAAAGGGGTCAGGTCGAATTCCTGGGAGCTGTAATATCCGAGTTTTTCCTTGGCCCTGGCCCCTGTTTGGAGGCGATAGGTGCCCACAATGATTCCTGAGGGGATTTCCTCAACGATGAGGTGGTCGCATACGGCGTCGAATGGGTCGGCATCCAAACCGGTGGCGAAAGACTGGGGGAGCCCTTCATTTAACTCGATGTTAAAGACATTGAAGCGAAGGCGTTGCGCGGCCTCGATATCCTCCCTGGAGCTGGCGAGGCGGACGGCGTATTTCGGTCGGGCTTCACCCCGCGAGAGGATTCGATCCCCAACGGGGTTTGGGGATGATTTGTCCCCGGACTCGTTTTTTGACTGTTCTGTCGGTTTCAATCGGTTCTGTTCGGTTTAGTGAAGGTAAATATGACAACGATACCCCGATCCCAAGCAAGTCTTTTCGCACAAGAATGCATTGAGGGGGGGAAATGGGGCAGGGGGCGGAGGAATGGACAAGGGATAATTGACAATGGACAATGGAGGGTCCCGTCCTAAAATAGGTTGTCACTAATGAGACAACAAAACAGTGTTCGAAGGGTGGGGATACGGTACAGTGAGTCGTTTAAAATGGCTGTGGTTCGGGAGCTGGAAGAGGGCGAAATGTCCTTTGAGGCGATGCGGCGAAAGTACGGCATAAAGGGCACGGGCACCGTCCAAAAGTGGGCTCGCAAGTACGGCAGGGGCGATTTAGGAAAGGTCATACGCGTGGAAACACCTAAAGAATTCAATGAACGGGATCAAATGAAGAAGCGAATCAAGGCTTTGGAGAAAGCGTTGGCCGATGCGCACATCGATCTGGCGATCGAGCGTGCCACCATCCAAGTGGCCTGCGAACGGGCGGGGATTAAGGATGTGGCGGAGTTCAAAAAAAAAGTGGCTGGGAAATAGCCCATTGTGCGGTCAGGGGAGGTTCGGCGGATCAGGAGGTGCCGGTCAAAGGGGTGTGTCGCCGACTGGGGATGAGCCGCCAGAACTTCTATGCGGGGCGCACGCGGCGGATGCGCAAGAAAGTGGAGGGCGACCTTGTGGCCGATTTAGTGCGTCAGGAGCGCAGGAAGCATCCACGGATCGGGGCGCGAAAGCTCCACAGGACGATCAAGCCAGCCCTGGAAAAGGCCGGAGTAAAAATGGGGCGGGACCGCCTGTTTGAAGAGTTGCGAGAGCGGGATTTGCTGGTGCCGCCGCTGCCCCGGCAATGGCCCCAGACAACCCATTACAATCCCAGTTTGCCGGTGTTTCACAATGAGATCAAGGAACGGGAGGTGAAGCGGGCCAATGAGGTTTGGGTGGCGGATATGACCTATGTGCGGACCGACGAGGGTTTTTTATATGTGTCGCTGATCACGGATAAGTATTCGCGCAAGATCGTGGGTTTCCATGCCGATGAGACGCTGGAAACCAGGGGGACGCTTGAGGCGTTGGAGATGGCGCTGGCGGCACTGCCCAGGGGATTCAATCCGATCCATCATTCGGATCGTGGCTGTCAGTATGCCAGTCATGAGTATGTGGATCGGTTGAAGTTGGGCGGCCTGTCCATCAGCATGACGGAGGAGGATCATTGCGCGGAGAATGCGATGGCCGAACGGGTCAACGGCATCCTAAAGCAGGAGTATGGCATAGGGTATGGATTTAAGACCAAGGCGCTGGCGCGCAAAGTAATCAGTCAGGCTGTCAATCTCTACAATACGCGCCGATTGCATACGGCATTGAATTACCAGGTGCCCGAGGCCGTTCACATCCGGGGAACCGTCGAGTATAACTAAGAAGCCATACCGGCCTGAGAGGGGAGGGTCCGCGCCACAGTGCCCCTTCGGGTCCACTACGGCATTGGCACTTCGTGCCAAAGCCTCCGTTCCCCCGAAGGGGCACTGCTCTCCTCCTGAAGGTGTGGGACAGTAGGAAGATTCCCTCCGACCGGAAACCGAAAGAAATAAGACTCAGGAAAAAGTGACAAATTTAAACCAGGACTTGACCCAATGAAATGGAAAAAGGAATTGACGCACGCCAACAAAAAGACCGTGCATGTAGAAGTATTCGAGAAGGAAAAGGAGAGCCTCATCCCGGCCTTCTCCATCTGGCGACGGAGAAGGAGGACTTTTTCGCGTTTTCTGGACGAATTGGGTGATTTGGAAAGTGCCGCCGCGTGGGGTTTGAGTGCGGGGGGATGGAACAAAAGCAAGTCAGGCCATGAGATGTGAGAAATGAATTGGATGTGATGCGGGCGGCGGGGTTGGGAGGATCGGGCGGGGACGCCCGATGAACCCGCAGACGAGGAGGGGCCGCGATAATTGTTGCCGATCCAGTGCGCAGCCGCATGGGACGCCCCTACAGGGCTTTTGGTGATGGTGGGGACGGTTTACCTGGGCCTCCGCTCGCGGACTCGCTCCAGCCCAGGCTGATATATTTCGGCCCTACGGGCCTGGGAGGCATCGTTTGAATTTGAAGCAACGCTTACAGCGTAGGCGAATTCTGGGGGCGGGAACCCCGGGTGGCTCGTGCCTCGCGACCCGGGGCTGAGTGATGCAACCCGTTCCGGGTTGAGGACTGCGTGTGGACTTGAGTGTGCGGGGGGATGGAACAAAAGCAAGTTAGGCCACAAGATGTGAGAAATGAAATGGATGTGATGCGGGCGGCGGGGTTGTCACGGTCGACTTCGGGTGAATGAAAGAAAAAGAGAGCCTCATCCCGGCCTTCTCCATCTGGCGACGGAGAAGGAGGACTTTTTCGCGTTTTCTGGACGATTGGGTGATTTGGAAAGTGCCGCCGCGCGGGGTTTGAGTGTGCGGGGGGATGGAACAAAAGCAAGTTAGGCCACGAGATGTGCGAAATGCATTGGATGTGATGCGGGTGGCGGGGTTGTCACGGTCGACTTGGGGTGAATGAAAGAAAAAGAGAGCCTCATCCCGGCCTTCTCCATCTGGCGACGGAGAAGGAGGACTTTTTCGCGTTTTCTGGACGATTGGGTGATATGGAAAGTGCCGCCGCGTGGGGTTTGAGTGCGGGGGGATGGAACAAAAGCAAGTTAGGCCACGAGATGTGCGAAATGCATTGGATGTGATGCGGGCGGCGGGGTTGTCACGGTCGACTTGGGGTGAATGAAAGAAAAAGAGAGCCTCATCCCGGCCTTCTCCATCTGGCGACGGAGAAGGAGGACTTTTTCGCGTTTTCTGGACGATTGGGTGATATGGAAAGTGCCGCCGCGCGGGGTTGACGGACGAAGGAATGGGCGCGAGTACGCGGAAGGCAAATCAGGGACCAGAGGGCGGCAATATACCTGTTGCCAAGACGGTTGATGGAGAGCAGGCTACGATTGTTGTGAACGACGTGATTGCCATGGGAACGGTCAAGCCATAGACCCAATCGGCTGACTTTGATCGGTTCGGGCGGGCACAGCCCTGGAGGCGTGATGGTGAACAAATCAGAACATGAGAAAGGGACAATGCCATGGTTTCGACCCATTGGGTGCATGACAGAATTCTTCGGCAAGCGAAAAAGACCTTTAAAAGGGCATGTGAGTGTATACGAAACAAATATAGCTAAAGCTTCGGGAATGGCCGGGGGGCCGATTGAGGGTCCGGCAAAAGTCAGATCTGAAAGGACGACCGCCCTCATCCCTTCCTTCTCCCCCAGGAAATACAAGAAGGAGGAGTATTGCGAGCCCTTGGGTTTATTGGACGGTTTGGAGGATACCACCGCGCCGGATTATATGCCCCACACCGCCGACTGGCGTTCTGGCTGGGTTCGTATGGTTTAGGCTTTTACCAGCTTCCTGAATTTTGTCCTGCACCCCGACCCATTGTGAACCGTTGTATGTGATTTATATGCAATCATGTGCAAATAAATAGTGTAAAGGCATGGTCTGACCCCTGCCATATGTGGAGTATTATGCCATGAGAAGTTTTTGCTCACTACTTTGGATCGCGGCGCTGTCGAGTTCGATTTCGGCGGCCATTGGCGCGGATGGCCTCAGTTCGGTGGCCAGCAACGATGTGGTTTGGAGAACGTTGGGCCGTAATGAGAACGATTCCATGCCCATCGGGAATGGCGATCTGGCCGCGAATGTCTGGATCGAGCAGAATGGCGACGTGCTGTTGCTGCTATCCAAGGCGGACTCGTGGACGGAGATGGGCAAACTGGTGAAGGTTGGGCGGGTGCGGATTAAAATGGCGCCGAATCCGTTTGTCGGAAGCTCAAATTTTACCCAGACGCTGGCGATGGAGAAAGGGGCCATCGAGTTGAAGAGCGACACGGGTTCAGTGCGGGTCTGGGCTGATGCCAATCATCCTGTCGTGCGCATCGAGGCTCATTCAGAGCAACTGGCAAGCTTGGAGGCTGCTCTGGAACTGTGGCGAACGAACTCTGTCCCATTTTCCAAATCACCGCAACGCGGGGGCCTGTTTGAGTTTGGCGGACATGCCGTGCCGATTGACTTTGGCGCGGATACCGTTTTCAACGAAGTCAACCGGGTCGCCTGGTGTCACTTCAACTCGAACAGCATTTATCCACTGGTCCTCAAGCAGGAGCGCTTGGAATCGCTTCTGGCCAAATATCCTGATCCGCTGCTGCATCGTTGTTTCGGGGCTTTGATGTCTGGGCCGGGGTTGGTGAAGGACAATGACCATCGGTTGCGATCCTCACAGCCAGGCAGGGACTTTCGGGTCGATATTGTCGAACTGACCCAGAACTCGACGGAGTCCACTGAGAATTGGCGGAGGGCGATGGAGACAAGAATCCAGCAGGTGGCGGCCCTGGAATTCGAAACCGCCCGGAAACTGCATGAGGAATGGTGGGCGACGTTCTGGAACCGAAGTTGGATCCAGGTTTCCGGCAGCCCGGAGGCATCGAAGGTTTCCCAGGGTTACTGCATCCAGCGCTGGATGATGGCGTGTTCCTCCCGTGGCGAGCAGCCGGCGAAGTTTAACGGCGGACTGTTTACAGTGGGGCATGACATCACCGGCGATAAGGAATCCAATCCGGCGGATCATGACCCGGACTATCGTTTATGGGGCAATAGTTTTTGGAACCAGAACAATCGGCTTCTATACTGGCCACTGATTGTCACAGGGGATTCCGATCTCATGAAGCCATGGTTTCAGATGTACGCGGGCGCTCTGCCGCTTGTGAAGGAGCGAACCCGGCTTTATTACCAACATGACGGGGCGGCCTTCCCGGAAACCATGTATTTCTGGGGTCTTCCGAACCTTGGCGATTTTGGCTGGGACAATCCCACCAACCAGATTCAGAGTCCCTGGATCCGGCACCATGTCCAGGGTGGTTTGGAGGTGATCGCCCAGGCCCTCGATGTTTACGAGTTCACGCAGGATGACGCGTTTGCGCGTCAGGTGTTGTTGCCGATCTCCGAGGCGGTTGTGACGTATTACGATCAGCACTGGACACGCGATGCGAATGGGAAGATTCGGATGGCACCGATGCAGTCGTTGGAGACGTATCAGGAAAACGCGGTGAATCCAACGCCGGACCTTGCGGGGTTGAAGTCGGTGTTGCCGAGGCTGCTGGCGCTTCCGGAGCCGTTGACGGCCAGGGAACAGCGGGAGGTTTGGACCCGGGTGCTGCGGGATTTACCGCCCATTCCAACGGGCAAAACCGCCAAAGGGAAGGTGCCGCCGCAAGGCAAAGGCGATGAGAACGGGGACACAATAATTTTGCCGGCAGAGCGGTATGGGAAAACCTGTAACGTGGAGAACCCTGAGCTTTACGTGGCGTTTCCGTATCATTTGTATGGCGTTGGCAAGCCTGATTTGGAGCTGGCGAGGCGCACCTATGCCGCCCGCCTGTTCCCGCAGGATGCCTGCTGGGGACAGGATGGGACGCAGGCCGCCGTCCTGGGCATGGCTCTCGAGTCGCAAAAAATTGTGACGACTGAGTTTACGAAGTATGGGGATCAGCGGTTCCAGTGGTTTTGGAAATCCAGCAATGACTGGATTCCAGATCTGGACAATGGCGGCTCGGGCATGATTACGCTGCAGCAGATGTTGATGCAGTATGATGGGAAGCGCATTTTGCTTCTGCCCGCGTGGCCAACCAACTGGACCGCCGAGTTCAAGTTGCATGCCCCCTTTCAAACGACGGTGCGGGGGCATGTTGAAGGGGGAAGGATCAGCAACCTGATTGTGACGCCAAAAACGCGGGAGAAGGATGTGGAGATCATCAAGGGGAATTAAATGGCCGCCACGAACCGTTAAGTGGCGCAGGAGTGTCCTTGGACAAAAAAGCGAAGGGCCAAGGGCACAGGGCGGATGTGGGCCATAATGACTCAACCGCTGAATCTGATTGGGTGCAAGGAGATTAAGGCGGTAAGTGGAAATAATATGTGAAATTAGAAATAAACTTTGAACGACCGTTGAAGTAACTTGCAAGGCAATCGATTGAGGGGTAGAATCCCGCACAGTTTGTGAGGTCGTGGTGGATTATAAAGAAGCTGGGGATTTTTGCATGAGTCATCAAACCTTATTCCTTTGTACCGCGCTTTTCGCAATGGCGACGCATGCCGCGCAACCGCCTTATGCCACGGACTTTGAGTCAGGCGTCGGAGCGGAATGGTCCCTGCCCAATGTCGATGCGAGCGAGATTGGATCTTTCAGCCGGTTTTCAGGGAGGTTCACCAATGACAAGCAGACGCTGACGTTGTCGAACATGACGGTGGGGGTTTCGTATTCGCTTTTCTTTGATTTTTACGCGATCGACACCTGGGATGGTTCTTATTCGGGCACGGGGGATTATTTCAATGTGGGCGTGGATACGAACCAGGTTTTTCATTACACCTTCAGCAACTACAATGGGGATCCGCCGAGCAATCCTCAGAGTTATCCCGGGGTGCCGGATGTGGGACGGTACAATATGGGGTTTGCCGGGTATGTGGATGCGATTTACAGGAATATCGAGATCCCGTTTATCGCTTCGAACACGGTGGTACAAATCAGTTTTCAGGGGCAAAACCTGGAGGATATCAGCAACGAATCCTGGGGGATCGATAATGTCAGTGTGCGTCCCTCCTCGCAAACTCAAACGACCACGATTTCGTACACGACGCTGCCTCCGGATCATTCGACCAATGGGTTTGTGTTGGACGGTTTTGGCATTGGGGCGCTTCGCAATTTGCTTGGAACGACGGCGACCAATGGGGCCAATTATTCTTTTCGCGAGGCCGGGGCGAATGGCGTGTTCGGGGATTCGGATGATGCCATCATTCCCCTGAACCTCAATTTTAATGGTTACAATAGCGTTAATTTCACGTTGACCAACGCGCCCTTGCAGCCGGGGAAATACCGGTTCGAGACGAAGGCGGGTCTGCTCGATACGAACAGTAATGCGGTGGCGGTGTTTGCGCGGGAGTTTGTGATCGCCAATCCGGTGGGAGGACAGATCGAAACTCCCAATAATGACTCGATTGCGACGGCGACCGCGCTGCCGATGGCTGAAAATCCAGCGGGATCGGGATTTTTCGCGGCGTTTGGCCTGGGATTGTTTTCGGCAAAGGGGGAGGCGGATTACTGGCGATTTGAAGGAGAGGCGCGGGACAAGTTGACCATTCGGCTGGAAGCCAACGCCAACGGAATTTATCCGCAACTTTATTTGCAGGACTCGACAGGGCAGACACTCAGTTCGGTGGGAGGGGATTATTACGGGACAGCCCAGATTCAGAACTACGTCATCAGCAAGCCGGGGACGTATTTTGTGAAGGTGTGGAGCGACAATCAGACGGGGAAATACAAGTTGCGCGTGGATCAGTCGCGCGGTCCGCAATTGGAGCAGGAGGATAATAATGCGCAGAGCACGGCCAATGTGCTGGGGTTGACGTTCTCGACGGGGACTTACCAGGCGCGCATTGCGGGGGCGCTGACTGGAAACGATTCGGGCGCAGGGGATGTGTTTTCGCTGGGCACACTGAATGCGGGCAATTCCATCAGCGTAGCACTTGCCATGCCTGTGGGAGGTTCGCTGGTCACGAGTGCGGCCATTCTCTCGATTGAGGGAGCTGGCGCGGGGAATGGCGTTTCTCTGGCGACAAACACGGCTGGTTTTTTGAATTTCATCGTGGCTTCGAATGATTTGTATTATGTGCGGATTGCCACGGCCAATTCGAACTTGAATCTGAATGCGCAGTATTTGCTGAGTATCACGGTGGTGGATGGGGTGCCGCCGGTGGTGGTTTCCACGAGCCTGCCGGATGGGGGACAGGCGACGACCAACCTGATCGACAAGATATCGGTTCTCTTTAGTGAAGACCTGGCGCAGTCCGTAAACAACATGGGTCAACGGTATTTGACTTACGGTGGACGGCGGTATGCGGTCACACCCCCGGCGTTGTCGTGGGAGGATGCCGAGACTTACGCGCAGTCCATTGGAGGCCATTTGGTCACGATCAACAGTCCTCTGGAAAACGAGTGGATTCGAAGACAGTTCAGCTCGTATGGATCGGTGTGGATCGGATATACGGACAAGGCTGCGGAAGGCACCTGGGTGTGGGCTGATGGGAGTCCGACGAAGTACACGCATTGGAATTCCGGAGAGCCGAATAATTCAGGAGGCAACGAGAATTATGGTGTCATGCTGACATCGGGGTTCTGGAACGATGTGAACGCAGCCACAACGGCCTATGGCGTGGTTGAGATTGGCACGGGGGGACTGGACACCGATGGGGACGGACTGGCCAACGCGATCGATCCGTTTCCCAACGATGCCCTCAATGGATTCGAATTGCGCGGGGCCGGGGCGGACGGTTTGTTTAAAACGGCTGACGATCGGGTTTATGCCCTTGTTGCTGATTCCTATTCCGGCGGATTGGCGGTCACCTTGCGGGTGACCGATGGTCCCTTGCTGCCGGGCAAATACCAATTCGTGCTGACGACTTCCATCAAGGACCGCGCTGGAAACAGCATGGCGGGAAATTATACCAACTCGTTTGTTGTCACGGCCCTTTCGGGTTATGTCACCTATAATGGGGCGGGGGATGTGACGCCGATCAGTGGCAGCGTAGCCGCGGCTCCGGATGGGTCGTTGGTCAATTATTCCGATGCTCCAACGGGCCGATATCCCCGGGGAATTGCCGCCGGACTGCTGGATGGGGGCACGAACCTGGATCTGGCGGTGGCCAATTACGGAAGCGGCGATGTGAGTATTTTGCTCGGGGCGGGGGACGGGACGTTTTATCGGTCCACCAATTACGCCACGGGCAACGGAGCTGCCACAGTGACGATGGGAGATTTGAACAAGGACAACCGGATGGATCTGGTTGTCGTGAATAACAGCGCGAATAATGTCACCGTTTTAATGGGCAATGGGGACGGGACATTTCAAAGTGGGACCAATTACGCGGTTGGATCGAGTCCGATCGGACTGGTTCTGCGCGATTTCAATGGGGACGGCAAATTGGATCTGGCGGTGGCCAATCAGTCCGCAAAGACGATCAGTGTTTTAATGGGCAACGGGGATGGGACGTTCAAGACGGCGGTCAATTATGGCACGGGAAATCAGCCTTACTCGCTGGTGGCGGCGGATTTCAATGGGGACGGGAAAGTGGACCTGGCCGTGGCAAACTATGGGGAAAGCACGGTGAGCGTGCTCAACGGCAACGGGGATGGAACATTCAATGCGAAGGTGGATTATCCAACGGGCACAGGTCCGCGCGGCCTGGATGTTGGGGATCTAAATGGGGATGGGAAATTGGACCTTGTAACGGGCAACACGGATGCAGGCACCGTGAGCATTCTGGCCGGAAATGGAGATGGAACGTTTGCGGCGAAGGCCGACTACGCATCCGGTGGGTCCGACGTTTATCAGATCCTTTTGGCGGACTTCAATGGCGACAATCGCCTGGATGTGGTCGTGCCCGGTTTTGGCAACAGCAGGCTATGCATACTGCTGAATCGTGGGAATGGAACGTTGGAGTCGCCGATGACATATCCGGCAGGCAACAATGCGATATGGGCGGCGGCAGGCGATTTTAACGGAGACCAGCGCCTGGACCTGGCTGTGGTCAATTATTACGCGAGCACGGTGACCGTCCTCAATGGAGTTGGAGCCAAATTGCTGACGGAAGATCCGATTGGCAGCGGCATCCGCATCGGGGCCGGACGCGGGCAGTTGAAAAATCAGAGCGACGTGGATGTCTGGAATTTCACGGCAAAAGCGGGCGATCTCGTGAGCGTGGCGGTGGAAGTTCCGGGCAATCCGGCTGCCAGCCAGCTTTATTACCGAATCTACAATGCGGCAGGGGATACACTGACTGATTTTTATACCAGTTATAATGGCTGGGGCCAGTCCGCGCCTTACCGGTTTGCCGCCAGCGGAACGTATTGGATCGGAGTGCAGCGCTATTATGATTACTTCAGTGAGTATCGGCTGCGTGTGACGCTGGCATCGCCACCGACCCAGATGGAGACCGAGGACAACAGCGACATCAGCCATGCCAACAAGCCTGCATTGGAGCTGGCCAGCGGGCATCTGACGGCGAGCGTCCTTGGATATTTCGGAGTTGGAGATGCGAATGGCGATTATTTCAATTTTGGCAATCTGGCCGCTGGCGCGACAATACAATTGACCATGAAACAGCCCTCCAGCAGCGGTCTGGCGGGTGTGTTGGGGATTTACGACGCGGGAGGCAACCTTGTGGCCAACGGCGCACCGGGGGCGACTCCGGTTTCCTACACCATTCCACCGGGGGGAGGTAGCAACTACTACGCGCGCGTAATGGGGGCGGGCATCTATGGGCTGCATGCCGCAAGCGGCAATTCGGCGCTGGTTTTCGATGGGAACGCCGACTTCGTAATGGTCACGAACGCGCCATCGCTGGACTTGAGCAATCAGTTTTCACTTGAGGCATGGGTTTACCCGCGAAACTTTGCGGGGCGTGACCGGGCTGTTATTTCCAAGGTGGGCGGCACCGGCGGCAACAATGGTTATCAATTGGTGTTCGGTCAGGACGGAAAGCTGTCCTTGCTTTTCAATGCATCGGGCGAAAGCTGGCCCGCCAACAGCGTGTCCACACCCCCGTTGGATATTTTGAATCGATGGACCCATATCGCGGCGACCTATGACAACGATACGATGCGCCTGTATGTCAATGGACAGCTAGCGGCGTCGAATACGATCGGCGCGAAGAGCGTGGTCAAGTCCCTGTCCAATCTGCGTATTGGTAATGACGACAACGCCTATGTCTTCTTCGACGGATTGATCGATGAAGTTCGGGTCTGGAACACGGCCCGGAGCGCGTCCGCGATCCTTACGGGGATGAGTCAGAGTCTCACGGGAGCGGAGTCGGGGCTGGCGGGATACTGGCCTTTCAACGAGGGTTCCGGAGGTGTCGCCTCCGACTTGAGCCCCAATAAAAACTCGGGAATTCTGGGAAATGGGGTGGCCAGTCAACAACCGGCGTGGGTTGCCCTGCGCACAACCGATCAGCCCGCAGCGGGAATTTTTGCGCAGTACCTGATGGGGGTGGATATTGCGGACGCTGTGGCTCCGCTGATCACGTCGATTACCCTGCCTGCGGCCAATTCCACGAATCAGATCATGATCGATCGATTCACGATCACCTTCAACAAGGACATGATGGCCAGCACAGTGACCAACAGCCTGAGTTACGATCTGCGTTCCGCCGGACCGGACGGCCTCTTCAACACGGGTGACGATGTGCTGTATCCGGTGATCAACCAAAACTATTCGAGCGGGCTTTCGTCGTCCTACCTGATCGGAGATGGTCCTCTACAGTCTGGAAGTTACCGACTGACGGCAAAGACCGCGTTAAAAGACCGCTCGGGCAACGCGCTGGCAGCCGACTATAAACGGGATTTTGTCGTGGCCGGGGTGGCGGGTTTTATTACGGAAAACCGTTCCAATGACACGCAAAATACCGCGACCTCTTTGAGCATTGCGCCCGGAAACTTGAACGACGGCTCTTTTTACCAAGGAGACAGCGTTGGGGTTGGCAGTCGTCCCTATTCCATTGTTTCGGGACGCTTCAACGGGGATAACCATTTGGATCTGGCCACAGCAAACAGCAGTGACGGCACCATCAGCATACTGTTGGGAAGTGGATCGGGCACCTTTACCAATGCCACAAACATCAGTGTGGGAGGCAATCCTTACAATGTGGCGACGGGCGACTTCAACGGGGATGGAAAAGCGGACTTGAGTGTGACGAAGGACAGTCCCTATCAGGTGGTGATTCTCCTGGGCGCAGGCGACGGGACATTCCAGGCGTTCACGAATTATACGGTGGCCAACAGCCCGCGAGTGCAGGCGGTGGGAGATTTCAACAAAGATGGGAAGCTCGATATCGCGGTGGCCTGCCAGAGCGTCGATAAAGTGAGCGTTTTGTTGGGTAATGGAGATGGCACCTTTAAAACGAATGTGGACTATCCGGTGGGCAGCCAGCCGTATGGGATTGCGATGGGTGATTTCAACAAGGATGGAAAACTGGATCTGGTGGTGGGGGATTATAATGGCGACCAGGTCAGCGTGCTCATGGGGAAGGGGGATGGGACGTTTGATTCGGCAGTGAATTACCCCACTGGAGGGGGGCCGCGCGCGGTCGCCGTCGGCGACATGAACGGGGACGGAACTCTTGATATCGTCACCGCCAACAGTCAGGGAAATTCGCTCAGCATGCTTGAAGGAAAAGGGGACGGAACGTTTCTGGCCAAGCGGGATTTTGGGATGACCATTTATGACACCTATCAGGTGCTATTGACGGATCTCAATGGAGACGGGCGATCGGATGTGGTGATTGCGGCTTATGGGGCCGGACGACTTGGAGTTTTGTTGAATCGCGGCAATTGGGCCTTTGAAAATTATGAGGATTATTCGATGCCCAGTGGCATTGGAGTGGTGGCGGGCGATTTCAACGAAGACCTGCGGACCGACCTGGCGGTTGCGAGTTACAGCAACAACAAGGTCACCGTATTTTCCGGAAACAACAATGAATTGCTGGCGGAGGATCCCGCAGGAAGCGGGATTCGGTCGAGTGCCGCGCGGGGCAATGTATCCGGCGTCAACGATGTGGATTATTGGAGTTTCAGCGCGAAATCGGGGGATATCCTGGCCCTGTCTGTCGAAACCCCCGGAAATCCAGCGGCGAGTCAGTTGTATTACACGGTCTATTATCCAAATGGCGCGGTCGTGTCTGAATTTGCAGCGGACAGCTACTATGGATGGGGCAATCTGTCCCCCGTGCGCCTGAATGTCAGCGGGACCTATACGGTGGGGGTCAGGCGGTATTATGACTATGTGGGCGAGTATCGGATTCGAGTGACGCTGGCTCCGGACAAATACCAGATGGAGGTTGAGCCAAACAATGACATCGCGCATGCCAATGCGCCGACGCTGGTGCTGGCGAATGGACACCAGACGGCTAATGTCGTTGGTTCGATAGGCGAAGGAGACGGTTCGGGCGATTATTTCAGGCTGGGCAATCTTTCAGGGGGAACACTCATTCATTTGGGGTTGACGCAGCCAACGGTCAGCCCATTGCAGGACATCCTCACGATTTACGATACCAATGGGACGATCATCACCAACTCGGCCATTCGCGGGACGAGTCTGGACTTCACAATCCCCACAGGGGGTGACGGGGCCTATTACGCGAGAGTGCAGAGCGCAAACCCCGGGGCGGTGCAGTTTTCGGGCGGGAATGATTATGTCAACGTTGGCAACTGGAGTCCGGGAACGCAATGGACAGTCGAGGCCTGGGTGAAGCCAAACGCCGCACCCAGCGGGCGTCATGGGATTGCAGGCGGTTTCAACTCCTGCGCGGACTGGGGGATCGTGCTTCAGGACGGCCAGTTCGGAATTGCAACCAAGCCGCCGAGTGGTTGCAGCATTACGATCCCATCGGGCGAAGCTGTGACCTTGAACCAATGGTATCATGTGGCCGCCACCTGCGATGGAACCAATGCGCAACTGTATGTGAACGGAGTCTTAAAGGCCACCGGGCCCGTTTCTGTGAACTATTCCGCCAATGGGAATGGGACATGGATTGGAAGCGAAGCGTGCTGCGGGAACGAAACGTTTTCGGGACTGATCCAGGAAGTCAGCATTTGGGAGCGGCCGCTGTCAGGCGCGGAAATCACCAGTGGAATGAGCCATGCGCTGGCTGGAACTGAAACTGGATTGGCCGGGTATTGGAAATTGAATGAGGGAGTGGGCACCGTGGCGCTGGATTCGAGCACGCGGAACAGAAACGGCACGCTGGTGAATGGGCCGGTGTGGGCGCGGTCGGATCTGGCCGGATTCGCGAGCGCCGCCCTGCCCGGCACGGTGATTTTCGATCGCCTGTATGCGATCTACGCATTGAACATCGATTTGAGCGATTCACAGCCGCCATCGATTGTCGCGGTGAGCCTGCCGGATGAAGGCAGCACGAACACCACCATCGTGGACCGATTTACCATCAACTTTAACAAGGACATGATGGCAACGACGGTCACGAACGCTGCGACTTACGAATTGCGTTCGTCGGGCGCCAACGGGATTTTCGACACGGCAGACGATGAGATTTACACGATCAGTTGCGATGGATACACCTCGGGATTGACGGCGAGCTATCGAATCAGCGACGGACCGCTGCAGCCTGGATTTTATCGGTTCACCATCAAGACCGCGTTGCAGGATCGGACGGGCAATCCGCTTCCGCAGAACTACACGAGAAAATTCAAAGTAGAAGGGGTCGATGGCTTCATCCTGGAAACAAGGAACAACAATACCCTGGGACAGGCGACATCGTTGAGTCGGGCGCGCACGGCCACTCCAGATGGCTCCTTTAGGCAGGCTGAAAACGTGAATGTGGAGAATAATCCACGATTTGCGGGCGTCGCCGATTTGAACGGAGATGGCAAGCTGGACATGGTGGTGGCGAATTCAGGAGCGGGGAATGTGAGCGTTCTTTTGGGTGTTGGGGATGGGACCTTCCAGCCCAGGACCAATTATGCCACGGGCAGCGGACCGACCGGCGTTGCGCTGGCGGATTACGACAAGGATGGGAAGATCGACGCGGTGGTCGCCAATTACAATGCCAACACGATCACCCTGCTTCAGGGCAACGGGGACGGAAGTTTTCAAGCTATAACAAATATCACCACAGGAAATCATCCGCTGTATTTGATTTCCGGCGATTTCAACCGGGACGGCAAACCTGACTTTGGGGTGACGTGCAACGGTGAAAATAAAATCTACGTTTACATCGGCCACGGGGATGGAACCTTCGATGCGCCGTCGATTTACAGCACGGGGACCAATCCTGAAATACTCGCTGCAGGGGATTTCAATGGCGACGGCAAGCCGGATTTGGCGGTTGGAAACTATCGCAGCGCCAATGTCAGCGTATTACTCGGGAATGGAGATGGCAGTTTTCAGGCGCCGGTGCAATTTGCAACGGGAGCAGGCCCTGCGGCGGTTGCGGTGGGGGATTTGCAGAACAAGGGAAAACTGGACCTGGTGGTGGCGAACTATGACGCAGGCACACTGAGCGTCCTGCGTGGCGATGGCGCGGGCAATTTCGGAACCAACACAGATTATTCAACAGGTGGCACCCAGCCGTATATCCTGACGCTGGCGGATATCAATGGAGACGGGTTTCTGGATGTCGTTGTGCCCAATTCGGGCAGCGGAAATGTGGCCGTGATGCTGAATCTTGGTGACGGCACATTTGCGGCGCCAGTGACTTATACGACGGGTTACCGGCCATTCCAGGTTGTCGCAAAAGACTTCAATCAGGATGGTCGTCTGGATTTTGCGGCGGTTTGTTACGGAAACGCGTACGTCAGCCTGTATCTGGGCAACGATACGGAATATCTGGCGGAGGATCCGACAGGCAGCGGCATTCGCACCTCGGCAAGCCGGGGCCGGATGACGACATCAACGGATGCGGATTACTGGAGTTTTACGGGGAAGGCTGGAGACTGGCTGATAGTGGCGGTGGACACCCCGGGAACTCCCGCAGGAAGCGCGTTGGATTTTCGCGTGGACGGCCCCAATGGAGCCAATGTCACGGATTTTCAAGGCGGGTATTATGGTTATGGCCAGTGCGCCCCGGTTCAATTGCCGTTCACCGGCACTTATACCATTCTGGTAAAGAAGTATTACGATTACCAGGGTGAGTACCGAATGCGGGTCACAACGGCGCCGTCCAGTTATCAACTCGAGCAGGAAGATAATAGCGCCATCAACCGCGCGAATACATTAAATCTTGCCGCCGCCAATCAGCATCGCGCTGCAAATGTGCTGGGATATATTGGAACGGGGGATGACAGCGGAGACTATTATTCGCTGGGCAATTTAGGCGCCGGAACCACGATTACGCTGAAGACACAACGACCGCTGACCAGCGGATTGTGGCCCGCCATGGCCATTTATAAAACAGGTGGAACGCCTGTCACCAACAGCGTTGGTGGCATCACGAATCTCAGTTACACCATTCCCAGCGGAGGGGATGGGGCTTATTACATTGGTGTGGCCAAGTCCGATTTCGGTCCCCGTGCGGGTCTCAGGCTGGATGGTTCGCAGGCGGTTGGATATGGTTCCTGGCTTACGAATCAAGCGTTCTCGGTTTCCATGTGGATCAAGCCGGACGCCTCGCAGACCAGTTACGCCGACATCATGGACAACAACCATCGTGGTGGTGTGAACTGGGTTATTCAGCAGGATGGTGGAAACGTAAACTCGTATAGTTTTGGTGTGGCCGATGGAGGTTTGCCCCCCACGTTTTATATCACGCCCGGGAACTGGCATCACCTGATGGTGAGCAGGGATGCCGCGCGGTTGGATCGCGTGTATCTGGATGGGCAGGTTGTAAGTTCGACGACCGGTACAGGCGATATCAATTACGATGGCAATCAATTCCTGCGATCCGGGCGGTGGGGAGGCGGCGGAAGAAATTGGAATGGCGTCATCGACGAGGTGCATATCTGGGATCATGCCCTGACGGCACTTGAACTGCAGAGGGACATCGGATACGCAACCGCCCCTGGCGATGCGGGGATCATTGGTTTTTGGAAATTCAACGAGGGCAGCGGAAGCGTGGTCAAGGATTACAGTGCGTTTGCCCGCGACGGCGCCATTGAAGGGACTCCTCAATGGGGTTCGTTTGCCGAGCAACCATACGATCCTCTGTTTGCGCAATACATTCTCAAGGTGGATTTGTCAGACACATTGCCGCCCGTAATCACCTCCGTCAGTTTGCCGGATGAAGGCAGCACAAATTCCGCGATCCTTGACACCTTCACAGTGGCCTTTTCCAAGGACATGCTCGCCTCGACCGTCACGGACCCAGGTTCCTATGAATTCCGCGGGGCCGGGGACGATGGGATTCTGGGGACTGGCGACGATATACTCTACACCATCCAGTGCGACGGTTATGGCAGCGGGTTGTCCGCGGCGTATCACATAATGGATGGTCCATTGCAGCCGGGATTGAATCAGCTGACGATTTCAACCGCCATGAAGGACCGTTCCGGGAATCCAATCGCGGCACCGTTTATCAGGACATTTGCGATCGGTTCCATCGGCGGATTCGCCTTTGAGACCCGCAACAATAACACTGCTGCAACCGCAACCCCGATCACATTGATCGAGGATCCGACCGGATTCAAGTCGGGCGGCGGCCGGGGAAATCTCTCCAGCGCCTCGGATGTCGATTTTTGGAAATTCGATGGGCACACGAATGAATCCGTGGTTTTGAGCGTGGAGATTCCCGATCATCCCGGAGGCAGTCAATTACATTACCAGATCTTTGCCCCGAACGGCAACAATCTCGCTGATTTCACCAGCGACTATTATGGGTCTGGGTTGAGCAGTGTGCTGTTGCTGCCAACCAATGGTGTTTATACCATCAGGGTGGAACATTATTATAATTATTTTTACGAGTATAGAATTCGACTGGGCGTGGCGGTTCCGCCGATGCAAATGGAAGCCGAAGGGAACGACGATATCGCGCATGCCAATGCCATCGCCCTGGCGCCCGGAGGTCAGGGCCGATATGGGAGCATGGCTGGCTGCATCAGAACCAGCGGGGATTTGGATTATTACAGCATTGCAGGAATCACGAATGGCTCGACGGTTTTCGTCAGCGTGCGCCTGCCATCCACCAGCCGGTTGTCGCCGGTGGTGAGTCTTTACGACAAGAATAATCAATACCTTGCGGAAGCGCCAGGCGGGCGTCCCAACGATGGGGTGGCGCAGGTTCGCATCACACAGGACGGCGCCTATTATGCGGTTGTACGCGGATCCGAAGGCGTGGGAGGAATCACCGAGCAATACGTGGTCGATTTCCAGGTGATCCCTTCGGGAAATGTGAATTTCCCCAATCTACAGGTCACGAGCCTCATACCTCCAACGGGGCTCATCACGAGCGGGGGGTCGATCAGTTTCGGTTTCTCCGTGACCAATATTGGCAGCGTGGCCACACCCGCAGCCGCGTGGTCGGATCGGGCGGTGCTTTCACAGAACATCATACTTGGTGACGAGGACGATATTTCGCTGGGCGTGTTTCCTCATGCCGGGGCATTGGCTCCCGGAGCGGGTTATACGGTGACGCGCACCGCACAAATCCCGGATGGAGTCAGCGGGCCGTATTATTTGATTGTGCAGACGGACGTTGGGAACGCGGTCAATGAATTCCTGTTTGAGGCGGATAACACAACGGTATCAGACCACACTTTCAACATCACACTGGCTGATTATGTCGATTTGAAAGTGGAGGATCTCAATGTGGCGGGGCCTGACAATGCGGGCAGCTACACCATCACATGGAAGACCGCGAATCGCGGAAAGGCTGACTCGACGCAGAATTTCTATGAGCGGATACTGGTCAAGAACCTGACCTCAGGCGAGGTGCTGCTGGATCAGGAAGCCTTGACGACCAATGCGCTGCCCGTGAACAGCACGCTGGCACGCACGAATTCAGTGAAGACCTCGACGGCTGGAAACTACCTTGTCAGAGTGACCACGGACTCGCGGAATAATATTTACGAATATGACGCCACCAGCCACGCGAACGCCGAGCGGAACAGCGTGGATGGTGCCTTCCAGATCACGCAAATCTACAATATCGCAGCGGGGGCGAATCCCGCAGGGGCGGGAACCATCACCGGCGCCGGGCAGTATGTCATCGGTTCCGTGGCCGAATTGACCGCAATACCGGTCACGACGGATAAACCGTATTCCTTCCTGAACTGGACGGAGAACGGAACATTCCAAACCGCCAGCAATACATATCGGTTCAGCGTAACAAGGGACCGGCAGTTGACGGCGAATTTCGCGTTGCCGGTATTCCAGATCGCAGCCGTCAGCGTGCCTGCGGTCGGCGGGACGGTGACCGGAGCCGGGACGTACGCCTATGGAGTCACGAACACACTCAAGGCCATCGCCAACGATGGCTATCGGTTTACGAATTGGGTGGAAAACGGGTCTGCGATCAGCACCCAAACCAGCCTGACATTTGGAGTGTACACCAACCGTGCGTTAATCGCGCGGTTTGTGGAGGCGAACGTGTTCCATGTGGTCACCACGGCCACGCTGCCGGCGGGAGTCGCGGCGGTGAGCGGCGCGGGCACCTACAACAACGGCCAGACGGTTTCGATTGTGGCGCCGGCCGCCGTAACGAATGGGCCGATGGCCTATACCTTCAAACGATTTACACAGAACGGGAATCCGTTCGGAAATGCGCCGTCGATTTCCAAGACGTTTTCAACGCTGGATTCGACGAACATCGCCATTGTCGCGGAATACGATGGACGCAGCATTTTGCCGGTGGTGGTCAATGTTTCGGTGAATTACACCAATCCGGTTCCATTGACGACCAACTACGTGCTGACCTTCCAGTTCGACCGGTCCATGCGAGGGACACCGGAACCCCAGATTGTGCTGACCAATGCGCAATCGGCGGTTCAACCCGTGGTCGCCAGCGGCGGCCAATGGAGCACGACGGCTTCCAACAATGACACCTATTCCACGCCGCCCATTGTCTTGACGACCGGGATGGATGGCACGAACCAGGTTTGGATTTCCAAGGCGCAGGATTTATCAGGCCTGACGCTGGATCGAACGAACGTCTATGCCGCAATGGTGGATGCGACTCCTCCGGTCCAGCCGGTTTTCAGTCTCGTTTCCTCGAATGCCAGTTCCGTGGTGCTGGGCTGGTCCGGATATGCGGCTCCACAGGACCTGGCGGGATTCAGAGTTTATTTGGTGCAAACCAATTTCACGACATTGGCGGGTCTTTCCCCGATTACGGGACTGGCCCCAAGCGCGCGGAACTTCCAGGTTTCAAACCTCAGTCTCGACACCGATTATTATATTGCGGTCATCGCATCGGACATCGCCGGCAATAGCGCTGGCACTGTGACGCCGCTCAAGATCAAGCTGCCGACCACACTGCCTCCGAAAGTGACGATTGATGTGGCTGCCGTGGGTCCGAACTCGGCCCGCATTTCCTGGACTGGATATGACACCAGCGCCTTGTTTGGCTTCTCCGGATTCAGGCTCTACATGAAGGATTCACCGTTCGCGATTGTGAACGGAATGACGCCCAGCGCGTCGTTCGATGCGCAAACGCGGCAAGCCCAAGTCGATGCCCTGGATCGATCGAAGAAATACTATTTTGCCGTGGTGGGTGTGAATGCAACGAACGGGTTTATTCCCGTGGTGACCACGCGGCAATGGTCGGATCCGTATGCGGGGAATATCGCCGCCAATCTGACCATCGGTGGAATCGATCAAACGGTGGATATTTATCAAACCATGGTGGTGACCAACGGGGTGACATTGACGATCAACGCCGGAACAACACTTCGATTTGCGCCTGGATCGGGCATTGTCGTCGATCAGGGTTTGATCATGGCCCAGGGGACAGCCCTTGATCCCATTGTGTTGACCTCGTCTTCAGACACCAATGGCGGAAGCCCGGCCGCAGGGGATTGGGCCGGATTGGTTGTCAGGGGCAACGCAGCCAATGCCTCCAAATTAACGCAGGTATGGGTCAAATACGGGCAGGGTTTGGTTTTGGACAATGCGACTCCGGTGGTCGATGCCTTCTCGGCGGTTTACAATGCTCCGTCGGGACTTCGACTCACGAATGGGGCTGCGTTAACGACCAAAGATGCGTTGATCAGCTTGAACCAGGTTGGTGCGATGCAATCCGACACGTCGCGATTGATGGTTTGGAATTCGGTCATCAAGAACAACGCCACCAATGCCTGGGCTCGGGGAAGTCTTGGCCTTGTGGCCACACAAAACTGGTGGGGCACGCCGCTGCAAGCGGACGTGGTGTCACGATTGACGGGAAATGTCGATGCGAGAGGGTTCCTGGAATCTGAACCGTTGCTGACTCCCGCGGCGGGTATTGTGGGAGGATTGACGAGAGTGAGCAGCCAATCGTTGGAGCTGAAATTCGCATGTCGCACAGCGGAATCGATGCGGGCGAGTGAAGATTCGGCATTCAAAGGCACGTTTTTTGCGCCCTTTGCGTCACGACAGATCTTCCAGCTTTCTGACGGAGGAGGGCACAAGAGCATTTTTGTCCAATTTCGCAGCACAACAGGCGACACCAACACACCGCTATTATTGCAGGTGGAATATGTCACCTCCGGCCCGCAAATCATTAACTTCAACCTTGCCGAAGGCCAGGTCATCAGCCGACCGCTACTGGTTACCGGCATTGCGACAGCGGTGTTGGGAATCCAGAGCGTGGAATTCTACGCCGACAACGTTCTTGCCGACAGCGTCACCACTGGAATTTATTCCCGGAGATGGGACATGCGAACGCTGAGTCCGGGAATTCATCGCGTCAAATTGCTGGCACGTGACAAAGGCGGAAGCATTGCGACGGAAGAGCGCAATGTGACGATCAATCCCACACCCGCACCCGCACCGTTCATCGTCACGCCCGCTAGCGACGGCATTCAGGCTCAAACCACTGTGTCCGTTGCGGGAACAGCGGAACCGAATATTGGATTGCGGCTGACAGACAATGGAACACTTTTGGCCACGTCCGTGGCGGATGCCACTGGTGGATTCAAGTTCGATAATATGGTTTTGGTGGAAGGGGCCAATGAACTTGTCGTGATCGCATACGATGACATTGGAAGCAGTCGCTCCATCACCAGAAGAATCGTGCTGGATACGGGTGCGCCATCGGCCGTCGTTCTGGATGCGCCCATCTACGTTCCCAACTTCGGAGTCAACCTGAGCTGGAATTATGCAAAGGTGGGAGAAAGGCCTTCGAAATTCCAGGTGTTCTGGGCGAAGACGCCGTTTATCTCCACAAATCAGGCCATAGGAAAGAGCCTGGTCCTCAGCCTAACAACCTATGCGGTGCAGGGATTGGCGGATGGGACTTATTACTTTGGGGTTTTGGGCTACGATGACGCTGGGAATCACAGCCCGATGTCGAGCCTGGTATCGCTTAAATACGATGCCACGGCACCGTCATTCAATATCAGTTACGACAAGTCGCCACCTGTTGGCGTTGGTCCGGTCCAGGTCACATTGACTGCAAGCGAGCCGCTCACTGGAACACCCGGCCTGACACTGAAACCGGCGAATTCCACGCCCATATCGCTGAACCTGACCAATGTTTCGGCATCCAGCTATGTGACGGCGATCGTTATTTCCAATACGACGCTTTCAGGTCTTGCAATTTGGAATGTGAGCGGACAGGACGTTTCAGGAAATGTCTTTAACGGCGCACCGGCCGGACAACCGTTTAACATCGATGTGATCCAGCCAGTGGGATCCATCGCCACATTGCCGGCCAGTCCGGTTCAGACCCTTGTTCCGACCAACGTGAGTGTCAATCTGACCTTGAGCAAGCCGGCCAAGACCGGAACGCCGCCGATCATCAAGTTCACTCCGCCAATCGGGGCCGAGGTGGGTGTCACCATGAGCGGAACGGGGACCAACTGGGTTGGATTGCTGCCATTGCAAACCTCCATGGGTTCGGGTTTCGGACAATTCGCGATGACCGCCGTGGATGCGCTGGATAACACCGGCACCAATATCACCTCTGGCGCGGTGCTTGAAATCTACAATACCGCGCTGCCATCGGCTCCTGAGACACCCACCAACTTTGTCGCCCGGACAATCGTCGGGGGACTGGTTCGATTGACATGGAATGCGGTGACGAACGCCGATATTTACCGGCTGTATCGAGAGCCGGGTTCCAACACGACCGCGCCCACGGCGCTGGTTGCGGACAATCTTTCGACCAACGGTCTGGATGATTTGCCGTCAGCCGACGGGCGTTACACCTACGCGGTGACGGCGTCGCGGCGTGGTTCCGAGAGCAACCCATCCAAGATCGTCGTTGGAGTGTCGGACAGGACTCCTCCCGGGGCTCCCACGAATGTGGCGGCGGAATTGGCCAGTTCAGGCGTGCAGATCAGTTGGCGGCCGCCTGCGGGTGAAAAGCCATTCAAATATCTGGTCTATCGCAATGGGGTTCTGATTGGAAGCACCAGCACGGGGACCAACCTGGTCGATGCGCCGCCTCGAGGCGTGGCGAGCTATACCGTAAGTTCGGCGGATGTTACGGGCAACGAGAATTTGAGCACGCCGGCCACGATTGACATGCTGGTGGGGGCAGTGGAGCACCTGGCGGTTCTGGTCAATTCAGGCCAGGCGCCTGTGCTTTCCTGGACATCCAGCGACACGACGGCGATCGGTTTCAATGTCTATCGGAATGGGATCAAGCAAAATGCAAGCGCGCTGACGGTGGCCAGCTACACGGACAATCTGCCGGTTGGCAACGATGCCATCGAATACGTGGTGCGGGCCGTTAATGCAAAGAGTGAAGAAAGCGCGCCGCGCGTGGTGAAGATCTATTCAGTGACGCTGGACTTGCTGGCGAATGCCGGTGGCGACACTGTCAGCAAGCCATTGGTGACCCGATATTTTGATAATTATCGGGTATCCGTGACGAATCTGACCGTCAACAACGTGTTTCCGCTGGAGACGGTGGAGTTGCGCCGTGTGGCTGGTGGTGGGGTCACAACGACACAAACCATTCCGGTCGGCCAGTCAGTGGCTTCCGGCAATTGGTATAATCGGGATGTGGTGTTTGCCAGTGCCACGACGGTCGATGCGCAATCCATGAGAATGCGCGTCATCCAATCGAGCGACCTGGGTGGCAGCTCGGTGATTTACCAGCGCACCTTCGATTTTGCCAGCGTGCTCGAACCGAGTCTCATGATGAGCCTTTCCGCGAGTCAACCGCCGCTGGCGGGCGGACTGACGGATTTCGACGTGCGGCTGTATAACCGCGGCTATGCGGACATCAATGTGATTGTGGTGCGCGAAAACGGGGCGGCTCCCGGGGATGTTTATGTGGCGGTCAAGAATGCCCTGGGCCAGGAAGTGAGCCGAACGGCCTATCGTGGAACGCCCAAGGGGACCTTCTTCATGAACGATGGACGGGGTTATGTCCGGGTGACACCGGACGGATCCATCAACTTCACTGTGGCGGCAGTGCTGGTGCCCGAAGCACTCGGATCCAGCGCGAGCACCACATTCGAAGTGGCGGCCAGCCGCATCTATTACCGGCTGGGCAATCCGGAAGTGCTGGAATCAGGTCCGATATCGGGCTCAATGTCATCGAGCCTGCGGCAGACAGATTATTTTGGAACGGCATCGACGGATAAAACGGGTTATTCCAATGAGGATCCGATCGTCATTTCCGGGAAGGCCATTGTGCGATCCACGGGCCTGCCATTGGCGAATGCGCCTTTGAAGATTGGATTTGCAACCCGCGGGTTCAACTGGTTCAAGGAAACGACGACCGACAGTCAGGGCAACTACCAGTATTCCTATTCCACCATGCCTGGTTTTGGCGGCACCTTGATGTTGTGGGCCGCGCATCCGGATGTGTTCGACCAACTCAACCAGGCGCAAGTGTCCGTTTACAAGATGTATGCCACGCCATCCCGCGGGGAAATTCGGATGTCGAAGAACGACACGATGGATTTCAGCGTGAGCCTGGTCAATCCCGGGGACATTCCGTTAACTGGTTTTACGACCGAGTTTCATGCCTATGTCGTGGATGGAACCAATTATAATGAAATAACGACGATCACCGGAACGAACCTTCTGGGAGCGGGATTCCAAGTGGAGCAGGGGAAGAACCAGACGGCGGGATTTCGATTGAAGGCGTCTCCAAACGCGCCTGACAAGGCAGTGATCGAGTTTGACGTTCGTTCCGAGCAAGGAGCGCTGGCGACGTTTGTGGGGAATGTGACCCTGTTGCCGGCCCTTCCGGTGCTTAACGTGGTCAATCCAGCCGTGGGCTATCTGGAGGTCAGTCTGGATCGCGGCAAGATATTGAGCCGACAGGTGACCGTTGTGAACGGCGGTCTCAAGGATCTCAAGGGGGTTACATTAGTGGCTCCGACCAATGTGACGTGGATGAACGTCAACCTGCCCGTGTCCGATGACGGCACGATCCATCTGCCTGATATTGGGATTGGCCAATCGAACACCTTCAGTGTGGTGTTCACACCGCCGAGTGACACACCGCTCAATTATTACAACGACTTTATCGCGATTCGCGGGACCAATGCGCAGACGGAGTTTAAAGTGCGTTTGTATGCGCTGGTTACCTCCGATCAAAAGGGGTCGGTGCAATTCTTCGTGGACAATAACCTTGGGCAGTCGGTATCGAATGCCACGGTGCGGTTGCGCAGCAGTTTGCTGCAATTGGAGCTGACACCATCGATTACAGACGGCAACGGCCTTGTGACGGTGGATGGGTTGCAGGAAGGCGATTGGTCGTGGCAGGTGAACGCGCCGGGGCACAGCAGCACGGTGGGGACCATCACGGTGGTGCCTTCGCAGACCGTGCAGGTGCATACGCGGCTGGCCAAGAGCCTGGTGACGGTGACATTCAATGTGGTTCCAGTGCCCTACACGGACAAATACGAAATCAAGATCGAGCAAACGTTTGAAACCCATGTTCCGGTGGGTGTGCTCGTGGTCGATCCGCCTTTCAAGGATTTCAAGAAGATCGATTCCGGATTCGAGGCAAACTGGATTGTCACCGTGCAAAACTACGGTTTGCTGGAGATGACCGATGTGACCATCGAGGGCGCGGAAACCGGGGGCGGCAAATTGACACCGCTCATCGAATTCATTCCGGTTCTTTTGCCGATGCAAAAAGTCGAAGTGCCTTTCACATTTGCCTATAACGCTTCGGCAGGAACCACGACCAACACGACCCAGTCATTGAAAAGACAGCGAATACCCGACTCGGACGATCTTGCCCAGTGCGTTGCGGGGATGATGCCTTTTGGCAGCCTTGCGGATCCCAATATCTTCAGGGGACTGGCTGCCATATTCCAGGCGAGAGAGAGGTGCATATCCGATCTGGATCCGCAGACCGCATTGGCGTCCGTGGGTATCATATTCGCCATAGGCCAGATCGCAGGCGCGATCGGCAGCGCCCAGGAATTCATCGTCGGGGCCATTGGGGGATTGATCAGTTGCATCATCGGCAATTTTCTTCCCTTACCCGACAGCGGCCCGTTCTCGTCATACCCGGGACCGCGATCAGACAACGCATTCCAGATTGGCAATTTGCAGTGCTTCGATGCGGACACACCGGTATTGATGTCGGATGGAACCTCAAGGCCGATTGCATCCATCAAGGTGGGCGACCGGGTGAAGACCGGTTCCTACGCTGGAAATGTGGCCGAAGTGCGCGAAGTATTTACGCGCGACCAAACACCCGTGCGAAAGCTGACGATCAGCGATGGGCTGGAGCATGGAGTGGATCGGGAGATCATTACAACGGACGAACACCTGTTCTGGGTGGACGGGCGCGGATGGATGGCCGCATGCAATCTGAAAGGCGGGGATTACCTTGTGGATTCAAATAACGAGCGGATCAAGGTGCTGACCAATCACAAGCTGGACAAGGCGATACGCGTCCATTCGTTCCAGTTAAAAGGCGACAGCGCCTTTTATGCAAACGGGGTGCTTGTGCGCGATATGTGCGGTTTGGGTGGAGTGAAACAGGTCGCCGCAGGGAAGGGGGTGGCGCAATGAAAACGACTCCATCGATTTTAATTCGAAATCTCATGAAGCCCATTGAACGCATACTGAATGTTGCCCCTAAATGGATTGGCTCATGCGTTTGCGGTTTGTTTCTATACTGCGCCATGACTGCTTCGGCACAGCAGGAACAGCGCGGACTCTGCGCTCAGGTCAAGATCGTGATCCTTCAAGAATTGACGTTGGAGCGCATCGGTTTTGAGGCCACTCTTGAAGTGACCGATAATGACGGGAATGATCCGATCACAGACTTTTTCGCCGATCTCACGTTCGAGAATCCGGCGTTGTCCACGAATGGCGTGGCCAACGATGCCTCATCCCTGTTTTTCGTGCGCGCGCCGGAACTGCAGAATATTTCCGACGTGAATGGCGGGGGAGTGATCGGGCCCACAAAGAAGGCGGTGATACGCTGGTTCATCATTCCCAAGATCAAGGCTGGTGGAATCACCCCTGATGGAGTCCGTTATAAAGTGGGCGCCAAGCTCAGCGGGAAGTTTCAGGGAATACAATTGCCCAGCGATGTGTTGCAGGCCCTGCCGGACACGATTGTGGTCAGGCCCGAGCCGCAATTGGAAATCACCTATTTCCAACCGAGAGATGTGCAAGGTGACAATCCTTTCACGCCCGAGGTGGAAAGCCCGATTCCATTTTCCATCGGCGTGCTGGTAAAGAACTCAGGCTATGGCATTGCGCACAAACTTAAAATCGCGTCGCAGCAGCCGCAAATTGTGGAAAACAAGCGGCATCTATTGTTGGTGGCGCAATTGCTTGGGTCGCGGGTTAATGACGCGCCGCTCGATAATGCGAACCTGACCGTGGTGCTGGGCGATTTAAACCCGGGGGAGGCGCAGAAAGCCTCCTGGGACATGATCACATCGCTCTCGGGAGAGTTTACCGATTTCAAGGCTTCGTTCACCCATGCTTCGGACCTGGGTGGTGAGGAAACCTCGGTGATCAAATCGATCAACGCGTATTTCATCGCCCATGAGGTTCTTAACGACATGCCGGGCCGCGATAAATTGCTCGATTTTCTCGCGGACACGGATCGTGACGAAAACATGATACCGGACGCGCTTTACGAAAGTGAGGGGAATGTCGAGCCCGTCAACTATCTGGCGAATACCACCATCGATGCGATATCGGGCACACCCGGTGCCTACAGGATCAGCCTGGATGCGGATCGTTCCGGCTGGTGCTATATGAGGTTGAACGATCCCGGGCAAAACCGGTTGAAAATCGAGAGCATCGTTCGTTCGGACGGCAAGGTGATCAACCCCCATAATATGTGGACCAATACCCGGTATGCCAAAGTGACCAATGCCCGGTCCGATTATCTCAACTTGTTCGATCTCGTTGATCTCAAAAAATACACTTATACCGTGCAGTATGCTCCATCGAGCATCGATACGACACCGCCTGCGACCACTTTGCGGTTTGTCGGCACTTCCGCTTATTCCAACGGGAGATACTACATCACGCCCGATGCTCAAATGTACTTCACAGCGGAAGATCAAAGTCCGGTCAGTATTTATTACAGCCTGACAAACAGCGCGTTTATACCGGCGTATCCATTTGTGCTGCGCACGCCGGGAGAATACGCGCTCAAGTATTACGGGCAGGATGCCAGTGGGAATCGGGAGGCAACCAATTCCACCGTGCTTGTGGTTGGGAACGCGGGTCCGACTTTATTAAGCTTCCTTGGCGCGACGCAGGCGGTGATTACCTCCGGAGACGCGTTGTCCGTTCGCCCGAATTCCGCCGACATTCGTTACCGCGCGGGATTCAGCCCCGTGCCGGTGGATGCCTATCTGGATATTTTCCAGGGAGTCATGGGCTGGCCTGTGGTTTCAGGGGTGCCATCGTCGCCCACTGCCGCCACTCTTGCGCATTTGGTCATCCGCGGCGACTGGGTGGATTTTTACAAATACAGTCTGGATGGCGGCGCGTGGAGCGCTGAAAAGCCGGTGGCGCAAATATTGCATTTGCTCAATCTGTCCGCAGCCCAGCATAGCGTGAAGGTGCTGGGACGCTCCGCATACGGAGACTATGGCGCGGAAACCAATGCGGTGGCGGTTCAATGGACCGTTGATCCAGCGGCTCCGCCGACCCAGATCACGGGCACGCCGGCCACCCCAACGAGCGATCTTTTTGCGACGCTCAAAGTTGCAGGCACGGGAGTTAATTTGTACCGGTGGACATTGAGCAACGGCTATTATCGCGCGCCCGCCGGTGTGGCTGTTCCTCTTTCGATCACGAATCTGGGAGCGGGACCACAAAACATTTCTGTCATCGGCCTGTACTCAGGCGCGTGGCAGCCAACGAATAATCCAACAACGGCTGCCTGGACGGTGGATCCGGCTTACGGCTCCGATTATTCATCCAAGACGCTTGTGCGCAGTGTGACCAATCGGAATGTTGGATTCCTGCCGCAGAGTTTTGCCTGGGATGGCCGGAACGAGCAGGGGACGATCATGCCTCCCGGGTGGTACACCGTGCGGCTGACACTCAAGGATCAGGTGGGGCGGTCCACCTACGCGACCAAGCTGGTGCAACTGGGCGAATTCGCCGGGTCTTTCAATGCGCTCGCCGCCGCCAGTCGAGGACCTGAGAATCCGAATGCGCGCGGACGTTGGGCCGTCTGGCAGGATCAAAGCTCGGGCAATTCGCAAATCTATGCGCAGGATTTGCTGATACCCGGCAATGCCCCGTTCGGTTTGACGACCAGCACTCGCAGCCAGGAGAAGCCAAGAACAGATGGCCGCTTTGTGGTCTGGCAGTCCCGGCAAATCAATGGCGGGTGGGACATATGGATTCGCGATCTATTGTCGGGCGGCCAGGCCTCAGCACTGACCTCGACAACCGATGTCGATGAAACCAATCCAACGGTCGATTGGCCCTGGGTCGTTTATCAGTCCAAGTCGTCCCTGGACGCCAAGGCGCCGCAACAGTTGAAGGCGGTGAACCTGGTAACAGGGGTCACTCAATCGGTTTCAGACAGCACGCAGGATGAACTGGATCCGGACGTGCAGGCGGGCCGGGTGGTCTGGCAGGATTCCCGGGATGTGGGAGCCGGGGAGATCTACTTTAAGAACCTTGAGAGCGGCGAACTGAGGCGTTTGACGACTAATGCCTTTGGCCAGTATCATCCCGCCATCCACGGCAACGAGGTCGTGTGGCAGGATAATCGCAACGGCCAGGTGGACATTTACGCGTTCGACTTGCTTCGGGACACGGAGGTGCGGATCACGCAAACCGCCGAAAACGAGACCCGGCCGTTCATCGATGGGCCGTGGTGCGTTTGCGAGGAGGATTCCCTGGGCGTCTCGGTGGCCAATATACGGCTCATCCATCTGCCTACGCGACAAATCGTGCCGATCACGCGCACGATGACCACCAAGTCGCGTCCGGCATTGGCCGCCAGTCACGTGGTGTGGCAGGATAGCGCCGGTGGGCAGAATACGATCATGTCCGCGGAGTTGCCGTCGTTGCAGCCCGTGTTCCAGAATCAGAATATCGTGGCGGTGACCGAGGCGCTGGCTGCCAATCAGCATGATGCCAGAACTTTGCTGTCGCGATGGAATGCGCAGGCCGGTGTGACGGAAGTGACGCGAGTCGCTTCGTTGACGCCCACGGTTACTTTTGAGACGGCTCGATGGAACAAAGGACAATTCAGCGGAACCAATTTCGTGCTGGCCGGCGGTTCGTTTTTGTGGGTGAAGTTCGATACGAATCAAGTCATCGACCTGGGGGTCAATGGCCGGGGCTTTGCCGATCTGAGCGCGGGTGTCAATGCCATCAGCTACACCGCGTTTCCCAATGATTATTCCGCGTATCAAATGGTGCGGCAGTTGGGTGTGGACAAGGTCAATGCGATCCGAATTCTCGAATCGGAATCGGGTCGCTGGCTGGTGGCCGAAGTGCGAAACAGCCGGTTGATTGGTGATGATTTTCCGATCCCGCGCGCGGCGGTGGTCTTTGTGGATATGGATTCGGCAGTGACGCAGTGGCGGCCGGAACCCTGAACGCGATCGAAAAATATTTGAGAGGAAACAATTTGAAATGAAAAAGATCATCAATTACGCAGGCCTGCCAGCCGTCGCTGCCGTCTGGCTGCTGGCGGGCGTCTGCCAGGGCCATGGCGCAACGGTCGCGGATTTGCAGAAGCGCCTGGCGGAGGGCAAGCCCGTGACGATCATCGATGTGCGGCCCAACGAACTGTATCGCAATGGGCATATCGAGGGCGCGATCAACATTCCGGCGAATCTGTTGTCTGCGAAAAAGCTTCCCGCGCTGGGACAGGTCATCGTTTGCGCGGAAGGACTGGGTCGGGACAAAGTGGAGGAGTCGGTGAACTGTCTCAATGGAAAAACCGGGATTCAGGCGGAGGCGCTGGATGGCGGTTTTGCCGCATGGGAAACAGCGCAGGGCGGCAATACCCGGCCCATGGGATTGCAGCCGGAAAGCCTGGTCCACATCACGTACGATCAACTCAAGACAACGAAATTGACTGATGTTGTTCTGGTGGATCTGCGGCGGAACAGTCCCGCCACGCGTCAAAGCGTGAACAGCGCGACCAATGTTTCTGAAGCCGCGTTGACGGATCTCAGCAAAGAGTTTCCGGGGGCGGTGATTTCGCCATCCCCATTCAGTCTGGCAGGCGCAAAACAATCCAGTGCCAACCGGCGCGAATCCGCACCCTTATTGGTGCTCATAGACACCGGCAACGGAATCGCTGAAGAGACGGCGCGCAGCTTGCAGGCCAATGGCTACCGGAGGGTTGTGATTCTGGCAGGCGGTGAGCAGGCGCTGGCACGCCAGGGACAACCCGGATTGCAACGCATGGGATTGGGATCGGTGATGACGAGTGGCGCGGATCATTAAAAAGGACCATAGCGATGATAAAACGAAAATGGGGTTTTTCATACGGGAATGGGGCATTAAGAGTTCTTGCCTTATCCCTACTCCTGAATCTTGCCGGCATGATTGGCGCGGCGGGGGCGGTGTCGATATCCGGCGTTCAGGCTGTGAATGTCAGATCCGCCGGATTTGCCCTGGTGTGGTCCGTGGCGGGCGCTTCTGATCCAGTGGTGTCTATTTTTGCCGATCCGCAGGGCAAGACCAACCTGGCTGGGATTGTTGGGATCGAATGGTTCCCCTTGAATGGTGGGAATACCATCGGGGATAGCGTGTATGAAAAGCGACAGACTCAAACCGCCACACGCGTGGAAACCAAAAAGGTGGGACTGGTCATGGCGCAAATATCAGGCTGCAAGCCGGCGACGCAGTACTATTATCGCGTGGGCGCGAAGGTTAACGGCGTGATCGCGGCACAATGGCCGGATTCTGGAGATTTGCCTGCGATTACGACCGCAGAATCCAACGGTTTTATCATCGACTCCAAACAACTTCTGCTGACCATTCCCGGTGTGCGCACATATGGGCGCATCATGACGTTGTCCACCACGAACGCAGCATATCCGCTGGCGGCGGTGGTAGGGGATGGAGCGGACACCAACCAGGTTTACTTCAATCTGTCCGAGCTGCTGTCAAAAGACGGGAAGACGAATTATGCAGGATCGCTGGACGAGCGGTTGCTGGTTGAAATGCTGGGACCCTCGCTTGGACAGGCCACGCAAAGTTTCTACCTGGGATATTCCTCCAATTTTGTGGTGGGAACAGCGGAGGAGCGCCTCTTTGTTTTGGACTCCCTGTCCCTGACTTTAAGTGAAAATATTTTGTATGCAGGCAGCAATGGGTTTCTGGGCATCTATTTGAAGTGCAATGCCGCGATCACCAATGTCACGGTGGATCTGGATCTGCCGTTGAGCCGGTTCACCAATATCAATGTTGTGCCGCTTGCGGTTCAGGGCGGACAGGCCACACTGGAGGGGAATCGAACGCTGCATCTGAATTTGCGGGTGGATTCGCATCAAACTTACTCCCAGCCGACCCTGGTGGCCCGACTGGCCTATCAGACCGTGCTGGATCAGATTTCGGCCATTGTGCCTGTCACCATTACCGGCATGACCTCGACAAGGCCCGATGGATTGCCGCTGGCCGCAGTTACCGGGTTTGGGAGTCGGATCATCATTGTCGCAAAACAGCCCATACTTGAGGCGATGCGAGGGGCAGAGACTCCGAGGTCACTTATCGTTTACGGACGCGAAGGGGCGCAGTATCGCATTCAGAGTTCAACAGCGCCGGAATTAAAGAATTGGCCCGATTACATGAGCGTGACCCTGACCAATATCGCGCATCGTCTTGACGGTTTGACTCCCACCAACTTGAATCGTTTCTATCGTGCTCAACAGTAATCGGGCTTGATTTTGGGCGCAGCCCGTGCGAAAGCTGCCGGTCAGCAGAAATGCGGTGGAACCGGCTGATGATAAGAAACATAATATTCGATTGGTCAGGCACACTGGTGGATGACCTGCCAGCCGTCTGGGAGGCGACTAACGAGGTGTTTCGTCGCGCGGGGGTTGCGGAATTGACGCTCGATCAATTTCGGGCGGAATTCAGCCTTCCATTCACTCATTTTTATCAGCGGTTTGTTCCCAACACCTCGCCGGAACAGATCGAACTTTGGTTTCATGAGCGATTTCAGAATGTCACTCATCGCGTGCAGCCATTGGCCCATGCCCGCGAATTCCTTGAACACTGCCGGGAACAAAAACTGCGGTGCTTCATCCTGACGAGTGTTAATAAGAAGTATTTTCCTGGACAGGCTGAAGCCACGGGGCTGGCAGGATATTTTGAGGGGGTTTACTCCGGGGTATTGGACAAGCGCGAACAAATCCGCATCCTTATGGATTCGCGCAAACTGGCAGAATCAGAGACGCTCTTTGTGGGGGACATGCAGCACGATATCGAAGCCGCCCGGAGCGGGGGGGTGCATTCCTGCGCGGTATTGACGGGTTACAACCGTTTGGAACAGCTTCGGCAGAGCGAACCTGACGTGATTGTCGAGCACCTGCGAGAATTATGGGAGATGCTTGAACGAAATAAAATGGAATGGCATCCATCCACCAATGGGAGCAACGGTGGTCATCCGATTGTGACGGTAGGCGCGCTCATCATGAATCATTCCAAGGAGGCCTTGCTGGTTCGAACCCAAAAATGGTCGGGGTTGTGGGGGATTCCAGGCGGAAAAGTGAAGACGGGCGAGACACTGGAAGCAGCGCTGCGGCGGGAAATCAAGGAAGAGACAAACCTGGATATTGACGATATCCGTTGGACGCTGGTGCAGGATTGCATCCATTCCCCGGAGTTTTATCGGGACGCCCATTTCGTGTTGATGAATTACACATGCCGCTGCCGTGAAGTTGCTGATGTGGTTCTTAATGACGAGGCGCAGGAATATCGCTGGCTGCCATTGAGTGAAGCCAGGAAGCTTCCGTTAAACCGGCCGACGCAGATTCTCCTGGACCATGTCCAATCTAAACAGTGAAGAAGAACATGGACAAAATCACCATTCGCAATCTGGAATTGTATTACCACGTCGGTGTTCCTGATGCGGAGCGATCGCAGGCCCAACGATTGCTGATCACCCTGGAAATGGAAGGCGATTTTTCCGAGGCGGCAAAAACGGATGACCTTTCCAAAACGGTCGATTACTACAAAGTGGCGCAACGCTTGATTCACTTCGGCGATGGCCGGAGCTGGAAACTTATTGAAAAACTGGCCGCAGACATCATCGAAATGCTGTTTGCGGAGTTTGCGGCCGATGCCTTCGCAATCGAAATCAAGAAAATGGTTATTCCTGAGACGGAATACGTTTCCTTCTCCATGAGTCGAAGCCGCGAATGACCGCATTTGATCCAGCCTGGATTGAAGGGGTCGGCGATAACCTTGAAAAACGGTGTCTTGTTCAAAAGGGCGCCCGCATGGTTGTTGCGGTATCGGGCGGTCTGGACTCGATGGTTTTGTTGCGTGTTCTCCATTCCATGGCGGCTCGCAACCAGTGGGAGCTCATGGTGGCCCATTTCAACCACCAACTGCGGGGTCGGGCCAGCGATGCCGATGAAAGACTGGTGGCCAAAGTTGCTTCGGAACTGAAACTGCCGATGGTTTGCGGGCGAGGGGACGTGGCTGAATTGCAAAAGAAACTCGGAATTTCCCTTGAGATGGCCGCCAGGAAATTGCGGCATGAATTTCTGGCGAAAGCAGCGATTGAGTTTTCGAGCGGATTCGAGAGTGCGCTGCCGGGAAAAGGAAGGGGTGGTCGTCAGAAGATGAAGTCCTGCACGAAACCTTCGGTGGAGGCGCTGCGTCCCACGGTTGCGCTTGCGCATCATGCCGATGACCAATCGGAATTGTTTTTTTTGCGTCTTTTTCGCGGAGCGGGTGGAGAGGGGATTGCGGGCATGCGGTGGTGCAATGACTCGCCCGCCAATCCGGAGGTGCGACTGATCCGGCCCCTGCTCAACCAACCCAAATCGGCATTGCTGGATTATGCTCGGCACGAGGGAATTGCTTATCGCGAGGATGCTTCGAATAAGAAGACGGATATTTTGCGAAATCGTATCCGACATCGCCTATTGCCGATGCTGCGGAGCGAATTCCAGACTGATCTGGACGGCAAGATATCGCGACTGATGGAAACGGTGGGAGCAGAGGCTGAATTTGCAAAATGCGAAGCCCGGAAGTGGTTGGCAATGAAGAAACCGGTGCGATTTGAAAAATTGCCGGCCGCGTTGCAGCGTCAGATCATCCGTCTTCAATTGCGGTCTTCAGGCTTTGAACCTGACTTTGAAGCGGTGGAGTATTTGCGGATCCATCCAGATCAATCGATGAGTCTTGCGCGGGATTTGAATGCTCTTCGTAACGAGGAGGGACGAATCGCAGTAAGCTCTCCTAAGTTTTTGGATTTTCGTCCCGAGCAAACGCGATTGGATTTTAGTGATGGTGCCGGTCAAACGCAAATCGAAGGATTAAAGATTGAATGGGAGATTTTAAGTGGGACGGCTCTGGGGCGATTAAAAAGAGAACTTCAAATTGGAACTGGAACGAATCGAGGGAACGTTTCCGAGAAATCTCGCAAGACCAACAAAGCGTTGGCTGGTTGCGAATATTTTGACGCGGACGCCATTGGAAATTCGGCCGCACTCCGGCATTGGCAGGCGGGGGATCGGTTTCAACCGATTGGAATGGCACATTCTGCAAAGATTCAGGATCTTTTGACCAATCTGAAGGTACCCGCTGCAAAACGACGGTCGATATTTGTGGCAGAAGCTGAAAACCAAAGATTGTTTTGGGTGCAGGGATTGCGGATCTCTGAAGAATTCAAGATCCGGCAGCAGACGGGACGGTGTTTGCGTTGGGCCTGGAAAGCCATGGATGGTTTTATTTGACATATTTTTGTCATGAATAACACTCGGACGCATGAACCACCGTTTGAATCGTCGTGAATTTCTTTCCGGCACTGCGCTGGCCTCTGCGGGTGTCGCCATTTCCTGTCAAACCAGCCCTGTTCTCGCAGCCGAGGCTCAATCCACTCCAACAACCAAGGTTGTGTTTGGATCGAAGGGGACCATGCCGACGGGAAAGATTGGCAGCCTGACCGTAAGCAGGTTGATTTCCGGAGGCAATCTGATCAGTGGCTGGGCGCATTCCCGCGACCTCCATTATGTGCCGTCCCTGATGCGTGCCTATAACACGGATGATAAGATTCTCGACACGCTCCAGTTGCTGGAGGAGCAGGGCGTCAACACCATCATCGCGGATCCACGCAAGAACGTCATGAACGTCTTCAGCCGTTATTGGAAGGAGCGAGGCGGCAAGATTCAGTGGATCGCCGAGGGGCACCCTGACATCGACGACTGGAAGACCAATATGAAGCAGTCGATCGATTTTGGCGCGGTGGCCGTTTACATCCAGGGCGTGAAGTCCGATTATTTTTTGAAGGAAAGGCATGGCGAACTTCTGGGCAAATGTGTCGATTTCATCAAGGCGCAAGGGGTTCCGGGCGGCATTGGGGCGCACAAATTGGAGGTCATCATGGAGTCGGAGAAGAACAATTATGGCGCCGATTTCTACGTAAAGACCCTCCACCATACGAAGTATTGGTCCACCCGGCGACCTGATCAGACACAGGATGTGGTGGATAACTCGGCCGACAATTACTGGGATTTCGATCCAGAGAAGACGATTGCCTTCATGCAGACGGTAAAGAAGCCGTGGATCGCCTTCAAGGTGCTGGCGGCTGGGGCGATACAGCCAAGTTCGGGCTTTCCGTTTGCGTTTGAAAACGGGGCAGACTTCATTTGCGTGGGCATGTTCGATTTCCAGGTGGAAAAGAACGCGAAGCTGGCCCGTGCGGTATTCCAAAAGACGCAGGATCAAACTCGCAAACGGGGTTGGATGGCATAGAGATGCAGAGATGCGCGGGTGCATGACAAGATTCCGCGATGAAATAACAAGAACTCCTAATAAATCCCCTGATACGGTTTCCACAGGGCATCATCCGTTGTCGAGGAGAGCCCCGGGAAGCTCCCCGCAGCCAACGGTGAATAACTGTGCCGCCGCCAAAAAAACGAGTGGTGAAAAAGATTTGCCGTTGGGGTATAAAAAGCCTGGCGGGCATCGCGCCAGAGGTTGGCCAATGAACAAATTAAACGATGAATACCACACCATACTCTGGGTTGGCCCATTTACGCTTAGGTTGGTTCAATACAACTGATTCCACCATAATTGAGCCATGAGCTTCCAACGGCTTTTTCAAGCAAGAATCTCGTTGCTATCGGTCGCATGCTTTTTGATCGGCTGCACGTCTATCACATATGGGCTTACGCGGTGGCTCGTTACTAAGCACATCATCGAAGATCAAGTAGTGCAAATAAAGAACTACGTTGAAAGCGAGAATATTGAAATCGTAAGCGTCAAATTTTCTGGGGATCGCAATGTTCTGTCCAAATCACCCAAACCGACTTCTGATATTTTGAGCCGAATCACTCGACCGGGATACCCCGATTACTGGCGTCCGGGTGCCTTGATGATGGGCGCTATTGGTGCCTTTTTCATATCTTACGGATGCTATTCGGCAGTTCGGGCTTATGGTGAAATCTCTAAATCCGGTCGTGAGAATTTGCACTTCGCGTTGACCGCTTTGATACTCAGCGGGATTGTGTTTACATTGGTCGCCTTGGTGATTAGCCGTGCTTGGCTCTCAGCTATTGAATCTGCATTCTAAAAGTGCTTAGGAAAGGGTTTCCGGAATTCTGAATGGCTGTCAAAGTTCGTTTAAATTGTCCCCATTGGATCATTTGGACTCTCTTTTCACCGTATCCGTCAGGCGAAGAGGCAACAGGCAATGACCGGGCTGAAGCGGTTAAATGGGGGGCATGAACCACAGAACTGCTTGCTCAAACCGATTTCCAAGTCACACAACGGTTTTAGCTCTCCCCGCTCGTGCCTCGCTGGGCGAGCAGGTGGAGCGCGTGTTTCGCAAGTTTTTGGCAATTGGACGCATGAAGGCTGAAGAGATCGCGGATGGCGTGCCGGGGACTGCCAAGCCCATGTGCTTCCATGCCGTTTTAAGGCCTTTTTCGGCTTTCTGAAGGATTTGGCCGAGCGCCACGAGTCAGGCAAAAAGTCATATCTGGGTTGCAGTCCATCATGGCGCGTGTTAGCTTCGCTCAAATTCTATTAAGATGTCAGACGATAATAAAAACGAATTACGGAGCGAAAAACGTAATAGCGATGGGAAAATACCGCCTCGTGGGTGGATTTTGCTTATCGCGGCGCTGGGTTTGATCCCGTTAATGATGATTTTACGGGATCACGCGGAAAGCCGTCAAAAGCCCATCAGCCACCAGGAGTTTGTAAATCTCGTCAAGAACGGCCAGGTCACTGAAGGCATCATCAATTACAATCCGCAGTCGCCTGACCTGAAGGAGATCACCGGCAAGTATCATCCGTCCAAGACGACGGAGGATGTCGCGCCATTCAAGCTCAAGACCTTTCTGACGCCGGAATTGACGGATCAGCTCCTGAACACAGGCAAATTTCGCACTGCAGAACCGAACACATTGCTGATTGGTTTTCTCTACACAGTTGCGCCGATTGTGCTTGTGGCGGTCATTATTTATTTCTTTCTGATCCGGCAGATTCGCAGTGCCGGGAAGGGAGCGTTGAGCTTTGGAAAGAGCAAGGCGCGCCTGATGAGCAAGGACAAGAACAAGCTGACATTCAAAGACGTGGCCGGGGTGGAGGAAGCCAAGGATGAAGTGTCTGAACTGGTTGAATTTTTGAAGGATCCGAAGAAGTTTCAAAAGCTAGGCGGGCGCATCCCCAAAGGCATATTGATGATTGGGCCGCCGGGAACGGGCAAAACGTTGCTGGCAAGAGCCATTGCCGGAGAGGCGGATGCCTCATTCTTCAGCATCAGCGGTTCGGATTTCGTGGAAATGTTCGTGGGTGTGGGCGCCAGCCGCGTGCGCGACATGTTTGAGCAGGCTCGCCGAAGCACGCCATGCCTGGTGTTCATTGATGAAATCGATGCTGTGGGTCGGAGTCGTGGACACGGCCTGGGTGGTGGCAATGACGAACGCGAGCAGACGCTGAATGCCTTGCTGGTGGAAATGGACGGTTTCGATACGCAGGAAGGAATCATTATCATTGCTGCGACCAATCGGCCGGACGTTCTCGATCCCGCCTTGCTGCGGCCGGGACGTTTCGATCGTCAGATTATTGTTAATTTGCCCGATGTTCGCGGACGCGAAGCGATTCTCAAGGTACATGCGAAAAAGGTGAAGCTCGATCCGGCATCGGATCTGTCGGTTATCGCGAGGGCCACGCCCGGGTATTCGGGGGCGGAACTAGCTAATTTGCTCAATGAAGCCGCATTGCAGGCGGCCCGACAAAACAAGAAGGCCATTGGAATGGTTGAGCTGGAGGAAGCCCGCATCAAAGTGCGCTGGGGCCGGGAGCGGCGCAGTCTTGCCATGACCGATGAGGACAAGAAGCGCACGGCATGGCATGAGGCTGGGCACGCCCTGGTCAACGTATTGCTCAAGCACACCAGTCCATTGCACAAGGTGACGATCATACCCCGCGGGCAGTCCCTGGGGTCCACCATGTCGCTCCCCAAGGAGGAGATGTGGAATCGGCAGCGCAAAGAAATGCTCGATATGATCGCGATGGGCATGGCGGGACGCATCGCCGAGGAAGTTTTTTCCAACGATATTTCCACGGGCGCCAGCGGGGATATTCAAATGTCCACGCAATTGGCGCGAGCGATGGTCTGCCATTACGGAATGAGTGAGAAGCTGGGGATGGTCCAATATGGAGAAGACAGCGAGTTTGTGTTCCTGGGCCGTGAGATGGTGCGATCCAAGGAATACAGCGAGAGCACATCGGAAATGATCGACTTCGAAGTGAAGCGATTGATTGATGAAGGCTATGCCCGGGCGAAGAAGCTCATTGAAGACAATCGAGACAAATTGGAATTGGTCGCTCAAGCCCTTCTGGAATATGAAACTTTGGATGGGAGCCAGGTTGAGGACATCGTGAAGACTGGCAAATTCACGCCTCCTCCCGTTCCCCCTGTGATCGATCCGCCATCGGGTGCGCTTGCCGCAACTCCTTTGGGGGATGCAACGAAGCCTGCAAAACCGAAGATCGATCCAGGATTGGCTGCGCCAGAGCCTGCCGCAGTTTGAAATTACGGCGATCGAGAGAGCTGGGTGCATGACAAAATTCTTCGGCAAGGAAGCAAGGCCTATAAAATGAGCCCCTCTCTCCGGCTCTCTCCCCGCTCGTGCCAATTCAGGTTTTGGGGCGAGAGAGAAGAATTGCACGTTCAATTCTTTGGGCCGACTGTGTTAATTCGTCCTATGTGCTTTCATGGCGTTTTGGAGCCTTTTTCGGCATGCTGGAGAAATTTGTCCTGCCACCTGAGGGAGTTGATGGATCTGTGGCGTTTCAGGGCCGCATTGTGTTGAGCGCATAGGAACCTGAGTGGACCATTTGTCTTGAGGATAACCCGTTTTTTTTGAATTTCAGCCGCAATGGGTGTGGTTTGGTGTGGTTTTTCTTGCCTGCGATTTGGAATCGGGCATATTTGACGCAGGTTGAGATGGTTGTCGTCTCATCCTTGAAAGACCGGCAAGTGCCAGGTCTGACGGTTTGCGCGAGTAGCTCAATTGGATAGAGTGACGGCCTCCGAAGCCGCAGGTTGTGGGTTCAATTCCCGCCTCGCGCACCACTTCTTTTGATGAATTCCGGGACGGCCATGGCCGGGGCGTCATTCTCCAACACTACCGTGCCCCAACCTTTGAGGGTGGCCCGCTACAACCCAACGCCGTCGCGAATCCCTGCACGGAGGCATTATCTTAAAGAAAAGATGGTTTTTGGAATAAGCGAGGCCAAAAAGTGACAAAATGATTGTGTAGCTACTTGACAGAATGAGTTTTGCTTTTAGTTTGGGCCGATGGCAAAACTGCCTCACAAGAATAATAAAAGCGGACGGTCCATGCTTTTGGGTATAGGTTTGGACACTGATGGGCATAAACGGGTTACAACCGGACCTAATTTTTTGCTGGCTGGCGGCACCAAGGAAACGCATGAGGTGATGACCGAGAAGGTCATCAAGATTAATGAGAAGCTTACAGCTCGCGGAAAAACGCTCGAAACGATAGGCCATACGGAATTTGAAGATATTGCCCATGATGTCGGCTTGCGACGTCCCGAAGCGACGGGGCCTGATGCCAATAGGTAAGAACTGGTAAGAATTGGTAAGAGTTGCCTGCGTGGCGGGTCCTCTGGCGACACCCGTGTGGGGTTTTCGGAGTTGGAATTTGGGATTGCGGTTGTTTGGGATTGAATTATGACGGGATCGATTGGACATACACTCCAGTTTTTGGCGGTTTTTCTGGTCATCGCGGTTTCGTTTCCCCTGATCCCGATATTGCTGGCGCGGATTTGGGCCAACCTGTTTTCCCCGGGGAAACCCAGTTCCCGAAAGAATGCCATCTATGAGTGCGGGTTGGAATCCAAAGGGGATGCCTGGATTCAATATCAATCGCAGTATTATGTGTACGCGATTTTATTTCTGGTCTTCGATGTGGAATCCATTTTTCTGATACCTTTTGGGGTCGCTTTTCTGGAGCTTCCGGCCGGTGCGGTCGTCGCAATGCTCGTTTTTGTGCTATTATTGTTCGAGGGTCTTGCCTGGGCCTGGATGAAGGGTGTGTTGAACTGGAAGTAAGTCATTATGGACGAACGCTTGCGAAGCGAGCTCAGTCGGCAGGGGATCATAACGATTAAGATGGAGACCCTGTATAATTGGGGTCGAAAGAACTCCCTCTGGCCGCTTGGATTCGGACTGGCCTGTTGCGCAATTGAGATGATTGCGGCATCGATGGCGCGGTTTGATTTGTCGCGATTTGGCGCGGAGGTGTTCCGCCCGTCCCCGAGGCAGGCGGATTTAATGATCGTGGCCGGGACGGTGACCAAGAAAATGGCGCCGCAGGTAGTGCGACTTTATAATCAAATGCCCGAGCCGAAATACGTGATTGCGATGGGCGCGTGCGCGATTTCAGGGGGGCCATTCAAGCAGGGTTACAATGTCCTCAAGGGAATAGACCGGTACATACCCGTGGATGTGCATATACCGGGATGCCCGCCCAAACCGGAAGCCGTCATACAGGGTTTGATGCTTTTGCAGGAGATGATCGACGGACAGAAATTGACCGGACCGGACCGTCCGCGTTTTTTGAAGAAAAGCGAACCTTCTGATTATGATGTGCCGGTCGAGGGAGCGCATGATCTTGTGCCGCCGTACAATGCGGCGGTGTGGCGTCCGCCTAAAATTACGATTGATGAATAATGGAGTCACTCGAACAAATCAAAGCGCGGGTTGAACAGGCGGTTCCGGGAGCCCTATTGGAGATCCTTCCCAACGGCAGTCCTGGAAATCCTGCGTCAATGCGGGCGGATGCGGAGCATGCATTGGCCGTGGCGCGTTTTTTGAGGGATGATGGACAATTGCGATTGGATTATGCCTCGAACGTGACGGGTGTCGATTGGCCGGACAAAGTTGTGCAGCAAACCGTGAAGGTGCTGAAGAGTGTGGATGGGGTGGAAAAGGAATTTGACTCCAAGGTGGAGACGCGGCAACCGGGTTTTTTGGAGGCGGTTTATCACCTTTACTCGATGGAACTCAAGCACGGCCCGCTTGTTTTGAGGATGCGCACGGTCAATCGAGGGGATCAGACGCATCTGCCTTCGCTGACACCGCTGTATCGCAGCGCGGATTTTCAGGAGCGGGAGATTTACGATTTGTATGGGATTATTTTTGATGGGCATCCGGATTTGCGACGGTTACTGATGTGGGAAGGATTTGAGGATTTCCCCATGCGCAAGGACTACGTGGAGCCGGACGATTACGAGTTTGAGCCCACAGCGCACAACCAGGTGTTGGAAAAGGCTAGAAAACATTATCCACCGAAGGCCTCCAATGGCTGATATTGGAATAGAGAACGCGGGCGGGATTCTGGACTCAGGCGAGGGCATGGGTGTAGGCGTTGGCGTGGGCTATCGGCTTTTTCCAAAGGAATCGGCTGAGGACGAGGGGCGTTTCCTGGAGGTATCGATGGGGCCGCAGCATCCTTCAACGCATGGCGTTTTCCGAATGGATGTTCTTCTGGACGGGGAAACCGTGGTGCGGCTTAAACCGGTCTTCGGCTATCTGCATCGCAACCATGAAAAGATCGCGGAAGGCACAAGCTATCTGGGCTCGATGCCGTACACGGACCGGCTCGATTATTTCAATTCGATGACGAATAATTGGGCTTACGCGCTTGCGGTGGAGAAACTGGCGGGGATCAGCGTGCCGGAGCGTGCCGAATACATCCGGGTGATCACCGCGGAATTGTCGCGATTGCAGAACCACGCCACGCTCATGGGTTTTCTGCTGCAGGACCTTGGCGCGATGGGGACGCCTTTGATGTATGCTTTTCGCGAACGGGAAAAAATCTTGGATTTATTCGAGGCGGTGAGCGGTTCCCGGATGATGTGCAATTACATGCGTTTCGGGGGATGCCGGGTGGATTTGCCCTCGGGATGGCTGGAGGAGACCGCGCGGCTGGTCGAAGAGTTCCCGGAGTTTTTGGATGAATTCGAAGCGTTGCTGGTGGAAAACGAAATCATCATGGCGCGGTTGCAGGGTGTGGGGGTGCTGTCGCGGGAATTAGCCGTCAATGCGGGGATCTCAGGGCCGATGTTGCGTGCCAGCGGTGTGAATTATGACATCCGCAAGGTGGATCATTATGGGATTTATGATCGCTTTGAATTCCGGGTGCCTTTGGGCGCGCATGGCGACTGCTACGACCGTTTCATGATGCGGTCGCTGGAAATGCGCGAATCGATCAAAATACTCCAACAGGCGCTGAAGCAAATTCCACAAGGGCCGGTGATCGATCCGAAGGTGAAGATTCGCAATTTCAAACCCAAGCCAGGAGAAGCGTATGGGCGAATTGAAGGACCCAAGGGCGAGCTTGGTTTTTACCTGATCAGCGATGGATCGGTCAGTCCATACCGGTATCGTGTGCGCCCGCCGAGCCTGATCAATTTAACGGTGCTGGAGGATCTTTGCATCGGACGCAAGGTGGCGGACGTCATTGTGATTTTGGGCAGTGTGGATATTGTCCTCGGGGAGGTGGACCGCTGAGGCGGTGAGGTATGTTCGGCAAAGGCATCATCAAGGGATTCATTGAAACGGCGCGCAATTTTGTGGGCAGCTACCACGATCCCGCGCGGATGGTGACCATGCAGTATCCAGAGGAGAAGCGGGCGCTTCCGGAGAACAGCCGCAATTTTCCATTTTTGGTTTTCGACGGGGACGATCCGATCAAAGGTCTGCGTTGCGTGTCGTGCAAAATATGTGAAAAAGAGTGTCCACCCCAGTGCATTTATATTGTCAACGAAAGAGATGAAAGAGGCAAACCGCTCAAGCATCCGAAGATATTCGATATCGACATCTCGGTGTGCATGAGCTGTCAGATATGCGTGGAGGTGTGTCCGTTCGATTCGATTAAAATGGATCAGGCCTACGAATTGAGCGCCACAGAGCGTTTTAAAAAACTCATACTGGATAAAAAGGCCCTTTCAAAATCCAACGAGTATTACCATCAGATCCATCCGACAGAGGCTGATGCGGTGGATGCCATATTGGAAGCGGAACGCAAACAGCATGAGGCGAAGAAAAGTGCCGCGCCGTCCGCAACCACACCTCCCAAACCATGACGAACTCAGGACTGACGGCGATTTTTCTTTGGGCGGGCCTGGAACAGGGATTGGGAAAACTGTTGGACAGCGGCTTGAACCTGTTGCCGCCGGCCTGGCGCTCCTGGGCGTTGATCGTGGTTTTAGTGAGCGTGCTGCTCGGAGTATTTGCGTCGCTTTTTGCGTTGAGCACCTTGCTGGAGAGGAAAGGCCTAGGACGCATGCAAAACCGGCTTGGGCCCAATCGCGTGGGACCGTATGGGCTGTTTCAACCTGTGGCCGATGGCATCAAAATGCTGACCAAGGAAGACATTGTGCCAACGGGTGCGGACGGTGTGGTGCATTTCCTGGCTCCGATCGTTTTATTTGCGCCGCTGACGCTGGCGTTTGCTGTTCTGCCTTATGGCAGGCATTGGGTGCCGCTGAACCTGGATGCGGGGCTGCTCTTCTTTTTCGCAGCGGGCTCCGCGTCTGAACTGGCGGCGTTCATGGCCGGGTGGTCCAGCCGGAATAAATATTCGCTGCTCGGGGGCATGCGAGCCATTGCCCAGATGATCAGTTTTGAGATGCCCTTGGTGGTGGCCTCGTTGTCAGTGGTGATGATTTCGGGAACGATGTCCCTTTCCGCCATTGTGGAACGGCAAGAGGCCTGGCTGTGGATTTTCCCAAAGTGGAATGTTTTCACGCCATGGGGTCTGGCTGGATTTGCATTGTTTATTGTCGCGGCCATGGCAGAGACGAATCGCTCCCCGTTCGATCTGCCTGAAGGCGAATCGGAGATCATTGGCGGGTTCATGACTGAATACTCGGGCTTCAAATACGCGGTGTTTTTCATGGGTGAGTATTTTGGAATGTTCGCGGTGAGCGGATTGGCGGTGACGCTATTTTTGGGGGGATGGAATGCACCGCTGTCGTTCCTGCCGGCGTCGTTTATCTGGTTCTTCGCGAAATTGATGGCGCTGGTGCTGGTGTTCATCTGGGTGCGAGGAACGTTGCCGCGCGTGCGTGCGGATCAGTTGATGAACCTGGCGTGGAAATATTTGTTTCCCATGTCCTTGTTAAATTTGGTTGCGGCGGCACTATGGCATTACACAGCAATATGGCAGATGCCGGGTGGGTTGGTGTTACGCTGGATTGTGTGCTTTGCGGCCATCGCGGTTCCCTGCATGGGTCTGGCGCGAGCCATGATGAGCCGCCATCAATGGGCACCACGGGTGTATCAATTTGGAGACTGATGCAAATCGCTTATTACATATTGGGAGTATTGGTGATTGTGGGCGCCATTGCGGCGGTTTCGCTGCGAAAACCCATTCATTGCGCGCTGAGCCTGGCAGTTTCGCTGGCGGCGGTGGCGGGACATTTTGTTCTGCTCGGGGCGGAGTTTGTGGGGTTTGCGCAAATCCTGGTTTATGTTGGCGCGGTCGCGGTTCTCATGGTTTTTGTGATTTTATTGACCCGCGAGAACACGCCGGGGGAGGGATTGGGCGTCGGACGGTGGATGATTGGCGCGGGAATCGCGGCGGGGGTGTTCGGCGTTCTGGCGGCATGCGCACTGGCATCCAAGACGGTTTGGAACCCGGGGGTTCAACCCGAGGCGACTGCGCGAAGAATCGGCGAGCAGTTGATGAGCACCTATGTGTTGCCGATGGAAGCGCTGGGATTGTTGCTGACGGTTGCGGCGATTGGGGCGGTGGTGGTGGCAATGCAGGACAAAAAGCGAATATGATTTCGATCACGCATTATATAATTTTGTCGTCGGCGCTTTTTTGCGTCGGGCTGGCTGGCGTATTGAGTCGGCGCAATGCGATTGTGGTGTTGATCGGAATCGAACTGATGCTCAACGCAGGGAATCTGAACTTCATTGCATTCTGGCGGTTTGGGCCCAATCCCCAGCCATTGGCCGGGGTGATGTTTGCCATTTTTTCCATCGCCATTGCGGCGGCGGAAGCAGCGGTGGGACTGGCGCTGATCATGGCCATGTACCGCCATTTCAAGACAACGAATCTGGATAAATTAAGCTCATTGAAGGGATGAAGGCTCGATGAGGTGGATTGTTCACAACCTGTGGTTGATACCCGCCATACCGCTGGCGGCTGCAGCGCTCATATCTGTCACGCGCAAGGAGCGCAAGCAGATGGCGATTGCTTGGTCCATAGGGGCCATGGCGCTCAGCCTGCTGCTCTCCGTGGCGGCGTTTGTGCAGACCCTCGGAGACACCGGGCATGGCGGGGTGTTTCGCGAGGTATTCAATTTTCGATGGTTCGAATTTGGAACCACCGGCGTATCGCTGGGGTGGGTGCTGGATCCTTTGACCGCATCCATGGTGGTCATGGTGTCATTCGTCAGCCTGCTGATCTTTATCTATAGCGCGGGCTACATGGCGCATGATGAAAACATCACGCGATTCTTTGGTTTCCTATCGTTGTTTGGCGCGGCGATGCTTGGATTGGTGATCGCGAACAGCCTGCTGTTGCTTTTCATGTGCTGGGAACTGGTGGGGCTTGCATCCTATCTGTTGATTGGATTCTGGTTCCATAAGCCCAGCGCGGCCGCAGCAGCCAAAAAAGCGTTCATTACCACGCGCATTGGAGATATCGCTTTTTTCGTTGGAATACTTTGGTTGTATGCGGGTTCCGGCACGCTGCTTTTTTACGATCAAGGCAACGGATGTCTGGAGCAATCCGCACTTGAAAGGCTGATTGTTCAAACCACGTTTGAAGGAATGGCCGTTTCCACGGCGATCGGACTATTGATCTTTTGTGGGGCGGCGGGCAAGTCCGGTCAGGTGCCGCTGCATGTGTGGCTGCCGGATGCCATGGAAGGCCCCACACCGGTGAGCGCCCTGATCCATGCGGCAACGATGGTGGCCGCCGGTGTGTTTTTGGTGGCCCGGGTGTATCCATTGCTGGAAGTGGATCTGGGCAATGGAATCGGGCAGGGGGCCGCGTTATCCGTCATCGCCTGGGTGGGGGCGGTCACGGCGGTTTTTGCGGCACTCATCGCGGTGGCCCAAACCGATATCAAACGCATTCTGGCCTATTCGACGGTTTCACAACTGGGTTACATGATGCTGGCGCTGGGAGTGGGCGGTTACGTGGCCGGGGTATTTCATTTGCTCACGCATGCTTTTTTCAAGGCGTTGTTGTTCCTTGGCGCGGGCTCGGTGATTCATGGTTGCCACGAAGAACAGGACATACGCCAAATGGGCGGGCTGCGTCGGTTAATGCCGGTCACATTTGCGACCTACGCCATCGGCATGATGGCCCTGGCGGGCATACCGGTGTTCTTCTCGGGGTTCTGGTCGAAGGACGAAATTCTGCATTCGGCTTATGAATGGCCCCTGTCGCATGGACCGTTTCTGCTGGGATTGGCTGGGGCTTTTCTGACTGCCTTCTACATGACGAGGCAGATGAGCTTTGTGTTTTTCGGGGAATATCGTGGCGAGAGCGCAGCCGGGAGCGCTCATGGAGCGGCAGCACACGCAAAAGGAGGGCATGGAAAGACGAGCCACATCCATGAAAGTCCACCGGTCATGACGGTGCCATTGCGCATACTGGCGGTGGGTGCGGTTTTACTGGGAGTGATTGGAACGCCTGCATGGCCCTGGTTTCATGGCTATTTGACGGGGCATTACGCCGCATTTGAATTTGGCCGGCTTTTCGAGGGAACCACGCTTTTAATCATGGGTTTATCGACAGTTGCGGTGGGCTTTGGAATCCTGCTGGGCTGGCGACTCTACGGACGGAAACCGTCGAAAAAGGCGAATGACCTGGATGCGCTTGAAAAAGTGAATGCAGACGGGTTTGCATTACTGCGGGAAAAGTTCCGCGTGGATGAGATTTATGATGCCACGGTTGTGGCGGGGAATTTGGGTTTGTCGCGTTTTTGTCAATGGCTGGATGAGAGTGTTGCGACTGGCGCCGTTCGCATTGCCTCAATGTCTGTGCTGGCGCTTTCATGGTTGAACCGAAGCATTGATGAACTTTTGATTAATGGAGGATTCGATCAGGGTTGCAAAGAAGTTCGTCGAACAGCGGGTGGTGTTTCGCAATGGCAGGGCGGCCAAGTTCAAAAATACCTTTGGGTTTTGGCGCTGTCGGCAGCGGTGGTTGTGATTGCGATCGCATGGGGAGGTGGCCGATGAACGGAATTTCTCCCCTGACCCTCATCACATTGACGCCCGTGTTGGGTGCGTTGGCTGTCACACTCATCCCCAATCGTTTCAAGCAACACGCGCGGTGTGTCAGCCTGGGTTTTGCGATATTTGCCTTGGTGCAGGCGCTGTTTTTATGGGCCCACTATGTGCCGCGTGGCGGGATGCAGTTCGAGGAAACGCATCGTTGGATACCGTTACTGGGAGTCGAATATCATGCAGGGATAGACGGCCTCGGTTTGACAATGGTTCTCTTGACGGCCTTGCTGATTCCATTTGCCCTACTTGCTGTCTGGCGTCGCGAAATGCCTCGGGGTTATCATTCCCTGTTTTTATTACTTCAAGCGGGGGTGTTTGGGGTGTTTACCGCGCTTAACTTTTTCCACTGGTTTATCTATTGGGAAATGAGCCTCATACCGGCCTTTTTTCTCATCAGATTATGGGGAGGGACCCGGCGCGGTTTTGCGGCCACGCAGTTCTTCATTTACACACTGGCAGGAAGCGTGGCGATGCTGCTGGCATTCCAGGTCATTTACCTCGGCACAGGGATTTTCGATTTTATTCAACTGGCTGAATTGGGACGGTCCGGGGAATTGCCCGGCAAACTCGCAAGCGGTCTGGGGTGGGCTGCTGGTTCGGCAGACACCGCGGCGCTCATGGTCTTCTGGGGGGTGTTCCTGGGTCTGGCCGTGAAGGTTCCGCTGATGCCGTTTCATATCTGGCTGCCTGCGGCCTATGCTGAAGCACCCACGGGAGTGTCCATGGTGCTCACGGGATTAATGTCCAAGATGGGGGTGTACGGTTTTCTGAGGATATTGTTGCCCATATTCCCGCAGCAAATGCGCGGGGCGCTGGATTTGCTGATGCTAATGGCCATCGTTACGATTCTGTTTTCGGCGTGGTCCGCATTTGTGCAGAAGGATTTGAAGCGCATGATTGCGTATTCCTCCATGAATCATCTGGGCTATTGCCTGCTGGGCACATTTGCCACCTTGAGGTTGACTGGTGCGAATTCCGGCACGGCGAACGACCAGGCCGCAGCCCTGGACGGTGTGATTTTACAAATGTTCAACCATGGCCTGAGCGCGTCGGCCTTGTTTTGTTTTGTGGGCTGGATGGAGGATCGAAGCGGCGGATTGCGGGGGCTGAACGATTTCGGGGGCCTGCGGAAACCGGCGCCCGTTTTTTGCGGGCTGATGGGGATTGCGGTGTTTTCTTCCCTTGGCTTGCCCGGATTAAACGGTTTTGTTGGCGAATTCCTGATTTTCAAGGGAGCGTTTGCACTTACGGGTTGGCAGGCGGGCCTGTCCGCAGTGGGCCTGCTTCTGACAGCGATATTTTTACTGAATGTTTTGCAGCGGGTATTTCATGGCCCGGTTAATACGCGCTGGATCGCATTTCCCGATCTGACGCGGATGGAACGATTCACGATGGCGCCCATCATTATTTTGATGTTCGCCGTGGGATTATATCCGCAAATATTACTAAGGTTCATCAACCCAAGTGTCCTGGAAATGGTCCTGAACATTCCAAAATAACTGCATGCTGGCCTGGACCATATATAGTTCGTTTATAGGCGCGGGACTTTTAATGGTCCTCGATCCGGCGCGCAAACAAGCGGCAAGATTCCTTGCCCTCGCGACCGCCCTGGTGGGGTTTGGCATCGCGCTTGCGGGGTGTTTCCAATACCAGCCTTCAGGGAGCGTGCAAACGATCAGCAACATTTCCTGGGTATCGTCACTGGGCCTGCGTTACCTGCTGGCGGCGGACGGGATCAGTCTGACCCTGGTGCTGCTCACCGGTCTGGCGGCGGTGGCGGGAGTTCTTTTTTCATGGAATATCGAATACCGGGTGAAGGAGTTTTTTGCATTCTACCTGGCGCTCATTGGCGGCGTTTATGGGGTGTTCCTGAGTTTCGACCTGTTTCTGCTGTTTGTGTTTTACGAAATCGCGATCATCCCGAAATATTTTCTGATCGCGATCTGGGGTTCCACGCGCAAGGAATACGGGGCCATGAAACTGGCGCTGTATTCGTTTGTGGGAAGCGCCATGGTGCTGGTGGGTCTCCTGGCCGCCTATGTGAAAAGCGGAGCGCACACGATGAACCTTGTGGAACTGGCCGCCTTTCCGTTTCCTGAATCCTTTCAGATATGGGTGTTCCCATTGATTTTTATCGGCTTTGGGGTGCTTGCGGGTCTCTGGCCGCTGCACACCTGGGCGCCGACCGGCCATGTGGCGGCTCCGACGGGTGCGTCGATGCTGCTGGCTGGAGTTGTCATGAAACTAGGAGCGTATGGCGCATTGCGAGTGGGAATGACGCTGTTCCCCCTGGGAGCGCAGGCGTGGCAGTATCCCATGGCGACACTCGCGGTGATTGGAATTGTGTATGGGGCCACGGTGGCGCTGGTTCAGAAAGACTTCAAATTCGTGATTGGCTATTCATCGGTCAGCCACATGGGGTTTGTGCTGCTGGGCCTGATGACGCTCAATGCGACGGGCATAGGCGGCGCGGTACTTCAGATGTTTTCGCATGGGGTGATTGCGGGGCTGCTGTTTGCCGTGGTGGGCCGGATGGTTTATGATCGGAGCCATACGCGCGATCTGGATGTTTTGCAGGGAATGGATTTGGGGCGCGTGCTGCCGTTTGCATCGGTCACCTTTGTGCTCGCGGGGGCGGCATCGATGGGAATCCCGGGATTCAGCGGTTTCGTGGCGGAACTCCAGGTGCTGATTGGGGCGTGGCGCGCGTTTCCCGTAATGGCCATCCTGGGTGGGTTGGGTGTGCTGTTTGGTGTGGCGTTTACCTTGCGCGCCATCCAAAAATCCTTTTTCGGTGAACACGCCAGCACTGAATCCGGAGGGAAGAAGGAACATGAATTACCGCCAATCACGCTGCCTGAAAAGGCCGGCGCGGTGATTCTCCTTGGGGCCACGATTGTGATCGGACTGTTTCCCAATCTCCTGCTGAACATCATCATGCCAAGCATTAATGCGCCGTGGATGCAGGGGTTGCTGAAGGGAGGGCGGCCATGAATTATTGGAACCTCTTTTTGCTTACCCTTCCCGAGGCGATCGTGGCATTGACGGCTTTGGCGGTGTTGTTCGTGGATTTGCAGTGCAGAAGCGCATGGACATTGGACCGAAGGCGCATTGTGGGATCGATGCTCGCCAGCATGGGTTGCCTTGCAGCCGTGCTGAGCCTGTTTTGTTTTCCACAAGCCGGTGAATGGGCGAATGGCGTCTGGGTGGTGGGAACCCTGAGCCAGTTGATCAAGGGATTCATTCTGGTCCTGTCCCTGATCACCGCCTTGATGGTATTGGAAACGGATTTGGAATTTACGCCGCATGTTGGCGAGTATTACGCCTTGCTGCTGCTGGCCACACTGGGGTTCATGTGCATGGTGAGCACGCGGGAAATCCTGATGATTTTCGTGTCGCTCGAATTGTCGAGTCTATCGCTGTATCTGCTGACCGCTTTCGCCAAAAGATCACCCGCCTCGACCGAAGCCTCGATCAAATATTTCTTTTTTGGCGGGGTATCCGCGGCGTTCATGCTCTTTGGATTAAGCCTGGTTTATGGACTGACCGGAGAAACCCAACTGGCGAACATTGCCTTGAAGTTAAAGTCCACGGGCATGGATCCGCTATTGATTGTGGCCCTGGTGATGATTGTCATCGGGCTTGGATTTAAAATTGCGTCGGCCCCGTTTCACTGGTGGGCGCCGGATGTCTATGAAGCTGGCCCGGTTTGCACGTCGGCGCTGGTTGCGTCGGGATCCAAGGTTGCAGGATTTGGGTTATTGGTCACGGTCATGATTGCAGGTTTTTCCGGCCTGGGTGGGAGCGGGGATTGGCACGGTTTCAAAACAGGATGGGTTCCGCTGGTCGCCGGGTTATCGCTGGCATCGATTATTTTGGGGAACCTGGCAGCGATTGTTCAAACCAGCGTGAGGCGCCTGCTGGCCTATTCTGCGATTGCGCACGGCGGTTATGCGCTGGTTGGATTACTTCCAGGCAGTGGAATGGGCGTTTCTTCAGTGGTTTATTATGCGCTCACCTATGCGCTGACCGTTCTGGGCGCGTTCATCGTGGTGGCCGTGGTTTCAGGCAAGACGGAGCGTGGCGATGCGATGGGAGCTTTTGCCGGACTGAGTCGGCGCGCGCCACTGGTGTCCCTGTGCATGATGGTTTTCATGCTTTCATTGGCGGGAATTCCACCATTGGCGGGATTCTTCGGGAAATTTTATTTGTTCGCATCCGCATTGAAAGGCAGTTCCGGAAACCTGGGATTGCTGTGGCTTGTGATATTTGCCATCGCGATGAGCGCGGTCTCCCTTTATTACTATTTGTTGGTGCTAAAGCAAATCTATGTGGTTGAGGGCGATCCGAAGTCCATCGTGGTCAGCGTTGCGCCAACGACGCAATTGATGCTGCTGGTGCTGGCGCTAGCTGTTGTGATTCTGGGAGTTGCGCCTGACCTTGTGCTGAATCCATTGACGAAAGCTGTTTCAGCGAGTTTGTTCTGATTGCCTCACGAAGGATTGAGACAGAAATGGTGGGTTGGCGGGGACTCGAACCCCGGACCAATGCCTTAAAAGGGCACTGCTCTACCGACTGAGCTACCAACCCACGACAGCCATGAACATTGAGACGATGCAAAACGGCTTCGCCAGTCCAAATGCGGGGCGAAAATTAACGGACGCCCGCCAGAGTTTCAAGATAATTTCTCGGCCTTATCCAAGTCAAGCGTGACGGAACGATATTTGCGGGCGGTTTTTCGCCGAAAGGAACAGCTTCAGAGCGCGCGGTTCCCCGGGATAAATTTAGGCAAAAGTCCTATGCTCAAATCGGCAAAATGCCGATTGCCCCAAGGTTGACCCCGCATTATTTTGGTTAAGCTTGTGAGAGCTACCATCGATTCCTCATAAGGCAGATGAGGAAGGAAGCGTCCGTCTTCCAGCGTGTCAAAGCTGGTTTTGGCGGTAGTGGGGAACAGAAGATTAAAATGATGGCGCTGAAGATGGTTGCTGAAGCAGAAGCCACTACCGCCCAGATGTGGGCGTGAGGGATTCGTGTAGGAATAAGAATAATTGATGGTTCATAACGAAGGTTTTGACGCCCAGGAGGTGCAAGCTGAAGACAGGTGACGGGTTTATCGAAACACTGGTTTTATTTGGCCCAGTGACGATAAACCCTGGGAAATGAGGAACGGCGGCTGTATTCATTGCAGCCGCCGTTTTATATGCGCGATTTTCTGGAGTTTTTTCTTCATCCGACCGCAATTCTTTTGCATGCTCGCGGCATGGAAGTCCTGAAAGTTGAGGAGATTCAACGAGCCGTTCGTGAGGCGTTGACAGAAGATATTGGCACCGGGGATGTTACGACATTGTCCACCGTGCCGATGGAGGCGGTGAATCAAGCGATGATGGTGGCGCGGGCGCCACTGGTCGTTGCTGGCATTGGTTTTGCGGAGGCCGCGTTTCACGAATTGGATCCAACGGCCAGGATCGAACGATTCGTTGCGGATGGCGCACATTTGGACGCGGGGCAGCCGATTCTAAGGGTTCAGGGGAAAACGCATGGGTTGCTTTCCGCCGAGCGCGTGGCGCTGAATTTCGTTCAAAGGCTTTCCGGGGTGGCGACCGCGACCGCGCGTTATGTCGAATTGGTCAAAGGAACAAAGGCACGGATTCTGGACACGCGCAAGACGACGCCCGGTTGGAGGCGGTTTGAAAAGTATGCGGTGCTTTGCGGTGGCGGTCAAAATCACAGGATCGGGCTTTATGACATGGTTTTGATCAAGGACAACCATCTGGCGGCGCTGGTGGGAACAAAGCCCAATCCAGTGGCGGCGGCGGTGGCTCGAGCGCGGGCCCAATATCCGGAGCTCAAGGTGGAGGTGGAGGCGGATACGCTGGAGCAGGTGAGGCAGGCTGTTGAAGCGGGCGCGGATATCATCCTGTTGGATAATATGACGCTGGAGAATTTGAGGGCGGCGGTTCAAATGGTTGGAGGGCGGGCCAAGACGGAGGCCAGCGGGGGTGTCAATGCGAGCACTTGCCGAAGCATTGCGGAAACCGGGGTGGATTATATCTCCGTGGGCGCCATCACCCATTCGGCTGCTGCGGTGGATGTGGCATTGGATTTTGAGTAAATAATGAGGGAAGACGCGCAAATTCTGGCCGCATTGCGAGCCGCCAGTCCTGGACTGGCTTCAGGCTCCGATCTGGCTCATCAACTGGGCATCAGCCGTGCGGCGGTCTGGGCCCGCATTGAGGCGCTCAGGGGGTTGGGTTACGAAATCTCCGCTTCTCCGCACCGGGGTTACCGGCTGGTGAGCGTGCCGGACGTGCTGCACGCCGACGATCTTTTATCGCGGCTGGGAGGTCGGCAGATTGTCGGACGGGATATTCAGGTTTTCAAGGAAACGACCTCCACGAACGATGTGGTCGAAAGGCTTGCGCTGGATGGGGTGCCGGAGGGGGTGGTGGTCTTTGCCGAGACGCAAACCAAGGGGCGTGGAAGATTGGGCCGGAAATGGATTTCCACCAAGGGCCGTGGGTTGTTGTTTTCGGTGCTGTTGCGGCCTGATGTTGCGCCGCAAGCGGTGACGCAGGTGATGGTTGCCGCGGGCACGGCGGTGGCGCGGGCGATTCGCAAAAGCACCGGGCTGAATCCCCAGATCAAGTGGCCCAACGATATTTTGATTGGCTCGAAAAAAGTGGCCGGGATTCTTACGGAATTACATGCCGAATTGGATCACGTGCAGTATGTATGCCTGGGCATTGGCGTGGATGTGAATCAGGAGGCCGGGGATTTTCCGCCTGAATTACGCCGCATCGCAACCTCGTTAAAGATGGAGTCCGGCCAGGCGCAAAAGCGGTCGGATCTGGCGATTGGCATTTTACAGGAATTAGATGCGGACTACGGGCGCATTCTCGCGGGGCAATTTGCGGCGGTGGCGGATGAGTGGGAGAGCCAATGCGCGACATTGGGGTGCCGGGTGCGGATTGCGCAGGGAGACCGGATCATTGAAGGGCAGGCGGAGTCGCTGGATAATGAAGGGGGACTGCTTGTGCGCACGCAGCACGGGCGTTTGGAGCGAATCATCAGCGGGGATGTGACCCTGGGTTAACGGCTGCGTGCCTCCGATTTATTCATGGAAATCATATTGTTGATCGATATCGGTAACACGCATTCCCATATTGGATTGGGGCATTCCGGGCGTGTTCATAAATTATCACAATTTCCCACAGCCGCATGGAAAACCGGGAAGGCGCTGGCTTTCCTGGAGCGTTGCATTGGAAAATCCACGCTTCGTGGAGCCGCGTTTTGCAGTGTCGTGCCCGGGGCGACGTTGCTTGCCAGGCGCTGTATCCGCAGCCGGTGGAAGATTGATCCGCTGGAGCTGAACAGCGAGACCATTCTGGATTTGGGCATCGATTATCCCAATCCCAAGACCATCGGGCCGGACCGTCTGGCCAACGCGCTGGCGGCCAAGAATCATTACGGCGCGCCTGTGGTGGTGGTGGATTTTGGAACGGCGGTGACGTTCGATGTGGTCAATGGCCATGGCGACTATGCGGGAGGAATCATTGCGCCGGGACTTTCGGCGATGACGAGCTATCTGCATGAAAAAACCGCGTTATTGCCGGCGATCCGCATTCGGGAGCCGCAACGGGTGGTGGGAAAAAGCACGGAACAGGCGATGCTCTCGGGTGCGGTGATTGGATATCGGGGGTTGATCCGGGAATTGATCGTGGAGTTGAAAAAGGAATTGGGAATCAAGCGGCTGCCTGTGGTTGCCACCGGAGGGTACGCCGAGTTGATCGCGTCGAAATTTGCACTGATTTCGCATGTGGATCCCCAACTGACGCTGGAAGGATTGCGGTTGCTATGGATGCGCAGAAATGCTGACAAGCCTTCAGGCGCCAAGGTCAAACGATTGGGCGCAAGACGGAATCCAGGTGGATGACGGCGGGGAAGGGAAAATATTGCAATGTTGCCCCGCCCCATGTGCTTGAGAGACAGAGAAATGCGGGCAAATAGTGAAAAGGTATAATTTGCCCACTTTACGCGCCTTTAGGATTGATCCCTTTAGACCCCCTCATGATTTTATTGAGGCAGTCAGGTTCCGCTTGGACTGTCGGCGGCACTGGACAACGGTTGCTTTCTGATTTCTGCGGCAGCCAAGGCCGGTTTGCTTTTGAAAACTTTTCGCACAACCACATAGAACACTGGCACCAGAAAAATCGCCAGCACGGTGGCTGTAATCATGCCGCCAATAACGCCAGTGCCGATGGCGTTCTGGCCAGCTGAACCGGCGCCCCACGCGACGGCCAACGGCGTGACGCCGAGGATGAAGGCAAACGAGGTCATCAGAATCGGACGCAACCGCAGATGCACGGCTTCGAGCGTGGCTTCGATCAGGCCCAATCCCCGTTCCTGCGCGTCTTTGGCGAACTCCACGATCAAGATGGCGTTCTTGGTTGAGAGGCCGATGATGGTGAGGAAGCCGACTTTGAAATAGACGTCGTTCTCCAGCCCGCGGAACCAGGTAGCGGCCAGCGCGCCGACAATACCCAGGGGGACGACCAGCAACACGGCCGTCGGAATGGACCAGCTTTCGTAAAGCGCCGCGAGACACAGAAACACTATGATCAGCGAGAGCGCATAGAGCAGGGGCGCTTGCGAACCGGAGAGCCGTTCCTCGTAGGACTGGCCGGTCCATTCGTAACCGATGCCGACGGGCAGCTTCGTGGCTATTTTTTCCATTGCCGTCATCGCATCGGTGGAACTCCGGCCCGGCGCGGGCGTGCCGACGATTTCGACGGAGGGAAAACCATTGTAGCGCTGCAGGCTCGGCGAGCCGTAAGTCCACTTCAAAGTGGTGACTGCGGAAAGCGCCACCATCGTGCCCGCGCTGTTGCGAACATAGATCTTGCCGATGTCTTCGGGCTTCATACGGAAGGGCGCGTCCATCTGGACAAGGACGCGCTGGATGCGGCTGCCGTTGACGAAATTGTTCACGTAAGCAGAGCCGAAGCTGGTGGACAACGCGTTGTTCAGGTCGCCCAGGCTGACGCCCAGCGCGCTGGCTTTTTCCTGGTCCACTTCAATCCTGAGCTGTGGTTCGTCCTCCATGCCTTGAGCGCGCACGCCTAAGACGCGAGGGTCGGCGGCGGCTAACTGGAGCAACTGATTGCGCGCGGCCATGAGTTTTTCGTGGCCGAGACCGCCGACGTCTTTCAGTTGCAAATCAAACCCTGACTGCATGCTCAGTTCGGTGATGGCGGCGGGCACGAGTGCGAAAATCATCGCGTCTTTGATCGCCCCGAACGACTGATTCGCGCGGGTCGCCACGCTCTGCACCGAGTGCTTTTGGCCGGAACGCCGGCTCCAATCCTTGAGCCGGACGAATGCCGCCGCCGCATTCTGACCGTTGCCTCCGAAGCTGAAACCGACCACCGACATGAAACTCTCCACTTCCGGTTGTTGCCGGTAATAGGCTTCGACTTGTTCCAGCACGGCGATGCTGCGTTCCGCTGTCGCCCCGACGGGCAATTGAATACTTGTCATCAAAAAGCCCTGGTCTTCCTCGGGCAAAAATGACGACGGCAACCGGAAATACATCACCACCATGACGCCGACGATGACGGCGTAGACCATGAAACTGCGACCGGGCCGCTTGATGCATTTCGCAACCCAGCCTTGATACCTGGTTGTGCTCGCGGCAAATCCGCGGTTGAACCAGCCGAAGAAACCGCGCTTCTCGTGTTTGTGGCCCTGCTGGACCGGCTTGAGCAACACGGCGCATAACGCCGGCGTCAGCGACATCGCGAGGAACACCGAGAACATCATCGCCGAGACGAGCGACAAAGAGAACTGCCGGTAAATCGTGCCGACCGAGCCGCCAAAGAATGCCATCGGAATGAACACGGCGGTCAACACCAGCGTGATGCCGATGAGCGCGCCGGTGATTTGATCCATGGCCTTGCGCGTGGCTTCGCGGGGCGGCAAACCCTCGTCGTGCATGAGGCGCTCGACGTTTTCAATGACGACGATGGCATCGTCCACGAGGATGCCGATGGCCAGAACCAGGCCGAACAGCGTGAGCACGTTGATGGAAAAACCGAACGCATACATGCAGGCGAACGAACCCAGCAGCGCCACCGGAATCACGATGGTCGGAATCAGCGTTGCGCGGAAATTTTGCAGGAACAGATACATCACGAGGAACACCAGCACAATGGCTTCGAGCAACGTCTTGATCACCTCCTCAATCGAGATGGTGATGAACGGCGAGGTATCCATCGGATACGTCACCTGAATGCCCGCCGGGAAAAACGTCGAGAGCTGGGCCATCTTTTCTTTCACCGCAGTGATTGTCGAGAGTGCGTTGGCCGACGGCGAGAGCTTGATGGCAATGCCTGAGGCCGGATGGCCATCGGCCCGCGCTTGCATCATGTAGCTTTGACCGCCGAATTCCACGCGCGCCACGTCGCTGAGCAACACGCGCGCGCCGTCCGTCCCGACGCGCAGGAGGATGTTGTCGAATTCCGCCAGTGTGCGCAGGGTGGATTGAGCGCGGAGCGTGACGTTGAATTGCTGGCCGGGAACGGCGGGCAGACTGCCCAGTTGGCCGACGGAGATATCACTGTTCTGCGCCGAGATGGCCGCGGTCACATCGCTCGTGGTCAGGCCAAAGCTATTGAGCTTGTTGGGGTCGAGCCACACGCGCATGGCGTATTCCGAGCCGAACATGCTGGCCTCGCCCACGCCGGGAACGCGTCGGAGCGAATCCAAAACGCTGGCTGAAACGAAATTGCCGATGGCGAATTGATCCATGCTGCCGTTGGTCGAGGAAAGGCTGATGATCAACGTGAAATTACGCGTCGCCTTGGCGACCGTGACGCCCTGTTGCTGCACGGTCTGGGGCAGGCTGGGCGTGGCGAGTTGCACCTTGTTCTGGACCTGCACCTGCGCGGTGTCGGAATCTGTGCCTGGCTCGAAATAAAGGGTGATCTGCGACTGCCCGCTGGCACTGCTGCTGGCGGACATGTATTGGAGGTTGTCAATGCCGGTCATCTGCTGTTCGAGCAGCGTCGTCACGGTGTTCTGGACGGTTTCGGCCGAAGCACCCGCGAATGTGGCGGAAACGGAAATGGACGGGGGCGCGACGTTCGGATACTGCGCGACGGGCAGCTTGGTGACGGCGAGAACGCCTGCCATCATGATGAGCAGGGAAATCACCCACGCGAATACCGGACGATCGATGAAGAATCTGGCCATACGAATTCAGTTTACGGGTTGGCGGTTGCCGCCGATGACTTCATGGGCGTATTAGTATTGCTGGTGTGAAATGGAACGGGGACCACCGTCGCGCCGGCACGCACCTTCTGAAGCCCTTCAACAATGACCCGGTCACCCGCCTTGAGGCCGCTGCTGACGATCCATTTGTCGCCCGACGCCGAGCCAGTTTGAATCAAACGCTGCTCGACCTGATTCTGCGCGTTCACCACCAGCACGCTGGCCTGGCCGTTGGCCTCGCGCGCGACACCGCGCTGTGGCACGGTGATGGCTTGATCTTCAACCGCCACTTCAACCTGTCCGCGGACGAACATGCCCTGCAGCAGAATTGTTTCGGGATTGGGAAATTCGCCGCGCAGCGTGACCGAGCCGGTGTTTTCATCCACTGATACGCCGGAAAAAACCAGCCTACCCTTCTCGGCGTAGGTCGTGCCGTCCTCCAGCAACAACACGATCTTGACTTCTTTTTGGGAAACGCCCTGAAGTTTTCCCAATTCAAGCGAACGGCGCAGTTTCAACATTTCCGCACTGGACTGGGTGAAGTCCACGTAGATCGGATCAAGCTGGCGAATGACGGCCATCTTGGTGGCCTCGCTGGCGCTTGCCAGCGCGCCTTCCGTAATCAGCGCCTTGCCGATGCGCCCGGAAATCGGCGCACTTACCTTGGAGTAGCCCAGATTCAATGCCGCCGTTTCCAGCGCGGCTTTTGCGGCCATCACATCCGCCTCGCTTTGCAGCGCGCTGGCCCGGGCGTCTTCGTATGCCTGCTGGCTGACGCCGTTGACTTTTACGAGCGACTCGTTGCGTATGGCTTTGGCCTTGGCTTGTGTCTGTGTCGCCTCGGCCTTCGCCAAGCTGGCCCTGGCACTGTCATAACTGGCCTGCAGCGGGGCGGGATCAATTTCAAACAGCACCTGATTGGCCGTCACGTCCGCTCCTTCCTCGAACAGCCTCTTCAGAAGAATGCCTGTGGCACGCGCCCGCACTTCAGCTACGCGCATGGCGTTGACACGTCCGGGCAACACCACAGTCACTGCCGCCTTTTCCGAGGCAATCGTTACCACGCCAACTTCCGTCGGCGGCATTGCGCCGCCCATCGGTCCGCCTGCTCCCGGCGGTCCACCCGCACCCATCGGTCCGCCCGGGCCGCCAGCGTTTGAGCCAGGCCCGCAACCGGTGACAGCAGCCAAGGCCAGAAAAAGGAGCGGCATTGCGCCGAATTGATGGACCTTGAATGTCAGGCGCATGTTTTTAACGACGTAAGTGAGTAACTTCATAATTCTTCAACGGCTATTTCCAGCCACCACCCAGCGCTTTGTAGAGCGAGATCTGGCTGTTGAGTTGATGAAAGCGGGCCAGCAACAAGTCCTGCTGGGCGTTGTAAAGGTCCTGTTGCGATAAGAGCACGTTCAAATAGGTGTCTTCGCCCTGCCGATAGCGGAGATTGGCCAGTTCAAAGCGGCGCTGTTGGGCGGTCACTAAAAGTGATTCTTCCCCGATTTGTTGGGTGTAACTGCGGCTGGCCACCAAAGCATCGGCCACTTCCCTAAAGGCGGTTTCGATGGCCTTCATGTAGTTTTGCACTTCGATGCGCCTGCCGACTTTGGCGGAATCCAGTGAAGCCAGATTCTGACCGCCGGTAAATATGGGTAAGGTGACTTGCGGCGAAAAACTCCAGACACCCGTCCCGCCGCCAAACAGCTTTTCAAATTCCGCGCTGGTCGATCCGACCGAGGCAGTCATCGCAATGGTGGGGAAGAAAGCTGCCCGCGCCGCGCCAATATTGGCATTGGCCGCCTTCAAAGTGTGTTCCGCCGCCAGAATATCCGGGCGTTGTTGCAGCAATTCCGATGGCAGTCCAGCGGGTATCTCCGCCAACAGGTTGATGTCGTTGAATGGCCTCGATGGCGGCAGATTGGCCGGCATCGGCTGGCCGATCAGCAACACCAGATAGTTTTCCGCCTGTTCCCGTGCGCGTTCGAAAGTGAGCAGATTGATTTTCGCGGTTTGCACCTGGCCTTCCGCTGTGCGCAAATCCAATTCGCCGGTTGCCCCGGCGTCAAACGTGGCTTTGTTGAGGGCATAGGAATCCCGCACCGTCTGTAAAGTTTGTTTCGCCAGCGCAATCTGTTCCTCTGCCTGCCGCAACGTGAAATATACCGCGGCCACTTCGGCGACCAATGACACTTGGGCGCCACGCCTGCCCTCGACCGTGGCAAAGTATTGTTCCAACGCCCGGCGATTCAGGCTGCGCACCCGGCCAAACAAATCCACTTCATACGCCGTTGAGCCGAGACTGGCACTCCATAGATCAGCAGTTTCGCCATTGGCATGGGCCTTCTGATAACCGCCGCCGGCGTTCACTGTGGGAAGAGAAGTCGAACGAGTGATCCGGTATTGCGCCTGGCTTTGCTCCACATTGAGCACCGCCACCTGAAAATCACAATTGTTGGTTAGCGCCAGATCAATCAACCGCTTCAGACGCTCGTCGGCAATGTAATTTGTCCAGGACAGCGTCGCAACCGCGCTGGCATTGGTTGCGTTCATGCCGGGATATTGCGCCGCAACCGGTGCAGCCGGGCGTTCATACTTCGGAATCATGGCGCAGCCGGATAGCAGGAGCGCGCCGAAAAAACAAAATGACAGAATCTTTGCCATATCATTCAGCGTTTGGGCAGTTTTGGGGGAAACGGCAATCTCGGCCTTTCCGAAGCCGGAACCGCCGGCTGGCTTATCAAACCGGCTGAAACATAGCCGATCATTTCGCGCAGCACCGCCTCGCGCGATTTTGCATTATTCATTCCCGGCATTTCGCTCGCATGGATGGAAAACATCAGCAACGCGCCCATCGCGAACATTTCGCGCAGTTGGAGCAAATCCTCCGGGATATCCGGCCGCGCGCGTTTGAGCGCCGCGATAAACACTTTGACGCCGGGCAAAAGCTCCTTTTCGATGGCCGCATGAATGAACGGCGGTGGCATCAATAAGTTCCGGGCCAGAAATTTTTGAAATGTGGGATGTTCCAGCCCCGACTCGAAAGGCGGACGGAGCATGCACTCGACAATTTTCTCCACGGAAACAGGCTTGCCGCCCGCTTGCGTTTCCGCGTCCCCAAGCAGCCGCAGCCGTTCGGCGTTGACCGGCCGGAAGCCGCGCATGAAGATCTCAATGTAAAGCGCCTCTTTCGAGCCAAAGTGGTAAGTGGCCGCGCCCAAATTCACTTTGGCCTCATCCGCGAGCATCCGCATCCCGACGCCATCGTAGCCCTTCTCGCCAAACAAGCGCACCGCCGTGTCCAGCAGGCGGGTGACGGTCGCCCGATCCTCCGCCGACTTGTTTTGTATTTTAGCCATCACGGACAAAATAATACAAACGTATGAAACATTGTCAAGCCCCACCGTAGTTGCGTCGGTCAACCCAGGCCATGCGCATGCGCGAACTGGGGCTCGGAATTCATGTTCTTAATCCAGAGCGGCACGTCCGAACACACGAAGATGATGAACTGCGTGGAACGCGACCGTTTATCATGATCAACTCTTTGCATTTGACTGCATCCACCAAACTTTGCCTGGCATTTTCCGAAATATGCTAAGTACGCGAAAAAGGGGGGAGAAGTCTTAATGCCGTCCCGCTGGGGCTTGGAATTGGTCGGGGGTGGCGTTTGCTATAAATATGTCACCCAGCTGGGGCTGGGAAGAAATGGAGATACCACCACTCCGAACGATTGGACAAACTCTTGTCGTCGGGGACGGGTTTGGATAAGGTGGGCTGAGAATGAAGAGAGTCTGTATTTTTGCGGTTTTGTGCTGGCTGGCCTGGCCGGTCCTGGCGGCGGAGCGCGCTTTTGATTTTTCGACTGCGACGCCGAACGAGGCGCCCAAGGGGTTTCGCAGTTTGATTGCGGGGGAGGGAAATTTGGGGGATTGGCGGGTTTTATTCGAGGAAGTGCCTTCGCTGATGCCGTCGGTCACGGGGCAGGCGCCCAAGACGGCCAAGAAAGGGGTGCTGGCGCAGTTATCCAAGGACGGAACCGACGAGCATTTTCCATTGCTGGTTTTCGATGAAGAGGCGTACGGCGATTTCACGTTCAGCGCGCGATTCAAGACGGTGGACGGCGAAAAGGAACAGATGGCCGGTCTGGCGTTTCGCATTCAGGACGAGAAGAATTTTTACGTTGTGCGGGCCAGCGCCCTGGGGAATACGTTCAAGTTTTATAAAGTGGTCAACGGCCAGCGGAGCGCGCCCATTGGACCGGAAGTCGAGGTGTCGAAGAATGTCTGGCACGAGATCAGCGTGGAATGCAAAGGAAACCGCATTCGCTGCCAGTTCGACGGCAAGGAGTTGTTTCCGGTTTTGACCGATTATTCGTTCAGTGCCGGCAAGATTGGATTCTGGACGAAGTCGGATTCGGTCAGTTATTTTTGTGACGCGCGATTGACTTACACCCCCCGGGAATCGCTCGCGAAGGTTCTGATTCGGGATCAGATGAAAAAATATCCACGGCTGGTTGGCTTGAAAATCTTTGCGGTCAGGGGAACCAATACAATGCCTTTGATTGTGGCGAGCGACAAGGCGACGGAACTGGGAGTGGCGGGCGGCACGGTGGAGAGCAGCGTCATATCCAGCAATCAAATCTATTATGGAAAGATCAAAGGGGATGCGGTGGTGACCTACCCCTTGCATGACCGGAATGGCGATGCGGTGGCGGCGGTGCGCGTGGTGATGCAATCCTTCAAGGGCCAGACGGAGGAGAATGCGATCACGCGGGCGATGCCGGTGGTCAAGGACATGGAATGGCGTGTGCGGTCGAAGGCGGAACTGATTGAGGATTGAGGCTCCCGCTCGCGTCGGCGTGGGGTGGCACATCGGAAAATCGGGACGGTCCAGGCATTGAATCATGATTGCAAGAGTCCGACTCGATCTGGGTGTTTCAAAGGAATTCGATTACCTGATTCCTGCCGAATGGGAGGACAAGGTTGAGGCCGGGTGTCGGGTCAAGGTGCCGTTTGGAGGACGACAGGTTCTAGGCTGCGTGATTTCATTGGAGACGACCTCTCCGCACGCGAATCTGCGCCCCCTGCTCAAACTCATTGGCGGGCAATCGCTGGTCACTCCAGAAGTACTGAATCTGGCGCGTTGGATTTCCACGTACTACTGCTGTCCGCTGGAGGTGGCTTTAAAAAGCGTGCTGCCGGAGGCGGTCCGCAAAGAAAAACAAGGGTGGAAAGAACAGCTCTCCGTTCGCGCGCACACGCCACAGGGTGAAATGCCGGAGTTGACAAGTCGGCAAAGCGACATCTGGAAGGTCATCAGCGCCTGGGGCGAAATGCCGTTGCAGGAATTACTGAAGGTGGCGGAAACAACGGCGGATACGGTTCGGAAACTCGAAGACAAGGGATTGGTCACGATCGGCTTGAAGGTGCATGAGCGGGATCCTTACGGGCGCGAGCAAATTCTGGCCTCGAAACCGTTGCCACTGAATACGGACCAGGCGCGCGCTTTGGAGGCGATCATGGCAGCGATGAACGCACCGCTGCCGGTGGCGTCCAAGGAGGTTTCCGGGGCGCAATCCGCTGCGGATCCTGTTTTGTCGCGAACGTTTTTGCTGCATGGAGTCACCGGGAGCGGAAAGACGGAGGTGTATTTGCAGGCCATTGCGCACGCTTTGGAACGCGGGCAGGGGGCCATTGTTCTGGTGCCGGAAATATCGCTGACTCCTCAGACGGTGGAGCGCTTCAAGGCCCGTTTTTGCGCGGGGCAATTGCAGACATTAGTCGCGGTCCTGCACAGCCATTTATCATCGGGCGAGCGTCATGATGAGTGGCATAAAATCCGACAGGGCAGGGCGCGGATTGTCATTGGGGCGCGGTCCGCGGTGTTTGCCCCGGTGGAACGGTTGGGCCTGATCATCGTGGATGAGGAGCATGAATATTCCTACAAACAGGAGGAGGCGCCCCGGTATCATGCCCGCGATGTGGCGGTGGTGAGGGGTCAGAGGGAGGGTGCGGTGGTGGTGCTGGGCACCGCGACGCCATCGATGGAGAGTTATTACAACGCGCGCAAGGGAAAATACACGCTGCTGGAAATGCCGATCCGGGCGGATGACAAGAAAATGCCGGTGGTGCGCGTGGTGGACATGCGGCAGGAATCGCGAAAACAAAAGGGGCCGCCCGTGTTTTCATTAAAACTCAAAGAGGCGATCACACAGCGACTCGAGAGACACGAGCAGACCATGCTGTTTTTGAATCGCCGTGGATATTCGACGGCTCTGCAGTGCCCCAAATGCGGTTATGTGGCCGGGTGCCCGAATTGCAGCGTGTCACTGACCTACCACCGTCAGGCGGGCAAACTCTGCTGTCATATTTGCGGTTTCGAAGAGCAGGCGCCCACGGTTTGTCCGGAGCCGAACTGCAAAAATCCTGCGATCCGATATTCCGGTTTGGGCACTGAGAAGGTGGAAGATGTGCTGTCCAAACTTTTTCCCGGGGCGCGCGTGCGCAGGATGGACTCGGACACCCTGAAACGGAAGGATGATTTCCGGCGCATACTCAGCGAATTTCGCGTTGGCAAGATCGACATTTTACTTGGAACGCAAATGATTGCCAAGGGGCTGCATTTTCCCAACGTCACGCTGGTGGGGATTATTTATGCGGACTTGAGTTTGCACATGCCGGATTTTCGCGCGGGGGAGCGCACGTTCCAACTGCTCACCCAGGTGGCGGGGCGCGCCGGGCGGGGGGACGTTGAAGGCGAGGTGGTGGTGCAGGCCTTCACGCCATTTCATCCGGCGATCCAATTTGCCCGGGGACATGACTATGTGGGTTTCTACGAACAGGAAATCGAGTTTCGTGAGCAACTCAAGTATCCCCCGGCAAGCCGCATTGCGCTGCTGACGCTGAAAGGACGCAACGAGGAGAAACTGGAATTCTCGGCGAATTACCTGCGGAAAGAGCTGGAGAAATCATGCCAGAAAATCACCGATCTGGTGATCGCCGGGCCCTCTCCGGCCCCGTTATTGCGGGCGGAGACGTTTTACCGGCACCAGATCATGCTCCGCACGCGGCAGATGAGTCTGCTGGGTCGGCAATTGTCGGGACTGATCGCGGGTCTCAAACTGCCGGAGGACGTGAGCCTGAGCGTCGATGTCGATCCTGTGGATTTAATGTAAAGGCCTGATGCGGGGCGCAGAACATATTTCCTCAGGAACAAAGACGGAGTTTTACATGGATAAATAGGATGGACAGGATGGGGAAAAGAAACGAGGTGCGGGTGAAATTGGTGAGCACATTGTAGTTTGGAATGGGAAAAGAGTGCCTCGCTAAATTGGATTATTACGGGGCGGTTCCGCTGCAACGCTGAACAGCCGCAGCCGCTTTTGTTGCGGCTTCGGATTGGTTCAAGGATTGCCACAAATGCAGACTTGCCTGCCAATGCTCCAGCGCCCTGGAAGTATTGCCCGCAGATTCGATCAGGGCCGCGCAGGATTCATGCGCTCTTGCGAGATCCGCTTGTTCCGCGGTGACGGGTTTGTTGAGTTTCTTGAGGCAATCGATCAGCGAATCCAGAGCGCGGCATTGTTCGAAAGGTTTGTGCGCCAGGGCAAAATTCGCAGAGGCCCGCCTTAAGAGTTTTTCGGCGGAATTCAGGTCGTTGCCTTGTTTCAGAAAAGTTTCTCCCTGACCTTCCAGGCAGCGCGCAATGCCGTTCATTTCACCCAGAGTCTCGTATGTATTTAAGGCCTTTCCCCAGGCTTGAAAAGAGGCGGTCCAGTTGGATTGGGCCAGGAACAGCCGGGCAATATTTTCAGCCACGGCGGCCTGACCGGTCTGGTGTTGGATTGTCGCGAACGCCAGATCGGCGCGTTGAAGGGCATTGGAGGCGTGGGTGAAATCACCTTGTTGCAGGAACCATCGTCCCTGCTCATTGCGAAAAAGCCCTGTTATTTCTGGGTCGGATTGAGAATCGATGCGTTCCGACAACTGCGAAAATTGCTGGACCAAGTTGGTCGATGATCCAGAGGTGGAATTTTCCCGGGTCCATTGAATGAGGGCGATTTGATTGCGCCACCATGCATTGGTTTGGTGGGTCTCAATATTGAGCGCGGCAGCCATCAACAAATTGCTCTGAGCGGATTGCGATTGATACAACTCCCGTTGTGCCTGCGCGAGATTATGCAGGGCCGCGGCCTGAGAGACCAGATCGTTGAGAGCCGCAAAGCGTTCGGCGGTCACACGCCATTGTCGCGCCGCGGCGGACCAGTTTTCAACCGAGGTGAGTCGGGTGGCGGTGTCAGCCATGATTCCCGCCTGGAGCCTGGCGGGTGGAAGCGCCGCAGGAGGCGGGGCGCTCGAACAGGCGGTCAGGAGCAGGCAGAGCAACGCCATGCCAAGACAGGCGAACCAGGATGGATCGATCTGCGCTGCCGAAGGTGAGTTCATTTTCATCGGGCACCTCCGGCACTGGGTTTGACGATGCTCTGGAGGGGAGAATTCGTTGCTGGACGGAAGGAAGATTTGAGCAGCCAGTTGCGTTTGAGTCCCTGCACCAGGTCGTCGGCATTTACGATGAGACTGGAAATCTCGGTGAGCATCAGGCTGTTTGCCTGCACCTGGGCGTTGAGATTGCTGGTGATATCCGCCAATTGGAACAGAGTCTGGTTAAGGTTTGAGCTGACGGTGTACAGGTTGGTGTCTGCGGTGCGGATGGTGGCGTTTGCGGAGACCAGAGTGGTCTGAAGCTGGGAGTTGAGGTTAGTGGGGATGAGCCATTCGCCCAGGGAGCCATGAGGATCGCGGAGGCGTTCCGAGATGGCCGCAAGATTGGTGACCAGCGGTTGGGCGCCGGACACGGTGTCATTGAGCTTTGCAAGAAGAGTGGAGCTTTTGGTGAGAGTGTCTGTGACTTGATTGGTGAGGCTCAACACGCCGGGCATGGCTCTCTGAACTTCGGAAATGACCGACTCGAGCCGATCGGCCAAAGCCGGGGATTCCTCTGCAACCAGCCAATAGGGGGAGGCCTTTTCCCACTTTTGATTCTTTGTATTGAACTTTTCAAAGTTGCGGTTCAGCGCGATGTAATTGGTGGATCGTTCGCTAAAAACGGCGGTGATGATTGAATCCGGACGCAACTCACCCGAATCGGTGTTATCGACCTGATAAGTCGCGTGACCGTTGGTGCCCTTGGTCACCTCAAGAAAACGATTTCCAAGAAAATCGCCCGAAGTGATTTTGACCTTTGAGTCGTCCCATAAATATCCGAAGTAGGGAGAACGAATGCGAAATCTTACGTAAACATTCCATTCCGGTTCGCTGGGGGGCATGGGGGTGATTTCGGTGATATCGCCGGCGCTAAAACCCATGAGCATGACCGGATCGCCCACCTTCAAACCGGAAGCAGATCGCAGGAAAGTGAAATACGGGGCATGGGTGATGAACCAGCCTTTGCGCTGGGCGGTGTTGTAGAGATAATAGGCGAAGCCGGCCAGGAGCAACAGCGTGGCCATAAGCACAAACACACCCACCGCGCGCTCCATGCGGCTGAGGCGGGTGCGAAGTTGCGGGGTAAGATCTTGGAGGGCCATAATCGTATTTAAGTATTTTCAGCCATTTTAGGAAGCACATCTTCCAATAACGGCTCCTTCCCAAGCAAAAGTTCAGGTGAGTCAGGCAGTGGGATCCAACGTTTTTGCCTGAGCAATCCAAATTTCCGGCCAGGTTGCAGCCAGGGTCGAAAATCGTCCGTGGCCACCACCAGAGTGAGAGGTTTACCCCCGTAAAGCGCGTGGCCGCGCGACAGATCGTATAGAAATTCCAACCACCAATTGGACTGCCTTGGATCAAGCCCTGTCAGGGGATTATCGAGCAGAAGCAACTCGGGACGCAGAATCAGGGCGCGCGCCAGGCTTGCCCGCTGACGCCAACTCCTGCCAAGGCGTCCCGCGTTATGGTACGCCAGAAAATCCAGTCCCGTGGCCTCAAGAAGATCATTAACCTGCCCCAAAGCGTCGTTTACAGCGCAGTCGTGTTGGTAGCACCAAGGCAGTGCGATGTTTTCGAGAACCGTGAGGTATTCAAAGATCCTGCCCCCATCCCCAAAAACCAGACCAATCCGGCGCCTGAAACCGGCAAAGTCATCCCCTTCGATGTCGGAAGTTGCATGTCCAAACAATCGCAGCGAACCGCCGATCAACCGCGTGAGACCAATCGAGGTGGTCAACAGATCGCTTTTACCGGAATTTGGGAGTCCACCCACGATCCAAAAATCGCCGGGCCGAATGGACCAATTGATGTTCTCCAAGAGAGGCGGTTCGCCATCGTGATGCGCGGCCACCGTTACGTCGATCATCTCAACGACCGGTTCTGCGAATTGGGTTGTCTGGTCCTGAGGCATCAAAAAAGCAAATAGAGAATAAAAAAGGTGTCCCAGAGGACGCAAAGTATCAAGCTGTAAACCACGGCGCGTGTGGCGGCCTGGGCGACCTCCTGCTGGCGCAGGGGCTTGGCAAGGCCTTCGTAACATGTGACCACGGCAATGGTGGCCCCGAAAAACATTGTTTTAAGGGCAAGAATCACAAAATCCTCCCAACGCAGCGCCAGGGCGAGCTGATTCATGTATTGGCCGGGCTTGAGGGGAACATCCTGGAGAAAGGCGAAAACAAAACCGCTGAAAAGGGCAATGAGAATGAGGTAAACCGTCAGCGAAAATATCGAGATCGACAATCCAATAACCCGCGGCACGACCAGATAATGAATGGGATCGATCCCAAGAGCCTCCAGGGCTTCAACCTGACCTGAAGCCCGCACCTGGCCCAGCTCGATGACGGTGGCTGTTCCAACGCGCGCGAGCACGAGCAAAGCGGTAATCAGGGGTCCCAACTCTCGAACGACCGCGATGACCATGACGGTGCCCGCATAATTCTGGGCGCCAAAGCGGGTGAGAATCGAAACAGTCTGGCCAATAACGGTGAATCCCAGAGCCAGTGCCATGAAGGCAATGATCGGCATCATCCTGATCCCGGCTCTCCAGATTTGCTGTTGGATCAAGGGATGAATGACGTGAGAAGAAGTACTCCACTTGGACAGGGTCACCCCGAGAGTGATCAGAGAAAATGCGCCCAAACCGCGCGCCAATTCGCCCATGGCCAGCAATTGGCGTCCCATGAAGTTGAGATAGGACTGCGGCAGGCTAACTGGCAGCAGATCCAACCCACTCCTCATTCGTGTTTCATTGTCTTCGTCTTTTCCCACAATGCCAATGAGGCGGATGGTATGACGCCCCCAAATGCCGGTCAAAGAAGTTCTGAAAGATTGTAATCGACCAATGATCGCTGGGAATGCCAGACATAGTGGTTCAGGAGAGTTGTATCCAACGTTCGAGTTCCAGGCGCAGACGTTCGACTGGCAATCCGACGACATTGCTAAAGGACCCACTGATATTCGAGACGATCAGATCACCGTGTTCCTGAATGGCGTAAGCACCCGCCTTGTCGAGAGGATTGGTTTTGGTCAGATAATTGTCAATTTGGTCCTCTGATAGCGGGCGGAAGACCACCTCTGTGGAGTCGGCAAAAAGGCGTTCATTCCTGCCAGCCCGATGCATGAGACAAACGCCTGTGATGACCTGATGTGATTTTCCCTGAAGAGTGGAGAGCATGGACCGGGCGTGCTCCATGTCGGCAGGCTTCCCGAAGGTCTCGTTTTCCAGGCAAACGACCGTATCTGCTCCAATGACCAGGGAGTCGGGATGACGACGGGCGATCAGGGCGGCTTTGCGATGGGCGTTCAGACGGGCGGACTCGCCGGGGGTCAAATGTTCCGGCTGCGACTCGGGGGCATTGCTGATGACGACGCGGAATTCCAAACCCATTTCCCGGAGCAACTGAACCCTGCGGGGTGAAGCTGAAGCCAAAATTAACGGCGGCAGAACCATAATAAAGCCACCTTAATGGTCTGCACCGGAATTCGCAACGCGCATTTGAAACGCGGGAACCGTCCACAAACAGGCAAGGATGCCAAGAAAGGGGGAAGGCCAGTAGAGTAGAGAGGAGAGCACGGAATGAAAGGCGCAAAGGCCAATGACCGCCGCTCACCTCTCCCTCGTCAAACCGGACATGCAGATTTCCCACATCCGGCTTTCGCCAGAGTCGTCTTTTCCAGATTGCATTCACAATGCCTTCAGGCCCAGTGTTTCGAGATGGGCATAGAGCGTGACTCCCTGACGGACGCGCCAGCCCCGCTGGCTTCGTCGTCGCAGGTGTTTGCCCAGCCGCACTCTCACGAAGTGGTTGATCTGGCGAAAGGCCCGTCGGGGTTGTCCGAGGTTGAAGTAGTTGCTCCAACCCCGCAAATGACGGTTGATCCGCCCGATCAACTCCGGCAGCGGCGTATGACTTTGCCCGGCATTGATCAGCAGTCGCAACGCCTGCCTCTCCCGTTCCATCGCCTTGCCCGAAGGACACAGGTTGAGGTAGTGAAACGCCCTGCCGAATTGATCCCGGTCATACCGGAAGGTGTAGCCCAGAAAGTCCAGGCTTTGCTCGTTGACGTTGACCACCCGGGTTTTGTCCCGGTTGATTTCCAGTGTGAGCCAGCCCTCCAGCTTTTCCTCAATCCATGCTCGCAGCTTGGGACCCATATACCGGGCCATGACCACAAAGTCGTCCGCATAGCGAACGAGCCGGGCATCCGCCCAGTGCGCCGGTCCATCCGCCCTTTGGAACAGGTGGTCGAACCAGTGCAGGTATATGTTGGCCAGTAACGGAGAGAGGACTCCGCCTTGCGGCGTGCCCCGATCCCGGCGGTTGACCCGAGGCGGTTCCTCTCCTTGGGGAGGTTCCACCACGGGGGCCGCCAGCCATTGCCGGATGAGTCCCAGAACCGCGCCGTCCACCACGCGCATCCGCACGCAAGCCAGAAGCTTGTCGTGTGGAATGCTGTCGAAGTATCCGGCCAAGTCCGCGTCATACACTGCGTTCTTCCCCTCCTTCAGGTGTTTTTGGAGGGTTTGCAATGCGTCGTGCGCCGACCGTCCGGGCCGAAACCCGTAGGAACAATCCTCAAAGTCCGCTTCGAAGATGGGTTCCAGAATCAGCAATACCGCCGCTTGCACCACCCGATCCTTCACCGTCGGGATTCCCAGTGGCCGCAGTTTTCCGTTTGCCTTCGGTATATAGACCCGCCGCACCGGTTGGGCGCGGTAGGTCTTGTCCCGCAGGCTCTGCCTGATCGTTTCCAGAAACGCCGCTTCATTTTCAGGTGTCGCGGTGATTCGGTCGATGCTCACTCCGTCCACGCCCGGCGCCCCGCCGTTGCGCCGCACCGCAGCCCATGCCGCTTGCAGCACCTCCGGCAGGAACACCAGTCCGTAGAGACTGTAGAAGCGGAATCGCTTCTCTTGTTTGGCTTTCCGGCCCAGCTTCTGTCTCAGTTCCTGAAGTTTGGGCGGCAGGATCGCTTCCCGAAAGGAAAGTTCCTCCACCGCTTGTTCTGTCGTGGAAGTTTTCACTTCAATCAGCTCCAGTTCCCTCTGACTCGGCTTGACTCTGGCCAGGGCTCCTTGGCTCCATCCCGGCTTGACCGGGATTTCGCAGCTACTATGAGCCCGTCCGACTCCCTGATCCTGAGCGCCCGCCGGTTATGGCTTCCCGACGTGCGTTCCCCGGTCTCGGGACCGAGGTTCAGGCAGGGTCTCCCAAGTTCCTGATGGTTGTTTGGGTACGCGCTGTCTCCTCTGACCCCGGGGAGCTTGAAGGGTGCTTCTGGTCGAATCTTCCCCTCCAATGCTGGCTTCACCTTCTCTGACAGGCTGGCCACTCCCGCTTTAGAGTAACGAGGCTGAATCGAGTTCGCAGACGCTACGGCTCGCACCTTTGCCTTGCCCAGCTTGAACGCGGCGGGTCGCCCCACCACGCTTTGGACGCGGCTACATGACTCTCGACCTGTTATCATGATCAACTCGTTGCATTTGACTACAGCCACCAAACTTTGCTTGGCGCTTTCCAGATGGCTCAGATAAACACAGAGGGGGGACCGTGAATGATGGTTCGTTTAAATGAAAAAGGGGGAGGTTCGAGCCTCCCCCTTGTCAGGAAACCGAAAGGTCTGTTTTATGCGCCGGGTTTCTTGGGCTCCGCGCGATCGAAGATGGACGTGTAATGCCTTAGGTTTTCGCCCATATAGACCTGCCGGGGCCGGTAAATGCGGGTTTCACGGGAGTCCATGATCTCTTTGAAATTCGCAATCCAACCCGGCATGCGCCCGATGGCGAAAATGACGGTGAACATTTCCAGCGGAATTCCCAGGGCGCGCATGATGATGCCGCTGTAGAAATCGACGTTGGGATAGAGCTTGCGCTCCACAAAATAGGAATCGTTCAAGGCCGCCTGCTCCAGACGCTTTGCAATGTCGAGCAGGGGATCCTCGGTTTTTGTGGCTGCAAGCAACAAGTCGCATTGGCGCTTGATGATTTTGGCGCGCGGATCGTAGTTTTTATAGACTCGATGTCCAAAACCCATCAATCGCTTGCCGCTATTTTTATCTTTGACGGCATTGATAAAGTTGCTGCCGTCATCGCCCGTCTGGCGGATTTGCTCGAGCATTTCAATCACGGCTTGATTGGCGCCGCCATGGAGCGGACCCCAAAGGGCGCAAACTCCGGCGGCCGCCGATGCGAATAGATTCGCATGACTTGAAGCAACGAAGCGCACGGTGGCCGTGGAACAGTTTTGTTCATGATCGGCATGGAGAAGAAAAATCAGGTCCAAGGCGCGAACGACATCCGGATGCAACGGGTAATCCTCGTATGGATCCGAGAAGAGCATGTGGAGGAAATTGGCCGTGTACCTGTAGGACGGCTTGGGATAGATGATCGGAAGTCCCCGGGATTTGCGATAGGCAAATGCGGCAATTGTGCGCACTTGCGAGATCAATCGGGAGGCCACCAGGTCGAAAGTGGCCGGATCGTAGGGCTTCATCAACTCGGGATAGAAGCAACTGCTGGCGTTGATCATGGAGGACAGGATAGCCATGGGGTGAGCGTTCGAGGGAAAACCCTCGAAATGGAACTTCATGTCTTCATGGATATTCTCGTTCTTTGTCAGAAGAGTTGAAAAGTTCTTTAATTCATTCTCCGTGGGCAAATGGCCATAGATGATCAGGAATGCGGTTTCGATGAATGTGGAGTTTTCAGCCAGTTCCTCAATGGGTATTCCGCGATAGCGCAATATGCCTTTTTCACCGTCGATGAATGTGATCTGGCTTTTGCAGGAACCCGTGTTTGCATAGCCATCGTCCAATGTGATGTAACCGCTGTTTTGCCGGAGGGTGGAGATGTCTATGGCAGACTCGTCTTCCACACCCACAAGTACTGGGAAAGTGAATTTCTTCCCGTCGATTTCCAGTGTAGCCGTTTTATTCATGTTAGTCATGTTCGATGCCGATGGAATTATACTTCAATCTGGCAAATTTGCGAGCAGAAAAGAATCAGATGTTGCGGGGAATTCGAACCGGCCTGCATCGGAGGCAAATCAGATTCCGAAAACAAACAATGGCAATGACAATGGTAATGGCCTGGTTCGAATAATCCGGAGCAGGGGAGTCCCCGGATTGTCGGGTTTCAAGCCGGGTAATAAGCAGAACCGGGGGTTATCTTCCGACAATGGCCGTGTAAACGGTTCGGGCAATGAGGGCGGCGCCTTCGGCATTCGGATGCACTTTGTCGGGGAATAACTCGGGGCGATTGCTCAACGCATCGTAAAGGTCGATGATGGGAACATGGGCTTCCTGCGCGGATTTTTCAATGAGAGGAATGACTTCCTTGAACAGGGTTTCGTCATTGATTCCCCATTGGGTTTGATAGACGGGCACGGGCAGGCAAACGAAGATTTTGGGTTTGTCTGGCAAGGCCAGGAAATGTGCCAGGAAATCCCTGTAGTCGCGCGCAAACTCGTCCTTATGAGCCCAGTTCTCTGGTTTTGTGTCATTGGTGCCCAGCTTGATGATGATCACATCGGGTTTGGAAACCGAGACGGCGTTCATTTCAGGCAGGCTCCAATAAGGCAGGTTTCCTTTTTTAAGGAGCGTCGCTCCGCTGACGCCAAAATTGCGCACTTCGAATCGCGACCCCAGCATCCGACCCAAAACGGCGGGATAACTATTCGTTTCCCGGTTCTCCACGCCCGCGCCGAAGGTGATGCTGTCGCCAATGCAGGCCACTTTGATCGTGCCTTCCTTGTCGTAGAGTCCGAATGCGGGCTGGCGGCTTGTCTTGCACGCGGTAAATAGCAGCAGGACACCCATCAATACGGCCAGAGAACGAATAATTGACTTCATAATAACTTGCGCTGGTTGGCATTAAATGCGCACGCGGCGAATCGCGCAAACAAAAACGGCGTGTCCGCGGTAAAACGGACACGCCGTGAATTGAAAAGAACGACCGGATCAGGCAATGAACTCGTTGATCAGGGCTTCCAGGTATTCCTGGCGACCGCTGACGCAAGGATCGGCTTCGCCCTTCTTGAGCATATAGGCTTCCAGGTCCTTGAAGCTGGACTTGCCCGCTTCAATTTTGGCGCCAACGCCCGAGTCCCAGGAGCTGTAGCGTTTCTTCACGAAGTCCGCCAGACGTCCATCCGCGCGGATCGCGGCGGCAATTTTCAGGCCGCGGGCAAAAGTGTCCATGCCGGCGACATGCGCGAGGAACAAGTCCTCGACCTCGAAGCTTTCGCGGCGGACCTTGGCGTCGAAATTAACGCCGCCAGTGGTGAAACCGCCCATCTTGAGAATGGGGAGCATGCACTGCGTGGTCAAATAGATGTCGGTCGGGAATTGGTCGGTGTCCCAGCCCAGCATCGGATCGCCGGTGTTGGCATCGATGGAACCCAGGGCGTTGGAGGCGACGGCGACTTCGAGTTCGTGCTGCATCGTATGACCGGCCAGCGTGGCGTGGTTGGTTTCGATGTTGAGCTTGAAATCGTTGAGCAGGTCGTACTCCCGAAGGAAGTTCAGGCACGCGGCGGCGTCCGAATCGTATTGGTGCTTGGTGGGTTCCTTGGGCTTGGGCTCAATGTAAAACTGACCTTTGAAACCGATTTCCTTTTTGTAATCGACCGCCATGTGCAGGAATTTGGCCAGATGATCGAGTTCGCGCTTGATATCGGTGTTCAGCAGGGTGGTGTAACCTTCCCGACCGCCCCAGAACACATAGCCTTCGCCGCCCAATTCGTGGGTGACTTCGAGGGCTTTTTTGACTTGAGCCGCGCCGAAGGCAAAGGAGTCCGCATTGCAGCTGGTGGCCGCACCGTGAACGAAGCGGGGATTGGCAAAAAGGCAGGCTGTGCCCCACAAGAGTTTGACACCGGTGCGCTTCTGCTCTTCTTTCAGGACTTTGACGACCGCGTCGAGGTTTTTGTTGGACTCCTTCAGGGAAGCGCCTTCAGGGGCAACGTCCCGGTCGTGAAACGCATAATAAGGAGCGCCGAGTTTTTGGATGAAGTCGAGAGCCACACGCGCCCGTTTTTGGGCGTTTTCCACGGAGTTGGAGCCGTCATCCCAGGGGCGGATGGCTGTTCCAGCGCCGAACGGATCGGACATGGTGCCACGGAACGTGTGCCAATAGACCACCGAGAAGCGGAGATGGTCCTTCATCGTCTTGCCTTCGACGATTTCGGCAGGGTTATAGTGCTTGAAGGCCAGGGGATTCTTGGATTTTGGTCCTTCGAACGAAATTTTGGGAAATTTCGGGAGTGCTGATGCCATAAATTTCTTTGTTAGAGTTTTAGTCGCTTTTATGAGGCGCATTGCAAAGTTTCCAGCGTTTCAAGTCAAGCCCAAAGCCTTGGAATGGGGGTCCCCAATTTCGGGTAGGCCATGTTTTAACCCGCGTAGTTCTCTTTCAAGATTCGGTTTCAGGCGCATTGTTTGTCATGTTTCACTTGCGCGGGGAGGGTCGGCGGGTGGTTGTTTTTGATTTTGCCATGCCACGCAGGATGGCGAGGTTTTCGATGTCTTCGTGGAGATCCGGGGATTTGGGCGTTTCCAGACATCCGGGTGTGTTTTTGAACAGGGGATCATTGACGATATGGCGAAAGGCCTCGCTGCCGATTTTGCCCTGGCCAATGCCCGCATGGCGGTCCACGCGGGAGTTTAAATCCACCTTGGAATCGTTCAGATGAATGGCCAAAATTTCTTTTACTCCCACGGTGTCATCGGCTTCCTGGATGGTGTTGGACCATCCTTTCGGGGTGCGAATGTCGTAACCTGCGGCGAAAAGATGGGCGGTATCCAGGCAGATTGCCAGGCGGGCGGGGGTATCGGCTGTGTCGTAAATCCTTTGGAGGTGGGCGAAACGATATCCGACGCAGGTACCCTGGCCCGCGGTAATTTCAAGGGCAATGCGAACCGGGGAGGAATGCGTGGCGCGAATGACTTCGTTCAAGCCGCTGGCTATTTGTTGAAAACCGGCTTCTTCGCCCTGACCGAGGTGAGCGCCCGGATGCAGAACCAGAAATGGCAGTTTAAGAACCGTGGCGATCTCGATTTCCTGGATGAGGGATTGAATGGATTTGTCGCGATTGGGTGAGGGCGACGCGCCCAGATTGATCAGGTAACCTGTGTGACCAAATATGCAGGCGAAGGGATGCTTGATTTGGAATTGTAGAAAGCGATCAACAATAGACGGATCGGGCGATTTTCCGAGCCATTGCATGTTGTTCTTGACGAAAATCTGGACCACATCGCAGCCTATTGCGGCACCGCGTTCCAGGGCTTTGTCAACACCACCAATGGTGGGCATGTGAGCGCCGAACATCATATCAGCGTCCACTATTCCTCATCGATGCAGGTGCTTCAACTGGTATTAACCCGAAATCCGAAATAGGAACGGCCCATCTGACGCAATCATTTGGCCATCCATGGTTTGAAACCGGCTGTGGAGTATTGATTTAATACACCTTCGCCGATTGCAAATCATGGCTGTCTCAAAGCATTGCATCATCTTGACCATTCTTATTTCGGATTTCGGGTGTGCGCCAGTGAAATTGGTAGCCTCGTGGGTGAAAGTCCCGCCGGTCGAATTAGACGGTTCACGACCGAAATGCAGCGTCCGGGACGAGGCCGTGAGGCCGAACCACAAGCGGGACGCTGAAAGAACTGTCGGGTCGTAACGAAAGTAAACCTCATCAAATGAGCTCCGAAACCGAAATAACCGGTAAGCCGAGCCGCTACCCGAACGGCGAAGGCAGAAACGCGGCGTCATCAAATCGTCAAATGGGCGCTGTTGATTCCGGCGGAGTCAGCGAGGGCGACACGACAGGAAGGGAAACCAAGGTAAGCTGGGAGATCTCTGGAGGCGGGGCGATAAAGCCTCAACCGCCGGTGCAAGGAGGAACACCCTCCGAGGCCGCACGGGCAGCCAGAGAAGTCGGAGTCTTCCATAGTAGCGAAGAAGCTGGGGCGACCAAAACCCCGGCGGAGCCAAGGGAAGGCACTTGGATCGAAGCGAATCAAAACAGCGAGGGACAGGGAGATGGCCTTGAGGGAGTGGAAACACTTTTTCAACGGATAACAACCCCGATAAAAGTTCAAAAGCTGCAGCGAGCGCTATATTGCAAAGCCAAGGCTGAGCCGAAGTATCGGTTTTACAGCCTCTACGGAGAACTGCTGCGGAAGGACGTGCTGGAAACGGCAATGGCCTCCGTGGCGCACAACAATGGCGCGGCTGGGATCGACGGGCAGACATGCGACGTCTATCTTGCCAGCGACGAAGCCTGGGACCAATGGCGGAACCAACTGCTGGAGGAGTTACGCACGAAGAAGTATCGGCCAAGCCCGGTGAAGCGTGTGTATATACCAAAAGGAGACGGGAAGCTGCGACCCCTGGGCATCCCGACAGTGAAAGACCGGGTGGTGCAGACAGCGGTGGTGATTGTATTGCTGCCGATTCTGGAAGCCGATAGTCATCCGAACAGTTACGCCTATCATCCCAAACGCAATGCCCACCAAGCAATGGAGGCGATCAAGAAGGCTACGCTGACAGGACGCGTCGAAGTTATAGACGCGGACTTAAGCGGGTATTTTGACAGCATTCCCCACAGGCGTTTGTTGCGCATAGTGGCCAAGCGGGTCAGCGATGGAACAATTCTCAAGCTGATCGCAGGATGGCTGCGCGCGCCCGTGAATGAACCGCAAAGCGACACAGGGAAAGGCGGGACAAAGGGGGGGCAAGGTCAGAATCGACGGGGGACTCCGCAAGGCGGGGTTGTATCGCCGATTTTAGCCAATGCATACCTCAACCAGTTGGATTGGGAAGTCAACGAACGCTGCGAACTCAAACCCGTGATGGTGAGATACGCGGATGATTTCGTGATACTCGGACAGCCGGGGCAGGGACGGGAACTGATGGAACGACTGGAACGATGGCTGAAGCAACGCGAGTTAGTGCTCAACGAGAAGAAGACCCGCTTGGTGGACCTCCGCCAGGATGGCATCAAATTCTTGGGATTCGCGCTAACAATGCGACAGGGGAAGGGGAAATGGAAATATCCGCATGTGGAACCCCATCCCAAGAGCCAGAAGAAGTTTCGAGACGGGATTCGGGAGAAACTCAACCGAAGCACGCTATGGCGTGATATCGGAGAGGTGATTCCCGAGCTCAACAAGAAACTCAAAGGTTGGAAGGGTTACTTTCACTACGGGAACAGCACCAAGGTGATGGGCCAGATGAACGAATACGTCAGCAGCAAGTTACAACGATGGTTGTGGCGCAAACACGGATGTAGTCGGGCGCAATGGTCCACATACCCCAAGGAGGATCTCTATGAGCGTTATGGTTTATACCAAATGCCGGAATATGCGGCATGGAAACGATGACGTCGAAGCGATGCAACGTATGATCCCCGGAGAGCCGGATGCGGGAAAACCGCCTGTCCGGTTCGATGAGGGGCGAAATGCGACGGTCATTGGCCACGGCCATTCAATCCGTCCATTTCGCCTACTCTACTAAAGCAATTCGGGGGTGTTCATCAAATCGGCAATGCGACTGAGCAGGCGTCCCGCTGCGCCGCCGTCAATGACACGGTGGTCGAAACTCAAGGTGAGATTCGCTTCCATGATGGGGACGAATTGGCCGGATTTTTCATCCCAGAAGGGTGATTTGCGTCCGGCTCCCAGTCCCAGCACGAGAGTTTGTTCGGGCAAGGGAATGGGGGTTGCCCACATCAGGCCAAAGGTGCCGAAATTGGTGACGGTGGCAATGGATCCGCCGGTGGCGCCCTGGGGCAACTGGCGTTTACGGGCGAGTTCAACCATGTCGCTGTAAGGTTGGATCAGATCCTTGAGCAGGGTTTGATCGACGTTTCGAAACACGGGCACCAGAACTCCGTCCTCTGCTTCGACAGCAAAACCCAGGTCAATCGATGCGGGATGCATGATGCGTTTGCCGACCAACCGTCCTGCAGGGGCGCTGTTTTCGGCCAGGGCCAGGGCCAGAGCGCGCAACGCGTAGAGGGTTGGACCGGGTTTGGGATTGCAGGCCTTGCGATGCGCCAGCATGGGGTCCAGGCAGACCGGCAGGCCCACGGTTGCAATGGGGCGCGTCCAACTGCGGCGCATGGCGTCCGCTACCGCGACGCGCATGGTCGATGCAGGGCTGGTTTTGTTTTTTTCAAGGCCGGACAGAAATTTCTCAAAATCCTCAATGGTGACGCGGCCACCCGCGCCGCTTCCGGCCACCCCCGCCAAGTCAGCGGCATTCAGACCCAATTCCATGATGCGCGCCTTCATGCGCGGAGACATGTAACTCGCCCCGCGTGCATGGGCGGGCACGGGCAAGCCGTTGACGGTGGGTTCGACAATGTGTTGCGGCAGGCTGCCAGCGGGCGACCCGGGCAATGGGCCCTGGTTGTTTGAAGGAACAGATGTCGCAGAGGCATTTGCCGGCTGCTGGTCCAGGCCCAGTTTTGCGGCTTCCTCAATGCTGGCATCTAGATATCCCAACACAACGCCAACGGGATAGCTTTGATCGATTTCCACCAACCAGCGGGCGATCGTGCCTGCGCAGGGGGCGGTGACGGTCATGGTAGCCTTATTGGTCTCCACTTCGAGGACATCCTGACCGGAAGCGACCCATTCACCTGGTTTGACGAGAAGGTTGACGACCTTGGCCTCAGCGATGGATTCACCGAGTTGAGGCATGATAATGGGAACGGGAAGCGTCATGGCGATTGAGATTGGTTTAGGTGCGCAACATTTGGCGTGCGGCGTCTGCGATGGCGCGCGCGGTCGGACGGTGAACCCCCCATAGATTGGGGTGATACGGTACGGGAGTATCCTTGGCGTTGAGGCGCTGTGGGGGGACATCGAGCAAGTCGAGTCCTTCCGTGGCCACGCGGGCGATCACCTCGGCGGTCACACCACCCCAAGGCCAGCTTTCACCCACGCACAAGAGACGACCCGTGCGGGCGACTGAGGCCATCACCGTATCGGTGTCCAAAGGTTTGATGGAACGCAAATCGACGATTTCGATCTGGTAGCCTTCCAAAGCCAGTTCCTCGGCGGCAGCCAGGGCCTCATGCACCATGGCGCTGTAGGCGACGATGGTCATGTCGCGTCCGGGAAGGGCCACGCGCGCCTTGCCCGCTGGCAGGGCGGTGGTCGGCAGCGCCTCGGCCTTCAGATGGTAATAAAGGAATTTATGTTCAAAAAAGATCACAGGATCGTCAATCGCCACGGCTTCCAGGAGCATGCTATAGGCGTCCTCCACCGTTGCCGGGGTAAAGGCGATCAAGCCCGGATAATGCGCGTAGATTGCTTCCAGACTCTGACTATGAAATGGACCGCTGCCCGACGTGCCGCCCGAAGGCAGACGGATGGTAATGGGGCAGGGCACGCCCGTTCGCCAGAAGAGAGTGGAGGCCTGGTTGACAATCTGGTTGAGGCCCACTGTGGAAAAGTCCGCAAATTGGATTTCAATGATGGGACGCATGCCCTCGATGGCCGCGCCAACCGCCGAACCGATCATCGCATCTTCGCTAATTGGGGCGTCAATAACGCGTCCGGGAAATTGTTGAGCCAGATTCTTGGTGGCCTTGAAAGCGCCTCCAAAAGCGCCCACATCCTGGCCGTAAATATAAACGCGCGGATCATCCGCGAGGGCTTTGGCCTGCGCGGCGCGAATGGCATCCAAATAGGTGATACTCATGCGTTGGATGCGTTGGATATGTTGGATATGGATGGTGTTTCACTCAGGCGTTGTGTGGCCAGAGCCTGCCAATTCTCCCCGTATGGGTCGGGAGTGGGTTCCCTTTGCACCTGAGAGACGGCTTCCTCGACCTGCCTGATAAAATCCGAGCGTCCAGCGGCCAAGGTTGAGTGGGTCGCCCAGTTTTGGTTCAGCATGATATTTTCAGCCACTTCCAGACAATCGCGCCCCAAGGGGGATTCCTTGAGCTTGGGATCGATATAGCCTGCATCGTCATGCTCACCGTGTCCACAGAGGCGAAGAAGCGAGGCGACGACCATTTGGGGTCCCCGACCTGATCTTGCGTTTTCAATGGCTTCATGGAGTGTGACGAGGCAGGCGTGGAGATCGGTACCATCCACAACAAAAGATGTCATACCGTAACCCGCCGCGCGGTCTGCCAGAGAGTGACAGGCAAACTGACGCGATGTGGGAACGGAGTAAGCGTATTGATTGTCTGCAACCACCACGACCAGAGGCAGTTTTTCAATGGAGGCCTGGTTCAACGCCTCATGAAAAGCGCCTGTGGAAGTCATGCCGTCTCCGGCGCTGGCAACTCCGACCATGCCAGACTGGCCTTTGAAGCGGCGGGCCATCAGCATCCCATTGACCACGGAGACCATGGCCCCCAAATGGCTAATCATGGGCAGCAAACCGGATTTCGGATTGCCGCGATGCACGTTCCCGTCACGGCCGCGCATGGGGCCAAGCGAAGATCCCATATAAGTGCGGACCGCATCGAGAATTGTTTCGCCGAAGGCCAGCCGACCTGCGGCATCGCGAATTAAGGGTGCAAAAACGTCGCCTTTGCGCAAATTGACGCCGATTGCCGAGCTCAAGGCCTCCTGACCCCGTCCGAGAAAAACGCCGCCATGGATTTTGCCAGTCCGATAAAGGCTGGCAAACTTGTCATCCATAATGCGCGCCAGCAGCATCCAGCGATAGGCCTGCTCAAACAAGAGCTGGCTTTCAGGATCAATCCTTTGCGACTGGCTGTTTTCATTCCCAGACATACCCACTTATTTACATCCCAAGGGCTTCGTTGTGAATCGGTTTCTTTGACCGGTTCAGGATTATGGTCATTTTTTAGTGCGAATGACGACAGAACCTTCTTTCGCACGCGTTGAACAGGCCAGACGGAAGGTTTCCGGATCCTTGTTCCATTCGTCCAAGACTTCCAATTCCTGCGCGGTGGGCGGTTCCAAATGATCGCCACCGGACAGAATCTCGACCACGCAAGTGCCACAGAGGCCATTGAAGCACCCGGCCTCCATTTCCACGCCCGCCCGTTGGCCCGCTTTCAGCAGGGTTGTCCCGGGTTCCACCTCGATGGTTTTATTGGCAGGCATCACTGTAATCATGGGCATAGGTGAACACTTATATAAAGACCCTGAAAAACCAAAAAAGACCGTTTAAGGACGATCCATACGCGATGGAGATGCCACATGGTTTTGAGGGCACGCTCCCCATATTCAACATGGCATTATTTTTGCCTCAAAGGCAGGCCGATTGCGAGCGATTTGTTTGATCGCCATGAATGGCATGCGCCTGCGTCAGATTCATTTAGGTTTTTATTGTATTTCAATCTTGGTTGCATTTTAATCACCGCGTCACCCGAGATGCTTTATTTGGAATAACTGTCTGAATTCTGATGCCTATGAATACTGTGCAATGTGGTCGGCGGCAATTTTTGCGGAAATCAGCCAAGGCGGTTCTTGGCGCTGTGGCCATTCCAACCATCATCCCCGGTTCGGTACTGGGAATTAACGGCGCTGTGGCGCCAAGCAACCGAATCGTGATGGGCTTTATCGGGGTTGGGGGGCAGGGGACTCGGGGCATGGCCGGCGGTATTTGGGCACCGGAAGGCGGATTTATCGGGCGCAAGGAAGTTCATGGAGTGGCCGTTTGTGATGTTAACGCGAACAACCGTAATAACGCGCGCGACATTATCAATCGCAAGAATGGCAATAAAGACTGCTCGGTGTACGGAGATTTCAGGGAATTGCTGGCCCGCAAGGATATCGATGCGGTGTTGATCGCCACCGGGGATCGGTGGCATCCGCTGATCAGCATGGCCGCCGCCAAGGCCGGGAAGGATATCTATTCCGAGAAACCGATGTCAGTGACGATTCAGGAAGCCAAAGCCCTGAGAGAAACCATCAATCGTTATGGCGTTGTCTATCAATTGGGCACGCAGCAGCGGTCCAGCTACAGCTTTCGATATGCATGCGAACTGGTGCGCAACGGACACATCGGAGACGTCAAAGAAGTGATTGTGGCGGTGGGCGGGACGCCTGGGATTCGTGTGCCCGCGCTTCCAGCGGAGCCTGTTCCCGATTATCTGGACTACGACATGTGGCTTGGGCCCATTCCCTGGAGGCCGTACAACTCGCAATTCGTCGGTGGCTGGATGTCATTTCGGGACTGCTCCGGCGGTGAAATGACGAACTGGGGTGCGCATCATTTTGACATCGCGCAATGGGGGCTTGGGATGGACGACAGCGGACCGGTGGAGATCATTCCGCCGGACGGCAAGGAGATTAAGACGATTACATACCGCTATGCCAATGGGGCTGTCATGACGCGGGATCCCGAGCGGATGCGCCAGATCTGCGGCCAGGATAACGGCGTGGTCTTCATTGGCACCAAAGGGCAGGTGGCGGTATGGCGGTATGAATTGCGGACGTGGCCCGAGGGGCTGATCCGCCATAAAACCGGTCCCGGTGAAATTCATCTGCACGAGTGCGACAACCATCACACGGATTTTCTAAACTCTGTGCGGAATCGAACCAAACCTGGAAGCAATGTGAATATCGGATGCCGGTCCATCACCACGGCGCATTTGGGCAATATCGCCTACGAATTGGGGCGTCCGCTGAAATGGAATCCGGTCCGGGAGGAGTTTGAAAACGATGACGAGGCCAACCGGATGCAATTCCGGCAAATGCGCAGTCCCTGGCATTTATAAGAGAACCTTGGAGCCTGAATAATGAAAAAGCTCAACAAACAGATTTCCATGAATAAAACACGTCATTTCATTGGCTGGTGGTTTGGATTGGCCGCCAGCATTATTCTCATCACGCCAACTTTGGGTGCAGCCACCATGGACGAAGCCATTGCCAAATTGCAACGGTTTCAAAACGGCCAGAGCCAGCAGGTGTTGGAGGATGTCGATCAATATGTAAACGCCGCCACGGCGCAGACAAGTCCATCAGGCGATAGAGCTGAATTGGCTCGCCGCCTGGGGACGCTGCTGGAGACCGATGCTTCGTTCGAGGCCAAACAATTTGTCTGCCGTCAACTGGCGAAGATCGGAACGCCAAAGGAAGTGCCAGCGCTGGCAAAATTGTTAACGGACGAGAAATACTCGGACATGGCATGCTACGGATTGGGCTCGATTGCCGGATCGGAAGTGGATGCGGCATTAAAGGCGGCTCTGGGCCAGACTCAGGGAAAGGTCCGGATCGGGATCGTCAGCACGATGGCTTATCGGCGGAACCAGGAGTCGATTTCGGTGCTGATGACATTAATCACGGATGCCGACAAAGAGCTGGCCAGGGCGGCTCTGACCGCTGTGGGGCATATCGGAGGACCGCAGGTTGCGGAAGCTTTGGTTAGGGATTTGTCCGCCGCCAAGCCCGAGGACCGTTTTATGGTTGCCGATGCGCTTCTGGCCTGTGCGGATGGATTCGTGGCGCAGGGGCAAAAGGACAAGGCATCTGAGTTGTATGCCTCGATGCTGAAGCCGGAAATGCCTGTGCTGACGCAGGCTGCGGCATTGCGCGGTCTGGCGGCCATGGGGGCACCAGGGGCGATCAGTCAGGTTCTGACCGCGCTGCGTTCTGGAGAGCCTGTGATTCAAAAGGCTGGGATGAGCTACATTCAATTGATGAAGGGTTCTGAAATAACGCAGGCATTCGCGAAAGAAATTCCCAATTTGCCTGCGAACGCCCAGGTCGTGCTGTTGGAGGCGCTGGGGGCGCGTGGGGATGTCACGGCATTGCCGGAATTGAAAAAAGCGCTGAGCAGCTCGGATCTTCAGGTGCGCGTTGCAGCCCTGCGCGTTCTCGGACAACTGGGAAACGCTTCGAGCGTGGAAGCGCTGATTGCCGCGGCAGGCGCCTCGAATGCCGAGGAACGCGCGGCGGCACTTGGGAGCCTGCGTGTATTGGGAGGCGATGGGGTGGAGGCCGCATTGATTTCCAGCCTGACCACGGCGCCAACGAGTGTGCGTCCATCGATTGTTCGGGTCCTGGTGGATCGTAATATCGTTGGGGCGGTTCCCTCGTTGATGAAAATGGCGTCCGATGTGGATGCGCGCTCCGCCATCGAGGCCTTGAAAGGACTGAGCGCGATGGCTGACGAGAAGGCGATGCCCGCGTTGCTCCAACTTTTGGCGGAGGCGAAGGATGACGGAGTCAGGGAAGCCGCTGAACAAACGGTTACGACGCTTGCGCACAAAATATCGGATCAATCCAAACAGGCGGAGTCCACACTGGTGGCGTTGGCTGCAGAGAAACAGGAGAAGATACGCTGCGCGTTAATTCGGGTTCTTGGGGGCATTGGCAATACGCCCGCATTCGAAGCGGTGCGCGGGGTTCTTGATGATAGCAGCGAAATGGTTCGCGAAACGGCCGTGCGCGCCCTGGCACAATGGCCTGATACCGCCGCCGAAGAGGTTTTGTTGAAGGTTCAGCAAAACAATCCAAACCAAACCCTGCGCACGCTTGCATTGCGCGGATTGGTTCGGTTGCTGGGGACGGATGGCGGGCGTTCATCGGCCAGTCTGGTCGAGACCTACAAGCAGATCCTGACGCGCGTAAATGATGCGGAAGAAAAGAAATTGGTTCTGTCGGGCCTCGCTGGAATCCCTGATGTGAATGCCTTGAAACTGGTGGAACCGTTTTTAAAGGATGATGCGGTCAAAGCAGAGGCGGCATTGGCCATGCTGCAAATAGCGGCTGGATTGTCCGGAACCGATTCAGGGACAACGAAGCAGGCCGTGCAGAAGGCTGTGGCCGCAACGGATAATCCCGCCGTGCGACAAAAGGCTCAGGAAGTTCTGAAAGCGGTCGAACAAATGGAGGATTTCGTAACAGTATGGCGGGTGGCCGGTCCGTATATGAAGGAGGCAACGGGGTATGCGCAGCTTTTCGACGAGGTGTTTCCTCCGGAACGCGAGGGGGCGCAAGGGGTGGAGTGGAAGGTGATCCCGGCGGCGACCAATCCGGAAAAGCCCTGGCTGCTGGATTTGCTCAAGACGTTGGGTGGTGAAAGCCGGGTGGCCTATGCGCGCACCTTCATTCATGTGGACGAGGAGCAAAAAGCGTGTTTCGAGATGGGCAGCGACGATGGATTGAAAGTTTGGCTGAATGGTCAATTAGTCCATGCCAACAACGCCGCGCGCGCCATCACTCCGGGTTCGGACCGGGCTAATGTGACTCTGGCCAAAGGTTGGAATACGGTGCTGCTGAAAATCACGCAAAACAACCAGGGCTGGGAATATTGCCTGCGCCTTCGCAAGGCCGATGGCACTCATTTGGACGGCGTCCAGATCAGCGCGACCCGATAAGTCGCACCCGCTGTTTCAGAAGAGGCGGAGTGTTTTTTATAATATGTGGATTCACCGACAGCGGTGAATCCACATCGAATTATTATTCCACGTCAATCCACTGACCTTCAGGCTTGTTGGCATATTCCAGAAGCAAAGTGCGCGTGGATGCATCCCACTGCTTCTGTTTGTCGGTGGCGTTGGTTCCGTCGATTTTGACCGAGCGGGGTTCCGAGGGAAGCGACAGTCGCGTGGCTGAGGTGGTGGCTTGGGGGCCTGTGGCAAAACAGCGGACGCCATGACCTGAGGCTTTGAACGAGGTGATTTTGGCCGCTGAAGCCAGCACCATTGGGCGTCTTGTTGTCCGCCAGTCCAAATCGTAAAGGAAGACACGGTCGCCGGGATTGAGAGAGACGGAATCGACTACATTCAGGGTGGGGGAGAAGAGGTTGATGAAATGGCCTTTGATGGTCTTCACACCTGCAACCGGGCTCTCATCCAGGCCGGCTCCGATGACGTAGGGGCCGCGCTTAAGAACCAGATAGTTTTTCTCCATCCAACTCGCTCCAGCCTCTTTGCAGGCCTCGCGGGCCAAGGCCAGAACCTGATCGGCTCCGGATTTGTTTTGAGTCAGGGCTGCCGGGCTGCGCCGACTGTAGATCACGGCGCCACGGCCGACGGAATGCCGACCCTCCGGCAAATCCGCACTCAGATTGAGTTTTTCAAAAAGATGCGCCCTTGGCAGCGAATAGTGCATCGGTGTCGTGTTCCACCAATCTGTGACGGTTTGATATGGATCTGCGTCGTCGTCCACGAAAACCAGGACGCCGCCGTTCTTCACCCACTCGGAGAGGCGGTCGTGAAGGGCCGCCGTGGGAGGTTTCATTCCTTCATACGTCAGGAACAGAACGCGAAAGGGCTTCAGGTAATCGGCCAGTCCGATGTTTTCGTATTGAACCGGCTGAACCGGCTGGCCGGATTTGAGCAGGGGCATGGCCAGGCCATAGAAGGAACCCATGTGCGGATCGCTGGGATTAGGCTCGCCGCGCTGGAACATCATGGTGTCGGCGACTAAAATGCCCATACCTTCGGTCCCGCAGTCCCAGGAAACCTTGGGCTGGCGCATCTCGTTGAGGGCATTAAAGACCGTGAGCAATTCGGTGGCATACGCCTGCGAAATGGTTGCGCGTTCCGTTTTTTCACCGGGCTTGCGATCAGCCTTGTCCTTGACGGGATAGGAACCCATAAATGGGCGTTCAGGCCATGGGGCGACCTCGTAATGCGATACGTCAGGCCACAGCAAAGAGGCGACCAGGGTGCATTCCCAATTCCGCTGGTAATCGGCCCATGTGTGATCAGGATTATCCTCGACTGGGTCATTGAGGAAGTACATCCGGCGTCCCGTGGCACGGACCTGGTTTTGAAGGGCGCCGTATTCGAAAAATGCGGTTTCAAACGTGCGTTCCTTGAGCACACCGGAAAAGCGATTTGGTGTTCGCGCGGTGCCGGTCCAGACCTGACCGATGTAGCCGTCGCAGCCTTGAAGTTGGACGAGGCTTTGTTCCGGGCTGACGATTCCCCAATGGGCGTAATTGATCATGCTGTGTGTGGGCACGTAGCAACGAACCTGGAGTTGATGCTCCTTGTTTTGGACGTTGACGTAGTCAAACACCTGCTGAAGCGCGCGCCGGTAGAGGAAATACTTGAGTTTGGAGGCCCGATATTGGGCGTCGGGGGAGGTATGCGGAGCAATCCATGGTTCGTTGTAGTAACTCTGCCATTCCCGTTTGAAGCTGGGGCTGTAACCGGCCCGCACCCAGAATTCGGGTTCCTCGAGATGAACAGCTTCCGCCCCCGCGTCAATGGCCTTTTGCACTCCGAGGCAGAGGTATTTCCCGTAGGTTTCGGAGGGCGCCACGTAGGGAATGCCCACCCCGTGGCCGATTATGTTTCCCGCCTTGTCCGTCTGGGATTCGTCCTCGTGGTTTTTGCCGTCCCATTTGCCGGTGAAATAGTCCTGATATTCGCCCCACGCCACGCCGGTCATGAAATGAATTTTATAGCCATGCTTTCGCCAACCCTCAATCCGGTTTGTGACATTTCCTTGAAAACCATAAACCAGGGCGACGTCCGAGCGGATATCGACTTTTGGATTGTAGGGAGCGGAGGTTTGAAAGCTGGTGCGTTCCTTGTCCTGATCGGGATCCAGCGCGGGATTGGCAGGTTCCGCGGAATGGGCCAGCGGAAGCAACAGTTCACAAACGAGCGCAAGGCTGCCGATGCGGGTCGCCAGGTTCATGGTTTGAGACATCATGGATTTTGGGTTTGGGATTTGGTTAGGTGGATTTTAACAATGCGTTGCCGAATTTGTTCATTACTTCGGCAGGGCCGGCTTTTCTTCCATAGCGATCAATTGATTTGCGATGGATTCGCCTAATCGCTCAGGCTGGGCGGTGGAACCTTTATCCCCGGCATGAAATGCAGGCCCCTTACGAAACGAGACGGCCTGCAGGTTGAGGCGCCCATGGACAATGGTGGCCCAGGCCGCCACCGGGCTCTGACAGCCGCCGCCCATCGCTTTCAAGAAAGCGCGTTCCGCAGCAACGCAGCAAGCCGTTTCCGGGTGGTTCAAGGACTGACAAATTTCCGCGATGAGGGGGTCGTCTGAGCGGGTTTCAATGCCTATGGCTCCCTGGCCCACGCAGGGAATCATGGTCGCGGGATCCATGGGGGAGGCCATCAAACCGTGTGGCAGGGGATCGTCGTGCCCGGCGCGGTTTTGAGTGGATCCATGCAAGGAGCCATCGGCCAGAACCTGAAAATTAAGACGGCCCAGTCCCGCAGCGGCCAGAATGGTGGCGGCGATTTCGGGATTTTCATGGAGTTTCCGAAGGCGGGTGCCGACATTTCCCCGGACGGGTTGGATTTTGAGGTCGGGGCGCAAGGCGAGCAATTGGGCCTGGCGTCGTGTGCTGCTTGTGGCCACGGTGGCGCCCTGGGGCAGGTCCTGAAATTTCAGTCCCGTGGCAAATCCATTTTTCAAGGACGAACCGCGGTAGATCAGCATATCCCTGGCGTCGGCTCGCTCACAAACAGCGCCCAGATGGAGCCCTTCCGGCAAATCCGTGGGGAGGTCTTTCAGACTGTGAACGGCCATGTGGGCCTGTTTTTCGAGAAGGGCCTGTTCGAGTTCCTTGGTGAACAAACCTTTGGTGGAGGACATACCCGGATTTGCCAGGGCGGCGGTCTGGAGTTTGTCCCCCGTCGTTTTAATGATTTTGACTTCGAAATTGAGGTGTGGAAAGGCTTCGCGACACCTTGCCATGACCCAATGGGTTTGAACCAGGGCCAAAGCGCTGCCGCGTGTCGCCAGGACGATCTTGTTGGATTGGGTGGGTTCAGTGGTGATCATCACATTCTAACTTTGGACGGACGCTCCCTTTATAAAATAATAACTCCTCAGGAATGCTGCATCGATAGATCCCCTCCAGCGCTGTGCTGATGGGAGGAACCGCCGTTGAGCAACGCCTTGACTTTCTCGCATATAATGTCTTCACACAAGGCGATTTGCTTTTGGCGCTCTTTGAGGTAGTCATTGGCGATCAATTGCAGATCGTCGATATTGTAAAGGTAAACATTATCCAGGTAATTTACATCAGGGTCGATATCGCGGGGGACGGCAATGTCAACCAGCAGGAGCGGATGATTGTGCCTGAGTCGCATCAAGGGCTCAAGCTTGGGCCGGTCGAGTATGTAACGTCCGGCAGAGGTGCTGCTGACGATGATATCGACGCGTCCGAATTCCGATTCCCATTGGTCGAATGGAACGGCATGGCCGCCCAGAAGGGTGGCCAGCGACTGGGCATTTTCCAGAGTGCGATTGGTGACCAGGAGATTTGCAGCGCCGCGACTGAGCATGGCGCGCGCGGTTTTTTCGCTGGTATCCCCGGCGCCAATCACCATTACGGTGCGGTGTTCCAGCGAGTTAAACACTTTCTCGGCCAACTCGACAGCCACGCTGGCGACCGACACGCTGCCTTTTTGAATGCCGGTATCCGTGCGGATTTGTTTGGCGACGTTGAAGGCTTTTTGAAAGGCCTTGTTCAAGCGACTGCCGGTGTATTTATGGCGCAGGGCAAGATCATAGGCCTGTTTGAGCTGGCCCAGCACTTCGGTTTCCCCCAGAACCATGGAGTCCAAGCCGCTGGCCACCCGAAAGAGATGTTCCAGGCTTTGCGGTTCGCCCAGGGTGTAAACGACATCGTCCATGGGCTCGATTTTCGCGTGCTCCTGGAAAAAGAAATGGCACAAGCGCTGGAAGGACTCGGCATTATTGGAGTCGGTGGCGGCGTAAATTTCTACACGGTTGCAGGTGGAGAGGATGACAGCCTCACTGGCCAGGCCGGACTGGCGCAAATGCTCGAGAGCCTGGGGAATGCGGGATTCCGGGAATGCGAATTTTTCCCGCAGGGTGACCGGCGCGGTGCGATGATTGATGCCTACAACAATGACAGACATAAGCTCATGGATGATGCACGGGGGAAAGCAGGAAAAACCCCCAGAATGTCAGCATAAGAAACAGAAAAGCTCCGACCGCACTGTGCGCAAAGCGGCGTCCCCTGATGCCAAATTCCAGATGCAGGAGCAGCAGGACCAGATAAAACAACCAGATGAGAACCGTCCAGAGTATGATGGGGTCGTGCTTTACGTAGGCGCCCTGGGAGCTTTTGAGCCATAACGATCCCGAGGCCATGCCCAGCGTAAGCAGGATAAACGCCGTGATCATGGCGATGCCGGTCACCCGTTCCAACCTTTCAATGGAGGGCAGAAGAGACGCCACGGCGCGTAATTTGTTAAACTTCAAATTATACGCCTGCGTTAGAAACATCAGGCTGGAAGCGGCCGAAAGGCCAAACCCGCCGCACGCGAGCAGGGTCAATGCGGCATGGAGGCTGCGCATTTCATGGGCGGGTTGTGCCGCAATGGGATTGGTATCCAGGGCGGGCATCATTGCAAAAATGCCGATACCGAACAGGAGGGGTGAAAGGAACGCACCCAAAAACCGGAGACGCGGCCACAAACCCACCACCATGTAAACCGCGCACATGGTCCAGACAATGAAGGCGGTGGCCTCGTAAAGGTTGTTGATGGGACAGCGTGAAAAAGAGGCCCCCCTTTGAACCATGGACCAGGTATGAAGCCCGAAACCGGAGAGCAACACAGCGTAAATAATGTGATCGGCCCGGCGAAATCCGCCGCGCCACAGAAATATGGAATAGAGCGCCCCTAATCCATACATGAATACGGCGGCCAAAAACCACTGCCTGTCATTTAGCAAGAACACCATTAACACGTTACCCGGAAGACGTTTCCCTGCAAGGCTGAATTCAATCATTAGCCACAGTTATGAACTTGCGAAGAAACGCATCTAATCTGACGCCATCGCCCTTCGAAACGAACTCCGGGACGCCATTCGCCCCGTCATCAAGCGGAATGCACTTCCAATGATTCCGGTTCGACCCATTTACCGTGATCGCGAATCAAATCAACCAATAGATCGACAGCCTCGGTTTCCGGAATGTTGAATTTGACCGGTTTTTTGCCGACGTAGAGGTTGATTTTTCCCGGGGCTCCGCCGACGTAGCCAAAGTCCGCATCGGCCATTTCGCCGGGACCATTGACAATGCAACCCATGATCGCAATTTTCACGCCTTTGAGATGCTCGGTGCGTTTCTTGATGCGCGCCGTAACCGTTTGCAGATGGAACAATGTTCGTCCACACGATGGGCAGGCGACATAGTCGGTTTTAAAGGAGCGACAGCCCGCGGACTGGAGAATGTTAAAAGCCAGTTTAAGAGTTCCTGGCGCGGACGATTCATTACGGACGAGAATGGCGTCCCCGATGCCGTCAGCCAGCAAAGAGCCGATGACCGCTCCTGATCGCAATTGAGCGATATTGGAAGGCAGCGGATCCGCTGATGACGGAACGGTGAGGCAATCCTTAAGCAGAATAGGATTCTGCATTCCCTGTTGGTCCAGACGATGCGCCAGCAAGCGGAAGGCCGCAATGGTCGGAAGCGGGGCATTGTCTTTTACCGTAACCAACTGGGTGGAACATGGAACCGTGAAATCAAGGGTGGGATCAATCTCGCAGAGATTCAAATCCTCGTAAACCGCTTCAGGCCGGACATCATCCCTTGGATGGATTTTGGGCGAGACAAGGTCGAACACCGGGCAGGTGACGACGACACGCATGGTTTGCTCACCACCGCAATGGACGCCTGGCGCCAATTCGATTTCCGGAGTCTGGCGACGTTGAAAAACAAAGGGATCGAAAGGCGGTTTGATCTGGTTTTTGAATGAAGGCGATGCACTGGCCAAAACCGGAACTTGGGCGAGAAGATCCCGACAAACGGGAATTTCGTAGGGGGAATCCTCAGTAAGCGAGACGCGAATCGTGTCGCCCAGACCATCCGCGAGCAGGGAGCCTATGCCAATGGCGCTCTTGATGCGGCCATCCTCGCCTTCACCCGCCTCGGTCACTCCCAGATGCAGAGGATAATTCCAGTCCGGCCCCAATTCGGTCAGCCGCGCGGCGAGCAGGCGATAACTTTCGATCATCACCTTGGGGCTGCTGGCTTTCATTGAGAAGACCAGCGCGTGGAAATTGTGACGGCGGGCGATACGGGCGAATTCGAGCGCGCTTTCCACCATGCCAGCGGGGGTGTCGCCGTAGCGGTTCATGATGCGGTCACTCAAAGAACCGTGATTGGTGCCGATTCGCAATACGCGACCGAGTTCCTTGCAAAGCTTCACCAAAGGTGAAAAGACCTCCTCGATTCTTGCCAATTCCTCGGCGTATTGAGTGTCGTTGTATTCCTTGACGGCGAATTTCTTGGAGTCGGCGAAATTTCCAGGATTGATGCGGACTTTTTCCACCCATCGGGCGGCTTCCAAAGCGGCTTCCGGTTTGAAGTGAATATCGGCGACAATGGGCACCAGGCAGTTCTGGCTGCGGAGCTCAGCGACGATGTTCTGCAGGTTGGCGGCGTCCTTGATCGTGGGAGCGGTGATGCGCACAATCTGGCAGCCGACCTTTACGAGGGCCAGCGTCTCGCGCACGCACTCGGCCGTGTCCATGGTGTCGCAAGTGATCATGGACTGGACGACGATCGGATGATGGCCGCCCATGATGACACCGCCGTGAGCGGGGTCGCCGACGACCACTTCCCGGGTCTGGCGTCGATGGTAGGAATATGGAGAGTCGCAATAGGTCATGGTTTACTGGGGGCTGTGGCTGGCGTAGCTGATGTGGACGGTGAATCCACCTGTTCGATCTGCGAAGGCTGCTTGAACATGGAACGGAAAAGAGACCAACGCTTGAGATCGAAGAAAGTGACGTAAAGCATGAAGGAGATCAGCAACGCCGCAAATCCCGTGGTGGTGTATTCAACGATCTTCTGGCTCATGGGACGGCGGCGGATGCGCTCGATAATGGCCATCAGGATGTGGCCGCCATCCAGAACGGGCAGGGGAAGCAGATTGAGAATGCCCAGGTTGATGTTGAGCAGCACGAGAAACTTCAAGGCGAGCCGATAATCCGTGTTTACCTGGACTGCGAGCATGGTGAGAATGCCCACCGGACCGCTTAAATCCTTTGCGCCCACACCGGTTTGTTTGGAATGAATGAGCGCGCTGAAAGTATCGACGGTCTGGTTCCAGACGTCGGAGATTTGGTCCCAAGGCAGGGGTCCCGGGCGTTGAACCTGATAGACATTGGCAGAGCGGTTTCCCAGGCTTACGCCGATGCGGCCCACCTTGGTGGAGGGGTCTTCCTTCGGGGTGATGGAGAGGGCAAGCTTCTCAGTGCCACGCTCGATGCGAATCTCGCTGGTTTTGCCGCCTCGCTTTTGAATCAAGCCGATCAGTTGCTCCCTGCTGGCGACAGGAATGCCATCGAAAGCCAGGATGACATCCTTGGATTTTAATTGGGCTTTTTCAGCCGCGCCGTCCGCCATGACCTCAATGATTTCTGGGTGATCCCGGGGTTCGAGATTCAGCATTTTCCATTCAAGGGTCGGATGCACGTTGGCCTTGAGTTGGTAGGTTTTGCGAACACCGTTGCGCTCGAGGACCACCGGCAAAACATTAGTGCGGGCAAGAATGGTGGTCATCTGGACATCCTGCCAGGATTTGACCGTCTTTCCATCCACCTCCACAACCATGTCGCCTTCACGTATGCCAAGAGAGGCTTCGGCGGAGGCGGGATCGACATATCCGATGATCGAGGGGTTGACCAAAACAGGCAGGCCGACCAGGTAGATGACGCAGGCGATGACGAAAGCAAAAACAAAATTCATGAAGGGTCCGGCAAAGGCCACCAGCATCTTGGACACGGGAGGAGCGGGGGGCACGTCGGAAGCGACTTCGCCCTCAATGGCATCCGAGGTTTGCATCTGCGGCAACTTCACAAAGCCGCCGGCCGGAATCCATCGAAAGGAGTATTCGATGCCATCGCGAGTCCATGAGAAGATTTTGGGGCCAAAACCAATGGCAAAAGCCTCGACTTTCAAGCCGCGGCGGCGGGCCACCCAATAGTGCCCAAATTCATGCACAAATACTGCGGCGCCAAACAGAAGAACGACCGCCGCCGCAACATAAACAATATTAAATATGAACGTCATTTGTATAAATCATCGTCCGCATCGCTGCGGAGCAGTGAACGTCCCGAATATAACGGGAAATCTTCGGCTGGCAACTCGGTAACGCCCCCGCCTTTTTACGAAAGCGGCTCTTCAAGCAGCATGACGGCTTCGCAGAAGGGTCTCCACAACCCCCCAGGCCTGGGTCTGAACTTGTTCGATGGATTGCGTGGCATCGATGCGTTTGATGCGGGAGGGTTCCTGCAGCGCGATGGCGTTGTAGCCATTCTCCACCTTGGCAAAGAATTCGCGGCCTGCCTCTTCGAATCGGTCGCGCTCCGCAGGCAAACCGGTCTGCCGGGATTGACGCCGCTGCTCGCTGATGGCGATCGGCACCATGAAAAGGAGGGTCAAGTCGGGTTGAGTGCTTCCGACGGCAAATTGGGTGATTTGACGGATCGTTTCCAAATCCAAACCCCGCCCATAGCCCTGATAAACGGTGGTGCTGTCAAAAAAACGATCGCAAAGTACGGTTGTACCCGCCTCTAAGGCGGGTTGGATGACTTCCCGGACCAATTGGGCGCGGCTGGCGCTCATCAGAAGCAGCTCGGTTTCAGGGGTCATGTCCCGGCTTTTTGCGCTGTGCTTCAGAATGTGGCGGAGTTCTTCGCCAATCGGCGTGCCCCCCGGCTCGCGGAGGAGTTTGACGGGATGACCCAGTGATTGCAACCGGCTGGCCAGGAGGGATATTTGCGTGCTTTTGCCACTGCCCTCCGTGCCTTCAAAGGTAATGAACACACCCGGATTCATTGCGCGGGTGGCAGGGGTGGCATATCGGCGTTTGTGGTGGCGGGCGTTTCAAAATTGCCAATGGGAGGCGGGAGAGTCGGAGCCGGTTGAACAACGACCCGTCTTTGCTTGATGAAATCCGAGGTCAGATAGGCGACGAGGGATTCGATTTGCTCTTGTGATAGGACGCCTCCTTCGCTGTAGGCGAATGCTGGCATCAGGGTTCCAGGTTTGCCCCGGGTAATCCAGGAACGCCAATAATCCCGGTCTTTGGTTTTTTCGACCGCCGCCAAATCCGGCACCATGGTCGCCCGGTGGAGGGATTCATGACAGATGGCGCATGCGGTGCGGAAGAGCGGTTCTCCGCGTTTGCCAGCGGTGGGTTGGACATGGCAGCGAACGCAGTCGCCCTTGAAAACGGCCTGGCGATCAGCCATGGAAGTCATCAGGTTGCGCGTGCGCATGTCGGCGACGTTGGTGGTTGGAAGTTCTGGAATGATGACTGCAAAAGTCAGCATTTTCATTCCAGCGGAGGTATCCACCGACAGATATTTGTTTAAGGTGCCGCGTTTTCCACGGAGATCGATGGTTGCCTCGAGTTTGCCTGATTCATTTGGGGCCAGCACCCAGGGCGATTTTGGCAGTTTTGCCACAGTACACCCACAAGATGGCCTGACGGCTTTGATAATGACTTCCGCGGACGAAATATTCGTGACGCTGTAAACCACGGTTGCCTCTGTGGCGCCCGATGTGACATCGATCTCTTTTCTCATGGCATCCCATGCCAACGGTTCCGGACCGGCTGGTTGTGGATTCAGGGGATCTTTAACCCGGGCCGGTTGAGACGGATTGGAGAAAACCACATGAGGGGTGATGATCGTCACCGGCGGATTGGTGAGGGGTGACTGGGCCTGCGTAAATATCGGAATGCAAAGAATAACCCAAAGAGCCAGCAACTGCTTTTTGCGTCTATACGGACGCCTTAGCACCAAAATGTTCACAAACATAGCCTTAACCGTTTCAATCTGACACCGCATAAGCATTCGGTCCAGTTGTGCTAAGTATTTGAAGTGCCAAGCAACCGCGCCCAAAATGAATGGGATTGGTTTTGACGTTGCTGGACTTTGAGCTGGCCCAATATGGATTGCCAACTGATGAATAGTTTGTGCCATTGGTTTTCCAGACCGCGTTGGGAGGACTCGGCCATTTCACTGACAAAGCGGATGGATGGGGCGCTGCTGAGCAGGTTGTGCATGTCATCCTTACCGGGCGCGCCGCTTTCAATGGAGGCCAGGATCAGCTCCAACTCCTGGGCGATGACGCTTTTGACATCCAGAAACTGGGTTTCGTCCTCGGGGGTGAACGTCTTACTCCTGGCCATGTTGAGGTATTTGTTAAACTGTTTCCAGCACTCCAAAAAATTTTCCACTTGCAGGATAAGCTGGTTGATATTCTTGATGCTCATATTTGGGAGTTTTCCTTTAATGGCTCGGTCTGGACCGGTTGGGATGGGGCCAGAAAGACAATCGCCCCCCCTCGAAGCTCTCTGGCGGTTATTTTCACGGCAGGATAAGTGATTTGAATTTCGTTAAAAATGAGCTGCGCCTGGTGCGCGCTTTGAAAGGCGACCAAAACAGACTGGCCAATTTGCCTGATCATTTCGGGTGAAAAGGCCTGCGGCAGGGTTGAGGAAATGAGGCGTCCATCCCGATCAATCGTAAAGCAGCCAACAGGGAATGCCTTGATGGCCTTGTCCAAAGGTTTGGATTTAACGGTCAAGAGGCCCATTTTGAAGTCAGCTCATTCATGGTTTTCCGGATTTGGGCGGGGGACAGCGACCTCTCGAATCCTATGCACAGGCATGCCGAAGGGGATCCGCTTATGGCGACGTGGCGCTGGATTCCCAAGGCCAGAATCTGGGATGGCTGCCCAAGACGCAATTGCGCTCCCAATCTGGAAAAACCATCGAGGGTTTGCCGGGTCCAAATGGCCAGAGATTGGGGATTTTCAACAGCCCAGCACTGGGGCGCCTGGCCTGAGGGATCCATGGCCAGCACGAATTCCACACCGGGGTGGCCGCCGATTTCCTGGACTCTGGAGGATGCAGGCGCGGGCGTGGGTGCGATGGCCGCGGCTTCCAGGGCTTGTTGCGGGGATGGACCAACTTGGTAAGCTGCCAGGTTTTCATCCTGGGCCTGGGCTGTTTCCAGCAAAAGGCCCTGATAGGAAACAAAAATGGCGCGCGGATGATTTGGTTCCGCCGGAAGAAGTTCGAAATTACCTGTTCTCCATGATAAAATCAGATGGAAGGCCGGTTCCCCCGAGAGGTCTTCGGTCATCGCGTCCATGACCTCGCCATTTTGAAACCAAATGCGGCCTTCGCGGAAGCCATTGTTGATGCGCAGGACGGCTGAACTTTGGGAGAGACATTCCAGTTGAACAATGTCCACAAGGCTTTTGCTTTGCATGCCTCGAAAGCCCGCATGGGTTTCCTGGCCGAGGAGAGCTTCGATGCAATCCAGAAACAACTGAGTGGCTTGCGTTGTACTGGGTTTCTCCAGATACAGATCCAGTCCCATTGCGTATGCGCGTGTGCGGAACTGAGGGTCGTTCAGGGAGGTCATCACGGCCGTGCGCATTTGCGGAAACTTCCGGCGAACGATGGATAGGACCTCCAATCCGTGCATCTTGGGCATGTTCAAGTCGGACAGGAGGAGGGCGAAGGGTTCAGATTCAAGGAGGGCAATGGCCCGAGCCCCACTATTGGTTGTGCGCACCTCCGGCTGGCTGGGCAGGCGCGACAGCATTTCCTGGTAGAGTTCGAGCAAGTCCGGATCGTCGTCCACCAAGAGGACTTTAGGGTGCTGGACCATGGCAATCACATTAAAGACTGCCATCCTTTATATGCACCCGCTTAAAACAATGCAAGCCAGCATAAAATTATCGACGTCCCCGGGCGTTCGTGCCAGAATAAATTCAAAATCGATGTTTGCCGCTCTTAAAAAGTTTTTTTCAAGAGGTGCGACCACGAGCGAATCGGCGTCGGTGCCGCCTCCTCAGCCGCAGGTTCCATCTCAGCGCTCCACCACCATCTCAAGTCGGACCGCGAGTTCGCCAGTCGCACCGCACATGGGTTCGGCTGTATCGGCATCTCCACCGGCCACGCATGAAGCGCCTCCCAGGGTGGCTTCTCCATCAGCGGGGAACGCCGGTTACAAGTTTGCCCCGGTCCCGTCAGCCTCGCCTGGAACCGGTGTTCCGCGTGCTCCGATTGCACCGATTGCTCCCGTGTCCACCGGCGCAGGTATGGCGTCCCCTAATCCTCCCGCATCGGGGGGGGAGACGGTCAGCCTGCCATTGTCTGAATTATTGAAGAGTTTTCCTGAACTGATCCAGGCCGGGGTCTTGCGCAAGCCTTCCGCTGATACCTTGATATCCCTGCCCCTGTCTCTTGTTTTGCCGCAAGTGTCCACTGGAGCTATAAAGTTACCGTTTGGACAGTTTCGCGTTGTTTGTCCGGAGGGGACATTCCCTAATTCCAATGCGCTGGACCAAACCATGGTCACACTGCCATTGGCTCTGATATTGCCGCGGATCAATCCGGCTTTTCTGGCGCGGCGCTCCAGTCAGCGACGCATTGTCGATCCTGAATCGTTTGAATCCGTATTTGCCCGGGGAGGGCAGCCGGGGAGTTCCCTCGCGCCATCAGCCGCCATCGGGATGCAGGAAAAACCGGTTGAAGCGCCCTTACCGAATGCGCCAGCAACTCAGCCCCATGTCGCCAATCCGTTCACACCGGTCGCAGCCTCGGATCCGGCCCCCATACCGATGTCCACCCATCTGCCGTTTGCCAAGGCAGCGCCGCTTCCCAATGCTCCGATAACACCGTTGCGCGCGTCAGCACCATCTGTTCAGGCTGTGCGTTTGCCTGGCACGCTGCCGACGCCTTCAGAGCAGGCGAAGCTGGCGGAAAGCCTCTGGATCCCATTGCACCTTCTGTCTGCGCACTTACCATCAAATGTGCAAATATTATTGGCGGATAATGCGTTTGCCACCAGCAATGTCGGTATTCCGGTGTCCGAATTGGAAGCGGGACTCAAGCAAGGGAGACTGGTTTTTACATGGAATCAATTGCGAAATTGGATTGAACCCACCCCTCCGGCAGGGGGAGTGGCGGAGGATTCGCTGGTGCCATTACCGTTACAGTTCATTGTCCCTCTGTTTTTGGCGAAACGCAGCGCAGGCAAGGAAGGTTCCCATAAGAAGGTTGTCCTGGATCAGAATATTCCCGATGTTTTTGGCTCGGTGGCCACGGATAAAAGAGCCGCCACGGATGTCCCTGCGTCGCCTGCAGCCAGCGAATTGCCGATTGTTGAGACGCCATCCCAAATTCCACAAGCTCCGGCACGGGCCGCTGTTGCCTTGAAAGAAGAAGTCCCAGCCAAAGCTGCGGGGATGGAGAATTTGGGGGCGATTTTTGGACAACCGGACAAGGCAACCTGGACACCGTTGGAAATTGTTCGCAATACAGCAAGGCTGCCAGGGATGGTGGGATCCCTTATTTCGCTTCAGGATGGCTTATTGGTATCAGGACAGGTGCCGGGTGGCATCAATGCGGAGACGGTTGCCGCTTTTATCCCGCAGGTATTCGGGCGCATGGCTCATTATACCAGGGAACTGAAATTTGGCGAACCTTCGTATGTCGGGCTTGTGGTTTCGGAATATTCGCTTCACATCTTTAAAACGGGGAGCGTTTATTTTATGGCGATGGGGCGTGCAGGGGAACAGCCGCCATTGAAGCAACTGAATGAAATTGCGTTGCAAATAGAACGACAATCCAAAACCAATTAAGGCATATGGCGATCATTAATCAGGCCACAAAAGAGCTGCAGGTCAAAATTGTTTATTACGGTCCGGCGTTATGCGGCAAGACGACCAATTTGCAGCAGGTGCACGGGCAGGTGCAGACCGCGCCGGAGAACAAAGGCAAACTGGTCTCGCTGGCCACCAGTTCGGACCGGACCTTGTTTTTCGATTTTCTCCCGATTGAATCGTTGTCCATCAAAGGTTTCAAAACGAAGTTCCAGCTTTATACCGTGCCGGGCCAGGTGATTTACAATACCACCCGGCAACTCGTGCTGCGCGGAGTGGATGGGATTGTGTTCGTGGCGGATTCACAATACGAGAAGATGGCGGAAAACGTGGAGAGTTTTTCCAATATGGAGGAAAATCTCAGATCCTTGAAAATGAATCTGGCCGAAATTCCATACGTGCTGCAATTCAACAAACGGGATTTGCCCAATGCGGCTCCAATCGATTACATGGAGTTTCTATTGAACAACCGCGACATTCAAGTGCCCTCGTTTAGCGCTTGCGCCCACAAGTGCGAAGGTGTGTTTGAAACGTTGAATATGATCAGCCGTCTCTTGTTGCAGAAATATTTGACGGAAACTTCCCGTAAAATCGCCTGATATGTTTACACTGCCCCGTTTGATTCAGGAGGACATGGACCGGATGGAGGCCGCGTTGGACGAATTAATCGCCCGCAGCGAAGCTTCCAACGCCGCCATTCTTGACAAGGGCGGTTTTATTGTGGCGTCCCGAGGGGCGTTGGAATCCTACGACCTGACGACGCTGGCCGCGCTGGCCGCCGCTTCGTTTACGGCCAATCAAGCGATTGCCAATCTGATTCACGAGACCAATTTTTCCAGCGTTTATCAGCAGGGGGAGAGCTTCAGCATGCTCGTCAACAACGTGGATGAGCAGTGTCTGTTGGTGGTTATTTTTAAGGCGCAATTAAGCGTGGGCGCCGTCAAATATTACGCCCGGGACACCATCCTAAGGGTGATTGACCAAATGGAAAAAGCCCGCAAACGGACGCCGGAAGAGGGCGTTGACCTGGCCATGCTGAATGTGAGCGATACGTCCCAGGTGTTTCGCAAGAAAGACTGAGTTTTCCCGATAATATGCACGGGATTAGCCCGTGTATAGCAGACTTGCCAAAGGTTGATCCGATTTGGTTAAATCCCCGCGTGTTGAATCAACAAACGCTTCGTGAGCCAGTGAGCTTTGCCGGCATTGGCCTGCATAGCGGGAATGGGGTCGAAATGACCTTGCTGCCCGCCGCGCCGAACACCGGCATCCGTTTTCGCCGCGTGGATCTGGACGGCAAGCCGGAAATTGAGGCGCGGATTGAAAACGTGAGTGACACCACGCGCTCGACCACTTTATCCAAAGGCAATGTCAAAATCCATACCGTGGAGCATGTTCTTGCGGCCTTGGCGGGATTCGAAATCGACAATGCCATTGTGGAACTCAACGCAAACGAGCCTCCCATCGCGGATGGCAGCGCGAGGGAGTATTGCAAGTTGATCCAGTCCTCGGGCATTCAGGCGCAGTTGGATGCGCGGGATGTGTTCAAAATTGAGGCCCCCATTGAAATTACACTGGGGGACACCGTCATGTCGGCGTTCCCTTATGACCGCTTGAAGGTTTCCTGCGTGAGCGTCGATAAACGGGGCCAGCACACCCAGCATTTCAGCGTGGAGGTCAATCCAGAGACCTGGCTAAAGGAAATATCCGCGGCGCGGACTTTTTGTTTTTATGAAGAGATCGAGCTGCTGATCAAGAACGGTTTGATCAAGGGAGGCAGCCTTGAAAATGCGGTCGTGATCCGGGATGATGCGATCCTGACAACCGAGCCGCTCCGATATCCAGAGGAATTTGTTCGGCACAAAATATTGGATATCTTGGGCGACCTTTCGCTCCTTGGCCGACCGATTCGCGGACACATCATGGCCGTCAAGCCAAGTCATGCGGCCAATTGCGAACTCGTGCGTCAGATTGCCGCGCAGATGCGAAAGCCGTTGGTGGCCGCGCAGTCTTTTGCCCCACCGCCCGCAGCGCCATCCGTTTCGGACAAGCCCAAGACCGAGGATGAATTGGTTGTTCGTGACGGCTCGCGCTTCGATATTCTGCAGTTGCTTAAAATTTTGCCACATCGTTACCCGTTCGTCATGGTGGACCGGGTCATCAAGGTGGAAGGAAACAAGATTACGGCCATCAAGAACGTGAGCATGAACGAGCCGTATTTTCAGGGACACTTTCCAAATCATCCCATCATGCCCGGGGTCCTGCAACTGGAGGCCATGGCCCAAGTGGCGGGCATTCTGATGCTTCGACAGGCGGAGAATCTGGGCAAGCTCGCCTATTTCATGGCGGCCGAAAACGTCAAATGGCGCAAGCCTGTGCGTCCGGGCGATCAATTGGTCATTGAGATCGAACTGACGAAGATTCGCGGCAAAATTGGCAAGGCCAGCGGGGCTTGCAAGGTCGATGGCGAAGTGGTCAGCGAGGCTGAAGTGACTTTTATGCTGGGCGATGCCTGATGCCATGAGCGAGATTCATCCATCGGCGGTCATCGATTCCCGGGCGCAGATTGGCCAGGATTGCATCATTGGGCCCTACTGCATCATCGGAGCGGATGTGGTGCTGGGGGATCGTTGCCGTCTACATTCGCATGTGGTGATTGAGGGTCACACGGTCCTGGGGGCGGATAACGAGATTTACCCGTTTGCCTGCATCGGTTTGAAGACCCAGGATTTGAAATGGAAGGGTGGGCTGACAAGAACTGAGATCGGAGCGCGCAACACGTTTCGCGAATACGTGACCATTCACAGCGCCACGGGCGATGGTGAAGTGACACGGGTGGGATCAGAGAACAACCTGCTGGCCTATTGCCATGTGGCCCACAATGTGACCATGGGCAACCGCATCATCATGTCCAACGTGGCCACATTGGCGGGGCATGTGACCGTTGAAGATTTCGCCATTGTCGGGGGATTGGCGGCGGTGCATCAGTTTTGTCGCATTGGAAAAATGTCGATCATTGGCGGATGCTCGAAGGTGGTGCAGGACGTGCCTCCATTCATGCTTATTGATGGCAATCCGGCTCAGACCCGAACAATCAACAAGGTGGGGATGGAGCGCAATGGAATCTCCGAGGATGCGCAGTCGGCGATGAAACACGCCTACAAGATTCTGTTTCGCGAAGGGCTGACCATATCCAATGCCCTGACCCGGATTGAGGCTGAATTGCCGCCTTTGCCCGAAATCAAGCATCTCGTCGAGTTTGCCCGGTCAAGCGAGCGCGGATTGAGCAAGTGAGCAGGGATGGTGTAGCGCGGTTTTTACCGGCGACCGTCATACCAGATATAGCAGTCTTTGCGGTCTTTCAGACTGCGACCACGACGTATGATGGTTTTCCAGAAAAGGGAGAAATAGTCGCCCAATGTATAAAGGTGGAGCTTCCTGGATGAGGTGACGAGGGGGTGTTTATGGAGGATGACGATTTTGCGTTTCATCCGGCGTGCCTCAGCCTTCAACCGCCTGCTCAGGTCGAGTTCTTCCGACGCAAATAATTCGAGACTGAATCCGCCGATCTGGCGAAAAACAGACGTTTCACAAAAGATAAATGAGCCGGCCATCCATCGAATGCAGCGGCTGAGCCAATTCCACAAGGGAACGAATTGGGCCGCCAGCTTGTTGCTGGCATCGAATTTCAGAAGGCAACCCCCCGCCAGGGTTTGCCCACCGGCAATTTCATCGGCCACTTCCTGGAATAATTCGACGCTTGGAAACGAATCCGCATCGACAAACACCAACCAGTCACCTGTGGTGGCGGCGGCACCCGTGTTACGCGCGCGTGAAATCTGGTTAATTGGCTCAAAAACGACGGTGACCCCGGCGGCGCGAGCCACTGCGGCGGTGCCATCGGTGGAATTATTGTCGCAAACGATGATCTCCCGTTCCCAGCCACGGGCATCCAATGCGGCACAGGCCGCCTGAACGCTCCGCAGCGTATCTGGCAGCAGTTTTTCCTCGTTGTATGCGGGTATGACAATGGATATTTTCAAGTGCAGGGCCAAAGTCGTTTGTCGGAGGGCCGTCGTAAAGAAGAAAAGGGAGACTTTGGTTCCTCAAGAACTAGTTGCAGGCTTGTAGTGCTTGCATTGTGGGCACAATCCTGTGATGGCGGCGCGGATGGAGCAAAAAATATTTCTTAACGTCTAATCATCTGATGAAACCGAAAACTCAACGGTATGCGGGGAAGATTGAAGCAACTTCGGCCATTTTATTTCATGCTCCTTACGCCGGTCATGCATGCAGATTGATTTGTTGCATATTATTCGTTCTGGGGCTGCTTTTGCCGGGGCGTTCCCTGGCTCAAACTCTCATCAACGTCGATTTTGGTGTCGGCAAGTCGAGTCCCAAGACTGGCTGGGCTGCCACCGGACAAAGCAGCAATGATTTTTGGAATCTTTATCGCCACTATGACCCGAAGTTTTCCCCGGGCATGCCCCTGGTGACCAACGGACTTCTTGCCGAGGTCAAATTTTCAGACGGCTCCGCTTCACCCGTGTCCATTGCCGTTTCCAACGCGCCGGGAGTCTGGGGAAACACCACCGGGGACGCCATGCTTGATTCGTATCTGTTTTCGATGAACGGGAGCAATATCACGGCGACGATCAGCAACCTACCCGCAGGCCGATACCATTTTTATCTGTATGGGCACGCGGATGCGGACGTTACAGGAGAACAGAACAGTCTGTTTACGATCGAAAGCGGAACAAACCGGTTTGGACCCTTGACTTCCGAATTGGGAACCAGGAAGGCGTCGATCAACGAGCCTGGAGTCTCCATCCATGCCGGAGAATCGCGGGAAAGTTATCCATTCGCTCTGTTTCGAGATGTGCAAGTTTTCGAAGGAATTCCAGTGAACCTGGTGGTATCCGCAGGTCCCAATGGCGTGCCAGTGCTCAATGGAATGCAGATCGCCTCCCGCGGAACCAGTCCTCCTGGATTACTCGCGGCCGGACCCTTGCTTCCCGTTGACACCGCAACGAATCTGTTGTTTCGCGAGGTGCGTTACGAGGGAACGGTCACTGACGATGAGGCGCGGTTTCATGTGAACCTGACCGTGGAGTCCCGGAGCACCAATGAGATTACCGGGATGCTGTTTGAAGGAGATGTCGCAATTCTCGATGCAAAGATGCCTGAGAAATTACGGCTGATGGCTCAACCCAAGGGCGCCTTGATAGTGGCCAGCGCGCCGGGAGTTTATGAAGTGTCGTTCGATGCCGTGGTCAAAATCCAGCGTGCCGAGCCTTGGAACCAAATCACCTTGATCGGTCCGCCCGCTGCCATTGCCTCGGTGAATGCGCGGGCCGCCGGAGCGGATGTGGAGATGCAGCTTCTAAGCGGAACTCTCGTTGATTTGCAGAAGGCGGACAAAGCATCGGAAGTTCATGGTTTGATCGGGCCGGATCGCATCCTTTTTTTACGGTGGCAAAGCAAGGCCGCGGAGGTTCAACGCAGGTCGTTTGTCACGGTCGATACGTTGGCGGGTATTCAAATCACACCCACGGTAGTCCGGTTCAACACCCTCTTTAAATATGACATTCTTCAGGCGACCATCGCCCGTCTTGTCATTTCGCTTCCCACAAACCAATCCTTGATTCGGCTTCAGGGCGAGCAAATTCGCGACTGGCGCGTGACACCGGACAACGACGCTTCCTTGTTGACGGTTGAATTCCTCAAGCCGATTGAAAAAACCTATCAACTGACACTGTTAAGCGAGCAAACGGTCGAGTCCACATCCGCTGCCCAGGCTCTGGGAGTGCCGCGTCCGCAGAAAGTCGAGCGGGAGTCAGGATCGATCAATCTCGCGGTCGATGACACTGTTGCGGAGGTTCAAAGGGCGGAAGGCTTGCGGCAGGTCAACACTCCGGCAGGCGCAGTGGCTTCGTATCGTTTCAATGCGCGCCCCTTCGCTTTAAGCGCACGCATCCGGCGCATCGAACCGATGATCGAAATTTCCGACCGGGTGACGGCGCGTTTGGAGGAAAGTCGTTTTCTTGTCGATCATTCCATGAATCTGCAAGTCACAAAGGCTGGCGTGTATTCCATCGAGTTGTCTCCACAAACCGGTTTTGCAGTCGCAAATGTTACCGGGGAGGGTGTCGATGATTGGAAACTGATCGACGGAAAATTACGCGTCAATTTCACAAGTCGAGTTCTTGGAACGCGTCCGCTGCGAATTCAATTGGAACAGGCGCTGAAGGAATTTCCCGCGCGGGTGGTGGTCGATCCGCTTCGGCTGACCGGTGCAGCGACTGAAACGGCGGAAATAGGGGCGGGTGCATTATTCGGATTGCGTGTGAAAACGGCGGAATTGGCGGGCCTGCGCGAAATACCGATCGACCGCCTCAGCCAGCGAACGGATGAACTGCTGGCTTATCAATCGGATCAGGCGGCCTGGAGGTTGACGCTTGCAACTGAAAAACTCGCCCCAAGGGTGGTTGCCGACATCTTCAACCTGGTGACGGTGGGCGACGGTCTGGTGGGCGGCAGCGCCACGATGCGCTTTGGCATCATCAATCAAGGCGTGCGGGAGTTTCATATCAAAGTGCCGTCGCATTGGAAGAATGTCGATTTCACCGGGCCAGGGATCCGGCGCAAGGAGCAAACCACCAACGATTGGATCATTGGCCTGCAGGATAAGGCGTGGGGCGGTTATACACTGGTCATTACCTATGATTTTCCATTCGATCCCAAAGGTGCGGCATTGGCCGTGGGCGGTGTTCACGCTGCGGATGTGGAGCGGGAAACCGGGAGCATCGCACTGACCAGTTCCTCGGGGTTGCGGCTGGACGCGAGGCCCGTTTCGGAGCCGTTACGGCGCATCGACGAGATGGAACTGGCCGCCGAGGATCGCGCATTGATCATGCGCCCCGTGATGCTGGCCTACCAATACACCGGCGTGGCCTACGATCTGACCCTGGATGTGGCGCGCTATGAACCTGCGCGCATGCTGGAGGCGGTCGCGGATCGCACTCAATTGACCACGGTAGTCACCGAGGCGGGCCAGATGCTTACGCAGGCCTCCTTCATGGTTAAAAATAATGAGAAACAATTTCAGCGGTTCCGGCTTCCCGAGGGCGCGCAATTCTGGTCCAGTTTTGTCAATGACAACGCGGTGAAGGCCGAACGCGATGGGGACTGGGTGCTGGTGCCCTTGCCTCGCCAGGATAACCGCGATGCAACCTTCGCCGTGGATCTGGTGTACGCGCAAAAAATGGGTGCGTCGGGAGCCATGCGAGGGAAGACGGTTTCGCTGGAAGCTCCGCGCACCGATATTCCGAACACCTACGCTGAATGGCAGGTTTACGCGCCCAAGTCACGCCGATTGAGCGGATTTGGAGGCACGATGACCATTGCGCAAGGAACAGTTTACGGATGGCATGAGGCTTGGAACCAGTTTTTTGCATTCTATGCAAGGATGGAGAAAGAAATGGCTTTTGAAGCGCTCTTTTTTGGCGGCCTGTTTTTGCTGTTGTTTGTGATGATCGTTGCATTCAAGCGACGCGGTTTCAGGGGCCTTGCAAGCGGATTGGCGGTCTTCGCCTTGATGCTCTTATTAGGCGCCATGTTACTTCCGGCACTTTCCAAGTCCAAATCCAGAGCATCAAGCGCGTCCCTCACTGCCATTGGAGGCAGGAATGCAGGCAGGACGGATGTCAACGGTCCGGCGCCTGCGGTCGATACACTGAGTTTGGAAGATAGCAAAAGTGCCGGGGACAGAAGTGACTTGAGTGTGGAGCTAAAAAAGAAGGCGGATGGTCAAACCGGTTCTCAAAGGATTCCAGAACGACCGGCAATCGTGCCTGCGACCCCAGTGCCGAGTCAGGTTCCTGCTGCGGCACCAGTGGCGTCCGAAACGCTACAGCACGGTATTGGATTGGTGAACACGGACAAGGAAACTGCGGGGTTATTTGGGGGAGGCGGAGGTATCGGTGGATTCGCCGGTCGCGCGATGGTTCCGATGGGGAAAGTGGTGGAGAGCGGAATCAACCCGATACGCATCGATATTCCACGCGAAGGCCGGTCCTATTTGTTTACCAAGGTTCTCAATGTGGGTGGCGAGCCCCTTACAGTGCGGGCGCGTGACATGGATGCCACCGGATACCTGGTTGCGCGTGGAATACTTGAGACCATTGCTTTTCTAGCGGGACTCACTTTGGTGTGGATGCAATGGCGGAAGCCGTTTCGCAATGCGTTTTGGCTCACAGTGGGAGTGGTGCTTTCATTTGGAGCAGTGGCGCATTTGTTGATTGCATGGAGAGTTTTGCATCTGGGTTTGATCGTTTTTGCGCCGTTGATTGTGCTGTTCATTCTGGTTTGGATCGTGTGCAGAATTCCAGGACGCAAAACTGTTTCAGCCGGGAATGCGGTTCCTCCCATGCTCGCACTGTTGGCGATGCTGGTTTGGCCACTGGGCGCTTCGGCGCAAACAACCGGGGCTGCAGGGACCAATGCGGTTTCGATCACCTCGGCCATTTACAAAGGAGAGGTGAGGGGACAGGTGGCCGCTTTCGATGTGGCTCTCCGTGTGCAAACCTTCCGCACCAACGCACTCGTGCGTTTGTTTGGCCCGGAGGTCGCGGTGCAACAGTTCTCCTCGGACACCCCATCGGTGCAATTGGTGCGGGACGGGACATCGGTCTGCGCGGATTTGGGCACGGCGAGCTCGGCCGGATTAACCCTGAAAATCATGGTTAAAATTGGTGGCGAGGTGACACAACGGCAGCTTGCGTTTGGAATTCCCCAGTCCCTTTACAGCCAGTTCGTGTTGGATATCGACGAACCTGATGTCGAGGTCGATGTTCCCACAGCCGTTTCCGTCAGGCACGCCACCATTGAAGCAAAGACTCATATCGAGGCGATTATCGGCCCCGGAGCCGGAGTGGATTTGCGGTGGACGCCACGGGTCAAACGGGCTGCCGAAATTGCCGCCACGATTTTTTGCGAGAACACGTCCCTGGTTACACTTGGGAACAGCGTGGTGGGCGTGCGCTCTGTGCTGGATTACCAAATCACACAGGGGGAATTGCGTCGGGCCTCGGTTCGATTGCCAGCCGGCCAGCGACTGGTGCGCGTCGAAGGCGAGATGGTTCGCACCTGGGAACAGCGTGATGAAGGGGACGCTTCGATCGCCGTTGTGGAATTGCTGAAGGGCGTTTCCGCGAATTGGCGCCTTACCCTGGAGACTGAAAAGCCTTTGGATCCATTGCCAACGGTTGTGAAAGTGCTCGTGCCGCACGCAATGGAGGTTCAGCGCGAGACGGGTGTGGTGGGGCTGGCGGGCGCCGAAGAACTGGGGCTTAACATCGAAGCCCCATCGCTTCAACGCGTGGATGGCGCTGAATTTGGGAAAATTGTCGGGCGCAAGGTGGAGGGTTTGTCGGGCGCATTCCGATTCCTAAAACCCGATTTCAACTTGTCCGTGGGCGTCGAGGTGATCCGGCCTGAGATTGAGGCGGTCGTGCATAATCGTGTCACGGTGGGATCCGACCAGACCGTGCTGGCGGCCCAGGTGGATTACCAGATTAAAAAGGCAGGGGTGTTTTCCCTGAGGCTTTTGTTGCCGAAAGATTATCGTGTGGAAAAAATTGCTGGCAGCAAAGGGGCAATCAATGGGCGCGTGCTGCCGGGAACGGATATTTACGAGGCCAATCTCGGTGAGCGTGTTCTGGGCGCCTGCACGATACGCATGACGCTGACCAAGTCCGGGAATGAGCCGCCCAAGCATGTCAATATTGTGGGGGTGCATCCATTGGATACGGCGAAACTGGCTGGATTTGTATCTGTTTCCTCGGAATTGGGTCTTGTCTTGAAAACCGAGGAGTTCGAGGGACTGTCGGAGATTCCCGCGACAGGTCTGCCGGGGTTGCTACAGGAACCTCAAGAACCGGGCGGCAGGAGCATTGAACCGGCACCAGAGGCATTAAGTGGGAGCACGCTGGCTTTCAAGCGCATCGCCACCCAGCCTGGAGATGTGCCGGATTGGAAATTGGTCGTCACGGCGGAACAAGTGGAGCCTTGGATTCGGGCCGAGATCGTCAACACCTACAACATCACCGACACACTGGTGAATGGTCGCGCCATTGCCCGTTTTGAAATAGCCAATGCTCCCATCCGGGAGCTGAAGTTGAATATTCCAAAAGCCTTTAAGAACGTGGAGATCACGGGGGCAAACATTCGCCGCCGGGATCAGGATGGCGAACAGTGGCGGGTGGAGTTGCAGGGCAAAACGCGTGGAATCTATTTGCTGACCGTCACATGGGAACAGCCGCGTTCAAGCCAGACCAACGCGTTGGAACTTGAAGGAGTCTCTGCCACGGGAGTGGAGCGTGAAACGGGGATGTTTGCGATTGTGGCGCGTCCGCCATTGCAGGTTTTGCCCCAAACCATGGGGGACATGCTCAAAGCTGACCCGCGCGAATTGCCTGAATGGGCGGGTCGTCCAGATACAGCCACTGTTTTGGCATTTCGATATTTGCGATCCGGAGCGAAACTTTTGGTGGATGTAAAACGATTCGAAGAAGTGTCGGTATTGCAGGCCCTCGTTGATAATGGACGCTTTACGACCGTCGTCGCCGAGGACGGCCAGACCATGACGGAAATGGTCCTGGCATTGCGAAATAATGGACGCCAGCATTTGGAACTGGAGTTGCCGAATGGGGCGCAAGTCTGGTCGGCATTTGTCGGTGGCCAGCCAGCCCAGCCCAGCCGACGGGATGGCCGGATACTCCTGCCGGTGGAGCGGAGCGCCGCTGGAAGCCGGGCCACGATTTCAGTGGAATTAATTTATGTGAACACAAACAAATTCCCTGGATTGCGGGGATCGCTGGAACTCGTTTCTCCAAAGTTCGATGTTCCCTTGAAGAACATTCGCTGGGAATTGTATTTACCTCCCAATTACACCTATTCGGAATTTGGCGGGAGCATGAATATCATTGTACCGGAGGTGGTGTTCGCAAGATCCCTTTCCTCTGTTGATTCCCGGTATTCCATTGATGAATACAAACGGCAGGAAACGCAGAAACAGGAAGTCATCCAATCTGAAGTGCAGTTCAACTTGCATAGTGCCCAGGAGAAACTTGCGGAAGGTAACATCAAGGAGGCCGTGGAAAATTATCGCCAGATAAGATCCGGGAAACAAGGATCGGTTGCTGCCGAACCTGGAATCAAGCAGTTGGAGAAGGATTTGCGCCGGGTTCAAAGCAGCAATTTGCTGGCGCGTCAGAACACCTTCAGCGCGGCCAATGGTGTGGTGATGGATGCCCAGGTGGATCAAAGAGGGCAGAATGCCAGTGCCACAAGAAACTCGATGCTCTTTTATAATGATTCCACGGTGGCTGAGCAGCAATGGAGCAAACTGCAGCAGGCGCAGGAGGTCACGGTGGCGCAAATCCAACCGTTGCGGGTCAATCTGCCGATTCGCGGGGCGCACTACGAGTTTTCGCAGGTTCTTCAGACGGAAACCGGAAAGCCCATGACGATTCACCTCCTGGCGGCAAAGTCAGGGGCCGGAGGCGTCGTTGGAAAAGTCATCCTTATAACGGGTGGATTTCTCTTCCTGTGGCTGTTGCTGAAGCTGCTCTTCGGAACGTCCAAACGGCGTGTCCCGGCCGCGCAGGCATAAAAAAGAGGCGCCTCTAATGAAAGGGGCGCCTCTAATGAAAGGGGCGCCTCCTGATAATTCAGTGTTCGGACTGTCTTAGACAGCCTTGTCCCAAGGCGTCCGGTTCTTCCGGCCCAGCCATGTGTTTGCTTCGGCATCGCCAATGAATTGTTCCTTTTCAGGATCCCACTTCAATTTGCGGTGATTCCAATAGGCAAGATTGCCCAAGTGACAGACTGAGGCCGAGCGGCAGCCGATTTCCACATCGCAAATCGGTTTTTCGCGGGAACGGATGGCTTTGACGAAATCGTCGTAATGGTTGGTGCTCTTGTAGAGCTTGATTTTGTTGTCACCCAAGGGTTCCTTTTCGATTTCCACCGGAGTGGCCTTGAACATGCCGCGATTAACGAGAATCGTGCCGTTTTCGCCGATGAATGTGACGCCGCCACCACCGGTGTGGATCATTTCCACTCCGTTGGCGTAAATGTAGCGCAGGCCTTTGGTGGCCTTGGGATCTTCGGGGGGGATGATTTCCACAGGGCCACTGTTGTCCATGCCCAAGGCCCATTGCGCGATATCGAAGTGATGAGCGCCCCAGTCAGTCATCATGCCGCCCGAATACTCGCGATAATTGCGCCAGTCAGGAAAGTTCTGATGCACGCCACGGGGACTGAGAATGGAATTATAAGCGCGCATGGGGGATGGCCCGAGCCACATGTCCCAATTCAAGCCGGGTTCCATCTTTTCCTCGGGCAGGTCACACCACTTGGAGGAGGGACCGACGTCCACAAGCACTTGCTTGATTTTGCCGATGCGGCCATTTCGGACGAGTTCGCAGGCTTTGTGAAACTCGCTGCTGCTGCGCTGCATCGAACCGGTCTGAAAAACACGGTTGTTCTTCCGAGTGGCGTTGACCATGGCGCGCGCCTCGGGAATGTTCAGAGAGAGCGGTTTTTCGCAATAAATGTCCTTGCCGGCGTTGGCTGCGGCTATGGCAAGGATGGCATGCCAATGGTCGGGAGCGGCGATGACCACGGCGTCGATATCCTTGCGGGCGATGACCTCGCGAAAATCCGCATAGGCTTCGCAACTATTATATTCCTTGCCGGTCTTGGCGGTGTAGAAATCGTTCGCTTTTTTCTGGTGAAATTTGCGGCGGTTTTCGTCCACATCGCATACGGCAACGACCTGCACGCTGGGGTGAGGCAGAAAGCTGTTGAGCAGGTGGCGTCCCTGCGTGCCGGTGCCAATGTAGCCAAATACGATTTTATCGTTCGGCTTGGCCTGGCCTTCCGCCGCCCATATATGGGATGGCAACAGGAACGGTGCGGCAGCCGCCGCCGTCGTGGCCGCCTTTAAGAAATGGCGGCGTGAAACATCAGTTCTTTTACTCATAGTACTCTGATTAATCAGTTTTTGGTGATAGGTAACATGCGATAAATGGCATTTATCAGCGCCGACGTCAATAAGGACGCTAAATTACGACAATTCAAAGGTTTGCAGAAAACCTCCACGATTCTGTGCGTGGACCTTTATCCTGTCGGATTCCATCTTTCACGGTTTACTTTGTTTAGACCGAAAATACGTCAGGTTATTCATAAAACTCCACTGAACCGGCGTTTGGCGACCGAGGGTCTGATTGTTTTTGTTTTATTCGGGAAACCGTCCTGGTTAGTATGTGGCCGTCTTATGACATTTAATTTGGAACCCGAGATATTGGCTCAACATATCGAGTCCACCTTGCTGCGACCCGACGCGACCCATGAGGATGTCGAGCGCTTGTGCTTGCAGGCGCGAGAATTTGGATTTGCAGGCGTGTGCATACAGGGTTCGCGTGTGGTCGAAGCCGTTCATTTTCTGCAAGATAGCGATGTGAAGGTGGTCACCGTGGTCGGTTTTCCATTGGGAGGCATGGAGAGGGACGTTAAAAGGTATGAAACCGAGACGGCCATCGACAATGGCGCGAGTGAAATCGATGCCGTGATGAATATCGGCTGGTTTAAAGAGGGTAAAGACAAGGCTGTTTTCTGTGAATTACGCGACATCGTTGAGTCTGCCGATGAAAGAATGGTTAAAATCGTTATTGAGACCGCTCTATTGACCCCGGAAGAGATCGGCCGCGCGTGCAAATTGGCGATCGATTCGGGAGCCCATTTTGTGAAGACATCGACAGGATTCGCGAGTCGCGGTGCGACTGTGGAGGATATTGAAGTGATCCGGGCTGCAGTAGGCCCCGATTTCGGCATCAAGGCAGCGGGCGGCATTCGTGACACCACAACAGCGCTGGCCCTGATCGAAGCGGGCGCCAACCGCCTGGGGACCTCGAGCGCGGCAATGGTTTTGCGGGGCGCGGCTTAATTCCAGGAGAGGTCTTCGGGGCTTTCTGCGATCAGGCGTTGTTTCCAACTCTTTTGGCGCATGATCATTTGCCAGATATGCGCTGGATCCTCGTGAAAGATCCAATCCAGTGAACCGGGATGGCAGAGCCAGGCGTCACGTTTCATTTCCGCCTCCAATTGCCCTGCGCTCCAGCCTGAATAGCCTGCAAAGATCCGGATTTGTCTTGAAATGGCGTGATCATCCGCTAATTCAATCAAGGTATCCAGCGAATGGCCCAATTCCAGATCGGGCAGAACGTTTGCATCTTTAAGAGACTTTCCTGCAACCAGATAACTTAGAGCGGAGGGTTGAACCGGCCCACCAAGAAATAAAGGCTGGCCCTGGAGTGAATCTGGAAGATTGGAGGGCAGCACGTCGCCGACTATTGTTCCGCTCGCACGGCCAAGCACCAAACCGAATGCCCCGTCTGCGTCGTGCTGACAGATGAGAACGACGCTCCTGTGAAAAAAGGAACCCTGCAACATGCCGCTGTCCAGCAGCATCTGTCCCTTAAGGGATTGGAAGGTTTTCGCCATGCGTCTGCTCGCTTGCCAACACTATAAATTTGGTTTAGTCCATTTGCCATGACAAAAATCATCATGTTGTGTTTGCTCGCGGTAACCCTGCTGGCCGTTGGATGTTCAAGTCCCTCAGGCAGTCAGGAGTTTAAACCGGGCAAAGGCTGGACGCCGGTCAAGTAGGCTCGCGTTCAGTAAAAAAGCCGATGGAAGTCATATTCCACCGGCTTTTGAATCGCTCGTCAGGATTCTAGATCAAATCAAATGGATTTGACCTTCAGTACGATCGCGGCCGCGTCGATTCCGTATTTGGCCATCAATTCTTCAGGTTTGCCGGATCTGGGCAGTTCGAAAATCGCCAGTTTGTGCACTTTGATGCCGTCCTTGCTCAACGAACCCGCCACAGCGTCACCCAAACCGCCTTCGGGATAGTGATCCTCCACGGTTAGCACCAGGTTATTGGTCTTTTGAGCGGCGGCCCGAATGACATCCGCGCCAATCGGCTTGACGGAGTAGGCGTCAATGACGGTGATGCCAATTCCCTCCTTGGCAAGGGTATCCGCAGCCTGCAAGGCTTCGAAGAGCGTCACACCCGCGCCTACCACGGTGATTTTGTCCCCCGCCTTTTGCCTGAGCACCTTGGCGCCGCCGATGGGGAATGATTCGTCGTTTTTATAAATAACCGGTGTCTTGGGGCGGCTGGTGCGCAGGAAGGCCACACCCCGGTGCTGGGCCATCTGTTCGACCAGTTTTTCAGCGCACACGGCATCGCTGGGGTAAAGAACCGTGCTTCCTGCCACCGCGCGCATGATGGCAATATCCTCCAGGCCCATCTGGGAGCCGCCATCTTCACCGATGCTGACGCCCACATGCGATCCAACCAGCTTGAGGTTCGCCAACGAAATGCCCGCCATGCGGATTTGATCAAAAGCGCGTGCGAAGAAGGCGGCAAAGGTCGATACGAAGGGCGTCTTGCCTCGTGTGGAAAATCCGGTCGCCACACCGACCATGTTTTGTTCGGCGATAAAGCATTCCGTGAACCGCGCCGGAAACTTCTTCATGAATTTATCGGCGTAGGTTGAATTCTTGGTGTCGCCGTCCAGAGCGACGATGCGCGTATCCACCTCGCCAATGCGGGCGAGGGCAACGCCATAGGCTTCACGGGTGGCCACTTTGTCCCCCAATTTATAATTGAGCGGCGGGTAATTTGTTGAAAACTCGTTTTTTGGGGCCTCCAATTGGCTGGGCTTGGGTATGGGAACGCCCAAACCAGTCTTCGCCTTGGGCTGCAATTCAGCAATGGCCATGGCGGCTTCGTCTTTGGATAGGGCTTTCCCATGCCATCCATCCTTGTCCTGGATGAAAGAAATCCCGGCGCCTTTGAGGGTTTTTGCGATGATGGCCAACGGCTGGTCGCCTTTTTTGGCGGCCGCCAGGGCCTTTACAATTTCCTCCATGTTCTGGCCGTCCACGATCTTGACGCGCCAGCCAAAGGCCTTGAAACGGTCCGCATAGACTTTGAGGTCGTGGCCAAAGGCGGTCGCCTGGCTTTGCCCGAGGCGGTTGACATCGACGATGGCCACCAAATTGCCCAATTTATACACGCCAGCCAGGGAAGCGGCTTCCCAAACGCTGCCTTCGGCGCACTCGCCGTCACCCATCAGGACGTAGGTGCGGAAATCCAATTGATCGAGACGCGCACACAGGGCCATGCCGACTCCGACGCCCAAGCCCTGGCCCAATGAGCCGGTGGCGACATCCGCAAACGGAAGGCGCGGGGTGGGGTGGCCTTCGAGGTCGTTGCCCAAAACGCGAAGCTTGAGAAGCTCGGACGTCGGGAACAGCCCCGTTTCGGCCCAGGCGGCGTAGAGCAGGGGTGCTGCGTGACCCTTGGAAAGGATAAAGCGGTCGTTGTTGTAAAAGTGGGGATTCTTTGGGTCATAACGCATGTGCCCAAAAAAGAGCGCCGCAACAATATCCGCCGCTGAGCAGCAGGATGTGGGATGGCCGCTGCCTGCAGCCGTGGTGGCTGCAATCGAATGGATGCGCAACTGATTCGCAATAGCCGACAAATTTTCAATTAAAGCTGTTTTCATTCGTACTTATTTTAAATTTCTCCGCCTTAATTTAAATATTATCATCAAAAAATGAAAGCTCGATTTCGGCATTGGACCTTCCCCGGATTAGGGGGGGTGTCCATAATTGTGCTGCGACCCGTTTCCTCGCAGTGGGTTAATTTATTGGCCCTGGGTGGCGATTCGATAAAAGCATGCTGTGTCGGTGGACTGAAAATCGGTGAAAGCGGCTGTGTTTGTGACACCAACCACCTCGCCTATTTTTGTCCATACGCCTGAATCAAGCGCCACTTTTTTGAAGATGGAATAAGTGTCTCCAACTCGCGCGTCCCACCGGAGCGTGAATTGCATTGGACCGGAAAAATAAACGCGATTAATGCCCAGTGGGGGTGCCGCGGGCAGCACAAAGACCTGAAGGGTTTTTACAATGTAGGTTGAAGCGTTCTGGGCAAACATCCAGTCCATGTAATTGCCCGCCCGATTGCCGATTCCTATGTCGGCCACACCGCCGATCCCGCCCCAACGATTAAAAGCGAGGAGCACTTGACGGGCATCGTGATTGTGGATCTGCATGGAACCGTAATTACCTGCGGATTGACTGTCGCCCCAATCGTAAGCCGCGTTGCTGGCGTTGGTCACTCCGGCGGAATTGGCGGGACTGGTGCTAGAAGGCCAGAACTCGAGGTTGCCACCGGAAAGGTTCGTGCCTGCGATAATCTGTGCCACACTCGACAGGACATTCATGTTGGTGACTGGCTGTTGGAAAACGGCACCGCTGGCCAGTGTCGGGACGCCAATTTGGTTCACATCCCTGGTGAACGCATCCATCGAAACCCATACATAGCTCAAAGGACCGCCGGCTTGCTGAAGTTCCAGGTAATAGGCGATCCGGTTGAAGTCGTGCACCTCGGCGCGACGATCCTGGTTGTAGGTCAAATTGTCGGCATAATTGGGCTTATCAGGAATCTCCAGCGAGTAAACCAATTGGTAGTTGGCAGATTCCGGGACGTTGATGATGGCACCACGACCGGCGAGCGAGGTGAAGGCTATGGTGGAGTTGGTGGCGATTTCCGTTTGCGCGGTGGTCCGGTCATGGATTCCGTTTACAGTCACTGTGTAAGTGGTGGATGGCTTTTGGGGTGAGGTCGAAAGGGTTATCTGTTGCCTGGTTGCCGTGTCGAGAACGGCGTCGATAACCTCAAGGCCACCGCTGAGGGTGAAGTTGGTGGGGTTCGCTGAATCGTCAGCAAGTGGTTTGCTAAAAACGACGGTCATATTTGTGAGTCCCACCCAACCGTAGGCGCGCGCGATGGCCGGTGGAGATTTGCTGCCTTCCGGGGTAAACAGGTTGGTGATGGCTCCAAACCAGTTCGTGGCCATTTTGGCATAACCGAGAGCGCCGGGATGGAGCTGATCGGGAAAGTCTGTGAGCGGCACCGCACTTCTGATGTCATCAAAATAGACCTCCCGGCCCAAGGCCCGCTGGCGCTGAACCATGGCCGGTATGAGAGGATTGAAGGTGGCTTGGATCTGGGTGTTGTAGGGTTCTCCGCGGACGAGCAAGTTTCCAACGATGATCTTGGCGTAGGGGCGGTTGGTGGCCATCCTGGCAATGAGGTTTTCAAGGCGGTTGATGGCGTGCGGGGTATCGTAACCCGTGCCATAATCATTCGTGCCGATCAGGAGGAGAATCACGTCAGGATCACTCACCTTGGCAAACACGCCTTCCATGATGGAGTCGATCTGACCAATGAGCCAGCCGGAGTGTCCCTCGTGATCTGGATCAGGGAGTCCGGGCGCGCTGTTGTCGGTGAGGGTCCCGACAAAATCAACATTAAAGCCGGCATTGGTCAACAGGCTGTAGAGCCGGGCGCGATAGCCGCCGGGCGCGCCCGCACCATCCGTAATCGAGTCGCCCAGCGGCATGATGCGAATCGGAGGTTGTGCCGCCGCCAAGTCCATTCGAAAAGCTACAAGAAAAAGGAATGCAGCCAGGCAGAGTTTGAACAAGTATTGCATAGAAGGAGAACGGAGAGGAATAATGAAAATGGTTTTCCGGCCCGCCCGAATCGGACAGGCCGGAAACCGTGGGTCATGAATCAGTAATTTTCGTTTGTAACCGCGTTATGACAAAAGGCGATGAGAAATCAGCATTTCTCATGGCCATTGAGTCAACGATCAGGGCGTACGAACTTCGTAGAAGCTCGCCGCGTTGGTGGCCTGTGTATCAATCAACGATACCGTATTCGCCGTGGCGGTGGCTTCAGCAACCTTGGTCCATGTGCCAGTCCTCAGGTCGAGCTTTCGCCAGAGGGAGTAAACTGAGCCTGATTTGGCCTCGCAAGTCACCTTGAAATTCCCAGCGGACTGAAATCCCCGGCTGAGAATGTTGAACGGCTTTTGATCCAGAAGCACATAAACCTGGAGTGTTTTGACTGCGTAGCTTGAGGCGTTTCCTGCAAAGGTCCAGTCCGGCTGGCCCGTGGGGTTGTTGCCGATGCCCAGGCAGGCTGTGCCGCCGGAGCCACCCCAGTTGTTGAAGGCGAACAGGACCTGGCTGGCGTCGGCATTGTGCACCTGCATCGAGCCATAGTTGCCCGGTGTGATCGTATCGCCCCAATCGAATGTGGTGTCGCTGGCATTAGGCACTCCTGCCGCATTGGGTTCGCTGTAATTGGAGGGCCAGAACTCGAGATTCCCGCCCGCTAGGTTTTGGCCGGTGGTGATGCTTTCGACGCTGGATGCCACGTTCATTTTGGCCACAGGCAGCTGAAACACTTCTCCGCTCGGCACTGTGGGAACTCCAATGCGGCTTGCATCATTTGTAAAGGCATCCATGGAGACCCAGATGTAATTCAGAAGACCCCCAACTGGCTGCAGTTCCAAATAATAGGCCACCCGGCTGAAGCTCGTCATTGCCGCGTGGTGATCCACGTTATATGTAACGCCATTCAAGTAATTGGCCTCGTTTGGAATATCCAGTGAATAGACCAGCGTATAGTCCGCGGCTTCCGGCACGTTTAAAACGGCGCCGCGTCCTGCAACGGAAGTCTTAAAGGTGGCCGTCGAATTCGGAGCCACCTCGAGATGCGCCGATGTCTGGTCGCGAACGCCGTTCACAGTCACCGTGTAGGACGTCAGCGGTTGCTGCGCAGTGGTGGTCAGAGTGACCATAAGTCTGTTGACCGGATCCAAGGTCGCCTTGAGAACGTTGATTCCCCCATTCAGCGCGTAATGTGCCGTATTGGTGGCGTCATCTTCCAATGGCTTGCTGAAGGTGAGGACGACATTCGTCAGCCCTGAAAGTCCCTTCGCCCCAGCCAATGCGGGGGGAGTGGCGCTGCTCGAAGACAAGACATAAACCTGAAGCGTTTTAACAGTGTAACCTGAGGCGTTGGCGGCAAAAGTCCAGTCAGGTTCGCCGTTGGGATTATTGCCAATGCCAAGATCCACAATTCCACTGGCACCGCCCCAGCGGTTAAAACCAAAGAGCACCTGGCTTGCCTCGGCGTTGCACACCTGCATTGAACCGTGGTTGCCGCCGGTCGCCATGTTGTCACCCCAATCGAACGCAGTTTCGCTGGCATTGGGAACGCCCGCAGTGTTGGCCGCGTCGTAATTGAAGGGCCAGAACTCGAGATTGCCTCCGGTCAGATTGGTGCCTGTGACAATCGACGCGACGCTGGATGCCACGTTCATGTTCGCCACGGGCTGTTGGAAGGTGACGCCGCTGGCCACAGTAGGCACACCGATCTGGTTGATGTCCGTCGTGAAGGCATCCATGGAAACCCAGACATAATTAAGCGCGCCGCCGGCTTGCTGCAATTCCAGGTAATAAGCCACCCGACTATAGCTCGTGACGTAATTTCTAAGGTCAATGTCGTAAACGATTCCGCCGCTATAATTGGCTGAGTCGGGGATGTTGAGAGAATAGACCAGATCGTATGTTCCTGCCTCAGGGGCGTTATGCAGAGCGCCCGGGACGCGGGACGCGGTAAATGAAATGGTCGAATTAGGCTCGATGGGAGTTTTGAAACCGGACCGCTCGAACACTCCGTTGACGGTTGCAATGTAAGCGGTCTTCGGCTGTTGTGCCGTGGTGGTCAGGGTAACGGTTGCCTTGCCCAAAGGATCCAGCGCGGCGCTTAGCACGGTGATGCCGCCGTCGATGGCGTAATGGCTGGTGTTAGTGGCGCTGTCATCGAGAGGCTTGCTGAAAGCGATCACCACATTGGTCAGGCCGCCAACCCCGATGGCGTTTAGTATCGTTGGCCGGTTGGTATCGTAAACTGGAACGACATAAACCTGGAGCGTTTTGACGGAATAGAGCGAGGCGTTGCCCGAAAAAGTCCAGTCCGGCTCGCCGTTGGGTTTGCTACCGATGCCAACATCGCCGATGTTGCCATTGCCGCCCCAGTTGTTGAAAGCCATTAGGACCTGGCTGGCATCGGCGTTGTGGATCTGCATGCAGCCATATTGTCCGGGTGTGGGCATATCTCCCCAGTCGTATGCAGTGTCACTGGCATTGGGCACGCCCGCTGAGTTGGTGGCCTGGTAATCGGTGGGCCAGAACTCAATATTTCCTCCGGCCAGGTTTTCGCCGACGGTGACGCCCGCGACGCTGGAAGCCACGTTCATTTTGACGACTGGCTGCTGGAACACGACGCCGCTGGGCACTGTAGGCACCCCGATGCGGTTCACATCGTTGGTAAAGGCATCCATGGAAACCCAGATATAATTCAACAATCCACCGGGTTTTTGCAGTTCCAAATAATAGGCTATCCGGCTGAATCCGGAAATCTCAGAGCGTTGGTCCACGTTATAGACCAGACCGGTTTTGTAATTGGCCGTATCGGGGATATCGAGTGAATAGACCAGCTTATAACCAGCGGCTTCCGGCACGTTCACAGCGGCGCCGCGTCCTGCGACGGAAGACTTGAAGTTGACCGTCGAGTTGGGAGCCACCTGGAGGTGCGCCGTCGTCTGGTCGCGAACGCCATTCACGGTTACCGTGTAATCCGTCAGCGGAAGTTGCGCGGTTGTGGTCAGCGTCACTTCAAGCTTGTTGATCGGTTCCAAGCTCGCATTGAGGACATTAATTCCGCCACTAATAGCGTAGTGGGCTATGTTTGTGGCATCAGGTTCCAACGCCTTGCTGAAGGTCAGGACCACATTCGTAAGTCCAGTAAGTCCAGTCGCCCCCGCGATCGCGGGCGGGATATCGCTGCTCGACGGCATGACGAACACCTGGAGCGTTTTGACAGCATAGCTCGAGGCGTTTTGGGCAAAGGTGTAGTCGGGATTACCGTTCGTATTGTTGCCAATGCCGACATCGACGACGCCACCAAAGCCGCCCCAACGGTTGAACGCAATGAGCATCTGGCTTGCTTCGCTGTTGCACACCTGCATGCAGCCGTAATTGCCGCCGCTGGACATGTTGTCGCCCCAGTCAAAATTGGCATCGCTGGCATTGGGCACACCTGCCGCATTAAGCCCGTCGTAATTGAAGGGCCAGAATTCGAGGTTGCCTCCGGTCAGATTGGTGCCGGTGACAATCCCCGCCACGCTGGAGATGACGTTCATGTTGGCCACCGGTTGTTGGAAGGTGACACCGCTGGCCACGGTTGGAACGCCGATTTGGTTGGCGTCCACGGTAAATGCATCCATGGAGACCCAGATGTAATTGAGCGGGCCGTTGGTTGCCTGCAATTCCAGATAATAGGCCACCCGGCTGAAGCTGGTGGCGTAATTTCTAAGATCGATGTCGTAAGTGACCCCGCCGCCATAATTGGGCGCATCGGGGATGTTCAATGAATAGACCAGATCGTATTTTCCCGCCTCAGGGACGTTATTCAGAGCGCCCCGTTCGACAGCCATCGCAGCCGATGCCAGAAGCAAAAACGACACAGCAGGGAACAACCGCAGAAGAAACTTTAGCATAATTCCACTCCGTTAGATTACATTTTTTATGAGAACGAACTAATCCTACATCTTGTTGTCCCCCAGCGTCAAACGCAAATGTGGCGAAGTACATGAAGAGCCAAACACGATGGAGACATCATGGATATCAGCGATCCAGACACGCCTGATCTGGCAGAGTGGGGACAGGGATGACGCACCCGTCAGCTCAACTTCCAAGGGCTGCGCATCGGTCTCGACAATAAGGAATTGGCTTCAGAATCGTTTTCGAACAGTTCGGTTTGCGGATTCCATTTCAGCTTCCGACCAAGCTTTATGGAAAGGTTGGCCAGGTGACAGACTGAAGCAACACGGTGGCCAATATCGACGGGAAAATAGGGATCTTTGCGGGTTTTGACGCACTTCAGGAAATCAGCATGTTCGCCCTCTGGATTGGTATATAGGTGGATTTCGTTGGCCCCAATGGGCGACTTTAGGATTTTTTCAGTACTGGCTTCAACCGCACCCAGCCATCCGCGATTGCCAACCCAGCCATCCGTGCCGATGAACTTAATACTTGGATCCCCGGGAACGCAAGTCATGACCACACCATTGGCGTATTTGAAGGTGACGTCGTAATCTTTGACTGTGTTGTAGAGCCCGCCTTCCCAATAGCTGCCTTTGCCGACGACCTCGATCGGGCCGCCGCGTTCAGAGTCATTGGCCCATTGAGCGGTATCGAATAAGTGCGCTCCCCAGTCGCAGATAATGCCGCCCGAATAGTCCTGAATCCATCGAAAGTTGAAATGAACACGGTCCTTGGTGTAAGGGGCAAAGGGTGCCGGTCCAAGCCACATGTCCCAGTCCAATTCAGGCGGAACGGGTTGAGGAGTGGGGTCACCGGCTGTCCCTGGCTGTTTGGGCAGGATCACTTCGATCTTCTGAAGCCTGCCAATCCGGCCATTACGAACCAGTTCAGCCATGCGGTGATAAACCGGAACCGAGCGATCCTCAGTGCTGGTTTGAAACACCCGGCCGTATTTCCTCATGGTTTCGATCAGGATTTTTCCTTCATTGATGGTGAGCGTGGGCTTCTCGCATTGCACATCCTTGCCGGCGCGCGCCGCCATTACGCTGATCAAGGTATGCCAGTGATCCGGTGTGGAGATCATCACCGCGTCGATATCCTTGCGGGCAAGAACCTCCCGGAAATCCCTGGTCACAGAGCAGTCCTTGTTCATGTACTGCTCATCCACGATTTCTTTGGCCCGCTTCATCCGATTGCCATCGACATCGCAGACGACCGCAACACGGGCTTCCTTGAGCTGGAGATAACGGCGGAGATTCCAACTCGTGCCATGATCTCCGACGCCGATGAAACCGACGTTGATCTTGTTGCTGGGGGCATCGGCGCCCAGCAATCGAGACGGAACGAGCAATGGCATGGCAATGGCAGTGGACCCCATGCGCATGAAAAGACGTCTGGATATTGTTTTTACCATAAAGCCTGGATGAAAGAGTTGACGTGCGATCCGTGCGGTCTATTCAACGACGCGGGACAAAATCCCGTCTGACAGAGGCGCGCCGCTTATCTTCAAATGCTCAGAATTCAGGTCGGTTGGATCGTGTTTGCCGAGGTTCCCGTTCCATTTGCCGATAGTTGTTTGGCCAGGCTCAACAGGGAAGTGCCTCCCGCGACTTGCTGTTCCGCATCACTAATGCGGGTCACTTCCTGGAGGACAGGAGCGCGGCTGGCATCATCCCGGGTTTGCACATCCACTCCGCTTCCAGATCGCATCGCGTGAAGGATGTCATGACAGGTGATGGCATCCAGAGGCCGTGACGGGGTATAGGAAACATCAATGCCCGCAACCTCGATCAGCAAACCCGCTTTGAGAAGCGTCTGCATGACAGATGAAACCAGACGGGACGGCACCGCCAGTTGCGCGCACAATGCCTGCATGGGCAACGGCTTCTGTCCCCGGTAAAAAGAGTTTCCAATAAGGACCATTAATCGCATGGCGACAAACTCGCGGCTGCGCACATTGACATTATCTGCAAGCTTGCCCTGCAAATAGGCGCGCTGGTTTTGATAAGCGTAAGCCACTTGCGCTCCAAAAAGCACGATCACCCAGGAAAAGTACATGCCGACCAGGAAGACCGGGACCATGGCGAAGCTGCCGTAAATCTTACTGTAGGTCACCACTTTGGAAACGTATATGACGTTGAAGAGGTTGTTCGACTGCCAAAGTATGCCACCCACAGCGCCACCGACCAATGCCGCCTTCCAATGAACCCGGGTGTTGGGCATGATGGCGTAAAATAATGAGAAACCGCAAATCAACAGGATAAAAGGCAGCAGCCCGAACAGCAGACTGCCGATGATGGGTACATAGGAGAGCAGTTTATGCGTGGCCAAAAAATAGGGGCCCGAAGTGAGTGCGATGGCAATGATGATAAAGATCGGTCCCAAGGTAATCGCGGCCCAATATTGGACCACACGGGCGAACCAACTTCGTCCGCGCGTGACTCCCCAAATGTCGTTAAAGGTGGTTTCAATGGTGCTGAGCATCATGATTGCAACGAGGATCAAGGAAATAAAGCCGGTAGCCCCCAGGGTTCCGCTTCGGATATTGGCGACATATTCGGTGATTTTTTTGACAATCTCCCGCTGTCCCGAGGTGTCACCGGTTTTTGGGATAAGCCCCACTTGCGGCGCCGCGGTATCCACGAGGGTATTGATGAGTTGCTCAATGGGTTTTTCCCCCTGGCTTTGCAGCAGGCTAGTGGATACGCCGATAATGAGTGCCAGCAACGGGATCAAGGCAAGCAAAGTGGTATAGGCGAGGGCTGAGGCACGGACCGGACAGCGATTGCGTATGAAACTTTTGATGACCATGAGCCAGAAGTGCGCAAATCGCAGGCCGCGCGACATCTGCGCCTCGTCTTTGGATTCCAAACCCTGCTCGCTCAGAAAAGCCTCGGCTTTAGCTTGGAGTTGCCCCCATTTTCCCATTGGTTCATTGGCCATACTTTTTACAATCGAATGATCGATCCTGGAAAACATCGTTTCCGGCTCTTTCCATGCCTCCAGACTGGTCACAGATGGTTGATAAAGTCAACGCAGCCGGTTTTAAGATGAACATGGCGCGCTTTTGTCGAATTCCTCACAAAACTTATAAATGCTTGTCCCAAGACGATTTTTTAATAAGTTTTCAAGCCAATGAAGTCGAAATTAGAAAATCTGTATTTTGCGGTTCTGGCGGTAATGGGTGCGTTGCTGGTATGGACTGTTTGCGCCAGCGCTCAGACTAATGCGACCAATGCGACCGCGGGAATGACGAATCAAACCGGGTTGGAAACCACCAACAGGCCGTCGATGAATCTGCAGCACATGCTCGAAAATACCGAGCCGCTGACTTTCGGATTGGACCGAGTGCCGTTCCTGCAAACTCATTTGTTCGGAAATCCTTTATGGAAGTATGCGGCGTCGCTCATTTACATTTTTCTGGCGTTTTATGTTTCCAAAATAATCGATTGGATCGTGCAGGTTTGGCTGAAGCGTTGGACGGCAAAAACGAAGACTAATTTCGACGATCTCTTGCTGGGATTGTTGCACGGTCCTATCAAAGTCGTCAGTTTCGTCATCCTGCTGCATATTGGCCTGAACCTGTTCATCTGGCCGGCCTGGGTTAATAATTACATCTCCAAAGCACTTCAATTAATCGTGGCGGGATCATTGACTTATGTGGGGTTGAAATTCATCGATCTGCTGATCAGTTATTGGAAGATTCGCACCGGCAGGGAGGAGGATAAAGTCTTTAATGAAATGATTTTTCCCATGCTCGGCAAGGCGCTTAAAGCCTTTCTCGTCATCGTTGCCATTCTCGTCACCGCTCAGAATCTGAATTTTAACATCACAAGCGTCCTGGCTTCACTTTCCATCGGTGGTCTGGCCCTTGGTCTCGCCGCTCAGGACACCGTGGCCAACCTGTTTGGCGCAGCGGCAGTTTTCATGGATAAGCCGTTTCGAATCGGGGACCGTATCAAACTTGAAGGTGGTGTGGATGGTGTGGTGGAAACCATCGGCCTGCGCAGCACGCGCGTGCGTAATTTGGATGGGCATTTGATTACGGTGCCTAATAAAACCATGGGTAACGCCACCATCACCAATGTCGCGATGCGACCCACAATCAAGACGGAGATGGTCTTTGGCCTGACTTATGACACAAGCGCCGAACGGATGCGCAAGGCACTTGCCATTCTTAATGAGATATACCGTGGTCATCCGATGACCCATGATGTGACCATCGCCTTTACGCAGTTTGCCGATTCTTCGCTCAATATTCAGGTGACCCACTGGTGGAAGAATACGGATTACAGGGTTTATTTATTGGAGATGCAGGAAATCAATCTTGCCATCAAACAACGGTTCGATGCCGAGGGTCTGAGTTTTGCATTCCCGTCCCGCACTCTCTATGTCAAACAGGATTCGGAGTGGCGCGTGGCGACTCCACCCGTTGCCAAAGCATAAAACAAGAGACGACTGGCGCGATTCAAAGGCTGGATTACTTTAACGACAATGAAAACCAAAGCGTTGGAATTTTTAAAAACCCTGGTCAATACACCCAGCCCTTCCGGACACGAATTTCGCGGGCAACGGGTCTGGCTGGACCATGTCAAAACCTTCGCCGACGAGACCTTCACCGATGCTTACGGAAATGCGGTTGCCGTCCTGAACAAGGGCGGATCCCCCCGGCTGATGCTCGCGGCACATGCCGACGAAATCGGGATGGCCGTCAATTATATCAGCGAGGAGGGGTATATTTATGTGCGAAAATTGGGGGGGATAGACGCCGCCATAACCAAGGCGCAGCGTGTGGTCATCCATACCCGAAAAGGTCCAGTGAAAGGAGTTGTCGGGAATGTGGCTCCCCATTTGACCAAGGATGAGGGCGAGAAAAAAGCGCCTAAAATTCACGATCTGTTTATTGATATCGGCGTCAAAGACAAGCGTGAAGCCCAGGAATTGGTGCGGGTCGGAGATCCCATGACGTTGGACGATCAATTCGAGTTGCTCCGCAACAATCTGGCCATCGCGCGGGCGTTCGACAACCGGATCGGCACTTTCGCCGTGGCCGAAGCGCTTCGGATTCTTAAGGAAGACAAGATCAAACTCAAAGCCGAGATTTGCGCTGTTTCGAACATCATGGAGGAAGTTGGCCTGCTCGGGGCCCGCCAGATTGCCTATTCCTTGAAACCTGACGCTGCGTTGGTTGTGGATGTGACCCACGCGACCGATTATCCCACCGTGAGCAAGGCTCAACATGGAGATATAAAAATCGGAGCCGGCCCGGCCATCACGCACGGTGGCTGCAATCATCCCGCCATTGTTGATCGCATCGAAGAAGTGGCGAAAAAGATGAAAATACCGCTTCAACACGAAACGATGTCCGCCAGCAGTGGGACGGATACGGATGTGATATTCTGGACTCGTGGAGGCATTCCCAGCGGCTTGATCAGCCTCCCGGATCGCTACATGCATTCCTCGGTCGAGTTGATCAGTCTTGATGATCTTGATCAGGTGACGGAATTGCTGGTCGGTTTTTCGGCCTCCCTGAAATCCGGGGAAATGTTCAAGGTCAAGATTTGAAGGGTATGCCTGGCGCACCCCGGCTTGATTGTTCTCGATACGGAGTGTGAGAATGTGTAAAGCCCGGGTGCCTCGTTATGGTGAAATGAAAAACGGAGAGAAGTGATGCGCAAACAAGCGTCGATGAGGATTTTGGCCAAGATTCTATCGTTGGCGGTGTTCACAATGGCGACGGTGTTGGCTGCGGCCTTCACAGTGCCGCCTTATGGAGCTCCGACTCCGGTGGAATTGCGATGCGAGTATTTGAAGAATCCGCTTGGGATCGATGATCTCCATCCGCGCCTGTGTTGGAAAACCGACACAACAAAGGATGGGTGGCAATCCGTGCGCGGAATCATGGAGTCGGCGTATCGCATTCTGGTGGCCTCGTCGCCGGAAAAGCTCTCCAAGGAGGAAGGCGATCTGTGGGATAGCGGGAAAGTGGTGTCTGAGCAAAGCCAGAACGTCGAGTATGCCGGGAAGCCCATGGCGACACGCCAACGCTGCCATTGGAAGGTGAAGATATGGGATCCCAACGGCAGGGTGTCGGCATGGAGCGCGCCGGCGCAGTGGACGATGGGATTGTTGAACGCGGAAGATTGGCAGGCACACTGGATCACCGCGGATAAAAGAAACAATGCGCCACTCCAGGGACTGCCATTATTGCGCGCGTCCTTCCGCGTCGAAAAGCCGGTGCGACGCGCAGAACTCTTCATCTGTGGACTCGGCTTTTACGAAGCGCGCCTCAATGGAACGCCACTGGACGATGCGGTGCTCGAGCCAGGCTGGACCAACTATCGCAAAACATGCCTTTACCGCGTTCATGACCTGACCGGACGCATTGTTGCGGGTGAAAATATTCTCGGCGTGATGCTTGGTAACGGCATGTATAATGTCGTTGGCGGCCGATACACGAAATTCACCGGCTCATTTGGTTCCCCAAAGCTCGTGGCCCAACTGGACATTGAATACACGGATGGAACCACCTCCCGCGTGGTTACAGACGAATCATGGAAGACCGCGCTGGGGCCCATCGTTTTTTCCTGCATCTACGGTGGCGAGGACTACGATGCCCGCAAGGAATGCGCAGGCTGGGATCGTTCGGGTTTTGATGCTTCAGCCTGGCAGGCTGCTGAAAAATGCGAGGGCCCCGGTGGCCGTCTATCAACTCGCTCGGCATCGCCGATCAAGGTCATGGAGACGCTAAAAACCGCCAAAGTGTCGCAGCCACGTCCAGGTTTGTGGGTTTACGACCTTGGTCAGAACTTCTCAGGCTGGCCCAAGCTGAGTGTGCAGGGCCAGGCTGGCGCCACAGTGAAGATGATCACTGGTGAATTGCTGGATCAATCCGGGCTTGTGAGCCAGGGAAGTTCCGGCAGTCCGGTGTGGTTTGCCTACACGCTCAAGGGTGACGGCACTGAGATTTGGGAACCCCGGTTTTCATACACAGGCTTTCGTTATGTGCAGGTTGAGGGAGCCGTTCCAGCCAGCGAAACCACGGTCGGATCCGGATTGCCACGCATCCAGAACATCGAGGGCCGGTTCCTCTATTCCGATGTTGCTGTGAACGGCGCATTTTCCTGTTCCAACCCGGATGTCAACCGCGTGCATGCCCTGATCCTTGCCGCCATCAAGAGCAACTTCAAAAGTGTGCTGACCGATTGTCCACACCGCGAGAAACTAGGCTGGCTCGAATGCACGCATCTGCTCGCTGGTTGCTTCATGTATAATTACGACTGCGCGCGATTTTACGAAAAAATCGCCACTGACATGCGGGACGCTCAACTCGACGATGGCATGGTTCCCGACATTGCTCCTGAGTTTGTCGTTTTTAGCGGTGGGTTCCGCGATTCACCCGAGTGGGGAAGCGCCTGTGTTATCGCTCCGTGGCGCGCCTATCAAATGAACGGCGATGTCCGGATTCTTGAGGCGCAGTATGAGACCATGAAGCGTTATGTCGGCTATCTTGGCGGCAAAGCGAAGAAAGATATCCTCTCGCATGGACTGGGGGATTGGTATGACATCGGCCCGCGCGGTCCCGGAGAGTCCCAGCTCACATCCCTTGGATTGACTGCGACTGGCGTTTACTACCAGGACATTGATATTCTGAGGCAGGTTGCCGGTTTGCTTGGCAAAAATGATGACGCGCGCACTTATGAAAAGTTAGCGGACGAGGTCATGAATGCCTTTAACGGCGCCTTTTTTCACGCCGAGAAGAATCAATATGATCGCAACAGCCAGACAGGGAATGCGCTGCCGCTGGTTCTCGGGCTTGTATCCCCCGCTCGACAGGCGGCTGTCCTTGACAACCTTGTCAGCGACGTTGCACAGAATGGAAACCGCGTAACCGCAGGCGATGTTGGATTTTACTATGTGATTCAAGCACTCCTGAAGGGCGGCCGAAGCGACGTGCTTTACGCCATGCTTTGCCAGACCAACGGCCCCGGCTATATGTATCAGCTCCGAATGAATGCCACCAGTCTCACGGAGGCCTGGGATACCAACCCCATATCATCCCAGAATCATTGCATGCTGGGGCATATCGAAGAATGGTTTTACAGCGGTCTTCTTGGCATACGGGCTGACGCGCCGGGTTTTCGAAAGATCGTTGTTGCTCCGCAAATGGCAGGCGACCTGACATGGGCCAAAGGGCATTATGATTCTCAATATGGCCGAATCGCCAGCAACTGGAAACGGGATGCCAACACGCTGACGATGGAAGTCACTATTCCCGAAAATACGACCGCGACGGTTTATGTTCCCACAAGTAATGCGACCGGCATTACTGAATCCGGGACACCCGCGTCGCAAGCGCAGGGCGTAAAGTTTCTGCGGACGGAGAAAGAAACTGCCGTATATGAGGTTGGCTCGGGAGTTTACCATTTCAAATCCATGCTTTGATTGGAGCAGCAGGAGCGTTTGGCAATTTGCGATGAGCATGGAGAGCGTCGGCTTGCTGTCAGGCATGGGCGTATTTGTCGCCCAATGTATGAAATGCCCGCAATCAACCCATCCAAAGACCAAGGTTGGTTTTCATCATAACACCAACCGATAATGCGATGCCGCCACTGAGGCTCTCAATCCAACCTGTAGAGAACAGCTTGTTGAATCGATACTTTTTTGCTAGTGGATCGCTCGTCCGCGTCGTTTCGCAGAACAATTCGCAGAGTGTGTTTGCCGGGTTTCAGGCCATAGGTGTGCCACAGAGTGCTATCGTAAGTATTAGGAACAATGTAGGCATCCAGCATGCTCATTCTCTTGCCGTCCAGATAAACGTCCGCCCTTCCTCCTTCTTGAGAGAGTTGTCCCATGAGCGCGATGGCCGAGCCTTCAAAACGGAGCGTGGTCTCGGCGTTCACTGAAGCGGCGGATTTTGCATTTTTGCCGCTTTGCCAGTTGCCTTGCCACGTCCAGGCGTTGTCCTGGACAGGAACGATTTTATACGGACGACCGGGATTCCATTGTTCAAGCTTGGGGGATCGCGGAGTCTGAGTCGGAAATGTGATGTCCGTTTCGGTGATTTTTCCACCGGCTTTGGCAATCAGGGTTATGGCGCGATATTCGGTCGATTTAACAATGTCCTTGAAGGAGTAATCGGTGAATTCAAATTTTGTATCCGCTATTTTATCGATTCCGCTTTTGAAAAAGTCCGGAATTTTGGAATAACCGAGCATGACTCCCAGCACTCCGGCAGCGCTGGAGGGATTGCAGTCCGAATCCTGGCCGCATCGCGTGGCGATTTCCATGGTTTTGCCGAAGTCGCCTTTGCCGAAAAGGAGACCGAACGCGATATAGGCGCCATTTAACTTGGCGTCGATGTTAAAAGGTTGCATGGCGCCGTCGGGACAGACATCGTCTTTGTCCCATTTGTCCTCAATCATTTGCCATACTTTGCGCCAGTCATCGGGATTTTGAGCTGAATATTCGAGCAAATCACGAACGACTGCGGCGTAAGTGCTCTGGCTGGGAATACAGGCGAGTCCGGCCTCAACGACTTTGCGAGGGTTGTTTTCGAAATAGGCCGCGCTGTACATGCCGCAGACGAACATGCCACCATAAACGCCATCGCCGTAATTCATCACGCGCCCCACGCGGTCGCAATACAAATTCGAAAAGCGCGGCAGACCAGGGGACATCAGGCCAATGAAGTCCGCTTCAATTTGGAAATCGATGTCGTTTGCATGGGCATTGTAAAGCGGGTGACCGGACCTGGGGGCTTTAATTCCTCGGTTTAAATTGCGGCGGGCGGCGGCATTGGCATGCCAGAGGCCATACTTGGAATTCTTGAACGCTTCACCGTATTGTTCCGAGGTGGCGTTTAAGCCCACGGTATCCATCACACGGGCGAAGGTCATCTCCACATAGAGGTCGTCCTGGTGAATCGAATTTTCGACGCGATCCGGCGCCCATTTGATTTCCGCATCGTAAATCTTGCTCAGGGCGCGGAATTCAGTGGGTGCGCCGTAGGAGACCCCGATCATCTGCCCGGCCCAGCCACCCTTGATTTTATCGAGCAGTTCGGCCCTGCCAATATGGCGCGGCTCCGACTTGGCAGCTTGAATCATCATGGCGGACTGCCCCAGGACGAGGGCCGCAATCAGGCTGGTCATCAATTTGCTTTGTTTCATGCATTCTCCTTAAGACTGGTTACAATGTCTGACGATTAATTGATTCCAAAGGTCTCGACGCGGCGACAACACGGCACCGCCATAATTTGATTGAACGGCGTTTTTATAGGGATTCCAGTCTCATGCTGTCAATGGCGTTGGTGTAAAAGAAATCCAGGCGAACAGGAGGGAAATGAAAAACGCGCCGAGGCTTTTAGCTTCGACGCGTTTGCGTAGAGGACCAGGCGTTCAACCGCGCAGGTTATTCGCCCTGATAAAGAACCCCACCCGTGCTGGCGTTGCTCACCATCTTCTGGTAACGGGCCAGCCAGCCGGAGAGCTTGCGTTGGACCGGTTTGAACGTGGTTTTGCGCTCGGCAAGTTCTGCGTCGCTTACGAGGATGTCGATGCGCCGATTTGGAAAATCGATGCGCAAACGGTCACCGGCCTTGAGCAGTCCAATGGGGCCGCCTTCAACTGCTTCGGGAGAGACATGACCAATGCACGCCCCGGCAGTGCCTCCGCTGAAACGTCCGTCGGTGATGAGGGCCACCTTGTCCCCGAGACCCATTCCCACGATGTAGCTGGTGGGGGAGAGCATTTCCTGCATTCCAGGTCCGCCGCGGGGGCCTTCGTTGCGAATGATGGCGACATCACCCGCTTTGACTTTGCCGCCGAGAATTCCCTCGCAAGCTTCTTCCTGGCTTTCGAAAATGACGCAAGGCCCTTCAAAGACAAAGGAAGGACCGCAGTAAGCCTTGAATCCGTCACTGATTCCCGCTGTTTTAACGACGGAACCTTCCGGGGCGAGTTGACCGTAAAGAATGGCCAGTCCGCCATCCTTGGTGTAAGCGGTTTCCGGGGTGCGAATGCATTGGCGCGCATCGAATCGGAACGCGGGATCGTAGGGCATCAGACCTGCCGATTTCGCTTTGGCCGTTGCTGCGGGACGCACCAGGATGCGTGCCTTGGCGATCTGCCAATGGTTCAGACGCATGATTTGGAATACAGATGCGGGCTGACGCTCGCCGGTTTTCTGATATTGCCATGAAATGATCACAGGAGATTTGCGCAACTCACCCAGTTCCTGACGGATCAAGCCCTGGCTCTCTTTCATGGTTTTTTCGAGGTAAGCGGTTATTGCCGCCCGCCCCACCAGAGTTTCCTGACCATCGATTTCCAGACGGGCCTTTTCAGTAAACAAACCGGATTGGGCCTCGAGATCGTCAGCATTAAAGGCTGCGGCCATGCGCCAGAGGGTGATCGCGCCCTGGTCGGCAGGGAAAAAGAGCAGCGGCTTGGGGGCCAGTCGGCCGCCAGGGGTGATCGCCGAGGCGCCCAGTTTATCGGTCGGATCCAACACAATGGCGGAAGCACCGGAGACACGCACGGCTTTGGCCCATGCGGAGCATTTCTCTGAACGCGCATCCCACTCATCGATATTCTCGCCGAGAGACTTGCCGGTCACGGTCTTGCATTCGAGTGTCAGGGCATTCATGCGCTTAAGTTCGCCTAAAATTGTGTGAATGCCTCCCGCGCGCTGCACATCCTGCACGTGGTAATCCGAAGATGGTGAAACCTTGCACAGGCATGGGACACGACGGGAAATGGCGTCGATTCGGGCAATATCGTAATCAATGCCCGCTTCACGCGCGATGGCCAGTGTGTGGAGAATGGTATTCGTCGAACCACCCATTGCAACATCGAGCGCAATGGCGTTGTCAAAAGCCTCAATGGTGGCAATGTCGCGCGGCTTCAGGTCCTTCTCAATGAGCTTGAGAATCTGACGCGCAGCGCGGTCATAGAGGGCTTCGCGTTCCTTGGAAACGGCCAGCACGGTGCCATTGCCCGGCAAGGCCATCCCCAAAGCTTCACAAAGGCAGTTCATCGAATTGGCGGTGAACATGCCGGAGCAGGAACCGCAAGTGGGGCAGGCGGCCTTTTCAAGACGGTCCAACTCAGCGGTGGTGATTTTGCCACTCTGCAATTCAGCGACGCCTTTAAACACAGAAATCAAGTCAGCCTTCTGAAAAGAAGCGGCGGAATTGACCTGATCAGCGTGGTTGGCCTGAGTTTCAACCAAACCGGCCGCCATGGGGCCGCCGCTGACGAAAATCGTGGGGATGTTTAGACGCATTGAAGCCATCAACATGCCCGGCACGATCTTATCGCAATTTGGAATGCAGATCATGCCATCAAAGCAATGTGCCTTGCACATCGTCTCGACGCAGTCCGCAATCAGCTCGCGTGAGGGCAGGGAGTATTTCATCCCGCCATGTCCCATCGCAATACCGTCATCGACCCCGATGGTATCAAAGACAAATGGCACTCCGCCGGCTTCGCGAACGAGCCGTTTTACCAGTTGGCCGATTTCGTTGAGATGGGCGTGGCCGGGGATGATATCGGTGTAGCTATTACAGATGGCGATGAAGGGCTTGCTGAAGTCCTCATCCGATACAATGTTTCCGGTGGCGCGCAACAAACTGCGATGTGGCGCGCGTTCAAAACCTTTCTTAATGATGTCTGAGCGCATAGTTTAGGCCAACCAAGCTAAAACACATGATGGCAGTCGTCGAGCACGAGTTTTTTCGGTTTTGCTTCCCTTGTGCGAAGTTTTCTGATTGGATGTCCCTCTGCGGTGATGGGATTCCCGTATTTGGCAGGGCGCAGGACTAAAATCCGTCCGGCAAGTCGGATGCCCTGTTTTTTAGAGTCCATTATATTGATCAACAACTGTTTACAATGAATGCATTAAGTACTGTTATTTTAAAGCCTGGTGAAGCGGATCGTGTTTTGGCAGGGCACCCATGGATCTATCAAGGCGCCATTCTTCGGGTAACTCAGGCGGTTGAGGATGGAGGTGTGGTTCAGGTTAAAGACCACCGTCAGCGCCTTTTGGGCACTGGCTTCTTTAATTCCAAATCCAAAATCAATGTTCGTCTGCTGTCGGAGGAGCGCGTCGAAATCAACGAGGCCTTTTTTGAGACCCGTATCCGCGCCGCGCTGGCCTTGCGCCAACGGCATCTACCTGGCGCCACCTCTTTCCGACTCGTCAATGCCGAGAGCGATTTTCTAAGTGGTTTGATCGTGGACAAATACGAAGACGTTCTGGTGCTGCAAACCTCCTCATTGGGGATGGATCAGCGCAAGACGATGATAGTTGCGGTGCTGCAAAAAATCCTTTCTCCGCGTGCGATTCTCGAGCGCAACGACATCGGATCGCGAAAATTCGAAGGCCTTCCCGAGGTGCGCGGCATCCTTGCCGGATCGTTGGGCGAAGGTGATGCCACGCTTTATCCGAAGATTAACGGATTGAAGTTCGCAATGGATGCGCTGGGTGGCCATAAAACCGGCCTTTATCTGGACCAACAGGTAAATTACCAGAAGGTTTCCGAATATGCCCGAGGCGGCCAGGTCCTCGATTGCTTTTGCTTCATGGGCGGATTCGGCCTTCACGCCATCAGGGCCGGTGCGCAAAGCGTCCATTTCCTGGATCAGAGTGAGGATGCCATCAAATCGGCAACTGATAACTGCAAAGCAAATGGCTTGGAGAAGGGCGCTTCTTTTGAGACCACGAATGTGTTCGATTGGCTTAAGACTCGCACCACAGTGGCTCCGCACGAGAAACTGGTTCCCCATTTCGATCTCATAGTGCTGGATCCTCCTTCGTTCACTCGCAATCGCGCATCGATTCCAGATGCTCTACGGGGCTACAAGGAAATTCATTTGCGGGCCATGAAGCTGCTCAAATCCGGTGGCACACTGGCTACGTTTTGCTGCTCGCACCATGTCAACGCCCAGGTCTTTCAAGAGGTGATTTTGGACGCCGCCTTTGATGCCCGACGGGTCTTGCGGCGCGTGGCCACATTCAGTCAGTCTCCGGATCATCCCATCATTCCTTCCATTCCAGAGACGGAATACCTGAAGGGATATGCCTTCGAATTGGTTTAGTTTTGGTGATTTTCCGAACGCTGGAAACCAACAGTAAAAAGGGCGCCGTCAATCGACGGCGCCATTTTTCATATAGCAAGAAGGCCGCTTAAAAGGCCTGGGTTTTTCCAGGCATGGCGATGGGGTAATGCCCATTGGCGTCGGGCATGACAGGGGCGGTGGAATCCATATTCAGGCCCTCCAGACCGGGGGCGAGGGTGATATTCGAATTGATGGCTTCATCCCAGGTAATCAGTCTTCCTGATTCGGTGGCCATGCGTCCCATGATTGCGGTCATGCAGGATTTGGCGCACCTTTCGGCTTCATTATAGGGTTTGTCATTGCGGATGGCATCAAAAAACAAGTCATGCTCCACCTGGTAGGGATTGGCTTCCTGCCCGTCATAATTCCAGAGCAGATTGGCAGGCGTTTGCTGGTGTCCCTTGTAAATGCGTGGTTTTGTCACGCCTTCGCCCAATACCGCCGAGCCTTTGGCCCCGTGAATGATATCGCCGAAAAACTCCCAGCAATTGGTCTGATGCCGACCTTGCGCAAACATCCGGGTGCCATCGGCGAAGTGGTATTCGGCCGCGTAGTGATCGAATAATTGGTCCGCTTCATCGCGCACCTGACGTCCGCCCTGGCCTTGAACCTCCACAGGCCAGGCGTTCTTAACCCAGCAGCAGACATCAATGTTGTGGATGAGCCAATCCACGATAAAGCTCCCGTTTAACCATGTAAAATTGCTGTAATTGCGTATTTGGTAGGCCAGTTCGTTCATGCCATTCTGGCGGGGACTGACTCCCACGGGCCCGTGCTCGCGATAGGCCCAGCAGGTGATGATTTCGCCGATCAAGCCCTCATGGATTTTGTCGATGGCCTCAGCCAGGGGCAAATTATGGCGGCACATCAAACCGCCAGCCACTTTAATGTTTTTCTCTTTGGCCAGCTCCCCCGTGTGTATCACACGGCGAATACCGGGAGCGTCCACGGCGAAGGATTTTTCCATGAAGACGTTGATTCCTTTCTGCACCGCGTATTCAAAATGGATGGGGCGAAAGGCCGGGGGAGTGGTCAACAGAACCACGTCGCCCTTATCGAGGCTGTCGATCGCTTTCTTGAAAGCGTCCATTCCAATGAATTGTCGATCTTTTGGAACATCGATTTGTTTGGAGAATTGGCCGGCAAGCTGTTTCAGGCTGCCCTCCATTCTGTCGGGAAAAACATCCGCCACCGCGTGCAGTTTAGTGGGGCCTTTGGTGGAGAGCGCATTGACCGCAGCGCCAGTGCCACGCCCGCCACAGCCCACCAGGGCGATTTTGATCGCATTGTCTTCGGCGGCATAGCCGGGCCGGGCCATGGCGCCCACCAAAGTCACACCAGCGGCGACTTTGGAAGTGGTCTTGAGAAACTCACGACGGGTTTGCTGGCCAGTCGCCAATGTGGGATCGGTTTTCATGATATGGAATGGTTTGGAATGTTTTTCAATGGCTTCGGTAAATTTATGGGCTGAACCGCACACGTATTCAAGTCAGTATTTTCGCACCCGACCTTGGCGATGACGTGCATTTGTTCGATTAATAATGTGCGGGTTAATGATCTTTGAAAACCGGGTCGTGAGGGAGTTTTGTTTTTGCGCCTAAAGTAAAAATGAACATCTCACATACACCGCCGCAGGATCCGACAAGATGTCCCCGCGCCACATTTGAGGGCAAAAATCGGCATCAATATTGAAGGGGAGAAAAGCTGGCCTTTCCAAAGTGTTGTGGCATGGTAACGATCAAGATCGAACGATTTAATTCAACAAATATAAAATCGGATGAGAACTGACATTGGAGGGGCGCAAAAACGGGCGGGGAACCCCTGTTTTGCCTGGGGGCGAATCGGGTTGCGGGATGTATTATGGCTCTGGCTTTTGGGGATGGCATTTGGTGTCCACGCGCAATTCGATGAGATTCAATCACGCATCTCCGAGTTCGTGCTGGATAATGGCATGAAATTCATCGTTCTGGAGCGGCATCAGGCTCCGGTGGTTTCCTTTTACACTTACGCGGATGTTGGCTCGGCTCAAGAGGTGGAAGGCACCACCGGATTGGCGCATCTTTTCGAGCACATGGCATTCAAGGGAAGCCAGAAAATTGGGACCAGGGATTATGAAAAGGAGCAATCAGCCCTTGCGAAGGAAGATGCGGCCTATGCGGCTTTTTCGGCAGCGCGCCGACAGGGGGCGTCAACGGAGGTTTTGAAGCCGCTTGAGGAGGCGTTTCAAGCGGCACAGGCCGAGGCGGGAAAATGGGTGGTCAAGGGTGAATTTGACGAGGCGGTGGAACGCGCGGGGGGCAGGGGACTTAACGCCAACACGGCTTCAGACCGAACCGTCTTTTTTTTCAGTCTGCCTTCCAATGAGTCGGAACTCTGGTTTTATTTGGATTCGGAACGGTTTTATGAGCCGGTGCTGCGCGAATTTTACAAGGAACGCGATGTCGTGATGGAGGAACGGCGCCTGAGTGTGGAAGGCAATCCCATTGGAAAACTGATCGAGGAGTTTTTGTCTGTTGCCTACAAGGCGCACTCCTATAAATCACCGACCATCGGATACATGAGCGATTTGCAGAATCTCACGCGCGGTGATGCCCGGGATTTCTTCAGCAAATACTATGTTCCCAGCAATTTGACGGCGGTGGTTGTGGGAGATGTGGATGCCCCCCGGATACGGGCGCTTGCGGAAACCTATTTTGGGAGAATTCCCCGAAAACCAGCTCCAGAGCCTTTGCGGACCGTTGAGCCGCCACAAGCGGGTGAACGCTCTTTCAAACTGCGTCTGCAATCCCAGCGGGTCAGCCTGGTTGGCTATCACAAGCCGGGCATTCAGCATCCGGATAACGCGGTTTATGATGCCTTGGGCAGCTTGTTGAGCGAGGGCCGCTCCTCCCGTTTATATCGAAGCCTGGTGCGCGATCAGAAAATCGCGGTCGAAGCCGGAGGATTCTCGGGATTCCCGGGCCAAAAATATCCAGGAGTGTTTTTGTTTTATGCCTTTACTGCTCCCGGGCACGAAAATGCGGAGGTGGAAAAGGCTTTGGATGGTGAGATCGAGAGGCTATGCAAGGAATTGGTGTCTGCGGAGGAGTTGGACGGGGTTAAGAGACGCGCACGCGCCAATCTGTTGCGTCAATTGGATGACAACGCCGGACTGGCCATGCAACTGGCGGATTGGCAGGGGTTGACGGGGGATTGGCATAATCTGTTTCGGCAACTGGACAAGATCAATGCGGTGACGCCTGCCGACATACAACGTGTGGCCAAGGCAACGTTCAAGGAAATCAATCGCACGGTCGGCACGATAGAACCAGCGCAGCCCAATGCGGAATCGGCACAATAATGGGAAGGAGAGATTTGATGAAAACATTACATTCTTTTATGGGGCAGACCATCGGGCGCTACGCTTTGGCGTTTCTTTGTGTTGGGATTGTCGTTGCAGCGATACCTGTCAGAGCCGAAAAACCCGTCGATTCGTACAAGGATCTGCAATATCCGCCTCTGAATAATCTGCAGATACCCCAACCCAACCGCATCGAATTGGGCAATGGAATCGTACTGTTTTTGATCGAGGATCACGAGTTGCCGATGGTCAATGTTTCGGTGTTGATCCGGGGTGGGACACGGAGCGAACCGGTGGCCAAAGCAGGCGTGGCTGATTTGTGCGGAACGGTGATGCGCACCGGGGGGACGGCGAGCCGCCCGGGTGACAAGCTGGACGAGGAATTGGACCGATTGGGAGCGGCGGTCGAGACGGGCATGAGCGACGACCTGGGCTCGGCAAGTGTATCCGTTCTGAAGGAAGACACAGACAAGGGACTGGCGATCCTGTCCGATCTATTGCAGAATCCCGCCTTTCCTGAGGAGAAAATTGAACTCGCGAAGATTGGTATCCGGGATTCAATTGCGCGCCGCAATGACAATCCTGGCGGGATCGTTTTTCGCGAGTTTGAACGTATTCTTTTTGGAACAAACTCGGCTTACGGTCACCAGCCGGAATACGCCACCGTGGATTCCATCAAGCGCGACGATTTGATCGCATTTTACAAACAGTTTTACCAACCGGAGAATTTGATCGTGGGAGTCTGGGGTGATTTCAAAGCCTCTGAAATGCAGGCAAAAATCGAAGGAACACTAGGAGCGTGGAAAAAAGGAGGGAATCCAAAGCCTGCAATTCCAGCCGTGGACACCGCCGTGGAACGGTCCGGGACTTATTACATCGGCAAAGAGGACATCAATCAGACCTGGATAGTGGTGGGGCATTTGGGCGGCCAAAGGAACGACCCCGATTATTATGCGCTAAACTTAATGAATCGCATCCTGGGCGGCAGCATGGCCTCGCGCATGTTCAGCAACATCCGTTCGGACATGGGACTGGCCTATAATATCCGTTCCATTTGGAACGCCGAATGGGATCATCCGGGCGAGTTTATCGCCAGCGGCAGCACAAAAGCAGGAACGACCGTCAAGATGTTGAACGCCATGAAGCATGAGATTCAGCGATTGACTGAGGAAGAGGTGACCGATGAGGAATTGTCACGCGCCAAGGACGGTGTCCTTAAGGGATTCGCTTTTGAGTTTGATTCCACAGGCAAGGTGGTGCAGCGAATGATGAATTACGAGTTCTACGGGTATCCACACGATTACCTTCAACGCTTCCGTGAGAATATCGAAAAAGTCAGCCGGGCCGATATTCTGAACGCGGCTAAAAAACATCTTCATCCCGATCAATCGATCCAATTGCTTTTGGGCCGGGAAAAGGATTTTGACCAGCCGCTGTCAACTCTGGGGAAAGTCACTCCGGTGGATATCACAATTCCCGGAGCGCCAGAGGCTGATTCTACGAATAAATAGGTGGAGTTGGCATCGCGAACGGAATGCTTGACCTCTTGAATTCAATCCTATTCCAAAGGTTTCCAATTTGACGGCGTTGGAACTCTGAGGTTTATTCGTGAATGGTCTAAATCTCAGGTATGCCGGATTGGTTGCACGGCCTGACAGTGGACTGTGCTGCCGATGAACGAAAACAAGCCGATGATATTGTTGTGCCGCTGCTCCCGCGGCGATGTCTCCCATGCGCAAGCTCAGGAACGCATGGCTCGCGCCCTTGAAGCGGCGCAACTGACTTTCCTGACTGTCGATGATTTGTGCGGACTGGCCGCACTCAAGGATCCTGTTTTGCGCGAGGTATTGGACAATCATTCCACGACCGTTCTGGCGTGCCATCCCCGCGCCGTTAATTGGTTGATTCGTTCGAGTGGTTCCCAAGCCAATCGAGCCACTCTTTTAAATTCGCGCGATGAGGCGGCCGAGCCAATTGTCGCACGCCTTCTTGAAACGGGTCTTCCTTCCGGCGATTTCACCTCAATTGTATTCAAGAAAGCCGGCGAATGGGTTCCATGGTTTCCGGTGATCGACTATGATCGCTGCAAGAATTGCAAACAATGTTTGAGCTTTTGCCTCTTCGGAGTATATGGGTTGGATGCGGAGGGTCGTGTATCGGTGGCTAATCCCCAAGGGTGCAAGACCAATTGTCCGGCCTGCGCACGGATTTGCCCTGACGTTGCCATTATTTTTCCGAAATACAACCAGGCGCCAATCAACGGTGCTCCCATCGTGGACGAAAGCTCCGAGCGAGCGAAGGTCAAAGTCAATGTTCAGGAAATTCTGGGCTCTGACATTTATGGGGCGTTATCGGAACGCAAGAAGAAAGCCCGGTCTCTGCTGGTCAAGAAATCAGCCAGTCCTGGCGGCCTTGATTTGAACGCACATCAGCCTGCATCGCCACTCAAACCCTGATATTGTCCATGATGCTCCAATTGGCCCGCCGGTTTCTTACCGAACCTGACAAACGTTTGCTTGCGAAACTGGCATGGAATTGCGGATGGAAAGGCATGCTGGCCATCAACGCTTTCAATCGGCGTCGCAAACGGGGCGTTTATTTTCCGGCCTTTGTTTTTTTATCGGTGACCAACAAGTGCAATCTACACTGTCAAGGTTGCTGGGTTTCAGTGAATAGTCCGCCCCGGGTGTTGGATGGTGGGACTCTTGATCGCGTGGTTACAGAATGCAAGGCGCAGGGGGCTTCGTTTTTCGGAATTCTTGGGGGTGAGCCATTACTGCACCCGGAAATCTTCGACGTGATCTCCAGACATGGAGACTGCTATTTTCAACTCTTCACCAATGGAACTTTATTGACGGATGAGGTGGCTGCGAAATTGAGGCGGTTGGGCAATGTCACGCCTTTGATCAGTGTCGAGGGCAGCGAGCAGGTCAGCGACGAACGACGGGGTGGCAATGAAGTCTATCGCAGGTCAATGAGCGGGATTGATGCCTGTCGGCGCAACCGGCTCTTTTTCGGCGTGGCCACGAGCGTTTGCCGGTCGAACTTTTCAGATTTGGTTTCGCGCAAATTTGTCGATGAATTGATTGCGCGTGGAGCGCATTATTTGTGGTATTACATCTACAGGCCCGTGGGGGCGGATCCTTCCCCGGAATTGGCGCTTTCAGAAAATGAAATTGTGGAATTGCGTCAGTTCATGGTTAACATCCGGGCAGAGGCGCCCATTGTGGTGGTGGATGCCTATTGGGATCACGAAGGGCGCGCCTTGTGTCCGGCAGCCACGGGCATCAGTCATCACATCGGTCCGGGCGGGGATGTCGAGCCGTGCCCGGTGGTCCAGTTCGCGCGGGAAAATATTGGTGACGGCTCGCAAATGGTGAAACAAATCACCGAGTCCAAGTTCCTTGAGCGGTTCAGGGAATTTTCCAGCAGTGCAACGCGTGGCTGCGTTCTCATGGATCATCCAGAGGCGTTGCGGCAGTTCTTGATCGAGCAAAACGCAAAGGACACGACAGGTCGAGGTACCGGACTCAAGGAGTTGGCAGGAATGGCAACGCTACCCTGCCATCACGTTCCGGGTCGTGAAATTCCTGAAAAGCAGTGGATGTATCGGTTTGCCAAGAAACACTGGTTCTTTGGTTTCGGGGCCTATGGATGAGGCATTGAATACAGCACATGATTTCCTATAGATTTCAAAGATCGTGATGACGCCAAAAACATCTCCGCGCAAGCGTCTGGCACAGGATGCTTCGGCATCGCATCACCCGCGAGAGGAGGGAAACTACGGCGTGCCCGCGCAAAAATCGGTGCGGGAGGCGGTGCGCGCATCCGTCCGTCAATACGTGCGTCAATTGGAATTGGTGCCACCCTTATCAATGGAGGAATTGCGGGAGCATACAGACGCCCTATTGCAGAACAACGGCCTCGACCATGTCTATCGGGATTTTATCACTGTATTGGTGGGAAATGAAGTGTGGTGGAATACGATGGCGGGCATTCCATTTGAACGGCGCGTTTTAATGCTGCCGCAATGCCTGAGGATCAAATCGGATTGTCCGGCGGTCATGGACGAATTGGGATTGTTATGCGAGCAATGCGGGCAATGCCCCACCGGGGACATTCAAGAGGAGGCCGAAGACTTGGGCTATGTGGTTCTGGTGGCGGAGGGAACCACCGTGGTGACCAAATTGCTTGAGCAAGGCAAAGTGGACGCGGTCATCGGCATCAGTTGCCTGTCGGTTCTCGAGCGCGCCTTTCCTCATATGGCCACACATGCGATCCCCGGAATTGCCATTCCCCTGGTTCGCGATGGTTGTGAAAACACCCAGGCGGATTTGGACTGGGTGCGGGAGGCGATCCATTTGAAGTCCGATGCCCGGTGGCTTGGACGCATCGACATCGAGCGACTGCGGATCGAGGTCGAGACCTGGTTCATGCCGCACGCATTGCGGCCGTTGATTTGCCGCGAGGGAACAGAGACCGAAGATATTGCGCTTGATTGGCTCGCGGTTTCGGGCAAGAGGTGGCGCCCGGTTCTGGCTGCTTGTGTTTATAAGGCGCTGTCGGTCGAGGAGGAAGGTCAACCGGCGGAAAATATTCACAAGCTGGCAGTTGCCATGGAATGTTTTCATAAGGCCTCGCTGGTGCATGACGACATCGAAGATGAAGACGAGTTGCGGTATGGGAAGGAAACACTTCACAAGCGCCACGGAATACCCATAGCCCTGAATGTCGGCGACTTGTTGCTGGGCGAGGGTTACCGGTTGGTTGCGGAGTGTGGGGCCTCGCCTGCCCAGACGGCAACCATGCTGGGCGTTGTAGCGGAGGCTCATCGCAATTTGTGCCTCGGACAGGGTGAAGAGCTGTGTTGGATGCGCAATCCAACGGCCCTGTCATCGCGCAAGGTTCTCGATTTATTTCGACGGAAAACAGCGCCTGCGTTTGAAGTGGCGCTTCGGCTTGGGGCCATTCGCGCCGATGCCGGAAACGAGGTTGGGAGCGTGTTAAAAGCCTACAGTGAATCTCTGGGCATCGCTTTCCAAATACGCGATGACCTGGAGGACTTTTCCGGCAAGGACAATGACACCGAAGCGATGCGCCCTTCGATTCTTCACGCACTTGCTTACGAGAGCGCCACAGTTGCCATGCGGGATGTGTTGGAAGCCGCATGGAAGGATGGCAGGAACGCTGGAACTCAAAACGCCACGGTGCGGGAGTTGATGATGAACGAGCGGGCTGAGGAAAAGGCGCGTCAGTTGCTTGAGCATTACAAGAATGAGGCAATTCGCTCGCTGGGGCCATTGCGAAACGCTCAACTAAAAAGCCTTTTGCGTCGCGTGGTTGGAAAAATCGTTGGGTCGATTTAAGAGTCATGGCTGACGCGGCATCCATAGTTCCAACAAGCAGCGAAGGAATGTTGGCGGTCATCCGCCAGGCTGCAAGCCAGTTGGAGCCGGATATTCACGACAGTCTCGAGGCCTTTTTGATGAGCCAGTGGACTGCGGCGGGCGGTGCTCGAAATCGCGCCGGCACTGCGGATCTCTATTACACGGTCTTTCTATTGGAATGTTGCCTCGGGATGGACCTGGCTATTCCGCAGCGACAAGTTCTCGAGTTTTTGAATGGATTTGGAACTGGTCAATCCCTTGATTTTGTTCATCGGGCCTGTCTGGCGCGTTGCCGCGGAGTTCTTCCTGAAACCCAATCAGCATCGAACATAAACACTGTAATACTGCGAGGCCTTGAAGAATTCCGGCTTCCGGATGGCGGCTATAACCAGAATGCGTTGGATCCCGAACGCTGTGAGGATGGGCCGCTTTCGGGCGCGCTGTATGACGGTTTTCTCGCATTAATGGCTTGGGACGCATTAGGGGGTGTGTTGCCGCGTTCAGAGGAGTTTCTTCAATGGTTGAAAACGATCCAACCCTCTGGAGGTGGTTACGGCAACGATGCGGGATTTCAAGCGCCTACCACGCCCGTCACGGCAGGCGCCGTGATGCTTATGGCGCGTCATGGTTTTCCAATACCCAATACAGTGGGCGATTGGTTGATGGATCAGCATCAGAGCTTGGGAGGCTTTTTGGCAGCACCCATGGCACCCATGCCGGACTTGCTTTCCACAGCCACAGCATTGCACGCCCTGCATGTGTTAAAGCGTCCAATGGGAGAAGCAGGTTCAAAGTGTCTGGAGTTTGTCGAGTCCCTATGGGCGGAGGCCGGTGGTTTTCGAGGGTATCTGGAAGATGACCAGGCGGACGTGGAATATACCTATTACGGTTTGCTCGCTTTGGGTCATTTGGCACGGTAATCGACATGAATTCAGGTTTAAGGATTCGTATTGACAAGAGTTTGAAGCTGGTTCAGGGACAATTGCTTGAACAATTGCAGCCTGGGCGGGGCTGGGAGGGATATCTCTCCAGCAGTGCTTTATCGACGGCGGTAGCAGTTTTGGCACTCGCACATACCAACGCCGACGCTCATCAACGCTGGATTGCCGATGGTTTGGGTTGGCTGGCCGCCAATGCAAATGAAGATGGAGCTTGGGGTGATGCGCCGGGAAGTCCAAGCAACATGAGCACCACCTTGCTCTGCTGGTCCGCCATGGTTTGGTCACGTGATGGAAAGCATTTGTCGGCGGTGGAACGGGCAGAGGAGTGGCTGCGTGTGAACTTGGGCGCGTTGGATGGAGACCACATTGCGGATGCAATTCTCCATTTTTACGGAAATGACCGCACTTTTTCGGCGCCGATTCTTACGGTGTGCGCTTTATCCGGAAGGCTTGGAAAGGGTTTGGAAGCATGGAGGCTGGTTCCGCAACTTCCCTTTGAGCTGGCCATTTTCCCATATCAGCTTTTCAGATGGCTCCATCTGTCCGTGGTCAGCTATGCCATTCCGGCATTGATTGCAATTGGCCTGGTCCGTCACCATCATGGCGGTTCCGGGTTCTCACCGCGTCGGATGTTTCGGGAACGCATCAAGAACAGAACGCTTGAGATTCTGGCGTCCATGCAGCCCCAATCGGGCGGTTATCTGGAGGCCACGCCACTGACGGGCTTTGTTGCACTGGGCTTGGCCAACTCAGGCTATTCCGGGCATCGAGTCACCAAGAAATGCGTGGAATTTTTGATCGCCTCAGCAAGGGAGGACGGCAGTTGGCCCATCGATACGAACCTGGCAACATGGGTGACGACTCAAGCTGTTAATCAAATTTCTGAGAAGGAAAATCCTTTATCTCGCGCGCAATGTGATGGATTGCGCCAATGGCTTCTTGACCAGCAATACACCGTAGAGCATCCGTTCACGCATGCTCCTCCCGGTGGCTGGGCATGGACTGATTTGTCCGGCGGAGTGCCCGACGCGGACGACACCGCAGGGGCACTTCTGGCGTTGTTCCGTCTTGGCCCGGTGGATCAGCGCACACAAAAGGCTGCCAAGGCAGGTTTGCAGTGGCTTCTCGATTTACAAAATGGCGATGGGGGCATTCCCACCTTTTGCCGTGGATGGGGGAAGCTGCCGTTTGACCGTAGTTGCCCGGATATCACGGCGCATGCGATGCGGGCATTCTGGGATTGGCGCAATTCGGTGGACGGTCCCCTGAAGAAACGCCTGGAAACAGCATTGGAGAAGGGACTTTCCTATCTCAAGAAATCCCAAACCGCGTCTGGTTCCTGGCTGCCGTTGTGGTTTGGAAACCAGGAGTCCAAGGGACATTCCAATCCGACTTATGGCACCTCTGCTGTGGTGATGTCGTTATGCGCCGTTGCGGCAGATCACCATGAGAAAGTAATGAATGCGCTGGAAAAGGGGTGTCAATGGCTGGTCTCCGCGCAAAATGCCGACGGGGGGTGGGGTGGGGATATTGGAGTCCGCTCAACAATCGAGGAGACTGCGCTGGCGGTTAGCGCGCTGGCCGAAGCAGGCATGGATTATGAAAGGTCCTATCTCGCAGGAATTGAATGGCTCCTCAATCGCAGCCGGGAATGCACACAATGGCACCCGGCGCCAATCGGGCTTTATTTCGCATCGCTATGGTATTCCGAGCGGTTGTATCCGCAGGTATTCACAATGGGAGCGCTGACGCGAGCGGCCAAATGGATGAGCGAGGAAACGGGTCGTCTGCAGAAGGAAAGAATTAGCGGGTTTGATGGAGTGGCGCCAGTTCCGTGCAACGAAGGGCCCGAAGGAAATTCGGGTGGAAGCGCGGACAGACAAAAAGGCTCTCACCGCCGAGCCTGAGCGTGAAGAACGACATGGCTAAGACAAATAACCTAATCTGCCTGTTAAGTTAACTATAATAACCTGTCAAACGCCTTCGACACAGTTTGAGAGCCAACGGCTATAGTCTGGCAAATATTGCAAATATTGGCAATGCGAAAACATGAATTTGTTCATTTTGATTTTTCCATCGTCACCGAGGCCCCGGTTTAGTTAGATAAAGGGGATGTTATCAGAAAAGCCATGGCAACCCGAGGCCGTGTGGAGGATGGTGATGGCTAATTTTGCCACGCTGTTTCTGGGAATGCTGGCCGCCAGCATTCTTACGCGCCTGCTTGGTGGCTGGAACCGGAGTGATTTGGAGATGGTCCATTTTTCTTTAGTGGCCGCAAGTTTTCAAGGGGCGACGTTTGTTTTGGCAGCATTGTTGTGCCGTTCGCAGAAGGTGACATGGAATGAAGCTTTTGGAATTTCAAACCGGCCACTGCGCGCGCTGAGCATTGCCAGTGTTGTGGCGGTTGGCACTTTGATTGGGGCGATGATTTTAGGCGCCGTCGCCTCGGCGGTCATGCTGCAACTGGGGATGAAACCAGAAGCCCAACAAGCTGTGCAGATGTTGCAGTCGACGGAATCGATCTGGCGGCGGGCATTTTATGGCCTGGTGGCCATTCTGATCGCGCCGGCTGCGGAGGAAATTCTCTTTCGGGGTCTGGTGTATCCCTCGATCAAACAGATGGGATTCCCAAGGCTGGCGTTATGGGGCACTTCTCTGATTTTTGCGGCAACACATGTCAATGCCATGGCACTTCTTCCTCTGACATTTGTGGCGCTCATGTTTACACTGTTGTATGAAAAAACGAACAATCTGCTCGCGCCGATTCTGGCCCATTCGATGTTCAACGCGGTCAATTTTGCAATTCTGATTTTTCAGAAGGATCTTACCAGTATCTGGGATTCGCTCTATGAACGAATTTGATCTGATCAGGCTTCTGACGGCTGGCTTGCCCTCCAACGATACCACCATTTTGGGGGCTGGGGATGATTGTGCGGTTCTTGATCTGGGATTATCGGACCGCTGGCTGCTTTTTAAAACGGACGCCGTGGTTGAAGGAATTCATTATACTTCGGATGCCAAGCCGGAAGAAGTGGGCCACAAGGCATTGGCCAGGTGCCTGAGCGATGTCGCCGCCATGGCGGGCAAACCGGTGGCTGCGCTGGTTACGCTGGGCCTTCCGCAGGAGTATGATCCAAAATGGGCGCTGGCGGTTTACGCCGGCATGAGCGAATTGGCGCGACGCTATCGCGTGGCCATTGTGGGCGGCGAAACCACAACGGTCCCTGAGCGCACATTGCTGTCTGTGGCGCTTTTGGGAACGGTGGACAAGAATAAATGCCTAAAGAGGTCGGGCGCCCTGGCGGGAGACGCCATCTTTGTAACCGGCGAACTGGGCGGTTCCATTCAAGGAAAGCACCTTGACTTTGAGCCGCGCATGGAACAGGCACAGTGGCTGGCAACTCACTTTTCGATCCACGCGATGATCGATGTCAGCGATGGTTTGGCGGGGGATTTGCGCCATATCACAAATTCCAGCGGTGTGGGCGCCGAACTCCTTGCGAGTGCGATTCCCGTGAGCGATGCGGCTCGCAAGGGGGGCAAGCCCCCAATGCAGGCGGCTCTTGAGGATGGCGAGGATTTTGAATTGTTGTTTACCGTTCCAGCGCGTGAGGCGGTTGCTTTGCTGGACGCCTGGAAATTGGAGTTCCCCGGATTGAAGCTTTCATGCATCGGGAAAATCACAAAGAATCCCGGCTTCATTCTGCATGAAGGGAACCGGACAAGGGACATTCTGGAGCATGGTTACACTCATTTCGCATAGTCCGGAGGAGACCGGGCAATTGGGGGAAAGTTGGGGACGAGTCGCCGCCGCAGGCTGGCTCATTGGTTTGACCGGAGACCTTGGCGCCGGAAAGACCCAATTTGTAAAAGGGTTCGCGCGGGGACTTGACGTGACCGAACGGGTGCATTCGCCAACATTCGCACTCGCCATTGAGTATCACGGCGGTCGGCTGCCATTGTTTCATCTGGACCTGTATCGTTTGGAAAACGCACAGGAAGTCTTTAGCGCGGGATTGGAGGAATATTTTCATCAACGCAATGGGGTGACCATCGTGGAATGGGCGGAACGCGCTCCAGTCCACGGCGAAAGTGTCCACACCGGCATGCGTTACCGGCGGGTCTTGATCGAGAGCATTGGAGAAAATGACAGGAAAATCAGCTATGAAGATTTTGGCGATTGAATTTTCAAGCGTTCAACGAAGCGTCGCCCTTTTGGAAGTGTTGCCGACGAGTCAAGTCAGGGCAGGTGATCTGAATGTGGCGGCTTGCATCACGGAAACTGGTTTGGGCAAAACCAGGGCGATGCCGATGATTGAAAACGCCTTAAATCAGGCGGCCTGGGAAAGGCAGGAGATCGATACATTGGTTGTGGGCCTTGGTCCTGGATCCTATACGGGCATTCGCGCCGGTATCTCCATTGCCCAAGGCTGGCAATTGGGGCGCTGCGTCAACATCCAGGGTGTTAGCAGCATGGAATGCCTGGCGGCGCGTGCCCATGCCGCCGGATGGCGTGAGCAGACGCATTTCGTTCTGGACGCCCAGAGAGGTGAATTTTACATGGCCGCCTATGATTTTGACGCACAGACGGCAAAATGTTGCGAGCACCTGGAATTAGTTTCACGAGAAAAGGTGCAGGCGGTTCTCGATAAAGGCGGACGTGCGGCTGGGCCTGAAATCTCGAGATGGTTTCCTGGCGGATTTGAATTGTATCCCGATGCGGTCACTCTCGGATTGATGGCAGCCCGGGAGCAAAAGTATATTCCCGGGGAACAACTGGAACCGATCTATCTACGCGCAACCACGTTCGTCAAGGCACCCACTCCCCGGCATATTTCCACCGATTAGCAGGGGCTAAATCCTCTTCGACAGAAAAAGAAAACCCGCCCAATCGTCAGGCGACAGGCGGGTTCTGTTTCAAAGTATTTGGAGCCGGGCTTAAGAAGCCGAGGCTCCCGTCAACGCTCCTGCGGAAGGGGCGTTTTGCGAAAAACTCAACTTGTCTTTCTCGAGTGAAACAATAACGGGTTCGGTGCCGTGCAGTTTGCCTTTGAGAATCTCCTCCGCGAGCGGATCTTCGAGGTAGCGTTCCACCGCACGGCGCATTGGACGCGCGCCATAAGCGGGATCGTAGCCTTTTTCGATGATGAAGTCCCTGGCCATTTCCTCCAGCTTTAGTTTGATGTTTTTTGTCTTTAGACGCACTTCGAGCTTTGCGACTTCCAAATCCAGAATCTCAATCAGATCCGGCTTGGTCAGCGAGCGGAATACAATGACATCATCCAGACGATTCAAGAACTCGGGCTTGAACGTTTTCCTGGCTTCTTCCATCAGCCGTTCCTTCATCTTATCGTAGGACGAAGTTTCTGTAGTCGTGGTGAAGCCGATCGCACCCTGCTTCTTAATGGTCTCGGCGCCGACATTTGAAGTCAGCAAAATGACGGTGTTCCGGAAATCCACCGCGCGTCCCATGCTGTCGGTCAACTTGCCTTCTTCCAATATCTGCAATAACACGTTCCAGACATCGGGATGGGCTTTTTCGACTTCGTCGAACAGGACTACGGCGTACGGTTTACGCCTGACCTGTTCAGTGAGTTGTCCGCCATCTTCAAAACCGACATAGCCCGGAGGAGAACCAATCAGCCGTGATACGGTGAATTTTTCCATGTATTCGCTCATATCGAGCTGAATGAGGCACTTGGCGTCACCAAACATTGTCTCGGCCAGAGTCTTGGCCAGCAGGGTTTTCCCCACACCGGTCGGACCAAGCAGCATGAATGTGCCGATTGGCCGCTTCGGGTCTTTCAAATCAGCGCGAGAACGGCGCAAGGCTTTACTCATGGCGGTGACCGCATCGGCCTGTCCAACCACGGTGCGGGTCATGTCCTTCTCCATGTTCAACAGCTTTTGGGACTCGTCCTGTTCCATGCGCCGCAAAGGAATGCCGGTCCATTTGGCGACCACTTGCAAAATGTCGTCTTCGTCAATGACCACGCGCTTCTCATCGCGGCTCGTGCGCCATGCGGACAGGATGGATTCCAAGTTCTCCTTGGCGTGCTTTTCCTCGTCGCGCATGGAAGCGGCCCCCTCAAAATCCTGTTCCTTGATGGCGCGTTCCTTGCGGGCCTTGATGGCCTCGATCTCGGATTCTATGTGTTTGACATCCGGGGGGCGGGTCATGGACTTAATACGACCACGGGACCCCGCTTCGTCCATCACGTCGATGGCTTTATCGGGCAGGAAGCGCCCGCTTATGTAGCGATCGGACAATTTGACGGCGGCATCGATCGCGCCATCCGTGATCTCGGCCTTGTGGTGCTCTTCATATTTTGGGCGCAAACCTTTGAGGATTTGCACCGCCTCATCAATCGAGGGAGCTTCGACCTTGACCGTTTGAAAACGCCGTTCCAATGCCGCATCCTTTTCGATGTATTTGCGGTACTCGTTGAGGGTGGTGGCTCCAATGCATTGCATCTCGCCACGGCTCAGGGCGGGCTTGATGATGTTCGAGGCATCCATCGTGCCTTCGGCCGAACCAGCTCCAACGATGGTGTGCAGTTCGTCGATGAAAAGCAGGACGTTCTTGGCTCGCCGGATTTCATCCATGACCGCCTTGATGCGTTCCTCAAATTGGCCGCGATATTTGGTGCCGGCCACCATCAGCGCCAGGTCCAGAGTGATCACCCGCTTGTCGCGAAGGAGTTCGGGGACATTTCCATGGGCAATCTCCTGCGCCAATCCTTCGACTATGGCCGTCTTGCCCACACCGGCCTCACCGAGGAGAACAGGGTTGTTCTTGGTGCGGCGGCAAAGAATCTGAATCACCCGTTCGATCTCATTCTGACGGCCGATGACCGGGTCCATCTCGCCTTTACGGGCGATTTCGGTCAGGTCGCGTCCGAAGGCCTTCAATGCCGGTGTTTTTACATCGCCTTTCTTGTCTGGAACTTTTTCCGATCCTTCAGGTTGAGGCTGTTCCTCGCCGGCGGAATAATTCGGATCAAGCTCCTTGAGCACTTCCTGACGGGCCTGCTCAATATCAATATCCAAGTCTTTCAGGACTCGGGCAGCAACGCCGTCCCCTTCCCGGAGAAGACCCAGAAGAATGTGCTCGGTGCCCACGTAAGTATGATTCAACGCTTTGGCCTCTTTGGCCGCAAGCGAGAGAACCTTTTTGACCCTGGGAGTGTAGGGGATATTGCCAATGACTTTTTGATCAGGCCCGGTGCCCACCTTCTTCTCCACTTCCAACCGCACGGTCTCCATGTCGAGACCGAGGCGCTGGAGGACATTGACTGCGACTCCCTGGCCCAATTTTATCAGCCCAAGCAACAAATGTTCAGTGCCCAGAAAATTATGGTTCAACCGGTCAGCTTCCTTGCGGGCCAAAGCCAGCACCTGCTGTGCGCGCGGTGTGAAATTATTTAAAGACTCATCACTCATACTCAACTTTACAGTGCTACGTCCTTGACGGTTTGTCCAGTGATGTTCCATCCTGGCCGGACGATTTAAATTGCGGACGCTTTACCAGGTTCAACCTGTCCCGCATCATGTCGGCCCGGATCACATCCCGCTCTTCAGCGGTCATTTTTTCCGAAACGCTCTTTTGGAGGTGAGCGGGTTGAGTGACAATGAACAACTCGTCCATCAAGAAGCTTTCAACACCTGGAAAAAGGCCCAAATCCAGGCCCAACCTCATGAGAGAAAGCAAATTCATTGTTTCTTTTGAGGAAATGCTGTGAGCGTTGGCCAGGATTCCATAGGCGCGGCCGATATGGTTAAGGACCATCTTGTCCTTCTTTTCCATCAAGGAGGCGCGGGCGTTTTCCTCGTGCTCGATCAATTGGGCCAGGACCTTGTTAAGGCGCTCCACGATCTCGTTTTCGCTTTCGCCCAAGGTCATCTGGTTGGAGACCTGAAAGACATTGCCCAAGGCTTCGGTGCCTTCTCCGTAAAGGCCTCGAACCGCAAATCCGAGCTTGTTGACCGCCTGAATGATCTGATTGATCTGCTCGGACAGCACCAAGCCGGGCAGGTGCAGCATCGCGCTAACGCGAATGCCCGTGCCTACGTTGGTGGGGCAGGCCGTAAGATAACCCAGAGGGGGCACAAATGCGTAATCAAGAGATTTCTCAAGCGAGGAATCGACTTGATCGATGGTCGCCCAGACCTGGCGGATTTGCAGACCGGGGCTGATGGCCTGCATTCGCAAGTGATCCTCCTCGTTGATCATCACGCAGATGGACTCGTCTTTGCTGATGACCACGCCACTGCCGACGCTTTTGGCGGCATGTTCGCGGCTGATCAGATGGCGTTCCACCAGAATCTGTTTGTCCAGTGCCTTGAGATCGTCCATGGAGGTCGAGAATGCGTTTTGCATCTGCGGCAGACTTTCCACAGCCGTTTTAATGAGTTCGAGGGATTGGATTCGATCGTTTTTCTTGGCCCATCCTGGAAAGGGAAGATCCCTGAGATTTCGCGCCAGGCGCACCCGGCTCGAGAGCACGATACGGTGATTCGGGCCATTGCGTTTGCTGGCCTCAGCGGGCGAACTTAGAAATTCCTGCAATGTCATACTATTAACCGGCCACGTTCTGCGTCATTTGATCGCGCGTCTTTTTTATTTCGTCCCGCAAAAAGGCGGCTTCCTCGAAATTCTCGACTTTGATGGATTCCTGGAGTTGCTGCTGAAGCTTTCGCAGGCGCTCATTCAAATCCTGAACCTCGCGCAATCCGTGAGGCACTTTTCCAGTGTGTTTCAAGCCCTTGTGCATTGATTTGAGCAGTGGTTCGAGCGGTTCGGCAAAAACGGAGTAGCAGAAAGCGCAACCCAGCCGTCCGGTCTTCTTGAAATCCGCGATCGAAAACCCGCATTTGGGACATTTGGCCAGATCCGCTTCGTCTGAACGAGTCTCGGATTCCTGCGGGGTCGCTGCCAGCCCTTTGAGCAGCCCAACCAGGGAGAATCCGGTTGGATCGTCAACGCCTTTGGCCTTTGAACATTGTTCGCACAAATCGACAGTCTGCATCTTGCTATCGATAATTTGTGTCAAATGCACCGAGGCTTCGTTCTTTTTGCACACATCGCACAACATAACTACTAAACGTATATCGACTCGCCACTGGTTTTAGTCAAGGAATGGTAGGCCTGAATCAGAGTTGCTGTGGCAGGTCCTGGTTTTCCGGTGCCAATCACACGGCCATCGATTTTGACCACAGGCACAATTTCAGCCGCAGTCCCGGTCACAAAGCATTCCTCGGCGTTGTAGAGGTCATAGCGTGTCAGGTTGGGTTCCGAGACGGTCATGCCTGCTTTCCTGGCTAATTCCTGAACCACTCCACGGGTAATGCCGTAAAGCGCTCCGGCCGAGAGGGGAGGGGTCAGCAAGTGCCCTTCTTTGACGATGAAAATATTGTCTCCGGTGCATTCAGCCACATACCCATCGGAATTGAGCAGAATCGCCTCTTCGCAGCCGGCATTGTTGGCCTCGATCTTGGCTAAAATGTTATTCAAATAATTCAGGGACTTGATCGCCGGATTCAGTGCGTTGTGAAGATTCCGGGTGGTGGGCACGGTTACGATGACCATTCCGTTGCGATACATTTCCTCCGGGTAGAGGGCGATTTTGTCCGCAATAATGATCACCGAGGGATTCTTGCAGCGGTTGGGATTCAGACCCAGCGTGCCAACACCGCGGGTGACCACCAACCGGATGTAGCCATCCTTGATGTTGTTTTGACGGCAGGATTCCACGACGGCTTTGACAAACTCGGCATGGGACAAGGGCAAATCCAGGAGAATGGCCTTGGCGGAATAGAATAGCCGGTCAATATGCTCCTTGAGCCGGAATACTCTTCCGTTGTAAGCGCGGATGCCCTCGAAAATGCCATCTCCGTAAAGGAGACCGTGATCAAACACGGATATTTTCGCGTCCTTTTCTTCTACAAATTGGCCATCAATATAGATTTTCATGTTACTTGACTCGGCCAGCTTACTGGAAATGCCCCAATGGAATCAACTGACATTCTCATTATTGAGCAGCATTTTTCGGGCCGATTCGAGAAGTATTCGAGTTGCCGGGATGTCGGCCGTGGCCCTGACGCAAATTCAAGATTCTCTCAGAGTGAAAGGGGCGTTTGATTGTTGGTGGCCTTTCCATCAACAATTTCAATCCCGTGTGGGGCGCGAGAGGCCAACTTGGCATCATGGGTGGCAATGATCAGTGTGGCATTTCTCTCCTCACGAAGCGAGCAGAGCAGAGAAATAATTTCCTCACCGGTATGTGAATCGAGATTGCCAGTCGGTTCATCGGCCAGAATAACGGCTGGATCGTTGATTAACGCCCGGGCAATGGCAACCCGCTGCTGTTCGCCGCCGGAAAGTTCGGAGGGCCGATGTTCCCATCGGTTCGCCAGTCCGACGCGATCCAGCAAATCGCGCCCCCGGGATTCGACCTCCCTGGCATTTCGCCGGGCCATTCGGGCCGGCAAACAGACATTCTCCAGAGCATCCAGTTCGGGCAGGAGATGATAAGCTTGAAAAATAAAGCCCACCTTTGCGTTTCTGAAGCGGCTTAACTCCAATTCGGACATGGAGGCGAGATTCTGACCATCGAAGATAATGTCACCCGAATTCGGAGTGTCCAAACCGCCAAGCAAGTGGAGTAAGGTGCTTTTTCCTGCGCCTGAAGCACCTCGAATGGCTAGAAATTCCCCTTTGTATATGCACAAGTCAATGCCTTGCAAAACAATAACATCGCGATGGCCAATTTGGTAATTCTTGACGACCGATCTGGCGATCACCAGCGGTTCGAGTGACATGTCAACCGAAGCGGCAGGGTTTTCAGATGCGGTCAAGTTATTCATGGCGAAGGGCTTCGACAGGATGCATGCGGCTGGCATTCCATGCGGGCAGCAAGCCCGCCACGATACAAAACAATAGCGATACTCCACAGATGACCGCGATATCCCGGGGCATGATCAGGGCGGGCAGTTCTTGAAAGTTATAGACCGACGCAGGAAACAATTCGAAGCCGGTCACCCGGTTCATAACATGGAGGAATTGGTTGCGATAAGTCAAAGCGAGCATTCCAAGACCAAACCCTGCCAATACGCCCAACACGCCGACCAGAATGCTCTGGCTCAGGAATAGCCACAAGATTTGTAGCCGCGTGGCTCCCAGAGCTTTTAGCAGGCCAATTTCCCGGGTTTTCTGGACCACAAAAGTGATTAAAGCGCTGGTGATGCCGAACGCCGCGACAATCATGATGAAAAACAGGATGTAAAACATGACGTTCTTCTCGACGATTAAAGCGTTTAGGATGCTGGAGTTTTCCTCGTTCCAGGTCTTAATTGTAAAATTCCGCCCCAACAATGGTTCCAACTCGTCGCGGACGGCGTTTGCGCTGTAGGGGTCTTTGAGCATCACCAAAAGGCCATGCACGGAATCATTGAGATCATATAAATCCTGGGCATTGGCAAGGGAGCACAGGATTACCGAGGAGTTGTATTCGAAATAGCCGACATCGAAGATGCCGCGCACGACATAATCGTCCGGCAGGAACAAATCCTCGCGATTGTCCTGGTTTTTATTCTTACGATTGCTGTCCCTCATTTTTTGGAGATTGCGTGGAGAGTGGATGGCCACAACATCATTAACCTCCAATTTCAGCATTTGCGCCAGTTCGGAACCCACGAGAATACCTTTGCCGGAAACATCGTAATGGCCCGCAATGATGCTGGTGGGAAGGATGCTCACCGTGGCTTCCGCTATTGGATCGATGCCCCGAATGTAGGGTGCCGCCACCTGAGAACTGCCCGAGTCGGGCTGGGTTTCCATCAGAACAGGGCCAACGATAAAGGGAGCAACGCCTTTGACCTGGTTGTTGGTAGCAACCATGGAAGCAATGGGGGGATAGTTCCGCAGCGTAGAGTGAGCGGAGGTGATACGCAGATGCGCATTAAAGCCGAGAATTTTCTCGCGCAATTGCTTGTCGAATCCGCTCATGACGCTGATCACGATGATCAAAACGGCAACACCCAGCATGACCCCGATGATCGAAATCAAGGTTATGATGGACACGTAAGTCCGCTTGGGCCGCAGATACCGCAGCGCCAGCAGCAACTCGAACGGAAGCCGCGACATGCATCAGAGGCTAATCAGTGCCGGGTGGAGAGTCAATGACCCGCACGCCAAAATCCGGGTTCTTAAAAATTGCAAATAGAGCATCGATGAGGAACACTTCCAAGGCAGACAGCAAAGTTGCCACTAAATAGATCACCATGAATGATTCACATGAATTATCCCAATTCGATCTCGCCGTGATTGGCGCAGGAAGTGGTGGATTTGCCGCGGCAAGAACAGCGTCTGCGTCCGGTTTGAAGGTGGCTGTGGTTGATGGGGGGGCTGAGATTGGAGGACTGTGCATTTTAAGGGGCTGCATGCCCTCCAAAGCACTGCTTTACGCGGCTGAAGTGCGGCATTTAAGTCTCAAGGGAGATGTCTGGGGCCTGAAGCCGGGGAATTTGGGCTTTGATTTCGAGAAAGTCCAGGCGCGAAAAGACGCGATGGTGGAGAATTTTGCCTCGTTCCGCCGGGAACAATTGGCCAAAGGGTCGTTTACTTTCATTCGCAGCAAGGCCAGGTTTTCCGATCCCCATACGCTGGAGTTAGAGGATGGGGCCACCTTGACCGCCAGGCATATCGTCATCAGCACAGGATCGAAGATCGGTCTGCCTTTGGTGCCGGGACTTTGTGATATAGGTTATTTGACCAGCGACACCGCGCTTGGACTTCACAAACTGCCCAAATCGATGATTGTTTTGGGCGGGGGACCGGTGGCGGTTGAATTGGCGCAGTTTTTCCAGCGTTTCGATGTTCAAGTCACAATGGTTCAGCGCAGTCCGCACATCTTAAAAGGTTTGGATATCGATGCCGCTGAAGCTGTGGAATCAGCCTTAACAAAAGAGGGCATGGTACTTTATACCGATACGAAAGTGCTGCAGGCCCGATTGCAGAACGGACGCAAATCGGTCGTTTTCGAACGGGCGGGGGAGCGAATGGAGATGGAGGCGGAGGAAATTCTATACGCAATGGGCCGCATTCCAAACACGGAGGATTTGGCGCTGGAGCGCGCTGGTGTGGTCACTGAGGATGGACGGATCGTGACCGCCCTTTCCATGCAAACCTCTGTTCCGCACATTTACGCAGCCGGGGATTGCACCGGTCCTTATGAGATTGTGCACATCGCAATCCAACAGGGCGAAACAGCGGCGCGGAATATTATCGATCATTCGAATGCGCACACCATGGATTACCGGTTGCTGTGCGAAGTGGTTTTTAGCGATCCCCAGGCTGCGCAGGTGGGTCTGACTGAGAAAGAAGCCACGCTACGCAGGATTCCTTACCTGGCGGCCAGTTATCCTTTTAACGATCACGGCAAGTCCCTCATCATGGAAGCACTTGAGGGTTTCGTAAAACTGCTGGCCAATCCGGAAACCGGCGAAATCATCGGCGGCACTGTTGTGGGACCGTCTGGGGGGGAATTGATTCATGAAATTGTGGCGGCCATGCATAAGCGGATGACCGTGCGAGAGTTGGCCGCAATGCCCCATTACCATCCGACGCTTGCGGAGATATGGACTTATCCTGCAGAAGAGCTTGCGGACAAAATTCCCATCAAACACGGTGCCTGATTCACGAAAAAGCCGGGCGAAATGTCGGCAAAGATATCGCAGCGTTCTTCTTGCCTTGGAGCATTCCGGCGTTAGACTGCGCCGCCGCTATGGTTGATTTACAAACGCTCAATCCGCAGCAAAGACTCGCTGTGGAGACGATCAAGGGACCGGTGTTGATCCTCGCGGGAGCTGGAACTGGCAAGACCCGCGTGATTACTTACCGGATTGCCCATATGATCGACCGTGGCATTTCGCCTGGAAGCATCCTGGCGGTCACCTTCACCAACAAAGCCGCCCGTGAGATGAAAGAGCGGGTTTCGCAATTGGTGCCGCGGGGTCCAAGGCGCAAGGAGGACGAGGCCCCAAAGGATTGGCTGACTATTTCCACGTTCCATTCACTGGGCGCCCGCATTCTCCGCCAGTATATCGATCGGCTGGGGTATAAACGCAATTTTGTCATTTATGACGATTCCGACCAGTTGGGCGTGGTCAAAAAAATTGTGAGCCATATTTCCGCCAAAGGCGAAAAAATGGATCCCAGGGAGATTCTGGGCGCAGTCAGCAAATTAAAAACAAAAGGGGCGCCAGGCGCGATGGACGATGCCGGAGTCACCGGCATGGGTTACCATGTGCGGCCCAGATATGAAACGGCTCTGCATGCCTGCAACGCGGTCGATTACGACGATTTGATTTTGCTTCCCCTGAAACTTTTCAAAGAGCATCCCGATGTTCTGGAGGAGTGCAGGGATCGATTCCGTTATGTCATGGTGGATGAGTATCAGGATACGAATGGCTCCCAATTTGCGTTCGTGAATTATTTGACGAAAAATCATCGCAACCTGTGCGTCGTGGGTGATGACGATCAGAGCATCTATGGTTGGCGCGGGGCGGAAGTGGCCAATCTGCTCGATCTGGAAAAGCATTATCCCGAAGTGAAGGTGGTCAAACTGGAGGAAAATTACCGTTCCACCAACACCATTCTCGACGCCGCCAATGCGGTGATCAAGTTGAACAGCCGCCGCCGCGAAAAGAAACTCTGGTCTCGAAATGGGCAGGGCGAGAAGATTCTCATATACGCATTCAAGGACGAAGAAGAAGAGGCAAAAACGATCGTGGAGGAGATTCAGTGCGATCGAATGGCGCGCTCCATTCCCTGGAGCGATCAGGCGATTCTGTTTCGCACCAATATTCAATCGCGCCCATTGGAGACAGCCCTTCGAGAGGCTGGGGTGCGTTATAATTTGATCGGCGGGCAAAGCTTCTTTGACCGGCGCGAGGTCAAGGATCTGATTGCCTACTTGAAGGTTTTCATCAATCCCAACGACGATAACAGTCTGTTGCGCATCGCCAATGTGCCCCCGCGGGGCTTGAGCGATGTGACGATGGAACGGTTGCTTGAAGCCAGTCAGAAGCGTAAATGCTCGGTCTATGCTGTGACGCGGCATACGGATGTTCAGGAATCGTTCCAGGCGCGAACACGAGAGGCAATGGCTGATTTCATGCGCCTGATCGATGAGATGCGCGCGCCTTTGGAGGGCGGCAAGAGCTTTTCGCTTTTGGAATGGATGGAACGGTTTCTCAAGGACACCGGCTACATCGACGATTTACGCAAATCTGAAAAGAATGTGGAAATCGCGGAAAACAGGGTTCGCAATCTCAAGGATCTATTGATCTCGCTGGAGGAACGAATGGAGGAGGGTTTAACGCCCGTGAGGAGATTGGAGGAATTTCTGGAGGGCATCACGCTGGATGGAGACCGGTATGACGAGAAGGAAACCACAGGGGATGCAGTGACGTTGATCACCACCCATAGCTGCAAGGGTCTGGAGTTTCCGCGCGTGCATCTTGTGGGTGTCGAGGATGGGTTGCTGCCGCATTCGCGTTCAGCCGTCGAGGGAACGCTGGAGGAGGAGCGGCGTCTCTTCTATGTCGCGATCACGCGGGCCAAGCGGATGTTGACGCTGAGCTTTTGCCAAAGCCGGAAAAAGTATGGGCAGTTGGCGCCCTGTCATCCATCCCGTTTTTTGAATGATTTGCCGAAGGAATTGGTGGAATGGGCGGATCCCAAATCCAATAAACTGGTCCAACCTCAAGCGGGTAAAAGCCTTTTTGCAGCCATGCGCGCGGCCGCCGGCGGGGAGTAGTCCGCTGCTGAAAAACCAGCGGCTTTCTCCAGCACGTTATCAAGTCCCTGCCACTTTGGCAGGCAGCGAGTGTCAGGCAAATTGCAAACGTGAAGTCGGCGCCTCCGCATCCCAACCCCGGGGCGGCTTGCTGTTGATGGCGGCCACTTCCTTGATGGAAAGTTGATTACCAATCGCCTTGGCCGTTTTCACCGGCACATCGCCCGGTTTGCAGACCTGTTGATTCACTTTCTGATACGGCGCGGCTTTGTAACGAATATAGATCTCTGCCGGGGTGTCCGGTTCGAAGAAAAGGATTTTCGATTTGGGCGGTATGCAGCAATAATCTTTGTTGAGAATGGTGCCGCCAAAGGTGAAGCGCTTGATATAGGTGGCCTCGCGATTGGTGTAGGAAAGCGTATGCACGCGATCGCGATCCGGCACGGCACAATGGATCAAGTCCTGGCCTACAAACAGTTTCTCAGGCAGTTCAATCACTTTGTAGTGTCCGTCCTTGAAGACCAAAAGCAATTTGTCAAATTCGGAGCAACTCAACTCAAATTCATCACCGCCCACTTTGTATCCCACATAACCCTTCTCACGGTCATAGGTGACTTTGAATGACTTGAAAGCCGCGTCGCGGGCTTCGACCTCGTCGAATCGGCCGTTCTTGGTCAGACGCGGATACAATGGACCATACTTGGCCAACAAGTCTTGAAGGCGTCCGATGGCGTATTTCACGAGATTCTTGAGGTTTCGTCCCACTTGGTCGAGCTCGGCTTTGACCTTCTCCATCTCTTCGCGATGCTTGTTGATGTCGAAGAGAGAAATCCGCCGGATTCGGACACTGAGCAGGGTTTCGACGTCTGGGTCAGTCAAATCGCGGTACATTTCGGAGCGGAACGGAATGAAGCCCTCATAAACGGACGCAACGACCGCTTCATTGGTTTTGCACTGCTCGATTTTTTTGTAAATCCGGTTTTCAATGAAAATGCGAACCAGTGTTTTGAAAAAAAGTTCCTCCTGGAGTTGGTGCAACCTGTATTCGAGCTCACGCTTCAAAATGTCCAGGAGCTGGTCGGTATTCTCCCGGAGCACTTCGGAAACGGTCAATTCCACCGGACGGTTGTTCTTGATCACGACGATGCGGCTGGAGATGGTGGATTCGCAATCCGTGAACGCATATAGGGCAGTGACGAGTTGCTCGGCGTTCACACCCTGGGGCGCCTTGATCTCGATTTCGACCTCTTCTGCCGTAAAATCGTTGATACTGCGCACCTTTAGCTTGCCTTTGCGCGCGGCTTCTTCGATCGAACTGGTCAGCGAGTCGGTGGTCGTGGTCGGTGGAATTTCCTTGATGACCACAGTCGATTCATCTTTGACCTTGATTTTGGCGCGCACACGGATGCTGCCTTTGCCGTCCTGATATTCCCTGGCGTCCATCAACCCGCCGGTCGCAAAGTCGGGCAGAATCTTGAACGGCTGCTTTTTCAATATCGCAATTTGCGCTTCAAGCAACTCCGGGAAATTGTGGGATAGAATCTTGGAGGACAGGCCGACCGCGATGCCTTCCGTGCCCAACATCAGAAGCAGGGGCAGCTTGCATGGCAGAGTCACCGGCTCTTTGTTGCGACCGTCATAACTTGGAACGAATTCCGTCAGGTCATCGTTGAACACCTCGGTGCGCGCGAGTTCTGTCAGGCGGCACTCGATGTAACGGGAGGCTGCCGCGGAATCGCCGGTAAAGATGTTTCCAAAGTTACCCTGGCCTTCGATCAGATATCGTTTGTTGGTTAGGACCACCAGGGCGTCACCGATCGAGGCGTCGCCATGCGGGTGGTACTGCATGCAATGGCCGACCACATTGGCCACCTTGATGAATTTGCCGTCGTCCTTTTGATGCAGCGACCACAGGATGCGGCGCTGCACGGGCTTGAGACCGTCGGCCAGATTGGGAATGGCCCGGTCACGAATAACGTACGAGGCATATTCCAAAAAGCCGCGATCCATTCGTTTATGGAGCAATCCTTCGGCCTTGGTCGCAATGACCGCCGTATGGTGCGGATGATCCGAGGGAGATTCTGCGATGACTTGGTGCTCGTTGGTGTCAGTCATGGTTGCTAAAAAATGGAGCTAAAATGGGATTAATCTTCCACAGGCACCACGAGGTTGCTCATGATGTAATCCTTGCGTTCCGGGGTGTTGCGTCCCATGTAAAACGAAAGGATTGTGGACGTGTCCTGGACCGGTGCGTACTCCACCTGGCTGAGCCGCATCTCCGGACCGATGAATTGCTTGAATTCCTTGGGTGAGATTTCGCCCAATCCTTTGAACCGGGTTATTTCGGGGCTTTTGCCCAGTTTTTTCACTGCGGCATCCCGTTCCGCCTCGGAATAACAGTACGTGGTTTCCTGTTTGTTGCGAACGCGGAACAAGGGAGTTTCCAATATATGCAGGTGGCCGTCACGGACGAGTTGGTCAAAAAAACGGAAGAAATAGGTGATCATCAAGTTGCGAATATGCAGGCCGTCCACATCCGCATCGGTGGCCAGAATCACTTTTTCGTAACGCAGACCCTCCAGATTGTCTTCAATGTCCAGGCTGCGCATCAAGTTATAGAGCTCGTCATTCTTATAGACAACGTCCCTTTTCAGATCCCAAACATTCAGAGGTTTGCCTTTTAATACGAAGATCGCCTGCGTGTTGACATCGCGGCAACTGACAATGGAACCGGCAGCGGACTGACCCTCTGTAATAAAGACCATCGACCCCTTGCCTTTGGCTTTGGCCTTGTCCAGGTGCGTTTTGCAATCCTTGAGCTGCGGAATGCGGATGGTGATGGCTTTGGCACGATCGCGCGCCAGTTTTTTGACCTCCTGCAATTCTTTGCGAAGCTGTTCGGTGTCCCGCACCTTGGCGATTACTTTTTCAGCGATGTCCTTATTGCGATTAAAAAACTGCAGGAGTTCCTCCCGAACCTTGTTCACTATGTCCGTGCGGATTTCCGTATTCCCGAGTTTGTTTTTCGTCTGGGATTCAAAAATGGGATCTTTCAGTCGAATGGAAATCGCTCCCACCATGCATTCGCGCACATCGTCACTGTCAAATTTTGCATTCGCAAATTCATTGATGGCCTTGACCAGACCTTCCTTGAAGGCGCTGAGATGCGTGCCGCCGTCCGAAGTGAACTGGCCGTTCACGAAAGAGTAAAAAGTCTCGTTGTAACGGCTATTGCTGTGTGTAAAACAGAATTCCAGAACCTTGTTGGTATAGTGGAGCGGGGGATAGATTGGCTCGCTGCCGTCGGCATCCAGATCCTCCATCACCAAATCCATCAGCCCCAGCTTGGATTGGAATTCCTTGCCGTTATAGACCAGTTTGAGGCCCGCGTTGAGATAGGAATAATGTCTGAGCCGCCGTTCGACATGCGCCTCGAGATACTTGGAGTCCTTGAAAATTTCCGGGTCGGGTTCAAACCGGATAAAGGTGCCGTTGGGTTCGCCCGGACATTTGCCGCTTTTTTCGCTCTTGAGTTTGCCCTGGCGGAAGGTCGCTTCGGAAAATTCCCCATCGCGATGACTGCGGACGTAGAATTCCTTGGAGAGCGCATTGACCGCCTTGGTGCCCACGCCGTTGAGTCCGACGCTGAATTGAAACACATCGTCGTTGTATTTGGCCCCGGTGTTAATCTTGGAGACGCAGTCGATAACCTTGCCCAATGGGATACCCCGGCCCTGATCGCGAACGGAGATCGTGTTTCCTTCGATGGTGATCTGGATTTCGCGTCCGCTGCCCATGATAAATTCGTCGATCGCGTTGTCGATGACCTCCTTTAGCAGAACATAACAACCGTCATCGTGATCCGATCCATTCCCGATGCGGCCAATATACATGCCCGTCCGCATCCGGATATGCTCCAGAGAGGATAGCGTCTTGATCTTGCTCTCGTCGTAAACGTGTTTCTTTGAGTCGGCCATATTCAATCCACAACCAATTAAGGGGACGAATATTGTGAGGAAAAATCCGGTTGCCAATAAGGAAATTAAGGAGCGTTACGAGTGAGCACCGCAACCTATTGTTGATGAACAACATAGGTAATGTTTATAGACGGCTCCACTCGTGGGTTACCCACTGCCAATGGTTTATAACATGTGAACAACTTTGGATGGTTTTCCGTTCGTTTACCCTTAGAATGCATTCATAATCTCTTACTCCAGTTTCTCACAAACACACGATTAGTGGTGTACGTGTGAATAACTTTCCCCTATATGTTGTGGTTTTTGCCTTTACGGGATAACGACATGGGCGCTTAATCAGGGGGTCATGTACCTGAAGAATTTAACGATTCTAGGATTTAAATCGTTTGCGGATAAAACAACCCTCAATTTTTTGCCGGGTATCACGGCGATTGTGGGGCCGAATGGCTGTGGCAAGTCCAACGTGGCCGACTGCATTCGGTGGGTCGTGGGCGAGCAATCTGCCAAGGCCTTGCGTGGAGGTGAGATGGCGGACGTGATTTTCAACGGGGCCGATTCCCGAAAACCGCTCGCCATGGCAGAGGTGTCGTTGACTATGAGCGACATCGACGAAGGCCAATTACGAGCCGCCGGTGTGGATGTTGCATTCGACGAGGTAACGGTGACACGCCGTGTATTCCGGGATGGTTCCAGCGAATACTTCATTAATAAAACACCGTGCCGGCTCAAGGACATTCAACAGCTATTCATGGGCACCGGTGTGGGGCGCGCCAGCTATAGCATCATGGCCCAAGGCCATATCACGCAGCTTTTGTCCAGCCGCCCGGAAGATCGCCGAATGGTGTTTGAGGAGGCCGCCGGGATCACGCGTTTCAAGACTCAAAAAAAGGAAGCGTTGCGGAAGCTGGAGAGCACAGAGCAGAATTTGCTGCGACTGACGGATTTGATTCGCGAGGTCAAGCGGCAGATTGGCTCGCTACAGCGCCAGGCGGGCAAGGCGCGTCGCTACAAACAATTCATGGTGGAGCTTCAGCATTTGGACTGCCAGTTGGCGCGACATCAGTTCGACGTTTTCCAGATGGAGATCAAAGACCGCCAGACCAGCGCCGAGAAGCTGCGCATTGAGATGGAGGTTTGTTCTGAAAGCATGCTGCGCGAGGAGGACGAGATTGGGCGCTTGCGCACGCGAATGATGGAATTGGAGCAGGAGATCAGCGCCTCCCAGCAGCAGGGGCTTGAGCTAAAGGGGCGGGCGGACCAGCACGAAAGCCGAATCCATTTCAACGAGCAGCGCTTGCAGGAATTGGAAAATCAGAACGCCAAAGCCCTGGGGGATATTGCTCAAGGCGAGGAGCGCCGACAGGTGGCGGAGCAGGAACTGGAGTCATTAAGGGAACGGTTCACAGCCTCGATGACGGGCCTGGAGCAACTGCGCGTTGCCATGCAGGAGAAACGCGACGCATTGCTGAAGATTGAAAACGGGCTGCGCGAGCGTCAGGAGACGTTGCGCAAGGCCCAGTCCGATGCCTTTAATCTGGCGCAACAGCTCACCAGGACACGCAATGAAATCAATGCGCTCGAAATGCAGAAGCAGGGCAATGCCGGACGCCTTGAAAAACTCTCCTCTGAAAAAGTCCAGTTGGAAGAGGAGCGCATCCGCTTGGAGGCGCGGTTGACGGAGTTTGCCACGAATGTCGAGGCGGAAAAAATAACCCTACAGGCCCGCCGTGGAACGGTCGAGGAACAACAGGCGCGCCTGCGCCAGATTCAGCCGGAACTGGCCCAAATCACAAGAACGCTGGATGAGGCTCTGCGTCAACAGGCGGGACTGCGTTCCCGCATGAACGTGCTGGAGCAGTTGCAGGCGGCGCACGAGGGATTCAGCGCCGGAACGATGGCGGCCTTGAAGCAGGCTCCGCACATGCTGGGGGTCCTGGTGGATAAAATCCGGGTGCCGGATAATTATATCGCACCCATCGAAGCCGCCCTTGGGCATTATCTGCAATTGGTGTTGACCGATCAGCCCGAAACCGCCCGCCAAATTCTGGCCGATCTGCGCGCCAATCGTAAAGGTCGCGCGAGCATCGCGTCACTGGCCCTCCAAGCGAAATCTGGTTTGCCGCAAGCGTCCGAAATCGCAGTCGAAAATTCGGCGCCTGCAACTGCAATTGAGCAGAGCGGGGTAACCGCGTCTGAGGCGACGAGTTCGGTTGATGCCACTTCCACTGCGGCTACTCCCGAAGCCGGCGAGGCTGGGCCTATAGCCGCCACGCTCACCCTCCAGACGGAAATGAGCCTGGGCGGTGCACTGGCCGGAGTCTCGGCGCTCTCCGTGATTGAAGCGGATGAGACGGTTAAAAACCTTTTGGAACGGTTGCTTGGAAGGACATTGATCGTGTCGGATCTGGCGACCGCCACAGAGGTCTGGCGCGCTCGGAATGGCGAATGGGATGTGGTGACCGCAGACGGGGAAATGCTCAGCCGGCATGGCGTCTATACAGGCGGGTCCGCAGGCCATGGGGAAAAATCCGCAGCTTCCATTTTGGGTCGCAAGAACCAGATCACTGAATTGGAAACCCAGTTGGCCCAATTGCAGGAACAGGTCAACACCATAAGCCGCAGCAAAGGCGCATTGCAAAGCGAACAAACCGAATTGCAGGCGAGCATGCAGCAGGCGCAAAGCGAACTGCGCGTTCAGGAGGTTGAGATCGCAACGCGCCAGGGCGAATTCAGGGCTCTTGAAAATGCCGCGCGTTTGTTGCATCAAAAAATCGACACGGTGGTCTATGAAATTCAGAGTCTGGCGGAACAGGCCCAGGAGAATCAGGCCAAACGCGAGGCGCTGGGGACACAGGCGGGTGCGTTGGAAATTCGTGACCAGGAATTGCAGCAGCAGGTGAATGAAGGCAACAGTGCCCTGGAGGAACTCCGCCAGCAACGGGACACAGCCAATGGCGCACTGACGGAAACCAAGATCACACTGGCAAGCGAGGAGCAACTTTCCAATTCGCTGCGTCATCAGGTTCAGTCGCAGGAGCAGCGCATTATCGAGCTATCCCATTTGGTCGATGTTCGTCGTGAAGAAATTGAATCGATTGTGGAACGGCGAGGCCAGTTGCAGTCAGAAATCCACGAATCACATGTGCGCGTGGATTCCCTGCGGCAGGATCGTGAATTGGTCAACACCCGCACGGCTTCACTGATCGGTCAAAAACAGGAACTCGAGACCGATATTTCGCAACGCGACGCCAACTTGAAAGAGCGGCGGCGGCGGCTTGCCGATGTCCAGCAGCAGCGCGGGGTCATCGATGTCGAACTGGCCCAAAAAACGATGTCTGTTCAGAACCTCCGGGAGCGTATCCAGCAAAAATACCAGTTGAATCTGGAGGATGTCCGCAGCGAATGCATCACCATCACCATGGCCGAGGAAGGCGCGCCCAAAGTGGAAACACTCACGCCTGATGAAATGGCCAATCGCGGTCTGGCAACGGATTGGGAAGCCGTGGCCGGGCAGGTGGCGGCGCTCCAGAAACGCATTGATGAAATCGGGCCGGTCAACCTGGTGGCCATCGAGGAATACGAAGAGACGGAACAGCGTTACCAATTTCTGACGACCCAGCATGACGATCTGGCCAAGGCGAAGGAACAACTGCTCGAGGTTATCAACCGCATCAACACACAGACGCGGGAGATGTTCACGGAAACCTTCAATAAGGTCCGGGCCAACTTCCAAGTCCTGTTCACCGAGATTTTTGGCGGTGGCAAAGCCGATCTCCAACTGACCAACGAGGGCGACGTTCTGGAAAGCGGCATTGACATCATGGCCCGACCACCGGGAAAACAACTCCGCAGCATCAGCCTCCTCTCCGGTGGCGAACAAACGATGACTGCGGTGGCGCTGTTGTTCGCCATTTACCAGGTCAAACCCAGTCCGTTCTGCGTGCTGGATGAGTTGGACGCGCCACTGGATGAATCGAACATCAACCGCTTTATCGGAGTTTTAATGCGGTTTGTGCAAAACTCCCAGTTCATCATCATCACCCATAACAAACGGACGATCGGCACGGCGGATGCGATCTACGGTGTCACCATGCAGGAACACGGCGTGAGTAAAATGGTGAGTATGAAATTTCAAAAGAATACTGGGACGCCAGCCGCCAAGCCTGCCGCGGCGAATTCGGTTGTTGAGCCTCCGGTTTATGTTCCCAGTGGGGAGCTGCCGACTGTTTCGCGGTCAGGCGGAGATTATTCCGCAGCGGAACCGGTGGCATCCATGGAAGATGCGTCAGGGGCTGTTAACAAAGTGACGCAAGGTAATGGACGCAGTGCGTCCCTGGCGCAAAAAGCCGGGGGTTCCGTAACTGCCAGCCCGCAGGATTCCATGGAGATGGCCATCGCTAAATAAGACGACCATTTGACAGGAGGGCAAACCACCGCCCGGGGATGGCCTCGGGCGGTGATGAATATTCTATTCCTATTGGATTGGCGACAGCAGCACGTAATCGACGCCGGCCATGTAGGCTTGAACCGCCTTGGGATTTGCGCCGGTGATTTCCAGTGTCAGGTTGTGCTCGCCAGCGGTCAATTGGTGCGCGCCCATGTCCAGTGCGCCGGTGGGAACGACCGATGCATCATAGAGATCGACAGGATTACCAAGTTTTTCACCGTCCAAGTGGAGCTGAACGACTCCGTAATCGCCGGCCTTGGTCATCTGCAATTTCAATTGGTAGCGGCCCGTTTTGGAGACAGGCAAAGCGAGGCTGAGTTTGTTTCCAGGCTTTCCGTTCGTCCACCACAAGTGCGCGTTTTGACTCCATTGTCCCTCGTATTGGTCGGTAGCCTGCTCCTGGGTCTGACCACCAGTGCATCCGAGGATTTTCATGCGTTCGCCTTCAATGGCGCCTGCGACCGCATAATTGGTGATGTCCGTCCAATACCCAACACGCTCCGACATGGGCCTGGCCATATAGGGATCAGTGCCGCCGGGGGCCAGATACCAATAAACCGTGCTGGCATAAAGAGTGGGTCGGGTGTTTGGGTAATACTTTTCGATGTCGCCTTCGAAGGAGGTATGGAACGGAATGTTATCTGTGATGTGCCACCGGTTTACGGAAACATGGCCCTTATTGTTCATCGAGATGGTTTGGTTATGATAGGCATTCTCGAACAAAGTGGGATTGCACCAGGCGTAGCCAAAGTAATCCTCTGATCCGGTGCCAATGGTGGACGGGAATTTCTCCCCATCGACAAAGAATTTCTCGTCGCCCTCGCCCCACCAACCGCCTTTGGGATTCCAAACATGCAGCATCACTCCGCAGAACCGTCCCGAGCCTTTGGTTTGAAGCATGGTCCAGTCAATCTGCCTTGCCGGGTCCGCTGGCAGGAGAGCGTCCCTATGCCATTTGGCGTGGAAACGGGCCATGTTCGCAGGATTGCCAGAAATCGGGGCGTGGGTGATTTCAAAAGTGATCTCCCGGTCCTCGGTGCCATCGTTTGCGAATTGCAGCTCGGCTTCTTTGGCAAACGGCATGTACCAATAAGAATACCACCAACCGTCAGCGCTCAGACCCAGGGGGAGAGACTGGTAAACATGGGCTCCCGCAGCAGTGCCGAAGAAGTCGCCGAACGGTGCCCATACGCTGGGATACGGCTCGTCATCCCAGCGAATGCGAATGGACAATTCGCGCAAGGCGTTTTTGTCATTGCTGGAGGGAGGTAATTTGACCTTTGCGCGAATTCCGGTGATCGCTCTTTGCCCGTGCAGGTTGATGGTGGTTTTGGCTCCTCCCGCAAGAGTCAGGCTCTTGGAAACCGTGTCGGCATCGGCTCGTGGCCCGGCGGGATCGCTTCCAGGATGCACAAGAATGTCATTTGCACGATCCAGAGCGCCGAGTTCGCCGCTCGATAATGTGCGTTTAAAAGTGGGGACGACAGTGCCTGGAGGAAACGTTCCATAGGTGAATTGGAAATACTGGCCCCAATTTTTATCCGCCACCACCTTGCAGGATTTTTGAAACGGGATTGGAGTGTAATTATTCCAGCCCATCGCCACTGTGTGAACCAGCGCCGACCGCGTAAACGGTTCGTTTTTCCCATCGAAATAGCCGATGAAGGGTAAATCGACTGCTGGCTCGGTCGCCCCATCGAGATATATCCGAACATGACCATCCTTGGGCGCCGCCGACCAGATCCGCCAGATGCAACCCGGACCTTCCATCTCGGCCATTACGATTTGATCGCCTTCCTTGCGAATGTAACCATCCCCGTCGCCATTGGCATCCCAAGCCACATACTTGTCAGTTGCTTTGTCATATCGGCTGGCTCGGTCATAGCTGGACCATTGCTGACAGTTCTCGCCGGGTCCGGGAAGGGTGGCGAGGCGCTCCATGCTGGTCAGTCGGCCAACCAGGTCCTGGTAAGTCAAGATTTGCTCTGACGCCAGCGCGGATGCGCCAAGGAGTCCCAAAGTGAGAATGGAACAAAAGGTTTTCATAGGGTATATGGTTGAAGATTATTCGGCCGCACGATTCTGTCAATAGAATGCTGCACCCACAAAACGATCGGAACCGTGCCCCTGCGAAAGCTTGACGTGGGAACCGATGCGAAAAACAACTGAAAATTGATAACGAGGATGGCGGAAGGGACAGGAATCGAACCTGCGGTAGGGTTGCCCCTACTCCTGATTTCGAGTCAGGCGCCTTAGACCACTCAGCCACCCTTCCCGCCGTTTATTATCAATGACTTGCTACAGTCCGAATAATGTTCCATCGGCAAATTGACATTGCTTTTTGATGCCGTTTGCCTGACATCAGGCAAAGCAGAAGAAAAGGCTGGTTGGGCCATGACTTCCTACGCCAATCCGACTCGATAGCGACCGTCGTGCAAGTATTTCGCATGTCTTCGGGTCCGGGGCAAGCTCATAGTGCAATCCTTGAAAACTAATGTGATGGCTGCCCCCAATCTTCGGTCGTCGATTCAAAGACGGCTCTGCGTTAAAAGTTTGCAGAAACCAAGTGTCTCCTGTGAATCTTCCGAACATTTAGTGTATTGGGAAATCTCGACTGCTGCCTCAAAATTAAAAAGAAAACCGGCCGGAGTCCTGGTGTTGCCATGGACTCGGACCGGTTTGAATAGACTGAATTGGGATTCCCGCTGGAATCCGCAATGCAAGCTTAGTGCTGCTCCACTTTAATGTTCCGAATTTGGGATGCGCGCTTGCGCATGGTTTCATTAAGAAGTTTTTTGCGTAGGCGAAGATTATGGGGGGTGGCCTCCACATATTCGTCCCCTCCGATGTACTCCAGCGAGCGTTCCAAAGATAATTTAAGCGGAGGCTCGAGCTGGATTCCTTTGCCATCTCCGGTGGAGCGCATGTTGCTCAGTTTCTTTGCCTTGCATGGATTGACAGGGATATCGCCTTCACGCGGGTTTTCGCCCACGATCATTCCACTATAAATTTCATCGCCCGGCTCGACCATGAGCCGTCCGCGCTCTTGAATGGCGTTGAGCGCGTAGGATGTGGCCACGCCGTTTTCCATGCTGACCAGGGAGCCTGTTTTGCGGGATATGACTTCTCCGCGATCAGCTCCGTAGCTGTTGAATAAATGGCTCATGACACCCATGCCGCGAGTCATATTCACCAGGTCGGTTTCAAAGCCAATCAAACCACGGGTCGGGATGAGCGCCTCGATGCTGATCTGATCAGCATGATGTGCCATATGGCTGATTTCCGCTTTGCGGTTGGAAAGGTTTTCAAGCACCGATCCCATCGCGTCTTTTGGAATTTCCAGGAACAGGTTTTCAAGGGGTTCCAGCAGGTTTCCCTGCTCATCGCGATGGTAAATGACCTCCGGACGGGAAACGAGAACTTCGTAGCCTTCGCGCCGCATTTGCTCCACCAAAATGGCGATTTGCATTTCACCACGACCGCTGACTTCAAAGATGTTTGGCGCATCGGTCTGGGCTATTTTGATGCTGATGTTCGTGCGGATTTCCTTTTGGAGCCGCTCCCAGATATGACGCGCGGTGACCAGTTTTCCGTCCTTGCCACCCAGAGGGCCGTCGTTGACGGCAAATTCCATGTGAATGGTGGGCGGGTCGATTGGTTGGAAGGGCAGAGGGATTCGCTCCGGAGTATCGGTCACAGTTTCACCGATGAAGACGTCATCAAAACCCGATAATCCGATGATGTCACCGGCGCCGGCGGATTGGATTTCGATACGTTGAAGCCCGTCGAAATGAAAAATGGCGGTGACCTTGCCGGTATCTTTCCGTCCGTCGCCGTGCAAACAGGCTACAGAGTCTCCCACGGCGACTTTGCCGCCGAGAATTTTGCCCAGGGCGATGCGTCCCAAATAGTCCGAGTAATCCAGGTTGGAGACCAGCAACTTAAATTCGCTGTCCGGGTCCGCCTTTGGCGGAGGGATTTGATTGATAATGGCATCAAACAAAGGCTGAATGGTTTTGCTGGGATGCTTCAGATCGGCGGTGGCAAAACCCTCTTTGGCACTGGCGTAAATGACTGGAAAATCCAATTGGACGTCCGTGGCATTAAGGGACATGAACAATTCAAAAACCTGGTCGAGCACCTTGTGGGGGGTGGCATTTTCGCGATCAATCTTGTTGATGACCACGATCGGCTTGGCACCCGCTTCCAGTGCCTTACGCAGGACGAATCGCGTCTGGGCCTGCGGACCGTCCACGGCATCCACAACCAAGAGAACGCCGTCGATCATGTTCAGGGCGCGTTCCACTTCACCACCGAAATCCGCATGTCCCGGGGTGTCCACAATGTTGATGTGGTAATCTTTGTATTTAAAGGCGGCGTTTTTGGCGCGGATGGTAATGCCTTTTTCGCGTTCAAGGTCCATGGAATCCATCATGCGCTCCTCTGTGGCCTGGTTGGCGCGAAAAGTTCCAGACTGTTTCATTAAACAGTCAACCAACGTGGTTTTACCGTGGTCCACGTGAGCAATGATGGCAATGTTTCGAATATGCAGCATACAAATATCTCTCAATCGAGCCAGACATCTTGTTCAAATATAAATTATAAAGCAAGTTTTTGCGGAAAAAATCGGATGTCGCTTCAAAAAAAGGCTAAAATGAGGCAGATTTGTCCATTCCAAGCCATGGGTTTCTGCTCATGGATCAGCAAAAAGAGGCAACGATGAGAGATTATCTCCGTTGCCTTTTTGGCGAGATGGTGACCCGTTGAGAGTGGCTCAACGCTATATAGTGAAGTAAGTCATTGCGCAGGAATTGATTATCTACTAAAACTCGGCGCGTAAACTTACGAGGCTATAGCCGGGCACCTTTATTGCGCCAGTTAGAGGCTTTCCGAGCTTTTCACTGGTGTCCGTAAGATAAATGGCTTTGGGTTTTCGACCGCCCCAAGTGATGTGGGTATCGTGCGTCTTACCTGAAACGCCGAACAGGCGAACGATCAGCGCTTTGCCGTCATCGGCGGGCTTCAGGGCGGATACCAGGATGTCTGGGGAGTCCACCTGCAAGAGGGGTGCCGCGGGCCGTGAAGATTCGGAAGCGCGGACGGGAAGGAGCGCGAAACTCCGGCTCAACCCGAACCGGGCCGACTCGGCCGGGTTGGATTGGCGATGCGGCCGCAAAACGAAGCGAAAGACCACGGGGCCATCCTGGTAGGCGCGGTAATTGGTTCCCCAGTGGTTGTTCATGGACCAGGAATAAATTTTCTGGGTGGGTTCCACTTTTTTTCGCCAGACATCGGGATTGGTTTGGGAATTGAGGAGTGTGGCGGTGATGCCGCCCACTTCCACCAAAGGCGCGTCGAGTGTGACCCAGGTGACACCACGGTTTTTGTTTGAGACTTCGGCCCAGCGTCCGACGGTGAACCAGTTCTTGCAGGCGCTGGGCATCTGATCGAGTTCCGGGCGCATGACACCCAAAGGGATATCCAGGAGAATCTCCCCACCAGGCACGTTGAATGGAAATGCGAAATTGACGCTCTCCTTGCCTTCTTTGGCCATGTAGCTTTTTACATCGAGACGGGCCTTATCGACGGTGTTGATGATTTCGACATGGTCCATACCGGCGACGATGCGGATTTCCCGCTGCAACATGCGGCAGCCGGGGGCTGCGGATTCCACGATGAGCGAGGCGACCAACGGACCTTTTTCGCCAACGCGCAGTTTCACCGGTCCATTGCGCTGGAGATTGGCCGGGTCTTCGCCTATGAGATAGCGATAATCATTGAGGGATTCGCCATTGCTTGTGTCGGCGAAATTCCCATCCACGCCGTGCAAGGTTAACTCAACAATGCCGCCCGTGATTTCATCGATGCGCACCCTTACGATGCCATTATCCAGAACCGCGCCATTCACCGTTGCGGGTTTGGAGACGGCAGGAGAACCGTTGGCCACTCGATAGCGACGGGAACCCAAGGCGGGGATTTTGCTGGCCATGAACACCATTTCGCCGGATGCGAGCCTTTGGGACGGCACGGGTTTGCCACGATCATCGATGATGGACGATCCCAGCGTAGCCAGTTCGGGCGAAAGCATCACCAGATCGGTGCGGGTCCATGAAAGAGTGTTGAAGACATCGAAGACCGGCTCATTCGACGGTTTTCCACCGATGGCTTGTTTTAGGAGGGCTTCAGATTGTTGAGCGGCTTGCGTGGCGTAGCTCCTTTTAATGGCCCATTGTTCCTTTGTTTCCTTGCGTTCGGGTTCGCCCACGCTGCACCAGGCACCCCAGGTATGTTCCGAATAGAGCAGAACATTGTCCCACGCGTCATTGAAAGCTGCTTTGGGGTAATCCTGAGGACGCAACATGGCAAACAGGGTTTCCGCCTGGGCAAGCCGGTCGGAACTGGTGCGATTCATGCCAGTTTCGAGGGCGCTGGAGCCAGCGCCGTCCTCCCAATATGGGGTCCAATCGCCACGGACGACAGGCAGTTTATCTCCGTATCGTTTTTCCAGTGCCTGAAAGGCCTCGCTGGCGGAGGAGATGACAAATTTGGGCCAGGCGTATTTCGAATTCCAATCCTTGACCGCCTCGCTGATTTCCAAGTCGGGCACTGCGTTATCGCCGTGACCGCTCCAGCGCACATGGGCGATGTCATAGGTGTAGCCGCGTTTGGCCAGGCCATCACAGAAATCGTCCACGAGTTCCGGAGTCAACCGGCCATAACGGTGAGACATGGCGTAGCCCCAGAACGGAATCCAGACGAGGACCTTGGATGTTCCATCCGGCCCCATCCAATAGAAGGGTTTGTTTTCCCACTCGCGCAATATGGTGCCGATGCGGTCGCCGTAATTGGGTGCAGTGGAGAAATATTTAATGCCCGCCATGTTCATCGCGGGAACCGTTCCCCACGTATAGCCGGGGACATCGCTGATCATGGCCGAATCGATGGTTATTCCACAGCGTTGGGCCAACTCCGTGGAGAAGCGGAACAATCGAATCAGCTCTTCAGGGCGGCAAAGGCCGGTCAGTTCATTGAGATACATTCCGCACAAGGCGACCTGTCCGCTTTTGACCGCGTCCAGGAATGCGGTCCTCTGAGTGTCGTCCATGCGACGCAGGTATAAATCTGCCGCCCAAAGAACTTCGACATTCCAGACGAAACGGGAACCTGCGGGGTAATTGGCGGTTTTCTTCGCATACTCAATTCCCTGGAGGAGGTTGTTGACCTGCTTTTTTTCGATGTCGGTCTGGATTTCGGTATAGCCGATGTCCGTATGGGAGTGGGGCAGGACATAGACGGTGAGTTTGGGAACCGGTTTCAAATGAACCACCTTGGCGGCTTTGGACTGGCCGTTGATTTGAACGGTCATTTTCCGATCTGTTTCCGTCGATACGGCCGGTGTGAGAAAAATGTTGGTGTGAATACCTTCCTGGATTTTTCCCAAGGGCAGCGGTGTCGATCCTTCGACGTTCAAAACGGCATCGGCCTCCGCACCAAAATGACGTAGAACGACCCGGATGGGCTGTTGCCAGGCTCCCTCTTTTTCCACCAATCCCCGGATGGTTTGCACCTCCTGAATCAGGGTAAGATCATAGAGATTCGATAATTCGGCACCCGACGGGGTCGCAAGGCCGACCGAGTCGTAAAGCATCCAACAGCCATTGATGATGGTTAGGGTGACCGTATTATCTCCCTCCTTTAGAACGGATGATGGGAACGGAATGGAAACCTGGGTGGGTTTTCCCTTGGTTGGATCGCCGTTAATGGAATCGTCGCCGCCGCCGCGGGGCAGGGCACGTTCAAATGTCTGGTCGTTGATTTGAATGCGCAGGGTTGGAGGCAGGGAGGCTTGAGTGTCCAATAGATCCAACTGAAGTCGGCATTCGCCGGGGGTGGGCAGTTTTTTCAAAACAAACAGAATCGTGAAGGGATGAGGGCGTCCACCGGCCCAGGCGTCCTGCAGACCGGGGTGGACATAGGGCCAGTCCTTCCGGGTGTCTGAAGCGCCCACAAGAAAGAATCCGTCCTGGTTAAAGCGGCTGAAACCACCGGGGGCGAGCGCAAATTCCGAGTTTTTGTGGTCGGGCTGACCCACCTGCCAAAGCCAGGCGTTATCCGCGGCGGTTGCGGAAGTGAGCGTGAGCATTGCCAGGCAGATCAGAGCGACAGCCTGGAGGAACAGGCGCGGCGCGGACATGCGCTGAATATCGACAGGTCGATTGCGGGACAGGGCCGAAGATGGCGGGTGCGCGTGCGTTCTCATAGGTGGTGTTTCGTGGATGGAGGATAACCTGTGCGGAGGCCAGCGGGCAACTGGAATTTTAAGAAGGCGGGGGAAAAATGAGGACGCCACGAAATGAACGAAATAATTGAAATGGAAAGGTGTAATCCGCAGATGCCGCAGAGATGCGCAGATCGAACCCCAAGAACCTGGTGCGGTACTTTCTATAGAGAATTTGTCCTGCGCCCCGGTAAAATTATATGCGGGAGCGTTCGGGTGTATTGGCGAGTCTGGGGAATGTTCTTTGAAGCTCCCGGATGAATTTTTCCGGATCGTCCGGTGTAACAACGACGGTGCGCGTTCGTAACTTGAGGACAACGGCACGTTTTGGGTCCGTGATATAGGCCCGGTAGCGGCCCAATTTTTCGTTTCGAAACAGGCCGCTCATGGCGAAAAGTCCGTCATTGCCCCAGATTTTCCTGGAGCGTTTGGTGACTTCAGGATCGTGGTAAACGGCTTCCAAATCGCCAAGGTCCAGAGTGTTCGACCATAAAAGGCGCTGAATGCTTAAGCGGCCCGCATCCAGAGTGTAACCGCGAATCATGAAGAAGGCGCAGCCCAGCAAAATGGCCGGGGGCACAACCAGCATGATCAATAGCACCCTGATGCTCATGGCTGGAGAGTGTGCAGCGCGCAAGATAATGAATTGAATGGCTGGCAATATGAGCAGCAGAGAGCCGGTCAGAATGGTGAGGAGGATCACTTTTCGCCCCCACGGGGCCGAGAAAGATATATTCATGAGTTCTTTGGTTCTTCAGGGATTGAGGTGGAGGAGCGGGACGACCCCTTGCGGTGCTGTGTGACAGACTGCCGCAAGAGGTATTCGATCTGGCCGTTGACACTGCGCAATTCTTCCTGCGCCCAAGCCTCCAACTCCGACCAGAGCTTGGGATCGATCCGCAGCAAGAATGACTTTCTATTTTCCATGCCCGACGTTGTGAAAGTTCAATTCTGTATTTGTTATCAGTGATAGCCGATGTGCCGGGTGAGGGCACCAGGCCCACAGCCTGAAAGATCACTTCTGTATTCGTTCTCAGTGATAGAGGGTGCCGGCATTCACCACGGGGTGGACTTCGGATTCGGCGCAAAGAACGACCAGGAGGTTGCTCACCATCGAAGCCTTGCGTTCCTCATCGAGATTGACGACGGATTTCTCCGCCAATTCGCGCAAGGCCATATCGACCATGCTGACCGCGCCGTGGACGATTTGTTTTCTGGCGGCGATGACCGCCTCGGCCTGCTGGCGGCGCAACATGGCGCTGGCAATTTCCGGTGCGTAAGCCAGATGGGTCAAACGGGCTTCCTCGACGATCACACCCGCCTTGGCCAGACGCTCCTGCAATTCCTTGCGGAGGTTCACGGAGACCTCATCCACACCGCTGCGCAGGGTGATTTCGTTTTCTTCACCGTGGTCGTAAGCGTAGCTGCTGGCGAGGTGACGGACGGCGGATTCGCTTTGAACGCTGACGTAATCATCGTAGCGCTCCACGTCGAACATCGCCTGGGCGGTGTCCTCGATCCGCCAGACCACGACCGCGCCGATTTCGATGGGGTTGCCCCGTTTGTCGTTCACCTTCAAGGGTTGGCCATTGAGATTATGGGCGCGCAACGAAATGCGGAGTTTTCGATTGAACGGATTGGTCCAATGAAAACCGCTTTCGCGCACCGTTCCCACATAAGCGCCGAAAAGGATCAGCACACGAGCCTCATTCGGCTGCAGGGTGAAAAAGCCCGAGGACAGAATGGATAACAGGATTAATCCTGTGATGCCTCCGAACAGAGAGAGCAGATTAGGCTCGGAGTTGGTTTGGACGGCAATGACGATCGAGTGAATGGTCAGATAGAGGCTGCCCACAATCATCAGGAAGATGATGCCTGCCATGAACCAGCCATTAATAACCCCGACTTGTCTTTCCTTGGATGCGACTTGGATTTGGTTGCTCATAAAGTTAGGTAGGTATTATTTATATACCATAGTGATATCATAACGCAATCACGGCAGGTGTCAATCCCCTGAATGAAATTAATTGAAGAAAGGGGGAAGTGCGCATCAAGAGTCAGGCCTCCGGGGATGAATAAGGAAATTCGAGGAGATGAATCAAGATCAATCCCGAGACTGCCAAAAGCGATACGAAAAAAGCCTCGATGAGGCGTGCAACCTATTTATCTGCAATAGGTTTAAAACCGCTAACGAGGTTCCAATAGGCGCGGTCCAGATCGTAAACATTCACGGGCGACGCGCTGTCGTCCAGGTCCGGGGCGAGGACGCCGAAGCGTTTCATTTCACGCACATAAGCGGCGGTCGGCTTGAAATCAGGCATGTCGAAGCGCCCGATTTTCTTAAGCTGGCGCTGGCCCGCCTCACACATGGCCAGGAGTTTCTGATAATCAGGATCGTTGCGATCCTTAAAGACGATGACCGGTTGTTTGTTCTGGTCGAGACAAGCGCCATAGCCGCCTTCGCTTTTTTCCAGAGGCCCGAGGAGGATGAGCGATTTCTCCGGGCGGCTCAGATTATAGACCATGTGGCGGCTGAGATTGAGGCGGGGATCGTTAAAATCCGGCCGCCAAAATGAAACATCCCGTTCGTCGGAAAGGACTCGAGGCAGAGTCCAACTTTTGATGTGACACGAGGCGCAGCGGCGATCGATGACATCGGCGGCGGCTTTGGATTCGGGCCAGTTTTTATCGGCATCGTTCTCCTGGTTTTCGTGGTAACCGCCGATCATCCCGCAACCCAATGCGGCATAAGTGCCGGGGTAGGGGGCGCCGGATTCAATCCAGTAACGCACTTTCTCGAAGTCTTCAGACGATGCCTTAACGTCATGATGGCTACCGTTGAACTTGGTCATCAGAGGACTGGCCGTCGCGCCGATTTTTCGGGGCGCCAGATTGCTCTTGGGATCATTGCGACCATCCACAACTTGATGGCGACAAGTGAGGGTGTAATAGCTGTGGGAATACATGGGGCCGTGATCGCCAGTGAGAATAACGCGTCCGTCCCGGCGGTCATAATCGTGGCAACGCACGCAGTAGCGATCCAGAATGGGCTGGATATCGCGAGGGAAATCAAAGACATCGGGAATGCCTGAGACGGGCGTGATGGCACTGGCTGCCCGACGCGATGCCAGGGGCATTTCGTTTTTGGAAATGGTCGGCGCCTGAGCGCGATTTTCGTGGCAGCCGACACAGCCCATGGTTTCCCCGGGCATCACGGATAAAAAGCTCTGCATGCGTTTTATCGAGTTGCCGTGTTCATCCAGGGCGATCAGAAACAGGCTGCGCAAGGCGGGGACATCAAAATACGCGGAGCCATCGGCCTCAACGGGGACCGTGCCCAGGATTCGCTCCAAAGTGAAGGTGCCGCCATAGGAGAGCGGTTCCATGCCGCCCGTGTAATTAATGGGCTTGGGGAGGGACTCCACGACGAGCAGCTTTTTGACTTCACCGGACTTGACTCCTCCCATATTGCGGCCCGTTCGCACGTTGGACAGTAAAAGCGATCCAGTGGATCTGGTGTAATCTACGCGCGGTTGGACCACTTTTTCCAGCGGACGTGAAGCCAAAGGGCGGGGTTCGTGGCACCAGATTTCCTTCGACGCCAAATCATTGGGGAGACGGTATAATTCCCGCACTTCACCCTGCTCGTTGACGACCACGATGCGCGAGTTTTGAGCCGCCAGAAACTGGCCCTGGCCCAAGGGGTAGGGGTCCCGGAAATCATCGGTCTTTGTAATGCGACGCGCGGAGGGAAGATCGTCCGGACCCTTCTGTGGCGAAACGATGGTCAGGGCGCCCGCATGTTCCCGCTGGCCGTGACCCGCCGAAAAAACAGACATGATGGTGTCCGTGCCGGGAATGGGTTTGGCATCGATCATGACCGTGCCGGGATGCAGGTTGCCGTAATAGACCATTTGACCGGTGCCATCGGGATTCGAAGTCCATAGATGATGATAATCGACCTGGCTGCGATCGACATATTCCCAGCGAGTGTAAAGAATGCGACCGTCGGGCAGGGGCCATGGTGTGTTGTCCTGCTCAATATTTGCGGAAATCTGGCGAATGTTTCCCCCGGAGCGATCGCAACGGTGGAGGACGGCAACTTGAGTTAGCCAGCAATTCACCCACCGGCGGCACCGGCTGGAAACGAAGAAGATATCGCCGTCGGGTAGATAGGAGGGTTCGAAATCATCGTAGGGGCCATCGGTGAGTTGCTTCAAACCCGTGCCATCGGATTGAATTTCATAAAGGTGATAGGCGTCCGTGCCGCCTTTACGGTAGGAAAAGAGAATGGTCCGTCCGTCATAATGCACCTGGGGATCGCGGATGGCGCCCTCGGGATCGCAGATCAGGTCGGTGGTTTTGCCTGTCGTGAGATTCAAACGGCACAGGCGCCCTTGCGCTCGAAACGCCTTGCGTTCGGTGCTGTCCGCATAATAACCAAAATTGGCATACCAGTGGCCGTCATAATTCATTTGCCGGGTGGCAAAAATGATTTCGGTTATGTTGGCGGGCAGGGCGGAATTTTCAGCGGCGGCAGCAGTCGAATGGACGCCACAGACCAATAGGAATACGCTTACGAGGGCAACGCAAAATACGGCCAAATTGCGTCTGCAGAAGCTGAGTAAGCTGTTCTTCATGTGAATGGTTTATTTCAGGACATTATGCCCGGGATGACAAGCCGTAAAACGATTGTATGGCACAAAAAAACACGATCCGGCGCATGAGGCCAAATCGTGTTATTCCATAATGGGCTGCATGAGCCCATGCGGTCGTTTTACTCCAAGGCGCCGAACTCCGAGCGAATGCGTTTGGGATCGTTTAACCTTCGCTCTTAAAAACGGAAATGCTCAAGGGTGGCAGAGTGATCGAAGCGGACCAGTTTTGGTGGTGGCAAGGAACTTCTTCCGCAGTGACACCGCCGAGGTTTCCCTGGTTGCTGCCTCCAAAAACCGAGGAATCGCTATTGAGCACTTCCCGCCAAAAACCGGGGCAGGGCAGACCGATCCGATAATGGTGTCGTGTCACCGGGGTCAGGTTCAGAACGATCAGCAAGCGTTTGGTGCAATTCTTGTTCTGGCGCACAAAAGAAAGCACGCTGTTCTCGTGGTCCGTGCAATCCAGCCAATAAAAACCGACAGTGTCATAGTCCGCCTCCCAAATGGCGGACTCGTTTTTGTAGAGTGCGTTAAGATCTTGTAGAAATTTCTGTGTTCCCTTATGGAACGGGCCCGCTTCCAAAAGAGGCCAGTCAATGCTGGCATTTGGATTCCACTCGGAGCTCTGGCCGATTTCGTCGCCCATGAAGACCAGCTTTTTACCGGGAAACAGCCATTGATACCCCAACAAGAGACGTAGATTGGCGAATTTTTGCCAATCGTCACCCGGCATTTTGCCAATCAGGGAACCTTTGCCATGGACAATTTCGTCGTGCGACAAGGGCAGGACGAAATTCTCGTGGTAGTGGTAGAGCATTGCGAACGTGAGATCGTTCTGATGAAATTTCCGAAAGACGGGATCCAGGCTGAAATAGCGGAGGGTGTCGTGCATCCATCCCATGTTCCATTTCAAGGTGAATCCAAGACCGCCGAGGTATGGGGGTCGGCTCACCTGAGGCCATGCGGTGGATTCCTCAGCGATCATCATCACACCCGGATGCTCGGTTTGCACCAGGTGATTGACGTGTTTCAGAAAAGCCACTGCCTCGAGGTTCTCCCGACCGCCGTATTGATTGGGGATCCACTCGCCAGGATTGCGGGAATAATCCAGATAAAGCATAGAGGCGACGGCGTCCACGCGCAAACCATCGATATGAAAGCGTTCACACCAAAAGAGGGCGTTTGCGGTGAGAAAGTTGCGTACTTCATTTCTGCCGTAATTGAATATAAGGGTGCCCCAGTCCTGATGAGCGCCCTGGCGGGGATCCTCGTGTTCGAAAAGCGCTGTGCCATCAAAACGCGCCAGGGCCCAGGTATCCCTTGGGAAATGGGCCGGCACCCAATCAATCAGAACTCCAATGCCGGCTTCGTGGAAGGCGTTGACCAGGTATTGGAAATCGTCCGGCGTTCCGTAGCGGGATGTAGGGGCGAAAAAACCGGTGACCTGGTAGCCCCAGGAAGGGAAGTAGGCGTGCTCGGCTACAGGCAGGAATTCGACATGCGTGAATCCCATTTTTCGGACGTAATCGACCATGGGTTGCGCAATTTCGCGAAAGCTGGGGGATTCGCCCATGCTTTTCTTCATCCAGGAACCAAGATGAACCTCGTAAATGCTGATGGCGGAGGATAGCGGTTTCCATTCCTGCCTGCGCTTCAGCCAGGCTCCGTCGGTCCATGCGAATTTGGAATTGTCCCAAACGACGGAAGCGGTTTTCGGCGGGATTTCAAAGAGGAATCCGAAGGGATCGGTCTTGAGCATCAGTTGGTCATGCGCATCCTTGATCTCAAATTTATAACAGGCACCGGCCGTAACGCCTGGAATAAATATTTCCCAAATTCCCGAGGATCCCACCAGACGCATGGGATGGACGCGGCCATCCCAGTTATTAAAAATTCCCACAACGCTGACCCGTTTGGCATTGGGAGCCCAGACAGCAAAGCTTGCACCATGAACGCCATCGATAACCCGCAAATGAGCGCCCAGTTTGTCATGAATGAGGTGCTCGTTGCCTTGGGCAAAAAGATACAAGTCGGTTTCGCCCAAAGTGGGCAGGAAAGAGAACGGATCACGAAATTGCCGTGTCTGGCCCTGTTCGTCGGTGACGATCAGGTCATAGGCGTAAACGCGCTTGGAATCCTGGCAAACACCTTCGAACAGGCCGGTTTTGTGAATTCTCTTGAGCTTGAAGCGTGGCTTCGAGGATTCATGCACGGGAACCACTTCCACTTGCGCCGCACCCGGTTGCATGGATCGCACAACGATACCGGAACCATCCCCCAGAGGATGCATGCCAAGGAGTTGATGCGGGGATTGATGCCGCACTTGAACCAGACTATCCCGTTCCTGCGCAGTTAAAAGCATACTTTTTATTATGCCAGCAAAATTTAAAAAAGCACGAAAAAACGGCCTGGATCGATTATCTTCCTGTATAGAACACGGGAAAGGCCCGCCGCATTGGCCAATAAAACGATTTTTGCGATATTTTGATCCCAAAGTTTCTTCGTTCATGGGATCGTTGATCAAATCCTATCCATCGGTGGCTCCACATAACTTGAATGGTCTGAACGTTTTTTGTTTGAAAAATGCGCGTTTGAAATGCAGCGTTCACGCATGATGAATTTGAACCTGACCGCCCTGGCTGCGGAATTTAATAAAAGGGCTGGCGAATTATCCGGGATGCGTGTGACTGCGGGTTTCGACGGTTTTGTCGATGAAATCATCTCGGTGGTTCAAGAGCGAAAGGGGCTTGACCAGTGGACCGCGATGTCCGACATCACCAGTTTTGGAAATTGGATCAAGGCGGCTGCGGGCCGGAGCAGCCTGCGTGAAATTATTGTCCACCGGGCCGATCCGGGAGGATGCACTGTAAACATGGGAGACGGCCTTGCCGCTCTGGGGATCCAGATAGACGCCTTCGCGACACTGGGCCAGCCGACGCATGGTGCGTTCGCGGATTTTGCAGCCAAATGTCATAGCTGCCATTCCTGGGGCAGGGAACCTGGACGAACGCTTGCCTTTGAATTCGCCGATGGAAAATTGATGTTCAGCGCCGTGACCCAATTGGCCGAATTCGATCCCGACATGCTGGATAAGGTTCTGGCGGATGGAACTTATCTGCGCGCCTGCCAGCAGGCCCGACTGGTGGCCTTGACCGATTGGACGCTCTACCCGCACATGACCGCTTGCTGGCGCAAGCTTCAAACTGAAGTTTATGGCAAGCTGACACACCGCCCATTTTATTATCTGGATCTAGTGGATCCAACGAGCCGGTCTGAAGCGGACATTCGGGCCATGATCGAAGCGATACCTGGCTTTGAAAGAAGCGGTGCCACCGTTTTGGGGCTTAATGGAAATGAGGCAAACGTGCTTTCACGCCTCCTGGACCTGCCCGAAGTGCATGAGGACGCACAAGCCATCCGGGACCAGGCAGAACGATTGAGGAAGAAACTGGGTATCAGCCAGGTGGTGATCCATTGCATGAAAGTGGCCGCTCGCGCTGATCAGGAGGCCGCGGTGGTTGTTCAGGGGCCTTTCTGCGCGAAACCTAAAAAGAGCACCGGCGCGGGAGATCGATTCAATGCGGGCTACTGTTCCGGATTGCTTCTGAATCTATCCCCGATCGATTGCCTTCTTTTGGGATCGGCTTGCTCGGGCTTTTTTGTGCGCAACGCGCGCAGCGCGTCCGCAGCCGAACTCGGAAAATTCATGGAATCATGGGCCGAAGGGAAGGTGGATTGAGCAAAGGCTCTCCCTTTTTATGACAGCAAAAAAGCCCGGTTAAACCGGGCTTTTTTCGTTCAGACAAAACATTGACCCTTATTGGGCGCCGTGGCAGGAGAAGCAATCCGGATCGGTTCCTTCAGATGCGGTATCCGGATGAGCGAACTTAAAGCCCGCCGAATTGAATTTCTTAAGTTCGTCCCCGCTGCCCTGGGCGATGATGATATGGCAATCATTGCATCCGCTGGCTTCGACTTTGCGTTTGCCGTCGGCGGCGATATGCTTTCCATCGTGGCATCGGAAACATCCAGGCCAGGTCTTGTGGCCGATGTTATCAGGATAGGAACGCCAATCGGCCTTCATTTCCGGGAAGATGCTGTTGCGGGAGATTTGTTGAGCCTCGCTGATCACCGATTCAATGCGTTTTTCGTTGGGATAAGCTTTTCGCAATGTGATGGCGATGTATTCCATGGCCGCAGACTCCGTTGCGTTGGTATGGCTCAGGATGGCCACAAGATTGGACTTAATGAGAGGAATTCCCGCGTCAATCCGGCTCGTGCTTATGGCCAGATCGACGGAATCCTGAGGCGCACGGAATTGATGCGCCGGGCGGTTGTGGCAATCGAGGCAATCCATCGTGTGAGTTTTGTATTTGGAGGGATCGTCCTTGAAATCCGCCGTGCGAAATTCGGTGACGACACCTTTGGGATCCGTCATTCGGATCCATTGGATGGACTGCTTGTTGTCATTGGTGGAAATGAATTCCACCTTGTTGCCGATGTTCATGTGCCAGTGAATGCCGCCCACAGGGCCGTGGGTGGGATCCCCGCCGCCCACGTTCATGAGGAGGCGAAAAGTGGCGGGAGTGTTGGTCTCATCGGAAAGGTAATGGGCATAATTGCGATCCAGGCTTCCCACGAATTTCTTGGGCCAGTGGCACTGCTCGCAAGTTTCCTGTGCGGGACGGAGGTTATGAGGAGTGCCGATGGGACGATCGAAATTATTGCGGATAGTCCCCACCAATTGATTCACACCGTTGAGCTTGGCCTTTACAAAGGAAACAGCGCCGGGACCGACATGACACTCGGTGCAGCCAACCCTGGCATGGGGAGAATTCAGATAGGTGGTGTGTTCAGGCTTCATCGGTTCATGGCAGGTCTGACCGCAAAAGGCGACCGATTCCGCAAAATGATAGGACTCATAGCTTCCCACCGCCGAAACAAGCAGAAATACCGCGCTGCAGATGGCAAAAATGACCAGATTGCGCCGATCGCGGGCCTTCGAAAAATCGATTGTAATGAGTGGCATCTCGGCGTTGGCCGCATTCTTGATGATCCGGCGGCGCTGTAAAAACCAGCCCACCAGGATAAGAAAAACGCCAAAGGCCAGAAAGCCGGGGGCCACTATGAAGGTTAGAATGCCAAGGTACGGATTGGGATCTTTAGCCAGAAGATCGATGAAGAATAACAGGATAAAACTGAATAAACTCCCAATTGCAACGACTAAACCAATAAGGCTTAACCAGTTACGAAAAGCCGAAACGTGCGTGCTTGTTTTAGATGTGGTATCACTCATATTGCGAATGAGGGTTATTTTCCCGAAATAAGGACCAACGTAAAGGCCAAAATACCGGGATTATTCATCCGCTGCTTTTACCTGGAAGTATCTCTCATGGATTGGAGTCCCCGGAGCTTGATTTGTCATTGTGGCCGCAAATTGAGCCAAACAACGTGAAAGCAGAGTTCTGAGGTCAAAGGATTTATGTCAGACTTGCCGACTGGTTTTTCTTGGCCAGCCTTCTTAAATTTGAAAGTATCTGATCCCATGAGATGTAATTCAAATCCGGCGTGTGGACATTCAATTGTATCGGGGGGGCTGGCCGTTATTTCCAGTAAAATAGGGCTATTAGCCCTCGTATTGGCCGGGTTGGCAGGCCTCTGTTCACTGGCAGAGGCGGCAAATGAAAGTCCCGAGCCAGTGCTTCAAGCAGGCGGAAGAGATCATTCAGTCCGTCCACAGGCAATTTACACATTTGATGCGCACAGTTTGCGGCGGTTCGATGCCACAAAACCGGCTGAAATTGCAAAAATATGGGATTCCTGCCATGTGCTGACTGCGATTCAAGGTCTGGCCAATCGTGAACGTCCACAACTTTACGTTTTTTATTGCGAGGAATTCGGGGTGGATACGGATCACTTTTGGTTTGATTGGTTTCGCGGAGAGGACGGGTGGTTGGCCGGGGCTGGAGTCAAGCCATTGCGCAATTTAGCCGAAACCGTTCGGGCCTTCCGGAATGTTGTGAATGGATTGGTTGTTTATGATCCAGCCGTTCCCGCAACCGCCAATGTGGCCTCCACGGCCGCCGGGTGTGCAAGTTTGATCCCGGTGCGTTACGATCCGACGCCCGGCAGCATCTATACGCTGTTGACCGGGGAATTGAAACTTCCTGTGAAATTGTGGCTGATCAATCCGGACGGCACATCGAAATTCACCGGCAAGGGCGTTTTGCCGGATTTTGATGTGCCATCGAGTGGCAGCGCCAAGACGGATGCCTACCGGTGGGCGATCCGGCGATTCCTCCAACCCGGCCAGTGCGATGCGCGGTATGCGGCTTATTATATCGATTCGTATTGGATGAAGATGGCCCGCAACGGCGGTCCTGATTTGCATACACTCTCCAATCACGACTATTTCATCAGCCGGAAGGCCTTCTTTTTTGACCTGTCGCCATGGGGCGATGAGCTTCCGAATGACGATCCGAATCAACCCATGGGCCTCGATCGGAAGGTATTTCTGGAGGTTCTAAATGCGCTATACCTGGCCGCCAATGGGGAGATCATCAAGGTGGGAGGATTCCCTCCCTGGCCCTACAAATATACAAACCACGGCCAGGTTGGTGGAAAACATGAGGGCGTGCCCACGGAATGGGAATTTGGGAGGATAATCTCACAATTCAACGGATACATGGAGGCCGATGCCGCAGGATTGTCCGCCATCGCCAATGCCTCCTTTGCGCGGCATTATCCGCTGGCGGAGCGCTATGCCCAGCCCAATGCCAGGCCTTCATTTGAGACCTGGAGAAAGCGCGGTTATCTCACCACTTCAGGCAAGGTGGCTCCGAAGCTATATCTGGGATATTACGTGGGTGACTACGACGCGCCATCCTGGCTTTATAAAGCGGTGCCAGCCTTTTTCAAGGATCCCACCCGGGGCTCGGTGCCGCTGGGGTGGGCATTTGATCCGAACCTATCCGATCGCGCGCCGCAAGCATTGGTATATGCCTACCGATATGCCACGACCAATGACTATTTCATCGCGGGCGATTCGGGCGCCGGTTATCTGAATGTGCGGGGTCTGACCGAAAGACCTGACTCAGGGTTGCCCCCGGGTCTTCAGGCGTGGGTGAATCACTGCAAAAAGTATTATGCGTTGTGGGATATGAGTATCACCGGCTTTGTGCTCGATGGCTCTGCGGGAGCCGCCACGGCGAGTGATTTTGCCGCTTATCGCACTTTCAGCCCGAACGGAGCGGGCACTCATTTCGAAGCGGGACCAAGCCTTAAATCCGGGCTGCCGACATGTCGGGAAACGGATCTGCCTGATTCACCCGAGGCTGCGGTCGAAGCGATTCGGAGCCAGGCTTCCAAATTAAATGGCGAACCCGGTTTTCTTTGGGCCAGGACGATCCTTCGTTCGCCAAAATACTATTTGGATATCGCCAAAATATTGGAGGAAAAATACCCGGACCTCGCGGTGGAAGTGGTGGATCCCTACACCTTTTTCGGCCTGATCAAGCGGCATTTCCAGCAAAAAGGCCAATAAAAGCACCTGGGAGCCTGTTCGACGCCCGGACAGGCTCTCTAAATGGGACGGGAGGTCAGCAGACGATCAGGCCTGGAGTTTTTTTGCCAGGATGTCGCCAACGAGATTGGGATTGGCTTTTCCCTTGCTGAGTTTCATCACCTGGCCTTTTAGAAAGTTCAGAGCCGCGATTTTCCCGGCTTTATAATCCGCCGCGCTGCGCGGATTGGCTGCGATGGCCTCATCGCAGAATTGTTCGATGGCTCCGGTGTCGCTGACCTGGAGGAGTCCTTTCTTCTCCACAATCTCGCGCGGATTGGCGCCTGAGGCAAACATCTCGGTGAATACGTCTTGCGCAATTTTACTGCTGATTTTGCCTGAATCCACCAAATCGATCAGTTCCAGAATGGCATCGGGGGCGAATTTCACATCCCCCAGACCGGCGTTGGATTCGGTGAGTTTTGCGCGCAGATTGTTGATGATCCAGTTTGCGGCAGCCTTTGGATTTTTTGCGCGGCCCGCGAGCTTTTCGAAATAATCGCACAGCGGCACATCGTTGACGAAGGTTTCCGCATCGGAGGCCGGCAATTGATATTGGCGTTCCAATCGGCGCTTTTTTGCCAGCGGCAGTTCGACCACCAACGTGCGCACTTCAGCCTTCCATTGTTCCGTGGGGGCAAAAGGCATCAAGTCCGGCTCAGGGAAATAGCGGTAATCATGAGCCTGCTCCTTGGTGCGCATCGTCTCGGTGATGCCGCCGATGTCATCCCAACGGCGGGTTTCCTGATATAATTTGCCTCCCTTGGTCAAAACGTCGATCTGACGGGGAATTTCATATTCCAGGGCTTTGCGAACCCCGCTGAAACTGTTCATGTTCTTGATCTCGATCTTCATCCCCAAAGCCGTCTGGCCCTTGGGGCGAACACTGATGTTGACGTCGCAACGGACCATGCCCTTTTCCATGTCGCAATCGCTCACGCCTCCATAGATAAGGATGTCCTTCAGAGCATTGAGATAATCACACGCCATCTGGGGGGAGGTGATATCCGGTTCGGTGACGATTTCCAGGAGCGGGACACCCGCGCGGTTGAAATCCAGCCCGCTATTACGGTCAAAATGAAAACTCTTGCCCACATCCTCTTCGAGGTGCGCGCGTGTGATGCGGACCCGTCCAATCGTTCCCTCGGTTTCAAACTCGACCATGCCGGCGGAAGTGGAGGGTCTGTCGTACTGGGTGATCTGGTAATTCTTTGGCATGTCCGGATAGAAATAATTCTTCCGGTCAAATTTGGCGTAATCGCAAATGGAGCAGTTCAACAAATAGCCCGCCAGGGCGGTCCGGCGCAGGGCTTCTTCATTGGCCACGGGCAAAACGCCTGGAAGCCCCAGACAAACGGGGCACACGTTGGTGTTGGGCGCAGCGCCATATTCATTGGCGCAACCGCACCACATCTTGGATTTGGTTTTTAACTGGACATGCGTTTCCAGCCCGATGACAGCTTCGTATTCCATAATGACCTGAACCCATCATGGCAGAAAGCACGCGACACGAAAACCTCTATTTCACATAAATGGCGAGCTGGCTTGAAAACACTTGCGAAGCCTTTTTTTGAATGCGCGATTTTTTATGGTGTCAGAAATGCTCGATTATGCGATTCTAATCATTGATATGATGCTCCACTCCGGTCATGCCGTTTTACGGAATTTCCTGTGCCTGACGGGAATCGCTGCTGCAATGCAAGTGTCCGCCGGTGTTCAATTGAATGAGTTCCTGGCAAGGAACGCCGGAATCGCGGTTGATTCCAAAGGTCGATCCCCTGATTTTGTCGAGTTGGTCAATACAGACGCCGTGGATGTCAACCTTGGTGGGTTCCGGATGAGCATTGACAGCGCCGATCCCACCCAGTGGGTGTTTCCCGTCGGCACCAAAATCGCGGCGGGCGGTTTTCTGACGGTTTGGTGCGATGACACACGCCGGGCATCGAGTGTTTTTGAAGCCGACTTAAACATCGGGCGTTCACTTGGAAAGAACAGTGGCGGGATTTATTTATTTGATCCTTCAGCAAACCTGCTGGAATCCGTTTCCTATGGATTCCAGGTTAGTGATCTTTCGATCGGCAAGTCGGGGGGACAATGGCGTCTGCTGGCATCGCCCACACCCGGCGCCGTGAACGCCCAACCGGTGTCGTTGGGTAACCCTGTGGATTTGAGAATCAATGAATGGCTGGCCAGTGCAACCGCAGGGTCCGACTGGTTTGAATTGTACAATAAATCCACACTAACCTCCGAATTAAGCGGTTTATTATTGGTTGACGATCCCGCCGGCAAACAAACCATTTATTCGATTCCGGCCCTGTGTTTCATCGGCGCAAACGACTGGGTAAAATTCGATGCGGACAAGTTGACCAACAGCGGACCGGACCATGTGAGCTTTGGATTGAGCGTCAAAGGGGGGACTCTGGCCTTGTGGACCGCGGACAGGCAGGTCATCGACCAGGTGACTTTTGGCGCGCAGATAGTGGATGTGTCCGAGGGTCGGCTGCCAGACGGGGGGACCACCATTGTGAGCTTTCCCAAAACTCCAACTCCAGGCGCGGATAATTATTTGCCGCTGACGCACATTTTGATCAACGAAGTGCTGGCTCATACCGATCCGCCATTGGAAGACGCCGTGGAGCTTTATAATCCCAACGCGACCAATGTGGACGTGGGTGGGTGGTTTCTGGCCAACAAGGCCTCGAACCTCAAGCGATACCGGATTCCTGATAACACCGTGATTCCGGCCGGAGGATATCACGTGCTCTATGAATATGAATTCATCGGAACGGATCGTTTTACGTTTAATTCAGCCCATGGTGACAAGGTCTATTTATCGACAGGCGATCAAGCGGGCAATTTGACAGGATACCGCGTTTCCCAGTCGTTTGGGCCGTCGTTTAACAGCGTATCATTTGGCCGGTATATCACCAGTGTCGGTACCGATTTTGTCCCGATGAGCCGTCGCACCTTTGGCCACGATTACCCGGTCTCGCTTGAGGATTTTCGACAGGGTGGGGGAGCGACCAACGCAACGCCTGTTGTCGAGCCGGTGGTGATCAATGAAATCATGTATCATCCGCCGGATCTTGGAGGCACAAACGCCATCGATAATGTTGGGGATGAGTTCATGGAGCTATACAATTATTCCCCATACGCAATTTCCCTCTATGACGTGCTCAATCCCGGCAACACCTGGAAGGTTGGGGGAGATGTTTCGTTTGTTTTCCCCGTCCAAAAGTCCATTCCGGCGCGGGGCTATTTGATTCTGGTCAGTTTCGATCCGGTCAACGACGCGGGGGCGCTGGCGAGTTTTAAGGCGCGTTACCCATTGGATCCGCGCGTTCAGTTGTTCGGACCTTACAGCGGAAAATTGAGCAACAGTTCAGGCGCGGTGGAATTATACCGGCCGGACAACCCTCAATTGCCTCCCCATCCGGATGCAGGTTTTGTGCCGTATGTCATGATTGAGCGCATCCAATATGGGGACTCGGCCCCCTGGCCCGTGGAGGCAGACGGAAGTGGGGCGTCCCTGCAAAGGAAAAGCCCGACTGAATACGGAAATGATCCGGTCAATTGGCGCGCTGGAGTGCCAACTCCTGGAATCGCCAATGAAACCAATTCCGTCGATTCGGACGGGGACGGAATGCCGGATGTTTGGGAAACCGCATTTGGATTCAATCCGCACGATCCAGGGGATGCCATTCTTGATGCGGACGGGGATGGAATGAATAATCTGCAGGAATATCTGGCGGGAACAGATCCCACTGACCCCAAGAGTGTGCTCAAACTCAGCGCAACGCGCGACATTGGCGGCGGGGTTCTTTTGGGGTTCAAGGTCGTTCCTGGAAGAAGCTATTCGGTGGAATATTTGGAGGCGGGAGTCAGCGGATGGCAGCTCTATAAAGATTTCACGGCGGGCCCGGACATTAAAACGGCTGCAATGGCCGATTCCGCGACTAACCAAATGAGGTGGTACCGGGTGCGAACTCCACAGTTGCCGTGAACAAATGGCGGTGGAGCGGGGTCAAATAGGGTGGCGGGCATCTATTCGCTTGTGTTGCAATTATGTGAAGGTTTTTTCTTGAAAATCGCAACCGAAATCGCGATTGTTCCACGGTTACGCACATTTGTGGATATCACCGGTCACTTTTTGTCCAAACTGTTGGGTTAAAGTTGGTAACCATTGAGTTCTGTTTAATCATTATGAAGCTTCTTACGATTAAAAGTTGGATCATGTTGGTATGGCTCACCGTTGCTGGAGCCCTGGCCATGGCACAGGATGTGAGGATTACCGAATTCATGGCCAGCAAACATAGCACACTGCCTGACAAGGATGGCGATTATTCGGACTGGATCGAGCTTTATAACGCAGGGACCGCTGATGCGAACATCGAAGGCTGGTATCTGACCGATTCAGCAAGCCTTCTGACGGAATGGAGGTTCCCTTCGACTGTGATTCCCGCCAACGGTTTTCTGATTGTATTTGCCTCCGGCAAGGATTTGGCTGTTTCAGGGGCTGAATTGCACACCAATTTCAAACTGGCGTCTGAAGGGGGCTTCCTGGCACTTGTCAAACCAGACGGGCTGACCATTGCCTCCGGTTTTATTCCCGGTTACCCAAAACAATACCGGGATATTTCCTATGGAATTGGCCAGGATGTCGTAACCAATGTGTTGCTGACGACAGGTGCGACGTCAAAATTGTTTGTACCCACCAATTCCACCCTGGGGCTGAACTGGGTTCAATCCGTCTTTGACGACTCGAAATGGACCACGGGAGCCACTGGAATCGGATATGAAACGGTCACTCCCGGTTTTGCGGTCAAAAACATCAAGGCAATCATCCAAATCGGCGGTCTTGCGGATGCCGAGGCGATCATTGCCAATTCCGGTCTGCAAACGATTGTGTATTCCGAAAATGCGCCGGTCATCAATTATGCGAATACAGGACAGGGTGACCGTTATGCGGGGAATGTCACTTATCCAGGGTTTAGGATGGGTGTTGAAATCGATAACTTTGTCGTGGAAGCAACGGCGACAATCACCATCCCCACCCCCGGTATTTACACCTTTGGGGTCAACAGCGACGACGGTTTCAGCCTGACCATCGGAACTTTTGCGATGTCGTTTCCGGGGATGCGAGGGCCTGCAGACACCTTGGGATCGTTCAATTTTACAAATGCGGGCACTTTCCCCCTCCGGTTGGTGGCTTTTCAAGGCGGGGGCGGGGCTGAAGTGGAGCTTTTTGCCGCCAAGGGCAATTACAGCGCATGGAACAAGACGAACTTTGCCTTGGTGGGCGATATAGCCAGCGGAGGTTTGGCCGTAACCGCTCCGGTTATCGGAATGGGTAGTCCCACAGGATACCATCCGCAGATGAAAACCGACGTGCAGAAAGCGATGTACGGCAAAAACGCATCGCTATACGTCCGAACTCCTTTTGTAGTCACCAACGTCTCCGAGGTCGGCAGTTTGACGTTGCGGATGAAATATGACGACGGCTTTATCGCTTATCTTAATGGCCAGGAAGTGGCGCGCCGAAATGCTCCCGCAGTGGCTCAGTGGAAATCCACAGCAACCAATACGCATGGTCTGCCGGGTTCGCTTGTTTTTGAGGACATCATCCTGACCAACCGCCTGAGCCTGTTGAAAGCCGGGACCAACATACTGGCCTTCCAGGGATTGAACATCGCCACAAATGACACCACTTTTTTCATTTGTCCCGAACTGGTTGATTACCGGGTGATCGCTGTCACCAACCATTATTTTTCCGCGCCTTCACCTGGCCGCGCGAACACTGCGGGTTTTTACGCCTATGTCCCGGACACCAAATTCAGTGTGGACCGCGGCTTTTATGACACCCCATTCAATGTTGCCATTACCTGCGCAATGACCAATGCGGTGATTCGATATACGACTAATGGGACACTCCCTTCATTGGATAACGGATTTGTCTATACGGCACCCTTGCGGATCATCGGCACAACGGTTCTTCGCACGGCGGCTTTTGCGCCATGGTTTGAACCCTCACCGGCGGATACGCAGTCTTACATTTTCCTATCGGATGTCATCCGGCAGTCACCCAATGGCCAGACCCCCACGGGATGGCCTTCGACTTGGGGGGCCAATGTCGTGGATTACGGAATGGATCCAAATGTCGTAAACAGCCCACTTTACAGCAGCACAATCAAGAACGACTTGCAGAGCATTCCCACGTTTTCGATTGTCATGAATCTGCCTGATTTGTTTGATGCATCGACCGGAATTTACGCGAATGCCGAACAGCATGGCAATGACTGGGAAAAACCGGCCTCGGTGGAACTGATTTATCCCGATGGGACCAAGGGCTTCCAAGTCAACGCGGGTATCCGTATTCGCGGCGGCTACAGCCGCAGTTCAAACAATCCCAAACATGGATTCCGCCTCTTTTTCAGGCAGGAATATGGGGCAAATCGTCTGGTTTATCCCTTCTTTGGCAAGGACGGCACCGATACTTTTGAGGGCTTCGACCTAAGAACCGCTCAAAACTATTCATGGAGTTTCGAAGGCAATCCAAACTGCATCTTCATCCGTGATCAGTTTTGCCGGGATACTCAAATCGCGATGGAAGAGCCGGGCTCAAGGGGCAAATTCTATCATCTCTACATTAATGGGGAATATTGGGGGCTGTTTGATATCGATGAACGTCCGGAGGCCTCATTTGGCGAAACCTATCTGGGCGGGAACAAGGACAATTACGATGTCATCAAGGTGCAAACCGGGCCTTACACCATTTACGCCACGGATGGCAACATGGATGCCTGGACGAGACTTTATAATGCTTGCACCAACGCGGCGCCGCTCACCAATAACGCGGCCTATTTCAAGCTTCAGGGCAGAAATTCCGATGGCTCGGTGAATCCTTCCTATGAAAACCTGATCGACACCACCAATCTGGTGGACTACATGCTTTTGATCCTTTACAGCGGGAATTTCGATGCGCCTATTTCCGCCTTTTTGGATGAAATTCGACCAAACAATTTTTATGCGTTGCGCGAGCGCACCGGCGCAAGCGGCGGTTTCAAATTTGTCAGCCATGACTCCGAACATGTGCTCATAGACAAGTGGTGGGGAACGGTGCCAACCAACGCACTGTATGTGGATCGCAACGGTCCGTTTCCAGCGGGAGATGATTCCGTGCTGTATAGCAATCCGCAATGGATCTACCAGCGCCTCCTGACCAACGCTGAGTTTCGCGTCCTGGTCAGTGATCGGGCGCAAAAACAATTCCTCAATGGCGGTCCTTTGAGCGCTGCGGCCTGCATCGCGCGCTTCACGGAGCGCAAGAACGAGATCGATCGGGCTGTAGTGGGTGAATCGGCACGTTGGGGAGACGCAAAGAGGCCGGGCAATGCGCTGACGCGCGACAACGATTGGCTGCCCGCAATAAACAACTTGTTGAACAATTATCTGCCATACCGGTCTGACGTCATCCTGGATCAGCTCAGATCCCGTGGTTTGTTTCCTTATATAACGGCGCCTGTCTTAAGTCAGCAAGGCAGCAATGTGGTATCCGGTTTTTCGTTGGTCATGAATGGTTCCGGTGGAACGGTGTATTACACGACTGACGGGTCCGATCCGCGATTGATCGGTGGCGCCATGTCTTCCAAGGCCATACCCTATCGCAATCCCGTTGTGATCAACCAAAACACAACGATTAAATCCCGTGTTTGGAATGGCATCGAATGGAGCCCCCTAAATGAGGCCGAATTTACCGTGATTCAAACTTTTGCGGAATTATTGCCAACGGAAATCATGTATCACCCGCCGAGTCACGGGGTGGTGAACGCCGACGAGTTCGAGTTTGTCGAGTTAAAGAACACGTCAACCAAGGTTCTGGATTTGAGTGGAGTGCATTTTACCAGTGGAATTGATTTTGTGTTCACCAATGGTACAACGCTCAACCCAGGCCAATTTGTGGTTCTGGCAAGCAATCCGGATGCGTTCGCGAGCAATTATCCGGGCGTGCATGTGGACGGCGCTTACACAAAACGCCTGGCAAACAACTCGGACAAACTCACTTTGGTCCACGCTGTTGGGACAAAGATTTTTTCTGTGGCATACCAATCTGGTGCGCCATGGCCCGCAACGGCTGATGGCATGGGCTATTCATTGGTTCCGCTGATTTCTGATGTTGGCGCCGACTGGGATAATCCGGCAAATTGGCGGGCCAGCACGGAAATAGGAGGATCGCCTGGGATGGATGATCCAGCGCGGAAAACTCTTCCAGTTGTCATCAATGAATTGCTCACCAATAGCGATCCGCCCCAGACAGATGCCATTGAGTTATATAATCCGAACGAGTCCTCGGTAAACATAGGTAATTGGTTTCTCACGGACACCAAGAGCACGCCTGCGAAATTCAAAATTCCGGCTAACACAATATTGGCTCCAGGCGCATTCAAAGTGTTTACGGAAACGAATTTTAATCCGATACCAGGGCAGGATCCGAGCTTTTCACTCAGTTCACGGGGCGAATCAGCCTATTTGTTTGCAGCCGATTCGACGGGTCATTTGACCGGTTACTGCGATGGGGTTGAGTTTGGCGCGGCGGCGGTGGGAGTCACATTTGGCAGATACACAAATCAAGCGGGATGGGTTTATTTCCCGGCTCAATTGACCAATTCGCTTGGAACGATCAATTCAGGGCCCCGCGTGGGGCCTGTGGTGATCAATGAAATTAATTACCATCCTTTGCCGGGTCAGGCCGGTTTTGTGGAATTGAAAAACATAACGTCGGAAAACGTCGCCCTGTACGATCCAGCCAATACCACAAATACCTGGAAATTGAACGGGACGGGTTTTGATTTTCCGGCTGGAGTTGAAATTCCGGCAGGTGGTTTGGCGCTCGTTGTCGAAGGCAGTCCTGCGGCGTTCCGCACGAGCAATAATGTTCCTGCAAATGTGGCGATTTACGGTCCGCTCAATGGTGGATTGCAGAATGGCGGTGAATTACTGGAGCTGCAACGCCCAGGCCCACCCGAACCCGGCACCAATGGAACCGTCTTTGTGCCTTATATCGCAGTGGATACAGTGCATTACAACAACCGTCTACCCTGGCCCCAGGCAGCGGATGGGCAGGGTGCCTCGTTGGAGCGTCTGGTGGTATCGGCCTTTGGCGATGATCCATTCAATTGGGTGGCCAGCGAAGGGGCGCCGACGCCTGGAATCTCTGTCAACCACACCCCCGAGGTGAATACGGGCGGAAATGTAACTCTCTACGTTCCGTCCCTGCCACTAACCGTAAAACTGAATGGCACTGCAATCGATGACGGGCTGCCCAATCCGCCGGGGAAAATGGACTTCGAATGGAGCTTGATCGCCGGACCGAACTTGGTGAGTTTTTCAGCGCCATTGGAGTTGAATACCACGGTGACCTTCACATCGTTTGGCAGTTATACGCTTCAGTTGGCCGCCACTGACGGTGAACGAGTTGGATCGAAGGAAGTAACGTATGACATTCAAGGGGAGAGTATTGCAGAATGGCAGCAACGTTATTTCTCCACGGTTGAGCTGGCTAATCCGGAGATCAGCGGTCTGAGCGCCGATCCCGATCATGATGGGGCGAGTAACGAACAAGAATACCGATCCGGCACAAATCCCCGAAATGCGGAGAGCGTCTTGAGAATTGGCCTGAAAACTGCTAATAATCAATCGACCCTGTTGCATTTTGTGGCGACGGCGGGCCGGACTTATTCAGTGATGTATTGTGACGGTCTGGAAACGCGATTGTGGCATAAGATTGCCGATGTTTCTGCTGAAACAAGAGACCGGGACGTTGACGTCGCAGATAATGGGTCACGAGTTGGCGCTCAGCGATATTACCGGTTGGTGACGCCAGCGCAGCCTTAGAATTGTTCCTCCGCGATGCGCCCGGCCAGCATTAGGATGCTCCGGGCGCTTTTTATTAAGCGTGATGATGGGTTCTGTAATTGGGAAGGTGCTTGCGTGTTTCTGGTTAAAAATGCGTGAAGAGCATCCTTCCCTGGTAACGATACTTGCCATAACAATGCGATTTGCTTTTACTGTCGGTCGTTCCAATGCAACGACGTTGAGGGTCGTAAATCGAATGCAAGCACCGTTTTGGATGGAATTTGAGAGTGCAGGGTTAAAAATCACAGATTTTATTGTATGAGGTTGATGAAAAATGCGGCATTTGCGGCCTGGTTGGGAATATTGGCGTGCATGACGATTCATGCAGCGGCAGCGCCTGTATTTATAAATGAAGTGCTCGCCAGCAATGTCACTTATCCCGATGCCACAGGCAATACGCCCGACTGGGTCGAATTATACAATCCATCGACCAATGATGTGAATTTGGGGGGAATGAGCCTTTCGAACGATCCGATCCGGCCGCGGATGTGGGTTTTGCCTGAGGGTGCCATTGTGCGCGCAGGACGTTACCTCGTCATTTATTTTGACGGGAGCATGCCCGCGTCCTCACGCAATACAGGCTTCAGCCTAAGCGCCACGGGGGATGGAGTTTATTTTTACGATGCGAACAGCCAGTTGGTGGATTCTGTTGTCTTTGGAATTCAAATTCCTGATTATTCCATTGGACGTCTTCAAAATATTTCCAATCCCTGGCAATTGATGAGGCCCACCTTTGAAGCAGCCAACGAATCGGTGCCGATGGGAAGTCGCGCGTTGCTACGGGTCAACGAATGGATGGCGGATCCTTCATCCGGGAAAAAGTGGTTCGAGCTTTATAATGGAGACACCATGCCTGTGGAAATGAGCGGGCTTTATCTATCGAACAGCCTGAACAAAAATCCGTATAAGTTCAAAATACCGGCCTTGTCGTTTATTGGAACGGGATCGCAAGGTTATCAAAAGTTTCTTTCCGATGACACCGCCTCAACCAGTCCTGATCGTGTTAATTTCAAGATTTCAAAATCGGGCGATGACATTGGAATATTCACCGAGTCCGGCGTGGCGATCAATGCGGTGACCTATGGCGCCCAGATCACGGATGTTTCCGAGGGACGATTGCCTGATGGCGCACCGAATATTGTCAAGTTTTACACCACACCCACTCCGAGCGCGAGCAACTACCTGCCTTTGAATAATGTGGTGATCAACGAAATTCTGACGCACACCGATCCGCCGCTGCAGGATTCATTGGAACTGTTCAATACAACAGCAACGGATGTTCCCATCGGAGGCTGGTTTATCAGTGACAGTCCTTCGAATTTCAAGAAGTTCAAAATACCGGCGGGAACGGTCATCAAAGCGTTTGGTTTCCAGGTTTTCTACGAAGATCAGTTTACCAACACCGCGAGTCCCTTTAATTTCAATTCTTCGGAGGGGGATTCGGCCATACTTTCCGCCGTTGATTCCGTGGGGAACCTGACAGGCTACCGCGCTGAAGTGAATTTCGGAGCGGCATTCAACGGTGTTTCCTTTGGGCGATATGTCAACAGCGCGGGAGCGATCCAATATCCGTCCCAAAATGCTGTGACCCTCGGTTCCACAAATGCAGGCCCCCGCATGAGTCCGGTCGTCATCAATGAAGTCATGTTCAATCCACCAGCAGTGTTGAGCACCAACGATAATACGCAGGACGAATATGTGGAATTGTTCAACATGACGAGTCAGCCAGCGCCACTTTATAATCCGTTGGAATCAACCAATGCATGGCGTATTCGAGGCGGTATTACTTATGATTTTCCCACGAATGTCACGATTCCTGCGGGAGGATATTTGCTTTTGGTCAATTTCGATCCCTCGACCAATGCGCCCGTCTTGGCCCTGTTCCGACAAAATTACGGTGTAAATACCAACATTCAATTATTTGGACCGTATCAGGGTAAACTGGGAAATTCAGGCGACTCCATCAAACTGGAATCACCGGATGCGGTGCAGGGCATTGGGCATATCAATGAAGGATTTGTGCCCTATGTCACAGTGGATTTGGCGGAATATTCGAGCGTGGGCCCATGGCCGACAGGGGCCAGCGCCAGTGGATGGTCCATCCAAAAAAAGAATCCTTTCCAATATGGTAATGATCCAACCAATTGGTTTGCCGGGGCGCCAACCGCGGGAAGTCTGAATATCGGTGGAGCGGTGGACTTGGACGGTGATGGTCTTCCCAACGATTGGGAATTGGCTTATCAGTTTGATCCCATGAATCCAGCCGATGCCCGGCAGGACGCTGACGCTGACGGGGTGTCGAATTTAAACGAGTATCTCTCCGGGACTGATCCGCGAAATAGTGCCAGCGCTTTGCGGCTTTCCGGTGTTGAACACAAAGCTGACGGTTTGCACATAACATTTGCAGGGATTGCCGGGCGCACCTATACGGTCCAGTTTTGCGATGGCATTATTGGGGGGACCTGGTCGGATCTTCAGAAGATTGGACCGCTGTCTGCGGCTCAGACGGTGGACATCACCGATCCTCTGGCGCCGCAATCTCAGGGACGTTATTACCGTGTGGTTTGCAGACTGGGGCCATAAGCATTTGAATTTTTCCATCAGGGAGTAATTAACAAAAGCGCTTTTTCCTGCTCTTGACGTCCAGGAAAAACAGGGCAGATTAAGACCATTCCCAATAGACTGGTTTGGAAAACGGTCATGTATTTTGTGCCATCTGATGCTGATACCATCGGCAGATAGCTTTGTAAATGATAACCGATGCGATACGACAATGGTTGCCTGACTGTCTGCGACACGGGCCTTTAAGGCGCGGGAGTGCTTCGGCCACCGCGCATGAGGATTCCGAGTATCACCATTTCTTTGAAGACGCAGACGACATCATTTTCACGCTGGATTTGCAGGGTCGCTTCACTTCAATCAACAAGGCGGTGGAGCGCATAACCGGCTATGCCAAAAAGGAGATTCTGTGCCTTGAATTGGGATCGCTGGTGGCCCCTGAACATGCAGCATTAAACGATGCGTTGTGGCGGAAGCGTCTGGCCGGGGAGAATGTGCCTCCTTTCTGCGTGGAGTTTGCATGCAAAAACGGGGACCGCCGGTCTGTTGAAATCAGCCATTGGCTGATTCGCAAGAATGGTTTGCCAACGGCGGTTCACGGCATTGCCCGGGATTTCACATATCGCAAACAGTCGGAAGACGCGCTGAGGAACAGCGAGAAGAGGTTCAAGGATTTGGCGGATCTGCTTCCCCAAACCGTTTACGAATGCGACCTGGAAGGCCGGTTCACATTCATCAATAAAGCCAGCTTTAAAATGTTCGGCTATTCGCCGGAAGATTTCACTCCGGACCTCAATGTTTTTCAAATGCTCCATCCTGACGAATTGGAGCGGGCCAGGACGAATCTGAAACTTCTGTTTGAGGGCAAAGGCAGGGAGGGAAATGAATACACCGCAAAACGGAAGGATGGTTCTTATTTCCCAGCGCTCATATTTCCATCGCTTATTTACCGCGACAACAAGCCGATTGGATTTCGCGGGCTTCTTATCGATCTGACTGAGCAACGAAATCTTGAAGCCCAATTGCGACAATCCCAAAAAATGGAATGCATTGGCCAGCTGGCCGCCGGCGTGGCACATGATTTTAACAACATATTGACCATTGTTCATGGGCATGCCAGCACGATGGCCTCCAGGCAAGGTCTGCCTCCATCCATGGCTGAGTCTCTGGGCCAGATTGTTTCCGCAAGCCGCAGGGCAACGGATTTGATCCGTCAACTGCTGTCGTTCGGCCGCAAGCAGATCATGAAACCTTCGGCTATGGATCTCAATAAGCTGGCCACAGGCTTGGCCAACTTATTGCCGCGGTTGCTTGGAGAACATATCGCATTGAAGATCGAGTGCGCGCAACGGCTTCCCATGATCCGCGCAGATATCACAATGATTGAGCAGGTGCTGATGAACCTGGCGGTCAACGCCCGCGATGCCATGCCCTCAGGAGGCCAACTGTCCATTTCCACTGCGTTGTGCAATTTTGAGACTGATGAGACGCCAGGTCATCCAGAGGCCAGGGCAGGGCGTTTCGTCCGTTTAACTGTGGCAGACAATGGATGCGGCATGTCCAAGGCCACGTTGGATCGAATCTTCGAGCCGTTTTTTACCACCAAAGAGTCGGGCAAGGGTTCCGGACTGGGACTGGCAACCGTATATGGAATCGTCAAACAGCATTCTGGCTGGATAGAGGTCAGTAGCGAGATAAACGAAGGAACAACTTTCGACGTGTATTTGCCCGCTTGCATCATTTCCACTCAATCGGAACCTGCGCGCGAAGGCGACGCTGAATTCCAAATGATCCGCGGAGCTGGTGAATCCATCCTGGTTGTTGAGGATGAACCGGCCGTTCGGCAGATGGTGATCGGACTTTTGCAATCCTGTGGCTATCATGTTTTCGAGGCGATGGATGGTCCGTCGGCTCTCGATATATGGGAACGCGAACGCGGTCGTTTCGATCTCCTATTCACTGACATGGTGATGCCCGGCGGAATGTCTGGCAGGGATTTGGCCATCCGTCTCAGATCCATTAACCCGGAATTAAAGGTGGTTTTCACGAGCGGCTTCAGCGAGGAACTGCTGAATTTGCCGCCGGGTTGGTTGGGAACGGATCTCTTCATAGCAAAACCTTTCCAACCGGTGTCTCTCTCCCAGGTAATTCAAAAAGGCTTGGGAAACAGTCTAAAGACCGCAGTGGTGGCGGCGAATCACCTGAGTTGACGCATCCGGGCGCAATTGCTGTTTATATTTACGGTTTCAAATTGTTGGAATATAATCCTCCCTACGATGCCGGGTCCCATGGTCCATGCGGTTTTACGACGCATTCGTCCTCTAATCAGCGGACGAAATGCGCTGGCCTTGTTTTCCGGCATACTGCTGGCCTGTGCATTTCCGAATATCGGCATTGCCGGATTGGGATGGGTTGCACCCGGTCTATTGGTTTTGGCGGCATCGGGCGCTTCCCGGCGGGAGTCTTTTGTTTGTGGGTATCTTTCCGGCCTGTGCTTTTTTTTGATTTCCCTGAACTGGCTGTTGAGCATCCCATTTCCTGCGGGCGCCATCACAGGATGGCTTTTGCTGAGCGCCTTTTTGGCGCTCTATCCCGCATTGTGGATTAGTTTGTGCATTCAGTGGATGCCAACCGTTCCAGACCAGACTTCCCAACGTGAAAGATTCGGACTGTTTCAAAAGGCCATCCAACTGCAAGACTGGCCCAGAAGGGCCTTGTGGGCCATACAGTGCGCGGCAGCCTGGACCGCATTGGAATTCCTGCGTGGCTGGTTTCTGAGCGGTTTCCCCTGGAATAATCTATCGGCTTCACAATACCAGATCATCCCGCTGATTCAATTGGCCTCAGTCACCGGCACATCAGGGATTTCATTTCTCATGGTTTGGTGCTCTTGCGCCTTTGTCAGCGCAGTCCTTTTGATCATTGAAACACCACGGCGGTGGGGGCGGCTGGCGAGCGAACTGGCCGCACCGATGTCGATCTTTGCAGTCGTGTTTTCCATGGGCGTTTCCAAAGTGATGACCCCTGAGACACCGGGCCGCGCTTTAAAAATCGCGCTCGTTCAGCCCAGCATTCCGCAAACGCTGATCTGGGATTCTCGTGAGACGACCAACCGTTTTCTGAAGCTTATAGAGCTTTCCGAATCCGCGATGGCCTCCAAACCGGATTTGTTAATCTGGCCGGAAGCCGCAGTCCCAAATTTGTTGCGATATGACATGGATTTGACTTATCCGGCCATAACGAATCTGGTGCGCAAGCACAACATCTGGCTGGTGTTGGGTGCAGACGACGCCGAACGGGATCAGTCCGCCAAATTCAGAGAGGATTACAATTACTTCAACAGCAGTTTCCTTGTCAGTCCCATGGGCGAGTTACTTGGGCAATATCGCAAACAACATCTGGTCATGTTTGGCGAATATGTGCCTTTCTCAAAGAAATTTCCGTTCTTAAAGCGTCTGGCACCCATTGGCGATGGCTTTAGACCGGGGGATCATGCGGTGACTTTCTCCATACCTCCATTGAAGATCAAAACCTCGGTCTTGATCTGTTTTGAGGATATTTTTCCGGGACTGGCCCGAAAGGCGACCGATGACGATATCGATTTTCTTATAAACCTGACCAACAACGGATGGTTCGGTGAGGGTTTCGCACAATGGCAACACGCCGCGAGCGCCGTTTTTCGCGCTGTGGAGAACGGACTTCCCCTTGTCCGCTGCGCGAATAATGGCCTGACCTGCTGGGTGGACTCGTGTGGGCGCCTCCATGAGGTCTATTTTGACCATTCAGCCGACATCTATAAGGCGGGCGTCAAGATTGTGGACCTTCCTTTGCCTCCGCTTGGGATTCAAAGGACTTCCACGTTTTATCATATTCATGGCGAATGGTTTGCGTGGGGTTGCAGTGCGCTGACGTTGACGAGTCTGGCCCCTTTATTGTTTCAACGAAAAACAGCCTTATCGTTATAAATTCGTGGAAAATCCAGCAGACTGGACTCTGTTCAACCTGGTGGTTAAAATTGCGGTTGTTCAATTTTCCCTTTTCTTAAAACCGCATAACGGTATTGTGTAAGTATTGAAGTCGTGTGCATTGGCACACCAATAGGGAGCGCCCATTAGGATGCAACCCCGTTAGAAATGGTTAGGATACATGGATATCGCGCACATTAGAAATTTTTGCATTATTGCTCATATCGATCACGGCAAAACAACTTTGTCGGATCGACTCCTTTTCCGCACAGGCACCATCACTGCGCGAGATATGAAGGAGCAATTACTCGATTCGATGGATCTGGAACAGGAACGCGGCATTACCATCAAGTCCCATCCGGTCACCATGTCCTACACGGCAAGAAACGGGGAGACGTATGAGCTGAATCTCATCGACACCCCGGGACATGTGGACTTCACCTACGAAGTCTCGCGCAGCCTTAGTGCGTGTGAAGGGGCATTGCTCATTATCGATGCGGCGCAGGGAGTTGAGGCTCAGACCGTGGCCAATTTGCATTTGGCCATGAAGCGGAATCTGGAAATCATACCCGTCATCAATAAAATTGATCTTCCTCACGCCAATGTGGCCCAAACCAAATTACAGTTGGAGGAGATTCTCTCGATACCAGCCGAAAACGCGATCCTCGCCAGCGCGAAGGAAGGAATTGGCATCGAAGAGATATTGGAGGCAGTGGTGAATCGCATTCCGCCACCAAAACCCACTAACACGGGCAGTCTGCAGGCTCTGGGATTTGACTGCTTTTTCGACACTTTCAAGGGAGTGGTCAATTTGGTGCGCATTTTCAATGGAGAATTGAAAGCGGGCATGCATATCCAGCTTTACCATTCCAGGAAAACGGTTGAGGTCAAAGAAGTGGGCAGCTTCAATCCCAAGCCTTACGTGCGGGAAAAGCTCACCGTCGGCGAAACGGGATATTTTACAGCAAACATCAAGAGCCCGCTGGATGTGAAAATGGGGGATACACTCACAGATCCCCGCAATCCATCGCCACCGCTGGATGGTTTTAAGGAAATCCAGCCAATGGTTTATAGCGGTATTTATCCGATTAATACCGCGGATTACGAGCGGCTGAAGACCAGCCTCTCGAAACTGCAGTTGAACGATCCTGCGTTTGTTTATCAGTCCGAGAGTTCAGTCGCGCTTGGCTTTGGTTTTCGTTGTGGCTTCCTTGGCTTGCTGCATTTGGAAATTGTGCAGGAACGGCTTCGCCGGGAATACAATATGGACATCATCGCCACTTATCCCAGCGTGGTCTATCGGGTGACCATGACCGGAGGCGATGTCAAAGAGATCGACAATCCGGCATTCATGCCCGAGCCCAATTATATCGAGAAGATTGAAGAGCCGATGGTCAAAGCATTCGTGATTTGTCCCAACGACAATATCGGCGACATGATGGCGTTAATCTCGGAGAAACGCGGTATCATCGCCCACACGGAAACATTGGATACGTTGCGTGTAATGCTCACCGCCAGCATTCCATTGAATGAAATCCTGATTGATTTTCATGATCGCATTAAAAGCATGACCCACGGTTATGGCTCAATGGATTATGAACTGGATGGCTACAAGGAAGATAACCTGGTGAAGTTGGAAATCCTGGTCAACACCGAGCCTGTCGATGCTTTTTCCTGCATTGTGCATCGTGAAAAAGCAGAGGGCAGGGGACGTGCCCTCTCAGCTAAACTGAAGGATGTCATTCCACAGCAACAGTTTGTTGTTGCAATTCAGGCGGCCATTGGGGGCAAAATCATCGCGCGGGAAACCGTGCGCGCCTACCGAAAAGACGTTACCGCCAAGTGCTACGGCGGCGATGTATCCCGCAAACGCAAATTGCTGGAGAAACAAAAAGAAGGTAAAAAGCGGATGAAAGCCATTGGATCCGTGGATATTCCACAGGAAGCATTTATTGCGGTCCTTAAGGCATAAGGTATTGATATGACATTGAGGTGGTTCTTTTCCAAAACGGTTCGCCAAACGTCCGAAATGGTTAACCAGGTGCGCAAACTTTTATCCGCACAAATGGATATTCTTTCGCCTCAAGCCATCAAGAACATCACCGGAGCCTTGGATGATACCCGCAACGCCCTGAAATCTGGGGCTGATACGGAGACTCTGAAAGCGAAGATGGCCGCTCTGGAGGAGATGGCCAATAAGTGGCTCAAACCGTATCCCAATCCAGCATGGCGCGAGAATGTCGAAGTCATCCTTGTTGCCGTGGCCATTGCATTGAGCATTCGGACGTTCTTCCTCCAGCCAATGAAGATTCCCACAGGTTCCATGCAACCAACCTTGTATGGAATCACTTACGAGAACCTTAAGGACGAGAAAGATGCAGTCATCCCCACAGGCGTCAATCGCTGGGTGGACTCCATTTTCAAAGGAACGTCTTATTATCGCTATACCGCCAGTGAGGACGGAGCATTTCGCCTCCTGGATGAGAATCCAGTCAATGTGTTGCCGTTAATCACAAAACAACGGTTTTCCGTTGGCAGCCAGATGTTTACTGCGTGGATGCCTGGGGATCAGCTCTTTCGCCGGGCTGGATTGGTCAACGGCCAGACCTTTCAAAAAGGTGAAGACATTCTCAATATGAAGGTCACCAGTGGCGACCATCTTTTTGTAAACAGAGTGGTGTATAACTTTCGGCCACCAAAACGGGGTGAAATCGTCATTTTTGAGACGCGAGGAATCGATAATTTGCCTCAGGACACCTATTACATTAAACGATTGGTGGCCATCGGAGGCGATCAGGTTCAAATCGGTGATGATCAACATCTTAGGATCAACGGTACGCGTCTGACCGCAGCAACGCCGCATTTTGAAAATCTCTATACATTCGGACCGGATTATAAGGAAAATCACTATTTTGGCCACGTGAACCAAAGCGTTGGAAGTAAATTTGCGCGTGCTGGAACCATGATGGCGCCGAAGTTTCCGGATGGTAATGCGGAATTGACCGTGAGATCCAATCATTGCCTGGTCATGGGTGACAACACCATGAATAGCTACGACTCACGCTACTGGGGCGATTTTTCACAAGAAAACATCATCGGTAGATCGAGCTTTGTGTACTGGCCAATCAGCGTTCGATTTGGATGGGGCCAGCAGTAAAGAGCGTATTCGGAAGCAAACAGCAAACCATGCTGCGCATTGATCCATAAATCCGCGCGATTATTGATGTCTGACGTCCAAAAGAGAACAAAAATCCGACCGTGATGGCTTTGACATCCTAACTGGCATAAATGCGGAGGCTTCCAGCTTAAAGTGACCCGTTGGCATCACTTTGCAGGGTGTCTCCAAGAGCCAGTAAATGGGAAGCCCGCATTGTGCGCGATTCGTGTATGCCTAAATCCAAAGGACTTGACTTTGCGCGGAATTATCAGTAAATTAAATTACGTTGCGCCTTGATCCATAATTCCGCGCGAATTTTGATGTCTGATGTCCGAAGGTGAACAAGCAGCCGACCGCGATGGATGTAAATGAGAAGCCCCGCATTTCGCGGGTTAATCAAAACTTTCAATGCTGGCCTGCCTTCGTCAGGGCTCTGGCTCTGCTAATCGTGCTTCCACAAATTCAGGTTGTGGCTCTGACCTAGGCGAAGCACAATTTGAATCGTTCTCTCTGTCATTTAAATCGTTAGAAGGTTTTCCACCCTCGTTTGAATTGGCCTTGGGATCTGATCGACGTTCCGCTTTAGGCGCCTTTACAACGGAGGATTGCGGAGCGGTCTCAGCTATCTGCGTTTCGATCCTACCCTTACTTGGGTAAAACTCGTTAATAATTTTTCTGACCAAGGGCATCGTTACGGTGGTTTCAGACTGTTTTGCCTCATCGCGCGCTAGTTTTGCAATGTTTTCAAAGGTCTTGAGGAAGCTCTCGGCCGTGAGCGCACAAAAAGCGATATCGAGTTTATCTGCCGTATCAGCGATTTCAGGCAAATAAAACTCCACGAGATTAAGGAGGTCGGACTCAGGCAGTTTATCGGGCAGGTCGAACTCCACCCAACGGCCTTTGTGTTGTTGCATCGGATAGTGGGTCACGCGTTCAAATTTGGTGACGTCGCCGTGAGTTCCATCAAACCAATCTGGCGTAACTGCTATGACGACCGGCAGATTACGGTCGAAGAGTTGTTTCCGGACCCAATCGAGCCGGGGAGGGGAGGAATCCTTTTTAGGGGAACGCGGAATCAGAAAATGGCCCTCATCGAAGATCAGGAAAAGTCCACTTTGCTTAACTACCTCAAAAATTTGCTGCCGTAGATTTTGGTACCCTGAGACGTGCGCTGTATGAATGCCAAGTGCTTCTGCGACCGCGATCAAGAAGCCAAGCATGTCGTTAGAATCAGGTACAGTTATCAATCTAGCCCTCCCAGGCCACATTAAGGAATATGCTTCGAGACTTTCCGACTTTCCAAATCTGGATCCACCGCGCAACAATATCATCATGTTCGTGCGGAAGGCGATGCCGAGTATTCGGAAAACCTGCTTAGTCACGACCGTCATGACGACACGACTCTGTTTGATCTTGTCAGCTCGGCAGTCCATGAATTTAAGGATGGCCTCAATTGCATTTTCAAAATACCACGGTCCATCGCAGTCCGGCAAATTGCTGTTGCTTTCAAATCCTTGGTCAAAATCCAAACATAATGCAGCCAGGTATTCTGGAAGTATTTCTAAGGCGACGTCTCTGCATGCGTTTCGAAAATATTCGAAGTCCATGTGGCTCGTTGCCATTTCAAGTAGTTCCCGGGGAAACAATGCCCAACTGCTCAGATGATCCATGGAGGCTTGATTATTAAAAAAGACCATTCCGGTGTCCGGATTGACGATCGACGGTCGCGCCCACTGCGCCATCTCGCTCCAGACTTGCATTCGCTCGTCAACGCCCCAATTCCGCTTGCCAAATTGGCGCATGCTAACAGTGCCGATTCTATCATAATAATCCCGAACTAAATCTGCGGAAAGCAATTTCAAACCGCCTGTCTCCATGGACATCCCTTGTATAGACCAGAGCAATTCAAGCAGACGCGGATTCGCCTGCATCTGCCTGTACAATTTTGGAGACTTGTAAGATCTTATCGCAGCAACTTTTTGGGCTAATTGTAATGGGTCGATGCTTGTGGCGACTGCAGTCTCTATCAGTAGATTTCGCATACACCCAATCTTTAACGGGACGATTCACTCAAACTATTATTTCCGAAGTGGCATTAGAAGGTAACGATCGGGATAGATAGAACCTGTCAAACTGCAGATCGTTTGTGGTTCCTTAAGTGTTTTCCAAACCATGTTGCGATTCAGATTTCGTTTGGCGCAGTTTGTCAGCTTTCTTGCGCATGTCGATCGCTTGTTCTGCACGGGATGGGTACCGCTTAACAGTTTCTTGTGGAACATGTGCCTTCGTAGCTTCGGTTTGCAACTTGCGTAAGCGGTTATCGGCCTCCTTCTTTTCGTTATTGAATATTTCATTCTCTCGGTTGTGGAATTCCCCAAACTTCTTCTCTTCCTCAGTATATTCCGCGTCTCGGACAACAGTGGAAATTACCTCCGGTTTCAATTCGCTGAAGATTCCCTTTGCGTAAGCTCTGTGTGCTTTTTTAAGTTGTCTGATGGCATCAAGCTGCTCTGGCAAAGCAGTCATCGCGGAGGCTTCAACCTCTTGCACAGAAAAGTATTCCTTGTGCTGCCTGTCATAAACCGTGAGTAATTCTGGTAGTTCGATATTGTAAAATGCCAAAACTGGTCTCCCGATAATTCGACCCGTGTGCCCGTTGTAATAGAGATGTGGAATTCCTCGAACCTTTATCAATATCCCCTCTTGCCGCACAGTGACGTATTTTCGGTGAGTGGAGAGAATGTAGCGAGCCTCATTAGGCAGCTTTTTGAGAGTGCTCGTCCGGAATTCATTAGCCCATGCCTCAGATGGTGAATATCCATCGAGCATTTTACCGTTTTGGGGATCGCGGGCGAAATCATTGAGCACTGACGTAATTCTGCTTACCCAATCTGTCATGGTCGGGAATTGCATCACCGCATCAAGCTCCCCTCTGCGGGCTCTTGCAAGAAGGTCCTGCATCCTTTCATAACAATCGGTCTGTTCGTTAAAACCAACAAAACCAGGGATGGCCTTCATCTTGTTTTGCAGGATGAGTAACAGGCCCTCGATTGGTTTGGCGCGTGGTGTTGTTGCGTGGCGCACTTCAAGTTGCATTCCAACGCCACGAAGTCCACTTTCAGTTTCACGCCAGGGAACGGGCATCCCGCGGCGTCGATCACCGCTGACCAAGCGCGAGGCCCAGACTCCTTGCTCAAAATAATAACCCATGCGCGGTAGTCCGACCTTATCGTGGACCTTCAGGGCAAGATTCCGAATGTGTTCGCCATTGTATTTTCCCGGAATCAGCAGGAACTCAAGGGGATAGCCGGTGCGCAGGTCGTTCATCAGAAGACATTCACCCCTCATAATTCCCCATCCTCCGTCTGCCAATCGCACCCGGAAATAGTGATTCCAAGTCACATCGTCCGCACAAAACCAATCTCCAGGTCTGACGCCAGACCAATCTCGCGGGGTATAGGGACCTCGCATCGTGGCCTCCCACGGGCCGTGCAGGAGTGGCAAGCACATCTCAACATCGGGAGTAATTTTATCCCTCACGGACAGCGGCACATTGCTCTTGTCATCGCGCGGAGCGAATCTATATCGCTTGCAGAATTCATCGCTCAATTCTCCGCGCTCGCGGAGTTCCCGGTACGCAAGCGATTCATTCCCGCTCAGTTCGATGGCACGGTTCCGGATCTTCTTGAGATCTGCTGTGAAATCTGATTTGCAGAAGTTACCGGACGTTAGGCAACGCCGATCCTGCAGAGCTTCCGGATTGCGATTGCCCTCTCGCCACTGAATAATTTTCTCTTCAAATCGCCGCCTGAGGCTCTTGGCTGAGCCGCACAGCGTGCCAGGCGGAAATGCTTTTGACAGGTAGCACAGCAAAGATGCCTTGATACGGTGCCGTTTGCGATTGCCTTTTGGCGAATCCGTGAGTGCATCGCTTAGTTTCTCATAGTGCCTGAATACGGCGCTCCACAAGTATTTCTTTTCCTCTGGTGTGGGTTTTTGACGGTCCTCAGTCGACTCGATTATTTCATCGAGATCTCTATGAATGTACTCCATCTCACGAACGAGCCGCGACGACTTCTGGGTATAAAAAGCCCGATCGTCAAGGTATATCTCCGGTGCTATCCAATTTTCCGCCCCGCCATCCCGGTCGATTGAGCGATCGATCAACCGCCGCCAGTGTCGATTGGAAATTGTGTAACCCATATGCTTTTGGAAATTCTCCAAGCCGAGTTGCTCAATCTGACTCGCGGGAGCGGTCGAGGCATACCAACCGTTTAATGTTGGTGCCAAGGCCTTCTGGAGTTTTAGCGCTTTCTCCCGCCAGAACGGTTGCAATTGGGCCCACGCCACTGGTGGAACCCACGGCTCTCTCGGCATGCTCGCAATGTATCGAATTCCATCCTCATATTTGCGTTCTACCCCTCGACGCGTCACCCGCAATTGCCAGTCCAATGGAAGCGTTTGAAAGGCCCAAGCCGCTGTTTCCTTTCCTTGGACCGTGACATTTTTGGTTGGGACGACACGCTCCAAGCCGTAATAGACTGCGCGTCGGGTTATGCCTGTTGCGCGAGAAATCTGCACGACAGTGAACAAATTGTAGGCCTCAGCTGGTTCGCTCATTTTCTTTTTTGGACTGTGTATGGCCCCGATCCGGGCGTTCATTTGATTCTAATTGAGCAGATTGGAGGGTCGGCGCGCGATCCCCGATTTCTGCCGCGTCCAGACAAGATAATCCAATTCTTGTGTCATTTGGTATATGATGCACATAAAACGATGATGGGAGCCCACAACAGTTCCAGCAGTTCACCACGCGCTGGAAGAGGGTCGCGATGGATCGTTGGGTCGCAATCTTTTAAAGATTGCTGCATCTTTAAGTGGCTTTTTCTGGTTCATGATTACATTGGCAGCTTCCGTCGGCTGTTTGCCCTGCGATGAAATACGCCGTCGATTGAGGGGTGCCGGGTCAGCTTTGCTTGTATGGGCGCGACTGCGTGGAGCCGACATAAATCTCCGAAAACTGCGCAAATTGAGCCGCGCGGGAAATCATGCCACCGAGTTGGCGAATCCCCTTCGGGGCGTTTCGGCTTTGCTTCCATATGGCGGATGTGGTATGGTATAATGCAATAGATACAGCGAAATACAAAATAATGCAAATTAAAAATGACTTTTTTCAAACGATTCGGCTGTTAAGGGTTCAGCGAGGGTTGTCGCAAGTCGAATTCGCTCGTTTTTTGGGCGTTACCCCGGCTGCGGTATGCAATTGGGAAAAGGGGCTCAGTAGCCCAGCCGAAAAACGGCTGGCGGCGATTGCTCAAAAATTGGGAGTGCCCGTCGAGTCGCTGCTTTCCATGTCGGTCGGTAACGGTCCGGGGAAAGTTCAGGAGATTCCACCGTGTTCTTCGCCGTTCCTGATTGCGTCAACCGTCGATGACCGGGGCAAGCGCCAAAAGCAGGCGCGCATGCTGGAGAAATTACTCACTCAGTTCACGGGCCTTGAATTTCGGATCGATAATCCCGCGATTGGATCAGGGAAACGGTGACCCAGGCAAACGATCACTTTCGTTGATTGTGGGAATTCCTTTTCCACAACGAGACCCGCTGGTTTCGTCCTCCCTTTCAGCATCATCAGGGCTGCTTTAACCCGGGCTGGTGAATGTTCTGGGCCCAGAGGGATTGTGGAAAACGGATGGATCTGAGACGGCTGAGAGACGTTGGCCGTGATGAGGAATGTGGTGATTGCTCTTCTGTTGGTGTGGCCGATGATGTGAAACTTCGGTAACGTTTCAATGCGTGATAACGCGCATATTCGCGAATCCTGGATTATTCATCGATCGCCTTCTGGTCGCAAAGTCGTTGTTCTTCTTGCGCCTTTTTGGTTAATTCATCTTCTTTCATAAGTTCTTGTTTGGCATAACAATACAGCGTGATTACATGTGTGGTTTCCAGTAGAAAATGTGGTAGCGCAAGTGGTTCCACAGTGGTGTGTGGGCCGAATTTCTGAGCCACCGCCCTAAGAGTGGACAATCCGACGCCATGTTCAGAAGCAACGGCACGCCGTGTCAATTCACTCTGGTGATAGCGAAGGATCCGTTGGGCACGTTGTTCACATGTGGTTTGCGGAAATCGATTTGAGGATCCAGTTCTGTGGTTCACGCCCCCCATTTAACCACTTCAGCCTGATCGTTGCCTATTAGCCACTTGGTCTGGCGGATACGTTGTATGTGTCCACACACATGCCGCAACGTCACCCCTGCACGCAGCCGCATATTGACCGAGGCGCTAGAGTGGTGGATTATATTTTCATGCGCGAAAAAACGCCTAACGGAAAAAGAACAGGTTCTGAAATTCATTTCATAGAATCAGAAACTGGCTGGTTTCTCAGGTCATATCTCAAAGGAAACGGCAGCTTACGAGCCTGATAGAATGCCAAGGGTTTGTGTTTAATAAAGACTCACCTTATCTTGGATTTGTGGTAGTTGTCAAATCTACCCATCAACACATTCAGCACTTGTGCAAAATAATCGATATTGCATAATATTTCAACCGCCCAAAGCAGCGCATCAGGAATATCTCTCGTGCTGATTTGCAGGAAGTGTATGACACTGAGCGGCACCTGCTCTACGTTGCCTGTACCCGGGCAAGAGACCATTTGCTGGTCACGAGCGTTGAGCCTCCGTCAGGATTTCTCGATGACATGCGGACGTGATCAGGTCGTTGGAGCCGGTGGAATCTGCATAACCCGGGTTGAATCGAATCAGCTGTCAGCGCCACACCACAAACACAGGAAGCAAAAACAAGAGGCAGAAGGGATTCGGCTTCGGAAGTCCACTGCCCTATTATGCGTTTTTTTGTGCCGGAATTGGGGATGCACCATTTCCAATAAAATAGCACGTGCCTTCCCAACTTGCGCTCTTCAATATTGCCTCGGCATTGGTCCGGTTTGGGATGATCACCGAAATGGGAATCTGGAGATCAAATGGAACTGATGGCACGTCGAACTTCAGGAAGCATGTGCCGCCCCACTCTGATTGGAGTGCAGGATTTTCGGCGGGCAGAGTCTATAGGATCATACGGACATCTTGAGCAACGCCGCCTTGAGGCATAATTTGGGCGTCAAGTTCCTCGACCAAAACATTGAAGCTGAGTCATGGTTGAGGCCATTCCTTGGTAGTTTTTTCCCAGTTCTTGTCGATCTGTGCGGCAATCCTTTTCAACCAATGACGGACAAGCGCAGGAAGCTTCAGATTTGCCATGTGCCTTTTGATCGCATAGCTATGTCCGTCGTCACCGATACGCCCCGGAGCGCGGTCGTATCTATAATTGCTCATTACTCCCTGATTTCCCTCGTCTGGCCCCCATCTGTAGGGGACCTATGACTATTTGGACAAGGTTGGTCCATAAATAAATATGCGCGTCGAAGTTCAAACCGTCGGAAACGCGTATTCAGCGATAAATCCCCCTGTCGCGCCTCGAGCGGTGCAGTTGTGGTGGATGAAACCTATCCCATGCTCACAAAAAGGGCCAAAAAGTAGGCGTCCGTGATTCTTTTTATGGATGATGCCGGGTTCCAGTCTGATCCGCCTCAGGGACAGACCCATGGATTGAAGGAGAAACCCCGATCGACAAGACCTCGGATCAACGACTACGTGGACAGTTTGCAGGGGAGATTCGTCCCCGGAGTGAAAAAATGGCGGCTACGACTTTCAAAAAAATAAGTCTATAATTAGGAATGATATGTGAATGAAAGAACGATTGTAAAATGCAACATGCACATATAATTGGTTAGAATCATATGACCTAAGAAGAATGATTGTCGTTGAACAAACGCCCCCAATTTAACCACTTCAGCCTGACCATTACCTATTGCCGCATCTCCTGACGGATACACTAAATTGTCCGTGGTTCTAATAATGTGAGAACACCTCGGCTCCGCAGGCGAATAGCCGATTCCATGAATATTTCGTCAAATTGGCTGCCTTCGGCGACACCTGTAAACCAGGCGCTGGCAACCGTTCCGTTCTGATGCACCCTTCCCAACGTCAGGGTGTTATCAAGCATCGCTAGGCCCGTGGCTGAATCAGCGGGTATCACTTCATTGGTCAACTTCTTAACCCATTGATACCCTCGTGACTTCAGTTCTGGGGAAATATCCCACCAGGGTTTGCCAGCATCGCGAAACATAACTATGGCACAGGGTGTTTTGCTTATGGCGGTGAAACGCAGAGCTGCACTCTGAATGGAAACGCTAAACGTGCTGGCAATATCGACTATGCCTCGCAGCCCAGGTGAAACCTCCGTCAGTGCTTTGCGGAATTCCTGGCCAGGCATCAGAAGATTTGCAGAGAAGAGATTTGCCTCCACCTCTATAGGACTGTCCGCTGGATGTTCCGTAAAGGAAAAATGCGGTGGCAGGCCTGCCAAGAGTGCATTGCGGTGTTCATCGATGAAAAGGTGGCCCAGTTCGTGGGCAACTGTAAAACGAGCCCGAGGAGAGTTACAGGGCTGTCCCCGGGTCGTGTTGCAGTATATGTGAAATTTGGAACTTCTATGTTCCAACAACCCGTCAAAGGCGTTTCCATAGTCGCCATAAGAGAGGGTTACACCAGATGCATTGACAATTGCATCCAAAAAAACTTGACGTTCTCTGGAATGGGTTTGCCAAACGTCCTCTGCCAACTCCGAGATGAATATATGACGTTCCCGAGGTAGGTCAATAAGCGCCATTGTTGATTTGTTCCTTTGCCCTGGCCCGATCCGCATCCATACGCTTACGGATTTCCTCGGTAATTTCGCCGCCGTTCCTAGCGGCCATGGCGAGTTTTTCGAGATCCTGCTCAACTTGAAGTGAACTAATTTTAGAACCAATTCTCGTCGTGGTCGGAAATTCCACAATATTCTCCTCGCTCTGGCGCAGGAGTTGGCGAAACTTCTCGGTGTCCGGGGTTGGGACTCCATTCATGTCTATGCTAGCCTTCAGTGAGGCGACATCTTCCGTGATACGCGGAAAGAGATAACCATCATCCCGAAGTGCAGCATACACAGCTGCTTCGAACTCAGCGTCCGAAAGCTCTTTCGGCTGTTCACTATTCGAGTGGGTCTTCATATGTTGCATTATGTTAAATTATTTATGTTATTAAGCGTGTGTTTGGATGAATGCTTTAGCTTGGTCTCTAAGACGCTTGCGACGAACCCGAAGACTGGACTCGGTTAATCCGTATTCTCTACAAATGCCCTCACGGATATCGTCATCAATTACCGATTCCCCATTTTCGGGATCCCAGAACTCAGCTGTGACCGTCAGAATTTCCCGGTCCTTTGGAGACAAAGTTTCCAGGAATCTTAGAACCGCAGCTTTTCGGCTGGTCGGGACTTGCTCTGCCGTCGCCTGACGTTTCTCCTCTATATTTTCCAGCCACTCGGTGTCCTCGTCCGAGCACCGCACGGCTGGACGTCTATTTTCCGCACGCAGGCTGTCCAAAAACAGGTTTTTCATTATCCGGAACAACCAAGCCAGCACTTGTGCGGTGCTCTGGCTTGGATCGGTGCACACAAAATGTTCGGCCTCCCGGTAAGCCTTAAGAAACGCAGCGTTCACAAAACTCTCTGCCGATTCCCCGAATGTCTCTTGGCGGTATTTGATGCACCAAGCCAGCAAAAAGCGGGCATGGCGCCGGTGTAGCTCTTCACAAGCCTTAAGGGCCAATTCCTCATCGGTGTCCTTAAATGCCATGTACGTGACCAGTCCGTCGTCAGACTCGCGCTCGAGTTCGGGGTGAGAGCAAGTCACCAATCCGGTGACGGGTTCCGGTTCTTCCAATATGTTGTTTTGGGCGACGTCTTCCATCAAGATTATAACGTTTGGCCGTTACATTGTGCTTATATGGTCATTACTTCTTCTCTTATACGTCACCTCCTGAGCCATGAAACGCTAAATCGTTATGACGGTGAAGGAGGAGCAAAGAGCTTCCGAGACAACCTAACGAAAGACCAAATATTATGAAAGAAAATGGAAGATCGCCAGAGGCGGCTGAAGTGGTGGAAAAAGACCTCAAGAAAATTGGTGAACCTGTGGAAGAAATCGAAAAACTAGAAGAAGAGGTCGATCTTGAATCGTACGCCAAGGCTGGGAAACAGCCACCGAGGGCAAAGCGGTATCGCATCCGTGTGGATGACCGCTACTTTGTGGTACACCAGGCGTGCATGAAAGGCATTGAAATCTTGGTTCTGGCAGGAAAAACGCCACCAGAGAGCTTCATTTTAACCCAAAAGTCCAAAGGTGGTGCTTTGCACACGATTGAACTGGGCGATATCGTCGACTTCACCAAATCCGGGATTGAACGTTTCAATACACTGCCCCGCCAGGTCCAAGAGGGTTAATCTATGCGCCGCGAATTTACTCTGCCGGAGGACGACGTTGAGCACCTAGATACGCTTGGCGTGAATTGGGAGACGCTCCGTGATCCCAGCGGGCAATGGCTTCTGCTCCATGGGTTTGCGTTTCCATCGGGCTACAATCACCCGAATGGGTCCGTTGCCATACAGATCCCGGGAAACTATCCGGTTTCTCCGCTGGACATGGCATATTTCTTTCCTCACCTTCAGCGTCTGGATGGGCAACCGCTCCGGCAGACAGAATGCATGATGCAGGTGGATGGCAAATCTTGGCAGCGATGGTCCCGACATTACACTTGGGTGCCTGGGCAGCACAACCTCGGCACTCACATCGTTCTAACGCGCCATTGGCTGGAGCAGGGCGTGGGGAGAGGATGAAAACTCCCATGATGACTACCTTAAGAATGACGGAGGAACAACGGTGTCAACTCCAGCGGCACCTTTTTCCCGGCGACGGTCAGGAAATGGTAGCACTCGCCCTGTGCGGTTCCAGTCTCGCGACTGACCGACAAGCGTACTGCGTCCATGAAATTATCGAAATTCCGAGGGATGCCTGCACTTTACGGACTGCCGTAACTGTTCAGTGGGATGTGCATGTCTTAATTCCGGTGCTGGAAAAGGCCCTGAAGCGGGGGTTGTGGGTGCTGAAAATTCATTCCCACCCGGGAAATTACGAGCGATTTTCTCCACAAGACGACCAAACGGATACAGATCTGGCGAAGGGAATCGGGTCTATTTTGGATCGTGAATCCTGCCTTATCAGCGCGTTTATGATGCCGGCAGGCAAGATTTATGGCCGCATAGTCAACACAACTGCGGGCTTCACCGCAATTGATCAAATAATGGTGGTGGGTGACACGGTGTCTTTCATGCACGTGAATTTGCTTAATTTGGGGAATGACAAGGATCTGCGCACCAGGCAGGCGTTCGGCGATGGAACAACCAATCTGCTGCGGTCGCTTTCGGTAGGCGTGGTTGGGTGTTCAGGGACGGGAAGCTGGGTCGTCGAACTTCTAGGAAGGTTGGGCGTTGGTCGGCTTATATTAGTGGATCCGGATACAATTGAGAAAAAGAACCTCAACCGGATTGTAAATTCGACCGCAAAAGACCTCGATCGGCCCAAAGTGCACGTTTTGGCCGATTCAGTTCGGGCAGTGGGATTTGGAACCATCGTCGAAACTCACGCTAAAGAAATAGCTTGCGCCGGGGTCGTTAAGGCTCTGGCTTCTTGCGATTTCCTTTTTGGGTGCATGGATTCAGCTGATGGCCGGGAAACCTTAAACCGCATTGCGACCTATTACTTGCTCCCTTATGTGGATATTGGTGTGCGTTTGGATGCGGATGGACATGGCGGCGTTGAGCAAATATGCTGTGCCCTTCACTATCTTCTCCCAGGCGGCTCGAGTTTGTTATCTCGTGGTGTGATCACAGCGAAACAGGTTGAGGCGCAGTCGTTACAGCGCACCAACCCGGAACAATATGACTCCCGGCATAACGAGGGATACGTAAAAGGTGTGGCGGTGGACCGTCCAGCAGTAGTCAGTATCAATGGGTTTATCGCAACCCACGCTGTCAACGAGATGTTAGCGCGCCTGCACCCCTTCCGGCGGGATTCCAACGAGGAATTTCGTTATCAACTGTTCTCGCTCTGTGATGGCGCCTGGCTACGGCAGTCAGACGGTCCGCCCTGCCAATTTCTGTCCCGCTATGTTGGACGTGGCGATGCTCAACCGCTGCTTGGAAATCCCGCATTATCATGAAACGGACTTTCAGAGGTTGGCTTGCTGATTGGCTGCGCTCAAATCGAAATGAACCAGTGCGCTTTCGGACAGAACGAACGGATCGGATGCTGAGGTCGTTTCAGCCTAATATCATTTACCAGATTGGCGACGAAGATTGTAGTTGGGCTGCCGCCTTGCGTTGTCCCTGCGGTTGTGGAGACGTTATCCAACTGAGTCTTGTCAGGGATGCCAGCCCGTCGTGGCGAATACAGCAGCGCCGGAATGGGGAGGTAACCTTGTTGCCGTCGGTATGGAGAACCGTTGGTTGTCGAAGCCACTTTATTATTTATCGCAGTCGCGTTGTTTGGTGCTCGGATGAATCGCCCGCGATCGACCAGTGGCGGTGGTGAGAAAAGGCCCTTAATTGACCAAATAGCCCCTTTTAAGCCTTTTCCACTATGAAAACATTTCGAGAAATTCAAATAGCCGCTAACATCGCTAATGGTGACAAGTTCGGGGTGGCCATTGAGGCGGTCTTGTCGAACGGCTGGACCCGATTCGAGCAAGCGTCCCATTGATTCGACATGTGGCAGGTACGTTTATTTTGTCTGCGAGACGAGTGATTACCGGCCAAAGGATTTGCTGGCACTTGTCCCCGGAGTTAAAGAATGGCAATTAACGGTTTTTCACAAAAGCATAAGTCTCTAATTATGAACGGAATACAGATGACGGAAAGGTCATCAAACGTAACTGGGCAAAATGATTGGCGGTGACGAGCGTGAACTTCCCGCCAAACATTCGTTGCAATGCAATTTCCCGCCACGTTTTCAGGTTGATTTTGCTGCATCTTGCCCCTGCAAAGAAAGCGTGGCGGTGCTTAGATTTCGAATTCAGTTGATCGCTCTTGGCCAACAGGTCGGCTTTGGCACGCGGCAGCATCGAACGTTTGTCGGCTTCATTCCGGGATTTGATCGCCCATTTCGGCACGCCGTATTTGAGCCAGTTGTTCTTCTGAAAGGAATTCAGCATCTGAATACCCGTCGACATACACCTGAAGAGGCTCACGGAGTTCAATACCACCACCACATGACTCCACAGACTGAAGGTTCTGGCCATCTTATCAACGTAGGCTTCCCGCGCTATTCTCGTGGAAACCAAAAACTCAGGAACGAAGTTGCAAATCTGCCCTAACAGATTCAATTTCGAACCGGCTGGAATGCTTTTGTTTTTTTTCACCCCTGCCGTGTGGCAGGTTAACTCAGAACGTTCCAGCCTTTTTCATTTATTCCCTATGGGATGGCTGTGGAAGAACAATGCAAATTGCTGTCGATAGGGATAATTTGCCTGATTGATATTATCGTGGCGGAAACCTCGCGCATGTATGGCTTCATAGCGGGTTGCAATGGCATCCCGGATGATATCGTTAGGAGTTTACGAGAAGAAGATTGGAGTGATGTTAGAGTTGAAACCGGCAGAAGGCTTTTTGACCAGGTCTCGAGAGATTGGGAGATGGAAAAACAAAGTTGAGTTATTCCAGATCACGCTCTTTTGGAATTATTTGCAAAACCTGACGATTCAAGCGACAACATAGGAACCAACAAAATGCAAAACCTTGTTTAGCTCTGCCTGCTCAATCCTGGAGCAAACTTCGTGCAATAGATTCGTTTTTGCATTCAAGATTGAGGTTTTCATGTATTGGATTCTTTCATAGACTGGACGACGAGAACCTCGCGCAGCCAAACGGCGTCCAAAACCCTATCCCCGATTTAAAACCCCGCCACCTATTTCGTGAAGATGGCCAGTTTAGCCACAGCAATTAGCGGGTATGAAATTTCGATCTATTCAGAGCTTAACATTTCCGAATTAACTACTTGCTGACTTGCTACTGCGGCCTTTAGCGTCAGGGCCATGATTCAATTTACCGGAAAACACGCCTTGCACCCGACTTTATTCATTGAGTGTTATGAGGCTTTGATTGATGGACAAAGAGTCTCGTGTCAGTTCACCGACGAAGTCCTTCAGGATTTGCGAGCGATTTCCCGAGAAGACATTGCAGAATATTGCAAAGACAGAATAGAGGCCGTTGAACATGGATTTGTATTAAGAATCACAACCGAAGACCTAAACCGATACAAGAGGCAGGGCAACGCCGGGCAATAACTCAGATCTCCCCAAAAGCCTCGATAGCTAAACCAGACGCAAAACTGTGGTTGTGGTGTGTAATAGCATTAGGCAGACGAATTTGCCGCCTGCGTCGGATTTCAATTGGGCTATTGGGTTCTCCGCACACGTTACGACGACAAGACGGTTCGCAACGAATCGAAAAAAGGAAATGACGTCCTCGACCTTCGGTTTCAGAGAGCCGACAAATGGTCGCCTTCGGACACGCTACTCGTTTTTGAATCGAAAACCCAACTCTCCGGCAAGAAGGCAGGTTCATTCATGCAGGAGGCCATTGATCGTTCGGCCAAGGGTGAACTTAGGAAGGCCGAATCGTTAAACGCCGTGAAACAGCGTATCATCACTGGCGATCCTGCAACACTTCTTTGGCCACCAGCCGCCGTTTACAGTCAGGCTGGATGACAAGCCCAATACACAATGAACCGTCACAAGCATCGTTAAACCAATAAGCCAAAGATGCTGATCAGGCTTAAACCAAAAGGTATGCAATCGGTTGCCTCGCTTTTGAATCGGGGCACACGGACAATGTCGATTGCCGGAGTAGAGGCGGTGGCTAAATCATTCGTGTTATGTGAACGAAACACGGTAAACCCGGTGTTCCGTCTTCTCGGAGGCAAGGTGCGCCGCAAGGTCCGCCCATGGAGTGCCGGGCAGAGGATAGCTGGAACAAACCAAAGCCATTCGATAACAGAATGGATAGGGGCGGCAACATGGCCCCGCCGCGAAAGCGGGCAGACTTCCAGCAGGTCGAGCGTCACGAGAGCGTTGGCAGAACCTTTTTGTGGAGGAAATCGCAAATGAACGTGGATTTATCCATGTGTGCATCCTCCGACCTGATACAGCACTGGGACCAGATCGACTGGAACCGGTGTCGACGCCAGGTAAAAAGGCTGCAAGCCCGTATCGTGAACGCCACACGGGATAGACGCTGGGGCAAGGTGAAAATCTTGCAACGGCTGCTGACCCACTCGTTTAGCGGCAAAGCCTTGGCTGTAAGCGAGTGACGGAAAATAACCGTCATGATTGGACCGGCCCTGCCCGTAGCAGGGCTTTGCAACGGCGTGAGCCGTATGAGGCGAAAGTCTCCCGTACGGTTCTTAGGGGAGAGGGTGGCCGAAAGGCCATCCTCTTACCCGACCAGATCAAACAGACCCTGCAACTGGCCGACTTTCTGGGCACCAGCGCCAACGCGGTGCGCTGGCAGGTTTGGACGGCGCTTCTGGTGTATTTACTCCTGAGGTATGTGGCGTTTCTATCGGACTGGAGCCATGGTTTCAGCCGGTTGTTCACCATCCTTCGTTCGTCACTATGGCGCAAATGGGACTAGGTGGGTTTGCTGCGCCACTATGGGACAGCCGGGGGTCACTTTCGCTATCTGGCCACACCGGAACAGGCCTATCTGCCTGGATTTAGCTAAAACCATGGGACAGCATACGGGCATTTTGGCAAAAAGGCCGAATTGATTATGTAAGAGACCATGAAAACTCCCAACGCCACCTTTTAAATCATGCCTCACTTTTCGAGGAAACTGAATGCTTTTGCCCCGCTTTTATCTCCCTATGGGATGGCTGTGAAACCAGTTGTTGCGCGTTGAGTCATACTTCGTTATTTCTTATAGAACTTACAACAATGTAAAGCCGAGTCGGGCCAAGTCGGAAATTCGGGAGTTTCCCGGCAAGGTAAAGTCGGATGCACTGCTTGCGCAGTTGCTCTGGCTTTGAGTGAGGTAGCATTGACAGTCATGTGATACTGGGGACACTGTGAAAATACTCGTTCGAAACACTGGTGGGAATCATGGGAATGTGGTTAAAGGCTTTGCGGCTGCAGTGAAGACTTGCGAGAAGGTGGGGACCAAAGCTTTTACATTAATCATACCGAAGAAGGCAAACCTGGCGACGACCGTCGTGGGGGAGTTCCTCGGCCAGGGTGTTGCGAAGCGATTGGTCTCAGGTGAAGCAGTGACGTTATGCGGCGGCGTCAGTTTCAGGGCTGAGAGCATCAGCACGATGCAAAAGGCAGGACATGAAAGGGTAATCCTGGTGTTCTACGCCGACCGGGAACGAATGAAGGCGATTGACGGGCTCAGCGGCGTTGACGGCATAGTGTATGTGCCATGGCTGGAAGACGAGGGTAACGACTGGCAGCGAACCTGGAACGCTACGGTTGTCGGCGAGCAGGTGCAGCCGCAAGAGCCGAATCTAGACGCAAGCGTAGTAGCCGCTTTGGAGGAACTCACAAGGTCGGTGAATCTGACCACTGGCTTGGGTCATACTTCAGACAATGAGCACGCGACACGGGTATTTAAAGGACTGAGGGACAAAGGTATGTTGTTTGAACCTGCTGAGGTTGAAACATGGGCTTCGCGGCGCGGTTGGCGACCAGATCATGCGGCAAAGCTGAGAAAATTGGCGGAGAGGTACGCTGGCCGCGTAGCAGATTGAGGGCGGCGGGAAGCGGAAGGAGCTGGAAAGTAGCGCCGAGGCACGCTCTCCAGGCGATCCATGACGGCGGTGATCAGTATTTTCATCAGGGCTTGGGTGGATATGACGCTACTTGGCTATCTTAACAGAACGTTGAAATTCAAATGCAACCGCAGGGCCTTGTGGGGAAAACCCGCCCTTCCTCCACTATAGAGCGCCCAAGCCATCCGTGTCAGGGCCGCAAAGACCGAGCTATTCCGCGCAAACCATTGCTGCCAGTCCAGCGGCTGATTCTCCGGCAGCGGACTGTGGACTTGGTCCAGCAGATCGGCAAACACCCGTTCCAGATGCGCGGGATCGACCAGGTGTTGGGCCGCGGAAAAGGAACCCAGACTGACGGAGCGCCCGCCAACCTCCGATTGCACCTGCTTCCACTGGCTGACCGAGCAGATCGCCCGCATTGTTTTAACCACGGGATTAAACAGCCCAAAAAGCATCAGGGACAAATAGTCGGCATAAAGCAGCCGACGGCGCGGATCCTCGAAACTGGAATGCGTCCCCTCGGGTCGGGGGATTTTGTCCAGGGCCAGGCGGAACACCTCGATCAAGCGCCACTGGCGCAGATCGGCTTCGGTGATGGGCAAAGGCTTACCGGCCATGCGCTAATCCCATAGGAGTTCCCCCGGCTTTGCGGGAGGTTGCTGACTCAGTTAAGGTCAGGATGATCTTCTCCTGTAATCATGGTCCAGATGCCCTGTTTTTCTGGCGGATAACCACGAACGTTCCGAGGCAATTTTTCCTCATCCGACAATAGCGACTGCCTTTCACGAATACGAGGCCAACGCAATAACCGCGTTACAGTACGTCGCGGGATGTAAATACCCTATTCCAATGAGAACCAGGTCGTTGTAATTCATTGAGCACGGTGGGCAAATATGAACACGTGCAATTTCCAAATGTTGGCCTCTTTTGATCGTTCCCGCGGCACATATTAGGATTTGACGTGTTTTACTTTAGGGAAAGCAGCTTTTGTTCCATTCCAGGACGCTGAAAAGCCAGTGGCACGATCCGTGCTGAACCTCCGGGGTGCGGAAGATGTTGGATAAATGTCTGCCGGGATGTCCGGGAATTGATAACAAGGGTGCAAAGCCCTCCTCAACGGAGGGTGCGCCCATGGGGTGTCGTGTTGTGGACGAATTGAGTCTGCTCTTCGATATTTCCTACACGCTCGAAAGCAGTTCGGATTTGCGAGACGTGATCCGGCCCGTGTTGTTGAAAATGGCCGAGGTGCTGGGCATGAAGCGCGGCACCATCACCATACTGAATCGGGATCAAAACGAAGTCAGCATCAGCGAGGCGATTGGACTGCCCGACGGGCATAGCCAGCAGGACTATTTGCAGGCCTGCCGCGAATTGATCCAGCAGGTGATCACCACGCGCCAGGCGGTGGTGGTTGCAGATATTTCCAGGGAGCCGATGCTCAAGCAACGCTGGGAGCAGGAAAAGAAACTGGATCCCGCGCTCGCACGGGCAGCCTACATTTGCGTGCCCATCAAATTTGGCGAAGAGGTTGTCGGCGCGTTGAGCGTGGAAAGGCTCCTGGACAAGAATGCGGGCCTGTCGTCCGATCGGAGGCTTCTTTCGCTCATTGCCAACGTCATTGCGCAGACCGTTCATTTTCACCGGATCACCCAGGAAAAGGTTGAGGCCCTCCAGCGCGAAAACAACCGGTTGCAGGAGCAGATCAAAACCAGTTTTCGACCGCCGAACATGATCGGCAATTCGAGCGCCATGCGTTCGGTTTACCGCCATATCGAGCAGGTGGCCAACAGCACCACCACGGTGTTGATTCGCGGGGAAAGCGGTGTGGGCAAGGAACTCGTTGCCCGCGCCCTTCACGACCAAAGCCAGCGCAAAGGCAGGGCATTCGTGAAATTCAACTGTGCCGCGTTGCCGGAGTCGATCATTGAAAGCGAATTGTTCGGCCATGAGAAAGGGGCGTTTACGGGCGCCGTCGCCATGCGCAAAGGCCGCTTTGAAGTGGCGGATGGCGGCACGATATTTCTAGATGAAATCGGCGATATTTCCGCGACCACGCAGGTGAAGTTGTTGCGCGTCCTGCAGGAAAAGGAATTTGAGCGCGTGGGCAGCCACACACCCATTCGCTGCAATGTGCGCGTCATCACCGCCACCAGCCGGAACCTTGAGGAAATGATCGAGCAGGAAAAATTCCGCGCCGATCTATATTACAGGCTCAATGTATTTCCGATATACGTTCCACCGTTGCGAGATCGAAAATCCGACATGCTCCTGCTGGCGGACTATTTTGTGGAGAAGTATTCCAAACTCAATCAGAAGTCCGTTCGCCGCATTTCAACAGCGGCGATCGACCTGCTGACGAGCTATCACTGGCCGGGTAATGTGCGCGAACTGGAGAACTGCATGGAACGCGCGGTCTTGCTCTGCCAGGACAAGTGTATCGAAGCCCATCACCTGCCGCCAACGTTACAGAAGAAGGATGCGTCCGAGAAAAAGTCCGGCGGCACTCTCGATGCCACCATTTCTGCACTGGAGTATGAACTCATTGTGGCCGAACTGAAAGTCTGCGATGGCAACATGGCCGCCGCTGCGCGTAACCTGGGCCTGACCGAACGCCAGATGGGCCTGCGCGTAAAACGGTTTGGCATCGACTTCAAACGCTTCCGCCAAAACAGTCTGGACGAGGCTACATCCGCGTAGGTTCCCCATATAAAGCCACCTTAAGGTAGCTTTTTCGTTCCTTCATTGTTTCAGCGCCCTGCCTTCGTCCAGCCGCATAATTCCGCACAATACCCCTGTCTTTATTGCCTGATATTCACTTCCGGCTGCCGCGTAACGTGGCTGAACAGGCCGCTGGCACACAAGCTGCGTAGTGAGGTGGCGGTGAGCGAACAGGCCACCGGCAAAGTCAGCCAGCAGAAATGAACGAATAAAACGATTATGAGAAAAGTTGCAATTTACGGCAAAGGCGGCATCGGCAAATCGACCACGACCCAAAACACCGTGGCGGGCCTGGCCGAAATGGGCAAAAAAGTCATGGTGGTGGGGTGCGATCCCAAGGCCGACTCCACGCGTTTGCTCCTTGGCGGCATGTCGCAACGCAGCGTGTTGGATACTCTGCGCGAGGAAGGTGAGGACGTGGAACTTGCGGACGTTCGCAGCGATGGCTTCTGCAAAACCTTGTGTGTCGAGTCCGGCGGACCCGAGCCGGGTGTTGGTTGCGCGGGCCGTGGCATCATCACCTCCATCAACCTGCTCGAGCAGCTCGGTGCCTATAACGCCGACCAGAATCTCGATTACGTCTTCTACGACGTGCTGGGCGACGTGGTTTGCGGCGGGTTCGCCATGCCGATACGCGATGGCAAGGCCGATGAGATTTACATCGTCTGTTCCGGAGAAATGATGGCGATGTATGCGGCGAACAACATTTGTAAGGGCATCCTGAAATTTGCGACGTCCGGCACGGTGCGGCTCGGAGGTCTGATCTGCAACAGCCGCAAGGTGGACAACGAAAAGGAGATGATCGAGCAATTCGCCAAGTTGCTCGGCACGCAAATGATTCATTTTGTGCCGCGCGACAACAACGTGCAACGCGCCGAAATTAACCGCAAGACCGTGATCGAATGGGACGGTGCCTGCGGCCAAGCCGATGAATATCGTACACTGGCCAAAGCTATTGACCAAAACAAAATGTTCATTATTCCCAAGCCGCTCACCATTCCGGAGCTGGAAAAACTCCTGATGGATTACGGTCTATATAACTGAACGATTCACAACAAAACAATTAACTCAACAAATAAATGGCAACATTGGTTCAAGCAGTCGTTCGCCCGGAAAAAGTTCACGACGTCATGAAGTCCCTTCTCGAAGCCGGTTTCCCGGCAGTGACGAAAATGGATGTATTCGGACGTGGCAAACAACGCGGTCTCAAGGTGGGCGAAATCACCTATGACGAATTGCCTAAGGAATTGCTCCTGGTGGTCGTGCCGGACACCGACAAGGAACTCGTGGTGGAGACCATTGTGAAAACGGCGCGCACCGGCGAAAAAGGCACTTTCGGAGATGGAAAGATATTCGTCTCGAAAGTGGAGGAAACCTACACCGTCAGCAGCGGGGCGAAGGACGCATGAAAAACATCATCGCCATCATCCGCATGAACAAGGTCAACGCCACCAAGACTGCGTTGATCGATGCCGGGTTCCCAGCATTCACCGTCCGCAAGGTCCTGGGACGAGGCAAGGGCAATGTGGATTTCCGGGTGATTCACGGGGCTGAAGCGGGCGCTCCGGAAGCCATCGCCCGCTTGAAGGACGACGGTCCAATGCTCATTCCCAAGCGGATGATGACCATTGCCGCTGAGGATGCGGCCGTGCCAAAGATCGTCGAGGCCATCATCAAAACAAACCGGACCGGCCAGAAGGGCGATGGGAAAATATTCGTTCTGCCCCTGGAGGAAGTGGTTCGCATCCGCACCGGCGAGCGCGATGCCGCCGCGGTGAACTAAACCATCAACACAAATATTCCTATGCCCGAAACAACTGACGTTACTCCGAATCCCTTGCCTTCCGCAGAGCAAGTGCGGGAGGAGATGTTGAAGATCTATCCGCCGAAAACGCGCAAAAAGCGTTCGAAGCAGATGATCGTCAACGATCCTGAAGCCCCGCCGGAAGTGGCCGCCAACACCCGCACCGTGCCCGGCATCATGACTCAACGTGGATGCACGTATGCTGGCTGTCGCGGTGTGGTCATGGGACCGATTTACGATCTGCTGCAAATCACTCATGGACCGATTGGCTGCGGCTATTACGCCTGGATGACGCGTCGCAATCTGGCCCGTCCGAAGCCCGGCGAACCGAATTTCATGCAATACTCCATGTCCACGGACATGCAGGAGGATCAGATCATTTTCGGCGGCGAGAAGAAGTTGAAGCAGGCGATCCAGGAGGCTTACGACCTGTTCAAGCCCAAGGCCATCGCGATCTTATCGACCTGTCCGGTGGGTCTCATCGGGGACGATGTTCACGCCGTGGCTCGCGAGATGAAGGAGAAGCTTGGCATCAACGTCATGGGTTTTAGCTGTGAAGGCTACAAGGGCGTGAGCCAATCCGCCGGCCATCACATCGCCAACAACGGCGTTTTCAAAAACATCATCGGGCTGAATGACGAGGCGGACGAGGCGGAGTTCAACATCAACATCCTGGGCGAATACAACATCGGTGGGGACGCCTGGGAAATCGACGGGCTGCTGCGCAAGTGCGGCATTCATGTCACCGCGACGCTGAGCGGCGACGTCAATTACACCCAGGTCACCAAGGCCCACACCGCGATGCTCAACGTCGTGATGTGCCACCGTTCCATCAACTACATCGCGGAAATGATGGAGAAGAAGTTCGGCATTCCCTGGATCAAGGGCAATTTCATTGGCGCGGAATCCACCGCCAAGTCGTTGCGCAAGATCGCAAAGTATTTCGAGAGCAAGGAACTTTCCGATCGCGTGGAGCAGGTCATCGCCCTGGAAATGCTCAAGCTCAAACCGATCCAGGCGGACATCGCCACCCGCTGCAAAGGCAAGAAAGTCGCGCTCTTTGTGGGCGGTTCACGGGCGCATCATTACCAGGATTTGTTTCGCGACATCGGCATGGAAATCGTTTCCGCTGGTTACGAATTTGCCCACCGGGATGACTACGAAGGCCGCAAGGTTCTGCCGAGCATCAAGGTGGACGCAGATAGTCGTAACATCGAAGAACTGCACGTTGAGGCCGATCCCGCGCGATTCAAGCCGCGAAAGTCACCAGAGCAACTGGCCGCGCTCGCGGCGGGCGGATTCACCTTCAAGGATTACGAGGGAATGATGGCGGAGATGAAAAAGGGCGTGCTGGTCATTGATGACATCAGCCATCACGAGATCGAAAAGCTGATCGAGATTTACAAGCCCGACATCATTGGCTCGGGCATCAAGGACAAGTATGTCATCGAAAAAATGGGCATCCCCTGCAAACAACTGCACAGTTACGACTACGGTGGTCCCTATGCCGGATTCGGCGGGGCGGTCAACTTTTACCGCGAGATCGACCGGATGTTGAGCACGAAGGTCTGGAAATACGTCGTGCCGCCGTGGGAAAAAGAACCGCAACTCACCGCCAGCTTTGCCAATCCCGCAAAACGCAATGGCGTGAAGCGCGAAACCGAAGCCAGGTCATTTATCCGCCAGCATGCGGCCTTAACCGACGAAGTCTGACCCAATAGCAAAGGAAATATTTATGCTTAACGCAACGACCAGGGAAATCAAACCCCGCGAAGCACTGCGGATCAATCCCGCCAAGACCTGCCAGCCAATCGGCGCAATGTATGCCGCGCTCGGCATCCACGGTTGCATGCCGCACAGTCACGGTTCACAGGGCTGCTGCTCGTATCACCGCAGTCACCTCACGCGACATTACAAAGAGCCGGTCGTTGCCACGACCAGTTCCTTCACCGAAGGCGCGTCGGTGTTCGGCGGCCTGGCGAATCTCACACAGGCGTTGTCGAATATCTTTACGATCTACAACCCGGATATCGTGGCAATCCATACGACATGCCTCTCGGAGGTCATCGGCGATTCCATTCCGACCTTTGTGCAGAAGGCGCGGGACGAAGGTATCGTGCCACACGGCAAAATTGTCATTCACGCGAACACGCCGAGCTTTGTTGGATCTCATATCACCGGTTTTTCGAACATGACATCGGCCATGGTGCGTTACCTGGCCGAGAAAACGGGGAACGTCTTTAATCAACTGAACCTCATTCCCGGCTGGGTCGATCCGACGGACATGCGCGAACTCAAACGCATTGCCCGGGAAATGGGCGTGAAGATCGTCATGTTTCCCGACACCAGCGACGTGCTGGACCTGCCGCAAACCGGCGTTTATCACATGTATCCCAAAGGCGGAACCACCCTGGCGGAATTGAAATCCACAGGCGACAGCATGGCCACCATCGCGCTTGGGCATTTCTCAGCGCATCCCGCCGCGATTGAACTTGATGAAAAGTGCAACGTTCCCTGTGCCTTTCTGGAAACACCCATCGGTCTTACGCAAACGGACCGTTTCATTCATGCGCTCCGCAACTACGCCGGTATGGATGTGCCCGCCTCGATCAACTACGAGCGCGGCCGCCTGCTCGATGTGATGAGCGACATGCACCAGTACTTCCACGGTAAACGGGTCGCCGTCAGCGGGGATCCTGACAACGTGATCTCGCTCGTGCAATTCCTGGTGGAGTTGGACATGAAACCGGTCTATGTCATCACCGGCTCACCCGGCAACCATTTTGAGCAACGCGTGAAGGAGATTTTGAAGGACCAGGCCCCCGACGCGAAGGTCAAACAAAACGCGGATTTGTTCGAGTTGCATCAATGGATCAAGAACGAGCCGGTGGATTTGCTCATCACCAACACCTACGGCAAATACATAGCGCGCGCCGAAAACATCCCGTTCGTGCGTTTTGGTTTCCCAGTGCTCGACCGCATGGGCCATCGGTTGTTCCCAACAGTCGGTTACTCCGGCGCCATGCGGTTGCTCGACAAGATCATCGACGCACTGCTCGACAAGAAAGATCGCGAATGTCCCGAGGAATACTTCGAACTCGTTCAATAGAATATGAAAATAAGCGCACGCAACAAACTACCCGGAAAGATCAAAAAGATCACCGCAGGACCGATTCACGCCGAAGTCATCATTTCCCTCCCTGATGGCATGGAAATAGTCGCCGTCATCACCCGGGAATCGGCAAAGTCTCTCGGCCTCAAAAAAGGCATGGAAGTCCGGGCAGTGGTAAAATCCACGGACGTCATGGTGGGCGTTTGCTGCGGTCACGAAGACTGCACCTGCACCAAATGAACACACACGCCGCCAGACCCGTTGCGTTCACACTCCGTCCCGCGCTGGAGAGTGACGTGACGGAATTGTTCGCCATGGTTCGCGAGCTGGCGGTTTTTGAAAAACTGGAGCACGAACTCCAGGTCACTGCGTCAAAGCTTCGCGAGGCGTTGTTTGGCGATCATCCGCTTGGTTTTGCGATCATTGCAGCCGCTGCCGGTGGAACGGTGGGGTATGCGATTTATTACCTCACCTTTTCTTCGTTCGTCTGTCGTGCCGGGATCTTCCTTGAAGACCTTTACGTGCGCCCGGCCTGTCGCAGGCAGGGCGTCGGTCGAGCCCTGCTGGAACGTGTGGCGGCCATTGCAACGGAGTCTCATTGCGGACGCCTGGAATGGAATGCGCTGCGTTGGAATGCAAACGCGCTCCGTTTCTACCGGGGCGTTGGCGCGTTGGAACTCGACGAATGGGTAATGTTGCGAATGGACGAGGGGTCCCTGAATCGCCTCGCTGCTGGAAAGGAGATTATCAACTCATGATCGAAGTGCTGCCATCCCGCTCTCCGCAAGTGGTGCGAAAGACCAATGGCGTGGCCACTGCCGAAATGGCCTGCGGAAAGGCGAGCATCGCCGGTTCCGTGAGTCAACGCGCCTGTGTGTTCTGCGGTTCGCGTGTGGTGCTGTATCCGATTGCCGACGCGCTGCATCTGGTCCACGGCCCCATTGGTTGCGCGGCTTACACCTGGGACATTCGCGGCGCATTGTCCAGCGGTCCTCAACTTCATCGCAATAGTTTTTCCACCGACCTGCAGGAGCTGGATGTGATTTACGGCGGGGAAAAGAAATTGGAGGCTGCGCTGGTCGAGCTCATTGCGCACTATCAACCCAAGGCGGCCTTTGTCTATTCCACCTGCATCGTGGGATTGATCGGCGACGATGTCGGGGCGGTCTGCAAACGTGTTTCCGCCAAAACGGGCATCCCGGTGCTGCCCGTGAATTCGGAAGGTTTCAAAGGCACCAAGAAGGACGGCTATCACGCCGCGTGTGAAGCAATTTACAAATTGATCGGAACGGGTGACACCTCGGCGATCAGCCCGTACAGCATCAATATTCTTGGTGAGTTCAACCTGGCCGGCGAAACCTGGATTCTCCGCGATTACTACAAACGCATGGGCATCGAAGTCGTCGCATGCATCACCGGTGATTCGCGCATCGACGACATCCGTCGCGCGCATGGGGCCAGACTCAATCTTGTCCAATGCTCCGGTTCCATGATCAGCCTTGCGAAAATGATGGAGCGCGACCACGGCATTCCTTTCAAGCGCGTCTCCTATTTCGGAATCGAGGACATGAGCGCAGCGCTTTACGAGGCGGCCAAATATTTCAGCGCCGATCCGCAAATCATGGCGCGGACGCAGGCGCTGGTGCGCGACGAAGTGGCGGCCATCTATCCCGAACTCCAGCGTTACAAACAGAAACTCGCCGGAAAGAAGGCGGCAATCTACGTCGGTGGGGCGTTCAAGGCGTTCTCCCTGATGCGCGCATTGAGGCTGATCGGAATGGAAACAGCCATCGTTGGCTCACAAACCGGCGACAAGGACGATTACCGCCAGCTCCAGGAAATGGCTGATCCCGGCACGATCATTGTGGACGATTCAAATCCGCTCGAATTGGCGAAGTTCTGTCTGGAAAAGGACGTGGATCTTTTTATAGGCGGCGTGAAGGAACGTCCCATTGCCTACAAACTGGGGATCGGCTTCTGCGACCATAACCACGAGCGAAAGGAACCGCTCGCCGGTTACATCGGCATGTTGAATTTCGCGAAAGAGGTTTATGCCAGTGTGGCGAGCCCCGTCTGGCAGTTCGCGCCGCGCCGGGCAAAACGAAACACATTGGAGGCGGCACTATGAACAGCACTTTGGAATTGAAAACCAGGGCGGAAATCCTTGCGCCGCTCATCCCGAGTCGCGATTCGGACGAGTCGGACCCCATGGAACTGCGCTCCAGGAATTTCTCCTCCACGCGCAATGCCTGCAAGCTTTGCACACCGCTCGGCGCTTGTCTGGCCTTTCGCGGCGTGGAAGGTTGCATACCATTTCTGCACGGCTCGCAAGGTTGCTCCACATACATTCGCCGCTATCTCATCAGCCATTTTCGGGAACCGATTGACATCGCCTCGTCGAATTTCCACGAGGAAAGCGCAATCTTCGGCGGCAGCAGCAATTTCACCCAGGGTGCGTTGAACATCCTCAAGCAATATCAGCCGCAATTGATCGGCGCGGCCACGACCTGCCTGGCCGAGACCATTGGCGAAAACATGCCCCAACTGATGCGGGAGGTGAAGGAGAAGCTCGGGGATCAACTCACGGCGCCCGTCGTTTACGTTTCCACGGCGAGCTATCGCGGCACACACATTGATGGTTTTCATTCCGCAGTGAGGGAACTGGTGGCGCAGCTTTCGGTTGGCGGTGGAATATCCAATTGTATCGCCTTGTTCCCCGGGATGGTTTCCGCGGCAGACCTTCGTTACTTGAAGGAGATTCTCAGCGATTTAAACCTGTCATTTACCTTGTTGCCCGATTATTCGGATACCATGGATGGCGCGACTTGGTCGGAATACGAGAAACTCCAATCCGGCGGCACTAAAGTATCGGCCATACGAGAACTCGGGATGGCCAGGGCAGCCATCGAGTTTGGCCGCGTCCTCGCCGGTACACCCACGGCAGGAACCGTGCTGCATGACAAGTTTGCCATCCCGCATCGCCTTCTCGGTCTGCCCATCGGCATCCGCGAGAGCGACGCCTTCTTCGCGGCGCTGGAGGAAGCAAGCGGTTCCAGGACACCTATGAAACATCAGCGCGAGCGCGGACGACTCGTGGATAGCTACATCGATGGACACAAATACTGTTTTGAAAAGCGCGCCATTGTATATGGCGAGGAGGATCTGGTCATCGGCCTGACCTCGTTCCTTTGCGAGGTCGGAGTCACACCAGTCCTGTGCGCAAGTGGCGGAAAGAGTCGCAAATTTGAAAAATGCCTGCGCGCCGCGGTGCCGGAATTGCCCGCTGGAACGCGCGTTGAGGAAGGCTTTGATTTCGCGGAAATGGACGAGGCCGCCCCCGCGCTCAAGCCCGACTTTCTACTCGGCAGCAGCAAGGGATATTCTCTGGCGCGGAAATGCGGCATCCCCCTGATTCGTGTCGGCTTTCCGATTCATGATCGTATCGGCGGCCAGCGCGTGCTGCACCTGGGTTATCGCGGCGCACAGGAATTATTCGATCGTATCGTCAATGCGTTGCTTGATGGCAAACAAGAAAACTCACCCGTTGGTTACAGCTATCTATGAACACGACCACCGAAATTGATTTTGCAAACCATCCGTGTTTCAGCAAGGACGCCCATAAGAAATATGGACGCATCCATCTGCCGGTCGCGCCGCGCTGCAACATTCAGTGCAATTTCTGCAATCGCAAATACTGCTGCATCAACGAAAGCCGCCCGGGCGTCACCAGCACTGTGCTCACGCCGCAGCAGGCCCTCGCGTATCTCGACAATGTCATGGCGAAACGCCCGGAGATTACTGTGATGGGCATCGCCGGACCCGGTGATCCATTTGCGAATCCCGAGGAAACGATGGAGACACTGCGTCTCGTCCGCCGGAAATATCCGAAAATGATTTTGTGCGTTGCTTCGAACGGTTTGAACGTTGGCCCATATGTCGATGAAATGGCGGATTTGAAACTGAGCCATGTCACTCTCACAATCAACGCGATTGATCCGGCCATCGGCGCGGAAATATACGCCTGGGTTCGTGACGGCAAGCGGCCGATGCGTGGCCGGGAGGCCGCAGCCATATTGAACGCGCGGCAGATGGATGCGTTGGTGCGGCTGAAGTCGCGCGGGGTCACCGTAAAGATCAATTCCATCATCATCCCCGGCGTCAACGATGACCACATCCCTGAGATTGCCAAAAAGGTTTCCGCGCTCGGGGCGGACATCATGAATTGCATGCCGCTCGTGCCGGTGGCGGGCGCGGCGTTTGAAGGCGTGCCAGCGCCGGATACGCTCACCACCGCGCGTCTACGGCTCCAATGTGGCGTGCATCTGCCGCAGATGACGCACTGTGCCCGCTGCCGTGCGGATGCTGTCGGTTACATTGGCGAGGAAATGTCCGCCGAACAGTTCGCAGGCATCCAGAATTACGCAGCCATGAGCGCAAATTCCATTGAAGAACAGGTGCGCTCCTATGTTGCTGTGGCCACGATGGAAGGTGCGCTGGTGAATCAGCACCTGGGCGAGGCGGAGCGATTTGTGGTTTATGAAATCAATCCGGAAAACACCCGCAGTTTCCGACTGAAGGAAATCCGGCAGGCCCCGGCGCCTGGTGGCGGTGATGCGCGATGGGCCTCGCTGGCCGATTCGCTCAAGGATTGCCATGCGCTTCTGGTCAATGCCGCCGGGCCCACCCCCATGAAAGTGCTCTCTGAGCACGGACTCAAAGTGATCGAGATGGAAGGCTTGATCGACGAGGGCCTGCGCGCGGTGTTTGACGACCAACCGATTCCCGCGGGAATGAAACGCCGTTTCACCAGTTGCGGCGCAGGCGTGACCTGCAAAGGCAACGGCAACGGCTGCGGTTGAATTTGTTCCGAACCATCAACGATTCATCATCAACAAAATATAATCATGACCAAACCAACGCATCATATTTTCGTGTGTGGCAGCTTTCGCGCGACGGGCGCGCAGGGCGTCTGCCATAAAAAGGCATCGGCCCAATTGCTGCAATACTTCGAGCAGGAGGCCGGGGACCGCGGCCTTGATGGCGTGATGGTCTCCAGCACCGGCTGCATGAAAGTTTGCGACAACGGCCCGGTCGTCATCGTTTACCCGCAGAACGTCTGGTATAAGCAGGTGAACGAAGAAGTCGCGGATAAAATCCTCGATGCCATTGAGAATGACACTGTTGCGGAGGAGCACGTCCTGGCGTGAGTGCCTCGCCCGGCATAAAGCCCTGGCTCATTGATACCACGCTGCGCGATGGCGAGCAGGCGGCGGGTGTGGTGTTTTCACGCCTCGAAAAACTGGCCATCGCCACTGAATTGGCCCGCGCGGGTGTGCCGGAGCTCGAACTGGGCATCCCGGCAATGGGCCAGGACGAAATCGCCGATATCAACGCCGTCTCCGATCTTGGCCTGCCTGTAAGATTGACCACATGGTGTCGCGCCACGCGCGAGGATCTCCAGGCCGCAACGCGCTGTCGGGTACATGGCGCCCATTTTTCACTTCCAGTTTCTGAACTCCATTTGCGCGCCTGGAAGAAGGACCGCGCCTGGGTGCTGCGAACACTGGTCAATCTGGCCTGCGAATTCCGCGATCATTTTCAATTCCTGTCCGTTGGCGCGCAGGACGCATCCCGTGCGAATCGGGAATTTCTCATTGAATTTGCGCAAACAGCCGCTGCGGCGGGGCTGTGCCGCCTGCGCATTGCCGATACCGTGGGCTTGCTGAACCCGCTTCAAACACTCGATCTGTTCTCTACGTTGCATGGCGCGGTGCCGGAATTGAGTTTGGAATTCCACGGTCACAATGATCTCGGCATGGCCACGGCGAACACGATTGCCGCGCTGGCATCCGGTGCGGAAGCCGCAAGTGTCACTGTCAACGGCCTCGGCGAACGCGCCGGCAACGCGCCGCTGGATGAAGTGGTCATGGCTGCGCGATTGACGCTCGACCGTGATTGCGGCGTGCATACACGCCAGCTTTCCACTTTGAGCGACTTTGTCGCAAAGGCTTCGGGGCGGCCATTGCATCCCGAAAAACCCATTGTGGGAGCAGCGGTGTTTAGACATGAGTCGGGTATTCACTGCGGCGGCCTTTTGGAGGATTCCGCCACCTACGAACCCTTCGCAGCCGAAATAGTCGGCCACTCCCCGCGAGAGATGGTTCTTGGCCATCATTCAGGAACGCGTTTGTTGAGCAGCGAATTGGAACGATTGAAACTCCATTTGCCATCGGAATGGTTCCCCGTGTTGTTGGAAAAAGTCCGCCAATTTGCCACATTTCAAAAATGCGATCTTTCCGAAAAACAGTTTGAGCAAATCGTCCATAACCTGAAAAAAGATAATGGCCTTCCTGATTTATAAAAAAAGCGCCGGTGGCGCTGGTATTCGCTATGAACGACTCGGGCCGCTGAAACTTGGCGGACGCGATGGCCTGATCGCCGGCCATGTTAAGTCGCTACCTGGCAGCGAGACCGGCAGTTGGAGTCTGACACCGGCCACAATGCTGCAACGGGCGGGCTTTGCATCCGACAACGGTGAATTGACGATATTATTTGATGCGACCGGTCGTGATGCCACGAGTGTTTGTCTTTATGAATTAATCCGGATTCACGGGAGTTGCCGGGAGTCCTCCACACAACTCGCGTTGGATTTTAACATCCTCGTGGATCAGAACTTTTCCGGTAATCTGGCAGAGTATTCCAGGCAATTTGAAATATTGGCGGGGCACAAACCCAAAGTTCTCGGCGAAACCCTCGCGCTATCCGGGGGTCCGAGCGGCGGCGATTGGAAATGGACCGCGTCTGCGATGAACCTTGGTGTCACCGTTGTCCCGGCCATGGGAGTGTCTTAACCGTCTGGACGTGTCCCGCGCACGCTCAAGATGCCGGTCACGAATTGAACTTTATCGCGCGTTGGCTCAACGGCAACCGAGTCGGTTGGTTTTCATTTGCATGCCCAAACTTGCAATACGGAGATGCGAGCGACCCGAATGCAAACATGCCTTTACCATTTTAAACGATAATATGTGGCGTTGTCGGTGGCGGGCATGGTGACCTGATAAACCCCATTGCTTACCGATGGTGCCGTACCTGAATTGATCCAGTTTGCAGAGGTCAAATTAGTGCTCGTTTGGAGCCTGTAACCTGCATAAATCGATTGCGACCAGGTAACGACGACCGAATTCGTCATCAGTGTGGCAGTCACAATCGGAGTGGAAAACAGCCCATATACATTGAGGCGGTTGGAAAACGTGGCGAGATATACTTTTCCGTTCGCAACGGTGGGGGGCAGAACTTGGCAAAGTTTTCGACGGCATCGCGGACGGCCAACTGTTGGGAATTCCACAACTCGTGTCTGACGTTTCAGTATTTTGATGTGCCGGTTACCTCATTGCCGCTTATCTCGGTTGGCGCCTGTTACGAGCCATCAAAGACTCCGGTGATATCAATTCGAAGAAATAGAGTCGTATGAGGTGGAAATCCGTCTGGAGAGTGGAGGGTGGGGGTGCGACCCGAAGAGGCTGGCGCGGCAAAATGCGGTGTCTCAGTTGCACTGGAAAATCAGGACCTCCCCCGCAACGGATGATCCGCTGCTGACGACATGACCGTGTGGATGAAATTCCATCGCAGGTATACGAATCACCTTGGATTGCAGGAACCTTTACCCCGCTTTGGCTCGAAAACCAGCATAGACGCTGGGCCTCATGGACGCGTTTGGTGTGTTCGCCATCGATACGTGCCTCCCGGGTTTTCCCAGAATTGCCAGGGATCTCGGCACCACCATCGGACCGGTGCATATCAACCTGGCTATGTTTCTGCTGGGGCTGGCGATCGACCAATTCCTCGGGGGAACCCTCATCGATCATGTTGCACAACTGACGCCACTGCTGGCCTGCTGACTGCTCTTCAGAGGCACTTCGGAATGCGCGGCACCAACGTCAAGACAGTGTTGCTGATCAATCGAAGCAACCCACGCTGCTCAGTTATGCTGGTTCCTCATTTCACTTCCAAAATCATTGTGGTGATGGCTTCATCCGCGTCGCCCTCCAGTTGATCTGCAACGTGCGGATATTCTCAGAATGCGGATGGCTAATCAAATCAGCCATATATTTGGACGTTCAATATACAGACCCATAATAATCTTGCTTCGCAAGATTTATAACATGTTCACAATAAGCGTGATAAGTATATATTCAATAGTTTGGCACACCTCTTGCGATAAGCACGGCAAAATATGAAATGTCGTCGCAATACATGAACACTGACAAAACCCAGAACGGTGAAACTGCCGGAACGAACCTCGCGTCAGTGGTAACGAAACAGTCTATATGCTAGCGTCCTCGGCGCAGGTGAATGCAACCAGCCTCTCCTGCGGGAGCAAAAAATGCCTGGCAGAAGAGACCTCTCCGCTTAATCAAGCTATCTCGAAGGGTTTGCAGTGGCTGTCAGACCAGCAGCAACCGGAGGGCTTTTGGGTTGGCATGCTCGAATCAAACTGCTGCATGGAAGCGCAGTGGATTCTGGGGATGCATTTCTTAGGTGTGGAAAGCGACCCAAAGGTTCCGGGGGTGATTCGTGCCATCCTAAACGAACAGCGATCGGACGGATCCTGGGAGGTATATCACCAGGCGCCCATGGGGGACATAAATACCACGGTCGAATGCTACGCCGCGTTAAGATGTTCGGGTTTTGCGGCAAATGATCCCCCGGTGCGGAAGGCACGGGAGTGGATACTATCCCACGGTGGCCTGGGCAAAATTCGTAACTTCACTCGCATCTGGCTTGCTCTAATCGGCGAATGGCCGTGGGGACAAACCCCGGCAGTCCCTCCCGAAATGATTTGCCTACCCACGTGGACTCCGTTCAATCTTTATTGGTTTGCCAGCTGGGTTCGGGCTACCATTGTCCCCTTGGCGATTGTCTCGGCCCGACGCCCTGTCCGCTATTTGCCGTCCAAATCCCGATTGGACGAACTATTCCCCGATGGGCGGGAACGATTCGATTATGCGATGCCGAAAAGGATGACAGGGTTTTGGCCCGCGTATTTCCGACTGAACGAGAAGTTGTTACACATATACATAAGCAGCCCTTGGAAACCAGGACGTGAGACTTCCATTAAACTGTGCCTGGAATGGATACTGAGGCATCAGGATTCGGACGGAGCCTGGGGCGGAATCCAGCCGCCTTGGATATACAGCTTATTGGCGCTCAAGACAGAAGGTTACTTGTTGGGTCATCCCGCGATACAGAAAGGCCTCGATGCCTGGAACCAGCACTGGTCTTACGAGAGGGATGGAGCAACGCATCTCCAGGCGAGCGAATCGCCAGTCTGGGATACGCTGCTAACTCTCCAAGCTTTGCTTGATTGCGACGCAACCGTGAACAGTTTTCCCCAGATGCTCCCCGCTCTGGATTGGATTCTGAACAAGCAGATTCTGGTCAAAGGCGATTGGGCGATGACGGTCAAGGGAGTCGAGTGCGGCGGCTGGGCCTTCGAGCGGGCGAATACGTTTTACCCGGACCTGGACGACACTGCCGTTGCCATCATCGTCCTGGCCCGAATCCGCAGGCGGGTCCCTGTGGAATACCACACGCGCATTGACACCGCACTCGAACGAGCTGAAGCATGGGTGAGGGCAATGCAGTCTTCGAGTGGGGGGTGGGGAGCTTTCGATAAGGACAATGACAAATGGATTCTCACCAGGATACCATTCTGCGATTTTGGCGAAATATTAGATCCTCCCAGCGCTGATCTAACGGGGCACAAGCTGGAAGCACTCGGTCTCATGGGCTGCACCATAACTGACCCCGCCGTAAAACGTGCCGTGGACTATGTCATGAGCGAGCAAGAACCGGAAGGGAGCTGGTTTGGACGGTGGGGGGTCAACCACCTTTACGGCACCGCGCTGGTCTTGCCGGGGCTGCGGGCCGTCGGCTTTGACATGGAAGACCCGCGAGTTCGACGGGCTGGGCAATGGCTGGCATCCAAACAAAGTCAAGACGGCGGATGGGGTGAGTCTTGCGGGTCCTACATGGATGATACCTTGCGGGGCACAGGCCCGAACACGCCTTCCCAAACCGCTTGGGCCTTGATCGGCCTGCTGGCAATTGGCGGTCACGAATTCGATCCCGCAATACGCCGGGGAGTAAACTGGCTGGTGAATCATCAGATGGCTGGCACATGGAATGAGCCAGACTACGTTGGTTGTGGTTTCCCGGGCTACGGAATCGGGGAGCGCATTGACCTGAACAAAAACACAACCATGCTTGCACAAGGCCGCGAATTGGCCCGCGGCTTCATGATCAACTACAACATGTATCGTCATTACTTTCCGCTTCAGGCGCTTGGTCGGGCACGCCAGCACCTAAGCAGTGCCACCAGAACAATAATGACGGACCGGGATGATCCGGTCCGACGCTGAGCCATGCGCCGTTTTTCCCGGAAGAATTCCCTGGTGACATTGACCGAGATCAACGTCACTCCTCTACTGGATTTGGTGTTCGTGCTACTCATCATCTTTGTCATTACCACGCCCTTGCTGGAGCAGAGCATCCGCACGAACTTACCGTCGGGCGGCAGAAACGATGCCAAGAAACTGACCAAGGACGATATCCGCACCGTTGAGATCACCACCGATGGGGATTACCGTCTGGGGGGCCAACCCATCAACTTTTCTCAGCTGGAAATTGAACTGACCCAGGCTCACGGCGCCAATCCAAATATGGTGGTATATATCCGTGCGGACGAGAACGGGCCTTACAAGCACGTGGCGCGAGTCCTCGACATGTGCCAACGCGGAGAGATCACTCGGCTCTCTTTGCGCACCCAATCCGACCGGCCCTCAAATTGAATGGACCGGCTGCAAAAAGGCTGGCTGGCTTCCGCAATCACCGACAGCGAAATCGCAGCGCGTCGCTAAAGGGGCGAAAAAGGGTTCTGAGAACCAAAGTCATTTTCCGGGGCGCTTGATCCCCATTCTCTTCATCCGCTCGAATATAGTGGTCGGTTTTACTCCCAGACGTTCCGCCGCTCCGTCTGGACCTTTGATCTTCCATCCGGCCCTTTCGAGAATCGTGATGAGGTTCTCGCGCTCACGCTGCTGCATTTCCGCCTCGGTGAAATACTCGTTGGCAGCCTTCCCGATGGGATGGGACGCGGATGAGGACGGAGGAAGGGGGGCGGTATCTGTCGTTGGTAAGTCGAAGAATAGAGCACCACCCCGTGCCAGGATGACTGCCCGTTCGATCACGTTGCGTAATTCCCGAACATTGCCCGGCCAGTCGTAATTCTGAAGCTTGGTTACCGCCGCCAGAGTCAGCCGGGGTTTGGGACATCTGAGTTCCTTCACCGATAGCTCGACGAAATGCTTCACCAGGAGCGGAATGTCATCCTTTCGCTCCTTCAGAGTGGTGACGTGGATCGGGAAAACGTGGAGCCGGTAATACAGGTCTTCACGGAAACGTCGGGCCGCCACTTCCTTCTTCATGTCCCGATTAGTGGCTGCGATGATTCGTACATTGGCATGCCGCGTTCGGTCATCTCCCACGCGTTCATAACGTTTTTCCTGCAGGACGCGCAGAAGTTTGGCCTGCATTTCCATGGGCAATTCCCCAATTTCATCCAGAAACAGAGTCCCGCCCTCGGCTGTTTCGAAACGACCTGGCCTGTCCTTGATTGCACTTGTGAAAGCACCTTTCACGTGGCCGAACAACTCGCTTTCAAATAACTCCTTGGGGATCGAAGCGCAATTGACCCGGACCAGCGGGTTGTCCTTGCGCCGGCTGCGACGATGAATCTCGTGCGCGACCAATTCCTTGCCGGTGCCGGTATCACCCAGGATCAGGACCGAGGCTTCCGTCGGTGCCACCAGGTCAATCTGGCTGACGATCTGTCGCAGGGCTGCACTTTGGCCGATCATGTCGCCGAAGGCCTTGGCTTCCACCACCTCCTCCTGCAAGTAGGTGTTCTGCTGTTCTAGCTGCGCCTTGAGCCGCTGAATCTCCTCAAAGTCCCGCGCGCTGACGATTGCGGCGCCAATATGGTCGGCAAAGATTTGCCCCCAAGGGAACACATCATCTGGCATGTCCTCACGGACAAATGCGGCTGCGACTCCCAAAGCCTCGCCTTTGAAAGTGATCGGCGACCCAGTGAACACTCGAAGCCGTTCACCCTCTACCCAGTCAAACTCAGCCAACTCTTCGGGCCTTTTGTCCAAGTCTCTCAGAATAAGCTGCTGACCTGTCGCAACAACCTTTCCTACCAGGCCAATTCCCAGCGGCAACCGAGCGTTTGGATCGTCGAAACGCGGAACACGCACGGCGGAATCAGAGAACGATTTGCCCCCGCCAGCAGCCAAGTGCAGGCAGCGGGTTTGATCAGGACACTTCGATCTTTGAGGACAAACGGAGCAGCGGTCTCCTTTATCAACCAACCAGATTTGGACGCAGGCCACGTGAGTCCGCTCCATTGCACTCCGAATGATCCTTTGCAGCAGGCGCTCCACTGATTGCTCATGCGCGATATCCAAGAGCAAGCGCATGGCGAAATTCGGATTGAACCGAGTATCATTGTTTGATTCCACTGGAGTTGAATCCTTTCAGAAACCGAACGGCTTCACAACTTTATTCGGCCAATATATTGAACGTTCAAGTATAAGACCCGTATGCTGTCGACGTGAATGTATATGTAACACGTTGTAGTGCAATATAATATAAATATGTTATCAGGTTGGCACAGGTCATGTTTAAGGAGCGATAGAATATGTGATTCAATCAAAAGCATGAACACGGACAACACACAGAACGTTGAAATCGGTGAAAAGAACTTCGAGTCGGTGGTTCTGATGTCAGAGCGGCCAGTAGTGGTGGTGTTCTTGGCTCCGTGGAGCCAAGCTTGCCGCATTATCAGACCTGTGCTGGACGAAGTCATGAGCGCGTGCGCCGGGAAGGTGAAATTCTTGAAGGTCAACGCGGATGACCATCCAGATCTTGGAATTTTTTATGACATCGAATCCATCCCAGCTTTGCTCTGCTTCGTCAGCGGCAAGGTGTGCGTCCGAATCGTCGGGACCGCCAGCAAAGAAGCGATTTTGTCCAAATTGGAGCCTTTCCTCTCCAGAGTTTGAATCCCCAACCC